>CP192047.1:5735265-11470531 GCA_050942275.1 Spirillospora sp. CA-255316 | reverse complement strand
GCGCAAGGTCCCCTCCCCAACACTCCGTGCCCGGAGCACCTGACTGCCCAGCTTCCCCACGTACGCGGCCCGTCTCCAGGAGCTCACCGGCGCCGCGGGAGACTTACTCTCTCACGAGTTGTCCACAGAGTTGTCCACACGCTGTGTATGAGCACCGGAGCCCGTGTGGAAAAGTCTGTGGGACGGGGACGAGGGTGGTACGGCACAGGCTCGGGATGACGTTCAGGGGGCGAGTGCCCGCCGCCGAAGCGGTGCGGTTCGTGGCGGGACTTCAGGAGGATGTGGGGCCGACGCGGACGCCGCAAGCGTCGATCGGCTCGCCCGGAAGACAGTAGCGCCCGCCGCCGCGCACTCGCAACACGGGTCACGAGGGTCATCCACCTCACGTGTTCATCACCACATTCACCGCGTTCCCGCCCGTACGAGGGCCGGCGGATGCTCCAACCCGAGGCTCGCGGGAAGACGAACGCCCCTGAAATCGGTCACGACCAACGGGTGGCGAGCCCGCCGGCCCAATGGACCAAAGGGCGCGAGGGCGGTCGGCTGGGCAGGGCAGGCGGCGACCGGGCAGGTGAGGGCGTCCGGTGAACCTGGAGCATCCAGTGATCATGAGGCGGCCGGTGCTCACGGTCCCCGGAGGAGGTGGGGTGTCCGCCTTGGGTGAACGGCGGTGAAGGCCGAGGTCGCGGGGAGCGCCGGCGGCGCTCCCCGTTTGACCGGGCGGCCCGGTAGCCCGTAACGTTCTGAGGTCGAGTCGCATCGACGGAGATGACGCGTGCCCGCCGTCTCGATCCCTTTTTCTCCCACTGTGGACGACGGGCGAGCACGGGTGGGCCCCCGCTGCGGGGGACCGGACGCGTCCCTCGATGCGAGACATCGCGCCTCAAGATCAGACCCGATCAGACCGACCGCAGCACTGGAGCCTCGAGTGAGCAAGCGTACTTTCCAGCCGAACAACCGTCGTCGCCACAAGAAGCACGGCTTCCGGCTGCGCATGCGCACCCGCGCCGGGCGCGCCATCCTGTCCGCGCGGCGCGGCAAGGGCCGCTCGCGCATCGCGGTCTGACCGGCCTTCCTTCGCATGCTGCCGTCCCGTCACCGGATGCGGCGGCGGGAGGAGTTCACCCAGGCCGTCCGGCGCGGTCGCCGCGCTGGACGGCCCACCGTCGTCGTGCACCTGCTTCGCCGGGACGACGCTTCCGGCGAAGCGGTGACGCCGCTCGTCGGCTTCATCGTGGCCCGTACGGTCGGTAACGCCGTCGTGCGCAACCGCGTCCGGCGGCGCCTCAGGCACCTGGTCCGCCCGCACCTGCACCGCCTTCCGGGGGGTAGCCTGCTCGTAGTGCGCGCCAATCCCGCCTCGGGAACGGCGCGCAACGACGAACTGGCCGCGGATCTGGAGTCGGCGCTCGACCGGCTGCTGCGGCCCACCTCCAAGGGGCGGAGATGACGAGCCAGCCAGGGGGACGCCCCCCCGCCGCCGAGCCCGAGCCCGGGGCCGGGCGCATCGGCCCGGCGGCCCACGTGCTGATCTTGCTCGTCCGCGCCTACCGCCGCTTCTTGAGTCCCCTGCTCGGCCAGCAGTGCCGCTTCCAGCCCACTTGCAGCGCGTACGGCCTGGAGGCGCTCCAGGTCCACGGCGCGCTGCGCGGCAGCTGGCTGACCGTTCGCCGGATCGGCCGGTGTCACCCGTTCCATCGTGGCGGCTTCGACCCCGTACCGCCGGCGAAGGGCGCTGCCCCCTCCACCACCTCCGGCCGCGCGGAGGATGATGCTTCGCGGCCCCGCCCCAGCGGTGGAGCCGGTCGCGCCATCGAGAGCGGCCCCGCCCTAGCAGAGCCCAAGGAGCTGCCCGGTGCTTGATTGGCTGTATTCGATCGTCGCTCAGTTGATCGTGTGGATCCACACGGGGCTGAGCGCCGTCTTCCCCAAGGACAGCGGATGGGCCTGGGGCGGTTCGATCATCCTGCTCACGGTGCTGCTGCGGCTGCTGATGGTGCCGCTGTTCGTCAAGCAGATCCACGCCTCCCGGAAGATGCAGGAGCTGAACCCCAAGGTTCAGGCGTTGCGCAAGAAGTACAAGAACGACAAGCAGCGCATGAACCAGGAGGTCATGAAGCTCTACCAGGAGAACGGCGCCAACCCGCTGTCGGGCTGCCTGCCGATCCTGGTGCAGATGCCGGTGTTCATCGGCCTCTTCCAGGTCCTCAACCGGATCTCCAACGCCAACCCCGGCCAGGGCGTTTTCGCCCTCACCCCCGACCTGGTGCAGAGCGCCCAGAAGGCCAACATCTTCGGCGCGCACATCCCCGACACGTTCCTGATCGCCTGGGGCGCCGACCCGCGCAACTGGACCGCGATCACCATCACCGCGATCGCCGTCGTGATCAGCTCCTGCACCACCTTCTTCACGGTCCGGGCGAGCATGAAGCGGCAGCCGGTCACCGACGAGAACAACCCGATGATGCAGGCGCAGAAGATGATGGTCTTCCTGGCGCCGCTGTTCGGCCTCTTCGGCCTCGGCTTCCCGCTGGGCGTCCTCATGTACTGGGTGACGTCCAACAGCTGGACCCTCGTCCAGCAGCACTACATCTACTCCAAGTACCCGCCGCTGGGAGCCAACGGCGAGAACGGCGCCGGCGACAAGGCCGGCGCGGGCAAGGGCGGCGTCAAGACCGCGGCGGGCTCCTCCGGCATCAAGGGCAAGCTGAAGAAGGAGCCGGAGCCGGTCCCCGAGCCCGAGCCCAAGCCGAAGGTCGTGCGCAACCAGCCGACGCGCAAGCCGCGCAGCAAGCGAAGCGGCAGCCAGAAGCGCTAGTTTTGACACCTGCCCTTGTCGAAGAAGGAGATCCCGTTGAGCCAGACCGACACCACCGAGGTCGACGTCCAGGCGCTCGAGCAGGAAGGCGAGATCGCCGCCGACTACATCGAGGGCCTCCTGGACATCGGTGACTACGACGGCGACATCGACATGGACGTCGAGGGCGAGCGCGCGGTGGTCGCCGTCGTCGGCGCCTCCCTGGACGAGCTGGTCGGGAAGCGCGGCGAGGTGCTGGAGGCGCTGCAGGAACTGACCCGCCTGGCCGTGCACCGCCAGACCGGCAATCGCACCCGGCTGATGCTCGACATCGGCGGGTACCGGGAGCGTCGCCGCGCCGAGCTGACCAAGCTCGGCCAGGACATCTCGGCCGAGGTCAAGCAGAGCGGCGAGGCCAAGCCGCTGGCGCCGATGACCCCGTTCGAGCGCAAGATCGTGCACGACGCGGTGGCGGCCGCCGGTCTCCGCAGCGAGTCCGAGGGCGAGGAGCCCGACCGCTACGTGGTCGTCCACCCCTCCTGACCACCGCTCACGGCCCAGGCGGCCGGTACGGGATCGTTCCGACAGGCAGACGAAAAGGCCCCGAATCCACCCCCTTGAGTTCTAGAGGTCGTTGCAACACCCCGTCGCAGGGGATGTGCAGTGGACGACTTCGAGATCCGTGAGGACCGAAGGCCGCAAGGGCGTAAGAAGCTTCTCCGCGAGCGTGATCGCTACCTTGCCCTGGTGGCACAGGGCATGAGCAACGCGGAGGCGAGCCGGGTCGTGGGCGTGAACCCACGAACCGGGCGGGAGTGGCGTTACGGGCGGCCCGAGGGCCGCAGGAAGAGGCCGAGGTTGGCGGCGCAGGACGCGCCGGCGACCTCGGCCTCTAGCACGTCCTACCAGCGGGTGATCGAGGCCCGGGGGACGGGGCGTTACCTGGGCGAGGACGAGCGCATCCACATCGCCGACCGGCTGCGTGAGAAGGCCGGTGTCCGGACGATCGCCGCCGAACTGGGCCGCAGCCCTTCCACCATCAGCCGGGAGATCCGTCGCAACCGGCACCCCACCAGCCACCAGTACCGGCCCCATGCCGCCCAAGCACGCGCCAGGGCCAGGCGGCCCCGCCCCAAGGGCGGCAAGATCGCGAACAACCCGCGGCTGCGTGAGGTGATCCAGGACCGGCTGGGCATGAAGTGGAGTCCAGAGCAGATCAGCCGCAGTCTGCGTCTGCGCTACCCCGACCAGCCGGAGATGCAGGTGTCGCACGAGACGATCTACCAGGCACTCTACGTCCAAGGCCGGGGCGAGCTGCGCCGCGAACTCACCCGGGCGCTGCGCACCGGCCGCGCGCTGCGCAGACCACGCCGCCAACCCGGCCAGCGCATCCCGCGCTTTCCCCAGCCCATGGTGATGATCAGTGAGCGCCCGGCCGAGGCCGCCGACCGGGCGGTGCCCGGACACTGGGAAGGCGACCTGATCATCGGCAAGAACCAGGCGTCACAGATCGGCACGCTGGTCGAGCGGGCCACCCGCTATGTGATGCTGGTCCATCTCCCCGGGGCCCGTGACAGCGCGACCGTCCGCGACGCGCTCATCGACACCATCGGCACGCTCCCGGCCCATCTGCGCCGTTCGCTCACCTGGGATCAAGGCTCGGAGATGGGACTTCACCACGACTTCTCGATGGCCACCGACATGCCCGTCTACTTCTGCGATCCCTCCAGCCCCTGGCAGCGGGGCTCCAACGAAAACACCAACGGACTGTTGCGCCAGTACTTCCCCAAGGGCACCGACCTCGCCGTCCACGGCCGAGAGCACCTGGACGACGTCGCCGCCGAACTCAACTCCCGCCCACGAAAGACGCTCGGCTGGGAGACCCCAGCCGAGCGTCTCGCTAAGCTCCTGACCGAAGCCAGTTGACCATCGGTGTTGCGACGACCCCTTGAATCCGCCCCCAGGATGCGGGGCCTTCGCCGTTCCAGCGAGCGACCGGCGTCAGCCGCTCCGGCTGGACGCGCCCCAGTCGCCTCAGCAAACGCCGCCGTTAGCCCTGCTACATCGTCCGCACACCCATGCAAGGCGCTCGTCCGGTGCAAGGCCAGCCTCCCGAGCGAGCTGCGGGTCCGCGCGATCTGCGTTCACGAGGCTCGCGTCCTCTGCGAGGCAACGCGTCTCGTACGGGGCACACGGCCGTACGAGCTGCACGTCCCCTGCGAGCTGGCGGCTCGTACGAGATGCGCGGCCTATGTGAGCTCTGGGCCCCATCGAGCTATGGCCCCGTGCGAGATGGGCTTCCCGGTGCAACTCGCGCGTCCTGTATGAGCCGCGACCCGTGTGAGCCGCGACCCCTGTGAGGTGGGGGTGGCCCGTGCGAGGCGCCTCCCGGGCGGGACCCGCGGCACAGGTGAGGCGCGGGCGGGGACGTCCCGTGCATTGCCCCAATGCTGAAAGGCCAGCGATGGCGCAGTTTCGCGCGAATCGCTGGCTTCCCAGCTCTCACGGGGTACTCGCCGTGATTTTCGAGGCGTCCACATTGCACATCGGCGCGATCCGGACACGTGTCGCTTGGACGCCGGGGCGGTGGCTGGGCGGGGGGGCGCGAGGGCCGCGCCGGACAGGCGGGCGAGCCGGACGTCGCCAGCGTGGCCCGTGTGAGACCGTACCGCCCGTGTGAGGTGCGCGGGCGGCGGCGCCGTTCGCAAAAGCGCTGGGGTGGAGCGCCGCACGGCTCTCTTGTGGTCACCGGCGGCTCGGCGCGGCTCGTGTGACGCGTAGCCCGTGGGAGTCTGCGGCTTGTGTGAGGGGAGCGGGGCCGCAGGCGTTGGTGAGGCTTGAAGCTTGTCCTGAAATTGCTGCGTTTGTGTCGGGGCCCGCGAGGCCCGGGGGCGGTCAGCGCCTGAACGGGGAGCGGCGTCGGCTCTGGGAGGCGGAGGTCAGGTTCTCCCGCGCGGGGTCCTGGGCGATGGCCGGGTCTTGGGCGACCGCCGGGTCCTGGGCGGGGCGGCCGGCGGGCGGGGCATCGTCGACCGGCTGGGAGTGACCGGTCTGGCCGCTCGGCGGCACCGGACGTTCGATCACACGTTCGACACGCTCCACCGGGCCGTCCGCAGGACGCTCGATGATCCGCTCCTCCTGGACGACCGTCTCGGGAGCGGGTCGCTCGGCCTCGACGTAGCCGGGGTCCGTACCCGCCATCAGGTTCGCGCGCCGGCGCGGCCTGGTGTATTTGAGGGTGAACCACATGCTGACGAGACCGACCGCTATCAGGATGAAGCCGACCAAGTGGATGTTAACTCCGCTGAGGTCGACGTTGAGGGCGAACGCCAGGATGGCGCCGATGGCGATGAAGGCGAGACTGACTCCGATCCCCATGGTGTCGGAGCCTCCTTCCGTCTGGGGGACACGTCGGGCGGCACTGTCCCCCTGTACCCCATGGCCGCGGAGTATTCATGGACACCGCCGAGTCGCCCGATCCGTAAGGTTCCTGTGGCGTCCGGGCAGTGTGGGTTGTGCGCCGCCCCTCGCATCTGTGGAACGATTCGTTCGGTGGGGATCGAGAGCGAGGTTTTCGGTGACGCGCTGCCGGTCGCGGAACGCTATGCGGCGTTCCTCGCCGACGCCGGGGTGGAGCGCGGCCTGATCGGTCCGCGCGAGGTCGACCGGCTCTGGGAACGCCACCTGATCAACTGCGCGGTGGTGGCGGAGGCCGTGCCCGAGAAGGCATCGGTCGTCGACATCGGCTCCGGAGCGGGCCTGCCCGGGATCGTGCTGGCGATCGTACGGCCCGATCTCTCGGTGACGCTGCTGGAACCGCTGCTGCGCCGGACCACCTTCCTCAACGAATGCGTGGACCTGCTCGAACTGCCGAACGTGGAGGTGCGCCGGGCACGGGCCGAAGAGGTCGCCAAGGAGCTCTCCATGGACGTCGCGACCGCCCGCGCTGTCGCCCCGCTGGAACGCCTGGCAAAGTGGGCGCTGCCGCTGTTGCGGCCCGGCGGGGAACTGCTGGCGCTCAAAGGAGAGCGCGCCGCGGTCGAGCTCGAGGAGGCCCAGCCCGTCCTCAAGCGCTTCGGAGTCCGTACGGCCGAACTGCTGCAAGTCGGGCGCGGTAAGGTCGACCCGCCGACAACGCTTGTCCGTGTGGTCGCCGAACGCGCGCCCCGACACGCCAAAGGGTCGAGGAAGAAGAGGTCTTCATGAGCACGGGACCAGGATTGGGCTCCTCGCACAGGCCCCCCGGGCCTGACCGCTCCAGCGAATCCCCCGACGAACAACCGTCCGGCCCCGACCTGCCAGTCGGCGGCGAGGCGGCGGCACAGACCGGCAAGGAGGGGGAGGCACCCCCCTCCGGACACGCAATGTGGGGAAGCACGACGTCCGGCACCGCGGAGACCGTCGGTTACGTACCGACCAACGGCGGCACCGTCCAGCCGCCGGGCCCGCGCAACGGACCATCTCAGGGGGAGTCAGAACTGGTGCGTGAGGCGCTCAAGGACGCAAAAGTTTCACGTGAAACCGCGGTACGGGTCAGACCCGAGCGGCGCGAGAAGGAATGGCCGAGGCCGGCGGACTGCCGGATCATCACCATCGCCAACCAGAAGGGCGGTGTCGGCAAGACGACCACCTCGGTCAACCTGGCCGCCTCGCTGGCGATGCACGGTGCCCAGGTACTGGTGGTCGACCTCGACCCGCAGGGCAACGCCTCGACGGCGCTGGGCGTGGAGCACCACGCGGACGTCCCCTCGATCTACGACGTTCTCATCGAGGACCTCCCGATGGGCGAGATCGTCGTCCCGGCCCCCGAGATCCCCAACCTGCACTGCGCCCCCGCCAACCTCAACCTGGCCGGCGCGGAGATCGAGCTGGTGTCGAAGGTCGCCCGCGAGTCCCGGCTGCGCCGCGCGCTGGACGCCTACGACACGGCCGCGTTCGACTACGTCCTCATCGACTGCCCGCCCTCGCTCGGGCTGCTGACCGTCAACGCCCTGGTCGGCGGGGACGAACTGCTCATCCCGATCCAGTGCGAGTACTACGCGCTGGAGGGGCTCGGGCAGCTGATCCGTACCGTGGACCTGGTGAAGGCGCACCTCAACCCGGGCATGAAGGTCTCCACGATCCTGCTCACCATGTACGACGCCCGCACCCGGCTGGCCGCGCAGGTCGCCGAGGACGTCCGCAACCACTTCGGCGACGTCGTCCTCAACACCGTGATCCCCCGCAGCGTCCGGGTCTCCGAGGCCCCCAGCTACGGGCAGTCGGTCATGACGTACGATCCGGGCTCCAGCGGTGCGCTCGCCTACAGTGAGGCCGCGTCGGAGATGGCCCACCGGGGAGCGCCCGAGTGAGCCAGCAGCGACGCGGGCTGGGCAAGGGCCTCGGCGCGCTCATCCCGACGGCCCCGCCCGCCCCTCCCGCTTCCGACCCGGGCGACACCCCGGACCCGCGGAACGGGACGGCCGGCACGTCCGCCGCCCAGGGCGGACCGTACGGCCAGGAGATGCAGCCCGTCGCCGGGGCGCATTTCGCCGAGATCCCGCTCGACTCCATCGAGCCCAACCCGCGCCAGCCGCGCGAGCACTTCGACCAGGACGCCCTGGACGAGCTGGCCGAGTCGATCGGCATCGTGGGCCTGCTCCAGCCGATCGTCGTCCGCCGGGTCTCCGGCCGCAAGCACCAGTACGAACTCGTCATGGGCGAGCGCCGCCTGCGCGCCGCCGGAATCGCCGGTCTCGACGTGATCCCCGCGATCGTCCGGGACACCGGCGACGAGGACATGCTGCGCGACGCGCTCATGGAGAACCTCCACCGGCAGCAGCTCAACCCGCTGGAGGAGGCCGCCGCGTACCAGCAGCTCCTGGAGGACTTCGGCGCCACCCACGATCAGCTCGCCACCCGGATCGGCCGGTCCCGCCCGCACATCAGCAACACGCTGCGGCTGCTGAACCTCCCGCCCGCCGTCCAGCTCCGCCTCGCCGCCGGGGTGCTGTCGGCCGGCCACGCCCGGGCCTTGCTCGGCCTTGAGACCGTCGAGGCGCAGGAGGCGCTGGCCCTGCGGATCGTCCAGGAGGGGCTGTCGGTACGGAGCGTCGAAGAGATCATCAAGATGCGGGAGGCCGACGAGGGCGTGCGGGCGCCCCGGCAGGGCCGCCGCAGGAAGCCGGTCGCGCCCGTGCTCCAGGAGCTGGCCGACCGTCTCTCCGACCGGTACGAGACGAAGGTCCGGGTCGATCTCGGCAGCAAGAAGGGCAAGATCGTGGTCGAGTTCGGTTCGATGGAGGACCTCGACCGCATCATCAAGGCGATGGCGCCCGACGAGAGCGTCTCCGGCGAGGACTGAGCCTTACCCGAACGCCCCGGAAGCCCGGCTTCCGGGGCGTTCGCGTGTCCGCCTCAAACGCCGAGCATCCACCCCAGCATCTCGACACCGAGGAACAGCACCAGGCCGCCCAACCCGAGCAGCGCCAGACAGACGAACCAGCACCCCACGGCCTGCCACTCGACGGCGGGCTGCCCACTCCTCCGCCGCACCGCCGCCACCCGGAATGGATGCACCACGAGGAACACCACTAGGGGCGACCAGAACGCGGCGAGGAACCCGGCCAGCCCGAAGAAGACGCCCGAGACCACCGACCCGACCAACCACAACGCCACGCAGCCCCAGAAGACCACCGTCTCGATCGTCCGAGCCCCCGCGATGACCCGCCGTACAGCCCGCTCGGTCAAGCCCCCACCCCCTCAACCCTGGCCACTCCCCAACGTGCGACATCCCCCACAAGGACGCCACCTCACATATCCGGGCAGCCACACCAGCGGAGTGATTCCAACCTCACCCCGCGACCTGATCTCCATTCCCCGCCATGCAACCCCACCCCAAGTTTCTCGACCGTTTCCCTGGGATGACCGCTTCCAGAAGACCTCCGGACACCAACGCTTAGGCCTCCGGAGCCAACCCCATAACGAGCTCCTCCAGCCCTCAACCCTTCCCGTAAAGCTCCGGGACCTCTGGACCCTTCACCAGCCCAGCTCTGGTCCCATCTGCATGAGAAAGCGCCCGCTCGCGGCATCCCAACGGCGCAACCCTGAGCGGCCGAAGCACCACCAGCGCCACAAAACCAGCTATTCAGCCGCCGATGTTTCCCGTGAAACCACCACCCGCCCGCTGCGGCGGACTTCGCTGGGGCGCGGGCACGTGGGCGGAGGGCGCCTCTGCCGTCGAGTTCCGGCCCTCGCGGGAACGTCGCACCGTCCCCATGAGCCTGGGCATGCTGGCGCGCACTGGCACCCGATCCCCCACCGGCATTCCTCGTTGCTTGCGGGCGTTCGACTCCGAGCTATCACCGTGAAACCGGAGCCGACGCAATCTGAGCGCAGTGAACCGCCCGCGGGCTTGACTTCGGTACCGAGCGCCAAGGATCCACGGCACTCATGGCGGGGGAGCCTGCTGTTGCTGAGAGGCGAGTCGGGCATGTCATGCCCTGCGGCCGTCTCGGTGTCCGTGGTGCCAGAACGCCGGATCACCAGCTCCCCTCTGGACGGCGCCGCGAGGGTGGCTCCGACTTACGTCAGAGCGCCCGCGATCTAGGAAAGGCCACGAACCGACTGCCGATGTTTCCCGTGAAACACCGCTGACTCCCCCATCGCAAGAAGTCCTCTGGATGCTGCAACCCGCCCACGCGGATGGACGGTGCCGGGGCGCCGAACGCGTTCGGCCGGAGCTTGCTGCGGACCCCGGCTGCCCGAGCGTCCAGCGCGCGACGCCCTTGTGGGCAGGTCGGCGTGCCGGGCTGGCTCGCCTGGGGCAATCGGGTTGAAGACGCTCGGGACAGCGCGCCTTCGTCCGCAGGGTGGCTGCAGGCAGCGACTAGGCGTCGGTTCAGGCCAGGGGTTCCGTGAGACCTTTCTCGGCCGTTGGAGTTCGTTCGCTCTCCCTCGCCTGCCCAGGCGTGGGGGTGTGGTGATCTGGCCAGAACGTCGGAAGCGTCCTCCGCTCTTGTTCCCAAGAGATGCGGCCTGCGAGTGCCATCTTCATCCAAGGCACTCGAGGCGCGTCTCGTCTAGGGACGATTCAGGCAAGCCGCGGCACCCACCTCGTGCAGCACTCGCCCTGGACGTCGGTGGAGCGCGGTCAGGCGGGTCGTGGGGGAGAACCGGCACCGTGTGGACCTGGCGGTGGGAGATCGGGTGTCGGGGTGCCAGGGGCGAGCTTTCCCGCGGCGCCTCCCCCAAGCCCCATGAAGGGTCGGACGAGACACGCCTGCCCGGCTCTCTTCCAAACTTTGGCTGTGAGATGGTCCTGTGCATGGTCGAGTCCTGGACCTTCAGCGACGGCGCGCAGCCCGTTTCGCCGGAGGCGGCGGTGAGGGGACTTCGGAAGCGGATCGCTGAGGGTCGGCTTGAGTCGTGGCTCACCAGTTCGTCGGGGCGGAAGCTGGCAGTGGTGAGTAACACCGAGCGCGCGATGGTGATGTTGCTGGAGGGCGACGGCGATCCCGGTGAGTACGCCGTTGACCCGGATGCCGGCGGCTGGAGCGAGGGGTTCGTCCTGGAGAACGGTCAGCACGACTCGTACCCCAACGAGACCACAGTCCCTCTGGAGGAAGCCTTCAGGATCGTCGGCCACATCCTTACGTTCGGCTCCCCGCCTGCTGGCGCCGCCTGGGCGGTCGATCGCTGAAGCAGGCGACCTCGATGGGGAGCCACAGGGCGTCGCCGGATCTGCGGCTTGAACGACTTCCTAGACGAAGGTCGCCTCCGCGTCGGGCGGGGGCAGGGGGCACCTCCCCCGACCCCCGCCGCAGCGGATCCCGCGCGAGCGTGCAGAGCGTCTCTGAGGCAACCGGCCTCGGGACTGAGGCTGATGATCCGGCTTGGGCTTCCGTGAGTCCAAGCCATGCTGGTGCCGCCGTGCGGTGGGAGCTGGTGGCTTGGTGTCACGTACGCCGAGGCCGCCGGAGGTCCGTCATGGTCTTCAGAGTCGTGGCCATCTTGGTTCCCGTCTTTGTGCGCCGATGAGGCGGCCGCGTTCACGTCCAAACCGCACCGTCTCCCCCAGCGAGCTTCCATGCGAAAGCCAGCCTGCGCTCGGACGGGTCGCCGCAACGCCCACCACCGCACCAGGCGCCATGATCGCCGGGCAAATGATGCTCGCGTCGACGGCCTGGCGGTGCAACCCTGCGGCGGCCTCTCAAACGAGGCGCCAATGTTTCACGGGAAACATCACCGGGAGGCCCCGAGCGCTGTGCCGCCAAGGTGGTTGTTCTGCGGTGGCTTGTGGGCGGTGTCGTGGTCCGCTGGCTACCGAGCGCTCCTCATGCGGGTGAGGTGGCGAGCCTGCTCGAGCGCTCTGAACGAGTGGGTCGTTTCCGAGGCGCAGGGCCAGATTTGGTGTCGCCGTGACTCGTTGCATGTCCTGGCTGGGCCAGGTGTTTGCGTCAGCGCGTGTGTGCCCCGTGCGGTGCACTGAGGTGGTCCGGCCCAGAGGCGTAGTGGCCGACGACGGCGAATGGCTCGGGGCTGGGGTTGTTCGGTAGTGCTTTTATCGGTCGTGAGGCGCGGCTTGGGAGCCCCTTGGGGTGGGGCGGGGTTTCACGTGAAACGGGCTAGGAGGAGGTCGCGGCAGAGGGCGCCCAGGTCCAGGTCGGCGGCGCTGACGGCCAAGGGGAAGAGGCTGGTCTCGGTCATGCCGGGAGCGACGTTGACTTCGAGGAAGTGGGCCTCGCCGGAGGCGTCCACGATCAGGTCGGTGCGGGAGATGTCGCGGAGGCCCAGGGCGCGGTGCGCGGTGAGGGCGGCCTGGGTGGCCCGTTCGGCGGCCTCGGGGGTGAGGCGGGCCGGGACGACGAACTCGGTGTCGCCGGCGTCGTAGCGGGCGGTGTAGTCGTAGAGGCCGGCCGGGGCGACGATCTCCACGGCGGGGAGGGCCTGCGGTTCGCCGGAGCGCTCGATGACGCTGACGGCGATCTCCGTCCCTTCGACGTACTGCTCGACGAGTGCCGAGTCGCCGTAGGCGAAGCAGCCGACCATGGCGGAGGGGAGTTCGCCGGCCTCCCGTACGACGGAGCCGCCGAGGGCCGAGCCGCCCCGGGTGGGCTTGACGAAGAGGGGGAGGCCGAGCCGCCGCACGATGTGGTCGAGGACGGACGAGGCCCCAAGGTCGTGGAAGACCTCCTTGGGGAGCGCCACGGACGCCGGCGTGCTCAGCCCGGCGCGGCGGACGACGGACTTGGCGCTGGGCTTGTCCCAGGCGACGCGGCAGGCGTCGGGGCGGGCGCCGACGTAGGGGATATCGAGAAGCTCCAGCACGTCCCGGATCGCCCCGTCCTCACCGGCGGCGCCGTGCAGGACGGGGAAGACGGCGTCCGGCGGGTCGTGGGAGAGCGCGTCGAGGAGCGTCGCGTCGGCGTCGCGGAGTTCGACGGGGACGTCGACGGCGCGCAGGGCGTCCGCGACGCGGCGGCCCGATCGCAGCGAGACCTCCCGCTCGTACGACAGGCCCCCGGCCAGGACGACCACATGCCCGAATTCCAATCGATGCCCCTTGTGTCACAGGCGTCCCTCAGGACGCGAAATGGCTTCCGGTGGGAATCTCAGCGTTCCACCGGTGGTTCTCGTAGAAACGCGCCGGCTCCAGGATGGGGGAGCCGGCGCGCCTTTGTGAACTCTCAGACGACCCCGGGGCCTGGAGTGTCGAAGCCGGTGGGGGAGGTCGACCCGACGCCGCCGAAGGTGTCGCGCAGCTGGATCTCCTTCTCGACGACGGCGGCCAGGCGGCGTACCCCCTCGCGGATGCGGTTGGGCTCGGGGTAGCAGTACGACAGCCGCATGTGCCGGTGGCCGGTGCCGTCGGCGTAGAAGCCGGTGCCCGGGACGTAGGCGACGCGGTCGGCGATGGCGCGGGGGGCCATGGCCTTGGCGTCCAGGCCCTCCGGCAGGGTGAGCCAGACGAAGAAGCCCCCGGCGGGCCGGGTCCACGTGCAGCCCTCCGGCATCATCGCTTCGAGGGCCTCCAGCATGGTGTCGCGGCGCTCGCGGTAGAGCTCGCGGAAGTCCTTGATCTGCTCGCGCCACGGCTGGGTGCTGAGGTACTCCCGTACGGCGAACTGGGAGAAGCTCGGGTGGCACAGGATCGCCGACTCGGCGGCCAGGACCAGCTTGGCCCGTACGGCGTGGGGCGCCAGGGCCCAGCCGACGCGGAGACCGGACGCGATCGTCTTGGAGAACGAGCCGAGGTAGATCACCCGGTCGGCGTCGTCGGCGCGGAGGGCGCGCATGGGCTCGCCGTCCAGGCCGAGGAGCCCGTAGGGGTTGTCCTCGAGGATGAGCACGTCGTATTCGGTGCAGATCTCGATGATCTGGGCGCGGCGGGCGGTGGTGAGTGTGACGCCCGCGGGGTTCTGGAACGTCGGGACGGTGTAGAGGAACTTGACGCGGCGGCCTTCACGGCGGAGCCGTTCGAGGGTTTCGCGCAGCGCGGCCGGGATGAGGCCGCCGTCGTCCAGCGGCACGTGGACGACGTCCGCCTGGTAGGACGCGAACGTGCCCAGCGCGCCCACATAGGAGGGGGCTTCGGCCAGGACCACGTCGCCCGGGTCCACGAAGATGCGGGTGATGAGGTCGAGGGCCTGCTGCGCCCCGACGGTCACGACGACGTCGTCCGCCGACGCCTGGATGCCCTCCAGGGACATGACCTCGCAGATGCGTTCGCGGAGGAGCGGGTCGCCCTGGGCGGAGGCGTACTGGAGCACCTCGGCGCCGTTGCGCGCCACGAGCTCGCCGACCATCTCCCCCACGGCGTCCAGTGGGAGCGCCGAGACGTACGGCATGCCGCCCGCCAGGGAGACCACCTCGGGACGCGAAGCGACTGCGAACAGAGCCCGGATCTCGGAGGCGACCATGCCGGCGGCACGGGCGGCGTAGCGATCGGTGTAGGCATCTGTACGCGAGTGCTGGTTCACGAGGCACCTCCGGGGGCGTTCGGACGTTATTGCAAACTACGACATGGTCGTCAGTGGGATGGGCGGCGCCCCCGGTTCGGGCGAGGGTGCTTGTTGCTGGCGTTGTCGCTCCCACCTGCTTCGGACGCTGATGGAGCGTTCTGTACTTGTGGCTGCACTTGTGCTGACGCGTGCGGTGCGGTGGATGTTCGCGTGCCCCGGTTGGAGGCGTTCGCGCGTCCGTGCCGCTCGCTGGGGGAAACTCCCCTGTCCGATACGATGCCCGAGGGTCCCGGAGTGTTGCCGGGAATTCCGTGATGTGGCGCTCCGCACGAGAATTTACGTACACCAGAAGTGCTCGCTCGCCGGTCCCGGCTCACGCGCCACCGAGGACGCGGGACGGACGGGTGGGCCCTCAGGGGGGTGCAGATCCGGTGTCGCGTCGTCTCGTCAACATCACACTGGACAATCTCGACGACCTGCCGCGCCGGTGCCGCCGCTGCGTCTTCTGGGAGCTGGACCCGGTGAGCCGGGACCGCGCCGTCGAGAGCGGCGACCCGGACCTGGAGAAGGAGGCATGGGTCTCCTCCACGCTGCTGGAGTGGGGCAGCTGCGGCAAGATCGTCTACGTGGACGACGTTCCGGCGGGTTTCGTGCTGTACGCGCCGCCGCTGTACGTGCCGCGCTCGGTGGCGTTCCCGACCAGCCCGGTGAGTGCCGACGCGGTGCTGTTGATGACCGCGCACATCGTGCCCGAGTTCGCGGGCGGCGGTCTCGGCCGGATGCTGGTGCAGGGGGTCGCGAAGGACCTCACCCGGCGTGCTGTGAAGGCCATCGAGGCGTTCGGCGATCTCAAGGGCGAGGACGGCGGCTGCATGGTCCCGGCGGACTACCTGCTGTCGGTGGGGTTCAAGACCGTCCGGCCGCACCATCGCTATCCGCGGCTGCGGCTGGAGTTGAAGTCGGCGCTGTCGTGGCGTGAGGACGTCGAGGTGGCCCTGGAACGTCTCCTGGGCTCCATGACCCCAGAGGGTGCCCTCCGTCCCGTCTGAGCGTCCCTCAGAGCCCCGAGACGCCCTCATGGCCCTTGGCCCGCCCCGCGGGGGCGCCCTGACGCCCTCTTGGGCGCCTGCAAGGCTGCACAGCGTCTTCCAGCCCGCTCTGGCGGTGTCCCATGCTGGGCCTGCCGGGAGGCACGGGAAACTCGCCCCGGCGGCGTTCCTCTGAGCCAACCGGAAGGCGCGGGAAAGCTGAAGGGCCCGTACCTGGTGGGGTACGGGCCCTCGGGGGTCGCGCTCGCCGCGGGAGGACGAGACGGCGAAGAAGAGGCGGCCGACCGTGCGGCCGTACAACCGCCTGCCGGCTTCACGGTGGTGAGGCCGTGCGGCTCAGACGTACTCGCTCAGCTCGCGCAGCAGCGCGGCCTTCGGCTTGACGCCCTTGATCTGCTTGACGACCTCGCCGCCCTGGTAAACGTTCAGCGTGGGAATGGCCATGATCTCGTACTTGGCCGGGACCTGCGGGTTCTCGTCGATGTTGAGCTTGACGATCTCGATCTTGTCCCCGTACTCCGCAGAGATCTCCTCGAGGATCGGGGCGATCATGCGGCACGGGCTGCACCACTCCGCCCAGAAGTCGACGAGGACGGGCTTGTCGCTCTTGAGCACCTCGGCCTCGAAATCGGCGTCGGTCACGGCCTTCATGACGTCTCCTAACTGTCTTCCCGGCGGGCGGTTCCGCCCGCCGCGCCTGCTCAACCCTGGTGGGACAGTTCCTTGGCGGGCTGCCGCACCGTCTCGGCGGCGCCCTGGTCCTGCAGCCACCGCTCGGCGTCTATGGCGGCCGAGCAGCCGCTGGCGGCCGCGGTGATGGCCTGACGGTAGATGTGGTCGACCACGTCACCGGACGCGAACACGCCGGGGATCTTGGTCGCGGTGGTCGGGGCGTCGACGAGCAGGTACCCGTCTCCGTCGGTGTCGAGCTGGCCGGCGAACAGCTCGCTGCGCGGGTCGTGGCCGATCGCGATGAACAGCCCGGTGACGTCCAGGCGGCTCTCCTCGCCGGTCTGCGTGTCGCGCAGCTGGACGCCGGTGACCCGGTCCTCGCCGTGCACCTCCACGACCTCGCTGTTCCAGCGGAAGGTGATCTTCTCGTTGGCGAACGCGCGGTCCTGCATGATCTTGCTGGCGCGCAGCTCGCCCCGGCGGTGGACGACGGTCACGGAGCGGGCGAACTTGGTGAGGAAGATCGCCTCCTCCATCGCGGTGTCGCCGCCGCCGACCACGGCGATGTCCTGCTCGCGGAAGAAGAAGCCGTCGCACGTCGCGCACCAGGAGACGCCCCGGCCCGACAGCCGCTTCTCGTTCTCCAGGCCCAGTTCGCGGTAGCCGGAACCGGTGGAGATGATCACGGCGCGGGCGCGGTAGACGTCCTCGCCCACCTTCACGACCTTGGGGTCTGCGGTCAGGTCGACCTCGGTGACGTCGTCGGCGATCAGCTCGGCACCGAACCGCTCGGCCTGCTTGCGCAGGTTGTCCATCAGGTCGGGGCCCATGATCCCGTCGGGGAAGCCGGGGAAGTTCTCCACGTCGGTGGTGTTCATCAGGGCGCCGCCGGCGGTCACCGAGCCCTCGAACACCAGCGGCTTCAGGTCGCCGCGGGCGGCGTAGATGGCGGCGGTGTAGCCGGCTGGGCCCGAGCCGATGATGATGACGTTGCGGACGTCGCTCACTGTTCTGCCTCTCCTCTTTCACCTTCGGTGCCAGCCGGCCTGGCGGCGCCTTCCGCGCGTCCGGCGCGCTCGCCGGCTCTCCGCGCCTCCGGTACGACCCGGCCTGCCAGTCGCGTCAACCGATACTAGGGCCCGGTGATTCCCGACCCGCTCCGACCAGCCCTCACCCTTGTTCAAAGCCCTGCCGCAGGCGTTCCGGCCGCCCTACCCCGCCGCACTTCCCACCGGGTCCCGAGGGGGCGAGGCGGCCCGCGCCACCGGAGGCTGAGGCGGCCTTAGGCTGGTCCCATGGCCTCGATTCTCCTCCTCCACTCGATGTACGGCCTGCGCCCCGCCGTGAACGACGCCGCCGAAAGGCTGCGCGCCGCCGGCCACGAGGTGCACGTACCCGACCTGTACGACGGCCGTGTCGTCGACACACCCGAGGCCGGTATCGAGATCAAGGAGGAGATCGGCCGGGACGAGCTGCTGCGCCGCGCGGTGGCCGCCGCCGCGCCGCACGCCGACCACGGGCTGGTGTACGCGGGGTTCTCGCTGGGCGGCTCCATCGCGCAGACCCTCGCCCTCGCCGACGGGAAGGCGCGGGGCCTGCTGCTGATGCACGGCACGTCCGATCTCGCGGACGACGCCTCCACCGAGCTCCCGGTGCAGCTGCACGTGGCCGATCCCGACACCTACGAGCCCGTCGACTGGCTCAACGCCTGGTACCTCCGCATGCGCCGGGCCGGGGCCGACGTGGAGATCTACCGGTACCGGGGCGCCGGCCACCTGTTCACCGACCCCGACCTCCCCGACTACGACGCCGAGGCCGCCGAACGCGCCTGGTCCATCGCCCTCGACTTCATCGCCGACCTCTAGCACCGACGCCACCGCACCGGAACCCCGGCCGCCGAGCGCCCACTCTGCTCCGCAACCCCACCACGACGCCGAGGCCGCCGAGTCAGCCCGGGCCACGTGTACGGCTGATCGCTGCGGGAGTCCCGGTACGAGACGTGGTGGGAGGGGCGCTGAGAGTGCGCTGTGCGCCATTCAGAGCTTCGGGCTGCGTCGCCCTCTGGGGGCTCGGGACGGCTCGTGCGTTCCTGGACACGCCTCATGGTGTCCGCGTATGCCATGTGCTGGGCACGCCACGTGCCTGACAAGGCCGCGGGACGGGACCGCGGACGGGGCCGAAGGGCGGCGTTCATGGAGTGGTCACCGGGCCGTCCTGTGGTGACCGCTCTTCCGTAGGCCGGGCGTGAATTGATCGCCTCAGTGGATCGTTCCGAGCGTGCTCCAGGCCATAGCCACAACGCTCGGCAGGGGGCTCGCCTTGATATATCGGCCGAGCCGGGCCGCACAGCCCGGCCCTTCCGGCCTTCGGGTCATGCGCGCCGCCCAACCGTTCGGGACGGCGGCGCGCATGCCCGTGGACGGCCGGTGGGCCGGAGCGGGGATCAGTCGCGAAGGGCGGTGGACAGGTGCTTGATGATCTTGGTGTCCTGTGCGGTGCAGCCCGGTCCGACGACCCAGATGTCGAGGGTCCTGGACGCGGATCCGGGGGCCGCTATCACCGTGGCGGGGGCTCCTTCGTACTTCGCGGTGTCCACCAGTGTGGGCGTCCGGCCCCCGGTGACCGCGCCGACGCAGGCGGCGAGGGCGGGATCGGGTGCCCGGTCCGCGTCGGCCCCCGTTCCGGCCCTGCCCTCCACCATGCCGTTGACCTGGGTCGCAAGCGTGGTGGCACGGTAGTCGGTGCCGCTCTGGGAGACCTTGAACGCGGTCCGTGCCGAGGCCTGGCCTTCGGGGGCGACCAGTGTGCTCGTGGACTTCTTCTGGTTGGACGACTCGCCGGACGTGCCGCGATCGTGGTTGTCGGAGATCGGTGAGTTGGCCGAGCCGCCCTGGTGCTCGTTCGAGCCGCTCAGGACCATGGTGCCGATCACTCCTCCGCCACCGAGCACGATCACCGTCGCGGCCGCGGCCGACATGATCCGCCAATGCCGCCGGCCGCGTCTGCGTTCCAGACTCGCCACGGTGGCGGTGTTCAGCGACTCGGCCGCGATCGCCGAGTCGATGCGTGACGCCAGCTCGGCGGGCATGGACGGGACGGGCGCCTCCGCCAGTATCCGGGAGACGTCCGCAAGGTCGGCGGATCGTTCCCGGCACTGGTCGCAGGTGTCGAGATGCTCGCTGACGGAGGCGGCCATATCGTCTTCGAGCAGCCCCTCGGCCAGGTCGGCCAGGGTCTCGTAGTCAAAATGCGCGGGGTTCATTTAGGGCACGCCACCTCCTTCCACACCTCCGACGTTCCGCGGGTCCCTACGGTTCCTGTGGTGCGTCAGAAGGGGGGCCAGCCTGGCGCGCCCGCGCGCGCACCGACTCTTGATCGTTCCGGGCGGGACCTCCAGGACCTGCGCCGCGTCGTCGACCGAGTAGCCCATCATGTCGACCAGGATGAGCGCCGCCCGCTGCTCGAAAGGCAGCTTGGCCAGGGCGGAGTGGACGTCCAGCGACACCCCGTGCGCGTCGGTCGGGTCGGGCATCTTCGGCGCGACGGCGTCGAAGGTGGCGTCGTCGCCCATGGGGGTGGCGGGCCGCACGGACTTGCGGCGGATCCGGTCGAGGCAGGCGTTCACCACGATGCGGTGCAGCCAGGTGGTGACGGCGGCGTCGCCGCGGAACCGGCCGGCCGCGCGGAACGCCGACAGGCAGGCGTCCTGGAGGGCGTCGGCGGCCTCCTCCGGGTCGCCCAGCGTGCGCAGCGCGACCGCCCACATGCGGTCGCGGTGGCGCTGCACCAGGGTGGCGAACGCGTGCGGATCACCCTGGGAGTGCCGGGCGAGCAGTTCCTTGTCGGGCACCCCGTCCACGTGCCGCATGCTGACCGACGTCATGAGCGCCCGCCCTCAGGCGTGCGTGCGCCGAACCGCGCCGGGTACGTGCGATCGATCCTGCCTGGTCGCGTCGACACCGCTGAAATCCTGTGGTGAGGGGACATGATGCTCACAGGCACGATACCGACATGCGGCACTTCGCGGCACAGATCATCCGACGGCGAACGGGGCGGTCGGGTGCCGTGCCGCCCGTCCGGGACGCTTCCGGAGCGCGCTCGCGGGCCCCTCGCCTCCTTGCGAACCGGTGGCCGCGGGTGCGGCCGCGCAGTCGTCGCGTCGCCGTGAGGGGCGGGAACGCAACGAACGGGCAGATGATCACTACCCGCGCGATGTCGCGTGCGTACGGTGATCCACACTCCCTCGGGTGCCGTCATGCCGTGCGGATGGGTCGGGCCGGGAGCCGGCGGCACGGCGCCACGGCCCCCAACGGAGATCAGTTCCTGGCGGAGCCGAAGACGGTGATCTCGCTGATCTTGCCCTTCAGGTTGGACGGGAGCTTGGTGAACCAGACCACCACGTAACGCCCGCGGGCCTGCCCGGTGGCCGTGATGGTGTTCTCGCCCGGGGTGGTGGTGTGGCGGCCCGCCGCGGGCAGCGCGCTCGGATTCTTGCTGTCGCCGACCTTGAGCTGGAGCGTGCCGCCGGAGCCCTCGGGGACGTGCACCCTGACGCTGCTGACCTGGACCGGGCGGCCCATGTCGAGCACCACGCCCAGGCCCTTGGCGTACCGGCCGAAGTTGACGTCGGCGTAGGTCTGGGTCTCCCAGGCGTCGCCGGCACGGCCGTCGGTGACGAGTTCGAGCCGCTTCCCGATCGCGTTGTCGTGGCGGCCGTTCATCGACTCCTCGGCCGGGTCGACGCCCGCGACCGCGAGCTTGGTGGCCTGCGGCTTGGCCTGCCGGGACTGCTGCGGCCCGCCGCTGGCGTTCGGCCCGGGACCGCCGCCCTTGTCGCCGTCGCCGGTCAGAGCCCAGGCGCCAAGGCCGATGATGACGGTCAGCGCGGCCGCGGCGACGCCCAGGAGCGCGCGGTTGCCCGACCGGGACGCGGGGCGGCCGGCGTGGGCGCCGTGCCCGGCATGCCCCGCCGGAGCGGTGCGCCGGCTGGGGGACGGCGCGGTGGGCGCGGGCTGGGGCATCGCGTGCCGGTGCTGCTGCGCGCCGTCGTTCCGGCGCGGCTGGCGCGGCTGGCGCTGCCGGTTGGGCTGCTCGCGGGGACGCGCGGGCGGGCCGTCGAGCCGGCGGGTGTGCTGGGCCGACCCGCCGTCACCGGCCCGCGGGGCAGGCGGCGCGGGATGGGAGTTGGCCAGCCCGGCGAACAGCGGCAGCGGCGTACGGGGCACGCCGCGCAGCGCCTTGGCGACCTCGGCGGGCTCGGTCAGCGGCTCCTGGCCGGGCACCTCGATGCCCAGGCAGCGGCACACGATCGAGTCGACGGCGAACGGGACGCCCGCCTGCACCTGCCGGGGCGCATGGGGCTGCTCGCCGCCCGAACCGGACTCCCCCGAGGCGCCGGCCGCCGCGGAACTCGATGTGGAGGTCGGTGCGGCGGGCAGCGACGAGCGCTCCGGGTCGCCCGGCCAGTGCGCGGTGAGCGCCGCGTACAGCATCGCGCCCAGGCCCTGGACGTCCTGCGCGGCGGGGTCGTCGGCGTAGCGGTCGGCGAGGACGGCGTCGGTGGCGATACCGAGCACCTTGACCGTGCCGCCGGTCGTCCACACCAGGTCGCGCGGGGACAGGCACAGGTGGGCCAGGCCCCCCTCGTGCGCCGCCGCGATCGCCTCGGCCGCCTCGTACAGCAGCGTCGCGGCGCGGCCCGGCTCCAGCGGGGCCTTGCCGAGCATCTGCTCGAGGGTCTCGCCGGCGACCCACTCGCTCACCACGTAGGCGCTCTCGCCGCTGTCGTCGGCGTCGAACACCTGGGTGAGGCGGGGGTCGGTCAGCCGGCTGGCGGCGCGGGCGGAGGTGACCACCTCGGCGATGCGAGGGAAGTCGGGGTCGAAGGTCCGGACGGCCACGGCGCGAGCCAGGATCTCGTCGATGGCCTTCCAGAGACAGGAGCCGCCCGAGTCGCTGATGCGCTCCTCGAGACGGTAGCGACCGGCGAGGCGCGTGCCGGGCTCGATGACGGACGTGCTCACAGCGTCCTGCACAGGTGGTCAGATCCCATGTTCGTGGCGTGGCAGCTTACGCCTCCGACCCTCCTTTTGCGTTCCCCAGGGTGTCGCCCCGCAAGCCGTAGTCCCCAACATGGTAGTGGTTACTCAGTTGGGTGGCTGCCTTATCGGAGCGCGTCCTGTGTACTTTGCCACGCGTACCCCGGCCGTTACGCGAGTTCGCCTGGTTCATCCTCGCCCGGGCAACCTCCGCGTCACCATCGAGAGCATGGAACCGATCTCTTCGACCCGCATCATCCGGGCGAAGACGAGGTAGAGCAGGCCGCCCCCGGCGCCGCCGACGACCAGCGCGGCCAGCCCGGAGGCCAGCCCGGCGCCGAGCGCCGCGTCCACCACGGCGTGCGTCGCGTACGCGAAGCCGATCAGCGGCCACAGCGCCACCGCCAGCTTCAGGTACGACACGAGGATGCGGCGCCCGTCCATGCCGCCCAGCCGGCGCCGCAGGATCGCCCAGCCGAGCACCGCGCCGGCGGTCTGCGCGATCGCGAAGCCGCCCGCGATACCCACGATGATCTTGTCGGTGGGCAGCACGGAGTAGGCGGTCAGCGCCATCGCGATGTTGGTGACGACCACGCCGATCCCGATGAAGGTGGGTGTGCGGGTGTCCTGCATCGAGTAGAAGACGCGCAGCATGAGCTGGTACGCCGCGAACGGCACCAGCGCGATCGCGAACATCCGCAGTACGTCCGCGATCACCTGCGCGTTCGCCACGCTGGTCTGCCCGTGCGCGAACAGCACCACGGTGATCTCCGAGGCCAGCACGCCCATCAGCCCGGCGGCGGGCAGGATCACCACCGAGCACAGCCGCAGCCCGCTGGAGAAGTCGTCGCGGACCTCGGCCATCCGGCCGGCGGCGGCGTGCTCGCTCATCCGCGGCAGCAGCGCGGTGATCACCGAGACGCCGATGATCGCGTACGGGAGCTGGAAGAGCTGGTAGGCGTTGAAGTACGGGGTGTACCCGACGTCGCCCAGGCCCTCCTCCCGGCCCAGCACGCCGGCCGAGTTGGCCAGCCGGGTGGTCACCGCGAAGCCGATCTGGGTGATGACGACGTAGGCCAGCGTCCAGACGGCCATCTTGCCGATCTGGCCCAGCTCGCCCTTCTTGAAGTCCAGCCGGGGCCGCCAGCGGAAGCCGGAGCCGCGCAGCGACGGCCACAGCGCCAGCGTCTGCAGCGCCATGCCGCCGATGGTGCCGCCGGCCAGCAGCGCGACCTGCCCGTCGGTGATCGAGTCGGGCGTCACCCGGCCGGTGGCGACCAGCAGGAACGCGGCCGCGGTGCAGCAGATGACGATGTTGTTGAGGACCGGCGCCCACATCGGGGCGGCGAACCGCTTGCGGGTGTTGAGGATCGCGCCGGAGAACGCGCTGACCCCCAGGAAGAAGATCTGCACGGCGAACAGCCGGGCGAACAGCACCGCCAGGTCGCGCTGCGCGCCCTCCATCGCGCCGCCGTAGATGGCGATGAAGACCGGGCCGAGCAGCACGGCCACCGCGGTCATCAGGGCCAGGCCGAGGACGGCGAGGGTGAACAGGCGCTGCTCGTAGCGGGCGCCGTACACCTCGTCCCGCTCCCGGGCCCGCACGATCAGCGGGACGACCACGGCGGTCAGGATGCCGCCGAGCAGCAGGTCGTAGACGATGAACGGGACCGTGTTGGCGGTGTTGTAGGCGTCCGCGAGCGCGCCCGTGCCGAGCGCGGCGACCAGCATCGCGGTGCGCAGGAAGCCGGTGAGGCGGGACGCCAGCGTGCCGACCGCCATGATCGCGCCCGAGCGGAGCAGCCCGGCCGCTCCGCCGCCGCGGCGGCCGCCTCCATCGCCGCCTCCATCGCCGCCGGGCGGGGACTGCGGGGTGCCCGGCTCGGCGGTCACGTCGGGCGCCCCCACGCCGGGGAACGGCCCGGCGGGCGCCACGGGCGCTGTTCCGGGGGGCACGCCAGGACCAGGGAGTGCGCCGGGCGGGGCTCCTTGAGGTGCGCCGGGCGGGACTTGGGGGACGCCCGGCCTGCCGGGTCCGTACCCCCCGCCGTGCCCGCCATACCCGCCCTGTCCATCGCCTGGCAGGGGGAGGTCAGTGCGAGTTGCCGCTCCGGTGCCGGCCCCCGGCGGCCTGCCCGGCGTCCCCGGCGTCCCCGGAGTCCTCTGGTTCGGCGGTGGGCCGTACCCCGGAGGCGAACCCGGCGCCGGCCTGTGCCCCGGCGGGGCCTGGCCCGGCCTCTGGCCCGGCTGCTGGGGAGGGGGCGGCGGGTAGTGGGCCGGTGGTGGCGCCTGGGGGCTCGGCCGCCTCCGCGGATCCTGCGGATCCTGCGGGTTCTGCGGAGCCGGCGGACGGCCCTGCGGGTACGGAGGGCGCTGCTGGTACTGGGGATGCTGTGGGTGCTGCGAGGGGGGCGGCGTCGGTGGGCGTCCGGAAGTCCCCTGCCCCTCCGCCCGGTAGCGTCCCTCCGGCGAAGGGCTCGAAGGGCCCTGGCCCGGTGCCGGCGGACGCTCCTGGTCCTCCGGGGACGCCGGATTCCGCGGCGCCGGGGATCCCTGGTCCCGAGGGTCCCGTGGCCACTGGTCCCACTCCGGTCGCTCCGTCACCGGCTGCCTCCGCTTTCCGGCGGCGCCTTGCTCGCATGGCCCGCACTCCGACGCCCACGAAGAGTACGGCAAGTCCGCCTCCGGTGATGAGCAGCGCGAGCTGCCCGTAACCGGTGGTGCGGACGGTGATGACATGCTTGGTCCCGAACGCGCGGCGGTCCGCGGACGTCAGCCGCAGGTTCACGCGCACGTTGCCGTTGCCGGCGGCCCGCATGGGGATGGACAGGGTCTGCTTCTGACCCGGGCCGAGTTCGATGACCTCGTCGTCC
This sequence comes from Spirillospora sp. CA-255316, assembly GCA_050942275.1. Lineage (GTDB taxonomy): Bacteria > Actinomycetota > Actinomycetes > Streptosporangiales > Streptosporangiaceae > Spirillospora. The sequence goes on along the minus strand of CP192047.1, from coordinate 11,445,160 downwards.
AGCTCCCCGATCTGGAGCCGGGCGGTGTTCTCCGGGACGACCTCCAGCCGCACCCGGATCGTCTGGTTCTCGAGCTCGTTGGCGAGGGTCAGCGGGATCCGGCCCGAGTTGCCGGCCAGCGTCACCCGCTGGGTGGGGCCGATGAGGACGCGGACCCGGCCCATGTCGTCGTCGATCCGCTCGGAGAGGACCCGCCGGGCCTCCACCGCCCGTTTGTAGTGGCGTCCGCGCCAGGCGGTGGACTCCATGCGCAGCACCGCCCGCTGGTACGTCACCGTCACCGGCTCCACCATGATCGAGGAGAAGCGGGCGGCGCGCCGGGAGATCTCCGCCACCCGGTCGAGGTAGGAGCCGCCCAGCTCGTAGGCCTGCATCGCGTCGGGGTAGCCGCGGTACACCCGGTCCTGCGGCGTCTCGCTCGCGATCTTCTCCAGCGGGGTCTCGGCCATCCAGGACGCGGCGGAGGTGTAGGTGAGCAGGTTCTTGGCGAACGCGGGCGAGGGGTTCCAGCGCCGGTCCGGGGCGATGACCAGGGACCGCGCCAGCACCGGCGCCTCCGCCGCGATCATCGCGGTCTCGGCGAGGAACCGCTGCTCGGCCAGGACGGCGGTGCCCGGCGTCCGGGTGTCGGCGCTGACGATCCGGTTGAGGGTCTCGTCGTACACGACGGTCTTCTTGACGCCCTCGTCGGTCTGCAGCCGGGTCATGGCGCCCGGCGTGTAGCCCTGGGCGGGCTCGGCGAACGCGGCGCTGCTCATGAGGAACGAGCCGTTGCCCAGCCGGCCCCGCTTGGCCAGCTCGTCGAGGGTGCTGTGCCCGGCCATCCCGGACGGCGGCCAGGCCATCTGCACGGGCGGGCGGCCGAGGGTCTGGCTGACGCCGCCGCTGTGGCGGTAAGCGATCGAGAGATGGTTGGACATCTTGTTGCGGACCAGCGCGACCGCGTCCGGGTCGGCGTAGGGCAGCACGAAGTACGGGTCGCTCTTCGAGGCGGTCTTCAGCGAGTTCAGCCAGGTGGCGGCGACGGTGCTCCTGGGCTTGCGGGTGCCCTTCTTGTTCCGCGGACCCTTCACCAGGTACTCGCCGGCGGCCATCGTCTGCACGTCGTCGATCAGCGCCGGGTCGATCGACCAGGTGACCGGGGTCCTGGTCGTCCCGGCGGCGTCGACCAGGCCGGCCAGGCGCCCGCCGGGGGCGAGGTCGGCGGAGAGCTGGTCGTCCAGGAAGGTGTCGTCGGCGGTGCGGTGCTGGCGGTCGATCATGGGCCAGACCCAGCCGACCGACAGCGGCTTGAAGTCGCGCTGCTTCGGGACGTAGGTGATGAAGGTGTTGACGCCGGCCAGGACCTGCCCGTACTGGTTCACCACCTCCACCCCGATCGGGTAGACGCCGAACGCCTGCAACCCGATCGTCGCGGTGCTGGTGCCGAGCGTGAACGCGGCCCTGCCGCCCGCGCCGGCGGCCTGGGCGAGCTGGCCCTCAGCGGCGAGGCCGCGCAGCGCGGACGGCTGCCCGGCGGCGTACTGGGCGAGCTGGTTGCGGCTGGTCATGCGCTGCGCCGAGGTGCGCAGCCGGACCTTCAGGCCGGGCATGGCGTGGCCGGAGCGGTTCTCGACCGTCCCGGTCACAGTGATCTTGGACTGGGAGCCGGACGGGCCCGCCGTCTTGGGGGTCACCTTGCCGAGCACCAGCGACACCTGCTGGCGCGCCCGCGACTGGCCCCCGCCCTCGGGTTCGGGGGCGGCGGGCATCGCGCCTACGGCCGGGGCCGTGCCCACCGTGACGCAGGCGAGCAGGGCGGCCGTCGCCACCGCGCGTAGGACCGTTCTCACGCCATGTCCGCCCGAGGACCGCCCGCCGCCGGAGACGACCGGGCCGCCCGTGGAAGGCGAACGTCGCTTTCCCGCATCACGGGCTCGATGGTAGCCCCGACACCGGCGCCGTAAGGCCTTCCCGGCCTGCCGCCGCCGAGGATCGAGCCGCCGCCGGGCCGATCCGTCCCGTCCACGGGCACCCCCAAATCGGTCGTGTCTCGCTTCCGCGTGGTGTTACGCCTTCTCCTCGCTCTGCCCGTAACACTGCCGCGTGCCGCCTCACGTTTGCATAAAGAGTCGGTGCGACCCGGCGGTGGAAGCGTCCCCCGAGACGCGGCCCTCAGGTGTTGGACGGACTGGTGCGAGTCGCGCCACCCATGCGCGGACGCGGGGTGGCAGGCGGCCTGGAGGCGTTCGGGGCGATCGGGGCAGGAGGGGCGGCGGCGGACGCCCCGCGCTCGGCGAGTTCCATGTCACCGGCCCGCTCCACACGGTCGGCACGTCCAGGACGACCGGTCCGCTCCGCCCGATCAGGACGGCCGGGACGCTCGCCCCGATCGGAACGGCCGGGACGCTCGCCCCGGTCCGGACGCCCAGGACGGTCGGCCCGCCCGGCGCCGGCGCCGGCGCCGAGCCGTACGGGCCGCGCACGGCTCAGCGCGTACAGGTCCAGGGCGCGGATGCCGAGCGCCGTCGATGCCTCCCCCGTCGCCGTGTAGACGACCTCGTCGAGGGGGAGCGCGTCCACGATCGCCCGGTCGATCAGCACCTCCATGCCCTCGGGCAGCAGCAGCGGGCAGACCAGGTCGGCCGCGTACTCGGTGACCGCGTTGACCAGGTCGGCCCGGGCGGGCCGGATCAGCCGGGCGCCGACCGCGTGCCGGACCACCTCGTGCGGCGGCACGGTCCCGGCGGCCACGATCACCCCGGCCAGGAAGCGCCGCCCGCGCTGTACGTCGTTGCAGGCCAGGACGCGTGTCACCAGGCACCGTTCCGCGGGCAGGCCGAGCGCCCTGGGCAGGTCGTCGGCGCGGGCGATCGCGATGGGCAGCCGTACGATCTCGTGCTGCGTCTCGCGTTCGAGGAGCGCGCGGTGGATGGTGAGGGCGTCCTTCATGTCAGCTCCGTCCCGCGGGGGATCGCCCCCGCACACACCCCCGGTTCCGGTCAGGTCCCTGGACGGGCCGGTGCGGGGCCCTGCGGTGGGCAGGAGCCCTCACATACCCCCGGAGCCCGCCTCCATCCCTGTCGTACGTCGGGCCGCCTGTGACGCGGTTGAGCACGCCCCGACGGTCCCCGCTACCGTGGACTGTCCTACGGGAGGCCTCACCGGCGGATGCGCGGGGGCGCCATCGGGGTGTCCAGAACGTAACCCGGGGATCGCGCCATGTGAAGGGCTCTCTTACCTCTCTTTGCCGGTGCGCCGCGCACCCGGGGGATTCCCGCGACCCGCGGGGCCTCCGGGACCCCGGGGGACCGCCGCAAAGCCTTTTGTCAGCCGCTTCACAAGGAAATACGCTGGATGGCCGTGCCCGAACGCAACATGACCCCAGAGCAGTCTCCGCCCCCACCGCCGATGCAGCAGCCCCAGCGCGTCGCCATCGCCGAGCTGCTGCGCCGGATCGCGCCCGTCGCGGACGACCTCGGCGCCAGGTTCGAGGCCGCGGGTCACGAGCTGGCACTGGTCGGCGGACCGGTGCGCGACGCGCTGCTGCGCCGTCCCGGCAAGGACGTCGACCTCACCACCGACGCGCCGCCCGACAAGGTCCTGGAGATCATCAAGGGCTGGGCGGACAACGTCTGGACGATCGGCATCGAGTTCGGCACGGTCGGCCTCCGCAAGGGCGACCACCAGCTGGAGATCACCACCTACCGCAGCGAGTCGTACGACCCCCGCTCCCGCAAGCCGCAGGTGGAGTACGGCACCTCGCTGAAGGAGGACCTGCGGCGCCGCGACTTCGCGGTGAACGCCATGGCCGCCCGGCTGCCCGGGCACGAGTTCGTCGACCCGTTCGGCGGCCTGACCGACCTGCGCGACGGGGTGCTGCGCACGCCGGGCCGTCCCGAGGACTCCTTCGGCGACGACCCGCTGCGGATGATGCGCGCCGCCCGTTTCGCCTCCCAGCTCGGCTTCTCGGTCGCGCCCGACGTGGTGGCCGCGATGACGGACATGGCCGGACGGATCGAGATCGTCTCCGCCGAGCGGATCCGCGACGAGCTGTCCAAGCTCGTCTGCGGCGCGCACCCGCGGCAGGGGCTGGCGCTGCTGGTCGACACCGGGCTGGCCGCGCAGGTGCTTCCCGAGCTGCCCAAGCTGCGGCTGGAGATCGACGAGCACCACCGGCACAAGGACGTCTACGAGCACTCGCTGATCGTGCTGGAGCAGGCGATCGCGCAGGAGGAGGACGGCCCCGACCTGGTGCTGCGGCTGGCGGCGCTGCTGCACGACATCGGCAAGCCCAAGACCCGGCGGTTCGAGGAGGGCGGCCGGGTGTCGTTCCACCACCACGAGGTCGTCGGCGCGAAGATGACCCGCAAGCGCCTGAGCGCCCTGCGCTACCCCAAGGACGTCATCGCCGACGTGTCCCGGCTGGTGGAGCTGCACCTGCGCTTCCACGGGTACGGGACGGGCGAGTGGACCGACTCGGCGGTGCGCCGCTACGTCCGCGACGCCGGTCCCCTGCTGGCGCGGCTGCACAAGCTGACCCGGGCCGACTGCACGACCCGCAACAGGCGCAAGGCCGAGCGGCTGCGGCGCACCTACGACGACCTGGAGGTGCGGATCGAGCGGCTCGCCGAGCAGGAGGAGCTCGCCGCGATCCGCCCCGAGATCGACGGGAACGAGATCCAGGAGATCCTCGCGATCAAGCCCGGGCCGCTGGTCGGCAAGGCGTACAAGTTCCTGCTGGACCTGCGCCTGGACCGCGGTCTCATCGGCAAGGAGGCCGCGGCGGACGAACTGCGCCGCTGGGCCCGCGAGCAGGGACTCCTCCCCGGCGACGGCGAGGCCGGCTCATGATCGAGCTGAGGCTGGGCCGGATGAGCCCGCGGGAGGCCGAACGGCTCGCCGCCTTCGACCGTGACCACATCTGGCACCCGTACGCGCCGATGCCCGCGGCCACGCCCGCGCACCCGGTCGTGTCCGCGTCCGGCGTCCGGCTGACCCTCGCCGACGGCACCGAACTGATCGACGGCATGTCGTCGTGGTGGGCCGCCGTGCACGGCTACAACCACCCCGTCCTGAACGAGGCGGTGACCGCCCAGCTCGGGAAGATGGCGCACGTGATGTTCGGCGGCCTCACCCACCCGCCCGCCGTGCGGCTGGCTGAACGCCTCGTCGCGATCTCCCCCGAGCCGCTCACCAAGGTGTTCTTCGCCGACTCCGGCTCGGTCGCCGTCGAGGTCGCCATCAAGATGGCGCTCCAGTACTGGCGCGCGCAGGGCAGGCCCGGACGGCACCGGCTCCTCACCGTCCGCGGCGGCTACCACGGCGACACCTTCGGCGACATGGCCGTCTGCGACCCGGTGAACGGCATGCACCACATGTTCACCGACGTCCTGGCCCGGCACGTGTTCGCACCGCCGCCCCCGCTCGGCTACGCGGCCGAACCCGACCAGGCCTACCTCGACGAACTCGCCAAGCTCGCCGCCGAGCACGTGCACGAACTCGCCGGGATCATCGTCGAGCCGATCGTGCAGGGCGCGGGCGGCATGCGCTTCTACGCCCCCGAGTACCTGCGCGCCCTCCGCGAACTCGCCGACGAGCACGGGCTGCTGCTGATCCTGGACGAGATCGCCACCGGCTTCGGCCGTACCGGCGAGCTGTGGGGCTGCGACCACGCCGAGATCGCCCCCGACATCATGTGCCTGGGCAAGGCGCTCACCGGCGGCTACCTGACCATGGCCGCGACGCTGTGCACCGACCACGTCGCCGAACGGATCTCCTCGGGCGAGGGCGGCGCGCTCATGCACGGCCCCACCTACATGGCCAACCCCCTCGCGGCGTCCGTCGCCGCCGCCTCGATCGACCTGCTGCTGTCCCGCGACTGGCGCGACGAGGTCGACACCATCGAGGCGATCCTCACCGAAGGCCTGGAGGCGACCAGGGAGTTCCCCGGCGTCGCCGACGCCCGCGTGCTGGGCGCCATCGGCGTCATCGAGGCGCGCGAGCCGGTCGACGTCGCCGCCGTCCAGGAGATCGCCATGGACCACGGCGTCTGGCTCCGCCCCTTCGGCAAGCTGGTGTACGCGATGCCGCCGTACGTCTGCACCGAGGACGAGACCGGCCACATCGCCGACGCCATGTACGCGATCGCCGCGTCCCTCTAACCGGCACGGCGCTCTCCTGGCGGCCCGCGCCCGACCCAGCCCGCGCTCGTGATCGACATCGCTTCCGCGATCTGGCCCGTGATGCTGGAACGCGGTGGCGCGGGTACCCGAGGAGTCCCTAGGGCACCTTCGCGGACACGCGCGAGGCGGCGTTCCAGTAGAGCAGGGCACCGATCCCGTACGCGGCGATGACGCCCACCAGGGTCGGGTAGGAGACACCGTCCAGCGGCAGCCACGCGGCCGCCAGCGCCGCAGCCGCCGCGAACGTGGCGTTGAAGAGCATGTCGTACACGGCGAACACCCGCCCGCGGTAGGCGTCGTCGATCGACTCCTGGAGGATCGTGTCGACGCACAGCTTCACGCCCTGCGACACCACCCCCAGCGCGAACGCGCCCGCCGCCCACGGCGGCTCGGCGAACGGCGCACCGAGTACGAGCAGGAACACCCCGCCCGCCCCGAGCAGCAACGAGATCCACGCCTGCTTGCTGATCCGCCGCACCACCAGCGGCGTGACCAGCGCCGCCGCGAAGAACCCCGCCCCCGAGACCCCGAGCATCAACGCGAACGTCGCCAGACCGTCCTCGGCGTTCTCGTTGAAGTGGTTGCGGCACAGGAGCAGCGTCATGATGAGAACGACGCCGTACAGGAACCGGTGGAACGAGATCGCCGCCAGCCCCAGCGCCGCCGGCCGCCGCCGCCAGATATGCCGCGCCCCGTCCACCAGGCCCCGCACGATGTTCCGCAGCTCCTCCCGCGTCTGAACGGGCGCCTCGTCCAGGTGGGGCCCCAGCACCCGCCGCGGCAACGATGTCGCGACCAGCCCCGCCAGCATGAAGAACCCGGCCGCGACGACGAGGATCGCCGCCGTCCCGGAATCCCCCGCCCCGAACACGCTCCGCAGCCCGTAACCCACGCCCGCGCCCACGAACGCGATGATCGTCCCGGACGTCACCGCGAACGCGTTCGCCGTCACCAGATGCTCGCGCGGCACCACGTGCGGAAGCCCCGCCGAAAGCGCCGCCAGGAAGAAGCGGTTCACCCCCAGCACCATCAGTACGCCGATGAAGAAGAACGCCCCGTCCTGTCCCGCCCTGACCAGCGCCGCCACCACGGCCACCAGCACCGCCCGCAGCACCGGCGTCCACACCAGGATCTGCCGCCGCTGCCACCGGTCGATGAGAACCCCGGCGAACGGACCCAGCGCCGAATAGGGCAGCAACGTCACCGCGAACGCCGCCGCGGCCTTCCCCGCCGACGTCTGCCGCTCCGGCGAGAAGAACACATAACCGGCCAGGGCCACCTGAAAGACCCCGTCAGTGAGCTGGGAAGTCAACCGCGTGGCGTACAGCCGCCGGAAGTCCCGCCCCCGCAAAACCTCCAACAACCCACTAGCCCGCATATGTGTCAATCTATCCGGCGCCTGGGGACGGGCGTTTCGTCAAGGGGGCGCTCCCACACCCCCGGCGACGGCGCAAAACGCGCCCCGCGCCCGCCCGAGCCACGGCAGTGGCAGCGAGATTGATCTATCCGCGGTGACGCCCGCACGAGTCCCGGGCGTGGTGGCGGGGCGTCACGTCGCCGGTCGCGAGTACCTCGGCCAGGGCTGCGGCGAACTTCTCCAGAGCCTCGACCCGCACCATCGGGGTGGCCGACTCCGCGACGCCGTCGTCGCGGCGGCACAGCCACGTTTGCCCGTCGTCGTCGGTCAGCACGATGACCTTCGTACCGGCGAGGTGGAAGGTGGCGTCCTTGTGGCCGCCGCCGTTCAGTACGTCCTCCATGCTGGGCGTCTCGCTCATCTGCTGATCTCCCGGGTGCCCGACATAACCTGGCCGATATGGAGCGTCAAGCGACGCGAGGTCACTAGCGGGGTCTCACCGGCCCGGCAGAGGTAGGGCGATGATCATCGAATCGAAGTGCGGGGAGTCCTCGAACGGCTGGAGCTTGCCGATCTTCTTCCACCCCCAGCGCCGGTAGGCGTTCTGCGCGGAGGTGTTGTCCTCGCGAACGAGCAGTGTCGCCCGCTGTTCGTCGCGCCCGCCCAGTAGCTCGTCATGCAGGGCGTGCGCGACGCCCTTGCCATGCCAGGACGGAACCACCATCAGCTCGTTGAAGGCGAAGGTCCGGCTGCCCGTCTCGGTGGTGAAGCCGTCGGGCACCGGCGTGGTCAGGCCGTCCCACCAGCGGGAGTTCTTCTGGAGGGTGTAGCCGAACGCCTGGCCGACCGGCTCGTCGGCGATCCGGGCGACGACGATCTCGAAACCCGGCGCCTTGGCGTAGCCGCGGACCCGCTCGGCGAATCGCTCGCCGGAGTAGAACGGATTGCCGATCACATCGGCGTGGCTCGCCTCGTACAGCGGCACTATGACGCTGTCGAGGATCGCCGTGGTCTCTGCCGGGTCGTGCCTGCTGAAGGTCAGGTCCTTGGTCATCTGTCTCCCGAGGTCAGCGCGAGTAGTTCGTATGCCTCCTGCACCGATGGCCTCGTCACCGCTTCGTCCGGCGCGAGTCCCAGCGAGATCACCGCAGTCCGGCGTAGCAGGCCGTCAGAGCCCAAGTCGGCGGGGAGACCTTGCAGAATCCGCACTGTATGCCGCGCGCCCTCATCGACGTCACCCGCAGCCAGCAGGCACCCTGCCCGGTGCAGCTCGATCTGCGTCCGGCCTTGGTAACCGCTGGCGGGGTACAGCGCGAGCGCCTTGTCCTGGGCCTTTTCAGCGCGGGCGATGTCACCAGCGTGCGTGTGCACGTGGGAAGCGACGTGGTACAGCCGCTGCTCCGGCCATCCCCATTGGGAGGTGCGCGCCGTACGGACGGCGTCGGGCAGCTTATCGAACAACCGCTTAAGGTCCTCCAACGCCTCGGCGGCCTCATCGTGCCGCCCAGCCTGCGCGTACGCCTGCGCCTTGGCTGCGAAGCCGCTTGCGACCCCCGCACATGGCAACCCACCGCCGAGCGCGATCGCCTCATCGGCCAGTGGAAGGACTTGCAGCCCGGACCGGCGATCGTCATACAGGGAGAACACCGCCTGCCTTCCCCGCACGAAGGAGGACAAGGCCGGGATGCCACACTCATCGGCCGCGCGGGCGGCGGTCCGCCACCAGCGGCGTGAGGCGCGGTGGTCGCCCAGGACGGTGAACGCGATCGCCGTCAGTACGGCCATTTGCGCAACTGAATGGATGAGTCGGCTTCGGACCGGGTCGGTCGCACGCGTGACAAGGATGTTGAGTTCGGCGAGGCCTGGTTCGTCAAGGCTGTCCGCAACCGGCCTGGAGGCCGGCGCGACTCCCTGCTTCGGGAAGGGCTCGTCAACCCTGCCCTCGTACCCCTGACGCCGGCGGTACGGTGGCAGGTCGAGCACCAGGACTGGATCGTGCTCGGATTCGAGGTCATCGAGGCGCGCCCAACCAGGTTCGAGCCTGGCTCACCGGACCTACCAGCGCTGATCGATGCCGTAGCACGTATCGGCGACCTGGTCCTGCCCGAGGTCGCCCGGGACTGGCCGGAGACCAGGTGGGACCGCTTTGCTGGACAGGACGCGGCGCTCTTTCAAGGCGAGACGCTGATTCACGCCGATCTGCACCCCCACAACGTGCTTGTGGACGAGGACCGTACGTGGGTGATCGACTGGTCGTGGCCCACACGGGGGGCGGCATTCATCGACCCGGCGCTCCTGGTGGTGCAGCTGATCGCCGCTGGGCACGACGCCGGCGCCGCCGAGATGTGGATGAGCGGGTGCCGGGCGTGGAAGGCCGCCGACGCGTCTGCGGTCGATGCGTTCGCCGCGGCCACGCTGCGGATGTGGCAGGAGCGTGTGGAGCGGAACCCGGACACGGTCTGGGTGAAGGCGATGGCCGTAGCGGCCCAGGCTTGGACGGATTATCGCGGCATCGCGCACTGACGCCACTGGTCCGGACGCCAGATGGGCCTCATCTGCGGGGGACTGACCCCCAGATCACCCCAGCCAGACTCTTGTGTAGTCGTAGTTGGCGGTTGTGGGGAGGAAGACGGCGCCGCCTACGCGGGACGAGTGGAAGATGGGCTGGGCTCGGTTGAGGAGCGGGATGATGGCGGCGTCTTCCATGATCTTCTGGTCGGCCAGGCGCCAGTAGCCCGCGGCGTGGGACGGTTCGGGGGCGGTCAGGGCGGCGTCGATGAGGCCGTTGACCTGGAAGTTGTCGTAGCCGCCGTAGTTGGTGGAGCCGGGGCCGTAGGTGCGGCCGTCGAAGAGGGGCTGGATGATCGAGCGGCCGTTGTTGCCGTACCAGTCGGGGGTCCAGCCGGGGGCGGCGATGTCCCAGGCGCCGTCGCGGGTGCGGTCGGGGGACGAGAGCGTCTTGGCGTAGAAGGTGCCGCCTGCGTCGGGGGACAGTTCGGCGTGGACGCCGCAGGCCTCCAGGTTGGCCTTGAGGCTTTCGGCGATGAGCTTGTGGACGCTGTTGGTGCGGTAGGGGAACTTCAGCTTGAGGCCGTCGGGGTGGCCGGCGTCGGCCAGGAGGCGGCGGCAGCGGGCGGGGTCGCCGGATTCGCCGGGGGTCGGGTAGAGGTTGGCGGGGGCGTGGCCGGAGCTGCCGGGCGGGATGACGGTGTGCAGCGGCTGCGCCACCTCCGGGCCACCGACGATCTTGATGAGGGCGGTGCGGTCGACGGCGTACTGGAGGGCCTGCCGGACGGCGCGCTTGCCGAGGGCGCCGTCGTTGGCGGGGCTGCGGGTGTTGAAGACCAGGTACGGGCTGTTGCTCGGGGTGTCGCGGATGGCGAAGCGGGGGTCGCGGGTGCGGCGCAGGCGCGGGATGGCGGAGGTGGGGACGGGGTGGTCCCAGGCGAGGTCGGCGGTGCCCACTTCGAGCTGCTGCTGGACGGCCTGCGCCGAGTCCTGGCCCAGGGTGATCTGGATCCGGTCGACGTGCCCGCCGCGGAGCGGGTCGGTCTCGCGCCGCCAGGCGGGGTTGCGGCCGAGGGTGTAGGAGCTGCCGGGCCGGTACTCGATGATCTGGTACGGACCGTTGGAGACGGTGTTCTGCCGGAACTCGGCGCTGTCGGGGACGTACCGGTCGTACTCCTGCGGCGCGGCGGCGGTGAACTGGAGGGAGAGGAGGTTGAGGAAGTCGCTGGCCGGTTTCTTGAGCCGGAACACCAGGGTGTGGTCGTCCTCGGCCTCGACGCCCTCGATGTCGTGGCGGTTCTGGTGGTCGGCGATGGCCTGGGCGCTCTTGGCGTCGACCTTCTCGAAGTCGTCGCAGTAGCGGTCCATGCCTTTCAGCGTGGAGATGTAGTAGCCCTTGCCGCTGGAGGGGGAGGCGGGGTTGCACAGCCGTTCGAAGCCGCGGACGAAGTCGGCCGCGGTGACGGGGCGGGGGGGCTTGGTGTTCCACTGGACGCCCTGGCGCAGCTTCACCGTGTAGGTGCGGCCGTCCTTGCTGATGCCGCCGTTCTCCTTGGTGGGGAGTTCGACGGCGATGTCGGGTTGCAGGGCGATGGCTTCGTTGAAGTCGTTGGAGGCCTTGGTGGCGAAGAGGGTGCGGGCGAAGGTGCGGGTGAGGCCGTAGGCGCCGACGCTGTTGGCGCTGGCGGTGTCGAGGTGCTCGACGTCGGAGGAGCCGACCACCTTGAGGGTGCCGCCGTCCCGGGGAGGGCCGGTGGGGATGCCCGAGGGGTCGCCGCCGGTACCGCATGCGGTGAGGCCGAGCGCGAGCCCGGCAAACCCCGCCGTCACTTTCAGCGTCTCGCGTGCCATGCTTCTCCTCAGCCCGACTCGGAGCCTCACATGCCATTACTGGCGGTGCCAGGGTAGAGCCAGAGCGTGACAACCACCTCAACATCGGCGTTTTCCCTAGGGATGTAAAGACGCCCCGGCGTGGTTGTCCACTGCCGGGGCGTCGGAACGAGCCGATGTGAGAAGGGTCTCAGCGATCGACCTCGCCGCGGATGAACTTCTCCACGGCGTCGCGCGCGTCGTCGTCGTTGTACTGCTCGGGCGGCGACTTCATGAAGTAGGAGCTGGCGGACAGGATCGGGCCGCCGATGCCGCGGTCCTTGGCGATCTTGGCGGCGCGGACGGCGTCGATGATCACGCCGGCGGAGTTGGGCGAGTCCCAGACCTCCAGCTTGTACTCCAGGTTGAGCGGGGTGTCGCCGAAGGAGCGGCCCTCCAGGCGGACGTAGGCCCACTTGCGGTCGTCCAGCCACGGCACGTGGTCGGACGGGCCGATGTGCACGTCGGCCTTGGCCATCTCGTGCGGGATCTGCGAGGTCACCGACTGCGTCTTGGAGATCTTCTTGGACTGGAGCCGCTGCCGCTCCAGCATGTTCATGAAGTCCATGTTGCCGCCGAAGTTGAGCTGGTAGGTGCGCAGCAGCTCGACCCCGCGGTCCTCGAACAGCCTGGCCATGACGCGGTGGGTGATGGTGGCGCCGACCTGCGACTTGATGTCGTCGCCGACGATCGGCACGCCGGCCTTGGTGAACTTCTCGGCCCATTCGGGGTCGGAGGCGATGAACACCGGCAGCGCGTTGACGAAGGCCACGCCCGCGTCGATGGCGCACTGCGCGTAGAACCGGTCGGCCTCCTCCGAGCCCACGGGCAGGTAGGACACCAGCACGTCGGCCCGGGCGTCCTTGAGCGCCTGGACGACGTCGACCGGCTGCGCGCTCGACTCCTCGATGATCTGCTGGTAGAACTCGCCGAGGCCGTCGAAGGTGTGGCCGCGCTGGACGGTCACGCCGGTCGGCGGGACGTCGCAGATCTTGATGGTGTTGTTCTCGCTCGCGACGATGGCCTCGGACAGGTCCATGCCGACCTTCTTCGCGTCCACGTCGAAGGCCGCGACGAACTCCACGTCACCGACGTGGTAGTCGCCGAACTGGACGTGCATCAAGCCCGGGACGCGTGTCCCCGGGTCGGCGTCCTTGTAGTACTCGACGCCCTGGACGAGTGAAGCGGCGCAGTTGCCCACACCGACGATGGCGACGCGCACCGAACCCATCGGGCTGCTCCTTCTCCTGTGTGCTCTCGACCGTCCCCGTCCGGCAGGCCGCGGTCAGCGGTCCTGCTCGGGGGGCGTGTCCTGAGTCTTGTTATCGGTCATGTCGGGCCTGCCGGCCCTGGCCTGTGCCTGTTCCTGCTCGGCCCGCTCGCGTCCGATCAGCTCGTTGAGCCAGCGGACCTCGCGCTCGACGGATTCGAGGCCGTGGTTCTGTAGTTCGAGGGTGTAGCTGTCGACTCGTTCGCGGGTGCGCGCGAGCGCGGCCCGCAGGCGTTCGAGTCGTTCCTCCAGGCGGCTGCGCCGGCCTTCGAGGATCCGCAGCCGCACGTCGGCGCGGGTGTGCGAGAAGAAGGCGAAGCGGACGCCGAACCCCTCGTCCTCCCAGGCCGCCGGGCCGGCCTCGGTGAGCAGCTGCTGGAGCCGCTCCTTGCCGTCGGCGGTGAGCTTATAAACGATCTTCGAGCGGCGGCTCTGCAGGGCCAGGGCGGTGTTGGGCTCCTCCGGCCGGTCCTCGACGATGAGCCCCTTGGCGAGGAGCTGCTTGAGGCAGGGGTAGAGGGAGCCGTAGGAGAAGGCGCGGAACATGCCCAGCAGGGCGTTGAGCCGTTTGCGCAGCTCGTAGCCGTGCATGGGCGACTCGTGCAGCAGGCCGAGGACGGCGAGCTCGAGCACTCCCGCACCCTTCCTGCCTCCCATGCCTTCCCCATTCCGCGGAGCCGGTGCCCCGCTCGACGTGCCGGGCCGATGTGCCGGCCCGATGTGTTTCCTCGATGTATCGAGTGAATGTATCGACTCGATACATCGACAAGATACGTAGGACGCCGTCGCCCTGGCAAGTCCGTCGGCGAAAGCGCGGCCGGCGCGAGATCGCGAACTGCCCGGCGGTGAGCGGCAAGGCGTGACAGAGTGTGTGAATTACCACGACTCATGGTGTGGCTCAGGCGCACCTGAGGGGCCCGTGGGCTTGCGGCATGCATGCGCGAATGCGGAGAATTCGGGGTCTATGTGGTCGAAGTGTGCCAAGGTTGCGCTTGGAACCACCTGATCGCGTCGTACGTTCTCGGCCACGGCGACGGCCCCCGCAGCCGGCGGGGCAGCCGTTGATGCGGCCTCGCAGCCGGCGGGGCACTGCACTGCCCGAGGAAGGTTTCGGCCTTGCACGGCGGTCTCCCGCTCATCCGCCTGCACAGTACTCTCGGACGACGCACCAGCCGTAAACCCGTTGATGAGGTCGCGTGAGTAATCCAAGCCAGCCCCGACCAGAACCAAGGTCGACGTGGCCGGGCGGGCAGAGGACCCCCCGCTCCGGCAGGCCCGGTGCCCGAAGCCGGCAGGGTGCTGCCACCGGCTCGGCCCAGCCGGGCCGTCCTTCGGCGCGCCGCGGCGCGGCCGGCCCGAACGGGCCCGGCCGTCCAGGCGGCCCCCAAGGCGGCATGCCGGGCGGTCCGCGCGGCGGCGCTCCAGGCGGTCCACGAGGCGGTGGCATGCCGGGCGGCCCAGGCGGTCCGCGCGGCGGCCCCCCGGGCGGCGGCGGAGGCCGCCGAGGCGGCCCCGGCGGCCCGGCCGGTCCCGGCGGCCCGGGAGGGCGCGGCCGTGGCGGCCCGGGTGGTCCGGGCGGTCCTGGTGGTCCCCCCGGCGGCGGCCGGGGCGGCGGCAGTGGGGGTCCGCACGGTTTCTGGGACGGTGGCCCCGGCGATGACGACCGCAGGGGCATCGGCCGCCGGCGGCGCACCGACGGCGGCGGCAAGGGCTCCGGCAAGGAGCGCACCGGCTGGCGCCGCTACGTCCCCAACTGGAAGATCGTCACCGGGGTGCTGGCGCTCGGCTTCCTCGGCTTCCTCACGCTGATCGGCGTCGCGTACGCGCAGACCCCGGTGCCCGACGAGCCCAGCAGCTCCGACGCCACCAAGACCGCCGCGATCTTCTACTACGCCGACGGCAGGCGCGAGATCGGCCGGCTCGGCAAGAACCGCGAGCTGGTCACCCTGGACAAGGTGCCCGAGCACGTCCAGGAGGCCGTGATCGCGGCGGAGAACCGCAGCTTCTGGACCGACAGCGGGTTCTCGCCCAAGGGGCTGTCCCGCGCCGTGTGGGTCAACCTCACCGGAGGCCAGACCCAGGGCGGCTCGACCATCACCCAGCAGTTGGCGAAGAACTACTACCTGAGCGACGAGCGGACGATGAGCCGCAAGTTCAAGGAGATGTTCATCTCGCTCAAGCTCGAAGACAAGCTGGGCAGCAAGCAGAAGATCCTTGAGCAGTATCTCAACACCATCTACTTCGGCCGCAACGCCTACGGCATCCAGGCCGCCTCCAAGGCGTTCTTCGGCAAGAACGTGGACCAGCTGACGCCGGGTGAGGGTGCGCTGCTCGCCGCGATCATCCAGCAGCCCGGTCGTTTCGACCCGGCGAGCGAGGACCCCGAACTGGTCAAGCTGACCCTGCAGCGCTACAACTACGTCCTCGACGGGATGCGCAAGACCGGCAAGCTCAGCGAGGCCGACTACGCCAAGTACTACAACCGCCTCCCCAAGACCAAGGAACTGGGCGGGTACGAGACCTTCGGCGGCCAGCGCGGCTACATGATCAAGCGGGCCATGAAGGAGCTGCAGCGCGACCAGGGCATCCCCGAGGAGACGGTGCTCAACAACGGTCTGCGGGTCGTCACGACGTTCGACTACGAGAAGATGATCGCCGCCAAGGAGGCGGTGGTGAAGACCGTCCCCGGCGACCCGGCCAAGCTGCTCAAGCGGAACATCCGCCTGGGAGTCGCCTCGGTCAACACCCAGAACGGCGAGGTCGAGGCCATCTACGGCGGCCCCGACTACCTGAAGCAGACCTTCGACAACGTCTGGGCGGGTTCGGCCCAGGCCGGGTCGGCGATGAAGCCGTACGTGCTGGCGACGGCGCTCGAAAAGGGCTACAGCCTCAGGAGCCTTGTCGACGGGCGCTCCGGCATCTCGTTCGACGGCACCGGCAAGGTCGTGCCGAACGGCACGCCGGGCGCGCTGAAACCGATCCGCAACAGCCACAACGCTCCAGGGGCCATCGATCTCATCAAGGCGACCAAGGAGTCGTCCAACACCGGCTTCGTGCAGCTCGCGCTGAAGGTCGGCGTGCCGGAGGTCGTCGCCAACATCGAGAAGATGGGCGTCGCGGAGGACCTGGTGAAGCCCTACCGGCAGCAGGCCGGTCTGGCACTGGGCATCAACGACATCCGCCCGATCGAGCAGGCGTCGGCCTATGCCGTCTTCGCCAACGGCGGCACCTACCACCAGCCGCACGTGGTGAAGCAGGTCAAGACCAAGGACGGCTCGGCCGAGTACAAGAAGCTGTCGTGGAAGTCGCAGCCCAACGTCCTGAAGAAGACGGTGACCCGCGACGTCACCTACGCCCTGCAGCAGGTCGTGCAGCCGGGCGGCACGGCGCCGGCGGCCAAGCTCGCCGACCGGCCGGTCGCCGGCAAGACCGGTACGACCGAGAAGAACGTGGCGACCTGGTTCGTCGGCTACGTTCCGAAGATCGCCACCTCGGTGACGCTCTTCAACGACGACAAGAAGACGCTGACCCTGGACGGCCAGTCGGAGGTCTTCGGTGGTGGCATCACCGCCAAGATCTGGAACTCCTACATGACGAAGGCCACTCAGGGGACCACGCCCGAGCAGTTCGAGCCTCCGGCGTGGGGCGGCGCGCAGCAGCAGTGGGCGCAGCCGCCGAAGCCGAAGGAGACCAAGCGGCCCGAGCCGGAGGACACCCGCCCGGCGTACTGCAACGATCCCCGCTTCAAGAACCTCCCGCAGTGCAAGGACCAGGACGACCCGAACGACCCGGAGCAGGGCGACAAGCCGCCGTGCCAGACGCCGATCGCCAACGCCACCTGCGACCCGAACAAGCCGCCGGAAGAGAACCCGCCGGATGACGGCTGGTGGTGCCAGTCGCACAAGCAGGACCCGGTCTGCCGGGACGGCGACGGGGAGGAGCCGAGTGGCCCCGGTGGCCCGGACGACAATGACGGTCCCTTCCCGCAGACGCAGCAACGTGCCCGGGTAGAGGACTAGGAAAGCAGCGAGAGGTCTGACGGCGGCCGGTCGCGCCCTTCAGGGGCGGGGCCGGCCGCCGTCTTTCGTGTCCGCATCACGGACGATCGGGCGATAGCGCATCAAGATGGTTCAAGCCGTGCGACACGCCGGTCGTCTCTCCTGATTCGGCCCCGATTCGGCCCATGGAGTGACCCGGTGACGCCCTTCGCCGAGACCTGCGCGTTACCCTCGGACGACGCACAGCCGTACTCCAGGGGTGAGGTCGCGCGTGAGTTACCCAGGCCAGTTCGGGCGTCACGCCCAGGAAGACCCGGGCGACAGTGACTCGTACATCGGGGGGACCGCGGCCCGCGGCAGGCACGCGAGGCCGGACGCGCAGGGGAGGCCGGACGCGCAGGGGAGGCCGGACGCGCAGGGGAGGCCGGACGCGCAGGGCGGTCACGCGATGGAGGGGCACGGCGCGCTGCCCGAGCGGCTGAGCGGACCGGGCGGAGCCAGGGCGTCGGGACGGTACGCAACGCGACCCCGGCAGGGCGGTGAAGGGCTCAGCGCCTCCGGCCTCGGCGGTGACACCCGCGGAGGCAGCGGTGGTCCTGTAGGCCCCGGCGGGCCCAGTGGACCCGGCGGGCCCAGTGGACCCGGCGGCGGTGCAGGTCCCGGCGGGGCGGGTGGCGGCCGCGGTGGCAGGGGAGGCGGCAGGCGGCGCCGCGGCCGGGCCCGCAGGACGGGCTGGCGGCGGTACGTGCCGTCCTGGAAGACCGTCGCCGCCGTCATGGGCCTGATGACGCTCGGCGCGGCCACGCTCATCGGCGTCGCGTACGCCAACACCCCCATCCCCAGCGAGGCGCAGGCGGAGGCGATCGCCCAGGAGTCGGTCATCTACTACCGGGACGGCAAGACGCCCATCGCCCGCATCGGCATGCACCGCGAGAGCGTCCCGATCAGCCGGATCCCGCCGATCGTGCGGCACGCCGTCCTGGCCGCCGAGGACCGCAACTTCGAGCACGAGCACGGCGTCTCGCCCACCGGCGTCGCCCGCGCCCTGTTCAAGACCGCCACCGGCGGCGACGTGCAGGGCGGCTCCACCATCACCCAGCAGCTGGCCCGCAACTACTACCAGGGCCTCAGCCAGAAGCGCACGGTCAGCCGCAAGCTCAAGGAGATCCTCATCTCGATCCGGCTCGACGGCGAGCGCAAGAAGGACGAGATCCTCGGGCTGTACCTCAACACGGTGAGCTTCGGCCGCCAGGCGTACGGCATCCAGGCCGCCGCCCGCGCGTACTTCCACAAGGACGTCCGGAAGCTGACGGTGAGCGAGGCGGCGATGCTCGCCGCGCTGATCCAGCGGCCCGGCTTCTTCGTCACCACCGGTCCCGACACCCAGCCGGCCAAGCGGGCCCTGATCGAGCGCTGGAAGTACGTGCTGGACGGCATGGTCGAGGAGGGCTGGCTGTCCAAGGCCGAGCGCGACAAGCAGACCTTCCCCACCACCAAGCGCAACTGGAGCGACGTCCCCGCCACCTCGCAGGCCGGCTACCTCAGGGAACGGGTCCTGAACGAGCTGAAGCGGCTCGGCGTGACCGAGGAGATGCTGGAGACCGGCGGGCTGCGCATCACGACCACGTTCGACAAGGAGTTGCAGGACCAGACCGCCGCCCTCGTCAAGCAGGTCCGGAAGGAGAAGGACCTGGAGGACGACGTGCACTTCGGGCTGGCCGCGGTCGACCCGAAGACGGGTGGGGTGGTCGCCGCGTACGGCGGTCCGTCCTACACCAGGCAGCAGTTCGACAACTCCTTCGGCGGCAAGATCCAGCCGGGGTCGTCGTTCAAGCCGATCGTGCTGGCCACCGCGCTCGACCAGGGCATCAGCCTGCAGACCACGATGGACGGCTCCTACGAGCGCACCATCAACGGCGACACCTTCACCAACGACGCCCGCAGCGAGAACGGCGTCTACACCCTCGCCCAGATGACCGAGATGTCGATCAACACCGCGTACGTGGAGCTGGGCCAGAAGGTCGGGCTGGAGAACGTGGCGGAGATGGCCAAGAAGATGGGCGTCCCGGCCGACACCGAGGACCTGGACAAGGGCTACACCAGCCTTCCGCTCGGCACGGTCGCGGTGAGCCCGGTCACCATGGCCTCGGTCTACTCCACCTTTGCCGCCGAGGGGAAGCACATCGCCCCGCACGTCATCAGCCAGATCACCGACCGGCACGGCGGCCCGGTGCGGACCGAGCGCGGCAGGACGCTCAAGAAGGTGCCGTACAAGGCCGAGGAGGTGTTCTCGCCCGCGGTGGCCCGGGACGCCACGGCGGCGATGCAGGCGGTGGTGCGTTCGGGCACCGGCACCCGGGCGAGCCTCGGCGCCCGCCCGGTCGCGGGCAAGACCGGGACGACGGACGAGAACAAGTCGGCGTGGTTCGTCGGCTACACCCCGCAGCTCGCCACGTCGGTCGCGATGTGGCGGCAGGGCGAGGACGGCGCGCTGAAGTCGCTGCAGGGCATCGGCGGTTACGACCAGATCTACGGTGGCACCGTCCCGGCGGACCTGTTCCAGCGGTTCATGAACCGGGCCCTGGAGGACGAGGAGATCGAGCAGTTCGGGCCGCCCGGGAACGTCGGCTCGGTGGCGCCGTGGGCCGTGCCGAAGCCGGAGCCCACACCGCCGCCGTCGCCGTCGCCGAGCCCCGGCCCCACCTGCACGCCCGGCATTCCGGAGATTCCGGGGCAGCCTGAGGCCGAGCCGTGCATCCCGGGGACGCCCGGTCCGACGCCGGGGCTGCCGACGGGGCCGCCGGACGGGGGCGTGCCGTGCGACCGTTTCGGCATGCCGATCGGCTGCGACCCGAACGTCCCGCCGAGCGATCCGCCGCCGCTGTGGTGGTGCGACCGCAATCCGGGGCATCCGCAGTGCTACCCGGACGGCGGGGCCGGCCGTCCGCGGGCGCAGAGCACCCGCCCCTGACCGAGCACCCGCCCGTGAGAGCACCACCCCCTGAGAGCACCACCCCTGGAGCACCGGCCCTGACGATCTACGGGCGCCGGTGATCCACAGGGCGTGTTCGCGGGTTTGCGGACGCCCAATAGTCTGCTGCCATGTCGTCGTCCTCCCCCGAGCCCGGGGCCGCTCCTGAGAACGGGTCCGCACCCGAGTCCGACGGTCCGGCGCGGTCCGACGGTCCGGCGAAGCCACGCCGGCCCGCGAGATCCGATACAGAGACACGTGTCTCGGAGCGGGCCGGAGACGACGATGACGGGCACGGGCGGTTGGCGCGGATGGTGCCGCTGATGACGGGCGTGGCCGCCCTGACGGCCGTCCTCGGCTGGGTGCAGAAGCAGCCGTGCGCGTCGGCCTCGTTCGACTTCGTCAAGACGACGACGCGCGCCTGCTACACCGACATCTATCCGCTGTACTTCGTCCGGGGGCTGAACGACAACAAGGTCCCCTACTTCGACAGCTTCTCCGGTGGCGGCGACCTCCAGTACGTGGAGTACCCCGTACTGAGCGGTGCCCTGATGCACGTGGTGAACGTGCTCGTGCAGCCGTTCGGCCCGGACTCGCGCGGCATGGCCTTCTTCAACATCACCGCTCTGCTGCTGGGGATGCTCGCCGTGGTGACGGTGCTCGCCACAGCGTACGTGGCCGGGGCGCGTTCGCTGCGGTCCGGCCTCATGGTGGCGCTGTCTCCGGCGCTGCTGCTGACCGCGTACATCAACTGGGACCTGCTCGCGGTGGGGCTGTCGGCGCTGGCCGTGTTCGCCTGGGCGAGCCGCCGTCCCACCTGGGCCGGGGTACTGCTCGGCCTGGCGATCGCAGCGAAGTTCTACCCGCTGCTCTTCCTGGGCCCGCTCGTCCTGCTGTGCGTCAGGGCGGGGCAGTGGCGTGCCATGGGACGGCTCCTGGCCGGCACGGCCAGTGCATGGCTGGTCGTGAACCTGCCCGTGATGCTCTTCGCGTGGGACGGGTGGATCGAGTTCTACAGCTTCAGCCAGGAACGGGGCATCGACTGGGGGTCCATCTTCTTCTTCCTCCAGGACCGTGGCCTGTCCGGGCTCGACGACACCGAGAAGCTCAACCTGCTCGGTACCGGAACGTTCCTCGTCCTGGCCCTGGGGATCGCGGTGCTGGCCCTGGCCGCGCCGCGCCGGCCGCGTCTCCCCCAGTTGCTGTTCCTTGTGCTGGTGGCCTTCATGCTGCCCAACAAGGTCTGGTCGCCGCAGTACGTCCTGTGGCTGCTTCCACTGGTCGTCCTGGCCCGTCCCAAGCTGCCCGCGTTCATCGTGTGGCAGGTGGGGGAGATCCTGTACTTCTTCGGGATCTGGTGGTTCCTGCTGTCGGTGACGCTGCGCGTGGATGGCGGCAGCCTGTCGGAGGTCATCAACACGCTGGTGGGCTTCGACCTCCCGGCGGAGGGCATCGACCACAACGCCTACTACGTGGCTCTGCTGGCGAGGTTCCTCACGGTTGCCATGCTCGCGGCCCTGGTCGTCTGGGACGTCCTGCGCCCGTCCGGGGACGTCGTGCGCCGGGACGGGATCGACGATCCGGCCGGGGGCGTCCTGGACCACGCCCCCGACGTCATCTCGTTGGGCACACTGCGCGAGCGGGCCGCCGCACGCCGAAAGGCCGCCGCCCCCGCGACGGCCTAGGACGTCCTCCCAGGACGTTCGGGTCGGGCCGGACAGGCCGAAGCCGGGCAGCGACGGGATGGTCGGCGCCGGGTCAAGATCTTGTCCGGCGGGGTCGAGCGGCGATCGGGCGGGGTAGATCACCCGACCATGCGGATCACATTGATCACCGTGGTCGCTCTGACCTGTGTAGTCACACTGGCCCCACCGGTCTCGAGCACGCCCCGCGCCCCCGCGGCGACGCCCGCGCACGCCACCGGCGCGCCCCTCTCCGCGACAGGTCACCCCCACACTGCGCGGAGCAACGCGACCACGGCGGGACCCGCCGCGGTCCAGGCGCGCTCCGCCTACCTGCTCGACCACCGGACGGGCCGCAGGCTGTGGTCCAGGCGTCCCAACGACCGTCGCGCGATCGGCAGCATCACCAAGGTCATGACCGCCGTCGTCGTGCTCCGCTCCGCACGCCCCGACCGCACCATCACCATCCGTCCAAGGCACGTGTCCTACGCCGCCCGCCGCCACGGCTCCACCGCGGGGCTGCGTCCCGGCGACCGCCTCACCACCCGGGAACTGCTGCACGCCCTGCTGCTGCCGTCCGGCTGCGACGCGGCGGCCGCCCTCGCCGACACCTACGGCCCGGGGCCCCGCCGCTTCGTCCGCAAGATGAACGCCACCGCACGCGCGCTCGGCCTCACCCGCACCCGCTACGACGACCCGGCCGGGCTCCCGCCCTCCCCGGGCCACTCCACCGCCCGCGACCAGGCCAGGCTGGGCCGGTACGCGATGCGCTTCCGCGCGTTCCGCGAGACCGTCCGCCGCAAGCAGCACGTACTGCCTGCGAACCGCCGCCACCAGCGGTACGTGTGGAACAGCACCAACGCGCTGCTGGGCGGCTACCCGGGCTTGACGGGCATCAAGACCGGGCACACCTCGGCCGCCGGCTACAGCCTGCTGTTCGCCGCGCGGCGCAGGGGCCGCACACTGGTCGGCATCGTCCTGAACAGCTCGGGCACCGAGAACAGGGCCCGCTTCACCGACGCCGCCAAGGTGCTGAACTGGGGATTCCGGTAGATCCGCATGGTGCCGGCCGCCACCCGCGTCCAAGGGACCGGGCGGCGGCCGGGGCCATCCGGGAGCGCCCGCCTAGGAATGTGCGCGGAGCGCGGCGATGAACCACTCGAAGACCGGGGTCAGGGTTGGCGGCGAGGCCGGCCACCCGTTGATGGTCGCGAGAAGCTGCCAGTAGCGCTCCGCACGCCGGTCGTTGCCCATCTCCATGCGTTCCAGCAGCAGCCTCCGGAACGCGGCGCCGTCGGCGCCGCCGAAGGCCGCGGCGTACACCGCCACCAGGTCGTCGAGCACCGGGCCGGCCTCGGGCGACTCCGGCGCGATGCCGGCGGCCCGCGCGGCCTCCACCCGCTCCCGCGTGGCCTCGACCAGCTCCATCCCGCCCACCTGGTCCTCCGGGATCGGGTTGGCCGCCTGGTACTCGATCATCTGCCGGATCCGCGCCTTGAACCCGGGGTCCTGGACGAGCTCCGCGAGCTCCACCCAGGCGTCCACCTGCTCCGGCGAGGGGTCGTCGGGCAGCTCCGGCATGGCCGACCGGAGCTTGGCCTCGAACGCCGGATCGGCGTCCAGGCCCGCGTAGGCCTCGTCGATGAAGTCGGTGATGATGCGCCTGCGCTCCTCGTCGGAGAGCTTGGCGAGTTTGTGCATGAGTTCCATCTCCTCGGGACCGGATCCTTGTTTGGCCACCGCCCGCATGACCGCCCTGCGCAGCCGCAGCGTGCGGATCTGGACGTCCAGCGCATCGGCGTGCGCCGCGGCCACCTCCGGCACCGTCAGCTCGCGGGCCAGCACGCGCTGCACCGTCGCCAGGTCCACGCCCAGCTCGCGCAGCGTGCGGACCAGGTCGAGACGCGCCACGGCGTCCACGTCGTACAGCCGGTAGCCGGTGTCGGTGCGATCGGTCGGCGGCACCACGCCCGCGTCGGAGTAGAACCGGATCGTCCGCACCGGCAGGCCGGTCCGGCGCGCCAGTTCACCGATCGTGTAGAGGGTGTCGCCGTCCATGTCCCTCACCTTCGGGTCTCCAGTCGGTGGAGACTCAAGCCCGTTTCCCGGGCACGCCCGTCCTTCCCCTTCAGCCCCATCGACCCTGCATGGCGGGCCCCGAACCCGGGGAGACTCGCACGATCACGGAGGGTCCGAGGACGGGGCCCGATGTGGACGGAGAATATGCGGAGCGGGGCAGGCGAACCCCGCCGATGGCCAACGCCGATGGCCACCGATCCGTACCGGAAGGTCCGTACCGGAGGAGTGACGGTGCCGGAAGACGACGTGGGCGCGCATCGCGCGCTGACCGACTTGATCGAGGGACGGCTGAAGCCGGGCGTCTACCAGTGGCGGGCCCCCGCGGCCCCGGGGGCGGGCGTCGCCGGCGCGGAATGGCCGGCGCGGGCCGAGGAGCAGGGCTGGCGGGCCTTCTACCTGAACGGCCGCCGCGCCCGCGACAAGGAGTCGTTCCTGCGGGTGTCCGCGGAGGCGTTCGCCTTCCCGGAATGGTTCGGCGGCAACTGGGACGCCTTCGAGGACTGCCTGAGGGACCTGTCCTGGGCGCCGGCCGACCGCGGCTACCTGGTCCTGTACGAGGCGTGGGCCGAACTGGCGGAGGCGGACCAGCGCGCCTTCCGTACGGCGCTCGACATCTTCTCCGGGGCCGTGACGGCCTGGCAGGACACCGCCACCCCCATGTCCGTGCTGCTGTCGAGCATCGGAGTGGAGGTGGCGGGCGTCCCCAAGCTCGGGTGAGGAGCGGGTCGCGGCAGGGAGCGGGCGAACCGATCGGGCTTCGAGCAGCACCCGGCCCCGGTGGGCCCGGCGCCAGCGTGGCCAGGCCCCGATCGGCCGGACGGTGCGTGCTCGGCTCGGCCCGGCCTTGGCACGGCCGCAGGTCAGCGGTGGCCGTGGGTCAGCGGTGGCCGGGCGTCAGTTTGGTGCGGGACCTCAGTAGGTGGTGCCGCCGCTCTCGTTGAGACTCCAGATCGCCGCACCGTAGATGCCGACGATCACGATCCAGTAGATCAGCCCCAGCAGGGCGAAGATGTAGCCCAGCACCAGACCGGCCACGGCCATGCCGTTCCCCTGCTCGCCGGTGCGCCGGATCTGGCTCTGCGCGACGTGCCCGAAGATGATCGCGCCGACGGAGAACAGGACGCCACCGCAGGTGACGACCCCGATGATGCCGAGGACCATCGAGGTGATCGCCATGCCGTTGTTGCGCGGCGCCACCGGCGGCCCGCCGCCGTAGTAATGGTGCTGCACCTGGGCGGGCTGCTGGTACGGGTCGGAGTGCCCGTAGCCGCCGCCGTACGGGTCGTAAGGGGGTTGTGCCATTGACTTCCCGATCGTTCGGCGCGCCCGTCGTCGCATGGTCACGCGCGCGTGCGCTGGGGCTGAGGTCTCTTCCGGATTATGCCAGTGTGGTGCTAACTCGCGCTTTGTGGTGCTGCGAGAGATTAGATGCCGCGTCCAAGCGTGAGGTTCCTGCGAACCCGGGGAATTTACTCACGCGGCGGCCACGGTTCGGCTCCCCGCCCAGGTCGGCCGCCGGGAATGCCGCCGCTCCCCTGTGCTCGCGGGGCGCACGCGAGTGGTCATGGTCGCGGGCGGGAAGACCGAAAGCGGCCCCGCTCCCGCGCCGTCCAGGAGATCGAGACCCGGAATTTCCGCGGCCGGACGGTGTGCGCGCCGCGTGGCACGCCGTTGATCAGCCCAGATTGGAGCGGAGCAGGGCGATGTCGGCCGCCTGGCCGTCGCCCGGCGTCTCCACGATGACGGGGGCGCCCGCGGCCCGCACGACCGACAGGATCAGGTCGGTCTCGATGGTGCCGGAGCCGAGGTTGGCGTGCCGGTCGGCGCCGGAGCCGAACGCGTCGCGGCTGTCGTTGCAGTGCACCAGGTCGATGCGCCCGGTGATGGACTTGATCCGGTCGACGGCGTCGATGAGCTCCTCCCCGGCCGCGTGCGCGTGGCACGTGTCCAGGCAGAAGCCGAGCTTGGACTCCAGACCGTCCACCCCCGACAGGACCTCCCACAACCGGGCGATCCGGTCGAACTTGCGGGCCATCGCGTTGTCGCCGCCCGCGGTGTTCTCGATGTAGACCGGGATGGGGCAGTCGATGCGCTCGAAGACCTTCCGCCAGTTCTCGTAGCCGGTCTCGGGATCGTCGGCCTTGAGGACGTGGCCGCCGTGCACGATCAGCGCCTTGGCCCCGATCGAGGACGCCGCCTCCAGTTGCTGCTGCAGGATCTTGCGGCTCGGGATCCGGATCCGGTTGTTGGACGTCGCCACGTTGACCGTGTACGGGGCGTGCACGTACACGTCCACGCCGGACTCCTGGACCGCCTTGGCGCCCTCGGGGATCACGGGCTTCTTCCAGCCCTGCGGGTCGCCCAGGAAGAACTGGACGACGTCCGCCCCGCGAGCGCGAGCGCTCTCGAGCGGGTCGGTCTGGTCGACATGGGCTCCGATGCGCATGCCTCTGAGGGTAGCCGGTGGCTCAGACGGAGAAGCCCCCGTGGCTGAGGGCGAACGCGGCGCCGATGAACGCGGCGACCATGCCGACCACGTTCAGCCAGCGCTCCCCGGTCGTGGCGGAGACCATCTGCGAGTAGAGGGCGAGCGGAAGCCCGATCACGCCCGCCAGGGCGCCGAAGAAGTGGGTGGCCGGGATGAAGCCCAGCACCAGTGCGATCAGCCCGATGGTGATCGAGGCCACCGCCAGGGAATTCTCCACCGGATGGCGCTCGCCGTCGGTGTTGAGGGTGAGTGCCGACCGTTTCTTCCCGGCTGCCTCCTGCGACATCGGGACACCTCCTGCGGGTGCGCGTGCGCTCGTCGTCTCCGTGGGGCGCGCGGTGCCGGGCGGACGGCGGTGAACGCGCCCGTAGAAGGATTCCCCAGCGATCGAATGATCATTCGGCGTACCGGTCCCCGAAAATGTCGGCGGCACCCGGTACGGTCGAACATGGATTCGAGGACGCCGATCCCGGTCCGCCCCGAGGGGAAGCGGCGAGAGTCAGGAGGTGCTGAGGTGAGGCAGAGTGAACTCGCGGTCATCGGTGACGCGGAGCTCGTGGAGGAGTTGTCGCTGCTGACGACCCAGACCGCCCGCATGCGCGCCCGCATGGCCGACATCATGGCCGAGCTGGAGCGCCGGCGCTGCGCCAAGGGCGCCGCACCCGGAGCCCGGCGCTAGTGCGTCCCGCCACCGCCCGTGCCGCTCATGACGCCGGCCCGGCCGTGCCGCGTGTGCCGCGTGTGCCGGGCGTGGCGCCGCGGGGCCGCTCCGTGCCCGTCCGCGCACGGAAACGGCTTGCACGCTGCCGACTCTTGGTAGCCTGTATCGGTCTCGCGGCCGATGCTCGGCCACCCGGCCCTGCGCGCGGCCCGAGAGACGCAAGAGCCCTCCTGTCACGGAGAGACCGTGACCGCATCAGTCCAGAGGAGGTAGGGACACAGCATGCGTCGTTACGAACTCATGGCCATCCTCGACCCCGCCATCGACGAGCGCACCGCGTCCGCTTCGCTCGACCCGTTCCTGAAGGTCGTCAAGGACGGCGGCGGCAGCGTCGAGAAGGTCGACATCTGGGGCCGCAGGCGTCTGGCCTACGACATCCAGAAGAAGTCCGAAGGCATCTACGCGGTGGTCGACCTCTCGGCCGAGCCTGCCACGGTCAAGGAGCTCGACCGGCAGCTCAACCTGAGCGAGTCGATCCTCCGTACGAAGGTCATCCGCCCCGAGGTCCACTGAGCCAGGCTCAGGCCCTCACACCAGCCGGAGCGAGCCCATGGCAGGCGACACCGTAATCACGATCGTCGGGAACCTCGTGGAGGACCCGAACCTACGCTTCACCACGAGCGGCCAGGCGGTCGCGTCCTTCCGCATCGCCTCGACGCCGCGGTACTTCGACCGCCAGTCGGGCGAGTGGAAGGACCGCGAGGCCCTCTTCCTCACCTGCAACGTCTGGCGGCAGGCGGCCGAGAACGTGGCCGAGACCCTGCAGCGCGGCATGCGGGTGATCGTGCAGGGCCGCCTCCAGCAGCGCTCGTACGAGACCCAGCAGGGTGAGAAGCGGACCGTCTTCGAGATCGAGGTCGAGGAGGTCGGTCCGTCCCTGCGCAACGCCACCGCGAAGGTCAACAAGACCCAGCGGCAGGGTGGCGGCGGCGGTTTCGGTGGCGGAGGCGGCGGCGGCTTCGGCGGCGGCGGCCAGCAGGGCGGTCCCGGCGGTGGCGGCGGTGGCGGCGGCTTCGGCGGCGGCCAGCAGGGCGGCGGCGCCCCGGCCGAAGACCCCTGGGCCACCGGCGGTGGCGGCGGTGGCGGCGGGTTCTCCGACGACCCGCCGTTCTAGCGACCCGCCGTCAGGGCGATCACACCAACACAGTCCATTCCCGCGTGAGCGGGGCTCTCATAAAGGAGCACCACGATGGCGAAGCCACCTCCCCGCAAGCCTAAGAAGAAGGTTTGCGTTTTCTGCCAGGAGAAGATCTCCTACGTCGACTACAAGGACACCGGACTGCTGCGGAAGTTCATCTCCGACCGCGGCAAGATCCGGGCGCGTCGGGTGACCGGCAACTGCACCCAGCACCAGCGGGACGTCGCCACGGCGATCAAGAACGCCCGCGAGATGGCGCTGCTGCCGTACACCAGCACCGCGCGCTGAGTGAGGGGGAACGACGACCATGAAGCTCATCCTCACCCAGCAGGTCTCCGGGCTCGGTGAACCCGGAGACGTCATCGAGGTCCGCGACGGCTACGGCCGCAACTACCTGATCCCGCGCGGGTTCGCCATCAAGTGGACCCGCGGCGCGGAGCGCGAGATCGACTCGATCAAGAAGGCGCGTTCGGCCCGCGAGATCGCGACCGTGGAGCACGCCAAGGAGGTCGCCGGAGCGCTGAAGGCGCTGAAGGTGACCCTGCGCACCCGTACCGGCAGCAACGGCCGCCTGTTCGGCGCGGTCACCGCGGCCGACATCGCCGAGGCCGTGAAGGCCGCCGACGGACCCGACCTCGACCGCCGCCGCATCGAGATCGGCAACCCGATCAAGACGGTCGGCACCCACCGGGTCAGCATCCGCCTGCACTCGGACGTCAACGCCACCATCGACGTGGACGTCGTCGAGGCCTGATCCTCACTCGCTCGCTCGCACGCCGCGAGCACCGGGGCGACAACGCGACGGCCCAGGAGATCCACCCGGAGCTCCTGGGCCGTCGCCGTCCCCGCACTCGGCCGGGCTCGGCTTTCTGCGCGTCGCCGTCTCCGCGGGGCGTCGGCCGCTCGTCCGTCCGCACCCGTCGTCGGCGCCCCTCGTCGTCGGCGCCCCTCGTCGTCGGCGCCCCTCGTCGTCGGCGCCCCTCGTCGTTCGCACCCCCGTCGTCCGCGCCCCCCATCGTTCGCAGCCCCCCGGCGTTCGCGCCCCCCGGTCGTTCGCACACCTCGCCGTCCGCACGGCCCGTTGGCTTGGTGTGTTGCCGTCCACTCGGGGCTCGGCACATCCCGGTGTTTCGTACGGCGCCGTCTGCGTCCTGCCGACTCCGCGGCCGTCACCACGGCGCGTGAGCTGCGGCTTTTCGGGGCCGATGGGTGGGGGTGTTCGGCGTGGTGATCAGGGTTTCATGTGAAACGACATTGAAACGCCCTTTCTTTGGATCATGCGGCGAGCTGTGGTTACCGTCCGAAGTGGATCTTCACTGGAGGGGGCGGTGTGTCCACGCATCCGTACGGTCGGTTCACCCGCCGGAGCCTGGCGGGAATCCTTGGCTTCGGGCTTCTCGACCTGCTCCTGGTCGACGAGGCGTTCGCATGGGACAAGCCGCCGCTGCGCGTCCACACGCGTGCGCAGTGGAAGGCGGCACCGCCGCGCAGGCGTGCGAAGGTCCTCAGCACGGCTCCGGACCGCATCGTCGTGCACCACACGGCGACCCCGAACTCCAAGGACCACTCGGTCGCCCACGCCTACGCGCTCTCCCGGCAGATCCAGCGCTTCCACATGCACACCCGCGGGTGGGACGACACCGGGCAGCAGCTCACCATCAGCCGCGGCGGCCATGTCATGGAGGGGCGCAACGGCAGCCTCGCCGCCATTCGCGCGGGCCGGCACGTCGTGGGCGCCCAGTCGTTGCACCACAACTCCCACACGATCGGTATCGAGAACGAGGGCACCTACAGCAGGGCCGCGGTGCCGGGACGGCTCTGGTCGTCCCTGGTGGAGACGTGCGCCTGGCTGTGCACCGAATACCGCCTCGACCCGTTCCGCGCCATCGTCGGGCACCGTGACCTGGTGGCGACCGACTGCCCGGGGGACGTGCTCTACGCGCGGCTGCCGGAGCTGCGCGGCGATGTGGCCAAGCACCTGGCCCTGGACATGACCTCCGACGACCTGGACGACTCGGACGACTACGACTCGGACAAGGTGAGCGCGCAACCGAAGGCGAAACCGAAGCCGAAGCCGAAACCTCGTCCGGCGCCGAGCAGCCCGCGGAAGGGGTCGTCGTTCGACAGCCCGTCCCTGCTCGCGGGGATCGAGGACGGCACGCTGGAACTTCCCGATCTGCCGACCCTGCCGTAGCCGGCGGGGCCGATCGTTAGAACGTGCCAAAACGGGCGAAACCGTCAGGACTCCGGGGTTGTATAGCGAGTGCGGCGGCGGGCGATCTCCGGGTCGATGCCCTCGACGAGCGACCAGATGCCCGCCACCCGTTCCACCAGCGTCTCCGGAGGCAGGCCGGCCAGGCCCTCGGCCGCCAGGTCGTCGATCGCCTGCGTCAGGCGCGCCATCCGCTCGCCGTGCGTGGAACACATGTTCGAATCCTAGCGAGAGTGACCGGTGGGACGGGTGAGCTTCGCCGATTTCCCCGCGGTCAACGCCGGACGGCGCCCGTGACCAGCCAGGCGTCGCCCCTCGCCCGCAGGCCGAGGGTGATCAGGCGGGCGACCATCCACAGGCCGATCGCCAGCCACAGGCCGATGAGCCCGGCGTCCGCCCAGTAGGCGAGCAGCGCCGCGGGCAGGAACGCCAGCGTGGCGATCACCGAGGTCACCGCGAGGTACGGGCCGTCCCCCGCCCCGATCAGGATCCCGTCCAGGACGAACACCACCCCCGCCACCGGCTGGAGCAGCGCCACCAGGATCAGGGATCCGAGCAGCAGGTTCCTGACCTGGTCGTCGGGGCTGAACAGGGCGGGAATCCACGGCCGTACGGCCAGGACGCCGATGCCGAACACGACCCCGCAGGCCGCCCCCCACTGCACCATGCGCCGGGTCGCGGAACGGGTCGCGGGGACGTCGGCGGCGCCGAGATGGCGCCCGGTGATGGCCTGCCCCGCGATCGCGATCGCGTCCAGGGCGAAGGCCAGCAGGCTCCAGACCTGGTAGCCGACCTGGTACGCGGCGATCTCAGGGTCGCCCATCCGGGCCGCGATCGACGTGCCGACGATCAGCACGATCCGCATCGCGGCCGTCCGCAGCACGAGGTGCACCCCGGCGGACGCGGCGCCGCGCAGCCCGGCCGCGTCAGGCCGTACCGGCGCGCCGTGCCGCCGCGCAGCGCGCAGCACCATGACCACGTACACGGCCGCGCTGCCGGTCTGTGCGAGCACCGTGCCCCAGGCCGAGCCGGCGATGCCGAACCCGAGCCACAGCACGAACACCACGTTCAGGACCAGGTTGGCGCCGAAGCCGCCAATGGAGACGAGCAGGGGCGTACGGGTGTCCTGGAGGCCACGCAGCACGCCCGTCCCGGCGAGGACGATCAGCATTCCGGGGATGCCGAACAGGCTCACGGTGAGATAGGTGCGGGCGTACGGGGCGACCGACGGCGACGCTCCGAACAGGTCCACGATCCCGGGGACCAGGGGCCAGCACACAGCGATGAGCAGCAGCCCGATCCCCAGCGCGAGCCACATGCCGTCGATGCCCTGGCGCACCGCCGCCCGCAGGTCGCCGGCGCCGACCTGCCGGGCGACCCCGGCGGTGGTCCCGTAGGCGAGGAAGATGCACAGGTAGACGAGGGTGGCCAGCGCCTGCCCGGCCACGCCGAGGCCGCCGAGCTGGGCGGTGCCGAGATGGCCGACGATCGCGCTGTCGGTCAGCAGGAAGAGCGGCTCGGCCACCAGCGCGCCGAACGCGGGGATGGCGAGGCGGAGGATTTCGCGGTCGTGCTTGTTCGCACGCAGGGGGAGGCCGGCCATGATCCACGCCAGGCTAGCAAGCTGTAAGGGATATAGGCAATTTGTCGGTTACGGCGGAATTGGGGCCGTGCGGTCCACGGATCTTCGGACTTTCTTTCCCGCACAGCCGGTGGACGACATCACCACAGGTCAGACGGCCTGCGGCGAGCATCGTCCACAGTTATCCCCAAGGTTTTCCACAAGTCGTGCACAACGATCCCCGCGTGTCTGCACAACGCCTCCACAGGATCGTCCACACCCGGCTTTGCCCTCGGGCGTGTCCTGCTCGGAAAATGTCAGACGCACATGAGATGAACGGAACCTAGAGGAGCCGGACGGGACTACCGCGGCGACTGAGGCCATGGGGGGCTGCTGGAATGAGCGTGACCGAGCTCGGGCCGCACGAGCAGGAGTTCGAGCGCACCCCGCCGCACGACATCTCCGCCGAACAGGGCGTCATCGGGGGCATGCTGCTCTCCCAGGACGCCATCGCCGAGGTCATCGAGGTCCTGCGCACCCACGACTTCTACCGGCCCGCCCACCAGATCATCTTTGACACGATCCTCGACCTCTACGGGCGCGGCGACCCGGCCGACGCCGTCACGATCGCCGGAGAGCTGACCAAGCGCGGCGAGATCGCCAGGATCGGCGGCGCCCCGTACCTGCACACCCTGATCTCCTCGGTCCCCACCGCCGCCAACGCTGGCTACTACGCCAAGATCGTCCGTGAGCGCTCGGTGCTGCGCAAGCTGGTCGAGACCGGGACGCGGATCGTCCAGATGGGCTACGCCGCCGACGGCGCCGACGCCGACGACGTCCTCGACCGGGCCCAGGCCGAGGTCTTCGCCATCGCCGAGAAGCGCACCGGCGAGGACTACGTCCCGCTCAGCGAGATCATGCCGGGCGCGCTGGACGAGATCGAGGCCATCGGCAGCCGCGGCGGCCAGATGGTCGGCGTCCCCACCGGCTTCGCCGACCTCGACGCCCTCACCAACGGCCTCCACCCCGGCCAGATGATCGTGGTCGCTGCAAGGCCTGCCATGGGCAAAGCGGTCAAATTGGACACGCCTCTCCCTACTCCCACGGGCTGGACGACGATGGGCGAGGTCAGCGTGGGGGATTACCTGATCGGCGCCGACGGAAAGCCGACCCGCGTCGTCGCCGCCACCGAGGTCATGCACGGCCGTCCCTGCTACGAGGTCGAGTTCTCCGACGGCGAGGTGCTCGTCGCCGATGCCCAGCACCAGTGGCGGACGACGACCCGTGCGAGCCGCCGCCGGCGTGCTGGGCGCTCGCCTGCCTACAACTGGTCCGCAGAGGCGATCAACCGGGTCCGGTGGGCAACGGCGGACGCGAATGAGCAGCCCGGTCGGCTGATATCGCACCGCCAGGCGGTGGCTGAGGTCGGCGCGGAGATCCACCATGCGCTCCATGCGGTCACCAGGCAGCCGGGCCATCGCGGCGAGGTCGATACGAGCATTTCCAAGCGGCAGGTCCGCTATGAGTGCGCAACTCTCTACCGCGGGCTACCGCAGCGCGCCGTCCGTCCGAAAAATTTCGCGACCACGGCGCGGCATCGGCCCATCAAGACGACGGAGGAGATCGCCGCGACCCTGCGTTGCGGTAGTGACGACCGTCCCAACCACGCTGTCGAAGTGGCCGCGCCGTTCCGGCTTCCCCACGCCGAGTTGCCCATCGATCCTTACGTTCTGGGGGCGTGGCTTGGTGATGGGTCCAGCTGGTTCGGGAGTATCACGTGCTTCGACGAGGAGATCCTGGAACAGATCGAAGCGGCCGGGCAGCCGGTCACGCGGCGCAAGACTCCAGGGCAGTTCGGTCTCCCCGGCCTCATAACGAAGCTTGAGCAGTTGGGGGTCGTGCGGAACAAGCACATCCCCGCGCGCTATCTGCGGGCCTCTGAGGAGCAGCGGCGTGCTCTGCTGGCGGGGATGCTCGATACCGATGGGTACATCTCGGAGATCGGGCAGGTCCAGCTCGCGTTCGTGAACAAGCGTCTTGCCGAGGATGCGCACGAGCTGATCCTCAGTCTCGGCTATCGGGCCGCGATGACGACCGAACCGGTTGCGGGGGGCAGTGCCGAGACGTCCACCTTCTACCGGATCAATTTCACGCCGGGCGAGCCGGTGTTCCGGTTGCCGCGGAAGGCGGCCCGGCAGCGCGAGGTCGTCCACCCGAAGGCTCGCGTCCGGTACATCGTCGACGTGCGCCCGGTGGAGAGCGTGCCGGTGCGGTGCGTCCAGGTCGACAACGCCGACCACATGTACCTGGCCGGGCGCTCCTGCATCCCGACGCACAACTCGACGCTCGCGCTCGACTTCGCCCGCGCCGCCTCGATCAAGCACGGTCTGACCTCGGCGTTCTTCAGCCTGGAGATGGGCCGCAACGAGATCACGATGCGGCTGCTGTCGGCGGAGGCCCGGGTGGCGCTGCACGCGATGCGGTCCGGCACCATGCAGGACGAGGACTGGACCCGCCTGGCCCGCCGGATGAGCGAGGTGGCCGAGGCCCCGCTGTTCATCGACGACTCGCCCAACATGTCGATGATGGAGATCCGCGCCAAGTGCCGCAGGCTCAAGCAGCAGCACGATCTGCGGCTGGTCATCATCGACTACCTGCAGCTGATGTCGTCCGGCAAGCGGGTGGAGAGCCGCCAGGTGGAGGTCTCGGAGTTCTCCCGTTCGCTGAAGCTCCTCGCCAAGGAACTCGGCGTCCCCGTGATCGCCCTCTCCCAGCTCAACCGTGGCCCCGAGCAGCGGACCGACAAGAAGCCCATGGTCTCCGACCTGCGCGAATCGGGTTGTGTCACGGCCTCCACGCGCATCATGCGCGCGGACACCAATGCCGAGGTCACGATCGGCGAATTGATCGACAGTGGTGCCCGGGATGTTCCCGTGTGGGCCCTTGACGAGCGGCTCAAGTACGTCCCGCGGACCATGACCCATGCGTTCTCCAGCGGGCGTAAGGAGGTCTTCCGGGTCACCTTGGCGTCAGGCAAGGAGATCGAGGCGACCGCTAACCACCCGTTCTTGACCTACCGCGGTTGGACGCGGCTCGACGACCTCGAGCGGGGATCGCGAATCGCGGTGTCCCGTCATGTACCGCCGCCTCTGGCGATCGAAGCCTGGCCTCGGGAGCATGTCGTTCTGCTGGCGCATATGATCGGCGACGGCTCCTTCGTGAAGGGGCAGCCCATTCGTTATGCCAGTAAGGACGAGGCATGTCTGTCGGCGGTGACCGAGGCGGCCCGATACTTCGGTGTCACGGCGGTGCGAGACGAGGATGAGGCCGCTCGGGTCACCACCCTTCGCCTACCGGCTCCATACCGGCTGACGCACGGACGGCGAAATCCGATTGCGCGGTGGCTGGATGACCTCGGGCTTTTCGGGCTGCGTTCGCACGAGAAGTTCGTACCCGCTCCCGTGTTCGGCCTTGCCAAAGAGCAGGTGGCCTTGTTCCTCAAGCATCTGTGGGCCACGGACGGCTGTGTTCACTGGGACGCCGAGCACGGTCAGTGCCGTGTCTACTACGCTTCGACCAGCCGTCGACTCGTCGATGACGTTTCCCGGTTGCTGCTGCGCTTCGGGATTCCGTCTCGGGTGGAGACCGTGCAGAAAACAGGGCATAGGCCCGGCTACCAACTGCACTTGTACGGTACGGAGAATCAACTCGCCTTCTTCGAGAGCGTGAACGTGCATGGTGCGCGCGGCGTCATCGCAGCATCGGCCGTGGAGAAGCTCCGAAAGCTGAACTCGAACACGAACGTGGACACCATTCCTCGCGAGGTGTGGGCCGACGTGCGGCAGATTCTTGTCGAGAAGCAGATGACGCACCGGCGGTTCGCGCCGGCGATGGGTACGCACTTCGCCGGCAGTGCACTCTCACTCTGGAAGCGTTCCCCTGGCCGGGAACGGCTGGGACGTGTGGCCACCGTGCTGGACAGCGCTGAACTCGAGCTGCTGGCCACGAACGATGTGTTCTGGGACGAAATTGTCAGCATCGAGAGCGTCGGGGAGCAGGAGGTCTACGACGCCACCGTCCTGGGGTTGCATAATTTTGTGGCAAATGGGATATCCATCCACAATTCTATCGAGCAGGATGCGGACATGGTCATTCTGCTGCACCGTGAGGATGCTTACGAGAAGGAGTCGCCGCGGGCGGGTGAGGCAGACCTGATCGTGGCCAAGCACCGTAATGGCCCCACGGCGACGGTGACCGTGGCGTTCCAGGGGCACTACAGCCGCTTCGTGGACATGGCGCAGTAGGGCGTCGGCACCTGTCCGAGCGGCGGCGGACGTCAGGCAGGCAGCACGCGCCCCACCGGGGGCTTCGCGGCGCGCTGACGGGCAGCAGCGTGCCCTTAAGGGCGGGTGTGGTGGTCGACCATGCGGGACAGGAGGTCGGTCAGGGTCGCGCGTTCGGCCGGGGTGAGGGGGGTCAGGAGGTCGTCCTGGATCTCGGCCACGACTCCGTCGAGTTCTTTGAGGTGCCTGCTTCCGGCCTGGGTGAGGGTGATGATGTTGCGGCGGCGGTCGTCGGGGTCGGGGGAGCGTTCGATCAGGTTCTTGGCGGCCATCTCGTTGAGGGCGGCGACGACGTCGCTGCGGTCGATGCCCGTGCTGCGGCCCAGGTCGGCCTGGCTGGACGGGCCGAACTCCTCAAGGGCGGCGAGCAGGCGGTAGTGGTAGCCGCGCACGCCTTCGGCGGCGAACCGTTCGCTGATCAGGCGGTGGCTGTGCATGGAGGCCTGGCCGAGCAGCCAGCTGGGCGCGTGCTTGAGGCGGGCGGGTTGCGGGCCCTCGGCCTTCATCATGGGCGGAAGTCTAGCAACTTGTTGGCAAGACCCACGATTCCCGCTACTGTTGGCAACACCAATGTTGGTTATGCCAATGAATGGGGTGGGAGATGGCCGACATCGTCGCCTTCCGCGCGGAGGTCCCCCAGGCGGACCTGGACGATCTCGCCGCGCGACTGGACCGTACGCGCTGGCCGGACGAGCTGCCGGGCGTGGGCTGGGATCACGGGATCCCGCTCGATCGGATGAAGGAGCTGGTCGAGTACTGGCGGACCGGGTACGACTGGCGCGCCCAGGAGGCGAAACTCAACGAGTTCCCGCAGTTCACGACCGAGATCGACGGGGCGAACGTGCACTTCTACCATGTGCGGTCGCCCGAGCCGGACGCGCTGCCGCTCATCCTGACCCACGGCTGGCCCAGCACGTCCGCCGACTTTCTCGACATGATCGGGCCGCTGACCGATCCGCGGGCACAGGGCGGCGACCCGGCCGACGCGTTCCACGTGGTGATCCCGTCCATCCCCGGCTTCGGGTTCTCGGGGCCCACCAAGGAGCAGGGCTGGGACGTCCCGCGCGTCGCCCGGGCGTGGGGCGAGCTGATGAGACGGCTCGGGTACGAGCGGTATGGCGCGCAGGGCGGCGACTGGGGATGGCCCATCTCCCACGAGCTGGCCCTCCAGGAGCAGGAGTCGGTCACCGGGCTCCACCTCAACTACCTGCCGACGCCTTCCGGCGGGGACGAGGGCGACCTGACGGAGGAGGAGCAGGCGCGGCTCGACCGGATGAAGCGGTACCTGGCGGAGCCGGCGGGGTACTGGCGGATGCAGTCCACGCGACCCCAGACCCTCGCGTACGGGCTCTCGGACTCCCCCGTCGCGCAGCTCGCGTGGATCGCGGACAAGATCGCGGAGTGGAGTGATCCGGCGAGCGAGATCGGCGACGACCGGCTGCTCACGACGGTGATGCTGTACTGGCTGAACGGGACGGGCGGATCGTCCTCGCGGCTGCACCGCGAGTCGGGAGGCAGGCGCGGCGGCGGGCCGCCACGGTCGTGCCCGGTGCCGATGGGCGTCGCGGTGTTCCCGCACGACCTGGTGCTGCCGATCAGGCGGTTCGCCGAGCGCGACCACACCGTCGTCCACTGGACGGAGTTCGACCGGGGCGGGCATCTTCCGGCACTGGAGGTGCCGGAGCTGCTCACCGGCGATGTCCGGGCGTTCTTCCGGCGCTTCCGCTGAGACGGGGCCGGGCAGGCGAGGTCGGGCAGGCGGGGCATGCGTGCGGGGCGTGCGTGCGGTCGTTGTCGGGAGAGACGTGCGGGCGTTGCCAAGGTCCGGCAACGCCCGCAGTGGTCGGGCGAGGCGCGCGGTGGTTGGGCGAGGCGTGCGGTGGTTGGGCAACGCCTGCTGTTATCGGGCTCTGTCCGCGGTGGTTGGGCGAGGCCTGTGGTGGTTGGGCTCCGTTCGCGGTGGTCGGGTGCGGCGGGGTCAGGGGGTGGGGGTGTTGAGGAAGTCGATGACGCGGGCGAGGCTTTCTGTGCCGTGGCCTGCGTCGATGGCGCGGCGGGCGGCGGCGTGGGCACCGCGGAGGGATGAGGCGTCGATGCCGCGGGCCTCGGAGGCCTGGATGACGTGCTCCATTCCGGCGGCGATCGAGGTGGCGTTGGAGGTGTCGTCCCGGAAGTCGCCCGTCTCGAGGACCCGGACGATCTCCGTGCCGAACTCGGGCAGCATGCCGAGGATCCCCGCGGCGAACGGCGCCAGTTCGCCCGGGGTGATGCCCTCGGACCTGGCCAGCGCGTACGCGTGGATGATGGCGCTGACCGACGTCCAGGCGATGTCGAGCAGGGCCACGTCGAACGCCGCCGCCCGTCCCGGGTCGGCGCCCAGGTAGGTGCCCGTGCCGCCCAGGGCGTCGAGGGTGTCGCGGTGCGCGCGGTAGACGGGCTCCGGTCCGCTGTAGAGGAAGACGGCGGCCGGTCCGCCGATGGTCACGGTCGGGGTCATGATCGAGCCGTCGAGGTAGTCGATGCCGTGCCCGGACGCCCATTCGGCCATCGCGCGGGCGCGTTCGGGCGAGTCGGCGGTGAGGCTGAGCAGCGTGCGGCCCTTGAGCGCGGACGCGGCGGATTCGCTGATCGCCTGGACGGCGTCGTAGTCCAGCACGCACACGATCACCAGGGGGCTCGCGGCCGCCGCGTCGGCGGCGGTCGGCGTGGCGGAGGCCCCTTCGGAGACGAGCGCCTCGGTCTTCACGGCGGTGCGGTTCCAGACGGTGGTGGGGTGTCCCGCCTTGAGGAACGCCCTGGCCAGCGCCTGTCCCATCGGGCCCGTGCCGAGGATCGTCACGGGGGCGCGGGTGTCGGTGGTCGTCATGTCGGCTCCTTGATCTTCGGTGGGTTCACCTTGCCGAGGGCCACTTCTGACGGACTTCCGGACCGCTTCCGGTCGGTGCACATGCCGATCGGCCCCGGGGTGCTCCCGGGGCCGTGGGTTCGCGGATCGCCGTCAGGCCGCCTTCCTGATCCGGTCGATCAGGGGCGGGAGGAGGTCGTCGTAACCGGCGTCCACGATGTCCTGCATCGAGGTGAGCATGTGGCTGAGGAGGGCGGTCGGGACGCCCTGGCCGTGGGAGGCGTCGACGATGTTGGCCAGCCCGACGGCCTGCATGCCGAGCGGGGAGGCCTCCTCGTCCGACGCCGCGCCCTGCCCGATCGGCGCGGCCATCGCCTGCAGCCACGGAACGAGGTACGACGCCCCGAAGTCGGCGGCCCGTTCCTCCCCCACCATCGTGATCGCGTGGCGGACGCCGGAGGCCATCCCGTACATCGCGCTGAGCAGGGCCAGGTCGTACAGCGAGGCGAGCCCGGCGTCCCCGCCCAGGTAGCGGGCGCCGCCGAGGCGGTCGAGCGCCGGTCGCGCGCGGTCGAACGCCTCGCGCGAGCCGCTGTAGAGGACGAACGCCTCGGGCTCGCCGATGAGGCGGGGGATCGCCATGATGCCGCCGTCGACGTACCCGACGCCGCGCGCGTCCAGCCGGGCGGCGAGCGCCCGGGCCTGGTCGGGCGTGCCGTTGGTGAGGTTGATCAGGTCCCGGCCGGTGAGGGCGTCGGCGGCCGGGCCGAGCAGCTCCTCCAGCACGGAATAGTCCAGCAGGCAGGCGATCACCACCGGGCTCGCCTTGATCGCGTCGATGACGGAGGCGGCGCGGACGGCGCCGTGCGCGACGAGGGCGTCGGCCTTCTCGGGTGAGCGGTTCCAGACGGTGGTGGGATGCCCGGCCTTGAGCAGGGCCGCGGCCAGGGCGCTTCCCATGGCGCCGAGCCCGAGCACCGTGACCGGGCTGTTCGATGTATCGGTCGTCATCGTTTTCCTTGTCGAGTGTTGGGACGCGGGGTCGTCTCAACGCTGCGGGAAGGCGGTTGTGGTCCGGTTCGGGTCGGCTTGTGGTGCGGTGCGTGCCGGGCGCGGCGAGGTGCGGGTTAACGTGGCCGCGTGCGTTTCGGGGTGCTGGGGTCGCTGGAAGTCTGGGCGGCGGACGGGAGTGCCGTCCGGGTGCCGGAGACCAAGGTCAGGGCGCTGCTGGCGGTCCTGCTGGTCCATCGCGGCCGTCCCGTCCCGGTCGACCGGCTGATCGAGGATCTGTGGGGTGCGGAGCCGCCGGGAAGCCCGGCGGCCACGCTGCGGGCCAAGGTGTCGCAGCTCCGCCGTGCTCTGGCCGGGGCGACCGGCCGTCCGGGGCTGGAGCTGGTCGCCTTCCGCTCCCCCGGTTACCTGATCAGGACGGTTCCGGGGGAGGTGGACGCGGACCGCTTCCTGGCACTGCTGCGGGACGCGGACGAGCGGGCCGGCGATCCGCGGGCCCGGGCGCGGTCGCTGGCCGAGGCCCTGGACCTGTGGCGGGGTCCGGCGTTCGCCGACTTCGCGGACGAGGAGTTCGCGCGGGCGGAGATCCATCGACTCGAGGAGCGTCGCCTCGTCGCGGTCGAGGATCTGGCCGAGGCGCGGCTGGAGTTGGGCGAGCACGGGACGCTGGTGAGCGAGCTCGGCGATGCCGTGGCGGCCCATCCCCTGCGAGAACGGCTCCGCGCCGCGTACCTCCGGGCCCTCTACCGGTCGGGACGGCAGAGCGAGGCCCTGGCCGACTACACCGGCTTCCGGCGCCTGCTCCGGGAGGAACTGGGCATCGATCCAGGGCCGGAGCTGGTGGCCCTCCATCAGGCCATCCTGCGCCAAGACCCTGCCCTGAAAGTCCCGGCGCCGGTCTCGGCCCCTCCAATGCCGGCGGCGCGTTCGGTGGGCGATCTGCCGCATCCGCTGACGGCGTTGATCGGGCGGGAGGACGCGGTGCGGGAGGTGTGCGGGCTGCTCGCGTCCGGGGAGCGCCTGGTGACGCTGACCGGGGCCGGTGGCGTCGGCAAGACCCGGCTGGCGTTCGAGGCCGCGCGGCGGTCGGCGGACGCGTTCCCCGACGGGGTGCTGGTGGTGGAACTTGCCGCGCAGTCCCCGGGGAAGGCGGGGAGCGGGGGCGCCGCGCGGGTGGCGGAGGCAGTGGCGGTGGTGCTCGGCCTGCGCGACGACGGCCCGGTGCCGCGTCCGGCTGCGGAGGAGCGGACCCGCCCGCTGCTTGAACGGCTCGTCGAGGCCGTGCGTGCG
Organism: Spirillospora sp. CA-255316; assembly: GCA_050942275.1. Taxonomy (GTDB): domain Bacteria; phylum Actinomycetota; class Actinomycetes; order Streptosporangiales; family Streptosporangiaceae; genus Spirillospora. The sequence goes on along the minus strand of CP192047.1, from coordinate 11,403,653 downwards.
AAGCGGATGCTGCTCGTCCTGGACAACTGTGAACATGTGGTCGGGCCCGTCGCCGAACTGGCCGCCGACCTGCTCCGCGAGGCACCGGAGCTGCGCGTCCTCGCGACCAGCCAGGAGCCCCTGGCAGTGGTCGGGGAACGCCTGTGGACCGTGCCGCCGCTGGACCTGCCTCCCGCCGGTTTGCTGGCCGCCACCCAGACCGCCCACACCGGGAGTGCGCCCGAACTGCTGGAAGGACGGTCGAGCGCGGTGCGGCTGTTCGTGGCGCGGGCGCGGGCGGCGGCGCCGGGCTTCGCGCTGGACGCGGCGAACGCCGCCGGGGTCGCCGCGATCTGCCGGCGGCTGGACGGGATCCCGCTGGCCCTGGAACTGGCGGCGACCCGGGTGCGGGCCATGGGCGTACACGAGCTGGCGGAACGCCTCGACGACCGGTTCCGCGTGCTGACGGCCGCGCCGCGCGGCGTTCCCGCCCGCCAGCGCACCCTCCGGGCGATGATCGACTGGAGCTGGGAGCTGCTGACCGGGCCCGAACGGGTGGTGCTGCGGCGGCTGGCGGTGCACGCGGGCGGCTGCACGCTGCGGGCGGCGGAGGAGGTCTGCTCGGGGGACGGCGTCCGGGCGGACGAGGTGCTCGGGCTGCTGGGCCGGTTGGTCGACCGTTCACTGGTCGTCCCGGTACACGAACCATCGCCCCCGGAGCCTCTCCGGGGAGGACGGACCGCCGGACCGAGCGAGGTGCGCTACCGGCTGCTGGAATCGGTCGCCGCGTACGCCAGGGAGCGGCTGGGCGAGGCGGGCGAGCTCGACCGCGTGCGCCGCCGCCACCTCGATCACTATCTGGCGCTGGCCGAGCGCGCCGAACCCTTCCTCCGCGGTCACGACCAGCGACGCTGGCTGGAACGCCTGGACGCGGAGACCGCCAACTTCCGTGCCGCCCTGGAGACGGCGGTCGGCGCCGCGCCGGCCGGATCGGAGCCCGCGGCCACGGCCGCGGACGCGGCGTTGCGGCTGGTCAACGCTCTGGCCTGGTTCTGGTTCCTGCGGGGCCGGTGCACCGAGGCGCGCCGCTCGCTCCAGCTGGCCCTGGGGGCGGGCGCAGTCGGCGAGGCGGGCGGGGAGGGCGAAGCGGGCATGGTCGATACGGCGGGCATGGTCGGTACGGCGGGCGTGGTCGGCGGGGCGGTTGCGGTCGGTACGGCGGGCGCGGCGGGCGCGGGCGGGCGCCCGGCCGCCGATCCGGTCCGGGCGGCGGCGATGGCCTGGGACGCGGGCATGGCTCTGCTGGTCCTGGACGGCACCGAGCCGGACCCGATCCAGTACGGCCAATCGGTCCTGCGCCTGTACGAGAAGGCCGACGACCCGGCGGGGCGGGCGCGGGCACGCTGGTTCCTGGGGTTCTGCAGGATCGGGTTCGGTGACTCCGCGACCGGTTTCGCGCTGGTGGAGCAGGCTCTCACCGATCATCGGGCGCTCGGCGACCGCTGGGGCACTGCGGCGGCGCTGAGCGTCCGCGCCGAGGTCTCGCTGTACCGCGGCGAGACGGCGCGGGCACGGCGCGACGGCGAGGAGGCCATGGCGCTGTTCCGGGCGCTCGGCGATCGCTGGGGAGAACTCAAGGTCGTCCACGTTCTGGGCGAACTCGCCGAGATCACCGGGGACTACGAGCGCGCGGAACGGCTGCGCCGGGACGGGCTGCGCGTGGCCGAGGACCTGGGACTGTGGAACGAGGCGTCCGGCATGCTGGCCAGGCTCGGCCGGGTCGCCCTCCTCAAGGGAGATCTGGACCGGGCCGAGGAACTGCACCGGCGGGCATGGGATCTGGCCGCGGCGCACTCGTACCTGCGCGGGCAGGAGTTCGCTGAGGTGGGGCTAGGCATGCTGGCCCGCAGGCAGGGACGCTTGGACGACGCAGAGAGGCACCTGCGCGCCTGGCTGGAGTGGTGCCGCCGCTGGGAGGGGGAGGCGGGCGTGGCCTTCACCCTCGCCGAGCTGGGGTTCGTGGCGGAGTTGCGCGGCGCCGCCGGGGATTCGCTGGCGTTGCACCGGGAGGGCTTGGCCGCCGCTCGTTCCACGGGGGACCGGCGGGCGCTGGCCTTGGCGTTCGAGGGGCTGGCGGGCGCGCGGGCACTGTCGGGCGAGCATGGCCGCGCGGCACGGCTGCTGGGCGCGGCGCACGCGGCCCGGGCGTCGGTCGGTCTGCCGCTGCCGCCGGCGGAGCGCGGCGATGTCGACCGCATCGCCGCCGGCCTCCGCCTCGAGCTGGGCGACGCCGCCTACGAGGCCGGCTTCGAGGCGGGCGTCACCGTCCCTCTGGACGAGGTCGCCCGCCAGGAAGCCTCTGACGAAGCCCCCTCGGAAGCCCCCACCGAAGCCCTCTCCGAGGCCTCCAGCGAAGTCTCCCCGGACGGCGACACCGGCTGAGACCGGCGGCGGGGGAGTCGTCCGGTCAGTTGGAGGCGGTCTTCGACTTGGCCAGGAAGTCGCGGTAGTAGGCGGCGAAGTCCGGCCGGGTGCCGTCGACGTCGGTGAAGCCGTACTCCTCGGACAGCCCTCCGGTGTCGTACGAGCCGCCCGTCTTGGACATGATGTCCGGGTCGGCGGCGAGTGCGACGACGGCCCGTCCGATGTAGGCGGGCGTCTCGGACTGGGCGAAGTGCGGGTCCTTGGCGACGCCGTCCCGCCAGGTGGCCTCGGTGACGCCGAAGTGGTCGAGCATGGCCTCAGAGCGCAGGAAGCCGGGCGTGAGCGAGAGCGCCGCGACCCCGTGGGACCTGAGTTCGGCGGCCTGGTTGCGGGCCAGCCTGATCACCGCGTGCTTGGCCAGGTCGTAGAAGAACGTGCCGCGGTAGCCGTTGAGCATTTCCTCGACCCACCGCTCCGTGCCGTCGGTGATCTCGATGACCAGGCCGCGGCCCGTGCCGATCAGCAGCGGCAGCGCGAAGTGGCTGGTGATGATGTGGGTGTCGACGGCGCGGTGCAGCAGCGTGAGGCCGTCGCGGAGGTCGTGCTCCCACAGCGGCCTGTCCCACCGGGTGAGCGCGTCGCCGCCCCAGACGTCGTTGACGAGCAGGTCGAGGCGTCCGTGCTCCTTGGCGATCCGTTCGGTGAGGGCACGTACCTGGTCGGGGTCGGAGTGGTCGCAGCGCACGGGGATGCCGGTGCCGCCGCGTTCGGTGACCTGTTCGGCGGTCTCCTCGATCGTCTCGGGGCGGTCGAGGTCGGAGCGGCCGGTGCTGCGGGACGTGCGGCCGGTGACGTACACCGTCGCCCCGGCCGCGCCGAGTTCGGTGGCGATCCCCCGCCCGGCCCCGCGCGTGGCGCCGGCGACGAGCGCGACGGTGTCGGTGAGCTGCCCCATGATGCGTCGTCCCTCCCGAGTTAATAAATGTCTGTTCGTTTACTATAGGCCACGCCGACGAGGAGGGAAGGGGAACAAGGGTTCGGGGGAGGCCCCAGGGCGATTGAGGGCGAGGCCCGAGGCCTCCGAGGCCCCGAGGTGCTCGGGTCACGCGGGGATGAGCCGCCAGAGGGAGGTCACCTCGGCCGCGCGTGCCTCGTGGAGCCGGTCGCCGGGGTCGGCGGCGCGCGGATGGGCGGGCTTGGCGTCCAGCCGTCCGGCGACCTTCAGACCGCCGGCGTCGAACATCGCCAGCAGCTCGGCACGCGACCGCAGGCCCAGATACTCGGCCAGGTCGGAGAGGATCAGCCAGCCCTCGCCACCGGGCGCGAGGTGCTGGACGAGCCCGCCGAGGAACGCGCGGAGCATACGGCTCTCAGGGTCGTACACCGCGTGCTCCAAGGGGGAGCTTGGGCGTGCGGGCACCCACGGCGGATTGCACACCACCAGCGACGCGCCACCCGGTGAGGACGGCGGCCACAGGTCGGCCTCCACGACCTCCACCCGCTCCGTCAGCCCCAGTCGCGTGATGTTCTCGTGGGCGCAGGCAAGCGCGCGCGGGTCCTGGTCGGTGGCGACGACGCGTTCCAGGCCACGGCGGGCCAGGACGGCGGCGAGCACCCCCGTCCCAGTGCCGATGTCATAGGCCAGGGACCCGGCTGCCGGAAGAGGAGCCTCTGCGACCAGCGAGACGTACTCGCCCCGTACAGGGGAGAAGACCCCGTAATGCGGGTGGATGCGGTCGCCGCCCAGTGCAGGGATGGAGACCCCCTTCTCACGCCACTCGTGCGCGCCGATGACGCCCAGCAGTTCGCGCAACGAGACCACGTAAGGCTCGTCGCCCGGCCCGTACGCCTCGAAGCACGCCTGCGCCACGTCGGGAGCGCGTCGAAGCGGGACGACATGGCCTGGCTCCACCGGAACCAGCAGCATGCCGAGTGTGCGAGCACGCTGTGCCTGCGCCTGGCGGTGCAGGTGGAACGCCTGGGTCGGGGACGGCTCCGCGGTCTTCTGCCGCTTTCGCTGCGCGCGCTTGGGCGGACGGTCCACCCGCCGCATCATCGCTTGGAGCAGTTGCCGTGCGTTCTGGAAATCGCCCTGCCAGAGCAGTGCGGTGCCCTCGCAGGCCAGCCGGTACGCCTCGTCCGCCTTCATACGGTCGTCCGCCACCATCACGCGCCCTGGTGGGGACGCACCGCTCTCCGAACGCCACCGCGCCGAATGCCGCTCCGGGGCGCCGCCGCCGTCGTTCCGCTCATCCGCCCAGGTGAGGGTGTCCCCTTCGGCCAGGGAACGCGCCGCCCGCCTTCCACGCCGACCGTTCATACTCCGCCATCCCCCGTGGGCCACGCCGTCGCTCGATCGTATCGGCGCGGCATCCAGCCTCAGCCCTCCCCGAGGAGGCGGCACCGGGAACGTGGCCCGACAAGGCGGCGCCACCAGGCGGTGCAGGGCGCGCTGGGAGGCGGCGCCAGGAATGTGGCCGGACGAGGCGGCGGCACCAGGCGACGCACGTCGCACTGGAAGGCGGCGTCAGCCGCTCGTCCCCAGGACGGCCTTGCCCTGCCCCCGTCCCGGACGCCGCCGCCGTGGGCGCCCGGGACGGGCCGGGTCCGGGGCACGCCGTGTCAGGCGGCGGGGACCTTGTCGAGGAAGCCGTGCACCTTCCCGATCCGGCCGTCGCCCGTCAGCACCACCACGTCGAACCCGACCACCACGGCCTCGCCGCCCTCCGGGCCGAGCTCCCAGGTGAAACGGGCCAGGTCGTGGTGGGCGTCCACCTCGCCGGCCAGCCGGAAGACGAAGTCGGGGAACTGCTGCTGGACGGCGCCGATCAGGGCGTCGATCGCGTCCCGTCCCGCCACGTCCGCCAGCGGGTCGGTGTACGTGGCGTCCTCGGCGCAGAGGCCGTCGACGGCCGCGCGCCGGGCACCGGCGTCCCGCTCGTTCCAGACGGCCAGGTAGCGCTCCACCAGGTCCTTGACGTCGCTCATCGCGTACTCCTCCGGGTTCGTCCCGCCGGGCGGCGGGGGTTCGCCGCCCGGCATGGACCACGCTCCCAAGCGGGACGCGGAAGATCGATTACCTCGCGGGTCATCGCCGCCGCGACCGCCGACGATGATGTCGGATTCTCGCTAGTGGACCGTGATGACCATCGACGATGCTGGAGGCATGCACGAGGACGTGGAGCGATGCGTACGCGCGGTGCAGTCCAAGGACGCCCGGTTCGACGGGTGGTTCTTCACCGCCGTCGTCACCACCGGGATCTATTGCCGGCCCAGCTGCCCCGTGGTGCCCCCCAAGGCCGAGAACATGCGCTTCTACCCCAGTGCCGCGGCCGCCCAGCAGGCCGGGTTCCGGGCGTGCAAGCGCTGCCGTCCCGACGCCAGCCCCGGCTCCCCCGAATGGAACCACCGCGCGGACGTCGTGGCCCGCGCCATGCGGCTCATCGCGGACGGGGTGGTCGACCGCGAGGGCGTCCCCGGACTGGCCGCGCACCTCGGTTACAGCACCCGGCAGATCGAACGGCAGCTGCGCGCCGAACTGGGCGCCGGGCCGCTCGCCCTGGCCCGCGCCCAGCGCGCGCAGACCGCGCGGCTGCTGATCGAGACCACCGCGCTGCCGATGGGCGACGTCGCGTTCGCCGCCGGATTCGCCAGCATCCGGGCGTTCAACGAGACCGTCCGCGAGGTGTTCGCGCTCACCCCCAGCCAGTTGCGGGACCGGGTGGCGCGCGGGCATCCGGCCGCCGCGGGCCCGGGCCCGGGGGCGCTGTCGCTGCGGCTGCCGTTCCGCGCCCCGCTGTGCCCGGACAACCTGTTCGGCCACCTGGTCGCCACCGCCGTCCCGGGCGTCGAGGAGTGGCGGGACGGCGCGTACCGGCGCACGCTGCGCCTCCCCCACGGCCACGCCGTCGTGGCGCTCCGCCCGCACCCCGACCATGTCGCCTGCTCGCTGTCCCTCACCGACCTGCGGGACCTGACGATCGCGATCAGCCGCTGCCGCCGCCTGCTCGACCTCGACGCCGACCCGGTCGCCGTCGACGAGCTGCTGCGCTCCGACCCGCTCCTGGAGCCGCTGGTGGAGAAGGCCCCGGGACGGCGCGTGCCGCGTACCGCCGACCCGGCCGAGTTCGCCGTGCGGGCGGTGCTGGGCCAGCAGGTGTCCACGGTCGCGGCGCGCACCCACGCCGCGCGCCTGGTCGTCGCGCACGGCGACCCGATCACCGACCCGCTCGCCGCCGCGCCCACCGGCCCGCTCGCCGCCGCACCCACCGGCCCGCTCGCCGCCGCACCCATCGACGAGGAGCTCACCGACCTGATCGCCGTGAGGTCCGGCGGCGCGATCACCGCCGCGCCCGGCGGCCCGATCGGCGGCGCGGCGCCCGGCGGCCCGGTCGGCGCGGCGCCGGGCGGCGGCGGGCGGGCCGGGCTCACGCACCTGTTCCCCAGCCCGGCGGCGCTGGCCGACCTCGACCCGTCCACGCTCGCCTTCCCGCAGGCGCGCCGCACCACCCTCACCACACTCGTCGCCGCCCTGGCGGAGGAGCGCATCGACCTCGGCGCCGGCAGCGACTGGGACGAGGCCCGCGCCGCCCTGGCCGAACTCCCCGGGATCGGCCCCTGGACGGTCGAGACGATCGCCATGCGCGCCCTCGGCGACCCTGACGCGTTCATCCCCACCGACCTGGGCGTCCGCGCCGCCGCCCGCGACCTCGGCCTGCCCGGCACGCCGGTCGCGCTCACCCGCCGCGCCGCCGCGTGGCGCCCGTGGCGGGCCTACGCCGTCCAGTACCTGTGGGCGACCGGTGATCACGCCATCAACCGCCTCCCCGCCGCCTGAGAGGAAGATCATGAGCATCGGCACGACGTCCACCGCCGAGCGCACGCACGCCGTCCTGGACAGCCCCATCGGCCCGCTGACCGCCGTCGCGGACGGCGGATCCCTCGCCGGGCTGTACATGGACCTGCAACGGCACCGCCCCGCCCAGGAGACCTTCGGCGTCCCAGCCGACTCGACCGGCATCGCCCCCTACGTGGAGGTCGCCGAGCAGCTCAAGGCCTACTTCGCCGGTGAGCTGACCCGGTTCGAGGTGCCGCTGGCCATGCGGGGCACCCCGTTCCAGCGGCGGGTCTGGGACGTGCTCCAGGAGATCCCGTACGGCGAGACCGTCTCCTACGGGGAACTCGCCCAGGAGATCGGCAAGCCCGCCGCCTCGCGCGCGGTCGGCCTGGCCAACGGCCGCAACCCGATCAGCGTCATCGTGCCGTGCCACCGCGTCGTGGGCTCGTCCGGCGGGCTCACCGGGTACGGCGGCGGGCTGGAGCGCAAGCGCTACCTCCTCGACTTCGAGCGCCGCGTGAAGGGCGCCGGCACGCCCGCGTCCACCCTCTTCTGACCCGCCCGGGGGCATACTGTCCGACGCTCCGGCTACCGTGGCCTGCGCAACCGAATCGGGGCAGAGGAGCACGACGGATGGAGTTCCGGGTCGATCGTCAGGCACTGGCCGACGCGGTCGCGTGGGCGGCGCGGACGCTGCCGTCGCGGCCCGCGCTGCCCGTGCTCGCGGGCCTGCTGGTCGAGGCGACCGCCGACGGCGAGCTGGCGCTGGCCGCCTTCGACTACGAGGTGTCGGCCCAGGCCAGGATCACGGCCGAGGACGGGCTGACCGTCACCGCGCCAGGCCGGGTGCTGGTGCCGGGGCGGCTGCTGGCCGAGATCGTCCGCAACCTGCCGCCCCATCCGGTCGACGTCGCGCTCAAGGGCGCGGAGGTCGTGGTGAGCTGCGGCAGCGCCGAGTTCGGCCTGCTCCCGCTCCCGGTGGAGGACTACCCCAGCCTGCCCGAGCCGCCCGCGCGCGCGGGGACCGTCCCGGGCGAGGTGTTCGCCGCCGCCGTCGCCCAGGTGACGCCCGCCGCCGGACGCGACGACACCCTCCCCATGCTCACCGGCGTCCGTATCGACATCGAGGGCACCACCATGCGGATGGCCTGCACCGACCGCTACCGGATCGCCGCCCGCGAGCTGGCCTGGACGCCGTCCCGCGACGACTTCACCGCCGGGGTCGTGGTGCCGGCCCGCACCCTCGCCGACACCGCCAAGGCGATCAGGCCGGGTGCCGAGGTGGCCATCGACCTGTCCGGCTCCGGCGACGTGCTGATCGGCGTCTCCGGCGGTGGCCGCAGCATGACCAGCCGCCTGCTGGACGACCAGTTCATCGACTACCGGTCCCGGCTCACCGGCGTGTGGACCTCCACCGCCCGCGTCCGCACCGCCCCGTTCGTCGAGGCGATCAAGCGGGTGGCGCTGGTGACCGAGCGCAACACCCCGGTCCGCTTGGCGTTCGCCTCCGGCCAGGTGCGGATCCGCGCCGCCTCGGGCGACTCGGCCCGCGCCAACGAAAGCCTGCCGGCCGCCCTGGACGGCGACGAGATCGACATCGCGTTCAGCCCGCAGTACCTGCTCGACGGGCTCGCCGGGATCGACACCGAGTTCGCCCGGCTCCAGTGCACCGGCCCCACCAAGGCCGCGCTCCTCACGGCCGTCCCCGACCCGGAGAAGGGCGCCGAGCAGCCCGAGGACGAAACGCCACCCGACCCGGGAGGCGACACCGGCTACCGCTACCTGGCCATGCCCGTCCGCCTCACCTCCTGACCTTTACGCCCCCGGTGCCCACGACCAGATACCGGCGTCTCGTCCCGTACATCTCGGCTCGGACCGGGGCCATGGCCGGTCGCGCAGCCTCTGCCAGCCACCGTGACCGGGACGTGTGTGCCTGGCGCTGCGAGGCTTGGGGGGCTTTGCGAGGTCAGGAGTCGCCGGATTGGGCTGTGATGCTGGAGGCGGTGTCGACGGTTCCGGCCTGGGGGACCTGGTGGGAGCCCACCAGCCATGCGCTGCCCGCGCCCGAAACGGGAAGGGACGTGGAGGCCAGCCATACGGCGCTGTCACCGAGCGGCTGGGGGGACGCTGCCCGGCTCCAGCGGTGGCCGTCGAAGTGGGCGAGTTCGCCGCGTCCTCCGGCGACCCACACGTCGTCCGGGGAGAGGGCGGTGACCGTGTTGGCGGCCGTAACCGGGGCGTCCACCTTGCGCCACTTGCGGCCGTTCCAGCGCAGCACCCGGTCGCGGCCAACGGCCCAGGCGTCGTCCTGGGCGACCGCCACCACATCGGTGAGCGGGAAGCGGGTCGTGGGGGTCGGTATGCGCGTCCAGGAGCGGCCGTCGTAGTGCAGGACGAGCCCGGTACGGTCGGCGGCGCCCACGGCCCACACGTCTCCGGCGGCGGCTGCGGAGACGGCGAGTAGCCTGCCCTTGGTCACCGGGGGCGTCTCGGTGGTGTGCCAGGCCTCACCGTGCCAGTGCAACGCCACCGGGCCGGGCGGCCTGCCCCGCAGGAGGCCGTGCCCGACCGCCCACGCCTCCTCGCCGGCCATGGTGACGCCGGTCAGGAGGAACCCCCGGCCCGCTTCCGGATCTGTCCAGCCTTCCCAGGCGTCCCACATCGAGCCGTTCCAGTGGTGGATGAGCGGGACGTCGGTACCGGCCAGCCGGTCATAGCCGCCGCCTACGGCAATGGCCTGGACCGCGGCTCCGGCCTCGGCCCCGGCCCTGCCCGCGCTCGCCGACGCGGCCTGGGCGCCGGGCGCGTCCGCTTCCTGCCTTCCGTTGCCCGTACCGTCGGCCTGTCCGGTGGGGGGTGCGGGTGTCGTGGCCGTACGGGTGTCATGGGCGGCGACGGCTATCCCCCGGAAGCCGGCGCCGATGTGGCTTGCGACGGGTGGCGGGCCGGACGGGGTCGTCCACCTGGTGCCGTCCCAGAGGGCGACAAGGGGGCGCTGCTGGACGTGCCCCACCACCCACACCTCGGTCGGGGAGGCGGCGGCGACCCCCGAGAGCATGTGCGACGCTTCCGCGACCGTAGGGGAGACGACCTGCCACGCGCTGCCACCGGAGAGCGCCATCAGCGCGCCCGTGACCCCAGGGCGGCCCTGGGTCTCGTGTCGGTTCACCGCTGACGGCCTCTCATCTGAGACGAAACGCGTCGGGTGGGATCATCGACTGTCCAGTGGCGTCTTGACAAGCGTCTCCACACTCCGTTCAACGCATCGACGCGCATGCCCCGTTCCTGATTGTGCCCGTGGCCGTCCTGGAGGCGCAGGGGGCTCCCCGAAGTTCAGAAGGGCGTCCGGGCCGGGAGGCGTCAGAGGTCAAGGACGGCGAGGATGAAGCGGAGGTCGTCCTTGCCCGCGTTGCCGTAGGTGTGCGGCCGGTCGCCGACGAAGACCGCCGCCGTACCAGCCTCGACCAGGTCGCTGCGGCCGTCGACGTTCAGGGTGAGAACGCCCTCCTCCACGTACACGATCTCCTTGGTGCCGGGCACGTGCGGATCGCTCTGCCTGACCTCCCCCGGCCGCAGCTCCCACCGCCACAGCTCCAGGGACGGCCGTGGGTCGCTGCCGCCCAGGAGCGTGCCGGTGCCCCCGTGCGTGCCCTCCCACAGGACGACGTGGCGTTCGGGCGGGAACATCCTGATCGGGGGATGCTCCTCGACCTGGACGAGCCTGGTCAGCGGTACGCCCAGGGCGTCGGAGATGCGGATGAGGGTGCCGAGGTTGGGGTTGCCGCGCCCCTGCTCCAGCCCGACCAGGACGCCCTTGCTCACCCCGGCACGGCCGGCCAGTTCGTCCAGGCTCCAGCCGTGCCCGGCCCGCAGTGCCCGCACGGTCCTGGCCACGGCCTCGCCGATGGCTTCCTGTTCGCTCACGGTGGTCCCTCCCCTCCGCCACCTTAGAGCGCGTGCGCGACCACCCCGCGCCGGTCGGTAAGATGGTATACAGAGTTCATTAAAATGACCGCGAGGGAGGGAGACCCCGAATGCTGGAGCGGATCGTCATCGACGAGGCCGTGCGGGAGTTGCGTCCGGACGCCGCGGTTCTCGCCATCACCGCCGAGGGCCTGGCCAACGGGCCGGGCGACGCCCTCACGGCGGACTGGCTGGCGATGGCCGCCAAGGCCGCGCCCCAGGCGGCCGGCGACCCGCATCTCGAGGCCTGGCGGGAGGCCTACCGAGCCTTCGGCGCCAAACCGCAGCGTACCCGTCCGTCCGTGGACGCCCTGGTCCGGCGGGCCGACTCCCTGCCCCAGATCAACAGGGTCGTGGACGCCTACAACGCGATCAGCGTCGAGTACGCGCTGCCGGTCGGGGGCGAGGACCTCGACGCCTACCGCGGGCCCGCACGGCTGGTCCGGGCGGCCGGGGACGAGCCGTTCGACACCGCGGCGGGCGGCGAGCCGGCCGTCGAGCACCCGCTCCCGGGCGAGGTGGTCTGGCGCGACGACGCGGGAGTGACCTGCCGCCGCTGGAACTGGCGGCAGTGCGTCCGCACCCGCATCACCGAGTCCACCGTGAACGGGCTGTTCCTGCTGGAACGGCTCGCCCCGTACCCCCTCGACCGGCTCCGTGAGGCGGGCGACGACCTGGCCGCCCGGCTGCGCGCCATCAGCCCGGACGTGCGGATCGAGAGCCGGCTGATCGGCGCGGACGGCTGATGGTCACGCTGCTGGCGCTCGGCGCCGCCCTCGCCTACGGCGTGGCCGACTTCCTCGGCGGCGCCGTCTCGCGCCGGTCCAGCGCGCTGAAGGCGCTGGCCTGGTGCGTGCCGGTCGGCCTCGTGGTGGTCCTGGTCGCCGCCGTGGCCATCGGCGGGCGGTTCACCTGGCCGTCCCTGGCCTGGGGCTTCGGCGCCGGGCTGGCGGGCGGCACCGGCCTGATCACCTTCTACCGGGCGCTGGCGCGCGGCCCGATGAGCGTGGTCGCGCCCGTGTCCGCGCTCGCCGCCGCCGTCCTGCCGGTGGGGGTCGGCATGCTGCGCGGCGAGCGCCTGGACGCCAACGTCCTCACCGGCGTGCTGCTCTGCCTGGTCGCGATCTGCCTGGTCAGCATGGAGAACAACGACCCTGTCGCCCCATCGCCCACCGCCGGCGGCGACGGCCCGTCAGCCAGGACGACCGCGTCCCCGGGGGTGCCGGGCGCGGCGTCCGGCGGGACGTACGCGTCCCCTGGGCCCTCGGCTGGAGGTGCGGGCGGGTCGGACGGGCAGGCGTCGGACGGGCAGGCGGCCGGCAGGTCCGGGTGGTCCGCGCGTCTCCTGGACAGCGGGCCGCTGATGGCCGGGATCTCCGGTGTCTGCTTCGGGATCTTCTTCATCATGCTCAAGGCGGCCGGTGACGGTGGCGGGCTCTGGCCGCTGGTCGCCGCCCGCGCCGGCAACCTGTTCGTGATCGGCGCGGCCCTGCTCGTCACGGTCCGGGCCCGCGCCGGAGACCTCGGCCCGCCGGTCTCGGGACGGCTGCTCATCGGCCTGGCCGTGCTGTCAGGGGTCCTGGACGCCTCCGCGAACGCCCTCTACTTCGTCGCCGCCCAGCAGGGCATGCTCAGCCTCGCCGCCGTCCTGACCTCGCTGTACCCGGCCATCACCGTGCTCCTGGCCAGGATCGCCTACAGCGAGCGGCTGCGCGTCGTCCAGCGCCTCGGGCTCGCGGTCGCCGCGGCGGGCGTGGCGCTGGTGACCATCGGCTGATCCCCCGGGAGCCGGGCGGCGGTGGTGAGCGCTACGGGACGGGCCAGAGGCGGACGCTCTTGTCGCCGCCGCTGGCCAGCGTCCTGCCGTCCGGACTGAAATCGAGCCCGCCGATCGTGGCGTACTGCTCGTGGCCGGTGAGAACGGTCGTGACGCGGGCGCCCGCCACGTCCCACAACATGATGGAGCCCCTGCCGGTGCCGGTGGCGAGGGTCTTCCCGTCGGGGCTGAACGCCAGGGAGTAGAACGAAGAGTCCTCGGAGTTGGTGAAGGTCTTGGTCAGGCTGCCGCTGGCAACGTCCCAGAACTGGACGCTGTTCTTGTCATTGGCCTTGGCCAGGGTCTTCCCGTCCGGGCTGAAGGCCAGCACGTCGCTGAAGATGGAAAGCACGTCGCTGGGGATGACTCGGAGGCTGCGTCCGGAGGCCACGTCCCAGATCCGGACGGTGTTGTCGAGGCTGCTCGTGCTGGCCAGGAGCCTGCCGTCCGGGCTGAACGCCACCGAGCCCACGGACTTGGTGTGCCCGGTGAGGGTGCGGGCCGTGCGGTTCCCGGCCACGTCGAAGATCCGGATCTTCTTCCCCTCGCTGCGGGCGACCTTCCGGCCGTCCGGGCTCATCGCGATCCCGCCGGCGCCGTCCGGGTCGGCCATGATGATCGAGGAGCTGCGCGACGCCACGTTCCAGAGCCGCACGGAACCGTCCCATTGGCCGCTGATCAGGCTTTTCCCGTCCGGCCTGAACGCCACCATGGGCAACTTGGGCGTCTTGAACTTCATGGTGGCGGTGCGTCGGCCGCCGTCCAGCTTCCACAGGCTGATCGAGCCGCCGTCGGCGCCGACGGCCAGTTGGGAGCCGTCCGGGCTGAACGACACGGTCCGCGTCCCATCGGGGGTCTTCAGGACCTCGCGCGCCTGGCCGGTGACCACCGGACCGGGAGTCGGCGGACCGGGAGTCGGCTGCGCGGGAGGGGCGGCGCTGAGCAGCTCGGAGCCGGCCGCCGGTCCGAGCCGGTCGTCCCCGCCCTCCGGCCAGAACACCACCGCGCCGAGCACGACGGCCGCGACACCCACGGCCGCCAGCCCGGCGGCGATGAGCCGGGGACGCGGCTGAGCGGACAGCGGGGGCACCCTCGGCCCAGCGGCGTTGTCCGCCCTGGTCTGCGGCTGTACCGGTGGCCCGGGCGGTTGGTGGGCCGCAGCCGGTGCGGGCTGCGGCGGAGGGCCCGGCGGCGGCACCTGAACCTGCGGACCCGGTTGCGCGGGCATTCCCGCCTGGCCGGCCGCCTGCGGTTGCGGGGACGGTCCGCGGAGCGCGGGCGAGTCGGGGCGCGCGGGCGAGCCGCCGTCGGCAGGCCGTCCCGGAGCGGGCGGCGCAGGCGACGGTGGCGCGGTCGGCGCGGGCGACGCGGCCGGAGACGGTGAGGGCGCCGGTGACCGGGCCGGGGCTGGGGGAGCCTCGGTGGCGAGGGCGTTGAGGAGGTCGAGCGCTCGTTCGGCGGTCAGCCGTTCCACCGGGTCCTTGAGCAGGAGACCGGTCAGCACCTCGCCGAGCGGCCCCGAGTGGACGTAGGGGGCGGGATCCTCGGTGGCGATGGCGACGAAGACCGAACCGGGGTTGGTGCCGGTGAACGGCGGGTTGCCCTCGGCCGCCGCGAAGAGCGTGGCGCCCAGGGACCACAGGTCCGACTCGGGTGTGGCGGCCCTTCCGCGCACCTGCTCGGGAGCCATGAACGCCGGGGTGCCCATGAGGGCGCCGGACTGGGTGAGGGTGACATCGCCGTCCAGCGCGGCGATGCCGAAGTCGGTCAGCACGACCCGGTGGCCCTCGAGCAGCACGTTGGCGGGCTTCACGTCGCGGTGCACGATGCCCTGGCCGTGAGCCAGCCGCAACGCCTCCAGCATCCGCACGCCGATCCGGGCGACCTCGCCGACCGGCAGCCGCTTCTCCTCGGCCAGCAGGTCGTGCAGCGAACCGCCCTCGATGTACTCCATCACGATCCATGGCCGGCCGTCCTCACCGACCACCCGGTCATAGACGGTGACGATCCCGGGATGCTTCAGCCGGGCCGCGGCACGGGCCTCGCGTTCCATCCGGGCGTAGAAGACCCGGCGCTCCTCCGCACCGACATGCTCGGGCAGCCGCAACTCCTTGATCGCGACCGTGCGGTCGAGGTCGGAGTCCCATCCGCGCCACACCATGCCCATGCCGCCACGGCCGATCGGGGCAAGGATCCTGTACCGGCCGGCCAACAACTCCCCGAGGTCCTCGCTCACAGCCGGGAGCATAGTGCGAACCGGGTCCAAATAGACATCGATGTCTGCTGACCGCTGGGCGGCTGCGCCGGTGCGCGGTCGCGGGGAGCGCACTTCCCCGGAAACCCCTGGAACGGCGAACCGCCCCCGACCGGAGCTTTCGCGCGTCGGAGGCGGTTCGATACGGCGGTGGTGGTGGGATTCGAACCCACGGAAGGTTGCCCTTCACACGCTTTCGAGGCGTGCGCCCTCGTCCACTAGGCGACACCACCGCGGGGAAGCCTACCTGACTCTGCGGTGCGCGAAGAACTCGACAAGGAGCGCGCCGCACTCCTCGGCCAGCACTTCGGCGATGACCTCGGGACGGTGGTTGAGACGGCGGTCGCGTACGACGTCCCAGAGCGATCCCACGGCGCCCGCCTTCGGGTCGGCCGCCCCGTACACGATGCGGTCCACGCGGGCTTGTACGGCGGCCCCTGCGCACATGGTGCACGGCTCCAGGGTGACCACCAGCGTGCAGCCGTCCAGTCGCCATGATCCGCGTGCGGCGGCCGCGGCGCGCATCGCGACGACCTCCGCGTGGCCGGTGGGGTCGGTGGACCGCTCCCGGTCGTTGTGACCGGTCCCGATGACCGCGCCGGACGCGTCCAGGACGACGGCGCCCACCGGAACGTCCCCGGCCTCCCCGGCCCGCCGCGCCTCGTCCAGCGCCAGCCGCATGGCCCCGCCGAACTCGTCCTCGATCTCCGCCTCCACCCCACCTCCCGCAACACCGCCACACGAGCCGTCCTCAACCTTCCCACTCGCGCCACCGGCCGGCGCGCCAGCGCTCGCGGTTGGGTTGTTGGACGGTGCGGTGGTGGTGCCCCCGGTGGGGGCTTCGGCGGCGGCCGGGGGTTTGGGCGGGGTGCTTTGGGTGGCGGGAGTGATCTCAGTCACGGAGGCGGTCGAATTCCTCGCCGAACCCGGCCAGTTCGGCGACCGTGAGGAGGGCGTCGCCCGGCAGGGCGCGTTCACCCAGGTCGGCCAGGCGCTTGGCGTCGACGCCGAGGTCCTCGAGCAGTTCGGGCTCGCCGCCCGACTCGCCGTCCGGGACCTCGCCCACCAGCTGGTAGAACAGGCTGCCCAGCCCGTCCTCGCGGACGGTGGAGATGAAGGCCCTCGGCTCGTTCTCCCCGTCGAGGCGGAGTACGGCGAACCAGTCGTCGTCCTGCTCGACCAGGAGCAGCACAGGGTCGCCGTACGACTCCACGGCGGCCTCGCGCATCAGGTCGGCGACATCGTCGACGCCCTCGGCCTCCGCGAGCACGGCCTCGGTTCCCACCCACCCCTGCGGGGTCCGGGCGAAGACGGCGGCGAAGTAGGGCACCCGTTCATTGTGACCCACGGGATTGCCCCGGTCACACCCCTTATGCCGGACCGATGAGGGGGATCAGCTGATGGCGTCCAGCGCGCGCTCGAAGGCGGGGGCGAAGCCGACGCGGCCGGCGATGCTCAGCAGCATCTCGTCCGGGTAGAGCTCCAGGTCGCCGGAGATCGCGCCCAGTTCCATCTCGTCCAGGCCCAGCTCCGCGAAGATCGACATGTCGCCCACGGGGAGGACCTGGTCGAGCTCCTCGTCCTCGGGGATCGGGATGTCCAGATGCTCCAGCACCTGCCCGGCCAGCGGCCAGTCCACCGACGCGGTCACGTCGGAGAGGAAGACCATCACCTCGTCGCCGAGCAGCCGGATCGCCACGAAGAAGTCGTCGCCCACCGACACCAGCCCGATCGTGCCGCCCAGGCTCGGCTGCTGGCGGAGGGCGTGGATCAGCCCGTCCAGGTCCTCGGTCAGCGCGACGGGGAGGACCTCCGCCTCCCAGCGTTCGTCCTCCCGATACACCACGACGGCGAAGTCCGTCGCGTCCACATCCGTCATTTCCACCCCACCGGCGCGGTTCCTGCCAGGGCATGGTCGCAGATGCGGCGCGCCCTCGTGTCCCCCACCGCCAAACTGGCCTTCCAGGCCGTTCGCGGGGCGAGTCCACGGCGCCTCCTCGGCGCCGCGGACGAATCTACTCGATTCGGGATCAGTTAATCCGGAAGGTGCGGCGGCGCAGGGCCGCGTGGATCCGGGCGCGGCGGGAGCGGTGCGGCGTCACCCGGCGGCGCAGCTCGCGCGCCTCGGCCAGTTCGCGCAGGAAGATCGCGCGGCGGCGGAGGTGGTCGCGGACCTCCTCCGGGGACACGGCCGGCTCGCCGTCCGAGCCCTCCGCCTCCTCGGTCCCGGCCTCGCCGGTCGCCGTCCGTGGTCGTGCGGGGTCGCCGCGGGACGGCTCCGCCGTGGCGCCGCCGCCCGGCGTGGCGCGGCCCTCCCCGCGCCCGTCCGGCGGCGTGCCGGCGGCCGCGGCGTGGCTCGCCCGCCTCCCCTCGCTCCTCGCCAGCGCTCCGGTGACCTCCAGGAAGGCGTCATCGGCCGACGCCGCGCGTCTCGGCTGCTGGTCGCGATCTCGGGTCATATCGGCATCGTGCCCCGCTGGGCGGGCTCCTATCCTCATGTCGGCTTTGTGTGGCCTTGACGGACACGGCCCGGGGGTGCGGACCGGGCGATCAAGCGCGGGTACGGTGTGCGCATGCAGACCCTTGCCGTCGACCATCCGCTCGTCGCGCACAAGCTCACCATGCTGCGGGACGTGTCCACCGACTCCCCCACGTTCCGCCGCCTGGCCGACGAGCTCGTCACGCTGCTGGCCTACGAGGCCACCCGTGACGTCCGGGTCGCCGAGGTCTCCGTGGAAACCCCGCTGGTCCCCGCGCAGGGGATCCAGCTCGCCAGCCCCAAACCGCTCGTCGTCCCGATCCTCCGCGCCGGGCTGGGGATGCTGGACGGGATGACCCGCCTGATTCCCACCGCCGAAGTCGGATTTCTCGGGATGATCCGCGATGAAGGGACGCTCCAGGCACAAACCTATGCGACGCGCCTGCCGGAAGATCTCTCGGGACGCCAGTGCTACGTCCTGGACCCGATGCTGGCGACCGGGGGCACCCTGGCGGCCGCGATCCGGCTGCTGCTCGATCGCGGCGCCGACGACGTCACGGCGATCTGCCTGCTGGCCGCGCCGGAGGGGCTGAAGTACATGGAGCAGGCGTTCGAGGGGACGCGGGCGCCGATCCGCGTGGTGACGGCCGCCATCGACTCGCACCTCAACGAGCAGGGCTTCATCATGCCCGGCCTGGGCGACGCGGGCGACCGCCTCTACGGCGTGGTCTGACGACGACCGGCCGGCAGCCGCGCGACAAGGCCGACGCGCCCAATGCGGCCGACGCGGGCGATGCCGGCAATGCCGCCGACGCAGGCGATGCCGCCGATGCACCGGTGCTGCCGGTGCGGTCGGTGCCGTTGACGCCGCCGATGCAATCGACGCCGCGATACGGCGATCCTGCGCCGCCCGCCGCCGCTCTCCCGGAGCTGTGTGACATATCCCACTCGCGCGGCTTCTCCGCTTCCGTCCCGTGTCCGGGCGGACGGGCCGCGCCACGGCCGCAGGCCCCTCGCGGCTTATCGCGCTGGCGCAAATAGGGCCTCTCGCCTGCGCTGATGTCGAACTTGCGGCGGACCGTACCGACTCTTGACCAAGCCCAGAAGGTGCGATGTTCGCGGATGGGTCACCGTGGGTAATAAGCAGCTACGGAACGCAGTGATCGTTCCCCTCCGCCACCCCGGCAACAGGGGACCGCGAGGACCGGGGCGGTGTGAGCGAGGCTCGAGGACACGTGATGGCTCACCAAGGGGACAACCGGCTGTCGGGCTACGAAGAAGTCGGTGATCGCCTCACCGAGGAGTTCGCCGGCGTCCACCCGCCCGAGACGGTGGCGCGCTGCGTCGCCGCGGCGCGGCACGGCGCGCAGGAGGTCACGGGGGGCGCAGCGCCGGATCTGGTGGAACGGATCGCCCGCAAACACCTGCAGGTGCTGGCGGTCGTGGCCGCGGAGAAGCGCCGGAGGTCGCCGCGCTCGTCCCTCGGAAACGCGCCATAGACCTTACTTTGCGGCACATCGGGGCTGTGCGAGACTGACCTGGGGTCCGTGGGTCATCATGCTCCGGGAGGCAGCCGTGCCCGCCAAGAAGTACATCACGTGGGCTGCCGCGGCCTTCGTGGCGTTCTATGTCGTCAAGCAGCCTGACGGGGCGGCCCGGTCGCTGAACGACGCGGCGGACGGCCTCGCCTCGGTCGCCGGTTCCCTGGTCACCTTCGTCAACACGCTGGCCTGAGGGGGTCGGGATGAGGCTGGTGACCCCCGGCGACTCCGCCCCGGCGTCGGTCAACAAGTACCTGCTGCCGCACGAGAACCAGGTGATCACGGTGCGGCGGCATCCCGCCGTGCTGATGCTGCCGGTCGGCCTGGTGCTGGCCGGGCTGATCGTGGCCGGCGTGCTCAGCAACACCGTCACCCAGGCCACCAGCTGGATCTGGTGGGGGTGGCTGATCCTGCTCGCCTGGTTCGTCTGGCGGGTGGCCGAGTGGTCGGTCGACTACTTCGTGATCACCAACCAGCGCATGCTGCTGACCACCGGGCTGATCACCCGCAAGGTCGCGATGATGCCGCTGGCGAAGGTCACCGACATGAGCTTCCGCCGGACGATCATGGGACGGATGCTCGGGTACGGGGACTTCGTGCTGGAGTCCGCGGGTCAGGACCAGGCGCTGGACACGGTGGACTACCTGCCCTACCCGGAGCAGCTGTACCTCGAGGTCTGCGAAATGATCTTCCCCAACAAGAACCCCTCCGACGACTGATCTCCCTCCCCGGCCCCCGGCCCCTCCCGGGCGGCTCCTAGGGGGCGGGCTCGCGCGGGCGAAACGGCCGGGTTCGGCCGTACTCGGCGGTAGCCACAGCGGTGATTTGGCTGGTTTGTAGGGGATTTTCGGGCTCGGTCTACGCGAATTTAGGGCATCGCCGACCGAACGGCACGCGACCGGCTACGGTAAGAGAAGATCCCCTGAGTGCGCGGGCGATCCCGGGGCCCGACGGTTCCCGCGAGCGGCGGCGCACACCGGTGAAGGGCGTTCGGGCCGGAGCCGGCCAGGTGATCTCCACTCGTGCCGCTTCTTTACTCTCGATGTGTGTTAACCCGCAATGTGCAATCATGTCGGCACCCCAGCCGCCTGATTACTTCCGCTAAGTGAGTCCACATGCCGGGTCCAGGCAACGTCGGCGAACGTGTCCGCAACCTGCGCCTGACCAGACGCTTGTCGCAGGCGCAACTCGCCGGTCACGACCTCTCCGACAGCTATATCTCTCTGATCGAGTCCGGAAAGCGGACGCCCACGCCGACCGTGCTGCGCATGCTGGCCGAACGACTCGGCTGCACCCCGGAGTACCTCGCAGAGGGCGTCGAGCCGGAGCAGCGCGCCCATCTGGAAGTCCGGGAGAGGCACGCGCACCTGGCGCTGCTGGCCGGTGACCCGGTCACGGCGGAGGGCGGCTTCGACGATGTGATCGCCCGCAGCGACGACCCCGACCTCACCTCCCGTGCCCGCTGGGGCCGCGCTCGCGCGCTGGAGGAGCTGGGCCGTACCGACGACGCCATCGCCCTGTTCGAGGAGCTGCGCGAGCAGGCCGAACGCGACCCGGGACGGGCGAGCTGGCTGCCCCCGGTGATCGCGCTGGCCCGCTGCTACCACGCGGTCGGCGACCTGGGGCAGGCGGTCGCGCTGGGGGAACGCGCCCTCAACCGCCTGCGGCATCTGGGCCTCGGCGTCGGCCACGAGTACACCGAGGTCGGGCGGATCCTGCTCCTGGCGTATGTGGACCGGTCCGACCCCGTCCGCGCGCACGCTCTGGGACGCCGCATGCTCGCGCCCAGGGAGACCCCCGAGACCCCCGAAGAGCAGGCGGAGTACGCGGAACCGGCCGACGGCTACCAGAAGGCCAGCTCGCGTGCGCTGAGCGAGGGCGCGGTGGGGGACGCCCTCTACCTGGCCGACCAAGCCCTTGCCGCGTACAGCGGTGCGAGCCCCGCCTTCGCTCAGGCCCGCCTCAACCTGGCCGGTGCCAAGGCCCTCCTGCGCGGCGTCGCCCCGTTCGGCTACGAGCTCGACCTCGCCACCACCCTGCCCGACTACGACGTGGCGCCCTCCGGCATCGAGAAGGGTGATGAGGAGCGGCCTGGGAGCGGCTTGCTTCTGGGACGTCCCGCGGGCCCAGGCTGGCAGTGGAACGAGGCGGCGCGCGCGACGGCGGCCGAAGAGGCCATCGCGCTGCTCGAAGGCACCTCCGCCCTCGAAGGCTTCGAGGCCACCGAGAGCACCATCGAGAAGGCCCGCGCGCTCGTCCTCATCGGCCGCCCGGAGCAGGCGACCGCCATGCTGGAGGACTTCCTCGACACCGGGCTGGCCCTGGCCGCGCCCCGGGCCGACATCCCGGCCCAGGTGACGGCCCATCCCGGGGTCGACCCGGCCGTCCGCGTGCGCAAGACCACGCAGGCCCGCATGGTGCTGGCGCAGGCCCGGCTGGCCCAGGGCGACCCGACGGCCGCCCTGGTCGTCCTGCGCGCGGCCGACAGCGACCTCAAGCGCCTTGCTCCGGGCCGGCAGGCCGCCCAGCTGTTCAGGGAGCTGGGCGAGCTGTTCGAGCAGGCCGGGGACGCCAAGGGCGCGACCACCGCGTACCGCCAGGCCCTGGAGGCGGCCGGGCTGCGTCCGGCGCGCGCCCAGACCGCCGACTGCGACTTGGGACGAGTCTGAGCCAGGGGTTTACCGGCCCTTACGGGAGTCGTTCCGGTCCTTCCTCTGGCCGTCCAGGTCCTTCCGGGGCGCCCAGCCAGTTCGTTGCCGGGGCGTCGTAGTCCTTGCCTGAGCCCTCGGTCCTCTTCGCGTGGGGCGCCCGAGGCCTATGCCCGGGGCATCCCGGAACTTGTCCGAGGCTGTGCCGGTCCTTCCCCGGGTCGCTCCGGTCCTCTGTCCCTGCGGTGCCGGTCCTTTCGTGGGACGTCTCGGTAGCTTCCCGAGCCGTCCCGTCGCCCTCCTTGCGGTGTTCACTTCGCTCCGCGACCGTCTTACAGTGCGGGGCCGGAACAGAAGCACGGCGCCGGTAGTCCTAACATGGAAACGTAGGATGATTGGTGGAGTCGTCCGCCATGATCGTTGAGGGGGAGTCTTGACTCTGCGCACAGCCCGCCGCTCGTCCCTGGTCGACCAGGTGATCGACCAGCTCAGGGGTGAGATCGCGACGGGTGCGTGGCCGGTCGGGGCCAAGATCCCGCCGGAGCCCGCGCTCGCCGAGAGCCTGGGCGTCGGCCGCAACACCGTCCGCGAGGCCGTACGGGCGCTGACGCATGCCGGTCTGCTGGAGTGCCGCCAGGGCGACGGCACCTACGTGCGGGCCACCAGCGAGTTGTCCGGCGCGGTGCGGCGGCGGCTGCAGACCGCCGAACTCGTCGAGATCCTCGAGGTGCGGCGCGGGTTCGAGGTGGAGGCGGCCAGGCTGGCGGCAGCGCGCCGTACCGAGGCCGACATCGCCGCGATCAGCGACGCGCTGGCCCGCCGGGACGCCACCTGGGCCGCCGGGGCGCACGCCGAGTTCGTCGAGGCCGACCTGGAATTCCACACGGCGGTCGTGGAGGCCACCCACAACCGGGTGCTGATCGAGCTCTACCGCGACTTCAGCGCCGTGCTGCGGGCCAGCATCGGCGCCGCCGGCACCCTGCGGCATTCGGACGTACCGCACGGCCCCATCGCCGCCGCGATCGAGGCCGGTGACGCGCAGGCCGCCGCGCAGGCCGCGCACACCTGTTTGGACGAGCTGCTCCGATCCACGGAGACACATCCCCCGACAACCCCGGCCACCCAGGCCGTACCGGCTCCTTCTTGACGGCCGCGCGGCCCGGTCCGGCGGCCTGAACGGCCCGTCCGCTCGGACCGTTCCACATGCCGCGCCCGTGAGCCGTCGCCGACCCGCGTCCGCCGCCTCGTCCACCGCGAGCCACTGACCTGCGGTCGCGCGCGCACGCCCCGAGCCAGACCTCCTCCCAACCCCGATACCTGTCCCCTGCTCTCCTGCCCGGTCACACGGGCCCGGACGAAGGCGAAATGACTGCTTCACCACCGCACATCGGCCGTGCCACCGCCGCGTGGACGTTCATCGGCCTGATCCTCCTGACCGTCAACCTGCGGGCCGCCATCACCGGCATCGCACCGATGCTCGCCGACCTGCGCGAGGTGTTCGGGCTGTCCGGGGTCGAGGTCAGCGTCCTGACCACGCTGCCGGTGCTGTGCCTGGGCCTGTTCGCCTCCGTCGCGCCCCTCCTGGCGCGGCGGCTGGGCGCCGAGCCCGCGATCGCGCTGTCGCTGCTGCTGATCACGGCCGGGATCGTGCTCCGGGTCGTCCCGTCGCGTGCGGCGCTGTTCGCCGGGACGGTCCTCGCCGGAGCGGGCATCGCGATGGGCAACGTGCTGACACCGTCCGTGATCAAGCGCGTGTTCCCGCGCCGGGTCGGGTCGCTCACCGGCATGGCGATGATGCTGATGGCGACCAGTGGCGCGATCGCCGCCGGCCTGGCCGTGCCCCTGAACGACGCGGCCGGCTGGCGGGTCGCACTGGCCGTGTGGGCCGTGCCCTCGTTCTTCGCGGCCCTGGCCTGGGGCCCTCTGGCGCTGAAGAACCGTCCCGGGCCCGCGGCGCCCGCGCGTCTCGTCCAGGACACGGCGCCCGCCGGGGGAGAGCACGGGTCGCTGCTGCGTTCGCCGCTGGCCTGGCACGTCACCGCGTTCATGGGGCTGGCCTCACTGATGTTCTACGTGCTGATGTCATGGCTCCCGGAGATCATGCGCGACCACGGGCAGTCGCCCGCCACCGCCGGGACCATGGTCTCGGTCATGATGATCATCGGTATCCCGCTGGGTTTCCTGGCCCCGGTGGTGGCCGCCCGCATACCCGACCAGCGGCCTCTGATCGTCGGCATCGCGGCGATCATGGCGGTGGGGCTGACCGGTCTGCTGCTGTTCCCCGAGCCCGGGTGGCTGTGGGTGACGATCCTCGGAGTGGCCACGGGCAGCGCGTTCCCGCTGGGCTTCACGCTGCTGACCCTGCGCTCCCCGACCCCGCTGGTGGCGGCCCGGCTGTCGGGCATGGCGCAGTGCGGCGGCTATCTCCTGGCCGGGTTCGGGCCACTGGCCGTCGGCGTCCTGCACAGCGCGACCGGCGGCTGGGAGGTGTCGCTCGGACTGCTGCTGGTCCTGGTCGTCCCCGAACTGGTCTTCGGCCTGCTCGCCGCCCGGCCCGTGTTCGTCCGGACGGTCCCGGCCCGCCACGACGAACACCCTGAGGAGAGCGTGGAGCAGCTGATCGAGCCAAAGGCCGACCCCGCGGCCGTCCCCGCGGGGTCGGCCGCCGGAGGCCGGAACGCGCTCGGCTAGCCGTTCGGGCGGCCCGCGTCCATATCGAAGACGCGGGCGTGCAGGACGAGACGCTGGTGGAGGGCGGCGCGGAGCGCCCGGTGCAGGCCGTCCTCCAGGTAGAGCTCGCCCTGCCACAGGACGACGTGCGGGAACAGGTCGCCGTAGAACGTGGAGTCCTTGGACAGCAGCGACTGCAGGTCCAGCTCCCGCTTGGTGCTGACGAGCTGGTCCAGCCGGACCTGGCGGGGCGGGATCTTGGCCCAGTCACGGGACGTCAGGCCGTGCTCCGGATAGGGCCGCCCGTCACCCACCGCCTTGAAGATCACCCTCTGAGTCTACGGCGTCTGGTGGGGCCAGAGAAGATGGCGCAACTGGTCGGGTCACCCTTCCGGGTACGGCTGGTCAACCATGACACCGCAGATCAAAGCATTCCCGGGCGCCGCTCGGAGGGCCGCCCGGCGGCGTGGTCACCGCCCGTCTGATGCCCGGACCTGGCCTCCGTGTAACGCTACGCGCGCCCGTCCGGACGGTCCTCCGCTGCCGCCTTGGTCTCCGGAGCGGCGGCGGCGCGGGGGACGCCGCCGGACTCCGCCTCCGTCTTGGCCTCGGCTTCGGCCGCCGCCGCGATGTTGCGCGCCATGCCTCCGAAGACGGCCGCGTGGAACGGCGAGACCCCCCACCAGTACGCATGCCCCGCCAACCCGTGCGGATGGAACACCGCCCGCTGGAGGTACACGGTCCGGTCCCGCCGGTCGCGTCCGATCATCAACTCCAGCCAGGCGTACCCGGGCAGCCGCATCTCCGCGCGCAACCGCAGCAGCCTGCCCGGTGCGATCTCCTCCACCCGCCAGAAGTCCAGCGAGTCGCCCGCGCGCAGGCGCGCCGCGTCCCGCCGCCCGCGCCGCAGCCCGACCCCGCCCACCAGCCGGTCCATCCAGCCGCGCACCGCCCAGGCCAGCGGGAACGAGTACCAGCCGTTCTCGCCGCCGATCCCTTCTACGACCCGCCACAACTCCCCTGGCGTCGCGTTCACCACCCGGGCGCGGCGGTCGGTGTAGAGGCTGCCGCCCGCCCAGTCCGGGTCGGTCGGGAGCGGGTCGCTGGGGGCGCCGGGCACGGACGCCGACGACCAGCGCGTGCTCACGTCCGCCTCCCGGATCTTCTGCAGGGCCAGCCCCACGGCCCGTTCGAAACCGATCCTCCCCTCGGGCGGATCCGGGAGGTACCGGGTGATGTCGTCCTCCCGGCACACCACCTCGTACCGCAGCGACTCGGCCAGCGGCCGGGCGATCGCCGGCGGGACGGGCGTCACCAGCCCCACCCACAGGCTCGACAGCCGCGTCGTCAGCACCGGCACGGGCAGGATCAGGCGCCGGGGCAGCCTGGCCACCCACGCGTACCGCTGCATCATGTCCCGGTACGACAGGACGTCCGGTCCGCCGATGTCGAACCCGCGATCCACCTCGGCCGGGAGGGCGGCGCATCCGACGAGGTAGCGCAGCACGTCCCGGACCGCGATCGGCTGCACGCGGGTCCGCACCCACCGCGGCGTGACCATCACCGGCAGCCGCTCGGTCAGGTAGCGCAGCATCTCGAACGACGCCGACCCCGACCCGATGATCATCGCGGCCCGCAGCACCACGGTCGGCACCGCCGACGACTGCAGGATCCGGCCGACCTCGGCGCGCGACCGCAGATGCGGGGACAGTTCCTCGTCGGGCGGCACCGGGCCGCCCAGGTAGACGATCCGGCGCACGCCCGCCTCCTCGGCGCACCCCGCGAAGATCTCGGCGGCGCGGCGGTCGGTGTCCTCGAACTCACGGCCCTTGCCGAGCGCGTGGACGAGGTAGTACGCGACCGCGACGTCCTTCAGCGCGACCGCGACCGACTCGGGATCGGTGACGTCGCCCTGCACGACCTCCACCTGACGCGCCCACGGATGGTCGCGCAGCTTCTCGGGCGAACGGGCCAGGCAGCGCACCGCGTACCCGGCCTCCAGCAGCTCGGGCACGAGCCGTCCGCCGATGTACCCGGTCGCGCCCGTCACCAGGCAGACCTCGCCGTTCCCGTTCCCGTGCGGCCTGGCCGCCGTCGCGTCGCCGTCCATCTCGCTCCCCCCGGACGCTCCCCGCCCCGCCCCGCCGGTGACCAGGCGGTTCTTCGAGGCCCACTATTCCCTGTCAGGCGCCCGCGTCACCCGAGAACACGCGCCGGCGACCCCTCGATCCGCGAGGCCGGACGCGTCCTCATCGACCAGGCCCGCCCCCTCATCGCCGAGGCCACCATCGCCCGTCGCGTCGCCGAGGCCCGCGCCGAGAAAACCGAGAAGACCGCCGCCGCAACGCCCGACCCGACCCAACAGGCCGCCGCCCTCGACGAGGCCGCCGCCGCACGCCTCGCCCTGCTCGCCCTCGCCGCCCTACCGCTGACCGGCTGCGCCATCCAGGCCGGGGACGGCTCGTCCGGCACCATCGGCACCGGCAGCGTCATCGAGGGATGCGGATGGCCTGGCGTGGGGCCAAGGGAGAGTGGAAAGCAGTGAGGGCGGCGCCCGTTCGGGTGCCGCCCTCGTCGCGTTGTGCCTGGTGAGGCTGGCGGAGGATGCGAGATTCGAACTCGCGAGGGCGTGAACCCAACACGCTTTCCAAGTCTGCGGATTCCCGTACGCCCAAGATCAGCACTGTTCGCCGCCCCAGGTGAGCGGCCGAAGAGCCCACCTCGGCAGGGACCGTGAACGTGCTCGAACAGGGGTGAACGAACCGCGGAACGCGAGCAACTGAGACCCAAACTGAGACCCAACAAGCCAGGCTTCAACCTGTTCAGCGCCCCATCGCAGCCAGTGTCGGCGGCCATTGCGAGACCCGTTGCTCCCGGGGAGAAAACCGCCAGAAGTGCGACACGCCGTGGACTGACCCGCATCCCAGCGGTTTGCCCCCGTACTCTCGTCCCGAGCCCCAAAACTATCTCTGGACCTTCCTTCGCGACGGGGCGCCCTCGAAGGAAGGAGAGAGTAGTTGTCCAAACGGCGTGGAGAACGTCGTGCCCGGAAGGGCAGGAGGGGCGAGATGGGGACGGAGATGGTGACTGCTGTCGCCGGTGCGGTTACCGCGGCGGCGGCGCTGTTGGAGGTGATGGCACACCTCTTCAGCTAGTACAGCTGGTCACCATCCCCGTCCTATGCGCGCCCCGGTCAGGTTTCGCCTGGCCGGGGCGTCCGCTCCGAGTGCTCTCTAACGACTGTATGAGTGCTCTATGAGTGCTCTATGAAGTCTGTCGGCGTTGTGTCCGCGTCGGTGACGATACCCTCTCGCCAGCTTTGAAGCACTGAGGTGCGCTCGGCGTGGCGTTTTTTGCCGATAGGTTTCTACGGCCGACCGTCAGGATTCGCACGGTTCTGCGCTGCAGTTTGGCAGCGCCGTCAGTCGTTGGTGCCGTCCTGTGACGGTGCCTCTCCGCCTTCCTGCGGCAAGTTGGCTACGAAGGTGCCCTTGCCATGGACGGTGGTGATCAAGCCCTTCTCACGTAGCTCCTGCATCCCACGGCGTACCGTCATGTACGCGATGCCGTACTCCTCGGCGAGTTCCCGCTCAGGAGGCAGACGGGAACCTGGCGCAAGGTCGCCGGCAGCGATCCGCGCGCTGATGTGATCCGCGAACGCCTTGTAGACGAGTTGCGGCCCCTGCGGATCGAACTCTGGCACCTCGGGACGATCAACCACACGGCCAACGTAGAGCCCTGCTGACCTGCATAAAGGCATGGAGAGCTATGCATAGCTCTATGTAGCTCGTACACTGCTTGGACCACATGTGCCGGTCAACGCCTTCCGGCTACCCGAGTCACTCGTGCTGAGGAGCAGTCACAGCATGGATCCAGCGAGACGCGGACCAACGATCGCCGGGTGGGTGGTCGTCATGGGAGAGCGGACGTACCAAGCGACCAGGAGCCGGGAACTCACGGCATACCAACGAGCGTGGGGCGCGCTCCCAGAGGTTGAGGCGGCCTCCCAGGGCGAACTCTGGGTTCTGTGTGACGCCCAGACACGTCTCGCCGAGCGTCTCGCGGTGGCGGAGGCTCAGCGTGCCAGGACCGGCCCACAGCCAGAGGTGCACTCACCCGCCACCCGTACGACGGCGCGGTCATGACTGACACGGCCGCCGCCGGCGGAGTGGACGACGAACCGGCGATCGCTAGCCCCCGCACCGACCTGGCTCTCCAGCGCGTGTCAGGCGTCGCTGATTACCTCGCCGACCTGGACTCCGAAGATCCTCGGCCCCCGTCGAGGCAGATCGCGGATCAACTTCGATCGGCGATTCTCTCTGGACGGCTCCAGCCAGACGCGAAGCTGCCTTCCCAGAATCAGCTTTCATCGCGGTACGGAGTTGCTCGGGAGACCGTCAAGGCCGCCCTGCGGCAACTTGCTTCAGAGGGTCTCATCGTCAGCCGCAAAGGTAGCGGTTCGTTCGTCAGCGCTCATGACGTCAGCGATTCTCACTCTCCCGCGCTTTCACGGTCCGTACCCAAGCGCTTCATCTCAGCGCTGGAAGGGCTCAAGGAAGTTCACGACGAGGCGGCATCGATGATCCAAGAGATGCCGGATTCTCAACAGGCTTTCGATTGCTCAACTCGGCTCTTCAGCAAGTTGCGGGAGTTGGCGGAAGCGACAGCCGACCTGAGGGCCGAGACGGCGGTAAGAGTCGCCTCTGAGAATCGAGAGAAGGTCCGGTAGTGCACGAAGAGCTGTCCGTAGATGCGGAGCTTTGGCACGCCACAACGCATGACACGTGCTCTACCTCTGTGATGGCCGATTACGGGACGCCGTCCAACGAGCAATGGAAGCTGCGATGGGCATGTCGTCGCCTGGAAGTCTTGCGCGTGAGCTACAGCACCAGGGGTGGATGACAGAACGCCGTTACGAGGAGACTCCGCCACTGCTTCGCGTGTTCGCGAAAGAAGCACCATCCGTGGGCGACAGCATCGCGGTCGAGCGCGGGTCAAAGCACTGGTCGTACCGGTCGAGTACCGGCGCATTCCTCGGAATGTGCTCGGATCCCTTGCTGGCGGCGGCCTCGACGACGGTCTATCTCGCGACATGGGGCATACGGCCGACTGATAGATGGGATTCGCCGTGGCTAGGAGATGGCCGTAATGAGTCCTGACCATTGGCATGTGGCGACTTCGCGTCGTGGGTACTGGGAAACATTTCCAGAACGGTGGGATCGGACGACGGCTCGACGATTGGTGCGCGACTTGCTTGTCAACGATGGTCGTGCCACCGCTGATCACAGGTATGAGCAAGCCATTGAGGCAATCGATCGCGGCTACGACACATACCGGATCGACACAGCCTCCTATGCAGCCTTCGCGTGCACATGTCCGCTAGGTACAACAGAAAGGGATCAGGATGGAGTCATTGAAGTTCCGCAAGTCCTCACGCTGCGAGGAACTCAATCAGACCGGTTGCGTTGAAGTAGCCAACGGCGCGACGCTTGTCGCTGTGCGCGACTCCACAGACCGGAACGGCCCTGTGATTTGGGTGTCCAAGAGCGAATGGCGTCGCCTCATTCGCGTGCTGCGAGCCCTGTAGGGCCAGTATTCAGGCAGTCGCGCTGTTGGGTGCAGCGCTATACACGGGCCGTATCTGCAACCAATAGCCAAGCCTGCACTCGTTCCCTGTCGACTCCTACCAGGCGCGCGAGCTCCTCCGCACGAGCCGATGCCTGTTCCTCACCAGCGGTCTTCCAGGCGGCAACTGCCACGTCATAACAGACGTCGCCACTGACGCCCCGCGGGTCGATTAGGAAGAGTTGTCCACCGGGACCATGAAGAATGTTCTTTGAGGATGTGTCGCCGTGGCAAAGCAAGTTCGAGGCGCCGCTTTCCAGGTCCTCAAGTATTGCGGCGGCATGTCGGCGTTCAACAGGTGGAGCTTGGGCACTTCCTGGCGCGAGGTCGCTCAGGTTCTCGTCAGAGAGCCGGGAGTGTAGCCAGTCTGCGAGCGTCGGGAGCCGATCACTCGGTGACTCCTGGTCGCGCATCTTCTGGAAGATGGGTGCCAGAGTTTCAAGGGAGACAGCTCCGCCGTGTAGCGAGTCGCCAGGGAAGATGCGACCTGCCACCGTCCACACACTGACTGAGGTTTGGATCACTTCATAGATTGGTGGGCCTATGCCCAGATTGGACAGCGATCGAGAGACCTCCGCCTGCATCATTCCGAGCGGATCGGGACTGGATCTGACGACCAAGTATCCGTGATCCGTCTCAACCTCGACCACGAATCCATAGCGCGCGTCGAAGGTTCGCACAGGACGCCCTTTGTACCGCTGACAGATGCGCGCTAGCTCGTCAGGAGCAGTCTCTTGCCATGCTGAAGCCAGGTCGGGCCAACGCGTCGAGACAGCTTTGATGACTGCGGCAGGAATCTCTACTCTTCGCATCGACATTTTCGCTACGTCCTCAGGCCGGTTACGACTTCAGCCACCGATTCCATGCTTTGGACGACGAAGTCCGCTCCGGCCTCGGAGAGCTCCGCGATCCTGGCTGGACGCTTGGCGTAACCGACGCAGCGAACACCCGCCTTGGTGCCTGCCTGCATGTCCGTGGGAGAGTCGCCGACGAGCAGGCATGCTGCTGCCAGATGTCCCGCGATCTCGACCCCTTTGAGGACTAGATGCGCGTCGGGCTTCATCAGCTCCGGCCTCCCTGGGATGCGGGCGGCGATCCCTGTCACGGAAGAACCAAGAAGGTGACGGTCTAGGAAAGCCTCGACCGCTTCCGCCGAGTTATTGGTCACGATGACCACTGGAAGATCCAGAGCCGTCGCCGAGCGAAGCATCTCCGCAACTCCCGGAGCAGGTTCCGCCAGACATGCAGCCTTGATTTCTGCATCTGCTTGAATCTGTTCGACATCCGATAGCAGATGTGGGGCCGCAAGGCCGGTCCATCCGAGAAAGGCCAAGGGGTCACGTTCCGACATCATCGATTCTGGGAGAACGGCTCCCTGGTCGAGCAGGAAAGAGCGGATCTTCTGCGCGATCTCATGTGCCGGAAGGCCGGCGAACAGGTGACAGACGGGGCCGTCGAAGTCGAGCAGGATGGCTTGCGATGTTTGGACGAGTGTTCCCAGTGAGGTCACGGCGTGTACTCACGTGCGATCGTCCCCCACAGCGAGTCGAACCATCCTTGCGCCTCTTTGACGAACTGGGGAGCACTTGATGTGTCGCTGTCGTCGCTGACGGAAAAGTGGAAGAGGGTGGCGTCCTTGCCCAGGAGATCGAAGATGTCTACCTGGTCGCCATTCAGGCGGATGGTGTGCTGTTTGACGGGATAGAGCCCGTAAAAGATCTCTTCGGAGTTCAGGATGTACAGCTTGAACGAGGGGGTCAGTTCATGGACGCGGACCTCGGCACTTGCCGACTTGATGAGTCCCATGTCTACGAGTTCGTGAACGGCGTCCACGATTCCGTCAACCGCGCGCCTGGTAATGCGTTCCGCCCGATCCTTGATTTCCGCCTCGGCGGTTTCCGTTCCTACGCGGCGTGGCAACGCCATGGCGGCGGACGTGTCGCACATCATGATTCTGATCTTTAGAGATTCCGGCGTAAGGCGACCCGCGCGAACCTTGTCGAGCACTTCAATGAGGGTGTTGTGCAGGGTCTCGCCCGAGAAGCCGGCAAAGTCGATCGAGACATGCGGGCGCTCGAAGGCCGCTTCGATGTGGGGCCGTAGCCCGATGGGGCGTTCTGTCTGCGCCCGTACGTACGAGCCGCTCCCCTGACGGCTGATGATCAGGCGCTCGGCCTGGAGCGTCCTCAGCGCGGCCTTGATCGTCTCGCGAGCGACCCCGTACCGGCTCGCAAGGTCTGGCTGTGAGGGCAGCTTCTCACCTGGTTTGAGCTTGCTAGTCAGGATCGCCGCGCGGAGCTTGTTCGCGATCTGCTGCGAAGGCGTGCGCGGATCGTCCGGGTCCAGGTCACCGAGGTATTCGCTGTCCGCATCCATGCCCGCAAGCGTACGTGCTGGCTAGCCAAGCTAGAAGAATCTCGGGCGAACCTGTTGACATGACTAGCCAAGCTGGTCATGATTCTGACCCAGGACGCCTGGCTAGCCAAGTTGGTCAGGCACTCGTCAGGAGGCCCGACATGTTCCCTCAGCCCAAGAAGTACGGCCGGTACGTCGCCCTCGCAATCTTCGTCCTCTTCGCCTACAAGAACCCGACCGCCGCCGCCCACCTGGTCGAGCAGGCCGGAGGCGTCCTGATGACGGCCGCCGACGCCGCCGGGAAGTTCGTCACCGCCCTCCAGGCGTAGCCCTTCAGTCGTTCCGGCGCACAGCCACCAAGCACAGCGCCGGGCTGTCCCTCGATCGATCACGAACCGACCAGTGAGGACACCGTGACCCTCCACCCGAGCAAGCTCGCTCCCTCCACCCTCCGGCAGTACGGGATGGGCGCCGCTGAGTGCGTCTTTGATCCCGAGCTGCACACCGGCCCGATTGACGGCGCCGAGACCTCCGAGCAGAAGGCCGCCCGCGTCGATGTGGCCGCCGAGGTCTGCCTGTCCTGCCCCGTGATGACCCGGTGCCTGGACCGCGCGATCAGCGGCCGACCGGAGCCGGGCGTCTGGGGCGGCCTCGACGCCGAGCCCCTCACCGCTGTGTTCGCCGGCCACGCCGGTACCGACCTTGAAGAGGTGGCTTGAATGACCAGGCGTACCCTCACCGCGCCCCGTCCCGGCCCGGTCCTGCTTGACCTGGACGTTCCCGGCGGCACGGTCAAGGTCACGGCCGCCCCGGACTGCCAGTGCGCCGAGGTGATCGTCCGAGCCGTTGGGGACGCTCCCGCGGTTGTCCGCGCGCTGGACGAGGCCCGCTTGGAATGGGACGAGGCGAACGCGCGACTGACCGTCTGTGTCCCCAACATCGACGGCCTGTCCGTTGTCGGCGTCGGGAACCTCGATGTCGTCGGCGTTGACGCGTCGGTGGTCTTGGGTAACAGCGTCGGGGGAGACCTCATCGTCAACGGCACCCGCGTCGGTGCTGGCACCAACGTGAGCGTTGGTCATCTGGAGATCACGGTCGCGGTTCCGGAAGACTCGGCTCTCGTCGCGGTGACTCGTGCGGCCTCGGTTGAGGCGCATGGCGAGTACACCGCCGTCCGGTTCACCTCGACCTCCGGTGATCTGTCGGTCGGGGGCACGCAACTGCTCTGGGCCAACACCGTCAGCGGCAGCGTCTACGCCGAAGCGGTCGACGGTTACGCGGTCGTCGGATCCGTCTCCGGCAGCATCCGTATCAGGCGGACCGACAACATCAAGGCCCGTTCCACCTCCGGAAGGGTCGCGGTCGAGGACCTCGGCGGCATCGCGGACCTGGAGACGACGTCGGGTGCCATCGACGTCTACGCGACCGAGGGTGCCCGGGTGAGAGCGCGTTCGGTCTCCGGGCGGATCAGGGTGGACGCCTCGCCGACCGCGCTCGCTGAGGGCCTGGACGTGGACGCCATCTCCCGGAGTGGTCGGGTGAGGACTCCGGACATCGGCGTCCCCGCCACGTCCAGGGCCCGCCAGCCTCGCCGGGGTGGTGCGCGATGACCGCACCGACCATCGCGGGCGAGCGTCCGCGCTCGTCCCGTCCGATCGTCCGACCGCTGTCCACCCAGGAGTACACGGCCGTCGCCGTTGTGGCCGCTCTGGTCGTGGTGCTGGCCGTGATCGGGTTCGTGAATAGCTTCACCGCGGTGGCCGAGGCCGCGCGCCCCTCGTTCGGGATGTTCGCCTGGACGCTGCCGATCGGCATCGACCTGGGCATTGCGATCTTCGCCGCCCTGGACATCGTCCTTGCCCGCCTCGACATGCGCATCGGATGGTTGAGGCTGTTCCCCTGGACGCTTACGGGCGCGACGGTGTACCTAAACGTGGCAGGCGAGACGTCGGCGTTCGGGATAGTCGCTCACGCCATCCTGCCGTGCCTGTGGGTTGTGGCCGTCGAGGTCGGCGCGCACGTGATCCGGATCCGGGCGGGGATCGCCTCCGGCACTCGCATGGACCGGATCCGGGCCTCGCGGTGGTTGCTGGCCCCGTTCCGGACGGTCGTCCTGTGGCGCCGAATGGTGCTGTGGGAGATCCGTTCCTACGGGGACGCCCTCGACCGCGAGCGCGCTCGACTCCTCATCCTGACTGAGTTGCAGGACACCTACGGCACGCTCGCGTGGCGGTGGAAGGCTCCTCGCCGGACTCGTGCGCTGTACCGGCTCGGCGAGCTGGTCCCGGCCGCCGAGCCGGTCCAGGACGAGGACGAGCCGTCCACTCTCACCGCCTACCCGGACGAGGACTCAGGGGACGACGGTCGTCCGGCAGCAATCGAGCCCGGACCGTCCGCCCCGCCGTCCGCTCCCTCGTCCGGCACGAGCGAGGCACCTCGTCCGGCGGACGAGCGCCCGTCCAAGCGCGGACGGATGGCGCCTCGCGCTCGCAGCGGCAAGCGGACGGCGCCGGACGTCGATGACCTGATGCCACTCGGGTGGCGCATCGCCGCCGAGCTTGAGGCCCGAAGTCTGCCGCTCAACCGGGACACCCTCGCCGCCGCTCTGCGCGAGGCCGACCAGAGCGTCAGCAACCAGCGCGCTGGCGTCCTCCTGGCCCGCCTCAAGGCCGAGGCGCCCGCCGACCCGACCAGCAAGAACACCGCACCCGTTACCCGCACGCCCAAGGGAGACGACGCGCGATGAACTTCTCCAAGCCCATGGCCGAAGTGATCAAACTTCCCACCCGCACGGACGACTCGTCCACCCCGGACCTGTCCGTCCAGTCCGGAGACGGCGGGAACGGCCGCCCCCTTCCGCCCGTCCCGTTGCCTGCGGACGAGCCGAACGAGCCGAACGAGATGGACGACCAGACCGGCGAGTCGAGTCACCGTCCGGACGAGGACGACGCCCTTGAGGGGACGGTCCTAGTCGACCAGCCCGACCCCGGTCCGTCCAGGAAGGGGACGAGGATGACCGCGGGGACGACGGCCGGACGTCGGCCGATCGTCGCCCCGTGGCTCCGCGACCGCGCCGAGGCCAAGGCTCTGATCCGCTGGTCGGTGAACTACGCCGCTCACGTCACCGGCTACCACGCCGCCCGCGTGCCGCTGTACGCGACGACGTTGGCCGCGCGCTCTCCGCGTGGCGTGTGGCGTCTGGTCTCGGGCACGTGGCGTTGGGTCAACGATGTCGAGGCGCTTCCGCTGCGGTTGCACGCGGTGGACGGGAAGGACGCCGACACCTACCTTCGCTTGCTCCGCGAGCGTGACGACCGTGTTCGCTGGCGTCGTCTGGTCGCCCTCGGCGGCCTCGGCGGTGCCAGCGTCGCCGCCGGCGCGGTGGCCGCCGCCGGCGGAGTCACACAGGCGAGCGTCGCCGCCGCCCTGGTCGCCATCCTGGGATGGCTCGGCACCCCCAAGGACAAGCCGCTCATCGGACCGGCCGTCATCTCCACCAAGGCCCCCAAGCTCTCCAGCCAGATTGTCATCCGGTCTCTGGGCGCGCTGGGCATCGCCGAGATCAACAAGGCGCTCGGCAAGGGCGGAGACGGCATCACCTTCCCCGCCCCCATCACACGGGACGGTCCCGGATGGCGCGCGGACGTCGATCTGCCCTACGGCGTCACGGTCACCGACATCATGGACCGTCGCGAACGGTTGGCCTCGGGTCTGCGTCGTCCGGTCGGGTGCGTGTGGCCCGAGCCCGCCCACGACCAGCACGCGGGACGGCTCGTCCTGTGGGTGGGGGACCAGGACATGAGCCAGGTCAAGCCCGCCGCGTGGCCGCTGGCCAAGTCGGGCGAGGCTGACGTGTTCAAGCCCATCCCGTTCGGGACCGACCAGCGCGGACGGCTCGTCACGGCGACGCTGATGTTCGCCAACTGGCTCATCGGCGCCATGCCTCGCATGGGCAAGACGTTCTCGATCAAGCCACTGCTGTTGGCCGCCGGCCTCGACGTGACGGCCGAGAACCTGGTCTACGAACTCAAGGGCACCGGTGACCTGTCGTTCGCCGAGAAGTTCGCGCACCGGTACGCCTCCGGCGTCAATGACGCCACGATCGCCGCGTGCCTGGACGGTCTCCGCTACGTCTACAAGGACCTTGAGCGGCGGGCCAAGGTCCTCTCGTCCCTGCCCAAGGACATCTGCCCGGAGAACAAGGTCACGCCCGAGATCGCCGCCCGGCGCTCGCTCGGCCTTCACCCGCTGGGGCTGTTCATCGACGAGTGCCAGG
The DNA here is from genome assembly GCA_050942275.1 of Spirillospora sp. CA-255316. Lineage (GTDB taxonomy): Bacteria > Actinomycetota > Actinomycetes > Streptosporangiales > Streptosporangiaceae > Spirillospora. The sequence goes on along the minus strand of CP192047.1, from coordinate 11,366,786 downwards.
AACTCTTCTCCCACCCTGACCTCGGCAAGGAGGCCGGAGAGCTCGCCACCGCGATCATCAAGCGCGGTCCCGCCATGGGCGTCTTCCTCGTCCTGGCCACCCAGCGCCCCGACAAGGACTCGCTCCCGACCGGTGTCTCCGCCAACGTCGGCATCCGGTACTGCCTGCGGGTCATGGGCCAGGTCGAAAACGACATGGTCCTTGGCACCTCCGCCTACCGCAACGGCATCCGGGCAACCACCTTCACCCGCCGTGACCTGGGCATCGGTTACCTGGTCGGGGAGGCTGACGACCCGCAGATCACCCGCTCGTTCTACATCGACGGCCCGACCGGCGAACACATCGCCGACCGCGCCCGCACCGCCCGCAAGCTCGCCGGCCGACTCGCCGGCCACGCCGCCGGCGAGGACATCACACCAGCAGACGCCGAGGTCTCGATCCTCGACGACGTGGCCGCCGTGATCGGTGCCGACGAGGACAAGATCTGGTCCGAGACCGTCATTGCCCGCCTCGCCGAGCTGCGCCCCGCCCTCTACAAGGGGTGGACGCCCGCTCAACTCGCGGACGCCCTCAAGCCCTACGGCATCGCGACACATCAGGTCTGGGGACAGACCGCCAACGGCAGGGGCCGCAACCTCAAGGGCATCCACCGCCAGGACGTCACGACCGCCCTCGACGCCCGCCGCGCCTCCGGCTCGTAACCGCCCGCCCGTGCTCGGCGCTCGCCTCTAGGTCTAGAGGCCCCGCCCTCTAGACCTAGAGGCCCTTCTAGAGCCCCATCACCGCCCTGACCTGCCCTCTAACGCCTAGACCCCTTGCCCGCGGTACCCGCCCCAACCTGCCCTAGGAGGCCCCTGGTGTCCCTGCTCATGGCCGCCGCTAATGACTCCGGTCCCAGCGTCGCAGCGTGGTTGCTCCTCGCCGTGGTGTTCGGAGGCGGCTACATCCTCCACTGCCTCATCTGGCCGTTCCGGGCCTGCTCCAAGTGCGGGGGCGGCGGACGCTTCCGCTCCGCCTCCGGCCGCGTGTGGCGCTACTGCGACAAGTGCGGCGGACGTGCCGCCGAGGTCCGCCCCGGCCGCCGCCTGTGGACCTACCTCACCAAGACCCGCGACAAGGGCAAGCGCTGACGAGGTTGAAGCGGCCTCGGCGCCACAGCCACCAAGCACAAGCGCCGAGGCCGCACCCCTGATCGATCACGAACCGATGGAGGCACACCCATCATGACGCCCCCGCTCCACCTCGTCGACGACAACGACGAGACCGCCGGAACCGGCCTCGCCGAGTTCGTCCGCCCCTACCCCCACAACATCGACGCCGAGCAGCACATCTTGGGCGCGGTCATGCTCTCCCCGCCGACTCTCGACCAGGCCCGCGCCCTGTTGGATGGCAGCGAGTTCTACCGCCCCGCCCACGCCCTCATCTGGGACACGATCGTCGCCCTCGCCGACCGCGGAGCGCCCTACGAACCGGTCGCCGTCGCCTCGACGATCAACCCGCGAGACCTCGCCAAGATCGGCGGTGCCCCGTACCTGCACACGCTCATGAGCGGCGTTCCCACGGCGGCGAACGTCACCTACTACGCCCATCTCGTCCGGGATTTGGCGTATGCCCGCCGCGTGGTGACCGCCGGAACGCGCCTCATGCAGCTTGGCTACGGCGCGGCCGGCGACGACATCGGCGAACTCCGTACCGCCGTCGCCGCCGAGTTGGCCGACATCGCCGCCCACAACGCCAAGGGGTGGCCCGACCCCGCTCCACTGTCGGCGGCCCCGGACCTACCGCCCTTCCCCGTCCGGGCGCTTCCTGCGTGGCTTGGCGACTACGCCGCCGCTCTCGCCGAGGTCACCCAGACTCCGCCCGATCTCGCCGGAAGCCTCGCCCTCGCCGTCCTGGCCGTCGCTGCCGGCGGGAAGGTGTGGGCCAAGGCCACCACCTGGACCGAGCCGACCAATCTGTTCACGCTGGTCGTCCTGCCTCCGGGCAACCGCAAGTCCGAGGTCTACAAGCACATGACGGCCCCGATCCGCGAGGCCGAACGCGTCCTCATCGACCAGGCCCGCCCTCTCATTGCCGAGGCCGTCATCGCCCGTCGCGTCGCCGAGGCCCGCGCCGAGAAGACCGAGAAGACCGCCGCCGCAACACCCGACCCGACCCAGCAAGCCGCCGCCCTCGACGAGGCCGCCGCCGCACGCCTCGCCCTCGACGAGATCACTGTCCCGGCCGAGCCGTGCCTGTTCTCTGACGACGCCACCGTTGAGCGACTGACGACTCACCTCGCCGAGCAGGGCGGGCGCTTTGCGATCCTCTCGCCAGAGGGAGAGGTCTTCTCCATCGCCGCTGGCCGCTACTCCGGCGCCCCCAACTTCGCCGTCCTCAAGTCCGGCCACGCGGGCGAGGAAATGCGCATCGACCGCATGGGACGCCCCTCCGAACGCATCCCCGCCGCAACCATCACCCTCGGCATCTGCACCCAACCCGGCGTGCTGGCACGTCTCGGCGAAACCCCCCAGTTCCAGGAACAAGGGCTACTCGGTCGGCTCCTCTACTCGGTGCCCAAGTCCCTCCTCGGCTACCGCAAGTCCAACCCGCCCCCGATGCCCGAACACACCCGCACCACCTACAACGCCAACACCACCGCCCTCATCCTCTCGCTGGACGCCCTCGACGAGCCGGTCACGCTGGAACTCGCCCCCGAGGCCGAGGCCGCCGTCCGCGCCCTCCTCGACGACACCGAGGCCCGCTTCCGCCCCGGTACCGGCGACCTGGCGCACATGACCGACTGGGGCGGCAAGTACGTGGGCGCCGTGGTCCGCATCGCCGCCCTGCTTCACCTCGCCGAGCACTTCCGCACCGGATGGAACCGCCCCATCGACCTCGGCACGCTCCTCAACGCCCACGAGATCGGCGAGTATTTCACCGTCCACGCCCAAGCCGCCTACGACGCCATCGGCGCAGACCCCGCCATCGCCGACGCCCGCGCCCTCCTGGACTGGATCGAACGCACCGGCACCACCCAATTCAGCGCCCGCGACGTCCTGTCCTCACTCCGCCGCTTCAAGAAGGTCACCGACCTAGACCCCGCACTCCGCGTCCTGGAGTCGCACGGCTGGATCCGCCGCCTCCCCGCCCCGCCCAAGACCGGCCGAGGCCGCAAAGCCGGCCCCACCTACGAGACCCACCCCCACGCCACCGAGGGCACCCGATGACCCCGCCCGTCAGCAGCACAGCACGTCAGCAGAAACCAGCACAAACAAATCTGCTGAATTCCGCTGACGTGCTTCACCGCTGTCGACCCCCGCCGCCCTGCTCATCGACCTCTGGTGATCGGCGCACAGCCACCAGCACGACGCCGACTCGGACCTAAGTGATCACGAACCTTGGGAGTTGCCCTGTGACGACGTTGCCCCCCGAAACGGATCTTCTCCTAACGGTCGAGGAGGCCGCCCGCCGCCTCAAGATCGGCCGCACCCAGATGTACAGCCTCATCGCCTCTGGCGAGGTCAAGACCGTGACCATCGGTCGACTCCGCCGCGTTCCGGCCGAGTGCCTCGCCGCGTACGTCTCCACCCTGCTCGCCCGCCACTCCGAGTCGATCCCCGCCTGAGAGGAGCCCGTCATGGGACGCAACGCCAACGGACGATCCAGCATCTATCTCGGCGCGGACGGCTACTGGCACGGTCGCGTCACCGTGGGAGTAAAAGACGACGGCAAGCCGGACCGCCGTCACGTCAAGGGCAAGACCAAAGCCGCCGTCACGGAGAAGGTTCGCAACCTGGAAGCGCTGAGGGATGCGGGACGAGTCCCGAAGGCCGGCCAGCGCTGGACGGTCGAGAAGTGGCTGACGCACTGGATCGACAACATCGCGGTTCCGCCGCACGTCTCCGAGAACACGCACGCGGGATACCGCGTTGACGTCGAGAAACACCTTGTACCGGGCCTCGGCGCGCACCGCCTGGACAAGCTCGCCCCCGAGCATGCCGAGAAGCTGTACGCCAAGATGCAGGCCAAGGGTCTCGCTGCGGGAACCGCCCACCACGTACACAGGACGCTCCGAAACGCGCTCAACGAAGCTGAACGGCGTGGGTACCTGGCCCGTAACCCCGTCCTCCTCGCCAAGGCTCCCAAGCTGACGGAGGAGGAGCCTGAACCGTACGAGATCGACGAGATCAAGCGACTCCTCAAGGTCGCAGGGGAGCAGGAGCGCAACGGTGCCCGATGGGTCGTAGCTCTCGCTCTCGGCCTCCGCCAGGGCGAGGCCCTCGGCCTCAAGTGGGAAGACGTCAACTTCGACACGGGCATGATCCGTGTCCGGCGGGGACGCCTCCGTCCCAAGTACGCCCACGGGTGCGGAGACTCCCCGTGCGGCCGCAAGCCGGGTTACTGCCCGAAGAAGCAGCAGACCCGCCCGGAGACCGGCGACACCAAGTCGAAGGCGGGGCGCCGCATGATCGGCCTCCCCACACCGCTGATCGATCTCCTCAAGGAGCACAAGCGCAGGCAGGACGCCGAACGTGAGGAGGCCCGCCAACTCTGGCAGGAAGGCGGGTACGTGTTCACCAAGCCGGACGGCCGTCCTCTCAACCCGAACACGGACTACCGGGAGTGGAAGGCCCTTCTAGAGACGGCCGGCCTCCGAGAGTCCCGCCTGCACGACGCCCGCCACACCGCCGCAACGGTGCTGCTCATCCTGGGCGTACCCACCGCTACGGCGATGGCAATCATGGGATGGTCCAGCGCCTCAATGGCCAAGCGCTACCAGCATATGATCGACGCCATCCGTAGCGATGTTGCGGGCAAGGTTGCGGGACTGCTCTGGAGTTCCGGTGATGCCGGGAACTAGACGACTAGTCACCAACGAGGGCAAATCTCGGGTAAACCGGTGTACACCCTGCAAATGTCCTTGCCATCGGGCATCGCTAGGGGCAAGGTGAGGTTCGCGAAGGTTCCAGAAGGTTCCCGCAGGTTCTAGAAGCGTCCCAGCAGGGTTGCGAAGGTTCCTGAAGGTGGGAGCCAGCCGGGGCCTTAAAGAAACAGCGTCCCCCCGCCCAGGGCTGCAACCACAGACGGGGGGTGCTGTCGGCGCAGCGTCTGCGGGTCCAGCTAGCTGCTGGGCCCGCAGTTAGTTGTTCTTGAACCACCAGTCGTACGCGGCCTTCGTCAGAGTGACGACGAAGGCGCCGTACTTGCTCAAGAACGACTTGATGCTGCTCCACGTGCGCTTCAGGTGCTCCACCATCGTTCCCTTCGATCTGGGTTCCTGGCCGGACAGCCGTAGACACGGCAGACCAGATCTGAGTCGACCGTGTTGGCCGGCGTCAGCCCAGACTCCTCAAGATCGAAGCGGGTGGGATCACTCGCGCGCTATCAGTATTGCCTCTCGCGTAGCGAATGGCGTGACTGTCGCGAGTTTGGGCGTGTCGGGGATGTCCGAAGCATTGGCATAGCGCACAGTGTTCGATTGATCGCTGAGTGTGCGCGGTTATGTCGAGGAGGGTCGCCCACGGGGCGAACTGAGACCAAAACTGAGACCCAAGCAGTGAGGGCGGCGCCCGTTCGGGTGCCGCCCTCGATGCGTTGTGCCTGGTGAGGCTGGCGGAGGATGCGAGATTCGAACTCGCGAGGGCGTGAACCCAACACGCTTTCCAAGCGTGCGCCCTAGGCCACTAGGCGAATCCTCCGCAGGAGAGCCTACCGGTTCCCGGGGACTGACCGGACCTCAATAACGGCCGAGAGCGGGATCGGGCCGTAGATGTGGGGGAAGAGTTCGCCGTCGGCGGGCTCGTGGCGGACGGGGACGGCGAGCGCGGCCGGGTCGATGACCAGCAGGACGAGGGTCGTGCGGTCGATGTCCTTGTAGAAGCGGGACAGGACGCCTTCGACCTGGGCGAGGTCGGATGAGCAGTGGATGAAGCCCTCGTCGTCCAAGGTTCGGCCGAGGGTGGACATCGTGTACGACACACCCGTGTCGCGGGCGGATTCCCAGTGGCGGCGCTCGGCGATGTGAAGGAGCGTCTCCTGGGGCTGCGGAGCGGGCATGGGGCCGGAGCCTACGTGAGTCGATCCGGGGTGTCCGCGGCAACCGTGCAAACCCGGGGCCGCGGATGCCATAGACTCGGGGCAGACCCCTCGCACGGCGTCACCCTGTGAACCTCCCCAGGGCCGGAAGGCAGCAAGGATAAGCAGGCTCTGGCGGGTGTGCGGGGGGTCCCTTGGTTTAAGGCGATACTGCGCTTCTGACGCTCTGCTTCTCGAGGAGGGCGGACCCCCGATGACCCTGGCTCTGTACCGCAAGTACCGGCCAGCGACGTTCGCCGAGCTCAAGGGGCAGGAGCACGTCGCAGAGCCCCTCCAGCAGGCATTGCGGAACGGGCGGATCAACCACGCCTACCTCTTCAGCGGCCCGCGGGGCTGCGGGAAGACCTCCAGTGCCCGGATCCTGGCCCGCTCGCTGAACTGCGAGAAGGGGCCGACGCCCGAGCCGTGCGGAAGCTGCGACTCCTGTGTCGCGCTCGGCCCCACCGGCACGGGCCACATCGATGTGATCGAGATCGACGCCGCCTCCCACGGTGGTGTCGACGACGCCCGTGACCTCCGGGAGCGCGCGTTCTTCGCGCCCGTCTCGGCGCGCTTCAAGGTGTACATCATCGACGAGGCGCACATGGTCACCCGGGAGGGCTTCAACGCGCTGCTGAAGCTGGTGGAGGAGCCTCCCCCGCACCTGAAGTTCGTGTTCGCGACCACCGAGCCGGAGAAGGTCATCGGGACGATCCGGTCCCGGACCCACCACTACCCGTTCCGGCTGATCCCGCCGGGCGTGCTCCAGGAGCTGGTCGAGGAGATCCTCCGATCGGAGAACGTCCCCTACGAGGAGTCGGCGCTGCCCCTGGCCGTACGGGCGGGCGCGGGATCGGCCCGGGACACCCTGTCGATCCTGGACCAGCTGCTGGCCGGCTCGGACGAGAAGGGCATCACCTACGCCAGGGCCGTGTCGCTGCTGGGCTACACCGACTCGGCGCTGCTGGACGAGGTGATCGGGGCGTTCGCCGGCCGGGACGGCGCGGCGGTGTTCGCCGCGATCGACCGGGTCATCGAGAGCGGGCAGGACCCTCGCCGGTTCACCGCCGACCTGCTGGAGCGCGTCCGGGACCTGGTGATCCTGTCGAACGTGCCGGAGGCGGGCGGGACCGGGCTGCTGAACGTGCCGCCCGACGAGCTGGAGCAGATGCGGCGGCAGGCCGCGTCGATGGGCCCGGGGGAGCTGACGCGCGCCGCCGACCTGCTGCACACCGGACTGACGGAGATGCGCGGGGCGACATCGCCGCGGCTGCTGCTGGAGCTGATCTGCGCACGGATCCTCCTTCCCGCCGCGTACGAGGACGAGGCGTCGATGTTCGCCCGGCTGGACCGGCTGGAGCGCCAGGCGGCGCAGGGCGGGTTCGCCGGACCTGGAGCCGGAGCCGGTGGCGGAGCCGGGGGCGGCTTGGGCACCGGCCCCGCGAGTGGGCCGTCGCCCGCGTTCGCGGACGTTCCGGTGCCGCAGGCGCGTCCGACCGCGGCGGGGCCGTCCGGTGGGGCCGGGGGCTCGTCTCCGATTGTCGAGCGTGGTGACGGGAGCGGGGAAGGCGAACGGGGTTCTGTGGATAACCGGCCGGGTGGGGGCGCCGCCGTCGCCGGCCGGGGCGGTCCCGCCGCCGCCTCCGAGCCCACGCCCGCGCCCGCGGCCGCCCGGTCAGAGGAGCCCCATCGAGCGACGGCGGCGCAGGCTGCTGGGCCGCGGCGTCCAGCGGCCCAGGCCCAGGCCCCGGCCCAGGCCCCGGCCCCGGCGTCGGCGTCGGCCCTGTCGGCTCCGGCGGCGCAGCAGGGTGGGATGGACGTCTCGGCCGTCCAGCGCTTCTGGCCGGACATCGTCGAGGCCGTCAAGCTCAAGAGCCGGGTCGCCTGGATGGCGATCATGTCGGGTGTCCAGCCGGTCTCGCTGGACAACAACCTCCTCACCCTGTCGTTCGAGGCGGAGGGGGCGCGGACCAACTTCACCAACGGCGGCCGCGACGTGGTGCTTCGCGAGGTCCTCCGGGAGCGGATGGGCGTCGAGTGGCGGATCGACACCGTGCTCGGCGGCGCGATGCCCGCTGCCGGGCAGGGCGGACGGTCCGGCGGCCGTCCGGCGGGAAGGCCCGGTGGTCCGGCGGGCGGAGGGTTCGGAGCCGCTCCCGCGTCCGGATTCGGTGCGGCCCCCGCGCCCGAGCCTGCGCGTCCAAGCCCTGGTCAGCCCGCCGCGCGACCGGAGCCGCCGAGCGCACCACCTGTTCCGTCCGCGGCCTCCTCCCCGGGAGTGGGGCGGGGGGCGCCCGGTCCCGTACGGCAGGAACCCGACCCCGGGCCGCCGCCGCCCGACGAGCCGCCGCCCCCGCCGCCGCCCGAGCCCTCGCCGGTGGACGAGAGCGACGAGGTCGACCCGGAAGGCGACGCGGACGCGGACGGCGCCGAGGCCGAGGCCAGCGGCATGGCCCTCATCCAGCGTGAACTGGGCGGCCAGATCATCCGCGAGATCGACAACTCCTGAGGGCTGGACCCTGCGGCGACTCCTCGGGGCCCTGCGGCGTGAGCGTCTCGACGTGGGCATTGCGTGGGGCAGCGCCGCACGCCGGTGCGACCTTGAGGAGAGGGCGTCCGGGCCTGTCCGCGCGATCTGTGTGATCGCCGGCCTGGTGCTCGGCTGTGCGTCCTTGAGCGGCTGAGGGCGGCTATCCGCGGTCCGGGCGTGTCGGACGAGATCATCGGGCTGCGAATCTCCGAGCAGCGCCGTTCAGCGACCGGCGACGGGTGGGATTCTGGACACGGAGTCGGCACGTACCGGAACGCGGGCGAAACCCGTAGTCTCGGGAAGACAGACGCGATGGTCGGCGGATCCGCCGAGTACGGGGCCCTTCGGGGGCGAGAGGAAACGGAGCACGCCGTGGAACCCGGTGGTCAGGTGAACTTCCAGGAGCTCCTGCAGCAGGCGCAGAAGATCTTCACCGCGCAGCAAGAGCTCGCGGAGGCCGAGGTGACGGGCACTTCGGGCGGTGGGCTCGTCAGCGCGACGGTCAACGGCCAGGGCGAGGTGACGGGTCTGTCCATCGACCCGAAGGCGATCGATCCCGACGATCCGGCCGACACCGCCGAGACCCTGGCGGACCTGGTGCTCGCGGCCATCCGTGACGCCGGACGGGAAGTACAGGAGTTGCAGCAGTCGGCGATGGCGCCGCTCGCCGCGCTCGGCGGGGGGCTTCCGGGGCTCGGTGGCGCCGGAGGGGGTGGTATCCCCGGCATGCCCGATCTTTCCGGCTTCCCGGGTCTGCCCGGGTTCCCGGGACTGCCTGGATCCGGCCCCGGTGCGCCCGGCGGCCCCGGTGGTGCGGGCGGGGCGGGCGGCTCCGAGACGCCGGGGGACGAAGGCGAGGACGGTCCGGAGGAGCAGGGCGGTGCCGGGAAACCGGGAAGCTGATCGTTCTCCCTCTCGCCGGAGCAGGACGCGACCGGACGAGGCCGGCCGCGGCCGACGAGGCCGCGGCTCGGTCAGGGTCGAGCAGCCCGAAACGGACGACTGCGAGGTGAGCGGACTGTATCGCCACCGCGCCCGGAGTCGTATCGTGGTCGGTCGTCGCCACCTATCGACGGCCTAGCGTGAAAGGAAGGGACCGTTGTACGAAGGGGTCGTTCAGAACCTCATCGACGAACTGGGCAGGCTGCCCGGCGTCGGCCCCAAGAGCGCGCAGCGGATCGCCTTCCACCTCCTCGCCGCCGATCCCGCCGACGTCGAACGGCTGACCAAGGCGCTCAAGGAGGTCAAGGACAAGGTCCGTTTCTGCAAGACCTGCGGCAACGTCGCCGAGGAGGAGGAGTGCCGGATCTGCCGGGACGCGCGCCGCGATCCCCAGGTCATCTGCGTGGTCGAGGAGTCCAAGGACGTCGTCGCCATCGAGAAGACCCGGGAGTTCCGCGGCCGCTACCACGTGCTCGGCGGGGCGATCAGCCCTATCGAGGGCGTGGGCCCGGAGGACCTGCGCATCCGGGAGTTGATGCAGCGACTCGCCGACGGCACCGTGAACGAGCTGATCCTCGCCACCGACCCCAATCTGGAGGGCGAGGCCACCGCGACGTATCTCGCCCGTCTCGTGAAGCCCATGGGGCTGACCGTCACCCGTCTGGCCAGCGGCCTGCCGGTGGGTGGGGATCTGGAGTACGCCGACGAGGTGACGCTGGGCCGCGCATTCGAAGGACGGAGGCTGCTCGATGTCTGACTCCAACAGCCCACAGGATTGGAACGCCCTAGCCGAGCGGGTGGCCCGCCATGTGGAGAATTACCTGAACGGGCTCGAGGCCGTCGCCCGGGGCGATGGCGGGCGCCACACCGTACCGCTGCTGCTCCTGGAGGTGTCGCAGGTCATCCTGGCCGGTGCGCAGCTGGGGGCCAGCGCCGACGTGATCCTCCCGGACAACTGGGAGCCGGAGGTCGGCGAGGACCCGGACCTGGACGAGATCCGGCAGGGCCTGTCCGAGCGGCTCATCGGGGTGGACGAGTACACCGAGGTGTTCGACCCGTACAAGGACGACGAGACGACCTCCTACCGGCTCTCCGACGACCTGGTCGACGTCGCCAGCGACCTCGTCCACGGGCTGCGCCACTACCAGCACGACCGTCCGCTCGAGGCGTTGTGGTGGTGGCAGTACTCCTACTTCAACCACTGGGGCAACCACGCCGGCGCCGCCCTCCGGGCCCTGCACGCCGTGGTCGCGGGTGCCCGACTGGACGTCGCCGAGGAGTCCACGGCGGCGGAGGCGGCCGCCGTCCTCTGAACCTCCTCCGTGCCTGGACGACCTCGACGCGCCGTCCGGGCCCCGGGTGGACAGGCTTGGCGATCATGCCGCCTCCCCGGCGGCCCGGCAGGCTCGGCGACGACGGGCGATCGCGACGGCTCGGCGGACGTGGTGAAGCGGTGGCCACGACGCCCCTGGCGATCGGGGCGGATCCGGCGATCGGGGTGATGTGGTCAGCTCGGGCATTCGCGGTTTGTGCGGCATACCCGGTCAAGCGTGATCAAGGGCGTGGAGTTACCTGCTCGTAACGCATTCGAGTCGCCTCGGTAGACTCGACGACGGTACGCCAGATCCCTATCCGAGGAGCGCCCACTCGTGGCTCTTGTCGTGCAGAAGTACGGTGGCTCCTCCGTCGCCGATGCCGAGCGCATCAAGGCGGTCGCCCAGCGCATCGTCGCGAACAAGAAGGCGGGCAACGACGTCGTCGTCGTGGTCTCCGCCATGGGCGACACGACGGACGACCTCATCGACAAGGCTGAGCAGGTCAGCCCACTGCCACCGGCCCGTGAACTGGACATGCTGCTCACCGCCGGTGAGCGGATCTCGATGGCCCTGCTCGCCATGGCCATCGCCAACCTCGGGCACGAGGCCCGCTCGTTCACCGGTTCCCAGGCCGGTGTGATCACCGACGGCTCGCACGGCAAAGCCAAGATCATCGACGTGACGCCGGGCCGTATCCGCACCGCTCTGGACGAGGGCTCGATCTGCATCGTGGCCGGATTTCAGGGCGTCTCGCAGAACACCAAGGACATCACCACGCTGGGCCGCGGCGGCTCCGACACCACCGCGGTCGCGCTGGCGGCGGCGCTGGACGCCGACGTCTGCGAGATCTACACCGATGTGGACGGCGTCTTCACCGCCGACCCGCGGATCGTCCCGGCCGCGCGCCGGATCCCCCGCATCTCGTACGAGGAGATGCTGGAGATGGCCGCCAGCGGGGCCAAGATCCTGCACCTGCGCTGCGTCGAGTACGCGCGCCGCTACAACATCCCGATCCACGTGCGGTCCTCCTATAGCCAGAAGGAAGGCACGTGGGTCGTCGACAGCAGCGACATCGAGGGCCGGAAGGAAGACGGGGACGACATGGAACAGGCGATCATCTCCGGGGTCGCGCACGACCGCAGCGAGGCCAAGATCACCGTGGTCGGGGTCCCGGACAAGGTCGGTGAGGCCGCGTCGATCTTCACGGTGCTGTCCGACGCCGAGATCAACATCGACATGATCGTGCAGAACGTGTCGGCCGCCTCCACCGGCCGCACCGACATCTCCTTCACACTGCCGGCCACCGACGGGCAGACCGCGCTGGCGGCGCTCAACAAGGTCAAGGACAAGGTCGGCTTCGAGTCGCTGCGTTACGACGACCGGATCGGCAAGGTGTCCCTGATCGGCGCCGGGATGCGTTCGCACCCGGGCGTCACCGCCACGCTGTTCTCCGCGATCGCCGACGCCGGCGTCAACATCGAGATGATCTCCACCTCGGAGATTCGGATTTCGGTGGTGGTGTCGCAGGACGACCTCGACACTGCCGTCGCCGCCGCGCACCACGCGTTCGAACTGGACTCCGAGCAGGTGGAAGCCGTCGTGTACGGCGGCACCGGCCGCTGACCGTCCGCCCAGGGCCACCTGCGACGGTCGGCCGACGCGTGCCCGTGACCCGCGCACTCTCCGCCCTCGCGCTGGCGGGGCTGTCCGTCCCCCGCCACCGCGGGGGCGCGGCCGGACCCGTCACCGCGGGCGGGTGCCGCCGGGCCCGTGCCGACCGCCGCCTACCGGCAACTGCTCGGAGCCGCCCGGGCCGTTGCCCCTGGTGACGGGCCGTCGATGCCGCCGACCGGCCGATGAGGCCGGCGGCGGCCGGTCGTTGGCCCTGGCGCCGGCGCCGCGCCGTTGCCGGGAAGCCGCCGGGGCGTCGCCGACCGGCCTCTTGCGTCGGCGACCCGGCCGTTGACGTGGCTGGTCGGCACCGTTGGTGCTGGACGGGGCGTCGATCTGGTGCGGCGGGGCGGTTGATCGTTTCAGGGCTCGTCCGGGGACGAGGCCAGGGTTCAGGGAAGGGCCTCGGACGAGCCTTCCGTCGTGGACGACGCGGGCGTCCCGGATCCGGGGACACGAACAACTCGAGCTTCCGCACTTTAGGGTGGCGTACGTGACCGAGACCAAGGCGGTGAAGTCGGAGCAGACGCGTGCGCTGATCGTGCAGACGGCGCTGCGGCTCTTCCGCGAGCGCGGGTACGACGCGACGACGATGCGGGCGATCGCCAAGGAGGCCGGGGTCTCGGTCGGCAACGCCTACTACTACTTCGGCTCCAAGGAGGAGCTGATCCAGGCCTACTACGACGAGCTCCAAGAGGAGCACGTCAAGGCCTGCCGGGCCGTCCTGGACACCGAACGCGAGTTCGCGGCCCGGCTGATGGGGGTGCTGAAGGCCCGGGTCGACACGATGGTGCCGTACCACGAGTTCGCCGGGAAGTTCTTCAAGTTCGCCGCCGAGCCCACCAGCCCGCTCAACCCGTTCAGCGCCGACGCGGGCCCGGCGCGCACCGCCGCCGTCGCGATCTACCGCGAGGTCGTGGACGGCTCCAGCCTGAAGATCGACGAGGAGTTCCGCAAGGAGCTTCCCGAGCTGCTGTGGCTCTACTCCATGGGGATCGTCCTGTACTGGGTGCACGACAGCTCCCCCGGCTGCCGCAAGACCTACCTCCTGGTGGACCGCACCGTCCCGCTGGTCAACCGCATGGTCGCGATGTCGCGGCTCCCCGGCTTCAAGTCGGTGACGCGCGAGCTGGTCGACATCATCCGCGACGTCCGCGCCTGACCGCCGAGCCTCCACGGTCCCCACGGCCCGCCCGGCTCGCCCGGGTTGCCCGGGTCGCGTGGCTCGCCGGATTGCGCGGCTCGCTGAGTCTGTCGGGTCTGGCGAACCTTTCGAGCCTGCTTGGCCCTTGAGGCTGCCGGGGCCGTCGGGTCCGCCGGGCGGGGCCGGGTTGGCGTGGCGGTGGTCAGGTGAGGCCGAGGTGCTTGCGAGCGAAGGTCATCTCGGCCTCCATCTGCTTGATCCGTTCCTCGACGACCAGCGAGCCGTGCCCGGCGTCGTACCGGTAGACCTCGTGCGGACGGCCCAGCTCGGCGAGCTTCCCGAGGTAGTTGTCGATCTGCCGGATGGGGCAGCGCGGGTCGTTCTCGCCGGCCAGGATCAGGACGGGCGCCTTCACGTTCTCGATGTAGGTCAGCGGGGACGACTCGCGGTAGCGCTCCGGGACCTCCTCGGGCGACCCCCCGAACAGGGAGCGGTCGAAGGCCTGGAGGCCCTCCATCTCGTCCTCGTACGCGGCGAAGTAGTCGGCGACGGGGACGGCGGCGACCGCCACGGCCCAGTCGTCGGGCTGGGTGCCGATGCCGAGCAGGGTCAGGAACCCGCCCCAGGAGCCGCCCGTGAGCACCAGCCGCGACGGGTCGGCCAGGCCGGACGACACCGCCCAGTCGCGGACGGCCTTGATGTCTTCCAGCTCGGTGAGCCCCACGCGGCCCTCGATGGCGTCGCGCCACTGCGAGCCATACCCGGTCGAGCCCCGGTAGTTGACGCGGACGACCGCGAAGCCGTGGTCGATCCAGGCGGCGGCGGCCGGGACGAAGGAGTCCTGGTCCTGGGCGGTGGGGCCGCCGTGGACGTCGAACACCGTCGGGAAGGGGCCCTCCCCCTCGGCCGGCCTGCTGATCAGCGCGTGGACACGGCCGCCAGGGCCGTCCACCCAGGCGTCCTCGACGGGCACCGACGGCGGTGCGGGCGGGCCGGGCGGGGTGAGCACGACGGCGCCGGACGTGGACCGCACCACGGGCGGTTCGGCGGCCGACGACCAGGAGAACTCGACCGTCCCGTCGGGCCGGGCGGTGGCGCCGCCGATCACCCCGCGGGGCGTGTCGATACGGGTGAGCGATCCGGGTTCGGAGCCGGAGCCGGACAGGTCGTAGCGGTACAGCTCGTCGCGGGCCTCGTGGGAGTGGGAGACCAGCAGCGCGGAGCCGTCCGCGTACCAGTCGGCGCCGATCTCGCCGGGCAGGTCGAGGACGATCTCCTGCTCGGTGCCCGCGACCGGGTCCCAGATCAGCAGCTCGTCGCGGCCGCGGCGCTCGTGGCCGACCAGCAGCCGGGAGTCCCCCGCGACGGGGGAGAACCCGGCGCCGTACACGCCCTTGCCCGGGCCGTCCCACAGGTCGGCGACCGTGGTCCCGTCGGGGCGGACGACGCGCAGCGCCATGTGGCGGCTGTCGCCGTGCTCGCTGTGGCCGATGGCGACGAGAGTCTCGTCCCGGGAGAGGGCGGCGACGTGTGCGTCCTCCGCGTGCTCGTACAGCACCTCCGGGCCGGCCCCGGGGCGGCACAGGTGGACGGTGTTGCCGCTCTCGGTCGTCCGGCCGACGAGCGCGAGCCCGCTGGATCCCAGGGCCAGCCCGGACGGGTAGGACGGCTCCAGGCCGGGCACGGCCGGTTCGCTGCCCGAGCCGTCGGCGCGGGCGGTCTCCGCGGCGCCGAACGGCGTGCGCCGCCAGATGCCGAACTCGTCGCCGTCGGTGTCGGCGAACCACCAGATCCACTCGCCGGTGGGGTCGACGCCGCCCATCCACGTGCCGTTGGGACGGTCGGTGACCTGCCGCCGCGTGCCGGTCGTACGGTCCCAGGCGTAGATCTCCCAGGTGCCGGTGACGTTCGACCGGTAGGTGCTGCGGTGCGGGGCGTCCAAGGCCCAGCCGGGCAGGCTCACACGCGCGGCCCGGAACCGGGCCTTCCAGCGCTCTTCGTCGACCATGCCCCCAAGTATGACGGTGCTGACTCGGTGCCGACGCCCGTCCGGACGGTGGCCGCGGCGAGCAGGCACGGGACGTCCACCAGAGCCGGGGCCAAGGGCAGGGCAGCGGCGCCACCGGGACGGGGCCAGGAGGCAGGGGCAAGGGGCAACCACCGCCGGGTCCGAGGTCAGAGGCCAGGCGGCAACGGCCACCGCGGGGCGGGGGACGCAGGGCGGGGGACGCAGGGCGGGGGACGCGGGGCGGGGGGAGGAGTCAGGGGCGTCCGTGCTCGGAGGGCGCGGCAATGCGGGCGAGCACCTGGTCGATCTCCGCTCTCACCTGGCGGTCCATGGCACGGGCGAAACTCGCCTCCACCGCGACCTGGGCGCCGGGACGCAGCCGTGCCAGCACGTCGGTGAGCCCGCCGAGGTCCTGTTCGGCCATCCGCGCGACCACATGCCTGGTGATCAGCCGGACGAACACGGCCGCCAGGTCGTCCATGCTCCGTTGCAGTTCCTGGCTGGCCGAGAGCACCTCCTCCAGCGGTACGCCGGCCTGGACCAGCGTCACGGTGGCCTCCAGCTGGCGGCGGCTCCAGTGGGTGACGCGGTCGCCGTCCACCTCGATGTGCCCCAGGCGCACGGCCCGTTCGATCGACCCCGGGTTGACCTGGCCCGGGAACAGCTCGGCGAGCTCGTCCAGCGTCAGGGTCACGGGGGTCTCGGTGGACCACGGCGTGGTCACGGCCTTCTCCACGCCGAGCACGGCCTCGATGTCGTGGCCCTGCTCCCAGGCCGACAGCAGCTCGCGGATGCCTTCGAGGGTGTGGCCGCGTTCCAGCAGGCTCGCGATCATGCGGAGGCGGGCGAGGTGGTCTTCGGAGTACAGCCCGATCCGGCCCTCGCGGCGCGGCGGGGGCAGCAGCCTGCGCTCCTGGTAGTAGCGCAGGGTACGGACGGGGAGCCCGGCGGCCTGGGCGAGTTCGGCGATGCGGTACTCGTGGACGGGGGGCGGCGGCGAGGGGTCGGCGCTGGTGATCTGTTGGTTCGCCAGGGTCAGGCCCGCGTTCTCCTGGGCCGGATCGTCGCTCACGGCGCAAGCATAGTTCGCGATGCTCCCCGCACACTGCGTGATGGCGATGAAGCGGGATCGGTCGGGGCTTGCGTCCGATATCAGGGTCTGTCCCTGCGGTTCGGTGACCGTCCCGGTGGCGGGTCTTCCCCAGGGCTGCGCTTTTGGCGCGGTCCAGGGTGGGCTAATCTCGGCCGGTCCCGTTCACGCGCTCCCTGTTCTGGAAGGGTGATCGTTCATGCCCAGGACCTCCTCCACGTTGGTCGCGGCCGTTGTGCTCGTCTCGGGGTTGGGGGTGACCTCGTGCTCGCAGGACCGCTGGTGCGAGCACGACGCGACCGACACCGTGGTCAGCGACAGCTACTGCGAGAAGAACACCCCTGGGTACGAGTGGGAGTCCGGCGGCGACTCCAAGAAGAAGAAGCGCAAGAAGAAGTAGCTCGCTTCAGCCGACGCTTGGCCCGCGTAGCGGCCATCCGAGACGCCGCCCACCCTTGTGGGACGGCTGGCTAGGCGCGTCGCCGCACGGCCGGGGCCTTGCGCGGTCTACGGCGCCGGGTGCGTTTCCGACCCTGCGGGTCGTCGGCCAGGAGCAAGTGCTCGAGCGAGCGCGGGACGATCTCTTCGCGCTTGACGGTGAACTCTTCGGGCTTGTCGGCGTACCGGGAGCGCATGTGGGGCCTCCTCTGCGCTCGGGCCTCAGCGTGCTGTACGAGGGTCAGGCGGCGGTGGCGTAGGCGGGAAACGTGAGGTCGATGGTCTGGAGGGCCCAGCGCATCCGGACGGCGTACGCCTCGGGGTGATCGCCGGCCTCCTGCGCCACGAACGCGGCGCACGGCGCGTGGTCGCCTCCGCAGGCGCACAGCCGCTCGTCGATGGCGGCCCGGACCTGCTCGGGCGTGGGCTGGTCCGAGGCCTGCAGCGGGGAGGCGAACAGGATCTGGGCCAGGTCGGAGATGGTCATCGAGGTGAGGCTCAGCGTGTGCGACATCGTGTGCCTTCTTCCGTCGGAGGGGGGTCTCCAAGCCCCTGCTGCTAAGTAAGACTCTGACGATCCGGCGAACTCATCGCTATCGGGGAAATCCCCCAAAGGTGGGGGACCTGACCCCTAGAGCCCATGTAGGGGTTAACCCCACCCGGGCGGCGAACCTTCCAGTGCTCCCACATCCTTTACCTGCGACTTCACGGAAACTCGAGCCAGCCTCGATCAAGCACGCCCAGGGACAGCCCCCAGAGCCCCGCCGGAGCACGCAGGAGCGAGCACCCAGAGGCACGTCGGAGCACCCCAGGAGCAGGCTGGAGCAAATCCAGGAGCAGGCTGGAGCAAATCCAGGAGCACGTTGGAGCAATCCAGGAGCACGTTGGAGCAGGCCGAAGCGTGCCGGGGCGGGTGCTTCAGGCGCGGGTGAGCATCCCGTACAGCAGGGATTGGCTCTCGGCCGGCTGGAGGGCCTCTCCGGAAAGGAGGCCCCACTCGTGAGCGAACCGGTCGACGTCCTCCGGCTTGTCCATGTAGTACTCGCCGGTGGCCTGGTTCAGGTGGACGACGTCAGGCAGGTCGTCCTCGGCGAAGCGGAACAGCGAGTACGCGTTCCCCAGGCCCATGGTCGACACGGTGGTGAACGGAACGATCTGGATCGTCACCTCGGGCGACTCGCTCAACTCCAGCAGCCGTTCAAGCTGCCCCCGCATGACCTTGGCGCCGCCCCAGGCGCGATGCAGGACGGCTTCGTCCAGGAGTGCCCAGAGCTTGCGCCCGCCGGACTTCAGGAACAGCTCCTGGCGCTCGATCCGCAATTCGACCCAGCGTTCCACGTCCAGATCGGGGGTGCGGGGCTGCCTGAGCTTGATGACGGCCCTGGCGTAGTCCCTTGTCTGAAGCAGCTCAGGAACGATTTGCAACTCGTACACGCGGAGGAGCGAGGTGGCCACTTCCAGGCCGAGGTAGTGCTCGGTGCTCGTGGAGATCAGGTCGCTGTAGCCGTGCCACCAGGCGGGCCTGCTGCTCTCCTGCGCGAGCCGGAGCAGGGACGCCCGCTCCCGTTCCTCGTTGATCCCGTAGAGGGTGAGCAGGTCCTCCACGTCACGCACCTTGAACGGGGATCGTCCCAGCTCCATACGGCTGATCTTGGAGTCGCTGGCCCGGATGGCGTCGGCGGCCGTGGAGCGAGGAATCCGCCGCGCCTCGCGGAAACGTCGCAGCCGACTGCCCAGCAGAATGCGTGGAACAGTGGGCCCGCCAGGCCCGCGGACGCCCGGCCCCGGCGACCCCGTACCTGAAGACCTCTTCCCAGAGGACCCGGTTCTGGCGACGCCGGGCCCCGGCGAAGGTCTCCCGGGGGTGCCCGCGGCGGGGGCGTGGGCGGCGGTGGTGGGTCCTTGGGCGTGGGAGGTGGGCCCGTGGGCGGTGGTTCCGCCGCGCGTTGCGCTTCCAGCCTCCACTGACCCTCCCGAACGACGATGCGCGGCGTCCCCGCCGACCCCTCGACCTTAGGGTCGTCCCGTCGTGCTCACATCACCGGCCCCGAAGGTGAAAACGGTCAAACCGCCCATTTTCTAAGGCCTTCCGCGCGGGGATCATCAGATCAACAGCGTGAGAGGCGGCCCCCGAATGCCCGACCTGATCCAGCTCACCGACCGTTCGGACGTCACCCCGGCGCTGCGCCGGGGCCTCATCGACTGTTGGACCCGGGTGACCAACGACGGCGGCGCGGCCGGTTTCCCGTTCCCGCCCGTCCGCGCCCGCAACGTCGCCCCTGTCATGGACGCTCTCATCACCCGCCTGCACCCCGATCGCGAACGCCTCCTCGTCGCCCGTACCGGTGCCGCGCTCACCGGATGGGTCGTCCTCAGCCGCGATCACAACCCCGTGATCGCGTGCTGGGGCAGCGTCAACCTCCTCCAGACCCTTCCGTCCCACCGCAAGCGCGGTGTGGGCACGGCGCTCATGGCCCGCCTCCACCACATCGCCCGGGAGGAGATGCGCCTGGAACGACTGCACCTCGCCGCGCGCGGCGGGCTCGGCCTGGAGCATTTCTACGAACGGCTGGGCTGGCGCGAAGTCGGCCGGTGGCCCAAGGCCGTGCGCCCGGGAAAGAATGGAACCCAGGACGAAGTCATCATGGTCCTGCGCCCGCTGTAGCCCAGTACCCCCCATAGCAGCCCCGGAGAGAAATGTCCTTCTCGATAAACCCGGTAGACCCTCCGGAACTCCCGGAATCATCTCCCTCCTACACCCACGCCGCCCTCGTCCAGGGGCCTCACCGGACGCTCTACGTCAGCGGCCAGCCCCCGTGGACCACCGGCGGCGACGTCCCCGCCGACTTCGACGGCCAATGCCGTCTGGCCTGGAAGAACGTCCAGACCGTCCTGGCGGCCGCCGACATGACCGTCCGCAACCTCGCCAAGGTCACGATCTACCTCTCCGACCGGCGGTACCGGGAGGCCAATTCCCGAATCCGTCACGAGGTTCTCGGCGACCACCGTCCGGCCGTCACCATCATCATCACCGGTATCTACGACGAATCCTGGCTACTGGAAATAGAGGCCGTCGCCGTGGCGCCCTAGGTCACCCGTCCTGGGACGCCCGCCGTCCCGCCCCGGAAAGAAACACGTACATACCAGTACATAGACTCCGCACCTCGCGGGAAATCGCGCGCCCGCCCGTGACCATGGTCGAAGATGGAGGGCGGGAGGCGTGAATGACCGGCGATTACCGTGGCCCGAACATCAACGCCCGGCGTCTCGGGCTGTACCTGCAGCGCACTCGCGAGATCGTGGGCCTGTCGTACGAGGAGGCCGCGGCGCGGACGGGCTGCGAGGCCGACTGGCTGGTGCGGGCGGAGACC
Organism: Spirillospora sp. CA-255316; assembly: GCA_050942275.1. Classification (GTDB taxonomy): domain Bacteria; phylum Actinomycetota; class Actinomycetes; order Streptosporangiales; family Streptosporangiaceae; genus Spirillospora. Next base: position 11,346,219 of record CP192047.1, on the reverse strand, counting down.
GGCTTCGCGCCGCCGGCGCCCGCAGAGGTCGAGCGGCTGCTGGAGCGGTACGAGGTCCGCGAGGCCAAGGTCGCCGACCTGATGGTCGACCTGGCCTCGCGGCCGGACGGCCCGCCCTGGCTGGCCGGGCGCACGATGAAGGCGGAGGCGCGCGACGCGCTCATCTCCGAGTCGGAGGCGTGCACCGTCCACACCTACGGCTTCCAGAAGGTCCCCGACCTGGCGCAGGCGGAGGAGTACGCCCGCTTCGTCGCCTCCGTGCAGATCATGGAATGCGATGTGGAGGCCGAGTGGGAACTGCTGGACCACCGCCAGCGCTTCCGCGCCGGAGGCCGCCGCCGCTTCCTCGACGTGATCGTGGACGAGCACGCCCTGTCGCTGCCCTTCAAGGACCCGCAGGTGATGATCGCCCAGTTGCGGCACCTGCTGGCGCTCAGCGAGAGTCCCGACGCCAGGGTGCGGGTGGTGCCCGACGGGGCCCTGTTCTACGAGGACCGCGCCTACCCGTTCGACGTCCTGGAGTTTCCCGGCATCAAGGACCGGATCAGCCTCGTCCACACCATCCTCGGGATCGGCCTGGCCCAGGCTGATCTCTCCGACATCTGGACCACCATCGAAGAGAAGTCGGCCGCCTCCCCCGAGGAGTCCCGCACCCTCCTCCGGGGCCTCCTGGCCGAACGCACCGCCGGCTGAGCAACACACCGCCCACCCCAGCCGCCCCGCCCCCAATCGTCCAGCGGGCCAGTCCATTGGATCGGTCGAGTGGTCCCAGCCCGGTTCTCCCAGCCCGATCGATCCGCACACGCCTAACGGGGGGTGGTGCGGGACGTTCTCGCCCAGTCGGTGGCGACCGACATCGCCGCGTGGACGCGGTCGCGGGCCAGCGGAAGCGACGCGAAGCGGATGCCGGTGGCGTCCCGCACCGCGTTGGCCAGCGCGGGAGCCACCGGGTTGAACGGGCTCTCGCTCATCGACTTCGCCCCCAGCGGGCCGAGTGCGTCGGACGTGTCGGCGAAGTACACCTCGGTGCGCGGCACGTCCCCGAAGGCCGGGACGTGGTAGCGGCGGAAGACGTTCGTGGCGACCCGCCCGGCCTCGTCCACCACGAACGACTCGTACAGCGCCGCGCCCAGCGCCTGCGCGACGCCGCCCTCGACCTGCCCGCGGCACTGCATCGGGTTGATGACACGCCCGGCGTCCGCCCCGTGGACGCTCTGCAGGATCCTGATCTCCCCGGTCTCCGCGCTCACCGCGACCCGGAAGCCCTGCACGTTGAACGCCACCGAACACCTCGCGCCGTCGGACGACCCGACCGCCGCCAGCTCCCGGCCGGCGGCCCCCGCCGCGGCGGCGACGGTGGCGAGCTTCAGGCAGGTGCCGCCGAAGCGGATCTCGTCGCCGTCGAAGAAGAGGACGGACGGGTCCGCGCCCGCGTGCTCCCCCGCGACCGCGGCGACCCGCTCCCGCAGCGCCTCCGCCGCGCGGGTGACGGCCAGGCCCGTGACCGTCGTCCCGGTGGAGCCGAACGCCCCCGTGTCGTGGCCGACCTTGTCGGTGTCGGCCTGCTCGATCCGGATCTGGTCGACGGTCGTGCCGAGCACGGCGGCGGCGAGCTGCCGGTGCACGGTCGTCGTGCCGTTCCCGAACTCGGCCATGCCGACCGCGAGCTCGTAGTGGCCGTCGGCGAGCAGCCGGATCCGCGCCTCGGCCCGGTGCCCGCGCGGCGGGATCGTGTCGATCATCGCCAGCGCGACGCCCTTGCCCACGGACCAGCCCTCCCCGGCCGGTGGACGAGCCCCGCCGCCCCGCTCCAACGCCTCGTCCACAAGGGAAAGGCACTGGTCCAGGCCGTAGCTGCCGATGCAGGCCTCGTCCGCCGACGGGATCTGGAAGCTGACCATGGCGTCGCCGGGGCGGATGATGTTGCGTTCGCGGAAGGCGACCGGGTCCATGCCGACCGCGCGGGCGAGCTCGTCGATCGCCGACTCGACGGCGAAGACCCCCTGGCTGAGCCCGTAACCGCGGTAGGCCCCGGAGGGGACGGTGTTGGTGTAGACGGCGTACCCGTCCACTTTCTTGTTGGCGCAGCGGTACACGCCGATCGACTCGTTGCAGGCGTGGAACACGACGCTCGCGTGGTTGCCGTACGCGCCGGTGTCGGTCACCACCCGCAGCCGCAACGCCGTCAGCGTGCCGTCGTTCCGCGCGCCCGCCTTGATCTCCACGGTGGCCGGATGCCTGACCACGGAGGACTCGAACTCCTCCTGGCGGGTGAACTCCAGCTGCACCGGCCGCCCGGTCCGCAGCGCGGCGAGCGCGACGACGTCCTCGGTCAGCATCTCCTGCTTGCCCCCGAACCCGCCCCCGACCCGGCCGCACACCACGCGCACGCGCTCCTCCGGAAGATCGAAGAGCGCGCACAGGGCGCCCTTGGTGAGGAACGGCACCTGGCTGCTCGTGCGCACCGTCAGCCGACCCGACTCGTCCACCCAGGCGATCGAGGCGTGGGTCTCGAGGTGCGCGTGCTGGAGGCGATGGCTGGCGTAGGTGTGCTCGTGTACGACGTCGGCCTGCTCGAACGCCGCCTCGACGTCGCCGATGTCCCCGTGCACCTCGGCCGCGATGTTGCGTTCCGCATGGGCGATGTGCTGGTCGGCGCCCTTGTCCCCGTGGAGCACGGGTGCGCCGGGGGCCATCGCCTGCTCGGGGTCGAAGACGGCCGGCAGCGGCTCGTACTCGACGGTGATCCGCCGGCAGCCCTCCTCGGCGGCCGCGACGCTGTCGGCCACGACGGCCGCGACCCGCTGCCCGGCGAACCGGACGACGTCGTCGAACAGCAGCGTGTCGAAGGGGTCGTCGTCGGGGTTCTCGTGCCGTCCGGTCGAGTAGAGCCGCCGCGGCGCGTCCTCGTGCGTGAACACCGCCCGCACGCCGGGCACCGCACGGGCGGCGCTCGTGTCGATCGAGATGATCCGGGCGTGCGCGTGGGGCGAACGCAGCAGCTTGAGGTGCAGCAAGCCGTCCAGGGCGACGTCCAGGGTGAAGCGGGCCTTTCCGGTCACGACCTCGGGCCCTGCCGGAGCGGGCAGGTTCCGTCCGCACGGACCTTCCTCCGAAGAGTCCTCCGTGTGGGCGATCCCGTGGACGGCGTCCTCGATCGCGCGGTAGCCGGTGCAGCGGCACAGGTTCCCCTTGAGCGACCGCGCGAGTTCCTCCCGCTGGACGGGATCGAGGACGGCCACCGTCATGATCATCCCCGCGGTGCAGAAGCCGCACTGGAAGCCCTGCGCCGCCAGGAAGTCACGCTGCACCGGATGCAGCCCCTCGCCGCGGGCGAGCCCCTCGATCGTCGTCACCCGGTGCCCGGCCGCGCGGAACGCGGGGAACAGGCAGCTGTGCACGGGGCGGCCGTCCACGTGCACCGTGCACGCGCCGCAGTCGCCCGCGTCGCACCCCTTCTTCACACCGAAATGCCCCAGCTCCCTCAGAAAGGTGCGCAGGCACTGCCCAGGACGTGGCAGGGTGTCGACCACCTCGCCATTGACCTCGATCCGCATCCGGGTCACCTCCCCCCGTCCGCCGCGAGTTCGTCCCTGATCTCCTCGGCGAACCGGAGTGTCATGTGACGGCGCCATTCCGGCGTACCGTGCACGTCGTCGAAGTAGGAGTCCGGGGGGATCGCGACTTCCAGCGCGCCGCGGAGTTCTGCGGAGCGGGGCGGCCGGGGGAAGAGCAACAGCACCGGCCGCGGGGTCGAGGCGGTCACCGTCAGCGTGAACGAGCCGTCGTCGGGCGACCTCCGGCCGATGAGGAGCGCGGCTGAGCGTCCGAGCGGGGCCAGCGAGATCCAGCGGAACGCCGTACGGGAACGCATCGCCGCCTCCGGAAGGGTGATCGAACGCAGCAGTTCACCCGGTTCCAGGACGTTCCTTCCAGGCCCGGTGACGAAGTCGGCCGCCGCGACCTGCCGTTCGCCCCCGCCGGTCGTCCAGATCGTGCAGGTCCCTTCGAGCGCCACCGTCAGGGAGATCATCGGGCCCGCGGGCAGCGACATGCACAGATTGCCGCCCACGGTTGCCTCGTTCCACACCTTGAAGGAGCCCAGCAGGGCCCGCCGGCACTGGTCGATCAGCGGCGCCGCCGTCCAGGACGCCGGCAGGCCCGTCCGCAACAGCTCCGCGAGGGTGCACGTCGCGCCGATCTCCAGCCCTCCGGGCTCGACCCGCAGCGACTCCCAGCCGAAGCCCCGCAGATCGAGGAGCCGGTCGAGGTCCGGCTGGGGCTCGGAGAACAGCCAGGTCCCGCCCGCGAGCCACGCGTCGCCCGGCCGCCACGCCGCCTGCGACGCGCGGGTGGGCGCGTCCACCACCGAGGTGATCCCGTTGAGGTCCATGGCAATCAGTCCATTCATGTGGCCAAGGCGAATATCGCGATGAGCAGCACATAACACGCCACCACCAGGGCCGTGCCCGCAATGTGAACGCGCCGTGAGCGTGCGCGGCCGGGCAACAGCCAGAAAGCCAACCCGCGATTCACGAGCGGCATCATGAACCAGGTCAGAATAGAGACGCTGAGCACGTTGCTGATGAACAACCCCAAATACAGCGGAGCCCCGGCGTTCGACACCTCGCGATCCACCGTCAAGGTCAGCACCATGACGGTGGGATAGAGCGCGAGCAGAACCGACATGGCCTGTTTCCAGTTGGGCGGTGCACCCTCCCGTGGCCCCTCACCGAAACGGAACCACCCGCTGAACGCCGATTCGATCTCATGCACATCGTATTCCGCAAAATAATCAGCCCCCTCGTCCAGAAGCCGCTGCCGGACATCCGACTCCAGCCACTGCCCCAGATGCTCGCGGGTGTCGAACCGGAAGATGACGACCCACCGATCCTGGATCCCCTCAACCGGCTCGAAAAGTTCGGCGCCCATGAACCCGGGGAATTTCTCCTGCGCCTTCAACGTCTTTTGCTGCCACTGCAGGAAATCGTCTTCCCTGCCCGTCCTCACCTCATGGGACACGACCGCCGTCACCGCCTCCCGCGCCGGCGCCCCACCGCTGAGAACCTCCTGGGCGGGCTCCTCCTCGAACAGGCCACGCCCCTCATCGATCAGCCGCCGCCGCGTGCCGGACGTGAGCCATGCACTCAACTGGTCGACCCGCGAGAACCGGAAGACCACCACCCACTCGTTGCTCACACCGGACTCAGGCGGGTACGACTCCGTGCCCTCGAACCCGTCGAAGCCCCGCGCGGCCCGGTTCACCCCTTCCTGCCAGCGCCGGTAGTCGTCCTCGCACCCCCGCAGGACCTTCTGCGACGTGACGACCGTGGCGCCGGCCGAGCCGTCATTTGCCCTGGCGCCCATGGCAAGTAGCCTAGTTAAAAAGGGACAAACACGACAAATCTGGAGAAATTGCAAACAGATTACCGAGCGGAGGGTGTGCCATGGGGCAGCGGGAGTTCCTGGAAGAGGCGGTCAGGCTGGCCGTCGAATCCGTCGAACAAGGCTGGGGCGGCCCCTTCGGCGCCGTGATCACCCAGGACGGCGAGATCGTCGCCCGCGGTCAGAACCGCGTACTCCTCACCGGCGACCCCACCGCGCACGCCGAAGTGGAGACCATTCGCAAAGCGATCGCTCGCCTCAACCCCGAGGCCCCCTCCATTTCGGAGGAGCACCAGAACGAGAGCACCCTCGAATACGTCCCCCGCCCCGAAGGCTCACCCGACCCGCTCAGCGAACGCGCCCGCATGCTCCAGGGCTGCTCCATCTACGTGAGCGGCGCCCCCTGCCCGATGTGCATGAGCGCCATCTACTGGGCGCGCATCGACGCCGTCTATTTCGCCAACGACCTCGACGCCACGGCCGCCATCGGCTTCGACGACGCCTTCCAGTACGAGGACTTCCAGAAACCGATGGACCAACGCCGCATCCACATCGAGCAGATCCACCCAGAACTAGGCGCGAAAGCCTACAAAGCCTGGACCACCAAACCCACCCGCCACCCCTACTGACCCCGCACACCGGCAGCCTAAGCAGCCCTGCCAGCGCCAAAAAGGCCCGGCCCCTTCAGATCTCGGAAGGGGCCTTGCCTAGGGTTGGGGTGGCGGGGTTTGAACCCACGACCTCTTCGTCCGTCTGAGCCGAGTAACCCATCAGTGGCGCTGACCACCCCGCTCCAGGAGTGAGGCAGGTCAGGGTTATGGACCGCCGGGCACACCTGCGTGATCACGCGCGTCACATGCTCTGAGTTACGCCAGTGGGCCGAGATTGAGTTCCTCGGAGAGTCCGCGGTGATGTTTAGAGGTCGTGCTGACCTCGACGTATCTCCTCGGCTAGCAGGGCGAACGTGGAGCGTTTCACAGTCATGCTGGGCCCGGCGGAGTGCTTGGAGTCGCGGATGGCGACGAAGCCGGTCGTGGCGGCGATCTCGACGCACTCGTTGCCCTGGGCGGTGCTCCTGGAGCTCTTGCGCCAGACCGCGGCGGACAGGTCTGCGGAGGGGTGCATGTTGTCAGGCTATCTATAGCTCTGCGGCTATTGCGGTGATGAGGGCCGCGCTCTGCTCTTCGCCAAGGGCGGCGTTCCAGATGGTGTTGAACTCGGCGTTGCAGCGGGCCACGTGGTCTGCGCCTTCGATGTAGACGTTCCCGTAGATGCCTTCGGAGTAGGCGATGTCGGGATCCAGCGGGTCGGTGTAGCTGAGGATGACGAAGGACCCTTCGACTCCAGCGCGGGCGCCGACCGTGTACGGCAGTGCACGGATGTCGACGTTGGGGCGCTGGGCGGCGCGGTTGAGGTCGGTGAGTTGGTCATGCATCACTTGCGGGCCGCCGATGAGTTGTCGGAGCGCCGATTCGGCGAGGACGGCTCTGAGTTGTGGGGCGTCTGGGCGGCTGAGCAGTGTCTTGCGTGCCATGCGGGCATGAAGGCGCTTGTTCACCTCGTCGGGGTCGTCGGGGACGCCTGCGGAGATGACGGTCCGTGCGTAGTCCTCGGTCTGCAGGAGGCCGGGAACGAGTTGGACGTGGTAGGTGCGGATCTCTGACGCTTCGTCCTCCAGGCTTACGTACCCACCGGTGAACACGCCGGAGTAGGCGGTCCACCAGCCACGCCGTCCTGCGTCGCGGGCCAACTGGACGAGGGCGGCGTGCACGGAATCCTCGGTGCCGTAGAGGTCGAGGATGCGTCCCACGTCCGCCGCCGTGGCCCTGGTCTTGCCGGCTTCGATCCGGCCGAGCTTGAACCGATTCCAGCCCAGTGCCGCCGCCGCTTGGTCGAGTGTCATCCCGGCGCGTTCACGGTGCGCTCGGAGTTCGCGGGCCAGCCTGCGTCCTCGGGCGGTGAGGCTGTGCTGTAGCGGTGCCATGGCTCCAGTGTGCCGGAAATGCATCGCTCTGTGCATAGATTCATGCACGCAGAGCTAAAAGGATCATGCACAGTGCATTGACGGTCGACTCAGAGCGTGGTCAGAATGCTGGCCGTAGCAAGTGACAGACGGGTCCGTGCAGACCATGCGTACGGACAAGACTGCCGCGCGGCCTGGCTACGGATTGGAGCCCCTGGCCCGGCCGCGCGGCATCCATCCCCCTGACGGGAGACGAGATGAGGATAGCTCCGAGGGCGCCAGCATCGCCCCCACCCCAGGACGTCGACAGGTCCCTGCACTCGGTGGGACCAGCCCGTCCGGATAAGTCATCCACCGCACCAGAGGCGGACGGCGTTCGCTCTGCGCCCGCTACTTCGGCGGCCTGGGGGATCGTTTCCGACATCGACCCTCGGACGAAGACGACCAGCGACGATCACGTGTGGCGCGTGGACGTGCCCGGCGTCGACGAGGCCATCTCCCTGGTGCGACGCTGGGTTCGGCTGTTGCTCGCCGATGAGCCGGAGCTGGCCGAGGCGATCGAGTTGATTGTCAGCGAGTACGGCACGAATGCGCTGTGGCACAGCGCCAGCGGTAGGCCCGGCGGCCGGATCGAGGTCCAGCTCTGTGTCGGTCCCGAGCAGGTGCAACTGAAGGTGCAGGACGACGGCCCCGCAGCTCTGAACCCCGATCAGACCCCTGACGATCTCGACGAGCACGGACGGGGGCTGGTCCTCGCCAGAGCCTACGCGGACGCGGTTGGTCACTGGGACACCCCTGGTGGCCTCGTTGCCTGGGCTCTGATCAACCGCTGAATCGGGGACGCGTCTCCTGCCCGTGGGGCGCGGAGCGTGTCCTTCGTCGGCCGTCCTGGCCGGATGTCGTGCGGCCGGTGATTGTCCCCTGGCCTCGCCGGCCGCACGACCCTCGACGGGCCCATCGTGGTCTGACCCTCACCTGATGGGCGCGCTTGCCGCGTTCGCGTCGGAGGTGACGTAGTGACTCCCCAAGAGCTTGATGCCCGATCTAGCAGGCCATACCGCGATTTCGCCGCCGAGCGAAGCCAAGACCCCTGGGCCTCGGAGTGCTTGGCGATTGAGACCGATCTTGATCAGGTCGTGGACGAGTTGCGGCGCAGGTTTCCTGGCATCTGCCTGTGGTGGGGCGAGTACACAGGCTCCCTGTGGGCCATGCTCTCCGGTCAGCTGGTCGAGTCGAAGAACGCTTCCGAGCTTGCTCGACGTATCCAGACGATGCTTGAGCAATCCCGTTATCAGAAGGCCGAGGACCGCGGCGCGAAGCGGGAACACCTGCCCAGTCGTGCGCTTGATGGAGCCTGGGATCCTCCGAGTAGGCAGAGGCGTCCTGCGGCAACTCCGTCCGGACCAACCCATGTCGCGAGAGGTCGCCAGCGTGGGGGCTTCCTTAGCCGGTTCCTGAGCGGTTGCCGCCGGTTCCTGCTGGGTGTCAACTGAGTGTCTGTCCGGCACCGTTGCCTGCCTTGCCCGACTCCTATGGGGTCGGCCTCCTCGCATCTCCCTTGTCCGAGCCCGTCGTGCCGCCACGGCGCGACTCGCGTGGGCGTTTCAGTGCTGAGACCGTTCATAGATCGCAAGACCAGTCGGCGAGGATGATTCGGGTGCGGCAGGCCGGCGCCATGGCGAGTTCCGCCAGCCTGGCGCCCGACCTCGAACTCGCCCGCGCAGAACTCCGCTGTGTCCGCGACGAGCAGGACCGGGCTGAAGGCCAAGGTACTGCGCGGGCTCGGACGCCCAGGTCGAGCAGGTCAGAACCGCTGAACTCGTCGTGAGGGTCAAGGGCCTGACGGCCGGGCTCCAGCAGCGGGAGAGGGAGCTGGAGACCGCCCACGATGGCAACACCAGACTCACCGTGGAGCTGGAGGGCGCTTTGGATGAGATCGCCGGACTTCGGGTCGCTTTTCGGCAGATGACCAGGCAGCAGAACACGGTGAGTTGCCGAGCCCGCTGGAACGGAGCAGGCGTGACATGATCGGGCCATGACCGCCCGGACTCCGACGATCGTGGCGACCAGCATGGGCTTTCACCGTGGTGGGCCGACATGGACGCCCGGTCCGGTGTTCGAGTACTTGTTCCAGGCGGCGGAGGCGGTCACCCGGCCGCGCCTGTGCTTTCTCGCCACGGCAGGTGGCGATCAGACGTCCACGATCGAGCGTTTCTACGAGGCGTTTTCCGGTGGGGATGTCCAGGTTTCGCATCTGGCGTTGTTCGACAAGCCCAACGTGGACGAAGTGCGGGTTCATCTGCTCGGCCAGGATGTGATCTGGGTAGATCGGGGCAGTCTGGTCAACTTGATCGCGGTGTGGCGGGCGCACGGCCTGGTCGAGGTGATGCGGGAGTGTTGGGAGGCCAGGGTGGTGCTGGCCGGTGAATCGGCAGGGTCGCTGTGCTGGCATGAGGCAGGGACAACCGACTCTTTCGGGCCGGTGGTACGGCCTGCGCTGGGTCTCGGCTTCCTGCCGTTTGGGAACGCGGTCCATTACCGGGAGCGGCGAGAGGACTTCCACCGGCGAGTCACGGCGGGTGAGCTTCCGGCGGTGGGATATGCGACCGATGCGGGGGCCGGCCTCGTCTACCAGGGCACCGAGTTGGTCGAGGTCATCGCGGACCGCAGGAAGGCCAAGGCGTACCGGATCGAGCGGCAGGCAGGTGGCGGGGTGGTCGAGACTGTGCTGGAGCCGCGGCTGTTGCGATGACCTTCAGGCGAGGTCGGCGACGCGGTGGCGGACTTCCTGGACGTCGGACCGGCCGGGCCAGCGTCGCAGGGCAGGCAGTACGCGCCGTAGTTCACCGCGAGCGGATTGGGAGTCGAGCGTCGCGGCGCTACCGAGTGCGGTGAGGACCAGGTCGCAGGCCATGGACGGTTCTCCCGCGTTGGCATAGGCCTGGGCGAGTTTGGCGGCGGTGATGGCGTGGGTGCGCTTGGAACCGCCGGCGATCTGATCCATCCGGGGCTGGAGGGCGTCGACCACGGTGGTTCCGCCGCCGAGATAGACGTCGCAGGTGGCCTGGTAGATGGTCAGCAGGTCGGGATCAGCCACGCTGCGCTGACCCACGGTGCCATGGCTGTCGCCGCGCCACGCGTGCTGACATGCTTCTGATCAGCAAAATCACGCCCCCGACACGTTCCTGCGTCGGGGCCCGATGGTCGACTCACGGTTGTACGTTGCGATGCATGCGCTTCCGGTGGGACTGGTTGAGTCCCGTGGTGACCGCGCCCTACGTCTCCGCGCTCGGGCCCGTCCACCCCGACGTGGTCTCGGCCGACCTGTTCGACGCCGTGGCCGATGTCGCCGGCACCGGACGCTTCCTGCCCTACGACAAGGACAGGCGCTGGGCGGACCGCAAAGACGAACACGTCCTCGTCCAGGAGATCATCCACCGGCCGGGCCGCACGGTGATCCCCACACTGTCCACTCGAGGGCAAACGACACTGAAGATCCACTACTACGGCGGCCATGTCCCGGACCCGGCAGAGGTCGCCGAGTGGGCGCACAAGCGGAACAGCACTTACGGAACACGGCGCGGCGGTCGACTCATCTGGCTGCAAGAAACTCCGGACGGCGCACGTACCCGGCTCATGCTCAAGACCTTCACCAGTCGGGATGAAGATCCGACGCAGCCCGTCCTCACACTCGACGAGTGCGAGGACGCCGACACGTTCGCTGCCTTTGCCGAGCAGCTCGGTGTGGACGGCTTCGCGTTCCTCCACCGGCGCCGCGAAGCCGGGCTGGACGACGGCCCCATCCTGCTCGCCGTGGAAGACCATCGCATCGTTGGAGCTATCGGCCCGCTGTCGACCATGCTCGATGCCCTCGGCACGCGACAGCAGCCACCCCAGTACTTCGCCGTCCATCCCGACTACCGCCACCGCGGCCACGGCCGCGCTCTCTGGCGGGCCGCTATCGCCTGGGGCCGCCGCAACGGAGCCGACTACAAAGTCCTGCAAGCAGCCGTCGGCAGCGCCGCAGAGAGCCTGTACGTCGCCGAAGGCATGGACACCCTCGGTTACGTGTGCACGAAGGAACTCTTCTCCTGAATTGCTGAGCTGGACGGGTGTCGCCGAGTGCCTTCGGACGGGGCTCGCTGGCGCGGAGCAAGAAATGGTGACACTCACGGTTCTGGACCGAGAGCGGTCCGTGTTGTGCATCCGGCTTGGTGGTGTAGGGAACAGACCGCTGTGGTTCTACGTGCGAGTTCTGGTACCGCCCACGCATGAGCGGTGGTTCCACCCGGCTGAGACAGGTTGAGGTTCAGCGAGAGTTGGTAACACCCGAGCGTCGGCTGGCCTTGCGGCGGAGCGAGAGATTTCCTCTCGCTGACTCATTGCCCTCTGCTTCTTCCTCGCCTGGTCCGTGTTCGGATGCTCGCAGGGGATCGGATTCTACGCGTTGGCGTCGCCTGCGGGGTTGAGGGTCGGGGCGGTCGGGGGAGGCACTACCGATTCGTTCCACGTGGCTTTGTCGGCCTCTTGTTCGCTGGTGCGCTGGTCGATGTCGGTGAGGTAGGGGGCGACGAAGCCGTCATAGTCTGCTTTGCGTGCGGCGGGCAGGTCCTTCCAGCCGGTGATGCGGCCGCGGCAGCGAGACGAGCCGCATCGGCAGTGGGCGGCGAAGTGCTCGACCGAGTAGTTCCGCATGGCGTAGTCGAAGGTGATCTCCTGGCCTTCGGTGATCGGCCGGCGGGCGAGGTAGTCATGCGCGCCGCTGGCGTTGAGGCGAATTCCGCAGTTCGGGTCGCACGAGTGGTTGACCTTGGAGGTGAGTCCGCCGTGCAGCACGAACCGTTTCTCGCTGACCTGGGATGCGTGGGCGTGGTTGTGGTCGAGTTCGCGGTCGATGACACCGACCATCACCGTCTCGCCGACCCGGAAGGACCGGGTGGCGAACACGCCTTCACCCTTGGAGTCGGTTCCCTGGAGTTCGTAGCCGTCGTTCACGTCGCCTGCTCTCTGAAGGATCAGCCCTGCCCGCGAGCTGATCTCGGGTCAACCGGGTCGATCCCCACGCTGGGGCCGCCCGCAACGCATGGCCGAAGTGATCGTTCAGACGCATCTGTACCGTACGCGATCAACAGGGCGGGTGGATCGCGGCCGGCGTGCGGTCCGGACACTGACGGGCTTCATCCCGGGGCTGACGTCCTCAAAGCAGTTGCCGGCTGTTCCGTTACCACCTCCGGCGAGCGGAAGCGATCTCGGCAGGCCGTTCGAAGGATCACGCCGTGGCCGCCTCACGTCACGACGTCATGCCCTTCGAACTGGACAAACTCGGACGCCACCTCCGTGGGCGCAAGCGCCTTCGTTGTAGGTCGGTGGGCGGCCAGTAGTTGTGGCGTTGGCGTCCTCAGACGCAATGGGACGTGGGCTGGCTCGTGCTTTTCAGGCTCAAGGCGAGCTATTCGGGCATAGCATCCATTTATGGATCTGTCGCCCATCACGCGTGAGGCCGTGTTGGATGCGATCGCCGAGTGCGACCGCTTGGGGCGGGACCGCTTCCTCGAGGAGTACGGCTTCGACCCTGCGCGCCGGTACCTGCTGCACTACAACGGCGTCGATTACGACTCCAAGGCCATCGTGGGCGTGGCCTACCGTTCCGTCGCGGGTCGGCCCCTGAGCGCCCGGGAGTTCTCCGGCGGACGCCAGACCGTCGGGCGACTCCTTACCCGCCTGGGATTCGAAGTGATCATCGACGAGCCTCTCCCGCCCTTTCAACGGCTCATGGAGCAGTTGAAGGGGCTGCGCGTCGCCAGTACCGCTGACGGCCCGGCCAGACATCAGCCGATCACCCTGCTGTGGGCAATGGGACGCGCCGCTCACCACGACCCGCGCCTCGTTTCCTGGGACGCGGCTCACGTCGAGTTGCGTGGGCTCCTGCGCGAGTATGGCCAGCCGAGTTCAAGGCCCCGGCCAGAGTTCCCGATCCTCGCCTTGGCCCGCACTGACCTGTGGGAGCTGAAAGGTCACACTGGAGCCGTTCCGGCCGCGCACGGCGAGCCTCTCGGGTGGATGGAGGAGCACAATCCGCACAGCGGTCTGTCGCCCTGGGCGTACGAGCTGGCGGCCTCCTCCGAGGAGGTACGCGCCGAAACCATCGCCGATTTCGGCCAACGCTTTTTCGATGGCGCGATCCCCCAGGCCTTGCTCAACGACGTGGGGCTTCAGCCTGCACATACAAGCCGTCCCACGCGACAGGACCTCAGCGACTTCGAGGCTTACCGGCGCCTTTGCCGAAGTGTCGAGGCCGCCGAGGCGCGCGGCGACCATGACCGCACCGGCCGTACGACCAGCGAACGGCCCGTACGGTCCGCACACGCGGTCCAGGCCGTGGTCCTGCGTAGCCGCGGCCGCTGCGAGAACCCCTTGTGCACCGGTCAGCCCAACGACGTCACCGATGGCGGCGAGTCGATCCTGGAAGTCGACCATGTCGAGGACCGCGCGAACTGGGGCCGCGACCACCCCATCCAGATGATCGCACTGTGCCCCAACTGCCACGCCGTCAAAACCCGCGGCCAGACCCGCGAACAGTTGCGCAGGCTCCTCCTCACCGAGGCCCGCTCCCGCCACGCCGCCTGGGAGGCCGAAGCAAGATCGCGTTGACAGCAGCGGTGAGGGCCCTCGCGACGCTGATCAGCTCGACAGCTGGCCGGATCTGGGCCAAGGGAAGGGGCTGAACGCCTTCGGGTGGTCCGCCCACCCAGTGCTCCGGCTCGCTGAACTAGTCGTCGACGGTGACGTCGTGCCCCAGCGGCAGTCGCATCTCTCGGCAACAACTGCTCAAGTTGCGGCGACTCGCACGGCCGCGCAGCCAACCTCGCGCGACACGAGGCGCCGCCGGTTGGCGGATGATTGTGGCGCGATGCGGGCGACGTCGACGGAGCCGCATCCAGGTGATCGTTGCGCGGCCCCTGCGGCGGCTCGTCCGGGTGCATGACGGCGGGCGTGTCTGAACTCGGGCCGGGCCTTGGGTGGCCGGGGCTGGCTGGTTGAGGGTTCGTGAGGGACGGTCAGGGGTGCTGGGTGACGTTCAGTCCCGCGGAGGAATCGCGGGCAAAAGATCTTGAGGCCGGTCTCCTGTTTGGAGATCCGGCCTCTGATCTGGCGGTTTCTGTCGGGGTGGCGGGATTTGAACCCACGACCTCTTCGTCCCGAACGAAGCGCGCTGCCAAGCTGCGCTACACCCCGGTGGTGGCTGCCCGGGAGTCGTACGTGCTCCCGGCGCCTCGTCCACTTTAGCGGATGTCTGGGGGTGCTGCGTCCCTAATTAACGGGGGACCAGGGTGAGGAGGGTCGCCTCGGGCGGGCAGCAGAAGCGGATCGGGGCCATCGGGGAGGTTCCGAGGCCCGCTGAGACGTGCAGCCAGGAGCCGCGGTGGCGGTGCAGGCCCTTGACGCGGGGGCGGTCGATGCCGCAGTTGGTGGCCAGGGCGCCGTAGAAGGGGACGCAGACCTGGCCGCCGTGGGTGTGGCCGGCGAGGAGGAGGTCGTAGCCGTCGACGGCGAAGCGGTCGAGGTTGCGGGGCTCCGGGGAGTGCATGACGCCCAGGTGGACGTCGGCCTGCGGGTCGACCGGGCCGGCGATCCTGTCGTAGCGGTCGCGGTTGATGTGGGAGTCATCGATCCCGCCGAACTCCACGTCGAGTTCGCCGACCTTGAGGCGGCCGATCCGGTTGTTGAGATCGAGCCAGCCGGCGGCCATGAGGGAGGAGCCCAGCTCGCGGTACGGGAGGTCGGGCTCGCGGCGGCGCTTCTTGTAGTCGGACTGGCTGGTGCGCCAGATGTAGCGGGTGGGGTTCTTGAAGATCGGGGAGTAGAGGTCGTTCGAGCCGTACACGAAGACGCCCGGACGGTCGAGGAGGGGGCCGAGGGCGTCCAGGAAGGGGCCGATCGCGTCGCGGTGGGCGAGGCTGTCGCCGGTGTTGACGACCAGGTCGGGCTCCAGGGCGTCCAGCGAGCGGACCCAGTTGATCAGGCGCTTGCGGCCCGGGGTGAGATGGGCGTCGGAGATGTGCAGGATCTTGACGGAGGGGCGGCCGGGGGCCAGCACGGGGACGTCGAAGCGGCGCAGGCGGAACCAGTTCCGCTCGACGACCGACGCGTAGCCGAACGTGGCCGCGCCGGCGCCCGCCATCCCAAGGGGCAGGGCGTAGAGCTTTCGCACGGTTCTCCCTCCAAGGCACCGAACCCGACACCTCATATGCTCCCAGAATCGGGCAGTGTCGCGTACGGCGGTAATCCTGGTGAGACCCAGGTGGCCCGACGGGCATGATTGTGACCATGAGTGCCCTGAAGGAGAAGCTGGAAACCGACCTTTCGGTCGCGATGAAGGCGCGTGACGATGTGCGCACCCGCACCCTGCGCATGGCCCTCACCGCGGTGAAGAACGAGGAGGTCGCCGGCAAGCAGGCCCGCGAGCTGTCCGACGCCGACGTGGTGAAGGTGCTGACCCGCGAGGCCAAGAAGCGCCGCGAGGCGGCGACGGCGTTCGACGAGGCCGGCCGGGACGAGCAGGCGCGGGCCGAGCGCGACGAGGGCGAGGTCCTGGAGGAGTACCTGCCCGCCCAGCTCGGTGACGAGGAGCTCGCTGTGATGGTCGCCGAGGCGATCGCGGCTACGGGGGCTGAGGGGCCCAGGGCGATGGGCCAGGTCATGAAGGCCGTCAACCCGAAGGTCGCCGGGCGGGCCGAGGGCGGCCGGGTGGCCGCCGAGGTCAAGCGGCAGCTCGCGGCGGGGTGAGGGGGCGAGGGGAGAAAACGGAAGAGGGCGCCCGGCCGTGCGGCCGGGCGCCCTCCGCGTTGTGCGTCAGTTCTCCCAGGGCCAGCGGAAACCCGGGTCGCCGGGGCGGCGGCCGGGCCAGCCGTCGTTCCCGCGGCGCCCGTTGCTCGGATAGATGATCACGGTGGTGCCGGGGCCGACCTCGGTCTGGGCGCCCGGTGAGGTGGACGCCACCGACCCGCGCGGCGCGTCCGACTCGATGGGCCGCGGCGACACCCGCACCTCCAGCTCGGCGGCCTTGAGCCGGGCCGTGGCCGCGCCGACCGACATGCCCTTCACGTCCGGCACCCGGATGGTGTCGCCGAAGTCGCGGGTCGGGGTGGCGAACCCGGGGGCGGGCTTGCCGGCCAGGGCGCTGCGCATGCTCTGCTGCCACATCGCGCCCGGGGTGTCGGCGCCGTACACGCCGTACACCTTGTAGCGCCACGGGCCGCGGAAGTCCCAGTACGCGGTCGCGGCGGCCATGGTCGGGGTGTGCCCGGCGAAGACCGCGCAGCTGTGGGCCTCACAGGTGCCGGTCTTGGCGGCGGCGGGACGGCCGATGCCGCGTCCCTTCGCGGTGCCCTGGGTCAGCACGCCCTGCAGGATGTTGTTCACCTTGTCGGCCACGGCCTCGTCGACGACCTGGCGGCAGTCCGTCTTGGGCAGCTTGACCTTCTTGCCCTCGGAGTCGACCACGTCCACGACCGAGACCGGCGCGCAGTACTTGCCGCGGGCGCCGAAGCCGGCGTACGCGGCGGCCAGGTGCACCATGTCGATGTCGTTCACGCCCAGGACCTGGGACGGCAGCGGTGCGAGCGGGTTGCCGTCGGCACGCTTCATGCCGAACTTCTCGGCCATCTTCACCGCGTTGCACACCCCGACGCGCTTCTCCAGGTGCGCGTAGAAGGTGTTGACCGAGTGCCAGGTGCCGGTCTTCAGGTTGAAGTTGCCCGCCTCGCTGTCGCCGGCGTTGGACACCGAAGGCCAGGGGCCGCCGCCCAGCCACTCGTTGTCGTACTTCTTGCCGTTGAACATGCCGGTGTACTTGCACGGCTGGAACCCGGAGATGCTCGTCGTCTCCGGCGAGTTGATGGTGGTGCTGACCGGGATGCCCTGGTCGAGCGCGGCGGCCAGCGTGAACACCTTGAACGTCGAGCCGGCGGACACGCCGCTGCCGCCGCCGTGCGCCGAGTCGGCCGCCAGGTTGATGGTGGTGCGGCCCTTGCCCGCGCCGAACCGCTTGCTCACTCCGATCGCCTTGACGTGACCGGTGCCGGGCTCGACCATCGCCTCCGCGCCGACCCGGTTGCCGCCGGGCGGGACGTTGCCGCGCAGCGCGCGGTCGACCGCGTTCTGCGACTTCATGTCGAGCGTGGTGCGGATCGTGTAGCCGCCGCGGTTGAGCTTGTTGACGATGTCCTGCCGCTGCTTCGGCTTCATCTGCCAGTACTTGCCGCCGGACAGGATCTGCAGCATGTCGTACTTCACGTACTCGCAGAAGTACGGCGCCTTGCTCGTCTCGCACCCGCCCACCGGCTCGGTCTTGTTGAGCTCGATGGGCTTGGCGGCGGCCGTGTCGGCCTGTGCCTTGGTGATGTGCTTCAGCTGCACCATCCGGTAGAGGACGGTGTCGCGGCGCTTGCGGGCGTCGTCGGGGTTGCGGATCGGGTCGTAGGCCGTCGGGTTCTGGGTGATGCCGGCGAGCAGCGCGGCCTGCTCCAGGGTGAGCTGGGAGGCGGGCTTGCTGAAGTAGCGCTTGGACGCGGCCTGCACGCCGTACGCGCCGGCGCCGAAGTAGGCGACGTTGAGGTAGCCCTCGAGGATCTGGTCCTTGGTGAGGCGCTGCTCGAGGTCGAGCGCGTAGCGCAGCTCGCGCAGCTTGCGGCCGACCGTGGGCGCGGTGGCGTCGAGGTACTCCGCCTCGGTCTTGGCGTTGTCGACCAGGAGGTTCTTCACGTACTGCTGCGTGAGCGTGGACCCGCCCTGGGTCTGCTCGGAGTTGGCGTTGGTCGCCAGTGCGCGGATGGTGCCCTTGAGGTCGAGCGCGCCGTGCTCGTAGAAGCGCGAGTCCTCGATGTCGATGATGGCCTGCCGCATGACCTGGTTGACCTGGTCGAGGCGGACCGACTCGCGGTACTTGTCGAAGAACCGGGCGATCTCCTTGCCGTTGGCGTCGTACATCACCGTCTTCTCCGACGGTGGCGACGTCTTCAGCTCGCCTTCCATGCTCTCGAAGTTGTTCGCGGCGTCGCGCGCGGTGAGGCCCGCGCTCCCGACGCCGGGCAGCGCGATGAACGCGACCAGGACACCCGCGACGACACCGGCTCCCAGGAGCCGGAACAGCGTGGAGAAGGCCTGCCGCCGATTCTCTTTTGCACCGTGCACGCGCTCTAGGGTACGCGGGGACGACCAGTGCATACGGGACACCTCCGGCGGGCTGGGCGTGTGCGTGCAGGGTGAGGGCTGTGCGCGCGGGCGGTGATCCTCCTGATCAGGGGCGCGCCGGGGGGTTCGGTGTGGTGCGTCCGATGTGGTGGTTTGGTGTTGCTTGTCTGTTCTCCGGGTTGCCTGACGTCCGGTCACGATGCCTGGTCACGGAGACCGGATTGCCGGTTTCCCGTCCGTCCTGGTCACCGGTGCGGGACGATGGGGAGGTGGTCGCGGGAATGGACCGCGGAGCGTCGCACGTGTGCGCTCGGACGCGTGCGCTCGGACGCGTGCGCGCGGCGCGTTCGCGTCCGGGGGTTCGTGCGTGCGGGCGGCGTGGCCGTCCGGTACGACGGCGTACGCCCGGCTCGCCCGAACGATCCTCGGTTCCATGTCAACCAGGCGCGCGGCTCGCGCGTCAACTAAAGGTAACTAGTCCGTTCCGGCGGTATGGCCCTGGAGGGCTATATCGAGAATGGGCCCATCGGGGACTGTTGAATCCTCCCTCGCTTCCGTAAGTTCTTCCCCACGGCTTTCGTTTGGCGGCCTGACGTCCGCGCCCGTCTGGCCAAGGAGCGCAAATCGACACAGACCCTAGGGGAGTGGGGCCAAGATGTGGATCACGGATTGGACCGCCCGCGCCGCCTGCCGTAACGCGGATCCAGATGCCTTGTTCGTGCAGGGGGCGGCGCAGAACCGAGCCAAGCTCATCTGCCGTGGCTGCCCGGTGCGGACGGAGTGTCTAGCGGACGCTCTGGACAACCGGATCGAGTTCGGCGTCTGGGGCGGCATGACCGAGCGGGAGCGCCGGGCCCTGCTACGGCGGCGTCCGGATGTGCGCTCGTGGCGCGACCTGCTGGAAACCGCCAAGGAGGAGTACGAGCGCTCGGTCGATCCCGACGAGAGCGAACTCGTCGCCAGCTGACCGGCTGACCAGCTGATCGGTGTGCCTACCGGCGGCGATCGGATCCGGCCCTGAGGGGCGCAGGCGCGGCACGGCAAGGTTCAAGGTCTTGATCAGTGGATCGTGGGCCCGTACTCATCAGTGAGTGCGGGCCCACGGTCATGCATGCCTGTGCGCGCCCGCCGGTCCGCAGGCCACATGCCCGCATGTTCGTGTTCGTGCGCGTCGAGACGCGTCCTGCCGGCGCGCCTGTACATGCCCGCATGCGTTCGTACGAATCCGTACGCGTTCGCATGCGCCGGTTCGGCGCAGGGTGCGGTTGCCGTTGTCCGAGGCCCTCCCGCGGATGCCGAACCCGGCGGTTCGGAAGGGCGAGTTGGCGCCTTCGGCAGCGGGTCATGCGGATGGCAGCGAGGCGGGGAGCCGGTATCGGTCCGGCCGTATGGGGTGGCGTCTTGGTCCGTAACCCGCGATGGCCGGATCCGGCCACGGGGTGCCCGTTTAGCCCGAGGCCGCCGCTTTGGTCCCGTATGTCCCCCGCCAGGAGGCGCGCGTCCGGGGGCGCGTCTGTGTGCGGGTCTGGGGGCGGACGGCTGGTTGTGGTGTGTCCTGGCCGTGTACCTGGCTGTGGGCAGGGGGCGTGGGACACCTACGTCCGGGTCGGGTCAGGCGGCCGGTTGTTGGGTTTGGTTGGAGAGGTCCTCGCCCACCTGGCGCAGGCCGTCCAGGTCGTGGACGTCTTCGGCCTGCGCTGGGACGGAGGTGATGGGCACCGTGGGATGGGTCGAGGCGAAGTGCTCGCGGAGACGTTCCTCACGGGCCGCCAACTGCATGCGGGCGGTGTGCATGCGGAGCAGGGCCGCGGTCAGGGTGTGCTCGCCGCGTTCCTCCAGCGTCTCGGCCGCGGCCTGGCTGCGTGCGGCCGACAGCGCGTCCGGGGTGGCCTCGTGGACGCGGTTCACGACCAGGCCGGCCAGCGGCATGCGCTCCTCGGCGAGGCGCTCCACGAAGTAGGACGCCTCGCGGAGGGCGTCGGGCTCGGGGGCGGCGACCACCAGGAACGCGGTGCCCGGCGTCTGGAGCAGCTTGAAGGTCTTCTCGGCGCGTTCGCGGAACCCGCCGAACATCGTGTCGAACGCGGCGACGAACGTCTGCACGTCGCGGAGCAGCTGGACGCCGAGGACCTTGTTGATGACCCCGGTGAACATGCCGAAGCCCGCGCTGATGACCTTCACGCCGAAGCGGCCGCCCGTCTTGGCGGGTGCGGCCAGCAGCCTCATGAAGCGGCCGTCCAGGAAGCGGCCCATGCGCTCGGGGGCGTCCAGGAAGTCCAGCGCGTTCCGGGACGGCGGCGTGTCGACGATGATGAGGTCCCACGCGCCCGAGCGGTGCAGCTGGCCGAGCTTCTCCATCGCCATGTACTCCTGCGTCCCGGACAGGGACGAGGACAGCGACTGGTAGAAGGGGTTGGCCAGGATCTGCTTGGCCCGGTCGGGGTCGGCGTGCGCCTCGACGATCTCGTCGAAGGTCCGCTTCATGTCGAGCATCATCGCGTGCAGCTCGCCGTCGCCGTCGATCTCGATGCGGCGCGGGTTGTTGTCCAGCTCGGACAGGCCCATCGACTGGGCCAGGCGGCGGGCCGGGTCGACGGTGAGGACGACGACGTCGCGGCCCCGTTCGGCGGCGCGGACGCCGAGCGCGGCGGCCGTGGTGGTCTTCCCGACGCCGCCGGAGCCGCAGCACACGATGATCTTCGTGCGCGGGTCGTCGAGCAGCGCGTCCACGTCCAGGGCGGGCGGGGTCTTCGCGGTCGGGCTCATCTCGGGCGGCCCCTTCCGTTCGCGTCCGGGGAGGGCGTCGGCGCCCCGGTTCTTCTCAGCGTCCTGCCGCCTGCCGGCGTTCCGGTGCTCCTCGTTCGAGGAGCGGCACCGGGAGTCATGCGGCGCCCTGGGCGCGCAGTGACTCGGCCAGGTCGTACAGGCCGGCGAGGTCCATGCCGTCCGACAGGAGCGGAAGGGTGTAGCGCGGGCGGTCGACCGACTCCAGACGCTCCTTCTCGCTGCGCTGCATCGCGGTGCGGCGGGCGTGCTCGGTGGCCTCGGCGGCCAGCACGGCCGCGATCGACTCGGCGTCGTGCTCCAGGCCGGCGGTCTTCACCCCGCGGATGATCTCGTCGCGGTCGAGGCCTCCGGCGGCGGCCGCGGCCAGTTCGTCGGAACCCAGCATCGGCGGATGCTCCATGTTGATCACCACGCCGCCGACGGGGAGGCCGACCTCGGTGAGATCGTGGATGCCGTCCATCGTCTCCTGGACCGGCATCTCCTCCAGGAGCGTGACGAAGTGCACGGCGGTCTCCGGGCTGCGGACCACGTTCATCACCGTGTCGGCGTGGTTGCGGACCGGGCCGACCTTGGCGAGTCCGGAGACCTCCTCGTTGACGTTCAGGAACTTGGAGATCCGGCCGGTGGGCGGGGCGTCCATGACCACGGCGTCGTACACGTACGAGCCGTCCTTGGTCCGGCGCCGCACCGCCTCGGCGGTCTTGCCGGTGAGGATCACGTCGCGCAGCCCGGGGGCGATCGTGGTGACGAAGTCGACCACGCCCAGCTTGGTCATCGCCTTGCCGGCCCGCTTGAGGTTGTAGAACATCTCGAGGTACTCCAGGAGCGCCTCTTCGGTGTCGATCGCGAGCGCGTAGACGTCCCCGCCGTCCGGGGCGACGGCCACCCTGCGCTCCTCGTACGGCAGCGGGGGGCAGTCGAACAGCTGGGCGATGCCCTGCCGGCCCTCGACCTCCACCAGGAGCACCTTCCGGCCGCCGGCGGCCAGCGCAAGGGCCAGGGCGGCGGCGACCGTGGTCTTGCCGGTCCCGCCCTTGCCCGTGACCACGTGGAGGCGTACGCCGTCCCAGTCGGTGTCTCTCGCGCTCACCCGATCGACCATATCGTTCGCTCGGCAAGGACTTTTAGAGGGTGCCCCGCCTCATGCAAGTGATTCCTGACACGGTTCCGGCGCGGTTCCGGAGGCCGTTCTCGGAACGATGCCCCGGACCTCTGTTATCGGCCGTGCCCAGGAGGTTAGCTGGAAAACGTGCAACCGGTCGTCGGGCCGGGGGCGGCCGGCTTCAGGGGCTGCCTCCCAGGGCCGGACCTCCCGCGCGAACGGCCGGGCTCCCGGGTCTTCGACGGCCCGGGACCACCTCGCGTGAAAGGTGCCCGTGATGGAAGCGGTAGCCCTCCTCATTCTCGTCCTCGGCGTGCTGGCGCTGATCGGGGCGGCGTCGTCGATACGGGTCGTCCAGCAGTTCGAGCACGGCATCGTGTTCCGGTTCGGCCAGGTGCAGCGCGGCGGACGGCTCCGGCCCGGCGCGGTGCGGGCACCGGGGCTCAACTTCATCGTCCCGGTCATGGAGCGGATGCAGAAGGTCAACCAGCAGACGGTCACGATGAACGTCCCGGGGCAGGAGGGGATCACCCAGGACAATGTGAGCGTCCGGGTGGACGCGGTCGTCTACTTCCGGGTGATCGACCCGGTGAAGGCGATCGTGAACGTCCAGAACTACAGCTACGCGGTCTCCCAGATCGGGCAGACCTCGCTGCGCTCGGTGATCGGCCAGACCGACATGCAGGAGCTGCTCGGCGAGCGCGAAAAGATCAACATGCGGCTGCGCGGGATCATGGATGAGATCACCGACGCCCCGTGGGGCATCCGGATCGAACGCGTCGAGATCAAGGACGTCTCGCTGCCGGAGGGCATGAAGCGGTCGATGGCCCGTCAGGCGGAGGCCGAACGGGAGCGGCGCGCCCGGATCATCACCGCGGACGGCGAGTTCCAGGCGTCCAAGCGGCTGGCCGCCGCCGCCGAGATCATGTCGCAGGATCCGGCCGCGCTGCAGCTGCGGCTCCTGCAGACGGTCGTGGAGGTGTCGGCGGAGCGGAACAGCACGCTGGTCATGCCGCTGCCGGTGGAGATCCTCCGGTTCTTCGACCGGATGGCGGGCGGCGGCCCGGCCGAAGGGGCCGCCGAGGACGCCCGGAAGGACCGTCTGGCGCTGGGCGAACGGCTCGCCAAGGCCGAGCAGGAGCTGGTCAGGGCGGCGGAGCAGCCGTCCGCGCTCGGGTCGGCGGAGGACGTGCCGCCGGTGATCGGGCTGGACGAGCCGAAGGCGGCCAAGCAGCGGACACCCGGGCTGGAGTCCGGCTCGGGCGGCGCGGCCGCCGCTCCTCGCGAGGAGCCGGGATCTGCGGAGGCGTCGGCTGCTCGCGAGCCGTCGGGGCCTCGGGAAGCGGCTTCGGAGGCTTCTGAGGTGGGGGCTCAGGAGACTTCGGGGACTGGCGAGGGGGTCGGTGGAGATGATCCCGCCGTCGCCGCCGGGCGGGCGCAGCGGCCGGGCGGGGAAGCCGTGGAACCTCCCCGCCGCGACTCCTGATCGAAGTACGAGCTCATTCCAGCCGGGCCGGGGCCTGATCCGGCTGGGCCTGATCCCGGCTGGGCCTGATCCTGGCTGGGCCGGATCCTGGCTGGGCCGGGCCTGATCTCGGCTGGGCCGGGCTTGATTCCGGCTGGGCCGGGCTTGATTCCGGCTGGCCGGGGCTGAGCCCGGCTGGGCCGGGCCTGGTCCCGATCCTGACGGCGGTGAAGAGCTGGGCGGACGAGAACATCGACGCCGTCCAGGACGCCCGCCGCCGCTACGACACGACCGCCCCCGCGTCCTGAGTGCGCCCTCGCCCTCCGCCTCTGGGGGACGTGATCGCTCTCGCCCGCCCGTGGAGGCGTTTTGCGGGGAGGGCGGATCGCTAGGCTGAGCGGCATGAAGAAGTGGGAGTACGCGACCGTTCCGCTGCTGGTCCACGCGACCAAGCAGATCCTTGACAACTGGGGCCAGGACGGGTGGGAGCTCGTCACGGTTCTGCCGGGGCCCAACCCCGAGAACCTCGTGGCCTACTTCAAGCGCGAACTGGAGCAGTGAGGGTGAGCACGCCCGAAGAGCGGATCAGCGAGCTCGGGCTGGAACTGCCCGAGCCCGTCGCGCCGGTGGCCTCGTACGTGCCGACCCGGCGGACCGGGAACCTGGTCTACACCTCGGGGCAGGTCCCGTTCGTCAAGGGCGAGCTGCACGTGCTCGGCAAGGTGGGCGCCGAGGTCGGCCTGGACCAGGCCGTCGAGCAGGCGCGGATCTGCGCGCTCAACTGCGTCGCGGCGCTCAAGGCCGAGGTGGGCGAGCTGTCGAGGATCGTCAGGATCGTCAAGGTCGTCGGCTTCGTCGCCAGCGCCCCCGACTTCTACGGCCAGCCCAAGGTGATCAACGGCGCCAGCGATCTGCTCGGCGAGATCTTCGGCGACGCGGGCAGGCACGCCCGCAGTGCGGTCGGGGTGGCCGTGCTGCCCAGCAACGTGCCGGTCGAGGTCGAACTGATCGCCGAGGTCTCCTGACCGGACGGACTCCACGCGTCCCGGCGCCGCGGCGCCGGGAGAGGGGTGCGGACGACGCGCCGTCCGCCGATGCCCGCCGTGAGATCGCGTCCGGGTCGTACGCCGATCTCACGGCGGGCCCCTGACCGGCAGCGTCCTGGCCCGCGCACGCTCAGGCGAGGGCGCGACGGACCCTCGCCCCGCCCTCCTGCGCGACGGCGCCGCCTCTACGCCAGGGCCGCACCGCGTTCGGTGGGGTGTGCGGCCTGGTCGTAGGGGGTGGGAGGGGGCAGCGGTCGGCCAGGCCGGCCGTGGGTGCGCCCTCCCGACGGGACTTGACGGAATGACATTCGGTATGTCCGAATTGGCCGCCATGAGGATCACACGCGGGAACGGGCGATGGTGAACGGGCTGAAGCTCCCCAAGGTGCTGCGGGATCGGATGGAGGACATCCAGGCCGGCCGGATCGAGCCGGTGTCCGCGCGGGACGCGGCGACGGTCGTCGTCCTGCGCGACCACGCACGGTACGGTCTGCAGGCTTTCCTGCTGCGGCGGGTGGCGTCCATGGACTTCGCCCCCGGCGCCTATGTCTTCCCCGGCGGCTCGGTCGATCCGCGCGACGGCGAGGCGGCGCTCGCCTGGTCGGGGCCCTCCCCCGCGGAGTGGGGCTCGGCGTTCAAGGCGAGCGAGACCCTCGCGCGCGAGCTGGTCTGCGCCGCGGTCCGCGAGACGTTCGAGGAGACCCTGGTCCTGCTGGCCGGGCCCACCGAGACGTCGGTCGTGGACGACACCCGAGGCGAGGACTGGGAGATCGACCGGCAGGCGCTCCTGGACCGTTCGCTGTCGTTCGGCCAGTTCCTGGACCGGCGCGGCCTGGTCCTGCGCACCGACCTGCTGCGTCCCTGGGCGCACTGGATCACCCCCGTCGTCGAGCCCAAGCGGTACGACACCCGGTTCTTCGTCGCCGGGATGCCGCACGGGCAGCGGGCCCGCGACGTCAGCACCGAGGCCGACCAGGTGGCGTGGGTGCGGCCCGCCGAGGCGGTCGAGCGGGCGTCCCGCGGCGAGTGGTTCCTGATGCCGCCGACGCTCGCCACGCTGTCGGAACTGGCCGAGTACGAGACGGTCGCCGACGTGCTCGCCGCGCCGCGCGAGATCGTGGTCAACCAGCCCGTGGCCAAGATCATCGATGGCGAGGCGTATCTCATCCCGCCGGAAGGCGAGGAGGAGCACTACCCGAAGGGGTGATCCGATGTCACCGCGCCGCGGTCGGAATGTACCGCTCTCGCGGGCCCTTCTGTGGCGCCTGGCCGGGACGCCCGCGCTGCGGCGCCTGGATCGCCTTGATCGCCTGGGATGGAACCCCGTCCGTCACCCTGATCGACGGTCGGGCAGGATGGGGCAGATGAGCGAGATCGACGGGATGGGCACGGAACGGGCGACCTGTTGGCTTGCGCCCAATCCGTCCGTGATGACGCTGGACGGCACCAACACCTGGGTCATCGGCGAGCCCGGCGCGGAGGAGGTCGTGGTCATCGATCCCGGCCCCAAGGACGGCGTCCACCTCAGGCGCGTCGTGGACGGGATCACGGCGCAGGGCCGCCGGGTCGGGCTGGTGCTGCTCACGCACGGGCATCCTGATCATGCGGCGGGGGCCGCGAAGTTCGCCGGCCTCGCCGCGGCCGCGGCCGCCGCCGCGCCCGGGGCGCCCGGTGGGACGCGGGCCGGCACGGTCCCCGTGCGGGCGCTGGACCCCCGCCACCGGCTCGGCGACGAAGGCCTGGCCGAGGGCGACGTCGTCACCACCGGAGGCCTGGAACTGCGCGTGATGGAGACGCCGGGGCACACCGACGACTCGCTGACCTTCTACCTGCCCGCCGACCGCGCCGTGCTGACCGGGGACACCGTTCTCGGGTACGGCACGACCGTCCTCGAAGGCGGACTCGGCGACTACATGAACTCCCTGGAGAGGCTCCGGAAGTTCTCCGAGGACGTCGAGGCGGCCACGATCCTCCCCGGGCACGGACCCAGGCTGGACGACCCGATCGGCGCACTCGACCACTACATCGGCCACAGGCGCGAACGACTCGCCCAGGTGGAGGCGGCGGTCGCGGCCGGGGCCCGCACCGCCAAGGAAGTGGTGGCGCGCGTCTACGCGGACGTGGACAAGTCCCTCTGGCCGGCCGCCGAGTGGTCCGTCCAGGCCCAGCTCGACTACCTCAACGAACGACGCCCCTGAGCCTGCCCGCCCTGAGCCTGCCCGCCCTGAGCCTGCCCGCCCTGAGCCTGCCAGGCCCTGGCCGGCGGTCCATGGGCGTGCGGCACCCAGGCTTGCCGTCCCTGGCCTGCGCTTCCGCGCATCGCCGGGGTCGACCGGGCGTCGCCGGGGTCGAGGGCATGGGCCGCCGGACGCCGAACGCCGGGGTGAAGCGTTCGGGGCGTCCAGGAGCTACGGGGAGCACACCGCCCGGGCGGCTACTTGGAGCGCTTGCGGAGCCTCTCGATGTCGAGGATCACCACGGCTCGCGCCTCGATCCGCAGCCAGTTGCGCTGCGCGAAGTCGGCCAGGGCCTTGTTGACGGTCTCCCGGGACGCGCCGACGAGCTGCGCCAGCTCCTCCTGGGTGAGGTCGTGATGCACGTGCAGCCCGGCCTCCGAGGGCTGGCCGAACCGCTCGGCGAGGTCGAGTAGCTGCTTGGCGACACGCCCGGGCACGTCGGTGAAGACCAGGTCGGCCATCACGTCGTTGGTCCGGCGCAGCCGCTGCGCCAGCGCCCGCAGCAACTGGACCGCCACCTCCGGGTGACCGGTCAGCCACGGCCGCAGATCGTCGTGGCCCAGCCCGGCCAGCCGGCACTCGGTCACCGCGATCGCGCTGGCCGTGCGGGGCCGCGGGTCGAACAGCGAGAGCTCGCCGAACATCTCGCTCGGGCCGAGCACGCTGAGGAGGTTCTCCCGGCCGTCCGGGGCGGCCCGGGTCAGCTTGATCTTTCCGTCGAGGACGACGTACAACCGGTCGCCCGTCTCCCCTTCGTTGAACAGCGTCTGGCCGCGCGCCAGCCGCACCTCCGTCACGTTGGCGCGCAGCGCCTTGGCGCCCTGCTCGTCGAGTGCCTCGAACAGCGGGGCCCTGCTCAGTACGTCCACGTCGCGGTCGGTCACGCTTCTCCTCCTAAACACCTACATACATAGTGTGACGTACGTCCCACCGCGTACGAAGGTAGGGTCTGCGGCGCGCCGAACGCGGGAGCCGGAGGACGTACCCTTGCCCACGTGCCTCACAACGGTAGTCCCGCCCCCGTGACGGCGCCCCGCAAGCCCCGGCCCCGGGTGGAGACGCGCCTCGCCCTGGTCCGCCGTGCCCGGCGGATCAATCGCGAGCTAGCCGCGCTCTACCCCGACGCACACTGCGAGCTGGACTTCACCAGTCCGCTTGAGCTGTTGGTCGCCACGATCCTGTCCGCCCAGTGTACGGACCGCCGGGTGAACGCGGTCACACCGGCTCTCTTCGCCCGGTACCGGACCGCCGAGGACTACGCCGCCGCGGACCGCGAAGAACTCGAACGACTGATCCAGTCGACCGGATTCTTCCGGGCCAAAGCCAACAATATTATGAAACTAGGTCATGACCTGTGCGAACGCCATGACGGCGAGGTTCCGGGCAGCCTCGAGGCGCTCGTGAAGCTGCCCGGAGTGGGCCGCAAGACCGCCAACGTGGTGCTCGGCAACGCCTTCGACATCCCGGGGATCACGGTCGACACCCACTTCGGCCGGCTGGCCCGGCGTTTCGCCTGGACGACCGAGACCGATCCGGTCAAGGTCGAGCACGAGATAGGCGCCCTGATCCCCCGCAAGGACTGGACGATCCTCTCTCACCGGCTGATCTGGCACGGCCGCCGGATCTGCCATGCGCGCCGTCCCGCCTGCGGGGCCTGCCCGCTGGCCGGGTTGTGCCCGTCGTTCGGCGAGGGCCCCACCGACGAGGTCACGGCGCGCAAGCTCGTCAAGGAAGGCCCTTTCTCGTGATTCTCGTGAGCACCCCCGTGTGAGCGGGGCCGTGCACGACAGCGCGAGGCAGCGGTCGGACCGGAGAAAGGCCTGGAAGGGAACTTGTTCGATGTGCCTGGGAAGCAACCATCGCGTCCAGGGGTTGGGTAAAGAGTGACCGACCTCCCGCAGCCCCCTGCCTGGCTCGACCGATTCTGTGCGCAAGCCCCCAACATGGCGGTGCCGCCCATACTGGAACCGGTCAACGGCGCACGCGCGGCGGCGGTGCTCATCCTCTTCGGGGAAGGACCGGACGGGCCTGACATCCTCCTCACGGAACGCGCCGCCACACTGGCCGCGCACGCCGGTCAGCCCGCGTTCCCCGGAGGCCGCATCGACCCTGAGGACGACGGGCCGGTCGGGGCCGCCCTGCGCGAGGCCTGGGAGGAGGCCGGGGTGGAGCCCGCGGGCGTGGACGTCCTGGCGGAACTTCCCGAGCTTTACCTGTCCCACAGCCGGCACCGGGTGACGCCCGTGGCGGCCTGGTGGCGCGAGCCGTCCGAGGTCGCGCCCGGTCATCCCGGGGAGGTCGCGACCGTGGCCCGGGTACCGATCGCCGAACTGGTCGACCCTGCGAACCGCCTGACCGTCCGCCACCCGTCCGGGCTCAAGCTGGGCCCGGCCTTCCGCGTCCGGGAGATGCTCGTGTGGGGCTTCACGGCCGGACTGCTCACCCAGGTGCTTGAGGTCGGCGGCTGGAACCGTCCCTGGAACGCCGACCACATCGAGGACCTCCCGTCCGAAGTCCTCGACCTGGCCGCCCGCGACTGACGCCCACCCCGCGCCGTCCTGAGCGGCCGCCTCCGTCCGGATCGGCCACCCGCCCCATACGGAGCGTTTGCCCAGCGCCCGTCTCGAGCAGCCGCCCCCGGGTACCCCCGGGTGCCCCCGGGTGCCCCGGGCGCCCATCCGGTGCGCTTGGCGTCTGCCCGTAGCGACCCGCCCAGCGCCCGTCCAGGGCGTTTTGTCCGGTGTCTGGCCGGAGCGGGCGCCTCCCGTTCGTCCGGGAAGGCGGCTTGGCGTCCGTCGGGAGCGGCTGCTCGGGCGTGTCGTATCCGGTGGATCGGCCGGGACCTCTGCGGCGCCCTGCCGTCCCGCGCATATCCATGATCAGCCGCGAAATGTGCGATGACCGGCGAACTCGCCCTCTACGCGGGCGGCGAGGCCTTCGCATCACACCGCACGACTACATGAGTCCGCGCAATCTGGTACACCGAGGGGACGTGTACACGGGCCCGGGCGCTATACGGTGAAGCGGTGCTGGGCGACCACCTTCTGGACCTGATACTGCTCGTGCTCCTCGTGCTGTTCGGGGTCTCGGGGTACCGGCAGGGCTTCATCGTGAGCCTGCTGAGCTTCGGAGGCTTCGTCGGCGGCGGCGTCGTGGGCGTCCTCATCGCCCCGCCGATCGCCGAGGCGGCCGTGGACGGCGCCGCGCAGCAGGCGCTGCTGGCGATCGTCATCGCGTTCCTGTCCGCCACCCTCGGGCAGCTGATCGCCTCCTCGGTGGGCGCCGTCCTGCGCAACCGGGTCACCGGCGACAACGCCCGCGCCGCCGACGCGGCCGGCGGTGCGGTGGTGAGCGCCCTGTCCCTGCTGATCGTCGCCTGGTTCTTCGGCACGCTGGTCGCCAACTCCGAGTTCCGGCCGGTCCGCACCCAGGTCAAGGCGTCCACGATCATCAACGGCATCAACGACATGATGCCTGGGCAGGCCCAGACGTGGTTCGCCTCCTTCCAGGGGTTCGTGAAGAGCAGCGACTTCCCGCAGGTCTTCAACGGCCTCGGCGGCGAGTCGGTGGTGGAGGTGCCGCCGCCGAACGACGCCATCCTCGACACCCGGGCGCTGCGCGAGGCCAAACGCAGCATCGTCAAGGTGGTCAGCACCGCCCCGCAGTGCCAGCGCAAGATCGAGGGAACCGGGTTCGTGTACGCGCCGGAGCGCGTGATGACCAACGCGCACGTGGTGGCGGGCGCCCGCGGCCAGTCGGTCATCGCGTCGCTGAGCGGGGCCCGCGACCGCGGCCGGGTCGTCCTGTACGACCCCAAGCGCGACATCGCCGTGCTGCACGTGCCGGGCCTGCAGGCGCCGCCGTTGAAGTTCGCCGGGCCCGCCCGGGTACGGGACGACGCGATCATCGCGGGCTTCCCCAAGAACCACCCGTTCACCGCGAGCGCCGCCCGGATCCGCGCCCGGCAGACGGCCAAGGGCCCCGACATCTACCACGCCGGCCAGGTCAGCCGCGAGATCTACGCCATCCGCGGCACGGTCGAGCCCGGCAACTCCGGCGGTCCGCTGCTCGCCCGCGACGGCAGCGTCTACGGCGTCATCTTCGCCGCCGCCCTGGACGCCCCGGCGACGGGTTACGCGCTGACCGCCGAAGAGGTCGCTTCGGACGCCCGCCTCGGCGCCGCCTCCACCTCTCCGGTGTCGACCCAGACCTGCTCCGACTGACACCGCATGGGCGGGCCTTGGAGCCTGTGATCGGCAGGTGAGCTGCCCGAGAGGGTCTGGGCCGAGCCTGGTTGGGGACGGCTTGAGCTTGGGCTGAGCCTGATCGGGCTTGGCTGAGGGTGGGCTGGACTTGTACCGAGGCCGGGTGGGTGAGCCTGACTGGGCCTGGGCCTGGGCCTCGGGTGAGCCTGGTTGGGCGGTGGCGGCGGCTTGGGGCGGCTGGGGGCGGCTGGGCCGGGTCAGTCTTGCGTGACGCGGAGGCGGAG
Organism: Spirillospora sp. CA-255316; assembly: GCA_050942275.1. Classification (GTDB taxonomy): domain Bacteria; phylum Actinomycetota; class Actinomycetes; order Streptosporangiales; family Streptosporangiaceae; genus Spirillospora. The sequence goes on along the minus strand of CP192047.1, from coordinate 11,314,553 downwards.
CTGGACGGGGATGTCCGGGCCCTCCGCGGCCTGCTCCGCTGTGCGACGGGCTTCGGCGACGATGCCGGGGACGTCGATGCCGTGCGGCACGTCGCCGGTGTCGTAGGCCTCGATACGGTCTGCTGCCCGTTCCAGGAGGGCTTGGGCGCCGCGCGGGTTGCCCCTGCGCACGTGGGTGATGCCCACCGCGACCTGGGCCAGACCTCGCCACAGCTCCCGTTCGGCCTCCGGAGCGGCCTTCCATGCCGCCTCAAGCACCTCGTGCGCATGGAAGGGCCTGTCGGCGTCCAGGAGCCGCTGAGCCTCCTCCAGGGCCTCCACAGGCGTCACGGACAGGTCATCGGGCATCGTCGGTGTTCCGGTGGCGCCCCGGGGAAGGGGGCGGCCGTACGCGTCGCGCGGCCGAGCGTTACGCGGCCGTCCCGCTTCGTCCCGATCCCGCATGAACCCATTGTCGCCCACCCTCGTGATGGGCTGCCCCAGGGCGGTTGCTCAGCCTTCGGTCTCGGGATCTTTCATCCAGCCGAGCAGCTGGGCGTCGAAGGCGAGCGGCCGTTCCTGGTGGGGGAAGTGGCCTGCGCCGTCGATGAGCTTCCAGCGGTACGGCGCCGCCACGTACCGTCCCGATCCCTGGGCGCTGGCAGGGAGCGTGCACGGATCAAGGGAACCGTGCAACTGGAGGGTCGGCACCTGGATCGGGGTGCGCATGCGGTGCGCGTACCGGATGCCGTCAGGGCGCGGCTGCGAACGGACGAACCACCGGTGGTACTCCATCGCGCAGTGCACCGTGCCGGGGATCTGCATGGCCCGCCGTACGAGACTCTCGGTGCGTTCATCGGGCCATCCGGGCCCGGACCACGCGTGGAGAAGCCGCCCCACGAGTGCCGCGTCGTCCCGCATCAGACGGCGTTCGGGCCACATGGGCAGCTGGTAGCCGAACGTGTGCCGTGCGGCCCAGCCCTGCCCGCGCGGATCGCTCCGTATGGCCTGCCGCAACCGCAGGGGATGGGGCGCGCTGACCACGGCGAGCCGCTGTACGACCTTGGGGTGGTAGACCGCCATGGTCCAGGCCAGGAGGCCGCCCCAGTCGTGCCCCGCGACGGTGGCGTTCGCCTCGCCCAGGGCCCGTACGAGGCCGGCGGCGTCCCCGGCCAGGGTCACCAGGTCGTATCCACGGGGAGGCTTGTCGCTCCCCCCGTACCCCCGCAGATCCACGGCGACGGCGCGATAGCCGGCGTCCGACAGAGAGACCAGCTGGTTGTGCCACGACCACCAGAACTCCGGGAAGCCGTGCAGCAGCAGCACGAGGGGGCCCTCACCCGCCTCTGCGACGTGGAAGCGCGTGCCCCCGGCGCTGATCGCCCGGTGGGTCCAGGGGCCGTCGACTTCGACGACCGACGCGTCGTGCCCGGGCATCGTCCTCAGTCCGTCAGTGCGGGGGTGTCCGCATCGCCGCGCTTGCGCAGCATGGTCAGGTCGTCCTTCAGCGTCTTGCGGGTCCGGCTGGCTCCGTCGATCTTCTTGATCCGGAAGTAGCCGATCAGGAGCAGCAGCCCTGCCAGCAGCAGGTAGACCCCGGCGACGATCAGGAACGCCGCCCAGTGCCAGATCCCCAGCGCGACCAGGCCGTAGGCGGCGGCGATCGACAGCAGGATCACGATCAGCCCGGCGATCAGCCCGGCGATGCTGAACATGACCCCGCCCCACGCGGCCTTCTTGGCGTCGGCCTTGAGCTCCAGCTTGGCCAGGTCGATCTCCGCTCTGACCAGGTCGGAGACGTTGCTCGACGCCAGCGCGACCAGCTCGCCGAGGGACTTGTCCTCGATGCGCTCGCCCGGCAGTGCCTCGGACATTTCGCTCTCTCCTTCCAGGGCCCCGGCCTTCAGGACGGGCCTCACAGCCTGTCAGCCGGGCGATCGGTCGGGCCACCCGGTAGTGCCATCGGTGATCCGGATGTGTCAGGACGCACAACCGTTCACACCAGCCCGTCGAGCCTCCAGCACACCATGAACACCCCCCGTTTAAGAACAAGCCCTAACACCCCGAGCCCCAGAACGCGCCCCGCGAAGCCTCAGGACCGCCCCAAACCCCTTGGAGACGTGCCCTCAAGCCCCTTGGAATCCCCCAAGCCTTTGGGACGTCCCCTGAGCCTCTTGGGACGCCCCGCGGAGCCCGCGAGCCCTGGGACGCGGGTCCCCCGGTGCACCTGTCTCCGGAAGACGACGGCGGCGGCCACCAAGTCGAGCAGGCTCGCGATCGGGGCCGCTGTTGTCACTCTCTCGAATTGTGCGGGGCCGGTATAGGTCAAACCGCCGATCAACAGTGAAATGGTGAAACCCGCCGGGCGGGCGTCCCGACCCCCGCGATTCCCGCCGACGCGGTTCCTTCCCAGCGTGACCGGCCCGGCCATACGGGAAGGCGCGCCCCGCCGAAGACGCCCACGAACTTACCGATCATCAACCCGGCGATCATGAACCAGGGGGCACCGGGTGGGCGACCCCTCCGGGCGCCACGCCCTTCAACGCCGCTGGAAGCGGCAAGAAACGCGACAACGGGGCGCATAGAACACCGGCTAAAGGTCTTCCGTATGTGCCGTATGCGGTCGCCCTCATTCAGGATTCGCCACCCAGCACCGAGAACCTTGTTCCACGGGCTGACAGACCAGTGCCCCGGGTCGCGTCGTACGCGACCCGGGGCACCTCTGCTCACCGGCGCGCCGCATCGCCAACGCGCGGCTGGGCACCGGAAAACCGGCCACGCGAGACCAAGCCACGCGAGGCCGGGCCGCCGGAGACCGGAGCGGTCAGTCGTCGGACTTGGCGCTGGGCAGCTTCTCGGAGATCAGGTCCATCACCGTGCTGTCGGCCAGCGTGGTGACGTCCCCGATGCTGCGGTTCTCGGCGACGTCCCGCAGCAGCCGGCGCATGATCTTCCCGGACCGGGTCTTCGGCAGCTCCGGAACGATCATGATCTGCCGGGGCTTGGCGATCGGGCCCAGCGTCCTGGCGACATGGTCGCGAAGCTCCTTGAGGAAGTCCTCGCCCTCCACGTCCCCGCCTGCGCTGCCCCGCGGGATCACGAACGCCACGATCGCCTGCCCGGTCACCGGGTCCGTCGCCCCCACCACCGCGGCCTCGGCCACCTTCGGATGTGACACCAGCGCCGACTCCACCTCCGTGGTGGAGATGTTGTGGCCCGACACCAGCATGACGTCGTCCACCCTGCCCAGCAGCCAGAAGTCGCCGTCGTCGTCCTTCTTGGCCCCGTCGCCCGCGAAGTACAGGCCCTCGAACCGCGACCAGTACGTCTTGACGAACCGCTCGTCGTCGCCCCAGATGGTGCGCAGCATCGACGGCCACGGCTCCTTGACCACCAGGAACCCGCCGCCGCCGTTCGGCACCGCCTGCCCCTGGTCGTCCACCACGTCCGCGACCACCCCGGGCAGCGGGGTCATCGCCGCGCCCGGCTTGCCCGAGGTCACGCCCGGCAGTGGACTGATCATGATGGCGCCGGTCTCGGTCTGCCACCACGTGTCGACCACCGGGGTACGGCCGGAGCCGATGTTCTCTCGGTACCAGACGTAGGCCTCGGGGTTGATCGGCTCCCCGACGCTGCCCAGCACCCGCAGCGACGACAGGTCGAACTTCGCCGGGATCTCGTCGCCCCACTTCATGCACGTGCGGATCGCGGTGGGCGCGGTGTAGAAGATCGTGACCTTGTACTTCTGGATCACCTCCCACCAGCGGCCCCGGTGCGGGGTGTCGGGCGTGCCCTCGTAGATGACGCTGGTCGCGCCGTTGGCCAGCGGCCCGTACACGATGTACGAGTGTCCCGTCACCCAGCCGATGTCGGCCGAGCACCAGTAGACGTCCGTCTCCGGCTTGAGGTCGAACACCGCGTGGTGGGTGTAGGCCACCTGCGTCAGGTAGCCCCCTGTGGTGTGCAGGATGCCCTTGGGCTTACCCGTCGTCCCGGACGTGTACAGGATGTAGAGCGGGTGCTCCGCGTCGTGCGGCTCGGCGGTGTGCTCCTCGCTCTGCCGCTCGACGAGGTCGCTCCACCACACGTCCCGGGGGTTCTCGGCGACCTCCTCGCCGGTACGCCGCACCACCAGGACGTGCTCGATCGACGGGGTGCCCTCGACGGCCTCGTCCACGATCGACTTCAGCGCCGACGGCTTGCCGCGCCGGTAGCCCCCGTCCGCCGTGACGACCACCTTGGCCTCGGCGTCGTTGATACGGGTCCGCAGTGCGTCCGCGGAGAACCCGCCGAACACCACCGAGTGGGTGGCGCCGATGCGCGCGCACGCGAGCATCGAGACCGGCAGCTCCGGGATCATCGGGAGGTAGATGGCGACCCGGTCGCCCTTCCGGACGCCCAGCTCCAGCAGGGCGTTCGCCGCCTTGTTCACCTCCCGCTGCAGGTCCGCGTAGGTGATGGTACGGCTGTCGCCCGGCTCGCCCTCCCAGTGGAAGGCCACCTTGGCGCCCTTGCCGGCCTCCACGTGCCGGTCCACGCAGTTGTACGCGACGTTCAGCTCGCCGCCCACGAACCACTTGGCGAACGGGGGGTTGCTCCAGTCCAGGACCTCGTCCCAGGGCTTGGTCCACGACAGTCGCTCCGCCTGCCGGGCCCAGAAGCCCAGCCGGTCGGAGGCGGCCTCGTCGTACGCGCCGGCCTGGACGTTCGCGGACGCGGCCAGGTCGGCGGGAGGTGGGAAGCGCCTCGTCTCCTGCAACAGGTTCGAAAGTGTCTCTTGGCTCTGACTCAACGCGTACTCCTTGCTTGCGAGAGGAAGGCGCCCGGTGAGCCCCACTTCACCAGGGACGGTGCTGACCCACAAGTCCTTCCCGCGTGCCCGCCCGGACGTCCAGCGCTTCTTGTCCCGGATCGGATGCCAGGGGACGCCCGCCACATGGACCCATCGGCCCCGCTTCGCCCCCGGAACCAGGCTCCCCTACCCGGGGTACGCGTACGTACACGTGCGCGGGGTCGGGAACAGAGCGCTGCCCCCCACCACATAGGGTCATCCCCGTGACCGAAGCCGACGCCTTTGCCCACGTCGCGAATCTGCCTGGAGTGGCCGACGCCGTGGCCGTCGCCCGTACCTCGGTGGACCGGCTGCTGGGGCACCGCATCCTGCGACGCCGCAGCGCAGAGGTCTCCACCGAATCCGCGCTGCGCGGTGCCCGGGCCTCCGCTGTCCTGGAAGGGGCCACGGTCACCCTGGACGAGCTGCGCGGTACGGAAAGCCCTACGGACCCCATCGTCCAGGGGGCACTCAGGGTCTCGGCCGAACTGGGAACCCTCTCCGAGACCTGGCGCCATGCCCCCCGCCAGGTATTGGCCCGCCTCCACGTACTGGCGGCGGCGGACGTCGTCGACAGCGCCGAGCTGGGCCGTCCACGCTCCGAAGGCCAACCGGCCAGGGACATCCTCGGCCTTGAGCCCCCTCCCGCCCCTGCGGAGGTGGCAGGACGCCTGGACATGCTCAGTGGGCTTCTGACCGCGCCCACCAAGGCCCCTGCCCTGGTGGTGGCCGCCGTCGTCCACGGCGAACTCCTCAGCCTCCGCCCCTTCGGCTGGGGCGACGGCATCATCGCGCGCGCCGCGGAGCGCCTCACCCTGGTCTCCAGGGGGCTGGACCCCAAGTCCCTGACCGCCCCGGAGATCGGGCATGCCGAGCTGTCCGAGGGCTACGCCACGGCCTTGCGCGGCTACATCACCGGCACCCCCGAGGGCGTGGCCGGCTGGATCCGCCACTGCGCGGACTCGGTCGCCGCCGCCGCCCGCGACTCCCAAGCCATCTGCGAAGCGTTCCAGCGCGGCTAGCCCTCGGGGGCCATGCCTCCACGGATCGATCCATATCGGTCAAGTGGGGTCGAATGGGAATTCAGAGTCCCTGACGCGGGGGCCTACCCAGTGTCATCGTTCGGTGAGAGACGGTCTCCAGGCAGTGGCCTCAGGGCCTGCCCGCCCCGCCCCGGGTGCACCCCTGCCGAGCAGCAACCGGCTCATTGACTCACCCGGACAGGCTCCACGTCTGCGTGCGCCCGCCGTCATCACAGACTTCCCGGCCGGTAAGCGGCGCCGCCTTGTGAACGCGCTGCCTTCGCGACATCAAGGTGATACGCGAATGTGATGAGGGGGTCGTCCGCATAGCGAACGGCGCCCCTCACTCTGGGGCGCCGTCGCCGGTCACGTCACACCGGGTTACCAAGCGTGCACCTCATATCCGTCGGAGCGGGTCAAGCCCGTCACGACGCGCCTCCCGCGGCTGGTCGCGCGTGGGTGCCCGGCTGCCGTGCCCGGACACTTGGTCCGTAGTTCCTGTGTACGCCCCATTTGCCCAGTTGACAAGCCCCTATTCGGAAAACGTGAGCGTCCCAAAGGCGGCCCATGGACCACCGCGTCACCGTGCGTACCGGCCCGGCGCCCCCTGCCGCGGCGGCCGCCGTACCATTCGGGAGGTATCGGTTCTTCTCCGGCACATCCCCGATTCGATCACGCAGTGTGATCGATTCTTTATGTCGGTGATCTCGTGCCGTGCCGGAAGGATCTTTAGATCTGCTGTACGCTCCCACTCTCGTCCAAGGCTTTCCTCGCCGGATCCACGGCGCGGGCGGCGAAGGACCGGCGGCGTCGCACCACTCCCGGAGTGGGATCATCTCGACCAGGTGAGAAAAAACGTGACCTGTCGGACGACTTTGCGGCTCGACGGAAGTCTCGACGATCGGGCAGCATATGTTGTATCTGCCTAGACTGGAGGCAACGACTTTGCCCCGCCTATAGATCAAACTGGCGTGCGGCTTAGTGTGATCTCTCCTGAGACTTTCTTGGGAAAACGGGCCGGCTCTACCCCCCCGGAGCCGGACCGTTAGGCGACCCCCGCTATCCCCCCCGGCGGGGGTCGCCCTGTCGTGAGTGGTCGGGGGGCGGCCCGCCTACCAGCGGAATCCGCCCCCCGCCTGCACGTCCCAAGTACGGCGGCCCACCCTCTCCGAGGGGCGGCTCCGGCGTCCCGACGGCGCCTTCCGCGGGCATCCTCGCGGAAGGCGCCCGGACCCTCGTCCACCCCCGAAGACCGCAAGCCACATCGCACAGACCGCACCCCCGAGGCCCCGACGACACGCAGCCGCGGCAGCTCACACTCACCACCCCGCACAGGCCTTCGCCTGACCCGAAACGCCCAACCCACCTCACCGGCTAGGTGTGCTGTCCCGGGACGCTGGTGACACGCGGGCTGGATGCTCGAACGGGTGGGGGCCTGTCTCGAAGTGGCCTCGGCTACCTCCAGAGCGTCACCGGCCAGATCGCGAAGCGATGCCGCGCTCACCAAGGCCCGGTAGGCGGGCGCCGTCAGGCGAGCGCCGTAGGCCGGGATTCGAGACACTGCCTGGCTGCCAGCACGAACAGGCTGCCGCGACGCTAGCGGCCACCGCCCAAGACGCCGTCACCCCACCACCCCCGAAGAGGCGGAGGGCAATGCCACCGCGCCAACATCAACGACCGCACGGGAACCCCGCGACAACAACCGGGTGGACAGGACAACCGTAGATAAGGGAGCCAGGCTGCAACCGCCGTTCTCAAGGCACACAAAGGCACCCTCCCAAAAGCCACATTTCCCCTGGTAGAAGCCTCTCCCAACCGACTTATCCACAGTTCGGCGAAGGCCTTTCGCCGCCCCTCCGCCCCGGCGCATGGTGGAGGCCTCCGACCACCAGGGAGGCACGATGACCATCGCGGCGATGATCGCGACCGATGATCCTTCGCTCACCGACGACCTGCTGCGGCTCGCCGCCGCCGCGGACGCCCGGATCGAACTCGTACGCGACGCCGGGCGGGCCCGCCAGGGCTGGCACTGGCCCTCGCTCATCCTGGTCGGCAACGATCTCGCCGACGCGATAGCCGCCGAGGCACCGGAACGCCGGCAGGGCGTCGTCGTGGTCACCAAGGACCAGGACACCGAACACGTCTACCGAAGAGCCGTCAAGGTCGGCGCCCAGGACGTCGCGCGTCTCCCCGGCGACGAGTCATGGATCATCGACGCCATGGCCGCCGCCTCGGAACCGGAGGGGCTGGGCACGCTGGTCTGCGTCCTCGGAGCAACGGGCGGCATCGGCGCCAGCGTCTTCTCCGCGGCACTCGGCCTCACCGCCGCCCATGGCGGCCTGCGCACGCTGCTCGTCGACGCCGACCCGTACGGCGGCGGCATCGACCTCGTCGTGGGCATCGAAGAGCAACAGGGAGCCCGCTGGCCCGACTTCGCCGCCCGCTCCGGTCGCCTCAGCGCGGTCAACCTGTACGAGGCACTCCCCCGCCTGGGCGACCTCTCGGTCCTCTCGTGCCAGCGAGGGACCCTGACCACCGTCAACAGCGATGCGGCCCCCTCACTGATCGACGCCGCCGTGCGCGCCTTCGACCTGGTGATCGTCGACGTTCCCCGCTACCAGGGCGAGATCGGCCGGGCTGCGCTGCGCGCCGCCGACACCACCCTCGTCATCGTCCCGGCCGAGGTCCGTGCGACGTTGGCGGCCGACACGCTGGTCGCTGACCTTCGCGACGACTCCACCGACATGAAGGTGATCGTCCGCGCTCCCGGACCCGGTGACGTCACACCCGAGGTGGTGGCCGATGCCCTCGGCCTGCCACTGGCCGGTCTCCTGGCACGCGACCGCAGGCTCACCCGCGCCCTGGAGACGGGCGACCTCGAACGCGCCCTGCGACGCGGCCCGCTCGCTGACCTGTGCGACAACCTCCTACCCACCCTCCGCCCCCAACCGCAGGATCCGCACCAAGAACCCCAAGCCGCATGACCGCCTCCAGCACCCGCCTGCCCCACGCCACAGCCCCCAACTCCAACCTGTGCCGGGCCGCATATGCGCCAATCTGCCTCGATCGCCTCGGCTAGCACCCTGGGGCTGACCAAGGCTGACCGCCATCCTCACCCGGCACCCACCCCCCAACCGCCTTCACCCCCTCCGTGCTCAAGCCCGTCCTGCTCAAGCGTTCTGCGCACAAGACCTTCGGCCACCCCCCACCCACACCGCCAACCGTTCGCCGCCCTCGACCGTCCTCTGGCTTCAATCGTTCTCAGCCTCAACCGCCCTCCCCTCGACCAGACCCAGCGGAGTAGCAAGCACCATGAACCGACTCTCTGACGCCGTCCGTGACCGCCTCGCCGACAGTGGCGCCGAGCCCACCACAGGTCGGGTTGCCACTGCGGTGCGCGCGGAAGACCGGCTGCTGGGCGACCGGGAAGTTCTGGCGTTGGCCGACGAGTTACGAGCAGAGTTCGTCGGGGCAGGGCCCCTGGAACCGTTGCTGCGCTCGCCTCACGTCACCGATGTCCTCGTCAACGGCCCGGACGAGGTCTGGATCGACGCGGGGGACGGCCTGACGCGCACGTCGACCCGCTTCCTGGACGAGGCCTCATTACGCCGCCTGGCGCAACGGTTGACCGCCGCGGCCGGCCGCCGGCTCGACGACGCGTCCCCTTACGCCGACGCCCGGCTCCCTGGAGGCATCCGTCTGCACGCAGTGCTGCCTCCGATCGCGCCGAACGGCACGTGCCTGTCTCTGCGCCTGCCACGCCGACGCGCGTTCACGCTCGACGAGCTGGTGAGCGCCGGCACGGTCCCACCCGCTGGGGCCGAGCTACTGGCGGCACTCGTCGTGGCACGGGCGGCGTTTCTCATCACTGGAGGTACAGGAACCGGCAAGACGACCCTCTTGAGCTGCCTGCTGTCGATCGCGGACCCCACCGAGCGGCTCGTGCTGGTGGAGGACTCCTCCGAGCTGAAACCAGACCACCCGCACGTCGTGCGGCTGGAAGCCCGGCCGCCGAACGTGGAAGGGGCGGGCGGCGTGACACTGGACGACCTGGCCCGCCAAGCCCTCCGCATGCGCCCTGACCGGCTTGTCGTCGGAGAGGTGAGAGGCGTCGAGGTCACGACCTTGCTGAACGCCCTGAACACGGGCCACGAAGGCGGCTGCGGGACGCTGCACGCCAACACGGCCGCCGACGTACCGGCGCGCCTCGAAGCCCTGGCCTGCGCCGCCGGGCTCAGCCGTGAGGCCGTTCACAGCCAGCTCGCCGCCGCCTTGGAGATCGTTGTCCATCTAGCTCGCGAGTCGCCCAAGCAGCCGAGACGAGTGGCCGAAGTGTGCCTGCTCCGCCGGTCACCCGATGGCCTGGTCGGCGTGGTCCCCGCTGTCTCCTTCACTCCGACAGGCGAGACCGTCCTGGCTCCGGGCGCCGCCACACTGGCGACCCGCCTCAACAACCTGTGGAGACCACCGTGACTCGCCCCGGCAGCGACATCCCTGCGCCGTACCGACATCGCCGCCCAAGCCACCGCCGACCACTCACACGCGTGCAATAACCATCAGGCACCCAGGGCCGGTCCCACAAGGGGCCTATGGCAGGGCACGAGCGTTCAGTAACGCGTGCAGGCGTGCAACCTCCGCCAAAGGCACCGCGCAAAGGGGCCCGCGGCCACAGCAGACGTCGTGAACGCACAAACACGATCAGGAGGATGCGATGGAGCCAGCGGTGCTCGCGGCGTGCTGTGCCGCCGTGCTCGCATGGTTGCTGCTCCCGTCGACCACGGCGGCCCGGCGACTGGGGCGCTTGCTCGCCCTGGGAAGCACGCCCACACCCAGCAGAGCCGAGCGGCTCACGCAAGCCTTGAAGGGCCGGTACGAGAGCGCTCGCGAACGGAACCGAAGACGTCAACGATGGCGAGAGGCGGTCATCGAGCTTTGCGACGGGATGGCATCCGAACTCGCGGCCGGAAGGTCGCCCGAGGAAGCGTTCAGGATCACGGCAGAACTGCTGGATCCGAGCATCTCCACAGAACTACTGGGTGAGCCGCCGGCTTCACACCAGCTCGCACGCACATCTCCAGGGGCCAACAGCGGTCCGCGTTCTCCAACGCGGCCTGCTCCATCCCTGAGTGCGAGTGCGGCCCTCGATGACGCAGGTCCGCCGATCGAGCGCCTGGAGAAACTGGCCGTGAATCATGGGGCGGAAGGCCTGCGGATGCTGGCGGCGAGCTGGCGTATCGGCGCCGAACGAGGCGGCACACTGGCCACCGTCCTGGATGGGCTGGCCACGGCGCTTCGGGACGAGGAGACACAACGCCAGGAAGTCACCACCCAGCTCGCCGGTCCGCGTGCGACCGCGCGCTTGCTGGCAGCGCTACCGCTTCTCGGCCTGGGAATGGCCGTCGCACTCGGCTCCAACCCCCTGTCCTTCCTTTTCGGAACGGCTCTCGGTCTCGGCTGCCTGTGCACAGGCCTGGCGTTGAACCTGACCGGGTTCTGGTGGACACACCGGCTGGCTCGTGCAGCAGAGGAACTCCGATGACGCCACAGCGATCACGGAGGTATCCATGCTGATCCTGATGGCCGTACTGTGCAGCGCCGCGTGCGGCTTCCTCCTCTCTCATGCGCCTCTCCGCGTGCCCCGCAGGTTGAACAGCCAACTCCCCTCACTGAACCCGTCACGCTCCAAGGAGCGCAGCAAGCATTCAAGGCACCATCACAATCGACACCCGGTCACACGAGCCGTCCAACAGCGCGCCGGTAAGCGTCCGAGCAATCCTCTGCGCGGCTTGTTGTCTTCGTTGGCGCCACCCCACCGGCCAGCAGCAAAGAGCGCTTCGAAGGACCTTCGCAGGCAGGAACGACTCCGACGCCTCACCTCAGCCCTTGTCTGCGTGTGCTGCGCGGTGTGCCTCGGCGGGTCGGCAGGAGTCCTGGTCGGACTGGTAGCCGGGGTTGCGGTCTATCGGTCGTTTACACGCGCGGAGCGTAGTGAGCGGCGAAGACGCCAAGCGAGGCTGGTCGCGGATCTGCCCATCGCCGTGGACCTGCTATCCGCCTGCCTGCGCGGCGGCACACCGTGGAGCGAGGCTGTGGAAGCCGTTGCCGGCGCCGTCGGTGGTCCACTCGGGCACGAGCTGAACAGGGTCGCTGTTCAGATCAGGCTGGGAGCTGATCCCGCAGATGCATGGCTTGCCCTCGCCCAAGACCCGACGCTTGCGCCTCTCGCTCGTACTGCGGTCCGAGCCGTGCAAAGCGGTGCCGCGCCCGCGACTGCACTTTCCCGGCTTGCCCGTGACCAACGACGAAACGCTCGGGCGGCCGCCGCCGCGCGAGCCCGCTCGGCAGGCATCAAGGCACTAGCGCCCTTGGGCGCTTGCTTCCTTCCGGCTTTCGTGCTCCTGGGAGTGGTCCCGGCCATCGCGGGAGTAGCCTCGACGATCCTCGTGCCGTGGTGAACAAGCAGCGCCCTTCCGCAGTCCGAGTACGTTGCGGCCGACTCTTTTGCCGCACCTGCCGAGCCGCGCCCGGCCACGGGTCGCAGCCAGGCGGTCCTGGAGCGCAGGGAGGTGCGCGGGCGCACGTGAAGACAGTCCCCGCAGTCGGCATCGGCGCTGCGCGCGCGTTCTTGCGGTGGCGCCTTTCTGCAGGTCCCGGGCCGTCGAGCGTCCATGACGTTCGACGGCTCGTTCGCCCTGTGCGGCCAGCGGTGGCGTCGGATTCGTAGGCGTCGTTCACTGCGCGGCGGCTTGAGCAGGTTGGTGTAGTTGGGCAGGCCGCTGTTGTGCTGCAGAAGTTGTCTCGGACGGTGATGTGCCGACCGGCGATGCCCTCAGCACGGACGAGGCGCGGCAGGTAGGTCTCAATCGGCATGGTCCACGTCGATCTGCCTCGCCCACCAGCTGCAACATGGTTACGGCGGTAAAGGAGATGCGCCCCACCGCGGCCGCACCTGACTGGAAGACACCCACCGAAGCTTCAGCGAACACCTGCGCTTGCTCCAACAAGGCGGTGTTGCAACGACCGGTTGAGTCTGGGGCCGCACGGCGTGCGGTCTACGCCACCGACACCAGGCCGGCGGTAGATATCGGCGTAGGAACACCCGGTCTCGGCAGCAGCGCACGGGTGGTGATCTTGCGGCCAGGCGGCAGACTGTGGTTTATGGCCGAGTTTGATCCCAAGGCAGATCTACACCTTTACCTCCAGGACGCGCGAGACGTCCTGCTGTGGAAGCTCGACGGGTTGTCGGAGCAGGACATCCGCTACCCCATGACTCCGACCGGCACCAATCTGCTGGGGCTGGTCAAGCACGTGACCGGCGCCGAGGCGGCCTACTTCGGTGCGACCTTTGGACGTCCCTTCGACGGGCCGCCGCTGTGGATCGCGGGCGACGCCGAGCCGAACGCGGACATGTGGGCGACCGCCGAGGAGACATGTGAGCAGATCGTCGAGCTTTACCAACGGGCCTGGGCCCACTCGGACGCGACGATCGAGTCCCTGCCCCTGGACGCGGTCGGTCGAGTGCCCTGGGGAGATCGGCGCGAGCTGACATTGCACCGGGTTCTCGTCCACATGATCGCTGAGACTCAGCGGCATGCCGGACATGCCGACGTCGTCCGGGAGCTCATCGACGGGGCCGTGGGACAGCGGAAGAGGGGCGGCAACATGGCCCCCGGTGACGCAGCGTGGTGGGAGAACTATCGAAGTCGGCTGGAGCGCGTCGCCAAGGAAGCCGGCCAAGGCGCGTAGTTCGGCAAGAAGATCGAGGTCCGAGTCCGCGTCAGTGCCTCACCGGTGATGTGTCCGCCGCCCCGGCATGGCCTGGGGCTGCACACCGGGGCTGTGCCAAACGAGGTGGCTCCTCGTCCGATATGCGATCAGCGGCTCAACGTTATCCACAGAACGTGGTTCGCCTGTTACCGGCCTTGCGAAGTCTGCAGGCTTGATGTGGGCCCGATCGGTGCCCGCGAGGTGAAAGGAGAGCCTGTATGCGCTTCATGGCAGTGGTGGCGCGGCCATGGGCCAGGACGGCGATGGTACGGCGATGGCGAAGCGAGGCGAAGGATCTCGGCATGTCCACAGCGGAGTACGCGGTCGGAATGCTGGCCGCTGTGGCATTCGCGGGCGTGCTGTTCAAGGTCATGACCGGCTCGGACGTCAAAGGCTTGCTGTTAGCCGTCGTCAAGAACGCTCTGCAGCAGGCAGGGTGAGCGGTCGCGCTCACCGGGAGCAGGGAATGGTGACAGCGGAGATCGCGGTTGCTCTGCCGGCGCTCATACTGGTCATGGCCCTGTCCATCTGGGGCGTGGTCGCCGCCTCCACACAGATCGCCTGTACGGACGCGGCGCGAAGTGGGGCGAGAGCGGCCGCGCGCGGAGAGCCCATAAGCGTGGTGCGAGCGCACGTCGCCCGTTCCCTGCCCGCTGGAGCCTCAGTCCGCGTTCATCGAGATGCTCAAAGCACGCGAGTCGAGATCGCCGCTCCGGTCGAGGCGCCTGCGAGCGCGCATCTCCCACCCCTGGTGATTCGAGTCCACGCAACTGCGGTCACGGAACCTGGAGCCGACGACCAGAGCCATGCAGCCAATGCCTCGCGTGGCGATGTCGACGGCGACCTTGAGTAGTTAGGCGAGAGCGAGGACAACCAGGGATGCTCGTGGCCGCCGTGGCGGAGTCGTCTCTCCTCGGCCAGGGATCTTGAGATTCGCGTGCAGCGCTTGGTGTGGCAAGGCTTTTCAGCACAAGCGCAGCGCAGGACCGACCGTGCTACACCAACTGCGCGACCGGTAACTCCCTGGGGCGCAGTGTGCCGGAAACAGCCGGATCGTCGTTTGCAGCGTGGGGTGAGGCTGCAGGGCCTCGCTCACGTGTATCCGCGTCGCACACGCCTGTGAGCGGTCCTGTGGGAGCGAGCAGCGGGGAGGTGGTTGACCGAGTCGGGGCTGCTGCGAGAGCCGGGGTGGGGTGTCAGCGGAGCCGGGGCGGTTGTGAGCAACTGCTGACCGGTCGGGGTGGCGAGTCGGGACGGGTTTGGCCGAGGCGCGATGGTTGCGACCACGTGATGCCATGCGTGTCTCGTCCAGCCGCCCTGATCGGCGCGGCGAGAGGAGTGAAGAGAGCGCTGACCGAGTGGAGCTAGGCCCGAGGTAGCTCCAGCAACTTCCGTCCGCCGGTTGTGATCGTCGCAAAGAGAGGAGGAGTGGAGTTTGCCAGCCGGGATTTTCCGGCCGGGACGCGGTGCGGGTTGCTGGCGTTCACACGCGGTCCGTCTGGCTGCAGTTATGCCGCGCACGTGGGTGGGAGGCGGGCTGTATGTCTGCGCGGCGCGTGGGGTCGAGGCAAGAGCCCAGAAGGGGGTGCGCGGACGTGCGAAGCGGGGCCCTGGGGAGGTGAAAGGTCATGCGAAGCGTGGTTCTGGGAGGGGTGAGGGGGTGCTCGGTGAGAGGGGCCGAGTCGTGAGGGGTGGGGAGGACCGGGGCGCGGGGGTGGTTTGGGTGATGGCGTGCATGGCGTTGGTCTGGGTGGTCGGGGTCGCGGCCATGACGGTGGGGGCGGCGCGTGTGACGCGGCATCGTGCCGACGCGGCGGCCGACCTTGCGGCACTCGGGGCGGCGGCGCGGGCGCTGGAGGGGAGGGAGGTGGCGTGCCGGGCGGCGGCCACGGTGGTGAGGAAGTCGGGAGGCCGCCTGTCGGCCTGCTCGGTGCATGACCGTATCGCCGACGTCTCGGTGGTGATGGTGCTGAGAGTGCCGTTCGAGATCAGTGGGCTGCACGTGGTCTCGCGGGCGAGGGCTGGTCCTGTGGCGCGGGAGAGCGTACCCTTGACGGCCCGGAGTCGTTGTACTAAGTGTCAATAGGTGTTTGGAGGATGAGCCGTATCGGCTGAATCTTTGTCACTATCCGATGACTCTTGCTACCAAGTGGTACGTTACCCTGCCGTAAGCGCACAGGTACCACTCGACACGGCGGCTGCAACGGCCATTCCTCTCCGCCCTTCCGGTCGCATCGGACGGTGGAGAGGAACGCGGTCTGTAGGGCGTTCGATGAAGGGAATGAGGCCGTGACCAGGATTCGCAGGGCGGGTGCACTCATGCTGGCGGCACCGCTTGCGATGGGTTTTCCGGTTCTCGGTGCGTCATTGCCCGCCGAGGCGGCGGCGACGACCGTGCTCGCTCCCCAGAACGGTGCGGTGATCAGGAGCGGATCCGAGGTGACCGCCCGCGCCCACTTCGACTTCGCCCTGGAGATGCATCTGCGCGCCAAGATTCCGGGCTCGGGTGACACGTTCCTGACCAAGCGCGGCTTCGCAGGCGACATGTCGGCGTCCATTCCGCTCCGCCGCAACGGCCGGTACACCGTTTACATGAAGGGCGGCCTCACCGGCCACGTGTACGACTCGAACACCTTCACGGTGCGGATCCCGCCGGCTCAGCCGAGCGGGGTTTCGGCGAAGGCTTCGGGCGGCAGGCTCGTCGTGCAGTGGAACCTCGGCCTCGAGGACGACATCTCGGGCTACACCGTGAGCGCCGGCTCGGCGTCCAAGAGCGGTTCGGCCGGCTCTCTCTGTTCGGGGACGAACTGCACCACGACGCTGAGCATCCCGTCCGGTGCCAGCGGCTCGATACCGGTGAAGGTGCGTGCCAAGCGTCCTGACGGCCTGGGCGGCTCGGTCTCCTCGGGCGTCGCGACCACCAGTGCCTCGGTCGGCAGCGGCTCGGGTAGCGGGTCGCTGGGCTCGGTTCCGCCTGCGGCGCCGGGCGCGGCCCCGCCGAGCGGAACGGCACCGCTGAGGCCGTTCAACAACGAGTCGCCGGTGACTCTGCCTTCCGTCCAGCCGGACGGCGCCGCCCCGGGCTTCGCCTATCCGACCCCGCAGGTGGCCAACCAGGTCTCGCCGAAGGCGGAGAACGCCTCCGCGATCGACAGCCTTCAGTGGGGCAAGAGCGTGGGCATCGCCCTGGTCCTCCTCGTCATCGCGGCTCATCTGGGGACATGGACCCGGCGCCTGCGCGTCGCACAGGCAGGCGTGAGCACCCAGGGCAGAGCCGCTCGCACGGCGCGGGGTGGCAGTGGCCGCACCCGGGTCCGTAAGGCCCGTGAGCACATCGCACGAGCCGAGGCGGTCGCCAAGACGAGCGAACTGGCGGTGCCCCTTGCGGCGGGGGCCGGTAAGCCCACCCGGACGGCGGCGCCTCGCAGGGGCGAGACCGTCTCTCGTCAGGGTTCGGCGTCCGCGCCCAAGGGCGGACGGCGCCCCGGCTCGCCCGCGCGCGGCTCCAGCGGAGTGAGCGTGCGGATTGCTCAGCCAGGCAGTGGTGGCTCCCGGCGTGAGCCGGTCGACAGTCGTGGACGTCGCGCCAACCGCGGAGGCCGCCGCCGCAAGTAAGGCTGTACGGGACGGGCCCTGCCGGACGGGTGGGGTCGTCCTCGTACATCCCAGCGGGGGCGAAGCCGTCCGGCGGAGAGGCTGCGGGCCAAGGCCCTGGAGGTTGCGGGACGATCGCAGGGGCGATGCCCGGAGGTGGTTGAGCCCTCGGCCGGGGGTTGGGCATCGAGCTGTGATTCACGGTTCTGGCCAACGGTGCTCGGCTGATGGCTTGCGCGTGCAATCGGGGCTGGGTGAGCGGGACGATTGCTTTGTGATCTGGGTGGTGGTCGGCGCCTCTGGCTTCGCCCCACCGGCCAGGGAACCGGTTCGCGTGGTATACGAGGCCGCTTTGCCGCGCCTGCGCCGCCGCGACGGTGCTCGGCTGGTGGCTTGTGCGTGCTAACGGGGCTGGGTGAGCGGGACGATTGCTTGTGATCTGGGTGGCCGGCGCCTTCGGCGTCGCCCACCGGGCAGGTAACCGGTTTGCGTGGTATGCGAGGCTGCTTTGCCCGCGCCTGCGCTGTCGCGATGGCAGGATGCGTCGTCCTGATGGACAAAGGGAGCGGCCAGAAGGGCGTCCGGGTCTGTCTTCACGCCCGATCATGGGCGCCCTGCGCCATGCCCGCAGCCGGTGCAGCAATGTCGCATCGACGATTTGATGGCGATCGTTGGCGCCGTGCTGCCTCGCAGGTGGGGGTGGTGGGGGTGGTGTTTTGGGATGCGTGGGATTAGGGTGCTTTGCCAGCTGAGATCCTGCCGGGGCGCCTGGAACTCGGAGAGGAGACCCTCCGTATGATCTTCTTGGGGCTGGTGCTGGCCGTCGCCGCTGTCGTGGCCGGCGTGGCCGTGGTCATGGACAACTCCGGGGCTGCCGGGCTGACCACGTTCGGGAACGAGGTTCCCGGGGTCACCGCGCAGTGGCAGGTCTTCATGGCCGGTGCGGTGGTGGCGATCGTCTTCATGGCGGGGATCACGGTCGCGGCGTTCGGATTCAAGCGGGCGATGGGGATCCGGCGCGAGCTGCGCGACCTTCGGGACGAGCACGCGGAGTCGATGCAGACGCTGGAGCTGGAGAAGCGGCAGCTGCAGCGGGAACTCGCGCAGGCTCGGCGTAACGCGCCCCTGCAGTCCTCGAGCTAGGGCCTGGTTCACAGTTTAGGTACTGCGTGAGCGCGTTTACCTGGGACAAGGTGCGTTGCCGGAGGCGAGCGTCAGCGGCGAGGTTGCGAAGCAATGTCGCGCAAGGCCTTGTGGGCGAGCGCTGTAGGCCGGGGCTTTGAAACACAGGCCTGGGGCTCAGAGGGCGCGGGCGAAGGTTTGCAGGTCGGCAGTGAAGAGGGCGGGTTGCTCGAACGCCGCGAAGTGGCCGCCTCGGGGTTGTTCGGCCCAGTGGACGATGTTCCATTGGCGGTCGGCCCAGGCACGTGGTGCGCGGGTCTTCTCGTACGGGTAGAGGGCGATGCCCGTGGGCACCTCCACGCGGGAGCTCCACACCTTGGGGTCGGAGCCGTACCAGTCAGATTCGGCGTAGAGGCGGGCGGCGGACGTGGCCGTGCCGGTCAGCCAGTACAGCATGGTGTTGTCCAGTAGACGGTCCACGCTGAACGGTAGGCCGTCCCGGGTGTCGGACCACGTGTGGAACTTCTCCAGGAGCCAGGCCGCCAGCCCTGCGGGCGAGTCCTCCAGGGCCGGGCCGAGGCTGTGGGGGCGTGTGGCCTGGATGAGGGAGTAGCCCTGGTCGGCCCCGAAGACGCTCTCGTTGTATTGGAGGACGGCGAGTTCGTCTGGCGTGACGTCTGCCATGGGGTCCGCCAGGTCGGCCGGTGGGACGGCCCAGGGGAAGTTGATGTGCGCCCCTATGAGGCGGTCGGGGTGGGCCAGGCCGAGGTGCCGTACGACGAAGGCGCCCCAGTCGCCGCCTTGGGCGATGAAGCGGCGGTGGCCGAGCTGCGTCATCAGGGCGGCGAAGGAGTCGGCGATGGCGGGGACGTCCACGCCTCGTACCGCGGTGGGGCCCGAGAAGCCGTAGCCCGGCATGGACGGCAGGACGACGTGGAAGGCGTCCTTGGGGTCGGCCGGGTCGGTGAGGGCCGGGAGGCAGTCCAGGAATTCGATGATGGAGCCTGGCCAGCCGTGGCAGAGGAGGAGCGGTGTGGCCTCGGGGTGGGGCGATCGTACGTGGAAGGCGTGGACGTTCAGCCCGACGGTGGTCGTGACCACTTGGGGCAGGGCGTTGAGCTCGGCTTCCGTGGCGCGCCAGTCGTAGTGGCGCAGCCAGTGGTCGACGAGGTCGCGCAACCAGTGCTGTGGGGTGCCCCAGCGCCAGTCCTCCCCGAAGAGATCCGCGCGGAACCGGGTGTTGGCCAGCCGTCCGCGCAGATCGTCCAGCGTCGTGTCGCTGATGTCGATCCCAAAGGACTGCATCGGCTCATTGTGGGTGGTGCGGTGCGCGGACTAGAGGTCGGGGGCCTGTCGCAGGAGTTCGGCCAGAAGGACAAGGGCGCCTTGCTTGTCCAGGGGATCGTTGCCGTTTCCACACTTGGGCGACTGGATGCAGGACGGGCAGCCCGATTCGCACTCGCAGGCGGCGATGACGTCGCTGGTGGCGCGGAGCCATTCGGAGGCGTCGGCGTAGCCGCGTTCGGCGAAGCCCGCTCCCCCCTCGTGGCCGTCGTAGACGAAGACGGTGAGCAGGCCCGTGTCCGGGTGGACGGCCGTGGAGACGCCGCCGATGTCCCAGCGGTCGCAGGTTGCGAAGAGGGGGAGCAGGCCGATCGAGGCGTGCTCGGCGGCGTGGGCGGATCCGGCCAGGTCCAGGTCGCCCAGGTCCTCGATCTGCGCCTCGGAGAGCGTCCACCAGACGGCGCGGGTGCGGAGGGTGCGGGGAGGGAGCTCCAGCGGCTTCTCGCCCAGCATCTCGCCGGTCTGGAGGCGGCGCATCTGGTACGCGACGACCTGGCGGGTCACGTCCACCGTGCCATAGGAGAGGGTCGCCTCGCCCCAGGCGGTGGAGCGGAGGCGTTCGACGATGGTGATGTCGGTGATGTCGCGGGCGGTGGTGGAGTAGTCGGGGTCGGCGGCCTCCACGAGGGCCACGGAGTCGTCCAGGTCGAGGGTCTGGACGAGGTACGACTCGCCCTGGTGGATGTAGACGGCGCCTTCGTGGACGGTGGTGTGCGCCGAGGCCTCGTCCACGGTCCCCAGCAGGCGGCCCGTCATGGCCTCCACGACCTGGATGGGGGTGCCGCCGGCTCCGCGTATGTCGGCGAGGTCGGCGGCCTTGTCGCGGCGCGTCCAGTACCAGCCTGCGGGGCGCCGGCGTAGGAAGCCGCGGCGGACGAGGTCGGGCAGCAGGTCTTGGGTGGACGGCCCGAAGAGCTCTATGTCGGCCTCGGTGAGCGGTAGCTCGGAGGCCGCCGCGCACAGGTGGGGTTCGAGGACGTAGGGGTTGTCCGGGTCGAGGACGGTCGCCTCCACCGGAGTGCCGAAAATGGCCTCCGGGTGGTGGACGAGGAAGGTGTCCAGTGGGTCGTCCCTGGCGACCAGTACGGCGAGGGCCGACTGCCCTGAACGGCCCGCGCGGCCGGCCTGCTGCCACAGGGACGCGCGTGTCCCGGGCCAGCCGCAGACGACCACGGCGTCGAGGCCCGAGACGTCCACCCCCAGCTCTAGGGCGTTGGTACTGGCCAAACCGATGATGGAGCGCGAGCGCAGGGCGTCCTCAAGGGCACGCCGTTCTTCGGGCAGGTACCCGGCACGGTAGGCCGCCACCTGGTCGACCAGCTCCGGCGCGGCCTCGTGCAGCGCGCGCTTGGCGCCGAGGGCCACCGACTCGGCGCCGCGGCGAGAGCGTACGAAGGCCAGGGTCTGCACCCCCTCCACCACGAGGTCGGCCAGCAGATGCCCTGCCTCGGCCGTCGCCGTACGGCGGACGGGGGCGCCGCGCTCACCGCGCAACTCGGTCAGCGGCGGCTCCCACAGCGCGAAGGTCGCCGGGCCGCGCGGGGAAGCGTCGTCATGGACCGCGACCACGTCCAGGCCGGTCAGGCGGGATGCCGTGGCGGCGGGCTCCGAAGTGGTGGCCGAGGCCAGGACGAAGGTGGGCTCGGCCCCGTAACGGGCGCAGACGCGGCGGAGCCTGCGCAGCACCTGGGCCACATGGGAGCCGAACACGCCCCTGTAGCCGTGGGCCTCGTCGATGACCACGTACCGCAACCGCCTCAGGAACGCCGTCCAGCGCGCGTGGCCGGGCAGGATCGAGCGGTGCAGCATGTCCGGGTTGGTCAGGACGTAGTTGGCGTGCTGCCGCACCCAGGACCGCTCGTCGCGAGGAGTGTCGCCGTCGTACGTCGCCGCGCGCACACGGGTCAGGCGCAGCGCCCTGAGCGCGCGCAACTGGTCCGCCGCCAGGGCCTTCGTCGGTGCGAGATAGAGCACAGTGCCCTCGCGCCGCGCGTCCTCCTCGTAGATCGCGGCGATCGAGGGGAGCAGGTAGGCCAGCGATTTCCCGGACGCGGTGCCAGTGGCAATGATCACAGAGCGGCCGTCGCGGGCATGCTCGGCGGCCGCGGCCTGGTGCTCCCAGGGGGCCTCGATCCCGGCCGCCCCGAGCCGCTGGACCAGCAGCTCCGGCGCCCAGCCGGGCCAGCCCGCGCGACGCCCCTGACGTGCGGGAACGCTCTCTACATGGGTGATGCGTGCCCGGCGGGAGGGGTCGGCGAGCAGCCGGTCCAGGGGAGAAGAAGATCTTTGGACGCCCATCAGGTTTTCAGTTTGCCAGCCTGGGCAGAACAACGGGAACGCCCCGGCGCCGGTGGCTCCGTACTCCCTGCCATGACCGGTGGATCAGCAGGTCAGCGGGACGGCGCGAAGTTTCGCCCGAGTGGGCGATTATCTGCGTGAGCGACGCCGGAGCGTGGTTGAATCACGGGCGGAGTTCCGTCGCCGCAGGGCGTCCCCGCGGCGCGGCGGCTCCGAGAGCACAGTGAGTTGTAGGGCGCTGGAGGATCTGTGGACCTGAAGGTGAACGACCGCACCACCGAAGATGGCCTCACGGTCATCACCGTGGAGGGCGAGATCGACGTCTACACGGCGCCGAAGCTTCGCGAGAAGCTCATCGATCTGGTCAACAAGGGCAAGTTCCACCTGCTCGTGGACATGGAGAAGGTCGAGTTCCTCGACTCCACGGGCCTGGGCGTCCTGGTCGGCGGGCTGAAGCGGGTGCGCGCGCACGACGGCTCCCTGGAGCTGGTGTGCACCCAGGAGCGCATTCTCAAGATCTTCCGTATCACCGGACTGACCAAGGTCTTCGGCATCCACGACTCGATCGCCGAGGCCGAGGAAAAGCGCAAGGGCGCCAAGTAGCGGCCCGCGGACGACATGGCGACCGTTGAGCTCTCTTTCAGCGCACTACCCGTCCACGTCCGGACGGCCCGGCTGATCGTCACCGCCGTGGCCCGCCGCAGCGGAGTGGCCGAGGCCCTGCTGGACGAGGTTCGGCTGGCGGTCGGTGAAGCGTGTTCCCGGGCCGTGGAGGCGCACCGCAGGCGTTGCCCGGACGAGCCGGTGCGACTGGAACTGAGCGGCGCAGGCCACCGGTTCGAGGTCGTCGTCAGCGACGCCGTCCCCGAGGACGACGCCGCCGGCGGTCTCCTGGAGACGGCCGGCCTACCCGAGGTCAGCGGCCCGGACGCGGCGATCGACGAGGTGTGGGGCGATGACACCGCCGAACTCGGCCTCGCCGTGATCGCCAGCCTCGCCGACGACGTGGACTTCTCCTCCACCCCCAAGGGCATGCAGATCCGGATGAGCTGGCCGGCCGTGGGAGACCCTCCTCCGACCTCCTGACGGACCGGAGACCCGACCCGACACGAAGACCGCGGCCGCCCGTCAGGGCGGCCGCGGTCTTTTCACCTGCACTCCCCACCAGTGCGCGGACCAGCGCGCCCCGGCCGGCGTCCCTCACCGGCCGGCGCCTCACCGGCGTGCCTAGGCGGTTGACCTCGTCGGTGAGTTGGGAAAGGTGCAGGGTGCGGCGGCGCGATTTACGCTCCCTCGCCCAGGGCGCCCGGAGGGCACCCCCGGTCCTGTCGAGCCCGCTGGCGGCCTTGATGCCTCGGGCGCGTTTCTCTCTGTCCTTGCAGCGGGACAGCGGGACACCAGAACGTCCCTGGACGGGGTGTCAGGAGGCAGTGCCGAAGGGTTTGTCTATGACGTAGCGCCAGTGACCGTCTCGTCCCCTGCGGACCACGTCGGTGGCTGTGCCGTCGTACTGGAAGCCCTGGCCGTCAGGGGTGGTGCCCCTCATCGTCCAGTCGACGATGAGGAGGGCGATGTCGTCCACGACGTAGGTGTGGCGAGGCTGAGCCTCCAGAGTGGTGCCCATGCTGATCATGTGCCGGTGGGCCGCGAGGCGTTCGGAGCCGGTGACGGGATGCCCTGGACGGGGGATGAGGAGAGCACGGTCCTCGTAGAGACGGTCGATCTCCTCCGCGGACGTGCCGTAGGCCGCGCTGTAGAGGCGGACATGCTCGGCGAGCTCCGTGGCCTGCCGCGGGTCGGGTACATGGTGAGTTGCCATGTCTTACTAGCGAAACATCCCGTCCCGTCTGAAGGCAACTGATTTCCTCGGGTGCAGGTGACCTGTGGGGCGACTGGGCAGGCGGTGACGGGCCCCAAGCAGCGACGACGGCGCCCAAGCCCACCGTGCACCGCCCCCAAGCCCACCTTGCACCGCCCCAGGGCCCACGGCATGGCCTCTCGAGCGTCCGAGAAGGCCGTGGAGGGACCACAGTCGCCCCACCTGACCCACTGGCCCCTTTCGGTCTCCTGAGCGACGCCCAGAGCCGTGGAGGGCCACAGAATGCCGCCATGCCTGGGCCGGTTCCTCGACGCCGGGCACCGTGGTGGCGCCCGTGCACGACGAAGGGAGTCTGCGACCACTGAGCCCGCGCCCACCGCTTTGCATGATTGGTTGGCTGCTCTCTGTGGATGGGGCGTGGGTGTGCGGGGTTTGGGTGAGTCGGGTTGTCACAGGGGCTTGTGGGGGTGGGGGAAGGTGTTTGGTGGGGGCTGTGGCGAAGCTGGGGAGAGGGTTATGGCATGTTGTTTACGACGATCTTGGAAAGGTGGTGAATTTTGGGCTGAATGTAATTGGTATTTGTGTTGGGAGCTATCTGGATGGTGAGGCCTGCGCGACTCGGGTCCGGCAGGGGTGGTCAAGGTTCAAGATCGTAATGGGTGGGGCAGGTTGCGGTCGTCACCTGCGGAGATGCGAGTGGGGCCAGGTTTTCGGGGCAAATTCTGACTTGCGGGGGATTGCTCTTCCCTGACTCCTCGATTGAAGCAAGGTAAGTCTTCTCTTCCGTCCACCCCGTGCGTAGACTCCCCGCACCCGCGTTGCCGTGCGGGCGTCTAAAGCGCCACCCGCGTGGGTACGCGGTAAAGATCGTCCATAGACGGTCGAGTCGCAATGCCCCTGTCGAGGAGGACGGATGTCTGGGCTTTCCCTGTCAAGCCCGGCCGGCGCAGACGTGGATCTCGGCGGCGGCGACCTGTCACTGGTCGTCGTCGTCGCCGTGATCGCGCTGTTGGCACTGGTCGTCGCCGGTGGTCTGGTACGCGAGGTACTGGCCGCCGGCCAAGGCACCGAGAAGATGCAGAACATCGCGCGGGCGGTGCAAGAAGGCGCCGGCGCGTACCTCAAACGCCAGTTCCGTACGGTCGCGGTCTTCGTGATCCTGATCCCGCTCGTCCTGCTCCTGCTCCCCGCCGACTCCACCGGCGAACGGATCGGGCGCTCGGTCTTCTTCGTCATCGGGGCGCTGTTCTCGGCCGTCACCGGGTTCGTCGGCATGTGGCTGGCGGTGCGCGGCAACGTGCGGGTCGCGGCGGCGGCCCGCGAGGAGGGCGGCGAGAAGAGGGCGATGCGGATCGCCTTCCGCACCGGCGGCGTCGCCGGGATGTTCACTGTGGGCTTGGGGCTGTTCGGCGCCGCGGTGGTCGTGCTCGCCTACCAGGGCGACGCCCCCAAGGTCCTGGAGGGCTTCGGGTTCGGCGCGGCGCTGCTGGCGATGTTCATGCGAGTCGGGGGCGGGATCTTCACCAAGGCGGCGGACGTGGGCGCCGACCTGGTGGGCAAGGTCGAGCAGGGCATCCCCGAGGACGATCCGCGCAACGCCGCCACCATCGCCGACAACGTGGGCGACAACGTGGGCGACTGCGCGGGGATGGCGGCCGACCTGTTCGAGTCGTACGCGGTGATGCTGGTCGCGGCGCTGATCCTGGGCACCGCGGCGTTCGGCACCGAGGGCCTGGTGTTCCCGCTGATCGTGCCGATGATCGGTGTGATCACCGCGGTGATCGGGATCTTCGCGGTGGCGCCCCGCGACCGCGACCGTTCCGGGATGTCGGCGATCAATCGCGGCTTCTTCATCTCCGCGCTCATCTCCGCGGTGCTGGTCGGGGTGGCGGCCTTCGCCTACCTGCCGTCGTCGTTCGCCGAGCTGACCGGCGTGACCGACCAGGCGATCCGCGGGCTGGACGCCGATCCGCGGCTGGTCGCGTTCGGCGCGGTGCTGATCGGCATCGTGCTGGCCAGCGCGATCCAGCTGCTGACCGGCTACTTCACCGAGACCAACCGCAAGCCCGTGAAGGAGGTCACCGACAGCGCCCGCACCGGGCCGGCCACGGTGATCCTGTCGGGCATCTCGCTGGGCCTGGAGTCGGCGGTCTACACGGCGCTGGTGATCGGCGGCGCGGTGTACGGCGCGTTCCTGCTCGGGTTCGGCAACACCACCGTCGCCCTGTTCGCGGTGGCGATGGCCGGCACCGGCCTCCTCACCACGGTCGGCGTGATCGTGTCGATGGACACCTTCGGCCCGGTCTCCGACAACGCCCAGGGCATCGCCGAGATGTCGGGCGACGTGCAGGGCGAGGGCGCCGCGATCCTGGAGCGGCTGGACGCGGTCGGCAACACCACCAAGGCGATCACCAAGGGGATCGCGATCGCGACGGCGGTGCTGGCGGCGACCGCGCTGTTCGGGTCGTTCCGCACGACGGTGGTCTCCGCGCTGTCGGACGCCTCCGACGAGGCCCGGGACGCGCTCGGCACGTTCGCGACCTTTAGCCTGTCGATCGACAGCCCGAACGTGCTGATCGGGCTGATCGTGGGCGCCGCGGTGGTGTTCCTGTTCTCCGGGCTGGCGATCGCCGCGGTGGGCCGTGCGGCGGGCCGGGTGGTCGTGGAGGTGCGCGAGCAGTTCCGCACCAAGCCGGGGATCATGGACTACTCCGAGAAGCCCGACTACGACCGGGTGGTCGACATCTGCACCCGGGACGCGCAGCGGGAGCTGGCCACGCCGGGCCTGCTGGCGATCCTGACACCGATCGCGGTCGGTTTCGCGCTCGGGTACGCGCCGCTGGGCGCCTTCCTCGGCGGGGCGATCGCGGCCGGTGTGCTGATGGCGGTGTTCCTGGCC
The DNA here is from genome assembly GCA_050942275.1 of Spirillospora sp. CA-255316. Classification (GTDB taxonomy): domain Bacteria; phylum Actinomycetota; class Actinomycetes; order Streptosporangiales; family Streptosporangiaceae; genus Spirillospora. The sequence continues at coordinate 11,287,878 of CP192047.1, read as the reverse complement.
AACTCCGGCGGCGCCTGGGACAACGCCAAGAAGCTGGTCGAGGAGGGCCATCTCGGCGGCAAGGGCAGCGAGGCGCACGAGGCGACGGTCATCGGCGACACGGTGGGTGACCCGTTCAAGGACACCGCCGGTCCCGCGATCAACCCGCTGATCAAGGTGATGAACCTGGTCGCGCTGCTGATCGCGGACGCGGTGGTGACGTACGCGGGGAACGTCCCGCTGCGGATCGGCGTCACCGTGGTCGCGGTCGGTGTGGTCGTCGGCGCGATCGTGATCTCCAAGCGGCGGGCCGCCCCGATCGGCGGCGGCGACGCGAAGCCCTCGGTCGGGGGCGGCGCGGGCGAGGCGGTCCCCGCCGCGCGGACCGCCGGCCCGGACGAGTCGGTGGCCGCCGGCGAGGCTCCGAAGGCGGTCGAGACCGGCAGCGGGACCGGTGCGAAGGGCGACGCGGCCGACGGGACGAGTCCTGACCCGGGCCAGACGTCGTCGGTCAACAAGGCCTGATCCGCTGCGACCGAAGGGAAGGGGCCGGCGTCATGCCGGTCCCTTCCCCTTTTGCTGGGTCGGGGGTCCCTTCCCCTTTTCCTGGGTGGGGGTGTGTCCGGGGTGGACGGGGGCCGGACGTACGCTTGGTGTGGAGCTGCCGGCGCGCCGCCCGCAGGGGTGTGAGTTGCGAGACCGCGGGCCGACAAGAGGCCGGGGGCAGCGGGAGAAGACTCGAACGGGTAGGAGACGCGGCTGTGAACGATGGCGGGAAGTCCACCCTTTCCGGGCCCAAGGGCTTTGCCATCATCCTGGGCGGAATGCTCGGAGTCATGCTGGTCCTGTGGGGAATCGCCGCCCTCGTCGCACCTTGAGCGGGCTGCCTGAGGGGCGGGGCGCGCTGCCTCTTGGGGTAGGCCGGCGGGGCCTGTGCGGAGGGCTAGGGTGACGGGCATGCCTTCGCTCATCGTTCTTCGCCATGCCAAGGCCGCCGCTGGGCTGGGACTCGCCGACATCGACCGCCCGCTCACCGACCGGGGACGGCGTGACGCCACGGCCGCGGGCGAGTGGTTGCGGAACGAGGGGCTGACCCCGGATCTGGTGTTGTGCTCGACCTCCGTACGGACCAGGGAGACCCTGGAGCGGCTGGCGCTGGCCACCAACCAGGTGCGGTTCGAGTCCCAGATCTACGACAACGACGCCGAGACGCTGCTGGCGCTCGTACGAGAGGCGGGGGACGAGACCGGAAGGGTCCTCCTCGTCGGGCACAACCCGTCGGTGCATCAGTTCGTGCACGACCTGACCGCGCAGGCGCCCGATTCCTTCCCGACGTGCGCGCTGGCGGTGATCGACGTCCCGGAGGCGTGGAGCGACCTCCGTCCGGGCGTCGGCGACCTGACCACCTACCGCACGCCCAAGGGGGGTGCTTAGGCGCCGATACGACCAGCCGCGGTCGGTTCGGCGGACGTGGAATCCGGGTGTTGCTGTGAGTCGTCCCCACGTTTCCGTGGGGCCAGGGACGCCCGGGTGTTCTCGATGAGGGTTTCGATGTCGGTGCGCAGGGCGCGTGCGGCGTAGCGGGTGCCGGAGGATTGCAGCAGGGCGAGCCGCAACGGGGTGAACTCGTCCGTGCTCACCCCCGCCTTGATCTCCTCTCGGCGGCGCCTGGCCAGGGCCGACAGGTGGGTGTCCAGGTCGGAGAACTCCTCGTCCAGCCGTTCGTTGGGGGACGGGGTGTCGGACGTGCCCCCGTCCACGGGTTCGAGCTCCTCCAAGGAGTCGGCCACCTCTTCCAGGCGGTCGGCAAGGCGGTCCAGGATCTCTGGGAGCGGGCCCGCGTCGGCCTCGTGTTCGCGGGTCATGCGCCCGATCGCTATGAGGTGGTCGCGGATGCGGTGGGCGGCGTCGACGGCGTCGCCGAGCCGGTCGATCAGCTCCTCGTCGGGTACGCGTTCGTGGGCGAGCCGGCCGCGGGTGTCGGCCAGGGTCTCGGCGGCCTTCTCCGCCGCGGCGATCTGCTCGTGCGGGAGCCGCTCCAGGTTGCCCTCGACGACGGCGGCGGCCGAACGGGCCAGGTCGGTGTGCACGTTCAGGAGGCGGTCGAACTGGACCGGCAGCCGTTCGACGTGCCCGGTCGGCCACAGCAGCCGTACCGCGAGGAAGGCCAGCAGCCCGCCGGCGAGGGTGAGGCCGATCCGCTCGCCGGCGTCCACCCAGGTGGACGGGACGGAGAAGCCCAGCAGCATCATCGCCACGACCGTGTTGAACAGCTCCCAGTAGACGAAGTTCACCGCCCGCAATGTAAAGCTGACCAGCCCGAACGCGAAGATGATCAGGGCGGTGGCGGTCTGGTCGGGGGCCAGGGCGAGCAGCAGCGCCGCGATGGCGGAGCCGACCGCGGTGCCGCCGACCCGCTGGACGACGCGGTCGACGGTCTGGCCGTAGGTGCCGCGCAGGCTGAACATGGCGGTGATCGTCATCCACTGGCCGTGCGGCAGGTCCAGTGCCGTGCCCAGGAACATGGCCAGGAACGCGATGAAGGTGACCCGGGAGACCTCGCGGAACCCGGGCGAGCGGGTCCGCACCGCCCGGCCCAGCCGTCCCCACGTGCTGGCCGGGCCCGCGACCTCCGGGAGCAGCCGGGGCGGGCCGAAACCGATCCGGACCCCGCCGGCCGCCAGCCGCCGGGCGGCGTTGACGCCGCCGCCGATCCGTTCGACCGACCGCCGGATCTGCACGATCAGCGCGACCGCCACCATGTCCTCGTCGCCGGCCAGCCCGGCCCGCCGGATCATCTCGCTCTGCCGGCCGAAGCGGCGGATCGCGGCGGACTCCACGGTGCCCAGCGGCGCCTTCCCGGTCGCCTCGATCGCGCCGGCGACCAGCCGGACCCGGGCGGCCAGCGCCGCGATCGCGACCCGCGCCTCCCGCTCCCACTCGCGGTCGGGCGGGCGGCGCCGCGCGGCCTCCACAAGGGCCCGCAGCGCCACCGTCTCCTGCATGATCCGGGCGAGCGCGTCGATCAGCCGCTCCGGGCGGGTGGGCTCCTCGCGGCCGCGTCCGGAACGGTAGAAGCCGTAGGTGGCGCGGGCGGCGGTGAGGGCCTGGGACGCGGCGCGGCGGCGTTCGTCCCAGTCGGGCTTGCGGGCGACGGAGGCGAGGCCGGGGTCGGTGATCTCGACGTCCTCCAGCGGGCCGGGGTCGGGGCCGCCGACGTCCTCGGCCACGGCGTCCAGGGCGGCGGCGACGGCCTCGGCGGCCTCGCTCAGCGTGGTGCGGAGCGGCCGGAGCCGGCGGGCGGGCCACGGGGCCAGCAGCAGCGCGGTGGTCAGCAGCCCGCCGAGCAGTTCCAGGAATCCGCCGTACAGGACGTCGCCGGTGGCGGGGCGGATGGCGGTGAGCAGCACGGCGAGCCCGGCGGTGGGCCCGATCCAGGGGACCGCGCTGCCGAGCGCGACGACGGGCGGGACGGCGATGACCGCGAGCCAGTCGTGTTCGGCCAGGTTGCCGCCGATGGTCGCGCCGACGCCGATGACCAGCATGGCGCTGGCGAGGTTGCGGGCGCGGGCGCCGTACGGGCCTTCGGGGGCGCGCAGCGCGACGAGGTAGGCGCCGAGGGCGAGGAGCGCGCCCTGGGCGGCGTGGCCGGTGAGCGTGCCGACCAGCAGCGGCAGGGTGATCGCGAGGGAGGCGGCGAGCCCGTAGAAGGGTGACGTCTGCCCTTCGACCCGGGCGTACGCCTCGCGGGCGCGGACCCAGGCGACGCGGAGCGCCGCCGTTCGATCGCCGCTCAGGAAGTGGCGCACGTCTCCCTCGTCGTCCGTTCGTGTCGCCCGCCCGCGGGCCGTCCGTCCGCCCGCCGGTTCGGCCGGGCCGGTACCGTGGTGCTCCGGACGATCAGCATGTACCCGCGCGGGGCACCGGCGATAGTCCGGAGGGCAGGGTGGACGGCCGATTCCGGCTGACCGGAATCAGTGGTACCGGCGGCCCGTGCGCACGCCGACGCTGGCCGTTCTCGCGCGAGAACGTGCGAGGACGCGATGCGCGGGTGTCAGTGGAGGGCTTGGACGGCGTCGGCGGCGTCGGCGGCCTCGATCTCGTCGCGGGAGATGCCCAGCAGGAAGAGGATCGTGTCGAGATAGGGCACGTTCACCGCGGTGTCGGCGGCCTCCCGGACCACCGGCTTGGCGTTGTACGCCACGCCCAGCCCGGCCGCCTGGAGCATGTCCAGGTCGTTGGCGCCGTCGCCGATCGCGACCGTCTGGCTGATCGGGATGCCGGCCTCGCGGGCGAACCGCTCCAGCGCGGCGGCCTTCCCGGCACGGTCGATCACCGGTCCGACGATCCGCCCGGTGAGCTTGCCGTTCTCGATCTCCAGCGTGTTGGCGGCGGAGTAGTCGATCCCGAGATCCTCCACCAGGCCGTCGGTGACCTGGGTGAACCCGCCGCTGACGATGGCGAACTTGTAGTCGAGCCGCTTGAGGGTGCGCACCATCGTGCGGGCCCCGGCGGCCAGCTCCACCTGGCCGCGCACCGCGTCGATCGCGGCGGCGTCCAGCCCCGCCAGCAGCGCGACGCGTTCCCGCAGCGAGCCCTCGAAGTCGAGCTCGCCGCGCATCGCGGCCTCGGTGACCTTCGCCACCTCGTCCAGGCACCCGGCGTGCCCGGCCAGCAGCTCGATCACCTCGCCCTGGATGAGGGTGGAGTCGACGTCCATGACGATCAGCCGCTTGGCCCGCCGGTGCAGCCCGCCCTGCTGGACGGCCACGTCGACCTGCCGCTGGGCCGCCTCGACCGCCAGCGCGGCCCGCAGCGCCTCCGGGTCGGCGCCCGAGACGTCCATCTCGATGCAGGTCACGGGGTAGTGGGCGAGCCGTTCGATGCGGTCGATGTTGGCTCCGCCGGCGGCGATCCGGCCCGCGATCCCGGCCATCGCGGCGGGCCGGAGCGGCGCCCCGAGGACGGTGACGTGGAGCCTGCCGCGGCGGCTGGGCGTGCTCTTGTCGCGTCCGGTCGACATCTCGATCTCCATGTCGAGATCGGTGGCGACCCGTTCCGCGGCGGTCCAGACCCGGCCGATGTCGGTGCCCTCGGGGTAGGTGACGAGGATGCCCAGGACGAGCCGGCCGCGGATGACGACCTGCTCCACGTCCGCCACCGTGAGCGGGAACTCGGAGAGCATCGTGAACAGTCGCGACGTGACACCGGGGCGGTCGCGGCCGGTGAGCGTTATGAGCAGCGTGCGCTGTGCTGACCCGTTCATAGCTTTTCACCACGCTACCGGGCCGAGCCAAAGCCACGCGCATCGTGTCCACAATGCGGGACGGCGCGGCCCATGGCAGCGGTGGCGATCCTGTATACGGGGGATGGCCTGCTCGTATGCGTGAGGCGAGCGTCAGGGAACCAGAAGGTTAAGGTCACCGAATTCGTGCCAGAGGTAGCGTTCGGCCAAGGCGGCGTCGTAGGTGGCCTTGACGAGGTCATGGCCGGCTATGGCGGTGAGCATCATCAGGTGGGAGGACCTGGGCTCGTGCAGGCCCGTGAGGAGACCGTCCACCACTTGGACTCCTCCTCTCCCGTTGCCGTCGTCCGGTGTGACGACGTGCTCGGTCCACCCCTTGGAGGCTCGGACGCGGCCGTCGGCGTCCACGGCCGTTTCCAGGGCTCGCACCACGGTGGTGCCGACCGCTATGACACGCCCTCGTGGTTCCTGGGCGCGGACGTGCTCGACCAGGGCGGCGGTGGTGTGGGGCACTTCATAGCGTTCGGCGTACGGGGGTTCGTGGGCTTCAGGGGATGCCACGCCCGTGTGCAGGGTGACCGGGGCGATGAGCACTCCCCTTGAGACCAGGCGTGTGACCAGGTCCGTGGTGAAGGGACGGGCGGCACTGGGCATTTCCGCGCTTCCCGTCTCTCCGTCCTGGTCGTAGGCGAACACGGTCTGGTAGGCGGCCGTGGGCCAGGACCGGTGTACGTACCCGTACCGGATGGGCACGCCGTAGCGGCGCAGGTACGGGACGACGCCGGTGCCGAGGCGCGCCACCCAGAGCCGTTCGGTATGGCGTCGCAGGAGTGTCAGGGTGGCGTTCCCAGGCATGGGGATCCATTCGTGGGGCGAGCCGCCGAGGTAGGGGATGCTGCCCTTTCCCGTACGGCGTCGTAGCTCCACCAGCCACACCTCGCCGTCTCCAGGGGAATCCCCTGCGTCCCCCTCCGGGAAGGGGGTGGAGAAGTGGACGGTGAGCTTGTCCAGGTGCACGGCCGCGGGCAGCGTGGCCGAGGTGTTGACCACCAGGAGGTCCCCCGGACGCAGCAGTTCGGGCAGTTCGCGGAACGCGTGGTGGCTCACCGCTCCGTCGCTGCGCCGTCCCACCAGGAGCCTGACGTCGTCGCGCGCACGCCGGCGCCCCTCAGGCACCTCTGGCAGGGGCAGAAGCCTCAGGTCATCTCCAAGGTGGGTGGGACGCTCCTCGGGGGGCTCCTGGGCCTCCAGGGCCTTGGGGAGGGTGAAATCAAGGATGCGGGCAGAGGGAGCCGTGTTCATGACGAGCCTCCACTGAGCGGACTGCGAGAGCGGGACCTGGCCTTGGCCTCCAGGCGGAGGGCCGCGACGATGCCCACTGCGGCGATCGCGGCGAAGAGGGACCCGGCGACGCCGAGGCCGAGGGCGAGCCGGTCGGTGCCGAACGCCGTGACGAGCGCGCCCGCGATCCCGACCACCAGGGACGAGCCGAGCGTGTCGGCGATCTGGAGGGCCGAGGAGTTGGCGCCCTGCTCCTCCTCGGGCGACAGCTCCAGCAGGAGCACGCTGAGGCTGCCGATGGCGAAGCCCATGCCCGCGCCGCCGACGATCCAGGTCAGAGCGGCGGGCCAGCCCGTCACCTGGAGCACGAGCGTGGACGTGGCGATGCCCGTGGTGACCAGCGCGGCGCCGAGCCGCACGTAGAACGCCCCAGAGCGCTTCGACCGGCCCTGGATCTGCGAGGCCGCGGACCAGCCCAGCGCCCCTACCGTCAGCACCAGCCCGGCCTGCGTGGGCGTGAAGCCGTGCAGAGAGGTCAGCGCGAGCGGGATGAACACGTCGGTGCCGAAGAAGGAGCCCGACAGCAGCGCCCTGACCAGAACCACGCTGGGCAGGCCGCGCCGCATCCGCAGGGTTCCGGCGGGGAACAGCGGGGGCAGGCCGATCGCGAGCCCGGCCAGGCCCGCGGCGATGAGCGGGACGACCGCCCAGCCGGGGTGGTCGAGGCCGTACAGGAACACGGCCGCGCCCACGGCGGCGGCGATCGCGGCAAGGTACCGGCGGCCCCGGCCCCGGCCTCCGTTCCCGGCCTCCCCGATAGAGGAAGCGGCGCGGCGGAGGCCGCGCATCGCCGGGACCAGCATCAGCGTCGGCGGGACGACCAGCGGGATCAGCCCGAGGAACACCCACCGCCAGCCGAGCCGCTCGGCCGCCGCGCCGCCGATCGCCGGGCCGATCAGCGCGGGCAGCACCCAGGCGGCCGACAGCGCCGCGAACACCCGGGGGCGGAGCCGGTCGGGGTAGACGCGGGCGATCAGGACATAGGTGGCGACCATCGCGATCCCGGTGCCCAGGCCCTGCACGGCCCGTCCGGCCACGAAGATCCACATGTTGGCGGCGGCGCCCGCGATCGCCAGCCCGGCGACGAAGGCCGCCAGCCCGGTCAGCATGGGCCGGGACGGCCCGGACCGGTCCACCCAGCCGCCGGCCAGCACGTTGGCCGGGACGCCCGCGATCAGGGTGGCGCTGAACCCCCACGCGTACAGGGCCAGGCCGTCCAGCTCGCGGGCGATCACCGGCATGACGGTGGTGACCGCCATCGCCTCGAAGGCCATCAGCGTGACGACCAGGACGATGCCGAGCGTGGCGGCCCGGTAACGGCGGCCGAGCACGCCCTCCGCCTGCCCCGCCTCCGGGACGGAGTCGGCGGAGTCGGTGGGGTCGCCGGGGTGGCCGGGTTCGGTGGGGTCGCCGGGTTCGGTGGGGCCGGTGGCGGACGGCGACGGGCCGGTGGCCGTGGTCATCGTCCACCCGCCAGGTCGGCGGCCCGGTAGCGGCCGCTCGGGTACCGGCCGGTGACCAGCCGGTACAGCGCCGCCGCGGCCTCCTCGGGCGGGGGTGCGGCGTCGGCGTCCTCGCCGGCCTCGCGCAGCATCCGGGTGCGCATCTCGCCCGGGTCGGCCCACCACACGGCCACGTCGGGCTCCTCGGCCGCCAGCACGCGGGAGAGCTGTTCCAGCGCGGCCTTGGTCGCGCCGTAGCCGCCCCAGGTCTCGTACCCTTCGACGGCGGCGTCGGAGGTGATGTTGAGGACGGCGCCGCGGCGTTCTCGCAGCGCGGGCAGCAGCGCCTGGACCAGCGCGAGCGGCGCCGCCGTGTTGATCGCGAACGCCCGTTCCAGGTCGGCGAGGGGCTGGTCGGCGAGCCGGGGCAGCGGCGTGGTGCCCAGGACGCTCGCGTTGTTGACGAGCAGGTCCACGCCGTTTCCGATCTCCAGGGCGGCGCGGGCGAGCGCCGCGCGGTGTGCGGGATCGGCGACGTCCCCGGCGAGCGCGCGGATCACCGCCGCCCCGGACGTTCCGAACGTCACGGACGTTCCGGACATTCCGGGCGATCCGCCCGGTGCCGACCCGTCGGAGATCTTGCGGAGTTCCTCGGCCGTGTCCTCGAGCTCGGGGGCGCCGCGGGCGTCGATCACGAGATTCCATCCGTCGCGGGCGAGCTCGCCGGCGAGGGCCCGGCCGAGGCCGCGCGAGGCGCCGGTGACGACCGCGGTGGCCGGGGTCCGGGTGCGGGGGGCCGCGCTTTCAAGGTCGATGTCCGTCATGGTCCCGACGCTAGGAATCCGGGGGCCGCGGGACATCGGGCGCGCGGGTCCCGGACCGCTCGAACCATGGTCCTAGGACCTCCGGCACCCCACCGATAAACCCGACATAAGCGTCGTAATCCGGCAGGGTGATATGAGTCGGGCGGCACCGCGACCCGGGGAGGGCCCGTCCGGTCTCCACCTACCTCGCCGGGCTGATTCGGCGAACCCCGTACGGGGAGTACGTTCTTCTCAGATGGGTGCGACACGCCCGTCACCCAGGAACCATGGAGCCGCGACGCGTACCGGGCACCACCCGGCGACACGCGCCGCCGGACAGAAACGGCGGGATGGAAGAGCGGATGGACCGGCACGGGCCCCACGGGCCCCCGGCCGGCGGCGGCGACGGGGGGAGCGCGGCCGCCGCGGGGGACGCCGACGCCGCGCTGCACGCGGTCAGCTCCGCCGTGCTCGCCGTGACCCGGCACCTGTCCGTGCACGAGGTCCTCCAGGTGATCGTGCGCGCGTCCGCGCAGCTGCTGGACGTCCGCTACGCGGCCCTCGGCGTCCCCGACGAGGAGGGCTCGTTCGCCGAGTTCGTGGTCGAGGGCGTCTCCGACGAGGAGTGGGAGGCCATCGGCCCGCTCCCCCGTCAGCACGGCATGCTCGCCGCGATGCTGCGCGACAACGCCCCCAAACGGCTGGACGACATCCGCCGCGAGCCGGAGTTCGAGGGCTGGCCCGTGGCGCATCCGGTGCTCAAGGACTTCCTCGGGGTGCCCATCCGGGACGGCGAGGACGTCCTGGGCATCCTCTTCCTGGCCAACAAGCACCGCCGGGAGGGCAGCCCGCGCGGCTTCACCGCCGAGGACGAGGAGCTCCTGACCCTCTTCGCCGCGCACGCCGCCATCGCCATGACCAACGCCCGGCTGTACGAGCACAACCGCGAGCTGACCGTGGTCGCCGAGCGCAACCGGCTGGCCCGGGAGCTGCACGACGCGGTCGCGCAGAAGCTGTTCTCGCTGCGGCTGACGGCGCGCGCCGCCGCGGCGCTGGCCGAACGCGACCCGGGACGCACCGTGCGGGAGCTGGAGCAGGTCGAGCGGCTGGCCGCCGAGGCCCTCGCCGAGCTGCGCGCCGTGATCTTCGAGCTGCGGCCGGCGGACCTGGCCGACGGCCTGGTCGCCTCGCTGCGCAAGCACGTGGAGGTCCTGGACCGCGCGTACGAGACCGAGGTGCGCTTCACCGCCGACTGCGCGGTCATGCTGGCCGAGGAGCAGGAGGCGGTGCTGTTCCGGATCGCCCAGGAGGCGCTGCACAACGCGCTGCGGCACTCCTCGGCCCGTACCGTCGAGGTCCGGTTGCGGGTTCGCGATGGCGGGGTCCGCGGCGACGAAGTACACGATGGCGTGGCCCGAGGGGACGGGGTCCGCGATGGCGTGGCCCATGGCGACGCGCCCGGGCGCACCGCCGTACTGGAAGTCGCCGACGACGGCACCGGCTTCGACCCCGAGGCACTCGCCGCGAACGCCGTCCCGAACGGTGCCGCGCACGGCGCCGCGAACGCCTCGCCCGCCGGTGGCCAGGGGGAGGCGCAGGGCGGCGGCGGAGGCCTCGGGCTCGCCTCGATGCGCGACCGCGCCGAGTCGGTCGGAGCGGTGCTGTCCCTGGACGCCGCGCCCGGCGCCGGCACGGTCGTACGGCTGGAGGTGCCGCTGTGAGGCATGCTGGGGCGGTTCCCGGCAACGACGCGGGGGAGGGGGCGTGATCAAGGTGCTGATCGCCGACGACCATCCGGTCGTCCGGCAGGGCCTGCGGACGTTCCTGGGCATACAGGACGACATCGAGGTGGTCGGCGAGGCGGCCGACGGCCTGGCCGCCGTGTCGCTGGCCGAATCGCTCAGGCCCGATATCGTGCTGATGGACCTCAAGATGCCCGGCGCCGACGGCTTGGCCGCGCTGACGGAGCTGCGGGCTCGCGGGGTGACGGCACGGGTCCTCGTCCTCACCAGCGTGACGGAACGCGGACACGTCCTGCCCGCCGTACAAGCGGGCGCGGCGGGGTATCTCTACAAGGATGTCGACCCGCAGGCGCTCGTCCAGGCGATCAGGGCCGTCCATGATGGGCATGTCCTCTTCGCCCCGGACGCCGCCGAGGCGATGGTCCGGGCGGATCCGGCCGCCGCCGACGACCGCGGCCCGGCCGCGCTGACCGAACGGGAACGGGAGGTGCTCGTGCAGATCGCGCGGGGCAGATCCAACAGGGAGATTGCCCGCGCCCTGGTGGTCTCCGAGAAGACCGTCAAGACCCACGTCAGTAATCTGCTCATGAAACTGGGAGTGCAGGACCGTACGCAGGCGGCGCTGTTCGCCGTCCGCCATGGACTGGCCGGCGAGTGATACAACTCCTCTGACAGGATCGTCATCGAAATCGGTATGAACGTAGCAATCAGATACGCAGCAGGCAGTGACATCGGGTGCAACCGCGAGAACAACGAGGACTCGGGTTATGCCGGTGCGCGGTTGATCGCGGTCGCCGACGGCATGGGCGGGTACGCGGGCGGCGAGGTCGCCAGCTCCACCGTCATCGGCTCGCTGCGCTCGCTGGACGCCGACGCCCCGTACGACGATCTGGTGGAGGCCCTGGGACGGGCGGTCGCGGAGGCCAACGAGAAGCTGCGGATCGCGCGCGAGGAGCGGCCCGACCTGAGCCGGATGGGCACCACGCTCACCGCCATGCTCTGGTCCGGCCCGGCGGTCGCGCTCGCCCACATCGGCGACTCCCGCGGCTATCTCCTCCGCGACGGTGAGCTGTTCCAGATCACCCAGGACCACACGATGGACGAGCTGCTCAAGCAGGAGGCCGAGCAGGCCGGCGGCGGCCCCGCCCCCGACCCAGGCGAGGCGTCGCGGCTGTCGCACGTCCTCTACCGGGTGCTGGACGGCCGCGAGGACCGCGAGCCCGACCTGCGGCTGCGCGAGGGCCGGCTGGGCGACCGCTACCTGCTCTGCTCGGACGGGCTGAGCGGCGTGGTGGACGCGCAGACGATCTACGAGGTGCTGGTCGCCGAGGCCGATCCGCAGCGCGCCATCGAGCGGCTCATCGAGCTGGCCCGCGACGGCGGCGGCCCGGACAACATCACCGGTGTGATCGCCGACGTGGTCGAGCCCGAGCATCTCACCGAGGCCGGTCCTCCCTTCGTCGTCGGCGCCGCGGCCCAGACCCACACCTGATCCCGAGCCCGGCCCGTACCGCACGGCACGCCGCCGGGCCACCACACCGCCGGGCCACCACACCGCCGGGGCCACCACACCGCCGGGGCCACGCCGCCGGGCCACCACGCCGCCGCACCACGCCTGCCCTCAGCGGGCCGCGCCGCCTGTACCGCGCCCCCACCTGTACCGCGCCGCGCCTGCCTCGTCCCGCACTCCTTGTACGGCGCCGCGCTCGAGGCGCCTCGTGCCAGGCCGCTCCGTGTGCCGGGGCGCCCCCCGTCCGCCGTCCGAACGGTGCACGCGGTGACGGGTGATCAGTTTCATAGCCGCGGCGCCCCTGTCTCATCGGGCGTCTTCACCCACGGCTACCTCGCACGCCACACTGGCCCCCAACGCCCCATCTCGCGCCTTGGCCCCAGCTCTTTCCACCCCTTGCGGCAGCGCCGTTCGCGCCCTCCCGCACCACTGTCACCGATGGTCCTCGATGGACGGCGGCCCGCAGGACGCGCTCTCGCCCACCCTCACCGGCGACGCGCCGGCGGCCTTACACTCCGCCCGGTGATGCCCATGAAGACAGCCCCACCTGGTGGTGTTTTGTCTTACTCTTGCCCTTGAGGTGGAGTTGATCGCGCTCTAGGTCACGGTCCGATCGCAGATGGTCGTCAGGACTTGACCCACCTTGGGGTGCACCCGATATACGGGTCACTCGAATCATGTCATCGAGGCGGAGGATCCGTTGGGGGGAGTGCCCGGGGCATCGGCCACCGGTGCGCCACGCGGTGCGCTGGACGGCCTGCTAGCCCGGACCCTCACCGCGGCGCGGCACGGCCCTGTGGGAGTGGTGCTGCGCGTCGCTGCGATGGCCACGGCGGCCATCGGCGCGGCATGGATCCATCGTGTCAACGACCCCGGCGTGCTCTGCCCCCTCAGGGCGTTCACCGGGATCCCCTGCCCCCTGTGCGGGGGCACCACCGTGTTCATCGAACTCGGCTCGGGCCGACCCGCCCAGGCCGTGCTCGCGAACCCGGTGGCCTTCGCCGGGGCGGTCGCGCTCGCGATCGCGCCGCTGGGGGCGGGGAACCGGTGGAGGGCACTCCGGCCGAACACCCGCGCGTGGGTGCTCGGCACCGCCCTCTTGGGGTCGGAGCTGTGGCAGCTTGTCCGGCTCGGTCTCCTGCGGGTTTGAAGCCGCGAGTTCCGTCGGTCAAACTTGCGGAGCCCTCCGGGTCCGGCGGGCGTCACATAACCACAGGGTCAATCAATAAGGAGCAAGTGTGGGTAACCCCTACGACCCGTACGGCCAGCAGCCGGGCTACGGTCAGCAGCCCGGATATGGCCAGCAGCCCCCGGCGCAGCCGGGCTACGGCCAGCAGCCGGGGTACGGTCAGCAGCCCCCGGCCCAGCCTGGTTACGGCCAGCAGCCCCCGGCGCAGCCGGGCTACGGCCAGCAGCCTCCGGCCCAGCCGGGCTACCAGGAAGTCCACCACCACCACTACGGGTCCGGCCAGCTCGCCGAGTGGGGCTCGCGCGTCGGCGCCTACCTGATCGACTACGTGATCATCGCCGGGCCGATGTTCGTGCTCTACCTGCTGTTCTTCCTGCTCGCCGGCTCGGGTGACGGCGGCGCGGCGCTCCTCGGCCTGCTGCTTCTCTCGATCGGCGGGCTGCTGGCCTTCGCGGCCAGTATCTGGATGATCTACCAGGAGGGCACCACCGGGCAGACGATCGGCAAGCGCCAGATGGGCGTCCGCGTGGTCGGTGCCCAGACCGGCCAGCCGATCGGTTTCGGCATGGCGTTCCTGCGCAGGATCTGCCACATCGTCGACACCATCGCCTGTGGCCTGCCCATCGGCTACCTCTGGCCGCTCTGGGACGAGCGCAGGCAGACCTGGCACGACAAGATCGTCAACACGCTCGTCGTCCGCGCCTGACACGCCGCCTTCCGGGGCGATCCGTCCCGGAGGCGAACGCGCGACGTCCGCACGTGAACGGGGCGTCCTCGCATCCGAGGCCGGGACCGCAGGGTCCCCGGCCCGCGGGTTCGGGGGCGCCCCGTTCGGCGTTTTTCGCCCGGAGATGCCCGGCGCCTCCTGGAAACGCCGTGGTCACCGAACCGGGTAAAACGTTCGGGACCGCTCCAACCCGTGTCGGCGCGGAGCTGAACGTCCGTGATCAGGGCACGGGATCGAACGCGCTGTTGCACGCGGCCACCCGGGCCCGCCGCACCGCGCGGTCGAGCATCCGCAGCGCATCCCCGCGCCGCCGTACCTGGTCGGCGGTGAGCCCCTGCGCGTCCAGCCGCCGGGCCAGGTCGACCACCAGCGCCAGCCGTCCGGCCAGCGCGGCGACCCGGTGGGCGCGCTGCGGGTAGCCCGGCGCGAGCGGGTGGTCGCCGCGGTCGGGATCGCGCAGGTCGGCCAGCGCGTCGGCGATCTCCGGCGGGACGCCGGTCACGTCGTCCACGGTCAGCAGCACCTCGGTGGCGTCCCGCATGGCCAGCGTCAGCTGCCGGTCGGCGTCGGGCAGCGGCGGCACGTCCGGCGTGCCGGGCGCGCCCTCCCAGACCTGCCAGCGCACCCCGACATAGGAGGAGCCGCGGCGGTCCTCCCCGGGAACCAGCCCGACGGCGCGGCCGGGCAGCACGGCGATGACCGCGGCCTCGGCGTCGATCGCCGCCCGGTTGAACTCGGGCGGCCCGGTCAGGCCGAGCGGGTCGCCGGGCGCGGGCAGCGCCAGCCGCAGCCCGGCCAGCCCGCTCACCCGCAGGTCGCCCAGGGCGCGGCGGAGCGGCACCTCGCCGGGTGGCGGCGCGCCGCCGGGTCCCGCCGGCGCGGCGGTGAGACCGCTCACGATCTGGGGCCCCGCGACCTTCTCGACCGCGTCCACGCCCTCGTCAAGACCGACGTGTCCGGTCAGCCACGCGTTGCCCCACGCGACCAGGGCGGTCGCCGCGTCGCCCGCGTCGTTGACCGGCCCGTCCTGTCGAACCCCAGCGCACATGCAGACCACCATAAGTGCTCGCAATCGCATAAGTTCTTTCCTGAGTACGGATGCCCCGGCGGGGCGAGATTGGGGACAAAGGCGCGCGATGGCCGGTGAGGTGCTGCACCTTCGCGGGGTGGGGGTCAGGCGCGGTGGCGCCGACCTGCTGCGCGAGGTCACATGGACGGTGAACGAGAACGAGCGTTGGGTGATCGTCGGCCCGAACGGCGCGGGCAAGACGACGCTGCTGCAGGTCGCCGGCGCGCTGATGCATCCGACGGTGGGTTCGGCCGCCATCCTCGGCGAGGAGATGGGCCGTACCGACGTGTTCGAGCTGCGCCCGCGCATCGGCATCGCCAGTGCCGCGGTGGCCGAGAAGGTCCCGGCCGGGGAGACCGTCATCGACCTGGTGCTGACGGCGTCGTACGCCATCCTCGGCCGCTGGCAGGAGGAGTACGACTCGCTCGACCTCGGCCGCGCCGCCGAACTGCTGGAGGCGCTGGGCTGCGCGCACCTGATCCGGCGGCGGTTCGACACGCTGTCGGAGGGGGAGCGCAAGCGCGTCCAGATCGCCCGTGCCCTGATGCCCGACCCCGAGCTGCTGCTGCTGGACGAGCCCGCCGCCGGTCTCGACCTCGGCGGCCGGGAGGACCTGGTCGCCCGGCTCGCGCGCCTGGCCGACGACCCGGCCGCGCCCACGATGGTGATGGTGACGCACCACGTGGAGGAGGTCCCCGACGGTTTCACCCACGCGCTGCTGCTGCGCGGCGGGCAGGCCATCGCGCAGGGGAAGGTCGACGAGGTGTTCACGGCGGAGCATCTGAGCCGGTGCTTCGGGCTGCCTCTCGGCGTCGAGCGCCAGGACGGCCGCTGGTACGCGCGCGCCGTCCGCTGACGGTCCGCGCGCCGTCCGCGCGCCGTCCGCTGACCGTCCGCGCGCCGTTCGCTGACCGTCCGGGGGCGGGTGCGGCCGGAGGGGCTCGCAGGGGCCTTTCGGCTGAGATCATGGTCACAGCGTTCCGGCGGGTAACGCCGGATTTGGTCGGGTTTCGCTGGGGAAATCGGCTTTCGACCGGTCCGACCCGCTGTCGGGGGCTGAGCTGCGGTTCCCTACGATCGTCTGGTCATTGGCAGAGTCGCAGGCTTGGATGGTCGGTTCTTGGACGTGCTTGACGCGGCCGCGGTCTTCGCGGCCGGGATCGCGGCGGGCGGTATCAACACCGTCGTCGGGTCCGGCTCCCTGATCACGTTCCCCACGATGGTGGCGCTCGGCTTCCCCCCGGTCGTCGCCAACGTCTCCAACAACATCGGGCTGGTGCCCGGCTCGATCACCGGCGCCTACGGTTACCGCGAGGAGCTCAAGGGGCAGAAGCCGAGGCTGCTGCGGCTGGGCAGCGCCTCGCTGGTGGGCGCGCTGGCCGGGGCGGCGCTGCTGCTGGGGCTGCCCGCCGGGGCGTTCGACGTGATCGTGCCCGCGCTGATCGCGATCGCGCTGGTGCTGGTGATCGTCCAGCCGAGGCTGCAGCGGTGGCTGCTGTCCCGCCGGGAGAACCACCACCCGCACGGTGGCCCGTGGCTGTGGGCGGGCGTCCTGCTGGCCGGGGTGTACGGCGGCTACTTCGGGGCGGCGCAGGGCATCGTGCTGATCGCCCTGCTGGGCATCGCCCTGGACGACGAGCTGCAGCGGGTCAACGCGGCCAAGAACGTGCTGGCGGCCATCGTGAACGGCTCGGCGGCGGTGGTGTTCATCGCGATGTGGTTGTTCTCCGACACCCGGATCAGCTGGCTCGCGGTGCTGCTGGTGGCGGTGGGCGCGACCATCGGCGGACTGGCCGGGGCCCGGGTCGGGCGGCGGATCCCGCCGATGGCGCTGCGCGCGTTCATCGTCCTGGTGGGCCTCGTCGCCCTCTACACGCTGCTGTTCTGACCAGCGATTTCGGGGGTTCGCTACCCATTTGGGTGGGTATAACTCGAATATACGTTCGAGGACCCGGAGGGGTATGCGGATGAAGGGCGACAGGGTCGAGATCGTCATCGACGCCGGGGGCGAGGGCACCCGCACCTACGAGGTCGGCGCCACCCGGGCGGGGCGCCGGGTCGAGATCACCAATCGCCGCGGCGTGGTGGAGGTGAGCGAGGTCACCCGTACCGGGTCGCCCGTGCGCACCGCACGGTTCATGGCCAGCCGGGTGCTGGCGCTGGTGGAGTACCCGATCTCCGACGAGCACGTCTCCGGCGACGACACGGAGGCGGCGGCCCCGCACACGCGAGGTTCCGAAGTCGAGCCCGACTGAGAACCTCCCCGCTTGGCCGAGCCCGGCCGATGGCCTCCCCCGGCTGAGGGCTTCCGGCTGAGCGCCGGGGTGCCTCAGGCCACGGGGCGCACCTGGACGGTGCCGTCCTCCAGGACGCGGGTCTCGAACGAGGGCTGGCGGCCGGTGGCGGGCCCGTGCACGACCGACCCGTCCCGGACGCGGAACGTGCTGCCGTGCCAGGGGCAGACCACGCACGTCTCGGCGTTCTCGTCGGTGACGATCCGGCCCTGGTGGAGCGGGCCGGACAGGTGGCTGCAGCGGTCGGTGAGGACGTGGATCTCCTCGCCCTCGCGGAGCACGAACAGGCTGATGTAGCCGAGTCGGCGCTGGACGGGCCAGCCGTCGGGCAGCTCGGTGGAGTCGCACAGGTCGTGCCAGCCCAGCGGCACCAGGTGCGCGACCTGGTCGGCGTGGCTGGCGCCCGCGGCCTGGCGGAACGCCAGGTGGCCGCCCAGGTAGCCGCCCGCCAGCAGGGCGGTGAGGCCCGCGTAGCCGAGGGCGCGGCCCGCGCCCTCGCGGCCCCGGGAACGGGCGACGAACGACGCCGAGTACAGCACGCTCGCGGTCGCGGTGCTCATCGCGTGCACGAGGCCGACCCGCTGCTGCTGGCGGTGCAGCGCCGACCAGTCGGCGATCCCGGTGAGCGCGGTCGGGACGGCTCCCGCCAGGCCCGCGGCCACCAGGGCCTGGGACGCCCGGCGGGTGCCGGGGAACATGTCGAGGACCGCGACCGACATCCAGGCGCCCATCGGCAGGTCGGTCAGCGGCGGGTGCGCGGGATGCCCGATCGGGACACCGTGCAGCGCGTCCTTGACGGGGCCGGGGCGGAGCACCCGCTGGACGGCCGTGGAGAGCGTCCGGATGACGCCGTCCAGGCCCTGGGCGTGCTCCAGGCCCTCGGCCAGGTCCACCGGATGCGGCCGCACCTGCGGCCGGGGACCGCGCCGGAAGATCCTGCTCGCCCTTCGGTACATGTCCCTCCTCGGGTGCGCGTCCGGTGTCGATGGGGACGGCCGTAATGGGACGCTCGTTGCGACACTAGCCCCCGTGTTCACGTGTCACCACCCGGGGGACGTCTTGTGCGGTCTCCGGGCCGGCGGCGGGCACCCACAGTGGTGGATACCTACCTATAGGTAGCACGACCTAAACCAGCGTTCCGGCCGACAGGTATTCGCCGCGGGACACTCGTCACCGCGGCGGTCCGGGCGTGTCGGAGCCGCGTACGGCGCCTTCCCGGCTGCCGCCCGCTGCTGGCCGCCGCCGCCCGCCGCCGACCTCGCCCCGTCAGCCCGCGGTGGCCGTCTCGGTGCGCGGGCTCGCGGGGGCGTGGACCGGCTCCAGGGTCACCGGGACGCCGTTGAAGACGGCCGTCCCCGACAGCGGGTCGATCTCGGTCTCGTCGGTGACCGCGTTGACGTTGACGCCCGCGTGCCGGCGCGCGACCTCGGTCCGGGTGCCGGGCAGGTCGTGGCCCCACCCGTGCGGCAGGCTCACCACGCCCGCCATCACGGTGTCGGTCGTCTCGGCGACGGCTTCGAGCGAGCCCGAACGCGACACCACCCGCACCACGTCCCCGCCGCCGATGCCGAGCCGCTCGGCGTCCTCGGGGTTGAGCTGCAGCGTGCACGTGTTGGACCCGCGCACCAGCTCGGGGACGTTGTGCAGCCAGCTGTTGTTGGACCGCAGATGACGGCGCCCGATCAGGAGCAGTTGCGCGGGGTCGCGTTCACGGTCGCCGTCGTCCAGCGCGGCGCGCAGCCGGGCGGCGTCGGCGGCGAACGACGGCGGGCACAGCTCGATGTGCCCGGACGCCGTGCACAGCACCTCGTCCAGGCGGGGCTTGAGCGCGCCCAGGTCGAGGCCGTGCGGATGCTCGTCGCGGAGGCGGGCCAGGGTGAGCCCCTCCGGGTCGGCGCCGAAGCCGTCACCGTACGGGCCCAGCCTCAGCATCATGTCCAGGCGCTGCTCGGTCGGGCTCGCGGGGCCGTCGTCGGTCAGCATCTTGCGCAGGTCGTCGGGCTCGCGACCGTGCACCGGGGAACCGGGCGCCGCCACGGCCTTGCCCAGCGTCGAGGCGATGACCATCTCGTCGAGCGCGGCCGGGTCGCCGTCCAGACCGGAGGCGAGCACCGCCAGCCGGGCGAGGATCTCCGACTCGGCCGGACGGCCCGCGGCCAGCGGCACCGCCGCCGGCGAGAAGCGCACGTAGTCGCGGACCGCCAGGGGGAGCAGCGCCACGTCGTAGTGCGGGGTCTGGACGGGCCGCGGCGGCGGCAGCACCACGTCGGCGTGCCGGGTGGTCTCGTTGAGGTACGGGTCGACGCTGACCATGAACTCCAGGCCGGCCAGCGCCGCGTCGAGCCTGGTCCCGTTCGGCGCCGACAGCACCGGGTTGCCGCCGATGGTGATCAGCGCCCGGATCCGGCCCTCCCCCGGGGTCTCGATCTCGTCGGCCAGCGTGGCGACCGGCAGCTCCCCGTTGACCTCCGGCAGGCCGCGCACGCGGCTGCGCCACCGGCCGGTGGTGAACGGGCGGCGGCGCCGGTAGGCGGGCACGTGCGCGGCGCGCGGGAACATCGCGCCGCCCTCGCGGTCGAGGTTGCCGGTCAGGACGTTGAGGACGTCGACCAGCCAGCTGTTGAGCGTGCCGTACGCCTGGGTGCAGGTGCCGATCCGGCCGTACACGGCGGCCCGCTCCGCGGCGGCCAGCTCGCGTGCCATGCGGCGGATCACGGCGGCGGGGACGCCGGTGGCGGGCGCGACGCGCTCGGGGGTGAAGTCGACGGCGAGGGCGCGCAGGTCGTCCAGCCCGTTGACGCGCCCGGCGAGGTGCGCGGGCACCTCCGCCAGATCCTCGGCGAACAGCGTGCGGACCAGCGCCATCAGCAGGTACGCGTCGGTGCCCGGCCGGATGAAGACGTGCTCGTCGGCGAGCGCGGCGGTGCGGGTGCGGCGCGGGTCGACGACGGTGACCTTCCCGCCGCGCGCCCGGATGGCCTTGAGCCGCCCGGGGAAGTCGGGCGCCGAGCACAGGCTGCCGTTGGACTCCAGCGGGTTGGCGCCGAGCATCAGCAGATGGCCGGTGCGGTCGAGGTCGGGCACCGGGATGGCCAGCGGGTCGCCGAACATGTGGCCGGAGCTCACGTGCTTGGGCATCTGGTCGGCGGTGCTGGCGGTGTAGACGTTGCGGGTGCCGAGGGCCTTGATGATGGCCGCGCCGTAGAGCGGGCCCGCGATGGAGTGCGCGGTGGGGTTGCCGATGTAGACGGCGACCGAATCCTTGCCGTACTTCTCGGCGACCTCTCTGATGCCGTGCCGTACGACCTCGAACGCCTCGTCCCAGCCGGGCGCGGGGGCGTGGCTGCCGTCGGGGCGGCGGAGCAGCGGCATGTCCAGGCGGTCGGGGTCGGCGTCGAGCCGCCCCAGGGTGGCGCCCTTGGGGCAGATGTACCCCTTGCTCAACGGGTCGTCGCGGTCGCCGCGCACACCGGTGACCGTTCCGGATTCGTCCAGGGTGAGTTCCAGGCCGCAGAGGGCTTCGCAGAGGGGACAGGTGCGGTAGGCCGTGCGGCTGCCCATCGAGACACTCCTTGTGACCGAGACCGTACTAATAATGGCGCGCTTTCTGGAGGTGTCCAAGCCTTGCATGTCGCGATGGAGCATTGACATGACCCCGCACATAAAGGCGGCCCTTCTGTTGGGACGAGAGTGGCCAATGCGACATATGGGGGAGACCCCAGGTCGGTAAGGGACGACCCGGGCCTGTTCAGGCCATGGGGCGGTTCCTGGTGGTTTGAACTTCCCTGCGATGCACGGCATCCAAGTGGAGGACGCTCGCAGACCGGCCCCACGCCGGTCCGGACACTGGGAGGCCGCGATGCGGGAGCGGCGTCGACGCAAGGGACGCTCGGCCGTCATGGCGGGGGTCCTGGCCGTCATCACCGGAACGGCGCTGGCCGCGGGCGGCGTCGCCGTCACCTTGGCCGCCGACGGCGGCTCCGGCGGCGGCGGGGGCGGAGGCGGAGGCCGGGGCGGCTCGGGCCCCAAGCGCCCCTTCACCGTCGCCTTCGGCGGCGACGTCCACTTCGAGGGCATGCTGCGGGCCCGGCTCGACTCCGCCCCCGACACCGCCCTCGGACCCGTGGCCGACCAGCTCAAACGCGCCGACCTGGCCATGGTCAACCTGGAGACGGCGGTCACGACGGGGGGCACGCAGGCGCCCAAGCAGTTCGCGTTCAGGGCGCCGCCGACCGCCTTCCGCGCCCTACGCTCCGCCGGCGTGGACATCGCCACGATGGCCAACAACCACGGCATGGACTTCGGCGAGACGGGCCTGAACGACTCCCTGGCCGCCGGACGCCAGGCCGGAATGCCGCTGGTCGGGATCGGCCGCAACGCCGCGGAGGCGTACAGGCCGTACACGGTCACGGTGAAGGGCGCCAAGGTCGCGGTCATCGGCGCCACCCAGGTCCTGGACGACAACCTGATCCAGGCGTGGAGCGCCACCGACACCAAGGCCGGGCTGGCCTCGGCCAAGAATGTGCCGCGGCTCGTCCAGGCCGTCCTGGCGGCGCGCAAGGACGCCGACGTGGTGATCGTCAACCTGCACTGGGGACAGGAGCTGAACTCCTGCGCCACCCCCGTCCAGCGGCAGCTCGCCGCGCAGCTCGCGGACGCGGGCGCCGACGCCGTCGTGGGCAGCCACGCGCACGTCCTCCAGGCGGGCGGCTACCTCCGGAACTCCTACGTCCACTACGGGCTCGGCAACTTCGTCTTCTACAACTCCAGCGGCCGGACGGCGCAGAGCGGCGTGCTCACGCTGACCTTCGACCCCGAACCCGGCGACCCGGGCGAAGCGAAGGCGCGGGGCGCGAAGGCGGGCGGGCCGGGCGCGAGCCGGGTCGCCAAGGCCGACTGGGCACCCGCCGTGATCACCGGCGGGATCCCGCGGCCACTGTCGGGCGCCGAGGCGCAGGCCGCCCGCACCCGGTGGGAGTCGCTGCGCACCTGCGCGGACGTCCGCCCAGGCCCGTCCTGAGCGGGCGTTCGGGCGGACCGTGATGTTTCACGTGGATCCAGAGCGCGTACGGATCCGCTCACTCACCGTGATGACCTGCGGCGGCGCCCGGACGGGCCCGCGTGACGTGGCATGCTGTCCCGAGCGATGACGAGGGGGACTCGGGATGCGCAGGAAAACGATCGTCGCGACGGCGCTGGGCGGAGCGGTCGCCATGGCGCTGGCCGCCGGCGCGTGCGGCGGTGACTCCGGCGCGCCGAAGGCCCGGGGCGCGACCGGCACGGCCAGTCCAGGCGGCGCCGGCCAGAGCGGCGGCACGCCCGCCGGATCCGGGGCGCCGGCCGCCAAGCAGCCGATCACCCTGGCGTTCGGCGGCGACGTGCACTTCGAGGGCATCCTGCGGCCCCGCCTCGCCTCCCCCGCCACCGCGCTCGGCCCCATCGCCGGCACGCTCAAGGCCGCCGACCTGGCCATGGTCAACCTGGAGACCGCCATCACCACCGGCGGCACGAAGGCGCCCGGCAAGGAGTTCACCTTCCGCGCGCCGCCGTCGGCGTTCAAGGCGCTGAAGGCCGCCGGGGTGGACGTCACGTCGATGGCCAACAACCACGGCATGGACTACATGGACTCCGGCCTCCGCGACTCGCTCAAGGCCATCAAGGCGACCGGGTTCCCGACCGTGGGCATCGGCCGCAACGCCGAGGAGGCCTACCGGGCGCACCGGGTCACCCTGAAGGGCAACCGGGTCGCGATCGTGGGCGCCACCCAGGTCCTGGACGACCACCTGATCCCGGCGTGGACGGCGACCGACACCAAGGGCGGGCTGGCCTCGGCCAAGAACGTCGACCGGATGGTGCAGGCCGTCCGGGACGCGAGCAAGGGCTCCGACGTCGTCGTCGTCCACCTGCACTGGGGGCAGGAGATGGCGACCTGCCCGCTGCCCCGGCAGAAGGAGCTGGCGCAGCGGCTCGCCGAGGCGGGCGCGGACGCGATCGTCGGCGGCCACGCGCACGTCTTGCAGGGCGGCGGCTACATGCAGGGCGCCTACGTCCACTACGGGCTGGGCAACTTCGTCTTCTACTCCGCCAACGGGCCGACGGCCGAATCGGGCGTCCTGGTCCTGCGGGTGGAGAACGGCAAGGTCACCGCCGACAAGTGGAAGCCCGCCCGGATCTCCGGCGGCCTTCCCCGGCTGCTCACCGGCTCCGCCGCGGCTGCCGGGCAGAAGCGGTGGGCGTCGCTGCGCGGCTGCGCCGGGCTCAGCGCCCGGCCCACCTCCTGAGGCGCCGCCGCAGGCCGTCCCCGGGCCCTCCAACGGCCGCCGGCAGGCCGTCCTCGGGCCCTCCAGCGGTCGCCGGCGGGCCGTCGCCAGGCCCTCTGACCTGGGGTCATTTCAGCCTGTCCGGGGGGTGTCCCCACCGTGAGCCCATACTGCACACAAGGTGTGACCTTTCCCTTTTCTCCCCCTGATCACCTTGGTTCTCTCTATCGTGGCGCTGCCCGCACGCACAGCGATCGCCGACACGAGGGAGGGCCGCTATGCCGCTGTACGGCGTGGACGTTGCCTCATATCAGGGGAACCCGTCCTGGTCGAAGGTGCACGCCTCCGGGATCCGGTTCGCCTTCAGCAAGGTGACCGAGGACACCGACTACACCAACCCAACCTGGTCCCACAACCGGTCCGGGATGCTGTCGCTCGGCGACGACTTCCTGCCCGGCGCGTACCACTTCCTGCACGGCGGCAACGGAGCGGCCCAGGCCCGCCACTTCCTGTCGAAGGCGGGCGACCTCGGCGACTTCGCGGTGGCTCTGGACGTGGAGGCGTCCGGGGCGAACGCGGCCACCGCCCGCGACTGGGTCGACGAGTTCAAGGACCGCACCGGCGGCCACCCCGTGATCGGCTACTTCCCGCGCTGGTACTGGGACCAGCAGGGCCGCCCCGACCTGTCGTTCTTCGACACGATCTGGCAGAGCCACTACGTGGAGGGCACCGGATCGCCGTCGTCGCTGTACAAGAAGGTCCCCGACGCGTGGTGGAACTCCTTCGGCGGCGAGCCGATCAGCGTCCTGCAGTTCACCAGCAGCGCGACCGTGCCGGGCATCTCCGGCCGCTGCGACGCCAACGCCTACCGCAAGACCCTGAACGATCTGAGGGCGCTGGCCCTCGGGACCGGCGAGGAGGATGACATGCCGATCCGCACCAGCCTCGGTAAGACGCGGGCCCAGGAGCTGAAGTGGGGCGAGTTCGTCCCGATCAGCTGGGACGCCGAGTACGCCGACCCGGCGGGCGCGCACGGGGACGGCGACTTCCCCGGCTACGTCGCGCCGCAGAGCTCGTGGGCCGACCTCACCGTGTCCGTGCGCGTGGACGGCCTGGCGCCGGGCGACGAGTACCAGCTGCGGTACGAGGTGCACGACTGGAAGGACGGCCGCAGCAGCGCCCGGTGGGACGAGATCCACGCCGACCACCCCGCGACCAAGGGGGCGCAGATCGTCACCGGCTCGATGAGTAAAGGGCTGACGAAGGGGCAGCACGTGTACGCCGCGATCGCGGTCTACCCGGCCGGCTCCCCCGACGGCCGTCCGGTGCCGCGCGCGGTGTCCGGCCGCCTCACCGTCCGCCAGGACCGCTAGCGGGACGGGCGCGGCCGGCCGGCGTCGGGAGGGAACCCCGGCCGCCGGCCGTCCGCGTTGTGCCGGGCCGGCCTGCCGGCCGTGGTGACGGCCGGCAGGGTGTCGGGGTCTCGGGCCGATCGGTTCGTTTCCGGTCGGCGGCTCAGGCGTGCGCGTGAAAGGTGATTTGTCGTGGTTGAGCGTGGTTGAGAGGGTTTTCTGGAGAACGTCCAGGTGAACGGCAGATGAGCCGACCGTACGTCCCCGCGGGGACGCCCGAAGCGACGGGATAGTCGCGATGGGCGACGGCGAGGGACGACGAAGACACGAGTCCGAGCGATCTGGGATGTGGAAGACGATGAGCGAGAACGACGAGGCCGCGCTGGTCGAGCGCGACGTGGACCGGCACCCGAGCGTGCACAGGGCCACCGAGCCCGACGAGGAGCAGATCCTGCGCGAACTGTACGGGGAGCCCGACCCCGACGGGGTGTTCCGCGGGGAGGGCGCCTGATGGGCTCGGCGGCGGGGATGCTCGCCGAGGCCCGCAAGTCCCTGGGCATGTCGGGGCGTCCCAACACCATCACCCGCGACTACGCCTCGCGCCACGGCGACGAGTTCCTGCGGGCCGCCTGGTGCGACATGGCCGTCACGTACTGGGCGCGGCGCTCCGGCAACGCCGGGGCCGTGCTGCTGGGCGGGGACCGGGCCTACACCGTCTGGCACGCGCAGGACTTCCAGAAGGCGGACCGCTGGTTCACCGGCACCACCGCCAACGTCAACAAGGCGCGGCCGGGCGACATCGTGTTCTTCGACTGGGGCGAGTCCAACTCCGTCGGCGCCATCGACCACGTGGGCGTGGTGGAGAAGGCGCTCGGCGGGGGACGGGTGCAGACCATCGAGGGCAACACGAGCGACCAGTGCCTGCGCCGGGTCCGCTCGTCATCAGCGATCGCCGGGTACGGACGCCCGGACTACCAGGAGGACGACATGCCGCTGTCCAACGAGGACCTGCAGAAGATCCGCGACATCGTGTGGAACACCGACACCGCGCCCGCGCCGTCCGGGTCCGCCGCCGACAACCCGACGTGGCGGCACGTCAACATCGTGCGCGACACCTACTCCAGCGTGCAGCAGGTCAAGGCGGCGGTGGCGGCGCTGGCGGCGCAGACTCCGGCCGGTGACCAGCAGGCGCTCGCGCAGGGCGTGCTGGACGGGCTGTCGCCGGAGGCGATCGTGGAGGCCGTGGCGGCGCTGCCGCCCGAGAGCGCGCAGAAGGTCCTCGACGGCCTCCGCGCCCGCCTGGGGGCCTGAGTTCCACCCCGTCCCGTCCGGTGGTCGGCTTCAGGTCACCGGACGGGACGGGCCGCGCCGATCGGGCGGCGCCGCTCGTTCAGGACGTGCCGTTCAGGACGGGCCTTTCAGGACGCCGAGGCCGCCGTCGACGGGGATGCGGGCCCCGGTGATGCCCGCGAAGGCGCCGCCGTCGAGACCGCCCTCCACGGTGGCGGCGATCGCCCTGGCGACGTCCTGCGGCTCCATGACGCGCCCCAGGACGGAGCTCGCGGCGATGGCGGCCCGCGCCTCGGGCGTGAGCGCGCCGGCGGTCGCGTCGGTGGCGACGGTGCCGGGCGAGATGGTGTTGACGGTGATGCCGTACGGCGCCGCCTCCAGTGCCACGTGCCGCGCGAACGCGTTCAGGGCGGCCTTGGCGGAGGAGTGGGCGATGGCGCCCGGCCTGGTCAGCTCGGCGCTGAGGCTGGAGACGTAGACGATCGTCCCCGCGCGCCGCTCCCGCATCCGCGGCAGCACCGACCGGGTGACATGGAACGCGCCGGCCAGTTCGTCGCTCAGCTTGCCGTGGAACGCCTCCCAGGTCATGTCCTCCAGCGTGCCGAAGGGAGGCTGCCGGTTGGCGTTGCAGACGAGCGCGTCGATGTGCGGGCAGGCGTCCACCAGCGTCGCGCTCTGCTCGGGATCGAACACGTCCGCCTGTACGGCCCGCGCCGTGCCGCCCGCGGCCTCGACGTCCTTGACCACGGCGCCCGCCGAGGCGGCATCGCGGACATAGTTGACGATCACCTGGAATCCGCGGCCGCCCAGCTCCCGGGCCGTCGCGGCGCCGATGCCCCGGCCGGCCCCCGTGATCAGTGCGACTCGGCTCATACCCGTCCTTCCCTCCCGGTCATCGGGCACGACGATAGGGTATGAGCTAACTAAAAGAAAGCTCATTACGAGAAGTTTGCTTGTTGTCCCGTCCCGCCGAGGCCGTCGCCAGGCAGAAGTTTGACGAGGGTGGCAGAGATGGCGATCGTGTCGTGCCAGGCCGGGGAGAGGTGACAATGGGGGCGTGACCGAGATCCGTACCCCGCTCCGCCGCCGCCCCGCCCAGCGCCGCAGCGCCGAACGCGTCCAGCGGATGCTCGACGCGTGCGCGGAGATCCTCGACGAGGACGGCTACGACGGCCTCACCACCACCCGCATCGCGCAGCGCGCCGAGGTGGCGATCGGCTCGGTCTACCAGTTCTTCCCCGACAAGCGGGCGGTGGCCCAGGCGCTGGCGCTGCGCAACCTGGAGCAGTTCGGGCGGCGGATCTCGCGGCGGCTGGCCGAGGGCGGCTTCGCGCACTGGACGGACACGGTCGGCGCGATCATCGACATCTTCGTCGACATGCACCGCACCGTCCCCGGCTTCCGCGAGCTGCGCTTCGGCGACGTCGCCGACATCAACCTGCTCGACTCCGACAGCGACAACAACTCGGTGGTCGCCGAGCGGCTGCGGCGGATGATCGTGGAGAACTTCGAGATCGCCGACACGCCCGAGCTGGCCCGGGCGCTGGCGATCGCGGTCGAGGCCGGGGACGCGGTCCTCAAGCTGGCCTTCCGCCGTGCCCCGGGCGGCGACCCGGAGATCATCGCCGAAGCGGAACGCCTGATCCACGGCTACCTCGCCGCCCACATCAACAACGGCTGACCGCACCCCGCATCCCGCGTCCGTGCGCGTCGTGTTCCGCGCTCTGTGCCCTTGGCGACGAGGGCTCGGCGGCTCAGCGGGGGAGCTCGTTCTCCAGCACGTGGTTGAACTCGTCGTCGCGCATGATCTGCACGCCCTGGCCCGACGGGTCGGGACGGGCGGGCATCGCCACGACCTTGCCCGCCCGGTACCAGATGATCTGGTCGGTGACGGGGTGGTGGTCGCGCGACAGGTTCCGGAAGACGTCGTAGATGAAGGGGAGCAGCTTCCGCGAACGCTGGCTGCGCAACACGAAGAACAGCATCATGTTGGTGTCCGGCAGCACCGCGACGGCCCCGTACGGCATGGGGTCCCGCGCGACCTCGGGCAGCCGCATCAGCTGCGGCGCCGCCGGCCAGTCGACGCCGCGGACGACGTTGATCGCGGTGTCGGCGTCGGTCTGGGCCGGGAAGTTCTGCACGTCCACCCGGTCGCCCGCCATGTTCCGCAGCGCCGTGTACCAGATGTCCTGCCTGCTCATCCCCCACGCCTGCGCGTGCCGCTCGTCCAGGATCAGCGACTCGAAGTTGTCCTGCCGCGTCCGGTAGGAGATGACCGCGGTGAGCATGGGGTTGATCGAGTACGCGAGCTTGTCGGTGCCCAGCCCGTCGGCGGCGCCGGTGAGGATCACCCGCAGGGCGGGGGCGACGGCGGAGAAGGGCTGCTGCGTCAGCTGGTCGCCGACATTGGACGGTGACCAGTGTCCCGGTCCGTGCGGGGCGTACTGCGGGCCGTAGCCGGGGTTGTTCATGGGTGGTTCCAGGGCTCCTTGCCGTTCGGTGGGGCCGCCGCGGCGGGGCGAGCGGCAACGGGATTTTTGACGTCATTCCCCACTATCGCGTTCCCGCCTTACGCTGGATATGGGTTTCGTCAGGCGAGCGGAACGGGGGGCGCGATGGAGGTCCAGGAGATCCAGGAGCACGACCGCTTCCTCGTACGGCAGCGGCTGCGCCTGATGGTCAACCAGTATGAGGTGCGCACCGAGGCGCCCGGCGGCGGGGATGGCGGTCTCGTCGCGTTCGCGCAGCAGAAGCGGCTGGCGTTCAAGGAGCAGGTCACCCTGTACGCCGACAGCGGGAAGACCCGCCCGATCCTCGGCTTCAAGGCCCGCCAGCGGATCGACCTGGCCGCGACCTACGACGTCACCGACGAGGCCGGACGGCCCATCGGGCTCTTCCGCAAGGACTTCAAACGCTCCCTGCTCTCCTCCACCTGGCATCTGGAGCAGCCGGGACGGCCCGCGATCACCGGCGGCGAGCGGAACAAGGCGCTCGCGGTGCTGCGGCGGGTGTGGGAGTTCATCCCGTACGTGGACGGCCTGCCGCTCGCGTGGCCGTACCACTTCGACTTCTACGCGGACGGCCGGCTCGCGTTCTCGATCGAGAAGAAGTTCTCCCTCCGCGACCGGTACGTCGTCGACATCAAGGAACCGGACCTCGACCGCCGCCTGGTCATCGCTCAGGCCGTCGCCCTGGACGCCCTCCAGTCCCGCTGACGGTCACGTCAGGTGCGGGCGAAGGCGTCCAGGATGGTCGCCGTGGCGTTGAGCCGGGTCGTGGTCACCCCCATGCCGATCGGCATGCCGCCGGGCCACGTGTGGCCGCCGCCCGACACCGTGTAGAGGTCGACCCGGGCGCCGCCCCTGCAGCCCGCGTAGCCCAGCCGGCCGATCTCGCCGCCGGTCTGGACGTTGCGCACGCCGCCCGTTCGGCAGCCGAAGGCGCGCGCCCACCCGTCGGCGGCGGCGCGCACGGAGGGCAGCCCGAAGGCGCCGTCGGACGGGCGCATCCACGGGGGGATCCGGGTCCGGTCGCCGCCGAACGGCTCGCCGCCCCGGTACGGGATGATCCGGTCGGCGGTGCCGTGGAAGGCCACGATCGTCGTCGGGCGGGCGCCCGCGCACGGCCTGGCCAGGTTGAAGCCGGCGATCGGCGCGACGCCCGCGAGCCGCCCGTCCAGGCCGCAGATCATCGCGGTCGCCAGGCCCGCGCCGTTGGAGAACCCGGTCGCGAACTCGTGCGCGCGGTCGACGCACAGCGTGCTCTCCAGGTGGTCGAGGAGCCGGCCCATGTACGCGACGTCCGCCGAGCCGCCGGGCATCCCGGGCAGCTTCCAGCCCTCCCGGCCGGGGGCGCTGTCGGGCTCGACCACGATGAAGCCGCGCGCCGATCCGACGTTGGCCATCTGGCTGTAGAGGGCCTGCTGGAAGCCGCTGGAGTGGAGGCCGTGCAGGTCGAGGATCAGCGGGGCGGGCCTGCGGGGATCGCCGTTGGGGCGTTTGAGCAGGTAGGAGCGGCCTGCGAAGCCGTGCCGCCCGGTGGCGGGAGGGGACTGCCCGGCGCGGCAGCCCGTGCTCGGCATCGGCTGCCGCCCGTCGGCGGGGACGCTCGCTCGCGGCGCCGGGGCCGCGCGGCGTCCCGCCGTGGCGCCGTCGCCGCTCCCGCTCCCGCTCCCGTTGCCGTCACCGTCGCCGGATCCGCCGGGGAGCGCGGAGCATCCGGTCGCGGTGAGGAGCGCGAGGGCGGTCGCCGCGGTGGCGAGTGCGGCGGCGTGAGGGCGTCGCATCGTCCGATCGTACGGTCCCGTGCCCGCGCGGAGGATGGGTCGGCACGCGGGTATGGCCAACGCGCGCTTTACATGTTACGAAGGGATGTAAAGCCGTGGGCGGTTCACCCACCCGGCGCGATGCTGCGCCGACGCTTCGAGGAGGCTTCCCCGTGAGTTCCCACGACCTCTACACCAGCCCCGTCCCCCATGACACCTGGAACGTCCCCATGGCCGGCGACGCCCGCTTCACCTGGGAGTACGACGGCGGGCGCGACCGGTTGCTGAGCCTGTACCAGAAGGGCAAGGACAAGCAGTGGGACGCCCAGAAACGCATCGACTGGGACCTCGAGGTCGACCCGGTCAACGTCGCCGGGCTGCCGGAGAACTTCAACCCCCTCTTCGGCTCGGACATCTGGGAGAAGATGCCGCAGAAGGAGCGCGATGAGTTCGGCCGCCACCAGGGCGCGTGGCTGTTCAGCCAGTTCCTGCACGGTGAGCAGGGCGCCCTGAACGTCTCGGCGCGGATCGTGCAGTCGGTGCCCGACCTGGACTCCAAGTTCTACGCCGCCACCCAGACGATGGACGAGGCGCGGCACGTCGAGCTCTACACCCGGTTCGTGCACGAGAAGATCGGGATGTACTACCCGATCAACCAGGACCTGGCCAAGCTGCTGGCCGAGTCGCTGGAGGACAGCCGCTGGGACCTGCCCTACCTCGGCATGCAGGTGCTCATCGAGGGGCTGGCCCTGGCCGCGTTCGGGCTCTACCGCGACATGTCGACCAACCCGCTGGTCAAGCAGCTGCTCGCGTACGTCATGCAGGACGAGGCGCGGCACGTCGCGTTCGGGCGGCTGGCGCTCAAGGACTACTACGCGGAACTGACCGACAAGGAGCGGGCGGAGCGCGAGGAGTTCGTCGTCGAGGGCTGCTACCTGATGCGGGACCGTTTCAAGGGCCGCGAGATCTTCGAGACGCTCGACATGCCGGTCGCCGAATGCATGGAGTACGTCGACAACTCCGATATGTACACGCTCTACCAGTCGCTGTTGTTCAGCCGGATCGTCCCGTGCGTGCGCGATGTCGGGCTGTGGGGCGAGAAGGTGCAGGCGGCCTACGACGACATGGGCGTCCTGGAGAACGCCAAGTCCGACCTCGAGGCCCTGATGCGGCAGGACGAGGAGATCGCGGAGAAGGTCGACGAGGAGAGGCACGCCGAGGAGCTGGCCGCGCGCAAGCAGGAGGTCGACCAGGCCATCGCCCTCGGCAGCGCCTCCGGCTGACACGCCGTGGCGGCCCCCGGCCCCCCTCCCGGGAGTTGTCCAAGGGGTGTCTCAGGGGCCGTCCCAGGGGGCCGCTCAGGGGTCCGCCCAGGGGCCGCGGGGGTACGTGCGGCAGGTCTGCGTCCGGCCGGTCATCGCGACCGGCCGGACGTTCGCTTTCGCCCGGAATAGTGCCGGAATAGTGGCGGATCCGCCAGTAATTCGATGGTCGCGCTTTCGTAGATCGTCCTTTCGGTTCGCCATTTCCTTGCACAATTCCAGGTGCCGCTCGCGGGGTTGTACTAATGTCCCCGCTCGACGCGCAGCCCAATCAGGAATTCCCCGGGGGGAAACATGAACCGTTCACTGGCCGTTCTGCGGAGAATGTCCGTGATCGCTCCGCTGGCCGTCGCGGTCGCGGCCGGTACCGCGGCCACGGCCGCCGTCCCGGCCGCCGCCGAGACCGGCCCGCTGGCCTACCTGTCCAAGGACACCGTCGGGGGCACCACGCCCGCGCAGGTCGCCGACGCCGCCCACCCGCTGGTGCGGATCCCGGCCACCGCCGCCAACGACGTGCTCACCGCCAAGCCCGGCCTGGCCTCGGTGAACCCGAGCGGCGCCACGTCCCGCCTGGGCCCCGGCACGCTCCGGACCTCGCACGGCGAGATGCGCTTCACCGGCATGACCGCGGGCTGCGAGAAGGGCCTGGACGGCATGGTGCGCGGGTTCACCTACATCGACCCGGACGCCGCGCTGGACGGGGCGCTGGCCAAGGTGCCGGCGCGCCCGGCGCAGAACCTGCGCGTCCCGGCCCCCAAGGGCCGCACCCTCACCCTGAACAAGCAGGTCCGCGACGCCACCGGTGCGCTCACCGTCGTCGGCGCCGCCGTCACCGAGCCGAACGGGCTCACCCGCGACTACGCCGTCGCCCGCTGCCCCGCCGCCGTCCGCGCCAACGGGGCCGGCGTCGGGAAGCCGACCCGCGCCAAGGCGGGCGAGCGGCGCGCGCCCGAGCCGGACCGCGAGGGCCTGCTCTCCAACCGGGCCGAGCGGTCGCTCCGCGACCTGATCAGCCTGGCCCAACTGGGCGCGCTTCCCGGCATGCAGGCGTTCGAGGTCCCGGGCCTGCCCGGCTCGGGGTCGCGGCCGGACGTGCCGCTGGCGGGCGCCCCGCAGGGCCTGCCGCAGGGCGACGCCACCGCGCCGAAGGCTCCGGCCGCGGGGGCCCCGAAGGCCCCGGCCGCGGGGGCGCCGAAGGCGAAGGCCCCGGCCGCGCAGCAGGGCGCCCCGGCGGCCGGCGCGCCCCGGCCCGCCGCCGGCGTCCTCCCGAAGACCGACAAGACCGACAAGGCCGACAAGAAGACTGACAAGGTCGACAAGAAGACCGACAAGGCCGACAAGAAGACCGACAAGGCCGACAAGACGACCGACAAGAAGGCCGGGACGAAGAGCGGCGAGAAGAGCGGGAAGCGGATCGCGTCCGCGCCGCAGCCGGGCAGCCTGCTGCCGGGCGATCTGTCGTCCACCGTCACCGGGATGCCCGGCCAGGTCGCCGGGCCGGCCGCGCCGTCGGTCGGCGCGATCCTCGGCGGCACCCCGGGGCTGCCGCTGGTCGGCTGACCAGGGCGGCGACCGGTCCGGCCTGACGGGCGAGGACGGTTCAGGACACCCTCGGCGGGCGTCCCGCGGATGCGACGGCATCCCGCGGGGCGCCCGTCGGCATTTCCCAGAAAATGATCACTTCGACGGGATTTACGGATCCGAGATCGGCCCCGCGAGGCGGGTAAAGACGATCTTCATGGGGAATCACCCATTGCACATGATCGACTCCGCACCGCAAAAATCGGGGTGACAAACCCCACAAACTCCCGCCGCACGTCTTGATCTACGCGGAATTCGACGTACGGTCTGGGACTTGTGTGCGGCTCATGACCAACGGGTTCGATTTCTCAAGTGAACAGAAGCCGAGCCGCACCGACCGGACGCCGATGACCGCGATGATGCGGTAGGCGCCCTTATCGGGGGCGTGCGACGGGGGTCCCGGGAGCCATTTCCCGGTGGGCCGGCCCGTGCGCGGCGCGTGAATTCGGGGGACGAGGTGTCGCCCGGCTGCGCCGAATCGAAGACGGCGGTGGATCACGCCGGGCGTCCGGGGACCTGTCCCCGACCAAAGGACTCTCTGTGGGCAACTCTGTGGGCCGACGTGCCATGCCTCGCCCCAAGAAGACCCGTGTCCGTACCGTCGTTCTCGCCTCGGGAGTGGCCGTGGCCGTGCTCGCCGCGGGCGTGTGGGCGCTGGCCTCGGCCGTTTCCGGCGGCCGCGCGGGCAACGCGAGCGCCGCGCAGATCGCGCCGAGCGCCGGCGCCGGCCAGGCCGACCCGCCGCGGTCCGTGCCGTCCAGGGCCGACCGGGGCGGATCCCGGACGGCGGCCCCGGAGCCGGTGCCGACCCAGACGGCCACCGCCAGTTCCCAGCTGGAGCGCAAGCCGCCGAAGCCGGCGAAGAAGAAGCCCGCGTACCGCGTGGTCAAGTCCGGCTCCTGCGAGGCCTCCTACTACTGGCAGGGCCAGATGACGGCCAGCGGCGAGCGCTTCGACCCGAGCGAGCTGACCGCGGCGCACAAGACGCTGCCGATGGGCTCGAAGGTGCGGGTCACCAACAAGAACAACGGCCGGTCGGTCATCGTCCGCATCAACGACCGCGGCCCGTACGCGGGCGGCCGCTGCCTGGACCTCTCCAAGGCGGCCATGACGAAGGTCCGCGGCACCGGATCCGGGGTGATCCCGGTCCGGTACCAGGTGCTCGAACGCGCCTGATCAGTTGCGGCAGCCCAGGCCGGCCTGCGACAGGTCGGCGGGATACTCGCCCATCGGGCTGCGTACCGTGCCGAACCCCATGCCGAGGGCGGGGCCGGCGCCGGAACCGTTGCCGGAGCCCGGGGCGGGCGTGGGCCGGAGACCGTGACCGGCATCGGCGCCGATGTCCAGACCGGCGCCGGTGCCCGTCATGGAGCCGCCCGCGGGTCGCGTGAACGGCTGGGTGACGGTCTCGGCGGCACGGGCGGCCGGCTCCGCGCCGACGGGCTCCGCGCCGGTGGGCTCGGCGCCGGCGGGCTCGATGGCGGCCGGTGCCGCCGCGTCCGTATCGGCGGTGTCGCTGTGCGTCTCCTCCGCGCCGGGGCCGGGATCGGTCACGACGGCCAGCCGCTCGCGGAACCAGTCGTTCAGGACGCCGTCCACCCGCACCGCCTCGGTGGTCGGGGGCTGGGCGTCGACGCCCGGCTGGGCCGCCATGGCGTGGCCCATCCGGAACGTGGCGGCCTCGACCGCGTTGAGGCCGTGCTCGCGCAGCCGGTCGCGGAGCTCGGTGACCTCCAGGGACGACACCACGCGGTCCTTGGCGCCCGCGATGAGCAGCACCGCCGCGTCACGGCCCGCGATCCGCTCGGCGAGCGGCGCCAGGTCGAGACGCTCGGCGGCCGCCGCGGCGCGGTCGTCCCAGTCGCGCTCGCGGTCCGCGAGGCGTTCCAGCGCGGTGGCGGCACGGGCGGGCGCCAGCACCGGGGTGACCAGCGCGGCGGCGCTCACCGGCACGGCGCCGCGCGCGAGCGTGAGCAGCGCGATGCTCGCCCCGACCGAGAACCCGGCCAGGCCGACCGGCCCCTCCTCGATGCCCAGGTCGGCGCGGACGGCGGCGAGCACGGCGGGCAGGTTCTCGACGGCGCCCTCGACCGCCGCCGCGTACGCCTCCACGCCGCGGGCCTCCAGCAGCGCGCCGGAGCCCAGGCCCTCGGACGGGGCGCCGCCGGGCACGGGCAGCTCGAGGTAGACCCGCCAGGTCGGCACGCCGGTCAGCGGCATCGCGGCGGCCAGCGCGGCCGCCGTGCGGGGCGGGTCGAAGCCGGGCCAGGCGACGACGAGACGGGTGGGCCCGGACGGGCGGGCGTCGACGGCGGTGGGCGGGAGGGCGAGGTACGCGGTGCCCGCGGCGGTCCCGTGCACGGGTCTTCCGGTCTCGGGCAGGGTGGGGCGATCGCCGCTCATGTTCTGGGTCAGCTCCTGCTGTGCTCGGCAATGGTGCTCGGTTCGCACTCGTCTGTGCTGCCGGGGGGCATACCCCCCGGCTCCCCCGGAAAGCGGACCGACCGAAACCCGTCACTGCTTGGCACTGTCGACGCTCCGTTCCAGATGCCGGTCGGTCAGAGAGCCGGCGCACTCCCCGTGGACCCGGAGGTTCCCGCCCCCCATGTTTTCAGTGGACGGCGAAAAATGCGCCCGAATCCCCGCACCTCGCCCACCAGAGTGATGAACACCTCACCGGCGGTAACTCGATTGAGACGCTGCCGGTCTGAATCCTTCGTCTCGGGCCCGGGAAGTGCCGACATTCCACTACGGAGCCGACAAAACACGGCATTTCGGTCTTCGTGGAAGGGAACAACCTGAACCCCCGCCGCGTCGTACTAGAACGTGGGCGCTGCGGGGGCGCGCCCCAGCAACGTTGGAGGAGCGACACCTGTGGACAGGAAGCGTAGCGCTGCCGCGGCCGGTCAGGCGTGGAACATCTACAGCGAGACCCTCCAGGCGGACGCGCCGGGTATGGGCGAGCGCGTCCGCGCCGTCCCGCGCATGGTGAAGGCGGCCGTGCGCGGCGACTACAAGGGTCTGTCGTACAAGACGCTCGGCCTGATGGCGGTGGGGCTGGTCTACATCCTCTCCCCGCTCGACGCCGTCCCCGACATCCTCGTGCCGCTCGGCCTCGCCGACGACGCCGGCGTGGCCCTGTGGATGGCCGCCGTCCTCGTCCGCTCCGCGGGCGACTACGTGAAGTGGGAGCGCGGCGGCCGTCCCAAGGTCGTCGTGGGCGACATCGTCGGCTGACCGCCGGCCGGCGACCATCGATCACCGGCCGCCGTTCTCCGGGCGCTCAGGGGCCGCCCGGTGAACGGCGGCCGTCGGGGTTCAAGGGGCGCCGGGGTTCAAGGAGTGCCGGGGCTTAGGGGTGCCGGGGTTCAAGGGGTGCCGGGGCGCAGCTCCTCGGCGAAGCGGCCGGCGATCTCGCGCATGACCGGCACCACGTCCCGGACGGTCTCGCCGGTCATGCGGGCGGACGGCCCCGACACCGACAGCGCGGTCAGTGCGGGCGCCCCGGGCAGCGGCACGGCGACGCAGCGGACCCCGATCTCCTGCTCCTCGTCGTCCACCGCGTACCCCCGCTCCCTGATGCGCTCCAGCTCGGCCAGCAGCGCCTCTGGGTCGGTGAAGGTGTTGGGCGTCTGCGCCTCCATGCCGGTGCGCCCCAGGATCTCCCGTACGCGCGGCTCGGGCAGCTGGGCCAGCAGCGCCTTCCCGACGCCCGTGCAGTGCGGCTGCACCCTGCGCCCCACCTCGGTGAACATCCGCATCGAGTGCCGTGACGGGACCTGCGCGACGTAGACGGCCTCGTCGCCCTCCAGCACCGCCATGTTGGCGGTCTCGCCCACCTCGTCCACCAGCCGGGTCAGTGCCGGCCTCGCCCACGAGCCCAGCAGCCGGCCGGCGCCCTCGCCCAGCCTGATCAGCCGTGGGCCCAGCGCGTAGCGCTTGGACGGCTCCTGGCGGATGTAGCCGCGGTTGACCAGTGTCCGCATCAGCCGGTAGATGGTGGGCATCGGCAGGCCGGACACCTCCGTCAGCTCCGACAGCGCCATCTCGCCCCCGGCGTCCGCGAGATGCTCCAGCAGCTCGAAGGCGCGCTCCAGTGACCGTACGGCCTCCGCCACCGGCCCTCCTCTCCTCGCGATCCACCGCATTCTACGGAGTTTCGATTTCGTGCAGCGAAATGCGCACGGGACGTTACTCTCCGTGCATGGGAGGTAAGACTCATACGGCGGAGAGAGTCGTCACGGGTGCCATCGCCCTGGCAGCCACCGAACCATAGGAAGGGGACCGGGGTGCCAACGGCGGTCAGCACGAGAAGCGTCCAGCGCATCGGGGTCACGACGCTGTGCACGACGGCCCTGCTCGCCCTCCCGGTGCCGTCCGCCGTGAGCGGCGCCTCCGTCAGCTTGGCGGCGTCCTACACACCCCTGGCACCTAGCGCAGCCTCTTCCCGGTTTCTTCCGGCCGCCAGTGCGACCAAGGCGTCCCGGAGGGCGTCCAAGTCACCTGGATCGCACTGCGCGTTCCCCAGTGGCCCGTCGGGCTGGTCGCCCCAGTCGCCGTGCGTGTTCCCGGGGGAGCCGACGTGGCCCAAGGAGCCGGCCTGGCCGAAGGAACCCGCGTGGCCCAGAGAGCCGAACTGGCTGAAGGAGCCGACCGGGCCCACCACGTCCAAGCCGGCCGGGCCAAAGAGCAAGCAGCCTTCGGGCTCGTCGCCTTCGGAGCCGTCCACCCTGCCGAAGGCCAAGGCCAAGGCCAAGGGGAAGCAGAAGCACAAGGCGGCGCCCGAGCGGCCGTCCGCGCCGGCCATCGACCCGGCGTTGGAGCCGGGGACGGTGCCGCCGCAGTTCTCGGGCAACGAACCGCCCACTCCTCCCCGGGGAGTCCAGGACGGCGTGCAGGAGAAAGGCAAGGGCGAGAGCACGGGAAAGGGAAAGGGGCAGGCGCCGTTGGGAGGGGCCCCGGCGCCTCCTTCGCAGAAGCCCCTTGAACTCGGCCCGGCCTCGCCGACGCTGCCGCCCGCGCCTCCCGGGCCGTCCTCGGCGCCGTCCCCGCTGACACTGCCCCCGCCGCCACCCGCGCCGCCGCCCATGCCACCGCGGGTGGCCGACGGAACGGACCTGGCGCTCGCCGGCCAGGAGAGCGAACACCGCGACTGGGCCGCGGTGTTCGGCGCGGTCCTGGTCACCGAGGTGGGGCTGCTGTGGCTGCTCGCCTGCC
Source organism: Spirillospora sp. CA-255316 (assembly GCA_050942275.1). GTDB lineage: Bacteria > Actinomycetota > Actinomycetes > Streptosporangiales > Streptosporangiaceae > Spirillospora. Next base: position 11,249,251 of record CP192047.1, on the reverse strand, counting down.
TGCTCGTGCTGTGGCGCCGGCTGACCCTGGCCCGCCTGGCGCGGGCGCGCTAGACCGTCGGGCGAGGGCTCGCGCCAGGCGGGCCAGACCGCCGGGCGAGGGCCCGCGGAACCGCTCGTACCGCTCCTGTCACGGACGGTCGCCCGCGCGCACACCGGCTGATCACCTCTTGTCACCCCCGTGACAAAGGCACGCGGGACGAATGTGCGCGTGGCCCAATACCTTCGCCTTCTACCATCCGGTAGCTTCGCGCTGCACGGTCGAACCGTTCATGCCGGGGCTCCGCGGGGGCGCCCGGCCATGGCTCGTACGCGCCGGCGGCCCCTCCCGGCGGCGCGCCCCCCGCTCACCACCCAGGAGTTGACCCATGGCACTGGGCTCGCTGCTTCCCGAACTCCAGCCCGGCGGCTCGGGCCGTACCCCGCTGATCGAGCGGGTCGCGCGCTGGGCCGCGGAGAAGCCGGACGCACCCGCCTTCACCTTCGTCGACTACTCGCTGGACCCGTCGGGCGCGGAGATCACCGCGACCTGGGCGGAGGTGGAACGGCGGGCCCGCGCCACCGCGGCGCGGCTGCGCCGGTCGGCCGAGCCCGGCGAGCGGGTGGCGCTGCTGCTGCCGCAGACGCTCGAGTACATGATGACGATGCTCGGCGCGCTGTACGCGCGGGTGGTCGCGGTCCCGCTGTTCTCCCCCGACCTGCCCGGCCACGCCGACCGGCTGATCGGCGCGTACGGCGACGCCGAACCCGCGCTGATCGCCACGTCCCGCAACGCGCTGCCGCACGTGGAGAAGTTCCTGGCCGACCATGACGTGCCGCGGCCCCGGGAGATCGTGTTCGCGGACGAGATCGACGAGGGCCTGGCCGAGTTCTGGCAGGACGAGCCGATCGGGTTCGACGACCTGGCCTACCTCCAGTACACCTCGGGCTCGACCCGCCGCCCCGCCGGGGTGGAGATCACCCACGGCAACGTCACCGCGAACGCGGCGCAGCTGTGGTCGGGCTGGGCGCCGGAGCGGCCGGACCCGGAGCTGGTGAGCTGGCTGCCGCTGTTCCACGACATGGGGCTGATCGCGACGATGGCGCTGCCGCTGGTGCGGGGCGACCACGCGATCTACACCGATCCGGTGTCGTTCATCATGAACCCGATGCGGTGGCTGGAGCTGATCGCGTCGCGGCCGAGCAAGAACGTCTACACGGCCGGGCCGAACTTCGCCTACGAGTACGCCGCGTCCATGGCCACCCCCGAGGCCCTGGCCGGGCTGGACCTGAGCGGTCTGGTGACGTGCCTGAACGGGGCGGAGCCGATCCGTCCCGCGACGCTGTCGGCGTTCGCGGAGGCGTTCGCGGGCGCGGGGCTGCGGCCGGGCGCCCAGGCGCCGGGGTACGGGCTGGCCGAGGCGACGGTGTTCGTGACCGCCGCCGCCGAGGACGTCCCGCCGAAGATCGTCACGGTGGACCGGGAGCGACTGACGCAGGGCCTGCTGCGGGTGTGCGAGCCCGGCGACGAGCGGTCCGGCCCGCTGGTCTCGTGCGGGCGGCCGGTCGGGCAGTACGTCGCGATCGTCGACCCGGAGAGCCGGGTCGAGCAGCCCGACGGGCTGGTCGGGGAGATCTGGGTGCACGGCCCCAACACCGCCCGCGGCTACTGGCGCAACACCGAGCGCAGCCAGGACACCTTCGGCGCCGAGCTGGCCGAGCCGGGCGCCCTCCCGGCGGGGCCCTGGATGCGCACCGGCGACTACGGCGTGATCCACGAGGGCGAGCTGTACGTCACGGGCCGCATCAAGGACCTCATCATCGTGGACGGCCGCAACCACTACCCGCAGGACATCGAGCTCACCGCGCAGGAGGCGCACCCGGCCGTGCGCCCCGACCACGCGGCCGCGTTCGCCGTGGCGGGCGAGGGCACCGAGCGGCTGGTACTGGTCGCCGAGCGCAACCGGCGCGTCCCGCTGGCCCGGCTGGACCTGGACGAGGTCGAGTCGGCGGTGCGCGCGGCGATCACGATCGAGCACGAGATGGCCGTGCAGGAGTTCGTGATGGTGGAGCCCGGGGCGGTGGCGCGCACGTCCAGCGGCAAGATCGCCCGCAGCGCGACCCGGGAGCGGTTCCTGAAGGGAGAGCTGCCCCGCACGGCGGACCGGCTGGCCGGACGCGGCTGACCCGCCACCGCGGCCGAGCGGACGCGGCCGGCCCGCCGCCGCATGGGCGGGCCCGTGACAGGACCGGACAGGGACACAGGAGGATCATGCTCGCCGGGCTGGGGCGACTCATTCACCGACGGCGCTGGTCCGGCCTTGTCCTGGTGCTGCTGCTGACCGTCGGCGCCGGCGGCTGGGGCCTGGGCGTCTTCAGCAAGTTCTCCCAGGGCGGCTTCGAGGACCCCAAGGCGTCCTCGACGCTGGTGGCCAAGCTCGGCGCCAGCTACTTCGGCAGCACCAACCCCGACGTGCTGGTCCTCTACAGCAGCGACTCGATGACCGTCCGCGACCCCCGCTACATGGGCGCGGTCATCACGACGGTGGCGCGGCTCCCCAAGGACCGGGTCGCCGAGCTGATCTCGTACTGGTCGTTCGACTCCAGGGACGCGGCGCCGTTCGCCAGCCGCGACCAGCGCAAGACCTTCGTGTCGATCAAGCTGGCGGGCAAGGACGACGCCACCAAGCTGGCCCACTACGAGGCGATCAAGGACCGGCTGGCGGCGCCCGGGCTGCGCGTCGAGCTCGGCGGCAACATCCCGCTGGGCAAGGAGTTCGGCGAGCAGGTCGTGGCCGACATCATCCGGGCCGAGACGATCACCGCGCTGCCGCTGCTGGCCCTGCTGATCATCCTGTTCGGGGCGCTGGTCGCCTCGCTGCTGCCCCAGGTGGTGGCGATCTTCTCGATCGTCGGCGGTCTCGCGGTGGTGCACGCCGTTACCTACCTCACCAGCGTGACCTCGTTCGCCCTCGAGGTCGTCACGATGATGGGCGTCGGATTGGCCATCGACTACTCGCTGTTCATCGTGTCCCGGTTCCGGGAGGAACTGGCCCGCGGCATGGACGCGAAGGGCCTCCCCCAGGGGAAACCCTGGAAACGCCTCGCCACCCGGAAGGAACGCAGGGCCGACAAGAAGGCGTACAAGCGCGCGCTGGACCCGGTCAGGCGCGACGCGCTCGCCACCACCATGAGCACCGCGGGCCGCACCATCGTGGTCTCCGGCATCACCGTGTCCGCGGCGCTCGGCGGTTTGTTGCTGTTCCCGCAGATGTTCCTGCGCACCATCGGCCTTGCCGGGATCGCCACCGTGCTCGTGGCCGTGTTCGGCGCGATCGTGCTGCTGCCCATTCTGCTCGCCCTCCTCGGCACCAAGGTGGAAGGCGGGCGCATGCCCTGGCGGCGGCCCAACGCCAAGCGTGCGCAGCGTGACCCGGAGAGCGGCTTCTGGTACCGCCTCGGCCACAGCGTCATGAAGCACCCCGTGCCGTACTTCGCCGTGGTGCTGGTCATCCTGGCCGTGCTGTTCGGGCCGTTCCTGAACGTCCAGTTCAGCAGCGTGGACGCGCGCGTCCTGCCCAAGGACAGCCCCACCCGCGCCGTGGTCGAGACCGTCAAGGCCGAGTTCCCCAACGGCACGGTCGAGCCGATCGACGTGGTCGTCTCCGGCGACCTCATCCCGCGCAACTGGCGGCCCGGCCGCGACGGCGACGCCATCCCGCCGTACCTGGAGAACTTCCGCAAGCGCCTGGCCGAGATGCCCGGCGTCACCGACGCCAAGTTCACCGGGTACTCGGGGACGTACGGCGGCGTGCGCATCTCCGTGACGCACCGGTACGAGCCGATGGCGTCGCAGGCCCAGGACCTCGTCGAGCGCGTCCGGGCCATGGAGCTGTCCAAGGACGGCTACCCGATGCACATCGACGTCGGGGGCAGCACGGCCGCGCAGATGGACCTGATGTCCAGCCTCACGCGCACGCTGCCGCTGATGGCGGTCGCCGTCGGTGTCGCCACGTTCGTCCTGCTCTTCATGTTCTTCGGCTCGGTCGTCCTGCCGCTGAAGGCGATCGTGATGAACGTGCTGTCCATCGGCGCCTCGTTCGGCGCGATCGTGTGGGGCTTCCAGTACGGCCACCTCGCCGGGCTGCTGAACTTCACCCCGACCGGCGGCGTCGAGGCCACCAGCATGATCCTCATCCTCGCCGTGGTGTTCGGGCTGTCCATGGACTACGAGGTGTTCCTGCTCAGCCGGATCCGCGAGGAGTGGGACCGCACTCACGACAACCGCGCCGCGGTCGCCGTCGGCATGCAGCGCACCGGCAGCATCATCACCAGCGCCGCGCTGCTCTTCCTCGTCGTCATCGGCGCGTTCAGCATGGCCGGGATCACGGTCGTGAAGCTCATCGGCGTCGGCATGTTCGTCGCCGTCGTCGTGGACGCCATGCTGGTCCGGTCGCTGCTCGTCCCGGCCACGATGCGTTTCATGGGGGCCGCCAACTGGTGGCTTCCGCGTCCGCTGGCGGGGCTGCACGCCCGCATGGACCTGCGCGAGCGCGACGACGTCGCGCCCGCCGGGCCGGCCGCGTCCGCTTCGGCCGCGGCCAAGGCCGGGCAAGCGCCGGTCCCGTACGCGATGCGCTGGGAGCAGCCGGCACCGAACGCCCCTGCCCCCGCTCCTGCCCGGGCGCCCGCGCCTGCCCCCGCGCCCGCTCCCGGGCCGCTTGCGAAGCCGGGTCCTGTGGGGCCTGCGCATCCTGCACAGTCGCCCGTCCGCGCCGCTGCGCCGCAACCGGCCATGGAGCCTCTGGCGCAGGGCGTGCGGTCTCTGCCCCAGGCCAGGCCGTCGGCCCACGGCGCACAGCACCCGGCGTACGCAGCGCCGCCTCCTCACGCTCAGGCCCCGCACACCGCACCGCCTCAGGCGCCGCGGCCGCCCTCGCCGCCGCCCTCGCCTCCGGTTCAGGCTCCGCGGTCCGCGCCAGAGGTCCCGGTCGTGTTCGGGGGGCGCGAGTTCTCCGGGGACGTGACTTTCAGGCGGGCGGACCCGCCTCCGCCGCAGCCGCCACCGCAGGCTCCTCCCGCACCGGAGACCGGGGGAGCCGAAGGCCGGCCGTGGGCGCCCTGGGCCAACGGGCAGCCCAAGCCGGAACCGCAACGCAACAACCGCGCCAAGCGCGAGATAGTTCCCGCTCCCGACGGTTCGGGGTGGCGCTGGAGGGACAGTGGAGGATGAGCATGTCGATTGATGGAGGACGCCGCACCGTGCGCCGCACCGTGCGGCGCGGCGGGGCGGTGGCGGGCGCCGTCGCGGTCGGGGCGTCGGCGGTGGTGGCGGGCGCCGTCCCGGCCGCCGCGACCGCCGCGACCGCCGGGTTCAAGAAGGCCGACAACGGAGCGAGCATCACCGCGTACCGGTGGCTGAACAAGGGGAAGACGGCTTTCGATTTCACCGTCAAGTCCCCGGCCCTGGGGTCGTCCCAGAACGTCCGGGTGCTCGTGCCCAAGGGGTGGAAGTACAACTCGCGGCAGAGCTGGCCCGTCGTGTACGCCTACCACGGGGGCAATGACAATTACACGTCGTGGACCCGTAAGAAGAACACGGATATCGAGGCGCTGTCACGCAAGTGGGGCGTCATGGTGGTGATGCCGGAGGGCGCCAACGGCTCGTTCACCAACTGGTGGAACGGCGGCAGAGGCGGTACCCCGCGCTGGGAGGATTTCCATTTGCGCGAGGTGCGGCAGCTCGTCGAGCGCAATTACCACGCGGGGGGCTCCAGGGCGGCGATGGGCATCTCGTCCGGGGCGCAGGGGGCGTGTACGTACGCGGGCAGGGCGCCGGGCATGTTCCGGTTCGCGGCGTGCTTCAGCGGCGTGCTGTCGATGAGCTCCCCCGGCATGCCGGCGCTGCTGATGTACACCAACAGCGGTAACGGGAACGACCCGTACGCCATCTGGGGCATCCCCTGGATCGACAAGGCGAACTGGGACGCGCACGACCCGATCCACCTGCTGCCCAGGATGAAGGGCACGCGCCTGTACGTGTCGTCCGGCACCACGGGCCAGCGCGGCCCGCTGGACCCGCCGAACATCGCCCCCTGGGACATCGGCTACCTGAGCGAGCGGGCGATCGGGCCGACGGTGCAGCAGTTCGCGGCGCGGGCCAGGCGGCTGGGGATCCCGGTCACCGCGCACATCTACGGCAACGGCCGGCACGCGTGGCCGTACTGGAAGCGGGAGATGCACACCTCCTGGCCGATGATGATGAAGACGCTCGGGGCCAAGCGGGTGGGCTGAACCGCGGGATCGGAGCGCCCCGGCCGCCGCCGCCCTGGACGGCCCGGGGCGCTCTGGTTTTTCTGGGTGTGCTGGGTGTGCTGGGGGGCGCTCCGGCCGTTCTGGGGGTCTGGGACGCTCCGCGTTGTTCAGGTGATGCGGTCGATGAGTTCGCAAGCGCGTGCGACGCCGTCCTCGGTGGATATGCGGCGGCCCAAGGCGGCGGCGCGTTCGGCAATGGCGGGTGTGCGGACGGCCTGTCCGATGGCCCGGGCCAGCCGGGGTGCGGTCAGGTCGCGGAACGGTACGGGCGCCGGGCCCGCCCTGAGGGCCGCGATCCGTTCGCCCCAGTAGGGCTGGTCGCCGAAGAACGGGCAGACGACCGTTGGAACGCCCGCCCGCAACCCTGCGGAGGTGGTGCCCGCACCGCCGTGGTGGACGACGGCGGCCATGCGGGGGAACAGCCAGGAGTGCGGGACGTCGCGTACGGCGAGCACGTCGTCGTCCGAGGTGTCAGGGTCGGGGCCTTGCACGATGCCGCGGACCTTGGCCGTCCGCAGTGCGGAGCGGATCGCGCGGTCGGTCGCCTCGGGATCCTCGGGGCGCATGCTTCCGAAGCCCACATAGACCGGTGGCGGGCCCGATGCGAGGAAGTCCGCCAGTGCGGGAGGCGGTTCCCAGCCGGGCTCGTCCAGGAACCAGTATCCGGTCAGGTGCACGTACGGCGGCCAGTCCCGGGGGCGTGGCACCACGGCAGGGCTGAAGCAGGCCAGCACGGCTTTTCCTTGGCGGCGTGCCTGGTGCATGGGCCCGCGCAACGAGAGCGTGGGCAGCCCCAGAGTGTGGCGCCGCCACGGGTTGATGAACGGCCGCGACAACTGCCAGGCGATCTGGTCGATGGCCAGGAAACCGAGCCGGTTGCCCCATGGCCCCAGCATCCGCGTCTGCGGCACGAACGGGTGCGGGAAGGCCCCGGTGGGATGGCTCGGCTGGAAATGCATGAGCGCCCAGGGGACGCCCAGGTGTTCGCCTAGGTGCCGGGGGAGCATTCCCAAGGTGGGGCCGATGACGAGGTCGGCTCCCTTGCAGGCGTCGAGGCATTCGGCGAGGAGCCGTTCGGCCATCGGCCCCAGGATGCGTCTGAAGCCGCCCAGGAACTTGACCGGGTTTCGGCCTCCGGCGAGGAGTTCCTGCCCGGCCTCAGAGTCGAGGATCTCGGTGGGGTCGGCGGTTAGGGGAGACAGTTCGATCCCAGCGGTCAGGCCGTCTCGCCGGACGGCCCTGTCCGCGGCCTCCACCATCTGGGCGTACCGGCCGCTGGCGACCAGCCGTACGCGGTCGCCTCGGGACGACACCAGTGCCTGGGCGAGTGCCACGCACGGCTGGATGTCCCCGCGCGACCCTGCCGCGATGATGACGATGGTCCGGGTCACCAGGAATCACTCTGCGGCGTGTTCGTCTCGTCCGGCACGTACGGGTGGTACCAGCCCTTGGGCGGGGGCGGCGGGCGCCAGCCACCGCCGCCGGGCTCGCCCTCCCCACCCGCGTCGGGCTTGACGATCGGATGCTCGGGCCGGGTCTCGCGTGAGGACTCCCCAGGGGGCGGAGGGGCCGCGTGCAGGGGCGTGACCGGGTCCACGGGCGGGGGCGGCGGTGACTTCTCCTCCACGGGCGGAGTCTCCTCCGCCGGTGGCGCCGGGTACGCCGGGTAGCGCGGCGGTCCTGTGTAGGCAGGACCCGAAGTGGTCACGGCCAGTCCCTCCCAAGGTCTGCGGAATGACGAGAGCAGGTCTGGATGCGGCTCGGGTTCGTACGGCTCAGATGCGTAGGGCTCAGATGGGTAGGGCTCCGGTTCCCGGGGTGCCTCCGGGCCGGCGACCAGGACGCCCACCCCGCCCCCGGCACCGCCGGGCGCCCCGCCGGCCCCGCCACCGGCTCCGGCGGCGGCCGGGACGGCCTGCGCGGCTGTGGAGCCAGCGTGCGCGGGCTGCGGCGCACCGCCCCGGCGCTGCGGCGCGGCGGGACGGCGCCCGCCCTGCCTGCCGTGCTTGGGTCCGAACCAGCCCCGCCGGCTGGGCAGCGTCACCGCGCTGATCATGCCGCCGATCAGCACCAGCACCGCGCCGATGATCAGGCCGGAGGCGGTGCCGTGCCGGAACGCCTCCAGCTCCGCGGCGCCCGCGCCCTGCCGTGGCACCTCGTGGATCAGCAGTCCGACGATCGCGATGCCGAACGCCCCGGACACCTCGCGGATCACGTTCAGGATGCCGCTGGCCAGCCCGGCCTGCTCCTCAGGCACCGCCTTGAGCACGTACATCGCCAGCGGCATGCACATGGCCGAGCCGATCCCGACGATGAGGACCCCGGGCATCAGCTCGGCGAAGCCGTGGTCGCGGCGCAGCATGGAGAACAGCACCATGCCGAACGCCATGGCCGCCATCCCGCCGCCGACGGCGGCGCGCGGGCCGACCCGGGAGGCCAGCCAGAACGCGACCGGGGTGGTCACCATGACCGCGATAGCCGAGGGCAGCATGACCAGCCCGGCCTTCGGCGGGGAGAACCCGAGGTAGGTCTGCAGGAACGTCGCCGAGTAGAAGACCATCCCGTTGAAGCCGATGCCCCACAGCATCTGCGACAGCAGCCCGCCCACGAAGACGCGGTTGCGGAAGAACCGCAGGTTCATCATCGGGTCGGGGGCCCAGGTCTCCACCACGATGAAGCACACCAGCGCGATCACGGCCAGCGCGAAGACGGCGAGCACCGACGGGTCGCCCCACCCGTGGACGCGCCCGGTCTCCAGGCCGTAGGCCAGCGCGAACAGCATGGTCGCGGAGATGAGCACGCCGGGCAGGTCGACGCGCGCGTCGGCGTTCTCGCCCTTGGAGGTGAGCACCACCAGGCCGAGGATGATCACCAGGATCCCGGCCGGGATGTTGATCAGGAAGATCCAGCCCCACGGCCAGTGGGAGACGATGATGCCGCCGATGGTGGGGCCGAGCGCGGTGGCCCCGGACGCGGCGCCCACCCACACGATCGTGCCGAGGGAGCGCTGCTTGTCGGTGCGGCCGACGGTGACCATGACCAGGGTGGCGGGCAGCGCCAGCGCGGCGCCCGCGCCCTGCACGATCCGGCCGAGGATCAGCACCAGGTCGTCGGGCGCCAGCCCGCACACGGCGGAGGCCAGCGTGAACACGACCATGCCGGAGGTGAAGGTGACGCGGCAGCCGTACACGTCGGTGAGCCGCCCGCCCGCGATCATCAGGCAGGAGAACATCAGGATGTAGCCGGTGGCCACCCAGTCCTTCGCCGAGTTCGACATGTCGAGCTCGCGGATCATGGTGGGCAGCGCGTTGGCGACCACCGTGTTGTCCATGGTGATCATGAACGCGCTGACGGCGACCACCGCCAGCGCCCATCGGTATCGGCCCCGGGTCACCTGCTCGCGCGGCGCGTCGGTCCCGGCCGGCGGCCCGGGAATTCGCCGCTACCCCCTATTGCGTGAGTGGGCTTGTACGTTCTGTTATTAATGCGCTGTTCTGGCAGCCGTTTTCTACCATCCCATCAGGCCACATTGGTTACTTCTGCGTCTTGTCATCACCGTGACAAGCCGTCGCTGAGAAAAGTGGTCTGCGTGCGCATCATGCGCGGGTTGGGGTGGGACAAAGTGGTCCCTCCGCCGAACGATCCCTTGTTTCGATACCTCGTATTGTTGGGGGAGCCGCACGCATGCAGAGCAACGATCGTTCCGGAGCCGCGCAGGAAGCGCAGGACCAGACGCGGATCAGCGAGGATGCGATTCGTCGGCACCTGATCGAGCAGATCGCGCGCCGCTCCCGGATCACCGCAGCCGAGATCGACCCGGACCGCCCGCTGGAGGAGTTCGGGCTGGGCTCCCGCGACGCGGTGGCCGTCGCCGGGGTGCTGGAGCAGCTGCTCGGCCGCGCGCTCCCGGCCACCCTCGTCTGGGAACACCCGACGATCAACAAGCTCTCCGTCGCGCTGGCGGACATCGCCTCCGGCGCGGCCTCCACGGCGGCGACGGCGCCCCCGTCCACGACCACCCCTTCCGCCACGGCGGCGGCCGCGATCAGGGACGACGAGCCGATCGCCGTCATCGGCATCGGCTGCCGCTTCCCGGGCGGCGACCGCGACCTGACCGGGCCCGGCGACTACTGGCGTTTCCTCACCGGCTCCGGCGACGCGATCCGCGAGGTCCCCGAGGGCCGCTGGGACGCCTTCGACGACGGCTCGCCCGAGGTCGGCGACCTGCTGGCCCGCACCACCCGGCTGGGCGGCTTCCTGGAGGACGTGTCGGCGTTCGACGCCCGCTTCTTCGCGATCACGCCGCGCGAGGCGGCCGTCATGGACCCCCAGCAGCGGCTCGTCCTGGAGGTGGCCTGGGAGGCGTTCGAGCACGCCGGGCTGGCCCCCGCAGGGCTGCGCGGCACCCGGACCGGCGTGTTCGTGGGCGTGTCGGCGCCCGAGTACGCCGCGTACACCGCCTCCGACCCGGTGGCGCTGGAGGCGTTCACCGCGACCGGCGCCGCGCTCAGCATCATCGCCAACCGGCTGTCCTACCTGCTGGACCTGCGCGGCCCGAGCATGATCGTGGACACCGCGTGCTCGTCGTCGCTGGTCTCCGCGCATCTGGCGGTGCAGGCGCTGCGCCGCGGGGAGGCGGACGTCGCGCTGGCCGGCGGCGTCAACCTGCTGCTGTCGCCGACGATCACGATGACGTTCGACCGGTCCGGCGCGACCGCCGCCGACGGCCGCTGCAAGGCGTTCGACGCGTCCGCCGACGGGATGGTGCGGGCGGAGGGCTGCGGCGCCGTCGTCCTCAAGCGGCTCCCGGACGCGCTGCGCGACGGCGACCGCGTGCTGGCGCTGATCAGGGGGTCGGGCGTCAACTCCGACGGCCGCTCCAACGGCCTGGTCGCGCCCAACTCCGACGCGCAGAAGGCGCTGCTGCGCGAGGTGTACGCGACCGCGGGGATCGACCCGCGCGAGGTCGACTACGTGGAGGCGCACGGCACCGGCACGCTGCTGGGCGACCCGATCGAGGCCAAGGCGGTCGGCGAGGTGCTCGGCGCGGGCGCCGGGCGCGACGCCGCCGAGCCGCTGCTGCTCGGGTCGGCCAAGTCGAACCTCGGGCACATGGAGTCGGCCGCGGGCGTCGCCGGGCTGATCAAGACGGTGCTGGCGCTGCACCACCGGACGATCCCGCCGAGCCTGCACTACAAGGAGCCCAACCCGCACATCCCGTTCGACGACCTGCGGCTCGCGGTCGTCGCGGAGGAGACGCCGTGGCCCGACCGCGGGCATCCGGCGCGCGCCGGGGTGTCCGGTTTCGGGTTCGGCGGGACGAACGCGCACCTCGTCCTGGAGGAGGCGCCGCCGCAGAAGGCCGGGGACGACCCGGTGGCGGTCCGCGCGTTCCCGCTGTCGGACACCGACGCCGACCGGGTCCGCGACCACGCCGGGCTGCTGGCCCGCTGGCTCGCCGAGGACGACGGCGTGCGGCTGTCCGACCTGGCCGCCACCCTGCACCGCCGCGCCGGCCGCGGCCGGGCCCGCGCCGCCGTCGCCGCCCGCGACCGCGCCGGGCTCGTGGACGGTCTGCTGGCGCTGGCCGAGGGCCGCCCGCACCCCGCCGTCGTCACCGGCACCGCGCTGGGCGCCCCGGGCCGTCCCGCGTGGGTGTTCTCCGGGTACGGCGCGCAGCGTCCCGGCATGGCGCAGCGGCTGCTGGAGGAGGAGCCGGCGTTCGCCGAGGCCGTCGACGACCTCGACACGCTGTTCCAGGAGGAGGGCGGCCCGGCCCTGTGGACGATCCTGGAGCAGGGCGACGAGCCCGCCGGCCCGGCGGAGACGATGCCGGTGCTGTTCGGCGTCCAGATCGCGCTGGCCCGCACGCTGCGGTCGTACGGGGTCGTCCCGGGCGCGGTCGTCGGGCATTCGATGGGCGAGGTCGCGGCGGCGGTCGTCGCGGGCGCGCTGACCGCCGAGGACGGCGTCAAGGTCATCTGCCGCCGCTCCCGGCTGCTGAACCGGCTGGTCGGCGGCGGGGCGATGGCCGTGCTGGGCGCGTCCGCCGAGGACGTCGAGCGGCTGGCCGCCGGCCTGCCCGAGGTGTACGCGGCGGTGCACTCCTCGCCGAAGCAGACCGTCGTGACCGGAGACGCCGCGCAGATCGCGACCGTGGTCGAGCGGGCGGAGGCCGAGGGCCGCCTGGCCCGCATGGTGAAGGCCGAGGGCGCCGGGCACTCCCCGCAGGTCGACCCGCTGCTCCCGGACCTGCGCGCCGAACTCGCGGAGATCGGCGCCGAACCCGGCGTGCCGCTCGCCGAGGGCATCCGCCTCTACACCACGGCACTGGACGACCCGCGCGCCCTGCTCAACGCCGGCGCCTCCGATGCCCCCGATGGCCCCGATGCCCGCGGCACCCGAGGCACCCGAGGCACCCGCCTGGACGCCGAGTACTGGGCGGCGAACCTGCGCAACCCCGTCCGCCTCACCGGCGCGATCGCCGCCGCCGCGGAGGACGGCTTCCGCGCGTTCGTCGAGATCAACGCGCACCCGATCCTCGCCCACGGCGTCGGCGAGACCCTGGAGGGCACGGGCGCGTTCGTCACCCACACCCTCAAGCGCGCCCGCAAGGGCCAGGAGACCGACGACGCGCTGACCTTCCACGCCCAGCTCGGCGCCCTCGCCGCGCACGGCGTCCCGGTCGGCGCGCCCGCCGGCGGCGGCGCCGTCGTCGACGTCCCGCCGTCCCCGTGGCGGCACGAGAGCTTCTGGGTCGACCACACCAAGCGGCCCTCCGGGAGCCGCGACGAGCACCCGCTGCTGGGCGCGCACGTCGAACTGCCCGGCGAGGACCGGCACGCCTGGCGCGCCGACCTCGGCACCGCCATGTGGGACTGGCCCGCCGAAGCCCTCGTCCACGGGCTGCGGGTGCTGCCGGTCGCCGCGTACGCCGAGATGGCCCTGGCCGCCGGGGCCGAGGCGCTCGGCCTGGACGACGTCCGTGTCAACAGCCTGTGGATGGAGCGGCCGCTCGCGCTCGCCGAGCACACCGTCGTCACCACCACGTTCGACGAGGACGAGCAGCGCGTCGAGATGCACGCCCGCACCCCCGCCGGGACGTGGACGCGGCTGGCCAGCGCCGACGTCGGCGCCGACCACCGCGCGCCCGCCCCGCCGCCGGCCGGCGCGCCCACCGAGGTCGCCGCCGCCGAGCGCGGCAGCCGCCACTACCGGCTGCACCCCGAGGTCTTCGACCGCTGCCTGGCCGTCCTGTCCGCCGAGGCGGCGGCGCTCACCGGCGAACCGGGCGGCGTCTGGCTCGCCGAGACGATCGGCAGCCTGCGCGTGTACGGGCCCACGCACCGCGGCGGGCACGTCCGCGTCCACGCCGCCGTCACCGGGGAGGAGGATCCCGGGGAGGCGACCGGATCGGTGCAGCTCGTCGGGCCCGACGGGACCGTGCTCGCCGAGGCCACCGGGATCGTGCTGCGCCGCGTCGAGCGCTCCGGCGTGCCCGTCCCGCTGGCCGACAAGCTCGTCGAGGTCGTCTGGGACGAGACCGAACCGCCCGCGCCCGCGATCGGCGACGGCACGTTCCTGCTGGTCGCCGAGGACGACGACCCCCTTGCCGCCGCCACGGCCGCCGGCCTGGAGGCCCGCGGCCACCGCGTCGTCCGGCACCGCCTCGCCGACCGGCCGGCCCACGGGCACCCGCCGGAGGACACCGAGGTCCCGGACGCGGTCGTCCTGGTCCCGCCCGCCGACCTGGTCGACGAGGCCCTCGTCCTCACCGTCGCGGAGGTGAGCCGGTCGCTGCCCGACGGCCCCCGGCTGTGGATCGCGACCCGCTCCGCCCTGCCCGTCCTGGACGGCGAGGCGGGCGAGCCCGGCCACGCCCCCGCCCGCGCGCTCACCCGCGTGCTGGCCTTTGAAAGGACCGTCCAGCGCGCCACCCTCGTCGACGTCGACCGCCCGGCCGACCTGGTCACCGAGATCCTCGGCGACGGCGACGCCCGCGAGACCGCCTGGCGGAGCGGCACGCGCCGTACCGCCCGCCTGGCCCGCGCCGCCCTCGACCCGGCCGCCGCCGCGGACCCGGGCACGGCGGCGCGCCCCCGGCCCCCCGGCGTGTCGCCCATACAGACCGCTGCGGATGGGCGGCACGCCGCGGGTCCGCGCGGCCGGCGGAGGCCCCGCGGGATCGCCCGCCGCGGCGGCGCCTACGTGATCACCGGCGGCTACGGCGGCATCGGCCTGGTCACCGCCCGCCTGCTGGCCGCCCGCGGCGCCGCCCGGATCGTGCTGTCCGGCCGGTCCGGCCCCGACGCCGACGCCGAGAAGGTGATCGCCCGGCTGCGCGAGGACGGCGTGGACATCGGCCTGGTGCTCGGCGACATCGCCGAGCCCGGAGTCGCCGAACGCCTGGTCGCGGTGGCCCGTGAGGGCGGCACCCGGCTGTGCGGCGTCCTGCACGGCGCGGGCGTCATCGACGACCGGCTGATCACCGACCTCGGCCCCGCCGACCTGCACCGCGTGTGGAACGCCAAGGTCGAGGGCGCCCGCCGGCTCAGCGACGCCACCTGGCACGAGGACCTCGACTGGTTCGTCGCCCACTCCTCGGCCGCGGCACTGCTGGGCTCCCCCGGCCAGGCCGCCTACGCCGCCGCCAACGCCGCCCTCGACGCGCTCGTCGCATACCGGCGCGCGCACGGCCGCCCCGGCACCACCGTCAACTGGGGCGCCTGGTCCCAGGTCGGCGGCGCCGCCGAGCTGAACCTGGCCGTCATCGAGCCGATCAGCCCGGACGAGGGCGCCGAGGCCCTGGAGGCGATCCTCGTCCACGACCGGCCCGCCACCGGCGTCCTCCGCTTCGACCCGGCCGCCGCGGTGAGCCTGTTCCCCGAGATCCGCCGGATCCCCTACTTCGCGTCCCTCACCGAGGCCGCGGACGGCACCGGCACCGGCACGGCCGCCGACTGGCCCGGCGTGGACGCCCTCGCCGAACTCGACCCGGTCACCGCCCGCCGCATGATCGCCGACCAGGTCCGGTGGCGGATCGCGTCCGTGCTCGGCTTCGAACCCGACCGGCTCGACCCCGCCGTACCGCTCACCGACCTCGGGCTCGACTCACTGGTCGCGGTACGGATCAAGAGCGGCGTCGAGCACGACCTCGGCCTCACCGTCCCCGCGTCGGTGCTGCTGCAGGGCGCCAGCGTCAACGTGTTCGAGGAATGGGCGGCCGGCGAGCTGGGCCTGTCCGGGGCGCCCGCCGCCCCCGCCGCCGCGGCGCAGGCCGCGCCCGGCGCCGAACCCGGCTACGTCATGGCCCGCGACGCCGCCGAACGCCTCGCCGTCCGGCTGTTCGAGGACGTCCTCGGCCTCGACCGCGTCGGCGTCACCGCCGACTTCTTCGCCGACCTCGGCGGCCACGAGCACCAGGCCGACCAGGTCGTCGCGCAGATCGCCGCCGAACTCGGCCACGAGGTCACCCGCGGCGAACTGTTCGAGGTCCCCACCGCCGAGCACGTCGCCGAGTTCATCCGCGCCTCCGACGAGGAGGCCGCCCGGCAGACCGTACGGCCGCTGAAGGCGTCCGGCACCCGCCGCCCGATCTTCATCGCGCACCCCGCCGGCGGCACCACCGCCTGCTACCGGGCGCTCACCGAACTCCTCGGCGACGACCAACCCGTATACGGGCTGGAACGGTTCGAGGACGCGCCGCCCGTCGAGGAACGCGCCGCCCGCTACGTCCGGCACCTCCAGGAGGCCCAGCCCGACGGCGCGTTCCGGCTCGGCGGCTGGTCGTTCGGCGGCGTCCTGGCGTACGAGACCGCCCGGCAGCTCACCGCCGCCGGCCGCGACGTCGAACTGGTCGCGCTGTTCGACGCCGGGCTCCCCCTGCCCGTCGAGGACGAGTCCGACACCCTCGCCCGCCGGTTCGCCGCCTTCGCCGACTACATCAACCAGACCTACGGGCTCGACGTCGCCCTCACCTACGAGGAACTCGCCGGACTGGACGAGGAGGCCCAGTTCGCCCTCGTCATGGAACGGGCGGAACCGCTCGTCGACCACATCCCCCCGGCCGCCCTCACCCACCAGCTCACCTCCCACCAGGACACCCGCTCCCTGGAGGCGTACCGGCCGGGCCCCTACGACGGCCGCGTCGTGCTCTACCACGCCCCCGAGGAGACGCCGTGGTCGGTGAAGGACGCCCGCTACGTCCTCGACGGCACCAACGGCTTCGGCGGCCTCTGCGCGAACCTGGAGATCGTCACCGTTCCCGGGGCGCACCACCTCAACCTGCTCGACCCGCCCGGAGTCGAGTTCATGGCCGCGCACCTGGAGGACCGGCTCGCCGCGCCGGAGCGGCCCGGACCGCGACACCGTGAGGAGACGGCCCCCCACACCGTGCCGTAGCACTGTGGGGGGACCACCCCCCACACCCCCCGCAACGAGCCGTAGCACCCGCTCATGTCCCCGCCCCTCCCGGAGGAGATCCATGGCTCAGCCCGCTCGGTCCAGTGACCTGCTCGACGCCGCCCGCTCGGGCGCCGGGGAGCAGGAACTGCTCGACCTCGACCTCCCGTCCACCTTCCGCGCCGCCTACACGCTGAAGGACGAGGTCGGCATCTTCGACGGTCACACCGACAAGGACGTGCGCCGGTCGCTGCACGTGGGCGAGGTCGCGATGCCCGAACTCGCACCGGACGAGGTGGTGGTCGCGGTGATGGCCGCGGCGATCAACTTCAACACGGTGTGGTCGGCCATCTTCGAGCCGGTGCCGACCTTCGCGTTCCTGGAGAAGTTCGGCCGGCAGGGCTGGCACGGCGCCCGGCACGACCTGCCGTACCACATCCTCGGCTCCGACGCCGCCGGCGTCGTCGTCCGCGTCGGCTCCGGCGTGAAGAGCTGGAGGCCCGGCGACCGGGTCGTCATCTCCCCGTCCTACGTCGACGAGGAGGACCACGGCTCCTACGACGACGGCATGATGAGCGAGACCCAGCTCGCCTGGGGATTCGAGACCAACTTCGGCGCGCTCGGCGAGTTCTGCATCGCCAAGGCCAACCAGCTCATCCGCAAGCCCGCCCACCTCACCTGGGAGGAGGCCGGTTCCAACACGCTGTGCGCGGCCACCGCGTACCGCATGCTCGTCGGCAAGCACGGCGCCCGCATGAAGCAGGGCGACATCGTCCTGATCTGGGGGGCCACCGGCGGGCTCGGCTCGTTCGCGACGCAGCTCGTCAAGAACGGCGGAGGCATCCCCGTCGCCGTGGTCTCCTCCGAGGAGAAGGCCGAGATCGTCCGCGCCCAGGGCTGCGAGCACGTCATCAACCGCAACGAGCTCAACCTCGGCGAGCAGGGCATGCGCCACCCCAAGGCCGGCCGGATCCTCGGCGAGGCCATCCGCAGCCTGGTCGGCGAGGACCCCGGCATCGTCTTCGAGTACCTCGGCCGGGAGACCTTCGGCGCGTCGGTGTACGTCGCCAAGCGCGGCGGCATCATCATCACCTGCGGCTCGTCCACCGGCTACAAGCACGAGTACGACAACCGCTTCCTGTGGATGCGCCTGAAGAGCATCATCGGCTCGCACGGCTTCAACTACCACGAGGCCGTCGAGGTCAACCGCCTGTTCAGCCTCGGCATGATCCACCCGACCCTCTCGACCGTCTTCCCCTTGGAGGAAGCGGGCGAGGCCACGCGCGCCGTACAGACCAACCAGCACGTGGGCAAGGTCGCCGTCCTGTGCGGGACGTCCAAGGAAGGCGAAGGCGTCACCGACCACGCCCTGCGCGAGCGCGTCGGCGAGACCCGCCTCAACCTCTTCCGCCGCTGAGTACTTGCGGCGTGCCGTCCCCGCACCGAGGGCTCACAGGGGACGGCACGCCGCAACCCCTCTACCAGTCGAGCACCAGCCCGAACCCCTCATCACACGCCCGCGAAACCCACCCCAGCAAATCCGCCAACCGGTCATCCTCCAACCCGTCGCCCAACCACTCCTCAAAACCTTTTGGCTCCCGAACATAAACCCGCTGATTCCGTGGCACCCGATAATTCCACTCCCGCGCCAACGCGACCGCCTCAGCGAATTCCGGAGCCGGAAAAACCTCCCCCGCCCCACCCCAGAACGGAACCGGCGACACGGGCGGCACCGGAACGCCAAGAATCCTCTCCCGCACGCCCGCCACCGCCGCCTTCCGGGCCCAGGCATTGGTGCGCCCCCGCGCCTCCAGGGCCCGCTCCCGCAGCGCCGCCCACTCCAGGGCCAACTCCCGGCTGGTCGCATACCGATACCAGGCCACCAGGTAATCGCGATGCCCACCCGCCCGCACCCGTTCAAGGTGCGCCGTCCACGCGTCCAACACCCCTGGCAACTCGTCAGGCAGGTAGCTCCGGTAAGCCGCCAGCCGCCACTCCGCCGGAAACACCGGATTCAACGAGAAAAACCTCACCCGCCGGTAGTTGTCCGCCCCTTCATCAACCTCCACCCACTCACGCAACCCATCCGCATCCCCAGGCCCGACCTCGCCGATCAGGTGGTCGAACTCCCCGTCATACCAGTTCCCCAACGCCGCGTACGCGGCAGCCTCCGCCTCGACCAGCCGCCCCAACTCGTCCCGAGAAACCCCACCCCGAACCCGCATCCGAATCCAGTCGACACCCACAACATCCCCAATCCACGCCGATACTGAGCCACGCTCCCCCGAGCATGCCGCAGCTCCCGGCCGTCGCCGCCCGGTCGTAATAACGAGGCTTCGCCCAACCTGGCGAACAAGAGGGCATAGTCACCGCGTCCTAGGCCCTCACTGAGGCTGGCCGTGGTCGACCATCGAGTGGAGTTGACTGGCAGCCACGCCCACGAGCCCATGGCCTTGCGCTACCGGGAATACTCCGGTTCGACGGCCGAGATTTTCGCCTGGTTGCTGGCTCGCCCCTCGGCGAGGGTGACCGTGGTGGCGAGCAGAGCCAGGACGGCAGCGGGAACGCCGAGCAGGGTGATCGAGAGCCGGTCTTGGGACAGACCGCCGAGTACGCCTCCTATCGCGACGCCGACGTAGATCGCGGAGGCGTTGAGGCCAAAGAGCAATGGTGCTGAGGCGGGCGCGATCGTCACCAGCCGGTGTTGCTGCATCACCGAGGCCATACCGTCGGTGGCGGCCTTGCGGCGATCCAGCGGGCTCAGCAGCCAGCTCAACACCGGCGCCGCGACGGCAAGGGTCAACGCGAACACCGTCACCAACTGCCCAGCCGCAGGGATGCTCACGTCAAGGTCGGCGGCGATGGCCGGCAGGAGCCCGGCCATCACGAAGGCGTCGGTACCGACCGCGAAGGTGGCCAACGCCAGCGGAGGCAGCGGCCTCACGAGGTGCCGGGACCTCTGAGGCCCGGCTCGCCGGCATCGATGCGATTCAAGCGTGGTCCCCTGCCTCTTGGGACAGGCTGAACTCCACGCCCTGATCATCGGTGCAATGGGCGTACGCACCGGACGGGATCGTCACAGGATCCTCTGCCGTACCGCCAAGCTCGCGCACCCGCGCGACAGCGGCTTCGATGTCGTCGACGGCGAAGAAGATCCGCGGGTGTCGCGACGAGTCATCGTGCGGTGCGCCGCCCATGGGCTCGGGTCCCTGGATCATCGAGTAGCCCGGGAAGTTGCCCTCGTAGAACGTCCAGCCGAACAGCGAGCCCCAGAACCGCCGGGTCGCTGCGATGTCGCTGCTCGGCACCTCGAAGTACGTGACGTTTCCACTCATGACCATGCCTCCTCATGTCAATGTGCTGACATTCACGGTATGTCAGACTGCTGACATGGAGCAAGAGACAGTCGGCGATCTAGAGCTTTCTGTGGGCTACGTCCTCAAACAGGTGCACGCCTCACTGCGCGCCGCGATGGACGAAGCCCTGCGGCCACTGGACCTGACCGTGCCCCAATACGCGTGCCTCGAGCTGCTCGGCCAAAATCCCGGGCTGTCCAACTCGGAACTCGCCCGCCGCGCCTTCGTCACCCGCCAGTCGATGAACCTCGTCCTGCGCCGCCTACAAGAGCGCGGCCTGCTCACCCGGCCTGATCAGGCACCCCATGGGCGAGCGCTGCCGACCGAACTCACCCGGGACGGCCAGACGATGCTGCGCGAGGCCAGCGTGGCCGTCCGCGCCGTCGAAAAGCAGCTGTTCTCACCCTTGTCCCGGGAGCAGCAGCTCCGACTACGTGAGGACCTCGCCGCATGCGTGGCCTCTTTCCCCACGAGCTAGCCCCACGCCTTCCCGTCAGGTCGGGCGGAGATCCCTGATCAGGCCGTCTTCTACGTCGCCAAGCCGGTGGGCGTACCTGCCGCCGAGCTGGGGTTATATGAGTGGGACGGCCGGACGATCAGGGGCATCGCGCGGACATCACATTGGCGGGGTCATCGTGTGCCGCAGCCCGATCGTCAGCCGGGCGTCTCGTCGCGCTCGCTTCTTTGGGCGAGGCGCTGGGCTTGGCCGGTGTGTATATCGCTTACCCACTCCCAGCCGGGCTTGGCCGATGGGCCGATCCGCGGGTCGCTGGGATCTTGACCCTCACGCAAGGCGAGCACGTACGCCCGATCCAGCTCGATCCGTGCGTGTAGCTGATCAGCTCCGCCGACCGACCCGTGGCCAGGGACGACGACATCGACGTCGCCCACCACGCCCTCCAGCAGCCGCAGCCCGACGAGGTAGTCCTCAATCGGGTCAGCGGTGTCGTCGAGCATCGGAATGAAGACATCGGAAAGCATGTCGCCGGCGACGAGAACCCCGCGTTCTTCGATGAACAGCGCCGCGTGGCCCGGTGCATGAGCCGGATGCTCGATGATCCGGACGTGAGGGCCGTCCCACGGAATCCGCGCCGTCCCGGCAGGCAGACCGGTAATGAGGCCGAACAAGTCCAGCGGTACGTCCTCGGCGATTTCCGGCGGCAACCCCTCGGCGACGCGGGCCTTCCAGTCCGCGTTCGACCGCAGATCTCGCATGTGAGCCGCACAGCGGGCTGTGCCGTAACGGGGCGCTTCGCCGAGCTCGGCGTGCCAGAGCACGTGATCCCAATCGGGATGCGTCGAGAAGCCTGCCACAACGGGCTGGCCCAGATCGGACAGGTCGTTGGCTAGGCAGGCCATTTCGGAGCCTTGTATCCCGGGGTCGATGAGCAATACTCCGGCCCGGCCTTGCACGACAACGGTGTTGTTCCGGAGCAACTCGCTCTGGTGGACCAGCACGCCCTCCGCGACCTGCGTCAGCATGGGATGGCTCCTTCCGCTTGTGGTTTGCGATCGCTTGTCGTCGGGCCGGCCGCGAAACCGTCCAAATTGGCGTCGTTCATTCGTTGTCTCCTGCCTTGGTGCTGTCTGTCAGGGTCATCCTGGTTTGCTGGCGCGGCCTGCGTGGCCGCTGGTCGGCCGTCACGCGTGCGATCCCGTGTGTTCTGGGGTTCAGCCGAGAGCCAGGGTGGCAACCGCGAGGGTACAGATCCCGAGGCCTGTTCGTTGTCCGGCGCCGAGCCGCTCTCCGAGCAGCCCGGCCACGAGTATGACGAGCGCGCCGGCGGCCTGCCCGACCAGAACGACCTGCCATGAGGGGTGCCGGCGCGGGCCGGCGCCGCCGATGAAGTCCGCGGCGCCGTACACGAGAGCCGACGAGAGCGCCAGGAGGATTCCGAGGTTCACGGCATCAAGCCTGGGGCTGATGCGGTTCAGACTGAAGGTCCACTTCCTGAGCCGTGGAGTGAACCACTTGGTGTACTGGTGGCATGACGGTGGAATGGGCGCGCGGTGGCCCCGACGTTCTCGTGGCGCTGGACCGCGGCGCCGGTCCGCTCGGGATTCAGATCCAGGACCAGTTGCGGGAGGCGATCCGCGATCGACGGCTCGGCGCCGGAGAACGCCTGCCGTCGACTCGGCGTCTGGCCGAGCTGCTCGGCGTCTCACGCGGCACGGTCGTCGATGTCTACGAGCAGTTGCTGGCCGAGGGGTACGTCGAGTCGGCGGTCGGCTCCGGGACGCGGGTGGCCGCGATGCCGGCCGGCTTGCCGGTCCGGCATGCGCCCGGCGCCGTTGCGGCCTCGGCCTTGTCCTCACCGCCCCGACCGGCCGAGGTCGACTTCGAGTACGGCATCCCCGATCTCGGCTCGGTGCCGTTGACAGACTGGAGTTGGGCGGTGTCGGAGGCGACTCGGTCCCTTCCGACCGCCGAGTTGGGTGACGAGGACCCGGCCGGTTCCAGGCACCTGAGAGAGGTTGTCACCGCCTACCACCGTCGTGTTCGGTCGGGCAGCGCGGCCGCCCAGGACGCCGTCGTCGTTTCTGGTTTCCGGCAGGGGCTGGCTTTCGCCCTGGCGGCGCTGGCACAGCACGGCATCCAGCGCATCGCGCTGGAGGATCCCGGCCCCCGCGAGCATGACGTCATCGCCCGCCGCGCGGGCCTGGACGCCGTGCCGGTTCCCGTCGACGACCACGGCCTCGACGTGGGCCGCCTGCGCGAGACCGGGGCACGGGCGGTGTTGGTGACACCGGCCCACCAGTGCCCCACCGGTGTCGCGCTCGGCCCGTCGCGGCGACGCGACCTGGTCGCCTGGGCGGACGAGGTCGACGGGGTGATCCTCGAGGACGACTACGACGCCGAGTTCCGATACGACCGTCAGCCGGTCGGCTCACTGCAGGGCCTCCACCCTGCCCGCGTGATCGCTCTGGGATCGGTCAGCAAGACGCTCGCACCCGCGATCCGGCTGGGCTGGGTGCTCGCGCCACCGCAGTTCGTGGCGGGGATCGTCGAGGAGAAACGGCTCAGCTGCCGCGGAGCCCCCGGGCTGGACGAGGAAGCGCTGGCGCTGCTCATGGAGTCCGGCCGCTTCGACCGCCACCTGCGACGCGTGCGCGAGATCTACCGCGCACGCCGGGACGTGCTGGCCGCCGAGGCCGAGGCCGCCTTCGGGCCGGGCCGGCTGCACGGGCTGGCGGCCGGCTGTCACGCCCTGCTGCGCCTCGCCGACGGAGCATCCGAGCGCGCCGTCGTGGCGACCGCGGCCACCATGGGCGTCCGGGTCAACGGACTCGGCCGATACCGGTTCGCGGACGCGGAAGCTGAACCGGACCCACTCCCGCCCGCCCTCGTGCTCGGCTTCGGCAACGTCACCGAGCACCAGATCAGCCGGGGCATCCGCGCACTCGCCACGGCTGTCCGACGCCAGACCCACACCCTCAGAGACGACAACCCCACGCCGACTCACTGAGACTCCGCAAGCCCCACCGGGCCCCCGGGGCGGCCGGTCGCCCCATCCGGGTGCCGCACGCCCCGGCCGATAGGTCACCAGGGCGGAAGGCGTCCGCGGCAGGGCCTTGTCCATCGTCGTCACTCCGTGGTGGTCGGAGGCGCGGCCAGGAAGAGGCGCACCTCGAGCCACTCGTGGATCGGCTTTCCACTCGCACCCGTAGCCGCGGACAGCTCGAGCGCCCGCTCGTAGGTCTCGACGTCGATCAAGGTTTTTTGGACGGACTTTCACCGACTTTGCGGCGTCACAGCGCCGGGGCGCGGTTCGAGGCGTGGGCGATCCACCCCAGCGCGGGCGGCCGCGCGGCGCTCAGGCGCGCTGGCGCTCGTCCCGCCGCCGGACCAGCTCCTCGACCGCGCTCGGCAGCGTCGTCTCGAAGTCGATCAGCTTCGCCCACGTCGGGGTCACGACGATCCGGACCATGCCGTCGTAGAGCGAGCGGACTTCGGCCTCCCACTCGACCCGCTGCTCGGGCGTCATCTCGTACGAGCCGTTCATCTGGAGGTACTCGTCCGGGATGCCGTCGACGACGTCCAGCTCGGCCCGGCCGCGGATGAGCAAGATCTTGGGCGGGTGCACCTCGGTGTCGATCGTCAGGGCGACCGCCGGGTTCTCGCGCAGGGCCGGGAGCTTCGGGGCGTTCTTCGAGGTGCACATGACGATCTCCGAACCGTTCCAGGTGAACGCGATCGGGACGTTCCGGGGCGTGCCGTCCTTGGCGACGTAGGCCAGGCGGGTCAGGTCGCGGGCCAGCAGTTCCTGACTGATCGGCCGGTTCAGAACCTCGGTGATCTCGTTCGGTCGCACGGTCATCCCTCCCATTTGTCTTCCGTCGCGCGGCCCGTCCGCGGCCGCTGGTAACCCTGGGACGGAGCCGCCACGACAATCTCGACATCCACCGGCGTGCCGAGTTCTTCCCATGTGCTTCTGGTCGTCACCGCCCGCAGGCAGGCCTGTAGTCGCCGTCGGAAGCGCCGTCCGAAAAGTGGAAGCGGCCCGTCCTCGCTGAAGCGAGGAACGGGCCGCTTGCCGGAGGGCTCAGGTGGTGACGAGGCGGGTGTAGACGATGATGTTGTCCTTGTAGTGGCCGGATGCCTGGTCGAACGCGCCGCCGCAGGTCACCAGGCGGAGGGACGCGTGGTCGAGTTCGGCGCCGAAGACCTTCTTGTGCGGGAAGGCGTTCTTGTCGACGCGTTCCGATCTCTCCACGGCGAACGTGGCGGTGGAGCCGTCCTGGCGGGCCACCTGGATCCGGTCGCCGGGCTTGAGGTCCTTCAGCCGGGCGAAGACGGCCGCCTTGCCGTTGGCGTCGACGTGGCCGAGGACGACCGACGGGCCGACCTCACCGGGGGTGGGGCCCTCCTTGTACCAGCCGGTCAAGTTGGGGCGGCTCAGCGGGGGTTCTTCGATGCGCCCGTCGGGCCGCAGTCCGAGCCGTCCCACCGGGGCTGAAACGCCGATCTCCGAAATGGTGATCTTTGTGGGCGGGGACTCGGGCAGGGGGGCGGTGTTCGCCGCGGGGGCGGTGGTGCCGGCGGGGCCGGGGCCGGGCGGCTTCGGGCCGGAGGCGTTCTCGCCGCCTCCGCAGCCGGTGAAGAGCAGTGCGGTGAGGACCGCGCCGGTCGCTGCACCGAGGGCGCGGCGACCGGCGGCCGGGGCCGGGTGGACGGGCAACTTACGACCGCTCCCGTGCCGTCCGGCGGCGCAGCGCGAGGGCGCCGAACCCGGTGAGCGCGAGCGCGCCCAGGCCGGCCGCGGGCAGCGCCGAGCCCTGGGCCTGCGTGCTGCCGTCACCGGTGTCGATGCGGCCGGTGGGGATCTTCGGCTGCTTGGGCTTCATGTTCCCGTCGCCTTTTTCCGGGCTGGTGCTGAGCTTGACCGAGCCGTAGCCCTCGCAGACCACCGTGGCGGTCGTCGGGTCGGGCAGGCTCGTGCGGAAGGTTCCCGTGGCGGTCCAGCGGTTCGCGCCGATCTTCTTCACCGCCAGCGGGCTGCGGGTGTAGCCGTTGCCGGTGATGGACACCCTGCTCGGGCAGGTCACGGTGAACGTGGTCGTGCCGCCGGGCACGACGCGGCGGCTGGAGAGCCGCACCTTGTCGTAGCCGAACTTGAACACCGGCTTCGGCGGCACGGGGGTGGGGGGTGTGACGGCGCGCCAGCGGCCCCTTTCCTCGCCGGGCTTCTTCACGCAGATCATGGGCTTGCCGTTTTTGGTCTTGCTCTTCTTGCCGAGGTGCTCGTCCGCACAGAAGGCGCCCGGGTTGACCGTGGGGGGGACGGGGGCTGCGAGGGCGGGGGCGGCCATTCCCAGGACCATGGCCCCCGCGGCGAGTCCTGTCGCGGCCAGGCGGGTTGCGCGCATGCCTTTTCTCCTCTGATCGGGGACTCTCCGTGTTTTCCGGCATGCGGGAGACGCGCCTCGGTCTTGGCGGGGGAAGCCGCGCATCGGCGCGGCCGGCACGAGGTCGTGCTCACCGTACGAGATCCGGTGGTACGGAAGAGAACGATGAGCCCGCAGCTTAGCGGCGCCCTATTGCGGAACAAGCGAAAGATGAAAAGGAATATCGGACTGGCCGGATCAGGTCAGCTCAGGGGATTGTGTAAACCCATCCTCTGCGTCGTGCGTGCCACCGACGGACGCAGGGGCGGGGAGATATGGCTATCGTCGCAGGTCAATGGCGCCGGCAATAAGATCCACATTGTGGGACGGCGGCAGAGTAAAGGTGCCGGATGTTCTGGCCTGACAGCTCTGGCAAGGCCGCGAGGGCGAATTGATCGCCCGCCGTTGCCAGGTGCCTTCGATGAACTCGCGGGGGCGACCGCGACCGCGAAGCCCGCGCCGTGCCCGGCGAAGAGGCGAAGTCCGCGCCGATGGCGGAATGGTCAGCGTTCGATGGCCTTGCGTTCCTCTTCCTTGTGGCCGTCGGGGCGGGACGGCGGGGTGGCCAGGTCGGTCATGAAACGGCGGTTCAGGGCTATGCGGACCCTGCCCAGGCGGCCGCGGGCCTCGGGGGGTTCCACGCCCTTGTGTTCGGGACGGCCCATGGCGATCGCCGCGGGCGGGCGGGCGTCGGTGATGGGTGCCGCGCGCTCGTCGTCGAGGGGGCGTTCGACCTCGGTGTACTCGCCTTCGGTCGATTGGCGGATGATGCCGGTCTCCAGGCCGTGCTCGATCAGCGCGCGGTCGCGGCGTTGCAGGCCGAGGCAGATCCGGTACGCGATGACGTAGGCGAGGACGGGGCCCAGGATGATCGCGGCGCGGAAGAACCAGGTCGTCCAGAAGAGCGGGATGTCGAACTTGTAGGCGATCACGTCGTTGCCGCCGGCGGCCCACAGGACGCCGTAGAAGACGACGCCGCCCGTGCCGATGCCGGTGCGGGCGGGGACGTCGCGCGGCCGGTCCAGGAGGTGGTGGATCTGGTGGTCGCCGGTGACCCAGCGTTCGAGGAACGGGTAGACCGCCAGCCCGGTGAACAGGATGCCCGGGACGACGAGGGCGGGGACCATCACGCTGAAGGTGAGGGTGTGGCCCCAGGCGTTGATCTCCCAGGCGGGCATGATGCGCAGCGCGCCCTCCAGCCAGCCCATGTACCAGTCGGGCTGGGAGCCCGCGCTGATCGCGCCCGGGTCGTACGGGCCGAACAGCCAGATCGGGTTGATTTGGAAGAAGGTGGCCAGCAGGGCGACGGCGCCGAAGACCCACAGGAAGAACGCGGTGGTCTTGCCGATGAACACCGGGAAGAAGGGGTAGCCGCGGACGGTCCGGTTGGTGCTGCCCTTGCCCGGGAACTGGGTGTGGGTGTGCCGCCAGGTCAGCACGACGGCGTGCAGCGGGATGAGGGCGAGCAGGATGCCGGGGATCAGCAGGATGTGGATGACGTACAGCCGCGGGATGATCAGGTCGCCGGGGAACTCGCCGCCGAACAGGAACATCTGGAGGTAGGTGCCGACCAGGGGGATGCCCAGGAGGACGCCTTCGAGGATGCGGATGCCGGTGCCCGACAGCAGGTCGTCGGGGAGGGAGTAGCCGAACAGGCCGTTCACCATGACGAGCATGAACAGCACGATGCCGATCAGCCAGTTCAGCTCGCGGGGCTTGCGGAAGGCGCCGGTGAAGAAGTTGCGGAGCAGGTGGACGACGATCGCCGCCAGGAAGACGATCGTGGCCCAGTGGTGGATCTGCCGCATGAGCAGGCCGCCGCGCACGTCGAAGGTGATGTGCAGGGTGGAGGCGTAGGCCTCGCTCATCTGAACCCCGCGGAGGGCTTCGTACGAACCGTCGTATACGACCTCGTCCATGCTCGGCTTGAAGAACAAGGTGAGGAAGACCCCGGTGAGCAGAACGATCACGAAGGAGTACAGCGCGATCTCGCCGAGGAGGAAGCTCCAGTGGTCGGGAAAGGCCTTGCGGATCGCCTTGCGGGTGAAGGCCGCCGCGCCGAAGCGTTCGTCGATCGCCCGGCCGGTGCCGGCCAGTGCCTTCGGCGGCCGCCGGTCGCCGTGGTTCGTCGTCACGCGGACCTCCCCGCACGGGTGGCCCGCGGGGACCACCCCTCGCTCGGTGGTACTCACCTCAATGTCGCACTACCCGGTAGACGCGTCGACGACCGGGGATGTGACATCGCGGCATTCGGGCGGACCGAATTTGGTCGAAACACCGCCGGGGGCTTTGCGTGAACGGCCGTCTAGGGACATGATTTTCACCACATAAGGCACATAAGTAGGCAATTACCCCGGGTGGCCGAGCTGCCACGGCGGGGATCGGCGCCGGCGGGAGGCACAGTGGCCGAGGAGGGATCCGGCCTGGGGCGGGCCTGGCACGAACTGCCCCGGGAGCTGGCCGATCACATGCGGCCGCATCTCGACGAGGTCGCCGACGACATGATCCAGACCATCCGGTCGAGGGTCAGCGAGTACGACCGGCCGGCCGACGGCGCGTACTCCGGGACGACCCGGCAGGCGGTCGAGCGCGTCCTGCACTACTTCGTCGACCGGGTCGCCGACCCCGACCACGACTCCGGCCCGGTCACCGACTTCTTCCGCGCGATCGGCCGCGGCGAGGCCGCCGAGGGCCGCAGCCTGGACGCGATGCAGAGCGCGATGCGGGTCGGCGGGATGGTCGCCTGGCGGCGGATCAGCGAGGGCGCCGCGGCGCTGGAGGTCTCCCCGCGCACCCTCGGCACGGTCGGCGAGGTCCTCATGCAGTTCCAGGACGAGCTGGCCGCCGCGGCCGCCGAGGGCTTCGCGCAGGCCAAGGCGGCGGTGGCCGGGGAGATGCAGCGGCGCCGCAAGCGCCTGCTCGACCTGCTGTTCGCCGATCCGCCCGTCGGCCCGGAGGCGATCGCCGACCTGGCCGCGGCGGCGCACTGGCCGGTGCCCCGCACGGTCGCCGCGGTCGCGCTGGGCCGCCGCCACCACCGCGACTCCCGGCTGCCCGCCTTCCCGCCCGACGTCCTGGTCGACCTCACCCGCCGCACGCCCAGCCTGATCATTCCCGACCCGGACGGCCCCGGCCGCGCCGGAGTGGTGGACCGCTCCCTGAGCGGCTGCCTGGCGGTGGTCGGCCCGACCGTCCCGGTGGCCGAGGCGGCCCGGTCCATCCAGTGGGCCCGCAAGACGCTCGGCCTGGTCGAGCGCGGCGTCATCGAGGCCGACACCGGGGTGATCCGCAGCGTCGAGCACATGTCCACGCTGATCCTCTTCCAGGACGAGGAGCTGATCACCTCGCTGGCCGAGCTGCGGCTGGCACCGCTGGCCCACCTGCGCGCCGGGCAGCAGGACCGGCTGGCCGAGACGCTGCTGGCCTGGCTCCAGTCGGGCCGCAACGCCAACGAGGTCGCGATGCGGCTGCATGTCCACCCGCAGACCGTCCGCTACCGGCTGCGGCAGCTGGA
Source organism: Spirillospora sp. CA-255316 (assembly GCA_050942275.1). Taxonomy (GTDB): domain Bacteria; phylum Actinomycetota; class Actinomycetes; order Streptosporangiales; family Streptosporangiaceae; genus Spirillospora. Next base: position 11,219,801 of record CP192047.1, on the reverse strand, counting down.
GGAGCTGTTCGGGGACCAGCTGATGGACCCGGACCTGCGCTTCGACCTGGAGATCGTGCTGCGGGCGCGGGCGCTGCTGGCCGACGACGAGGAGCGGCGCGTCCTGCCCGGGCCGGGCGCGGCCGTGGGCGATCCGGGTGGTTCCGGTCCGTCCGGTGTCGTCACTGACTTGCGCCGCTGACTCCCGGACCGTCCGCCACGCCGGGCTGGTCCGGGATGGTGACGCGGATGCGGCAACCCTGGGGCGTGTCGACGACGTAGATCTCGCCGCCGTGCAGCTCCACGGCCCAGCGGGCGATGGCCAGGCCGAGGCCGGTGCCGCCGCCCGGCGTGCCGACGCGGGTCCGGTCGTCGCGGACGGGGGCGCCCCGGGAGAAGCGTTCGAAGACCCGGGCGCGCTCGTTCGGCGGGATCCCGGGCCCCCGGTCGGCGACGTCCAGCAGCAGGCCCCCGCCGTCCGTGCCGAGGGGCGCGGCCGTCACGGTGACGGGGGCGTCCGGCGGGCTGTGCCGGGCCGCGTTGTCCAGCAGGTTGGCGACCACCTGGTGGAGGCGGTCGCGGTCGGCGACCGCGTGCAGGCCCGGGGTCACGTCGATGTCGAACCGGACGTCGGGACGGCCCGCGGCGGCCTCCGCCGTGACGTCCCCGACGAACGCGGCGACATCGATCCTGGCCAGGTCCAGCCGGGCCGCGCCCGCGTCCACCCGGGACAGGTCGAGCAGCTGGGTGACCAGGCGGCCGAGGCGCTCGGTCTGGTCGAGGGCCGAGTTCAGGACCTCGGGGGTGGCGGGGGTGACGCCGTCCGCGACGTTCTCCAGGACGGCCCGCAGCGCGCTGATCGGGGTGCGCAGCTCGTGCGAGACGTTCGCGACGAACTCCCGCCGCTGCCGTTCCGCCTCGGCCAGGTCGGCGGCCATCCGGTTGAACGCGTGCGCCAGCTCCCCGACCTCGTCCCGCGAGGTGGCGCGGACGCGGCGGCTGTAGTCGCCGCGCGCCATCGCCCGCGCCGCCGCGGTCATCTCGCGCAGCGGCGCGGTCATCCCGTGCGCGAGCAACTGCATGATCACCAGGGAGACCAGGACCCCGGCGGGCAGCGTCTGGCGGGCGCGCAGGTCCAGCACGTACCCCCACAGCACCATGAGTGTGGCCGTGCACGCCGTCACCGACGTCACGATCCCGAACTTCACCTTGATCGAGCGCAGCGGGTCGAGCGGTCGCGGCAGGATCGTCCACAGCCTGTGGACGGCCCCTCGCGGAGGGGTCTCGGGGGTGCCCACGCGGCCTCCTGGCCTGGCGGCCCGGCCATGCGTGAGCTTCGCTGCTGTGCTGTCCGGTTCGCTTCGCCGCTGTGTCGCCTGGTTCGCTTCGCTCACGTGGCGACCTCCAGGCAGTAGCCGACGCCGTGCACGGTACGGATCAGGTCGGCGCCCAGCTTGCGGCGCAGCGCCTTGACGTGGCTGTCCACGGCGCGCGTCCCGGAGGCGTCCGCCCAGTCCCAGACCTGCTCCAGCAGGACGGCGCGGGTCAGCACCGTGCCCTGGTTGCGGGCCAGGCAGCCCAGCAGCTCGAACTCGGTCGGGGTCAGATGGACCTCTTCGCCGTCCCGGCGCACCCGCCTGGCCTTCGGGTCGATCTCCAGCGGCCCGGCGCGCAGCGTCCCGGCCTCGGCTCCGTTGTCCGCGACGGGCTCGGTCGTCTCGGCCGAGCGTTCCACGCGGCGCAGCACGGCACGGATCCGGGCGGCCAGCTCGCGCATGCTGAACGGCTTGGTGATGTAGTCGTCGGCGCCCACGCCCAGGCCCACCAGCAGATCGGTCTCGTCGTCCCGCGCGGTGAGCATCAGCACCGGCACGGGACGTTCCGCCTGGACGCGGCGGCAGACCTCCAGGCCGTCGAAGCCGGGCAGCATGAGGTCGAGCACGATCAGGTCCGGGCGGCAGGCCCTCGCGCGTTCCACGGCGGACGGCCCGTCGGCGGCGATCTCGACCGCGAAGCCCTCGGCCGCGAGCCGGTCCGCCACCGCCCGCGCGATCGTCGGCTCGTCCTCGACGACCAGGATCCGCTGCTGGTTCGCTGTCACAGCCCGAACTGTACGCAGAAAGCGTGTCCGAGTTCGTAGTGAAATGTGGGGGTTATGTGAAGGCCGTAACGGACCCGCGGCCACCTTGTGAGGGCGTCACGGGCCGATCGGCCAGGTGTGGACGGGCTCGTTGGAGTGCATCAGCCGGGTGTAGCTCTGCGTCATCAGCCGCAACGACTCGTGCCGTTCCGTGCCGAACGACTCCTCGATCGCCTCCACGGTCTGGATCTGCCAGGACGCCCCGGTCTGCCCCGTCGTGCACCGCTGGTCGATGATCCCCAGCAGCCGGTCGCGGCGGGCCGGGTCGACGTCCCAGCGGGCCAGGCCCTCGTACGCCATCGGCAGCAGGGTCCGCTGGACCAGCTCGCACGCGGGCACCTCCCCGACGCCCGGCCAGTAGAGGGTGGCGTCCAGGCCGTCGCGGGCGGCGCGGTGCAGGTTCTCGGCGGCGGTCTGGAACGACATCCGCGTCCACACCGGCCGGTCCTCCTCGGCCAGCGTCCGCACCAGCCCGTAGTAGAACGCGCCGTTGGCGACGACGTCGGCGACGGTGGGGCCGGCGGGCAGCACCCGGTTCTCCACGCGCAGGTGCGGGCGCCCGTTCACGACGGCGTAGATCGGGCGGTTCCACCGGTAGACGGTCCCGTTGTGCAGGCTCAGCTCGCCCAGCTCGGGAATGCCGCCGTTCTCCAGCACCTCCTGGGGGTCCTCGTCGTCGCACAGCGGCAGCAGCGAGGGGAAGTAGCGGGTGTTCTCCTCGAACAGGTCGAAGACCGAAGTGATCCAGCGCTCCCCGAACCAGACCCGGGGCCGCACGCCCTGGGTCTTCAGCTCGTCCGGGCGGGTGTCGGTGGCCTGCTCGAAAAGGGTGATGCGGGTCTCGTGCCAGAGCCGGTGCCCGAACAGGAAGGGGGAGTTGGCGGCCAGCGCCACCTGCGGCCCGGCCAGCGCCTGCGCGGCGTTCCAGTAGTCGCCGAAGTGGTCGGGGCTGACCTGGAGGTGGAACTGGACGCTGGTGCAGGCGGCCTCGGGGATGATCGTGTCGGCGTGCATCCGCAGCGGCTCGGGGCCGTCCACCGCGATCCGCATCTCCTCGCCCCGGGCGGCGAAGATCTGGTCGTTGAGCATCTTGTAGCGGGCGTTGGACGACAGCGCCTCCTCGCCGATGTCCGTGCGGCGCAGCGTGGGGAGGATCCCGACCATGATCAGGTGGGCGCCGACCTCGCGGGCCCGCGCGTCGGCGCGGTTGAGGTGCTCGCGGACCTCCGACTCCAGCTCCCCGGTGCCGGCGCCGCCCAGCTCCCGCGGCGGGATGTTGATCTCCAGGTTGAACTGACCCAGCTCGGTGGCCCAGGCCGGGTCCGCGATCGCCTTGAGCACGTCGGCGTTGCGCATCAGCGGATCGCCCATGCCGTCGATCAGGTTCAGCTCGATCTCCAGGCCGATGTGGGGGCGTTCGAAGTCGAACTGCGACTCGCCGAGCATCCGTGCGAGCACGTCGAGGCAGCGGCGGACCTTGTCGCGGTAGCGGCGCCGGTCCTCCCCGCTGATGGTGGTGGGGGTCACGTCCCTGCCCATATGTCCCGCCCTGCTGGTCTTGGTATCGCTATGGGACGCATGTCCAGATGGGCTGGGGTGGAAACCCTCAGAGCCGGTTTCGGTCGGGCCGATGCGGGGGCGGATCGCCCGGACCTGCGGTCCGGTTGCCCGGTGGCTTCTTACTTGCAAGTACGTTTGTCGAGTCCCGGGCGGTATCGGGGGAGCCGTGCCACTCTGGCGCGGGGACCCATGCCCCTGACCTGGCCCGACCTCACCCGACCTCGCCTGACTGCCCCCGACCCGGCCCGCCCCGCTTCCGGGCCGCACGCCCGTTCCCGGCCCGCCCCAGCCCCACGCGTAGACCGCCCCACCCCGCCAGGACGAGGAGATCCATGCGGCTGCGACCCCGGTCGATCCGCGCGCGCGACACCCTGATCGCCGCCGTGCTCGCGGCCCTGGTCTTCGGGTCGATCGCCGCCGGCATCGACCTGGCGGTGCGGTACGCCACCGGCGCCGAACTGCTCCAGGAGACCCAGATCGCCGCCCGCCGGGTCAGCGCCGGCGTCCGCGACGGCACCCTCACCGGCCCCCGCATCCCCGACTACACCCAGGGCCGCATCCTCATCCAGGTCGTCGCCCCCGGCGGCGAGGTCATCGGCGCCACCCCCGCCGCCGCCGGACGGCCGCCGCTCAGCGACGTGTGGCCGTCCCGCGACCAGCGCATCATCGACAAGACCCAGTGCCGCGACATCGGCCCCGGCGGCCACTGCGAGGTCCTGGAGGTCATCCGCACCACCACCGCGCCCGACTCCGTCGTCGTGTACGCGGTGAAGGCGATGCCGCCGCTCCTGGTCACGGGCCTCCTGGAGGTCCTGCTGGTGCTGGCCGTCCTGGTCCTGTCCGCCCTGGTCGCCTGGATCACCTGGCGGTTCGTCGGCCGTACACTGCGCCCGGTCGAGGAGATCCGCACCCAGCTCGCCGAGATCAGCGCCAGCGACCTCAGCCGCCGGGTCCCCGAACCGCCGGGCGAGGACGAGATCGCCCAGCTGGCCCGTACCGCCAACGCGACCCTCGACCGGCTGGAACGCGCCGTCGCCCGGCAGCGCCAGTTCGCCTCGGACGCCTCCCACGAACTGCGCACCCCCATCGCGGGCCTGCGCGCCAACCTGGAGGACGCCTCGATGCACCCCGACGACACCGACCTGGAACGCACGATCGCTTCGGCGCTCCACGACACCGACCGCCTGGAGTCGATTGTCACCGACCTGCTCCTGCTGGCCCGCATCGGCACCGGCGGCAGCGCCGCCCAGGAGACCATCGACCTGTCCGAACTGGCCGGGGCCGAGCTGCGCCGCCGCACGTCCGGCCTGACCGTCCACACCAGCCTGGCCCCGGGCGTCGTCGTCCGCGGGGTGCGCATGCAGCTCGTCCGGCTGCTGGGCAACCTGCTCGACAACGCCGAGCGGTACGCGGGCGGCAAGGTCGAGATCGAGGTCGCCTCCCTGGACGGCCACGCCCGCCTGACCGTCACCGACGACGGCGCCGGCATTCCCCCCGAGGACCGCGAGCGCGTCTTCGAACGCTTCACCCGCCTGGACCCCGCCCGCAGCCGCGGCGCCGGAGGCACCGGCCTGGGCCTGGCCATCGCCCGCGAGATAGCCCAGGCCCACGGCGGCTCCCTCAGCATCGAGGACCACCCCCAGGGCGCCCGCTTCGCCCTTTCCCTCCCCCTCGCCCCGTAGAGTGCGGGGTCATGGGGACACGCGGGACACAGGAGAAGGCGGCACGCCTCAGAGAACCGGCGGCACCGAAGCTCCCGCCGACGCTGGCCCGGGCGACCTATCCGGAGGACGAGCCCGCCGACGACTCCGTCCACCTCTCGCTGCACTACGGCTCCTTCGACCTCGTTGGTCTGGACGTCGAATCCGTCGAATTCGAACGCTGCCGGTTCGACGAGACCCGCCTGGCGGGCACGACCTTCCGCCGCGCCGGCCTGGCCGATGTCGCCTTCAAGGGCTGCGACCTGGCCAATCTCCGGATGTTCGACTCCCGCATGTTCGGCGTCGCGATCGAGGACTGCCGCCTGACCGGCCTTTCCCTGACCGACTGCGGGTTCCGCGACGTCCTCTTCCGCGACTGCCGGGCCGATCTGACCTCGTTCCGTTTCTCGCGCTTCAAGAACGTGGTCTTCCGCGGCTGCAACCTGGCCGAGGCCAATTTCCAGGGCGCCGATCTCCGGGGCGCCCGATTCGAGGACTGCAAACTCACCGGGGCCCAGTTCAGCGCCGCCCAGATGCAGGGCACCCGCCTCGCGAACTGCGACCTGTACGGGGTCAACGGCATCCAGAGCTTTGAAGGCGCCATCGTCAACACCACCGACGCCCAAGGCCTCCTTTACGCCCTCACCGCCGCCATGGGCATCACCATCGAGGACTGACCGCCCGCCGTTCAGCGGCTCCCGGCGAGAAATCCGATCACCAGGCCGAACGCCAGCCACGCCACTCCGTAAAGGACAAGGCCCAGCACCATCCCACCGAGATCCGGGACAACCTGGATCATGCCCGCGCCCCGCCCAGCTCGTGGACGATCACCCGCACGGCCCCGTACAAAGCCGCGACGGGCACGATCGCCTGACCGTCGTCGGGCCAGGTGAACCACCAGCGCCCCGTCCTGAAGTCGCTTCCCACCTCCAGCGAGATTCCGTCCTTCTCCACGTGCAGGGCGTGCACCCCGCCCTGCTCTGTGACACGGCACGCGTACCCGGGCCTGGCCCCGACGGCCCGCCCGAGCCTCTCCAGGTGCTCACGCCGCTGGTTGCGCGTCCTGCGCCGCCGCCCGGCCGTCGCCGCATGGCGGCCCCTACCGAACCTCATCCGCTTCACCTCGCTCGCTTGTGGACGACCGGTAACAACGGCGCGGCCAGGTGCACCCGGGGGAACGCACACCCGGCCGCGCCGTCTCCTCTACAACTGGGGCCGCTCCTATAGAGGCGCCCCTCTTTTCCAGTGGCAGAGACGGGAAAACCGCCACTGGGCCTATAGGGCCTTTGCCTGCGCCTGCGCGCGCTCCCGTAGGAGCGCCGTTCGCAATGCCTCGGGCGTTGGATGCATCAACGTCGGCGTGATACCGGCCGTGGGATCGTGCAAGCTGGCGACCCATTCGCCGAGTCGGCCGTCTGCACGGACCGACCGCCAGATCCGATGACCCTCGAACTCTTGACGTAGATGTTCGAGAACTCCCTCTTCGGTGTTCGAGACCCTGTCCATCGAGAAACCTTCACGTTGCTTTCTGTCGAAAATGCTGCGACCAGACTCGCACACGTGATTACTCTGAGGAAGCGACCGGACACTACCGGCGACAAACCTCAAACAAGATCGTCCGAACCCGGTCGATCAGGTTCGACATACGGGAGGCCCCCATGCCCGCACGTCCCGAGCCCTACGACGCCCCCGCCATCACCGCGTTCGCCACCGAACTGGAGGCATGGCGGACGGCCGCCGGGCTGACGAAGACGGCCCTCGCCCAGGCCCTCGGCTGCACCGACGCCTACGTGGGCCAGGTCGAACTGTGCAAGAACCTGCCCTCACGGGAGTTCGCCCAGGACCTCGACACCTACTTCAAGACCAACGGCTTGTTCCACCGCCTCTGGAAGCGCATCGACGACACCCGCCACCTCAGCACGCTCCCACCCGGCTTCCCGCAATACCTCCAGTACGAGCGCCATGCCGAGACCATCCGCAACGTCAGTCCGACGCTGGTGGACGGTCTCCTCCAGACCGAGGGCTACGCCCGCACCGTCTTCGGGAGCAATCAGGTCCCCGAAAAGGTCGAACGCCTGTTGCAGGAGCGTATGGAGCGTCAGCGGATCTTCGCCCGTCCACACCCACCGCACACGTCCTTCCTTATGGACGAGATGGTGTTGCGGCGGATCATCGGCAGCCGGGAGATCATGCGTGAGCAGCTCGCCCATCTCCTTGAGTTCAGCGAGCGCCCCGCCGTCATGCTGAACATCGTGCCGTTCGACGCGGGCTACCACGAAGGTCTCGGAGGAATTTTCACCATCCTCAGTCTGAGGGACGGAAAAGGGGTCGCCTACACCGAATCCTGTGGTGAAGGAGTACTCATCACTGACCGCCCATCAGTCGCAAGGCGCCTCGTACGCTATGACTTGGTGCAAGGTCGCGCGCTCCCCGTCGACAGGTCGCGCGCCTTGATCAAGACCGTGATGGAGGAGCTATGAGCATGAACGACCCGGCGGCCGTCCACTGGCGCAAGAGCACCTACAGTGACGATCACGGCGGTGCCTGCATCGAGGTGGCGGATCTGGCTTCTGTGATCGGTGTGCGTGATTCCAAGGACCCCGATGGTCCGAAGCTGACCTTCGGTGCCGCCGCCTGGGGTGCGTTCGCCCGTCGTGTCAAGGCTGGTGCGCTCGACCTGGGGTGAGGTGGGTGCGTTGTGCCCACGGTCTGGACCGGGGCCGTGGGCCAGCAGATGATGCACGCATGGATTCTCAAGCTCCCCAGTGGCGCAAGAGCAGTCGCAGCGACGATCACTACGGTGGCTGCGTCGAGGTCGCGGACCTGGCTCCTGTGATCGGTGTGCGTGATTCCAAGGACCCCGATGGTCCCAAACTGACCTTCGGCGCGGCCGCGTGGGGTGCGTTCGCCCGTCGTGTCAAGGCTGGTGTGCACGACCTGGGCTGATCTACTCACGCCGCGCCAGGTCCGGGTCCTTCAGCGCGACTTCAAGAAGCTGCTGGCCAACCACACGCCGTGAATGATCTTCAATTACGGCTAGGAGATGATGCCAGCAATTGATGGACGTGGTTCCGAATGTGGGGGGCGAGGCGGGCGTGGGTTGGGTCGCGGTCGGCGGCTTGGAGGAGGATCGCGGCGACGGTGAGTTGGGCGAGTCGGCCCTGTGGTGTGGTGAGGATGTCGGCGAAGGTGTGGTGGACGCGGGCGGCCAGTTCGGGGTTGGGGAGTGTGTAGGCGTACAGGTGGGCGGCGTCGAAGCCGTGGGGGGCGGGGCCGAAGCCTTCCCAGTCGAGGATGGTGAGTTTCGGGCTGGTGAGGTTGGCCCAGTGGAGATCGCCGTGGGCCAGGCTCCATCGTCGGACGTTGGTGTCGATGCCGATGTCACCGAGGTATCGGGGGATGGTGCGGTGGATGTAGTCCTGGCTGATGACGGGCTGGCGGTCGTGCGGGGGTGGGGTCGTGATGAGGGCGTCGGTGGCCTGGCGCAGTTGGGTCCACCACGCGCCGGGGAGGGTGATCGGCTCGGTGAGCTCGGGTGTGGATGAGCAGACGGGGGTCGGCTCGTAGGTGGTGAGTTCGGCGCGGTAGACGTGCGCGTCATGCGTCCAGTCGGCGGTGCGGAGCAGGCGGGGACGCGGGATTTGGGTGGGGAGGAGTGTGGCGGCTTGCTGGGTGCCGGTCCATAGCTTGCCGCCCTCCTTGCCTGCTGGGGCTTCGAGCAGGCGGAGCCAGGCGCGTCCGGAGGGCGTGGTGACGGGTCCGCTGAGGGTGCGGCCACTGTGGCCCCATACCTGTGGCGTCTGGTGGATGGGTGTGAGCGCGAGTCGCGCCGTTGCGGCGGTGAAGGCTGAGCGCACCCGTTCGGCCAAGGCGGGGTCGTCAGGCTCGGAGAAGATGGCAGATCTCCTTGAGGTGCGAGGGCGGGACGGCTGGGGTCCGGAACGCGTTCAGGGCTTCGTGCCAGTGTGCCGCAGTGGATGCCGACAGCAGGGCACCGGTCAATCCTGGTGTGGACGCCACGATGGCAAGGGTCGCTGCGACGGGTGAGAGGTATGGGCTGATGCGAGCGGCGAGTTCGTTGGTGGCGGCAAGGTAGGGTCCCCGCCCTTCCGGCAGGTCGAGCCGCGCGCGCCAGGCTGGCTCCCTGCCCCCGTCCCGTAACCACACGAACGAGCCCGTGGCCCCAAGGACCAGGACGAGGCAATCCGCCTTCAGAGCCCGCGCGACCCGCGAGCGCCCTCCCCACAATGCCCGGAATGGACGTTCCTTCGCGATCACCCGGCGATGCTACAGACGCCCTCGTCTCCCCCTCGAAGGCACCCGCCACCCGGCGGGCCCGCACCCCGGACGATCAATCTCTGCCCTGGCCGTGAGCCCGCCCCCGCGTCCGAGAATGCAATTCTCGCTATGTGATGATGTGCTAATCATTCAGGCTCCCGGATACGGTGAGGCGGCTTTCACGCCGAGAAATCAGGGAGCCATGGTGGCCAATGAGATCGTTGTGCCCATTCTGCCGTGCGCGGACATCGATGAGATCGTCGATTTCTACCGCATGCTCGGATTCGAGCGCACCTACCGGCAGCTGCGTCCGAATCCGTGTGCCGGCGTCCGGTACCGCGATGCCGAGCTGCAGTTCGCCGGCATTCCCGGCTTCGACCCGGAGCAGTCGTACGGCTCGTGCATCGTCGCCGTGGACGACACCGCGGAGATCTTCGAGGAGTTCGCGGCGGGGATGCGTGCCGTCCACGGGAAACTGCTGGTGGCGGGCATTCCGCGCATCACCCGTCCGCGCAAACGCAAGAACGCCGGCGGCGCCTCGGGGTTCAGCGTCGTCGATCCTGGCGGCAACTGGATCCGCATCTTCCAGCGCAAGGACACCGGCGCCGACACCGCCCCCGCCACCGAGCCCTTGGCTCGCGCCTTGGAGAACGCCGTCGTCCTCGGCGACTCCAAAGGTGACGTCCGCCAGGCCGCCAAGATCCTGGACGGCAGGCTCGCCAAGGCCGATGCCGCCACGCCGGTCACGGCCCTGGTCGAGGCGCTGGTCTACCGTGCCGAACTGGCGCTCCATCTCAGCGACCCCGGCCGTGCCGAAGAGCTGCTCGCCCGCCTGGACGCGCTCGACCTGACCGACACGCAGCGGGCGTCACTCGCCGACCACCTCGCCACCGCCGCCGACCTCGGGACGCAGCTGAGCACCGAGCGCTGAACGCTCCGCCGTCACGGAGCGGCGGCCTGAAGCTGCTGCTCGGCGATCCTTTCGTCGTACACGGTGCGGGCGGCCGAGATCTGCAGCTGGTGCTCCTCGGTCCAGACCACCAGCGCCTTGATGACCTCGTGCAGGGAGATGCCGAGCTCGGTCAGCTCGGAGTCCGGAACGCGTTCAGGTGTATCAAGGTGGGTGTGCACGACCTACGCTGATCCACTTACGCCGTGCCGCCGCGCTGGTAGGTGCGAGCGATCAGTTCTCCGGGCCGGGGAGGTCTACAGGGGTGGTGCCGGGGCATCGGGCGCTCCGGCTCTGTCCGGTGGCCGGGAGGCTGTATGCGTGAGTTGATGGTCGACATGTTCAACACCGTCGACGGGTACGGCGGCGGCGGGCCGCGATCGGCCCCGTACTGGGGCTACGGCGGGCCCGGCCTGTTCGAGTGGATGCACGCCCAGCTCGCCGAGGACCACGTCATGCTCATGGGCGCGAACTCGTACCGGCAGATGGCCGAGATCGTCGCGAGCGGCGACGACCCGACCTTCCCCCGCATGGCCGAACTCCCCAAGATCGTGTTCTCCAGGACGCTCCGGCCGCCGCTGACGTGGGCGAACACCACCCTTGTCGACGAGCCTGTGGAGACGGCCGTGCCCGCCCTCAAGGCCTTGGAGGACGGGCTGCCGATGCGCACCATCGGCAGCGCGTCCCTGGTGCGCAGCCTCTTCCGGCTCGGCCTGGTCGACCGCGTCCGGGTGGTGGTGTTCCCTATGATCCACGGCGAGGAAGGGGAGGGCCCGGTCTTCACCGAGCTGCCCGTCGTCGATCTGGACCTGGTCGGCACCACCGTGATCGACGACCGTGTCGTCCTGCTCGACTACCGCACCGGCGGCGACCGGCCCGAGGCGTCCGGCCGGAATTAGCCAGGTCTCGCGCGTGTGCGTTCAGTGCTCGTTGCCTTCGCGCAGCCAGGCGATGTAGTCGGCGACCGCGCGTTCGGTGTCGTATTCGGGCTTGTAGCCGGTGTCCTGCTGGAGCCGGGTGATGTCAAGGTGACTCTGCCGGTCTGATCCTCCGGTGGGCAGGTCGACCCGGGCGCCGGGGACCACCTGCTTGATCGCGGCGATGACCTCGGCGTTGGTCGTCGCGCGGCCGGCTCCGACGTTGTAGGTGCGGTGGCCGAGCCGGTCCGCCAGTTGCAGGAGTGCGATGGCCTTGGCGGTGTCCTTGACGTAGCACAGGTCGATCGAGTCCTCAGCGTGCGCGGGCCCGGGGAGGGTGGACAGATCCGGTTCGGTTCCGCGGGCGGCGGCATGGACGAGCTCGGGCGCGGCGAAGAACAGCGCGCCGTGGGGGTCGCCCGGACCCCAGGTGCCGGAGATGCGGTAGTCGACGATCTCGATGCCGGTGGCGCCGGCCAGGTGGGCGTTGAGCAGCTCACCGATCTTCTTGAAGGTCGGGATCACGTGGGGTGCGGTCATCGGCAGCGGCATGTCCTCGCTGAGCGGGCCCTCGGCGGCGACGCCGGAGTAGACGCCGATGGTGCTCGCGACGCCCACCCGGTCCACGCCCCAGTCCCGGGCGGCCTGCATGACGTTGAGCAGGCCGTCCAAGGACTTGCGGGCCTGCTCGACGGGCTGGTCGGGGTCGGGCGGCCAGGGCAGGGACAACGCGAGATGCACGATGCCGGTGATCTTGTGGCGGGTGCCGATGTCGAGCAGCGCGCCCAGATCGGTGATGTCGGCCCGCTCGACCGCTACCCGCTCGCCGGCGAGGCCGGGCGGTGCCTCGGGGGCCCGGCGCTGGACCAGCAGGCAGCTCTCGCCGAGGTCGAGCAGTGCCCGCACGGTGTGGGAGCCGATGAAGCCCAAGCCTCCGGTGACCAGGATCATTGCCTCTCCCTTTCTGTCGCTGAGCTGATTGTCAGTGCTACTGACGATCAGGCTAGCGATAGGATGCGGGCATGTCCACCAGTGATGGGCCTGGCCCCGAGCTGAGCAGGAATCTGGTCTACCTGCTCAAGCACGCGCACCTTCGGATGGCCGAACTGACCGCGAAGGCGTTGACGCCGCACGGCATCGACGGGCGCGAGCTGGGGGTGCTGCTCGCCCTCACCGGCCGCGAGCCGGCCTCCCAGCAGGAGGCTGCGCGGCGTCTCGGTATCGACCGCACGACGATGGTCGCGATGCTGGACGCGCTGGAGGGCAAAGGTCTGGTGTCACGTCACCCGCACGCGGAAGACCGGCGCCGCAACGTGGTGGAGCTGACCGAGGCCGGAAAGGACACCCTCCGGCGGGCCACCGAGGCGAGCGATGACGCCGAGCGTGCGTTTCTCGCATCGCTCAGCCCGCAGGCCGCGGAGCAGCTGCGACGTTCGTTGCAGACGATCGTGATCCGTCCGGACGGCTAGGGCGACAGGCCGATCCGGTAGAGGGCCAGCGCGGCAAAGCCGAGGAGTGACCGATCCCAGGGGATGAGGAACGCGGCCGTGCCGATCTCGTCGGCGTGGTCGCGCGCCTCGGCGAGCACCTGCAACCCGGCATCGGGCAGCCGATCGCCGAGGCGGAGCGCGAGGGCCACGGCCGCGGTGAGCCGGACGGCGAAGGCCCCGGCGGTGAGCAGGGCCGTCAGCCGCTGGTCGACCGCCGGTTCACCGGGGGCGAGGTAGCCGAGGCTGAGGTTGGCGCTCGCACGTGCCGCCTCGCGTCCCCCGCCCTCCGGGACCTCCAGCAGCCGCGGGACCGCGAGCCGGGAGGTGGGGAACCACACGATCAACTCGGCCGCACCCGCTGCGACAACAGGGTCGGGGTCGCCGATCCACGCGGTGAACCGGTCACTGACGGCGGCCGCCGCGAGATAGGCGTCGCGGTCCCAGGACGCCGCGACCGCCTCGCTCTCCTCGGGTTCCTCGTGGTCGCCGTCGCCGTAAAGCCAGTCCACGACCGCCCTTTCCTGGGCGGCGGTCACGTTCCCGGCTTGGGCGAACGTCCGGGCGGGGTCGAAGGGCAGGTGGGTGTCGTCGCGGTCTCCGAGCGCGACGGCGCGGAGCAGGTCGAGCACGGCCGCCCGATCCGGTGTGGCCGGGTCGTCCACCAGTTCGGTCAGGAACGGGACGACCTGGCGACTCGCCTGCCAGCGGGTTCCCTGGTGGTAGACGTTCCCGCGGAGTTGGTGATGAGCCTCGTGGCGTGTCGCGTCGTCCGCCGACAGCAGCGCCCTGAGCTGGTCCGGGACGTCCACCGCCGGACCGTAGGCGTGGTGGAGTCCGGCCCAGTCGACCGCCTCCAGACCCGCGAGGGGGCCGCCTGCCGTGATACTCATGCGCGGGGACGTTACACGGGGAATGCCGAAGGGCCGCCCGCGGCATGTGGTGCGGGCGGCCCTTCGGCAAGTGGGGCGTCGCCAGGTGTTCTTCCGGGGGATTCCGGGAGGAAAGGTCAGGCGCGGACGGCCTGGATCTCCAGCTGGAGGTCGACCTTGTCGCCCAGGAGGGCCTTGTCGCCCGCCAGCGGGACGTTGAACTCGATGCCCCAGTCCTTGCGGTTGATCGTGGTGGAGGCGGAGAAACCGGCGCGGAAGCCGCCCCACGGGTCGTCGCCGACGCCGTTGAACTCGACCTCCAGGGAGACCGGGCGGGTGATGCCCCGGATCGTGAGCTCGCCGTCGAGGTAGTGGTCGCCGCCCTCGGAGCGCAGGCCGGTCGTCTTGAACGCCATCGTCGGGTGGTTCTCGATGTCGAGGACGTCGGCGGAGCGGACGTGCGCGTCGCGGTCGGCGTTGCGGGTGTCGATGGAGGCCATCTTGATCTCGGCGGAGGCCGTGGAGGAGGCCAGGTCCTCGGCGATCTCGATGGTGCCGGAGAAGTCGGTGAAGCTGCCTCGCACCTTGGTCATCAGGTGCCGGATCACGAAGGTGACCTCGGAGTGTGCGGGGTCGATGTTCCAGGTGCCGGCGGTCAGGCCGGGGGCGGAGGTGGCGATGCTCATGATCGGCTCCCATTTGCTTGAAGTTTCAACGAATAGCGTACAGCGAGATTAGTTGAGACTTCAAGGATGTGTCAAACCCTGGGCCGAACCCGGCGTCGCCAGTCGGATCCGGCCGGCCGCGGACCGCTCAGGCGGTGGCTTCGGACTGCGTGGTGAGAAGGGGGTGGGCGCTGCCGTCCAGCAGGACCTTGGCCACCAGTTCGGGGTCGTCCCCCATCGGGACGTGGCCGCAGCCCTCCAACCAGACGAACCGGGCGTCCGGTAGCGCGCGCTGGGCGCGGACGGCCTGGCTCGCGCGCAGCACCCGGTCCTTGGTGCCCCACGCGATCGTCACCGGGACGCCCGCGCAGGCGCCCCGGAAACGGACCCCGCGCCCCGCCCGCAGCGTGGGCTCGAAACCGGGAGCGGTGCGCATCGCCCTGGCGTCCCCGGCGAGCGTCTCGAGATCCATCAGATCGGGACGGCCGTAGATCATCCCGAACATGGCCGCCCGGCGGCGCGGCGACCGGGCGAGCCGGGCCAGCAGCGCGTCCGGGACCCTGGCCCCCAGCCGCGAGGCGCGCAGGATCGAGGACGCCCTCACCATCTCGCGCGCGTTGAAGAACCCGGCCGGCGACAGCGCGGTGGCGGAGCTGACCAGCCCGCGGTCGGCGGCCACCAGCGAGAACAGCCCGCCCAGCGAGTTGCCCGCGATGTGCGGACGCTCCACGCCGAGCCGCTCGAACAGGCCCGCCAGGACGTCGAGCGTCGCGTCCGCGGTGTACGCGGTGCCCGGGGGAAGCGGCGGGGAGGCGCCGAAACCCGGCAGATCCACCGCGATCACGTCTCGTTCCCCGGCCAGCCGGTCCATGACGGGCCGCCAGCCCTGGAGGCGATGCCCGATGCCGTGCAGCAGCACCAGCGGCGGTCCGTCGCCGCGACGCTCGAAGACGATGTCCACGGGGCGAGGGTAGGCCACAAGTTACCGGCCGGTCACGTGTGATGGTGCTCACGACGCCGGGCCACGAACCGCGCGCCGATCACGCCGCCGTAGCGCCAGGGACCCGCCGAGTGGCGCGGACCTGCCCGGAAAGTCGGTGTGGACGGCGCGGGTGGTGGGTTGATCGGGGGCCGGGGGCCGGGGGCCGGGGGTCGGGGGCCGGGGCGGGGCGTGGCGTGGCGGGTGGCCGGGGTCAGGAGGAGGTGGTGACGGTGTCGCCGTCCAGGCGCGGGGACGGGGCGGCCTCGGGCGGACGGCGGTGCTCCAGTGCGGCGCGGAGTTGGGCCCGGCCGCGGTGGATGCGGCTGCGCACGGTGCCGAGCTTGACGCCCAGCGACGCGCCGATCTCCTCGTAGGTCAGCCCCTCGATGTCGCACAGCACCACCGCGGCGCGGTACTCGGGCGCCAGCGCGTCCAGCGCGCTCTGGATGTCGGCGTCCAGGTGCCGCTCGTCGTAGGCCTGGGCGGGCGTCGGCTCGCGGCCCTGCAGCCGGTCGGCCGCGTCGTCGCCGAGCGCGTCGAACCGGATGCGCTGCTTGCGGCGGGCACGGTCGAGGAAAAGGTTGGTGGTGATCCGGTGGAGCCATCCTTCGAAGGTGCCCGGGCTGTAGGAGGACAAGGACCGGAACACCCGGATGAAGACGTCCTGGGTCAGGTCCTCGGCGTCGTGCCGGTTACCGGTCAGGCGGTACGCCAGCCTGAACACCCTGGTGGAGTGCTCGCTGACGATCTCCTCCCACGTCGGAGGCGTCCACGCCATCGCGCCTGCGCTCACCGCTACCCCCGTCTGATGCGAAATCGTTACGGCCAAGCATGCCGGTACCCAGATAAGAGCCGTGTAAGAACGTCCGCGGGCGGCCGGATGCGGCGCCTGGTCTTCCCGGATCCGCCTCGTCGAAACCCCTTGTGCGCTGGGGTTTCACCGATCGGCAAGGTGGCCGGATGGGGTCAGGGCGTGGCGGCCGTGTGACCGATCCCTCATTGACCAGGGCGTCCGCGACGGTGTGATCGATCTCATTGGACGACCTGTCAGCAGCGATTGAGCCCCGGACGGACGCCGTGGATGATCGGAGAACCCACCCGGAGCCCGACGCTCCGCGTACTCTCGGACCATCCACCGAACGCGAGGACGTGGCATGGCGCGAAGCTACAACCTGGCCGACCTTCTCGAGATCCTTGCCGCCGCCGGCCCGGACCGGCCCGCACTCGTCGCCGGGGACGAGCGCCGCACCTACCGCGAGCTCAACGAACGCGCGAGCCGGGTCGGACACCACCTGGCCGCCGCCGGAGTGAACCCGGGCGAGCACGTCGCGATCCTGGCCTACAACCGGGCCGAGTGGATCGAGAGCATGCTCGGCGCGTTCAAGGTACGGGCCGTCCCGATCCCGGTGAACTACCGCTACGTCGCCGCCGAACTGCGCCACGTGCTGACCGACTCGGACTCCGTCGCGGTGGTCGGGGAGCGCTCACTGCTCGCCAGGGTCGAGGAGGTGCGGCGCGACCTGCCGAAGCTGCGGCACGTGGTCGTCCTGGAGGACGGCTCGGACGCCGAGATCCCCGGCGCCGTCGAGTACGAGAAGGCGCTCGCCGCCGCGTCCCCCGACGACGACTTCCCGGAGCGGTCGAGCGACGACCGCTACATCATGTACACCGGCGGCACCACCGGCTACCCCAAGGGCGTCGAGTGGCGCTGCGAGGACATCTTCTTCGGCGCGCTCGGCGGCGGGAACGTCCTCGGCGACCCGATCACCAGCCCGGAGGGGATCGCCGCCAACGCCGAGCAGCCTCCGATGGCGGTCCTGGACTGCGCGCCCGTCATGCACGGCGCCGGGCAGTGGGTAGCGTTCATGGGGCTGCTGAGCGGCGCGAAGGTCGTCCTCTACACAGACCACGGGTTCGACGCGGCCAGGGCGCTGCGGATCGTGGCGGACGAGCAGGCCAACGTGCTGATGCTGGTCGGGGACGTGATGGCGCGGCCGGTGGCGAAGGAGCTGGCGACCGGCGAGCACGACGTGTCCTCCCTCTTCGCGATCGCGTCGGGCGGTGCGCCGCTGACCGAGGGCGCCAGGGCCGAGCTCCAGGCGCAGCTGCCGAACATCATGTTCCTCGACAACTACGGGGCGTCCGAGACCGGCGCGTGCGGCCCGTCGGTCGGCGGCGGCACCGAGGGCACCGCGCGCTTCATGATGAAGCCCGGCATCACCGTCCTGGACGACGACCTCAAGGTGGTGCGGCCCGGCGAGATCGGCAGGCTGGCGCGCAGCGGGTACATCCCGATCGGCTACTACAACGCCCCGGAGAAGACCGCGTCCACGTTCTTCACCGACGCCGAGGGCACCCGCTGGTCGGTCCCGGGGGACTTCGCCACGCTGGAGGAGGACGGCACCATCACCCTGCTGGGACGCGGCTCCTTGGTCATCAACACCGGCGGCGAGAAGGTGTACCCGGAGGAGGTCGAGGTGGCCTTGAAGGACCACCCCGACGTGTACGACGCCGTAGTCGTGGGCCTTCCGGACGAACGGTTCGGGCAGCGCGTGGCCGCCGTGGTCTCGGCGCGTCCCGGGGCGTCCCCGACGCTTGAGGCGCTGGTCGAGCACTGCCGTGGCCGCCTGGCCGGGTACAAGCTGCCCCGCCAGATCACGGTGGTGGACGAGGTGCAGCGCACCGCCGTGGGCAAGTCCGACTACAAGTGGGCCAAGTCCGTCCTGTCCTGACCGTCGCCGCACCCGCCGGGCTGTGAGCGCGCCTGGTACCGCTCGCCGTGTCATGCGGGCGCCGCCTGGCAGCGCCCGACGTGTTGTCGTGCGGGCGCACCTAGCACCGCCCGCGCGGCGCGGTCGTGCGCGGCGTGGCGGGGATGGCGCAGGTTTGACGAGCCGGTGGAATGATCTTCAACCGGGTCGGGGCATCTACACGCCGTGCGAAGGACCTGCGTCTTCTTCCACGCCCACCGTGACGACGAGGCGTTGCTGACGGGCGGCACGATGGCGCGCCTGGCGGCCGAGGGGCACCGGGTGGTGCTGGTGGTCGCCGCGGCGGAGCACGCGCCGAGCGGCCTGGACGCCCGCCCGAGGGGCCAGGTCCGCACCGACGTGCTCGACGCTCCGGCGTACGTCCTCGGGTGCGAACGCGTCGTGCTGCTCGGGTACGAGGACTCCGGCCCCGACGGCAGCGCGCTCGGCGGGTTCTCCCGTACGAAGGTGGAACTCGCCGCCGCCGAACTGGCCGAGATCCTGCGCGAGGAGCGGGCCGACCTGCTCACCGTGTACGACCCGTCCGGTGGTTACGGGCACCCCGACCATGTGCAGGTGCACCGTGTCGGGATCAGGGCCGCCGAACTGGCGGGGACGCCGGTCGTCCTGGAGGCGACGCTCGACCGTGACCTGCTCCTGCGCGCGCTCAGGCCGATCGCACGCGTCGGCCTTCTCCCGCGCGCGCTTGCCCGCGCCTCGCTCACCACCCGTGCCGAACGCGCGGGCATGCTGGAGAACGCGTACGCCTCAGGCGGGGAAATCACGCACCGCATCCGCGTCCGGGAGTACAGCGCGGCCAAACGAGCCGTGATGGCCGCCCACGTCACGCACCGGTTGTGCGGCGACTCAGTGTGCACGTTCAGGGCGCTGCTGCGCCTGCCGCGCCTGGTGTTCCGGCTCGTTCTGGGGACGGAGTGGTTCGTACGGCGCGACCTGCCGCCCGGCACCGTCCTGCACCACCCGCTCGACCAGTGGCCCGTCCCGGCCGCGAGGAGCGTCTCCGATGCGTCGCCCGCCGCGCCGCCGGGCCGCGACCGTCGTGCGGCGCCGCCGCTTCCGCAGCAGGAACCGCGCCGGCGGCACGAACCGCGTCCGGAGCAGGAACCGCTTCCGCAGCAGGAACCGTGTCCGCAGCCCTTCCCCGAGCCGACCGCGCCGCGGCCCACGCCGCAGCCCGCACCGCGGCCCGCACCGCAGCCGGCACCGCAGCCCGCACCGCAGCCTGCGACAACTCCCGAACCGGCCGCGACCGATCCCGCTCCCACGACCGCGGCCGGCGTTTGAGGAGGTCGGCGAACGCTCCTTAACTTCGCCCGCGCTCCCCACACCGCGGCTCAGCACCGGGTCGGGGATCGGTCAAGAAAGGATTTGGTGTCCCGGAACATGCCTTGGGGCGGTTCGCGCGCATAACCACCCCATGGGGAGAGATCGGTTGATTCCGCTGGCCGAGCGGTACCGCCTCCTCTCGGTGGTCGGCCGGGGCGGAATGGGCACGGTCTGGCGTGCCCATGACGAGATGCTCGACCGCGACGTCGCGGTGAAGGAAGTGCGCCTTCCGGAACGCTTCACCGCGGGCGAGCGCCGGCTCCTGTGCCGCAGGCTCATCGAGGAGGCCCGCGCCACCGCGGCGCTGCGCCATCCCGGCGTCATCGACGTGCACGACATCGTCATCGAGGACGGGCGTCCGTGGATCGTCATGGAACTGCTGAACGCCCGATCCCTGCACCAGGAGATCGCCGAGCGCGGCCCCGTGCGCGTGGAACGCGCCGCCCGCATCGGCCAGAGCGTGCTGTCGGTGCTGCGCGTCGCGCACGCCGCCGGCATCCTGCACCGCGACGTCAAACCCAGCAACGTCCTGCTGTGCGACGACGGCCGCATCCTGCTCACCGACTTCGGCCTGGCCGTGCACATGGACCAGGGAGGGCAGGAACCGGAGGAGACGCTCGTCGCGGGCATCGAGGGGTCCCCCGCGTACATGCCGCCCGAACGCGTCCGCGGCGAACCCGGCAGGCGCGAGTCGGACCTGTGGTCACTCGGCGCGACGCTCTACACGGCCGTGGAGGGAGTGTCGCCGTTCCTGCGCCGCCACGCGCTCGCGTCCATGCTGGCGGTGCTGCTGGGCGACTACCCGCCGCCCGTGCACGCGGGCAGGCTGGCCCCCGTCATCCAGGGCCTGCTGGAAGAGGACCCGGCGCAGCGGCTGCCGGCAGCGGACGCGGCGCGGATGCTGCGCGAAGCGGGCCGTCCCCCCGATCCACCGGCCCCGTTCTGGCGACGGCGGATCCTCAGGCCATGGCCCGCGCGCCTCAGCCGCACAGTGGACGACCCCGGGCCCGCGCCGCACGTCCACGACAACCGCCCCCGCGTGCTGACGGTGGCGTGCTTCGCGACCATCGTCGTGACCGCGGTCGTACTGGGAGCCTGGAGCGCGCGCTGGAACTCGGTCGGCAAGAGCGAACCCCTGGCCCTGCTCCCGACCGCGGGCGGCGAGCACGGGACGGCCGGGCACCGCGCACCCAGAATGATCACCTACCACGAGGTCGCCGGTCCCGGCGGCTACCACGTCGACATCCCGCAGGACTGGCGGCGCCAGCGGCTCGGCGGCTCCGTCCAGTGGCAGGACGCGGCGGCGGAACAGGCGCTGCGCATCACCCCGATCTCCGGCGACCCGCTCGCCGGACTGCGTGCGGCCGAGCACGAGGCGCTGGCGGCCGGGACCTACCCCGGATACCGCCTGCTGCGGCTCGAGGCCGTGCCGGCGCTGCTCGAGGACGCGGCGGAATGGGAGTTCACCTGGGGCGAGGACGAAGGGCGCACGCACACGCTGCGCAGCCGGGCGGCCGGATACGAGTTCTCCTTCCACGCCCCCGACAGCCACTGGACACCGGCGCAGCGGCGCTACGACCGCATCCTGGAATCCTTCCGCACCGGCTGACCGCCGGCGAAACGGAGGTACGTCAGGTCGTCTGCTGCACGCGCAGCAGGAACTCGGCGTTGGAGGTGGTGCCCTTCATCTTCTCCAGCAGCATCTCGACGGCCTGCTGCCGTTCGAGACCGTGCAGGGCGCGGCGCAGCCGCCAGTTCAGCTCCAGCTCCTCGCCGCCGATCAGCAGCTCCTCGCGGCGCGTGCCGGAGGCCTCGATGTCGACCGCGGGGAAGATCCGCCGATCGGCCAGGCCCCGGTCGAGCTTCAGCTCCATGTTGCCGGTGCCCTTGAACTCCTCGAAGAACACGTCGTCCATCCGGGACCCGGTGTCGACCAGCGCGGTCGCCAGGATGGTCAGCGAGCCGCCGTTCTCGATGTTGCGGGCGGCGCCGAAGAACTTCTTGGGCGGGTACAGCGCGGTCGTCGCCACACCGCCCGCCAGGATGCGGCTGCTGGGCGGGGCCACCAGGTTGTACGCGCGCCCCAGCCGGGTGATGGAGTCGAGCAGCACGACCACGTCACGGCCCTGCTCGACCAGCCGCTTGGCGCGCTCGATCGCCAGTTCCGCCAATGCGGTGTGGTCTTCGGCGGGGCGGTCGAACGTCGAGTGCAGCACTTCGCCGTTCACCGACCGCTGCATGTCGGTGACCTCTTCGGGCCGCTCGTCGATGAGCACGACCATGAGGTGGCATTCGGGGTTGTTGATGCTGATGGCGTTCGCCAGGGCCTGCAAGATCATCGTCTTGCCGACCTTGGGCGGGGACACGATCAGGCCGCGCTGGCCCTTGCCGATGGGGGCGACAAGGTCGATGACGCGGGTCGCGAGCGCGCCGCTGTCCAGACGCAGCCGCTCCTGCGGGAACAGCGGCGTCAGCTTGCCGAACTCGGGCCGCGCGGCGGCGTCCTCGGGGGAGCCCCCGTTGACGGCCTCGACCTGGACGAGGGCGCTGTGCTTCTCGCGGTTGGAACGGGGCGGGCGGGCCGTTCCGGCGACGACGTCACCGGGGCGCAGCTTGGCCGCCTTCACCTGCGCCGGCGAGAGGTACACGTCGGACGGGCCGGGCAGGTAGCCCTGCGTCCGGACGAACGCGTGCTTGTCCTGCACGGACAGCACGCCCTGGAACGGGACGAGCGTTTCTTCGGCGGCCTGCTGCTGGTCGGGCCGCCGCGCCGTGGCGCCGGCCGCCGCGGTGGTGGCCGCCGCCTGCCGCGAGGCCCGCGCCGTACGGCGGCGCGTGGTCTGCTGCTTGGGCACGGCCGTGCGTTCGGTGGTCATGGTGGTCATGGAAATCCCTTCTCAGGCGTCCGCGAAAAACGTCGTGCGGCGCCTGGAGTCGGTTTCCGCGTACGGCTCGCGCCCGGCGCGTGGCCCGTACGTGGAAGGAATGAGAGAGATGCAGCTCGGTTCACCGTGCTGCCGACGGCTCCCTTGGTGCGATGGTCCGGGACGCGGATCCGCGCGTACCCCCGGACACGAACGAATGGGGGAACACAATCACCGGGCGCTCAGATGGCCCGGGCGGGGAGAACGCCCTCACCGCCCAACCGATGTGAGGCGGCAACGCATAGGCGCTATCACGACAGTACAGCACACGACGCCCGTTCCGCATTCCCGCCGTCCGGCGATCCCGGTCCGCCGGTCGTCCATGACGACGATCCCCCTCGCAGAGCCCCCGATTCGTTCCTCTGACACCCCGTATGACTCCGCATCCCTGGCGAAGGTTCCCCGCGATCCCCTAGCCGTGCCGTACCGACAGGACGCTGAACCTCCCGTGGTCGATCACCGCGTCCTGCAGGCAACCGCGCAGCCGTCTCAGCGCGTGCTCGCCCAGCGCAGGCTGAACCACCAGCGCGTACCGCGCCCCTTCCAGCGGGACGAGCCCGCCGCGCCGCAGGTACGGCTTGGTGGAGCCGCGGCAGTACTCCCACAGCCGGGTCGCCAGCGCACCGGACGCCTCCTCCCCGTTCGTCTCCGCCTGGAGGATCAGCGTGCTCGCGGTGGCGCGCATCGGAGGGTCGGGCCGGTCCTGGGTGTGGTCGGCCAGTTCGACGATGACGAGCGCGGCCACCACCAGCGCCGCCCCCGCCCCGAACACCCGCACCCGCAGATCACGTCCGGGCGGGGGCGGCTCCGGCGCACCCACCAGCACACCGCCCTCGGGCAGCTTCAGCGAGTCGGGAACCGTGCCCTCCCCCGCCGCCGCGGCGCTCCGCCTCATGGCGGCCGCGACCCGTTCCACCAGCGCCGCCAGCCCCGACACCACGATCCCCGCGCCGAGCAGCACCGGGATGAACACCTTGTAGGACGAGCCCTCGGCCTCCAGCCAGCGGAACCGCGGCACCTCCCCGTGACCGCCGCCGCGTTCCGCCCGCGCCTCGGGCCGCCCTTCGGCCAGCAGCCGCTCGATCCGCCGCAACCGGTGCGCCCCGGCCACCGCGAGCAGCACGATGAGGCACACCAGCAGCAACTCGCCCGCCATCAGCGACCGCTGCCACTCCCACCGGGCCAGGTACACCACCGTGTAACCGCCGGTGGCGGCCACCATCGACCCGAGGCCCGCGTACACCAGCCGCCTCATGCCGCGTCCCCCGCCCGCGCCGGCTCGCCGGAGACGACCTCGACCGCACCGGTGCCGCCGTCCACCAGGACCTCGGTGCCGGGCGCGAACCGGTCCAGGGCGCCGCGCAGCCCCACGACGGTCGGGACGCCGAGTTCGCGGGCGAGGATGGCCAGGTGCGACAGCGGGCTGCCGGTCTCGGCGACCAGGCCGGCCAGCGCCGGCAGGTCCGCGGCCAGCGAGGGGGCCAGCGTCCGCACCACCAGCACCGAGCCCGCCGGGGGAGAGCCCGGGCCGGCGTGGACCGGCCCGGACCCCCGTCCGCCGCCCGCGGGACGCGCGCCGTCCCCGGGCGGCGGCGCCTCCGCCACGACCCGCTCGTCCGCCTGCCGGAACACCGACGGCAGCGGAGCGCTACGCGGCGGATCGGCACGGCGTTCCAGGCCGGCGGGGAGTGAACCGCCTTCGAACGCCGCCACCAGCTCATCGAAACCCAACACCCGCACGACCTCGGGCCGCGGCAGCGCGCCATCCGACGTCAGCCGCCTCCCCGCCTCCCACGCAAGCCGGGCCCCAAGCTCCTGCACCCACCGAACCCGCAACCGCAACCCCTCCCGAGCGCCCAGCCCCGCCACCCCGGAGACCCTCGCCGGACCCTCGGACGAGGTTCCCCCGCCTCCCCCCTCCAGCCCGACACCGTGATCGCGTCCAACGGTGGTGGACGGGGCCGCAGCCGGGGGAGGAGGCGGCTGCTCACTGGGGCGGGTGTCGGACGATCCGGCGGTGCCAGGTTGCGCGTTGGGGCGCGGTACCGGCCGTGCCGGCTTCCCCGTGGACCCGGCGATGGCCGGTGGCAGGCGTGTCGGGCCGATGGACGGTGGGACGAGGGTCAGGACGGCCGGGTTAGCGGCGATGGCCCGGGCGTCGTCCAGCCCTCGGGCGCGGGCCTCGGCGAGCGCGGCCAGGCCCTGTGCGGCGGCGGTCGCTGACTCCTCCGAGGTGAGGAGGGAACCGGCGAGGGCTTCGAGACCGTGCAGCGAGACCAGCGTTGCCCGCGTCCAGCGCAGGGCGGCGACCATCTCGGCGTCGGTGAGTTCCGCCAGATGCGGGACGGCCGCGAGTTCCGCGTCCACCTGCGCGGTCGTACGCGCGGCGACCTCCGGGAGTTCGGCGCGGAGGCGTCCCACCTGCCAGGCGACCGCCAGCTTCCGGACGGCGGGCGCGGGGTTGAGCAGCCGCAGCCGCGAGCGCCCGCCGGGGGCGGCGCCCAGCCTCCGCAGGTCGGCCGCCGCGCGGCCCCCGACCGCGACGACCGTGGGACGCCGGCGGAGCGCGCGCCGCGACACCGCCCCCGCGGTGGCCAGCGCCTCCCCGAGCCCCCGATCCAGCGGTACCAGCCAGAGGTCCTCCTCCAGCGGGGACAGGGGATCGGGCAGCGTCTCCGCGACGGGGCCCGGCCCCAGCAGCGGCGCCCGCCGCGGCGGCACCGGGGCCAGTGCCGTGACCGGGCGGCTCTGCAGCAGCCACAGCCGCCCGTCCCCGTCGAACGCGAACTCGACGTCCTGCGGGCCGCCGAACACCGACGCCGCGCGTGCCGCCAGCCGGGCGAGCGCGCGCAATTGCGGCCGGGTCAGCGGCCCGCCCCCCTCGTCGGCGGGCCCGTCGTCGTGTTCCACGCCGACCAGCCGTCCGCGCCTGGTCAGCGCGTAGCGGGTGCCGTTGACCTCGCCGCCGACCAGCGCGTGCGGGGCGCCGGGCACGGCCGACACGATCACCCGGTCGGTGCGGCCGTCGACGGGGTCGGCGCCGAACATCACGCCGCCCGCCACCGCGTCCAGTTGCGGCTGCACCAGCACCGCCATCGTGCCGGGCGCCGACGCGGACGCGAGGACCTCCTCGACGGCGGTCTGGAAGCGCGGCCAGCCGCGCACGTCCAGCACCGACACGAACCGGCCCGCCATGGACGACTCCGCCCCGTCCTCCTGCATGGAGGACGAACGCACCACCAGGGGGCGCTCGCCGCGTGCGGAGAGCCGGGCCCAGGCGGCGCGCAGGTCACCTGTGCCGTCGCCGGAACGTACGGGGATGACGAAGCCGGGCAGCACGGGCAGGTCGTGCAGTGCCGCGCGGGCCAGGTTGGCGGCCTTGGCGCCCGCGCGTGCGGCGGAGGCGGCCGGGGCGTCCTCGAGCGGAATGGTCCAGAAGACGCGTGTGCTTTGTGGCACCACGAACTCCGATCCTCGGGGCCGCCCGTACATCAAGAATCCGCCGCGCGCCCGCTGAATTCCTCACCCGCAGGTGGTGTCTTGAGCCTCGCCTCCAGATGTACGGACGGAGGAGGCGGAGTCGTACCCAGGGCGGAGTCGGGGTCGGGAAGGGCCACCTCGTACGATTGCGGCGCGTCGGAAACAGAGGGGGCGGGATGGCGGAGCGCCTGCTGCACGGTGAGGTCGCCGACGGCGTGGCGACGATCACGATCGACCGGCCGGACAAGCGCAACGCCATGAGCACGGCCATGTGGCACCGGCTCCCGGAGCTTCTGGAGGCGTTCGCCGACGACCCTGCCGTGCGCGTGGTGGTGCTCACCGGGGCGGGCGGCAACTTCTGCGCCGGTGCCGACATCGGCGAGCTGGCCGAGATCCGCCGCCGCGGCGACGCGCACCCGTCGACCGTCGCCGAGGACGCCCTCGCCGCGTTCCCGAAGCCGACCGTCGCGGCGATCCAGGGTTTCTGCGTCGGTGGCGGCTGCCAGCTCGCCACCGCCTGCGACCTGCGCTTCGCGTCCGCGGACGCCCGCTTCGGCATCACTCCCGCCCGCCTCGGGATCGTCTATCCGGCCTCGGCGACGCGGCGCCTGGTACGCCAGGTCGGCGCGTCCGCGGCCAAGTACCTCCTCTACTCGGCCGACCTCGTCCCGGCCGAGCACGCCCTCCGCATCGGCCTGCTGAACGAGGTCGTCGAGCCCGGTGCCCTGCACCGGCGCGTCACCGACTTCGCCGCCACCCTGGCGTCCCGCTCCCTCCTCACCCAGCGCGCGACCAAGGAGATCGTCGACACGATCGTGACCGGCGCCGACCTGGAATCCACCGCCGTGCGCTGGCTGACCGAGGCCCACGCCCCCACCGGCGACATGACCGAAGGCGTCGCCGCCTTCCACGAACGCCGCCCACCCCACTTCACCTGGACCACCCCTCACCCCTGACCGACCACCGGCTTGCTTCAGGGGGGATGGGGCGGGGATCTGTAGAGGCGGGTCGGGGGGAGGGACTGGAGTTTGGCCGCGGTGGTGATGGGGTCGGCTATGCGGGCGGCGGGTTCGGAGTTCTGCAGGTCGGCCAGGGGGAGGACGCCGCAGATCAGGGCGTGGGGGGTGCGGGCGATGACGAGGGGGCCGATCTGGGCGCCGCCCATTCCCGTGCGCTGGAGGGCGCCGAGGAGGGTCTGGGCGGCGTCGGTCTTGGTGTCGGGGGTGGTCGCGCCGCCGGTGAGGGCGCGGAGCAGGTCGATGAAGTCGCGTTCCAGGCCGCGTGGGCTGCGGCCGGAGAGGTAGTAGCGGATCTGCCAGGCGTCGGCGGAGCCGGGCATCCGGTACGCGGCGGGGTCGGCGAGTTCGATGCGGAGGCCGTACTGGCCGGTGAGGCGTTCGAAGGCGCGGCCGAGGTCGGTGCGGGGCTCGCTGGAGTCGGCGGCCAGTGCCCCGGCGACGGTGTCGACCGGGTCGGCGCCGAGGGAGGCGGCGACGGCCTGGTCGAGCCGGGCGATCAGGTGGCCGCGCAGCTCGGCCAGCTCGGAGCCGAGCCGGTCGATCGCGTCGCGCTGCCGGGCCAGGCGGGTGTTGACCTCGGGCAGCATCCGGTCGTTGATCTGGCCGATGAGGGAGCGGATGCGGGCGTCGGTCTCGCCCAGCGACTCGGTCAGTTGCGAGTGGTCGGAGGCGAGTTCCTCGGACCGCTCGTGCTGGGAGGTGCGGAGCCGTTCGACGTCCTCGCGGGTGTCCTTGAGCCGGGCGCGCAGGTCGGCCAGTTCGGGTGTGGTGCCGGGGTGCTTGCGCTCGTACGCCAGGTACAGCTCACGGCCGGCGATCGCCAGGCACAGCAGGACCAGGATCCATGTCATGGCGGCCCCTCCAGAAGGGCTCAATCTTGCCTGGCAAGATAATTCACCATGTGCGGACCGTGATAGGCCGAAATCGCTTTTCGGCAAGGTCGTCACCTTGATTTCCTTCGGCTGCGGATTCAGCGGTTGAGGTAGGCGAGGACGGCCAGAACGCGCCGGTTGTCGTCGTCCGAGACCGCCAGGTCGAGCTTCCCGAAGATGTTGGCGGTGTGCTTGGTGACGGCGCGCTCGGTGATGACGAGCTGCTGCGCGATGGCCCCGTTGGAGCGTCCCTGCGCCATCAGTTCCAGCACCTCCAGCTCGCGGGGCGTGAGGCGGCCCAGCGGCTGCTGCCCGGTGTTCCTGGCGACGAGGCTGGAGATCACCTCCGGGTCCATCGCCGTCCCGCCCGCCGCGACGCGCCGCACGGCGTCCACGAACTGGGCGGCGTCGAAGACCCGGTCCTTGAGCAGGTATCCGATGCCGCCGCTGCCGTCGGCCAGCAGCTCGCGCGCGTACAGCTGCTCGACGTACTGCGACAGCACCAGCACCGGCAGGCCGGGGATCTGGCGGCGGGCCTCCAGCGCCGCCTGGAGGCCCTCGTCGGTGAACGAGGGCGGCAGGCGGACGTCGACCACCGCCACGTCCGGGCGGTGGTCGAGCAGCGCCTTGACCAGCGACGGGCCGTTGTCCACGGCCGCCGCGATCTCGAAGTCGTGCGCCTCCAGCAGACTGACCAGGCCCTCGCGCAGGAGTGCCAGGTCTTCGGCCAGGACGACGCGCATCAGTGCGTGACCTCTAGGGGTGGGGGGACGTGTCGAGCGCGCACGGGACCTCCAGCGTGACGATGGTGGGGCCGCCCGGAGGGGAGTTCAGGGCCAGCACTCCGTCGAAACTACCGATGCGCCGTTCGATGCCGCGCAGGCCCGTGCCGCCCTCGAACGAGGCGCCGCCCCGGCCGTCGTCGGTGACGGTGGCGCGCAGCATCCCATCACTGTGGCAGAGGTCGACCCACACCCGCGCGGCCCCGGAATGCTTGGCGGTGTTGGCGAGCATTTCGGAGACGGCGAAGTAGACGGCCGACTCCACCGGGGGCTTGGGACGTCCCGGGAGGTCGACGGTCACCTCGACGGGCAGCGGGTGGTCCAGCGCCAGCGCCCGGACCGCGTCGCCGACGCCGCGGTCGGCGAGGACGGGCGGGTGGATGCCGCGGACCAGGTCGCGCAGTTCGGCGAGGGCCTTGGCGGACGAGGCGCGGGTCTCGGCGAGCAGCAGCCTGGCCTTGTCGGGGTCCTTGTCCAGCAGGTGCTCGATCGCGCCGAGGCTCATGCCCATCGCGACGAGGCGGGCCTGGGCGCCGTCGTGCAGGTCGCGTTCGATGCGGCGCAGTTCGGCGGCGGAGGCGTCCACCGCGTTGTACCGGGTCTCGGTGAGGTGCTGGACGCGCAGGGCGAGGTGGGCCTTCTCGGTGGGGCCGAGCAGTGAGCGGCCCCAGCGGCCGTAGACGTCGAGCATCTTCGGGCCGATGAGGAAGCCGATCGCGATGAGGAGCGTGCCGATCACCGCGGTGCCGACCACATTGGACGCGTTGGAGGTGTACTCGGCGTCCACGCGGATGAAGGTGTAGTAGTCGATCCAGCCCTGCCTGCCGATGGAGTCGCCGGCCCAGAGGCTGAGGTTCCAGCCCCAGAAGCCGTACAGGATCAGGGACGCCGGGAGGGCGGCGGTGAACAGCGCCACGACGGGGTCGGCCGCCATCCAGCCGAGGTCGCGCCAGGTGGCGGGATCGGCCATGATCCGCTGGAACCGCTGGAGTTTGCGTGAGGCGCCGCCGGAGTCGGGGTCATTGTGCGGTTCCGGCAGGTACGGGCGTTCGATGTGGTGGCCGGTCCACTCGCCGATGAGGCGGCGGTAGACGTCGAGCTGGCGGCGCGCGGCCGCCACGGCGGGCGGGACGAGCAGGACGCCCAGCCCGATGCTGATCGCCGAGAGCGCGCTGCTCAGCAGGGAGGTCAGGAGCATCGTGGGGAACGAGAGCAGCCACAGCCGGAAGCCGCGCCAGGGTGCGCGGGCCCGCTCCGTCAGCCAGGTCTGTCTGGTCAGTTCGCCTTCCACCGTTTCCTCCGTACATCGGCGGCTGTACGGAGTCCAGTCTTCGGCGGATTTCCCGCGAGCACAGTGTGCCTCGAACCCGGACAGGGGTGTACCTAACTACACCCCTCTCGCCCCGGAGCGGTCAGAGGGGCACGAAGGACATGCCTCGCTTCTTGAGCTTCGGGACGACGTCCTTCAACGCCTTCACGGTCTGGGAGCGGTCGCCGCCCCCATCGTGCACGAGCAGGATGTTCCCTGACGCGCACCCCATCAGCGTCTTGCGAATCTTCGCGACGCCAGGCCGGGCCCAGTCGCGCGGGTCCACCGCCCAGTCGATGGGGAGCATGCCGTGCTCCCCGACGACCTCCATCACCTTGGGCGACCAGGCGCCGCCGGGCGCGCGGAAGAACAACGGGACGACCCCGGAGATCTGCGCGATGCGGTCGTGCGCCTCGCCGATCTCCTTCCGCAGTTCCTTCGTCGACAGCTCGTCGAAGGGCAGCGGGTGCGTCATCGTGTGGTTGCAGATCTGGTGCCCGGCCGCCGCGATCCGCTGGGTCAGCTTGGGGTACTCCTTGACCTGGGCGCCGATGATGAAGAACGTCGCGCGCACCTGGTGCTCGGCGAGCAGGTCCAGCACCTTGGGCGTCCACTGCGGATCGGGTCCGTCGTCAATGGTGAGCGCGATCGACTTGTCGGGCGCGGGCGGGACGAGCTCGCTCAGGTTGCGGATGGGTTCGCCCGGCTTGACCGCGGTGAGCCTGGCCGGCGTCCAGGGCGCCGGCCGCGGTGTCGGTGTCGGGGTGGGAGTGGGTGTGGGACTGGGGCGGTGATGCACCACCGGGCGTGTTCGGGCCACGTTCCCGGGCCGTGCGCTGAGGGGCGTGGTGGACGCGCCCGCACTGTCGGCGGCCAGGCAAGCGAAACCGGCCGCACCCATCAACCAGAGAGCCCTGCGGCGTGACGCAAGGCTCGAATCGACAACCCCCACGGCGCAAACGCTATCGGTGTCGAAGGGGCCAACGCGGAGGAACGATCACAATGAGTTCAATCGGGACTGCGGATTTCGCTCGGTGCGTGCGCGGGCGGAACGGGGGATGACGGAGACATGAACGCGGCACCCGCGGTCGGCCCGCTGCTGGCCGTCGTGCTCTTCGCGCTGGCGGCCGTCGCGGCGCTGCTGGTGCGGCTGGGCCGGCTCGGCCTGTCGCGGGAGGTCGCGGTGGCGGCGGCGCGCGCCGCCGTCCAGCTGACCGCCGTGTCGCTGCTGATCGCGGCGGTGCTGCGCAGCGCCGGCTGGACCGCGGTGTTCGTGGCGGGGATGGTGGTGGTCGCGGCGGCCACGGCGGGGCGGCGGGTGACCGGTTCGTTCCGCGGCCGCGCCTGGTGGACGCTGCTGCCGATCGTCGCCGGGGTCGGGCCCGTGATGGCGGCGCTGCTGGCCTCGACGGTGCTGCCCGCGCGCCCGGTGGCGGTACTGCCGATCGCGGGCATCTTCATCGGCGGGGCGATGACGGCGACCGCGCTGACCGGACGCCGCACGCTGGAGGAGCTGCGCACCAGACGCGGCGAATACGAGGGCGGGCTCGCCCTGGGGTTGCTCCCCCGGGACGCCGCGATGGAGGTGTGCCGCTCGTCGGCGGCGCTGGCACTGGTGCCCGTACTGGACCAGACCCGTACGGTCGGGCTGGTCACGCTCCCGGGGGCGTTCGTGGGCGTGCTGCTGGGAGGGGCCGACCCGGTCGAGGCCGGGGCGACCCAGCTGCTGGTGCTCATCGGCCTGCTCGCCATCGAGGCCACCGCCGTCATCGTGACGCTGGAACTCGTCGCCACGGGCCGCCTGACCGACGCCGACCGCCCCGACTGACGACCACGGGCTCCCGGGGGTAGGGATTAGGGCGTTGACCTGGGCGGAACGCGATGCTGCAACCGCAGCGAGCGTGTGCCGCGACGTACAGTGCATATCGCGCAACATGGGAGGTCAGGATGGTCGACGCCATCGACAACGACGCGGTCGGCGCGCTCGGCGAGGAGATTCTCGACTGGCGTTTCAAGGCGATCCCGGTGTCGGCGCACGGCTCGACCGTGCGCGAGCAGGCCCGCGCCAGGCGACCGCTCGATGACTTCGGTACTCCGCTGCTGACCCTTGACGCGGGGGCCCTGGACCACAACATCCACCTCATGGCCGAGTGGACGCGTGCGGCGGGTGTACGGCTCGCCCCGCACGGCAAGACGACGATGGCCCCGCAACTCTGGCGCAGGCAGCTCGACGCCGGCGCATGGGGCATCACCCTTGCCAACCTCCCCCAGGTGCGTGTGGCGCGTGCCTTCGGCGTGCGCCGCGTGCTGCTGGCCAACTCGCTCCTGGACGAAGCCGGGCTGGCATGGCTTGCGGGGCAACTGGACGGCGACCCGGACTTCGAGTTCCTGTCCTGGGTCGACTCAGTGCGTTCGGTCGAGTTGATGGACGAGGCGCTGCGTGCTGCGCGCGCGCAGCGGCAGGTTGACGTGTGCGTCGAACTCGGGGGCCCGCATGGGCGAACAGGGGTACGCGATGAAGACGACGCCGTCGCCGTGGCGGAGGCCGTGCGGAAGGCGCCGACCCTGAGGCTGGTGGGGGCCGGCGGCTATGAGGGGGCGCTGGCCCACGACGCGTCCGCCGAAGGGCTGGCGGCGGTCGACGCCTACCTCAGGCGGCTCGCCGAGCTGCACGGCCGGCTGACGTACGAGGTCGGCGAGCCGGTGGTGACGGCGGGCGGCAGCGCCTTCTTCGACCAGGTCGTGGACGTGCTGGGCGGGCTGGACGGTCAGCTCGTGCTTCGGTCGGGCGCGTACATCGCGCACGACGACGGCTTCTACCGCGACATCTCCCCCTTCGCCCGCACCCGCCCCGATGTGCCCGCCGACGCGAGGACCGGCGCGAGCACGGACGCTGGCGCTGACGCGGGGACCGGCGTTGGTGCTGCGGCGAACGCCCAGCGGCTGCGATCGGC
Source organism: Spirillospora sp. CA-255316 (assembly GCA_050942275.1). Taxonomy (GTDB): domain Bacteria; phylum Actinomycetota; class Actinomycetes; order Streptosporangiales; family Streptosporangiaceae; genus Spirillospora. Next base: position 11,186,835 of record CP192047.1, on the reverse strand, counting down.
GATGCATGGATGGGGGCGCGTGGTGTCGAGGCCTGAGGCGGAACTGGCGTTGCTGGACGCGGGCAAACGCGATCTGCCGTTCGACGAAGGACTGCCCGAACCCCAGCTCGTACGCGGCCCGCGCGGTGCCAAGGCGGTCGCGAGCGCGCGCGTGACGGCCCTCAACGACCAGCACGCCTTCCTCAGGGGAGCCGACGTCGAAGTAGGAGATGTCGTACGGCTCGGCCTGTCGCACCCGTGCACGGCGTTCGACAAGTGGACGCTCATCCCCGTCATCGACGACGCTGACGCCGAGCAGCCCGTGGTCGTCGACTTCGTCAGGACGTGGTTCTGATGGCCGACCTGGTGATCCGGGGTGCGACCGTCATGGACGGCACCGGCGCCCCAGGCCGGGTGGCGGACGTGGCCATCACGGACGGCCGCATAGAAGACGTCGTGGACGACGACCCCGGCACGTCCACCACGCTCACGGGACGCCGCGTCGTCGACGCCACCGGCCTCGTCCTGACGCCCGGCTTCATCGACATGCACGCGCACTCCGACCTGGCACTGCTCGTGGAACCGGACCATCTCGCCAAGGTGAGCCAGGGCGTGACGTGCGAGGTCATAGGTCAGGACGGGCTCTCCTACGCTCCCGTGGACGACACGACGCTCGATGCCACGCGCCAGGCGATAACAGGCTGGAACGGCGATCCGGTCGGCCTCGACTGGAACTGGAGGAGTGTCGCCGAATACCTGGACCGGCTCGACGACCCGGGGATCGCGGTCAACGCGTGCTACCTCGTCCCTCAGGGGTCGGTGCGGATGCTGGCGATGGGCTGGGACGACCGTCCTCCCACGCCCGCGGAGCTGGATCGGCAGCGTGAACTCGTGGCGACGGGCATGCGCGAGGGCGCGGTGGGGATGTCCAGTGGGCTCACGTACGTGCCGGGCATGTACGCCGACGACGACGAGCTGACCGAGCTGTGCCGTGTGGTCGCCTCGCTCGGCGGCTTCTACGTACCGCACCACCGTTCGTACGGCGCTGGAGCGTTGCAGGCCTACGCCGACATGGTCGAGCTTTCGCGCCGCTCCGGCTGCCCACTGCACCTCGCGCACGCCACCTTGAACTTCGGAGTCAACAAGGGGCGGGCGCCGGAACTGCTCGACCTCCTGGACGAGGCCATCGCCGGGGGCTGTGACATAAGCCTCGACACCTATCCCTACCTGCCCAGTGCCACCACCCTCGCCGCGCTGCTTCCGAGCTGGGCGTCCGAGGGCGGTCCCAAGGCGACTCTGGCGCGGCTGGCCGATCCGTCCGTCCGCGAACGAATCAGGTACGTCATGGAGGTGGAGGGTTCCGACGGCTGCCACGGCGTCCCGATGGAGTGGGAGACGGTCGAGATCGCCGGTTCGCCCGCGGACGCGTCGGTCGTGGGCCGTACCGTGGCCGAACTGGCCGAGGCCTCGGGACGCCCCGCGTTCGACGTCTACTGTGAACGCCTCCTCGCCGACGACCTCGGCACCACGATCCTCCAGCACGTCGGCGACGAGGACAACGTGCGAGCGATCATGCGGCATCCCGCCCACACCGGCGGCAGCGACGGCCTGCTCGCGCCCGCCAAGCCCCACCCCCGCGCCTGGGGCACGTTCCCGCGCTATCTCGGCCACTACGCACGCGACCTGGGCGTGCTGTCACTGGAGGAGTGCGTCGCGCACCTCACCGGCCGTCCCGCGCGGCGCCTCCGGCTGGACGGCCGCGGACTGGTCCGGCCCGGCTACCAGGCCGACCTCGTCCTGTTCGACCCCGCGACCGTACGGGACACGGCCACGTTCGATGACCCCAGGCAGCAGGCCCAGGGCATTCCGCACGTCCTGGTCGGCGGCGTGTTCGTCATAGAGGAAGGCCGCCACACCGGCGCGCTCCCTGGACGCACCCTCCGTCGCCGCCCCGACGGCACCACCCGCTAACGACTCATGGGAGTTACCGGGTCAGCCGCGTTCTCCGGACGGTTGGCCGAGTTCCTCGGCGGCGATCCGCATCAGCTCGCCGGCGACCTCGTCCGCCTCGCCCCCGCCGCCCTCCCGGCCTGCGGTGATGGCTCGGGCGAGCGCGCGCAACTCGTCCGCGGTGGTCGCGTTCCACGACTCGTTCAGCCGCAGCGGCACGGTGATCGGCCGCGTGCCCGGCCCGGTCACCGTCAGCCGCCGGCGCCCCAGGCCGTTGGAGCCGCGGTGCAGCCTGACCGACGCCCGGGAAAGGTCGCACTGGACGGCCCCGCCGACGCGCCGCGCGGTCAGCACGGTGCCGTCCAGCCAGAAAGCGCGGTGATAACGCCTGACCACGCTGAGGACCGTCTCCGAAAAAGCTGCCGCGGCGATCAGCCCGAACATCACGGCGAATGGTGCCGTGGCGCGTCCCTGGCCCATGAGAAGCACGGTCTGGAACGTGAACAGCCCGCCCGCCGCCAGCAGGAATGCGCAGTACAGCGCGGTGAGCACCCAGGTGCCGCGGTCCGGGCTCACCGACAGGCTGCGGCCCCACTCCGGATGGTCATGGCCCGCCATCGGCCGTTCTCCTTCCGCGCCGGCACGAGCTCCCGTGATTACCGGATCGTACGAATATCCCGCGCCTCCCAGGTCAGGGAATGTTGCGGCGGACCTCGTTGAGCTCGTCGTGATTCTCCCGGAAACGGCGCTGGGCGGCGTCGGTGACGGCGCTGATCTGCTCGCCGATGTCACCGGTCTCCGGATCGGTGGGCAGCCCGTAGGCGGTCAGCAGTTCGGTCACCATTCCCTCGGACCGGCTCAGCGCGTCGTCCTGGGCGGCCTGGATCGCCTGGGTCAGCCCTTCGGCCAGTGACTCGCTGTCCTGCCGCATCGCCCGCGGATTGATCTCGATCGACTTGAGCCGGCCGCCGGAGTCCACGGTGGCGCGCAGGAGGCCGTCCTTGGACTCGCCTTCCCCGACCATGTCCGCCATCTCGTCACCCGACTCGCTCAGGCGCTTCATCAGCTCGTCGGCCTGGCTCACCACGCGTTCGAGATCCTCGATGCGGAAGTTCGCGGGGTTGAGGTCGAACATTGCGGGCCTTTCGATGAGGGGAATGTAGCGTACAGTCGACCAACCGAACATGAATGACTCGGTAATTACCTGAGAATCACATGTGTTGATCTCTTGAATCGGGCGGGAAAGATCGACTGTTCCGGAGAACCGCTTGTCCGGCCCTGTGCCGCTGCGGTAGAAGGTGAGGCTGGACGAAGCCGGCTCAACGGGGAAGGGGCGCGTCGGCATGGCTCCGGGGCAGGAAAAGTACGTCACCTCAGAGGGAATCGAGAAAATTCGGGTGACCCTCCAGGAGGACGCCATCCCGTTTTTTCAGCAGGTCAAGAAGATGGTCGGTGAAACCGACGTCAACTTTCCGGGGTTCGGTCTTCTCGGCATGATCGCCATCTCGCCGGCCTACAGCAGCGTGCAGACCGAGATGGAGCGCTACATGCAGGACGCCGTCGACGTCATGGAGGCGTGGCGGGCCGCCCTGGAGGACATCAAGCGGGTCTGGCGGGCGGCGGAGGACTACAGCGCCCCCACGGTCGTGGAAGGCCCCAACGGACAGGACGTCAACATCACCGGTCCCGCGGTCTACCGATGACCGCGGGCGCGACCGTCCGCGTCCTTGCGACCGGCCGTTCCGCCGGTCGTCCGGCCGGTCGTTCGGCCTGAACGCCCCTGCTCGACTCCACCCGATCCGGTGCGGCCGTCTCGGCCCCGCGTGAAAGTGAAGCCAGATGACGACACCCAACCAGCCCCCCGACCCTCGCCGTCCCGGTGGCCCCTGGCCCGCGCCCCCAGGGCCGAGCGGTCCGCCCGGGGGTCCCCCGGGCGGGGGGTATCCGCCGGGGGGCGGAGGCTATCCGCCAGGGGGGCCGTACCAGCCGGGAGCGCCCTACCCGGGGCCGCCGGGGCCGCCGGCCGGCCCGCCCGGACCTCCCGGGCCGCCTGGTCCTCCAGGGCCGCCCGGTTACCCCGGCTACCCGGGGCAGCCCGGTCCCGCAGGCCCCCCAGGTCCGCAGGGGCCCCCTGGCACTCCTGGCCAGCCGGGCCCGCCCGGACCGCCCGGACAGGCCGGTCCCCCTGGCCAGCCCGGCCGTCCCGGCGCTCCCGGGCTCCCCGGACGGCCTGGTCCGCCCGGTCCTCCGGGGCCGCCCGGCCCGCCGGGCGGCACGGCGCCCAAGGGTCCCGCCAGCGCGGGATCGCTGGTGGACGATGTCCTGAAGAACTTCAAGAAGGTGGCGAGGAAGGAATACCTGATCTTCGTCGGGATCGCCATGGCGACCCTGGGCATCGCCAACATCCCCGGCATCTACCAGGCGTCGTCGAACTGGAAGACCGGCATCGCGGGGCAGCTCGACAAGCCCGCCAACCAGCTCATGCGCGGCATCCAGACCAGCTCCGGCACGGACTGGATCGCCGATGACCAGGAGGCGTTCGCCCGCGCCGTCGAGGAGTTCATCGGGCACGTCGAGGTCGTGCGCAAGCACGCGGAGGCCGTCGGCGGCACGGTCGAGAGCATCGCCAAGATGTACATGGACTACTGGCTGTCCATCGGCAGCCTCGTGCTCTCGGTCGCTCCGATGATCTTCGCGCTGTGGGCGCTGGCCCGGGTGCCGCACCCGGCCGTGAGCGTGCCCGCCCGGATCGCCAAGGCGATCGTGGGTGTGATGGTGGTCGTGTCGGTGGCCATGTTCGTCGACGCCGTCAGGGACTTCCTGAACACGGCCAACAACATCTTCTCCGCCGTCCTCGGCGCCGGCGCGACGGTGCGGCTGAAGACCCTGGCGCCCACCGGCACCGCGGCCATCAACTTCAAGGACGCCCAGGTCAGCTGGACGCCCCCGTCGCAGTTCATCGAGCCCAACCGCCCCACCCCGGCTCCTCACGGCAACTGAGAAGCGGCCCGGACGGTCATCGCACGTCGAGCGAGGGCTGGGGGTCTGCGCGGACCCCCAGCCCTGGCGTGCATGCCCCCGGCTCGGACGGCTCAGATCGCGAAGAAGGGCACCGGCCACCTGGCCAGGCGGTAGGGGAGTGTCACGGCGAGGTCGTCCACCAGCAGGAGCAGGCGGCGGCGGACGAGGTCGCGCAGGGCCGAGGCCTCCAGGCGCTTTACGGGGGTCGGGGTCAGGCAGGTCGTGAAGACGTCGATGAGCCCTTGGTTCTCCAGGACGGTCTGGGCCGGGCTGGAGGGGTTGCGCACGTCCTTCACCTGAAGGAACCCGGGCCCCAGGCGGTAGTAGCACGAGCCGAAGTCGTGTGAACGCGCCCAAGCGTCCTTGGCGCCGGTTCCGTTGTTGGGGTCGTCCGTCGGTTCGTGCTCGTGCTCCAGTTCGGTGGGTGGCGGCAGGTGATGGAGCAGGCTGAGGTCGATGGGGCCGGTGACCCTACCGCGCCAGTCGACGCGCTGGCCGGTGGGCGCGAGGTCGCGGAGCAGCGCCACGGCCTGGGTGGTGGCCTCGGGATCGCCGCCCAGGTCCAAGGGTTCGTCGATCGCGGTCATACGTGGGGTCGCCAACGGGAGGTCTCCTCCATGCGCTCCGACACCTTGTGGACGGGTACGCCCCGGGTGGCCAGGGCCAGGTAGACCGGCCCGTCCCGGAACAGCAGGCCGCGGCGGACCTGCTCCTGGAGCCAAGCCTCGACGAGTGCCTCCTCACCGGAACCGAGGGTCTCGGCAAGGGTCTTGGTGAGTGCCTTCGCCGTATGGCCCCGTTCCAGGGCGCGGTACGCGGCGGCCTCCCACCCCGTGAGGACGTGGTCGGCCCTGGGCCAGCCCACGCGCCGGTCCTCGATGTGCAGGCGGCCCTCGGTGTCCCCACGGATGACGAGGGTCGAGTCGGGGTAGGCCTCGCGCCACCGCGCGGCCGCGTCCTGGAGCCGCTTCTCCAGGGCGTCGGAGATGCCCGCGGGCGGGGTGTCGAACAGGTAGACCAGGTCGTTCAGCTCCTCCTCGGGGAGGTCGTAGACGTGGTCGTAGATCCGGTGCGGGCGGCGTTCGGCGAAGCCGAGCTCGGGCCGTTCGAAGTACGGGCTGAACCGTTCGAGGAGGATCCGCCCGACCGAGCCCGGCGGCTGGAGGTGGACGAGCGCGGGCATCTGCTCGATGACCGGGAGGTAGTCGTCGTCGGCCTCGCCCGGGAAGCCGCAGAGGTGGTTCCAGGACACCGTCATGCCCTCGGCCTCGCAGTCGCGCAGCATCCGCACGTTGATGGTCGCGGTGGTGCCCTTGTCCATCAGCTCCAGGACGCGGGTGCTGAGGCTCTCGATGCCGGGCTGGACGCAGTGCACGCCCGCGTCGGCGAGCAGCCGCAGCTGGTCGGCGCGCAGGTTCGCCTTGACCTCGTAGTGGATGCGCAGGTCCCATCCGGACGCCGCCAGACCGGGCAGCAGGTCGCGGAAATAGGACATGTCCATGATGTTGTCGACGGTGATGACATCGAGAATGCGGTGCCGTTTCACCAGATGGTCGATGTCGGCACGGAAACGCTCGGCCGGACGGGACCGGAACGCGATGGTCGAGCCGTTGAGGCCGCAGAAAGTGCACTGGTGCTTCTCGCCCCACCAGCACCCGCGCGAGCCTTCCAGCAGCAGTTTCGGCTCCACGAACGGACGTACCGTGGAAGTGTCGAGCGCCTGCTGCCAGCCGTCGAAATCGGGACGCGGGACGAGTGCCGGAGGAACGGGGCGGGCGGCGGCCTCATTGGCCACCGAATCCTCCCCTTTCCACCAGCAGACACCGGCAAGGTGCTCGGCGGAATTGCCGGTGCGGATGCGGTCGAGCAGCTCGGGGAAAACCAGCTCGCCCTCGCCCCGCACGACGTAGTCGACGAACGGGTGGTTGCGGTGCAGGGCGTGCCCCATCGCGCCGTCGCAGTTGCTGCCGCCGATGACGATCGCGACGCCCGGGGCCAGCTCCTTCAGCCGGCGGGCCAGCGCGAGGCTCGCCACGTTCTGCATGAACGTCGAGGTCAGGCCGATGACGTCGGGCTCGCCGGCGAGGATCTCGGCGGCCGCCCGTTCGATGAACCCGGCGGCCAGCGGGCGCATCCGGCGGGCCGGGCCGAGGTCGAGCGGGGTGCCGCCGCGGGCCCGCGCGGCGTACGACTCCAGCTCCCCGGCGCGCCATTCCGGATCGTCGTAAAGCGTGCCCGCGAAAATCCAGTCGCCGATTCCATGGAATACGTCATCGACCGAAACCTGTTCGCAGGTGGCGGGGGTGATCTCACCGCCGGTCTCTTCCAGGACGTGTTCCGCCCACCGCAGGTAGCCGTGATATTCGCGGACCGTGTCGGCGGGGCGGACCTCGGCGAGCCGGGCCTTCAACAAGGCGACCGGCAGGGACGGCAGTTCGAACGACTGCCAGGGCATCGACGCCAGGGTGACGCGCAGCCCGGGAGCATTGGCGCGGGGTGTGTTCATCCGGCCAGTGTTCAGCATATTGACAGGATCCTAAAACAACCCTGACCGCATAAGGTCATCACCTTGCGGTGATGATCATCTCGTGGTGTGGTGCCGAGCATGCCCGCGGGATGGATCCCGATACCTTCCCCGACTCCGCGTTCTTCACCGCCGACATCGACGAGGCCGTTCTGACCCACATTGAGGGGGAGGAGTTGGTCATGACCCTCTGGCGCCCCGGGCAGGGCCTGCGCCGCTTCACCCGCACCTGATTCCTCGGTGACGTCGCGACGGCCTGGTCGCCGTGGCCTCGGATCAGGGGCGTCCTCGCTCGGGAGCGTGATACGCACCGCGTCATCCGCCACTGACCGGCTGAGCGCTGCCAACACGGCCCCGTCCCGACGTCTCGGGTGAGCCGCTCTCGGCTTCCGGAGGCGGGGGGCCTTCCCGTAGTACGACACGCGCGAACCCGTTCAGGGCGGTCCGTCCTCCTCCTCCGTGCCGGGGAGTTCGGTGATGAGCAGGGTCCAGGTGAAGAGTTGTTTGTCAATGGCGCCCCTATGCTGTCCGGATGGCTCTGGACGATCTCGACTTCGAGCAGTGGCGGAGCCTGGGCGATCGCGACGCCGGCCTGCTGGCCGGCCGCATCGCCGGGCGCGCGGACGCCGAACTGGTCGAGATGGGGCGGCGTGCGGGCCCCGCCGGACCTGTCCGGTATGCGCTGTTCCGACGGGACGGGGAGCTGTACGGCCTGGTGCCCGGGGGCGGCGGCGTCGAGGTCGGCTACGACGGCGACCGGTTCGTACCGTCACCGGGGCAGTCGGCCTCTTATGCCGTGTCGTACGAGGAGTACGGGGCTCCCGGCGAGGACTACGGGCTCCCGGCCGACATCCGCGAGACCGTCGACAAGCTGACGTCGCTGCCGCGCACCGCGGACGTCCCGCCGCTGCTGGTGGCGGTCGAGGCACGGGACGCGGGCCTCACCCGGGTCTCCCCGGACCATCCCCTGATCGCCGAGGTCGTCGCCCTCCACCGCGCGGATCGTCCCGTCGAGGAGAGCGGGGCCGCCGAGCCCCGGGAGTTCCGCGTCACGTGGCCGCCCGGGAAGCACGCCGCACGCCAGGCCCGCGTGCTCATCACCCCGGACGGGACGGTCGCCGGGGCCTGGCTGATGTTCTCGCTCGCCGACGACCTGGAGCGCATGGCGTCCGACGGGATGCGGCTGCTCACCCCCGACGAGTGGGAGCACGCCTGCGGCGCGGGCGCCACCACCCTGTTCCGCTGGGGCGACGACTGCCCCGCCGACCGCTACCCGGGGGCCAGCATGCGCCGGGACGGCAGCGTCGAACCCGACCACGGCCCGCATCTGGAGCCCAACGCGTTCGGCCTGCGCATCGGGCAGCGCGCCACCCGCCGCGAACGCACCTCCGACCCGGCCGTGGTCTGCGGCGGCGACGGCGGCAGCGCGGTCTGCGGCGGCTCCGGTTTCTTCCTCGGGTGGCTTCCCCTGGCCACGGCCTACCGGGACGACACGTGGGTGCCGGACGCCGACGAGGCCCGTGACGTCCTGGTCCGTCCCGCCATCCCCCTGCACTGAGCCGCGACGGCCGCCACGGCCACCGAGGTCCTCGATGGCCGTGACGTGGGGCTCGGGCTCAGGCTGCTCGCGTCCCGTCACGCGAGACCGGCCGCCACCAGGGCGATGATCGAGCCGGCGAAGGCCACGCCGTGGCGGACGTTCTGGAGGATCGGGGTCCAGGACGGGAAGCCGCTGGCGGCGGCCTTGAGCAGGGCCGGCACGTCGATGCGCTCCAGCATCGGGTCGCCCTTGCGCCTGAACGCCTTCTGGACGGACTGCACGGCGGTCAGCTGGCTCCACAGGATGAGCCCGTTCGCGACCAGGACGAGCGAGGAGAAGACCCAGGTCAGCGTCAGACCCCAGTCGTTCCCGGCGAGGTTGAGCGCCGCGACGGTGACCATGACCGCGGCGATCGAGGCGGGGGCGGCGGTCTCGTGGCCGCTGGCGTCGAAGGTGAGCTTGTTCTCGGCCAGGACGCGGGTGGGGATGCCCTGGCGCGTCAGCTCGGCCTCGGCGTTGGCCTTGGCGGTGGTGGCGCCGTAGCGGTGGCGGAGCATCGGGATGCTGACGAAGGCGAGGGCGACGAGCAGCTGGGCGACGGCGGCGACGGTGGTCATCGGGGACTCCCGGGAGTGAGCGGCTTGTACTTTGTTCAAGTGCGACGTTAGACGCGACTTGAACTAAGTGCAATACCTGTCTTGAACTTTGTGCAGGACGGTCGTGGCTGCCGTATCGTGGCCGCATGCCGCGCACCACGCTCACCAAGGAGCAGATCGTCCGGACCGCCATCGAACTGCTGGACGAGGAAGGGCTGGAGGGCCTCAACATGCGCGCCCTCGGCCGGCGGCTCGACTCCGCGGCGACCGCGGTCTACTGGCACGTCGAGAGCAAGGACAACCTGCTGCTGCTGGCCGGCGACGACGTGTGGCACGAGATCGGACTGCCCGACCCGGACGAGGTCGGCTGGCGCGCCGCGGCCACGTCCATGGCCACCGACCTGCTGGCCATGTTCACCCGCCATCCCTGGGTGGTGCAGGCGCTGGCCTCGCACGTGCTGTACGGCCCGGGCAAGGCCCGCCACGACGATCACAGCCTCGGCGTCTACGAGGCCGCGGGCTTCACGGGCGCCGAGGCGGACCAGGCCACGGCCGCCGTCTTCATGTACGTGCTCGGCAACGCCCTCGGCGAGTCGTCCACCGCCTCGCTGGCCAGGAAGCTGGAACGGATGGGTGACGACGCCGGCGAGCGCCTGCGCGAGACCATGGCGCAGGCGGCCGAGGTCGGCAAGCGGTTCCCGCAGCTGCGCACCCGCCTCGAGGACACCTCGGCCCAGCGGTACGGCGCCGCCCCCGAGAGCAGCTTCGAGTTCGGCTTGCGAGCCCTCCTCGACGGCCTGGAAGCCCGCCTCGCCACCCGCCGACCCCGCTAGGCCGGCCCGCCCCCGGCGGCCGGGCGCGCGTCACCGGCCAGGGCCGCAGATGCCCAGGGCCTTGCCGAAGAGGGCGGGGTCTTCGGCGGTGTCGAGAAACGCCATGGCGTAGTCGGCGGGTGAGAGCTGCATCGCGCCGCCCGTCGCGTTGGTCCTCGAAGTCGATGTGGACGCGTCCGGCGCCGGGCCCCTGGCCTATTCGAGCGGCGGAACGACGCCGATCTGCTGAAGCATGCCGAGAAGATCTTTGTCCGACCATTTCTCGGCGAGCCGCCCGTCCTCGACTCGGTGAATCACCGTCGCCGTCATGACCATCTCGTTCCCGGTGGCCGGAATTCCCGGCAGATCCTTCTCGTGGACCCCGCGGCACAGGAGGCGCGTCACCACCTTGTCGCCCTCCGCGACCTGGTCCTGGACCTCGTGGGTGCCGGGAGTCGCCTCCCAGAACAGCCGGAACACCTCCTTGAGCCCCTCCCGGCCCGGTGCGGACACCGGAAACGGCGGAGGTGAGTGATCTATGTAGTTTTCGGCGACGAGTTCGTCGAGAGCTTCCAGATTGCCCTCGTTCGGCTCGTGACACATCCGTTAACGGCAACCGAACACTTGACGGTGCGGGCGGGGGCTACGGGGGCGATCGCGTGGTTCCCGTTCGCGGTGTGGCCGGGTGCGACCGACAGCCGCGTGCTGCGTCACCAGGCACCGATCGGCTGCGGGCACGCTCACCCCTGCACCTCGCATCACTCCAGTCGGCTTGCGTCCCAGAGTCATCGGACGCGGGAGGGCGTCTCGCGGGTGTTCTTATATAGACAATGGTGTCTTACTGTAAACGTCATGATCCCTCTCGTCCGGATGGGCCTCACCTCCGTCGGGGGCCTGTCCTTCGCCGTGTTCGGCGGCTTGGTCTATGACACGTTCTCCGCCGGGGAAGCCCAGGCGGCGCAGCATGCGTACGCGCCCCCGGCTCCACCAGGCTGCCGGGAACAGCCCTGGTTCCCGGCGGAGTTCTGCGACCCCGCGCACTGGATGCCGCCGGTGAAGGTGCCGTCGCCGGAGCGGAACGAGCACCGGACCGCGCGGCCGCCCCGTCCCCAGGCGCCCCGCTCCTCCGCATCCAAGGCCCGCTCGAAGCCGAAGGTCCGACCGGCGCCACGAGCCTCCGAACGATCGCGGCCCGCGCCCCGGCCCCCCGAGCCGAAGGGGCCAGGGTTCCGCGACAGGCCCGACGCTCCCACGCCTCCCCTACCTCCCCCGCCTTCCATGCCTCCGGGGACCCCGGTGCCCCCGGCTCTCCCCCCGATTCCCGTCGTGCCCGTGCTCCCGATTTCGGGACGAACGATCTCGTCCACCCCCGGCGGTGGCGACGATCGGTCGTCCAGCGCCCCGCGCAACCCCGGCTCCGCGCGTTCCGGCGACCGGGCGCGGCCCGGTGGAGAGCCGCCCCGGCGCCGCTCCATCCCGCCCCGGCCCCTGCCGCCGCCCCCGAGCCGCGAGCCGCGCCTGGGCCCGGTGAGAACGTGGTACTACGGGCTCCAAGCCCGGCTAGCGGGGAACCCGTTCTTCGTGGGCGGTGACAAGGTCGCCACCTTCGGAAACGCGGTGCGTTCCTTCGCGACCGGACCCAAGATCGGCACTGCGGCGGTGATGGCGGCCGCGGGCGGCGAGCTCTACAAAACCTTGACTGAAACGCGCTGGAAGACCGCGTTGCAACGAGCCGAGGCGCGCGTCGCCAGGGCGCAGCGACAGGTGGTCCAAGCGCAGGACAAGAGCCCCTGGGCCAGACAGCTCGCGCAGCGGGAGTTGTTCGCGGCCAACCGTGCCCTGGATCAGTTGCGCCGGGCCAAGGTCACCCAGGCCAGGCAGGCACTGCCCACGAGATGGGCACGCCTCCAGGCCGCGCAGTCGGCGGCTGATCGTGCCAGGGGCCCCGTCGGGCGCTCGTGGACGAACTACTGGCGGACCAACGCCCAAGTGAACTTCTACAAGGCCGTCAACGCAGCCGAGAAACTCGACAAGGCCGATTGGTCCCGAGGCTACGGGTGGCAGCGCGGTGAGGGATATCGAGGCGGGGTCAGCTTCACCCGGACCGGGCCGGTTCCCGGGGGCGGCGGCCGAGGCGAGTGGCCCCGGCTCGGTACTACGCCGAACTGGGAACGTCCCCGCCCGGCGGCTCCGCGAGCCGGTAACGTCCGGCAGCCCTTCGCCGACCCCGGGTGGCGAGGCGTCGCCCGCGGGACCGCCCCTGCCCCCGGCCGTACCGGCACCGCACCGACCGACCGGACCAAGTACGGATGGCAAGGCCACGCACGCCCCGCCCCCGGCCGTACCGGCGCCAGACCGGCCGGCGGGGCCTCGCCTGGCTGGCGAGGCGACGCACGCCCCACGCCCGGCCGCGCCGGGCCCGCACGGACCGGCCGGTCCTCGTACGGCCGGCCGGGGCTGTCCGACGGCTCGGGCGGCACCGGCCGGGACGACGGCAGGACGGGCGGCGACCCGTCGGGGCCGCGGCCGACGAGTCCGATCGGGCCCCAGCCGGTGAAGCCGGGCCCGTCCGGCGCGGCGGCGGACCTTCCACCCGACACCCAGCACGGCCCCGCCCGCCCGCCGGTCGCCCCGAACGCCCCGGGGCGTCCGCCCGGGCCGGGCGCAGGCGTGCAGGATGACAACTGGACGAGACGACCTGCGGTCACTTCCCAGCCACCCAGGTTCACGCCCGGTAACGTGCCCCGGGCGTCGGCAGGGTTCCGCCGCGGCCCCCTCAGCAAGGGCAACATCGCCGCCGAAGCGGCCGTCCAGGGCCTGGACGTCGTCTACACCGGAATGCTCTCCCAGAACCTGAACTGGCTGGCCGAGCGGCTGACGTTCGACAAGGAGGCCGCCCGCCGGTACCTGGCGGAGTACGCCGAGTACGAGAACCTGAGCTGGGCGGACCGGCGCAAGCGTGACTTCGCGGACTTTCTCGGGCTGGACGACGTGGAGTTCATCGAGGACTACTTCGTCCCCGAATTGAGGAGCTACCTCTCGGAGCTCCACTGGCCCCAGTCAACGACGCCGATGCATCCCAACGACCGGTACGCGGTGATGACGCCGCAGGACATGGCAGGGACCCGTGACATCCCGCTGGTCAACCGGTACACCGACCAGGAACTCCAGAACATGACCCGTCTGCTGCACGACCGGCCGGCACGGCCGGCCCCCAAGGCCGGTCCGGAACGCGACCGGGACGAGTCGCCGTCCCGGGGGCGGCGGGTGCAGGCGGGCAAGGTCACCAAGGGCAAGATCGGCAGCCAGAAGGACGACGACGAGCCCAAGACCTACGGCAGGCAGGGCACCAGCTCCAACACCGTCGACCCTGACTACGGCAACAGCGGTCGCGAGTCGCAGGCCCAGAAGCAGCAGCGCAACCACAATGACGGGTACGACTCGCACAACGACCGCGGCCCCTCGGGCGGTGGCTCGTCCGGCGGTGCGCCCGGCGGTGGAGCGCCCTCGGGCGGCGCGCCCAGCGGTGGCGGTGCTCCGTCCGGCGGCGCCGCGCCCGGCAGCGGCGGGCCGCCCACCGGCAGCGGCCCCGCACCCGACCCCGGGCCCGGCAAGCTCAACAAGCTCGACGCCGACCCGCCCTCCGGCGGAGGCGGCGGTGACGATCCGTCCCGGCGGGTCTGACCCCGCACGGTGAGACGCCGAGGCCCGCGCCGCACGGCGCGGGCCTCACGCGTTCGATCCTCAGGACCCCGGACGAGGCGGGGGGAATGTGGGCGTCGCCGGCCCGGTCGGCCGACCTCAGTCCCAGGTCAGGAACCGGTAGTGCAGCCCGGTCGACGACTCCTGCCACGCCCCGACGGAGTCGGGCGGGCGCCCCACGTCCGGGGCGTGGGTGTCACCTTCGAAGAACTCCCGGATCTCGGTGACCACGATCCGGTCCGCGAACGGCAGCGCCGCCCGATACACCGCCGCGCCGCCGATCACCCACACATCCCCCGACACCGCGGCGAGCGCCCGCGGCAGGTCGGGGAAGGTCTCCACGCCCTCCTGCGGCGTGCGCGACAGCACGAGGTTGCGCCGGCCCGGCAGCGGCCGGAACCGCGGCGGCAGCGACTCCCAGGTGCGGCGGCCCATGAGCACGGCCGCGCCCATGGTCAGGGAGCGGAAGTGCTTCAGGTCCTCCGGCAGGTGCCACGGCAGCGTGCCGTCGCGGCCGATGACACCGTTGGCCGACTGCGCCCAGACGAGCCCGATCACACCGCCACCGGTGCCTTGATGCCGGGGTGCGGGTCATAGCCGTCGAGCACGATGTGCTCGTAGGTGTAGTCGAACAGGCTGCCGGCCGGCTTCAGGCTCAGCGCGGGGAACGGCCGCGCCTGGCGTGCGAGCTGCGTGCGGACCTGGTCCTGGTGGTTGTCGTAGATGTGGCAGTCGCCTCCGGTCCAGACGAAGTCACCGACGCCGAGCCCCACCTGCTCGGCGATCATGTGCGTCAGCAGCGCGTAGCTCGCGATGTTGAACGGCACGCCCAGGAACAGGTCCGCGCTGCGCTGGTACAGCTGGCAGGACAGCTCGCCGTCGGCGACGTAGAACTGGAAGAACGCGTGGCAGGGCGGCAGCGCCATCCGCGGGATGTCGGCGACGTTCCACGCGGACACGATGATCCGCCGGGAGTCGGGGTTCTCGCGCAGCGTGCGCAGCACCTGGCCGATCTGGTCGATGTGCCCGCCGCCGGGGGTCGGCCACGACCGCCACTGCACGCCGTAGACCGGGCCGAGATCACCGTCCGGCGCCGCCCACTCGTCCCAGATGGTGACGCCGTTCTCCCGCAGCCACGTGACGTTCGCGTCGCCGCGCAGGAACCACAGCAGCTCGTAGGCGATCGAGCGGAAGTGGACCCGCTTCGTCGTGATCAGCGGGAAGCCGTCGGACAGCCGGTAGCGCAACTGGTGACCGAAGATCGACCGCGTGCCCGTGCCGGTGCGGTCCTCCTTGCGGGCGCCCGTGTCGAGCACGTGGCGGAGCAGGTCTTCGTACTGCGTGTCCGGCATGCCCGCGAGCCTAGACGAGTAGTGGTGGTCGTAGGAGGTGAGGGAACGCGTGCCCGGTCGGCCGGTGGCTCGGGCGTGCCTGCACCACATCCGCGACCGCCCCGACCACGCACTCCAGGTACTCGGTCTCACCATGTGAGGACGCACGGCCCTGCCGCGCCCCCGTGGGGTACGGCTTTCATTCGCTTCACCTCACGCAGTCTCCTCGCGGAACCGGCGCGTTCCCCGCCTGCCGGCGGTCACCGGCGCGTGGCCGCGGTCACGAACAGCGGGAGGGCGAAGAACAGCCGCCCGCGCCGGCCCCGCACCCGACGTCGACCACCGCCGCATCCGGCGCGATGCCGAGCAACTCGTAGGAACGCGCACGCAGCTCGCCCACCCCGGGAATGTTGTCCGCGATGTCGAGCAGGACGATGAGCGCGTCGGTGTCGTCGCTGGTACGACCTGTCGTCTGCGTTTTGTCCATGTCCGAGATCCTGCGACTTGAAGCCCGCTTGAAGTCAAGCGGACCATTCGGGCCGATGGATTATCGGCGCGCTCGCCGAGCGCTTCGGACGGGCCATGCAGGTGCCGCGGCATGAGGAGGCCATGGGCCGGTTCGCCCCGCGGCGAGACCGCGCCGGGGGGACGGGCGTATCGAACAGGGAAGATGGCATACGAGCGCGGATCCGGTCCGTGATCAACAGGTCTTGGCAAGGTGCTTGATAAGGTGCCGGTGTGAAACCCGTTACCGTCGTCGTCTCATTGCCTGTCACGGATCTCGACAGGTCGTTGCGCTTCTACCGCGATGGGTTGGACTTGCCCACGTCCGGCATCGACGAGAGCATTATCGCGTTCGAACTGCCGAACCTGTCGCTGTTCCTGATCGAGCACCAGGAGTATGCGACGTACACGAACCGCGCCGGCATTTCGCCGCAGAGCGCTCCGGCAGCGGGCGCATGCGTCATCTCATGCGCGATCGGCAGCAAGGAAGAAGTCGATGACATCCTTGCGCGTGCCGCGGCGGCGGGCGGATCGGTTCCCAGACCCGCCAAGGAATACGACGGGTCATACACCGGCTATTTCAGCGATCCCGATGGCCACCTCTGGGAACTCGTTTTCAATTCGCACACTGCGGCAGCCGCGGCGCCGTAGCACCCCTGCGCCGCCTGGACGCCGGTCCGGCCGGCCCCGTGTTGAGTCCGGCCCTCGGTGACCTGGCCGGCCGGAAGCGGGTTCAGGTGGCGGCGGTGAGGGATTGGAGCCGGCGGGCGGCCGGATGGGCACGGGCCTTGGCGTCCGGAAGCGCCTTGATGATCTCGCCCGCGATTCGGCGCCGGGCGAGGCTGGTGGGAAGGGAACGGCAGGTCGTGACGGCGTGCCTCAAGCCTTCGGTCACTTCTCGCTCGTGGACGAGAGTGAGTGCGCGCATGAGTTCGAGATTGGCCCGCCCGCCCGCTTTCTCCTCTGGGCAGAGCCTGAGGGCCTTGTCGATGGAGCTGTGCGCGCGCCTTGAGTCGCCGAGTTGGGAGTAGGCGAACGATTCGCTGAACCTGAGCGTGTGCTCCGACCAGCCCCACGTGGAGATCTGATCCTCGGTGACCTTGTCCGGAAGCGCCGCGAACACCCGCCGAAGCTCGGTGAGAGTCGTTTCGACTCCTTCGGTGTCGCCCTGTCCGGCGAGGAATTCGGCACGCGTCTGCAATGTCATAATCCGGCCCACGCTCGGTGTGCCCCTGGAAGAGCGATCGGCGTCGTCCAAGACCCGTGCGATGGTGGACGCGGGTCGTGCTTCCCACGCGACTCGGGCCGCGTTGTAGGCGCGGACCCAGGTGGCGAGGGCCTGGTCGCCGGATTCGTCCGCCGCACGTGTCGCGGTCGCGAAGCAACGGCGTGCGGCCCTGGCCCGCCCCAGGTCACCGAACTCCTGAGCCATGTAGACGCTGATCTCCGCGCTGGCCCTCTGTATCTCCTTGCGTATGTGCGGCCGTGACTCACGTTGAAGCGCCGCGCCCAGGGCCACGATGTCGGAGGCCATGTCGCTGAGCAGAGCCCCTGGAGCCGCGACCCAGATGTTCTGGGAGTACTCCCAGGTGGCGTCTTCCCAGTGGTCGGTGCTCGCGTCGGCTCGTTCGGCGAGGGCGTCATCGACGCCGGAGAGGATCGTGGACAGGGCGTCGGTGGGGATCGCCGTCCCTACGCTGAGGGCGGTGACGAGTTCAAGGAGAGCGCGGCGTTTCACATCGTCGTCCCAGGCGTCGGGATCAGCGGTCGAATTCTCGGTACCCGGTGGGGTGTCCGGTATATCCTCCACCGTCTCTTCTGGTGAGAAGAGTTCGTCCTGGTCGATCTGGAAGGCGGCGGCGTAGGCGATCTGGTAGCGCTCGGAGACGCCGACCTTTCCCGCTTCCCAGCGTTTGACGTAGGACAGGATCGTCTCCTGGTCCCTTGCCTGACTGCCGGAGAGTTTCTGACGGAGGCGCCGGGCCATTTCCGGTTTGTCCCAGCCGCGCCGGCGTCGCTCGGCGATGAGCCGCTGAATGATCACGTGCTGTTCTTCCGGCCCCATACGTGCGCCTCACGTGTCGCCCCGTGCTCCGGATTGCTCCGACTTGCACCTCAGTGTGCACCTGTACGTGTGAGACCTGGGCCGATTCACTGAAAGTAGCGGGATACTCACCGGCTGGTGAGTGCCCGCTGTCCGAAATCAAGGGCCTCGACCGGAAGGAGACTCCGGCCCATGGGAGAGCGTACGGACGCGCTTGCTGCGTTGGGTGCGTATCTGAGTGCGCACGGGTTCGCAGTGGAGTTGACGGCGCGGGGGCTGGTGGTGCGGAACCCGGCGGTGGCGGGGTGTTGTGAGCAGGTGAAGGTCGCCTCGGACACGATCACGTGTCGTCGGCGTGCCGAGGACGGGGGAAGGTGGTGGTTCTTCACCTCGTGGGGTGAGCCGATCGCTGAGGCCGACCACATCGTGGACGCGCGGATCTTCGTGATGGGGCGGCTGGCCGGGGGTGGTGAGCGGTGACGGTGGTGGTGGCGTTCGAGGTCGGGCGGATCGCCGGGTTGCTGGAGCGGCGGTTTCCGGGGGCGTGCGTGTGGTGGGGCGAGCGGACGGGGTCGTGGTGGGCCGTCACCCGGGACCGGCACGGGCAACACTGCCTGCTGGAGGCGGCCAGTCCGGCGGAGATGGCGCGGCGCCTGGAGATCGTGCGCGGGCCCCGGATGACCGAAATGCGGTTCAGGACCAACAGGGCCAGCCCGGAGGGACGGGCCAGGCCCGTCCGCGTAAGGCCGCCGCGGCCCGCTGCGCCCCCGCGGCGGCCTGGTCTGCTCCGGCGGTTGCTGCTGAGATGGGCGTTCTGAGCCGGTGCGGCACGGTGGCAACGAACGGCTACCTGGCGCTGGAGTAGGTCGCGGCGATGTGCCGTGGCCACTCCTCGACCCAGTTGCGGCCCAGGTCGTCGATGAACGAGCCGGGCGGCGGGACGACGCCGTGCGCCGCGCACCACGCGCCGGGCGCGTGCTGGGTCGGCCGGACGCGCCCGTCGGACGGCATCAGCTGCGGCGGGATCGGCGGCAGCCTGCCCGGGTCGTGGCCCATCTTGGCCTCGGCCTCCAGCTCCGAGATGTCCTTCTCCTCGGACATGCCGATCGGGCCGACCTTGCGGGCGTTGAGGAACTGCCGCACCACCGGCTCCTCGCTCGACAGCAGCATTTCCCGAGGCCCGAACATGACCAGCTCGCGGCGGAACAGCAGCCCGATGTTGTCCGGAACGGTGCGCGCGGTGTTGATGTCGTGCGTGACGATCAGGAAGGTGGCGCCGATCTGCGCGTTCAGGTCGACGAAAAGCTGGTTGAGGTAGGCGGTGCGGACCGGATCCAGACCGGAGTCCGGCTCGTCCACCAGCATGATCTCCGGTTCGAGCACCAATGCGCGGGCCAGCCCGGCGCGCTTCTTCATACCGCCGGAGATCTCGCCGGGAAGCTTCTTCTCGGCCCCGACGAGGCCGACCATGTCCATCTTCTCCAGGACGATGCGCTTGATCTCGCTCTCGCGCTTCTTGGTCTGCTCCCGCAGCGGGAAGGCGATGTTGTCGAAGATGTTCATCGAGCCGAACAGCGCGCCGTCCTGGAACAGCACCCCGAACAGCTTGCGCATCTCGTACAGCTGCGCCTCGGGCAGGCGCGGCAGGTCACGGTCGCCCACCCAGATGTGGCCGCGGTCGGGCTTCAGCAGCCCCATCAGGCATTTCAGAAAGACCGACTTGCCTGTTCCAGAGGGTCCCAGGAGCACGGAGATCTCTCCCGCGGGCACCGTCAGCGACACGTCCTGCCAGATGATCTGGCGGCCGAACGACTTGGTCAGCCCCTCGACCCTGATCTCGATGCCCATCCGTCACCCTTCGTCCGCGCCGGAAAGCGGCAGGTCAGAATGCGACACTGCGACAATCGTCACTTACATGCCCCCTGAGGCTAATGCTCGGAGAATGCCGTTATCAAGGTCGAGTGACGACAGAGCGGGGCGGCCCGAAAGGGCCGCCCCGCCCAGCGGAACCGGGTCAGATCTTCAGGATTTGGCGAGGCTGACGTCCCGCGCGGGACCCACCGTCAGCGCGTCCGCGGCCACGTCCAGGTCGACCACCACCTCGTCGCCGTCGCGGATCTCCCCCGCCAGCAGCTCCCGGGCGAGCTGGTCGCCGATCGCCGTCTGCACCAGGCGGCGCAGGGGGCGCGCCCCGTACAGCGGGTCGTAGCCGGTCAGCGCCAGCCACTCGCGGGCCGCCTCGGTCACCGTCAGCGTGACCTGCCGGTCCGACAGCCGCTTGGCCAGCCGGTCGACCTGCAGGTCCACGATCCGGGTCAGCTCCTGCGTGGACAGCGCGTCGAACAGGATCACGTCGTCCAGCCGGTTCAGGAACTCCGGCTTGAACGCCGCGCGGACCGCGTTCATCACCGCGTCCCGCTTGGCGCCGTTCTCCAGCGTCGGGTCGACCAGGAACTGCGACCCCAGGTTGGACGTCAGGATCAGGATCGTGTTCCGGAAGTCGACCGTGCGGCCCTGCCCGTCGGTGAGGCGCCCGTCGTCCAGCACCTGCAGCAGGATGTCGAACACCTCGGGGTGGGCCTTCTCGACCTCGTCCAGCAGCACCGCCGAGTACGGGCGGCGCCGGACGGCCTCGGTCAGCTGCCCGCCCTCCTCGTAGCCGACGTAGCCGGGCGGGGCGCCGACCAGGCGGGCCACCGAGTGCTTCTCGGAGTACTCGCTCATGTCGATCCGCGTGATCGCCCGCTCGTCGTCGAACAGGAACTCGGCCAGGGCCTTGGCCAGCTCGGTCTTCCCCACGCCCGTCGGGCCCAGGAACAGGAACGAACCGGTCGGACGGTCCGGGTCGGCGACCCCGGCGCGGGCGCGGCGGACCGCGTCCGACACCGTCCGGACGGCCTGCTCCTGCCCGATCAGCCGCTTGCCGAGCTCGTCCTCCATGCGCAGCAGCTTGGCGGTCTCGCCCTCCATGAGGCGCCCGGCCGGGATGCCCGTCCAGGACGCGACCACGTCGGCGACGTCGTCGGGGCCGACCTCCTCCTTCACCATGGCGTCGCGGTTGTCGTCGGCCTGGGCGGCGGCCTCCTGGAGTTGCTTCTCCAGCTCCGGGATCTCGCCGTAGGTCAGCCGCGCCGACGTCTCCAGGTCGCCGTCGCGCTGCGCGCGCTCGGCCTCCCCGCGGAGCTGGTCGATGCGCTCCTTGATCTCACCGACCCGGTTCAGGCCCGCCTTCTCCTGCTCCCACCGGCCCACCAGCGCGTTCAGCTGCTCCTGCCGGTCGGCCAGGTCGCGGCGGAGCCGCTCAAGGCGCTGCTTGGACGCCTCGTCGGTCTCCTTGCCGACCGCCAGCTCCTCCATCTTGAGCCGGTCGACCGAACGCTGCAGCTCGTCGATCTCCACGGGCCGGGAGTCGATCTCCATCCGCAGCCGGGACGCCGACTCGTCGATCAGGTCGATCGCCTTGTCCGGAAGGAACCGCGAGGTGATGTACCGGTCCGACAGCGTCGCGGCGGCCACCAGCGCCGAGTCGTTGATCTGCACCTTGTGGTGCGCCTCGTACCGGCCCTTCAGCCCGCGCAGGATCGCGATGGTGTCCTCCACCGACGGCTCGCCCACCAGCACCTGCTGGAAGCGGCGCTCCAGGGCCGGGTCCTTCTCGATCCGCTCGCGGTACTCGTCCAGCGTGGTCGCGCCGATCATGCGCAGCTCGCCGCGCGCCAGCATCGGCTTGAGCATGTTGCCGGCGTCCATCGCGCCCTCGGCCGCGCCCGCCCCGACGACCGTGTGCAGCTCGTCGATGAACGTGACGATCTGCCCGTTGCTCTGCTTGATCTCGTTCAGGACGGCCTTCAGCCGCTCCTCGAACTCGCCCCGGTACTTGGCGCCCGCGACCATCGCGCCCAGGTCGAGCGACACCAGCCGCTTGCCGCGCAGCGACTCGGGCACGTCGCCCGCGACGATCCGCTGCGCCAGGCCCTCCACCACGGCCGTCTTGCCGACACCGGGTTCGCCGATCAGCACCGGGTTGTTCTTCGTACGGCGGGACAGCACCTGCACCACCCGGCGGATCTCGGCGTCCCGGCCGATCACCGGGTCGAGCCGCCCGTCCCGGGCCGCACCGGTCAGGTCGACGCCGTACTTCTCCAGTGCCTGGTAGGTGTCCTCAGGGTTCTCGCTGGTCACCCGGGCATGGCCGCGAACCTTCTCGAACGCGTCCAGCAGCGCCTGCGGCGTCGCCCCGAACTCCTTCAGCAGCCCCGCCACGGGACCGCCGTCGGCGGCCAGGCCCACCAGCAGGTGCTCGGTCGAGACGTACTCGTCCTCCAGCTGCTTGGCCCGGTTCGCCGCCGTGTTGACCGCCACGATCAGCTGCCGCGACATCTGCGGCGATGACACCGTCGACCCCGCCGCCTTCGGCATGCCCGCCAGCTGCTCCTCGGCGCGGCGGCGCAGCGCCTGCCAGTCGGCGCCCACCGCCTCCAGCAGCGGCACCGCCGTCCCCTCCGGCTGGCCGATCAGCGCGACCAGCAGATGCTGCGGCTCGACCTGCGGATGACCTTCGGCCGCCGTCCGGCGGACCGCGACCGACACCGCCTCCTGGCTCTTCTGCGTCAGCTTGTAGTCCATGTTCGGTTACCCCCACTCCGCGTCAGTCTTCGCGGCGCTCACGCCACACCACGACACCGGTGTGGCGGATCGGCACCAGATCACCGCCCGGCGTCCCGCCGGATCCCCCCGCCGGGGCGGCCTCGCCGCGCCGCC
Organism: Spirillospora sp. CA-255316; assembly: GCA_050942275.1. Lineage (GTDB taxonomy): Bacteria > Actinomycetota > Actinomycetes > Streptosporangiales > Streptosporangiaceae > Spirillospora. Next base: position 11,164,071 of record CP192047.1, on the reverse strand, counting down.
GCTGCTGCGCCAGCCGCGCGGCCACGGCCCGGGTCGACTCGAGTTCGTTGGCCAGGTCCTCCAGCGCCGCGTGCGCCTTCGCCAGCTCGGAGCGCAGTGCCGCATTGTCCCGCTGCAGCTCGAGAATGTGCTTGATGCCCGACAGGTTGATGCCCTCCTCCTGGGAGAGCCGCTGGATCTCCCGGAGCATCACGATGTCGCGCATCGAGTAGCGGCGGCCCCGCCCGGCCGTACGGCCGGGGGAGACCAGCCCCAGCCGGTCGTAGGTGCGCAGCGTCTGCGGGTGCAGGCCCGACAGCTGCGCCGCCACCGAGATCACATAGACCGGGGTGTCGTCGCCGAAGGCGTCCATGACGAACTCACTCCTCCCGCGCCTTCTGCAGCAGCTCGCTGCGCAGGTCGTCGCCCGCGCCCGTGGCGCGCAGCCGCTCCAGGGCCTCGCGCGTCTGGTCGTCGACCTTCTGCGGCACCTGGACGTCCACCGTCACCAGCAGGTCGCCCTTGGTGCCGTCGCGCCGGGACGCGCCCCGGCCCCGGACCCGGAACGTCCGGCCGTTCGGGGTGCCCTCCGGCAGCCGCAGCGTCACCGGCTGCCCCTGGAACGTCGGCACCCTGATCTCCGCGCCCAGCGCCGCCTCCGGGAACGTCACCGGCACCGTCAGCGTCAGGTTGTCGCGGTCGCGCCCGAACACCGGATGCGGCCGGACCTTGATGTTCACGTACAGGTCTCCGGCCGGGCCGCCGCTCTCGCCCGGCGCCCCCTTGCCCTTGAGCCGGATCTTCTGGCCGTCGGCGACACCCGCCGGGATCCGCGCCTGGATCGTCCGGGTGCCGGTCGCGCGGCCGCTGCCGTTGCACGTCGGGCACGGGTCGTCCACCACCAGGCCGCGGCCGCGGCACTCGCGGCACGGCTCCTGGAACCCGAAGCTGCCCAGGTTGCGGGTCTCGTGCCCGGTGCCTTCACAGGACGGGCACACCCGCGGCACGGTGCCCGCCTTGGCACCGGTGCCGCGGCAGCTCGCGCACGCGGCCTCGCTGGTCAGCTTGAGCGGAACGGTCACCCCGTTCATCGCCCGGCCGAACGACAGCGTCACCTCGGTCTCCACGTCCGCGCCGCGGCGCGCCCGGCGCGACCCCGTGGTCGTCCGGGTGCCGCCACCGCCGCGCCCGAACAGCCCGCCGAACAGGTCGCCCAGCCGGTCTCCGGCGCCCCCGGCGCCACCCGCGCCACCGCCCCCGGTCTGCCCGAAGAGGTCGCCCAGGTCGAAACCGAAGCCGCCCCCCTGCTGCCCGCGGAAACCGCCCGGCATCGCCCGCACCGCGTCGTACTCCTTGCGGCGCTTCTCGTCGGACAGGACGTCGTAGGCCTCGGAGACCTCCTTGAAACGGTCCTCGGCGTCGGTGTCGCCCTTGTTGGCGTCCGGATGGTACTTGCGTGCCAGCTTGCGGTAGGACTTCTTGATCTCGTCCTGGGAGGCGTTCTTCGCGACACCGAGGACCTTGTAGTAGTCCTTCTCCAGGTAGTCCTTGGTGCTCACGGCGCCCCGCTCTCTGCTCGTGCCACTTGTGTCAAGTCGTGTCTGCCCCGCGTGGCCCCGCCCCGATCCGCCGGGTGCGGGGCCACCGCGAGTGTCGGCCCGTCGTTCGGCCGCCGCGCCGCCGGGACGTGCCCGCCCCGGACGGCGCGACGATCAGGCCGGGCCGCCGGGCTGCCCGCCGTCACCGGCCGGGCCGCCGCCCGGCCCGGCGGCGCCGGGCGCCGCCGCGTCCGTGCCGGGCTGCGCGGCGCTCGGGTCGGGCTCGGCCACCGCGACCCGGGCGGGCCGCAGGACCCGCTCCCCGATCCGGTAACCGGGCTGCAGGACATCGGTCACGCTGGTCTCGGTCACCTCGGCCGAGTAGCTGTGCATCAGGGCCTCGTGGACGGTCGGGTCGAACGGCTCGCCCTTCTCCCCGTACCGCTCCAGGCCGAGCTTGCCGGTCACCGCCTCCAGCGCCTCGCCCACCGACTTGAACCCGCCGACGAGCTCGTCGTGGTCGCGGGCCCGGCCGATGTCGTCCAGCACCGGGAGCAGTTCGTTCAGCACGTTCGCCAGGGCCTGCTCGCGAACCGCCACCCGGTCCCGCTCGACCCGCTTGCGGTAGTTGTCGTACTCCGCCTTGAGCCGTTGCAGGTCCGCGGTGCGCTCGGCGAGCTGGGTCTTGAGCGCGGCGGCCTCCCCGTCCGCGGCGGGCGCCGTGCCCCCGCCCGGGGCGGCGCCGCCGGGGGCCGCCCCGGCGGGCGCGCCCGGGGCCTGCGGCTGCGCGGACTCCGCCGCCGCCGGCTCCCGGACCGCGCCCGTCTGGGGATCGATGCGCCGCTTGTCGCGGATCACCGGGCCCTCACGCTCCTCGCCCTCGCCCTTGGTGGGAGGGGTCGTCACGCGGCACCGTCCTTCTTTTCCTTGTCGTCGTCCACGATCTCGGCGTCGACCACCTCGTCGTCCTGACCGGTGGCGCCGCCCTGGGCGTCGGCCGTCGGGCCGCCGTCGGCGCCGGCCTGCGCGCCCTCGGGGTTCTGCGCGTACATGGCCGCGCCCATCTTCTGGCTGACCTGGGCGAGCTTCTCCGCGCTGCTGCGGATGGCGTCGACGTCGGTGCCCTCGAGGTTCTTCTTGACCTCGGCGACGGCCTCCTCGACCTCGCCCTTCAGCTCCGCGGGGACCTTCTCGTCGTTCTCCCGCAGGAACTTCTCGGTCGAGTACGCCAGGGTGTCGGCCTGGTTGCGGACCTCGGCCTCCTCCTTGCGCCGGCGGTCCTCCTCGGCGTACTCCTCGGCGTCGCGCATCATCTTCTCGATGTCCTCCTTGGGCAGCGCGCTGCCGCCCGTGATGACCATCGACTGCTCGCGACCGGTGCCCTGGTCCTTGGCGCTGACGTTGACGATGCCGTTGGCGTCGATGTCGAAGGTGACCTCGATCTGCGGCACGCCGCGCGGCGCCGGGGGCAGGCCGGTGAGCTGGAAGGTGCCGAGCTTCTTGTTGTACGCGGCGATCTCCCGCTCGCCCTGGAAGACCTGGATCTCCACGGACGGCTGGTTGTCGTCGGCCGTGGTGAAGGTCTCCGAGCGCTTGGTGGGGATGGTGGTGTTGCGCTCGATGATCTTGGTGAAGATGCCGCCCTTGGTCTCGATGCCCAGCGACAGCGGGGTCACATCCAGCAGCAGGACGTCCTTGACCTCGCCCTTGAGCACACCCGCCTGCAGGCTCGCGCCGATCGCCACGACCTCGTCGGGGTTGACGCCCTTGTTCGGCTCCTTGCCCCCGGTCAGCTCCTTGACCAGCTCACTCACCGCGGGCATACGGGTGGAACCGCCCACCAGGACCACCTGGTTGATGCCGTCCACGGTGATCCCGGCGTCCTTGAGCACCTGCTTGAACGGCGCCTTGGTCCGCTCCAGCAGATCGGCGGTCATCCGCTGGAACTCACCCCGCGTCAGCTTCTCGTCCAGGTGCAGCGGACCCTCCGAAGAGGCGGTGATGTAGGGCAGGTTGATCTGCGTCTCCGAGGACGACGACAGCTCGATCTTGGCCTTCTCGGCCGCCTCGCGCAGCCGCTGCAGCGCCATCTTGTCCTTGGACAGGTCCACGCCGTTGGCGTTCTTGAACTTCTCCACCAGCCACTCGACGACCTTGTTGTCCCAGTCGTCACCGCCCAGGTGGTTGTCACCGGAGGTGGCCTTCACCTCGACCACCCCGTCGCCGACCTCCAGCAGCGAGACGTCGAAGGTGCCGCCGCCCAGGTCGAACACCAGGATGGTGGCCTCGTTCTCCTTCTCCAGGTGGTAGGCCAGCGCCGCGGAGGTCGGCTCGTTGATGATCCGCAGCACGTTCAGCCCGGCGATCTGCCCGGCCTCCTTGGTGGCCTGCCGCTGGTGGTCGGAGAAGTAGGCCGGCACGGTGATCACCGCGTCGGTCACCTTCTCGCCCAGGTAGGCCTCGGCGTCGCGCTTGAGCTTCTGCAGCACGAACGCGCTGATCTGCTGCGGGGTGAAGTCCTTGTCGTCGATCTTCGTCTTCCAGTCGGTGCCCATCTCGCGCTTGACCGACCGGATGGTGCGATCGACGTTGGTCACCGCCTGCCGCTTGGCGACCTCACCGACCAGCACCTCACCGTTCTTGGCGAACGCCACCACCGACGGCGTGGTCCGCGACCCCTCCGCGTTGGCGATCACCGTGGGCTCCCCGCCCTCCAGGATCGCGACGACCGAGTTGGTCGTCCCCAGGTCGATACCGACCGCACGTGCCATGTTCCTCGTCCTCCGTCGTGTGGTTCTCGTCCGGTATGTGGGCCGGCCCGCCTCCGCCTGAGGGCGGGACGGCGGCCGGTCGAGTCTCTAGTTCGCAAGAGTGCCGTGAGCGACTCCCGCTGTCAAATCACTTGAGTCTTGGCGACTCAACTTTGCTGACGACCACATCAACAGGACGATTGAGCGATGTATTCCGGTTCCCCGCGGGCGCGCATCGGTGCGCGAATCCTCGCAGCGGACGAGGACCGGGCACACCGGCCTCCGCCGGACGAGCGACCGGCCTCCGCCAGGAGGAGGACCGTCGCGCGGGGGCATGAAAGAGGGACGCGGCCGGTCGGCCGCGTCCCTCGTTGCCTCTCGGGGTCTCGTCAGGTCAGGGGGCGTTCGTTGTCGCCACCAGGTCGCCCGCCCTGCTCAGGCTCCAGGCGAAGACGTAGCGGGAGCCGGGAAGCGACACGACCCGGGCCTGGCCGGAAATGGGCGTCTCCACCGGCGTCCAGGCCTTCCCCTCGAGCCGGTAGACGGTGTCCGTGTCACCCGCCCACAGGGAGCCGTCGCCCGCCACCGCGTAGTAGGGCGGAACCGACGCGACGGGGTCGATCAGCTCGGTCCAGCCGGAACCCGTCCAGCGCAACTGGTGGACGACGCGGCTCTCCCGCATCTCGAACTGGATCACCGGGCCGCCGAAGTCGTGGATCTGGTGATACGACGTGCCCGTGTACTTCTCGGGGACGGGGACCCTCTCCCACCGCGCGCCCGCCCAGCGGTGGACGACCGGCACCGCATCCACGGTGCCGTAGCGGACGATGGCCCACAACTCTCCCTCGGCCGTCGCCGTATAGAAGTGCTCATACCTGGAGGGCCCGTCGCCCGGAAGCCGGTCGAAGCTGCTCCAGGAGTCGCCGTCCCAGTGGTGGACCTTGGTTCCGGCGAAGGCGTACATCTCGTCCCGGGTCGGCTGGAGCACGGAGGTGACGTTGAACTCGCCCAACCTGTGCTCCGTCCAGGCCCCGTCGGCGAAACGGTGGAAGGTGCTCTCGCCGGCGCCGAGGAGCCAGAGGCCCTTGCCGTCCGCGTAGATTCTGATGCTCCATCGGCTCGACGGCGAGGCGATCCGCGTCCACTTCGCGCCGTCCCAGTGGGCCAGGTAGGCGGTGTGGTCGCCGAGGTAGCCGGTGAAACCGGCCGCCCAGACGTCGTCCGGGGCGACGGCCTCGACATCGGTGATCTCGCCCTCGCCGGTGAGGCCCGGGGGCGCGTAGCTGGTCCACGATCGTCCCGTCCACCGCTGGAGCAGCGGCTTGGGACCGATGTCGACCAGCGTGATCGGCGGATGGCCGAGGCCGCCGGGGATGCCGACGTACACCCTGCCCTGGCCGCCCGCCGCCCAGACGTCGCCGGCGCCGACGGCCTCCACGTCGTTGAGGTGGCGGTCCGGCCAGGTCCAGTTGGGCGGGACCGGACGCCACGTGTCGTCTGCGTGTGCCGTACCGGTCGTACCGGCCGCACCGAGCACCATCGCCGCCGCGAGCGTCCCGGCCGCCGCCGTCTTGAGCCGCATGGCGACGAGTGTCCGTCCCGCCGCGGCGCCGCTCTAGCGGCCGGTCGCGCGAATCCGGGGCCGTTCTTGTCACGCGGGCGTGGGCGCGGCCATGGTGGCCGGTGGGCACGGAAGATCGCGTCCGGGCGCGGAGCTCGTGAAGGCGGATCCTTGGTGCGGATGAGTACGGGGTGACAGCCTCCCCACGACAAGGACCTCATATGAGACAGAGCCACGCCTCGGCCGAGGCCGCAGCGCCCGGATCCGACCCACCGGCGGACGACGCGGAGACGATCGCGAGGTCGTGGCAGGAGCCCGAACTGTTCGCCGGGATCTTCCACCGGTATTTCGCCGAGATCCACCGCTATGTCGCCCGCCGCCTCGGCGCCGACGCCGCCGACGACATCGCCGCCGAGACGTTCCTGGCCGCGTTCCGCCGCCGGGACCGCTACGACCCGGCGAAGGGGGCGGTCCGGGCCTGGCTGTACGGGATCGCCACCAACCAGGTCGGCCTGCACCGGCGGGCCGAGCGGCGCTACTACCGCGCGCTCGCCCGCACCCCGGCCGACGGCGTCGCGGACGGTCACGAGGACCGCGTCGCCGCCCGGGTGAGCGCGGGCGAGGTCGGCGGAGAACTCGCCAGGGCCCTGGCCCGGCTGTCCTCCGGCGACCGCGACGTGCTGCTCCTGGTGGCGCTCGCGGACCTCTCGTACGACGAGGCCGCGGCGGCGCTGGACCTGAAGACCGGCACGGTGGCGTCACGGCTGCACAGGGCTCGAAGGAAGCTGCGCGAGGCGCTGGGCGGGGCCGATCGGATGCTGACCGCTGAGGAGTCCACGGCATGAACGAGATGAAGATGGTCCGCGATCTGCTCGCCGAGCCCGCGCCGCCGTCCGACCGCGCGACCGACGCGGCCCTGGAGGCCCTGGAGGCGGAGATCGCCGGGCGCGGCCCGCGGCGCCGCGTCCGGACCCGGCCGCGCCTGGTGGGGCGGATGCAGCTCGGCCTCACCGGCCTGGTCGCCGCCGGTGCCGCGGCCGCCGTCGCCGTCGCCACGTTGGGGGGCGGCGGGACGGCGGTGCCGCAGCCGGAGGAGGCCGGCGGCACGTCCGCGCGGTCGATCCTGCTGGCCGCGGCCGAGCAGGCGGCCAAGGAGCCGACCGGGCGCTACTGGCGCGTCCAGACCGTCGACGGCTGGGCGTACCGGATCGGCGGCGCGGGCGCGGACGGCTACACGATGATGGGCTACAGCTCCCAGTGGGACAGGTGGACCGCCCGCTCCGACACCGACGACGACGTCCTGTACCAGCGTGATCTGGGCGCCCGCCCGCTGACGCCGGCCGACGAGCGGGCCTGGAGGAAGGCGGGCGCACCGAAGACGGTGCGCGTCTGGTCCAACGACCACTGGGCGACGCTCAGCACCGTCCCGGGCAAGACGTACGGTGTCGGGCCCGGCACGTGGGAGGAGGAGCGCACCACGCCCGCGGAGAAGAAGCGGGCCGCCAAGCAGCGCGACGAGCTGTGCTCCAGGCTCCGCAAGGACGGCAAGCCCGTTGCCAAGGAGCGCTGCCGCGCGATCAACAAGAAGCTCCCTGGTAGATCCGTGACAGTGGCGGACGACCCGTCGAAGATCGAGGAGCTGCTGTACGCCACGGGCATCCGGCCGCGGGAGCGCAACGCCGCGGCCGACCTGATGGCGGGCTCCAGGCTCCTCACAGACCCCGCCACGCCCGAGGTGCGGGCGGCGGTCTTCCGCCACCTCGCCGGCGTGTCCGGCGTCCGGACGATCGGGTCGGTGACCGACGACCGGGGGCGCACCGGGATCGGCTTGGCGGCGCGCAGCAGCATGCGGGAGGGCAGCGGCACCGTCTTCGACTACCAGCTCGTCCTGGATCCGAAGACGTACCGGGTCCTCGTCGGACGGCAGGTCGTGGTCCGTCCGGGCGGCTCCATGAAGGGCATGCGGCCGGGCGATGTCCTGACCCGGAAGCTGTTCCTCGGAGCGGGGTGGACGAACGAGAGCCCGCACCACGCCTGAACCCGATATCGGTGGAAGGCCCGGCCGGGGCTCACCCCCGGCCGGGCTCCTGGCCTGGTCTGCGTGCTTCCAGGCCGTCGAGGACGGTTTCGAGGCCGAAGGCGAAGCGGGCCTCCAGGATCCCGGTGTCGTCGCCGGACCAGATGTCGCGGATGTGCGCGGCCAGGCGGGGGCGTTCGGCGTCCATCCGGGACAGGTAGGGGCCGAGGGACGCCATCCAGTCCGCGGCGGTGGTGCCGGACTGGCCGGCGTGCCAGCCGGCCTCGCTCCCGGCGGCGCCGACCACGTAGTCGATGACCAGTGACCAGGCGTGTTCGAGGTCGTGGCCGGTGAAGCCCGCGTGCGCGAAGACGGCGAGGATCTCGTCGAGTGCGCGGGCGGCGTTGGGGCCCAGCATCGGGCGCTTGCCGAAGAGGGTGACCGTCCAGGGGTGGCGGTGGATCATCGCGCGCAGGCCGCGGGCGTAGTCGGCGGCGGCCTCGCGCCAGCCCCGCTCGGCCGGATCGGGGACGGTCACCTCGCCCATGACGCGGTCGAGGGCGAGTTCGAGCAGCTCGTCCTTGTTGGCCACATGCCAGTAGACGGAGGTGGCGCCCGCGTTGAGGCGGGTGCCGAGGCGGCGCATGCTCAGGCCCTCCAGTCCCTCGGCGTCGAGGAGGCCGAGGGCGGCGTCGACGATCTGGTCGCGGCCGAGGGTGGGCTGCTCGCGGCGCCGCCGTTCGGGCCGCGTCCACACCGAGGTGGGGCCCTTCTCGCTGCCGGCCATCGGCTGGTCTCCTCTCCCGCGCCTCTCCCGCAGCGCTCGTACAGGGTATGAGGGTTGAACGGTGTGCGAGTCACTTCGTACAGTGTGCGAGTCAACTCGCACACTGTACGAGAGGAAGTGCGCATGTCCCCCGGACATCCGCCCCCGCAACCCGGCCCGCACCCGCACCGATGGCGGATCCTCGCCGTGCTCTGCCTCAGCCTCTTCGTGGTCGTGGTGGACAACACGATCCTGAACGTGGCCGTCCCCGCCCTGCTCCGCGACCTCGACGCGACCACCGCCGACGTCCAGTGGGTGATCGACGCCTACTCGCTGGCGTTCGCCGGGCTGCTGCTCACCGCGGGCGGCCTCGGCGACCGCTACGGGCGGCGCGCCGCCATGCTCGCCGGGTTCGCGCTGTTCGGCACGGGCTCCCTGCTGGCGGCCTTCGCCGGCGGCCCCGGCCAGCTCGTCGCGCTGCGCGCGCTGATGGGCGTCGGCGGCGCCCTGCTGATGCCCGGCACCATGTCGATCCTGGCCCAGGTCTTCGACGAGGGGGAGCGCGCCAAGGCGTTCGCGATCTGGGGCACCACCTCGGTGGTCGGCGTCGCCGCCGGTCCCACGCTCGGCGGCCTGCTGCTGGAGCACTTCTGGTGGGGCTCGGTCTTCCTGGTGAACGTGCCGGTGGCGGTCGCCGCCGTGCTCGGGCTGCTCCTGCTGGTGCCCGAGTCGCGGGGGCCGCGGCGTCGTCCCGACGCGCTCGGCGCGCTGCTGTCCACGGCCGGGCTGTCCGCGCTGGTCTGGGCGGTGATCTCCGGTCCCGGGCACGGCTGGACGGGCGCCCGCACGCTCGGCGGGCTGGCCGTCGCCGCGGTCGCGCTGGCCGCGTTCGCCGCCTGGCAGCACCGCAACCCCGAGCCGATGCTCGACCTGCGGCTGCTGGCCCGTCCCGACTTCTCCGGCGCCGCCACCGTGATCGCGCTGTTCGCGTTCGCGCTGGCCGGGACGCTGTTCGCGCTGACCCAGTTCCTCCAGCTGGTGCTGGCGTACGGGCCGCTGAAGGCCGGGCTTGCGCTGCTGCCGGTGGCGGTCGCGGCGGCGTTCGGCAACGGCATGGGCGCCGCGCTCGACTCCAAGGTCGGCGGCCGTCGCGCCCTGGTGGCCGGGTTCGTGTGCGTGGCCGCCGGGTTCGCCCTGGTGGGCCTGCTGGTCGACCCGGGCGACGGCGACGGCCCCGGGTACGCCGCGCTCGCCGCCGGGCTGGTCGTGCTCGGCTTCGGCGCGGGCCTCGGCTCGCCGCCCGCGTACTCGATGCTCATGAACGCCGTCCCGCGCGAGGAGGCGGGCGTCGGCTCGGCCGTGAACGACGCCGGGCAGGAACTCGGCAACGCGTTCGGCGTGGCGGTGCTCGGCAGCCTCATCTCCGCCGTGTACGCGCGCGGGCTGCCCGGCGGCGTCCCGGACGCGGCACGGCACTCGCTGGGCGAAGCGCTGTCGTACGGCGACCCGGGGCTGGCGCGGGCCGCCCGGGACGCCTTCGTCCACGCCGTGTCGGTCGGGACCCTGTCGGCGGCGGCCGTGATGCTGGCCGCCGCCATGCTCGCCGCTTACGTGCTGCGGCGTCCCGGTCCCGGTGCGCCGCCCGGCGTCGGCGCGGTCACCGAAACGGCTGCCACAGCGGAACCACGCCCGGCGGCGAAGTCGGACTGACCTCCGGTCAGCGCAGGTCTCCGGGGGTGGTTCCGGTCTCGCTCAGGGGGAGGCCGAGCTCGGCTCGTTCGACGAGCCAGGGGCTCGGGCGGTAGCGCGGGTCGCCGGTGGCGGCGTGCATGGCGCGGAGAACGCGCAGGATGGTGGAGGCCCCCACGCGATCGCCCCATTCCAGAGGCCCCTGCGGGTAGCCCAGGCCGAGCCGTACGGCCGTGTTGATGTCCTTGGGGTCGGCGAGGCGCTGCTCGGCGATCGCGCAGGCGACGTTGACGATCGAGGCGAGCAGCCGTTGCGCGACCGCGCCGGGCGCGTCACGTACGACGGTCACGGGCCGGCCGGTGGCGCCGAGTGCGGCGAGCGCGGCCCGTCCTGCGGCGGGGTCCACTCCGGGGTGCACGGCCAGGGTGAGCCGGCCGGAGAAGTCGCCCAGGGGATCGACCGCGAGGGTGCGTTCGGCGGGGAGGCCGTGCGCGTGGGCCGTCTCAAGCGCGCTCTGCCCGTACGGGGTGACAAGGATGATCGCCTCGTTGGAGGGGCCCGCTCCTGTTTCCAGTTGGACGCCGCCCTTGGCGAGGAGGCTGCGCAGGGACTCGGAGTCGTGCACCCACACCGGACGCGGGTCCGCCGAGGGGATGGGCGGCTCGGGCGGCTCCTGCTTGGCGCCGTCCACGTAACGGTAGAAGCCCTCGCCCGCCTTACGGCCGAGCAGCCCTGCCTCTACACGAGTGCGCGAGACCCTGGACGGCCGCAGCCGCGGATCCCCGTAGAAGCCGTTCCAGATGATCTCCATCACCGGATGGGAGACGTCCAGTCCGGTCATGTCGAGCAGTTCGCACGGCCCCATCTTCAGACCGAGGGCCTCGCGGGCGATGCGGTCGAGGTCCACCGGCTCGGCCACCGCCTCGGCGAGCACCTGCATCGCCTCGGTGACCAGCCCGCGCCCGGCGTGGTTGACCAGGAAGCCGGGGGTGTCGGGGGCGACGACTGGTTCGTGGCCCAGCCGCCTCACCAGCTCGACCAGCTCGCCGGGCAGCCACGCGGCCGTCCGCGCGCCCGGGATCACCTCGACCAGGCGCATCAGCGGCACCGGGTTGAAGAAGTGCAGGCCCGCCAGGCGCCCGGGGTCTTCCAGCGCGGCCCCGATCGCCGTGACCGACAGGGAACTGGTGTTGGTGGCCAGCACCGTGCCCTCGCCGCACACCTTCTCCAGCGCCGCGAACAGCTCCCGCTTGGTCTCCAGGTCCTCCCGCACGGCCTCGACCACCAGGTCGCAGCCGTCGGCGGGGGCGAACGGGTCGTCGACCGGCCGGAGCCTGGCCTTGGCCGCCGCGGCGTCGTCCGCCGTCATGCGGCCCTTGCCCGCCAGCTTGTCGAACATCGCGCCGACCTGGTCGACGGCGGACGCCACCGCCTCCGCGCGCATGTCGGCCAGCTCCACCGTCAGGCCGCCCGCCGCGGCGAGCTGGACGATCCCGCGCCCCATCACGCCGGTGCCGATCACCCGGACCGTGCGGACCCGCCCGGCAGTCCACCGCTCCATCAGCCGCATCTCCTCGTCGCCGTCATCACGCGGGCCGGCATTTCGGCGCCGCCGACGCGTGCCGTCGTCCTGGTATGGAATCCCACTTCGCCCGCCGATTTCAAGAGTGTACCCTGCACAATCACCTGATGGCTGATACGTAAGGCGTCATAATCGAGCTATGGAGTTCCGTCACCTCGCCGGGTTCGTGGCCGTGGCCGAGGAACTGCACTTCGGCCGGGCCGCCGCCCGCCTGCACATCGCCCAGCCGCCGCTCAGCCAGCAGATCCGCCAGCTCGAACACGAACTCGGCGTGCAGCTCTTCGAACGCAGCACCCGGTCGGTCCGGCTCACCTCCGCCGGCCAGGCGTTCCTCGAACCCGCCCGGCGCGTGCTGGCCGACCTGGACGTCGCCCGCCGCGCAGCCCAGGCCGGAGGACGCGGCGAGGTCGGCCGGGTCACGATCGGCTTCGCGGGCGCCAGCAGCCACGAGACGCTGCCCGTGCTGACCAAGGCCGTCCGCGCCCGGCACCCCGGCATCGAACTGGTGCTGCGCGGCCAGACCTACTCCGGCGAGGCGGTCACCAAGGTCGCCGACGGCGACCACGACCTCGGCTTCGTCCGGCTCCCCGTGCACCGCGAGGGCGTCGTCGTCCGGCTGATCGAGCGCGAGTTCCTGGTCGCGGCGCTGCCCGCCGAGCACCCGCTGGCCCGCCACCACGAGATCCGGCTGCCCGACCTGGCCGCCGAACCGTTCGTGACCTTCCCCGGCACGCGCGGCTCGGCGGTGCGGGACGCCCTGGTGCACGCCTGCGTCGCCGCCGGGTTCCAGCCCCGGATCGTGCAGGAGGCGCCCGACTCGTACACGATCCTGGCGCTCGTCGGGGCCGGGGTCGGGGTCACGCTGACGGTCTCCTCGGTGCAGCACATCCGCATCCCCGGCATGGTCTACCGGCCGCTGGCGGGGCGTCCGAACGTGCTGGAACTGGCCCTGGCCTGGCGCGCGGACAACCCGTCGGCGGCGCTGCGCTCCGTCCTGGCCGTGGCCGAGGAGGCCCTCCCCACCCCGGAGGCGACGTAGCGATCGGCACGCGAGGCGATTATGTTCCCCCGCGTCTTACTGTGTGCCGGATTTGGTATCGGCCGTGATCGGGCCGGTGTGCCCGGGGCGTGCCTATCCTCATGACGGAACCGGGACCGTGGGCCAAGGACGCGCACGGGCGCCACGGGACGCCGAGGGACATGGAGCGAGTGATGCGCGAAGCTGTGATCTGCGAGCCGGTACGGACCCCGATCGGCAGGTTCGGCGGGGCGTTGAAGACCGTCCCGCCGGTCGAACTGGCGGCGACCGTGATCTGGGCGCTGCTCGAACGCACCGGCCTGCCCGGCGAGGCGGTGGACGAGGTCGTCCTCGGCCACTGCTACCCCACCTCCGACGCCCCCGCCATCGGCCGGGTCGCCGCGCTGGACGCCGGGCTCCCCGTCGAGGTCGGCGGCCTCCAGATCGACCGGCGCTGCGGGTCCGGCCTCCAGGCCGTGATCAACGCCGCCCTCCAGGTGCAGACCGGGGCCAGCGACCTGATCATCGCCGGCGGCGCCGAGAGCATGAGCTCCGCGCCGTTCTACACGACCGAGGCGCGCTGGGGCATCCGCGGCCCCGGCCTGGAACTGCACGACTCGCTCGCCCGGGGCCGCGTCACCGCGGGCGGCGACCGCCACCCGGTCCCCGGCGGCATGCTGGAGACCGCCGAGAACCTGCGCCGCGAGTACGGCATCTCCCGCGACGAGCAGGACCGCCTCGCCGTCCTGTCGCACGAGCGGGCCGTGGCCGCCCAGCGCGAGGGCCGCTTCGCCGACGAGATCGTCCCGGTCACGGTGCGGTCCCGCAAGGGCGACACGGTCGTGGACGCCGACGAGCACCCGCGTCCCGGCACCACCGTGGAGAGCCTGGCCAAGCTGCGGCCCGTCCTCGGGAAGAGCGACGAGCAGGCCACCGTCACCGCGGGCAACGCCAGCGGCCAGAACGACGGCGCCGCCGTGTGCGTGGTGACCACGCCCGATCGCGCCGCCGAGCTGGGCCTGCGCCCCCTCGTCCGGCTCGTGTCGTGGGCGCGTGCGGGCGTGCCGCCCCGCACGATGGGGATCGGCCCGGTGCCCGCCACCGCGAAGGCGCTGGAGCGGGCCGGGCTCGGCCTGTCCGACATCGACCTCATCGAGCTGAACGAGGCGTTCGCCGCCCAGGTCCTCGCCGTGCTCCGCGAGTGGGGCCTGAAGGAGGACGACTACGACCGCCTCAACGTCAACGGCTCCGGCATCTCCCTGGGGCACCCCGTGGGCGCGACCGGCGCCCGCATCCTCGCCACGCTGGCCCGCGAGATGGACCGCCGCGAGGTCCGCTACGGGCTGGAGACCATGTGCATCGGCGGCGGCCAGGGGCTCGCCGCCGTCTTCGAGCGCGTCCCCGCCTGACCTTCCTTCTCCGGGCTGCTTTCCGGTCGTCTCGCTTTTCTCCGGAAATCTTCGGGACGCCGGGTAACGATGGGCCTTCCCGTCCCACTTCCTGGTGTCGGAACACACCGAAGACGAGGGACGGACGGAGGTGCGGGCGATGACCGCTGGGTCCGGAGGATCCGGAGAGCCCGGACAACCTGGGGAGCCTGGGGAGTCCGGGGGAACCGGCGTCCCGGGGGAGTCCCGGGACGCCAGGCGCTTCACCGCGATCTACGACGCCTGCCGGCAGCGCGTCTGGGCGTACGCCGCGGCGCGCGCCGGGCGGCAGGCCGCCGACGACGTGGTGAGCGAGACGTTCGCGGTGGCCTGGCGCCGGCTGGGCGACGTGCCCGAGCCGGCGCTGCCCTGGCTGCTCGGCGTCGCCCGGAACGTGCTGCGCGACCGCTACCGCGAGGAGGCCCGGCGCGCGGCGTTCACCACCGACTTCGCGGGTGAGCCGCCGCCCGGCCGGGGCGGCGCCGCCGCCGAGGGCGACATCGCCGAACGGGTCGCCGAGCGGCTCGCGGTGCTGCGCGCCATGGCCGCGCTGCCCGACGGCGACCGGGAGATCCTGATCCTCGTCGCCTGGCAGGGCCTCTCCCCGAAGGACGCCGCCAAGGTCGTCGGATGCAGCGCCACCGCGCTGCGCGTACGGCTGCACCGCGCCCGCAAGCGCCTGATGCGCGCGGTCGAGGACGGCCCCGCACAGGACGGTTTCGCCCCGGCGCCCGTCCAGGGAGGTCCCGCCCCGGCGCCCGTCCAGGGAGGTCCCGCCCCGGCGTCCGTCCGGGGCGGCCCTGCGAAGGCCCCTGTGGATGGCGTCGCGCCCGCTCGTTCCCGCGTCCGGATGGTCAGTAAGGAGATGTCATGAGCCGAGACGTGATGCGGACCCTCACCGAGGCGCGTCCCGCCGAACTGGCCCCGGACGCCCCGATCGACGCGGGGACCCGGGCCGTGGAACTGGCCCGCGCCATGGCGCCCGCCTCCTCCGCCGGCTCCGCGGGCCTGGCCCCGGCGAGCCGCGCCGAGGACCGCCGGGTCGTCCCGGCACGGCGCCGCGCCGTCCCGCTGTGGGGCGGCGGGCTGGGCCTGGTCGGCGCGGCCGCCGCGGCGGCGCTGGTCATCGCCTCCACGGGTGGCGGCGCCCCGGGCGGCGACGGCGGGCCCACGGCCGGTCCTGGGCCGGACGCCACCTCCACCCGCACCGTGCTGCTCGCCGCCGCCGAGAAGGCGGAGACGGCCCCGGCGACCGGCAAGTACTGGCGCGTCAAGACGATGTACCTGGTGCCGGTGAAGGTCGGCCCCAAGACGCGGCCCTACACCGTCGAGGACGCCCGCATCAGCGAGGACTGGCTCGCCCGCAACGGCACCGCCTGGAGCGGGCGGCGGACGGGCGGCGCCAAGCCCAGGACGCCGCAGGACGAGAAGGCGTGGCGGCTCGACGGCTCCCCGTCGCGGTGGAACCTCGGCATCGGGGACACCGTCGACAAGCGGCCCGTGTACGTCCAGACCAAGCCCGGCACCGGGACTCTGGTGAAGATGGACGGGTCCGGCCGCCTGCACGTCCCCATCGCGGGGGCCGACCCGTCGTTCGCCGACCTGGAGAAGCTGCCGACCGACCCTGCCGCCCTGCGCGCCCTCGCCCAGAAGCGTGCGCTGTCGGACGGCGCCGACAGGGGGCTCCACGCCGACAACGAGCGGGTCAGGCAGAGCTTCGCGGCCCGCAAGCTGATCGACCTGCTCACCACCGCGCCGGTCTCGCCGGCGGTGCGGGCGGCGGCCTTCCGCGCGCTGGCCGAGATGCCGGTGGTGAAGTCCGAGGGCACGGCCGTGGACGGCCTGGGCCGCAAGGGCGTGGCGTTCTCGATCGTGACCCCGTACGCGAACAGCACGAGCGGCAGCCGGTTGATCATCGACCCGTCCTCCTCGCAGGTGCTGTCGGTGCACGAGATCAACACGATCAAGGGCGGGCAAGGGCGCGGCGTCCCGGCCAAGGAGCGCACCACGCTCTACCTGGGCGGGGGCTGGACCGACGAGGCTCCGCGGCCTCCGGCCCTTCCCTGACGATCCGCTGACCGTGCCGTGCCGGCCGCCGGCCGTACCGCCGCCCCCGTGGCCGTGGTACGGCCGGTGGTCCTTTGTGCGGGGTCCTGTGCGCGGTCCCAGTGAGGGCCTTTCGCCAGGTGCCGGCGTCCCTGTTCGGTGGTTTCCAGGACGAACGGGTTTGCCTGGGACAAGGCTGCGCGTATATACACCGGTCACAAGTGGTACATCACGTGGCCGTGTGCCTTGGCCGACGCATAAGCTACTGCCGAGTAGTATTCGGGCCCCGGATGAAGTGCGGTTTGTCGCGAGCCCTACGCTGACAGCCAACGCCCGTACCTCAGGAGGACGGAACTGTGCAGTACGCGATCACGTTGATCGTCGGGCTCGTCGGTATAGCGGTGGCGCTAGCACTGGCGGGCCGGCGGGTGAAGTTCCTGTGGGATCTGTTCAAGAGCGGCCAGCCCGACCCCGACCGCGTCCTTGTGGTCAAGCGTGACAAGAAGGGCGATGTGGAGGGGCAGGTCGCCGAGGTCCTCGGGCAGCGCAAGCTGCTGAAGTGGACCGTGGCGGGCGCCGCCCACCTCGCGGTCATGTGGGCCTTCCTGCTGCTGATCACCGTGTACGGCGAGGCGGGCGTGCAGTTGCTGTTCGGGCTGCACGCGCACATCCCGTTCCTGCAGACCTGGGGGCCGATCGGGTTCGTCCAGGACACCATCGCGCTGGCGTGCCTGGCGGGCCTGGCCACCTTCGCGATCATCCGCGTGAAGAACTCGCCGAAGAAGCTGGACCGCGCCTCCCGGTTCAAGGGCTCGCACACCGGCGGCGCGTGGCTGATCCTGTTCATGATCTTCAACGTGATCTGGACGATGCTGGCCTTCCGCGGCATGGAGGTCGCCAACGACAACTTCTCCTACGGCAAGGCCGCCTACGCCTCCTACGGTGTGGGGCAGCTGCTGGAGAACATCGGGAAGCCCGAGACCGGCCTGATGGTGGGGCTGGAGGCGTTCTTCCTGCTGGCCCACATCGGCGTCGCGCTGGTGTTCCTGGTCATCGTGGTCAACTCCAAGCACCTGCACATCTTCATCGCGCCGCTGAACGTGATGTTCAAGCGCCGTCCCGACGGGCTGGGCCCGGCGCAGCCGATGATGAGCAAGGGCAAGCCGCTGGACTTCGAGGAGGCCGACCCCGACGAGGACACCTTCGGCCGCGGCAGGATCGAGGACTTCACCTGGAAGGGCTTCCTGGACATGGCGACCTGCACCGAGTGCGGGCGCTGCCAGTCCCAGTGCCCGGCCTGGAACACCGGCAAGCCGCTGTCGCCGAAGATGGTCGTGCTGGAGCTGCGCGACCACGCCTTCGCCAAGGCCCCCTACATGCTCGCCTCCGAGGAGGAGCAGGCCGCCTTCACCGATGAGCAGAAGGCCGCCATGGAGGTGGACAAGGAACTGGTGGGCGAGGACGGGGTCATCCACCCCGACGTGCTGTGGTCGTGCACCAACTGCGGCGCGTGCGTGGAGCAGTGCCCGGTCGACATCGAGCACATCGACCACATCCTGGACATGCGCCGCTTCCAGGTGATGATCGAGTCCTCGTTCCCCTCGGAGGCGGGGGTGATGCTCAAGAACCTGGAGAACAAGGGCAACCCCTGGGGCATGTCCGAGATGAAGCGCCTGGAGTGGATCGAGGAGCTGGACTTCGAGGTCGAGGTCGTCGACGACAAACTGTCCGAGGACACCGAGTACCTGTTCTGGGTCGGTTGCGCGGGCGCGCTGGAGGACCGGGCCAAGAAGACCACCAAGGCGGTCGCCGAGCTGCTGCACATCGCGGGCGTGAAGTTCGCGGTGCTGGGCCCGATGGAGGCCTGCACCGGTGACCCGGCGCGGCGGCTGGGCATGGAGTTCGTGTTCCAGATGCTGGGCCAGCAGAACGTGGAGACGCTGAACGACGCGGGCGCCAAGAAGATCGTGGCGACCTGCCCGCACTGCTTCAACACCCTGGCCAACGAGTACCCGCAGATCGGCGGGAACTACGAGGTCGTCCACCACACCCAGCTGCTGGCGCATCTGGTGGAGGAGGGGAGACTCACCCCGGTCACCCCGATCGAGGAGAAGATCACCTACCACGACCCCTGCTTCCTGGGCCGCCACAACAAGGTCTACAAGCAGCCCCGCGACATCATGGCCACCGTCCCGGGCGTGAAGACCCAGGAGATGCACCGGCACAAGGACCGCGGCTTCTGCTGCGGCGCCGGTGGTGCCCGGATGTGGATGGAGGAGCGGATCGGCAAGCGCATCAACACCGAGCGGGTGGACGAGGCGCTGACCACCGACCCCGACACCGTCTCCACCGCGTGCCCGTTCTGCCTGGTGATGCTGGGCGATGCCATCAACGAGAAGAAGAACTCCGGCGAGGCCAAGGAATCGCTGGAGGTCGTGGACGTCTCCCAGCTCCTCATCCGCTCCATCAAGGGCGAAGGCACCGCCCCAGAGAAGGAGCCCGCCACCGCCGAGTAGCCTGCGGACGCATGTGACGACAGGCCCCCAGGTCACGCCCTTAGCGGCGGGACCCGGGGGCCTTTCGCGCGATCGCCGCGCCACGCATCGTCCCGCCGAGACGCGCTGGCCAGGCCGGATGCGTCCGTGCCGGCGAGACGCGTCCGTGCTGCGCGACATACGGCCGGTCCTCGGGCGTTTCGCGTGTACGCGGCCGTACGCCTGGTAGGACCGTTCCATGGCGGCGGTGGTCCTCTCGGCGGTGGCCTTCCTGATGACCCTGACCGGCGGGCTCGTCGCGATGCGCGTACGGGACCGCCGGCACCTGGTGCTGGGCCTGGCCGGCGGGCTGATCCTCGGAATCGTCGCGTTCGACCTCGTCCCCGAGGCCCTGGAGGCGTCCCGAGCCGGCGTCCTCGGCGTGCCCGCCCCCATGATCGGCTTCGCCGCCGGATTCCTGCTGCTGCACGTCGTCGAGCAGGCCGCGGCCATCCACCGGGCGCACGAGGGCGAGTACGCGCCGCACGTCCACCGCCACGCCGGCCACGACCACGCCGCCCCGGGAAGGGGCGGGCTGCTGGCCGCCTGCGCGCTCGTCGGGCACAGCTTCATCGACGGTCTCAGCATCGGCCTCGGCTTCCAGGCCGGGCAGGACGTCGGCGTCGTCGTCGCCCTCGCCGTGATCGCGCACGACTTCGCCGACGGCTTCAACACCTTCACCGCCGCGTCCCTGAACCGCGCCGACCGCCGCCCCGCGCTCGTCCTGCTGGCCGCCGACGCCCTGGCGCCGATCGCGGGCGCCCTGGCCACCCTGCTGGTGACCGTCCCGGAAGCGGTCCTCGGGCCGTATCTGGGCTTCTTCGCGGGCGTCCTGCTCTACCTGGCCGCCGCGGAGATCCTGCCTGAGGCGCACAGCCGGCACCCCCGCATCCTGACGCTGTGCGCCACCGCGGGCGGCGTCCTCGCCGTGTTCCTGGTCGTCGGCGTCGCCGACTGAACCGGCCCCGGGACCGGGAAAGGGCAAGGGCAAGGGCCGCCCGACGCGTCGGACGGCCCGTGCGGAGAGCGGACGAAGGTCAGCCGGTGATGTTCTTGGTGAAGCCCGGGTTGGACTGCACCCACTCGCTGACGGCCTGCTCGGGCTTGCCCTTGTACTTGTTCTCCATCAGGTCCTCGAGCGTGCCCAGCTGCTTGTCGTCCATCCGGAACTTCTTCAGCCAGCCCGCGACCTCGGGCTGGTCCTTGGAGAAGTCCTCGCGGCCGACGATGTTGACCCCGTCCGGCTTGCCCATCGCGCCCTTGGGGTCGGCCAGGTCGCGGATCGGGAACTTCGCGTACGCCCAGTGCGGCCGCCACAGCGTGACGACGATGTCCTTCTTGGCGTCCGTGGCCTTCTTGAGCTCGGTGAGCATCGCCGCCGTCGACGACGTCGTCACCTCGTACTCGCCCTCCAGGCCGTACGCGGGAAGCATGTCCTCCTTGGACACCCGGTACAGGCCGGAGCTCTTCTCGATTCCGACGATCTTGCCGCCGTAGCTGGACCCCTTGCCCTTCAGGTCCTCCAGCGACTTCAGCGGCGAGTAGTTCGGCACCGCGATCGTCAGCGGCGCCTTGTCGTACCAGATGCTGATCTTCTCGAGCTTGTTCCCGTACTGCTTCCAGTAGTCCTCGTGCGTGCCCGGCAGCCACGCGTCCAGGTACAGGTCCACGTCGCCCTTGGCCATGCCCGCGTACAGCGGTCCGGCGTCGAGCGTCTTGACCTCGACCTGGTAGCCCTTGTCCTGCAGCATCTTCTGCCACAGTGCGGTCGCGGCCTCGCCCTCGGCCCAGCCCGCCACCATGCCGATGGTGATCTTCTTGTCGCCGGAGCCGCCGGACCCGGAGTCATCGCCGCCGCACGCCGCGGCGGACAGACCCAGGGACAGTACGACGGCCGCGACGGCCACGCCTTTGAACTTGAAACGCATGCTCGGAACGTTCCTTTCGGTAGATCGAACGGATTGAGCGGGGGAGAGGGGATCAGGTCATCTGTGCCATCGCGCGGGCCACCGCCGTACGGTCGCCCAGCGCACTGGTGATCCGGTCCAGGAAGATGGCCAGCACCACCACGGCCAGGCCGCCCTCGAAGCCCTGGGCGATGTTCACCCGCTGGATGCCCTCCAGCACCTCGTTGCCCAGGCCGCCCGCGCCGACCATCCCCGCGATGACCACCATCGACAGCGACAGCATGATCAGCTGGTTGATCCCGGCCATGATCGACGGCATGGCGAGGGGGATCTGGATCCGGGTCAGAATGCGGCCCGGCGGCGTGCCGAACGCCTCACCCGCCTCCACCATCTCCGCGTCCACACCGCGGATGCCCAGCTCGGTCAGCCGCACCCCGGGCGGCAACGCGAAGATCACGGTGGCGACCACGCCGGGCACCACCCCGATGCTGAAGAAGAAGATCGCCGGGATCAGGTAGACGAACGCCGGCATCGTCTGCATCAGGTCCAGCACCGGCCGCGCCACCCGGCTCACCACGTCGTTGCGGGCCGCCGCGATCCCCAGCGGGATCGCGATCAGCACCGACACCAGCGCCGCCACCAGCACCAGCGCCAGCGAATCCATCGCCGGCTCCCACAGCTCCATGCTCTCGATCAGCCCGAAGCCCACCAGCGTGAACAGGCCCAGCTTCCAACCCCGCAGGAACAGCGCCAGCAGCGCGAACACCACCGTCAGCACCAGCGCCGGCGGGGCCGTCAGCGCGGCCGTCAGACCGTCCACCGCACCCTCGACCGCCGTGCCGATCGCGTCGAACAGCCACTCCACGTTGTCGGTCAGCCACGTGACCAGCCCGTCGAACCAGTCGCCGACCGGCACCCGGGGCAGCTCCGCCGCCAGAATCTCAGCGCTTCTCAACGACACTGCCCTCCTCGGTGATCACATCGGCCACATGGGTGTTGATCGCGCCCAGCGCCGCCAGCAGCGTCACCCTCGGGATCACCCCGAGCAGGATCCCGTCGGCGTCCGCGACCGGCACCGGCAGGTCGCTCTCCGCGCACCGGGCGAACAGATCGGCCACGGGGGTGTCCGGAGCCACCGGCTCCAGGTCCTCGGGATCGATCAGCTCGTCCAGGGTCTGCACGCCGTCCTGCACCGCGTCCGCCACCGCCGTCCCGGTCACCTTGCCGACCAGCCTGCGGTCCCGGCCCACCACGAACGCCGCCGACGTCTGGTGCTCGCGCATCGTGCGCAGCGCCGTCCGCGGCCCCGTGTTCGCCGGCACGGTCACCAGCGGGTTCTCCATCACCGACGCCGCCGTCAGCACCCGCGTCCGGTCCACGTCCGCGACGAACTGCGCCACGTAGTCGTTCGCCGGGTCGGTGAGGATCTCCTCGGCCGTCCCGATCTGCACGATCCGGCCCTCGCGCATCACCGCGATCCGGTCGCCGATCCGCATCGCCTCGTTCAGGTCATGGGTGATGAACACGATCGTCTTGTTCAGCCTGGCCTGCAGGTCCAGCAGCAGGTCCTGCATCTCGCGGCGGATCAGCGGGTCCAGGGCGCTGAACGCCTCGTCCATCAGGATGATGTCGGTGCCGGCGGCCAGCGCGCGGGCCAGTCCCACCCGCTGCCGCATCCCGCCCGACAACTGCCCGGGCAGCTTGTCCTCCCAGCCCTTCAACCCGACCAGCCCGAGGAACTCCCGCGCCGTCTTGGCACGTTCCTCCTTCGGGACGCCGCGGACCTCCAGGCCGTACGCGGCGTTCTCCAGCACCGTCCGGTGCGGGAACAGGGCGAAGTGCTGGAACACCATGCTGATCTTGTGCTGGCGAAGCGCCCGCAGCGGCCTGCCGGCCATCCGGGCGATGTCCTCGCCCTCGATCTCGATCGTCCCCGAGGTCGGCTCCAGCAGCCCGTTCAACATCCGGATCAGCGTCGACTTGCCGGACCCCGACAGCCCCATGACCACGAAGATCTCGCCCTGCTCGACCGCGAACGTGGCGTCCACCACCGCCGCGGTGACCCCCAGCTGGTGGATCTCCTCCGGCGCCGCGTCGGCGCCGAGTTTTCGCTGTGCCTCGGCGGCCTTGCGGCCGAACAATTTGGTAACGCTTTCTGCGCGGAGTATGGACACGGTCTCCTTCCGGGTTTCCGCGCATGCGCGGAAACGTCTCGTTCAGCGCGTATGGCGTCGTCCGGAAAACGAGATGTGCTTCACACAAAGAGAAGGTCAACCGGACGCCAACACCATGCGTCGAACGAAACTACCCGTAGTGGGAGGATGTTTCATCTTTTGGTGATCTGGGTCACATCGGACATGCTTCGACCCGCGACCTGCGCGGAGACCCCGCGAAAGCCCCCGCTATCGGTCAGTTCCGAATACGGGGAGTCACACCTTCGTCCGGTGGAAGTTCAGGTACGACCGCGACGGCGTCGGCCCGCGCTGGTCCTGGTACCGCGACCCGTACTTCTCCGACCCGTACGGGTACTCCGCCGGCGAACTCGTCCGGAACAGGCACATCTGCCCGATCTTCATCCCCGGCCACAACTTGATCGGCAGCGTCGCCACGTTCGACAGCTCCAGCGTCACATGCCCGCTGAAGCCCGGATCGATCCACCCCGCCGTCGAATGCGTCAGCAACCCCAGCCGCCCCAGGGAGCTCTTCCCCTCCAGCCGGGCCGCCAGATCGTCGGGCAGCGCGAACACCTCGAACGTCGAGGCCAGCACGAACTCCCCCGGGTGGAGCACGAACGCCTCGTCCCCGTCGACCTCCACCAGCCGCGTCAGATCGCTCTGCTCGATCGCCGGGTCGATGTGCGGGTACTTGTGGTTCTCGAACACCCGAAAGAACCGGTCCAACCGGACATCCACGCTCGACGGCTGGACCATGCCCGGGTCAAAGGGGTCGATCTTCACCCGCCCGGAGTCGAGTTCGGCCCTGATGTCACGATCGGAGAGCAGCACGTCAGAAAAGCTACCGGCTCCGCGCCCCGCCCGCAGTCCGACCCCGTCCCGTCCCGCGAACCCCCCGCCTTCCGGTACGATGTCCGAGGCACGGTGCCCCAGGCACCACGCGGGTGTAGTTCAATGGTAGAACTTCAGCTTCCCAAGCTGACAGCGCGGGTTCGATTCCCGTCACCCGCTCCACACAGAAGGCCCAGGCCAGGGACATGATCCCCGGCACTGGGCCTTGATCGTTTCGGGGCGAGAAGCCCCACGGGCAATTAGGCCACAGGTACCAGCCTCCCGGCCGCCCCGTCGTCTCCCTCGTCGTCGTCCCGCTTCCGCTCCCCCCACCACCAGGGCATCGAGCCCGTCCGCGATGGCCCGATCAGCGTTGTTCGACCGGTGCTGATACCGCAGCGCGGTGTGTTCGTTGTCGTGCCCCATGCACGTCACCAGGTGCCTGGTCGGGACACCCAGGTCAGCGGCGAGCGTGTTGCCGGTGTGCCGAAGGTCATGGAAGTTGCAGATGGGGGACGCTGAGTGCCTCCTCGCGACGTACCGCCACTGCGAGACGTCCTTCGGAGGGAGCCTGGCCGCTGCCGCCCGAGAGCGGTCACAGTGCCAAGGCGTGCCGCAGTGCCCGACCGACGTCCATCATTGTGGGCATCGAGAGCGCTCCCAGGTCGGCGACGATCTGGTCTCGGTACAGGGGGCCGAGGTCGTCGCAGTTGACGTATCCAGCGAGCGGGTCGCTGGCGCGCAGGGGGGCCCAGGATGGCAGCTCGCGGCGAGTGGTGGTGATCCGCGCGACCAGGCAATCATCGATGGCGTTGTTGCGGGCGTTGTTGGAGACCACCAGCCACGGCTTGAGCCCGAAGCCGAGATCGGCGCGATAGACCCGGCCGCGGACGGGAATGATGTTGGAGGCAGAGTTCACGCTTTCGTTCCACCATCCACCTCGTTGCCACGGTCCCAGCCACGGCGGGCGGCGCGGTAAGCGCGGTCCTCGTCGTCCATCTCGGCCGCCCATGCGGCGTACCCAGTGGCTGCCACCTGCTGAGTGACAGCCTCCCGTCCTGCGTGGACCAATGCGGCGAGGATCTCTGCGTCGGAAGCGCCGGCGTCCAGTTCCTGGCCGGTGAGCTGGGCCAGGGCCTGACGCTCGGGGCTGACGGGAGCGTGCATGCGCTCCAGTGCGGTGACGTCCTCGGGCCCCATCGGGACACTCTTGCGAACACTCATGCAACCAAGTATACGGCACAAGATGCAGCAACTAATGCTGCAAAGAATGTTGCATGCACGTAGGTGCGTAGGACGTCCTCGCGGCACAGCCACCAGGTTTGGCACTGTTCTCCGCCCACCGGCGTACGTCAGGTACCGGCCGGCCTCGGCAGACGGGACGATGCCAGGGTGTTGCTACTTCTGAGAAGCGGACAGTCGCGGTGCGGCTACCGGACCATGCATGACTTTGGGACTTCTCCGGGCCCGAGCCTGGCGGGCCGGCGTGCAGTCGGGTGAAGGGCGCGCGACAGGCGACGAGTGCTCAGGAGAGGGTCGGCGGTTGAGGTCAGGCCATTAGCGGGCCATTAGCCAGGGTGATCCGGGGGCATTCAGGGTCACTCGCGGAAGGGTACGAAGCCAGGTCAGCGGGGTCACCAGGCAAGATCGAAACTATTCCCAAGCTGACAGCGCGGGTTCGATTCCCGTCACCCGCTCCGAGATGACAAAGCCCCAGGTCCGGGACCACTTCCCGAACGCTGGGGCTTCGCTGTTCACGCCCCTTGCACACCCCGCCGTGCCCGCTACGTGCCCGATCCCGCCTCGGACCTCTTCCACTGCTTCTTGCTCTTCTTCAGCTCGCGCTTGGCCATCTTGTCCAGCGTCGAGGCGATCTCACGGTCACGCTCACGGCACGCGTGAAGGTAGACCTGTGCCGCCCGCGTGGAGGAGTGCCCCATCCGGCTCATCATCTCGGCGAGCGAGGCGCCCGACTCGGCCGCGTAGGTGTTCCCCGCGTGCCGCAGGTCGTGAACATGGAACTCGCCGACCTCCAGACCCGCCCCTTCCAGCGCCCGAGCCCAAGGCTTGGAGAAGTTGCTCCGCCGGAGCTGGCCGCCGCGGACGCCGACGAACACGAACCCGTTGGGACCGGGTTGGGCGTACTCCTCCAGATGCTTCCGCAGGTCCGGGATGATCAGCGAGGGGAGGACGACCTTGCGCCGACTCGCCTGCGACTTGGGCGTGCCCTTCACCAGCGGCCCCAGTTCGTACACCGTCTCCTCCACCCACACCGTCCTGCCGTCAAGGGGCGGCGGCGCTCGCGTCGCCGCCCCGGCCGCCCGGCGCCGCCGGTCGGCGCATGCGGCGTGGGCGCCGGTCACCGACCGCCGACCCTGACGGCCGCGCACCGCGCAGCCGCCGGCCAGATCTCCGGCTGACGGCGGTCACAGGGTGCGCGCCGCCGCCAGCCTTCATGCAGCGGTGAGGGTCAGCTTTCCGTGTTCGGATTCGTCCACGCATACATCGATCACTGCGTCTACGTCGGCCTGGAACCTCAGTGTGAAGCAGGGCGACAGCCCCATGACGAACACCCAGGCCTCCCGGTCTTCATCGGTCAACGGCGAGGCGAAGGCGGCAGAAGCATGCCAGCCGGAGTTATCGGTCACGACGATGACGTGAACGTCGATGGAGCCGAGGCATGTGTGCTTGTTCGCCCACCACTCCAGCCGGGCCGGTCCCTCGAAGCGGTCCATGTTGCACCTCTCACAACGCCTCCGGCGGGGGTCTCTGACTCCGGGAAGCTCAGCCCGCGCCGTGACGGTTGTCGGGGGTGGGGAGGGGGCGTGGCCCGTGTAGGCGGGCCCGCTGATGATCGTGTATGCCGTCCTTGTGACGGCCCTAGTCCATCCAGCCCGACTCCTGCGGATGCCGCATGTCGTAGTCGAACCACAGCAACAGGCCCAACGCCCCGAGCACGGCCAGCACACCCACCGCCACCAGGACGATCACCAACGTCTTCCGGCCACTCACACCCGATGTCTTCAGACCCACGTGAGACACGCTAAGGCCAGCACGAAGTACCACACCACGCGAATGCAGGCCCACGCCATACCGCAACCGTGACAGCAACACCAGCAAACGCCGCCGATCATGATCAACCCTCATCCCAAGGTCACCACGGCGGAGCGTGCCCGCCACCTTGATCATGATCGAACTGATAAGGGTGCGCTCAGGCGTTCAAGGTCACACGTGAAGCGTGCCCGTTACGTGCCCGTCAGAGCGGACGATCACGGGCGCTTACGGTCGCCAACGGGGAGGTTCCCGCATAGCGCCAGGTCAACGCGCGGGATCTTGGTCGTCGGGTGGTTGCCAGCCGGGGTGTTGGTCGCGGACGTAGGCGATGCGTGCGGCCCGGAAGGCGCCGAGGGTGGAGTAGCCGCGGGATTTGGTGGAGAAGTAGCCGCCGAAGCCGAGCATGTGGGCCCATTGGGCGAGGCGGAGGTCTGCGAACTCCTCCATGGCGCCCACGCGGACGCTCTCGACCGGCGGGCCATTAACGGGCCATTAACGGGCCATGAGGCCACGGGCACCAGCACCCCGGCCGCGCCGCCGTCCTCCTCGTCGTCCGGCCTGGACGAGAGCGTCCAGCCCATCGGCGATGGCACGGTCGCCCTTGGCCGATCGGTGCTGGTAGCGCAGCGCTGCGCGCTCGTTGTCGTGACCCATGCGCGCCATCAGGTTCTTGGTGGAGACGCCCATGTCGGCGGCGAGCTGGTTGCCCGTGTCGTGGAAGTGCAGGTTCGGCACCCTGAGCGCCGCCACCATGTCGGCGAGGCCCTCGAACCAGTCCGGGTTCTCCGGGTGGGTGGGGAAGGTTACGCGCCCGGGCCGTCATCTCCTTTGTGCCCGGCTACCGACTCGGTGCATAGGCCAGCACCACCGCGCCGTTGCCGATCTTGGTTACGTCTACCAGGTCCATGGCGGTAGGGCTGATGCCGGACAGCAGCGACTCACCGGACCCAGCGACGAATGGGGAAATACTCAGATGCAGCTCGTCCAGCAGACCCGCCTCGGCCAGCGCCCGGCTGAACGGGCCGTTGCCATACTTCACCAACGTGCCGTCGCCGGACTCTTTGAGCTGAGCGACGGCGTCCACCGCATCGCCATCGAGTACCTCGGCGTTCCACGTGGTCTCGGTCAGCGTGGTGGAGGCGACGTGCTTCGGCAGCGAGTTGATCTTGTCGGCGAGGTCGCCGGTCATGGTCGGCCACGTTCCGGCGAAGGTCTCGTAGGTCACCCGTCCCAGCACCAGGCCGACCGCCGACTCCAGCAGCTTGAGCTGGTAGGCGAAGTGGTTGTCGTTGGAGACGACCTTCATCTGTGCGGCCCACCAGTCGTCCCCGGAGAACCTCCCGTCGATCGAGAGGTGGTCAAATTCGATCAGTTTTCGCATGCCCGCAGGCAACCATCCGGCTGATCTGCCTGTCTTGTACCGAAGCGAAACCTCAGCGGGTCGAAGCCACCGGCAGGGCGATGGCCAAGCATCAGAACGCGAGAAACGGGACGCCGGATCTCAACTCGCCTGGGGTGTGGCCGATCGCCCACCGCATCGCCCGCGCGAGCTGCGGTTGATCGTAGTAGCCGGCGGCGGTGATCACGTCGGCGACCGATCTCCCCGTCGTGAGGAGCTGCGCGGCGTACTGTGCCTGCTCGATGCTGGCGAGCTTGCGGCGCGAGATTCCGACGGCCCGGCGGAACCGGATCTGCGCCATCCGTTGCGACACGGCGCGGGGCCGTTCGCTGTGCCGGATCTCATCGACGAACGGGTCGAAGATCAACAAACCTGCCCGCACCAGCCTGTTGACAAAGACGTCGACGTTCTGCTCGGTCGGCATCTCCCAGTCCTGGTCGTCCAGCAAGATCCGGTCGCCGGGCAGGGTCGGTAGCAAGACATCGTTCAGGTCGGCGAGACCGCAGGGAGGGAACAGCGGAAGATAGGCACCGAGCCGCAGCTCGACACCGAAGAACTCCCAGCCCTCCGGGCAGATCAGCGGCGTGGCCCTCGTCTCCGGTCCGCGAAGGTGCACCGTCAGCCTGTCAGCGGCCCGCGCGAACGCGATCATGGATGAGCCTTTGGCCACCGATGTGAAGTTGCTCGCGGCGTCACAGCGCGCCGACCACACCCGTTGCACCAGGGGGAGATCGCCAGCAACATCATCGAAGATCAGCCCCATATCGGCTCGAGTCTAGGCTACGGGGGGGCCGGTCACAGTGCCCGCGAGCCGAACCACCGCATCCGCTGTGATGATCCCTTCGCTCGTCCGCCCGCCGAGCCCGGGGCCGGTAGCCGCAGCGGCGATACTCCTGTTCACCCTGGGCACGCGAGGTGTCGAACCGGTCGGCAGGGCAGGCCATGTTCGGGGCCTGGTGCGGCCGGACGGTGTTGTATTCGACCACCCAGGCCGCCACCGCCGCCTGCGCCGTCGCCAGATCGGCGGGCACGCCCTCATCCAGCAACTCGCGCCGCAGACTCTCGTCGAACCGTTCCACCTTCCCGGCCGTGGTCGGCGACCTGGGCTGGGTGAGGCGATGCACGATGCCGTTGTCCCGGCAGATCCGCACGAACAGCACCTCACCGCCGAACACGAACCGGTCGGTGAATTGCTTGTCACTTGGTGGGGAGTTATCTCGCCGCCCATGGTCACGCCGCGTTGATGGGCGGGTAGGCGGAGTGCCCCGATCGGGACTCGTCAGGCGAGTTCAGGAAGACATCCCGGCATCCCGGAGTTCGCAGGGGCCCCTGTAGCCTGCCGCGGACGGTCCGGTCGATGGGCCGCGCAGGCGACCGGGAGGCTTCGTGGACGAGCGGTCATTCTTGGTGGTCTTCGGGGTCTGCCTCATCCTGATCGGTGTCGTCCTACTGGTCAGAGCCTGGCTGTTCCGTGCCCGCGCGGTGCGCGTCTCCGGGCGGATCACCAAGCTCGACGTCATCTTCGGGGAGAACGGGAGCACCATCCGGGAGGCGACCGTCGAGTTCGTCACCGAGGACGGGCGCGAGATCACGACCAAGGGCGGCGACATCGGGTCGCGGCGCCTGCGTGAGGGAGCCCCGGTCAAAGTCCTGTACCACCCCAAGAAGCCCACTGTGGCCTTTATTGAAGGCACGTCGATGCGTGGCGGCTGGGTCGGCGGAGTCTTCATCTGTTTCGGGCTGTGCTTCGCGCTCGCCTTCGTCCTGTCCCTGCTCTTCGACCCCGAATGAACGATGTGACCCGGCACGCCCTGGCCGCCGGTCCGCGGAGGGGCCTGGGCGGCTGGCCACGCTTCTGCCTCGAAGGCCGTGACCGGCGGATGCCTGCCGGATCGTCCGAGGTGGCCTCGCCCTGATGTTCCTCGACACCGGCCCTTCGTGCGCCCTATTTCTTCGTCTTCTTTGAAGGCATCTCGGCCAGCGAGGCGTCCGACTCGGGTACGTCTTGCCGGTGTGCCGCAGGTCATGAACGCGGACTTCTCCAACCTTCGGCCACCGCCTCCAGAGCTCGCGTCCATGGCCAACTGGACCTTCCTCAAGAAGGAGCCGCGCCCATCGCCATGCGACCAGCCAAGTCGGATCGCGCCGCAGCCGTCGGGCTCACCATTGAAGCACGCAAGGCAATGGCCAACAGGTCACGGAACGGGGGATGGCTCAGCACAATCCCCGCTGCTTGGTCCGGTGCTCGTTCAGCTTTGCTCCAAGGCGGCCAGGCCCTTCCGCATGTCTTCTGGCGACATCACGGGCTGGATCTCGATCTTCGCGCCGAGTTCCTGGAAAAGAGGCTCCGCTATCGTCGGCATCGTTGAACTGTCCTGCATGTCGAAGACAAAGGTGCAGGAACGTTCGCCCTCACAGGGGCCGAAGTACGCCGCCTCGGGGTTGAGACGTTCCATCATCGACTCCATGACCTCCCGCAGTTTGCCGCTCCTGAGCGCTTCGTTCGAGCGCTGTGTGTCCAGTTGCGCTCTCAGCATGACTCTCATTGCATCCGCCCCCGTGTATCCAGGCCGGCGCGGTCCCGTCCGCGCTCCCCGAGACCCGGCGCTGTCCCCGATTAATCACCCTGAGTGATTGGAGTAAACATCGACTCACGCCGGGTCCTACGCGGCGGGGTGGGTGCTCCCGGGGCGTGCGGTGCGACGACCACGCGCGAGCCGCGCGGGGCCTGGCGTCGAATGCGGCTGAGCGAGTTCGGTATTGGACGCGGCTTGAGACAGCGCGAAAGACTCCGAGCACGCCCCCGTAGACGCGACTCAGTGCAGGCGGCAAGCAGCAGACGGTCTACGTCGAGCACGGTGATTCGATCGAGGGACGCGGAACATTCATTCCATCGGCCTCCACGCTCGGCGTGCTCTGCCCTCCTCCCTCGTCCGGCTCCTTCGGGGGGAGGCCGTGACCGGGGTGGTCGGCCAGTTCGCCGTCCCGGACCCTGCGCGGGTCCACGTCCAGTGCGATGCGCCGGCGCGGGTCACGGTCCCACTCCGGGACCAGGCCGTGGTCGCGGAGCACACCGACGACCTCGTCGCCCAGCGCGACGCGGGACTCGTCCGAGCCGTCGGGCGTGTCGAAGGTCAGGTGCAGGGGGCGGCGCCCGGTGTCCTGCTCGTGGTAGAAGACATAGCCCCGGGCCTGCTCGTCCTCGCCGTCGTGGTGCTCGTCGCGGATCTCCAAAAGGCCGCACCTCTGGCAACAGGCGAAGTTCTCGCGCGCGACGATCGCCCGGGCGTTGAGCTCGTCGAAGGCATCGCCCAACCGGTCGCCGTCGGCCGGACGCCCGTCCAGGCTTTCCTGCCAGGCCAGGTGTTCGGCGAACTCGAACCGGAGCAGGTCCACGAGCCAGGCGCGCAGGTCGTCCTCGCCCACACCCTCCAGCTCCTGGAACTCGCCTGCCTCGATCTCCAGGGGCAAGTCGATCATCAGGTGGCCGTCGATGACCTCCTCGACGATGTCGTCGAAGGTGCCCTCGGCCATCGCCACCGGCGTGGCGAGCTCGTCGTACAGGCCATCGAGGACCTCGCGGGCGTCCAGGTCGGTAAGTGGGGTGCGCATCGGGTTCTCTCACGGGTCCGAGGGGCGGGCGGAGCCGCCAGTGATCCCGGACGGCCCGCTCCGGTACTGACGCCGGTCCGGCCTGACGCGTTCCATGCCGGGGCCGTCCAGCCAGGCGGCTACGCGGCCCTGCACCAGCGGCAGCCGTGAGGCACCGTCCACCTCGGCGAGTGTTCTTCTGGCAGTGTGGTTGCTACTGCTGAAAGCGGAAGGTCCGCGGCCCGTTCGGTGCCTCTGGCCAACGTCCGCTAGTGCGCAGGTCAGTGTGCCATTAGGGCGTACTCGCGGTCACTTTGTGGGAGAACGCCAGGTCAGCGACCATGGCGGGCGAGAGCGCGATGGTTCTCGAGCTGACAGCGGATTCGATTTCCGTCACCCGCTCAAAGATCACAAAGCCCCAGGGGCGGTGGGGCGGGTGAGGGCGGGCTGTGTCGCTGTGGGGTGCTGGTCGCCGGGCGTTCCCACAGCTGGGGCCGTTGAGGCGGGCGCCAGCTGTGGGGACGGGGCGGGCGGGCTCAGCTTGCCGCCTGCTTCACGAGCGCGGCGATGCGGGCCTCGTTGTCGGCGGTCAGCTCGGTCAGTGCGAAGGAGGTCGGCCACATGGTGCCCTCGTCGAGGTTCGCGATGTCGTTGAAGCCGAAGGTCGCGTACCTCGACTTGAACTTCTGGGCGGCCTGGAAGAAGCAGAGCACCTTGCCGTCCTTGGCGTAGGCGGGCATCCCGTACCAGAGCTTCGGCACGAGGGCCGGCGCGGCGGTCCTGATGATCTCGTGCACCCGCTCGGCGAGGACCCGGTCCGCCTCCGGCATCTCGGCGATCTTCTCGCGGATGTCGCGCTCCCCGTCCGCCTTGGCCTTGCCCGGGCTGCGGCGCGCGGACTTCTTCAACTCCTGGGCGTGCTCCTTCATCGCGGCTCGTTCCTCGTCGGTGAAGCCGTCGAACTTCTTGGTCGCGTTCATGGGGTGAATCTCCTTTTCGGTAGGGGTGGTCGGTTTGGCGGCGGTTTCGCGGGCTCGTCCTATCCCCACGCGCCGGCGATCTGCCTGGTGGTGGCGTTGAGCCGGTTGAACAGGTTGGTGACGCCGATCATCAGGACGATCGCGGCCAGCTGCTTCTCGTCGAAGTAGGTGGCGGCGGCGTCCCAGATCTCGTCGTCGACCGCGTCGGGACGGTCGGCCAGCCGCGTGGCGGCCTCGGCCAGCGCGAGCGCCGCCCGCTCCTCGTCGGTGAAGTACGGGGCCTCCCGCCAGGCGGCGACCGTGGCCAGCCGCTCGTCGCTCACGCCGGACTTGCGGGCGGTCTTGGCGCCGGCGTCGACGCAGGCGCTGCACCCGTTGATCTGGCTGACCCGCAGGTGCACCAGCTCCAGGGTCTGCCCGTCCACTCCGCCGGAGTGCACGACCTTGAAGATCTCCTGGATGGGCTCCATCGCACCGGACAGGACGACGGCGGGGTTCTGCATCCGGGACTGCATCTCAGTGTTCTCCTCTGCTCCCTTGGGCGTGGCTCCATCACAGCCGGACGGGCCGGTCGCGCCCATGGCGGTGGGACACCGTGGGACAGTCGTACTACCCCTGAGCAGGTCTAATCTGTCCAAAAGACTTGTACCGGGACGGGACAGAGGGGGCAGGGCCGATGGCCGTGCAACACCGGACGTCGCAGGACGATCCGCAGGAGGAACTGGCCGCCCGGCTGCGCCTGCTCCAAGAGCTGTCCGGGCGCGGCGTGCGCGCCCTCGCGCGGGACACCGGCCTCAGCTCGTCGTCGCTGTCGCGCTATCTCAGCGGCCAGACGGTGCCGCCCTGGCCCGCGGTGATCGCCCTCTGCCGTCTCGTGAAGCGCGACCCGCGCCCGCTGCGTCCCCTGTGGGAACGGGCCTCCAACCCCTTGCCCGCGCCCCCGAAGACCAGCCGCCAGGTCCAGCCACCGTCGCCGCCCGCCGGGGCGCCGCGCCCGCCCCGCAACGATCTGCCGCGCGACGTGCCCGACTTCACCGGACGCGAGGCCCAGCTCGCCGCCGTACTCGCCGCGGTGGAGGCCGGCCGGGTGGTCGCCGTCGACGGCATGGCGGGCGTCGGCAAGACCTGCCTGGCGGTGCACGCCGCGCACCGGCTCACCGCCGACTACCCGGACGCCCAGCTCTACGTGGACCTGCACGGGTTCACCGCCGGGCGGGAACCGCTCGATCCCGACCCCGCGCTGCGGACCCTGCTCGCCGCCCTCGGCGTGCCGTCGGAGAAAGTCCCGCAGGAGGGCGGCATCGAGCCGCTGGCCGCCTGCTGGCGGTCGGAGCTGGCCCACCGGCGGGCCGTCGTCGTCCTGGACAACGCCGCCGACGCCGACCAGGTCCGCCCGCTGCTGCCCGGCGCCGGCCCGTCCGTCACCCTGATCACCAGCCGCAACCGGCTGCTGGGCCTGGACGAGGTGCCCCCGGTGTCGCTGGACGTGCTGACCCCGCAGGAGAGCGCCGAGCTGCTGGCCCGCGCCAGCGGCGACCCGGGAGGATCCGACAGCCGGCTGGCCCGCGACCCGGAGTCGGCCGCCGAGGTGCTGCGGCTGTGCGGGCACCTGCCGCTGGCCCTGCGGCTGGCCGCCGCCCGGCTGCGGCACCGGCCGGGCTGGACGGTGGGCATCCTCGTCGAGCGGATGGCGGAGGGCGCCAGCGAGTTCGACACCGCGTTCGCCATGTCCGTCCGGCAACTGGACCGGGCGCAGCGCCGCTTCTTCCGGCTGCTGGGCCTGCTGCCCGTCTCGCCCTTCGACGAGTACGTGGCGGCGGCACTGGCGGACCTGCCGCTGCGCAGCGCCCGGGCGATGCTGGAGGACCTGCTGGACGCGCACCTCGTCCAGCAGCCCGCGGCCGGCCGCTACCGGTTGCACGACCTGGTGCACCAGCACGCGCGCCGGGCCGCCACCGAGCAGGACTCGCCGGCGGAGCTGGAGCAGGCGCTGGGCCGGGTGCTCGACTACTACGTGCACGCGGCGGCCGCCGCCGACGCGGCGATGTCCCACCTGTCTCCCACTCCGGAGGTCTCCGCGGGCCGGCCTCCGGCGGAGCTGCCGGAGTTCACCGGCAAGCACTCGGCATTGTTGTGGTTCGTCACGGAGTACACCAACCTGATGGGCGTCTTCGAGGCGGCGGTCGCCGCCGGAGCGGACGCGCACGTGTGCGAGCTGCCCCGTTTCATGCGAGCCTTCTTCGCGCGACGCTGCGGGACCACGCACCTCAACGTCCTGTTCGAGCGCTCGCTGGTCGCCGCGCAGCGCCTGGGAGATCCACTGCGGCTGGGCGAAGCGCACAGCGACCTGGGCTTCGCCCGCTACAACGCGGGCCGGATGGCGGAGGCGGGCGCCGCGTACGAGGCGGCCGCACCGCTGGTGTCCCAGGTGAGGAACACCCGGTCAGAGGCCGAACTGACCATGCGCCGCGGCTACCTGAGGTGGGACCAGGGGCATGTCGAGGAGCCGCTCGAACTCTTCCGGCTGGCGGGCGAACTGTACGCGGCCGCCGACTGCCCCACGGGCGCCGCCCATGCGACCGCTTACGAGGCCTGGGCGATGCTGCAACTGGGACAGCGCGAACAGGCGGAGCGGCTGGCCAGGAAGACCCTGGACATCCCCCACACCGACCCTGCGTGGCCGCCCACCCTCACGGCCCGGATCACTCTCGGCGTGGCCATCGCCCACGAGCGACCGGACGAGGCCGTACAGCACCTGCAGCAAGCCCTGGAGCTGGCTCGCGAGGACGGCCACAAGCACAACGAGGCGTGGTGCCTCAACTGCCTGGGGGTCGCGCTGCGCCAGATGGGACGCTACGAGGAGGCGCTGGCCAGCCACCGCAACGCGTTCGCGCTCCTGGACGAGCTGTTCGAGGAGCACTGGAAGATCCACTTCCTCGACAGCTACGGCGAGACGTGCCGGCTGGCCGGCCTGCCCGAGCAGGCCCTGCGTCTGCACCGGCAGGCACTCGAACTGGCCCCGAAGGTCGGTTACCGGCACAAGGAGGCACTGGCCCACGAGGGGATCGCCGCCGTGCTGGACGAGACCGATCCGGCCGGCGCGGCCGAGCACCGCGCGGCGGGGCAGGCCATCCTGCAGGAACTCACGCCGGGGGTCTGACGTGATCGCTGATCGTTCCCCGAGCTCGCGGGGCGCGTCTGGTTCGATGTCCCCGGCCGATGGGGTCACCCGTTGCTGCTCCGGCGCGGGCGTGCGTGGTGCGCGGGCCGCCTCGATTTCAGCTCGGGGTTGTGAGCGTTGTGCCACCGACGCCGCGAACAGATGCGGCCGCTGCGGCACCCACCCCAGCAGATTCGTCGCCAGCGCCATCTCCCCGGCCAACAAACGCGAGCCCGGGGGCAGCGGCAGCACGATGGTTTCCGGCGCTGCGCCACGAACTGCTGGAATAGCTTTAGTCTGAGAAACCCTTCGCCTACCTGGTGCGGAGGGCCGTGATCAGTCTCGGAATCGACGGTAAAGAGGGTGCCCTGTGCATGCCGCAGGACTCGCCAGCAGTGCGCATCTGGGGCCATTTCTTGAGTTATAAGGTTCCTCGGCAATGGAGTGGTCCCTGAGGCTGGGCTACGACCGGATCTGTCCAGGATGTCGGTATTCTCGTGATCGGTCCTATTCGGGCGATGCGGACAGAGCAGGGTGGATCGCTCGTTGTCGAGGGCTATGTGAGCCATGCGGTTGAGTGGTGAGACCTCCAGGTTTTCGCCGAATGTGTGGCGTATGTCTCGGACGTCATGGAAGTGCAGATTTGGTGTGCGTCGAGCGCCTTCACCCCGTGCCGCGGGAGCGTGACCCGGCTGAATCCGCTCCTCCGCAGCGCCTCGGCAGGGCCGTCGCGCGAACCGTAATGTACGAGCTTTCTCGGTGAGAACCCCGCCGGTCGTGTCGTGGGGCGTTCATCGCGTGCGCTTTACCTGGCCGAGATCAGAAGGAATGGTGTGGGCGAGTGACCGCACGAGAACGCTTTTTGCTTACTCTCTGTAGTTGCCTGAATTCGGTGAGGGTACGTGTGGGGCGGAAACACGGGCCCCGGTGCCCTTACTTCAGGAGGAAGCATGAAGATTCCGACTCCGCTCCGCGTGGCGACGCTGGCCGGCGCCAGCCTGGTCATGGCCGCGGGCTTCGCCGCTCTCGGTCCCGCCGCTTCGGCGAGCACGACGCAGATGGCCCCTGCTCAGACGGCGTCTCTCCCGTGCTGGTTCGGAAAGCACTGCCACGGCGACGACCATCACGGCGACCACGGTGACTTCCTGGGTCACCTCCACGGCCTTCATGGCCACGCCCTCAGCGAGATCTTCGGGCACCACGGTCACCACGGCGACCACGGCGACCACAAGGGCGACCACGGGAACCACAAGGGCCACCACGGCGACCACAA
The DNA here is from genome assembly GCA_050942275.1 of Spirillospora sp. CA-255316. Taxonomy (GTDB): domain Bacteria; phylum Actinomycetota; class Actinomycetes; order Streptosporangiales; family Streptosporangiaceae; genus Spirillospora. The sequence continues at coordinate 11,126,795 of CP192047.1, read as the reverse complement.
GGGCCACGGGGGCGACCACAAGGGCCACCACGGCGACCACAAGGGCGACCACGGGAACCACAAGGGCGACCACGGGAATCACAAGGGCGACCACAACAACCACAAGGGCGATCACAACAACCACAACGGGGACCACAACAACAAGGGCGACCACAACAACCACAACGGCGACCACAACAACCACAACGAGTACGACAACAACGACAAGTAGAGAGCGCAGTGTGGGCATCCGCCGTCTCGCCGGATTCCGGCGGGGCGGCGGATCCCCGCTTTGCCCGGACGGCTGGCCTGTCAGGACGTGCTCATGCGGATCGCCGGGTAAAGCCAGAACGGCGACCACGACCGAGGGGTTTGCGCTTCCCGCTCGTCCACAAGGCACCACCGGCCGCCTGCCTAGGCGTAGTAGGAGCCTTCTTGGCGGCTCTGGGCAGCGACTGAGAAGTCCTCGAAGTCGCCCGCCTCCTCGCAGGCCCTCACCCACTCCCAGGCCGATCGGGCCTCCTCCGACTGAAGCCCCGCCAGGAACGCCTTGGTCTCGGGGAGGCCGGCCCCGCAGAGTAGCTGGACGTCGATCGAACAGGCCGCGTCCATACTGGACGACTTCGCGCGCCAGATGAGCATGACGTCGTCGAGCAGCCCGGCATGGAACAACTGGACGCAGCACAACCGCATCAGCTCGGTATCTCCGTGCCCTTGCGACCCGCGTTCCAAGCGGGTCTGCTCCTCCAGCAGGCCACGTACCTCATCGAGTTCCGCGCCCTCGGGATGCAGTCCGTAGCGGAGCAGGCTCTCTTCCATGTTCGTGACGGCCATGCTGGAGAGCCTACGACCGGAGGTCGGGCTTGATATCGGGCGAGTGCCCAGGTCAGAGGTGTGATGGGCGGGTGTGCGGATTCGTGTGTCGGGTTGCTCGAAGAGGGCGCCCTGGTGCTGCGCCGTCGGCTTGGGAGGGTTTCAGTGGACGTGGATGCCCAAACTGCTCGTTTACGAAGCTTCCACGTTCGGCAGCAGGCGCATGTCGCGGTCGTAGTCGCCGCCGGTCAGTGACCGGAACGCTGCGGTTCACGAGGAGTCGGCCGCGTAACGGTCGGTCGCCCTGGCCGCGAGCCGGTCGCCGCTGGACTATCGCAGTTCGCCGGGCAGCAGGCTGAACACCATGGTGTCGCGCCGTCCGCCCTTGAAACGGAGGTGCGAGCGCAACACCCCCTCGCGCACGAACCCGCACCGTTCGGCGACACGCTGTGACGCGACGTTGTCGGGTGCGCAGGTCAGTTCGAGACGTTCGACGGCGAGGTGGTCGAAGGCCCATCGGGCCAGCAGCCGCAGCGTCCGCGTTGCGACCCCGCGACCGCGCGCCTCGGACGCGAGCCAGAAGCCGACCGCCGCGCGCGCCTCTCCGGGGTCCACGTCGTACACCGAGGCGCCGCCCAGAACACGGTCGCGGTCGGCCGCGTCGACGACGGCGAAGTTGAGTTCCTCGCCGCGAAGCCGCGCGTGCTCTTCCTCGTCGAAACGATCCAGCACGTGCGCTTCGGTGAACGGCTCGACGAGCGGCCAGGAGAAGCGCCGGCACAGCGGGTCGGAGAAGCCGGCGAACCTCAGCGGCGTATCGGGCCGGCGCCACGGACGCAACGCAATGACGTCATCGGCGAGCGGGGGATCGGGGAACGGTAGCGCCGGCACATGCAGAATCTACGGCCGCGTTCGGGCGCGTCCAGCACCGCCCTGGTGGCTCGGCGTTGACCGCGACGCCATCCGGCAAGGGACCGACTGCCGATCGTCGCCGTGGACGTGGCGGGACTGATCACCTGGCTTCTGGAGGCGGCCGGGCACGCACCAGCGGGCGGAGACCGTGCCTGTGGAGATGCCTATCGGCCGGCGCTATAACCGACTGGGCGATGTGAATCAGCCGCCGAGAAGGAGATCCGTGACGACGGGCGAGACCGGAAGCAGAACGTGGGATCCGTTCGGCACGATCGGACGGGCCCTGTGGATCGGCGGCGGGCAATGGGCCGGGAAGTCCACCGTTTCCCGGCTGCTGGCCCTCCGGTACGGAATGACCGTCTACCACTACGACCACCAGGACGCCCGCGGCCACGACGATCGCCGGATCGCCCGCCGCGTCAAGCTCGGCCAACCCCCGGCCGGGCCGGACGCCGACGCCGTATGGGTGGACGCCGCGCCGCAGGACATGGCCGCGGAAACGCTGGCGGGCTTCCCCGTCCGCTTTGGATGGGCCCTGGACGACCTGCGCGCTCTCGTCTCCGGGCGTCCGATCATCGCCGAAGGCTGGGGGCTTCGTCCCGAACTGGTGGCACCCGTCATCGGCTCGCTCCGGCAGATGGTCGTCATGGTGCCCACCGAGGCGTTCCGCGCCCGGCAAGTGCGCGCGCTCGACCGGGCCGCCGCCATCGGGCACGACGTCAGCGACCCCGCGCGGGCCCAGCGCAACCGGCTCGAACGGGACCGTCTCGTCGCCGAGGACGCCGTCCGCTCCGCACGGCGCCTCGGCATCCGCGTCATCGAGGTCGACGGAACCCGCGGCGCCGAGGCCATCGCCGACATCGTCGCCGACCATTTCCGGCCCTACCTCCCACCACCGGAAGATCAGGGTGCGTGATCGCGGCCTAGGTGTCCCGTCGGCCGGTCAGTACTCTTCCCAGGGGTCCGGGGGCTCGTACAGTTCTCGCCTGCGTTCGTCGGCCCGGCGGGCCAGGCGGTGCTGTGGAAGATGGTCTTGGACCTGCCACCACTCCAGCCTGAAGAAGCGCCGGTCCTCACCGGCCACGATGAGCGGCCCGCGTTCGCGGGCGTGGAAGTAGACGTAGAACTCGCCTCCCCGGGCGAGCACGGTCTCCGGGGGCAGGTCGGCGGGTGCGTGGCGGCCGTCGTCGAGGACGTAGATCCGGAGGGTGTCGGCGGCGGTGAGGTCCCGGTCCGGGGTGAGGACGAGCGGCCATCGATCGGGATCGTCGGAGTCGTCGACGTCGTCCGGCGGCGGCGTGGGCTCGTCCGCCAGGGCCTCCACCGTCCACTCGTCGAGCAGCGTCGCCCGGCAGATCTCGCGCAGGGGGAGCCCCAGGCGGGCGGACGCCAGGGCCAGGTTCTCCGTTTCCGTACGTTCGCCGCGATCGCGTTCCGCCGCCCTGGCGGCGTCCGCGGCCAGCCGGAGCCAGTGGAGCGGATCCTCGGGTGCCGGGTCCCGGAGATGTTCCCGGCAGCGGCTCCCGGGGCCTGCCGGGGCGATGTTCGGGCAGAAGGCATGTCCGCACATTTCGACCACCCGTTGCGTCCCCAGGTCGGGGACGAACACCGTGCACGCGCGGAAGGGACGCAGGGGGTCGGCGCCGACGGCGGTGAAGTAGCGGATCCGGTCGCCGTGGTCACCGCGCTCGACGCGGAACGTCCGGACCTCCCAGGCGGCGAGGACGTGGGACGCCATGGCGATCGCCAGTGCCGGGAACGGCCGGAACGGCCGCGAGGCCGCCTCGTCCAGCGTGGGGATCTCCGCGATGGGCCGCCGCGTGTCGTGGTCGTTCAGGTGCCGGAGCGCCGTCGCGAGCAGTTCGGCGGCGTCGACGGTCGTGCTGTCGAGGTCGGTCATGGTCCTCCGTGCCGGGGACGGGGGCCGGCCAGATCTTGATAGCAGCGCCGGGCGGTCTGTGGGTATCGGGTTTCGGGTTCCAGCGTGGACCCCGGGCGCGGGAGCGCCTCCCTTGACGCGGCGGCGGGCGCGGCTCGCGAGCTGCCTCGCCGCGGCCGGGGACCGCTCGATCATCGGACCGATCTCGTCGAAGGGCACGGCGAACATGTCGTGCAGCACGAAGGCGAGCCGTTCCGCCGGCGACAACCTGACCCTCGAAGGCGCCGACCTGGGCGTGCGGACGTGGGAGGACTTCCTGGCCGAGCACGTGCGGAAGGCTTGAGATCAAGGGGCCAGGGAGTTCGCGAGCGCGTCGCGGAAGGGCCGGAGCGCCAGCCGCGCCTCGTCGAGGCCGTTGGACAGCACCCACAACTCGTGCCATTCGTTGCCGTCGGGGAGCAGCGCGCGGTCGATCGTCCGCAGGGCGAGCGCGCGGGTCTCGGCGTCGGGCTTGATCGGGTGGCTCGCCAGGAACTCCGCCGCGTCCGGGTGAAGGGCTTCGCTCCGGCCGGTGGCGGCGGCCACGAGGGCGGCCACGAGGGCGGCCACGGCCAGGGCTTCGTCGGTGTCGCCGGCATCGAGCCGTCCCGTGGCGCCGGCGACCTTCGAGAGCTTGCGGCGGATCAGGGGGAGGCGATGGGCGGGCGCGGCCGCTTCGATCTCGTCGAGCGCGTCCCCAGCCGCGTCGTTGTCGAACGGCCCCACGTTCCACGCGCCCATGCGGCCTCCCTCCGTCGCCGGTGTGACCAATGATCGCGGGACGGGCCGGCGGTTTTCGACCTGTGGGCCGGGCGATACTGGGCGAATGGAACACGGGCGGCAGATGGGCGCCGGGGGCGCCGGTCAGGTGGTGCTGCGCCGCACCTCGGCCGACGACAGGGACGAGTTCATCCGCCTGGCGCGGGCCAGCGGGAGGCTGCACCATCCCTGGGTGTGGGTGCCGACCACGGAACCGGGGTTCGAGGAGTACCTGGCCCGGTTCGACCAGGTCACGGCCGTGGGGTTCGTCGTCTGCCTGCGGAGCACGGGGGCGATCGTGGGGTTCGTCAGCATCAGCCGGATCGAGCGCGGCTCGTACGAGAAGGGCGTGCTGGGGTACGGCGCGTTCACGCCGCACGAGGGGCGCGGCTACATGACCGAGGGCGTCGGGCTGGCGGTGCGGCACGGGTTCGAGCGGCTGGGGCTGCACCGGCTGGAGGCCGACATCCAGCCGGGCAACACCGCGTCGCTGCGGCTGGCGGCCAAGGTGGGGCTGCGGCGGGAGGGGTTCTCGCCGAAACTGATCAGGATCGAAGGGGTGTGGCGGGATCACGAGCGGTGGGCGATCACCAATGATCGGGTTTAGTGATCTTGAGTCTGCACCATAAGCGGACAAATAGGGCGCAGTGCCGCGCTCGGATCTCACCCGGGAGGTCGTATCGGCGTGGCCATCGATGTCGAGTTGCTCGCGTCCCCACCTTCCCCGGAATGGCCGGACACCCTTGACGTGCGAAGCCTTCTGGAGGAGGGCTGGCGCCCCACCCCGTTCCGCGAGTTCATCGTCAAGGTGCACAGCCGCTGCAACCTGGCGTGCGACTACTGCTACATGTACGAGATGGCGGACCAGGGGTGGCGCCGCCAGCCCCGGCGGATGAGCCGTCCCATCGTCGACCAGGTCGCGCGCAGGATCGCCGAGCACGCCGAGTCGAACCTCCTGAGCAAGGTGGACGTGGTCCTGCACGGAGGCGAGCCGCTGCTGGCAGGTGTGGAGCACCTGCGCTACACCGCGACACGGCTCCGCGAGGCCATGCCCGGCATCGAGGTGGGCCTCCACGTGCAGACCAACGGGGTGCTCCTCAACCCCTACTTCCTCGACCTGTTCGACCAACTGGACATCGCCGTCGGGGTCAGCATGGACGGTGACGAGGAAGGCCACGACCTCCACCGGCGCCGCGCCGACGGACGGGGCAGCTTCCAGGACGTCAGGGCGGGAATCCAAGCGCTGACGGAACCGCCGTACAAGCGCCTGTTCAGCGGCCTGCTGAGCACGATCGACCTGCGCAACGATCCGGTGCGGACGTACGAGGCCCTCCTGGAATTCGAGCCCCCGGCCGTCGACTTCCTCCTCCCGCACGGCAACTGGGACGAACCGCCCCCGGGACGCCCCGCCGACCAGACGGCGCCCTACGGAGAGTGGCTCGTCGGCGTGTTCGACCGCTGGTACGGGGCGAAGGTGCGCGAGACCCGCGTCCGGATGTTCGACGAGATCATCCGGCTGCTGCTGGGCCGGCGCTCGGTCGCCGAGGCGGTCGGGCTGGCGCCGGTCTCACTGGTGGTCGTGGAGACCAACGGGCAGATCGAGCAGGTCGACTCGCTCAAGTCCACGTTCGAGGGCGCGGCCGGCACACCGCTGCACGTGTCCCGCGACTCCTTCGACACGGCCCTGATGCTGCCCCCGATCGTGGCACGCCAGATCGGGGCCCGCGCGCTCGCGCCCCACTGCCTCGAGTGCCGCATCAGAAACGTGTGCGGTGCCGGGCACTACGTGCACCGCTACCGTTCAGGACGCGGCTTCCTGAACCCCTCGGTGTACTGCAATGACCTGTACCGCCTGATCACGTATGTGCACGAGGTCCTGTCGGCCGACGTCAAGGCGTTGCAGCAGGCGGCCCCCGCCTCCTAGGACGGATCAGATGGGCGGCGGGTCGAAGTCGGCGTCGAGGTGACGTCCCTCCAGGAAGACCTTGGCGTCGGGGTGTTCGAGACCCAGGGTGCGCTCGTAGGCGTCCTTGGTCTCCTCGAAGAGAGCCGCCGCCTCCTCTTCCTCCCCCAGCGCTTTCAGGTCGGCGCTCAGGTTGGCGGCGCAGGAAAGGGCCATGGGGTGGTTCTGGCCCAGGACCGCCCGCAGGCGCCGCAAGGTGCCGCGCCCCAGGCGGCTTGCGTTGTCGTAGTCGCCCAGTGCGGCCAGGTCGCTGGCGAGGTTGGTGGCCACGGTCAACGAGTAGTGGTGGTCGCGGCCCAGCTTGCTCTCCAGACCGGCCAAGGCCTGCTCGTTGAGTTCACGCGCGGACTGCGGGTCGTCCATGACCCGGTGCATGATGGCGAGGTTCCCCATGCAGCCGTAGTTGTACGGGTGCGTGGGCCCGTAGACCTTGGGGTAACGGCGCACCGTGTCCGCCGCGAGGTCCAGGGCTTTGGAACTGTCGCCACGGGTGCGCAGAAGATTGGCCAGGCACATCGCGGCGGCGAGGGTGTCGGGATGGTCAAGGTCGAACTGCCGGACGCATCGGGTGTGGACCTCGTCCGCCAGCTCTGACGCACGGTCGAGGTCTCCCATGCGACGCCATGCGATGGACAGGTCCTTGCCCGTGCGCAGCGTCCGGACGTGCTCCACGCCGATCTCCTCGAGGCTGTAGGCGTAGGCGTCCTCGCCCAGGTCACAGGCCTCCGAGTAGTCGCCGCACAGCCGGACGGCGCGGGCCAGCCCGCTCCAGATGGCGATGTGGGTCAGCTTGTCGAGGTTGTTCGCCTCCAGGGCGAGACAGGACTGGTACGCGCCTTCCAGCACTTCCTTGGAGCGGACGTAGGAGCTGCTGAGCCCATAGTCCAGCGCCACGTTGTTCGCCGTCCGGATGGTCCTCATGTCGATCTCGCCGAACTTGCCCTCGTAGCGGCGCAGCAACTCCTCGTCGCGTTCGAGTGCGCGCTGGAACTCGCCGAGGGCACGAAGGTCGGCGCCCTCACCGCGCAGGAAGCGCAGTGTCAGCTCATCATCGGGACCGAGGGTCTTCTCGGCCACCTCCAGGGTGCTGAGGTTGAGATTGGACGAGGCCTCGTAGTCGCCCAGGTCCCGCAGGATGTTGGCCTGCTCCATGCGCAGTTCGAGGACGTCCGGGTGTTCTTCGCCCGAGTCGGCGATCCACGTGGGGAGGAAGCTCTCCGCATGGTCACGGGCCGACTCGAAGTCACCAGACGCGTACAGGTACCGCACGATGTCGATGGAGAGCCGGCGGGCTCCCTCCGCCTGGCTGAGGCCCACATCGGCGGGGACGATGTGCCCCAGCAGCTCGGAGTAGCGCTTCCAGCTGCCGGGCTGGTTGGGGTCGCTGGGGGCGTAACCGGACAGCAGCACGTGCACCTCGTCGCGCAGCCGCTGCTGCTCGGCCGTGTGCAGTTCCTCGCGCAGCAGGGCCTGGATGAGCCGGTGGACCTGGATGGTGCGGTTGGGGGTGTCCAGCCGTGCCAGGGCGTACCGGCCCAGCTCTCCGATCACCCTGCTGAGCAGGATGGGATCGCGGACCAACCCGGCCAGCGGCTCCCCGAGTTTGAGGCGCGGCTGGCTGAAGACGTCCCGGGGGATCGGCTCGGGGCCGAAGAAGGCGCAGCAGCGGAGCAGCGCGACGGCCTCGGGGAGTTTGTCGTTGAGGCTGGCCACCGACAGGCCCCAGGCGGCGGTCATCGACACCGGGTACTCGCTGGGCTTGCCCTCCGCCAGCAGCTGGCTGGTGCGCTCGGCGAGCAGCCGGAGGTACTCCGACACGCTCATGCCGGTCTCGGCCTGCAGCGCGCCGGCCTGTTCGAGCGCGAGCGGCAGGTCGCCCAGTTCGTGCGCGAGCCGGTCGGCGTCATCGTCGGTGATCGTCCTCGGGACCCGCTTCTGCAGGAACTCCAGGCTCTCCTCGCGCCGGAACACGTCCACTGCGACGGTGTCCACGACGCCCTCCCACCGGTGGTTACGGGAGGTGATCAACACGTGCCCGGGGCCGTGCGGGATGATGTCGCTCAGATCCTCGGGCTGGTCGGCGTTGTCGAAGATGAGCAACCAGCGGTCGTACGGGTCGCCGCGCCGCAGGGCCTCGAGCACCGCCTTGGCGGCGTCTTCGATGCCGCTGGCGGTCGGCGGCGGCAGCCCGAGGGACGGGGCCAGGCTGGCCAGCGAGGACCGCACCAGCACGGGCTGGTCGGCGGGGATCCACCAGACGACGTCGTACTCGGTGCGGAACCGGTAGGCGTACTCCACGGCCATCTGGGTCTTGCCGACGCCACCGAGTCCATGGAGCGCGTGCGGCACGACCGCCGTGACCTGGCCGGCGATGCCGTCGCGCAGTTGACCGAGTAGTTCTTTCCGTCCGGTGAAGTTCTTGTTGCGCGGTGGGATCCTCCCCCACACCTCGGGAACACGTCCCGCCGGTCGCGTCGCATCCGGGCGTGGGTTGGTCATCCGAGCCACCTCCGCGTCGGTACGGTCATGACTTCTGCAATTTTCCGTAACCCTTACCTTCCAGACAAGTCCGCTGTAGGCGGGGATCGGGGAAAAGGATTGGCTAATGTGTCACGTGACACGGGTATTCTGGTTCCGGGGAATAAGGTTCGGCTTTAATTATCGTTCTGTGCGAACCTTAACGGGGATGGACGCCGGTAATCTTTGGTGGAACAATCACCGCGGGCGGCACGGCCCGTCCACGCCGCGTACCCGGCCGACCCGGCGGATCCCGGAGGCGGGGTGACGGCGCCGCACGTGGTCACCTTTTCTCCCAGGGAGAGCGCATGGCAGAGCGGAACCTCGAGCCGCACGCCGACCTCGAGACCATCGACACCTCCGGACTCTCGCTCGCGCAACTGACCCCGCTTTCCGAATCGGTCCTGGTCAACGCGCTGATCGAGATGAAGGACCCGGCACGGCCGGGTCGGGGTCCGCTGGGCGGCGGTTTCAACAACGACCTCATCGGTTTCTGACCTGCGCGGGAGAATGGCCCGACGGTGCGCCGTTCTCCCCGCCCCGGGCGGATCGGACCACGGGCCTGATCGCCGACCGGGCATGATCGCCATTTCGCGCTCCGAGCCGATGACCGATTAGGCGATAAGGCCGGGCCGGGGCGTATTACTCTGGTCGGACCAGCATCTCCGTGGACATCGCAGCCGTCCGCGGAGGTCCCGTGCGGAGGTCGTCCGGTGCTCACCGATTCCGTGGCCGAGGGTTCGCCTCCCTATGTCGGAACGCGTCCCTTCGGCATCGGCGACGACCGTATCTTCTTCGGACGGGACCGGGAAATCGAGGAACTGTCCGAGCTCTGGCAGAAGCGCCGGCTGACGGTACTGCACGGCGGCGCCGGGGTGGGCAAGACGTCGCTGGTGTGCGCGGGCGTGGTGCCGCGGCTGCGCGCCCAGGGGATGCACGTCCTGCCGCTGGGGCAGATCTGGCGCCGGAACGTCTTCCCGGCCGCGGCGTTCCCCGAGCAGAACCTGTTCACCCTCGCGCTGCTGTCGTCGTGGTACCCGGACGAGTCCCCGGTGCGCGTCGCCGGGCTGTCGGTCCTGAACTCCCTCCGCAGGCACGGCAGCAAGGACAGGTTCGGCGCGCCGGTGCGCACGTTCGCGGTGATCGACCAGGCCGAGCTGCTGTTCCGGCGGCCGATGCCGCACGAGGGGCAGCGCCGGCGCTTCCTCGACCAGCTCGAGGAGGCGCTGACCGCCGAGCCGAACCTGCGGCTGCTGCTGGCCGGGCGGGATGAGTATCTCGACGACCTGCTGGCGTTCGGTGAGCGGCTGGGCGAGGGCGCCTGCACGGACTATCCGCTGCACGCCTTCGACCGGGACGCGGCGGTGCAGGCCGTCCACAGGCCCCTCACCGGCACGGGCAAGGAGCCGGGCCGGGAGGTCGCGGAGTCGCTGGTCGACGAGCTCCGCACGGTCCGGACGCCCTGGTCGGCGTCGGACCGGCGGATCCCGACCGTGGCGCCGGCCCTGCTGCAACTGGTGTGCGCCCGGCTGTGGGCGGGACCCGCGCTCCCCACCGCGTTCGACACCGGGACCCTTCCCGAGCGCCTGGCGTCCGACGTGGACGAGGTGCTCGGCGAGTTCTGCGGCCAGGCGCTGGCCACGGTGGCGACCGACCGCAACGTCTCCCTGGGAAAGCTGGTCTCGTGGTTCCGTACCACCTTCGCCGATCGTGGCAGCGGCGGCGGGGTCACCGAGGACCGGCTCGATGCGGGGCTGCCGGCCGCCGTCCTGCGGGCGCTGGAGGACGAGCACCTGGTGAGAGCGAGCGTGCGGGCCGGCGTCCGGACGTACGAGCTGCACCATCCGCGGATGATCGAGCCGGTGCAGCCGCTGGACGAGCGGTCCGGGCCCGTCCGGAGGCCCGAACCGCCCGAGCGGTTGCGGGCGGCCGAGCGCGCGCTCTGCGTGGGCGATCTCAGCCAGGCATGGTACGGCGCGGAGGCGGTGATCCGGGCCTGCGGCGCCGACGGGCTGCGACTGCGGGCCGAGGCCGAGCACCTGCTGGGCAACATCGCCCGGGAGCGCGGGCTGGCCGACCTCGCCGTCGAGCACTACCGCAGTGCGGTGAGCATCTTCGAGGTGCTGCAGGACGGCAGGGCCGTCGGCCTTCTGCTGGCCGCGCTGGGGCGGTTGCTGATGGACGGGAGCGCGGCCGACGCCGTTCGCGAACTGCGGACGGCCGCCAGCCGGCTGCCCAACGATCTGGTCGTGCAGATCGCGCTCGCGCAGGCGCTGTGGGGGGCCGGTCAGCCGACGGCGGCGCTGGCCGTGCTGGACACCGTGCTGGCCCGCGAGGGCGACACCCCTGAGGCGCTGCGCGCGCGGGGGGAGATGCTGATCGATCTGGGCCAGATCGATCCGGGCTGGCGCGATCTCCGCCGGATCGATCATCTGGACCGGCCGTCCACCCGCGCCGCCTGGATCCTCGCGGAGACCGAGCGCAGCCGGGCCGGTGCGGCGGCGGGGTCCGTCCGGGCGCCGCGGTCGGGGGTGGCACGGGGGGATCCGGAGGGCGGTGCCGCCGCGAACCAGAGGGCGGAAGCGGACGATCACGCGGCTCCGCGGGATCGCACCGAGGCCCCCGAGCCCCCCGAGGCTGCCGAGGCCGTCGGGGAGAACGATGGCATCGGGGTGCGGGAGTGGCTGGATCCGGCCGAGATCCTCGGTGAGGCCGCGGAGAGCGGGCCGGTGCTGCTGCGTATCGCACGGGTGCGCGGGCTGCTCGGGCAGGAGGACGCGGCCGTGTTCGCGGCCCAGGCCATGAAGGCCGGTCATCCGCCGCTTCCCGCCCATCTGCGGGACCGGGCGCGGCTGCTCAGGGACGCGGGATCGCTCGCCCAGGAATGATCCACCGTCCGCCCGATTAGCACGATCATCGAGATTCTCGCATTCGGGTCATAAAGGCGGTGGAAGCGGGCAGGGGGAGTGCGTGCCCGCGGAAGACCCGCGGAAGATCCGCCAAGTGCGGCCGATACGGCGAGGGATACGGTCACTTGCGATCACGGGTGGTGGTGAGCGCGGCGCGCTGAGTGGTATGCCGTGTCCTCCCGAACGGAATCCGGCATCCGCCGGAGAAGTGCGGTCCCCGTCGTATAACGTGCCACTTGCCAGTGCTGCCCAGGTCGCGCACGTCCCGGCCGGTATGAGCGGGCGGTATCCTTCGCGGCCACTCATTTTTCCTTCTTTAACTGGGGATTGATCGTCGTGGTGGGAGGCTGTCGATGTATGGCTCAAGATGTTACCGCGTTTAGTGCGGGCATTGCCCTTGGATTTGAAGAATGGCAGGGGATAATCTTCTCCTGGCAAGCGGAATAAATGTCACGCCATATCTGGGAACGCGACTTCAGGCTGCTGTGGACCGGGTCCGCGGTCTCGCAGCTCGGGGCGGTCGGGGCCAGCACCGCCACCCCGCTCCTGGCGCTGTCGCTGGGCGGTTCCCCGATCTCGGCCGGCTGGGCCACGGCGGCGGGCGCGCTTCCGGGGCTGCTGTTCCATCTACCCGCGGGCTGGCTGGCCGACCGTGCGGACCGTCGCAGGATCATGCAGGTCAGCCAGCTTGTCCGAATGGCGGCCGGAGTCCTGTTCGTGGGCGGGCTGATGACCGTGGGCGGGCCGCCCTGGCTGCTGCTCCCCGCCGTGGTCGCGGCGGGTACGTGCGCGGTCTTCTACGGCATCGCCGAGAACGCCGCGGTGCGAGATCTGGTGTACTCCGGCGGCGACACGGATTCGCCGGACGCCGAAGGGGGACGGGCGAGAGGGCGTGAATCGGCGCTGGCGCGGCATGAGGCGCGCCACCATGTGGCACAGGTCGCGGGCCGTCCCGTCGGTGGTTTCCTTTTCGGTGTCTGGCCGTTTCTGCCCTATCTGATGGACGCGGTCACGGCCCTTTTCTCGTTCCACCTGATGCGGAAGATGGAGCCGGGAAAGAACGGCCGCCGTGTCGGCCGCGGGCCGACGGTGGTCCCGGTGGCGGCGTCGCTCGGTTTACAGAAAGCGGAGCCGATCGCCCGGAGCAGTCGCGAATTACTGGCCAAGGACAGATTCCTGTGCACGGTCCTGGTCGTCTGCGCGGTGGCCAATTTCTTCTTCCAGTCGGTGGTGCTGCTGCTCATCGTCTCCGCCCAGGAGCGCGGCATTTCCAGCTCCCTGACCGGTCTCTTTCTGTCGGCGTCGGGCATCGGGGGGTTGCTGGGCGCCTTCGCCGCGCCGCGCGCGCTGCGCCGTGCGGGGCCGAAGAAAATCGTCATGTGGTGCGTCTGGAGTTGGCTGGTTCTGGTCTTGGTCGTCGCGGTCGCCGGCCATCCGCTGGTGGGATTGGTGGCCTGGGGCAGTTGCAGCTTCATGGGCGCGCACGTGAACGTCGCCCTGGAAGTGCACAAGGGGGTTCACGTGCCGCCCGAACTCCAAGGCAAGATCACTGGGATCGCCCGGTTCCTGACCGGCGGGGCGATTCCGCTCGGGGCGCTGAGCGGCGGTTACATCATCGCCGAGCTGGCGCCGCACGCCACCGCGATGCTCGTCACCCTGGTGATGGCGGTGATGGCCGTCTCGGTCTCCGTTGCGGCGTTCCCTCCGAAGAGAGGGCGCCTGGCCGAAATGGTCTCCGGCGGGTGGGCGCTGATGTGCTCACTGTGCCTGAAGGTGCGTGGGTGTTTTCCGAGGCGCAAGGCGCCGGTGCGGCCGTTCGGGCCGCAGCCGGTCTTGTCCCGGACCGCCGCCGATTTGTGTCATGAGACATCACTTGGGTCTGCCTCGCATGACTCAATGAGTCAGTGACGGGTCGGGCCGCGGCGGCGATCTTCGTCCCTTCATCATGATCAGTTTTGGCGGTACGCTAAGTGCCACCAGTGGGACGGTGATTTCTGCATGCCTGCGGACGGAGTGTTCGGAGCATGGAATGAGGGCCAGGGCACTGGGCGTCCAGGATCAGCGGCGGCTGGTCGACGCATTCCTGCGGCTCGACAGCATGCAGCTGCGCAGCACCCGTGACACCTGCATCTCGGTGCTCGAACGCTATCTGGGGCACGGGCTGCGCCTGGAACGGCACGAGCGGGCCCAGCTCGACGTGTGGGGGCTCGTCGACGCCTGCCTGGACTGTCCCGGCGGCGTCCACATGCTGCTCGACGCCGTCGAGACCTTCCACCGCGGCAGCCTCCCGATGCGCGCCCTCCGCGCGCTCGTCGAGGAACTGCTGCCCGAGCCGCTGCTGGCCGCCGACGAGCGGCAGGAGCTGAACCAGCTCGTCCGGGCCCTGGAGCAGCAGGGGCTGGACGCGTTCCAGATCGCCGCGCTGCCGCTGCTCTACCAGCACGCCGTCGGGCCGGTCGGGCCGCCGCTGGGGCTGGACGTCCGCGACCTCCGGGACATCGTCGAGCGGCTGGAGGAGGTGCCGCTGCGCACGGACGGGGTGGCCCCGCTGCTCGTCTTCGTGCACCACCTCGCCGGGTACGCGAAGGGGGCCACGGCCACCGCGTTCGGGGAGTGGACGATCCGGTTCGCCGAGCGGTCCGGGCTGTCCGCGGAGCGGCTCCGGCGGCTCCCCCGGATCCAGGAGCCCGCCGCGCTGCCGCCGGGCGGGCCCGACGGCGACGCCCACCTGGTGATCGAGTGCCGTCCGGACGGGGCCGACCCGCACCGCTACGAGGTCACCGCGTGGCTCCAGCCCGCCGGCCGGCGCGCCATCATGCTGCGCTGCGACCGGGAGCCGCTGCCGCCCGAGGGGCTGCCCGCCCTGGTCGAGACGCTGCTGGCGCGCGACAGCACGGTGGTGGCGCGGGAGAACCCGGAGCTGACCATCGAGTTCGTGCTGCCGCGCGAGCTGCTCGACCTCCCCTTCGACCAGTTCAAGATCACGATCGCGGGGGTGCGGCGCCGGCTCGGCGTCGAGTATCCGGTCGTCATGCGCAGCATGGACCGGCTGCGGGGCGGGGCGCCGTGGCACAGCTGGCGGCTGAAGTGGCGGCGGCTGCGGGACGATCCCGCGGGCGCGACCGTCCACCGGATCGCCGAGCCGGGCGGGTACGACGACGAGCGCCTGTTCACGCTGCTGTCGGAGCCGTCCTCGGCCGGGCTGGCGATGGCGTTCCCGCCGCGCGCCGGTGACGCCGGACTCGACGAGCTCTGGGTCGCCCTTCAGGCGGGCGTGCCGATCGTCGCGTGGTGCCGGGACGGCAGGGGGGCCGCCCGCTTCGCCGACGAGGTCCGCGCGCTGTTCGGCTCCGATCTGCCGTCCCTGCCCCGGAAGGTGCGGGAGCTGCGCCGCGAGGCGGTGCTGTCCCAGGGGGCCGAGGTCAGGGCGGAGGCCATGGCCGGGCAGGAGGCCGTCGCGGTCGGTGCCGCCGGAGCCCCCGGCTCCGGCGGCGCCGGGACGGACGCGGCGGGCGCGGAGCATCTCGGCCTGCATCTGGCCCTGCTCTTCGACGACGCCGACCGGTATCCCGAGGACTACGAACCGCTCAGACCACCGGCGTGACCGGACCACCTCGACCGCCCCCGGAGGGCCGCATGGCGATTTCCGACCCCGCATCGCAGGGCCGCAACGGCGGTTTCCGCATCTTCCGCGGCGGCGGCGCGCCGCACGACGGGATCGACCGGCTGCCGCCGCCCCCGCCGTGGCGGCGGTTCGGCCCGGCCGGTTCGGTCGCGGCGGGACGGCTGGGCGACCGGGAGCGGGCCGTCGCCTACCGCGTCGACGAGCGGATCGTGGACCGGGTGAACGCCGCCCTGCATCTGCGGCGCCCGCTGCTGGTGACGGGGAAGCCGGGCTCGGGCAAGACCACTTTGGCGTTCAACATCGCCTACGAGCTGGGGCTGGAGCCGGTGCTGCGCTGGCCGATCAACAGCCGTACGACGTTGCAGCAGGGCCTGTACGACTACGACGCGATCGCGCGGTTGCAGGACGCCGGCCTGCGCCGGGGCTGGAACGCCTTCCCGGAAGGGCAGCCGCGGGAGGACGACGATCTGCCCGCCATCGGCCGGTACATCCGCCTGGGGCCGCTCGGCACCGCGCTGCTCCCGGGGAGCCGTCCCCGCGTGCTGCTGATCGACGAGCTGGACAAGTGCGACATCGACCTGCCCAACGACCTGCTGAACGTGCTGGAGGAGGGCAGGTTCGGCATTCCCGAGCTGGAGCGGCTGCCCGACGACGCCCCGCCGGTGGAGGTGATGACCGCCGACCAGGGCGGCCGGGCGACGATCGTCCGCGGCGCGGTGAGCTGCTCGGACTTCCCGATCATCATCATCACCAGCAACGGGGAGCGCGAGTTCCCGCCCGCGTTCCTGCGCCGCTGCCTGCGGGTGGTGATCGAGCCGCCGACCGCCGCCCAGCTCGCCGACATCGTGGACGCCCACTTCAGCCCGGACGAGCACTCCGCCGCCGACGAGCTGATCCGCCGGTTCATGGCCCGCCGCGAGCTGGCCGACCTGGCCACCGACCAGTTGCTGAACGCGGTCTTCCTGGCCCGCTCGCTGCCGCCCGATACCGGCTGGGCGGACCTGATGGACGAGATCATGCGGCCGCTGAACCTCAGGGAACCGTGATGATCGAGCGGCTGGTCGAGGCGCTGGCGGCGATGGAGCCCGAGCCGTCGGCGGAGGAACTGGCGGACGCGCTGTGGCTGGCGCGGTTCCTCGATCCGCCGGACGGCCGTCCGGGAGGCGGGAACGGGGCGGGCGCGGAGGCCGGCGGCGCCGGGACGGGAGTGCGGTACGGCGCGGATCTGGTGGAGTTCGCGCCGGGGAACGGGGTGGTGCGGGAAGACGCGGCGGAGTCCGGCCTGGAGTCGAACGGCCTGGCGCACGGGGTGCCGGCGGCGGCCGGAACGGCCATCGGGGCCGGGAACGGTGCGGCAGGCCCAGGCGCCGGCGGCCCGTCCGGCCCGTCCAGCGCGAGCGGCTCGGGCGGCCTGGGGGATGCGGGCGGGCCCGTCCCGCAGGCGGGGCTCTACCTGCCCGGTGGCCTGACCGGCGATGACGCCGCGGCCGCCTATCCCGTCCGCTCCCCCACGCTCCCCGCGCTGCCGCACACGCTGAAGCTCGCGCGGGCGCTGCGGCCGCTGCGGCTGGAGACCCCGGCCCCGCTGCCGGGCCGCCTGAACGAGGAGCGCACCGCCAGGCGGCTCGCCGAGAGCGGCATCTGGGACCCGCAACTGGACCCGGCCGTGGAGCGCCGGTTCGACTTGGTCCTGGTGGTGGACGTGGCGGCGTCCATGACGGTGTGGCGGCACACGGCCGACGAGCTGCGGCTCCTGCTGGAGCGGCTCGGGGCGTTCCGGGACGTGCGGATCCGCTACCTGGACACCGACGGGATCACCGAGCCGGAGGGGCCGCCCGGTGCCGAGGGGCGCCGGGTCGTCCTGGTCGTGAGCGACTGCATCGGGGCCGCCTGGCAGGACGGCCGTGCCGCCGCGCTGCTGGAACGGTGGGGGCGGGCGGGCGCGGTCGCCGTCGTCCAGCCGCTTCCGCAGCGGCTCTGGCGCCGCTGCGCCGCCGCGACCGAGCAGGTGTTCCTGCGGGCGCCCGCGCCCGGCGCGGCGAACATCCGGCTGGCGGTGCGGACGCGGGACCGGGCGGGGGGCGCGGCGGTCCCGCCCGGGGTGGCGGTGCCGGTGCTGGAGCTGGACCGGCGCTGGCTGGCGCCCTGGGCCGCCATGATCGCCGGTTCGGGACGGGAGATCGCGGGGGAGGCGCTGTTCACGGGCCGTCCCGTCGCCGAGCGTCCGCCGCCACCGCCGGACGCGGACGCCGGGGAGGAGCCCGGCGCGCTGGAGCGGGTCCTGCGGTTCCGCGCGTCGGCGTCGCCGGAGGCGTTCGAGCTGGCCGGTTACCTGGCGGCGGCGCCGCTGCGGCTGCCGGTGATGCGGCTCGTGCAGCGGGCGATGCTGCCCGGTTCGACGCCCGCGCATCTGGCGGAGGTGTTCCTGGGCGGGCTGATGCGCGTGGCGGACGGCGAGCCCGCCGGCCACTCCGGGGTCGCGTACGAGTTCCATGACGGGGTCCGGGACGTGCTGCTCGGCGGGCTGCGCCGGGACGAGGCGCTGCTCGTGCTCCGGGAGGTCTGGGGGACGGTCCGGGACAGGCTCGGGTCCTCGCTCGACTTCCCGGCGCTGCTGGCGGCCGTCCGGGAGGGCGCGGACGTCCTCCCGCCCGATCAGCCGTTCGCGCAGGTGGCGGCGCGTGTGCTGGCCCGCCTCGGCGGGAGTTACGGGGCGGTCGCCCGGCGCCTGACCGCGGCCGCCGCCGCGCAGCAGGCGCACGGCCTCTCGGGGGACGACGAGAACGGGTCCGCGCGGCGGCAGGAGCCGCGGGCGCCCGCCGAGCGCGAGGGCCCGTCGGTCCTCGGTGACGTGCCGCCGCGCAGTCCGCGCTTCCAGCGCCGGGACGACCTCATGGCACGGGTGCGGGCGGCGCTGCGTGACACCGGTGTCGCCGTCCTGCTGCCGGAGGAGGGCGGCCCGGCGGCCGGCACGGGTAGGACGGGCCTCGCGGTCGAGTTGGCCCGGGCGCGTCTCCAGGAGTACGACCTGGTGTGGTGGATACCGGCGGCCGACACCAGATCGGTGCGGGTTTCGCTGGGCGAGCTGGCGCGGCGGCTGGGCACGCCGTTGAGCGACGACCTCGCGGTGACCGTCGCCAACGTCCTGCGGGTGCTGCGCGGCGGGTTGCCGGGAGGGCGCTGGCTGCTGGTGTACGACGGCGCCTGCGGCCCCGCCGATCTCGCGCCTCTGATGCCGTCCGACCCGGGGGGCACGGCCGCGGAGGACTCCCCGGGCGATGTCCTGGTCACGTCAGGCGATCGCGGGTGGGCGCGGGTGGCCGCGGGCATCGAGGTGGGCGCCCTCGCGCGCTCTGAGAGCGTCGCCCTGCTCAGGCACGGTGTGCCGAGCCTGACGGCGGCCGAGGCGGGCCGCCTGGCCGAACGCTGCGGCGACCTTCCGGGCGCCCTGGTCCAGGCGGCCGTCTGGCTGTCGGTGGCCGCCGAGCACGGAGCGAGCGGCGATGTGGAGGACCATGTGCGGCTCCTCGACGAGCGGGCGCGCGCCCGTCCCGAACTCGATCCGTACGCCGCCGCGTTGGCGGCCACCCTTGACGGGCTCCGCGCGCGCCATCCCGTCGCAGCCGACCTCCTCGCGCTCTGGTCCGAGCTGGGCCCCGGCCCGGTTCCCGCCGACATGCTCGGCGTGCCCGGCATGCTCGGCGAGATCGTGGCGGACGAGGACGCCCTGCTCACCGCGATGCGGACGCTCGAATGCTGCGAGGTCGCCGTCCTCGATCCGGACGCCCGGAGCCTCCGCGTCTCCCCCGCCGTGCAGGCCGTCCTGCGCGACGGCCTGCCGGCTGCGGCGCGGGCGCGGATCCGGGCCCGCGTGCGGGAGATGCTCATCGCCGCGACGCCCCGGTCCGGCCCGGAGGATCGCACGACGTGGCAGGTCCGCGCGCTGATCACCCCGCATGTCCTGCCGTCCGGAGCCGTCGGCGCGGGCACGGAGGCCCGCAGGCTCGTCGTGGACCAGGCGCGCTTCCTGCTCCTGTCGGGTGACCATGAGGCGTGCCGGGCGCTGGCGGGCGAAGCCGTGGCCCGATGGCGGGCCCGGTACGGCGACGGTGACGCGCTGATGCTCGACGCCGCATGCGTCCTGACGCGGGCGCTGCGGAATCTCGGGCGGGCGGAGGAGGCCGCGGCGGCCGGCGACGACCTCGTGCGGGGGATGCGGGCCCGACTCGGCCGGGACGATCCGGGCGTCGCGCTCGCGGCCGGGCGCCTCGGCACCACCGGGCCGAGGCTGCGTTCCGAGGGCGATCTCGTGGCGGCCTACGAGCACGACGAGGACTTCTGGAAGCGGATGGAGCGGCGCTACGGCCCGGACCACCCCGAAACGCTGCGTGCGGCCGGGGCCGTGGCCGGCGGCCTGTGCCTGCTGGGCAGGTTCCACGAGGCGTACGACCTGGACACGATGACGCTCGGAAGGCTGCGCGCCGGCGGGGATGACGGCGCCGTCCTCGAAGGCGCGACCCGCCTCGGCCGGGACCTGCACGGCCTCGGCCGGTACGGCGAGGCCCTCCGCGTGCAGAAGGCGGCCCTCGACGGCGTCCCCGAACTCCTCGGCCGCGACCACGTGCTCGTCCTGCGGGCCCAGACCGCCCACGCCGGGACGCTCCGCAAGACCGGCCGTCCCGCCGACGCGGCCCGCCTGGCGGCGGTGGCCCTGGACGGTCACCTGCGGCGGTTCGGCCCCGACCATCCGAGCACGCTGGCGGCGCGGGCTACCGCCGCGCTCGCCCGCGCCGCCGCGGGCTCCCCCGGCCCCGGCCGGGTGCTCGCCGAGGAGGCGCTGGCGGGCTGCCGCCGCGCGCTGGGCGAGGACCATCCGCTCACCGGCGCCTGCGCCGTGGACCTCGGCATCCTGCTGCGCGCGGTCGGCGACGTCCGGGCCGCGTTCGACATTGACCGGGCCGCGCTGGCGGTGCTGCGCGGCGGCGGTCCGACGGGGCCGGACCACTACTACGCGCTGTGCGGAGCCGCCGGAATGGCGCACGACCTGTACCTGCTGGGCGAGCTGGGCGCCGCGCGGGACGCCGCCGAGCGCGCCCTGGACGGCTTCCGCACCCGGCACGGGCCGTCCCATCCGTACGCGCTGGCCTGCGCGCACAACCTCGAGATCATCGGTCGGGCGGCAGGCGGGGGGCGCGTCGGCCCGGCCGGCCCCGGCCACCAGGCGGGACGGGCCGGCGACGCGCTGGCGGGGCTGCTCGGCGAGCACCATCCCGAGGTGCGCGCGGCGGCCCGGGGCGACCTTCTCGACTGCGACATCGAACTCCCGCCCCTGTGAGGGGCCGGCAACCGAAGGAACCGAGAACGAGGGCCGACATGCCGGGATCCACGAGCGACGGATGGCGTCCGTCCGGTCAGAGCACCCAGTTCGTCTGCGACATCGCCTCGTTCGGCGACGAGCGGCGCGGTGACGACGCCCGCGCCCGGGTGCGGGCGGGGCTGTACGCCGGGCTGCGGACGGCCTTCACCGCGGAGGGCGTCTCGCTTGACGGCTGCTACCGGGAGGACCGCGGCGACGGCGCGCTGGTCGTCCTGCCGCCGGACGTCGACACGGCGCTGCTGCTCACCTCGGTCGCGTACCGGCTGCGCGGCGAGGTGCGCCGGCACAACGCCTACTCCAGCGAGGCGGTCCGATTCCGGCTGCGGGTCGCGGTGAACACCGGTGAGGTGCACTGGGACGGGGAGGGCCTGGTCGGGACGGCGCTGAACCACGCGTTCCGGATCCTGGACGCCGAGCCGTTCAAGGAGGTGCTGCGCGCGTCCGGCGCCGACCTGGCCCTGATCGTGACGCCGCGGGTCTACGACGACGTGGTCAAGCAGGGCCGGGGGCTGCTCGACCGGCAGGACTACCGGCGGCTCGAGATCAAGGTGAAGGAGCTGGAGGGGTTCGCCTGGGTCACGCTGCCGGGGCTGGGCGCGCCCCCGTCCGTGCCGGACGGTCCGGCGGGCGCGGCGAACGGCGCCGGCGAGGTGGTCCCCGTCGACGAGGCCACGGCTCCGGCCGAGGTCGGAGACGGCTCGGCCGAGGTCCGGGACGGCGCGGTGGAGGGGCCTGCCGGCGGGTGGCTGTACGAGGGCCGCGACGTTCCCCCGGAGGTGCTGTTCGAGCTGGTGGACTACGCGCTGGCGATACCGCAGATGGCGGGGGAGCGGGAGCGCGAACGGGTGGTGGCGGCGCTGCCGCTGAGGATCGCCGGCGTGATCCCGCGGTCGTTCAACGCCCGGTCCGACACCTACGAGATCATCCGCACCTGCCTGGACTACCCGGGCGGCCTGCAGGCGCTGCTGGCGGCCCTCGGCGGGTTCGTGGGCGAGTCGCTGGCGTTCACCGAGTTCAAGCGGGCGGTCGTCCGGTTCCTGTACGGGGACTGAGCAGCGCGGACGCGGCCTCGCCGAGGGTGGCTCGGCGGGGGCCGGACGTCACCCTGCGTACGGGCGATCTTGCATGACGCTTGAATCGGCCTCTAGGTTTACTTGATTGCGATGTTTTTTCTTGGTCTTTCGTGCGGGACGAGGTGGTCGTGGCGCGGGGATCCGCGGCGAGCCGGGCTGGAACGGTCCATCCGCGAGGTGCGGACGGCGTTCCGGTTGGGGAGAACGAGACAGAAGGACGAGGAGCATGCCGGAGGAGCAGGTGAAAGCGGACGGCAAGGGCGGCGAGATCCTGGGCACGTCGGCCGGGCTGAGAGGAGTGCTGCCGCCCCGCACCGACTGGATCGTGTTCGGCGTGACGGCGGTGCTGACCCTCGCCTTCGTGGTCTGGGGCGCCACGGCGACCGACTCGCTGGAGGAGGTCTCCACCTCCCTGCTGACCAACACCATGCACAACCTGGGCTGGGCGTTCGTGCTGGCCGCCTCCGGGTTCGTGGTGTTCGCGCTGTGGCTGGCGTTCAGCCGGTACGGCAGGATCACGCTGGGGCAGGAGGGGGAGGAGCCGGAGTTCCGGACCATCTCCTGGGTCGCGATGATGTTCAGCGCCGGCATGGGCATCGGGCTGATGTTCTACGGGGTGAACGAGCCGCTCACCCACTACTCCGACCCGCCGCCCGGCACCTACGACACCGA
The DNA here is from genome assembly GCA_050942275.1 of Spirillospora sp. CA-255316. Taxonomy (GTDB): domain Bacteria; phylum Actinomycetota; class Actinomycetes; order Streptosporangiales; family Streptosporangiaceae; genus Spirillospora. The sequence continues at coordinate 11,104,278 of CP192047.1, read as the reverse complement.
CCCCGCGGACAAGATCGAGACCGCGATGGCGACCACCCTGTTCCACTGGACGCTGCACCCGTGGGCGATCTACGCGGTGGTCGGCCTGGGCATCGCCTACAGCTGCTACCGCCGGGGCCGCCGGCAGACCATCAGCGCGGTGTTCACCCCGCTGATCGGTGAGAAGCACGCCAACGGCCCCACCGGCAAGGTCATCGACATCCTGGCGATCTTCGCCACGCTGTTCGGCTCGGCCGCCTCGCTGGGACTGGGCACGCTGCAGATCAGCAGCGGCGCGAAGGCCGCCGGATGGACCGACGAGGTGTCCGAGGGCATCCTGGTCCTGATCATCGTCGTGCTGACGCTGGCGTTCGTCGCCTCCGCCGTCTCCGGCATCGAGAAGGGCATCCAGTGGCTGTCCAACACCAACATGGTGCTGGCGCTGATGCTGCTGCTGTTCGTCTTCGCCTTCGGCCCGACCGTCCAGATCCTGGACCTGCTGCCCACCTCGATCGGCGCCTACCTGCAGGACCTGCCGCAGATGGCGGCCCGTACCGAGGCCACCGCCGGGCAGAACATCGCCGACTGGCTGTCGAGCTGGTCGGTGTTCTACTGGGCCTGGTGGATCTCCTGGACGCCGTTCGTGGGCCTGTTCATCGCCCGGATCAGCCGGGGCCGCACCATCCGCCAGTTCGTCGGCGGCGTGATCCTGGTGCCGAGCGTGGTCAGCCTGGTCTGGTTCGCGGTGTTCGGCGGCACGGCGACCCGGCTGGAGTCGCAGGGCGCGGGCCTGACCGGCGGCGACGCCACCCCGGAGGGGCAGCTGTTCGCGGTGCTGCGGGAGTACCCGATCGCGGGCGTCACCGGCCTGCTGGTGATGATCCTGGTGGGGATCTTCTTCGTGTCCGGCGCGGACGCCGCTTCGATCGTCATGGGGACGCTGTCGCAGCGCGGCACCCTGGAGCCCACCCGGGTCGTGGTGGTGATCTGGGGCGTGCTGACCGGGGCGGTCGCGGCGATCATGCTGCTGGTCGGCGGCGGCGGTGACGCGGCGCTGACCGGCCTGAAGAACCTCACGATCCTGGTGGCCGTGCCGTTCATGCTGGTGATGGTGGGGATGTGCGTGGCGCTGATGCGGGACCTGCGCCACGACCCGCTGATCCTGCGCGGCGAGCGCGGTGAGGAGGCCGTCGAGACGGCCGTCATCACCGGGCACGAGCTGTACGACGGCGACTTCGAGTTGCGCGTCGTCCCGACCGGCAACGGCAAGGACGGCGAGGATGGCAAGGACGGCAGGGACGGCAGGGACGGCGTCGGCGACGACCCTGACCCCGATCCCGGCCCGGACCCGCACGGTGAGGGCGACGGCGGGCCCGCGCGCGAGGAGCCCGCGACGACCTGACCGTCAGCCGCCGTCCGTGCCGTCCGTGCCGTCCGTGCGGTCCGCGCCGCCGTCCCGGCCGTCCAGGAGGTGCTCCGGGACGGCGTAGCCGGGGATCGACGGCCAGCGGACGGTCAGCACGACCGACTCCTCCTCGGCGTACCAGGAATGGTCCACGCCCGGCCCCCAGACGACGTAGTCGCCCTGCTTGCCCAGCAGCACGCTCCGTCCGGGCAGCTCGACCCGGAACCGGCCGCTGATGAGCACCAGCAGGGCGGTGCGCCGCTCGCCGGTGGCCCACTGCGCGCGCCGGTCGCCGGGCGGGTGGGTGCCCCACTTGATCTCGACGTCGTCGCTGTGCCGGGGGTCGCCGGGCGGTTTGAAATGGCCCAGCAGCCACCCCCGGTCACCGGGGGCGTCGACTCCGGCGTTCCCTACGTAGACGTTCGTCACGGGCGGCGACGTTAGCAGCCGCCGGGCGTCCGGGACGGGGTCAGCCGCGCCAGCAGGTGTAGGTGACGCTCGCCCGGCCGCCGGGCGAGAACGCGACGCTGCCGCTTCCGCCGCCGCGCGTGTAGCAGCGGATGGAGGGCCGCACGGTCACGGTCACCGAGGTGGACTCGCCGGCGGACAGCGTGCCGCCGCCGGAGGCGAACACGCCCGTCCCGCCGACCGAGGCGACCGACCAGCGGACGGTGCCGCCGCGCGCGGTGAGCCGGATGCTGCACCGTCCCCCCAGCCCGGCCGCGGCGACCGAACGGCAGCCGGAGTCGCCGATCAGCAGGCGGGGGCGCCCCGAGGACGCGGGCCTGGTCGTGGGCCGCCGCTCGGGTTTCTTGGTCTTCTTGGGCTCGGGGGTCGGGGACGGCTCGGCCGTGGACGGCGTGGCCGGCGGCGCGGTGGTGCGGGGCGCGGCGGCGGCGCCCGCCGGGGGCGGCCCGTCGCTCGGCGTCTGGGCGATGATGAGCAGCCCGGTCAGCACGACGGCGGCGGCGCTCCCGACCCCGATGATCAGCAGCCTGGCGCGGTGCACGCGCGGCGAGGGCCCGTCCGCCTTCCGCCGCGCCTCACCGGCCACCGGCGTTCCCAGGGTGGCGTCCGGCTGGGGAGAGGGCGTCTGAACGGCGGGCGCCTCCCCCGTCGCGGACATGACACTGCCGGCCTGGTGACCGTCGAACGCGCTCGTCGGCCGCGGGGAGGCGAGGGCCACCAAGGCCTGGACGGCGTCGTCGGCCCGCCCGGAGGCCTCACCCGGAGCCGACGGGGCCGGTACCGTCGAGGTCCCTTCGAGGGCCGCGGCCGCCGTGAACTCCGGAACGGCCAGCGCCAGCGCCTGCTGCTCCGCCCCGGCCGGGGCGGATGGCGCCGCGACCGCCGGGACGGACCCGGCGGACCCGGCGGACCCGTTCTCCCCGGGACGGGCGCCGAGACGGTTCAGGCACTCGTCCTGCACGAGCCCGTACAGCCAGGCGCGGAACCCCTCCGGGGCGGGGACGGCGTCAGGGCCGTCGCGCCCGGTGAGCAGCGCGGCCCGTACCGCCTCCACGGCCAGATCGCGGTCGCCCAGCAGGACGTGCGCGTACTCGAACAGCTGCGGGCCGTACACGTTGTAGACGTGCCCGACGGCCCCGGGGCGCCGCTCTCGCAGCTCCTCGGCGAGCCGCCGGTCGTCACCGTGCGGGGGATCTGGGTGTCGCGGCACCGGACCTCCAGCGAACCGTGCGTCGTGGACGGGGAAGCGGACGGGGATGCGGACGGGGATGCGGACGGGGATGCGGACGGAAGCCACCGGATTATCGCGGAGGGTCGCGGGCGTGCACTGTCGCGCGAGAGCACGGATATTCGGCCCGCTTTGTCAGCGGGGTGAGTAGCGACTGAGAATCATTTCCCTTTCGAACCGACCCGCGCGTGCTCCGTCACATTGCCGATGCCCCGTGTTTCCGCTGGATCACATCGGGAACTCTTGATCTATCGACGGGGAATGGAGGGTGCCATGGAGGTCGTGATCGAGATGACCTTGCCCCGGGACGCCGAGAGTGCGCCACTGGTGCGGCACACGCTCGACGCGTCCCTGCGGGGCCTGGGAGTGACCTCCGAGATTCGTGCCGACATCGCGCTGGCCCTCGGCGAGGCCTGCGCCAATGTCATCCAGCACGCCGACTCCAGCCGTGAGTACGAGGTCCGCGCGCATATGGACGGCGTGCGCTGCGTCGTGGACGTCATCGACGGGGGCCGTTCCGGCGACACGGCGCTGTGGAAACGGGAGCACCGCGCCCTGCCGATCGCGGAGAGCGGGCGGGGGCTCCAGTTGATGAGAGCCTTCACCGAAGACCTGAACATCACCGGTCGCGCCGACAGGAACGGCGCGATCGTTCATTTTGAGAAGTCCTTGGCCAGCTGAGAGGCCGGTCCCCGCCGGGAAGAGCTTGGGCCGGGAGCGTGCGGCGACGGGTGGTAGCGCGCACGCTCCCGGCCCACGGCCGGTCTGGCCGCCGGGTCAGCCGGCGACGGGGAGGTCGCCGTCCACCGGCGTGGGCTTGGGGGCCCTGGCGGGCGGCGCGGCCGGCGTGCCGCCCGGCGCCATGGAGCCGCCGGAGCCGCCGGGCGTCCCGGGCCCGGCGGGCCCGCCCGGAGCGCCCGGAGCGCCCGGCTTCGCCGGGGTCCCGGGGACGGCGGGCGATCCGGGGATGCCACGCTTGTGGGTCGCCCGGCCGCAGGTGACGGCGGCGGTGCTGATCGTCTCGGTGCCGAGCTTTTTCATCGGCACGGCGGCCTCCACCGCGGTGACCGCGAGCCGCCCGTCCGGCAGCCGCCGCTGCTTGTTCAGCGTCACCTTCGCCGTGCCCACGCCGGGGATGTTCACCGGGACGACGCTGTTGGCACGCGGCCGCACGCCCAGCCGCTTGCCGGACACGACCGCGTTCGCCAGCCGGGCCTGGCCGCGCCCGCCGCGGCACCGGGCGGAGACCGCGTCGGCGGAGAAGGCGGCGCCGGGCACCTTGAGGTCCTTGACCGTCGACCGCGCGTGCCGGGCGGTGGCCGTGGTGTCCATCGCGGCGGCGCTGAACAGGCGGCTGCGGGTCTCCCTGGCCAGGCTCTTGCGGACCTCCGCGCCCCGGGAGGCCACCGCGGGCGTCGCCGGGAGCGTGACCGGGCCGGTGGCGGCCACCCCGTAGGCGGCCCCCTCGGGACGGACCGGATCGCTGGGTCTGGGCGCGGCCGCGGCGGCCGTGACCGGCCCGGACGCCCCGGTCGCCAGGCCCGTGGTGGTCGCGGTGGCGGTGGCGAGCAGCGCGGCGGCCCGCAGGAACTTCGTGGAACGCATGACGTGTCCTCTTTCGCGGTTGGGAGGCTCCGGCGGGTCGGGCCCGCCGGTCAGCCCGTGATGATCACCAAGGTTCCGAGCGGCACCTCGGACAGCGCCCGCAGCGCGTCCTCCGGGACGCGCACGCAGCCGTGGGTGACGGCCCGGCCGAAGACCGACCGGTCGGGCCAGCCGTGGAGGGCGACCGTGCCGGGGCCGCCGCCGAAGGTGTCGAGGGTCGCCGAGTGCGCGCCCAGCGGCATGAGCAGCGGGCTCGGGGTGCGCTGGGACGGCCGTAGCAGGGCCAGCATGAACGTGCGCCCGATCGGCGTGGGGGTGCCCGGCGCGCCCACCGCGACGCTCCAGCGGCCGACCGTCCGGCCGGACCGCACCAGCGACAGCCTGCGGCGCGGCACGTCCACCTTGACCAGGTAGGGCGTGCGGGCGGTGCGGAGGCCGCCCTCGGCGGCCGAGATCCATCCGGTGGCCTGGTTGGGACGGCTCGGCAGCAGCACCTGGAGCCAGGCGCCCGAGCGGCTCACCACGGGGACCCAGGTGGGGCCGCCGAGCTGGCGGGCGGGCAGGGTCGCGATGGGACGGCCGCCGGGCGCGTCCAGGACCGTCCTGGCCGTGGCCGGCCGGACGACGAGCCCGTCGGTGGCGGACGCGGCGCGCGCCGCCCGGTCTCTGGGGGCGCCGTGGACGGTGGTGTGGGTGGTGGCCTCGGGCAGCCCGGCGGGGATCCCGCCGGGCGGTTCGCCGGGGCGCGTTCCGGCGGCGGATCCGGGGGGCGGGGCGGAGCCCGTGCAGGCGGCGGCCGGGAGCGCCGTGGCGGCCGCCGCGGCGACCGCGAGCACGGCGCGCGCGGCGCGTGCACGATGCATCAGGAATGCCCCCCGTGGCTTGTCGCGCATTCCGTTACCCGTGGAATGCGATTGGCGGTGACCGTTCGCCGGGATGCTAACGCCGGATGACCGGAGCATGTCCAGAACTCGGATGAACGAATTGATTTTCTTTGCCGTGATGCATTCGCCGGGTGCGGTCATTGCCCGCGCCCCCGGATCTCACCGGCAATTCCACAGTGCCCGGCAAAAGGCGACAACGGGAAAAGGCATGCCATCCGGGAATCGACCGGTATGCGAGGCGGCCGGCGGGGCGTCCGGCGGAACGCCCGGCGTAACGGGCGGCGGGGCGGGCGGCGGAACGTCCGGCGGGGCGGCGGGCCGGGGCGGCGCCGGTCGGGGGCACGGGGCGGGTCGTCCCCCTCGGCGCCCGCCCGCAGGCCCCCGCCCCACGGCCTTCCCGCACGGCCTTCCCGAACGCCTTCCTGGGCAGACGGGCGCGGCGGTACGGCGGTACGCGCTACATTTGCCGTATGACAACTGTCGTTCGGAGGGTGATGCCGTGGCCGGTGGCGAATGCATCACTCCCGAAAGGCGCGGCGGCGGGCGGGGAGGGGAGTCCTCCTTAGCCTCCGGCCCGAGGCGGCGGGCCGGGGCCCCGGCCCCGGCCGGACGGGCCGGCCGCACCGCCCGCGGCACCGGGCGGACCGGGTCGACCGGGTGGAACGAGGTGGTCAGGCGGGCAGGGAGAACGAGGACGTATCCTTGCCGTCCGAGGAAGCAGCGGCCGATTCGTGGAACTGGGCCAGCCCCCAGAGCAGGGCGGCGCGGGCCGGGGACGACATCGTCGCCAGCACCCGTGCGAGCTCCTCGCGGCGCCGTACCCGGAGCCGGTCGAGCAGGGCCTGGCCCTCCGCGGTCAGCCGTACCGTCACCTCGCGGCGGTCGCGGCCCGGGTCGCGCAGCAGGAGGCCCCCGGCCTCCAGCCGGTCGCACAGCCGGCTGGCCGAGGAGACCAGCGCGCCCAGCTCGGTCGCCAGGCTGCTGATGTTGACCGGACCCCGTTCGACCACGAACAGCGCGCGCAGCTGGGTCGCGGGGACCGGCACATCGGGGGCGTTGTGGGCGCGAGCCCATACGCTCATCAGGGTGCCGGCCGCCTCGTCCAGCGCGGCGGCCGACTCGGCGGCTCCCTGACCCGGCGTGTCGACCATGCCCTCCACTGTTACATACCGCGTCCGCCGCGGCACCTTTCCTCCACCGAGTCCCCCCACCTAGTGATCCGCCCGGGAACGCCCCGGGCGGACGATACATGCAGATGAATGAGGACACGATGCGTTCCGCCCAGTCGCGAGATCTCGAACAGGCCCTGTGGAACGCCCTGCCGTACGAGCTGATCGGCAGGGCCACGGCGGCGTTCGAGGAGCACGCGGACGCCGCCGGCGTGGAGATCCTGCTGGCCGACTACCGCCAGGCGTACCTGGTCCCCGCGGTGTCGGGGACCGAGCCCGTCAACGTGGACAACACCCCCGAGGGCCATGCCTTCGCCGCGCAGCGGGTGGTCCGGGACGAACGCGACGGGGAACCGGTCCTGCACCTGCCGCTGTCGGTGCACGGCGAAAGGCTCGGCGTCCTCAGCGTGCGCCCGTCCCCGAAGGCGGACGGGGACCTGAGCGAGGCGGACGGCGAGGCGCCGCCGTGGGAGGAGCGGATGGAGTCCGCCGCCGTCGCCCTCGCCCGCGCCCTGAAGATCGCCGACGCCAACACCGACCTCTACCGCCGGATCCGCCGCCGCACCCGGCTCACCCTCGCCGCCGAGATGCAGTGGGAGCTGCTGCCCGGCCGGGCCTGCGACACCGGCGCGTTCCACCTGGCGGGGCAGCTGGAGCCGGCCTATGCCGTCTGGGGCGACAACTTCGACTGGTCGGTGTCGGAGGACCGGCTGACCCTGACGGTCAGCAACGGCATGGGCACCGGGACCGAGGCCGCCGCGCTCACCCATCTGGCGATCAGCGCGCTGCGCAACGCCCGCCGCTCCGGCGCCGACATCGCCGAGCAGGCCGCGCTGGCCGACCAGACCCTGTACGCGCACCACCGCGGCACCCGGCACCTGGCCACGCTGCTGCTGGACTTCGAGCCGGCGACCGGCCGGGTGCGGGCGATCGACGCGGGGTCGCCGCGGGTCTACCGGATGCGCGACGGCGCCACCGAGATCGTCGACTTCGAGGCCCAGCTGCCGCTCGGCATGTTCGGCGACGCGCACTACACGACCGAGGAGTTCATGATCGAGCCGGGCGACCGGCTGGTCGTCGTCAGCGACGGCGTGCACGCGGCCAAGTCGCCCTCCGGGGAGCTGTACGGGACGCTGGCCCTGCTCCAGGCGCTCCGCGAGACCCGCCTGCAGAACCCGTCCGAGGCGGTCCGCACGTTCATCCGCCACTTCCTGTCCTACCACCGGGGCGCCGAGCCGGTGGACGACGCGGTCGTGGTGTGCCTCGACTGGACCGGCGTTCCGGAGCCCGGCCCCGAGACCGAGATCGAGCACATTTCCGAGACCGGGACCGGGACCGGCGTCGCGTCCCTCCACGCCTGAAATCCGGACCGGTCTGCTTCTGTCACGCTATGGCCCGCGTCCGGGAAAGCCCCCCGGTCTGGATTGGGTGGCCCGGCGGTGAGGTAATGCGGCGGCCAGGTGTTACCAGTGGGCTCGGAGATATTGAGTGGGAAGGGGGTTGCTCGATGCGCCTCAGGGAAGACCCGTGAGGCGATGCGGAGGGGGAGTGATTTCGGGATGCCGCAACAGGCGGAGACGGAACCGGCTCAGGCTTCGGGGGAACTGGAGCCCTGGCACGTGCTCCGTTTTCGCGGTGAGCTGGATTGCGCGCGGGCGGGACGCCTGCGGCAGGCGATCGACGAAAGGCTGGCGGCGTGCGAGCGGCCGCGGCTGGCGATCGATCTCGGTGACGTCTCTTTCTGTGACTCCTACGGTCTGTCCGTCCTGGTGTACGCGGCCAAGAAAGTGCGGGAACGCGGCGGCACGCTGCTGCTGTCGAGCGTGTCCCGGCAGGTGCGAATGCTGATCGAACGCTGCGGTCTGCAGCGGTTGCTCACCCTTCCCTGACGATCGGACGGAAAGCCCTCGACCCCTTTCCGGAGGCCCGCCCGCCGCGCACGCGGGGCCGCGGCCCCGGCACCCGGCGGGATCATTCCCTGTGCGGGATCATTCCGCGTGGCGCCGTCATGCGCTGCGGGCCGCACGCTGCTCGGTGCGCTTCCTGGCGGCGGCCGCGCGGGCCCGGTTGAGGCTGTCGCGGACGCGGGCGGCGCCGCGCAGCGCGGTGGCGGTGTCCTTGGACAGGTGGGCGTACTGGGCGAGCACCTCGCCGACCGGCGGCGGCGTCCATTCCTCGCGGACGAGGACGGGCGTATCCGCCGCCGGCCGGCCGGGCGCGGTCCTGGAGTCGGTCCTGGAGTCGGTCTTGGGGTCGGTCCTGGAGTCGGTCTTGGGGTCGGTCCTGGAGTCGGGCGCGGAGTCGGGCGCGGCGACGAGCGCGAGATGCGTGCGGCAGTGCGGGCACTGCAACCCCGAATGGGAGTCTCTGCTCATACCACGAATGATTCCCCAAGGGTCTGACAATTCATCCGCGGATATCGGCCGAATGGCCGCCCGCCCCTCGGAAGGCCGCCCCGGGGAGATCAGGAATCGGTCTCCGAACCCGGCCCCAGCAACCCCTCCTTGCCGGCCGCGACCGCGATCGCGTGCCACTCCCGCGCCGTCCCGGCGAAGAATTCCTGGACCTCCCGGGGCACCTCTCCGGCGCGCATCCGGTCGGCGAGATCGTCCGGCAGCAGACCGCGAAAGTACTGGTCAAGGGCCCAGAGCGCGGGATCCCAGCCGGCGCCGATGCCCTCGAAAAAGCCGTCGGGGACGCCGCCGTGCTCCAGTTCCAGAACGGCCCGCGCATCGCCGGACGAGGCCGCGGGGGAGATCCGCACCTCCACGTGGCTCGACAGGTCGATCGCGTCGTCGGTATCGGTCATGTCTCCCTGTCCTCTTGCGGGTTCCCGGTTCGACGCTCGCGCTTGCCGCGGGCGATCTCGGTGCCCAGCGCGTCCAGCCGCTGCGTCCAGAACCGGCGGTAGCGGTCCAGCCACAGGTCGATCTCCTGGAGCGGGGCGGGGTCGACCGAGTAGAGCCGGCGGGTGCCGGCCGCGCGGACGGTGGTGAAGCCGTTCTCGCGCAGCACCCGCAGGTGCTGGGACACGCCCGGCTGGCTGATGCCGAACTCCTCCTGCACCACGGCGCTGATCTCGCCGGCGGCGCGCTCGCCGTCCGCGAGCAGCTCCAGGATCCGGCGCCGGACCGGATCCCCGAGAACGTCGAAGGCGTGCATGACGTCATTATTATAGTGTCGGCTTATATAAGCAAGCTGTGATAGATGCTCGGGTCAGGGGCGGTGGCCGAGCCAGGCGCGGCAGCTCTCGGCGAACTCGGCCAGGGCGTGCTCGGCGAAGTGGCCGGGATCCCAGTCGTACGGCTCGGTGGCCCCGCGCCAGACGTAGGCCCGCGCCCGGCCCGCCCCGCCTGCCAGCGGCAGCACGGCCGGTTCGTACGGGTCGCCCTCGAAGGCGTCCAGCAGCCGCTGCTCGGCCTCTGTCAGCCCGCTGATCAGCACGCCCTCGGCGGTGGCGTCCGGATCGGCCACCAGCCCGGGGTAGGTGACCCCGGGCAGCGCCCGTACCCGCCATCCGGTCACGGCCGCCGGGGCCAGCCGGGGCACGCGGCCCAGCAGGATCTCCAGGATCTCGGGGAAGCGCAGCGTGCCGTAGACGAAGAGCCCCTTCGTGCCGATCTCGTGGTTCATGGCTGGGCAGCGTACGCGGCGCCGCTGCCCAGCAGCACCACCAGGACCGCCAGCACCACCAGGACCGCCAGGCAGGCGGCCGGCCGCCCCGCCCGCAGGCCGTGCCCGCACAGCAGCCAGGACAGGTGCAGCAGCCACCGCCGCACGGCCCGCGGCTCGGCGCGGCGGCGGACCTCCAGGGCGCGGTAGCGGAGGTCGCGCGCCAGGTCCGGGTCGGTCTCCGCCGCGGCCAGGGCCAGGTTCCGGTAGAGGACGGCCAGGCCGCCGTACGAACCGGCCAGTTCCTCCACCAGCACCGCCCGGCCGCGGCGGTCCGCGCGACCCCGGACGCCGCGGCGGGCGGGGAGCGTCGCGAACGAGCAGCGGCCCGTCATGCGCAGCCCCTCCGGGCGTTCCAGCCCGAGGAACTTGCACCGGCTCAGGTCGACGTCCGCCAGTTCCAGCCTGGGCGCATAGAGCCCGCGTGCCGAGAGCAGGCGCACGGGGCCGCGCCCCTCGTCGTCGTCCTCGGTCAGGCACTGGAACCGGCGGGAGAGGCCCCGTACGGTGACGCCCGCGCCGAAGTACGCGTCCTCGAGGTCGAGGTCCGCGTGACGCAGTCTGAACTCCGCGGGGCCGTGCGCCACGACATGGTTGGCGTCGACCTGCCGCGCCACCGCGTCCACGCGCAGGCCGCGGTGGGCCTTGGCGTAGGTCAGGGACAGGCGGCCGCGTGCCGCCAGCGGGCCCATCCACAGGTCCTGCCGGAATCGGGCGCGTTCGAGGCGTGCGTGCCTGGCCACCTGGACGCGCCTGAAGGACACCGCCCCGCCGAACTGCGCCGCCTGCAGCACCGCGTCCCGGCCGAAGCGTGCGCGGTCGAAGGCCGCCGCGCCCACGAAGACCGTGCGGCTGAACGAGGCGTCCGCCCGCCACACCGTCTCCCCGAAGAGCGCGTCGCTGGCGAAGACGGCCTCGTCGAACGACGCGTGCCTCTGGAAACGCGCCCCGTGGAACGAGGCGTTGCCCGTGAAGCGCGCCCCACGGAACGACACGTGCCCAAGGAACCTCGCGTCGTAGAACGACACCCCGCCCGCGAAGCGGGCGCCGTCGAACGAGCAGTCCCCCTCGAAGCACACCCCGCTCAGTGACGCGCCCGCCGGAAGCACGGCGCCGTCGAAGCGGCTGCGTCCGAGGTGCGGGCGCCTGTCGGGGCCGGTCACCGCCTCCAGCAGGGCGGAGAAGACCCGCTCCGGGACGGTCGATCCCCGCAGGTCGATGTCGGCGCCGGGTCTGAGCCCGGCGAGCATGCGTTCCAGTTCCTCCGGGCTGAGGTGGTGCAGGCAGGCCGGGTAGGGGACGTAGGCCCGTTCCGTGCATCCGTCCACCGCGCCGCATCTCGGCCAACTGCGCCCGAGGGGCAGCCAGGGGGAGGCTGAAAGCGGGTCGAGTACGGACGACCGCGAAGTCTCGGGAGGGGTCACGTCAAACGTTGTACCCCCGTGCGGCACGGCCGTTCATCGGGTTGGGACGATCCTTGGCACGTAATCTTGGTACATGCGGGCATATGAGGGTTGAACCACCGGTCCTCCGGCCGCGAGGGCGCGGCCGGGGCGGACGACTCCCGCGTCCGCCGGTCACGCGAGCTTCGAGTGATCAGCGGGAACCGCGGGCATCATCCGCGTATCTGACTCATGGCTGACACATCTGAAACGTCCGCAACATCATCGTTCGACTGCCGTTCATCTTGACCAGGGATTATCACCGCATGAGCGTCAATCCAGGACAAATCCCTCACGGTGCGGAAGCGCTGCCCCACGACCGGTTCCTGGACCGCGAGGAGAGCTGGCTTCGGTTCAACCAGCGCGTCCTGGAACTGGCCGAGGACCCCCGGCTCCCCCTCCTCGAACGGGTCCGCTTCCTGTCGATCTTCGCCAGCAACCTCGACGAGTTCTTCATGGTCCGGGTCGCCGGCCTCACCCGCCGCATGGCCACCGGCCTGGCCGTCCCGGCCGCCAGCGGCCGACAGCCCCGCGAGGTGCTGGAACGCACCGCCGGCGTCGCCCGCGAGCTGATGCTGCGGCACGCCAACACCTTCCGCGACGACCTCCTCCCGGCGCTGGCCAAGGAGGGCATCGAGCTGCTGCGCTGGGACGACCTCGCCGACACCGAGCAGGAACGGATGCGCAAGCTGTTCCGCGACCGCATCTACCCGGTGCTGACCCCGCTGGTCGTCGACTCCGCGCACCCCTTCCCCTACATCTCCGGGCTCTCGCTCAACCTCGCGGTGATCGTCCGGGACCCGGACACCGACGCGACCATGTTCGCGCGCGTCAAGGTGCCACCGGTGCTGCCCCGCTTCATCGAGGCATCCCCCAACCGGTTCACCCCCCTCGAGGACGTGATCGCCCACCACCTCGGCCAGCTGTTCGTCGGCATGGAGATCGTCGAGCACCACGCCTTCCGCGTCACCCGCAACCAGGACCTGGAGATCGACGACGACATCAGCGAGGGGCTGCTGCAGGCGCTGGAGCGCGAGCTGCTGCGCCGCCGCTTCGGCCCGGTCGTCCGGCTGGAGGTGGAGGACTCCATCTCCGACGGCGTCCTGGAGCTGCTCACCACCGAGCTGGCCATCGACGAGCGCCAGATCTACCGGCTGGACGGCCCGCTCGACCTGGCCGGGATGTCGGCCATCGCCGACCTGGACCGGTCCGAGCTGAAGTACCCGCCGTTCGTGCCGTCCAAGGAGGCGCTGCCCGCCGACGCCGACCTCTTCGCCTGCGTCCGCGAGCGCGACGTCCTGGTGCACCACCCCTACGACTCGTTCACCACGACCGTGCAGCGGCTCATCGAGGAGGCCGCCGACGACCCCCGCGTCCTGGCGATCAAGCAGACCCTCTACCGCACCAGCGGCGACTCCCCGATCGTGGACGCCCTCGTCGGGGCCGCCGCCGCGGGCAAGCAGGTCGTGGTCGTCGTCGAGCTGAAGGCCCGCTTCGACGAGCGCGCCAACATCGCCTGGGCGCGCAAGCTGGAGAAGGCCGGCTGCCACGTGGTCTACGGGTTCGTCGGGCTGAAGACGCACTGCAAGCTCGCCCTGGTCGTGCGGCAGGAGCCCGACGGCACGCTGCGCCGCTACTGCCACATCGGCACCGGCAACTACCACCCCAAGACCGCCCGGCTGTACGAGGACTTCGGCCTGCTCACCGCCGACCCGGCCGTCGGCGAGGACGTCAGCGCCCTGTTCAACCACCTCACCGGCTACTCCCGCCAGAACTCCTACCAGCGCCTGCTGGTCGCCCCGCAGAGCCTGCGCCTCGGCCTGGTGCAGCGGATCGAGCGGGAGACCGAGCACCACGAGGCCGGCCGCCCCGCGCACGTGCGGATCAAGTGCAACTCGCTGGTCGACGAGGAGGTCATCGACGCGCTCTACCGGGCCGCGCAGGCGGGCGTGCCGGTGGACGTCTGGGTGCGCGGGATCTGCGCGCTGCGTCCCGGCGTCCCGGGACTGTCGGAGACGATCCGGGTGCGCAGCGTCCTGGGCCGCTTCCTGGAGCACTCGCGGGTGTTCGCGTTCGAGAACGGCGGCGACCCCGAGGTGTGGCTGGGCAGCGCCGACCTCATGCACCGCAACCTGGACCGCCGCGTGGAGGCCCTGGTCCGGGTCGCCGACCGCGGCCACCGGCACGAACTGGTCGACCTGCTCTCCCTCGCCATGGACGACGGCACCGACGCGTGGTGGCTGGACGGCGACGGCACCTGGACCCGCCGCTCCGCGATGACCGACGATCCGCTGCTGGACATCCAGAGCCACCTGGTCCGGAGCCGGCGCTGGAGGACGGTCGATGCCTGAGCGGCAGGGCCGCGAGAGCCGCCCCGGCGCGCAGGACGAGCCGATCCGCGCCGCCGGGGCCGTCCTGTGGCGCGACGGGCCCGAGCGGGGCGAGGCGGAGGTGGCGCTGGTCCACCGGCCCAAGTACGACGACTGGTCCTTCCCGAAGGGCAAGCTGAAGAACGGCGAGCACGTGCTGCGCGCCGTCGTCCGGGAGGTCGAGGAGGAGACCGGGATCGTTCCGCGCCTCGGCCGCCGCCTGCCCTCCAGCACCTATCCCAAGGACGACCGGACCAAGCGGGTCGACTACTGGGCGGCCCGCGGCCTCGGCGCCTCCGACGGCCACGCGGTGCCCAACGGCGAGGTCGACCGGCTCGAATGGCTGCCCGTCGAGGAGGCCGAGGCGCGGCTGTCGTACTCCCACGACGTCGACCTGCTGCGCGAGTTCGCCGCCGGGCCCCCGCACACCTGGCCGCTGGTGATCGTGCGGCACGGCTCGGCGGGCGAGAAGAGCCGCTGGCACGAGCCCGACGAGCTGCGGCCGCTGGACGCCCGCGGGCGCGCCGAGGCGCAGCGGCTGGCCGGGCTGCTGTCCGCCTACGGCCCGGCCCGCCCGATCTCCTCGGCCACCGCCCGCTGCGTGGAGACGGTGCTGCCGTACACGCGGCTGACCGGCGCCCCCGCCGTCACCGAGACGGCGTTCACGATCGACGAGACCGACGCCGCACGGGCCTGCGGACGGCTGCTGGAGCTGGCCGACGAGGGCGTTCCCGTGATCGTGTGCACGCACGGCGAGATCGTCGCCGACCTGATCACCGGGCTGTGCCGCAAGCTCGGCGAGAAGGTGCCCGACGAGCCGGCCCTGCGCAAGGGATCGTTCTGGGTGGCGCATCTGGCCGGGGGCGACGGCGGCGGCCCGGCCGTCGCCGCACTCGAACGCCACGGCGCCTACGGCGAGGGCCGCTAGGCAGCCCCCGCCCGGAGGGTTCAGAAGGCGGGGGCCGGGATGTCCGCCCAGGTCGCTTCGAGGCGGTCGAGGGCGGCCTGGGCCTCGCAGCGCTCGATGCCGTACAGGACCCCGAGGCTGAACGCGTCGGAGGCGTCGCGCGCGCGTGCCGCCGCGTCCCGCAGGTGCTCGCCGGCGATCACGCCGTCCTGGTAGCCGCCGAGCACCTCCTGGAGGCGCTTGGCGTTCTTCACCGTCTGCCGCGCCGGGTCGCCCAGCACCGCCACCGCGGCCTCCGCCGCGTACCGGGCCCGCTTGGCGTCCTTGCGGACATCGTGCCGGGCCAGCTCGGGGTCGTCGGCGGCGCCGATCGCGTCGTAGGCGTCGGCGAGGCGCTTCCACGCCCGGACCACCAGGCGGGGCAGCTCGGCGGAGGCGTCCCGCCCGGCCCGCGCGGTCAGCGGCGGGTCGGCCACCAGCGCCTCCAGGGCGTCCAGCAGCGCGTAGTAGCGGGGCAGCTTGAGCGCGGTGTTGAGCCGCCGGTACGCCGCGCGCTCCTGCTTGGCCAGCTCCCCCAGCCACGCGGGCTCCCCGATGTCCTCCAGGCCCTCGACGCGTTCGGTGAAGCGCATCCGCAGCACCTCCAGGTCGCGGACCTCGCCGAGCACCGCGGCCAGCCACTTCAGCTCCTCGCGCAGCGGATCGGTGCGCTCGCGGTCGAGGATCGGGCGGTAGCTCTGCAGCAGGCTGCGGATCCGGCGGGTCGCGACCCGCATCCGGTGGACGGCGTCGTACTCGGCCAGCCGCGCCTTGGGGTCGTAGACCAGCAGCGCCTCCACCTGGGCCGCGAGGTAGGCGACCGCCGCGTCCCCCGCGGTCGGGGCTGCGATGTCCGCGGCGATCCGGGACTGGGCCAGCTCCCCGGTCTCCCGGGCGGTGGGACGGGCGATCTGCCCGTTCAGCAGCCGTCCCAGCTTGGAGGACGCGGAGGCCTTGCGCGCCCCCGCCTTGCGCAGCCGCTTGCCCGCCGCCTTCAGCAGGTCGCGGGCGCCGGCGGCCAGCTCCACCTCGATCTCCCGCCAGGCTTCGCCGGACCCCTCGGCGGGCCCGGTCTCCTCGGCGGGCGGGGCCTCCTCGGCGGGCCCGGTCAGCACCCGTCCGGTCACCGCGTCGTCGGCCACCTCGGCGAGCACGCCGCCGGAGTCGTCCAGCAGCCGCAGCACGGTCCGCTCGGTCTCCAGCGTGGCCACCGGCCGCAGCTCCGCGCCGCGCGCGTACGCCGCCACCAGCCCGGCCAGCCGGGCGGGGACGGCCTGCGCCCGGCCCAGCGGGGCGCGCAGCTCGTTCTTGCTGTCGGGACCGGCCGGGATCTTCAGGTGCCAGCCCGCGTCCGTCCCGCCGCGCCGCCGGCGCAGCGTGATCCCGTGCGCGGCCAGCCGCAGGTCGTCGGTGTCGAAGTACGTGGCGTGCAGGTGGTGGGTCTCGGGGGCGCTGACGGACGCCACCCCGGGCAGGACGGTCAGCTCGGGGACGGTGAAATCGGCGGCGGCGTCGTACTTGCGCTCGATCTCCACATGCTTCACGGCCACGTTAAGGCTCCTCGATGATGCAACGGCGCTGGTTAGCACGTTTTTGTGGCCAGCATTGCACGCCCGGGTTAACAGATACAGACATCTTCCCGACGGTTGACCGACGCCGCGTACTCCCGACCGGCCGCTTCCGGTCTCACTCCAGTTAACCCGCCCCTGGGAGCTCGCGAGCCACGGGTCCCCGCCCCGTTGCGGCCAACCGCTTGCATGAGGCATTATCAGGCGTATGCAACAAAATGCTCATGCAAATATTGCGGACGCCTTGGACTTGTCTCCCGCCGTTCAGCGGGACGGCCGGCCCGCGACCGCCGCGGACCTGGCGCCGCTCGCCTTCGCCGGCTACGCCCACTTCACCGCCATGCAGGTGCGCGACGGCCGCGTCCGGGGCCTGGACCTGCATCTTGAGCGGCTCAGGGTCGCCTCGCTCACGCTGTTCGGCCGCGCGCTGCCCGACGATCGGGTGCGGTCCTGCCTGCGTGCGGCGGTGGAGGCCGGACCGGCCGACCTCTCGCTGGTGGCGACGATGTACTCACCCGCCGGCGAGTTCACCGCCGCGGTCGACGGGACGGAGCCCGAGACCCTGGTCCGCACCGGCCCGCCCTCCTCCGGCCCCGAAGGCCCGCTGGCGCTGGCGACGGTCGAGCACGAACGGGTGCTGCCGGCAGTGAAACATACCGGCGAGGTGGCCAAGACCTACTTCCTGCGCGAGGCCGTCGCGCAGGGCTTCGACGACGCCGCCTTCGTCGACCGCCGGGGCCGGCTCAGCGAGGCGACGATCTGGAACCTGGCCTTCTGGGACGGCACCGCGGTGGTGTGGCCCGTCGCGGAGATGCTGGGCGGCACCACGATGGGCATCGTCCGCCGCCGACTGGACCGCCTCGGCGTCCCGCAGCGCGACCGCGAGGTCACGCCCGCCGACCTGCCGGAGCTGGCCGGGGCCGTGGTCATGAACTCGTGGACGCCGGGCGTGGCCGTCCACCGGATCGGCTCGGTGACCCTGCCCGCGGCGCCGTCCTTCGTCGACCTGCTCCACCGGGCGTACCAGACCGAACCGCTCACCACCCCCTGAGCGGGCTCAGTCCCTCGACGACACGCAGGACGAGCTTTCCCTGGATCTGCCTGCGTCCGGCCCGCTCGTGGGCGTCCCGCGCGCCCGCGAGCGGGAGTTCGCCAGGCACGCCGGGGTCGGCCTCGGCACGCTCTACCGGCACTTCCCGACCCGGGACGCGCGCAGCGTCCGGCCACGTCCGCCCTGATGTGGACGGGACGGACCTGATCGCGCTGGTCAGTGCCATCGGTCGGCTCGCCGACCAGGCCCCCTCGCTGGCGGGCTGGCGCGACCGCCTCTTCGCGTTCGTCATGGCCGGCGTCACCTCCCGGCGCGCCGCCGCAGACGGGCTAGCCGTCCGTGACGTGGTACTTCATGCACACATAACCGAGGGTGTCCATGCCTTCGGCGACGTACAGGCTCTCTGCGGCGCTGCCGACGGCTGCTTGCAGGACTTTGTAGTCGGCTCCGTTGCGGCGGCCCCAGGCCATGGCGGCCCGCCAGAGAGCGCGGCCGTGGCCGCGGTGGCGGTAGTCGGGATGGACGGCGAAGTACTGGGGTGGCTGCTGTCGCGTGCCGAGGGCATCGAGCATGGTCGACAGCGGGCCGATAGCTCCAACGATGCGATGGTCTTCCACGGCGACCAGGATGGGGCCGTCGTCCAGCCCGGCTTCGCGGCGCCGGTGGAGGAACGCGAAGCCGTCCACACCGAGCTGCTCGGCAAAGGCAGCGAACGTGTCGGCGTCCTCGCACTCGTCGAGTGTGAGGACGGGCTGCGTCGGATCTTCATCCCGACTGGTGAAGGTCTTGAGCATGAGCCGGGTACGTGCGCCGTCCGGAGTTTCTTGCAGCCAGATGAGTCGACCGCCGCGCCGTGTTCCGTAAGTGCTGTTCCACTTGTGCGCCCACTCGGCGACCTCGGCCGGGTCCGGGAGATGGCCGCCGTAGTAGTGGATCTTCAGTGTCGCTTGCCCTCGAGTGGACAGTGTGGGGATCACCGTGCGGCCTGGCCGGTGGATGATCTCCTGGACGAGGACGTGTTCGTCTTTGCGGTCCGCCCAGCGCCTGTCCTTGTCGTAGGGCAGGAAGCGTCCAGTGCTGGCGACATCGGCCACGGCGTCGAACAGGTCGGCCGAGACCACGTCGGGGTGGACGGGCCCGAGTGCGGGGATGTAGGGGGCGGTCACCACGGGGCTCAACCAGTCCCACCGGAAGCGCATGGTCCGCAGCGTAACAACCGCGATGCAAGCATCAGGCCCCGACGCGAGAACGCGTCGGGGCCTGATTTTGCCTGGTCAGAACGGGTTGTCGTCTCCAGCTGCGCACGAGCACACGTCGCTCTCCGAGAGCGTGTCCAGGTCCGTGACAAGTTCGATCTCGTCCGGCTGGGGCGTCTCGGCGGGGCGAGGCTTGAGTTCGATGTCAACGATCATCTGGCTTCCTCCTTCTTGGGTTCTCGGTGCTGGCAGTAGGTGGCCAGTGGTGCCTGTGCCTTGCGGTAGAGCTGGACCAACGGCATGCACGTCCCGCAGGTGCCGCTGAGTGTGCATCCACTGCATCCGCCCTGCCGCAGCAGAAGACCGTCCGCTATCTCGCCAAGCCTGTTCAAGCCGTCGAGCCCTTCGTCCATGAGTGAGATGGAGGGGTCGCGGCCGACCTTGCAAATGCTCGCCCGACCGTGCGGGTCGACGTGGAAGAAGGAATGGCCAGCGTTGCAGCCGGTGAACGGCTTGCGCTTGCGCAGGTGCCGCTTCGACTGGGCGGGAAGGCTCTCGTCGCCACCGTAGATGGTCGGCACCATGTTGACGTACTCATCGAAAGGCAGCCCGAGGCGCTCGGCCAGGCCCCGCATCTGGTCGACCTCATGTGCGTTGTGCCGAGTGACGATCATGCTGAGAGCGATGGGCAGTCCGGCCTCGTGCCCTGCGTGGAGCCCTTTCTCGAAGAGCCGGAAGGCTCCCTTGCGGCGGGTCAGGCCGTCATAGCTCTCGGCGGTCGCGCCGTAGACGCTAAGGGTGATCCGGTACGGGCAGCGCACCGTCAGCAGCTCCAGAACCTTCGGGTTTGACAGCCGCGAGCCATTGGACAGGATCGACAGCATCATGCCGAGGTCATGCGCTAGGGCGTACGTCTCGCGGAACAGCCTGTCGATCATCGGCTCGCCGCCGGTCAGTTGGAGCCACAGCACCCCGGCGTCCCGGACGACATGCAGCAAGCGTTCACGCTCCGCCCACCCGAGCCCCTCAAAGCGCTTCAGGCCCAGGTAGCAATGCTCGCAGTCGTAGTTGCAGCCGAGATTGAGTTCGTAAGAAGCGCGACCGAACCCGTACGGCGACTCCGGACGGACCGAGACGGTGTCCGCCACTGATCGGCCCGACAAGTCCAGCTTCCAAGCACGGTCGGAGCCTTCCAGAAGCCAAGCGGGAAGGCGTTCGTCCGAAGAGAGGGCGGCCAGCTCTCGATACCTGGTGTACGGAATCCTGAGGCCGTTCCGGCTGCCTGGCCGCACCAGGAGGTAGTCGCCGAGGAAGGGGCTGGCAATCACCTCGTGCATGGGCTTTTCTCCCTGGGACCGGCGGTGTGCGTACCAATGGTGACGCTAGGAAGTCACGAGCCTGCGGGTCCATGACGTTGCCCGACGTTGCCCCCTGTTCTATTCGAGCGCTTCCAGTGCGTCGTCTATCAAGGCCCTGGCTGCGGCGCCGTACACTGCGATCCCGGCCAGATCATGGAAGTCCCGCAGGTACATGGCGACTTCGGCCGGCTGCGTCACCGAGAGGACTCCCGAGACGAGTTCCACACTCACCAGCTCGGTGTCGAACATGACGAACGGCTCGCGTGCCAGTACCCGCCGCCGGTCGGCGGCCAACGGAATGACCCCGATCGATATGGCGGGGAGCCGCATCGCTTGATGGAGATGGTCCAACTGGCCGCGCAGGATCTGGGGCTCGCAGACTCGATAGCGCAGCACGGCTTCTTCGAGGACGAAGGCGAATCGGTGCCCGGCCTGATGGAGCACTCGCTGCCGGTCCATGCGCTCTTCCACCGCCTCGGCGATGTCCTCCTTACGCACTCCCTGGCGGTCGCGGGCGCTCTCCAAAATCACGGTCGTGTACTCGGCGGTCTGGAGCATGCCGGGAACGATCTTGCATTGATAGGAACGAACGAGTTCGACCCGCTCGAACAGAGGACGCACGGACTCCTGTGCCTTACGAAGGCCGGCTCTGTTCAACCGCCGGTACGACAGCCACATGCCTGCGGCCGCCCGCTGTTCGGCGAGGAGTTCTTCCGTCCGTTCGGGGGACGCCCCGCACGCGCGGCACCATTCCCGGATGTCGTCCGCGGAAGCGGGCCGCCTGCCGTGCTCTATCTTGGAGACCTTCGAGTTGCCATGCCATCCGGCGGCCTCCGCGAGCGCCTTGCCGCTCAGGCCCGCATCGAGCCGAATCTCCCGAAGTTGGTCGGCGAGATGCTGCCGGGCCTGCTGCGCACTGGATGACGACGAGGACGGCACGGGTCGAAGGTGAGATGGTCAGACCTTGTACTCGCTGTGCGGCGTCGCGTTCTCCCAGACGGCTTCGAACGCCGACATGCAGAGCTTGATCACCTCGGGGTCTTCGCTGTACTGGTGACCGTGGACTTCACCGTCCCCTCCGAAAAGAGAGAAACGGACGAGCCGCTCATCGAAGACCCAGTAGGGGTTACCTGGCAACGCGAGCGTGGAAGCCAGTGGCCGCGGGAGCCACCGCACCTTTTCACCTGCGGCGATGTTGACAGGATCGGTGAGCGAATGCTCCCAGCGGACGTAGTCCGACACCGGCTCCGACACGATCCTCGCCCGGCGGATCACCACACCACGCGCGACAGCATCCGAAACGAGGCGGGTGTAGCTCTGGTACTGCTCCTGTGGAGCCCGGCGTGGGGGGTGCCCGGCAAGCCACGCCTGATACGCCGGGTCGGACGTCATGTGCTGATCATGCATCTCCAGATGCACGGCCGACGCCCCGGTCGTGGCCAGCAGTTCAGCGAACGTCGGCTCCCGCTCCTTCGGCACGGCCACGGACGTCCTCGTCCGGCCTCGGGTGCTGTCCTGCCGGGAATCTGCGCCGGCCCGGTTCGTAGGTGCCATTGACCGCCTCCAGGATGATCGCCGCCATGCGTCTGGGCAGCTTGACGACCGATTCTCCCGGCATGATCCGGCTGTCGGAGTTGATCCATGCCAAGGTCTCGGGGTCGGTGACCGTCTCGCCCTGCATGTAGAAGTCCCCGGACTCCGCATCGACGAACACCGCGGGGCACTCGTCGGTGGGATTGTCGGGATCCACTCCCACAAAATCTAGTGCCACGCCATCCTCCAGCATTCTTCGTTTGCCTGAGGTTGCCCCCTGACCGTCCCCCGCGACAGGGGAACCGGTCAAGGCAGGCAACAGTGCCGGACAGACACTCAAGTGACCCCCAGCAGGACCCGGCGACACCTGCTCAGGAACCGACTGAGGAAGCCGCCACACTGGCGACCTGGCGCGACATGAGCTGGCCTCGACGGAGACGCCGAGGGACGCCTCTGTCTACTCGGATGATCCCGGGCTCCATCAAGCAGCGCACGAAGGTGTGGGTGTTCCCGCTTCGCGTGGCGATCCTCGGCCGCCTGATGACGGGCTTGCTCAAGCATTGTGTGAATACGTCGGGCAAGCTCCGGGGCGTTCTTCGACTCGACCAGCTGACCGGACAACATGGCCCACAGGGAGCCCGTGTACTCGCCCCACCACAGGCAGATGCCAGGAAATCTGCGCCGCAATTCGTCCACGACCTGATCAAGATCGGTCTCGATCGCCTAGCGATCTGAAGGCCCGGAGTCATGGTGCCCGGCGGCAGTGGGATCGCGGGGTGGCCGGCCATGTCGGGCATCAAGCCCTTGGGAAGTCACTACGGCACCTCCGAAGTGAACGCGGCCAGCGCGCTCTTCAGGCGAGGGTCGGACCACAATGGCCCGTCGAGGGTCGTGCGGCCGGCGAACCGGGGGGACGATCACCGGCCGCACGACGTCCGGCCAGAACGGCCGACGAAGGACGCGTCCTACGGCCCGGTTGCGAGCAGGAGGCACGTCCACGGTTCAGCGATTGATCAGAGCCCAGGCAACGAGACCACCGGGCACGTCCCAGTGACCAACCGCATCTGCGTATGCACCGGCGAGGATCAGTCCCCGTCCGCGCTCATTGAGATCGCCGGGTACCGGGTCGGGGCTCAAGGGTGCGGGTCCTTCGTCCCGCACCATCAGTTGCACCCGCTCGGCAGCGATGCGGAGCTCGACCTCGATCCGGCCGCCGGGCCTACCGCTGGCACTGTGGCACAGCGCGTTCGTGCCGTACTCACTAACGATCAGCCCGAACGCCTCGGCCAATGCCGGCTCTTCGGCGAGCAGTAGCCGAACCCAACGGCGCACCAGGGGAATCGCCTCGTCCATACCGGGCAGGTCCATACGCCACACGTGACCGTCTCCACCTGACGCCGCCCTCGTCCAGGCGGCGAAGTCAGGGGTGACATTCCGGCTCGTCGTCTGGGGGGCGACGCGAACGCCGTCTGCCTCTGTTGAGAGGGATGACTCGTTCGGACGGGCTGTCCCCACCAGGTGCAGGGAACTTTTGGTGTCCTGCGGAGAGGGCGGTGCTGGCGCCCTCCGGGCTATCCTCATTTCGTCTCCCGTCAAGGGGGAAGAAGCCGCGCGGCCAGGCCAGGGCTCCAATCCACAGCCTGGCCGCGCGACGATTTCATGGAGAACCAGCCGCGCCCCTCTGCGCCTCTGCCGATGTCATGGGGCGCCGCTGCGGCCACTCACCCTCTCTTCTCCGATTGTGATCTCTCGGTCGCACTCTGTGTTGCCAGGACATGATTACCCTGTACAGTTCATGATCACAATGTTCTTCGCGTATCTCGCTCGTGCACTTGCTTCGAACGGCCTGCTCGCATCGCAGGAGGGAAGGGAGACTGCCGCTCATGGTCCAGCCACACAGTCCGACCGTTCGAGGCCGACGTCTTGCCAGGGAGCTCCGCGAACTTCGTGAACACGCCGATCTCCGCCCCGAAGATGTCGCCCAGCGCCTGGGCTGGAGCCGCCAGAAGGTCATGCGGATCGAGCGCGCCCTCACCAAGGCCAGCGGCAACGACCTCAACGCGATCATGGACATCTACGGCGTCGCCAGTCCCGAACGCGACGCCCTTCTCCAACTCGCCAAGGACGCATGGAAGCGCGGCTGGTGGACCGCCTACCGCGACATCTTCGCCGGCACCTACCTGTCGCTGGAGGACGAGGCGTCCCAAATCCGCGATTGGCAACCCCAGGTCGTACCGGGCCTGCTCCAGACTCCCGACTACGCGCGGGAGGTCGTCATGGCCTTCACCGCAGATGCCGAGGACATCGAACGCCGCGTCGCCGCCCGTATGACCAGGCGCTCGATCCTGAGTCGTCCCAACGCTCCCGAACTCCGCGTCGTCCTCGACGAGGCCATTTTGCACCGCAGGCTGGGCGGCGCCGAAACCATGCGAGCCCAGTTCGACTCCTTGCTCACCGACGCTCGTCGCCCAAACGTGAATCTGCAGGTTCTGCCGTTCGTTCGAGGTCGGCATCCCGGCCTCAACGGAGGCTTCGCCGTCCTGACCTTCGAGGTCGGCATCGACCCCGACATCGCCTACCTGGAGACCCCAGGCGGCGACATCTACCTCGAGTCCGAAGACGACGTGACCCGTCGTAGGCTGGTCTTCGACGAACTATCCGAAATGGCGTTGTCTCCGGACGAATCACAGGCGCGCATTGAACGCGCCGCTAGGGAGATCACAGCAGATGGGTGAGGCCCCCCGTGCCGTATGGCGCCGCTCCTCCCACAGCACCAGCGGCGAGAACTGTGTGGAAGTCGCCATCCTGACATCTCGGATCGGGGTGCGGGACTCAAAGGACCCGCGTGGCCCAAAGCTGATCTTCGAGGCCGCGACCTGGCACCGGTTCGCTCAGCAGGTCAAGGTCGGCGAGCACGATCGCGCGGGATGTCGGTGACGGAGTCGTCCAGTTCAAGGCCGGCAGGATGGCCACCTTCTGGTGGCGATCAAGCGGAGCCGCTCGTCCACGGCCATCTCATGCGGCGGGAGGGCTGACATTGCTGGCGGCATCCGGCGGGTTGGTTCCACGGTACGGGCGGGTGTCAGAGTGTCGGCGAATCCGGTCCGTACGCAGGTCAAGGGCGGACGTACGCAGGTCAAGGGCGGATTAGCGGGTCAGCCGTCCTTGAGGTGGTACTTCATGCCCATGTGGGAGGGGCGGAAGCCGATCTTCTGGTAGAAGCGGATCGAGTCGGGACGCTGCCGGTCGGTGGTGAGTTGCACCACACGGCAGCCGCGCGCGCGGGCCTGGTCGATGGCCCATCCGATGAGCACCTGGCCCACGCCGCGGCCGCGGTGCTCGGCGGCGACGCGCACGCCCTCGATCTGGGCGCGCTCGCCGCCGGTGTAAGTGAGGCTCGGGATGTAGGTCAGCTGCAGCGTGCCGGCGATGGCGCCGTCGATCTCGGCGACCACGACGCTGTTGTTGGGGTCCTTGTCGATCGCGTCGAACGCGGCGAAGTAGGCCTCGGGGATGACCTCGCCCGGCGACTCGCGGGTCTGGCCCAGCGGATCGTCGGCCAGCAGCCGGACGATCGCGGGCAGGTCCGCCCGGGTCGCCTCCCGGAAGGTCACTTCTTGATCACGCCGCACGTCACACAGGTTATCCGGCCGTATCGTCCCTCTCGACACAACGACTTGTAGTACTACGGCTTGTAGTACTACGTTGGGTTCAACAAGAAATCCCACCCCGGACTCTGCCCGGCGTCGGAGCACGCCCCAGGGAGCAGCCATGCATCACGACGAGAACGAGGAACACTGGAGCGACCACGCCATCTGCCGCGGCGCCGACCCCGACCTGTTCTTCCCCATCGGCTATTCCGCGCCGATCCTGCGGGAGCAGGAGCGGGCCGCCAAGGCCATCTGCGGCAACTGCCCGGTCACGGCCGACTGCCTCGCCTGGGCGCTGCGCGTCGGCGAGCCGGACGGCATCTGGGGCGGCACCACGCCCGAGGAGCGCCGCCACCTTCGCCGCGCCGCGGACGCCCCGCCCCGCCGACGCCTCCCCGTCATCATGGTCCGCGGCGACGTGGTGGAAGACGCGGCTTGACCGAGCGAAGCGAGGGCAAGAGCGCTGTTCTTGTCGGGGGGTGTGGGGGGTCGTCCCCCCACGGGCGAGGGCAAGAGCGCTGTTCGTCCTCCCACGAAGATGCGGCCTGAAGGTCAGGGAGTCAGGGCGACCTTGCCGACGACGCGGCGGCCGAGCAGGTCGTCCAGGACGGCCGGGGCCGACTCCAGCGGCGCGGTGCGCGGCGCGACCGGCGCGAGCCGTCCCTCCGCGACCATCGCCAGCAGCTCCTCAAGAAGCGCCCGCTGCTCCAGCGGGCGCGCCGCCGACCAGGCGCCCCAGTCGACCCCGGTCACCGTACGGTTGCGCAGCAGCACCTGGTTGAGCGGCAGCGACGGGATGTCGCCCGACGCGAAACCGATCACCAGGTAGCGGCCGAACTCGCGCAGGCCCCGCAGGGCGGGGTCGGCCAGCGGGCCGCCGACGGGGTCGTAGACGAGATCGACACCGCCCGGCGACCAGGCGCGGGCGGCGGTCTTCACGTCCTCGGACGAGGTGTCCACGGCCGCCTCGGCACCGGCCGCCAGCGCGGCGTCCCGCTTCTCCGGGGACGACGCCGCGGCCAGCACCCGGGCGCCCAGCGCCCGGGCGATCTGGACGGCGGCCAGCCCGACCCCGCCGCCCGCGCCCAGGATGAGCACGGCCTCCCCGGAACGCAGCCCGCCGCGGTCCCGCAGCGCGAACAGGCCCGTGCAGTAGCTCTGGGTGAACGTGGCGGCGCGCGCGGCGTCCAGCTCGGCGGGGATCGGCACCGCGGACGCCGCCGGCAGGGCGACCCGCTCGGCGAAGCCGCCCAGCCCGCACATGGCGAGGACGCGCGTCCCGACGGCGGGCTCGGTCACGTCGGGCGCCGCGGCCACGACCGTCCCGGCGACCTCGCTGCCCGGGACGAACGGCAGCGGCGGCTTGATCTGGTACCGGCCCTGGACGAACAGCCCATCCACGTAGTTGACCCCGGCCGCCTCCACCGCGACGACCACCTGACCGGCGGCGGGCTCGGCGGGGGCGGTGTCCCGCACGACGACCGAGCCGAGTTCTTCGCATACCACTGAGCGCATCGCATCAATATGGCGAAACCGAATCGCGTTCGCCACACCGGGGCGCCGGGTACGGGTGGGACGGGCGGGGCGGGCACCATGCGCGGCCCGCGAACGTTACCGATAATGACGGCAGGGTCATCACACCAACGGTGGGCGAACATGAGCTATCCCCCGGTCCCCGAGAAGCACCGCTCCGAAGGGCTCGCGACGCACGGCGTGCGCGCGCTGTCGGCGGCCATCATCATCGGCGTCGTCACCGCCGGCATGTGGGTGCTCGAGATCGCCGACTACGTGATGAACAACGCGCTCGACGACTACGGCATCCGGCCCCACGAGGTCGGCGACCTGCCCGACATCTTCACCGCCCCGTTCATGCACGGCGGGTTCGGCCACCTGATCGGCAACACCCTCCCGTTCGTGATCCTGGGGTTCCTCGCCGCCGCCCGCGGGATCGTCAAGTTCCTGGTCGCCAGCCTGATCATCGTGGTGGTCGGAGGGCTGGGCGTGTGGTTCCTCAGCTCCGCCAACACGCTGGGCTCCAGCATCCTGATCTTCGGCTTCTTCGGCTACCTGCTCGGCCGGGGCCTGTTCGAGCGGCGGCTGATCGACCTGGCCATCGCGGTCGGCGTGGTCCTGGTCTACGGCACGATGATCTTCGGTGTGCTGCCGAGTGACCCGTCCATCTCCTGGCAGGGCCACCTGTTCGGGATGATCGGCGGCGTGCTGTCGTCCTGGGTGCTGCGCCGGGACACCGCCAAGGAGGTCCGGAGCCCCGCCTACTAATGAGCGCCGGGTGAGCGCCGCATGAGCCGGGTGGGCGCACCGCCGCGTCCGGCCGGCGGGCGCGGGTCCCGCCGGCCGGAGGTCACGGCCGGCGGCCGCGCGGGCGGACGGTGATGTCCGACACGACCGCGTCCGCCGGGGTCTCCAGGGCCGCGACCAGCGCCCGCGCCACGGTCGCCGGATCGGCGAAGGCGTCCTCGTCGTAGACCCGCCCCTCCTGGGCGTGCACCTTCCGCTGCATCTCCGTCGCGGTCCGCCCCGGGTACAGCGTCGTCACCCGGATCGACGGCTCCTCCGCCCGCAGCGAGTCGGCCAGCGCCCGCAGCCCGAACTTGCTCGCCGCGTACGCCGACCACTTCGGGTTGGCGCGCAGCCCCGCCGTCGAGTTGACGAACACCACGTGCCCCTCCGCCGCGCGCAGCGGCGGCAGCAGGATCCGGGTCAGCTCCGCCGCCGACACCAGGTTGACCATCAGCTGGTCGATCCAGTGGTCGGCGTCCTGCTCGGCCACCGAGCCCAGGTCGACCACGCCCGCGCTGTGCACGACGCCGTCCAGCCGGTCGGGGATGCCCGCCTCGGCCAGCGCCGCCTCCAGCCGCCGCGGCTCGGACAGGTCCAGCGTGAGGGTGCGCGCCGAGCCCTGCGGCGTGGTCGTACGGACCGCGCCCGGCTCGCCGTTGCGGTCCCGCACCAGCACCTGGGTGCGCGCGTGCTGCCCCGTGGAGATCCGCTGCGCCACCGCCGCCAGCCGCTCCGGCGACCGTCCGGCCAGGATCAGCTCATGCCCGCGCTCGGCCAGCAGACCCGCGATCGCCGCGCCGATCCCGCCGGTCGCCCCCGTGATCAGATACATGCCCATGAGGCCCCATTCTCGTCCCTCATCGTGGTCGATGCGCCGTCCGGGCCGCAGGTTCGCGCCCCGTTCGCCCGCCGGCCCGCCCGCGGCTAGTTCGGGCGCAGCACGCGGGTCACCCCGGCGATGAGCGCGGTGGCCAGGATCCACCCTGGCAACCCCCTGAACGATCAAGGCCCGGGGGAATCCCCCGGGCCTCGATCACTCCGCGGATGTCTTAGAAAAGGCCCCTGCGGCGGCCGGCCTTCTGCAGGAACTCGTCGAGCTTCTGCTCCCAGTTGGTCTGCTCGACCGTCGCGTAGTCGACGGTGAAGCGGCTGAACGCGTCGTGCCCCTCGGTGAACGCCCCGCCCCGCTTGTCGAGCTCCAGCACGACCTCCATCGACTGCGGGTACGACACGAACGTCACCTCGAGCTGCTTGATGGCCCGGGCGTACTGCGACGGCGGGTAGTACTCGATCTCCTGGTAGAACGGCAGCTCCTGGTGGACGCCCCAGATCCGGCCCTTCTCGCAGTCGGCGTTGCGGAACTGGAAGCCGAGGTTGGAGAACGCCGTCAGGATGCGCTCCTGCGCGGGCAGCGGGTGCACCGCGATCGGGTCGAGGTCGGTCGCGTCGACGGCCCGCGCCACCTCCAGCTCGGTGGCGACGCCGACGGTCGTGCCGTGCAGCTGCCGGCCGTAGAAGTGGGTGAGCGGCGCCTCCCAGGGGATCGGCAGCTGGAAGGGGATGCTGTAGCGCGCCCCGTCGTCCAGCTTGAACGCGCCCGCGATCGGCAGCTTGGCGTACTCCAGGTTGGAGGCGTACTCGTTGTCGCCGGACTCGACCTCCACCCGGGTCTTCAGCGCCAGCTTCACGCCGATGATGTCGGAGTCGTGTTCACCACCCACGATCGTCACCTCGCCGGTGACGGTGCCGCCGGGCGTGGTGTTCGGGTTGTGCAGGACGGTCTCGACCTGGGGGCCGCCGACTCCCATCGCCTGCATGAGCTTCTTGAAGACCAAGGTTTCCTCCCGTGCCGTGGACGCCTTCCCATTCCCCGCGCGTCCAAGTCCGATTGGCGTGCTTGTTCGGATAGACGCGTTGGGGGGAGGCTACGTTCCACCTGTACGCCACGTAGTGGAACCGCCGTTATTGGACGGTGCGGGCGGACGTCAGTGGGCGCCACCGCCGGCCAGGTTGAGACCCACCACGCCGATGACGATCAGCGCGAGTGCGCCCAGCTTGAGCGGGGTGACCCGGTCGCCCATCAGCAGCATGCCGAGCGCGGCCGTGCCGACGGCGCCGATGCCCACCCACACCGCGTACGCGGTGCCGACCTCCAGCCGCCTCAGCGCGAGGTTGAGCAGGCCGAAACTGGTCACGGCGAAAACGAGGAAACCGAGCGAGGGGACGAGCTCGGTGAAGCCCTTGCTCTGCTTGAGGCAGAGCGCCATCGCGACCTCGAACAGACCGGCGACGACGACGAGAACCCAGGCCATGGTCTTTCCTTCCGGACGGATGTGCCTTGCCCGCGCGTCGTCTTTGCCTGCCGGGTACGGCGCGCACCTCGTCCGGGAGGGGAGAGCCCCTCACCTGGATGCTAACAACCCCCGAACACAAGAACTTCCGCCGGCAGGGCGGTGGTGAGCCGAGTCACCACCGCCCGCCGCTTACGGAAGACGTCGGGGGTGCAGGGGGCGAAGCCCCCTGCCGGGGGGCGTGGGGGTCCGGGGGCGGGCCCCCGGGTAAACACAGCCCCCCGGGCGAACACTGCTTAGCTTCGCCCGAGGGCCCTGTACTCCCAGCCCGCGGCGCGCCACTGGGCGGCGTCGAGGGCGTGCCGTCCGTCCACAATCCGCTTGTGCCTGACGACCTCGGCCAGCGCGTCCGGGTCGATCTCGCGGAAGTCGGACCACTCGGTCAGCAGGACCACCACGTCGGCGTCCTCGGCGGCGTCCAGCGCGCTCTCGCCGTAGCGCAGCTCGGGGTAGGCGCGGCGGGCGTTGTCGAGCGCGGCCGGGTCGTAGACCCGGACGTGGCCGCCGAGGCCGTGCATGGTGCGGGCCACGTCCAGCGCGGGCGCGTCGCGGATGTCGTCGGAGTTGGGCTTGAACGCCGCGCCCCACGCCGCGATCCGGGCCCCGGAGATCTGCCCGCCCAGCAGCTCGCGTACCAGGTCGACGGTACGGGCCCGGCGCCGGCGGTTGATGTCGTCCACCTCGCGGAGGAACGACACCGCCTGCCCGACGCCGATCTCCTCGGCCCGGTGCGCGAACGCCCGGATGTCCTTGGGGAGGCAGCCGCCGCCGAAGCCCAGGCCCGGCTTGAGGAACTTGCCGCCGATCCGGTCGTCCAGGGCCAGCGAGTCGGCCAGGTCCTTGATGTCGGCGCCGACCGCCTCGCAGACCTCCGCCATCGCGTTGATGTAGGAGATCTTGGTGGCGAGGAAGGAGTTGGCCGCGACCTTCACCAGCTCGGCGGTGGCCAGGTCGGTGCGGATCACCGGGGTGCCCTGGTCCAGGATGGGCTTGAACGCGGCGCGCAGCCGCTCGTCCGCCCAGTCGGAGGCGACGCCGAACACCAGCCGGTCGGGGCGCATGGTGTCGTCCACCGCGAAGCCCTCGCGCAGGAACTCGGGGTTCCAGGCCAGCTCGACCTCGGTGCCGGCGGGGGCCAGCTCGTGCACCAGCGAGGTCAGCCGGGCCGCGGTGCCGACGGGCACGGTCGACTTGCCGACCACCAGGGTGCGCCGGTCCAGGTGCGGGGCCAGGCTGCGGACGGCGGCGTCCACGTAGGTCAGGTCGCAGGCGTCCGATCCGGGCATCTGCGGCGTGCCCACGCACAGGAAGTGCACGTCGCCGAACCCGCCGGCCTCCTCGAAGGAGGTCGTGAACCGCAGCCGGCCCGACTCCAGCGCCTTGGCCAGCAGCTCGGGCAGGCCCGGCTCGAAGAACGGCACCTCCCCGGCCGCCAGTTTCGAGATCTTTCCCTCGTCCACGTCCACGCCGAGGACCTCGAAGCCCAGTACGGCCATGCAGATCGCGTGCGTGGCACCGAGATACCCGGTGCCGATGACGGTGAGCCTCGGAGCCCCCGTGGGGTTCATGTGCCTTCTCCTTGCTGTGGTCGTGAATTCAGGAACAGGCGCCCTTGTTGAGCAGCCTTCCGCCGGTGACGCGGTTGTCGCAGGTCACCCGGTTGCCGTCGGAGACGAGGTTGAAGCCGACGCCCCGGCCCCCACCGAGGGCGACGATGTTGCCGCGGAAGGTGTTGCCGGTTCCCCAGCCCCGGTACTCCTCGTGCGTCTGGAACCCGTCGGCGACGGTGCGCGACCCGCGGTTGCCCTCGATGACGTAGTTGTTGCCCTTGACGTCCACCCACGAGTCGTTGACCTTGTCGCCGGACAGCCGCGAGCCGTCGAAGACGTTCCCCGCGATGCGGCCGCCGGAGGTGCCCTCCTTGATGTCGACCGCCTCCGCGGTGGTGCCCTGGATGCGGTTGGCGGCGACGAGGTTGTTGTCGCTCTTGTCCGGCTGCCCCTGGGTGAGCTGCGCCCAGTTCTTGTGGGACGAGCCCAGGTAGACGCCCTCGCCGAAGCGCGGGTTGGAGCGTCCGGTGCCGGTGATGGTGTTGTGCGTGACGGCGTTGCCGGTGCTGAACCGGCGCAGGTGGACGGCCTCGTCGCCGGTGTCGCGCACGGTCAGCCCTTGCAGGACGGAGCCGGACGAGCCGTCCAGCATCACGCCCTTCTGGCTGTTGCGGACGGTGAAGCCGATCAGCCGCCAGTGGCTGGCGCCCTCCAGGTGGAAGCCGTAGCCCTTGTCGGCGTTGCCGCCGTCCAGCACGGACTGGGCCGTGCCGCACACGAAGATCGGCTTGGCGGGGGTGCCGGAGCGCTGCGTGCGGTACTGCCCGTCGTAGGTGCCGGGGGCGAGTTCGATGACGTCGCCGGGGTTGGCGTCGTTGAGCTTCTCCTGCAGTTCCACGGCCGTGCTGACGGTCGTGGTGGCGTTGGGGCAGGTGATCCGGCCGCTCATCGCGGGCAGCGGGAGCATCTGCGGCGGGCCGTCCGGGCCGCTGCCCGCGCCGCCGCCGGGGGAGGCCCCGGGTGCGGCGCCGGGTGCGCCGGGGGCAGGGCCGGGCGCGGACGGTGCGGGCAGCGGCGCGTCGCCCGCCGCCGGCTCGCCGGAGCCGTCGTCCCCGCCTCCGGTGACCACCAGCACGACCGCGCTGGTGGCCACCGCACCGGCCACCAGCACACCGGTGAACTTCCAGTCGATTGCCACGATCTACCTCATGCCGCTCGGGACCGGCGCGGGCCGGTCAGGAGCAGCCGCCCTTCTTGGTGAGCTGGCCGCCGGTCACCTTGTTGTCGCAGGCGATCGTGTTGCCGCCGACGGTGTCGTTGATGCCGACGCCGTTGCCGCCGGCCAGGTCGATGGTGTTGCGGCGGAAGACATTGCCCTTGCCCCAGCCGTCCACGATCTCGTGCGTCTGGAAGCCGTCGGCGGGGGTCTTGGTGCCGCGGTTGTCCTCGATGACGTAGTTGTTGCCCTTGACGTCGATCCAGGAGTCGTTGTGCTTGTCGCCGCCGGTCACCGAGCCGTCGAAGACATTCCCGATGATCTTGCCGCCGGAGGTGCCCTCCTTGATGTCGATCGCCTCGGCGGTGGCCCGGATGACGTTGCCGCGCACCACGTTGTTGTCGCTGTTGTCGATCTTGCCGCCGGAGAACCGCTTCCAGTTCGACTGCGCGGTGCCCAGGTAGACGCCCTCGCCGAACTTCTCGCGCCGCAGCCCGGTGTTGTAGATCTTGTTGTACTGGACGCTGTTGCCGGTGGAGAAGTTGCGCAGGTGGATGGCCTCGTCGCCGATGTCGTGGACGGTCAGCCCCTGGATGATCGACCCGTTGCTGGTGTCGGCCATGACGCCCTTCTGGCTGTTCTTGACGGTGAAGCCGACCAGCCGCCAGTGGCTGGCCTTGTTCAGGTGGAAGGCGTAGCCCTTCTTCACGCCGCCGCCGTCGATCACCGCGCTCTGGTCGCCGCACAGGAAGATCGGCTGCTGCGGGGTGCCGGACGTGGTCGCCACGAACTTGCCCTCGTAGGTGCCGCCGTTCATCTTGATCACGTCGCCGGCCGCCGCGCTCTTCAGCGCCTGCTCCAGTTCCTGGGCGTTGCCGACGGTCTTGGTCGGGTTCGGGCAGGAGATCTTGCCCGCGCCCGCGGGCACCGGCAGGGTCAGCGGGGCGCCGGGCTTGGCGCCGCCGCCGCTGCCGCCGTCACCGCCGTCGCCCTCGTCCCCGTCGCCGCCCCCGCCGTCACCGCCGTCGCCGCCGCCCGAGGTGGGCGCCGGGCCGGGGCCGTTGGCGGAGGTGTTGGACGCCTTGTCGTCCCCGGTCACCCCGGTCACCAGGAATGCCAGCCCGGCCATGACCAGCGCGCCCACCGCCAGCCCCACCAGGAACTTCATATCGATCTTGATCGTCATTGCCGCACCACTCCTTCGATGATCGCTCTGTGCCCCGTACCGCCGTCACCGGCGGGCGCCCGCCCCGGCCCGCTCCGCGTCGTGCGCGGGAGCAGCGGAAGCGGTGTCGGCGCGGCGCAGGAGCCGCACAGGACGATCCTCAAGCTTGCTCTGGTTCTCGTACGGGTGGGAACCGCGCCGCCCGATCCGCATCCCGGCGTCCCGGGAGCGGTACATGGACACGGCCACGAGGAGGAAGACCAGGAACCAGATGATGTTCATCGGCTTCAGGAGCCGCTTGACCCAGGTCCAGAAGCCGGCGGTCTTGTGCCACCCCTTGGTGTTGTTGTTCGCGTTGACGTAGGAGCCGGTCGCGCGGTCGACGTCCAGCACGCTGGTGCCGGTGCCGCTCAGCGTGTTACCGGTGATCTGCGTCCCGGCGACCGTGCCGCGCAGCGTGAGCCCGTGCCGGGAGGCCGACTGCACGGTGTTGCCGGTGACGGCGCCGGTGGAGTCGCGCAGGTAGAGGGCGGTCTCGGTGCCGCTGATGACGTTGCCGGCCACCGACGCGCCCGACACCCCGTCGCGCAGCACGATGCCCTGCCGGGACGGGCTGCTCACCTGGTTCCCGGAGATCTGCATCCGGGTCGCCTTCTCCCGGACGACGACGCCCATGTCGCCGCCGATGATCCGGTTGTTCTGCACGGCGGTGTTGTCGCCGCCGAGCAGCTCGACCCCGTACCGCTTGTTGTCGCGGGCGGTGCTGCCGCTGATCAGGTTGCCGCCGAAGGCGGTGATGGACTCGCCGGACGCGGACGCGCCGTCGGCCAGCGGCTGCCCGTTGAGGGTGTAGCCGTTGCCTCCGTTGCGCTCGGAGGTGCAGTTGGTGACGCGGACGCCCTCGGTGCCGCGCGACAGCACGAACCCGTCGCCGCGGCTCCGCGACACCGTGGTGTTCTCGATCACGGCGTTCTTGGCGAACCGGTGCAGCAGCAGGCCGTGCACCAGGCTGTCGCGGATGACGTTGTTGGTGATCTGCGCCTGGTTGGAGGCGGTGACGAACAGCCCGTAGGCGTTGCCGTTGACCCGGACGTTGTCGATGCTGCCGCTGACCAGGTTGGCCTGCGGCACGTAGAAGGTCGCCCCGGTGCCGCCGGGCGCGGCGCCGACCTGGATCTCCTCCCGGGTGCCGCTGTTGGTGTCCTGGCCTCCGTTCGGCAGCTGGATCCGCCGCGCCGGCGTGGCCGCCTGCACGCGTTCGGCGGCCGAGTCGGGACGGTCGGTGCCGGTGAGCGCGAGCCCGCCGGTCCGGCCGCTCCAGAAGCCCAGGTGCGAGACCTCGGTGTACTTCATGCTGAACTCGCCGCCGATGGCCCTGATGTAGGACCGCCCGTCCGACACCTGGGTGTCGGGCTGCCGGGTGTCGTCGTTCCAGCTGAGGAAGCGCACCGGGTTCTGCGCCGAGCCGTTGATCCGCACGCTGGCGCCGGAGCTGACGATCGAGGTGAACTGGCCCGGGACGCTGCGCATCCGGATGGTCAGCGGCCCGGAGGCGTTCTGCAGGATCAGCTTGGCGCCTTCGACCGCCAGGATGTTCATGGTCAGCAGGTAGGAGCCGTCGGTCTGCTTCTCCAGGACCCGCTTGCTCTCCAGCTCCGCGACGTAGTACGGCTCGCGGCGCTGCGGCAGCACCAGGGTGCGGCCGTTGGCGGAGCTGGCGTTGTACGGCTGCCGCACCTGGGCGGCGCGGGCGCCGCCGTCGGCGAGCTGCGAGTCGTGGTTGGCGCGCACCTGCATGATGCGCATGTCCTCCTGGTCGACCAGGGTCGACTGCTGCCGCGCGGAGGAGGAGGTCACCTCGTTCACGCCGGGCATGCCCTGCCCGTCGCCGGCGATGTAGGTCCGGTAGGCGTAGGTGCCGCCGCCGGCCAGCCCGAGGACGAGGATGGTCGTGACGACCTTCCCGAACGAGCCCTTCTTGGCGGGCGGCTCTTCCAGCTTCGGCGCCTGCGCGTGCGCGCCGCCTTTGGCCCTCGCCATGTCAGCTACCCCCTCGGTCGGGCTGCGGCATGCCCTGGACGGGCGTGGCGTGCGCCGGCTGGGGCGCGGGCCCCGGCTGGTGCCCGGCGCCCTGCGGCACCGGGGCGGCCATCGGGACGGCCGGCTGCGGCGCCCGGTGCTGCGGCGTCCGGCGCCCGCCCCTGCCGTTGCCGTTGCCGTTCTGCGGGACCGGCTGGCCCTGCGCGCCGTTCGCGCCGTTCGCGGCGTTCGCGGCGTGCCGTCCGGCGACGGGCTGCCCCGGCATGTTGGGCTGGCCCGGCAGCGGGAAGCCGCCGGTGTTGGTGGCGCGGCCCGCGACGGGCTGCCCGGGCATCATCTGCTGGCCGCTGCCGGGCCGCTTCGGCAGGCTCCACACCTGGCGCTTCTCCATCGGCTGCTGCAGCGAGTACGGGTGCACGCCGGTGCGGCCGATCCTGATGCCGCCCTGGCCCCGGGCCCGCAGCATGGAGATCACCACCATGAGGAAGACCGCGGCCCAGATCATGTTCATCGGCTTGGCGTACCGCTTGGCCTTCATCCACAGCGACGCGGTGTCGTGCCAGCCCTCGGTGTTGTTGTCCTCCTTGCGGACCGTTCCCGTCGAGCCGGAGGTGCTGACCGCGCTGGTGCCCGAGCCGCTGAGCGTGTTGTTGCGGACCGTGGAGCCGTCGTTGGACCCCTTGAGCGTGATGCCGTGCGCGGTGGCGCCCTGGACGACGTTCCCGACCATGGAGGCGGTGGCGTTGCGCAGGTAGATGCCGGTGCGGGCGCCGACGACGGTGTTGCCGGCCAGGCTGGCGTTGCGGACGCCGTCGCGCAGCGCGATGCCCTGGCGCACCTGCTTCTGCAGCTGGTTGCCGGAGATCTGCACGTCGGTGGCGCCGTTGCGGACGACGATGCCCATGTCGCCGCCGATGACCTTGCTGTTCTGCACGGACAGCTTGTCGCCGCCCATCAGCTCGATGCCGTAGTGGCCGTTGTCCTTGGCCACGCTGTTGGTGACCGAGCTGTCGCCGAAGCTCTCCAGCGACTCGCCGGACGCCGACGGGCCCTTGGCCAGCGCCTGCCCGTTGAGGGTGAAGCCGTTGTGGCCGTTGCGCTCGGCCGTGCAGTTGGTGACCCGGACCTTCTCGGTGGCCCGCGACAGGACGAACCCGTCGCCGCGGCTGCCGGTCACGGTGGTGTTCTGGATGGTGGCGTTCTTGGCGAACCGGTGCATCAGCACGCCGTGCACCAGGCTCCCGTCGATCCGGTTGTTGGTGATCTGGGTCTGGTTGGAGCCGGAGACGAACAGGCCGAACGCGTCGCCGACGATCGTGCTGTTGTCGATGGAGCCGGTGACCAGGTCGGCGGCGGGCACGTGGGTGGCGGTGCCGCCGGGCTGCTCGATCTCGATGTCGCCGGGGCCGCCGCCCCCGGTGGTGTTGCCCTGCTGGTTCTGCTCCTGCCGCTTCTTCTTGGCGGCGTGCCGCTGCTCCTTGTTGAGCCGCTTGACCGCGTTGGCGGGACGGTCGGTGCCGGTCAGCGCGATGCCGCCGGTCCGGCCGCTCCAGAAGCCGAGCTGGGAGACCTTGGCGTACTTCATCTTGAACTCGCCGCCGACCGCCCGGATGTAGGGGCGGCCGTCGGCGACCTGGATGTCGGGCCGCCGCGTCCGCGCGTCCCAGCTGTCGATCTGCACGGGATTCTGCGCGGTGCCCTCGATCTGGATGGCGCCGCCGAAGCTCACGATGGAGCTGAAGGAGGTGGGGCTGCTGGCCATCCGGATGTGCAGCGGTCCGGCCGGGTTGCTGAGCACGAGCTTGGCGCCGTCGGCGACGAACAGGTGCGCGGACAGCATGTAGGAGCCGTCGGCGAGCCGCTGGAAGTACTTGCCGCCGGCCTTCTGGAGGTCGGCGACGGTGTAGGGCTTGCCGCTGGAGACGGGCGGGAGGACGAGCGTCTTGCCGTGGCTGGACCCGAAGACCTGGGGCCGCTTCCACGTGGTGGTCGCGGCGCCGCCGATCTGCAGGATGGCGGCCAGCACCGAGCGGACCTGCATGATCCGCTGGTCCTCCTGGTCGACCAGGGTGGCCTGCCGCTTGGCGTCCTCGGCCGGGCCGGCGTGGGCGGCCGGGACCCCGGTGACCGGGGCCAGGCCGGCCGGCAGGGTCAGGCCGACTCCCAGCGCGAGCCCGAGTCCCAGGACCCTGCGGCGCTTGGGAACGGTCATCCGGAGCCCACTCCCTGCAGCGAGCTCGCGGTCTGGCCGGCGCCGCCGACCTGGTCGGCGGAGCGGGTCAGCCAGCCCTGCTTGTTCATCGTGATGAACGCGTAGAGCTTGATCGGCAGCGAGATCATGATGATGACCATGGCGGTCAGCGGCAGCAGCAGGATCTCTCCGGGGTGCCGGCGCAGGTGGGACCAGCCGCGCACGCCGCGTCCGAACAGCACCCATCCGATCGCCAGTGCGATGCCGAGCGGGGTCAGGTTGTCCAGGATCCGGCTGAAGATCAGGTAGGCGAGGGTGACGCCCATGGTGACCGGCGTCAGCAGGATCTGCAGCACGGTCACCTTGGTGACGAACGGGGTCTTCCACAGCCAGCCCTTCCACAGGGCGGTCAGGTAGCAGCGGTAGGAGTTGCGGCTCCAGCGGATGCGCTGCTTGAAGAACGCCCGGAAGGAGTCGGGGAACATCGAGATCGCGCGCGCCGACGACTGGTGCACGGTCTTGTAGCCCTGGGAGAGGGTCAGCCAGGTCAGCCGGCCGTCGTCGCCGGCGATGCAGCGGCGGCCGAGGAAGAACTCGTTCTCCAGGTTCTCCACCACCGGCAGGATCACCGAGCGGCGGTAGGCGGCGGTGCGGCCGGAGAGGCAGGCCACGCCGCCCTTGGAGCCCATCGCGGGGACGTAGTCGTAGTAGCGCAGGTTGACCAGCCAGTCGGCGATGCGGCGCCAGACGGAGGTGGTGCGCTGGTAGACGTTCTGCTGGGTGCCGACGCCGCCGACCTGGGGGTCCTCGAACGGCATCTGGACGGCGTCCAGCAGGCCGGGCTGCCACCAGGTGTCGGAGTCGGCGAAGACGACGATCTCGCCACGGGCGGCACGGATGCCCACGCCGAGGGCGGAGCGCTTGCCGGAGTGCTCGTACACCAGCACGTGCAGGCGGGGGTCGGTGACCTGGGCGAGCCTGCGGTGGGCCTCGGTGTCGCCGACGTCGACGACGATGATGACCTCGCTGGGGTTCTGCGCGAGCCAGCTCTCCAGGCAGCGGATGAGGATCTCCGGGTCCTCCCGGTAGGAGGGCACGACGACCGAGACCGTGGTGCGGAAGTTGTTGACGACCGGCTTGTCCATCCGGCTCAAGATCACTCGGTACAGCCAGAGCGACCACACCAGCAGCCCCGCGAAACCCAGAGGGACGAATTTGCGCCAGTCGCCCCCTGCGGTCGCCCCCGCTATCGCCTCCCAGGCGTCTGAGAGCCACCCCGTGACAGACGACAAGACTCCTCCTTCCGTGGGCCCGAGGAGAGTTCCTGACCCTTGCGACCCCGTGCCACCTCCAGTAAGAGTGATGACCTTAGAGAAAAGTTCAGCCTTGCCAGATGCGGTCAGAGACGTCCGGAGAGGCGGATCTGATACCGGTTTGCCGGGCTTGCCGTCAAGCGAAAGTCCCGAAAAGTCGAGAAATCGACGCATTGGCAATCAGGCAGCCCCGCGCCGGACATATTTCCGAAACTCCTGACAGTTGTTACCCCCCGTGTCGTGGGTGAAATGTCCGGTTTATGGTGATTGCATGGAACGTGCAGCAGTCCCCGTCCGTGGTCGAGTCGGAACTGTGAGTTGTGTCACGTCCTACGTTTGACCTTGATCATGTCCGGAATGTGGATGTTTGAAATCACCCGATCCGGTGTGGTTGCCACCCCGTTACCAGCGGGTAGCATGATGTCGAGTTACCCACCAGTACGTGTGCGGGGCCCAGGAGCGCCGCCGGACAGACGGAGTGTTCGATGGGGCACTACAAGAGCAACCTCCGGGACCTCGAGTTCAACCTCTTCGAGGTCTTCGGCCGCCAGGACCTGCTCGGCAGCGGTCCCTATGAGGACCTGGACGAGGACACGGCGCGCAGCATCCTCGAGGAGGTCAACCGGCTCGCCGAGGGCCCGCTGGCCGACTCCTTCGAGGACGCCGACCGCAACCCGCCGGTCTTCGACCCCGCCGCCGGCACGGTCACGATGCCGGACAGCTTCAAGAAGTCGTACAAGGCGTGGATGGACGCCGAGTGGTACCGCGTCGACCTCGCCCCCGCGTTCGGCGGCACCGGCGCCCCGCGCAGCCTGGTCTGGGCGCTGGCCGAGCAGGTGCTGGGCTCCAACCCGGCCGTCTACATGTTCTCCTCGGGCCCCGGCTTCGCCCAGATCCTGTGGAACATCGGCACCCCCGACCAGAAGCGGTTCGCCGAACTCGCGCTGGAGCGCAAGTGGGGCGCCACCATGGTGCTGACCGAGCCGGACGCCGGCTCCGACGTCGGCGCGGGCCGCGCCAAGGCCGTCCAGCAGCCCGACGGCACCTGGCACATCGAGGGCGTCAAGCGCTTCATCACCTCGGCCGAGCACGACATGTCCGAGAACATCTTCCACCTCGTGCTGGCCCGTCCCGAGGGCGCCGGACCCGGCACCAAGGGCCTGTCGATGTTCCTGGTCCCCAAGTACCTGGTCGACCTGGAGACCGGCGAGCTCGGCGAGCGCAACGGCGCCTACGTCACCAACGTCGAGAAGAAGATGGGCCTCAAGGTCTCCACGACCTGCGAGCTCACCTTCGGCGAGAAGCACCCCGCCGTCGGCTACCTGGTCGGCGACGTGCACGAGGGCATCAAGCAGATGTTCCTCGTCATCGAGTACGCCCGCATGATGGTCGGCACCAAGGCCATCGCCACCCTCTCCACCGGCTACCTCAACGCGCTGGAGTACGCCAAGGAGCGGGTGCAGGGCGCCGACCTCACCCAGATGACCGACAAGACCGCGCCCCGGGTCACCATCACCCACCACCCGGACGTGCGGCGCAGCCTCATGACCCAGAAGGCCTACGCCGAGGGCATGCGAGCGCTGGTCATGCTGACCGCCTCGTACCAGGACGCCGTCCAGATCGCCGAGCACGAGGGCCGCAGGGACGAGCTGGCCGAGAAGGTCAACGACCTGCTGCTCCCGATCGTCAAGGGGTTCGGCTCCGAGCGGGCGTACGCGCTGCTGGGCGCCGAGTCGCTGCAGACCCTGGGCGGCTCGGGCTTCCTGCAGGAGTACCCGATCGAGCAGTACATCCGCGACTCCAAGATCGACACCCTGTACGAGGGCACCACCGCCATCCAGGGCATGGACCTGTTCTTCCGCAAGATCCTGCGGGACAACGGCGAGGCCCTCAAGCACCTGGCCGGGGAGATCAGGGCGTTCGCGGGCAGCGAGGCCGGCAACGGGCGGCTCAAGAACGAGCGAGAGCTGCTCGGCCGCGCCCTGGACGACGTCCAGGGCATGCTGGAGCCGATGATCGGCTGGGCGCTGGCGTCCATGGAGGACGGCAAGGAGGTCTACAAGGTCGGGCTCAACAGCTCGCGGCTGCTGCTGGCCCTCGGCGACGTGATCGTCGGCTGGCTGCTGTGCCGCCAGGCCGAGGTCGCCCTGGCCGGACTGGGCGGCGAGGTGTCGGACGCCGACCGCGACTTCTACACCGGCAAGGTCGCCGCGGCCCAGTTCTTCTGCGCCA
This sequence comes from Spirillospora sp. CA-255316, assembly GCA_050942275.1. GTDB lineage: Bacteria > Actinomycetota > Actinomycetes > Streptosporangiales > Streptosporangiaceae > Spirillospora. The sequence continues at coordinate 11,062,396 of CP192047.1, read as the reverse complement.
CCGTGCTGCCCCGCCTGGCGTCCGAGCGCGCCGTCGTCGAGGGCACCACGCTGGACATCATGGAGCTGCCCGAGTCGGCCTTCTGATCCGCGGCCGATCCGCGGCCGATCGCCACCTGGACTCCGCTCCCGGCCCGGTGCCGCTCCCGGCCCGGCCCCGGCCCCCGTGGGCCGGAGCCGGGCCGTTACGGTGTCCCGGTCTGCGGGCTCGTGGCACCGGTCGGGAGGAATCGGGCGATACGGCGGCCACGGGCTCTATACGCTGGCCGGGAATGTCAGCGCCCCGCAGCCGTAGCCCCCTGCCATCTCGACAGACCGGAGTGTCCATGCCGGCTCGCAAGTTCCTTCTCCCCCTGGCCGTACCGCTGACCGGGTTGATGGTCGCCACCGGATGCTCGGGCTCGGAGGGAACGGAGACGTCCGACCCGCCGACCACCAAGGCCGGCGGGTCCAGCGGGGCGCCGCAGACCGGCGGCAAGCCTGTCAAGGAGGGCTGGTTCGGCTCGGCCGACGGGCTGCACGCCAAGGTGGAGATCAAGGGGGTCGAGCGGCAGGGCCCCAAGTCGGTGCTGCGCTACGCGGTGACCTCGATGGACTCGGCCGCCAAGTCCGTGCCGTTCGGGGTCTCGCTGCTCGACCCGGTCGGCCGCAAGCTGTACCGCCCGACCACCGCCTCCGGCGGAGCCGGCGGGGCGGGCGGAACGGCGGGCGGCGCCGGTGCCCCGACGGGTGGTGCGAGCACGCCGGCGGGCGGCGCGGGCGCGGGCACCACGCCCGCGGCGCCCGCCGCTCCAGGCGCGGCGCCCGCGCCGGTGCAGTTCGCGCCCGGCGCGACGGTGGAGCTGACCGCCGACTTCCCGCCGATCCCCTCGAACGTCCAGAAGCTCACCGTGATCACCACCGGCACCGCGGGCGAGTTCACCGGCGTCCCCGTGACCGGCAGCGGGTCCGCGCCCGCCGGCGACCAGCCCGCGCCCGACGGCCCCGCCGCCGCCGGCGCCAACCCGGCCGACCTGTACGACATCACCGAGGGCGAGATCAAGGACGTCACCGCCAGCGGCTCCGACGTCAAGATGAACCTGCGCACCGACGTGCTGTTCGACTTCGACTCGGCCAAGCTGTCCGGCCGCGCCAAGCAGGTCCTCGACCAGGCCGCCCAGGAGATCCGGGAGAAGGCCGACCCGGGCAAGCGGCCGCTCACCATCAACGGCCACACCGACAGCAAGGGCTCCGACGACTACAACGTCAAGCTGTCGCGGGATCGCGCCGAGGCCGTCCAGAAGGAGCTGCAGAGCCGCCTCGGCACCACCTTCAGGTACTCCGCGCACGGCAAGGGCGAGGCCGAGCTGATCGCGAAGGAGGGCGGCTCGGACGACGCCAAGGCCCGCTCCCGCAACCGCCGCGTGGAGATCTCCTACGTGGTGCGGCAGCAGACCGAGGGCACCACCGCCTCGTCCACCGCCGCCGCCGACGGCCGCGGCGGCACCGTCGCGCCCGCCGCCTTCCGCGCGCAGGACGGCAAGACGGTCGCCAGCCGGTTCGGCCGGTTCGGCGGGGCCAAGCGGCGGCTGGACGTCAAGCCGTTCTACCGCGACGGCGCCTACCTGGTCGCGGTGTTCGAGCTGGTCAACGAGGGCCCGGGGACCACGCCCCCGGACGCGGCGTACCCGCACAAGGACTACCTGGGCGGGGCGTTCACCTCGTTCTCGGTGCTGGCGCCCGGCGGCACCGACGTCTACCGCGCGGTACGGATCGGGCCGCCCGCCGCCAACAGCGCCACCTACGTCGACCCGGGGCGGGCCACGTTCCGGACCGCGGTCAACGAGCCGGTGCGCGGCTTCGCCTACATTCCGGCGCCGCCCGGCAACCCCAGCACGGTCGTCTTCGACGGCGGGCCGTTCGGGAAGGTCAACAACGTCCCCGTCTCCTGACCCCCGTCCTGATCGGGTCCGCGCCGATCGTGACCGGACCGAAGTGATCGCCGCACGTGTGACCGGCTATCCGGGCGGATAGTTAAAGAGCACGGGTCCGGAGCGTCTGGCGGAGGTCATCGCATGGGTGTCGGCGTCAGCATTTTCACGATCACCCTCGGGTTGATCCTCAAGTTCGCGATCGCCGAGGACGCGATGACCGATCCGCTGGACATCCACGTGGTCGGCGTCATCCTCATGATCGTCGGCGGGGTGTCGTTCGCGCTCCAGCTGCTGATGATGAGCCGGATGTCGCAGCGGGGGGCGGGCGGCGGGCGGCTGGCGCGCAGCCGCGACGACGACCGCGGCACCTACTACGGCGGGGACGACGAGCCGCCCCGCTGAACGAGGCCGTACGGGCGGTCCGGGCGGTGCGGCGTACCGCGGGCCGTGCCCGCGGTACGCCGCCCACCTGCGCGGTCAGTGCCAGGCGAGGATGCGGAGCGGGTCCTCCAGCATGTCGCCGACGTCCCGCAGCACCCGCGAGCCCAGCTCGCCGTCGATGACCCGGTGGTCGAACGACAGCGCCAGCGTGGTGACCTTGCGGACCGCCAGCTCGCCCTCGTGCACCCAGGGCATGTCGCGGATCTGGCCGAAGGCCAGGATCGCCGACTCGCCCGGCGTGATGATCGGGGTGCCGGTGTCCACCCCGAACACGCCCACATTGGTGATGGTGATCGTCCCGCCGGTCAGGTCGGCCGGGGTGGCCCTGCCCGCCCGCGCGGTTTCGGTCAGCTCGGCCAGCGCGGCGGCCAGCTCGGGCAGCGACCTGGCGTGCGCGTCCTTGACGTTCGGGACGAGCAGGCCGCGGTCGGTGGCCGCCGCGATGCCGAGGTTGACGTACCTCTTCACGACGATCTCGGCGCCGGACGGGCCGTCCACCCAGGTCGCGTTCACCATCGGGTTGCGGGCCACCGCGGTGAGCAGGGCCTTCGCCACCAGCAGCAGCGGCGAGACCTTGACCCCGGCGAACTCGGGCAGCTCGCGCAGCCGCCGTACCGCCTCCACCGTCGCGGTCGCGTCCACCTGGAGGAACTCGGTGACGTGCGGGGCGGTGAACGCCGAGCCGACCATGGCCGCGGCCGTGCTCTTGCGCACGCCCTTGACCGGGATCCGCTCCTCGCCCGCCGCGGCCCCCGGGACCGATGCCGCGGCCTGCGCCGCCTCCTGGACGGCCGGGGCCGCCTGGGCCGCGCGCACATCGTCGCGGGTGATCGAGCCCTGCGGGCCCGTCCCGGTGATCGTGGACAGGTCCACGCCCAGATCCTTGGCCAGCTTGCGGACCGGCGGCTTGGCCAGCGGCAGCCGGTTTTCCACAGCCTGTGGACGAGCGGGCGGCGGCACGGCGGGCCGGAGCGCGGTGCCCGTCCCGGCCGGGCTCGCCGGGCCCGCCGGGGACGCCGGGCCCGCCGGGGACGCCGGGCCCGCCGTGCCTGAGGCACCCGTGGTGGGCGGTGTGCCGGTGGGGCCCGTGGTGCCGGTGGTGGTGCCGTTGGCCTGCTTGCGCGGGCGGCGCTTGGTCGCGCCCGGCTTCACCCCGTACCCGACCAGAACCGGCTGCCGCTTGGGCTCCTCCGGCCCCCCGGTGCCCGGCTCCGCCGCCGGGACCGGCGGCACCAGGTCCTCCTTCAGCGCGGCGGCCTGCGCGGGCGGCTCCGACACCGGCGTCGCCACCGCGGGCCCGTCCGGCGCCACGTCCACCGCGATGATCGGGACGCCCACGTCCACCGTGGCGCCCTCGACGGCCATCAGCTCGGACACCACGCCCTCGAACGGGCACGGCAACTCCACGATCGCCTTGGCCGTCTCGATCTCCACGATCGTCTGGTTGACCTCGACCCGGTCGCCCGGCTGCACATGCCACTTGACGATCTCGGCCTCGGTCAGCCCCTCGCCCACATCGGGCAGCTTGAAGTGCTTCAGCTCACTCATGATGCGTCTCTCGCTCCCCCGGTCACCACGTGAACGTCCGGTCGACCGCGTCCAGGATGCGGTCGAGGTCGGGCAGGTAGTGGTCCTCGAGCCGGGAGGGCGGGTACGGGGTGGAGAAGCCGCCGACCCGCAGCACCGGCGCCTCCAGCCGGTAGAAGCACTTCTCGGTGATCCGCGCGGCCAGCTCGGCGCCGTACCCGCTGAACACGGGCGCCTCGTGGACGACCACGCAGCGCCCGGTGCGGTTCACCGACTCCACGACCGTGCCGATGTCGAGCGGATTGAGGGACCGCAGGTCGACGACCTCCAGCGAGCGGCCCTCCTCGGCCGCCGCAGACGCCGCCTCCAGGCACGTCTTCACCGACGGCCCGTAAGCCAGCAACGTCACGTGCTCACCAGGATTGACGACCCGCGCCTCGTGCAGCGGCGCCCACGCGCCCGGGTCGGTCTGCACGGGCGCCTTGTCCCAGTAGCGGCGCTTCGGCTCGAAGAAGATCACCGGATCGGGGGAGGCGATCGACTGCTGGATCATCGTGTACGCGTCCGCCGGGTTGGAGCAGGCCACCACGCGCAGCCCGGCGGTGTGGGTGAAGTAGCTCTCCGGCGACTCGCTGTGGTGCTCGACCGCGCCGATGCCGCCGCCGCACGGGATCCGCACCACCACCGGCAGCGACAGCTTCCCGAGCGACCGCAGCCGCATCTTGGCCAGCTGCGTGATGATCTGGTCGGCGGCCGGGAACACGAAACCGTCGAACTGGATCTCGCAGACCGGCCGGTACCCGCGCAGCGCCAGCCCGATCGCGGTGCCCACGATGCCGGACTCGGCCAGCGGGGTGTCGATCACCCGCTCCTCGCCGAAGTCCTTCTGCAGCCCGTCGGTCACCCGGAACACGCCGCCGAGCTTGCCGACGTCCTCGCCCATGACCAGGACCTTGGGGTCGTTCTCCATGGCCTTGCGCAGACCCTCGTTCAGCGCCTTGCCGAGCGTCAGCGTGGGGGCGTCCGCCGGAGCCGCGGCCGGGGTGGTCTCCATCGTGGTCATGAGGACACCTCCTCGAAGGACGCCAGGTAGGCGGCGAACTGCTCCTGCTCCTCGGTCATCAGCGGGTGGGACTCGGCGTACACGTTGTCGAAGATCTCCAGGGGCTTCGGGTCGGGCAGCGCCAGGCACTGCCGGCGCAGCTCCGTCGCGCCCGCCTTCGCCTCGGCCTCGACCTCCTCGAAGAACGCCGTGTCGGCCAGGTCGCCCCGGACGAGGAAGGCCTTCAGCCGCTCGATGGGGTCCTTCAGCTTCCACGACTCCTCCTCCGCCTTCAGGCGGTAGCGGGTGGGGTCGTCGGTGGTGGTGTGGGCGCCCATGCGGTACGTGTAGGCCTCGATGAAAGTGGGGCCCTGGCCCGTCCGCGCGGCCTCCAGCGCCTTCCGCGTCACGGCCAGGCAGGCGAACACGTCGTTGCCGTCCACCCTGATGCCGGGGAAGCCGTACCCCTGCGCGCGCTTGTAGAGGGGGATGCGGGACTGGCGTTCCAGGGGCTCGGAGATGGCCCACTGGTTGTTCTGGCAGAAGAACACGATCGGGGCGTTGAACACCGACGCGAACACGAAGGACTCGTTCACGTCGCCCTGCGAGGTGGCGCCGTCGCCGAAGTAGGCGATGGTCGCCCCGGCCGACGGCGTGCCGAGCACCCCGTCCCGCTGGATGCCCATCGCGTAGCCGGTCGCGTGCAGGGTCTGGCTGCCGATCACGATGGTGTAGAGGTGGAAGCCGTGCTCGGCCGGGTCCCACCCGCCGTGGTTGACGCCGCGGAACAGGCCCAGCAGGCGCAGCGGCTCGACGTCGCGGCAGTACGCCACGCCGTGTTCGCGGTAGGTCGGGAAGACCATGTCGTGCTCGCCCAGTGCCCGTCCGGACCCGATCTGGGCGGCCTCCTGGCCGAGCAGGGAGGCCCAGATGCCCAGCTCGCCCTGGCGGGTGAGGGCCACCGCCTCCAGGTCGATCCTGCGGACGGTGACCAGGTCGCGGTACAGCCCGCGGATCTCCTCGGGGGAGAGGTCCAGCGGGTAGTCGGGATGGTCGGCCAGCTCACCCTCGGGGGTGAGCAGTTGCACGAGCTCGGGTTCGGCGTGCTCGGGGGTGCCGGGCGCGCCGCGCACGGAGTCGATCGTCATTGATGACTACTCCTCGTTCGGGGCCGGTCCGCGGGATCGCCGCTCGCCGGCCGGCGTCAGTGGCATCGTTCCCCGGTAAGGGACAAATGCCGCTGAGGCCATCGTGGCAGACATCACACCTGGGGGCGCAAGCCCCGGGTACCCCGTTCCCTACCCCGCGGGGCCGCCCCGGCACCCGATCCCCGGGGCCCACCCGCGGCCTGCTCGCGGCGCGCGCTCGGGCTACTCCCGGGAGAGCGAGCGGGTCGCGCCGGCCGCCACCGTCAGGCCGAGGATGAAACCCGCGATGACCAGGAAGTTCGCGATCCACTGGTAGATGCCCGCCGGGGCGAACACCCGCTCCTGGCCGAGGTCGCCGATCGGCAGCAGCAGGTCGAGGGTGTAGATGAACGCGTTGAAGTGCGGATGGTCGTCCTCGTTGAGGATCCCGGGCTTGTGCAGCGAGAACACGATCGTGCCGAAGGCCAGCAGCCCCAGCAGCCAGCTCGCGGCCCGGAACGGCCGGTAGCCGTAACCGACCAGGACGTCCTGCAACCAGCCGATGATCTTGCGGGACGGCCCCTGCGTCTGCCGCCGGTCACGGGCCTTGGCCAGCAGCACCGAACGCCCGTCGGCGTCCAGCCCCAGCGCCCGGTAGGTCTGCGCGAGCCGCTCGTACGGCTGCGGCGCGTACCCGTCGGTGTCGCGGCGCAGCCACGCCAGCCGGTCACGGGCCGACAGCGGCGGATCCAGGCTCTCGTACTGGAGGCCGTCCAGCTGCAGCCGCTCCGGCCAGGTCGCCTGGTCGTCGCGCAGCAGGTTGATCTTGGCGTAGGAGAGATCGGCCACACCGACCATCCGTTCGGCCGGGCGCAGCAGCACCTCCTCGGCCTGGAGCCGCTGCAGGCTCAGCGCCGTGCCCGACGGATGGTTCAGATGCGCCCCGCGCAGGCTCAGCTGCCCGGTGATCCGCGCCCCGGCGAAACTGACGCCGCCGTCGGCCCGGAACCCGTCGGAGCAGTAGACGTCGGTCTCCACCGCCAGATCGTCGGCGTTCAGCGCGATGCCGTCCGGGTTGGCCAGCTGCGCCCCCACGAACGACAGGTAGCCCCCGACCCGGGCACCGCGCAGCCGGATCGACCCCTGCGCCGAGAAACCGCCGTCGCAGAAGACGTTCGCGGCCACGTCGAGACGGCTCGCGTACAGCGCGGCGCCCCCCGGGTTGAGCAGCCGCGCCTCCCGGAAGATCAGCTGCCCGCCCACCCGGGCGCCCGGCAGCCGCACCTCCCCGTTGGCCGTGAACCCCTGGTCGCAGTAGACGTTGGCGTCCACGGTCAGGCGGTCGGCCAGCAGCGCGTCACCGCCCGGATTGTTCAGGTGGACGCCCGACATGTTGAGGATGCCGGCGATGTGCGCGCCGTCCAGCCACAGGCCCCCCGGGATGCGGCTGCCCTCCAGCCACAGGTGGCCGTCCACCCGGGCGCCCGAGGCCACCAGCCCCGGAAGCCGGCAGCGCATCAGGTGGACGCTGTTCATCTCCGCCCAGTACAGGTGCGGCGCCTCGTCGAACGAGCACCCCGTCAGCGCCAGCGGCACCGTCACGTGCGCGTGCCCCAGGTTGAGCGACCCGATGATCCGCGCCCCGGTCAGCCGCACCGCCGCGATATGCCCCGACTCCGGCTCCGCCGCCCCCGCCAGCAGCGCCACCAGCACCTCGGCCCGCACCAGCCGCTCGGCCCCCCACCGGTCGGAGTACGACGGATCGTTCAGCGCCGGGTCGGCGCTGGACAGGTCGACGGATTCACCGCGCGGGAACGCCTCCCACAGGCGGCGCTCCGCGAGGGACAGCTCATCGATGTTCATCGGTCGACTCCGGGTGCTGGTGATCCTGCTGCGGCCATGGTGCCGTACGCTTCTGACGGAAATGAAACCGCAGATCAGTAAGGGAGCGGTCGTGGCGCGCGTGGTCGTGGACGTCATGCTGAAGCCCGAGATCCTCGATCCGCAGGGGCAGGCGATCGCCCGCAAGCTGCCGCAGATGGGGTTCGAGGGGATCGGCGCCGTCCGTCAGGGCAAGCGGTTCGAGCTGGAGCTCGACGGGCCGGCGGACGAGGAGGCCCTGGACCGGGTACGCAGGATCGCCGAGACGCTGCTGGCGAACCCGGTGATCGAGAACTTCGAGGTGCGCGTCCTCTGAGCCGGGTGGGCGCCGCCCGGGACGCGGGCGGCGCGCCGGCCGTACGGGGCGCACCGGCAATACGGGCGGCACCGGCGATACCGGCCATACCGGCCGCCCCATGGGCATCGGCCGTTCCGCCCCGGCCGTTCCGGAAAGGCATTCCGAACGGCACCGGAAAGGGCCCCGGAATGTGTCGATCCCGGCCCGGCCGAACAGATCCAGACTCTTTTCCAGAACGTCCTCCAGAATGCGCGCGGACCGCTCCGCCCCGGCCCCCTGGCCTACCCCGGCCCCACTCCCGGGGAACGGCCGCATCGCCCCTCGTCACGGCCATGGCGACTGGACCGCCACGCACTGTTCACGCAAAGACCCGGCGGTCCAACGATTACGGAAGATACCGCCGGGGAAGCCTTAGCTGCGTCGAGTACGTCGAACGCGCTCGGGGGGACCGAGCCTGACCAGGGGCGCGGCAAGAGCACGAGGTGACCGGTGGACATGAAGTTCTCGCTCGCGCTACCGCGCGAGGCGCTGAGCATCCCGGTGATCCGGCGCGTGCTCGGGGACGCGCTGCGCGGCCTCGGCGTCTCCGACGACTGCGTCTCCGACATCGTCGTGGCCGCCTCCGAGGCGTGCACCAACGCCGTCCTGCACGCCCGCGCCACCGGCGATTTCCATGTGGCCGGACGGGTCGACGACGACATCTGCCAGTTGCAGATCAGGGACCGGGGACGCGGGCCCCGGAAAGCGCCGCGACCCGCCGCCGAACCGGGGGATTTGGCCGAATCGGGCCGCGGTATTACGATCATGCGGGCGCTGGTGGACGACCTGAGCATTGACTCCGCGCCCGAGCAGGGCACCGTCGTCCAGTTGCGGAAGCGCCTGACCTGGCGCGACGAGGCCCTGATCCGGCGCCTCGACCGCAGCCTCATGCACAGCGCCGGGTAGATTGGGACCCGCGCGGGGGGATCGCGCCGCTCATCGATGATCGGCACCGCCGCCGCTCCCGGCGGCGACGTTCGGCGGAGAACCGCCCAGTCCCGGCCGCCCTCATTTCGGAGGAACAGAAGAGATGGACGCTGCCCGGGTCGGGATCATCACCTTTCCCGGTTCCCTCGACGACCGCGACGCCGCGCGGGCCGTCCGGCTCGCCGGCGCCGAGCCGGTCGCGCTCTGGCACGCCGAGCACGACCTGCGCGGAGTCGACGCGGTCGTGCTGCCCGGCGGGTTCTCCTACGGGGACTACCTGCGGGCCGGGGCGATCGCGCGGTTCGCGCCGCTGATGGAGGAACTGGTCGCCGCCGCCGGCGCCGGACTGCCGGTGCTGGGGATCTGCAACGGGTTCCAGGTGCTGTGCGAGTCGCACCTGCTGCCCGGCGCCCTGCTGCCCAACGCCGGGCTGCACTTCGTCTGCCGCGACCAGCGGCTGCGCGTCGACAACGCCGCCACCGCCTGGACGAGCGACTACAGCGAGGGCCAGGAGCTGCTCGTCCCGATCAAGAACCGGGACGGCCGCTACACCGCCGACCCCGAGACCCTCGCCGAGCTCGCCGAGAGCGGCCGGATCGTCGCGCGCTACCTCGACCTCAACCCCAACGGCTCCCTCGACGACATCGCGGGGATCTGCAACGAGGCCGGCAACGTGGTCGGCCTGATGCCCCACCCCGAGCACGCCGTGGAGTCCCTCACCGGCCCGTCCACCGACGGGCTCGGCTTCTTCACCTCGATCGTCAAGAGACTGGTCAACGCATGAGCGAGCAGCCGCCCACCTCCCCCGGCCGCCCGGGCGCCCCCGCGTCCGGGGACCCCGACGAGCCGAGCCTGGAGTGGCTCGCGGGCCTGAAGTCCGACGCCGACGACCCCGAGCTCCAGCCGGTCGACCGCTCGGTGGCCCAGGCCTACGAGGCCGTCGCCGAGGAAAGCGCCCGCGAGGCCGCAGCCGCCACCGGCCCCCAGCCGGTCGTGCCCCCGGCCGAGACCACCGGCCCACAGCCCGCCGTCCCTGTCGTCTCCGGCGACACGGGGCCGCAGCCCGTCGTGTCCGACACGGGCCCGCAGCCCGCCGTCTCCGGCGACACGGGCCCGCAGCCGGTCGTGTCCGACACGGGCCCGCAGCCCGCCGTCCCCGCGGCGTCTGAGGGCGCTGAGGGCGCCGCGAGGCCCGAGGAGGACGCCGACCCCGCCGTGACCCGCGCGGACGACATCGTCCCGGGCCCCGAGCAGACCGCACCCGAGCCGGCCGACGCGCCGGCCCCGCCCCAGACCCCCGGCGAGCCGCCCGCACCGGCGCCCGCACCGGCGCCCGCACCGGCGCCCGCACCGGCGCCCGCACCGGCGATTGCGCCGGCGACCGCCGCGGAGATCCTCGAGCGGCTCGGTGACGCCGGGCTCGCGGGTCCGCCGGAGGAGCCGCCCGCCGATCCGGCCATCACGGCTCCGGAGTTCCCGGCCGCGGCCTCCGGGCAGCAGGACGAGCCCGCCGGACCCGAGCCGTCCGCGCCCGCCCCCGGCCCTGCCCCGGCCCCGGGCGTTCCCACGACCGAGACCGGCCCTCAGCCCGTCGTGCCCGACACCGGCCCTCAGCCCGTCGTGTCCCAGACCGGCCCCCAGCCCGTCGTCTCCGACACCGGCCCTCAGCCGGCCGTGTCCCAGACCGGCCCCCAGCCCGTCGTGTCGGACACCGGGCCCCAGCCCGCCGTGCGGCGGCCCGAGCCCGCCACCGACACCGTCGCGATCGCCGCCTCCACCCCCGACCGCCCGCTCCCGTACGCAGAGCTGGGCATGAAGGAGGAGGAGTACCGGCGGGTCCGCGACATCCTGGGCCGCCGTCCCACCTCGGCCGAGCTGGCGATCTACTCGGTGATGTGGAGCGAGCACTGCTCGTACAAGAGCTCGAAGGTGCACCTGCGGCAGTTCGGTGACAAGGCGCCGCAGACCGACGCGCTGCTGGTCGGGATGGGCGAGAACGCCGGCGTGGTGGACGTGGGCCAGGGCTGGGCGGTCACCTTCAAGGTGGAGTCGCACAACCACCCCTCCTACGTCGAGCCTTACCAGGGCGCGGCGACGGGGGTCGGCGGGATCGTGCGCGACATCATGTCGATGGGCGCGCGTCCGATCGCGGTGATGGACTCGCTGCGGTTCGGCCCGGCCGACGCCCCCGACACCCAGCGGGTGCTGCCGGGCGTGGTGGCCGGGGTCGGCGGGTACGGCAACTCGCTCGGCCTGCCCAACATCGGCGGTGAGACCGTCTTCGACCCGTGCTACGCGCAGAACCCCCTCGTCAACGCGCTGTGCGTGGGCGTGATGAAGCACGAGGACATCAAGCGGGCGGTGGCGCCCGGCCCGGGCAACCGGGTGATCCTGTTCGGTGCCGGCACCGGCCCGGACGGTATCGGCGGCGCCTCGGTGCTGGCGTCGGCGACCTTCGACGAGGAGTCGCAGTCCAAGCGGCCCAGCGTGCAGGTCGGCGACCCGTTCATGGAGAAGCTGCTGATCGAGTGCTGCCTGGAGCTGTTCCGCGAGGACCTCGTGGTGGGCATCCAGGACCTCGGCGCGGCCGGGGTGTCGTGCGCGACCACCGAGCTGGCCGCGGCCGGCACCGGCGGCATGCACGTCGAGCTCGACTCGGTCCCGCTGCGCGATGCGACGCTGCGCCCTGAGGAGATCCTCATGAGCGAGTCGCAGGAGCGCATGATGGCCGTGGTCGAGCCCGGCAAGGTCGACCGCTTCCTGGAGATCTGCGCGAAGTGGGAGATCCCGGCGACCACGATCGGCGCGGTCACCGACACCGGCCGCCTGGTCATGACCTGGCGCGGCGAGACGATCGTCGACATCCCGCCGACCACCGCCGCCGACGAGGGCCCGGTCTACCGGCGGCCCTACGAGCCCCCGGCCGACCTGGGCTCCCTGCAGGCCGACACCCCCGGGCGGCTGACCCGGCCGTCCAACGCCGACGAGATCCGCCGCACCGTGCTGTGGCTGGCCGGCTCGCCCAACCTGGCGAGCAAGACCTGGGTGACCTCGCAGTACGACCGGTACGTCCTGGGCAACACCGTCATGGCCATGCCCGAGGACGCGGGCGTGGTGCGGATCGACGACGAGTCCGGCCTGGGCATCGCCCTCTCCCTGGACGGCAACGGCCGCTACACCCGGCTCGACCCGTACGCGGGCGCGCAACTCGCCCTGTCGGAGGCGTTCCGCAACGTGGCCGCCACCGGGGCCCGTCCCCTCGCGGTCACCAACTGCCTCAACTTCGGCTCCCCCGAGGACCCGGGCGTGATGTGGCAGTTCGCCCGCGCGGTCGAGGGGCTGGCGGACGCCTGCCAGTACCTGGGCGTCCCGGTCACCGGCGGCAACGTCAGCTTCTACAACCAGACCGGCACCACCCCGATCAACCCGACCCCGGTCATCGGCGTGCTGGGCGTCCACGACGACGTCCGCCGGCACGTGAACATGTCGTTCACCTCCGACGGCGCCACCCTCGCTCTGCTGGGCGAGACCCGCGAGGAGTTCGGCGGCTCGGAGTGGGCGCACGTGGTCTACGGCCACCTGGGCGGCCTGCCGCCCCTGGTCGACCTGGCCGCCGAGCGCGCGCTCGCCTCGGTCCTGATCGCCGCGGCCCGCGAGGGGCTGCTGACGGCCGCGCACGACCTGTCCGACGGCGGGCTGTCCCAGGCGCTGGTGGAGTCCTGCCTGCGCGGCGGCCTCGGCGCGAAGATCACCCTGCGCGGGGACGCGTTCGCGTCGCTGTTCAGCGAGTCGGTCGCCCGCGCCGTGGTCGCGATCCGCCCCGGCGGCGAGGGACGCATCGTCCAGCTCTGCGAGGCGGCGGGCGTCCCGGTGTCCCAGCTCGGCGTCATCGGCGGCGACTCCCTGGACGTCTCCACCCTCGGCCCCGACGGCGAGGCCCAGGAGCTGTTCTCCATCCCACTCGTGGAACTGCGCGACGCCCACGAGCGCACGCTCCCGAGCTACGCCGGCTGACCGGAGCCACGGAAAGCCTGAACGGACGCCGTTCAGGCTTTTCCGCATGGATTACGTTGATCACCATGACCAGGACTCATCACTACGAACTCGAGGTCACCTGGACCGGCGACCGCGGCACCGGTACCAGCGGTTATCGCGACTTCGACCGGGCCCACGAGGTCGCCGCCGACGGCAAACCGGTCATCCTTGCGTCCTCCGACCCGGCCCTGCGCGGCGACCGCGAGCGGTGGAACCCCGAGGAACTCCTGGTGGCCGCGCTGGCGCAGTGCCACATGCTGTGGTTCCTGCACCTGTGCGCCGGCGCCGGGGTGATCGTCACCGGGTACACCGACCGGCCGCACGGCACCATGGTCGAGACCTCCGACGGCAGCGGGCACTTCGAGGAGGTGGTGCTGCGGCCGAAGGTGACCGTGGCCACCGAGGAGCAGGCCGCCCAGGTGGCCGAGTTGCACGAACGCGCGCACCGTATGTGCTTCATCGCCAACTCGGTCAATTTCCCGGTCCGTCATGAACCCACCGCCGAACCGGCGGCCGGCTGACCACCGCCCCCGAGAAAGAACTGGGCCGGGCTTCGCGTTTCTGGCAGGGTGGTCCGATGGTGTCCACCGCGACCGACTATGAGTGGATCAATGACTTCTCGGACCTGGCAAGTGCGTACTGCGCGGTCCTGGTTCGAGGGGTGACCGTGCAGGATTTCCTGCGAGGAATGCGGGCCCGGCCCCAAGGGGACGTCTCCGGGTATGCCGAGCTGGAGCGGCGAACCAAGGAAGTCTGGGATGAGCACGCGGATAATCAGTACCTGATCGGGGCGACCACGGTTCCCGGTGATCAGGGCGAGTGGGTGCTCGGCCTGGAAAGCAACGGCTACCTCGGCTCCCTGCCTCACCTGGTAGGGCCGCTGTCGAGCGGCACCCGCCTGGTCTCCCACTTCCGCAACGTGAACGCGCACGACATTTTCCTCTGGTACGAGGACGGCACGCTCCGGACGTACTTCGAACCGCTCTTCCCGTCCGAAAGAGACGGCTCCACCCCTGACGAACTCGCGGAAGTGATGGCGGAGGTGGGCTTCGAACTCGAACCGGACGAGGAAGTGATCGACGACACTCCCACGACCGAAGCCGCCTTCGCCCTCGCCGCACACCTGACGGGGGTCCACCTGACGCCGGAACTGCTCGACAAGGCGACCTTCACCACCGGCCTGGTCCCCTGGAGCGCGAGCAAGGATTCCTGAACGTCCCGCCGCCCGCCCCAGAGTTTCGTCTTTCACACCCCCGGCCGGGTGAATGTGACCATCTACTTTCACCCCGCCGGGGTTCCCGGCCGCGCGGCTAGAAGACCGCGTGTCTAGAAGACCGAGATGTGGACGTGGTCGTAGTGGTTGGCCGTGACTCCGCCGCGGTTCTCCATGCTGCGCCAGCCGGGGCTGCGCATGTCGTAGATGCGCTGGCGCCAGATGACGTACTTGATGCCCAGCCTGCTGGCGTTGGCGATGGCGTACGCCGCGGCCTGGTCGCCCTGGGTGCGGCCGCTGGACGAGGGCATCGAGCCGCCGGTGCTGACCATGAAGTCGCAGGCCTGGCCGGTGGCGTGGTCCTGGGCGTCGGCGCCGCCGCGGAAGCAGCCGATGGTGGGGAACGGCCCGAACTCGATGTCGATGGTGTTCTTGGTCTTGAGCATCCGGGGGGTGACCCCGCCCATGCCGACGCTGGGCGACTCCGGCTTGTACTTCTTGACCAGCGCCTTGATCCTGGCCTTCTCCTTGACCAGGTCGCGGATCTCCTTCTCGAGCTCCTTGATCTTCTGCTCGGCCTCGCGCTTGGACTTCTCCTGCTCGTTCACCAGCTGCTGGATCTGCTGCACCTGGGCGGACTGGTTCTGCGCCACGTGGCTGACCAGGCTGAGGTTGCTGAGCGCGTTGGAGGGGTCGTCGCTGGCGAGGACGGAGACCGAGGGGTCGGCGCCGCCGGTCATGTACTGGGAGGCCGCCAGCTGGGCGACCAGGCCCCGGGTGGCCTGGAGGTCCTTGTTGAGCACCTTGGTCTTGTCCAGGGCCTTCTTGACGCCGTACTGGGCGTCCTTCAGCTTGGCCAGGTCGCCGCCGTACGCCTTGTCGAGCTTCTCGATCTGGGCGTTCAGTTTGCGGATGCGACCCGCGTCGCCTGGGTCGGCCTGGGCGGGGGGCGCCGTGACCGTGGTGCCCGCGGTGAGCGGCAGGGCACCGGCGAGCGCCGCGAGTGCCAGGGCGGGACGCCGTAGCCGGGCGGGCCAGCGTCGGGTGGAGTTGGGGGTCTCCTCCACGTCCTCTCCTCTCCTCGATCGCCTACCGGGTTAGCTGACGGATTCGGGCCGGGAGTCAGCCCTATCACCGCCCGCGGTCACGGGTGGTGAATTCACCCCGGCCGGTCTGGTCATGGACGACGTCCCGGACCTTCCGGCTGTGGGTCCCCGGCTCCCGGGCGGGTGGCGCCGCGGGATTCGGCGGATCCGGCCGCCGCCCCGCCCGGGACGGGCGGCTGGGCGGCCGGATGCCAACGAACTGTAAGGAACCATTCGGATCCTCGCCAAGATTAAACCCCAGCGGCACATGGAACGGCTCGATGGCCGCGCCATCCTACGTGACCGGGCTCACAACCCCGCCTTGTAAAGGAGCCTGTTGGCCGTCCCGGACGGCAGTCGTCCGATTCGTCCCTTTGTTGAGTTGTCGTTCAGCCATTTCTGGATCTGCGGGAAGGTGGCCCCGCGATTGCCGGCCAGATAGAGCGCCGCGACCCCGCTCACGTGCGGGGCGGCCATCGACGTACCGGAGATCGTCGACTTGCCGCCGCCGGGCCAGGCCGAGGTGATCCCGTAGCCGGGCGCGAAGATGTCGACGCACGAGCCGTGGTTCGACCAGGTGGCCCGGTTGTCGTAGACCGTGGTGGCGCCGACCGACATCACCCACCCCGCGCTGGACGGGGAGGTGTTGCAGGCGTTCTGGTTCTCGTTGCCGGCCGCCACCGAGACGAAGACGCCCGACTGCGAGAGCTGCTGCACGGCCGTGTTGAGCGCCGCCGACTTGGGGCCGCCGATCGACATGTTGGCCACGGCGGGCTTGACGGCGTTCTTCTGCAGCCACTGGACGGCCAGGACGATGGTCGACACCGAGCCGTAGCCCTCGGCGTCCAGCACCCGCAGGCCGCGCAGGTTGACGTTCTTGGCCACGCCCCAGGTCTTGGCGCCGATGGTGCCCGCCACGTGGGTGCCGTGCCCGTTGTGGTCCCAGCCGTCGCCGCCGAACTCCGGCGCGACCCAGACCGTCTTGGCCCGGCCGCCGAACTCGGGATGGCTGTGCGCCAGCCCGGTGTCGATCACGTAGGCGTTCACGCCGGTGCCGGTCGACTTGTAGGTGTAGGACTTCGACAGCGGCAGGGGGCGCTCGTCGATGCGGTCCAGGCCCCAGGTGGGGTTGCTCTGCGTGGTGACGAGCTTGACGACCTGGTCCTGCTCGATCGCGGCGACCGCCGGGTCGCGGCGCAGCTTGTCCAGCTGCGCGGTGCTCAGCTTGGCGGCGAAGCCGTTCAGCACCCCGTCGAAGCGCTTGACGGAGGTGGCGCGGACCCGCTGCGCGGCCGAGGCGGTGGAGGCGCCCGACTTCAGCGTGACGATGTACCGGCCCGGCAGCGGGGTGCCCCGCGCCGCGGTGACGGTGATCGGCTCGCCCTCGCCGGGGGCGGCGGAGGCGGGCAGGACGCCGGCGGCGGTGACGCATGAGGCGACCGCGCCGACGACGAGGACCCTTCGGTGGACAGTCCGCAAGAGTTCTCCTTCTCTCCGGCGGGACCGTGCGCGGTGCCCGCGGTGGCCGCGATGATCGATCGGCCCGGAGGTACCTTAATGGATCTCCTGCGAAAAGAGCCCTTAAATCACAATTAAATCGGCATTCCGGCCAGACGTGGGCACGCTTCAGAGGTGGCACGCTCAGCCGCGGGTGAGCTTCCCCTGGTAGCCCAGTTGCGGCTGGCCTGGCGTGCTCCAGGCGTACTGGAGGCTGCCGTCCGGCTGCCGGCTGACCTGCACGGTGCCGTTCGTGCACGGCTTCGGGATGGCCAATGCCATGGTCAGCCTGCGGTTCGTCCCCTCGGTGAGGGTGAGCGTCCCGGTGCACTGGCTCCGCGGGTAGACGGCCGTGGCGGTCTTCTCGCCCGCCTTGAACGTCACCTCGATCGGGAACGAGGCGCCGCGGGACGGGTTGACGGCCGTGCCCTTCCACGTGCCGGAGAACCCCTCCGGGACGGCGCTCACCGGACGGTCGTCGGGCGGGTTCGCGGCCCCGGGCCCGGGCGAGCCGTCGGCGTCCTCCCGCCACTGCGGCAGCAGCACCAGCGCGATGATCGCGACGCCGACCAGCACCCCGATCGTCAGCGAGAGCGCCACGCCGAGCAGGTGGTTGCCGGGGCGCAGGCGGGTCAGCCGGGCCAGGACGTCCGGCAGGCCGCGGCGCGGCTCCTCGGGCGGGAGCGACAGGACCGCCGTCGAGTCGCGCTCGTCCTCGTCGCGGGCCGCGCCCATGCCGGGGATGAGGTGCGGTGTCGGCTCGGTCCGGTCGCCCGGGGCCGGCACGGGCGGCGCCGGCGGCAGCGGGCGGACGGACGGGATGGCCTGCGTGGCGGCGTCCTCGTGCCCGGACGTCTGGGCGGGTGCGTGCCCGGCGGTGCCGGCGGGCGGGGCGGTGCCGGGCGGAGGGGGGAGCGGATAGTCGACCCGGGTGAGCTCGGCGGGTTCCTGCGGAGGCCACGAGCTCCCGCCTGACCACGCGCCCCCGCCGGTCGCCGACCCCCCGCCGGACGCCGAACCCCCGCCGGACGCCGTGCCGCCGCCGGGCTCCGCTCCCTGCCCGAACGACGCGGGCGGCGACACCGGCGCGGGACCCGACGGCCCCTCCGGCGGCCGGGACGTCACCGCCGCGGACAGCGGGGCCGCCGGAACGGCCGAAGGGACAGCGACGGCGGGAGAGACCTGCGCGGGCGCCTGCGGTCGGGGTTCGGCCTGCGGTCGGGGCTGCGATCGGGCCTGCGGGGACGCGGTGCCGCGCGCCAGCGCCCGTCCCTCGGCGACCAGCGACTCCGGCATCCGCGCGACCAGCGGGCCGGACTCGTCCAGCAGCCGTTCGAGCAGCTCGGCGGGGGCCGGGCGCGCGGCGGGGTCCTTGGCCAGGGCGGCGGCGACGATCTCCCGCAGGTACTCCGGAAGCGCGCTCAGGTCCGGATCGTCGTACATGATCCGCTGCATGACCTCGGTCGGCGCGTCGTCCCCGAACGGCGGGCGCCCGGTCGCCGCGTACAGCAGCGTGGCGCCCCAGGCGAACACGTCGGCGGCCGGGCCGATGTCGATGCCGCTGAGCTGCTCGGGCGCCTTGTACGACGGATCGTCGGAGACCCGGCCGTTGGGGGCGGCGTCCACCGCGTCCAGCGCGGGCGCGACGGCCACGTCGCTCACCCGGGGGCCGTCCCGGCCGAGCAGGACGTTGGCGGGCTTGAAGTCGTGGTGCACCGCTCCAGCGCGGTGGATCGCGGCCAGCGCGACCGCGGTGCCGACCGCGAGCCGTTCGGCCACGGCGGCGCCGCGCGGACCCTCCTCGGCCACCAGCTGGAGCAGGGAGGGGCCGTCGACCCACTCGCTCACCACGTACGGCCGGTCGCCCTCGACGTCGGCGTCCAGGATCCCGGCCACGCAGAAGCCGGCGACCCTGCGGGCGGCGGCGAACGCCCCGGCGAACCGGGCGCGGGCCGCGGGCTCGCCGCTCAGCCGCAGATGGAGCAGCTTGATCGCGACGTTCCGGCCGGAACGGTCCCGGCCCAGGAAGACGGCGCCGTGCTCGCCGACGCCGAGCCGTCCGGTGATCTCGTACTCACCGAGTCCGCGAGGGTCACCGGGCTGCAGGGGCAGCGCCTCGGCCATCTACACAACCTCCGTGTCGTCCCGCCGGGGATTCCTCCCCGGCCGGCCCCCCGAAACCTTCCTCGCCCCCGGCCGGTGCGGTCCCTTTCTACCGGTTGGACGAGCGTGCCGATGCCGTGGCGGCCGTACCGTGACCGTCGCGGCGGCCGTACCGCGGCCGGCGGAGGCCGGACGGTGACCGGCGGGAGCCGGGCCGTGACGGACGGGAGCGCCCGGGGGACGTCCCCGGGGTTCGGCCCCGCCGCCGCACCGCACCGCCGTACCGGGGGAACGGTAGCGTCGGTGCCGATGTCGCGAACACCTCTCACCCGTGCCGTGCTGGACGAGCAGCGCGGCGCGCTCGGCCTGCCGCCCCACGCCGGTTCCGAAGAGCCCGCGGACCTGCGCAGGTCCGCGCTGGAGGCCGTGCTGGCCGCCTATGACGCGGGCGCCGAGCCGGCGCGGCCGGTCCTGAGAGGGGCGGTGCGCTTCCTGCTGGACCGGCTCGCCGAACTCTCGCCGGGACGGTCGGTGGAGGTCCGGGTGCCCCCGTACGCCGCCGTGCAATGCATCGACGGGCCGCACCATACCCGTGGAACCCCCCCAAACGTGGTCGAGATGGACGCACCGACCTGGATCGCCCTCGCCACCGGCCGCCTGACCTGGGACGGCGCCGTCAAGGCCGGGCGCGTGCGGCCCAGCGGCGCCCGCGCGGACCTCTCCGGCCACCTCCCGCTGCCGCCCGCCGCCTGAGGGGGCTGTCTCAGCGGCCCGGCGCCGCCCTCGCGAGGGTCCGCGCGAGGGTCCGCGCGAGGTCAGTCGGCCCGGGTGAAGGGGAACTCCCGCTCGACGCAGCGCTCGCGGGACGGGGCGTCGGGGTAGCGGGCCGTATCACCGCACTCCGCCACCTTGATCACCAGCCAGGCGGTCAGGCCGAGCGTCGCCAGCGACGCCACCATCCCGACGACCGCCATCACGATCACACCCCGGCGGCCCGGCGACCCGGGACCGGTCGCGGGCGGCGGCCAGTCGTCCGGCGGCGCCCACGCGGCGGACGCCCGGGCCCGGGTCCGCACCAGGGCGACGATCCCCACCACCAGCCCGGCCAGCGCCAGCAGGATCCCCAGGCCGCAGGCCAGCAGCGTCGGCAGCGACAGCAGCCCCAGCGCGAGCGAGGTCGCCGCCAGACCCCTGCCCCGCGGCTTCGGAGACGGTCCCTGCCGCGGCGGCGGTGGCGGGTAGGGCCGGCTCCCCGGCGTCGTCATGCGCGCTCCCGTGATCTCCCGTCGTGGCCGTCCCGGACGTCCCGTTCTCCTCGTCGTGGCCGTCCCGGACCAGGGTCGCGCGCCCGGCGGCCGCGGCCCCGTACCGCCGGGTAAAGGTCCTTCCAGGAGATCCGCCGATCGGAGCAGGTGAGGCGGGCATCTACACTGGCGGGCGTGCCTCTCGGTGATGGACGTTTGAGCCACGACATCGATCCCAATGACCGCCCCCCACAGGACGCCTGCGGGGTGTTCGGCGTCTGGGTGCCGCCTGCGGAGGCGAACCGCGCCGAAGTGAGCAAGCTCACCTACTACGGCCTGTACGCCCTCCAGCACCGCGGGCAGGAGTCCGCGGGCATCGCCGTCAGCGACGGCTCCCGCATCGTCGTCTTCAAGGACATGGGCCTGGTCGCCCAGGTCTTCGACGAGTCCGTGCTGAACACGCTGCGCGGCCACCTGGCCGTCGGCCACTGCCGCTACTCCACGACCGGCTCCCCGACCTGGGAGAACGCCCAGCCGACGTTCCGCTCGACCGACGCGGGCGGGCTGGCCCTCACCCACAACGGCAACCTGATCAACACCCCCGACCTGGCCGCCAGGCTCGACCCCGGGGTGCTGTCCGCCACCTCCGACACCGAGGTCCTGACGGCGCTGCTGGCCACCCACCCCGGCGGCGACCCGATGGCCGCCGCCAGGGAGATCCTCCCGGTCGTGCGCGGCGCCTACTCCCTGGTCTTCATGGACGAGGGCACCCTGTACGCCGCCCGCGACCCCGAGGGCATCCGCCCGCTGGTCCTGGGGCGTCTCGATGTGGGGGGACGACCCCCCACGCCCCCCGGGCAGGACGGGGGCGAGGACGCCGGCTGGGTCGTCGCCTCCGAGACCGCCGGCCTGGACATCGTCGGCGCCCGGTTCGTCCGGGAGATCGAGCCCGGCGAGCTGATCGCGATCGACGGCGGCGGCGTCCGGTCCGAGCGGTTCGCCGAGCCGCGGCCCAAGGGCTGCCTGTTCGAGTACGTGTACCTGGCCCGTCCCGACACCACGATCGCGGGCCGCAGCGTCCAGGCCACCCGGGTCGAGGTCGGCCGGCGGCTGGCCCGCGAGCACCCGGTCGAAGCCGACCTGGTCATCCCGACGCCCGAGTCGGGCACCCCGGCCGCGATCGGCTACGCCGAGGCGTCCGGGATCCCCTACGGCCAGGGGCTGGTGAAGAACTCCTACGTCGGCCGCACCTTCATCCAGCCGTCCCAGACCATCCGCCAGCTCGGCATCCGCCTCAAGCTCAACCCGCTGCGCGAGGCGATCGAGGGTAAGCGGCTGATCGTGGTGGACGACTCGATCGTCCGCGGCAACACCCAGCGCGCGATCGTGGGGATGCTGCGGGACGCCGGCGCCGCCGAGGTCCATGTGCGGATCTCCAGCCCGCCGGTGGCCTGGCCGTGCTTCTACGGCATCGACTTCGCCAGCCGCGCCGAGCTGATCGCCGGGAACCTTTCGGTCGAGGAGATCCGCGACTCGCTCGGCGCCGACTCGCTGGGCTACATCTCGCTGGACGAGCTGATCGCCGCCTCCCAGATCCCCAAGGACAACCTGTGCCGGGCGTGCTTCGACGGGGAGTACCCGATCCCGGTCGAGGAGGGCGCGCGCGGCAAGCACCTGCTTGAGCCCTCCAGGACGTGACGACCAGGGCAGGCAGGGGAACGGAAGCGAGCGGGGGAACGGAACGGCGATGAGCACCTCCTACGAGGCGGCCGGGGTCGACATCGCGGCGGGCGAGCGCGCCGTCGAGCTGATGAAGTCCAGGGTCGCGCGGTCCCGGCGGCCCGAGGTCGTGGACGACGCCAGCGGCTTCGCGGGCCTGTTCGACGCCTCCGCCCTGCTGCGCTACCGCCGCCCCCTGCTGGCGACGTCCACCGACGGCGTCGGCACCAAGGTCGACCTGGCCCGGCGGCTGGGGATCTACGACACCGTCGGCCACGACCTGGTCGGCATGGTGATCGACGATCTGGCGGTGTGCGGGGCCGAGCCGCTCTTCATGACCGACTACATCGCGTGCGGCAAGGTCGTCCCGGAGCGCATCGCCGACATCGTGGGCGGCATCGCCGACGCCTGCGCGCTGGCGGGCTGCGCCCTGGTCGGCGGCGAGACCGCCGAGCACCCGGGCCTCCTGGGGCCCGACGAGTTCGACCTCGCGGGCGCCGGCACGGGCGTCGTGGAGGCCGACGCGCTGCTGGGGCCCGACCGCGTCCAGGCCGGCGACGCCGTCCTGGCGATGGCCTCCTCGGGCATCCATTCCAACGGGTACTCCCTCGTCCGCCACATCCTGGCCACCACCGACCTGGCCCTGGAGTCGCAGCCCGCGGAGCTGGCCAGGCCGCTGGGCGAGGAGTTGCTCACCCCGACCCGGATCTACTCCCAGGACTGCCTGGCCCTCGCCCGGACCGGGGGCGTGCGCGCGTTCGCGCACATCACCGGCGGCGGGCTGGAGAGCAACCTGGCCCGGTCGCTGCCCGGCTCGGTGGACGCCGTGCTGAGCCGCTCGTCGTGGACGGTGCCGCCGCTGTTCGAGGTGCTGCGCTCGTACGGGAACGTGGCCCAGGCCGACATGGACAAGACGTTCAACATGGGCGTGGGCATGGCCGCCATCGTGGCCGCCGACGCGGCCGACGCGGCGCTGCGGCTGCTGGAGGAGCGCGGCGTGCCAGCCTGGCGGCTGGGCGAGATCGTCCCCGGCACCGGCACGGCCAAGCTCTCCTGACCCCCGCCCCGAACCGCGCCGTCCGGATCCGAGCCGGACGGGCGGGAGAGCGGGGCGGAGGGCCTGGCGGGAGGGCCTGGCGGGCGGGAACTCCCGCATCGGACCGGTCGTCCCACACAATGTGATCACCGGACGTCTGCCGCGCCCCTCGCGGCGCTGGGCCGGGCCGCTGATCGTCCTGGTCGCGCTGGCCGCCTACACCGCCATGGCCCCGATGGGATGGGCGTACGCGGACACCGCCCGCTACCGGCACTCCGTGGCGCACGTGCCGGCCGCCCCGGTCGCGCTGGTGCTGGGCGCCGGGATCCGCGGCGACCAGCCGTCGATCTTCCTGGCCCGCCGCCTCGACCTGGCCGGGGAGCTGTACCGGCGGGGCAAGGTCAAGGTGATCCTGGTGTCGGGCGACAACCGGGTCGCGGACTACGACGAACCGACCGTGATGCGCGACCACCTGGTGGCCGCCGGAATCCCCGAACGCAAGATCGTCCGGGATTTCGCCGGCCTGGACACCTGGGACTCCTGCACCCGCGCCAAGCGGATCTTCGGGGTGGAGCGGCTGACCGTGGTGACCCAGCGCTTCCACCTGCCCCGCGCCGTCGCCCTCTGCCGCGCCGCGGGCCTGGACGCGCGCGGCGTCGGAGACCCCAGCCCCCGGGAGATGCCCGGCACCACCATCGGCTACGGCCGCGAACCGCTCGCGATGCTCAAGGCGATGACCAGCCTCACCGTCCGCCCAGACCCGGCCCTCCTGGGCCGCGAGGAACCCGGCGTGCACGACGCCCTCGCCGCCCGCTGACCACGCGGCACGGGGAACCGGACAAGGAACGGGCCAAGAAGCGGGGCAAGAAGCGGGCAAGAAAAACGCCACCGCCCGCACGGAATCGGCGGGCGGTGGCGTGCTGGCCTGGCGATCAGCCGGAGGTGCCGTCCTTGCGGTCCTCGGAGCCGTCGTCGGCGTAGTCGGCGTACTTCTCGGCGAGCTCGTCATAAGCGTCGTAGTCGTCGCCGGCGGGGTCGGAGACTCCCAGTTCGCTCTTCAGGCGGTCGAGGTCCGTGTTGCCGCTCTGGTACTTGAGCTGGCGGGCAACCTTCACCTGCTTGGCCTTGGCTCGGCCGCGACCCATTGGCTCGACCCCCTCGATGGTCAGGGCTTTCGTGGGCCCATCAACGCGCGCGTGTACCACACGAACCGATGCCTGATGAGCCATGCGTCAGTCACGGATACAACCGTACCCGTTTTGCGCCCGGCTCGGTACATGGTCGGTCCGTGGCGGCACGCTCGTTGCGGAGAACACCAGTGTATCCACTACGCAAGGGTCTTCTCGTTCCGGACGCACCACCACCAAACGGGCGACCGGTCGGGTTCGCCGAGGTCCGGACGCGTCGCGGGGCCGCTCGCACCACCGCACGGGGCTCCGCGACGCGTCCGGGAACGCTCACAGCCAGATGCCGCGCAACCGTCCTATGTCGGACATCCGGCGCTCGGCGAGACGGTCCGCCGCCACCGCCGGGGGCACCCCCTCCTCCGCCGCCAGCGCGAAGATCCGCCGCGTGGTCTCGAAGATCTCGCCCGCCCTGGCCTGCGCCCGCTCGAAGTCGAAGCCCCCGATCTCGTCGGCCACCTGGATCACGCCCCCGGAGTTGACGACGTAGTCGGGCGCGTACAGCACGTCACGATCGGCGAGCTGCTTCTCGACGCCCGGGTGGGCGAGCTGGTTGTTGGCGGCGCCGCACACGATCCGCGCGGTGAGCGCCGGAACCGTGTCGTCGTCCAGGGAGGCCCCCAGGGCACATGGGGCGTAGACGTCCAGATTCGCCCGTACGAGGGCGTCCTTGCCGTCCACCACCTCCACCTCCGGGTGGCGGGCTCGTACGCGCTCCACGGCGACCTCGCTCACATCGCAGATAACGACGTCGGCGCCGTCCTCGCGCAGGTGCTCCACGAGCCGGTGGCCGACCTTGCCGACCCCCTCGACTCCGACGCGCCGGCCCCGCAGCGTAGGGCCGCCCCACACCGCCTCGGCCGCCGCCCGCATCCCCTGGAAGACGCCGAACGCGGTGAGGATGGAGGAGTCTCCGGCGCCGCCGTGCGCGCGCGTACGGCCCGTCACGAAACGTGACTCGCGGGCCACGACGTCCATGTCCTCGCTGTAGGTGCCGACGTCGCACGCGGTGTAGTACCGGCCGTTCAGCGACTGCACGAACCGCCCGTAGGCGCGCAGCAGCGCCTCGGTCTTGACGGTGGCGGGGTCGCCGATGATGACCGCCTTGCCGCCGCCGTGGTCCAGGCCCGCCAGGGCGTTCTTGTACGCCATGCCGCGGGACAGGTTGAGCACGTCGGTCAGCGCCTCGTCCTCCGACCCGTACGGGTAGAAGCGGGTGCCGCCCAGGGCCGGGCCCAGCGCGGTGGAGTAGATCGCGATGATCGCGCGCAGGCCGCTGGCCTCGTCCTGGCAGAACACGACCTGTTCGTGGCTGCCGAAGCGGGATACGGGCCGGTCGGTGGGTCCTGTGCCCTTGTGGGGCGACCCGAAGACATTAGGCACGGTAGTGCCCTCCTCTCTGTCTCTAGATCAGACTAGAGGAGGTAACACGGCGATCTCGGTGGCGCGGTGGTCCCTTTGCCCGCACCCGGGGCATGTCACGATGCGGGTGTGCTTCCGTACACCGCGTACCTACGGGTATATGAGCCGGTGACCGCCTTCCCCGAACCGGCCCGCACCCTGTGGAAGGCCTATGCCGACTCCCGTAGGCGGCCCCGTCGCGTGCACGCCCTCAGCGCGGAGCACCTCCAGGCCAAGTACCGCCTGGTGGCATCACCCCCTGTAGTCGCCCCCGAGCGTGAGAGCGCGGACGCCTACGTACGCCGCTCGCACGACACGCTCTACATCTGCCCCTGGGAGACCCGCCTGCGCTCCTGGCACGCCTTCTCCCGCTTCAAGGAGGAGACCTCGGCCCATATGGCCGCCTGCTACATGCCGCCCGAGGTGATGCGGCGCGTGGAGGATGCCTTCGAGTCCTGGCGGACGGCCGGCCGCCCGTCCCGGCCGCACATCCTCTCCAGTACGTGGCACGTGCCACCCACATGGTTCGCCCTCTTCACCGCCGACGAACGCTGCCTGGTGCTGGGCGGCGCCGCCGGCGGACAGCGGGGTCGCGGGCCCGCGACGGCGGCCGCGACCCGTACGCTCATCTACGTCACCTCCATGGCGGAGGCCCGGGCACGGACGGAGGCCGCGCTCCCGTACGACCCCGACGCGGGTCACCTGGAGACGGTCGCCCGCTGGCTCGCCGGCTTCCATCCGAGCGCGCTCGTCGAGCTCGACTACGGGGGCCTGGTCCACCTGCTGGACGACGAGTTCCTCCGCTCCGACGAGTCGGTCGCCGAGACGGGGGTGGCGCTCGCCGCGGCGGCCCGCGGCGAGGCCGAGCTCGCCACCGCGATGCGGCGGCGCCTGCGGGCCCGATGGCGCCTCGTCAGGGCGCTGGAATCGGCGAACTGAACAAATTTCCCGAATCTGCGCGCGATACGACTATACGTGTCGCTAGAATCACGCTGCGTGACTCGGTTGCCATGATGACGCACCGCTCCCGGGTGTCGCGGGGATGTTCCCACGCAACTCTCGCCAGGAGCTTGCTTGTCGCGTTGAGTGGTGGCAAGGTTACACGTTGTGATGTCATAGTGGCTCTTTCGGGCCATAGGGGACATCAGTGACCGCGCGAGGATCAATCGCAGGATCGCTGTCATCGGTCCACGGAGGAGAGGCCGCACACATGTCAGCACGTACGCCAGAGGCCGAGCCCCTGCTGACGCCGGCAGAGGTGGCGACGATGTTCCGCGTCGACCCCAAGACCGTCACGCGGTGGGCGAAGGCTGGGAAGCTCACGTCCATCCGCACGCTGGGGGGGCACCGGCGCTACCGGGAGGCCGAGGTGCGGGCGCTGCTGGCGGGAATCCCGCAGCAGAGGTCGGAGTAGCACACTCCACCCGGCGAGCGCCCTCGGCACTCGCCGGCCCTACCTGGCTCACCTTGAGGGGGGACAGGAGTGCCCGGGCGGTGACTGTCCGGACATCTCCTGGACGACGGATCCGGGACCACGATCATCCGAGAATCGCGGTCCCGGATCGCTCAACACTGGAGTGAGGTCCCGTTCGCCCGGCGAACGGGACACACCCAGCTCACCGAACGCATTCGGCCCTGCCGGGCCGCGGCGGCGGCCTCCCGCTGGAGGGGGCGGGGCCCGCCGCCACCGCGTGCGGGGTCCGATCGCGATCACCCATGCCCGGCCACCGCACAGCGAAGGCCCGGAGGCCGGTCGGCCGCACCCGCGCGCGACCGGCGGGCGTCGCGCAGCGC
Source organism: Spirillospora sp. CA-255316 (assembly GCA_050942275.1). Taxonomy (GTDB): domain Bacteria; phylum Actinomycetota; class Actinomycetes; order Streptosporangiales; family Streptosporangiaceae; genus Spirillospora. The sequence goes on along the minus strand of CP192047.1, from coordinate 11,034,891 downwards.
TGGGCGGCGAGCACCGGGCGACTGCGACGCGCCGCCCGGCCGGTGACGAGTCATCACCGCCACTCGGCCGCACCGTTTCCAGCCCGGCCCCGGCCCTAGCCGTGGCCCCGTCGACCCTGGCCGCGTCGACCCTGGCCGCGTCGACCCTGGCCGCGTCAGCCCTGGTCCTGGCCGTGGCCCTGGACGTGGGCCCGCTGGCCCTGGGCCCGCTGGCCTGGTCGTGGGCGTCGCCGCGGCCGGGCGCGGTCAGTTCTCGTGGGCCATCTCTTGCTGGGCGAGGGTGTTGAACAGGGCGCCCACGGACGGTTCACGCCTGCCGGCCACGTCCAGGAGGACGACGAACTGGTCGACCAGCAGGCGTTCCAGCTGGGGACGGCTCACGTCGCGGTTCTCCAGCCAGTCGAGGCCGGCGGTCTCCACCGAGGCCATCCAGGAGCGCAGCGTGATGCGCAGGATCGGCTGCGGGATCTCCACGTCGAGGGTGTGCAGGATGCGCTCCAGGAGGAGCCTGCGCATGCCGTCGACAATCTCGCCGACTTCGCCGGAACGGTCGGCCGGGCCGCCGCGAAGAAGGGCGGTGAAGCCCGCCGCGTGGCTTTCCACGAAATCGAAGTAGCGCTCGAGGGAAATCTGCAGCCGTTCGAGCGGCCTGCCCTCGGTCGGGGGCTCCAGGAGGTCGGCGAGCCGTTTGGCGGCACTGCCCAGTGCGGCCAGGTACAGCTCGTATTTCCCGCCGAAGTAGTGGTACACGAGGGCGCGTGAGGCGCCCGCGGCGGCGGCGACGTCGTCGATCGAGACGTCCTCGGGCGGCCGGGTGCTGAAAAGCTGCAGCGCCGCCTCGATCAGCTCGTCCCGGCGCTCGTCGACGCTCAGCCTGCGGCGGGTCCGCCGGGCGGGGCGCTGCGCGCGAGAGGAGCCCGCCGAACGCTGCCCGTTCTTGGACTTCTCCACGGCCACTGCACGATCTCCCACCTGGGAAGCCTATCCGAGCGCGGGACGGAACCGCGCACGCCCGATGCCCGGCCGGATGAACATTCACCCCGTGTTCGATCGTGTTCGTGCCGTTTCTTCTGTCCTGTGAACAGAGAATTCCACGGTTGTGACCCAGGACACCACATACCCGAACTGCCATTGACGGCTGCCCGTTACTCACGGTTGCGACGATTTCGGGTGAAGGCAAGGCATCATGGCATCTCCCCCCGAGTGGGGAAGGCGCGCCGGCCCACCGCAGCGGCCCGGGGCGCCGAGGCGGCAGGTCCTGCAGGCCCCCCTGGACGGAGTGCCATGTCAGCTGGTGAAGGTAGTAGTCCCCCGCGCGAGCGAGAGAACGGCGTCCCCCTGCCGCGGAGCGGTGAAGGCCGGACGCTGCCCGTGCCCAAGCCGACGATCCGGAACGTCGCGGAACGCGCGGGCGTGTCCAAATCCCTGGTGTCCCTGGTGATGCGCGGCTCGCCCCATGTGAGCGAGCGGCGCAGGCAGGCCGTGCTGCAGGCCGCCCGGGAGCTGGGATACCGGCCGAACGCGGTCGCCCGGAGCCTGGTGGAGGGCCGTACCAGGCTGATCGGCGCCATCGTGGCCGACCTGCACAATCCCTTCTTCGCCGAGTTCCTCGACGGGCTGCAGGAGACCCTGCACGGCGAGGGCCTGCGGATGCTGGTCGGCAGCGGGCGCTGGGACCCGCTGTTCGAGGCCGAGGCGGTCGAGGCGTTCCTGGAGATGCGGGTGGACGGCCTGGTGCTGCTCAGCGTCGTCCCCGACTCCCTCAAGGAGGCGGCGGCCAGCGTGCCGGTCGTGGTCGTCGGGGAACGCGACGTGGTCGGGGTGGACATCGTCGTGGACGACGACGAGCTGGGCGCCAGCCTGGCCGTCGACCATCTGGTGGAACTGGGGCACCGCCGGATCGCCCACATCGAGGGGGCACGTTCCACGACCGCGCGGTATCGGCGGGCGGGCTACGAGAAGGCGATGCGGCGCCACGGCCTGAGCGAGGAGATCGTGGTGGAGACGGGGGACTTCACCGAGGAGGGCGGATACCGGGCCGCCCGCACGCTGCTGTCCCTGGAGCGCCGTCCCACCGCCATCTTCGCTCCCAACGACCTGGTGGCGACGGGCGCGCTGTCGGCCGCCGACGAGCTGGGGCTGCCCGTGCCGGAGCAGGTCTCGATCGTCGGGTACGACAACACGCATCTGGCGGCGATCAGGCACATCTCGCTGACCAGCGTCGACCAGCCGCGGCGCGACATGGGCCGGGTGGCGGCCGAGCTGCTGACCGCGCGGATCGACGATCCGGGGCGGGTGGCCCGGCAGAACCTGGTCGTCCCGCATCTGGTGGTGCGGTCCACCACGGGACCGGTGCCCCAGCCGGTGGCGCCCTGACATTGTGGGGGGCGACCCCCCACACCCCCCGGCAGGGACGCACGACCGCCCTTCGGGCTCTCGGCCGGTCGTGCGACGGGCACGGTTCCGGTAACGGGACGGCCAAGGCTGCTGCAACCGGCGCGTCGCGGCGTGCGGCCGGCGGCTTAATGGGTGGACCCTTCGGCGGGTCGGGGGACCTCGCCGTAGGGACCATCGGAAAGGAACGTGGCAGCGGGGGGACGGGTCGTGCGTGATCCGGAATTGGTGTCGTGCGCGCAGCGCGCGGCGAGCGAGCTGGAACGCGCCTGGTCGGAGTGGCGGCACGCGCGCGGGCTGACGGAGCAGCTGTCGGAGTCGGTGGCCAGTTACGTGGCGCACTCGATCGACCATCCGTGGGGGCGGCCCCGCGTGGTGCTGGGCCTGGACGCCGACGAGGCCCGCGCCCTGGCGGCGCTGCTGGGCAAGGGGGACCCGCCCACCTGATGGCCGCGGCTCGATCCCGGCGGCTCGATCCCGGCGGCCTGATCGCCGCGGCCTGATCGCCCGGCTTGATTGCGGCGGCTTGATCGTTGCGCCCGTTTTCCCGGACTTCGTTTGACGTACGCATACCGGTGTGCAGACTGGCAGGGTCGGTCACGAAGTCATCACGGGGAGAGGGCGACACATGCGATTCCACCGGCGCGGCTCGGCGGCGGCCGCCCTGGCGCTCTGCCTGGGCGCGCTCACCGCGTGCGGTGGCGGGTCGCCCACCGCGAGCGAGGGGGGCGAGGGCGCCCGGCCGCCCACCGCGGAGGGCCAGGCGACGGACGGCACGGCGGTGACCCCGCAGGGCGCCTCAGGCGGCCAGGACGACGCGCTGCGCGGCAAGGTCATCGTGATCGATCCCGGGCACAACGGCGGCAACGCCAAGAACCCGGCGTACATCAACCGGCAGGTCGACATCGGCAACGGCCGCAAGGCATGCGACACCACCGGCACCTCCACCAACGCGGGGTACGCCGAGCACGCCTTCACCTGGGACGTCTCCAACCGGCTGGCGAGGCTGCTGCGGGCCAAGGGCGCCAAGGTGCTGCTGACGCGCAAGAACGACACCGGCGTGGGGCCGTGCATCACCGAGCGCGCCGCGATCGGGAACCGGGCGAAGGCCGACGCCGCGGTGTCGGTGCACGCCGACGGGGCGAAGCCGTCCGGGCGCGGGTTCCACATCATCCAGCCCGTGGCGGTGAAGGGGCACAACTCGGCGATGGTGCCCGACTCCCAGCGGCTGGGGCAGGCGCTGCGGGACGCGTACCGGTCCGGCACCGGCGTCCCGTACTCGAACTACATCGGCGAGAACGGTCTCGATCCGCGCAGCGATCTGGGCGGGCTGAACCTGTCGACGGTGCCGAAGGTGTTCATCGAGTGCGGGAACATGCGGAACGCGTCGGAGGCGGCGAAGCTGTCGTCCGCGTCGTTCCGGCAGCGCATCGCGGTTTCCCTGGCCGACGGCCTGGACGACTACTTCCGGAAGGGCTGAGCGACCCGGGCCCTGCGGCGGTGCCCGGCAGGGCAGGATGGGCGGGTGTCTGATCATCTGCGGCGGCTCGGTGCCGCGTTGGAACGGGCGGGATACACCGTCGGCGGGGTGCGGGCGCTGCTCGGCCCGGTGGCGGGCGGCGCGCTGGCGCGGGACGAGATCGTCCCGGCGCTGCGGGCGACCGCGGGCGGGTCGCCGCTGGAGGCGCTGACCAGGCTGTTCTGGTTGCAGGTGCCGGTGGCGGCGCCGGCCGGCGGGTTCGCCGCTGATCTGGTGGCGGCCGGGCTCGCCGAGGAGTCGGGCGGGGAGGTCCGGGCGCTGTTGCGCGTGGAGCCGCTCGAGTCGGTCGTCCCGGGGCCGGACGGGGCCGGCGGGCATGCCGGGTACGTGGTGTCCGATCTGAGGGTGCGGCCGGGGAGCGGCGGCACGGTGCGTCCCGATCATGTGGTGGGGGCGGGCGGCGCGTCGGCGAGCCTGGCGCGGCTCGCTGTCCACAGCCCTGTGGACAACGCGCTCGATCTGGGCACCGGATGCGGCGTCCAGGCGCTGCATCTGGCGGGCCGGGCGCGGCGGATCACCGCCACCGACGTCAACCCGCGGGCGCTCGAACTGGCCGCGGCGAGCGTGGCGCTGTCCGGCGCCGAGGGCGTGGAGTTCGCCGAGGGGCCGCTGCTGGAGCCGGTGGCCGGGCGCCGGTTCGACCTGATCGTGTCCAACCCGCCGTTCGTGATCGCGCCGCCGGGCGCGGGGCCCCGGTACGTGTACCGCGAGTCGGGCCTGCCCGGCGACGACTTCTGCCGGCGGCTGGTGACCGAGGCGCCCGCGCTGCTGAACGAGGGCGGCCACTGCCGGCTGCTGGCCAACTGGTTGCAGGTCAGGGGCGTCCCGTGGGAGGAGCGGGTGGGTGCCTGGGTCGAGGAGTCCGGGTGCGACGCCTGGGTCGTGCGGCGCGACGTCCAGGATCCGGCGGAGTACGCGGAGCTGTGGCTGCGCGACTCGTGCGAGGCGGGCACGCCCGAATACCGGGTGCGGTACGAGGCGTGGCTGGACTACTTCGAGCGGCACGGGGTGACCGGTGTCGGCTTCGGGTGGATCGCCCTGCGGCGTACGGGATCGGACCGGCCCGTGACGCGGGTGGAGGAGCTGCGGCACGCCGTGCAGGACTGCGCCGGAGCCTACGTCGGCGCGGTCCTGGACGGGCTCGCCGGCGCCCAGGAGTTTTCCACAGGCTGTGGACAAGAAGTGTTCGGGCGGCGGCTGCGGACGGCGGGCGGTGTCGTCCAGGAGCAGATCGGCCCGCCCGGCGCCGAGGACCCCGAACGCATCCTCCTCCGCCAGAACGACCGGCTCCGCCGCGTGGCCGGGGTCGGCACGGTCGAGGCGGCGCTGGCCGGAGTCTGCGACGGGACGCTCCCGCTGGGGCCGCTGCTGGACGCCATCGCCCAGCTCACCGGGCTCGACGGCGATCAGGTGCGGGCGCACGCGCAGGCCGTCCTCCCGGAACTGATCGCCGACGGCTTCTTCGAGCTCGTCCCGGAGGACTGACGGACGGACGGGGCTTTCGGCAGGGGCCGTCAGCGGCGGGCGGCCTCCAGCGTCGGGAAGGCGCTGCCGCGCAGGCGGCGGGCCAGGTCGCGGTGGACGCGGCCGACCCAGAACGGCCCGCCGTAGATCATGGCCGTGTACGCCTGGACGAGCGTGGCCCCGGCCCGGATGCGCTCCCAGGCGTCGTCGGCGTTCTCCACCCCGCCGACCGAGATCAGCACCAGCCGGTCGCCGGTGCGCGCCCGCAGTCTGCGCAGGACCTCCACCGATCGCCGCTTCAAGGGTGCCCCCGACAGCCCGCCCGCCTCCTTCACCAGCTCGGCGGGGCTGTCGAGGCCCTCGCGGCCGATGGTGGTGTTGGTGGCGATGATCCCGTCCAGGCCGAGTTCGAGGGCGAGGTCGGCGACCGCGTCCACATCGTCGTCCGCCAGGTCGGGGGCGATCTTGACCAGCAGCGGGACGTGCCGTCCGGCGGCCCGGCCGGAGGCCTCGCGCACCGCCGCCAGCAGCGGCCGCAGATGCTCGACCGCCTGCAGGTTCCGGAGCCCGGGCGTGTTCGGCGAGCTGACGTTGACGACGAGGTAGTCGGCGTACGGGGCGAGCCGCTCGGCGCTGACCACGTAGTCGGCGGCGGCCTCGGTCTCGGGGACGGCCTTGGTCTTGCCGATGTTGACCCCGACGACCGTGCCGGGACGGCGCGCGCGGAGCCGCCGCAGCGCCGCCAGGGAGCCCTCGTTGTTGAACCCCATCCGGTTGATGACCGCCCGGTCGCGAGGCAGCCGGAACAGCCGGGGGCGCGGGTTGCCGGGCTGCGGACGTCCCGTCACGGTCCCGATCTCGACGTGACCGAACCCGAACGCGCCCACCGCGTCGTAGACCAGGGCGTCCTTGTCGAAGCCGGCCGCGAGCCCGACCGGGCCCGGGAACTCCAGGCCCATCGCCCGTACGGTCAGCGCCGGATCGCGCGGCGCCAACGCGCGCCGCAGCAGCGGGGCGGCGCCCGGCACCGCCTGGATCGCGCGCAGCCCGCGCATCGTGAGGTGGTGCGCGGTCTCGGCCGGGACTCGGGAGATGACCAGTGAGAACAGCAGTCCGTACATCGGGCCCGATTCTTCCAGCACCGATATTCGTTTGAGGCGCCGGGGCGGCGCGACCTAACCTGGCGGCATGCTGACCAATACGGCCGCCATGCTGTGGCGGCCCGCTCCCAGGCGCATCTACCGCGAGCGCTCCCTGGCCGGGCCCATCCGGTAAGGGGACCGGAAGGCACGATCGGACACTGATCCGTTCGTCGCCGCTCCATCAGGGGCCGCCGGTTCCCGTGCCGGACGTGGGTGCACGCAGTTCATCGCACACACCCGGCGAAGGGGAGTACAGGCATGGCCAAGAACCGGAACGGCATGCTCGGCGTGGGCGGCCAGCGCAGGAAGGTCTCGCGCAAGGCGCTGCGCGGCGAGGGCGGGCCGTCCTCGCAGGAACGCAGGGACGCCGCCGCCCAGAAGAAGGAGCTGCTGGAGCGGATGCGCGCCCGCAACACCGCCGAGACCGGAGCCGGCGCGTCCGGAGTCGGCGAGTCCGGGGCGAGCGCGTCCGGGGCGAGCGATTCCGGGCAGGACAACGACACGAGCGAGAGCTGACCGAAGACGGGCCGCCGTCCCCGATGATCACCACCGGGACGGCGGCCCGTTCCGTTCCCGCCGGTTCAGCCGCCGCGGAAGGCGCGCCGCAGCTGGAGCCGGACGTCGCGGCCCGCGTCCCGGATCGGGGCCAGCACGCTGTGCCTCACCCAGCGCGCCGGCTCGCGGACGGAGACCCGCCAGGCGGCGCGCGCACCCTTCCCGACCGGGACCAGCAGCGCGTCCTTGACCCAGCGGGACGGCGCCACCACCCCGTTCGTCCACAGGAAGCGCAGCCCGCGCCCGACCGGCCGCAGCAGGAAGCGGTAGACGAAGAGGGCGGGGATGACGAACAGGATCCGCGCCACCCAGTACAGCAGCCGCCCGAGCATCCGCCAGGCCCACACCAGCGCGCCCGCGAAGATCGCCGCCAGGGCCGCGACGCCGGTCGCCAGCAGGCCCCAGCCGCGCAGGAGCACCCCTCCCGCGGCCCGGCCCAGCCACGCCAGGCCGGCCAGCGGCGGGCGCAGCACGTACCGCCACAGCGCGACGGCCGGCACCACCACGAGCGTGGTGAGCAGGAACATCAGCGCGGCGCCGATGCCCCGGGCCGCCATCGCCAGGCCCCGGCCGACCTGCGCCAGCACCCACACCAGGCCCGTCCAGAGGGCGACGACCGGGCGCGCGACGACCAGCTCCAGGATGCGGAGCCCCCCGGAACCCAGCCACGCCAGGCCCGAGCCCAGCAGGCGCAGCCCCGCGCCCAGCACGGCCCCGATGGCGGCCAGCAGCCGGACGACCGGGGCCAGGAAGATCGCGTAGAACCAGCGGGCCAGCCGTCCCGTGCCCCGCCCGAACAGGCGCAGGCCGCCGAGGAGGACGACGACGGCCACCCAGCGGAGGGGGTTGTGGACGCCGTTCGTCCACAGCCAGACCAGGCCGGACCAGAGCGCGACGGCGCCCTGCCCGATCACGCGGACGACCGGGTGCAGCAGCGTCATGTACGCGGCCAGCAGGAACCGCCCGACCCGGCCGGGTGTCCGCTTCAGGCCACGGGCGATCAGCGCGAGGAGGTCGTACACCAGCCGCAGCGGCAACACGACCACCACCGCCACCACCCGTGCCGGGACGACGATCCAGGCCGGGCCGGTCGCCGCCGGGCGGGACCGCGCGGACGGCGCCGCCGGGGGCGTCCCCGTCCCGGTGGTCGCGGGCGCCGGGCCCGCGGGCGCCGGCGCGGGCGCCATCGCGGTCCCGGACGGCGGTTTGGTCAGGTCGACGAGGGAAGGCGGGACGTGCGTCCGCATCTTGTGGTGCTCCGGCGGCGTACTCACTGCTGCGCTCCCGACGGCGGATGACGCGGTCCGCGCCCCCGGCCGTGCGGGTCCGGACGCGATCCGTCTCTCCCTGTTGGATGTCCATTCTGTCCTTGAGGTTCCGGAGGAAGGGAGCGATCCGGAACCGGGGTTGAACCCCCTGGCCGTGATCCGCGTACTGCTCGTCGATCCGGTAGAGCGGTGCGGCTGCTCCGCCTCGATCGAAGGTCCGGGTGTCCGGGCCGGGCAGGCCGGCCACCCAGCTCGACTTGGAGGACAGACATGGAATTCCCACGGTGGGCGATACCCGTGGCCGCCGTTCTGACCACGTCGGGGGTCTTTCTCACGGCCTGTGGGCAGGAGCCGGCGGGCACCCTGAACTCGGGGGCGCGGCAGAGCCCGGCGGCCGACCCTTCGGACGATCCGTCCGATCCGCCCCTGGTGCGGCCGACCACGCTTGAGGCCGCCGATGTCGAGCGGATCGGGCGGGTGGTCACCGACCAGGATGGGCGGACGCTCTACCGCTTCGACAAGGACACCGCGCGCCCGCCGGCGTCCAACTGCACCGACCAGGCGTGCGCGGAGGCGTGGCCGCCGGTGATGACGGGGCAGGGGCAGATCGAGGTCAAGGGCGTGGACGACAACCTGGTCGGCAAGGTACGGCGCCCGGACGGCAAGTGGCAGGTCACCCTCGGCGGCTGGCCGCTCTACCGGTACGCGCAGGACGACGGCCCCGGGGACGTCAAGGGCCAGGGCAAGAGCAACGCCTGGTTCGCCGCCGCGCCCGACGGCAAGAAGGCCGCCGCCGCCCCGCAGCAGGCGCAGCCCGAGCAGGACGGCGGCGGCGACGAGGGCGGGGGCCGCTGGGCCGGCTGGACGGTCGTGAAGGTCAGGCAGGATTCGCGACTCGGGCCGATCGTGACCGATGGCAAGGGCCGCGTGATGTACCGGTTCGACAAGGACCGTCCGAAGACCACGACGTGCTTCGGCACGTGCAAGAAGGCGTGGCCGGTGGTCAAGTTCACGAACTGGAAGAAGCTGAAGGTGGAGGGCGTCGACCGCGATCTGGTCGACTTCATCGAGCGCAAGGACGACGGTTCCTGCCAGCTCACCATCAACGGCTGGCCGATGTACTACTACGCCGAGGACGAGCAGCCGGGCGACGCCACGGGCCAGGGCGCGCAGAACGTGTGGTGGGTCGTGTCGCCGCAGGGCAAGAAGATCACCGCCGGTGCCGGCGGGGGCTACGGGGGCGGCTACTGAGCACCCCGCCACGGCTCCCCTGAGCTGGGGGGCAACGGCGCGGCGAGCCGCCGCGCCCCACGGGCGAAGGCGTGGAGATTTCGCGGGTCGGTCGGGGTCCGCGAGTCTCCACGCCTTCTCGTGCGTCCGCCCCCGGCGGCCTCCGCGTCCGTCCCGGCGAACTCCGGATTTGTCGGGTTTGCCAGAGATGTACCTGGGTGGGTGGGGGTGATTGGCGGGGGCGGGCGAGGGTGGACCTAGCGGGCGCTTGGGGGTGTGCGATGGGGGCTTCGCGCGCGCGGGCGCGATATGTGGGGGAACGGCCCCGGGATGCCAGCGCGTTTCTGTTTCTTTTGCGTTGCGTGTTTCTCACGATCCGTTCGTGGTACTTATCCGGATCTCGACAGGTTTCAAGCCGGGTGTTTATGTGGAGACCGGTCTCGCCATGTATGCGGCCCGGAGATGTGCCCGCACGTGGTGGGAGCTGCGGGAGGTCCGATGGTGGAACCGATCAGGACCCGTACCCGGTACGGCGGCGGCCGTGGTGCGGGCAGGAGCGTGCGGTGCGCGGTCGCGGCTGCGCTGGTCGCGTCGGGACTGGCCGCCTGTGGCGGCGACGGCGGGCCGCCGAGCCTGACCTGGTACATCAACCCCGACAACGGCGGGCAGGCGAAGATCGCCGAGTCGTGCACCAAGGCGGCGGGCGGACGCTACCGGATCGCGACATCGCTCCTGCCGAGCGACGCGACCCAGCAGCGCGAGCAACTGGTGCGGCGGCTGGCGGCCAAGGACTCCGGGCTCGACCTCATGAGCCTGGACCCCGTCTTCGTCGCCGAGGCCGCCAACGCCGGGTTCCTGCGGCCCTTCAGCGCGAGCGAGGCCGCGCCGCTGACCGAGGGGGTGTTCCCCAGCGCGGTGCAGAGCTCCACCTGGGAGGGCAAGCTCTACGCGGCGCCGTTCTGGGCCAACACGCAGCTGCTCTGGTACCGCAAGTCGGTCGCGCAGAAGGCGGGCATCGACCCCAACGCCCCCGACTTCACCTGGGACAAGCTGATCGACGCGGCCGTCCGCACCAACACCACGATCGGCGTGCAGGGCAACCGGTACGAGGGCTACATGGTGTGGCTCAACTCGCTCATCGCCTCTTCAGGCGGCCGCATCATCAGCGGCAACGAGAAGGGCGACGACGCCGCCATCGAGATCGACTCCCCGGCCGGGCGGGAGGCCGCGCGGATCGTCTCCAAGCTGGCCCGGTCGAGGGCCGCCAGTCCGACGCTGTCCACCGACATCGAGGAGCCCTCCCGGGCCACGATCAACGGGCCGCGCGGCGGGTTCCTCCTCAACTGGGGGTACGTCTGGCGGGCCGAGAAGGGCGACGCCGAGGACGGCGCCATCGACAAGAACATCCCGAACGACCTGGGCTGGGCCCGCTACCCGCGGGTCAACGCCCAGCAGGAGAGCAAGCCCCCGTTCGGCGGCATCGAGATCGGCGTCGGCGCGTACGGCAAGCACCGCGACGACCTGGCGATCGACGCGGTCCGCTGCATCACCTCCCCGGCGAACATGAAGCAGTACATGCTCGACGAGGGCAACGTGGCCGCCCGCCCGGCGATCTTCGATGACCCGGACATCCTCAAGGAGTTCCCGATGGCCCCGCTGATGCGGGACTCCATCGCCGCCGCCGCGCCCAGGCCCAGTACCCCGTACTACACCGACGTGTCCGGCGCCGTGCAGAACCGCTGGCACCCCCCGGCCTCGGTGGACCCCGAGACGACGCCACGCCGGTCCAGCGAATTCATCCGCCAGGTCCTGCGCGACCAGGCCCTGCTCTAACGGAGGTGTTCGGATGACGTCCGCTGAATCGGCGCCCAAGCTCAAGCCAGGCGCCGGCGTCCGCGAACGCGCGGAGATCTCCGACCGCGGCCGGGCCGAGCGCCGGCTGGGACTGCTGCTGTCGGCGCCCGCCGTCGTGGTGATGCTGCTGGTCACCGCGTACCCGCTGGCCAGCGCGCTCTACCAGTCGCTGTTCAGCTACCGGATCACCGCGCCGGACGACCGGAGCTTCGTCGGCCTCGGCAACTACGCGACCGCGCTGACCGACGGCCTGTTCTGGCAGACGGTGCTCACCACCCTCGTCATCACCGTGATCACCGTGGGGGTGGAGCTGGTCATCGGCTTCGCCCTGGCGATGGTGATGCACCGGGCGGTCTTCGGCCGCCGCACGGTCCGGACCGCGATCCTGCTGCCGTACGGCATCGTCACGGTCATCTCGGCGTTCGCCTGGAAGTACGCCTTCGACGTCCAGTCGGGGTTCGTCAACTCCTGGTTCGGCCTGGGCGACTTCGCCTGGTTCTCCGACCGCTGGGCCGCGCTATTCGTGATCATCCTGTCGGAGATCTGGAAGACCACCCCGTTCGTGTCGCTGCTGCTGCTGGCCGGGCTGGCGCAGGTGCCGCGCGACCTGGGCGAGGCCGCGACGGTGGACGGCGCGACCGCCTGGCAGCGGCTATGGCGGGTGACGATCCCGAACATGAAGGCCGCCATCCTCGTCGCGGTGCTGTTCCGCACCCTGGACGCCTGGCGGATCTTCGACAACGTGTTCATCATGACGGCCGGCCAGGAGAAGACCCAGGTGCTGTCGTTCCTCACGTACCAGCAGATCATCACCCGGACCGCGCTCGGGCTCGGCAACGCGGTCGGCGTTCTGCTGTTCCTGTCGGTGGTGCTGATCGCCGCCATATTCATCAAGGGGTTCCGAGTGGACCTCTCCCAGGTGCGAGGTGATCGCTGATGGAAACGGCGCGGTCGAAGTGGCTGTGGATCGTCGCCTCGCTGCTGATCCTGGTCTGGACGGCGTTCCCGATCCTGTGGATCGTGATGCTGTCGTTCAAGAACCCGAGCGAGATCGGCAACGTCAAGGGGTTCTTCCCCAAGGACTGGACCTGGCAGAACTACGAGACGGTCTTCAAGACCGACCTGTTCACCTCGGCCCTGATCAACTCCATCGGGATCTCGCTGATCGCGACGTTCGTCGGCGTGGTCTTCGCGACCCTGGTGGCGTACGCGATCGCCCGGCTGGAATTCCCGGGCAAGCGGCTGATCCTGTCGTTCGCGCTGGCCATCGCGATGTTCCCGGTGGTGTCGCTGGTCGGGCCGCTGTTCGACCTGTGGCGGAACATCGGACTGTACGACACCTGGCCCGGCCTGATCATCCCCTACATCTCGTTCGCGCTGCCGCTGGCGATCTGGACGCTGTCGGCGTTCTTCCGTGAGATCCCGTGGGAGATGGAGCAGGCGGCGCAGGTGGACGGCGCCACCAGCTGGCAGGCGTTCCGGCGGGTGATCGTGCCGCTGGCCGCGCCCGGGGTGTTCACCGCGGCGATCCTGACGTTCTTCTTCTGCTGGAACGACTTCGTCTTCGGCATCTCGCTGACCTCGACCAGCAGCGCCCGGCCGGTGCCGGCGGCGCTGGCGTTCTTCACCGGGGAGTCGTACTTCGAGCAGCCCACCACCGCGATCTGCGCCGCCGCCGTGGTGGTGACGATCCCGGTCGTGGTCATCGTCCTGTTGTTCCAGCGTCGCATCGTGGCCGGGCTGACCTCCGGCGCCGTCAAGGGATAGGGGTAGGGAGCCGATCATGGCCGCCATCACCATGAAGAACATCGTCAAGCAGTACGGCGACGGTTACCCCGCAGTCAACGACGTGAGCCTGGACGTCCAGGACGGCGAGTTCATGATCCTGGTGGGCCCGTCCGGTTGCGGGAAGTCCACCCTGCTCCGCATGATCGTCGGCCTGGAGGACATCACCTCCGGTGAGATGCGGATCGGTGACCGGGTGGTGAACAGGATCGCGCCGCGCGAGCGGAACCTGTCGATGGTGTTCCAGAACTACGCGCTGTACCCGCACCTGACCGTGTACGAGAACATCGCGTTCCCGCTGCGGCTGGCGAAGACGCCCAACGACGAGGTGGCGCGCCGGGTGAAGGACACCGCCGAGCTGCTGGAGCTGACCGAGCACCTGGAGCGCAAGCCGGCGAACCTGTCCGGCGGGCAGCGGCAGCGGGTGGCGATGGGCCGCGCGATCGTCCGGCAGGCGGACGCGTTCCTGTTCGACGAGCCGCTGTCGAACCTGGACGCAAAGCTGCGCGGGCAGATGCGCACCGAGATCTCCCGGCTGCAGCGGCGGCTCGGCGTCACCACCGTGTACGTCACGCACGACCAGACCGAGGCGATGACGCTGGGCGACCGGGTGGCGGTGCTGCGCAAGGGCGTGCTCCAGCAGGTCGGGAGCCCCCGGGAGCTGTACGAGCAGCCGTCCAACCTGTTCGTGGCCGGGTTCATCGGGTCGCCGTCGATGAACTTCCTGCCCGCGACGGTGGCGGAGGGGCATCTGGAGACGCCGCTGGGCCGGTTCGAGATGGACGAGCGCAAGGCCGCGGCGGTGGCGGGCCGCGACGTCGTCCTGGTCGGGATCCGGCCGGAGGACTTCGAGGACGCGTCGCTGGTCTCGGACGAGAAGCGGGCGCGCGGCGCGGTCGTGCGGGCGCACGTGGACGTGACCGAGTGGCTCGGCAACGAGCAGTACGCCTACGTGCCGTACGAGGCGCCGGAGGACCTGGCGGCGCAGCTGCGCGATCTGTCCCGGGAGCTGGACAGCGACCAGCTCCGCACGCAGGCGGTGGTGGCGCTGGACGCGGCCAGCCTGATCAACGCGGGCGAGGAGGCGGAGCTGTGGATCGACACGGGGAAGGCGCACATCTTCGATCCCGCGTCGGGTGAGAACCTGACCCGGGACGAGGAGCGCGTCGCCGCGCTGGGCCGCCGCGCGGACTCGGCCCGGCAGGCGCAGCGCCGCGCGCAGCGGGAGTCGCCGGGCGCGCCGGCGGTGGCCGCCGCGGAATCGGGGGCGACCGGAGGGGCCGGTGAGGGGGCCGACGCCGAACGCGCAAGCGACTAGACCCAGACCGGTGCACTTCGTCTTCACGCCTCCGGCGGAGACGGCCGCGGGGCTGCTGAGCCTGCCGTGGCGGGAACCGCTGGAGGAGTGGGACGACGACCGCCTGGTGGAGATCCGCCAGCGCGGTCTGTCCCGGCATGTCGTCCGGTTCGTCGTGGACGAGGGCCAGGTGTACGCGCTGAAGGAGCTGGACGCGCGGCTGGCCCGCCGCGAGTACAGGCTGCTGCGGCGGCTGCGTGAGCTGGCGCTGCCGGCGGTCGAGGTCGTCGGGGTGGTCGTCGACCGCGGCGAGGGCATGGACGCGATCCTGGTGACGCGGTTCCTTGAGTTCTCCAGTTCCTACCGGGCGCTGTTCGCCAATCCGCGCGGCGGCCATCCCACCGACCGGCTGCTGGACGCGCTGGTGGAGCTGCTGGTCAGGCTGCATCTGGCCGGGTTCATGTGGGGGGACTGCTCGCTGTCGAACGTGCTGTTCCGGTTCGACGCGGGGGCGTTCGCCGCGTACCTGGTGGACGCGGAGACCGCGGAGCTGCATCCGTCCCTGACCGAGGGGCAGCGGCGCTATGACGTGCAGCTGGCCCGGGAGCGGATCGCCGGGGAGCTGTTCGACCTGCAGGCGGCGGGGCAGCTCCCGGTGCAGGTCGACCCGATCGGGATCGCCGACGACACGGTGCGGCGGTACGAGGCGCTGTGGGACGAGCTGACCCGCGAGGAGATCCTGCACCCCGACGACCAGCGGTACCGGATCGCGGAGCGGCTGCGCCGGATCAACGAGCTGGGCTTCGACGTGGACGAGGTGGAGCTGGTGGACGCGGGGGAGGACGGCGCCCGGCTGCGCGTCCGCACCCGGGTGGCCGAGCCGGGGCACCATCGGCAGCTGCTGCTGACCCGTACCGGGCTGGCCGCGCAGGAGAAGCAGGCGCGGCGGCTGCTGAACGACGTCGCCAGCTACCGGGGCCACCTGGAGCGCAAGGGCGCCCGCGCGGTGCCGGAGGTGGTGGCGGCCAACAAGTGGCTGGCCGAGGTGTACGAGCCGGTCGTCCAGGCGATCCCGGAGGAACTGCGGGACCGGCTGGACGAGGTGGAGGTGTTCCACGAGGTGCTGGAGCACCGCTGGTTCCTGTCGGAGCGGTCGGGCCGCGACATCGGCACGTCGGAGGCGGCCCGCGACTACTTCCGCAACGTGCTCCCGCACGTCCCCGACGAGCTGACCGTCACCGCCGCGAAAGCGCAGCGCCGCGGCCGGCCCGATCGGGCCTAGCCGCGGCGCGTTGACGCGTCGGACGCCGGGTCAGGCGAGCGCGCTGCCCTTCTTCCACTTGTCGAAGGACAGCTGCCAGAAGCCCCAGCCGTTGTCGTACTCCAGGTCGCGCTTGGTGCCGGTGATGTCGACGACGTCACCGGGCTGCACGTTGCGGTAGAACCAGAGCGCGTCCTTGGCGGGCTGCCGGACGCAGCCGTGGCTGCAGTTCATCTCGCCCAGGCAGTACTCCTGGCCGGAGGTCTGGTGCAGGTACTCGCCGCTGTTGGAGATGCGGACCGCGTAGTTGATCAGCTCGTCGTAGTAGCCGGGGTCGCCCTTCTTGCGGCCCGGGGAGACCATCCGGACCGGGTTGCCCTTCTCCATGGTCAGGTGCACGCCGCTGGTGGTGGTGTACTCGCGGGTGCTGGCGTTGCCGCCGCTGACCGGGACGGAGCGCGCCTTCTTGCCGTCGATGCTGACGGTCATCTTGTGCTTCTTCAGGTTGATCTTGGCGATCCGGGCGGCGCCGATCTCGAACGTGCGGGTGAGGTTCCTGGTGCCGTAGATGTCCTTGCCCGCGCGGACGCCGGCCAGCCGGGCGTTCAGCGTGACCTTCTGGTGGGCGGGCCAGTAGGTCTTGGGGCGGTAGACGACGCGCTGGTCGCCCATCCACCGCCAGGCACCCTCGACCGGCTTCTCGGCCTTGACCTCCAGCGCCTTCTCGACCAGGTCCTTGTTGGGCACGGCGCGGTCGAAGTCCAGGATGATCGGCATCCCGACGCCGTACTTCTTGCCCTTGTTGCCCTCCAGGATCCAGTCAAGCGAGGCGGTGACGGTCTCCTTGGGCTTGAGCGTCTTGAACTTGCTGGCCACCTGCGAGGCGGTCCCGATGGAGTTCTTCGCGGAGGCGTTCACGGTGTAGGTGGTGGACGGCTTGAGCGTCCACCGGGAGCGCCACTGCGTCTTCTGCGCGTTGAAGTCGCCGGGGACGGCCTTGCCGCCGGCCTGGACGGTGACGTTCTCCAGCGTGCCGCCGGCCGCGGTGACGACCACGCCCTTGTCGGGACGGGCCTTCTCGGTGCCCTGCGCCGGGGTGATGGTCACCTTGGCCGCGGGGACCTTGGTGTCGCCGCCCGCGGTGGTGCCCTCCCGGCTGGAGGTGCAGGCGGTGAGCGCCAGTACCCCGGCCATCGCGATCCCCGCGGCCGTCCAACGTCGAATGATTCTGCCGTTCATACGCACCTGTGCCACCCCGAGCCGGCCTGCCGCCGTACCGAACCTGTCCCGTCAGCCTGTACCAAGGCTTGTCCCGATGAAGGTCCAAATTTGATGATGTTGAAAAAATACCCGGTAAGGACGGTCCCGTCCCCTGCGTTCAATGTTGCGATTTGCTATCGAACGATCACGGTGGTGCACGCGGCCGCCGGTAGGACGTCCGTTGTGGTGCGGGCGCCCCGCCGGATCGCTCGGGGCGATGCTGCCCGGACGGCGGTTTCCTCCGCGTTACCCCCGTCCTAGCCGGTGGCGGGGAGGACGCGGCCGCGCACGTCGCCGAAGCCGATCCGGGTGCCGTCCGGTCCGGGCGCGGTGCCGGAGATGACCACCTCGTCGCCGTCCTCGAGGAAGGTGCGCTCCTGCCCGTTCACCTTGACCGGCTCCTTGCCGCCCCAGGTCAGCTCGATGAACGCGCCGCGCTGGTCGCGCTCGGGGCCGGAGATGGTGCCGGAGGCGTACAGGTCGCCGGTGCGGGCGGAGGCGCCGTTGACCGTCATGTGCGCGAGCATCTGCGCGGGCGACCAGTACATCTCGCGGTACGGCGGGCGTGACACGACCTCGCCGTTCCACTCGACGGCCAGGTCGACGTCCAGGCCCCACGGGGCGCTCTCGCGCAGGTAGGGCAGCGGCTCGGGGTCCTGCGGCGGGGTGGGGACGCGGGCGTGCTCCAGGGCCGCGAGGGGGACGACCCACGGCGAGACCGAGGTCGCGAAGCTCTTGCCGAGGAACGGGCCGAGCGGCACGTACTCCCAGGCCTGGATGTCGCGGGCGGACCAGTCGTTCACCAGGACGGCGCCGAAGACGTGCCGGGCGAAGTCGTCGCAGGCGATCGGGGCGCCCAGCGGGGATCCGGTGCCGACGACGAAGCCCAGTTCGGCCTCGATGTCCAGGCGGCGGCACTCCCCGAACGTGGGCGCGGCGTCGGCAGGCGCCTTGCGCTGGCCCTGCGGCCGGACGATGCCGGTGCCGGAGACGACGACCGTACCGGCGCGGCCGTGGTAGCCGACGGGCAGGTGCTTCCAGTTGGGCATCAGCGGCTCGGCGTCGGGGCGGAAGAGCCGCCCGAGGTTGGACGCGTGGTGCTCGGAGGCGTAGAAGTCCACGTAGTCGGCGACCTCGAACGGTAGGTGCAGGGTCACCGCGTCCACCGGGAAGACGGCGTCCTCGGGCACGCCGCCGCCCGCCCCCGACACCAGCTCGGTGACGCGGCGCCGGACCTCGGCCCAGCGCTCGTGCCCCTGGGCCATGAACGCGTTGAGCGAGGGCCGCGCGAAGATGTCGTCGCCGAGGGCGCGTGCGAGGTCCACGACCGAGTCGCCGGCGCGGACGCCCACGCGCGGCGCCGCGCCGGGGGCGGAGAACACCCCGTAGGGCAGGTTGGCGAGCCCGAACGGGGAGCCTTCCGGGATGGGGATCGTGGTCACGCGGGGTCTCCTTCTCCGTCGGTCAGGCCCAGGGCGGTCAGGTCGGCCAGGGGGTCGGTGATGCTGCACGTGCCGAACGACAGGAACCGGGCGCGGACGGCCTCGGCACGGGAACCGTCCAGGTCGGTGATACCCGCGGCCACGGCCGTGCCATCGCGGCGGGCCAGGATCGCCGCCAGGTCGTCCTCGGCGGCGCCGCCGAGCGCGGCGTCCACGGCGAGCAGGATGTTGAGGAAGCCGTGCTGCTCGAACCCGGTCTCCGGGTCGGTGTTGCGGACGGCGTGGTGCAGCCCGGCGGTGGCCTTGAACGGCACGCCCGCGTCCACCACGGCCTTGAGCGCGGCGGCCAGTTCCGCCTCGTCCGGGTGGAGCTCGGCCTTGACGCCGCCGGTGCGGAACTTGGCGCGGTACGGGGTGGCGGGCAGCGCGGCGATGATCTCCGGGCGCCGCTCGTCCCGGGGGACCTCGACGAAGACCGGCACCCCGGCGGGCACCGCGCGGTCGAGCGCGGCCAGCAGCTCGGCGGTGGTCAGGCCGGGCGGGACGGCGACCTCCAGGCCCGCGAGCCGCACCGGGAGCCCGGCGGCCGCGGAGACGGCGCCGGGGAGTTGACCGGGCCCGGCCGGAAGCGTGACGACCAGGTCGAAGGCCGGGTCGCTTTCGTCGAGCAGCGCGCCCAGAGCCTTCAGGGCGGGCGCGGCGACGATGAACGAGCCGACGAGCGCCGCGTACGGGGACCGCTGGTGCCGGACGTGCGCCGGGACGGCCTCGGGCAGCGGCATCGACCCGGGAGGGAACACGGCCGCGTCGTCGCACAGCCCCACCGCGAACGCCGGGATGCTCACGCTCTGCCCCTCTGGGGGGTCGTCTCCCCACACTTCCCGGCCAGAGCTGCGCTCTGTCCCTGTGGGGGGACGACCCCCCACGCCCCCCGGCCAGAGCTGCGGCACGCCCTCGCTTCGCTCGGTCATGATGCGCCTCCCGCGCGGCGGCCCGCCCACGTCCAGGCGTAGGCGGGGTCCTCGCAGGCCAGGCCGCCCTCGCCCAGCTCCAGCGGCCGGAACGTGTCGACCATGACGGCCAGCTCGTCGAAGAACTCCGCGCCGATGCTGCGCTCGTAGGCGCCCGGCTGCGGCCCGTGCGGGTGCCCGCCCGGGTGGACCGACACCGAGCCCTGCCCGATGCCCGAGCCCTTCCGCGCCTCGTAGTCGCCGCCGCAGTAGAACATGATCTCGTCGGAGTCCACGTTGGAGTGGTAGTAGGGCACCGGGATCGACAGCGGGTGGTAGTCGACCTTGCGGGGCACGAAGTTGCAGACCACGAAGTTGTGCCCCTCGAACACCTGGTGCACCGGCGGGGGCTGGTGGACGCGGCCGGTGAGCGGCTCGAAGTCGTGCACGCTGAAGGTGAACGGGTAGAGGCAGCCGTCCCAGCCCACCACGTCGAAGGGGTGGTCGGCGTACACCAGCCGGGTCCCGGCCAGGCCGCGCGAGGTGCGGTGCTTGACCAGGACCTCCACGTCGGTGCCGGTGGCCTGGAGGACGTCGGCGGGGCCGTGCAGGTCGCGCTCGCAGTACGGGGCGTGCTCCAGGAACTGCCCGTAGCGCGACAGGTAGCGCTTGGGCGGGGCGACGTGCCCGGTGGCCTCGATGACGTACGTGCGCAGCGGGCCCTCGCCCTTGGGCAGCCAGCGGTGCGTGGTCGAGGTGGGGATGACGACGTAGTCGCCGGGGCGGGCGTCGAGGGCGCCGAAGACGGTCTCGACGGTGGCCTCCCCGGACTCCACGTAGACGATCTCGTCGCCGGTGGCGTTGCGGTAGAGCGGCGAGTCGGCGGTGGAGACGGCGTACGACAGCCGCACGTCGGCGTTGCCCAGGACCAGCCTCCGTCCGGTGACGGCGTCGGAGGAGGCCCAGGCGTCCTTGGGGAAAAGGTCGTGCAGCCGCAGGTGGCGGGGCTTGAGCGGGTGGTTGGGGGTGGTCGATACGTCGGGGAGCTCCCACTCCCGGGAGTCGACGATGGCCGACGGCAGGCCCCGGTGGTAGAGGAGCGAGGAGTCGGCGGAGAAGCCCTCCTCGCCCATCAGCTCCTCGTGGTAGAGCCGGTCGTCCGCGTCGCGGTGCTGGGTGTGGCGCTTGGGCGGGACGTCGCCGACCCGGCGGTAGTACGCCATGGCTGGCCTCCTCCTCCGGAACTAGTTAATACATTTACTATCTGTCGGACGTGGGGGGACGTCAAGCCCGCGGCGGCCCGCGGCGGGGGAGGCGTCAGCTGCGCTCGCGGACGTCGAACTGGTCGCGGTTGGCGATCAGCTTGTCCAGCAGCATGATCAGGATGCGCTGCTCGGTCTCGGTGAGCACGCTCGTCCACTGGTGCTCGCGCTCGTTGTGCGCCCGGAACACCTCCAGCATGGTGCGCTGCCCCCGCTCGGTGAGCGACAGCAGCACCGCGCGGCCGTCGCGCTCGCCGGGCGCGCGCGCCAGCAGGCCGTCGGCCACCAGCGACTTGGCCAGGTTGGACACCGCCGCGCGGCTCATCCCGGCCAGCGTGGCGGCCCGCCGGGACTCCAGCGGGCCGGCCAGCCACGTCACGAACAGCAGGCGGAAGCCCGCCCAGGACAGGCCGCGCGGCCGGTGCACCGCGGCCTCCAGATCATAGGTGACGATCATGGAGGCGCGGTTGAGGGTGAGCAGCACCTGGGTGGCCAGCCGGTGCGGGAACCCGAACTCCCCCGACAGCCGGCGGTCCGCCAGCTCGACGAACGACCAGAAGTCCAGTTCGGCGGCGCCCGCCGCGCCGGCGTCGTCGTCCGACGGCCGGGCGGCGGGTGCCTGCTCGTCTGCGGCGGCCATGGAGTCCACCCTAGTGCCGCGGGCAAGACGATTCACGCATGTACTACTTTCCGCTCGACGTCGCCGGGGACCGGGACGTCGTTCCCCGGGACGCGCAGGAAACATCGGCCTGTCAATGTTCGAGGCCCCCGACGTGGACGCCCTGGGCCGCCTGGTCGTCGACGCCGCCGCCCGCCTGGTCGTCGACGCCGCGGCCCGCCTCGCCGCCCTGCTCCGCTGAAGGTCAGGCGTCCACGGTGAAAATGATCGCCCGCCCCGCCTCGGCCGCGCGCGAGAAGAACGCCCGGACGTCCTCGAAGTTCTCCCACGTGTAGGCGAAATCCTGCTCGTCACGGGGGCCGGTGTAATCGTCGACGTCCATTGCGAAAAAGAGCCGGCGGAGGAGGTCGCGGTCCAGGGAGGGCAGCGCCTGGGCGAGGGCGCGCACCTCCTCGGCGGTCACATGGGCGACGAAATAGTCCTCACCCTCGTACAGATCCCGGCCGCCCAGGACCACCAGGGAGAGGTCGGCGCCGGGACGGTCCACCGCCGCCAGGCAGCGGTGGATCGCGTCCCACGCCTTGTCGCTCGGCATGTGCCAGGACGGGTCGGAGGTCTCCTCGATCTCCTCGATGACGGCCGCGAGTTCCTCATCACCGCCGGCGCCGAGGACCAGGCGTTCCTGTTCCTGATCCAGCGCGAAGTGAACTCCGAGACTCACGGCCGTCCTCCCTTTTCGCTGCCGCTATTGTGGCGGCTCCCGATCGGTCCATTCGGTGATTTCGAAGACCTCGTACGCGGCCAGTTCGCCCGGGCGGTGGAAGCGGTCGGGCATGTGCTCGGCCTTCAGGCTGCGCGGCTTGCCGTCGTCCCCCGTCGGGAGTTTCCGGCTGCCTTTCGGCGGCGTGGCCACGAGGTCCCGGATGGCCAGCAGCCGCCCCTTGTCCGGGTCGACGATGAACTGGCGCCGGTACGTGCCGAGCTGCTTGGGCGCGGTGAAGAGGCCCAGGGGCACGGTCGTCTTCAACGGCAGGGAGACCACCGTCCCCTTACGGCCCAGCGGGTCGGTCGTCTCGCCCTCGGCCTTGACCCCGGGCTGGGCCGCGAGCATCCGGAACGCCGCGGCCCGCACCGCAGGAGGTGCGGGGACCCTGGACAGCAGGTCCCCGGCCGCCTCGCTGAGCGCCCGGACGCGCTCCTGCCCCTTCAGGGCCCGCATCGGCTGCTCCGGGCCGTCCGCGGAGACCGCACGCCAGTGGCCCTTGAGGCCGAGCAGGGCGTTCTCCAGCGCCTTCGGCTCCGTGGGCAGCCCGGCGATCTGCTTCTGCGTCAGCCCGAAGTACCGGTCGTCGGCGGGCATCCAGTGGGACGGCGTTCCCGGCTGCGGCGACATGTGCAGGAGCATCTGGGCGTCCGACCCCTCCGAATTCGGGATCTTCACCCACGTCGGCGAACCGGCCGCCTGCCACTTCTGCCGGTCCTGGGCGGTCACCGGCACGTCGGTGAAGTCGATGTGGGCCTGGCGGCCCTTGCCGTTCCGGTCGACCCAGAGCTCATTTCCCTGCCGCGAATCCACCTTGTAGTGGTTCGCCCGGGACGGGCCGACCGCGTAGATCTCGCCCATGACGGTTCTGGTGTGCCAGTACTTCCCGGTCGGGGCCTTCTCCGCGTTGGTGGCGGCCACCAGCAGCACGTCGCCCTGCCGCCGCGGAACGGTCGTCCCGCTCGGGCCGGGCGCCGGGGCCTCGTCCGAAGGCAGCGAGACGACCGCGACCGCCCCCGCCACCACGGCCGCCGTCGCCGCCAGGCTCACCAGCGGGAGCTTGAGACCGCGGCGCCGGGGAGCCTCCGCCACCCCGGCCCGCCAATTGGTGCGCAGCGCGATCCGGTCCGGGTGCTCCTCCCGGGCCAGCTCGGTGCGCATCTGCCGCAGAGCATCGAGTTCATTCATCGTCGGTCACCTCGGGAAGGGTCTTGCGGAGCTTGATCCGGGCCCGGTGGATCTTGGCCTTGACGGTGCCGAGGGGCAGGCCGAGCGTCGCCGCGATCTCGGCGTACGACATCTCGCCCCAGGCCAGCAGCAGGACGGCGTTGCGCTCCTGCGCGCTCAACCCGGCCAGGGCCTTGGCCAGCCGGGGGCCGAGCGCGGCGGCCGTCGTCCGCTCGCTGGCCCGGTCGGCGACGCCCTCCTCGGCCGGGTCCACGCCGGTCCGGGCGAACGCCCGGTACATGCGGGTCTCCTGCCGGTGATGCTTGGCGATCAGCTTGCTGGCGATGCCCCACAGCCACGCGCCGAACTCCGCGCGCCCGTCGAACCTCTCGCGCTGCCGGAACGCGGTCGCGAACGTCTCCGACACCAGGTCGTCGGCGAGGGCGACCCCGAGCCGCCGTTTGACGTACGCGTGCAAGCGCGGCGAATGGCGCCGGAACAACTCACCGAACGCCTCAGGATCCTCCAGGGAGGCCGCGACGATCACCGAATCGTCGGCCTCGTCCCTGGCATGGCTCACCACAGCCATGGGCGTCTCTTCATGGGGGCGTCCTCATGTTGGGGGGGTTACTGACACCCTCCTCTATCCCGATCCCCACCCCCCGGTTGCGCTCCCGCGCTAGATACGTTCCTCGCGTGGGCGAACGCGTCCTCATACTCCTTGAGCCACTCCGGAGCGCCTCCGTGATGGCGGTGAGCTGCCCCACGATCGGCGCCAGCAGCGCGCCGGGCCCGACGAGGTCTTCCAGGCGCCGCTGACCTGCGAGCACCGTCGCGAGTGCGTCCACGACACTGGAGTCCAGCCGCCCCGGTCGCGCCACGGCACGCTCCACGCGCTCTTCATCGTCCGGCGTGAACGCGTCTTTCACCACTGCCGAGACACCGGCAGGCCGCCACAACGACGAACGCGGGTCAGCGGCCGGTGCGAAGAGTTCCCCGCAGGTATTCCGGTGAGCTTGGCGTAGAGGGTGCGGTAGCGGTGGTCGGGGAGGTGTTTGCCGGACTCCCACTGCTTGATCATGTCGGTGAGGCTCTGGACGTGCGCCAGGTCCTCGCGCTCGCGGGGGTCGGCGGCGTCGCGGAGGAGGCGGGCGAGCTTCCCGCGTGACCAGTACGGGGTGGCCTCCCGCGCTTCGCGCAGGCGGAGGCCGATGGCCTCCCTCTGGGCTGGCGGGACCCGCCAAGAGTTCAGTCAACCACTCGGCCCTGAAGGACCGAGCTTGTTGACCCGGCCCGAAAAGGACTCCGCTTATGCTCCCCGGTCGCGGCCGGCTGCCGCGCCGGGGTCACATCCACCCGTTCCCCTGGGTGGGGGCGGGGTCGGGCATATTGACAAATACCCACGCCGAGCGTGCACGGTTGCGCACGTTGATCCCGGCGACGACGTCGGCCGGGCCAGCGAACCCGCACCGACGACAGCAGGTGCTGGAACTTAGGGTGCGCGGTGGCGGGCCGTGGCGCGGATCGATTTCTGGCCGGTCCGCCGTCTCAACGTGGTGGAGGGTGCATGGGCAGGTCCGGGCCGCGTCCGGGGACGGCGGCGTGCCGGCCGTTCGGGCGGAAGATCGCCGGGTACTGGGAGCGGGAGCGGCGGTACGGGGTGCCGCGCTGGCGGATCGAGCGGGCGACGGAGCGGCGGCTGGCGGGTGATTGGCGGGGCGCGTGCCGGGAGGCGGGCGTGCCGGTCGGGTTCGATCTGGCGCGCGTGGCGGACGAGTGCGGGGCGGAGGCCGCCGAGGCGCTGGAGCACGACCTGCTGCATCTGGCGCCTGACCTGCTGCGATGGCATCTGGGCGGGGACAGCGGCCAGTACGTTCTGGCCACGTACGGCGAGTTCGGGCTCCATGCCGGGCGGTCGCACGGATCAGGGCGGCCGGAGCTGGGATTCGGGCCGGTGAGCGCGGAGCTCTTCGTCGCCCCGCGCCACATGTGGGATGTGCGCGGCGCCGGTGAGCTGATGGCTCGCCACGGTGGCGCGGGGCGCGTGCCGTTCTTCGAGGCCGACGGCAAGCTCAGGGGCGACCCAGGGGCACCGGGCGGCGGTCCTGTGGAGCGGGCCGAGCGGGCGTCGCTTCTGCATGAGGCCGGGCATGTGGAGGAGGCGTTCGCGGAGGCGGGCATCGAGCTGCGCCTGCCCGAGGACGCCCGTGAGGAGGTCGCCCGCCTGCCGCTGGCTCTGCACCGGATCGAGGCTGAGCTGCGACGGCTGGGTGGTGGACGCTTCGTCGTCAAGCATTCGATGTCGCCCGCGCACGGACTGACCGTGCCGGCGGAGGTGACCCTGGTGCTGGAGGCGCGGGACGCCGGGGTACGGGCCACCTACGCGCGGTACGACCGCGGTGTGGGGAGGAGGTTGCCGGAGGCGTTCTGGCACCGGTCGCCGGATCTCGATCTGGTGCGGGCGAGGCGTTTCACGCCCGACGACCTGCATCCGCTGGTGCGTTCGACGTTCTTCCCGGAGCGGGACGCGGGTGCGGGAGGCGGCCCCGAGGATTCTCCGCCACCGGGCGTGGCACGGGTGCGGTGCCGGGGCGATTGGCACGAGGTGTCGTTCGAGCGGGGTGTCCTGCGCGTCCACGCGCACACCGAGGAGGAGCGGCGGCGGGAGGACGGGCTCGCCGCGCTCGGGGGCGCGGTCGCCGGGTGCTTCGCCGTCCGGCGGACGTGGAACGGCGCCGGTTTCCTGCCGCGGAGGCTGCGCGAGCAGCGGACGGAACTGTTCGACCTGGTCGAGCTCGGCGACGCCGAGGGCGTGCTGCGGCTGCTGGACATGGGCTACGACCCGCATGTCCGCGACCAGGAGGGCCGGACGCTGCTGCATTGCCTGGACCGCCTGGAGCACACGGTGCTGCTTCGCCGGCTGCTGGAGTCGGGCATCGACCTGGAGGCGCGCGACGGCTGGGGGCGGACGCCGCTGCTGGCGGCCGTCGGCGGCGGCGTCGCGGCGTGGGCCGTCCGGGCGCTGGTGGAGGCGGGGGCGCGGACCGACGCGCGGCGGTCCGGTCACGTGCGGACGGGACGTACCGTCCCGGAGATCATCAGGGATCGGGGGCGGACCGACCTGGACTTTCTCAGGTGAAGGGGCGGGCCATCTCGTCGAGGATCTCGTCGATGAGGGCGCGGCGCGGGCCGGGGGGCTGCTCCTCGGCCCAGATGTGGGCGGCGAGCCGCATCGAGCCGAGGAAGGCGGTGGCGATCACGCGGGCGCGGCGGCTTCCGGCGGGCAGGCCCTCGCGGGCGCGGATCTCCTCGGCGAGGCGGCGTTCCAGGGTGGCGTAGTGCGCCAGCTGCCGGCCGAGGACGCCGGGGTGCTGGCGGGCGAGGCGGGACTGCGCGGCCCATTGCGGGTCGGGCTCGCCGGCCTCGTCGTAGAGGCTGTGGAAGGCGCGGCGCAGCGCGGTCCAGGTGGTCTCGCCGGCGGGGCGTTCGGTGAAGGCCTGCAGCATCGTCTCGACGCGCTGCTCGTCGCCGTAGAGGACGGCGTCCTCCTTGTCGGCGAAGTAGTTGGAGAAGGTGCGCCGGGAGACTCCGGCGGCGTCGGCGATGGCCTCGACGGTGACGGAGTCGAGGCCGTGCTCGACGGCGAGGCGCATGGCGGCCTCGTGCAGCGCCTGGCGCGTCGCCTCCTTCTTGCGTTCGCGGAGTCCGCCCGGGGTTCCCATGATGTGACCCAGCCTACCTTGGTTGCTCAGTGGGAAATTTTGCCCACTGGGAATATTCTAGGGCTCCCGAGCATTCTGGGTGATGTCACCACAATCTCCGTATCCCCCGAAGGGCGGGTGTTTCGAGCGTGCAGACCTCGTCCGCGCCGGCGTCCGCGCCGATGACGCGGCGGCAGACGCTGGAGGCCCTCAGCGGCCTCCTGCTGGTGCTGTTCGTGGCCATGCTGAGCGCGACCGTCGTGTCCACCGCGCTGCCGCAGATCATCGGCGCGCTCAAGGGCAGCCAGTCGCAGTACACCTGGGTGGTCACCGCCACCCTGCTGGTCTCCACCGCCAGCACCCCGATCTGGGGCAAGCTCGCCGACCTGTACGACAAGAAACTGCTCCTCGAGATCGGCATCGTGATCTTCACGGTCGCGTCGCTGGTCTCGGGATTCGCGCAGAACACCGAACAGCTCATCGCGGCGCGGGCCGTGCAGGGCCTGGGCCTGGGCGCCCTCCAGATCCTCGTCCAGATCGTCATGGCCAGCATGATCAGCCCCCGTGACCGGGGCCGGTACTACGGCTACCTCGGCGCGGTCATGGCCGTGGCCACGGTCGGCGGCCCGCTGCTGGGCGGCCTCATCGTGGACGCGTCCTGGCTCGGCTGGCGCTGGTGCTTCTTCATCGGCGTGCCGTTCGCCGTGGTCGCCTTCGCCCTGCTGCACAAGACGCTGCACCTGCCGACGATCCGCCGCGGCGACGTGAAGATCGACTACTGGGGCGCGCTGCTCATCGCGGCCGGCGTCAGCCTGCTGCTGCTCTGGGTCACTTTCGTCGGCGAATCGTTCGCCTGGCTCTCCTGGGAGAGCCTCGCCATGGCCGGCGCGGGCGTCGCGCTGCTCGCCGCGGCCGTCTGGGTCGAGGCGCGGGTCGCCGAGCCGGTCGTCCCGCTCGACATCATCGCCCGCCGCAACACGGCGCTGTCGATCGTGGCCAGCCTGGCCGTGGGCATGGCGATGTTCGGCGGCGCGGTCTTCCTCGGCCAGTACTTCCAGATCGGCCGCGGCTACAGCCCCACCGAGGCGGGCCTGCTGACCGTGCCGATGATGGTCGGCGTGCTGGCCTCGTCCACGGTCATCGGACGGCTCACCACCAAGACCGCGCGGGTCAAGCCCTACATCGTGTTCGGCACGATCGTGCTGACCGCCGGGTTCGCCGCGCTGAGCGTGATCGACCACGCCACGCCGCTGCCGTACGTGGCCTTCGGGATGCTGCTGGTCGGCGTCGGGGTCGGCGCGTCCATGCAGAACCTGGTCCTGGTCGTGCAGAACTCGGTGCCGCTGAAGGAGGTCGGCGCGGCCAGCGGGGCGGTCACCTTCTTCCGCTCACTGGGCGGGACGATCGGCGTGTCGGTGCTCGGCGCCGTCCTCGCCAACCACGTCTCCACCAACATCGCGCGCGGCCTCGAACGGCTCGGGATCCAGGGCGGCGGAGCCGGGGCCGACCTTGACATCGCGGCGCTGCCCGCCCCGGTGCGGGAGATCGTCCGCGCGGCCTACGGCGACGCCACCGGGCACATCTTCCTGGTCTCGGCCGGGATCGCCGTGGTCGGGATCGTCGCGGCGGTGGCGCTCAAGCCGGTCGTCCTGCGCGACGCGCTCGACATGCCCGCCGACCCCGCGCCCGAGACCGCCGTTCCCGGCACCGCCGTGGACACCGTCCCCGAGGACGTGGCCGTGCCGCGGCCCGCGGACGACCCGAAGGCGGCCGGGGTCACGTCCTCCGGGCGCTGATCGACTCCATGAGGGACGGCCACACGGCCGTCGCCTCGCGGATCCAGGCCGGCCACGGGAGTGACAACTCGGCCGCGCGTACTGGCCGGGATTGAGTGACCCCGGCACCCGGCCGCTGATTGTCAAAAGGCTAATAACGGCTGCTCCCAATAGTTGCCCTGGAGTAGAAGCCGGTTCGGTGAGGCGGCCCCTACGGTCGTGGTGCGAGCGGCGACCGTCCCCCGTCGCGCCCTGTCCGCGCCGTAATCCCCGGGAGGAGGCCCAGGCCCATGACCGTGGACCGGCCGATGCCGCCGCCCGTCCCGGTTCCGCCCTACGCCGGCGATCCCTGGATGGACGAGGCGGACTGCGTGGGGAGCTGGGAGCTTTTCTTCCCCGACCACTCCGACCCCGGGCCGGCCAAGCGGATCTGCGGCGGCTGCCCCGTCCGCGGCCAGTGCCTCGCGTACGCGCTGCGAGCCGGGGAACGCCACGGGATCTGGGGCGGGATGACCCCGGGCGAGCGCCGCAGCCACGCCCGGCTGAGGTTCCTCGGCCCGCAGGACGAGCCGGAGGGCAGCACATGACCGGACCATCGGACCTCGGACGCCGCGCCCTGTCGGCCGGGCGGATCGGCGCCATGATGGCGCGCGGCGGGCTCCTGCGGCCCGGCCCGCCGCACCGGGTGGCCCGCCAGCTGAACGCGCTGCGCCGCTGGGGCACGCTGATGGGCGGCACGGTCGTGTCGTCCGCGGGCCGCGACCCCGGGCGGACGGCGCTCGTCGACGACGACGGCGAGCTCACCTACGCCGAGCTCGACGAGCGCACCGACCGGCTCGCCGCCGCCCTCGGTTCCCCGTCCCGGGTCGCGGTGCTGTGCCGCAACCACCGCGGCATGGTGCAGTCGCTCGTGGCGTGCAGCAAGCTGGGCGCCGACCTGGTGATGCTCAACACCGGCATGAGCACCGCGCAGCTGCTGGACGTGGTGCGCGGGCAGGGCGTCGAGGTGGTGATCGCCGACCCCGAGTTCGGCGAGTTCCTGGACGCGGTCCCCGAGGGCGTGCGGGTGGTCACCGCGTACGGCGCCGGGTCCGACATGGAACGGCTGATCGCCGGGGCGTCCGGCGCCCGGATCGAGCCGCCGCCGCGCGCCGGGCGCACCATCGTGCTCAGCTCCGGCACCACCGGCACGCCCAAGGGCGCCGACCGGCACTCGCGGCCCGGCCTGACGCCGCTCGCCTCGATCCTGTCCCGGATCCCCTACCGGGTGCACGAGCGGATGCTCATCGAGGCGCCGCTGTTCCACACCTGGGGTTACGCGATGCTCCAGGCCGCCATCCCGCTGCGCGCCACCATCGTGCTGCGGCGCCGCTTCGACCCCGAGCGGACGCTCCGCGCGGTCGCGGAGACGGGCGCGACCGCGCTGATCGTCGTGCCGGTCATGCTGCAGCGGATCCTGGAGCTGCCCGAGGACGTGCGGCGCGCGCACGACACCTCGACGCTGCGCATCACGGCCGCCAGCGGGTCCGCGCTGCCCGGGGAGCTGGCGACCGCGTACATGGACGCCTTCGGCGACCACCTCTACAACCTGTACGGGTCGACCGAGGCGTCGTGGGTCAGCATCGCCACCCCGGCCGACCTGCGGGCCTGCCCCGACACCGCGGGCACCCCGCCGCCCGGCACCCGGCTGGCGATCCTGGACGAGCGCGGCGAGCCGGTGCCGCCCGGGACGACCGGCCGCATCTTCGCCGCCAACGAGCTGCTGTTCGCCGGGTACACCGGCGGCGAGACCAAGGAGATGCGGGACGGCCTGATGAGCCTGGGCGACGTC
This sequence comes from Spirillospora sp. CA-255316, assembly GCA_050942275.1. Taxonomy (GTDB): domain Bacteria; phylum Actinomycetota; class Actinomycetes; order Streptosporangiales; family Streptosporangiaceae; genus Spirillospora. The sequence goes on along the minus strand of CP192047.1, from coordinate 11,004,331 downwards.
GGGCACCTGGACGAGAAGGGCCGGCTGTTCGTGCGCGGCCGGGACGACGACATGATCGTCTCGGGTGGGGAGAACGTGTTCCCGAGCGCGGTGGAGGAGGTGCTGGCCGTGCTGCCGGAGGTGCGGGAGGTGGCCGTGCTGGGCGCCCCGGACCCCGACTACGGGCAGCGGCTGGTGGCCTACGTCGTGCGGAACCCGGGCGCGGAACTGGACGCCGACGCGGTGCGCGGGCACGTGCGCTCCCGGCTGGCCCGCTTCGCCGTGCCGCGCGACGTGCACTTCGTGGACGAGCTGCCGCGCAACGCCACCGGCAAGGTCGTCCGCGCCCGGCTGGCGCCCGCCGCCCAGGAGGACCCCGCCTGAACCCGCGGCCCCGAGACCGGCCCGGCACCGCGGCCCGAGTCAGGGCTCGGAGTCAGGAAGGCGCTCGGGAAGGCCGTTCAGCCGACGTCCAGGAGGCCCATCAGGGCGGCGGCTCAAGAGCCGCCGGACGGATCCACGACGAACCACAGGCGGGTCTCGCCGGTGCCCCGCTCCAGCGCCCACTCGGCCGACAGCGCGTCGATGACCGCCAGGCCGCGGCCGTGGTCGACGCAGCGCCTGGCCGGGTCCTTCCGGCGGTCGGCGGGGCCGCCGTCGCGCACCTCGACCCGCAGCCGCCGGCCGTCGGTCGCGACGGTGATCCCGATCGCGCCGGAGCCGTGCAGCACGGCGTTCGCCACGGCCTCGGCCGTCATCAGCTCGATGTCGTCCAGCACGTCCGGAACGCCGACGACCTTGGCCGCGCGCTCGCGCACCGCGCGGCGCACGGCCCGCCCGTCGCCGGGGGAGCCGGGCGCGCCGGGCAGCAGCAGCCGGTCGCCGAGCCGTTCCATCGCGGGCTCGCTCGTGCTCGTGCTCGTGCTCACGGTGTCGCACCTAGGGTCACGGGATCACCACTCTGCGAGACGGGAGATCGGCGGCGCGCACCGTACGCAGTCAAAGATCGAATTCGCCGGGCGCCCCTGCCCCGGGCCGGCACGCCGGGGACGGCTCGCGGCGCCCGGTGCCCGCTCCGGTGGCGGGTCCACCGTATCGGTGCCGGACCCCTCCGGACATCGGGGAACAAGTAAACTCCGTCGGTCGGATCGCTCACCGTGCTCCGTATCGGAGATGAGCGCAGTGAAACATCCGCTTTGTCATTTCATGAACGGGCGGTGCCGCCGCCGGCGGCCTTCCAGAGCGCCAGCAGCGCGGGCGGCCAGAAGCGGCCCGGCAGGAGCATGGTGCTGTCGGTCTCCGGATGGATGATCAGCGGGAAGGTGCCCGCGGCCAGATGGCGGTCCGGGACGTGGCGGCGGGCGACCAGCACGGTCGTGGCGTATACCGGCAGGCTGCCCACCAGCGGGCGCGGCACCGCGGCGCGGGACGGCCGCCGGCCCGGGTCCGCGAGCATCTCCGCGAACTCCCGCAGTTCCGGGTCGGCGGGCGGGGCGTCGCGCAGTCCGAACAGCCGCCCCGCGATGTCCTGAAGGTCGTCGGGCATCTCGTCGAAGGCCGGGTCGGGGCTGTAGATGACCAGCGCGGGACGGTCGCCCCGGCCGCGCCGGAACAGCGACGCGTCCGCCTGGACGACGCTGCCCCACACCACCCGCCCGTGGGCGAGCAGCATCTCCTGCCGCTCCAGGACGTCGCGCAGCACCGTCCGCAGCGACCCGTCCCGGGCCAGGCGCAGCCACACCGGGGCGCCGAGCCGGACGTGGCGGGCGTCGTCGCGGCCGAACGAGCGGGGCGGGGGGCCGAACCGTTCACGGCAGAGCTCGATGATCTCCCGCCCGATCCGCGTCATGATCCGGACGATAGCCGCGCGCACGGCCGAATCGGACGGCGGCCCCCCGCCCCGAGCGTCCCGCGACGAGGCTCATGCGGAGCTCAGTGGAACAGTCGGGCCAGCTCGATCCGGGAGCGCAGCCCGAGCCGGGTGAAGATATTGCGCAGGTGGCCGTCCACCATCCGCGGGCTGATCACGAGCCGGGCGGCGATCTCCCGGTTGGTGGCGCCGCCCGCGACCAGCCGGGCGATCTGGAGCTGCTGTGCGGTCAGCTCCGCCAGCGGCCCCGGCCCCCCGGCGGACGCGTCCGGCGCCGGCCGCTCCAGCGTCTCCCCCGCCGCAGCCGGTGCCCGTACAGCAGCGCGGTACGGGCCAGCTCGAACGCCGAGTCGCCGTCCTCGTGCAGCCGCAGCGCCTCCTCGAAGTGCGTCCCGGCGGCCTCGTCGTCCTCGGACAGCAGCGCCCGGCACCGCTCGGCCAGCGCCGCCCGCACCGGGGCGGCCCCCTCGCCCACCCAGCGCTCGAACGCGGCGAACGCGCGCAGCGCCGTGCCGCGCCGCCCGCTCCGCACCGCCGCCTCGACCAGGTGCGGGATCGCCAGCAGCCGCAGCACCGGATAGCCCGACCCCGAGCCCGCGGGGTGCCGCAGCCGGGCGGCGGCGTCGTCGGGACGGTCGTCGGCCAGGTCCAGGCAGGCCATCGCCCAGGTGTCCAGGGACGTGGCGCGGATCAGGCCGCGCCGCCCGCCCTCCTCGGCCAGGCCGTCCAGATGCTCCAGCGCCGTCTCCCGGTCGCCGCGGAAGGCGGCCAGCAGCGCCAGCAGGGCCCGCTGCTCGATCAGCTGGTTGCGCTGCCCGGCGGCGCGGGACAGCCGCATCCCCTCGCGGGCCGTGGCCTCGGCCGCCGGGTAGCGGCCGAGGAAGATCTCGCAGTGCGCGAGCAGCGTCATCGCGCGCGGCCGCACCACCTCGCCCAGGACCTGACGGCGGGCTCGTCGATCGCCTCCGCCGCCCGCAGGACGCGCCGCAGCCGCCGTTCCGCCTCGCCCCGCCGGTGCTTGGCCGCGTCCTTCAGCCCCGTGAAGTAGTCGCGGAACAGCTCCATCACCGGCGCGGCGGTCCCGGCGGGAGCCGCCGGCAGCGCGATCGCGCGTTCGGTGATGCCCCGGTAGCAGTGGTGGTCGCCGGTGGTGTCCGCGGCGGCCGACGCCTTCAGCAGCGCCTCCAGCGCCAGCGCCGGATCCACGCCCGCCAGCCGGTCGGCGGCCTCCTGGAGGATCCACAGCGCCATCACCGGCAGCCCGTCGCACATCTCGATCTCGCCCTGGAGCATGTCGGCGCGGCCGATCCGCCCGGGATCGGACGTGCACGGCCGGACCTGCCGGAGCATCGCGCGGGCGCGCCGCGTCCGCCCCGCGTGCCACGCCTGGCGGGCCGCGGCGATGTAACGGTCCGCCCGGATCCCGGAGGCCGCTGTGAGGACCGCGGAGCGCTCCCACGTCCGGGACGCCTCCTCGTGCTCCCCGCCGTTCTGGAGGGTCTCGGCGGCGCGGGCCAGTTCGGCGGCGAGCGCGTCGTCGGGCTCCTCGGCGAGCGCGGCCCGGTGCCAGCTGCGCCGCGGGGCGTGCCCGCCGCGGTCCAGGGCGCGGGCGAGCAGTTCGTGGACGGACCGCCGCTCGGCCGGGGACGCGTCCGCGTACAGGCTGGAGCGGACCAGCGCGCTGGGCGTCTCCACCCGGTCGCCGTCCACCAGGATCAGCCCGGACGCGCGGGCCCACTCCAGCTCCCGCAGGTCGATGCCGTCCTCGCCGGCGGCGCGGGCCAGCGTGTTCAGGTCGAGCCGGTCGTCGGCGGCGGCCATCAGCACCAGCCGCCGCGCCCCGGCGGTCAGCCGGAGGTAGCGCCGCCGGTAGTGGGAGCGCAGCGCGCTGCGCGGCGGCAGGGCGCGCGGCGGCGGGGCCGTGCCGGACAGCTGGTCGGGGGTGAGCGCCGCGGCCAGCTCCACCAGCGCCAGCGGGTTGCCCGCGGCCAGCTCGGCGATGCCGGCGGCGGCCTCCTCGTCCAGCGCGCCCCGGGTCAGGGCCTCCAGGACGCGCAGGCCCGCGGACTCGTCCAGCGGTGCCGGGCGCAGCGGCGGGATGTCGGCCAGGCACTCGACCACCGGTGAGACCGGCGGGCCCGGCCGGGCCGCGAAGAGCATCGCGACCGGGACGCCGGAGAGCCGCCGCGCGGCGAACGCCAGCGCCTCCAGCGAGACCCGGTCCAGCAGGTGCGCGTCGTCGACGAGGCACAGCACCGGGCCGTCGGCGGCGGTCTCGGACAGCAGCGCGCACACCGCCGCGTACAGCATGAACGGCGCCGCCCCGTCCGGGCCGTCGCCGGTCACTTCGCGGGCGGCGCCGCCCGCGAGCGGTGCCAGTGCCCCGGCCAGCGCCTCCGGCAGCCGCGCGATCGCGCCGGAGACGGGGTGCAGCAGCCGGTGCAGCCCCGCGTACGGGACGGCGCCCTCCCGCCGGACGCCGCGGGCGTGCAGCGTCCGGAACCCGGGACGGGCCTGCCCGGCGGCGGCCTCCAGCAGCGAGGTCTTGCCCAGGCCGGGCCCGGCGAGCACGGCGAGCGCCCCGCCGTGGCCGTCCCGGGCCCGGTCGAGGAGCCCGCCGACGACCTCCAGTTCCCGGTCGCGGCCGTGCAGCACGGCCGGCGCCGGAGCCGGGGCGGTGTCCCGGTGGCGGTCCGGGACGACTTCGAGCAGGCGGGTAGCGGTCGTCGTGGTGGCCGTCGTGGTGGCCGTGGCGGCGGCCATGGCGGCGGAAGAGCCGGATCCCACGTCACACTCTCCGTTCGTGTCGATCGGGCGCACGCACCCCCGCCGTCGCCCCTCCCCGGGCACCGCCGGGACGCCGCCGGGCCGATGGGCCGGCCCGGCGGCGTGGTGGTGAGCTGAGCCTGATCGCCGGTCGTCAGCCCGCCGGCGGGTTGTAGCCCTTGGCCAGCTCGGACTCCTTGGACTGCTCGACCAGCTTGGTGCCGCCCTGGGCCGCCTTGTCCGGCTTGACGATGAAGCTGCCGCGCGCCGACGGGCGGTTCCACTGGGTGAAGTCCATCGGCGCCGCGCCCAGGCCGAGGTCGAACTCGGCGTTCGAGCGGTGCGCGGTGACGATGCCGTCCCGGGTGAGGTCCTTGCTCTGGCAGGCCTTCTTCAGCGCCTCACCGACGATGGCGGCGGTGGCGTAGCCGGAGTACACCGCCGAGTCCAGCGGCTCCCCCTTGTAGGCCATCCGGTACTCGCCCGCGAGCTTCTGCAGCGCCGGGGTCCCCGAGCTGAACGGCGGGCCCGCGGTGACCACGTAGTAGTCCTTCTGCATGATCCCGCCCACCTGGGTGGCCAGGAGCTGCTGGGCGAACGCGGAGTTGCTCGCGGCGTACGGCACGTTCAGCCCGCTCGCCGCGGCCACGCCCACCAGCGACGCGGCCTGCTTGGGGCTCACGCTGACCAGGATCGCCTTGACCCCGGCCTTCTTGAACGCGCCGGCCTGGGCGGTCATGTCCGCGTCGGTGGCCTTCACCTGCTGCTCGACCAGCGTCAGCCCGGCCTTCCCGGCCGCGTACTTGGCGCCGGCCAGGGCGCTCTGCCCGTAGTCGCCCTCCAGGTACAGGTGGCCGATCTTGTCGCCCTTCTTGACGCCCTTGGTGCGCATCAGGAAGTCGACGCCGTTGATGATGTCCAGGTCGTAGGTGGTGCCGGTGAGCTGGACGTACTTGCTGCCGAGCAGGGTGTGCGACCAGGCCTGCGGGATGGTGAGCAGGTGGTCGTTCTCCAGCCGCTGCCGCAGCGCGATCGTGATCGGCGACCCGATGACCTGCGGGATCGCCGCCGAGCGCGGGCCGATCTCGCTGTAGGCGGCCAGCGCCTTCTGCACGTCGTAGCCGTGGTCGCGGACCACCAGCTCGATCTTGCGGCCGCAGACCCCGCCGGCCGCGTTCAGCTGGTCGTAGTACAGCTTCTGCGCCTGGGTGACGCCCTTGCCCAGCGCGGCGTACGGCCCGGTCAGGTCGGTCAGCGCGGACACCGTGATCTTGTCCTTGGTGACCCCGGGTCCGGCCTTCACATCGCCGGACCCGCCGCCCCCGGCGGCCTTGCCGCTGCATCCCGCGGCGCCGGCCGCGACGGTGAGGGACACGGCCGCCGCGGCGAGCAGGGCCCGCCGCCTGTTCATCGGATGCTTCATGCTCGTTGCTCCTCGGGTTCATGGCTGGGATGGCCGGTGCTGTGCGGGGCTGGAGGGGGAGCTCCGGCGCGGCGCCGGGAGGGGGCGCGCCCGCGGCGGAACCGGGCGGCCAGGCCGAGCAGTCCGCCCGGCAGGAAGAGCAGGACGGCGACGAACGCGGCGCCGTACACCAGCCGGGCCGCCTCGGCGGGGGAGACGCCCGAGGGCGCGCCGGGCTCGGCGACCAGCGGGATGGCGTCGCCGTAGCGGGTGAGCAGGGAGGGGAGCAGGGCGACGAACACCGCGCCGAGCACGGCGCCGGACACCGTGCCCAGCCCGCCGATGACGATCATGGCCAGGTAGTCCAGCGCCAGCGCCAGGCCGAAGTAGTCGGGCACGGTCCGCTGGAAGACCAGGGCCAGCAGTACTCCGGCCAGGCCCGCGTACATCGACGACAGCACGAACGCGGCGGCCCGGTAGCGGCCGACCGGCACGCCCAGCGCCCCGGCGGCGATCTCGTGGTCGCGCAGCGTGTTGAGGGCGCGGCCGGGGCGGGAGCGTAGCACGCCGCGGGCGAACCAGGCCGACAGCAGCAGCACGGCCAGCGCCAGGTACCAGAGCCGCTCCAGGCCGCCGAACGGCACGCCCAGCACCAGCACCGGCTGCGGGACGTCGGCGAACCGGAACCCGAACAGCTCCAGCGGCGGGACCGAGCGCCCGTTGACGCCGCCGGTCACCGGCTCGGCGCGGAACAGGACGTGCTGGCCGAGGAAGACCAGGGCGAGCGTGGCGACGCCGAGGGAGGCGCCCTTGAGCCGTCCCGCGATCGGGGCGCAGATCCCGCCGGCCACCCCGGCGATCGCGACGGCGGCGAGCGCGGCCGGCCAGGTGGGGATGCCGAGGCCGGTCAGCTCGTGCCCGGCGCCCTTCTCCGGCTCGGCCGCCAGCCACACGTAGGAGTACGCGCCGACGGCGAGGAAGAAGGCGTGCCCGATGGACAGCTGGCCCGCGGCGCCGGTGAGGACGTTCAGGCCGATGGCGCCGACCGCGGCCGACATCGCGAACAGCCCCGCCTGGAGCCAGAACGACCCCGCGTAGAACGGCAGGACCAGCAGCCCGGCCAGACCCGCGACCAGGAGCACCTGCGGCAGTCTGTTAGACACGGGCGGCCTCCCGCGTCCCGAACAGCCCCGCCGGGCGGGCCAGCAGCACCGCGACCATCAGGAGGTACGGCGCCACCTCGGCGAAGCCGCCGCCCAGCAGCGAGAAGTCGGCCTGGTAGCCGACCACCGCGGACTCGGTGATCCCGATCAGCAGCCCGCCGACCAGTGCCCCGGTGGTGGAGTCCACCCCGCCGATCACCGCCGCGGGCAGCGCCTTCAGCGCGGCGAACGAGGTGGTGCGGTCGAGCCCCGGCGTCGGGAACACGCACAGGAACAGCGCGGCCAGCGCGGCGAACGCCCCGGCCACTGCCCACGCCCCCGCCGACACCCGGCCCAGCCGCACGCCCATCAGCGCCGCGGTCTCCCGCCGCTCGGCGGTGGCCCGCATCGCGATGCCCCACGAGGTGTACTTGAACGCCAGCAGGAACGCGGTGATGGCCACGACCGCGACGACGATCGCGGCCAGCCGGGTCTGCGCGATCGTGACGCCGCCCAGCCGCACCACGCGGTCGCCCCACGGGTCGCCCAGCGGCAGCACCCGGGTGCCGATCCGCCGGGTCAGCTCGACGGTGAGGATGATGTCGACGCCGATCGTGACGATGCTGAGCGTGGCGTGCCCGCCCGCCGCGCTCGCCTTCAGCCGCCGCAGCACCAGCACCTCCACCAGCGCGGCCAGCACGGCCGTGGTGCCGATGCCGAGCAGCAGCGCGGCGGCGAACCCGACGTCGTCGTGCAGTTCGGCGATGACGTAGCCGCCGGCCAGCAGCAGCGACGGATGGGCGAAGTTGATGACCTCGGTGGCCTTGTAGATGATCACGAAGCCCAGCGCGATCAGCGCGTAGACGGCCCCGCTGGACAGCCCGTTGACCAGGACCTCGGCGAACGCGCTCACGTTTTCGGATTCCTCTCTCCGGTGCCGAGGTAGGCCCGGATCACCTCGGGGTCGCGCTGGACGGCGGCGGGCGGGCCGGAGGCGATCCGCCGGCCGAAGTCGAGCACGGTGACCTCGTCGGCCAGCCGCGCCACCATGTCCATGTCGTGCTCGACCAGCAGGATCGACAGCCCGAGCCCGGCCCGGACCTGGCGCAGCGTCGCGGCCATCGCGAGCCGCTCCGCGCCGTTCATGCCGGCGACCGGCTCGTCCAGCATCAGGACCCGCGGCTCCAGGCACAGCGCCCGGGCCAGCTCGACCCGCTTCTGCACGCCGTACGGCAGCAGGCCCGCCGGGGTCGCCAGATGCTCCTCGATGCCGACGAACTCGGCGATCTCCCGGACGCGGGCGCGGTGCCGCCGCTCCTCGCGGCGCCCGCCGGGCAGCCGCAGCCCGGCCGACACGAACCCGGTGCGGGTGAGCCGGTGCCGGCCCAGCATGAGGTTGTCGGCGGTGCTGAGCCGTCCCGACAGGGCGATGTTCTGGAACGTGCGGGCCATGCCGAGCGCCGCGATGCGGTGCGGCGCCAGCGAGGTCAGCTCGGTGCCGCCCAGCCGCACGCTCCCCGATGTGGCCCGGTACACGCCCGACAGGACGTTGAAGCAGGTGGACTTGCCCGCGCCGTTGGGACCGATCAACGCGTGCAGGCTGCCGGGCGCGACGGTGAAGCTCACCTCGTCCAGCGCGGTCAGCCCGGCGAACCGGACCGTGAGCCGGTCCACGACCAGTTCGGGCGCGTCCGGGTGCGCGGCCTCGGCGGCCTCGGCCTTGCCGGGCCGTGCCCCGCCGGGGTGGGGTGCGGTGGCGCTCATCCGGTCCACCTCGACAGCGTGCGGACGGGGCCCGCGGCCGCGATCGCGGTGTCGGCGGCGGCGTCGTTCTCACTGGTGACGCCCAGGTAGCGGTCCCGGACCTCGGGGGAGGAGGCCAGCTCCCGCGCCGAGCCCTCCAGCGCCACCGCCCCGACCTCCAGCACGTAGGCGTAGGAGGCCAGCTCCAGCGCCAGCGCCGCGTTCTGCTCGATCAGCAGCACCGCGATGCCCGCGCCGTTGATCGCGCGGATCGTCTCGGCGATCCTGCCGATCATGATCGGGGCCAGGCCCAGCGACGGCTCGTCCAGCAGCAGCAGCCGCGGCTCGGCCATCAGCGCGCGGCCGATCGCCAGCATCTGCTGCTCGCCGCCGGACAGCAGCCCGGCGCGCTGCTTCTCGCGCTCGGCCAGCACCGGGAACAGCCGCAGGACGCGGTCCCGGGCCGCGGCCACGGACCTGCGGTCGCCGGCCCCCAGCGCGCCCGCGCGCAGGTTCTCCCCGACCGTCATGCGCGCGAAGATCTCCCGGCCCTCCGGGACCTGGACGATCCCGCTCCGCACGATCCGGTCCGGCCGCCGGTCCCGGCCGGAGCGCCGGCCGCGCGCGGCGTCCCGGGTGGGAGACCCGTCCGCGGTGTCGGCGCCGCTGCGGATCGTTCCGCCGCGGATCGTTCCGCCGTGGTAGCCGAGCACGCCCGAGATCGCCCGCAGCAGCGTGGACTTGCCCGCGCCGTTGCCGCCGAGCACGGCCACGAAGCCGCCCTCGGGCACCAGGAGGGAGACCTCCCGCAGGGCCCGCACCGGGCCGTAGTCGACCGTCAGATCGGTCACGGTCAGTGCCGGTGGACTCATCCTGGAGTCCTCCCGCGCCGCAGTCGCCGAGCGCGCACCTTGCCTCCTTCAGGGCCTCCGCCGGGCCTCCGTCGAGCCGTCCCCTGACCCCGCCGAGGGGCCGGGGGTTGAACAAGAGCACGCGCCGTGAGAGGAGGTCTAGAGCGGCGTTCTAATTGAGGGAGGCGAAGCAACCGGCGGACCCGCCGATTGTGAGCGGACACAATCCCTCCGGCCGGTCACCCCGGTGACTGGTCACAACCGCGCGCCGATGGCACCATGGCGCCACTTCTCGTGGAGGAAGGTGAAGGCGGTGTCGAGCCCGACGACGTCAACCGACCGCAGTGGGACCGCGATCATGCGCAAGGCGGTCCAGCGGCTCACCGATCGGCTGCCCGACCTCGCCGACCGGCTGGTCGCCGAGATCCTGCGCGGCGAGGAATGGGAGCGCCCCTCCGGGCTGCGCGACGACCTGTGGCAGGTGTGCCACATCGGTCTCGGCCACGGCATGGAGGCGATCCTCGACCCCGACCACGGCCGCACCGACCTGGAGTGGGCCGCCCGCCTGGGCCGCCGCCGCGCCGAGCAGGGCCAGCCCCTCGACCAGCTACTGCGCTCGTACCGGCTGGCCGGCATGGTGTTCTGGGAGGCCGTCGTCGAGGCGGTCGCGCAGGACGAACCCGCGCACGTGCCGACGCTGGTCCCGCACGCCACCCGCACCTGGTACGCCATCGACGAGCAGTCCAGCACGGCCGCCGCCGCCTACCACCGCACCGAGTACGACCTGCTGCGCCGCAACGAGGAGCGCATGCAGGCGGTCGTCGACGCCCTCCTGGAGGGGCACGGAGCCGACGGCGGCCTGCTCGCCACCGCCAACGAGGTGCTCGGGCTGCCCGAACAGGGCCGGTACGCCGTCGTCGTCCTCGGCCAGGCCGACCCGGCCGCGCCGCCGGGCTCCCCCGCGTCCCGCGCCGGGGCGGAGGCCACGGCGGCGAGCGAGGCGGGCGAGGCCGTCTCCACCACCGGAGGGATCCGGTTCCTGTGGCGGATGCGCGCCGACACCCAGGTGGCGCTGGTCGCGCTGGGCACCGCGAGCCTGGACGAGCTGATCGAGGCCGTCCGGCCGCACGCGCGGGGGCACGCGGGCGTCAGCCCCGTCGTGCACGCGCTGTCGGAGCTGGGCACGGCCCGCTGGCTGGCCGAGCTGGCGCTGCGCACCTGCTGGTCGGACGAGCCCGAGATCGCCCTGCTGGACCGGCGGCTGCCCGCCGCGCTGGTCGTCTCCCAGCCCCGGCTGGCCGGCCGGCTGGGCCGGACCGTGCTGGGCCCGCTGTACGAGATCGACCCGGTCTACCGGGACGTGCTGCTGTCCACGCTCACCACCTGGCTGGAGTGCGACGGCTCGGCCGCCCGCGCCGCGGCCAAGCTGTACTGCCACCACAACACCGTGCTCAACCGGCTGCGGCGGATCGAGCAGCTCACCGGGCGGCTGCTGGCCCGTCCCGGCGACCTGACCGAGGTCGTGCTGGCGCTGAGCGCCGTCCGGCTGCTGGACCCGGTGCCGGGCCCCGACGCCTGACCGGCGCCCCACCGACCCGACCGATCCGACCGTTCCGAGCGGTTCGGGAGGTTCCGGCGAATCCCGCGCCCGCGCGCGGTGGTTCAGTCGCCGATGCGGCGGGAGAGCGCCTGAAGGAAGATCTTGACGATCTGGTCCGGCGACTCGGCCACGTACACCGCGCCGGGCACGACCTCGGCGATCCGCCGCAGCTCCCGGGTGTCCACCTCGCGGCCCACCCCGATCATGACGATCTGCACCGGCCGCGCCGGATCGGTGGTCTCCCGCAGGTCCGCCAGGGTGCGCTCCAGTGACGGGCCGCCCGGGTCGTCGTTGCCCTTGCCGTCGGTGAACAGCAGCACCGTGTTGCCGAACTCGGCCTTGTAGGTGCGGGTCATCTCCCGGTACGCCGCCGTGAGCGTCTCGAACAGCCCGGTGTCGCCGGTCGCCTTCGGGCGGACCGATCCCAGCCGCGACAGCACCGCCTGCCGCCGCGTCGCCGAGCCGATCCGCTCGCCCAGCGGGCCCACCGGCACCAGCTCCCGCCAGTCCCGGTCGCCCTGGAGCTTGGTGGAGAACGCCCACACGCCCAGCTCGGTGTCGTTGGACATCATGCTGAGCCCGCCCTGCGCGGTCCGCGCGGTGGCCTGCAACCGGGTGATGCCCGGCGCGATCGGCTCGGCCATCGTCCCGGAGATGTCGACCAGCGTCAGGATGCGGATGCCGAGCGACAGCTTCGACCATGCCTGCATGACCTGCCGCACGGCGGCGGGCCTGGGCGCGGGCAGCTCGCGGGGCCGTCCCGGGTTCACCCCGGTCGCGGCGCCGAACGAGCCGGGCGCCTTCCCGTCGGGGGAGCGGTAGCCCATCTCGCGCACGTCGGCGCGGGTGGCCTCGGAGCCCATCGCGCGTTCGAGCCGGCGCGCCGCGGCCCGGCGCGCGGGATCGGCGGTGGTGATCGCGAACGGGTGGTCCAGCGAGAGCGTGCCCTCCTGCGGGTAGAGCGCCACGGCGGGCTCGGCCGGCCGGGTCCGGTTGAACGCCCACACGTCCCGTTCGGAGGCCAGCGCGATCGGCCGCTTGCCGGTTCCGGTGGGCTGGAACCGGGTGAACTGCGCCTCCACGGTCGGCAGCGTGCTCTCGCGTGCGGTGCGGACGATGCCGGTGAAGATGGCGCCCTTGTTGGGGTCGTTGGCCAGCAGGATGTCGGTGAGGACGAGCGCGTGCATCCCGGCGGCGTTGCGGGCCGGGTCGGGGACCAGCAGCCGTACCGTGCCGGGCGGGATCATCGCGTTCTTGGTGACGGCGCCGCCCGCCGTGCCGCCGGCGGCGTTGAGCAGGTTGTCCCACGACGGGGTGGCCGTGACGCCCTGCCGGGAGAGGGAGGCGGCCAGGGAACGGGGCAACCCGACGACGATGGGGCTGCGCGCGACCGAGGTCCGGGTGACCTCCAGCGCGCCGCCGGGGCCGCCGCCCGCCGGGGCGCCGCCTGCTGGAGCGCCGCCTGCTGGGGCGCTGCCCGCCGGGGCGCCGCTCGCTGGGGCGCTGCCCGCCGGGGCGCCGCCTGCCGGGGTCCCGGACGCGGCGGCCAGCGCCGTCCAGAGGGACGAGTCGGGGATCCACACGTCCGGCCGCCGGTCGCCGGTGGCTTGCGGCACGCTCTGCCCGGCCAGCAGCGCGGCCATCGCCCCCGGATCCGCCTTGCGCACCACGGCCCGCGCGCAGCGCCCGTCACCGTCACCGCCGCTACCGCCACCGTCTCGTCCGGCACGGGCGCTCGTCGGGATGCGGTCGGCGTTGAAGCGGCGGGCCGCCTTGACCATCGCCGGCTCGATCCCGGGGGCCACGGCGACGTCCAGCGTGACCGAGTCATCGCCGGAACAGGCGGCGCCGGCGGTCGCGAAGGCGTACGCGCCGATGCCGAGGAGCGTGGCGAGGGTGATCGCGCCGGCCAGCGGGGCGAGTACCTCCGCCCGCCTCTTCCGGCCGCCGCCGTACCGGACGTACTCGGGTCCGCTCATCGCCGTCCTCGTTTTCGGAGCGAGGGTAAGGCCACCGCGTTGTATTGTGCCGTGTTTCTCCGGAATGCTCCCGTGGTAATCGGGATTTGTGCGGAAAAGTGGTTTAGTCGGCCTTTGGTGGGTGTTTTGTCAAGGGGCGTCCGGCCGTTCCAGCCAGGTCAGCGCCTCGTCCACCGTGGCCACCGCTGGAGCGTCCGGTGCCGGCGGGCGGTCGACCATCACCACGGGCACCCCGAGCCGGCGCGCGGCGACCAGCTTGGCGGCGGTCATCGCGCCGCCGCTGTCCTTGGTGACCAGCACGTCGATCCGGTGCTCGCGCATCAGCGCCAGCTCGCCGTCCACGGTGAACGGCCCGCGCCCCCGCACCGCCAGCGTCCGGGGCGGCAGCGGCGGCCCCGGCGGGTCCACCGAGCGCACCAGGAAGAAGCGGCGGGCGTCCCCGGCGAACGCCGCCAGGTCCGTGCGGCCGACGGTGAGGAACACGCGCTCGCCGGGCAGGCGCGCCGCGGCCGCCGTCAGGGACGGCACGCGCCGCCAGTCGTCCCCGGGCCCCTCCGTCCAGCCGGGGCGCCGCAGCACCAGCAGCGGCACCCCCGCGCGCCCGGCCGCGGCGACGGCGGAGGCGCTGATCGCGGACGCGAACGGGTGTGTGGCGTCGATCACGGCGTCGATCCGCTCGGCGTCCAGCCAGGCCGCCAGCCCGTCCGCGCCGCCGAACCCGCCGACCCGCGTCCGGCTCGGCGCCGGCGCGGGATCGGCGACCCGGCCCGCCAGCGAGGTGACCGCATCGACGCCCGGCCGGACGGCCAGCAGCCCCGCCAGCCGCCGGGCCTCGCCGGTCCCGCCGAGCACCAGTACGCGCACAGGGTGCATGTTAAGGAGCGTGAGTTCTCTTCGATACGGGTGGACGACCGGCGCGTGCGCCACCGCGGCGACCAAGGCGGCCCACACGGCGCTGCTGACCGGCGAGTTCCCGGACCCGGTCGAGATCACCCTGCCGCGCGGGCAGCGTCCCGCGTTCGCGCTGGCCGTGGAGGATCTGGCGGACGGCGCCGCGATGGCCGGGATCGTCAAGGACGCCGGGGACGATCCCGACGTCACGCACGGCGCGCTGGTCCGCGCCACCGTCCGGCACGGCGCCCCCGGCACCGGCGTGGTGTTCCGGGCGGGCCCGGGCGTCGGCACCGTCACCCGTCCCGGCCTGCCGCTGGAGGTCGGCGAGCCCGCGATCAACCCGGTGCCGCGGCGGATGATGCGGGAGGTGCTCGGGGACGCCGACGCGATCGTGGAGATCTCCGTGGACGGCGGCGCCGAGCTGGCCCGCCGCACCTGGAACCCGCGGCTGGGCATCCTCGGCGGCCTGTCGATCCTCGGCACCACCGGAGTGGTCGTGCCGTACTCGTGCTCGGCCTGGATCGACAGCATCCGGCGGGGCGTGGACGTGGCGCGCGCCGCCGGGCGCGAGCACGTGGCGGGCGCGACGGGCAGCACGTCCGAGAAGGTCGTCGCCGAGCTGCACGGACTGCCCGAGGACGCGCTGCTGGACATGGGCGACTTCGCGGGCGCGGTGCTGAAGTACCTGCGCCGCCACCCGGTGCCGCGGCTCACCGTCGCCGGCGGCATCGGCAAGATCGCCAAGCTGGCGGCGGGGCATCTGGACCTGCACTCCAAGCGCTCCCAGGTGGACTTCGCCCTGCTCGCCGAACTGCTGGAGGGCGCGGGCGGCGACGCCGGGATCGCCGCCCGGGTGCGCGCGGCCAACACCGCCCTGGAGGCCCTGCGGATCTGCGCGGAGGCCGGTCTGCCGCTGGGCGACCTGGTCGCCGCCCGCGCCCGGGACGTGGCCCTGGACGTGCTGCGCGGCGCCCCGGTGGAGGTGGACGTCGTGGTCATCGACCGGGCCGGCACGATCGTCGGCCGCGCCTGAGACCTGGGGCCTGTCTCGAAGCGAGCCGCCAGGCGAGCACCGTAGGCCGGGACTTCATGAACACAGCGCGGTGGCCGTCCACTGGACGACGGGCATCTGCGGGCGCCAGCCGGTGAAGCCGCCGATCGGGGCCGCCCGGTCGACGGCGATCCGGGCCAGCTCGCCGCCCAGCCTGCGGTGTGCCTCCAGCACGGCCCGCTCGCCCTCGATCGTGACCGTGTTGACCACCAGCCGGCCGCCGGGGCGTCGCAGCGCCGCCCAGCAGGTGTCGATCAGGCCGGGCGCGGTCACCCCGCCGCCCACGAAGATCGCGTCCGGGGTCGCGTCCGGCGGGGCGAGGGCCGCCAGCGCGGCGGGGGCGGTGCCGGTGACCACCCGCAGTCCTGGGACGCCGAGGGCTGCGGCGTTGGCGGCGGCGCGGGCGGCCCGCTCCGGGTCGGCCTCCACCGCGATCGCGCGGCACCGCGGATGGGCCCGCATCCACTCGATCGCGACGCTGCCCGCGCCCGCGCCCACGTCCCACAGCAGCTCGCCGGGGGCCGGCGCCAGCCGGGCAAGGGTGATCGCCCGGACCTCGCGCTTGGTGAGCTGGCCGTCGTGGTCGTACGCCTCGTCCGGCAGGCCGGGAACGGCGCTGCCCTGCCCGGCGCGCGGCCCGGCGGCATCGTCCGCGAGCGGCTCGAAGGGCAAACCGTCCCCTCCGTTCAGTAGATCGCGGGCGGCAAATCTTACGAGATTCCTACAGGACGCGCTTCGGGTCGGTCGCCGCACCCCCGCCGACCTACGGTCGTCGCATGCGAGTGCTGCTCACAGGCTCGGCCGGATTCATCGGCTCGCACATCGCCGAGGCCCTCGCGGCCTCGGGGCACGAGGTGCGCGGGCTCGATCTGCGACCGGGCGCGGAAGCCGGAGACGTACGTGACCCCGAGGACGTGGCGCGGCGCCTGCGCGGCGTGGACGCGGTCTGCCACCAGGCGGCGATGGTCGGCCTCGGCGTGGACGTGCTCGATCTCCCCGTGTACGCGGGGGTGAACGTGCAGGGCACGGCGGTGCTGCTGGCCGAGATGGCCCGGGCGGGGGTGGGCGGTCTCGTGCTGGCGTCATCGATGGTGGTGTACGGCGAGGGCGCCTACACCTGCGCCGCCCACGGGGCTGTCAGGCCGGGCCCACGGGCTGAGGGGGATCTGCAGGCGGGCCGGTTCGAGCCGTCGTGTCCCGTCTGCGGAAGCCCGTTGGAGCCGGGCGTCGTGGAAGAGGAGACGTCCCTCGACCCCCGCAACGTCTATGCCGACACCAAGGTGGCCCAGGAGCATCTGGCGGCGTCCTGGGCTCGCATGACCGGGGGCACGGTCGCGGCGCTGCGCTACCACAACGTGTACGGGCCGAGGATGCCGTTGGACACTCCCTACGCTGGGGTGGCTGCGCTCTTCCGTTCACGGCTGGAGCGGGGAGAGCCACCTCTGGTTTACGAGGACGGGCGGCAGCGCCGCGATTTCGTCCATGTGCGTGATGTGGCGCGCGCGAACGTCCTCGCCCTGGAAGCACTGGGGAAGCGGCACGGCGGAGGGCTACGGGCGTACAACATCGCCAGCGGTACTCCTCGTTCGATAGCGGACATGGCGCATGCGCTGGCCGATGTGTACGGCGGCCCGGAGCCGCAGGTGACCGGGGGCTACCGCCTGGGCGACGTACGGCACATCGTGGCGAGCCCCGAGCGTGCGCGGGCCGAGCTCGGTTACACGGCCCGGGTGCCCTTCACCGAGGGAATGGCCGAGTTCGCCGAGGCGACGGTGGGCGCTGACCGGTGAGCGAGGTGGTCGATGTCATCCTGCCCTGCCTGAACGAGGCGGAGGCGCTGCCCTGGGTCCTGTCCCGGATGCCGGACGGCTTCAGGCCCATCGTGGTCGACAACGCCTCCACCGACGACTCGGCGAGGATCGCGGTCCAATACGGCGCGCGGGTCGTCGAGGCGCCCCAGCGAGGTTTCGGGGCCGCGTGCCATGCCGGCCTGCTGGCGGCCACGGCGGACGTGGTGTGCGTCATGGACGCCGACGCCTCCCTTGACCCGGAGGAACTGCCGCGCGTGGTCGCGGCCCTGGAGACGTCCGGCCCCGGGCTCGTGCTGGGCAGGCGGCGGCCGTCGGGCCGCGGGGCCTGGCCCGTGCACGCCCGCCTCGGCAACACCGTCCTGGCCCGCTCCCTGAACAAACGGGCCGGGACCACGCTGCACGACCTTGGCCCCATGCGCGCCGCCCGGCGGACCGGCCTTCTCGCGCTCGGTCTCGAAGACCGCAGGTTCGGCTACCCGCTGGAGATGGTGCTGAAGGCCGCCGCGGCAGGCTGGACGGTCACCGAGGTCGACGTGACGTACCGCCCCCGCCGGGGGCGCTCCAAGGTGACGGGCACGGTCGGCGGCACGGTGCGGGCGGTGCGGGACATGCGCCGGGTGCTGGACGGGGTGGCGCCGTGAACGCCGACCTGGTCGTCATCGCCAAGGAGCCCGTACCGGGTCGGGTCAAGACGCGGCTCACGCCCGCGTACACGGCGGAGGAGGCCGCGGGGCTGGCGGAGGCGGCCCTTGCCGACACGCTCCGCACCGTCGCCCGCACCCCGGCCCGCACCCGGACCCTGGCACTTGCGGGCGAGCCGGGCCCGTGGCTGCCGCCCGGCGTGCGGGTGGTGCGGCAGCGCGGCGACGGCCTCGACGAACGGCTCGCGCACGCCTTCGACGACGCCTACGACGGGCGTCCGCTCGTCCTGATCGGCATGGACACCCCGCAGGTCACCACAGGCCTCCTGGAACGGGCCGGGCGGGCGCTGGAGCACTCCGGCGCGGTGTTCGGCCCGGCGGCCGACGGCGGGTTCTGGCTGCTCGGCCTGGCACGTCCCGACGCGCGGCTGCTGCGAGGCGTGCCGATGTCGCGCCCGGACACCGGGTGCGTCCAGCTCGACCGGCTGCACGGGGCGGGACTTTCGGTGGAGGTGCTCCCCCGGCTCACCGACGTGGACACCGCGGCCGACGCCGCCCGGGTCGCCGCGCTGGCCCCGCACGGCCGCTTCGCTGCCGCCGTGCGCGCGGCGGAGCGGAACGCGGCGGAGCGGGGTGCGGCGGGGGACGCGGCGCGGACGGGCCGGGCATGAACGGGGAGCTGTACGAGCGGGCCCTCGCGGGAAGCTCCGGCGCGCGGGTCGAGGTCGAGGACGGCACGGGCCGCCGCAGGCCGCTGCCGGTCGAGGACTGGAAGGCCCTGCGGCCCGGCGACCACGGCCTGCTCGACCGGTGCGACGGTCCCACGCTGGACGTCGGCTCCGGCCCGGGCCGGCTCACCGTGGCGTTGACCGAGCGCGGCCTGCTCGCCCTCGGCATCGACGTCGCCCCCTATGCGGTGGCGCTGACAGTGGCGGCGGGCGGGCCCGCGCTGTGCCGGGACGTGTTCGACCGGGTGCCCGGCGCCGGGATCTGGACGACCGTGCTGCTGGCCGACGGCAACATCGGGATCGGCGGCGACCCGTCCGCGCTGCTGGGCAGGGTGTTCGACCTGCTGGCGCCGGGCGGCGGCGGCCGGGTGCTGGTGGAGGTGCTGGCGCCGGGGGCGCGCTCGCGCGCCGAACGGGTCCGGCTCCGCACCGGGCACGCCGTGGGCGACTGGTTCCCGTGGGCCTGGGTGTCGGCCGACGACGTCGCGGGGCTCGCGGCGGGCTGCGGGGCGGTGGTGACCGAGGTGTGGGAGGAGGCGGGCCGGTGGTTCGCGTCCCTGGGCCGCTGAGCCGGGTGCCCGGATCTCTCGGGTCGCTGGGGTCTCTCCGGTCGCTCGTGTCTCTCTTGTCGCGGCCGGGCGCGGCGTTCACGAGCCGGCTGCACGACGAGCGTGTGGCGGCCTGGCTGGGCATCGCGCTGGGCGTGTCGTTCATGACGGCGTTCGTCACGGGCCTGATCAGCCATTTCATGCAGCATCCGCCGGACTGGCTGAGGTGGCCGTCCCGCCCGGTGAACTTCTACCGGTTCACCCAGGGCCTGCACGTGGTCGGGGGGCTCGCCACCATCCCCCTGCTCCTGGCCAAGCTGTGGACGGTCTATCCCAAGCTGCTGCGGTGGCCGCCCGTTCGCTCAGCCGGGCACGCGATCGAACGGGTCCTGGTGTTCGTATTGGTGGGAGGTGCCCTGTTCCAGCTCGTCACGGGGCTGCTCAACATCGCCTACTGGTACCCATTCCCCTTCTTCTTCCCCACGGCGCACTACTGGACGGCGTACATCCTCGTCGGGGCCTTGCTCGTGCACGTGACCAACGAGTGGGCCAAGGTGCGGCGCACGGTCATGAAACGTCCCGAGGACGGACTGGCGCGGCGCGTTTTCCTGTTGAGGGTGGCCGCCGCCGGGGGAGCGGTCGCGTTGACGACGGTCGGAGAGGCGTTCTCCCCTCTGGCCAAGCTCGCGGTGCTCGCGCCCAGGCGGCCGGGGGTCGGGCCACAGGGGCTGCCGGTCAACAAGTCCGCGGCTGCCGCCGGGGTCGTCACGCTGGCCCGGGACCCCACCTACCGGCTCAGGATCACAGGCCGTGTCACGCGTGAACTGTCCTTCTCCTTGGCCGATCTGCGGGCACTCCCGTCCCGTACGGTGCGGTTGCCCATCACGTGTGTGGAGGGGTGGAGCGCCGGTGCCACCTGGGAAGGGGTGAGGCTGCGCGACCTTCTTCGCATGGCAGGCGTTTCCGAGGACGCCCGGCTACGGGTCGAGTCACTGGAACGCGGCGGCCTCTACCGGACGTCGTGGGTCGACCCTCCCCACTGGAACGACGCCTTCACCCTGATCGCCCTTGGCGTGAACGGCTCGCCCCTGGACCTGGACCACGGCTACCCGTGCAGGCTCATCGCGCCCAACCGCCCGGGTGTGCTCCAGACCAAATGGGTCCACGAGGTGGTGGTCGTGTGAAGGGGCGCATCGTCGGCTACGCGACCGGTGGCGCGCTGATCGCCCTCGGGTTGCGGGGCCTCCTCAGGGACGCCGACGTGGACTTCCTGGGCTGGGCGGCCTGGTTCGGGGGAGCGGTGGTCGTTCACGACGCCGTCCTCGCGCCCTGTGTGCTGCTCGTGGGAGCGGCCACCACGCGCCTGCCCCGTTCCTACCGCAGGCATGTGCAGGGGGCGCTGATGGTGGGCGGAGTGGTGGCCCTGGTGGCGCTGCCATTCGTGCTGGGGATGGGACGGCGTGCGGACAATCCGTCGATCCTGCCGCTGTCCTACGGGCGCAATCTCGCCGTCGTCCTCGCGGCCATCCTGCTCTTGGCCGGTGCCAACGCCCTCTGGCAGCGCTATCGAAGGCGTTCCGATGGCGACGGGTGAGGTGGATCGGCGCCGGCCTCGCGCCCGGTTCCTTCCTGAGGGAAAGGCGCGGTCCTATGGTCGCCTCGCAGTGGCGGCCTGGGCCCTCCTGATCGCGGCCGCCTTCATCGTCGGCGATGTCCTGCGGCGGGCCGGGCTCGCCACCGAGGACGGCCTGCCCCCGCTGCACGCCACCCCCCGGCTGCTCACCTGGCAGATGCTCCCCGCGGCGTGCGCGGGCGCGTTCGCCGTGGCCGTGCTGCCGTCCCTCGCCCGGCGGCTGCCCTGGTGGGGCCTGCTGCCGCTCTGCTGGGCGGCCGCCGCGATGTGGACGGTCGTGCTGGCACTGAGCGATGGCCTGGACGCCCTGCCCCGTCCCTTGGAGGCGCCCACCGAATACCCCGCCGGGCTGGACGCCGTCCGGGCCGCCGGTCCCGCGGAATGGCTGCGGACATTCACCGAGAGGCTCGGCGGCTACACCACCCACGTGCGCGGCCATCCGCCGCTCCCCACCCTCGTGCTGTGGGCGCTGGAGGAGACCGGCCTGCGCGGGACGGGCTGGTCGGCCGCGCTGATCATCGCGTCCGGCACGTCCGCCGTCGCGGCCGTCGCCATCACGGTCCGCCTCGTCGCGGGGGAGGCGCTCGCCCGGCGGGCCCTGCCGTTCCTGGTCCTGGCGCCGTTCACGCTGTGGATCGCCACGGCCATGGACGCATTCTTCCTCGGCATCGGCGCCTGGGCGACCGCTCTCACGGCCATCGCCGCCAAGCGTGACAGCCTTGTCGCAGCCGTGGGGGCCGGGCTCCTACTGGGCACGCTGCCCTACCTCAGCTACGGCCTCCTCCCCCTCTTCGCACTACCGCTTGCAGTCGTTATCCTGGCCCGCCCCAGCCGCCGCCTTCTGGCCGTACTGCTGTGCTGTGCCGCGGTGGTGCCGGTGGCCTTCACTCTGGGCGGCTTCTGGTGGCCGGACGGCGTCGCGGCCACGCATGAGACGTACCTCATCAGCCGAGGTTCGGCACAACGCTCCTACGCCTACTTCGTCGTAGCCAACGTCGCCGTGCTCGGCCTGCTGGTCGGCCCCGCGACGGTCCACGCCCTGCCCGGGGCGCTCTCCGACCGCCGCCCCGTAGCATGGCTTGTGGGGGCGGCCCTGCTGGGGCTGCTCGCGCTCGACGTGTCGGGCGTGACCAGGGGCGAGGTGGAGCGCATCTGGGTTCCGTACGCGGCGTGGGTGGTCGTCGCGGCCGGCCGGCACGAGCCGCCCGCCCGTAAGTGGCTGGCCGCCCAGGCCGGACTCGCCCTAGTGGCCCAGGCGCTCGTCCATTCCCACTGGTGAGGCGTCCAGGTCGAGGAGGTAGTGGAGGATCTCGTCCCCGATCTCGTCGACCGAGGTCTGGCCGGTGAGGACGAAGCCGCGCTTGCCGTAGAGGGCGCGGGCGCGGGCGTTGGCGGTCTGCGTGAACAGCTGGGCCTGGGCGTAGCCGCGGCGCCGGGCCTCGTCGATGACCGCGTCCAGCACCCGCCCGCCCAGCCCCCGCCCCCAGCTCTCGGGGCGGACGGCGACCATGCTGATGTGGCACAGACCGGGGACGCGGTCCCCGGCGCCGCCGCCCGCGCGGCCGGGCATCCCCGCCGCGACGCCGACCGGCCCGCGCCCGCCGCCGGTTCCGGCTCCGGCTCCGGTGTCGGTCTCGGCGAGGACGAAGAAGGTGGACGGGTCGGCGAGCCGCCGTGCCGACCGTTCCCGGGTCTGCGCGTCCAGGGGCGAGGGACCGCGCCGGGCGACGTCGGCGAGGTGCACGAGCGCGGCGGCGGCCTCCGCGTCCGCCGCCGTACCGGCCCGGATCGCCGCGTCGAGATCACCCATGGCGCACCACCGTACTCGCGGGGGTGACGCCGCGAGCTTTGTGGGGCACCGTAGGAGGATGACCAAGCGCATGCTTGGTCATTGTGGCGGGTGAGGAAGGGGCACGGGATGCGGACGTTCCGGTTCGGGGCGGTGGTCCGGCTGGCGGGCACGCGGCGGGAATGGGCCGGCAAGGCGCGGCGGCTGGAGGACGCGGGCTTCGACGTGATGCTCGTGCCCGACCACATCGTCGGCCCCCGGTTCGGCCCGATCGCCGCGATGATGGCCGCCGCCGACGCCACCACCCGGCTGCGGGTCGGCACCATGGTGTTCGCCAACGACTTCCGTCACCCCGTAATGCTGGCCAAGGAGGCCGCCACGCTCGACGTCCTGTCCGAGGGACGCCTGGAGCTGGGCATCGGAACGGGATGGCTCGCCCAGGACTACCGCGGCGCGGGCCTCACCCTGGACGAACCACGCGTACGCCTGCGCCGCCTACGGGAGGGCCTCACCGTGCTCAAGGGCGTCTGGGGCGAGGGACCCTTCACCTACGAAGGCGAGCACTACCGCGTCCGCGAACTGGAACAGGAGCCCCGCCCCCTGCAACGGCCCCACCCGCCGATCCTCATCGGCGGCGGAGGCCCCGCCATGCTCCGGCTGGCCGCGCAGGAGGCGGACATCGTCAACCTGACCATGCGGACGCTCCCGGACGGCTCCGGCCCCGACCCCTCCGACGGCGGCGCCCAGGCGTTCGTCCGGAAGATCGCCCTGCTGCGGGAGGCGGCCGGCCCCAGGTTCGACCGGATCGAGATCGGCACCAGCGTCATGCGGGTCGGCGACGGCGGGACCCGTGCCGCGTGGAGCGCCGCCGACACCTCGCGCCAGGGGGACACGCCCCAGGTCCTGACCGGCGACGTCACCGCCATGGCCGACAAGCTGCGACGCTGGCGCGACGAGCATGGGATGTCCTACTTCGTCCTGCACCACGAGACCGACCTGGACGCCTTCGCCCCCGTCGTCGCCAAGCTCGCCGGCTCCTGACCCGTTCATCGCCACCGCCCGCCAAGAACGGCGACCCGCCACTCGGAAAGCAATTCCCGCCGAATGTGAAATGCGAGATTCCCGGCGCCCGACAAAGGCTCTCAGGAAGGGAGCTGGATGATGGACAGCGGCGCCGAGGTGTTGTCCGCGAGGCCGGCGCACCGGCCATTGGACGTCTCGGTGCACGGTGCCGTCACGCTCGCCCCCAGCCGCACCGCCTCCGTGGCGGACGCGTCGCAGTCGGTGACCGCGAAACAGGGGATCCAGCGCGCCGGAACCCCGTCGTCCTCGGGCGAACCGGGGCCGCTGCGCGCCAGGCTGGCCACCGGGCGGCCCGCCATCCGCCACAGGTAGGAGGCGCCACCGGTTGCGCCCCGGAACTCGGTCGGCTTCTGCCAGCCCAGGACCCTGCCGTAGAAGTCCTGGGCGGCCTGGGTGTCGCGGCAGGCCAGCTCCACCAGGCACAAGGTGTTCGGCTCGTCCACGACCGCGGTGCCGTGCAACTCGCCCGACTGCCACAGGCCGAAGCCCGCGCCCTCGGTGTCGCAGGCGAGCGCCATCGTTCCCAAGCGCCCCAGCTTGAGCCCGTCCATGAGCATCCGGCCGCCCGCGTCGCGGATCACCTGGGCCGTCTCCACCACGTTGTCCACGATGAAGAAGCACGTCCAGGTGGCGGGTAGCGAGTCGTCGGCCAGCGGGGTCAGCCCGGCGATCTCGGGCCCGCCGACGCTGTTGCGCGTGAACATCTCGTAGTCGCCCAACATCTCGTCGACCATCTGGTAGGAGCCCCAGCCGAAGAGCCCGTGGTAGAACGCCTTCGACGCCCTGATGTCCGGACTGCTCAGCTCCACCCAGCTCAGCATCCCCGCCTCGCGCGACATGACCTTCGGCATAGTGACCTCCTCTCCCGCGTCCCGCGCAGCTCCTTTCGGCTCGTGCTCCACCGGACGGTGCCCCGGTCGTCCTCTCTGCACTCCACGCTACGT
Organism: Spirillospora sp. CA-255316; assembly: GCA_050942275.1. GTDB lineage: Bacteria > Actinomycetota > Actinomycetes > Streptosporangiales > Streptosporangiaceae > Spirillospora. The sequence goes on along the minus strand of CP192047.1, from coordinate 10,979,877 downwards.
CCGGCAGGGATAAACGACCGCGTTCCGGCGGGCTTGTATTTCCCAAGAAGTCCCCCATAGTGGAAAATTCAGTAACGCCGTCGTCGGCTCTTTATCGCGCCCTTACAGCACCGCCGGTCCCGGTACCGGGTGCGCCCGCGGAATCAATTCCGGACGGTCAGAGCAGGAGGCCCATGTAGTACTCGTCGACCTCGGCCCCGTCCACCCGGAGCGCGGCACGGCGCAGCCCCTCGACCTGGAAACCGCAGCGGGTGTACAGCGCCAGGGCGGCCCGGTTGTGCGTCATCACGGTGAGTTCGAGGCGCCGCAGGGCCCGCTCGCGCGCCTGGCGGACGGTGGCGTCCAGCAGGGCGCGCCCCACCCCCTGCCCGGTGTGCGACGCGCGCACGCCCACCACCAGCTGCCCGCAGTGCCGGGCCCGCGCGTACGGCAGCACCGCCACCCCGACGTACCCGACCAGGCGCCGCCCCTCGGCCGCCACCACCCGGAACGACAGGCGCGGCAGCGCGTCCCGCCGCTCCCGCTCGCCGGGCTCCAGCATCATGAACCTGGACTCGTGGTCGAGCGCCGTGCGCAGGTCCAGCAGCGGGACGTCGTCGTCCGGCCCGGCGAGCCTGATGTCCAGGCCCCCGGGCGCCCCGTTCTGATCAGTGGCGGTCATGGTCCCCCGGCGTCGCGGAACGAGCACCGAGCGTAGCGCGCCGCGCCGCACCTCCCGGGGAAACGCCGCACATTCCTCGCGAACGTCCCCCGCGCCCGCCAGGGCATGGGGCGGAACGGAGATCACGTCACGGGCCGTCCGGCCGCGGCCCCTCGATATGGCGGCGCACGAGGGCGGCATGCGACAGCGGCCTGGAAAGATCGCTCACATCCCCGTTGGTGCCGTAGTCGAGCAGCACGACGTCACCTTCGGACCCCAGGCGTGCCAGCTCGGCGACCAGGTCGGGCACGCGGTGCTCCAGAACCCACCGGTAGGACGGCAGGTAGATCTCCCGGCGGGCCTGCTCGTACGGCAGCAGCTCCCTACCGGCGAGGCCCCGGCGATGCCCCCGGACCTCCCCGAACTTGCGGACGGTCCGTTTCAGCCCCTTCATCGAGGTGACGGCGAGCCTGCCGGGATCGACGTCCTCGTCCGCGAAGACCTTGAGCGCCTGCCAGATCCCCTCCACCGACCAGGAGGTCACTCCCGGCGTGAACGGCACCGGGATGCCGCCGTGCGGGTAGAACGGGCTGAGCCGCACCCAGGGCTCCTCCGCGCGGGACGTCACGTCCACGATCAGCGCGCCCGGATGGGCGGCCTCGATCGAGGCGCGGGCCCGCCGCCGGCTCGCCACGTGAATCGCCATCGGCCCGCCACCTCCCCTGGACCAGCCCAGGCCGGGCAGTCTGCCGCATGCCACCGACAATCGGTGCCCTCAGGGAAGGAGGCCGCGGACGAAGCCGGCCTGACCGGCGTGCTGGAGGTCGTCCGACACGACGCTGACGAGCCGCATCCCGAGCGTGACCGGCGGGTCCCACGACCGGTCCACGATCCGGGACAGATCGTCGTCGGTCAGGGTCTCGACATAGGCGATCGTCTGCTCGTGCACGGCGTCGTGGTAGTCGGCCAGCAGCTCCCACGAGTCGACCCTGACCGCCTCCACCTGCTCGCTGGAGTGGCCGTATCCCGTCTGGGCCGGGCCGAACGGCAACCCGAACCGCTCAGCCCAGCCCTTGGTCGTCCACACTTCCGGTACCGCCGCGACCTCGGCGATGTGGTCGTCCTGGACGCGGGTGAGGTGCCACACCAGCCAGGCGATGGAATTGGCCTCACCGTTCACGCGGTGGGCCAGCTGCTCCGGCGTGAGGCCCTCCACGGCCTGGTGGACGACCTCTTTGATCCTGCCGAACGCGTCGGCGAGCAAATCCGCACTGGTCATTCGTCCGACGCTAGCGCGCCTCCCGCCGGCGTTCCCGCGCGCGACACGGGACGCGGGGCAGACGCGGAGTAAAGGCGCGCCGGTCGCGGTTCAGCCGTTCAGCCACTCGTCGATGAGGGGCTGCACCTTGGCCCTCGCGAGATCCCAGAGCTCCTCCGGGGAGTACCCGAAGTAGGCCGCGACCAGCAGCGCGGCGCCGGCCAGCACCAGCAGCGACACCAGGCCCCCGCCGCCCGAGCCGCCGGAGGGGCGGTAGCCGGGCCGGTGGTTCATGCCGTCCATGAAGCGCCGGTGGGCGTCGGAGTGGGCCTGGACCGCCCGCTGGTGCGCGTCGTTGTGCGACCGGTGCGCCTGGTGCGCCGCGTCCATCGCGCGCTGGTGCGCCTGCTGGTGAGCCCACGCCGCCTGGTTGTTGAACATGTCGTTCATCTCGACCCCGTCCCGTCGACCCTGTCACGGGATGAGATGCCGCTTCCCTCCCGAAGGTTCACATGATCACAAACACTGTTGCGGGAGACCCGGCTTGACCTTGACGCCGGTGTCAAGGAATACCGTGGCGAACGGCCATGGGATCAGGGAGGGCCGATGCGGATCGGGGAGCTCGCCGAACGGGCCGGTGTGAGCACGCGCGCGCTGCGCTACTACGAGCAGCAGGGACTGCTGGCGTCGCGGCGCTCGAGCAACGGCTACCGGCAGTACGAGGAGTCCGACCTGCGGCTCGTCCAGGAGATCCGCTCGCTGCTGGCGGCCGGCTTCACGCTGGAGGACGCCCGGCCGTTCGTCGACTGCCTGCGGGCGGGCAACGAGGCCGGGGCGTCCTGCCCGGAGTCCCGGGCCGTCTACCGGCGCAGGCTCGCCGAGATCGACGCGGAGATCCGCGCGCTGGTCTCGATGCGGGCCGAGGTGGCCGATCAGCTCGCGCGCGCCTGCCCGGGCTGCGCGCTCGTCCCGGAGGACCCGAATGATCACGTTGACCGGCGAGAACTTCGACGCGCGGGTGCTGAACGCCGACCGGCCGGTGCTGGTCGAGTTCTGGGCCGACTGGTGCCCCCCGTGCAAGATGATCGCGCCGATCCTCGAGGAGATCGCGGTCGAGTACCGTGACCGCCTCACCGTCGCCAAGATCAACGGGGATGAGCACACCGACATCGTGACCCGGTACGGAATCATGGGCTTTCCCACCATGAACCTCTACCGGGACGGCGAGGTCGTCCACCGCATCGTGGGGGCCCGCTCCAAGCGCCGCCTCCTCGCCGAGCTGGCCGACCACCTCTGACCTTCCGCCCATCCCCATGGGTTACGCCGGCTTCATGCGGAGGATCGCCGAACCGTCCGCGGCCGAGACGATCGTGATGGAGAGCCCGTTGGCCGTGATGCGCGAGCCCTCGACGGCCTTCCAGCTCGTGCTCGACTTCACCGACGCGTCGCCGCCGCCGGAGGAGTAGCCGCCCCCGCCGAGGTTCAGGCAGCCGTCGTCGTCCGGGCCGCAGACCCGTACGGAGGCCGAGGGGACCGCGCCGGAGCTGCGCAGGGTGAACGACACGGAGTCGCCCTTCTCCGGCTTGACGTCCAAGGTGTCGATCTTGAACGTGGCCGGGTCCACTGGAAGCTTCGCCGGGCCGGTCACCTTGACCTCGCAGGTGCCGTCCTTGCAGGCGTCCAGGTTCGTCCCGTCCGCGGCCGATTTCGGCGCGTCCGAACCGCAACCGGCCACCAGCAGGGCCGCGACGGCGACGGCCAGGACGCCGGGCTGCGCGCGTGTCGTCATGGCGGCGACGCTAGTGCGAAGATCCCGGGACCGGTCCCGGCCACGCCCACCGGACTCCAGACCGGCCGAAGCGGCAGGCCGGTGCCGCGCCGGAGGCACCGCCGACACCGGCCGGCGGTGCCTCTCCCCGAGGGCCCCGGTCAGGCGCCGACGTAGGACGCGAGGTGCTCGCCGGTGAGGGTGGAACGGGCGGCGACGAGGTCGGCCGGTGTGCCCTCGAAGACGATCCGGCCGCCGTCGTGGCCGGCCCCGGGCCCCAGGTCGATGATCCAGTCGGCGTGGGCCATGACCGCCTGGTGGTGCTCGACGACGATGACCGACTTGCCGGCGTCCACGAGCCGGTCGAGCAGGCCGAGGAGGTGTTCGACGTCGGCGAGATGCAGGCCGGTGGTCGGCTCGTCCAGGACGTAGATCCCGCCCTTCTCGGCCATGTGGGTCGCCAGCTTGAGCCGCTGCCGCTCGCCGCCGGACAGCGTGGTGAGCGGCTGGCCGAGGCTGAGGTACCCGAGCCCCACGTCGGAGAGCCGGTCGAGGATGCGGTGCGCCGCCGGGGTGCGCGCCTCGCCGGCGCCGAAGAACTTCTCGGCCTCGTCCACCGACATCGCGAGCACCTCGCTGATGTCGCGGCCGCCGAGGTGGTACTCCAGCACCGACGCCTGGAACCGCTTGCCCTCGCACTCCTCGCAGGTGTTGGCGACACCGGCCATCATCGCCAGGTCGGTGTAGGTGACGCCCGCGCCGTTGCAGTTGGGGCAGGCGCCCTCCGAGTTGGCGCTGAACAGCGCCGGCTTGACGCCGTTGGCCTTGGCGAACGCCTTGCGGATGGGCTCGAGCAGCCCGGTGTAGGTCGCCGGGTTGCTGCGCCGCGAGCCGCGGATCGCGCCCTGGTCGACCGACACCACACCCGCGTCCGCGGGGATCGACCCGTGGATGAGCGAGCTCTTGCCGGAGCCCGCCACACCGGTGACCACGCAGAGCACCCCCAGCGGGATGTCGACGTCCACGTTCTGGAGGTTGTGGGTGGTGGCGCCGCGGATCTCCAGCGCGCCCTTGGGCTTGCGCACCGCCTCCTTGAGGGCGGCCCGGTCGTCGAGATGGCGGCCGGTGAGCGTGCCGCTGGCCCGCAGCCCCTTGACGGTGCCCTCGAAGCAGATGGTGCCGCCCGCCGTACCGGCGCCGGGACCCAGGTCCACCACATGGTCGGCGATCGCGATCATCTCCGGCTTGTGCTCCACGACCAGCACCGTGTTGCCCTTGTCCCGCAGCCGCAGCAGCAGGTTGTTCATCCGCTGGATGTCATGGGGGTGCAGGCCGATGGTCGGCTCGTCGAAGACGTAGGTGGTGTCGGTGAGCGAGGAGCCGAGGTGGCGGATCATCTTGACGCGCTGCGCCTCGCCGCCCGACAGCGTCCCCGCCGGCCGGTCGAGCGACAGGTAGCCCAGCCCGAGCCCCACGAACGAGTCGAGCGTCTTCAGCAGCGAGCCGAGCAGCGGCGCCACCGACGGCTCGTCGAGGCCCCGGACCCATTCGGCCAGGTCGCTGATCTGCATCGCGCACGCGTCGGCGATGTTGATCCCGCCGATCCGCGACGACCGGGCCTGCTCGCTGAGCCGGGTGCCGTCGCACTCGGGACAGGAGGTGAAGGTGACCGCGCGGTCCACGAACGCCCGGATGTGCGGCTGCAGCGAGTCGGGGTCCTTGGAGAGGAACGACTTCCGCAGCTTCGGGATCAGCCCCTCGTAGGTGAGGTTGACGCCGTCGACCTTGACCTTCACCGGCTCCTTGTAGAGGAAGTCGCGGAGCTCCTTCTCGGTGTACTCGCGGATCGGCTTGTTCGGGTCGACGAAACCCGACTCGGCGTAGACCCGCACCGTCCAGAAGCTGTCCGACTTCCAGCCGGGGATGGTGAACGCGCCCTCGGCGAGCGACTTGGAGTCGTCGTAGAGCTGGGCGAGGTCGAGGTCGGACACCGTGCCCCGGCCTTCGCAGCCGGGGCACATGCCGCCGGTGCGGGTGAACGTCGCCTTCACCGTCTTCTTGTCACCGCGCTCGACGGTGATCGCACCGCTCGCCTTGACCGAGGGGACGTTGAAGGAGAACGCGTTGGGCGAGCCGATGTGCGGCTGCCCGAGCCGGCTGAAGAGGATGCGCAGCATCGCGTTGACGTCGCTGGCGGTGCCGAGCGTGGAACGGGCGTCGCCGCCCATCCGCTGCTGGTCGATGATGATGGCGGTCGTCAGCCCCTCGAGCACGTCCACCTCGGGCCGCGCCATCGTCGGCATGAAGCCCTGCACGAAGGCGCTGTAGGTCTCGTTGATCATCCGCTGCGACTCCGCGGCGATCGTGTTGAAGACCAGCGAGCTCTTGCCCGAGCCGGAGACCCCCGTGAACACCGTCAGCCGGCGCTTGGGGATCTCGATGCTGACGTCCTTGAGGTTGTTCTCGCGCGCGCCGTGCACGCGGATCAGGTCGTGGGTGTCGGCGATGTGCAGCGCAGGCGACTGCGTGTCCGTCCCCGTGGCCATGCTCATCCTGTCTCCATCTGTCGGGCGGGGCCGCCTCCGGCGGTCCCCGTCGGCGTCGCCTGGCTGGATCTGACCAGCATCGAGAGTATGTCTGGTTCTGCTCCGCTCCGTCCTATGAGCCGGCGGAACGCGGCGCACCCCCTTCCGGCCGTGGCCGGCTTCGGCCCCCCGCCCCGGGCCTGGACGCCGCGGGCACGCATGGTGATCACGCTATGTGCGGCCCGGGAGCCGGCGCTTCTCGATTCCTGCTCGGTCTACCCACACCCACCGCGCCACCGACCCCGGCCGCGCCCTTCGGCTATTCGGAGCCGTCGTCGAAGGTGCCGTCCGGGACGAGCCTCTCGACGAACGACCGGAAGTCCGCTGCGAGGGCGAGTTCGGTTCCGAAGTCGGCGTCGAACCAGGTGACCGACGGCTCGCCGTCCACCCCGGCGGCCCGGTAGTCCAGGGCGATCCAGCAGTGCCCGTCACCGGACAGAAGCACGACGGGAGAAGGGAGGCCCCACTCCTGAATCAGGTACGGGGTGTCGAGCACGGACATGACGCCCTCGCGCCGGCCGACCCCGAAGAGGTCGGGGAACGGGACGTGGTCGGGACTCCACGAGGTCGGTTCAACGGTCGGGAAGGCGTTCCAGGATTCGGCGACCAGACCGCCGTTCTGGATGCTCAGAAGATCGAGCAACACCGCGGGCAACCGGACGGAGAGCCGCTGCTCGGCCTCCATGACCGCCGTCCCGGTCAGGGGCGGTTGACCGCGATGGCCGCCCTCTTCCCAGAAGGTGAGCCTGACGTCCTCGAACCTGGCCACGAGCAGCGAGTCTAGGCGGCCGCCACGTGGCCGCCCCTCACGGCGATGCCCAACCGGCCGACCTTGTAACGGTAACCTCGCAAAACTTACAATGATTGCCTGTCGAGCTGAGGAGAGACGTTGGCCGTCGAGCTGGGACTCAGCCCGGACATCCGCTGGGACAGTGCTGTCAGCACCCTGATCGGGGCGGCTCGGCAGGCGGGATTCTCGGCTCTGGGGCTCTCCGCCGATTGGGTCGGCGCCGATGCGCCGGCCGCCTACGACGAAGCCGGCCTGCGCTGCCACGAACTGCTCGTCCTCGTGGTGGGGGACGACGGGGCGGCGACGGTGGAATCCGCCGAACAGTTGGCGCGGACGGCCGCCGCGGTTCGGGCGGAGTGGATCCCCACGCTCTTCACCACCGGTCTCACCGGCGAGACGGCCAAGGTGGTCGAGCGGTGCGCGGCGCTGTTCGCCGACGCCGGGGCCGGGATGGCGGTCGAGTTCAGCCCGCTGGGCCCGGTGTCGTCGATCCGGGCAGGGCTGGACGTCGTGGCGGTCGCGGGCGCCGACCGCGCGGGCCTCTTGATCGACTCGTGGCATTTCTCCTTCGGGGACAGCACGTGGGACGACCTGGCCCGCGTCCCGCTGGACCGGATCGCCTACGTCCAGTTCGCCGACGCGCCGCCGCCGGTGTCCGGCGACATCGCGGCGGAGACCTCGCAGCGGCGGGCGATGCCCGGGAACGGCGTCCTCGAACTCGACCGCTTCGCGTCCACTCTGCTCGAACGCGGCTGGGAGGGGCTGGTCAGCGTCGAGGTCCTCAACACTGAAATGCTCGCGCTCCCGATGCCGGAGTTCGCCCGCCTCGCCCACGATTCCGCGGCACGCTACTGGTCGTGACCCGCCCCACCGGGAGGCGGGGATCACTGAAGGGCGTCGAAGTCGATCTCCTGCATCGTCCCGTCCGGCCCCATTCGGAACATTCGCGGAGGCCCCATGGTCTGTCGAGCCTCCTCGTACATGGCCTCCCGGGCGGCCTGCTCTTCACCGGTCGGGTCGGTCACGCGGAAGCCGAGCATGGGGACCGCGGAGGCGTCGATGTCGTCCGGTCCGGGATAGCCTTCCACGACGAAACCGAACAGCGCCCGCAAGGCTTCCTCGCCCAGGTCAAGAGGGTGGAACGGCAACGGGTACGGTTCTTCGACGGGATGGCCCCCTGCCCAGTACGGCAACTCGAAGTCGTACGGCTCGCCGATGTTCTCCTCGATTCCTCCATCGGGTGACAGGCTCAGTGAACGGACCAGCGCCCCGTCTTCCCAGACCGCGAAGCACGCCCAGTCCACGACCGAATGCATCGCGTGCATGACGATTCGCCTGCCGGCACCGGCCTTGCGAAGATGCTCGGGCAGTTCGGACGGGCGGTCGAGCATGAACCGCTGGTCACAGAACACTTCCGCCCCGGCCAAAGCCGTCGCGTAGGTGAAGTCGTCCGGTGGATAGACACAGTCGGACAATGTGCTGTCATCCGCAGGCTCAACAAGGTGCGTTGGGTGCAGACGACCCACGAGCGACGCGACCTCCGCCCTCTCCGGACGGGACGCGCCCAGCAGTGCAGGACGGAGGTCTCCGTCGGCGAACGCCAGCAACGCCGTCTTCGCGCCCATCTCGCTCCTCCAAGTAATCCCTCATGGACAGGCGAGCACACTACAAACCAGCGAAGACATTTCCGATGCGCCCCTGGCACAGCCTCGAACGCCACCGCCCCAAGCCACATCCACGATCCCAGCCGATTGATCAGACATACGCACCGGTTTTTCTCGACCTGGGGAATCGTCCGGCGATCGACCGCGGCGACCACATCCACCTCACCCAACCCAGACCGGGCGACAAGGAACGGGTGCCAACCGCCGTCCTCCCAGGCCGTCTGCCGAGGTGAGACGATGCTCCACGCGTTCCGCCGACACCCCTGACCGCTCCAGGCGCGGCCAGCTCCGATGACCTCGGGCTGTACTCCGCCCAATCAGACGGCAAGCGGCCCCGCAGCGCCGGTCAAGGCCAGAGCACCGGAAGCCGGCGGCGGCAACGAAGTCGGCCTCGACCCCCGTCAGACGAAGTCGGCCACTGTCATGCCGGCCGGATGGCCGGGCGGCCACTGCACGAGCTCGATCTTGTAGCCGTCGGGGTCGGTCAGCCATGACGTCCGGATGCCCGGTCCCGGCTCCGACGGCGGCTCGGCCGTGATGCCCTTGGCCGCGAGATCGGCGATCGTGGCATCGAGATCGTCGACCTGGACGACGAGGTGGTTGACGGCGCTGGTGTCCTTGACCGGTCTCGCGGGGTCGTGGACGAGTTCGAGGCTGACGAACGGATCATCGGGCAGTTGGAGCATGGTCAGGCTGCCGAACTCCGTTTCGGGAACGTTGCCGAGATCGGCGTACCCGAGCGCGGTGTAGAAGGCGAGCGAGCGTTCCAGATCGGTGACCCGCAGCCCGAGATGCAGCATGCGCATGGCTCGGCAGACTAGTGCCATCCCGAAGAGGGCACCAGCAACGTGCCAGAGCCGCTCGCAAGTCGTCGTCAGCGTTTTCGTCACCCTCGCTCGTGCTGACCTCGGGCTTTCAAGCGTCGTACGCGTCGTTCGTACTGCCCGGCCTTGCGCCGCTGAGTCCGGTCCAAGAGCAAGGTACGTGGATCGGCCGCCAGCTCGTACAGCTCGACTTCGAAAGGATCGGCGTCGTACTCGATGAGCCTTGCCAGCGCTTCCCGATCCTGCTCGACGGTGCCCCGCCTCCGAACCGTGTCCCGCCAGATCTGCCCACTCACCTCCGCCTCGTCCATTGTCCGAAGATAACTCGACACCGCCGCATAGTTCGAGGCCCTCGCCAAGGCCGGCGGGCTGCGCATCGGTGAACTGCGCGAGGTGCTCACGGTGTCCTTCGCCAAGGTCGCCGAATACCAACGCCGCGGCCTTGTCCACTTCCACGCCGTGATCCGCCTCGACAGACCCGGTGGTCCCAAGGCCACCCCACCCGCCTGGGCGACATATGACGTGCTGGCCGCTGTGGTCACGCATGCGCGCCACGCCGGTCGTGGGCGATCGCGCGGTAGCCGTGCGAGGCCACGAAGTACGCCTGGTCGTCCCACGCGTCGGCGTTCAGTGGCCAGCCGTGGCTGAAGACGACCGGCTGCCCGGCACCCCAGTCCTGTAGAAGATCTCCGTGCCGTCACGGGTGGTCATCGTTGCCATGTTCCTCCTTGCGAGTGGTGCCCGGCCCGTACGGGTTCGGGTTCGGGGAAGGCGGCCGACCTGAGATGGTCAGGCGGGGATGACGTAGGGGAAGGCGCTGCTGCGCTGCCCGCCGGCGACGGCCGGCGTGAGGCCCGAGGGCACGGCGGTGCCGGTGACGAGGGACAGCATGACCTCGGGCGCGTTGTCGGCCAGTGTCCGCCCGTTACGGTCGGCGAAGCCGAACGTCGCGGGTGTGCCGACCACGTAGGGCAGGACGTCGGGGAACAGTTCGCGGGCCACGGTCTCGCCGTAGCCGCCGGGGTCGTCGGAGATGCCGGCCGCCCCGGCGACGGCGGCGACCAGGCCGGCGATGTGCCCGCCGGCGGCGGCGAAGTCCTGGGACGGGTGCCGGGTGTTGGCGGGGTTGGAGAAGTCGGTGTCGCCGGGCCAGAAGATCGGCCACATCATCGGGTACCCGGCGCGGTTGACCTGCCGCCAGCCGCCGGCGTCGGTGGCGAGCTTGGTGGCGCACCACACGCCGGCCTTCGCGCCGGGGCGCAGGAGCGGGTGGGAGTGCGGGACCTCCAGCACGATCGACTCCACCGTCGTACCGGCGAAGCTGTTCTGCGCGGACTCAGGCCGCCACGTCGAGAGGTCGGCCGCGGTCCCCGTCGCCACCGCGCCGTTGACGATGGCCAGCAGCGACAGGTCGATGTAGAACGGGTCGGCGGCCCGTCCGGCCCAGACCCGTACGCCGCCCCCGGCGGCCGCCTGCCCGGTCCGGCCCTCCAGCACCAGGTCCCCGGCCGCCGCGTCCTCCCGCGCGTCCGCACCGTTCAGCACGTGCACTCCCAGCGCCTGCCGTCCGTCCGGACCTGGTTCGCCGAACGAGATCCGGTAGGTCAGGTCCTCAAAGGCGGCACCGTCGAAGTGCACCTTGAACTCATAGCGGGCCTCCGGGTGAAAGCCCGGCTGGGCGTAGACCCCGGTGATGTCGGAGTTGACGTCCATGACGAACACCGTGCTGCCCTCCCCGGGGAACACGTACAGGTCGTCGATGAACAGCTGGCCGTTCTGCGCCGCCAGCGGCGTGTCGAGATGATGGGACATGAGGCGGTCCTCTGCTGGTCGTGGCTTGTCTTCTGCTGTGACGTGGTCGGGCTGGGGCAGCACACTCCGCCGGCGCGGTCAGTCCGCGGGCAGCGCCGGGCTGAGCAGGTCTTCCAACTCGACCCGCCGGTAGAACTCACGCCGGACCAGGTCACCGACCCGGTTGACGGTTTCGGCGCCGTCGTCGGCCGGGTCGATGTGCACCCGGAACGGTCGCCGGCCCTTGGGGGTGTCGACCACCCGGACGATGGCTCGGGCCACCTCCCCGGGGTCGGCGTCGGCGGGGGCCAGGTCGGCGAGCTTCCTGGCCACCTGGCCCATCAGGTCGCCATAGAGGCCCTCGTAGGCTTCCGCCACTTCCGGGCTGGCCGGGTGGCCTGCGTTGGCGAAGTGGTTCGTGCCGGTGGTGAACGAGCCGGGGACGATGATGACGGTGTCGATACCGAACCGGGCGAGCTCGGCCGCGTAGGAGACGGCGAGGGAGTCTTCGGCCGCCTTGGCGGCGAAGTACGGGCCGAGGTACGGCGGAGTGCCGCCCCTGGTGCTGGTGGAACCGACCCAGACCACCAGCCCGTCCCGCCGGCCGCGCAGATGGGGCAGCACTGCCCGGTTGAGCCGCTGCGTGGAGACGGCGTTCGTGTCGTAGATGCTCACCAACTGCTCGGGCGTGAACGCCTCCAGCGGCCCGAGGACCATGTGGCCGGCGTTGTGCACGACGACGTCGACCCGGCCGTGCTCGGCGATGACGGCGTCGACGGCGGCATCGACGGAGTCCTGGCTGGATACGTCCATCTCGATGGGACGCAGGTCTACCGAGTGGGTCTGGGAGTAGTCGGAGGCGTCGCGGGCCGCGGCGGTGTTGCGGCCGGTGATGTCGCGCATGCCGGCATAGACGACATGCCCGGCGTCGGCGAGGCCTCGGGCGGTCATGGCGCCGAAGCCGCTGGACGCCCCGGTGAGGATGACGATCTTCTTGGACGGCATGTGCCTGCTCCTTGGGTCGGGTTCGGGTGTTGCCGCGTTCGATGGGGTCGCGACCGCGTGCGGCGGCCGGCTCAGATGACGCCGCCGTTGGCGTGGAGCACCTGGCCGTTGACCCATCGGGCCGGTCCGGCCAGGAACGCCACGACCTCGGCGATGTCGGCGGGGACACCGAGACGCTCCAGGGGCGCCATCTGGGCCAGGCGATCGATCGACTCCTGGTCCTTGCCGTCGAGGAACAACGGAGTGGCGGTCGGTCCGGGGGCCACCGCGTTGACGGTGATGTCCCGGCCGCGCAGTTCCTTGGCCAGGATCGGCGTCAACGTGTCCACCGCGCCCTTGCTGGCGGCATAGGCCGCGTAGGCGGGCAGGGCGATCCTGACCATCGACGAGGAGAAATTGATGATCGCGCCGCCGGACCGGATCCTGCGGGCAGCCTCCCGGCTGACGACGAAGGTGCCTCGGATGTTGATGCGGTGCATGCGGTCCAGGACCGCCAGGTCGAGCTCGGCGACCGGTGACAGCGCCATGATGCCGGCCGTGTTGATCACGACGTCGACACCGCCGAAGGCCGACTCGGCCGACTCGAACAGCGCGGCGACGTCGTTCTCGTCTCCGACATCGGCACGCACGGCGATGGCTCGGCCGCCACGATCGGCGATCGTCTTGGCCAGCCCCTCGGCCTCGGCCGGCCGGCCGGCGTAGTTGATCACGACGGCGCACCCTTCGTCGGCGAGGCGCTGGCAGATCGCCTGGCCGATGCCGCCGGAGCCGCCCGTCACCACCGCCACCCGGTCACGTGCCGGGTTCCCTTTCTGCTGATCGACCATGGTTCGCCTTTCAGTGTCGCCCGCGGCTGCGGGACGAATCTCGTTCGGTCGCGCGGAACGCATTCATCGTGTTCCGGGCGGTCCTGAGCCTTCTTCTGTCACATGACCAGGTCGGTGACAGGTGCCGAGCACGGCGGCAGTGACGTGCGGCGAACAGGTCGTGTGACAGAAGACGCCATGGCCATGGCCGAACCACGATGGCCACCGTCCCCAGGCGACACAAAGGAAAGGACACATTCCATGCCTGAGAATGCGCTGAGCGGAAAGGCCGTCCTGGTCACGGGTGGAGCGAAGAATCTCGGTGGCTCGATTTCACGTGACCTCGCCGCCGCTGGGGCGAGCGTTGCCGTCCACCATCACAGCCGCTCCGACAAAGGCCTTGCCGAGGATACGGTGGCCGCGTGCGTCGCGGCGGGTGGAGACGCCTTCGCGATCGAAGCCGATCTGACCTCGGTGGCAGAGATCCGCCGTGTTCTCGATTCGGTGGTCGGCCGCTACGGCACGCTCTACGCCACGGTGAACACGGCGGGGCTCGCGAAGGGCAACCCGATGACCGAGGTCACCGAAGATGAATACGACGCCCATTTCGCCGTCAACTCCAAGGCCGCGTTCTTCGTCATGGCCGAGACCGCCAAGCGGATCGACGACGGCGGCAGGATCCTCAACTTCGTGTCATCCCTGCTGGCCGCCTACACCGGCCGGTACTCGGTGTACGCCGGCAGCAAGGCCCCGGTGGAGCACTTCACCCGGGCACTGTCCAAGGAGCTGGCGGGCCGCCGAGTCTCGGTCAACAACCTGGCTCCCGGCCCCATGGACACCTCGTTCTTCTGGGACGCGGCCGCGCCCGGCGAGGCTGAGTTCTCCAGGACTCAGACGCCCTATGGCGAGCTCACGAAGGTCGAGGACGTCGTTCCGTGGGTGCGTTTCCTGCTCACCGACGGATGGTGGCTCAACGGCCAGACCATCTTCCTCAACGGCGGCTTTTCCACCCGTTAGCCGCTTGGCAGATGGCGGCGCGGGGCCGCTTCGGGGGCCGGCCCCGCGCCGCCGCCTGCGACCGGTAGCCGAGAATGGAACGAGAGACCGCCCGTGAGCGAGCAGACCCACATCGAGGGCCTCGTCGATATGCACGCCCATTTCGTGACAGACGAAGGCCGATTGGCCGGCCGCCCGGCACCGTCCTAGTCACCGCCGAGATCGGCCATGCGCAGCTGGCCGCGGGAGGTGATGCCGAGCTTGGGGTAGATCCGGGAGAGGTGGAAGCCGACGGTCCGGTGAGAGAGGAAGAGTTGCGTCCCGATCTCACGGTTGGTCATTCCGCTTGCGGCCAGTTTGGCTATCTGCAATTCCTGCGGGGTGAGTCTGTCCAGGGTGTCAGGCGTCGGCCGGGCGACCGCCGCGCCCGCGGCGCGAAGCTCGGCCCGCGCGTCCTCGCCGAACGCCCTGATGCCGAGCGCGTCGAAGCTCTCCATGGCCGCCCGCAGCGGGGGGCGGGACTCTACGAGGCGGCGTTGGCGCCTCAGCCACCGGCCGTAGGCCAGCAGGAGCCGTGCCCTGTGGAACGGCCATCTCGACAGCCGGGTGTGAAGGGCCCGCTGGTAGAGAGGCTCGGCCGTGTCGTCGGGGGCGACCAGGGGGTGGGCGTAGGCGGCCATGGCCTGCAGAAACGGTGACGTCGTCTTCTCGGCCAGGGCGTCGAGCCGTGCGAGGTGGCGTTCCGCTTCGTCGCTGCGGCCGGTGCGGGCCGCCGCCTCGATCAGGTCCGCGATCCCCAGGTAACCCACGAACGGGTGGTAGGCGATGTCGGACGGGTCCAGTACCCGGGCCAGCTGCTCGAACGCGTCGCTGTGCCGGTTATTGACGAGGGCGTACCGTCCCCGGGCGAACTGGGCGAAGCCGAGAATGGACTGAGCACCGACCGAGAGCAGCTCCGCCTCCGTCGTCCGGATGAGTTCGTTGGCGGTCTCGTGGTCACCGCGCTCATTGGCCAGCGTCGCCGTGGCCAGGTCGGCCACCAACGCCCAGCGGGGCCTGCCGGTATCGCGGGACAGCCGGCTGGCCTCGCTCGCCGCGGTCGCCGCCAGCCGGTGCTTGCCAAGGAGTATCGCCGCCCACGCCTGGGAGGCGAGGGCTTCGCCGAGCAGTCCGAGGCGGCCCTGCCGGCGGAGACCGTCGACGGACGCGCACAGGAACGGCCAGGAGAGGTCGAAGGCCCAGATGGCGGTCATCGAGGCTCCCAGCGCATGCTGCTCGGCAGGGTCGTCTGTGGACTCCGGTGCGACCTCGGACATCTTGCCGATGACCCACGCCGCTTCCTTCACCGGGTCCGCGCAGGCGGCGATGGACAGGACCATGGGGTCGCTGTCGCTTCTCCGGAGGCGCCGCGCCGTCCTGACGACAAGGTCACGGGTCTCCTGGGCCGGGTTGCCGTACCAGCAGCCTATGGACAGCGGCCACAGCGCCCTGAGCGCGAGCGCGGCGCCGTCGCTCTCGGTGCCGGCCAGCTGGTCCGCCACGTCGGCGAAGGCCCGTACCCGCTCCGGGCTGTACCAGCTCTCCTCGTTGAGGGCCTCCGTCCACAGGATGAGGCGGAGCCGTTCTCCTTCTTCGAGCTTGGCGGACTTCGCCTCGGCCAGTTGCCGGCGTGCGGCAACAGCGTCGCCGAGCTCGAAGTTGATCTCCGCGGAACGCAGCAGGAGGTGACCCCGGTTCTTGTCCGGATCGCTCAGCAGCGCTGCCCGTCGCAGGGCTTCGGCCGCGGCGCGCGGAGCTCCCCGGTCGAGCGCTTTGAGGGCGGCGGCCTCAAGGTCGAGTGCCACGTCGTCATCTGGACCCGGACTGGCGGCCGCCCTGTGCCATGCCCGGCGTTCCTGGTGGTCATCCAGCGCCGTCGCCAGCGCCGCGTGCGCGGCCAGTCGTCTCGATGGGGTGGCCGCCTGGTATATGGCGGAGCGGATGAGGGGGTGCCGGAAGCGCACTTCATGCCCGTCCAGCTCGATCAGCCCGGCCTTGACCGCAGGTTCCAGGGAGCCGATCGAGTGGGCCGTGCCGTCCAGGAGCTCTGCGGCCCCGAGGATCTCCTTGAGGTCGCCCTCGTCGTCAGCGGCGGCGATCAGCAGGATGGTCTGGGTCGGGTCCGGCAGCCCCGAGGCACGGGAGAGAAACGCCCGCTCCAGGCGGCGAGTGGTCGGTAGCCACGGCATCAGTGCCTGCTGGACGCCGTCCCCGCTCAGCGCTGCCGGAAACTCGACCAGCGCCAGCGGATTGCCGGCGGCCTCGACCAGAAGGCGGTCGCGCACAGCCTGGCCGAGTTCCGGTGCGCGTGCGGCGAGAAGTGCCGTCGCCGCGTCATCATCGAGCCTCGCCAGCGACAGCTCGGGCAGGCCCGCGTCGTTCAGCACGGTGTCATGCCCTTCGCGCACCGCGAGCAGCATGACCGCACGCTCGGCGTCCAGCCGGTTGGCGATGAAGGCCAGCACCTCACTGCTCGGCCTGTCGACCCACTGGGCGTCGTCGATCACCAACAGGACAGGCGATTCCTCGGCGAGGCCGCTTATCAGCTCGAGCGAAGCCAGTCCCACCGAGAACATCTCCGGCGCGACGCCCTCAGCCATCCCGAATGCCGCGAACAGCGCCTGCCGCTGTCGGGGGACCAGGGCTGAGGCACGGTCGAGGACCTGCCTGAGCAGCTGATGCAGTCCAGCGAAGGGAACCGACGCCTCCGACTGCACGCCGACCGCCGACAGAGCGCGGCCGCCCTGCCCGACGGCGGCATCCCGAGCCGCGCCGAGCAGGGCGGTCTTCCCGATACCGGCCTCTCCGCGCAGCAGCAGGGCACCCCCCGCCCCGGCCAGGCCGCGGGACGTCAGGTCCGACAGAAACCGCAGCTCAGCGTCGCGCCCGTAAAGCGTGCCCGCTTCTCGCCCCTGCTCCCCCGAGCCATCGATCCTGCCGGTGTGAGCACCTGCCGCCGCCCGCAGGGTGGCGTTCCTGGCGGTGATCGCGGACATCACATTCCTCCCTCTGCCCTGCCGACTCGTGTGTGCCGACCACAGGCGCCGTTGTCAGGCCGGGATGACGTACGGGAACCTGCCAGGGCGCAGGTGGCCGGCGGCGTGTCCAGATGACGAGACATTCCTGATCCTCGGTGGTAAGGCGCCGGCCCGGCCATGTCACTGACGCTACGGGCGGCGGGGCCTGGAGGGCATCGGTCATGTGACCATCGGGCGGCTGCCCGGGCGCAGGTCAGGGCCGGTCGTTAGCCTCTGAAATGTGGGACTCATCGGACGGGGCGAGGAGATCAGCCGGCTCCACGGCCTGATAGGCGCGGTACGGGAGGGCGGTGCGTCGCTGGTGCTCCGGGGTGAGCCCGGCATCGGCAAGTCGGCCCTGCTCGGGGAGGCCGCCGCGTTCGCTCGCGCGTCCGGCCTGCGCGTCCTGGGCACGGCCGGCGTGGAATCCGAGGCCCATCTGCCCTATGCCGGACTGCACCAGCTCCTGTGGCCGGTGCGGGGCCGCTTCGGCGTGCTGCCGCCCGGCCAGCGGGAGGCGCTGCGGGCGGCGCTCGGGATCGCTGAGGCGACCGTGCCCGAAAGCTATCTCGTCGCCCTCGCCGTGCTGAACCTGCTCGCCGAGATCGCCGAGTCCGACCCGGTCGTGATAGTCGCGGAGGACGCGCACTGGCTCGACCCGTCCACCGCAGACGTGCTCGCGTTCCTCGGACGGCGGCTGGAGTCGGAGCCGATCCTGCTGCTCGCCGCGGCCCGCACCGGCATGGCGACCCGGTTGGACGAGGCGGGGCTGCCGGACATGGTCATCCCGCCGCTGTCCGCAGAGGACGCCGCCACGCTGCTCGACGCCGGCGCCGCGGACCTGCCCGCCGCGGTGCGCCGGCGGCTGCTCGCCGAGGCTGAGGGAAACCCGCTGGCACTGATCGAGCTGCCCGCCGCGGTGGACGGCACCGGCGGTGCCGCCATCCTCGCGAGCCCGTGGCTCCCACTCACGGCCAGGCTGGAGAGCACGTTCACGCGGCGGTTCGCCGCGCTCCCGGCGGCCACGAGGGCCGTCCTCGAGGTCGCCGCGCTCAACGACAGCACGGATCTGGTCGAGACGCTGACGGCCACGCATGCGCTCACGGATCGGCCCGTCACGGCCGCCGACCTCAGGCCGGCCGTCGATGCCCGCCTGGTCACTCTCGACGAGGGCCGGCTGGCGTTCCATCACCCGCTCATCCGCTCGGCCGTCCACCAGGTGGCCGGTGCCGCCCGGCGCCGCGACGTGCACCGGGCTCTGGCCGGAGTGATGGCCGACCAGCCCGACCGGAGAACGTGGCACCTGGCGGCGGCGAGCGACCGGCCGGACGAGGCCATCGCGGCCGCCCTTGAGGCGGTCGCGGTCCGTGCGCAGCGCCGTGGCGGCGGCGCTGCGGTCGTCGCCGCCCTCGAGCAGGCCGCGCGGCTGAGCCCGGATCCGGACCGGCGGGCCGACCGGCTCCTGCGCGCCGCGGATGACGCGGTCGAGCTCGGCCGCCCGGAGATCGTCGACCGGCTCCTTGACGAGGCCGGCAACCTTGAGCTGTCGAGGCAGCGGCGTGCCCGCCTGGCGTGGATCAGGGCCGCGTTCGACGACGGCCTGCGGGGCGGGAGCATGGACGCCTCGGCGCTCGCGGACCTCGCCGAGTCCGTCGCCGCCGATGGGGACACCGATCTCGCGGTCCGGATTCTCTGGAGCGCCGCGCTGCGATGCTTCTGGACCGAGCCCGGCATGGCGGCCAGGGACCGGATCGTCGATGTGGCCGAGCGGCTCCCGCTCGATCCGCTGGACGCACGGCTGCTCGCCATCCTCGGTTACGCGGCCCCCATCGCCCGGGGGGCGGTGGTCATCGAACGCTCGGAGCGGCTGCTGGCGCGGTCCGTCCTTGACTCGCGGACCGTGCGGCTCCTGGGCAGCGTCGCAGTGCTCGTCGGCAACTTCGACGTGGCGATCGCGCAGTCCGCCGCATCGCTGACCGGCCTGCGCGATCAGGGCCGTCTGCAGCTCCTGGCCCGCGCGCTCGCGGCGCAGGCGTGGGCGGCGGCGCAGCTCGCCGACCTCACGGTGGCCCTGCCCGCCGCCGAGGAGGCGGGCAGACTGGCCAGGGAGACCGGCCAGCCGTTCCTGCTCGGCCTCATCCTCGCCACACAGGCGAAGATCGCCGCACTCCGCGGCCACTTCGGCCGGGCCGACGAGCTGGCAGCCGAGGCCGAGCGACTCGGCACGCCGGTCACCGCACGGAACGTGCTCGCCACCGCGCAGCACGCGCGCGCCCTCGCGGCGCTGGGCGAGGGCGACTACCCGCAGGCGCTCACCCGGCTCCTGCGCATGCACGACATCACCGACCCCTCGCACCAGCTCGCCCTGAGCTGCCACACGGTCGCCGACATCGCCGACGCGGCCCGCCGCAGCGAGCGTCCCGGCGACGCGGCCGGCGTGCTCGCCCAGATGGAGACAGCCGCGAAGACCACGGCGTCGCCGTCACTGCACGACGGCCTGCGGCTGGCCAGGGCGGTACTTGCGGCCCAGGACGAGGCCGAGGACCTCTTCCAGACGGCACTCGCCGCGGACCTGACGCGGCGGCCCTTCATCCGGGCGCGCACGGAACTGGCCTACGGCGAATGGCTCCGCAGGCAGCGCCGCGCCACCGAGTCCAGACAGCACCTCCGCGCGGCCCGGGACACCTTCGATGCGCTCGGCACGTCACCGTGGGGCGAGCGGGCCCGCCGTGAGCTCCGCGCCGCCGGCGAGCGAAGCAGCGAACGACAGGCCGCCACCAGGGACATCCTCACCGCGCAAGAGCTCCAGATCGCGCAGATGGCCGCCGAAGGCCTGACCAACAGGGAGATCGGCAAAAGCCTCTACATCTCGCACCGCACGGTAGGCGCCCACCTGGCGAAGATCTACGCCAAGCTGGGCGCCACGTCCCGCGTCCAGCTACACAACGCACTCAAATAGCGGCACCCGCGCACGGCCTGGCCCAACGAATCCAACATGCCCCTGGCCGCAGCTAGGGCCGAGCCGATCACGCGGTTGGAGCGGCACTGCCCTTCCCGACCGGCCAGATCGCGCCCTGCGGAGTCGGCTAGAGCAGGCGCGCGGCAGGCGGCTGTACACCCGCCTGAGGCCGCCCAGAGCCCAGAAAAGAACACCCTTGATCCAAATTTCCGCACGTCAAAGGGCGCGAGGCGGGCAGGGGCGGGGTCGAACCGCCCACCTTCCACTTTCAGAGTGGCAACCGCCCTGCCGCCGCCCCGTCGACCAAGGTCGGACGGTGGTGAACGGACGCCAGTGGTGGGCATCGTGTGCGGTCGTTGCCGTCAGGGACGCTGCGCCCGGAGTCTCATGCCCACTCGATGCGGATGAGTAGACCTCGCGTTGCTCCTCAAGGACGACGTAGGTGGCCAGTCCGCGTTCGCCGAAGGTGTGGGTGAGCATGTTGGCTCGGGGGTTGGACGGGTTGAAGGGGTGCCCGCTCCATGGGCCGGTTTCCAGCAGGGTGAACAGTTCGGCGAGTGGTCTGAGTGCTTCCACGGGGAGTGCGGCGATCTGTTCTTCGGCGATCGGGTCGAGGATGAGGTGGTACACCTACCGCCCGTCCTCGCGGTCGGCTAGTACCTCGCGCCAGGGCCTGCCACGCGTAACCGGCTCGCCGGCGAGTGCTCGCTCGGCTTGAGTATGCATCTGACGGCGCCCCTCAGCGTCCCTCGCCGAGTCGCATGCGGTGATCCACCAGCGGTGGATGAAGTCGTTCAGTACTGCGAGATTCAGGCTCACTCGTACTGCATCGAGCACGAGCTTGAGACCGGCGTCGAACGCCTCCCGGTCCTGGGGGACCACCAATGCGGCCTGGATGGCACGCAGGTTCCTCTCTGGCATGGGCGTCCTGCCAGGATCGTAGTCATGTGGCTGCGCAGTCATCTGGGCTTCCTCGCTCTATAGGAGCCTACCGAGCGTGGCGTACTTAGCACTCCGCGTAGGAGGTGCATGACCAAGGGGATGCCCGGGGGCCTGGCCGAGTTCGGTGAGCGTCCGCCGCCCGTCGCCGTCAAAAACGCCCCGGGCCTGGTGGCTCCGGGGCGTTTTCGCTGGTCAAAGGTGGTGGGCAGGGGCGGGGTCGAACCGCCGACCTTCCGCTTTTCAGAAGTGAGGAACATCCTGCTGATGGGATATATGCGGAGGTGGGTGACGGTCGACGTGTGCCGGTGGCTGCCAGTGGTTGCCGACGTTGCCGTCAAGGTTGCCGTCAGCGGTCGGTGTCCTTGGGATGGCGAGGGGACGCGTAGACGATCCACACTGTTCGGTCGTCGTCATTGATCAGGTAGCGTACGCGTCCGCCGCTCGTGACCTCGTACTCCCATTGTTCGAGGTCCCGACCGTTGTGCCGGTGCGTTGCGAGATCTCCGCGGAGCCGGTGCTGGCGCTCATGGTTGGCGCGGGACCGCGGCTCGGCACGCAGGGCCTCGAGGCATCGGCGGGTGTTCGACAGCGCGAGACGGCATAGCTCCTCCCAGCCTCGTACCGCCTCGCTGGTGCCGAACCTGACGTCCCATTCGTCGTCTGGCGGTGGGACGGTGACCCTGTCCCCTCGCTTGGGGCTCAAGGCGTGACCTCGACTGGACCGAAGTCGCCAGAGGTCGGCCGAAGGGCTTCCTCGTACTCCGTGCGATCTGCCTTGATACGCGCGGTGGCACGCCAGCCCGTGATGACCTCTTGAGCATTGCTGTCGAGATCGAGTTCGGCTGCGTCGGACAGGGCGTCGACCAACTCCACGGTGAAGGCACGAACCTCTTCAGTGCTCAGGTGGCGTATCCACGGGAACACGTCGGGCATGGCGAGGAGCAGTGCCCGAGCGCTCGGATCATGCTTCATGAGCGCGAGGAAGATCCGCGACGCGGTCGTCAAACTTTGATCGCGCTGCTCTTCGCGGTCGGCCGCCGTGAGGTAGAAGTCAGGGGCGTCGCGGTGGGTGACGCGCAGCCGACCGAGGCGCGCGGCGCGCTCGGCTACGGACTTGGGATTGCGGGACAGGTCGGAGAAGGTCACTGCATCCGCGGTGGTGCTCATGGCACCCAGTATACTCAGATTATGTTCTGAAGTTGTCCAGATGTCCTGCCCTGGACTCGGGCTCCTTGGAGCCATGGAGTCGATCACGGCTGCCGGCCCGCCTGCTCAGTGCCGGAATGAAACGACCGTCCACTGTCCCAGGAGGGGCGTTGCCGTCAACGACAACGCCCCGGGCCTGGTGGCTCCGGGGCGTTTGTGCTGCTTGGTGAGGTGGGCAGGGGCGGGGTCGAACCGCCGACCTTCCGCTTTCCAGAAGTAGCGACCACCCTGTGGCCGTGGCGTCTGCCAAGGTCGGACGGTGCCTGACGTACGCCCGCGGTGGTGGTTGATTGCCGTCAAGGCTGCCGTCACCGGCGTGCCCGTCGTGCGACCCCGTCCGCTCGGCCACGGGCAGGAGGAGCCCTTCCGCGAGACTGCTCACGGCCACCTGGAGAAGTTCAGCACGATCCTCCATCGCGGTACCTCCCTCTTCCCCCTGCCGGCTCTTGATCCTGTCCAGTAGCCAGGTTCCTGGACTGACCGCGGTTGCCGTCCGACCAGAAGGCCCCTTACGGCGCTGTCAGCTTGGGAACCATTCTGATCTTGCCTCTCAAGGCCGTTGACCTGGGGTGGCAGGGTGCCGCAAGTGGCCGCATGTGACCCTTGGTCACCGGGGCTCATCGTTCACTGATCGTTCGTCGCCGACGCGCTGACCATCCTCCAACGGCGCCGTTGGCCGAGTTTGGCGCTCAGGAACCGCGGCGGTCGTTGTTGATGCATGATGAGAGGTTATGGGGTTGCTGGAGCATGTGGCGCCGAACCTTGCTGATCTTCTTCGTCGTGATGTCTTGTGGATGGGCTGGAACACCCTGCTGGCCTGGATTCCGGTCGCGCTGGCCTGGGGGCTGTTTCGGGGTGGCAATACGGAGCGGCGGGTGCCGCGGTCGCCTCTGTGGTGGGCGGGGCTCGTATTGTTCGTGCTGTTCCTGCCCAACGCCCCGTACGTGGTGACCGATGTTGTCCATATCCGGAACGACGTACTGCTGTCGGACCGTGGCGGTCCTGTGATGACCGCCATCCTGCCCGTTTACGCCGCCTTCATCGGGTCGGGCTTCCTGGCCTATTACCTGGCGCTGGCGGGTGTGCGCCGCCATCTCGCCCAGATCGGACTGGGCGAGTGGCAGGGCCGGGTCACGGTGGCGGCGCATGCCCTCTGCGCCCTCGGGGTCTTCCTGGGACGCTGGGCCCGGCTCAACAGCTGGGAGCCGGTCGTCGACCCGCACGGCGCACTCGAACGAATCGTGCTCCACCTGACCTGGAGCCGGGCACCTATCCTGATCGCGGCCGTCTTCCTGGTCACCTGGACGGGCCACTTCCTGGCGAAGGCGATCGCTGAGGCCACCCGTGACGCGGCCATGAGCGGCGCGCGCCAGCTGCAAATGGTCCTCGCCCGCTGAAAGCCCGTCCTTGACCTTGACGCCAGGGTTAAGGCGCAGCGCCTCGCGCATAGAAGGACGAACACCTTGACTTGACGGCCCGGCGGTGCTCTTTGAGCGGTTCATTACGAGTCTCACGAACAAGATCCACACCCGTCCACAGACGTCGCCTGACCTGCCCGTACGACCCTCCAAACCGTCCCCAGCTTCCACCCTCGTCCAGCCCCGTCCAGACCCGCCGTTAGCATCCGCGTTAGCACCCCGGGAGCTACCGCCGATCGCTCGGACACGCTCCCCCTCGTACCCATTGCCCTGGGTCGCCTTCCTCATAGCCGCGGGACCCCAGGCCGGAGCGGAGCGGGTCCAGGGTCAGGAAGCTGATCGCACAGCAACACGCCAGGCGCCCTTGACGCGCTGCGCAGAGGCCGACCACTGGCAGCGCAGAGGAAGGCGACGGCTCCCACGGCCTCCGACTGCTCGCTCGTCGAACGGCAGCAGCCACCTTCGGCCGTAGCCTCTCTGCCAATCTGTCAGACCTCTGCGGCATCATCGGTCCTGCCATCGAGGAGCATGGAGCGTGCTATGCCCAAAAAGAAGCGGGTGCGCAAGGCCCCACAACGCAAGTCAACCTCAAAGCGTTGCAATCCGACCGACCCCAAGCAACTTATGCTCTACCACGACATGGCCGTCTACGAGAATTTTGAACGCTGCGCACAGCGAATCTTTACAATACTACGGAACAGCCAACGGAAATTCCCAGGGGCGAAACGCACACTTCTCCTCCGCATTCAGGGCCACAAGAATGACGAAGGCGGCTATGATCACGACGCCTGGGAAATCATCCATCATTTCATTCCAGAGTTCATTTTTCCATATCTAAATGCAATGATTACCCCCTGCGGGGAGATTCGAAACAATAAAAAGCAGCGTGACGACATCCCAGATCTCCTCGTAATCGGCTATCCGGCTGGCGAGGAAGATGACTTCTGGTACGACGTTGACCTCCTACCAATTCGAGCGAGAGAGATAAACGGAAATACTCGAAAGTCACCACCCAGCAAGGAAACGATTGCAAGTTACCTCGGCATGGAGAGCAATCCAAGCTGTCTAGTCTGCTGGAACACACCCATAGAACGTGCCCACGCAGTTCCTAGCTCTCTCGGCGGATCTATGGACGTGCGAAACTTCGCCCTACTTTGCGAGTACCATCATAAACAGGCGCCTGATATTGCCGACGCGGAAGCGTTCTGGGCTTGGGTGGATTATGCAGAGATGAGAGATACTGGCAGCAAGTGGGAGCGCGAGTCCGAGCGCATAAAAAGGATTGCCCAGCGACTTGGATCACGCACAGAGAAGGTGGACCGATCAGAGGTAGAATTTATCGAGGCAGTGAAGTTCGAACTCGAATACTTATACGGCTGGGAAAACGTCGATTTCGCACGATTCTCGTGGGATCTACAAGAGGAATATCATCGGGTCTTGGACGCTGCAACCCGGAAGCATTTTGGCGTAGAGCGTAAGGTGGCTACCCACTCTTGGGCCTACGACGTCGCTTTGTATCGCATCACTAGAGACTCTGAAGCGCGAAAGCGTCGGCGCAATAAAGTACTACTTTACGATTCGATTCCGGACTAACAACCTATCCGTTCAGCTCCAGGCAAACGCCGGAGGGTGCGCTCGTGCAAAACGGCCAGACTGCGTGCCCCTCCACCTCGCCGGGGCTGGAGGGGCACGAAGCCTTCGCTTCGCTCGCGCAGCGACGCCGCAGGTGCCCCTTGACGCGTTCGTAGAAGCTGGACAACGGCCGCGTAGAGGGAGACGACGATCCCTCGATCTGACCACTTGGTCCCGAACCACCGGCACCCATGGCCCTCACAGCCTCGCCCATGTCGTGACGTGTGCCGCTGGCAGATCGCGTATGCCCAGGCCGTTGTGTTGGGCTGTTGCTGTACTTCCGTGCTGTGCAGAGCCACCGACCTGCGTCGTTGCCGACGTCCAGCAGCAGCTCTCGCGTTTGCACGCACGATTCTCGTCCCGGAGGGTCTCCCGCGCGAACGGGGAGACGGTGTGACAGACCGTTTCGCACTGGAGTGCCCTCCGGCCCGCGGGGGGCTCGGGGTCGCGAGACTCCCGCTTCGCCCACGTCGGGCGCTCTGGCGCAAAAATGCAGCCTCTTGTGACTGGTGAGGATGGTCCGGGGTAGCGCGCAGACTCGTGTCAGGGGAAGGCCCGCCACCCAATGGAATTCCCATCGCCGAGCGGCCGTCAGAAGCCTCCCTCAATTGACTCAGATAATCTTAAGGCTATCGACACTTGCCTCCTTGATGAATTTATCAAGTCGTGCCCCAAGGTCCGAGGGAAGTGGGCGTTGAACCATCCGAAGATGGCGCAGGACAGGCCTCGAATCTCGCATATTTTGCGTCTCAGCAAGCCAGACCACCCACTTAAAGGCAATCGAAAAGTGATGCCATTCGTCTGTTGTGCGTAGCAGGGTCCCCAGATATGCCGCTTCGGCACGTTCGGCTACTTGAACTTCCCACGCACTTGGCCGTGTTGTCGGCTTGACAAAGACTTTTATATATAGATCACCTGCCGGGCTTCCATCTTTTCCCGGGACTCCCTTCCCTCGAATGCGCAACCTCGTTTTATCGGACACGCCAGGCGGAATATTGACCCATATACTTCCATCAATATTGCCGTCGTTATATAGCGGGACTGAGCAGCGAGTACCGTTCTTTGCCTCTTGCGCCGTGAGCAAGATTGGATGATCAACATCATCACCGGGCAATAGAGTGGAAGCGTAGGGCGTCCACCTCCTATTCTTCTTACCCGACTGCGTCTCGTCGTTCAGTGCGATGTAAATGACACCAGCACTACCTATCTGGATGTTGGGGCCATATACATTGCCGCCCACATGCTGCCCCGCCTTCCTCACCCGCGCCCCCACACGCCCGAACCTCCCGACACGGTCATAGCCCAGCCTCCGATCCGGTCACCTACCCGCCACCGCTTGTCAGTCGATGTCCACGTCATCGGCCTGGCCGATCTGCACATTGCGGCCCCGCACCGAACCGCCCACCTCCTGCCCCCCAACCGGACCCGGCGGCCTGGCCCGTCGAGGTGCCCGACGTGGCCTCCCAGCCACCTGGCCGACCCGGACATCACCGGCCCGGCCGATCTGGAGATTGGGCCCCTCCACATCACCACCCACCCGCTGCCCCGCCGCCAGCTGCTGCTGGGCCAGGCCACGCCGCGTCAACACCACCCCGTACCCGGTCAGCCCCAACCCCGCCGCGGTCAGGAACATCGAGAACACGCTGGACCAACGATCAGCATCGTCCAAACCCACAACGACGAAGAACACCCCAACACCCACCAGCACGATCCCCGCGATAACGACCACAATCGCCACCGCCACCGGAATTCGCCGCGAACCACCCATCCGCCCATCCTGCCCGCCACCAAAGATCCACATCGCCAAAACCCGAAACACCGCATCGCCACACCTGAGCGGATACCCCGGTCTCAAGCCTCGCAAGGGTCGTTCGCGTAAGCGTGCCAATGGGGAAGGGACGATCTACCAGCGAAAGGACGGGCGATACGAGGGAGCGGCCTTCGTACCGACGACCGCTGGCACCTACAAGCGGGTGCGTCTCTACGGCCGAACGCGTGACGACGTACGGCGGAAGCTGACCAAGGTCCTGGAACAGGCTGACCAGGGCATCCCCGTAGCGGCCGAGAGTTGGACACTGGCGCAGTACCTCACGTACTGGCTGGAACACGTCGTCCAGCCGGAACGCAAGCCCAGGACTGTCCAGGGGTACGAGAGCGTGATCCGGCTCTACCTGGTTCCTGAGCTGGGCAAGACACGGCTTGGCAAGCTGGCCGTGCGGGACGTTCGGTCCTTCATCAACCGTGTGCGGGCGCAGTGCCTCTGCTGCAAGCACGGGGTCGATGCTGCCCGTGACGTACCGCGCTGCTGCGTTCCCAAAGGTGGGGAGTGCTGCGAATCCCACCCGTCGGTTCGCATGGTCCAGTCGATCCACGCCGTACTGCGGAACGCTCTGGAATCACTTGGCCTGCGGCGCGGGGAACTGCTCGGGTTGCGCTGGGAGGACGTCACCCTCGTCGGATGCCGCGCTTGTGCTGGGGAAGGCGGTGAGATCGACGGGGAGGAGTGCCACACCTGCGCCGGTAGTGGGGTGGAGAGCGCCACGCGTTGAAGTCGTCCAGACGCTCCAACGGGTCGGGGGAGCACTGCGCTTCGTCCGTCCCAAGACCGACGACTCGGAGCGGACCATTCCGCTGCCTCCGAACTGCATCACGGCCCTGTGCGAGCACAAGGTGAGGCAGAACGCCGAACGTGCCGAAGCTTGGGACGACTGGGAAGATCACGGGCTGGTCTTCCCGTCCCGGCGGGGGACGCCCATGGAGCCGGACAACCTTCGCCGGGCCGCGTCCGCGCGGCTGCCGGGCTGGACGGGGTCCGCTTTCACGACATGCGGCACACGCGCGTTTCGCTGCTGCTGCATCTGGGCATCGCGCCGAACGTCGTCCGGGAGATCGTCGGGCACAGTGACAGCGAGGTGACCATGACGATCTACGCCCATACCTCGCTCGACGACAAGCGGGCGGCGCTTCGGATGCTGGGGGATGCCCTCGGCTAGGGACGTTGCCGTCAAAAGGCCCGGAACCGATCCCGGTCCGGGCCTTTTGGCTGTTCAGAGAGGTGGGCAGGGGCGGGGTCGAACCGCCGACCTTCCGCTTTTCAGGCGGACGCTCGTACCGACTGAGCTACCTGCCCATGACGCGCATCCGCACGTCCGGCGGTCCTGACGGGATTTGAACCCGCGGCCTCCACCTTGACAGGGTGGCGAGCACTCCTAGCTGCTCCACAGGACCTTGCTGCCCAGAGCCTAGCGGATCTGGAGGGGTTCGCCGACCGGGGCTGGCCCGTTTCTCGGCGACCTCCGGAAGCATACGTGATGGGCGGAGGGGACGCCAACTCGATTAGGGATACCCCCTGGGGGGTGAAGGATCTGTAGTGATCATGTCACTCTTGGTGTTTTCGCTGAGGGAAGGAGCCTGATGGCGGAGGAGGGGTACGAGAGAGGGCTCGGGACCCGGCAGATCCAGATGCTGGCGATCGGCGGGACGATCGGGACCGGGCTGTTCCTCGGGGCGGGGCAGAACATCGCCAAGGCGGGGCCGAGCCTGATCCTGATGTACGCGGTGGCCGGGCTGGCGCTGTTCTTCGTGATGCGGGCGCTCGGTGAGCTGCTGACGTACCGGCGGGCGGACGGGGGCTTCGCGGACTACGCGCGGGAGTTCCTGGGGCCGTTCTGGGGGTACGCGACCGCCTGGACGTACTGGATCATCTGGGTGACGACCGGGATGGCGGAGCTGACCGCCGCCGGCGAGTACGTGCAGTACTGGTGGCCGGAGTTCGACCAGTGGAAGACGGCGCTGATCGCGCTGGTCGTGCTGTTCGCGGTCAATCTGATCTCCGTGAAGATCTTCGGTGAGCTGGAGTTCTGGTTCGCGATGGTGAAGGTCGCGGCGATCGTCGGGATGATCGTCGTGGGGCTCGGGGTGCTGGTCATCGGGTTCAGCGACGCGGGGAGGACGGCGTCGGTGTCGAACCTGTGGTCGCACGGCGGCGTGTTCCCCGAGGGGTTCGGGGCGACGCTGATGACGTTGCAGATGGTGATGTTCGCCTACCTGGGCGTGGAACTGGTCGGGGTGACCGCCGGCGAGGCGAAGGACCCGGAGAAGAACATCCCGAAGGCGATCAACGCGCTGCCGATCCGGTTCGCGCTGTTCTACCTGGGGTCGCTGCTGGTGATCCTGTCGGTGATCAGCTGGACGGAGTTCGAGGAGGACACCAGCCCGTTCGTGCTGGCGTTCACCAAGATCGGCATTCCGGCGGCGGCCGGGATCGTGAACTTCGTGGTGCTGACGGCGGCGCTGTCGTCCTGCAACGCGGGCGGGCTGTACTCCACGTCCCGGATGCTGCGGACGGCCGGGGCCAACGGTGACGGGCCGAAGGTGCTGGCCCGGCTCAACGACCGCGGCGTGCCCGTGCTGACCGTGGTGATCTCGGCTGTGGTGATGGGCATCGGCGTGGTGGTGAACGCGGTGGTGCCGGACAAGGCGTTCGAGTACATCACCTCGGTGTCCACCGGTGGCGCGATCATGGTGTGGGCGGTGATCGTCGTCGCGCACCTGGTCTACCGGCGGCGGGTGCGGGCGGGGCTGCTGCCCGGCTCGGAGTACCGGATGCCGTGGGCGCCGTACAGCAGCTGGGCGGTGCTGGCGTTCTTCGTGCTGGTCACCGTGCTGATCGCCTGGGAGGCGGACACGCGGGTGGCGCTGTACGTGATGGCCGGGTGGCTGGTCCTGGTGCTGGTGGCGTGGCCGCTGGTACGGCGCGGGTCGAGCGCCGGGCGCGAGGCCGAGCAGGAACCGGCGGTGGTCTGACGTAAGAGCGGCCTCCCCGGGCGGTTCGCCCGGGGAGGCTTTCGTTTTCAGGCGACCAGGCGGCCGTTGCTGAGTTCGGCGCGGCTCCCGTCGAAGTTGCCGCGGAAACGGCGGTCGTGCGAGACGACCAGGAGCGAGCCCTTGTAGGCGGCCAGGGCCTCTTCCAGTTCCTCGATGAGGGCGAGGGAGAGGTGGTTGGTGGGTTCGTCCAGGATCAGCAGGTCGGCGGGACGGGTGACGAGCCGCGCTATCTCCAGCCGGCGGCGCTGGCCGATGGAGAGGGCCGCGACGGGCTTGGACAGGTCCTCCTCCCGGAAGAGGCCGAGGGCGTGCAGGGTCGCCGCGTGGTCGTCGGGCGGGCCGGGGAGGCCTTCGGCGAAGAGGGTCAGGACGGTGCGGCGCGAGCGTTCGGCCGGCAGTTCCTGGCGGAGGTAGCCGATGCGTCCCGGACGCCTCACCTTGCCGTGGTCCTGGGCCAGGTCCCCGGCGAGCACGCGCAGGAACGTGGTCTTGCCGGCGCCGTTCGGGCCGGTGAGCAGTATCCGTTCGCCCGGGTCCAGTTTGAATTCTTCGATGTGCAGGCGGCCCGCGACCCGTACGTCGGTGAGTTCGGCGGTGCGTCCCTTTCCGTGGAAGCGGGCGTTGAAGCGCAGCGGGTCGGGCGGGCGCGGCACCGGGTTCTCCTGGAGCCGCTGGAGCCGTTCACGGGCGTTGCGGACCTGCGCCGAGATGCCGCCCTCGTGGGAGCGGCGATGGCTGCGGACGCGTTCCTCGCGCGCGGTGGGCCGCACGCCGGCGAGCCGCGCCGCGTTCGTCTCGGCCAGCTCGGTGTGGCGGGCGACCTCGTCGGCCCATTCGGCGTACTCCTGTTCCCAGCGGCGGCGGGCGGCGGCCTTGGCGGCGAGGTAGCCGTCCCAGCCGTCGCCGTAGCGGGTGACCGTGTGCCGGTCGCGGTCGACTTCGAGGATGGCGGTGGCGAACCCTTCGAGGAACGCCCGGTCGTGGGTCACGGTGACGACCGTGCCGTGATGCTCCTTCAACCGTGCTTCGAGCCAGGACACCGCCTGGTCGTCCAGGTGGTTGGTGGGCTCGTCCAAGAGGAGAAGCTCCGGGGAGGCGGCGAGTACGCAGGCCAGGCCGAGGCGTGACTGCTCCCCGCCCGAGAGTGTGCCGAGCGTCCTGTCGCGGGCGATGTGTGCCAGGCCGAGGGCGTTCATCGCCGCGTCGACGCGGGCGTCGGCCTCGTAACCGCCGCGGGCCTCGTACGCGCTGAGCAGGTCGCCGTACGCGGTGAGCTCGTCGGGTGAGGCGTCGGCGAGGGTCTTCTCCGCCTCGCGCATGCGGCGTTCCATGTCGCGCAGGTCGGCCAGGGCGTGGTCGACGGCGTCGGCGACGGTCAGGTCCGGTGCGAGGCCGAGGGTCTGGCCGAGGTGCCCGGTGCCGCCGTCGGCGACGACGGTGACGGAGCCCGCGTCGGGACGCTCCGTCCCGGCGATCAGGCGGAGCAGCGTGGACTTGCCCGAGCCGTTCTCGCCGATGACGCCGACCTTCTCGCCGGCCCGGACGGTGAACGAGACGTCGTCGAGCACGACGCGGCCGTCGTAGACCTTGGCGAGGTCCTTGACGGTGAGCTGGGAGGTTGCCGTGTGCGGATGGCGGCGGTTCATGGTCCATCTCCTGGTGTGTGCGGAACGGGTCCGCTCACCGGGGCACGGCGGAGCCGTTCACCCGCACACGCGCGCGAAAGCGCGGAGGCGCGGAGGCGCGGCGCGTGCGGTGAAGGGCCTGCGTGCGGTGCTGTGCCCGAGTCGTCCGGCCGATCGGCCGTGGAGAGGAAGGGAACAACGTGAACCCGGCGGCGGGCGGAGGACGAGGTTCTCTGCGTGGCCGCGCCCGAAGACGTCACCGAGGACGTGAGAAGTCGTTCCGAACGTGGGAACGCCGGGTGCGGCTGCTCCCGCGGGACGGCTCCGGCCTGCACCGGACGCGAGGTCCGTGTCCGTGGACTCGGGGTCCTACGACTCAGGCGGGTATGCCGTGACGGCGCGGGAGATCAGAGAGTGCGCAGCCGGCCGGTGGGGGTCATCTTGGGTGTTCCCATGCGCGTCATGTTACCGGACGGTGATGCCCGCGTGCTTGTGGTGAGCCTCATAGTACGGTGGTCCAAATGGGCGCCGGCGGACGGCGCGTTCTAGAGTTGGACCGTCTCGGCGAGGCGGCCGAAACGCGGGTTGCGAAGTCCTGGAGCCAGCCGCAGACCCCCAGAGGGCTGGAGGCGCATGTGACCGGCAAAGCGGTGGCGCGCAGTCTCAGCGCCCGGCTGGACAGCCTGCCGCACTACCCGGGCCTGCCGCGCACGATGCTGGAGCTGCGGGTCCGCTGGGTGCTCCTGGTCGTGGTCGTGGTCGCGAACGCGGGCGGCGCCGTGGTGGTGCTGCTGTTCGCCATCTTCGTCGTCCCGGATCCGCCGCTGGCCGACGTCGACCATGTACGGCTGGTCAACACGGTCGCGTTCTTCAGCTATCCGGTGGTCGCGGGGCCGGGCGCGCTGGTCCTCGGGCTGTACCTGTGGCGTCCGGTGGTACGGCTCGTACGCGAGGGCGGCATCCCCGACCAGGCGCAGCGGCGCGCCGTGCTGCTGGGCCCGTTCCGGCTGACACTGCTGGTCGGCGGGCTGTGGGGGGTCGGCGCGCTCGGCTGGGCGGCGCTCGACCTGGCGCTGTTCACCGCGCGGCTGGCGGTGAAGACCGGGCTGACCTGCCTGCTCGGCGCGATGACCACGTGCACGATCGTCTACCTGCTGTCGGAGCGGCTGCTGCGTCCGGCGGCCGCGCTGGTGCTGGCCAGCGAGCAGCAGGCGGCGGAGAACCGCTGGCGTCCCGTCGCGGCGGCCGCCGCAGGCACGACCGGGCAGCCGCGCGGGCTGCCGGAGCGGATCGCGCTGCCGGGCGTCACGACCCGGGTGATGCTGTCCTGGGCGCTCGGCACCGCCATTCCGGTGTTCGGGCTGATCTGCGTGGCGATCGCGGCGCTGGCGGCGCCCGGCATCGCCACCACCCAGCTGGCGATCACGATCCTCGGCCTGGGCGGCGTGGCGCTGCTGGTCGGGATGTACGTGACCTACATCGCCACCCGGGCGATCGCCGACCCGATCAAGTCGGTGCGCACCGGGATGGCCCGGGTGGAGCGCGGCGACCTGAGCGCCGAGGTGCCCGTGTACGACGCCAGCGAGGTCGGCCGCCTCCAGGCCGGCTTCAACCACATGGTGGCCGGGCTGCGCGAGCACGAACGGCTGCGCGACCTGTTCGGCCGGCATGTCGGCGAGGAGGTCGCGGGGCTGGCCCTGGAGCGCGAGGACATCGAGCTGGGCGGCGAGACCCGCGAGGTGGCCGTGCTGTTCGTCGACCTCACCGGCTCCACCCGGCTCGCCGAGACCCGCTCGCCCGACGAGGTGGTGGGGCTGCTCAACCGGTTCTTCAGTGTCGTGGTGAACGTGGTGGGCGCGCACGGCGGCTGGATCAACAAGTTCGAGGGCGACGCCGCGCTGGCGATCTTCGGGGCGCCCACCGAGATCGAGGACGCCGCCGGGGGCGCGCTGGGCGCCGCCCGCGAGCTGGCGCTGCGGCTGCGCACCGAGGTGCCGCAGCTGGACGCGGGCATCGGCGTCTCGGCCGGGCCCGTGGTGGCCGGCTACATCGGCGCCGAGAAGCGCTTCGAGTACACCGTCATCGGCGATCCGGTGAACGAGGCGGCGCGGCTGAGCGATCTGGCGAAGGTCTCGCCCGGCCGCGTGCTGGCCTCCGGAACCGTGTACGACCTGGCGGAACCGGAGGAGGCCTCGCAGTGGGAGGCCGGACGGCTCGTCACGCTGCGCGGGCGTCGCCGCCAGACCCGGCTGGTGACGCCGCGGCCTGCGGTCGTCGCCGATCCCGTCCCGCCGATCCCCGTGCCGGCCGCGGTGGCGAGCGTGCCCGAGGCCGCCGTCTCGGCCGCCCGCCGGCTGCGCCTGCCCCGGCGGCCGCGCTTCCGGCCGCAATTCCGGCGGCCGCGGCGGATCCCGTTGCGGGCGCCGATCTCCCTTCCGCTCACGATGTCGGTGTCGCTGCCGCGCGTCATCCGTCCCGCGAAGCCGGGGCCGCCCGCGGATGCCGTGCATCGCGCGGATCGCGCGGATTCCATGGATCCGGCGGGTGACGGGAGGCCGACGGCGCCCGAGGTGATTCCGGGGAAGGTCGAATCCGTGGACGACGAGTCGCGCGGCACCCGGGCGGAGGACGATGCCCGCGGCGTCCGTCCGGAGGAGGAGTCTCGCGGTACGGGAGCCTCGACGGCCGCCGTTCGGCCGGACGTTCCGTCACCCGCAGAACCGGATGTTTCGGAAACAAAGCCCGTTAGTTCCGAAGAATCGCAGCAGTAACGCTATAGCCGGTCCCAGGGCGAAACCGGGCACAGAAGATCATCCGGTGGACACTATCTGCTACCGGGTCGTTACTCTGAAGTCACCCTGCGCTTCGAGGGTGGGAGCGAGAGCTTCTAGCCCGAGAGGTGACGAATGTTCCGACGGCTCGGTTTCTCGTTCGCCGCGATGATGGCGGGGACGGCGCTGGCGGCCGCCACGACGCCGTCCGCCACCGTCGCCGCCACCCGGACGCAGCGCACCGTCGCGCCCGGGCCCGCACCCGCCTCAGTCCCGGCCCCGGCCCCGGCGTCGGCCTCGGCCGCGACCGAGGTCGCGCTCCCGGATCCCGTCGCCGCGCAACGCGCCGCCACGGCCCGTGCGCGCGTCGCCAACGTCGCCCACCGGGGCGCGTCGGCGTACGCGCCGGAGAACACGCTGCGGGCGCTCAGGACGGCCACGGCCCAGGGTGCCGACATCGTCGAGGTGGACGTGCAGCAGACCAAGGACCGCAAGCTGATCCTCATGCACGACACCACGCTCGCGCGCACCACCAACGTGGAGAAGGTCTTTCCCCGCCGCGCGCCGTACCGCGTCTCCTCGTTCACCCTCAAGGAGATCCGCAGGCTGGACGCGGGCTCGTGGTTCGGCAGGAAGTACAAGCGCACGCGCGTGCCCACGCTGGGCGAGACGCTGCGGGCGATGCGGGGCAGCGGGGTCGGCCTGCTGCTCGAGATCAAGCGGCCGCGGCGGTACCCGGGGATCGAGCGCAGGGTCGCGGCCGAGTTGCGGCGGCATCCGTCCTGGCTGCGGCGCGATCCGGCGGAGCGGCTGCTTGCGGTGCAGTCGTTCGACTGGGCTTCGATGCGGCGCTTCCACAAGGTGATGCCGCGGGTGCCGATCGGGCTGCTCGGCAAGCCGGCCGTCGGCGAGCTGCGGGGGCTGGCGAAGTTCGCCGACCAGATCAACCCGCCGCAGCGCGGACTGACCGCCTCGTACGTCAAGCGCGTGCACCGGCTGAAGATGGACGTTCTCACCTGGACGGTCAACGACCCCGCCCGGATGCGTCGCACCATCCGCCTGGGCGTGGACGGCATCCTCACCAACAAGCCCAAGGTGCTCCAGCGCGTGCGAAAGGAAAGCCGCTCCCGCGAGGCCGCCGCCTAGCGAGGCTGTCTTTCAAGCCCCGGCTTGCCTATGGCGCTTGCCCGTCGGCGCTGGCCCCAACGGCGCCCGCCTACACGTCGGCCGCCGTTCGACGTGTCGCGTCCTGCCGGCGCGCGTGCCGTGCCTTTCCTGGGCCGGACGCGGCGGTTACCGTCGGAACATGAGCCGAGTGCACGACATGGGCGGTCAGCTCGGATTCGGTCCCGTGCCGGCCGTCGTCGGCGACGAGCCGCCGTTCCACGCCGACTGGGAGGCGCGGGTGTTCGCCCTGAGCTCGGTGCTGCTGCGCTCCGGCGTGTTCAACGTGGACGAGTTCCGCGACGCCATTGAGAGCCTGCCGCCCGAGACCTACCTCCGGTCGTCCTATTACGAACGCTGGCTCCTGGCCATGGAGGGGCTGGTGGAGGGGAAGGGCCTTGCCTGAGGCGGCGGGGTCGGGGACGGGGACGACGGCGGCGCCCGCGTTCGCCGTGGGAGACCGGGTGCGGGTACGGCCCGTCGACCCCGTGCACCACACGCGGGCGCCCCGCTACGTGCGCGGGCAGGCCGGTGAGATCGTCCTGTCGCACGGCGCGTGGCCGCTGCCGGACGACCGGGCGCGCGGCATCGACCCGCCGCGCGTGGAGACCGTGTACGTCGTACGGTTCGACGCCCGCGACCTGTGGGGCGGCGAGGGCGGGCATACCGTGGCCGTCGACCTGTGGGAGTCCTACCTTGAGCCCTTCTGACCACCACCACGCTGAACCTTCCGAGCACGCCGACCTTCCGGTGGCCGCGCGGGTGCGGCGGCTGGAGGAACGCGTGATCGCCGCCGGGCTCACCACCGACGAGGACCTCGACGCGTTCATCGGCGAGTTCCTCCGCCGCGCCTCGCCGGTCAACGGTGCGCGGCTGGTGGCGCGGGCCTGGACCGACGCCGGTTTCCGCGACCGGCTCCTCGCCGACGGCAACGCCGCCGTGGCCGAGCTCGGACTGGGCCCCGGCGACCCCGCCCGGCAGGGCTACCGGCTCCAGGTCGTGGCGAATACCGAGGACGTCCACAACGTGGTCGTCTGCACGCTCTGCTCCTGCTACCCGCTGTCGCTGCTGGGCCCGTCGCCGTCCTGGTACAAGAGCCACGCGTACCGGGCCCGGACGGTGCGGGAGCCGCGGGCCGTGCTCGCCGAGTTCGGGCTGGTCCTGCCCGGCGAGGTGGAGATCGCCGTGTGGGACTCCAGCTCCCAGGCCCGCTCCATGGTGCTGCCGCGCCGTCCGGCCGGCACCGAGGGCCTGGCCGAGGACGAGCTGGCCGCCCTGGTCACCCGGGAGGGCCTGATCGGAACCGCGGCGGTCTGATCGGCGGCGCCGCGGTCCGAACGACGGGATCTTTGTCGTCTCTTAGCCGTCCGCCGCCCGTCGGGAGACCGCGTTCCGGTGCCCGGGGTGGTTACCTCACCTTTGGGAGGTCGGGTGGCCGGACGGCACACAGGGTCCATACGGGTGCGCATGACCCTCAAGGCCGGGGTCCTCGCCGCACTCGTCTGCCTCACTGTGACCGTCCTGCTGATCGTCGCCGTGCGGGGCCGGGCGGAGGACTTCAGGCAGAACCAGACCGGCAGGGCGGCCCTGGGCATCGTGCACCTCATCAAGCGCGAGCGGCTGCCGCCGATGCTGGAGCCGAACGGCGCGCAGGCCCTCCAGGTGCTGGACGCGCGCGGACGGATCGTCGCCTCGACCCCCAACCTGCGCGGACAGGGCAGGATGGCGACGTTCCAGCCGGACGAGGACAACGTGTTCTCCGTCCAGACGCTGTGCCCGCCGACCGGGTTGAAGGGTTGCATGCGGGTGGTCTCGTTCCGCGTCTACCAGGAGGACGGCGACTGGACCGTGTACGCGGCCGACCAGGGCGTCCCGTGGTACGTCAGTGGCGGGCTGCTCGGTTTCCTGGTCGCGGTGTCGGTGCTGATGAGCCTGATGGCGGCGGTGCGGACCTGGCGGACCGTGGACCACACCCTGGCCCCGGTGGACGCGATCCGCGCCGAGCTGGCGGAGATCACCGAGAGCGAGTCGGGGCGGCGCGTCCCCGTACCGGCGAGCCGGGACGAGATCCGGCTGCTGGCCGAGACCGCCAACGCCACGCTGGACCGGCTCGACGCCGCCCTGGCGCGGCAGCGGCAGTTCACCTCGGACGCCTCGCACGATCTGCGCAGCCCGATCACGGCGGCCCGCGCGCAGCTGGAGGAGGCGCTGCTGAGTCCGGGGGAGGCCGACTGGCCGCGGGTGGGCCGTTCGGTGCTGGCGAGTCTGGAGCGGCTGCAGGCGATAGTGACCGATCTTCTCGAACTGGCCCGGCTGGACGCCGTCGCGCAGGGGGACGGCGCGGCCCGCCGCGGTGAGCGGCTCGACCTCGGCGGCCTCGTCGACGCGGAACTGGACCGGGCGTCGCGGCATCGGGAGAAGCGGCTGGTGCGGTCCCTGGAGCGCGGGGTGGAGGTGCAGGGGGACCGGCTGCGGTTGTCGCGGCTGCTGGCCAACCTGCTGGACAACGCCGAGCGGCACGCCGTGGAGCA
The DNA here is from genome assembly GCA_050942275.1 of Spirillospora sp. CA-255316. GTDB lineage: Bacteria > Actinomycetota > Actinomycetes > Streptosporangiales > Streptosporangiaceae > Spirillospora. The sequence continues at coordinate 10,941,619 of CP192047.1, read as the reverse complement.
GATCTCCGTGACCGTGCGGGCGGACGGCGGGAACGCCGTCCTGGAGGTGACCGACGACGGGGAGGGCATCGCCCCGGAGGACCGCGAGGCGGTCTTCCAGCGTTTCGCCCGGTTGAAGGCGGGCCGTGACCGCGACGCGCAGGGCACCGGCCTGGGGCTGCCCATCGCCCGCGAGATCGCGCGGGCGCACCACGGCACCCTCACGGTCGAGGACAGCCGGCGAGGTGCCCGTTTCGTGCTGAAACTCCCACGCCGCAGGCAGCGGACCTGAGCGTCCTGCTCGCCGGGCCTATGGGCCCGGGGAGGAAGTGCCGGGCGCGGCGAGCGCCGGGAGATCTTGAAGAACCTGGGAATCCGTGAGCCGGGACGCGGGGCGACGTGTGGCGGCCTGCGGGGGCGGCCGGCGGCGGACGGACGGCCTGCGGGCCTGAGAGGCCCCGGGGCCCGAGGCCCGAGGCCCGGGGCGCCGGGCGGGCCGGGGGGCGCGGGGTGGCCGGGTGCGGGGAAGGGCCCGGCCTTCAAGCGTCGCGCGTCAGGCGGCGGCTGTGGAGCTGGACAGATGCATCCAGGCGGAGAGGTGGGATTCCTTGACGGTGCAGTTCACCTGCTGGTAGCTCGCCGGGACGACATGCCCGGGGGCGTGTGCGATGACGTTCTCGTAGACGAAGGCGGAGGCGATGAAGCCGAGGTCGGATCGGGTCTTGGCGAGCCACTCCTTGAGGATCGGGGCGTCCAGCAGCCGGGCGGTGTGGATGACGGCCGAGCCTGCGACGCCTTCGTCGTCGTGGGTGACGGGGCCGACGTGCAGCGCGACGCGCAGCTGGATGCGCACGGCGTCGCTGGAGCGGCGGTTGTGGCGGCGCAGGCCGGCGGTGAGGTCGGCGATCAGGGGGTCGACGACCGAGCGGGTGGGCAGCTGCGGCGGGACGATGATCATGGCGCCGTCGCCGCGGTCCTCGCGGTGGCAGTCGTCCCAGGGGACGCCGGATCCGGCGAAGGCCTCGCGCAGCAGCCGGTACATCACCTGGCGGACGGCGAGCCGGTCGTCGTCGTTGCGGTGCGGGGCGCTGAATCCGGCGATGTCGACGAACATGATCGAGCACATCTGCCCGGCCCACGACGGGGACCCGGAGGAGGGCGCGGGGCCGTGGGCGTACATGGACGGGGCGGGCGAGGAGGCCGCGGACGGGGCCGGGGCCGGCGACGCGTAGGGCATGGGCGGCCGTGCGGGTGCGCGGTGGGCGCCGCCCAGCTCCGGCGGGGCCGGGGCGGGGGTGTAGGGGGCGGTGGCCGCCAGGTCGGGCGGGAAGCCGATGCCGGTGGAGGTGCCTCCGTTCTCGGTGAGGCGCTCGTAGAGTTCGCGTTCCAGGACGGCGACCACGCGGGGGTGGTCGGACAGGAAGGCCGCGAACTGCTGGGTGGTCATGCGCAGGGTGCGGACGACGTCCAGGGCGACGATGCCGGCCGAGCGCTGTCGCAGCAGGAGCGCGGCACGCTCGCCGATGATGTCTCCAGGGCCCCGGGTGGCGATGATCCGCTCGTGGCCGTCGCGGATGACGCTGACCCGGACGTAGCCGGACAGGATCACCAGCAGGTGCCCGGCGACCTCGCCCTCTTCCCAGAGGACCGCGCCGGCGGGGTAGATCTTGGTGGTGGCGGCGACGCTGAAGGCGTGCCGCTCCTCGCGGGTCAGCGACGCCCAGAAGCCGTGGGCGGGGAAGCCGGGCGGCACCTGCTGGAGCCCTCCGTGCTGCTGGAGCCCTCCGTGCTGCTGGAGCCCTCCGTGCTGCTGGTGGACGTGCTGGTGGGTGTGGGCGCGCTCGCGCACGGCCTGGGCCGGGTGCACGGTGTCGGCGGGGCGCGGCGTCCGGCCGGGGTGGTGGGGCGCGGCGCCGCGGCGGTGGGCGTCGCCGCGCTGGTCGGGAAAGTGCCCGCGGTGGTCGTGGACACGGCCCGTGTTGTCGGGGTCGAAGCGGTGTGCCGGGTCGAGTACCGGGTCGCGGGTCATCGCTCACCCTCCGGTGCGGAGGAGATGGTCGCGGGGGTTATGGCCGTGGTCGGGGTTGCATTGTGGTCAGTACGCATATGGTCGAGTCACCCCATGCTCGAATGCGACTCCGATGAACAATGGCGCTGGTCGGCGTTGGAGCCGTTCCGATTCGGCCCCGTGATCGGGCGGGTGCGCCGATCGGAAGTCGCTGTCACCTATAGCCTCAGCCGCGCGTACGCGGTTAGACTGGGTGAGTCCGTTAGGGTCGTTTTACCTGGTCAGCGGAGTGTCTTGGCAGAGAGTGCCAGAACAGTTCCGGTGCTCGGTGAACGGTCCCGACGGTCCCGAAGGGGTCGCCCTCCGCTTTCCCTTGATCTGCTTGGCTGGCTACCGGTGATCAAAGGCGAGTGAGGGCGACTCTATTTTTTGTGCGCGTGTGACGAATTTCGGCGCTGCCATCTGCCTCCCGACCGAGGGGTCGTCATCGGGTGGGCCCGCCGGGGCGCCGGCGCCGCCACTACCGAGAGTGCAAGATCTTCTTTACCTTACCACTCATCCGCTCGGTCCCATTGTGACCCCTGCTACGCTGCTACCTAGCACGCTACAACATAGACTCGCGACATGCAGCATCCCGCATGGTCGATTTGCAACTTTCACCCGCACTTATCGGCCTGATCACCTGCATCGGCGGGTGTTCAGGTCGATAAGCATCGACCGAACCTGACGAGTCGACAGGCGTCGGCTTGTCAGGTTCCGGGATGCCAGGTAGCAGGCGAGTTGCTGGCACCGACTACATAGAGTGAGCGAAGATGGCAAGTGATCAGGGGCCCATCGTCCAGAGCGCCCTGCTGCGCAGCGAACTCGTCCGGCTCCGAAAAGAGAAGGGGATGACGCAGGAGCAGGTGGCACGCGCCCTGGAGTGGTCACCCTCCAAGCTCATCCGCGTGGAGGGCGGGAAGAACGCCATCACCTTCACCGACCTGCAGGCTCTCCTGCTCACCTACGACGTGACCTCGAAGAGCAAGCAGGAGCGGATGCAGGAACTCGCCCGCGGCGCGCGTGAGAACGCGTGGTGGAGCACCTACAAGGGGGAGGTCAGCGACGATTTCCTGAACTTCGTGGGATACGCGGCCGGAGCCTCCTATATCCGGCACTTCCACAACTCCATCGTTCCCGGTCTCCTCCAGACCCGCGAGTACGCCGAGGTGTTCAGCACCGGCCTGGTCAGCCAGGTCATTCGTGCCCGCAACGTGCGCATGCGTATGCAGCGCCAGGAGGAGCTGGCCAAGCGGGAGGTCCCGCCGAAGCAGTTCTACATCCTGGACGAGGCCGTCATCCGGCGCCATGTCGGGATCAAGACCGACCCGGCGATCATGCCGCGGCAGCTGACCCGCATCGCCGACGAGGCCGAGCAGAAGGACGACATGACCGTCCGGGTGATCCCGTTCAGCGCGGGCGCCCATCTCGGGGTGTACGGGCCGTTCACCGTCCTGGAGTTCGAAGGGGGGCTCGGCGACGTCCTCTACATGGAGGGCATGACGGGCCCCAGCTCGCTGATCACCGGCGACGACCAGCGCGTCGCCGACTACCGCGACAACTTCGAGATCCTCCTCGACGAGGCTCTGTCGCCGGAGAAGTCGATCGAGCTGCTCCGCCAGACGGCCGAGGAGATGATGATCTGATCCCCGCCTGGCCTTCCGCACCGTCGATCATCACCGGAGGTGACAGCCTCGACCGGCACCCACAAGGCGAGCGGGCCTCATAACACGTCAGCTGATCTTGTGTTCCCGGTGTAGGCGGGATAACTAGAACCGTTTACACTCATGAGCGGGAAATTTTCCACAAGGTCGTGGTTTGTTATGCCCTGCTCGGCTCTGGCCCGGCGGGTGTTCTTGCCCGATCGACGGCGAGACAGACCCCGCCGGCAACGGATGGAGGGTGCTGGATGGTTGACCGGTCGATTCGGGGGAGTGCGCTGATCTGGCGCAAAAGCAGTGCGAGCGGAGACACCGAAGGGTCAGAGGACTGCGTCGAGGTGGCGGCGACGGGGCGGTCGGTGCTGGTCCGCGACTCGCACGCTCCTGCGGCCGGCGTGCTCGAGTTCGATTTCGCCCAGTGGAGGGGACTGCTGGGACGGATCGCCGACGGGGAACTGGAGTGCCGTTGAGTCTGGTGACTCAACGCGCGGCACAAGGTCATGCGTGAATGACGTTGAGGCTCTCGCGCCCGGAGTAGATGGGTTTTCCCCTGTTCATTCCGGGCCGGTACCCGGGTGCCTCCCGGCGGTGGGCGCGCCGCCGGGAGGCGCACGGGCACCGGGCCCGCCGTCCCGCGTGCTTTCGTCTCGCCCGGACGCCTCTTTCGAGGCGCTCGGTGCGCAATGGAATCCGCGTCGTGATGCCCGCGCCTTCGCCGTGCGAACCCGCCCGGCAAAGGGGTCGCGGGCGTTGGCGGCATGCCCGGATTCTTCCTTCCGCGGCCGTGCCGACCCGGCATACGCGCTGGTGGGCGGGCTCTGACGGAGATCAGGCCGCATTGGCGCCCTTGCCGGCCTAAGGGCAGGTGGCCATCCCCCCACTCGGCACGGAAATGCCCGTTTCCTCTAACGGGAACGTCCTGATCGGCGGCCCGAAAGCCGTCCCGGAACCCGTTATGGAATCGCCTCTCCCAGGACCCGTCCACGGAGCCGCTCGCCCCGCGCCACGGCAATCGCCACACGCCGCGACGGCAATCGCGGGATGCACGGCAACGATCATCGGGCGGGCGCGGCTTCGGTCGCGGGGATCGCGCCATGGCAGTCCCTGAGCGACGCGGCGCGATGGCGGCCGCCGGGCGACGCGGCGAGGGCCGCCGGGCGACGCGGCGACGAGTAAAGGCGGCGGTCGCGGCGGGGGGACGAGGCGGTGACGCTCGCCGGGTGGCGCGGTGGGGGGGCGGGGGGCTTGCCCGGGGCTCTAGCCTGGTCGTGACCGAGTGCGGGAATGACCTGGTGGGAGGGCGACCGTCGTGGGAGAAGGCCGGCTGGTCGGAGTGGGCGCGGTTGAGCCGGACGCGTCCGGGAGACGGCTGTCGGCCGCCCTGCCCGGGGTGTTCCGTACGGACCTGACGACCCGTACCGCCTACTCCTCGGACGCCTCGGTCTACCGGCAGGTGCCGGTGGCGGTGGCCGAGGCCCGCTCCGCGGACGATCTCGCGCGGATCCTGGAGCTGGCCGCCGGCGAGGGGCTGCCGATCACCGCCCGCGGCGGCGGGACGTCGATCGCCGGCAACGCGGTCGGGCCGGGGATCGTGATCGACACCTCGCGCCGCTTCAACCGGATCCTGTCCGTCGACCCCGAGTCCCGCACGGCCGTGGTCGAGCCCGGGGTGGTCCTGGACGATCTGCGCGCGGCGGCGGGCCGGTACGGGCTGACGTTCGGCCCGGACCCCTCCAGCCACTCGCGCTGCACGATCGGCGGCATGATCGGCAACAACGCCTGCGGTTCGCACAGCGTGGCCTGGGGGATCACCGCGGCCAACGTGACGGCGCTCAAGCTGCTGCTGCCGGACGGCCGCGAGCTGTCGGCGGGCCGCGGCGGCAGCGGGGACGCGGGCATCGACGCCGAACTGACCCGGCTGCGGGACGCGCACCTGGGGTCGCTGCGCACGGAGCTGGGACGGTTCAGCCGCCAGGTGGCCGGATACGGGCTCCATCACCTGCTGCCCGAGAACGGGTTCGACGTGGCCAAGGCGCTGGTCGGCAGCGAGGGGACGTGCGGCCTGGTCACGCAGGCGACGGTACGGCTCGTCCCGGTCCCGAAGGCCCGCGCGCTCGCGGTGATCGGGTTCCCGGACGTGTTCACCGCCGCGGAGCTGGCCCCGTTCGCGGCGCGGGCCGGTGCCCTCACGGTGGAGGGCATGGCGTCCGACCTGCTCACCGCGCTGCGCACGCAGCCGGGCCGCGCCGATGCCGGGGCGGACCTGCCGCCGGGCGGCGGCTGGCTGTACTGCGAGGTCGGCGGCGATTCCGCCGATGAGGCGCAGGAGGCGGCGCACGGGCTCGTCGAGGCGGTGCGGGGACGTTTCCCCGGAGCGACGGCCGTGGTCGTGGACGAGCCCGCGCGCATGAGGGCGCTGTGGTGGATCCGTGAGGCCGGGTCGGGAATCGTCACGCGACTGCCCGACGGCGGGGAGGCATGGCCCGGGTGGGAGGACTCGGCCGTACCGCCGGAGCGGCTCGCCGAATACCTGCGCGGCCTCTACACGCTGTTGAACGACCACGGTCTGAGGGGCGTGCCCTACGGTCACTTCGGCGAGGGCTGCCTGCACCTGCGCGTCGACTTCGGTCTGGGCGACCCGCGCGGCGTGGCCGGATTCCGGGAGTTCATGAAGGCGGCCACGGAACTGGTCGTCTCGCACGGTGGAACGGTCTCGGGCGAGCACGGGGACGGCCGGGCCCGCTCCGAGTTGCTGCGCTACATGTACTCGGCGGAGCTTCTGGACGCGTTCAGAGCCTTCAAGGCCATCTTCGACCCCTCGCGCATGCTCAACCCCGGTGTCATCGTCGACCCCGTCCCGATGGACGCCGACCTGCGGCCCGGTGCTGGGCGCGACACCCTTTCGATCACTCCGGTGCACGCCCTCACCCGGGACAAGGGGTCGTTCGCCGCGGCGGTCCATCGTTGCGTGGGTGTCGGGGCGTGCCGCAACCTCGACACAGGGTCGATGTGCCCGTCGTTCAAGGTGACCCGGGACGAGGTGCACTCGACGCGCGGCAGGGCCCGCGTCCTGGCCGAGATGCTGCGCGGTGAGTCGGTGCAGGACGGCTGGCGTTCCACAGAGGTACGGGACGCCCTCGACCTGTGCCTGTCATGCAAGGCCTGCGCCAGCGAATGTCCGGTGAATGTGGACATGGCCACCTACAAGGCCGAGTTCCTGCACCGCCACTACGCCGGACGGCTACGCCCCCTGGCGCACTACTCGATGGGCTGGCTGCCCCTGTGGTCGCGGCTGGTGACGGGGGCTCCCGGCGTGGCGCGTTCGGCGAACGCGGCGCTGCGCCTGCGTCCCGTGGCCGCCGCCGCGAAGCGCATGGCGGGCGTGGAGCCGCGCCGCGAGATGATCCGGTTCGCCGAGGAGCCTCTGAAGGACTGGTTCCGCAAGAGGCGGAGCGGGCGCGGCGCCTCCGCCGCCGGGCGGACCGGCACGCAGGGCAAGGTGGTGCTGTGGCCGGACACCTTCACCAACTTCCACCAGCCCGAGGTGGGCAAGGCCGCGGTGGAGGTGCTGGAGGCGCTCGGCTATGAGGTGCTGATGCCTCCGGGCCGGGTGTGCTGCGGGCTGACTTGGCATTCGACCGGGCAGTTGCGCGTGACGCAGCGCGTCCTGCGGCAGACCCTCGACATCCTGGAGCCCGCGCTCGACGCCGGACTTCCCGTGGTCGGGCTGGAGCCGTCCTGCACGGTGATGCTGCGGGACGAGGCGACCGAGCTGCTGCCCGACGACCCGCGTGCCAAGCGCCTGGCCGCCCGTACCGTGACGCTGGCCGAGCTGGTCGCGTCCCACGAGGGCGAATGGCCGTTCCGGCGGCTGGACGCCGAGGCCGTCGCGCAGGTGCACTGCCACCAAGAGGCCAAGGGCTCCTACGGCCCGGACCGCGCCGTCCTGGAACGCCTCGGCGTCGACCCGGACGTCATCGGGGCGGGCTGCTGCGGGCTGGCGGGCAACTTCGGGTTCGAGCCGGGCCACTGGGAGGTCTCCCAGGCGTGCGCGGAACGCGAGCTGTACCCGAAGGTCCGGGAGGCCGGAGAGGACGACCTGATCCTGGCCGACGGCTTCTCGTGCCGCACGCAGATCGCCCAGGGCACCGGCGACAGGGCCCTCCACCTGGCCGAGGTGCTGCGCCGGGCGCTGTAGGCGCCCGCCACGGCGGTGATGCACGGCGGGGATGCACGGCGGGGATGTCGGCGGGCGTTGGTACGGTCGCGCCACGTCAGCGTCAGCTGACCGTTGCGCGGTCGGCCTTCGTCCACAGGCCGCGGAGGGCGTCGTTGACCAGCGCGGGCTGGTCGACCTGGGGGTAGAAACCGGGGACGCGGACGTGCTCGGCGCCGATCTCCTCGGCGATGACCCCGGCCGCCGCCATCAGCGGCTCGCCCGCGTACCGGTGGTAGAGCTCCGGGGCGCCCTCCCAGGTCCCGGTGATGATCAGCGTGGGCCACGGGGCGGTGGCGAGCGGCTCCAGCGGGACGTCGGCGTCCCAGCAGGGGCGCTCCCGCATGGAGGTGCGGGCGGCGCGGAGCCGGTCGGGCGTCGCGTCCGGCACCGGGAGCCCGAGGCCCTCGGTGGACGCGCGGATGAACTCCTCCGGCGTCATGCCGGGCGGGGCGCCGTCCGCGCCGCCGGCGGCGCGGGCGCGTTCGAGCATCTCCGCGACGACCGGATGGCGTTCGGCCGGGCGCATCGCGCCGGGCTGGATCAGCGCCAGCGAGCGGACCAGGTCGGGGCGGCGCCCGGCGGCGAGCATCGCGGCCACGCCCCCGTAGGAGTGGCCCACCAGGTGCCCGCCGCCGTACCGGTCCAGGAGGCCGATGATGTCGTCGGCGTCGGCCTCGTAGTCGCTGCGTCCGGAGACGGTGTCGGGGCTGGCTCCGAAGCCGCGCCGGTCCATCATGAGCAGCCGCCGGTCCGCGGCCAGCGGGCGCTGGGCGCCGAAGCCGTACCGGTCGTCGGTGCCCCAGCTCAGCACGCCGTGTACGAACAGCGCAGGCGGGGCGGCGACGGCGGCGGCGCTCCCGTGCCCGGCGGCGGTGTCGTCCCCGGCGGTGTCGTCCCAGACGGTGACGTGAACGTGGACATCGGTCATGGCCGTCCCCTCTCCTTAAACATCGTTTGATAATCCTAAACGATGTTCAAGGAGATGCCGGGAGAGGGGGGCGGCCGTCGTGGAAGAAGCCGTCCGTCGGCCCGCCGCCGTGCAGCGTCAGCGGCCGTCGGCGGCCCGGTAGAGGTCGGCGGTGAGCCCGCCGAGACCGTCCCGGAGGCCGGAGGGACGCAGCAGCACATCGTGCAGGCGCGCCTGGAAGAAGCTGGAGATCTGGTCGTAGTACGGGCTGGTCCCGCGGTTGCGCGCGCCCTCGACGCTCGCCCGGATGATCGGCAGATGCGGATGCGACCGCCGGAGCGCCGCGTCCTCGTACAGCGCCGTGCGGGCGGGGGCGAACCCGGCCCCCACGAAGAGCCTCCGCTCGCTCGCCTCGCTGGACAGGTACCGCATGAACCGCAGCGCCGTGGCCCGCCGCTCCGAGCACTGCGAGAGGGCGAGGTTCCAGCCTCCGAGCGCGGACGGCGTCGGCAGCCGCGCCACCCCGACCTTGCCCGCCACCGGCGAGTCGCCCGCGTTCAGCAGCTCATGGGCGTAGGTCCAGTTCCGCATGAACAGGGCGCGGCCGTCCTGGAACGCGCTGCGGGCGCCCTCCTCGTTGAAGCCGAGCGCGTCGCGCGGGATCCACCCCTCCTGGACGCCCTGGAGCAGCCGGCCGAACCCCTTCCCGATGACCTCCGGCCTGGCGCGCACCTCGCCGTCGGCCCCGATCACCGTCCCGCCCGTGTCCCAGACCGACTCCAGGGTGTTGACCGTGAACCCCTCGTAGCGGTCGAGCTGGGTGAGGTAGCCCTGGAGCCGGTGCTTCGGCGCGACCGTCCTGGCCTGCTGCCGCAGTTCCTCCCACGTCTTGGGCGGCGCCAGCCCTTCGGCGTCGAGCACGTCCTTGCGGTAGTAGAGGAGGCCGACGTCGGTGCGCAGCGGGACGCCCCACAGCTTGCCGCCGTAGCGCGTGCTGCCGATGGGCCGGCCCAGGAACGCCCTGCGGTCGATGGCGTTCTCGTTCAGCGGGACGATGTAGTTCCAGCGGGCGAACTCGGCCGTCCAGATCACGTCGAGCGTCACCACGTCGTAGCAGGACGGGTCGGCCGCCGTCCCGGCGTTCCGGCCGCCGGACGTCCGCGCCGCGGCGGCGTCCTGGGCCCGGGTGACCAACTGGGCGCGGTGGTCGTCGGGCCTCTCGGCGAGCTCCACCATCTCGACCCGTTCCCGGGGATTGGCCTCGTTCCACCGGGCGACCAGCTGCTTGATCTGGGCGCCGCGGCTGCTGTCGCGGCCGTCGGCGTACACGATCGGGCCCGTCCCGTCCAGGTCGGGTTCGTCGCCGGCCGTGCACGCGCCGAGCGCGGCCACGGGTAGCGCGACGGCGAGCGCGGCCACCCCCGCCGCGGCGCGCGGGCGCGCGTGCCAGGGACGCTTCACGGCCGGCACCTTTCCGGGTCGCGGCAGGGGGTGCCCCACAGGCCGGTGGCGATGCCGTCGAGCGCCCGCCGCATCGCGGTCATCCCGTCGATCTCGTAGCAGGCGCCGCCCGCGGCCTGCGTGCCCCGGTCCAGCCCGGCCGCGCAGCTCTCCGGATGGAACGCGATCACGTAGACCCGGACCGGATCGCCCCTGGAGAGCTCCCCGGCCAGTTCGGCGGCGCCGTTCCCGGTGCCGCTTCCGGTGCCGGCGCCGTGCGCCAGCATGATCACCGCGCGGGTCGTCTCGTCCGGGTCGGCGTCGTCCTCCCGCATCTCCCGCACCGCGGCCCGGACGGCGGGCAGCAGTCCGGGGCCGTGCCCGGTCGGGCCCAGGCCCGCCAGCCGGTCGGTGAGCCGCTCGATCCGGTCCGGGTCCGGCGGCCCCACCGGGACGAGCGAGCGGTGGTCGCCGTCGCCGTCGTCGATCCCGTCGGCGAACTCCCACAGCCCGATCTCGTCGCGGGCGCCCATCAGCGGACGGGCCAGCCCGATCGCGTCGGCCGCCGCCGAGACCCGGTCGCCCCTGATGTACGGGAACGGCGCCGCCATCGACCGCGACACGTCCACCGCGAACAGCACCCGCGCGGACTTGCGCGCCTTGTTCCACGCGTCCAGCAGCGGCTCGTCGTGCACCTTCCCGGCCAGGTCGATCCCGGGCAGCAGCGACGGGATCGCGTCCTGCCACGCCGTGGTGGTCCCCGAGGCGTCCCGGTAGCCGGCGTCCTGCAACCGCGCCTGCGCGTCGGGCTGCCGCAGCCGCCGGTGGAAGGCGTCGATGATCTGCCGCCGGGCCGCGCCGGGCGGCTGCGCCCGCGTGATCGTGACGAACGGGTGGTCGAACAGCGGCATGCCGTTGCCGACATAGAACGGCCGCAGCTCCGGTTGCTTCCCCGGGGCGCCGGGACCGCAGCCGCCACCGTCCAATGGCGCGTTCCCGAGATAGTCGATGACCGACTTCTCCGACACCAGCAGCGCGGTGCGGCGCAGCCCGCCGCCCGGTGGCGCCTCGCGCATCGCGCACAGCAGCTTGCCCGGCTCGTCGTCCTCCCGCGCGATCGCCTGCTCGACGGCGTGCAGCCGCCCCGCCGCGTCCCCGCCGGTCAGCGCCTTCTCGTCCAGGACGGACGCGCCGAGCGCCGCCTGGTAGAGCGCCACCGTGGCGACCAGGCCGACGCTGGACGCGCGCGGGCTGGCCCGGCCGAAGGAGTAGCCCCGGCCGGGCCAGCCGAGCACGTCGTCCCAGGTGACGGTGTTCCCGGACAGGCCGAGGTCGTCGGCCATCGCGGCCGGGACGGCCACCACGAGCCGGGAGGTGGCCACCGGCTCCTTGACCTCCAGCCGCACGGTGCCGATCCGGTTCCGGCGCAGCGCCTCCCGGACCTGCTCCACCTCCAGCGAGGAGTCGGGCAGCCACACGTCCGCCTCGTCCAGGACCTCCTTCGGGTCGCGGGTCAGCCAGCCCTGGTGCAGCGCCTCCCGGGCGCCGCCCGGGTACGAGGCGGACACCACGTTCACATCGGCCCGGCGGCAGCCGTCCGGACCGCGCGTGCCGCGCTCGAACTCCAGCGCCAGCCCCCGGACGATCGCCTCCTTCTCGGTGGAGACCCGCACCTTCACCTGCACGGGCGGCGCGGCGCAGGCCGCCACCGGGGCCTCGCCCGGCGCCGCCGCCAGCGGCACGGCCAGCACCGCCAGCGCCACCGCGGCCCGGACCGGGCGGGGCGCCGCCGGGAGCCGCCGGGAACCCTCCTCGGGCGGCGCGGACCGCGGGAACAGCCGCACGTACGCCTCGGGCGGACCCGCGCCGCGCACCGTCACCGCGGTCCTGCGGTATTCCTGGAATTGGTGCTCCGGATTCTGGTGGATGACGTTCTGATAGAACCAGTCCGAGGCGATCACGCCCAGGCAGGAGCCGGAGGCGGCGAAAAGACCTTTGAACTCCGGGGCGTCCAGCAGCCGCGCGGTGTAATCCATCGCATTTCCGCTGACGCCCTCGGGATCGAAGTGCACCTCGCCCGCGTGCAGCGCCACCCGCAGCCGTATCGAAGCGCCTTCCGGGGCGTCGCGGTTGTGCGCCTCCAGCGCGCTTTCCAGCGCCGGGAGGGCGGCCACCAGCCGGCTCTTCGGGACCGACGGCGGCACGAGGCAGAACACCCCGTCCCCGCGGTCCTCCCGATGGCGGCCGAAACGGTTGTTCCAGGTGGACCACGGCAGCCGGGCGCGCCGGAACGCCCTGCGCAGCGCGCGGTACATGCCCGCGCGGGCGTTGTGCCGGTCCAGGTCGGTACGGCTCAGGGCGCTGGAGCCCGCGATGTCGACCCAGAAGATGGCGCGGTGCTGCGGTTCCGTACTGCGGGCCATGATGGGGTGGGGTGGTCTCGGAGGGACGGGCAATGCACGGATATACGACGCCCAGGGTGCGACCCGGGTGCACGGGCCATTGACGCGGAGTGGCCGTCAACGTCAACATAACTTGTTCTCGCGAATTGCACCTAATGAAAATGGGTATCCGGCGCGCTCACGGAAGGCGCGCCGGACGCCGGGACCGAGGGGGCGGACATGGACGAGGATGTGAAGTCGCCGGTCATCACGCATGTGTCGTGGGGACGCATGGAAATCGAGGGCCTCGGCACCGGCAAGGACTTCAAGCTCTGGCCCGGAGGCGGGCGCCCCTGGGACTGGAACGAGACCGGCACCCGGCACGTCCCCGGCATCCAGGCCGCCGACGTGCGGGAACTCCTCGACCACGGCAGCACGGTCGTCGTGCTCAGCCGCGGCATGGAACTGCGGCTCCAGACCACCGGCGAGGCGCTGCGCGCGCTGGAGGCGGCGGGCGTCGCGGTACACGTGGAGGAGACCACCGCCGCCGCCGACCTCTACAACCGCCTCGCGCGCGGAGGCGACGCCGTCGGCGGCCTCTTCCACTCCACCTGCTGACCCGCCGACCCGAGCGGCGGGTCCGCCGTCCTACTCGACGGGGACGCCGGACTGCACGACCTCGCGCGGGCCGTCCACATCCCACAGCACCTCGGGCGTCTCCAGCGGGTTCCCGGGGACGATCAGCAGGTCGGCGCGGGCGCCGATCTCGATCCGGCCCAGGTCGTCGCGGTTGATGAGGCTGGCGTTCACCGACGTCGCCGAGCGCAGGCAGGCCAGCGGCCCGGCCGCCTCGGTCTGCAGGCGCAGCCCGCAGAGCTGGTCGTCCTCCAGATCACCCATGAGGTCGGTGCCGAAGCCGACCGGGACGTTGGCCCGGTGGGCCAGCTCGACGGCGTGCTGCCCCGCGTGCAGGACCTCCTGGTTCTTGCCGCGGCCGACGGCGGACAGGCCCACCTCGTCGGCGCGCCGGTTCATCGCGTCGTAGGTGGCCAGGGTCGGCACGAGGTAGGCGTTGTGCTGGGCCATCAGCTCGGCGGTGGGCTCGTCCAGCAGGTTGCCGTGCTCGATCGAGCGCACGCCGTTGACCAGCGAGTGCCGGATCGCCTCGGGTGAGTAGGCGTGCGCCGCCACGTAGCCGCCGCGGCGGGCGGCCTCGCCGGTCACCGCCTGGATCTCCTCGGGCGAGTACTGCGGCTGCCGGATCGGGTCGGTCGGCGACACCACGCCCCCGGAGGTCATGATCTTGATGGCGTGGGCGCCGCGGCGGAACCGCTCCCGGACCGCCACCCGCAGCGGGTCCACCCCGTCCACGACCTCGTTCATGTGCTGCCCGCACAGGCAGATCTCCAGGTCGGCGGGGCGGCCGTCGCCGTGCCCGCCGGTCTGGCTGAGGGCCGGGCCGGTGTAGAGGTAGCGCGGCGCGGCGATCAGCCCGGTGGCGATGGCCTTGGCGAGCCCGGGGTCGCCGCCCGCCACGTCCCGGACGGTGGTGAACCCGCGGCGCAGCGCCCTGCCCAGTCGCCGCGCCCCGGCCAGCGCGAGGTAGCTGAGCGGGGCGCCGTCGAACTCCAGGCTGTTCAGCGAGATGCCGTAGGCGTGGAAGTGCGCGTCGATCAGCCCGGGCAGCACGGTGCGGCCGCGCGCATCGATGACCCGCTCCGCCCGGGTCACCCGGTCGCCGATCTCGGTGATCACGCCGTCGTGGACGTGCAGCGACCCCTCCCGCAGTTCCGCCGACCAGCCGTCGAAGATCAGGGCGTCGGTGATGGTCAGGGCGGTCATGCGGTGCCTCCTCAGCGGCGGGGGACGTCCGGCGCGGGCGACCGCGGCCGGTTTCCGGGCGGCGACGTGCCGCCCCGTAATGATCGCCGCCCGCCACGGAGGATTCGACCCCGCACGCCGACACACCCGCACGCCGACGACCTCGCACGCCGACGGGCCTGCACGCCGACGGCCCTGCACGCCGATGAGGCCCGGCGGGGAGAACCCGCGGCCGGGCCCTCCGCGGTTAATGCGTGGAGCGGTCCCGCGCCGGGTTCCTAGGGTGGTGTCATGATCGACACATCCTGGCTGGGCCCGGCCATCGATGTGCGCCCGCTGTTCGCCGGCCAGCACGCCGCGTTCATCGGGGCGCTGCGCGGGCTCGGCGACGACGAATGGGACCGTCCCACGGTCTGCCCCGGGTGGAGCGTCAAGGACGTCGCGGCCCACGTCCTGGGCGACCACGCGGGCAGGCTGTCGATGTTCCGCGACGGCCACCGCGTCCTGGCGCCCCGGGACGGCGAGGCGTTCACCGCGTTCATCGACCGCATCAACGACGAGTGGGTCACCGCCGCCCGCCGCCTCAGCCCGCGCCTCCTGCTCGACCAGCTGGACTCCCTCGGCGAGCAGGTCGTCGACCTCTGGCAGACGATCGACCCCGACGCCCCGGACGCCCAGGTCTCGTGGGCGGGCCCGGAGCCGCACCCGATGTGGCTGGACGCGGCCCGCGACTTCACCGAGTACTGGACGCACCACCAGCAGATCTGCGACGCCACCGGCCGCCCCGCCCTGGACGACCCCCGCCACGCGGGCCCCGTCATCGACACGTTCATGCGCGCCCTGCCGCACACCCTGCGCGACGTGACCGTCCCCGAGGGAACCGCCCTCCAGGTGACCGTCACCGGACCCGGCAGCGGCACCTGGACCTGCGTCCGCGGCAAGGAGCGCTGGATCCTGGAACGCCGCCCGGAGCCCGCGCCCGCCGCGTCCCTGGAACTCGACACCGGCACCGCCTGGCGGCTGTGCACCCGCGGCATCACCCCTGAGACCGCCGCCGGGCGCGCCCGTGCCAGCGGCGACCCCAGGCTGACCGGCGCCGCCCTCCAGATCGTCTCCATCATCTGGACGCCCCCGTCCACCCTCTGACGTCGCAGTGCGACGGCCGCCGGGTGCCTGGTGGGGAGGCGGCCGGCGGCCGTCGCGGGAGGGGTCCGGGAGATCAGTCGACGAGGGCGCCGCAGGAGATGTTGACCTGCGTGGAGGTGAGGCTCCGGGCCTGGTCGGAGGCCAGGAAGACCGCGACGTTGCCCACGTCCTCCAGCGTCGCGGTGCGCTTGAGCAGCGTGCCGTCCACCATCTGCTGCTTGACCTCCTCGGGCATGCCCTCTCCGGGGATCCCGCCGGTGCGCATCGTCAGCACCCGGACCTGGTGCGGCCCCAGCTCGCACGCCCACTGCCGCCGCATCGCCTCGACCAGGTCGTAGGCGATCTGGACGTTGCCGAGGCCCGGCGCGGAGTTGGTGGCGTCGGAGCCGCCGAAGTTCAGGATCACCCCGGACCCCTGCTTGATCATGTGCTGGGCCGCGGCCCGGGTCGTCAGCAGGAACGACCGGGCGACCTTCTCCAGCGACCCGGCGAAGTCGGCCACCGGCATCTCGATCATCGGCCTGAAGAGGGGGTTCTGGGAGATCAGGTTGACCGAGATGTCGATGCTGCCGGTGATCCCCGCGATCGAGTCGACCCAGGTGTTGACGGCGGACTCGTCCAGGGCGTCCACGACGGCCGTCTCGGCCAGCCCGCCGGCGGCCCGGATGTCGGAGGCGACCGCGTCGAGCTTCTCGGGCGTGCGCCCGGCCAGGAACACCCGGGCCCCCTCGGCGGCGAACGCCCGTGCCATCGCGCCGCCGATTTTGCCGCCGCCGCCGTAGAGCACCGCGGTCTTGTTCTCCAGAAGCATGTCGATCTCCGTTCGTCGTCGTTGGCACGACGCTACGAGCGGCGTGGAAAGGCCCGCATCGGTCGACCGACGGGTCCGATGAAAATGCAGGTCAGGAAAGGTTCTGCGGGGGTGTGGGCGGGGTGGCGGGGAGGGGGCGCGCACGGATGACCGATACGAACGACCGATACGACGGTCACAGCTCCAGCTGGGCCAGTTCCATGCGCCGCGTGACGCCGATCTTCGGGAACGCCTTGTAGAGGTGGTGGCCGACCGTGCGCGGGCTGAGGTACAGCTGCGCGCCGATCTCGCGGTTGCTGTACCCGGCCGCGGCGAGCCGGACGACCTGGAGCTCCTGCGGGGTGAGGCGCCTGAGGAGGTCGGCGTCGTGCGTCCGCGCGACCGGGCGGTCGCCCAGCACCTCCAGCTCGGCCCGTGCCCGCTCGGCCCACCGCTCGGCACCGAGCCGGGTGAACGCGTCCTGCGCGCGGGTCAGCAGCTCGCGCGCCTCGGTCCGGCGCCGCCGCCGGCGCAGCCACTCCCCGTACAGCAGCGCGGTGCGGGCCGCGTCGTACCCGCGGTCGCCGCCGGCCTTCTCGTGGAGGCGCAGCGCGGCGCGGTAGTGCTCGCCGGGCTCGTCGCCCTCGCTGAGCAGGGCGCGGCAGCGCAGCGCGAGGGCGGTGGCGGTGGGCCCGCCCGCGCGGTCCGCCCACTCCAGGAACGCGGGCGCGTGCGTACGGGCCAGGTCACTCGCCCGGCCCGCCGCCCGCACCGCGGCCTCCACCTGGTCCGGGACGGCTCGGATCAGCAGATCGTGCCGGGCCGGGCCGGAGCACACCGCGCCGAGGCGTTCCAGCGCCGCCTCGGCCCGTCCCTCGGCGAGGTCGAGCAGGCCCAAGCCCCACGACGCGAGCGCGGCGTTGGTCGGGTGGAGACCGGCGTGCTCAAGGGCCTCACCCGCCAGGGAACGGCACCGGTCCGCGTCCCCGATCACCGCCTCCAGCCGGGCCGCGATGCCCGTCAGTACGGTGACCTGCATGTCCATACCGATGTCGGTGGCCAGCGACATGCCCTCGGCCAGCGCCGCCTGCGCACCGCGGAAGTCGCCCCGCAGCAGCCGCGTGATCGCCAGCGGCTCCGCCGCGTACGGGAGCCAGCCGAGCGCCCCCTCCGCCCGCGCGTCGGCGGCCGCCTTCTCCAGCACCTCCGCCGTGGCCTCGTCATCGGCCACCAGCAGCCCCATGAACCCGGCGATCAGCCGTTGCACCAGGTCGTCCACGGCCCCGGCGCGGGCGGCGTCCACCAGCGCGCGCATCGGCGGCACCGCCTCGCCCACCGCCCCCTCGGCGAGCCGCCCGTAGGCGACCAGCCCGTCCACGACCGGGACGAGCGCCGAGCCGGCCGGCAGCACCACCGCTTCGAGCCGGTCGACGCCGCGCCTGAGGAGGTCGTGCGCGCACGCGTCCCGGGCGCACCACATCGCCTCGGTCAGCATCGACACGGCCCGTTCCGGATCGGACGCGGCGATCAGCTCGGCGCCCTCCAGCGCCAGCGCGGCGTCCGCCGCGGGCGAGGTGCGCTCGTACTCCACCTGGGCGCGGACGTAGACGGCCTCGGCGGCGACGGCGGGCTCGCGGGTCAGGGACGCGCCCTCGGCGGCCAGCCGCGTCGCCCGGTCCGGCTGCCCGGCGTCGTAGGCGGCCCGCGCCGCGCGGACGATCCGGCGCGCCCTGCCCTCCCGCTCCACGCTGAGCCGGGCGGCGCGCTCGTACGCGGCGGCGACCGCGGCCGACCCGCCGCGATGCCCGGCCCGCCGCGCGGCCCGCTCCAGCTCGGCGGCCACCTTCTCGTCGGGACCGGCGGCCGCGGCGGCCAGATGCCAGGCGCGGCGGTCGGCGTGCTCGGGCCCGGTCAGCGTGGCGGCGAGCGCGTCGTGCACGGCGATCCGCTGGTGGTGCGCGGCGTCCTGGTAGGTGACGGCGCGGATCAGCGGGTGCCGGAACCGCACCTCCTCCCCTGCCGCCCCGGACTCCCCGGACGTGCCGAGCACCACCAGCCGGGCCTCCTCGGCCGGTCCGAGGTCGGCCGCGCCCAGCCCCAGCGCCTCCGCGGCGCGCAGCACGACGCCCAGGTCGGCGGTGCCGTCGGCGGCCACGACCAGGAGCAGCAGGCGGGTGGGCGGCGGCATCTCGTTGAGCTGGAGCCGGAACGCCTCCTGGATCCGGCCGCCGACCCGCAGCGGCCCCACCCGCCCGGCCGCGTCGGTCCGTCCGGCCGCCTCGTCCGCCGCCAGCACGGCGGCCAGCTCGGTGAGGGCCAGCGGGTTGCCGCCCGCCTCGTCCAGGAGCCGCTCGCGCGCCGGGACGGTCAGCCGCGCCCCGGCGTCGTGCGCGTCCAGCAGCTCGGCGGCGGCGGCCCGGTCGAGGCCGCCGAGCGGCAGCGCCTCGATGCCCGGGACGGGGAACGGCCGCGCACCGTCCCGCACCGCGAAGATCATCAGGATGGGGTCGGTGGCGCCGAGCCTGCGGGCGGCGAAGAACAGCGCGTCCGCCGAGGCCCGGTCCAGCCACTGCGCGTCGTCGACCAGGCACAGCAGCGGCCGCTCGCCGGCCAGTTCCGACAGCAGGGTGAGGGTGGCGGCCCCGATCAGGAACCGGTCGTGCACCGGCGTCTCCGCCAGCCCGAACGCCGACCGCAGCGCCGCGGCCTGCTGCGCCGGCAGCGCGTCGAAGCGGTCGGCGAACGGGTGCAGCATCATGTGCAGGCCACCGAACGGCAGCTCGGTCTCGGACTCGATCCCCATTCCACGCACGACCCGTACCGCCGCGGCCACCGCCCCCGCGGCCACTGCCCCCGCGTGCGGCGTCCCCGCGTGCGGCGCCTTCTCGGTGAGTGCCTCTGCGGCCGGCTTGCCGCCGGACGAGCCCGGTCCGCCGTCGGACGAACCGGATCCGCCGTCGGGCGGGTTCGCTCCGGGCCGGGAGGCGGCGTCGCGGGCGGCGTGGTCCAGCAGGCTGGTCTTGCCCATGCCCGGCTCGCCGCGGATCACCAGCGCGCCGCCGCGCCCCGCGCGGAGCTCCGCGAGCGCGAGGGCGATGCGCTCCAGCTCACGGCCGCGCCCCACCAGCACGCGGCAAGGTTAGCAACCGCGTCCCGGCCGAGCCGGAGGAGTCATGACATGTCCCGATTCGGTCAGAGGTTGCCCGACAGGTGCAGGTCAGTGGACCACCTGGACCCGCCCCGTAGCCAACAATCCAGATTGACTAACTAGGGAATAGGTGCGATGCTGGCGGTCATGCGGCCGTGCCTTCCTCTCTGGTCACGCCTGCACGTCGACTTCCGGCGGCAGGCCAGCGACCTGTGTCGTCCCGCCCGTCCCTAGATCCACGACGAGGCGCACGAACGAACGACGAAGGCAAGGAAACCGAGACCGATGACGGTGAGCACACCCGCGTCCACCCTGGCCGCCGACCCCGCCGCGACCGCGAGCGCGCTGGCCGCCGCTCCCGACGACTGGCTGCTCCGGGTCCGGCTGAGCCCGCACGGACGCTGGTACGAGCGGCTGCACAGCGACGGCGAGACCGAGATCTGGCTGATCAGCTGGCTGCCCGGGCAGTCCACCGGCCTGCACGACCACGGCGGCTCGCGCGGCGCGTTCGCGGTCGCGCTGGGCGCCCTGGAGGAGCGCGACCTCGGCGGCAGCCGCCAGGTCACCATGGGGCAGACCCGGGCGTTCGGGGCCGAGTACATTCACGAGGTGCGCAACACCTCCACCGCCCCGGCGGTCAGCGTCCACGTGTACTCGCCGCCGCTGAGCACGATGAACCGCTACGAGTTCGACGGCTCCGGCGAGCTGGTCCGGCTCGTCGAGGAAAAGGCCGAGCAGTGGTGACCCGGCGCCCGGCCGGGGCGCGCTCGATCGACGAGATCCTCGCCGGCGCGCGCTCCCGGCTGGAGCGCCTGGACCCCCGTCAGGCCCACGCCGAGTCGCTCGACGACGCGCTGCTGGTCGACATCCGGCCCGCGGCGCAGCGTGCCGCGGAAGGGGAGATCCCCGGCGCCCTCATCATCGAGCGCAACGTGCTGGAGTGGCGCTTCGACCCCGAGTGCGAGGCCCGCCTCCCCGAGGCCACCGGCTACGACGTGCGGATCATCGTCTTCTGCTCGGAGGGCTACACCTCCAGCCTGGCCGCGGCCTCCCTGCACGACCTGGGGCTGACCCGCGCGACCGACCTCGCCGGCGGCTTCCAGGCCTGGCGTGCCGCGGGCCTCCCCACCAGCTCAGCCGGCCTCCCCACCTGATCCACCGGCCCTCCTGGCACCTCTGCAGGCCTCCCTGGCGCATCGGGCTGACCGTTCCGGACGTCCCAGTGCCCTTCGGGTGCCTGGGACGTGCGGGCGCCGGGCGTCCACGGGCCTGCCCCCGGACGTTGGTCGTCCGGGCGTTGGGTGGTTCGGGCGTTGGGTGGACGGATGGGTCACCCGTGCGGCAGGAAGCGTCCGAACCGGCCGCGGTGGTAGAGGAGCGGGCGGCCGGACGCGACCACTTCGGTTCCGGTCACCAGGCCGACGACGAGGATGTGGTCGCCGATCTCCAGGGTGGTGTGCGGCAGGCAGAGCACGTGCGCGCAGACGTCGTCCAGGAGCGGTGTGCCATGCTCGTCCAGGTGCCAGGCGGTGGGCGCCGCGAACCGGTCCACGCCCTTGCGGGCGAAGCGCGCCGCCAGCTCCGCCTGATCGCCGGCCAGGATGTTGACACCGAAGCGCTCGGCGTCGCGCAGCGACCGCCAGGTGGTGGAGGAACGGTCCACATAGAACGAGACCAGCGGCGGCTCCAGGCTGACCGAGGAGAACGAGGTCGCCGTCAGCCCGACCGGCTCGCCCCCGGGCGCTCCGGTGATGATGACGACCCCGGCCGCGTGCAGGGCCAGCGCCTGGCGGTAGCGCGTGGGGTCGACCGCCTGGCTCGGCAGGATCTCGGTCACTGTTGTGTCCCTCCGTACGGGCGGGTGGGATGTCGGACGCGACGTGGGGGCCGGGGCGGAAGACTCGCGAACTCGCCCACACAGATGCAAACACGACATCCCAGGTAAGTCAATATTGCCTACCAGTTAAATAGGGAATTGTGTTCGGTGTCACCCGGGGACCGGGCGCCCGACATCGGGGGCCGCGCGAGAGGCCGGTGCGGGAGGCCGACCTCGGCTGGCATCACCGGGCAGCGCCGGGCGTCGGACGTTCGCCGCAGCCTGCCGGTGAGGTGGTGGGCCGCCGTGTGCGTGAGGACCAGCGCGGCGCCCGCCAGGGCGAGGCTCTGAACGGCGTCCCGGGGCCGCGTGGGACGCAGCAGCCCGGCCCGGCGCAGCCGCCGCCGGGCCCACAGCGTGAACGGGACGACCACCAGCGGGGACGTGACCGACCCGGGCGTGTACCCGCGCACCGCAGCGGGCGCGGCACCATGACCACTTCCTCGGCGTCGTGCAGCGCCCACGCGGCCAGCAGGCCCAGGGTCACACCGGCGCCGACGCCCTCATCGCAGGTCTCCGCTCCGCTCACGAGGACGCAGTCTGCCATCCCTCGCCATCGGCGCCCTCACGGCGAGCCGTCCAGGGTGGGCGCGGTCTCCCAGGCCGGATCGCTCCAGAACGCCATCAGCTCCCCCTCGGTGAGCTCCTCGACCGGTACCTGCCGCAACTGCCGGCCGGTCTGCAGGGACCAGGTCGCGACCAGCAGGAAGGCCAAGTACTCGTCGTCACTGTGCGGGAGGTTCATCGCCACCTGACCTCTGTAGGTGTCCTCGGCCCCGGCTCGGCGGCGTGCCGCCGGCCCGCCGCGTCCCAGTACGCCACATCCGTGGCGGTCAGCGAGCACGGAATCCAGGTATCGGATCGGAGTGGAACGAGATGGTACGTCCGGCGTCGGAGCCCCCATAAAAACGGACGTAATTCAACAATCACCCCTAATGTGGAAAACTCCGAGACGAATTCGTTTCGATGGTAGCCGGTCTCCGGAGTGCTCTTCTATGTCGTTCTGCCGCGTTCTGATGCGGAGTCATCAGTCCGTTGACCGCCGATCCGGAACGATTTGGGAGGCGGTGTGGATACTGTGCGGGGCATCGGAATGAGACCATTCACTCCGTGTAGGCGAGTGGTCGCCCGGTGCTGACGATCGGTCAGGTGCGTCGATGATCAATAACCCCCCCGACGGAACCGAGCTGGATGAGTTCGTCCAGGACCTCATCGAGTTGCGCGAGGCGTGCGGCTCGCCGAGTCTCCGCGACCTGGCGTCCTTCTCCCGGAAGGTGCAGGCCCGCCACGCGAACGACCTGGCCGGGCTGCAGGAGCTGTCGGCCACCGCGATCAGCGATGTCCTGGCCCGCCGCCGCAAGCGCCCGCCCGCGTGGAGCTGGGTCGCCTCCTACGTCCTGGCCTGCCAGTGCTACGCGCGGGGCAGCGGAGCCTGGCCGGTGGACCCGGGGCTCGACAGCCTGCCCGGCTGGCACGAGCGCTACCGCTCCGTCCGCGTGGCCCTCCTGCCGCCGACGGTCGACGCGGCCCTCGACCTGGCCTCGCACGCTGTCGACCTGGCCGCGCAGGCCCTCGACCTGGACGAGCACGCCCTCGATGCGGGCGGGCAAGCCCTCGGCCTGGACGAGGCTCTGATCAACGCGTCGATGGCGGCCTTGATCGAAAGTCTCACCGCCGAATTGGATTCCGATTCGGCAGAACAGGATATCGCCGCCGTAAGCGAGTCACTTTCGCCACCCGAGTGGCCGGATGGCGAAACCGGTGGAGAGTGGCCGGAAGCGGAAATCGGCGACGATTCTTCACGGTCAAAGGTGACCGGGTGGCCGGCCGGCGATGCGCCCCACGTCCAGGGCGACCACCACGTCCCCGGGCCCCGTCACCCCGCCGATCCGGACCAGCCCCCGCCCCCCTCGATCGGGCACGAGCCCCGCGAACGCGACCGAGGTCCGCGCCCGGCCACGGACCACCTCGCTCACCTGGCGGCCTTGCCGCACCTCCTGGACGAGTGGATGGTCTCCCTGCCCGGGGGCGGGCTGGGGTCCATGACCGAGCGGCGCTACCGGGCGCTGTTCGGAGGACACGGCCTGGACCTCCTCCGCGCCGCCGAGGCGGGGGACATGGACGCCGCGTGCCGCCTCGGGCTGCTGCTGCTGTGCGAGCGGCGGGCCGAGGAGGGCATCGCCTGGCTGGAGTCGGCCGCGGCGGCGGGCGACGTCGTGGCCGAGGTCCTCGTGCACGCCGAGCCCGCCTGGCGCACCGAACTGGCCGCGCAACTGGCGTACGAGCTCACCCTGCCCGGATACGGCGACGCGTGGCGGCGCGACGACGGCCGTCCGACCGGTGCGGAGACCTACTACCGGAGTGCGTCCCGCACCGGGCATCCCGGCGCCACGTACCGGCTGGGCCTGATGTTCCGGGCCCGCGGCGACGAGGTCACCGCTCTCCACCTGTTCACCAGGGCCGGCCGGCTCGCAGAAGCCGCACAGACCCGCGCCCAACCCAGAATGGACAACTAACTTCAATCGGTCGGGCAGTGATCGAGCGGTTGTGGCGGCAACCGCTCGACTCACCGCACCGTACACAGAGTCGGGCGGGCACTCCCATCCACTCTCGTCACAGCGGCGAACCTGGTGACTGGTCCAGCGGTGCCCGATCGGACGATCGTGGTGCTGGGCATCACCCCACGTCCATGGGGGTCGGCTCGCCCGGTCGGGTTTCCTGGACGGCGTGGTGCAGGGCGGTGACGAAGGCCGTGGTCGCCGGCGGATCCGGCGGGTCGCCGTAGGCGGCCAGGTAGACGCGCCGCCGGAACTCCTGCACCAGGCTGGCCTTGATCCCCGGCGCGCGGTGGGTGCGCAGCGTCAGCCCCGGCATCGTGGTCACGCCCATGCCCGCCGCGACCAGCGCCTGCTGCACGATGGTGTCGTCGCTGGTGTAGGTGATGGACGGGACGAAACCCGCCTTGCCGCAGGCGTCGAGGAAGTCGCGGCGGCAGTTCTCGCAGCCCTCGATCCACGCGGAGTCGCGGTTGCCGGCCAGCGTCTGGTCGGGTTCCAGGCTGAGCAGGTACATCGGGTCGTCGAACAGGTGCGTGGCGCGG
Source organism: Spirillospora sp. CA-255316 (assembly GCA_050942275.1). Lineage (GTDB taxonomy): Bacteria > Actinomycetota > Actinomycetes > Streptosporangiales > Streptosporangiaceae > Spirillospora. Next base: position 10,917,104 of record CP192047.1, on the reverse strand, counting down.
ATGTCGTCCGGGACCGTGTCGTCGTAGCCGAAGACGACCGCGACGTCGACCTGCCCGGTTCGCAGCAGGTCGAGTGACACCCGCGGGTGCGCCTCGACCAGGCGGATCTCGATGCCGGGGTGCTCGCGGCGCAGCGTGTTCGCGGCGTGCGGCACCAGCGCGGCGAGCGCCGACTGGAAGCCGGCCACCCGGACGCGGCCGGTGCGCAGGCCCACCATCGCGGACAGCTCGGCGGCGGCGGTGTCCACCCGGCCGACGATCTCGGCGGCACGGCGGGCCAGGTGCTCGCCCTCCGGGGTGAGCCGGATGCCCCGGCCGACCCGCTGGACCAGCCTGGCCCCGGTCTCGGCCTCCAACTTGGCCAGATGGTGGCTGACGGCGGGCTGGGAGTAGTTCAGGTGCTTGGCCGCCTTGGTCACCGATCCCTGCGAGGCGACCGCCGCGAGAACCCGTAACCGCAGGATGTCCAGCATGCATCAAGGATACGTATGTGTTCGCCCAACCATTGGCATTAGACGGAATGAGTCGGCGCACGAGACGCTGATCAGGAAGAACGAACCCGCTGTGCGAAGGAGGACGCGGCCATGCTCCGCTCACTGGTGACGCTCACCGATCTCGTCGCGGCCGTACGCCACTCCGTCGACGTGCGGACCGGCTGGACGGACACCGCGGACCTGGTCGCCGACCGGCTCCGCGCGCACCTGCCCGGCCCCGAGATCCTGACCCCCGGCCAGCGTCTCGGCCGGCCCGACCGGGTCGCCGGCCACCTCCTGCACGCCGAACCCGACGGCGCGTTCTCCATCCTCGGCCTGGTCTGGCGCCCCGGTCAGACCACCCGGATCCACGACCACATCACCTGGTGCGTCGTCGGCGTGCTGTCCGGTGTCGAGCACGAGGAGTTGTTCGACGACGCGCTCAACCCGATCGGCGTGCGGGACAACCCGCCCGGCGAGGTCAGCGGCTTCGCGCCGCCCGGCGATATCCACCGCATCCGCAACGTCGGCGACGAGACCGCCATCAGCCTGCACATCTACGGCACCGACATCTCCCGCGTGGGCTCCAGCGCCCGCCGCTACTACAACTGAGGAGCTCGAATCATGGACCAGAACGCCATCGACGAGATGCTGAACCGCCCGCTCAGCCAGGAACTGCTGGCCCGCGACCTGGCCCGGCTGGCCTTCGTCGCGCTGGACGGCACGCCGCGGTCGATCCCGATCGGGATCGTCTGGAACGGCTCGCAGATCGTCATGTGCACCGCCACGAACGCGCGGAAGCTCCCGGCGCTGCGCCGCAACCCCGCGGTCGCGCTGACGATCGACACCGAGTCGCACCCGCCGAAGGTCCTGCTCATCCGCGGCCAGGCGGAGCTGGACGTCGTCGACGGCATCCCGGACGAGTACTTCCAGTGGAACGGCACGTACGAGATGACGCCAGAACAGCGCGCCGAGTGGGAGGAGGGCGTGAAGTCGCTCTACGACGGCATGGTCCGGATCGTGGTGACGCCGACGTGGGCCAAGTTGATCGACTTCGAGACCACCCTGCCCACCGCCATCGAGGAGCTGATGCAGCGGCAGCAGGAACGCCAGAGCGCCTGACCACCCCCCACGGACCCTGACCACACCCACACGGACCCCGACAGGAGATCATCATGACCCACACCGAGCAGCGCGGCGCGCTCCAGCGGATGGACAACATCGCCATCGTCGTCGACGACCTCGCCGCAGCCAAGGCGTTCTTCACCGAGCTCGGGATGGAGCTGGAGGGCGAGGCGACGCTGGAGGGCAGCTTGGTGGACCGCCTCATCAGCCTCGACGGAGTCCGAACGGACATCGCGACGATGCGCGCCCCGAACGGCTCCGGACGGATCGAGCTGACCAGGTACCACACGCCGGCGAGCCCGGGTTGCGACCAGCCCACCCCGGTGAACGCGCTGGGCATGCACCGCATCATGTTCGCCGTCCACGACATCGAGGACGTCATCGACCGCCTCAAGCCGCACGGCGCCGAACTCGTCGGCGAGGTGGTGCAGTACGAGGGCAGCTACCGGCTCGCCTACCTGCGTGGCCCCGCCGGCATCTTCGTCGCGCTGGCCGAGCAGATCGGCTGACCGGCGCCTGAGGTGCGCGACCGCTCCCGGACGAGCCATCATCTGCTCGCACCGGCAGCGCCCGCGTCGACAGGGGGGTGGGGGCCGATGCCGAGCGCCGACGAGATCCGGGACGCCCAGCGCACGACGTGGGCCGGGCCGGCCGCAGGCTGGGAGAATCGAGACCGCGGTGTGCAGCGCCGACGACCTGCCGTTCGGCGACGCCGCGTTCGACAGCGTCTCGGTGCGGTTCGGGGACATGTTCCTCCCGGCGCGACTCGAGCGACCGCCGAGTTCGCTCGCGTGCTCAAGCCCGGCGTGCGCCCCTGCTCGTCGGTGTGGGGCCGGCCCGAGGACAACCCGTGGACGGCCATCGCCATGCGCGCGATCGCGACCGAGGTGGCGGTGCCGCCACCCGCCCCGGACACCACCGGCACCCACCGGAACCTCTACCCGGGCGGCCGGTGCGTCCACCTCGCCGCGGGCGTGCCCGGCTTCACCGGCAACATCTACATGATCCTGGACATCGATGTCGGTGCCGATCGCGACCAGCGCGTCCAGGCCCGCGACCGCCATGTGATGGCCGCCGTCGCCGGGCCAGGTCCGGATGAGCGGGGTGAGGCGGCGGACGGTGTCGTCGTCGCCGAGCAGCCCGAGCGCGGTGAACACCCACGCGTCGTCGCCCGGCCCGTCGCTCCGCCCGGCCAGCCCGTACTGCTCGAAGAGGCCCCACGCGAACGCGGCCAGCGACGCGGGTTCGCAGGCCTCCTTCACCACGTCGATGCCCGGGTACGCGTGGTCGCGCTTGGACAGGGCGAGCATGGTGATGATGTGGTCGGCGGCCTCTCCGGGGAGCGCCCCGCGCCCGTCGCGCAGGAGCACCTGGGGAAGCAGGTGCGGATCGACCCAGGGTCGCGCTCCGGCATGGTGTCGGGGAGGACGTCCAGGGGGTCGGTGGCAAGGAGGGTCTCGACCGCGGCGGCTGCCTTGGGCTTGTGGGCGCGGGCCGCGTCGACGACCTCGTCGCGGTGGCCGCCGGCGGCGAGGAAGCGCAGCGCGCCCTCCGCCTCGCGCCGCTGCCTGCCCGCCTTGCCCAGTGCCGCCGGTACGAGCGCGCGCGCCGCCGCGAAGGCGTGCCGGTGGAACCAGCGCTCCGCGATCGGACGCAGCCGCGGTCGGCGGTCGAGCGACTCGGCCATCAGTGCGGCGACCCGGGCGTCGCAGAACGGCAGCAGCAGCTCGGCGGCGGTCGCGGGCTTGGACAGGACCAGCTCCAGTGCCGCGGGCAGGGCCTCCAACCCGTCGCGGGCGACGACGGGCTTCATGCGGGCGATGTCGGCGTCGCCGTCTCGGTCCGATCCGTCCGGGACGGCCGCCGCCCATTCCGCCCGTTCGCCGGGCTCCCATGCGATCTCCGGCTCGTCCGGTGCCTTCAGGCCCCGGACGACCACGGGCTTGGCGCGGGCGCCCTCGCGCGTCCACGGCGGTTCGGCCAGCACGCGCGGCAGCGCCTCCGGCGGTGCTTCCTCGGCCCACCGTTCGCCCGCGAGCGTGTCGACCGACTCGACGGCCCGGCGCACCTCGGCGGGAAGGCCGGGCAGGAGCGTCGCGGTGAGTTCAGGGTGGGCCTGCACATGGCGGCGCAGCAGGCGCGCGGCGTACGACGCGATCTCGGGACCGCCCGAAGCGGAAGCGGAGGCTTCGCCCAGCAGGCGGAGGGCGCGGGCGGGGTAGCGCCGCGCCGCCTCCATCACGGCGGCGTGCACCCGCGGCTTGTGCAGGCGCGCGAGCAGGAGCCGGAACGCCTCGTCGGTGGGCAGGGCGGCGAGCACCTGTGCCTGCGCGCCGATGAAGTGGCCGCCGTCGTCGTAGGCCGCGGCGACCCTCGGCGCCATCGCGGAACCGACGGCTTCGACGACGGTGTAGAGCGGGTCGGGCGTCCAGGTGCGCGGTGACACGCCGACGTGGTCGAGCCGTTCGAGCTGCTCCGGCGAACCGATCGAGGGCAGCAGGAACATCAGGTCGCCGACGCTCAGCTCTTCGGGCAGGGACGCGCACAGTTCGTCCGACCAGTCGAGACGGGTCGGCGCCAGGTAGGAGGCGATGAGGCGCTGCGCGCCGTCACGGCGGCAGTGGGCGAGGGCCTCCACGGCCTCCCGGTAGTCGCGTTCGCCGGCGGCGGCGAGGAAGGCGCGCATCCGGCGAGCCACCAGCTTGAGGCAGTACCGCACCCTGTCCTCGGACACCCCCGTCTCACCGGACGGCCGGTAGGAGCGGAGATGCCGCCACGGCTTGCGTTCGTCGTAGGTGTAACCGTGGACGACGACGCGGCCCAGCTCGGCCGTGGCGGCGGCCGCGAACGCGAGCCCGTGCTCGGCGATCCACGCGTCCGCGAACCTCCAGGTCGCGCCCAGCCGGTCGATGGCGGCGAACAGGTCGTCGAGCATGACCGACTCGGCCGCGACGACCGCCGCGATCACGCCCGCGCCCCTGGGGTCGGGCGTGCCGTCCAGATGGGCGCGGGCGGACTCGACCAGGTCGTGGTGGCTGGACTCGGCGTCGAGCAGGTGGCGGAGCGCGTCGCGCGCCTCCTCGGTGAACCGCCGTACGGTCTCGGCCGCGTCCGGGTCGGGCTCGACGGGCGGCCCGGGCATGCCGCCGTGGCGCGGAGGGAGATGTGCGCGCCAGGCGTCCGGCATGACGAAGGAGTCCTCGTCGATCTCTGGCATGTCGACCTTCCGGGAGCGGGGCGGGGAGCGGGGGCGTCCGGGGCACGGGACGTTACCGTGCCACTCCGACAAGCGGGCTTGACCGATCTTTGAGGGGCGGCGGCACATTCCTGGGTTGCCCGCGTCGATGGTCGTTTGATGACTATGGACTGGTGTGCGTGGGAGGCCGCCATGAAGCGGCGCGGTGAACGCAGGCCGCCGTGCGACCCGGTCGAAGACGACGGGGTCCTGGATCCGGCCCAGACGCTGGAGGGCGAGGATCCCACCGCCGACCCGCTCGACCGCGGGATCACCGTCCCCGAACACTGGTCGACGGCCGTGCGCTTCGGCACGACCGCCGACGAGATGGAAGAGGGCGAGACGCTCGACGAACTGCTGGCGGAGGAGGAACCACCCGAGGACGAGACCGACCTGGACTGGTACGGGCCCGACGACGAGCCCGAGCCGCGCGCCGGCCGCCTGGCCGTCGATGACGCCGCCGCGGACGGCGAACTGCTCGGCCGCGAACTGGACGTGGAATCCGACGGGAGCCCAGAGGAGATCGCGATGTCCATCACCGGCGAGGACCCCGACCGGGGCGCCGTCATGGAGGACGCGCTGGAAGAGACGCTGCCGGAGGCGGTGCGCGCCGTACTGCGGGAGATGGCCGCAGAGGAGGCCCGGGACGCCGCGGAGGTCCAGGGCCGCGACACGGAGGAGAGCGATGAGTGACGGCAAGGGCAGGGCTTGACATGGGGGCGTTCTCACCCGGATTCCACCGGCGCCGCCAGGAGGACGAGACGGGGCACCGCCTGCCACCAGGGCAGTACCTCACGCGGGACTTCCCCGTGCTGTCGGCCGGGCCGACCCCGTCGATCCAGCGGGACTCGTGGAGCCTCACCCTGGAGGCCGGGCCCGGCGAACGGCGCACCTGGTCGTGGCAGGAATTCATGGACCTGCCCCAGGACGAGCCGACCGTGGACATCCACTGCGTGACCCGCTGGTCCAAGCTCGACACGACCTGGCGGGGCGTCTCGATCGACACGCTCCTGGACGGCGTCGACACCGGCGCCGCCGAGTACGCGGTGGCGTACTGCTACGGCGGCTACACCACCAACGTCCCGCTCGACGACATCACCGGCGGGAAGGCGTGGATCGCGCACACCTACAACGGGGACCCGATCGCGCCCGAGCACGGCGGCCCCGCGCGGATGGTGATCCCGCACCTGTACTTCTGGAAGTCCGCCAAATGGATCCAGGGGCTCCGGCTGCTCGTCCACGACGAGCCCGGCTTCTGGGAGACGGCGGGCTACCACAACTACGGCGATCCCTGGCGTGAGCAGCGTTATTCGTGGGACTGACGGCGTCCCTCCAGGAACTCGTCCGCCGCCGCGTCCGCGCCCGGAATGGCGGCCCGCGCTGGTGATCGCCGAACGGCGGGAGAACGCCGCGACCCGGACGCTGGTCCTGCGCGTCCCCGGCTGGCCCGGTCACCTGCCGGGGCAGCACGTCGACGTCCGGCTCACCGCCGACGACGGCTACCAGGCCGCCCGCAGCTACTCCATCGCCGCGCCCGCCGACGGCGACCGCGTCGAGCTGACGGTGCAGCGGGTGCCGGACGGCGAGGTGTCCCCGTACCTGGTGGACGATCTCCCGGTCGGCGCCGCGATCGAGGTCCTCGGCCCGGTCGGCGGCTGGTTCGTGTGGCGGCCCGCCGCCGAGTCGCCGTCGCTGCTGGTGGCGGGCGGCGCGGGCATCGTCCCGATCATGGCGATGGTGCGGGCGTGGCGGGACGGCGGCGGCCTCGGGACCCTGCGGCTGCTGTACTCGCTCCGCTCCCGCGACCTCCTGTGCTACCCGTCCGAACTGTCCGAGCTCGACGGCGACGCGCGGCTGCTGCTCGCCTACACCCGGCAGGCCCCGCCCGGCTCGGCGCGCCCGCCCGGGCGGCTGACCCCGGCCGAGGTCGCCGAGCACGGCGTGCCGCCCGAACAGGGCCCGCGCTGCTACGTATGCGGCCCCACCGGATTCGTGGAGGCCATGAGCGCCCTGCTCACCGGCCTGGGGCACGACCCGGCGCGGATCCGTACCGAACGATTCGGCCCCAGTGGAGGATGACCATGGCTCACGGCTGGCACCCCGACGACCGGCACTTGGACGGCAACGCCCTCGCCGGCCCGCTCAGCCTGCTGTTCGTCCCCGAGATGACGCTGGCGTCCGGGCAGTGCGGCACCTGCGGGCACGCCGACCTGCTCGTCCGCACGCCGCTGTACGCGCAGGCGCCCGGCCAGGTGATGCGCTGCGCGGTCTGCGGCGAGGTCACGATGCGGCTCGTCGTGACCGTCGACCGCTTCCGGCTCGACCTGCCGCACGGCAGCGCGCTGACCATCCCGCACACCTGACCGATACCGATTCACCTATCGCAGCTCACCTCATAGCCATATTGGACCTACCGGACAACACTCTGGTGTCCTCTGTCGGTGACCATCACCGCTTCCGCTCCGGCCCCGCCCGCGGCCGTCCCGTCCGACCGCAGAGTGATCGTGACGGTGGTCGCGTGCCAGCTCGCCGGCTGCCTGGGCTACTTCTCGGTGATGTCCCACCTGGTCGCGCACCTGCGGCACGACGTGGGCCTGCTGGCCGGCACCATCGGGCTGATCCTCGGGATCCGGGTCGGGCTCCAGTTCGCGCTCCTGCTCCCGGTCGGCGCGATCACGGACGCGATCGGCGCCCGCCGCACCGGGGTGATCGCCTGCGCCATCCGAGCGGTCGGCTTCGGCCTCCTCGGCACCGCCGACAGCGTGGGCGCGCTCCTGTGCGCGGCCGTCGCCATCGCCGCGGGCGGCGCGCTCTCCAACCCCGCCGCCCAGAGCCTGCTGGCGAGCGTCCATCCCGACCGCCGCTCGGGAGGCTTCGGCGCCTTCGTCGCCACCCAGCACATCGCCACGATCGCCGGCCCGCCCCTGGGCCTGGGCCTCCTCGCCCTAGGCCACGGCTTCACCCCGGTGGCCGTGATGGCCGCCGCCATGTGGGCCCTCGGCGGCATCCTGTTCTTCTCGCTTCCGCAGCAGGCCACGGAAACCGCCGCCCCGCGCTTCCGCGAGATCTTCACCGGCATACGCGCGGTCTTCCGCGACCGCCGATTCGTGCTCTTCGCCCTGATGACCGCTCCGACGACGCTGCTCGCCAACCACATCATGACGGCCGCGCCGCTGCTGGGCTTCAGCTCCGCAGCGGCGACCGTCTGCCTGTGCGTGCTGGCCGCCGTCGCCGCGTCCGCCCAGCCGTTCGTCGCGTCCAACCGCAGAGGCGAACGCCCCTGGGTACTCCGCCTGGGCCTGCTGTGCGCCGCGGGCGCGTTCTTCGTCCTCGCCCCGCTGGACGGCACCCAGACCGGCCCCCTGATGGTCGCCGCCGTCCTCAACGGCGTCGCCAACGGCCTCATCCAGCCCTCGATCTTCCAGCGCGCAGCCCGCCACGCCCCCACCGAACGCTTCGGCTCGTACTACGGCGTCCTGGCGTTCTGCGCGGGCATGTTCTCGTCCGCAGGCGACCTTGTGATCGGACGCCTCTTCGACCTAGGGCCCACCGCCGCCACCGCCGCCCTCATAGGCGTAGGCGCCTTCGCCCTCATCTCCGCCTTCGGCACGAGAGGCCCATAACCCATCAAGGCCCAAGCACGGCGAAGACCACCTTCCCCGCCTGCCCGGCCAGGGGACGCACGCCCCAGTACCGGGTGAACGTCTCCACGACGAAGAGCCCCCGACCCGACTCGCTGGTCAGATCGACCAACCGCATCCTGGGCATCTCCCAGGTCGCGTCCTGCACCTCAACCGACAGCATCCCGTCGTCCGCCCGGACCAGACGAAGGATCACGTCATCATCGGCCGTGCTGCCGTACCGGATGGCATTGGTGACCAGTTCGCTGGTCACCAGGCACGGCACGTAGTCCTCCATCTTCCAGCGCCCCAACGTGAGCCGCACGAACCTCCGGGCCTCCGCAACGGCCACCAGATCCCGCTTGACCACCATCTCCCCACGCGCTGCCTCGATCACCGAGCACCTCCTTGCCGATTGTGCCTTCTCGATCACATTGAGTCACTTTTCGGATTAGGATGTGCCTGCCGTGCCCATGTGGCAGCCATCGGAAGATCACAGGTGAAGACCGGAAGGTTCCATCGAGAGGAAAGCGCCATGCCCCCCAGGCGTCAGCATCCGCGAGAGTCCGCCGCCCTTGTCGCCTTCGGCCGTCAGATGCGCCGGTTGCGCGATGCCAAAGGTGTCATGCAGGAGACGATCGCTCAGATCACGAACGTGAGCGCTCCCCAGGTGAGCAAGATCGAAACTGGCAAGAAGCGAGCCACGAGAGCATTCGTCGAGACCGTGGACGGCCACCTGGACGCGGGTGGCTCCCTCCTCAGCCTGTGGGAAGACCTGAACAAGGACGGGCGGCCCGTACCGATCTGGTTCGACTGGCCTCAGGTCGAAGCGGACGCGGCGACCCTCGTCTGTTGGGAGCATTCGCTGATCCCAGGACTAGCTCAGACCTCGGCTTATGCCTTGGCGATTCTGCACAGCAACCAGGAGGCCGCAGACATGCGGCTCAAGCGCCAGTCCATCCTTGCGAACGAGGATGGAGCAGCATCCCCGATGCTGGCCATGTTGATCGATGAGCAAGCGCTCTATCGGCCGGTCGGCACGGCTGAAACGATGAAGGAGCAACTCGACCACCTTGTGGCCCTGAGCATGTTGCCCAACGTCACGGTTCAAGTAGTGTCGTCAAGTGGCGAACATGACGGCAACACTGGTGCGTTCGTGGTCGCGACGATGGAGGATCGGAGCGAGGTCGCTTATGTCGAGACGGCCATCCGGGCCATCACGACGGACGATCCCGCAGACTTGTCCGCTCTAGCGCGGACACTGATCGTCCTGCGCTCGCGGGCACTCTCGGAAGAGATGTCGTGCGAACTGATTAGAAAGGTGGTCCAAGAGAAATGGACCTGACTGGCGCCGAGTGGCGTAAGAGCAGCTACAGCGCATCCAATGGTGGCAACTGTGTTGAACTGGCGGGTGATGCTGGCGTTGTAGCGGTGCGTGACAGCAAGGACCCCGATGGCCCGGTGCTGCTGGTGACGCCCGCCGCGCTGCGTGAGGCCGTGCGAATGGCGCTGCCGACAGCCTGACGAGGTGCAGGAGCGATGGACCTGACGAACGCCAAGTGGCGTAAGAGCAGTTACAGCGGCTCCAACGGCGGCAACTGTGTGGAGTTGGCCGGACGCGCTGGTGCGGTGGCCGTCCGCGACAGCAAGGATCCGGACGGCCCGGTGCTGCTGCTGACTCCCGCCGCGCTGCGTGAGGCCGTGCGGGCGGTGCCGCTGGCTCGCTGAGTCCAAGCGGAATCCCCCTGGCCCGGCCTTCTGGCGCTGGCTGTCGGGCACACCGAGCGCCGTCACTGGAGTTCGTCGCGGGCGGTCTCGATGAGGGCGCGTGCTTGGAAGCCGTAGACCGCTGACTGGCGCAGCAGGTCGAACACACCGATGTACAGCGTGATCTCGTCGGGGCGCGCGCCCGTTCGGCGCGCGCCGTGTCGTTCGGTCGTGCCGCCGGTAGCCCGTTCGGCTCGCCTCTGTGATCCGCCTAATAGGCCCCCTGGGCGGCCACCTCGGCGGCCACCTGGAAGCTCCGCCCGCACTCCGGGCACGCAGTCGTCCCGAAGAGATGGAGCAGCTGAGTCATGATGTTCGGCCGCCCGGCGGCCTCGGCCGCCAGGTAGAGGCGGCGCCCCAGCGGTTCGAGATCGTCCGGAGCCACCGGCACCACCTCACCCTTCGGCTCGGCTCCGATGACATAGATGTAGAACCGAGGCCCATCGAGGATGATGTGCATGAGCCCATCGCAATCCTCGCAATACAGCTCGAACTCACCGGAGACGAGATCGCGGATCCGCTCGCTCCAGACCGGCACGTTCTCGAAGGCCAAGATGGACTGAAGCAGACCAAGGAAGGCGGACTCCCGGATTTCGCCACCGACCGCCTCCAGTGTCTCTTCGGCCAGCCGCAACAGCTCCGCGATCTCGGCCGCGTGCTCGGCGCGGACGTCCCCCAGCCCGTGGTCCTGATTGGCACCGGCCACGATGCTCCCGGCCAACGACAGGGGCCGCAGCCGGTCGGCTGGCGCCCAGTCCCGCGCGAGCTCCGTCAGCCGGGGCAGCGCGGCGAAGCTCGCCGAGTAGACCGTCCCCTGGTGGCAAATGGCCGACCACAGCTCCGTCCACACCTCCGCCGCCTCGTCCGGGACGAGCCGGTCGAGCATGCCGGGCACGTCGTCCGCGCGTCCGTAGGCGTGCCTCATTTGCGTCCAGTCAGTCATGATCGAAATCCAATCAACCCGCGACGACGACCGAACGACCTTCACAAACTTCGGCGAGCACAAGACACCCACGACCCCCGCCCCTGAACTTGTGCCCGACTCCGTCGAGCCCGAGCCCGCAAGAGATGTGCGGCCCGGCCAGCGCACCAGTCACCGCTCTGCAGCACCCGCCACGCACACACCCAGCCCCTAACCCGCGCAGGGTTGAGCGAGCGCACGGGCGGCCGGGCCCGTCCTTGACCGGGGGCCCCTCCGGCGGGCCGCCCCCGGCCTGATGTCGGGCAGCCGGGAGGCAGCCCGGAGCCGCGTGAGGCTAGCAGCCCGCCGTCCCGATCAAGGCCGCACCCGTCCACCCACAACCTGACGCCCCGCCGCCCCTTGACCAGCACGGTTACGCCTTAGGGGAAGTGCCACAGTCCCGTTGCAGTCTTGCCTGCGCCGTTGGGGCCGAGCAGGGAGAAGACGGTGCCTTGGGGGACGGTCAGGTCGATGCCGTCCAGGACGGTCTTGTCGCCGTTGTTGTCGCGGTAGGACTTGCGCAGCCCGTTCGCTGCGATGGCCAGTGGGGTCATGGTGGGGGCTCCTTTAGAGGCTGCGGACGGTGATGTCGCCGTAGGAGGTGGTGGCGCGGATGTCGAGTTCGGCGGCGCCGTCGTTGGTGAGGCTGTTGCTGACGCGGCCGTGGCCGGTGCCGGCGTCCAGGGAGGCCGAGACGCCGGCGGCGGCGGCGACCGAGATGTCGCCGGACTGGGTGGACAGTACGAGCGTGCCGGTCGTGGCCTCGGCGATGCGGATGTCGCCTCTCTGGGTGCTGATCTGCGCGGGGCCGCGCAGTCGGCCGACCTCGACGTCGCCGTCGGTGGCGGTGAGGCGGAGGCCGGCGGCCTCGTCGATCTTGATCTGGCGGTAGGCGCCGTCGAAGGCGACCTCGCCGAGGCGGCCGATGGCCCGTAGTTCGGCGCTGGCCGTCTTGGCCTCGACCTGGGAGCCGGTGGGCAGCTTGATGGTCACTTCGATGGCGCCGGAGGGGCCGAGGTACTGGTTCTTGACCGGGGTCTGGATGCGCAGGACGCCGTCGGCGTAGTGGACGGTGGTCTGTTCGGCCGTCTTGGCGTCGCGGCCCTTGGAGGTGTCGGCGGGCCGGACCTCGACGGTGGTGTCGGCGCGGTCGGCGGCGATGAACTGGACGCGTCCGGCGGGGATGTCCAGGACGGCGGTGATGGGGGCGGGGGTGTCGAAGGTGTGCATCGTGCTCTCCCTGTGTGCTTGCGGCTCGTCGTTTCTGACGATGGAAAAGCTACGTTGCTTTCTAGATTCCCACAACAGGATCTTTGCTCACCAAGCACATCTATGCAGGTAGATACAAGATAATCATTGCAACGGTCTCTCGTTTAACGCAACGATTCGGCGATCGCTCGTTGCAATGTATTGGGGGTGAACGCTATGGTGGAGGCGTCAAGGAACACCGAGCAGCGCCATGGAGACCCGTGGGGCATGAAGGGGGTCGTGATGCCGGGAGGCAGGCTCACCCAGCAGGAGCGCCAGCAGATCGCACTGGGGCTGGCCGACGGCCTGGCCTACGCGGAGATCGCCCGCCGTCTCGACCGTCCGACCTCCACGATCACGCGTGAGGTGATGCGCAACGGCGGCCCCACCGGCTACCGCGCCGACCTGGCCCACCGCGCCACCCAGCAGCGCACCCACCGGCGCAAGCAGGCCGCGACCCCGGGGTCACAGTCGTCCCCGCAGCCCTACGGACGCGACCCCGAGGCCGTGCGCGAGTACCAGGAGACCTTCACCACCGTTCTCATGACCTCGGGCCTGCCCAAGATGATGGCCCGGGTGCTCGGGGCCCTCTACACCACCGATTCCGGCAGCCTCACCGCAGCCGAACTCGCCCAGCGCCTCCAGGTCAGCCCGGCGTCCGTCTCCAAAGCGATCACCTTCCTGGAGAGCATGGACCTCGTCCGCCGGGAACGCGACGAACGCCGCCGCGAGCGCTACGTTGTCGACGACGACCTCTGGTACCTGTCGATGATCCGCAGCGCCCGCGACAACGACCAGCTCGTCGAGACCGCACGGCAGGGCGTCGCCATCCTCGGCCCCGGCACCCCGGCCGCCACCCGCCTGGAGAACACCGCCCGCTTCCTCGACTTCGTCACCGAGAGCCTCATCCGCGCCGCCGAGCAGGCCCGCGAAGTCCTCTACACCAAAGCCGAAGCGACCCCAGACGGCACCGCTGAGCCAAGTCCAGACCGCGGATAGACGGTCGTCTCGGTGGTCACGGCCATGGGACGGATCGTGTAGCCGGACAACTCGCACCGCACCCGCGCCGCCGACCGCCGCCGAGGGCTCCGACAGCGGCGACGCCGCCGACGCGGTGGCCTTCAGTCCGGACGGCAAGGCCGCGAGCGTCGACCACACCGTGCGGTGGTGGGACGTGGCAGTCGCGAGCCGCCGTGCACTGGCCTGAACCGCGCGCTGACCCAAAGCACGCGCCGACAACGCCGCTTCCGCGCGGCACCCGCGAAGCGCGCGCACACGGCTTCGGGCATCCGTGCAGGTGATTCGCGACCCGAACGTATACGGCGTGTCGGTCCAGCGGGGAAGCCGCAGGTCCTGGCGTGGCCGTTCAGGAGCCGGTGTGCTGGTGCTGCTCGGGTAGGCGGCTTGCCGGGTGTACCCACAGCAGGACGTTGTTCGGCTGCGGGGCCTCCATTTCCTCCCACTCCTGACGGAAGAACGCGAGGATCTCGCGGTCCGAGTAGCGCAGGCTGAAGTGGGTCAGGACGAACAGGGTCTCCGGGTGGGCCTCGACCACAGGTCTGAGGCGGCTCCAGACCGTGTGCCCGACTCGATCCGCGCGGGCCATCTCGGCGTCGTCGATGAACGTGCACTCGGTGATGACGACCGGATAGTCGAAGAGCCAGGGATTGCGCTCGAACACGTTCACGTGCGTGTCGCCGAGAAAGGCGAACAGCGGCCGATCGACCTGAGTGTCGACCTCGGCTCCCTCCTTACGGCGCTGGGCCATGATCCGGCCGAACTCAGCGCCGCGTCCTTCGTCCACCAGGGAACGTCGCAATTCCTCGAACTCCGGCCGCAGCGCCTTGCGTCGCTCGGAGAAGGCGTAGCCCACGCAGGGCACCTTGTGTTCGCACTCCACCACCCGGACATGGTGTCCCCGGCGTCCGAAGACGAACGCGTCGTTGTGGCGCACGCCGTGCAGGCGGTGGCCGCCCGCCAGGGCCGGGTCGAAGCTCGGCCCGTGGTTCAGCTCGCCGGACGCGCGCAGGTAGGACTCCACGTACGGCACCGCCTCGGCGGGCAGGTAGATGTCCGCGCCGGAGGCGGCCAGGAAGTCGAGGTCCTTGGAGTGGTCGTGGTGGGTGTGGGTCAGGAAGACCGTGTCCACCTGCCGCCCTTCACAGAGACCGGCGTCAAGGCTGCACCGCAGCTCGGGTATGTGGAAGAAGGTCTTGTCGTTCGCGCGGGAGTAACCGGTGAGAGTCAGCTCGGTGCCGGGAATCCGCCACGTCTTCCATTGCCGGAAGGGATGGCCCCGCTCCAGCGGTTCGGGGTGGTCGGGCCGCATCATCGGGGACGCCCTTCCGTGGATGGGCAGCGCTTCCCGCCACCGCGATCGAGTGTCCGTGATCGTAGCGGCCGACCTCCCGCACGCACACCGAATTTCCGGGCCGCTCGACAGGCTCGTACGCGAGGGCACCCTGAATTCAAGGAGCCAATAATGGCCGGTCCGGAATCAGGTGCGATTGGAGTCCGTCCGGAGCCATGGTCTACCTTGGGACGCCGTACGATCTCTCAGGAAGGGCCTTCATTTTGTTCGGAGCGGACGGCGCGGAATTCGATGCTCTCGTGCGGCAGTCCCAGGAGCGGGTGGCCAGGATCGCGAGCATGCGGGAGCAGGCAGGCGCCCTGACCGGAACCGCCGAGACGCCCGATGGCCGCATCAAGGTGACGTGCACCGCCGACGACCCTGTCGCCGAACTGCGCATCGATCCGAGAGCGATGCGGATGGCCTCCGACGACCTCGCGACCGCCATCAAGGAGACCGTTCGCCGAGCCCTCGCCGACCGAGATCGCCAGGTCGAGAAGCTGGCGGCCCAGGAATATGGCGACGACAACCCCCTGGACCTGCTCAACAACAAGGAGCAGCTCCAGCAGACCCTCAGCGAGGTCCAGGGCATGTTCGACAAGGCCGGTCGCGACGCCCGGTCATTGATCGACCAACTCCAGCAGCACTTCAGCGTTAAAGGCCAATCCGGAGAAGCCAAATGATCAGCCCCGTACTGATCGCCTACAGTCCGGACGCCGCGCCGGGGCTGGAGGCCTCGGCCGGAAACATCATCAAGATCATCATTATCTATCTCGTCCTGTTCGGTGGGGTGGCGCAGGGCGTTCTCGCTTACACCGGCCGCTGGCGCAGTTGGCATTACAACGGCACGGGCATGCACGGCGTCGCCCCACCACTGACGGGATTCTGGGCGTCGGTGACGGTGCTCATTTTCTGGACCGGGGCATTGACCGGTGCTTTTAACGCTGGGGCGTTCGCCGTCTTTCTCCTTCTGCTGGTTGTACCGCCGGGGCTGCTCACCTGCGTCAGCTTCTGGTGGATTCCCCGCTTCGCGCGGCCCCGATGGATCGCGGAAGAAGAAGCGCGTCTGCTGGCCAAGCGGGATCGCCCGAGCCAGAGCGGCGGTGCCTAGCGCAACGTCGGGTGGGTTTTGTCGACGTACCTGACGCCGGGCTGCTTCTCGCCGGGCTTCGCGTCCTCGTCCGACCCGTACTGTTGCCCGCCTCGCATCCAGTCCACGAGGTCGTTGACCCTCTTGTGGAGGCTGGGGCCTCCTTCGGAGGTGTCAAGAAGCGCCTTCGCTCCGACGTTGGCCTCCATGGCGGTCACGGGCGCGACGCGGGATGCCGAGGGGAGGCCCAGGGCCGGTTTCCACCACGGACCGGACTTGAATACCGCGGTCTCGCCCATGAATTTCGCGGTGAGCTTCTGCTCACCGTAGGCGAGTGTCCCCAGCGCCATGTCGTCGACACTGTTGAGGATGGATTGTTTCCAGGTGGCGCCGAGGTCGTCGTTGCCTTTTACCGCCTGCCCGACCGTGTTTCCGGCCATGAACGCGCCGAAGATCGCGGCTGTGGCGTGGAAGATGTTGCGGAGCGTTTCCGAGCCGATGCTGAGGACGCGGTGGAACATGGCGGCGAACTGGTTGGCCTGGGCCTCCATCTGAAGCGCCGCCGGTGCCCCGACGACGGTGCTCGCGGCGATCGCGATGCACGCGGCGAAGATCGCGAGAATGGAGCACATGATGAACATCATGTAGATGAAGGCCGCGACGAGCACCGCGAGGACCCACAGTGAGACGGCCGCGCACCAGGCCATGACGATGGCGGCGTCGAGCTGGTTGACGAGTTCCTTCATCTTCGCCTCGAACGCGGTGCGGTCATCTCCCTTCCACTCCTCCTCGCTGAGCCTCCGCTGGTAGAGCTCCTCGATTTTGGCCTGTGCCTTCTCCAGTTCGTCGATGGTCTCCTTCCAGCCGTCGGCGGCGTCCCACAGCTGCTGCGGATTTCCCTGCGCGAGGTAGGTGATCGGAACGATGGGAATGGCCGCCGGTATGATCACGGCGGCGACCATCGCCTCGATCGTGGCCGCCCTGGCGAGGTTCTCCGCCGGACCGAGTGCGTTGCCCATCAGATCTCCTTGATGACCGACTTGCGGTCGGCTTCCTCTTTGGTGGCGGCGGTCTTCTGCAGCTTGTCGTTGATCTCCTTGAGGTTCTCGGTCTTGGAGATCAGGTCCTGGTCGGCGAACTCGATCAGTTGCGTGTAGACCAGCGCGCAGGAGATGCCGAACGTGGTGAACGCGGCCGGTTGGGCGTCGCGCGGCTTGACGTTCAGCTTGTTGCGGGCCTGCCGGAAGATCTCGCCGACCTCGGTCTCGAAGGCGTGGCCGAGCTTCTTGATGCTCGGGGCGATCCACTCGACCTCGTGGCCGCTCCCGCCACCGGACGCGGGCGGTGCGCCGGAGGTGGAGCCGCCGCCAGGCGGAGCCTGTGAGGGGGCGGGGGCCGGGTTCGTCCTTGGCTGGTTCAGGATCGTGGCGACTTTGTTCTCACCCAAGGTGCTCCTTCCGACGCTCAGGGACGGTTCGGCGAGCGTCGAGCGAAGGGCTCAACCGGCGGGGTAATCGTCTGACCTGGCGGATTCGTGGCGGGGGCTGTCAGCACGAGCCAACGTAGCGTGAAGGAGCGTCCCGTTGCTGACGAGGCGTGTTGTGGTCATCGGTAAAAGAGCGGACGCGTGCTGACCGGAATTCCGGACATCGCACCCACCCGGGCCGCGTCCGACTCCAGGGAGTCGTTCAGGCGGCGGCCCCGCGTCGATCCGGCGGACGCGCGGCGTGCGGCGCGATCGTCCGGCATCACCTCGACCGAGCGGCCGGTGGTGGGTTCACTCCTTGGCGCGGGGCGGGTTGAGGGCCTTGAACCAGGTGTTGCTGTCCGGGAGGAACTGGAACACGATGGCCGGGACCACGAACAGGACGGTCCAGATGCCCACCAGCAGCAGGCCGCCCATTACGGTCAGCGCGATCCGGGAGCCGTTCTTCCCCGTCCGCAGGCGCGTGGCCAGGATGACGAAGGCGGCCCCGAGGCCGATCAGGAAGAACGGCGCGAGCGGGCCGGTGCTCAGCGTGTCCGCGGCCTCGGGGTTCAGGGCGTAGCTCAGCCCGCCGAGGGCGAGGAGCACGCCGAAGACGATCCAGATCGTCGCGGCGATCGCCACGTTCCTCGGGCGGGGGATCGCCTGCTGTTCCTCCCGGCGGTCCTGGGACGGCCCTTCGGCCTCGCTCGTCATGGTCACCATCTTCCATGCAAGCGCCGGGAACCGTCCCGGAATGTGGGGGTTACGCCGGGGGCGATTCCGCCAGGGCCTCGCGCAGGGACCGGGCGGCGGAGGCCAGGGCGCGGACCTCCTCGGCCGTGGTGAACGCCTCCCACAGCCAGAAGTCCAGCAGCCACCGCCCGGTCGCGCGATGCCGGGCGATGACCAGCGGGGCGGGCGGGGGCGCGTCGAGCACGTCCAGGACCACGTCGGGGAACTCGGCCACGGGCTGGGCCGCGTCGAGCAGCTCGCGCAGCTCGGCGCGGCCCCGCGCCCGCTCTTCCGGCTCCATCCCTTGACGATAGGGCTATTTCAAGTCGCCGAAGAACCGCCGGATGTCGTCGACGAGCAGGTCGGGGGCGTCGTGGGCGGCCCAGTGGCTGCCGCGGTCGAACTCGCTCCACGACACGATGTTGTGGTGGTCGCGCTCGGCGAAGCGGCGTAGCGGGCGGAAGTCGTACGCGAACGAGGCCAGTCCCAGCGGGAACGTGGTCGGCTCGGACGGCCCCCGTTCCGCGTGGTGGTTCTCGTAGTAGAAGCGGGCGGACGAGGCGGCGGTGTTGGTGAGCCAGTAGATGGTCGCGTTCGTCAGGATCACGTCCGGGTCCGGCAGCCCGGCGAGGAGCTGCCCGATCCAGGCGAGCTGCCCGGCCGGGGAGTCGGCGAGGGCGTGCGCGAGCGTCTGCGGCTGCGCCTGCTGGGCGCGGTCGTGGACGGCGTGCTCCACGAACCCCTGGAGGAAGCCCAGGTACTCCAGCTCCTCCGGCGCGAGCCCCTCGAACTCGGCCGGGTCGCCGCTCGGGAACGAGAAGATCTGGTTGACGTGGACGCCGATCACCCGGTCGCCGTGGCGCCGTCCCAGTTCGGGGCTGACGATCGCGCCGGCGTCGTTGCCGTGCGCGCCGAAGCGGTCGTATCCGAGCCGCCGCATCAGCTCGGCCCAGGCGTCGGCGGTGCGCGCGGCGTCCCAGCCCCTGGTGCGGGTGTGCCCAGAGAAGCCGAACCCCGGCAGCGACGGGATCACCACGTGGAAGGCGCCCGCGGGGTCGCCGCCGTGCGCGCGGGGGTCGGTGAGCGGCCCGACCAGGTCCAGGTACTCGACGAAGGTGCTGGGCCAGCCGTGGGTGAGGATCAGCGGGACGGCGTCCGGCTCGGGCGAGCGGGCGTGCACGAAGTGGATCGTCTGGCCGTCGATCTCGGTGGTGAACTGCGGGAAGGCGTTCAGCTTCGCCTCCTGGGCCCGCCAGTCGAAGGAGTCGCGCCAGCGCGCCACCAGGTCGCGGACGAACGAGCGCGGCACCCCGTACTCCCAGCCGGGCTGGACCGGTCCCTTGGCGACCCCGTCGGTGACCTCCTCGGCGGGCAGCTCCTCCGCGAAGCGGGTCCGGGCCAGCCGGGCGGTCAGGTCGTCCAGGTCGGCCTGCGGGACGTCGATGCGGAACGGCGTGATCTCGGTGTTCTCCGTCATGACCCGAACGGTAGAAGGCCATTAGGCATAGTTCGTTCCTAATGGGCTGGGATGCTGGAGGAATGTTGGAGACCTCGGCACGACTCCTGCGCCTGCTGTCCCTGTTGCAGACACCGCGCGAGTGGCCCGGCTCGGAACTGGCCGCCCGCCTGGAGGTGAGCACCAGGACGGTCCGGAACGACGTGGAACGCCTGCGTGCCCTCGGCTACCCCGTCCATGCCACCCGCGGCTCGACCGGCGGCTACCGGCTCGGCGCGGGCACCCGGCTGCCGCCGCTGCTCCTGGACGACGAGGAGGCCGTCGCCGTCGCCATCGGCCTGCGCACCGCCGCGGGCGGCACGATCACGGGGGTCGAGGAGACCTCCGTGCGCGCCCTCGCCAAACTCGAACAGGTCATGCCGGACCGGCTGCGCCGCCGGGTGAGCGCGCTGCAGAGCTACACCGTGCCCGTGCCGCCGGACCGGCCCGGCCCGCAGGTCGCCGCCGACACCCTGATCGTGCTGACCGCCGCGTGCCGCGACCACGAGCGCCTGCGCATCGACTACCGCGGCCACGACGGCACCGAGACCCGGCGCGTGGTCGAGCCGTCCCGGCTGGTGGCGTGGGGCCGGCGCTGGTACCTGGTGGCCTGGGACGTCGACCGGTCGGACTGGCGGACGTTCCGCGTCGACCGGCTCGTCCCGCGCCTCCCGGCCGGGCCGCGCTTCACCCCGCGCGAGCCGCCCGAGGACGTCGTCGCCCGCGTCACGCGCGGCGTCTCCGCGGCCGCCTGGCGCCACCGCGCGGAGGTGACCGTGCACGCCCCGGCCGACACCGTCCTGGCCCGGATCAACCCGGCGGTCGGAACGGTGGAGGCGGTGGACGAGGACACCTGCGTGCTCCGCACCGGATCCGACACCCTCGAATCCCTCGCCGTGCACCTCGGGCTTCTCGGGGTGGACTTCACCGTCACCGACCCGCCCGAGCTGGTCGACCTGCTCGGTACCCTCTCCCGGCGCTACGCCGACGCGACCCGCCCGCGCCCCGGCGCCCGGTGACGCCCCGGCGTACGGTGGCACCCGGCGAACCGGTCCGGGTCGCGCTAGCGGACCGGGTCCCGGTCGGCCGTGCGAGATTTCCTCCGTGTGTACGCGTTATGTGGGAGTTGACGATGGCCTACCTGTTCCTTGCCGGGGCGATCATCGCCGAGGTCGCGGCCACCAGCCTGATCAAGAACACCGAGGGGTTCACCAGGCTCTGGCCGACGCTGGCGTGCCTGGCGGGCTACGGCGCGGCCTTCGTCCTGCTGGCCCAGGCCATCGAGCGCGGCATGCAGGTAGGGGTGGGCTACGCGGTCTGGGCGGGGCTGGGCACCACCCTCATCGCGGTGATCGGCACGCTGTTCCTGGACGAGCCGGTCACGGTCGCCAAGGTCACCGGCATCGCGCTGGTGGTGGCGGGGGTCGTCACCCTCAACCTCACCAGCGCCCACTGACCCGCCGCCCCGGGGATCAACCGGGGCGGTAGCCGTCGTAGTCCTTCCAGCTGGGAGCCTCGGTCATCATCTGCTCCCACGTGGGCCAGACCTGGCCCGTGCTCTGCCGGACGAGCTCCCCGGGCGTGCTGAACGGCGGCGCCTTCTGCGGCTTGGCGAGCGCCTGGCCGACGATGGCGTCGTGGAGCACCGCGGCGGCGTGCAGGCGGGGCAGCACGGCGTGGACGCGGTCGGCGTAGCCGTCCGGGAGGGCCGGGCCGTGCGGGCCGAGGTCGTACCCGGCGCCCGCGGTCACCAGCGCGATCTCGGGACGCTTCCGGGCGGCGATGTCGAAGCACAGGTGCAGGGCGATCGCGTCCCAGACCACCGCGACCCGGTCGTCCGCCACCCCCTCCGCGGTGAGGAACCGGGCGGCCAGATCGGCGCCGTCGACGTCGAAGCGCTGGTCGCCGTCGCCCTCGTCGCTCAGCCCGGCGTCGTGCAGCACGCAGCCGAGGAACAGCAGCTCGTCGTCGTAGTCGCGGTCGGGCAGCAGGCCCTGCCGCTCGCCGAGGAAGCGCCCGTACAGGTAGGTGCGCATGCTGTGGTTGAAGATCGCGGGGTCCTCGATGCGGCGCGCGTGCCGCATCGCCCGCACCGCCAGGTCCGTGCGGGGGAAGGGCAGGTCGCCGAAGGCGTCCATGCCGATGCCCGTGTCGATGTCCATGTGCTCCCCTTCAACGGTTCTCGGTCGTGGTCACGACTCCGCCGCCCCGGGGCGGACGATCATCAGCACGACGACGATCGCCCAGAGCAGGTTGTAGAAGCCGGCGAGCATGGACAGCGTGCGCAGCCGCGCGGCGTCGCCGGGCTCGGCGAGCGCCCGCTTCTGGCGGGGGTAGATCAGCGCGGCCAGCAGGACGCCCGCGGCGGCGGTCAGCACCATCGCCAGCGTGATCCAGATCTCCGCCATCCGGCCCTGGACCATCGCCAGCGCGATCCCGACGGCGGGCACGAGGATCCCGGCGATGCCGTAGCCGCGGGTGATGCGGTGCAGCGCGACGGCCACCGCCCGGTTCCGCTCCTCGGGGGCGCCCTCCTCGCCCGAACCGTCCGAACCGCCCGAACCGGCCGGGACGGCGGCGGGGACGGTGGCGGCGACCGGCGCGTACCGCGGGAACAGGCTCGTCGCGATGGCCGAGCCTCCGACGAAGACGATGCCTGCCAGCACGTGGACCGACAGCAACAGGTGTTCCATGAGGTCTCCCTGAACAACCTTCAGTACACCTGAAGGCTAGCACCAACCTTCAGGCATGCTGAAAGAGGTCCCGCGACAGGGTGCGAGCCGGCGCCGCGGGACGCCTTGAGGGAGAAGGTCAGGGGGCGTCGCCGCCCCCGAACGCGGCGCGCACCGCCTCGCCGATCTGCCGCAGGATGGGGTCGGCGTCCGGGCCGAACATCCGGTCGTCCAGCTCCGCGACCGCGGCCTCCGCCGCGTCCAGTAGCCGCGCGCCCTCCGGCGTGACCTCGATGGCCGACGCGGACCCGGCCCGCGCGGTGTTGTCGCGCACCAGCCCGGCCCCCGCGAGCGCCTTGACCGCCGTGTGGACGCTCTGCACGGTGATCCCCGACATCCGGGCCAGATCGCTGAACGACACCCCCGGCACGCCCGCGATGTGGCCGAGCAGCCCGAGCCTGCTCACGGTGAGGTCGAGCGGCGCGAGGGCGGCGTTCAGCTCGGTCTCGACCCGGCGCGCCAGCGTGAGCACGATGATGGACGTGCTGGTCACGGGGACGGGACGCTTGTTCTCGGCGGGACGGTCGTTCTCGGCGGTCACGACCCCAGTTTCCCGCACCGCGCCGTCCCGGGCGTCCGCCAGGGCAGGAAGGCGCAGGACGCGAGCAGCAGCACGGCCCCGGCCGCGAGGGCGATCCGCGGCGCCGTGAGGGTCGCCAGCAGTCCCCAGGCGAGCGTGCAGGCGGCGCGGGCGACGTGGTTGCTGATCGTCCACGAGGTCAGGACGCGGGCGAGCCTGCGGTCGGGGGTCCGCTCCAGCCGGCCGGCCGCGAAGGCGGGCGTGAAGAGGCTCGTGAAGAACACGGTGCCGGTGTGGATCGCGGTGATCGCCGCCAGCCCCGCCCAGCCTCCTCCGACGAAGGGCAGCCAGGGCAGCCACAGCACCCGCGCGACGCCCGCGCCGAGCAGCACGAACCGCCGCCCCCGGCGCGCTTCGACCCGCCTGCTGAGCCGCGCCCCCACGACCCCCGCCACGCACGGGATCCCGACCGACAGCCCGTACTGGAACAGGCTGAAGCGCAGCTCGCGCAGCATCATCACGGCAAGGACCGGCTGCATCGCGATGTTCAGGGCGCTGACCGCCACGGTGTTGACGAACAGCGGGCGCAGCATCGCGTCCGACCAGATGTGCCGCCAGCCCTCGCCGAGCCCCCGCCACCACGCGCGCCCCGCCGCGCGCGCCGGCGGCTCGGGCTCGGGCGCGCGGATCGACCGGACGCCCAGCGCGGACAGCAGGTAGCTGACGGCGTCCGCCGCGACCGTGACGAACGGCCCGAACACTCCGCTCACCAGGCCGCCGAGCGGGGGACCGGCCGCCATGGACGTCCACAGCACGCTCTCGAACCGGCCGTTCGCGTCGGTCAGGTGCTCGCGCGGGACGAGCGCCTTCAGGTGCGCGCCGGACGCCCCGACGAACACGATCTGGCCCACGGCGGCGACCACGGCGACCACGGCCAGGTGCGCGTACGTCAGCACGCCCGCCAGGTGGGCGGCCGGGACGCTCAGCAGCGCGCAGCACCGCGCCACGTCCGCGCCGATCATCACCGGCCGCTTGCGCCGGAACTCGATCCACGGCCCCAGCGGCAGCGCCAGCAGCGCGCCCGCCGCCCCGCCGAGCGCCGACAGCAGCGACACCTGGAACGCGCTGCCGGCCAGCACCAGCACCGTGATCATCGCCAGGACGTCGGTGGCGACCGCGCTGCCGACCGTGCTGACGGTGTACGCCCTCCACAGCCGGGTGAAGTCCGGCCCCAGACGGTCCACCGCACGCCCCACCGCACGCCCCTCCGCACCCGCTCAAGGAACGACCGGTCGCCGTCCGCCGGGTCAGTGAACAGGGCCGCGGCGCGGGCCGCAAACCGCCGGCGCGTCAGCCGCCGGGCCGGGCGAGCACGCCGTGCAGCACCTTCAGCGCGCGCTCCCGGTGGTCGTCCATCTCCCGGACGAGGCGGTCGGCGTCCCCGGCGCGGACCGCCTCGATGATCCGGTCGTGGGCGTGCACGGAGGCCGTCCGCTCCTCGGGCAGGTTGTAGTACATCGCCCGGTAGACCTCGGTGGAGTCCCACAGCAGCCGGATCAGCCGCAGCACGTGCGGCTGCCCCGGCGCCTCCATGATCGCGAAGTGGAAGACGCGGTTGGCCGCCAACTCGGTGGCCACGTCGCCCGCCTCGGCCGCCTCGGCGCAGGCGCGGCCCGCCTCGACGACGCGGTCCAGCGCCTCGGCGTCCATCAGCGGCAGCGCGTGCCGGGCCGCCCGCTCCTCCAGGACCCTGCGCAGCTCGTAGATCTCGCGCAGGTCCTCGAACTGCAGCTCGGTGACGAAGTAGCCGCGCCGGGGACGGTAGGTGAGCTGGCCCTCCTGCTCCAGCACGCGCAGCGCCTCGCGCACCGGCGCGACGCTGAGCCCGGCCTGCGCGGCCACGTCCTCCTGGTTGACCCGCTGCCCGGGACGCAGCGCGCCCGACACCATGAGGCGCCGCAGCGAGTCGACGGCATGCTGCTGGGCCGTGGGCACCGAGGACTGTGGACCGTTCACCGGCGAGAGCATAGCCCTCCCCTTACCGAGTCAGCCGAATCAGCGGAAGGCCTGGACCCCGGTCAGGGCGCCGCCGATGACCAGGGCGTGGACGTCCGCCGTGCCCTCGTAGGTCACGACCGACTCCAGGTTGGTCATGTGCCGGATGACCGGGTACTCCAGCGAGATCCCGTTCGCGCCGAGCATCTGGCGGGCGGTGCGGGCGACGTCGAGCGCGGCGTTGACGTTGCCGAGCTTGCCCATGCTGATCTGCTCGGGACGCAGCCGCCCCGCGTCCTTCAGCCGGCCGAGGTGCAGGGCCGTCAGGGTGGCCCGGTTGACCTCCAGCGCCATGTGCGCCAGCTTCTGCTGCTGGATCTGCGTGGCGCCGATCGGGCGGCCGAACGCGGTGCGCTCCATGGAGTACCGCAGCGCGGTCTCGAAGCAGGCCCGGGCGGCGCCGGCGGCGCCCCAGACGATGCCGTAGCGGGCCTCGTTCAGGCAGGACAGCGGGCCGCGCAGCGAGGACACCTCGGGCAGGACGGCGTCGCCGGGCAGCCGGACGCCGTCCAGCACCAGCTCCGAGGTCACCGAGGCGCGCAGCGACAGCTTCTTGTGGATCTCGGGGGCGGTGAAGCCGGGGGTGCCGGCCGGGACGAGGAAGCCGCGCACGCCCTCGTCGGTGGCGGCCCAGACCACGGCCACGTCGGCGATCGACCCGTTGGTGATCCACATCTTGCGGCCGTCCAGGACCCAGTCGCCGCCGTCGCGGCGGGCGCGGGTGCGCATCGCGCCGGGGTCGGAGCCCGCGTCCGGCTCGGTGAGGCCGAAGCAGCCGATGGTCTCGCCGGCCGCCATCCCGGGCAGCCAGCGCGCCTTCTGCTCCTCCGACCCCCAGCGCCAGATCGCGTACATCGCCAGCGAGCCCTGGACCGAGACCATGCTGCGCACGCCGCTGTCGCCCGCCTCCAGCTCCAGGCAGGCCAGCCCGTAGGCGGTGGCGCTGGTGCCCGCGCAGCCGTACCCCTCCAGGTGCATGCCGAGGACGCCCAGCTTGCCCAGCTCGCGCGGCAGCTCGCGGGGGATGCGGGCCTCCTCGAACCAGTCGCCCGCGTGCGGGAGCACCCGGTCCTCGACGAACGCCCGGACGGTGGCGCGGATGTCGCGCTCCTCGTCGGACAGGGCGTGGTCGATGTCCAGGAAGTCGTGGGGCCGCAGCTCGACCCGGCCGCCGTCGCCGCGCTCGCTCATCGCCGTCGCCGCCTCTCGTTTGCGGGGAAATCTTCGAAAATCTAAACTCGATACTCGCATATCATCCCCGAGTCTGACAAAGGGCCGCCCACATGACCCATGCCCTGGACGACCTCCGCATCCTCGACTTCTCCCGCGTCCTCGCCGGACCGCTGGCGACGATGATCCTCGCCGACCTGGGCGCCACGGTGACCAAGATCGAGCGCCCCGGCACCGGTGACGACACCCGTGCCTGGGGACCCCCGTACGACGCCGGGCAGGCCACCTACTACCAGTCCGTCAACCGCAACAAGGACAGCGTCGTCCTCGACCTGCGCACCCCCGAGGGCGCCGCCCGCGCCCGCGAGCTGGCCGCCACCGCCGACGTCGTCGTGGAGAACTTCCGGCCGGGCGTGATGGACCGCCTCGGCCTGGGCTACGAGACGCTCAGCGCCGCCTCCCCGGGCCTGGTCTACTGCTCGATCACCGGCTTCGGCGCCGGGGCCGCGCTGCCCGGCTACGACCTGCTCATCCAGGCGCTCGGCGGCCTCATGAGCATCACCGGCATGCCCGACGGCGAGCCGCAGAAGGCCGGGGTCGCCCTGGTCGACGTGATCAGCGGGCTGTTCGCGAGCGTCGGCGTCCTGGCGGCGGTACGGCACCGCGACCGCACCGGCCAGGGCCAGCGGGTCGAGGTGAACCTGCTGTCCTGCCTGCTGGCCGCCCTCGTCAACCAGGGCTCGGCGTACACCCTGGCCGGGCAGGTCGCCGGGCGGATGGGCAACGCCCACCCCAGCGTCGCGCCGTACGAGCTGCTGCCCACCGGCGACGGCGACCTGGTGGTGGCCGTCGGCAACGACCGCCAGTTCGCCGCGCTCGCCCAGGTGGTCGGGCGTCCGGAACTGGCCGCCGACGACCGCTTCCGCACCAACGACGCCCGGGTCGCCCACCGGGACGAGCTGCGCGGCGCCCTGGTGGACGCCCTGGCCGCCAAGCCCGCCGCCGACTGGGTGCCGGCCCTCTCCGCGGAGCGCGTGCCGGCCGGGCAGGTCAACGACATCGCCGGGGCCTTCGACCTGGCCGAATCGCTGGGCCTGGACCCGATCGTCGAGATTCCGCGCGGCGACGGGACGGTGGCCCGCCTGACCCGCAACCCGATCGGCCTCTCGGCGACCCCGCCCGGCTACCGTTCGGCCCCGCCGTCCCTGGGCGAATCCGGGTCCGCGGACCGGCCCGTTGAATCAGGCCCGTAATCACCGATCCAACGCACCCGCTTTATCCGCGTCCTGATCATCGCATGCCGCAATCGGCCCGGTCGGCCGCCGCCCCGGCGCCCGCCCTTTCCGACACGCCGCCCTGATCAGGGCGGGTTTCCCGGCGTTCCCGGGCGCATGCATACCGTCACGGTCGGATCACGCTTCTTCAGCTCATGCCAGGGGTAAGGTGATTTGTTCCGCAGGGATCGGTTACTGTGCCAGTCGTTGGCGCGGGCGGATACAGGAACGCCCTGGTGCTGGGGAGATCGGGATACCGGGGGGCCATGGTGTCGCGTCCGAATGAGCCGTCTCAGGGGCCGGGCCGCCGCCCGCCCGTCCCTCCCCTCCCTCCGCAAGGCCCCGGTTCGCCGCCGCGTTCGGCCGACATGCCCGAGGACCGGAGGGACGCGCGCGAGGGCGGCGCCCGGAGGCTCTCGCTCGGCCGTTTGTTCCGCGGCGGTCCCGAACCTGAAATGCCCGAACGGCGTCTATCCCTAGGAGATTCGTCGACGCGGGCGGGAACGATGAAGAATCCCCTGATCTGGCTTTCCGGCGCGGACCCCCAGATTCTCAAGAACGCCTCCACCGACCGCGCGAAGTACATCGGGATCGGCGGCGCCGTCCTGACCACGGCGGGGCTCGCCACCCTCTCGATGTTCTTCGCCATGCGGATGGCGATGGGCGCGCCGGTCTGGGCCGCGGTCCTGCTCTCCCTGGTCTGGTTCCTGGTCATCCTGAACCTGGACCGCTGGCTGGTCGTCTCCCTGCAGCGCAGCGACCGCAAGCTGCACACCCTGATGCTGGCCGTGCCCCGCGTGCTCATGGCGCTGCTGTTCGGCGTGATCATCTCGACGCCGCTGGTGCTCCAGGTGTTCGACGCCGAGGTCGAGGTCGCCGTGAAGGAGCTCCAGGGGGACGCGTCCCGCGAGTTCCAGCAGGAGCTGGTCAACGGCCCCGACGGCAGGCGCATCAAGGAGCTGGAGGCCCAGGAGGCCAGGCTGCTGGCCCAGCGCAGCGGCAACGGGCTGGTGAACCCCGAGGACGACCCGGAGATCAAGCAGCTGCGCGCCTCGCTCCCGGCGCTGGAGAAGGAGTACAAGGACAACGACGACAAGGCCACCTGCGAGCTCACCGGCGAGCGCTGCGACGGCACCACGAGCGGGCGCAGCGGCTCCGGCCCGCGCTTCCAGAAGTTCGACAAGCGCAGAGACGACCTCCGCAGGCAGATCGACCAGGTCAACAAGCAGATCGAGGACAAGGCCACGGCGCTGCGCACGGAGGCCGCCCAGAACAAGGAAGTGGTGCAGGCGCAGGCGGCGCGGGCGCTGCCCGGGGTCCAGGGAGAGCTGAAGACCCTGCGCGACCGGCAGCAGGAGCGGCGGGCCGCCTTCGAGGCGCGCAACAGCGACAACGGGGGCCTGCTGATCCGGCTCAAGGCGCTGGAGCGGGCGTCGGAGGGCGAGAGCCAGCTCATGTGGGCCAGGCTCCTGCTGTTCCTGTTCATCACCGTCCTGGAATGCCTGCCGATCATCGTGAAGGTCCTCCAGCTGTTCGGCCCGCCCGGCGCGTACGACGACGCCGTGGCCAGGCACCGGGCCAAGGACCGGCTGCTGCTCCAGGACCAGATACGCAAGCAGCAGGGCATCGGCCTGCGCGAGAACAGCGAGCACGTCGCGTACTCGCAGCTGCTGGAACGGCGCCGCGCCGAGATGCGCCAGGATCTCGTCGAACGGACCATCGAGGCCGAGACCCGCGTCCACCAGGCCGAGCTTGAACGCTGGGAGCGCGAGCAGATGCGGCAGGTGACGCAGGGCGACCACGGCGGGCCCTACTACGAGCAGCCCTACGACGGGGGCGCCCCGTGGGGCGGCGGCGGTCCGCTCCAGAGCGGGCGCGACCCGTGGGGCGGCCAGGGCCAGGGAGGCCGGCCGGGCGGCCTCGGCGGGCCCGGCGGCCAGGACGGCCGCGGCGGCTGGGGCGGGCAGCCCCAGGACGGCAAGGGCCAGTGGGGGCCGCCCCCGCCGCCCGGAGAGCCGATCCAGGCCCGCATCATCAGGGGCATCGGCTCCAACAACAACGGCGGCAGCGGCGTCGGCGACGCCCGGACCACCCGCGACGACCTGAGGTTCTACCCCGACCGCAGGGACGACCGCGGCTGGTTCGGGCGGTGGTTCGGAAGGCGCCGCCGATGATGCTGAACGTGGCCGAGACCTGCGGATCCACCCGCGCCCTCGGCCCCGGCCGGCGCGCGGTGGTCTGGGTGCAGGGATGCCCGTTCCGGTGCCGGGGCTGCCTGGCGCCGGACTGGATCCCCGACCGTCCCGCCCGGCTCGTGGACGTCGCCGACCTGGCCGGCGAGCTGCTCGCCGACCCGGAGGTGGAGGGGTTCACCTTCTCCGGCGGCGAGCCGATGGCGCAGCCCGGCGCGCTGGCCGCGCTGATCCGGACGGCGCGGCGGCGGCGCCCGCTGTCCCTGGTCTGCTTCACCGGCCACCGGATCGAGGAGCTGCGCGGCAGGCCCGGCCCCGAGGAGCTGCTGCGCGAGGTGGACGTGCTGATCGACGGCCGCTACGTGGACTCCCGCAACGACGACCGCGGCCTGCGCGGCAGCGCCAACCAGCGGGTCCACCACCTGACCGGGAGGCTGCGGGACTTCCCCTTCGACAACGGCCCGCGCACCGCCGAGATCCGGCTGCGCGGGGACGAGGCCCTGATGGTGGGCGTCCCGCCGAAGGCGGTGGCGGAGGCCTGGCACGCGCTGGGAGAGGAGGAGCCCTCATGAGTGGTGCGAAGAGGATCACCGTCGGTGAGGGCGAGTGGCGGCGCGCGCAGCGGGCCCGGCAGCAGCTCGCGCAGGTGCAGGCCAACCTCCCGACCGTCCTCGCCGACGAGCGGCGCCGGATGCAGGCCGAGCTCGACCGGGTCCGCTCGCAGGTCTCGGCCCGCCAGGACCGCGTCGAAGGGAAGTTGAAGAAGCTCAGCGAGCACACCAAGGACCTCGAGCGCCGCACCGACGAGCGGCTGCGCGCCCAGGCGCGGCGGCTGAGCGAGGTCCGGGACGAGGCGCACGCGGCGATCGCCGAGCAGGGCCGGCAGCTGCGCGCCGAGCTGGACCGCGAGCGGGAGGCCCGCCGCCGCGAGATCAAGGCGCTGGACTCCCGGGTCACCGAGCTGCGGGACGAGAGCGACCGGGCGGCCAAGGCGGCGCTGGCGACGTTCCAGGACGCGGTGACCGTCCACGACGTGATCCGCGACGAGCTGCCGCACGAGCGGTTCGCCCCCGGCCGGCTGGACCGCCTGCGGGTACGGCTCGACGTCGCCCGCGCCAACCTGGAGTCGCAGGCGCCCGGCTTCGCCCTCACCCAGGTCCAGGACGTCTACCTCGACCTCAGCGAGCTGCGCGCCGAGGTGGCGCGGCTGGACCAGGAGTGGCGCGCCGCGCAGGCCCTCGCCGTGGCGGCGCTGCGGACCGCCGCCGACCGCGTCGCCGCCAACGCCACCCGGCCGGTGGTCGACGAGGAGGGGCGCGAGCTGGAGGGCGGCTCCCTTGACGTGGACTTCTGGACCGACGGCGGCCTGACGGAGCTACGCGCCGAGATCGAGCGGCTGACCGGCGAGGTCGCCGACCCCGGCAGCCCGTGCACGGTCGAGGCGCTGCGCGAGATCGTCGAGACGCGCGCACCGCAGTACGGTGAGCGTCTCGACGAGCTGGTGGAGCGGGCGTCCGGGCGGCTGTTCGCCTCGCAGCGCCGCGTCAACGTCGCCCACCGGATCGCGACCCGGTTGCGGGCCAACGGGTACCAGGTGGGCACCGGGTCCGACCGGCCGACGTACGCGGGCGAGGACTTCCGCGCGGCGTTCTTCGCCAAGCTCCGGCATCCCGACGACAGTGAGATCGTCGTCGAGGTCGCCCCGGACGGCGACGAGGACATGACGGTCCGGATCCTGTCGTACGAGAACGTGCCGTCCGACCA
Source organism: Spirillospora sp. CA-255316 (assembly GCA_050942275.1). Lineage (GTDB taxonomy): Bacteria > Actinomycetota > Actinomycetes > Streptosporangiales > Streptosporangiaceae > Spirillospora. The sequence continues at coordinate 10,885,833 of CP192047.1, read as the reverse complement.
CGAGCGGCGCGAGCGCGTGCGCGCGGTCGGCGAGGCGCTGCGGGCCGACGGGCTGGACGTGGGCGAGGCGGTCGACGAGGGCGGCGAGCCCGACCGGTCGTACCGGGACCTCGACCGGATCCGGCGGGAGCGGACCGCAGGCCGGGCGGCCGAGGGGCGGGTGCGCGACAGGGGCCGGCAAGGCCATGGTTCCTGAGCGGCTGGAGGCCCTGCGGGAAGCGGCGCGCGAAGGGGAGTTCGTCCTGCTCGTCTACGGGCCGGGCGTGAAGGACGCCTTCGTGGACCCGGCCTACCGGCGGTACGGGCTGGCCGAGGCGCTGTGGGAGACGCTGCACGACGCCGGGTTCGCCCGGATCGTGTTCTTCTCGCTGCGGGGCATGCTGAGGGTCCGGGACGCCCCGTCACGGCTCACGCCGCGCGCGGACGAGGCGGAGACGCCTGGCGGCGCGGACGACGCGGGGCGGTCGCGCGAGCAGATGAGCGCCGGGTTCGAGGGGCCGCTGGGCCGTGCGATCGTCGCGGCGCCGTCCCGGCCGGAGCGGCCCGCGCCCGGCGACGGCATGGGCATGAGCGACCCGCACGCCCTCAAGATGCTCGACCACCTGCTGGACGGCCCGTCGCAGCCGACCGCCGTCGTGTTCGAGCACGCCGAGGTGATCGCGCGGCACAGCGAGGCGCAGCGCGGCCTGGCGTCGTCCTTGGAACGCTGGTTCGACTACCGGCCGGGGGTGCGGAAGGCGTGCGTGCTGGTCTTCGCCCGCGACGACCTGGAGGCGGTGGGACGGTCCACCGAGTCCGACCACGCCGTCCCCGCGCTTCAGACGGCGGTGAGCGCCGAGCGGGCCCGCCGGTCGCCGCGTCCCGGCCTGGTCGGGGCGCCGCGCGAGGAGGAGCTGACCCGGCTGGTGCACCGCGCCCGGGTCCGCGCGGGCCTGGAGATCGAGGACTGGACGGCGCTGCCGGGCGTTGTCCGGGCCATGGCAGCCGAGAACGAGCCGCTGCGCCGCTGGGAGGACCGGCTGGAGCGGGTTCTGGTCGAGCGCGGCCTGCCGCTGGGCCACCAGGCCCTGCGCGACCTCGGCTGGGTCACCGGCCCGGTGAAGACCGGCGACGTGTGGCAGCGGCTCGCCGAACTGCGCGGGCTCGACCAGGTCAAGGAGCACCTGGCGGGGCTGCGTTGGCAGCCGCCCGCCGGGGACGAGCCCCCCGCGCACCACATGGTGTTCACCGGGAACCCGGGCACCGGCAAGACGACGGTCGCGATGCTCGTCGGCGAGATCCTCCGCGAGGCGGGCGTCCTGCGGCGCGGGCACGTCCGGGCCGTCAAGGCGAGCGACCTGGTCGCCGACCATCTCGGCGGCACCGCGCTGAAGACCGACGCGGTGGTCAACGAGGCGCTGGACGGCGTCCTGTTCGTCGACGAGGCGTACATGCTGAGCGAGCAGGCCGAGCGCGGCTTCGGCAAGGAGGCGATCGACACGCTGCTGGCCCGGATGGAGAACGACCGGGGCCGGCTGGTCGTGGTCGTCGCCGGCTACCGGGACGACATGCGCCGCTTCCTCGACGCCAACCAGGGGCTGCGCGACCGCTTCCCCGAGTCCGGCCACCTCGACTTCCGCGACTACGATCCGGCGACCCTGCACGACATCGCGGTGGCGCGGCTGGCGTCGGTGGATCCGCCGCACACCTGGGACGAGGAGTTCGGCGCCGCGCTGCGGAAGGTCGTCGAGGGCCTGCACGGGGCGCGCGACGCGCGGTTCGGCAACGCCCGCGTCATGCGCAACCTCGCCGACGAGATCGGGCGGCGCTGGGCCAGGCGGGTCCGCGACGACCGGTCCGCGCCGCTGGCGGTCGAGGACCTGCCCGAGCGGCACCGGATGTTCCTGGACCCCGCGCCGCCGAGCCCGGAGGAGCTGTTCGGGCCGCTGGAGGACATGATCGGCCTGGCGTCGGTGAAGAACGCCCTGCGCCGCCTGGTGGCGCAGATCGACCTGAGCCGGCGGCTCGGCGAGGAGCGCGTCACCGCCCCGCACCTGCTGTTCCTGGGCCCGCCGGGGACGGGCAAGACGACGGTGGCGCGGGAGATCGCCCGGATCTTCCACCGGCTCGGCCTGCTCACCAAGGGGCATCTGGTCGAGGTGGGCCGGGAGGACCTGGTGGGGCGCTACCTCGGCGAGACCGCCAGGCTCACCGCCGAATGCTTCGAGCGGGCGTCCGGCGGCGTGCTGTTCATCGACGAGGCGTACGCGCTGGTCTCCTCCGACGACGGCCGCACCGACCCGTACGGCCGGGAGGCCATCAACGCGATCAACCAGCACATGGAGAACCGGCGCGGGCGCCTGGTGGTGATCGCGGCCGGCTACTCCGAGCCCATGGACCGGTTCCTGGCCGCCAACGAGGGGATGCGCTCGCGGTTCGGCGGGCGCCTGGAGTTCCCCGCCTACGACGCGTCCGAACTGCTGGCCATCCTGAGGAGGGACGTGGGCCGGCGCGGGTTCCGGCTCGGCGACGGCACCGAGCGCAGGGCCGCGGACCTGCTGGCGCGCGCCAAGGCGTCCGACGGGTTCGGCAACGCGCGGAGCGTGCGCAAGCTGGAGGAGCAGATGTTCGGCGCCCTCAGCGAGCGGGTGTTCGGAAAAGTGCTCGACGACACGACACTGCGGACGTACCTGCCGGAGGATGTGCCCGATGAGCTTTGGTGAGCCGGCCTGCCCGGTGTGCGGGTCGCCGGTCGCGGAGGCGGACGCGGCCGGGAGGTGCGCCGACCCCGGCTGCCGCTGGGTGCTGCACACCGGCTGGATGCCCGGTCCGGGCGACCGGGACGGTTTCGAGCGGAGCCTGGCCGGGGCGCGGATGTCGTACGACCTGCGGGCGGCGGCGCGGGTGGGGGACGCGGCGCGGCGGTTCGTCCGGGGCGTCCCCGGCGAGAGGCTGTGGGCGCAGGCGCGGGAGGAGGCCCTGCGGGTGGGCGTCCGGGCGCATCCGGGCGGCGGCGGTGGCGGCGGAAACCCGTGGCCGGAGGGCGACGGCGAGGTCGGCGAGTGGACGCGGGCCTACGCCGCCCTCGGCAACCGCCGGCAGGGCGCCCGTCCCGGCGGGGAGTTCGTGCAGCCCGCGGGGCCGCCACCGCAACCGCCGGGCGGGCACCAGGCCGGCGGGTACGACGCTGGCGGGTACGAGGCCGGCGGGCACGCCGCGGCCGGGCCGCGCGCGGAGGCGACGCTCACCGAGGCCCTCGGCGAGATGAACGACATGCTGGCGGTGATCGAGGCCGATCCGTCGGGGCTGAGCCTGCTGTACGTCCGGGCCCGCGACCTGGACACGGCCGACCCCTGGCCGTTCCGGGAGCACCACCCGTGGCGCAAGTTCGCGCCCATGCTCTCCGACGACCCGGACGAGCTGGGCTTCCAGCTCGCGGGCGGGCTCCACCGGGTCGACCGCGCGGCCCTCACCGCGGCGCTGGGCGGATGGCTGAAGGAGCTGATCGCCCGCGTCCGCGCCGACCTGCCCACCGTGCTGGTCTGCACGGCGCCCGGCTGGACGGTGCCCGAGCAGGCCGTCGAGCTGCTGCGGCGGATGCGTCCCACGGCCCGCGCCGCGACCTCGGTCCTGCCCGTGGCGGAGGAGCTGCCGGGCGCGATCGCCCGGCAGCCGCTGCGCGCCCCGTACGCGCTGATCGTCGCCGAGGCGCGGCCGGAGGGGCCGGTCCCGGTGGCCGTCCCGCTGTTCCCGGCGGGCAGCGTGGCCGGCCAGGAGGCGCGGGCGACCGTCACCCGGGGGCCTGGCGGCGCGGACAACGGCATCGCGCTCGCCGTCGTGGTCGGCGCCGGTGGCGGCGGACGGCCCGCGCCCGGCTCGCACCACGAGCCCGTGTCGATCGTGTCGGCCGGCCTGCCGCGGGGCACGAGCACGGTACGGGCCGTCCTGGACGGCCCCGGCCGGGTCCGCTGGCTCGAACCCGCCGCCATCGGCGTCGAGGCCCGCACCCTGGAGGAGCTGTACGCGCAGACCCGCGCGAGCGCCGTCGCGTCCGGGTACGCCGAGCTGATGTGCGCGGTGGAGCTGGGCGGCCCGCCCGAGGCCGCGGCCAAGCGGAAGGACCTGGTCGCGGGAACGCTGGAGCTGATCGCCGCCGATCTGCCGGACCGGGCGCGGGTCGCGGTCTACGGCTACTACGAGCATTCCTTCGAACTGGGCGAGGAGCAGGCCCCGGTGACCGACGGCGTCTGGATCACCGAGCCGGACGCGGCGCGCGCCGCGTTCGCCGCGCTCCCGCCGGCGACGGGCACCTGGCAGGCCGACGCCGCGCCGCTGGAGGACGCGCTGGCGGAGATCGTCCAGCGGATCGAGGAGGAGCGCAGCGCGCGGAGCCGCGCCGGGGCATGGCCGGGCATGCCGGGACCCGGGGCCCCGGAGCCCTGGCCGGGCATGCCGGGACCGGGTCCGGGGATGGCGGGTCCGGGGATGGCGGGGCCGGGGATGGCGCCCGGGATGCCGCCGGTCGGCGTGCCGCGCACGCTGCTCGTCGTCGCCGGCCGCCCGCCGCATCCGCGCCGCCAGGGCCAGGACCGCAGGCGGGAACTGGCCCAGCCGTGCCCGCGCAGGCATGACTGGCAGGCCGCCTACGACCGGCTGCGCCGCTCCGGGGTGCGCTTCGTCGCCGTCCTGGACAAGGCGGCCTCCGCCGACGACGACACCTGGCGGGCACTCGGCGCCGACCACCTCGCGGTGGTCGAGGACCTGGGGCCGCGCGAGCTCGCCGAGGCACTGCGGCTCGTGCCGGCCGGGGCCCCGAGCCTTCCGTTCCCCCTGAAAGGCGACCACGCATGACACGACCAGCCGAGCCGTCCGGACCGTCCGGACCGCCGTCCGAGCCGTCCGGGCCGTCCCGCCGCCGCGCCCGCTTCTCCGGGTCCTCGGGGTCCTCGGGCTCCTCCGGGGCTTCGGAGTCCTCCGGAACCGCCGGGGCGGGCGACGGCGCGCCCGCCGGGCAGTCCGGGCCGGGCCGGAACAACATCGGGATCTGGGGAGCCCCGCAGAGCGGGAAGACCACCTTCCTCGCCGCGCTGCGCACCGCGATGAGCATCGGCGAGACCGGATGGCGGCTGGACGGCGTCGACACCCGCTCCACCACCTTCCTCGCCGACAGCACCCACCAGCTCACCGAGCAGCGGGTGTTCCCCTCCGCCACGCAGGGCCTCGAACCGCTCTCGTGGCGGCTGACCGGGATGCGGGAGACCAAGGAGAAGCGCAAGAAGTACCTCCCGGCCAAGAAGGTGTCCGTGCCCGCCCGCGTCCACCTGGACTTCGTCGACCCGCCGGGGCGGCTTTTCGACAGCCAGCCGTCCGAGAGCGAGGCCAAGGCGACCCCCGGCGGCGGCCCGCGGTTCGCCACCGGCGGCCCGGGCGGAGGATCCACCCCGGACCGCGGCGGCGACCTGCGGGAACGGCTGGTCGACCACCTCGCCGCCTGCGGCGGCCTGGTCTACCTGTTCGACCCGACGCGGGAGCGCGAGGCATCCGACTCCTACCAGTTCTTCAACCGGACCGTGCTGGAGATCAGCCAGCGGGCTCCGGCGCACCCGCGCGACCACTACCTGCCGCACCACCTCGCCGTCTGCATCACCAAGTACGACCACTACTGGGTGCGCGACATCGCCCGGAAGGGCGGCTTCGAGTCGATCTCCCACCCCGAGCACCTCTTCCCCACCGTGCACGAGGACCTGGCCGAGATGTTCTTCGAGGAGCTGTGCCGGGCCGACAAGGTCAGCAACGCCGACGCGGTCCGCCGGGAGATCCGGCAGCACTTCGCGCCGGAGCGGACCCGCTACTTCGTCACCTCGGCGGTGGGCTTCTACCTGGACCCCGACACCGGGCGGTTCGACGAGGACAACTACAGCAACCTGGTCAAGCGCAGCCACCCGGACGGTACTGACACGATGCACCTCAAGGGCAAGGTCCACCCGATCAACGTGCTGGAGCCCATCATGTGGCTGGTACGGAGTCTGACCGAGCCGTCGTGAGAGCCGTCGTGAGAAGGGGGGTGGCCGCGTGGCGAGGGTGACCGCCGGCTGGGCGCGCCACGGCAAGGCGCCGCGCAGCTTCCAGGACTACGCGGTCCTGGAGTGCGGGGGAGCGTTCTCCGCCGCCGACTATGCCGCGATCCTCGACCGGTACGCCCTGGGCAACCCGCCGCCCGAGAAGACCGGGGAGGAGGCGCTGCCCTGGATCACCCTGAGCGAGGTCCAGGACGACCACCACAGCTACCTCGGCGTGTCGGTGCAGTCCTGGACGGGCGACGCCGACGGGGCCGGGCGGCCGATCGCCGAGACCCTGTACGGCTGCTTCCCCTACCCCCAGTTCTCCGAGGCGCCGGTGTCGTACCGCGAGCTGGCGAGCGCGGTCGACCGCCTGCGCCCCGGCGGCTTCGACCCGGACGGCGTGGAGGTCGCCGGGTACGCCCCCGAGGAACTCGAGCGCGACCTGCGGCGCGAGGGCTGGTTCCAGCGGGCCGTCGTCGCGGCGGCGATGCTGCTCGAAGGACCGGTGACGATCACGGGCGGGAGCAGGCTGGACGTCGACGAGCGGCTCCGGTTCCTGGACGCGGTCGCGGCGCTGCTGCCGTTCGGATGGCGGACCCGCTTCACCGCCTCGACCTGGTTCCGGGGCGGCAGCCCGTACATCCAGCTCGCGTTCGCCCGGCACTCCCGCGGGCAGGGCTACGACCTGGACTGGCGGGCCGAGCCGGTGCAGGGCCCGCCGCCGGAGGCCAAGGTCGCGGGCGCCTACCTGAAGGAGTTCGGCGAACTGCTCGACCACCGCGGCAAGGGACTGCTGGAGGTGCTGGACTTCCTGGGCAGGCAGACCGAGTCGCTCGCCGAGGAGGAGCCGGCCCGCGCCGTCGAGGTCCTGGAGTGGTTCGACTGGCCCGGGACCGTGCTCCAGCGGGCCCGCGACGGCGCCGCCGAGGCCGAGGAACTGCGCAGGCTCTTCGACACCGGACGCCACCGGGAGCTGCCGCGCCCGCAGGACCACGTGTTCCTGCTGTGCGAGCTGATCCGGCTCGGCGGCACGCCCGCGTCCGGCGTCATCGAGAAGGTCTGCCGGCCGATCAGGGAGAGCGCGTCCAAGGCCGCGCTGACCGAGATCTGGACGACCCTGCTGGGCAGGGCCCAAGGCCTGCTGTGGAGCGAGGCACCCGACGTCAGGGGCGCGAACGCGTGCCTGGAGATCGGCACGTGCCTGCAGATCGAGGACGCTCTGCTTGCGCGGCTGCTGACGCCGAACGGGGCGGCGGTCCTGGACATCGGTGACGACCGGGTGGAGGCCGCGGCCCTGCTGGTGGCCCGCTGGGCGGACCCGGCGGGGCAGGAACTCCGGCGCCAGACGCTGGCCGCGCTCAAGGCCAACCCTGTGATCGTCTGCCGCCTGATCCTCGCCCTGAACGCCGACGCGTCGGCCCGGCTGGAGGAGTGGCTGGAGATGCTGGGGCGGGAAGTGCCCGGCGAGCTGCTGCGGCCCTTCCAGATCCTGCTCTACGCGCCCGCCCGGCCCCTGGGCGCCGACGATCTGGCGGGGGCCGCCCGGCACGGCGAGGGCTGCGTGTCGGCGCTGCTCTGGCTGGCCACCGACCTCGGACGGCTGGACCGGGTGCTCCAGCCGTTCCTCGAATGGCAGGTCTCGCTGCCCGCCGCCGCCCGCCTCGCCTGGTCGGACCGGCTCGCCGCGCTCGTCCCGGACCGCGGCGCGGACCGGGCCGTCCTGGACGTCCTGCTGCTGCGGGCCGGCGCCCCGCCCGCCCACCTGGCGGCGGCCGTCGGCCCGGACTGGGACGGCTACCTGGAGGCGTTCCGGCGCAGCGCTAGCTCGGTGTGGATGCGCCCGGCGCTGCCGAACGCGCGGGCGGGCATGGTCCACCATCTCGTCCGGTCGAACTGGGCCGCCGACGAGCGGCAGTGCCGGGCCGCCGTCCAGGTCGTCGAGGCGCTGTGCGACGTGCCGGGCCAAGACTGGTCCGAGCTGGCCCGCGCGGTCGTGCGCGGCCGTGCGATCTGGCCGTGGATGGCCGAGCTGCCCGAGTTCCGGCGGTGGTGGCGGAAGATCGCTAGGGATTATCTCCGGGTCGTGGAGGAGCAGTACATGACGAGTCTGACGGCGCTGCCCCGCGGCGCGCGCGCCGAGGTGATCGGCCGGCTCGCCGCCGAGTCGATCCGGCAGGGGACCCCTCCCAGGCAGGTCCTGACCTGGATCGCGCAGTCGGAGGCGCGGCCCACCGGCGAGGTCATGCTGGAGGTCGTCACCGAGACCCGGCGGCAGCTCGTCCAGCTGGGCATGTCCCGCATGGAGGCGGGCAACAAGGCCGTCGAGATGGCCAAGGCGCTGTCCCAGGGCTACGAGTACGGCGTGGCGAACGGCTTCCGCAACGCCGTCGCGGCGCAGGCCGAGGAAGAGCTGTGGTTCCAGCTCGCGCTGGTCGAGGTCAGCTCGACCGTGCCGCCGGACTACACCGACGTGGAGGTGACGGGCCGGGCCAAGGAGGCGCTCAACGCGGCGGCCGGATGGATCCGCGACATGCACGGCAAGCGCCGCGGCTTCCGCAGGGGGTAGCGGATGCACAAGCCCGTGGCCGAGTGCGGCGCCCTGTGGACCCGGCTCCTCCTGCCCGGGGCGCGCGACCCGGAGGTGTACCCGACCCCCGCCGGCGGTTTCGCGGCGGTCCTGGCCGAACGGCTGGCGCGCGCCGGCGTCCCGGCCGGGCCGCTGGCGATGGTGGTGCCGGACCGGTGGCTGGACGGCGACCGCCGGGGCGTGGTCCAGCTGGAGGCGTTCCGGCACGAGCTCGCGCCGTTCCCCGACGTCACCTGGTACGGCAGGTCCCCGGCGGTGGCCGCGCTCGCCGCGCGCGACCACGGCGCCGGCGTCTACCTCGTCTGCGACCTGGGCTGGTCGGGGGCGGCCTTCGGGCTGTGCCGGGTGGACGGCCCGGTGATCGAGCTGCTGGCGACCGAGTTCGAGCCGCGCGCGGGCGGCGGCGCGTACGCGCAGGCCGTGACGGCGGGCCAGCCCGGCCAGGTGCGGGGCCGGTTCGCCGAGGTGCAGGCCGCCAAGGCCGCCAGGGCGCGCGCCGTGCTGTCCCGGGCCTCCGACGGCTACCTGGACGACCCCGTCTACATCATCGACGGCGTCGAGTTCAGCGCCGGCCTGCTCATCGAGCGGTTCGGGCCGCTGGCGGAACTGCTGGGCGAGCGGATCCGGGGGCTGGCCTGGTCCTACGACCGGATCGTCGTCAGCGGCGGGTTCGGCGAGTTCCCCCTGGTGGAAAGGGCGCTGCCGGGGCCCGCGCCGCGGCTCGGCCCCGACGCGTCCGTCCGCGGCGCCGAACTGCTGGAGCGCGGGACGTTCGGCATGGCTCGCCCCGGGCGCGTCGACATCCGCCTGCCCGTCCACCGGGTGCGGAACGGCCTGCTGGAGACGGCCGACGTGGAACTGGTCCCGGGCCCGGGGAACTTCGCGGCCCTCGGCCGCGAACCCCTGCTGGTCAGCCGCGCGGGGGACGGGCCGGGCACCGTGCTGCACGCCGCGGAGGGACGGCTCGCGCTCACCGTCGACGGCGCGCCCGGCACGATCCCCGTGCGCAACGACGTCGCCTGCCGGATCGGCCTCAGATCGACCGTCAACGGGTCGGCGCTGCTGCTGTTCAGCCCGCTGATCGCCGGCGCCGAGCCCACGCTGGTACCACTGGACGACTGGGAGCCCTCATGAGCGGCGGAGCCGTTCGGGGGGTCTGGGGGAGCGCCCCCAGGGAGGACACAGCATGAGCGGCGGAGCCGTTCGGGGGGTCTGGGGGACCGCCCCCAGGGAGGACACAGCATGAGCGGCGGAGCCGTTCGGGGGGTCTGGGGGACCGCCCCCAGGGAGGACACAGCTTGAGCGCCGAGGAGTTGTTCGCCTCGCTGGGGCGGGCCGTGGACGAGCTGGTCGGGGCCGCCCGGGCCGTCCCGCCCGACGACGACGCCGCCGCGTACGCGTTCGTGACGGATCTGTCGGCGGCGCTGCGCCGGCTGCCGGAGCTGCTGCGGCTCGTCCCGGAGCTGGCCGACACCGCCGACCTGGGCGGCACCCGCCGCAGGAAGCTGGAGGAGTGGCACGAGGAGCTCCAGGAGCGGGAGGCGGAGGTCGCCCAGCGGCTGGCCGAGCTCGACCGCATCCGGCCGCTCGTCGAGGAGCTGCGCCGCAAGGCCGCGCTGCGCGAACGGCTCGGCGCCGAGCTGGACGAGCTGCGCCGCCTGGAGGCGCTGGGCGCCGGGCTGGAGACGCTCCGCGACCAGCACGCGCTGATGGACCGGCGCCGGGCGGAGCTCGCGCAGGTCGCGGAGGAGGAGCAGCGGCTGGGCCGGGCGGTCCGGGAGCTGCAGGCGGTGTCGGCCGCCGAGCTGTCGGGGCTGCGGGAGGAGGTCGCGCGTGCGATCGACGAGGCCGCCCGGACGGAGGCGGACGTGGAGTCGCTGCGCGCCCGGCTCAAGGCGGAGCAGGCCGAGCTGGAACGGCTGGGCGCCGAGCACGAGGAGTTGCGCGAGGAGGCGGGGCGGCGCCTGCCGTCCCTGACGCTGCACCGTGACGCGGAGCGCGCGCTCGTCGAGGGGCTGGCGATGGGCTCGCTGACCAAGGCGTCCGGCCTGCGGCACGCGCAGCGCGTCATGGATGAGATCGACGAACGGCTCAGCGCCTTGGACGCGGCGCTCAAGGAGGCGTTGCGGATCCACGACCGTGCCTACGAGCAGGCCAGGGAGGACCGCCCCCTGATCGGCGACCCCTGATCGGCGACCTCTGACCGGGCCGCGGCGCCGCCCTGCGCGCACCCTCAGCCCGGGGGGCTTGCGGAGGGGGTCGGTGATGGCGGTGGCCAGGGGGCCCCGGGCACCATCGTCACGGCGGCGGCCAGGTCGCGCAGACGCCGGTCCCCGCCGAAGGCGGCGAGCGTGGCAGCGTCGCCGGCCTCGGCGAAGAGCGCCGCGTCCGAGCCCTCCCGGACGGTGACCCTGGTGTCGGTCACGGCCGCGGGACGGCCCCCCACGGTCGTGCCGGTCCGCAGGTCCGGCTCCGGCCGCTCGACCCCGATCGCGATCCACCCGGGTTCGGGGGCTCGGATCCGGGCCGGCGGGTCCTGCCGCCCGTAACGGAGCGCCACCCGCGGGCGGGTTCCGGGGGTGGGCGCCGAGGCGACCGTGCCGATCAGCCGGTTCCGTTCGCCCAGCATCGACGCGGGCGCGGTGACGGGTGCCCTGACCACGGTGCGCCCGTCCGGCAGCACACTCTGCGCGACGCGGTGCGCCACCGTGCGGTCGGCACCGCCGCCGCTCACCGACGCGAACGCCCACGCGCCGGGCGCCCATTCCCAGGCCACCTCGACCGCGCCCGGACGGATCACGGGACGGTCCGGCCAGAACGCCCGGCGGCCGTTGACGTCCGGTGCCCTCGTCCCGGACGGGGCCCAGTGGCGCCCGTCGCGGTCGACCAGCCGGTCCCGCGGGAACATCGTGACCAGCCCGTCGGCGCGGCGGGGGCCGTCCCGGTCGGTGAGCCGCAGGTGGGCACGCTGCCGGTAGCGCCCGGTCTCGTAGTCGTCGGGTGTGAAACCCCCGGCCGACCCGACCCGGAAGTGCTGGCGGGTGGGGTCGAACTGGCTGGGCGGCGCGACCGGGCGCACGTCGTCGGACGGCATCGTCCGCCCCAGCAGCGTGGTGGCGACGGCGACCGCGGCCACCACGACCACGACGGAGCCGGCGCCCGCGATCCGGCGGTGGCGCGACCGGCGGCGGCCGACCCGCACGGCCTCCGCGATGTCGACCCGGGGCGCGGTGTCCGGTCCGGTGTTCCGCAGGGGCGCGAGCAGCCGCCGCGCGTCCTCCTCTTCGCGGTCCACGGTTCACTCCCCCCTGAGGATGGCCGGCATGTGCTCGCCCAGCAGCCCGCGCAGCGTGGCCAGGCCCCGCGAGGTCTGGCTTTTGACGTTGCCGGTGGAGCACCGGAGGATCTCGGCGGTCTCGGCGACCGACAGGTCGCACAGGAAACGCAACACCAGGACGGCCCGCTGCTTGGGAGGGAGCCGCGCGAGTGCGGTGTGCACCACGGTCCGCGTCTCCACGTCCGGGCCCGGCGGTGCGGGCGCCTGCGCAGGCGTGTCCTTGGGCGCCCCCGACAGCCTCACCCGGGACCACCAGCCCAGTTGCTGGTCGTTCAGGAAGCACCGGACGAGCATCTTCTCAACGTAGCGGTCCAGATTGTTCGCCTGCTGCGCACGCCTCCAATGGGTGTAGAGGCGGGTCAGGGTCATCTGGACCACGTCATCCGCGCGGTGGGCGTCCTTGCAGAGGTAATACGCGATCCGCCGGAGACGGGGCAGGTGCGCGGTCACGTACGCGACGAAGTCCTCTTCCTCCGCTGCCCTCATCAGCCGCCTCCCTGGTGCCCCGACCTCTTGTACGGGACGGGGGGAGGTCCGCCAAGGGGGTACCGGCGGATTCGCCGTCCGCGTTCTCACCCGGTGCCCTTCCGCGCGGGCGGCCGCGCCGCGATGTGCCGTACGTCCCACACCCGGACGCCGCCGACCTCCCGGCCCGGCCCCAGCAGCCCGTCGACCGTGGTGCGCAGCGCCTCCCGCCGGGGATGCCCCCCGAGCACGACCGCGTCCACCCGCCAGAACCCCAGGTCCGCGCGGGCCGTGGCACGCTCGGCCCCGGTGAGCGCCGGGATGCGGCCCGACTCGGCCACCTCGCGCAGCAGCGACGCGGTGGGCCGCGGGACCGCGCCGTAGACGCCCGTGCGGCCGGGACCGTACGGGCCGACGAAGTACCCTTCCACGATCCGGAACCCCAGCCCCGCGTCGACCTGCCAGCGCAGCGCGGCGGCGTCCGCCGCGTCCGGTGGCGGCACCATGAGCACCGAGCGGCCCGCGCCCACGTACGCGCGCCAGTGGCCCTCGGTGAAGAACGGCGGCGTCGCGGGACGGTCCTCGGCGAGCAGCGGTCGCGGGGCGATGGGCAGCAGCGCCTGGACGAGCACGATCCCCCAGACCAGCCGCAGCGGCGCCGCCCGCCACGGCGCCGCCCTCGCCACCCCCGTCACCTGGTCGGTGGCGGTGGCGATCAGGATGGCCATGGCGGGCACGCAGATCATGGCCATCCGCGACTCGAGCACCGATTCGTACAGCGGGAGCCTGGACAGCAGCCTCCACGGTCCGCCGATCCCGGTCTCCTCACCGCGCACGACGATCTCCGGCCCGAGCGAGAGCACGGCGGACAGCAGGATGACGACGCCGAGCGCGACCGCGGCCGCCCGCCGGCGCATCCAGATCACCAGCACGACGACCAGCACGATCAGCGGCCAGCCGAAGAAGGCGTTCTGCTCGGTGGTGCTCGCGGCGACGGGGCCCACCGCGCTGGGGCCGCCCAGGGAGCGTTCGGCGAGCGCGGGGAACGCCATCAGGTCGTTGCCGGAGGGGCCGTGCAGGAGGCTCCGGTAGCTCTGCGGCCCGGTGAACTGCCAGCGCAGCGGGTGGATGGTCAGCGCCAGCGACAGCGCGGCGGCGACACCGAGCCCGGTCAGCAGCGGGCGGGCCGCCGCGCGGAGGGCGTCGGGCCGGGCCGCCGCGTACGCGAGTCCGAAGATGAGCAGCCCGGTCGCGGCCAGCAGCAGCGCCTCCTCACCGAGGAAGATCTGGTACGTGACGAGCAGCCCGAGGAGCACGCCGTCCCGGACCGGGCGTTCCCCGCGCCACAGCGCCAGCAGCCGGTCGATGATCAGCGGGAGCACGGCAAGGACGACGAAGTTGGGGTGTGCGTTCGCGTGCGAGATGACCGCCGGGGCGAAGGCGCACAGCCCGCCGCCGATCCCGGCGGCCGGGCGGGAGCGGCCCAGCCGGCGGTGGAGCAACCAGTACCAGGCGAACCCGGTCGAGGCCAGCCCACCGGTCAGGACGACCGCCCATGTCGCGCTCGGCCCGAACGCCAGGGTGATCGGGGTGAGCGGGATCGACACGCCCAGCATCACCGTGTTGCCCATGAGGTTGACGCCGAGCGGGGCGTTCTGCAGGTGGGTGAAGAGCGGGTTGTCCAGGTGGAAGACCGCCCGTGCCGTCACGGCGAAGAACCACTCCCACTGGTGCTGGTCCTGCCCGCCGTTGACGAGGTAGCGGCGGCCTGGGGCGGCCCACAACCGCGCGTACACCAGGACGGACGCCAGCAGGAATCCCCCGGCGACCGCCGCCTCGACGACGGATTCGCGGCCCGGCACGAGCGCGAGCCCCCGGGCCCTGCCGTGCTCCGCGCCGCGGTTCGCGGGCGCCGCGGGAACCGGGCCGTCCTCCGGCCTGCCGTCCTCCGGCCTGCCGTCCTCTGGCCCGCCGCCCGCCGGCCCGCCGCCCGCCGGCTCGGAGACGCGCGCCTCGCTCATCGGCCCCGCCCCGGCCGCACCGTACGCCGGACCCGGAGTAGCTCGGCGACCACCCTGGGGTACGCGCCCGGCCGCAGCCTGGAGCCGGGCCGGTGCGCCCAGCGGACCGGCACCTCCTCGATCGTCCAGCCGGACCGGGCGAACAGGGAGAGAATCTCGATGTCGAAGCCCCAGCCGTCGATCGTGGCGAAGCCGAAGGCCCGGCGGGCCTTGGCGCCGTCGAAGAGCTTGAAGCCGCACTGGGTGTCGGCGATGCCCGGTGTCGCCAGCGCCCGGATCAGCCGGTTGCCCGCCTGCCCGAGCACGCGGCGCGGGACGTTCCGCTCCACCGGGACGCCGGCCGCCCGACCCGCCCGCGACCCGATCGCCGCGTCGGCGCCCGCGGCGAGCGCCGCCCGTAGCCGCTCGAGTTCCTCGATGGGGGTGGCGAGGTCGGCGTCGGAGAACAGCACCTGCCGGCCGCGTGAGGCGAGCACCCCTGTCCGGACGGCGTGGCCCTTGCCGCGGTTGGTGCCCGACCGGATGAGGCGGATCCGGTGGTCCGCGCGGCGCGCGTCCCGGACCAGCCCGGCCGTGGCGTCGGTGGACCCGTCGTCGACGACGACGAGCTCCCAGCTGATCGGCGACGCGCGCAGGTACCGCCCGATCCTGTCGAGCGTCGGGCCCAGCCGCCGCTCTTCGTTGTAGGCCGGGATCACCACGGCCAGTTCGGGCTCGCCGC
Source organism: Spirillospora sp. CA-255316 (assembly GCA_050942275.1). Classification (GTDB taxonomy): domain Bacteria; phylum Actinomycetota; class Actinomycetes; order Streptosporangiales; family Streptosporangiaceae; genus Spirillospora. Next base: position 10,870,661 of record CP192047.1, on the reverse strand, counting down.
AGGGGCGGGGCCGGTACGTGGAGTCGCTCACGTGTAGTGGACAGGGCCGGGCCGCCCGGAGGTTGCATCCCGGTCGCGAAACGCCGGTGGCCCCGGGCGAGGAATCGCCCGGGGCCACCGGCGGTGCGTGACGCGGTCGCGTCGCGGTCGCGTTGCGGAGGCGCGCGGCCGGGTCGTCGCCGCGCGCCTCCGCGGGTTCAGCCGCGCCGGAGGATGTCGCGCAGCACCTGCGGGTAGTTGGTGATGACGCCGTCGACCTTCCAGTTGATCGCCCGGCGCATGTCCTGCCCGGCGTTGACGGTCCACACGTGGATCTCCATGCGCCGCGCGTGGACCTGGTCGACGGTGGCCTGGTCGATCACGCCCAGCGCCGGGTTGACCTGCTGCGCCCACGTCGACGCGGCCGCGATGTCCGCCTCGGTCGGCTTGGTGCCGTACAGCAGCCCGACCGGCACGTCCGGGGCGAGGTCCTTGTAGGCGCGCAGCCACGGGTGGTTGAACGACTGGACGACGACGCGGCCGCGCTTGAGCGCCTGGTTGAACACCGGGAGCGAGCGCAGCTCCTTGTCCAGCTCGGTCTCGATGCCCGGGTAGAGCTCGGGCGCCTTCGGCTCGAGCAGCATGCCGGCGTTGCGCCCGACGGCGTTCACCCACTCGGCGAGCGTGGGCACCCGCTCGCCCTTGAATTCGGCGGCGAACCACGAGCCCGCGTCCAGCCGCTTGATCTCGGCGAGGGTGAAGTCGCGGACGTTCCAGGGGGCGCGGTCGGGGAAGACCTGCTCGACGTCGGTGGTGCGGGCGAGCGTGGTGTCGTGCATGATCACCAGCTCGCCGTCCTTGGTGCGCTGGATGTCGTTCTCCACGACGTCGGACCGGTGCGCGATGGCCAGCCGGATGGCGGCGATGGTGTTCTCCGGGGCGGCGCCGGACGAGCCGCGGTGGGCGATCACGTCCACCGCGGGCTGGGCCGCGGGGGCGGCGGGTGCGGCGGAGGCGGCGGGTGCGGCCAGCGTGAACGCCGCCAGCGGGACGAGTGTGGCGAGCACGACGCCGAGAGCGCGCGCGGAGCGAGGCATGGGGGTTCCCTCCCGGTAGCGGCCGGCAGCGATCGCCGGCCGAGCGATCACCGACCCTGGCCTGCGGAGACGAATGGGCGGTGACGCCCGTCCCAACCCGGCGTGACGCTTCGGACCCCGGCGGACCGGCCGGGTTATGCGGGCGATCAGGGGGAATACGGGAGAAGCCGTGCCGCGAGATCATCGCGGACCGCGGCCTCGTCCTCCCGGGAGGCCCGGAGCCGGCTGTCACGAGGGAGGAAGAGATGGACGGACCACCGCTGCCGGTGCGGGTCGAGGCCCGGCTCGAAGAACCGGTGTCACGCTGGCTGTGGCTGGTGAAATGGCTCCTGCTGATCCCGCACTACATCGTGCTGTTCTTTCTCTGGATCGCGGTCTGGGTCGTCACGGTGATCAGCTTCTTCGCCATCCTTTTCACCGGCCGCTATCCGCGCGGGATGTTCGGCTTCACGCTGGGCGTGCTGCGCTGGTCGTGGCGCGTCGCCGTCTACGGGTACAGCGCGCTGGCCACCGACCGCTACCCGCCGTTCGCGCTGAGGGACGTCGAGGACTACCCCGCCCGCCTGCACATCGAGTACCCGGAGCGGTTGTCGCGCGGGCTCGTCCTGGTCAAGTGGTGGCTGCTGGCCATCCCGCACTACCTCATCCTGGCGATCTTCACCGGTGCGTCGACGAGCGGCACCGGGGACGGTGACTACATGTGGACGGCGTGGATCCCCGGGCTGATCAACCTGCTGATCCTGTTCGCGGCCATCGCGCTGCTGTTCACGGCGCGCTACCCGTACGGGCTGTTCGACTTCGTCATGGGCATGAACCGGTGGGGCCTGCGGGTCGCCGCGTACGCGCTGCTGTTGACCGACCGCTACCCGCCGTTCCGGCTGGACCAGGGCGGCCCGGAGCCCGCACCCCGGGACGGCGGCCCGGAGCCCGCCCGGGAGGGCGGTCCGGCGGTTTGATCGGACCTTCCGTGGCGAGACAGTCACTGTGCGCATCTATCTCGCCATCGTGGCGCCGGCCCGCGGGGAGCGGATCCCGCGCCCGGCCCTCGAAGCCGCGGAGCACGCCGCCGCCGAGGCCGCACCGGTCCCCGCGGACCGGCTCAGGGGCGGCCGGTGGATCTCCGGCGACGGCGGCGTCGCCCTGCTGGCCTGGACGAACGAGCCCGTCCACGCGCTCGTCCCCGAGCCGCTGACCAGGGCGAACGGGCGGGTGCTGGGCTACTGCGGCTACCTGGGGGACCCGGCCGCCGACGAGCCGAGGCTGCTCGCCGCCGCCCGGATCGGGACGGTCGCCGAGCACCTGGGCGGCTGCTTCTCGATCTTCCGCGCTGGCGATGACGAGGTCCAGGCCGCCACCGCGATCGCCCGCGTCTGCCCCGTATACCACGCCGAGGCGGGCGGCGTCCACGTCGTCGGCAGCCGTGCCCTGCTGGTGCACCTGGTCGCCCGGGCGGCGGCGACGGGGTCCGTGCGGCCGTCCCCCGACCTGGACGTCCTCGCCCTCCAGCCGATGGTGCGGCACGGCTTCTTCACCAACGACGAGACGCCGTTCGCCGGGGTCCGGGCGCTGCCCGCCGCGTCCGAGCTGACCGTCCGGCGGGGCGGGCGGCTGGAGATCAGCCGGGGCGACCTGCCGCGGGCGGCACCGGCACCGGCCGGTGCCAGGCAGGCGCGCAAGCGGGTCGGCCGCCTCGCCGAGGCCCTGGTCGTGGCAGCGGCTCCGCTGGCCCGCCACCGCGAGCCGGTCCACCTGGCGCTGTCGGGAGGGCGGGACAGCCGCCTCATGGCCGCCGTCCTCAAGGCCGCCGGCGTCCCGATCAGGGCGATCACCCACGGCCTCGCCGACGATCCCGACGTCGTCCTCGCCAGGCGGATCGCCCGCCGGCTCCGCGTCGAGCACGAGGTGCGCCTGACCGTCCCCGGAGAGAACGAGGACGTCGTCGTCGGCCACCCCTTCCTCAGGGCGTACGACGTCGTCCGCATGTGCGAGGGAATGACGTCGGCGTACGAGCGGGTGGGCCGCTGGGAGCCCTATTCCCTCACGCCGAAGACCTCCGGGTCGGGCGGGGAGACGCTGCGCGGCGGTTTCCTGTACGACCAGGAGGATGTGAGCCCCGAGGGGATCCGGCGGAGGGTGAAGACCGTCTTCATGGCGGCGCCCGCCTTCCTCACTCCGGCGGCCCAGGCGCGGGCCGCCGAGGACCACCGTCCCTGGGACGAGATGGCCCGGGAGGACGGCTTCGGCGTCCTCGACCGGCTCTACCTGTTCTACCGCTCCGGTCGCTGGATCGTGGGGGCGCACACCGCCACGCTGATGAACAACCCCTACTACCACCCGTTCTTCGACAACCGCGCCGTCCGGGAGGCCCTCGCTCTGCCCGCCTCGTGGCGGGCGAGCGAGGAGGTCGTCCACCGCCTGATCGAGACGCTGGCGCCCGAGCTCGCCCACGTCCCGCCGGAGGGCAGGCGGTGGCGTTTCGAGGCCGACGGGCCCCGCCGGCGGGCCGAGTGGGTGGCCTGGAGGCGGCGTGCGCCGCTGGTGCCCAGGGGCCGGACCTCGGGGTTCAACTGGCGCAGGTCGTTCGGTCCGGACTTCCTGGCCATTCTGCGCGACCAGGTGGCCTGCGCGCCCCGGGAACTGTTCGAGATCGTCGACGAGGCGAAGGCCAAGGAGCACTTCGCCGCCGTGCCGAAGGCGTGGACGAACCAGATCTGGCACATCTACACGCTGGCCGTGCTGCTGTCCGGCGACTGGCGCCGCGACCGTCCGGACCTGCCTCCCGTCCGCATCCCGATCCCTTCGTGACCGCCGGTGCCCGTCAGCGGGAGGCCGCGGCGACGAGCGCCATCGTGCTGTAGGGCATGGTGAAGCGGCCCCCGATCGCGTCGATGGCGTCCCCGACGCCTTCCAGGATCTCCGCCAGCTTCTCCTGCGGCAGCCGGGTGAGGGCACCGCTCGTGGGCAGCTGGTCCAGCCATTCCTCGCGCGTGTAGGTCCGCTCCCAGTCGAACCGCCATTGGTCCGGGGCGCCGAACCCGCCCGCCTTCCCGATCCCGTCCGCGGCGACGGCGGTCATCTTCTGGTACGCGTCCAGGGGGGCCTTCGCCGCCCGGAGGTCGAGCGGCGAGTCGGGCGCCAGCCGCCGGTAGACGGTGGCGAAGGCCTCGGCCACGTCGGGCGGGAGCTGGAACACGTGCCAGAACGCCGCGAACAGGCCGCCGGGGCGCAGCACCCGCGCCGCCTTGGCCGCGCCCGCGACCGGGTCCACCCAGTGCCAGGCCGTCCCGGCGACGACCGCGTCGAACTCCCGGCCCGCCGGGTCCCAGTCCTCGAAGGTCGCCACCTCGACCTCGAGCCCGCCGCGCCGTGCGTGGTCGGCCATCCGCGCGTCGGGCTCGACTCCGAGCACGGCGCATCCGGCCGCCTGGAACTGCCGGGCGGCGATGCCGGTGCCGCAGCCGACGTCGAGCACGTCGCGTCCGGGGCTTGCGGCGACGATCCGCTCCACCAGGGCGTCGGGGTAGGCGGGCCGGGTGCGGTCGTAGCGTTCGGTGTCCACCCCGAAGGACTCCGCCATCCGCCGGTGGCGGTGCGGCTCGGGTTCGGGGGGACGCGACTGTAGAGTGGGCATGCGCCCACCATAGTGGGCACTTGCCCACTCGTAAAGGAGGTCCGCACGGTGCCGACAGGGGTGCACATCCGCGACGTCCGCGAGCAGCTGTTCGCCGCCGCCGAACGCGTCCTGCTCCGGGACGGCCCGAGCGCGCTGACCAGCCGCGCGGTCACCACCGAGGCGGGCTGCGCCAAGGGCGTCCTGCACCGGCACTTCGCCGACTTCGACGCCTTCCTCGCCGAACTGGTGGAGGACCGCATCACCCGCCTCGACGCCCAGGCCGCCGCCCTGCGCGACACCGCCGGGACCGGCACCGTCGCCGGCAACCTCACCGGCGCGCTGACGGACCTGTTCGGGTCGGTCGCGCTGGCGATCGTCCCCCTCATCACCTTCCGGGACGAACTGCGCGCCCGGCTGCGCCGGACCCGGCCGACCGGCGTCCCCCTCCTCGCCGAGGCCACCGCCATGATCGCCTCCTATCTCGCCGCGGAGCGCGACCTGGGCCGCCTCGTGCCCGGCGCCGACGTCGACATGCTCGCCCCCACCCTGATCGGAGGCGGCCACCTGCTGTTCGCCGACCGGACCGGCCCCCCGCCCGAGGACGACGCCGTCCGCAGGATGGTGACCACGGTCATCGCCGGCGCCGTCCAGAACCCCGACCCCTGACCGGCGGGGTTCGGCGACCCTGCGCGGCAGCAGAAAGGCGACCGCCGAGCCGGAGCCGGCGACCGGGACGTCCTGGATCGTGAGCTCGCCGGCGCGATCGGGTGCCGTTCGCCGGTGCGGCATGCGTTCCCGAACGGCAGGATCATCCCCGGGACAGCGTGATCACGAGAAGGGCCCTTTGCCATGAACGACGACCTCGCGCACATGCACGCCTCCCTGGCGGGCCTCTCGGTCGGCGACGCGTTCGGTGACCAGTTCTTCCTGCACGCCAACCGCCACCTGACCCCCGCGGATCTCCCCCCGCCGCCATGGGAGTGGAGCGACGACACCGAGATGGCCTGCTCGGTCGCCGACTGCCTGCACCGTCACGGACGCATCGACCAGGACGCCCTCGCCGCCGCGTTCGCCACCCGCATGGACATCGGCCGCCGCTACGGCGCCGGAGCGCTGGAACTCCTCGAACGCATCCGCGACGGGCACCCGTGGCGGGCCGCCTCGGCCGAGTCGTTCGGCGGCAACGGCTCGTTCGGCAACGGCGCCGCCATGCGCGTCGCCCCCCTGGGCGCCTACTTCGCGGGCGACCCGGCACGCGCCGCCGCCGAGGCCGCCCTCCAGGCCGAGATCACCCACGCCCACACCGAAGGGATCGCGGGCGCGGTCGCCGTCGCCGTCGCGGCCTCCCTCGCCGCCACCGCCACCGCCGAGACCCTGTTCGAGGCGGCGCTCGACCACGCCCGTGGCACCTACGTCCGGCGGGGCCTCCAGCGTGCCCGCGACCTCAAGGAGGCGACACCGGAGCAGGCGGCGCACGTCCTGGGCAACGGATCCCGGATCACCGCCCAGGACACCGTGCCGTTCGCCCTCTGGGCCGCCGCCCGCCACCTGGACGACTACCAGGCCGGGGTCCGCGCCTGCGTCACGGTCGGCGGCGACATGGACACCACCGCCGCGATCGCGGGCGGCGTCATCGCCACCAGAACCGGCCCCCCACCCGAATGGCTCGGCTTCCGCGAACCCCTCCCCACGTGGCTGGTCCAATACCCGACCCCCTGAAAGCCGCTGAACCGGAAGGCCGATGCGACGTCGGGACCACCCGTCCCCGTCTTGTCAGCCGCACAGCGCGTGGTCGATCATCCGGTTGAGAGCGTCCGCCGCGCTCGCGTCCTGGACGGAGAATTGCCATGAAGACGCCCCCCAGGTGGCCCGTTTCCGTCAAAGGCGTCGCCGTCGGGAACGGCGGCCGCGTGGCATTGCTGAAGAACGAACGCAACGAGTGGGAACTGCCCGGAGGCCGCCTGGAACTCTTCGACGCCGGCCCCGAGGCCGCGGTGGAACGAGAGATCCGGGAAGAGACCGGCTGGACGGTCAAGGCGGGGCCGCTCCTCGACGCATGGATCTATCAACCGCTGCCCGAGCAGCGCGTCGTGATCGTCACCTACGGCTGCGCCGTCCTCACCCCGGACATCGAGCCGGTCGTCAGCCACGAGCACAAGCAACTCGGCCTCTTCACCGCCGAGGAGATCCCGGGGCTGGAGATGCCCGACGGCTACCGGCGATCCATAACCACCTGGTTCGCAAAGCGACTATAGGAGCCGGTACCTGGGGCATTGAGACCGATCCTCACCCGGGTGAGCCCGACCGGGCTCACCCGTCCGGGACCGCCGGGTCGCGGCGCCGCCTGCCTGGCAGGGGTAACTTTTCGCGATCATTTGGTCTACCTGGGGTGATAGGTGATGGACCGCCCGAAACCGAGCATATGGTTGCTGCATGGAAGGTTCTGCTGGAGACGCGGCCGATCTGGCTCGCAAACTGGCGAACATTCAAGCCGTCACCGACGAGGCGCTCGCCCACATGGACGTCGACGAGCTCCTGGACACCCTGCTCGACCGCGTCCGGGAGATCCTCGACGTGGACACCGCCGTCGTGCTGCTCCTCGACCGGCAGGCACGGCATCTCGTGGCGACGGCGGCCAAGGGCATCGAGGAAGAGGTCAGCCAGGGCGCGCACGTCCCGGTGGGCCAGGGGTTCGCCGGACGCGTCGCCGCCGAGCGGCGGCCGATCTTCATCCAGGATGTGCCGAGCGCCGACGTGTTCAACCCCCTGCTGGTCCAGCGTGGCCTGCACTCGCTCCTGGGCGTTCCGCTCATCGCGGGCGGCACGCTCGTGGGCGTCCTGCACGTCGGAACGCTCGAAACGCGCCGCTTCACCGACGAGGAGGCCGAGTTCCTGCAACTGGCGGCCGCGCGCGCCGCGATCTCAGTGCGCTCGCTGCTCAGCCAGGCCGAACGCGCCGGAGCCCTGGAACTTCAGCGCAGCCTGATACCGTCCGCGCTGCCCGCCATCCCCGGTGTCGAGCTGGCCACCCGCTACCGTCCCGGCAAGGCCCACGTCGGCGGGGACTGGTACGACGTGTTCCGGCTGCCCACGGGCAGGATCGGCATCGTGATGGGCGACGTGGCGGGACACGGCCTGGGGGCCGCGGTGGTGATGGGCCGGATGCGCAGCGCGCTCCGGGCGTACTCCTTGGAGACCGACGACCCGGCCGAGGTCCTGCGCAGGCTCGACCGCAAGATGCAGCATTTCGAGCCCGACGCGACCGCAACGGTCTTGTACGGGGTGTACGACCCGGCAGAGGGACGGATCGTGGTGTCCTCGGCCGGGCATTTCCCTCCCGTCCTGGCCCTGCCCGACGCCGAGGCACGCCCTGTCGAGATGAAACCCGGCGTCCTGATCGGCCTGGGAGAGGATTTCCACCGGCCGACGGCGACGGTCTCGCTTCCCCCCGGCGCCCTGCTGTGCTTCTACACCGATGGCCTGGTGGAACGGCGAGACAGCTCCATCAACAGCGGCATCGTCCACCTGTGCCAAGCCCTGTACGCCGGGCCTCCCGAACGCGTCAGCGCCGCGGTGATGGCAGCGCTCATCGGCCGCGAACCGGCCGCGGACGACGTCGCACTGCTGCTGATGCGCCGCGTCCCCGAGTGAAACGCCGCACCGGCGAAGACGCACCCGCACAGGACGCCGACCGCGGCGCCTCCCGCCGCCGCGCCGCGGACGGTTCGGAGGAGCCACGCGCGGTACGGCTCTGAGTCGACGACGCCGGCGAACCCGGCCCGCGAGGAGTGATCATGAGTACGGCCGTGACAGTGAGCGTGATCGGAGCCGGTGACGCCTTCGGCAGCGGCGGCCGCCTGCAGACCTGTCTGCACGTCCAGCCGCCGGACCGCGACGCGTCGCTGCTGATCGACTGCGGCGCTACCGCCCTGACCGGCCTCAAACGCGGCGGGGTCGAGCCCAACGACGTGTCCGTCGTGGCCATCTCCCATCTCCACGGCGACCACTTCGGCGGGCTGCCGTTCCTGATCCTGGACGGCCAGTTCCGGCGGCGCGTCCGGCCACTGCACCTGGTGGGGCCGCCTGGCCTGGCCGAACGCCTGGAACGGGCGATGGAGGTGTTCTTCCCCGGCTCCACGTCGGTGACAAGGCGCTTCCCGGTTCAGCTTCACGAACTGCCGCCCGGCTCCACGGCCAGCGTCGACGGCCACCACATCCAAGCGTTCGGCGTCGACCACCAGGCGGGTGCGCCCGCGCTCGCGCTGCGCGTCGCCATCGCCGCCAAGACGATCGCCTACAGCGGCGACACCGCCTGGACCGACACCCTCGTCGACGTGGCCGACGGCGCAGACCTGCTCATCTGCGAGGCCTACACCATGGAGCGCGCCGTGCCCTACCACCTGCACCTTCCCGACCTGATCGCCAACCGCGACCGGCTGCGGTGCGCGCGGCTCCTGCTCACCCACGCCGGACCGCAGGTCCTCGCCCGCCGCGCCGATCTGGAAATCCAACTCGCCGATGACGGCTCGGTCATCGAGATTTAGCAGCCACCCGATACCCGCCTCGCCACCTCGCACAGTGCACGCTCTCGCGGCGCGCTTCGTCCATGGGCCTCGGCGGCTTTGCGTGCTGCGTACAAGCACCGGGTGCGTTCAACGCGGGGGTCGGCGTGTCCGGTGATTTCGCCCGTGACACCGAGTTGGCGGACGAACTGCGGCTGATGGACCTGAACGTCCGGTCGGCCGTCCATCTGGCCAAACGCGTGCTGCGGGACATGGCCGCGCGCGGCGAGGGCCGCGTGCTGTTCACCTCTTCGATCGCGGCGACCGGTCCTGGCCCCTTCCAGGCGACCTATGCCGCGTCCAAAGCCTTCCTGTACTCGTTTTCGGAGGCGCTGCGGCATGAACTGCGGGAAACGGGCGTGACCGTCACCGCGCTGCTGCCGGGCCCCACCGACACCGATTTCTTCGAACGGGCCGGACTGCAGGACACCCGGCTCGGCCAGATGGACGACAAGGACGATCCCGCCCAGGTGGCCCGGCAGGGCTTCGAGGCGCTCATGGCCGGCAAGGAGCACGTCGTGGCGGGCTCGGTCCGCAACAAGGTGCAGGCCGGCGCGTCCAAGATCGCTCCGGAGACGGCCAAAGCCAGGCTGCATGGCAAACTCACGGAGCCTGGCTCTGGCTCGGACGCGAACTGATCCGGCTACCCCAACGGTTGGCCGGCGTCCGGGGGCCACTGCGCGGTGAGAAGCGCCGGGCCGAGGCTTGCCCTGATCACGGCACCACACGGGGACATGGCCGGCTACCGACCACGTATTTCCGCGCCGCTCCGTACCAATCACACGAGGAACAGCGGGCGAACACGGCACCGGCCCGTGGCCCAACCGCCTGCACGCGAGCGGGTGCGGTCCGCTGATGAGTTCGTCTCGCCGGGTGTGGCGGTATCGCGGACTGCGGCCAGACGAGCTGCCCCTGCGCTGGAGGGCCGTCGGCACGGTTGTCCCCCGTCCGAGCTACCTGTGAGTGTCCACCGCGCGGTGATGATTCCAGGGCCGCTGAATCAATAACGTTCTCAATGTGACCGCGGCACTATCGCCGCGGAAACTCACGAGGGAGTTGTTATGCAACTGTCGGAGGGCCGGTCGTCGTCGCGGCGGCCGCATTCGTCAGCGGCATAAGCGTCGGTACCTTGGCGCCTTTTATTTCAATTCTTCACCGGAGGGCACGAACGATGTTCCGCAAGATCAAGAAGTCCGCTGTGATCGCAGTGTGCTGCGCGGTGGCCGGTGCCGGGCTCACCGGCTGCAAGGACACCTCGGTGGAGGACTGGGACCCGTTCGCCAACCCCACCGCCCGGAAAGCCGGTGCCGACCCGTTCTCTGGAACCAAGAAGATCAACATTGCCGGTAAGTCGGTGAACGTGTCCTGTTCGGGCACCCTGGCGAAGGGCAAGCCGGTCATCGTCCTGATGCATGGAGGGGGCGACGGGCTGGACAAGATGGCCGCCATCCAGAAGACGCTGAGCAAGGAGAACCGGGTCTGTTCCTACGACCGCCTCGGCGCGGGCGCGAGCGACAAGCCGGACGGGCCGCAGGACTTCGCCGGCAGCGGGAAGATCCTGACCGGGCTGCTCGACCGGATCGCCGGTGACGGCCCGGTCGTCCTGGCCGGGCACTCGCTGGGCGGGCTGATCGCCGCCCGGTACGCCCCCGACCACCAGGACAGGGTCAAGGGGCTGGTCCTGCTGGACACGACCTCACCGACCATGGCCGACGACATCACCAGGGCGATCCCCGAGTCCGCCACGGGTCCCGGGGCCCAGGTGCGCGCACAGAACCTCGCGATCTTCCAGGGGCAGAACCCGGAGAAGCTCGTCATCGCCGACGGGAAGGTCCGCTCCGCCGGGAACATCCCGGTAGAGGTGATCCAGCACGGGAAGCAATACCTCGCGGCCATCCCCGAGTACGGGCCGAGCCTGGAGCGGGCATGGTCCGCAGGCCAGCGCAAGTGGCTCGCGCTGTCCGGCCGCAGCAAGCTGAGCACCGCCGCGAAGAGCGGGCACTACATCTACGTCGACCAGCCTGATGTCGCCGTCCAGGCCATTCAGCGCGTCACCGCGCAGGCCGCGCGCTAAGTGATCGTCAGGTCACCAGCCGATCGCGCCGTCTCCCCACGTCTGAGCACGCTGTCGGGTGCGGTCGGCGGAGCCCGGACGAGATGCGACATCCCCGCCGCGTGCAGGCGGGGATGTCCGTCGTCGTCATCCCCGATGCCCGGCCGGTGCTCGGGGCCCTACGACCGCCCAGGCGGTTACCCGGGTGGTCGTCACGGCGCCGAAGGTGAAGCCGCCCCACAAGTCATCAGGCAGGGCCTGCCTTCATGATCACCAGCCGCTCCCGACTGGCTGGACGAGACGAGACTGCCCGCCTTCGGTCGCAGGAATCTCGGCCCGCTGCACAGGCCGTCACGCATTCGGATGGAGTCCTTCGCACGAAGGAGCTGACCGGCCGCGACGGGCGCCCCGGCCACGAGATGGCCCGCTGGTATGGCCGTCCAGTGGCTCCCAGCGTGATCGGTGCGACCTCCACCATTGCGTGAGGTCTTGCGCAGCGTCCTGGCCCTCCGGTGCGAGCTACCGGCAAGCGTCCACCGAGCGGTGACGATCTGCGGCCGTGAAATGCGCAATAGGGCGTTCTGGACGCAGCCGCGGCGCCCCCCAACCCAGTCGCCGCGGGGCCTCCCGAAGGTCTCAAAGGAGTTGTCATGCGTTTTGTTGAAGTAATCAGTGGCCGTCGCGCCGGTCCCTTTCGTCAGCGGTCAGGCTCTGGGAGCGGCGGAGGGAAAGGCGCTTTTCGCCCTCGTCCTGGCGGTCGCGACCGCTACCCTCGCCCAGTGAACGATCTTCGGCGAGTCCCGGACCTGTGGCGGCGGTGGGACGTCACGGTCCGGGATCTCCCGCTCGCGCTGCTTCTGGCCGCGGGGTCGCTGGTGCCCGCCTTCCACGGCTACGGGACACAGGTCGGTGACCTGCCGGACCGCCCGTTCGACGCGCTGGCCGTCGTGGCGATCGCGCTGGAGTGCCTGCCGCTGGCGGTGCGCCGGCGGTGGCCGGCCGTCTGCCTGGTGCTGGTGTTTGTCGGTTTCGCTGTGGACCAGTTGCGCGGCTATCACGCGTTCGCGGGGACCGGGCTGGCGATCGCGCTGATGAGCGCGGGCGCCCATCTGGAACGTCACCGGCGCGTCACAATGGTCCTGCTGTCGGTGGTGTACCTGCCGCTGGCGTTCGCGCTGGACCGGCCCGGCTCGGGTGAGAGCTCGGGCGGCTTCGTGACGTTCTATGCGGCATGCGTGCTGGTGTGGGGGATCGGGGCGTGGTGGCGTTCGACCCGCATCGCCGAGGCCGAACGCCGCCGCCGGGTGGCCGAGGCCACCCGCGCCGCCGAACGCACCCGCATCGCCCGTGAACTCCACGACGTCGTGACCCACCATGTGACGGCGATGGTGGTCCAGGCTGAGGCGGCACGCTACCTGACCGCCACGCCCGACCGCCTCGATGCGACGCTGGGCGCCGTCACCGACACCGGGCGGCGGGCCATCACCGACCTGCGGCACCTGCTCGACCTGCTCAACCCCGACCACGACACCGCGGGTGGGGCCGGCGGAAGGGCGCCGTCGGTCGGTGACCTGCGCGCCCTCGTCGAACAGACACGGCAGGCCGGGCAGCCGGTGGAGTTCACTCAGGAGGGCGAGCCGGTCGAGTCGGCCGGCAGCGCCGAGTTCGTGGCCTATCGGGTCGTGCAGGAGGCCCTGACGAACGCCCTCAAGTACGCCCACGGCAGCCGCACCGTGGTCGAGGTGCGCTATGGCGAAAGGGAGATCAGCGTGGTGGTCAGTACCGACGGTTCCGGCTCGCGGACCGGCTCTCCCGGCGGGAGCGGGCGGGGCCTGGCCGGGCTCCGTGAACGGGTCGAGGCCCTGGGCGGCGAGTTCAGCGCCGACCGGCAGGCGGGCGACGGCTTCGTCGTGCGGGCGCGCATCCCGGCGGGGAGCCCGTCGTGAGCGCGCCGGTCCGCGTTCTGGTCTGCGACGACCAGGCGCTGATCCGCACCGGTTTCGCGACGATCATCGGTGCGCAGCCCGACCTGGAGGTGGTGGGCGAGTGCGGGGACGGGCGCGCCGCGGTCGATCTGGCCCGCCGGCTGAATCCCGACATCGTGGTGATGGACGTGCGGATGCCGGTGCTCGACGGCATCGAGGCCACCCGCCTGCTGGCCGGTGCCGGGGTGGCGCACCCGATCAAGGTGCTCGTGGTGACGACGTTCAACCTGGACGAGTACGTGTACGAGGCGCTGCGCGCGGGGGCCAGCGGGTTCCTGCTCAAGGACGCCCCACCGGCGCAACTGCTGCACGGCATCCGCACCGTCGCGAGCGGCGCCGCGCTGCTGGCGCCCGAGGTGACACGGCAGCTCGTCGGCAAGTACGCCGCACGCATTCGTCCCGCCGAGGACACGCCCGGCGACGTTCCGCTGACCCCGCGCGAACTGGAGGTCCTGCGCCTGATCGCCGACGGCCTGTCCAACAGCGAGATCGCCGCGGCACTGGTGATCAGCCAGGAGACCGTCAAGACGTACGTGTCGCGCATCCTCACCAAGCTAGACCTGCGCGACCGCGTGCAAGCGGTGGTCTACGCCTACCGAAGAGGCCTGGTGACCTGAGCCCCTGCGGAACATGCCGCAGACAGCGGTCCTCACACCGTTGCCGAAAAGGCGCACTGTCGCCACCCAAAATCGGAGTGAAATACACTCCAAAATTATTTGACGAAATCAATGGAAGGGTATCGGAGTGTTCGTTCTATGCTGATGATTATGTCCCAGGGAGAGGCGACCGAGAGCGCACCCGAGCCGGTGAGGTCAGCGGCACTTCGATTGTTCGCAAGCCTCGGGTATGACGGCACCACCAGCGAGTCGATCGCCACTGCTGCGGGGGTGAGTGTGGAGGAAGTGCGAAACGCGGGCGGGCGCACAGGCCTGTACCTGGCCATTGTGGAGGATTTCTTCCAATCTCTCAACGCCGTGATCGATGACGTCATGAAGGACTTCACCTCGGATGCGGCCGGTGTGCACCGGCTACTGGATCGGCTGCTGGACTATATCTTCGACAATCCCCTGGAAATGACGGTCTGGCAGTATCGAGGGCTGGCGGACGCTGCGGACATGGCCGAGTTGGACGAACGTCTGCAACGGCCATTTACTCGGCGCATACTCGAAGTATTCGGTCCTCCGCTGATCAATAGTTCCGATCTCGAAATCTTGTCCAGCATGCATATATGGTGTATACATGGTTTCATCAATGGTGGCATTCTCCAAAAGTATGGGCCCCCTATTGGCCGCGACAATGCTGAGGCTTGTCTCAGATTTCGTTCCTTCCTGCACCGTCTCACCGACGCCGCGCTCGACTCGCGACTGTGAGCACGGGTATGTGGGTTAGTTGATCACCTCGGCGATGGAGTCCGGCTGCGGTCGGCGGCGCACGGGCATGCGGCAGCGGATCCGCGATGTTGGCGGCGCCTTGGAGATCGAGAGCGCGCTCGGCGAGGGCATCGCCGTCCGCGTCCGGGTCCACGCGATCACCGTGGGGCCGCCGTGATCCGGGTACTCATCGCCGACGACCACCCCGCGCGGCCTTCGGGGGCGACCGGGTCTCGGCGGCGGCCGACGCGATCGGGCGGGCCCGTCCGCTGATGGGCGGGACCGTGCGCCGCGGCGGGGGTGGCTCCGAAGTGCCGGCACGCCCTGCCGGACAAGCAAGCGCGAAATGATGCCGGGTCGTCGGAGATCCTGTGTTGACACGCATGCGCGGCGGGTGTTAATTTTCAGGCTGTTACACGACTGTTCAGCATCCTGTTTTCAGAAGGCTGAACGGCCGGTTGGCATAAAACTCGTCAACGCAAAGCAATGGGCTGTTCCTCGCGCTGGAAATCGGTTCGTTATCACGAGGCGCTGAGCGGTGGAATCCTCATTCCTCGGGCCCGCTTGCCGCACCACATCGGCTGTCGCATATCGGCACCAGGAGGATGACGTCATGGAGCTCTCAGGTCGCTCCGCCATCGTTGCCGGAGGTGCGGGCGGACTTGGCGGTGCGACCGTCCGCCGGCTCGCGGCGCAGGGCGTCGGCGTCGTCGTGCTCGATCCTGATGAGGAGCGGGCCGCCGCGCTCGTCGCCGAGGTCGCCGAGGTCGCCGAGGTGGGCGACCGGGTGACCGCCGTCGCGGGCGACAGCAATGACGACGACGCGGTGGCCGCCGCCATTTCCGCCGCCCGATCGCTCGGCGTGTTCTCCATCGCCGTCAGCGCCACGGGGGTGGTCATTCCCAGCCCGCGGCTGGTGAGCCGCGACGGGTCGGTGATGGCGAAAGAGGTCCTGCGCGCGAACCTCGAACTGCACGTGCTCGGTCCCTTCAATCTGGCCCGGCTGGCGGCGGCCTCCTTCGCCGCCAACACCCCGGACGGCGACGGGCAGCGCGGCGTGATCGTGCAGACGGCCTCCATCAGCGCCTTCGACGGCCAGGCCACGATGGTGCCCTACGCCGCCGCGAAGGGCGCGGTCGTCGCGATGATGCTGCCCATGGCGCGCGACCTGGCACCGATCGGTGTCCGGGTCTGCGCCATCGCACCGGGCGCCTTCGCCACACCGCG
Source organism: Spirillospora sp. CA-255316 (assembly GCA_050942275.1). Taxonomy (GTDB): domain Bacteria; phylum Actinomycetota; class Actinomycetes; order Streptosporangiales; family Streptosporangiaceae; genus Spirillospora. Next base: position 10,854,775 of record CP192047.1, on the reverse strand, counting down.
CCTGTCCTCACCGCAGGTCCAGCAGGCGCTGATGGGCGACATCGTCTTCCCCCGGCGCCTGGGGAGGCCCGAGGAGTACGCGCGGCTCGCAGAGACGATCATCCGTACCCCCTACCTGAACGCCGAAGTGATCCGGCTCGACGGCGCCGCACGACTGTCCGCGGAGCTCGTCACCAGGCCAAGACCCACCCCGTGACCCTCGCTCCCCGCACTCCCGACCTCAGGTGATGACATCCCGTTCGGATCGGCCCTTCCCGGGGGTCAGCCGCAGGGGCGCCGGTGAGGCGGATTTCCGTGTCGCCTCCGGGGCCTGTTTCGCCCGCTACGTCGCCGTTCCCGAGGGTTGACCTCCCCTTCCCCGCCCTCAAGTGGTCTAGCCACTCAGCCTCTTTGTGTGCTAGACCACAGTGAACCGCTCCGGCTCTGCCGCCGCCAGCCCTGGCAGGAAGCCGCCGGCAGTGACGTTCAAGGAGGCAAGATGTCACCGGAATTGCTGTCCATCGCAGCGCTGGCGATCGCGTTCGCGGTCGCCACGACGCTGTCGATCAACATGGGGGTGTTGGCCTTCGCTGCGGCCTTCCTGGTCGGACGGCTGGTGGGAGGGCTCTCGGAGGACGACATTCTCGCGGGGTTCCCCGGTGACCTGTTCGTGGTCCTGGTCGGGGTCACGTATCTCTTCGCGATCGCCCGGGCCAACGGGACGACGGACTGGCTGGTGCACCGTGCCGTGCGTCTGGTCGGCGGTCGGATCGCGCTCATCCCCTGGATGATGTTCGGCATCGGCGCGCTGCTCACGGCGATCGGCGCCGTCAGTCCGGCGGCGTGCGCGATCGTGGCCCCCATCGCACTGGGCCTGGCGGCCCGCTACCGGATCAACCCGCTGCTGATGGGCACGTTGGTCGTGCACGGCGCCCAGGCCGGGGCCTTCTCGCCGATCAGCATCTACGGCACGATCGTCAACGGTGTGGTCGACAAGTACCACCTGCCCGGCAGCCCGCTGCTGCTCTTCCTCGGCAGCCTCGTGGTCAACACGGTGATCGCCGCGGTTGTGTTCGTGGTCTTCGGCGGTCTGCGTCTGATGCGGGCCGACGCCGGCACCGTGACCGAGGTCCGCGAGATGTCGACGGCGGGCGCCGTCACCGTCGGCGAGGCCGGGAGCACTTCGCGTGGGACGGGAGGCGTCGGCGGCGTGGAGTCGCCGGAGGCCGGGGACGCCGGGGACGCCGGGGACCGCCCTGGCAGCCTTGGCGAGTCCGAGCCCGAGCCCGAAGCCCTGCGCCTCGACCGTGACCGGGGCCTGACTCTGCTGGGTCTCGCGGTACTGGCGGTGGGCACGCTCTTCTTCGACCTGGATGTGGGCCTGGTGGCGATCACCATCGCCGTCGTGCTGAGCGTGATCTCGCCCAAGGCCGGCCGCAAGGCCCCCTCCGAGGTCGCCTGGAGCACCGTGCTGCTGGTCTGCGGTGTGCTGACCTACATCGGTGTGCTGCAGGAGATGGGCACCATCGACTACGCGGGCAGGACGGTCGCGGGCGTCGGCGTCCCGCTGCTGGCCGCGCTGCTGTTGTGCTACATCGGTGCCATCGTCTCGGCCTTCGCCTCCTCCACCGCGCTGATGGGCGCCCTCATCCCCTTGGCCGTGCCGTTCCTGATGCAGGGCAGCATCGGAGCGATCGGCATGGTCACCGCCCTGGCCGTGTCGGCCACCGTGGTCGACGTCAGCCCTTTCTCCACCAACGGGGCGATCGTCATGGCCAACGCGAAGGACGTCGACCGGGACGTCTTCTACCGCCGGCTGCTGGCCTACGGCGCCGTGATCGTGGCCGTGGTACCGCTCCTCGTGTGGTTCGTCTTCGTGGTCCTCGGCCTGGTCTGACGGCCGTCACGCGTCCAAACCAGGTCGATCGGCGCACGCGGCGGCGGACCTTCCACGTGGCGAGCTGACCCCCAGGACGCCGATCGGCGAGCACGACGCCGAGCGCGGCAGTGCCGCGGACGGCGTCCTACGAGCAGCAGCCGCCCCCCGCCGGCCACGACCGAGCGGGGGGCAGCCGTTCGGGCTTCAGTCGCCGGTGTCGGGCTTCCAGTTCAGCAGCCGCACGGCCCGCACGGTCTCCAGGTGCTCGCGCATGGCGGCGATCGCGGCGTCGGGCTGCCGCGCGCGGATGGCGTCGGCGATCCGCGTGTGCTGGGCCAGCGATCGCGCGGGGCGGTCGGGTTGCTGCAGCGACTCGTGGCGACTCTCGGCGATCTGATCGGCGATCTCGCGCATGAATTCGGCCAGGAGCCCGCTGTGGGCGGCGGCCGTGACGGCGGCGTGGAAGCGGCGGTCTCCCTCCTCGCCCAGCCGGCCGCTCTCGACCTCGGCGCGCATCGTCTCCAGCGCGGCGTCGATGGCCGTGAGATCGTCCTCGGTCCGGCGAAGGGCGGCGAGTTCGGCCAGCTTGATCTCCAGCGCCTCTCGGGCGTCGAGCACGTCCGGCAGCCGGCGCCGCCGCTCGACCAGTACCGCGACGGGTTCGGCGCTCAGGCTGTCCTGGCGCAGGAAGGTCCCGCCGCCGTGGCGGATCTCCACCAGCCCCTGCACCTCGAGCACCACGATGGCCTGCTTGATCGACGCCCGGCTGACGCCGAGCCGCTCGGCGAGCTCCCGCTCGGACGGCAGCCGGTCTCCGCGTTTCAGCCCGGCTGTCGCGGCGTATTCCCGCAGCTGGGCGACCACCTGCTCGTACAGGCGCAGGCGGGTCACCGGACGCAACGACTCAGAAGTGGACACTCAACTCCCCCTTGACAGGCGCACCGCCAACATAACAGGATCACCCCCACAGGCCTAATGGCTAAGTGGCTCATCCAGTTAGCCACTCATCCGGTTCTCTACTCAGTGAAGGCAGACCCCGCGATGCACGCATCGGCACAGTCCTCGCCATGGCTCCACCACGACGGCGCCCTTGCCGGGCTCCGTGTGCTCGACCTGTCCCGGATCATGTCCGGCCCCTTCGGCACGATGGCCCTGGCCGATCTCGGCGCCGATGTGATCAAGATCGAGGACCATCGCCAGGGGGACGACACCCGAGCGTGGGCCCCTCCGTACCAGGGCGATCAGGCCGCCTACTTCCTCAGCGTCAATCGCAACAAGCGCAGTGTCGCCGTCGACCTCAAGGACCCGGAGTGCCGCGAGCTCGTGTGCGAACTGGCCCGCACCGCCGACGTGGTCGTGGAGAATTTCCGGCCCGGTACCGCGGCCCGGCTCGGATTCGGCTACGAGGAGATCGCAGCCGGCAACCCCGGCGTCGTCTACGCCTCGATCAGCGGCTACGGCCAGACCGGGCCGTTGCGTGACGAGCCCGGCTATGACGCGATCGCCCAGGCCCTGTCCGGGATGATGAGCGTGACCGGCGAGCCGGCGGGCCCGCCCGTCCGATTCGGCGTGGCCGGCGCGGACCTCGCCGCCGGCATGTGGGCCACGATCGGCATACTCGCGGCCCTGAACGAGCGCCGGCGCACGGGCCACGGGCAGTGGGTGGACGTCTCGCTGCTCGACGGCCAGATCGCCTGGCTGACGTACGTGGCCGGAGGCTACTTCGCCACCGAGCAGGTTCCGGGCCGGTTCGGCTCGGCCCATCCGACGATCGTGCCCTACCAGGCGTTCCCGACCGCCGACGGTCACATCATGATCGCCGTGGGCAACGACGGCCTGTGGCGGCGTTTCGCCGCCGCGATCGGCCTCGGTCACCTGGTCGAGGACCCGAGATTCGCCACCAACCCCGACCGGGTCCGCAACCGGCACGAACTCCTCCCCCTGATCGAGAAGGCCCTGGCGGCACGCTCCGCCGACGAATGGAGCGAGGCTCTGTCGGCGGCGGCCGTGCCCGCCGGCCGCATCAACACGGTCGATCAAGCGCTGGCGCACCCGCAGGTCGTCGCCCGCCAGATGGTCGTCGAGAGCGAGCACGCCACCGCGGGAACCGTGCGCACCATCGCCTCGCCGATCAAGCTGTCGGCCAGCCCGCCGCAGGTCCGCACGGCGCCGCCCCGGCACGGCGAGCACACCGACGACGTCCTGACCGCACTGGGCGTGGACGCCGCCCGGATGGCCGACCTGCGCACCCGCGGGGCGGTCCGATGACCGCCGAACTCGACCGCACCACCCCCCTCCGGCCCACCGCCCCGCTCGTCGAGACACGCACCGAAGGGCCCATCGCGGAGATCACCATCGGAGGCGGGGCCAGGCGGAACGCCCTTTCCAGCGCGGGCTGGAGCCAGGTGGAGGACCGCATCAACGAACTGCGGGACTCCGATTCGATACGGGCGATCGTCATCCGCGGGCGAGGCGGCACCTTCTGCGCCGGGTCGGACATGACCGAGTGGCTCGAGGCCGGGCCCGAGGCGGTCGAGAACTCCTTCGCCCGGATGGAGTCGGCGTTCCGCGCCGTGGAGGAATGTCCGGTGCCCGTGCTGGCGGAGATCCACGGGGTCGCCGCCGGGGCCGGCTGCCAACTCGCCCTGGCCTGCGACCTGCGCTTCATGGCCGACTCGGCGCGGATCGGCATGCCGATCGCCCGCCTGGGCATCATGGCCAGCCCCTCCTTCGCAGCGCGCATGATCGCCGCCGCCGGCCCCTCCACGGCCCGCGAACTGCTGTACACGGGCCACCTGCTCGACGCGGAGGCCGCCGTGGCGGCCGGCCTGGCCGATCGGCACCTGCCCGGCCCCGAACTGCCCACGTTCACCGAGCGCACCCTCGCCCGCATCGCCGAGCAGCCGCCCGCCGCCGTCCGCGCAGCGAAACACGCGGTCTCCGCGGCGCTCGCGCCGATCCGGGAGGCGACCCGGCGCAACGACCGGCCAGCGGTCTCCATTGACGACTTCCGCCTCGGTATCTCCACCTTCCTGGGCTGAACCCGGCCAACCGCCATCCGCCGTGCTCCGCACACCCGCAATGCGCCGATCCACCGCGGCGGCGAAGGGGACAGTGCGTCGACCTGGCCATCCTGGAGACGGGTTCCGTGGCCATCCATGACAGCAGGAACCCCTCTGGTGGGCATCTGTCCCTGGCCAAGCGGGATCGGGCGCCTCTTGTGAACAGCATCAGGACGGGTTGCTGGACATCTGGAGCCCTTGGAGCACGGAAGACCCCCATGCGGGGTCTTCGTCATTCAGGCAGAAGATTGGCGTACGCGTTGGAGCGCAGAGCGAGGAACGCGGTAAACGTGCAGGGTCGGGGTGAGGTGGCAACGCTACGGAAACTCCCGCCAAGCCGCGTCCGATATCGGGACTGAACGTTCCGAAGCCACTTGCGGGAGTTGGCGATCATGCGTGGGGTCCGCTTGTGTCCGTTCGGTCGCGTTGCTCGTCGAGATCGGTTCGCGCCCAGCGAGCCGAGCGGGTCCCTCAGGTCCCGCCCAGGCACCGAGTCAGGTTGTTGGCGAAGGCGGCTCGCCGTAGGTGGTGACCCAGGCAGTCCCGACCGGCCAGTCGCGTTCGGGGCGGTGGGGGTGGACGCCGACGACGGCCAGTGGCGACAGGTCGTCGAGTTCCGACAGCTCCCGCCATTGGTCCTGGGTCACCTCCAGGTACCGCAATCCCTTCAGCTCGGTCACCGTGGCGAGGTCGGCGACAGGTGCCGCCGCGATGTCCAGCGCCCACAGATTCGGCACCGTACGGAGCGGAGCCAGCTCGACGGGCCGCGCGCAGGTGACCGACAGCGAACGCAGCTGATCGCGAACCGGATCCAGCCCGGACGCAGCTGCGACCTCCGGACGGTGCCAGGTGGCGTGGCATCGAACACCGGCTGGCGCCAGGGCTCGTAGTGCCACTCCCGCGCGATGTCGAGCCACTGGTCATCCTGGTCGCCGATCTCGGCGAGGGAGAGCCACGGGTGCCGGTCGAACAGCTGGTTCACGAGGTCACCGTCACCGTCGGCGATGCCGTACAGCGCACGCAGGTCCACGGGCAGCGCGACGCCGAGCTTCTCCTCCACCGCCACGAGGTCCCCCTCGCTCGCGGGCCCGGGAAGCTCCTCCTCGTACCCGAGGATCTGCGCCATCAGCCGCCGGTAGTGGTGGAAGAGCCGCACCGCCTCGTCCGGATCACCGGCGGGAACCGCGGACTCCGGACCTTCCTGCTCGTCACCCCGATCGGGCGGTACGAACCCTTCATCGATCACGTGCAGGATCGGCGGTTTCTGCCGGGAGGGTGTCGCCATGCCGCCGCAACCTAGCAGCCGTCCCCGACGACACCGACATGCTGATCATCTCTGCACGTTTAACTTGTACGTCCCTGTGGACTGGAAGCGTAGGCCGACAAGGGGCGGTTGCGTCCACGGAGGTGGTGTACGAGTTTGACCAGGTCAAAGGGCATGGTGCCGTGACGCAGACGGCCACCGCGTAGATCCTTCGCATCGACCGAGATCAGAAGGAGAAACGGTCCGCCTATCCTCTGCGCATCGCATCGCGGGTGTCGATGTCCACGCCCGCCTCGGTGAAGGTCTGGTGGACCCGCTCGGCCATCTCCGGTGTCATGAAATGGCGGCGCAGGCCCAGGCGAGTGAGCCCGCGGAAGGCGGCGGCGTCCAGGAGCGTCTCCGCCCCCTTGTCGGTGAGCATGCTGTGGGACAGGTCCAGGCTGTGCAGCCGGGGGAGCAGGGGCGAGTCGGCCAGTTGCTCGACCATCTGGTCGACGAAGGTGAATTCGCGCAGCCCCAGGTGGCTGAGGTGCGGCATCGTGGCGCTGTGGAACAGGTCATCGAGGGCCGACCGCTCGTCCGGGTCCTGTGAGTCGCCGAAGTCCTCCGACGACCACAGCTCCAGGTGCTCCAGCACGGGCAGCCGACAGGCGGCGATGCCGCTGATCTCTTCCGGCATCATCACGCCGTGGAACGCCAGGCGGCGCAGCTCGGTGTGCTCGGAGAGCCGGAACCGCAGCGCGGGCTGGGCGCACATGACGAGTTCCGTGAGCTGCGGCAGAGCCTGCAGCAGGGGGCCCACGTCGACCTCGGCGATGGAGCACCGCTGGTCGTCGTCGATCTCCCCGACGAACAGCGCCCGCAGGTTCGGGAAGTCCGGGGCCTGCCGTGTCAGCGCCTCGACGGCTTGGGCCAGTACGACGTCGTCGCCGTGTTCGTGCGGGTGCCCAGGCGCGGAGAGGAAGATCTGCGGGCGTGGCGTGGTGATCGGCTCTTCGGCGTCGTCCTCGACCTGGCCGTGGTCGAAGGTGCCACCGATCACGAGTGCGGTGATCGCCTTGCCCCGGTCCTGCTGCGCCAGCTGGCGCAGGTGGTCGTCGGCGTAGCGGAAGCCGTCGTCCGCCCAGGACACCAGTGGCAGCCACCAGGCCACCGAACCGGGGTCGGCGAGTGCCCTCGCCAGGCGCTCTGCGTCGTCGTTCTCATCGGGCACCAGGCCGGGTGGGACCGGGGCTCCCAGTCGCTCCAGCTCGGCCGCCGCGTTCTCCCGCAGGTTCCAGCTGCTCCGAGACGGAATGGCGTCCAGAACCGGCAGCCCGCCGAACTCCACGATCTGGTTTCGGGGGAACGAGTGTCTCACGACTTCCACGGCCATATTGCGACCTCCTGGGAGGGCTCAGAGGGTTGTATAGATGATCCGGTTGGATGTGGCGCCCGCCGGTTCCACCGGGCATTGGGCGGGCAAACCGACTCGTGCAGATTGGTTCATCCGCTGCTCAGAGGAGTTTCGTTCTGTACCTGCGGGCTTGCCGCTGTTGTCACCTAAAGCGCCCCGCGTAGTAGATGGCTTCGTATAAGCGGCTGTATCGGACTTGGAACGGAACGCGGAGACCAGCAGCCACTGACCTCAGGGGAGATGCCAACTGGCTCGAATACCGCACCAGTCGGGGGGATGTGTTCCAGGGCTGCCTGTACTGCGGGTACTGCGAGCGCAAGGGGAACTGGAACAACGGGCAGGCGTTCTACCGATGCCGCTTCCCCGACGAGTACGCCCTGGTCAACGAGCTGGATCATCCCAAGGTCGTGTACCTGCGCGAGGCCGAGATCATCGATCCCGTCCAGGCGTGGCTGGCGACGGCCTTCAGCCCCGACCGCATCGCAGCCACGATCGAGATTATGGCCGCGCAGGCCGCCGATCCCACAGACGACGCGGCAGCCGGGCTCCGCAAGCGGTTGGCCGACTGTGACCGCAAGCTCAGTCGGTACCGTCAGGCCCTGGATGCGGGGGCTGATCTGGTGCAGGTCACCGGCTGGATCAACGAGGCGACCCAGGAACGTGCCCGGGTGGAGGCCGAGCTGCGTGCGGGTGTGCACGGGGAGCGCGTGTTGCGGCGGGAGTCGGTCTCGCGTGAGGAGATCGCAGGGTTGCTGGAAGAGACTGGGGATCTTGTGCGGGTGGTGTTCGAGGCCGATCCGCTGGACAAGGCGGAGCTGTTCAAGGAGCTGGGGCTGTCGATGACGTACTACCCGCAGAGACACGAAGTGGAGGCCCGGGTGATCCCGGAGCCTCCACATGTGCGGTCGATCGGTGTCCGAGGGGGGACTTGAACCCCCATGCCCCGTGAAGGGCACTAGCACCTCAAGCTAGCGCGTCTGCCTATTCCGCCACCCGGACATGCCGCAAGGACGTTGCGGCGGGCTTCACCATACCAAAGGTCCAGACTCGCGGCGAAGTCGAGGACGGGGCACGATGGTCGGGTACGAGACGACGGCGCGAAGGTGATCACAGTGGACGAGGTCGTCCAGCTATGTCAGGACCTGATCCGGATCGACACCAGCAACCCGGGAGATCATTCCGGGCCCGGTGAGCGGGTGGCGGCGGAGTACGTGGCGGAGAAGCTGGCCGAGGTGGGCCTGGAGCCGCAGGTCTTCGAGTCCCATCCGAAGCGGACCAGTCTCGTCGCGCGGATCGAGGGTGAAGATTCGTCGCGGGACGCGTTGCTCCTGCACGGGCACCTGGACGTGGTGCCGGCGCGCAAGGAGGACTGGACGCACGACCCGTTCGGCGGGGAGATCGCCGACGGGTGCGTCTGGGGGCGCGGGGCCGTGGACATGAAGAACATGGACGCGATGATCCTGGCCGTCGTGCGGCAGCGCCTGCGGGAGGGGCGGAGGCCCCCGCGGGACGTGGTGCTGGCGTTCCTGGCCGATGAGGAGGCCGGGGGCAAGTGGGGGGCCCAATGGCTGGTACGGGAGCATCCGGAGCTGTTCGAGGGGTGCACGGAGGCCGTGGGGGAGGTCGGGGGGTTCAGCCTGACCGTCCCGGGTGATCGGCGGATGTACCTGATCGAGACGGCGGAGAAGGGCATCGCCTGGATGCACCTGACGGCCGAGGGGACCGCGGGGCACGGGTCGATGGTGCATCCGGACAACGCGGTGACGGCCCTGGCGGCGGCGGTGGGGCGGCTGGGGTCGCACGAGTTCCCGATCCGGCTGACCAAGACGGTGCGGGCCTTCCTGGAGCGGGCCTGCCTGGCGTACGGGGTGGAGTTCGATCCGGACGACCCGGAGAAGTGCCTCGCGGAGATCGGGCCGCTCGCGCGCATGATCGGGGCGACGCTGCGGAACACGCTCAATCCGACCCGACTGGATGCCGGATATAAGACGAATGTCATTCCGCAGGAGGCGACGGCGCAGGTCGATGGGCGCTTCCTGCCGGGGCATGAGGCGGAATTCTTCGCGACCGTGGACGAACTGCTCGGTCCGGATGTGCGGCGCGAATTCGTACACCACGACCACGCGGTGGAGACCGAGTACGAGGGCGCCCTCGTCGCGGCGATGGAGTCCTCCCTGACCTCGGAGGACTCCGGTGCGCTGCCCGTCCCGTACTGCCTCAGCGGCGGGACGGACGCCAAGGCCTTCGCCAGGCTGGGGATGCGCTGCTACGGCTTCGCACCGCTGCGCCTCCCCCCGGATCTGGACTTTTCTGGAATGTTCCACGGAATCGATGAAAGGGTGCCGATCGACGGACTCCAGTTCGGTGTCCGGGTTCTCGACCGGTTCCTCGACCGCGCCTGAGATCTTTCAGGGGAAAAGACCCTTCGTATTGCCGTGCGTGGTGATACAGTCACTTTCCGTACGGGCGATTGGCTCGCCCTTGGGGGTTCCGCAACCGACGGGGAGCACTGGTGGCGCGTGGCGTGGTGAACGGAGGTGCGGTCGCCGTCCTGCTGCGCCGCGGCGCCGCCGCCGGCCGAAAGGTCCGCCGGCTGTTCGTGGCCGGTGGGCTCCTCGTCGTCGGGTGGTTGCCGGGTGGTACGGGCTGGGCTCACAGCGCCGTACCGCCCGGCGACGCCCGGCGAGGGCGAGAAGTCTGTGGGTCCGGTGCGTGGGCCCGGGGGCGTCGTGCTGTCGCTTGGGATGTGCGTACGCCGCCTCGTCGAAGACCGCGGGCCCGGCCCTCCGTGCGAACGCGAAGGCCATCACCGAGGAGGTGATGGACCCGGGTGTTTCTTGGATGTCAAGGCGTACCGTTATGGACGCGCAGGGCGATTCGCGTCCGATGTCGTCCCATCGTGTTAGCGCGGCCGCCGGTTCGGGGGCGTCCAAGACCACCCGGGTCACCCCTCTCCCCGTGTGTTCGTGAGGCCGGCCGTCCCCTTCTTCGGTTCATGACTTGGCTGGTCATGGGCGACGGGTGGGTCTGCCTGTGATGTTGGGGATGGCGTTGTGGGCGACCTGTTGTGGGGATTATGTTTGGGTGGTGAATTGCCGGCCTCCGTGCGTGTGGTTTCCCGGGGCGGTGACAAAGCCGCGCTCATTTACTCGGGCTTGTTGATGGGCAGCGGCGACCTGCTGGTTCGATGTGTTCGCCTCGATCAGAGGCGCCTGGTGAGCGGCCGATGCGCCTTCAATATCAACGCGGCCATGCCCGAGGCGGAGGGCCGTCCCTGTCATGGCTGTTTCTGCGGTGATGTGGTCGACCCGTCTCCGCGTTGAAGCTTGTGGCATGTGACCGTGTCCGGTGGACTGTGGCGCGACCGCCTCTGCGGTGAATCTGTGGCCTGTGAATTTCGCGTGGTGATGTGCGAGTGGCGTCTCTGCGGTGAGTATCTGGCGTGATTGCCCTGTGGTGACGCACGGCCTGGTGGGCGTCTTTGCTGTGGCATGTGGGCTGGTTTCAGGGTGACGTGGCGGGTGGGGCCTGCCACGTGCGAGAGAAGGGTCACGGCGCGAGCGCTGCGCCCTCTCCTGGCCGGCGCCATGGCGTTGGAGGGCCGCCGCCTTGAGGGCTGGACGCCGCTGGAGCTCTTCGGCAAGGCCTGGGGTGAAGTTTCAGCGGGGCCTTGATCGGCGCCGGTTATTCGGCGTGGAGGGGGTTCTACGGCGGCCTTTCCCTGGCTGTGGGGCCTGGCGGCTGTGTGCGTGAGGTAGCGCTCTTGGGAGGCCGTTGTTCTGGTCTTGGGAGGGAGGGCGCGGGGCTTGTGGTGGTCTGGGGGTTGACGATGGCGACGGAACTTTGTTGCTGTGGAAATTGCGAGTGACAGGTGGTCGTGGAGGGGGCGATGATCCGAGTACCCGTGGGGCGGAGGCGGCCGGGTCGGAAATTTGGATGGGGGGAGAGGTGTTCTCACGGGTGGAGTGAGTTCCGATTACGGCCTGTCATCGGTTTGGTGCTTAGTGCTACCATCCCGGGCGAGGTGGTCAGAAGGTGCGGACCTGGCGGATGATCTTGCGGCGGAGTTGGATTCGGCGGCTACCGTCTGGGTAGAGGCGCAAGCGATCGAGTTCCCAGCCGCCGTGTTCGGCGTGCTCGGTCAGCACCTGCCGGGCGGTGTCACGCGTGGTGCCGCGCGGCAGCCGCAGGACGAGATAGGTGTACTCCACCATCGCGGACCATTATGACCTGGGCGCGGCCGGCCGGTAAGCCCGGAGGCGGCCTTGGTCCGCGGTTCCGGTGGCGACGTGTCATCCTGTCTGAGGTTCACAGCGGTGAGACAGGTGGTTCGCTTCCATGGTGGGGGCGGGCGCTGATCGATGGTCAGCGGTGGGAACTCTCGGGCATGAAAGCGTCGTCAAGGAACGTTGTTAGCTAGCCCGTGCAAGAAGACCAGACAGCGAGGTTGGAGCGACTGTGCCAGCCAAGAACGGCACTGCGAAGCGTGGTCAGGGCGGGGGAGACCGGGGCACCGGCACCCGCCTGGTGATCGTCGAGTCGCCCGCGAAGGCGAAGACGATCGCCGGATACCTGGGCGGCGGCTACGTCGTCGAGTCCAGTATCGGCCACATCCGGGATCTTCCCAGGGCTTCGGAGGTGCCGGCCAAGTACAAGGGTGAGCCGTGGGCCAAGCTCGGCGTGAACGTCGAGCAGGGCTTCGAGCCGCTCTATGTCGTCAACAGCGACAAGAGGCAGCAGGTACAGAAGCTCAAGAAGCTGCTGGCCGAGGCGGACGAGCTCTACCTCGCGACGGACGAGGACCGCGAGGGCGAGGCGATCGCCTGGCATCTGCGCGAGGTCCTCAAGCCCAAGGTGCCGGTGCACCGGATGGTCTTCAACGAGATCACCCCGGACGCCATCCGCGCCGCCGCCGCCAACCCCCGCGACCTCAACCTGCTGCTGGTGGACGCCCAGGAGACCCGCCGGATCCTCGACCGGCTGTACGGGTACGAGGTCTCCCCGGTGCTGTGGAAGAAGGTCATGCCGGGCCTGTCGGCGGGACGGGTCCAGTCCGTGGCGACCCGGCTCGTGGTGGAGCGGGAGCGGGAGCGGATCGCGTTCGTCCCGGCGCACTACTGGGACATCCAGGCCGAGTTCGACACCGGCAAGGAGGTCGAGGGCGAGCCGTCGGTGTTCAAGGCCGGGCTGGTCTCGGTCGACGGCAGGCGGGTGGCGCAGGGCCGCGACTTCGCCTCCGACGGCACGCTGAAGACCCGTGACGTGCTGCACCTGGACGAGGACGCGGCGCGCGCCCTGGCCGGGCGGCTGACGGGACGCCCGTACGAGGTCAAGTCGGTCGAGCGCAAGCCGTACACCCGCAAGCCGTACCCGCCGTTCCGGACGACGACGCTGCAGCAGGAGGCCAGCCGCAAGCTGAACTTCTCCGCCAAGTACGCGATGTCGGTGGCGCAGAAGCTGTACGAGAACGGCTTCATCACCTACATGCGTACCGACTCGATCACACTGTCCGAGACGGCGATCACGGCGGCGCGGCGGCAGGCGACGACGCTGTTCGGGGCGCAGTACGTGCCGGACAAGCCGCGCGTCTACCAGAGCAAGGTCAAGAACGCGCAGGAGGCGCACGAGGCGATCCGCCCGGCGGGCGAGACGTTCCGGACTCCGGCCGAGACGGGCCTGAGCGGCGACCAGTTCCGGCTGTACGAGCTGATCTGGAAGCGGACGATCGCCAGCCAGATGAAGAACGCCGAGGGCCAGTCGGTGTCGGTGCGGGTCACCGGCACCTCGACCGGCGGCGAGGTGGCCGAGTTCGGCGCGACCGGTAAGACGATCACCTTCCACGGGTTCCTGAAGGCGTACGTGGAGAGCGCGGACGATCCGTCGACCGACCGGGACGACCAGGAGCGGCGGCTGCCGTCGCTGGCCGAGGGCGATTCGCTGGCGGCGCGGTCGATCCAGGCGGAGGGGCACTCGACGCGCCCGCCGGCCAGGTACACCGAGGCGAGCCTGGTCAAGGAGCTGGAGGACCGGGAGATCGGGCGGCCGTCGACGTACGCCTCGATCATCGGGACGATCATCGACCGCGGCTATGTGTTCAAGAAGGGCACGGCGCTGGTGCCGTCCTTCCTGGCGTTCGCCGTGATCAACCTGCTGGAGCAGCACTTCGGCAACCTGGTCGACTACGACTTCACCGCGCACATGGAGGACGGTCTCGACGAGATCGCCCGGGGCGAGGCGGAGCGGGTCCGGTGGCTGGAGCGGTTCTACTTCGGCGACGGTGACGGCGGCGACGGCGGCCTCAAGGAGCTGGTCGGCGACATCGGCGACATCGATGCCAAGGGGATCAGCTCGTTCCCGATCGCGGGCAGCGACATCATGGTGCGGGTGGGCCGGTACGGGCCCTACCTGGACCGGGACGGCGCGCGCGTCAACATCCCCGAGGACATGGCGCCGGACGAGCTGGACGCGGCCAGGGCCGAGGAGCTGTTCGCGCAGCCGAGCGGCGACCGTGAGCTGGGCGTCGACCCGGAGACCGGGCATGTGATCGTGGCCAAGAGCGGGCGGTTCGGCCCGTACGTGACGGAGATCCTGCCGGAGCCGGAGGCCCCGGCGGCGGGCGCGGACGGCAAGCCGGCGCCGAAGAGGCGGGCGAAGAAGGACGCGCCGAAGCCGCGTACGGGTTCGCTGTTCAAGTCGATGTCGCTGGACACGGTGACGCTGGAGGACGCGCTCAAGCTGCTGTCGCTGCCGCGGATGCTGGGCGAGCTGGACGGCGAGCCGGTGACGGCGCAGAACGGCCGGTACGGGCCGTACCTGAAGAAGGGCGCCGACAAGGGCGAGAGCCGTTCGCTGGGCTCGGAGGACGAGCTGTTCACGGTGACGCTGGAGCAGGCCAAGGAGCTGTTCGCGCAGCCGAAGCAGCGCGGGCGCGGGCGGACGGCGGCCGCGGCGCCGCCGCTGCGGGAGCTGGGCGAGGATCCGGCGAGCGGGAAGCCGGTGGTGGTGAAGGAGGGCCGGTTCGGCCCGTACGTCACCGACGGTGAGACCAATGCCAGCCTGCGCAAGGGCGACGAGGTCGAGTCGGTCACGATTCAGCGGGCCGCGGAGCTGCTGGCGGAGCGTCGTGAGAAGGTGGCCGCGGGCGGGGGGAAGAAGAAGGCGGCGCCTCGGCGTCGCACCTCTGCAAAGTCCGGTTCCTAGGACAACTACGCCGATACCCTGACCGACATGAACAGAACGGGCGCCTCCGGGCCGCTGCGGGCCGCCGAGTCACAGCCGGGCGAGTCGGCGATCAGGCCGTTCCGGCGGATGTGGGTCGCGCTGTCGCTGTCGAGCCTGGGCCACTGGCTGAGCGTTCCGGCGCTGACCGCGCTGGCCGGCACGCTGACCCGCGACGACGACCTGCCGGTACGGGCGCAGGCGATCGCCGGTGTGCTGGTGCTGATGGTGCTGCCGGCGCTGCTGCTGGGGCCGCTGGCGGTGCTGCTGGCGGGCCGGCTGGATCGCCGGATCACCATGGCGGCGGTCGACGTCGTCCGGTTCGCGCTGGTGCTGTCGGTGGCGCTGGTGGACGCGGTGCCGTGGACGCTGGCGGCGGCGTTCCTGGTGGCGTTCGCGACGCTGCTGTGGATTCCGGTGGCGGGCGGGGCGCTGCCCGCGCTGGTCGCCGGGGAGCCGGAGGAGCGGTACGAGGAGGCCCGGCGCTCGCTGCTGCGGGGCGTGTACGGCTCGGCGCCGGTCGCCGCGGTGCTGTTCGCGGTGCTGGCGCTGGTCGCGGACGCGGTGTTCGGGGTGGCCGAGCGGGCCGATCTGGCGGTGTACGCGACCGCGGTGGTGTTCCTGGTGGCGGCCGCGGCGACGTTCACCGCCCGCGAACTCTCGGCAGCCGGAGCCGGAGCCGGAGCCGGAGCCGAGGCGGGCACGGGCGCGGCGGGCGCGGCGGGCGCGGCGGGTGCGGGCGCGGCGCGCGCCCCGGGCCTGGGCGCGCTGTCGGCGCCGCTGAAGCTGCTCTTCCAGGGCCAGCGCCGTTCCGGGCGAGCCCACCCCGACGGCCCTCCGGTCGCCGGGGTCGGCGCGGACGCCGAACAGGCCGGCGCCCACGCGGCCGTGCCCCCGGGCGCGGGCGCGATCCGCGGACTCGCCCTCGCCGGGACGATCATCGCGTTCCCGGCCGCGGCCCTGATCGCCGTCGCCCGGCTGCACGCCCGCGACCTGGGCGGCGGGGACGCCGGCTACGGGTCGCTGCTGGGCGGGCTGGCCATCGGCGCGGCCTTCGGGCTGTTCCTCGGCCCGCGCGTGCTGGCGCCGTTCAGCCGGCGCCGCCTGCTCGGCCTGGCCGTGATCGCCGCCGCGCTGGCGCTGGTCCCGGTGGCGCTGGTGCAGAACCTCGTCGTCGTGGTGTTCCTGGCGGCGTTCCTCGGCCTGGCCTGCGGGATCGCCTGGGCGGTCGGGACGCGCCTGCCGGAGGACGCGGCGCGCTCGTACGCCTACCTGCGCGCGCTGGCGCTGGTCACCGGGCTGGTCGCGGTCGCCGCCGTCCCGCCGCTGGCCGGGCTGATCGGCGCGCACCGGATCTCGCTGGGCGACGCCGTGTACGACCTCGGCGGGCCCGGCGCCGCGCTGCTGATCGTCGCGGTGCTGTCGGTGCCGGCCGCGGCGGTGGCGTTCCGCCGCCTGGACGACCGGCGCGGCATCCCGCTGCTCCCCGACCTGTCGGCGGCGCTGCGCGGCCACGTCTACACCCCGCCCGAGCAGGTCGAGGCCGGTCCGGCGGTGGTCCGCGACCGGGGCGTGTTCATCGCGTTCGAGGGCGGCGAGGGCGCCGGCAAGACCACGCAGGCGCGGCTGGCCGCGATCTGGCTGCGCGACCACGGCTACGACGTGGTGTCGACGCAGGAGCCCGGCGCCACCAAGATCGGCATGCGGCTGCGGGCGATGCTGCTGGACCGCGAGTCCACCGGCCTGTCGGCCCGCGCCGAGACGCTGCTGTACGCGGCCGACCGCGCCGACCATGTCGTCAACGTCATCCGCCCGGCGCTGGAGCGCGGCGCGATCGTCGTCAGCGACCGCTACGTCGACTCCTCGCTGGCGTACCAGGGCTTCGGGCGGGAGCAGAACGTGTCGGCGATCGCCCGGGTGAACGCGTGGGCGATCGGGGGGCTGCTGCCCGACTTGACCGTGCTGCTGGAGCTGCCGCCGGAGCAGGGGCTGGGCCGGCTGGCCTCCCCGGCCGACCGGATCGAGTCGGAGCCGCGGGAGTTCCACGAGCGGGTCCGGGAGGGGTTCCGCGCCCTGGCCGAGGCCGACCCCGACCGCTACCTGATCGTGGACGCGAGCCGTCCGCAGGCCGAGATCACCCGCGAGATCCAGTACCGGATCCGCGAGATCCTGCCCGATCCGATCCCGGCCGGCACCGAGGACGTCACCAGCACCTTCCCCGCGATCACCGACGCCTGACCCGACCCCTGAACCGGAGCCTGGACGGGCGGCCGAACCGGCGCCTGGGCGGGCGTCCGAGCTGGCGCCTGGACGGGCGCCCGAATCCGCGCCCGGACCTGCGCCCGAGCCGCGGCCCAATCCGTGCGGTCTTGTGGGCGGCGTGGGCGTATGCGGCGTTCCGGTGCCGCCGAGCCCGTAGCCTTGAACCCATGAGCGTCTGGGATGACCTGGTGGGGCAGGGGCCGGTCGTCGAGCAGCTGCGCTCGGCCGTGGAGTCCGACGGGAAGATGGCGCACGCCTGGCTGTTCACCGGGCCGCCCGGGGCGGGCCGTTCGGCCGCGGCCAGGGCGTTCGCCGCGGCGTTGCAGTGCTCGGAGAGCCCGCGCGGGTGCGGGCACTGCGCGTCCTGCCACCAGGTGCTCCAGGGCACCCACGCCGACCTTGAGGTGGTGCGGCCCGCGGGGCTGTCGTACGGGGTGAAGGAGACCCGCGAGCTGGTGCTGCGGGCGTCGTCGTCGCCGAGCGGCGGCCGCTGGCAGATCGTGCTGTTCGAGGACGCCGACCGCGCCACCGAGGCGGCCGCGAACGCGCTGCTGAAGGCGATCGAGGAGCCGCCGCCGCGGACGGTGTGGCTGCTGTGCACGCCGTCGCCGGACGACCTGCTGGTGACGATCAGGTCGCGCTGCCGGCTGGTGACGCTGCGCACCCCGCCGGTGGCGGCCGTGGCCGAGGTGCTGGTGCTGCGGGACGGGGTCGACCGGGAGACCGCCGAGCTGGTGGCCAGGGCCGCGCAGGGGCACATCAGCCGGGCGCGGCGGCTGGCGACCGATCCGGAGGCGCGCCGCCGGCGGGCGGAGGTGCTGGCGGTGCCGCGCCGGCTGACCGGGGTGTCGCCGGCCGTGACCGCCGCCGAGGCGCTGGTGAAGGCCGCCGAGGCGGAGGCCAAGGTGGTGACCGAGGAGCTGAACGAGAGCGAGACCGGCGCGCTGCGGCAGGCCCTCGGGGAGAGCGCCAAGGGCCGGATGCCGCGCGGCACGGCCGGGGCGCTGAAGGAGCTGGAGGACCGCCAGAAGTCCCGGGCGACGCGGGTGAAGCGCGACTCCCTCGACCGGGCGCTGCTGGATCTGGCGTCCTACTACCGGGACGTGCTGACGTTGCAGCTCGGCGCGGGCTCGGAGTTGGTCAACACCGATCTGGCGGCGGAGCTCCGGACGGCCGCCGCGCAGGGCACGCCCGAGGGCACGCTGCGCCGCCTCGACGCGATCATGGACTGCCGGGAGCGGCTGGACGCGAACGTGAACCCGCTGCTGGCGGTGGAGGCCCTCACCCTTGCCCTCCGCACGTCCTGACCTGGTTGGTTGGTCGATGCACGGCTTTCCGGGCGTTTTCCGGCGTTGGGGCGATAACAGGAGTTCAGCCCTTTCGTTACATATCCGTACGCCTTCCTCAACATCAACACGCGTAGCGTCTCCTGGCTGAGCCCATAAAACGGGCTCTTCCCCCCAAACCAGGAGGTGTGCATTGCGGCGCGCCGTGATCACAGCCGCGGCAGCGTGCGCCGTCGTCACCACGACGGCGCTCGCGCTGCCAGCGTCGGCAGTACCGAGCAAGCCTCAGCAGCCCGGAACGTCCAGCGAGTACGTCGTCCTCTACAAGGAGGGCGCCTCCCTCGACCAGGCCCGGGCGGCGGTGAAGGCGGCCGGCGGCACGATCGTCCGCGAGAACACCGATGTGGGCGTCGCCACGGTCCGCACGTCCAACGCGCGGTTCACCGCCCTCGCCGCCCGCCAGGGCGCGCTGGACGGCGCCGCCGCCAACCGCGTCATCGGCAAGGCTCCCAAGACCCCCTCCGCGCCCGCCGCCGGCAAGGGCGTCGAGCGCGAGACGGGCGTGCACGGCCCCGTCCAGGTGAAGAAGCCGGCCAAGGGCGAGGAGCCGCTGGCCGACATCCAGTGGGACATGAAGCAGATCAACGCGACCGCCAAGGGCTCGTACAGGACCGAGCCGGGCGACCGCCGCGTGCTGGTCGGCGTCATGGACACCGGCGTGGACGGCAACCACCCCGACATCAAGCCCAACTTCGACGCGAAGCTGAGCCGGAACTTCACCACCGACATCCCGGTCGACGCCAACGGTGACGAGGTCGACGGCCCCTGCGAGGACGAGCCCGACAAGTCCTGCAACGACCCGGCCGACGTGGACGAGAACGAGCACGGCACGCACGTCGCCTCGACCATCGCGTCCCCCCGCAACGGCCTGGGCATGGCCGGCGTCGCGCCGAACGTGTCGCTGGTCAACATCCGGGTGGGGCAGGACTCGGGCTACTTCTTCCTCCAGCCCACCGTGGACGGCCTGACCTACGCGGCCAAGACCGGCATCGACGTGGTCAACATGTCGTACTACATCGACCCGTGGCTGTGGAACTGCGCCACCAACCCGGCCGACTCCCCCGAGGACCAGGCCGAGCAGCGCACCATCATCAAGGCCACCCAGCGGGCGCTGGACTTCGCCCACAAGCGGGGCGTGACGCTGGTGGCGGCGGCCGGCAACGAGTCGGTCGACTACACCAAGACCAACGTGGACGGCTCCAGCCCCGACTTCGCGTCGGAGCCGGGCGAGGCGCCGTACGAGCGGACCGTCCCGGCGAGCTGCGTGTCGATGCCGTCCGAGGGCGAGAACGTCATCCCGGTGTCCGCGACCGGCATCAGCACCCGCAAGTCGTACTACTCCAGCTACGGCAACGGGTACGTGGCCGTGGCCGCCCCCGGCGGCGACAAGGCCGACACCGCCGACGGCAAGCCCGACGACGCGCGCGGCATCTGGGCCGCCTACCCCGAGGCGATCGCCCGCGCCCGCGGCGAGCTGAACCCGGACGGGTCCCCGAAGACCACCCGCGTCGTGCGCGACTGCGAGGGCGGCACCTGCGCGTACTACCAGTCGATCCAGGGCACCTCGATGGCCTCGCCGCACGCGGCCGGGGTCGCCGCCCTGATCGTCAGCCGGTACGGGAAGCGCGACCGCGCCAACGGCGGCCTGACCCTGTCGCCGCGGACCGTGGAGGGCATCCTGCGCGGCACCGCCAACCCCAAGGCCTGCCCGAGCCCCAGCACGGTCGAGTACGTCTGGTACCGGCTGGAGAACGGCCAGTGGGTGAAGTACACCTCCAAGCAGACCTGCGAGGGCGGCAAGGACCGCAACGGCTTCTTCGGTGACGGCATCATCGACGCCCTAGGCGCCGTCAAGCGCTGAACGGTGAGCTGAGACGCCGTTGGGCGTCGAGTTGAAAGCCGAGCGTGCCCCCGGCCGGGTTCCTCCCCGGCCGGGGGCCGCGTCGTTTCGGGGGGCCGCCTCGTTTCGGGGCCGCGTCGTTCCCGGAGGCCGCCTTGTTTCCGGGGGGCCGCGTCACTTCCGGGGGCCGTCTCGTTTCCGAGGCCGCCTCGTTTCCGGGGGCCACGTCGTTGCCGGAGCATGCCGCGGGCTCGGGCAGGATGGAGCCATGCCGTACCGCGTCACCTTCGTCTGCACGGGCAACATCTGCCGCTCGCCGATGGCCGAGTGGATCCTGCGCCACCACGTGGAGGAAGAGGGCCTTGACGTCGAGGTGGACAGCTCCGGGACGGGTCCGTGGCACGCCGGGGACGGCGCCGACTCCCGTACCGTCCAGGCCCTCCGACGCGCCGGATATCGGTCGGCGCACATCGCGCGGCAGTTCGAGGCGGGCTGGTTCGACTCCTACGACCTGATCGTCGCCCTGGACCAGGGGCACGCGCACGACCTGCGCGCGATGGCGCCCGACGACGAGGCGCGCGCGAAGATCCGGCTGCTGCGCGAGTTCGACCCCGCCGCGGACGGCGCCGACCTCGACGTCCCCGACCCGTACTACGGCGAGAACGCCGACTTCGACCACGTCCTCGAACTGGTGGAAGCCGCCGTCCCCGGCCTCCTCGACGAGATCCGCCGGGCCCGCAGGTCCGTCTGAACGTGTCCGCCGGGTTCGGGTGCCCGTAGGGAGGAGAGGAGCCGTCCGTGCTGCGTCGGGAGCGGGTCGAGGAACTGCTCGGCGGCGGCGTACGGGTCGAGAGGGTCAGCGATCTGGGCTCCAGCCATGACTGGACGCTGCACCGGGTGGCCCTCTCCGACGGCCGCGAGGTCTTCGTCAAGGCCGCCCCCGACCAGGCCGGGGTGCTCGCCGCCGAGGCGGCCGGGCTGCGCTGGCTGGCCGAGGGCGACGGCGACGGCGCCGACCCGCCCGTGCCGGAGGTGCTGGGGGACGACGAGCACATGCTGGTCCTGCCATGGCTGCCGTCCGAGACACCCGACGCGGCCGCCGCCGAACGGTTCGGGCGCGAACTGGCGGCCCTGCACACCTCCGGACCGGTCCCCTCGGGGTACGGCGCCCCCTGGGAGGGCTTCATCGCCGTTCTCCCGCTCGACAACACGGTCGTGGAGGGCGAATGGCCGCGCTGGTACGCCGAGCGCCGCCTGGAGCCGTTCCTGCGCGATGCCCGGCGGTCGCTCACGGCGGGCGAGGTGCGGCTGGTGGAACGCGTCATCGAGGACATCGACGATCTCGCCGGGCCGCCCGAGCCGCCGTCCCGCATCCACGGCGACCTGTGGGCGGGCAACATCCTGTGGACGGGCGGCCGCGGCATGCTGATCGACCCGGCCGCGCACGCGGGTCACCGGGAGACGGATCTGGCCATGATGGAGCTGTTCGGCCCCCCGCATCTCGACCGCGTCCTCGCCGCCTACGACGAGGCCGCGCCGCTCGCGGACGGCCGGCGGGAACGCGTCCCGCTGCACCAGCTGCATCCCCTGCTCGTCCACGTGGCCCTCTTCGGCGAGGGCTACCGGGCGCGCACGGTCGAGGCCGCCCGGTCCGCCCTGGCCATCGCCCGCTGACCGCTGGGCCGTGGCCCGCTGACCTCTGTGGCCGTCCCCGCTGACCTCTGTGGCCGTCCCCGCTGACCTCTGTGGCCGTCCCCGCTGACCGCTGGGCGATCGCCCGCTGACCGCTGGGCCGTCGCTCGCTGACGGCTGCTCGGCGGCGGTGGCGAGTGGCGGCGGGTGGTGTCGGATGGCTGGCGTCGGACGATCTTCGGCGTGGTGCCGCATTCGCTTCGAGTTGGTAACTCCGCAAACCTGACTGTTTGTCGCCAGGAAGATGAGATAGAAACGACGGGTCGGTGAACGGGGCAGGATCGGAAGGGCGGGTGCGGCGTTACCCCTATGGACGGCAAGCACAAGGATCCGGCTCCGGCTCCGGGCGCGAGGCTCGGCGCGGTGTGGCGGGGCATCGTCCCGATCGGCGTCGCCTCGTTCGTGGCTCTCGCGATCGGCGGCGGCGTGGACATCGTTCACCAGCACCAGAAGTCCGGGAAGAAGGAACGGTCCGCCCAGCCCGCGGCGGAGCGGGACCGGACGGGGCCTCGCCACGTGGTCGCGATCCGCGAGCCGGGCGGCGCCCTGGTGGTCCGTGACGTCCGCACCGGGCGCGATGTCGGCCTTCCGGTCGCGGCCCCGGCGGCGCAGCGCTTCCAGCGGGTGGCGGCGGCGGGCGACGGCTCGTTCGTGGTGGCCTCGGCGGCGTCCGGGCAGATCACCTTCCAGCGGCTGCGGCTGAGCGAGGACGGCGTGCCCGAGGAACTCGCCGCGCTGCCGAAGGCTGTGGTGAGCGGCGCGTCCACGGCCTGGTCCGACATGGCCGTGGCCCCGGACGGCGACCGGATCGCGTACGTGACCTACCGCAGCGGTGGCGTCGGACGGCTGGAGGTCGTCTCCTCCCGGACCGGGCAGCGCAAGGCCTGGACGACCAAGACCCCCGCCCGCGTGAGCAGCCTGTCGTGGGCCGGTTCGACGCTGTCGTTCGTCTGGAGTCCGACGCGCAAGGTCGGCGGGCGGATCGTCCACCAGGTCAGGACGCTCGACACGGCGGCGGTCCCCGGCGACCTGAAGGCGAGCAAGCCCGTGCTGAAGCTGCCCGAGGGCAGCAGCGGCGCGGCCGTGCTGGGCCGGGACGGCCGTACCGTCGTGGCGGGCCTCGCACAGAACGCGCAGATCACGCTGCAGGCGTACGCGATCGGCACCGGCCGCCCCGGCGGCGTGCTGTGGCGGCAGCAGGCGGCGGGACAGGTCACCCGCGTGGTGGCCGACCACGCCGGGGAGCACCTGCTGGTCCTGGCGAGCGACGGGCGGCTCCTCATGGACGGCGCCCAGGCCATGCCCGCCGAGGACCTGGTCGACGCCGCCTGGTGATTCCGCGCCCCGAACCGCGCGCGGCGGTGAAACCGGTTCGACCCACGGGTAGTGGAACGACGTAGGGTGTTCCCACGAAACCGGGCGAACGGAGCGAAACCGTGGGCATGGTGATGGCCGTCAGTTTCACCCGCTACGGACGCCTCTACTACCTTGACCCTGGCCCGCACTCGCCCCGGGTGGGCGACAAGGTGCTGGTGCCCACGGACGCGGGACCCGAGGTGGCCGAGTGCGTCTGGGCGCCGCAGTGGGTGTCCGAGGACATCGACGGCCTGCCGGTCTGCGCCGGGCCCGCCACCGACGAGCACCTGACCCGGGACGAGGGCAACCGGCGCCGCCGGGCCGAGGGCAGGAGCATCGCCAAGCGCCTGATCCGCAAGCACGACCTGCCGATGAAGGTCATCGGGGTGGACTACCTCGACGCCGACAACGTCTTCAAGATCTACTTCACCGCGCCGCACCGGGTGGACTTCCGCGCGCTCGTCCGGGACCTGGCCCGCAACATCAAGGCGCGCGTCGAGCTCCGCCAGGTGGGACCGCGCGACGAGGCCCGCCTGCAGGGCGGCATCGGCCCGTGCGGCCGCGACCTGTGCTGCGCCACCTTCCTCAAGGACTTCGAGCCGGTGTCGGTGCGGATGGCCAAGGAGCAGGACCTCCCGGTCAACCCGCTGCGCATCGCCGGCGCGTGCGGCCGCCTGATGTGCTGCCTCAAGTACGAGCACCCGCTCTACATGGAGTTCAAGGAGAAGGCGCCGCGGCTGGGCGCGGTGGTCGACACGCCCGAGGGGCAGGGGCAGGTCATCGGCTACAACGTCCCCGGCGACAAGATCACGGTGAAGGTCGGCTCGCGCCGCTGCTCATGCCCGTCGGCGTCGGTCTGCTCGCCGCGCCGCCAGCACGACGCCCACTACAACGGCGGCGACTCGGCCGACTGACGGCGCCGACCAGCGCCGACCGGCGACGGCGACCTACGGCGACGATCCACGGCGACGATCCACGGCGACGATCCACGGCGACGATCGACGGTGACGACGGTCGAACGGCCAGGGCTGTCGAAGGCCCCGGGTTGTCGAACGGCGGGGGCGGTCGAACGTGACGGGCTGGCTGGGGCGGGCCGGCGGGGATGGACGGACGATAACGGCGAGCGAAGGCGACGGGGAACGGGGACGGATGTTGAACGGAGCGGTGGTGCGGCGGCTGCGGGTCGATGACGACCTCGCGGCCTGTGCCGAACTCGCGCAGGACCGCGACTGGCCTCCCGAAGAGCACAAGTGGCGCCTGCTGTTCGAGATCGGCCGGGTGTACGGCGTGGACGATCCCGCGTCCCCGGGCAGGCTCGCCGGTACCGTCGTGTCGACGCCGTACGGGCGGGACGTCTCCGCGATCAGCATGGTGCTCGTCGCGCGCCGGTACGAGCGGCAGGGCCTGGGCGGTCGCCTGATGAGGCACGCGCTCGACCACCGTGGCACGGCCGGGGCCTGCCTGACGGCCACCGAGTACGGGCGGGTCCTGTACGAGCGGCTCGGCTTCCACGCGGTGGGGACGTGCGTCACGTACAAGGGCGCACTCTCCGGGCTGTCTGAGGGGTCGGGTTCTGCGCGCGTCGCCTCCCGGCCGTTCGAGGACGGGGACCTGGCGGACGTGCTCGCGCTCGACGCCGAGACGTTCGGTGCTCCGCGGGACGAGCTGCTCCGGCGCCTCCCGTCCTTCTGCGAGGACTTCCGCGTCGTCCGCGACGGCGGGGCGCTCCTGGGGTTCGGGGGTGCGTGGCGCAACGGGGGCCTGCTGATGGTCGGACCGGTCATCGCACGCGACACGACCACCGCGCTCGGCCTCGTCGAGGCCCTCACCAGCCGACCGGACGCAGACGCAGACGTGCACGCGGACGCGACCGCGGACTCGGACGCGGGGATGGTGCGGCTCGATGTCGACCAGAGGCATCCCGAGCTGCTC
This sequence comes from Spirillospora sp. CA-255316, assembly GCA_050942275.1. GTDB lineage: Bacteria > Actinomycetota > Actinomycetes > Streptosporangiales > Streptosporangiaceae > Spirillospora. The sequence goes on along the minus strand of CP192047.1, from coordinate 10,829,549 downwards.
GAATGGGCCGAGCGGAACGGCATGAAGGTCTCGTTCACCACGACCGTCATGGAGTACGGCGAACCGGTCGGCGGCGATCCGTCGCGGCTGTTCGTCCCGGTGATGCAGGCACTCGGCTAGATAACGGGTCGATAAGCGTCCGGTAACGGTGAGGGCGCGGGCGGCGGTCAGTAGGAGCGGAAGCGGCCGGGGCCGCTGCGCCGTCCTCGCCACCGGTGAGAGCGTGTGCGCGGGACGGCGCCCGCACAGCAGCGGTCCCGAGTTCCTCGTCCGCGGGTTTCCGGCCCCGGCCCGGACGCCGACGCCGACGCGTTCGCGGACGCGGACGCGGACGCGGGTGCCGGTCCGGCCGCGGCAGGTTCCGGAGGCGGCTGCCGGTGGACGGGGAAGTCGTCGCGCAGGATCGCCTCGTGCAGCTCGCGGAGCTCCCGTCCCGGCTCCAGGCCGAGTTCCCTGGACAGGATGCGGTGGCCCGCGCGGTACACCTCCAGCGCCTCGCTCTGCCGTCCGGCGCGTGCCAGCGCCATCATCAGCAGCGCGCGCATCCGCTCACGGAACGGATGCTCGGTGACCGGTCTCATGAGTTCGCCGATCAGCTCGTGGTGGCGGCCCAGGACCAGCGCCACCTCCGCGGCCTCCTCGATGGCCGTGAGCCGCAGCTCCTCCCAGCGGAGCGCGCCCGCGACGACGAGCGCGCGGTCGAGACCCGCGAGCACCGGACCGTCCCAGAGCGCCAGCGCCGCCCCGAACCGTTCCGCCGCCTCCCGGTAGCGGCCCGCTTGTGCCGCAGTCCGCGCCTGCGCGATCCGCCGCTCGGCCGTCAGCGCGTCGATCGTGCCCGCCTGGAGAGGGATCCGGTAACCCGGACCCGCGGTCTCGATCACGCGGTGGGTGCAGCCCGCGTCCCGGAACGCGCGGCGCAGGCCGGAGACGGCGAAGGCGATCTGCGTACGGGCCGAGGCGGGCGGATCCTCGTCCCAGACCGCATCCACCAGCCGGTCCACCGGCACGATCCGGCCCGGCTCAAGCAGCAGTGTCGCCAGGACCAGCCGGGCCCGGCCGCCCCCGAGATCGACCGGGCCCTGGCGCAAACCCGCGCGCAGTGGCCCCAGAATTCGGAACATCACGCTGTCGGTCACCCGATCCGTCACCCTTTCCGTGGCGGTCAATCGTCGACGCTCTCGCGGGGATTGATTGGCGGGGTGCGAGTTCGCGGGGTGCCGCGGGAACCCGGTGCCCGGGCTACCGCAGAAGATTAGATGTCCAGGCCGTTCGTGGGGCCGAGGGAACGGTGAACGGTCCGTTCGGATCTGTTCAGAACAAGAAAAAGCCCAGGTCGGAGCGCTACTCGTCCGGGTCAACCACCGGTGCCGGCCGTACCGCGCGCGCCGCCGATGGCACCCGCGCCGCGCGGACCACCGCCTGCGCCGGTTGCGCCGCCTGGGCCGCCTGGGCCGCCTGGCCGCCGGAGCACTCCCTCGTGACGGCTGGGTCGGGATGGTCGGCGGTGTGGAGTTCACTCGCCGGAACGTACCCCCACGAGTTCAACTCCGGACGTTGCGCGGCCTGGTCGCCCTGCGTGTAGTACCAGATGTCGTTGCCGCCGGAATGCCGCTCGCCGCGCGTCCAGCAGATGAACCAGCTGGGGTCGGTTTCCAGGACACCGACCTTCGTCCCGAACCGGGCCTGCTCGTAGACGTCGGTGTGCGGACGGTTCGGACATTGGTAGAGGTGCGGCCAGGTCCGTTTCATCCGCAAATCCTGGATCGTGCCACGCATGTACTGGCAGTGCGTCGCGGGGTCGGGCCGCTTGAGACCGGGCGCGGCCACGAACGCCACCACCCCCGCCGTCAACGCGGCGGCGACCATCGCGGCGCCGACGACCGCGTACCGGCGCACGCTCCCGCTCCCGCTCCCGCTCCCGCTTCCGCTACCGCCGGGACCGGGGTCCTTCGAGGGTGCGGACGGCTCCTCGGACGCGGGCTCCGCTGCGGTGGTCTCCGCGTCATCGGCCTCGCGGACGGCTTCCGGGTGTGCCTCATCCGGCGGGGCGGCGGCCTGGGTCGTGGTCGCGGCTGTGGCTTCGGGGTCGGTGTCGGCGGCGGCTTCAGGGTCGGCTTCGGGATCGGTGTCGGCTTCGGGGGAGGGCAGACCCGCGTCGATCCGTCGCCAGTGCTCGGCCCACCGGGCGAGCTCGCCGTCGGAGTCCGGCCACTCCCGGTAGAGCAGGCACGCCTCCACGAACCGCATCGTCGCCGTCTCGGGCGGCCCGGTCAGCGGGTTCCGGCCGATGAGGTTGGAGATCGCCGCCGGAGAGAGGCCGGGGGCCCGGCCGCACAGTGCCCGGTACTTCGGCGTCCCGCACCACTCGTACAGGGCGCGGAGCCTTGCGGTGAGCTCGGACCACGAAGTCGCGTCGTCGGGAACGGGCGGTGGCGGAACGTCGGGCTCGGCGGGCAACAGCACTCTCCTGGATGAGGTCGGTGTGCTCATTGTGACCGCACGGCAGCCCGCCCGCTAAGTTCCGTCCCGCCCCGCCGGAGATCACCACACGGGCACCCGCGAGTGCCCGCGCATGTCCCTTCGCGTCCCTGCGCGCGTCCCTTCGCGATCTGCGCGTGCTTCCACGCGTGCCTGCGCGTCCCTGCGCGCGTGCCTCCACACGTGCCTGCGCGTCCCTCCGCGTGCTTGCGCGGGTGTATTCGCACGTCCCTCCGCGGGCTGCGCGTCCCTGCGCGCGTTTGCGCGGGTGCCTCAACGCGTGCCTGCGCGTCCCTCCGCGTGCTTGCGCGGGTGCCTTCGCGCGTCCTTGCGCGTGCCTGCGCTTGCGTCCGCGCGTTTGCGTGTGTGGCTGCGCGCCTGTCTGGGTGTGCGCGTGCCTTGCGGGGCGCGCGGGGTCAGGCGGCGGCGGGTTCTCTGGCCGGGGTGGACGGCTCCGGGGCGGACCGGCGCGGGCCGGGGAACGCGTAGCGCACGATCTTCTTCCAGGTGCTGCCGACCTGCCTGGCCAGCGGTCCCGTGTGGTACGGCAGCCCGTACCGCTCGCACAGCGCCCGGACCCGGGGCGCGATCTCGGCGTACCGGTTGCTCGGCAGGTCGGGGAAGAGATGGTGCTCGATCTGGTGGCTCAGGTTGCCGGACATCAGGTGCAGGAGCCTTCCGCCGCTGATGTTGGCCGAGCCGAGCATCTGCCGGACGTACCATTCGCCCCTGGTCTCCCCGTCGAGCCGTTCCTCGGTGAAGACCTCGACGTCCCCCGGGAAGTGCCCGCAGAAGATGATCATGTGGGCCCAGACGTTCCGGATGATGTTGGCGGTGAGGTTGGCGGCCAGCGTGCTGCCGAACTGCGGTCCGCTGAGCAGCGGGAACGCCAGGTAGTCCTTGGCCCACTGGCGGCGGATCTTCCGGCCGATGGCGCGCAGCTTCGCGCGGGTCTCCTCCGGGTCGTTCCGGCCCTCCAGGACCTTGTCGATCTCCAGGTCGTGCACCGCGACGCCGTACTCGAAGAACATCGCCAGCAGCAGGTTGACCAGCGGCTGAGGCAGGTTCGACGGGTGCCACTCCTGTTCGGCGGACACCCGCAGGATGCCGTAGCCGACGTCGTTGTCCTTGCCGAGGATGTTGGTGTTGGTGTGGTGCACCACGTTGTGCGAGTGCTTCCACTGGTCGGCGGGCGAGACGTTGTCCCACTCCCAGGTGGTCGAGTGGATCTTGGGGTCGCGCATCCAGTCCCACTGGCCGTGCATGACGTTGTGCCCGATCTCCATGTTCTCCAGGATCTTGGCGACGGCCAGCGTCGCCGTCCCGGCCAGCCAGGCGGGCGGCAGGGACGAGGCCAGCAGCAGCGCCCGCCCGCCGATCTCCAGCCCGCGCTGCCAGCGGATGACGCGGTGGATGTACGCGGCGTCGCGCTCGCCCAGGTCGGCGGTGATCTCGTCGCGGAGCGCGTCCAGCTCGCGGGCGATCGCCTCGTAGTCGGCCGGGGTCAGGTGCGCCACTGTGGTGGAGGCGGTGGCGGTGGTCATGACGTCGAATCCCCCCTTGGAAGTGGTGCGCTCATACGTGGGGCGCTCACAGGTCGATCTCCACGGCCCCGGCGGCCGCCGACACGCAGGTCTGGATCATGTGGCCTTCCTCTCCGTGCAGTTCGCCCGTCCGCAGGTCCCGCACCCGCCCGGACCGCAGCCGCCCGACGCAGCTGTGGCAGATGCCCATCCGGCACCCGCTGGGCAGCAGCGCGCCCGCGCTCTCCCCGGCCTTCAGCAGCGGGGTGGCGCCGTCCGCGTCGGTCTCGACGCCGCTCGCGGTGAACCGGACGCGTCCGCCTCCCTCGCCGTGTCCCGTTCCCGCCTTCGGGAAGGCGGCGGTGGTCTGGAAGCGTTCGATGTGCAGCCGGGCGGTGGCGCCCGCGGCCTTCCAGTGGGCGGAGATCTCGTCGAGCATTCCGGCGGGTCCGCACGCCCAGGTCTCGCGGTCGGCCCAGTCCGGGCAGAGGTCGTCCAGCTGGGCGGGCTTGAGGCGTCCTTCGAGGGCGGTGTGCCGCTCGTGCAGCCGCAACTTGCCCGGGAGGCGTGCGGCGGTCGCGCGCAGCTCCGCGCCGAAGATCACCTCGTCGGGGGTGCGCGCCGAGTGCACGAGCACCACGTCCGGCGGCGGCTGCGTGCCGTCCACCAGCGCGCGCAGCATGGCCCGGACGGGGGTGACGCCGCTGCCCGCCGTCAGGAACAGGATCCGTCCGGGCGGCGGATCGGGAAGGACGAAGTCGCCCTCCGGCCGCCCCAGCCTGATGATCGTCCCAGGCGTGATCTCGTGGACCAGGTGCCGGGACACCCGGCCCTCGGGGCCCGCCTTGACGGTGATGGTGAGCCTGCCGTCGGGACGGGGCGGCGACGACAGCGAGAAGCTCCGCCAGTGCCGGACGCCGTCGAGGTCCACGCCGATCTTCAGCCATTGGCCGGGCCGGTGACCGGGCCAGGTGACACCCGGCCTGATCAGCAGGGACGCCGCGCCGGGGGCCTCGTGCCGTACGGCCTCGACCCGGCCGCGCGGGTCGGCGGCGGACCACAGCGGGTTGAGCAGGGCGAGGTAGTCCTCGGGCAGCAGCGGCGTGGTCAGCCAGCGCGCGGCACCGGCCAGCCGGCGCCGAACCGGTGCCGACCGGCCGGTGGTGGTGGCGAGCGGAGCGGTAGCGGTCAACGGGCCTCCCGCGGACGCTTTTAACTTACTGATCCGTAACCTACGGTCGCGTAGGCGTGGAGGGCCTCGCAAGGGTCGTCCGGCAAAAGCGACGGTCATCACACCATCGCACGATGTAACATCGTTCGGTGTTAAGTGAGATGACAAAGATTCCGCGGCCGTTTAGCGCACACTCGCAAAAGGGGCGGAGGTGGGAGCTGACTGCGTCTCAGGCACCCGTTCCGGGAGTGACCAGGCCCGTCCGTAGGCGATGATGACGAGCCGCACGCGGTCACGGGAGTCGAGCTGGGTGAGCAACCGCGTCACATAGTTCTTCACCGTGGCCACGCCGAGGGTGCAGCTCGGTGGCGATTTCGACGTTTGGTCAGGCCGAGCCCCACCCACGTCAGCACCTCGCGCCCCCGTCCGGTGACCCCGTCCAGCCCTGCGCTCTCGTCCGGTGACCCCGTCCAGTTCCCCGCGCGGGCACGGCAGATGCGAAGCGGGCGGGGCTCCCGGCGAAACCGCGCGATCAACCGGCGGGTCACGCCGGGCGCGATCACGCCGTCCCCGGCGGTGACGACCACGGACGGCGGCGAGGATGTCGTCCAGCGCCATGTCCTTGACCAGGAAGCCCTTGACCAGGAAGCCCTTGAGCAGGAAGTCCTTGACCAGGACGCCCGTCGCCCCGGCGCGCAGCGCCCCGAACACGTGATCATCGTCGTCGAACGCGGTCAGCACGAGCACGCGCGCCCCTCCGGGCGCGATGATCAGCCGGGTGGCCTCGATGCCGTCCATGACCGGCATGCGCAGGTCCATCACGACGACGTCGGCGCCGTCGGCGAGCCGCCCAGAACGCGGTCTCCCACCCGTGGACGACCGCGGGCTCGTGGAATGTCTACGCGGTCTTGGCGCTTGGCCGCCCCCACGCTCACCATGATCGGTGTCGAACGCCGCGACCACTGATCAGGTGCAGGGCGGCCGGTTATCGGAGTCCGGCCTCCCGGCGGCGGCATCGGCCCACCTGGACGCCACCTGGCCTGGACGCCCTCCCGAGCTGGAACCCCCTGGCTGGGCGCCGCCTGGCTGGGCGCCACTTGCGCTGACGCTGCCTGGGCTGGACGCCCGCCTGGGTTGGGCGCCGTTCGGGTGCTCAGCCGAAGGGAGTCTTGGGGCGGTCCTGGAGAACGCCGTCCACGTAGATGTCGACCTTTTCGTTGTAGAAGCAGACCAGGCCGCCCACGCCCTGGCTCTCGGGCAGTGGACGCGGGTACGACCAGGCAAGGTCCTTGTGGGCGGTGTCGTTCACCTTGATCGACCAGTAGACGGCCTCGCCCTTGTAGGGGCAGCGCGTGACGGTGTCCGTGGACTCCAGCAGGTCCCAGCGCACATGGGGCTTGGGCAGGTAGTAGCGCACCGGAAGCCCCGTCTCGAACAGCAGCCGGGGACTGCTGGACTCCGCCACCGTCACCCCGTCGACTTCAACGCGCACGTGCCGCGAGGACGCCAGTACGTCGACCCTGGTGTGCGGGTCGCGCGGATGGACGAACACCTCCTCGTCCTCCTCGAACCAGGCGTCCATGGCGTCCCACTCGAGACGGACCAGATTTCGGAGTTCCTCTACGGGTGAGTCCTCGTACCGGAGCGCGGCGCCCTCGGCCTCGGCCCCGTCGACCTTCACCGTGTACGTGGTGGCGTCGCCCCGGCTGGGGGAATGCTTGCCCGCCCCCTCCTTCACCAGCTCCGCCCGTACGTCCTCCACAGGGATGTAGTAGGTCGGGTAGTAGGGGATCTCCCACACGAGGAGCGGCCTGGTCGTGTCCGCGACGAGCCTCCCGCCCAGGTACGCCCTGACACGCTTCGCGCCCTGCTCGGTCCGGACGCGGGTCTTCTGTGATGTGCCCATGTCCGGGCAACAGCCCTGGCCCACCCCCTATTTCGACCACATCCGGCAATCGGCGCCCTGCCGGTGCCGGCCGCGCCGCTCCCGTCCCTGGCGTCTCTCAAGTAGATCTCACAAAGCCTTGGTCGTTGGTGGTGCGGGAGCCCGGCGCGGGACGGCGAGGATGGGGATCAGGGCGATGGCCGCGATCACGGTCGCCCACCAGAAGGTGTGGGTGAACGCCTCGGTCAGCTGGGACGGCGCAGGGTTCGCGGTGGCTTCGCGCAGGTTGCCGGACGTGCCGGGGACGGTGTCGCGGATGGCGAGTTGCAGGATGATCGCGAGCCCGGCGGTGCCGATCGAGCTGCCGACGCGTACCAGGATGTTCGCGCCCGCGGTCGCGCCGGGGATGGAGGGACGCGGGAGCCCCTGGTAGGTGGCCGCCATAAGGCTCGGGGCCATCACACCGTGCCCCAGGCCTATGACGAAGATGGCGCCCATCAGGGCGGCGCGGCTGCTGGTGGAACCCGTCTGGGTGAGGGCGAGGGCTCCGCACAGGACCAGGACGAGCCCTCCGGCCGCGAGCCAGCGGCTGCCGTAGCGGTCGGCCAGGCGGCCCGCCAGCGGCATGGTGACGATCGCGCCCAGCCCGAGCGGGGCCAGCAGCCAGCCCGCGTCGAGCGGGGATTCGCCCCGTACGACCTGCGAGTACAGCGGTATCAGGATCATCAGGCCGAACACGGCGGCGCTGTAGAGGAACAGCCCGCTCGTGGCCGTGAGGAACGGGCGTTTCCGCAGCAGGCGCAGGTCGATCAGGGCGCTGTCGCCCTTCCGTGAGGCGTGCACGGCGAAGAGCGCGACGAGAAGGGCACCGCCACCGGCCCCGGCCAGGACACGGACGCTGCCGAGGCCCGCTCCGTTTCCGGCTTCGGACAGCCCGTACACCAGCGCGGCCAGGCCAGGGGAGAGCAGCGCCATGCCGAGGGCGTCCAGGCGGGCCTCGGGGGCGCGCTCGGTGTCCGGCGGCAGCATGCGCACGGCCGCGACCACGGCGATCACGCAGAACGGAAGGTTGACGTAGAACAGCCAGCGCCAGCTCAGGTCGTCCACGATCAGTCCGCCGAGCAGCGGGCCGAGCACCGGCGCGAGCATGGCGGGCACGGAGACGATGCTCATCACCCGTCCCATCCGCTCCGGGCCCGCGGCCTGGGCGAGCATCGTCTGCCCGACGGGCAGCAGCATGCCGCCGCCCAAGCCCTGCAGGACACGGAACGCGATCAGCGACGCCGCCGACCAGGCCACTCCGCACAGCAGCGATCCGGCGGCGAACAGCCCGAGCGCCGTCAGCCACATCGTGCGGGCGCCGAAGCGGCGCACCGACCAGCCGGTGAGCGGGATCGCCATGGACAGGGCGAGGGTGTAGCCGGTCACCACCCACTGGATGGTCGAAAGCGAGGTGTCGAAGCTCCGGCCGAGGGTGTGCACGGCCACGTTGATGATCGTCGTGTCGAGGATCGTCATGATCGCGCCGAGCAGCACGACCACGGCGAGCCGGCGGAGCCGCGGGTCGATGTCGTGGCGCTCTTCGGCGGAGGCCCCCTGCTGGGCTGTGGTCATCAGCTCCCCCTTGACCGATACGCTGTATCGCAGAAACGATACGCCGTATCGGCGAACTTGTACAGCGTATCGGTCGAGGTGTACGCCGTACGGGTACGATCGGGGCGTGGCAGGAACGAACGAGCCGGTGTGGACGCGGCAGCGCGGTGACCGCCGCCGCAAGCTCTCCCGCGAGGCGCTGGTCGCCACGGCGATCGAGATCGCCGACGCCGAGGGCCTGGAAGCGGTGTCGATCCGCCGGATCGCCGGTGAGCTGGGCGTGCGGGCGATGAGCCTCTACACCCACATCGAACGCAAGGAGGACCTGCTCGACCTCATGTTCGACGAGGTCGCCGGCGAGCTGCTGGTCGAGGACCCGCTGCCGGACGGCTGGCGCGAGGCGATCAGCGCGATCGCCAGGCGGGAGCGCGACACGCTGATGCGCCATCCCTGGATGGTCGATCTCGCGGCGCGCCGTCCCCCGATCGGCCCGAACGCCCTCAAGCACGGCGAGCAGTCGCTGGCCGCGCTGTCCCGCCTCGATGTCGGCATGAAGGACGCCTCGAAGATCGTCATGGCGGTCGACCACTACATGACCGGCTACTTCGTCCGTGAACGGATGCTGCGCGAGAGCGGCGGAGAGCGGCGGGGCGACGATCCGTACATGCGCGACATGCTCGCCACCGGGCGTTTTCCCCGCCTCGAACGCGCCTTCAACGAGGGAGCCGAGGAACAGGAATCCTTCGAGCAGGGCCTCGCCTGGCTTCTGGACGGCATCGAACGCGAATACGGAGCGTGACCGGTTTGCTGCTGGCCTCCTCGCTTCAAGGCCCGTAGCGTGGGCTCTCCTACCGTGACAACGGGGCCACAGAAACGGGGGACGACCAGGTGCGGGCAACGACGACCATCGGTGTGGCCATGGCGCTCACGCTTGCCGTGACAGCGTGCAACGGCAGCGCCCAGGAGAAGCCCGACAACGCGGCTCCCCAGACGCCCCCCGCAGGTTCCCCCGCCGGTACCGACCCCTTCTACAAGCAACGCCTGTCGTGGGCCGACTGCGGAGGCGGTTTCCAGTGCGCCAAGGCGAATGTCCCGATCGACTACACCAAGCCGTCCACAGGGCAGATGCGCATCTCCCTCATCCGGCTCCCCGCCCAGAACAAGTCCAGGCGCATAGGGTCCCTCTTCACCAATCCCGGCGGCCCGGGCGGTTCAGGGGTCGAGTTCGTCCGCCAGGCCGGTCGCAGCTTCGGCAAGGACCTGCGGGACCGCTTCGACATCGTCGGCTTCGACCCCAGGGGCGTGGGCTCCAGCGACCCCGTCCGGTGCATGGACGGCCGCCGGCTCGACGAGTACTTCAGCACCGACTCGTCCCCCGACGACAAGCGTGAGCTGGACACGCTCGCCTCCCAGAGCAAGGGCTTCGCCGACGCGTGCAAGGCCCGGGCCTCCGCACGCCTCCCATATGTCGGCACCCTGAACGCTGCCCGTGACATGGACGTCCTGCGCGCCGCCGTGGGGGACGACAAGCTCACCTACTACGGCGCCTCGTACGGCACGTACCTGGGCGCCTTCTACGCCGAGCAGTTCCCGGCAAGGGTCCGGGCCCTCACCCTGGACGGCGCGGTCGACCCCAAGGAATCCTCAACGCAAACCCTGGTCGAGCAGGCCAAGGGCTTCGAAACGGCCCTGCGCGCCTTCGTCGCCGACTGCGTGAAGCGTGCCGACTGCCCCCTGGGACGCTCCGAGGACGCGGCCATCGACAAGATCTCCGCTTTCCTCAAGCAGGTCGATAAGACCCCGCTCAACAACCGCCAGGACGCCCGCAAGGTCACCGAGTCGTGGGCCACGATGGGCATGGCCACGGCCCTCTACCTGAAGGAGTACTGGGCCGTCCTGCGCCAGGCCTTCGTCCAGGCCCTCCAGAAGAAGGACGGCACCCTCCTCATCACGCTCGCCGACCAGATGATCGAGCGCAAACCCGACGGAACCTACAGCAACCAGGCTGAAGCCAACATGGCCGTCAACTGCGTGGACAAGCCCAACCCGCCCGACCTGGCCGCCTACGGCAAGTCCGTGGACCAGGCCAAGAAGTCCTCCCCCCGCTTCGGCTCCTTCGTCGTATGGGGCGGCCTCCCGTGCGTCTACTGGCCCGTCCAGACCAAGCAGCAGCCCAAACCCATCACCGCCAAGGGCGCCGCCCCCATCCTGGTCATCGGCACCATCCGCGACCCGGCAACCCCGTACAAGTGGTCCCAGAGCCTCGCCTCACAACTCGACTCGGGCGTCCTGCTGAGCCTGGACGGCGACGGCCACACCGCCTACCTCCAGGGCAACCCCTGCATCTCCCGGGCCACCGACAGCTACCTGGTCACCGCCAAGCCCCCCAAGGACGGAACCGTCTGCCGCTGATGCACGCCCACCCCGCAAGACCCGGTAGACTTCTGCCCGCCGTCCCGCACGGCACGCCGCCTTAGCTCAGTCGGCAGAGCGGTTCACTCGTAATGAACAGGTCGTCGGTTCGATTCCGACAGGCGGCTCCACGTCAGAGGCCCCTTCCCAGTCCGGGAAGGGGCCTTTTGCTAACACCCTTGCTAACAGCAGCCTCTACGCGACCTCGCCCATCACCCGAGCGAAGACCTCGGCCGCAGCCGCCTCGGCCGACCTGATCACGTGCGCGTAGACCCGCAACGTGATCGCCGGGCTCGCCATCGGGGATCTCGCCAGCGCGGATAGGCGCGGAATCCCCTGCTTGCTCTGTCTGGTTCGGCCCTCGAAAGATCGCTAGATTTGCTCGTGGAACACGACCATCTGTCCCGCGGTCTTCGGGTGGTGTGCGTATGGCCTCAGAGGTGACCATGGCTGCTGACCCTTTCAGACGCGAGTACCGGGCAGACCTCGGGACCTTCGCCATGGCCTTCGTGTTGGGCTTCCACGTCCTGGTCGTGACCATCATCGTGTGGCGGGGTGAGAACAATTCCGCGGCGGTCAAGGTCCTCGTGCCCGGACTGCTGGTCGGGTTCATCGCCCTCTATGTAGGGGCCAACATGTGGGCGCGAACTTACGTATCGCGCGACCGCATCCTGAAGCGCGGATTGTTCCAGACCGTCGCGACACCGTGGCAGGCAATCCAGGGCATCGAGATCGAGCGTAGAGGCAAGAACCCGTACGTCGTGATCTACGACTATCAGGGCCGAAGGATCGCCCTACCGCACCTGCGATCCAGCGAGGCCGACATCGACGAGGAGGTCCGCGCCCTGCGTGAGATCTGGGAGAAGCGGCGGGGCCCGCACTGGAAGCCGATCCCCGAGGTGGCCGCCAGGATCTCTCTCCGGGAGTAGCCGGGGTGTCGCGTCTTCGGTGAGTGAATCGATGTCGCAGAAGGGGTCGGGGCCGAGGGCATCGCCTTGATCAGGGTCTTCCTGGGTCCGAGCTGCTGAGCTGGTCGATCAGTGCCTGCTTCGGGGAACGCTAGCGGGACGTAAGGACAGACTGGGTATCGGTGCGATTCGGGGGTGTTCCATGCCTGAGCGGATCCGGCTTCGGCGGGCTAGGGGCTGGCGGAAGCCTGAGGGGGCGGTGGTCGTCGCGCGGCCTTCTCGCTGGGGGAATCCCTGGAAGATCGGCAAGGGGATGACCCGTGAGGAATCGGTGCGCCGGTTCGAGGAGTACATGCGGGTGCGGCGCGACCCGCCTGAGGGGTGGGTGGACGAGGTCGGCTACCCGAGTGACGAGGAGATCCGGCAGGAGTTGGCGGGAAAGGATTTGGCCTGCTGGTGCCCGTTGCCTGAGAAGGGGCAGCCCGACCTGTGCCACGCGGCGGTGCTGCTGCGGATCGCTTCGGGCGCCGCTCGGGTCTAGACCCGTGATGCTGAGACGGCCTAGGCGGTTGTGGCCGGCTCGAGCTCGGTGAGGTGCTCGGTGAGGACGGCCAGGTGGGTCCGGTGGGCCTGGGCGTGGCGTTCGCGGCCGGCGTCGGTGATCTTGACGAAGACGCCACGGCGGTCGTCCTCGCACAGGGCGCGTTCGACCAGGCCGTGCTTCTCCAGGCGGGCGACCGTGCGGGAGAGGGCGCTCTGGCTGAGGTACATGTGGGAGAGCAGGTCCTGCATGCGGCACTTCTCACAGCCGACGTCGACCAGCCGGTCGAGCGTCTCGAACTCGCTCATGGTGAGCCCGTGCGCCTCCTGCAGCGCGCGGTCGAGATGGCACGCGATCTGGTTGTAGCAGGTCAGCAGCCGCCGCCAGCGGCCGGTCAGGACGCTCCCGGACTCCATGGCGGGCATCTTAGCATGCACGCGCATCAGATGCACAAGCATTAGATTCGCTAGAATTTTGTGCATGGACATCAGATGCATATGCATGTAACGTCCTCCGCCGTGACTATCACCGACACCTCAACCGTCTCCGCCCCGCCGGCGACCGCGTCCGAGAACGCCGCCGCCGAGCAGAAGTGGACGCCCCGGCTCTGGGGCGTCCTGGCGGTGCTGTGCGCCGTGCTGTTCCTCGACGGACTCGACGTCTCCATGGTGGGCGTGGCGCTGCCGTCGATCGGGACCGAGCTCGGCCTTTCGACCACCACCCTGCAGTGGATCGTGAACGGCTACGTCCTCGGGTACGGCGGCCTGCTGCTCCTGGGCGGCCGTACCGCCGACCTGCTGGGGCGGCGCCGCGTCTTCCTGATCGCCCTGGCCGTGTTCGCCGTCGCCTCGCTCGTCGGCGGGCTGGTGGACGACGGCGCGCTGCTCATCGTCACCCGTTTCGTCAAGGGCCTGGCCGCCGCGTTCACGGCCCCGACCGCCATGTCCATCCTGACCACGACTTTCCACGAGGGACCGGCCCGCAACAGGGCGCTGTCGGTTTTCTCTGTGTTCGGTGCCAGCGGTTACTCGTCCGGGTTGATCCTTGGCGGGTTGCTGACCAGCTTCGGCTGGCGCTGGACGTTCCTTACCCCCGTGCCGCTGGCGGTCCTGGCGCTGGTCGCCGGCATCGCCCTGATTCCCAAGGACCGCCCGGCCGCCGGCGGCGGTCACGACCTGGCCGGGGCGGTCACGCTGACCGGCGGGATGCTGCTGGCCGTCTACACCGTGGTGTCCGCGCCGGAACGCGGCTGGCTGGACCCGATCACCCTGGGTTCGGTCGTGCTCGCCGTGCTGCTGCTGGCCGCGTTCGTGGTGGTGGAGAACCGGGTGGCGCACCCGCTGATCCGGCTGGGCATCCTGCGGATCGGCACGATCGTCCGGGCGAACCTGAGCATCGTCGCGCTGTTCGGGTCCTACCTGAGCTTCCAGTTCATGATGACGCTCTACCTGCAGGACGTGCTGGGCTGGTCGCCGCTGAGGATGGCGCTGGCGCTGCTGCCCGCCGGTCTGCTGGTGGCGCTCGGCTCGCCGTTCGTCGGGCGGCTGATCGACCGCTACGGGACGCCCCGGCTGATCCTGGCCTCGATGACCTCGCTGACCCTCGGGTACGCGTGGTTCCTGGCCACGGCCGGGAACGCGCCGCACTACACGGTCACGATCCTGCCGACGATGCTGCTGCTGGGCGGCGGGTTCGCGTTCGGGTTCAGCTCGATCATGGCCCAGGCCACCGACGGCATCCACGACGACGAGCAGGGGCTGGCCTCCGGCCTGGTGCAGACGTCGGGGCAGGTCGGCGCCGCGCTGGTGCTGGCGGGGGTCACGGCGCTGGTCGCGGGCGGCTCGCACACCGGGACGGCCGCGACCGACTTCGGCCAGTACGACCCGGGCGTGAATCTCGTCACGGCCGTCGCCGTGGTGGGACTCGCACTCAACCTCATCCCGTTGCTGCGCCGCTACCGTCCCAAGCACGTCTGACGCACGCCACAGCAGTGTGGGCGCCCTCCAGCGAAGGGAGGGCGCCCACGCGCATGCGCTGGCCTAAGTCACGGCACGGTCAGCGTGAGCGCTTCCAGAACGCCCGGCGACCCGGCTTGTCCTTCTCCTCGTCCCCCTGTTGGACGAACGCGTCCAGAGTCTGGATCGTCCGGTCCCACAGTGCGTCGAAACTCGCGTCCGCCTGGCCGACGAGCTCGATGCCTGGGGCCCACCCCAGGGCCTTGAGGTCGTTCACCAGTACCGACAGCGGTGTGGTGAACGCGGCGTCCACCCCACTGGCCTGCATCGCACGGGTGAAGGTGTCGAGCGTGGGCAGCGCCGAGCCCAGCAGGTAGGCCTGACGCGCCTCACGCGTGTCCGTGGCCATCCCCCTGAGGTCCTGGAGCAACCTGCCGAACTGCCTGCGCGCCTCAGCGAGGTCGCGTTCGGCAGGGCTCTGGGCGCTCCCAGGGGGAGAGGGGGGCGCGCTGGGACGTCCACCCGGCCGCCCTGCGGGACGGGGCAGCCGGCCCCTGGCGCTGCCCCTGGCAGGGCCACCGCCTCCCCTGGACTGCTCCGATTCCATCCAGTCCATGTCGGCGGAGGGAGCGGCCGGAGGCAGGCTGCCCTGAGAGGACGGAGCGGGGGGAGGGGCACCGTAGCCGGGCGGGGCCGGGGCCGCCGCCGGCGGGGGCGCTGCACCGTAGGCCATCGGTGCGGCCATCCTGGGCGCGGACTGCGGGCCTCCCAGGTAGTCCGGAGAGTCGTCGACCGCCCAGCCGTCGGGCGTCTCCACCGGCTGGACGACCTGATGCGGGTCCCCGCCCTCGGTCACCACCCGGCTGTCCACGGCCACGAACGCGGTGAAGCGGCACAGCACGTTGAAACGCAGCGAGGTCTCGAGGATGCGCGACTCGAGTGAGCCCGAGCCGCTGACCGCGTACCGGTCCTCCAGGTCGCGCAGGTGCGCGCGGGCCCAGATCGCGGCCGCCGCCGGCGCCTCGGTCACCGTCCCGGTGACGCGCCGCTCCCAGTTCCTCCCCTCGGGCGTGGTGCCGCGCACGAGGATGTTCCCGGACGTCCTCCCGCGGAACCGGCCGGACACCACCAGCGGCACGCCGGGGAACAGCGCCCCGATCCGCCGCGGCGCCACCGTGTCCGGGACGATCTCCAGCCCCTCGTCCGCGAACAGCCGCAGCTCCGTGACCAGCGGGGATCCGATGCGATGGTGGATGCGCTCCATCGCCTCGTCCAGCCGGTCCTCCGACTCCACCAGCTCGAAGCGGCCCTGCCCGGCCTCGGCCAGCCTGCCGAGGAACCCCGCGTTGACGGCCCGGTCGATGCCGACCGTGTGGACGCGGACGCCGTTCAGCCGCGGGACCAGCCCGGCCAGGATCTGGTCCTCGTTCCCGATCTGCCCGTCGGTGATCAGCACCAGCACCCGGTCGCGGGACGGGTCGGCGAGCAGCCCGCAGGCCTCCTCCAGCGGCCGCAGCATCTCGGTGCCGCCGCGGGCGCCCAGCCCGGCCAGGTGCTCCACGGCGCGGAACCGGTTGCGGTCGGTGCCGGGCACCAGGCCCGCGCCGAGATCGCGGGGCCGCTCGATGCCGTGGTCGAACGACAGCACCGCGAACCGGTCGCCGGCCGTGAAGGTGTCGACGATCCGCCCGGCCGCCCGCCGCGCCGCGATCATCTTCCAGCCGCCCATGCTCCCCGAACGGTCGAGCAGCAGCACGATGTCGCGGGGCCGCGGACGGGTCTCCCCGGAGGGCATCACCGTCAGCGTGAACGTCCCCTCCGTGCTCTCCGTACTCCCCGTCCTCGCGTCCGCGCCTTCGCCGGTGTCCGGTGTGAGGGCGAGGACGGGTTCCGAGGAGGGCCCCGAGGCGTAGTCGAGGCGCAGGATGAAGTCGCGGTTCAGGCGTTCGCCGGGACGCAGGCTGATCCTCGTACGGTCGCCGGACTCGCCCTCGGCCACCACGTGCAGCGCCGAACGCAGCCCCGTCAGCGCCAGCCCCGCCGGGTCGACGTCCACCGTGATCGACAGCCGTACCGGGTTGGGGAAGCCGGGCAGCAGCACCGGCGGGCTGATGCGGGACGCGTCGGGCACGGCGTCGGTGTCGGCCGCCACCCCGGACCCGGCCTGGTCGTCCTCCAGCGGCGCGCCGGGGATGTAGCGCGGCGCGACGACCAGCGGGAAGCGGAACGTGGCCGACCCGCCGCCGCCCGCCTCGCCGGTGTCCGCCGCAGTGCCCGCCGTGGTGTCCGCCGTGGTGCCCGCCCCCGTGGCGGCACCGGGGGCGGGGACGTCCGCCTCGTACGGCAGGGGCTGGTTCAGCGTCAGCCGGACCGTGACCCGCTCGCCGGGCAGGATGTTGCCGACCCGCATCGTGAAGACGTCGGGACGGTCCTCCTCGGCGATCGCGGCCCGACGGCCCGAGGAGATGGCGGCGTCGTACTCCCGCCGCGCCTGGCCGCGCTCCTTGAGCACGCCGTCGACGACCCGGTCGGCCGCCTCCATGCGCAGCGCCGTCACGGCGGCCCGGTCCGGCAGCGGGAAGATGTAGGTGGCCTCCAGTGGCACGTCATAGGGGTTGTGGAAGCCCTGGACGACCTCGATCGAGGCGGCCAGGCCGGCGATGGAGGCGTGCACGTCGACGGAGTCGAGGGGCAGGTTGCCGCGGCCGGTCGACAGCGCGCCCAGCCCGCCGTCGGGGACGGGCGGCGCCGCGGTCTCGGGCAATGGAGCGATGGGCAGTGTCACTGGGATCTCCCGGAAGGATCGGCGGGCCGGTGGTCGGGATGCGGGGAGGGCCGGTCGATCAGGCCCCGCCGCCGCAGCTCCACCAGGAGCGGGCGGGCGGCCGTCTCGATCGCGGCGAGGTCGTCGTCGTTCAGCGTGGGGCCGTCCAGCAGGAGGGTCAGCCCGGTCGCGAGCCGCACGCCCTGGACGAGGGAGACGGCCGGTTCCGCGCCGCCCTCCGCGTTGGGCTCCGGGTCCGCCGCCTGGTCCGCCGCCTGGTTCGTCGTGGCGGTGGCGGCGGTGGGCTGGGCCGCCCAGAAGCGCGGCCTGCCGGCGTCCTCGCGACGCCGTGAGGGTTCGGGCTCGCCGCCGTCCGGCCCGTCCGCCGGAAGCCGGGCGATCTCGCCGAGACGGCGGTCGGTGGCTCCGGCGAGCTCGACCTGGATCTCGGCGATCGTGCGGCCCGCGGCCTGGCGGCGCTTGACGGCGACGATCTGGAGGAGATGGCGCGTTCCGTACAGGGCGGTGCGACCGCGCCGGCCGAGCGGCGGGTCGACCAGCCCGATCGTGGTGTACCAGCGGATCAGCCGCTCGTTCGGCATGTCGCGCACCCGCCCGTTGACCCGCACGGACTCGCCCGCGGAGAGGGCCTCGACGGCCCGCTCCGCCAGCTCCGTGATGGTCCAGGTGCTCTCCATGGCTCGATGATGACACTGTCATGATGACAGTGTCAATGTCCCTCGCCCCGGTACGAGAACGTCAAAGTCCTTGAACGAGGCGGACGGCTGGCGCACGCTTGCGTCCAGACGAAGCAGGTGGAACGGCCAGGGACCTGGAGGGACCGTCCGAGAACGGGCGCGGCGAGAGGAGCGTCGGGTGCGGAGCAGCGGTTCCGGCGCCGGAGCGTCCGCATGGGCGCACTACCGCGCGCTGGCTGCCCGCGACCGCCGCGAGCGCCTGCTGGTCCGGGCGCTCCTGGCCTGCGGCGCGGGCGTCGTGGCGGCCGGGCTGAGCGTGTGGTGGGCGGGACCCGCCGTGGCGGCGGCCGCGTTCGCCGCCCAGTGGGCGCACGAGCGGACGCGTCCCGGACCGGCGGCGAACTGGCGGCGCGGCGCGGTGGCCGAGCGCCGCACCGGGCGCCGGCTGGCCCGGAGCTGGATCACGATGTGGCGGTCATGGCGATGGTGGCGGTGCACGGGGCCCGCCCGCCGCGCGGCGGGCTGCGGCACGGTGAGGTGGACTTCCGGGCCGTCCGGGCGATCCCGCGCCTGCTGTCCGCCCAGCCGGTGATCTTCACCAGCGCACAGGTGGCCACGATCGCCGCAGCCGCGGAAAGGGCCCTCCTGCCAATGACAACCGTCCCCCTGGCCACCGCCCCCCCGACGAGCAGCCGCCCACCTGACCCCCACCCGACCCGCCCCGCCCGTGCAGGCCGTGCCGCGGGGGCGAGTGGGGTGGAAAACGATACTTAGGAGTATGCGTTCGGGTGCATTGCTGATCGTGCACAGGTGATCGTCCGTGCAAAGGAGATCACGTTTCTTCTACGGTGGCGTTTTGGTTTTCGGAATGATGTCCCGGAGTGGTGGGGGGCGTGAGAGGGTGGGCGCGCCGACCGTGCAACGCTTGTGCAACCACGTACGTGGTAGGCGGTCCGAGCTGCTGGTGCGACGAGCTGGACATAAGCGCCTTACTCCGACAACTCCGAATATATAGAGCAATCTGCTCCGCGTTCGGAGAGCGTCCGGAAATGGCCACCGCAAATGGCGGTACCCGGCCAGTTCGATGTTTTGAAATGGCATGTCAAGTGCGCCCCGAGCCTTTAGTTTTCTGTCCATGGATGACCGAAGACTGGTCGAGGCACTGCGCGCCCGCGATCCGGGCGCGTCGGCCGCCGTCTACGACGCGTACGCCGACCGGCTCTACGCGTACTGCTGGTTCCAGCTGCGCGGGCGCGACGCGGCGCAGGTGGCCCTGCGCGACGCGTTCATCGTCGCCGAGGCGCACGTCGACAAGCTGCGCGATCCCGACCGTTTCGGCCCCTGGCTGTACGCCGTCGCCCGGCTGGAGTGCGGCCGCCGGCTGCCCGGCCGCCTCCAGCCGCCGGACCTCCCGGTGGCCAGCCATGACCAGGACGACGTCGACCAGCGTGTGATGGCCTGGCAGGCCGTGCTGGGCCTCGACCCGCTCAGCCGGGAGCTGCTGGAGCTGCGGATCCGGCACCAGCTCTCGGTGCCCGACCTGGCCGCGATCTTCGACCTGCCGGCGAAGGAGGCGCACGCCGCCCTCGACCGGGCGCACGAGGTGCTCAGGGTGTCGCTGGCCGCGGAGATCCTGGCGCACCAGGGCCCGTACGGCTGCGCCGCGCGCGGCCGGCTGCTGCGCGAGCGCCGCGGCGACCTCGATCCCGGGCTGCGCGAGCGCCTGGCGGAGCACGCCGAGGGGTGCGAGGCCTGCGGCGCCTTCCTGCCCCGGACGATCTCGGCCGCCAAGGTCTTCGGGCTGCTGCCGCAGGCCGACCCGCCCGAGGAACTGCGGCTGCGCGTGATGAGCGGCTTCCTCGACCCCGAGCTGATCGGCTACCGGCTGTTCGTGGCGACCCGGGTGACCGACCTCGCGTCCAGCGGCTTCCCGGTGCAGCCGCGCGGGATGCTGTCGTCGCCGGGACGCTCCGGCGGCAGGCGCCGCTCCGGGCGGTCCTTCCGGCTTCTGCGGAGGCCACGCCACCGGTGGCCGGGGGGCGCCTGGACAGCGGGTGTGGGCCCGCCGTCCTTGCCCGGCACGCCGTCCTTGCCCGGCACGCCGTCCTTGCCCGGCACGCCGTCCTTGCCCGGCTCATCGTCTCTGCCCGGCCCGGTCTCTGCGCCTGACCCGTCCTCAGGTATCGGCTCATCGGCGGGGGGCGGGGCGTCCAGGGGCGGCCGGGCGCGTTCGCCTGGCGCTCGGGGGGTGCCTCGTGGGACGCGGCCTGCGGTCAACCTGCCCGATGACGGCGGGCGCCATCGGGCCGCCGGGAGGCTCGCGGCGGGTGCCGTCTCGGCCGCCGTGCTGCTCGGTGGGGCCGCCGCGGTCGTACGGGCGCTGGCGCCGCACGCGGGTCGTCCGGGTGCGGTCAACGCCGGGGCGGTGCCGCACCGCGACGTGCCCTCGGCCGTCCCGCAGCCGTCACCGACGCTGCCCAACAGGTCCGGCGACCACACCGGGGTGCCCGTGTCGGCGACCTTTCCCTTGGGGGCGCTGGCCTCGTCCGCCCCGCCCACGGCCCTGCCGTCCCCGCCCGTGAGCGACCAGGTGCCCGGCGGGGCCGATGGGGGCGCGGGGCAATCTCCGGGCGGCGGCAAGGGCGCGCTCTCGGTCGCGCCGCTGTTCCTGGATCTGGCCGACGGGTCGGAGGGGACGGTCCTGCTGCGGGCCGAGGGCGGTCCGGTGGACTGGTCCGTCCAGGCGTGGGGGCCGGTACGGCCCGCGGCCGCGTCCGGCCGTATAGAGGCGGGGCAGACGTACAGGCTCAACGTGTACGTGTCGCGCTCGACACGCTCGCAGGGTGAGGGAGGGCTCACGTTCCAGCCCAGCGGCACGCAGGTGCGCGTGAGCTGGCGCCCGGGGCCTGGGCCGGACCCCACGCCGACCCCGTCGCCCACGTCGCCGGAGCCCACGCCCACACGCCCGCCCACCTCACTGACTCCGGCGCCCAGTCCGACGGCCCCTTCGGCGTCGCCCTCGGGGCCGCAGCCGTCGAGCACGTCCTCACCGCCTCCGCCCGAGCCGGGCGACGACTCGCCGGCCCCTTCCGGCGGGTGAACGCATGACACCAATGTGACAGAGGTTCACATTGGGTATCGAGTGAACTACCCTCAGTGTCGATCATTCGCTTGTCGATCTTTCG
This sequence comes from Spirillospora sp. CA-255316, assembly GCA_050942275.1. GTDB lineage: Bacteria > Actinomycetota > Actinomycetes > Streptosporangiales > Streptosporangiaceae > Spirillospora. Next base: position 10,808,433 of record CP192047.1, on the reverse strand, counting down.
CGGTGGGCGTGAGCGCGGTGAGGGGGGACCGTGTTTCTCAACGCGGCGATTCTCAACAGGGGCGGGGCGGGCGTCGGGATCGGGATACGGCTGGCCGCGCTCTCGCTGAGCACGGCGGGTCTCATGGCCCTCGCGGGCACCGGGGCCGTCGCCGACCCGGCGCCCAGCGCCGAGGACGTGGCGCACGGCCGCGAGCAGGTGCGCGAGCGTGCCGCGGAGGTGGGCCGTACCAAGGCCAGGCTGGCGCAGGCAGGCGGTGAGCTGGAGCGGCTCGCCTCGACCGCGGCGCTGGCGGTGGAGCGTTACAACGGCGAGCTGGTCAAGCTCGAACAGGCCCGGCAGGCGCACGCCGGGGCGCAGCACCGGGTGGCCGAGGCGGCCCGGCGCGTCGGCGCCGCCCAGACGGAGCTGGCCGGGTTCGCCGCCGACGCGTACCGGGCCAACACCGGCTTCAGCGCATGGTCGGCGGTCGTGGCGGGAGAGGGCGGGCCGCAGGGCTTCATGGACCGCGCCGGGATCGTCGAGATGCTCGCCCAGCGGCGGGCCGGGGCGCTCCAGCGGGTCGAGGTCGCGCGCGGTGTCGCCGACCTCTTCCAACGGCAGGCACGGGCCGCCTACGACGAGCAGCGCCGCGCCACCGAACGCGCCGACGGCGCCAGGCGCGCCGCCGAGTCGGCCGTCGCACGGCAGCAGGCGGCCGTCCAGGGGATCGAGCACGAGAAGCGGCGCCTGGAGAAGAGCCTCGGGCAGGCGCAGGCGCACGCGGCCGAGCTGGCCCGCGAACGGCAGGAAGCCCTGCAACGTGCCGAGGAACGCCGCCTCCGCGAGGCCTTCCAGGCCAAGGCGGAAGGATCCGTGCCCAGCAGCGCGCTCTCGGGCTCAAGCCGCGGGGCCATCGCGGCACGGGCGGCGCTCAAATGGCTGGGCACCCCCTACTCCTGGGGCGGCGGCAACGCGAACGGCCCCAGCTACGGCATCGCCCACGGGTCGCGCATCCACGGGTTCGACTGCTCGGGGCTCGCGCTCTACGCGTGGTCCAAGGCGGGTGTGGAGCTCGACCACTGGACGGGCACGCAATGGACGTCCGGCCCGCGCATCCCCCTCGACCGGCTGCGCAAGGGGGACCTGGTGTTCTTCGCCCACAACACCTCCGACCCCGACACCATCCACCACGTGGGCATCTTCATCGGGCAAGGACGCATGGTGGAGGCCCCGTACACGGGGGCGAGGGTCCGCGTCTCCAGCATCCACCGCAACGGCCTCATCGGCGCGACCCGCCCGGCGGGCTGAGCCCCGCCGGGGGGACGGGCCGCGGTGAAGCAAAACACTTCCGCACGGACCTGAGCCGTGCGGAAGTGTTCATCGCGCCTCGAACGGACGGCAGGGAGCGGATCGAAGCCGTCGCGAGAGTTGGAGCGCTCCGGCTAGTGGCCGCCCTTCGCGGCGGCGCGCTTGAGGGAACGCTCGATCTCCAGCTCGGCCTCGACGCGTCCCACCCAGCTGGCGCCCTCGACGGACTTGCCGGGCTCCAGGTCCTTGTAGACCTCGAAGAAGTGCTGGATCTCGAGCCGGTCGAACTCCGGCACGTGGTGGATGTCGCGCAGGTGCTCCTGGCGGGGGTCGGTGGCGGGGACGCACAGCACCTTGTCGTCGCCGCCGGCCTCGTCGGTCATCCGGAACATGCCGACCGCGCGGCAGCGGATCAGGCAGCCGGGGAAGGTCGGCTCCTGGAGCAGCACCAGGGCGTCGAGGGGATCGCCGTCCTCGCCGAGGGTGTCCTCGACGAACCCGTAGTCGGCCGGGTACTGGGTCGCGGTGAACAGCATGCGGTCCAGCCGGATCCGGCCGGTCTCGTGGTCCACCTCGTACTTGTTCCGCTGGCCCTTCGGGATCTCAATGGTGACGTCGAAATCCAAGGTGTCCTCCGCTCCCTGCACGGTCGCAGTGAATAGTCTTTCCGGAACCCGCGCGGGCGAGGCCGTCCTCCGCAGGGCCCCAGATGTGGGTGTTCCCTTATACAAGGATGTCGCACGTTGGTGAGTGCTGAGTGGGAGAGGGGCGGTCACGTGCCGAAACAGGCCACCGTCCTGGCTTTGATCACGCTGTCCCTCCTCAATGTTTTCATCGCGTCCGCCGGCGTGGCAGTGGCGAAACTCACACCCGAGCGGCGCCCGGCCCCGCGTCCGCCGGCGGTGGCGGAGCGCCTCCCCGTCCGTGCCGGCGCGGTGCTCCCGGCCGCCGACGGCACCGCCCCCGTCCCGGACCCGGCCGCCCTCGCGCGGCGGCTCGCCCCGCTGCTGGCGGACGCCGGGACAGCCATCGGCGCGGTCGTCACCGACGCCGCGACCCGCCGCACCCTGTTCGCCTCCCAGGGGGATCGGCCCGCGACGCCGGCCTCCACCACCAAGCTCGTCACCTCGGTGGCCGCGCTGGCCGTGCTCGGGCCCGCGCACCGGATCACCACGCGGACGGTCCGGGGCGGTGACGGCGGGGTGGTGCTGGTCGGCGGCGGGGATCCTACACTGACCGCCCGGTCGCCCCGTACGGGGGCCGGCGCGGAGGGCCCCGTGTTCGCCTCACTGGCCGACCTGGCCCGGCAGACGGCCGCCGCGCTCAAGGCCGCGGGCGTCCGGGAGGCGCGCGTCGATCACGACGCGTCCGCCTATGCCGGGCCTCGCACCGCGTCCGGCTGGAAGCCCAACTACCTGCCCGACGGCGAGGTCGCGCCCGTGTCGGCGCTCACCGTCGACCGGGGACTCGCCGCGCCCGGCGACCCCGATAGCGATGACCGCGTCGCCGACCCGCCCGCCGCCGCGACCGCCGCGTTCGCCCGCCTGCTCACCCGCGAGGGCGTGACCGCCCGCCCGGGACGCTCCACCACAGCGCCGCGGGGGGCCGCGCAGCTCGGCGCCGTACGGTCCCCGGCCGCCGCCGAACTGGTCGAGCACCTGATGACCCACAGCGACAACGACGTCGCCGAGGCGATGGCCCGCCAGGTCGCGATCAAGCTCGGCCGCCCGGCGTCGTTCGCCGCCGCCGGGCAGGCCGTGGCCCAGGTCCTGGCCGGGCTCGGCGTGCCCGGCGGGATCCTGGTGAACGACGGCAGCGGCCTGTCCACCGGCAACAGGATCACCCCGGCCGCCCTCGCCCAGGTCGTGTCGCTGGCCGCCGCCCCCGACCACCCCGAGCTGCGCGCCGCGATCACCGGGATGCCCGTCGCCGGGTTCTCCGGGACGCTGGACGCGCCCCGCTACACCCGGCCCGGCAGCCAGGCCGGCGCGGGCGTCGTCAGGGCCAAGACCGGCACGCTCGCCGGGATCAGCACGCTGGCCGGGGCCGTCCACGACGCCGACGGCCGCACGCTCGCGTTCGCGTTCATGATGGGCGACGGGCGCGGCCCGGTCGACCCCGGCAGGCTGGACCTGCTCGCCGCGGCCGTCGCCGCCTGCGGCTGCGGGTGAACTCGGGATGAAACGTGTGGCACGGGCCGTACGGGAGATAACCAGAACGGTTGTTCGTTGAACCAGCGAGCAGGGCGCTCCGGCGCCGGATACACGAACGTACGGTGGAGTACATGAGCGCCTCAATGATCGACTGGAACGTGGCCGTCCAGACCGGAACCCGGCTCCTGCGGCCCGGTCCGCAGGTCGGCCATGCCGAGGCCCGCGAGGTCGTGGAGCAGCTGCGCGAGCTGTCCAGGCTCGCCCAGGGGCACGTTCGCGAGTTCACCGGGATGAGCGCGGAGGAGGACCCGGCGCCGGCGACGATCGTCGACCGGCCGGGCTGGATCCGGGCCAACGTGGACGGCTTCCGGGTCGTCCTCGAACCCCTCATGGAGCAGATGGCCGAACGGCGCGGCACCGGGCTGCTGAGCGGCGGCGCGGGCGGCGTGGTCGTCCAGGCCGTCGGGTCCCGCGTCACCGGCATGCAGGTCGGCGCGATCCTGGCGTACATGGCCGGGCGGGTCCTCGGCCAGTACGAGCTGTTCCTGCCGCCCGACCCCGACGGCCGCGCCCCGACCGGCCGGCTCACGCTGGTCGCGCCCAACATCGTCCACGTGGAGCAGGAACTCGGCGTCGACACCCGCGACTTCCGCCTGTGGGTCTGCCTGCACGAGGAGACCCACCGCGCCCAGTTCACCGGGGTGCCGTGGCTGCGCGAGTACGTCCAGGACCAGATGACGCGGTTCCTGCTGGCCTCCGACCTCGACCCGGGCGCGATGCTCGACCGGATCCGGGACGCCGCCGAGGCGGTCGCGGACGCCGTGCGCGGCGGCGAGGGCAACCTGATCGACGCGATCCAGTCGCCCGAGCAGCGCGAGATCCTCGACCGCCTCACCGCCGTGATGACGCTGGTGGAGGGGCACGGCGACTACGTGATGGACGCGGTCGGCCCCGAGGTCGTGCCGTCGGTGCAGGAGATCCGCTCCCGCTTCCAGGGCCGCCGCGAGGGCGGCTCCCGGCTGGACCGCACGATCCGCCGGCTGCTGGGCATCGAACTGAAGATGAAGCAGTACGCCGAGGGCTCCCGCTTCGTCCGCCGGGTCGTCGGCGAGGTCGGTATGGACGACTTCAACAAGGTCTGGCAGTCTCCGGAGAGCCTTCCCACCCATGCGGAGATCAAGGAGCCCGCTCTCTGGATCGACCGCGTGGTAGGACCCAGGGCCCTGGACACCCCCAAGGCCAACGGAGCCTGACCCGAACCCGAACCCACGCCCGCCCACTGTGGGGCGAGGGGGCGGAGCCCCCAGGAATCCGGGGGCTAGGGGCGGAGCCCCAGCTGGGGGGTGCGGGGGGCGGAGCCCCCTGCCAAGGGCTGGGTGCCCCGTAAGGAGCGCCAGCGACTGGAGGGGTGCGCGGCCCTTGACGTGGGGGTCTGGGGGGTCGCCCCCCAGGAGATAGGGAGTTGATTTGGGGCCTGACCCGGCGGTCGCGGCTGTGCGGTTGGCGGTTCGGCGGGTTCTCGCCGATGTGCCCTCCGGGGCGATGGTCCTGGTGGCGTGCAGCGGCGGCGCGGATTCGCTGGCCTTGGCGGGCGCGGTGGCGTTCGAGGCTCCACGGTGCGGGCCGGAGGGGCGTCCGGCGGGAGCCGTGACGGTCGATCACGGGCTCCAGGAGGGCTCGGAGGACCGCGCGGCGGCGCTCGTGCGAACGCTGGCGGACCTCGGTCTGGACCCGGCGGGGTCGGTCGCGGTCGTCGTCGGCCAGGACGGGGGCCCGGAGAACGCGGCGCGTGAGGCGCGGTACGCGGCGCTGGACGACGCGGCGGTGCGCCTGAAGGCGGCCGCGGTGCTGCTGGGGCATACCCGTGACGACCAGGCCGAGACGGTGTTGATGGGGCTGGCCAGGGGGTCGGGGGCGCGTTCTGTCTCCGGTATGCCGCCCTCGTTCGTACGGCGTGCTTCCAGGGACGGCGCGGAGGTTCTCTACCTGCGGCCCTTCCTTGACCTGGATCGGGCGACGATCCGGCGTGCCTGTGAGGCGATGGGGCTGGAGCCCTGGGACGACCCCCACAACATCGACCGGTCCTACACGCGCGTGCGCGTACGGCATGAGGCGTTGCCCGCCCTGGAGAAGGCCCTCGGTCCCGGGATCGCGGAGGCGCTGGCCCGTACCGGGAAGATGCTCCGCGACGACGCCGACGCCCTGGACGAGATGGCCTCCCGCTGCTTCACCGAGGCGCTCTCGCCCCCGGAAGAGGGTTCCTCCGGGGAGGGGATCTGGCTCGATGTCGAGAAGCTCGCGGGCCTGCCGCGGGCCGTCCGGACGCGGGTGCTGAGGACGGCCGCGGTCCGGGCGGGGAGCCCACCGGGTAGCCTCGCGGCCGTCCATGTCGAGGAAGTGGATCGGCTGGTCACGGCATGGCGCGGGCAGCGGCACGTTGACCTCCCTGGGGGCGTCCGCGCGTTCCGGCGGTATGGGAGGCTGCTGTTCGGCCCGTCCTGACGTCCTGCCGCCGTCAGGGGGGCGGCCGCGTCACGTGAGGTCTTACGAGGGTGGGGTTGTGGACGAGAAGGACCTGGGCGCCGACCTGGCGAAGGTACTGATCCCGGAGGACCGGCTGCGGGCGAAGGTGCGCGAGCTGGCCGAGCAGATCGACGCCGACTACGCGGGCCGGGACCTGCTGCTGGTCGGGGTGCTCAAGGGTGCCGTCATGATCATGGCGGATCTGGCCCGGGAGCTGCACACCCTGGCGTCGATGGACTGGATGGCGGTGTCCTCGTACGGGTCGGGCACCAAGTCCTCGGGCGTGGTCCGGATCCTCAAGGACCTCGACACCGACATCCTGGACCGGCACGTGCTGATCGTCGAGGACATCATCGACTCCGGTCTCACGCTGTCGTGGCTGGTGAGCAATCTGCGGTCGCGGAACCCGGCGTCGCTGGAGATCTGCGCGCTGATGCGGAAGCCGGAAGCGGTCAAAACGGAGATCGAGTGCCGCTATCTGGGGTTCGACATCCCCAACGAGTTCGTGGTGGGCTACGGGCTCGACTACGCCGAGCGGTACCGGAACCTGCCGTTCGTGGGCACGCTCGCCCCGCACGTGTACGGCGGCGACGGCTCCTGACCTCTTTCGCCTTGAGCGGAACGCCCGTCCCGGAACACGTTCCCGGAGGTCATCCTCTCCTGCGCGACGGGATTCCCGGCGGCCGGATCTGACAGCGCGCCGGGACGTCGCTTACCGTGGACCGATGTCCTTCACCGAAGGTCCATTAGCGGGTCCCGGCGGCGTTTGGCAAGTGGCCGGGCGCGCTGATGCGACTCATAGGGAACAACGGGACGTACCGGATCGTTGCAAGGGGCGTCGGCGGGTATGTCGAACTCCGGTGTACCGTCGATATCCCGGGCTTCGTGTCGGGTAGCCATGAAGGAGGCCGTCGCGGTGGCCGGAGCGCCTCGGCGCAGAGCCCGTGGTGCAAGGACCCGGTTCACAGTGGCGCGCGTCCCATGGGGACGGGCGAGATCGCTAGGTCAGGAGGGACGGGCCCCGTAGGGGTTACCGGATAAATGGACGTGAAGCGCTATTTTCGCGGGCCGCTGCTGTGGATCCTGCTGTTCGGCCTCTTGGTCGCCCTCATCATGTGGGGCGTCAACCCCGGCCGTTCCTACGAGAAGACCGACACCTCCACGGTGGTCCGGGAGATCGCCAGTGGGCAGGTGAAGTCCGCCAAGATCATTGACAAGGATCAGCGGATCGAGGTCACGCTCAACAACGGTAAGCAGCAGCAGGCGTCCTGGGTGGACGGCCAGGGGCTCCGGCTCCAGGACCAGCTCCAGCAGCAGGCCAATGCCGGCAAGCTCCCCGGCGGTTACAACGTTGAAGTCCCCAAGCAGAGCGTCTTCTTGAACCTGCTGTTCAGCCTGCTGCCCATCGTGGTCATCGTGCTGATCTTCCTGTTCATCATGAACCAGATGCAGGGCGGCGGCTCTCGGGTGATGAACTTCGGCAAGTCCAAGGCCAAGTTGATCACCAAGGACACGCCGAAGACCACCTTCGCCGACGTGGCCGGGGCCGACGAGGCCCTGGAGGAACTGGAAGAGATCAAGGACTTCCTGCAGAACCCGGCGAAGTTCCAGTCCATCGGCGCCAAGATCCCCAAGGGCGTGCTGCTGTACGGCCCGCCCGGTACCGGCAAGACGCTGCTGGCGCGCGCCGTGGCCGGCGAGGCCGGGGTGCCGTTCTACTCGATCTCCGGTTCGGACTTCGTCGAGATGTTCGTCGGTGTCGGCGCGTCCCGGGTCCGCGACCTGTTCGAGCAGGCCAAGGCCAACGCCCCCTCGATCATCTTCATCGACGAGATCGACGCCGTGGGCCGGCACCGTGGTGCGGGGCTCGGCGGCGGCCACGACGAGCGCGAGCAGACCCTCAACCAGCTGCTGGTCGAGATGGACGGCTTCGACGTCAAGGGCGGCGTGATCCTGATTGCGGCGACCAACCGTCCCGACATCCTCGACCCGGCGCTGCTGCGCCCGGGCCGGTTCGACCGGCAGGTCACCGTGGACCGCCCCGACCTGGAGGGCCGCAAGGGCATCCTGCGGGTGCACGGCCGCGGCAAGCCGTTCGCGCCGGACGTCGACCTGGACGTCATCGCGCGCCGCACCCCCGGGTTCACCGGCGCCGACCTGGCCAACGTGATCAACGAGGCGGCGCTGCTGACCGCCCGCTTCGACCGCAAGCTGATCGACATGGACACCCTTGAGGAGTCCATCGACCGGGTCATGGCGGGTCCGGAGCGCAAGACCCGGGTCATGTCCGAGAAGGAAAAGAAGATCATCGCCTACCACGAGGGCGGGCACGCGCTGGTGGCGCACGCGCTGCCGAACTCCGACCCCGTGCACAAGGTGACGATCCTGCCGCGCGGCCGCGCCCTCGGGTACACCATGACCCTGCCGATGGAGGACAAGTTCCTCACCACCCGTTCGGAGATGAACGACCAGCTGGCGATGCTGCTGGGCGGCCGTACCGCCGAGGAGCTGGTGTTCCACGAGCCGACCACCGGCGCGGCCAACGACATCGAGAAGGCCACCTCGATCGCCCGCAACATGGTCACCGAGTACGGCATGAGCGAGCGGCTGGGCGCCCGCAGGTTCGGCACCGGCCAGGGCGAGGTGTTCCTGGGCCGCGACATGGGCCACGAGCGTGACTACTCCGAGGACATCGCCTCCGCGATCGACGACGAGGTGCGCCGCTACATCGAGAGCGCCCACGACACCGCGTGGGAGATCCTGGTCGAGTACCGCGAGGTGCTGGACGACCTGGTGCTCCAGCTCATGGAGAAGGAGACCCTTTCCAAGGACCAGGTGCTGGAGATCTTCGCGCCGATCCGCAAGCGTCCCCACCAGAACTCCTACACGGGCTACGGCAAGCGGCTGCCGTCCGACCGGCCGCCGGTGCTGACGCCCAAGGAGCTGGCACTGATGGGGCCGCAGGACGTCGCCGACCTGACCAAGAACAACGGTCAGGGCGCGACCGCGGCGGAGAAGGCCGGCGACCCGGCCCACGGCGAAAGCTGATCGAGTTGGCGATCCAGTACGACGACGAGCCCCTGAGGGAGGACCCGCCAGGGTTCGACCACGCTCGGATCGAGGCGGCGGTGCGCGAGATCCTGTTCGCGATCGGGGAGGACCCCGATCGCGACGGGCTTCGCGACACCCCGGCCCGGGTGGCCCGGGCCTACGCCGAGCAGTTCGCGGGCCTGCGCCAGGTCCCCGAGGAGGCCCTGAGCAAGGTCTTCGAGGCCGACCACGACGAGATGGTCCTGGTCAAGGACATCGAGGTCTACTCCACCTGCGAGCATCACCTGGTTCCGTTCCACGGGCTGGCGCACGTGGGGTACACGCCCAACAAGAAGGGGCAGATCACCGGGCTGTCGAAGCTGGCCCGGCTGGTCGACGTGTACGCGCGGCGGCCGCAGGTGCAGGAGCGCCTGACCAGCCAGGTCGCGGACGCGGTGATGAACATCCTGGAGCCGCGGGGGGTGATCGTGGTGGTGGAGGCCGAGCACCTGTGCATGACCATGCGCGGGGTGCGCAAGCCGGGCGCCAAGACGGTCACCTCGGCGGTCCGGGGCGATTTCCGCGACCATGCGGAGACCCGGGCCGAGGCGATGGGCCTGATCCTGGGCCGTCACTGACACTTTCTGGACCGCGCCATTTCCGTGACGTCCGGGCCGCCGCAAGGCGGCCCGGACGTTTTCGTGTACGGGGGTCGGAGGCCGTTCTCCGGCGTGTTCGCAGGCGGGGGCGGCGGGCGTCCGGGGTGTGATCAAGGGCCTGGGGCCGGGGCGTGGAGCGGTCGGCGTCAGGGCATAGGCTGGTGCGCATGACCGGTGCCGATGTTCCGGGCCTGCCCGTGCCGGGGCGGTGTCTTGTGATGGGCGTGGTCAACGTGACGCCCGATTCGTTCTCCGACGGCGGCGCCTGGTTCGACGCCGACAAGGCGATCCGGCACGGGTTCGACCTGATGGCCGAGGGCGCCGACATCATCGACGTGGGCGGGGAGTCGACCCGTCCGGGCGCGCAGCGGGTGTCCCTCGAGGAGGAGCTGCGCCGGGTCGTCCCGGTGATCGAGGCGCTGGCGGAGGCGGGCGTCCCGGTGAGCGTCGACACGATGCGCGCCGAGGTGGCCGAGGCCGCGGTGGTGGCGGGCGCCAAGCTGGTGAACGACGTCAGCGGCGGCCTGGCCGACCCCGATATGCCCCGGGCGGTCGCTGCGACCGGCGTGCCGTACGTCGTCATGCACTGGCGCGGGCACAGCCACGACATGCAGACGCGGGCCGTCTACGCCGACGTGGTCCGCGAGGTGCGCGAGGAACTGCTGCGGCGGGTAGAAGCGATACTGCGCTGGGGCGTCGACCCCTCGATGATCGTCCTGGATCCGGGGCTGGGCTTCGCCAAGAGCCCCGAGGCCGGGCACAACTGGTCCCTCATCGCCCATCTGGACGCCCTGAACGACACCGGCTACCCGGTCCTGGTCGGCGCGTCCCGCAAGCGTTTCCTGGGCCGCCTGCTGGCCGGGCCGGACGGCACACCGCGTGCGTTCACCGACTGCGACGACGCCACGGTCGCGATCACGGCGCTGGCCGCGGCGGCCGGGGCGTGGTGCGTCCGGGTGCACCGGGTGCGGCCCAACGCCGACGCGGTACGGGTCGCGGCGGCCGTCCGCGCCGCCGCCGAGGGCCGTCCGGGGCCCGGCGGGCCCGCGCCGCACGGCCGTCCCGAAGCCAGCGGGTCCTCTCGGTCGGGCCGTTCCGAGGGCGGTGGAGCCTCCCGGCCAAGCGGTCCTCCGGGGGGCGGCGGGCCCTCCCAGCCCGGCGGGAGCGCAGGCCGGTGAGCAACACCGTCGACAAGGCCCGGCTCGAAGAGGCCAACGCCGAGTTCTACGCCGCGTTCGAGGCCGGTGACCTCGACCGGATGGCGGCGGTGTGGGCCGACGGCCCGTACGCGGCGGGCGTGACGTGCGTCCACCCCGGCTGGTCGATGCTGCGCGGCCGGGACGAGGTGCTGCGCTCCTGGGCGCTGATCATGGCCAACACCAGCTACATCCAGTTCGTGCTCACCGACGTCCGCACCGACGTTTACGGGGACCAGGCCGTGGTGACGTGCAAGGAGAACATCCTCACCGCCGACGAGGGCACCGAGGCCGGATTCCTCGCCGGGGGAAGCATCGTGGCCAGCAACGTGTTCGTACGCTCCGGAGGGGAATGGCGGCTTTTGCTGCACCATGGATCCCCCATCCTGAACGGCGCAGAGGAAGAGTGAGCCCCAGAGTGAGCCTCGACCATCTGGACCGGATAGAGCTGCGCGGACTGCGTGCCCGGGGGCGGCACGGCGTGCTGCCCGCCGAACGCGAGCTCGGCCAGGAGTTCGTGGTCGACGTGGTGCTCGGGCTCGACACCGGCCCCGCCGCGGCGGGTGACGACCTGTCGCGTACCGTCGACTACGGATCGCTCGCGAGCCGGCTGGTCGCCGTCGTCGAGGGGGAGCCCGTCAACCTCATCGAGACCTTGGCCGAACGCCTCGCGGCGGTCTGCCTGCAAGACGCGACGGTGGCGGAGGCCGAGGTCACCGTCCACAAGCCCAGTGCCCCGGTGCCGCACCCCTTCACGGACGTGGCCGTGAAGATCAGGAGGAGTCGCCCATGACAGCGTCCGATCGCATGCCCGACCGCACCGCGACCGGTGGCCACATGCTGGTCGCCCATCGGGTCGTGTTCTCGCTCGGCAGCAACCTCGGCGATCGCCTGGACAACATCCAGGAGGCCGTCGACGCGCTGTTCGACGCGCCCGGGCTCTCGTTCGTGGCGCTGTCCCCGGTGTACGAGACGGCGCCGTACGCCCCGCCCGGCGAGAAGATCCCCGAGCAGGGCGACTACCTCAACGTCGTGGTGGTGGCCGACACCCGGCTGCCACCGGAGAACCTGCTGGAGCGGGTCCTCAACATCGAGAACTCGATGCAGCGGGTCCGGGAGGTCCGGTGGGGGCCGCGCACCCTCGACATCGACATCGTCGTGTTCGGCAACGTGACCATGAACGAGCCGGATCTGACGCTGCCGCACCCGCGGGCGCACGAGCGGGCGTTCGTGCTGGTGCCGTGGGCCGACATCGAGCCGGACGTGCTGCTGGCCGGGCACGGCCGGGTCGGCGACCTGGCCGCGGCCAAGACCGCGGCGGAGGGCCCGCTGCGCCGCCGCGACGATCTGAGCCTCCAGCCGCCCGCATGAGCGGGGGGCGGGAGACGAGCGTAGAGGGAGGGCGATGCCTCGAGGCGCCCCGGCGGCGAGCGGGGAACACGGGGAACACGGCATGAGCGGGGCCGAGGGATGAAGCCGACGCGGGTCGCGTTCCTCGTCGGCCTGGTGGTCGTGACCGCGCTGATCACCTGGGCGGTGATGGAGACGGCGTACGTGACGCTGCCGCCGCTGCCGTGGACGGCCGTGCCGACGCTGCTGCTGCTCGCGCTCGGTGAGGCGTTCACGGGCTGGAACACGCTGCGGCGGATCCGCCGCAAGCCCGGGACGCGGCCGGTGGAGCCGCTGGTGGTGGCGCGGATGGCGGCGCTGGGGAAGGCGAGCGCGCACGCGGCCGCGGTGCTGGGCGGAGTGTTCGCCGGGTTCGCGCTGGGCCTGGCCGACTCGCTCGACAAGCAGACGCCGCGTGACGACTTCTTCGTCAGCGTCGGCACGTTCCTGGCCGCGGTGGTGCTGGTGGGGGCGGCGTACTTCCTGGAGTACGCGTGCCGCGTCCCCAAGGACCCGGAGGAAGAGGCCCGCGACCGCGGCCGCTCCCGCGCCTAGCGGCCGGCGGGGGCTTCGGGGTTACTTGTCGATGTCGCCGACGACGAAGAACATCGACCCCAGGATGGCGATCATGTCGGCGACCAGGTTGCCCGGGAGCAGCTCCGACAGCACCTGGACGTTGTTGTACGAGGCGGAACGCAGCTTGAGCCGCCACGGGGTCTTCTCGCCGCGCGACACCAGGTAGTAGCCGTTGATGCCGAGCGGGTTCTCCGTCCAGGCGTAGGTGTGCCCCTCGGGGACCTTCAGCACCTTCGGCAGCCGCTGGTTGATCGGCCCGGGAGGCAGTTCGGCCAGCCGGTCCAGGCAGGCGTCCGCGAGGTCGAGTGAGGCGTGCACCTGGTCGAGCAGGCACTCGAAGCGGGCCAGGCAGTCGCCCTCGGCGCGGGTGACGACCCGGGTGTCCAGCTCGCCGTAGGCCAGGTACGGCTCGTCGCGGCGCAGGTCGAAGTCGACGCCGGAGGCGCGGGCGATGGGGCCCGACACCCCGTACTGGAGGATCTGCTCGCGGGTGAGGACGCCGACGCCGCGGGTGCGGGCGCGGAAGATCTCGTTGCCCATGATCAGGTCGTCGATGCGGTCCATGCCGGCGCGGACGTCGCCGACCGCGCGGCGGGCCCTGCCGGTCCAGCCGGCGGGCAGCTCCTCCTTCAGCCCGCCGACCCGGTTGAACATGTAGTGCATGCGGCCGCCGGAGACCTCCTCCATCACCCGCTGCAGCGCCTCCCGCTCCCCGAACGCGTAGAAGATCGGCGTCATCGCGCCCACTTCCAGGGGGTAGGAGCCCAGGAACATCAGGTGGTTGAGCACCCGGTTGAGCTCGGCCAGGAGGGTGCGGACCCACACGGCCCGCGCCGGGACCTCCATGCCCAGCATCCGCTCCACGGCCAGCACCACGCCCAGCTCGCTGGAGAACGCCGACAGCCAGTCGTGCCGGTTGGCCAGCACGATGATCTGCCGGAAGTCGCGGACCTCGAACAGCTTCTCCGCGCCGCGGTGCATGTAGCCGATGATCGGCTCGGCCGCCGCGATGCGCTCGCCGTCCAGCGCCAGCCGCAGCCGGAGCACGCCGTGCGTGGACGGGTGCTGCGGGCCGATGTTGAGGACCATGTCCTCGGTGGCGAGCTCCTTCGCCCCGGCCCCCACCCCGACGGTCCGTTCCGTGGTCATGGTCGCGCTCCAGGGTTCACTCTTCACATCGTGCCATGGGTGCGGGCTCGCGGTAGCCGGGGCGTTTCCTGTTGACTGGTCCCAGAACTCGGAGACTGATCCCTATAAAGGCGTACGTGATGGTACGCAGTTAGACATCCATGAACCCAGAAGCAGTGCGCGGTCCGGCGGTGGAGTGGAGCACGGTCGCCGGTCGGCGCGTTGGAGAGACATGAATCCGGCCCACGAGCAGCAGCCGTCGCGGCCCGTCCAGCCGGGCCCGCCGCCGCCCGCGCCGCCCCCGCCCGCGCCGCCCCCGTCCGCGCCAGGGGCCGCCGTGCCCGGGGCAGCCGTGCCCCAGCCGGGTGTGCCGCCGCACATGGTGACGGCGGCGGACAGCCCCGCCTACCAGGCCGCCCCGTCCTACCCGGCGGACCAGGCGTTCGCGCCGGGTGCGGGGCTGTCCTGGACGCACATCTCCAAGCGCTTCACATGGCACCGCCGCGTCTCGGCGACGCTGACGGCCGTGCCCGTGGGCCTGGTGGGGGCGCTGGTGGTGTTCCGCGGCAGCGGGACGGTCGGGATGGTGCTGTGGGTCGCCGCCGTCCTGCTGTCGGTCGTGCTGGCCTGGATCGTGGCCGAGCTGGCCTTCCGCTCGCACGGGTACGCCGAGCGGACCGACGACCTCATCGTGACGCAGGGCGTGTTCGTCAAGCGGCTGATCGTGGTGCCGTACGGACGGATGCAGTTCGTCGACGTCACCGCGGGGCTGCTGGAGCGGTGGATGGGCATCGCGACGGTGCGCATGCATACGGCCGCGGCGGCGACGGACGCCCAGATCCCCGGCCTGCCCGCGCATGAGGCGGCGCAACTGCGCGACCGCCTTGCCCAGAAGGGCGAGGAACGGAGCATGGGACTTTGAGCGGCCCGCCGCCAGGGCCTCCTCCGGGGCCGCCGCCCGGGCCGCCGCCAGGTGGGCCTTACGGGCCGTACAACCAGCCGCGGCCGCCGTACGGGCAGCCTCAGCTCCCGTACAGGTATCCGCAGCCGCCGTACGGGCAGCCGAGGCCCCCGTACGGCCCGCAGGGGCCACAGGGGCCGCAGGGGCCCTATGGACAGCCGGGACCGGGCTACGGGTATCAGCCCGCCCCGCCGCCGGTGCGCTTCTCCGAGGGCACGCACCGCCTGCACTGGGCGACCGGGCCGCTGCGCGCGTTCGTCATCCTGATCATCTACTTCGTCCTGCTGGGCTTCCCGCTGCTGCTGACCCAGACGAGCCGCGGGGTCGCGCTGGTGCTCTCGCCGGAGGTCCTGTTCCGGTTCGCCGTCGTGACGGTGCCCGTCATGGTCATCGCGGTGGTCGCGGGGCTGTGGGGCTGGCTGGCGCTGCGGTTCCGGGTGGACGGCGACGACCTGGTGGTGGAGACCGGGCTGCTGCGCAAGCGCAAGCGCCGCATCCCGCTGTCGCGCGTCCAGGCGATCGACCTGGTCCGCCCGCTGGTGACCCGGATGTTCGCGCTGGCCGAGGTGCGGGTGGAGCTGGCGGGCGGCGGGCAGAGCGAGATCTCGCTGCGCTACCTGGGGCGGCACGCCGCCCAGCAGTTGCGGGCCGAGTTGCTGGCCCGCGCCGCCGGCCTGCCCGGCCACACGCCCGAGGCGCCGGAACGGCCGCTGTGGCGGGTCCCGTTCGGGGCGCTGTTCGGGTCACTGGTGCTGAAGCTGCCCGTGCTGGGGACGCTGCTGCTGTTCCTCGGCTCGCTGTTCTTCATGTTCTTCCTCGTGGAGGGCGGGCTGCTGGTCGTGCTGGTGCTGACGCTGCTGGGCCTGATCAGGGGCGTGCTGGCGCCGCTGGTCACCTACGCCAACGGCACCGTCGCGATGTCGCCGGACGGGGTGCGGCTGCGGTACGGCCTGATCGAGACCCGGATGCAGACGCTGCCGCCGGGACGCGTGCAGGCGGTCGGGATCGTGGAGCCGCTGCTGTGGCGGTCGTTCGGCTGGGCGCGGCTGGATGTGACGGTGGCCGGGTACGCGGGCGAGCGGCAGGCGCTGTCGTCGGTGCTGCTGCCGCTGGCTCCCCGGCATGTGGCGGTGTACCTGGCCGGGCAGATCTTCCCGGGCGCCAACGTGGACGCGGTGCCGCTGCTGCGCGCCTCGTCCCGTTCGGTGGCGCTGGAGCGGGCGGACGGCGCGGGCACCGATGACGTGATCTTCGTGACGCGGCGCGGGACGCTGTGCCGGCGGACGGACGTGATCGCGCACGCCCGTGCGCAGAGCGTCCGGATGACGGTCAACCCGTTGCAGCGGATGCTGGGGTTGGCGACGGTGCACGTGGACGCGCCGCCCGGCCCGATCCATGTGGCCGCGGCCGACCGCGATCTCGGGGAGGCCCGGGTGATCGTGGAGTCGACCGCGCGGCGGGCGCTGGCGGCGCGCCGTTCGGCGTCCGGTGATCCGGGACGGTGGGCCGCCCGCTGATCGCGCGCCGCCCGCCGTTCGGAGTCGGGCGCCCCATGGCGCCCGGCCACCCATGGCGTCGGGCGGCCCGCTGATCGCGCCGCAGCGTCGCGGCGAGGGTCGGGCATATCGTCGCGCTATGAGTGATTTGGTGTCCTATGACCCTTGGTCCGCGGATTTCGTAGCTGACCCCTACCCCGCCTACGCGGCGCTGCGAGCCGACCGGCCGGTGTTCTTCCACGAGCCCACCGGGCAGTGGGTGGTCTCCCGGTACGCGGACGTGGACGCGCTGCTGCGGGACCGCAGGCTCGGCCGCTCGTACCTGCACGCGGCCACGCATGAGGAGTTCGGCCAGGAGTCCGAGCCGGACTTCCTCAAGCCCTTCTGGGACCTGATCCGCGCCGGGATGCTGGACGTGGAGCCGCCCGCGCACACGCGGCTGCGGCGCCTGGTGTCCAGGGCGTTCACCGCCCGGATGGTGGAGGGCCTGCGCCCGATGATCCGTGCGCTCGCCGAGGAGCTAGCCGGGGCGCTGGCGGCCAAGGGCGGCGGCGACCTGCTGTCGGAGGTGGCCGAGCCGCTGCCGGTGAACGTGATCGCCGAGATGCTGGGCGTGCCCGCCGAGGACCGGGCTCTGCTGCGCCCCTGGTCGGCCGAGATCTGTGGGATGTACGAGCTGAACCCGTCGCAGGAGGCGCAGCGCACCGCCGTCCGGGCCGCGGTGGAGTTCTCCGCCTACCTGCGGGAGCTGGCCCGTGCCCGCCGGGACGACCCGCGCGACGACCTGATCAGCGCCCTCGCCCAGGTGGTGGACGAGGGCGGCGACCGGCTCACCGAGGACGAGCTGATCGGCACCTGCGTGCTGCTCCTCAACGCCGGGCACGAGGCGACCGTCAACGCGACCGGCAACGGCTGGTGGTCGCTGTTCCGCAACCCCGGCGAGCTGGCCCGCCTCCGCGCCGACCATGCGCTGGTGCCCACCGCGGTCGAGGAGCTGATGCGCTACGACACCCCGGCGCCGATGTTCGAGCGGTGGGTGCTGGAGGACATCGAGGTCGCGGGCGTCGGCGTCCCGCGCGGCGCCGAGATCGCGTTGCAGTTCGCCGCGGCCAACCGGGACCCGGACGTCTTCGCCGATCCCGACCGGCTCGACCTGGGCCGCGATCCGAATCCGCACATCACCTTCGGCCTGGGCGTCCACTACTGCCTGGGGGCTCCGCTGGCCCGGATCGAGCTGGCCGAGTCGTACGGGGCGCTGCTACGGCTGGCGCCCGGGATGCGGCTCGCCGAGGAGCCGGAGTGGAAGCCGGGGTTCGTGCTGCGCGGCCTGAAGGCCCTTCACGTCGAGGTCTGAGCCGGTCAGGTCGAGATCTGGGCCGGCGCCGCCACGACCCGGGCCAGCGGGGACGGGATCGGGATGCCGGCGGTCTGGACGAGCCACCCGAAGCCGCCGAGGCCGCCGGGGTCGATGAGCTCGGCGTCCTCGCCCGCGGCCCCGAGCGCGACCAGGTAGCCGCCCGGGTCGCGGCGGGCCAGCTCCAGCGGCGGGCGGGCGCCGGTGAGGCCCAGCGCGCGCAGCGCGTCGCGCTGGGTGGTGAGGAGCGTGGCGGTCGCTCCGGCGGCCTCGCCCGCGACGGCGCACGCGTCGAGGGCGACATGGGCGGTGACGTCGCAGGAGCCGTCCGGGACGGCGGGCACGGTGGCGCCGTCGCGGTAGCCGGTGAGCGTGCCGTACACGGGACGGGACGCGCGGACGTGGGAGTAGTCCATCGCCACCGCCAGCCCGCGGCGCAGCCGGCGGACGACCGCGGCCCAGGCGGCGCAGCGCGGGCCGCCGATCTCGGCGCGGTCGCCCGGCTCGCTCAGCGGCCACCAGCGCTCCATCCAGTCGGCGTCGGAGGCGGAGGGCGGCGGGCCGTGGCTCTCCGCACCCGTCGCCGGGTCGACCAGCACGGTGCGGGGCCCGTCGGGGGTGCGCTCGACGACGTCCAGCGGCACGTTGTCCAGCCACTCGTTGGCGATGACCATGCCGGTGATCTCGCGGGGGAGGCGGTCGCGCCAGCGGACCCGTTCGGGGATCCCGGCGGGGCGCGGGGCGATCTCGACCGCGGTGAGGTCCAGCCGCGCGGCCAGGTCGGGCGGGACGGCGGCGGTGACGCCGGTGAGCAGCCGGCCGCCTCCGGCGCCGACGTCGACCAGGTCGAGCCGGTCGGGGCGGCCGAGCGCGGCGTCGACCTCCACCAGTACCCGGGCCAGGGCCGCGGCGTAACGGCCGGAGATGTGCACGGAGGTGCGGAAGTGCTCGGCCGGGCGCTCGCCGCGCCGATAGAAGCCGTCCGGCCCGTACAGTGCCCGCTCCATCGCGGTCCGCCACGTCAGCAACGCGCCCACGCCAGCGACGTTACCCGCCCCCGCGCCCGGGCGCCGCCATCCTCGGGTCGTACTCGGGTCAGACTCGAGGCGGATCCAGGGACGATCCCGCTGAAAGTACGCTTCCGGCATGGTCGGCAGACTCCGGGCGTGGTGGCGCCGTGCGCGGCCGGTGGTGGACGCCCTGCGCTCGCGGCCGCTGGTGGACGCGTTCCTGGCGGCGCCGCTGGCCCTCTGGTCGTTGACCGGGCTGCTGGGCGACACGTACTCGATGCCCAAGCCCGCCTACTTCGCGTGGTGCGCCGGGCTGCTGGGGCCGCTGGTGCTGCGGCGCACGTACCCGCGGGTGACGTTCACGATCGTCTGCCTGGTGTCATTCGGGCAGGTGGTGGTCGAGGTGGTGCCGATTCCGGCGAACATGGCCGTGCTGATGGGGCTCTACACGATCGCGGCGGGGGCGTCGATCCGGTGGGGGGTGGCTGCCGCGCTGGTGGCCGAGCTCGGCGTGTTCCTGGCGGCGTTCCGGTTCGTGGGCGGGTGGGGCGACCAGCGGTACGGGCTGGTCCTGATGACGGTCATCGTGGCCGGGGTGTGGCTGCTCGGGCTGCACATGCGGACCCGGCGGGCGTACCTGCGGTCGGTGGAGCTGCGGGCGGCGCGGCTGGAGCGGGAGCGGGACGCCGAGGTGCAGGTCGCCAAGGCCGGGGAGCGGGCCCGGATCGCCCGGGAGCTGCACGACGTGGTGGCGCACAACGTCAGCGTGATCGTGGTGCAGGCGGACGGCGCCTCGTACGCGATCGACACCGACACCGCCCGGGCCCGGCAGGCGCTGGAGACGATCTCGGCGACGGGGCGGACCGCGCTGGCGGAGATGCGCCGGATGCTGGGGGTGCTGCGGGAGGGCGACGACGCCGGCTCGTACGCGCCGCAGCCGGGAGTGGCGCAGCTGGCCGAGCTGGTGGAGCAGATCCGCGGGTCGGGACTGCCGCTGGCGTTCGAGGTCGAGGGCGTGCCGCTGGAGATGTCGGAGGGCCGGCAGCTGACGGTGTTCCGGATCGCGCAGGAGGCGCTGACCAACACCCTCAAGCACGCGGGCCCGCACGCCACCGCGCGGGTGCTGCTGCACTACGGTGACGACGCGATCGAGATCCGCGTCACCGACGACGGCCGCGGCGCCGCGGCGCGCGGCGACGGGCGGGGGCACGGCCTGGTGGGGATGCGCGAGCGCGCCGCGGTGTACGGCGGCGAGGTGACGGCGGGCCCGCGGGCCGGCGGCGGGTTCGAGGTGGTCGCGCGGATTCCGGTACGCGAGGAGGTGCGCAGGTGAGCGGCGGCGCGGTGGGCGCGGGTGCGGCGGGCAGAGGTGCGGGCGGCGGCCCGCCGGGGGAGCCGGAGGAGCCCGCGGACCGGCCCGTCCGGGTGCTGCTGGTGGACGACCAGGAGCTGGTCAGGGCCGGTTTCACGATGGTCCTGGACGCCCAGCCCGACATCGAGGTGGTGGGCGAGGCGGGCGACGGCGTGCAGGCTCTGGAGCGGTTGCGCACGGCTTCGGCGGACGTGGTCCTGATGGACGTGCGGATGCCGCGGATGGACGGGATCGAGGCCACCCGCCGGATCACCGCCGCCGGCGGCGGCCCGAAGGTGATCATCCTGACCACCTTCGACCTGGACGAGTACGCCTTCGCCGCGATCAAGGCGGGCGCTGGGGGCTTCCTGCTGAAGGACGCCGGTCCGGCGCAGCTGATCGAGGCGATCCGGGCGGTGCACTCGGGGGACGCGGTGGTGGCGCCCAGCACGACGCGGCGGCTGCTCGACCGGTTCGCGGTGCACCTGCCCGACGCGGCGCAGCGGGCGAGCGGGGCGCTGGCGTCGCTGACCGCCCGGGAGGGCGAGGTGCTGCGGCTGGTGGCCCGGGGCCTGTCGAACGCCGAGATCGCCGAGCGGCTGTACGTGTCGGAGGCGACGGTCAAGACCCACATGGGCCGGATCCTGATGAAGCTGAACCTCCGGGACCGGGTTCAGGCGGTGGTCTTCGCTTATGAGACGGGTCTGGTCAAGAGCGGGCAAAACGGTGACATATCGTAACGCTCCGATTACGCAGCGATGACCGTCCCATTTCGAAGCCTGGTTTCCGGTTGGCGTTACCGATCAGTAGTTGACTAACTACCGTATGTGACGCCGCCCGCGCTTGGGGCGGCGGAGCACGCATGTGAAATACAGGCAGGGCCCCTACGGCCCCCACGTACGGGAGGATTTCGACGTGCTCAAGAAGCTCGCCGCGACCGGTGTTCTCGGCTTCGCCATCACCGGCGCGATCATGACGGCCGCCGCCCCCGCGAGCGCCGACGCGTACACCCACGGCGGCCACGGCACCGTGCTGTCCGGCAACCAGATCCTGTCCGGCAACGACCTCAAGGTCTGCGGTAACTCCACCCAGGTCATCTCCGCCATCAGCGGTGCGTTCGCCCAGTGCGACGTGCCGGGGCAGTTCCCGAACTACTGATCGGCGGCAGCGCGCCATAGTCGGAAGAGCGCCGGGGATCCCAGGACGGGATCCCCGGCGCTCTCGCATGCGCAGCCGGGCTCCCGAGGGCCCGGCCGCGTCCGCATATGCGCCGGCCGGCGCAGGTTCCGCGGCGCGGGTTCCGGCCGGTGGAGGTGCCGTGCGGCGCGGGTTCCGGGCGGTGGAGGTGCCGGGCGGTTCCGCGGGTGCGGTCAGCCGTGGCGGTGACGGTGCCGTACGACTCAGGTCGTACGGGCGCGCGGTCGCCAGCCCTGGTGCTGACGCCGATCGTGGCCGCTCGGGCGATGGCACGGGAGGCGCCGCTTCCTAGCGTGGTCACGGTCGTCACCGAACACCGGACCCCTCCGAAGGAGCCATCGTGACCAGTACGTTCGCCAGCCAGGCCGGGGGCGGGAGCGCGCCCGGCGCGCCGGGCGCCGGCGGGGCCCCGCCGGCCGTCTCGGCCGTCGAGGTGACCAAGGTGTACGGGACCGGCGACGCCGCCGTGCACGCGCTGCGCGGGGTCACCGTCGGCTTCGCCCGCGGCGCCTTCACCGCGATCATGGGGCCGTCCGGGTCCGGGAAGTCCACGCTGATGCACTGCCTGGCCGGGCTCGACACCGTCGGCGGCGGGCGGGTGCTGCTGGGCGACGCCGAGATCACCGGGATGAGCGACCGGCAGCTCACCCTGCTGCGCCGCGAGCGCGTCGGGTTCGTCTTCCAGGCGTTCAACCTGCTGCCCACGCTCACCGCCGAGCAGAACATTCTGCTGCCGCTGCAACTGGCCGGGCGCCGTCCGGAGCAGGAGTGGTTCGACCGGGTCGTGGACGTGGTGGGGCTGCGGGACCGGCTCGGCCACCGGCCCAGCGAGCTGTCGGGCGGCCAGCAGCAGCGGGTGGCCTGCGCGCGGGCGCTGGTGGCCCGTCCCGAGGTCATCTTCGCCGACGAGCCGACCGGCAACCTGGACTCCTCCGCCAGCGCCGAGGTGCTGGGCTTCCTGCGCACGTCGGTGCGCGAGATGGGGCAGACGATCGTCATGGTCACCCACGACCCGGTGGCCGCCTCGTACGCCGACCGGGTGGTGTTCCTGCGCGACGGGTCGATCGTCACCGAGCTGTACGGGCCCACGCCGGACACCGTCCTGGACCGTCTCAAGAGCCTGGGCGGATGAGCGATGCTGCGGACGACACTGGCGGGCCTGCGGGCCCACAAGCTGCGGCTGCTGCTCACCGCGGTCGCGATCACCCTCGGCGTGGGTTTCATCGGCGGGACGTTCGTCCTCACCGACGCCATGGACCGGGGCGTGCAGAAGACCTTCGCCCGCTCCGCCGGGAAGGTGGACGTGGCGGTGCTGCCGGGCAAGGAGGCCGGCGGGGACTCCGGCGAGGGCCTGCCCGCGGACATGCTGGCCCGGATCCGCGCGGTGCCGGGCGTGGTGGAGGCGCACGGCCTGGTCCGCGGGAACGCGCCGCTGATCGGCCGGGACGGCAAGGTGGTCGGCGACGTCCCGACGGTCGGGCTCTCGGTCACCGGCGGCCGGATGCCGCGCTTCGAGTTCGACGAGGGGCGGGCGCCGAACGGGCCGGGCGAGGCCGTCCTGGACTCGCGGGTGGCGTCCCGGGAGAAGTACCGGGTCGGTGACACGATCACCGTGCTGGACCCGCGGAAGGCCCCGCACCGGTTCACCGTCGTCGGCCTGGTCGGCGTCGGTATCGACAGCGACGCCAACTTCCGCGGGGCGGTCGGGTTCGACCAGGCCACCGCGGCCCGGATGACCGGCGAGCGGACGTTCCAGGAGATCGACGTGGCGGGCGCGGACCGCGCCGCGGTCGCCGCCGCCGCGGGACGGGGCGACCACCGGGTGATGACCGGGGCGAAGCTGGCCGAGGAGCTGTCCGCCGCCGCGGGCGCCGACACCCGGATCATCCGGACCGGGCTGCTGCTGTTCGGGCTGGTCGCGGTGCTGGTCTCGGCACTGGTCATCTACAACACCTTCTCCATTCTGATCGCGCAGCGGATGCGGGAGATGGCGCTGCTGCGCTGCGTCGGCGCCACCCGCCGGCAGATCTTCGGGGGCGTGCTGGCCGAGTCCGCGGCGGTCGGGCTGGTCGGCTCGTTGCTCGGCCTGGCCGCCGGGCTGGGCCTGGGCGCCGGAACGCTGGCGCTGCTCGCCGGGCTGGACGTCGCCGGTCCCGCCGGGCCCACGCTGTCGCCGGGCGATGTGACGCTGGCGCCGCGCACGGTGCTGGTCGGCCTGGCCGTCGGGGTGGTGGTCACCGTGCTGGCGGCGCTGCTCCCGGCGCGCGGCGCGACCCGGGTGGCGCCCGTCGCGGCGCTGCGCTCCGACCTGGAGCCGGGCAGCGGCCGTTTCCGCCTCGGCTGGGCCCGTACCGTGCTCACCGTGCTGTTCGCCGCGGCGGGCACGGCGGTGGTGGTGCTCGGATCGGTGGTGATGGAGAAGGGCCAGGTGGCGATGTACGCGGTCGCGGCCGGGGGCGCCCTGGTGTTCCTCGCGGTGATCGCCGTGATGCCCGCGCTGGTCCGCCCGCTGGGACGGATCGTGGGGGCGCTGCCGGGCCGTGCGGCGGGCGTGCCCGGCCGGCTCGCGGTGGAGAACGCCCGCCGCGCGCCCCGGCGCACCGCCACCACGACGATCGCGCTCACCATCGGGGTCGGGCTGATGAGCCTGTTCGCGGTGATCGCCGCCAGCGGCAAGGCCACCTCCGTGCGGCAGCTGGAGGAGCAGTTCCCGATGGACTTCCAGATCCAGGCCCAGTACGGCGGCGACCGGGAGGAGGTCCCGGCGGCGCTGGCCCAGGCGCTGCGGGGACGCTCCGAGCTCGGCGCGGTGGTCGAGCTGCGGCAGCGGGACGCCGAGATCGGCGGGCGTGAGGGCGGCGTCGTCACGATCACGCAGTCGGCGCTGGGCGGCCTCGTGCGGCCCGAGTTCGTCAGCGGTTCGCTCGCGGACCTGCGCCCCGGCGCGGCGCTGGTGGACGAGGAGGCCGCCAAGCGCTGGAACCTGCGGGCCGGGCAGACCGTGACCGTCCAGGGGCTGGCACCGGAGCCGGACAGGAACGAGGGCGAGAACGGCAACGGGAACGGCGCCGAGACGAGCGCCGGGACGGGCGCCGGGGCCGAGGCGTCCCGGCGGCCCGCGACCGGGCAGGCCATGCGGGTGGAGGTGGCCGGGATCTTCGGCGGTGACGTGCCGATCAGCGGCCTGGTGCTGACCGAGGCGGACTTCGGCCGGATGTACGGCGCCGCCGACCCGTACCGGGTCTTCGTCAAGGCCGCCGAGGGGGTGCCCGCCGAACGCGCCCGCGCCGCCGTGGAGGCCGCCGCCAGGCCGTACCCGGCCGCCCGGTTCACCTCAGCCGCCGAGCTGCGGGAGGAGTTCACCAAGGCCATCGACATGCTCCTGATGGTGTTCGGCGGGCTGCTCGCGCTGGCGATCGTGATCGCGCTGTTCGGCATCGCCAACACGCTGACGCTGTCGGTGGTGGAAAGGACCCGCGAGTCGGCGCTGCTGCGGGCGCTCGGCCTCACCAAGCGGCAGCTGCGCCGGATGCTCTCGGTGGAAGCGCTGGTCATGGCCGTGATCGGGGCGCTGACCGGGGTGGTGCTCGGGGTGGCGTTCGGCTGGGCGTCCACGCGGGCGATGGGCGAGAGCACGGTCTTCGCGCTGCCCTATCTGCAGGTCGCCGGATTCATGCTGCTGGCCGGCGTGGCGGGGATGCTCGCCGCGGTGCTGCCGGCCCGGCGGGCGGCGCGCGCCTCGATCGTGGAGTCGCTGTCGTACGACTGACCCGCGAACCGGCTCGTCCGCGACCGGGCCGTACCACGACGGCACCGGAGCCCGGGTCCGGAACTCCGCCCCACCGCCCGTACGGGATGAGCGGTGGGGCGGAGGCGTTGGCGGAGCAGCTGTCATTCACTCCGCGTGACCAGCGCTACTCAGAGCTATCTTGCGCAGGTCAGAGGGTGCAACCGGTTTTCAGGAAGCCTTGCCTGACCCGGCGGTGAGTGTGGCGCCGGCACGGAGGCTTCCGTAACGTTCGGTAGCCGAACCCTAGCCGGACCGCCAGGGTCCCCGCGGTGCCGTACGGCCTCGGACGCGCGGGTACGCTGGGTCGCGCACGTCCGGTACCTACCCGAGGACTGGAACGGATCTCATGGATCGACAGCGCACGCCCTCCTCCGGCACGCCCGAAAACGGCCCGCCCCGTCCGGAGGACCGGCCCGCGCGGCTGGCCGTGGGCATCGTGGGCGCGGGACGCGTCGGCACGGCCCTGGGCGTCGCCCTCGGCCGCGCCGGCCACCGGATCACCGCCGCCGCGGCGGTGTCCGACCGTTCGCAGCGGCGCGCCGAGGAACTGCTGCCGGGCGTGGTCCTGACCACCCCGCAGGAGGTCGTGGCCGCCGCCGACCTGGTGCTGCTCACCGTCCCCGACGACGCCCTCCCCGAGCTGGCCGCAGGGCTGGTCTCCGCCGGCGTGCCCGTCACCGGCAAGCTGGTCGCGCACACCAGCGGCCGGTACGGCACCGCCGTCCTCGACCCCATCACCCGGGCCGGCGGGCTGCCGCTGGCGCTGCACCCGGTCATGACCTTCACCGGGCGGCCCGACGACGTGAACCGGCTGACCGGTATCTCCTTCGGTGTCACCGCGCCCGAGCCGCTGCGCCCGGTCGCCGAGGCGCTGGTGCTGGAGATGGGCGGGGAGCCGTCCTGGATCGAGGAGGAGCGCCGCCCGCTCTACCACGCCGCGCTGGCCGGCGGCGCCAACCACCTGGTCACGCTGGTGGTGGAGGCGATGGACCTGCTGGCCAAGTCCGGGGTGGCCGAGCCGGGGCGGATGCTCGGCCCGCTGCTGGGCGCCGCGCTCGACAACGCGCTGCGGCTCGGCCTGGACGGTCTCACCGGCCCGGTGGCGCGCGGCGACGCGGGCACGGTCGCCGACCATGTCGCGGCGCTGGGCGGGGAGTCGCGGGAGGGCCGCGCGGCGTACGTGGCGCTGGCCCGGCTGACCGCCGACCGCGCGCTGGCCGCCGGGATGCTCAAGCCCGAGGACGCCGAACGGCTCCTGGAGGTGCTGGCGGATTGACCCGGAACGATCGAGGAGGCCCGGTGGAGCCAGGACGACCGGTGGAGCCAGGACGACCGGTGGAGCCAGGACGGCCCGTGGAGGCAGGAGGACCGGTGGAGCCAGGACGACCCGTGGAGACAGGAGGCCCGGTGGAGGCGCGGACCCCCGTGATCGCGCGCACCCGTGAGGAGCTGGCCGCGGCCCGGAGCCGGGTCTCCGGGACGCTGGCGCTGGTGCCGACCATGGGCGCCCTGCACGAGGGCCACCTGTCGCTGATCCGCCGCGCGCGGGAGATCGCGGACACGGTGGCGGTGAGCATCTTCGTCAACCCGTTGCAGTTCGGCCCGGGCGAGGACTTCGACCGCTACCCGCGCACGTTCGCCGGTGACCTGGCGGCGTGCGAGCGGGAGGGCGTCGACCTGCTGTTCGCGCCGTCCCGCGAGGTGATGTACCCGGCCGAACCGCAGGTCACGATCCGTTCCGGGCCGATGGGCGAGGTGGTCGAGGGCGCCGCGCGGCCCGGCCACTTCGACGGGATGCTGACCGTGGTGATGAAGCTGTTCCAGCTGGTCCGGCCGGACGCGGCGGTCTTCGGGGAGAAGGACGCCCAGCAGCTGGCCATGATCCGCCGGATGGTGGCCGACCTGGACGTGCCGGTGCGGGTGGTCGGCGCGCCGACCGTCCGGGAGCCGGACGGCCTTGCCCTGTCCAGCCGCAACCGCTACCTGTCTGACGCCGAGCGGCGCACCGCGCTGGCGCTGTCCCAGGCATTGCGCGAGGGCAGGGACGCGGCCGCCGCGGGCGCCGGGCCGGCGGCCGCCGTGCGCGCCGCCCGCGCGGTGCTGGACAAGGCGGCGCACGCCGAGCCGCCGCTGGCCCTGGACTACCTGGTCCTGGTCGACCCCGCGACGTTCGCCGAGATCGGCGACGACGCCCACCGCGGCCCGGCCGTGCTCGCCGTGGCGGGCCGGGTCGGCACCACCCACCTGATCGACAACCTCCCGCTGCGATTCGGCCCGTCCGCCGGTTCTCCCGAGGCCTAAGGAGCCCCCATGTTCCGGACGATGTTCAAGTCCAAGATCCACCGTGCCACCGTCACCCAGGCCGACCTGCACTACGTGGGGTCGCTGACGATCGACCAGGACCTGATGGACGCCGCCGACCTGCTCCCGGGCGAGCAGGTGCAGGTGGTGGACATCGACAACGGCGCCCGGCTGGAGACGTACCTGATCGCCGGGGAGCGCGGCTCGGGCGTGATCGGCATCAACGGCGCCGCGGCCCGGCTCGTCCAGCCCGGCGACCTGGTGATCATCATCAGCTACGCGGCGATGACCGACGAGCAGGCGCGTTCGTTCACGCCGCGGGTGGTGCACGTGGACCGGTCGAACTCGATCATCTCGCTGGGCGACGACCCGGCCGAGCCCGTCCCGGGGTCGGCCGAGCTGCGCGGGGACCTCGTCCGCTGACCCGGGACGCTCCCGCGGAAAGCTCCCGAACGCCCCCTTTCCGACCCCGGCGCATGGCCTCCCCAGGGGTTAGTGTCACAATGACGAAAACAGACCTCCTGGGGAGGACCCCATGACCCCTCGGCACCTGGCCGCCCCCGAGCCCGGCTGGACCGTCCACACCGACGTCGTCGTGATCGGCTCCGGCATCGCCGGACTGGTCGCGGCGCTGCGGTGCCGCGCGCACGGGCGGGTCCTGCTGGTCACCAAGGCGCTGCTGGACGAGGGCTCCACCCGCTGGGCGCAGGGCGGGATCGCCGCCGCGCTCGCGTCCGACGACAGTCCCGAGGAGCACCTGGCCGACACCCTGACCGCGGGCGTCGGCCTGTGCGACGAGGAGGCGGTGCGGACGCTGGTGACCGAGGGCCCGGCGGCCGTGCGGCGGCTGATCGCGCTCGGCACCGAGTTCGACCGCGCCGAGGACGGCGGGATCGCGCTGACCCGCGAGGGCGGCCACCACCGCCGCCGCATCGCGCACGCGGGCGGCGACGCCACCGGCGTCGAGATCAGCCGCGCCCTGCTCGCCGCGCTCAAGGACGCCTCGAACATCGAGGTGATCGAGCACGCGCTGGTGCTCGACCTGCTCCGGGACGGCGCCGGCCGCGCCGCCGGGGTGACGCTGCACGTGATGGGCGAGGGCCAGCCCGGCGGGGTCGGCGCCGTACGGGCGCGTGCCGTGGTGCTGGCCACGGGCGGGCTCGGCCAGGTGTTCTCGGCCACCACCAACCCCGAGGTCTCCACCGGCGACGGCGTGGCGCTGGCGCTGCGCGCCGGGGCGGCCGTGACCGACCTGGAGTTCGTCCAGTTCCACCCGACGGTGCTGTGGCTGGGGGACGGCGCGCGCGGGCAGCAGCCGCTGATCTCCGAGGCCGTCCGCGGCGAGGGCGCCCACCTGGTCGACCACGCGGGCGAGCGGTTCATGGCCGGCCGCCACGAGCTGGCCGAGCTGGCGCCGCGCGACGTCGTCGCCAAGGGGATCATGAACCGGATGCGGGAGACCGGGGCGCCGCACATGCTGCTGGACGGCCGGCACCTGGGCGCACGCACGTGGGAGCGGCGCTTCCCGACCATCCTGGCCGCGTGCCGCCACCACGGCGTCGACCCGGTGACCGAGCCGATCCCGGTCGTCCCGGCCGCGCACTACGCGAGCGGCGGCGTCCGCACCGACCTGTACGGGCGCACGTCGGTGCCCGGCCTGTACGCGTGCGGCGAGGTCGCCTGCACGGGCGTGCACGGCGCCAACCGGCTGGCGTCCAACTCGCTGCTGGAAGGGCTGGTGTTCGCCGAGCGCATCGCCGAGGCCCTCCCCGCGGACCTCGACGCCTCGCCCCCTCCGGGAGCGCTCCAAGTCCAGGGCGGCCAAGGGCTGATCGATCCCGCCGCCCGCGCGGACATCCAGCGGATCATGACGGCGTACGCCGGGGTGCTCCGCAACGCCGACGGCCTGGCCACCGCCGAACGCGAACTCCGCGACCTCGCCGCCGCCCGCACCTCCGTCGAACCCGGCGTGGCGGCGTGGGAGGCGGCGAACCTGCACGCGGTCGCGACCGCGATCGTCGCCGCCGCCCGCCGCCGCGAGGAGACCCGCGGCAGCCACTGGCGCGAGGACTTCCCCGAACGCGACGACGCCGCCTGGTCCGGGCACCTGGTCACCGCCCTGGACGGCACCACCACCTACGAGAGGAAGCTGACATGACGCCGGAGCTGGAGGGGCGGCTGCGCGACGCCGGGCTCGATCCACAGGCTGTGGAAAACCTGGTGCGGACGGCGCTGGCCGAGGACGGCGCGACCGACGTCACCAGCGAGCCGATCTTCGCGCCCGGCGACACCGCCAGGGGCGACCTCACCGCCCGGGAGAACGGCGTCGTCGCCGGCATCCCCGTCGCCGAGGCCGTGTTCGACCTGCTGGACATCGACCACACCGCCAAGGCCGCCGACGGCGACCGCGTCACCGCCGGGCAGGTGCTGCTGTCGGTCGCCGGGCCCACCCGCGCCGTCCTGCGCGCCGAGCGCACCGCCCTCAACCTGCTCACCCACCTGTCCGGCATCGCCACCGAGACCCGCCGCTGGGCCGACGCGATCGCCGGCACGAAGGCCAGGGTCCGCGACACCCGCAAGACCCTGCCCGGCCTGCGCGCCCTCCAGAAGTACGCGGTGCGCTGCGGCGGCGGCGTCAACCACCGGCTCGGCCTGCACGACGCCGCGCTGATCAAGGACAACCACATCGCCGCCGCCGGCTCGGTCACCCGCGCGTACCGGGCGATCCGCGACGTCTACCCGGCGCTGCACGTCCAGGTCGAATGCGACACCCTCGACCAGGTCGACGAGGCCGTCGCGGTCGGCGCGACCTCGATCCTGCTGGACAATATGAGCGACGCCGACATGGCCGAGGCGGTACGGCGCGTCGCGGGCCGCGCCGAACTGGAGGCCAGCGGCGGACTGTCGTTGGACCGGGCCCGAGACGCGGCCGTGACCGGCGTGGACTACCTTGCAGTGGGCGCGCTGACGCACTCGGCGCGCGTGTTCGACATCGGCCTTGACTTCACCTGACCAGCGGGGACCTGATGCTGCTCACCATCGACGTCGGTAACACCCATACCGTCCTCGGCCTGTTCGAGGGCGAGGAGGTGATCGAGCACTGGAGGATCAACACCGATCCGCGGCGCACCGCCGATGAGATCGCCGTCGTCCTCCAGGGCCTGGTCCAGCAGAGCCCGCTGCTGGCCGAGACCGACATCAGCGGCATCGCGCTGTGCTCCACCGTCCCGTCGGTGCTCCACGAGATGCGGGAGATGTGCCGCCGCTACTACGGCGACGTCCCCGCGGTGATCGTCGAACCCGGCGTCAAGACCGGCGTTCCGGTGCGGATGGACAACCCCAAGGAGGTCGGCGCCGACCGCATCGTCAACGCGCTCGCCGCCGTCCACCTGCACACGGGCCCCGCCATCGTCGTCGACTTCGGCACCGCCACCACCTTCGACGCCGTCTCCGCCAAGGGCGAGTACGTGGGCGGCGCGATCGCCCCCGGCATCGAGATCTCCATCGACGCCCTCTCGGTGCGCGGCGCCCAGCTGCACAAGATCGAGCTGGTCAGGCCGCGGAACGTGATCGCCAAGAACACCGTCGAGGCGCTCCAGTCCGGCATCATCTTCGGCTTCGCCGGACAGGTCGACGGCATCGTCGAACGGATGTCGGACGAACTCGCCGCCGACCCCGACGAGGTCACCGTCATCGCCACCGGCGGCCTGGCACCCCTCGTCCTGGAGGAATCCCGGAGCATCGACGTCTTCGAACCCTGGCTCACCCTGGTAGGCCTGCGCCTGATCTACCAACGAAACGCTGTGTAAATCTGGGGGCCACTCCCAACCCCCCGGCAGAGGCTTCGCTCCCACACGCCGTGAATCGGTCCTCGCTCCGCTCGGGCAGTCTCATCGGGGCTCCCGCCCCAAACCCCAAGGCGGGGGGCTCCGCCCCCCACACCCCCCGAAAACCCCAGACCGACAAGCAGAAGAGGCCCTCGATATCGGGGTCTTCGTCGCACTCGGCGTATTCAGCGGCGCAGGCGATGTCGTGCCCACCGTTCCCTCACGGTGACGTACTCCGGCACCCTGCCGCTTAGGCGTGGGTTGGCTTGGCTGTGCCGCCTCCACCGTTCGGCCGATACCTGCGCGTACAGGTCGATCGCCGCGGGGTCGGCCTGTCTCCAAGCGGGGATCTGGTCGGCCCATGCCTCGGCCTCCGCTGGGCTGTGCCCGGCATGGATCAGCCATGGGATGACCTGACCGGCCTCGATCCAGGCGGCCCCGCGGGAGGCGAACGCCCAGTCGACCACATAGGGGCGGCCGGACCGGGTGATCAGGAGATTCCGCGGGTTCAGATCGGTGTGCAACAACGTGTCCCCGGCGAGCACCGAGACGTCGTCGGCGAGGCCCTCCCAGCGCCGCTCGACGCGCATCTCCACCGCCTCTGCGCACGCGAGCAGATGCAGTTCCCGGATGAACGCGGCGACCGTGTTCAGATCGGGGGAGCCGGGCGCGTAGTCCGCGTGCCGACCGTCGACGTGCTCGAAGCCGAGCACGAGCCACCCCCCGGTTTCCACCGTCCAGTGGAGCCGAGGGGCGAACTCGCGGACGTGCGGATTGATCGCGGCCTCTCTGCGCAGCGCACGGGCCTGGCGTCCGTTCTGGTGGCCGGAGATTCTTCCGGCCTTCACGAACGTCGGCCCCGACGAGCCGTCCACCACGGCGGTCAACTCGGCGTTACTCCCAGCCGTGACCGGCCGGACCTCCCGGACGAGCCCGGTCCGCTCGGCCACTGCTTCCCGCACCTCGTATGGCAGGACCGCCCATCGGTCCTCGCTACGCTCGGGCAGTTTCATCGGGGCTCCCGCCCCAAACCCCAAGGCAGGGGGCTCCGCCCCCCACACCCCCCGAAAAACCCCAGACCGACAAGCCAGGGCAACACTCGACAAGCGCAGATGGACCAGTCGGCTCGGGGGCCGGAGCGTGACCCGCTTATGGTGCCGCTCGATTCTTCCCTTGGTCTTCGAGGGAAGCTCTCCGGAGAAGGTCCGCAGCCGCGGTGATGTCCCGTCGGGGGAAGGTGATCGACACCCATGCCTCGGGGGCGTTGTCCTTGGTGGCAGCGAAGGCCCGCCAGGAGTCGGCGCTGGGCAGCGATCGTACGGCCTCCAGTAGCGCGGGACCGTCGTCGAGGCCCACGACGATCCAGGCCCTGCCGGCGTGGCGGGCCGACTGGCGGTCCCGGTCGGGGGGAGCCACGCGGGTCCCGCCGTGCAGGATCGCCTCGCCTGCGTCCTGGCACGCCAGCTTGGTCGTGTGACCCAGCCGCCAGAGCTGTTCGACCAGAGGCGCGATCTCCACATCGATCTCGACGGTCCGGCCGTCCGGCGTGGTCATCAGTGTGGTCGGGTGATGCTGGATCCAGTTGGTCATGGTCGGCTCCCGAGCCGGTACTGGGACCACCGGGCAGTGAGGTCGGCTTGCAACCGCACCCAGTCAGCGGAGTTGGTCTGGCTGTTGGCCCGCCACTTGGCGGCGAACACCTTCGAGAACAGGTCGATGTGCGCGGGGTCGGCGTCGGTCCACGAGCCGAACTGGGCGACCCACGCGTCGGCCTGCTCGGGGGTGTGGCCGGCCTTGAGCAGCCACGGGATGAGCAGTCCCAGTTCGACGAACGCGGCACCGCGAGCGACGAACGCCCAGTCGACCAGGTACGCGCGCCCGTCGGCGATCAGGAAGTTGTCCTCGTTCAGGTCGGTATGCAACAGCGCGTCGCCGGCCAGCGGGGTGACGTCGCCGCCGACGGAGGTCCAGCGCCGTTCCACGGCCATCCGCACCACGTCGGGGCAGGGTGTGGTCTGGAGGGCGTGGACGGTCTTGGCGAGGATCTCCAAGTCCGCCGAGCCCGGGGTGAAGTCCGCGGCTCGTCCGGTGACGTGTTCGAATCCGAGGGCGAGCCACTCCCCGGCCTCCACCGTCCAGTGGAGCCGGGGAGCGAACTCGGTCACGAAGGGGTTGACGGCCGCCTCGCGGCGCAGCGACATGACCTCGGGTCCGTCTCGGTCCGCGAGCTTCCGCGCAGCCTTGACGAACACCCGCCCGTCCAGGGTGTGGAGCGTGGAGGCGATGTCGGCGTGGTTTCCCGTCGGCGCGGGCTCGACCCTGCTGATCGGGCCCGTCTCGGCGAGAATCCCGTCCCGGACCTGGGTGGGCAGGTCACTCCAGTCGGTGCGCATCGAGGCTCCTTCGGTCAGAACGAGATGGTGAGCGGCCCGTCGGCGACCCGGCCCTCCCAGGAGCCGAGGAACTCCCGGCCGCCCTGGTCGTTGCATTCGGGCGGGCAGCAGGACGACCCGGTCTCGGCGTTCCAGAACTCCGGGTCGACGTACAGGCCCGTGCGGTGCAGGTACGGGATGGTGCGGGCGAGGGCGGCCCCGGAGGCGATGTCGTCGTCCATCACGGGCCGGTGGTGGATCATCGAGTCCGCGAACGCCAGGCTCATCGGAAGGTACACCTCGGTCCGCTGGAGCGCCTCGTGCCACGCTTCATCGACCGGCCTGGTCGGCACGATCCTGACGTAGGCGTCGGGGTCGCGCCGCGCGTCACGGCGAATCTGGCCTGCGGCCTTCAGGAATACCAGCGTCTGGCCGACGACGCGCTCGGTGTAGGCGTGCGAGGTGTGGTGCCTTTTGCGGAAGTCGCACACCAGCAGGTCGAACGCCCAACTGGGGATCAGCGAGCGCGGATTCTTGACGGCACCGGCCCTCTGGTCGGTGGTGATGGTCATGTGCACCTCCGGCGCGCTATGGACACTGCTGGTACGGCCCCGGCGCGCGCCATCAACCGGAACCGCAGTCTGTAGGTGCGGCCGATGTCCCTTCGGGGACCGAGGAACACCGGCCGCACATTCCCCCTGGTGCCCGGACGATGGCGCCTTCCCGCCACCGCGCGGGGATCTGGACCGTGCGACCGCCCCGGGGGTGTGGAGATCTCCCGAGAGGAGGTGTGGGAGTTGAACGCGGTCGCACGGCATCGTGCGGGGCGGGCCCGGCTGCCGCGCCGTTTTGGCCAGCCCGCCCCGCCGTCTGAGTGGGCGTGGGTTGAGGGGAGTCCTGTATCAATGGCGATGCGCAGGCCCTCGTCGTGGCCGTGCGGCCTGGGCCGCTTGGGGGTTATCCGGCTCAGCCACAAGGCGTCCCCTCTTCACGGCCGGACGTGAGGCGCTCAGCCAGCCGTCCAGCCGTGTCCACGAGGGACGCCTCAGCACCGCAACACGTTTGTGGTTACGCCGAGCGGACGGGCGATCCGCTGGGCGGTCCGCTCGACGTAGGTGAGGGTGCCGACGGGCTTGTCCTTGTCAGGACCGGAGGCCCAGATGAATAGTTCGTCGGCGTCGTCCCAGCAGACTCGCCAGGGCCCCCGGTGCCGGTAGGCGACGGTGACGAACTCCGACGGCCTCCTGACTCGCGCTGCGCTCACCTGGGGGAAGGCTCGGCGGAGTGCGGCGTGCAGGCTGTCGAGCGGGCCGAACTGTGCGTACGGTGCCAGGCCGGGCGGGTCGTTGAAACGGGGCATGCTTCTCGCTCCAGAAATCGTCGAGAGTGTCAGCGACGCCCGCGAAGCGGGCCGTGCCGGAGGAGTCCCCGGCGGCCGTGCGCCCGCGTCCAGGGGGCGCGGCGGGCCGATCGGCGTCGGATACGCCGGGCGCCGGACGGCTTTGGCGGTCGTGGGTGAATCGGGGCGTGGTGAGGACGGCCTGCACGCGGCGAGCCAGCTCGGCCGGGTCGGGCGCCTCCACCAGGTGGTCACGGCCGAAGCCGTCGCGGGTCAGCGCCCACCAGTTCCCCGTGGAACGTCCCCACCAGGCCACTACGCCCGGGAAACGGCGACCGAACTCGGCGACGATCCGGGAGACCTCCGCAGGACGCGGAGCCATCGCGCTCACCGCGCGACCTCCCCCAGTGCGCGGCGGGCGAGGTTCCCGCGGATGATCAGCGCGGCATCCACGATGTGCCCGGCCTCGGCGATCGGCTCGCCCCACGACGTCCAGAACCAGAGCCGCCCGAAGTCCTCCGGCCGCGGACGGCAGGTGACCATGTCGGCCGCGTTGGCCGAGCAGCACCCGGTGATCTCCGGATTGACCACCTTCAGACCGCGCTCGGTCACCTCGGTCTTGAGGCCCTGACCGCCCAGGAACGCGGCGAGCCGTGCAAGTGGATCGGTGATGGATCTACCATCAGCCATAGGTCGGAGACTCCTTCCGGCCAGGCCCCGGGTTCCCTGGTGTTAGGCCCACCAGGCCGGGGCCGTCTTCATGTGTCCCAGGACACGCTTATGACCCCTAGACCAGCGCGTTGAGGGCTACGGTGGAAGGCGTTGCCCTGTTGCCTTGCGCTACGGGGCAACAGGGCAACAGGTCACACCGGGACGAAACGGTGGGGGCGATGACCACCTTCGGCGAGAAGATGCGGGCGCTCATGGCCGAGCGCGAGATCAGCCTCCACAGGCTGGGGAAGCTCACGTACCGCAATGTCGGGTACCTCAGCCGTATCTCGCGCGACTTGCGGACCCCTGGATCGGACCTGGCCAAGCAACTCGATGAAGTCCTTCAGGCGGACGGCGCTCTGGTGGCGCTTGCCGCCCGGCGGGCTCGCAAGAAGCGGAAGCAAAGTGCCAGGACGGTCCCGCGCCGCGAAGTTCTGGAGATAGGCATTGCTGCGGGAGCGGCCACGCTGGCATCTCGGATCGGCCACCATGGGCCTGTGGCACCCGAACTCATCGGCTACTTCCGGCAGCAATTGCCCGGCCATTACCGCGCGGACATGTGGCTCGGCCCGCACATGCTCATTCCCACCGTGGATGCCCAGACACGCCTCCTCCAGCAGCTCGTCCAAACCGCCGACGCATCTGTCCGGCGCGGCCTGTTGGAGATGGGTGTGGCCTACGCCGCCTTGCTCGGCTGGCTATACCAGGACGCCGCCGACCTCCCTCAGTCCGAGCACTGGCGTGCGGTTGCCCTTGACATGGCGCACCGCACCGGCAACCCCCAGCTCGTGAGCTACGCCCTGTCGAACAAGGCGATGCACGCGATCGACCTGGAGGACGGTGGCGCCGTCATCGACTACGCCGAGGCCGCTCTCGCCGCAGAGCCCCGCCTGGCCCCCAAGGTTCGCATCCTGGCCCTCGTGCACCTCGGCCATGGTCACGCATACGACGGCGACCGCGAAGCAGCCGACCGCGCCTTCGACCGGGCCGAGGCTCTCATCGACCAGATCGACGACGACTACCCGTGGGCGAACGCCTGCCGCCGCACGCCGGGGTACATGGACATCCAGCGCGCCACCGCCTATGGCCGCGCCGGTGCCCATACCGATGCCGCCTGGCTCTGGGATGAGATCCTCGGGGACCAGCCGGGCGACTTCCGGCGCGACACCGGCGTCTTCTGGGCGCGCCAGGCTGCCGCGCTGGCCGGCGGCAGCAACCCGGCACCGGAGCGGGTTGTGCAGATCGTCTCCGTCGCGGCGACGGCGTGTGGCGAGACCGGTTCAGAGCGGCTTCGCAACGAACTGGCCGCCGTCCCCAGGTACGCCGCAGCATGGACCCATAGCCCCCACGGGCGGGAACTGGCTGAGATCATCGCCAGCGTCACCTGACCCGGACCGCGGAGGTAGCCGTGCCTGTTCCCGAGCCGCTGACCGACGACCAGATCGCCGAGCACCTGGCAGGCCTTCCCGGCTGGGAACGCGTCGGTGACGCGATCACGCGCACGTTCTCGCACACCTACCACGAGACGGTGCACCTGGCGATGTACGTCGCCGCGAAGGCCCGCGAGGTGGGCCACCACCCGGACATTCACATCACCTGGCAGCGGATCCGGTTCGAGATCACCACCCACGACGCGGGGCACGTGCTCACGGCCAAGGACTTCGATCTTGCTCGCCACATCGACGCCATCGCTGCCGGTCATGGAGCCGAGCCGATTTGAGGGGACCCCTGTTCATCGGTCCTCGCTCCGCTTGGGCGGCGCCTCCTAGGGCTCCCGCCCCAGACCCAGGGCAGGGGGCTTCGCCCCACACCCCTTTGGAGCCTCGCTCCTTCCCACCCCGGAAGTCCCATGAGTCCATATCCGACCCGCATGTCCGATCACTGGTGGTGGCGGCCCGGCGTCAGGCCGGGGCGGCGCCTGCTGGTGTGGCACATCCTGCTGCACGACCAGCCCGAGCCCCGCGAACTCGTACACCAGTGCCAGGACAAGCTCGCCGGATTGGACGGCCTGGATCTGATCCCGGAGGAGTGGCTGCACATGACCACGCAGATCATCGGGTTCGCCGACGAGATCACCGTGGCCGAGATCGACGCCATGCTTGAAGGGGCTGCCGAACGGCTCGGTGCCTTGGCCCCGGTTGAGGTGGAGCTGGGCAAGCTGTGGTTCCACAGCGAGGCGATCATGCTCGGCGTCCGGCCGCCGCGGGCCCTCCATCCTGTGCGCGAGGCGGTCCGGGACGCCGTGGCCGCATCGGTGCGCGTGCACCAGCTCGCCGACGAGCCCGACTGGACCCCGCACGTCTCCGTCGCCTACAGCCACCGGGACGGCCCGGCGAAACCCATCATCGACGCGCTCGCACTCCAACCCCAGGGCCGCCCCTTGCGGGTCGGTGAGGTTCATCTCGTCGAGCAGGTCCGCGACGGACGGCTCTACCGGTGGGATCTCAAAGCAGCCGTCCCGCTGGCCAAGCGGGAGAACCCCGGCGGTCCGTGACCGAACGGCAAGGGGCCGTGAACCGGTCGGTCCCGGTTTGGGTGGACTTCAGATGCTGAGGGCTTGTCTTCGGCTTGTCGTCCCGGGGTTCGGGGGTGTGGGGGGCGGAGCCCCCTGCCTTGGGGTTTGGGGCGGGAGCCCCAAATAAAACTGCCCGAGCGGAGCGAGGACCGATTCGCGGGAGCCATCGCGGAGCGAGGACCGGTTCGCGAGGCCGATCGGGCGGGGTGATCGGCTTAATCGGTTGTGTCGGGTCGATAGCCTTGGGCGGGTGAGCGACGAGACCTACGACGAGCTTCCGGAGCAGATGCGCGTGCGCCGGGAGAAGCTCGACCGGCTCCGCGAGAGCGGGGTCGACCCGTACCCGGTGACCTTTCCCCGCACGGCGACCCTCGCCGAGGTGCGGGAGAAATACCCCGAGCTGGAGCCGGGCACCGAGACGGGTGAGAAAGTCGGCGTCGCCGGTCGCGTCATGCTCGTCCGCAACACCGGGAAGCTGTGCTTCGCCACCATCCGCGACGGCAGCGGCGAGATCCAGGTCATGCTGTCGCTGGCGAAGGTCGGGCAGGAGCGGCTCGACTTCTGGAAGCGGGAGGTCGACCTCGGCGACCACGTGGGCGTCGAGGGCGAGGTCATCACCTCGCGGCGGGGCGAGCTGTCGATCATGGCGGACGGGTTCACGATCACGTCCAAGTGCCTGCGGCCGCTGCCGGAGAAGCACGCGGGCCTGACCGACCCCGAGGCGCGGGTGCGGCAGCGGTACGTGGACCTGATCGTCAACGACGAGGCCCGTGCCATGGCGCGGATCCGCAGCGCCACCGTGCGCGCGGTCCGCGACTTCTGGCACGAGGAGGGCTACCTCGAGGTCGAGACCCCGATGCTCCAGCCGATCCACGGCGGGGCGGCGGCGCGGCCGTTCCAGACCCACATCAACGCCTACGGCATGGACCTGTACCTGCGGATCGCGATCGAGCTGTACCTCAAGCGGCTCGTCGTCGGCGGGATCGACAAGGTCTTCGAGATCAACCGGAACTTCCGGAACGAGGGCGCCGACTCCACCCACAACCCCGAGTTCACGATGGTCGAGGCGTACGGCACCTACCTCGACTACAACGACATGGCCGACCTCACGCAGCGGATGTACCAGCGCGCGGTCGTCGCGGCGCTGGGCACCACGGTGGTCGTCCACGACGGGGCGGAGTACGACCTCGGGCTGGCCGAGTGGCCGCGGATCACGCTGTACGGGTCGGTGTCGGAGGCGCTGGGCGAGGAGATCACCCCGCACACGCCGATCGAGACGGTGCGCAAGCTCGCCGACGGGCGCGGAGTGTCCTGGGACCCGAAGTGGGGGCAGGGCAAGCTCGTCCAGGAGCTGTTCGAGGAGCTGGTGGAGCACACCCTGGTCCAGCCGACGTTCGTCATGGACTATCCGCTGGAGACCTCGCCGCTGACCCGGGAGCACCGCGAGGAGCCGCTGCTGACCGAGAAGTGGGACCTGATCGGCTTCGGCACCGAGCTGGGCACCGCGTACTCGGAGCTGGTCGACCCGATCGAGCAGCGCCGCCGGCTGACCGAGCAGTCGCTGCTGGCCGCTGGGGGCGACCCCGAGGCCATGCAGCTGGACGAGGACTTCCTGCGCGCCCTCGAGTACGCGATGCCGCCGACCGGTGGAATGGGCGCCGGGATCGACCGGATGATCATGGCGTTCACCGGCAAGAACATCCGCGAGACGATCCTTTTCCCGCTGGTGAAGCCCGAGTGAGGCGAGTCCCCCTGACCGCGCCGCTCGGCGAGCGCGGTCAGGGGGCGTTCCGGCGCTTCTCGCCGACGCCCATCTGAAGCGCGGAGAGCCCCGTAGGACGAGATTTTCGCGGTGGGTAGGCCGGGGCATCGGTCAGGGCGACTTCGCGCTCGAAGAGGCGTCTCAGGGCTCTCTGGCCCTCCGGCCGTGCCATGGCAGCCCCCGGGCGGTAGGGGATCCCGTGCCCGGAGGCTAGATGGCGCGGTTGGCGGCGGCGGTCAGGCGGACTCCCTTTCGACCAGCTCGGGGGTCAGGATCACCTGCCGGTGCTGGTGCGACTCGCCTTCGGCCCACTCGGCCAGCGCCAGCTCCGCCGCCTCCTCGCCGACCGAGAAACGGGGCTGCCGGATGGTCGTCAGCGGCACCGCCGAACTGGACGCCAGCTCGATGTCGTCGTAGCCGATCACGGCGATCTCGCCGGGCACGGACACGCCCAGCCGCACCAGCTCGTTGGTCAGGCCGATGGCCAGCAGGTCGTTCGCGCAGAACACGCCCGTCGGCACCGGGGACATCTTCAGCAGCCGGTGCGCGGCGGCCTGGCCCTCGGTGGGCGACAGCGCGCGCTGGGTCAGCGTGATCAGCTCGCCGCCGCCGGCCTTGGCCAGTGTGCGCGCCGCGCCCTCGCCGCGCTCCACCACCGGCAGCGGGGCGGGCTCGCCGGTGACGAACGCCAGCCGTTCGCGTCCGAGCGCCAGCAGGTGCGCCGCGGCGATGTCGCCGCCCGCCACATGGTCGACCTGCACCGAGCACACGTCCGGGCCCGCGTGGTCGATCAGTACCACGGCCATGCCGGACGAGGCGCGCAGCCGGTCGATCGCGGCCGGGTCGAGCCCCACCGGGACGACCAGCACCCCGGTCGCCTGGTGCTCCGCCAGCATCTCCAGGTTCCGGCGCTCCTTGCCGGGGGAGTGGTCGCTGCTGAGCCACAGCGCGTCGTGCCCCGCGTCGTTGAGCGTCAGCTCCGCGCCGCGGGCGACGTCGGCGGCGTACGGGTTGGTGAGGTCCTCCACGACGATGCCGAACGCCCGGGGGCGCGGCGAGGTCGCGCGTCGATCCGAGGAGCGCCGGGGGCCCTGACGGAGCCGCC
Organism: Spirillospora sp. CA-255316; assembly: GCA_050942275.1. GTDB lineage: Bacteria > Actinomycetota > Actinomycetes > Streptosporangiales > Streptosporangiaceae > Spirillospora. Next base: position 10,767,398 of record CP192047.1, on the reverse strand, counting down.
GGGCCGACTCGTTCCGGACGAAACCGAGCTCCTGGATCGCCGCGCGAACGCGGTCACGGGTAGCTTCGGCCACGAGGTCTGGCCGGTTTAGGACATTCGAAACCGTCCCAACTGAAACTCCGGCGCGCCTCGCAACCTCGCGGATGCTGGTCTGTGGCAACTCTCTCCTCGTCCGACCCCGAGCTTGTTTTCGCAGGTTATCGAGTTTTCCGCAGGATGCCCCCGTGCGGTCGCTCACCGTGTGTGTTCGTGCGTGCGCATATAGTGCTTAACGGGCGCTTGACGGGCCGGATCCGGCCGCCTAGCGTTCCGAGCCGAAGCGTGGCTTGAAACGATTCACGATCTTCGTCCACGGCCGGGACGGAGGAGTCGGAAGATCGAGCGAGAAGGGACGGGTGGAGATGGCTGGCGATCAAGACCCGTCTCGGACAAGACGCCCTCCTCCCCAGCGGGGCCGCCGTCCACTCCATCGTGGGCGCGTCCTTCGCACCCGGGGGTGCGTCCGCGTTCGGTTGGCCAACGAGTGCATCGTCACCTGGAGTTCCCCCATGGCGCCCGTCAATCGGCCCATCGGCCACCTCCGGCCAAGCACGCGCTTCGGCAAGAGAATCGATGATCTCAGTCCGGAGGGTCCGGACCCGGCAACCAACGCGTACAGATCGAGGCCTACCCGTGCCTGTGTAGCGAACGGCTGCATCCCCGCGGTCATCACCACGGACGAGGGAGGACGGAGTGGAACAGGCCACACTCGCACGTCGTGGCACCGACGATCTGCGATTGAGCGAGGAGGAGATCCGACTGCTCGCGCAGATCGCCAGCGGTGTCACAGCCGATGTGGCGGCACGCAAGCTCGAGCTCAGCGCACGCACCCTGCGGCGCAGGCTTCGGACGATCTGCGATCGGCTCGAGGTCAACACCCCTATCGAGGCCGTTGTGTGGGCGGCCCGTAGGCAGCTCATCTAGGGTCGACGATCCGTTCAGGGTCGCACGGCCCCCGCTCGCCAGGAGAGGGCGAGCGGAAGCAGGAACCGGCAGTAGAGAAAGAGGAACTCCGTCCCTTCCCCGTAGCGGTGGCGTTGCCCCCTGGCAGGTAGGTCCCTGCGAGGCGTCGCCGCGGACGTTGTTCCCGAACCCCCTGGCTAAGGCCCCCCGCCCAAACACCTTCCGCCGGGTGAAGCCCTCCCCGGCACGGCGACCTTCCGCTCGCCAGGCCCCAGGCGAGCGATGAGAATCCCCGAGAACCACTGCGCGCGTGCACGCCCGCATCGGGATGAGGCGGTCCGGGACGTGAGCGTGAAGGGACGCCGCCGAACGGACGGCGGCACCCCGAAGAGGATCAAGCGACGCGGACCGCCCCCGCGAACGGGCGTCCGCCGATCGGGGCGATCTTCACCACGTCACCGGTCTGCGGCGCGTGCAGCATCTTGCCGCCGCCCACGTACATCCCCACGTGGTGCAGGTCGGAGTAGAAGAACACCAGGTCGCCCGGCTGCATCTGGCTCTTGGAGATGTGCGTGCCGGCGTTCCACTGGCTGCCGGTGTAGTGCGGCAGGTTGATCCCGACCTGCTTGTAGGCCCACATGATCAGGCCGGAGCAGTCGAAGCTGGACGGCCCCTCGGCGCCCCACACGTACGGTCGCCCGATCTTGGTCATCGCCAGCCGGAGCGCCTGCGCGGCCTTGCCGGAGCCGACGACGGGCAGCTTGGCGAGCTGGGTGGGGTCGCGCTTGACGAGCTTGCCGCGGACCTTCTCGTACAGCGTGGTGACCTTCTTGCGCTGCGAGTCGAGCTGGCCGCGCAGCCGCTCCACCTGCTGCGAGCGGTCCTCGGCGGACTTGCGGGCGCGCTGGGCGGCCTGCATGGCCTGCATCATGCTCGCGACGCGGGTGCCGTCCTGGGTGGCGAAGTAGCGCAGGGTCGCGGCCTGGTCGAGCATGGCCTGCGGGTCCTGGGCGGCGACGAAGGAGACCGTCGGGTCGGTGGCGCCGCCCTGCATGTAGCTGGTGGCGGCCAGGCTGCCGAGCTTCTCGCGGACGCCCTGCAGCGCTTTCTCCTGCCGCGCGGCGTTGTCGGTGGCGACCTTGGAGGCCCGCTGCGACTGCTGGAGCTTGACCTTGAGGCCGTTGTACTGCTCGGTCAGCTGCTCGAGCTGGTCGGCGAGCTTGTGCGCCTCGCCCTGCAGCTCCTTGGTGGACGGCTCGGGGTCGGCGTGCGCCGTGACCGGCGGTACCAGAACGGTGATCGCGGCGACGGCGACGGCGACGGCGCCGGCCAGCGTGCCGGCGCGCAGTCGGGCGGCGGCCGGTGTCCGGCGCGAAAAGGAACCAGGGCGCGAGCGCTCCACCAATTCTCCTCTCCTCGTCCGCCTACCGAGTTAGCTGACGGGTTCGGGCCGGAGCAGCCCGTCCGCGGCGATGGACGCGGATTGACCCCGGTCGGTCTCGGCCCCGGGGCGCCCCCGGAACGCATCCGACATGTGGGTCCCCGGCTCCGGGGACGCTGGCGGCGGCCCGCGGATTCGGCGGTCCGGCCGCCCGTGTCCGGGCGGATGTCCCGGCGATCGGTCCTGGCGGCCGATGTCAGCGCAGGAGACTAACGGAACCGGAGGGGCGTGCCAACCGGATGTGACGAAAACCCAGGCGTCCTAGCCAGTTCTGAGTCGAATGTCCGATGTGCCGGACATTTGGGTTGCGCTTTGCCGTGCTTTGCCCGGTGTCCGTGGAACCGTTCCGCGCGCTCACCCCTTCGTCGGGACCGGCCGCTCCCGTCCGATAACGTCGGTTGTTTGTGGAAGTCGTGATCAGGCGTGCACGCACCGCCGACGTCCAGGACATCAGCCGGCTGGTCGGCCTGTACGCGGGATCGGGGCGCCGCCTGCTCAAGAAGTCCACCGTCAAGCTCTACGAGGACGTGCAGGAGTTCTGGGTCGCCGAGGAGATGCCCCCCGGGCCGGAAGGGGACGGCGGCCAGGGCCGGATCGTCGGGTGCGGCGCGCTGCACGTCATGTGGGAGGACCTCGCGGAGGTCCGTTCGGTCGCCGTCGACAAGGGGTACGGCGGGCGCGGGATCGGTCACCGCATCGTGGCCCGGTTGCTGGACACGGCGCGGGAACTGGGCGTGCGAAGGGTGTTCTGTCTTACCTTCGAAGTGGAGTTCTTCGCGCGTCACGGGTTCCGTCCCATCCTCGGGACCCCTGTTTCACCAGAGGTGTACGAAGAACTCCTCCGTTCCTACGACGAAGGCGTGGCAGAGTTCCTGGACCTCGACCGGGTCAAGCCGAATACGTTGGGCAATACCCGGATGTTGCTTCGCCTGGAGGACTGACCGATGAGTAGATCCCCCCGCCGCGGCAGGCATTCGCAGCCGCCGCAGCCGGGCCCGCCGCAGGGACAGGGACAGGGGCAGGGGTCGTACGGCCCTCCGCCTCCCTACCAGGGTCCCCAGTGGCAGCAGCCCCAGCAGCCTCAGCCGCCCGCGCAGCAGTGGCAGAACCAGCAGCCGCAGTGGCAGAACCAGGCGCCGCCTCCCCAGCAGCAGGGGTGGCAGCAGCAGCCTGCCCAGGACTACGGCTACCAGGACCAGGGGTACCAGGACCAGGGGTACCAGGACCAGGGGTACTACGACGGCGGCCAGGACGACGTCTCCGAGGCCGCCAGCCTGCCCCTCGCCCCCATCTACCGGCGCGCGGGCGCGCGCCTGCTCGACAACGCGCTGGTGGCGGTGTTCGGGTTCGCGCTCATCCTGCCGGTCGTCATCGGCACGATCGGCCTGGACACCGCGGGCAGCAAGACCGACACCGAGGGCGGCATCTGGAACTGGCCCATCATCTTCACGCTGTTCGCCGTTCTGTCGGTTCTGCCCTTCATTTACGAGGCGGTGCAGCTCTCCCTGTGGGGGCGCACGCTCGGCAAGCGGATTCTGCACCTGGGCGTCGTCCAGGTACGGCCCGCCGGTGAGGCCCTCACGACCACCCAGGCGGTGTGGCGCGCGGGCATCATCCACGTGGGCTACCTGATCGGCATGTTCTTCTTTCTGGTCCTGGCCGTGATGGTGTGGGACTACCTGGCGTACGGGATGCTCCTGGTCTGGATCGGCGCCCTGATGGCCTACCTGTGGGCGATCTGGGACCAGCCCCTGCACCAGTCCCTGCACGACCGCTTCGCGGGCACCCTGGTCATCGACGAGCGGGTCGAGGACGAGGAGGCGGGCTCGGGCTACGACGAGTCCGGGTACGGCGAGCACTCCGAATACAGGGAGTAAGACGGGAAATGGCGGCGGCGGATCAGTCACCGAAGGCCGACCCGCTCCCCGACGAGGGGCCTCCCGGCGACGCGCCTCCCGGCACGGGGCCGCTCCCGGAGATCCTCCCCGGGCTGGCCGAGCCGGGGCAGCGGCTGCTCGCCCGCATCGTCGACACCCTCGTGGTGGGGCTGCCCGTGGTGGCGGTCGTCCGCGAGGTGGTGCCGGCCGCCGACGTGGACGTCGTCGCGCCGACGGCCGTCGCCGGATTCCTCCTGCTGTACGAGTGGATCCAGCTCTCCCTGTGGGGCCGCACGCTCGGCAAGCGTTTCGCGGGCATCGAAGTCGTGCGCTTCCCGGCCGCGGAGGGCCGACAGGCGGTGGCCGGGGCGTCGGAGGCCACAGACGGCGCCCTGAGGGCATCTCAGGGCGTTTCAGAGGTCGCCGAGAGGGCCGGGAAGGTGCTTGGCGTCCCGAGGGTGAGAGGCGCGGCTCTCGCGGCCTCAGGGGGCGCGTCAGAGGCCGTCCCGGGTTCCGGGGAGGTGCCGGGGGTCGTCAGGCCCCCTGGGGCCGTCGAAAGCGCGACAGAGCCCACCATGGCGGCGGAAGGCGAAGCCGCCGGAGAACCCGAAGGCGTCCGCCGAGCGGAGCGCCAAGGCGTTCACGAAGGCGTTCACGAAGCGGGGCGCGAAGGGGATCGCGAAGGGGATCGCGAGGGCGGTCTGGAACGTGCGCTCGAAGACGTTCGGGAAGACGACCCGGAAGGCGTCTGGGAAGGCGCTGCGGAACGCGACCGGGAACACGACCCGGAAGGCGCCCGGGAACGCGACCGGGAAGGCGACCCGGAAGGCGTCTGTGAAGGCGACCCGGAAGGCGCTGTGGAAGGAGCTCCCGTCGCCGTGGCGGAAGGCTCTCTGGGGGATGCCTCAGAGAAGGGGGGCGTTCCTGAGGAAGACCTTCAGAACCCCCTGCGGCTTGGGGTGGCCCGTTCCCTCCTGCGGTCGGCCACCTATGCCCTTCCTATTGCCGTACGGCCAGTACCGGTGTTCGGTCTGATCGCCGGTGTCTTCTGGGTGGGGAACGCGGGCCTGATGTACGAGGGCGCGCGCCGGCAGGCGTTGCACGACCGCCTTGCCGCCACCATCGTCGTGAAGCGCGGCGCCGCCTGAGCGACCGCCCCGCGGACAGAAGGCGCCGGCGCCCCCGCGGAGGCTTGTGTGACGACATTGAGGACTTATCCGCTGTAATCGGTATGCAGTAGAGTCGCCCGCGCCGTACTCGCCTACGGAGCACTTCCCCAGGGCCGAGACCCCGCACGGCAACGGATTTCGCCGAGCCCGCCCCCGCCGGTATCGATGAACATCCCCCGGTGGAGGGACGTGATCAGCCTGCCGTGCGGGCGTCCTGGCCTGCCGTGCATTCCCCCTGGGGCGGTGTGGTTAGTGCCGTTACGTCAGGGTTAATCGATGGCTCCGAGGTGGGTGTTGCCCTCCCGGTTAAGGTGGTGCCCGGCCTATTTCTTCGCCGGCGGACCCCGTCCGGGAAAGCCCGGGGGGCCGCGAAACCGGTCCAATGCATGATCGACCGTGCTGGTCAGGGCGGTCGGAGGTGACCCCGGTCACCTCCGAAATCCCGCTCCCGGCGGGGCGGACGGACAAATACATACAGCCTGCCACCCCCGGTGGACCGGCGGTGGCGGGCCGTCGCGTATCGCCCCTTGCCGCCGCGTATCGCCCGGGCGGCGGATTCGGAGGGCGGCGATTACGAAGAGTTACCGGCGGGGAAGGCTACTTCCGCGAGTGTTGAATTGTCATCGGCAAGCATCGCGGTATATCTTTGTGAACCGAATGCAGTTTGCTCCAGCTGAAAGGTCTGTCCCCATGGCACAGAAGGTTCAGGTGCTTCTCGTCGACGACCTCGACGGTGGCGAGGCGGACGAGACCGTAGCGTTCTCGATCGACGGCGCCTCGTACGAGATCGACCTCAGTAGCACCAACGCAAAGAAGCTGCGGGATTCTCTGCAGCCGTTCGTGGAGAAGTCCCGTAAGGCCGGCGCCACCACTCGCCGCCGTCGCCAGCGCGGTGCGTCCAGCCGTGAGCGCAGCGCCGAGATCCGTGCCTGGGCCAAGGACCACGGCATCAAGGTCAATGAGCGCGGCCGCATCCCGGCGAATGTGATCGAGAAGTACGAGGCCGCCCACTGAGACGCCTCGCCGCGACGGCCCGTCTCCGATGGTGAGACGGGCCGTTCGCTTGTGGCGTAGAGATCTATGGGTTGTATCGGGCATGACGAGGTAGACAGGGCTAATCGGTCATCGCGTCGGCGGCCGTCCCGGCGTCATGCTCCACCTGCGGTAAGGCTGCGTTCGCTTGGGGCGTAGCGGGAACATGACGCATCGGTGCGGTAGTTGGATGAGACTGAACAGCGCTTAGCTGGGGAACGTCTCCCGGTGGGCAGCACCGGGCGGCCTCCTCGGGGCGGGCTAGATTGATTGGTGCCAGCACCTGCGGAAGGACAGGTTCGGACATCCCGGACTCTGACCAACCGCTCTGTGAGGAGCGACGAGATGTTCGAGAGGTTCACCGACCGTGCGCGTCGGGTTGTCGTTCTGGCTCAGGAAGAGGCCAGGATGCTCAACCACAACTACATCGGTACCGAGCACATCCTCCTTGGTCTGATCCATGAGGGCGAGGGTGTGGCCGCCAAGGCCCTGGAGTCGCTGGGGATCAGTCTGGAGGCGGTGCGGCAGCAGGTCGAGGAGATCATCGGCCAGGGGCAGCAGGCGCCGTCGGGGCACATCCCGTTCACTCCGCGTGCCAAGAAGGTGCTGGAGCTGTCGCTGCGTGAGGCGTTGCAGCTGGGTCACAACTACATCGGGACCGAGCACATTCTTCTCGGGTTGATCCGTGAGGGTGAGGGTGTGGCAGCCCAGGTGCTGGTGAAGCTGGGTGCCGATCTGAACCGGGTGCGGCAGCAGGTGATCCAGTTGCTGCACGGGTACCAGCAGGGCAAGGAGCCCGCGGCGTCGGGTGGTCCGTCGGAGTCGGCGCCGTCGACGTCGTTGGTGCTGGATCAGTTCGGGCGGAATCTGACGCAGGCGGCGCGTGAGGGGAAGCTGGACCCGGTGATCGGCCGGGACAAGGAGATCGAGCGGGTCATGCAGGTGCTGTCCCGCCGTACCAAGAACAATCCCGTGCTGGTCGGGGAGCCCGGTGTGGGCAAGACGGCGGTGGTGGAGGGGCTGGCGCAGAAGATCGTCAAGGGTGAGGTGCCCGAGACGCTCAAGGACAAGCAGCTCTACACGCTGGACCTGGGTGCGCTGGTGGCCGGTTCGCGCTACCGGGGTGATTTCGAGGAGCGGCTGAAGAAGGTCCTCAAGGAGATCCGCACCCGGGGCGACATCATCCTGTTCATCGACGAGCTCCACACGCTGGTCGGTGCGGGCGCCGCCGAGGGCGCGATCGACGCCGCCAGCATCCTCAAGCCGATGCTGGCCCGCGGCGAGCTCCAGACCATCGGCGCGACGACGCTGGATGAATACCGCAAGCACCTGGAGAAGGACGCGGCGCTGGAGCGCCGGTTCCAGCCGATCCAGGTGGCCGAGCCGTCACTGTCGCACACCATCGAGATCCTCAAGGGCCTGCGCGACCGCTACGAGGCCCACCACCGGGTCTCCATCACCGACAGCGCGCTGGTGGCGGCGGCGCAGCTGGCCGACCGCTACATCTCCGACCGGTTCCTGCCGGACAAGGCCATCGACCTGATCGACGAGGCCGGCTCGCGGATGCGGATCCGCCGCATGACCGCGCCGCCGGACCTGCGCGAGTACGACGAGAAGATCGCCGACGTCCGCCGCGAGAAGGAGTCCGCGATCGACGCGCAGGACTTCGAGAAGGCCGCGGCCCTGCGCGACTCGGAGAAGCAGCTTCTCGCCCAGAAGGCGCAGCGGGAGAAGGAGTGGAAGGCCGGCGACATGGACGTCGTCGCCGAGGTCACCGACGAGCTGATCGCCGAGGTCCTCGCCACCGCCACCGGCATCCCGGTCTTCAAGCTGACCGAGGAGGAGCAGACCCGGCTGCTGCGCATGGAGGACGAGCTCCACAAGCGCGTCATCGGCCAGGAGGACGCCATCAAGGCCCTCTCCCAGTCGATCCGGCGTACGCGTGCCGGTCTGAAGGACCCCAAGCGTCCGGGTGGCTCGTTCATCTTCGCCGGGCCGTCGGGTGTCGGTAAGACCGAGCTGTCCAAGACGCTGGCGGAGTTCCTGTTCGGGGACGAGGACGCGCTGATCCAGCTGGACATGTCGGAGTTCATGGAGAAGCACACCGTCTCGCGGCTGTTCGGCTCCCCGCCCGGCTACGTCGGGTACGAGGAGGGCGGCCAGCTCACCGAGAAGGTGCGCCGCAAGCCGTTCTCGGTGGTGCTGTTCGACGAGATCGAGAAGGCCCACCCCGACATCTTCAACTCGCTGCTGCAGATCCTGGAGGACGGTCGCCTGACCGACGCCCAGGGCCGGGTGGTGGACTTCAAGAACACCGTCATCATCATGACGACCAACCTGGGGACGCGTGACATCTCCAAGGGGCAGTCGCTGGGCTTCACCCGCGCCAACGACGAGCAGGGCTCGTACGAGCGCATGAAGGCCAAGGTGAACGAGGAGCTCAAGCAGCACTTCCGTCCGGAGTTCCTCAACCGTGTCGATGACACGGTGGTGTTCCACCAGCTGACGCCGAAGGAGATCATCCAGATCGTGGATCTGATGATCGCCAAGGTGGACGAGCGGCTCAAGGACCGCGACATGGGCATCGAGCTGCGGCAGGAGGCCAAGGACCTGCTGGCCGAGCGCGGCTACGACCCGGTGCTGGGCGCGCGTCCGCTGCGCCGCACGATCCAGCGCGAGATCGAGGACAGCCTGTCGGAGAAGATCCTCTACAACGAGGTCAAGGCCGGCCAGATCGTCATCGTGGGCACCGAGGGGACCGACGAGGAGGCCAAGTTCACCTTCAAGGGTGTGCCGAAGCCGTCCACGGTTCCGGACAGCCCGCCGCCGATCGAGGGTGCGGTCAACTTCAACAAGGACTGACCGAGACCGGACCGCGGAAAGGGCCCGTCCCAGGGGTGTGCAAGCACCTGGGGGCGGGCCCTTCCCCATCTCTGGAAAGCGTCCGCCCGCTGCCGCGCGCAAGGTGCGACGGATGTGTTCACTGCTGTGCCGAATGCGGGAAATGTGGGGGCCGGGGCCCGCCGGAGGCGCGTTCGGTAAGCGTTCGACGCCGCTTGGGAGGCCGCTTGGGAGGCCGCTTGGGTGCCGCCGAAATCGGGGGAGATGACCCGATATGCGGCGGATACGGGATTCTGCCTATTCGCGATCAACGTTTCCGTCTCAACAGGCCGACAAGGCGGCCGGTATTCGACGGGGCGTGCCGAAGCCGTCCACGGTTCCGGACGGCCCGCCGCATTCCGTCTCGACGCGCCGCCGCAGCAGCCGGTATTCGACCGCCTCGTTCGGCGGGGCGCCAAGGCCCTTGCGCTGGGTACTGATGGGCGGCGCCTTCTCTTGAGGCGCTGCTCGACCGCGCCGCCGCGCGTCGTCCTGGACGTGGCCCGCCGAGAATGTCAGAGGCGGCCCGTAGAGTTCGAACATGCGATCGAATCTGCGTGGTTCGGCGGTGGACTTCCGGTCCCGGTTGCAGGGTGAGCTGCTGGCGCGGCTGCTGCTCGGGCCGGAGCGGGAGTCGAGCATGCTGGACCTCGCGGTGATGCTCCGTACCGACCTCGGCACGGTCGTCCGGGAGGTGGAACGCCTGGCCAGAGCGGAGGTGCTCGTCCTGCGCCGCACCGAGACCGGCCAGCTCGTCTCGCGCAATGCCGCCACGCCGCTGTACGAGCCGCTGGTGCGCCTGCTGATGCTGACGTTCGGGCCGTCGGCCGTCGTCGCCGAGGAGTTCGGGAAGCTGCCGGGAGCGGAGGAGGTCCATCTCTTCGGCGCGTGGGCCGACCGCTACGCGCAGGTCCCCGGCCCGCCGCCCGGCGATGTGGAGGTGCTGGTCATCGGCTATGTCGAGCGCGAGCCGGCGTTCGACGCCGCCCAGGAGGCCACCGCCCGGCTCGGCCTTCCCGTGCATCCGGTCGTGCGCACACCGGCGCAGTGGGCGAACGACGACGACCCGTTCCTCCGCGAGATCAGGGCGGGCGGCATCGTCCGCGTCCTGCCGGCCTACTGAAGGTGATCGTCGTGCGCGAGCCAGTCGTCGATCTGCGCGGTCAGCCGGTCCTTCGTCGCCGCCGGCGCGAACGACGCCGCCACGCCCGCGCGGGCCAGCTCGGCGAGCACGGTGTCGGAGTAGCCGAACGCGTCCCTGACCAGCGCGTACTCCCCGGCCAGCGATGCCCCGGTCAGCGACGGGATGTCGGTGTTGACCGTGACCATGAGCCCGGCGTCCCGCAGCCGCTGGAACGGATGCTGCGGCAGCGACGGGGCGAATCCCAGGGCCACGTTCGACGACGGGCACACCTCCAGCGGAAGCCGCCGCTCCCTGACCTCGGCGACCAGCTCGGGGTCGTCGAGGACGCGGATCCCGTGCCCGAGCCGTTCGGTCTTCCCGTCCGTGATGGCCTGGCGGATGCTCGCGGCGCCCTCCGCCTCGCCCGCATGGTGGACGACGTGCAGCCCCGCGTCCTTGGCCGCCTCGAAGACCGCCACGAACGGGTCTCCCGGGTGGGCCTCGTCCCCGGCCAGGCCGACCGCGACCACCTGCTCGTAACGCCGCGCGAGGTCGAGCGTCCGCCAGGCTCGCTCCACCGACCGGCGGCGCGAGTGGTCGAGGATCAGCCTGCACTCGATGCCGAAGTCCGCGCCGCCCCGCTCCAGGCCCTCCAGCACGGCCTCCAGCGGCATCTCCAGCGCGCCGAGGCGTTCGCCGTGCCCCGCCGCCGTGAACGACACCTCGGCGTACTGCGTGCCCTGTGCGGCCTCGTCCTCGCAGTACTCGTAGGCGAGCCTGCGGAAGTCCTCGGGACGCTGAAGGCAGGCGCGCACAAGATCGTTCTGTACGAAGAAGTCCGCGAAGCCACCGAACGAGTGCCCCGCCGCCAGATGTTCCGGGAACGCGACCCCGTTGCTCTTCCCTATCTCGCGAAGCGTGGACCACCGCACGGTGCTCTCCAGGTGGACGTGCAGGTGTGCCTTGGGCAGACTCACAAGATCGCGCACCGGCCCACGGTAGCCCCTGCCTCCGCCCCCGGGCGAAGCAATTTTCCTGGGTGATCTCTCCACCGCCAAGGCAGTCCATGACCACGGTCACGCTCTGGAGTTCTCCCGCCGTCCCCAGCTCAGCGCGTCGCCGGGGAAATTTTCGGGGAGGGGTGTCGATTGCGGGCGGTCTCGTTCGCCGTAGTGGGTGAGGGGCGGCACCGACGCCCCGGAGCGAAGGAGACGGCATGCGCAAGCTGATAGTGATGGCACTGGTGTCCCTGGACGGGGTGATGCAGGCGCCGGGCGGTCCCGATGAGGACCGTGAGGGCGGGTTCGAGCATGGCGGGTGGGCCGTGCCGTACATCGACCGGCAGGTCATCGGGCTCAACGAGGAGCTGACCGGCCGGGCCGGCGCGCTGCTGCTCGGGCGCAAGACCTACGAGATGTTCGCGGCCACGTGGCCGCTGGCCGAGGCCGATGATCCGATCGGGGCCCGGATGAACGGGCTGCCGAAATACGTCGCGTCACGCACCCTGGAGTCCGTCTCGTGGCAGAACTCGACGCTGCTGACCGGCGACGTCGTCGAGGCGGTCGGGAGGCTCAAGGAGGGCGAGGGCGGCGAGATCCAGGTCCACGGGAGCGGCGGGCTCGTCCACACGCTCATCGAGCATGACCTGGTCGACGAGTTCCACCTGCTGGTCTTCCCAGTACTCATCGGCTCGGGCAAGCGGCTGTTCGGCGACGGGACGGTCCCGGCCGGCCTCACGATGACCGGCACCATCACCACGGGCACCGGGCTGGTCGTCAGCACCTACGCCCGGACGGGCAAGCTCGAATACGGTGCGATGGGCCCGGAGACCGGGAACTGGTGACAGGGGGAGCGATGCCGCAGTACGCGATTCTGATCTACGAGAAGGAGACGCCCGGGGGCGTGGACGACATCCCGCCCGAGGTCATGGAGGCCAACCTGGCGGCCGGGGAGAAGATCACCGCGATGGGGGCGCGGGTCGTCCACGAGCAGGCGCTCCAGCCCAGCGCGCACACGCGGACGATCCGCAAGGGCGGCGTGGTCACCGACGGCCCGTTCCTGGAGACCAAAGAGGTGATCGCCGGGTTCTTCGTGGTGGAGGCCGCCGATCTCGACCAGGCGGTCGCCATCGGCAGACTGCTCCCGATCATGGACGGCGCCGTCGAGGTGCGGCCGTTGATGGTGGTGTGACCGGGGCCCGGGAGGCGGTCGCCGACGCGCACCGTCGCGAGTGGGCCACGGTGCTCGCCGCGACGGTCCGCGTCACCCGCGATCTCGACCTGGCCGAGGAGTGCGTCCAGGACGCCTACGCCGCCGCGCTGGACTCCTGGACGCGCGGCGGGGTGCCGTCCAGGCCGGGCGCGTGGCTGACCACCGCGGCCCGCCACAACGCGCTGGACGCGCTGCGCCGGGCGGCGACCCTAAGGTCGAAGCTGCCCCTGCTGGTGGAGCCGGCGGCGGAGGCCCCGGCCGATCCGGTGGGGGTGCGCGACGACCGCCTGCGGCTGGTCTTCCTGTGCTGCCACCCGGCGCTGGCCGTCGAGGCCCAGGTGGCGCTGACGCTCCGGCTCGTCTGCGGCGTGGCGACCCCCGACGTCGCCGCGGCGTTCCTGGTCTCCGAGTCGGCGATGGCGGCCCGGATCACCCGGGCGAAGAAGAAGATCGCGGCGGCGGGGATCCCGTTCCGGATGCCGCCGCCCGCCGAGCTGCCGGACCGGCTTGACGCCGTCCTCACCGCGATCCACCTGCTGTTCACGACCGGCCACACGGCGCCCGCGGGGTCGACCCTGACCAGGGACGACCTTGCCGAGCGCGCCCTCGACCTGGCGCGCATGCTGCGGTCCCTGATGCCGGACGAGCGGGAGGTGCGGGGCCTGCTCGCGCTGATGCTGGCCAACCACGCCCGCCGCGCCACCCGTACCGCCGAGGACGGCCGCCTCCTGCTGCTGGAGGAGCAGGACCGTTCGGCCTGGGACCGGGAGGCCATCGCCGAGGCGCACGAACTGGTCGAGGGCGCTCTCCGCGGCGGCGCTCCCGGCCGGTTCGCGCTACAGGCCGCCATCGCGGCCCTGCACGCGACCGCCCCGGCCTACGAGGACACCGACTGGGCCCAGATCCTGGTGCTCTACGACGAGCTGGCGCGGATCTGGCCGTCGCCGGTGGTCGCGCTCAACCGTGCCGTGGCGGTCGCGATGGTCGCCGGACCGGGCGCCGCGCTGGCCGAGGTCGGGGCCCTCGAACAGGACGACCGGCTGGCCGGCTACCACTACCTGCCCGCCGTCAAGGCCGACCTGCTGCGCCGCCTGGGCCGGAACAGCGACGCCGTCGCGGCCTACGAACGCGCGATCGCCCTGACCGCCAACGAAGCCGAACGCGCCTTCCTCACCTCCCGCCTGGCCGAGACCGTCCCGGACTAGAGCAGGATTCGGTTACGTTACGCAAAGCCAGCCACCAGGAGGGGATTCGCGGCGGCGCCTGCGCGGACACTCTTCAGGCTCTGTCCGGCAGGCCGACATGCCACACCGACGGCGAACACAGCCGCTCATGACCGTCCGTTCACGTTTCGCGAAGGAATGCGGCCGTGACGGCGGGTGGCCGGGCCGTAAGCTGGGGCGGTCAGTCGGAGCGAGGACGATGGGGGACGCCAGGATGACGGCCCTGCCTGAGGACAGCTGGCTGCTGGGCATCCGGCCGCAGCCTGCCCACGTCACCGCCGAGGAGTACGAGGCGCTTCCGGAGGAGATCGCACGGGCCATCGAGATCGTGGACGGCTACATCGTCTACTGCGAGGCCCCCACGCCCGACCACCAGACGGCGGGCCGCAGGTTGGCCAACCTGCTGGAGCGGCACGCCCGCGTGGCGATGGAGCGCGGCCACGGATGCGTCACCGTCAACAATGACGTCGACCTGCGACTGCGGGACGTTCCGCTGCTGAACCGGCGGCCCGACGTCATCCTCTACACATGCCTGGACCGCGAGCGAGGCGAGCGGCTGCGCGCTGAGCACACCCTTCTGGTAGTGGAGATCGTCTCACCCGGGTCGGAGACCCAGGACACCACCGACAAGCTCGGCGAGTACGCCAAGGCCGGCATCCCGCACTACTGGATCGTCCGCCTCGACAGCACCGGCGTGTCCACCATCGAGCGTTACCGGCTCGACCACGCCAGCATGCTCTACAAGCACACCGGCACCTACATGAAGGATGAGCCCGGAGACCCACCCCAGGTCAGCCAGCCCATCCCCGTCACCATCAACTGGAACGACCTGCAGTTCTGAGTACCGTCCCATACCCGACGCAGCTCGACGCCGCGATCGACGCCGCGCGCGGGCAGTTCGCACCGGATGTCAGGTGACGGCTCGCCGCAGGGCGGCGGCGAAGTCGGGGCGGGCTGAGCGTGCAGCGAGCGCCGGTGGAAGCGCGGCCTAGGCGGGGAGGGCGTAGCGGCCGTCGTCCAACGGGTCCACCAGGCCGTCCGCGACCAGCGCGTCCAGGGCGCGTTCGCGCTGGACGGGATCGGACCACACCGCGTCCAGGGCGGGCTTGGTGACCGGGCCCTCGGCGTCGCGGAGCACCGCCAGGAGACGGCCGCGGCACTGCCGGTCGGTTCCGGCGTAGGTCTGGCCGCGGCGCGGCGGGCCGTCGTAGGCGGGACGGCCCGCACGCTGCCAGGCGCACCGGGCGATCACCGGGCAGTCGACGCAGCGGGGCGTCCTGGCCGTGCAGACCAGGGCGCCCAGCTCCATGACCGCCACCGACCAGCGGGCGGCCGTGGGCGGGTCGAGCGGCAGGAGCGACTCGGCGAGCCGCACCTCCGCCTTCGTCTGCGACCTGGGCGGGTACTCCTCGCCCGAGCACAGCCGGGCCAGGACGCGCCGGACGTTGGTGTCCAGGACGGCATGCCGCTGCCGGTAGGCGAAGCTGGCGACGGCGGCGGCCGTGTACGCGCCGATGCCGGGCAGGTCGAGCAGGGCCTCGTGTGAGGACGGGACCTCGCCGTCGTGCCGTTCCACGATCGCGGTGGCGGCGGCGTGCAGGCGCAGCGCGCGGCGCGGGTAGCCCAGGCGGCCCCAGGCCCGTACCGCCTCGCCCGACGGCTCGGCGGCCAGCGCGGCGGCGGTGGGCCAGCGCCCCATCCAGGCGTGCCAGACCGGCAGCACGCGGGCGACAGGGGTCTGCTGCAGCATGATCTCGCTGACCAGCACGCCCCAGGGGGTGGCGTCCGGGGCCCGCCACGGCAGGTCGCGGGCGTGCTCGTCGTACCAGTCGAGGATCGGGTCGGTGATGGCGGCGCTCATGAGTGACGCCATTGTGGCACGGCGGGTCGGCAGGCCAACGAAGATCAAAGAACGCATACTTTCTGTATGGACCCGGAAGCGGATCGTGACGGCGACCTGGGGGAGGAGCGCTACTGGCGGCGGCGCGCGGCCGTCCTGGCCGGGGTGTTCGGCGCCATCGCGTTCGTGGGCTGGGCGTGCTCCGCGTCCGGAGGGGAAGACGCCGGGGTCGAGACGATGGGCGCGACGCCGTCCGCGCCGGGGGTGCCGGCCGCGATGCCGACCGTCACCGTCACCGCGAAGGTCACCAGGACCGCCAGGCCCACCAGGCCCTCCGTCCGGAGCGACGGCTGCGATCCGAAGTCGGTCGTCGTCACCCTGACGCCCGACAGCGGCGCCTACGGGCCCGGCGGGCGGCCCGAGTTCCGGGTGACGGCCGTCAACACCGGCCCCCGGCCGTGCCGGTTCGACGTGGGGTCGCACCATCTCGACCTGCGGATCACCTCCGGCGACGACCGGGTCTGGTCGTCCGCCGAGTGCTTCCCGGGGCCGGCGTCGGAGGTCCGCACGCTACGCCGGGGCGTCCCGTACGTCGACACCGTGGTCTGGGACCGCAGGCGGTGCACGGGCGATCGCGCCCGCGCCCGGCCCGGCACGTACGTGGTCTCCATTCACTCCGGCACCGTCCGCGTGCCCAAGCAGGTCTTCCGGCTGAGCTGACCGCCGCGGGCGTTAGATGTGCGGATCGGACGGGTCCGCGACTCCCACCACCGGGTGATTAAGGCATGGGAGTTATCGCCGCCAAGCGGAACGTGACGAGGAAAGGGAGGGAGGGAGGATCAGACGTAGCGTTCGAGGATCGACGACTCCGCTAGCCGCGACAGGCCCTCGCGGACGCTGCGGGCCCGGGCCTCGCCCACCCCGCCGACGCCCTGCAGGTCGTCGATGCTGGCGGCCAGCAGCTTCTGCAGCCCGCCGAAGTGCTCCACCAGCCGCTCGACCACCAGGCCGGGCAGGCGGGGAACCTTGGCCAGCAGGCGGAACCCCTTGGGGCTGACCGGCAGGTCGAGGGCGTCGGGGCCGGAGAAGCCCATCACCTCGGCCACCGTGGACAGGTCGAGCAGCTCGTTGGCCGACAGCCCGTCCAGGTCGGCCAGCACGGCGTCGAAGCCGCGGTCGCGGGCGTCGGAAGACGGGTAGTCGCGGACGATCAGCTCCCGGTCGACGTCCACCCCCGACACCAGCTCGTCGAGCTGCAGCGACAGCAGCCGGCCGTCGGTGCCCAGCTCGACGACATAGCCCTCGATCTCGTCGGCGATCCGGCGGACCATCTCCAGCCGCTGCACGACCGCGCTGACGTCCCGGACGGTGACCAGGTCCTCGATCTCCAGGGCCGACAGCGTCCCGGACACCTCGTCGAGCCGCAGCTTGTAGCGCTCGAGCGTGGCCAGGGCCTGGTTGGCCTTGGACAGGATGGCCGCCGAGTCCTCCATCACGTAGCGGATGCCGTCGAGGTAGAGCGCGATGATGTGCATCGACTGGCTCACCGAGATCACCGGGTAGCCGGTCTGGCGGGCCACCCGCTCGGCGGTGCGGTGCCGGGTGCCGGACTCCTCGGTGGGGATCGTCGAGTCGGGCACCAGGTGCACCGCCGCCCGCACGATCCGCGAGTGCGAGCCGTCGAGGACGATCGCGCCGTCCATCTTGGCCAGCTCGCGCAGGCGGGTGGCGGAGAACTCCACGTCGAGCTCGAACCCGCCCGTGCAGAGTTCCTCGACGAGCTTGTCGTAGCCGAGCACGATCAGCCCGCCGGTGTGCCCCCGCAGGATCCGCTCCAGTCCGTCGCGGATCGCCGTACCCGGGGCCACCGCGGCGAGCGTGGCGCGGCGTCGTTCGTCATGACCCTTGTCGTGTGCTGGCACCTGGCCCCCGGAGGTCGCTGGACGGCGTCAGTTTACCGAGGAGCCCTCGTCACGGGTTCCCCACCTGGCCCTAAGCGTGAACAGTGTGGCGCAACACTCCGGTGTGAAGGGGGTTACGGCGCCGTAAAGGCCACCTGCAACGCCTGCGTCAAACTATCCACTTCCATCACTTTCATGCCTTCATAGCTCATCAGTTGAGGATCGGCACGTTTAAGGGGGGTTCCGTCGCCGAGTTCGAGGGAGCCCCGCGGCACGACGGCGTGCTTGAAACCGAGCCGCGCGGCCTCGGCCAGGCGGCGCTGCACCCCTGGTACGACCCGTACCTCACCGGCCAGCCCGACCTCGCCGAGCGCGATCAGGCTGCCGGACAATGACTGTTCCACGGTCGACCCCGCCACCGCCAGGGCCAGCGCGAGATCGACCGAGGTCTCCGAGAGCCGGACGCCGCCGACGGTCGAGACGTACACGTCCTGCTCGTGCATAGAGATCTTGCAGCGCTGGGCCAGCACGGCCAGCACCATCGCGACCCGCGAGGTGTCGAGCCCGGACGAGGCGCGCCGCGGCGAGGGCAGGTGGGACTTGGCGACCAGCGCCTGCACCTCGGCGACCAGCGGCCGCCGCCCCTCCAGCGTGACGGTGACGCAGGTGCCAGGGACGGGCTCCTCGCGGCGGGTCAGGAACAGCCCGCTGGGGTCGGGCACCCCGACGATCCCGACCTCGGACAGGTCGAAGCAGCCCAGCTCGTCGGTGGGGCCGTAGCGGTTCTTCACCGCGCGGATCATGCGCAGGCGGCTGTGCCGGTCGCCCTCGAAGTACAGGACGACGTCGACCAGGTGCTCCAGGAGGCGGGGCCCGGCGATGGCGCCCTCCTTGGTGACGTGGCCGACCAGGACGACCGTGATGCCGCGCTCCTTGGCGACCCGGATCAGGTTGGCGGCGACCTCGCGGATCTGGGTGACGCCGCCGGGGGCGCCGTCCACCTCGGAGGTGCCGATCGTCTGGATCGAGTCGACGACCAGGAGGGCGGGCTCGACCTGCTCGATGTGGCCGAGCACGGCCGACAGCTCGGTCTCGGCGGCCAGGTAGAGGTCGTCGGTGATGGCCCCGACCCGGTCGGCGCGCAGCCGCACCTGCTGGGCGGACTCCTCGCCCGTCACGTACAGCACCGGCCGCCGCCCCGCCCCGTCGCCCGCCTCGCCGCCCGGGTCGCCGTTTTGGGACGGCGCGCCGCGCCCCGCCCGTGCCGCGTCGCCGGGCCGGTCGCCGTTCTGCGACGGGCGCGTTCCGTCCGGCGAGGCGGCGGCGGTCTCGAACGACTCCGGCGCGGAGGCCAGCGCCGCCACCTCCAGGAGCAGCGTGGACTTGCCGATGCCGGGCTCACCGGCCAGCAGCAGCACGGCGCCCGGCACCATGCCGCCGCCCAGGACCCGGTCGAGTTCGTCCAGCCCGGTCGGGCGGGTGCGGGCGGTACGGACGTCGATCTGCCCGATGGGCCGCGCCGGTGCGCTGACCGGACCGGCCGCGACGACCCGCGCCGGGGTGGCGGACCCGGCCTCGGTGACCGACCCCCATACCTGGCACTCGCCGCAGCGCCCCACCCATTTGGAGGTCTGCCAGCCGCACTCCGCGCAGCGGTAGGTCGGCTTCGCCGTCTTCGCCTTCGCCATGCGCCGAAGCGTAGAGGTACGCACCGACACCCGTGGCGGAGCGGCACGTGCGTCCGGGTGCGGCCGGGTGCGTCCGGTCAGCCGGCCAGGGGCGTCCGGTCAGGCGGCCAGGGACGTGCGGGCGCGGTGGACGAGGTCGAGCAGGTGGCCGGACACCGCGCCGGGACGCTCCAGCATGGCCATGTGACCGGCGCCCGGGACCACCTCCAGCCGGGCTGACGGCACACACTCGGCGATCTTGAGGCTGTGCTCCACCGGGGTGAGCCGGTCGTGCTCGGCCCCGATGACCAGCACGTCGGCACCGCCCAGGGAGGCGCAGTCGCTGATCACCTCGTGGGTGATCATCGAGTGCAGGAAGTCGAGGAAGGCGTCCATCCGGGTGTCGGCCATCATCTCCTCGGCGAACGCCACCGCGGCGGGCCCGGCGTCCGGGCCGAAGGCGATCAGGTCCTCGATCAGCATGGAGCCGCCGCGGCCCAGGTGGCGCACCTTCTCGATCACCGCCGAGCCGGCCCCGGCGGCGCGCAGCGCCCGCGGGACCATGACGCGGGTGGCGCGCGCGAGCGCCACCGGCAGCCCCAGGCTGACCTCGCCGAGCGCCCCGGAGGACGTGCACAGCAGCCCGGCGCCGACCACCCTGCGGCCGATCTCCTCGGGGAACTCGTCCGCGTACCGCATGATCGTCATGCCGCCCATGGAGTGCCCGACCAGCACGATCGGGGTGTCGTCCGGGACGGTCGCGTCGATCACGGCGGCGAGGTCGTGCGCGAGGCGGGGCAGGTCGTTGCCGTCGCGCTCGCCGCCGTCGGAGCGGCCGTGCCCGCGCTGGTCCCACAGGACGAGGCGGCCGTGGCCGCGCAGGGCCTTGCGCTGGAAGTGCCAGGAGTCCTGGGTGAGGGTCCAGCCGTGGCAGAACACGACGGCCAGGTCGGTGCGGTCGGCGCCGTCGATCTCGGCGTAGAGCCGGGTGCCGTCGCCGGCGCGCACCGGCACGGGCCGCCCGCGGACCGATCCGAAGGGTTCGCCCGCGTACGGGTCGGGGCGGAGCTGGAGGCGGCGCAGGGCGCGGCGCTGCGCGGCCAGCCCGGCCCCGGCGGCGCCCGCGCCGAGCGCGGTCACGGCGAGGATGTTGCGGCTCGTCCTGGCGGCACGACCCATGGATGCGTTCCCCTTCAGGCCCTGTGACCAACCGGTCAGTAACTCGGTTTCAGAGGCAACGCCACCACAGATTGACCGCGTAGTCCACCTCCAGGTCCGCGTGCTCGCGCAGCACCGCGTCGGCGACCTCCGGCGGGAACTCGATGCGCAGCACGGCCTCGAAGTCGGCGCGGCTGCCGAACTCCCACCGGATGGTCAGCGGCTCGCGCCGGAAGCCGCGGCGCGTCCAGAACCGCTCGACCGCGGCCGGGTCGTAGGAGGGCAGGCCGCGCAGGAACCAGCCGCCGAAGGTGGACCGGGTCGCGTCGTTGTCGATGATGAAGATCGCCCCGCCGCGCCGGACGACCCGGTCGAGCTCGGCCAGGCCCGGCTCGCAGCCCGGGCCGAAGAAGTAGGCCCAGCGGGCGTGGACCACGTCAACGGAAGCGTCCGGAAGCGGCAATGTCTGCGCCGCGCCGATACGAACGGTGACATTCGGGATGTCCTGCGCGCGCCGCCGGGCGGTCGCGGCCAGCCCGGCATGCGGCTCGACGCCGATCACGCGGGCCGCCTCGCGGGCGAAGAGCGGCAGGTGGAAACCGGTGCCGCAGCCCACGTCCAGCACCGTGGCCCCGGCCCAGGGACGGATGGCGCGCATCGCCGCCTCCAGAGTCCCGTCGGGGTCCACGGCGCGGTTCTCGATCTCGTACACGTGCGGGGAGTTCCAGATGTTGGGGCTCGGCACGGCCCCCGGTGCGATCGCGGCCACGGAGACCCAGGGTAGCCATTCCGGACGTCAAGATATCGGGATCACCGGCGTCCGAGGGTTCCTTCGGCTCCGCGGGCGCATAGGCTTTCGGTTGCGTGAGCGCCGCCGGGCGGGGCAGACCGCCGGACCGCGAGAGCGCCGACGGTCCCGGCTCCCGGCGGGCGGGGCACACGCCAGGGAACTGCTCAGCGACCACCCAGGCGAGGGAGCCTTGACCCCGCAGCACAACGGCGCCGCCGTCCCGGCCATCCGCGTGCCGGACGCGCCGATCACGCTCTCCACCGCGTCGGTCTACCCGGAGAAGGTGCCCAGCGCCTTCGAGATCGCCGCGCTGCTGGGATACGACGGCATCGAGGTCATGGTCTCCACCGACGCCTCCTCGCAGGACCTCAACGTGCTGCGGCGGCTGTCCGACTACCACGAGGTCCCGATCAAGTCGATCCACGCGCCCTGCCTGCTGCTGACGCAGCGGGTGTGGGGGCGGGAGCCGTGGGGGAAGTTGGTGCGTTCCAAGGAGGTCGCCGAGGAGCTCGGCGCCGAGGTGGTCGTCGTCCACCCGCCCTTCCGCTGGCAGCGCGAGTACGCCCGCGAGTTCGTCGAGGGCCTGGCCCGCATGCAGGAGGAGACCGACGTCCTGTTCGCGGTCGAGAACATGTTCCCGCTCAAGGCACGCGGCGCCGAGGCCGGCATGTACCTCCCCGACTGGAACCCGGTCGACCAGGACTACCCGCACGTGACCCTCGACCTGTCCCACACCGCCGTCTCGGGCTCGGACGCCCTGGACATGGCGGGCGAGCTGGGCGGGCGGCTGCGGCACGTCCACCTGGCCGACGGCGTCGGCATCACCAACAAGGACGAGCACCTGGTCCCCGGCCGGGGCAACCAGCCGTGCGGGCCGATGCTGGAGAAGCTGGCCGACGACGGCTACGGGGGCCACATCTGCCTGGAGGTCAACACCCGCCGCGCGGCCAGCCGGGCCGACCGCATGGAGGACCTGGCCGAGGCGCTGGCGTTCGCCCGGCTCCACCTGGCCGCCGCCGACCGTACGTGGGAGGTCACCTCGGGTGGCGAGGTGAGCCGGCGGAGCGTGCGGTGACCGAGGCCGTGCGGCCCGGCGGGAACGGCACCGACCGCCGTTCCGGGCGGGGTCCCGGACGGCGCCCCGGCCCCACCGAGACCCGCGAGGCGATCCTGGCCGCGGCGCGCGAGCTGTTCGCCGAGAAGGGGTACGACGGCGCCTCCCTGCGCGCCATCGCCCGCGCCGCGGGCGTCGACCCGGCGCTGGTGCACCACTTCTTCGGCAACAAGGAGGGTGTCTTCGTCCAGGCCATGCGGTTCCCGATCGATCCCGGCGAGCTGGTGCCGCGGATCCTGGCCGCCCCCCGGGACCGGCTGGGCGAGACGATGGTCCGCACGTTCCTGGAGGTCTGGGACGACGAGGACCGCCGGGCGCCGATCCTGGCCATGCTCCGCTCGGCGATGACCAACGAGCAGGCCGCGGTGATGATGCGGCAGTTCGTGAGCGCGGCGCTGTTCCGCCGGGCGGCGGACATCCACCAGATCCCGATGCTGCGCATCAACGCCGCCGTCGGGCAGATGATCGGCGTGGCGCTGCTGCGGTACGTCCTTAAGGCCGAGCCGATCGCCTCGGCCACGGACGAGGAGCTGGTCGAGCTGATCGCGCCGGCCGTTCAGCACTACCTCGGCTGACCTCGCCTTCTCGCCCTCTTTCTCCCCCTCTCTCTCCTCCCGCTCTGTCCGGCGCCGGTTCGTTGCCGGGTTTTTCCGTGCCGCCGTGGCCGGCGGGGTTGACCCTGCCCTGCCACCGACATAAATTCAACACATGATGAGTTTCAGCGGTTCCAGTCCGGCGGTGCGCGTGCGCGACCTGCGGGTGGACCGGGGCGGCCGGCCGGTCCTGCACGGGCTCGACTTCGAGGTGCCGCGCGGCTCGGTCGTGGGGCTGCTCGGCCCGAGCGGCTGCGGCAAGACCACGCTGATGCGGGCCGTGGTGGGCGTGCAGATCGTCAAGGGCGGCGAGGTCACGGTGCTCGGCGAGCCCGCCGGGTCCGCGGGGCTGCGCCGCCGCGTCGGCTACGCCACCCAGTCCCCCGCCGTCTACGCCGACCTCAGCGTCCGCGAGAACATGCGCTACTTCGCCGCCGTCCTCGGCGCGCCCCGCTCCGACGCCGACCGGGTGATCGACGAGGTGGGCCTCGGCAAGCATCGCGGCCAGGTCGTGGCCACCCTGTCCGGCGGCCAGCTCAGCCGCGCCAACCTGGCCGTCGCGCTGCTCGGCACCCCCGAACTCCTCGTCCTGGACGAGCCCACCGTGGGCCTGGACCCGGTGCTGCGCCAGGAACTGTGGGAGCTGTTCCGCGAACTGGCCGACCGCGGCGCCACCCTGCTGGTCTCCAGCCACGTCATGGACGAGGCGGGCCGCACCGACCGCCTCCTGCTGATGCGCGAGGGCCGGATCCTCGCCGACGGCACCCCCGAGTCGCTGCGCGACCGCACCGGCGCCGCCGACCTGGAAGGCGCCTTCCTGCACTTGATCACCGCACGGGCCGCGAGCGCCGCCTCGAAGGGAGGCCTGTCATGAGCGTCTCCATAACGCTGGCCACGATGCGCCGCATCCTCGGCCAGCTCCGGCACGACCACCGCACCATCGGCCTGATGGTCGGCGTGCCGTCGCTGCTGATGATCCTGCTGCGGTACGTCTTCGACCGGCCCGGCACCTTCGACCGGATCGGCCCGATGCTGCTCGGGCTGTTCCCCTTCGTGATCATGTTCATCGTGACCAGTGTCGGCACGCTGCGCGAGCGCACCAGCGGCACGCTGGAACGGCTGATGACCATGCCGATCGCCAAGCTGGACCTGCTGCTGGGCTACGCGCTGGCGTTCGGCCTGATCGCGCTGGTGCAGGTCGGGGTGGTGCTGGCGATCTCGCTGACCTGGCTCGGGCTGGACCTGGCCGGATCGGGCTGGACGCTGCTGCTGGTCGCGGTGCTGGACGCGCTGCTGGGCATGGCGCTGGGCCTGTTCGCCAGCGCGTTCGCCCGGACCGAGTTCCAGGCGGTGCAGTTCATGCCGGCGTTCGTCCTGCCGCAGGCGCTGCTGTGCGGGCTGATCGTGCCGCGCGAGCAGATGGCGTCCTGGCTGGAGGCGATCTCCGACGTGCTGCCGCTGTCGTACGCGGTGGACGCGATGCAGCGGGTCACGGTGGAGAGCGGCTTCTCCGGCGAGCTCACCCGCGATCTCATGATCATCGGCGCGTGCACGCTGCTGGCGCTGCTGCTCGGCGCGGCGACGCTGCGCCGCCGCACCGACTGACGCCGTACCGACCCGGGAGGGGCGGATAACGTCCCGCCTTTACCACAAGATCGACAAGAGTCGGTACGGGTCGTCCATGCATCGTCCCATGCGGCCCCGAATGCGCCGATTGCCCTGCGGAGGTGCTGATAATCTCGCGCGGCATGAGTCCCGTTGACCTCCCGGGTTCGCCGGCGCCGCAGCCGCACGGCGGATCCGGTGCCGCATCCGTTCCCGGCGCCGCAGGCCAGGGCACCGCCCGGCCCGGCGGGTCCGGTCCGGGCGCTCCCGGGCAAGGCCCGGCCGCGCCGACTCCCGCAGGACTGCTGGACCCGGGCGGCCCCGGCGGGCCGTTCGATCCCGGCGGCCCGGACGGTCCGGACGGCCCCGGGGACGGCGCCTCCGGCAGGACCGGGCGCAGGCGCCGCTGGCCCCGGATCCTGGCCGCGGTGGTGGTCTTCGTCCTGCTGGTGGTCGCGGGGCTCGGAGGACTGGTCTGGCAGCGGCAGTCGTCCTACAACGGCAACATCGACCGGCTCCCGGGCGTGATGCCGACCGGGAAGAAGCGTCCCGGGCCCAACGTGACCGGCACCGAGAACTGGCTGCTGGTCGGCTCCGACACCCGGGCCGAGGTCGGCACCACCGGCGAGGGCGGCCAGGTCTGGAAGCCGGGCCAGCAGCGATCCGACACGATCATGCTGCTGCACCTGCCCGCCGACCGCAGCAAGGCCTACGTGATCTCCTTGCCCCGGGACTCCTGGGTGCAGATCCCCGGCTACGGCCCGCAGAAGATCAACGCGGCGTTCTCGTTCGGCGGCCCGCCGCTGCTGATCGAGACCGTGGAGAGCCTCACCGGCATCCGCGTCGACCACTTCGGCGCGATCGACTTCAACGGGTTCAAATCGATGACCGACGCGCTCGGCGGCGTCGAGGTCGACATCGCCGAGAGCGTGTACGACTCGGCCAACAAGGTGCACTGGCAGGCCGGCCGGCAGAAGCTCAACGGTGAGAAGGCGCTGCTGTTCGTCCGGCAGCGCTACGGCCTGCCCAACGGCGACTTCGACCGGATCCGGCGGCAGCAGGCGTTCCTGCGGGCGCTGGCGCAGACGGCCGCCGACGGCGGCACGGTGACCAACCCGCTGAAGCTCGACCGGTTCCTGTCGGCGTTCACCAAGTCGATCAGCGTGGACGACTCCGTCACGGCCGGCAAGCTGCGCTCGCTGGCGCTGAGCATGCGCGGCATGCGGCCGGGCAACGTGGGCTTCCTGACCCTGCCCAACAAGGGCCCCGCGGCGCGCGGCGACCAGAGCGTGGTGCTGCTCGACAAGGCCAAGGCGGCGGCGCTGTTCGAGGCGGTGCGGACGGCCGAGGTCGACAAGTACATCCAGCAGCACGGCGGCACCAACCGGGTCGGCACCGTCTCCTGACCCGTCCCGACCGCCGCGGCGTCCCGGCTCGCGATCCGCGGTGATCGTCGCGCTCCTTGTGCTCCTCGTGCTCCACATGCATCTCGTGTGCTCCTCGCGATTCTCGTGATCGAGGGTTGCGTCCCGGGGGACTAACCTGGGGAGGGCGGACCGAGCGTGCCGTCCGGAAAAGGGGATGGGAAGTGCTTCGGCAGGCCCTGCTGGCCGCGTCGCGCAGCGACGGGGTGCGGAAGGTGATGGAGACCGCGCCGCTCACCCGGGACGTGGTGCGCCGGTTCATCGCGGGTGAGACGATCGACGACGCGCTGCGCGTCACGGGCGACCTGATCGGCGAGGGCCTGCTGGTGAGCCTGGACGTGCTGGGCGAGGACGTGCACGACGCGAGCCAGGCCGACGCGACCGTCAAACACTACGTCGAGCTGCTGGAGCGGCTGGCCGCCGCCGGGTTCGGCGCCCGTGCCGAGGTGTCGCTGAAGCTGACCGCGGTGGGCCAGGCCTTCGACGAGGACTACACGCTGGAGAACGCCCGCCGCATCTGCACGGCGGCGCGTTCGGCGAGCACCACGGTGACCCTCGACATGGAGGAGTACCAGCGGGTCGAGTCCACGCTGCGGATCCTGAACGAATTGCGGCGCGACTTCCCCGACACCGGCGCGGTCGTCCAGGCGTACCTGCGGCGCGCCGAGGAGTACTGCGCGGAGCTGGCGTACGAGGGGTCGCGGGTGCGGCTGTGCAAGGGCGCCTACGCCGCGCCGGAGTCGGTGGCGTTCACCGACAAGGGCGAGGTCGACAAGTCGTACGTGCGGTGCATGAAGGTCCTCATGGGCGGCAAGGGCTACCCCATGCTGGCCACGCACGACCCGCGGCTGGTCGACATCGCGGGCGCGCTGGCGGTGCTGTACGACCGCGACCCGGGCACCTTCGAGTACCAGATGCTGTACGGGATCCGCCCCCAGGAGCAGCGGCGGCTGGCCGGGCAGGGCGCGCGGATGCGGGTGTACACGGCGTACGGCGAGGAGTGGTACGGCTACTTCATGCGGCGCATGGCCGAGCGTCCCGCCAACCTGGCCTTCTTCGTCCGCTCGGTGGCCACCCGCTCGTGACCCCGGCGCGGTGCTGCGCGGGCGGTGGCGCCAGGCGCGGTGCGGGCCGGGGCGGTCGCTAGGCTGAGGGCGTCGATGGATCCCCACGT
Organism: Spirillospora sp. CA-255316; assembly: GCA_050942275.1. GTDB lineage: Bacteria > Actinomycetota > Actinomycetes > Streptosporangiales > Streptosporangiaceae > Spirillospora. The sequence goes on along the minus strand of CP192047.1, from coordinate 10,740,234 downwards.
CAAGGTGTATGAATGATCGCGATTCTGGGTGCCGGCAAGATGGGCGAGGCGCTGCTGTCCGGGGTGCTCCGGGCGGGCCGGCCCCCGGCGGAGCTGATGGCCACCGTCCGGCGGGAGGAGCGCGGCGCGCTGCTGCGCGAGCGGTACGGCATCGAGATCGTCGGCAACGTGGAGGCCGCGGCCGCCGCCGACACGCTGGTGCTGGCGGTCAAGCCGCAGGACATGGGCGTGCTGCTGGGCGAGGTCGGCCCGAAGATCCGTCCCGGCCGGCTGGTCATCTCGATGGCGGCGGGGATCACCACGGGCTTCATCGAGGAGCGGGTCCCCGAGGGCGTGCCGGTGGTGCGGGTCATGTCCAACACGCCCGTGCTCGTGGACGAGGCGATGAGCGTGATCTCGGCCGGGTCGCACGCGGGCGAGGAGCATCTGAAACTGGCCGAGGAGCTGCTGTCGCCGGTCGGGAAGGTGCTGCGGCTGCCGGAGTCGCTCCAGGACGGCGCCACGGCCCTGTCGGGGAGCGGCCCGGCGTACTTCTACTACCTGGTGGAGGCGATGGTGGACGCGGGCATCCTGCTGGGGATGCCGCGGGCGGCGGCGCTGGAGATGGTGATCCAGTCGGCGGTGGGCGCGGCGGTGATGCTGCGCGACTCGGGCGAGCACCCGGTGATGCTGCGGGAGGCGGTGACCTCGCCGGGCGGCACGACGATCGCCGCGATCCGGGAGCTGGAGCGGCACGGTGTCCGGGCGGCGGTGCTGGAGGCGATCGAGGCGGCCCGGAACCGGGGCCGCGAGCTGGCCGGAGGCTGATTTCCGGATCCCCGTCAGGCTCGATCAGGGCCGATCAGGGCCGATCAGGGCAGGCAGACCTATCGGAAAAGTCACGTTCCAGGGTGGTTGATCCGATCGGGGTGTTATGGCCGTGTAGTAGGTATGGGAGTACTGCTGCGGGTTCTGGTGGCCGCGGGTCTGGCGGCCGATGCCTACGTCCACTGGGTCTTCGCACCCGACATGGCCTTCGTGGAGGGCGGCAGCATCGGGGGTGACCTGCTCTTCCGCGTCCAGGCCGTGGTGGCGGCGCTGGCCGGAGTCCTGGTCCTGGCACTGGCCCGGCGCTGGACCTACGCCGTGGCGTTCCTGGTGGCGGCGAGCGCGGTGGGAGCCCTGCTGCTGTACTACTTCGTCGACGTGGGCGCCATCGGTCCGCTGCCGGACATGTACGAGCCGGTCTGGTACGGCGAGAAGACGATCAGCCTGGTGGGCGAGGGGATCGCCGCGCTGGCCGCGCTGGCCGGGATGCTGACCGTCCGGTCGAAGCGGGCCGAGCGGACGGGGAGCGGCCCGGCGGCGAGCGCGCCGGAGGGCCCGTTGCGGCAGCAGCCGCTGTGACCATTGGCGCCACCGGTACCGGTGTGTCCTAAATAGGGCTTTTGGTGGTGTGGGTGGTGGAACGGTTGCTGACGGGGCGGTAAGGCCGCTCTTACGATGCCCTCGTGGCTTCGCGGCGCTACCGCCTCCCCGCGCTCATCATGGCCCTCCTGCTGGCCGGATGGCTCAGCGCCTGCAGCGGCGGGGGCGACGGCGGGGATGGCGACCGGGTCCGGGTGGCCCCGGCGGCGCGGGCCGACGTGACCGAGCTGGTCGAGGCCCCGGCGAAGGTGGCCGCGCGCGCCACCGTCACCGTGCGGGCCCCGGCGGAGGGCACGGTCGGGAGGCTGTACGTCGGCGACGGCGACCGGGTCCGGGAGGGCGAGGTCCTCGCCACGATCGACTCCCCGGCCGCCCGCGAGCAGCTCGCCCAAGCCAGGGAGGCCGACAGCGCAGTCGGGGCCGGCGGCTCGGCCGCGGCGGGCGGGGGCACGGCGGTCCCGGCCGGGCTGGACATGACCGAGTTCCAGCGCGGCACCGACCGTACGGCGCGGGCCGGGTTCGCCGCCGCACGCAAGGCGGCCGATGAGATCGGCGACCCGCGGCAGCGCGCGACCGTGCTCGCCGGCATCGCCCGAGCCGAGGGGGAGTACCGGACGGCGGCGCGGGCGGCCCAGGAGGCGGTCGCGCGGCTGAACGCGGGACTGGGCAGCATGGGCTCGGCGATCTCGTCGATCACGCGGGCGCAGCGGGTGCAGACGCGGTCGGCCGTGCGGGCGGCGGAACGCACCGTCCGGGCTCTCACGATCAAGGCGCCGTTCGACGGCGTGGTCGGCCTCGGCGGGCCCGCGTCCGGGACGGGCGGCCTCGACGCCGTCCTCGACCGGCTCCCGGCCCAGCTCGGCCAGGCCGCGGGCGGCGGTGGAGGGGCCGCCGGAGGCGCGGGCGGCGGCGGCCTGCCGGCCCTGGGCGGCGCGGCCGGGGGCGGTGCCAGGGACGCCGCCTCGATCGCGACCGGCGTGCCGGTGGCCGGAGGCGACGCGATCGTCACGGTCACCGACGTGTCCCGGCTGGCGCTGACCGCCGACGTGGACGAGACCGATGTGCTGCGCGTCACCGACGGGGTCCGCGCCGACGTGGAGTTCGACGCCGTGCAGGGCGGCGTGTACACCGCCGAGGTCACCGGGGTCGGGGCCGCGCCCACCGAGTCGGGCGGCGGGGGCGTCACGTACAAGGTGACGCTGGCGCTGGGCGAGGGCACGCTCTCGGGCGGCGGCCGGGCGCCGCGGCCCAAGCCCGGCATGAGCGCCGTGGTCGACCTGCGGGTCCGGGAGCGGCGGAACGTGCTGGCGGTGCCGTCCTCGGCGATCGTCAGCAGCGGGCGCGAGTCGATCGTCTGGGTGGTCGCCGGCGGCCGCGCGCAGCGGCGCGCGGTCGGGCTCGGCGCCCAGGGCGACGCGGCCGTCGAGGTGCTGCGGGGCCTGCGCGAGGGGGAGCGGGTCGTGGTGCGCGGGGCCGACTCGGTCCGGCAGGGCCAGGAGATCGAGGCGTGACGCCGCCACCGCGCGACGCCGGGGCTCGCGACGCCGGGTCGCGCGACGCCGGGGCTCGGGCTGCCGGGTCGCGGGCTGCCGGGTCGCGTGACGCCGGGGCGCGGGACGCTGGAGTGCGCGGGGCCGGCACACCCGCGCTCGAGGCGGTCGACGTCACCCGCGCGTACACCATGGAGGGCGTCGAGGTGCAGGCGCTGCGCGGGGTGAGCCTGCGGATCGAGGAGGGCGAGTTCGCCGCGATCCTCGGCCCGTCCGGATCGGGCAAGTCCACGCTGATGCACCTGCTGGGCTGCCTGGACCGGCCCACCTCCGGCACCCTCCGGATCGCCGGGCGGAACGTCGCCGAGCTGTCCGACGGCGAGCTGGCCGAGCTGCGCAACTCCCGCGTCGGGTTCGTGTTCCAGTCGTTCCACCTGCTCGCCCGCACCAGCGCCCGGGACAACGTGGCGCTGCCCCTGGTCTACCGGGGGCTGCCGCGCGCCGAACGCCGCAGGCTGGCCGTGCGGGCGCTCGCCACGGTCGGGCTGGAGCACCGGACCGGCCACCGGCCCGGGCAGCTGTCCGGCGGCGAGCAACAGCGGGTCGCGATCGCCCGCGCCCTGGTCGGCGACCCGCGGGTGGTGCTGGCCGACGAGCCCACCGGCAACCTCGACACCCGTACCGGGCACGAGGTGATGGACCTCCTGGAACGCCTCAATCGGGAGCGGGGCGTGGCGATCGTCCTGGTCACCCACGAGCCCGACATCGCCGAGCGGGCCCGCCGCCAGATCCACATCCGCGACGGCGTCATCGAACGCGACGACGGCCCGCCTCGATGAGGTACGCGGAGTGAGGCACGCGGAGTGAGGTACGCGGAGTCGTTCCGGGTGGCGCTGGAGGCGCTGCGGGTCAACCGGCTGCGCAGCGCGCTCACCATGTTCGGCGTGGTCGTCGGCGTCGCGGCGGTGGTGGTGCTGGTGGCGATCGGCTCCGGGGCCCGCGACCTGGTGGAGAGCGAGATCGAGGGCCTCGGCTCCAATATCGTCTTCGTGGCGCCGGGGCAGGTGGGCATCGGCTCCGCGCCGTCCATCAGCCGGATGCGGCTGGACGACGTGGCCTACCTCGGCCGGGTCGTCGGCGACGAGAGCCGCGTCGCGGTCGCCCTCAACTCCGGCGAGACGGTGCGGGCCGGGCGGACGGAGACCTACGCCGGCATCGTCGGCGCCAACCAGAACCTGCGGAACGTCTTCGACCGCCCCGTCCGCCGCGGACGCTACCTGAGCGAGACCGACGTGCAGACGCGGCGGCGCGTGGTCGTGCTGGGCTCCGACCTCGCCCGGCGGCTGTTCGGCGACGTCGACCCGGTCGGGCGGCAGGTGACGATCGCGGGCGGGGCCCGGTTCCGGGTGGTCGGGGTGTTCGAGCGGGTCGGGCAGACGTTCGGGCAGGCCCGCGACACCGAGGCGCACATCCCGGTGACCACGGCGCAGCGGATGTTCGGCGTCGACCGGGTCGACTTCCTCGCCGTCCGCGCCCCCGACGGCGACGCCGTCCCCGGGCTCCAGCGGCGGATCGTGGACGCCCTGGAGGCCCGCCACCGGGGCGAACGGTTCACCGCGATCACCCAGACCCAGCTGCTCGGCACGATCGGCACCGTGCTGGGCGCGCTCACCGGCGTCCTGGCGGCGATCGCGGCGATCTCGCTGCTGGTCGGCGGGGTCGGCGTCTCCAACATCATGCTGGTCGGGGTGCGCGAGCGGACCCGGGAGATCGGGCTGCGCAAGGCCCTGGGCGCGCGGCAGCGGGACATCCTCGCCCAGTTCCTGGCCGAGGCGGTGATGCTGACGACGCTGGGCGGGCTGGCCGGCATCGCGCTGGGGGCGGGGGCCGCGGCGGCGATCGCGGCGCTGTCGCCCGTCCCGGCCGCGATCACCTGGTGGTCGGTGCTGCTGGCGTTCACGGTGTCGGCGGCGGTGGGCGTCTTCTTCGGCGTCGTCCCCGCGCGGCGCGCCGGACGGCTGGACCCGGTGATCGCGCTCCGTGCCGAATGACCTTGCCGGATGACCGTGCCGAATGACCGTGCCGGATGGGCGAGCGGATGACCGTGCAGGATGGGCGTCAGGCGGCCTCGGTGCCGGTTCCGTCCTCGGCGCTTCCGGTTTCCGTGCCGGTGCCGTTGCCGGCGGGGAGGCCGGCCACGACGGAGCGGATGAACCGGTCGGCGTCGGCCATCGCCGCGTCCGCCTCCGGCAGGACGCGGTTGAGCATCTGGAAGACGTGCATCTGCCCCTTCCAGACCTGGAGTTCGCAGTCGGTGCCCGCCGCGTCCAGCGCCTCGGCCAGCGCCTCCGCCTCCGACCGCAGCACCTCGGCCCCGCCCACCTGGATCAGGAACGGCGGCGTGTCCGCCCACGGGCACGTGAGCAGCGCCAGCCGCGGGTCGTCGAATCCGGCCGGGCCCACGACCAGCCGCGCCACCCGCCGCGCCGTGCGGGCGCTGATGTACGGGTCGCGGGCGAGCCGCTGCGCCCGCTCGGACAGCTCGCAGGTCAGGTCGACCCACGGGGAGAACAGCACGGTGCCCGCCGGGCGCGGCAGCCCGGTCCGGCAGATCTCGCCGGTCAGCGCCGCGGCCAGGTGCCCGCCCGCCGAGTCGCCCGCGAGCACGATCCCGTCGGCCGGGACGCCGCGGTCCAGCAGCCAGCGGTACGCGGCGACCGCGTCCTCCAGCGGCGCGGGGAAGGGGTGCTCGGGCGCCAGCCGGTAGCGGGGCGCGAAGACGGGGAGCCCGGTGTCGAGCGCCAGCCGGGAGGTGATCGGCCGGTGCGTGCGGGGCGAGCAGAACACGTACCCGCCGCCGTGCAGGTAGAGGATCGCCCCGGTGCGGGAGGACTCCTCGGCGTCCCTGGTCACGACCCACTCGCCGCGCACCGACCGGCGCAGCCGCCCGCTCTCCACCTGCGGGTCGATCACCTGCCGGACCCGTACGCGCTGGGACGGCCGCAGCAGCAGGGACGCGGCGTCCACGGTGGACCGGGCGGTGCGGATGCTGCCTGCGTGGCCAGGGATGCGGTGGATGAACGGCCTGGTCCACAGCCTGATCGCACCGGAGATCGCCTTGCTGCGGACACTCGGGGGGCGCTCGTGCGCGGGCCCCGCGTCCACCTGCTCCCGGTCCATGCGCGCCCCCAACGGTCAGTTACGTCGCTGTAAAAAAGATGCCCAAATGTTGAAATAGTTCACATAACTACCTAGTCCCACGTCAAGTAGGGGTCAAGTAAAAGATGTGCCGCTGGTCACGGCGTTGCTGTGATCCAGGCCACGCGGCCGGGACCGGGGCCGGAACGGTAGCGTGAGGGCCATGAGCAGCGCCCCGCCCCCCGCGTCCCCCCGAGACTGCGGGCTGAAGGTCTTCTGGGACGATCGGCTCATCTCCTACGACTTCGGCGCCGGCCACCCCCTGAACCCCGTCCGCGTCGAGCTGACCATGGCCCTCGCCCGCGAGATCGGCCTGCTCGATGAGACGAACGTGCAGGTCGCGGGGTTCGAGGCCGCCGACGACAAGCTGCTGGGGCTCGTCCACCGCGACGCCTACATCGCGGCCGTCAAGCACGCCGGGTCCACCGGCCTGCCCGAGCCCCGGTACGGTCTCGGCAACACCGACAACCCCGTCTTCCTGGGCATGCACGAGGCGTCCGCGCTGGTCGCGGGGGCCTCCGTGGCCGCCGCCCGCGCGGTCTGGACGGGCGAGGCCGAGCACGCCGCCAACGTCTCCGGCGGCCTCCACCACGCCCTCGCCGAGGCCGCCTCCGGATTCTGCGTCTACAACGACCCGGCGATCGCGATCGCCTGGCTGCTGGACAACGGCGCCGAGCGGGTCGCCTATGTCGACGTCGACGTCCACCATGGCGACGGCGTCCAGGCGGCCTTCTACGACGACCCGCGGGTCATGACGATCAGCCTGCACGAGACGCCCCGCACGCTGTTCCCCGGCACCGGCTTCCCGAACGAGTCCGGCGGCCCGGGTGCCGAGGGCACCTCGGTCAACGTGGCGCTGCCGCCCGGCACCGGCGACGCCCTCTGGCTGCGCGCGTTCGACGCCGTCGTGCCGCCGCTGCTGGAGGCGTTCCGGCCGGACGTGCTGGTCACCCAGCACGGCTGCGACAGCCACGCGCTGGACCCGCTGGCGCACCTGATCCTCAGCGTGGACGGGCAGCGCACCGCGTACGCGTGGCTGCACCGGCTGGCGCACCGGGTGGCGGGCGGGCGCTGGCTGGTGACCGGCGGCGGCGGGTACGAGCTGGTCCAGGTCGTGCCGCGCGCCTGGACGCACCTGCTGGCCGAGGCGGCGGGCCGCCCGATCGAGCCGGAGACCGCCACGCCCGAGCCGTGGCGCGACTTCGTCCGGCGGCGGACCGGGGAGATCGCACCGCGCCGGATGACCGATGGGACGAGCGTGGTGGAGGTGGTCACGTGGGGGAACGGCTACGACCCGGCGAGCCCGGTGGACCAGGCGGTGCTGGCGACCCGGCGGGCGGTGTTCCCGGAGCACGGCCTGGACCCCATGAGCGACCTGTGACCGGCCCGGCCGCGCGGTCGGCGGCGGGGGCGCGGCCCGGGGCGGGGGCGTGATGGCGGCCCCCGGCAGGGCGGAGCTGCGGGCCCATCTGGTCCGCACGATGATCGCCGGAGAGGTCGCCACGCCGCGCCAGAACAACCTCCTGCACTACCGGCGGATGGCGGCGCGCAACCCGTACTACCTGTTCGGCCTGGACCTCAAGCGGTCGTGGACGGAGCGGGACGTCCTGGAGGTCATGGTGGAGCGCTGCGGCGTCGTCGCCGACCCCATGCACCTGTACGGCGACGACACCATCGACCCCGACCTGACCCTGGACGCGCTGGAGGCGATGGGCGACCGGATCGGCCGCGCCGCCCGGCGGCGGGAGCCGGTGGTGCTGGCGACCGGCCACCCGGCCACGCTCACGCCGGTCTACGAGGCGATGGCGGGGGCGCTGCGCGAGGCCGGCTGCCCGGTGATGACGCCCGCGGCGGGCTGGTCGTACGAGATCGAGACCTACTACGGGTCCGAGCAGCGCCGGATCGTCTACGCGCCCGGGGGCGTGGCCATGCTGGAGGGCGAGGACGGCCGCACCCACCACACCCACGACGCGGCTCCGATGGAGGCGATGCTGGCCGAGCTCGCAGCCGAATCGGGGGATTGGCCGGATCTGGCCATCGCGGATCACGGCTGGGCCGGCGCGGCGGGCGAGGCCGGCATCGACACCGTCGGGTTCGCGGACTGTAACGACCCCGCGCTGTTCGCCGGCGCCGCCGAAGGCAAGATCGACGTCGTCGTCCCGCTGGACGACGGCATATCGCCGCACCATTACGCACCCATGACCGCTTTTTTGCTGGAGCGCGCCGGGCTGGCCTGACCGTTACCGGCCCTCCTCCGGCCCCACAACGCCTCCGGAGGGATCACGCACTGTGATACCGGGTCCCTGGCGGGGCTCCGGCATGCTCACGGAGCCCCGTTCGACGCCTGAGTCGCAGGTCATCGCATGATCCGCGCCGGTGCCCGCTCGCCGTGCCACGCTCGGTGAAGGAGTGATCGACGCTCGGTACGCAAGCACACTGTGGCTCCTGGGACAGGTCGGGATACGCAAATGGGTGGAACTCCCCTCTTGCGACTGTCGGTACACGATTTACGCTGGGGGAAGTACACGTGCGTGATCAAAGTCACCCAAAGGGCCGGTGCGCGGCACGTGTGGAAGAGGGCGTCCGATGAGCTCAGGCGAGCGACCTCTGAGTGAGGTCAGGTTCCTGACCGTGGCCGAAGTGGCGGCGGTGATGCGGGTGTCCAAGATGACCGTCTACCGTCTCGTCCACTCGGGCGAGCTGCCCGCGATCCGCGTGGGCCGCTCGTTCCGGGTTCCCGAGCAGGCCGTTCACGACTATCTGCGCGAAGCTTTCATCGAAGCCGGATAACGGGGTAGGGCGGGGCCATGACCCATGACCTCGCCGTACACTCCCGCTCCGGCCGTGCAGGGGGCGTCCGCGCGGGTCTCGCGATCCGCGCGGCCAGCTGGGGAACAGAGCAGGACAAGGACCGGTCGGCGGCCTTGGGGCAGCCGAGGCCGGTGTCCGGGGAGCCGGGGGCATCTCCGATGTCCACGGCACCCTGGACACCGGGAAAGGCCATGCTCGGGCGCGGGGTGCGGAGCCCCGCCGCCGGGCCCATCTCGGCATGCCCGCCGGCGGCACGTCCCGCGGACACCTCCCGGATGACCGCCACAGGTGGACGGCGAGACCACCGCGCCGTGCCGGGGGCGACCGGCGGACGGAGCGCGACCGGCACAGCGGTACGCTTGGCCTTCGGCCCGTGCACGCCGGGGGAGCCCAGCTCGCCGGACGGCACGGCCGACTCCTGTCGACACCCGAGACGCCGAGCGAGGTCACGTGGGCTCTGTCATCAAGAAGCGCCGCAAGCGGATGGCCAAGAAGAAGCACCGCAAGCTGCTGAAGAAGACGCGTATCCAGCGCCGCAACAAGAAGTAAACGCACCGGCCACTCAGCCGTAAGGGGTGGAGCGCACAGTGTCGTCCATGCCCTCCGCTGCGGCCCGTGTCGTTCTCGTCACGGGAGTCTCCCGATTTCTGGGGGCCCGGCTCGCGAACACCCTTCAGGCCGACCCGCGCATCGAACGGGTCATCGGGGTGGACACCGTTGCGCCCACGACGCCGCTCGGACGCACCGAGTTCGTGCGCGTCGACATCCGCACGCCGAGCATCGCGAAGGTCATCTCCTCCGCCGAGGTCGACACGGTCGTCCACCTGAACCTGGTGACGTCGCCGTCCGCGCCCCGGTCGAAGGTGAAGGAATTCAACGTCATCGGGACGATGCAGCTGCTGGCGGCGTGCCAGCGGTCGCCCGACATGCGCAAGCTCGTCGTGCGGTCCTCGGCCGCCGTCTACGGCTCCTCGCCGATGGACCCGGCGGTGTTCACCGAGGAGGACGAGCCCGTCGAGGCGCCCACGTCCGGCTACGCCAAGGACGCGGTCGAGGTCGAGGGCTACGTGCGCGGGCTGCGGCGGCGGCGCTCGGACCTGACGGTGTCGGTGCTGCGCTTCGCCAACTTCCTCGGGCCGGGCGTCGACTCGCCGTTCACCCGGTACCTGCGGATGCCCGTCGTCCCGACGGTGCTGGGCTTCGATCCCCGGCTGCAGTTCCTGCACGAGGACGACGGGATCGAGGTGCTGCGCCGGATGACGGTGGAGGACCACCCCGGCACCTACAACGTCGCGGGCGACGGGGTGCTGCTGCTGTCGCAGGCCCTGCGGCGGGCCGGGCGCTCCTCGGTGCCGCTCCCGGCTCCGTCGATCTCCGTCATGGGCGACGCGGGGCGCCGCTTCGCCGGGCTGACGGGTTTCTCCCCGGAGTTGCAGCGCTGGCTGACCTACGGCCGCGTGATCGACACCGCCCGGCTGGTGGCGGAGCTGTCCTGGCGGCCGAAGTACACCACCGAGGCGGCGTTCGCCGACTTCGCCTCGGCCGAGGGGCTGGGCCGCGGTGTCCCGCTCCAGCTGATCGACCGGCTCGCCGCGGCGCTGCACCGCGGCTGATCATCGTGGGGGGCGACCCCCACACCCCCGGCAGGGAGGCACCCGATGAACGCCCACCACGAGGAGCGGTTCGCCCGCGAGGACGAGGGGGCCCAGGTCATCCCGCTGAACGCCGCACGGCACGGGCACGAGGACGGGGCGCCGCGCTCCCCGCTGGAGCGCAAGCTGGCCTCCGGCCTGGCGTTCCTGCGCCGCCGCCTGTCCGGGGAGTACGAGGTCGACGAGTTCGGCTTCGACAGCGAGTTCAACAGCTCCGTCCTGCTGCCCGTGGCCCGCGCGTTCTACGAGCACTGGTTCCGCGTCGAGCTGTTCGGCCTGGAGAACCTGCCCGCCGAGGGCGGCGCCCTGCTGGTCGCCAACCACTCCGGCACGCTCCCCCTCGACGGGATCATGCTGTCGGTCGCCGTCCACGACCACGCCCACCGCGATCTGCGCCTGCTCGGCGCCGACCTGGTCTACCAGGTGCCGCTGCTGGGCCACCTGTCGCGGAAGGCCGGCCACACCCTGGCCTGCCCTGCCGACGCCGGCCGCCTGCTGGGCAAGGGGGAGCTCGTCGGGGTCTTCCCGGAGGGCTTCAAGGGCGTCGGCAAGCCGTTCAGCGAGCGCTACCGGCTCCAGCGCTTCGGCCGCGGCGGTTTCGTCGGCACCGCGCTGCGCGCCGACGTCCCGATCATCCCGTGCGCCATCGTCGGCGCCGAGGAGATCTACCCCAAGATCGCCGACCTGCGGCCGCTGGCCCGCCTGCTGGGCCTGCCGTACTTCCCGGTCACCCCGACGTTCCCGCTGCTCGGCCCGGCGGGGCTGCTGCCGCTGCCGTCCAAGTGGATGATCCAGTTCGGCGAGCCCATGCCGCTGGAGGACTACGACGCCTCCGCCGCGGACGACCCGATGACCGTCTTCAACCTCACCGACCATGTGCGCGAGGTCGTCCAGCAGATGCTCTACGACACCCTCCTGCGCCGCGGCCCCGCCTTCTTCTGATCGGCGGGTCAGTCCGAGTGCAGGGCGGTCCGCAGCTCGTCGGCCGGGTCGATCCCGCCGGGACCGGGCGTCTGGAGCCGGACGGAGATCAGCGTGCCGTTCCAGGGGGAGGGCGGCCGGTAGCGTGCCGAGACGGGCAGGCCGGTGTCGAAGCCGAGGCGCAGGCCCGCGCCGCCGTGCTGCACGGAGGCCGGCAGGCGGCCGTCGAAGGCCAGCGACCCGACCGCGGTGTCGCCGTGCAGGAGGTGGAAGGCGGAGCCGTCCGGGCCGGTCGTGCAGGCGACGCCGAGGCTCTGCCGGCCGGCTGGGACGGGACGGTCGGCGATCACTTCGAGGGGTTCGCCCGCGCGCGAGAACGTGAAGGTGAGGCGGCCACCGGCGACGTAGAGGGCGAATCCGCCGTTCCAGTCGCCGAGGGCGAGCAGGACGCCGTCCGGGGCTCCGGCGGCCTCCACCTCGGCGGTGAACCGGAAACCGCCCGGCAGGAGGGGGAGGGACTCGTCGCAGACGGGTGAGGCGCCGGGACGGTACGTGCGGTCGTCGCCCGCGGGCCACGCCGGTCCGATGAAGCTGCCGAAGCGGTCGACGAGGTTGTCGAAGAGCGGCAGGACGTGGTTGCGCTCGGCCTCCCGGTCCCAGAGCTCCCGGAGTCCGGCGACGACCTCAGGATGCTCGGCCGCCACGTCGGCGGCCTCGGAGAAGTCCGCGGAGAGGTCGAACAGGGCCCAGTGGTCGTCCTCGAAACGGCGGCTGCCGGTCAGCAGTTCCTCCTCGTCGAGCACGCCCTTGGAGACGTGGTCGGTGGTGGCCTTCCAGTGCCCGTGGACGAGGGAGCGGGAGCCGAGCATCTCGAAGTACTGCGTGTCGCGTGCCGCGGGCGCCGACGGGTCGTCGAAGGACGCGCGGAAGCTGGCCCCGTCGACCTCCTGCTGGACGATGCCGTCGACGGCGTCCGGGGCCTGGATGCCCGCGGCGTCCAGGAGCGTCGGGAACAGGTCGTTGACGTGGACGATCGGCTCGCGGACCTGGCCGCGCCCGCGGATCCCGGCCGGCCAGTGGACGATCAGCGGCGTCCGGGTGCCGCCGAGCCAGGTGTAGCGCTTCCACAGGCGGAAGGGCGTGTTGCCCGCCCACGCCCATCCCCAGGCGTAGTGGTTGTAGGTGCGTGGACCGCCCCAGTCGTCGTAGTGGGCGAGGTTGTCGGCGAGGGACTCGCGGACGCCGACCGAGAAGCGGTGCTCGTTGACGCTGCCCTCGACACCGCCCTCGGCGCTGGCGCCGTTGTCGGAGAACAGCACGACGATGGTGTCGCCGAGTTGCCCCGTCTCCTCAAGGTGGTCGAGCAGGCGGCCGATCTGGGCGTCGGTGTGGGTGAGGAAACCGGCGAAGACCTCCTGCTGGCGGGCGTACATGCGGCGCTGGTCGGCACTGAGGCCGTCCCAGGCGGGCACCCAGTCCGGGCGCGGGGTGAGGGTCGTGCCGGGCGGGACCAGCCCGGAGGCGACCTGCCGCTGGAAGACCTCCTCGCGCCAGGCGTCCCACCCCTGGTCGAACCGGCCGCGGTACGGCTCGACCCATTCGGGCGTCACGTGGTGCGGTGAGTGCATGGCGCCTAGGGCGAAGTAGAGGAAGAAGGGTTTCCCCGGGGCGGCGTAGCGCTGGTCGTCCAGGTAGCGGATGGCGCGGTCGGTCAGGTCCTCGGTGAGGTGGTAGCCCTCCTCGGGTGTGGCGGGCGGGTCGACGTAGTGGTTGTCCTGGACGAGGTTGGGCGCGTAGTGGTTGGCGTCGCCCTGCAGGAAGCCGTAGTAGCGCTCGAAGCCGACGCCCAGCGGCCAGTGGGTGAACGGACCGGCCGCCGAGCGTTCGAAGCGCGGGGTGAGGTGCCACTTGCCGACGGCGAGGGTGGAGTAGCCGTTGTCGCGCAGGATGCGCGGCAGGGCCGCCGCCGACCGGGGCAGCCGGGCCGTGTACCCGTGGTGGTCCAGCGGGATGTCGGCGAGGAAGCCCATGCCGACGGCGTGGTGGTTGCGGCCGGTGAGGAACGACGCGCGGGTCGGCGAGCACAGTGCCGTGACGTGGAACCGGTTGTAACGCAGGCCTCCGGCGGCCAGCCGGTCGATGCCGGGGGTGGCGATGTCGGAGCCGAAGCAGCCGAGCTGGGCGAAGCCTGTGTCGTCCAGGACGACGGCGACGATGTTCGGGGCGCCGGCCGGGGGCCTGGCGGGCATGCGGAAGACGGGTTCCGAGGTCATGGCTGCTCCCCTTCCACTGCGAGGACCGATTAAGACAAACTGTCTTAACGCGTGGAGACGCTAGGGCATGCACGTGAGAAAAGGCAATGATGCGAGCGAACGAGAAGATCCTGGACGCGGCCGAGCGGCTCTTCGCCGAGCGGGGGTTCGAGGTGTCCCTGCGCGAGATCGCCGTCGCGGCCGGGCAGCGCAACCACTCGGCCGTCCAGTACCACTTCGGCGGCAAGGCGGGCCTGATCGACGCCCTCTACGAGGACCGGATGGCGCCGCTGAACCGCCGCCGCCGCGAACTGCTCGCCGAGATCCGGGCCGCCGGCCGCGTCCGGGACCTGCCCGCGCTCGTCCAGGCCTACCTCGCCCCGCTCGCCGAGCATGTGCTCGCCCACCGCGGCACCAGCTGGTACCTGCGCTTCACCAGCCGGTACGTCCTGGCCGGGGGCGGCCGGGCCTGGCCGTTCTCCGGCGACTACTACGCCGGGATGACCGAACTCGTCGGCCTCCTGACCAGCCTCCTGCCGGACCTGACCGGCGAACGGCTGCGCGTGGCCAACCTCCACATCGTCATGGTCCTGGCCGACCTCGAACGGCGCTCCGGCGCACCGGACTTCGACGAGGCCCACGCCACCGCCGCCATCGCCGACCTGGTCACCACCACCCGAGCCATCCTCACCGCGCCGCCGACCGGCACGCCCTGGCCGTCACCGCCGGCCCCGCCGAGCGGGCCCTCGTCCACCGGCGCCTCACCTGGGGCTGAAGCGCGGTAGCGTCCCAGCGTGACGAACGACCACTTTGCCGCCGACCTGCTGGAGGCCGCGGAACGGGAGATCGAGGGGCAGCGTCGCGATCTCGGGCGGGCCTACAAGGAACTGTCCGACGGTTACCGCGGCGGCGGCGCGACCCCCGACGGCGACGCCCTGTCACGCGACCACGTCCTGGCCTACCTGGCGGCGCGGCTTCCGGCCACCTACGCGGTGAGCGAGGAGACCCTCGGCGCCGTCGCCGCCGAACGGCCCGGCTGGGAGCCGCGCTCCGTCCTCGACCTGGGAGCCGGCCCGGGCACCGCCACCTGGGCGGCCGTCGCCGCCTTCCCCTCCCTCGACAGCGCCGTTCTCGTCGAGCGGTCCGCCTCGATGATCCAGACCGGGCGCCGCCTCGCCGAACGCTCGGCCTCCGGGGCGCTGCGGTCGGGCACCTGGCGGCGCGGGGCGGTCGTCGGCGCGGACCTGCCCGCCGCGGACCTGGTCGTCGCCTCCTACGTGCTCAACGAACTCCCCGCCGACCAGGCCGACGAGGCCGTGGCGCAATGGTGGGACGCCGCCAGGGGCGAACTCCTCATCATCGAACCCGGGACGCCCGCCGGGTTCGCACGGATCCTCCGGGCGCGAACCCGGCTCCTCGCCTCCGGCGCCACCATCACGGCCCCGTGCCCCGCCGACTCCGCCTGCCCCATGGCCGCCGGCGACTGGTGCCACTTCGGGCGGAGGGTCGCCCGCACCTCGCTCCATCGGTGGGTGAAGAGCGGAACGCTGGGGTTCGAGGACGAGAAGTACTCCTACGTGGCGGCGTCCCGGCAGGCGCCCGTCCTGTCGGGGCCGCGCGTCCTGCGCGCCCCGCAGGTCCGTTCAGGACATATCCGCCTGACCGTGTGCGCGACACCGGAAACGCAGGAGGTGGTCGTGGCCCGCAGCAAGCGCGACGCCTACCGCTGGGCCAAGCGGGCCCGGTGGGGCGATGCCATGCCGCAGGAATTCTCCGCACTGCTCGACGGGCGTGACTGACGACGCTTTCACGGCGGGGACGCGGAAGGGCTACGGTCACGGGATGTTCTCGCTCTGGGAGCCGCCACTGTTCACGCGGCTGAAGAAGGCCGAGCGCATTCTGGTCGCGGGGGCCGGGGGCGGATTCGACGTCTACGCGGGGCTGCCGCTCGCCCTGGCGCTGCGCGGGGCCGGCAAGGAGGTGCACCTGGCCAACCTCTCCTTCAGCGCGCTGTACGGCCTGGGCGACGAGGTCTGGTGGGAACAGGACGTGGCCAGGATCAGGCCGGACACCGGCAGCCGCGACTGGTACTTCCCCGAGGGCGTACTGGCGCGCTGGCTGGACCGGCACGGCGAGCCCTCGACGGTGTACGCGTTCCCGAGGCTGGGCGTCGCGCCGCTGCGCGAGGCGTACCGGGTGCTGGTGGAACGACTCGGGCTGGACGCCATCGTGCTGGTGGACGGAGGCACCGACATCCTGATGCGCGGCGACGAGCAGGGGCTGGGCACGCCTGAGGAGGACATGGCGAGCCTGGGTGCCGTGCACGGGCTCGAGGGCGTGCAGGAGAAGCTCGTCGTGTCCGTGGGGTTCGGGGTGGACGCCTACCACGGTGTCAACCACTCGCTCGTCCTGGAGAACCTGGCGGCGCTGGACGCCGCCGGGGCCTATCTGGGGGCGTTCTCCATCCCGCGTGACAGCCGGGAGGCTGCGCTCTACCTGGACGCCGTCGAGTACGCCCAGGCCGCCACCCGGGACCGTCCCAGCATCGTCAACGGGTCGATCGCCGCGGCCGTCCGGGGCCAGTTCGGGAACGTGCGGTTCACGACCCGCACTGAGGGCGGCGAGCTGTTCATCAATCCGCTGATGGCGATGTACTTCGCGGTCGACCTGGACGGCCTGGCCCGCCGCTCCCTCTACCTGGAACGGCTGGAGGGCACCCGGTTGATGCGCCAGATCACCTCGGTCATCGAAGACTTCAGAGACGAGATCGCCGGTCGCTCCCGGCCTCCTCGCCAGTACCCCCACTGACCGGTATGCCGGGTATCGGGTGGCTCGTTTGGTACGAAGGCCGCCTGTGAGCGATGCTGGGGCCTGTGTCAACGGAGACTCTCACCGAGGACGGCGGAGCGGCCGAGCTGCGCGCCTTCCTGCATGGTCTGCCCGGTGTCGATCAGGTCGGTGCCGAGGAGCGGGCGGCGCGCCTGGCGTCGCGTTCGGTCAAGACCTCGGCGAAGGCGGAGGCGATCGATCTGGCGATCGCGATGGTGGATCTGACCACCTTGGAAGGTGCGGACACGGCCGGGAAGGTGCGGGCGTTGTGCGCCAAAGCCGTGCGCCCCGATCCGTCCGATCCGGGGGTTCCCAAGGTCGCGGCGGTGTGCGTGTATCCGGATCTGGTCGGTGTCGCGGTGGAGGCGCTGCGCGGCTCCGGGGTCGGGGTGGCGAGCGTGGCGACCTCGTTCCCGTCGGGTCGGGCGCCGTTGGAGGCGCGGCTGGCCGATACGCGGGCGGCGGTTGAGGCGGGCGCCGATGAGATTGACATGGTCATCGATCGGGGTGCGTTCCTGGCCGGGAATTACGGCAAGGTGGCAGAGGAGATCGCCGCGGTGAAGCGGGTGTGCGGGGGTGCGCATCTGAAGGTGATCTTCGAGACCGGTGAGCTGGTCACCCTGGACAACGTGCGCCGGGCTTCGTGGCTGGCGATGCGCGCGGGTGCCGACTTCATCAAGACCTCCACGGGGAAGGTGTCCCCGGCCGCGACGCTGCCGGTCACGCTGGTGATGCTGGAGGCGGTGCGTGATTTCCGTGACCGCACCGGTCGTCAGGTGGGCGTCAAACCGGCGGGTGGTATCCGGACGACCAAGGATGCGATCCGGTATCTGGTGCTGGTGAAGGAGGTCGCCGGTCCGGACTGGCTGACCCCCCAGTGGTTCCGGCTGGGTGCCTCCAGTCTGTTGAACGATCTGCTGATGCAGCGGCGGAAGCTGGCCACCGGGGTGTACTCGGGTCCCGACTATTTCACTTTGGACTGAGCATGGTTTTGGAGTATGCCCCGGCGCCGGAGTCGCGGGACATCGTCGACATCCGTCCCTCCTACGGCCTGTTCATCGACGGGGATTTCACCGAGGGTCGTGGGGAGCCGTTCAAGACCATCGATCCCTCCACCGAGGACACGCTGGCCGAGGTCGCCTGCGCCGATGCCTCCGACGTCGACCGTGCGGTGACGGCCGCGCGCACCGCGTTCGAGAAGGTGTGGGGGCCGATGCCGGGTCGGGAGCGGGCCAAGTACCTGTTCCGGATCGCGCGGCTGGTGCAGGAGCGGTCGCGTGAGCTGGCGGTGCTGGAGTCGATCGACAACGGCAAGCCGATCCGTGAGTCGCGGGATGTGGATCTGCCGCTGGTGGCGGCGCATTTCTTCTACTACGCCGGGTGGGCCGACAAGCTGGCCCATGCCGGGTGGGGTGCCGATCCGCGGCCGGTGGGGGTGGCGGGGCAGGTGATCCCGTGGAACTTCCCGCTGCTGATGCTGGCGTGGAAGATCGCTCCCGCGTTGGCGTGCGGGAACACGGTGGTGCTCAAGCCGGCGGAGACCACTCCGCTGACCGCGCTGGCCTTCGCCGAGATCTGCCGCCAGGCCGATCTGCCGCCGGGCGTGGTGAACATCATCACCGGCGCCGGTGAGACCGGCCGGGCGCTGGTGGAGCATCCCGGCATCGACAAGGTCGCCTTCACCGGGTCCACCGATGTCGGCCGCCAGATCGCTCGCAGCGTGGCCGGGACGTCCAAGAAGCTGACGCTGGAGCTGGGCGGTAAGGCCGCCAACATCGTCTTCGACGATGCGCCGTTGGACCAGGCGGTGGAGGGGATCGTGAACGGGATCTTCTTCAACCAGGGTCATGTGTGCTGTGCGGGGTCGCGGCTGCTGGTGCAGGAGTCGATCGCCGATGTCCTGCTCGAACGTCTCAAGATGCGGATGGGCACGCTGCGGGTGGGGGATCCGCTGGACAAGAACACCGACGTGGGTGCGATCAACTCGGCCGCGCAGTTGGAGAAGATCCGGGAGCTGTCACACAGCGGTGAGCAGGAGGGCGCTGCGCGGTGGTCGCCGCCGTGTGAGCTGCCGCAGCGGGGGTTCTGGTTCGCGCCGACGGTGTTCACGGGGGTGGCGCAGTCGCATCGGATCGCGCGGGAGGAGATCTTCGGGCCGGTGCTGGCGGTGCTGACCTTCCGTACGCCCGAGGAGGCGGTGGCCAAGGCCAACAACACCCCTTATGGGTTGTCGGCGGGGATCTGGACGGAGAAGGGGTCGCGGATCTTGTGGACGGCGCAGCGGTTGCGGGCGGGGGTGGTGTGGGCCAACACCTTCAACAAGTTCGATCCCGCCTCCCCGTTCGGGGGGTACAAGGAGTCGGGGTTCGGCCGCGAGGGCGGACGGCACGGGTTGGAGGCCTACCTCAATGTCTGAGCGGTTGCCTGAGCGGTTGGCGGTGCGCAAGACCTACAAGCTGTTCATCGGGGGCGCCTTCCCCCGTTCGGAATCGGGCAGGACGCTGGTGGTGAACGACGCCAAAGGCAACTTCGTCGCCAACGCCTCCCGCGCTTCGCGCAAGGACGTGCGCGACGCGGTGGCCGCCGCCCGCAAAGCCTTCGAGCCCTGGGCGGGGCGCACGCCCTACAACCGGGGGCAGATCCTGTACCGCATCGCCGAGATGCTGGAAGGCCGCCACGCCCAGTTCGTGGAGGAGTTGCGTGCCACCGGTCTGGGCAAGGGCGCCGCGGTCGCGGAGGTGGGGGCGGCGATCGATCGGTGGGTGTGGTACGCGGGGTGGGCCGACAAGCTGGCCGCGGTGCACGGATCGGCCAATCCGGTGGCGGGGCCGTTCTTCAACTTCTCCACGCCCGAACCGGCCGGTGTGGTGGGGGTGGTGGCGCCGGACTCGGCGTTGCTGGGGTTGGTGTCGGTGCTGGCGCCGGTGATCGTGTCGGGCAACACCTGTGTGCTGGTGGCCTCGCCGGTGGCGCCGTTGCCGGCGGTGACGCTGGCGGAGGTGCTGGCCACCTCCGATCTGCCGGGCGGGGTGGTCAACATCCTCACCGGCCACCGCGCCGAGCTCGCTCCCTGGCTGGCCTCGCACATGGACCTCAACGCTCTGGATCTGGCCGGGGTCCCCGCCGAACAGGTCGCGGCGCTGGAGGAGGCGGCGGCCGGAAACCTCAAACGGGTGCTGCGTCCGAACCAGGGTGCGGACTGGGTCACAGACCCCGGAACCGGGCGGATGACCGCGTTCCTGGAGACCAAGACAGTGTGGCATCCCGTGGGCGTCTGACCCTTCATCTGCGGAAATGCGTGTAGAGGGGCACGATCTGTGGAATAGATCTCCCCGAAACTGATCATCACGGGGGGGAGATCAGTGCCTACCAAGACGACATCGCGTACGACGTCGGGCCGAGGTACGGCCGCGCGTACGACGACCAAGAAGAGCAGTACCGCGAAGCGGTCGGCGACCACCGCCGGGCGTGCGGCGTCCAAGCGTACGAGCGCTGCCCGGACCAGCACGGCCGACCGCACCACAGTCCGCAAGACCACGGGCGGCGGGTCCAGGTCCTCGGGCACGTCCAGGTCGACGGGCACCACCCGGCGTACCGGCACCGCGTCGAGCCGCGGCACCGCCGCGCGCAGGAGCACCGGCGGCACGACGCGTGCGAGCACGTCCGGGACCGCCCGCCGGAGCACGGCGGGGCGGACGGGCACCACCCGGTCGACGAGCCGTACCACGGCCGCGTCGAGCCGGACCTCGGCCGCCGCGGCCACCAAGGTCACCAAGGCGGCGAGCGAGGCCAAGGCCGCCGCGACGAAGATGAAGTCGGTGGCGACCAAGGCGACGTCCTCGGCCAAGGCCATGACGGCCATGACCAAGGCGATGACGACCGCGACCAAGGCGATGACCGACGCGTCCAAGGCGATGAACGCCGCGGCGAAGGCCATCACCACGCAGGCCAAGTCCACGTCCAGGGCGACGAGCACGTCGCGTGCGGCGGGCACCCGCGGCACGACCTCGCGCACGGGCACCCGGGCCACCGGCACGCGGGCCGGCGCGTCCCGCGGCACGGGCACGCGCGGCACGACCTCGCGCGGCACGGGCACCCGGAGCACGGGCACGCGGAGCACCGCCGCCCGGTCGAAGAGCACGGGCACGCGCGCCACGGGCACGCGGGCTTCCGGCACCGGCCGTACGTCCTCGCGGTCCAGTCCGTCGGCCCGGCGGGCGACCACGGCGGCCAAGTCCACGTCGGCCCGCACCACCAGGCCGAAGACGGCCACCACCAAGAGCGAGACGGCGCCGCCGCCGGCGATGGTCGAGCCCAAGACCGAACCGGGCTCGCTGGAGCAGGAGAAGAACACCGAAGGCGGGTTCCTGACGCGCATCACCGGGGGCCGGCACGGCTGAGGCGCATCGGCCGCCCGGCGGTACCCGGGCGTGCCCGGGTACCGCCCCGGGCGCGGACAGGCGGGCGCGTGCCAGCGTGCCCGCGGGCGGCCGGAGGCCACGGGATCATCGGAGGCCAGAGCATGGACGACAAGCAGATCCTGGCGCGCATCGGCGAGTACGTCGCGGACGAGCAGCGGCTGCGCGAGCGGCACCTGCGCGGTGAGCTGACCAGGGAAGAGGAGCGTGACCGGCTGGAGCGGCTGGAGGTGGCCCTGGACCAGTGCTGGGACCTGCTCCGGCAGCGCCGGGCGCGGCTCGGCGCGGGGGCGGACCCCGACGGGGCCGAGGTGCGGCCGCCAGACGAAGTGGAAGGCTATCTGCAGTAGCCATGGGCGACAACGGTCGGCGCCTGCGGTTCGGATATTTCCTGACACCGGAGGCGGATGCGCCGCTGCTCGACATCGCCGGGCGGGCCGACCGGTACGGTCTCGACCTGCTCGGCATCCAGGACCAGCCGTACCAGGGCCGTCACCTCGACGCGCACAGCCTGATGGGGGCCGTGCTGGGCGCCACGGGCCGGATCCGGGTGTTCCCGGCGGTGGCCTGCCTGCCGTTGCGTCCGCCCGTGCTGCTCGCCAAGGCGATGGCGACCCTGGACCTGGTGAGCGGCGGCCGGGTGGAGTTGGGCCTGGGCGCGGGAGCGTTCCGGGACGGCATCGAGGCGTACGGCGGGCCCAGGCTCACGGCCGGTGACGCGCGCGCCGCGCTGGAGGAGGCGGTGCGGCTCATCCGGTCGATGTGGGACGCGGACGGCGGCGGTGTGCGCTTCCGCGGCGAGCACTACCGGCTGGACGGCGCGCCGCCCGGGCCCGTGCCCGCACGCCGGATCGGCGTGTGGCTGGGCGTGACGGGGCCGCGCGCGCTGGCCCTGACGGGGCGGGTGGCGGACGGCTGGATCGCGTCGTCCGCGCGCGTGCCGCCGGGGCGGCTGCCGGCCGCGCGGCGCCGGATCGACGAGGCCGCCGAGGACGCGGGCCGCGACCCGGGCGACATCCGCCGGATCTACATCCTCAGCGGTTCGTTCGGGCCGGGCGGTTCGCGCGGATTCCTGAACGGCGACTCCGGCCAGTGGGTCGGCGAGATCGCCGAGCTGGCCCTGGGGCACGGTGTCGACTCGTTCCTCTACGACGGCGACCCGGAGTACCTGGAGACCTTCGCGCTGGAGATCGTGCCGGCCGTCCGCGAGACGGTCATGCGCGAACGCTCCTGAACCGTGCGCGCCGGCACGCCGCTCGCCGGAGCGACGCACGCGGCCTGCCGGAGCGGCGCGCGGACGCTCACATGCGCTCGGGCGTCGGGACGCCGAGGAGCCCGAGGCCGGTGACCAGCGTGCGCAGCGTCGCCGCGCACAGGGCCAGCCGGGACGCCTTCGTCTCCTCGTCGGGCGCCTTCAGCACCGGGCAGTTCTCGTAGAACGTCGTGTACACCGACGCCAGCTCGAAGATGTAGCTCGCCAGCCGGTGCGGCTCGGCGTTGGCGGCCGCCTGCTCCAGCGCCGCGCCGAAGCCCAGCAGGTGCAGTGCCAGCGCCCGCTCCGCCTCGTGCCCTATGGCGATCGGGCCGGTGGCGTCGTCCGGCGCGAGCCCGCCCTTGCGGAAGATCGACCGGATCCGGGCGGCGGCGTACTGCAGGTAGGGGCCGGTGTTGCCACGGAACGCGATCATCCGGTCGAAGTCGAAGATGTACTCGCTGTCGCGCGCGACCGACAGGTCGGCGTACTTGACCGCGCCCATCCCGACCGCCTCGACGATCGCGGCCCGGGTGGCCTCGTCGAACGTCGTGTCGTGCTGGATCTTGTCGAACTCCACCCCGGCCCGCTCGACCGCCTCGTCCAGCAGCTCGACCAGCTTGACGGTGCCGCCGGCCCGGGTGCGCAGGATCTTGCCGTCGGTGCCCAGCACGTTGCCGATCTCGGCGTGGGCCGCGTGCACATCGTCGTTCAGCCAGCCCGCCATCCGCGCGACCGCGAACACCATCTGGAAGTGCAGCGACTGCGGGGCGCCCACCACATAGATCATCCGGTCGACGTGCTCGGTGTCGACCCGGTACCGGACCGTGGCCAGGTCGCTGGTCGAGTAGTTGTAGCCGCCGTCGCTCTTACGGATGATCACTGGGAGCGGCTCGCCCTCCCGGCCGGTGAACCCGGGCGGGAACGCGCACAGCGCCCCGTCGCTGATCACCCCGATGCCCTTGGCCTCCAGCTCCTCGGCCGTCGGCGCCAGCAGGTCGTTGTAGAAGCTCTCGCCCTTGATGTGGTCGTCGGTCAGCGTGATGCCGAGCCGCTCGTACACCGTGTTGAAGTACCGCTTGGACACGTCCACGAGGATCTGCCAGAGCCGCAGCGTCTCAGGATCGCCCGCCTGGAGCGCGACCACCCGCCGCCGCGACCGCTCGGCGAACTCCTCGTCGGCGTCGAACTTGGCCCGCGCCGCCTGGTAGAACGCGGTCAGGTCGCTGACCGACGAGTCGTCCCGCGCGGCCGCGTCCTCCCCGAGGTCCAGCAGGTGCTCGATGAGCATGCCGAACGGGGTGCCCCAGTCGCCGACATGGTTGTCCCTGATCACCTCGTGGCCGAGGAACTCCAGGATCCGGGCGATCGCGTCGCCGACGATCGTCGTCCGCAGATGCCCGACGTGCATCTCCTTGGCCACGTTGGGCGAGGAGTACTCCACCACGACCTTCTGCGGCGCCTCGACCGGCGGGACGGCCAGCCGGTCGTCCTCCAGCACCCGCTGCGCCTGCCCGGCGATCCACCCGTCCCTGAGCGTGATGTTGATGAAGCCCGGGCCGCTGACCTCCACGCCGGAGGTCAGGTCGGCGACCTCCAGCCGCTCGACGATCTCCGCGGCCACCTCTCGCGGCTTGCGGCCCAGCTTCTTGGCCAGCGGCAGGGCGACGTTGGCCTGAAGGTCGGCGAACTGCGACGGCCGGATGACCGGGTCGGCGTCCGCGTACGACGGTCCGAAGGCGGCGGCGAGCGCGTCCTGGACCCGGGCGGCGAGTACGAGTTGCGGATCGGGCATGCCCCAAGGTTATCGGCGAGGCGGGGTGCAACCGCTAACGCATTACGCGCGCCCGCGCCGCGAATCTTCCGGTCAGCGCTCGGAAGGGCCCTTTTCGGACGCGCCGGTGGTGCACTCCGGGGCCGGAGGGACGTCCTGCCGCAGGTCGGGCGGGGCCTCAACCGCCGGCCGGGCGACCTCCAGGACCTGCTGCTCCGCCTCCTGCGGCTCCCTGTCGCCCTTCTCCCTGTCGGCCTTGTCCTTCTCGCCCTTGTCCCTGTCCTTGTCCTTGTCCCTGTCCCTGTCCTTGTCGCCGTCGCGGTCGCCGTGCATCAGCCGCCCCAGCCTGGACGGGGTCCGCGTCGCGGCGACCTGCTCGCGGATCCGGTCCACGATCCTGCCCGCCGCCAGTTCGCCCGCGAGCAGGCAGGCCGAGGTGATGGCGCGGGCCTTGGACGCGCCGTGCGCGATCACCACGGTCCCGTTCAGACCGAGCAGCACCCCGCCGCCGTAGGTCTCCGAATCCAGCCGGTCCCGCAGTTCCAGCAGCCGCCGGCGCTGCAGCAGCGTCCCGAACCGCGCGGTCCGGCTGCCGGACATCGTCTCCCGCAGCTCCGAGAGGGCCATCCGGACCGTGCCCTCCATGGTCTTCAGCGCCACGTTGCCGGTGAACCCGTCCGTGACCACGACGTCCACGGTCCCCGCCAGCAGGTCGTGGCCCTCCACGTTCCCGGCGAACTCGATGCCGTGCTGCCCGCCGGACAGCAGCTCGTACGCCCGCCTGGTGACCTTGTCGCCCTTGCCCGCCTCGGCGCCGATGTTCAGCAGCCCCACCCGGGGCCTCGGCAGGTCGAGCAGGATCTGCGCGTACGCCGTCCCCACCGCCGCGAACTGCACCAGCGTCTCCGGCTTGACGTCGGCGGTCGCCCCGGAGTCGAGCATCACCGTCGGCCGCGGCCGCGTGGGCAGCGTCACGGCGATCGCCGGCCGCATCACGCCCTGCTGGCCCTTGAGCCGCAACCGCGCCGTGGCCACCACCCCGGCCGTCGTCCCGGCCGACACCAGTGCCGACGCCCGCCCCTGCTTGATGAGATGGCAGGCGATCGCGATCGACGAGCGCGGTTTGCGCCAGCCCGCCAGCGCCCCCTCGTCCATGTCCAGGGCCTCGTCGGCGTGCACGATCGGGATCTCCCCGACCACCCCGTGCCGGTCCAGCTCACGCCGGATCCGCGGCGCCTGGCCCACCAGGACCAGCCGGGCCCCGTGCTCGCGGACCGCGGCCACCGCCCCGGAGATGATCTCCTCGGGCGCGTGGTCGCCGCCCATCGTGTCGACGGCGACGGGCGCGGGACGGTCCGGCGCCGGGCGCGAAGGCCCGCCCGTGCCGGTCATGGCGGCTCCAGAGGGGTGAAAGGACGGCGATGGCCGCAAGAACGCAGCTCATCGCATGGTAAGGCCCTTTCACTGTGGGGGGTGCGACCCCCCACACCCCCGAACTCTAGTCGGCCTTGGTGCGGCAGTCGGGGCCTAGGCAGGCGGCGTTCTGGACGACCGGGCGGCCGTCCACCAGGATCGTGTAGTTGTGCGCCTTGGTCCGGTCCTCGCCGGTGCCGATGACCTGGACCATCCGCTTGTCGGACGTGCTGCCGTAGCAGCCGGCGCGGAGCTTGAGCTTGTTCCAGCCCGGCATGTCCTTGCAGGTCAGCGACTTGCCCAGGGTGATGCCGCGGCGGCGGAGCTCGTCGGTCGCGGTGGACGCGAGCGCGCCGCGCAGGGCGGACTGGGTCGGGTAGCGCAGTTCCTTGGAGTCGGTCAGCAGTACGTAGGCGACCCCGGCCGCGACACCGGCCAGGAGCAGGCCGGACAGCCCGGCGACCAGGGCCTTCACTCGCGTGATCTTCACAGGCCGTATCTCGCCTGTCGCGCGGAGTGCATGCGAGGCGCGCCGAGGTTTTCCCGACTCCTTGCGCGTTCTCGACGGAATCAGCAGCCGCGGCCCATGCATTGCTTGCGGAGGAGGACGCGGCCGTCCACCGTGACCACGTACGACTCGCGCGGGCGGGGGGTGTCGGCCTGGGTCGCGCCGCCGGTGACGACCACTCGCGCGCCGGTGGCGGTACGGCCCGTGCAGCGGATCCGGACGACGGCGTCGTCGCCGGTGTCGGGTGTCAGGCAGTCGGGGCGCCGGTCCATCCGCACGCCGAGGCCGGCGAGTTCGGCGGCCGTGCCGTCGGCGACGGCGTTGCGGTAGGCGCCCTCGGAGATCCGCTTCATCAGGTCGCAGCCCGACAGCGCCAGCGTGAGCGCCACGGCCAGCGCGCAGGCCCGGACGGCGCGCATCAGGGCTTCGCCTCGGCGAGGACGGCGGCGACGGCGTCGGCGATCGCGTCCGGGCGGTCGAGCTGGAGCATGTGCTTGGCGCGGGGCAGCTCGATCTGCTTGCCGCGGGGGCTCATGGCGGCCAGGCGGCGGTGGCCCTCGGCCCAGGACTCGCCGGCGTCGCCCAGCGCGGTCAGCACGACGAGGGGGAGGTCGGGGAACGGGCGGCGGTCGCGGAGCGCGTCCAGGTCGGCGGCCATCTCCCGGTAGGCGAGCTCCTCGGCGAGGATGGTGCCGAGCACGGTGCCGCGGCCGTAGACGTCCCGGACGGTGCCGGCGGGGACGGTGTCGTCGCGGTCGCTGGTGAAGCGCAGGACGACCCGCCGGCCGGCGGGGCCCGCCAGGCGGGCGAGGCGGGTGACGTCCAGGCCGGTGCCGAGGGCCCTGGCCAGCGGGTCGAGGGCGGCGGCGAGGCGGGGCCGGGCGGACGGGTCGCGCTCGTGGCTGGGGTCGACGAGGACCAGGCCGTTGAGCAGTTCGGGGTGCAGTCGGGCGAGGGCCTCGGCGGGGAAGGCGCCCATGGAGTGGGCCAGCACGGTGACCGGGGGGCCGATCGCGGCGGCGAGGGCCGCCATGATCCGGACGTTGCGCCGCAGGCTGGGCGGGGCGTGCGGGGCGGGGCTGCGGCCCAGCCCGGGGTTGTCGTACACCACGACCCGGTGGGCCTCGCGCAGCAGTTCCACGGTGGGGTCCCAGTCGAACCAGGCGCCGCCGAGGCCGGAGGCGAGCAGCAGCGGGGGGCCGGCGAGGGGGCCGGACTCGACGACGTGCACCTGCTCGCCGCCGGCGTTCGCGATCCTCACAGCGCGATCCTCACAAGGGGGCTCTCTCTCGTACGGGGGGCGTACCGCCGATCCGGCCGTGGGCGCGGCGGTCCTGGTAGAGCGCCCAGGCGATGGTCAGCAGCCCCAGGACCAGGATGCTGATCTGGACGCGCTGGACGATGCCGAGCCACCGGCCGAGGACCATCGCGACCAGCGTGCCGAGGGCGCAGCACGTCTCGGCCAGGGCCAGCAGCCAGCCCCAGCGGGCCAGGGCGGGCCACCAGCCGTACCGGCGGGCGGCCAGCGACAGTGCGAGCAGCGCCGCCACCCCGAAGGTGATCACGAGGCTGCTGGTGACGGCGTGGAAGGAGTGGGAGAAGCTGACGTTCCCGGCGCGTTCGCGCAGCGCGCAACCGGACTCCAGGCTGGGGGCGCAGTCGAGGGGGAAGACGGCGTCGCCGATGGCGCACAGCCCGAACAGGGCCAGGGCGACCCAGCCGATGACGGCCCACGGGCGCCGCCGCAGCGTGAGCAGGGCGATGATCGCGACGGTGAGGGCCAGGGTGCCGGTGACGAAGTCGCCGCCGCTGTAGACCGAGTGGTAGGGCTGGTCGACGGCGGACAGCTCGCTGACGTAGCCGTTGATGCCGTCCTGCTCGGGGCTGAGCCAGTGTTCGAGGAAGAAGGTGCTGTAGGCGACCGCGGCGACCAGCGCCAGCAGGGCGGCGAGGGTGGGGGCGGAACCCGGCCGGTCCGGCTGCTGCGACGCGTTCACCTGGCTCCCCACCCGGTCGGTTTCGACGTCCCCACAGCATAGGGACCTGGGCAAGGGGGCTCACTCACGTGCGGTAACCGCTTCGGGGCGGGCGGGATACCCTGCGGCGATATCCCATGCATTCGTCAAGTCTGTGGTTGACCAGCTTCTTTGTACTCTCATAAGGGTAGATATTCGGCATAGGCAGGGTTCAACCGCTTCAATGGGGGTGGCCTGGGCCGAACTGATCACTGTTCGTGACACGCGTGCCCCAGGGTGCGTGCCCCGCGACTCTTCAAGGAGACCCAACACGTGACACTGGTGAACGACGCGGCTCCCGCAGTGCGATCCTCCGGTCGCAAGTTCCGCGCCTTCACGGCGAAGCACCTCGACGAACTGACCGCCCGGGCCGGGCTGAACGAGCAGGAACGGCTGGAAACCAGGGCCGTGGCCACGGTCCTGCCGTTCCGGACCAACGCCTACGTCGTCGAGGAGCTCATCGACTGGTCGGCCGCTCCGGACGACCCCATCTACCGGCTGGTCTTCCCGATGGCGGACATGCTCCCCGCCGAGGACGTCGCCAGGCTGGCCGGCCTCCTCCGCCGCGAGGCGCCCAAGGCGGAGATCGACGCCGCCGCGCGCGAGGTCCGCATGCGCCTCAACCCGCACCCCGCCGGGCAGATGGAGCTCAACATCCCGAGCTTCGGCGACGGCAAGATCCCCGGCCTGCAGCACAAGTACGACGAGACCGTGCTGTACTTCCCCAAGCAGGGCCAGACCTGCCACGCCTACTGCACCTACTGCTTCCGCTGGGCGCAGTTCGTCGGGGAGCCCGACCTGAAGATGGCCGGGGACGACTCCCACCAGCTCCGGGACTACCTGCTGGCCCATCCCGAGGTGACCAGCGTCCTGTTCACCGGCGGCGACGCCATGATCATGGGCGAATCCGTGCTGCGCCGCTACGTCGAGCCGCTGCTGGAGCTGGAGCAGCTGGAGTCGATCCGCATCGGCACCAAGTCACTGGCCTACTGGCCGCAGAAGTTCGTCACCGACCCCGACGCCGATCCCATGCTGCGGCTGTTCGAGCAGGTCGTCGAGTCGGGCAAGAACCTGGCCTTCATGGCCCACTTCACCCACCCGCGCGAGCTGGAGCCGCTGGTGGTGACGGAGGCGGTCCGGCGGATCCGCGACACCGGGGCGGTCATCCGCACCCAGGCGCCGCTGATCCGCACGATCAACGACGACCCGGCCGCCTGGAACGCCATGTGGCGGACGCAGACGCGCATGGGCATGGTGCCGTACTACATGTTCGTGGAGCGTGATACGGGTCCGCAGGACTACTTCGCGGTTCCGCTGGGGCGCGCGCACGACATCTTCCGGGACGCCTACAAGGACGTCTCGGGGCTGTCCCGTACCGTGCGCGGCCCGTCCATGTCGGCCACGCCCGGGAAGGTCTGCGTGGACGGGGTGCTGGAGCTGTTCGGCGAGAAGGTCTTCGCCCTGCACTTCATCCAGTGCCGCG
The DNA here is from genome assembly GCA_050942275.1 of Spirillospora sp. CA-255316. GTDB lineage: Bacteria > Actinomycetota > Actinomycetes > Streptosporangiales > Streptosporangiaceae > Spirillospora. Next base: position 10,710,811 of record CP192047.1, on the reverse strand, counting down.
ATTCCGAGCTGGTCGGCAAGCCGTTCTTCGCCAAGTACGACCCCCAGGCGGTGTGGCTGGACGACCTCAAGCCGGCCTTCGCCGACCGTTTCCCCTGGCAGCCGTGACGCGGGCCCCGGCCGGGGCGCGCACCCGGCCGGGGTCCTCGTCCGGCGGCCGTCCGGCAGCCGCCTGACAGCCGTCTGCGCGCGATCTGGCAGACGGGGCGGGCAGCGTGGCCCGCATGCTGTTCATCGAACTGTTCGTACCGCGGGACGCACTCGACGCCGACCGGTGCCGTCAGGTGGCGCAAAGCCTGCTGGGCCGCATGACCGGTGACGGGGAAGAGGCCATGGCGGGGCCGGCCGCCGACGTCTTCGCGTCCCAGTTCCAGGTAGTGGTGCACCGGCCGGAGACGTGGGTGGTCGGGGACCGCTTGGCGGGCGACCCGTCCCCCTACATGGTGCGCGTCCACGCGCCGGGCCCCTGGCGCAAGGACACCAGCGAGCACATCATCGGCGCCTTCACCAAGGCCATCACGGACCTGGACCCCGGGGCGGCCGTCCAGGTCCACGTTCTGGGCGTCCCGGAAGGGAGTATCGGCGTGCGCGGGGAGGCGAAGACCTCCACCGAGCTGGTCGAGATGATGAACGACCCGCTCAGGCAGGCCCACGCCGAGGGCAGGGCGCTCCTGGACCCCATGTGCGGCATGCTCGTCGAGCCCGACAAGGCCCCGACCCTGGAGTACGAGGGGACGCTCTACGGGTTCTGCTGCGAGGGCTGCCGCACGGAGTTCATCGCCAAGAAGGAGAAGGAGGCCGCGCGCGCCGGAACCGGCTGAGCCGGTGGCACAGTGGGCCCATGCGCGTTGGCATCCTGGGCCCACTTCAGGTCACCGCCGACGACGGCGGCGTCGCCCGGATCGGCGGGGCGCGGCTTCGCGCGCTGCTGATCCGGCTGGCCCTGGACGCGGGGTGCGTGGTCACGACCGATGCGCTCTGCCACGCGCTCTGGCCGTCCTCTGAGAGCGGCCCCGACAACCCGGCCCACGCTCTGCATTCCCTGGTCGCCAGGCTTCGCCGTGCCCTTCCCCAGGGATCGGTGCTGCGTTCCCTTCCCGCCGGTTACTCCCTGGACGTCCCGCCCGAGTCGGTGGACGCCCAGCGCTTCGAGAGCCTCGCGGGTAAGGGGCGCGACAGTCTCCGCGAGGGCAGGCCCACAGCAGCCCTGGCGCTCCTCCAGGAGGCGCTGGGGCTGTGGAGGGGCGAGGCACTGGCCGATGCGGCCCCACGACTGCCCTTCGCCGCCAACGCCGCCCTACGGCTGAATGAGCTGCGCCTGAACGCCCTGGAGGATCGCCTGGAGGCCTCCCTGCGGGTAGGGACCGCCCCCTCCACCCTTACGGCGGAGCTGGAGGACCTGACGGCCGCCCACCCCTATCGTGAGCGGCTCCGGCACTTGCTCGTCCAGGTCCTGCACCTGGACGGCAGGCAGGCGGAGGCTCTCACCGCGTACGAGAACTACAGGCGCCTCCTGGCCGACGAGCTGGGCGCGGACCCGGGCCCCAGGCTCCAGGACCTCCACCTCACCGTCCTGCGGAACAGGACGCCACCCGCGGGCAACCTGCGCGCACCCCTCACGAGCTTCGTGGGCCGCGAGGAGGAACGCGCCCAGCTGACCGCCCTCCTCGCCGAGAACCGGCTGGTCACCCTGGTCGGGCCCGGCGGCGTGGGGAAGACCCGCCTCGCCACCACCGTCGCCACCGGCGCCCGGCTCGTGGAGCTGGCGCCCGTGACCGACCCCGCCGAGGTCCCGTACGCGGTCGCCGCGGCACTCGACCTGCACGAACCCGGCCGGTCCGCCGACGTCGCACTCCGCCTCGCCGGCGCGCTCTCCGCGTCCCGGAGCCTGATCATCCTGGACAACTGCGAACACGTGGTGGACGCGGCGGCGCGGCTCGTGGACGACCTGCTGGGCCGCTGCCCCGACCTCACCATCCTCGCGACCGGCCGCGAGCCCCTCGCCATCGCGGGCGAGACCCTGTGCCCCGTCCCGCCGCTGGCCGGCGACACGGCGACCCGCCTCTTCATGGACCGCGCCAGGGCCGCCCGCCCCGGATTCGCCTTCGACCCCCGGGTGCCCGCCATCTGCCGCCGCCTGGACGGCCTGCCGCTCGCCATCGAACTGGCCGCCGCGCGCCTGCGCTCCATGCCCCTGGACCACCTGGCCGACCGCCTGGACGACCGCTTCCGCGTCCTGACCGGCGGCAGCCGCACCGCCCTGCCCCGGCACCGCACGCTGCGCGGTGTCGTCGCCTGGAGCTGGGACCTCCTCACCGGGGGCGAGCGCGACGCCGCCGAACGTCTCGCGGTCTTCCCGGCGACGTTCACGCCGTCGGCCGCCCAGCACACGGGCATCGCCCTGGAGACCCTGGACGCCCTGGTCGACAAGTCCCTGCTCCAACTGGACGGCACCCGCTACCGGATGCTGGACACCATCCGTGAGTACGGCCTGGAACGCCTGGCCGAGACCGACCGCCTGGCACCGTCCCAGGAGGCCTTCGTCTCGTGCTTCCTGTCCCTGGCCGAACAGGCCGACCCCCACCTGCGAGGCCCCGGACAGCCGCACTGGCTCGGACGCCTGGACGCCGAACGCGACAACCTCCTCGCGGCCCTGCACCATGCCTGCGACTCGGGCGACACCGATTCCGCCGTGCGCCTGGGGGCCATCCTGAGCCTCTACTGGACGATCCACGGCGACCACAGAGAGGCCATCAAACGGCTGCGCACCGTCCTGGAGATGCCTGGCACCGGCGGCCGCCGCCTGACCGCCCTGGCGGGGTTCCTCCTCAACGCGTGCTTCGCCGGCGAACTGGCCCAGGCGAAGGACTTCCCGGACGAGCCGTCCCCGAACGACCCGGCCGGAGCCCACGTCCGCGCCCTCCAAGCCCTCTCCACGGGCGACGTCCAAGCGGGCGTCCAAGCCCTGGACACACACCTGACGCATCCCGACCCCTGGACCCGGGCCATCACCTGGCTGCTCCGCTCGTTCCTCAACGGCGCGCAGACGGGCAACGCCGCCGAAGGCCGCCGCGACCTCCTCAACGCCATCAGCGCCTTCCGCGAATCAGGCGAACACTGGGGACTGTCCATAGCCCTGGCCTCACTCGCCTTCGCCCACTCCGCCGTGGGGGACTTCGACGCCGCGGCCACCGCCCTGGAAGAGTCGACGAACCTCATCAACCAACTGGGTGCCGACAACCAGCAGCAGCTCTGGCTGCCGATGATCCGCGTCCACACGGGCGACCTCGACAAGGCCCACGCCGAACTCCAGACCGTCCTGACCGAGACCACCTCGCCGAACCACCTCGCCCTGGCCCGCCTCCTCCTGGCCGACCTGGCCCGCTACAGGGGCGACCTGGACGAAGCCGCGCACCACCTAGCCCTGGCCGCCCCCGAGACCAACGACCCGCCGTCCCGTGCCCTCTACCTGGCGTCCCAGGGCCACCTGGCCACAGCCACAGGCGACCTGGCGCCAGCCGAGCGCCACCTCCGCGAAGCTCTCTCCATTGCCACGACCATGCCCGACATGCCCATGGTGGCCGTGATAGCCGTCGGCCTGGCGCAACTCCTGCTCGCCCAGGACCACCCCCACCAAGCCGCCGAACTCCTCGGCGCCGCCCACGCCCTACGCGGCGGCCCAGACACCCGCCACCCCGACGTCCACCACCTGACCGAGGCCCTGCAAACCCGCCTCGGCACCACCGCCCACGAGACCGCCTACACCAAGGGCCGCACCCACCCGGCCCCCTTCACCTTCGTCACCGCGCGCTACGGATAGGTTCTGCCGTCATGGACGGCATCGCGGGCACCATCGCGACCGCGGCCGGGCTGCTCGCCGGGAGGCGCAGGGCTCGAACGGCCCGCCGGGGCTGCGTCGCGGTGAATCTCCTCTACGTCGCCTGGGCGGTCGCCGTGGCCGCGTCCTGACGCAGCCAGTCGACGAGGATGCGGTTCACCTCCGCCGGACGTTCCTGCTGCACCCAGTGGCCGCAGCCCTCCAAAATGCGGGACGCGGCCAGGCCCGGAAGCGTGACGGGGAAGGCCTTGATCGCGTCGGCCATCCAGGTCGTGGACGCGTCCAATTCCCCGCCGACGAACAGCGACGGCTGAGTGATCGGCGCGCCGCGCCAGGCGGCCAGGTCCTCCCAGTCCCGGTCGAAGTTGCGGTAGCGGTTCAGCGCCCCGGTCAGGCCCGTCCGCTCGAACTCGCCCGCGTACACCTCCAGGTCGGCCTCGGTGAGCCAGGCGGGCGGCGCGTCGTCGGCGAAGCGGTCGCGGATCGTGCCGCCGGGCGGGACGAAGAACGGCGCCCCGGCCGGGGTCTTCGACCCGGCCGACAGCGCCGCGTAGAACCCCGCGAGCCAGCCGCGCACGTCGGGCTCGATCTCGGCCTCCGCCCGCCCGGGCTCCTGGAAGTAGGCGACGTAGAACTCCTCCTCGCCGCCCATCTGGGCGAAGGCACGGGTCGGGCGCGGACCGCCCGGCGGCGTGTACGGGACGCCGAGCAGCGCGACCGAGGTGAACACCTCGGGCCGCAGCAGGGCGCTCGCGGCGGCGATCGGGGAGCCCACATCGTGCCCGACGACGGTCGCGGACTCCTCGCCGAGCGCCCGCACGACGGCGACGTTGTCGGAGACGTGCGCCAGCATCCGGTACTCCTGCACGTCGCCCGGCTTGGACGACCGGCCGTACCCGCGCAGATCCATCGCGACCGCCCGGAAACCCGCCTCCGCGAGCGCCGGAAGCTGGTGGCGCCACGAGTACCACGTCTCGGGGAATCCGTGCACCAGCAGGACCAGCGGCCCGGTGCCCTGCTCGACCAGGTGGACGCGCCCGCCCGGCACCTCGACGAGCCGGTGCCGGGCGACGTCCGGGGCGGAAGGCGTGGAAAGCGGCATGTGACCTCCTCAGGGCTCCCCACGATCATGTGGTGCCGCGCGCGGCGGCGCCCAACCGCGTTGCCGTTCCGGCAAGAACGGCGAGGCCGCCGGGTCGGCGACCCGGCGGCCTCGTTCGGCGAAGGGAACGCTAGTGCCCGTACACCGGCACGATCGACGCCCGCGCCAGCGTGTGCCCGGTGATGTTGAAGCCCACGACGGCGGGCGAGGCGTCGGAGGGGACGCCGAGCGACTCCACGTCCAGGGCGTGGACGGTGAAGACGTACCGGTGCGGATCCCCGGGGGGCGGTGCGGCGCCGCCGAACGCCTTCAGGCCGTAGTCGTTCCGCGCCTGCACGCCGACCTTCGCGTCCTCGCTCCCCGCGCCCGTCGGCAGCGAGGTCACATCGGCCGGCACGTCGAACAGCGACCAGTGCCAGAAACCGCTGCCGGTGGGCGCGTCCGGGTCGAAGCAGGTGATCGCGAAGCTCTTCGTCTCGGCGGGGAAGCCCGACCAGCTCAGCTGCGGCGACAGGTTCCCGCCGCTGAACCCCCAGTCGTTGAAGACGTGCTTGTCCGACAGCTGCTCGCCCTCGGCCACGTCCTCGCTGGTGACGGTGAACGAGGGGACCTCGGGCAGGTACTCGTGCGGCAGCGGCGGCTTGCCTGCCATGGCGCGACCTCCTAGTGAGTCGATCTGTTCTCCCCCATACCTATCAGCAGCCCCACCGGGCCGGTCAGGTCTTCACCGCGCCCATCGTGAAGCCCGTGACGAAGCGGTCCAGGAAGAGGTTGAACAGCAGCGCGATCGGCACCGCCATGATGACCGTGGACGCCTGCAGCGACTGCCAGAAGAACACGTCCCCCCGGATCAGCTGCGTCGGGACGCCCGTGCTCACCACCATCGTCGGGCTCGCCGACACGAACGCCAGCGCGTACACGAACTCGCTGGCCGTCAGTGTGAAACTGAACACCACGACCGCCACGATCCCCGGGAACACCAGCGGCAGCACGGTGCGGGCGAACGCGCCCAGGCGGGAGTAGCCGTCCACCATGGCCTGCTCCTCCACGTCCCTCGGCACCGCCTTCAGGAACCCGATCAGCAGCCACACCGACACCGGCACGGTGATCGTCGGATACACCACGACCATCGACCACAGCGTGTCCTCCAGCCCCAGCCCCACCACCACGCGGGTCAGCGACAGGAACAGCAGCGACGGCGGCACCAGGTACACCATGAAGATCGCGATGCCCATCGGGGTCCCCCACGGCCGGTTCAGCCGGGCCAGGCTGTAGGCGGCCGGCAGCGCCAGCAGCAGCGTGATCGCCACCACCGCCAGCCCCACGACCAGGGTGTTCCGCACGAACGTCAGGAACGGGGTGTCGTTCAGCAGGAACGTCACATGGTCGGGCGTGGCCGGCTCGTTGAACAGGAACGGGCTACTGCCGGGGTTGTAGAGGTCCCGGTTCTGCTTGAACGCGCTCACCAGACTCCACAGGAACGGCAGAGCGCACACCAGCGCCGCCAGCACGGCCGCGCCGTACACGCCGACGCGGGACGCCACATGCCGCCGCGCGTACTTCCGCCGCAGCGCCGCCGTGTCGCTCAGGGTGGTGGTCATTCCGCCCCCAGACGGCGGACGGCGCGCAGGATCGCGACGGCGCCCGCGAGCAGGATCGGGAAGAGGAACAGCGCGATCGCGGCCCCCTGGCCCACATCGCCGCCCTCGATACCGCGGAAGTACGCCCACGACGCCAGCACGTCGGTCGCGTGCGTGGGCCCGCCGCGGGTCAGCACGTACGACACCGTCATGTCGGTGAACGTCTTGACCTCCTCCCCCTCGTGAACGAGGGGGATTCCAACCCGTGGCCTCAGGAGAGGAGAAGGAGTTGGGGTTCGCGGTTCGTCCGCCCCGGCGACCCGGAGCGTCCCCGCGCAGCAACGGCCGGTCCGGCCGCCGTGCCCACGAGCCCGGCCTTGCGCCTGGTCTCGTGGGCGATGTTGCGTGCGGCGTTCACATCGGCGTTGCAGGCGAAGCCGCAGGACCGGCACCGGAAGCGCGCTTGGCTCTCACGCGCCTCCCGGTCCCTGATCCCGCACGCCGAGCAGCGCTGCGAGGTGCCCGCCGGATCGATCCTGTACACCCGGCCGGGCGCCTTGTGCCCCAGCCGCTCCACCAGCAGCCCCCAACCGCTGGCCAGGATGCCCCGGTTCAGCCCCGCCTTGGCAGCCACATTGCGTCCCGGCCGCTCGACGGTGCCCTTCGCCGAACGGGTCATACCCGCGATGTTGAGGTCCTCGACACCGATCGCGTCGAATTGGCGGGCCAACTGGGTGGAGGTCTGCTCCACCCAGTTCTTGCGGCGGTCGCTCTCGCGGGCCTTGAGCCGGGCGAGCGCGGCCTTGAGCCTGGCGCGGCGGCTGGATCCGCGTTTGGCGCGCCCCAACTGGCGGGCCAGCAGTCGCAGGCGCCGCCTCTCCCCGGGCGTGAGGCCGGGGACCTTCAGCAGCTCGCCGGTGGACAGGGCGGCGGTGACGGTGACGCCCCGGTCCACCCCGACCACGCTCCCGTCGCCGGGGCCGGGGACCAGGGGCGGGACGTGCGCGAACGCCACATGCCAGCGCCCCGCCCGATCAAGGGTCACCCGGTAGGACCTCACACCCGCCGGTACCGGCCGCGACAGGCGGAACCGCACCCATCCGCACTTGGGCACCAGCACCGCCCCCCACTTGCGCGACAACCGCCTGACCTGATGCGGTTTGACACCGACCTGCCGGAACCCCTCATGCACACCCTGCTTACGCCACGTCGGACGGCGGTGGGTACCGGCGAAGAAGTTCGCCATCGCCTGCGCGAAATCACGCAGCGCCTGCTGCTGCACCGTCTGCGACCCCGCCCGCAACCACCCGAACTCGGCACGAGCCTCGGTCAGCTGCCGGGACTGCTCGTTGTAGTTCGGTGCCCTGCCCCGGTGCCGGGACCAGAAGCCGTGCTGCTCGACAGCCAGGTTCCACACGTACCGGGCGTGCGCGCAATGCGCGAGCAGGGCCTGCTCCTGCTCTGGCGTGGGGTCCAGGCGGTAGCGCGGCACGGGGCCGATCGTAGCGTTCACGCTCGAACACAGGTGCGAAAACGTGCTAGATCGTGCCTGGTCAACGGAGATTCGCCCGGGAGGCGGATCTCTTTCCCTGCCCTGCTCCGCAGGGGGCCGATTCCTCCCTGGCCTCAAGACCGGGGTTTCCTCGGAGGTTCTTTGATGAAATCCACGGCCGCCACCGTGGCGTCGGTGTTGATCGTGACGCGCTCGTTCGCGTCCTGCTCGGACGCGCCGTACGACCACAGCAGCGCCCGCGCCGCCATGTTGGAGTCGGTCTCGGGGGACAGGCCGATCCCGCACGGCACCCCGGTGGTCCGCTTGATCTCGGACGCGCCGCGCAGCAGCTCGTCCCAGCTGCCGGGCCCGTTGGGCAGCCCGACCTTCTCCCACATCGACCTGCGGTAGTCGCCGGGGTCGGGCGACCAGCCCGGGCAGTAGGCGTAGAACCGCCGCGTGTTCGGGTTGTAGCTGGACTTGCGGCACAGCTCGAGCTGCTGCCCCCAGCGCCGGTTCGCCTCCTGGACGACGTCGCCCATGTCCAGCACGGACGGCTCGTACTGCGAGAACGGCGCGATGTGCTGGATGACGTCATGGCCGCGCCCGGCCTGGATCTCCGAGGCGGCGCGCCGAGGCACGTCCACGGTGTTGATGTGGTCGACGCGGACGGTGACGCCCACCCGCTTCCCCCAGTCGGCGGCGAACCTGTCGAACCACTTGTCGTGGCGGGGGACGAAGTGGCTCCACATCAGGACGCTGAGGGAGCCGTCCAGTTTTCTGCCGGGGGCGGTGAAGACCTCCTTGGGGGCGCCGCCGGTGTTCCTGGCCTGGGGGCCGCTGGTCTCGCTGGCGCAGGCGGCGGTGAGACCGTACGCGCCCGCCGTGAGCGCCGTGGAGTACAGGAAGCCGCGTCTGCTGAGCCGATACGCCATGGGAGCTCTCCCTCGCCGCCGAAGGTCTCCCCTCCGAAGTTAGATCGGCGGGGACGCTACATCCAGCGGCGAATCGGTAACTCTACGTAACAGCGGCCCCCGCAGACGCAGGAGCCCCCGGCGCACCGCGAGGGGTGCGCCGGGGGCTCGCCGTCTCCGTCCGCGCGTTACTTGCCCGTGGCGTCGGTGTAGGCGCGCAGGACGTCCTTGGGGTCGCCGTCCATCCGGACGCGTCCCTCGTCGAGCCAGATGACCCGGTTGCAGGTCTCCTCGATCACGTCCAGGTTGTGCGCGACCAGGAACACCGCGCCGGCGTCCCTGCGCAGCTCGTCGATCTTCTCCTTGCTGCGCTTCTTGAACTTGGCGTCGCCGGTGGCCAGGGCCTCGTCGATGAGCAGCACGTCGTGGGTGCGGGCCGCGGCGATCGCGAACCGCAGCCGGGCGCCCATCCCCGACGAGTACGTCGACATCGGGTAGTCGATGAAGCCCTTCTTGAGATCGGCGAACTTGACGATCTCGTCGTACCTGGCCTTGGTCTCCTCCTGGGTGAGGCCCATGGCCAGGCAGCCCAGCACGATGTTGCGGGAGCCGGACAGGTCGCGCATCAGGGCCGCGTTCACGCCCAGCAGCGAGGGCTGCCCGTCGGTGTAGACGCCGCCGCGGGCCGGGGGCAGCAGCCCGGCGATCGCCTTCAGCAGGGTGGACTTGCCGGACCCGTTGGTGCCGATCACGCCGATCGCGTCGCCCCGGTAGGCGATGAAGGACACCCCGCGGACGGCGTGGACCTCCTTCATCTGCGGGCGGTTCTCCCGCTTGACGATGCGCAGCAGCGCGCTGGCGGCGGTGCCCTTGCCCCCGCCGCCGCTGTAGACGCGGTAGACGATGTGCAGGCCGTCGACGACCACGATCGGCTCCCGGGTGGGGTCGATGACCACCTCCGGCTGGGATGTCGCTCCGGTCACCGCGGGCTTCTCCTTGAGCGCCTTAGCCACGGCCGTACCTCTCCTCCGCACGGTAGAAGTACCAGAAACCCCCGATGAAGGCGATCACGGCCCACACGACCGCGTAGAGCCACAGCCTGCCGAAGTCGACGCCGTAGGGCTGGACGTCCTTGCGGAAGCTGGTGAGCAGGGCCGCGCGCATCAGCTCCAGGAACACCGACGCCGGGTTGGCCTCCAGGATCGTGCCGACCCAGGCGTAGCCCTTGTCGGCGAACTTGCGGCCCATGTCCGGGATCAGGAAGAAGATCCCGGAGAAGTAGAGCCAGGACCGGGTGATGAACGGCAGGAGCTGCTGCACGTCCCGGACGAAGGCGCCCAGCCGGGCGATGGCCAGGCTGATGCCGGTGTTGAACATCAGCTGGAGCGCCAGCACCGGCACCATCAGCAGCCAGTGCCAGGTGATCGGCTCACCGGTGGCCACCACGATCACCAGCAGCACCGCCATGGAGATCAGCAGCTGTTGCAGCTCCATCAGAACGTGCGCGAACGGCAGCGAGGCGCGCGGGAAGTGCAGGGCGCGGATCAGCGACAGGTTGTTGCCGATCGACCGGGCGCCCGCCGTCAGCGAACGCTGGGTGAAGGTGAAGACGAAGACGCCCGTGATCAGGAAGGCGGTGTAGTTGTCGATCCCGCGGTTGGTGCCGATCAGGACGCCGAAGATCAGGTAGTAGACGCCGGCGTTGAGGAGGGGGGTGAGGACCTGCCACAGCTGGCCGAGCCGGGAGCTGGTGTAGGTCGCGGTGGTCTTGGCGGAGGCGAACGCCCAGATGAACGTGCGGCGCTGCCACAGTTCCTGGATGTACCTGCGCGGCGAGGGGCGCGCCGCACTCTGGGTCAGGCCGTGGCGTGCGGCGAACTCGGCCAGCGACTCGCTGCTCCGTCCGTTCATATGAGGAGGCTCCGCGATCGTGCCGACCGGCTCGCCACCCGAGGCGCTGAGCCGTTCCGGGTGACTCATGCCGGGAAGCCTATTGCAGTCCACCATATGTGAGGGACGTTCGCCCATATGTGACCGCTGATTTGAGATCTTTGGGGAATCATGTCCGACCTCCAGGGGATACCCCCGACATGCATGTCGATCACCAAGAGCGACGCACACCGATACCCAGCGTAGTGTTGGCATCTCGTTACGCGGCGTCCGCCCGGCGGCGCGGCGGGGCGCGCCGCCCGCGCATCGCCGGCCGCCCGCGCACCGCCGCGCACCGCCCGCGCACCCCGTCCGTCTACCGCAAGGGCCCGCTGCGCAAGCTGGGACGGCTCGACCGCCGCGCGTTCGACCGGGTCGCCGCGGCCCACCTGCCCGGGCTGGAGTACGTGCTGCCCCGCCTGTCGCGCGCCGCCGACCACGGCGTGCTGTGGTTCACGGCGGCGGGCGCGATGGGGCTGACCCGGCGGGCCCGGCTGCGGCGCGCGGCGCTGCGCGGGTCGATCGGGATCGCGGTCGCGAGCCCGGTGGTGAACGTGCTGGGCAAGCAGGCGTTCCGGCGGGCGCGCCCGGTGGTCGACCTGGTGCCGCCGATCCGCATCCGGTGGAAGCTGCCGACCTCGCACGCCTTCCCCTCCGGGCACTCGGCCTCGGCGGCGGCGTTCGCGACGGGTGTGGCGATGGAGGCGCCGCGGGCGGTCGCCGTCCCGGTCGCGGTCACCGCGAGCGCGGTGGCGTTCGCGCGGGTCTACACCGGCGCCCACTATCCGGGGGACGTGCTGGCCGGGGTCGGGATCGGGGTGCTGGCGGCCCTCGGCACCCGGCTGGTCTGGCCGGCCCGGCCGCCGGTCGCGCGCGTCACCCGTACCGCCACCGAGAAGGTGATGATCACCGGTGACGGGCAGGGGATCGTGGTGGTGGTCAACGAGGGTGCCGGCGCCGAGGGCGCCGTCGAGGGCGGCGCGGAGGTGCCGATCCTGCGCAGCGCCACCGAGTCCGCGGTGAGCGTGCTGCAGCGGGAGCTGCCCGCGGCCTCGATCGTCTGGCTGGGCCCGGACGAGGACGTCGACAAGGCCCTCGGCGAGGCGGCGGCCCGGGCCGAGGTGCTCGGGGTGATCGGCGGTGACGGGACGGTCAACGCGGGCGCGCGGGCGGCGCTGGAGAACGACGTCCCGCTGCTGACCGTGCCGGGCGGGACGTTCGACCACTTCGCGCGGGCGCTGGGCATCGAGACGGCGGCGGACGCGGTGGCCGCCTACCGGGGCGGGCGGCTCGGCCGGGTCGACGTCGGGGTGATCACCCCGGCGGGGGACGGCGCCGAGGGCGGGGAGGAGGAGCTGGTCTTCCTCAACACGACCGGGCTGGGCGCCTACACCGAGCTGGTGGAGCGGCGCGAGCGGCTGGAGGGCCGGCTGGGCAAGTGGCCGGCGCTGGCGGTCGCGGCGGCGCGCACGTTCCGGCACTCCCGGCCGCTGCCGCTGCTGGTGAACGGGCGGCCCCGCCGGGTCTGGCTGGGCTTCGTGGGCAACTGCATGTACGGCTCGCGCGGCCCCACGCCCACCTGGCGCCGCCACCTGGACGACGGTCAGCTGGACATCCGCCTGGTCACCACCGGTGAGCGGGTGCCGAGGCTGCGGGCGCTCGCCGCCGTTCTGGCCGGTCATCTGCACGTGATGCCCGGCTACCGGGCGTGGCACTCCGGCACGCTGGACCTGGTCGCGCCCGCGGGCGGGCTGCGGGTGGCCCGCGACGGCGAGCTGACCCCGCTGCCGCGGGCGGTCCGGATCGGGAAGCGGCCCGGCGCGCTGGCGATCTTCTGCCCGCCTACGCCGCCAAGGCGAGGGGGCAGCGGCGCAGGCCGGTGACGACGGTGGACCCGTTGTGGACGGCCTCCCCGGCGATCTCGACGCCGGTGTGGCCGCGGTCCAGGATCTCCTCCAGGAGCATTCTGATCTCCATCCGGGCCAGCGCCGCGCCCAGGCAGAAGTGCGGGCCGAAGCCGAAGGCGAGCCCGGTCGCCTCGGGCCGCCGGGCGATGTCGAAGGCGCCCGCGTCCGGGCCGTAGGCCGCGGGGTCGCGGCCCGCCGCCCCGTACAGGATCATGAGGCGGTCGCCGGCGGCGATCTCCGCGCCGCCCAGCGTGACCGTTTCGGCGGCGGTCCGCATGAAGTAGACGACCGGGGACGTCCAGCGCAGGATCTCTTCGACCGCGGTGGCCATGAGGGCGGGGTCCGGGTGGCGGGCGCGCAGGACGGACCACTGCGCCGGGTCGGCGGCCAGGGCGTGCAGGCCGCCGGAGATGGCGTGCCGGGTGGTCTCGTTCCCGGCCACCAGCAGCTGGATCAGGAACATCACCAGCTCCAGGTCGGTGAGCCGGTCGCCGTCCAGTTCGGCCAGCGCCAGCTGGGTGATCACGTCGCCGGCCGGCCCGGCGCCGGTGCGGGCGGCCTCGCGGCGCTCGTGGGCGGTGCCGAGCAGGTAGGCGCCGCACTCGTTGCGGAGCGCGGCGCGCTCGTCCTCCGGCAGATCGTCGACGGCGCCCGGCACGATGGCCTCCGACCAGCGGTGGAAACGGGCCCAGTCGTCCTCGGGGATGCCCAGCAGCAGGCAGATCACCTGGAGGGGCAGCGGCACGGCCAGCTCCGCGACCGCGTCGAAGGGGCGGCCGGGCCGCAGGTCGTCCAGCAGCGCCCGGATGCGGGCCCGCACGTCCCCTTCCAGCCCGCGCAGCACGGAGGGGCGGAAGGCGGGGGCCACGAGCCCGCGGTAGCGGGTGTGGTCGGGCGGGTCGGTGTGGGTGATCGTCGGCGGTGCCGCGTAGGTGCCGGAGGTCTCGCCCAGCAGGATGCCGTCGCGGGAGCGGAACAGCTCGGGCCGGGCGAGCACGGAGCGGGCCTCCGCGTACGTCCCGACGACCCAGTAGCCCCCGGCGGGGTGCCGGACGGGCCGGCCGGCCGCGTGGAGCCGCTCGTAGAGGGCGTGCGGGTGCCCGGCGGAGAAGTGCGCGTGCGGGAAGTCGGCCGGCAATTCGGTCATGTAGCAAACGCTAGGTAGGTGAACGTTGGGGCGCAAGGGCATGTTTCGCACCGCCGGACCGGGTACGAGGGGACCATGTCGAACGGAGTCGATCCCGCCCAGCTCAGCGACGACGACCTCATGCGCGAACTGGGGCACCTGTACGAGACGCGGATGGACGCCCTGCGCCACGCGGCCGACCAGGCGCTCGCCGAGCACACCCACCGGATGAACGCTTTCGAAACCGAGTACCTTCGCCGCTCCCCCGAACGCGAGGTGGATCCCGAACGCCTCCGGGAGGGCGCCCGTGCCCGCTGAATCCGAGGTTCCCGTCTAGGGTGGCGCCATGGCGACGATCGAGCTGGGCCCCGAGCGCGGGCGGCTGCTGATCAACACCGGGCGGAGCGGGCTCGGCCGGCGGGCCGGGCACGACCTCACGATCGAGGCCGCCCGCTGGTCGGGCACGCTGACGCTGCCCGGGGACGCCGCCACGGTCCCGGACGCCGCGTCCGCCGAGGGCGCCTCGGCCGAGGTGACCGTGCCGGTGGAGGGCCTGGAGGTGCGGGAGGGCACCGGCGGTGTGCTGCCGCTGTCCGACCAGGACCGCGCCGAGATCACCAAGAACCTCCGCAAGGTGCTCGACGCCGCCCGCCACCCCGAGATCACCTTCACCGCCTCCACCGCCGCCGGCTCGGCGGCCGAGTTCACCGTCGAGGGCCGCCTGACGGTCGCCGGCCGCACCGAGCCGCTGACCGTACGGGCCCGCGCCGAGGGCGCCCGCATCCGGGGCGAGGCCACCGTCAGGCAGACCCGCTGGGGCATCAAGCCCTACTCGGCCTTCTTCGGCGCCCTCAAACTGGCCGACGACGTCAAGATCACCTTCGACCTCACCCTCTGACCCCCCGAACCCTTCGACCCGCATCAGCGGGCGCGGACCACCCGTGACTCGTCCCAGACCGGTTCGGGAGCCTCGTACACCGCTCCGTCGGCCCCGAAGACCAGGAACCGGTCGAACGACCGCGCGAACCAGCGGTCGTGGGTGACGGCCAGGACCGTGCCCTCGTACGACTCCAGCCCCTCCTGCAACGCCTCGGCGCTGGCCAGGTCGAGGTTGTCGGTCGGCTCGTCCAGGAGCAGCAGCGTCGCCCCGCCCAGCTCCAGCAGCAGAATCTGCAGCCGCGCCTGCTGGCCCCCCGACAGCGTCTCGAACGGCTGCTCGGCGCACACCTGCAACTCGTAGCGGGCCAGCGCCGACATCGCCTCGTTCCGCAACCGGGCATGCTCGGTCATCACGATCTCGCACGGCGTCCGGCCCTCCAGGTCGGGCCGGGCGTGCGTCTGCGCGAACAGCCCCGGCACGACTCGCGCCCCCAGCCGCGCCACCCCCGTGTGCGCGACGTCCTCGCCGGCCAGCAGCCGCAGGAAGTGCGACTTCCCGGACCCGTTGGAGCCCAGCACGGCCACCCGCTCCCCGTACCAGACCTCGGCGTCGAACGGCCGCATCAGCCCGGTCAGCTCCAGCCCCTCGCAGATCACCGCGCGCTTACCGGTCCGGCCGCCGCGCAGCCGCATCTTGAGCGACTGGTCCCGCGGCGGGACCTCCGGCGGGCCCGCCTCCTCGAACCTCCGCAGCCGCGTCTGCGCCGCCCTGTACCGGGAGGCCATGTCGTCGTTGAACGCCGCCTTCTGCTTGAGGGTGGTGACCAGCCGTTTCAGCTTGGCGTGCTCCTCGTCCCAGCGCCGCCGCAGCTCCTCCAGCCGCTCGTTGCGGTCCCGCCTGGCCTGGGCATACGTGGCGAACCGGCCGCCGTGCACCCACACCTTCCCGGCCTCCACCGTGACGATCCGTTCGGCGGCGCGGTCCAGCAGCTCGCGGTCGTGCGAGACGAGCAGAACGGTCTTGGGCGTCTCCCGCAGCCGCTCTTCCAGCCAGCGTTTGCCGGGCACGTCCAGGTAGTTGTCCGGCTCGTCCAGCAGCAGCACCTCGTCGGGGCCGCGCAGCAGCGCCTCCAAGACGAGCCGCTTCTGCTCCCCGCCCGACAGGGTCGCCACCCGCCGGTACCGGCACCTCTCGAACGGCACGCCCAGCGCCGCGACGGTGCAGGCGTCCCAGAGCACCTCGGCCTCGTAACCGCCCGCGTCGCCCCAGGCCGCGAGCGCGTTCGCGTAGCGCAGCTGGCTCGGCTCGTCGTCGCGCTCGACCATCGCCAGCTCCGCGGCCTCCACCCCGGCCGCCGTCTCGCGCAGCCGCGGCGCAGCCGTCGAGAGGAGCAGGTCCTGGACGGAGGAGTCGTCGCGGACGTTCCCGACGAACTGCCGCATCACCCCGAGACCGCCACTGAAGGAGACCGACCCGTCCTGCGGCGCCAGATCACCGGCGATCATCCGCATCAGTGTCGTCTTGCCCGCCCCGTTGGGCCCGACCAGGGCCGCGGTCACCCCGTCCCCGATCCGGAACGAGACGTCGTCGAGCAGCACCCGCCCGTCGGGCAGGACGTGCCCCACATGGCCGACCTCGATATGCCCCACGCCGCTCCCCCCACGAGACCCGACCCCCGAGTCTGCGAACCCCGAAGCGACGAAGGCAACCGGTTTTCGGCGAGGCTTCCCGCAGCGCGCCCATCGGGATTGCCCTAGTCTCGGGGAAATTTCGGTCGAATATCGCTGACCTGCACTGATTCGGGTTCTCAGGACGGCTGCCGGTCAGGACCCACCCTGCTGCAGGGGGCAGGTCAGCCGGGTCAGCGGGGAGCCCCGAAGATCGCTTCCTTTGCGGCCTGTGCGAGTACCGCCTGTGCGGAGCCGGGGATGCCGATCCGGTTCCAATGGAAGATCACGTGATGGGCGGCCACGGCGCGGATTCCTCGTGTGAGCTGGCCATTTTCTCGCAGGACTCTCAGTTGCCTGCCCGCCTCCTCAAACGCGGTGAGCCACTCGTCGGCGATGCCGCCGGGCCGGGCGTTGCCGTGGAGGAGCCGCTGGACATCGCCGGTGAACGAGGCCCATGTCGGTGGGGCGGGTAGTTCGCCGCGCAGGGCGGAACGTTGCTCGGCGACTCGTGCCCATACGTCGCCTTGCTCACCGACGTCCAGGCCCGCGGCCCGCATGAAGGCGGCGCAGAGGATCAGTGACCGTTCCCTCCGGTCGGTGGGGGCGCCTGCGAGGAAGGTGAGCAGGTGGCGGCTGTCGGCGTGGAACAGGGTGTGCGCGGTGTCCATGCTGGCGTGGCCGCCGAAGGCGTGGACCTCGGGCTCGTAGATATCGCTAGTACAGGAGAGGCCCTGGGTGAGCTGGGAATGCAGACGGCAGCCATCTCGGTGGCCCGGGCGGCTGCCGGTTTCGGCGGGGAGGTAGCGGACGCGCCAGCGGCCCTTGCGGATGAAGAACCACGAAGTGATGAGGCCGTTGGCCTCGGAGACGGGGAGAACCCGGATCAGGTGGCCGACGGCGCGCTGTTCCCGCTCGCGAGCGTCCTGGCCGGGGAAGGCGATGTTCGCCTGCACCCAGCGGGTTTCATCGGAGGTCTCCACGGTACTTGTTTGGCCTTTCGTCAGCAGAGCAGCAGGCAGGCGTCCCAGGATGTCGCGATCCCGGCGGTGGTCAGGTCGGCGCCCGCCGTTCCGTTGAGGAAGCCGGGTGGTTCGCCGGGTTCGGCGTGGGCGTGGCGATGCAGGTCCAGCAGTTGCGGGATGGGGATCGGGGTGAGGGCGTCGGCGGCGATCCGCCGTCCGGCCGCCAGGAGTCCGCCGGTTCCGTGGCAGAGGCCGCGGCTTGTGAGGCGGGCGATCTGCTCGGGGTCGTGTGCGCATGCGGCGAACGCGGTCTCGGCCGTGCGCTGGCGGGCGGTGTCGCCGAGCGCGCGGGCGGCGAGCTGCTGGGCGCGGGTGACGCCGGGGGTTCCGTAGCACCAGGACGGTCGTAGCGGGCGCGGCTGGCTGGTGTCGTCGCGGCGCATCTCATCAAGGGTGATGATCTGCGGCCACCAGGCGCCGCCGCCGGTGGTCCGCTGTTCCCAAAGGTCCAGCCACTGGCAGATGCAGGTGATCGCCGCCGGCTGCCCGTCGACGTGGACGCCGTCGCTCATCGTCAGTGCCATCAGGGCGAGCGGTCCGGTGATCCCGTGGGCCATTCCGTGGTTGCTGTGGCCTCCGGCGGGGCCGGGTTTGTCGCGGTTGGGGCCGGTCGGGCACCACCAGCCGGGGAGTCCGTCGAGGGGATCGGTGAGCCGGACCAGGTAGGTCAGCACTTCGCGGAGCAGGTCGAGGGCGCCGATGCGGCGCAGTACGACGCCGAGTCCGGTCAGCCCGCTGATGAGGTCGAACTCGGTGTAGGTCGGCCGCTGGCGTCGGTCGATGCGGGCGTGTGCGGCCTCCAGGCGGTGACGCACGATCGTCGCGGTCCCCGCGGCGGCGATGGCTTTGGCACGGCCCAGGGCTGGCCGGTCGGAGCTGGCGAGGACGAACGCCAGGGCGGGAGCGCCGTAGTAGAGGCTGGCCCCGGACGCGACGCTGACGCCGCCGTACACGGCCTCCTCCAGCGCCGTGTATGCCGCTGCCCAGTTGCCGGTTTCCAGGCGGAGCAGTGCGACGCCCAGGGCTCCCTCGGCAAGGTCCTGCCCCTTGCTCATGTCGTCTGGCTCCCTGAGGTCTCGCTCTTGATGCCTTGCTGCTGGTGGTGGAGGTCGGTGTGAGCGACAGCGCGGGCCAGGCGCAGGCAGTGCCTCTCGGATGCGGTGTCGACGCCGATCATGCGGGCGTGGTGCAGGTGCAGCAGGTCGGCCAGCACCTGGTCGGTGTCCAGTCCGTCCCGGTCGGCGAGGGTCCGGTACGTGGCCAGCGCTGCGGCCAGCTCTGTGGCCAACTGCGTGTCCGGGCCGTCGTCCGGGTAGGGGGCGCGGGCGCGGGCGCGGGCGAGCTGGGCGGGGTCCAGGCGCGGGCCGCCGCGGTGCGGCACGTGATCGACGAGCCACCGCAGGCCCTCGCTGCCGGTGAATCCGTGAGCGATGGTGATCATCCCGGCGGCGGTGGCGGCCTGGCGGTCGCCCGACAGTCGCTGGAGGACGGCGCGGGAGTCGGCGGCGAAGACCGCCTCGGCCGCGGTGAGGGTCGGCCCGCTTCCATGGCGGGTCTCGGGCCGGTAGGTCGCAAGGGTGTAATCGGTCACCAGGCCGTCGCCCGACAGCCGCTCCGCCCACCCGGCCAGATCACCGGCGGCGTCGGCGAAGTCGCCGTCGCGCAGCGGAACCCGTAGCCGAAGGTGGGATTGTGGGGCGCAATAGCGCAGGAACCACCAGCCTGTGCCAAGGTCGGGGAGGCGCGCGAGGACGCCGGTGAGGATGTCCTGAGATCGGCCGAACAGGCGGGCGTCCAGCCACCGCGACCGCCCGGGCAGGTGCTGGACGGTGCTGGCGGGACGGGCAGGACGGGCAGGCCGGGCCGGTGCCCGGCCTGGCGGCGGCTCGGTTGTGAGGGTGAGCAGGATTTCGGCCGGGCGGCCGCCGATCCAGCCGGACGGTTCGTCGGCCTCGGTGAGGTGGGCGCCGCCGTGCCGGTCCAGGTGGCTGCGCAGCACCGCGAGGTGGGCGTTTTCGTCTAGGTCCAGACGCAGCCGCACATCGTCGAATCCACGTTGCCGGCTGATCAGCACCCCACGCGGCACCCGGTGCCGCTCGCGGTGCCGCTGCCAGGCGGCCGTCCACCGCGGCCACGGCGCGGCACGGCCGGGCAGCGCGGACGCGAGGATGCTCCAGCGGGCCGGGTGCAGGATGCAGCGGCCCCGCCGAACCCTCGGCAGGAACGGCAGGCCGCGGGCGTGCCCCCAGTCGAACCTGGCGCACGGGGCCGTCCACGCCGTCCAGATCTCGGTCAGGAACCGGACAAGCGGCTGCTGGGCGGTCGGCAGCACCACGCAGTTGAGCAGTAGCGGTTCGACCGGCCGCCCGGTGGTGGCCGACACCAGCCACAACCGGTGACCGTCACCGGCCACCGCCAGGTCCGCAAGCGTCCATCGCGGGTCGGGGTGGAAGTCGCCGACGGGCAGGACAGGCAGCAGCTTGGGGGCGCGGGCGAGGATGGCCAGCCGGGCTTGGAGCGGAGGCCCGGACAGCTGCACGATGTCCGCGCCGGGCATGGCGGCAGGCAGGCCCGTGTAGACGCCGTGGAAACGCTCCAGCTCGCCGGGGGTGAGCAGGTGCAGGAACCGGGCTGCCGCGACCCCCGCGTGGCGGGCGCCGCTCACCACGGTCAAGGTGAACGCGCCCCGGTCGAGATCGGTCGGTGTCGGGGCGGCGAGGGTGAACCGCAGTTCGGTGTGCGGGATCGGTGGCCGGTCATCGTCACCGCGCAGCGAGGCGACCAGATCGTCATCGAGCACGACCTCAGCGCAACCGTCCAGGGCCGACCGCTGGGCCAGCTCGGCCAGCAACGCATCGCGGGCGGTGAAGCCCGCCGGATCACGGCGGGGTGAGCCCCGGTACCCGGCGGGGAACCCCAGGACGTGCAGGACCTCGCGCAGCGGCACGGCAGCGCCCGGACCCCACCGTTCGATGAACGCGCGATGGTAGGCGGCCCAGCCCGGCAGGCGCGGCGCCACGGCGCAGAGCGCACCGGCCGCATCCTCCGCCGCGGAGATCACCGCAGGGGGCAGCGTCACCGAGCAGCCGACCCGCAGGTCGACCGCGATCCGGTCGCCGGGATCGGGCACCTCGATGTGGCGCGCAGTGTGGCGTGCCAGGTGCGCGACCGGGTCGGCCGCGGTCATCGGCGGCCGGACCTGCGACAGCAGCACCCCCGCGTTCACCAGTGCGGCCAGCAGCCGCTCGGCCTCCCCACTGCCGCCGCTGAGCGTGTCGGCCACCCTGTCGGCCAGGTCCCCGAACGCGACCGCGGACCTGGCCGTCTCGACCGCCACCCGCACCGGATCGGTCAGATCGATCTCGACATCCCACACCCGGCCGTCCTCGGCACGGGCACACGGCAGCACCCACACCCCGCCACGGGCGTACCCGAGGGAGTTCGTCATCACCGCGACCCCGCGCAGGACCCGCAGGTCGCGCTCGGCCGACGCGGCGTGCTCGGCGATGAAACGGTCGTCGGGACGGGCCACGGCACGGTGCCGCCCGCTCCAGCGGACCACCGCGCGCGGGCCGAGGTCGACCGGGGCCACACCGGCGAAATGGCCGAACGGGGTCGCGCGGGTCGTCCACCTGAGCAGATACCGGACCGTGGACTCCACCAGGCGCCGTAGTCGGCGCGTCGCAACAGGCTCCCCGCCCAGAGCACGGGTGATCTGAGCGGCCAAATCGGGTGCGGCGGGCGTGACGGCGGCCGCGAACCCCGGCAGCGTCCACGCCTCCCGCAGCCACCCCAGCCACTCGCCGTGCCGGTCGGCGGGCTGGTCGGTGGCCAGGTCGGGCCAGGCGGGCAGGGGCAGATCATGGGGGTAGGCGGCGGCTCTGATCAACGCCGCGCCCGCCGCGTGGAACATGGTGGTTCACCGCCCTCGGGAAGGTTGGCCGAAAGGGGTTGCAGGAGAAGCGAGGCCGGGTCCGGCCCCGATGCTCGGGGCCGGACCCGGCAGGGTTGGGGCGGGGTGTCAGCGGCCGTCCGGGCTGGTGGTGCATGCGTTCGAGCCGGTGTTGCCCGAGCCGCAGTTGTCGTCGGTGCTGGTGGCGTAGCCGCTCGCGGCGTTCCCGGAGTCGACCAACCGGATGTCCAGGTCGTACTGCTCGTCGTGCTCCATTGTTCCCCTTCTCATCAGGCGAAGGTAAGGACGATGCGGCTGTGCCGCTTGTCCAGGGCGGTCCCGTCCGGCAGGTCGCCGTCGGGAATACGCGCCGGGCTGATGTGCAGCGCCGGAGGCGGGCTACCGGCGTCCAGCCATGCGCGCATGTGCTCGACCATCCGCCCGGCCGCTGCGGCGGCCTCGGGCCCGTGGGCGGTTGCGCCGAGATCGAACATCCTGCCGGTCCAGCTCAGCGCCGACCGGTAGGAGAATGCGCCCTCATCGAGGGTGGCGGGGGCCCCGAACCGCCACGACGGCGCGACGATGCCGGACTCGACGGCCGCCTCCTGCGCCGTCAGGACCACGAACTCGCCCGCCTCGCGGGTGAGGCGGGTGGCCAGCCACAGGTCCAGGTCGGACAGCACGGTGCGGGGCGGCAGGCTCACCCCGGCCCACGCCTGTTCGCGGGGCTGGGTGAGGAGGCCGGCGACCACGGCGGGGTCGATCTGCTGCCCCTCATCGAGCCGCAGGTGAACACCGTGGGCGATGTCGACGTACCGCATCTGGTGGGAGCCGTCGCCCTGCATGGGGACGAACCCGCACTGGCGGTGGCTGTGGCTGACCAGCCGGTCCCCGGAGCGTCGCAGCGCCCACGATCGGGTCATCCCCCACGTACGCAGCGGGACGACGAGCACACCATCATCGGTGAGCTGCTCGCGCCACGGGGGCGGGATGTCCCAGGCCCCTGCGGTGACGATGATCAGGTCGTAGCGGCGGCCCGACTCAACCGGGTGCTCGGCGTCCGCGCACACGACGGTGACATTGTTGTAGCCCGCCGTCTTCAGGCAGGCTGCCGCTCGATCGGTCACCTCAGGGTCGATGTCGATGGTCGTGACCGACCCCGACGCGCCGACGAGCTCGGCCAGCAGCGAGGCGTTGTAGCCGCCGCTACCTACCTCCAGAACGTCGCGGCCTTCCAGGTTGCCGAGCGTGTCCGCTGCCTGACCGAGCATCTCCGCGATCAGGTACGGCGCCGACACCGAACTGGTGGTCTCCTCACCGCGCCGCTTGGTGACGACCGCAGTGTTCTCGTACGCCTTCTCCAGCGGGACGCCCGGAGTGAACACCTCGCGGGGAACCGTCCGCATCGCCCGCTCCACATCGGCGGGCATCACCAGGCCCTTGTCCGCGTGGTCGGCGATGATCGTGTCGACCAGGGCGTTGCGGAGTTCCTCGGCCCGGTCGGCGCGGCTCGCGGTGTCGACGCTCACGACACGCCTCCCCGCGCCTCGGCGATCCGGTCACTGTGCGCTGTCATCACGGGA
Organism: Spirillospora sp. CA-255316; assembly: GCA_050942275.1. GTDB lineage: Bacteria > Actinomycetota > Actinomycetes > Streptosporangiales > Streptosporangiaceae > Spirillospora. The sequence continues at coordinate 10,687,877 of CP192047.1, read as the reverse complement.
GAGCCCTCCTGAGGTGGTTCGTCGTGTTCAGCCAGCCCCGGCCCGGCCAGCCCTGCCGGGCCGGGCCGAGGCGATGCGCGGCTCAGTCTGGCCGACCCGGGCGGCGGACTCACCGACGCTGGCTGAACTAGGCCAGCGGCACCGGCGAGCCGTCTTTCGGCCGGTCCGGGCCTCCCGGCGGGGGGCTCGCGGCTCGGGCACCGGGCAGGCGGCTCCCTGGGCGTGCAGGTCATCGGTGACCGGCCCAGGGTGTGGCTGCGGAGGGCGGCGTGTTCGGCATGCCCCTCAGGGTGCATCGGGCGCCCGCGAAGGTGAATGCACGTCACGTACCGGTCCGATGACTACCGTGCGTAAGAGTGATACGCCGCGTGCCGGTTACCGGGCCGTCTACCGAAACGGCCCGCTCAGCGCAGAGTTTGGGACGTTTCCAGGATCGCGGCGAGCTTGCGGTACCGCGAGGCGGTGGGGTTGGCGTGCCCGGCACGGCGAGCGATCACGTCCGGCAGGGCCTGGTGACGTGCCCAGTCCGGGTGCGCGGTGCACACCTGGAGGAGCGTGTCGAGGGAGGCGTCCCACTGCCGGGTGTCGCATTGGGCGAGCGCGACGTCGAGCATCAGCCGGTTGCGCGAGGAGGTGGTGAGCGCGGACTGTTCGCCGATCGCGGCGAACGTTTCCAGGGCCTTGCCGGGCCGTCCGGTAGACGCGTAGATCCCCACCGCCTGAGCCCGGACGGTGACGGGCCCGAACGCAGTCCCGTTGACCGACACGTCCCGGCCGAGCCGGGCGGCGACCGCGTGCCCCTGCGAGAGCAGGTCGTCGGCGCGGGCGAGGTTGCCCTCGCGGGCGGCGACGACGGCGGCGAATATCACGTGCCAGCCGTAGGTCGCCAAAAGGCCCGGGTCCCGGTCCCCATACCCGGGTTGAATCATCTGGTAAGAGCGTTCAGCGGTGGCCGCCGCCTGCTCCAAACGAGAGTCGCGCAGGTAGATCCACGACCGGCCGGAGGCGACCATCGCGGCCCGGACCGGGTCTGCCGCCAGGTCGGCCTGCGCCTGGGCGTGCCCGATCGCGGCATAGGCCAGGTCCCGGGCGCCGAACTGATTGGCGACATAGGCTGCCAGCCGATACCCATCGGCCATCACCACCGCCCCCGCGCTCTGCTCGTCTGCAGGGGCGGCGTGCATCGCGGCGGCGGCCTGGCCGATCGAGAGGGTGACCATGCCGCCGGCGACGGCGAACTCACCGGACCGGTACCGGTCCCATGCGGTTCTCAACCCGGCGGTGATCTCCGCTGCGGGCGGCGGCTCGTCGTTGATGCCGATGCCAGCGGCGGTGTCGTGCACAGCCCGTGACAGCTTCCGCAGCATCGCCCGGTCGTCTCGGCGCATCGCCCGTCGCGGCTCCTGCTGGCCGAGCACCACCGACACATCGGTGTGCAGCGCTGCCGAGATCCGCAGCAGCGACGGCAGCCCGACACCACGGTCCCGTTCGGCCTTGCGGATCGTCTCCACCGACAGGCCTGCAGCTGCGGCCAGGCGCTCCTGGGTCAGGCCCGGCCCACGCAGGATCTTGATGCGCTCACCAGTCGTGTAGTCGCTCCACCGAGCCATTATCAGCCTCTCGCGCTGTCGTCGGGTGCTGCTCTTGAGACGGTCGTCGCAGGGACTCTGGGTGGACCCCGATTGTCGCAGAACACCTTGCGAACGAAAATCGGGAGAATGGTGACGCGGAGCAGGCGCCTTTCGGAACTCGCGGACAGGGCGGCGTGGGGTCGGAGCGTGAGGGACAACGCGGTGCGAGAACGTGCGCCGGCGCGTTACCGCAGAACAGGGCGCTTCACACCGTCTCCGCCCTGGCAGCGCCGCAGCTCAGCGTCACCAGTGTCGCAGACCGGGCTGACATCTGCGGCAGGCCGTCACGGAGCGTACAAGCGTGGGTTCTGGTGCGAGGCAGGTGAGGGCGTCCAGTAGCCGATCGTTACAGGTCAGGCTCAGTGGCAGCGCGCCGCGTCCGGGCAGGGCACCCACGTGGAGAGTCGAACGTTGGATTCCTGCGCGCTGAGCGCCAAGCCCTCGCGTCCTTGTACAGCGCGCCCACGTATCCGTCCAACCAGGGCCGCCCATGCCTCCGCCGTCATGATCAGGTGCGGCGGGTCGGGGGCTTTCGAGTCACGGACCGCGACGACGCAGCCCAGCCGGGCCACCTCCACGCACTGGTTCGCGGCGGTGTTGGACCGGCTGCTCTTGCGCCACACGGCTCTGCTGATGTCATAGGTCACCGCCCCATCGTCTCGGACAATGCCCTGCGAAGCAGTACAAGGGTCGCCTTTTCCGACAAGGAACTCTCGGTTATGTGCCTGAAGTCGGCGTGGAAACCTGCTACTTCCTGGGCGTTGTCGAAGTAGCGCTCCCCGGCCCGGTTCTCCACCAGGACCACGTCCGGGTCGACGGGCTCCGGGAAACCCAGGATCACGAACGGGTAGCCGGCCGAGGGGTAGAGGCCCGCCGTGTACGGGACCACGCGCAGGTGGACATTGTCCAGGGCCACCATCTCAATGAGATGCCGAAACTGATCTTCGGCGATCTGCGGCTGCCCCGCGGTGCGCCATAGGGCGGCCTCATCGATGAGGGCGTGCAGGACGAGCGGGTCGGCCGAGGTCAGCCGCGCTTGACGCTGGAGTCGCGCGGTAATGCGGCGTTCCGCTTCCTCGACGGCGAGCGCGGAGCCGGTGCTGTGCATCAGGGACCGCACGTACCCGGGCGTCTGTAGCAAACCGGGCAGCAAGGTCGGCTCGTAGTTGCGGATCTCGGCTGCCGCGGCTTCCAGTTGAACGTATGGGCCGGGCAGGAGGTCGTGGTAAGCGGACCACCAGCCGCCTCGTTTGCGGGCGTCCCGCCCCAGGTCGAGCAGCCGGTCCCGAGTGTCGGCGTCCACCTGGAACAGCGAGAGCAACTGCTTGAGGTCGCTGGTGCTGACCGAGCTCTGAGCGTTCTCGATCCGGACGATCTTGTTCGAGGAGACGTCGAGCTCCCGGGCGACCTCATCCTGCGACAGCTGATGGGCGAGTCGGAGGGCGCGGAGTTCGGCCGCGAGGCGGCGTCGAAGCACGAGCGAAGCGCTCATTTATTAGCAACCACCTTGTTAGGTAACAAATTGGTCTGACGGTAACAGTGTGCCACCGAACGATCACAGGAGGGTGGGATTTGAGCAAGCGATGCGACGCCGCAACGGCGGAGGGGAGGGTCCTGGGCGCGGTCACGCTGCCTGGGGAGACCGCGAGCGTGGGGGTGTTCCGGCGGTTCGTCGCCGACATCATCGGAACGTACTGTCCTGTCGAGGCCGAACGGGTGGACGACGCGGTCCTGCTCAGCTCGGAAACGGTGACCAACAGCGTCGTCCACTCCGACTCGCGTCATGGCGGAGTGGTCACGTTGACCTTGAGGACGAGTGGTCGCGTGCTGCGGGTCGAGGTTCTGGACGACGGAGGGAAGACCATGCCAAGGCGGTGCGCGGAGGACGCACTTCGCGCCAATGGCAGGGGTGTTCTCCTAGTGGAGGCGTTGGCGAAGAGTTCCGGGCACAGTGTCGATGCCGAAGGGCGACTGCTCTCGTGGTTCGAGATCTAGCCGTGCGGCGGGTGTGCCGTCCAACGTGCTCGTGCTACCCAGCAAACCAGCGGCTGGCTCCGCCGCGTCTCTGTGGCGGGGCCTGTGTCCGACACGGGGCCAGCCGACCGTCAAGCAGACCAGATGGGGGATCGAGTCGCTCTCGTCGTCGGTGGTCTTCATGAGCGCGGGTGGCGGTGTCGCGATTCTGGTGTGGACGCTCGTCACGGGCAGTGCAGTGGTGCTGGCCACGTCGATCACCGCGTTCGCACCCGACCGGCGGCGGCCTCGATATCAAGGGAGACACCGCGTCCGATAGGCCGTCCGCTAGGGGAGGAGGCGGCGGAGGTGGGGGATCGCGGCGTCAAGGGGGATCTTCTCGGTCTCGCCGGTTGCGCGGCGGGTCAGCTCTACCGTTCCCTCGGCGAGTCCGCGCTTGCCGACGGTGAGCCGGAACGGGATGCCGGTCAACTCCGCGTCGCGGAACTTCACCCCGGCGCGCTCGGGACGGTCGTCGATGATCGTCTCGAGGCCGGCGGCCAGCAGGTCCCGGTAGAGGGCCTCGCCGGCCTGGGCGGTGGCCTCGTCGTTGGACTGCGCCACCACGACCGCCACCTGGTACGGCGCGACCGCGACGGGCCAGACGATCCCCCGGTCGTCGTGGTGCACCTCCACGATCGCCGCCAGCGCCCGCTCGACGCCGATGCCGTAGCTGCCCATCGTGATCGGGACCCGCTTCCCGTCCGGGTCCAGGACCTCGGCGCCCAGCGCGCGGGCGTAGCGGTCGCCCAGCTTGAAGATGTGCCCGACCTCGATCGCGCGGGTGAGCCGGAGCGGCTCGCCGCAGCGGGGGCACGGCTCGCCCTCGCCCACCTCGCGCAGGTCGGCCCAGGTCCCGACCTCGATGTCGCGCTCGACGTCCACGCCGCGCAGGTGCACGTCGTCGCGGTTGGCGCCGGTGAACATGGCGCGGCGGCCGCGCAGCGCCTCGTCCGCGATCACCGGCAGGTTCCGGACGCCGACCGCGCCCAGGCTGCCCGGCAGCGCGCCCAGCGCCGCGCGGATATCCGCGGCGTCGGCGGCGCGCACCTCGGTGGCGCCGGTCGCGTCCACCAGCTTCTGCTCGTTCAACGGGTGGTCGCCGCGCAGCAGCACCAGGGTGAGCCGGTCGTCGAGCAGGTAGACGAGCGTCTTGATCTGCCGGTCGGCCGGGGCGGCGTGGTCGCGGGCGAGGTCCTCGATCGTGCGGACGCCGGGCGTGTCGAACGGCTCGGCCGCGGGCTCGCCCGGCCCGTCGTCGATCAGCGGCAGCCGTGAGGTCGCGCGTTCGACGTTGGCCGCGTAGCCGCATCCCGGGCTGTGCACGATCACGTCCTCGCCCGTCTCGGCCGGGCACATGAACTCGGTCGAGTCGGCGCCGCCCATCGTGCCGCTGGACGCCTCCACCGCCAGCACGGGCAGGCCGAGACGCTCGAAGATCCTCGTGTACGCGCCGTGGTAGGCCTCGAAGGAGGCGTCCAGCCCGGCCCGGTCGAGGTCGAAGCTGTAGGCGTCCTTCATGGTGAACTCGCGGGTGCGCAGCAGGCCGCCCTTGGGGCGCGGCTCGTCCCGGAACTTGGTCTGGAACTGGTACCACTGCTGCGGCAGCCGCCGGTAGGTGCCGAGCTCCCGCGCGACCGTCGCGAAGATCTCCTCGTGCGTCATGCCGAGCGCCAGGTCGGCGTCGCGGCGGTCGCGGAGCCGGAACATCTCCTGGCCCATCAGCTCCCAGCGGCCCGAGCGCCGCCACGGCTCGGCCGGGTGCAGGGCGGGCAGCAGCATCTCCTGCGCGCCGATGCGGTCCATCTCGTCCCGCACGATGTCGATGATCTTCGCGCGGACCCGGACCGCCAGCGGCAGCAGCGAGTAGTGGCCCGCGGTGAGCTGCCGGACGTACCCGGCCCGCAGCAGCAGGCGGTGGCTCGGCGCCTCGGCCTCCGCGGGGTCGTCGCGGAGGGTCGGGATATGGGCCTGCGACCAGCGCATCGGCGGGCTCCCATTTCAGGCGAAATTACGGCGACAGAACGTCCGGCACAGTGGTATCACACGGTGATGCCCGGTCATGATGATCTTTATCGTCCGCCGGACGGCGACCACGGCGACCGCGTGACGGCGGTGGCGATCTCGCCCGATGGGGCGCTGGGGGCGACGGGCGCGCGCTCCGGCGAGGTCCGGTTCTGGGATCTGCGCTATGGCTCGCTGCGGGCCTCCGTAGGCGGTGTCGGCGACCGGCCGGTCACCGGTGCCGTCTTCACCGGTGAGGCGGAGCTGGTCACCGCCGGTTGCGGCGCCTCCCGCTGGACGCTGGCCGACGGCCGCCTGGAATGGCGGCGGGTGGGCGAGGAGATGCGCGCGGGCGCGCTGATCCTCGGGCACGGCGGACGGTCGGCCATGGTCGCCGACGGCGGTGACCTGCGGTGGTGGGCGCTGGACGGCTCGTGGCACGGCCGGTTCCAGTGGTCCGGCACGCTCGACGCGCTGGCCCTGGCCGCCCCTGACCTGATCATCACGGGTCAGGCGGACGGCCGCGTGTCCGCCTGGCGCATGCCTCCCGCGGACCGGTGGTCCGACCCCGTGCTGGTCTGGGGCCGCAAGTGGAGCGAACCGGCCCGCCAGTGGCTTCTGCGCGGCTGTGACCGGGGACGGCTCGTGGTGTCGCCGCGCCGGGAGGGCGTGGCCGTGCTCGACGCCGCCTCGGGGGAGACCGTCTCCGTGTTCGCCCCGGACGAGCGGCCCACGGCGATCGCGGCGTTTCCGGACGCGCCGCTGGTCGTCCTCGGCGGCCGGGACGGCTCCCTGACCTGGTGGGACGCCCGCACCGGCCACCGGCTGGGACGGGTCCGGGCGCACGAGGGCCGGGTCCGGGCGCTCGCCCTCGCGCCCCTCGCCGGGCTGGTGCTGTCGGCGGCCCAGGACGGGACGGCGGCGCTGTGGCGCATGCACGCGCGCCGCCCGCTCGCCCGTTTCGCGCCCGCGCCCGCGGACCGTCCCGCGGTGCCCCACGGCCACGAGGACCCGTGGGCGCTCACCGCCGCCGCCGGCACGCCGGACGGGCGGCGGTGGCTGGTCGGCGGGGCGGGCGGCCAGGTGCACATCCTCGCCCGGTCCCGCGGCGGCGGGCTCGTGCCCGATCGGGTCGGCCGGCCGTCCCGTCCGGCCGCGGAGCTGGACGTCGAGATCCTCCTTGAGGACGTCCGCGCGTACTGGGCCGACGGCCCGGCCGCCGTGCGCGCGGCCCGCATCCTCGGGCGGCCCGGAGCCCTTGAGGGGAAAGCCGCGGTCCCGCGCGCGGAGGTGGTCGGGGCGCTGGAGACCCTGGTCGCCCGGCCCGGCGATCCGGGGGTCCGGGAGGCGGCCGTGATCGCGCTGGCGGAGATCGACCGGGACGCCGCCACCACGGCGCTCTACCGGATGTTCGACCGCCCGGACGGCACCTCGGCGGGAACGGCCGGAAGGCTGCTGGAGCACTTCACCGGCGAGGCCGCGCCGACGACGGAGGAGCTGATCGCGAGCCTGCCCGGCATCGGGAACTTCCTCGGCGTGCTGACCTCCGCGGCCCTGGCCGAACGGGGCGCCGCCGCCGTCCCGGCGCTGCATGACGCGCTGCGGGCGTTCCCGATCCCGGCTCGGCAGGACGGCGGCACGTGGATGCGGGACGAGACGACCAAGTACCGGCTGATGGCGGCGCTCCTGTGGATCGGCCCGGCGGCGGCGCCCGCGACGCCGACCCTGCTCGCGATCCTGGAGGACGGGGAGATCTACCGGGACACCCGCCACAAGGCGGAGGTCACCCTTCAGGCCATCGGGCTGCCGGAGACGGCGGACGTCGTCGCCGCCGAGGTCCGGCGCCGGGCCGAGGCTCCCGAGGTCGCATGCGACGTCCACGACGACCCCGACGAGGACTGCGACGACTGCGCCGGCGGCGAGGGCTTCAGCCTGCTGCTCGAAGCGCTCGCGGGGATGCCGCCGGAGGCGCTCGCCGCCTCCGGCGAGGTGGGGGCGGCGCTCGCGGCGCTCCGGCGGCGCTTCGGGGACGGCGTCAGGACCTACGAGCGCGACGGCGAGACCCACGAGTACACGGTCTACGAGATCAGGCTCGCCGAACTCGTCGACGACAAACTCACCGGTCACACTCGGTAAGGAGAGGGCGCCGAGATTGCGGGACCGGGGGAAATGCGTCCTGGCAGGCCGCCAGGAGTGAGTACCCTCGGGGACGTGAGTCGAGAAGGTGTGACGCCGCAGAGCGAGGATTTCTCCGCCTGGTACAACGAGCTGGTCATCAAGGCGCAGCTCGTCGACCGCGGGCCGGTGCGGGGCACGATGGTCATCCGACCGTACGGATACCGGGTCTGGGAGCTGCTCCAGGCCGACCTGGACCGGCGGATCAAGGAGGCCGGGCACGACAACGCCGTGTTCCCGCTGTTCATCCCGGAGTCCTACCTCAAGCGCGAGGCCGAGCATGTGGAGGGCTTCTCGCCCGAGCTGGCCGTGGTGACCATCGCGGGCGGCAAGGAGCTGGAGGAGCCGCTGGTCGTGCGGCCCACCTCCGAGACGGTCATCGGCGAGTACATGGCCAAGTGGATCGACTCGCACCGCGACCTGCCGCTGCTGCTCAACCAGTGGGCCAACGTCGTCCGGTGGGAGATGCGGCCCCGGATGTTCCTGCGCACCACCGAGTTCCTCTGGCAGGAGGGCCACACCGCGCACGCCGACGAGGCCGACGCGATGCGCGAGACGATGTGGGCGCTGGACGCCTACGCGTCGGTGGCGCGCGAGCTGTGCGCGATCCCGGTGGTGGCGGGGGAGAAGACCCCGGGCGAGCGGTTCGCCGGGGCGGTGCGCACGTACACCATCGAGGGCATGATGCGGGACGGCCGCGCCCTCCAGTCGGGCACCTCCCACTACCTCGGCACCAACTTCGCCAAGGCCTTCGAGATCCAGTACCAGGACGAGGACGGCAGGCTGCAGCTCGCCCACACCACGTCCTGGGGGCTGAGCACCCGCATGATCGGCGGCGTGATCATGACCCATGGGGACGACCAGGGCCTGGTGCTGCCGCCGCGGCTGGCGCCGTACCAGGTCGTGATCGTGCCGATCGGGCGCAAGGAGCAGGGCGAGCACACCGCCGCGGAGGCCCGCAAGCTGGGCGCGGCGATCAAGTCCATGGGCATCCGGGTGCACGTGGACGACAACCGGCCGCAGCTGTCGCCGGGCTTCAAGTTCAACGAGTGGGAGATGCGCGGCGTCCCGGTCCGGATCGAGCTGGGCATGCGCGACCTGGAGAACGGCGTCGCCACCGTCGTCCGCCGCCTGCAAGTACAGGAAGGCCAGGGCAAGGAGCAGATCCCGCTGGAGAAGGTGCCCGAGCTGCTGCCGGGCATCCTGGCCGACTTCCAGTCGTTCCTGCTGGCCCGGGCCGAGGCGTTCCGCGACGAGCACACCGCCGAGGTGGACGACTTCGCCGCGTTCGGCGAGCAGGTGAACGGCGGCTGGGCGCGGGTGTTCCACTGCGGCCGCGCCGAGTGCGAGGACGAGATCAAGGCCGACACCGCCGCCACCCCGCGGGTCATCCCGGCCGAGGCGCCGGAGGAGAGCGGCGCCTGCGTCAAGTGCGGGCGGCCGTCCGCCTACGGCAAGCGCGTGATCTTCGGCAAGGCCTACTGACCGCCCGCTGCTCGCCGACCGATCGCGACCGATCGCCGACCGATCGCCGGACGGTCGCCTACCGATCGTCGCCGTTGCCCGCCGCGCGCCGCGCCGCGCGGCGGGTCAGCAGCGGCTGCACGAACCACGCCCAGGCGCACAGCACCACCACGACCGCGCCGACGAGGATCGCGGCCGAGTCCGACACCAGCGTGTTGACGATGAGGGCGGTGGCGGCGGTGATCGCCACCGCCAGCGCGATCGCGCCCAGGATGCCGAACCGGTTGGCGCGCCGGATCAGCAGCGGCTTCTGGTTCAGCCGGAACAGGATCCGGTGCTGGGTGACCGGGGCGATGAAGCAGATCGAGGCGAGCGCGGCGGCGAACAGCGCGACGTAGAACATGTAGCGGCCGTCGTCGTCGACGTCGTCGAAGCCCGGCGCGAACGGGACGGTGAGCAGGAATGCGAACAGTACCTGGACGCCCGTGACCGCGACCCGGAATCCTTGCAGCAGTTCCATCAGCTGCCGGTCGAGCCGTTCGTGCTCAGTCTCGTTGCGCGGGTTGTGGGGGTTGTCCGTGGGCGTCATGGACCCGGACATACCCCCGGAAAAGGCTTATAGTCGGCGTGTCGCGGCGCGTCCCGATCATGCGAGGGACGGCGGCAGCACGCGCACCGCCAGCATCGACACGTCGTCGCGCAGGTCGCCGTCGCAGAAGTCCAGCAGCGCCGCCTGCACCGTGTCCAGCATGTCCTGGACGGGCTGGTCGGCCGTCGCGGCCAGGGCCTCCAGCAGCCGCTCCTGCCCGAACTCCTGCCGGGACAGGTCGCAGGCTTCCAGCACGCCGTCGGAATGCAGGAACAGCGTGTCGCCCGCGCCCAGGTCAAGGGTGTCGAGCCCGGCCTCGAAGTCGTCGAACAAACCGAGCGGGACGCCCCCGCGCGACGCGGTGCGGATCACGCCGTCCGCTCGGACCACGATGGCCGGGGGATGCCCCGCGGTGCCCAGCGAGATCCGGACCCGGTCGCCCGCGGGCTCCAGCTCCGCCATGATCGCCGTGACGAAGCGGTCCTCCTCCATCAGCGCCTCGTTCACCGCCGACAGCACCTCGCCCGGGCCGGTCCGCCACCGCGACACCAGCCGCACGCCGTGCCGGGCCGTGGCGGTCACCGCCGCCGCGTCCTCGCCCTTGCCGCACACGTCGCCCAGCACCAGGCCCCACCCGCCCTGGGTGCGGAACACGTCGTAGAAGTCGCCGCCGACCTCCACGCCGTGCGTGGCCGCCATGTAGCGGGCGCCCAGATCGATGCCCGGGATCGCGGGCAGCCGCCTGGGCAGCAGGCTGGCCTGCAACGTCTCGGCGACCTCGGCGCGGCGCCGGTACAGCCGCGCCGCCCTGATCACCAGCGCCAGGTAGCGGCCGAGCCGCTGCGCCACGGCCAGGTCCAGCAGGTCGAACGGACCGTGCTCGCCGCTGCCCGCCAGGGTGATCGTGCCGAGGCAGCGGTCCCCGTCCTCGACCGGCACGCACAGCACCGAGGTGGCGCCGATCGTGCCGCAGACCGGCTGCCCGTCCGCGCCGACGCCGAGCAGGTCCAGGTCCTCCACGTGCGGGCGCAGCGCGCTCTGCCGGGTGGTGAAGACCGTGTACGGCAGCGTTCCGGGCTCGGGCGCCAGCTCCTCCAGGGCCTGGGTGGCCTCCACCGACCGGTCGTCCTCCGGGCCCATCACCACCTGGCGGCTCAGCGCGTCCGCCGGGTCGGCGCCGGCGGCGTCCGGGCCGGCGGTCCCGGACGGCTGCCAGGGCTGCGCGGCCTGCGCCGCGTGCGCCGCCTGGGCCGCCTGGGCGGACGAGCCGTTCGCGCCGACCAGGTCGATGATCGCCCAGTCCGCCAGCTCCGCCGCCAGCAGCCGGGCGCAGCGCCGCACGGCGACGGTCTCGTTGAAGACCGGCTCGTCCAGCAGCAGCTCGCAGGCGTTGGCCAGCACGTCCATGCGGTGCACGATCGTGGCCACGGCCTGGTCGTCGTCGGTGTGCGTGGCGGCGGGCCGGGGCGCCGCCGAGAGCGGGTCCGAGGGCGCGCTGGCCGGCTCGCTCCCGGGTTTCGACGCGACCGCCGCCTCCTCGGCCGGGGGCTGCGGGGGCCCGTCCCGGTCCTCCCGCTCGTGGGCGGCGTGCTCGTGGGCGGCGCGCTGCCGGGCCGTGGGTTCGCGGCGGGTGCCGTCCGCCTCCTGCTCACCGGCCTCCCGGGTGACCGCCGAGCCCGCGGCCCCCGCCACCGCCACCACCATCGGATCGGGCTCGCCGCGGATCCACACCCGCGCCAGCGTGACCGTCGCGTCGATCGGCCGGTCCCGTCCCATGAACCGGACCGCCACGCGCCGCCGCCGCCCCGTACGGACCACCGCGGCCAGCTGCGAGCGCAGCGCCGCCCGGGTCGCCAGGTCGCAGAACGCGGTGAACTGCTTGCCCGAGACGTAGCCCGGCGAGGTGCCCAGCAGCGTGGCCGCCTGCCGGTTGACCCGCCGCACGCTGGTGTCGCGGTCCAGCAGGAACAGCGGCACGGGGGCGTCCTGGAAGACCGTGCGCAGCACCCGCCGCTCGGTCTCGGCGGAGGCCGAGCGCCCGGCGGCGGTGGTGCGGCCGGTGCCGATGGTGCGCAGCGCGGTCAGGGCGAGTTCCAGCTCCACGAGGGCCGCGTCGAGCGTGGCCCGCAGGTCGGGGGCGGGCATCCCGGCGGCCTGCCGGAGCTCACCGATCCGGCCTTCGAGATCGCTGATCTCGCGCATCATGGTCTCTGGTTCGAGCTGGTCGGGCATCGCGAGATCTCCCTACGGTCCGAGGGGGCACGGTGAGACCGGGCCGTGCTGGTCAGCGCGTTGTGGCGGCCGCCGAGCGCAGCCTACGTCCGCACCGGCGACGCACCTAGCCGGCACCGTGGTCGGAGGCATGGCCGGTGGCCCCGTGCAGTCCTTGGTCCCCCACGATCCGCTGCGCGAGCGCGGTCAGCTTCACATGGCGGGTCTGGGAGATGCGGCGCATCTCGGCGAACGCCTGGTCGGCGTCGCAGCCGAGCGCGTGCATCAGGATGCCCTTGGCCTGGTCCACCACGGCCCGGGCCTCCACCGCCTCCTGCAGTTGGACGGCGGTGCGGTGCACGCTGCCGTACTGGATGACGTTCGACATGGCGGCGCTGCTCTGCGCCACCAGCAGCGACGCGAGGGCGTGCTGCCCCGTGGCGAGGGAGCGGGGGGACACCCCGTAGAGGGTCAGGGTCACCAGGACCGGCTCGTTGAGGTGCGGGGTCGTCGAGAACGTGCGCACGCCGCGGCACAGCATGTCGGTCATCGCCTCGGGCCAGCGGGTCTCGGCCAGGATGTCGGCCGAGCTCACCGGGATGCGGTTCTGTACGACGTCGAACACCGGCCCGTGCCTGCGGGCCAGCTGCCGGTCGACGATCTCGGCCAGGTCGGGGTGGCTCGCGGCCGAGGCCAGCGGCTCGGGACGGTCGTCGCCGTCCGGGAGCGCCCAGCGGATGCTGGTCGCTCCGGCGCAGCCCGGCACGGCCTGCGGCGCCAGCTCGGTCACGCGGCGCAGGGTGCCGATGTCGGAGGACACCCCGACGACGCCCAGCCGGGCGATCTCCATCGCCAGCTGGTCGGTGAGCACGGACTCGGTGCGCGGCACAAGCCGACGGTACCGCGCGCAACGGGGTATTCGTACCGTGTCCGGACATCCCCGTCGCAGGACACATGGCGTCTCCCACGTCCCGGTAGCCCCGCGCACCACCGCCGTCACGCGACGCCACGGAAGCGGGATCAGAGGGTCGGCGGGGCCTTGCTGATGTCACGGAGCACGTTCGCCCCGGCACCGTCCGCGATCACCAGGTCGCCGATCGACACGATCCCCAGCGGGCGGTTCTGCTCGTCCACCACCGGCAGGCGCCGGATCGCCTTCTCGCGCATCAGCCGCAGCGCGGTCTCGGTGTCGTCGTCGGGCCCCAGGGTGATCGGCTCGGCCGTGCACACGTCGCTGAGCGGGGTGTGCGCCGGGTCCCGGCTCTCGGCGACCGCGCGGACCACGATGTCACGATCGGTGATCATGCCGCACAGCCGTTCGGAGAAGGTCACCAGCACGTCGCCGATTCCCTGGTCCCGCATGATGCGCGCGGCCTCGTACAGGGTGGCGTCGAGCGGAAGGGTCCGAGGGCCGGCCGTCATGACCTCGCCGATTCTCCGGGACATGATGAGGTACCTCCCGTCGGGACGGCTCTCGGGGAAAGTCGTTCGATCGCCTGTACCCGGAGTGCGGGCGGGTATGCGGGCGCCGGCGGGAATCTCGCGGCGGGACGATGCCCGCCCGTTCAGAACCGGAAGACGGACCCCGTGCTGGCGGCCATCGCGCAGTCGTTGCCGTACTCGGCGCGGAACCGCACGGGCCGTCCGTGCCAGTGCCCGCGGGCCTCGGCGATCACCGGTGCGTAGATCATCACGCAGTGGGTGTCGGCGGGCGGGTAGCGCCCGATCACGCCCTGGGATCGGCCCAGTTCCTCGCAGGCGCGGCCCGCCTCGGGGTGGGTGCCGCCGGCCGGCTCGCACAGCAGGGTGACACTGCGCGGGGCGGCGCCGGCCTGCCCCGGGTGGGTGAGGGTGAGCCGGAGCGAGGTGGCGGGGGCGTTCGCGTAGACGGGGGTGGGCGGGTAGGTGGGGGTGGGTGGGTAGTCGGGGGTGGGTGGGTAGTCGCGGGTGGTCGGGTGGTGGGGTGCGGAGGGGGCGGCGGTGTCCGCGGCGGCGACCCCGGCCGGCCAGGGCAGCCCGTCGGACGGTGCCGGCGGCGCGGCCGGGACGGCCGGCAGCAGCGCGAGGGCGGCGCCGGTGAGGGCGGTGGCGACGAGATGCGGCATCGATGCTCCAGAAGGAAGGAATGCGGGTTCTGCGCAGCGGCCTGCGCGGCGAACTCGCTCAATGTATCGATGCGACTACATATCGTGGTTATGAACGGGTGATCCCGCGGTCACGGGGCAACCGCGGGATCACGTTGGGGGGAGGGGGCGGGCCCGGCCGTCAGCGGCCGGGCCCGTACAGGGGACGACGAGGGGAGCGGGGGGACGCCTCAGGCGGCCAGGATGTGGGTGCGCCGGTGATCGGCCAGCAGCTCGCGCAGCTGCTTGCGGCCGCGGTGCAGGCGGGACATCACCGTGCCGATGGGGGTGCCCATCATCTCGGCGATCTCCTTGTAGTGGTAGCCCTCCACGTCGGCGAGGTAGACGGCGTCCCGGAAGTCCTGCGGCAGCGACCGGAGCGCGGCCACGACCCGGCTGTCGGCGATGCGGTCCAGCGCCTCGGACTCGGCGGAGCGGAAGCCCGAGGAGTGGGCCGCGGCCTGGGCGATCTGCCACTCCTCCAGCTCCTCGGAGCCGGCCCGCTGCGGCTCGCGCTGCCGCTTGCGGTAGGTGTTGATGAAGTTGTTGGTGAGGATGCGGTGCAGCCAGGCCTTGAGGTTGGTGCCCTCCTGGAACTGGTGGAAGTTCACGTAGGCCTTGGCCAGGGTCTCCTGGACCAGGTCCTCGGCGTCGGCGCTGTTGCGGGTCATCCGCACGGCGCTGGCGTACAGCGGGTCGGCGAGCGGCAGCACGTCGCGTTCGTAACGGTCGGTGGCCGCCGCGGCAGGGGCACTGTCGCGAACTGGCGAGGTCACAGCGGTCATCGTCGCTCCCCGTAAAGGTCAGGACCCGGGTGGGCCGGTCGTGATGCGCGCGCCGGAGGGTGCGCGCGGCTACCGGGCGGATCGGGCCGCCCCCCGTGCAGGGGTACGTTCCACCTTTCCCGACGGGTTCGGAACCGGATCATGACGCGGATCAGGGTGCGAGGGAGGTGCGTCATTCCGGGCCGGGGTCTTCGTCGACCACGCTTTGGGGGGTGTGTCGAGGGCGGTGCGCGGATCGGCTCTGCCAGGGCGACCCCGGGTATGGGACGTCGCGGGCGTTGTGACGATCGGGGCGCTACGCGTCGGTGGCGTTCCCGCTAAGTAAGACGCCGGACGGGGGTGCGGAGGTTGCGTGGCGTCCGTCACATTTCCCCGCTAAAGAGCAGAAGTGGTGTGAAACGCCCTGTATAGCACGATTCCACGGTGAAAAACGGCCGAGGGCCCCGGCCGGTCGAACCGGCCGGGGCCCTCGCGATCACTTGAGCGCGATCACTTGAGCGGGTCGCGCGCTACCCGAGCAGATGATCGAGCGCCCTGCGCATGAGCGCCTCCTGCTCCTCCTTCGTCTTCACCTGCTCGACGCCGAACCCCAGCAGCAGCGTGTCCTTGGTCGCCACCGCCGACACCGAGTCGATCAGCGCCTGCGAGCGGGTGAACTCGGGCGCGTTCCCCGGGCTCCCCGCCGGAGCCCCGGCGATCGCCCACGGGCCCAGGCCGGACTCGAAGCCCTCCGCGTCCACCTGGCCGCCGGACGTGGTGACCCGCGTGTCGTCCACGAACAGCCCCGACCCGCCGGTGAACGGGTCGCTGACGTAGGCGATCGACACCTCGACCCGCTTCCCGGCGTACGCCGACAGGTCGAACGCCGCCGGCACCCAGCCGTTGGAGTTGCCCGTGAACGAGTGCCACCGGCCGCTGGTCCCGGTGTTCTGGCACGGGTTGCCGCCGGTCAAGTAGTGCCGCAGGTGCGGGTGCATGGTCAGGAGATAGTCCGCCTCGCACTCGATCGGCACGTTGGCGGAGGTCCGCCCGTTCCTGTCTGGCAGCGTCGTCCAGTCCTCGCCGCCGGCCGTGCGCGCCTCCACGATCACGTGGTCGAACCCGGTCTCGGTGCTGTACGACAGCTGCGCCTGGAGCGCCGGCGCCTGCGCCGCGGTGACCGACGTCAGGTCGATCGTCCGGGTCAGCCGCCGGTACTGGGAGTCGGCGTGCGGGCCGGCGATGTACCACTGGCCTTCCACCGGCTCGAACGGCGCCGCCGCGCCCAGGTAGTCGCCCGCCTTCCAGCTCCTGAACTGCGGGAACTGGTCCGAGGGCAGGACGGTCGAGGTCACCTGGTACCCGCCGGCCTCGTTCACCTGGTTGGACGGGGTGCCGCCCAGGTCGGCCGTGGAGCCGTCGAACGGGCGTCCCGCCCCGGTGAACCGGGTCGGCGCGCCCACCCGGGCCCGGTCGTACCCGCCGAGGTAGTACTGCATGAAGTCGTCCGACAGCAGCTCGCAGTCGTCCCGGAAGCTGCCGGTGACGACGCAGGGCCGCTCCGGATGCCCCTTGAGCCCGTAGTAGATCCCGCCGCCGTTCAGGCGGTTCAGCGGCCCGTTGTAGCCGGCCGTCTCGCCCGTGTAGAGCAGCTTGCCGCCCTCGTTGAGGTAGGACCGCACCGACAACAGCAGGTCCTTGGCCCGGTCGGCCACCTGGGAGTCGGTCACGTTGCCCAGGTAGGTCTGGACGACCTCGTCGGCCGCGTCCTGGGTGAGCCGGTTGTCGCCCAGGTACCAGACCACGCCCTTGAAGTGCTTCAGCACGCCGAGGTCGTGCGGGACGCCGTCCTTGTCGATGTCCCAGACCAGTGGCTCGTGCTTGGCCGACTTGACCAGATCCGCGTACTGCCGGGCGTACCGGGGCGCGTTCGTCCCGGCCGGGTAGGCCGGGTTGATCCCCTTGTAGTCCTCGTCGGCGATCACCAGCACGTCCGCCTTGCCGGCGTCCCGGACGGTGTAGGTGAACTTCTGGCTCGCGACCCGCTTGCCGTTCTTGGTCCCCTCGAACCAGACCTCCACCTTGTCGCCCGACTTCTGCCCGGTGACCTTGCCGCGGTACTCGGCGAAGTAGTGGTCGTTCTCGTTCCCGAACCGCTCGCCGCCCCGCCACTCGCGGGCGCCGTCGGAGCGGACCGCCCCGCCGTTGATCCGGTAGCGCAGGTCCTTGTTGGCCAGCGACCGCCGGACGACCGCCGCGACCTCCTGGGTGGAGCCGAACGAGGTCCCGAAGTCGTCCACGTCGAAGTCCGGCACGGTGCGTCCCACCGGCGAGACGGGCGCGTCGGGCGTGTGCGCCGACTTCCCGACCGACACCGCGAACTTCAGGTTCTTCTGGAACTCCGCCTGGATCAGCTTCTCGTCGTCGGGGAACTCGAACCCGCTGCCGCAGTCCTCGGGCTCCCACTCGTCGTCCGGATCGGACCGGGCCGCGCTCGCGCAGGTCGCCATCTCCGGCGTGATCGACAGCGCGCCGTGGCGGTTGTCGGCCTCACCGTCGGTGTCGCCGTTGGTCACGTACAGCTGGGCCGCCAGCTGGGGCGTGTACCCCGGGACGGCCGGGTTGTCGATATCGCCCACGACCGCGTCGTGGATCAGGTCGTCGGGGCTGCGGGTCAGCGCCTGCCAGCCGACCCCGTGCAGCAGCAGCTCCGCCGCCGAATGCCAGTTGATCAGGTACTTGGGCTTCAGTCGCGCGTACAGGGCCGTCTGCGCCTTGGTCTCCGGCTCCGAGCCCGCCGAGGGGCCGCGGTAGGTCTCACCGCTGGGCAGCGGCGAGGAGCCCTCGTTGTCGTAGCCCCACTTGTAGGGGAAGTTGCGGTTCAGGTCGACGCCGTCCTGGCCGGTGATCTGCCCGTCGCCGTTGTTGTCGCGCACGTTCTTGCGCCACAGCCGGAAGCCGTCCTGGAACGTCAGGTCGTAGCCGTCCACGTTGACGACCGGGATGAACCACAGGTCGGTGGTGTCGACGATCTGGGTGATCTCGGCGTTCTTGCCGTACCCCTCGACGTAGTGGTGCAGCAGCCGGCGCACCATCTCCGGAGTGATCCACTCGCGGGCGTGCTGGGTGGCCTGGTAGACCACGGCCGGACGCTG
This sequence comes from Spirillospora sp. CA-255316, assembly GCA_050942275.1. Lineage (GTDB taxonomy): Bacteria > Actinomycetota > Actinomycetes > Streptosporangiales > Streptosporangiaceae > Spirillospora. The sequence continues at coordinate 10,669,748 of CP192047.1, read as the reverse complement.
GCCGTCCTTCAGGGACGCCACGTTCTTGCTCACCCGGATCGCGGTGATCGGCTTGCCCTGGACCGAGGTGCCGATGTCGACCGCGGTGGCGATCCCCGGATGGTCGGTGGCGACCTTGAGGATCTCCTCGCGGATGTTGCCGGCCCCGCTGTACGGGCGGAACACGTTCTGCGCCGCCCGGGCCGCCTTCGCCCGCTGCGCCGTGTCCTTCCCCTGGACCTTCTTCACCGTCAGCTTGATGCCGCGCTTGGCGAGCTCGCCCGCCTGGACGCCGTTGATGACGACCTCGACACGGGTCCTGCCGTCCCGCGCCGCCTTGCCGAAGGTGATCTCCCCCTGGTCGACACCGACCGTGTTCAGCTGCTTGATCTGGTCCGCGGTCAGCTCGCCGGAGTAGACCTCCACCCCGCCGGGTCCGGCTGCCGGGCGCGGCTCGGCGTGGGCCGGTGCGGCCGCCAGCGTTCCGATGAGGAGCGCCGCCGCGGCGAGTATCGGTAGGGACGCCGTTCTGAGCCGGGTTCGGTGCCTGAATCGCCTGCGCGCCATCGCGCCTCCCGTGCGTGGATCACAAGTGGGCGGCGTGATCGTCTGCCCGGGGGCGAGGGGTGTCAATGTTCCTTGTGCGGTGATTGCCGCTTTCGGTCAGTTTGTGTTTCTTGTGCACCCGGGCCCGGTCCGGAACGTCAGCCCGCCCCGGTTGGCAGTGGATTGTCGCCTTCGCGACAGAAGTTTTCCAACGTCTGGCTTTGGTGTGATCGAAGGACACAGGGATCGAAGGACCCCGCGCCCCGGGGTCCGCGTCGGGGGGACGAGTTGGGTGAGAGTCTGACGCTGCCGGTGCCGGACACGCTGCACGCCACGTACGCCGTCGCCTTCACGTCACCGCCGCCGGACCCGCGCGAGCTGGCCCGCGAAGGGGTGGCCCGCCGCTACCCCGCGCCGCTGCGCGACCTGGCGCTGCGCATGCTCGACAGCCCGCTGCTCACCCTCGACCTGCGGCCCGCCACCGAGTTCCCGCCGCTGCCCGCCGACCTGCTCGCCGCCTTCGGCGCCGGCCGCCGCGACCTGGCCGCCATCGCCGCCGCCACCCACCTGCTGGCCGTGCACGCCGCCTACCGGCCCGGCTGGCCGCCCGCGCACGAGTGGGCCACCCGCGCCATCGCCGGCGCCGCCGCGGCCGGCACCGGCGCCCCCGTCATCGACGTGTTCACCCCGCAGGTGCTCGACCAGGACCGCATCCAGCGCTCGCTGCCCGGCCCGGACGGCGGCGTCCGCCTCGTCGACTGGATCCTGCTCCCGCACACCCCCGGCCCGCACGGCTTCTACTTCACCACCAAGGGCCTGGCCAGATTCGGGCTGCCGGAACTCCAGACCGAGAACGTCCCGCCCCACCTCGTCGAACCCTGGGGCCGCCTCCTCAACGGCCTCGCCTCCCGCATCCTCGGACTGTGGCTCGACCGGCTCCCCGCCGGCGAGCACCCCGTGCTCATCGACCTGCCGGAGATCGTCCAGGTCGGCCTCCAGGACGTCGCCGCGGCCCAGGGCGAGCAGGAGGAGATGCGCCGCGAGGCCCCGGTACGGCTCCGGCTCGACACCGACGAGGACGGCGAGCCGCTGCTCACCGTGCTGCCCGCCGACGACGGCCCCGACCGGCTCGAACACCTCTGCGCCGCCCTCTTCGGCACCTCCCGCCGGGCCTGACCGCCCCGTGACGCGCCGGGGGCGGCTTGCCGTGGATCATCGTCAGGGCCCAGGATCGGGACCGTGAGATTCGGTCCGCGTGACACCCCCCGTCCCGAACCCGGAGACGCCGGCGGCCCCGAGCCGGGCGATCGCCGCACCACCCCACCGCCCGCACCGCACCCCGGCGACAGGCACGTGGCCGGACTGCGCTACAACAACGACCCCGCTTCCGGATCGAACCCCACACCGGAACCGGAACCGCCCCCGCAGCAGGCCTCCGAACCGGGACCGCCCGAAACAGGAGCGCCCGGCCCCTCGGCCGACTGGGTCCCCGTCCATGGCACCTCCCGCCCCGAAGACCTGCCCGAGCCCGTGCCCGCCCCCAAGCCCCAGCCCATGCCCGAACTCGCCGCCGAGCCCGAGCCCGTGCCCGTTCCGGCGGCGCCGTCGGTGACCGTCCCCGATATCCCGCTCCCGCAGGAGCCCCCGAGACCGGTGGACGTACCGGCGTCCTGGAAGGCCCCCGAGCCGCCCGCCGACCCCGGCCCCATGAACGACCCGGAGCGGCGCAGGACGCTCGTGGACGCGTTCGTCGCCGAATTCGTCGCCAGCGTGACCTGGAGGGCCACCCTCGCCGTCCTCGAAGGCGCCTTCCCCGGCCTCGGCATGGCCGCCACCCTCTCCCGCCGGACCGACGAGCTGTGGCGCACCATCGACACCCTGGAGGACGTCGGCTCGTCCGGCTTGGGCGTCCCCGCCTGGCTCGACCACGCCGGCATGGCGTTCGACCTCAGCGCCCGCCTGCCCCTACGGCCGCGCGCGACCGACCACGCCGGTCAGTCCCGCCCCAGGGCCTCCTGGCCGTACGCGGGAGCGTTCGTCATCGACACCCTCGACCCGCTCCGCTACCACCGTCCCGTCGGCGGCCCGCTGGCCCCCCGCGACCGCACCCCCGACGGAGCACCGGCACCCCCGGGCGCCCAGACGCCCCCGCCCGGCGAGGAGGACGACAGCGGCGTCGTGATCGTCGCCGACCTGGCCACGGCGGGCCGCCGCGTCCTGGACTCCGCCGCCCTGTGGAGCCACGCAGGACGCGTCGTCACCGCCACCCTCCACGACCCCCTCCACCCGGAGACGCGCGCCCAGACCCGCCGCGCCCTCAGGGCCCTCCGCCGCGTCGTCTTCATCGACCCCGGCCTGGGGCTCGGCCTGTGCCTCCAGATCGACGTGGCACGCTCCCCACGCTGCCTGCTCGCCTTCCACGTAGACCGAGACAACCCCCGAACCCCCCACTTCGTCCGGCCCTAAGCCTTCCGGGAGGTGCGGGGGAGCCCCGCCGGGAGGCGTGGTGGCCGGTGATATCGGTCCTCGCTCCGCGAGGGCTCCCGCGAATCGGTCCTCGCTCCGCTCGGGCAGTTTTATTTGGGGCTCCCACCCCAACCCCCAAGGCAGGGGGCTCCGCCCCCCACACCCCCCGGAAAACCCCGGACCGACAAGCAGAAGACAAGCCCGCAAGGGGGCGCCTGAAGCCCACTCATGCCGGGCCCTACCCCGCCTTGCTCAATGGGCCCGATGAGTGGTCGGCCTGGGTGATCCCGTTGCCCATCGCGAAAAGCAGGCCGCCATCAGCAACTCCCGCCCAGACCTTGACGGCGAAGCCGTCAACGCCAAGCGCCGTCCACCCGTTCCGCGGCCTTGAAGCTGCCGTCGGCAACACGCCGCGAGCACTCCTCCCACTCCCGGATCACACGGCGCGAGCCGTCCGGGATGGCCGGCCAATCCTGCCTGGTGATCGGCTTCCCCGCGTAGATCGGATCCCAGGCGATCGCGTGAAATGCCCCGACCTCGGGGAAGACGGTCTTCATCGCGTGGATCGCGCGGCGGTGGTACCACTTGCACACGGCCGTGATCGTCAGGCCCAGCTCCAGCGCCTCACGCAGATGCGCAAGGGCGAACTCGACGTTCTGCCAGGTGTTGGCGGACCGGTCCTCGATCCGGATGAGGTGATCGGGCACACCGCGTTCGGTCAGGAGTTCGCGGAACACCCGGCCTTCGATGATCCCATTGTGGCGGTTGACCCCGCCGGTCGCGATGATCAGCGGAGCGAGCCCCTGATGATGCCGCTCGGCGACGATGTCCACCGGCTGGACCTGGTTGGTCCCGAAGATGAAATGGGCGGTCGGCTTACCGTCCGGCGGGAGCGCCTCGGTGTCCACGAACCGGGTGATGGCAGGGATCTGCTCGGTGCTGATGGCGTCGGTCATCCACGTTCCTCGTCGGGGGCGGTCGGTTGCAGCTCGCGCCTCTCCAGGAGGTTGGAGGCCTCCAGGTAGCGTGCGTGGTACTCGGCGGTCTGGCGGGCGTTCGTGAAGTTGCTGGCCAGGACCCTGTCGAGGCGCTTGGCCAGTTCCTTGGCCGCGCCTTCCGGTTCGCCCTTCATGACATGAGCCAGCGCAGCGCTGGATGTCCATGTACCCCGGCGTGCGGCGGCAGGCGTTCGCCCACGGGTAGTCGTCGTCGATCTGGTCGATGAGGGTCTCAGCCCGGTCGAAGGCGCGGTCGGCTGCTTGGCAGTCGCCGTCGTATGCGTGACCGTGGCCTAGGTGCACGAGCGGGCGACATCCTCGGGGGGTGAAGGCAGGGAGCCCCGTGCGCGCTGTGCACAGCCGCGCGTACCGTGTGGTTCTCACTAGCCGTCAACGAGGTTGCTGCGGAAGGCGGAGGATCAGGGCGTCGGAGTAGGGCGGTTCGGCGCGGAATTCGGCGACCTTCTGCCAGCCGTGGTGCAGGTACCAGTCGTAGGCATCCGCTTCGATCACGGCGGCGAGCGTGGCGTACGGCTCGGGACGCCCTGCCAGGAGCGCCTCCAGAAGCGCCCGGCCGGTCCCCCGCCCCCGATACTCCCGGTCAACAACAAGCTCGATGACCGCGTACTTGGACGCGTCCAGCACCTCGGCCGGCGGCATCGAGGCCGCCGCCCACCAGCTGCCGGCGAGCATGGAGAACCCGAACGCGAATCCCACCAGTCGCCCGGACCGCCGGGCCGTGACCAACGTGAAGCCCGTCGACATCGCCTGCTCACGCGTCCGCGCCAGGAAACGGGACCGGGAGAACTTCGGTGCCGAGTTGTACGGCGGCTCCGCATAAACCCGCTCGTACAGGTCGGCCAACTCCTCCAGGATGTCCAGCGCCCGGTGGCCATCCTGGAACCGCAACTCAACGTCGGCCACCGTTAATCCTCCTGGAGACTGTGGGCCCCGGGCAGCGCCAGGACCTCGCGGTACTGATCGACGGCGGACCGAGCCATCTCCGATGCCGGGATCGCCTCCAGCACCATCTGTGCGCCGCGCTGCACGGTGCTGGTCCGCTGCGCGCGACTCAGCGACTCGACCGTTTGGGACGCGTGATTCACTCCGCCGGCGATGTCGCCGGCCTGGATCAGGCAGGTGGCGCGCAACAGCTCGATCTGCGCGCGCTGGCGGCGCATGCTGGGCGGATACTGCGCCAGCGCGGCTTCCTGTTCGCGGCCGGCCGCGCTGGCATTGCGGGTGTGGGTGTAGGTGAACGCCGCAGTGTGATGCAACGCCGTCGCAGGCCAAGCGCCGGTCGACAGCCGCTCGTCGGCGGTGGTGTGCGGCAGTCGGCTCCACCGGTCCTCCATCGCGTGGACGGTCGCCTCGGCTTCCTCCCGGTGGCCGAGGACGGCGAGCGCTTGGGCCCGGCCGGCCATGGCTTCCAACACCGCCGCACCTGGCGAATCGGCGGCGATGGCGATCGCCTCGTCAGCCAGTCGCAGCACGAGTGGAAGCGGACGCTGGGAGTAGAGGGCGCTCATCGCCTCATATCCCCGCACCCAGACTTGGAGGTCACGGTCGGTTGAGGCGTTCGCGATGTGGCGGGCGGTCTTCCACCAGTCCCGTGCCTGCCGGGTTTCGCCGAGGGTGGCCACCGTCATCGCCACGAGCGCGGCGAGCTTCCCGGCCGGTGCGCACAGGCTCTGCCGCAGGCTCTCGCCTTCGGCCGCGCGAATGGCATGCTGGATCCTCACCAGGTCGTGTGCCAACTCGGGCAGCAGGACCTCTGGTGGCGTGGTCAGGAAGGCGTGACCGTGTTCGAATGCCACCTCTTCCCAGTCCGCGATCAGGCGCCCGTGCATCCCGCCCGGCAATGCACGGTTGAGGGCCTGCCGGATCGGCTCGAGCGGCTCATGGGCGACTGCGGTGTCGACGCCTAGGAGGCTGAGGCAGGCCAGCAGTTGGCGGCGTTCCTCGTCGGTCTCATTCGCGGGTTGGGCTGAGACATCCCCGAAGAGGTACGCCTCGTCCAGATCCAATGCTTTGGCGAGCGCTTGCCGGTTTCGCTTCCCGATTCCTGCCCGCCCGGCCTCCCATCGCTTGACGTATCCCTCCAGGGTGTCACGGTCGGGTTTCTGGGCGCCGGGTAGTGCCGAGTAAATGCGCCCCGCCAGCTCGCGCTGTGTCAGCCCTGCGGAAACCCGCTCGGTCGCGATCTTTCTACCAAGACGAATTCGCTGCTCTGGCGTCATACGTGTGCACCTCGCGTGTCGCCGTGCCACCTGATTGCACCCCAGGTGGAGCCCATTTTGCCTCTGCCTGTATGGCCTGCGGCACAGATTCACTGGGATCGACGGGAGATGCGCCAGCGCACGTCCCGGCTCGAAGACAAAGCGGCCCCGGCCTGGTGTTACCGCACCAGGGGACCCGGGGCCTGGCCGGAAGGAGTCTCCGACCTATGGCTGATGGTAGATCCATCACCGATCCGCTCGCGCGGCTCGCCGCGTTCCTGGTCGGCCAGGGCCTCAAGACGGAGGTGACCGACCGTGGCTTGAAGGTGGTCAATCCGGAGATCGCCGGGTGCTGTTCGGCTCACGCGGCGGACACGGTCACCTGCCGTCCGCGGCCGGAGGACGGCGGGCGGTTGTGGTTGTGGACGTCGTGGGGTGAGCCGATCGCCGAGGCCGACCACATCGTGGATGCCGCGCTGATCATCCGCGGGAACCTCGCCCGTCGCGCACTGGTGGAGGTTGCGCGGTGACCGCGATGGCTCCGCGTCCTGCGGAGGTCTCCCGGATCGTCGCCGAGTTCGGCCGCCGCTTCCCAGGTGCTCTGGCCTGGTGGGGACGCTCCACGGGGAACTGGTGGGCGCTGACGCGCGACGGCTTGGGCCAGGACCACCTGGTGGAGGCGCCCGACCCGGCCGAGCTGAGCCGCCGCGTGCAGGCCGTCCTCACCACGCCCCGATTCGCCCACGACGACCACGCCCGCGCCGCCGCCAGCCCGTCAGCGCCCGGTACCGACGGACCTGCCTATCTCGCGCGGCTACCGAGCCGCGAACCAGTGGCCGCCACGGACTACTCCGGCATGGCCCGCTACGCGGGCGGCGCCGACCCTCTCGACGATTTCTGGAGCGTGAAGCATGCCTCGCTTCAACGAACCGTCCGGCCTGGTGCCGTACGCGCAGTTCGGCCCGCTCGACAGCCTGCACGCCGCACTCCGCCGAGCCTTCCCCCAGGTGAACGCGGCACGTGTCAGAAGACCGCTGGAGTACGTCACCGTCGCCTACCGGTACCGGGGGCCCTGGCGGGTCTGCTGGGACGACGCCGACGAACTGTTCATCTGGGCCTCCGGCCCTGACAAGGACAAGCCCGTCGGCACCCTTACCTACGTCGAGCGGACCGCCCAGCGGATCGCCCGTCCGCTCGGCGTCCCCACCGACCTGCTGCGGTGCTGACGCACCGCGCGTGAACACGACTGGGACGGCTGAACGGGCGCCTCGCCGTCCGGCCGTGATGGGGCACGCCACGCGCCCGGAGCCGACAGCTCCCGAGCGGCCCTGGCCGAATGGGCACGACGTGGGTGTACACACCGCCAGCTGGGTCAGCGTCCCCGAATTGAGCGATGCCTTCTAGGTCGCGGTGCGCCGAGGGACGACGAGCGGGGGCTGTGGTGGGGCAACGAGGTCGTGGGGCCACGCGCGGCGACGCTCCGCCGGGCAGGACCGATCGTGGGGACGTGGGGCGGGTCAGAGATCGAGTTGGCCTGCCTTGATCCGGGTAACCAGGCGGGCGAATGATTGCGGTTCGATCGTGAGGTGTCCGTCCTGGGGGGCCTTGCTGTCGCGCATGCCGACTCCCTCGGGCAGGACGGTCAACTCCACGCAGTCGGACTGAGCCTGTACGCCACTGTGGCTGGACTTATGCCAGGTGATCACGCGTATGTCTCCATCGTCTTGCGGATGAGGTCCTTACTCAGGTCACGGGACAGGGAGTCTGCCCCGATTTCATCGAACCGTATACGACGTTCGGCCACTTCGGTGGGGTCCTGGGTGGTTCTGCCCCCTCCACATGCTTCCATGTAGACGACGTCACCTTCCTTGACCGTGATCACCTTGAACGAGCCTTCCAAGGCGACGTGAGCTCCGACCGAGCGAGGAAGGATCCGAATGGCGATATTCGGAAGCTCGGCGGCTTCGAGCAACCGACTCAACTGTTCCCGCATCACGGTCGGCCCTCCGACAGGCCAGTCCAGCGCATTTTGGCTCATGGTGACCCACAGATACGGGGGGTTCTCTTTCGTGAGAACGGCCTGTCTGGCCATGCGGTTCTTCACCCCGGGCGCCACGTCCTTGATCGCGCGACTCTTGGAGATGAGGGCGCGGGCGTAATTCTCGGACTGGAGGAGGCCGGGGACGACCATGGCCTCGTAGGTCTTGATGACGCTGGCTCTCTGCTCGTAGATCACGTGGGCCTTGAACCAGTTCGGGTCGTGGCCGGCCCGGGCGTACTTCACCAGCCGTTGGAAGTGTTTGTTCAGGTCCCACAGTTCGTCGAGGATCTTGGCCTTGGTCATGTCCAGCTTGAGGCGCCCGGCCTCGAGGTTGGAGACAGCCTGGCGGTTGACGTGAAGGAGGCGACCTAGCTGGGCGCAGGAGAGGCCGGCCTTGTTCCGGTAGAAGTACAGGTCAACGGCTATCCAGTCCCAGAGCGAGTTGTCCGGGTCGAGTGACTCTCGGAGGGGCATTGATCACCTTCTGGTGTCTCTGATGTCTCACTGAGGCAGGCCAGATTACTGAATGTGAGGGAGCCTGTGTGCTGAGTCACAGAATTCTCGCCTGGAGGGAGATCGGGAGATGTCCGCAGTGACGGGGGTTGGGGCGGTTGTGGTGCGGGAGCTGCTTGCTACGCGGGCCTCGGTGGGGTTGGCGCGGTCGGTGGCTTCGGGTTCCCTGCGGGCGTGGGGGCTGGGGCGGTACGAGGAGCGGGCGCTGGCGATCGTGAGCGAGCTGGTGACCAACGCCGTCGCCGTCTCCGCTCCGGCCGACACCGTTCGCCTCTACATCAACGCCGTGCCGGAACGCTTGGTGATCGGGGTGTCGGACGCGGCTGTCGGTCGGGCGCCCCGGGCGCGGGAGGCGGTCTCGACCGTGGAGGAGATCGACCAGGCCGCCTCGGAGGAGTTCGGTGGCTGGGGGCTGATGCTCGTGGCCGCCTTCGCGGACGCGGTCTGGACCGAACCCGCCAAGGACGGCACCGCGAAGTGGGTCTGCGCCTCCATCGGCCTGAAGGCGGCGCAATGATCCCGGTGACGAGCGACCTGGACGGACTGCTGCTGCCTGTGGTTACGGGGGTCCTGCTGGCCTTTGCCATGGGCGCATTGCTCGGGTCGGCCCTGTGGCCTGGCCGGAGGTGCGCGCATGACTCTGTCACGTGTGACAAGTGCCGGGCAGCTCGCGACTGGGAGGAACCCCGCCCTCCCGCCTCCTTCGGCCCAACGCGCTCGCGCCGTTACTAGCCACGTGCGACTTGTCCCGGTCTGGTTACGGGGTTGGTGGGGGGTGTGGGGGGCGGAGCCCCCTGCCTTGGGGTTTGGGGCGGGAGCCCCAATGAGCGCGGCCCGAGCGGAGCGAGGACCGATTCACGGGTGGGCTCCCTGGGTTACACAGTCCCCAGGTCGATTCTCAGGGCTTCGGGGAGGTCGCGTAGGCGGGTGGTGAGTTCCCAGGGCTCGATGCCCTCGGGGATGTCCTCCGCGAGGAGGCCGCACAGGACGGCGTCGGGGGTGTGGACGGCGGTGAAGGAGCCGATGCGGGCGATGCCGCCGCCGTTCAGGTGGGCCAGTTCGGACAGCAGGGCGGTCAGGGCCGAGGGGTCGTTCAGGTCGCGCAGGCCCCGGGCGTAGGTGAACAGCTCGTCGGCCAGGGCGTCGGCGCGGCGGCCGGAGAGGTAGAACGCCGTGCCCTGGTAGACGCCGCCGGAACCGGCCGAGCGCTGTTCGCGGATCCGGATGCGCAGGCCGTACTCGGCAGCGCAGCGTTCGAAGGCGCCGGTGAGGAGGGCCTCGGCCTCCCCTTCCTCGCTGAGGAGCAGCCCGGGGACGACGCCTTCCTCGCGGTTCAGGCGTTCCAGCATCTCCTGCCGGAGTTCGCCGATGACCTGTTCGGCCGCGTCCAGGGAGCGGGCCAGCGCGTGCCTGGCCTCGCGGTCGAGGTCGGCCTCGGCGAGCCCGGACGACAGGGCGCCGAGTTCGGTTTCGAGACGGTCCACGCGGGCGCCGAGCTTGTCGACCCGGTCGAGGACCTCGGGGTCGGGGCCGGCGGGCGGCGGTGGCGGCTCCGGCGCGTACAGCGACCCGGGCGGCGGCTGCGGCGGCTGCGGCGGGACCTGCGGGATGGTGATGGCGGGGGCCTCGGCGGCGGCCTGCTCCACCTCGGTGCGCAGCGCGTCGTGCCGCCGGCCCAGCTCCGCGAGCTGCGACCGCAGCTCGCGGAGTTCCGCCTGCGCGCGGGGCAGGCGTTTGTCGGAGGCCAGGTAGAGCTCGCGCCCGGCGATCGCCAGGCACAGCAGGACCAGGATCACGGTGGACATGAGCCTCCTCGGGGGCGGGCCGCGACTCCGACCCTAACCGCCCGGGGCGGTCGTGGCCGAGGGCGCGGCGGCATTCGCGCGATCAGCCGAACAGGCCGCCGAGCAGCCCGCCGAGGATCTCGCCGACGGCGCCGGCGGCCTCGCCCGCGGCGGCGTTGGCGGCCTCGCCGGCGACGGCCTTGCCCGCGTCGGCGGCGAGGTTGCCCGCGTAGCCGGCGACGGCGTCGCCGAACTGGCCGGCCGGGACGCCGGCGGCGTAGCCCGCGACGTTGGCGGCGCCGCCGACCGCGTTGCCGAACGCGTCGACCGCCCCGCCGGCCACCATGCCGCCCGCGACGCCCGCCGCGGCGACCCCGCCGACCACGCCGGCCGCGGCCCAGCCGGCGCCGTGCCCGCGGTGCCCGTGGTGGGCAGGGTAGACGGGGGCGCCGTGGTGATGGTGGTGGACGGGCGGCGGCCCGTGGTGGACCGCCGGCGGCGGCCCGTGGTGGACGGCCGGCGGCGGCCCCTGCGGCGCGTGGTGCATGGGCTGGGGCCCGGGAGGCGGCGGGTAGTGCGGGGAGCCGGGACCGGGCGGCGGCGGGGGGTAGGGGCCCGTGCCGGAGCCGGGAGAAGGCGAGGCGGGGGCCGGAGCGTGGCCGGGCGGCGGGGGCAGCGGAGAGTGGCCGGGCTGCGGCCCGTGGGCGGGCGGCGGAGGAGGCAGTGGGCTGTTGGACGGGCCCTGCCCCGGACCGGGGGCCGGGGGCGGGAACTGCCCCTGCCCGAACTGAGCGGGCCCGCCGTAGGCGGCCGCGGCCGGAGCCGGAGCGCCGTGCCCGTGGCCGGGCGCGCCGTGGTGCGCGGGCGGGGCGCCGGGAGGCGGCGGGAACGCCGCGGGGCCGCCGCCCGGCGGGGGCAGCGGCGCGCCCCCGGACGGAGTGTGGTGGCCGCCGGCCCCGGGCGGGGGCGGCGGCGAGGGAAAGGACGACCCCTGCGGCCGCGGCCGGGACGCGGCCTCCTCCAGCCAGCGGCCGATCTTGGAGTTCCAGTCCGTCTCGGCGGCCTCCGGGTGCTCGACCTGGAAGCGGCCGAACCGCTCGTCGGAGGACCCGCCGCCGCGCCGGTCGGCCTCCAGCACGAACGCCATGTGCCGGGGGCTGGCGATGAAGCTCAGCCCCACCTCGCCGATCCGGCCCGCGTACTGCGGCGGCGGCGCCAGCTGGATCTCCTGGTAGAACGGCAGCTGCTGCGGGACGCCGGGCAGCTTCGACTGCTCGAACGCCACGTTCTGGATCTTGAAGCCGAGCCGGGCGATCGCCGCGAGCACCCACTGCTGCGACTTCAGCGGCTCCACCGAGATCGGGTCGACGTCGCCGGGGTCGGGCTCGCCCTTGACGTCCACCTCGGTGCACAGCCCGATGGTGAACCCCGGCAGCTCGCGGCCCAGCACCGTGGTGAACGGCAGCTCGTACGGCAGCGGGATGGAGAACGCCAGGTCGCGCTGCTGGCCCGGCTCCAGCCGGAACGCCCGGGTCAGCGCGCCGCGGTAGACCTCGGGGCCCGCGCTCTCCCCGCCGTAGCCGTTCTGCATGCGCGGCATCAGCGCGATCGTCACATGCCGGATCTCGGAGGGCCGCTGCCCCCCGACCAGGTGCACCTTGCCGGCCACGACCCCGCCGGGGCGGCAGTGCGGCTCCGACAGGACCGTTTCGACGGAGGGACCCGCGGCCCCGCCGTACCCGCCCGCCATCTGCCCATAGGCCACTGGCCGTACCCCTCTCGCGCGACACCGCGGGGGCGGTCCCCGCATCGGTCAGACGAAATCCACCATGCCATCGTTTCATCGCGGGCGGCGACCCCCGATATGCCATGGAATAGGGCGAATCGTCCCCTCGGGCTCGCCGAGGGGACGGCCCGCCCCAGGTCACGCGCCGGCGGACTCGCCCGGCTTGGCCTCGCGGGCCGACACGGTCACGGTCGCGTACCCCAGCTTCTCCAGCGGCTCGCGGATCTGCTCGGCGTCGCCCACCGCGATGACGGTCAGCGCCTCCGGGTCGACGTGCTCGGCGTACGCGCGCGCCACCTCGTCCGGCGTCGCGGCGCGGACGGCGTCCAGGTAGCGCCGCGGGTAGTCGGCGCCCAGGCCGTTGGCGGCGGCGTCGGCCAGCTCGGCGGCGACCGACCGGGCCGTCTCGTACTCGGCGGGCGCCCGGTCGGCCAGGGCCCGCACCGAGGCGCCGCACTCCTCGGCGTCGATGCCCCGCGACACCACGCCGCGCAGCTCGGTCAGCGCGTCGGCGACCGCGTCCGCGGTGACCTCGGTGTGGACGGCGCCCTGGGTGATGAACAGCCCGCAGTGCCGCAGCCGCAGCAGCCCGGCGCGCACCCCGTAGGTGTACCCCTTCTCCTCCCGGAGCACGGCGTTCAGCCGCGAGGTGAGGCCACCGCCCAGCACGTGCGACACCACCGTCAGCAGCGGCCAGTCGGGGTGCGACCGGTTCGGCACGCCGTGCCCGAGGCTCAGGTACGTCTGGACCGACCCGGGACGGTCGACGACCACGATCCGCGGGCCCGTCGTCGGCGCGATCTCGTCGGGGACGCGCAGGGCCTCACCGGAGGCCGTCCAGCCCTCCAGCGCGGCGGTCAGCGCGCTGTCGGCGTCGGTGCCGGACAGGTCGCCCGCAACCACCGCCGTCGCCTCGCCGGGCACGGCCGACCCGTAGAAGGCGCGCACGTCCGCGCCCTGGATCGCGTCCACCGACTCGGGCGTGCCGCCGGTCGGCCGGGACGCGCGCGCCTCGGCCGGGAACATCACGGCGCGCAACTCCCGCATGGCGCGCGAGCCAGGGTCGGCGTCCTCCTGCGCGATCTCCTCCAGCCGCTCGCGGACCAGCCGGCGCACGTCGGAGTCGGCCAGCGCCGGCTCCCGCACCACCGAGGAGAACAGCTCCAGCGCCGCGCCGAGCCGGGTCACCGGGACGTCCAGCGCGATCCGCAGCGCGGTCAGGTCGGCCGAGGCGTACAGGCTGGCGCCCAGCCGCTCGAACGCGGCGGTCAGCGCGGTGCCGCCGCCGGGCTCGGTGCCCTCCAGCAGCGCCCGCGCGGCCAGCGTGGCGACGCCGTCGCCGCCGTCCGGCTCGCGCCCGGCGCCGGCGTTCAGCACCAGGCGCACGGCCGCCAGCCGCCGCCCGGGCAGGTCGCAGCGCAGCGTGGCGGGGCCGCCGGGCACCGCGCCCTCGGTGCCGGCCGGGAACGCCCAGGCGGGGACGGGGCCGGGGACCGGGCGCGGCGCGAGGGCCAGGGCCGACGGCTGGGAACCCGCGGGGTCGGTGGTCACGACGCCGTACCTCCATAGGTCAGGACGGAGCGCGAGCCGGGCCGCAGCCACCGGCCGGCCATCTCCTTGATCTGGTCCGCGGTGACCGCCGCGGCACGGCCCGGCGCGGTGAACACCCGGGCCGGGTCGCCGAACTGCGTGGCGTTCTGCGACAGCGCGTTGGCCAGGCCGGTCACCGTCTCGGTCTGCTCCAGGAACCCGCGCTCGGCCTGCGCGGTGGCGCGGGCGGCCTCGTCGGCGTCGGGGCCGTCGGCCGCGAACCGGGCGAGCTCCTCGTCCAGCACCTCGGCGATCTTCGCCGTGTCGGGGCCGATCGCGTCCACGATGGCCAGCGACGGGCCGCCGGCCAGCCGGGTCACCCCCGCCCACACCTCGGTGGCGATCTGGTCGCGGCGCACCATCCGGTCGTAGAGGCGGGAGCCGGAGCCGCCGCCGAGGATCTCCACCGCCAGCTCGGCCGCCTCGATGTCGGTGCCGCCGTCGGAGGGCAGCGGGAACATCGCGAAGTAGGCGGGCGAGGGCACCTCCTCGTCCACCGGCTCGGCGTTCACCGCGGCGAGCGGGCCCAGCTCGCCGGGACGGGCCGGCGGCGCCTGCGGGCCGGCGGGCAGGCCGCCGAAGTACCGCTCCACCGCGGCCAGGGTCTCGTCCGGGTCGACGTCGCCGACGATCGACAGGACCGCGTTGCCCGGCGCGTACCAGGTGCCGAAGAAGTCGGCGCAGTCCTCCAAGGTGGTGGCGTCCAGGTCCTCCATCGAGCCGATGGGGGTGTGCGCGTACGGGTGGCCCTCGGGGAACGTCAGCGCGCACAGCTTCTCGAACGCGGTGCCGTACGGCTGGTTGTCGTAGCGCTGGCGGCGCTCGTTCTTCACCACGTCGCGCTGGTTGTCGAGGTTGGCCTGGGTGAGCGCGGCGGGCAGCGTGCCCATCCGGTCGGCCTCTAGCCACAGCGCCAGCTCCAGATGGCTGACCGGCACGGTCTCGTAGTAATTGGTGCGTTCAAAGGAGGTGCTGGCGTTGAAGGTGGCGCCGGCGCTCTCCAGGAGCGCGGCGTGCTCGCCCTCGGCGACGTTGGCCGAGCCCTGGAACATCAGGTGCTCGAAGAGGTGCGCCAGCCCGGTGCGGCCGGCCCGCTCGTGGCGCGAGCCCACGCCGTACCAGATGTTCACGGCGGCCAGCGGTACGACATGGTCCTCGCAGACCACCACGCGCAGGCCATTGCCGAGCGTGTGCTCGTGCAGCGGCTGTTCTGCCACGGAGTGCTCCCGTCCGTTCGGTGGATCGGTTGGCGGACAGCACCGCGCGCGTCTGCGGGACGGCGCCCTTGGCGGCGGGCTTGATCTCTGTCCTCACGGTACCGGTTCGCGCAGCCGGCGGGCGCCGCTCGTCCGGTACGACGAGGACCGGGCGATTTCCGGCGCCGTTCCGGCGGTCCGGGTGGGGCAGGGCGGGGGACGAAGCGCGTCTGCGGCGGCTGTGGCGGGGGTGAACGGAAGGAATAAGGAGACGGGAGTGCCGGGAGCGGAGGGAAGGGAGGGAAGGGAGGCTCAGTGGGCGGTCTGGGGTGCGCTGCCGTCCTGGCCGCCGGCGGTCGCGGCCTCGTGGGCGGCGAGGGCCTCGTCCAGCGTGCGGTGCAGCACGAAGATCTTGGTGAGCTGGGTGACGTGGAAGACCCGCCGCACCCGGTCGTTGACCCCCATGAACGACATGGAGCCGTCCCGGGCGCGGAGCCGGTGGTAGATGCCGACCAGCACGCCGAGGCCGGTGGAGTCGAGGAAGGTGACCTCGCTCAGGTCCACCACCAGGTGGAGGGCCCCGTTGTCGATGATGTCGAGCAGCCTCTCCCGCAGCCGGGGGCTGGTGAAGACGTCGATCTCACCGCTGATCGTGACGACGGTGAGGTCCTTTTCGACCCTGTGCTCGACGGCGAATTCCACCGGTACTCCCTCTCCGGACGGTTTTGTGGGTGGCCGTATACCCGGCGGGCAGGGCCTTCATGTCCGTGGGCCGTTGCGAGGTCCGACACAGGGGCTCGCCTCCGGGCGGGTGGAGCCTGGGAACCTGCCTGGGAACACGCCTAGGAACAGCGGAACAGAGCCCAGACGACCTTGCCCTGCGGCAGTCCGCACCAGCCCCACCGGATGCTGAACGACTCGACCAGGTGCAGCCCCCGGCCGGTCTCGGCGATGTAGTCGGGTTCCTTGCGCCGGGGGGCGGCGGGGCTGGCGTCCATGATCCCGCACAGCACCCAGGGGGCCTGGTGCAGCATGCGCAGCCGGATGGCGGCGGGCGCCGAGCCCAGCGGGTCGCCGGCGGAATGGACCGCCGAGCCGACCGTGGCGCTGGAGGTGTAGGGGGCCTGCGGGCCATGTGGGGCCTGGAAGCCGTTGGACCCGTGCGGACCGTAAGGCTCGTGGGGGGTGCGGGGAAGGGCGGGGTCCGGGCCGTGTGCGGCCGGTCCGGAAGTGTAAGGGTTGCGGGCGCGGGGCCCGCGGGCGGCGGGGCCGCCGCTGTGCCGTAGCGCGTTGGTGACGAGTTCCGAGACCACCAGGCCGACGTCGCCGGAGAGCGCTCCGCAGCCCCAGCCGTCCAGCCGCGAGACGGCGAAGTGGCGCGCCTCGGTGACCGACTCGGGCTCGGGCAGGACGGTGAAGGACACGGTGGGCGGGGCCGGTTCCACCAGCACGCGCAGGCCCTGAGCCAGACGTGGGGGCAGATCGCAGGATTCGGGCACCGGTGTCGCCGGCACGGCACAGTCCTGTGGCCCCGGCGCACCCGCGATGGGGCCTACCCCCCATCGCGTGTCGTCGTGCGCGTGGCGTGACGTCATTCCCCGGACCCCGCAGAGTGATCTCGTTGTGCAGCCGTGGCTCGGAAGTCTCGTGCGTTATCCTGCGCATCGTAGCGTGCGAATGCAAGGCCCAATGCACGTGCATCCGAACCGGAACGGCGTGATCCGCCACGACCGGCAGGGTGCCCGCGCGGGCGGACGGAGGTAACCGCAGGACAGGCACCCCAATGGCACACTGAGTACACTCTCCGGCTCCGCCGGGGAAAAATCGCTGTCCGCCATCGAGCCGCGGGAGGTTGGGCGTGACTCCAGAGACGCCGGGAGCCGGGTCGACTGTTCGTCGGATCCTGCTCGGCTCGCAGCTGCGTCGCCTGCGTGAGGCGAAGGGCGTGAGCCGGCAGGAGGCCGGCTATGTCATCCGCGCGTCGGAGTCCAAGATCAGCCGCCTGGAGCTCGGACGGGTCAGCTTCAAAGAGCGCGACGTGGACGACCTGCTCACGCTGTACGGCGTCGACGAAGACACCGAGCGCGAGGCGCTGCTGCAGCTGGCACGGGAGGCCAACACCCCAGGCTGGTGGCACCGTTACAACGACGTCCTCCCCGGCTGGTTCCAGACCTACGTGGGCCTGGAGGAGTCGGCCGCGCTGATCCGGACCTACGAACTACAGTTCGTCCCGGGTCTGCTGCAGTCGGAGGGCTACGCGCGGGCGGTGATCCGGCTGGGCAACGCCGGTGCGGCCGAACAGGAGATCGACCAGCGGGTCGAGCTGCGGCTGCAACGGCAGGGACGGCTGACGGGCCCGGACGCCCCGAGGCTGTGGGCGGTGCTGGACGAGGGCGCGCTGCGCCGGCCGATCGGCGGCCCGGAGGTGATGCGGGGACAGTTCGAGCATCTCATCGAGATGTCCAAGCTGCCCAACGTCACCATCCAGGTGATGCCGTTCCGGTTCGGCGGCCACGCCGCCGAGGGCGGAGCCTTCTCGATCCTGCGCTTCCCCGATCAGGACCTGCCGGACGTCGTGTACGTCGAGAACCTCACCGGCGCGATGTACCTGGACAAGCGCGACGACGTCGACACCTATCTGCAGGCGATGGAACGCCTGTGCGTCGACAGTGCGACACCCGAGCGCACCGTCGAGCTTCTCGGTGATTACCTCAGAGAGACATGATGCTCCAGACCGACGGCCAGAACTTTCCTGGACGGAACGACGCCTACGAGAACGCCTGCGACAGCGCCTACGACAACGGGATGCCGGCGACCGGCCTCACCGGGGCCCGCTGGCTGAAGTCGCGGCGCAGCAACTCCCAGGGGAACTGCGTGGAGATAGCGGAACTGCCCGGCGGGCACATCGCGATGCGCAACTCCCGGCATCCGGAGGGCCCCGCCCTCATCTACACCCGGCCCGAGATCGAGGCGCTGATCCTCGGGGCCAAGGACGGGGACTTCGATCACCTGATCGCCCCGTCCTCCAACTGATCCGTACCGTCCGATCCGGCTTCGACACGAAGCCGGCCCGCTCCGAAGCCACCCGCCGGGCGCACCCGCTCTCGCATTCGCGCCCGGCCCGGTCTCCCGAGCCCTCTTCTCGTTCAGGGCCGCTTTGTTCAGGGCCGCTTTGTTCAGGGCCGCTTGGTTCAGGGCGCTTTGTTCAGGGCCGCTTAGTTCAGGGCCGCTTGGTTCAGGGCCGCGTTCCCGCGGGCTCCGGCCGCGCGGGACGGCTTCCCGACGTGACCGCCAGGCGGCTCAGCCGGCTCAGCCGCAGTTGGCGTAGGACGACGTGGCCGATCCCGACCCGAACCGGACGCACTGCCCGGGGGCCTGGACGTACACCGGCCCCGCGTACCAGGCGTACGACCCGCTGTCGCCGACCTTGCTGCCACCCTGGCGCTGGATCCACACCGACACCGACGACGCGCGGCCCACGTTCCTGCTCTTGATCATGACGGCGCAGTTGTAGCCGGTGCGGTTGTAGAGCTGGTACGCCCGGCCGCCCGAGACGGCCATCGAGCGCTGCACGTAATACCCGCTGCCGTGGCCGCCGGAGTTGCACACCTGCTGGGGCGTGTACTTGTTGGCGGGTTCTGGGGAGGAGCCGCCTCCGCCGCTGCCGCCTCCGCCGCCCGGCGGGGGCGTGGACGGCTGGCCCGTACCGCCGCCGCCCGGCTTCGGCTTGCCCGAGGTGCCGGGCGTCGCCCCGGGGCTCTGGGAGTTCTGCGGTTTGGCCGGCCCCTCGCTGGGAGTGGCGTCGGGGCCGCCGGGGAGGTTCTCGACGGCGGCGCCGTCGTTCCGGCCGTTCTGCTGGGCGGTGGTCCGGTCGGGGTTCCCGTCGTCGCCCGAACGGGTCGCGGCCCAGACCGACCCGCCGGCCAGCAGCGCCGCGACGGCGGCGGCCGCGGCGATCGGGACGAGCAGCCGCTGCCGGCCGCCGCCCTGGCCGCCCTGGCCCGCATGCGCGTGGTGCTGCGCCGGCATCGGGGGCGGCTGCGGCGCGGTGCTGCCGTGCATCCCGTGCTCGCCACCGGACCTCGGATCGGTGGCCGCCATGGGGGACCCGGCGCCATGGAACTGGGGCGGGTAGGGCGGCTGGGGCAGGGGCGAGGGCTGGGGTGCGTCGGCCGCGGGCGGCCCGCCCTCCGCGGAGGCCCCGGGCACCGTGCCCCCGGGCACCGCGCCGGCCCCGGGCACTGCGGCGCCGGGCACCGCGCCGGCCCCGGGCGCCGCGGTGGCTCCGGGGATCGCGCCGGACCCGGGGATCGCGTTCGGGGCGGCGCCGACGAGCCGTTCCTGGGCCTCGCGGGCGGTGGGACGGCGCTCGGGCTCCTTGGCCAGGCAGGCGGCCACCACCTCGCGCAGCGGACTCGGCAGGTCGCCGAGGTCGGGCTCGCCGGTCAGGATGCGGTGCATCACCGCGGCCATGTCGTCGTTGCCGAACGCGGGCCGGCCGGTCGCCGCGAACACCATCGTGGTGCCCCAGGCGAACATGTCCGCGGCGGGCCCGACCGCGCCGCCGCTGAAGTGCTCGGGCGCCATGTACGCGGGCGTCCCGACGTTCTGCGTCTCACCGGCCGCGCCCAGCGCCCGGGCCACCCCGAAGTCGATCACGCGCGGGCCGTCCGGGCCCATCATCACGTTGTGCGGCTTGAAGTCGCGGTGCACGATGCCGGCCTGGTGGATGGCGTACAGCGCGGTCAGCGTGCTGATCGCGAGCCGTTCCAGCGCCCCTCCGGTGCGCGGGCCCTCGGCCTGCACCAGCCGGTGCAGCGACTGGCCGGGCACGAACTCGCTGACGATGTAGGGCTGGTCGCCGGCGAGATCGGCGTCCAGCACCTGCGCCGTGCAGAACCGGGCCACCCGCTTGGCGACCGCCAGCTCCCGCACGAACCGGCTGCGTGCGGAGTCGTCTCCGGTGAGCCCGGAGTGCAGCAGTTTGACGGCGACGTAGTCGGAGATCCGTTCGGGCTCGCCCGTCCCCGCGCGGCGGCCGAGGAAGACCGCGCCCTGACCGCCCTCGCCCAGCCGGCCCAGGAGCTCGTACTCCCCGAGCGCGGTCGGGTCGCCCGACCGCAGCGGACGGGTGTCCGGCATCGTCCTGTCCGTCACGCCACTCTCACTTCGTCGCATCCGCCTCGTGCCTTGCCAGACTATTGGTCGATCGAGGGTGCGCGCTCATGGAAAGCGGCGATCAGGGGCGCGGAGCCGGACGTTCGTACAGGTCAGTGCCGGTTCGGACGGCGGACGTGGGGGCTGCGGCGCGCCACCGCGGGGCGGCCGTGGTCGCGGTGGCGCGCCGCAGGTCCGGCAGGATCCTAAACCGAATGCTCGTTTTCTTTGCGCCTCTCCGAGCATCCCACAGCGCCCGCCGCCCAATCAAGAACGGATGTTCGTTTTCGACGCGAAAGGGCCCCCGCGCCGCCGCGCGAGGGCCCTTCTGCTCGGTCAGGCCGGGTCGGGGGTGCGCCGCGGACGGCGCCGCTCCGCCCGGCCGTGGTCATGGCCCGGCGGACCCTCCAGGGCATGACCGCGTTCCAAACGGGCGGCCACGGCGAGCGCCCGCAGCGAGGTCGACTTCACGTGCTTGTGCCCGGAGCCGGTCCGGGCCTGGGGGATGCTGCTACGCAACAGATACTCCATTTGGGGTCGGTTACCCGATTTGCCGGATCATGCACATGCCGCCGGCGGGAAGGTTGTCGCGCGGCATGGATCCGTGCGTGCCCCCGGTACAACCGCAAGATCGTCCGCGGTATTCCGAGCGAGCGTTCGATTTTTTGTGCTCTCCGCGGCCCCCGCGCGGCGCCCCTGCGCGGCGCTAGGTTGGCAGGCCACGACCCCCGCCGAGGAGACCCCCGATGACCACCGCCTACTACGAGGATCTGGCCGCGCTCCTGCTCGCGCACGGCCTGCCCGCCGGCGAGGTGGCCGACACCGTCGAACGGCTCGCCGCGCACGCCGCCGGCGCCGACCCCGAGGACGAGTACGGACCGTGCGCCCGCCTCGCCGAACGGCTCACCGGCGCCGCGTCCGGCCCCGTCGACGGCGCGCCCGGCCCCGAGACCGACCCCACCGCCAGGACCCGGACGTGGACCGCCGACGCGTTCGGCGATCGCGCCCGCCTCGACGCCTTCGGCGCGGCGGGCTGGGAGGTCGAACGCGTCGACGAGCGGGACCGCTTCGTCGCCCGCCGCGACCTCGCCGACCCCGCGCGCCGCTGGGAGTACCGGCGCGAGACGGGCGACGCCCCGGCCCCGGACGGCGACGGCTGGGAGCCGTGCGGCACCTGGCTCTGCTTCCGCTATTACAAGCGCCCCGCGCAGGGCGGGCCCGGTGACCTCCTCGACCCGATCCCGCGGACCTCGTCCCGCCGCGCGCAACTCTCCCTCATGGTCGCCTGCTACGTCGCCACCCTCGCCGCCGTCGGCATCGGCTGGACGATCTTCGGCGGCGCCAGCTCCGGCTCCGGGACGGGTCTCGGCTTCCTCGGCGGCTTCCTGATCGGCGGCGCCGTCGCGGCGGGCGTGCTGGTGATCGCCCGCGCCCGCCGTCCCTGACATCGACACCCTTCGTTCACCGGTCCCACCGGTGACCGTTCCTCTACGGCGCTTACCGTCGGTGCAGCCGCGGCTCCGGAACGTCTCGTCCCCCCAAGGAGACAACCGATGGAACGCCGTACCTTCATGCGCGCCACCCTGCTCGGGACCGGCGCCGTGGCCTTCACCGGCACCCTCTGGCAGCGCGCCGCCCTCGCCGCCCCCGCGCAGAACGCCCCCAGCCCGTACGGGGCCCTCCAGGCCGCCGACGCCAACGGCATCCAGCTCCCGCCGGGCTTCACCAGCCAGGTCGTCGCCCGGTCCGGGCAGACCGTCGCCGGCACCTCCTACACCTGGCACAGCGCCCCCGACGGCGGCGCATGCTTCGCCGACGGCACCGGCTGGATCTACGTGTCCAACTCCGAGATGTCCGCCTCGTCCGGCGGCGGCGCCTCGATGATCCGGTTCAACTCCAGCGGCGCCGTCACCGGGGCGTCCCGCATCCTGTCCGGGACGAACCGCAACTGCGCGGGCGGCAAGACCCCGTGGAACACCTGGCTGTCGTGCGAGGAGACCAGCACCGGCCGGGTCTGGGAGACCTACCCGTTCGGCGGCACCGCCGTGGCCCGTCCCGCGATGGGACGCTTCAACCACGAGGCCGCCGCGGCCGACCCCGTGCGGCGCGTCATCTACCTCACCGAGGACCAGAGCGACGGCTGCTTCTACCGGTTCGTCCCGTCCACCTGGGGGAACCTTGCGTCCGGGACGCTCCAGGTGCTGCGCGCCGGCACCGCCACCTCCGGCACCTTCACCTGGGCGAACGTCCCCGACCCCGACGGCTCGCCGACCGCCACGCGCAACCAGGTCTCCGGCGCCAAGCGTTTCAACGGCGGCGAGGGCTGCCACTACGCGGGCGACACCGTGTGGTTCACCACCAAGGGCGACAACCGCGTCTGGCAGGTGAACCTCGCCGCGGGCACCTACGAGCTCGCCTACGACGACAGCCTCGTCAGCCCCGGCACGGCCCCGCTCACCGGCGTCGACAACATCACCGGCGCCTCCTCCGGCGACCTGTACGTGGCCGAGGACGGCGGCAACATGGAGATCTGCATGATCACCCCGGATGACAAGATCTCCGTGTTCCTCCGCATCAACGGCCACTCCTCCTCGGAGGTCGCCGGCCCCGCGTTCAACCCCGCGGGCAACCGCCTCTACTTCTCCTCGCAGCGCGGCAGCACCGGCTCGTCCTCGAACGGCGTCACCTACTGCGTGACGGGCCCGTTCCGGACCTGACCGATACCCGATCTCCGGGCCGGTCGGCCGTGCCGCCCGGCCCGGAGGTCCAATACAGTCGTCCGCCGAACCCACCGGGGGAGGAGACGATGCGCCGTCCCGCAGCGGCAACCGCGGCCGCCTTTCTGGCCTTCTCCCTCCCACCATCACCTGCCCGCGCCGCTCCCGCCCCCTGCATGGGTGTTGCTCGCTTCGGGGAAACGGGGTGGGGTTTGGTGGCGTCTCAGGGGGTGTGCGGGGTCGGTCGGAGGGAGAGGGATGGGTGCGTTGAGGGTTGGGGATCCTCGGATTTTGGGGGCGTTCACGCTTCGGGCTCGGTTGGAGGAGCATGACGCGGGGGTCGTGTTCCTCGGGGAGGACCGGGAGGGGCAGCAGGTCGCGGTGGTGGTGTTGCGGTCTGCGGCGGCTGCGGACTCGGCGGTGCGGGATCGGTTCGAGGCCGCGATCGGGGGGCTCGCTGAGGAGGGGAAGGTACGGGACGCGGCGCCACGCGGGGCGTTGGGGTGGGTTGCTGTGCCCTATGAGGGTGGGGTCGGGGACGCGCTCGGGTTGCTCGATGCGGCCGGGCTGACAGCGGGCGGTTCCGAGGGTGGGCCTGCGTTCGAGCCTCACTGGTCCGCGGGCAACGAGTGGGCCAGTCCGGATGCGGGGGCGGACTTTGCGGTGCCGCATGTGGTGAAGCCTGCGGTGCTGGCTCCGGAGGCTCCTTCGTCGCGGGGGCCGCTTGTCGCGGGGCTTGTGGTGGTCGGGACTCTGCTCCTTGGTGTTGTGGGCGCGTTCGTGGCGGTGGTGCGGTCTTCGGATGAGGTTGTGCCGGGGCCGACGCGGTCTCCTTCGGTGGCGCAGCCCTCGTCGCGGGTCTCGCAGGGGCCTGATGGGCCGACGGGGCCGGTGGCCGGGCCCACATATGGGGAGGGCGAGAAGAAGTACCACATGAAGCTGGAGGGCATGCCGTTCGAGTTCGACGCCCCCGGGACGTGGGGGTGCATGCGCAGCGAGAAGAAGCCGTTCGACAGCCGGTGGATCTGCATTGATGAAGGTGGCACGTTCCCTCCGTCCGGGAGCGGGGCCGGCGGGATGGTGGCCGTGCAGAAGTGCCCGTCGACGTGCGGGGAGGGCGAGCGCGAGAAGCTGCGCAAGCAGATCGTGGTGGACGAGGACGACTGGCGTAAGACCGACTCCACGACGATGTACGCGGAGATCGAGGGCGAGAACGACGAGGGGAAGCGCATGGTGCGGGTCGCGATGAGCCATGTGTTCGCCCCGCGGGCGGGTGAGTATGTGGCGGTCGCGGTGCAGCTGACCGGGCCTCCGGATCAGAAGAAGACGATGCAGAAGCTCATCAACGAGATCCGGAAGCGGACACCCTGAGGCGTTGGAGCAACCGCTGGTAGCTCGGCCAGTCGGTCAGGGGGAACCAGGTGATGGGGCCGAATCGGTGAGAGGGGTGCTCTGGGAGCTCACCGTTGCCTGCTAGGGCAAGGCCTACGGGGGTGGGTGTGCCTATCCAGCGTGGTTCGGTGGTGAGGTCTGGGCGGCCGTTGCCCGCGTGGACGAGCAGGGATGAGAACGGATGCTCTGCGTGCAGGGAGCCTAGGAGCGATGGGAGTTGCCCTAGGGGAGGGGTGTCTGCATAGGCCACGGTCAGTGTTGTCGTGGCGGAGTCGGTGAGGGCTTGGCAGCGGGTGCCGACCGTGATGATGGGGGTTGTGGCGTTGGCGGCCTGGGGGTTCCACGGGTGTTGGACGGGTTCTGTGGGGCCCCAGCCCTTGGGGGGTTCGTTCGTGAGCAGGCGGGTCAGCGGTTCGATGAGGCTGGTCGGGCGTGCGATGAGGGTCAGGTGGGTGCCCAAGGCGGCTGTGGGTGCTGTCTTGTAGCCGGGGGCGTAGTCCTGTGCGTGGGGTGCCGGTGCGAAGGCGTCGCCGTTCCAAGTCATGGGTTGTCCGGTCAGGCCGTCGTAGTAGCCGTTGTCGTGGCGCACGATCCAGCGGGCCTTCCCTGCGTTGACGAGCGCGCGCAGGGGCAGTGTGATGCGGCTGCTGATGGGCGTGACTATCTGGAGAGCTTGGGGGTGGGCTGCCTGCTCGGCTATGTCGGCGGTCAGCGGCACGATCGTGCGGTCCGTCAGCATGACGGTGGCGTGGCCGGTACGGGCGTCCGCGGTCATGATGCCTTCCATACGGTTCCGCCGTGGCGGGAGAGCAGCTCTTCTGCGCAGTGCAGGGCGAGGGGTGCGGCGCTCGTTGCGGCCCGTATGTCAATCCACCAGGTGGGGAGAGGGACGGTTGTGTACAGGAGGCGTTCCACCTCGCCT
The DNA here is from genome assembly GCA_050942275.1 of Spirillospora sp. CA-255316. Lineage (GTDB taxonomy): Bacteria > Actinomycetota > Actinomycetes > Streptosporangiales > Streptosporangiaceae > Spirillospora. Next base: position 10,644,442 of record CP192047.1, on the reverse strand, counting down.
GGTACGTCGATGCGTAGGGGGCGGCCTATGCGCACGAGGAGGCGGCCTGTGGTGTCGAAGAGGTGAGTCGTTCCGTTCTGTTCGCCGAGTGATAGGTGGGCGGCTCGTAGGGAGGCGGACCTTTGGAGGAGGGGGCGTACCTCTGGGGGTTCTCGTAGGAGCGCGACGTACTCCCGGCTCACGGTGTCCCTTCCCTCTGGGCTCGTCCAAAGGACTCTGCTGCGATGCGAGCGATGGCCGTGTGCGTGGCCGCGCCGACCCGATCAGGGTTGATGGTGGTGCCGGTGCTGAGGTGGCGGTCGAACGGGACGATGACCGTGTCCGTCGCCAGGAGGTCGCGTGTCCGTTCCACGTCGGGTGTGTGGGCGACGACTGCGACCACGGGGTCGTGGCCGTTCTCCTGGAGCCAGCGGAGGGCCGCTTGGGCGCTGACCGCTCCATCCTGTGTTCCGGGGACGACGAACACCAGGGCGTGTGCGGAGCTCAGGACGCTCTGGTGGAGGGGTGTCCCCATGCCGGTGCCGCAGTCGATGACGGAGACGGAGAAGTAGCGGCTCAGTAGGCCGGCGCCTGAGCGGTATGCGTCTTGGGACGTGCCTCCTAGTACCCACGCGCCTGTCTGCGTGCGGGCGAGGTGGGGGGAGGCCTCGGCCCAGGAACGGGGGCGTGCGGCCACTACGTCCTGGAGGGAACTGGTGTGCCCTGCCACGCCCAGGCGTAGTGGGAGGGAGCCCAGGCCAGGGTCCGCGTCGATGACGAGGACCCGGTCGTCGCGGTGCTGCTGGATCGTCCCGGCGAGAAGTGCCGCGATGCTGCTCTTGCCTGCACCGCCCCGGATGCTCATGACCGCGATCCGGCGGCAGGAGCGTACGGGGGCGCCGAGCTGGGCGGTCAGCTCGGACCTGTCCCGTTCGCCCGTCGTGGCGGATGCGCCCACGACCTTGCGCATGCTCCGGCCGAGCCGCCTGATCGCCCGGTCGCCGTGGGGGTTGCGCTGGACGAGCCGTTCGGGTCTCGGTGGTGGCCCTGTCATGGGCGCGGAGCCGGGTTCCACCGTGGACGGGGGCGTGGGGGCAGACGGCGGGGCGGAGGCCAGGGCTGTTGCGGGCGGGTGTTCGGTGCTGGCGCGAGGCACGGGGACGGGCGGCAGGGGGTCCAGTGCCGGATCTGCGGCGCGAGGAGGTTCGGGGGATGCGGCAGGGCCGTTCAGAGGGATCAGGGGCGGGAGCGGGGACGGCGGGACCAGGCCGGCTTCCAGGACGCCCAGCTCGCTCAATACCTCGTACTGCCAGTCCCGATCGGACACCGATCTCCTCTCAGCATCGCTCCGGCGGGGACGAAGGCGGGGCGAACAGGCGGGGTCCGAACGAGTCTAGTCAGAGCAGGATTGACGGTTCAGGAGGTTGGTTGTCGGGGCGAGGAGGCTCAATGCGGGCGGAGTGGACGGCGGGGGGCAGGGGGTAGGTATCAGGCGAGGATCGCCCGCGGGCTATGTTGGGGGCCGCTCGACGTTGAGCCCGGGAGGCCGTCGTGGGTGGGCGGCCTCGCCCGAACCGTCTCCTGGGAGTACGCCGTGATCAAGAAGGTACTCGTCGCCAACCGCGGTGAGATCGCCGTACGGGCGTTCCGCGCCGCCTACGAGCTCGGGATCGCCAGCGTGGCGGTCTACGCCTACGAGGACCGGTTGTCGCTGCACCGGCAGAAGGCCGACGAGGCGTACGAGATCGGGGAGCACGGCCATCCCGTGCGGGCCTACCTGGACGTGGACGGGATCGTGGAGACCGCGCTGCGGGTGGGGGCCGACGCGGTCTACCCCGGGTACGGGTTCCTGTCGGAGAGCCCCGAGCTGGCCGCGGCGTGCGCCCGGAACGGGGTGACGTTCGTGGGGCCGCCCGCGGAGGTGCTGGAGCTGGCCGGGAACAAGATCGCGGCGGTGGCGGCGGCGCGGCGGGCGGGGCTGCCCGTGCTGCGGTCGGTGACGCCGGAGCCGGGCGAGGAGGCGGCCGCGGCCGACGAGGTCGGGTTCCCGCTGTTCGTCAAGGCGGCCGCGGGCGGCGGCGGGCGCGGGCTGCGCCGGGTCGAGCGGCGGGAGGACCTGCAGGCGGCGGTGGAGACGGCGCGGCGGGAGGCCGAGAGCGCGTTCGGGGATCCGACGGTCTTCCTGGAGCAGGCGGTGGACCGGCCCCGCCATATCGAGGTGCAGGTGCTGGCGGACGGCACCGGGCACATCGTGCACCTGCGGGAGCGGGACTGCTCCGTGCAGCGGCGGCACCAGAAGGTCGTGGAGATCGCGCCGGCGCCGCGGCTGGACCCGGCGGTGGCGGAGCGGCTGTGCGCGGACGCGGTCAGGTTCGCCCGGGAGATCGGGTACGTGAACGCGGGCACCGTGGAGTTCCTGGTGGACGCGGCCGACCGGCACGTGTTCATCGAGATGAACCCGAGGATCCAGGTCGAGCACACCGTGACCGAGGAGGTCACCGGCGTGGACCTGGTGCAGAGCCAGCTGCGGATCGCCGGGGGCGAGACCCTCGAAGACCTGTCGATCGCCCAGGAGAGCGTGCAGGTGTCGGGGTTCGCGGTGCAGTGCCGGATCACGACGGAGGACCCGGGCAACGACTTCCGGCCCGACACCGGGAAGATCTCGGCGTACCGGTCGCCGGGCGGCGCGGGCGTGCGGCTCGACACCGGGACGACGCACGCGGGCGCGGTGGTGACGCCGCACTTCGACTCGATGCTGGTGAAGCTGACGTGCCGGGGCCGGACGTTCGAGGACGCGGTGCGGCGGGCGCGGCGGGCGGTGGCGGAGTTCCGGATCCGCGGGGTGGCGACGAACATCCCGTTCCTGCGGGCGCTGCTGGATGAGGACGACTTCCGCGCCGGCGGTGTGACGACGGCCTACATCGCCGAGCATCCCGAGTTGCTGACGGCGCGTTCCAGTGGTGACCGCGCGACCCGGCTGGTCCGTTATCTCGCGGACGTGACGGTCAACAAGCCGAACGGTGAGGCGCCGACCGATCTGGACCCGGCGACGAAGCTGCCCGCGGGGATCGCGCTGGACGGCCCGTTCCCGGAGGGCTCCCGGGACCGGCTGCTGGCGCTGGGGGCGAAGGCGTTCGCGGAGCGGTTGAGGGCGCAGAAGGCCCTCGCCGTCACCGACACCACGTTCCGGGACGCGCACCAGTCGCTCCTGGCGACCCGCGTGCGCACGTTCGATCTGCTGTCGGCGGCCCCGTACCTGGCGCGCATGACTCCGCAGCTGCTCTCCCTGGAGGCGTGGGGCGGGGCCACGTACGACGTCGCGCTGCGCTTCCTGGGCGAGTCGCCGTGGGAGAGGCTGGCGGCCATTCGCGAGGCCGCGCCCAACATGTGCATCCAGATGCTGCTGCGCGGGCGCAACACTGTGGGTTACACGCCGTACCCCGACTCGGTGGCGCGTGCCTTCGTCAGCGAGGCGGCGCGTACGGGTGTGGACATCTTCCGGGTGTTCGACGCCTTGAACGACGTGGAGCGGATGCGTCCAGCGATCGATGCGGTCCTTCAGACGCACGCCGTGGTCGAGGGCACGCTCTGCTACACGGGCGACCTGTCCTCCCCCGGGGAGAAGCTCTACACGCTCGACTACTACCTGCGCTTGGCCGAGGAACTGGTCGAGGCGGGCGTGCACGTGTTGTGCATCAAGGACATGGCGGGCCTGCTGAGGGCTCCTGCGGCACGCACGCTGGTGAGCGCCCTGCGTGAACGCTTCGACCTCCCCGTCCACCTGCACACACACGACACGGCGGGCGGGCAGCTGGCGACCTACCTCGCGGCCATGGAAGCCGGGGTGGATGCTGTGGACGGCGCCGCCGCCCCCCTGTCGGGCACCACGAGCCAGCCGCCGTTGCAGGCCATCGTGGCGCACACCGACTTCACCGAGCGCGCCACAGGGATCGACCTGGACTCGCTCACGGTGATGGAGCCCTACTGGGAGGCGGTGCGCAAGTTGTACGCGCCGTTCGAGATGGGGCTGCCGTCGCCGACCGGGCGCGTCTACCAGCACGAGATCCCCGGCGGGCAGCTGTCCAACCTGCGGCAGCAGGCGGTCGCGCTCGGCCTGGGCGACCGGTTCGAGGAGATCGAGCGGCTGTACGCGGCGGCGGACCGCATCCTGGGGCGGCTGGTCAAGGTGACCCCGTCCAGCAAGGTCGTCGGCGACCTGGCGCTGCACCTGGTCGCCGCCGGTGCCGACCCGGACGACTTCGCCGCGCACCCCGAGCGCTACGACGTGCCGGACAGCGTGGTCGGGTTCCTGAAGGGCGAGCTGGGCGACCCGCCCGGCGGCTGGCCCGAGCCGTTCCGCGGCCGGGCCCTGGCGGGGCGGCAGTACGCCCCGGCGCGCGCCGAGCTGACCAGCGACGAGGAGAAGGACCTGGCCGGGCCGCAGGTCCGCGACACCCTCGACCGGCTGCTGTTCCCGGGGCCGGCGAAGGACTTCCGGGAGTCGCGGGCCGCGTACGGCGATCTGTCGGTGCTGCCGACCAGGTCGTTCCTGTACGGGCTGCGCACCGGCCAGGAGATGTCGTTCGACCTGGAGCCGGGCGTGCGCGTGCTGGCGGGGCTGGAGGCGGTCGGCGAACTCGACGAGGCGGGCTTCCGCCAGGTCATCTGCACGGTGAACGGGCAGCTGCGGACGCTGTCGGTGCGGGACCGCGCGGTGGCCGCGGACGCGCCGCCGGTGGAACGCGCGGACCCGTCCGAGCCGGGGCAGGTGCCGGCGCCGTTCGACGGGTCGGTGACGCTGCGGGTCGCCAAGGGCGACACGGTGGAGGCCGGTGACGTGGTCGCCACCATCGAGGCGATGAAGATGGAGGCCGCGATCACCGCGCCGGTCGGCGGGACCGTCACCCGCCTGGCCGTTCCCGAGGCGTCGCCCGTCCAGGCCGGGGATCTCCTGCTGGTCATCACCTGATCACCGGGACCGGTGGCGCCCTGACGCGGAGGTCGGCTTAGGCTGACTTCCGCAGGATGTCGATCTCCTCCTGGCGTGGGATGACAGGGTGGGCGATGTCCGAGAAGACTCTTCCCATCACGTCGTTTGACTAGAGAGAGACGGGAATGGCGACGAGGCGGTTCGTGCGGCTGAGACGGTTCGCAGGGACGGTGCCGGTTTCCGTGGCGGTGTTGGTGACGGCGGCCGTGCCGTCGGCCTCGGCCCAGGCCACTCCGCAGGCCGCTCCGCCGGGCGCCGTCACGGCCCTCACCGCCCGGCAGGCCCTCACCGCCCGGCAGGCCCTTCCGGCCGGCTCGGCCCAGGCGGTCGCCGGCCGCGCGTACGCCGACCCGCAGATCGTGTCGTTCGACGCGGGCAAGCTGCGCGTCACCCTGGACGCCACCCACGAGGCCGGGATGCACGGCCTCTACTCGGCCGTCCGCCACGACGACGACACGTGGAAGGGCGCCGCGGGGGTCGCCGACGTGCGCACGCGGCGTCCTGTGCGGCCCGACATGGAGCACCGCGTCGGCAGCGTCACCAAGACGTTCACCGCCACCGCAGTGCTGCAGCTGGTGGAGCAGGGCCGCCTCCAGCTCGACGCCCCCATCGCGCAGTTCCTCCCCGGGACGGTGCCGGGCGAGCGGGGCCAGCAGGTCACCGTGCGGATGCTGCTCAACCACACCAGCGGCATCGCCGACTACATCGCCTCGGCGTTCCCGTCCCTGCGCCGCCTGTCCCCGGAGAGCCTGGACAGGTCGCGGTTCCGTACGGTGCGCCCGGACCGGCTCATCGAGTGGGGGCTGGAGGCGCCGCCGACCAACGCCCCGGGGGCGAGCTGGTCGTACTCCAACACCAACTACATCCTTCTGGGGAAGCTCCTGGAGAAGGTCACCGGTGTGAAGGCCGAGACCTACATCCACAGGAACGTCATACGCCCGGCCGGGCTCAGGCACACGTACTTCCCCAAGGGGCCGGCCATCTCCGGGCCGCACTCGCGCATGTACGAGTCGCTGTACGGCCACGCCGACCCGGTCCGCGAGTACAGCGTCTACAACATGAGCTGGGCCGGTACGGCGGGCGCGCTCGTCTCCACCATGGACGACCTCAACACCTTCTACCGCGCCCTGCTCTCCGGCAAGCTCATCGGACGCGGCGGCCTGACAGAGATGCAGCGCACCGTCCCGGTCCAGGACACCAATGGCAACACGCTGATGAACTACGGGCTGGGGCTCTACTCCCTGGAACTGCCATGCGGCACCTTCTGGGGCCACGACGGGGTCGTGTTCGGCGCCGGGACGCAGGCGCTGTCCAGCGTGGACGGGCGCAGGCAGGTGGCGCTGGGCTTCAACCTCACCAAGTACCAGCAGCTGAACGGGCAGGGCGTGCCGATGCCGCACGCCATCGACAACGCCCTGGGGGCGCACTTCGTGCAGGCCCTGTGCGGCGGTCAGGGCCCGCTCGCCACGCAGTCTCCCGGCACGTCCGCCAAGCCCCCGCTCCCGCTCCAGTTCGTCATCCGCCGCTGACCCGCGCCGGCGCGCGCCGAACCGCGCTGACCCGCGCCGCTGAGCGGCGTCACACCGCCAGGTCGCCCAGGCCGGTGTTGGCGCCGCACAGCAGCACCGCGACGCGTTCGCCCGCCTCGGGACGGTACGCGCCCGCGCGCAGGGCGGCGGCAGCGGCGGCGGTGCCGTGCTCGACCACCAGCCGGTAGTCCTCCCAGATCCGGCGCCGCGCCTCGCTGATCGCCTCGTCGGTGACCAGCACGGAACGCACCCGGGTGCGCGTCGCCACCGCGTGCGCGATCTCTCCGGCGCGGGTGGCGCCGAGCGAGTCCGCGGCGACCCCGGAGACGTCGACGTCGACCGGCCGTCCGGCGCGCAGCGCGGCGTTCAGCGTCGGGGCGGCGGACGGCTCGACGCCCACGACGGTCGCCGTCCCCTCCAGGGCCGCGGCGACGCCCGCCATGAGCCCCCCGCCGCCCACCGCCAGCAGGACCGTGTCGACCTCCCCGCCGGTCTGCTCCATCAACTCCAGGCCGATGACGCCCTGGCCCGCGCACATCTCGGGCTGGTCGTAGGGGTGGCAGAACAGCGCTCCCGTATCGGCGGCCCGCTTGATGGCCGCCTGGTGGGCATCGGCGTACTTCACCCCCACCTGGACGACGGTCGCCCCAAGCGCGCGCAGCCTGGCCACCTTCACCTGTGGCGCGGTCTCGGGTACGTAGACCTCGGCCTTGGCACCCACCTGCGAAGCGGCGTACGCGACGGCCAGCCCAGCGTTCCCCCCGGAAGCGGCTATGACACCGGCCTCGGGCAAGAGACCTTCCTCGTCCGCCCGCAGTATCCGGTTGAACGCACCGCGCGCCTTGAACGACCCCGTGTGCTGTGTCAGCTCCAGCTTGAGCCACAACTTCGCGGGCGCCGTCGCCCCCTCGGGAACGAACGCGCCCGGTTCGACCTCCATGACGGGCGTCCTGCGCACCCGCCCCTCGATCCGAGCGGCGGCGGCCCGAACGTCCGCACTATCGATCATCCCCGGTGTCCCTTCCGAACGCGCTGCCCGCCCGAAACGGCGGCCACCCCCCTGCCTACCAGACCGCCCTCCCACCCCGCGCCGCCCCTGCCCGCGCCCACCCGCACGGGCACGTTCACCCCGCCGCGTCCTCCGACCGCTCCGTCCGGATGCGCGCCAACCTCCTCGGCGCGACCTCTGCGAGCAGCACCTCCGCCAGCTCCCGATCGCATGTCCCGAGCCCGGTCTCGCGCAAAACCTCCTCCAACACCCGGGCGGCCTCCGCAGCGCTCCCGAGCGGCAGGTCGGCCAGCACGCTCGCGGCCAAGACTCGGTCGGACGCCGCGAGCCCGGGTGTAGCGACGACCTCCCGGACCACCTCGCAGCCCTTGAGCACATAGGAGGAGTCAAGGTGGGCCAGGCAACCTGCCGCAAAGGCACGCGCGGGCGGAGCGGCTCCGGGGGCGTCCACGAGCAAGCTCAGTGCGGTCAGCGCCTCCTGGAGGAACCCGTGGCCGCACGAAGACAGCCGGCGCGCGGCCTCTGCCCGTTCGGTGGCGTCCCGGGCGGGATCGGCGATGATGCCGCGCAGCATGCCGACCACGCGGTCGGTCATGGTGAAGTGGTTGGCGGCGAGCCATGCGGCGACGTCGATGCGTTCCGCGCGGTGAATACCGGGATCGGTCAGCGCGGCTTCCAAGGCTGCGGTCCCCTCCTCAAGGAAGGCGGGGTCGAGGCGGATCAGGTCGTCGCCCGCGTAGGCACGGCTCAGCGGGGGGCTGTCCGGTGACGCGATGACACTGCGAATCACGGCGACACTCTCATCGACGTGGTCCGGGCCGAGCTGCCCCAGGGACAGAGCGGCGGAACTGAGCCCGCTCTGTCCGTCCACGCAGTCGAACACCGCATGGTCGACGATGATCATGGCCGCCGTGGACACGTGGTGGCGGTGACCTGCCAGCCAGGCCGCGGCCCCACTCCAGCGGGTGGGGTCCTCGCGCAACGCCGCGATCACCTCGCGCAGCACACCCGCGGCCTCCTCCTTCAGATCCGGGCGGAGATCGACCAGGGTCTTGGCGGCCCGCCTCCGTTCGGCTGGAGTGCCGCTGGGGGAGGCGAGGAACGCGCGGACGGCGGCGGTGGCCTCATCGAGATAGGCGGGTGTCAGTTTCCCGAGAGAGCCTATGGTGACCAGCCGTTCACTCCCGCAGAGGTCGCCCTGGATCTCGCGACGCAGGAAGTCCGCAAGCTCCCCGCCAAGGCCGGGCGCCAACTGGCCGAGGTAGACGGCCGCATGGCGCCTCTCCGCGGGGCTTCCCGCAGTGGAGAGGATGCCTTGCAGGGCTTCGACGGTCTCGGCGAAGGAGCTCGGGTCCAAGAACCAGAGCCTCCGCATGGCGTAGGGAACGGCGAAGGAGCTCGTGGGAGGGAGCGTGATCAGGTCGCGCACGGCCGCTGTCGCTCTGACTCGGTGGTCCGCGCCCAGTTCCCCCAGTTCGACGGCCGCATAGACGCGGTCGTCCAGCTGCCCCGGCCCGGCGATCAACGCCTCCAGCGCGCGCACGCCGACGTCGGTGTGAGGAGGCCCCAGCCGGGCGAGTTCTCGGGCGGCTTCGGCCCGTGCCATGAAGGGGCTCGCCGGCAACTCCACGATCTCTTCGAGTGCTCGGGCGGTATCGTCGACGCTCCACCGGTTCGTGCGCTTCAGCCAGGTCACCGCTTCGAGCCGAGACGCCGGCCGGAGCGTGGTGTCGCTCAGGAACTCGTCGAGAATCCGGGTGCCCTCATTGGCCCTCGGCCACGGTGACGGTCACGTCGCCGTACCGGATGGTCATGGCGGGCGGCCGGGAACGGGTGGCGCGCCAGGTCTTGAAGGCGATGAGCAGGCTGCCCAGCCCGGCGACCGCGCCGGCGTCCGCCAGCACCGCGTTGATCACGTCGAAGGCGCCGCCCATGCCGCCGGGCGTCGGCGCCACGCTGTCACGGCTCACCCGCGCGTGCCGGGCGAAGGCCGCGTCCTGGGACAGCCAGCGGTGCAGCGAGGCCAGATCCCGCTCGTCGCCCCCGGACGTGCCGATCTGCAGATCCATCCATCCTCCACGGCCGCCTTGCCCCGCGATGGGCTGGCATGCCGGTCATCTTCCCGTAGCGGGCGGAGGGCTGACAACCGGTGTCCGGGAGGGTGGCCGCGGGGGTTGTGAGGCGTGTGCCAATTCGGTTCGCGGCCGTGTGTGCTCGCTTCATTCCGCTGGTCGGGGGCGCTGGGAGACAGTCATCAGCGTTCACTTCCACCGGCTGCCGGCCGCGTTCGTCCGCGGCGGGGTTCACCCGGGCGGGGCCTCGCGTCGGGCGGCCGCCGCCCGGTCGAGGAGCAGCGCCCGTTCGGCCTCGTTGCGGGTGAGGGACGCGGCGCGCTCGAACTCGGCCCGCGCCTCCACGTACCGGCCCAGCCGGAACAGCAGGTCGCCGCGCACGCTCGGCAGCGGATGGTAGTTCCGCAGCGTCTGCTCGCCGGCCAGCGCGTCGACGATCTCCAGGCCCTTCTCCGGGCCGTGCGCCATCCCCACCGCCACCGCCCGGTTCAGCTCCACGATGGGCGACGGCGCGCGGCCGGCGAGGATCTCGTACAGCGCCGAGATCCGCGCCCAGTCGGTGTCCGCTGCCTCGCGGGCCTGCGCGTGGCAGGCGGCGATGGCGGCCTGGAGCACGTACGGGCCGGGCGGGCCGCCGATCTTCTCGGCGCGCAGCAGCGCCGCGTACCCGCGCCGGATCAGCAACTGGTCCCACAGGGCCCGGTTCTGGTCGAGGAGCGGGACGGGCTCGCCGGACGGCCCGGTGCGCGCCCGCGCCCGCGACGCCTGGATCTCCATCAGCGCGACCAGCCCGTGCACCTCGGCCTCCTCGGGGGCGAGGCCGCCCAGCAGCCGGCCCAGGCGCAGCGCCTCCAGGCACAGGTCGGTGCGGATCAGGTCGTCGCCCGCGGTGGCCGCGTACCCCTCGTTGAAGATCAGGTAGATGACCTCCAGGACCGACGACAGCCGGCCCGCGCGCTCCTCGCCCTCCGGCACCTCGAACGGAACGCCGGCCTCGGCGAGCGTGCGCTTGGCGCGGACGATCCGCTGCGCCACCGTCGGCTCCGGGACCAGGAACGCCCGCGCGATCTCGTCGGTGGCCAGCCCGCCCAGCATCCGCAGCGTCAGCGCGACCCGGGACGGGGTGGGCAGCACCGGGTGGCAGGCGGTGAACACCAGGCGGAGGATGTCGTCCTCGATGCGGTCGTCGAGGACGGCGTCGAGGTCCGCGCCGGAGTCCTCGGTCTCCAGCCGGTGCCCGATCTCCTCCAGCTTGCGGGTCAGGGTCTGGTCGCGGCGGATCCGGTCGACGGCGCGGCGCTTGGCGATCGCCATCAGCCAGGCGCCCGGGTTGTCCGGGACGCCCGACCCGGGCCACTGTTCCAGGGCGGCGACCAGCGCGTCCTGCGCCAGTTCCTCGGCCAGCCCGACATCGCGCACCATCCGCGCCAGGCCCGCGATGATCCGCGCGGACTCCAGGCGCCAGACCGCGTCGACCGTCCTGTGGATCTCCGTACCAGCCGTCACGCCGACGATGAGAGCACCGCCCGAGGCGTCCGCGCAAGCCGCGCGCTCCCCGCCGGTCCCCTGTGCGACCTGGGAGGAACGGCGGGGAGCACACGTCGACGGCCCTTCCGGTGGGTGTCAGCGCGCTCGGACGGGCCGCCGCGAGGTCACGCGCCGGGCGCGCCCGGTCCGCCCTCGCCGGGGCCGCCCTCGCCGGGGAAGGGGTCGCCGGGGCCGAACACCTGGTGGATCACGCCCTCGCCGTCGCCGACGATCGACCAGAACCGCTTGGACAGCTCGATCGCCTCCTCCTTGGTCCGCGCCTCGATCAGCGCGAACCCGACCACGACCTCCTTGGCCTCGGCGAACGGGCCGTCGGTCACGGTGATCTTCCCGTCGGAGGAGGTGATCCGGGTCGGGTGCGGGTCCAGGCCGCCGGTGGCCAGCAGCGCCCCCGAGCGGCTCATCTCCTCGATGAACGCCCCCATCTCGCTGACGATCTTCTCGTCCGGCTCGGAACCGCTGTCGGTCGTCATCATCAGGAACCGCATCGTCGTCTCCTTGCTCTCGATCGTGGTGAGACCCTCGCCGGCCTCCCCTTTCACCGACGCGTCGAATGAAGGACGGCCCGATCGACATCCCGGGCGACATTCTTTCTGGATTTTTCCGTCCCGCGGGCGGCGGTCCCCGGTGTCGGGCAGTCTCGTACCCGAAGGGGGGCCTCGTACCGGGCACCAGGGGCCGGGGCGGGGCGAAGGTACGGGAGGCTGGATGGACGTTGTCATCCGCGTCGACGGCGAGGCCGGTGACACCGAGGCGCTGCGCGGGTGGTTGCTGCGCGATCCGGTGGCGCGGGAGGCGGCGTTCCCGCCCGCCCCGCCGGCCCCGCCCGGCTCGCCGTCGGGGACGATGGGCGCGCTCGAGGTGATCAACGTGTTCGTGGCGAACGGGATCGCCCTCGGCAGCCTGCTGGTCGCCGCCGGCTCCTGGCGGGACGCCCGCCGCCGCGGCGCCGAGGGCCGCGGCGCCGAGGGCCGCGGCGCCGAGGGCCGTGAGGGCGACGGCCGTTCTGGCGGGCCGCCTGTCGTGCGGGTGACGGCCGGCGGCGTGACCGTGGAGGTTGAGGGCGCCGACCCGGACGAGATCGCCCGCCTCCTGCGGGCGCTGCCGTCCCCCGACTCCACCGCCCCGCCCGGAAGGCAGGCGGAGGGGGACGCGCCCGTTCCCCCGCCATGAGCCTGCCCGACCCCGCCGGCTCCCGGGCACTGCTCCTCGGCGTCCACGCCTACCAGGCGCTGGAGGACCTCCCGGGAGTGGAGAACAACCTGGCGGCCCTGGGCGAGATGCTCACCGACGGGACGGTCTGGGAGCTGCCCCGCGACCACTGCCTGCTGCTAGGCCCGTCCGCCGACGAGCGGAAGGTCCGCCGGGAGTTGCGGCGCGTCGCCGCCGAGGCCACCGACACGCTGCTGGTCTACTTCGCCGGCCACGGCCTCCTCGACGAGTCCGGCGACCTGTGCCTGGCGCTCGCCGACACCGTTCCCGCCCACCCCGACGACGGGCTGCGGTACGAGGTCGTCCGGCGCGCGATCCGCCCGCCCCACGGCCTGGCCCGCCGGACGATCGTGATCCTCGACTGCTGCTACGGCGGCCGGGCCCTGGACGGGGCGATGGGCGCGCCCGCCGACCTGGGCGCCAAGGCCGTGATCGACGGGGTGTGCGTGCTGGCCGCGGCGGCGGCGACGCGCCGGGCCCTGTGCCCTCCGGGCGAGGAGTTCAGCGCGTTCACCGGGGAGCTGATCAGGCTGCTGCGGGACGGCGTCCCGGGCGGCGGCCCGAGCCTGGACATGGACACCCTCTACGGTGCGCTGGCGCGGGCGCTGCGCGAGAAGGGCCGGCCCGAGCCGCAGCAGGGTGCGCGCAACGCGGGCGGGCGGATCGTCCTGGCGCGCAACCGGGCGCACGCGACCGCCCGGGCCCGCGCCGCCGCCCGTGGGCGGACGGACGCCGAGCCGCACGCCGACCCGGGCGCGCGGCCGGTGATCGACACCAGGGTCGCGCCGCCGCGATCGCTGGTCGGGCGTGAAGCGGACCTGGAATGCCTGACATCCCCGCCGGAGGGGTGCGCCGATCCGGTGGTGTGGGTGCTGCACGGCATGGGCGGCGCGGGCAAGACCGCGCTCGCCCGCGCCGCCGCCGCGCGGATCGCCGACGACTTCCCCGACGGCAGGTTCGAACTGGACCTCTACGGATTCAGCCCCGGGGAGAAGCCGCGCCCGCCCGACGAGGTCCTCACCGATCTGCTGCACCGCGTCGGCTTCCGGCCCGCCGAGGTGCCCGTCACGCTCGCCGGGCAGGCGGAGGCGTGGCGCGGCTGGCTGTCGGGCCGCCGCGTGCTGCTCCTGCTGGACAACGCGTTGGACGAGGAGCAGGTACGGCCGCTGCTGCCCGGCGCGGGCGCGGCCGGGCTGACCCTGGTGACCAGCCGCGACCGGCTCGAAGGGCTGGACACGCCGCACAAGCTCTCGATCGACGCCCTGTCGGAGGACGACGCCGTGGCCATGCTGCGCGGCCTTGCGGGCGTGGACGGCGGATGCGCGGACGATGACGGGAAGCTGGCCGAGATCGCCGCGGTGTGCGGGCGGTGGCCGCTGGCCCTGAACGCGGTCGGCACCCTGCTGCGCGACCTCTCCCCGGCCGACCTGCTCGCCGCGATGGGAGATCTCCGGCGTCCCCTGGAACTCGTCCCGGAGGGCGAGCGGTCGATACGGACGGCGTTCGACCTGTCGTACCGGGCGTTGGACGCCGAACTGCGGACGGTGCTGCACGCGTGCGCGTGGCATCCCGGCCTGGACTACGACGGGGAGTCGGTCGCGGCGATGCTCGACCGTCCGAAGGCGCTGACTCCTGTGCACCTGGTGGCGCTCGTGCGGAGGAACATGCTGCTGGCCGTCGATGGCCGATACCGCCTGCACGACGTGTTCCGCCATGTGGCCCGCGAGACCGCCGACCGGGAGGCGCCGGGCGGGGCCGTGACTGCGCGGCGCCGTCTCCAGGAACATCTGCTGGAACGGCTCAACGCGGCGCTTGCGTGGTTGCAGGGCGTCGAGCCCTCGCTTGAGCCGGAGGCGGACATGGGACTGTTCCCCGATCCGCTGTCGGCACGGGATTGGCTGACCGCCGCCTCGCCCGAGCTCGAAGCCGCCGCCCTCACCTGGGACGAACCGAGGCCGTCCGAGTCGGACGCGGAACTCAGAGCCGCGCTGGCGCAGCGCACCGCCCGCTGGTTCCGGCTGGACAACCGTACGGAACAGGCCCTCCGCCTTACCGAGGCCCTGGAACGGAGGGCGTCCAAGGAGGAGAACTTCATCCTCATGGCCGATGTCCATTGCGACCTCGCGGCGGCGTTCGAGCTGCGCGGCGACTACGAGGAGGCCGAGGAGCACTACCGCCTCGCCCGGTCCGTCTACCTGGACAACGGCGACCAGCGGGGTGTCGCCGTCGCGCTCGCCGGTATCGCGACGACGGAGCGGTTGCGGCGCGAGCACGTGCTGGCCCAGCGCTATTACAGGGAGGCCTCCAACCGGTTCACCGAGATCGGGGACCGTCGCGGTAGCGCGTACGCGCTCTCCGGCCTGGGCCATGTCGCCGTCGGGCGGGGCCTGGGCAGCGCGGCCAGGGAGCGGTACGAGAGTGCGCTGGAGCTGTGCGAGCAGATCGGGGACCGGCTGGGCGCGGCGGAGGCGCTGTCCGGCCTCGGCCGTGCCGCCGTCCTGCGGGAGGTTCCCGAGGAGGCCGCCGCGTCGTTCCGCGAGGCCGCCGACCGGTACGACGCGATCGGTGTCACCGACGCGGCCGCCTACTGCCGGGACCAGCTGAGGCGGCTCGGCCGTTCCTGAGCACGCAGGTGTTGCGCACGCGAAGCGGCACCGGACGGACGCCGCGAGCGGGGCGCGGTCCGGCCGGTGCCGCGGGGTGACGCTATCAGGCGTTCTCCTTCGCGGGGACGGTGCGGTAGGTCGCGACGATGACGCCGGAGCCGAACGTGGTGGTGTCGGCGAGTTCGAAGGTGGCTTTGAAGCCCTCGGTGGTGAGCAGGTCGGCGGTGTTGCCGGTGCCGACGATGACCGGGTGGATCCACAGCCGCAGCTCGTCCAGCAGCCCGGCTTCGACCAGGGTGCGGGAGACGGAGCCGAAGCCGTACTGGAGGATGTTCTGCCCGGGCTGCTCCTTCAGGCGGCGGACCTCTTCGACGACGTTGTCCTTGATGATGGTGGTGTTGTTCCACTCGCCCTTCTCCAGGGTGGTGGAGATCGCGTACTTGGGGATGGTGTTCATCCGGGCGCCGAAGTCGCCGGTCTGCTCCTCCATGCTGGGCCAGGTCTCGGCGAAGCTCACGTAGGTCTCGCGGCCCGCGATCAGCGCGTCGCAGGAGAACAGCAGGTCGTGGGCGTACTGCTGGGCCTCCTCGTTGAAGTAGTCCATGGTCCACAGGTGCGGGTTCTCGATGACGCCGTCGAGGGAGATGTAGGTCGAGCTGATGATCTTGCGCATGGCTTTCTCCTTGGTCGTTCAGGTGGTGTACGGCTGCTTGGTGCGCGCCTCGCGGAGGGCCTCGGCCCACCAGGAGAGCTGGTCGAGGGTGGTCTTGACGGCGGTGTTGCACTCGGCGGACGGCTTGGGCCAGGAACCGTCGGGTGCGAACTCCTCCCAGTAGCAGGGGAGGCTGATGCCGTCCCGGATGGTGACCGCGTGCAGTTCGGCGAAGATCTGCCGGAGCTGCGCGGCGGCGTTGCGTCCGCCGGACTCGCGGCCGTAGGTGACGAGGGCGACCGGCTTGGCCTTCCACTCGTCGTAGTACCAGTCGAGCGCGGTCTTGAGCGGTGCGGGGAAGGACTGGTTGTACTCCGGGGCGACCACGACGAACGCGTCGGCGGAGGCCAGCCTGGGGGCGAGCGCTCGCACCGGCTCGGGGAGCGGCTCGTCGTGGTCGGTCAGCGTCTCGGGCAGCCGGGTCTCGGCCAGGTCGACCAGGTCCACCGCCACCTCCGCGCGCTTGCGGGCTTGCGCGGCGAACCAGCCGGCCACGGTCGGGCCGAAGCGGCCGTTGCGGGTGCTGCCGATGATGATCGCCATCTTGAGCATCTCCGCCCCCGCCTCCTTCGCGTGTCGTCCGGCCCGCGGGCCGGCTCGTGCGCCGGGCCCTGTCGGTCCGGCTCGATGGGTCTCACTGTGCCGGGGGCGGCTTACGGGATCTTTACGGTGGGTTCGCGGTCGTTTCGCGCCGCTTTACGGGCCGCTGCTCGAAGATGCTTCTCCCCCCTCCTACCTGCCACTATCGTGCGACCCATGCGTTTCGGGGTGCTGGGGCCGCTGGCCGTGTGGACCGACGACGGGGAGGCGGTCCCGGTCCCGGGCCTGAAGGTGCGCGCCCTGCTGGCGGACCTGCTGCTGCACGAGGGCCGTCCGGTGCCCGCCGACCGGCTGATCGACGATCTGTGGGGCGAGGACCCGCCGGGGAACCCGCCCGCCGCGCTGTCGGCCAAGGTCTCGCAGCTGCGCCGGATCCTGGAGGACGCCGAGCCCGGGGCGCGCGGGCTGGTGGCGACCCGTCCGGCCGGGTACCTGCTGGACATCGTCCCGGACCGGCTGGACGCGCACCGGTTCCAGGCGCTGGCGGCGCGGGCGCGGGAGACCGCGGCGCCCGCCGCACGCTCGGGGCTGCTGGCCGAGGCGCTGGGGCTGTGGCGGGGGGCGGCGCTGGCCGACTTCGCCGACGAGCCGTTCACCCGGGCGGGGATCGCGCGGCTGGAGGAGCTGCGGCTGACCACGCTGGAGGATCACGCCGAGGTGCGGCTGGAGCTGGGCGAGCACGGCGTCCTGGCCGGCGAGCTGGGCGACCTCCTGGCCGCGCATCCGCTGCGGGAGCGGCTGCGGGCCGCGCACATGCGGGCGCTGTACCGGTCGGGGCGGCAGAGCGAGGCGCTGGACAGCTACGAGGCGCTGCGCGCCCACCTGGCCGACGAGCTGGGCCTGGATCCGAGCGCGGAGCTGGCCGCGCTGCACCGCTCGATCCTCGCGCAGGCGCCCGAGCTGGACGCGCCGCCCGCGCCGCCCGCCGGGGCCGCGGGCCGCCCGTCCCGCACGAACCTGCAGGCGCCGCCGTCCGGCCTGATCGGGCGGGACGGGGCGGTCGCGGAGATCCGGGCGCGGCTGGGCTCCGACCGCCTGGTGACGCTGACCGGTCCGGGCGGTGTCGGCAAGACCCGGCTGGCGGTCGAGGCGGCCCGGGGCGTGGACGGCTTCGACGACGGCGTGTGGATGGTGGAGCTGGCGGCCTTCGAGCGGTCCGCCGGGGCCGAGGAGCTGACCGACGGCGTCCTGCGCGTCCTGGACATCCGCGAGTCCGCGCCGCCCGGTCCCGGCGCGCCGGGCGGGGCCGCGTCCGCGGAGCGGCTCGCGGACGCGCTCGGGCCGCGCAGCCTGCTGCTGGTGCTGGACAACTGCGAGCACGTGGTCGAGCAGGTGGCCGATCTGGCGCGGCGGCTGCTGGACGCGGTGCCGGGGCTGCGGGTGCTGGCGACCAGCCGGGAGCCGCTCGGGCTGGCGGGGGAGGTGGTGTGGAACGTCCCGCCGCTGGACGTTCCCGACGCCCCGGCGCGGCGCGCCCCCGGCCGCGCCTCCGGCGACGGTTCCGGAGACGACGCGGAGCCCGTGCCCGATGTCGAGGAGCTGGCGCGGTCCAGCGCCGTCCGGCTGTTCGTGGAGCGGGCGTCGGCGGCGGCGCGCGGGTTCCGGCTGGACGAGGACAGCGCGGTCGCGGTGGCGGTGCTGTGCCGCCGCCTGGACGGCATTCCGCTGGCGCTGGAGCTGGCCGCGACCCGGGTGCGGGCGCTGGGCGTGCACGGGCTGGTGGCGCGGCTGGACGACCGGTTCCGCCTGCTGGCCACCGGTCACCGCGGCGCGCCGCAGCGCCAGCGCACCCTGACCGCGATGATCGAGTGGAGCTGGGAGCTGCTGTCGGAGCCCGAGCGGGCGGTGCTGCGCCGTCTGGCGGTGCACGCCGACGGCTGCTCGCTGGAGGCCGCCGAGGCGGTGTGCGCGGGCGACGACATCCCGGTCTTCGACGTGCTGGACCTGCTGGCGCGGCTCGTCGACCGGTCGCTGGTGGTGGTGGCCGACCGCGCCGACGGGCCCCGCTACCGGCTGCTGGAGTCGGTCGCCGCGTACTGCGCGGAGCGGCTGCACGAGGCGGGCGAGCACGGGGAGGCGCTGGCGCGCCACCGCCGCTACTACGCGGAGCTGGCCGCGCATGCCGAGCCGCGCCTGTTCGGCCGCGACCAGGACCGCTGGCTGCGCGTCCTGGACACCGAGGCCGCCAACCTGCGGATCGCGCTGGACGGCCCGGACGCGCTCCGCCTGGCCAACGCGCTGACCTGGTACTGGTTCCTGCGCGGGCGGGTGTCGGAGGCGCTGCGTTCCCTGGACGCCGCGCTCGCCGCCGGCGGCGGCGACCCGGCTGACCGGGCCAGGGCGGTCGCGTGGCGGGCCGGGCTCGCGCTGCTGCACGGTGACGACGCGCGGTGGCCCGCCCGGCGGAAGGAGGCGCTGTCGGGGCTCGACCGGTGTGCCCCGCGCGACCGCGCCCGCGCCCAGTGGTTCCTGGCGTTCACCGGCAGCGAGGTCGACGACCTGGCGGCCGGGGAGAAGCTCCTGGAGGAGGCACTGGCGACCTTCCACGAGCAGGGCGACCAGTGGGGGGAGGCCGCGGCGCTGATTCTGCGGTCCAAGCACGCGTACGCGCGCGGCGAGCCCGCGGCCCTGGAACGGGAGGGCGAGCGCGCCACCCGGCTGTTCGCCCGGCTCGGCGACCGGTGGGGGCAGCTCCAGGCGGCGGGGTGGCTGGCCGGGCACGCCGAGCTGACCGGTGACTACGGCCGGGCGCAGGTGCTGCAGAGCGAGGCGCTGCGTATGGCGGAGGAGCTTCACCTGTGGCCGGACGTGGCGTTCGGGCGCGCGTGGCTGGGCTGGATCGCGTTGCAGCGCGGGGAGTACGAGCAGGCCCGCACGCTGTGCGAGCAGGTCCACGGCATGGCGAACCAGCCCGCCATGGTCTTCGCGGACCTGGTGCTGGCCATGGCGGCCCGTTACCTGGGCGACGCCGACGACGCCGAGAGCCGCCTGACCGCCCTGCTCAAGGCCGTCCCGATGGACGAGGACGACCAGCCGCCCCTGTTCCTTCCCCTGGTCTATGTCGGCCTGGGTTACACGGCCGAGTTGCGCGCCGACCTGGCGAGGGCCCTGGAGATGCACCGTGAGGCACTGGCGGTCGCGTTGCAGATCGACGGCCCGCGCGACATGGTGTTCTCCCTGGAGGGATTGGCGAGCGCGCTGAGCCTGGCGGAGCATCCCCGGACCGCGGCCCGGTTCCTGGGGGCGGCCATGGCCATCCGCCGCACGACGGGGATGACCCCTGGGCCGACCGAGCGCGGGGACATCGCCCGTACGGAGGCCAGGCTCCGGGAGGTGCTCGCGGCCGACGCGCTGGAGTCGGAACTGGCGCAGGGGGCGGAGCTCAGCGCCACGGGCTGCCTGGAGCAGGCCCGTTCCCTTGAACTCTGACAGCAGCGCCGGCGGCGGCCGGACCGTATCCGTCATTAGCTGTCAGGCATTTCCGGGAAACCGCCCGGCGCGCCGTGACCTTGACGGAACCTTTCTTGCCGGGTAAAGGTAAAAGAGGGGCGGAAAGGCCATTTATCTTCTCCGCGTTCGACGACGATGTCGGGGCTCCCCGCTCTTCCCGTCGTTCCGGACAAGGGTGTAGATGATCAGAAGATCCGGTGGTGGCGGCGGTGCCCGCGGGCAGGTGAACGAGCTGCGCGGTACCGCCGCCGGACCGGTCGTCCAGGCACGCGACGTGCACGGAGACCTGCATGTCCACGGCGGCGGAAATCCGCTGCCGATTCCACGGCAGCTTCCCGCCGGCGGCATTCTTGTCAACCGGGGCGAGGCCCTTTCGGCGCTGGATCGGATGTCGTCCGGTCCCCGCGCCGTCGTGATCAGCGGCCCGGCCGGGATCGGCAAGACGGCGCTCGCCCTTCACTGGGCCAACGGGCGCCTCGGCGACTACCCCGACGGCCAGCTGTACGCCGACCTGCAGGGCCACTCGGCCGCCGGGCCGGCGTCGCCGGGCGAGATCCTGGGCGGGTTCGTCCGCGCGCTCGGCGTCCCGGGCGACCGCGTCCCGGTGGCCCTCGCCGAACGGGCCGCGCTGTTCCGCTCCCTGACCGCCGGGCGCCGCCTGCTGATCGTGCTGGACGACGCGTACTCCGCCGCCCAGGTCTCCCCGCTGCTCCCCGGCGCGGCCGGCCCCGCGGACCCGGACGGCCCCGAAGGCCCGGACGGCCCGGCCGCCGTCGTGACCAGCCGGTGGCGCCTGGCCGGCCTGGTGATGCGGGGCGCCCGCGCCGTCCAGCTCGGCCCGCTGGCCCCCGACTCGGCGCTGGAACTGCTCGATACCGCGCTCGGCACCGAACGCGTCGGGCGCGAGCGGGAGATGGCGGGCGCGCTGGTCGAGCTGTGCGCGCGCTCCCCGCTGGCGCTGAGCGTGGCCGCCGCCAGGCTGGCCATCCGTCCCGCCTGGTCGCTGGCCGACCTGGTCCGCGACCTCGCCGACGAGAAACGGCGGCTGGCGGTGCTGTCGGCCCCGGACGCGGAGGACGACGTGACCATCCGGGCCGCCCTGGAGCTGTCCTACCGGGCGCTGCCCGACCCGGCGCGGCGCCTGTACCGGGCCCTCGGGCTGTTCCCGGGCACCGCGTTCGACGCGCGCGCCGCGGCGGCGCTGGCCGGGGAGCCGCTGCCGGACGTCCAGGACGGCCTGGGCGTGCTCGCCGCCGCCAACCTCCTGGACGACCTGCCCGGCGGCCGGCACCGGCTGCACGACCTGGCCCGCCTGCACGCCCTGGAGACCGCCGAGGGCGGCGACCCTCCCGAACGGCGCGCGGAGGCGGTCCGGCGGCTGGTGGAGTGGACGGTCGCGGCGGCGCTGGCGGCGAGCCGGGCGTGCGCGCCGTACCGGAACCTGCCCGGCCCGCCGGACGCGCCGCCCGGGCCGCCCGCGTTCGCCGGCGCCGCGGACGCCCTGGACTGGCTCGACCGGGAGTTCGGCACGCTGCGGGCGGTGGCGCGCCGGGCGCACGAGTCCGGCCTCCACCAGCAGGCGTTCCTGCTGGTGGACGCGGCGTGGCCGCTGTTCCTGCACCGCGGCTGGCACGCCGAGCGCCTGGAGTTCGACCGCCTCGGACTCGCCGCCGCCCGCGCCGCCGCCCCCGGCGAGAAGGCCGAGGCCAAGATGCTCAACCGCACCGGGCTGGCGCTGCGCGGCCTCGGCCGCCTGGACGAGGCCGCCGCCGACTTCCGCGCCGCGCTCGCCCTGTGGGACGGCCTCGGCGACCGCTCTCGGGTCGCGGGGACGCGCCGCCGCCTCGGCCTCCTCGAACTCGACCGGGACGACCTCACCGCCGCCGTCGCCCACTTCGGCGCCGCGCTGGAGGAGTACCGCGCTGCCGGTGACGGCCGGCGGACCGCCCTCACCCTCTGCGACCTCGGCACCGCGCTGATCCGGGACGGCCGCCCGGACCGGGCCGTGGCCGTCCTGACGGAGGCCGGCCGCCTCCTGGACGGCGCCGCGGACGACGACGCGTACAACCGGGCCAGGGTGCTGCTGCTCCTCGGCCGGGCGCACGCCCTCCGCGCCCCCGGCGGCCCGTCGCCCGCGGCCGATCTCGCGGCCCGCGCACTGGACGCGATGCGGTCGATCGGATCGGCCGTGGGCGAGGCCGACGCGCTGCACGTCCTCGGCGACCTGGCCGCGGGCGAGGGCCGCGCCGCCGAGGCACGGCGGCACTACGAGGACGCCCGCCGCGTCCTGGCCGAGGCGGGCGCCCCGACCGACCTCCTCGACCGGGCGCTGGCCGGCCTCGGCGACGCCTGACCGTCCGCCGCCGGGCCCGGTGTGCGGGCGGGTCCGGCGACGGACGAGCCGGTGGACGTCTCAGGCCGCGCGGCCGTCCCAGCGGCCCTCGATGACGGGCGGCGGGGTGAGCGCCCGCAGTTCCGCCAGCCGGGCGCCGGTCAGCGACACCGCCGCCGGCATCCGGTGACCGACCTTCCAGCTCGCGTGCAGCACCCCGTCCCGCAGCGCCGTGACGGCGTCGCCGTGCCGCAGCCAGCCGTCCAGGAACGTCGCGAACAGGGCGTCCCCGGCCCCGGAGGTGTTCACGACCCGGCGCGGCGGCACCGCCCGCACTTCGATGAGGCGGCCGTCCCGCAGCCCGACCATGGCGCCCCGCGCGCCGAGCCCGACCCCGGCCACCCGGCAGCGCGGGTAACGGCGGAACAGCCCCGCCACCCACGCCCGCGGATCGGCGAGCCGCTCGTGGCTGCAGAACACGATCCGCGCCCGCTCCAGCCACGGCCGGTTGTACTCCCCGTCGAGATCGGAGACCAGGTGCACGTCCACGGCGATCGGCACGCCCAGCCCGGCCGCCGGGGCCACCAGCGGGCGGACGAACTTCGCGTTCGTCAGCACCAGCAGGTCGGCGGCCCGCGCCTGCTCCCGCAGCACCTCGTACGGGTAGGCGGCGTGGTTCACCGGCGCCAGGTGCGGCAGGCCCATCCGGCGCCCGTCCGGGCCCACCAGCACCAGCCCCAGCGAGGACGACGGCGACGCCACGACGCCCGGCCCGTCCAGGCCGTCCCGGCGCAGCTCGGCGCGGATCGCCTCGCCTGCCGTGTCCCGGCCGACCAGCGTGCACAGCCGCACCTCGTTGCCGAGCGCGCGCTGCACCCGCGCCACGTGCCCGGCGACCCCGGCCATCCCGCTCCCGGCCCACAGCGGCCGGGCGGACGACTCGTACCGGACGGGGAACTCCGGCACGTTGACCGACATGTAGAGGCTGACCACCCCGGCGACGACGATCGTGGCGCTCATGACGCCCTCCGCTCCGCGCGGCCGAGGCCGTCCACCCGGACCCGGACGCGCCCGGTGACCGCCAGGCACCCGGCGGGCCCGCCGCGCGGCACGGCCAGCTCGCCGGTGATGAGCACCGAGCGGTGCAGCTCGCCCAGCCCGAGGCCCGACAGCGACCAGCAGTACAGGAACGACCCGCCGATCGCAGCCCACGCCGCCGCGTCCGTGCCGGTGCGGGTGGAAGCCTCCGGCGCGACGGACGCTTCGACCAGGTGGACGCCGCCCTCGGCCCGTATCGCGGCCAGGTGACCGCGCGGCCCCGCACCGGCGGCCACGCCGCATCCCGGGTAGCGCTCCAGCAGCTCGCCGAGCCGCCGCGGGGTGAAGGACGGGCCGTCGAGCAGCACGTCGGCGACCTCCCGCCCGGCCGGATCGCCGCACCGGTCGATGACATGGACGTCGGCGAAGTCCAGCGGGCCGGGCCGGACCGCGGCCCGTGCGGGCCGCTCGCCCACCAGCATCAGCCGCGGCTCCCGCAGCCGCCCGCCCCGCGGAATCACCAACACCGCCGCCGCGTGCGGTGCGTGCCCGGCCGCCGCCACGCACCCGGAGGGTGTGGGGCGCCGGGTCAGCGTCAGGGCCCGGTTCAGCCGGAAGAGCTGGGCCACCACCAGTTCGCCGCTCATCGTCGGCCTCCCGTCGACCGCATGAGGTAAGGCGCCTGGACGGGGCGAGTGACCGGCACCGTCGCGGGCTGCCGCAGCCGCAGCAGCCGGTAGATCACCTGCCGCATGTTGCGGTTGAACCGGCCCGGCTCGGAGGAGATCCGTTCCACGACCGGCCGGTACCGTTCCGGCGAGTGCCCGGCCGCCGCCCGCAGCAGCTGGCGGCGCAGCGAGCCCCGCCCCGAGATCCGCGGCGCGATCTTTCCCAGCAGCGCCTGCGCCGAGTCGGGATTGACGTCCGCGCCGGGGAAGCCGCCCAGCAGCACCGGCACCCCGGTCACGGCCGCGTACGCGGTGACCGACCCGTGGTCGCCGATGACCCAGTCGGCCGCCGCCAGCACCGCCCGCCAGTCCGCCTCCGGCGGTACCAGGCTCAGCCCGCGCCGCAGGCAGTCGGCCAGCCACGACCGCAGCTGCAGCTCGCCGTGCCCGTGCCACACGTTCGGATGCAGCAGCGTGACCACGTGGAACTCCTCGTCCGGAAGTTCCGCGAGCAGCCGCGGCCACAGGTCCGGCCGGCTGCCCAGCAGCGACCGCGCACCCCACGTGGAGGTGACCACCACCAGCTTGCGGCCGTCGCCCGCGCCCAGCGCCACCTGGTACGACGGCCGCCGGTCGAGACTGACCACCAGCCGGTCGTGGGACGGGTCCCCGGCCACCTGCGCGACCGGCAGCGCCTCGGGGCACGAGCGGGCCAGCTCGCGCCGGTCGTCCCGGTGCGCCAGCACCAGCGCCGCGGGGACGAGCGCGCCGTCGTGGACGAGCCGCTGCGCGTCCAGGCCGTACACCGGCCGGCTTCCGGCGGCCCGCCCGCCCCGGCGCGCCACCAATTTGCCGTACCCGGCGCCGTGCGGCATGACGATCAGCGGCGCGTGCAGCTCGTGCACCCCGCCGTAGCTGGCCGCGATCGCCAGGTCGAACTCCAGCCGTGTCGCCTGCTCCCACGGCAGCCGCGCGGCCCCGAGCCCGGCGAGGAACTCCGGCACGCCCGCGCCGAAGGCGTCGGGCGCCTGCGTGAAGAACACCTGCACCCGCAGGTCGTTCTCCATGAGATGGACGGCGTCCATGAGACGCTGCCCCGAAGTGACGGTGTGCACGACGATCAGCACGGTCCTGCACGCGTGCCGAGTCGCCCACCGGTCGGCGTCGAGCCCGATCGGGCCCCGGCGCCATTCGCTGACGGACATCCTGTTTCCTGCCCCCTTGGTGATCCCAGGTGTCGACTGTCCGAAACGCGACCCCGGAATGAAGCATCGGCGACCGACCTTGCGGCGCACCTTGCGGAAGGGCTTGCCGTACGGCGCGCGGCCCCGGCCCGAACCGGCCACGCAAGACCATGCTTACTTCTGGCCATCATTCCTTGACACTGGCAGAATTCTTTGCGTCAAGGACACTTTTCTCCCGGGGAGAGAGCGGATGGAATTCCGTGTCCTGGGTCCGCTGGAAGTGTGGTCCGACGGTCCGCGAGAGCTCCCCGGCTGGGCACGGGAACGCCGCATCCTCGCCATCCTGCTGATGTCGCCCGGCCGGCCCGTGCCGACCGGTCACCTGGTCGAGCGGCTGTGGGACGCGCACCGCCCCGACCGCGCCCGCGACCTGCTCTACCCGTCCGTCACCCGGCTCCGCGGCTTCCTGCACGACCTGGACGGCGAGGTCCGGCTGGAGCACCGCGGCGGCGCCTACGTCCTGGACGTCGACCCGTTGCGGATCGACTACCACCTGTACCGCGACCTGTGCGCGCAGGCCCGCGCCATCGCCGGGAGCGGCGACCCGGAACACGCGCTGCGGCTGCTGCGCGACGCGTCCCGGCTGTGGCGCGGCGAACCGCTCGACGGCATCGACGGAAACTGGGCCGAACAACGCCGCCAGAGCATCCGCGAAGAGCTGCTCGCCGCCACCCGGGAACGCCTCGAGATGGAACTCTCGCAGGGCCGCCACACCGATATCACCGCGGAATTGAACGACCTCATCGGGCAGTTTCCCTACGACGAGAAACTGGTGGAGCTGCTCATGCTCGCCCTGCACCGCGGCAGCCGTTCCGGCGAGGCCCTCCAGGCCCACGACCGTTTCCGCCGCCGCCTGGCCGCCGACCTGGGCACCTCACCGGGTGCGCGGATCCGCGACCTGCACAGCCGCATCCTCGCCGACGATCCCGGCCTCGCCGCGCCGCCGCCCGCCCCCGCCTCCTGGTCGCCGCCCAGCGACCTGCCGCCCACCACGCACACCTTCACGGGCCGCGAAACCGAGCTTCGGCGGCTCCAGGAGATGGCCGACGACAGTGGCGGGACCGTCACGGTCCTCGCGATCGACGGCATGCCGGGGGTGGGCAAGACGTCCCTGGCCGTTCACCTGGCCCACCGCCTGGCGCCGCACTATCCCGACGGGCAGATCTTCGTGGAGTTGCGCGCGCACGACGTCCGGCAGGGCCCGGTGGAGCCCGCCGCCGCGCTGGAGAGGCTGCTGCGTTCCATCGGCGTCCCCGCGCTCCGGATGCCGGGCGACTTCGACGGCCGCGCGGCGCTGTGGCGTACCGAACTGGCCAGGCGCCGGCTGCTGCTCGTCCTGGACGACGCGCCCGACAGCGACCAGGTCGGGCCGCTTCTCCCCGGCACTCCCGGCTGCCTCGTCCTGATCACGAGCAGGCAGCGGCTGACCGGCCTGGACAATGCCCGCCCGCTCCCCCTGAAACCTCTGGCCCCGGCCGATTCGGCCGTGCTGCTGTCCAGGGTCGCCGGCGCCCTGACCGCTCCGGACGCCCCGGGCGTGGACGCGGTCACCCACCTGTGCGGCCACCTTCCGCTGGCGCTGCAACTGGTCGGCAACCGTCTCCGGCACCGCGAGAGCTGGACCGCCGCCGACCTGGCCGAGCGCCTGCGCCAACCCGGCCGCCTGGAACAGATGCGCGCCGGGAACCGGGCGGTCGCGGCCGCGTTCCGGCTCTCGGTCCAGGGACTGGACGACGACCGGCGCCGCGCGTTCCTGCTCCTCGGCCTCCACCCGGGCACGGACGTGACGACCGGTTCGGCCGCGGCCCTCTTCGGCCTCGGCCGCGAATCCGCGGAGCCGCTACTGGAGGGGCTGCTCGACCACAACCTCATCGCCGAACCCCGCCGCGGACGCTACCGATTTCACGATCTGGTCCGCGAATACGCACGCGGTCAGGCGCTCCAGGAACCTGACCTCGCCCCGGACCTGGCACTGGATCGGCTCCTGGACCACTACCTGGCCACCGCCGACAAAGCCGACCGCGTCCTGTTCCCCCACCTCCCCGAGCACGCCCGTGCGAAGGCCTCCGCCGCTGCCGCCCTCGTACCGATCGGGGACAGGGACCAGGCTCGGGCATGGCTGGACGAGGAACTGGAGAACCTCATCGCCACGGCCCACTTCGCGGTGGAGGAAGGCAGGGCACCCCATGCCGTGGAACTGGCCAGAGCATTGGAACGCCACTTGGAGGAGGCGGGTGCCCTGCCGCACGCCGCGCAAGTGCACTCCTGCGCGGTGGAGGCGTGCAGGAGGATCGGCGATCGCGCGGGGCTGGCGCGCGCCCTCCTCGAACTGGGGATGGTGCTGTGGCGGATGGGCCGGTACGAGGAGACGCTGCGGTCGGCCTCCGAGGCCCTAGACGAGGCACGCACCATTGAGGACGACGCCCTCGTCGCGAAGGCGCTCGATCTGTACGGCCTGATCCACTACACCCGTTCCGAGTTCGACGTCGCCGTGGGCTATTACGAGCAATCTCTGGAACTGTGGCGGTCCGCAGGCGAGGAGACGGGAGAGGCGCCGGTCCTCAGCCACATGGCGATCGTGCTGTGGCATCTGGGGCGCTACCCGGAGGCGATCGAGCGGATGAACCGGGCGCTGGCGCTGTACGAGGCGGCCGGCGACACGCGGGGCCTCCAGATCGCGCTCAACAACAGAGCCGAGTTCGAACGCCAGCTCGGACGGTACGACTCGGCCCTGGAGTACTACGGGCGCGTGGCCCGTGTCCGGGAGATGACCCGGCAGCACCAGGCCGTCTGGAGCAACAACGTCGCCTCCGTGTACCGCAGGACGAACCGTCCCGAAGAGGCCGTCGAGGAATACCGGCGAGCGCTAGCCATCTACCGGGAGGTCGGGGACGTGCGCGGCGAAACGGACTCACTCAACGGGATCGGCTCCAGCTACGCCCAGCTCGGCCGGGACGGAGAGGCCCTCATTCACCACCAGAAAGCCCTGCAGCTCGCCCGCCAGCTCTCCGAGAAATACGAGCAGGGCTGGGCCCTGCGCGAGATAGGCGACGTGCACCGCCGCGCCGGAAGGTACGGCACGGCCCTGGAGCACCTCGAGGAGGCCCTCGCCCTCGCCCGCGCCATCGGAGACGCCAACCAGGAAGCCAATGCCCTGAGCAGCCTGGGCGAGGTCGTCGCCCAGACGCGGGGCCCCGCCGAGGCCGACCAGTACCGCAGAAAGGCCCTGGAACTGTACGAGGCGCTCGGCCTCCCGGAGGCGGCCGAGGTACAGGCCCGCCTCGACAGCGCGAGCGACGCCTCAGGCTCCTAGCTGAGCGACGTCCTCGGTGACGGTGGCGAGATCGGCGAGGATCTCGGAGGCGATCACCGGATTAAGGTCGCCGAACGTGCCCGCGTCCCGGTCGCGGAAGGTGCCGGGCGCCTCGGCCAGCCACACCGCCTCCAGGCGCTGCTCGGGGTTGTAGTCGATGCTGCCCTTGTAGAAGCCCGGATACAGGTTGACGACCAGGTGGCGGCCGTCCGGCAGCGGACGGGAGATCCACTCTTCGACGCCGTCGCTGACGACGTCCCCGCGCTCCCAGCCGCGCCGGGTCAGCCCGAGCACCTTGCCGAACGGCACGCTCACGCCCTCGAAGCGGGACAGCCGCACGGCCTTGCGCTCCTCGGCGGTCAGCTCGTACACGGGCCGGGCGAGCTGCGGGAACGGCTGGGTGAGCTCGTAGTCGGCGAAGATCTCCACCCAGGCCTCCCGCGCCGCACCCAAGGTGACCGGATGCGCCAGCCCGATCACGGCCTCGGCGGCGGGCGCCTGCGTGCGGTCCTCGACGTCGGCGAACGTGCGGTCCTCGGCCAGGCGGAACGGCACCCCGTCGCACGTCCACACCAGCCGCCGGGCGATGTGCCAGACCAGCGGGTGCCGGACGAACAACTCGCCGAACTCGTCCGGCGTCCAGGTGCGGCCCGCGACCATCGCCCGTTCGAGGCGCTCGACCTGGTCGGCCGCGACGGTGCGCACGCCCTTCTTCAGCTCGCCGAAGGCGCGGTACGCGGCGGGGGCGAGCGCGGCGTCGTCCTTCACGCCCGGCTTGGGGAGGTCCTTGCGCCGCGCGCCGTCCTCGTCGGTCACGTACGGCCGCAGTGCCTCGTCGAAACCCACCCGGAACCGGCGCGGCCCGTAGTCGAGCGTCATACCACCGTCGGCGTCGAGGCCGAAGGAGGGCACCAGCCGGTCGGCGAGCTGCTCGCCGCTGAGCCCGAGCCGGTCGGCGACCGCCGCCATCTTCCACTGCGCGTACTCCTTGATCGCGCCGAACTTCGCCTTCCGCGCGATGGAGTCGAGCAGCATCAGCGCCGTCTCGGAGCCGATGAGGGCGAGTGCGTCCACGCCCGCGACCGCTTTGGTGTGGCCGTTCTGGCCCGGCCAGGCGTGGACGAGCGGGGTCAGGCTCCGGGCGGCCGCGTCGTCGCCGAGCAGCCCGACGGCGGTGACCGCCCACTTGTCGGCGGGGCGTTCGCCGTGCTGGCGCCAGCGCTCGAACATGTTCCACGCGAAGGCGGCCAGCGACGCGGTGTCGCAGGTCTCCTTGATCACGGCCACACCGGCGTGCGGCTCGTCGGGCGTGGACAGCGCCAGGATGTCCAGTACGTGCCGTACGGACGAGACCGGAAGCGCCTTGCGCCCGCCGTCCAGGAGGAGCTGCGGCAGCACCGCCGGGTCCGCCCAGGCCGGGAGCCGCGGAGGCTTGGGGACGTCCTCCTGCTCGGCGGCGAGCATGGTGCCGATCGCCCGCGCGGCCTCGTCCCCGTGGCTCCGGGCCGCTTCGACGACGGCGGAACGGCCGTTCGCCCCGGCCAGGTGGCGCAGGGCGCCTTCCGCGGCGCGCCGCTTCGGCCCCGCCTTGCCGAGGGCGTCCGGGACCAGGAACGGGACCGCGTCGTTCCCGTGCCGGGCGAACCACGCGTCCGCGTGGGTCCGGGCTTTCTTGAGCCGTATGAGCCAGTCGGCCATCAGCGCCGCCACCTCGGCGGTCAGGAACGGAACGAGCAGGCCTCCGCACGCCTGCGGATCGCTCTTCGCGTAGGGGAACAGGATCGGGAGCGCGTCAAGCCCGTACCGGGCCGCCAGGAGCTTGCCCCAGTTCCCGATGTCATTGCTGCTGTGCCTGTACGGGTCGTCCAGCGTCCAGCCGGAGAGGAGGGGACGGGTCAGCTCGTCCGGACCCAGCATCAGCACGCCGAGTTCGAGCCTTCCGGTCAGCCGCCCTGCCTTGAAGTCCTCGACGTGCTTCTCCCAGCGCGGACCGCGCTCACCTACCGGAGGGGACCCCCAGGTATCGCTGTCGTCCTTGCCTCCTTGGACCAATGCGGTCGGATACAGCACCCTGCCGTTCGCCCACCCGTACTGCTCGTCCTCGCCCCATCGGACGGACCTCTGGTCGGGAACGGTCAGGCCCTTGATGACGGTCTGGGTGGTCTTCTTCCGGGGACGGGCCCACGGCGGCTCGACGAGAAGGGCCGGAAGGTCACCGGGAGCCGCCTCCGCCATGAGCGCGGAGCCGCCGATGATGGCTTCGACCGCTTCCCGGACGGGAGCGGGCAGCGCCGGCAGTGCGGCCTCGGCCAGCTCGCGGTGGCCGTTGACGTGCTCCTCCAGCAGATCGGTCGCCCCGGCGGCGGCCAGCTCCCGCATCGCGCGGACCGGGAACCGCTTCATCGCCTTGGTCAGCTCGGCGCTGACATGCTTGTTCGCGCGGCGCTCGACCAGCGCACGGAACGCCTCGTCCGACGGCAGCACGCCCAGCACCTCCAGCAGCCCCTTGCGGCGGGGCGCGGAGTCCATCCACCGGTCCAGCGCACCGGCCACCAGCGGCGCGACCGCCGCGCCGACGCCCTCCGCCATCGAACGCAGGACTTCCGGGTAGTAGCAGTCGGAAACGGACAGCTGCGCCGCGGCCCCGAGCGTGTCGAGCTGGTGCGCCGAGCCGAGGGAGCTGAGCATCAGCCCGCGCACGAACTCGTCGTGGTCCTCGCAGAGCTCGTCCACCCAGTCCTGCCGCGTCGGCACCAGGTAGGCGGTCAGGGCGCGCTGCATGAACACCGCGCGGCGCTCGGCGAGGCGCTCGACCGCCTCGGCGTACTCCTCGTCGCCCGCGGCGGCCAGCAGTGTGCGCACGCGCAGCGCGCCGTCCGGCAGGAGCCAGCCGCCGCGCTTGCCCGGCTCGACCGGACGGACGCTACCGATCCGCCTCCCGCCGTGCCCCGGCTCGTACAGCTCCTGCAGTCCGCACAGCTCGGCGAGGGTGCACGCCGCGAACACCACGCCGTGCGCGGAGACCCACGCGTCCACGAGGTCGTTTTCGCGCCCGGAGTACGTGTGCTCGTCCAGCACGACCAGCGCCAGGACGGCGGCGCCGCGCGGATCGGGCTCACCGGCGAGCTGGGCGCGCGCCGCGGCGGCCAGCTCCGGGGCGGTGCCCGCGGCGCCGAGCACGCGCTCGATGTGCTGCTCGGCGGCTTTGAGGAACCCGGCGACGGTCTGCTCCGCCGCCGCATCGGGCGTGATCTTCGGGCCGGGGGAGCCGCCGCGGCGCGGATGGATGCGGCGCCGCCAGCCGTTCGGGACGACCAGCGTGTCTTCGTCGGGGAGCGTCGGGGGGCGATCGGTCATGGGCCCTCACCGTAGGGGCCCGGTCCGACAGCGCGCCGCAGAAACGATCAGCTCCCGCCGCACGAGCGGTGGCTATTCGAGCCGGTCGCAGCTGTCCAGAGGCGGGCGTACGTTGGTGTCCATGACCGACTCGGAGGCCACCGGCTATGACTGCCTGTCGTCCCGACTCGTCCCCGAGGCCGAACTGCGGGCCTTCTTGCTGGACTGTTTCGCCATCACCGAGAAGGAACTCTTCGTCGGCCACACCGATCGCATCCTCGACGAGCTGCGGGCCTACCCGGCGGATGCGGTGTTCGCCGCGTACTGCACGTACGACCCCGAGATGTCCGGCCACTTCGCCATGAGTTTCGACGTCGGCATCGAGGGCCGCCTGGCCGACCGGGTCGGCCGCCGCGAGTTCGCCGAACGATTCGCCGCCCGCTTCGACGCATACGTGCTGTACGGCGACGCCGAACCGCCGGGACTGTGGACGGTCATCCTCCCGGACGGCACCCGCCTGAGGGCCGCGATGGAGCAGGACGACGACCTCTGCGTCCTCTACGCGGCCACGGCCCCAATACCCGGCCTACCCGACCTCCACGTGGACGAGGCCCTCTGGCAAGCCCGCTGAAATGCGCAGGGCCGAGCCTTCGAACGGAATTACATTCGGGCGGCGCGATGTGAAATTCTTTCGCATCCAGTGTGAGTGATCGACTTTCCAGGTTTTCCCGCAGACCCCATCGTGCCCTGATAGTTTCCGGATCACTTGAAGATCCACGCGGCGAGACAGCGTTGTCCGCCGCGTTCTGAGAGGAGCCGGTCATAAAGGCACTCGTTATCGCTGTGCTGGGCACGGCGATGATGTACATGTTCAGCGTCTCGAACACGGTGACGGAGCTGGCACGTACATCCTCCCTCTAGGGATTGAGATATCGGGGGTCGTACGGCAGGAGGGACGTCCGCTTCGGCGGGCGTCCCTTCCCTTCTCCATCCACAGGCTGTGGACATGGAACCGCATCGGGACTCCTGGTGGTCGAAGTCGTCGCACACCTCGATTTACCAGGAGCTCCCATGCCATCTCTGGATCAAACCCCCGCACGCAAGGGCTGGCCGCTGGTGGCGGCCGGGTGGATCGGACTCCCGCTCGTCCTGTTCATCCTGCTGGGGACGGAGGACACGGCGGGCTGGTGGCGGTGGCCGGTGGCCGCCGTCGGCTTCGGGTCTTTCGTATGTGTGGCCGTCGGCTTCACCCGGCTGTCCGCCCGCCGCCGTGGCAGTCCGGAGACGGTCATGCTGATGCTCGCTCTCTTCGCGGGGTTCCCCGTTCTGATCCTGCTCGGCTCCATCACGCCGGCGTTGGCAGAGCGCGTCGAGTCGTGCCAGGTGTCGGCGCTGAAGCCGACGAGAGATCTGTGGCTGGTGCAGGAGTACCAGGTCGCTTGTCCATCGGGAGCGCGCGAGGTGGACCACCGGCCGAGTCCGCGCGCGAAGATGTCCGATCGGGAACGTCCACTCCACGCGGTGGGTGAGAAGGTGTGGGTCTCTTACTCCAAGGACGACCCGATCGACACGGCCAGGTTCACCGATGGCCCCGGCAGCGGTCGTCTCGATGACGCCCTCGCCATTCTCCTCGCCGTGGGCCTGCTGTCACTCTTCGGCGGCTGGCGTGCCCTGGTCGAGCCGAAGCACCGCGTCCCCCGAGAGGAAGAGGGCCGTTCACCCACCAGCACCTGAGGATTCCCAACACCCCCTCTATCCACAGCCTGTGGATAGAGGGGCTTGCGTCAGCGGCCCGACCTTCTGAACAGGCGATGGAGGCCTGCGAGAAGCGCGTCGCCGAAGAGGCGGTCCAGGACGGCCCCCGCCAGCAGTAGGACGCCCGTGGTGGTGAGGATCTCGACCAGCATGGTGGAGAGATCCAGGCTGCCGAGAATCACGTTATGCCTCCCTTCTCTGATCGCGGCGCGAGGTGAAAACGCGCCCACACCCACTTTCCCGTGGGCGGCGTCGGATCGACGCCGGTCTCATCGGCCAAGGCCATGACCAAAGGCAGTCCCAAACCTCCGATTTCGTCTGAATGGTGTCCTTTGTCAAGGGCATTCGGATCCGGAGTAATGTCGTCAAGCCCTAGCTCGACGACCGTTCTTGGCGTAGGCTTGGCATTGTTGGTATCCCAGATACCATACCGATACGCTACGACCCTCGAAAACGGCCCGGAAAGTGATCGCCGCATGGGGAGTCGCCGTAACCGCGTTGGTCACCAGCTCAGAGACCGAGAGAAGAATATCCCGACGTAGTTCCCGACCGACCTCCTGACCGGGACCGAGTACCGCGAAGTGCTGTTCCAGCAGCCTCCGGATACTCGCCGGAACGGTCGGCGAGGCGAGCGTCGTACAGGTAATCTCCCGGTCTCCTATCGTTTTGATCGCTGTGCCTGACAACTGGCCGGCCTTTCGGTGTGGACGTCTGTAACCCGTCCACAGATTGGCGCACCGAAGGGTGCCTGTCACCGTTGCCGGCGAAATCGGAAAGACGATCAACGCGGAAAGGGGTCTCGATCATGGTCCGGCCTTCCCCCGAGCCCACCAACTCGATCCACGACTTCATGGCCTACTACCTGCGCTTTCAGCGCATGAAGCGCGGGCTGACGCAGGTCGAGGTAGGCAAGATCATTGGCTGCTCGAACGCCCAAGTTTCCAAGTACGAGTCCGGCGACAAGCAGCTCGACGCCAACCAGTGCAAGGCCCTCGACCAGGCATGGGACACCGGCGGCGTCTTCGCCACCATGCTCGTCTTCGCCAAGCAGGGCTTGGACGTGAACTTCCGGACACGTCGCCGCCGCTACCAGCACAGGGCGATCGAACATCAGATCTTCTCGCACATCCTCCCGATCCCGTTCCAGACCGAGGAGTACGCGCGGGGGCTGCTGGAGGAGGGGTACGCCTCCGGATACATCGACGACGTCGACGAAGCCGTTGGGTACCGGATGGAACTCCAGTCCAAGATCCTGGAGAATGAGCCGCAACTCTGGATCTTGATCGACCAGATAGCGCTTCGCCCCATGGGAAGTTCCGAGGTCATGGCAGCTCAGCGTGACAGGCTCCTGGAGGCGGCCACGCTCAACCATGTCTCCATTCGTATACTCCCGCTGTCGGCTGCGCCCCACATTGGCGTAGATGGCCCCTTCTGGTGCTTCACGATGCCCGACCGTCGGCTGGCGGCCTTTTCGGGCAACACACTGGGCGTGGGCCGGATCATCGATGATCAAGTCGAAGCCGCTCACGCGGTTCTGACCTTCCAGAGGCTCGCGGCACGGGCCTGGAACGAAGAGCAGTCGCGCGAGTACATCGCGAGGATGGGTGAGGATCATGACGGAATGGCGTAAGAGCAGCCACAGTGGGGGTCACAGTGGCGGCGACTGTGTCGAAGTGGCCGCTCTGGGCTCTCGTCTCGTCGGCGTCCGCGACAGCAAGGCTCCCGAAGCCGGTCATCTCGCTCTCGGCCAGGAGGCTCTCGCCGATCTCGTGGCGCGGATCCGGCGTGGAGATCTGGATCTTCCGTAGCGCAGGAAAAACCCGGCACCGGTGACGGTGCCGGGCAGGCCCGCATGTCCGGTGGTGTGAGAGGCGGGTCGGGCGACCCGACCCGCCTACTCGATTTGCGGTGCAACCGGTCAGTGGCAGCCCCGGTCTGTGCCGACGACGGACATGATCACGATCACGCCCCCGAGCAGCCACTGGCTGTAGGTCGGCCAGCAGCCGGTCTCGATCGCCTCCAACGCACGGTCCGCGCGGGCGTCGCTGCTCACCCACTCGGGGACCGGGTTCATCGCCCGCTGGCACGCGGTCTCCCACTCGCCGAGGAGCCAGTCACGGGCGACCGCGGGATCGGTGTGGACTGCCTCGATGAACCGTGGCGACTTGATCAGCCAGTCGACGGTCCGTACCGGCGGACGGTCCGGGCTGTTCAGATCGAGGGTGTCCGTGCGGCCCAGACGCTCCCATTCCTGTCCGTTGCCCGACCACTTGTAGCAGTGGAAATGCGTGGGCTGTGAGGTCGGTCCCTTCGTAGTGTCGGGGGCGATCGGGTGGTCTGGCATCAGGCGGGCTCCGGCGTCCCGCACTCGGGCGGGCAGCAGGGCTTGCGCTCGCCGTGCCAGAACTCCAGGTCGACGCGGTACCCGGTCTTCTCCAGTTCCGGGATGGTCGCCTCCAGCGTGTCACCCGACAGCATCGCCTCGTCCTGGAACGGCACGTGATGGATGTACCGGCCAGCGTGCTCGGCGCAGAACTCGGCGTACGCCTGCGACCGGAGCACGAACGCGTGCCAGGCCGGGTCGACCGGGACCGTCGGGACGATCCGCACCCACGGACGCCCCTCGTCCCGGGCCCGGACGATGCCCGCCTGCGCCTTCAGGAAGACCAGCGCCTGACCCATCATGCGCTCGGCGTAGGCCCGGGTGACGTGGTGGTACCGCCGGATGTCCTCCACCAGCAGCTCGAATACCTCCGGCGGGACGAGCTCGCACGGGTCCTTGGCGGCCGTGGCCACCGGTTCGGCGGTGATGGTCATGTGCACCTCCTCCGGCGCGCTCCATCGGCTGGAGCCCTCGCCCTCCGGCCGCGCGCCGCAAGCCAGGGGTGAGGGGCTGGTACGGAGCGGCCCGGCTGCCGCGCCCCAAGGGCCGGCCGCCCCGCGTTCGTGCTGTACGGCCGCGCAGGGAAAACGTCCACCGGGAGGGCAGACGCTCGCGACCGTACGACGCTGGGACCCGCGGTCCCGGCCCCCTTGCATGGCCGCCGGGACCGCGCGAGTCCTATACAGGCACTCGGGGCCGGACGAGCGCGCCCAGCTCGCGCTCGACGTAGGACACGGCGCCGGGGATGTCGTCACACCGGGCCATGAGCGCGCCCTTGGACGAGCGGAACCACGCGCCGTCGCGCTCGCACGTCACGTTCACGGTCTCGCCGAAGCACGGGTTGGACGGGTGCCAGACCCGCAGCCGCACGGGCACCTCGTCATGCCGCGGCACGGCGCGCCATCCTTTGCAGGCCAGGGCCACGCCGAGGGCGACCAGGAGTTCGGCGTCGCTCATGTGCTGGCCTCACGCAACCGGTTGCGCAGGCCAGCCGGGGTGTCGGCGTCGATCTCGGTGACGGCGTCGTCCGGCCGGTCCTCGCGCGCCGCCGGGCGGAGCACTGCCCACCAGCGGTGCGTGTCGGTGGTCTGGATGATCGACCACTCGGGAAAGTCCGCGGCGAGCGCTCTCTTCGTCTCCTCGACGGTGGGAGGTGTTGGGGCCAAAGCATCGGCCATGGTCGGATCCACCTTCGGCCATGGCCCCGGGATGCGGCGCTGCAACGCCGTCCGGGGCCGCCTATCTGGGGGCACCCCCAACACTGGACGAGGCCGTGACGGTGTGGCCAGGAACTTGCTTCAGCTTGCTCGCAACGCCCGGATTGCCCCGCTGATGAGGTCGCGCGCCGCAGGTCCGTAGACCGCGGAGGAGGCCAGCCACTCGAACTCCTGGGCGTACACGGCGACCTCGCGGGGCTGGGCGATGGCGAGTTCGGCGGCGGCGGTGTCTACCAGCACCAACCGGTCATCGAAGATCCAGAACCCGTGACTGGGCGCCCGCCGGAGCCGAGCCCGGGTCGGGATGATGCCGAGGCTCAGGCGCGGCAGGATCGACAGCGTCAGCAGCCGCTCCAACTGGGCGATCAGCACGTCATCGTCTGCGAGGCCGATCGTCAGCGCTACCTCGCAGATGAGCATGTGGAAACGGCGGTCACGGTCGCCACGGCGGAGCACATCCTGACGATCCATGCGGGCCTGGACCGCCGCATCGACGTCGCCGCCGGTGCCGTGGAAGGCGATGTTGTCCCGGAACCGCGTCTCGGCGTACTCGCGGGTCTGGAGCAGGCCGGGGATGACGATGGGCTCGAACACCCGGAACAGCGTGGTCTCCGCCTCTTGCGCGGCGATGGTCTGCTGGCGCCGCCCGGCGCCGGCGCGCCACTCCCGCCGCCACTCCATGTAGGCGCTGGAGATGTTTCGGATCGTCGCGATCAGGTCCGGGATGTGGTCCTCGGCGTGGACCAGGCGGCACCAGACGCGGATGTCGTCCTCGCTCGGCGTCTGCTTGCCGTGCTCGATCTTGGAGACCTTGCTCTCGTGCCAGCCCGCCTGTTCGGCCAAGCGCCGCTGCGCGAGCCGCGCATCCTGGCGCAGCTCGCGCAGCCGCAGGCCGAGCGCCTCACGGGCCTGTTGGTGGGGCAGGGACATGACGGCCTGCTACAGGGCGTCCGCGAACTCGTCTCGGCTGACGGACGCATCCCAGGCGATCCGGCGCCACTGCTGGTGCTGAGCGATCGTTGCCGGATCGTTGAGCAGTTCGGCGCCGACGAACCTGTCATCGTCGTCGAACCGCAGCACGGCCACATGCTCGTCGTCGAACAGCCACGCATCGTGGGGAGGGTCGACCGGGAGCCCTAGCCCGGCGGCGCGGGCCCGGTCGAGATAGCGGATGTCCTCCCCGGCTGCGGCGTTGCCCTGAGCGCACCACAGCGCGTATCGCGAGTAGGCGCCCAGCGGAACCGACACCACCCGCACGCGGGAGAACGGGCGTCCCTCCCCGGCCGCCCGGCGGGTCCGGTCGTACCAGGGGCCCGAGCGGACCGATTCGTCCAGCTCGCTGGCGCCGGCCATGAACGCTTCGAACGACGGCCGCTCGTCTGGCACGTTGTAGCGGTCGCGGGTCTCCAGCCGGAACGCGTACCGCCGCACGCCCTCGAACAGGGCGCCGAGCTGGTCGCCGGTCAGCAGAACTGCCACAGGGTCATCCCTTCGCGTGGTGCTCCTGGTAGTCCTCGATCAGGTGCCGCACCAGCGCCGGGTCGATCTCCACGAGAGTCTCGTCGTCGGCCAGATTGCGCACGTCGCCCAGCGCCGTCGAGTCCGTGACGATCTTCCCCTGCACCACGTAGGTGCCGCGATCGGTGGCGTACATCGCCGGACACGTGCCCTGATTCGAGTCCGTCCCGAGGAACCGTAGCCGCATGGTCTTGCCCTCCCAAGTAGCTTGCCGCGACTTGCTTACTTCGCACCCTCCGTCGGCACCCTGTCCGCCGTCAAGGGGCCTTCGTTCGCGTGCATGGCTGCGCGTGGGATGCGCGCACGCGCAGATGATCACGCTGCGTGGGGTGCGCACGCGGGTGCGCCGCCAGGTGCAGCAAGGGCTACTGGCGCATCGCCGGATCGCCCGTCCTCCAGTGGGCGCTGCCCAACGACCACTGGGAAGACCTCGGCCTGCGAACACTTGGCTGGACCTGGCACAGACTCAGGCCACGGCTTGGCGAACCGCCGGACGCGGGCTCGCATGTCCGGTGCTGTGAGAGGCGGGTCGGGCGACCCGACCCGCCTACTCGATTCCTCAGGCTGTGGACAATCAGGTTTCAGGTGGCCTCATGTCGATGCCGTAGCGGGCGCTTGCCGCGATGAGCCTGTCCACGTCCGCCTGCTCGGCCGGGGCGGTCGGCAGTTCCCTCGTCGTGGCCCGCTCACCCACCTCGGCGAAGAACTTGTCGATCTTGTGGCCGGGTAGGTACTCGACCAGCACGCGGCACGTGCTCGTCGGCTCGAAGTGCTCCCACGTCCCGGCGGGGACGTAGAAGAAGGAGCCGGGCTCCCCGTCCACCGTGTCGTCGCCGATGTGGAAGCGGAGCGTGCCGTCCAGGACGTACACCGCCTCAGACCCCGGGTGCGTGTGGGGCGGCGGGCCCATCCCCTCCGGGATGGTCATGTGCATGACGACCAGCTCGCCGTCGCTCTCCTCACTGGACACTTTGACCTCATAGAGCCCGCCCAGTACCCAATAGGCGTCCCCTACGGCCGGTTTGCGGGCAACTACTGTGGCTGTCACGTGAGCCCCCTCTCTCACGTTCCCGCCGCGTCACCACCGCTCTCCCATCACACGCCTCGGGTCCGGCGAGCGTCAAGGGAGCGGTGCCCGGCGCCGGGCACCGCTCCCGGGCGGCTAACGGGACGTGGCCACGCCGATGATCTGCTGGATCTGGGCGCGGTAGGCGGTGACGTCGGTGTAGATGGCGGGGCTGACGGCGCAGGTCCCGGCGGTACCGCGGCTGGTGGCGCCGACCAGCCGCCAGGCCCCCGGGCCGCCGGTCAGGGCGGGGCCGCCGGAGTCGCCGTAGCAGGCGCCCTGGCCCCCGCCGCCCCGGATGCACAGCTCGGTGGAACCGGAGATCCCCGAGCAGTTCGCGTCGGACAGGATGCTGGTGTCGAGCTGCTGGAGGGTGACGGGGGCGCCGCCGCAGCCCCGGGTCGGGCAGGTCTGGCCCCAGCCCAGCAACCGGGTGGACGAGCCGACCGGCGCGCTGGTGGCGATGGGTGCGGGCGTGGACGAGGCGGCCGTGGCCAGGCGCAGCAGTGCGATGTCGCCGCCGAGGGCCTGGCGCGCGGCCACCCGGCGGACCTCGCCGCCCGAGGTGCGGTTCGTCGTCCCGATGCGGACCTGGTACGGGGTGCCGCAGTGCGCCGCGGTGACCACCCAGGTCGGGGCGACCAGGGTGCCGCCGCAGGAGTGGGAGCCGGCGGAGCTCTGGAGGGACGCCATGAACGAGTACACCTGGCTCGCGGGGCCGCCACCGATGATCGGGGGAGGGGCGGCGCTCGCGATCGACGTCCCGGACACGGTCGCGAACGCGAGGGGCACGGCGGCCAGCAGGAGGCGTTTCTTCATGAGCGGGTGGCCCTTTCCGGATGGCGGGGGGATGGGTGACCGCAGGGCCCTGCCGGTCATCGGCCGACCCCGGTGCCGCAGGGAGCCACGGCGCCGGCGGCCGAATGCCCCGACTATTCATCAGCCCGCATTGGATGACCACCGCGCCTGCCGCGGCCTCGCCGCTTTTCAACACCGCATCGAAATAGAGCGTCTTAGTGCACCCTTTTGACCTGCGGAAATGCAGTCAGTGGGGCCCGTTGCCGGCCCTAACTGAAAGGGCGGCCGATTTTCAACCCCGTCCCAGCCGGAACCGAAATGCGCGAGGTGTCGCATGGGTTTCACTCGCCGCAGCGGTCACGTTCGAGGGTGGGTGGGAGTCAGGGTGGTGACGGTGGTTTAGGAAGGGGTGTGGTCGTGGACGACCAGGACGTGCTCGCCCGGCGGTTCGAGGGGCACCGGGGCCATCTGAGGGCGGTGGCGTACCGGATGCTCGGCTCGCTGAGCGAGGCCGACGACGCGGTGCAGGAGGCGTGGCTGCGGCTCAGCCGTGCCGGCGCGGATGGGATCGAGAACCTCGGCGGGTGGCTGCCGTCCTCGACCCGGACGTGGTGCTGCGGGCCGATGCCGGGACGGACGGCGTGCGGGTGCTGCGCGGTGCCCCGGCCGTCGCGCGGAACGCGGCGGCCTTCCGGCGCCTCGCCGCCTCGTGCGTCACGCGGCACGTGCTGGTCGACGGCGCAGCCGGGCTGCTCAACACCATGGATGGTGAGCCTGTCTCCGTGATGGGCTTCGTCGTCGCCGGGGGGAAGATCGTCGCGATCCACATCCTGGCGGACCCGGAACGGCTCGCTCACCTGGCGGCCGGTTGACGAAAAGGGGGCCGGGCGCGGCGTGCGCCCGGCCCCCTCTCGCGGGCGGTTCTACTTGAACGCCGGCATCAGCTCGTCGTGGATCAGGCGGAGCTGGCCGTCGACGTCCGGGACGCCCTCCAGCTCGCGGCCGGTGAACTGCTTCACCAGACCCGCGTCGGTGATCGCGGCGATCAGGTGGTTGACGCCGGTCGGGGCGATCTCGCTCTCGATCTTCGCGCGGACCTCGTCCGGAGTGCCCGCCAGGGACAGCTTCTCGGTGATCTCCGGCGTGGTCAGCTCGATCGCCTTGGCCAGGTCGCCCGCGCCGATGGCCTCGATGATCGGGGTCACGTCGGCCGGGTTCACGCCGTTGCGCTCCAGCTGCTCGGCCGGCATCGCCGAGGCGTACAGGCCGACCATGCTGCGCGCGGCCTCCTTCGCGGCGGCCGAGTCGGGGCCGACCGCGAAGACGACCCAGGCGCCGATGTCCAGCGACCGCCAGTCCTTGCCCGCGCGCTCCGCGCCGATCTTGAAGTTCTCGACCGCGTACTCGTAGGCGCCGCGCGAGTAGCTCAGCGCGTGGTGCACGCCGTCGGACAGCTCACCGGCGGCCTGGAACGACTTCGGCCCGCGCATCGCGCCGATCTTGACCGGGAGGTGCTCCTGCACCGGCCGGGCGAAGGTGAACAGGCCCTCGTAGGAGTAGAACTCGCCGTCGCGGGTGATGACGCCCTCGTCCAGCAGGGTGCGGACGACCGCGGTCGCCTCCTTCACCCGGGTCAGCGGCTTGGTCTTGGCCCAGTCGATCTTGTACTGGGCGAGCACGCCGAAGTTGCCGCTGCCCAGCACGACCTCGGCGCGGCCACCGGTCAGCTCGTCCAGGGTGGCCGCGGCCTGCGCGATCAGGGTCGGCTCGCGCAGCGTGACCGCCGAGACGGACGGGCCGAGCCGTACCTGGGAGGTCTGGGCGGCGGCGGCCGCGAACAGCAGCCACAGGTCCTTGTGCCACGGCTCGTCGGCCGCGTACACCGCGTAGAAACCCAGCTCGTCGGCGAGCTTGATGGAGGCCAGCGAGTCCGCGACCGGGTAGTCGGGAAGCATGGCGTAGCTGAACTTCACGGAAACGTCTCCTTCGGTGCGCCATCGCACCTGTCCGGGGGATGGGAGAGCGGGTGTGTGCTGCAGTCTGCGGTTCTCTCAGGGGGTCGCGGCGGTCACCTCTTCTATCCCTTGATTTCTGCCCAGGCCTGTGACCAGCGGGAGTAGTCCACACAGGAGTCGCCCCGGTCGTCGCCGCAGTTGGCCACGGGCGTCTTCCAGAACGCGATCTTCTTGTAGAAGTCGGCGTCGCCGACCTTGTACTCCGCGCAGAACGTCTTGGCCGTGTAGCGGCACGCCTTGGGGTTGGCGGCCGCCTGTCCGAACCACTGGGCGACCTGTGACTGCACCTTGGCGGTCGTGATCCAGTTCATCCAGCGGTACATGCAGTTCGGGTGGCGGGCCCGCGAGGAGATCATCCAGGTGTCGGACCACCCGGTCGCGCCCTCGACCGGCAGCACGGTCTGCACCGGGGCCTTCTCGGCCTCGGCCAGCAGCGCGATCACCTGCCAGGTGGTGCCCGCGTGCACGTCGCCGATCTTGAACGACTGCAGCGAGTCGGTGTAGCTGTGCCAGTACTGCCCGACCATCGACCGCTGCTGCTTCAGCAGCGCCACCGCCGCGTCGAACTGCTCCTCGCTCAGCTCGTACGGGTCGGTGATGCCCAGGTCGGGACGGTGCGACTTGAGGTAGAGCGCCGCGTCCGCGATGTAGATCGGGGAGTCGTAGGCCGTGACGTTGCCCGCCGCGGGGGAGTTCCTCTCGAACACCACGCTCCACGACGTCGGCGGCTGCGGCAGCTTGTCGGTGCGGTACATCAGGTAGTTGGCACCGTAGCCGTGGGGGACGCCGTACATCTGCCCACCGACCGAATTGTACGGCTGCTCCTTGAGGAAGTCGGCGATGTCGGGATAGTTCGTCAGCAGCGAGGTGTTGACCGGGGCCACGTCGCCGCCGTAGATGAGCCGGAGGCTGGCGTCGCCGGACGCCGACACGCCGTCGTACTTCCCGGTCTTCATCAGCGCGACCATCGAGTCCGAAGTGTCGGCGATCTTGGTGGTCACCTTGCAGCCGGTGGCCTTGGTGAACGGAGTGACCCAGTCGACCTTGGGGTCGGTGGAGCCGTCCTCGGCGTACCCGGCCCAGGCGACCAGGTTGAGCTGGCCCTCGGTGGCGCCGATGACCTGCTGCGCCGGGATCTGCGGCAGGGAGGTGCGGGTGGCGTCGGACGAATCGCCGCTGCACCCGGCGGCCAACGCGGCCGTCACCGCCGCCGTGGCGGCCACGGCGGTGGTCAGCCGCCCGCGCCCGCGGGTGGAGCGGGGGGAGCGCGCACTGCCGAAAACGCTGCCGGAAGCGCCACCGGACAAGCGGTCCGGCGCCGTCCGGGGGCCCTCCGGGAGGGCGCCGGGCGCGTCGCCCGGCGGGCCGCCGGAGGGGCGGGAGCCGGGCGCGTTCGGCCGTCGCTGGAGGTGGCGCAGCTGGCTGGGCAGGCTCTTGAAGATCACGCTCGCGGATTGTAGGGCCGTACCAACCGGTCATGCCTAGCGAATCAGAATGATTCAGATCTCTATCCACAACCCGCACAAACGATCACGTAGCCCTGTACCCTCTCGTGCGATCAGTGACCGTCGGCTAACGGAGAGCCTTCCCCAGTGCGATCAAGGGACCGTCGAATG
The DNA here is from genome assembly GCA_050942275.1 of Spirillospora sp. CA-255316. Taxonomy (GTDB): domain Bacteria; phylum Actinomycetota; class Actinomycetes; order Streptosporangiales; family Streptosporangiaceae; genus Spirillospora. The sequence continues at coordinate 10,600,436 of CP192047.1, read as the reverse complement.
GGATCACGTATCAGGCATCGGCGTCCTCGACCAGGGACCGGACGGTTCAGGACAGTACGTTTCAAGGTCACGGCGCTGGTGATGGTGTCACTGGTGTCGCTGTCCATCCTGTGGGCGTTCGCGGCGAGCGTCACCCTCGGGGAGGGCCTGAACCTGCGCAACGTTGAGACGGTCCAGGACCACTTCGAGTACCCCTCCGGCGCGCTCGGCAGCGCGCTGCAGGTCGAGCGGCGCACCACCATGGTGTACCTCGGTTCCAAGGCGCCGACCGACTTCGCGATCATGGAGTCCGCGCGGCTGGTCACCGACCGGCAGGCGACCCTGTTCCGCCGGCTGGCCGGTGACGAGGGCGCCCTGGACAGCGCACCGCAGCAGACCCGCCAGCTCGCCCGCGAGATCATCACCGGGCTGAACAACCTCGGCTCCAAGCGCAACGCCATCGACACCGGCGGCACCGCCCGCACCCAGGCGTTCGCCGACTACACCGGCCTGCTCGGCGGCATCGGCACCCTCCAGGGCACGATGGCCACCCTGAGCAACGCCGAGGTCGCCAAGGACGCCCGTAACCAGGTCGCGCTGGCCCGCGCCCGGGAGGCGCTCTCCCAGGAGGACGCGCTGCTGGCGGGCGTGCTGGCCGCCGGGCAGATCACCCGGCCCGAGCACGCCGAGTTCGTCAAGCTGGTCGGCACGCAGCGGGCGCTGTACGACATCGCCTCCCCCGAGCTGCGCACCGGCGACCGCACCTACTTCCGCCGCGTGACCAGCACCCCCGAGTACGCCCGGCTCCGCTCGCTGGAGGACCGCTTCATCGCCAACCCGCGGATGCCCCGCGCCGGCGACGAGACCCCGATCCTGTGGAAGAACACCGTCGACACCAACCTGACCCGGCTGCGCGGGCTGGAGCTGTCGCTGGTCAGCGCCGCCGAGGCGCGCGCCAAGCCGATCTCGGACGCCATCATCCTGCGCGTCGCGCTGGCCGGCGTCCTCGGTCTGGTCGCCGTGGTCCTGTCGGTCGCGCTGGCGATCTGGGCCGCCCGCTCGGTCATCCGCGACCTGAACGGCCTCAAGCGCGAGGCGCTGGACCTGGCCAGCACCAGGCTGCCCGGCGTCATCCAGCGGCTGCGCCGCGGCGAGGAGGTCGACGTGGCGGCCGAGGCGCCGCCGCTGTCGTTCGCCACCGAGGAGATCGACCAGGTCGGCCAGGCGTTCAACGCCGCCCGCCGCACCGCGATCCAGGGCGCGGTCGAGGAGGCCGGGCTGCGCCGCGGCATCAGCGACGTGTTCGTCAACCTGGCCCGCCGCAGCCAGACGCTGCTGCACCGGCAGCTCAACCTGCTGGACTCCATGGAGCGCCGCATCACCGAGCCGGACGACCTGGAGGACCTGTTCCGGATCGACCACCTCGCCACCCGCATGCGCCGGCACGCGGAAGGCCTCATCATCCTCTCCGGCCAGGCGCCGGGCCGGGGCTGGCGCAACCCCGTCGCGGTCATCGACGTGGCCCGCGCCGCCGCCTCCGAGGTGGAGGACTACACCCGGGTGTCGGTGGCGCCGATGTCGCAGGCCGCGATCTCCGGGGTGGCCGTCGCCGACGTCATCCACCTGCTCGCCGAGCTCATCGAGAACGCCGCCTCGTTCTCCCCGCCGCACACCAGCGTGCAGGTCACCGGCCAGGCGGTGGCCCGCGGCTTCACCATCGAGATCGAGGACCGCGGGCTCAGCATGGACGAGGAGAGCCTGGCGGCGGCCAACGAGAGGCTGGCCAACCCGCCGGAGTTCGACCTGTCCGACAGCGCCCAGCTCGGCCTGTTCGTCGTCGGCCGGCTGGCACAGCGACACAAGATCAAGGTGACGCTGCGCACCTCGCCGTTCGGCGGGATGAGCGCGGTGGTGCTGCTCCCCGAGGACATCGTCGTGCACGGCGACGCCGAAGGGTACGAGGTCGGCGGCGGCGAGGCGCACCTTGCGCTCACCCGCCGCAGCGAGGACGCGCTGCTGCCGGTCGGGGTGGTGCGGGGCGGCCCCGGCGGCCCCGGCCACGACCGCGCGCTGCCCGCCGGGAACGGGGGGCCGGTGCTGCGCCTGCACTCCAACGAACCGGAGGTGCCGCACAGCGCGCGGCACCGCAGATCGCACGGGGAACCCTCTCAGCCCATGCCCGAACCGAACGCTCCCGTTCCGCCCACCACCGGGCCGCACGTGCCACCCCCGCCGGCCGCGCCGCCCGCCCCCGCCGCACCGCATGCACCGCATGTACCGCCCGCGCCGCATGTACCGCCCGCGCCGTCCGCGCCCGCTCCCGTCCCGCCGCCGGAACCGGTGGGCGAGGCGCCCGGGGTACGGCCCGTCCAGGAACTGCGGCCCGAACGCCGCTCCGGCAGCGGCAACACCGGCCCGCTGCGCCGCCCGCCCGGCGGCGCATCCCGCGGCCGCGGCGGCCGCGGGGACCGCCCGGACCGCCCCGACCTGCCGCGCCGCGTCCGGCAGGCCAACCTCGCGCCGCAGCTGCGGGAGGAGTCGACCGGGGAGAACGCCGCCCCGGCCGAGCAGACCCCGACGCGGGCCGAACGCTCGCCCGAGGAACTGCGCTCGATGATGTCGTCGATCCAGCGGGGCACCCGGCGCGGCCGTTCCGAGTCGACCATCGAGTTCGACGAGGGGTCGTGACAGGTCGATGAACGGCCCCGGAAACGAATGGCTCGACGAGGACGCGGGACCCCTCGTCCGCTCGTACGCGCTCACGCGGGGCCGGGCGCGGCCGCGCACCCGCGGCGAGGGCTTCGAGATGATCGCCATCATCGCGACGGTGGCGACCCCGGCCAGTGCCTCGCCCGACATCGGACCCGAGCACCTGGCCATCATCGACCTGTGCGTGCGGCCCCATTCGGTGGCGGAGGTCTCCGCCCGGCTGGGGCTGCCGCTGGTCGTGGTGCGGGTGCTGCTCGGCGACCTCCTGGCCCACCGGCTCATCGCGGTCCGCCGCCCGCAGCAGGAGAGCCAGACCGTGACCGAACATCTGCTCAGGGAAGTGCTCCATGGACTCGAGGCGCTCTGAAGCCACACCCCCTTACGCCGGGGGGTCTGGGGGGTCGTCCTCCCAGAGTGATGCCGCCGCGATGCCCCTCGCGGTCAAGATCCTCGTGGCGGGGGGTTTCGGGGTCGGCAAGACCACCTTCGTCGGCGCGGTCAGCGAGATCCGCCCGCTGCAGACCGAGGAGGTCCTCACCGAGCAGAGCGTCGGCGTCGACGACATCTCCGGGGTGGACCGCAAGACCACGACCACCGTCGCGATGGACTTCGGCCGGATCACCATCCGGGACGGCCTGATCCTGTACCTGTTCGGGACGCCCGGGCAGGACCGGTTCTGGTTCATGTGGGACGAGCTGTCGCACGGCGCGCTGGGCGCGATCGTGCTGGCCGACACCCGGCGGCTGGCCGACTGCTTCCCGGCGGTGGACTACTTCGAGAACCGCGGCCTGCCGTTCATCATCGGCGTCAACTGCTTCGATGACGGGTTCGACTACGCCGCCACGGAGATCCGCGACGCGCTGGACCTGAACCCGGAGACGCCGATCGTGCTGTGCGACGCGCGCAGCCGGGAGTCGGCGAAGAGCGTGCTGACGTCGCTGGTGAAGTACCTGCTGCAGGTGAACGGCGGGGAGCGGCGCGGGCCGAAGCCGGCCGGCCAGCTGCGCTAGCCGTCCAGGGCCCAGGCGTCGTCGTCCTCGTCCTCGTCCGCGCCGTCGGGATCCGGCCGCGGCCGGTCGGCGGGCGGCGGGGCGAGCGTCGGGATGGGCGGCGGGATGGGCGGCGGGGCCAGCGTCGGGGCGAACAACGCCAGCCGTCCGTCGACGGCGCGCAGCAGCGCCACGTCGGGCGGCGACTCGCGGCAGAGCGCGGCGCGCAGGTCGCGCAGTTCGTCGGGGGTCATGGCGTACAGCGGCTTGGAGATCCACGCGGGCGGCGTGGCGAGTTCCTGGAGCGACCGGTTCATGGCGCACCGGGCCCCGGCTCGTACTTGTACTCGTATTCGTCCACGGGCACCGGCGCGGGCGCGGGTGCGGGCGACGCCTCGGGAGATGGCCGGGGCGGTGGCGGGGGCGGCGGCGCCTGCGGTCGCGGCGGCGGGGGTTCCTTGCGGGCGAGGACGACGATCCTCTTGCGGTCCGAGCCCTTGGGATGGCAGCTGATGAGGGTGAGGACGCTCTCCCGGGGAGCCCGGCCTCTCCGGAACGGGACCGGCGCGAGGACGCTCGTGTTCCGTGGGGAGATGATCCGTTTGCCGTAGGCGCGGAACGTGTGGGTCGTACGGCCGACGCGCACGATGATGCGGTCGCCGCGGCGCAGCCGGTCGAGGTCGTGGAACGGCGCGCGGTAGGTGGTGCGGTGGCCGAGCAGGACGGCGTTGCCGATCCGGCCGGGCATCGCCGTCCGGGGGTAGTGGCCGATGCCGCGGGCCAGGACGCGGCGCGACACGCCCTCGCGGATCGGGCGGTGCTTCAGCTTCAGCCGGGGGATCGTGATCCGCGCGAGCACGCGCGCGGCAGGCTTGGCGGGGGCGGCCGTGGGGGCGGTGGCCGAGGCGGTCGTCGTGGTGTTGGTCGTGGTGCTGGTCGAGGCGGGGGGAGCGGGGGGTGCCGCGGCCACTGCCGGTACCGGCGCCAGCGCCAGCGCCGCCAGCAGGGTGCCGATGACGGCCTGTGTACGCATGTCCTGTCCTTCGCTCGTCCCGTGTCCTTCACTCGGGGGGTGGTGACGGTCGGGCGCGCCCCGCTCGATCGGCTCGATCGGCGGCCGGGTGGCGCGCCCGTCCGTCACCGGTGCTGAGGCTCTCGGGGCCTCAGGTCAGGGGTTCAGCGGCGTGCCCCGGCCGATGTTGATCGGCAGCCCGTCCAGCGGCAGCGGCAGCGGCGGCTTCGGGCTCTTCTGCTGCTGGGGCAGGGCGGGCCGGCCGCCGTTGGCGGACGGCGCGGGCGCCTGCGCGGGCGGGCGGCCCGGCTGCTGGCCCGGCTGCTGCTGCTGCTGAGGCAGCTGGCTCAGCTGCTTCTCCAGCTCGTCCGCCTGCTCCTCGGTGGGCACCGCCACCTTGTCCAGCGGCCGGATCGGGACGCCCAGCGACTCGACCAGCTTGCGCACGCCCTCGATCGGGTCCGGCGGGCCCTGGGCGGCGACGCGCTGGGCGGTGGCGGGCGCGGGGAGCGGGGTCGGGGCCTCGGTCAGCGTGCCCTGCACGTCCAGGTTGCCGTGCAGCGGCGGCAGGTCCTGCTGCGCCGCGCGGACGCCGCGCGCGACGGTGTCGGTGATGCCCTGCGAGCCCGGCAGCCCGGACGCGTCCGGCAGCCCCTCAAGGGTGGGCAGGGCGAGCGTGCTGGTCACGTCCGGCAGCAGGCCCCTCGGCTCGGGGACGGCGCGGCCGCGCTCGTTGGAGGGGACGCTCTGCCGCTTGGTGGACGGCAGCTTGATGACGTCCAGCGGCTGCTGCGGCTTCGCGGCCGGCTTGGCGGCCGGCTTGACCGTCCGCGGCTTGGGCGCGGCGGGCTTGGGCGCGGCGGGCTTGGGCGCGGCGGGCTTGGGCGCGGCGGGCTTGGAGGCCGCGGGACGGGCGGGCTTGGAACCGCCGAGGTCGGGGGTCGCGATGGGGCTGCCCTCGGGCAGGCCCACGGAACCGGCCACGTCGGAGACCGGCCGCACCGGGTCGGCGCCCGTCAGCGGGCCCGTCGGCAGCCCGCTCAGCGGCCCCTCGGGCCCGCTGTCGGAGGCGTCGCCCGAGGAGGCCGAGCTCCGGTGCTGCGACCAGCCGTGGCCGTGGTGGTCGTTCACCGTCGCCCCGCCCCGGCATTCGCCCTTCGCGACGCCGATGACGCCGATGCTGTTGCCGCAGACGTTGATGGGGGCGTTGTCGGACTTGTTGATCTGGTTGCCGCCCCCGATGCTGTGCTTGCCGGAGGTGACCTGACCCTTGCCCTCGTGCACGTGGGCGCCGCCGACGCACCAGGCCTTGGACACGCTGACGAAGCCGATGGCGTTGCCGCAGACGTTGATGGGCGTGTTGTCCGGGGCGTAGATCTGGTTGCCGCTGTTGTAGCCCTTCTCGCCGTTGGTGATGTCGGCTGAGGCGGTGCCGGGGCCCAGGCCGGACCCGGCCATGGCGATGCCCGCCGCCACCAGAGCGGTGCGGGCGATGTTTCTCGTCCAGTTCCGCATGTCCTACTCCTTCGTGCGGTGTAGCGGATCGGATGGGTACGGCAGGGACGCGCCAGGCGCGCACCGCCTGAAGATCACTGCCTGAGGATGAGGTGCTGGGAAGGCCGGGGAGCGGCGGGCGTGATCGCCTCGCCTCCGGCGGTCGAGAGGAGCGCGAGCCGGTTCGGGGCCGGTTCCGGGCCGGCCGCCGGGTCGCGCCCGGTGGGTGCCGTCCTAGTCGGGGACGACCATCGGGCGGGCGGGCGCGGACTTGTCCCGCATCGCCGCCGCCGGATGGGAGCGCACGTCCACGGTCGCGGGCGTGGCGCCGATGGGGGAGGTGAAGGTGGCCGTCATCGGGCCGGGGCCGTGCCCGGTGTGCAGGAACGCGGCGCTCGCGTCGCCCTGCCCGGGAGGCATGAGGGGCTGCGGCGCGAACGGCCCGTGCCCGGCGCGGGAGCAGGACCGGCAGCCGATGCTCGGCGACGCGCCCGACCGGACGCCCGGCGCCGCCACCGCGAACTCGCCGCGGGCACCGGCCGGGGGCGCCTGCACGCCCGCGTCGTCGTGCGCGGCCTGGAGGGCCGTGGCGCGGCCCGTGCCGAGCAGCGTGCCCAGGGCGGGCGGGTGCGCGGTGAGCGGGGAGAGCAGGCGGTCGACCGCGCGCCGGTCGTCCGGCAGCCCGGCCTTCTGCATGAGCGCGGCCCCGGCGGGACGCAGTTCGCGCAGCCCCGACCGGTCGGAGACCTCGTCCACCAGCCGCGCGACGGTGGACGAGGGCGCGCGGAGCAGGGGCCCGCGGGCGACGTCCTCGACGCCTTCGAGGCGCCACGCGTCCATGCGCTCGGCCGTCCGCGGCGCCATGCGCTCGGCCGCGCGGGCGGCCGTGCGGGCCGCCGCGCGGGCGGTCGTGCGGGCGAGCATCTCGCCGGAGGCCCGTTCAGTGCCCGCGGTGAGCGCCGGGCCGGACCGCCCGGCCTCACCGCCGTGGCCCGCCGGGTCCGTGGCCGCTGCGGAGGCCGGAGACCCGGCCAGCGCGGACAGCAGGAACCAGCCCGCGAACGCGAGCCCGGCGGCCACCGCGACCCGCGCCGACCCGCGGAGCAGGACGCGCGGGAGCGTCCCGCCGAGCCGCGTCGCGCGGGCGTGCGGCACCGGATCCGGGGCCCGGCGGGCCCCGTCGCGGATCGGTGCCGGCTGCATGCGCGGAACTCCTCGGAACGGCGTCGCTTGTGACGATAGGCGACGATAGCAGCACCCAGAGTGATGATCGCCCGCATTCGTTTCCGGTTGGCGTGTCTTCGCGGTCGGCAACCAGCGTGGTCCGCCGGCACCGTGCGGGGCGCCGTGGTCTACCGAATGTTTGCCGGGACGTGGCGAGTTCCGCGAAGTCGCGCGCCGTCCCGCACCGTTCCGTGACGTCCCACGCCGTCCCGCGGACGCCCCACGCCGTCCCGTGGCGCCCCGTGCCGTCCCGTGGAGTTCCGCGTTGTCAGCCCTGGGGCGTGCTCCCGGCGTAGGGCGGCACGTCCTTCGCCGTCTCCTCCGCCGTCTCCCCCTCGGATCGTGCCGGGGACGCACCGGTGCGCGCGGGGGTGCCGGCCGGCCAGGCCGCGATCTCGGAGGCGCGCGCCGCGACGTGCGCGGCGATGCGGCGGGCCGTGAAGTCGGCGCCGTGGACGAAGCGCATCACCGGCCCGAAGCTCGCCGCCGACACGAGGCCGGTGAAGTACAGCCCCGGCACCGAACTCTCGAACGACGGCCCGAGCACGGGCGAGCGGTGCGCGGCCCGGACGAGCCCGCGCAGCTCCGGCGCGAGGATGTCGATCCGCCCGAGGTCAGGGACGAACCCGGTCGCGGCGATGACATGGTCGGCGTGGTGCTCGCCCCGCCCGCCCGCGCGGCCCGCCGTGCGGACCACGGCCTCCCCGTCGGACTCCCGCGCGCCTGTCACCACCCGGCCGGTCAGCACCCGCACGCGTTCGTCCAGGCGGTCCCGCAGCCACCAGGAGCCCGCCGGGCCCATGGTGGTGCGGACCAGGCGCCGCCGCGTCGAGTCCGGGAGCAGCCGCGTGGCCCAGGGGTGCTCGGACCACAGCCACGTCCGGTAGCCGCGCCCCAGCCCGGAGTGCGGCCCGCGCAGGGCGCGGTTGACCAGCGACGGGGAGGGCACGGGCACCGAGTTCCAGGCCAGCCGCTCGGTGCGGGCCAGCACCAGCGGGTGCGCCCCGGCGTCGGCCAGCAGCACCGCGGTCTCCAGCGCCGACTGCCCCGCGCCGATGACGACCACCTCGCGGCCCTCGAACCGGTCGAGGTCGCGGTGCTCGGCGCTGTGCGTGCACAGTTCTGGGGGCAGCCCGGACAGGACGACGGGCGTGTGCGCGAACGCCCCCACGCCGATCGCCAGGACGACCGCGCGCGACCGCGCGACCTCACCGGTGGACAGCGTGACAGCGAAGTCGCCGCGCCTGCGGTCGCGCTCCACCAGCTCGACCTGGGCGTCCTCGCAGTAGGGGACGAGGTTCTCGGCGAACCAGCGGCCGTACTCCACGAACGTCGCCAGCGGGATGGGCCGTCCGGTGCGCCACCCCGGATGCCGGTCGGTGAACGCGGCGCCCGCGAACGGGGCGCCCAGGCTGGAGGCGAACGGTTCGGATTTCAGGAACATGCCGCGCGGCATGTTGCGGTCCCAGAATCGCATCGGCGTTCCGATGATCCGGACGTCCAGGCCGTAGTGCCTGAGGTGGGCCGCGGTCGAGAGGCCGTAGGGCCCCGCCCCGACGATGAGCGCGTCGGCGGTCGAGTCGTGCATGCGTTCCCCCGTGTCGTCGTGATGGTGTTGGGCCGCTACCCTCCGGCGGTGCCGCGCCGCAGGCCGCGTACCGCGCTCCGCCCTGCCATGGACAGGAACGGGGCCGGGTCGTCGGCGGCGAACCAGGCCAGCTCACCGGCCTCGCGCAGCCGCCGGACGGCCGCGCGGCGCCCGCCGGGACGGGTCAGGGCATGGTGCAGGAGGTGGTTCTCCACCAGCAGCGTGCGCCCGTACCGGGGGCGGGCCGGGGGAACGGCGCGGCCGGAGTGCGCGAGGTGGGCGATCCTGACCAGGTCGAGGCCCGACCCGTCGCGGAACAGCCGGAACTGCGCGCCGAGCCGGGGATTGAAGTCGAGCAGGTGGTAGGTGCCGGTCCGGGCGTCGAACCGGAAGTCCAGGTCTACGGTGCCGCGGTAGCCGAGCATGTCGATGATCTTGTGGGCGAGCCGCTCCAGCGCCGGGTTGAGGACCCATTCGCCGGAGACGGTGTGGCCGGCGTCGGGGGGATGGGCGAGGTGCTTGCGGCCGGTGGCGCCGAACAGGCAGGCGCCGTCGCCGTCGAAGTGGCCGTGGAAGAACCAGTCGCCGCCCTCGGGCGGGACGAGGCGTTGCAGGATCGGCGGCCCCGCCGTCTCCACGCCCGTGACGGCGCCCCTGCCGGGCGCTCCCCGGTGGGCCGGGCCTCCGTGGGCGGGGCTGGGGCCGTTCCCCAGGGCCGGGCCGGACGGCGCGGCGAGGCTCGCGGCGAGGGCGAAGAGCCGGTGGACCTCGGAGGCGGTGCGGGCGACGACCGTGCCGCGGTGGCCGGGCGGCAGCAGCCACGGCCGCGGCCACTTGACCACCAGCGGGAGACCCAGCCGCGCCAGCGCGGCCTCGACCTCCACGGGGGAGCGCGGCACGAGGCTCTCCGGGCAGTCGATGCCGAACCGGGCGCACTGCTCGGTCAGCAGCGACTTGTCGGCCACCCGCCGCGGCCCGGACGGGTCGGGCGCGGTGAAGTCGAAGCATTCGGCCAGGGCGGGCGCGTGCTCGGCGATGAAGATCGCGCCGGCGTCGTCCAGCGGGAGCAGCAGCGTGCGGCGGCCGATCCGCCCGGCGATGTGCCGCAGGTGCTCGGCCAGCGCCTCGGGCGCGGTGTGCGGCGAGGGGCCCCACGGGTGGCGCCGGTGCAGGTACCGCGAGCGCGCGGCGGGGCTGCCGGGGCCCTCCAGGATCGCGTGGACCGGCACGCCGGCGCGGCCCAGCGACCGGATCGCGCCCAGCGTCCCGTGGTGGAACGGGTTGCGGTCGGTGCGCAGCAGCAGCACCGGGAGCCCGCCGTCGAGTTCGGGGGCGCGGGCCGGGGCACCGGACGGCAGCGGGCCGGACGGCAGCGGGGACTGCATCGTTCAGGCCGCCCGTTCCGCCGGAAAATGTACTCTTGGCCGGATAAGCATGATAAAGAAGCTTTCTCTAAAAACCGGTAATTCTGCTCTCGGTGCGGCGATCCGCTTGTTCACCCACCCGGCCCATCGGGCATACGTTACGCATGAGCTCAGGCGATGACCATCGTGCTCGGGGGCCGTTCGACCATGGGCGTGCAAGATCTCCTTTGGGACTTCTCTGCCGCGCGATGGCGGGCCTGACGGTCGTCGTGGCGCTGGCGGTCGCGGCCCTGACCGCGACTCGTCCCGACCCCGGATCCACCGGACGGGCCGCCCGCGAATCCCGGCCGGGAACGGTGCTCGGAACATCCCCCGATCCGGCATCGGGAAACCCGCCGGGAACATCCCGAGAAATGCGCGGCGAAAAGCACCGGAAAATACCACTTGGCGCGTTTCTGGGATCGGGGGCGGAGGGCGTCCAGAGGATCGAGGCCTTCGAGCGCTGGCTGGGCTCCCCGGTCACGGTCGGCCGCACCTACCTGCCCGGCGAGCAGTGGTCGGGCATCGAGGGGCCGTTCGCGATCCTGCGGCCGTGGTCGCAGTGGCGGCTGGCCGCCCCCGGACGGCTGCTGGTCCTGAACGTCCCGATGATCGCGCCGAACGAGGCGGGGATGCCCGACCCGGTCGTCGCCGAGATGCTGCGCAACGGCGCGTCCGGGGCGTACGACCGGCACTTCAGGACGCTGGCGGAACGCCTGGTGGCGGAGAGGATCGGCGACACCGTCCTGGTGCCCGGCTGGGAGATGAACGGCTCCACCTACAGCGGCCGCTGCGGGCCCGACCCGGTGGCGTGGAAGGGGTACTGGCGGCGGATCGTCCAGACCATGCGGTCGGTGCCGGGCGCCGCGTTCCGGTTCGACTTCACCGCCGCGCGGGGCCCGGACGCGGTGCCGTGGACCGAGTGCTATCCGGGCGACGACGTCGTCGACATCATCGGCTCCGACAGTTACGACCAGCCGCAGGGCGGCAGTTTCGCCCGCTACGTCCATGAACCGCTGGGGCTGCGGGATCAGGCCGTGTTCGCCGCGGTGCGCGGTAAGCGGCTGTCCATCCCGGAATGGGGGTTGTTCCGTAACTCCGATAACCCCGACTACATCCGGGGCATGTACCACTGGATGGTTCAGAACAACGTGATGTACCAGAGCATTGCCGATTACTGCCCGCACGGTGTGTGGCAGTGCCCGGACAATCCGCGTTCTGCGGCCGTCTACCGCGAACTCTTCGGCGGAAACCCCACGTCCATGCAAAATCCGCCTTCCCAGCAGCCGTCACAGACTTCGCCGCCGCCGACTCAGCAGTCCCCGAATGAGCCCTCGCCCACTCAGCCGATGCCGGCTCAGCCGTCCCCGGATCAGCCGGCTTCGGATGTGCCGTCTGCGCCCGCGCCCGCCCCGGCCAGTCCGGCGGTGACGTCCGCCAGCAGTCCGAGCGTGCCGGACAGGTCGAACGCCCCCGCGGCGGCAGCGCCCACCCGCCCCTCCTCGTCCGTGTCGCCGGGACGCGACAGGCGGCGGGCCAGCTCGTCGGCCAGAGCGCCCGGGTCGTCGGGCGGCACGAGCGCCCCGGCCCCGTCCGGCAGGATCTCCGTGAGCCCCGGCACGCCGCTGCACACCAGGGAGCGCCCGCGCGCCAGGGCCTCCAGCGCCGCCAGCGGCAGCCCCTCCCAGCGCGAGGGCAGCACGACCAGATGAGCCGCCGCCAGCCACTCGCGCGTGTCCGGCACCGGGGGGACGAACAGCACGCCCCGCATCCCGCCCGCCCGGCGGCGCAGCCGGGGCAGCTCGTCGCCGTCCCCGACGATGGCCAGGACGGCCTCCGGGCAGCGGGCCAGGACGGCGGGCCACGCGGCCAGCAGCACGTCCTGGCCCTTCTGGCGGGTCACCCGTCCCACGCACACGGCCAGGGGCGCGTCGGTGGGCAGCCCCAGCGCGTGGCGCGCGGCCTTGCGGTCGAGATCCTCGGCGGGGGTGAAACGGCGCAGATCCACGCCGTTGCGGACGACCTGGTACGGCCCGCGCACCCCGGCCGCCTCGCCCAGCCGCAGCTCGCCCGCGCCGACGCAGATCAGCGCGTCCGTGCGGTGCCGCGCCGCGTACCGCTCCCAGCGCAGCACGGCCGCCGCCCGTACGCCGGTGGCGGCCAGCCACGACCAGCCGTGCGGCTGGAAGATCGTCGCGGGTCGCGGCGCGCCTGATGCCGCCCGGCCCGGCAGGCGTCCGGCGAGCCCGGCCTTGGCCGAGTGCAGGTGCAGCACGTGCGGCGCGAAGCGGTCGACGATCCGCCGCAGCTCGCGGGCCTCGCGCAGCGTCCTCGGGCCCGGCTCGCGCCCCGCGTCCCAGACGATGTGCGGCACGCGCAGTTCCGCCAGCCGCGCGGCGAGCCCGCTGCCGGGCTCGCCCGTGTCGCCGGGGCTGCCGGGCGGGCAGGCCACCGCCACGTCCCAGCCGCGGCGGACCTGGTCGGCGGCGGCCTGCGCCACGTACACCGCGACCCCGCCGTCGGTGGGCTGGCTGACGTGCAGCACGCGCGGGTGCGCCCGGTCAGCCATGGCCGTTCCGTCCCGCTGGGGCGGTCCGTCCGCCGAGTTCTGCCCGGTGCCGGTGGCGCTGCCTGCGCGCCCGCAGGTCGGCCTGGCAGCGCGCGGCGGCGGCGTACGCGGAGGCGACCGCGGGAGTGCGCGCCAGGATCAGCCGCTCGTTGTGCACGGCGACGGGCCGCCACTTCCTCTTGTACGGCTCGTCCCCCCGCAGCATGCTCAGCGCCGGGACGCGGGCGTCCCGCGCCACGCCCAGGTCTTGCCGCAGCAGCATCAGCGTCACCTCGACGAAGTCGCGCAGGTTCGCCTCCGCCCCGTACAGGTACGCGCCCACGAAGTCGTGGCCGATCAGCACCAGGTCGGAGGCCACCAGCCCGCCCTCCCACCGGTACTCGAACAGCGCGGCCTGCCCGTCGCGGATCATCCCGGCCAGGGCGTCCGCCAGGTGGCGGGCGAAGCGCGGGCGGGTGTGCTCGGGGTTGATCGGGCGGCCCCGCCACTGCCGGGCGTGCAGGTCCAGCAGCCGCTCCACGCCGCCCTCGGCCGCCTCGGCTGGGACGGGCGCGGCCGTGATCCCGTACGCGTCGATCCGGCGGAGCTTGGCGCGCAGCTTGCCCGCGCTGCGGCGGGGCAGCCGGTCCAGGACGTCGGTGATGTCGCCGGCGGGCAGTTCGAGGCAGGTGGACGCGGGCGCGCGCCACGACGTCCGGGGCCATGCCCCGGCCAGCATGTGCGCCGCCGAGCCGGGCCTCACCTCGGGGAGGTCGAGTGCGCACCATCCGGGCGCGCTCAGGAGCGCGCGGGTCAGGTGCCAGGCGGCGGTCCGGGCCTCGTCCCGGTCCAGCAGGACGTCGGTGTGGTCGCTCTGCGGTGAGGCGAGCGGGACCAGCACCGGGCAGCCCCAGCGCCGTTCCGCCATCAGCGGGGCGGCGGCCACCAGGCGGCCGTGCCGCCGTACCAGCGCCAGGCGCAGGCTGCCGCGCCTGCCGTAGTTGCGCCACCAGGCCGCCAGCCACGCGTGGGTCTGGAACGGGGTGGCGGCCGGGCTGCGCGCGTAGAGGTCGTTCCATTCGGCGGCGAGGTCGTCCAGCGCCGTGTCGTCGCGGCGGAGTTCCACGGTCCAGCCGAACGAGCAGCCGTTGCCGACCCCGCCCGCGGTCCCGGCGCCGACTCCGAGGTCGACTCCGGGGCCGATTCCGAGGCCGACGCCGAGATCCACGCCGGTACCGAAGTCGATGACGTCGGCCGTGACCGGGACGGCGCGGGCGCCGCCCAGTTCCACATCGGTCATTGGCCCGCCTCCGCTGTCAACGGGGACCCCTTCGTCTTGGGCTTCTTGCCCGCGCCCGCGTCCTTGCCCGCGCCGGCGTCCTTGTCCTCGGCGGCGATCTCCTCGGCGGCGCTGGCGAGCGCGGCCTCGAACCACGCGCGGATGCGCGAGGCGACCCCGGTGGCCGCGACCAGCCCGCCCAGCAGCAGCCCGGTCGCGACCCCGACGGCCACGTTCAGCGGCAGGTTGGGCGAGCTGGGCGCCGGAGGCACCGACGCCTGCGTCATGGGCGCGACCCGCACGCCGGTGTCGTGCTGGTGCGCGTTGCCGTAGCGGACCAGCGCGTCGGCGGCGGTGTTGGCCAGCTCCGCCGACAGCATCGCGGTGCTCGCCGAGGCCGTGAGCCGCACCAGCGGGGTGTCGGGCGAGGACGACGCCTGGATCTGCGCGCGGGACCGGTCGAGCACCCTGGACGGGATGGGCTTGGCCGCCCACCCGAGCGTCTCCCGCATCGACGCCAGCCGCCCGTACGCCTGCGCGAAGTTGACCGCCGCGGGCCCGCCGTCCGGATCGGAGACCACCAGCACGTAGGCGGTCGCCGAGTAGGTCGGGGCCTTGAACAGCCCGTACCCGAGCCCCGCCAGCAGGCACGCCAGCACGATGGCGATCGGGAGGGCGAACCGGCGCCCGAGGTTCTTCAGGACGCGGATGACGAGGACGCGGATTTCTTGCATGCCTGGCCCTTTCGGAGAGGACGTGCTCGCGAGGAGGTGCTGTTGGAAGACGGTGCGCAAACGTGCCGTGCGAAGGCGTGCCGTGCGAAGGCGTGCCGTGCGGCGGAGCCGCCGTCAGGTGGCGACGAGCGCGCTGCCGCGTACGGGCCGGACCGCCGCCGGGCCCTCGTGGTACAGGTCGACGAACTGCGGGATCCGCGCCTGGACGGCGTAGTGCCCCACCACGGGCGGCGGGGCCGCGCGGGCCGGGGTGGGGCCGCCCGTGCGCGGCAGCGCGTCGAGCGCGCCGCTCCAGGCCGCCACCCACGACGGGAGCCGGTGCACGCGCGGCGCCATGAGCGACGGCAGGTCGTCGATCGCCGGGCACGTCGAGTAGAGCACGGGCAGCCCGGACGCCAGCGCCTCCAGCACGCCGAGCCCGAAGGTCTCCTGGGCGGACGGGGCCGCGTACGCGTCCATCGCCGCGAGCATGCCGGCGACGTCGCCCGTCCCACCGGCGAAGAGCGTGCGGTGGGCGATGCCGAGGTCCTCGGCCAGTTCCTCCAGGCCGGGGCGGGCCGGCCCGGACCCCACGATGAGCAGCCTCCCGTCGCCGGAGCCGGGCCGGGCCGTGCGGCCGGTGCCCGCGAACGCCCGGATCAGCAGGTCCAGGCGCTTGGACGGCACGAGCCGCCCGGTGCTGCCGACGACGAACTCCTCCGGCCCGATCCCCATGGCGCCGCGGACCTCGGCCCGGCGCTCCGCGGAGAACGCGAACGCCTCCGCGTCGATCGCGTTGGTGATCGTGACCAGGCGGTCCGGGCGCACGCCCCAGTCCCGCAGCCGCCGGGCGACGGTCGGGGACACCGCGACGGTCGCGTCGCCGAGCCGCTCGCTCGCCCGGTAGAGGGCGCGGACGGCCGGCGTCGTCCGGCGGCCCTCGATGTGGCCGTCGCCCAGGGAGTGCTCGGTCGCGATGATCCGCGGCGTCCGGGCCAGGGCGGCGGCCAGGCGCCCGTAGACGCACGCCCGGTACAGGTGGGTGTGGACGACGTCGTACCGGCCCTTGCGGATCAGCCGGACGAGCCGGGGCAGCGCGCCCGCGTCCCGGTTGCTCCGCATGCCGATCTCGTGGACGGGGACGCCGCCGGCGCGGATGCTCGCGGCCAGCGCCCCCGCGTGCGTGAGGACCGCGACCTCGCACTCGACGCTCTCCTTGGGCAGGTGGCGCAGCAGCAGCGCCAGCTGCCGTTCGGCGCCGCCGTGCTCCAGGCCCGTGATGACGTGCAGCACCCGCGTCATACTCTGACCAGCCATTGCAGCTCGTGCCGGACCACCTTCGCCCGCAGGCGCAGGCCGCGGTCCCGCTCGCCGACGTAGGTGCGGGCGAGGGCGTGGCGGCCGGGCTCCTCGGGCCGGATGGCGCAGGCGTAGTCGTACCCGGCCGCCCTGACCTCCGCCACGTCCCGAGGGCTGACGTGCCCGTAGGGGTAGGCGAAGCCCGTCACCGGCCGCTGGATCATCTCCTCCAGGACGTACCGGCTCTGCTGGAGTTCGTCGCGCACCTGCTCGGCGGGCGCGCCCGGTAGGGAGATGTGCCGCATGCCGTGCGAGGCGACCTCCATGCCGAAGTCGGCGACGGCGCGCAGCTGGTCGGCGGTCATCAGCGACTTGGGCGGTCCGGAGTCCCAGCTGTTGTACCCCCCGGCGTGCCCGGCGACCATGAACACGGTCGCGGTGAACCCGAACCGCACCAGCGCGGGCACCGCCCGGGTGGCGAAGTCGGCGTACCCGTCGTCGAAGGTGAGGCCGACCAGCCCGCGGGTGCCGCCCTCGGCGTGCGCGCGCAGCAGCTCGCTCACGCTCACGCCGCGCAGCCTGCGCGTCTGGAGCCAGCGCAGCTGCCGTTCGAAGCGCTCGGGCGTGACGGTCACCAGATGCGGGTCGCGGTCGTAGTGGTCGACCGAGTGGTACATCAGGACCATCGGCATCGAGGTGATGGGATGTTCAGGGTTCTCGGGGTGACTCACGTGTCTTCCTTCTGATGCTGGTGAACGAGCTGAGCGGCCCGCCCGCGCGGGCGCGCCCGTAGACGGCCGGGACCAGCGCGGCGGCGTAGACCGCGGTGATGACCGCGACGCCCGCGCCGGCCTGGTAGAGCGGATGGGCGCCGGCCGGGACGAGCGCGACCGGGCCGGCGAACCGGCCGGTGGCGGCGAGCCCGGCCAGGCACGCGGCGCCGGCCGCGAGCGCCAGCGCGGCGATGTCGCCGCCGGCCGCGCGCAGCGACACCGGCGCGACCCGCCTGCGGACGAGCAGGAGCAGCGCCACCGCGGCCACGGTGATCCCGGCGGCGTTGGCGGCGGCCAGCGCGGCGGTGCCGCCGGTGCCGACCAGGGCGGCGCCGAGCGCGCCCGTGACGGCCAGCCCGGCGGCCATCGCGCACACCGGGTGCCAGACGGGCCGTGCGCGGGCGAAGAAGGCCCGCGCGGCGACGCCCACCATCGCGTGGCCCCACACGCCCAGCATGTAGACGCGCAGGACCAGCGCGGTCCGCTCGCCGTCGGCCTCGGTGAAGCGGCCGTGCTGGAACAGCAGCGCGACGATCTGCGGTGCCAGCGCGATCAGGCACGCGGTGGCGTACAGCACGATCGCGCTGACGACGACCAGGTCGGACTCGACGCGGCGGCGCACCCGGTCCAGGTCCCCGCCGGCCGAGGCCCGGGCCAGGCGGGGGAAGGTCACGGTCACCAGCAGCAGCGAGGCCACCATCGGGACCTGGCCCACCTTCTGCGCGTAGTTGAGGTGGGAGATCGACCCGGCGGCGAGGCCGGAGCCGAGGAAGCGCTCGATGAAGACCTGCGACTGCCGGGTGAGGGTGTAGAGGACGATCGGCGCGGCCGCCGCCAGCGTCACCGCCGCCGCCGTGTCCCGGGTCGTCCCCTTCCCCGCCGGGGCGTCCGTGCCGCGGCCGGTGGTGTCGCGCAGGCAGCGGACGAACGCCGGGACCTGCACGACCACCATCAGCAGCCCGCCGCACGCCACGCCGAGCGCCGCGCTGGTGATCCCCAGCGGCGCCGCGAACGCCGCGATCATGCCCAGGATGCCGAGGTTGTAGGCGAGATAGATGGAGGCCGGCGGGCCGAACCGGTGGTGCGCCCGCAGCGTCGCGCTCATGAACCCGGCGATCCCGAACGCCAGCACGGTCAGCGCCGTCAGCCGCACGCACCGCGCCGCCGGGCCGGGATCGTCCAGGCCGGGCGCGAGCACGTCCACCAGCAGCGGCGCGGCCAGCACCAGGACCAGCGCGGCCGTCGCCAGCGCGCCCGCCAGCCGCGGCAGCACCGACACCACCAGCGGGCGCACCCCGTCCGGCTCGCGCAGCAGCCGGGTCACCACCGGCACCATGAGCAGCGCCATGGCGTCCTCGATCAGCAGCGGCGACACCGTCTCCGGGATCGTCCAGGCGACCAGGAACGCGTCGGTGCCGCTGCTGGCCCCGAACCGGTGCGCCATGACCAGGTCGCGCACGAGGCCCAGCCCGGTGCCGGCGGCGATGAGCAGCCCGGTCAGCACGGTGGCGCGGCGGATCGAGCCGTCCGGCGCCGGCGGGCGCGCGCCGACGGCCGTCATGCCGTCCCGTCCCGCGTCCGGGTGGCGGCGCCGGCGCCGGTGCCGGCGTGCGGGCGTCCGGTGGCGGCGCCGGCGGCGACCAGGCCGATCATGATCGCGACCAGCATGCTGCTGGCGCCGCTGATGTCGGCGTACACGAAGTTGATCAGCAGTCCGGTCAGGAAGCCGAACGCGGCCAGCCACAGCGGGTCGCGGACGTCGCGGCGCCGCCACACCCCGTACAGCAGCGCGCCGAACAGCGCCGCCAGGCCCACCAGCCCGACCACGCCCTGCTCCGCCAGGACCAGCAGGTACTGGCTGTGCGGGGACAGCAGCGGCTGACGGCGGTAGCCGTTGGCGTGGTCCATGACCTCGCCCGCCGACGACAGCTCGATCGGCGCGTAGGAGTCGCGGTAGGCGGGGAAGTTCTTCACGCCCACGCCGGTGACGGGATGGTCGCCCCACATGCCCCGCGCGGCCGTCCACAGGCTGTAGCGATCCAGGACGGACTGGTCCGGGGTGTCCATGACCGAGGTCATCGACTGCGCGCGGGCGGCCAGCGTCTGCCCGCCGCCGTCGCCGCCGAGCCCGAGGCCGAGCCCGCCCACCACCACGACCGCCAGCGCGGCGGCGGTCGCCGCGGTGCGCACCGCCAGCCGCCGGCTGTAGGCCAGCAGCACCAGTCCGGCCGCGGCGCCGATCGCGATCCAGCTGCCCCGGCTCAGCGCCAGCAGCAGCGCCGAGCCCAGCACCGCCAGCCCCGCCGCCGCGAACGGGCGGACGCGGTGCGGACCGGCCAGCGCGAACGCCAGCGTGAACACCGCGCCGAACCCGGCGACGATCGACAGCGCCATCACGTCCCCGGCACCGAACGTGCCGACCGCCCGGACGGTCTCGCCCCCGATGGCGGCGCCGTTGCGGGTGAGCGCCTGCCAGATGCCGTAGGACGACTCCACCAGCGCCACCGCGACCACCGCCGCGGCCACCACCAGGCCGTCCGTCCGGTCCTGGATCAGCGTCATCGCGGCCAGCGGCACCAGCACCAGGAGCTGCACGATCCGCACGTAGCCGGGCAGGCTGGACGCGATGTCCTGCGAGCACAGCGTGGCGATCCCGGCCGCCAGCGCCACCGTCCCGAACGCCGGCAGCGTCCAGAGCGGGGGCGGCGCCACCTTCCGCGCGGCGACCAGCACCGCGGCGACGGCCACCAGGACGAGGCCCGCCAGGTCCCCGGCGGAGACCTGCACGGCCAGCACGCCGCTGAACGACTCGAACCCGGCGAACCGCGCCATCCACGCCACCGCGTTCGCGCCGAGCTCGGGCGGCACGCACACGCACAGCGCGGCCGCGGCGACCAGCGGGCTCCAGCGCCCGGCCAGGGCCCGCCTCACGCGACGTTCCTCGTCAGCACGGCCCGGACGGTCATCAGCAGGATGCGCAGGTCGGCTCCGAAGGTCCAGGTGTCGATGTAGCGGTTGTCCAGCCGCACCCGCAGCTCGATCGAGGTGTCCCCGCGCAGCCCGTTGACCTGCGCCCAGCCGGTGATGCCCACCGGCATCCGGTGCCGCAGCGGGTACTCCGGGCACGTCTCGGAGAACAGCCGGACGAAATGCGGCCGCTCGGGACGCGGCCCGACCAGGCTCATGTCGCCGCGGACCACGTTCCACAGCTGCGGCAGCTCGTCCAGCGAGGTCTCCCGGAGGAAGCGGCCGACCGGGCCCATGCGCGCGTCACCGTCCACCGACCAGCGGGTGTCGGCCTCGAGGTCGTCGGCCGGGCGCAGCGAACGGAACTTCAGCAGCGTGAAGTGCCGGCCGTCCAGGCCCACGCGCCGCTGCCGGAACAGCACGCCGGGACCGCCCTCGATCCGTACCGCGAGCGCGCAGGCCAGCAGCACCGGCCACAGCGCCAGCAGCAGCAGGATCGCGGCGATCACGTCGAACGCGCGCTTGGCGGCGCGGGCCGCCCGCTCGCCCGGGCGCGGCCCCAGGCGCACGCAGGGCACGCCCTCCAGATGCTCGACGGGCGCCCGCGCCGTCCGCGCCCCGGCCCGCGCGAGCAGCAGGTCCGTCGTGGACGGCACCAGCAGCGTCTCGCACGGCAGCGCGGCGCAGACCCGGACCAGAGCGTCCAGCCGGGAGCGCCGCAGCTCGTCGGAGACGATCACCACGGCGGCGCGGGAGCGGGTCTCGGTGCACGCGGCCAGGGCGCGCCGCAGGTCCAGCGGGCGGCCCAGCACGGGCAGGGCGGGGACGGGCTGGTCGCCGGGGTCGCCGGTGACGATCTGGCCGACCGGGTCCAGCCCGAAGTCGCGGCGGCGCCGCAGCAGCCCGGTGACGTGCCAGGCGCCGGGGCCGGTGCCGACGATGATCGTGGGCCGGCCGCGCGGGCGCAGCTTGCGGTAGGTGCGCAGGCCGGTGCCCGCGGCCAGGCGGGCCGCGCCGGCGAACGCGCAGTACAGGAAGGTGATCCAGAACCAGGTCCGGATGCCGCCGGGTCCGGGGAGCAGCAGCGCGGCCGGCGCCGCCACCAGGGCGGCGCGCAGCGCGAGCGCGGGCGCGTCGTCGAGCAGCGACGGCCTGCGGCGGGACCGGTGGAGCCCGGAGGCGGCGTTCAGCGCGACGATCGCGGCGGCGGCGGGCACCGTGCCCGTCGCCGTGCTGGCCGCGACGGCCACCGCGGCGGCCATGGCGAACGCGTCCGCGGCGCCCAGCACCAGCGGGTACAGGGCGGCCAGCGGGCGCGGGCGCGGTGCCGCGGCGGGGCGCGCCAGGTCGTCCGCGACCGGGATGACGTTCGCCGCGGTGGTCGTGGTGGTGGTCGCGGTCGTGGTGGTGGCGGTCAGGGTGCGGGTTCTCCCGCCCTGCTGTCCCTGCCCCTCTGGGCCCCCTGCGGGATCCGTCTCGGAGCGCTCCTCGCGGCCCTCTTCTGGGCCGTCCTCGACGTCCCCCCCGACGGCGGGGACGCTCAGCCCCTGAGAGCCCATCGCGGTCGTCCTTTCTCAGAGGGCTAAGCGGCTGCCCGGTCCTGCTGATCCACGGAAGTCTGACCGCCGGATACCCACTGATCGTCGGGACGCCACCACTCGGTCCCAGGCCTTTAACAAAGGCCGACGCGCTTTTGAGAATGACCGTGGTGCCGGAAACGCCCGGCGCTCACAGCCTCGGCACATGGTTGTGCGATGTCCCATTATTTGGGACTAACGCCGCATATTCCGGCGGGCGCGGTGGGGCGGATTTTGGGCATCGATGGTTTTATCCGATGTCGCAACTGCCCAGTAATGCGATGTGCACTCATATAGGTTCCGGGCGGGTTCGCCCGCCGCCTCCCTGACCGCCGCCGTGGCGGTCACCGCGTTCACCGCCGCCGCCTGCGCGATCCCGGCGACGGCCGACGGCCCGGTGTGGGACGCGGAGGCGGCCCGCCCGCCGGACTGGTGCCGCCCCGGCCCCGGATTGCAGGCCGGAGCGATGCCCCAGGTCGTCGATCTGGACCAGTGCGACGTGCGCGGACGGGTGATCAGGGGCACCGGCGGCGCCGCGGCCGCCGTGCCGCACGACGGCTCCTCGGTGACCGCGCACCTGCTGCGCCGCCACGGCGCCTCGGAACTGGAAGTGGACGTCGACGCCGAGGCCGGGACGGCCACCATCGTCGAACGCCGCCTCCAGATCCCCGAGGGCCGCCCGCGCCAGGCCCGCGCACCGCTGCCCGCCTGCTCCGACACCGCACGCAGGCTCGGGCCCGTCCAGTGGCCGCGCGGGACGCGGATCTACTGGCACTACCACCCGGGGACCGTGGCGCGCAGCGGGATTCCCGCCGGGCTCGCGGCCACCGCCTTCAGCCGGGGCGTGTCCGGCGCGGTGAACGCCCGCACCGACTGCGTGGCCGGCGCGCCCGCCTACAGCCCCAAGCCGGACATCTTCGCACGGTACGCGGGACGCACCGCCGCCCGGCCGAACATCCTCGGCCCCGGAGCCTGCCAGGCGAGGAACGGGATCAACTCCTTCGGCTGGACCGAACTGGCCACCGCCGCCGCCGACACCCTCGCGGTCACCTGCACCTGGCACGTCGGCAGCGTCATCCGCGAGGCCGACATGGCCGTCCAGACCCGGGGCAAACGCTGGTGGACGCCCCGCACCCCGCGCCGCAGCAGCGCCCAGCCCGTCCCCGGATGCCCGGCCGGGCGCTACGAGGCGGTCTCCGTCATCACCCACGAGATGCTGCACGTCCTCGGACTCCAGCACATCGAGGGCTCCCGGCACCAGAACCTCTCGATGAGCCCCTACGTCCGCACCTGCGACGACCGCGCCGCCACCCTGGGCAGCGGCGACTACCAGGGCCTCATCGACCTGTACGGCGCCGCGCGCCCCGGCTCGCGGTGAGGACCTCCAGCATTCCCGCGACGGTCGCGTCCCACGGGTAGCGTTCCGCGCGGGCCCGGGCCGTGGCGCGGCGCCGTTCCCGCGGCCACGACAGCACCTCCTGGACGCCGTCGGCGAACCGCTCCGGCACCGGCGGCACCGCGACGCCCGCACCCGGGACGAGCAACTCGGGCGCCGCCCCCCGATCCGCCGCCACCACCGGTGTGCCGCACGCCAGCGCCTCCAGCGCCGCCAGCCCGAACGACTCGACCGGGCACGCGGCCAGCGCGACATCGGCCTCCGCCAGCAGCCGCGCCACGGCGGCGCGGTCGGGAACATGCCCGTGGAACCGGGCCCGCAGCCCCGCCCGCGCGGCGGCGGCGCGCAGCGTGGCCGCCTGCGGCCCGTCGCCGACCAGGTCGAGCCGCACGGGCACGCCCCGGCGGTGCAGCTCGATCGCCGCCGCCACCGCCAGCCCCGGCCGCTTCTCCTTGGAGAGCCGTCCCAGATGCGTCAGCCGCACCTCGCCGCGGCACGGCGCCGGACCCGGGAGCGGGCGGAACGTCTCCAGGTCCACGCCGAGCGGGACCAGATGCAGGTCCACGGCGCCCACCCGGCCGAACTCGGCGGCGGCGAACGCCGACGTGGCCACGATCGCGTCGAACGCCCGCGCCAGCCCGCCGTTCCAGCGGTCGGTGAGCGGCCGCAGCGGGAAACCGCCCGGGACGCGCGGCGCGAGGATCGCGTCCAGCCGCTCGTGCGACAGCAGCACCGACCGCACCCCGTGCCGCCGCGCCCACCGCGCCGCCACGGTCAGCGTCGCCTTGTCCGATACCTCGATCACGTCCGGGCGCAGCCGGGCGAGCGCGCGCAGCACCGGCCGCGGGTCCAGAACCAGCCGGTAGCCGGGCGCCACCGACGGCCCCGGCACGGTCACCAGCGTGCCCGCCGCGGTGGTGTGCCGGCCGTGCTCCCGTCCCGGCACGACCAGGGCGCGCTCGTGCCCGGCCGCCGCGTACCCGCGGCCCAGCATGTCCACCGCGGTCCGCAGGCCGCCGGACACCGGGCTGTACAGATTGGCGAGCTGGACGATCCTCACGCGCCCACCAGCGCCCGGTAGGTGACCGGCCGTCCGCCCGCCGCCAGCGCCGCGTCGACCGCCTCCAGCGCGGCCTCGCGCAGGCCCGGCCTGCTCAGGTCGGCCGGGTGCAGCGCGATCCGGAACGGGGTGCGCGAACGGGCGAAGAACCGGGCCGCGCCCACCATCAGCCGCGCGCCCGCGCGCTCGCCCGCCCCGCCCGGCCGGTGCGACAGCGCGGGCATCCGGCGCGGCGTCCGCCCGCCGGTCAGGTCGTGCAGCGCGAGCTGGCTCGTCCAGTACGCGAAGCCGAGCCCGGCCAGGGCGCGGCGCGTGCCGGGGGAGGCGAGCCAGCCGGGCGGGGTGAACCCGACGACGTCGAGGCCCGCGCCCTCCAGCGCCTCCCGCCCGGCGCGCAGCAGCCGCCGCGCGTGCTCCTCCGGGAGCGCGCAGAACTCGCCCGCGCCCCGCGCCATCACCTGGTTCACCGCCTGCCGCCAGGCCGTGCCGCCGGGCACCCGCGCATGGTGGAAGCCGTGCAGCGACAGCTCGTGGCCGCGCCCGCCCGCCTCGCGCAGCCAATCCGCCAGGCCGGGCGCGTCCCCGGTCGCGGGCCCGCCGGCGTACGGACCGGGGATCACCAGCAGCGTGCACGGCACGGCCCGCCGGTCCAGCTCGGCGAGCCAGTCGGCCGCCGGCACCCGCGTCGCGGGCGCCACATCATGCACCGACACCACGAACGGAAACCCCTCACCTCGCTCGGTCATGCTCCCGCTCATGCCGCCTCGCTGGCCGCGGTGCCGCCCAGCAGGTCCGCGTAGTGGCCGAGGAGCTGGTCGCAGATCATGTCCCAGCTCCGTCCCCGCACCGAACGGCGCGCGTTCAGGCTCATCAGCCGCCGCAGCAGCGGATCGCCCGCCAGCGCGGCGACCGCCGTGCGCATCGCGGCGGCGTCGTCGGGGTCGAACAGCAGCCCGTTGTGCCCGGGGCGCACCAGGTCCAGCGGGCCCCCGGCGGCGGGCGCCACGACCGGGACGCCCGACGCCAGCCCCTCCTGCACGGCCTGGCAGAACGTCTCGTCGGCGCCCGTGTGCACGAACACGTCCAGGGACGCCACCAGCTCCGACAGCTCCCGGCCCGTCCGGAACCCGGTGAACACCGCGCCCGGCAGCAGCCGCCGCAGCCGGTCCTCCTCGGGGCCGTCGCCGACCACGACCAGCCGGGTGCCGGGGACGCCGGAGAGCGCGGCCAGCATCCGGGGGCGCTTCTCGGCGGCCAGCCGCCCCACGTACCCGACCAGCACCTCGCCGTCCGGGGCCAGGCGGGCGCGGAGGGGCTCGGAGCGATGGCCGGGATTGAACCGTTCCTGGTCGACGCCGCGCGCCCACAGCGCCAGCCGCGGGACGCCCCGGCGCTCCAGCTCGGCCAGCAGCGGGCTGGACGGCACCAGCGTCAGGTCGGCGCGCGCGTGCAGGCGGCGCAGCCAGCGCCAGACGGCGGGCGAGGCGGCGCCCAGCCCGTACCGCCGCACGAACCCGGCGACGTCGGTCTGGAACACCGCCACCGCGGGCACGTCCAGCTCCCGCGCGGCGGTCAGCCCGCCCGCGCCGAGCACCACGGGCGAGGCCAGATGGACGATGTCGGGGTCGAAGTCGCGCACCGCCGCGCGCATCCGGGCGGTCGGGACGCCGAGGGCGAACGAGCGGTAGCAGGGGAGGGTGAGGGCGGGGACCGTGCGCACGGCCTGACCGGCGTAGCGGTCCCGGCCGGGGGCCGGGGCGATCACGAGGACCTCGTGCCCGCGGGCCGCGAGCTGTTCGGTGACACGGCAGACCGAATTCGTGACCCCGTTGACCCGGGGGAGGAACGACTCGGTCACGATGGTGACCTTCACGCCACAGAGCGTGTCCACGCTGACCGACGCGCGCGTCGCCCCCCGGTACCGCTCGACCGAACACTAGGCGAACGTCCGGTTTGTCCGCAGCGTCCCGTCAGCCGGTGGTCAGCCCGCCTTCAGCCGCCCTTCAGATCCTTTCCAGCCCGGTGCGCTTCAGCCCGGTGCGTACCGGCTCAGAGCATGTCGAGCAGGCGGGCCAGGGTATGGGACTTGGTGCCGCCGAGGGTGAGGTCCTTGGCCCGGTAGCCGAACAGGTAGTCCATCATCCGATCGCGCAGGTCGCGGTACCGGATGTAGTCGCGGCGGGCGAACAGCTCCGGGTCGTCGAGATCGGTGGGCACGTGGTAAGGCCGCGTCACCAGGACGCGCCGCGCCTCATCCCCGCGCCCGTGCGAGCCGTTCCCGCCGGACCCGCCGCCGGAATCGGCACCGGAGCCCGGGGCGCCCGCGCCGTAGCCGATCCGGCCGGGCGGAATCCGGTACGCCCTGGCGCCCGCGCCGTTGGAGACCGCCGCGTACAGCGGCCCGGCCGCGGTCTCCTCGTCGGCGTAGAGCCCGGCGTGGCCGATCCCGAACTCGACGGTGTGGACCGTGCGGGACCGTCCCGTCACCGGGTCGGTGCCGGTCGCGGTGTCCGCGCTGAAGTCGACCGTCATCGAGTGCTCCAGCTCCAGGGAGTACCTCACCCGCTGCGCGGTGATGACCAGCCGCGGCGCCAGGCCCTCCCAGCCGTCCGGGGAGACCGGCCCGGAACGGCGCCCGAGCCCGTCGGCCAGCACGCGCGCGAAGGCGTTGTCGACGCCGCCGTCGGCGAGGAACTCGCGGAGCCGCCCCGGGTGGGCCGGCTCCACCAGGTGCACCTGCGACGCCAGCCGGATCCGCTCGGCCGGCTCCCCCTGCCGGGTGACCGTACGGCCCTTCACCTGGAGCAGGAACCCGCCCGGCTCGTCCGGGCCGAACTGGCGGCGGCGCAGCACGATCGCGTGGCGCAGCAGCGTCAGCGCCGGAACGTCGTAGTAGGTGTCGGTGCACCTGCGGACGTCCTCGGCCGACATCAGCTCGACGCCCAGCGCCTTCAGCTCCTCCGGCCGGGAGTACAGCGACCGCATCTTCGCCACCACCGACACGTGCTGCTCGCCGGAGATGAAGAACTCCGACTCGGCCTCCAGCGACGTGGCCATCTCCATGCCCGGCCGCAGCAGGTCGGCGAACGCCCGGTAGACGGGGCGGCTGGTGCGCAGCGGCTCGGCCGCCGTCCACGCCGTCTTGGGAACCGCCTCCGAAGCCCTCAGATCGTCCACGGTGATGGGGCGCAGGTCGATGCGGCCCGAGCCGTACTTCTGCTCGGTGCCGCCGCAGTAGTGGCGGGGCGCGTTCGGGCCGGTGCTGTTGTCCCACCACTCGGCCCTGATGCCCGCCTGCGGAAGCGCTTCGATGACGGCGTGGCGGGCGGGCACGCCCTCGGGCCGTTCCAGCTCCAGCAGCTTGGCCAGCTGGTTCCACGTGTAGGACGCCGAGAACGTGCAGACGTTCTGGTCGGGCGGCGGCGTCAGGATGATCACGATGTCCAGGGTCCGCCCGCCGGGCGCCTCCAGCGTCACCGGGACCAGGTCGTGCGGCACCGCGACGTGCTTGAGGTCCGACAGGACGGTGACCTGGAAGCTCAGCCCGTCCTCGTTCACGCTGTAGCCGTTCACGATCAGCCGGGCCAGGTCCTTGAAGCGGTGGTCGCGGGAGTACAGCGGCGGCGTCACCGTGGGCCGGTTGGACAGGTCGCGGCCGAAGACCCGCTCGCGCGCCCGCTCCCGCTGGCGGCGCAGGAACGCCGGGGTGCGCTTCTCCTCCTGCTGGGCCGGGTCGGGAGCGGAGGCGTCGGGATGCACCGCGTGCCCGGGCTCCCGGCCGCCGGGTGCGACGGGCCCGGGCCCCGTGCCCGTGCCCGCGGCCGCCCGCGACGGCGGCGCCGGGTCGGTGGGCGGGGCCGGGACGACCGCGCGCCGCCGGTACACCGTCATCCCGCTGATGGGCTCGCCGACGCCCGTGCACCGGTAGTAGACGTACCCGTTGGCCTTGACCTCCGAGGCGATGATGACGGTGTCGCCGATCGCGGGGGTCCACACCTCCGTACCCTCGGGGAGCGGGGGGTTGGTCCACCCCACCGGAGCCGGTGTGGGCGTGGGCATGGTCTCTCCCGATTCCTATCTGTGACTCCCGGAAAACGGAGCGGAAAAGTCACCGCCCCGGTGCCCGCGCCGCCTCGCGGGGTTCGATTCCGGCCTGCGCGTCCAGTGTTGCCGATGACGGAGGCCGGATCGTGATCAGAACCCCGCTACGGCCGGTTCCGGCCGCGTTTACGGAAAGACGATTCGCGCGAAGCCGGAATGGCGGTCGGTTGTTTCGCGGGCACGCCGCGTTTCCGTGGTGTTTCCGGCCTGGGCTTTATCCTCGCGGGGGATCGGCGGCGGCGCCGGAGAAGGCCGCCCGGTAGGCGGTCGGGGTGAGCCCGGCCCGCCGGACCAGATGGGCGCGCAGCGAGTCGGCGCTGCCCAGCCCGCTGAGCCGCGCCACCTCGCCGACCGGCAGCGCGGTCGACTCCAGCAGCTCCTTGGCCCGCTCGACCCGGGAGTGCAGCAGCCACTGCAACGGTGCCATGCCGGTCTCCGCGCGGAACCTGCGGGTCAGCGTCCGCACGCTCACCCGGGCGTGCCCGGCCAGGTCGGCCAGGGCCAGCGGCCGGTCCAGATGCCGCAGCGCCCACTCGCGGGTGGCGGCCAGCGACAGGGCGCCGTTCCCGGACGGGATCGGCGCCGCGATGAACTGGGCCTGCCCGCCCTGCCGCACCGGCGCCATCACCACCAGCCGGGCGACGTCGTTGGCCACGGCCGCGCCGAAGTCGGAGCGGATGATGTGCAGGCACAGGTCGATGCCCGCCGCCAGCCCGGCGGAGGTGAGCACCTGGCCGTCGTCGACGTACAGCACCCGCGGGTCGAACTCGACGGCCGGGAAGCGGCGCGCGAACTCCTCACTGCGCCGCCAGTACGTGGTGACGCGCCGCCCGTCCAGGATTCCGGCCATGCCCAGCATGAACGCCCCGGTGCAGATCGACACCAGCCGCCGCCCCTCCCCGGCCGCCCGGCGCAGCGCGTCGAACACCCGGGGGTCGGTCTCCTCCCGGCTGTAGGTGCCCGGCACCACGATCGTGTCGGCCTCGTCCAGGACGTCCAGTCCGTGCCGGACCATGATTTCCATGTCCGTGTGCGTCGCGACCGGGCCGGGGACGGGCGTGCAGGTGCGCACCTCGTAGCAGGGCTCCGCACCGGACCGCGCCAGGCCCAGCACCAGGCCCGGGATCGTGGTGTCGAACGGCACGACCGGCGGCACGAGCAGCACGGCGACGCGATGGGTCATGGCCGGATCCTCCGGAAGAATGGCATTCCGGCCACTGTCGCATATGTCGCGAGGTAATGCACAGTGGGCCTTCGCCCCCCGTGCCACCTGGAGGTTCCGTGCTCCGTCGTCCCCACCGCGCCTGGATCGTGGCGGCGGTCGCGTTCATCGCCCTGATCGGGGCGGCCGGATTCCGCGCCGCGCCCGGGGTGCTGATGGTGCCGCTCCAGGACGAGTTCGGCTGGTCGCGGGTCACGACGTCCCTGGCCGTCTCGGTCAACCTGATCCTCTACGGCCTCACCGCCCCCTTCGCCGCCGCGCTGATGGAACGTTTCGGCGTCCGCCGCATCACCGCCCTCGCCCTCGCGCTGGTCGCGGCGGGCAGCGGCCTCACCGTCTTCATGAACGCGAGCTGGCAGCTCGTCGTGTGCTGGGGGCTGCTGATCGGCCTGGGCACCGGCTCCATGGCGATGGTGTTCGCGGCGACGGTCGTGGGCCGCTGGTTCGTCCGGCACCGCGGCCTGGTGCTGGGCGTGCTGACCGCCGGGGGCGCCACCGGGCAGCTGGTGTTCCTCCCCCTGCTGGCCTGGCTCGCCGACCGGCACGGCTGGCGGTCCGCCTCCCTCGCGGTCGCGCTCGCCGCCCTGGCCGTCGTCCCGCTGGTGCTGCTGGTCATGCGGGAACGCCCCGCCGACGTGGGGCTCCTCCCGTACGGGGCCACCGAGCCCGAACCCGAGCAGCCCGCCAAGGGCAACGCCGCCCGGGTCGCGCTGTCGGCGCTGCGCACCGGCATGCGCAGCAAGGCGTTCTGGCTCCTGGCCGGCGGCTTCTTTATCTGCGGCGCCTCCACCAACGGCCTGGTCGGCACCCACTTCATCCCCGCCGCGCACGACCACCACATGCCCGAGACCACCGCCGCGAGCCTCCTCGCACTGGTCGGCGTCTTCGACATCGCCGGCACCGTCGCCTCCGGCTGGCTCACCGACCGGGTCGACAGCCGCAAGCTGCTGGCCTGGTACTACGGCCTGCGCGGCCTGTCCCTCCTCACCCTGCCGGTGCTGTTCGGCGCCACCGTGGAGCCCAGCATGCTGGTCTTCGTGATCTTCTACGGGCTGGACTGGGTGGCGACCGTCCCGCCGACGATCGCGCTGGCCCGCGAGGTGTTCGGCCCCGTCCAGGGCACGGTGATCTTCGGCTGGATCTTCGCCGCCCACCAGCTCGGCGCCGCCGCCGCTGCCGCCGTGGCCGGGCTGATCCGCACCGAGCTGGGCTCGTACACCATGGCCTGGTGGGGCGCCGCCGTCCTCTGCCTGTTCGCGGCCGGAATGTCCATGAGCATCCGCGCGGCCCGCCCCCCGTCCCCGCCGGTAGACGCGGCCCCACCCGCCACCCGAGTCCCCGCCACCGACCCCGGCTGAGGCCAGCGCCCGGCAACCTCTTCAGCCCAGGGGTGCCGCCCAGCTCTCCCCGTCCGGCGACTCGTACCAGAGACGTTGCTCGTCAGGCCCGACCGTGAGCCCGAACGCCTCAACACCGGGACTGCCGTGGTCGATCCACCACGCGTGAGCCCGCTCGACCTCCTCCCAGATGTCGCCCGGCCCGCCGTACTCGACCTTGGCGGGGGTGGCCTTGGTGACCTCGGCCCATGACCCGTTAGGGGTGGTGATTTGGTGATCACCAGGCCCGGTGAACGCGTTGATGCCAGGGAGACGTTGCCAGATGAGCAGGGACAGCCCAGGGGTGTGCAGGGCTTCGCTGCCGATCTCACTCGTCCGGGTGTGCACGGTTGTCGCGTCGATGGTTACGGTCTCGTGAACGCCGGGCCGTTCCACACTGGGACGGGTGGACATGAAGCCCCAGGTGCACGACACCAGCGGCCCGCTCGCGGTTCCGTCACCGGCCACGGTGAGCCGTGCGAGCGCCCCTGCCCATGTCATGCCACGGGGTCGGACATCGGCCAAGACGATGCCACCGGCCTGGGTTTGCCGGACCCACGGATACGGCACGTACTCGTTCGCCACGGTGGCGATGACCCGGTCGTACGGGGCTCGGTCGGGGTAGCCTTTGGGCCCGTCGTTCACGGCCACGTGCGGGTGGTAACCGGCCTCGGCCAGCCGGAGCCGTGCGGCGTCGGTCAACTCAGGATCGATGTCCACGGTGGTGACGTGCTCCGAACCGAGCCGTTCGGACAGCAACGCGGCGTTGTATCCGGTGCCGGTTCCGATCTCCAGCACGTCCATGCCGTCGTGCACGTCCAGGAGGTTCAGCATCCGGAGCATGAAGCTGGGACGGGTGCTCGAACTGGTGGACCAGGCGAAGCCGGGGTGGTCGGGATGTTCCTTGCGCTGGGTCACCAGGGTGCCGTCGGAGTAGGACAGCCCCAGCCAACGGGCGTCGGCGGCCGTGATGAATTCGGGCGGGTCGTCGTTCGAGTAGAACTCCGGCACGAACACGTGCCGGGGGACGGCCGCGACCACTTCACGCCATACCGGGTCGGTGAGAGTGCCTTGTTCAGCGAGCCGCTCCGCCAGCGCTGCCGCGTGCGCTCTCCAGTCGCCAGGGCCGCTGGTCATACGAGTACTCCCGTGAGCGTGTCGGCAATGGCGTCGGCGATCGGCGCCCCCGTCTCCTCTTGCAGCCACGCCCACTGCGAGCCGGGGCCGCATTCCAGGAACCACCATGCCCCGTCCTCGGTCACCGCGAAGTCGAATACACCCAGCTCCAGGCCAAGCGCTTTGAGGTAGGCGCGGCAGGAGTGGGCCACGTCGGCGGGGACACCGGTGACCTCGTACGTCAACGTGTCGTACCCGGTCCGGAAGTCCTGACGGGCCGCCGGGTCATCCGTGCGAATCGCGATCGCGTGCACATGCCCGTTGCCGGTCGCGACCACGCGGACATCATGGCTCTTGGAGATGTTGGACTGGAACAGATGCAACGTCGTGGTGACCCGGTCCTCGATCTCGGCCGGATCGACCGGCGTCGTGTAGATCAGCTTGACCTGGTCGTCTTCGCTGATCAGCTTGTGCATGGTCGCCTTGTAGACGGCCCCGCCGCCGGAGCGGGTGAATTCACTAGCGTGGTCGGCGCGGTTGGTGAGAACGCTGGCGGGGGTGGTGAAGCCGCACCGCGCGGCGACGGCCATTTGGAGCGGCCGGTACTCGGCGTCGGCCAGCCGGGCTGGGTGCGAGACCCAGCGGGTCGGGAGCGACATGAAGAGTCCGCCGAAACCGAAACGGGCTTCGACGGTGGCGAAGCGCCGTTCCGGCCCGCTCAGACCTTCGGGAAACGTGAACGGCTGGGGCTGGCGGTAATACACCGCTGTGACCTCGTCCAGCCGGAGGGAACCGTCCGGCGTGACGATCTCGCCGTGCCAGCCGTCACCGCTCAACTGCGCGCTGACGCTGGCCTGCGAGGGGAACCATGCGGTGTCGAACCACACGACCCGTACATTTCGCGTCGCGAGAGCATCGGAGACGTAGACCGCTTCCCCGTCATTTTGCCCGGCGAGCATGAGTACCACGTCGGTGTCCATCAGTCGGTCACCGTTTCGGTCAAGGTTTCTGTGCGGATCTCGCTGTCGTCGGTGTACGTGGTCTTCTTCGTCACCGTCTTGGTGCTGGTGGGCTTCTCATGCTTGCCCATGGACCGCTTGGGTGCGGGAGTCACTGCGCGATCCATCCCCCAAGGGCGACCGGCCCCGCTGGGTGGTTCAGGGCTGACGGGCACCGTGTGCCCGGGCAGCCCGAGCGGGAAGCGATCGCGCGGGTTGACCAGGGGGCTTTCATTCATCACTAACGTTCCTTCCGTGGGTGGTCGGGAGGGGCCCTAGGACGCGGGCATGGCCGTGACGACCGTTCCGGGGTTGGAGCGGGTGAGGAGGCGGCCTACCTCGATGATGTCCGCGGTCAGGTCGTGGACCGGCATGGCGGTCGGCCGGGTGCCGTGGAGATGGCGCTTGCTGCTCGGGCATGGCCGTGCCCCCTCTGCTCGACCGGGAGCCCCGGAGACGGAGCGTGTCTCCGGGGTTGCGCTGCGTTCATTGTCGAGCTGGGAGGGGGCGCTGCGCCGGGGTTCGCCGGGAGCTGGGTGTTCCGATTCGTTCTGCTAACGGAGCTGGTCTAGGAGCGCGCGGGCGTCGGTCAGGTCGGTTCGGTGGTCGTCGTCTTCGGGGGATTCGTGCAGGGCGCGTTCCAGGGCTGCTTCGGCGTCGGCGGGTCTGTCCAGGTCGTGCCAGAGCTGGCCGGCCATGAGTTCGCAGCGGGTGACGAAGGCGCGGTCGGTGGTCTTCCGGAACGTTTCGGCGGCCAGGGCGGCCTCGGCGGCGGCCTCCTCGGTGCGGTCGTGCGTCGCCAGGATGCGGGCGCGGTCGTACTGAAGCGCCGCCAACTCCCAGACGCTGCGCTCCTCGCCGTCGGGGAGCCGCTTCACGACCTCGCCGGAGCGTTCGGCCAGCGAAAGGGCCTTGTCCACGTCACCGGCCCAGGAATGGGCAAGGGCTGCCTGGCGCAGGCATACCGCCTCCTGGTAGAGGTCGTCGGTCTTGGCGAACTGGGCCGCGGCCTCGGTGTAGCGTGCGGCGGCCTCGTCGTCGCGGTCCAGCGCGCCGAGGATCTCGCCTTCCTTCTTGGCGACCCGGCCGAGCGTCCCGGCCTCGGTGGCCCGCTCGGTCATCTCGCCCAGCATCCGCAGCGCGTCCTCGGCCTGGCCCAGCTCGGGATAGGCGCAGGCCAGCACCCACCGCGCCTGCATGCCGGTGTACTCGGCGTCCTTCTCGGCCGGGACGTCGGGCAGCGCCTCCTCCGCGCACTCCGCCGCGTCCAGGTGGCGGCCGACGGTCAGGTACGCGGTCGCCAGGTCCACCCGCGCGAACGCGGACAGCCGGGTGTCGCCCAGCGCGGTGAACCGGGCCGCCGCCTCGATGAACTCCCCGATCGCCTGCTCCGGGGAGCCGGAGTTCAGCAGCTCCTCGCCGCGGCGGGCGTGCCCCAGGGCCACGTCCAGCGGGCTCTCCTCGAAGGGCCGCCCCTCAACGCCCTTGGTGGCCGCCCCGATCTCGGGGAAGGAGTCCTTCGCGGCGATCTCCTTGCGGCGGGCGGCCAGGGGAGAGAGCGGCAGCTCGTCGACGAGCGGCGCCTCCCTGATGATCGCCTGCATCCGGTCGTGGAGATGGGTGTTGCCGCTGCGCTCGTCGTACCTGGCGGCCAGTTCCTCCACGTCGCGGCACAGGTCCTCGTACAGCTCGGCGAAGGGCCACTCCTCGTCCTCGTCGTCCGGGACGTCGGGGTCGGCGGGCCAGACCAGCACCTCCTCGCCGCGGCCCGCCTCCACCAGCATCCGGAACAGCAGCGCCGCCGCGGTGGACAGCTCCAGCTCGTGCAGGACGGTCGGGGTGTCCTCCAGCAGCCGCAAGTGCCGCTTGAAGATCTCCAGCCCCCGCTCGAGGTTCCCCGTCAGCGCGCAGAACCGCAGGTGCTGCGCCACGTCGAACTCGTCGTCGTGGTCCAGCCCCCGGTAGGCCAGCCGGTGCGCGTCCCGGGCCTCCTCCAGCTCGCCCAGGCGCAGGTAGCAGAGCTGCAGGATGTTCAGGACGCCCGCGGGCTGCGATTCGGTGTCGCACGGGATCTCCCCGGTGACGATCGGCTGCCCCACCTCGATCGCCTCCGCGTACCGTCCCACGCTCGCCAGGTACCGCACCTGGTACACCGACAGGCACGCCGGGCACGCGTACCCGGGCGGCTCGCGGTGCCGCAGCGTCGCCAGCGCCCGCTCGCCCATCTCGGCGTCACCGGTCGCCTCCGCCAGCAGCAGCCGGATCGAATGGACGGTGTGCAGGTCGTCGCGGTCGGGACGGCAGCGCCCCTCCATGTCGTCGAACACGCCCCGCACCAGCCGCAGCGGGTACACCACCATCAGCGTCAGCACGATCCCCTGCGCCGCGAACTGCCGCCACAGCATGTCCAGCAGGTCGTCGTCGAAGCGGTCGGGATGCGCGGTGTACAGCGCGACGCAGCGGGTGAACGCGGTGACGATCGCGTTGATGTCCTCGGTGTCCTCGGCGGTGAGCATCAGCGCGTCCACCAGCGCCAGTCGGGCCTCGATCTCGACGTCCAGCAGGCCCGCCGCCTCGGCGCGCCGCACCACGTCCCGGACCGCGTCCACCTGCGCCTCGCCCGGCGGCATCTCGTCCGCCTCGGCGAGCAGGCCCGACAGCTCAGCCGGGGTATGGGTCATGGGGCGTCCTCCACGTTGTGCACGGCCCATTCGACGAGGCCGAGGAACGATCGGTTCAGCGTCGCGGTGTCCGCGGGCCGCATCGGGTGGTGCCCCTGAAGCAGCGCGTGCCCGTACATGGCCTCCACGACGAGGCGGATCAGCAGCGGGTCCGCGAGGCTCGTCACCCGGCGGACCAGCGGGTTGTTGTGGTTGAGGATCAGCTGCGGGCGCACCGGCCCGGCCGGTTCCTCCTCGGCCGCCTCGCCGAGGCCCTCCAGCATGTCGGCCCACGCGCCCTCGGCCGAGTCGACGGCGGCCTGCCGCTCGGCGCGGCGCGCGGCCTCGCGGCCCTCCAGGTAGAGGGCGGGCAGGGCGACGGGCTCGAACGCGCGCACCACCGGCTCGCAGCCCAGCCGGTCCAGGGCGCGGCGGGCGTGTGCCAGGAACTCCAGGACGGCGGTCTCGGCGGCCGGGTCGAGCGGGTCCATCCGCGTCGCCAGCTCGGCCGGGTCCAGCCGC
Source organism: Spirillospora sp. CA-255316 (assembly GCA_050942275.1). Taxonomy (GTDB): domain Bacteria; phylum Actinomycetota; class Actinomycetes; order Streptosporangiales; family Streptosporangiaceae; genus Spirillospora. Next base: position 10,564,431 of record CP192047.1, on the reverse strand, counting down.
TCCACGCGGATGTCGGGGTCGAGCAGCGGCAGCCGCTTGAGGATCTCGGCGTCGTAGGCGTAGCCCGCGTTGACCAGCCCGATGCCCTGCGCCGCCGCGACCCCGGCGAACTGGCGGAACTCGTCCACCCCGGCCGTGTACCGGATGCCGCCGTGGCGGCGCCGGAACTCCGCCAGCGTCATGTCGCCGTCGCTGGTCTCCACCGGCAGCCACCGGTCCACCAGCCGCAGCATGTCGGTGTCGGTCACGGCCAGCGCCTTCACGCCGAGGTGGTGGACGGACAGGAACTGGTTCAGCCGGGACGGGGCGGTGGTGGACAGCCGCACCAGCCAGGCCCGCAGCTGCTCGCCCAGTGCCTCGCGGGTCTCCTCCAGGAGGTCGTCCTCGTACAGCTGCTCGCGGTCGGCGGTCGGGCGCAGCTCGCCCGCGTCGACGACGCAGCGGGCGAAGAACGCCCAGTCGGGCAGCAGCCGCTCGACCCGCTCGCCGAGCAGCATCCGCTTGAGGTACACGCGGTGGGTGGTGCGGGCGCTGGCGGGCAGCGGCGTGGGCAGCACGAACGCGACCCCGGTCAGCCCGGCCGCCGGGACCTTCAGGTCGATCACGTCGAACGGGCGGAACTCCAGCGCGCTCTCGGCGTAGCGCAGCAGCTCCTCCCGCCGCGCCCGCGGGTCGCCGTGGTCGGCCTGCCAGGGCGGCGGGCCCTCGGTCACGAGCCGGTCCCCGACGGTGATCGGGTAGGGAAGCAGGGAGCCGAAGTGGCGGGCGAGGTGCAGGACGGTGTCGTCCGACAGCCAGTGCTCGGAGCCGCGGCGGGCGCGCAGCGTGACGGTCGTGCCCGGTTCGTCGCGGGCGGCGGCGGCCTCCTCGACCGTGTAGTGGCCGTCGGCGTGCCCGACCCACCGCACGGTCGCGGCGCCGTCCCCGGCGGCGCTCCTGGTGACCACCTCGACCTCGTCGGCGACCAGGAAGCACGACAGCAGCCCGATGCCGAACTGGCCGAGGAACTGCTGCCGCACGAAGCCCAGCTCGTCGCGCTTGGAGGAGCGCCCGATGGTGGCAAGCAGCTCGTGCACCTGGGCCTCGGTGAGCCCGACACCGTTGTCGTGGACGCGCAGCGAGCCGTCCCCGGTGAACGAGGGCGGCTCGACGAGGATCCGCGGGTCGGCGGGGCGGTGGGCGCTCAGCGCGTCCACGGCGTTCTGCAGCAGCTCCCTCAGGTAGGCGCGCGGGCTCGGATACAGGTGGCGTCCGAGCAGGTCGACGATCCCCCGCAGATCAACGCTGAAGCTGTGCCGCACCGGTCGACGCCTCCCGCCCATGGCCCCCGTCATAACTGATCCGGGTAAACCCTGCCGTAACGGGTGGCGCGGTGGGGGAGAGTTCTCGCAGGCGGCGGGATCCGGTCACGGACCGTGATCGGCGGGCGAAGGTCGCACGGGGATGCCGGACGCGTCGACGGCGCAGGCCCGGCGCCACGCGTACGGGACGCGGCCGGGCGCGAACACGCCCGCGTCGAGCAGCGCCTTGAGCACCGACCGGCACGCCTGGCGGCGCAGTTCCACCCGGCGCGGGTCGCGGCGCACGGCACGCCAGGTCCGCAGCGCGGGCAGCCCGACCGTCCGGTAGACCAGCGGCTGGACCATCATGTCGAACATGACGCCGATCGCGCCCGGGACGATCCAGCGCAGCGCCAGCCGGTCGCTGCGCCGCGCCCTGGCGTAGTGCTCGGCCACGGTGGTGCGGGCGTAGGCGAGGTGCCGCGCCTCCTCCTGCCGGTGGTAGTGGCTGATCCGCCGCAGGTAGTCGTCGGTGTCGGGGTGCTCGGCCAGCAGCCGCTGGAGCAGGTCGGGGACCTCCTCGCCGCCCAGCACCAGGGCGTCCAGCGTGGCGGGGCGGCGCATCAGGTGGGGGAGGGTCCGGCCGCGGACGCGGCGGGCGAGCCGGCTGTCGAGAGGGTTGCGCTGCCGGGGCTCCAGCTGGCCGACCACCCGCGCGAACAGCCGCGAGTGCCGGGTCTCCTCGCCGATCTCGTGCAGGGCGTAGGTGAAGCGCGGGTCGGTGACGCGGGGCGAGACGGCCAGCCGGAAGGAGAACCCGGCCATCAGGGCCGCCTCGAAGGTGATCCCGAGCCGCAGCATCGAGGCCACCTCCTCGCGGGCGAGCCGGGCCTTCTGCTCGGGGGTGAGCCGGAGGCCGAGCCCGGCCGTGGACAGCAGCTCGTCGGGGATGATCTGGTCCTTGGTGAACTCGCCGGTGACGTCGGTGTCGGGTTCGATGACCCGGCGCACGGAGGCGGTGTTCAGCCGTTCGACGCGCCTGGTGCGCGCCGCGCGGTCCTTGCGGAGGGTTTCCCTGGTGGCCATCGTGTCGCCTTTCTCCGTGGTGCGTGCTCCGTGGCGGTGCTCAGGGTGAACGGCTCTGGTCGGAGTCGGAGTCGGTGGGAGAGGGTTCGGGTCGGGCCGCCGGGGCGACCGAGGCGATGAGGTGCTCGATGACGGCGGCCCAGGCGTCCGGGTCGGGCCGCCGGACGGCCAGCCCGTTCATGATCAGCGAGCCGAGGACGACGCTCTGGCACAGGTGCGCCAGCGCGTCGGGGTCCAGGTCGGGACGGGCCGCACCGTCGCGCTGGGCGCGTTCCACGGTGGTGCTCAGCACGGACAGGCGGCGTTCAAGCCCGGCGGAGACCATCGCGGCCACGGCGGGGTCGCGGCGCGCGGCGGCGAACGACTCGATCAGCATCGCGCCCTGCCGGTCGGTCCGGGTGGGGAGCGCCGCCCCCAGTTGGAGCACCAGGTCGAGGGCGGTGTCGGTGGAGCCGGTGGCGAACAGCTCGGCGAGCTGGACCGGGACGTGCGCCGCGATGGCGTGCCCGAGCAGCTCGGCCTTGGTGCCGTAGTTGGAGTAGATGGCGCCCACCGACAGCCCGGCCCGCCGCGCGATCTCGCTGGTGCTCGCGCGCTCGTAGCCGCGCTCGCAGAAGACCTCGACGGCCGCCTCCAGCAGCCGCTCGCGCACCGCCTCCGAGCTGAGTCCCGCGATCCTGCCCATGGCTTAAAAAAATAGCAGCCACTCTTTTTAATGTCACATGCCGGCGGGCCCGCCCAGGCCAAGGAAGGTTTCAGGGCGTGCGGACGCCCACGCCGGCGTACATGAGGGCGGGGCCGAGCTGACGCTCCCCGCCGCCCCGGCCTCCCTGGCCGCCCCGGCGCCACGGCGACAGCGGGGCCAGCCCGGGTGCCGCCGCCTCCAGCTCCCCGAAGAACCGCCCGATCTCGGCGCCCGAGCGCGGCACCAGCGGCGCCGAGCAGCCCGCCGTGAAGATCCGCGCCGCCTCGGCCACCCGCTCCGCCGCGAAGTCCCCGGTCACATGGGTGATCACCAGCGCGCTGCCGGGCGCCATCGCCTCCCGCAGCCGCGCCACCGCCTCGTACGGGCGGTCCGCGGCGGTGAGGAAGTGCAGCACCGAGCCGAGCAGCACCGCCACCGGCCGCTCCCAGTCGATCAGGCCGGGCCCGCCGAGCGCCCCCACCGGCCCGCCGGGGGCGCGCAGGTCGTACGGGACGGCCGCGACACCGCCGTCGCGGGCCAGCAGCGCCCGCGCGTGCGCCAGCACCAGCGGGTCGTTGTCGGCGTACACCACGCGGACGCCCGGGGCGTGCCGGGCCGCGGTCTCGTGCACGTTGTCGGCGCCCGGCAGCCCGCAGCCGATGTCGAGGAACTGCCGCATGCCGCGGCCGGCCAGCGCCCCCACCGTCCGGCGCAGGAAGGCCCGGCTCTCCCGGGCGGTGTCCCCCAGGTCCGGCAGCACCGCCAGCAGCGCCGCGGCCAACTCGCGGTCGGCGGCGTAGTTGTCCTTCCCGCCGAGCAGGACGTCGGTGACGCGGGCGGGGCTGGCGGTGACACGCGGCCCGAGCTCGCCCACGCGGACGACCGTGCCCATCCGGTTCATCTCGGCGTCCACGTCACGGGAAGCTCGTGCAGGCCGCGCACGGACAGGCCGCTCTTCCAGCGCAGCTCCTCCTCGGGCACCGCGAGACGCAGCGCCGGGAAGCGGCGCAGCAGGCCGCCGATGGCCTCGTTCAGCTCCAGGCGGGCGAGATGGGCGCCGAGGCAGTGGTGGATGCCGTGCCCGAACGCCAGGTGCGGGTTGCCGTCCCGGTCCAGGGCCAGCGTCTCCGGATCGGGGAAGGCGGACGGGTCGCGGTTGGCGGCGGGCCGGGCGACCAGGACGGTCTCGCCCGCCCGGATCGCCGCGCCGCCCAGCTCCACGTCCCGGGCGGCCACCCGCGGCATCCCGGTGTCGGAGCCGAGCGGCACGTACCGCAGCAGCTCCTCGACCGCCGCGGGCGGCAGCTCGGGCAGCGCCGCCAGCCGGTCCCAGTGCTCGCGGCGCGACAGCAGCGTGTAGGTGAGGTTGGTGATCTGCCCGGCGGTGGTCTCGTACCCGGCGACCAGCAGCCCGACGCCCAGCGCGACCAGTTCGTCCTCCGACAGCCCGCCCTCGCCGGAGCCGAGGCCGTCGCGGGCGTGCACGAGCGCGGACAGCAGGTCGCCGGCAGGCTCGGCGCGGCGCCTGGCGATCAGCTCGGCCAGGTAGCCGTCGAGGGCCTCGTGCGCCTCCCGCACCTGCTCGGGGGTGTGCGCGGAGACGGACAGGAACGCGTCCGACCAGCCCTGGAAGCGGCTTCGGTCCCCGTCGGGGACGCCGAGCAGCTCGCTGATGATCCGCACCGGCAGCGGCAGCGACAGGCACCGCACCAGGTCGGCCGGGGGACCGGCGGCCGCCATCGCGTCCAGCAGCCCGGCGACGACATCCCGCACGCGCGGGCGCAGTTCCTGGACGCGGCGGTGCGTGAACGCGCGCACCGCGTGCCGCCGCACCCGGGTGTGCTCGGGCGGGTCCATGTCGGTGAGGAACGTCTCCCGCCGCGCCCCGGCGCCCCGCCCGACCGCCAGCGCCCGGCTGAACACGGGGTCCGACAGGACGCGCCGCGCCTCCGCCCACCCGGTGACCAGCCAGCCGCGGGTGCCGCCGGGCAGCCGGACGCGGGTCACCGGCCCGCCGGCGCGCAGCAGCCCGTACCGCGGGTCCAGGTCCAGCCGGTCGCGGCCGAAGTCGGCGACGGAGGGTTCCGGTTCCATGAGCACCACCCGCCGCACTGTAGGGATCGAAGGTCAGCGAAAGGTCAGCCCGCCGCCGAATGGGCGGGAAAGGCGAGGTCACGCGGCGAAACACATGACCGGCCCCTTCACACTCCTGACCCGTTCGCGAAACCCGCGCCCGAAATGGGGCTTGATCCGTACCGTGCCGCCTCCATTACCGTGGCACTCCGGCGGCGAATGAGAGGCCATGGACTTTCGTATTCTCGGGCGGCTGGACGTGCGCTCCGACGAGGGCGAGCCGATCGCGATCTCGCAGCCGCTGCTGCGCGCCGCGATCTGCGTCCTGGTGCTCAAGGCCGACCGGCCGCTGACCTCCGACCAGCTCGGCGAGCTGCTGTGGGACGAGGGCGCGGGACGCAAGGCGGGGGCGCTCAAGACCGGCATCAGCGGCGTGCGGCGGCTGCTGACGACCGCCCGGCTGCCGCCCGGCCACGGCGGCTACCGGCTGCGCCTGGACGACCATGACACCCTTGACCTGCGGGATTTCCGGGCGCTCGGCGGTCAGGCCCGGGAGGCCGCGGGCCGCGGCGACGACCCGCTGGCCGCCGAGCTGTACGAGCGGGCGCTGGCGCTGTGGGGCGTTCCGCCGCTGGAGGACCTGCCCCGCACGTCCGCCATGTCGGGCATCGTCACCGGGCTGCTCGCCGAGCGCCGCCTGGCCCGCGAAGACCTCGCCCGGGCCCGGCTCGTTCTGGGACGGCATCGCGAATTGCTTCCCGAACTGCGTTCGTGGGTGACGGAAGAACCGCTGAACGAGCACTTGTGGGCGCGTCTGCTGCTGGCCCTGTACCGTTCCGGGCACAAAGCGGAAGCGTTGCAGGCCTACGACGAGGCGCAGAACACACTGGTGAACGAGACCGGCGCGGAACCGGGTCCCGAACTGCAGCGAATGTGGCATCGGGTGAAGGTCGACGATCCCGAACTCGCGCACCGCGCGCACAAACGTCCGGCGGCCCTGCTCGCGCCCCCGCTCGCCCGCCAGCTGCCGCCCGACATCCGGGACTTCACCGGGCGGGACGCCGAATGCGAGCGGATGCGGCGGCTGCTGTCGTTCGCGCCGTCGGCGACCGCGCCGCCCATCGTGTGCGTCACCGGCGCGCCCGGCCTCGGCAAGACCGCGCTGGCCGTGCACGTCGCGCACCTGGAGGCCGCCTCGTTCCCGGACGGCCAGCTCTACCTCCAGCTCACCGGCGCGTCGTCGGCGCCCCGCGACCCGGCCGTGGTGCTGAACGAGGTGCTGCGCGCGGTCGGCGTGGCCCCGTCCGACATCCCCGACACCCTGGCCGAGCGCGCCGCGCTGTACCGGTCGCGGCTGGCCGGGCGCCGCGTCCTGGTGGTGGCCGACGACGCGGCCGGGCCGGAGCAGGTGCTGCCGCTGCTGCCCGGCGCGCCCGGCAGCGCCGTCATCGTCACCAGCCGGATCCGGTCGCCGAGCCCGGACGGCGCCCATCTCGTCGATCTGGAGCGGCTGCCGCCGGACGCCGGGGTGCGCATGCTGACCAGGATCGTCGGCCGCGGGCGGGTGGCCGCGGACCCGGCCGCCGCGGACCGGATCGTCTCCGCCTGCGACGGCTTCCCGCTGGCGGTGCGGATCGCGGGCGCCCGGCTGGCGGCCCGCCCGTCCTGGCCGCTGGCGCACCTGGCCGGGCTGCTGCTGGAGGAGGGGCGCAGGCTCGACCACCTCACCGCCGTGCGCGCCCACATCGAGGCCGCCTACGACTCCCTCGACGAGCCGTCCCGGCGCGCGTTCCGGATGCTGGCGCTGGCCGGTCCGCACGACGTCGCGCCCTGGGTCATCGAGGTGCTGGTCGGCGACCGGGCCGCCGCCGACGCCGTGGACGGGCTGGTGGACCGGTCGCTGCTCACCACCGCCGGCGTGGACGCGGCCGGCCAGCCCCGCTACCGGCTGCACGACCTGCTGCGCGAGTACGCCGCCGAGCGGCTCGCCGAGGATCCCGAGCGCGAGCCCGCGCTGGAACGTCTCACCCTCGGCTGGCTGGAACTCGTCGACGCCGCCGACGCGAGGGTGCCGCGCGACCCGTACTTCCCGGCGCCCACCCGCCTGGGCCCCCGGATCGTCGTGGGCGACGACCTGGTCGCCCGGCTGATCGAGCCGGACGCGGCGGCCTGGCTGGACAGCGAGCTGGCCAACCTGCGCACGGCGGTGGTGTCCGCCTGCGCCGCCGGCCGCTTCCGGCTCGCCACCGGGCTGGTGCTGCGCCTGGCCGCCCACCTGCACCTGCGCCGCCGGCACGACGAGGCCGAGTACCTGTGGCGGGCGGTGCTGGAGGCGGCCGGCCGCGAGGGCGACACGCTGGTCGCCGCGCATGCCAGGCTCCGCGCCGCCACGGTGATCGCCGCCGACCGGGGGCGGCCGTCGGACGCGATGCCGCTCATCGACGCGTGCATCGCCGGCCTGGAGGGTCTGCCGTACTCGCGGGATCTGCCCCGGGCCCTGGGGATTCGCGCGTACGGCAACCTGGCCCTGGGCGCGCTGGAGGCCGCGCGACGGGACGCCGAACGCGGCCTGGTGCTCGCGTGCGGGAACGAGGACCCGTACGCGGCGTTCACCTGCCTGCGCGTTCTCGGTCTCGTCCTGAGCGTGACCGGCGACCACCAGGAGGCGGCCAAGGCGGCCACCGAAAGCCTCACCATCGCCAGGGACATCGGCATCCCCGCTTTCATGGGGCTCGCCCTCTACACGCTCGTGCGCGTGCACCTGACCGCCGGCTCGTACGAGGAGATCCCCGCCCTGTGCGAAGAGGGCTTGCAGCTGACCGACGCCATAGGCCACAGCCTCGGTGAGGCCTACTTCTACGAGCAATGGGGCTACGCCCACCAGGGCTTGGGCGACCACGACCGGGCCGTTCGGCGTCTCCTCCAGGCCGCCGAACTGTTCGACTCCCAGGAGGCGCTCGCCGCCGGAGCGGCCTGCCGCAGGTCGTTGGCCGACAGCTACCGGGCCCTGGGCCGCCACAAGGAGGCCCGCGCCCAGCTCGAATGGTGCCTGGCCGCCTACGGCGAACTCGACGACCCCGAGGCCGAGGAGAAGATCCGCGCCCGGATATCGGCGCCCTAGCCGCGGATCCGGCTCGCCGCCGGGACGCGGCGCAGCAGCAGGACCACCAGCAGGGCGGGCGCCAGCAGCGCCGCGGCCCGCAACTCGGTGAGGTCGGCCAGCGCGCCCAGCAGCGGCGGCCCGGTGCCGATCGCGACGCCCGAGGCCAGGGCGCAGCGGGCGGCGGCGCGCACCGGGTCCCCCGGCCACGCCTCCAGCGCCTCCGCGAGGATCAGCGGGTAGAGCAGCGCCACGCCCAGCCCTGTCACCAGCAGCCCGATGAGTGCGAGGGCGGGCGCGGGGACCGTCCAGAAGACCGCGAACCCGGCGGTGGCCAGGGCGGGGGCGCCGATCAGCACGCGGCCGTGGCCGAGGCGCACGGCCCGTCCGGCCGCGGCCCGTCCGAGGGCCATGCCGAGCACGAAAGCGGCGGAGGCGGTGGTGGCCGTCCCCGGCGCCATGCCCTTGACGGTGTGGAGGAGGTCGGCGGCCCAGAACAGCACGCAGAACTCGACGGCGACGGCCAGGACCAGGTCCGTCCACCGGCTCCAGAACGCGCGGGGCGCGCGCCCGGCCGCCGTCCTCGGCGGCCCTGCCGCCGGGGCCGTGGCCCGCCGCAGGAACAGGACGACCGGGATCGCGGCGGCGGCCAGCGGCAGCCCCGCGAACGCAGCCCGCCAGCCCAGGCCGTGCGCGAGGGCCGCGCCGACCGCGAGCGGGGCCAGGACCGAGCCCGCGCTGGCGACCGCGTTGGCCTCACCGATGGCGACCGTCCCCGCCGCGCCGTCACCGTCCCCGTTTCCGCGCGGTGCCGGTCCGTCCAGTGCCGGTCCGTCCGGTGCCGGTCCGCGCAGTACCGCCGGGACGAGCTGGACGAGGCCCGCGCCGCCCAGGCCCAGGAGCAGCGCCCCGCCGCCGGTGCCCGCGCGCCCGTCGCCGAGGGCCATGACGGCGGCCCCACCGACCAGCGACGACAGGGACGCGGGCAGGGCGTACCGGCCCAGCCGCGCGGCCAGGCGGTGCCCCAGCAGCCCGACGACGACCAGGCCCAGCGCGAACGCGGACGGGTAGAGCGCCGCCTCACCGCGCGGGAGCCCACGCTCGGCGCGCAGCTCGGGCAGGATCGCGCCGAGCCCGGCCAGCAGGTAGCCGAGGCAGCCCATCGCCGCGTACAGGGCGGCGTGCTCGGGGGTGCGGGAGGGCCGCATGCGCTCACCTCTATCAATTATGCTCGTTCGACGAGGATAAATCGGCGCGCGAGGATTGTCACCATGCAGAAGCAGACCGCCGCGCACCGCGTGCACACCCTGCGCCGCCAGGGCGCGCTGGCCCTCCTGCGGCACGCGCACGCGCACCCCGCCGCGACCAGGGCGGACGCGGCGCGGGCGCTGGGCCTCAGCAGCGGCTCGGCCACCGAGATCACCGCCCGGCTCAAGGCGCTGCGGCTCCTGGACGAGACCGTCCCGCCGCAGACCGGCGGGCGCGGCCGTCCCTCGCCCGCCCTCGCCGCCCACCCGCGCGGCCCGCTGGTGTGCGCGGTGAGCATCGGCCACGAGCGGTGGCGGACGGCGACGGTCGAACTGGGCGGCCGGGCCGTGGACGAGGAAGCGGGACGCAACCCGCCCGGCGGCGCCCCCGCGGTCCTCGGCGTCCTCCGCGCGCGCATCGCGGAGGCCCGCCGCAGGCATGGTCACCGGATCCGGGCGGTGTCGGTCGCCGTGGCGGGCACGCTGCACGGCACCACGATCGTGCAGGCCTCCGGCCTGAACTGGCACGACATCGCCCTCGAACCGCTGCGCGCCGCCCCCGGCACGCCCCTGCTGGCCGGCAACGACGCCTCCATGGCCGGGCTCGCCGAGGCCCGGCGCGGCGCGGCGGCCGGCGCCCGGGTCAGCCTGCACCTCACCGTCGAGGTCGGCGTCGGCGGCATCCTCATTGTGGACGGCCGGCCGGTCGACGGCGCCACCGGGGCCGGCGGCGAGTTCGGGCACATGCCGTTCGGCGACCCCGGCCTGGCCTGCCCGTGCGGCGCGCGGGGCTGCTGGGACCTGGCCGTGGACGGCCGCGCCATGGCCCGCGCCCTCGGCCGCCCCGAACCGCGCGACCCCCGTACCGCCGCGGAGCGGATACTGGCCGCGGCCCGCACGGACCCGGCCGCCCGCGCCGCCGCCGGCGAGGCCGCCCGCGCGCTGGGACGGGGCGCCGGCGCGCTCGTCAACGCCCTCGATCCCGAACTGGTGACCCTGTCAGGCCTGGCCACCGGCCTGGTCGAGACGGCGCCGGAGGAACTGGAGGAGGGCTACACCGCCGCGCTGATGCGGTTCCGCCGCGCCGATCCGCCGCCGCTGGTGCCCTCGGCGCTCGGACCCGCGAGCCCCCTCACCGGCGCGGCCGAGGCGGCCTTCGACGCCGTCCTGTCCGACGGCGGCTTCCAGGCGTGGAGCGACGACATCGAGAGGGGCGGGTGACCTCGTCGACCCGCGGCCTCGGCCTCCTCGGCCTGGACTTCTCGGTCTGGACTTCTCGGCCTGGACTTCTCGGTCTGGACTTCTCGGGTTCAGGTGGCCCGTGCCGGGTCGGGCGCGGTGGTGCTCCTCCAGCCGCGCTGGCTGTCGGTGATCTGGATCAGGTGGTCCTTGAAGGCGTCGTAGGCGCCGGCCCCGAGGGCCTGCCGGTGGCGCCGTTCGATGTCGGCCAGGATGGCGCGCGCGGTGGCGATCTCGTGCCGCCCGTGCTCGGTGGGGACGATCAGCTTGGCGCGCCGGTCGGCGGGGTCGGGCTCGCGGCGGACGTAGCCGAGCTTGACCAGCTCGTCGATGATCGTGCCGACGATCTGCTTGTGCTGGCCGGAGCGTTCGGCCAGGTCGGTGGCTCGCACTCCCTCCGGGTGGAGGTGGGCCAGGACGGTGCCGTGCCGGGGACGCACGTCGGGATGGCCGCGCTCGGCGAGCGTGGTGAACAGCTCGTCCTGGAGGGCGCGCATCAGCCGGCCGGTCAGTACGCCCAGGTCAGGGAGCTGTGCGGGGTCGTTCATACTCGGGCCTCCAGAAATTAGTCACAAAGCTTGACTATCATTAACTGGGACTATATCGTGAAGGCGGTTGATCACGCACCCTCCGCGCGGGCGTGCCGCGGAGAGCGCCCGGTCCGGTCAGCCGTCGTGGTGCCCGGCCCCCTCGGCCGCGGCGGCGGAGGCCTCGGCGAGCGCGCGGGTGACGGTCTCGGTGACGTGCTCGACGGCCTCCACGCCCGCGCCCATCGAGGACCGGCGGTCCGACAGCACCGCGATCAGGTAGTCGTGGCCGCCGTCGCGGACCCGCCCGACGGAATTGACCGTCCACGCGCCGCCGTCGACCGCCCGGGGCAGCCAGCCGTTCTTCAGCGCGCACTCGGCGCCCTCACCGGCGGCGGCGCTCACCCCCCACGCCTGCTCGTCCACCACGTCCCCCATCAGGCCGAGCAGGTAACGGCGGTGCTCGCCACTGAGCGGGCTCTCGGAGGTGGCGAGCGCGGCCATGAGCCGGACCTGGTCGGACGCGCTGGTCGTGGTCGCGCCCCAGGCCGTGCCGGGGCCGGGCTCGGTGTGGCGCAGGCCCAGCTTCCCGGCCGCCCGTGCCAGCCCGGGGCCGCCGCCGATCTGGTGCCACAGCGCGGTGGCCGCGTCGTTGTCGCTCACCGTGATCGCCCGCTCGGCCAGGGCCCGTTCCGACGCGGTCAGGTCGCGGTCCTGGCGCTGGGCCTTCAGCAGCAGCGCGGCCACGATCGCGACCTTGACGATGCTGGCCGTGCCGGGCCGGTGCCGCGGGTCGTACGAGTACGACAGCCCGGTCGCCAGGTCGCGCACCGCCACCGACAGCCGTCCCGGACGGCCGTCCAGGTAGCGGTCGAGTTCGCGGGTCAGCTCCTCGCGCCGCTCCCCGTCGAACGAGGGCGACGCCGGAGCCGTCCCCGCCGGGGGCGAGCCGGGAACGGGAGTGTGCGAAGTCGTCATGGGAACCGGGACGGTACGGGCGGCGAGGTTCTCATCATGCATCATCAGGGCCGCCAGGGGCGTCGCCAGGAGCAGGGCGAGGCCCGCCGAGATGATCGCGTACAGGACGCGCGGCCCTCGCGGCGGCTCCGCCCACCTGGGAGTCCACTGGGTCATGGCCCGGGAGTCTTGCCGCACGGGTGTTACCACCGTGTTAGCTGTTGTGAACCCCCACCAGGCCCGCCGCCCGCAGGGACCGGCCCGGCTCCAAGGCCCGAGCCGCCTCCGGGAATGCGCACGGCATGCCCGTCCCCAACGGCGGGACCGCCGCACCGCGCGCGTACCGGCCCCCGGTCATCGCCGCACAAAACCGCGGAGACCAACGGCCAAACCCGTCAGGTAATGACCACTCGGCCAGTCAACAGCAATGGCGCCGTAATTGCCGACCACCGGGGCAAGCATGGCCGACTTTTTCATCTGGTCGCTCTTTTCCTTGCCGCATTCGGGTAGGACCTTTCAAACTTCAAGGTTCCCCGGCGGCCGGTGCCGCGGCGGGAGCCGTCGCGATGTGTGATCGGAGGGGGCAGTGCAGCGTGAGGAGATGCCGGCGCCGGCCGGAACGGCGCCCGACGCCCTGGTGGCCGGACTGTACGACGACTTCGCCGATGTGCCCGTCGAGATCGAGACCGTACGCCGCTGCGTCGAGGACCTGTGGAGCTGCTGCGTGCATCTGGGCATCCGGCCGGAGGCCGAGACGATCGCGGGCCTGGCGCTCTCCCGGCTCGACGGAATCGTCAAGGGGGCTCGCTCGAAAGGCCCTCCCGCGCCCCTTCCCCGCGCCCGCGCCGAGGACGCGGACGCCGCCACCGCCGCCCTATCCACATCGAGCAGAGAAATGACCGATGAAAAAGACAGCAGTGCCAGGACTGCGGACGGGGAACGCACGAGGATTCACCGTGCTCGCAATGCCACCGGAGACCGGGTGGCACAACTACTCGGCGATCCGGGAGGTGCTGTGCGAGGCGCTGACGACGTCGTCGGTGCGGGGCCGCGCCGGGCTGGTCGTCGACTTCGGTGACACCGTGCTGCTGGACGCCGCCGGGCTGGTCCTGCTGGCCCGTACCCAGACCCGGGCGCACCTGCTCGGCCGCGAACTGAGGGTGGTGGCGCCCCCGTCCGCGCTGCGCACCCGGCACGCCCTTGAGATCACCGGCCTGGCGGGGCTCGTCGAGGTCCACCCCGACCTGGCGTCCGCCACCTCCGCCCCGCCGTCGAAGGCGCAGCGCCGCCGCTTCGGGACGGGCGCCGCCGCGTCCGCGTCCGTGTCCGCGCACGGGCCGGCCGGCGCGGGCGTCACCGCCGCCGCCCGCGTGCTGGACGCGATCCGCGCCCTGTACCCCGACGACACCCGGCTGTCGACGTACCTGCCGGACGCCGAGTTAACGCTCACGACGGTGGCGGCCGACGACGACCACGTCCTGGTCGAGGTGGGCGGCGTCCTCGACGACGTCACGGTGAGCCGGCTGGGCGAGGCGCTGACGACGATGATCGAGAAGAACACCCACCATCTGCGGGTGCGGATGCACGACCGGATCCGGGTGCGGTGCGATCCGTTCCCCGTCCTGCTGGGGATCCGCTGGCGGGCGTCCGCCGAGGGCGGCTGCCTGTCGCTGGTGAACCTGCCCCCGCGGCTGCGGCAGATCGTCGACAGGGAGGGGCTGCGGTCGGCGTTCGAGTCGTGCGGGCTGCTGGCCGCCGCGGCGCCGGTCCTGAGCCCGGTCCCTTGAACGCACGGACCGGCGCCGGACGCCCGGACGGGGCGGTGGGAGTTCCCACCGCCCCATCCGCAGGGCCTCCTCGTTCACGGCCTGCCGCCCCCCGCCGGTGATGCGGAAGTAGCGGCGCGGCCGTCCGCCGACCATCATGCCCGTGACCAGGCGTCGGAGCGTCGCGACCGGGTAGAAGCGGGGCGGGGGAGGACCGGGATGGACAGGGAGAGCGCCCGGGGCCGCGAGCGGATGTTCACCGGGCTGGTCCGGGCCGGCCGGCTGGCCACGCTGGAGCAGCTGCCGGGGCTGGTGAACGCGCACGCCGCGGCCGTCGGGCTGACCGATGTGCTGATCTACGTCTCCGACCTCCAGGACGAGATGCTCTGCCTGCTGACCGGGCGCGGGGCCGACGCGGGACGCGGGTCCGGCGACCGGCCCGCCGAGCTGCCGGTCGAGGGCACCATGCCGGGCCGCGCCTTCCAGCTCGGGCAGGTCATGCCCGCCGCCCCCGCCACGGCCGGCGGCTCCGGCGAGTACTGGATGCCGCTGCTGAACGGCGCCGAACGGCTCGGCGTCCTGCGCGTCACCGCGCACTCAGGGCCCGGCGGCGGCGCCGGCAACGACGAGACGACCCAGAACATGCGGGACCTCGCGGACATGGTGGCGCTGCTGGTGGTGTGCAAGCGGGGGGTCAGCGACAGTTACGCGCGGCTGGTGCGGCGCCGCCACATGAACGTGCCGGCCGAGATGCAGTGGCGCCTGATCCCGCCCCGGACGTTCGCCACCCACCGTCTGATGATCAGTGCCGTGATCGAGCCCGCCTACGAGGTCAGCGGCGACGCCTTCGACTACGGCTTCACCGGCGACACCGTCCACCTCGGCATCTTCGACGCCATGGGGCACGACGCCGCCGCCGGGCTGACCGCCAACCTCGCGGTCGCCGCCGGGCGCAACCACCGCCGCGAGAACAGGGGCCTGGCCGGCACCGCCGCCCGGATCGCCGAGGTCCTGTACGACCGCTTCGACGGGGAGCGGTGGGCCACCGGGCTCCTCGCGGAGCTGGACTGCCGCACCGGGGCGATGGGCTGGATCAGCCGCGGCCACCAGCCCCCGGTGATCATCCGTTCCGGGCGGACGGTGGTGCCCCTGGAGTGCCCCGAGCCGGCACCGCCGATGGGCATGGGCCTGCCGGCGGACCCGCCGTTGTGCCGGGGGCAGTTGCAACCCGGAGACCGGCTGCTCCTCTACACCGACGGCATCACCGAGGCTCGCAGCCGTGAGGGCCGCGAGTTCGGGCTGGACCGCTTCACCGATTTCCTGATCCGCCACCACGCCGACGGGCTGCCCGCCCAGGAAACGCTGCGCCGCCTCATCCGGCACCATCTGGAGTACCACGGCGACCGGCTCGACGACGACGCCACCGTCCTGCTTCTGGAATGGTACGGTCCCACGCCCTATCCCGAGGACCGCGCCGAAGCGCTCGCCGGACGTCCCTGATCTTTATCCGGGCGAAACGGACATTGATGGAGGCCGTCCGAAAGTGGACGCCGAATGGCCCGCGCAGGCAAAAGGGCTTGACCGCAGAAATGTTTGCCGCTGCACTGGTGATGCTCAAAGCGGGCCTTAGTCGGGGCATATCAAAGCAGTTATAGATCACTCGAATCCTTCGTTTTCCGGGCCCGCCGTTCCGCGTGAACGCGCACGTTCCACGCGTGTGCGACCAATGATCGTGGCCTTCTCTGTCTGGGGGACGAGGGATGAGCGACTGGCGGCTGGACGGGTTCACCGAGCTCGGGGTGCTCGGCACGGGGGCGCAGGGACGGGTCGTGCTGGCCCGCCGCGGCGGCACCGGACCCTTTGTCGCGATCAAGTACGTGACCGGCAGGACGACCCGCGTCCCGAGCCGGGACGAGGCGCGGCTCATGGCCTCGGTCGACGACGCCCACGTGGCCCGCCTGTACGAGCTGGTCGAGGGGCCCGAGGGCGTCGCGCTCGTCATGGAGGCGGTCGAGGGCGTCTCACTGGAGGCGCTGCTGCGCGAGCATGGGCGGCTCGAACCCGAGGCCGCGCTGCTCGTGCTGAAGGGCTCGCTGCTCGGCCTCGCCGCCGCGCACCGGGTGGGCGTGGTGCACCGCGACTACAAGCCGGCCAACGTCGTCGTCCAGGGTGACGGCGCCAGCAAGCTGATCGACTTCGGGATCGCGACCCCCGCCGGGCGGGGCGCGCTGACCGGGACGCCCGCGTACATGGCGCCCGAGCAGTGGAGCGGCGAGCCCGCGGGCCCCGCCACCGACGTGTACGCGGCCACCTGCGTCTTCTTCGAGTGCGTGACCGGGCGGCCGCCGTTCGGCGGCGACGGCCCCATGGCGGTGATGGCCCGGCACGCCACCGCGCCCGTCCCGGTGGAGGCCGTTCCGGAGGCGCTGCGCGGGCTGGTGGCGCACGGCATGGCCAAGGACCCCGCGCTGCGCCCGGCGGAGGCGGCGGAGTTCGTCCGGGAGTTGGAGGCCGCCGCTGCCGAGGAGTACGGGGAGGACTGGGAGCGCCGCGGCGCCGTCCTGCTGGGCGCCGCCGCGACCGCCCTGGTCGCGCTGTTCCCGCACGCCGTCGCCACCGGCACGGCAGGCACGGCGGCGGGCGCGGCGGGCGGCGGCGGCAGCGCGGCGAGCACCAGCGTGGCGAGCAGCATGGTCGGGAAGGGCGCCCTGAGCGGCGGACGCGTCGCCGGACGCGTGGCCGGCCGGGGCGGCGGACGTGCCGGCGGGCGTGCCGCGCGGCACGCGGGCAGGCTCAGCCGCACGCAGGTGCTCACGACCGCGGTGGTCGCGTCCGTGGCCGTGATCGCCATCGCCACCGTCGCCCTCGTCCTGCGCACCCTGGGGGACGAGACCACGAGCCCGGTGACGCTCACCACCCCGTCCCCGACCTCGCCCGCCCCGGCGTCGGGGACGCCCTCGCCCGGGCCGTCCTCACCCGGGCCGTCCTCACCGGCGCCGTCATCGCCCGTGCCGTCCACGACACCGGCCGATCCGGCACCGGCCGCGGGGTCGACCAGCCCCGCCCCTGACACGAGCGGCACATCGGCGCCACCGACCGGGCCGCCGGAGAACGGGCGCGTGCCCGGCGGGGTGACGCCCACCCCGGTCGTGTCCACGCGCCCTCCGCCGCCCCCGGCCTGCCCGCGCGTGACGCGGCAGCCGGTCTCGTTCGGAACGGTGAGCGTGGGGGAGGCGGCCCGCCAGGCCGTCCCGATCGCCTGGAACCGCTGCCTGGACGCGTCCGGCATCCGCGTCGCGGGCGAGGCGTTCCGGCGGGCGGCGACCACCTGCCCGCCCGCGTCCGGCACGTCCTGCACGGTCACCGTCGTCTACAGCCCGACGGCGGCGGGGACCGGCGCCGTCGGCAGCCTGGTGATCCCGGACCGGAACGGCACGCCCGCCGTCACCGTCCCGCTGCGGGCCACCGCCGTGTCCTCCGACTGCTTCCCCTACACCTCCACCCGCGACCTCGGCGACGTTCCCGTGGGCCGCAGCGTGTCGCGGGAGTTCACCTACCCGTGGCGGGAGTGCGACGCCGAGGGGCGGATGGCCGTGGTCGGCGGCGGCGGGCAGTTCGCGGTGACGCTGACCGACTGCCCGCCCGCGGGCGGCACCGGCGACTGCGGCTTCACCGTGCGGTTCACGCCGCGCGCGGTGGGCGCTCAGTCCGCCACGATGGTGATCCCCAGCGACACCGGCGGCAGGGCCGTGAGCATCACCCTGGCCGGCACCGGGACCGGCGACGACACCGAGGGCGAGGACCCCGAAGGCGAGGAGCCCGGGGGCGAGGACCCGGAGGGCGAGGAGCCGGAGGGCGAGGAGCCCGAGGGCGAGGGCGGTGACGGGGAGGGCACCGAGACCGAGGGCGCCGCGTCCGCGACCAAACCGTCGTCCCCGGGACAGGACGCGACCCCGTCGCCCGCACCCACACCGTCCCCGACCCCGACCCCTTCGCCTTCCCCGTCTCCTTCGCCGGAGCCTTCGACGGCCAAGCCCGACTCCGAGCCGTCCACCGCCGCCCCGGAGCCCGCCCTCCAATCGGCTCCGCAGGCCAAGGCCACCCCGGCCGAGGACTGAGGGACGACACCGGATGGAGTGGACGGACGAACAGGACCTCCCCGAGGGGGTCCAGCCGCTCGGCGAGGACGACCCGCGCCGGATCGGGCGGTACGAGGTGCTCGGCTTCCTCGGCGAAGGAGGCATGGGCCGCGTCTTCTACGGCCGCGCACCCGACGGCCGGCCTGTCGCGATCAAGGTGGTGCGCGCCGAGCTGGCCGAGGACCAGCCGTTCCGCGCCCGGTTCCGCCGGGAGGCCGCCAGTGCCATGCGGGTGCCCCGGTACTGCACCGCCGAGGTCCTGGCCGCCGACCCGGACGCCGCCGAGCCGTACCTGGTCACCGAGTACATCGACGGCCCCACGCTGGAGCGGACGGTCCGCGCCGGCGGGCCGCTGCGCGGCGCGGACCTGGAGCAGCTCGCCGTCAGCATGGCCGCGGCGCTCGCCGGGATCCACTCCGCCGGGATCGTCCACCGCGACCTCAAGCCCGCCAACGTGCTGCTGTCCCGGGTAGGCCCGCGCGTGATCGACTTCGGTATCGCCGGTGCGGCCGGCGCCACCCGGGTCACCGAGGACGGCAAGATCCTCGGCACTCCCGCGTACATGGCCCCCGAGCAGCTCCGGGCCGACCCGGGCCCGGCCTCGGACGTGTTCGCGTGGGGCGGTGTGATGGTGTTCGCCGCCACCGGCCGGCGCCCCTTCGGCGGGTCCACGCTGCCCGCGACGGCCGCGGCGATCATGGGGGCCGAGCCCGACCTCACCGGACTGCCCGATTCGCTGCGTCCCGTGGTGGCCGCGGCTCTCCGGAAGTCCCCGGGCGCCCGGCCGACGCCGTCCCGGCTCCTGGAACTGCTCGGGGTCACGCCCGGCGACCCGGCCCGTCCGTCCTGGACCAGGACGGACGGCTCCGCGCCGGCTCGTCCACCGGAGGGCGGCGGTCCCGCGCCGGCGGGCAGGGTGTCCGAGGTGGGCGGGACGCCCGAAAGGCTTCCGGACGGGTGGTCGTCGTCGCGCTGGACCCCGCCCCCGCTTCCGTCCCGGAAACGGTCACGGGGCCGCGCCGCGAGCCGCGCGCTGTCCTTTCTCACCTTCCTTCTGAGCGTGGTGGCGATCGCCGCCGTGGTGGGCTGGGCCTTGCAGCAGGACCGGGACCGTACGGCCGAATTCATGGTCACCGACGTGAACGCGCGCACCGACGGCCGGAAAGCGGGATGCGGCGCCACGGTCGACGTGATCGGAACGATCACCACGAACGGTACGCGCGGGCAGATCTTCTACCAATGGAAACGCAGCGACCGCAAGAATCCCGACCCGCCCCTCCAGCACGACATGGAAAACGGGCGGGAACGGGCGACCGTCCATCTCCGGTGGGAGATCGGCGGCACCGGAAAACGCACTTTCACCGCGACGCTGACCGTTCTGAACAGTCCCACCATCCAGGATTCGGTCACGTTCGAATACGCCTGCCGGGAATGAGCCCGGCCCCTGGAGCCGGCGCCTGGAGCCCCTGGAGCCGGCCGCGCGGACGGCCGGGTTGGGCCCCGGGATGAACGGGGGAGGGCCCGGCGGCCGAAGCGGAACGGGCGCGGGCGATGTGACCATGGCGGCATGTCGGCCACCAAGGACGCGGAGAACGCCGCCGGGCACGGCCCGGTCCGGCCGGACCGGCGGATCGCCGAGCTCGACGCCCTGCGGGGCTTCGCGCTGTGCGGGATCATCTTCATCAACATCCCCCAGACCCTGGAGATGTTCGACTACGCCGGGCAGCTCCCCGACGTGCTCAGGGTGTTCTTCCTCGGGCGCTTCTACCCGATCTTCTACCTGCTGTTCGGCATCGGCTTCGGGATTTTCCTGCGGTCGGCGCGGCGGCGCGAGCGGCGGCCCCGCGTCCTGCTGCTGCGGCGGTTCGCGGCGCTGGCGGTCGCCGGCGTCCTGCTGCACCTGCTGCAACCGGGGGAGGTGCTGCTGCCGTTCGCCATCACCGGCGTGCTGGTGCTGCTGCCGCTCAGCTTCCTGGAAGGCCGGGCGCCGCTGGTGCACGGGATCGTGCTGACGGTCGTGGGCGTGCTGGCCGGCGTCGGCGGGTTCGGGCTGCTGCCGGGCCTGTTCGCGCTCGGGTTCGCGCTCGCCGAGCTGGACGTCCCCGCCACGCTGCGGCGGCGGACGGGGCAGCTCCTCGCCCTCGGCGCCGGAGCGGCCGCGATGGTCGCGGCGGCCTGGTGGCTGATCGTGCTGGACCTGCCCGACGTGGCGCAGATCCGGCTCGGGATGATGTTCTCGCTGTCCATGGCCGCCGGCTACCTGGTGCTGTTCCTGCTGGCACTGCGCACGCCCGCCGGGCCCGCCCTGTCCTGGACGCTGGCGCCGCTGGGCCGCATGGCGCTGACCAACTACGTCACCGCCGCGCTGCTGTTCGTGCCGATCGGCGGCGCCCTCGGCCTGCGCGACTCCACCGGATTCGGCCTCGCGGCCCTCCTCGGCGCCGGCATCCTGGCGGTTCAGGCGGTCTTCAGCCATGTGTGGCTGGGATCGTTCCGTTATGGTCCGCTGGAGTGGGCGTGGCGGTGCGTCACCTACTGGCGGTGGCTCCCGATCGGCGGCGCGGCGTCCGATCAGGGAGGACGGCGAACGGCATGACGCGGCAGCGCAACGTGCTGGTCGCGGCCGTCCTCAGATCCAGCCCTCCTCCCAGGCCCGGTGCGCGGCCGCGTGACGGGACGAGGCGCCGAGCTTGGACATGGCCGCCGACAGGTAGTTGCGGACCGTGCCCGGCGCCAGGCCGACCTCCGCCGCGATCTCGCCGACCGAGGCGCCCGTCCGGGACGCCCGCAGGACCTGCAGCTCCCGGTCGGTGAGCGGGCAGTCGTCCTCGGTCAGCGCGGACGCGGCGATGTCGGGGTCCACGTACCGGCGGCCCGCGGCCACATCCCGGATGATCTCCGCCAGCCGGGTCGCGGGCGTCGTCTTCGGCACGAACCCGCGCACCCCCGCCGCCAGCGCGCGCCGCAGCACCCCCGGCCGCGCATGCCGCGTGACCAGCACGATCCGGGTGGGCAGCCCGTCCAGGATCTCCTCGGCCGCGCGCAACCCGTCGGCCGGAGGCATCTCCAGATCGAGCACGGCGATGTCGGGCCGGTGCTGCCGCGCCAGCCGCACCGCCTCGTCCGACGTGGCCGCCTCCGCGACCACCGTGAGGTCCTCCTCCAGTGCCAGCAGCGCCGCCAGCGCGCTCCGCAGCAGATCCTCGTCATCCGCGATCAGCAGCCGGATCATGCCCTGCCCTCCGAAGTGCGCCCGCCGTCCGCGGGCAGTGCGGCCTCGACGAGGAAACGGCCCCCGTCGTGGCGCCAGGTCAGCTCGCCCGCGGCCGCGTCCAGCCGCCCGGCGAGGGTGCGCAGCCCGGTGCCGGTGCCGCCGTCCGCCGCGTCCGGCCGGGACGCGCCGTCGTTCACCACCCGCAGCCGCGCCACCCCGCCCGCCACCCGGTAGCCGATCTCGGCGCTGCGGGCCTGGCTGTGCCGGAGCACGTTGGTGGTGGCCTCCCGCATCACCAGCCCCAGCAGGTGCCGGGTGGACGCGGGCAGGCCCCCGGGCTCGGCGGGGTCGAGATCCATCCGGGCGTCGATGCCCGCCGCCTCCAGGACCCTGGCCGCGTTGGCGATCTCGTCGTCCAGCGTCGTACGGCGGTAGCCCTGCACCACGGCACGGGTGTCGCGGAGCGCGTCGGCCGCCAGGCGCCGCACCTCCTCCATCTCCGCCGCCGCCCGAGCCGGATCGGTACCGGCCAGCCGCGCCGCCAGCTCGCTCTTGAGCGCGATCACCTGGAGGTGGTGGCCCTGGATGTCGTGCAGGTCCGCGGCGAACCGCAGGCGCTCGTCCTTGACGGCCAGCTCCGCCGACAGGCGGCGCGCCTCGTTCAGGCGGTCCGCGGTGTCCCAGGCCCACAGCGGCCCGAGCGTCGTCCAGACGGTGAAGGCGACCAGGCCGGGCGGGAACAGCCACGCGTACAGCGGCCCGCCGTCCCCGGAGAGCAGCACTGCGGCGCCTCCGGGTAGCGGCGCCACCGCCAGCGCGACGGCGACCAGCACCAGCCGGGCCCGCGTGCCCAGGAACGTCGCGGTGATCGCCACCATCATCGACGGCGCCACCGCCCACAGCCCGTACTCCCCGAACCCCAGCGGGACGGCCCCGAGTACCAGCGCCGCCCCGGCCCCGGCGGCCAGCCACCCCCCGTGGAACGGCAGCCGCGCCAGCCGCCTGCCGAGCAGCACCACGACCGCGGGCACCGCCACCGCCAGCGCCGCCGCCCCGGCGGCACGGGCCCAGAGGGGCGTTTCCGGGTCCAGGAGCCAATCGCCGGTGAACAGGGTCAGGAGCGCGGCAGTGGTGCCCGGCACCGCCCACCACGTGTAGCGACGCAGGCCCGCCAGCCCCGTACCAAGATCCGGCACGCCGCCATTCTCCCGTCCGTGACATCTGTCATGCCACCGCATGACGCCCGCACGCGCGCACATGCGGTTCCGGCACTACCGGCGCCGGCCCCGGTTCCGCACCCTGGAATGCATACCCCACCCGCGTATACAGGAGGAAACGATGAAGCTCTTCCGCCACTACCTGGAGATGGTCGCCGCCATGTTCGCCGGCATGCTGGTCCTGGGCGGAGCCCTGCGGCTCGGCCTGGGCCTCGCGGACGTGGACTTCTCCGCCGCACGCCACCCCGAGCTGGTGTCCCTGGAGATGGCCTTCGACATGGCGGCCGGCATGGTCGTCTGGATGCGCTACCGCCGCCACCGCTGGGCGCCCACCCTGGAGATGGCCGGCGCGATGTTCGTCCCCGCGCTCGCCCTGTTCCCGCTGCTGTGGTCGGACGCCATCACCGCGGACTCACTGCTCATGATCGAGCACGTGGCGATGCTGCCGCTGATGTACGCCCTCATGCTGCTCCGCCGCCAGGAGTACGTCCACTAGGGCCGCACGCCCGCCTGGTCCGGGACGACCCTGGGCAGCCCGCGGAGCCAGCCGTCCAGGTCATCGGGCCACCACCGGCCCGCGGTCAGGTGCGACAGGACGTCCCGTACGGCCGCCGGGGACGCGGGCGCCGGCACGACCCGGGCCGGCGCCGCCCCGGCCAGCACCCCCAGCCACCAGTGGCGCCGCGTCTCGGGCATCTCCTCGGGATCGAGCACCACGTAGTAGTCCGGAAGCACGGTCCGCTGGGAACGAAGCCCGGCCAGGGCCGCCTCGATCGCCACCTCAAGCCCGCCCGGTGCCGCGGCCTGGTCGAAGTACTCCACCCAGGCGTCACCGACCTCGGCCAGCGGGTCCCCGTCGTGCACCACGTACGTGGCCGACGAGTGCGCCACCGACTCGGTCACCCCGGCGGGGCCGCGCTCCCCGGACACGACCGCCCGCACGTTGTGCAACCCGCCCAGCCCGGCCACGACCTGCTCGGCGCCGGCCCCAGCCACCACGACCACCGTGCTGCTCACACGCCGCATGCGCCGGAGTCTACGACCCCGCGGACCGCCAGCCGCCCAAGCCCCCGCCGGCCGAGTGCACCCGACCACCTCGCCCCCTTCTTCGGCTTCCACCAGAATCTGGGCGTGCGGCGCGGAGCATGTTCGCCCCGTGATCGTGGCCGGAGAGGCGTACCGGACGGCTGTCGCCGGTCGCTCCCGGACGCGATGGCCGTGATCCGGCGAGCGGCCTGATCGAATTCATGAGACGGGAGACTGGGTGTGGAGTTCGTGCGCGGGGCCAACGCCCTGACGGCCAGGTGGGCGCGGGAGGCGTGCCGTGGCCGGACCGGTGCCCTGTCCGGGGCCAGCGTGTGGCCGCTGCTGGCGCTGCTGGCCGCCGCGGCCCGGGGGAAGGGGCGTGCGGAACTCCAGACGGCCGCCGGTGTCGCCGCCGAGGGGGCCGAGCGGCACGCCCGCGAGCTGCTGGACGTCCTCGTAAGCAGCACCGCCGCCGATGGCGCCCTGGGGGTGTGGAACCGCGCGGGCCTGCCGCTGGAGCCGTGGTGGCTGGGTGTCGTCCCCGAGGCCGCCCGCGGTGAGCTGGCCGGCGATGCCACGGTGGCCCAGGCTCGGCTGGACGACTGGGTCCGGCGGCGTACGGGCGGCCGGCTGACCCGGATGCCGGTGCAGGTGCGGCCGGACACGCTGCTGGTGCTGGCCACCGCGCTGAGCATCGACACCCGGTGGCGCGAGCCGTTCGACAACGTTCCGCTGCGTCCGCAGGAGGGGCCCTGGGCCGGACGGCCACGGGAGACGGCCGGGCTGTCCCGCCGCACCGGCGACGTCGACGATCTCGCGCTCGCGCAGACCCCCGGCGGGCCGCTCACCCTGCTGGCCGTGCGGAGCGAGGACGATGTCGACGTGCACCTGTGCCTGGGCGAGCCCGCACGTCCCGCCGGTGAGGTGCTCGCCGGAGCGATCGAGGCGCTCGACGGCCGCCACCCCCTCCACCCGGGCACCGCGCTGCTGGGACGGGGCACCGACCGTCCGGCACCCGGCGTCCGGCTGCACAAGATCAACGCATTCACGTCCAGGACCATGCTGAGCGTGACCACGGCGCGGTTCGAGGTCAAGGCCGAGCACGACCTGCTCGACCGCGCCGGGCTGTTCGGGCTGGCCACCGTCTCCACCGACGACCCCCGGGGCCACTTTCCCGGGATCAGCCGCGCCCCGCTGAAGGTGAACAGGGCCGCTCAGGACATCACCGCCACCTTCAGCGCGGAGGGCTTCAAGGCCGCGGCCGTCACCGCCTTCTCAATCGCCCCCGGCGGGATGCCGAGGTCCGAGGCGTACCTGGTGGCGGCACGGTTCGACCGGCCGTTCGGCTTCCTGGCCCGGCACCGGCCCAGCGGCCTGGTCCTGCTCGCCGGCTGGGTCGCCGAACCCCAGGACTGGCCCGACGACGTCCCGGCCACACCCTGGTGATCACTCGGCGGCCCCTGCGCGATCAATCGTGATTCCAGATGGATCTGATGAAAACTATGCGTTAGACACATGGTCGGAGCGGCGCCGAGACTTCTTGCATGACCACGATCACGGCGCCCGAGCGCCGCCCCTCATCTCCACCGCGACCGCCGCTCCGCGGTCGGCCCGGCCGCCATGCCGCCCTCGTCGCCGCGACCGCCCTCGCCCCGATGGCCTGGGGCACCACCTACGCGGTCACCACCGAACTGCTGCCACCCGACCATCCACTGTTCGCGGCGCTGATGCGTGCGCTGCCACTCGGCCTGCTCGCCGTGGCGCTCTCCCGCACGCTGCCGCGAGGCGAATGGTGGTGGAAGGCCCCGGTGCTCGGAATCCTCAACATCGGCGCGTTCTTCCCGCTGCTCTTCATCGCCGCCGAGCGGCTGCCCGGCGGCGTGGCCGCGACGCTGGGCTCCGCCCAGCCGCTGATCGTGGCGGGGCTGGCCGTCGCCGTCCTCCGGGAGTCCCCCTCCCTCTGGCGAATCGCCTGGGGGACGGCGGGCGTGCTCGGCGTCGGCCTCGTCGTGCTCGGTCCCGGCGCCGGCCTCGACGCGACGGGAGTCATCGCGGGACTCGGCGGCGCGGTGGCCATGGCGACCGGCGTCACCCTCACCAAGCGCTGGGGACGACCGGCCGGGGTGAGCCCGCTGACGCTGACCGGCTGGCTGCTCTCCAGCGGCGGCCTGTTCCTCCTCCCTCTCGTGCTGCTCTTCGAAGGCGCACCGGCCCACGTCGGCGCACCGGCCGTCGCGGGCTACCTCTGGCTCGCCACCGTCGGCGGACTGGTCGCCTACGTGCTCTGGTTCCGCGGCATCGGCCGCCTGCCGGTCACCGCGACCGCGCTCCTGGGCCTGCTGTCCCCCCTCGTCGCCGCGCTCCTCGGCACGCTGCTCCTCGGCGAGGTCTTCACGCTCGTCCAGGTCGCCGGATTCGCCCTCGCCCTCGCCGCCCTGGTCGCGGGGCAGTTCAACGCCGTCCGCGCCACCGGCCGGACCGACGAAGGACGTCACTCTTGAAGATCACCGTCATCGGCGCCACCGGCATGGTCGGCTCCCGCGTCACCAGCGAGGCCGTAGGACGCGGCCATCTCGTCACCGCGGCGTCCAGGCGTCCGCCGGAGCGGCCGTACCCGGTCGGCGCGACCGCGACGGTCGCCGACCTCACCGACCCCCGTGCCCTCGACGGCGTCGTCACGGGAGCCGACGCCGTCGTCGTCAGCGTCCGGCCCGTCCTGAACGACGAGGCGGCCGTCACCGGCACGATGCGGCGAGTGCTCGACATCGCGGCGGCGCGCCGGGCCCGGGTGGTCGTCGTCGGCGGCGCCGGACCGCTGCGCAGCCCCGCCGACCCCGACCGCCTCGTCGCCGACGACCCGGCCTACGTGCCGGAGGCATGGCGCGCGATCGCCGCCGCCAGCGTCACCCAGCTGCGCGCCTGCGAGCGACACGGCAAGGCCGACTGGACCTACCTCAGCCCGCCCGCCGTCCTGGCCCTGGGTGAGCGCACGGGCGGCTACCGCCGCGGTACGGACCTCCTGCTGACCGACGCGTCCGGAGCCTCCCGGATCACCGCCGAGGACCTCGCGGTCGCCGTCGTCGACGAACTCGAGGAGCGTTCCGGCGCACGGCACCTCACGGTCGCCTACTGACAGCGACGATGAACGTCAGCCACCTTCCCTGGGCCACCGACCCCGGCGCCCCAGGCCGTCCAGATCGCCGCCACCGTGCGCCTGCGGGATGACGCCCCGGGCCGCCAGACCGTTGCCACCGTGCGCCTGCGGGACGACACCCGAGGTCAGGGTCGGCTCCCGCTTGGAGCTTCACTCTCCAAGCGGGACAGCGCCTGCATGGCTTCGCGCTCGATGCGTGAAAGCTCGCGGAGGACGATGCCCGCCCGTACGAGGCACTGCGCATCGCCTGATTCACCGGCTTTCGTGATCAGTGCCGCGGCTTCCGTCCACATGGTGGCGGCCTCGCTGTACAGCCTGTGACCGGTGCGCAGGTGGCTGCTGCCGAGCATTTGGCCGCATTCGGCGAGGAAGTCGCGGTAGAGGTTGCGGAAGAGGCCCCCGCCGGTGCCGGCCTTCTCCATCAAGAGGGCGGCCTGCGGTAGGTCCCGCTGCGGGTCGTCAGTGCGCTGGAACCATGTGCCCACCAGCTTGCCGGCCTTCTCAATGCCTCGGTGGCCGAGGTTGGCGATGGGCGGGTTGAGGAAGGCGTCGGCGCAGGCTGTGATGGCGGGAATGATCCGGTCCCGTGGGGAGGGCAGGTCCCTCGGAGCGGTGAGCGTGAAGGACCGCTGCTTGGCGGTCATCGGGCCGCGCGCGGCCCGGGCCTGGGCGAGGCCGGTCAGGCTGGTGGATACCGCTCCGCCCTGCTGGCCGGTGTCGACCAGGTAGGCGTCGTGGTCGTCATAGCCGTACATGGCGACGATGTGACCGCCGAAGTGCACCTTCGACTCGAAGTAGTCCAGGTGGTAGCTGTCGAGCTGCAATCCGACGGGTTGGCCGGCGCCGATGGGGGCCACCACGTTCTCCCATGCCTTGCGGGGCGAGGTGGTCTCCTGGACCCGGAGTTCCAGCCCGAGTCTGGTGGCCAGGTTCCTGGTGAGCTCGAAAGGCTTGACCCGTCCCCCGAGGAAGGGGAAGCCCATGTTCTTGCCGTCCCAGTAGATGAAGGACAGACCGGAGCCGAGGCCGAAGAGCATGGGCTCGGACAGATCGACTCCTTGGTGCCGCAGCAGCACCCCCAGAGCCGTCGTCTCGCAGTGCTGCATACCGCGGGCATCGATCCCTACCACCGTGGTCACGCCATGACCGCCTGAACGGGGACGATCAGGTGCGCCGGAGTCGGTGTGTCCACGCGGAGTGGAGCCAATGGCCCCATCTCGTCGTAGTGCCCTGGCTGCTGCTTGACGCTGAGCCGGCACAGGCGGGCGAAGCGCCCGATGGTGAGAAGTTCGTCTTGCACGCCACCATGGTGGACTCTCCCGCGGTGGGAGAGTCCACCGTGCATCAAGGCCCCCAAAAGGCCGCCCCGCCCGACTCGGCAGCCCATCGGCTCCCTGTCACCTCACAGGCCCCACACTCGCGCCATCGGGCAGCCGCGTGTCGGCAGGGCGCATGGCCGTCAGGTGGGTGCAGACCAGCCACACCGCCCTGGCTGCGCAGCCGGTCAGGATCAGCACGTCGATCAGGGCCAGGCGGGCCCGCCAGCGCCGCGGCCCGGTGACCACATGCACGGCCAGGCCACAGCGTGGAAGTCCTCCTGCGGGTCTACGCCAGTGCATCGACGGCCAGGACGAGGCTGCCAAGCGCCGCATCTCCGACGCTCTCAACGGCGAGTAGGCCCGTCCCGTCCACCGGTCCCTGGGACCGTATTGGGACCGATCAACCGCAACCAACCGCACACAGCCGCATACGACCGCACACACCAGGAAGCCCTGATCGGCGTTCGCGCTGGTCAGGGGCTTTTTTTGGGTGGTCAGGGTGGCGCCCCCGGCAGGATTCGAACCTGCGACACCCGCTTTAGGAGAGCGGTGCTCTATCCCCTGAGCTACGGAGGCTTGTCGTCGCTCGCCGGAAGAGCGTAGCGGACGGCACCTACAGAGTAGGGGAACGGGAGGGGCGATCGCTCCAATTAAGGATGGGGATGACTGGGGCAACTAGGCCGAGTTGGTGTAGGTCGGTACGCTTCCGTCCGTGAGCGGGCGGCATGAGGCACGGTCGGGCGGGGAGACACGGCGCATCCGGACGTACGTCGTCGCCGGTGCGGTCGGTATGGCCTTCGTGGTGGTGCTGGGCCTGATCGTGGCGGTGACCCGGGGCGGGGCGGAGCAGCCGCGGGCGAGGCCGGGGGCCGTTCAGGCGCTCTCGGAGACGCCGCGGGCGGCGCCCGAGACGCATCCCACGCGGGGGGAGTACGTGCCGCCGCGGCCGCCGCCGACGACGCAGGCGCCCGCGCCGGTGCAGCGTCCGAGGACCAAGACGAGCCGTAAGCCGGAGCGGCGCATGCACCGCCAATGCCCGCAGGGATGGTCCGGAGTTCCGTTTCTGAGGGAGTGGTGTCGGCGTAACGGTTACCGGACTCGGTGAAGTCGTCTGGGAACTTGTAGTAGCGTTCCTGCCGCTGTCGTGCTTTTGGGCATCAGGAGGAACTCACTGTGCCAATCCCCCGGTCGGCGCTGCTGACCGCGGTCTTCCTGGTGATGGCGGTGGTGGTCGCACTGCCGGGAGGAGCCGCCGCGCGCGAGGATCCCGTTCAGGAACTGCGCCGTTCGGCGGCCAAGGCGCGCTCGGATCTGGAGAAGGCCACCGAGCAGATGGAAGCGCGCAAGAAAGAACTGGCACGTTCCCAGGACAAGCTGCGGGTGACGCTCAAGGATCTGGCGAAGGCGGAGGCCGAGCTGAACCGGATCCGGGGACCGCTGGCCAGGCTGGCGAACGCCTCGTACCAGCAGCCCGGCGCGGCCGGATCCATGTCGATCTTCGGTGCGGGCGACGCGAGCGACGCGCTGCGGGCGACCGCGGACGTCACCCACATCGCCAACGGGCAGCAGACCCTGGTCCGGCAGGCCGATGAGCTGCAGCGGCGCCGGCAGCAGTTGACGTCCACCGCACAGGACCTCCAGTCGCGCAACGCGGTGGAGCAGACCCGGCTCCAGCAGGAGATCGACGCCCTCAAGCAGAAGTCGGCCCAGCTGACCAAGCAGCTCACGGCCAAGCTCAAGCGGCTGGAGGCCGACCAGGAACGGCGTCTCCAGGCCCTGTGCGACAAGAACCTGGCGTCGGGTGCCCGCAGGTTCCCGAACGGGCTGATCCCGGCCAAGTACCTGTGCCCGCTGCCGCAGCAGGGCGAGCAGCTCAGGGCCGACGCGGCGCGGGCCTTCTACAAGCTGAACGCGGCCTACAAACGGAGGTTCGGACGCGACATGTGCGTCACCGACTCCTACCGCAGCCTGGCCGACCAGCAGCGGGTCTACTCGGAGCGGCCAGGCTTCGCGGCGGTGCCGGGCACGAGCAACCACGGCAAGGGGCAGGCCCTGGACCTGTGCGGCGGCGTGGAGAACGCCAGCACCGCGCAGTTCAACTGGCTGGAGGCCAATTCGCGCAAGTACGGGTGGTTCCATCCGGCGTGGGCGTACAGCAACCCGTACGAGCCCTGGCACTGGGAGTTCGGCAACGAGAGCGACAGCTGATCGTGGCGGACCGGCCGGCCGCGGCCCCGGCGGCCGGCCCGCCGCAGTTCAGGACGCCGCGGCGGTGCTCAGCTCCGACGTGCAGAACTTGCACCGGGTCGCCGCGATGGGGATCTCGGAGAGGCAGTGCGGGCAGGGTCGTTCGGTCGCCTCCTCAGCCCTGATCATCCGCTCCATGAGCTTGGCGATCGGCAGGACCACCAGGAAGTAGATGACCGTCGCCACGATCAGGAACGAGATCAGCGCGGTGAGGAAGACCCCGAAGGGGAATCTGGTGCCGTTGAGGGTGAACACCAGGTCGTCGAAGTTGGGCTTGCCGCCGACCAGCGCGATCAGCGGGCCGATGAAGGCGTTGACGAAGGCGTTGACCAGGCCGGTGAACGCCGCGCCGACGACGACCGCAACGGCGAGTTCTACGAGGTTGCCGCGGAACAGGAATTTCTTGAAGCCGCTCATAGGTCCTTCCTTGGTGACTCATGGTGATGGAAAGAGTGCGGAAAGACGTTATCAAGGCTTGGTGATGGTGAAGGCCAGGTGGGGCCCCGCTCCCGCCAGTGCCGCCGCCTGCGAACGGTCGGCCGCCAGGACGACGAGCGCCCCCTTGCCGCCCGTTTCGCTCCGGCCGCCGGGGGCCGCCACGACCGGCGCGGACGCGACGACCAGGCGGGCTCGGACCGGCCCGCCGGAGTGGGATCCGGGCCCGAGCCCGTCGGCGTCCGGCGGCGGCGCCCATACGTCCACGCGATCGCCCCTGCGCAGGAGCCGCACCGAGCCCGCGTCGGCGATCCGCACCGGCGCCGCGACCGTCCCCGGCCCGTAGCCGCCGAGCAGGCCCGGCGAGATCAGCCGCACGTCGGTGAGCGGCTCGCCGCGCCGCATCGGCCCGGCCAGCACCCGTCCGGCGGCGGCCTGGGGGCGCAGGACGCCCGCCGGCACCGCACCCGACGGCACCGCCGCCGTACGCAGATCCCCCGGCCGCAGCGTCGTTCCGCCGGGGAGATCTCGCGCCGCCACCGGAATCCGCGCCCCGCCCTCCGCCCGAGGCTGCAGGGCCAGCAGCGCGAAGCCCGTCCCGAGCGCGGCCAGAACCGCCGCGAGAGCCCGCCTGTACATCCCTAAGCGGCCACCCATGAGACTCCCCTCCCGGTATCTGTGCGGCCTGAACGTGTGCGCATGAGGTTCACCGGCATGTGGTGTGACCGTCCTTCCCGTGTTTCGCCGCCGGTCCGAATCGCACGCAGGGCCCGGCGCCGCACCTTGAGGTGCCCCCGCCGCATCCCGGTGCCCTGCGGTTGGCGGGTGCTCGGATCGGCTGGCTGTCGGTGGTGTGTTCGGGTGGTTGGCTCGGTGGAGTTGGGGGGCTGTGGAGGGGCGTTCGGGGTAGCGGTGGTTGGGTTTTGGGCGTGGCGCGGTGGCGGGCTCGCTGGGGGCGGCTCGCTGGTGGGGAAGTGTGGGGTGGTTAGGGGAGCTGGATGGGGAGTTTCATGCCGTCCAGGGAGTGGGGGCAGGGGCAGGGGCGGTCCTGGGGGAGGGACTGGATGACGTTGGCGACGAGGGGGCGTAGGCGGTCGATGTTCTCAGAGAAGACGCGGAAGACCTCTTCCATCGTCACGCCCTCGCCCTCCTCGATTCCGGCGTCCAGGTCGGTGACCAGGCAGAGCGGGGTATAGCAGAGGGCCAGTTCGCGGGCCAGGACGGCCTCGGGGTGGCCGGTCATGCCGACGAGCGTCCAGCCCTGCGCGGCGTACCAGCGGGACTCGGCGCGGGTGGAGAAGCGGGGGCCCTCGATCACGACGAGGGTGCCGCCGTCGACCGGGGCCCACTGGGCGTCGCGGGCGCAGGCCAGGGCGGTCTCGCGGCCGGTGGAGCAGTACGGGTCGGCGAACGACAGGTGGACCGCGGCGCCCTCGTCGTAGTAGGTCTGGACGCGGCTCTGCGTGCGGTCGACGAGCTGGTCGGGGACGGCGAGCGTGCCGGGGCCGTAGTCGGGGGTGAGGGAGCCGACCGCGCTGGGGGCGACGATCTGGCGGACGCCGAGGGAGCGCAGCGCCCAGAGGTTGGCGCGGTAGGGGATCGTGTGCGGCGGGTGGCGGTGGTCGCGTCCGTGGCGCGGGACGAAGGCGACCCGGCGGCCCCCGATCTCGCCGATGGCGATGGCGTCGCTGGGCGGGCCGTACGGGGTGTCGGGCCGCACCTCCTCGATGTCGTCGAGGAAGGAGTAGAACCCGGAGCCGCCGATGACCCCGATCTCGGCGGTGGGCTGGGACGTCGTCTGAGGCATGCCGCCGACATTAACGAGCCGCCCGACCCGGCCGGGAGACCCCTCGCGGATTGTGGATAACTCGCGCGAAGGGGCCCGGCCGCGCAGGCCGGGCCCCTCGGGACGGATGGTCAGCCGACCGGGTCGAGGACCTTGACCGGGCCGGTGTCGGAGTCGGGGGCCGGGTCGGCCTTGGCGAGGCGGCTCGGGGCCCAGATGCGCCGGCCCAGGTCGTACGAGAGGGCCGGGAGCAGCAGGGACCGGACGATGATGGTGTCGAGCAGGACGCCGAAGGCGACCACGAAGCCCATCTCGGCCAGGCTCACCAGGGGCAGGGTGGCGAGGGCGGCGAAGGTGGCCGCGAGCACCACCCCGGCGGAGGTGATCACGCCGCCGGTGACGGTGAGGCCGCGGATGACGCCGCGCCGGGTGCCGAGGTTCTGGGACTCCTCCCGTACGCGGTGCATGAGGAAGATGTTGTAGTCGACGCCCAGGGCGACCAGGAAGATGAAGGCCAGGAGGGGGAAGCCGGAGTCGGTGCCCTCGAAGCCGAACAGGTGCTGGAAGATGAGCGCGGAGGCGCCCAGCGAGGCCAGGAACGACAGCACGACGGTGGCCATCATCAGCAGCGGAGCGACCAGGGCTCGCAGCAGGGCCACGAGGATGAGGAAGACCACGGCCAGGACGATCGGGATGATGACCTTGTTGTCGCGGTCGGCGGCCCGGTTGATGTCGAGGGTGGTGGCGGTGGTGCCGCCGACCTTGGCGTCGGCGCCGGGGACGGCGTGGACGGCGGCGCGCAGCCGGTCGATGGTGTGCTGGGCGGCCTTGCTGTCGGCGGAGTCGCGCAGGGTGGCCTCGTACTGGACGAGTCCGCCGTTAGTGACCGGTTTGCCGAGTTCGGCGATGCCCGGGGTGCCGGTGACGGCGGTGGCGACCTGGGGTGCGGCGGAGGCCTTGGCGATGACGACGGCGGGCGAGCCGGAGCCCGCGGGGAAGTGCCGGCCGACGACCTCGGCGCCCGCGATGGAGTCGGGCTTGTCGACGAACTGGCCGGCGTCCGACAGCCCGTCGGCCTTCAGCGAGCCGAGGCCGAGGGTCATGGCGACCAGGCCGACCGCGGTGACGGCCCAGATGACGCGGGGGCTGGCGCTGACGAGGCGGGCGATGCGGCTCCAGATGCCGTGCTCGGCCTCGTACGCCTCGGGCTTGAGGTACTTCTCGTCGTAGCGGGGGACCAGCGGCCAGAAGATCCAGCGGCCGAAGATGACCAGCAGGGCGGGCAGCAGGGTGGTCATCGCGGCGAGTGCGGTGACGACGCCCGCGGCGGCGACCGGGCCCATGCCGGCGGTGGAGTTGAGGTCGGCGGCCAGCAGGCACAGCAGGCCGACCGCGACGGTGGCGGCGGAGGCGACGATGGCGGGGCCGGCGCGGTGCAGCGCGTATGCCATGGCCTCGTGCCGGTCGTGGTGCCGGTGCAGTTCCTCGCGGTAGCGGGCGACGAGGAGCAGGGCGTAGTCGGTGGCGACCCCGAAGACCAGGACGGTGAGGATGCCCGCGCTCTGCCCGTTCACGGTGAGGCCGGCGTGCTTGGCCAGGAGGTAGACCACCGCCTGGGCCAGGCCGAGGGCGAAGACGGCGCTGAGTACGGGGACGAACCAGAGCAGCGGGCTGCGGTAGATGAAGAGCAGCAGGATGATCACGACGCTGCCGGCGGCCAGGAGCAGGAAGCCGTCGAGTGTCTCGAAGACCTTGAACATGTCGGCGCCGCCGCCCGCGGGCCCGGTGACGTGCGCGTCGAGTCCGGGCGGGCCGCGCTTGGCCAGCTCGCGGGCGTCGTCGACGGCCTTGACCACGTCGACGTCGGTCAGCGGGAGGAGGGTTTGCAGCGCCTTGCCGTCACGTGCGGGGAAGGGGCCCTGCGGCTGCTGCGCGCCGGGGAGCTTGGCGAACGCGGCGGTGTCGGCCTTGGCCTTGGCCTGGTCGGCCGGGGTGATGCCGCCGGAGCGCTCGTAGACGATCACGGCGAGCATGGTCTCGTCGGCGCGGAAGCGCTCCTGCAACTCGACGACCTGGGTGGACTCGGCGCCGCTGGGCAGCCAGGAGGCGGCGTCGTTCTCCTCGACCTCGCCGAGCTTGCCGGCGAGGGGGCCGAGGGCGGCCAGCATGACGACCCAGACGGCCAGGACGGCCCATTTGGTGCGCCTGCCGGCGATCACCGCGGTCAGCCGGTGGGCCCATGTTCGGGGCGGGGGCGGGCTTGCGGTACTCATCTCTACTCCCCAGGCATTTCGAGATATGTCTTAAATTGCGAGACCTCAGGTTGTCTCGGTTTCCGAGAGTTGTCAAGTACTATCGCGAGTCGCGGACGAGGTCCCCGCATGGCCTTCGCGCCCTTCCGGCGGCGCGCTCTCATCGTCACTGGAAGGGGGTGGCGCGCGCGTCCGGCAGAAGGCGTGAGCGCGGCTACTTCTCCAGGCTCAGTGCGACGTTCCCCGCTACCCCTTGAGAAGTAGGGCGAAGCTCGGGAACCGGACACAGGTGAACGCAGTCCAACGGGACGGAAAAGATCCAGACCCACTCGCTCCGATCCGACGGGGGACCGGTGGACACCGTGGTGTGGCGGGCGGCCTCTCTGCTGCTTTCGTACCCTGACCAGCGCTTCTACGACCGGCGGCCGATGCTGCGCGCGGCGGTCGCCGACCTGCCGGACGGGGTCGCGCGGCGCCGCCTGGACGCCTTCCTCGACCATGTCGACCGCACCCCGCCGATGGGGCTGACCGTCCACTTCCTGAACGTGTGCCGCGGCGGCCGCCTCCTCCTTCTGGCGGACCACGGCCACCACGCCAAGGAGGAGCGGCGGAGGGCCCGGACCCGGCTCGCCGATCTCTACCAGGCCGCCGACCACGACACCGAGGACGAGCCTCCGGACTCCCTGCCCGTGATGCTGGAGTACGCGGCGCTCTGCGCGGACGACTGGCTGCTACGCGAGCACCAGGACGCCCTGGAACGGCTGCACGCGGCCCTGGAAGCGCAAGGCAGCCCTTATGCGTCCCCTGTGGAGGCGGTGCGCGCCACGCTCATGCCCGCCGTCCCACCGGCGGCCCCGCCCCTCCCACGCGTGCAGCGTCCCGTGGCCATCGAGGAACGGTCGGCCGTACGGGTGCCTGCCGTCCCGGCTGCTACTCCGAGACGAGGGCATACCGCCCGAGGTGTACATGGCCGCCGCGTAAGGGTGGACGCTCTCGCAGGGGCCGTGACGGCGCGTGCACACAGAGACCTCGCCCTTGCGATGTTCCTTCACGCCGAGGGTGTGCACGCAGAGGCCGGCCAAGACGAGGAGCAGCCGGCCCTGCGTTCATGACCCGCGGGCACGGCCGTCCACGGCCCGCCCCACGGGGAAACGCGAAACGGCCGGCGGCTCACGGCGGAGCCACCGGCCGGGGAACGACACGATCGCGGCAGGCCCGCCACGGACGGGCCTGCCGGAACCAGGCTCAGGCCACCTTCTCCGAAGAGGACGAGGAGGTGGACGAAGAAGACGACGAGGACGACGCGGAGTCCTTGGAGCTCGAGGACGACGAGTCGGACTTCTTGCCGTCCGAACCGTTCGCCGAGCTCGACGAGGACGAAGACGAGGACGACGCCGACGAGGCGCCGGAGCCGCGGCTGTCCGTGCGGTAGAAACCCGAGCCCTTGAAGATGATGCCCGCCGCCGAGAAGACCTTGCGGAGACGGCCGCTGCACGCCGGGCACTCGGTCAGCGCCGCGTCGCTGAACTTCTGCACGACCTCAAGGGGTTCGCCGCACTCGGTGCAAACGTACTGATACGTCGGCACGGTTTCCTCCTCGCCGCCTCAGCCCGGGCTGATCCCGGACTGGCACTCATCCCAATCGACTGCTAATCGTACCCGTGCATTGAACACGATTCGCCGCCGCCCTGTTCCCGCGCACCCCCTTCCGCCGCCGCGCGCCGCGAAATCGCCCCTGCCAGCGGCTTCCGTCCGCGCCCCGGCGGCCTTCCGACGACGCCCTTCCGGCGCGCCGCGCCGCGTCCCGCCGACGCAGGCCCTCGCCCGCTCCGGGGGTTCAGGTGCCGGTTTCGCCGAACCAGCCGGCCAGCTTGCCGCGCCGGCTGACCGCGCGCAGCCGCCGTTCCGCCGTGTCCCGCACCTTGTCGGTGGTGACGACCAGGAGGGTGTCGCCGGCGAGAAGCGAGGTGGTGGGCTCCGGGACGAAGCTGCCGCCGTCCCGCACGATGAGGGTGACGGAGGCGCCCTGCGGCAGCCGCAGCTCGAAGATCTCCACGCCGTTCAGCCGGGAGTCCGCGGGGACCCGCACCTCCAGCAGGTCGGCGTGCAGTTCCTCCAGCGGGGCGGCCTCCACGTCCAGCTCCCGGGCCTCCTCGTCGGCGCTCAGCCGGCACCATCGGGCGACCAGCGGCAGCGTCGGGCCCTGCAACGCCGTGAACAGCACCACGATGTTGAACACGATCGCGAACAGCCCGGCAGCACCGGGGACCTGTTCGACCATGGGGATGGTGGCCAGCACGATCGGGACGGCGCCGCGCAGCCCCGCCCACGACGCGAACATCTTCTCGCCCAGCGAGAGCTTGAACCCGATCGTGGACAGCACCACCGACACCGGCCGGGCCACCAGCAGCAGGACGGTCCCGATGACCAGGGCGGGGACGACCTGCCCGGGGAGGTCGCCGGGCGAGGCCAGCAGTCCCAGCAGGACGAACACGCCGATCTGCGCCAGCCAGCCGATGCCCTCGGCGAAGCCGCGGGTGGCGGGACGGTGCGGGAGCCGGGAGTTGCCCAGCACCAGCGCGCTCACGTACACCGCGAGGAAGCCGCTGGCGTGCGCGAGGGTCGCGGCCCCGTAGGAGCCGATCGACAGCGACATCACCGCGATCGGGTAGAGGCCGGAGGCGGGCAGCGCGACGCGGCGCAGCACCAGCGCGCCGAGCCAGCCGATGAGGACGCCGATGACGCCGCCGGCGACCAGTTCGTACACCATGACGGCGGCCAGTTCGAGCAGGTTGGGCGCGGCGGTGTGGGTGCTGAGCGCGATGACGACGATCACGACGGGGGCGTCGTTGAAGCCGGACTCGGCCTCCAGCAGACCGGTGAGCCGGGACGGCAGCGGCAGCCGGCGCAGCACGGAGAACACCGCGGCCGCGTCGGTGGGGGCGAGCACCGCGGCCAGCAGGAAGGCCAGCCGCCAGTCCATGCCCAGCATCCAGGCCGCGGCGACCGCGACGA
This sequence comes from Spirillospora sp. CA-255316, assembly GCA_050942275.1. Lineage (GTDB taxonomy): Bacteria > Actinomycetota > Actinomycetes > Streptosporangiales > Streptosporangiaceae > Spirillospora. The sequence goes on along the minus strand of CP192047.1, from coordinate 10,526,667 downwards.
CCACGATGCTGATCAGTGTGCCGATGGTCGAGACGGCCACGGCGGCGGGGACGGAGGGCCGGACGTGCCGCCAGTTGGTGGTGATGCCGCCCTCGGCGAGGATCAGGACGAGGGCCGCCAGCCCCAGGGTCTCGGCGAGCTCGGCGTTGTCGAAGTTGATGTGGAACGGTCCGCCCTCGCCGATGAACAGCCCGATGCCCATGTAGGCGAGCAGCGTGGGCAGGCCGAGGCGATGGGACAGCCGTACGGCGACGATCGCGCACAGTACGAGGCTGGACCCGAGGAGTAGCCAGATGTCGAGATGCACATCCCACCCTTCGGGGTCGCGGAGCCGAGGGCCGGCACGGAGGTTTGATCGTTTAGGGATCCTACAGATACATGTGGAGATCACATAATGTCGGCTGACGTGACGCGACCGGAAACGGCCGGTTCACAGCTCTTTTAGCGCCGCCTGACCTGCGGATCCATCCCGTTTACGACATTTGTCACAGGGCGTCCGGTGACCGCCGCTCCGATGTTGTCCCGCACCGCCGAGATCACGTTGATCTGCGCCTGCCCGGTTCCGCTCGCGACATGCGGCGACAGCAGAACGTTCTCGTGCGAGCGCAGCGGATGGCCCGCGGGCGGCGGCTCCTCCTCGAACACGTCCAGCGCGGCCCCGGCCAGCCGTCCCGACTCCAGCGCCTCCAGGATCGCGGCGTCCGGGACGATCCCGCCGCGCGCCACGTTCACCAGCAGCGCCTTCTCCGGCAGCAGCGCCAGCCGTCCCGCGTCCAGCAGCCCGGCCGTGTCCGGGGTCAGCGGCAGCGCCAGCACGAGGATGTCCGAGCAGGCCAGCAGGTCGTCCAGCTCCCGGTAGGTCGCCGAAGCCTCCGGACGGCGCCGCCGCGACCAGTACGACACCGCGCAGCCCAGCGCCCCGAACAGCCGGGCCGCCTCCACCCCGATCGGGCCGAACCCCACGATCCCCACCCGCTGGGTGTGGATCTCGCGGGCCCCGCGCGACAGCAGCTCCATCTGCGGCCACCCGCCCTCGCGCACGCCCCGGTCGGCCGGCACCAGGTGGCGGCAGAGCGCGAACGCCGCGCCGACCGCCCACTCCGCGACCGCGCGGGCGTTGGCGCCGGCGGTGTTGGCCACCGGGACGCCCGCGGCGGCGAGCGCGGCGGCGTCCACGGAATCGGTCCCCACGCTGGGGGTCTGCACGAACGCCAGCCGCGGCGCCGCGGCCACCGCCTCGGCGTCCAGCCGCAGCAGCCCGGTGAAGTCGGAGACGATCAGCTCGGCGCCCGGGAGCGCGGCGAACAGGCCGTCCCGGTCCCGGGTGGCGGGGAAGAGCAGCTCCACCGCGTCGCCGAGCGGCGCCAGCAGCCCGCTCATCAGCTCCTCGCCGATCGGGGCGAGGGTGAGGATCCGCCACGGTGCCGTCATCTGAGACCTCCGGGATGTAAGGGGCGGCCGGGAGGGTGTCACTCTAGATCCGGCCGGAAACCAGAATCTTCCAGGCGATCCCCGGACACCCGGACGGGGGCTCAGGCGAAGCGGACCAGGCCCTCGGACGGTGTCACGGCCGCCCGCACGTGCCGGTCGTGCGGCTCGGCGGGCAGCCGGTCGACCAGCTCGCCGTCGTATACCAGACCGACGGTCAGGATCGCCGGACCGACTCTGGCCAGCGCCCGGTCGTAGGACCCGCCGCCGCGCCCGAGCCGCACCCCGGCGCGGTCGACGGCGAGCGCCGGGGCCAGCACGACGTCGGCGCTCGCCACCGCGTCCGGTCCCCGCGCGGGCTCGGTCGGCTCCAGCAGGCCGCGCTGCCCGGGGGCCAGCGAGTCGGGGCCCTCGTAGGACGCCCAGTCCAGGTCGCCGTCCGGCAGCAGCCTCGGGAGCAGCACATATGTCCCGCGCTTCCACAACGCGAACAGCAGGCCGCGGGTGTCCGGCTCCGTCCCGATCGACACATATGCCGCTACCGTCCCGGCCATTTCCAGCTCCGGCACGCCGAGCAGCGCGTCGCGGAGCGAGCGCGCCGCCGCGGCCCGCGCCTCCGGCTCCATGGCCGCCCGCGCTGCCAGCAGTTCCGCGCGGAGGCCGGTCTTGGGGGCGATCTGCTGCACGCTGCGCTCCTCCGAGGTGACTAAGGTCTGTTCATGGCCGACTTCGAACCTGTTCTCAAGGCGGTCGTCCCGGCGGCCGGCCTCGGTACCCGATTCTTGCCCGCCACCAAGGCGACCCCCAAGGAAATGCTGCCCGTCGTCGACAAACCGGCGATCCAGTACGTCGTCGAGGAGGCGGTCGCCGCCGGACTCACCGACGTCTTGATGATCACAGGCCGGAGCAAGCGGTCCATCGAGGACCACTTCGACCGGGCCTACGAGCTGGAGGAGGCGCTGCGCGCCAAGGGCGACGAGCAGCGTCTCGGCGCCGTCCGCGAGTCCAGCGACCTGGCCATCATGCACTACGTCCGGCAGGGCGACCCGCGCGGCCTGGGCCACGCGGTGTACTGCGCCCGCCAGCACGTGGGGAACGAGCCGTTCGCGGTGCTGCTCGGCGACGACATGATCGACGCCCGCGACCAGCTGCTCACCCGCATGATCGAGGTGCGGCGGCGGCACGGCGGCAGCGTGGTGGCGCTCATGGAGGTGGAGCCCGACCAGGTGTCCGCCTACGGCTGCGCCGCCATCGAGGGCACCGGCGAGGACGACGTCGTCAAGATCACCGACCTGGTGGAGAAGCCGCCCGCCGGCGAGGCCCCCAGCAACTGGATCATCATCGGCCGGTACGTCTGCGACCCCGCGGTCTTCGACGTCCTGGAGAAGACCCCGCCCGGGCGCGGCGGCGAGATCCAGCTGACCGACGCGCTGCGCACCCTCGCCGACATCCCCGTCGAGGACGGCGGCACCGTCTACGGCGTGAAGTTCCGCGGCCGCCGCTACGACACCGGCAATAAACTGGAGTACCTGCGGACGGTCGTGCAGTTCGCCTCCGAGCGGCCCGACCTGGCGCCGGAGTTCATGCCGTGGCTCCGCGACTTCGTGGCGCGGCACGGCGTGGAGACCTCCGAGGAGTCGTGACGGCACGCCACACTGGGGAACCGTGGGCATGAGAACGGTCGACGAGCATCTCGCGGACATCCTGGCCGCCGTGCCGGTGGTGCCGCCCCTGAACCTGGCCCTGCTGGAGGCGCGGGGCGCGGTCCTGGCCGAGCCGGTGGAGGCGCCGGTGCCGCTGCCGCCCTTCGACAACTCGGCGATGGACGGGTACGCGGTGGTCGCGGCCGACGTGGCCGCGGCCAGCGAGGCCGATCCCGCGGTGCTACCGGTGATCGGCGACATCGCGGCGGGCGACCCGGGGGTGTCGGCGATCCGGCCCGGGCTGACCGCCCGGATCATGACCGGCGCGCCCATGCCCGCCGGGGCGGACGCGGTCATCCCGGTGGAGTGGACCGACGGCGGCACCGCCACCGTGCGGATCACCCGTCCGGCGCCGCCCGGGCACTACATCCGGCGGGCCGGCGAGGACGTCCTCGCCGGCCAGGTCGTGGCGGAGGCGGGCACCCGGCTGGGCGCGGCGCAACTGGGCATGCTGGCGGCGGTCGGCCGCGCCCGCGTCGTGGTACGGCCCCGGCCGCGCGTGGTGGTGCTGTCCACGGGCACCGAGCTGCGCGAGCCGGGCTCGCCGCTGGCGCCCGGCGAGATCTGGGACTCCAACAGCTTCATGCTGACGGCCGCCGCGATGGAGGCGGGCGCGGTCGCCTTCCGGCAGGAGACCGTCGGGGACGAGCCGGAGAAGGTCCGCGAGACGATCGAGGACCAGCTCGCCCGCGCCGACGCGATCGTCACCTCCGGCGGCGTGTCGATGGGCGCCCGGGACGTGGTGAAGGAGGTCTTCACCGCGCAGGGCGCCGGCGGGCCGGTGGTGTTCAGCAAGGTCCGGATGCGTCCGGGCAAGCCGCAGGGGTTCGGGCTGCTGGACGGCACGCCGATCTTCACGCTGCCGGGGAACCCGGTGAGCGCCTACGTCTCGTTCCAGGTCTTCGTACGGCCCGCGCTGCGCGCCATGCAGGGCCTGCCGCCCGAGCCGCTGCCGGCCGTCGGCGCCGTGATCACCGAGGACGTCAGGTCCCCGGCCGGGCTGCGGCACTTCATGCGCGGGCGGCTGTCGTACCATCGCGGCACCTACTCGGTGACGCCGGCCGAGGGGCAGGGGTCGCACCAGTTGCAGTCGCTGTCGACGGCGGACGCGCTCATCGTCCTGCCCGAGGACGTCGAGGCGGTCCCCGCCGGCTCCCACGTCGATGTGATGAGGTTGCCGTCATGAGCCTAGGTTCGGAGTTCACCCATCTGGACTCGGCGGGCGCGGCGCGGATGGTCGACGTCTCCGCCAAGGACGTCTCGACGCGGACCGCGACGGCCACCGGGTTCGTCCGGCTGGCCGCCGGGACGGTCGCCGCGCTGCGCGCCGGGGACGTGCCCAAGGGCGACGCGCTGTCGGTGGCGCGGATCGCCGGGATCATGGCGGCCAAGCGGACGCCCGACCTGGTCCCGCTGTGCCATCCGATCGCGCTGCACGGCGTCGAGGTGACCCTGAAGGTGACCGACACCGGGGTCGGGATCACCGCGGTGGTGCGCACCGCCGACCGGACGGGTGTGGAGATGGAGGCGCTGACCTCGGTGACGGTGGCCGCGCTCGCGCTGATCGACATGGTGAAGGCGCTCGACCCGGGCGCCGTGGTCACCGACGTGCGGGTGGAGGAGAAGACCGGCGGGAAGACGGGGGTGTGGCGCCGTGGCGGCTGACGCGGGCGGGGCCCGGCTGCCGCGGGTCATGGCGGTCACGGTCTCCAACCGGGCCGCCGCCGGGATCTACGCCGACAAGTCCGGCCCCGTGCTGGTGGAGCTGCTGGAGGACCTCGGCTGCCAGGTGGACGGCCCGGTGGTCGTCCCCGACGGCGAGCCGGTCCTGGAGGTGCTGCGGGACGCCGTCGGGCAGGGCTACGACGCCGTGGTGACCTCGGGCGGCACCGGCCTCACCCCGACCGACGAGACCCCGGAGATGACCCGGAGGGTGATCGAGCGGGAGGTCCCCGGGATCGCCGAGGCGATCCGGCTGGAGGGGCGGGACAAGGTGCCCGCCGCGATCCTGTCGCGCGGTCTGGCCGGGGTCGCCGGGCGGACCCTGATCGTCAACCTGCCCGGTTCGACCGGCGGCGTCCGGGACGGGATGGCCGTGCTGGGAGGGGTGCTCGCGCACGCCGTCGACCAGATCCGCGGCGGCGACCACCCGCGTCCCGCGGACGAGACCTGAGCCCCGACGACGATCACCGTCGGGCGCCGCTCCGGCCGCTGGGGGGCGTGCACGGTCAGCCGTTAAGCACCGGCGTCCCGGCCAGGGCGACGCCCTCCGAGCGCAGCTCGTCCAGCGCCCGTTCGGTGGTCTCCGCGGACACGCCCGCGGTGAGGCCGAGCAGCACGGTCGTGCCGAGCCCGGCGCGGGCGGCGTCGATCGCGGTGGCGCGCACGCAGTGGTCGGTGGCGATCCCGACGATGTCGACATGGTCGACGCCGCGGTCGCGCAGCCACTCGACCAGGGTCTCGTCCCGGTCGGTCATGCCCTCGAACCCGCTGTAGGCGGCCGTCTCCCGGCCCTTGCTGAACACCGCCTCGATCGGGCCCAGCGACAGGTTGGGGTGGAAATCGGCGCCCTCGGTGCCGATCACGCAGTGCGGCGGCCAGCTGGCGACGAAGTCGGGGGTCTCGGAGAAGTGCCCGCCGGGGTCGAGGTGGAAGTCCCGGGTCGCCACGATGTGCGCGTACTCGGACCGATGGTCCGCGATGTACGCCGAAATGGCCGAGGCCACCCCGGCACCGCCCGCGACGGCCAGCGAACCGCCCTCGCAGAAATCGTTCTGCACGTCCACGATGATCAGAGCCTTGCCCATGACCACTCCTTGATCAGGTTTCCCCGATTGTGCCCGGACACCGATCGACGCTACCCCAGCGGGCGCGGCCCGCCGGGGACGAATTCGGTCGGGATCGCGGGCGAGCCCTTGGAGAGCTGGAGCGCGGTCGGCGGCAGCTCGCGCAGCGCCCGCGCGTGCCGCTCCCGTGCCTGCTCCAGCGGTTCGCGGCCGATCACGACGCCGTCGCGCACCAGCGGGGCGAGCAGCACCCGGTCGCGCGGCCCCGGCGTCGGCTCGCCCGTGGTGACCACCTCGGCGTACGCGGTGCCGTGCGCGTCCAGGCGGCGCACCGCGGACTTGCGGCCGCCGCGCGTCGGCTTGCCCGTGGACCGCTTGGCGACCGCCCGCATCGGCGCGTCGCCGTCGGGCCCGTCGGCGCGCGCCACCAGCTTGTAGACCAGCGACGCGGTGGGCGCCCCCGAGCCGGTGACCAGGGACGTGCCGACGCCGTAGCCGTTGACGGGCGCGGCGGCCAGCGCGGCGATGCCGTACTCGTCCAGGTCGCCGGTGACGACGATGCGGGTGTCGCGGGCGCCCAGCGCGTCGAGCTGGTCGCGCACCTGCCGGGCCATCACGCCCAGGTCGCCGCTGTCGATCCGCACCGCGCCGAGCGACGGCCCCGCCAGCTCCACGGCGGCGCGCACCGCACGCTCGACGTCGTAGGTGTCGACCAGCAGGGTCGTGCTCTCGCCGAGCGAGGCCAGCTGCGCCTTGAACGCGTGCCGCTCGCTGTCGTGCAGCAGCGTGAACGCGTGCGCGCTGGTCCCCGCCGTGGGCACCCCGTACCGGCGGCCCGCCTCCAGGCTGGACGTGGTGGCGAACCCGGCGATGTACGCGGCGCGCGCGGAGGCGACCGCGGCCCTCTCGTGGGTGCGGCGCGAGCCCATCTCGATCAGCGGCCGGCCCTGGGCGGCCTGCACCATCCGGGACGCCGCCGACGCGATCGCGCAGTCGTGGTTGAGGATGGACAGCGACAGCGTCTCCAGCAGCACGGCCTCGGCGAACGTGCCCTCCACCACCAGGATCGGCGATTCCGGGAAATAGCACTCGCCCTCGGGGTAGCCCCAGATGTTCCCGGAGAAACGGAACGCCTCCAGCCATTCCGCGGTGGGCTCGTCCACGATGCCGCGGGAGGTCAGGAACTCCAGCGCGGGCCCGTCGAAGACGAACGACTCGATCGCGTCCAGCAGCCGCCCGGTGCCCGCGACGACGCCGTAGCGCCGCCCGGCGGGAAGGCTCCGCGCGAACACCTCGAAGACCGCGCGGCGCCCAGCGGTCCCGCTGCTCAGCGCGGCCTGCAGCATGGTCAGCTCGTACTGGTCGGTCAGCAGCGCCGTGCCGCCGCCAAGGTCGCCATGGTCCACAAGTGGAACCCTACGGCCCACTGCGGGCACCATGGACGTGCAGGCCACCACACTGGCCAACTCGGGACGGCACGGGGCGAATAGCATCGGTGCGGTGGGCGCACGGACTCGGCGGGGAAGGGACGGTCGCGAGAAGATGACGGGCGCGAGCGGAGCGGGCCGATGAGCACGGCACCGGCACCGGTCGAGCTGGAACGGCCGGACGTCGGGGAGGACCAGAGCGCCGACCGGCCGTGGCTGGCCATCGTGTGGAACGACCCGATCAACCTGATGTCGTACGTGACGTACGTGTTCCAGACCGTGTTCGGCTACCCCAAGGCGAAGGCGGAGAAGCTCATGCTGGACGTCCACCACAAGGGCCGCGCGGTGGTCGCCAACGGCACCCGCGAGGAGATGGAGCGCGATGTGGAGATCCTCCACTCCTATGGCCTGTGGGCGACGGTGAAACGCGACGACTAGCCGTCCCCTGGACGCGCGAACGGGCGCGGCCGATGGGGCGGAGCCGAGTGGGACGGGGCTGAGAGCGGCGATGAGCAGTGTCGAGCAGGAGGGCAAGGGCGTCCGGATCCGGCTGGAGGCCGAGGAGGCCGCGCTCGTCCGGGCGCTGATGGAGCAGTTGCTGGAGTTGCTGGGCGACGGGCCGGACGCCGGTGACGAGCTGGCCGCGGTGGGCATCTCCGACAAGGCGACCAAGCCGGAGGATCCGGTGCTGGCGCGGCTGTTCCCGGACGCCTACCGCGAGGACGGGGAGGCGGCCGGGGAGTTCCGCCGCTACACCGAGATGGGGCTGCGCGACGGCAAGCGGGAGGCCGCGAACACCGTGCTGGCCTCGCTGGGCGAGGTGACCTCCAAGGGCGCGGAGACGGTGCTCGACCGGGATCAGGCGCAGGCGTGGCTGCGGGCGCTGAACGACGTGCGCCTGGCGCTGGGCACGCGGCTGGAGATCACCGAGGAGTGGTACGAGGAGGCGGCGCGGCTGGATCCGCGCGATCCGCGCACCGCGATGTTCGCCGCCTACGACTGGCTGACCATGTTGCAGGAGAGCCTCGTCCGCGCGATCTGGTGATGGCGCGGCGGTGAACGTCCGCGCGGTCCGGTGGACGTGTCGCTTGCCGGTGACGGTGCGCGTCGGCCGGTGACCGTGCGCGCAGGGCGGTGACCGTGCGCGATGCGCCGGTCGCGGGGCGAACCGATGGCCGTCTCCGGCCACCCGCCCTTGTTGATTACTACACAATGTCCTGACCTGGTCGCTTTGGGTGTTGGTACGTTGATCACTATGGCGTTCTCTGGGGTCGGCGAGGCGGTCGGCCGGATGGAGCTCGGCGACCATCTCTGCCTGCCGTACGCGCACGCCGACGAGCGGCGCGCGGTCCTGCTGGCGTACGTGCGGGGCGGGCTGGCCGCCGGACACAAGATCGTCTACGTGGCGGAGCAGGACTCCCACGACGTTCTCCCGCCCTGCCTGCGTCCCGTGCCCGCCCGGCTGGAGCCCTTCGCGGACGCGGAGCCCCCGCGCCCGGCGGCGCTCGATCCGGGCCGCGCGCTGGAGAGCGGCCGCCTGGTCGTACGGACCGTCGCCGAGGTCGCCAAGGCCACCGGCGGCTACGACCCCGACGAGCTGATGGGCCTGATCGCGACGGAGATCGAGCTGGCGCTGGTGCAGGGCTACCGGGGCGTCCGGCTGACCGGGGAGCGCCCGCTGACGTGGCCGGGCCGGCTGGACGCCGACACCGCGGCGGGAGCGGCGGCGCCCGGCGAGGCGGGCGGAGCTGGCGACGGGGCCGGAGGCGGGGCGGGACGCGCCGCCGCGGACGCCGAGACCCTCGCGGACGAGGAGGCGGCCGAGCGGTTCGCCGCGTGCGAGCGCCGTATCGCCGAGGTCTTCCGCACCACCCGCCCCCAGGCGATGATCCTCTGCCAGTACGACCGGGGCCGGTTCGACGCCGTCCGGCTGGAGGAGCTGGAGTCCTGGCACCGCGCCCGCGTCCGCGCCGACGACCTCTACGACGACGGCAGGCTGCGGGCCGCGCCGCTGTTCGGCCCGCCGGGCCTGGCGCTGTCCGGCAGGCTCGACGCCGCCACCCGTCCCGCGCTCGACCGGGTCCTGGCGCTGCTGCCGCCGGGAGCCGGGCTGGTCTGCCTGGAGATGTCCGGTGTCGCGGCGTGCGACGAGGAGGGCCTGCGCCGCGCCGTGGAGGCCGGGCGCACCAGCGGCGGCCGGCAGCGCCAGCTCCTGCTGCGCGGGGTGTCGCCGCGGCTGGCCGGGATGCTCCGCGACACCGGCCTGGAACGGGCGCCGGGCGTGACGATCGAGGAGCACGCGCGCTGATCGTCCCGGCCGCCGGGAATCGTGGCTGCCCACGGGGGGCCGCGAGGTGGGCTGAAGGTAGCCTTCGGAGCATGCTGACGATCGAACGTGCCCTGGTTGACAAGATCATCGCGCATGCGCGCGCGGACCATCCGGACGAGGCATGCGGGATCGTGGCCGGGCCGGAGGGGTCGGACCGGCCCACCCGGTTCATTTCGATGACCAACGCCGAGCGGTCGCCGACCTACCACAACTTCGACTCGGCGGAGTGGCTCCAGGTGACCCGGGAGATGGACGACAACGACGAGGAGATGATCGTCCACTACCACTCGCACACCTCGACCGAGGCCTACCCGTCCCGGACCGACATCGGCTACCTGCGCTCCTCGCTGGCCGACCCGCGCGTCCACCGGGTGATCGTCTCCACCCGCGACCCGCACGAGGTGGAGTTCCGGTCCTACCGTCTGGTGGACGGCGACCCGGTGGAGGAAGAGGTCGTCATCGTCGAGGCGTACGAGTGATTCAAACGGCCCGTGTGACGGAGGCGGCCTGCGTGGCAGGCCTGGCCGCTGTGACCTGCGACGCTCGCGCCGCCGGGCCGAGGCCGGACGGGGCGGGGCCCCGCGGGGCCGGTAAACTGACGGTCATGCGGAGGAGCGAGGAGCGGGCGGGCGCCGGGCGCCCGGGCGGTGTTCGCTGTGCCTCCGCGCGCAGGTCATCGGATCCGGCGAGCGCCGTGCCGCCCGTGCAGAGCTTCCTGTTCGGCCACTCGCGCGCCGAGGTCGTCTACGACTGTCGCTGACGCACGATCCCGCCCGGAATTCCCCCGCGCCCCGCCCTGTTGACATGCCGTGGGCGGGGAGCCCGTACGACCTGAAGGAGATCTTCGCGATGGCGATCGAGGTCCGGATCCCGACGATCCTGCGCAACCTCACCGGCGGTGCCAAGGCCGTCGAAGGCAAGGGCGGCACGCTCGACGAGCTCATCTCGGACCTGGACGTCCGGCACCCCGGCCTGCGCGGCCGGCTGGTGGACGAGAAGGGCCTGCGCAAGTTCGTCAACGTCTACCTCAACGACGAGGACGTGCGCTTCCTCGGCGGTCTGGAGACCGAGGTGTCCGACGGCGACAGCGTCACCATCCTCCCGGCCGTCGCCGGCGGCTGAGCCGGGGCCCGTGCCGACATGCGTTTCGACTCGCTGCTGGAATCTTTGGGCCGTACCCCGCTGGTCGGCCTGCCCCGGTTGTCACCGAGCCCCGAGGTGCGGCTGTGGGCCAAACTGGAGGACCGCAATCCCACCGGTTCGGTGAAGGACCGGCCCGCCTTCTGGATGATCGACAAGGCGGAGAAGGACGGGCTGCTGAGCCCGGGCTGCACGATCCTGGAGCCCACCTCCGGTAACACCGGCATCTCCCTGGCCATGGTCGCGAAGCTGCGCGGCTACCGGATGGTCTGCGTGATGCCGGAGAACACCTCGGCCGAGCGCCGCCAGCTGCTGGAGATGTGGGGGGCGGAGATCATCTCCTCCCCGGCGGCCGGCGGCTCCAACGAGGCCGTCCGCGTGGCCAAGCGGCTGTCCGCCGAGAACCCCGACTGGGTGATGCTGTACCAGTACGGGAACGAGGCCAACGCGATGGCGCACTACGAGACGACCGGCCCGGAGATCCTGGAGGACCTGCCGTCGGTCACGCATTTCGTGGCCGGCCTCGGCACCACCGGCACGCTGATGGGCGTCGGCCGCTTCCTGCGCGAGCGGGTGCCCGGCGTCAAGGTCGTGGCGGCCGAGCCCCGGTACGGGGAGCTGGTCTACGGGCTGCGCAACATCGATGAGGGGTTCATCCCCGAGCTGTACGACGAGTCGGTGCTGACCACCCGGTTCTCCGTGGGGTCGCGGGACGCGCTGCGCCGCACCCGCGAGCTGCTGGAGCAGGAGGGCATCTTCGCCGGCATCTCCACCGGCGGGGCGCTGCACGCCGCGCAGGGCATGGCGGCCAAGGCGGCCAAGGCCGGTGAGCGGGCCGACATCGTCTTCATCGTGGCCGACGGCGGCTGGAAGTACCTGTCCACCGGCGCGTACGGCGGCACCCTGGAGGAGGCCGAGGCCCGCCTCGAAGGCCAGCTCTGGGCCTGACCGGCCGTGACCGGGGGGCGCATTGCAAGATCGCGGAACCGGACGGCATACTCGAACGCGATTCTAGGAAGTTTCGGGGGACCCGGCCCGCCCGCGGGCCGGGTCCCGCGACCGGCGTCCGGAGTGTGCGGATGAGCAGGTTCGGGGACGCGATCGCGATCAGGCGGCTGGCCGAGGGGCGGTACGCGGTCGATCTCGACGGCGGCTTCGCCATCGGCCAGGCCCTCAACGGCGGCTACCTGCTGGCCGTGCTGGCCCGCGCCGCCGTGGACGTCTCACCGCACGCGCACCCGATCTCCACCGCCGCCGCCTTCCTGCGGATGACCAAGGCCGGACCGGCCGAGGTCCTGGTCGACACCCGCAAGAGCGGGCGCACCGCCGCCACGTCCCGGGTCGCCCTCGTCCGCGACGGCGAGACGCTGGTGGAGGCGCTGATCACCACCGGCACCCTCGAACCGGACATCGAGCCGGCCTGGGCCGGGGCGCCGCCCGCGCCCGCGCTGCCGCCGCGCGAGGAGTGCCTGGGGTCGACGAACCCCGACTCCGGCCGCGGCTTCGCCGACCAGGTCGACATGCGCTTCGACCCCGGGACCATGGGCTGGCTGGACGGGCAGCCCAGCGGCCGTCCCGAGATCAGGGCGTGGTTCGAGTTCGCCGACCCCTACGACCCGGACCCCTACGCGCTCGCCGTCGCGGTGGACGCGCTGCCCCCGGTCTCGCTCAACCTGGGCACCCGCGGCTGGGCCCCGACCGTCGAGCTGACCTGGCACATGCGCGCGGTGCCGGCGCCCGGCCCGCTGGCCCTGCACGGCAACGGACGGCTCATGGCCGGCGGCTGGTTCGACGAGGAGGTCGAGGTGTGGGACTCGGCCGGACGCCTGGTCGCGCAGGGCCGGCAGATCGCCCGCGCCGGCCGCTCCTGACCCCCGCCTCGTCCACACCCCAGTGCGGTTCGTAAAGAAGCACCGGTCCCGCGTGATCGGGCCCTGACCTGGTGTTGATCGACCCGTTACCGGCGAACGTGCCGTCCGCCACAGCGCCGGGCGAATGATGCCGGTTTCAGTCGTGTGACCGTGTGATGTACGACGCATGACGCGCCTGTACGGCGGGATCTCGCCTAGCCTTGTGGACCATGTCAGATTCTTTCTGGGAGGGCGACCTCCCAGACTCTCCGGCACAAGCCGGTCTGGCCGAGGCTCCGATCGGCATCTTCGACAGCGGTTTCGGCGGACTGACCGTCGCCCGCGCCATCCTCGACCAGCTGCCGAACGAACCGGTGGTCTACCTCGGCGACTCGGCCCGCCAGCCGTACGGGCCGCGGCCGATCGCCCAGGTCCGGGCGTTCGCGCTGGAGATGCTGGACGAGCTGGTCGCCGAGGGCGTCAAGATGCTGGTCATCGCGTGCAACAGCGCCAGCTCGGCGATGCTGCGCGACGCCCGCGAACGCTACGACGTGCCGGTCGTCGAGGTGATCAACCCGGCCACCCGCCGCGCCGCGCGCGCCACCCGCAACGGCAAGGTCGGCCTGATCGCCACCAGGGCGACCGTGACCAGCCGGGCCTACGAGGACGCCTTCGCCGCCGCCCCGCACATCGACCTGGTCGCCGCCGCCTGCCCGCGCTTCGTCGAGTACGTCGAGTCCGGCGTCACGATGAGCGAGGAACTCCTGGACGACGCCCGCGACTACCTCGCCCCGATCGTCGACGCCGGGTGCGACACCCTCATCCTCGGCTGCACCCACTACCCATTGCTAACCGGCGTGATCTCGTATGTCGTGGGAGACGGGGTCACACTGGTCTCAAGTGCCGACGAGACCGCCAAGGACGTCTACCGCGTGCTGCACGACGAGGGGCTGGCCCGCGCGGAGGCGCTGCCGCCGCCCGCGCACCGGTTCCGCGCGACCGGGGACCCAGCCGTGTTCGCCGCGCTCGGCCGCCGTTTCCTGGGGCCGGAGATCGGTCTGGTCGAGGCCGCCGAGAGTAAGGCTCCCGCCGCTTTCCGGACGAAGCCCGGGAGATCTGGGGGTCCGCCCCCAGAGGAGGCTCTCACCGGTTTTCGGGCGAAGCCCGGGGGGTCTGGGGGTCTGCCCCCAGGGGGGCCCCTCACCGGTTTTCGGGCGAAGCCCGGGGGGTCTGGGGGGCCGCCCCCAGAGGAGGCTCTCACCGGTTTTCGGGCGAAGCCCGGGGGGTCTGGGGGTCCGCCCCCAGAGGAGGCTCTCACCGGTTTTCGGGCGAAGCCCGGGGGGTCTGGGGGTCCGCCCCCAGGGGGGCCCCTCACCGCTTTTCGGGCGAAGCCCGGGGGGTCTGGGGGTCTGCCCCCAGGGGGGCCCCTCACCGGTTTTCGGGCGAAGCCCGGGGGGTCTGGGGGTCTGCCCCCAGGGGGGCCCCTCACCGGTTTTCGGGCGAAGCCCGGGGGGTCTGGGGGTCCGCCCCCAGGGGGGCTCTGACCACCTGATTCCTCGGGGACACAAGAGGAGGAGTGAGCGTGCGGGTCACTGTGATCGGCTGCTCCGGCAGCTTCCCGGGGCCGGAGAGCCCCGCGTCCTGCTATCTGATCCAGGCCGAGGGGTACTCCCTGCTGCTCGACCTGGGAAACGGGGCGCTGGGCACGCTGCAGCGCTTCCAGCCGCTGTACGACATCGACGCGATCTGCCTGTCCCACCTGCACGCCGATCACTGCCTCGACCTGTGCGGGTACTGGGTGGCGCGCACCTACTGCCCGTCCGGGCCGCTGCCGCGGATCCCGGTGCACGGCCCCGCCGGCACCCCGCAGCGGATGGCGCGGGCCTACGACCTGGAGCCCGAGCCGGGCATGTCGGGGACCTTCGACTTCCACACGCTGCGCCGCGGCCCGTACGAGATCGGGCCGTTCCGGGTGACGACGGCGCTGATGCCGCATCCGGTGGAGGCGTTCGCGTTCCGGATCGAGTACGGCGACCGGGTGGTGGCCTACTCCGGTGACACCGGGCCCTCGTCGCACCTGGTCGAGCTGGCCCGGGGCGCCGACCTGTTCCTGTGCGAGGCGTCGTTCCTGACCCAGCCCGACCTGCCCGACGACCTGCACCTGACCGCGCGGGAGGCGGGCGAGCACGCCGCCCGGGCGGAGGTCGGCCGGCTCGTCCTCACCCATCTGGTGCCGTGGAACGATGCCCAGCGCTCGCTCATGGAGGCCAAGGCCAGCGGCTTCGGCGGCGAGATCGCGCTGGCCCACGTGGGCCTGTCGTACGACCTCTGACCGCGCCTCGTCAGGCGCGGCCGTCCGCACCCTCGTCCGGGCGGCCGGGGGCGCGGTCGCCGGCGGCGGGTTCGTTGGGGGTCCGCTCCTTGAAGGTGCGCAGGTACGGCTCGGCCAGCGCCGCCAGCGCCCCGCCGATCAGCGGGGCGAGGATGAACAGCCACAGCTGGGCCATCGGCGTGGTCCCGCCGAACAGCGCCGGGCCGATCGAGCGGGCCGGGTTGACCGAGGTGCCGGTCAGCGGGACGCCGATGAGATGCACCAGGCCCAGGGTGAGGCCGTACGCCAGCCCGTCGAAGCCGTAGACGTCGTTGTTCCGGGTCACCATCAGGAACACCAGCACCAGCATGAAGGTCAGGAGCACCTCCAGGATGAAGGCCCCGCCCGCGTTGATCTTCTCCCCGTAGCTGTTGGCGCCGTTCACCTGCATCGTCGCGCCGCCCACCGCCGCCACCAGCCGGATCAGCGCCATCCCGACGATCCCGCCCACGACCTGCGCGGCGATGTAGACGCCGGCGTCGACCGGAGTGATCCGCCGCGCCACCAGCATCCCCAGCGTGATCGCCGGGTTCACGTGCGCGCCCGACACCGGGCCGATCGCGTACGCCAGCCCCAGCAGCACGAACGCGAACGCCAGCGCCACCCCGAGCGTGCCGATCTGGGCCAATCCGAACACCGCGCTGCCGACGGCCATGAACACCAGCAGCGCGGTGCCCGCCCCCTCGGCGATGTACCTGTTCATCGAATGGGTCCCCCCGTCGTGACTCACCGTCATTAATAGCCACCGAACGTGAGATCATGCCGCTTTCGGGCGGGTTCCGGCGGGCGCCGGACGTGCCGGGCGGGGGTGCCCGGGGGACTAGGCTTGAGCGCATGGCCCGTCCCGATGATCGTGCTCCCGACCAGCTTCGTCCTGTCCGCTTCCAGCGCGGCTGGCTCGACCACGCCGAGGGTTCGGTGCTGGTCGAGTTCGGCGGCACGCGGGTGCTGTGCGCCGCCTCCGTGCAGGACTCGGTGCCCCGCTGGCGCCGCGACAGCGGGATGGGCTGGGTCACCGCCGAGTACGCGATGCTGCCCCGCGCCACCAACACCCGCAACGACCGGGAGTCGGTGAAGGGCCGGCTGGGCGGCCGCACCCAGGAGATCTCCCGGCTGATCGGCCGGTCCGTCCGGGCCTGCCTCGACTTCAAGGCGCTCGGGGAGAACACCGTCCAGCTCGACTGCGACGTGCTGCAGGCCGACGGCGGCACCCGCACCGCCGCGATCACGGGCGCGTACGTGGCGCTGGCGGACGCGGTCGAGTGGATGCGCAAGCGCGGCATGTGCAAGGGTGACCCGCTGGTGGCCTCGGTGTCGGCCGTCAGCGTCGGCGTGGTCGGCGGGCAGCCCCTGCTCGACCTCTGCTACGAGGAGGACGTCGCCGCCGAGACCGACATGAACGTCGTGTGCACCGGCGACGGTCGTTTCGTCGAGGTCCAGGGCACCGCGGAGGGCGCCCCGTTCGACCGCGCCGAGCTGGACGCGCTGCTCGACCTGGCGGCCGGCGGCTGCGCCGACCTGACCCGGATGCAGAGCGAGGTCCTCGGCCGATGACCAAGGTGGGGCGGCCGGTGGCGGAGCCATCGGGCGGAGGCAGAATCGTCCTCGCCTCCCGCAACAAGGCCAAGATCGCCGAGCTTGACCGCATCCTCACCGGCCAGGGCATCGAGGTGGCCGGGCTGGACGCCTTCCCCGACGCTCCCGAGGTGCCCGAGACCGAGCTGACCTTCGAGGGGAACGCGCTGCTGAAGGCCCGCGCGATCGCCGCCCACACCGGGCTGGCCGCCGTGGCCGACGACTCGGGTCTGTGCGTGGACGCCCTCAACGGCATGCCCGGCGTGCTGTCGGCCCGCTGGTCGGGCCGGTTCGGCGACACCGCAGCCGACAAGGACCGCGCCAACCTCGGCCTGCTCCTCGACCAGCTCGGCGATGTCGGCGACGAGCACCGCGGCGCGCATTTCGTGTGCGCCGCCGCGCTGGTCGTGCCCGGCGGCGCCGAGCATGTCGTCGAGGGACGCATGCACGGCCATGTGATCCGCGCGCCGCGCGGCACGGGCGGCTTCGGCTACGACCCGATCTTCGTCCCGGAGAACGACACCCGCACCACCGCCGAGCTGTCGCCGGACGAGAAGGACGCGATCAGCCACCGCGGCCGGGCGTTCCGGGCGCTGGCCGAGCTGCTGCCAGGGGCGCTGGCCACCGCCGGTTCGCTCTGACGCGCCGCCGCCGCCCGGCCCCGGGAGTCCGGCGCCCGCGAGAAATTCCGCGGCCGTGACAACCGCGGGGCCCGGGGCGGGGGTTGAAGGGGTGTACGGAAACGTCCCCCCGAGGAGCGACATGATCGACAAGCGTCCGCGCCGCCGGTTGGTGCTCGCGGTGACCGGCATAGGCGGCATCGGCGCGCTGACGGCCGGGCTGTGGCTGGCCGCCGCCCCCGACGAGACGCCCATGCAGACGCGGCAGGTCGCAGCGCGGTCCGACGGGCGCACCGCCACCCCCGCCCCGGTTCCGTGCCCCACCCGGACCGTCGAACCCACCAGGCCGCCCGCCTCGACGGCACGGCCCGCACCGCCTACCGCCGTGCCGAGCCCGGCCGAACCCGCTCCCACGACCAGGCCCGTGCCGTCCACTGCGGTGCCGCGCCCGGCGGAGCCGACTCCCACGGCCAGGCCTGCCCCGCCGACCGCGGTGCCGCGTCCCGCCGAGCCCACGTCGCCTCCGGTGCCGGCGCCCTCCGTGACCGAGCCGGCGCCGCGTCCCACGCCGTCGTCGGTGAAGCCGCAGCCGCCGCGCCTTCCCGAACAGGCCCGCCCGACTCCTTCGGCCGTGCCGCCTTCGGCCGACGGGCGCGGGCCGTCGGAGCCGCCGGTACGGTGCGTGCCGCCGGCCGAGCCGCCGTCGTCCCGGCCCGTCCCCGCGCCCACGAGGACCGTGCCGGATCAGCGCCCGCCGCTCGCGCCGACGCCCGTCCCGTCCCGGCTGCCGGAGTAGGTGCGGTCTGTTCACGGTGAACGCGCGGGAGGTCCGCGGGGCGGAGATCACGTTCGAGGAGTTCGTGACCGCCTCCGCCGGCCGGCTGCTGCGCACCGCGGTGTTCCTCGTGTACGACCGGCACCTCGCCGAGGACCTCCTCCAGGTCGCCTACGAACGCGTCGCGCGGCGCTGGCACCGGATCGCCGCCGGGGAACCCGAGGCGTACGCGCGCAAGGTGCTGGTCAACCTGGCCATCGACGAGAACAGGCGGCGGGCCCGGCGGCGGGACGTCCCGTACGGCTCGCCCGCCGACCTGGAAAAGCTCAGCGGGGCGCCCGCCGGACCGGGACCCGCGCCGGACGGCGGCCTCGACGAGGTGCTGCGCGCGCTGCCGGTGAAGCAGCGCGCGGTCGTCGTGCTGCGGTACTGGTGCGACCTGAACGAGCAGGAGATCGCCGACGCTCTCGGCATCTCCCGGGGCACGGTGAAGAGCCACACCGCGCGTGCCATGGCCGCCCTGCGCCGCCATGTCGACGTCGCGCGGGTCGAGGGAGGAGGGCCGGGCGCGTGAACGACGACCTCGAGACCCTGGTGCGCGAGCACTACCGGCGCGCCGCGAACGGCATCCACCCGGACCCGGCCCTGCTGCACCGGCTCCAGAACCCCGGCGGCGCCGGAAGCCCCGCCGCGCAGCCGGCGCCCGGCCGCTCCAGGCGCCGCAGGCTGCTCCGATGGGCGGTGCCGGTGCTCGCGGCCGCCGCCGCGGCCGTCGCCCTGATGTTCCTGTGGCCCGGGGACGAGCGGCCGGCGGCGCCGCAGCCGATGAGCCCGCCCAGCCAGGGCCCGGTCACGCCCACGCCGAGCCCGGCCGTACCGGCGCCGCCCGCGACGGCCCCGTCGGAGCGGTCGCCGGAGGCCCAGCGCCCCGTACCGTCGCGGGCTCCGTCACAGCAGCCGTCGCGGATGCCGTCGCCGCCGCACGCGACGCCGCCGGTGCCCGCCGTCCCCGGAACCGGCCCGAGCCCGTCCGCGACCGGCGCGCCGACCATCTCGCCCACGGCCCAGGACCGCCCCTGAACGGGGGCGGGCGGTCAGGAGCCCAGGCGCAGGCCCGGCAGCATGTGCCAGCCGACCGTCTCCAGGAGGGTCCGCAGCTGCGGGGACAGGTGGTCGAGCACGAGCGGGGCGCGGTTGCCGGACTGCCCCGCCGTCCGGGCCAGGATGTTGAGGGCGCCCAGGTCGATGAAGCCGAGCCCGCCCAGGTCGAGGTGCACCTCCTCGTCGCCCGCGCTCGTCATCACCGCCGCCAGCGCCTGGACGAGCACGGTGTGACGGGAGGCGTCGAGCTCGCCGGAGAAGGCGAGACCCGGCGGCTGGAAGGTGCGTACGACGCGGAGCACGGGGTCCTCGAATTCGGGGTCGGGGGCCACCGCGATCCCGTGCGCGGCGCCGAGGGCGTCCAGTTCGGCGGGGGCGCAGCGGCGGCGGTCGAACTGGCAGACGGCCGTCGCGCCGCCGGATCCGAGCAGCAGGCCGAGGTCGCGCTCGCAGCGCTGCAGCCGCTCCAGCATGACGCCACCCGCCCCGTCTCCGCCTCGTACCGGACCTTGAACCGAACCGCGTTCTGCGGTTGTCTCCAAGGCTACGACGGACGGCACCGCCGATGCGGCGCCCGGCTCACCCCGATTTCGTCGCCATATGAGACTTTCTCCGTTGCGACCGCCCGTCCGCACGCGGGCGCCGCCCCGCGGGGCCGCGGGGGTGCTCGGCGGGACGGGGGCGCCGGTCACCGCGCCGTTCGGAGCCGGACGAACGTGCCGTCCCAGTCGGCCCGCAGTTCCATCAGGTCGACCAGCAGCCGCACCGACCACAGCCCGAAGCCGCGCTGCAACGCCGACTCCGGCGGGATGAACCCGGTCAGCGGACCGGGCCGGGGCCGCCAGCACCCGTTGTCGCCGACCTCGCACACCAGGTCCCGGCCTTCCGACCAGACCCGCACCCCGACCGGCGGCGAGCCGTGCCGCAGCGCGTTCGCGGCCACCTCGTTGGCGGCGGTCACGAAGTTCTGCGCCGCCTGGTCGCCGAGCCCGTGCGCGCCCGCTTGCCTGCCGACGAAGGCGCGCAGCGCGTGCAGGTCTTCGGACTCGACGGCGAAGTACGCGCTCTCGCGCGGACGGCTGAAACGGAGCGTCCGGTCGCACTCCTCGCCGAAGGCGACCGGCTCGACGTAGTCGGATCTGCCGCCGCCGCGCTCGCCGTCGGCCACCAGCGGATGGGTGCGGCGCGCCTGGTCGATGAGGGCGGGGGGCAGGCCCTCGAGGTCGTACGGGCACAGCGCCCGCGCCCCCGAGTCCTTGAACACCACGTTGATGAGCGACTCGTAACGCACCCATTCGAGCGTCTGGCGCGATGACCAGCCCTGCCAGACCGGCTCGGCCAGCGCGCGGACCGGCCGCGGCATCTTGGCGACGACCAGCTCCTGGTAGCTCTTCAGCGTGCGCACCGGATGCAGGTAGAAGTCGGCGGAGTCGTAGAAGTCGATCTCCTTGGCGAGCGGCGCGAACATGTCGCGCAGCGCGCTCAGCCCCGGCTCACGCACCACGGCGACCACGGCCTCGCCCGCCTCCACGCCCGCGTGCAGATACGGCGCGGCGACCGCCACGAACTCCTCGACGCCGCCGTACAGGAACGCCCTGTGCTCCAGCGTCATCGGACTCGGCCCTCCCGGTCGGACCCGCGCCCCGCCGGCCGCGGCCGGGCGCCGGCGCGGTCGCGGCCGCGGACGATGCCGGGCAGCCGGTGCCAGCCGACCGTCTCGATGACGCTCTCCACGTACGGGGCCAGCTCGTCCAGCACCAGCGTGCGCTCACCGCCCGGCGCGTTCGCCTGCCGCGCCAGCAGGTGCAGCCCGCCCAGGTCGATGAAGCTCAGCCGGGAGAAGTCCAGATGGACGGGGCGGCGGTTCCGCCCGACCCGCCCGAGTTTCTCGGCGAAGACGGTGTGCCTGGCCGCGTCGAGCTCGCCCTCGACGCGCAGCCCGTGAGGGTCGAAGGTGCGCACTATCCTCAGGATTCCATCGTCGAATTCGGGGTCGACCTCGACCAGCACCTCGTGGGTGTCGCGGAGCGCGGCCAGCTCGTCGGCGCGGCACGCCCGCCGGGCCACCTGGCAGATCGCCATCGCCATGGTGCTGGGCGAGACGTCCTGGCCGAAGCGGTCCTCACAGCCCAGCATCTGGGTCAGGTCGGAGCGGCCGGGCGCGTTCATCACCCAGCTGTAGTCGGTGGTGATCCGCACCGCGCGGAAGCCCTGGTCGAAGGTCTGCTCCGACTCGCGGGCGAAGGTCTCGAGCATCCGCTCCGGCGAGAACCGGCCGCCGGAGTCGAGGCAGGCCGCCTCGCGCGGGATGACCCGAAGCTGCCGCGACCGGGTGAAGGCGTGCAGGTCGAGCGGGGTCCGCATGCGCATCCCGGGCAGTTCCTCGGCCGGGGTGTCGGTCACGTAGACGACCTTCTCGTTGTTGTCGAGCCCCTCGTCCACGAACGCGCCGATCACACGGTCGCGCTCCTCCGCGCCGGAATAGGCCAGCCAGGCGTGATCGCCGGGGCGCACGGCGCTGACGGGGCGTTTGGCGAACCAGGTGGTCTCCATGGCCTGCCCTAGGGGGTCGTCTCGGTCTCGTCCAGCGTACGCCGGTTCGGCTGGTTTGGAAGCCCAACGCATGGAGTCCCTCACGCTGTGTTGACACTGGTCGCCGAACCCGCGGTCGCGGAACCCCCGCAGGGCGCGGGGAGGCGCAGCCTCAGCCGCACGGTGGTCCCGTGGTCGCCGGTCCGGATCTGGACGATGGAGCACAGCAGGCGGACCGCCCACAGCCCGAACATGCCGGGCCCTCCGGGACGGGGCGGGATCAGCCCGGGATCGGCGCCGGGCGTCCACCGGCCCGCGTCGGTGACCTGGCAGACCAGCGACCGGTCGGCGGGATCGGCCCACAGCTTCAGCTCGATGGGCGGGCTGCCGTGCCGCATCGCGTTGGTCACCACCTCGGTCACGGCCACCAGGAGCCGTTGCAGATCGTCGCCGCCCAGCGGGGTGCGCCGCGCGCAGTCGGTGACCCACTGGCGCAGCCAGTACAGGTCGGGCCGCTCGATGGGCAGCGTCGCGGCGTCGGCGGGCGGGGCGGGCAGCGGCGCCCGGTCGCACTCGGCGCTGTAGGCCCAGGGATCCATGTAGCGGGGGTTGGCCAGGGCCTTGTGGCCCTTGACGGTCTCCGGGTGGGTGCGGTGCGACGCGGCGATCACGCCCGGCGGGAGCCTGCGCGCGTACGCGCACAGCAGCGCGGCGCCCGTGCCGCTGAACGCGACGTTGACCAGGGCCTCGACGCGCTGCCACTCCAGCACCTCCAGCGGGGAGCGGCCGGTCCACGCCGGCTCGCCCAGCAGCCGCAGCCGCCGCCCCCGCCAGGCCAGCGCCTCGGCCTGGCTGAGGCAGTCCGACAGCGTGCGGGAGGGGTGGGCGTACCATCGGCCCGACTCGGTGAACTCCACGGCGTCGGCCGCGGCGCCCAGCGCGTCGCGCAGCAGCAGCTCGCTGGCCAGCGGCGACACCACGACGACATGGTCGCCCGAGTCGACCCCGGCGCGCAGGAACGGGAGGGCACCGGCGAGATAGTCGTCCATCCCGTCGTATGGAAGCACGCGATGGGTGAAGGGTTCGCTCACGATGACCCCACCTGCGTCGGCCGGTTGCGGATCGCTCGCCGCGTGCGCGGGGCCACGGGCGGTCGCCGGGCGCCCACGAACGGGACCCGTCCAGCCTAAGCCGCCGGACGCCCTTTGCCGAGGCCGATTCTCACCAACTGAGATATCGCCATTACGGACGGCTTTCACCAGGTGATGCGGACGGCGAAAGTGATGTCGTACGGTCCGGTCGGGGCGCTAAGCTGTGCTCGCCTTCGAAAGGTGACCGGGGTGAACGACCACGGCATCGGGCGGACGTGGCGAAATCAGGCATACGCGGCAGGTTTAGGTCCTGTTGGTGGAGACACCGTGGGGGTTCGAGTCCCCCCGTCCGCACAGCACCCCACCGTCCGGCACCGCACCGTCCGCGCGGCGCCTCACAGGTCCAGGTCGCGGCGCAGCCGCTCCACGTGCCCGGTTGCCTTCACGTTGTAGTACGCCTTCTCGACCTTGCCCTCGGCGTCGATGATGAAGGTCGACCGGATGACCCCCACCACCACCTTGCCGTACAGCTTCTTCTCGCCGTACGCGCCGTACGCCTTCAGCACCTCGGTGCCGGGGTCGGACAGCAGCGGGAACGTCAGCCCCTCCTTCTCCCGGAACTTGGCGAGCTTGGCGGGCTTGTCGGGGGAGACGCCCACGACCGTGACGCCCGCCGCCTCCAGTTCGGCCAGGTTGCTCTGGAAGTCGACCGACTCCTTGGTGCAGCCGGGCGTCATCGCCGCCGGGTAGAAGTAGAGGATCACCCTCCTGCCGCGCAGCGACGCCAGGGTCACCGGGGCGCCGTCGGCGTCGAGCAGTTCGAATTCGGGTGCGACGTCGCCGGGCTCCAACCGATCGGACACCGGGTACCGCCTTTCTGTCGGATGGTCGGCTCCACCGTACCGGCTGGGGTGGAGCGGGCGTTTCCCGGCAAGACCTGCAACACTGTTCGGATCATGCGTGGCTGAGGCTCGAACGAGAAGGAACAGGCATGGCTGACAGGTCCCGCGACCCGGAGGCGCTGGAGCGGCGGATCGAGCGCACCCGCCTGGAGCTCGCGCAGACGATCGACGAGCTGGCGGAGCGGGTCCATCCGCGCAACGTGGCGCAGCGCGGCGCCGAGCGCCTGAAGGACGAGGCGGGCCAGGTCGCCAAGGCGGTCAACGCGATGATCTCCCCGGTGTTCGACGGGAGCGGCGGCAAGGGCGAGGACGACGACGACCCGCCCGGCGCGGGCGGCGGCGTCGACCCCCGCCTGGTCCTGGCCGGCGTGGGCGCCGCGGTCGTGGTCACCGCCCTGGTGGTCTGGAGGCGGCGCAGGCGCCGTTGAGCAGCCTGGACGAGGCGCCGGAGGGCCGCGTGCGAGTGCGGCGCCCGGCGCCTCGTTCCGTCCGGGCGGACGCCGCCGCGGCGTGCTCGGCGGTGGCGGCGTGCTCGGCGGAGTCGGAGGCCGCGGCCGGGGTGCCGGTGGGGGCCATCGTCCGGGTCAGCAGGTCGGCCACCGCGCGCAGCTCCGCAAGCTCGGCCCGGCAGCCGCCGCATCCGGCCAGGTGCTCGCGCAGCACGGCGGCCTCGTCCCCGGCCAGCCGCCCGATGGCGTAGACGCCGAGGCCGACCCTGTACTCCCCGCAGTCGGTTCCTCCCACGTCCTCAGATACGCGCCGCGGCCCCCGGACGTTCAGCCCCGCCCGCACGATGTCAGAACCCGCGTCAGAACGCGCCGTGCCGCAGGGTCGGCTCCGCCCGGGTGACCGAGTCGGCGCCCCGCGCCAGCTCGGCCTCCGGAATGTAGGGCACCACGAACGCGTACGGCTCCAGCACCTCCGGCGGCACCTCCCCGCCCTCGCCGAACGCGGCGATCTCACCCCAGCAGGGGGCGCCCAGCGAACCGCTGTGGTGCCGTACCGACAGGCCCGCGCACAGATTGGCGAAACGCAGCCGGTGGTCCAGCGGCCAGCCCGCGAGCGTGCCGTACACGAACCCCGCGGCGAACACGTCCCCGGCACCGGTCGGATCGAGCGCCTCGACCGGCAGCGCGGGCGCGGACGCGCGCTCGCCCGTCGCCGAGTCGATCGCGATCGCGCCCTCCGCGCCCAGCTTGACCACCACGACCGGGACCCGCTCGGAGAGCGCGGCGAGGGCGTCCTCGGCGGTGCGGGTACGGGTGTAGGCCAAGGCCTCGACGGCGTTGGGCAGGAACACGTCCACATGCTCCAGCCGGTCCAGCACGTCGGCCGACCACGTCTCGGTCGGGTCCCAGCCCAGGTCGGCGAAGACCAGCGCCCCGGTGGCCCGCAGCGCCCGCGCCCACTCCGGCACGGGCCGGTCGATGTCGACGAAGCAGGTCGCCGCGCGCGGCGGCCGGGCGACCAGATCGTCGGCCGGCAGCGGCAGCGGCCGCGCGAAGGTGACCATGCTGCGGTCGGAGGCGTAGGCCAGCGACACCGTGACCGGCGTCGACCAGCCCGGCACCCGCCGCGCCCAGCGCAGGTCCACGTTCTCCTGCTCCGACAGCGCGCGCCACAGGTAGGCGCCGAACATGTCGTCCCCGAACGCCGCGGCCAGCCCGGTGCGCAACCCGAGCCTGCTCATCGCGACCGCGATGTTGGCGATCCCGCCGGGCGCCGAGCCGAGCCCGTCGGTGACCAGCTCGGTCCCGGGCGGCGGCAGCCCCGGCAGCCCGGTGAAGATCATGTCCATGAAGACCTGGCCGGTCAGGAACACGTCCAGCTCACGGGCCGCGGTCTCGGGACGCCCGTGCAGGTGCAGCAGATCCCCGGCCGGACCGCGCTCGCTGCACGGATCCTCCAGAGACGGCTCGGGCGCACGCCCGACCCCCGACTTCTCCCGTTCCCCTGTTGTCATGTGCCCCCTCTTTTCATTGTGGGGGGCGACCCCCCACGCCCCCCGGGACGGCGCGAAGCGCGCCCTCCACTCCGCTGGCGCTCCGTTCCGGACACGCTCCCCGCCGCCTGCCCGTCTTGTCATTGTGGGGGGGCGACCCCCCACGCCCCCCGGGACGGCGCGAAGCGCCTCCTCCGCTCGCCTGGGGGCTCGCTACGGAAACGCTCCCCGCCGCCTGCCCGTCCCTCCACTCCGCTAGCGCTCCGCTCCGGGCCGGGCAGTGGAAAGACGGGTCGCTGTGGGGCGGGGCTGGTGGGGATGGCGCTCCGCTCCGGGCCGGACAGTGGAAGACCGGGTCACCGTGGGGTGGGGGTTAGCCCAGGTCGGGGGGTGTGGCGGTGAAGCGGGCTTCTACGGCGGCTCGGACGATCTGGGTGGCGGGTTCCAGGTCGATGGAGGCGGGCTCGGCGGCCTCGGCCCCGCCGGGGGCGGCGCCGTAGGCCGCCATCAGGGTCGTCGGCTGCTCGCGGGCGCGGGTGTCGCTGGTCAGGCCCTCGTCGGCCAGCTCCACCAGGCCGGTGAGGCGGGCGCCCAGCGCCTCGGCGTAGCTGCGGGCCCGTTCGACGGCCTCGCCGGCGGCCTGCCGCGCGGCCTGCTTGTAGACCTCGCTGTCGCGGCGCAGCCCCCAGTCGGGGCCGTGGACGTAGGCGCGCTCCAGGTCGCCCAGCCGGGTCACCAGCTCGCCGAGCACGGCGAAGTCGGTGACGGTGAAGCGGATCCAGACCGTGCCCTGGTAGGCGCGGATGTCGCCCTCCCGGCGCCGGTACTTCAGCTGCGGCGTGATCGACAGCCCGCCGGTCTCCAGCTTCTCGATCGCGTCCCCGTACGATCTGATCAGGTCCAGTGCGGCCTGGTTGCGTTCCACCAGCCGGTCGAGGGCCTCCCGGCGGTCGCGTTCCTGGGACTGGACGTGCACCGACAGCCGGGCGATCTCCGGCTCGACCTCCAGGACCGCCTCGCCGCGAACGCTGATCAGGGGTGCATTGGTCATACCGGCCAACGTAGCCGGTCAGGGGCCCTTCAGGTCAAAGGAATGTGGCGCCTTCGCCGCGATAGGTGGGGACCGTCCGGACGAGCCGGTCGCCCTCGATGAGGTGCAGGGCGTCGAAGCGCTCGCACAGCTCCCCGGCCTTGGTGTGGCGGAACCACACGCGGTCGCCGAGGTCGAGGAGGTCGGCGGTGGCGCCCAGCAGCGGGGTCTGGACCTCCCCGGCGCCCTCGTCGGAGTCGTACGACAGCCCGGTCGGCAGGTAGGGCTGCGGCAGCCGCAGCCGGTCGGCGGGGCCGGAGGCGAGGTAGCCGCCGCCCAGGCAGGTGACGACGCCGGGCCCGGGACGCCGGACGACCGGCAGCGCGAACAGGGCGGCCGGGCGGCCCCGGAAGTTGGAGTAGTAGTCGAACAGGTGCGGCTGGTAGAGCCCCGAGCCGGCGGCGACCTCGGTGATGGCACGTTCCCGCGCCGTCGTCTCGACGCTGCCGGTGCCGCCGCCGTTGACGAACTCCAGGTCGGCCACCTCCCGCACGGCGCGGACGATCTCGGCCCGGCGGATCGCCAGCTCCAGCCGGGAGCGGCGCTGCATCGCGCGGATGGCGCGGGCCAGCGCGGGTTTGCCGGGCGGGGTGTCGCCGACCCCGGCGATCTGCGACTCGTAGGCCATGAGCCCGGTCAGCCGCAGGCCCGGCCGGTTGACGATCTCCTCGGCGAAGGCGCGCACCTCGGCGGGGGTGCGCAGCGGGGAGCGGCGGGCGCCGAACCGCATGCGCCCGCCCAGCGGCCGGTACGAGGCGTCCACGTCGACGCAGACCCGGATCGGCCGGCCGCCCGCGTTCTTCTCGATCAGGTCGAGGTGGTCGGGGGAGTCGACCATGAGGGTGACGGTGGCGGCGGCGCGCTCGTCGGCGGCCAGTTCGGCGACGGCGGTGCGGTCGGCGGTCGGGTAGGCGACCAGGATGTCGTCGCCGGTCCCGTGCCCGGAGAGCCAGAGCGCCTCGGGGAGGGTGAACGCCATGACCCCGGCGAAGCCGTCCATCGCCAGTACCTCGTCCAGGAGGGCCCGGCAGCGCACCGACTTGCTGGCGACCCGGACGGGTTTCCCGGCGGCGCGGCGGACGAGGTCGGCGGCGTTGGCGCGGAAGGCGGCGAGGTCGACGGCGGCGAACGGCGCTTCCAGCGTGGCGGTGGCGGCGTCGTAGCGCTCCCGGAGGTTCATGGGTCAACAGTATCGGGAGAACGGGAAGGTGAAAACTATTCGCGTTTACCGTCCGGCGCGCGGATGGCCGGCGAAGAAGTCCCACAGCATCCGGCTCGCCCCGGCGGGCCAGCGGTGCGTGCCGCCCTCGATCTTGCAGAAGGTCACCTCGGCGCCCCGCGCGCCCGTGCCCGTGCCCGAGCATTCCGCGCCGTTGCTCAGCCCGCGCAGCGGCCGCTTCGGCTCCGGCAGATCGCCGACCCGCCGCCAGAAGTCGACGGCCTCCGACACCGGCGGGAACGGGCGGCCGTCGTTGAAGTCGCGCCGGCCGCCTCCGCCGTAGGGCACGCTCCTGTCCGCGGTGCCGTGCACGATCATCGCCGACACCGGCCGGTCCGGCTCGCACGGCGTCACCAGGGCGCCCTCGACCACCCCGATCCCGGCCACCTTCGCGGGGCGCTCGCAGGCCAGCCGGTAGGCCATGCCGGCGCCGTTGGAGAACCCGGTCACGTGCACCCGGTCCGGGTCGGCCAGCCCGGCCTCGGTCAGCTCGTCGATCAGCTTGCTCAGGAACCCGACGTCATCGATCTTCCCGATCTTGGCGGCGCCGCAGCAGTCGCCCGCGTTCCAGGTGGTCATGAACCCGTCGGGGTAGGCGACCAGGAAGCCCTTGTCGTCGGCGATGGCGTCGTAGCCGGTCAGCTCGCGCATCTGCTGCATGTTGGCCAGCCCGCCGTGCAGCGCCAGCACCAGCGGCAGCGGCTTGTCCGGCCTGCCGTCGCGCCAGGTGCCGCGAGTGAGCTTGGGCGGCACGTGCAGCAGGTACTCGCGGTGGCCGAAGGTGCCCACGTCCAGCTTCCGCTTGTGCGTGCCCGGGGCCGTGGGGATGCCCTTGACGGTCTCGGGCGGCTTCTCGGTCGCGCTCGGCGTCTCCCTGCCGGGCCCCTTGTCGCCGGCCCGGTCGTCGCCGGAGCAGCCGGCCGCGAGCAAAGTGAGGGTCAACAGGAGGGCAAGCGGTCGCCTCATGCGAGCGAATGTAACCCGAGCGGTCCCGGTGAAACTACCGACGGGTAGGAATCCGCGGTCAGCCCGGCGAGCCGCGCCAGCCGGCGGTGCGACTCCAGCCGCAGCGCCCGGTCGTGGGTGCTGGTGTGGACCAGGATCTCGTCCGCGCCGCTGCGTTCGAGGAGGTCCTCCAGCGCCTCGGCGACCTCGTCCTCGGTGCCGTGCAGGTGGCCGCGCAGCGCCTCGTCGAAGAACCGCCGCTCGCGCCCGCCCATGTCCAGCGCCAGGATCCGCTCGGCCGGGGCCAGCGGCGGGAACTCGCCGTGGACGCGGGACCAGGCGCTCGACCAGGCCTCCGGGACCAGCATCCGCCACGCCTCCTCGCGCGTGTCCGCGATCGCGACGGTGCCGGAGACGACCACGTACGGCTCCCGGCCCCACGCGGTCGGGCGGAAGCCCGCGCGGTACCGGTCGATGGCCTCCAGCATCCGCGCCTCGCCCCGGGCCGCCGCGATGACCAGCGGCAGCCCGAACGAGGCCGCCACGTCGGCGCCGGACCCGGTGGCCAGGACGAACGCCGGCACCCGCAGCCCTTCGGCCGGCCACGCGTGCACCCCGGGGTGGACGTCCTGGTCCCCGGTGAAGTAGCCGAGCAGCTCGGCGAGCCGGGCCGCGAAGTCGTCGGCGTCGCGCCGGTCGTGGCCGAGCGCGCGCCGTACGCCGCCGGTGAAGCCCACGGAACGGCCCAGGCCCATGTCGACGCGTCCCGGGTACAGCGACTCCAGTACCCCGAACTGCTCGGCGACCACGAGCGGCCGGTGGTTGGGCAGCATCACCCCGCCCGTGCCGACCCTGATGCGGGACGTCGCCGCGGCCACGGCCGCCGCCAGCACGGTCGGCGCCGGGCCCGCCACCCCGGGCACGCCGTGGTGCTCGGACACCCAGAAGCGGTGGTAGCCCATCGCCTCCGCCTGCCGCGCGAACTCCACGGTGTCGCGGAGCGCCTGTGGATGGCCCTCGCCCTCGCGGGTCCGGGACCGGTCGAGGATCGAGAAGCGGGTCGTGCGAAGGCTCACCTTCACCTCAACATCGGTCGGGGCCGGGCATTCCACGAATTTTTGACCTACGGGTCGGCATCGGCCTGGCGATCGTCCGGACCCTCACCGCCGAGGGGGCGCGGGTGGTCGGCGCCGCCCGCGGCGTCCCGCAGATGATGGGCATGACCACGGGCCGGATGACCGAACCGGAGGAGGTCGCCGCGCTCATCGCCTTCCTGCTGTCGGACGCGGCGGGCAGCGTCACCGGCACCGACCACCGCATCGACGGCGGCCTCATCAAGACCGTCTGATGCCGGGCACCGCTCGGTTTCTTCGGCGGCGACCCCGGCCCCCCGCCCTCCGCGTAAGCTCGTATGTCTCCACACCCCATCCCACCAGCGAAAGTGGCGCCCGTGTCCGAATACGTGCTGACGCTCTCGTGCCCGGACCGTCCCGGCATCGTCGCGGCGGTGTCCGGCCTGCTCGCCGAGCGCGGCTGCAACATCCTCGAGAGCCAGCAGTACAGCGACCGGGGGGACGGGGACGGCGGCCGGTTCTTCATGCGGGTGCAGTTCGCCGGGCTGCCCGACACCGACCCCGACGAGCTGCGCGGCGCGTTCGCCTCCCTGGTGCCCGAGCTGGGCCTGGAGTGGAGCCTGACCGACACCGCCCGCCGCGAACGCGTGCTGCTCTTGGTGTCCAAGGCCGGCCACTGCCTGAACGACCTCCTCTACCGGCAGCGGTCCGGGCTGCTGGACATCGACATCGTGGGGGTCGTCTCCAACCACCCCGACCTGCGCCCGCTGACCCAGTCGTACGGGATCGACTACCACCACCTGCCGGTGACCGGGGGCGGCAAGGCCGCGCAGGAGGCCGAGGTGCTGACGCTGGTCGACCACTACCGGGCCGACCTGGTCGTGCTGGCCCGCTACATGCAGATCCTGTCCGACGACTTCTGCGGCAAGCTGCCCGGCCGGATCATCAACATCCACCACTCGTTCCTGCCGGGCTTCAAGGGCGCCCGCCCGTACCACCAGGCGCACGCGCGCGGCGTCAAGCTGATCGGCGCCACCGCGCACTACGTGACCGCCGACCTGGACGAGGGCCCGATCATCGAGCAGGAGGTCGCCCGGGTCGACCACACCCACAGCCCGGAGGACCTGATGGCGGTGGGCCGCGACATGGAGTGCCTGGCCCTGGCCCGCGCGGTGCGCTGGCACGCCGAGCACCGCGTCCTGCTGAACGGCGACCGGACCGTCGTCTTCCGCTGAGGTGAGATCCCTCCCGCGCTGAGGTGAGCCGAGCTGAGGCCGACCCGGCATGCCGGGTTTCACTCAGCGTCGCCATCCATCACCATTGGGTGATCGTTGCCAAGGCACCTCGGGGGTGGTGATGGGCGACACGCTGGTCTCGACGACGGGCGGCCCGGAATGGGCCGGTGAGGCGCACACGGCCGGCGCCGTACCGGAGGGGGACGCCGGCGCCGCCGCGGCACGGCGGCGGGCGCGGCGGCTGGCCGCGCGCGAGTTCCGGCCGCGGGGCACGGTCATCGGCCTGGTCGCCGCGCCGCTGCTGCTGGCGGCCGGCGGGGTGGCGACCGTCGAGGTGGTGACCGCCCTGGTCGGCGAGCCCGCCGGGCTGGTGCCGGTGGACCGCTGGGCGGCCTGGCTGCGCGCGGCCGAATGGGGCGACCCGACGGTCCGCCGCACCGCCGCCGCCGTGGCCGCGACCGGCGCGCTCCTGCTGTGCGCGCTGCTGCCGCGGCGCCGTCCGCGGACGCTGCCGCTGCG
The DNA here is from genome assembly GCA_050942275.1 of Spirillospora sp. CA-255316. GTDB lineage: Bacteria > Actinomycetota > Actinomycetes > Streptosporangiales > Streptosporangiaceae > Spirillospora. Next base: position 10,495,014 of record CP192047.1, on the reverse strand, counting down.
CGGCGCCGGGCCGCTGATGACCGCCGCGATCGGCCGCAGGAACCTCCAGCGGGCGCTGGCGGGAGCCGCGCTGGGCGTGCCGGGCGTCATCCGGGCCCGGGTGCGGGTGCGCGGCGGGCGGTTCCGGCGGCGCGTGACGGTGCGCGCGTTCAGCGGCTACCGGAACCCGGCCAACGTCCAGGAGATGGTCCGGGACGCGGTCGAGGCGCGGCTCGCCGAGATGGGGCTGATGGACGGACGGCGCGTGCACGTCCGGCTGACGTGGCGGAAGGACTGACATGAGGGCGGCTGTCGCGTTGATGGGGTCGGTGCTGCTGGCCGCCGGGCTCGGCATGCTCCTGGCGGGGTACGGGCTGCTCGGCGCGTCCGTGGAGACGGCACCGGTGCTGGGCCCCGCCGTGTCGCGGTTCGCGGCGGGGCAGGCGTGGTTCTGGCCGCTGGCGGGGGCCGCGACCGAGGGCGTCGCGTTCGCCGGGCTGGTCTGGCTGGTGGTGCAGATCCAGGCGGTGCTGCGCCGGTGGCGGCCCTCGCTGGACGCCCCCGCCCGGCACCTGGCCGGGGTCGCGGCGGGGGAACTGCTGCGTGACACGCGGCTGATCCCGGGGGTGCGGGAGGCGCGGATCCGGTTCACGGGCAGCCCGTCCAGGCCCCGGGTGCGGGTGCACGTGACCTGCCACGCCGACGCCGCGCCCGCCCGGATCCACGCCGATCTCGCGAGCGGGCCGGTCGAGCGCTACCGCGCCGCCATGGGCATGGACGACCTGGTCGCGGTGATCCGGTTCCAGTTGGACGATCCGCTGCCGCCGCCGGGCCCGGTGCGCGAACTCGTCTGAGCCCGCCGTCGGTGATGCCGGGGCGGGGGGCGCGGGCGGCGGGAAGGCCGCCCGTGCCCCCGGCTCGGGCACGTGGGAGCTCGAGCCCCAGCCGGGGGCGCCGGGTCTAGGAGGGCCGATGCGCCTCGGCGGCGGTCGGTTCCATGGTCGTGGCGGGGGCGTTCCCGTGGACCGGGGACGGGCCGTCCCCGTCCGGGCCGGTGGGCGCCGTCGCGGGCGCGGAGTCGTTCGATGACGTCCCCGGCTCCGAGCGGGAGGAGCCGGGGACGTCGACCAGGGTCGCCTCGTTGAACGGGTCCTCGCCGGCCAGCACCCGGCGGGCGCGGGCGGAGTCGATCTCTCCGGTCCAGGTGCCGACGAGCACGGTCGCGACCGCGTTGCCGGCGAAGTTGGTCAGCGCCCGCGCCTCGGACATGAACCGGTCGATGCCGACGATGAAGCCGACGCCGTCGACCAGCGCGGGCTTGTGCGACTGGAGCCCGCCGGCCAGCGTGGCCAGCCCGGCGCCGCTGACCCCGGCCGCGCCCTTGGAGGCGACGATCATGAAGAACAGCAGTGCGATCTGCGATCCGAGCGACAGCGGCTCGTTCTGCGCGTCGGCGATGAACAGGGTCGCCATCGTCAGGTAGATCGCGGTGCCGTCCAGGTTGAAGGAGTAGCCGGTGGGCACGGTGATCCCGACCACGGGGCGGCTGACGCCCAGGTGCTCCATCTTCGCGATCAGCCGCGGCAGCGCCGTCTCCGAGGACGAGGTGGACAGGATCAGCAGGAACTCGCGGCCCAGGTAGCGCAGCAGCGACAGGATGTTGATCCGGGCGCCGGCCCACAGCACCGCGCCGAGCACCACGAACACGAACAGCACGCACGTGATGTAGAAGCCGAGCATGATCACGGCCAGGCTGCGCAGCGCGTCCCAGCCGGTCTCGCCGACCACCGCCGCGATGGCGCCGAACGCGCCGACGGGCGCCGCCCACATGATCATCGCCAGGATCTTGAAGACCCAGCGCTGGGCCAGCTCCACGGCCCGCCGGATCGGCTCGCCCGCCGGGCCCATCTGCTGGAGCGCGAACCCGGCCAGCAGCGCCACCAGCAGGGTCTGGAGCACCTCGCCCTCGGTCAGGGCGGACACCAGCGTGGTGGGGATGATGCCGAGGAGGAAGTCGGTGGTGCCCTCGCCGCCCTTGGCCTGCTCCTGGGCCTCGGACGCGCTGGCGGGGTCGAGGTTCATGCCCGAGCCGGGGTCCAGCAGGTTGCCCACGGCCAGCCCGATGGCCAGCGCGAAGGTGGACATGACCAGGAAGTACACGATGGCGATCAGGCCGACCCGGCCGACCTTGGCGGCCCGGGCCACCGAGCCGATGCCGAGTACGATGGTGCAGAAGATGATCGGTGAGATCATCATCTTGATCAGGTTCACGAAGCCGGTGCCGAGCGGTTTGAGTTCGGCGGCCAGGTCCGGGGCGACGAACCCGACGAGCACGCCGAGCACCACCGCGACGATCACGGCGATGTAGAGGTAGTGCACGCGGTCGCGGTGTCCGGCCGGTTCCTGGGTCTGCCGGCCCGGGGGCGGGCCGGCGGGCTGGTCGGCCACGGTTCGCCTCCCTGCGGTCGTCGGGCGGGCGGTGGCCCGCTCATGATCGGCTGTACGTGAGGGCGGAATCGCGTTCGGTGATACGCGGGTCCGCAGGCGACTATGCGCGTGTCTGTGATAGCGGTCACGCTTGTGTACATTTCGTTCACGGCGTCCGGCGTCCGGACCGTCCGAAATGGGGGGTCGGTACCGTGACCTGGCTTTCGAGTGCAGAGGTGATGAGGTGTCGGGCAGGGGCTGGAGCCTCGCGCGCCAGCTGCTCGTGCTGCAGGCCGTGCTCGTCGGCCTGCTGGTGACCGCCGGCGCGGCGCTGGCCTACCTGGACTCCCGCCGCGTGGCCGACGACCGCGCCCGCGAGACGGTGACGGTGGTGGCGCTGACGGTGGCGGACGCGCCGAGCGTGCGCGCGGCGCTGTCGCTGCCCGAGCCCAGCCGGGCGCTGCAGCCGTACGCCGAGCGGGTGCGCCGCGACACCGGTGTGGACTTCATCACCATCATGGACACGGGCGGGATCCGCTACACCCATCCCACGCCGTCGCGGATCGGCCAGCACTTCATCGGCAACACCGCCCCCGCCCTCCAGGGCAGGACGTTCACCGAGACCTTCACCGGGACGCTGGGCCCGTCGGTCCGCACCGTCACGCCCGTGCTCGACGACTCCGGGCGGGTGGTGGCGCTGGTCGCGGTCGGGATCACCATCCGGACGATCTCCGCCGACCTGCGCGAGCGGCTGCTGCCGCTGGCGGGGGTGGCGGCGGCGGTGCTGGTGGCCGGGATCGCCGGGAGCTGGCTGGTCGCGGCCCGGCTGCGGCGGCAGACCCGGGGCGTGGCGCCGGCCGAGCTGCGCGGCATGTTCGACTACTACGAGGCGATCCTGCACGCCGTGCGGGAGGGGCTGGTGCTGCTCGACCGCGACGGCCGGGTGGTGCTGTGCAACGACGCCGCCCGCGACCTGCTGGACCTGGAGCGGGATCCGCGCGGCGAGGCCGTGGACGGTCTCGGGCTGCCGCAGGAGCTGGCCGCGGCGATGCGCTCGGCGGAGCCGCGTTCCGACGAGATCCATGTCGGCGACACCCGGGTGCTGGTGGTCAACACCGCGCCGGTGCGGTCCCGCGACCGGGCCATGGGCAACGTGGTGACGTTGCGCGACCACACCGAGCTGCAGGCGCTGATGGGGGAGCTGGACACCGTCCGTGGGTTCGCCGAGTCGCTGCGCTCGCAGGCGCACGAGGCCGCGAACCGGCTGCACACGGTGGTGTCGCTGGTCGAGATCGGGCGTCCCGGGCAGGCGGTGGAGTTCGCCACGGCGGAGCTGCGCACCGCGCAGCGGCTCACCGATCGGGTGGTGGGCGCGGTGCGGGAGCCGGTGCTGGCGGCGCTGCTGCTGGGCAAGTCCACCGAGGCCGCCGAGCGCGGGGCGGAGCTGGAGGTCGCCGAGGACACCACGATCGACGGCACCGAGGGCGTGATCGAGCCCCGCGACCTGGTCACCATCCTCGGCAACCTGATCGACAACGCGGTGGACGCGGCGATCGAGGGCCCGGTGGAGGGCCGGGCGGCCGACGTGCCGCCGCGGGTGCGGGTGTCGGCCCGTACGGACGCGTCCGGGTTGGTGATGGAGGTGCGTGACAACGGGCCGGGCCTGGATGGCGACACGGCGCAGGAGATGTTCCGGCGCGGCTGGACGACGAAGGCGTCCGACGGCCCGGCCGGGCAGCGGGGGCTGGGGATGGCGCTGGTCGGGCAGGCGGTGCGGCGCTACCGGGGCCGGATCGAGGTGGAGCGCGACGGCGGCGCGGTGATCCGGGTGAGCCTCCCGCTGCCGGACGCGGGCGAGGTCCCCGCGGCGGACGGCCCGCCCGCCGGCCCGCCGCCGGCCGCGACGAGCACGGCGGGCACCACGGGCACCACAGGCACCACAGGCACCACGGGCACGGCGGGCACCACGGCGGGCACGGCCGCGGGCACGGCGGCGGGCAGGGCGGCGCCCGCGGCGGCGGGGGAGGCGGACGGCTCGTGATCAGGGTGCTGGTGGTGGAGGACGACCGGGTCGCGGCCGAGGCGCACCGGCAGTACGTGGAGCGGGTCGCCGGTTTCAGCGTCGCCGGGGTGGTGCACTCGGGGGCCGACGCGCTGCGGTTCTGCGAGCGCGAGCGGGTCGACGTGGTCCTGCTCGACTTCTACCTGCCGGACACGCACGGGCTGACGGTGTGCCGGGCGCTGCGCGCGGGCGGCCTGGCCGTGGACGTGATCGCGGTGACCTCGGCGCGCGATCTCACGGTCGTCCGCACGGCGGTGTCGGTCGGGGTGGTGCAGTACCTCCTCAAGCCGTTCACGTTCGCCTCGCTGCGCGACAAGCTGGAGGGGTACGCGCGGTTCCGGCAGCGCGCCGAGCGCGCCGGCGAGGCCAGCGGGCAGGCGGACGTGGACGGGATGCTCGCCGCGCTGCGCACCACCGACCAGCGGTCGCTGCCGAAGGGGATGAGCGGCGCGACGCTGGAGGCGATCACCGAGGTGCTGACCGAGGCGCCGGACGGGCTGTCGGCCGCGGCGGCGGCGTCGCTGACCGGGGTGTCGCGGGTGACCGCGCGCCGCTACCTGGAGTACCTGGCCGACAACGGGCTGGCGCAGCGCCGTCCGAGCTACGGGCAGGTGGGACGGCCCGAGGTCCGCTTCTACCCGGTCTCCGACTAGCGGCCGCGTTCCCGGGAGCGGTCGCGTTCGCGGGAGCGGTCGCGTTCGCGGGAGCGGTCGCGTTCCCGGTTTCGGTAAAGCCGGGTTGACCTGCTTATTGTCGCCTTTGGTGGTTTTGATGTGACGGTTTGTGAGCATGAACTGCGCATCATCGACCATCATGGGGGGTTGCGGTCGTGAGTGAGGGAAACGTACGGTCCACCACGGAACGGCCGGCGGGGGCCTCGTTGCCGAGCCAGGCAGCGCGTCCGGGGGCCGAGAAGGGCACCGAGCAGGAGGGCGCCCGGGCCGGGAAGGGCCTGGAGAAGCCGTCCGGCGCCGGGGCCGGTGAGCTGGTGACGCCGCAGGGCCGTACCAAGATCGCCGACGGGGTGGTGGCGAAGGTCGCGGGCATGGCGGCGCGCGAGATCGGCGGCGTGCACGACATGGGCGCGGGCATGTCCCGCACCTTCGGCTCGGTCCGGGGGCGGCTGCCGGGCGGCATGGGCCGGCAGAGCATGACGCAGGGCGTGGCGGTGCAGGTCGGCGAGAGGCAGGCCGCCGTGGACCTCGACCTGATCGTGGAGTACGGCACCTCCATCCCCGACCTGGCCACGGCCGTGCGGGACAACGTGATCAACGAGGTCGAGCACATGTGCGGTCTCGACGTCGTCGAGGTCAACATCGCCGTGGCCGACATCCACGTGCCCGGCGAGGAGGACGAGGAGCCCGAGCCGGCCGAACCGCGCGTGCGATGAGCGCCGGGACCCGGACGGGGTCGTCCGCCCGGACGCCGTCGCGCGCGGACCGGGCCGAGCGGATCGGCGCGGCCGTCCGCGCCCTGCCCGGCGTGGCCGGCCTGACCGCCGGGCCGCGGGGCTTCGTGGTGACCTACCGTCCCGGGCCGCCGTACGAGGGCGTCGCCGTCCGCGACGGCGAGATCGAGGTGGGCGTGGTCGCCCGTGCGGGCCGTCCGCTGGAGGAGGTCGCCGAGTCGGTGCGCCGTGCGGTGGCGCCGCTGGCGGGCGACGTGCCGGTGAACGTGCTGATCGCCGACATCGCCTACGGCGGGCCGCGCGAATGATGACCGCCGAGGACCGTGCGGCGTTCCGCGCCTGGGTGCGGACCCACCACCCCGACGTGGGCGGCGACCCGGCGGAGTTCGCCGACGGCCTGCGCCGGATGCGCGCCGCCGGCGCCGCCCGGGCCGCCCGGGCCGCGCGGGCCGGTGCCGGCCGGGAGGCGCGCGGAGCGTTCCGCGGCCGGGCCCCGGTCGTCATCGTACGGCGCCGCCGCGGCCCGCTCGCCCGGCTGATCCGGTGGCGGGAGCGCCGCAGGCGCGCGCGCCGCCTGCTGTGAAGGGGAAGTGACATGGACGCAAGGACGGCCTGGCCCGCGATCGGGCTGGCCTTCGGGACCGCGCTCGGGTTCGCCGGGGCGTTCGGCGGGTTCGGCACGTTCGTGATCGTGCTGCTGCTGGGCGTGCTGGGCCTGCTGGCCGGGCTCGCGATCACCGGCGATCTGGACCTGGCCGAGCTGTTCTCCTCGTTCGGCGCCCGGAAGGGCCCGTCATGACGTCGCCGGACGCGCCCCAGGACGCGCCGCCCACCGTGGAGCAGCCGCCGCGGGACGAGCGGTCGCCCGAGGAGGGCGACCCGTACGAGGGCGGGCGCGGCCACACGAGGGTCGCCGAGCGGGCGGTGGCCCGGATCGTCCGGCACGCGCTCCATGAGGACGCCGGCGGCCTCGGCCACTCCGTCTCCGGCCGCTCCGTGGGCCGGGGGCCGGGCAAGGGCAGAGGCCCGCGCGTGGACGTGAGCGTCGACGGAGTCATGGTCACGGCGCGCGTGCAGCTGGCGGTGGTCTATCCGGAGCCGGTGCGCGAGGTGGCCTCCCGGGTGCGCGAGCGCGTGCGCGAACGCGTGGAGGACCTCACCGGCCTCACGGTGCGGCAGGTGGACATCGACGTGGCCGGGCTGGATCGTCGCGAGGCCAAGCCCGGCCGTGCCCGCCGGGAGGTCCGATGACCACTCACGCCGGGCATCTGCCCAAGCACGGTGCGAGCGGGACCGGTGCGGCGCCCACCGGGCGGGCGTCGGCCCGTACCGCCGACCGTGCGGCCCGCCACGCCTTCGGCTCCCGCCGGATATGGTTCGCGGTGCCGGCCGCCGCGCTGCTCACCGCGGCGGGGGTGCTCGTCGCCATCGAGACGGTCGCGGCGCTGGCCGGGAACCCGGCCCGGCTCGTCCCGTACGAGCGGGCGGCCGCGTGGGCGACCGGCGCGCGCTACAAGGACTGGGCGCCGCTGCTGATCTCCGCGGGGCTGGTCCTGCTCGGGCTGGTCCTGCTGGTGGCGGGGCTGCGTCCGGGGCGCGGGCGGCTGGTGCCGCTGCACGGGGACGACCCCGGGCTGGTGGTGGGCGTCACCCGGCACGGCCTGCGGAACATCGTCGTCGACGCGGCCCGCGGCGTCGACGGCGTCTCGGACGTCCTTCGCGCGAAGGTGCGGCGGCACCGGGTGCTGGTGGTGGTCGGCACCGGGATGCGCGAGGCCCGGGGCCTGGACGAGCGGGTGGGCGAGGCCGTGGGGCGGCGGCTCGACGAGATCCGGCCGATTCCCGCGCGCCGCGTGGCCGTCGAGGTCCGCCGGCCCAAGGACTGGGACTGAGGACTGAGGAGCCCGCATGGACCGTCACGCCTCCCGCCTCAACCATGTGTGCCTGGCGCTGCTGGGCCTGGTCCTGCTGGCCGCAGGGGTCCTCGGCCTGGCCCGCGGGCTGGGCGCGTTCGGCCGGGACGCGGCGGCCGACCCGCTGATCACCGACGCGATGCGCCGGTACGCCGCGGGCCAGGGCTGGTTCTGGCCCGTCGTCGCCGGTGCCGGGGCGATGCTGGCGGTGCTGGGGCTGGCGTGGCTGCTGGCGCAGGCGCGTTCGGAACGGCTGCCGGGCTTGGCGCTGGAGCCCGATCCGTCCAAGGGCGCGACCCGGGTGTCGGAGAGGGCCGTCACCGCGGCGCTGGAGGAGGAGATCGGGGAGTACCCGGGGGTGCGGGGGGTGCGCGCCCATCTGCTCGGCTCGTCCGCCCGCCCGCGGCTGACTCTGAACGTCGCCTACGGCGGCCAGGCCGACCTGGACGCGCTGCGCCGCCGTATCCGCGAGGAGGCCGTTCCCCGGCTCCGCGTGGCGCTGGAGCGCGACTCGCTGCCCGCCGTGGTCAAGCTGCGGCTGCTGTCCGAGGAGGGCGAGCGGCGGACGGTGGCCTGACCGTTCGCCCACTTGAGGGCATTGGTGGACTTTGACGGATTTTGGCGGGTTCGATCCCTAAAGCCGCAGGTCGCTGGGCTATCGTCCGAGGAAACGGCGTCGAGGGGACGGAGGTTCGCTTGCGAAACGTCCAAGGAGAACGGCCGGCTCCATGAGGAGCCCTTCGACGTTACGGAGGGATATTCACGGATCAAGTACGGGCCCCTTCCACTGAGCGGCCCGTCCCTCGGAGGCCGTGACGCGCACGTCCGGTCTCCGAGTTTTATGACCCGTGGGTTGTGTTCTCCAACCGATTTCTCCGGCCGAGCACGACGGCCGCCGAACGTTCCTAAGATGAGAGGCATGCCGAAGGACGCCGACCCGCGCCCCTGCTCGATCGCCGACACGCTGGACATCATCGGCGAACGCTGGACGATCCTCGCCGTCCGCGAACTCTTCCACGGGGTCCGGCGGTTCGACGGCATCGCCCGCAACACCGGCGCGTCCCGCGACATCCTCACCGCCCGCCTGCGCAAGCTGGAGGCGGCGGGCGTCATCCGCCGCGAGCGCTACAGCGATCACCCGCCCCGCTACGAGTACCACCTGACCTCCTCCGGCCGGGAGCTGGGCGAGGTCCTGACCGCGCTCATGAAGTGGGGCGACCGCCACATCAACCCCGACGACCCGCCCGTCCGCTGGCACCACTCCTGCGGGGAGCTCCTGGAGCCCGTCCTGATCTGCTCCCACTGCGGGAGGCCCGCCATGGAAGGCGCCCACACCCCGGTCGGCCGGGGCGTGCTCTCCCAGTGAGCGACGACGACCTGCTGGCCGCGATCGGCGCGGCCCTGGGGCTGGACGGCCCGTACACCGAGGCGCCCGCGCCGGGCGGCGGGGGGATCTCCCTGTCGACGATGCGCGAGCTCCCCGGCGGCGCGGGCCTGGACGTCCTGGCAGGGACGGCCGACGCCGGCACGGGCCGCGTCGCCTGGGTCGAGGAGGTCACCGGCGAGCCGAGGGAGGGCATCGTCCCGGTCGACCTGACGATCAACGTGGCGGGCCCGGGGCTGCCGCGCGTGCAGGTGGACGTGGCGACCTACAACCCCTACTTCGGCTGCCATGTGCACGGCATGGCCTTCTTCGGCGACGCGCTGGTCGTCCTCTACACCGAGAAGCACGAGACGATCGCCGCCCGCGTCGACCTCCCGTCCGGCGAGCAGACCCTGGCCGGGGTGGGCGACCGGTGCGCGCTGATCGGCGACCTCGTCTGCCACACGCCCTACGGCGGCGACCGCGTGGAGATCCTCGCCCTGCCGGACTTCACCCCCTGCGTGGCGCTCCCGCAGGGCGACGACCTGGAGGCGCGGCTGCCCCGTCCGGGCCAGCGCGGCAGGCCCGACGGCAAGGCCGTGCGGGCCGGGCTCCGCCGCGTCCTCACCGGGATCGGCATGGATCACGAGGACGCCGACATCCTGATCGGCACGGCCGCCGTCCCCTTCCTCCACGCCTCGCACACCACCTCCAGGACCTACGACCGTCTGGCCGGCCCCAAGGCGGGGGCGGCCCCGTGGTGGTTCCCGGTCGCCTGGCACCACCACCTGGTCCGCGAAGGGCGGCCGTCCCGCTGGCCCGAATGGCTCGACGCCCTGGCCCGTCCCGGCACGCCCGCGGGCTGGGAGGCCCACTGGGACGTGGACGAGGGGGCCGTCCGGCTCACCCTCGCCTACCTGGCGGCGCAGGCGGGCGAGATGGCGGCGGCCTGCCGCGAGCACCGCCTCCCCGAGGGCGTGGGACGGGCCTGGAAGGACGGCTGGGGGCATCCGCTGCCCATCGGGGAGTTCCCCAGAGGCTTCCGCCGAGCCTGGAACCGCCTCCCCGGCTCCCTCACCCCCGGCCGCTTCTCCCCGCGCTCCTAGGCGTTCAGCCCGCGAGGCCCTGGCGGTTCTGGGCGAGCGAGGACGCGACGGTGCGGCTGATGCCGTCCGCGAGGACCTCCGGCTCGCCCGCCTCCACGGCGTCGAGCGCCCGCGCGGCCACCTCGGCCGGGCTGATCTTGGGCGCGTCGACATGGGCGGCCATGTCGGTGTCGATGAACGCGGCGTGCACGGCGACCACCGACGTCCCCTGCTCGCGCAGCTCCTGCCGCACGCCGTTGGTCATCGACCAGGCGGCGGCCTTGGACGCCGAGTACGACGCCGCCCCGGGAAGCGAGATCCACGACAGCACCGACAGCACGTTCACGATCGCTCCGCCGCCGTTGCGGGCGAGGACCGGCGCGAACGCCCGGCACATGGCGAGCGTGCCGAAGAAGTTGGTCTCCATCTCGGCACGGGCCGGCTCCAGCGAGGGGGCCTTCACCAGCCCGCTCCCGCGCCCGATGCCCGCGTTGTTGATCAGCAGGGTGACGTCGCCGCACGCCTCGGCCGCCGCCTCCACCGCCGCGGGGTCGGTGATGTCGAGCGGGACCGGGACGAGGCCCGGATCGGTCACGGAGCCGGGGTCGCGGGCGCCCGCGTAGACCGTCCGGGCGCCCCGCTCGTGCAGCGCCAGCGCCAGGGCCCGCCCGAGCCCGCGATTGGCACCCGTGACCAGTGCCACGGCGTCCTGGATCTTCAAGCCGGTGGAATCCATGGCGACCATGCTTTCAACTGCTAAGTTGGAAATCAAGACTCACTATGGACCGTGCGATAGGTCACCGAGACGCGGCGGGCCCGGGGAACTCGGCCGGACGGGCCCGGGTCGCTCTTGCGGGCCGGCCGCCAGACGTAACGGGCGGGGCGACGGCTGACGGCTACTCCTTCGGGTGCCGGATCATCGACCAGGTCGTCGGGCCGCCGCACGGCAGCGGGTACTCGGCCGTCACCTCGAAGCCGAGACGCTCGTAGAACGCGACGTTGCGGGCCTCGGAGGTCTCCAGGAACGCCGGGACGCCGTCGCGCTCGGCGGCCTCCAGCCCCGGGCGGATCACAGCGCGGCCCAGCCCCGAGCCCTGGCGGCCGGGATCGACGCCGACCACGCCGAGGAACCAGACCGGCCCGCGCGGCCGGTGCGCCCCCATGGCCGTCTCGGCCGCCTCGTACGCGCCCAGCCGGTCACCGGCCAGCTCCGCGAACCGGGGCGCCAGCTCGCCGAAGATCTCCGGGCCGGTCTCCGGGGTGGTCCACACCGACACCGCGTCCACGTCCCCGGCGACCCACACCCGCCCGTGCGGGAGGCCGATCCGGGCGACGAACAGCTCCTGGAACTCCTCCAGCCGGCGCAGATGGTCGTCGGCGGCGATCACGTGCCGGGTGAAGACGTTGTCGGCGAACGCCCGCCGCAGCGTCCGCGCCGCGCGGGGGACGTCGGCGAGGACGGCGGGACGTACCGCGGCGTCGTCGGACGGCATGGCGGGCTCCAGGACTGGACGTCGTTGCGTGTGGCGGCACACAGGCTAGTTCTAACACTGCCGGTCATCGGCCACATTCATGATCGGTTAGCGTGGCGCCATGAGGGACAGGCCGAAGGGGCTCACCGACTCCCAGGTACGGGAAGCGCTGGCCGCGTGGGGCGTCGGCGCCGTGTCGCTGACGTACGCGCCCGTGGGCTTCGGCGACTACCACTGGACCGCCGCAGACTCCCTCGGACGGCGGTGGTTCGTGACGGCCGCCGATGTGGGGGACGGCTTCGACGGCCTGCGCCGTGCCATGGACACCGCCTCGGCCCTGCGCGAGGAGAGGGGCCTGGAGTTCGTCGTGGCGCCGCTGCGCGACGAGCGGGGAGCGACGGTCCGCCGCTTGGGCGACCGGTACGCGCTCAGCGTCTTCCCTCTGGTGGACGGCTTGTCCGGTGAGTTCGGGCAGGCCCTCACCGCCACGCAGCGCGGCCAGGTGCTCGACATGCTCGCCGCACTGCACCAGACCTCACCCCCGGCCTCCACCCCCGCTCCAACGCTCAGGCTCCCGGGGCGGCGCGACGTGGAACGGGCCCTGGAGGAACTGGACCGCCCGTGGAGCGGTGGCCCCCTGTCCGAACGCGCCAGGGGCCTGTTCGCCGATGCCGCCGCCGGACTCCGCGAACGCCTGGAGGAGTTCGACCGCCGCGTCGCCGACCTCGCGGGCGCCGGCCACGAACCGGTCGTGACGCACGGCGAACCCCACCCGGGCAACCTCCTGTGGGCGGGGGACCGGTGCCTGCTGGTCGACTGGGACACCACGGGCCTGGCCGTCCCCGAACGCGACCTGTGGCTGGTCACCCGGGACCCGGACGAACTCGCCCGGTACGCCGAGGCCGCCGGCCGCAAAGCCGACCCGTCCGCGCTGGCCTTCTACGGCCTGCGCTGGGAACTGAACGACGTGGCCGAGTTCGCCGCCTGGTTCCGATCCCCGCACGAACGCACCACCGACATGGAGCACGGCCTGGACGGCCTGGCCGCCACCCTGCGCCGCCTCACCGGAGCCACCGAGTGACTCGCGGCGGCCTGGCTCAGGTGGCGCGTTCGGTCACGTTCAGGGCCGCCGCGATCTCCTTGACCTCGATCTGCGAGCACGACGACGCGACCCGCACCACCAGCTCGAACGCCTCGTCATCGGTGAGCGCCGGACGCTTGTCGTGGAGGGCCAGCATGACCCGGGCGGCGATCCAGGCGGTTCGCTTGTTGCCTTCGACGAAGGCGTGATTGCAGATCACCGAATGGAGTAGCGCGGCGGCTTTCTCCCGTCGCCGCGCAGCGCGATACGGGTGGCGCTGATCGCCTTGACGGCGCCGACCGCGTTGCGCTCGATGCACGGCACCTGGACGAGCCCGCCGACGGGGTCGCAGGTCAGGCCCAGGTTGTGCTCGATGCCGATCTCGGCGGCGTTCTCCACCTGCTCGGGGGTGCCGCCGAGGACCTCGGTGAGCCCCGCGGCGGCCATCGAGCAGGCCGAGCCGACCTCGTTCTCCAGCATCAGCGCCGACACCGACAGGCCCGTCTCGCGGCAGCGCTCCAGCAGCTCGGCCGCGGTGTCGAAACGGTGCGGCAGGACGGTGCCGTCGGGCTGGACGCGGTCGGCGCCGGCGGCGTTCTCGTCCACGACGAACCCGCCGCCGACCGAGTAGTAGACCCTGGAACGCAGCTCCTCGCCGCCGGCGGAGTACGCGGTGAAGCGCATCCCGTTGGGGTGGCCGGGCAGCGATTCCTTGCGCTCGAAGACCAGATGCTCGTTCACCGCGAACGGGACGTCGTGCGAGCCGAACAGGCGCAGCGCGCCGCGCGAGCGGATCGCGGCCAGCCGGTCGTCCACGGCGTCGATGTCGACGGTCTCCGGCTTGTCGCCCTCCAGGCCGAGGATGACGGCCTTGTCGCTGCCGTGGCCCTTGCCGGTGAGGCCGAGCGAGCCGTACAGCATCGCCCGCACGGACGCGGTCTTCTCCAGCAGGCCGTCCCGGTGCAGGCCGCGCGCGAAGCGGTGCGCGGCCGCCATCGGGCCCCCGGTGTGGGACGACGAGGGCCCGATGCCGATCTTGAAGAGGTCGAAGACGCTGATCGCCATGGATGCCACCTCCCCGCCCCCTCCGGATCGCGGGCGGGGGCGAAGGCCGCCCGCGGCCCGGGGTCTCCGGCCGGGGCGGCCCGTAGGGGGTCGGTCGGCTTACAGGGTCGGGTAGAGCGGGTGCTTGGCCGCCAGTGCCCGCACGCGCGCCGCCAGCCCCTCCTTGTCGAAGGTCGGCTGCAGCGCCAGCGCGATGACGTCGGCCACCTCGGTGAAGTCCTCGGCGGTGAAGCCGCGGGTGGCCAGGGCGGGCGTGCCGATCCGCAGGCCGGAGGTGACCATCGGCGGGCGCGGGTCGTTGGGCACGGCGTTGCGGTTGACCGTGATGCCGATCTCGTGCAGCCGGTCCTCGGCGTCCCGCCCGGTCAGCTCGGAATCGACCAGGTCGACCAGGACCAGGTGCACGTCGGTGCCGCCGGTGAGGACCTTCACCCCGGCCTTGGCCGAGTCCTCGGCGAGCAGCCGCTCGGCGAGGAGCTTCGCGCCCTCCACGGTGCGCCGCTGCCGGTCCTTGAACTCCTCCGACGCGGCGATCTTCAGCGCCACCGCCTTGGCCGCGATCACGTGCTCCAGCGGGCCGCCCTGCATGCCGGGGAACACCGCAGAGTTGATCTTCTTGCCGTACTCCTCGCGGGCCAGGATCAGCCCGCCGCGCGGACCGCCCAGCGTCTTGTGCGTGGTGGTCGTCACGATGTCGGCGTACGGCACCGGCGAGGGGTGCAGGCCCGCCGCCACCAGCCCGGCGAAGTGCGCCATGTCCACCATGAGCAGCGCGCCCACCGAGTCGGCGATCTCGCGGAACCGGGCGAAGTCCAGCTGCCGCGGATACGCCGACCAGCCCGCCACGATCATCTTCGGCCGGTGCTCGGCGGCCAGCGCGGCGACCTCGTCCATGTCGACCAGGCCGTCGTCGGCGCGCACGTGGTAGGGCACCACGTTCAGCACCTTGCCGGAGTAGTTCAGCCGCATCCCGTGGGTGAGGTGGCCGCCGTGCGCCAGGTCGAGGCCCAGGATCGTGTCACCGTGCTGGAGCAGCGCGAAGTACACGGCCGTGTTGGCCTGCGCGCCGCTGTGCGGCTGCACGTTGGCGTGCTCGGCGCCGAACAGCTCCTTGGCGCGGTCGATCGCCAGCTGCTCGGTGACGTCGACGAACTCGCAGCCGCCGTAGTAGCGCTTGCCGGGGTAGCCCTCGGCGTACTTGTTGGTCAGGACCGACCCCTGGGCCTCCAGCACCGACGCCGGCGCGAAGTTCTCCGAGGCGATCATCTCCAGCGTGGACTGCTGCCGGTCCAGCTCGGCGGCCACCGCGCGGGCGACCTCCGGGTCCACCTCGGCCAGCGGGTCGTTCAGCGGGTCCTTCAGGGACACGGCTCAGGACTCCTCGATCAGCTTGGCGTAGGCCTCGGCGTCGAGCAGATCGCCGGGCTCGTCCGAGATCCGCACCTTGAAGATCCAGCCCTCGCCGTACGGGTCGTCGTTGATGACCTTGGGCTCGTCGATCACGGCGGCGTTGATCGCGGTGATCTCCCCGCTGACCGGCGAGTAGATGTCGCTCACCGACTTGGTGGACTCGACCTCGCCGCAGGTCTCGCCGGCCTCGACGGTGTCGCCCTCGCCGGGCTGCAACTCGAGGAAGACGATCTCGCCGAGGGCGTCGGCGGCGTGCGCGGTGATCCCGACGGTGACGATGCCGTCCTCGACCGTGCCGAGGCCCGACACCCATTCGTGCTCTTCGCTGTAGCGCAGCTGCTCCGGAACGCTCACGGTGGTTTCTCTCTCCAGGTCTCAGGAACGCTTGTAGAAGGGCAGGGCGACCACGTCGACCGGCTCCCGGCGGCCGCGGACGTCGACGGCGAGCCCGCCCTCGTCCACACCGTTGTCCACGTACGCCATCGCGATCGGCGTGCCCAGTGTGGGCGACGGGGCGCCGCTCGTCACCACCCCGCACGGCGTGCCGTCCGAGGCGACCACCTGGTACCCCTTGCGGGGCGCCCGGCGGCCGCGGGCGACCAGCCCCACGAGCCTACGGCCTGGCGGGGTCTGCGCCTGCGCGGCCAACGTGGCCTTTCCCACGAAATCGCCGGGCTTATCCAGCTTGACCACCCGGCCCAGGCCCGCCTCGAACGGATTGGTCTGCGCGGTCAACTCGTTGCCGTACAGCGGCATGCCCGCCTCCAGGCGCAGCGTGTCGCGGGCCGACAGCCCCGCCGGGGTCACGCCCTCGACCGCCGCCAGCTCCTTCCACAGCGGCACCGCGTCCCCGGCCGACACGAACAGCTCGAAACCGTCCTCGCCGGTGTAGCCGGTCCGGGCGATCAGCGCGTCCACGCCCGCGACCTCCTCCGCCATGATCGCGTAGTAGCGCAGGTCGGCCGGCGGCGCCGCGGTGAAGCGGGACAGGATCCCCTGCGCGTCCGGGCCCTGGAGCGCGATCAGCGCGTACTCGTCGGAACGGTCGACCACCTGCGCGCCCGCGAACCCCTCCGCCCGCTCGGCCAGCGCCTCCCGCACCGTCGCGATGTTGGCGGCGTTCGCCACCACCATGAACGTCCGCTCGGCCAGCCGGTAGACGATCAGGTCGTCCAGCACGCCGCCGTCGGGCGCGCAGATCATCGTGTAGCGGGCCTTGCCGACGGCCATCGGGGACAGGTTGCCGACCAGCGCGTAGTCGAGCGCGGCGGCGGCCTCCGGCCCGTCCAGGAAGATCTCCCCCATGTGGGACAGGTCGAACAGCCCCGCCGCGGTGCGGACGGCGCGGTGCTCGGCGGTCTCGCTCGCGTACCGCAGCGGCATCAGGTAGCCGGCGAAGTCGACGAGGTGCGCGCCGAGGTCGCGGTGGACGTCGTACAGCGGCGTCTTCCTGCCGGGCGCCGTGCCGGCGGGCGCTGTGCTGGACATGGGACGGCTCCTTCGTCGCGGGCGCGTGGTCCAATCGTCCCACCCGCACCGGGCGTGGTCGGTGCCTCCCCCTCTGTCATCGGCCGGTCGCGGCGCCTGAGAGCTTCACCCCGCGCCGACGAGGGCGAGGGGCTTTCACCTTCGGCGGGGGACGATGCGTCCCCGCTTTCCAGAGGTACCTGGTCCGCGCGGTCCTGGGGCCTGAGAGGTTCCGGGGAGGATTTGCTCCTTCGGCGTCCCCGGCTGGCGGCCGGGGCACTCTCCCGCACGGGATCATCGGCTGGACGCCAGGCTAGCAGCGGCGACGCCCCGCGACCAGACGCCCCCGGGCGCCTACGGGTGACCCGCAGCCGACCAGGGGGTGCGCCCCCGGCCGCCCGTGAAAGCACCGCCGCGGGTGAACCGCGCGGCCCGCACGGCCGTATCACCGGCGGGTGCGGGCACGGTGTGCGTGCAGAAGTACGCGGCCGTCAAGGACCCGGATCACGTAACCTGAACGGGTCGCTGGAGATCACGACGGAGGGACGGGCGGGCATGGGCTGGTTGGCGGGAGTGCTGATCCTGTTCTTCGGCCTACTGGCCTCGATCGCCCTGCACGAGCTGGGCCACTTCTCCTTCGCCAAGCTCTTCGGCGTCCGCACCCCGCAGTTCATGGTCGGCTTCGGCCCCACCCTCTGGTCGCGGCACAAGGGCGAGACCGAGTACGGCGTCAAGTGGATCCCGCTCGGCGGCTACGTCCGCATGATCGGCATGCTGCCGCCGCGCAAGGGCGACCGGCCCGGCGAGGTCCGCCAGCTCAGCACCGGCCCGTGGCAGGGGCTGATCGAGTCGGCCCGCGGCGCGGCGCTGGAGGAGGTCCGCCCCGGCGACGAGAACCGCGTCTTCTACTCCAAGAAGTGGTGGCAGAAGCTCCTCATCATGTTCGCCGGGCCCGCGATGAACCTCATCCTCGCGGTGATCTTCTTCGCGATCCTGCTGATGGGCATCGGCACCCCCACCCCGCAGCCGGTGATCGGCTCGGTCGCCAAGTGCGCGATCCCCGCCGGCTCCCAGCTCACCGACTGCCCGCAGGGCTACACCCCGACCCCGGCCGCCTCGGTCGGCCTCAAGGCCGGCGACCGGATCACCTCCTACGACGGCCGCGGGATCACCTCCTACGACCAGCTGCAGGGCCTCATCCGCGACTCCGGCGGCCGCACCGTCGCCGTCACCGTCCAGCGCGACGGCAAGCCCGTCTCGCTCCAGGTGCCCGTCACCCGCAACCAGATGTACGACCTCAACGACACCGACAAGGTCGTCAACGTCGGGTTCCTCGGCATCACCCCGCTCCAGGAGCGCGAGCGCCAGGGCCCCGTCGCGGTCGCCGACTACATGGGCGAGCTGACCGCGCACACCGCCGGCGCGCTGCTGCGGATGCCGGAGAAGATGGTCGGTGTCTGGCAGGCCGCGTTCGGCGACGAGAAGCGCGACCCCAACGGGCCCATCGGCGTCGTCGGCGTCAGCCGCCTCGGCGGCGAGATCGCCGCCTCCGAGAGCCCCACCGTCGAGAAGGTCGCGATGTTCGTCGCCCTGCTCGGCTCCCTCAACCTCGCCGTCGGCATGTTCAACCTCATCCCGCTGCTGCCGCTGGACGGCGGCCACATGGCCGGCGCGCTGCTGGAGGCGATCAAGAAGGGCTTCGCCCGGCTCTTCGGACGCCCCGACCCCGGCTACGTCGACGTCGCCAAGGCGCTGCCGCTCACCTACGTGATGGCCGCCGTGCTGATCGTCATGGGCGGCCTCCTCATCTACGCCGACCTGGTCAACCCCATCCGCTTCGCCGGCTAGCGCGGGAGGCTCACGGGGCGGGGGCCTCGCCCGTCTTGTGGAACGCCCGCAGTGCCTCCACGTACGGCTCGACGGCGATGCCCTGCCCGGCGAGCCACGCGTCCGAGCCGTAGGTGCGGGCGTACCGCTCCCCGCCGTCGCAGATCAGCGTGACCACGCTGCCCCGCTCACCGCGCTCCAGCATCTCCGCGACCAGCCCCGCCACACCCCACATGTTGGTCCCGGTCGACCCGCCCACGTTCCGTCCCGTCACCTCCCGCGTCCACCGCATCGCCGCGATCGACGCCGCGTCCGGCACCTCGATCATCCGGTCGATCACCGTGGGCAGGAACGACGGCTCCACCCGGGGCCGCCCGATCCCCTCGATCCGCGAGCCCGCCGCGGTACGGTCCCGGTCGCCGTCCTCGAACGCGCCGAAGAACGCCGAACCCTCCGGGTCCACCACCGCGACCCGCGTCCGGAACCGCCGGTACCGCGCGTACCGGCCGATGGTGGCGGACGTCCCGCCGGTCCCGGCGCCCACCACGATCCAGGACGGCTCGGGGAACCGCTCCAGCCGCAGCTGCTCGAAGATCGACTCGGCGATGTTGTTGTTGCCGCGCCAGTCCGTCGCCCGCTCGGCGTAGGTGAACTGGTCCATGAAGTGCCCGCCGCACTCCTCCGCCAGCCGCCGCGACTCGTCGTAGATCGCCGACGGGTCGGCCACCAGATGGCACCGCCCGCCGTAGAACTCGATCAGCTCGATCTTCTCCTGGCTGGTGCGCTCCGGCATCACCGCCACGAACGGCAGCCCCACCAGCCGCGCGAAGTACGCCTCGCTGACCGCCGTGGACCCGCTGGACGCCTCGATGATCGTGGTGCCCTCGCGGATCCAGCCGTTCGCCAGCCCGTACAGGAACAGCGACCGCGCCAGCCGGTGCTTCAGCGACCCGGTAGGGTGCACCGACTCGTCCTTCAGGTACAGGTCGATGCCCCATTCGGGCGGCAGCGGGAAGACGTGCAGGTGGGTGTCGGCGCTGCGGTTGGCGTCGGCCTCGACCCTGCGGATGGCCTCGGCGCTCCACTCCCGGCAGCCCGGATCGCACCGGTCCACGAAACGGCCCATGCCCCGTCCCCCTTCGTTCGCCCCAACGATATCCACGCATGTCACAAGGCATCATGGGATGGACAGGGGGTTCATTGACCGAGTTCTTCAGCGTGCGCGTGGCCGAGGCCGGGCGGCTGCCGCTGTTCGCCTTCTTCGTCGCGTTCATCGTCACGTTCGTGCTGACGCGGGTGAACGTGCGGCTGATCCGCGCGGACGTCCGCTGGTGGTTCCGCAACGTCAAGGCGGGCGACCTGCACATCCACCATGTCGTGTTCGGCGTCGTCCTGATGCTGGTCGGCGGCGTGATGGGGTTCGCCGTCCCGGAGGCCTACCAGGGGTTCGTCATCACCGCCGCCGTCATCTTCGGCGCGGGCGCCGCCCTGGTGCTGGACGAGTTCGCGCTGATCCTGCACCTCAGCGACGTCTACTGGACGGAGAAGGGCCGCGCGTCCGTCGACGCCGTCTTCGTCGCGATCGCCGTGACCGGCCTGCTCCTCCTCGGGGTCCGGCCGGTCGGGTTCGAGGGCCTCGAACCCGACCCCGACGGCACGCTCAGCCGCCCGCTGCCGATCGCCATCTACGTCTCGTCCCTGATCGTCAACCTGATCCTGGCCGTGATCACCCTGCTCAAGGGGAAGATCTGGACCGGGCTGGCGGGGCTGTTCCTGCCCGTGCTGCTGGTGATCGGCGCCATCCGCGTCGCCCGTCCCGGTTCGCCCTGGGCCCGCTGGCAGTACGCCCCGGGCTCGCGCAAGGCCCGGTCGGCGCAATGGCACGAGGAGCGCTTCCGCCGCCCGCTGATCCGGGCCAAGATCTGGATCCAGGAGTTCATCGCGGGCCGCCACGACCTGATCCCGCCCGAACTCCTCCACCGCAGGCCCTCCACCCGCCGCCGCGTCCCCCGCGACCGCCTGACCCGCAAGACCCCGTTCAACGCCGCCCGCCGCCGCAGGGTCAGGCTCGGGAACGCTCCCGCACGGGCCGAGCGCCCCCTCCGCTCCGCCGTCCGTGGCCGCTCGCCCCGCCGGGGGGCCCGATCCTGGAAACCCCGCCCTCCGAAAGACGACTAGTCCTCCGGGAGCCCCGCGTATTCGCGCAGTTCCGCGCGGTCGTCGGGCAGGCCCCACGTATCGAGCAGCCGACGGAACCCGGGCCCCTCCCAGATCTCCGGGGGCTGCCCGGCGAGGGCCAGGACGGTCTCACGCTGCTCGTCCTCCAGATCCTCGAACGGCTCGGGCTCGTGCGCGACCTGCGAGACGTCCTCAACGGCCCCGAAGGCCAGCACCAGCGCCGCCCCGGCCATCGCCGGCCGCCGCGTCAGGGGGCCGTCCCGCAGCCCCGCCAGGGCGTTGCCGAGCGAGTCGGCGTCCACCTCGCGACCCTCCAGGAGCCCGAGGGCCAGTTCGAGGTTCTGCGTCGAGACGAGCGTGCTGAAAGGGTTGGGCATGCCGCCCACGCCCCAGTCGGCGGTGACGGCGGTGTGCGCGATGGCGCCGACGACCGTCTCGTCCACCTCGTCCAGGGCGATGAGCGCCACGGCCGCCGCCACACGGTGGAGCGGGTCGCCGCCGGCGACGAAATCGCGGAACAGCGGCACGGCCGGGCGGTGCCCCAGCAGACCGAGCGCGCTGATCAGGTCGCTGATGACGAGATCGTCGGTCTCCCGGTCGAGCAACGCGTCCAGCATCGGCACGGACTCGGCGGCCTCCTCCGGGAACCAGGCCAGCAGCCGCACCACCCCTGCGCGCACGGCGGGATCCTGGTCGTTCAACAGCGGGCGCAGCGCGGGGACACCCGCCCGGACGGCGTCGTAGACCTCGAGTTCGATCTCCAGGCGCCCCAGCTCCGCGACCGGGTCGAACTGCTCCTGCCGCCGCTTCCGCCAGGAGCGCATGGGCTCCTCGGGCTCCTCGTCCACCCAGGCGTCGAGGCGCCGGCGCTGCTCCTCGGGGTCGGTGGTGCGGCGGTATTCCATGTCGGCACGCCACGCCGCGGCGTCGATCCCGAGCGGAAGATGATCGGACGGCTGGCCGGTCACCAGGGCTTCGAGGAGGTCCAGGATCTGGTGGCGGTCGCGCGTGGCGGGATCGGCGGCCAGCCGCACCAGGAACCGGGCCGCCGGGACGCTCGCCGGATACCGGGAACCCTGGTGCCAGATGCTGTGCCAGAGCCCCTCGTCCATGGCCTCCTTGCGTTCATCGGCCGACTCGGACCGCAGCGCCCGCAACGCCTGCGGGATCTTCTCCGCCGAGCCGTAGGCGTGCCACAGATCCACCCAGTCGATGTCGTCGAGCCCGTCCAGCGGGTCGTTTCCGCTCATGCCGCGCCACCCTGCCACCCGGCACCGACAGCCAGGACCCTAGTGCGCAATCCCGTCGATCAACTCCCGAGCCCCCGACGCAGCAACTCCTCCGCCACACGAACGCCCAACTCCACCCCCGCACCGGCCCCCGCCCGACCCTCCGCCTGCACGACCCGGGCTCCATCCCGCGTGAAGACAAGCCCCCGAAGGCTCAGCCGCCCATCGCCCTCCAGCCGGGCATGCCCGGCGATCGGGCTGTCGCAGTGCCCCTGGAGGGATCTACACCTGCGAGCTCGATGATGCCACCGGCTCACTATGTGGCGACTGGGGTGCACCACGATCGGATCGTTGTGACCCTGCCGTTCGAGCTCGACGTTGAGCTCAAGGGTGTGCGCGAACCCTAGGTTTCGTCGTGGATGCCGCCTCCTACGTCTAGGACGGTCTGGATGGTGTCGGCTTCGGCGGGGGTCTTGTCGGGGCGGTAGCGGAGGACGCGGGCGAAGCGGAGGGCTATGCCGGCGGGGTAGCGGGGGCTGCGCTGGATGCCGTCGAAGGCGATCTCGACGACCAGTTCGGGTTTGACGTGGACGGTCCAGCCGTCGTCCTTCACGGCCAGGGCGCGGAGGGCTTCGGTCTGCCAGGCCAGGAGCTTGTCGGTGAGGCCCTTGAAGGTCTTGCCGAGCATGACGAAGCCGCCGGTGTCGGGGTCGCGGGCGCCGAGGTGGAGGTTGGACAGGAGGCCGTGGCGGCGGCCGTGGCCCCGCTCGACGGCCAGGACGACCAGGTCGAGGGTGTGGCGCGGCTTGACCTTGATCCAGCCGGCGCCGCGGCGGCCCGCGGTGTAGGGGGTGCCGGGGGACTTGACCAGGACGCCCTCGTGGCCGCGGGCGACGGCGTCGTCGAAGAAGGCGGCGGCCTCGGCGGGGTCGGCGGTGACGATGCGGGGCATGCGCAGCTCTTCGGGGACGGCGCGGGCGAGGGCGGCGTGGCGTTCGGCGCCGGGACGGTCGAGGAGGTCTTCGCCGTCCAGGTGCAGGACGTCGAACAGGAAGACCGACAGGGGGACCGGTTCGGCGTCCGCGCGGGCGGTGCGGGTGGCGGTGCGGGCGGCGGTGACCTGGAAGGGGTGGGGCGAGCCGTCGGGGCGCAGGGCGATCAGCTCGCCGTCGAGGACGGCGTCGCCCACCGGGAGGCCGCGCAGCGCCTCGACGACCTCGGGGAGGCGGGCGGTGATGTCGTCGAGCGTGCGGGTGAACACCGAGATGCCCGAGGGACGGATGTGGATCTGGGCGCGGATGCCGTCGAGCTTCCACTCCACGGCGGCCTCGCCGTCGAGTTTGGCGTACGCCTCCTGGACGGACGGGGCGGAGGCGGCCAGCATCGGCTTGACCGGGCGGCCGACCTCGAGGGTGAAGGCGCGCAGGCCGCCGGCGCCCTCGGCGAGGGCGGCGGTGGCGACGGGGCCGAGGGAGCCGCGGAGCATGACGGCGCGGCGGACCTCGGCGGCGGGGACCTCGGCGGCCTTGGCGATCGCCTCGGCCATGACGCCGTCCAGGGCGCCCTGCCGCAGCTCGCCGGACAGCAGCCGGATGAGGAAGTCCTGCTCGGCGTGGGTGGCGCGGGCCATGAGGGCGGTGAGCAGGTCGCGGCGGCGGGCGACCGCGCCCTTGCCGGACACGGCGCCGATCTCACTGAACGCGGCGTCGACCTCGGGGACGGTGAGGGCGGGCTCGGCGGCGGGCGGCGGCAGGTCGCGGAAGGAGGCGTAGCCCACGCCGATCTGCCGTTGCGGTAGCTCGCCGGAGAGGTAGGCGACGACGATGGCGGCCTCGCCCGGGTCGGCGTCGCGCAGGCAGTCGGCCAGCAGGCCCGTCTTGGCCTTGCGGGACGTGGTGGCGGCCACCGCGGCCGAGGTGCGGGCGATCTCCGTGAGCAGCACAGTTCCATTGTGTTCCCCGGGTGCGACAGTCGATGCTCCCGGGCGGGCCGGTCACGATCTGTGTCTCCGGAGATGACCTTTGGTGCCCCCGGGGGCCCTGGCCAGGTGGCGCCCGGGACGATTACCTTGCCTGTGGTAGTGGGCGAGCAGGGGAGTCAGGAGTGGGCCTTCCGCGTCCGCCGGAACCCTTCCAGAGGGTGTACTCGGCGCCGGAGCCTCCGGCGCCGGTCCGCAGGCCGAGGGTGGTGGCGGTGCTGGTGGCGGCGGTCGCCTTCGTGCTGGCCGCCGGCGCGGTGTTCGTGTTCTTCCCCGGCGGCGAGGGGGAGCGGGCGGTGGTGCCGTCGCAGAGGGCCGCCGTCCCGCCCGAGGAGGGGCCCGAGGAGCCGGCGCGGCCGGAGGCGATCTCGACGCTGCCGCCGCCGTGCGGGGCGGTCGAGGCCGGTACGGTGCGCAGCCTGATCCCGCGGGCGCAGCGCCGGGAAAGCTCCAACCAGACGCTCACGACCTGTACCTACTCGTCTGGCGGTGACGGGTTCCGCTGGCTGCGGGTGGAGGCGCACCTGTACGCGCCCGCCAACACCGCGACCCCGGTGGAGGACGCCAGGCGCTACTTCGGGGCGCAGTGGACGCAGGCCCACAACGCCACCCTGGAGCGGACGGTGAGCCTGGCCCGCCATCCGGGGATGGGCGACGAGGCGTACCGCTGGTTCAAGGCCGACCGGGGCCAGCCGACGGTGGTGGGCCAGGTGACCGTGCGGGTGCGGAACGCGGTGATCACGGTGAGCTACAGCGAGCAGACCCGCGGCGGGGCCGAGGAGCGCGAGCAGGACTGCCTCGGGCGGGCGACCCGGGTGGCCGGAGAAGTGTTGCGAGCCTTCCGCTAAAGCAATTCTGACCTGATTTGGCCGATCAGTACATGGTGGAAGTCAATCGATCCTAGGCTGTTTCGGTAAAGGGGAGGGAAGCGCCGGTTCCCGGGTTCTGCCCGTGTTGGGCCGGTGCTGCGCGTGCGGGGAGGAGGAGGTCGACGCCGTGGCCGCACAGCCGGTAGGAGTGTCCTGGGTCAGGTGACTTCCGAGGTGAGGCCGAGCTCGGGCGGAAGGCCGTGGGATGGACCCCCATCCCACGGCCTTTTTCGTTGCCCGGGATGGACCGTTGTCGCTTCTGCCGGGTGTCCGAAGCCGCAACTATTGGCGTGCCATTGGCGCTCGCCAGAATAATGCCGAACATGTCATCGGTTAATGTGACGGTCGGGGTCGCCGTCGAATGGAGCTAAAAGTGGAACCGGTTACCGTTTGGTGGGCGTCGCTCGACCGGTGGGCGGCGCGGGACGCGGCGCGGGCGGGCCTGGCGGAGCTGCTGGACCCGGTCGAGCGCACCCGCCGCGCGCGCTATCTACGGGACGCCGACCGCGACCGCTTCACCCTCGGGGTGGCGATCACCAGGGTGGTCGCGGGGCGGCGCTCCGGGCTGGCGCCGGAACAGGTTCCCATCACCCGCCGGTGCCGCGACTGCGACGAGCCGCACGGCCCGCCCGTCATCGCCGGGGGGCCGGGTTTCCGTGCCCCGCACCTGTCGGTCTCGCACTCCGGCGACCTGGTCGCCGTCGCGGTGTCCCCGTACGGCCCGATCGGCGTGGACGTCGAGGAGGACAGCGGCCGCATCGGCGACGACATCGCCCGCCACCTGCTCGCCGACGACGAGCCGCCCGCCGCCGGCGCCTCCGGGCTCCTCGCCTACTGGACGCGCAAGGAGGCCCTCCTCAAGGCCACCGGGGACGGCCTGCGGGTGCCGCTCGGCGCGCTGCACGTCTCCGCGCCGCACGAGCCGCCGCGGCTGCGCGCCTGGGACGGCCGCCCGGACCTCCCCGCCCGGACGGCCATGCGCGTTCTCGACGCGGCGCCCGGCCATGCCGCCTGCCTCGCGCTGATCGACCACCCCGAAGGGGTGCCGGTGCGGGAGCGCGACGCCGACGAGATCCTCAGGCACGCGGTGGACCGGACCTGATCCCCCTCGGCCTCGGACTCCGGTCCGGCGTCAGCGGAGGACGGCGGGGACCCGTGCGAGCAGCCGCAGCGAACCGGGGGAGATCCGCGACATCGCGTGGATCAGATGGCCCTCGAAGCTGACGGGGACGAGCGGCTTGTTCTTGACGATGGCGGCCACGACGCGTTCGGCGACCTTCTCCGCGGGGTAGCGGCGGGCCTGGAGGGCCCGGTCGGCGCGCTCGCGCAGCCGCCGCGCCTCGTCCTCGGAGACGCCGACGATCGTGGCGTTCCGCATGATGGAGGTGGCGGTGAACCCGGGGCAGACCGCGGTGACGCCGATCCGCGAGCCGGCCAGTTCGGCGCGCAGGCACGCGCTGAGCATCACCACCGCCGCCTTGGTGGTGCTGTAGGCGGGCAGTTCGCGGGACGGGGCGAACCCGGCGGCCGAGGCGATGTTCACGATGTGCCCGCCGAAGTTGGGCTTGTCGGGCTTGGCGGGCAGGGCGTTGACCCGCTCCACCATCTGCTTGCCGAACAGCCGGGAGCCGTGCACCACGCCCCACAGGTTGACGCCGAGGATGCGCTCCCAGTCGTCGACGCCCGTGTCGAGGAACGGCCCGGTGACGGCGATGCCGGCGTTGTTGACGACGATGTCGGGCACCCGGCGGGACTCGCGCACCTCCGCCGCGAAGGTCTCCATCGCGGCGGCGTCGGACACGTCCACCCGGTAGGCGGCGGCGCCGTCGGAGCCCAGCGTCCTGGCCAGCTCGGCGGTGCGCTCGGCGGCGGGCAGGTCGATGTCGGCGGCGATGACGGTCGCGCCGCGCTCGGCCAGGGCCAGCGTGGTGGCGCGGCCCAGCCCGCTGCCGGCTCCGGTGATGACGGCGAGCGCGCCGTCGAAGTGCGCGAGGGGCATGGCTGCCTCCGGAGGTGGGGGGACGGGGACGTCGCCGGGGCGGCTCGGGTGAGCGCCCCGGCCGGGCGAGCGTCCTTGGTCGGCGTGCCTCCAGATCGTCGGGGTCGGGGGCGCCGCGCGTCAACGAGGCGCCCCGGCCCGGGCGAAGGCCGCGGCCGGAACAGGACGCCGGCCCAGGTCTCCGGGAAGGAGCGCCTACTGCTCATCCAGGCGCTGGACGGCCTTCCCCGCCGTGCCCGCCCGGCCCCGGAGCCTCCTCCGGTCTCGGAGTCGCACCCGGCCGCGGAGCCGCTTCCGGAGCCGCGTCCGGAGCCGGGGTCAGGTACGGGCTGAGGCCGGTCCAGCAGAAGTCGGTCATGTAGCGGGCCGTGTCCTCCACGGTCACCTCGGGCCGCCGGGTGCGCCACAGCGACAGCCGCTCGGACGCCCCGATGATGATCTCGGTGTAGGCCTCCACCACGTCGGCCGGGGCCCCGGCGGCGAACGTGGCCAGCACCCCGGCGATCAGCGTGCTCTGCTGCCGCCGGATGTCCTCGATCGCCCGGGCGGTCTCCGGCGGGCCCGCCACCGGCTCCTGCACCAGCATCGCGAACGAGCGGCTGTGGGAGTCGATGAAGGCGAAGTAGGCGACCATCCCGCGCCACAGCACGTCGCGCGGGTCGGTGGCCCCCGCGACCGCCTTCTGGGTGACCTCGTGCAGCTCGGCCTGGGACCGGGCGACGCAGGCCAGCAGCAGGCCGTCCTTGGAGCCGAAGTACTCGTACAGCATCGGCTTGGAGACCCCGCAGCGCTCGGCGATCTCGTCCATGGACGTGGCGCGGTAGCCGCGCTCGCCGAAGACCTGCTCGGCCACGTCCAGCATCTGGCGCTCGCGCTCGGCGCGCGACATGCGGCGACGGCGCGGTGTGGCGGCGCTCACAGGGCTTCTCCCTTGTTGGACCTATCGTCAGTAGCCTACTGCTAGTAACTTACTACGAGTAGGTTAACGTGGAAGGGACGCCATGAGCGAGAGTTCCCCCCGGATCGTCATCGTCGGCTCCGGCTTCGCCGGGCTGGGCATGGGCATCCAGCTGAAGCGCAACGGCTTCGACGACTTCGTCATCCTGGAGAAGAGCCAAGCCCTCGGCGGCACGTGGCACGACAACACCTACCCCGGGTGCGCCTGCGACGTCCCCTCCCACATGTACTCCTTCTCCTTCGAGCTCAACCCCGGCTGGACGCGCATGTTCGCCCCGCAGCCGGAGATCCGCGCCTACCTGGAGCGCACCGCCGGCAAGTACGGCGTCCGCGACCACATCCGCTTCGGCGCCGCCGTCGAGTCCATGGAGTACGACGAGGACGCGGCCGTGTGGCACGTGACGCTCGCCGACGGCGCGGTGCTGACCGCCAGGGCGGTCGTCTCCGGGGTCGGCGCCCTGCACATCCCCTCCTACCCCGACCTGCCGGGCATCGAGCGCTTCCAGGGGACCGCCTTCCACTCCGCCGAGTGGGACCACTCCTACGACTTCACCGGCAAGCGCGTGGCCGTCATCGGCACCGGCGCCTCGGCGATCCAGTTCGTCCCGAAGCTCGCCGACGAGGTCGACCACCTGGTGGTCTTCCAGCGCACGCCGCCGTGGATCCAGCCCAAGCCCGACGTCACCATCCCCAAGGCCGTGCGCCGCACGTTCGAGAAGGTCCCCGGCACGGCCCGCGCGTTCCGCGACCTCATCTACTGGGGACTGGAGGCCCGCGCGGTCGGCTTCACCATCGACCCGCGCCTGTCCGGCCCCCAGGACAGGCTCGCCCGCCGCCACATCGCCCGCCAGATCAAGGACCCCGAGCTGCGCGCCAAGGTGACGCCCGACTACACGATCGGGTGCAAGCGCGTCCTGCTGTCCAACGACTACTACCCGGCCCTCACCCGCCCCCACGTCGAGGTCGAGACCGCCGGGATCGCCGAGGTCCGCGAGCACTCCATCGTCACCGCCGACGGGCGCGAGCACGAGGTCGACGCCATCGTCCACGGCACCGGCTTCAAGGTCGTCGACGCCATGGCCGAGTGGCGGGTCGTCGGCCGCGGCGGCGTGAAGATCCAGGAGGCCTGGGCGGACGGCATCGAGGCCCACCACGGCACCACCCTCCCCGGCTTCCCGAACTTCTTCATGATGCTGGGCCCCAACACCGGGCTCGGCCACAACTCCGTCGTCTTCATGATCGAGATCCAGATCCAGCACGTGCTGAGCCTGCTGCGGCAGATGCAGCGTCGGAAGGCGCGGACTGTCGAGCCCAGGCCGGAGGCGGTGCGCGCGTTCAACGACCGGATGCAGCGCAGGCTGCGGCGGGCGGTGTGGAACGAGGGCGGCTGCGACAGCTGGTACCTGGACGACCACGGCGTCAACCGCACCCTGTGGCCCGGCCACACCTTCGAGTTCTGGGCGGGCAGCCGCAAGGCCAGGCCCGGCGACTACGTCTTCTCCTGAGGGTTACGACGACGCGGGCTTGACCGGGGCGAACATCGGCCGGATGCCCGAGATCAGCTGCCGGATCACCGGCCGCTGCTCCGCCGGCGTGCGGCCCCGCAGGTTCAGCACCGGGTCGAGACCGTCGTAGTAGGGCGCCAGGGCCAGGAACGGCAGCGTCACCAGCAGCAGCGTCGCCAGCACGTCCAGGTCGGCGTCCGCGCGGATGTCGCCGCGCTCCTGCCACAGCCGCAGCGACGGGTGGATGACCTGGAGGTAGTGCTGGTTGGCGGTGTCGCGCACCACCGAGCGCACGTTGTTGTCGAGCTCGAAGTTGGTCGCCGCCGTCACCGCGCGCTCCAGCGGATGCTCGGCCATGAACTCCGTCCACTCGCAGAACACGTCGAACAGCCAGCCCTCGAAGGGCTGCTCGAAGTCCAGGACGGCGATCCGGCGCTCCATGTCCTCGCGGATCCGGCGCGAGGCCTCGTCGCAGACGAAGGCGAAGAACTCCAGCTTGTCGCTGAAGTACTGGAACAGCGATCCCTTGGCGATGCCCGCCTCGCGGGCGATGGTGTTCAGGCTGCCGGTCGAGTAACCGTGCTCGCCGAACTCGCGCATCGCCACCTCGAGCACGCGCTCGCGCTTACCGACGTTGAGCCGGAACCACGTGGAGGTTGGCATGGGACGTCTGCTCTCCTGTAGCGGGTGGGACCGTGGCGGTCGAGGAGTGTCGGTCCAGGGCTGTCGTCCGGGGTGTCGGGTGCTCCGGGTGTCAGGTCAGTGGTCAGGGGCCTGCGGATCAACGGTCAGAGAGTAGCGGTCGCGGCGGCGGGCGGGGGGCGGATTCAGCGGGCCAGGCGGATCAGGATGCGGCACACCTCGTCGATGATCTCATGTGCCTCGGCGGCGTCCGGGGCCAGCGCGATCTCCCGTCCCGCCTCGCCGATGACCGTGGTGAGCACCAGGGCGAGCACCTCGGTCGCGCGCTCGCCGTCATGTCCGCGCAGCAGCCTGGTGTTCTGCCCGATCCACTGGCGCGCCCTGGTGCGCCGCATCAGCGAGAACCCGGACGGGCCCTCGCCGCCGTGGAACAGCCGTGCCGCGGCCCGGCGCTCCCAGCAGACCTCCAGGTACGCGCGCGCCCCAGCGATGAACAGCCCGATCGGGTCGCGCTCCCCGGCCTTGCGGGCGGCGGCGACGGCGCTGGCGGCCCGTGCCTCCTGCTCGTCGCTCAGCTCCTCCCACATCGCCAGGTAAAGGCCCGCCTTGCCGCCGTAGTGGTGGTAGAGGCTGCCGACGCTGATCCCGGAACGCTCGACGATCTCGGCGATGCCGGCGTCGGCGTAGCCGCGGTCGGCGAAGACCTCCTGGGCCGCCTCCAGCAGCGCCTGCCGGGTCGCGTCCGCCCGTGCCCACTGGCGGCTGCCGCCCGCCTCTCCCATACCGCCGGCCTGGCGTTCTCTGCTCGTTCGCACCCCAACATGGTGCCCGATCCCCGGACGGGACGAGGTGACCGGCACGTGCGTCCCCCGACCGGCCACTAGTACCAGTTGTGCGACTGCCAGAAGGCCCAGGCCCGGCACGGGTCCTTGTAGCGGGCCTTGATGTAGCTCAGCCCCCACGCGATCTGCGTCGGGGAGCTGGTGCGCCAGTCCGATCCCGCGCTCGCCAGCTTGGACGCCGGCAGCGCCTGCGGGATGCCGTACGCGCCGCTGGAGGGGTTGACGGCGCGCTCGTTCCAGTCGCTCTCGTGGTCCCACAGCGTCTCCAGGGACGGCCAGCAGCGACCCCACCCCTTGAGCTCGTTCATCTTCTTGCCGTAGGCCTTGTTCTGCTTCGCGGTGGGGTTGGACTTGGCGAGGCGCTCGCGTTCCTGCTCGGCCTTCAGCTTCGCCCGCGCGCGGGCGTCCCGCTCCGCCTTCTTCTTCAGCTCCGCGAGGTCGCGCTGGTGCTGTTCGTACGCGCGCTTCTTGGCGGCGGCGATCGCCCCGGCGGAGACCGCGTCCATGTCGGAGCCGCTCATCATCGCCAGCATGTCGTTGGCCGACAGGCCCGCGGTGGCCGCGGGGGGCTTGCTCTCCTCCCCGGTCAGCTCCTCCAGGTCGATCAGCACCACCCCCGCCATGATCACGCCGAGGGCGACCACGGTGATGGTGACGTTGCTGGTCAGGAACCGGCGCAGCCTGCGGGGGCGGCGCTCGTGCAGTTCGGCCGGGGGCCCGGGGCGGCGCGGCCCGCCGCGGCGGGAGCCCCCGCGGGCGCCGTGCCCGCGGTCGTGCCTCCGGTCGTCCCCGCGGTCGTGCGCGGCGTACGGCTCGTCCAGGCCATAGGGGGCGTCGTACGGGTCGTACGCCTCCGGCCCGGCGTAGGTATCTCGGTGAGGCGGCGCGGGCCTGGGCGCGCGTCTGTCACGCCGGCGGGTACCGACGCGCTTCTGCGACGCGGAGGATCTTCTGCGCGTGCCGTGACTCTGTGGCATGGAAGTAGAGTGCCTTATCGCCCGGGAACCGTCACCGTCCATCACGGTGTACGCGGACGGGGTCACTCTCGGTTCAACAAATCCCCCGATTTCCCCCGATACCCCCCGTGCGGGCCGCGCGGCTCACAGGTCCAGGTCACCGGCCGCGCGGCGCGCGGGCTGCAGCGCCTCGAACACGCCCTGGTGGAACTCGCCGAACATCCCCATCGGCCCGTCGGGTGACTCCAGCGCCCGGTTCGTCTCGCCGGCGAGGTCGCGTCCCGCGTCGGTGATCTCGACGAGCGTGGCGCGGCGGTCGCTCGGGTGCGGGCGGCGGCGGACGAGCCCGGCCGCCTCCAGCTGGTCCACGGTCAGCTTCACCGACGTGGGATGCATCATCACCAGCCGGCTCAGCGTGCTGAGCCGTGCGCGGCCGTCGCTCTTCAGGGCCAGCGTGGTCAGGAGGAAGTAGCCGGTCCTGGTGAGGTCGAGCCGTTTCAGCTCGGCGTCCAGGGCCTTCTTGAGGAGCTGGTCGAAGCGGCTGACCGCGCAGAGGGCCATGAAGGGCCAGGGATTCCCCGGCAGTCCCTGGTCCTCCCAGCGGTCATGGATGCCGGCCACGAGCGGGTCTACGCAGTTTCGCGTGGAAGTGGGCACACACAAATCGTAACTTCGGACGAATCCTCATGTAAGTACTCGCTTCTTAGAGCTTTCTCCCATAGAGTGCTCCAGATCACAGGCGGTGCCCGTGCGTCCGAGGACGCCCATGGCGTCGCGTGTGGTCCCGGTCCGAGCCGGTACACGGGTGCGCGACGTGGGTCGCGCCGCCCGGTGCCGTGGCGGCGGCCGGGTCATCGGATGAGCGCCGACGTCCGAATGTGAGGAGGCTGGAATGTCCCGTGCCCCCGCCCCCGGGGAGGGCTCCGGCTGATGGCCCTGAGCCTGACCAAGGCCCCGGACCTTGCCCTCCGGCGCATCGAGCGGACGCTCGACGAGACCGGACTGCTGTGCGTCACCCTCCTCGAAGGCCTGCGCCGCACCTGGGACCTGCGCCAGTGGTGGGGCGAGTTCATCGAGCAGTGCTGGTTCCTGGCCAGGGTGACCAGCATCCCCGTCATGCTGATCGCCGTCCCGCTGGGCGCCACCATCTCGCTCCAGGTCGGCGACATCGCCCGCCAGCTCGGCGCGCAGTCGGGCACCGGCGCGCTGCTGGTCGCCGCGATGATCCAGCAGGTCGCCCCGCTGGCCGCCGCGCTGCTGGTCTCCGGCGTCGGCGGCTCGGCCATCACCTCCGACATGGGAGCCCGCAACATCCGCGACGAGCTCTCCGCCATGGAGGTCATGGGCATCAACCCCATCCACCGGCTGGTGACCCCGCGGCTGTGGGCGGCCAGCACCGTCTCGATGCTGCTGTGCTCGGTGGTGATCCTCGCCGGGGTGATCGGCGGCTACTACTTCAACGTCATCCAGCAGGGCGTCAGCCCGGGCGCCTTCTTCGACGGCGCCACCACCCTGCTGCAGTTCCCGGACCTGCTGATCACGCTGTTCAAGGCGTGGATCTTCGGATTCATCGCCGCCGCGGTCGCCTGCTACATGGGCATGAACTGCGACTACGGGCCCGTCGGCGTGGGCCGCGCGGTGAACCGCGCGGTGGTGGTCACCTCGATCGTGGTGTTCGCGACCAACTACGTGCTCACCATGATCTACCAGGTCCTCTTCCCCCCGAGGTTCTGATGGTCGCGATCTCCCCCGTACGCAGACTCGGCCGTGCGGTCCAGGGCCGCACCGCCGGCCTGTCCGCCTCGCTCAACCTGCCGGTCTTCCTCGGCCGGGTCCTCTACCACCTGCTGTTCGACATCATCCTGCGGCGCAAGTACGGGCGGACGCTGGCCAAGCAGGTCAGCGACATCACCGTCGGCGTCGGCGCGCTGGTGATCGGCGGCGGCATGATCTTCGTGATCTCCACCATGTCGCTGGCCACCGGCGCCATGGTCGGTCTCCAGGGCTACCCCGGTCTGGAACGCATCGGCGCGGAGGCCTTCACCGGCCTGGTCGCCAGCTACTCCAACGTCCGCGAGGTCACCCCGATCATCGCCGGGGTGGCGCTGGTCGCGCAGGTCGGCACCGGCTTCACCGCCGAGATCGGGGCGATGCGGATCTCCGAGGAGATCGACGCGCTGGAGGTCATGGGCATCAACTCCCTGGCCTACCTGGTGTGCACCCGGGTCGCGGCCGGGGTCATCGCGCTGGTGCCGCTCTACCTGGTGTCGCTGTTCATGGCGTTCTTCGCCACCCGGTTCATCACCATCGAGTACTTCGGGCTCTCACCCGGCATCTACGACTACTACTTCCACCTCTACCTCCCGCCCATCGACGTGTTCTACAGCGTCATCAAGGTGGCCGTGTTCGCCTTCATCGTGATGTTCATCCACTGCTACCGCGGCTACTACGCGGCGGGCGGGCCGGTGGGCGTGGGCGTCGCCGCGGGACGGGCGATCCGCGAGTCCACCATCCTGATGATCCTGATGAACCTGGTCCTGTCGTACATCTTCTGGGGTCACGGCAGCACAGTGAGGTTGACCGGATGAGCGACGAACCCCTCTCCCGGCGTTCCCGCGGCATGTTCGGGCTGGTGGGCGCGGCCGTCATCGCGGGCGCCGCCGTCCTGGTGGCGCTCGGCTCCACCCAGTCGCACGCCGGGTCGACCTACTACACCGCCTCGTTCGGCCGGGCCGGGCAGGGCCTGGACCCGGGCAAGTCCGACGTCAAGATCCGCGGCATCAAGGTCGGCACGGTCGACTCGGTGTCGCTGGAGCGCACCGGCCGGGTGGCGGTGCGGGTGCGGATGGACGAGGGCGTCCGGATCCCCCGCACCACCCAGGCCACGATCGAGCCCGTCTCGGTGTTCGGCCCCAAGGACGTCGCGCTCGACCTCGGCGCCGGCGAGCTGACCGGCCCGTACCTGGACGACGGCGCCCGGATCACCCAGACCAGGGACCCGCAGGACCTCTCCGACACCGCCTGGCCCGCGTACCGGCTCACCCAGGCCATCAACCCCGACGAGGTCGGCGCGATCCTGCGCAGCCTCTCCGGCGGGCTGTCCGGGCAGGGCCAGGCGCTGCGCCGGACGATCACCAACGGCTCCACGGTGATCGACGCGGCGCACGCCAACCGCGCCGTGATCAACAGCCTGATCAACGACCTCACCGGGCTGTCGGGCACGCTCGGCGCGCGCGGCGACACCATCAACGCCGCGGTGCGCGACCTCAACCGGCTCGCCCCGGTCATCGCCGACCGTCCCGACAAGGTGGCGCGGCTGCTGGACGAGTCCGCCGCGCTGGCCGGCACGGTCGGCGACACCATGCGCGACCACGGCGCCGACCTCGGCGCGATCGTCGACCAGGGCGGGCGGGCGGTCTCCGTGCTGGCCGCCCAGCGGCGCAACATCCCGGTGCTGCTCGACAGCCTCAACGGGTTCTTCGCGCTGCTGTCGGACATCATCCGGATCCCCGGCCCGGAGGGCACGCTGATCGCCCAGGCCGTCGACACGCTCCCGCTCGACCTGTGCAAGACGTTCGTCGACGTGTGCCCGACCCCGCCCTCGCAGACCGCGTTCGGGTCCTCGGCGAGCCCGCGGGCGGTGATGCAGCCGTGAGCCGCCGCACCGGACGCGGGCCCGACACCGGCACCACGCTGAAGTTCGTGGTGTTCGTCCTGCTGACGGGGCTGCTGACGTTCTTCATCGGGCAGCAGATCCTCGCCGCCAGCCCGTTCAGCGACCGCTACCGGCTCACCGCCACCTTCGACGACGTCACCGGGCTGCTGGAGGGCGACGTCGTCAAGGTGGCCGGGACGCCGGTCGGGCAGGTCCAGAGCATCGAGGTGCGCCGCGGCAAGGCCGTGGTCGGCATGGACGTCGACCGGGAGGTCCGCGTCCCCGAGGACTCCACCGCCGCCGTCCGCTGGCGCAACGTCATGGGCCAGCGGGTCGTCTACCTGGAGCCCGGCCGCGGCACGCGGAAGCTGGGCCACGGCGACCGGGTGCGGCACACCCGGTCGGTGGTCGACCTCGGCGCGATCGTCAACAGCCTCGGCCCGCTGACCCGCAACCTCGACCCGAACCAGCTCAACAAGATCCTGTTCGCGTTCACCCAGGCGCTGGACGGCAACGAGCAGAACATCAGCCTGCTCGTGCAGAACTTCGACGTGCTGCTCCAGACGTTCAACTCGCGGCGCGCCACCATCGAGAAGATGATCGACGACTACGAGACGGTCAGCGACGCGGTCGCCACCCGCGACAAGCAGATCGCCGCCAGCGTCGACAACCTCAAGGAGCTGACCCGGGTCTTCGCCGGCAACCACAAGCTGCTGGAGAACGCGGTCGTCGAGATCGCCGGGGTCACCACCAACCTCAACCAGGTGCTGGGGGGCAACGACGCCCAGCTCGCCCGCATCATCGACAACCTCGGCAAGTTCAGCGAGACGTTCCGGCTGAACGTCGACCAGCTGGAGAAGATGGTGCAGAACCTCCCCCTCACGCTGCGGCAGTTGTTCGCCTCGGCCAACGGCGGGCACTTCCTGCGCACCAACGCGCTGTGCCTCAACCTCGTCCAGGGGCCGTGCCCGTTCCCGATGGAGCTGCCGCGGTCGCCGCAGGAGAAGGGGCCGACCCAGGCCGAGCTCGACAAGCTCCGGTCGATGCTGCGGGGTGGTCGGTGATGGCGTTGAAGTCGCTGCGCGACGTCAACCACCGGATCGTCGCCGTCGTCACGCTGACCGCGCTCGGCGCCGCCTGCGTGTTCGCGTTCGCGGCCGGGCAGCTGCACCTGTTCGAGCGCGGCTACACGATGAGCGGGGTGTTCGCCGACACCGCGGGCCTGAAGAACGGCAACGACGTGCGGCTGGCCGGGGTGAGGGTCGGCCGGGTCACCTCCGTCGAGCCCGACTTCTCCACCGGCACCATCCTGGTGACCTGGCATGTGAACGAGGGCATCGACCTCGGCCCCGACACCCGCGCCGAGATCCAGACGACGACCCTGCTCGGCGGACGCTACCTGCGGCTGTCCGGGCCGGTCACCGGCAGGCTGATGGCCGACGTGCCGGAGGAGCGGCGGCGCATCCCGCTGGCGCGCACCGCGGTGCCGTTCACGGTGCCGGAGGCGCTGGACAGCGCGCAGAACATCGTCGGCAAGCTCGACCAGCGCAGCATCGACACGCTGCTCACCCAGATCAACCGGATCGAGTCGCCGGGCGCGGCCAAGCTCCGCCGGATCCTGGTCAACCTGCGGCAGCTGTCGCAGACGCTGAACGACTCCTTCCCCGAGATCGAGAAGCTGATCGACAACGGCAAGACCATCACCGGCACGCTGGCGGCCAAGGACGAGGAGCTCCGGCAGATCATCAACGCCAGCCAGGTCCTGCTGCAGAGCCTGGTGCAGCGGCGCGACGAGCTGGCCGCGACCATCGGGCAGGGCAGCCGCACCGTCCGCACGCTGTCGAACGTGATCGACGGCAACCAGCGCGAGCTGGACAAGCTGCTGGACAACCTGCATCTGCTGACCACCCGGTTGCAGCCCAACATGGACGCGCTCAACACCGACTTCGCACTGCTGGGACCGACGTTCACCCAGGTGGCCAACCTCAAGGGCAACGGGCCGTGGATCGAGGGCCTGCTCACCGGCCTCGGCCCGATCCAGCCGCCGGGCCCGATCTCCACGAGGCGGCCCCCCGCGCAGCAGGGAGCGAACTGATGAGAGGCAGGAGGTTCGCGGCGCTCGCGGCGGGGCTGTGCCTCGCGGCGGCGACCGCGGCGGGCGGGTGCTCGGCGCTGTCGGACGAGGCCGGCGGCAAGCGGACGATGACCGTGGAGTTCGCCAAGGCCCGCTCGTTCTACCCCGAGTCCAAGGTCAAGATCATGGGCGCGGACGTGGGGCTGGTGGACCGGGTCGAGACCGTCGGCGACCGGATCGAGGTGACCTTCCACGTGAAGGAGGGCGTCCCACTGCCGCGCGGCGTCCAGGCCTCGATCGTGCCGCTCAACCTGGTCGGCGAGCGCAACCTGGTGCTGCATCCGGCGTGGCGGCCGGGGCAGCCGAAGGAGACCTCGAACCGGATCCCGATCGAGCGCACGCACGTGCCGGTCGAGGTGGACGACGCGCTCAGCTCGTTCACCAACCTGGCCAACGCGCTCGACCCGACCAAGATGCGCACCGCGCTGGACCGGACGGCGGGCACGGTGAACGGCACCGGCCGCGAGTTCAACGCGACGCTGGAGCAGAGCGCCCGGCTGGTGGAGAACGTGGCGGGCCAGGACAAGGAGCTGGTCGAGGTCGCCCGCAACCTGCAGCGGCTGTCGGGCGTGGTGCGGGGCCGCGAGCAGGTGCTCGGCCGGCTGATCACCAACTTCGCCGAGGCGACCCGGGTGCTGAGCGCCGAGCGCGGCGAGCTGCAGGACCTCGTCCGCGGTGTCCTGGAGCTGTCGAAGAACGGCGACAAGCTGCTCAAGAAGTACAAGGGCCGGCTGCCCTACGATCTGGCCGTGCTCACCCGCACGGCGCTGGTGCTGAGGGGCAACGCCAAGGAGATCGCGCAGCTGGTCCACTCGCTGCCGGGGATCAGCGAGGCCCTCATCGGCGGCTACAACCCCGAGAACAAGTCGCTGCAGATCCGGTTCGCGACCGACGCGTTCCTGCGGACCTGGCTGAAGGGCCTGCTGAACACCGACGAGGTGGACTGCCCGCTGCCGCCGCCCAATTCCAACTGCCCCTGGATGCAGGGAGGTGGGAACTGATGCGTCTCCGCAGGAAGCCCGGCACCGGCACCGGCACCGATGCCGGCGCGGGCGCGGGCGCGGACCGGGAGACGGGCCGTCCGATGAGCGCGGCGGCGTTCGCCGCGCTGCTCGCGACGCTCCTGGCCGCGCTCACCGGCTGCTCCATCCGCACCGCGGGCGCCCCGCAGGGGTCCCTCACCCTCAAGGCCACCTTCCAGGACGTGCAGGGGCTGGTGGCCGGGCACAGCGTGCAGATGTCCGACGTCAAGATCGGCACCGTCACCAAGGTGGAGCTGGACCCGCGCACGTACCGGTCCACCGCGACGCTGTCGATCGTGGACGGGCACCGCGTCCCGCGCGGCACCCGCGCCGAGATCAAGGTGACCTCGCTGCTCGGCGAGAACTACGTGGACCTGATCCTGCCGCCGGGCGGCAGCATGGACCGCGGCCCGTTCCTGGCCAAGGGCGCCGGCATCACCGACACCAGCGTCCAG
This sequence comes from Spirillospora sp. CA-255316, assembly GCA_050942275.1. GTDB lineage: Bacteria > Actinomycetota > Actinomycetes > Streptosporangiales > Streptosporangiaceae > Spirillospora. The sequence goes on along the minus strand of CP192047.1, from coordinate 10,456,034 downwards.
CCGGCGTTCGAGCAGGTGGTCGGGCAGGCCGGACCGCTGCTGCAGGCGCTGGCGGGCAACGACCTGGCCACCATCGTCAACACCGGCGCGGCGGCCCTGGACGGCAACGGGCAGCGGCTCAACGTCACCATCGCCAAGTCGGGCGAGCTGCTGAAGCTGTTCACCGACCAGCGCAACCAGCTCGCCCAGGCGGTCGACCAGTTCGCGCGGCTGGGCCGGTCGCTGGCGCAGGGCGGGGCGGAGCTGAACCGGGCGCCGGTCGAGCTGGAGCGCACGACCAAGCTGCTGGACGACAACAAGCACAAGATCCTGCGCACCGTCGAGCGGCTCACCCACATGGCCCGGGAGCTGAACGACAAGGTGCTGGAGGGGCGGGTGGCCCGCTTCCGCACGCTGCTGCGCGACCTCGATCCGGTGCTGGCCCAGCTCGGCGGCAACCGGGCCCGGCTCACCAACCTGGTCAACGGGCTGGTGACCTTCGAGTCCAAGCTGCCGCGGGCCAGTTACGACGGCCAGCTGCTGCTGTACCCGATCCTGAGGATCGTCTGGCCGGACGGCTCGCCGCTGCTGCCGGCGTCCGGGCAGGGCGGGAACGGCGGCAACGGCGGGAACGGCGCCGGGACGGCGAAGAGCGGTCAGGGCGGCGGCGGCACCGCGCCGAAGCTGCCCAACGACCTGCGCACCGCGCTGCCGGACCTCGACAAGCTCCTGAAAGGGCCGCGGTGATGACCAGCCGACTGACGATCAACCTGCTGGCCTTCGCCGTCCTCGCGGTGCTCATGGTGGTGTGGGCGTTCAACAACGTCATCCGGTTCGACTTCATCGACCGGCCGTACCACATCACGGTGGAGTTCCAGTCCTCGCCCGGCCTGCACCCCGGCTTCGAGGTGGACTACCTGGGCCTGCGCATCGGCAAGATCGACTCGGTCCGGCTGGACAAGAACAAGGTCAGTGTCAAGCTGGACATCGAGAAGGGCTTCGAGATCCCGCGCGGGGTCACCGCCGCCGCGGCACGCAAGTCGGCGGTCGGCGAGCCGGTGGTGGAGCTGACGCCGCCGCGCGGGGCCCGTCCCGGCGGCCCGCGGATGCAGCCCGGCGCGGTGATCCCGGTGTCGCAGACCACGGTGCCGCCCAAGTACGGCGACCTGTTCGGCGCGGTCATCCAGTCGATCCGGGCCATCGACCCCGAGGACGCCCGGGTCCTCACCCACGAGCTGTCGGAGGGCCTGTCCGGCCGCGAGGACTCGCTGCGCCAGATCATCAACGGCGGCGACCAGCTCACCGCCACCTTCGCGCAGAACAGCGAGCTGCTGGACGGCCTCACCAAGGACCTGGGCCGCATCACCCACGTCCTCAACCAGAACCGCGGCCAGCTCGGCGCCGGGATCGACAACCTGGCGGCGCTGACCTCCGCGCTGTCGCAGGTCCGCGGTGAGCTGCGGCAGTTGCGCGACAGAGGCCCCGACCTGCTGGCGACGGTGAACGGGCTGCTGGAGAAGACCGGGCCCGACTTCGAGTGCACGCTGGAGACGCTCGGCAACTGGGGGCTCACCCGCCACAACCCCGAGCTCTACCGCGATCTGAGCGACACGCTGGCGTACGCGCCCGAACTGAAGACCGTGCTGGACAACGTGATCGGCCTGGACCAGGGCAAGCCGGTGCTGAACGTGGTCTTCCTGGTCACGCTCCAGACGCCGGCGGTCAGGGAGTACAAGTACCCGCTGGCGCAGCCGGCGGTGAACAAGCAGCCGTCGTGCCCGGACGGCCGCCGTCCCGCCGAGGGGAAGCAGAAGCCGTACAAGGCCAAGAACCCGGGAGCGACCATCCCGACGCACGACCCGTCGATCCAGGGGGACACCCGGGCGCAGAAGGCCGCGAACCAGTCCGGGGACTCTCCCGGCGGGCCGCCCGCTTGGCTAGTGTACGTTCCCCCGGTCCTGGCCCTGCTGGTGCTGATCCGGGTGACGGCGGGCTCGGTGCCCGTGATGTCCCGCCTGCGCCGGCGCAAGGACTGACCCAACCACCGAGGAGTGCCTGAAATGGCTGGCAAGACCACCAAGGACGTCCCCGAGGGCGCCGCGGACGTCGACGCCGTCGATACGGAGGACGCCTCGGCCGCGGAGGTCGAGGAGGCGGCGGGCGCCGCGGAGGCCGAGGAGCGGCCGGCGACCAGGCGGAGACGGCGGGTCCGGGTGATCGAGGTCCTCGACGACGAGGATCTGGACGAGGTCCTCGACGCGATCGACGCCGAGGAGGAGGACGCCGGACCGCGGCGTCCGGCCAGGGCGGCCGCCAAGCCGAAGCCCAAGACCAGGCCCAAGGTCGTCGAGCCCGAGGACGAGGCCGAGGACGAGACCGGGGTGGCCGGCGAGACGGACGGCGAGACGGCCGAGGACGAGGCCGCCGAGGGCGGGGAGCGCTCCAAGCCCGAGCCGAAGCCGAAGCTCAAGCCCAGGGCCGTGGCGCCGAAGGCCGCGGTGTCGCTGGACGAGGCGGCCCCCCGCACGTTCCTGGGCCTGCGCCGCAACCAGGCGATCGTGGTGGTGCTCCTGGTGGCGGTGCTGGCGAGCCTGGGCGTCTGGCAGTGGCGAACGGCCAGCGGCCTGTCCGGCGAGCAGGACGAGCGCGACGCGGTGTCGAAGGTCGCCTCCGCCTACGGCGATGTGGCCCTCAACTACAACGCCGGCAACTACCAGGCGCAGATGAAGAAGGCCGAGGGCCTCATGGGCGGCGACCTGCTGGAGAGCTTCCGCACCAACACGCTGCCCAACCTCGGCAACACCTTCAAGCAGAACCCCCAGCTCATGCTGACCTCCAAGACCGACCAGGTGTTCGTCGGCACGGTCGACCAGCGGTTCGCCAGCGCGACGATCTCGGTGGACGTGTCGGTCAAGACCTCCGAGGGCACCCACGAGTCGCCCGCCACGCTCATCCGGCTGGCCATGGCCAAGATCGACGGCAGCTGGAAGGTCACCAAGATGTACGCCTCGGGCGTCAACGACCAGACCGCGCAGAGCGGCGGGCTGCCGAACGTCCCGACCACCCCGGCGCCCGGCTCCTCGCCCAGCGGCCGGGCGACGCCGAAGAACTAGCGCGCCGTCCGGACGACCTGTTCGCGCCCCGCCCGGTGGAAGCCGGGCGGGGCGCGGCGCGTTCTGCTAAGAAGCGGGGGAGGAGAGGGACCCATGACGACGACGCATGAGGGGCCTGCCGGAGTGGAGCCGGATTTCGAGGCCGCCGCGGCCGTGCCGGACGGCGTCGTGCACGAGTTCGGCATGCTGCTGGGCGCGACCGCGCTGCTGGAGCGGATCGCGGCGCGCGAGCTGGAGCGGCGCTGCGGCATCCGGCACGCCATGTTCGAGGTGCTGCTGCGGCTGTCGCGGGCGGGGGCGGACCAGCCGCCGACCATGGGCGACCTGGCCGGGGAGCTGATCCTGACCAGCGGCGGCATGACCCGGCTGATCGACCGGATGGAGCGGGACGGCTACGTGCGGCGGCAGGTGGCGTCCGGCGACCGGCGCCGCCAGGTGGTGGGGCTCACCGAGAGCGGGCGGCGCAAGCTGGACGAGGCGCTGCGGGTGCACGCCGAGACCCTGGACCGGCATTTCGCCGGGCCGCTCACCGAGGAGTCGCGGCGGCAGCTGGTCGCGGCGCTGGCGACGCTGCGCGAGCACGCCCGCCGCGACCTGGGCAGCCTGGGGTGACCCGCTAGAGGTAGCGGGCGGCGGCGGCCTCCGCGGGGGCGTCGGCGCCGGTCACGCCGTCCACGCCCTTGGGCACGCCGTCGTCGATCTCGGCGGGGCAGTTGATGGTGACCCGGTGCATCTTGCGGCGCTGGGTGTAGTCGGCGACCGCGTAGTGCTGGGTGGGGCGGTTGTCCCAGAACGACAGCGTGCCGACCCGCCACTTGAGCCGTACCTGGAACTGCGGGTCGCGGACGGCGTCGAACAGCAGCGGCAGGATCGCCTCGTTCTCGCGCCGGGACAGGCCGATGAGGCGGGTGACCGAGCTGCGGTTGGCGTAGAGGGCCTTGCGGCCGGTCTCGGGATGGACGCGGACGACGGGGTGGACGACCGGCGGGTTCTTCTCCTGCATCTCGCGCAGGTCCATCCGGTGGCCCTTGTCGATGGCCTTGGTGACCGACATGGTGAGGTCGTGCTCGGCGTACAGCTCGTCGCACAGGCGCTGGAGCCAGGGCGCCAGCGACTCGTAGGCCATGTACATGTTGGCCCAGAGGGTGTCGCCGCCGACGTCCGGGAGGATCACCGCGCGCAGCAGCGATCCCATCGGCGGGGTCCGCATGAACGTGTTGTCGCTGTGCCACTGGTCGCCGCCCTCGCCCTTGGGGTCGGTCTGGTCCAGGACGTGCACGGGGCTGCCCGAGGTGTTCATGGGCGGCATGTTGGCGGTGCCGAACTGCTTGGCGAACGCCACGTGCTCCTCGTCGCTGATGTGCTGGTCCCGGAAGAACAGCACCAGGTGCTTGAGCAGGCCGTCGCGGATGTGCTGGACCTGCTCGCCGTCGAGGGGTTTGGCCAGGTCGACACCGGTGACCTCGGCGCCGATGTTCCGGGTCAGGGGGTGGAACTCGATCATGTCCTGGGCCTCCATCGGGTTCGCGGTCAGCCAAGCAATCGCTAGGTTGATGCTAACCGATGGGAGTGGACGCCTGTCCAGCCCTCCGGACCCGATCCGCCGGCCCCGGCCTCAGCGGGAGTAGTGCTCGACCACCAACTGCTCGTCGCAGATGACCGGGATCTCGCCGCGCTCGGGCAGCCGGACCAGCCGGGCGGCCAGTGCGTCGTGCCGGACCTCCAGATACGGCGGCACGTTCTCCGGGGCGTGGCCGCCGGCCGCCGCCACGTGGAACGGTTCCATCGAACGGCTGCGCCCGGCAATGGTGATCACGTCGCCGGGCCGGAGCCGGTAGGACGGGCGGTCGACCCGGCGGCCGTTCACCAGCACGTGCCGGTGCACCACGAACTGCCGGGCCTGGTAGATCGTGCGGGCCAGGCCGGAGCGCAGCACCAGGGCGTCCAGCCGGCGCTCCAGGTCGACCAGCAGCGCCTCGCCGGTCTTGCCCTCGACCTTGGCGGCCTTGGCGAAGGCGTTGCGCAGCTGGGCCTCGCGGATGTTGTACTGCGCGCGCAGCCGCTGCTTCTCGCGCAGCCGGATCTTGTAGTCGGACTCCGACTTGCGGCCGCGGCCATGCATTCCCGGCGGGTACGGCCGCGCCTCGAAGTACTTGACGCTCTTGGGGGTGAGGGGGATTCCCAGGGCCCGGGAGAGGCGGACCTTGGGACGGGGCTTGTTCATTGCCCTCCTTAATGATTAGGTGACCCTTACTTAGGTAAGCCTAACCTACCTCGTCAAGGAGGTCCGATCATGAGCGAGGCGAGCGAAGGCGGCGAAGCGAACCAGGCCGTCCGGGGCACGCGCGAGCGCCCGGACGGGCGGCAGGTCGTCCGGCCCACGGCGGGCGAGCGGGCGCGGACCCTGGCCTACGGGGTGGCCGACGGCGTCCTGGCCGTCCCGGGCGTGCCGTACGCACCCGTCCCGGCCCACGCCACCGACGAAAAGGGCCGGCCCCTGCTCCTGCTGCCGTCGAAGTCGGCCGCCGTTGCGGCGCTGCGCGGCGAGCCCGACCTGCCCGCGACCCTGCGGATCTCCGATGTCGCGCCGGTCCCGCTGGCCGACCGGGTGCGCGGCCGCGCCTGGCTGCACGGCTGGGTCACCGAGCCGACCGGGGACGAGCGCCGCGCCGCCGCGCTGCGGCTGTCCCGCCTGCACCCGCGTCCCGAACTCCTGGACATCGGCCCCGACCCGGCGCCGGGGCACTCCTGGACGGTGCTGGCCCTCGAGATCGCCAAGGTGGAGATCCGGGACGCCTGGGGCACGGCGACGCTCGAGCCGGAGGAGTACGAGGCGGGCGTGCCCGACCCGCTGGTGGCGATCGAGGCCGGTATCCTCTCCCACCTCGACGAGTGCCACCGGGGCGAGCTGGTCGTGATGCTGCGCCGGCTGAACGACCTGGCCGCCGGGATCTCCGGCGGCGGTGTGCCGGGGGTGCCCGCGGGGCAGGATCCCGTCGTGTCTGTGTGGGGGGACGACCCCCCACGCCCCCCGGCAAGAACGCACGACCGCCCTCCGGGCGCTCGGCCGGTCGTGCCCCAGTGGGGGGACGACCCCCCACACCCCCCGGCAACAACGCACGACCGCCCTCCGGGCGCTCGGCCGGTCGTGCCCCAGTGGGGGGACGACCCCCCACACCCCCCGGCAACAACGCACGACCGCCCTCCGGGCGCTCGGCCGGTCGTGCGGCCGCTCGCGCTCGACCGGTACGGCATGTGGCTGCGCTGCTTCACCGCCCCGCCGCAGGGCGCGAAGGCGCGGCCGGACGGCGCCGAGGCGGTCGACCTACGGGTGGTGTTCGGCGAGCCGGTCAGTGATATCCACGGCCTGCGCCGGGTGTACCGGCGGCTGTTCGCGGGCGTGCACTCGTAGGCGCCGCCCGATCGGCCCCCGACGAACACGGGTATTTGCCCGTAATCTCCCGGATGTCTGGATGGTGGATGCCGGGGGATAGTCGGGGCCCGGCCGGGAGCGCCCGCTCCGGGCCCGCGCCGAGCCGCCCGGTTCCCCTGCGGGGTGGGGACTTCGAGCGGCTGCTCACCGGCGCGGGACCGCGAACGCGGACTCCCGGCCGGGCCGGTGGCCCGGTGCCGCGGACGCGACAGGGGGGGCCGCGGCCCGGGCCACTGGTTGGAATTGGACCTATTCCCGCGCGCTCCCGCGCCGCAGGCTGAAGTCATGACCCATGACGGCATCGACCACCACGACAGGCCGGCCGGCGCCGGCGCGCGCACGCACCCCGAGACCCGGGCCGTGCACCCGAGGCTGACCCGGCCAACCGGCAGCAGGCCACTGGGCATGCCCATCTACCAGGCCCACACCTTCGCCTTCGACGGCGCCGACGAGATGGCCGCCGCGTTCGAGGGGCCCCGGTCGGCCTTCCTGTACGGGCGGTGGAGCAACCCGACCGTCCGGGCGCTGGAGGACGCCGTGAACGACCTGGAGGGCGGCGCCGGCGCCCTCGCCTCCGCCTCCGGCATGGGCACCGTCAACGCGGTGCTCATGGCCCTGCTGCGCTCAGGCGACCACGTCATCGCCCAGTCCTGCCTGTACGGCGGGACGTACGCGCTGCTCAACGACCTGGCCGGGCGCTGGGGCGTCGAGGTGACCCACGTCTCCGGCGACGACCCCGCCGAGGTGCGCGCCGCGCTGCGCCCGCGCACCCGCCTGCTGGTCCTGGAGACCATCGCCAACCCGACCACCCAGGTCGCCGACCTGCCGGCGCTCGCCGCCGTGGCCCGGGAGGCCGGGGTGACGACGGTCGTCGACAACACCTTCGCGCCGGTGCTGTGCCGTCCCATGGAGCACGGCGCCGACATCGTCGTGCACTCGGCCACCAAGTACATCGGCGGCCACGCCGACATCGTCGGGGGCGTCGCGGTGTTCGCCGACGAGGTGCTGCACCACCGGGTGTGGAAGCAGGCCACCGAACTCGGCGCCACCCCCGACCCGTTCGCCGCCTGGCTCACCCTGCGCGGGTTCGCCACGCTGCCGATGCGCATCACCCGCGCCAGCGAGACCGCCCTCGACCTGGCCCGGCGGCTGGACGCGCACCCGTCCGTCACCCATGTCGCCCACCCGGGACTGCCCGGCCACCCGCAGCACGAACTCGCCCGGCGGCTCATGCCCGGCGGCGGTGGCGGCGTGCTGTCGTTCGAACTCCAGGGCGGGCGCGAGGCGGGCCGCACGTTCACCGACTCGGTGCGGCTGGCCTCGCTCGCCGCCTCGCTCGGGGACGTGTCCACGCTCGTCATGCACCCGGCCGGCACCTCGCACCGGCAGCTCGACGCCGCAGCCCTCGCCGCCGCGGGGATCGGCGAGGGCACGGTACGGATCGCCGTCGGCCTCGAACACCCCGACGACCTCTGGGCCGACTTCGAGCAGGCCCTCGCGAAGGCGTCCTGAGGGCCCCCAGGCCGCCCCTCGGGCCCGGCACCGGCGCGGGCGTCTACAAGTAGAAGCCCGTGCCGGGGGAGGGCTTGCTCTCGGTCTCAGGGGCCTTCTCGCCCTTGCGCAGGGCCACCAGCTCCGCCAGCGTCGCGCCCTCCGCGCCGATCTCGGCCTCGAAGCGTCCGGCGGCGCGTCCGGCGTCGTCGCCCGCGCCGTCGGTGCCGCCCGTGCCGTCCGCGCCGCTCGTGCCGTCCGCGGCGTCCAGCCAGGCGAGCGACTCGCCGCGGGTGAGCCGCCCCACCTCGATCTGCGCCAGGCAGCGGCCCGGCCGGACCACGGCCGGGTGCAGGCGGGCCAGGTCCTCGTTCGTGGTGATGGCCACCAGCACGTCGCGGCCCTGGCCCAGCATCCCGTCGGTGAGGTTGAGCAGCCGGGACAGGCCCTGCCCGGCCGACTGCTTGGCCTCGCCCCCGATCAGCTCGTCGCAGTCCTCCAGGATGAGCAGCCGCCAGCGGCGCTCGTCGCCGTCGTCGTCCTCATCGCCGACCGCCACCTCCATCAGGTAGCTGGGCGTGCCGAACAGCGCCTCCGGGTCGAGCACGCAGTCGGACTGGCACCACGGGTCCCAGGCGCGCGCGAGCGCCCGCAGCGCGGTCGTCTTGCCGGTGCCGGGCGGGCCGTGCAGCAGCAGGAGCCGCCCGGACACCTCCTCGCGCGTGAGACCCATCACCTCGTCGAGCGCCTCGGCCACCTTCGCGGTGTAGTTGCCGCGGATGTCCTGCCAGGCGTCCGCGGAGATGGCCCGCCCCGTACGGACCGGGCCGCGCACGCCCATGTGCCAGAAGCCCATCTCGACGTTGGCGTCCTCGGTCTTGGGCGGGTCGGTGGCGTCGCGCACGCACTCGTCCAGCACCGACCGGGCCAGCTCCTCGGACACGGCCGACACCGACACGTAGGCGATGCCGCTCTTCCACCGGCTGGTGAGCAGCGTCCAGCCCTCGCCCTCGGCCAGCACCGACTCCTTGCCGCGCTCGTTCGCGGCGCGCACCAGCCGGGCCGCGTCCGGGCGCAGCGGCGCGTCCGGCTTCACGTGCTCCAGCCGGACGGACCGCGACCACGGCTGCTCACCCGTCGCGAACGGCCGCAGCGACAGCACGTCCATCACCTCGGACGGCGAGCTGGTCTCGTCGAGGTTGAGCAGCACGGGCGGCGTCGCCTCGATGGGCGGGCCCGGTGAGCCGGAGGCGTCCCGCGCCTCCGGCGGCTCGACGAGATGCAGGATCTCCGGGATCCCCTGCGGCGTCTCCCCCGACATCGTCATGCCCCCGATGATCTGGCGCGGCGCGGGAGGCCGTCCACCGAATTAACCCTCACGGTCGGACTTGCGCTGCTCCAGCTCCTTGAGGTCCATCCGCTCGGCCTCCTCCGGGGTGGGCGCGGACCCGCCGAGGTAGGCGGGCTGCCACCACTCCTGCCCCGGCTTGGGCAGCTCGGGGTACTCGCGCTGCGCCTTCTCCAGCAGCTCCGACATCTGCCCGCGCAGGTCGCGGGTGGCCTTGTCGTAGTCGTCGCCCCGCTTGGGATACATCGGCTCGCCGACCAGGATGGTGACCGGGACGCCGCGCTGGAACAGCTTGCGCGGGCGGCCCTTGGTCCACAGCCGCTGCGGCCCCCACAGCGTGATGGGGACGAGCGGCACGTCGCCGGCCACCGCCATCCGCACCGCCCCGTTCTTGATGTCCTTGACCGTGAACGACCGGCTGATGGTGGCCTCGGCGAACACCCCGACGATCTCGCCGGCCTTCAGCGCGGTCAGCGCCGCCTTGAACGAGGCCGCCCCGGCCTGCCGGTCGACGGGAATGTGATGCATGCCGCGCATCAGCGGCCCGCCGATCCGGTGGTCGAAGATCTCCTTCTTGGCCATGAACCGCACCAGCCGCCCGGACGGGTGTGCGGCCAGCCCGGCGAAGATGAAGTCGAGGTAGCTGATGTGGTTGCTGACCAGCACCGCGCCACCGGAGCGCGGGATCCGCTCGGTTCCCTCAAGGCGGAACTTGATGTCGAGGGCCTTGAACACGCCCTGGGCCGCCTTGATCACCGGTGGATACACGATTTCGGACATGGGTGCACGCTACTTGAGCGCGCGGTGAAGGGCGACCCCGCGAACGATCGCGCGGCGGGCCGGAACTCTGAGATGGTGGAGCCGGGCGCCCGGTTCCCTCCGGAGCCCGGCCCCGCATCCCGCGAAGATGCTATGAAGTGATCTTGAGTGTTACCGAGTGGATCCGGTGAAGGGGGATGGGCATGGAACCGCTGGACGCGGCCGCTGACGTGCACGAGCTCATCCGGGACCTGCTGCCGGTGGTGGCGCCGAGCGCCTGGTTCGACTCCGGCACCTCCGAGGTCGTGCTCCCGGTCGGCCGGTCGGAGGCGCGCGCCTCCACGTGGACGGTGCTGGAGCGCTGCGCCCGCGAGCCGCGGCGGACCTGGTCCCGGGTGGTGGACGAGTGGCTCCGCGAGGTCGGCCACCGCGCGTTCCTCGCGGTGGGCGAGATGGAGCTGTTCGGCGACGTGCGCGAGCTGCTGCGGCTGCGCATCGTGCCCAAGCTGGCGCCGCGCGACCGCGAGGGCCTGGTGGTGGTCCCGGCGGGCGACCATTTCGACGCGATGGTGATGATCGAGCATCCGCGCTACGGCGGTCCGCTCACCAAGGCGAGGGCGGGGCTGCTCGGACTACGCAAGCTCGGTTATGTCATGACCAATACCCATGACCGTGAGCTTGCGGACGTGTCGGTGCGTGACCAGCCGCTGCTGCCCGGCCGCGACGTGCGGGTGGTGACCAAACCCGGCAGCCGGTACGTGTCCGCGCTGCTGAGCGAGGTGGAGCAGTTCCTGCCGAGCCCGAACGAGCACGGCGCGCTGGTCGGCGTCCCGTGCCACAGCACGCTGCTGCTGTACCCCATCACCTCGACGGCGGTGCTGGAGGTGCTGCCGGTCTTCGCCGACGTCGTCGCGGAGATGCACGCCGACGCCGACGACCCGTGCGCGCCCGGCGTCTACTGGAGCCACGGTGAGCGCCGGCTGACGCCGCTGTCGGCCGCTCCCGGGCCGTCCACGCCGGACGAGTTCGCCTCGCTGCTGCTACGCCTCCCCGACGTCCCCTGAAACGTCCCCTGAGCGCGGATCGTCCGCTGAAGGAGGCGCCGGCCGGGCTTGCCGGGCGAGCCGGGGGTGCTGCCGGAGGTGTTCAGGGAAGGCGCCAGTCGACGGGCGCGGCGCCCTGCTGCTGGAGGAGCTGGTTGGCGCGGCTGAACGGGCGCGAGCCGAAGAACCCGCGGTCGGCCGACATGGGGCTGGGGTGGGCCGACTCAATGCACGGGACGCCGGGCATCATCGGCTTGAGGTCGCGGGCGTTGCGTCCCCACAGGATCGCCACCATCGGGCGGCCGCGCGCCGCCAGTGCCTGGATGGCCTGCGCGGTGACCTCCTCCCAGCCCTTGCCGCGGTGCGAGTTGGGCTTTCCGGGCATCACCGTGAGCGACCTGTTGAGCAGCAGCACCCCCTGCTCGGCCCAGGCGGACAGGTCGCCGTTGGACGGCCGGGGGTGGCCGAGGTCCTCGCAGTACTCGCGGTAGATGTTGACGAGGCTGCCGGGCAGCGGCCGCACGTCCGGGGCGACGGAGAAGCTGAGCCCGACCGGGTGGCCCGGCGTCGGGTACGGGTCCTGCCCGACGATGAGTACCCGCACCTCGTCGAAGGGCTGGGTGAAGGCGCGCAGGATGCGGTCGCCGGCGGGCAGGTAGCGGCGGCCGGCGGCGACCTCGGCGCGCAGGAAGTCGCCCATGGCCGCGATCCGTCCCGCCACCGGGTCCAGGGCCTTGGCCCAGCCGGCCTCCACGATCTCCGCGAGTGGTCGTCCCGTCATGACCGGCAAGCCTAACGCCGTGATCAGGACGCCGGTTGCGGAACAAAGCTTGATCATAACTGTGAAGTTCTCTGACCACATGAGGTCGGGTGGCGGGAAAACTTCCCGAGTCGCTGGATCGTGCCTGGTGAACGGGGCGAAACGTCCTGTTAAGTCGGCGTTACTTTATGTCTGACCCGATTGACCTACGAGCCGGTATCCATGACTCCTAGAGGTGTAGGGCAGCGCACCAGACCAGCAGGCGGCACTCCGCACAGCAGTAGACGGGACGAGCATGAGCCAGCTGAACACCGTTGACGCGACCTTCCTCAACGCCGAGACGACCACGACGCACGCCCACATCGCGGGCCTGGCCGTCGTTGACGCCGCCGCCCGCCCCGGGGGGCGGCTCACGGTCGACGCCATCGCGGACCTCGTCCGCGAACGCGCCCACCTGGCGGCCCTGCCCCTGCGGCAGCGGCTCGTCCAGGTCCCCCTGGGGCTCGACCACCCCTACTGGGAGGACGATCCCGACTTCCGTCCCGAACGCCACATCTACGAGATCGGGCTTCCCGCCCCCGGCACCCCCGACCAGCTCGCCGACGCCGTCGGACGGCTGCACGAACGCCCCCTCGACCGCGACCGGCCCCTGTGGGAGCTGGTCCTCATCCACGGCCTCCAGAACGGCCTCACCGGCGTGTACGTCAAGGCCCACCACGCCGCCATCGACGGCGTCATGGCCGCCGAGACCCTGGCCGCCCTGCTCGACCTGACGCCCGAACCGCGCGAGCTGCCCGCCGACGACGCCGAGCCGGCCCGCGCGCCCAGCCCGGCCGGCATGCTCGGCACGGGCCTGCTCAGGGCCGCGCTGCACCCCGTGCGCAGCGCGATGTCGGTGGCCCGCACCGCGCCCTACCTCGACGAGATCCCCGGGGTGGCGCAGATCCCCGGGGTCGGCGTGGTGGCGCAGATGGTGCAGGGCGCGCTCGGCCGCGACGGCGCGCCGCGCCAGCCCCGCCTCAGCGCCCCGCCGACCCCGTTCAACGCCCCCATCGGCCGGCACCGCTCGGTCGCGTACGGCGAGCTGGACCTGGCCGAGATCAAGCAGATCCGCCGCGCCCTCGGCGGCAGCGTGAACGACGTGGTGATGGCGCTGTGCGCGACCGCGCTGCGGCAGTGGCTGGACAAGCGCGGCGACCTGCCCGACCGGCCGCTGGTGGTGGGCGTGCCGGTGTCGCTGCGCAAGGGCGCGGGCCGCGGGGACGGCAGCGGCCGGGACGGCGAGCCCGGCAACCAGGTGTCCATCATGACCACGCCGCTGGCCACCCACGTCGCCGACCCGGCCGAGCGCTACGAGGCCGTGCGGCGCGACCTGGACCTGGGCAAGCGGCGGTTCGTGGCGTCCTCGGGCGCCTGGGTGCAGGAGCTGACCGGGCTCGTGCCGGCGGCGATCGCCAGCCCCGTCGCCCGGCTGGTGATGCAGGCGCTGCCGTCCCTCACCGTCCGGCCGCTGAACCTGATCATCTCCAACGTGCCGGGCCCGCAGTTCCCGCTGTACCTGTGCGGGGCGCGGGTGCTGGGCTACTACCCGATCTCGGTCATCACCGACGTCAGCGGCGGCGTCAACATCACCGTGTTCTCCTACGACGGGAAGCTGGACATCGGGGTGGTGGCGTGCCGCGACCTGATCCCCAACCCGTCGGAGTTCATCGACCACCTCACCGACGCCCTGGACGAGCTCAAGGCCCTCGCCCGCGAGTGAGCGGGCCGTCAGTGCCAGAGCGCCGGGCGGTGCCGCCACGCCAGCCTCAGTGCGGCGGCGCCGGCCGGCTGCATCGGGGCGGGGACCGTCCCGTCGAACCTGGCGCGTGCGACGCGGCCCTCGGCGTTGACCTCGACGAGTCCTTCGAAGAGGTCGTCGAACGTCGCGTCGTCGAAGACCGCGACCGTGAGGACGTCCAGCGCGAGGGTCAGCGGGTCGACGCCCAGCCCAAGGCAGTGGACTGCGACCCGGCCCTCCGCGCGGGCCGTGCTGAGGGCCCGGTGGAACGGCCACGACTCCTGGTCGAAACCCGGGCCGTAGTCCTCGCCGGTGCCGAGCAGCTCCTCGCTGAACTCCCGGACCATGCAGCGCCATAGGTCGAGGTCCGCGCGCTCGTCGGCGAGGGGCTGGAAGACGCCGACGGGCATCACCTGGTAGAGGCCGCCCGCGTGCACGACCTTCGCCGGGTCGCGCCAGTGCAGCACGTACGAGCCGGACTCGGTGACGGTGACGGTGGTGATGGCGGGCAGCGCGGTGCGGCGGGAGAGGTCGCAGGGGTCGCCGACGCGCCGCCGCAGGGGGAGCGTCTTCGCGTCGTCGGTGCTCGCGTCGTTGGTACTCGTGTTGGAGGGGCTCGCGTCGGAGGCGGCGGCGAGTTCGTGCGCGACGGCCTCGCCCACGTTCAGCCCGGCGAAGTAGTGGGACGGGCCGAGCGTGAGCGTGGGCGTCTCGCCGGTGAGGCCGGCGTCGAGCAGCCGGTAGCTGGGCCGGTCCTCGAACACTCTGGGCCGTGCCAGGGCCCGCATCGCCTCGGCGTACGTCCGGTAGCCGGCGGGCAGGCCGTCGTCCGGGTCGGTGACGGCGGGCGGGGCGGGGGCCGGATCCCAGTGGAGCCGTACGGACTCCAGAGGGATCGGTGCGGCCGGGAGCCACTCGGGCCGGGACAGCAGTGGCGTGTCTTCCACGCGGAGCGCATCCGGGTACAGCGCGCCCGCCACGTCGCCGAGCGCGTGCCGGTTCGCGTTGAGGAACGCGCGGATCTCCCCCCAGTCCATGGCACGACCGTACCGGCGGCGGACGCCGGGGCGTGGGAACGTGCCATCGCGAACCTCGCATATCGTAAATACACGTGCATGACGATGCGTCGCCCTCGGAACCCGCCCCCCGGACACCCCCACCAGAACCACTCCCCGCCAAGACCCCGCGGCTCGCCTGGATCCTGTGGGGCGTCGGCGTCCTGGCCTACGTCGTCGCCATCCTGCACCGCACCTCCTTCGGCGTCGCCGGGCTGGACGCCTCCGACCGGTTCGGCGCCTCCGGCGGCATGCTCGCCTCCTTCACCGTGCTCCAGCTCCTGGTGTACGCCGGCCTCCAGATCCCGGTCGGGCTGCTGCTGGACCGGCTGGGCCCGCGCTGGATGGTCGCCGGCGGCGCGCTTCTCATGGCCGCGGGCCAGGGCCTGCTCGCCCTCTCCTCCGACGTCGGCACCGCCGTCGCCGCCCGCGTCCTGGTCGGTGCGGGCGACGCGATGACGTTCATCAGCGTGCTCAGCGTGGTGACGCGCTGGTTCCCGGCCCGCCGCATCCCCTTGGTGACGCAGCTCACCGGGCTGCTCGGCCAGCTCGGCCAAGTGCTCAGCGCGGTGCCGCTGGTCGCCCTGCTGCACGGCCCCGGCTGGACGGCCGCGTTCGGCTCCGCCGCCTCGCTAGGCGTGCTGGTCGGCGTGCTCGCGCTGGCCGTGCTCCGGAACGGTCCACCCGGCGGCGAAGGGGACGCCTCCGCCCCGTCCCTGGCCGAGGTGGGACGCAACCTCGCCGACTCCTGGCGGCACCCCGGCACCCGGCTCGGCCTGTGGTCGCACTTCACCACGCAGTTCCCGGCCAACACCTTCTCGCTGATGTGGGGCTTCCCGTACCTGGTGTCCGGGCACGGCCTCACCCCCGCCACGGCCAGCGCGCTGCTCACCGTGTTCGTGCTCGCCACGATGCTCTCCGGGCCGCTGGTCGGCGCGCTGGTCGCCCGCTACCCGCTGCGCCGCTCCCTGCTGGTGCTCGGCATCGTCGGCCTCATGATCACCGCCTGGACGGTCACCCTGGCGGTGCCGCCGCCCGCCCCGACCTGGCTGCTGGTCGTGCTGGTGCTGTGCGTGGCGCTGGGCGGCCCCGGCTCGATGATCGGCTTCGACTTCGCCCGCACCTTCAACCCGCCCGGCCGGCAGGGCACCGCGACCGGGATCGTGAACGCCGGGGGCTTCGTCGCGACCCTCGTCACGATCCTGCTCATCGGCCTGGTGCTGGACGTGATGTCGCCGGGCCGCGAGTTCACCCCCGAGGCGTTCCGCGCGGCGTGGACGGTGCAGGTCCTGTTCTGGGGCGCCGGGCTCGCCGGCGTGCTGCGCACCCGGCGCCTGGCCCGCCGCCGCATGGCCGAGGAGGGCGTCCGGGTGCCGCCGCTACGCGAGTCCTTGCGCCGCCGCGCCGAGGCCCGTACTGAGGCCCGTGAGGCCCGTACCGAGGCTCGTGCCGAGGCCGGGGACGAGGCCGGCGTCTGCCGCTGACGCGCGCAGTTCGAGGGTGCAGCACTTGGGGCCGCCGCCCGCCTTGCGCAACTCGGACAGGTCGACGGGGACGGGCTCGTAGCCGTGCCGCCGCAGCGTGCCGATGAGGCCGGCGGCCTCGGCGTTGATGACGACGTTGCGGCCGTCGCACACCGCGTTCAGGCCCAGCACCTCGGCGTCGCGCGCCCCGGCGAGCACCGCGTCCGGGAACAGCCGCTCCAGCACGGCGCGGCTGCCCGGCGAGAACGCCCCCGGGTAGTACGCCACGTTGCCGCCGCCCAGCGGGAACAGCGCGGTGTCGAGGTGGTAGAAGCGCGGGTCCACCAGCCGCAGCGTGACGACCGGACGGCCGAGGAACTCCTGCGCCTCCTGGTGGGCGGCCAACTCGGTGCGGAACCCCGTCCCGGCCAGGATCACCTCGTCCAGCACCAGGAAGTCGCCCTCGCCCTCGTTGGTGTGCGCCGCCTCAAGGACGTCGGGGAAACCGTTGCGCCGCAGCCAGTCCGCGTACGCCGGGCCCTCGGCGGCGCGCTCGGGATGGGCGAAGCGCGCCCCGTACACCCGGCCGCCGACCACCAGGGCCCCGTTGGCCGCGAACACCATGTCCGGCAGGCCCTCGACCGGGTCGATCAGGCTCACCCGGTGACCCAGCGCCAGGTACGCGGCGCGCAGCGCCTCCCACTGCTCCACGGCCCGCGCGGCGTCCGCGCCCGCGGCCGGGTCCATCCACGGGTTGATCGCGTACGTGACGGCGAAATGCTCCGGGCGGCACATCAGGTAGTGCCGCCGCAGCGCGACCCGTTCGGCCCGCGCGGCCTCGGGCAGGAGCCGCCCGTCCGGGACGGTGCTGCCCGGCTCCATGCTGCCCGGTTCCATCGCCGACGACACGGTCATGGCGCCTCCTGGTACCTCTGGTCGATGACACCGAAAGCCTAAGAAGCGCCGAGCCCTTCTCCAATGCGTCCAGATTGCGCTGACCTGGCGTTTCGTTGCTTATCGACGGCGTCTAACGGCGATTCGTTGTGCCAGCGCCGCACCTTCGGGAACGCGCACGGCGGCCGGGACCACCGGGGTCCGGGCCGCCGTGCACGGTCGCGCGCGAAGGGCCGCGTCAGAGGTTGATCATGTGTCCGGCCAGGCCGTGCACGGCCTCCTTCATGGCCTCGCCCAGCGTCGGGTGGGCGTGCACGTTGCGGGCCACCTCGTGGACGGTGAGGTCCCACTGCTGGGCCAGCGTCAGCTCCGGCAGCAGCTCGGTCACCTCGGGGCCGACCATGTGCGCGCCGAGGATCTCCCCGTACCTGGCGTCGCTGATCACCTTGACGAAACCGTCGCCCTCGCCCATGCCCAGCGCCTTGCCGTTGGCGCTGAAGGGGAACTTGGCGGTCTTGACGTCGAAGCCCTGCTCCTTGGCCTGCGCCTCGGTCCAGCCGAAGCTGGCGACCTGCGGCTGGCAGTACGTGGCGCGCGGGATCATCACGTAGTCGAGCTCCATCGTCTCGGCGTCGGCGATGGTCTCGGCGGCGACGATGCCCATCGCCTCGGCCGCGTGCGCCAGCATCAGCTTGGCCGTCACGTCGCCGATCGCGAAGATGTGCGGCACGGAGGTGCGGCAGCGGCCGTCGACGTCGATCGCGCCCCGGTCGGTCAGCCTGACCCCGGTCTTCTCAAGCCCGTACCCCTCGACGTTGGGCTGGAAGCCGATCGCCTGGAGGACCTTGTCGGTCTCCAGGACCTTCTGCGCCCCGTCCTTGCCGGTGACGGTCACCCTGACCTTGTCGCCGGAGTCGTCGATCGCGTCCACCCGGGTGGAGGTCAGCACGTCCACGCCGAGCTTGCGGTACCGCTTGGCCAGCTCCTTGGAGACGTCGGCGTCCTCGTTGGGGACCATGCGGTCGAGGAACTCCACGATCGTCACCTTGACGCCGTAGTTGTGCAGCACGTACGCGAACTCGACGCCGATCGCGCCCGCGCCCGCGATCACGATGCTCTCCGGCAGCTCGGAGCTGAGGATCTGCTCCTCGTAGGTCACCACCCGCTCCGACAGGGAGGTGCCGGGCAGCAGCTTGGTGTGCGCCCCGGCGGCGATGATGCAGTGGTCGAAGGTGACGGTGTCGGTGCCGCCCTCGGCCGTCGCCACCTGCAGCGTGTTGGGGTCGGTGAAGGTGCCGCGCCCGTTGAAGGAGGTGATCTTGTTCTTCTTCATGAGGAACTGGACGCCCTTGACGAGCTTCTCCGAGACCTCACGACTGCGCTGGAACGCCTTGCCGTAGTCGAACGTGACCGGCCCGTCGGCCTTGATCCCGTACTTCTCCGCCTCCTGGGTGAAGATGTGGGCCAGCTCGGCGTTGCGCAGCAGCGCCTTGGACGGGATGCAGCCCACGTTCAGGCAGACCCCGCCCCAGTACCGCTCCTCGATGATCGCCGTCTTCAACCCGAGCTGTGCCGACCGGATCGCGGCGACATATCCGCCCGGGCCCGAGCCCAGGACCACGACGTCGAAATGATTGCTCATTCTTGTGACGATATTCGGCCGCGGCACCTGCTCGCATCCCGACCGGGCACCGTCCCCGCCGCTCAGGGGCCTCGCGCGCGATCGGAGGGCCGCCGGACACGGGCGGTGATCGGACGGGCTCGGTTCGGAGTCCTTCGTCACGTGCTGTTAGTGTTTCCGGGTCCTCACGATGCGGTGTGTGGCGTGAAACTCAGCCGCTTGTGGAACACCCGCGCCCCGCCGTGTCGTTCATGCGAAGTCGGGCGGTGCCCCGTCCCCGGCCCGGTCGCGAGCGGGAGCGGGAGCGGGCCGCGCCGGCGCCGGACGCGGATCCGGCCGGGTCCCTGCCGGATCCATCCACGTTCGGGCCGCCGCCGCCGGACGCACGCGCCGGGCCATCACCCCGTCGGGCCCTGACGAAACGGAGGAGAACCGAGTGAGGATCCCCAAGCCCGTCAACACCGTCCTGGACTGGGCGGAGGGACACGCCGGCGCGCTCGCCGCGGTGACCGCCCTGGCGGGCGCCGCCGTGGCCGCGATGTGGGTCCCCGTGCTGGCCGGCTTCATCCTCGGTCTCGCCGTCGGCGGCTTCTACATCCATCTGCGCCTGAGCAAGCGGATCGCCCGTGCCCGCCGGGAGGTGGACGACCTGCTGCGGGAGAACGGCGCGCTGCGCCACCGCAACACCGTCCTGGCCAGCGGCGTCATCACCCGGGAGGCGCAGGTGACGCAGGCCCTGGTGTCCATTCCCGAGGACGATCCGCTGGAGGATCCGCAGCGCACGCGCCAGATGCCGACTCTCAACGACGAGCTGCTGGGCGCGGCGGCGCCCGGCGTCGAGGCACCGCAGACCGAGGGCCCCGACGAGGCGCCGGAGGACACGGGCCAGGGGGACGGCCTCCGGGATGACGACGGCCTCGAGGAGGAGAAGCCGGAGCCGAAGGCGAAGGACGAGGGGCCGGCGACGGGCGCGAAGGCACGGAAGAACTACCGGCCGGTTCAGGAGGCCAGGGCGGGGGCCGGTGACGGCGACCCGGCCGGGGAACTCACCGACCTCACCGACTTCGTGAGCACCAGACGCCGCTCCGACTCGCGCCGCCCCTGAGCGCACCCCTCGCGCAGGGCCTGGGCGGACGCCTCGCGCAGGGGGTATGAGAGGGCTTCCCGGGCGGCTCAGGATATGTCGGGCAGGGGTGCCGGGGAACGCGTCGTTAGCCGTCCTGATCTGGGGGGACAGGTACCGCGGGAGGTGCCATGTCGGTGACGGACGAGCGGCCCGGGCCCGCCGGCGAACCCGGTGAGGAAGGGGGGCCGGGGACGGCGCCCGACCCTGTCGCGGTGCGCAAGGCCGTGATCGCGTCGGCGATGGGCAACTGCATCGAGTGGTTCGACTTCGGGGTGTTCAGCGCCGGGGTGATCACCACGATCATCGGCACCGTCTTCTTCCCGCCGGACGAGGGCGGCAGCGCCACGCTCCGCTCGTTCGCGCTGATCGCCGCGGCGTTCCTGGCCCGCCCCTTCGGCGGCATGTTCTTCGGCCCGCTGGGCGACCGGCTGGGCCGCAAGAAGGTGCTGGCCACCACGATCATGCTGATGTCGGGGTCCACCTTCGTCATCGGGGTGCTGCCCGGTTACGCCCAGATCGGGATGGTCGCCCCGCTGGCGCTGCTGGCGGTACGGCTCGTCCAGGGCTTCTCCACCGGGGGCGAGTACGGCGGCGCCGCCACCATGATCGCCGAGTACGCGCCGACCAGGAGGCGCGGCTTCTTCGGCAGCTTCCTGGAACTGGGCACGCTGTCCGGCTACGTTCTGGGCGCCGGGCTGGTGCTGGGCATGCACGTGCTGCTCGGGGACGAGCGCATGCACGCGTGGGGCTGGCGCATCCCGTTCCTGGTCGCGCTGCCGCTCGGCCTGGTCGGCCTGTACGTGCGGACCCGGATCGAGGACACCCCCGCGTTCCAGCGGATGGAGGCGGCCGGGACGAAGGCCAAGTCGCCGCTGCGGGAGACGGTCCTGCACAACTGGCCGATGATCCTCAAGCTGATCTGCATCGTCTTCCTGCTGAACATCGCCGACTACACGCTGCTGACGTTCATGCCGTCCTACCTCACCGAGAACCTGCGGATCCCCGAGGTCACCGCGCAGCTCATCACGATCGGGGTGGAGCTGGCGATGATCGCGGT
Organism: Spirillospora sp. CA-255316; assembly: GCA_050942275.1. Classification (GTDB taxonomy): domain Bacteria; phylum Actinomycetota; class Actinomycetes; order Streptosporangiales; family Streptosporangiaceae; genus Spirillospora. The sequence goes on along the minus strand of CP192047.1, from coordinate 10,435,112 downwards.
GATCGTCCCGCTGGGGGCGCTGTCGGACCGGATCGGGCGCAAACCGCTGCTGATCATCGCTGCGGTCGGGTACCTGGTGCTGAGCTGGCCGGCGTTCGCCTCGATGCAGACCGAGCGGCCGCTGGGGGTGGCGGCCGGCTACGCCGTGATCGGCGGGCTGCTGGTGCTGATGCTGGCGGTGATCGGGGCGACGTTCCCGGCGATGTTCCCGACCAGGGTGCGGTACGGCGCGTTCGCGATCGGCTACAACATCTCCACGTCGCTGTTCGGCGGGACGTGCGCGGTGCTGGTCGGGTCGCTGATCGAGGTCACCGGGAGCAACTTCGTCCCGGCGTACTACCTGATGCTGGCGGCGCTGGTGGCGCTGGGCCCGCTGATCATGATCCCGGAGACGGCGGGCGTGCCGATCGACCGGGCCGGGGACGAGCACGCCCCGGAACCGGTCGGCTCCGGGGCGCGGGCCGCCTGACGCCACATCATCTCTGTCAGCCGGGGTTGCGGTCCAGGTGCTCCTCGAGCGAGTCGAGGCGGGCGGACCAGGCGCGGCGGTAGGGGGCGAGCCAGGCGTCCATCTCGGCCAGCGGCTCCATCCGCAGCTCGTACACGCGGCGCTGCGCGTCCTGGCGGGCCCGGACCAGGCCCGCCTCGCGCAGGACGCGCAGGTGCTTGGACGTCCCCGGCTGGGACATGCCGAGCTGCTCGACCAGCTCGTTCACCGGCCGGGGGCGTTCCAGCAGGAGGTCCAGGATGCGGCGGCGGGCCGGTTCGGCCAGGACCGTGAACGCTGAAGACATGGCCCTAGTATAACTGCTTATTTATATTCAGCGAGAGGTATGCAGCGGCCACCGCGCCCGCCCGCCGCCGGGGGCGCGAGGACGCGGGGACGCGGTGGCCGCGGTGGCCGTGACGGCCGGGCGCTCAGCGCAGCGCGCGGAAGAACGCGCGGACGTCGCCGGTCAGCAGCTCCGGCACCTCCAGCGCGGAGAAGTGGCCGCCCTTCTCCAGCTTCGTCCAGTGCACGATGGTGTGGTCGCGCTCGGCGAACGCCCGGATCGACGACTCGGTCGCCGCCACCGCCACGCCCACCGGCACCGGGGACCGCTCGGGTGCCGCGCCCCAGGCGTCGCCGCCCTCCTTGTAGATGCGGAACGCCGAACCCGCCGTCCCGGTCAGCCAGTAGATCGAGGCGTTGGTGAGGACGTCGTCCCGGTCGAGCGCCCCGATCGCGTCGCCGTGGCCGGCGTACCAGTCCCCGTACCAGGCGAGCTGCCCCACCGGCGAGTCCGCCATCGCGTACGCCAGGGTCTGCGGCCGCGTCGACTGGATCGCCGCGTACCCCGACACCTCCTCCCACGCTTCCATGGCCGCCAGCCCGGCCTGGTCCTCGGGCGAGAGCCCCTCGAACTCGGCCGGGTCACCGGAGGGGAACGCGACCAGGGCGTTGACGTGCACGCCCACCACGCGCTCCGCGTCGATGCGGCCGAGATAGGGCGAGATCAGCGCGCCGGTGTCCGCCCCCTGCGCGCCGTAGCGCTCATACCCGAGCCGCCGCATCAGCTCCCGCCACGCCGCCGCGATCCGCCCGACGTTCCAGCCCTTCTCCGCGGTCGGCCCGGAGAACCCGAAGCCCGGGATGGACGGCACCACCACGTGGAACGCGTCCGCCGGGTCGCCGCCGTGCGCGCGCGGGTCGGTCAGCGGCCCGACCATGTGCCGGAAGTCGGCGAACGTGCTGGGCCAGCCGTGCGTGAGGATCAGCGGCAGCGCGTCCGGCTCCGGCGACCGGACATGCCAGAAGTGCACGTTCTGGCCGTCGATCTCCGTGGTGAACTGCGGGAACGCGTTGAGTGCGGCCTCGTGGCGGCGCCAGTCGTACCCGGTGCGCCAGTACTCGGCCAGCTCCCGTACGTACCCGGGGTCGGTGCCGTACGACCAGCCCACCCCCGGCAGCGCGTCGGGCCAGCGGGTGCGGGCCAGCCGGTCGCGGAGGTCGTCCAGGTCGGCCTGCGGAACGTCGATGCGGAACGGCGTCACGCCGTCTTTCGTGTCGGTCATGCCCCGCACCGTAGGAACGGTCGCGGCCACCGCCTGACCGCGACTGTCACGTCTACCGAAGGTAATAATAATCTCTCATTGTTACCAGGTAATCACGTTGGGTAGCGTGGCCGTCGGCGCGGGCGGTGATCGCCCCCGGCGGTCGGTGAACGACGGCCCGCGCGGCAGGCGGCAATGACGACGCGCGACAGACGACGGATGGGTGTGCATCGTGACCGAACAGCAGATCGACCGGCAGGCGGCCGAACAGCAGCTCAGCCTCGGGACGGCGGCGGCGCGGAACCTCGCGACGACGACCAAGTCCGTCCCCCAGATGCAGGGCATCTCCACCCGGTGGCTGCTGAAGCTGCTGCCCTGGACGCGGGCCGCCGGCGGCGCCTACCGCGTCAACCGGCGGGTCAGCTACACCGTCGGCGACGGGCGCATCACGTTCATGAACGGCGGCGCCGACCTCCAGGTCGTCCCGCGCGAGCTGGGCGAGCTGGCGCCGCTGCGCGGGTTCGACGACGAGCCCGTGCTGGAGGCGCTGGCCGGACGGTTCGTCCGGGAGGAGTACGAGCCGGGCGACGTCATCGTCGAGTCCGGCGGCCCGGTCGACCGGGTGGTGCTGATCGCGCACGGCAAGGCGGGCAAGGTCGGCACCGGGGAGTACGGCGACGAGGCCACGCTGGGCGTGGTCGCCGACGGCGGGTTCTTCGGCGACCGCGCCCTGGTGGGCGAGGAGACCACCTGGGAGTTCTCGGTCAAGGCGCTGACCTCCTGCACCGTGCTGATCCTGACCCGCGAGCAGTTCCAGCAGGTCCTCGCCCTCTCGGAGGATCTGCGGACGCATGTGGAGGACTTCGAGCGCGGCCCGGGGCGCTCGCTCAACCCCAGCGGCGAGGCGGCCATCGAGCTGGCCTCCGGCCACACCGGCGAGCCCGTGCTGCCCGGCACGTTCGTCGACTACGAGCTCAAGCCGCGCGAGTACGAGCTGAGCGTGGCCCAGACCGTGCTGCGCGTGCACTCCCGGGTCGCCGACCTCTACAACGAGCCGATGGACCAGGTCGAGCAGCAGCTGCGGCTGACCATCGAGGCGCTGCGCGAGCGCCAGGAGAACGAGCTGATCAACAACCGCGACTTCGGGCTGCTGCACAACGCCGAACCCTCCCAGCGCATCCCCACCCGCTCCGGCCCGCCCACCCCCGACGACATGGACGAGCTGATCACCCTGGTGTGGAAGGACCCGGCCTTCTTCCTCGCCAACCCCAAGACCATCGCGGCGTTCGGACGCGAGTGCAGCAAGCGCGGCGTCTACCCCGACAGCGTGGACGTCAACGGCCACCGGGTCCCGGCCTGGCGCGGCATCCCGATCTTCCCGTGCAACAAGATCCCGATCAGCCGGACCAGCACCAGCCCGGTGCTGCTGATGCGCACCGGCGAGGCCGCCCAGGGCGTCATCGGCCTCCACCAGACCGGGCTGCCCGACGAGGTCCAGCCGGGCCTGTCGGTGCGCTTCATGGGCGTCAACGAGCAGGCCATCATCTCCTACCTGGTCAGCGCCTACTACTCCGCGGCCGTGCTGGTGCCCGACGCGCTGGGCGTGCTGGAGAACGCCGAGATCGCGCACGGTGGTGCCGGTGCTCCGGTCTGAGCGCCTCCCGGCCGGCCGTCCCCGGCCGCACCGCTCCCATCCCGGTGTCCCTTCCCAGCGCCCGCCCATCCGCGCCATGACCCCCAGAAGGGTGTAGCCCATGACCCAAGAGCAGCTGAGCCTGAGCACGGCCGCGGCACGGAACCTGGCGACCACGACCAAGTCCGTCCCGCAGATGCAGGGCATCACCCCCCGGTGGCTGCTGCGGCTGCTGCCGTGGGTGGAGGTCACGGCCGGCACGTACCGGGTCAACCGCCGCCTCACCTACCAGCTGGGCGACGGGCTGGTGACCTTCGTCAACACCGGCAGCCGGATCAGCGTCGTCCCGCCGGAGCTGACCGAGCTGCCGCCGCTGCGCGGGTTCGACGACGCCACCGCGCTGGAGGCGGTCGCGCAGCGCTTCGTCCAGCGCGAGTACGCCGCGGGCGAGACCCTCGTGTCCGAGGGCGACCCGGTCGAGCAGGTCATCCTGATCGCGCACGGCAAGGTCGGCCGGATCGGCTCCGGCGCGTACGGCGCCCAGGCCGATCTGGGCGTGCTGGCCGACGGCCGGTTCGTCGGCGACCGCGCGCTCCTCGGCGAGGGCGGCACCTGGGAGTACTCGGTCCGGGCGCTGACCCCGACCACGGTGCTGGTCCTGTCGGCCACCGACATCGCGCAGCTCACCGGCCTGTCCGACCCCCTGCGCGCCCACCTGGAGGCCTACGCCGCCGCGCCCGAGCCGGCGCACAACCGCGCCGGCGAGGCCGCGATCGACCTGGCCGCCGGGCACTCCGGTGAGCCGGTGCTGCCCGGCACGTTCGTCGACTACGAGCTCAGGCCGCGCGAGTACGAGCTGAGCGTGGCGCAGACCAGGTTGCGCGTGCACACCCGCGTCGCCGACCTCTACAACGAGCCGATGAACCAGGTCGAGCAGCAGATCCGGCTGACCGTCGAGGCGCTGCTCGAACGCCAGGAGCACGACCTGCTCAACAACCCCGACTACGGGCTGCTGCACAACGCCGACCTGCGGCAGCGGATCTCCACCCGCTCGGGCCCGCCCACCCCCGACGACATGGACGAGCTGGTCGCCCGGCGCCGCAAGTCGCGGTTCTTCCTGGCCCATCCCAAGGCGATCGCCGCGTTCGGCCGCGAATGCACCCGCCGCGGCGTCTACCCGGAGGGCACCGTCCACGACGGGGTCCGGGTGCAGGCCTGGCGCGGCGTGCCGATCTTCCCCTGCGACAAGATCCCGATCAGCTCGTCGGGGACGACCTCGATCCTGTGCATGCGGACCGGCGAGTCCGACGAGGGGGTGATCGGGCTGCGCCGCACCGGGCTGCCCGACGAGGTCCGGCCGGGCCTGTCGGTGCGGTTCATGGGCGTGGACGACAAGGCGATCGTGTCGTACCTGGCCAGCACCTACCACTCGGCGGCGGTGCTCGTCCCCGACGCGCTCGGCGTGCTGGAGAACGTCGAGGTCGCCCGGTGACGGACGAGACCGTCACGGGCGAGACCACCGCGGGCGAGGCGGCGGCCGACGAGGCCGCGGCGGGGGAGGCCGCGGCAGAGGAGGCGATGGACGGGAGCGCGCCGGTCCGGTCCGCGGACGAGGTGCTGGAGTGGAGCCGGGGGCTGCTCGACCCGGCGCTGCGCGAGGCCACCGTCCACCTGTCCGACTCGATGCGCCGGGTGGCCGCCTACCACTTCGGCTGGCGGGACGCGCGGGACCGTCCCGCCGGCGCGGGCGGGGGCAAGGCGATCCGCCCGGCGCTGGTGCTGCTGACCGCCGTGGCGTCCGGCGGCACCGCCACGGCGGCCCTCCCGGCCGCCGTGGCGGTCGAGCTCGCGCACAACTTCTCGCTGCTGCACGACGACGTGATGGACGGCGACCTCACCCGCCGGCACCGCCCGACGGCCTGGAGCGTGTTCGGCGAGCCCGCCGCGATCCTGGCCGGCGACGCCATGCTGGCCTGCGCCTTCGAGGTGCTCGCCGACGGCCGCCATCCGGCCGCGCTGCAGGCCGGCCGGATGCTGGCGCGGGCGGTGATCGACCTGGTGGAGGGCCAGAGCGCCGACATGGCGTTCGAGCTGCGCGATGACGTCGATCTGGACGAGTGCCTGACGATGGCGGCGAACAAGACCGCCGCTCTCCTCGGCGGCGCCTGCGCGATCGGCGCCGCGCACGGCACCGGCCCGCCCGCCCGGATCGACCACTACCGGCGGTTCGGCGAGCTGCTCGGCCTGGCCTTCCAGCTCGTGGACGACCTGCTGGGCATCTGGGGCGACCCGGTCGTCACCGGCAAGCCCGTGCACTCCGACCTGCGCAGCCGCAAGAAGTCGCTCCCGGTGGTGGCCGCGCTGACGTCCGACGGCCCCGCGAGCGAGGAACTGGCGGCCCTCTACCGGACCGACCGCTCCCTGACCGACGCCGAGTCCGTCCGCGCTGCGGAACTCGTCGAGGCCGCGGGCGGCCGGGCCTGGGCCGCGAGCCGGGCCGCCCGCTACCTGGAGGAGTCCCTGGCCCAGCTGGACCTGGCCCGTCCCCGATCGCCCGCCTCCGAAGAACTGCGCGCTCTGGCCCGCCTGGTCATCTCCCGCGACCACTGACCCTTCCCGGGCCCGCCGGACGATCCGGCGGGCCCGGGAGGCGATCGATCGGTTCGATCAGAGTGGTCGTCGTGCCGCTCGAGCCAAGAGTGGCCGGAACGGGGTTCGGGCCCGCGCCTACCTGCGACGCCGCAGCCGAACCGAACCCCCAAGGCCGAGGCGTGGCCGTGCGGAGGCCTGCTCCCGGAGTGGCCGCCGCGGGCTTCAAGGCATGAGATCGCGTAGTTGCTCGATGGCGGCGATCCGTCCGGCGGGGCTGTCCGCGAGGGGTTTCACGCTGACCGTGGTGATGCCGCACTCGGCGAGCTCGGCGACCCGTTCGGCCACGTACTCCTTCGGCCCGACGAGCGAGGTGGCGCGCAGCAGGTCCTCGGGCACCGCGGCCTCCGCCTCCCGCTTGCGGCCCGCCAGGTAGAGGTCCTGGACGAGCTCGGCCTCCCGCTCGTAGCCGTACCGGCGTGCGAGGTCGTTGTAGAAGTTCTTGCCCCGGGCGCCCATACCGCCGATGTAGAGAGCGAGCTGCGGGCGCGCCCGGTCGAGCAGGTGGTCGACGTCGTCGCCGACGGCCAGGGGCATGGTGACCACGATGTCCAGCGGGCCCAGGCTCGGGTCGCGGCGTGCCCGCCCGGCATCGAGCGAGGGGCCCCACACCTCGTTCAGCTTGCCGGGGTGCACGAAGATCGGCAGCCAGCCTTCGGCGACCTCGGCGGCCAGCTGCACGTTCTTGGGCCCGATGGCGGCCAACATGATGGGGATGCGGGCGCGCGTCGGGTGGTTGATGAGCTTCAGCGGCTTGCCCAGGCCGGTCCCGCGATCGGCCGGCAGCGGAAGCTCGTAGTGCTTGCCCTGGTACACGACCTCCTCGCGGCTCCACACCCGGCGGCAGATCTCCACGATCTCGCGGGTCCGGGCGATCGGCGCGTCGTAGGGCACGCCGTGGAAGCCTTCGACCACCTGCGGTCCGGAGGCGCCGAGGCCGAGGGTGAACCGGCCGTCCGACACGTGGTCCAGCCCGGCCGCGGTCATCGCGAGGAGCGACGGCGTCCGAGTGTAGATCGGCAGGATCGCCGAGGCCAGTTCCACCCGGTCGGTGACCGCCGCGAGGTAGCCGAGCTGACTCACGGCGTCGAAGGAGTAGGCCTCCGCCACGAAGGCGATCTCGACTCCGGCGGCTTCGAGGTCGCGCAGGCCCGCGGCCGCCTGTTTGAAACCGCCGCTGTAGCCGAGGGTCGTACCGATCCGCATGACAAACCTCCTGGGTCAGAGGGGGCGAGCCGGCCTTCGCGAAACCCGCTCCGGCGGCGCCTCGCAGGTCGGACGCGGCGGGGGGCCGCCGCGGCACTGCTCCGGTCGGCATCCGCCGAAGCGTTGACCTACGTCACATCGCTCACCTACATTACCCGTACTTAACGGACGATCGATAACGGAAACCGCCACTTAACCAACGATCAAGACGTGCTCGGCACAGCAAGGAGGCCGGATGCTCGACATCGAAGAGCTCGTCGTCCGCTACGGCGCGCGGGAACCGGTACTACACGGGGTGAGTCTCGAGGTCGCCGAGGCGGGCGTGGTCGCGCTCCTCGGCGCCAACGGTGCGGGCAAGACCTCCCTCATGCGCGCCGTCTCGGGCACGCTGCCCCTGCACGGCGGTGCGGTCGCCGCGGGGTCGATCCGGCTCCTGGGGAAGGAGATCGCCGGAGCCAACCCGGCGGCCGTCGTGGCAGGCGGGCTGGTGCAGGCCCCCGAAGGGCGGCACGTGTTCGGCTCGCTCACCGTCGAGGAGAATCTCGACGCGGGCGCCATCACCGTCCGGTCCCGCGAGGCACGGGCGCGCACCCGACGGCAGATGCTGGAGATGTTCCCCCGGCTGGCCGAGCGGCGCCGGCAGCGTGCCGGCACGCTGTCCGGCGGCGAGCAGCAGATGCTGGCCATCGCCCGCGCGCTGATGTCCCAGCCGAAGCTGCTGCTGCTCGACGAGCCGTCGCTCGGCCTCGCGCCGCTGCTGGTGAAGCAGATCGGCGAAACCGTCCGCGAGATCAGCCGCGACGGCGTACCCGTGCTGCTGGTGGAGCAGAACGCGGCGATGGCGCTGTCCGTCGCCAACCGGGCGTACGTCCTGGAGCTGGGCCGGGTCGTGTTGAGCGGTCCGGCCGCGGAGCTGTCCCACAGCGACGAGGTCCGCAGGCTCTACCTGGGCGAAGACCTGGCCGGAGACTCGGCCGGGAACCCGCTCAAGGACGCGCGCGGGAATCCGGGCGCAAGCCCGGCCGCGCCGCGGCTGGCCCGGTGGGCAGGATGAGCGCGCCCCGCCTGCGGGTGGACGCGGTGAGCCTGGCGTTCAGCGGCCTGCTGGCACTGGACAAGGTGTCGTTCACGGTCGAGCCGGGCACCGTCCACGCGGTCATCGGGCCCAACGGGGCAGGGAAGTCGTCGCTGCTCAACATGCTGTGCGGCATCTACCCCGCGAGCGGCGGGCGCATCCTGCTCGACGAGCACGAGGTGACGCGGCTGCGGCCGGACCGGATCGCGGCGCTGGGGGTCGGCAGGACCTTCCAGAACATCGTCGTCTCGCCGCGGGAGTCGGTGCTGGACAACCTGATGGTCGGGCGGCACGGGCTGACCCGCGCCGGCCTGGTCGCGACCGCGTTGTGGCTCGGCCGTCGCGAGCAGCGCCGCCACGAGGCGCGGGTACGGGAGATCGCCGAGTTCGTCGGCCTCTCGGCGCGGCTGGACACCACCGCCGGACGGCTGCCCTTCGGCGACCTCAAGCGGCTGGAGTTCGCCAGGGCGCTGTGCCTTGAGCCGCGCCTGCTCGTCCTCGACGAACCGGTCGCCGGCCTGAACACCGCGGAGAGCCTGGAGCTGGGGCGGCTCGTCCTCGAGGCGCGTGCGGCCCTCGACCTCACCGTGGTCTTCGTGGAGCACGACATGGGCGTGGTCATGTCGATCGCCGACCGCATCACGGTGCTCGACTTCGGCCGGGTCGTCGCCGACGGCACACCCGACGAGGTGCGCAGGGACCAGACCGTGATCAACGCCTACCTCGGCGCGCCGGACGAGTCCGAGACCGGCCGGGGGACAGAGAGGACGCCACAATGACCCGCCAGATCGAACTGCTCGTCAACGGCGTGTCCCTGGGGCTGCTGTACGCGCTCATCACGCTGGGATTCGTCATCATCTTCAAGGCCACCCGGGTGGTCAACTTCGCGCACGCGTCGTTCCTGCTGCTCGGCGTGTACGTGATCGCCGCCACCCAGCCGCGGATCGGGTTCGCCGCGGCGGCACTGCTCGGGCTCGCCGTCACCGGCCTGCTCGCGCTGGCGACCGAGCGGCTGCTGATCTCCCGCATCGAGGGGCACAACCACCACGCGATGGCGATCCTCACGATCGGCCTGAACGTCGTGCTGACCGCCGAGCTGACGCGGCGCCTGGAGGAGAAGGTGCTCCCGCTGGGCGCACCGTGGGACGGCCATGTGGTCGACATCGGCCCGCTGTCCCTCCCGCTCACGGTCGTCATCACCGTGGTGGCCGTCCCGCTGCTGATCGGCGGCCTCACCGCGCTGCTCACGCTGACCGGGTGGGGACTGGCGATGCGCGCGTCCATCGCCGACGCCGAGGGCGCGGCACTGGTGGGAATCCGCCTGCGCCGGGTCTCCGCCACCGCCTGGGGGCTGGCCGGACTGCTGGCCGCCGCGGGCGGCATCGGCCTGGCCTCGTTCCCCAATCCCGGCGTCAGCGTGAGCCTCGAGACGGTCGCGATCACCGCCTTCCCGGCGGCCATCATCGGCGGGTTCGACTCGCTCGGCGGGGCGATCGCGGGCGGGCTCATCGTCGGGGTCGTCCAGGTGCTGGTGTCCGGCCACCAGGACTCGCTGTCCTTTCTCGGGCTCGGCGTCGGCGACGTCGTGGCCTATCTCGTGATGATCGTCGTGCTGCTGTGGCGGCCGTCGGGCCTGTTCGGGTCGAAGGAGTTCAGCCGTGTCTGACGACACCATCGCACCTGCCCGCCCCGCCTCCGGCGCACGGCCGGCCGGACCACCGCCCCGGGCGCTGCCGCGCCGGCTGCCGGGCGTCGCCGCCATGGGCGCCGCGCTCGTCGTGCTGCTGGTGCTGCCGATGTACGTGGACGCGTTCTGGTTGCGCATCGGTCTGTTCGCGATGGCCGCGGCGGTCGGGGCGCTCGGCCTGACCATCCTGTTCGGCGCGGCCGGGCAGCTGTCGCTCGGCCACGCGTTCTTCGTCGCGGTCGGCACGTACGGGTACGCGTTCCTCTCCGGTGAGCACGAGGGCGAGTTGCACGGCCTGGGACTGCCCCCGCTCGCGGCGGCCGTGCTCGCGACCCTGTTCGCCGGAGTGTGCGGCCTGCTGTTCAGCCCGGTCGCCAGCCGGCTGCGCGGCATCTACCTCGGGATCGCCTCGCTGGGGCTGGTCTTCCTCGGCCATCATCTGCTGCTCAACCTGCCGGAGGTCACCGGAGGCTACGACGGGCGGTCGGTCGAACCGTTCGCGCTGGGCGGGTTCACCTTCTCCGACGCCGCGGACCTCCTCGTGCTCAACGTGCCGTTCGGGGCCGTGGAGAGCCTCTGGTACCTCTTCCTGGCGGTCACCGTCGCGGCGACGCTGGTGGCCCGCAACGTGCTGCGGGGCCGCCCGGGCAGGGCGTACCGGCTCATGCGCGACAGCGAGGTGGGCGCCGCCGCGATGGGCGTGCGCGTCCAGCGCGCGAAGGCGGGCGCGTTCGTCCTGTCCTCGATGTACGCCGGTGCCGCCGGCGTGCTGACGGCGCTGGCCTTCCAGCGCGCCGTCCCCGACTACTTCGACCTCCAGTTGTCCATCGACTTCCTGGCGATGATCGTCCTCGGCGGGCTCGGCTCCACGTCCGGAGCGATCGTCGGCGCGACGTTCGTGATCGCGCTGCCGATCGTGCTGTCCCGGTACGCGGACGTGCTGCCGCTCGTCGTCGGGCCCGGCCAGGACGGGCTCCAGGCGTCCCTGGCCGCGCAGTTCGTCTACGGCGGCCTCGTCGTGGTCGTCATGCTGACCCAGCCCGGTGGGCTGCGTGCGATGGTGCACGCCGTCCGGGACCGCCGCCGGCCGCCCGCCCACTGAACCCACCCCTCATCCTCGTTCACGCAGGAGAAGCACATGAACCGGTCCCGTCCGCGCGTCCTCGCCGCGGCCGCCGTCACGCTCGCCCTGTCCGTCGCCGGGTGCTCGCCCAAGGCCGTCGACCCCTCGAAATCCACCGCCCCCGGTGTCAGCGACTCCACCATCAAGCTGGGCGTACTGGCGGACCTGACCGGCCCGTTCGCCACGTCCGGCAAGACCAGCAACGCCGCCAGCCAGTTCGCCGTCGACGAGATCAACGCGGCCGGCGGCATGTGCGGCCGGAAGGTCGAGCTGGTCGTCCGCGACCACGGGAACGACGTGCAGAAGGCGGTCACGGCCTACGACGAGGTCGCGCCGCAGGTGCTCTCGTTCATCAACGTCTACGGTTCGGCGACCACCTCGGCGCTGCGGGACAAGATCTCCGCGAACGACGTGCTGATCGGCCTGACGGCGTTCGCGCCCACCCTGCTCGGCGATCCGCACCTTCTCGTGGTGGGCGCCACGTACGACGTCCAGGCGATCAACAGCATCGACTGGATGGTGCGCCAGGGCATGCTGAAGAAGGGCGACGCCCTCGGGCACATCTACCTTCAGGGCGAGATCGGCGAGAACAGCCTGAAGGGCAGCAGGTTCGCGGCCGAGCAGCTCGGGCTGAAGCTGACGAGCCAGCAGATCAAGCCGACCGACGCCGACCTCACCAGCCAGGTGAACGCGATGAAGGCGGCCGGTGTGAAGGCGATCGTGCTGGACTCCACGGCGAAGCAGACCGCGGCGGTGGCCGGTGCCGCCCAGGCCGCCGGGCTGAACGTACCGATCATGGGCAACGTCGCCACGTTCGCCCGGAGCCTGTTGTCGACGGCGGCCGCTCCCGCGCTGCTGAAGAACTACTATCGGGTCTCGGGCGTCGGAGTCCTCGGCTCGGACGCGCCCGAGGTGAAGAAGCTCGCCGGAAAGTGGCAGGCCAAGTTCGGCGCCGAGCAGCCCGAGTCGGGTGGCGCGGTCGTGCTCGCCTACGTGACGACCTACCTGTTCGCGAAGATAATCGGTGGGACATGCGACAACCTGACGCGCAAGGGCGTGCTCGCCGCCCGCGCCAAGGTGACCGACTTCAGTGTCCCGGGGCTCGGGCCGAAGATGAACCTGGCCGACCCGGCGCAGCCGACCTCGCGGCAGAGCCAGGTGCACCGCCCCGACAAGGGCGTCTACGCCGGCATGAAGCTCATCGAGGACTTCAAGGAATCCGACCTTGCCAGGAAGTACCAGGTTAAGGCGGGGTAGCCGGCCGAGCGGGTGACGGCCCGGCAGGCACGTAATGATCGAACGTTCGAGGCGACCTAGGATGTGGTGATGGCGACACGCGGCTCGGCCGGTGCGGCGGCGGAGGAGGGGCAGCCCCCGCCGGTGGCCCGGGGGAACGGGCTGGCCGCGATCATGCGGGCGGCTCGCGAGATCTTCGCCGAGCGCGGCTACCATGGCGCGTCGATCCGGGACATCGCCAAGGGCGCGGGGCTGAGCCTGTCGGCGCTGTACTACTACTACGCCAGCAAGCAGGAGTTGCTCCACGCGCTGCTGGAGGACGCGCTCGCCGATGTCTTCCGCAGCTGCGAGACGGCACTGGCCGCCGCCGGGGACGACCCGGCGGCGCGGCTGGCCGCCTTTGTGGGGGCCACGGTGGAGTACCGTGTGCGCCGCCCGGTGGACAGCCTGCTCGCCCTGCGTGAGATACGCAATCTGGAGCCGGAGCGGCTGGAGCGGTTCGTCGAGCGGCGCGACGCGCTGCCCCGGCTGCTGCGGGAGATCATCGATGACGGTGTGGCGTGCGGTGTCTTCGCCACGCCCTACCCCGACGAGGCGCAGCGGGCGATCGTGGCGATGAGCAATGCGGTCGCCCAGTGGTACCAGCCGTCCGGCCAGTTGAGCGTCACCGACCTGGTGGAGCGGTACGTCCACATGTCCCTCATGCTGGTGCAGTACCGCCCGCCCGCCGCAAAGCCCCCGGGCCTTCCGTAAGGCTCCCGCAGCGATCCGGTAGCGCCATGCCCCACCCCTGGCACGGCCGGCGACCATCCTTGATTTAACGATCGTTCGACAAGGCCGAATCCGGACCGACGCGGTCTTGCAGGCAGGGAGAAGTGATGCGACGTACCGTTTTCGACGATGACCACGAGATCTTCCGGGCCACCGTCCGCGACCTCCTCGCCCGCGAGGTCGCCCCGGTCTTCCCGGAGTGGGAGAAGGCGGGCGCGGCGCCCCGCGACTTCTACCGGCTGCTGGGCAAACTGGGCATCCTCGGCATCCGGGTCCCGGAGGAGTACGGTGGCGGCGGCCAGCGCAGTTTCAAGTTCAACGCCGTGGTGAACGAGGAACTGGCGCGCGCCAAGCTGGGCCTCGGCACGGTGCGGGTGCACACCGACATCGTGCTGCCCTACCTGTTGCGCTACGCCGATGACGAGCAGAAGCGGCGCTGGCTGCCCGGAGTGGCCGACGGCGAGCTGATGACCGCGATCGCGATGACCGAGCCGGGCACCGGGTCCGACCTCGCCGGCATCGCCACGACCGCGGTGCGCGACGGCGGCCACTACGTCCTCAACGGGGCCAAGACGTTCATCACCGGCGCCGTCAACGCCGACCTCGTGCTCGTCGTCGCCCGCACCTCCCCGGCGCCGCCCGACGACCGCCGGGCGGGCCTGAGCATCCTCGTCGTCGACACGGCGTCACCCGGTTTCTCGGTGGGCCGCAACCTGGAGAAGATCGGCCTCAAGGCTCAGGACACCGCCGAGCTGGCCTTCGACGACGTCCTCGTGCCGACGGCGAACCTGCTGGGGGAAGAGGGCCGCGCGTTCGAGTACCTCGGGCACAACCTCGCGCAGGAACGGCTGTCCATCGCCGTGAACGCGCAGGCGGCCGCGGCGGCGGCGGTGGACCTCACCCTCGGGTACGTGACCGGGCGGAATGTGTTCGGCAAGCCGCTGGCGGCCTTCCAGAACACCAAGTTCGTGCTCGCCGAGTGCGCGGCCGACGTGGAGGCGGGCCAGGCACTGGTCGACCGCGCGCTGGAGGAGCACGACGCCGGCGGGTTGAGCGCGGCCGACGCGGCCAAGGTGAAGCTCTTCTGCACCGAGCTGCAGTCCCGCGTCGTCGACAAATGCCTGCAACTGCACGGCGGCTACGGGTACGTGCTGGAGTACCCCATCGCCCGCATGTACGCCGACGCCAGGGTCACCCGCATCTTCGGCGGCACCAGCGAGGTCATGAAGTCCATCATCGCCAAGTCCATCGGCCTGTGAGGCGGGACGGACACGATCCGTCCCGCCTCGGTTCCGCGCGGCGCGACGGCGCGGCGCCCCCGTCACCAAGGAGTACAGAGATGAGCACAGTGCTGACCGAGTTCGCCGACGGTATCGCGGTCATCACGATCAACCGGCCCGAGGCGCGCAACGCGGTGAACCTGGAGGTGACCAAAGCGCTCGGCGCCGCGATCGACGAGTTCGAGTCACGGCCCGATCTGCTGGTCGCGATCCTCACCGGCGCGGGCGGCACCTTCTGCTCCGGCATGGACCTGAAGGGGTTCGTGCGCGGTGAGAAGCCCGTACTGCCGGGACGCGGTTTCGCCGGCATCTCCGAGCGCCCCCCGGCCAAACCGCTGATCACCGCGGTCGAGGGCTGGGCGGCCGCCGGCGGCTGCGAGCTGGCGCTCGCCGCCGATCTCGTGGTCGCGGCCCGGGACGCCACGTTCAGCCTGCCCGAGGTCAAGCGCGGCCTGATCGCGGTGGGCGGCGGCCTGCTGCGGGTGGCGAAGGCGTTGCCGTACCACCTGGCCATGCAGCTGGTGCTCACCGGCGACCCGCTCCCGGCCACGACGGCGCACGCGCACGGGCTGGTCAACGAGCTCAGCGAGCCGGGCGGCGCGCTCGACGCGGCGCGGGCGCTGGCCGCCCGGATCGCCGCCAACGCGCCGTTCGCGGTGCGCGCGTCCAAGCAGATCGTCGCGTCGTCGGTGCGCTACACCGAGACGGAGGCGTTCGATGAGCAGCGGAAGGTATGGGCCGAGGTGGCGGCGTCGGCCGACGCGCTGGAGGGCACCCGCGCCTTCGCCGAGAAGCGGGCGCCGATCTGGCAGGACCGGTGACGACCGTCCATCCCGCCGTGCGACTGATGCGCCCCCCTGGGTGGCCCGTCCGGCCACCCGGGGGGCGAGTCGCTTCACCTGTGCGCCCTCGGCGCCGCGATCGAGAAGTGCTCCGGCTCAGAGTCTCAGGCTTGGAGTCCCGGCCCGGAGTCTCAGGCTTGGAGAACGAGAGTGATGGTCTCGGCCGCGCAGGCGGGCTTCCGGCCCCCGTCGATCTCGATGGTGTACCGCGTCGTGAGAGCGGTTCCCGCCGCGGTCCGTCGCAGGCCGACGAAGGCGGCCCGTGCTCGCAGGCGCGATCCCACGGGCACGGCGGAGGGGAAGCGGGCCTTGTTGACACCGTAATTGATGCGTGCCTGGCCCAGGTCGAGACGGAAGAGCTGCTGAGCGAAGTGGGGTATCAGCGACAGGGTCAGATATCCGTGCGCGATCGTGCGCCCGAACGGCCCGTCCGCGGCCCGCTCGGCGTCGACGTGGATCCACTGGTGGTCCCCGGTGGCATCGGCGAAGGCGTCGACGCGCTCCTGGTCGATCACCAGCCAGGCGCTGGGCCCGATCGGCCGGTCGAGCGCGTCCTCCACCTCTTCCAGGGACGTGAAGACCCGCACGGTCATGCGATCACCCGCTCGAAGACCGCGGCCAGCCCCTGGCCTCCGCCGATGCACATGGTCTCCAGGCCGTAACGGGCTTCCCGCCGGTGCAGCTCGCGGGACAGCGTCGCGAGGATCCGCGCGCCGGTCGCCCCGACCGGATGCCCGAGCGAGATGCCGGAGCCGTGGACGTTCGTGCGCTCCAGGTCATCGCCGCCGAACTTCCACTCCCTCATGACCGCCAGCGCCTGCGCCGCGAACGCCTCGTTCAGCTCGATGAGGTCCATGTCGTTCATGGTCAGGCCGGCGCGGGCCAGGGCGGCCGCGGTGGCCGGTACCGGGCCGATGCCCATGGTCCTCGGCTCGACCCCCGCCACCGCCCACGACACGAGCCGGACCAGCGGCCGCAGCCCGAGCCGCTCGGCGCCCTCGGGCGTGGTGACGACGCACATGGCGGCCCCGTCGTTCTGCCCGCTGGAGTTGCCCGCCGTGACCGTCGCCTCCGGGTCGGAGGCGCGCAGGATCGGCTTGAGCCCGCCCAGCGACTCCAGCGAGGTGTCGGCGCGCGGATGCTCGTCGGTGTCGATCACGACCTCGCCGCCCCGGGTCCGGACCGCGGTCGGGATGATCTCTTCCGCCAGGATCCCGTCGACCTGGGCCTTGACCGCCCGCCGGTGCGACAGCAGAGCCAGCTCGTCCTGTTCCTCGCGCGGAATCGCGTACTCACGGCGCAGGTTCTCGGCCGTCTCGAGCATGCCGCCGGGGACGGGATGACTCCTGCCGCCCGCGGTCTGCCGGGCGCGCGTGAGGCTGTCGTGCATCGCGACGCCGTTCTTCGCACCCCACCGCATGTCCACCGAGTAGAACGCGGCGTTGCTCATGCTCTCGGTGCCGCCGGCGACCACGACCTCGCTGGCACCGGTCTTCACCTGCATGGCGGCGTACAGGACGGCTTGCAGGCCAGAGCCGCACCGGCGGTCGAGGTGCAGGCCGGGGACGGTGACGGGCAGACCGGCGTCGAGCGCGACGACCCGGCCCATCGCGGGCGCCTCGCTGCTGGCGTTGCAATGGCCGAGTACGACGTCCTCGATCGCCTCCGGCGCGATGCCGGTCCGATCGATCAGTCCTCTGAGGGCGGTCATCCCGAGGTCGGCCGCCGTCAGGCCCTTGAACATCCCGCCGTAGCGGCCGATCGGGGTGCGGACGGGCTCGCAGATGACCGCTTCACGCATGGCCGGTCCCTTCTTCCTGGCGGGGCTCGAACTCGATCGTCAAGGCGGTGCCGGAGGCGGCCGCGACCGTCTCGGTGGTGGTGATGGTGTGCGGTTCCCGGCTCATGGGTGCTACATGAACCTTCCGCCGGTCACTTCCAGCACCGTGCCGGTCATGTAGGAGGACAGGTCGGAGGCCAGGAACAGCGCGACAGTGGCGACCTCGCCCGGCTCGCCGGCGCGCCGCATCGGGATCTCGGCCATCTTCTCGTCCCACGCCTTCCGCGGCATCGCCTCGGTCATGGCCGAACGGACCAGGCCCGGCTGGATGGCGTTGACCCGCACGCCGTGGTGCGCCATCTCCTTGGCGGCGGCCTTGGACAGGCCGACGATGCCGGCCTTGGCGGCGGAGTAGTTGGTCTGGCCGACCATGCCGACCTTCCCCGACAGCGAGGAGATGTTCACGATCGCGCCGCTCTTCTGCTCGCGCATGACCGCGGCAGCCTTGCGGGTGCCGTTCCAGGTGCCCTTGAGATGAACGTCGATGACCTGGTCGAACTGCTCTTCGGTCATCGTCCGCATGGTCGCGTCGCGGGTGATCCCGGCGTTGTTGACCATGACGTCCAGCGAGCCGAAGGCCTCCAGCGCCGTCTGGATCAGAGCGTCCACCTCGGCGGCGCTCGTGACGTCGCACCGCGCCGCCCGGGCCACCTCCGGGCCGCCGAGCTCCTTGGCCGCCGCCTCGGCGGCGTCCAGGTTCAGGTCGCCGAGGACGACCCTCGCGCCTTCCTTGACGAAGACCTCCGCGATGGCCAGTCCGATGCCCTGGGCACCGCCGGTGATGACCGCGGTCCTGTCCGCGAGCAGCGTCATGAGTGATCAGCTTCTCTCGTTCGTCACGTGATGGGGTTGCGCGCGATCAGACGGGATTGCGCGCGATCAACTGTGCCGCGATGACGTTGCGCTGGATCTCGTTGGTGCCCTCGCCCAGGATCATCAGGGGGGCGTCCCGGAAATAGCGCTCGACGTCGAACTCCTTGGAGTAGCCGTATCCGCCGTGGACGCGCATCGCGTCCAGCGTCACCTGCATCGCCGCCTCGGAGGCGAACAGCTTGGCCATGCCGGCCTCCATGTCGGCACGATGGCCGTCGTCGAGCCGGCGGGCGGCGTCCTCGGTCAGCAGCCGCGCCGCCCTGACCTTGGTCACCATGTCGGCCAGCATGTTGCCCACCGACTGGTGCCTCCAGATCGGCCTGCCGAACGACTCCCGTTGCTGTGCGTACCTCACCGCGTCGTCGAGCGCGGCCTGGGCCACGCCGATCGCGCGGGCGGCCACCTGGATCCTGCCGATCTCTAGCCCGCGCATCATGTGCGCCCACCCCTTGTTCGGCTCGCCGCCGAGGACGGCGGACGCGGGGACCCTCATCCCGTCGAAGACCAGTTCGCACGCCTCGACGCCGCGGTAGCCGAGCTTGGGCAGGTTCTTGGAGATGTGCAGGCCGTCGCCGGGCTCGGCGAGGACCACGCTCATGCCCTTGTGCGCGGGTTCCGCGTCCTGGTCGGTGACGCACAGCAGGCCGATCAGACCCGAGTGCCGGGCGTTGGAGATCCAGGTCTTCGACCCCGTGATCACCAGGTCGCCGCCGTCGGCGACCGCGCGTGTGCCCATCGCCTGCAGGTCGCTGCCGCCGCCCGGCTCGGTGAGCGCCATCGTCGCCCTGATCGTGCCGTCGGCCATCGCCGGCAGATAGCGTTCTCGCTGCTCCGGGGTTCCGAACGTGCGGATCAGATAGGTGATCACCGAGTGTCCGCCGATGGCACCGGCCAGGCTCATCCAGCCGCGGGCCAGCTCCTCGGTCACCCGGGCGAAGCATGCCGCGCCCACGTCCACACCGCCGTACTCGGTGGGCACCAGCAGGCCGAAGAAGCCCAGCTTCCTCATCTCTTCGATGAACTCGGCGGGGTACCTGTCCACCGGCTCGTAGTCCCGTACCCGTGGCCGCACCCGCTCGTCGGCGAATTCGCCGGCCAGTGCCACGATCTCCCGCTCGTCATCGGTCAGCGCGCTCATGACCGTCCTCCGCTATCGACCATCGCCTGTCACGGGCGAGGCGCCGCCGGTCATCGGCCCGCCCCTTTGAGCAGCTGCTTGGCGATGATGACCTTCTGCACCTCGCTGGTGCCCTCGTACAGCCGGAACAGGCGGGCGTCACGGTAGAACCGCTCGACCGGAACCGTCCGCATGTATCCCAGGCCGCCGTGGATCTGGACGGCGCGGTCGGCCACCCGGCCGACCATCTCGGTGCAGAAGAGCTTCGCGCACGACGGCGCCATGCGGCGGTCGCCACCGTCGTCGTACGACCTCGCCGCGTCCAGCACCATCGCCCGGCCGGCCATCAGCTCGGTCTGCGAGTCCGCGAGCATCGCCTGCACCTGCTGGTACTCGGCGATGGGACGGCCTCCCTGCCGGCTCGCCATCGCATGGCCGACGCTCTCCTCGACGAGCCGGTGGGCGAGCCCGACACAGAGCGCCGCGATGTGCAGCCGGCCGCGGGCCAGCGACCGCATGGCGGCCGCGAAGCCCTCGCCCTCCACCCCGCCGATCAGCGCGGATTCGGGGACGAAGACGTCGTCGAAGAAGACCTCCGCGGTATGCGCGCCGCGCTGCCCCATCTTCTCGTCGTTAGGGCCGACGCTGAGCCCCTCGGCGCCGGACTCGACCGCGAAGACGGATATGCCCTTGGTGCCCTCTGTGTCGG
This sequence comes from Spirillospora sp. CA-255316, assembly GCA_050942275.1. GTDB lineage: Bacteria > Actinomycetota > Actinomycetes > Streptosporangiales > Streptosporangiaceae > Spirillospora. Next base: position 10,415,037 of record CP192047.1, on the reverse strand, counting down.
TGTTCGTCCTGGCGAAGACCATGAACAGGTCGGCGCGGTCGGCGTTGGTGATGAAACGCTTCTGGCCGGTGATCCGGTAGCCGTCCGCCACCCGGACCGCCCGGGTCCGCAGCCCGCTCGGGTCCGAGCCCGCCTCGGGCTCGGTCAGCGCGAACGAGGCGATCTTGCGGCCGGCGGCCAGGTCCGGCAGGTACCGCCGCTTCTGCTCGTCGGTGCCGAAGTTCACCACCACCTGGCCGGCGATGCCGTTGTTGGTACCGAGCATCGAGCGGAAGGCCGGTGCGGTGTAGCCGAACTCCATCGCGAGCCGGACGTCCTCGCTCATCGAGAACCCCAGGCCGCCGTGCTCCTCGGGCAGCGCGTAACCGAAGAGCCCCATGTCGGCCGCCTTGGCCCGGATGGCCTCGGGAATCTCGTCGGTCTGCTCGATGACGTCCTCGGCGGGCACGACCTCCTTGCGCACGAAGGTGCGCACGGCGGCGAGCACCTCCTGGAACGCTTCGGTATCCACTGCTTGTCTCCGTCCTGAAGTGTGCGTGAGGTTGTTCACCGTGAAGAGGACCCGGCCGGCCGGTCGTCCCGCGCGATCCACGCGCGCAACTCGGTCCGGAGGATCTTGCCGGCGGGAGAGGCGGGCAACGCGTCGACGACGCGGACGGCGCGGATCTTCTTGTACGGAAGGACGCGTTCGGCGACGAACGCCATGACCTCGTCCGGGTCGAGGTCCGCGCCGGGCCGCGGCACGACGAAGGCGACCGGCTCCTGCCCGACGCGTGGGGCGGAGCGGGCGACGACCGCGGCCTCCGCCACGCCGGGATGCCCGTGCAGGACGTCCTCGAGCTCGCGGGGATAGACGTTGTAGCCCTTGTAGATGAGCATGTCCTTGGCGCGGTCGGCGATGTAGACGAAGCCGTCCTCGTCGACGTGGCCGATGTCCCCGGTGCGCAGCCAGCCGCCGGCGAACTGCTCGGCGGTCGCTTCCGGCCGGTTCAGGTAACCCGCCGTGACCTGGGGGCCGCGCACCCAGAGCTCACCGTCCTCGTTCGGGCCGAGCACGGCCTCGCCGCCTGTGAGCGGACGGACCTCCACCGTGGTGTCGAACATCGGCAGGCCGACGCTGCCGGGTTCGCGCCTGGCGCTGCGCAGCAGCGGGGCGGCCGTCACCAGGCACGTCGCCTCGGTGAGCCCGTACCCCTCGCTGACCACCGCGTTGGGGAAGGCGATGCCGAGCGCCTGGAGGGTGACCGGGTCGATCGGCGCGGCTCCCGAGGAGATCACCTCGACCGAGGACAGGTCGCGGCCGTTCAGTCCGGGGCTGTCCAGCAGCGCATGCCACATGGTCGGGCTGCCGGTGACGTAGGTGGCGCGGTGCCGCTCGATCGCCTCCAGCAGGAGCTCGGGGGAGAAGCGCCCGGACAGCACGATGGTCGTCCCGCACAGCAGCAGGAAGTTCACGTGGATCAGCGCATGCGCGTGGAACAGGGGTGACACGAGCACCGTGACCCCGTTCCCGGGGCGCACCCCCGCGTCGTCCAGGCCGGGGATCGGGCGGAGGCGGAGGTCCCGCTTCCCCGCGGTCGTGACCAGGTGGGCGGCGCGCCAGGCCGTCATCTGGACGACGTTGGCCACCACATTGCGGTGCAGGACCCGCACGCCCTTCGGGTCCCCGGTGGTGCCGCCCGTGTAGGCGATGTGGGCCACGTCGTCCGCGGTGACGGTGATCTCCGGACCGGCACCGGACCGGCCCGCGACGAAGTCCGCGAGCGCCACCACCCCGTCACCGGTCGGCGTCTTCTCCGCGGACGGCGCACAGGCGCTCGGCGGGACGACCACGACCGTCCGCAGGGCGGTTCCCGTGCGGGCCTCCAGCAGCGTGGCGGCTTGGGCGGGATGGCTGACCGCGAGGAGCGCGCCGGTGTCGAGGAGCTGGGCGCGCAGGCCCGCCGCGGGCTGCAGCGGGTTGGTCAGCGACACGGTCGCCCCGGCGAGCAGCGCTCCGTAGTAACCGACCAGGAACCACACGCTGTTGGACAGGTGCAGGAGGACGACGTCACCGTCGCGGACGCCGGCGTCCCGTATGCCGTGGGCGAGCGCGGCGACGCGGTCGCGCAACTGGGCGAAGGTGAGTCGCTCGGTTCCGTCGACGACGGCCACGCGGTCGCCGTACAGCTCGGCCGCGGCGGTGAGCAGCTCGCCCGCGGTCAGCTCGGGATAGTCGAGCGAGGCCGGCATGCCCTCGGGCCAGTACGTCTTCACCGCACGACCCGTTCCGCCAGCAGGTTCTCGATGTCCTCGGCGGCGTATCCCAGCTCGGCCAGGAGCTCACGGGTGTCCTGGCCAGGGACCGGCGCGGGCGCCGGCCTTCCGCAGGAGGTGCCGGCGAACCGGGGCGCGGGCGCGGGGTGGATCGCGCCGCCGGAGTCGGTGAAGAAGCTCTCCCGGTCGGCGTTGTGCGGGTGCGAGGCGACCTCGTCCATGGTCAGCACGGGCGTGACGCAGGCGTCGACGTCGGCGAACCGCTCGGCCCACTCGTCGCGCGAGGCGTTCTTGAACGCCGTCGCGAAGGTCTCGCGCATCGCCGGCCAGGTGCCCGGGTCCCGCTGGGCGGCGAGATCGATCGAGTCGGCGACACCGAGGACGTCCACGAGGTTGGCGAAGAACCGGTTCTCGATGGCGCCCACGGCCATGTACCGTCCGTCGGCGCACTCGTAGACGTCGTAGAAGGGGGCGCCGCCGTCGAGCACGTTCTCGCCCCGGTTGACGGTCCATTCGCCGAGTGCGAGCCGACCGTAGATCATCGACATCAGCAGGCCGGACCCCTCGACCATCGCCGTGTCCACGACCTGGCCGCGCCCTGTCGTCCGCGCGTTCAGCACCGCGGCCAGCACGCCGAAGGCGAGGAGCATGCCGCCGCCGCCGAAGTCGCCGACCAGGTTGAGCGGCGGGGTGGGCGGCTGGCCGGGCCGGCCGATGGCACCGAGTGCGCCGGAGAGGGCGATGTAGTTGATGTCGTGGCCGGCCCGCGTCGCCAGCGGGCCGTCCTGCCCGAAGCCGGTCATGCGGCCGAACACCAGCCGCGGATTGCGCTCGGTGAGCGTCCCGGGATCGAAACCAAGGCGTTCGGCGACGCCGGGGCGGAAGCCCTCCAGCACCGCGTCCGCCGTGTCGATCAGGGCCCGGACGACCGCCGCGCCACGGGGATCCTTGAGGTCGGCGATCAGCGATCGGCGCCCGCGGTCCAGCACCGGGTTCGGGCGGGAGTCCCGATCGGCGGGGCGGTGGACCCGGATCACCTCCGCTCCCAGGTCGGCCAGCACCATGGCGGCGAAGGGCACGGGGCCGATGCCGCCGAGCTCGACGACCTTCATCCCGGCCAGCGGCCCGGGCGACGCGGTGTCGCGGCTCATCGGCCCCGCCAGTTCGGCCGGCGCTTCTCGGCGAACGCGCGGGCACCCTCCCTGGCGTCCTCCGAGGCGAAGACGGGCTCGGTGATCAGGCGCTGGCGGGCGAACCGCTCGGCCTCCGGCCACTGCTGGTGCTCCTTGATCACCTGCTTGCTGGCGCGGGTGGCGAGCGGACCGTTCGCCGCGATGCGGGCGGCGAGGGCGAGCGCCTCCTCGAGCGCGCCGCCGTCCTCGGTGAGCCGGTTGACCAGGCCGACCTCGTAGGCCCGCGCGGCCGTGATCATGTCGCCGGTCAGGACGAGTTCCATCGCGACCTGCTCGGGGACGCGGTGCGGCAGGCGCAGCAGTCCACCGGCGGCGGCGACCAGGCCCCGCTTGACCTCCGGGATGCCGAACCTGGCCGTCCGCGCCGCGACGACGAGATCGCAGGCGAGGACGATCTCGCAGCCGCCCGCGAGCGCGTAGCCCTCGACCGCCGCGATCAGCGGCTTCTTCGGCGGTGCCTCGGTCAGGCCGGCGAACCCCCTGCCCTCGATGCTCGGCCGCTGACCGCGCAGGAATTCCTTCAGGTCCATCCCCGCGCAGAAGCAGTCCCCCGCCCCGGTGAGGACGCCGACGGAGAGGTCGTCGCGGCGATCGAGCTCGTCGAGCGCGGCGGCGACGCCCTCGGACACCGCCCGGGTGACGGCGTTCTTCGCGTGCGGCCGGTTGATGGTGATCACCGCGATGCGCGACTCGTGACGCACCAGCACCTCGTCGCCGACGGCGATGGTGCCGCTCTCGGTTGTCATCTATCGGGCTCCTGGGTGGGCCGAGGAACAGGTCGACCGCGACGCGACCCGCGGGCAGGTGGCGTCCCGGTATACCGACTGCATCACCATCGGGCCGGTGCGCACAAAGACCAGGGCTCGTATGGATCTATTGGCGATACCTATGGGCTGAGGTCAGAACCGCATGACCGGCCGGTCGGGCGTATCGTTCGACCATGGACCTGCGGCTCGTCGCGTACTTCGTAGCGGTCATCGACCACGGCAGCATCACCAAGGCCGCGAACGCGCTGTACATCGCCCAGCCCTCGCTGTCCCAGGCGATCCGCAGCCTGGAACGCCAGCTCGGCACCCGGCTGTTCGACCGGTCCGGCCGCGGCCTCACCCTGACCGCCGACGGAAGGTCGTTCGCGGGGCCGGCCCGGCAGATCCTGGCCGACGTCGAGAACGCCAGGAGCAAGGTGCACGCCGTCCGGGACCTGGTCACCGGGCGCCTTGAGATCGCGGTGCTGTCGACGCTGTCCGCCGATCCGCTGCCGGAGCTGACCAGCAGCCTGCGGCGGCTGCACCCGGGCATCCTGGTCACCGTCCTGGATCCCGGCGGCTCGTCCGGGGTCGTGAGCGAGGTCCGCCAGGGGCGGGCCGAGCTGGGGCTGACGGATTTCCCGGTGAAGAGCGACGTGTTGCGGACCCGCGAACTCTGGGAGCAGGAGATCGCCCTCGTCCTGCCGCCGGATCTGGCCGCCGCGCTCCCCGATCCGGTTCCGCTGGAGGCGGTCGCCGAGATCCCCTTGGTGCTGGAGTCCTCGGCCGCGGGGGGCCGGGCCGCCATCGACGGCGCACTGGGGCGGGCGATCGACTACGTGGCCGTCGAATGCGCGCACAGGCAGGCGATCTGGGAGCTGGTCATGCACGGCGCGGGCGCGACCTTCCTGCCCCGGCGGATCGCCGAGACCGAGCTCCGCAACGTGGTGGTGCGATCCACGTCGCCGCAGGTCCGGCGGACGGTGCGGCTCGTGTTCCGGCCAGGCCCGCTGTCTCCCGCCGCCACGGCGTTCCTGGACGTCGCTTCGGCCCTGAGTCGGCGGCGCCCGTCCACCCCGCCTTCGACGGGCGACATATAGGTTCGACCTATCGGATGATGCGGCGTTCGCTCTTTGCGTGACACCCCGCCGGGATGGTCGACTCACAGCGGCGTGCCTCGATCTGGACGCGAAGGAGAATCGATATGAACGGTGCCCACCGATGGAGCTCGCCGACGGCCTGCCCGGGCAGGCGGCGTCCCGGCGGGCGGGTGCGGTGATGGCGGCGCCGCCCCCGGCCTCCGCGGGCATGACGATCAGCGACCAGCTCGCCCGGCACGCCCGCTCCGTCCCCGAAGCCGTGGCACTGCGCATGGACGGTGCCGATCGCACGTACCGCGAGTTGGACGCACGGGCCAACCGGCTCGCCAACGCCCTCCGGACGCGCGGTGTCGATCAGGGCGACCGTGTCATGGTGATGACGTTCAACAGGCTCGAGATGGTGGAGACCTTCTTCGCCTGCGCCAGGTTGGGCGCCATCTGCGTTCCGGTCAACTTCCGGCTGCATGCCGAGGAGGTGGCGTACCAGCTCTCCGACAGCGGGGCCGTCCTCGCCGTCGTCGAGGACGAGCTGGTCGAGACCTTCGCCAAGGCGTGGAAGGACGCCTCGACGGTGCGCCACTGCCTGGTGGTCGGAGCGGGCGACGAGCCGATCGCGGACATGGACCGCTACGAGGACGCACTGCGGGACGCGCCCGAGACCGCCCCCGACGTGGCGGTCGACCTCCAGGCGCCGGCCTTCATCATGTACACCTCCGGCACGACGGGACGGCCCAAGGGCGCGGTGCTCACGCACTACAACCTCTTCGTCCAGACCGCGAGCAGGTTCGCCCACATCGCCCCGCCGGTCGACTGCCGGGTCTGGCTGATCAGTACCCCGCTCTTCCACATCGGGGGCCTGGCGGCCCTGCTGTCCGGCATCATGGTCGGCGCACGGACAGTGATCGCCAGGTCGGGCCGCTTCGACCCGGTCGAGACCGTGGACCTGCTCGAGCGCGAGCGCGTCGCCTACGTTTTCCTCGTTCCCGCTCAATGGCAGGCGGTCTGCGACGTCCCGGGAGTCAAGGACAGGGACCTGTCCGCCCTGCGGCTGATCTCGTGGGGCGCCGCACCCGCGACGAAGGCCTTGCTGCACAAGATGATCGAGACGTTTCCGGGCGCCAAGTTGCTGAGCGTGTTCGGGCAGACGGAGACCAGCGCGGTGGCGACCGTGCTCCTCGGCGAGGACGCGCTGCGCAAGCTCGGATCGGTGGGAACCCCGCTGCTCAACGTCGAGGTCCGCATCGTGGACGAGCACATGAACGACGTGCCGCGGGGGGAGATCGGCGAGATCGTCTATCGGGGACCTTCGATCATGGTCGGCTACTGGAACAAGCCGACCGCGACCGCGGAGGCCTTCGCCGGCGGCTGGTTCCACTCCGGTGATCTCGTTCGCCAGGACGAGGACGGCTACATCTACGTCGTCGACCGGCTGAAGGACATGATCATCTCTGGCGGTGAGAACATCTACTCCGCCGAGGTGGAGGAGGCCGTCGCCGCCCACCCGAAGGTGGCGGAGGTCGCCGTGGTGGGTATGCCGGACGAGCGGTGGGGCGAGACGCCGCTGGCCATCGTGGTCCCCTCCCGCCCGTCCGACGCGCCGACGACCGAAGAGATCGTCCAGTGGTGCCGGTCCCGGCTGGCGGCGTACAAGGTGCCGCGGCACCTCGCCGTGGTCACCGAACTGCCGCGCAACGCGAGCGGGAAGGTCCGCAAGCACGAGTTGCGGGAACATGCCCGCTCGATGGCCCTCAAGCCGGGGGCGAGCGGCCGATGAGCGCCGGCCGCCGGGCTCACGTCCGGCCGGCGAGCGTGAGCCGCCGGGCTCACGCCCGGCCGCTCGCCCGCGCCAGATCGACGAACGCCCGACCTGCCGGGGACAGCGCCGCGGAATCGTAGAGCAGTCCGTAGGCCCGGCTGATCCGCGGCTCGAGGGACCGCACCACGGCCCCTCGGGCCGCGGCGGCTTCGGCCATCGACCGCTCGATCAACGTGGCACCCACCCCGGCGAAGACCAAGGGCAGCCGGGCCTCGCGGTGCTCCACCACGACGGACGGGCTGATGGCACGGCCCGCCGCGGCGACCGCCTGTTCGATCTCGCCGACCGCCATGGAGCTTCCCCGCGGCACGGTGACCTGCGGGATGTCCGGCAGCTCGGACAGCGGCAGCGGATCGTCCGGCGGCGCCTCCGATCCGGGAGGAAGGACGAGCCAGTACTCCTGCACTCCGAGCTCGCAGATGTCCAGGCCGGCGTGGTCCATCGTCGGCAGATGGCAGACCACGATCTCGCAGTGCCCCTCCTTGATCAGCGAGGTGGCCGCCGCCTCGTCGCGCAGGTCTCCGATCCGGACGAACACCTTCGGGAACTCCCTGCGGAAGGCGCCGACCAGGCGGGCCACCGGATCGGCCGACAGCGCGGGCATGGCGAAGACGTCCAGCCGCCCCCGCGGCCGCCCGGCCGCGTCGACGAGTGAGCCCTCCGCGGCGACGACGTCGCGCAGGATGCGGCGCGCGGGCCCCACCAGGCTGTGCCCGGCCGAGGTGAGCACCATGCCGCGGCCGATGCGGTGGAACAGCGGCACACCGAGCTCGCGCTCCAGCCCCTGGATCGCCTGGGAGATGGTGGGCTGGGCGACGCCGAGGGCGGTCGTCGCCGCGTTGATGCCGTTGTGGTCGACGACCGCCAGAAAGTACTTGATCTGGTGCAGGTCCACGGGCCGACTGTATCCCCGGCGCGGGAGCCGGCAGTCGTGCGGACGTGCCCCTCGGGGCAGGGGCGCGCGCAGGCGGAACCCCCTCGCCCCATGGGCATCGTCACAGGTCAGCCCGTGGACGAACGGCGAGCCGGAGTGGAGCCGTCAGCGCGGTGCCATGCGGATGGCACCGTCGAGCCGGATGGTCTCGCCGTTGAGGTAGCCGTTCTCCAGGATCTGGCGTGCCAGCCGCGCGAACTCGTCCGCGTGGCCGAGCCGGGCCGGGTTGGGCACGCTGGCCTCGAGTGAGGCCCGCACGTCGTCCCGCAGACGCGCCAGCAGGGGCGTGTCCATGATCCCGGGCGCGATCGTGCACACCCGGATCGACCTGCCGGCCAGGTCACGAGCCGCCGTCAGGGTCATCCCGACGATGCCCGCCTTCGCGGCGGTGTACGGGATCTGGCCGATCTGCCCCTCGTAGGCGGCGACCGACGCGGTCAGCACGATGGCGCCGCGTTCACCGTCGATCTCGTCGTGGCGGGCCATGCGGGCCGCGGCCAGGCGCAGGGCGTTGAACGAGCCGATCAGGTTGAGTCTGATCACCCACTCGAAGTCCTCGAGGGAACCGGGCTCGCCGTCCTTGTCCAGCAGCCTGAGCCTGCGGCCGGCGCCCGCGCAGTGCACCAGACCCCGCAGGCCGCCGAACTCGTCGGCCGCGTCGAGCGCCGCCGCGAACTGGCCGGCGTCGGTGACGTCCGCGGCGACGAACCGGGCCGCCTCGCCGAGTTCCTTGGCGGCGTCCGCACCGGTGGAGGCGGGCAGGTCGATGATGGTGACCTTGCCGCCCGCCTCGACCACCCGGCGGGCCGTCGCCAGCCCGAGGCCGGACGCGCCTCCGGTGACGGCGATGGACAGTCCTTCCAGAAGCATGCGCGGGTCCTCTCTCAGTCTTCACGGGCCTTCACAGGCCAGGAACGCGGTTCAGCACCTCGGTGGCGCCGCCGTGCATCCGGCTTGACGCGGACGTTTGCGTCAGCCGGGCGGAACAGATCCCCGGACTGCTCAGAGCAGCTCGAGGAGGGTCGCATTGGCCATGCCGCCCGCTTCGCACATGGTCTGGAGGCCGTAGCGGAAGCCCTGGTCCTTCATGTGGTGCACGAGACGCGTCATCAGGACCGCCCCTGACCCGCCCAGCGGATGCCCCACGGCGATCGCCCCGCCCAGGGGGTTCAGCCGATCACTGGCGCCTCCGGTCTCCGCCTGCCAGGCCAGCGGGACCGGCGCGAAGGCCTCGTTCACCTCGAAGGCGCCGATGTCGTCGATGCGCAGACCGGACTTCTTGAGCACCTTGGCCGTGGCCTCGATCGGCGCTGTCAGCATGATGACCGGATCGTCGCCGGCCAGCGCGACGGTGTGCACGCGGGCGATCGGACGCAGGCCGCGTGCCCGGGCGATCTCGCTGGAGGTGATGAGCAGGGCTCCCGAACCGTCGGAGATCTGCGAGGAGTTACCGGCGGTGATCACGCCGTCTTCGCGGAACGCGGTCTTCAGCCCGGCCAGCGTCTCCACCGACGACCCGCGCCGGATGCCCTCGTCGGTCCGCAGGCTCCCGTCCACGGGAGCGAGCTGCCCGTCGAGCGCACCGGAGTCGGCCGCCGCCGCGGCCCTGGCGTGCGACCGGACCGAGTACTCGTCGAGCTGCCGCCGGGAGAACCCCCAGCGTTCGGCGATCATCTCCGCCCCGACGCCCTGGTTGAAACCGGCCACGCCGTAGCGGTCCAGCACCTCGTCCGGGAACGGGCGGCCGTCCCGTCCGGCCGAGCCCATGGGCACGCGGCTCATCGACTCGACACCGCCGGCGATCACGAAGTCGTAGTGCCCGGCGATGACCCCCGCGGCGGCGAAATGGACCGCCTGCTGGCTGGAGCCGCATCGACGATCGACCGCCGTACTGGGCACGGTCTCAGGCCACCCCGCCGCCAGCACGGCGACCCGGCCGATATTGCCCGACTGGTCGCCGACCTGGCTGACACATCCCCAAATGACGTCGTCGATCTCGGCCGGTTCGACTCCGGTACGCTCGACCAGCGTCTTCAGCACGTGTGCCGAGAGATTCGCGGGGTGAACGCCCGCCAGGGCGCCGTTGCGCTTTCCGATGGGGGTGCGAACCGCATCGACGATGACCGCGTCCCTCACACGCTTCTCCTCATGTACTGGGGCATGGAATTGGATTCGCTGCTCGGAACAGGCCTGCCGGGCCATTCGAACCAATCACATACCGCCAGTTCGGCACAAAGTCCTGATCGCGATCAGAGACATCACCCATACCTATACGAGCTTCGGGCTCGTTCTCAGATGGCGTTTCGCTGCCGTTGTCGCGCCAGACCCTTACCTGCACCACCGGCGTGGCCGTCGGCCCGCAACGCGGATCCGACGGGCGACCCGGCGGGCCCGGGAGGCGATCGATCGTATGTTCGATTAGAGTGGGGGTGTGCAGCAGAGCCCGGAGCATGTGCCGTTCGTGTGCCCGCGGGGGCATCGGCTGGGGCCTGGGCGCGTCATCGTCGGATGGTCGCCCTGCGTCTGCCCGCCCTGCGCCGAACGCGGCCGCGGACTGCGCGGTCATCGCACCTACCTGTGCCTGACCTGCAAGGACGAGCATGTGACCACGATGTGCTACCTGCCGTACCACGTGGCGGGCACAGGGGCGGGCTACCGCTGGCCATGACCGCCCCGGCCGCCCCCGGGCCCAGCCCGCCGGGCGGCCGGGGACCGCGCGACCCTCCGGCGGCGGGGGAGCCCGCCGCCGGAGGTTTAGTACGGCGATGTCCGCCATGTCGTCGCGCGCTGGCCTGATGTCTGACGGCGCCCTCCGTGCCAGGGGCGCTGACCTGGCTTGATCGTCGTGGCGCTGGCGAGGTTCTGAGTGCCGCGGCGCGTTCGGCGGGCGCGGCTCACGATGGCGTGGACCGAACGTGGCCGTCGGGTCCGGCTGCTCTGCCGTGCAGGATGAGGGCCCGCAGCAGGCAGACCAGTGCGGCGGTCGAGGCGATGGTGCGGGCGATGTTCCAGGCTGCCCAGCGGTCCTCGAAGGCGGCGCGGACCGCAGCGGGGTCGTGGAGGGTCGCGGGGTTGCCGGCTGCGGCCAGGTCGTCATTGAGGGGGACGTTGACGGCCATGGTGATACCGAAGGCCACGGCGTACAGCACCAGAGCGGCGGCGGTCCACGCCAGCGTCGGCCGCCTGCCGTGGATCAGATGCGCGAGGACGGCGAGTGCGGTCAGCGCGAGCGCTCCGAAGAAGCTGGGGGCGAACCATTGGTTGCGCACCGTGGCGTTGATCCACTGCATGGTGCTGATGAAGGTGCGGTCATCGACGCGGGCGAGCCCGATCATCACCGAGCAGGCGTAGGCGTAGAAGAACCCCGCGATCAGGCCCATGGCCAGCGTGGCCGACGCCAGTGTCCAGCCCCGGACACGGTGGAGGGCCATGGGCGGTGCCCCTGCCGGGGGCGGAGTGGACAGGGGTGGGGAGAGCGATTGCGCCATGGGTGGCCTCCGGATCCGACTAAAATCGAACTTGCGGGTTCGCTTTTAATCGTACTCGCGAGTTCGGATATGTCCAGGGATCGGAGGTGCCGATGACGGCAGACGGACGCGGTCGCCGAGGCCGCCCGCGGTCGAGCGAGCGGGCGGCCCGGCGGCAGGCCGCGCTGGACGCCGCGCTCGCCGTACTTCTCGAACGCGACGTCGCGGGCATGACGATGCAGGCGGTGGCGACCCGCGCCGGCTCGTCCAAGGAGAGCCTGTACGCGTGGTTCGGCAGCCGCCAAGGGCTGCTCGCCGCGCTGATCGAGCGACAGGCCGAGCAGGTGAACGCCGCGGTCGCCACCGCGATCGACCGTCCGGCCGATCCTCGCGCCACGCTCACCACCATCGCGCAGAACCTGCTGGCGCTGCTCGTCGGTGACGTCTCCGTGGCGCTCAACCGGGCGGCCATGACCTCGCCGGAACTGGCCCGACTCCTGTTGCGGCACGGCCGGCACTCCACCGGACCCCTGGTGGCGACCTACCTGAACCGACTCGTCGACCAGGGCCACCTGCGCATCGACGACCCGCAAGAGGCGTTCCAACTCCTGTACGGCCTGGTGATCCGCGACCTGCAGATCCGGGTGCTGCTGGGGGAGCCCCCTCCCGGCCGGCAGGAACTCCGCACCCAGGCGCAGACCGCCGTCGATCGGTTCCTGACGCTCACGGCTCATTGATCAAGCGATCACCGCCCTCGCCCCAGAGCGGAAGGACTTCTCAAGGCCGCCGGGCCCAGGGGTCAGGGGGTGAGGGAGCCGGCGCGGGTTGCGGCGGAGGCCATGCCGAGCCAGGTGTGCGGGTTACCGGCCCAGCACCAGCCGAGCTTGGGCGCGTTCTGGCTGATCCAGATCGCCGGTACGCGGCGGTCGCCGCAGCGCGACCCGCCCAGCGAGAAGCACTTGTTCTTCGCCAGGACGGCGGGGAACTGGGTGACCAGCGCGATGCCCTCCTCGATGGTCAGCAGGGTGCGGCCGCGGGCGGCGACGGCGTCCATGGCGTCGTTGGGCACGGCGCCGCAGAACTCCTCACCGCGTTCGATGTCGAAGAGGAGGTAGGCGCGGGCGTCGGGCAGTTCGACCTCCTTGGTGGGGACGAACCTCACGAGGTCGTCCTCGGCGTAGTTGCGGTCGATGACTCCGGGCTTCTTCTTGCCGTGCAGGGCCGTCCGCACGATGGCCTCCTCGACCGGGACCACGTCCCGGGTGAGGACCAGGACGAACGGCGCCCGCCCCGCGCCGGCCGGCGGCGGTGTCGCGGCTCGTTCGAGCGCGGTGGGACGGAGCGGGGCCAGCAGGGCGGCGAACTCCTCTTCGCCGAGCCCGGCGGCCCGGTGGTGGTCACGGTCGATGAGGGTGCGGACCTGGCGGTCGAACTCGTCGCCTGCGTCGAAGTGGTGGAGTGTCACGTCCCGCCTCTCTGTCGTGTTAACTCCGTACAACATACAAAGTTTCGCGGGCATTCCCGGCGCGGGAGGGTTCTTCGGTGGTCCGCAGGCGGTACCCCGGCCGTCCCGCGCGGCCCCGCCGGGCTGACGCCCGCGGCGTCGCGCGCCGCGTCCAGTAATCTCGCGGGGTGGCGCGTACACGGAACACGCTCGCCGACGGGCGCGAGATCGTCTACTTCGACCGGGAGCCGGGGCGGAAGCCGGTGCCCGACCCCCGCGACCTCCCGGCGACCGAACCGCTGTGCGAGACCCGCCGCGATCCGCTGACCGGCGACCGGGTGACCGTCACCGCGCACCGCAACACGCGCACGTTCCTGCCGCCGCCCGACCAGTGCCCGCTGTGCCCGGGCGGCCCCGCCTCGGAGATCCCCGACGGCGGGTACGAGGTCGTGTCGTTCGAGAACCGCTTCCCGTCCTTCTCCTCGCGCACGCCGGACGTGCCGGGCACGGTGGACGGACAGGACATCTTCGCGCGGGCGCCGGGCGACGGCCGCTGCGAGGTCGTCTGCTTCACCGACGACCACGACGCGACCCTCGCGCGGCTCCCGATCGCGCGCGTCCGGCTGGTGATCGACGCGTGGGCGGACCGTACGGCCGAGCTGTCGGCCATGCCCGGCATCGCGCAGGTGTTCGTCTTCGAGAACCGCGGCGTGGAGATCGGGGTGACGCTGCACCACCCGCACGGCCAGATCTACGGCTACCCGTTCGTCACGCCCCGGACCGAGCGGATGCTCGCCACGGCGTCCGCGCACCGCGCGTCCACCGGCCGCGACCTGTTCGAGGACGTGCTGGAGGCCGAGCGCGCGGCGGGCACGCGGATCCTCGCCGCGGGCGAGCACTGGACGGTGTTCGTCCCGGCCGCGGCGCGCTGGCCGGTGGAGGCGCACGTGATGCCGCACCGCCACGTCCCCGACCTGGCGGCGCTGACCGGGCCCGAGCGCGACGAGCTCGCCGTCCTCTACCGGGACCTGCTCCGCCGCGGCGACGCGCTGTACGGGACGCCGCTGCCGTACGTGGCGGGCTGGCACCAGGCGCCGACGGGCGAGGGGCGCGACCTGCTGCGGCTGCACCTCCAGCTGTTCTCGATCCGGCGCGCCCCCGACAAGATCAAGTTTCTGGCGGGGTCGGAGTCGGGCATGGCCGCCTGGATCAACGACGTCCCGCCGGAGCGCATCGCCGCCCGGCTCCGCGAGGCCGACCCGGAAGCCGGCCCGGAGGCGGAGCCGCACGCGGAGCCGGCGGCGGATTCGGCGGCGGCCGCGGGCGTGGAGTCCGGCGCCGGGGCGTGAGCGCGTGGGGAACAGGTTCACCGTCCACGGCACGCAGGCCGACGAGGACGACCTCTACCTCACCAACGGCGGCACGGACGTCTTCTTCGACGTCCTGACCCTGGCGGGCTCGGCGATCGCCGCGTCCCCCTGGGAAAGGAATCTCGTCCTGTTCTTCGCCGACGGGCACCGCCACTCGCGCGGCCTCGACGGGTTCGACCTGAGCGCGCTGCCCTGGACGGCCGACTGGCCCGCGGAGAAGGCCTTCCTCCTCGCGCTGCTCGCCAAGGCGATGACCCGGCACGGCTGGCACCTGCTGACCTACGACCCCCCATACGCGCTGGACTACCTGCGCCGTTACCGGGCCATGGTGGACGGGCTGGCCGCGCCCGTTCCCGTCCGGCGGCCATGGCGGCTGGGCGACTGGCGCGTCCCGCCTCCCGCCGAGTTCCTCGAACGCTGCCCCGCCCACGGCATCTACCAAGGTCAGCTCGGGTGCCGCTGCTGCGACCCGCAGATCCAGCCGCTGCCGTAGCGGCACCGCCGCCGGACCGGGCGGGATCGTCCGGCAAGTGATCAGCTGGACCGTTCCTCATTTCCCTTACCAGAGATCACGCCGTGTTGTTATTCACGGGGATTGTCGGGATGCGGCCAAGTCGTGAACAATAGGGCTCCTGCTCATGATCAGACGATGACGGCCGACCACAAACCATGTCGGGGGACGGCGGAGGGGGCCAGGTGCGCGCGGAGTGGCAGGCGCATATCGATGAGCTGCTGAAGGAGTACAAGAAGCAGCACGAGCAGCTGAAGAAGCTGCAGGAACGGCTCACCGCGCTCGAAGCCGAAGGCGAGGGCGGGGACGGTGCCGTCAAGGCCAGGGTCGACCGGCAGGGCCGGTTGACCTCCCTGGAGTTCGACCCGCGCCGCTACCGCAAGCTCGGGTCGGAGGAACTGGCCGAGGCCGTGCTCGAAGCCGCCCGGAACGCCGCCGACCAGGTGTCCGGCAAGGCCCGCGAGGCCATGGAGGGCCTGGTGCCCGAGGGCGCCGAGCAGGAGGGCTTCGACTTCACCAAGCTGGTCGGCGAGACCCCCGGCGACTTCGACGCCGTACGCGAACGTTACGGACTTCTGGACCGATGACCAACGAGCTGCGCGTCGACACCGGCGCACTCAAACGCTCCGGCGGCGGGTTCAAACGCGGCGCCGGTTCCCTCAGGAGGATCCACACCACCCTTGAGGCGGCCCTGTCCGCCGAGGGCAAGTGCTGGGGCAACGACAAGACCGGCCAGGAGTTCGAGAAGAACTACCTGAAGCCGAGCCAGGACGTGCTGAAGCTGTTCGGGCAACTCGCCGAGGGGCTCGAACAGGTCCGAGAAGGCGTGGAGCAGATGGCCAAGCAGTACAGCTCGGCCGAGGACGCCGCGACGATCCGGAAGACGTGATCCGTGGGGCTTGAGATCCCCGACTCGGTCAAGTGGCTGTCCTGGATCGTGGGCTCCGACTGGCCGGAGGGCGACGAGACCGCCATGCGGCGGGCCGCCGACGGCTGGACAGAGGCCGGCGCCGACGTCAGGGAGCTGATCGGGGAACTGCAGGGCGTCGCGGCCGAGGTGCTCGGCGCGCTGCAGGGCTACGCCGCCGAAGAGTTCCGGATGCACTGGGAGACCTGGGTCTCCGTGGATCCGCAGCGGCTGACCAAACTCGCCGAGGCCTGCGACAACCTCGCCAAGGTGCTCAACGACGGCGCGACGGACATCGAGTACGCGAAGTACATGTTCATCGCGCTGCTGATCATCACGGCGATCGAGATCATTCTGCTGATCAAGGCCGCCTTCGCGACGTTCGGCGCGTCCACCGCGGCGATCCCGGCCGTCCAGGCCGCCGGGCAGGTCAGCGCGCGGATCATCTTCCAGCGCCTGATGTCCTGGCTGGCCCGCAACGCCATCATCCACGGCGCGGTCATGGGCGCGCTGGAGGGCGGCGGACTCGACCTGCTGATCCAGGGCATCCAGGTCGCCCAGGGCAACCGGGACGGGATCAACTGGAACCAGACCCTGCGGTCCACCGTGGACGGCGCGATCGGCGGCGCGATCTCCGGCGGCATCGCGGGCGGCATGGGCAGGATCCCCGGCGTCGAGGGCGCCGCGGACACCGCCGCCGGAAGCCTCCTCAAGGGCGCGCTGCGCGAGGGCACCTCCGAGGCCCTCGGCGGCGCCGCCGGGACGATCGCCTCGGCCGCCATCCACGGCGAGTCCCTCAGCCTGGAGGACATCGCCAAGGGCGCCACCTCCGGCGCGGCCGGCGGCGCCATCGGCGGCGCCCGCGGCGGCCTGAACGACTTCAGCGCCGGCACCGGCTCCGGTTCCGGCGACGGCGGTGGCGGCTCGGGCTCCGGTTCGGGCGACGGCGGCGACGGCGACGGCGACGGAGGCTCCGGTTCTGGGACTGGGTCTGGCTCCGGTTCCGGGACGGGCTCGGGCTCCGGGTCTGGTTCCGGCTCGGGGTCTGGCTCGGGCTCGGGTGGCGGTGACGGCGGCTCGGGTTCGGGCAGCGGCTCCGGCTCGGGGACGGGCTCCGGTACGGGTTCCGGCGGAGGTGACGGCGGAACCGGCTCGGGCACGGGCTCCGGCGGCGGTGACGGCGGTTCAGGATCCGGATCCGGCAGCGGGAGCGGAACCGGAACGGGCTCGGGCACCGGTTCGGGCGGCGACGGCGGCTCCGGCAGTGGCTCCGGTACGGGAAGCGGAACGGGGACCGGGACCGGCAGCGGTTCAGGCGACTCGGGATCCGGCGGATCGACCGGTTCGGGGCCGAGCGTTTCCAGCACGGGCGACGGTTCGTCCAGTGGCGGCGGGTCGCCCTCCCCGGGCGGACCGTCCACCGGTGGTGGAACGGACGGCTCCGGCGGCTCGCCGCAGACGTCCGGCACCGGAACGCCCAGCGGACCCTCGACCGACACGTCCAGTAGTGGTTCCCCACAGGCGACGCCTGTTGGAAGCACCGACACCGGGGGCGGGTCGTCCCCGGGCGGTTCGCCGCAGGTGTCGACGGCGGCGCACGGCGACGGAGGCTCCCCGAGCGGGTCCGGGTCCGGATCCTCCGACGGTGGTTCCTCCGGTGGCGGCAACCGTGTCGCCAGCCTGCTGGCCGGCGACACCGGTGCCGGTGGCCCCGCCCCGGGCACGATTCCCGGCTCCACGCTCGCGTCGATGCCCAGCGATCCGGGTGCGTCCGCGAGTCCTTCGTCTCCGGCGGCCTCTTCGAGCACGCCCGCCGCGTCCGCTACCCCGTCCGCTACCCCGGCCGCCTCGGGTGCTCCGGCGCCGGGCGGGATGCCGGTCGGCGGTGCCCCCGCCATGGGAGGCGGGGGCGGTTCGTCGTCGCCGGGCGGAGGTTCGCCCGGGACGGCCCGTCCGTCCACGACACCGTCGTCCGATCCCGCGTCGAACCGGCCGTCGTCCACGGACAACAGGCCGCCGACGCAGAACAGGCCCGAAGGCCAGACGCCGAGCCCGCGCCGTCCAGCCGACGAGAACACCGGCACTCCGCCGCGAACGACGGACGACAGCACCAGTGCCCCGCCGCGTACAACGGAGCAGGGTTCCACTCCGCCGCGCACGACCGATGACAGCACCGGTACCCCGCCTCGTACGGGCGACGAGAGCACCGGTACCCCGCCTCGGACGACGGAGGAGACGGCGGGGACGCCCAACCAGCGTCCTGAGCGGCCCGATGGGTCCACGACGCCGCCGAGGGACGGTGCCCCCGGCCAGCCCCGCACCCCGGAAAGCCCCGCAACGCAGCGGAGCGAGCAGCCGTCCACCCCGACGCGGCCTACCGACCCGTCCACCCAGACACCGCCGCCCGGCAGCACGTTGAGCAGCGAGCCGAGCCCCGGCGGTTCGCCACGCCCGGACACCGACGGCGGCGCACCGTCGGGCAGGCCCGATCCCACCGGCACCGGCGCCCCGCCGCGCGCGAACGACCCCGGCACCCAGCAGCCGGCGCCGGTCGGCACGCCGCCGCCGGGACGCGACTCCGCCCCGCCGCGGGACCCGGCCACCACACCGGAACCCGGCCCCGCGCCACGCGCCCGCGGCGACGACGGCGACGGTCCGGCGCAGGACCCGCCGCGCCGCCCGGGCGACTCGTCCCGCGACAGTCCCGAGACACGCGAACGCAAGCGCCAAGCCCTGGACTGGAGCAACTACTACCTGCGCGAGGGGCAGGCCGTCCGCCGCACGACCGCGCCGGACGCCGACGGCCACGTCATGCCCCCGCTGCGCTGGAACGACCAGGAGGGCCAGTGGGACGCGCTGCCCGACACCCCGGTGCGGCGCGCCGACTACGTCGAGGAGCGCCCTGTCCCGGCCTCGGTGCTGCCCGAACGCCGCCAGGAGCTCCAGGACCTCATCAACCAGCGCTCCGACGCCATCGACCGGGTCAGGGACGCGGTCGAGAACTACAAGAACGACCCGACGCCCGAGAACCGCGAAGAGCGGCGCCAGGCGTTCGAGCAGCAGACCGGCTACGGCGAACAGCTCGGCGAGCACGCCGCCGACGACGCCTTCCAGGCGATCCTCCAGGAGAGGTTCGGCCCGCGAACCGACCTCGAGATCGAGCAGCTGTTCCCGCGCCCCACGGCCGACGGGGAAGCGCCGCAGAGCGCCCGCAGCGGCGAGTTCGACCAGGTGTACCGCGTCCACGACCCCGTCACCGGGCAGGACCACCACTTCATCGTCGAGGCCAAGGGGCCGTCCGCGCAGCTCGGCTCCCGCCAGGGCGAGGACGGCCACCAGTACCAGCAGGGCCACCGCGAGTACGTCAAGAGCATCCTGAACGCGATGGAGGAACGGGGCGGCGCCGACGCCGACCTCGCCGCCGATCTGCGCGACGCGCTCGACGACGGGCTGCTCGAATACCACTACGCGCGTGCCCAGGTCGGCGTGGACGCCAACGGGAACCCGTACTACTCGGGGTACGAGCGGCGGCAGTTCGACATCGACCCCAGGCCCGGCGACACGGCGGATTCCGGCGGCGGCGACACCCCACCCCCGTCCGGCGGCGACGGTGCCCCGCCGCGCGACGACGACGGCCCCCGCCATCGCGACGCCACCGACACGACGGACGACACCGGCGACTCCGACACCTCGGACCGGCAGGACGACGCGTCCGACGAGATCCCCGACGGCCTCCCCGCCGACCTGCACGACGTCTACCGCAACAGCGAGTCCACGCCCGCGGGCCGCTCCTTCTACGGGGCCGACGACGCCCCCATGCGGGACCTCGCCCAGCGCGTCCCGGCCGACCCGAACCGGTTCGTGGTCGACTCCCACGGCGACGCCGACGGCATGATCGTCGACGGCCGCCGCCTGGGCGTCGACGAGGTCGCTGACCTGATCCGCAACGACCCGAACTGGGGCGGCCGCGAGGTCATGCTGCTGTCGTGCGATACCGCCGGCGGCCCGTTCGCCCAGCAACTCGCCGAGCGCCTGGGCGTCCCCGTCACCGCCCCGCACGGCCTCGCCTGGTCCGACACCGACGGCAACGTGTACGCGTCCTCCGGGAGCACCGGCCCCGACGGCCGCAAGGAGCCGGACCTCCCGCCCAACGGCGGCTGGACCACCCACCAGCCCAACGGCGACACGGCCCCCGCGGGTCAGGCCGGCCATGCCCCGGGGCACCCCGCGACCACATCCCGAGGCGCCGACCAGCCCGCGGCCGCCCGAGGCACCGACCCCCCGCCCACGGACCCGCGCCCCACCACGGGCCCGCCCGCGGACCCGCGCTCGCCTGCCGCTTCGGGTACGCCCGCCGACCCGAGCACGAGCGCCGACCCACGCGCCACCACGGACGCGCGTTCGCCCGCCGCTTCCAGCACGCCTGGCGATCCGCGTGGGACGACGGATCCGCGCGTCGGGCGGCCTTCTGCTGATTTGAGTTCTTCTGATCCTCGGGGTGCGGCTCCGGGCGGGCGGACGGATTCGGACGGGCCCGGGGTTCAGCGGACGCCGGGTTCGGACGACGGGACGGCGTCCCCCGCGGGCCGTCCCGGGGATCGGACGGACGGTACGGACGGCGGCGGTCCCGGGCGTTCGCGGCACGGCGGCGGGGAGGAGACCCCGGCCGGGCGGTCGCTGCATGACGATCCGGCGGCGCGAGACCGGTCCCGGCGGATTCCGGCGGATCCGCGGCGGTTCGTGATCGACGGGCCCGGCGGGCGGGACGGTCTCGCTCCGGGCGGGCGGCGGCTCGGGCCGGACGAGGTCGCCGACCTGATCCGCAGCGACCCGAACTGGAACGGCCGCGAGGTGATGGTCCTCGCCGACCACGCCGGTGCCGGGGACTTCGGGACGCGGCTCGCGGAGAACCTCGGTGTACGGGTCGTCACGCCCACCGGCCGGGTGGAGGTCAACGAGCACGGGCAGGTGTCGTCCAGCGGCTGGGACGTCGCGGACCCGCCCGCCGCCCGCCCGCCCGGGCACGACCCGCACGCGCCGGGTTCGACCCCGCCGCGCGACCCCCGGCCGGGCGAGGTGGGCCCGGACGGCGTCCGGCGCTTCGGCACCGACGACGAGGGCGAGGCGTACGGCGAAAGGCACCTGGGGCACGTCTACGACGGCCTGCCGCCCCATCTCCGGCAGGCGCTGCACTGGTACACGGTGCAGTCGATGCCGAACCGGTTCCTGCGTCCCGGCGCGGACCTGCCCGGCTTCCTGAACCGCATGGAGGCCGAGCACCAGGCCCTGTGGGACCTGGCCAACATGAACGGCGGCTACCTGCCCAGGACGGCCGACCTGCACCGCATCTGGGCCGACCCGCATCTCAGCCCGCAGCAGCGGGGGCTGCTCCAGCACGTCCTGTCGTTCCCGAATCCCGAGCAGCGGATCGCGCAGATGGTGCAGACCTCGCAGCAGCGGGACTTCCTGCACCAGTACTTCGGCGGGCCGCCGACCGTGGCGGCGTTCGACCAGCGGATCGCCGAGCTCGACCAGGCGCTGGACCAGCCGCTGCCGGAGCCGATCCAGGTGGAGCGCGGGCTGCACGACGTGTCGTTCATGCGGCTCGCGGACGGCACGCCGCTGGGGAACCGCGGCCCCGAGCTGCTGGTCGGCTCCACGCAGAGCGAGCCCGCGTACATGTCGACGTCGCTGGGACGCGATCCGGCGGTCGTGGACGGCAACCCGTTCGACTACCGGATCCACATCGACCTGCCGGCAGGGTCGCGCGGGGTGTGGATGGGCCAGGACAGCGCCTACCCGAACCAGCGGGAGCTGGTGCTGCCGCGCGGCACCCGGTACGAGATCACCGATGTGGAGTACCGGGGCCGGGGGCCGGACGGCAGGCCCGTGTACGAGATCCGGGCGACCGCGATCCCGCCGGGGTCGCCGGGGCCGGGGCACTCGGCCGCGCCGGGCATGTCCGCGCCGCATGATCCGTCGGACGGTGCGCGGTCGCGTTCGGCGGAGGCCGATCCGTCCGCCGCGCGGAGTGAGGGCGACACCGGCCGTACGGAGCAGGACGCCGGTCCCGGCCGGGCCGACGAGGAGCCGCCCCCGGGCCTGCCCGACCATCTGCACGACGTCTACCGCGGCAGTGACCAGACCCCGGCCGGGCGGTCCTTCTACGGCCCCGAGGACGGGCCGATGCGGGATCTCGCGCAGCGCGTCCCGGCCGACCCGAACCGGTTCGTGGTGGACGGTCACGGCGACCGGGACGGGATGCGGGTCGGCGACCGCCGCCTGAGCGTCGACGACGTGGCCGACCTGATCCGCAGCGACCCGAACTGGAACGGCCGCGAGGTCATGCTGCTGTCCTGCGGCACCGGGGACGGCGACTTCGCCACGCGGCTGGCCTCGCGCCTGGGCGTGCCGGTGACGGCGCCGAGCGGGCTGGCCTGGTCCGACGACGGCGGGAACGTCTACGCCTCGTCCGGGCATCGCGGTCCCGACGGGCGCATGCACCCTGACCTGCCGCCCAACGGCGGCTGGACGACGCACCACCCGGGCGGCGCCACCAGTCCGGCCGGGCGCGACGGTCACGCCCCCGGGCATCCGGTGGACCGCCCGGCGGCCACGCCGCAGGACGCGTCCCCCCGCGCTCCCGGCGGCAGATCGCCGCACGAGCAGGCGGACTGGAATCCGTCCCACCGGCACCAGAGCAGCGTCACGGTCGGGCCGGACGACCGCATCGCCGACCGCCGGGACCTCGACCCGCACACGCGCTACGAGGTCCGGCAGCGCACGCCGGACGGCACGGTCGTCCGGACAGCCGCGTACACGGGGCCGCCGGAGCCGCCGAACGGCCACGGCCGGGTCACGCACGTCTCCACGCCCCCGCACGACCCGGGCTCCGGTCCCGTGTTCGACCCCAACGCCAACCCGGACCTGACGCAGCCCGAGCCGGGCGTGGTCCACCGGGTCGACCTGGGGGTCGGGGACCCGCACGTGTTCCGCGGGGGCGACGACAGGCTGTCGCCGCCCGCCGCGCCGTTCGACCCGCCGACGCACATCCCCGGTACGGACCCGGCGCAGCCGCTCCACCGGCGCGAGGTGGAGCACGACCCGGCGCTGCACGGGCCGTTCAGCACGCGCACCGACCTGGACGCCCACACCCGCTACGAGGTCCGCACGCCCGCGCCCGAGAACCGGCTGCACGGCGTCTTCTACACCAACGGCGACCGGCAGGTGCAGTGGGTGCGGACGTGGTTCGGGGACGCCGACGGCGGCTACAACCCCGAGCTGGGCACCCAGGAGACCGCGGACGGCGGTATCCGCGTCCCGCGGCCGGACACCAACTACATGATCGAGCCGCGGGACCGGTTCGAGAACCTGTCGTCGGACGACCTCGACCCGCCGCAGGCCGTCCGCACCGGGAACCTCGGGGACGACGACGTCGAGCCCGCCACGTTCCTCTACCACACCGACGAGAACGGCCAGGCGGACAGCGCGACGGGCAGGCCGGAGTACGGCGGCGACCACGACCGCTACGAGTCCGTGCAGCGCGCGGCGGGCGCGACCGGCCGGGGGGAGTACCCGCCGTACCGGCTGTTCGACGGCGGCCACATCTTCGGCCACGCCGGGCGCGGACCGGGTGAGGCGCTCAACTACTTCCCGCAGTGGCGGGTGGAGAACCAGGGCTGGAACCGGGACGGGACGACCCGTCCCACCAGCTGGTACCGGCTGGAACAGGATCTGAGGGCGCGGCAGGAGGACGCCTCCAACAACATCGAGGTGGACAGGTTCGAGTTCTTCGCCGAGCCGAACCCGCCCGGCCGCACGCCGCAGGTGGTGCACGCGCGGTGGGTGGAGACCGACCACAACCAGGCGCCGCCGGTCAGCACCGTCCACTACCGGAGCTTCTTCAACCTGCCGCCGACCCTGCGCGGCACCGCGCCGCAACCGCCCACGCCCGCCCCGAGCGGTGGTACGCCGCCGCGGACGGGCCCGGCCGCCCCCGCCACGACGATCACGCAAACGTCCTCGCCCGCGAACGCCGGGGCGCACGCGCCCGCACCCGCGTTCGCGGCGGCATGCGGCGGCGACCTCTCCTCCGCGCCCGACGGCGGCGGCGCGGCGCCCCGCTCCACCGGCGACGGCGACGTCCCGCCGCCGCGCCCCCCGGGCGACGACGCGCCGCCTCCGCACTCTTCGGCCGAGACGGCGCCGCCGCGCGCGTCCGAGGAGACGATGCGGCGGATCCAGGACGACCCGCGCGTCCAGCGCATGCTGGAGGAGGCCGGGGAACCCCTGGGCGACCGCCTCCGCAGGCGCATCGAGGAGACGCTGCCGAATCACCCCGAGCTGGCCCGCATCGTCGCCGGGGACGGCCTGAACGACCTGGAGACCTCCCTCCGCGACTCCCTGCTGTCACGTCCGAAGACCCTCGACAGCCTGCTGAGCCACCCCGAGGCGGTCGGGATCCTCGAACAGTCCGTGGCCGACGTCGAGCGGCGCGGCCCGGAGGCGTTCCTGGACGGCTCCGGCCCGCGGGCCGAGCCCACGCCGCTCACCGGCGAGCAGCGGCAGGTCAGCGAACGGCTCTCCCGCTCGATCGAGGAGAACCGGCGGCCCGGCGAGGACCCCAGCCCGCGCGTCGCCCCGTCCCAGCCGGGCTTCGACGGCGACCGCGCCGACCCGGCCAACGGCAGGAACGACCCGTACCTCAACGAGTACCTCGACGGCCTGTACCAGGACATGCGGGACTCGGTGGCGGTTCTGCGGGCCCTGGTCGAGGATCCCGCGATCCGGGCGCTGGGCGGCGAGCCGCACCTGCGCCCCGGGGAGAAGGACCGCGTCCGCGCCCTCGACAAGATCATGGGCGACTACGAGGGGAACGCGAGCCGGCTGAACGACCTGCTCGGCGCCAAGATCCAGTTCGACACTGTCGCGGACCTGTACCGGGCGCTGGCCGAAATCCAGTCGATCGCGGCCCGGCACGGCGTGGAGATCGTCTCGTTCAAGGACCGGATGCAGAACCCGGTGCCGAGCGGCTACCGCGACGCGCAGCTGACCGTCCGCATGCCGAACGGCCACATCGGCGAGCTGCGCCTGCACCTGCGGTCGATCGACGACGTCGCCGCGTACGAGCACTCCCTGTACGAGGCGCGCCGCGACCTGCCCAACGCCGCCGAAGAGCAGAACCGCCCGATGACCCGGGAGGAGGAGGCGCTCGACCGCGCCATCAACCAGCGGGTCATCGGACGCTTCCAGGAGGCCCTGAACCAGGCCCTCCAGGACCCACCCCCGCCCGGCGCCTCCCCCGGCGCCCCCTCCGGCGCACCCCGCGACGCCACCGCCACCGACCTGAGCAGCAGCCCGGCCACGACCCCGAGACCGGACGCGGCCTCCCACTACGGCTGGTACCAGGACACGCCCTCCGGCCACGACGGCGCGCCCACCCGCCACACCGACCCGCCGCCGCCCGCCGACGCGACCCCGCCCCCGGCCGCCGACGGCGTCCCGGCCGACCTTCCCGCGCACCTGCACGACGTCTACCGCGACAGCGAGTCCACCCCGGCGGGCCGCGCCTTCTACGGCCCGGACGAGGAGGGCATGCGCGACCTGGCCCGGCGCGTCCCTGCCGACCCGCAGCGGTTCGTGGTGGACGGCCACGGCGACCCAGACGGGATGCGCGTCGGCACGCGCCGCCTCAGCGTGGACGACCTGGCGGCGCTGATCCGCAACGACCCGAACTGGAACGGGCGCGAGGTCATGCTGCTGTCCTGCCGGACGGGCGACGGCGGCTTCGCCGCCGAACTCTCCCGCAGGCTCGGCGTCCCAGTCCTCGCCCCCAGCGGCCTGGCCTGGTCCGACACCGATGGCAACGTGTTCGCGTCCACGTCCGAGCCAGGTCCCGACGGCCGCCCCCGTCCCACCTGGCCCCCGAACGGCTCGTGGACCGCGCACCACCCCAACGGCACCAGGACGCCCACCGGCCGCAACGGCTACGCCCCCGGCCACGACGCCCACCGGGACGCGCAAGGCCCCCAAGGCGACACAGCCTCCCGAGGCCCGATGATCGGCCGGGGGTCGCGGCCACGCTGGACGTGACCTCGATGATCAGCGGCGACCCGCCGGCCATCTCTCATCCGCCTGAGAGCGCCCCGGGCATCGGCGATGACCTTTGGATATGACGCCATGATGGGGTGGTGAGGAGGAGGTGAGGGGATGAGCGACGCGTTGCCGCGGTACTACGTGTACGAGGGGCGGCCGGTCGTCTTCGTGGAACCGGACGGGGGCGGGCTGGACTGCCTGGTTCTCTCGCCGGAGAGCGGTGAGTTCGTCCGTGACATGAGCTACGTCCGGAAGATCAGGGGCGGGACGCACGCCGACATCGAGACGCTGTCGCGCGAGGAGTTCGTGCAGCGGGTGGAGGAGTATCGCGGGCGCCGTCTCAAGGGGGACGGGGCCGTGTTCGCCCTGTACGAGACCGTCAACGGGCTGGAGGACGCCGCCAGGGGCGAGGGGCGGGCGCTCACGGCCGAGGAGGCGGCGCTGGTGCGGACGCTCCGCGTCCGTACGCACGGGCTGTTCGAGGACGGGTTGCGGGCCGGCGGGCGCGGATACCTGCCCGGCTAGGAGTGCGCGTGGTGGAGCGTGAACGGGAAGACCGGCTGCTGTCGGACATCGCGACGCTGCTCGTGCACCTCTTCCCGGGCGGCTGGGAGAAGGCCGAGGTCACTTATCGGGCGGTGGGACGCTCGTACGAGCGGGTCTCCGTCAGCGGCGGCCTGGTCAATCCCCGGCACCTGAACCGGCACAGCCCCAAGACGGCCACGGCGTTCATTCCGGCGGAGGAGCTGCTTCCCGAGTCGGGAGTGTTCGATCTGCTGCGGCGGCTTCGTTCGGAGATGTACGAGCGGGGCCGCGGCACCTGGGTGCAGGTCGGTGTCGGCGTCTACTGCGCGATCGGCGGCAAGCCGCGGTGGGGCGTCACCTACAGGGGCGCGGACGAGATCGCGTGGGAGGCCGAGGTTCCGGCGGCGGCCTGCGCCGAGGAGCTGCGGCTGTTCCCTCGGGACGAGGAGCACGTCCCGGACTGGATGAGGCGCGCGGTGCAGGCGCAGGCGGCGGCGGACGCCGTCGACCCCGAGGCCGTGCAGGACGAGCGGGAACTCGTCACGGGACGGGAGCGGCTGTTCCTGCGGGCGCGTGACCTGGTGCGGGACGTGGCGCCGCAGGCGGCGGACCGGTTCCTGGCCGGGCGGGTCGCGGACGGGTGCTGGTCGGTGCTGCGGGCCCCCGGGGACGGCGTCTGGGCCGTGGCGGGCGGCGGTGAGGCGGTGCCGTTCGACGATGTGCGGGAGGCGGTCGCGTACGCGGTCGGCGGGGTGCTGGCCGGGGCGGGCGCGGAGGTCAACAGCGCGGTCCTCGAACTCGCCGGGCTCCTGCACAGGCGCACCGAGCACGACTCCGGCCGGGACGCGTGGATGCTGACCGCCGAGGGCGGCCGGGTCGGCGCGCGGACGCGCGGGCTGGTCCGTCCCGAGCCCGGGCCAGGGCGGTCCTTCGTCGCGCTGGGGGCCGTTCACAACCGGCCCGCGGGCTGTGGATATTTCGTGTGCGAGTCCGGGCCGCCGCCGGAAAGGGGCGGGTTCGTCAGCACTCATGAGGTGTTCGCACGGCTCGCCGAGCAGGTGCTGCCGCCGGCCGCGCCCGAGCCGGAGACGGAGGCGGGGGAGGCGGCGCCCGCCGTGGTGCTGCCCCCGGGTACCGAGCTCGACGCGTACGGGGACGCCGACCGGCCCTTCCTGTTCGAGATCGGCACGCCGTTCTCGGTCCGGGGCCTGTACGGCACCGCCGACGCCCACCCCTACCGCGTGTACCGGGTGGAGAGGCCGCTGCGCGCGACCCCCGGCCTGTTCGCCGCCACGGCCATCTTCCCGGCCGGCGAGGAGCTGCGGAACCCGCCCGGGGAGCAGGGCCGCGGCTACTACCTGGTGGATTCGATCGCCGACCTGGTCGCGTCCGGCCATCTGACCGAGATCACGCGTCCCGGCGGGACGCCCGTGCGACGAACCGGGCAATAGACTCGCCGGTGAGGAGAGGAGCGCTCACGCGATGACCCAGCCGCCTTCCGAGGCCCCGGCGCCCCGCCAGGAGCCGCGGCCGTACGACCGGCAGCGGTACGAGCAGCTCACCCAGCGGATGGGGGCCCTGCTGGTCCAGCTGGCCCCGCCGGACTGGCGGCGGATCGACCTCAAGGTCCTGATGACCGCCGGCGCCGCCGACCTGCGCCTCACGGTGATCATGAAGGACGGGTCCTCGCCGGCGGTGGAGCCCGTGCCCGAGCTCACCCGCATCGGGGCCGAGCTGCGGTCGATGATGTACCGGCCCGGCGAGGGGACCTGGTTCGGGATGCGGTACATGATGGACCCGCCCGGCGCGTACTGGGTCAGCTTCAACACCGACTTCGACCCCCTGTGGGACCCGCCTCTCCCCGGCGACTTCTTCGCCCAGGACCTGGCGGTGTTCCCCCGCGCGGACGAGCATGTGCCGGGATGGCTGCGCGCCAGGCTCGGGCAGCCCGCCGGCGATGGAGGTGCCCGATGAGCGAGCGGCCCCCGTTCGGCCCCGCAGACCAGCAGCGGATGCTGGAGCGGATCACGCTGCTGCTGGCGCACGCCCTGCCCGCCGGGTGGGAGGAGAGCACCGTCGTCCACCGGCAGGTGGGCACGCATACCGAGACGCTGATCCAGGTCCGGATGGTGTCGCAGCGGTTCCCCTCGCTGGTGGAGCCGCACCCCGAGCTGGCGGGGCTTTTCCAGGAGCTCCGCTCGGGCATGTACCGGCCGGGCGTGGGCACGTGGTTCTCGGTCGTCTTCAGGCTGACCTTCCCGTTCTCGTTCGACGCGCGCTACGAGAACCGGGAGGAGCCCGACTGGCTCGAAACCCGGCCGCCGGCCGCCGCGTACGAGGAGGAGCTGCGGCTGTTCCCGCGCGAGCCGGGCGAGGTCCCCGCATGGCTCGCCGCCGCGACCGGCACCGCCGCCGAGGCCGAGGCGGACGGCGGGGAGCCGGAGCTGCGCATGGCCAAGCCGTTCGACTCGATGGCGCCCGACGGAGCGCCCGTGGTGCAGCGCCCCCCGGTGCCGGACGAGGACCGCGACGCCGTCGTGCGGTACCTGCAGCAGGCGCCGATCGTGCTGGCCGCGCGGAGCTTCGACACCGACCTCATGGATCCGCAGCGGGCCTCCAACGTGCCGCTGACCTACCACACGGACGGCACGTGGATCTGGCCGGGCGCCGTGGGCTACTACCTCAAGAAGCACGGCCTGCCGCCCGAGCCCGACCTGGTCGCCCACATCAGGGCCGCCGGTTTCCGGCTTCCCGAGGTCAGCGAGGACTCGCGCAAGGAAGCCGTCAACGTCATCACCAGCCCCTCCGGATGAGGAGGCCGTCGTGAGCCAGCCTCCCCCGCCTCCCCAGCCTCCTCAGGGGCCGCCTCCGCCTCCCCAGGGGCCTCCGCCGTCCGGGGTGCCCTCGTTCAGGGAGCCGCCCCCGGAGAGCTACGAGCCGTTCACCCGCAAGCCGGTCATCTACCTGCCGGTGCTGCTGAACGGCAGCCGCATCGGGTTCCTGTGGGCGTCGGTGACCGATCGGGCCGCGGGATTCATGCGGTGCCGCGAGTTCCTCCAGGAGGCCTGGGAGGCCCCCATGGTGTGGGACGAACGGCTCCAGCACTCGTACGCGCAGGGCCTGCCCGCGCGCGAGGCGATCCGCGGCTGGGTCGGGGCACCGGAAGACCCGAGGGGCGGCGGAGTGCCCTCCGGGGCACGCGAGGAGGTCGCGGACGCCCTCACCGAGGTCGAGGCCCTCGCCGACCCCACCCGTCCCCCCTCACCGGGCCCGCTCATCCAGGACGGCGAGTTCCCCGACGGCACGCCCGTGGACAGGTCCAAGGGCTGGGGGCCGCTGCACTTCGAGGTGCCCCCCAGCTACGACCTGGAGACCGACGGGCCGGTCCGTTACCTTCCCGTCGTCAAGGGCTCGGTGCTGCTGGGCTACCTGTGGGCGTCCGTTGCGGGCGGTGCCGCGTTCTACATGGAACGCAAGGACGCGGGCATCGACGGTGTGAACGCGGGCGGCCCCTGGATCGTCCGACTCCGCGAGCTGTACGGCCAAGGCGTCCCCGCGAACGAGGTGCTGGCCCGCTGCCGGGCCGAGCCCCCTGGGGGCGGCGACCGCGCCGGGGCCGTTCCACCGGACGCGCGCGAGGAGGAATTGCCGGGGCTCGAAGCACTGGAACGCCTCGCGTCCCGTTACGAGCAGTCGCTGCCCATCGCCTTCAACCCCGCCCCGGACGACACGACGGTGCTGAGGCGCCCTTCCGTACCGGAGCATGAGCGGGAGGCCCTGGTCCGTTACCTGGAACAGGCCCCGGTCGTGTGGGACGACGGTGAACCCCTTGTGGACGCCTACGACCTCCGCCGTCCGGCCAGGGTGCCGAACACCTACCACACCGACGGGACGTGGGTCTGGCTCGGCGGCGTCCCGCACCACCTCCAAGCCCACGGCGTGGCGCCACCCCCGAACCTTGTGGAGCACATCCGCGCACGGGGCTTCCGCCTGCCCGAGGTGGGCGCGGACGCGCTCGCGGAGGCCAGGCGCACCCTGGAGTGGAACGGGCTGCTCGTCGCGCCCCCGCCCCCGGCGGCCCTCTGACTCAGGTGGGGAACTCGCCGACCCAGGCGCCGTCGACGAGCGCCTGGGGAAGGTAGTCCGACTGCACGTCGACGGTGAAGCCGAGTTCCCTGGCCACGCAGGTCAGGGCGAGCGGTTCGAGGGCGACGTAGGCGGCGGGCCTGGCGGCGCGCTCGGCGTCCTTCGTCCAGTAGGTCCGGTGCAGTTCGAGGGCTTGGTGGAGCGCGTCGTTGAAGGCGTCCTGGTCGTTCTCGACGATGGCCGTGAACATCTTCATGCGCGGGAACGCCAGCAACGCGATGTGCTCGGCGGCGTCCTGGCCGAGCCCGGGAGCGTCCGGGTTCGCCTCGCGCACGGCCTCCACCAAGTGGTCGTAGTAGTCGGGCTCCTGCCGCCACCACCCGCGCAGCGCGCGCCCCCACGGCGCCATGTAGGCGTAGGGGACGCCCCCCGCCTCCGAAGCCCGGAACAGGTCCTCGGGGATCGCGCACAGGAAGTCGGTGCGCTCCCGCTCCCGGCAGATCATCGCGAAGGCCAGCGCCTGCAACCAGACGCCCTCGTTCGACCACGACATCGGGCCGGTCGCGGGGATCGTCACCGTCTCCGCGCCGATCCGGCAGTCCACGGTGCCCTCGGCCTGCTGCGCGACGGTGAACACGCCCACCCCGGCCTGCATCGCCAGCGTGGTGCTCTCCCAGGTCGCCGCCTCGTGGGCGCCCGGGTCGGACGCGGTCCGGTACGCCATCTCGCCGCGCGCGTGGCCGAGCAGGTCGTGCAGCCGTTCCGGGAACCGGGGAAGCCTGGGCACGTCGCTCGAGGTGGCCCGCCGGTGGAACCGCTGAGCCTGGTCGGCCGCGAACGCCAGGTCGAGTTCGTGTCGCTGTACGACGCGCACGTCATTCCCTCCGGGCCCGAGGTGCGAACGTTACGGATCTATCGAGCAACCGTATCCAGCCCCGGTGTGTACGGGCCACTCACCCGTGACGCACGCGACCGCGCGGGCACGTTCAAGGCATGCCGTTTGCCATACCAGCCATTTCGGAGCGTCTGGCCAGATCGGAAGGAGTCGACCGGGGGTCGCTCAGCTCACACAACGCTCTGAGGCAGTCCCGGGAGATCGTGAAGGGTCGGGCCACGTTGGCTCCCCTGAATGGCTCCCGTGGCTCCCCCCAGAGCGGGAGAGGAGCCCCCATGGCAATCAAGATCAACGACACCCGCATGACCCTCACGGTGAACGACGCCGTGATCGCCAACGCCGCTCTCGTCGATGGAGTCTGGCACGTCAGCACGTGGCCAACGCCCCTCAACCGCAACCAAGCCATCACGGCCCTCACGATCGCCGAACTCCTCGCCACAGGACTCGACGAGAGCGACCCCGTGGTGATCTCGCTCCGAGAGGAGTTGGCCCATGCCTGACCGCCTCACCCGGATCACCACCGCTCTCGCCGTGGGCATGGTCGCTGCCATCGCCGCCGTGATCTCGTACCGCCACGCGTACGAGTTGGTACGCACGCACGGAGAGACGGGTCTGACGGCCCGGTTGGTGCCGTTCACCGTGGACGGCCTCATCTGGGCCGCATCGATGGTCATCCTCGACGCGAGCCGCCGGAAGCAACGTGTACCAACGTTGGCCAAGTGGAGCCTCGGTGTGGGCATCGTGGCCACCATCGGTGCCAACGTGGCGCATGGCCTGACTCACGGCCCCATCGGCGCCCTGGTGAGCGCGTGGCCTGCGCTAGCCCTCGTCGGCTCGTTCGAGCTACTGATGATGCTCACCCGGAACGCCGCATCACCAGCGACAACGCCCGAACGAGTCGAGCCCACCGAGCCCGCGTCGATGGAGTCCGAACCAGACCGTACCGAAGTGGAGCACACCCCCGAAGAGGCGGTACTCGCTGACTACGTGGCGAGCCTCGACGGTCCAGGAAGGCCGCTCTCCCAACGCGCCCTAGCCGAGCGGCACGGTATCGACCGACGCAAGGTCAAACAGATCATCGCCACCGTGGCGCAGAGCTGAACCACTGTGGCGCACGACGAGACCCCTGCCGTTCCTGACGGCGGGGGTCTGGTCTCGTGTGTCTTGGGTACGTCGGGCGAGCTTCACAATGCTGAAACCGGTGGCCTCGTGCGGATCGAAGGAGACGGGTAGGTGCAAACTTTGACGTTTGAAGGCTCGAACCTGGACGGACCGCCTTTGACCTTGCCTGCGCTGCCCCACGCCTGGCGGAATGGCGACCTCGACGGTGGACCCTTGCTGTGCAAGGTGCGGCAACTCCTCCCCCATTGCCCACCATCCCTTTCAGTATCGAGGGCGCAACCCGCGTGGCCGACCGGAGATTTTGAGCCTCTGCGAGCGCTACTCACTGAGCGTGCCAAAGCCTCCAAAACGAAAGGTGCTACCGAGACGCTGAGCAAATATCAGCAATATGATGGTGTCGCTGATTATCCCAAACCCCAGAAGTAGGATCCTTTGAATCCAATCCTCTACGTAAAATCCTGCGATGGAAATGAGGGCACCTATCAGCGCATTTGCAAGTGCGACAATAAAGAAGGATCCCCATCCTCCCCACTCATTGTAAACGCCAAAAAAAATCGGCAGCCATGCAATCCAATGCAAGTATAGGGATGTCCAGAGGGCTATGGAAAGTGCAGTTCCTGTTTGAGTATTAGAGTGTTCTGTGTCGCGGGTTTGTTGCATCTCCCCTTCCGTGGCAATAGCGCGTTGCTGTTTAAGTGCCAGTACGGCAACAACAAAGGAAGCTGCCGCAAGTACAGCCGAGACAATTGAACCGATCTTGTCGCCGAAGTCGAGGACCTGCGTCATGGGAGTATCTTGACACGCTAGAGCCTACGTCTGGGGGGAGATTGAACAAGTACGCGACATGACCACGTTGCGAAGTGCCTAGTACCCGTCGTCCGGCTCAAGATAGACTGTGGCAAGCGATAGCTACTCTGTTCGGAGGGGTAAGGGATGACGAAGTACGTGCAGGTTCTGACCACGACGGACAGCGAAGAGCACGCTTTGAGGCTTGGCGGCATCATCACGGATGCCCGCTTGGCCGCGTGCGTGCAGGTCGTCGGTCCGATCCGGTCGCTGTACTGGTGGGAAGGCAAGGTACAGAACGAGCAGGAATGGCAACTGCTCATCAAGACGACTGGCGAGATCGTGCCAACTTTGAAGAAAATCATCAAGGATAACCACGGCTACGACGTGCCAGAGATTATCGCGACTCCGATCATCGATGGAAACGAAGACTACTTGGACTGGATCAGCGAGCAGACGCGCCAAACTGACGCTTCGTAGCAGCGAGATCTTCCAGGAAGTTTTTCACTGGATCCTTGGTGCGCCATTGGCTGACACCTTTGGCCACCACTTCAAATTTCGGTAGCCACATCCCGAATTCCGCCTCACGCACTGCGGCTAGACCGTCTTTGGCGACCCGCGATGCTTCATTAATGTGCCCGTGCCTCAAGTGGGCCGCAGCGATATCGCCGAGCACAATTGCAACCCGCTTTTGCTCCAAATCGCCCACTGAAGCGATCATATCGCCTGCGATCTCTTCCGCCTTGTCGAGCTTGCCAGGGATGTTGGCATAGGTTGAGATTCGACACGAGTCGAACCGGGATTGATCGAAGAATCGCGTCCAAGGTCGGTCGTCCTCCGGGTCCGCGATGCTGAATGCGTCTTCGGCTCGGCCCCAGGACTCTAGTGCTTGCTTCTTGTCGCCCAACGCCGCGCTCTCCTCCGCGTGACGTGCAGCAAGCCACGCCTCAGTTGCCGGACTGACTGAAGCCGGTAGCGTTTCGAGCGCGGTTGTCAGGAGTGCGCGAGAACGGCCATGTGCACCCTTCATGCTGGGGATGTAACTCTTGTATGCCAGCAGACAAGCATTGATTGCAGGGTCAGAAGCCTCTGTTGCCGCTCTTTCCGCTGTCTCGTAGAGGCTCCGAGCCGCAGCCATGTTGCCAAAATCGCTCGCCCACCATCCGGCAAGAACGCTACTTTCCCCGGCGGCGACGATCAGTCGCTTTCTTAGTACATTGTTGGGGTCGTCGGCCATGCCATTCAGCAGAGTGGTCAACTCATTGAGATGGGCAAGAATAGCCTTGAAAAGGCTTCGTGACGACATCACCAGATCAAGTTGATGAAAGCCTTCCGACCGGGATTCCATCTCCCGAACAACTGATTCATCTACCGCAGTCGGCTTAGCGATCGCATACGCCAATCGTTCCCATGTGTCCGTTCGCCCCAATGTCACTCCCGCCCCCATTGTGGCGGCAAGTTCCAGCATGTCGCGACGCCTCATGCTGCCTCCCCTCTTTCCAACCTCTGTCGCGAGCGGCAACAGGTCGAAAGCGTCCAGGGGGACTTCGAGGGTGCTGCCTGCCTGAGGAGTCGTGTCCGACTCCTGTGCAGGAGCGAGGCCCATCGCCCGCCGTGCGGGCGCAGGCATGTTGAGTCCGTTGGCGAAGCTTTCGAACACGGCCGTCTTCTCAGGGACCCTTTTGCCGGTTTTGTACTCGCTCAAACGACCTTGGGCGATACCGGTCCGAGAGGCAACCTGTCCCTGAGTGACCCCGTGTCTCCCGAGGATGCGGAGGATCGCCCCGAGATCACGGTTCTTGCATGCCTCAAGTGCGTCCTGACGTGCGAAGACACGATCAAGGGTGTCCTGAAGACTTTGCTGGTCAACGGCCATGGCGTGGCGTTTCCGCTCCCTGGTGGCGCGTGAGGGGTAGTGACCCTTCGAGTCCATCACATCGTGCTATATCACCGTGATATTTGCCAAGGTCGAGTCAGCTGTAAGCCTTCCGCGTGAACGAGCGTGGCAACGCCACTCAGGCACTCCAGAGAGACGGCACCTGTGGCACTCCGAACACCAAGAGCTCGGCCAACTGCCGACCACTGGGGGGACAGGCACATGGGCTCAAGTACGGCGGGATGGCCTGACCTGTTGCTTGCTGCGTGAGGTGCGGGACGAGGTCAACGAGATCGATCGCCCGTACGACAAGCAGGTCCAGACGCAAGCGGCCCCGGGCCCGATGCTGCAACATCGGGGGACCCCGGGACCTGACCAGGAAGTGAGGTCCTGGCTATGGACGATCTTAGGGGCGGTTGTCCCCCCTTGGCCGATGGCGGGGGGAGCCCTGTCAAGCAACTCGCCGTACTCGGTGCCCAACTGGCTTCACACGGCATGGAGATTGCCCTAGAGGCCCACGGGCTCACGGTGGTCAATCCGGGCGCCGTAGGGTGCTGCCAGCGCCATCCGGCCGACACGATCACCTGCCGCAGGCACACCAGCGGGGACCACAGGTGGTTCTTCACTTCGTGGGGCGAGCCGATCGCCCCCGTTGGCGAGATCACCGTGGCGACAGCCCACGTCCTGAGCTACCTCGCCGTGCCGCGTGTGGTAACGGCATCCCGGGGACCCAATCCAGCAGCTTCCGCGTGCTGATGAGTGCCTTCCCGCCCGCCGATCACTGGCATGTCGCGACCTCGCGTCTCGGCCCCTGGCAGACCTTTCCGGAACGGCATGACCGCGCAGCGGCAATTCAGAAGGTGCGCGATCTGCTCGTTTCTGATGGGCAAGCCACTGGCGACCATCGTTATGTGGAGGCTATCACCGCAATCGATAGCGGCTACGGCTCGTACTGGATCGACTCCCGGTACTACGTGGCCTTCCCCTGCGCATGCCCGCAACTTCCGAAAGAAAAAGGCAAGGATGGAGTCATTGAAGTTCCGCACGTCTTCACGCTGCGAAGCGCTGAACCAGAACGGCTGCGTTGAAGTCGCGAGCGGTCATGGATACGTGGCCGTGCGCGATTCTACTGATCGGAAAGGGCCCATACTCCGAATGACCGATGCCGAATGGCGCCGGTTTATTCGAGGACTGCAATCGTACTAGCCGCGCGTTCGGTGTGTTAAATACAACCAAGAGGGGAGACATCTCATGATTCGACATATGCTCCGGGTCGCCTTGGGTGGCCTGCCGCCCATTGGAAAGTGTCTGCCATGCCAGAGGAGCGACCACGCAAACTGCGTGGGGCTGTGCACCTGCTGCGGCTAGTCGCTCGATCCTAAGAGCGCGAGATATCGGCCATCGCAGGATCACCAGACCGTCAGATACACCTTCAGGCGCCCCCGGGCTTCAGACAGCTCTGATGCTCGGGGGCATTTGTGTCTTCACGAGAATCACGTGAGGGGAGCCGATCCGCCGACTCCCTGCCGAAGGCCGCGATCCGATCCGGCCGACCGTTGCCGACATGGCGATCGGGCCCGGATGTTCGGGAGAACGATCCCAACGTGGCTGCACAGTTGGTCCCCAGCGCGCTTCACGGGAAGCCTGTGACCAGGGGAAACAGGTTCGTTCTCCCGGGTCCGTGATTATCTCACTGCGATATTCCACGGCGATATATATCATCGCAAGATCTCATCTTGGGATAGGTGCACCCCTTTCACTGAACCTACTGTCATTGGCGTAGGTCCCCCACCTGGTGAAAGGGAGTGATCATCCGTGATCCTCGTTCTCGCATCCATCATCGCCGTGTTCCTCGCTGGAAGCGTGTGCGGCATCTTCGCGATGCTCGTTATCGGCATCCACTCGGAAGAGCGGCGCGTCAGCCGCAACGGCGTCACCTCCTCCAGTGCGGGTATCGCGTCCCGCCGACTGCTGCGCACGCAGACGTGCGACGACCTCCCCGCCCACGCCGAGGCCCGGAGGTAAGGCAGATGACCCACACGCAGATGCCCCGCATCATCACAGGCTTCCAGTGCGGGTGTGGCGCCCGGTTGGAGCCGGGTAACCGACGGTGCCGCAAGTGCCGCGCCCGTGCTCGCTGGCGTCGCCGTAAGCAGGGGTCGCGGTTCCCTGACCTCTGGCTCTGACGTGAGGGCTGACGGTCCCGATTTCGCGAAGGAGGTGAATATTCGCCGTGGATGTCTCGCTTCCGCTCTGGGCGGTACTGGCTGCCGTGGTGTGGCTCGCGTGGCGGTACATGGGATTGCGTGTATGGCACGCACTTGTGTGCTTGCTGTTCGGCTTCTTCCTGGCCGCTACCAGTGCCGCTCCGGAAATCCGCCGAGTCGTGGCCACGATTCTTCAGTCGCTCGCCCAGACCAATTCCTGACGGCTCCGACCTAAGGAGTGATGCCTAGTGCCTGATGCTCCAAAGTCCCGCAGAATCGACCTCCAGGAGGCCAAGCTCCGCAACATCACCGCTCGCGAAATCGTGGTCGTCGTCTCGGAATCGATCACGCCCCTGTCGCGACTGTGGGAGCACTTGTACGACTCCCTGTCCGACACCCCCCGCCTCATCTCCGAACTCGCTCAGCTTCGCGCCGAAATTGACGCGCACCGTCTCGCACGCGCCAACCTCGTCGCCGCCGCCCGCGCCACGCTGGCCGCTCAGCGCGACGGGGAGCCCGACCCCTTCTCCTATCTGCGAGACGAGTTGCAGGCGCAGGGGTGGCCTCTTGAGGGGCGCTCATGAGGCCACACCAGATGCGCCGCAACGCTCGCAGGATGCGCCGCTACGGCCTACAGCCCATGGTGGTCATCAACTCCGGTGACCAGCTCCCGGAAGTCGCCGCCGTCGTGTTCGCGCGCACGGTGTGGCGGTACCGCTCCGAACTCGCCCCGTTCAACCTCGCCGTGACGGCCGTGATCGTCGCCTCAGTCCTGCACGGCACGCACCCTGAGTGGTGGCCATGGTTCCTTGGAACGGCCATGCTCGCAGCGTGCGCTCTCGTGGGGGTGGGCGAGCGTTTCGGGCTCGCTCGCCGTATCGAGCGCATCTATGCGGCGAGCGTTGCCGTGACGGTCGGCTCGTGGCTCACGGCAGGGACGGCTCTGGGGCCGTTCAGCCGTCCCCTGCCTCAGCTCCTCCTGTTGGGGATGCTGCTGCTCGCTGTCCCCTGGTGGGCACATCGGCGCCGACGCGCACGCGTCCGCGTCGAGCGCAAGCTTGCCGCGTGGCCGGAGATCTCCGAGGCGACCGGGCTCAAGGGGTCCCGCGTCATGTCCGCTGTGGTGGACGTATGGGGATGGCGTGCCCGGTTCGGGCTCGCGCGTGGCCAGACCATCCAGGATGTGATGGGCAAGATCCCCGCGCTGGAGTCGGCGCTTGGCACATTCAGGGGCGCCGTCCGTGTCCACCCCACCCCCGACGACAAGGCCAACCGGTTCGAGTTGCGCGTACTGGACATCGACCCGCACGCCGACGCGATCCCCTGGCCAGGGCCGTCCGTGACGTCGATCAACGACCCGATCGACCTGGGCCCGTTCGAGGACGCCAGTCCCGCGCGAGTGCTGTTCTTGCGCCGACACGCACTGTTCGGCGGTGCGACGGGAGCGGGGAAGAGCGGCGCGATCAATGTCCTGATGGGCAACCTCACGGCCTGCGCCGATGTGGTGATCTGGGCGATCGACCTCAAACGCGGAATGGAACTCAAGCCCTGGTCACCGTGCATTGACCGGCTCGCGACCACACCAGAGCAAGCGCGCGCCCTGCTGCGCGATGCCGTTGCCATCCTCGAAGGGCGTGCCGAATGGCTCGCCGCGCACAGTCGGCGCGTCTGGAACCCCACGCCCGAGTATCCCGCCCTGGTGATCCTCATCGACGAGTACGCCGAACTCGCCGATGACGCTCCCGACGCTGCGACCGACACCGACTCCATCGCGCGCCTCGGGCGAGCCGTCGCCGTGCAGCTCATCGCTGCGACGCAGCGCCCGACGCAGAAAGCCATGGGCGGGGGCGCGGTGCGGTCGCAGATGGACGTACGCGTCAGCTTCCGCGTCCGGGAGCGCAAGGACGTGGATCTCATCCTTGGGCAAGGCATGCTCGCTGCGGGATGGCACGCGCACACCCTCAACGCGCCCGGCAAGTTCCTCATCTCGGCAGCCGAGCACGACACCCCGCGCCGTGCCCGCGCGTACCTGGTCACGGATGAGGCCGTGAGCGCGACAGTCCACCAGCACGCCGACCGGCGCCCGGCTCTCGACGAGGTGTCGCGACAGGCCCTTGAAGCCGAGCGAGACAGGGCACGAACGAGGACCGCTGAGCGGCCCGTGGACGCGTCGCCCACCGTTGCGGAGCCGGAACCGCAGAGGCGCGACGAGAGCGGCTCTGAGAGCGCGCTGTGGGCGCTGCTGACGAACGCGCCGGAAGAGGGGGTCCCGATCGCCCATCTCATGAGCGCCACGGGCAAGGGCCGCTCGTGGGTCTACTACCGGCTCCAAGATCTCGCAGAGGAGGGGCGCGCTCGACAGGTCACCCGAGGCCGGTGGCGTGCCGCACGCCCCAACTCATGACGATCCGTGATTGTCCACGTCCACGTCCATACCGCGCGTCTGCACGTAAGGGCGCAAATGGAGTCGTGGACGTGGACGTGGACGAACACGCAACGTGACCACGAAGGGAGGTGACGAACTTCTGATCATCTCGACGTAGACGACCCCCGAACGCGACGAGAGGAGAACGCCACGACCGACGAGAACCCCGGGCAAGGCTCGGGAGTGAGGAGGTGAGCATGCAGGCTTACACCGTCGAACAGGTCGCCGAGATCCTCCAGATCGGACGCGACAAGGTCTATTTCCTGCTCCGGACCGGTCAGCTTCGCAGCATCAAGATCGGCAAGCTCCGCCGCATCACTGACCAGCACGTCGCCGAGTTCATCACCGCACTCGAATCCTCCGCCGAGAAGCGCTGACAGATGTAGAACGACTTGCTACCTTGTTCTACATGCCTCGGGGCACGCCCCGGAGGGGAAGGCCCCGAGGCTCCGCTTCTTGATAACTCCATCGACGCGAGCGCGCTCTCACCTCGGCAAACGCATGCACACCCAACGAGAGGAGAGCCTCACATGGCCGAAGACAAGACGACCCTGCCCCCGGCACGTGTCGAGAAGGAACTGAAAGACCGACTCGTCGCGTACGCCGAAGCGCAGGAACGCACCGTGTCATGGGTCATCAGGAAAGCGATCAAGGAGTACCTCGACCGACACGAGGAGGAATCCCTTGGCGAAAATCCTGATCGGTAAGTACGAAGCCAGCATCTATCCGGAGGGCAACGGCTACACGGGAGCCATCTCGCTCGGCTTCAAGCCGGACGGGACGCGCAACCGGCCCAAGAGAAAGGGGAGGACCAAGGAAGAGGTCAAGGCGAAGCTGCGAGAACTGGCCGATGACCTGGAGAAAGGAATCAAGGCAGACGCCAACTACACCGTCAAGCAGTGCATCGAAGACTTCTTCGCCTACGGGCTCAAGGGCAAGTCAGAGAACACGCACAAGTCCTATCGCTCGATCGCTGACAGGCACATCGTTCCTGGCATCGGACGAGTCAAGCTGAAGGAACTCACGGCCGATCACGTGGAGGTCTTGCTCGGGAAGATGGCAGAGACTCTTTCGACGAGTACCGTCTTCCGCGCACACAACATCCTGAAGCGCGCGATCCGCATGGCGGAGCGTCGCGACAGGGTCGGGCGCAACGTCGCCGCCCTCGTGGATACCCCCGAAGGCTGTACGGGGCGTCCGAGCAAGAGCCTCAACCTTCAGCAAGCCGTTCAACTCGTCACCACGGCACAGCAACCGAAGTGGCGACTCGGCGCGTACACGATCCTCTGCCTCATGTCCGGCATCCGGACCGAGGAGGCGCGCACGCTCCGTTGGGCCGACGTCGATCTCGACGAGGGGACGGTCTACGTCCTCCGTGCCGACCGGCACGGCGGAGACACGAAGACCAGGAAGTCACGGCGCGGTCTGAACATCGCACGCCTCGCCGTGACCGCCCTGTTGGCCCACAAGGCGAGGCAGGCAGAGGAACGCCTCGCCGCAGGCGAGGCGTGGCAGGACAACGATCTCGTGTTCTGCCACGAGGACGGATCGGCGTACAACGCTGAGGAGGTCCGCAACGAGTTCCGCAGGATCACCAAGGCCGCCAAGCTGGGGCGCGCATGGGTTCCCCGAGAACTCCGGCACACGTTCGTATCGCTGCTCAGCGAGCATGACATCCCCGTGCAGAAAATCGCCGATCTCGTCGGCCACACCACTACCCACACCACCGAAACCGTCTACCGCCATCAACTCAAGCCCGTGATCAAGGGTGGCGCCGAGGTCATGGACGAGATCTTCCGTACCGGGTCCGAGACGACAGGCAGCAAGTCCGCCTGAGTTGGCTCCCCGGTCGGCTCCCTTCCGAGTGGAGACCTGTACCTGAGCAGGGCACGCCGTTTGCCATACCAGGAAACCTCGGTGGTGTTAGGGCAAACCGGCCACGGTGAGGAGATAAGAGGAACCACCCGACACGCCAGCCGATCCTGGCGTGACGACCGAACAAGGGGGCAGCAGGATGGCTCACCATGGCCGCAGACGCCTGAGCGACTTCCCGTGCCGCGCCACCGCCGTCGACCTCGGCAGCGCCACGGTGCGGATGCATGTGCACGGCCGCGGCATCGTGGCCTCCCAGCCCTCCGCCATCGCCCGCTGCACCCGCACCGGGCGGATGCTGGCCACCGGAACCGCCGCGCTGACCCTGGCGAGCAACGAGCGCGGCGTCACCCTCGTCCACCCGATCCGCGACGGAGTCCCGGCGGACGCGGACGAGACCGAGGCGCTGCTGCGCTTCCTGCTGCGCTCCCACCACCGGATGCGGCACATGGCCAAGCCGCACATGGCCATCGCCGTGCCGAGCGCCATCAACCAGGTGCAGCAGGGCGCCGTCCGGGAGGCGGCGTTCAACGCGGGCGCCCGGCGGCTGCTGCTCGTCCCGGTGCCGATCGCCGCCGCGCACGGGGCGGGCCTGCCCGGGGCTGGCGAGGACGTCGCGATCATCGCCGACATCGGCGCCCAGGTCACCGACGTCGGGGTGCTGCTCGGCGGCGAGCTGGTCGGCTCGCACACCGCGCTGGTCGGCGGCGCCGCCATGGACCAGGCCGTCATGGCCCGCGCCCGCTGGGGGTACGGCCTGCTCATCGGCCCGGTGACGGCCGAGGCCGCCAAGCTGGAGCTGGGCACGGCGACACCGGACCGGACGCCCGACCGGGTGGCCGTCGTGCACGGCAAGGACCGGCACAGCGACCTGCCGTGCCGGGCGGTGATGTCGTCCGCCGACGTGCACGACGCGATCGCGCCGGCGCTGCGCGCGATCGTGCGGGCGGTCCGCACCGCGGTCGCCGCCGCGCCGCCGGAGATGGCGCGGGACTTCCTGTCGGTGGGCGTCACGCTCACCGGGGGCGCCGCGCGGCTGGACGGCCTGGACGAGCTGATCCGGCGGGAGACCGGCCTGCGCGCGCAGGTGGCGCCGAACGCGGCCGAGGCGGTCGTCCTCGGCACCGCCGAACTGCTGCGCCCGGCCCAGCGGCACGACGCCGAGCCCGTCCTCGACGGTGTCCGCAAGGCCGCGGACGAGCCGCGCATCGCCGTGCACGCTCCCGCGGAGGAGCCCCTGCACGCGGCCGAGACGCCCTGACGCCCGCACGTCCGTTCGCGGTCAGTCGCAGCCCTCGAACTGGGGGACCTCGACGATCGCCCGGTCCAGCCCGGTGCCGCCGAACCACTTGGCGAACAGGGCGTCGGCGGTGCGGTCCTGGTACATCCGCGTGATGGCCGTGTTGAGCGCCTCGCAGCCGTCCGGGTCGCCGCGCCGGATCCCGATGCCGGTGTTCTGCTCGCTGATCCTGGCGTTGACGAGCCGGCCGCCGCGCCCGCCCTCGCTCCTGATGAGCCCGGCCAGGATCACGTCGTTGGTGGTGACGGCGTCGATCGTCCGGGACCGCATCATCGCCATGCACTCGCCGTAGTTCTTGGCGGGGACGAGCCGGGCCGTCATCCCGTGCAGGGCCAGCAGCCGCGTCGTCGGGTCGGCGCCCTCGACCGCGCAGAACCTGCGGTCCT
The DNA here is from genome assembly GCA_050942275.1 of Spirillospora sp. CA-255316. Lineage (GTDB taxonomy): Bacteria > Actinomycetota > Actinomycetes > Streptosporangiales > Streptosporangiaceae > Spirillospora. The sequence continues at coordinate 10,371,718 of CP192047.1, read as the reverse complement.
TCAGGTCGCGGACGTCGTCGACGCCCCGCTCGTCCGAGCGCACCATGACGTCCTGGTAGGAGTTGTAGTACGGGCCCGCGAAGGCGATCTGCGTCTTGCGGTCGGGGGTGACGGACAGGGTCGCCAGGACCAGGTCCGCCCGGCCCGTGCGCAGCACCTCGATACGGTCCTTCGCGAGCACGGGCACGAACCTGATGCCGGCGCCGAGCCGCCGCGCCATGTAGCGCGCGACGTCGATGTCGAAGCCCTCGAACGTCCCGTCGGACCGCCTGAAGCCGAGCGAGGGCAGGTCCGGCCGGACGCCCACGACCAGGGTCTCCTTGTCGAGGATGGACCCGGCCCGGGAGTCCCCGCAGCCCGCCGTCACCAGCCCGGCCAGCAGCACCATCGCCGCGAGCAGCCGCATCCCGCCTCCCCGACCCTGTTGATCGACGACATCATCCCGACCCCGCCGACGACCGCACAAGGCCCGGGGGGAATTGAGTAGGCGTACTCAGGCGCGGGGCGGGGCCGGGCCGCACACTCGGCAGCATGACGACTCCCCCTGCGGTCAAGTCCTCGAACACCACCACCGCGTTCTTCGTCCAGGCGGCGCTCTCGTTCGCCGTGTCCAGCACGGGGGTGGCGCTCGGCGTCGCCTACATGCCGGTGGACCCCTGGATGCGGGCGTTCCTCGCGCTGGGGCTGCTGTACGTGATCACCTCCACCTTCACCCTCGCCAAGTGCGTGCGGGACAGGCAGGAGAGCCAGGCCATCACCAGCCGCGTGGACCAGGCCCGGCTGGACAAGCTGCTGGCCGAACACGACCCCTTCCGCAACCCGGCACCCTAGGCGCGCCGCGAAAGGAAGGCGCGCCCCGCCCGGGAGGTCGGCGGGGCGCGCGTGGCCTGCGAGTGGTGGAGTGCCTGTGAGCGGCGGCCGTCAGCGCCGGTACTGGTGGCGCACCTCGGCGGCGGTCGCCGGGCGGTCCAGGAAGAGCAGCGTGTCCATCCGGCAGTTGCACGGATTCTGCTCCCGGGTGTTCTGCGGGAAGCTCCCGCCGATCTTGATCCCGGCGGGGTCGGACGCGGTGGTCACGTCCGGCTCCGGCGGCCCCTCGATCGCCCACGGGTCGTCGGTGCGGGTGTAGAAGCCCGGCAGCGCCTCGCCGTTCCTGTAGAGGGCCATCGTGCCGGTGTCGAAGTCGAACGTCGCGGCCAGGTGCACCCACCGGTTCAGCGGCAGGATGCTCTGCCAGTCCTCGGACGCGGCGAACGTCTGGGAGTTGCCGCCGTCGACGCGGCGGCCGAGGGCGACCACCTTCAGCTCGCCGTTGACGTTGATCAGCTCCAGCAGGGCCCGCACGTCGTGCCCCTGCGAGGTGCCGGTCAGCACGCCCGCCAGGCCGATCGCGTTGTAGAGGTCGTTCGGGTCCGCGGTGTTGGAGTTGGGGCTGGGGTTGGTGCCGGTCATCTTGAACCAGCCCATGATGGTGGCGCCCTTGGCGGCGTTGTACGCGCGCAGGGACGGCACGCCGGTGGCCGAGTAGATCCCGGCCTTCCAGTCGTCGTTGCCCGCCACGGCCGGGTTGACCTGCCCGAACTGGAGGGCGTGCCCGCTCCTGCGGTGGGCCCGGTCGCGGACGCGCATCGCGGCGCCGCCGTTCACCAGGTCGATGTCGGTGCCGGACCGGCCGAGGTCGCGCTCCTTGGCGGGGTTGCCCCGGACGGGATGGTCGAAGTCGTAGTAGGCGACCAGGTCGCGCTTGAGGCTGGGGAAGACGTCGGGGCCGTGGCCGCCGCCGTTGTGCGCCTGGGCCGGGCCGGCGGCGGCCAGCAGCGAGGCGCCGATCGTGGCGGCCAGCAGCGCCGCCGGGACACGACGAACGATCATCGTCGGCTCCTAAGGAAAGGGGGGTGGGAGCCGGGCCGTGGCGCGCTCCTGCGTACGCGCCACGGCCCGGTGCAGGGGGACTACCGGGCGAGCACCGGTGATCAGCGGTTGATCACCGGGCGGGAGTGCCGGTGACGGTCAGGTCGCGCAGGCGGCCGATGTTGTCGAACGAGCCGAAGCCCACCCGGCCGGAGCCGAACGTGGTGTCCACGGCCGTCATGATCGGCTTGCGGCCGCCGTCCACGTACACCGCGATCTCACCGGTGCCGGCGCAGTGCTTGACCTGGACGTCGTGCCAGGCGGCGTCCTTGATGGCGGGCGGCGCGCCCTTCGGAACCTGCCGGTTGCCGTTCCACTGCCCGTCGATGCGCAGCCGGTCCGCGTTGTTCACCACGAAGATCCCGTTGTGCGGGTAGATCGTGTTGTCGCTGGACAGGTGGGCGTAGTAGAACTCGGTGTCCGACTTGTAGCCGAAGACGATGATCACGTCGCGGTTGCCGACCTCGACCGGCGTGTCCAGCCTGACCTTTGCGTCGATCCTGCTGGAGCCGACCGCGGGGCCCTTCTGGAGCACCGCGTACTCGAACGGGCGGCGCGGCCCGGGCCGCTCGGCGCCTGCCTCGGCCAGGATGACCTGCCCGTTCTCGAACCGCCACTTGGACGGGGTGACCGGCGCCCAGTCACCGGCCTTGGTCGCGTGGCTCACCCGTACCGGACCGGTCTTGCAGTCGGCGAAGTCCCGGGTGCCGACGACCTTCCAGATCTTGCCGTTGGCCTTGGCGAGCAGGTACGGCTCGCCCTTGGCGTCCATGCCGAAGCGCAGGTCGACGCGGTTGTCCCCGGCGAGCTGCCGCATCGTGACGGGCTTGCCGGCGGTGTCGTAGGCGGCGAGCTGGTAGATCTGCGCGCGCTTCTGCCCGGTGGGGTCGCGCCGCATGTCCCGCTCCTCGGTGTAGAAGAGCCGGCCGTCGACGATGTCGGTGAACAGGTACTTGCCGCGCAGCGCGGGCAGCCGGCCGCCGCGGTAGACGTAGCCGCCGGAGATGGCGTGGCCGCTGTCGGACGTGCAGGAGTGGCCCACCGGCGGGTCGTGGTCGTAGGCGGCCAGCGGGTACTCGTAGCCGTTCTTGATGTCGTCGGCGGGCAGCGGGTAGAGGAAGCAGCGGTCCGCCTTGTCGAACCTGAACGCGCCCTCGCGCTCGCTCCAGCCGAGGTTGCTGCCGGGCGAGATCTGGTGGATCGACTCGATGGCGTGCTCGCCGATGTGCGCCAGGAACATCCGCTTGGAGCCCTTGGTGTCCCAGCTGAAGCGGTGCGGGTCGCGCATGCCGTAGGCGTAGATCTCGCCGACCTTGCCCGCCTGGCCCGCGTAGGGGTTGTCGGGCGGGATGCCGTACTTGCCGTTGGCGCTGTCGTTCCCGGCCGGGTCGATGCGCAGGATCTTGCCCTGCGGGACGCCGAGGTTCTGCGGGTCGCCGCCGTTGTCGCCGACGTTGCCGTTGCCGCCGTCGCCGACCGCCATGTAGAGCTTGCCGTAGTCGGCGTCGCCGGGCCGGGCGTTGGGGTTGAAGTCGATCTGCTGGATGCCGTGGATGCGTCCGGAGAACCCGACGCGCAGCAGTTCACGGCGGGTGCCCTGGAAGGTGTCGGCGGACGGGTCGGTGGCCGTCCACTCGTTGACGATGCCGTGGTAGGCGGTCCTGGGCTGCGGCGTGAGGTCGGGCTTCTTGGTCGTCAGCGCCGCGCCGGCCTCGACGTGGACGGTGTAGAACTTGCCGTTCCGCTTGAAGTCGGGGTGGAAGGCCGTGAAGCCGAAGCCCTGGCCGAGCCCCTGGGCGGAGAAGAAGTCCGGCGCGAACGTGGCCCCGACGTTCAGGTACTCCTTCTGCGCCTTGGTCTTCCCGTCGAGGAAGTACAGCTTTCCGTTGAGGTCGGGGACGAACAGCCGGCCCGAGCCGTCGGGGATCTCGCCCACGTAGTTGATGCGGTTGTGCCGCTTCAGCCGCGGGTCGACCACCAGTTCGGGCGGGGTCGGCTCGGACTTGGGCAGCTGGGCGACCTCCTGGAGGACGAGGCCCAGCCCGGCGGGGGCCGGGTCGTCCGGAATCGGATCTTTGATCGGGCCGTCGTCGCGCGCCGCGGCGGGCGGTACCGCCAGCAGCGACGCGGCGAGGGCGAGGATCGTCGGTACGGACCATCTCAGTCTGGTCTTCATTCCGGCCGTCCAATGGGGGGTGGAGTTGAACGGAAAGCGCTTTCTGGAAGCGCTTTCACGAACGTACGAGGAACCTTCCGGCGCGTCAAGAACGAATTCCGCGAGCCCGCGCGAGGGTGCTGTGCGTGACCGTGGCCAGCGACGACACCGCCAGCCCGGCCGGCGCCGCCGCCGTGAACCCGGCCAGCGTCAAGCCGAGCGCCAGGGCCGCCCCCGGCGCCCACAACCACGTGGACACGTACCGCCGCGCCCCGCCCGCCGGCGGTGCGTCCGCCGGGCGCGCGACCGCGCCGTCCGTGCCGTCCGTGTCAGGCGGCGTCGCGCCCGAGGGCGGAGCGTGCGCCGTCGGCCGCAGCCGCCGCGAACCTCCGTGAGGCGACGACCCGCCACGCTCCCCGGCAGCAGCGTCCGCTCCGCCTGCGCCGCGCTCCGGGGACGGGCGCGGGCCTCCGCGGGAGGCCCTGCCGCCGGCGCCGCGCCGCCGGCGGTGGCGGCGGAGGGCTTCGGCGGTCATGGGCGGGATCAGGGCGGGGAGCACGGCGGCCAGGATCGTGAGCCAGGTCAGCAGCAGCCGGTCCACCCGGACGGCCGCCAGCACGGCCCCCGGCACGGCCAGCACCAGCACCGCCGCCCAGTCCGGCAGCCGCGGCGAGAACCGGCGCACCGCGAAGACGCCCGAGTGCACGGCCGCCAGCGTCGGCGCGATCACCGAGGCGGCCACGAACAGGTTGGCGACCGGCAGCCCCTCCGGACCCGCCAGCACCGCCACCACGTCGGTGGAACCGCTGGTGGCCGCCAGCCCCGCGCCGACGACGGTCGCCGCCAGCGCCGGGCCGACCAGCAGGCCCACGCACCACCACAGGTCGCCCCGGCCGCGCAGGCCCACGGTGAAGTCGGGCGCGCGCACCGCGAACACCGACACGTAGCCGATGTACCCGGCCAGGTCGGCGGCCAGGACGAGCGGCGAGCCGTCCGGGGACAGCGTCACCGGCGGGGACGGCGGCGCGAGCCGTACCGCCACCACCGCGATCAGCGCGATCGCGACCAGCGTGGTCGCCAGCGCGACCGCGTTCCACCGGCCGCCCCCGGTCAGCAGCACCGCCACGATCGGCACCGTCAGCACCAGCACGCCCGCGACGTCGGGCATGCCGGTCAGCGCGGCCACCGCCCCGCCGCCCAGCCCGACGTTGAACCCGAACCAGCCGATCATCGCCAGCGCCAGCAGCCCGGTGACCGCCCGGTCGGTGACCGGCGGCAGGTAGCGCGGCGACAGCTCGGCGAGTGTGGCGTTCTCGCCCTCGGGAGGGCGCAGCCCGCGCCGGCCCTGGGCGGCCAGCAGGGCGCACATGACGGCCCCGCCCGCCACCAGCACCACCAGCGGCAGCGCGCCGTCGTGCCGCCCGCCGACCTGGGCGCCCAGCACCAGCGTGCCCGGCGCGGTGCCGATGCCGAGCCACGCCCCGGCCGCGTTCCGCCAGGTCCGGGGAGCGCCCTCCGCCGTGCCGCCCACAGTCGCGCGGTCTGTCAAACTACGTGCTCCGCGAAGCGGTCCAGGGTGAGGGCGAGGGCGTCGGAGCCGGGCATCGCCCACAGCTCCTCGTTGAAGATCTCGACCTCGATGGGCCCGGAGTAGCCGGTGGCCTCCACCGCCTCGCGGAACCGGCGCAGCTCGACGCAGCCGTCGCCGAGCATGCCGCGTCCCGTCAGCACGCCCTCGGGCAGCGGTGTCACCCAGTCGGCCACCTGGAAGACGGCCAGCCGGTCCTCCGCCCCGGCGCGGGCGATGTCGTCGTAGGCGGCCGGGTCCCACCACAGGTGGTAGGTGTCGATGACGACGCCGACCTGCTCCGGGGGGTGCGGGGCGGCGAGGTCGAGCGCCTGGCCGAGCGTGGAGACGACGCACCGGTCGGAGGCGTACATCGGGTGCAGGGGTTCGATCGCCAGTTGCACGTTGTGGCTTCCCGCGTACGGGGCCAGCTCCGCCAGGGCCTCCGCCACCCGCGCACGCGCACCGTCGATGTCCCGCGAACCCTCGGGCAGGCCCCCGCTCACCAGGACGAGCACAGGCGTGCCCAGCTCGGCGGCCTCCTCGATGGCGCGGCGGTTATCGGCGATGGCGTCCTTCTCCTGGAAGAACCCCCCGCGGCACAGGGACGTGACGGTCAGCCCCTCGTCGCCCATCAGCTTCGCCGTACGCGCCAAGCCGTACTCTGCGACGGGCTCCCGCCACAGCCCCACGCCACGGACGCCCCGGGCCACGCAACCCGAGACGAGGTCGGGTATGGGCCAGTGCCGTGTCGTCCACTGGTTGAGACTGAACCGCGGATCCGGAACGGCGGCGGTCACTGTGGCACCCCCTGGACGGTCAGCCAGGCCCGCATGCGGGACGCGGCGAGTTCGGGGTCGGGCAGCAGCCCCGCCGCGTCGGCGAGCTTGAACAGGCGTACCAGATGCGGAACGGACCGCGCGCTCTCCAGCCCGCCCACCATGCGGAAGTGCCTCTGGTGGCCCGCCAGCCACGCCAGGAACACCACGCCGGTCTTGTAGTAGTAGGTCGGGGTCTCGAAGATGTGGCGCGCGAGCGGCAGCGTGGGGGAGAAGACGTCCTCGTAGGTGGCGAGGTCGCCGTCGTCGAGCGCGTGCAGGGCCGTCGCGGCCGCGGGGGCGATCGGGTCGAAGATGCCCAGGAGGGCGTCGCTGTGGCCCTGGTCGTCGCCGCGGATGAGGTCGGGGTAGTTGAAGTCGTCGCCCGTGTAGAGGCGCACGGAGGCGGGCAGGCGGCGCCGGATGGCGATCTCGCGGTCCGCGTCCAGCAGCGACACCTTGATGCCGTCCACCTTGGACTCGTGCTCGGTGATGATCGCCAGGACGGCGTCGGCGGCCGCGTCGAGATCGGCCGCGCCCCAGTAGCCCTCCAGCGCCGGGTCGAACATGGGGCCGAGCCAGTGCAGGATCGCCGGGCGGTCGAGCTGTCCCAGCAGCCGCCCGTACACCTTCGCGTAGTCGTCCGGCCCCTTGGCCGAGGCCGTGAGCTGGCGGCTGGCCATGAGGATCGGCACCGCGCCGGCCTCGGCCACCACCGCGAGCTGCTCCTCGTACGCGGCGACCACCCGGTCCAGGGACGCCGGCCCCGGCTCCAGCTGATCCGTGCCCGCACCGCAGGCGATCAGCCCGCCGTGCGCCCGCGCCTCCGCCCCGCTGCGCCGGATCAGCTCCTTCGTGGTCTCCCACTCCAGGCCCATCCCGCGCTGCGCGGTGTCCATGGCCTCCGCCACCCCGAGCCCGTACGACCACAGGTGGCGGCGGAACGCCAGCGTCGTGTCCCAGTCGAGCGTGGAGCGTTCCGAGAACGGATCCGGCACGACGTGCGCCGCCGCGAACGCCACCCGCGAGCGGGCCGGACCCGCCGGCCGCGCGAACGCCCGCGGCTCGCCCAGCGCGTACGGGACCAGCGACCCGTCCGCCGCCGGCAGGGCCAGCTTGACCGCGGCCGATGTCATCGGGTCAGCTCCGGCACCTCGAGCCGCCGCCCCTCGCGCCACGCCTTCAGGCCCAGCTCGGCCAGCTGCACGCCCCGCGCGCCCGCGTAGAAGTCCCACGGGAACTCCCCGTCGTCGGCGACATGCCGCAGGAACATCTCCCACTGCACCTTGAAGCCGTTGTCGAACTCCTCGTTGTCGGGCACCTCCTGCCACTGCCCGCGGAAGTCGTGCGTGGCGGGCAGGTCGGGGTTCCACACCGGCTTGGGCGTCATCGAACGGTGCTGCACGCGGCAGCGCCGCAGGCCCGCCACGGCGCTGCCCTCCGTGCCGTCCACCTGGAACTCCACCAGCTCGTCGCGGAACACCCGGGTCGCCCACGAGGAGTTGATCTGCGCGACGATCCCGCCGTCCAGCTCGAAGATCCCGTACGCGGCGTCGTCGGCGGTGGCCTCGTACGGCTTGCCGTGCTCGTCCACCCGCTCGGGGATGTGGACGGCGCCCAGCGCCTGCACCGACCGCACCGGCGCGATCGCGTCCAGCACATACCGCCAGTGGGCGAACATGTCGAGGATGATCCCGCCGCCGTCCTCGGCCCGGTAGTTCCAGCTCGGCCGCTGCGCCTCCTGCCAGTCGCCCTCGAACACCCAGTAGCCGAACTCGCCCCGCACCGACAGCACGCGGCCGAAGAAACCGCCGTCCATCAGCCGCTTGAGCTTGCGCAGCCCCGGCAGGAACAGCTTGTCCTGGACGACGCCGTGCCGGATGCCCGCCCCCTCGGCCAGGCGGGCCAGCTCCAGCGCCTCCTCCAGGTCCTCGGCGAGCGGCTTCTCGGTGTAGACGTGCTTGCCCGCCTCGATCGCCGCGCGGATCGCCGGGACCCGGGCCGAGGTGATCTGGGCGTCGAAGTAGATCTCGACGCCGGGCCGTTCCAGGGCCTCGGCCAGATCGGTCGTCCAGGCATCCAGCCCGTGCTTGCCGGCCAGCGTGCGCAGCTTGTCCTCGCTGCGCCCGACCAGCACCGGCTCCGGCCACAGCAGGGTGCCGTCGGCCAGCGGCAGCCCGCCCTGTTCCCGGATCGCCAGGATCGAGCGGAGTAGATGCTGGCGGTACCCCATGCGGCCGGTGACGCCGTTCATGACGATCCCGATGGACCTGCGTGCCATCCCGTTCCTTCCTTCTTACGTATGCGGGGAGCCGAAAGGGGCGGCCCTACTCCACGGCCGCGCCGGCTCCCAGAAGCTCGCGGATGCGGCCCGCGACGCTCGCGAACTCCGGCATGGCCAGGGTGGCGGCGTAGTCGCGCTCGGCGGGCAGGTCGACGTCGATGATCTCCCTGATGGTGCCCGGCCGGTCGCTCATCACCACCACCCGGTTGGCCAGGTAGACCGCCTCCGGGATCGAGTGCGTGACCAGCAGCACGGTGGTGCGGGTGGTCCGCCAGATCCGGTTCATCTCGATGTTGAGCTGCTCGCGGGTGAGGGCGTCCAGCGCGCCGAACGGCTCGTCCATCAGCAGCACCGGCGGCTCGTGCAGCAGCGCGCGGCACAGCGCCACCCGCTGCTGCATGCCGCCCGACAGCTCGTGCGGCAGGGCGTCCTCGAAGCCGGACAGCCCGGTCATCTCGATCAGCTCGGCGGTGCGCCGCCGCGCCTGCTCGCCCGGCATCTTGCGCATCTCCGCCTGGAGCAGGATGTTGCGGCGGGCGCTGCGCCACTCCAGCAGCGCGGCGCGCTGGAACACGTACCCGATGTCGTGCCGCGGCCCGGCCACCTTCTCGCCGTTCAGCCGCACCGTGCCGGTGGTGGGCTTGAGCAGCCCCGCCACCATCTTCAGCAGCGTCGACTTGCCGCAGCCGGACGGGCCGACGATCGCGACGAACTCGCCCATGGGCACGTCGAGGGACACCTCGCGCAGCGCCGTCACGTCGCGCTTGCGGGTGCGGAAGCGGACGGCCACGTCCTCGATCCGGACGGCGGCCTGCTTCGAGGACCCTGCGGCGGGCCCGGGCGCGTTCTTGGAGTCGGTCTCCGGCTTGCTCATGATCCTCATCGATGGTCCCGTCAGCCCTGGGGTGCGGAGTCCGCCTGCCAGTACGTGGCGGGCGGCTGGGCCTTGCCGATGAGGCCGGTCTGGTGGAAGAGGTCGATCGTGCTCTTCCAGTCGGCCTCGGTGTTGACGCCGGGCGTCTTGCCCTGGGTGGAGGCGGTGTGCAGCAGCGTGAGGGTGGTCTTGAACTGCTGGGTGATGACCGGCACCGGCGGCAGCTGGTCGGAGGCGCCGGCCATGGAGGCGACCGCGCCGGCCTCGTCCTTCTGGGCCGCGGTCCACGACTCGCTGGTGGCGGCGACCATCTTCTTGACCAGGTCGCCGTCGCTCTTGAGCTTGCGCTCGGAGACCATCAGCCCGTTGGAGTAGAAGTTCAGGCCGAACTCGGAGAACCGCAGCGCCGACACCGGCTTCTTGGCCTTGTCCTGCATGATCGGGCCCTGGTCGCTGGCGTACCCGAGGAGCCCGTCGGCCTTGCCGGAGATGACCGCGGCCATCTTCCCGGCCGGGTCGGTGTTCTGGATCTGGACGTCGCTCTCGGCCAGCCCGTTCTTCTTCAGGAACGCCGGGAAGGTGCGCGACAGCGCGTCGCCCGCGGTGCCGGCGATCTTCTTGCCCTTCAGGTCGGCGGGCTTCTTGATGTTGGTGGCGTCGAACGCCTGCACCGAGGCGGGGGTGGTCTGGAGGAAGACGCCGATGCTCTTGATCGGCATGCCCTTGTCCACGGCGGCCAGCAGCGCCGGGGTGTCGGCCCAGCCGAAGTCGGTCTGGCCCGCGCCGGTGGCCTGGACGGTCTTCTGCGAGCCCTGCCCGGCCTTGATCTCCAGGTCGATGCCGTGCTTCTCGTAGATCTTCTGCTTGACGCCGTAGTAGAACGGCGCGTGCTCGCCGTAGGGGTACCAGTTCAGGGTCAGCGTGACCTTGGTGAGCTTCTTGCCGTCGGCGCTGGTGGTCTCCTCGGAGCCGCCGCCGCACGCGGTGAGCGCGAGGAGGGGCAGCAGCGCGGTGGTGACGGTCGCGAAGGTGCGGAGTTTCATGGGGTGGTCTCTCCGTCAGTAGGTGGTGGTGACGGCGTCGCCGCGACGGCTGGCGTGCCAGGGGAGGAGGAGGTGCTCGGCCACCTCGACCAGGACGAACAGGATGACGCCGATCAATGACATGACCAGCAGGCCGGCGAACAGCATCGGGGTGTCGACGTTGCCGTTGGCCTGGAGGATCACGTAGCCCAGGCCCTCGTTGGCGCCGACGAACTCGCCGACGACGGCGCCGGTGACCGCCAGGGTCACCGCCACCTTGAGCCCGGAGAACAGGTACGGCAGCGAGGCCGGGAAGCGGATCTTGGCGAAGGTCTGCATCGGCCCGGCGCCCATCGTGGCCGACAGCTGGATCATCTCCGGGTCGACCGCCTTCAGGCCGGTGACCATGGAGATGACCACCGGGAAGAACGCGATGAGCACCGCCACGACGATCTTGGGCGTGATGCCGAAACCCAGCCACACCACGAACAGCGGCGCGATGGCGATCTTCGGGATGACCTGCGCGAACAGCAGGATCGGGTAGAGCGTCTTCTCGACCGTGGTGGAGTACACCATGACCACCGCGGCGGCGATGCCGATGACCACGGCGATCGCGAAGCCGAGCAGGGTCTCGTACGTGGTGACCCAGGTGTGGTGCGAGATGTAGGACCACTTGTCGGCCATCAGCGACAGCGTGCTGCCGGGGGACGGCACGAGGTACGGCTCGACCAGCTCGGCGGCGGTGATCGCCCACCAGGCGGCCAGGCAGGCCAGCAGCAGGCCGACCGGACGCCAGGAGCGTTCGAGCAGGTCGCGGGCGCGTTCGCCCGCGGTGGGGCCGCCGCGCTCGGCGACCCCGGCGGCCGGCGGTCTGACCGGCGGCGCGGTTGTGGTGCCCTGACTCACCTTGGGACCTCCGTGGTCGGGGGCGCTGTCTCTCTCGGAAAGCGCATTCTGAAAGCGCTTTCTGATGTACCGTAAGAACGGCGAACGGCGCGGTCAAGAGGGCGGCCCACCCCAATTGACCCGGCACGGCGGCTCGAGGCGACGAGGGGGCGGCGATGACAGCGGACGGTGCACGGCCGCCCGACCGGCAGCACGTGACGCTCCAGGACGTGGCCCGCCAGGCCGGCGTCTCCCTGGCCACCGCCTCCCGCGTCCTCAACGGCACCGCCCAGGTCCGCGCCGACCTCCGCGAGCGCGTGCTGGCCGCGGCCGGCGAGCTGGCCTACACCCCCAACGCGCACGCCCAGGCCCTGGCCAGCTCCAGCAGCAAGGCCATCGGCGTCATCTGCCACGACGTCAGCGACCCCTACTTCGCCGCCATCGCCCGCGGCGTCATGCGCACCGCCGCCGACCACGGGCTGCTGGTCATGCTGGCCAGCACCTTCCGCGACCCGGCCCGCGAGATCGAGTACATCGCGATGCTGCGCGCCCAGCGGGCCCGCGCCATCCTGCTGATCGGCTCCGGCTTCGAGGACCGCGACTGGGAGCGCTCGATGGGCGCCGAACTGGAGCACTACCAGCGCGCCGGCGGCCGGGTCGCCGTCGTCAGCCGGCACCGCAGCCTCAAGGTCGACACCGTCCTGCCGCAGAACCGGGAGGGCGCGGCGGCGCTCGCCCGCGCGCTGCTCGACCTGGGCCACCGCGACTTCGCCGTGCTCACCGGGCCCCGCGCGCTCACCACCGTCGCCGACCGGTTCGGCGGGTTCGCCGGCGCGCTCGCCGAGGCCGGGGTGGCGCTGCCCCCCGAACGGATCGTGGAGGCGGGCTTCACCCGCGACGGCGGCTACGCCGCCGCCACCGAGCTGATCCGCCGCGGCACCCTGCCGACCTGCGTCTTCGCCGTCACCGACGTCATGGCGATCGGCGCCCTGGCGGCCTTCCGCGACTCCGGCGTGGACGTCCCCGGCGAGCTGTCGCTGGCCGGATTCGACGACATCCCGATCGTCCGCGACCTCACCCCGCCGCTCACCACCGTGGCGCTGCCGCTCGACCTGATGGGCGAGCGGGTCATGGACCTGGCCGTGCGCGAGCCCGCGCCGCGGCGCAGCCGGGTGGAGCGGATCGCGGGCGAGGTCGTCCTGCGCACCAGCACCGCCGCCCCGCGCGGCGCCCGGACCGGCGGGAGGACCGCCCCATGAACCCCGTGAACCCGGTTCCCGCGAACCTGAGCGACCTGAAGATCGAGCGCGTCGAGACCTTCGCCGTGGCGCTGCCGACCCGCCGCTCGTTCGGCGTCTCCGGCGGAGCGGTGGCCGTCGCCGGACGGCCCAGCCTGCGCGTCCTGGTCAAGGTCAGCGCGGACGGCGTGAGCGGCTGGGGCGAGGCCACCCCGATCCCCGCCTGGACCTACGAGACCGCGGAGTCGATCGTCACCACGATCGATCGCTACCTGGCGCCCGCCGTCGCCGGCCGTCCCGCCTGGGACCTCGACGGCGCCTCGGCCGCGGTCGAGCGGGCGGTCAACCGGGGCTTCAGCATCGGCGCGCCGCTGGCCAAGAGCGCCCTCGACACCGCCCTGCACGACCTGCTCGGACGGGCCGCGGGAGTGCCGCTGGGCGTACTGTGGGGCGCCCGCCGCACCGAGCGGATCGAGCTTGGCTGGATCGTCTCCGGGCAGTCTCCCACCGAGGTCGGCGACAGCGTGGCCGAGGGCCGCGGGCTCGGCTACGGCGCGTTCAAGGTCAAGATCGGCCTGCACGACGAGGCGACCGACGCGGCCGTTGTCGAGGCGGTGCGCGAGCACGCGGGCGAGACCGCGCCGCTGTGGGTGGACGCCAACCAGGGCTACACCGTGCACGCCGCGCTGCGCATGGCCCGCCGGCTGCATGATGCCGGCGTCACCGCGTTCGAGCAGCCGCTGCCGTCCAACGACGTCGCCGGGCTGCGGCGGCTGCGCGAGACCTGCCCGATCCCGGTCGCGCTGGACGAGAGCCTGCGGCACCCGTCCGACCTGGCGACGTTCGTCCGGCTGGAGGCGATCGACATCGCCATCGCCAAGGTGCAGCGCACCGGCGGGCTCACGCTCTCCCGCCGGCTGTGCGCGCTGGCCGAGGACTGCGGCGTCCAGCTGATGGGGTCCGGGCTGACCGACTCCGATCTCGGGCTGGCCGCGTCGCTGCACCTGTTCGCCGCGCACGGGATCGACACTCCGGTCGATCTGAACGGCCGCCAGTTCGTGGAGTCGCCGTACGCCGGCCCGACCGTGCGGGTCGAGGGCGGTACGGCCCACGTCCCCGAGGGCCCGGGGCTGGGCGTGGAGGTCGACGAGAAGACCGTCCGGCGCCTCGCCGTGGACGTCCTCACCACCGGCGTGCCGTAGCCGCTCTCGCTGCTCTGGGCATCGGCCGGCGCGCCGTATGACGGGCTGGGGGCCGCGGAGGCCGCCGCGAGGGCGGCCGCCGCGGCCCCCGCGTCACTGGCCCGTGCCCTGTTCGTCGGCCGCGGACGCGGTGGAGTCGGCGGGCGCGGCCTGCCGCTCCTGTTCCGGGCGCTCCGTGCCCTGGGTGGGCCAGGAGGCGAGCTGGGTACGACGGGGATTGGCGAGAGAGGTGCTCACGGTTGTCGCCGTCCTCCTTAGAGAGATGGGCGCGCGTGGTATGCGCTCTCCGGTCAACGCTCCGGAGGAGTAGATCTTCCCGGATACCCCGCCCCTTTCCGCAAAATGGTCTAGACCGGCGGGTCGCGGGGCCGTCCCCGGGCGGCCTCGGGCGGCTCCGCGCGCAGCCGGGAAAGGTGGCGTGATGGGAGTCTCAGTCCTGATTTGGGGTGAGGAGTTCATTACATTATGGAATTACCGACTGGTAGCAGCTTGCTTAACGTGTCGCATGGGGAGCGGCGCCCTACCGGACCGGTGCAGTGAACTCCAGAAAGGGATATCCCCGACATGAGCCCCCTTTCCGCCCCCGTGAACGATATTCGCCGGGGGTACCCGGCGCTGTGGATGCTCGGCCTGATCGTCATGGCCGCGAGCGTCACGGCCTTCGCGGAGTCCTACAACGGCCTGCGCAAGTGGGCCGAGCAGCACCGGGTGACCGGGGTGTGGGCGGACATATGGCCGCTCCAGGTGGACGCGTTCATCGCGGCAGGGGAGCTGACCCTGCTGCTGTCGGCGCTGTACCTGTGGCCGATCCGGGTGCGGGTGCTGGCCTGGACGGTCAGCCTGACCGGGCTCAGCGTCTCGGTGCTGTGCAACGCGGGACATGTCGGTGAGCGCGCGAGCGTGGCCGACCACCTGACCGCCGCGCTGCCCCCGGTGGCGGCGATCGCCGGGCTGGTCATCTCGCTCAGCGTGATCAAGCAGGTCACGCTGATGAACCCGAACAACGCGCGGGGCCGGGAGCGGGCGGCGCAGGGCCGGCGCGGCAGGCGTGGCCAGGCCGCCGCCGAGCCGGCGGGGGCCGGATCGGTGACCGTGGACCAGGCGGCCGCCGAGCCGTCCGCGGTGGAGGCGCCCGCGGTGGAACGGGCCATGGAGGAGCAGCCCGTCCAGGCCCTGCCCGCCGGGTGGTGGTCGCAGGACGGCGCGCCGCAGGACGCGGAGCGCGAGCCGGTCGCGGCCGGGAACGGGGCCGGGGCGCCGCTGGAGCCCGCGCTGCCGAACGGCGCCGCGGCCGAACCCGCGCAGCAGCCCGACTCGCTCCGCAACCGGTACGACCGGCTCTTCGGCGGCTCCTGACGGCGCCCGCGCCGCGGCGATCCGCCGCGGCGCGGGCGGGCTCGTCCGGCGGCCCGGCCGGCTCGACCCGCTCGGCCGGAGGTGCCCGGGCGACCACATCCGGCCGGGCTGGCCGGGTGCGGTCGCGCCCTTCGCCCCCTGATCTCACCAGCATATGCTGGCGAGGTTTCGCGATCCGGGGGCCTGCCGCACCGAGGAGACGCCGTGGCCGACCGACCGAGCACGTCCCGTCCCGACCTCTCCCGAAGGCGCGCGCTCGGCGTGGCACTGGGCACCGGCGTCGCGCTGGCCGGGGCCGAGGCCCTCGCCGGATCCGCCGCGAGCGCCGCGCCCCCACCCGGGACCTGGACGAACGTGCCGCTCCCCGACGGCACCACCCCGCACATGTGGGCCGTGGCCGCACCCACGCGCCGCTCCGCCTTCGCCATCGGCCAGCACTCCTGGGCCCCGGCGGACGTCACCGGCGTCCTGCACTGGAACGGCCGGGCCTGGCGCACCGAGCCCGTCCCGCCCATGCAGTGGAACTGGTACATGGACCTGGCCGCGGCCGGCCCGCGTGCCGCCTGGATCGTCGGGATGGGGCTGCGCGACCAGGTCCCCGCCTCGCTCTACTGGAACGGCGTCCGCTGGCGGGCCGTGCCGCTGCCGGTCGAGGGCCCGGCCCCGATCTGGCCGGGTGTGGCCGCCGAGCCGGGAGGGACCGCCTGGGCGATCGTCAACGGCCCCCGCGACGTCCCCGGCTCGAACGCCCTGCTGCGCTTCCAACGGGGCGCCTGGAAACGCGCGGATTCACCGCTGACCGGTGACGACTTCCTCACGGCGATCGCGGTCCGCTCGCGCCGGAACGTGTGGGTCGGCGTGATGCCGCCCTCCGGAGGCCCGGTCTTCACCCTGAACTGGGACGGCCGCGCATGGCACCGCCACGAGTTCCCCGGACTCCACTCCCAGCAGAAGATGAGCCTGCTCCCGGTGTCGCGGTCGAGCGCCTGGGCGTACTTGGGGGAGCACCTCTGGCACCTGGACGGCACCACCTGGTCGCAGATCACCCGGGTGCCCCGGTACGGGATGTTCCCCTACCCCTACACCGGGTCGCTGGTGTCCGACGGGCACGGCGGCCTCTGGCTCGGCCACCTCGCCGAGGCCACCACGGGCTTCGCGGGCTACCTGCACTGGGACGGCGCCACCTGGACGTCCGTCCTCGGCCCGGAGCGCACCTACGAAGGGCAGCGGCTGACGGCGCAGGTCACCGACATCGCCCCCATCCCGGGGACCCGTTCGATGTGGGCGGTCGGCTACGAGAGCACCGGCTGGCGCCCCTTCATCGAGCGCTTCGGCTGACACGGGAGGCTCAGCCGTCGCCCGCGGCGCGGTGGGTGGCGAGCCAGGCGTGCAGCAGCATGTGGAACTCCAGCCGCTGCGCCGGGTCGTAGATGTCGTCGCCGAAGAAGGCCTCCAGCTGCCGCACCCGGTAGCGGATCGTCTGCGCGTGGACCTGGAGCCGGATCGACACCTGCGTGGCGTTGAACCCGCACTCCAGCGAGACCAGGAGCGTCTGCGCGAGCCGGTAGCGCTGCGCCGGGCGCAGCTTCATCAGCGGCGCCAGCCGCCGGGACGCGGCGCGTTCCAGCAGCTCCCGGTCCTGCATCATCACCAGGATCGGGATGTGGCGCTCGGCCGGCACCAGCCCGTCGTGGTCGATGACGCCGCTCGCCGCCAGATCGAGGGCCTGCCGGGCCCAGCGCAGCGACTTGGCCAGCTCGGTCAGCGCGACCGTGGGGCCCAGCGCGGCCGGCCGGTCGCGCAGCCCGGAGCGCAGCAGCTGCTGCCGTCCGGGCCCGGCCGGGTCCGGCACGATCAGGCACGGCCGCTCCAGGTGCAGGCCCGGCAGGATCTCGTCGGGCAGCGAGGGCGGGTGCGCGTCCGGGTGCGGCTCCCCGAGCGCGACCGCGGCGACGGTGCGGGGGAGCTGCCACTCGGCCCGGCGGGCGGGCTCCCGGAGGTCGGCCGGCCGCGGCGCGGGCTCGGCGATCAGCAGTTCGAGGAGGGCGCGGCGGCGGTTCTGCCGCTCGCCGACCGCGCGCGCCGCCACCTCGGCGTGGCCCTCGGAGACCACCGCGGCCAGCCGGTCCAGGTAGGACAGCACCGCCTGCGCCACCTGGGCGATCATGCTCGCGGTGACGAGGTGGCTGGTGCGTTCGGAGGCCTCGGTGAGGCGCCGCACCGCGACCCCGGCGCCGGTGCGCAGCGCGGCCTGAAGCGGGTCGAGGCTGCGGCCCTCCCGGGCCTCGCCGACCCCGATCTCCCGGAAGAACTCCATGATCTCGGCGGAGGAGGTCGCGGGCTCGGCGATGAGGTCGACGAAATGCCCGATGGACCGTTCGGTGGCCAGTGCCAGCACCTCGGAGTAGCGGCTGTCGTGCGGGCGGGCGTATTCGGGCACGACGCGCTCGATCTCCGCCACCGCCTCCTCGACGATCCCCGGCACGTACTTGCGCAGCGACCGGGCCAGGGCGGGCGTGGCACCCTCGGGAAAGCGCGTCCGGATGTCCAGCAACTGGTCGGAAACCTCCATGCGACCCCCGCCTTCTCCAACAACATCCCTCGAATCACTTGTAACTCATCTCACACAAGAATGTCGGTGAAGCCGCCGAAGTCGGGGGTTGCGAGTCATGGGATGGTCGGTGGTGTTCATCCCTTTCTTAGGGGTAAAGGGCGGGACATGGCCGAGTCAGCCGAGGAGACGCTGGTCGTCGCCCGCTCCGTCATGGACGCGGCCCAGCGCGAGATGTGGTCCAAGGCGCGGCAGCGCGTGCCCGCCGTACGGTACGGGGCGCTGGCGGGGACCCTGGGCCTGCTCGCCACGGCCGCCACGTACCGGTTCAACCTGCTGATGCTGGAGCGCAAGCTGCCGCCGGAGGCCGCCGCGTTCGTCGCCGCCGCCGCGTACGCGGGCGGCGCCGGCTACGCCGCGGTGGTGGCCGCGCGGCGCTGGCGCGGACTGCCCTCCCCGCTGCCCACCGAGACCGCCCGCCAGGTCGCCGAGATCCTCGCCGACGGCGGCTGACGCCCGCCCCGGGCACCCTCGCCCGGCACCCCTGCCCGGCGCCCGCGATCCGCGCCCGGAACGGCGGTCGCGGCCGGTGCCCGAACGGTGCCCGGGCCGTGGGTCACCCGGGCGATCGCGGGTAGGGACGCGACCATGGAGAGCCCTGAGCAGCCGGGCCCGCCCCGGCCGGCGGTCGCGCGCCCCGTGTCCGCCGAGATCACCCTGACCGTGAACGGCCGCGAGCACCGGATCGCCGTCGACACCCGCTCGTCCCTGCTGGACGTGCTCCGCGAACGGCTCGGCCTGACCGGCGCGAAGAAGGGATGCGACCACGGCCAGTGCGGCGCGTGCACCGTCCTGCTGGACGGGCGGCGCGTGAACGGCTGCCTGGCCCTGGCCGTGGCGCACGACGGCGCCGAGATCGTGACCGTCGAGGGCCTGGCCGCGGACGGCGACCGGCTCGCGCCGCTCCAGGAGGCGTTCGCCGAGTGCGACGCGTTCCAGTGCGGCTACTGCACGCCCGGCCAGCTGTGCTCGGCGACCGGGATGCTGGAGGAGATCGCCGAAGGGGCCCCGAGCGCGGTCACTCTGGACCGCGCGGGGGGTGTGGGGGGTCGGCCCCCCACGGGCGATACAGATCTGGCGGCCGGCGCGGAGCTCACCGACGCCGAGATCCGCGAGCGGATGAGCGGCAACCTGTGCCGCTGCGGCGCGTACGTCAACATCGTCGCCGCGATCCGGCAGGCCGCCGGGGCCGGCGCCGCGGCCCGGCCCGCCGGCGACCGCCAGGGAGCGGGGGTGCCGTCATGAGGCCGTTCGTGTACGAGCGCGCGGGCACCGCCGATGACGCCCTCGCCCTCCACGGTGACGACGCCCTCTACCTGGGCGGCGGCACCAACCTGGTCGACCTGATGCGGCTGGGCGTGGCCGAGCCGGGCCTGCTGGTGGACGTCACGGGCCTGCCGTACGGCGAGGTCAGGGAGCGTCCGGCCGGTGACGGCGGGCTGGTCATCGGAGCCGCGGTCCGCAACGGCGACCTGGCGTCGCACCGCGCCGTCCGGGAGCGGTTCCCGATGCTGGCGCAGGCCGTGCTGGCCGGGGCGTCCGGGCAGATCCGGAATATGGCCACGGTCGGCGGCAACCTGCTCCAGCGCACCCGGTGCTCCTACTTCCAGGACATCGCCAAGCCGTGCAACAAGCGCAGGCCCGGCACCGGCTGCCCGGCCCGCGAGGGCGAGCACCGCAACCTGGCGATCCTCGGGCACTCGCGGGAGTGCGTGGCGACGCACCCGTCCGACATGGCGGTCGCGCTGGCGGCGCTGGACGCGCGTGTCCGCGTCCGGGGCCGGGCGGGCGACCGGGAGCTTCCGCTCGTGGACGCGGGCGACGGGGCGGCGCTCTACCGGCTGCCCGGGTCCGAGCCGCAGCGCGACACGACGCTGGAGCCCGGCGACCTGATCACCGAGGTCGAGGTGGCGCCGCTCGGGATGCCGTCCCGGTACCGCAAGGTCCGGGAGCGGGCGTCGTTCGCGTTCGCGCTGGTGTCGATCGCGGCGGCCGTGGACGTGGCGGCCGACGGCACCGTCCGGGACTGCCGGATCGCGCTGGGCGGCGTCGCCCACAAGCCGTGGCGGGCGTGGCGGGCCGAGGAGCGGCTGCGCGGCGGGGCCGCGGCCGAGGAGGACTTCATCCGTGCCGCCGAGGCCGAGCTGGAGGCCGCCGAGCCGCTGCGCGACAACGCCTACAAGGTGCGGCTGGCGCGCAACCTGATCGTACGGACGCTGACCGAGCTGGCCGAGCCGCAGGGGGAGGGCGCATGACGGCGCTGGATCGGATCGAGGCACACGACAAGCTGACCGGCCGGGCCCGCTACGCGTTCGAGTACCCGGTGGAGGGCGTGGCCTACGCCTTCGCCGTGCAGGCCAACGTGGGCAAGGGCCGGATCAGGTCCGTGGCGGCGGAGGAGGTGCTGGGGCTGCCCGGGGTGCTGGCCGTCCTGTCGTGCGAGAACGCGCCCGCGCTCAAGCCGGTGGACGACGGCGAGCTGGCCCTCTTCCAGTCCCGCGAGGTGTCCTACCGCGGGCAGCTTGTGGCCGCCGTCGTGGGCGAGACCCTGGAGACGGCCCAGGAGGCGGCCCGGCTCCTGCGCGTCGAGTACGACGCCGAGCCGCACGACGTGCGGCTCAGCGTCGACCATCCCACGCTCTACAAGCCGGACAAGGTGAACCCGGTCTTCCCGGCCGATACCGAACACGGCGATCCGGTGGGCGCGTTCTCGGCGTGCGCCGTGCAGGTGGACGCCACGTACACGACCCCGGCGCAGCACAACAACCCGATGGAGCCGCACACCTCGCTGGCGCTGTGGGGCGACGACGGCCGCCTGGTGGTCTACGACTCCAACCAGGGCGCGTCGATGGTGCGGGACACCCTCGCCCGGCTGTTCGACCTGGACCCGTCCCGGGTGCGCGTGGTGTCGCCGCACGTGGGCGGAGGCTTCGGGTCGAAGGGGACGCCGCGGCCGAACGTCGTCCTGGCCGCGATGGCGGCGCGGGTGACGGGCCGTCCGGTGAAGTACGCGGTCACGCGCCAGCAGATGTTCGCGACCACCGGGTACCGCACGCCGACGATCCAGCGGCTGCGGCTGGGGGCCGACGCGGAGGGCCGCCTGGGCGCGGTGCTGCACGAGGTCGTCGAGCAGACCTCGACCGTGCGGGAGTTCGCTGAGCAGACGGCGACGCCCACCCGGGTGATGTACGGGGCGCCGAACATGCTCACCTCGCACCGCCTCAACCGGCTGGACGTACCGTCCCCGTCGTGGATGCGCGCGCCCGGGGAGACGCCGGGGATGTACGCGCTGGAGTGCGCGATGGACGAGCTGGCCTACGCCGCCGGAGTCGACCCGATCGAGCTGCGGATCCGCAACGAGCCGGACACCGAGCCGGTCAGCGGCCTGCCGTTCAGCTCCCGCAACCTGGTGGCCTGCCTGCGGGAGGGCGCCGCCCGCTTCGGCTGGGCCGGCCGCGCGGCGGTGCCGCACGCGTCCACGCCGACGGAGCGGCGCGGGCTGCGGGGCCGCAAGCTGGTGGGGATGGGCGTGGCCGCGTCCACCTATCCGGGGTACCGCAGCCCCAACAAAGCCTCGGCGCGGCGCGAGCCGGACGGGCGCTTCACGGTGCGGATCGCCGCCGCCGACATCGGCACCGGCGCCCGCACCACGCTCACGATCATCGCCGCCGAGACGCTGGGCGTGGAGCCGTCCCGGGTCACCGTGGAGATCGGGGACAGCGACCTGCCCAGCGCGTCGGTCGCGGGCGGGTCGGGCGGCACCGCCGGGTGGGGGACGGCGGTCGTCCGGGCGTGCGAGGCCGTGCTGACCGCGCCCGAGGGCGTGGAGGTGTCGGTGGACACCGCCGAGGAGGTCCGGGCGCAGGAGAAGTTCGCCCGGCACGCGTTCGGCGCGCAGTTCGCCGAGGTCGAGGTGGACGCCGACACGGCCGAGATCCGGGTGCGGCGCATGCTGGGCGTGTTCGCGGCGGGCCGGATCGTCAACCCGAAGACGGCGCGCTCGCAGTTCATCGGCGGGATGACGATGGGCCTCGGCATGGCGCTGATGGAGGAGAGCGTCATGGACGAGGCGTTCGGCGACTTCGTCAACCGGGACCTGGCCCAGTACCACGTGGCCGCGTGCGCGGACGTGCTCGACATCGAGGCGGTGTGGATCGAGGAGGACGATCCGCATCTCAATCCGATGGGGTCCAAGGGGATCGGGGAGATCGGCATCGTGGGCGCGGCGGCGGCCGTCGCCAACGCCGTCCACCACGCCACCGGGGTGCGGGTGAGGGATCTGCCCATCACCCCGGCCAAACTGCTGCCCGCCCTCTGAGCCGCCCTCTGGGCCGCGCTCCGAGCTACGCGCCCGCGCCTGGACGCGTGCGCCCCGCCATGAGATGGTGATACGAAAATCGTGTAATCGTCTCATCGGTGGTGATCCGGATGACCGGCCTCGGCGTACACGACGCCCCGGCGAGCGACCCGGCGGACGGCCCGCGCCGTCCCGCCGGGAGCATCCCCGGCCCCGACTCCCTGACCTGGCGCTACGCGGGGGACTGGCGTGGCACGCTCACCTCCCGCGCCACGCTGCTCCTCCAGGTGGCCCATCCCGTGGTCGGCGCCGGCGTCGCCGACCACTCCGGCTTCCTGGAGGACCGCTGGGGGCGCCTCGTCCGCACCATCGAGTCCACGATCGACTTCCTCGGCTACCGGGGCGACGAGCGCGGCCGGCGCGAGGCCGCCCGGCTCCGCGAGATCCACAAGGACATCAAGGGCGTCGACGCGCGGGGCCGCCGCTACCACGCCCTCAACCCCGAGGCCTACCTGTGGGTCCACGCCACCCTCTTCCACGGCATGGTGCAGACCCAGGAGCTGTTCGGACGGCCCCTCACCCCCGGCCGCGAGCGCGCCCTCTTCGGCGAGTGGCGGGAGCTGGCCCTGGCGCTCGGGATCACCGAACGCCACCTCCCCGCCGATCCGGACGCCTTCCGCCGCTACTTCGACGCGATGGTCGAGGAGCGGCTGGAGTACAACGACACCGTCCGGCTCCTCATCGACCTCGACCGCAGGCCGCTGCCGCCCCCGCCGCGCTGGCCGCTGCCGGTTTTCGCCTGGTCCGGGATCGCGCTGCCGCCCACCGTCCTGCTCCGCAGGGCCGGCGTGGGCGCGCTGCCGCCCGTCCTGCGGGAGCGGTTCGGGCTGCGCTGGACGACCCTCGACGAGCTGCGCTTCCGCGCGTTCGCCCGGTCGATGCGGGCGGCCGACACGGTGATGATCGACAGCCTCCGCTACTCGCCGATCGCGGCGCGTGCGATGCGCGGGGCCCGGCGGGGCCGCTAGGGTCGGGGCGTCATGACCCGAGAATCCGACGCCGCAGGCCAGGGTCCAGGCCAGGACCCGGACGACGGCCCCGCTCCGGAGGAGGGGCCCGTCGACATTCTGCTGCGCGGCCTGCTCACCGGCCCGCCCGAGCCGGACGGGTCGGGCGGGCCGCAGGCCGACCGGATCCTGGACGCCGCGCTGGAGCTGTTCGCGACCTTCGGGTTGCGCCGTACCACCATGGACGACGTCGCCCGCGCCTCCGGCCTCGGCCGCGCCACCATCTACCGGCGCTTCCCCGGCAAGAACGACCTGGTCACCGGGGTGCTCCTGCGCGAGGCCCGGCGCTTCTTCGGCGAGCTGGACCGTTCGGTGGCGGCGTTCACGACCCTGGAGGAACGCCTGGTCGAGGGCTTCGTGACCACGCTGCGGATCAGCCGGGAGCAGCGCCTGGTGAACCGGCTCATGGTGCTGGAGCCCGAGCTGCTGCTCCCGCACGCGGCCGACCGGGCGGGGCCGCTGCTGGCCGCCGCCCGCGGCTACCTGGCCCGCCGCCTGCGCGCCGCGCAGCGCCAGGGCGCCGCGGGCGACTTCGACGCCGAGGTGGTCGCCGAGATCCTGGTCCGGCTGACGCACTCCCTGCTGCTCACCCCCGTCGGCCACATCCCGCTGGACGACGAGGGCGCCCGCGCGTTCGCCCGCCGCTACCTGGCCCCGATGATCACCTAGCCGGGGTCCGGCCGTTTCCCGCCGCCTCCGCTTCTGTGGCCGGCTGCTAAAGACTCTCTTGATCTTTTGGTCTCCGCCCGTTACCTCCGGCCGGCGTGGTGGGCGACATTGGCGACGCATCCCTCCGGCCTCGGCCGCGCGAGGAGGTCGCCCGCGCGTCCGGGACGGGTGACCAGAAAGGATCCCGGAGTGAGCGAGATCGCCCTGCCCGACCTGACCGACGCCGAGGGCGTGCGGAGGTTCCTCGACCGCATCGACGGCCCCGAGCGGCTGCGGGCGCTGCTGGACGCGCCCGGCATGGACGACGACGCCGGGATCGAGGAGGTCGTGGCCGCCGCCGGGGCGCCGGAGATCCTCGACCGGGTCTTCCGGATCATGGGGGAGCGGTTCGTCCCCGAGCGGGCGGGCGGCGCCGCGGGCACCGTCCAGTGGAGTGTGCGGACCCCGACCGGCGTGTACACCTACCACGTGGTGATCGCCGACGGGCGGGCGCGGGGCGAGCGCGGCGCGCTCACGGGCGCCCAGGTCTCCCTCAGGATCTCCGCGCCGGACCTGCTGCGGGTGTGCGCCGGCAGGCTGAACGCCGTCACCGCCTTCACCAGTGGGAAGATCAAGCTGGAGGGAGACATGATGTTCGGCGCGAGGATGTCGGCCTGGTTCGACTACTAGACCGGCCGCCGGACACCCCTTCGCCGCCGCGCATGTTTGAAGCCCGCGCGGCGGGTAGTGGCCCGAGCACCGCCCGAATGGGTCTTGGGGGAGGGTGCTCGTGGGTGTGCGGACGTGGATCGAAGGATGGCCCGTCTACCGGCAGCTGACCGGCGGCGACCGGCTGGGCCGCGGCGCCGCCGCCGAGTCGGCGCGGACGGCGGCTCTGGAGGCGAGGACCGCCACGGCCGACCGCGTGGTGAAGTCGGTCTGCCCGTACTGCGCCGTCGGCTGCGGCCAGCAGGTGTACGTCAAGGACGAGAAGGTCGTCCAGATCGAGGGCGACCCCGACTCGCCCATCAGCAGGGGACGCCTGTGCCCCAAAGGATCGGCCACCCTCCAGCTGACGACGGGACCCTCCCGCGAGCATTCGGTCCTCTACAGGCGGCCCTACGCCAAGGACTGGGAGCGCCTGGACCTCGGCACCGCCATGGAGATGGTCGCCGACCGGGTCCTGGAGACCCGTGCGGACACCTGGGAGTGGGAGTCCGGCGACACCCGCGTCAGGCGGACCCTGGGCATCGCCAGCCTCGGCGGCGCGACCCTGGACAACGAGGAGAACTACCTCATCAAGAAGCTCCTCACCGCGCTGGGCGTGGTGCAGGTGGAGAACCAGGCGCGCGTGTGCCACAGCTCCACCGTCGCGGGCCTGGGGACCTCGTTCGGTCGCGGCGGGGCGACGACGTTCATGCAGGACCTCCAGCACTCCGACTGCATCGTCATCCAGGGGTCGAACTACGCCGAGGCGCATCCGGTGGGGTTCCAGTGGGTGATGGAGGCGAAGGCCAGGGGTGCCACGATCATCCACGTCGACCCCAGGTACACCCGTACGAGCGCGGTCAGCGACATCTACGTGCCGCTGCGGGCCGGATCGGACATCGCCTTCCTGGGCGGCATCATCAACCACGTCCTGAGCACCGAGTCGTACTTCCGCGAGTACGTGCTCGCCTACACCAACGCCTCGACGATCCTGCGGGAGGACTTCCGCGACACCGAGGACCTGGACGGCCTGTTCTCCGGCCTGAACGAGGAGACGCGGCACTACGACTTCGACACCTGGCGCTACGAGGGCCTGGACGTGGTGGCCGCCGCCGGGGAACGCGACGCCGACTACGAGCGGCGCACCGGGGGAGGCGCTTCCATACGGGCGGCCGGACGGGGCGAGAGCCATGGCGCCGGAGGCGCCGCGCTGGGGAAGGGCAAGCCGCGCACGGACGAGACCCTCACCGACCCCCGCTGCGTGTTCCAGGTGCTGAAGCGGCACTTCTCCCGCTACACCCCGGAGATGGTCGAGCGGGTGTGCGGGGTGCCGCCCGAGCTGTTCGCCAAGGTGTGCGACGCCCTGGTGCGCAACTCGGGGCGTGACCGTACGAGCGCCTTCGCGTACGCGGTGGGCTGGACGCAGCACACCGTGGGCTCGCAGTACATCCGCACGGCCAGCATCCTGCAACTGCTGCTCGGCAACATCGGCCGCCCGGGCGGGGGCATCCAGGCGCTGCGGGGGCACGCCAGCATCCAGGGGTCCAGCGACATCCCCACCCTGTTCGATCTGCTGCCCGGCTACATCCCCATGCCGCACGCCCACCAGCACCAGACCCTGGACGACTTCGTCCGGGCGGACGCGGCGCGCAAGGGCTACTGGGGCAACATGCGCGCGTACACGGTCAGCCTCCTCAAGGCATGGTGGGGCGAGAACGCCACGGCCGACAACGACTTCTGCTTCGACTACCTGCCGCGCCTGACCGGCAGCCACAGCACCTACGACACGGCCATGGCCATGATGGACGGCAAGTGCAAGGGCTACTTCCTGATGGGGGAGAACCCGGCCGTGGGCTCGGCCAACGCCAAGGTGCAGCGGCTCGGGATGGCCAACCTGGACTGGCTGGTGGTGCGGGACTTCTCCCTGATCGAGAGCGCCACCTGGTGGAAGGACGGCCCGGAGGTGGAGACCGGGGAGCTGCGCACCGAGGACAACGCGACCGAGGTCTTCTTCTTCCCCGCCGCCGCGCACATCGAGAAGGAAGGCACCTTCACCAACACCAACCGGACGCTCCAGTGGCACCACACCGCCGTGCACCCGGACGGCGACGCCCGCAGCGACCTGTGGTTCATGTACCACCTGGGCCGCATCATCAGGGAGAAGCTCGAAGGCTCCACGCACGAGCGCGACCGGCCGGTGCTGGACCTCGCCTGGGAGTACCCGGTGGCGGGGCCGCACGAGGAGCCGTCGGCCGCCGCCGTGCTCGCCGAGATCAACGGCTACGACGCCGGCGGCGCGCACCTGTCGTCCTACGACCAGCTCAAGGACGACGGGTCGACCTCCTGCGGCTGCTGGATCTACTGCGGCGTGTACGCCGACGGGGTGAACCAGGCCGCGCGCCGCAGGCCGGGCTCGGAACAGGACTGGATCGCCGCCGAGTGGGCCTGGGCGTGGCCGTCCAACCGGCGCGTCCTCTACAACCGCGCCTCCGCCGACCCCGAGGGCGTGCCGTGGAGCGAACGCAAGGCGCTCGTCTGGTGGGACGCGGAGCAGGGCCGGTGGACGGGGCACGACGTGCCCGACTTCCCGCCGGACAGGGAGCCGTCGTTCCGTCCCGCCGCGGACTCGGTGGGCCCGGCCGCGCTGGCCGGCGACGACCCGTTCATCCTCCAGGCCGACGGCAAGGGGTGGCTGTTCGCCCCGGCCGGGCTGGTGGACGGCCCGCTGCCCACGCACTACGAGCCGCAGGACTCCCCGTTCGACAACCCGCTGTACGGGCAGCGGCGCAACCCCGTGCGGCACCTTCTCCCCAGCGAGCACAACCGGCTCCACCCGAGCGGTTCCGAGCACGGCGCGGAGGTGTTCCCGTACGTCGTTACGACCTACCGGCTCACCGAGCACTTCACCGCGGGCGGGATGAGCCGCTGGACGCCCTACCTGGCCGAGCTGCAACCGGAGTTCTTCTGCGAGGTGTCGCCGGAGCTGGCCGCCGAGCGCGATCTGACGCACGGGGGCTGGGCGACCATCATCACCGCCCGCAACGCCATCGAGGCGCGGGTGCTGGTGACGGACCGGATCGCGCCGCTGCGGGTGCAGGGCCGCACCGTCCACCAGATCGGGCTGCCCTTCCACTGGGGGCCCAACGGCTACAGCAGGGGCGACGCGGCCAACGAGCTGGCCTCGATCGCGCTCGACCCCAACGTGCACATCCAGGAGGTCAAGGCGATGTCGGCCGACATCCGTTCCGGGCGCCGTCCGCGGGGGCCGGCGCTTCCGGAACTGGTGCTCGACTACCAGCGCAGGGCGGGGATCACGGCGGACACGGGTATGGGGGTTTGACGATGGGCAGATTGGCGGGGCCGCTGGCCGATGTCGCGGGCGACGCGGGTCACCGCGAGCATCCGCCCCGCATGGGGTTCTTCACCGATACCTCGGTGTGCATCGGCTGCAAGGCGTGCGAGGTCGCCTGCAAGGAGTGGAACGCCATCCCTGAGGACGGCCTGACGTTCACGGGGATGTCCTACGACAACACCCAGGGGCTCGGCGCGAACACCTGGCGGCACGTGGCGTTCATCGAGCAGCGCAAACCGCTGGGCTTCCAGGACCCCGGGGTGGAGCACGGCGACTACAGCGACGTGGACCTGCTCGGCCTCACGGCAGAGGCCGCCGCCCGTGCCCCAGGGGACGGCGCCGCGACCATGGACGGGGAGGACCGGGGCGAGTTCCGCTGGCTGATGGCCTCCGACGTGTGCAAGCACTGCACGCACGCGGCCTGCCTGGACGTGTGCCCCACCGGCTCCCTCTTCCGTACCGAGTACGGCACGGTGGTCGTCCAGGAGGACATCTGCAACGGCTGCGGCTACTGCGTGCCAGCCTGCCCGTACGGTGTCATCGACCAGCGCAAGGACGACGGCCGGGTGTGGAAGTGCACGATGTGCTACGACCGCATCTCCGACGGCATGGAGCCGGCGTGCGCCAAGGCGTGCCCCACCGACTCCATCCAGTACGGCCCCCTGGACGAGTTGCGTGAGCGGGCCGCGGCGAGGGTGGAGCAGCTGCACGAGGCCGGGGTCGAGGACGCCCGCCTCTACGGCCATGACCCCGACGACGGCGTGGGAGGCGACGGCGCCTTCTTCCTGCTCCTGGACGAGCCCGAGGTGTACGGGCTGCCGCCCGACCCCGTCGTCACCACCCGGGACCTGGGATCGATGTGGCGGCACGCGGGCGTCGCGGCCCTGACCCTGCTGGGCGGTATCGCGGCGGCGAACCTGTTCACGAGGAGGCGGGGATGAGCGAGGCCGAGGTCACCCGCAAAGGGGAACGCGGGCAGCGTCCCGGCCGGGAGGCCGTGCCGGGGGAGCGCGGCGGGTACGAGCGTCCGCGCCCGCCGCGCCGCCGGAAGGGCGAGCGGACCGTCGTGCCCGAGGCCGAGTTCGGCTCGTACTACGGCAGGCCGATCGTCAAGCCGCCGACCTGGTCGGGCCGCGACATCGCCGGGTACCTGTTCCTGGGCGGGCTGGCGGGCGGCTCCTCGGTGATGGCCGCCGGGGCGGAGCTGACCGGGCGCCCGGCGCTGGCACGGAGCGCGAAGATCGGGGCCCTGACGGCGATCTCGCTGTCCACGGCCCTGCTCGTGCACGACCTGGGCCGCCCGGAGCGGTTCGCGAACATGCTGCGGGTCTTCAAGCCGACCTCGCCGATGAGCATGGGCTCCTGGATCCTGGTCGGGTACGGTCCGGCCGCCGGGGTCGCCGCCGTCGCCGACACTGCCGGGTTGTTCCTGCGCAGCGGGACGGCCTTCCACGCCCTCCAGCGGAGGATCGGCCGGGCCGCCACCGGCTGGGCCGCGCTGTCGGGCGCCGCCGTGGCGTCCTACACCTCGGTGCTGATCGCCGACACGGCCACGCCCACCTGGCATGAGGCGCACCGCGAGCTGCCGTTCGTGTTCGTCGGGTCGGGTGCGGCGGCCGCGTCCGGGCTGGGCCTGCTGGCGGCCCCGGTGCACGAGACCGCCCCGGCGCGCGCGTCCGCGGTGTTCGGGGCGGCGCTGGAGCTGGCGGCGGGGAACCTGATGCGGCGGCGGCTGGGGCCGCTGGCCGAGCCGTACCGCACCGGCCGGGGCGCCGCGCTGACGCGCATGGCGGAGGCCCTCACCGTGGCGGGCGCGGCCGGTGCGGCACTGGCCGCGGGACGCTCCCGGCTCGGCGCGGCCCTCGCCGGAACCGCCCTGCTCGCCGGGTCCGTGTGCACCCGCTTCGCCGTCTTCGAGGCGGGACGGGTCAGCGCCATGGACCCGCACTACACCGTCGCCGCACAGCGCTCAAGGCACGCGCCCGCGGTGAAATGACACACCGGCGTTCATCGAGCGGCGGCTTCACCGCCCTCTAGGAGGCGGAACCGGGGTGACCAGCCGGCCCTCCTCCAGGAACCGGCGCAGGTTGCGCAGCGCCAGCTCGCCCATCGCCTCGCGGGTCTCGTGCGTGGCGCTGGCGATGTGCGGCAGCAGCACCACCGAGTCGAGGTCCAGGAGTGCGGGCGGGACGTTCGGCTCGTCGGCGAACACGTCCAGGGCCGCGCCCGCGAGCCGCCCCCCGGTCAGCGCCGCCACCAGGGCGGGCTCGTCGACCACGCTGCCGCGGGCGATGTTCACCAGGTAGCCGTCCGGGCCGAGCGCCTCCAGGACCTCCGCCGACACCAGCCCGCGCGTCCCCTCCCCGCCCGACGTCGCCACGATCAGCGCGTCGCTCCAGGCGGCCAGCTTCTCCGGCGACTCCGCGCAGACGTACGACACGCCCTCCACCCGGCGGCGCGAGTGGTAGGCGATCTCGGTGTCGAAGCCCTCCAGGCGGTGCGCGACGGCCCGCCCGATCCGGCCCAGGCCGAGGATCCCGATCCGCTTCCCGCTCACCTTCGCCGCCAGCGGGAACGGGCCGCGCGTCCAGTCGCCGCGCCGCACGAACCGGTCGGCCGCCGAGAACCGCCGCATCACGTCGATCAGCCCGCCCACGGCGGTGTCGGCGACGCAGTCGGTGAGCACGTCGGGGGTGTTGCTGACGGCGATCCCCCGCTCGGCCGCCGCCACGACATCGGTCGTGTCGTACCCGACGCCGAAGTTCACGATCACCCGCAGCCCGGGCAGCCGGTCCATCAGCGCCCGGTCCACCCCGACCCGCGCCGTGGTCACCACGGCCGCGAACTCCGCCCCGTGAAGGTCGAGGAAGTCGCCGGCCTGCTCGTCGAGCGGCACGGCGTCGTACCGCTCCCGCAGATTCCGCTCCAGGGAAGGCAGCAGCGGCCCGACCTGCAACACACGATCCATGTCCACTCCGGTCAGTCGCGATCTAGTGCGGGGCGCTTCGGGTCGAAGGTCCAGCCTGAAAGCAGGTACCGCATGGCGGCGGCGTCGTCCCGGGCGCCAAGGCCCTCGGAACGGTACAGGCGGTGGGCCTCCTCCAGCCTGCCGGGGTCGATCTCCACGCCGAGGCCGGGACGGTCGGGCACCGCGATGTGGCCGTCGGCGATCTCGAACGGGGCGGTGGTGAGCCGCTGGCCGTCCTGCCAGATCCAGTGCGTGTCGACGGCCGTGATATCGCCGGGCGCGGCGGCGGCGACGTGGGTGAACATCGCCAGCGAGACGTCGAAGTGGTTGTTGGAGTGCGAGCCCCAGGTCAGGCCCCAGGCGTCGCAGAGCTGCGCGACGCGGACCGAGCCGTCCATCGTCCAGAAGTGCGGGTCGGCCAGCGGGATGTCGACCGCGCCCGCCGTGATCGCGTGGCCCAGCTCCCGCCAGTCCGTCGCGATCATGTTGGTGGCGGTGCGCAGCCCGGTCGCGCGCCGGAACTCGGCCATGACCTCGCGGCCGGAGTAGCCGCGTTCGGCGCCGCACGGGTCCTCGGCGTAGGCGAGGACGTCCCGCAGCCCGCCGTCGCGGGCCAGCTCGACCGCCTGGGCCAGCGACCATGCGCCGTTGGGGTCCAGGGTGACGCGGGCGCCGGGGAAGCGCTCGGCGAGGGCGGTGACGGCGGCGGCCTCGTCGGGGCCGGGCAGCACGCCGCCCTTCAGCTTGAAGTCGGCGAAGCCGTACCGGGCCTGGGCGGCCTCGGCGAGCGCGACGATCGCCTCGGGCGTGACCGCCTCCTCGTTCCGCAGCCGGAACCAGTCGTCGTCCTTCTCGCCGGAGCGGTAGTCCAGGTCGGTGCGGTTCCGGTCGCCGATGAAGAAGAGGTAGCCGAGCACCGGGACACGGTCGCGCTGCCGCCCGCCTCCGAGGAGGTCGGCGACCGGCACCTCCAGGTACTGCCCGAGCAGGTCGAGCAGCGCCGACTCGAAGGCGGTGACGGCGTGCACGGTGGTGCGCAGGTCGAAGGTCTGGTTGCCGCGTCCGGCCGCGTCGCGGTGCGCGAAGCGCCGCCGGACCTCCTCCAGCACCCCGTTGTAGGCGGCGACGGGGCGGCCCACGACCAGGTCGCGGGACTCCTCCAGGGTCCGGGTGATCGCCTCCCCGCCCGGCACCTCGCCCGCGCCGGTGCGGCCGTCGGAGTCGGTGAGCAGGACGATGTTGCGGGTGAAGAATGGGGCGTGCGCGCCGCTGAGGTTGAGCAGCATGCTGTCGCGGCCGGCGACCGGCACGACGCGCATCCCGGTGACGATGGGTGCCCCCATGTCAGCCCCTCCGCCCGTCGACGCGGCGCGGGACGCCGAGCGGGTTGTCCTCGCGCAGTTCCTCGGGCAGCAGGGCATCGGGGACGTTCTGGTAGCTGACCGGGCGCAGGAAGCGTTCGATGGCGCGGGTGCCGACCGAGGTGGTGGCGGGCGCGGAGGTGGCGGGGTAGGGGCCGCCGTGCACGACCGCGTGGCCGACCTCGACGCCGGTGGGCCAGCCGTTGACCAGCACCCGTCCCGCGAGCAGTTCCAGTTCGGGGAGCAGCTCGGCGGCGAGGCCGTGATCGTCGGTGGTGAGGTGCAGGGTGGCGGTGAGCTGGCCTTCGAGGGAGGCGATGATCTCCTTCAGCCGTTCCGCGTCCCGGACCCGGACGATCAGGGACGCGGCGCCGAAGATCTCGTCCTGGAGGGCGGGTTCGGCGAGGAAGGTCTCGTCGTCGGTGAGGTACAGGCCGGCGCGGCACGAAACGGCGATGTCGCCGTCGGCGAGGCCGCGCGCGAGCGTCCTGACGCCCTTGGTGGCGGCCAGGCGCTCGGTGCCGCCGTCGTAGGCGGCGCGGATCCCGTCGGTGAGCATCGGCGCGGCGGGGGTGGCGGCGACGGCGGCGAGGGCGGCGTCCGCGAACGCGTCGAAGCCGTCGCCGTCCAGGACGAAGACGAGACCGGGGCTGGTGCACAGCTGCCCGGCGCCGGTGGTGAGGGACGCGACGAACGCCCCGCCCAGCTCGGCCCCGGAGTCGCGGAGGGCCCCGGGCAGCACGAACACCGGGTTCACGCTGGACATCTCCGCGTACACCGGGATCGGGACGGGCCGGGCGGCGGCCGCGGCGACCAGCGACAGCCCGCCGCCGCGCGAGCCGGTGAAGCCGACGGCCCGGATGCGCGGGTCGGTGACCAGCCGGGTGCCGAGGTCGTGGCCGTGGCCGAGGAGGACGGAGAAGGTGCCCTCGGGCAGCCCGTGCTCCTCGACCGCCTCGCGGACGGCGCGGCCGACCAGCTCGCTCGTCCCGGGGTGCGCCGGGTGGGCCTTGACCACGACGGGGGCGCCGGCGGCGAGCGCGGAGGCGGTGTCGCCGCCCGCGACGGAGAAGGCGAGGGGGAAGTTGCCGGCCGCGAACACCGCGACCGGGCCCAGCGGGACGCGGCGCTGCCGCAGGTCGGGGCGCGGCAGCGGGGCCCGGTCGGGCAGGGCGGGATCGATGCGGGCGCCGAGCCAGTCGCCGTCCCGCACGACGGAGGCGAACAGCCGCAGCTGCCCGGTGGTGCGGGCGCGCTCGCTCTCGACGCGGGCGCGGGGGAGGCCGGTCTCGGCCATGACGCGGTCGGTGAGGGTGTCGCCGAGCGCGTTGATTCGGTCGGCGGCGGTGTCCAGGAACGCGGCGCGGGCCTTGAGGCCGGTCCGGCGGTAGGTGCCGAACGCCTCCCAGGCCAGGGTGAGGGCGCGCTCGATGTCGTCCGGGGTGGCGATGGGGTAGGCGGGTTCGAGCCGTTCGCCGGTGCGCGGGTCGAACCCGTACAGCCCGGCGGGCCGGCCGGGGGCGCTCATCGGGCCGCCTTCTTGATCAGTTCGGTGAGGTCGGCCAGCTCGCCCTCGGTGAGGTCGGTGAGCGGCGGCCGGACCGGGCCGGCGGGGCGCCCGATGGCGCGCATCCCCGCCTTGACGATCGACACCGCGTACCCGGCGCACCGGTTGCGGATGTCGAGGTAGGGGAGCACGAACTCGGCCAGCCTGCCGTAGACCTCGGCCCGGTCCCGGGCCTGCACGGCGTCGTAGAAGGCGAGCGCGAACTCCGGGACGAAGTTGAACATCGCCGACGAGTAGGTCGTGACGCCCAGTTCGAGGTAGGGCAGCGCGAACGTCTCGGCGGTGGGGAGCCCGCCGACGTACAGCAGCGAGTCGCCGAGGGTGGCGTACAGCTTGGACATCAGCTCGATGTCGCCGACGCCGTCCTTGAAGCCGATGAGGTTGGGGCACTCCTCGGCGAGCCGCGCGACGGTCTCCACGGTGAGCTGGGCGTTGGCCCGGTGGTAGACGATCACGCCGAGGGAGGTGGCGGCGCACACCGCCCGGACGTGCGCGGCCAGGCCCTCCTGGCCCGCCTCGGTCAGGTAGGGCGGCAGCAGCAGGATCGCGTCGGCGCCGGCCTGCTCGGCGTCGGCGGCCAGCTCGCGGGCCATGGCGGTGCCGTACCCGGCGGGCGCGATGATCGGCGTGCCCTCGGGGGCCTCGGCGACCGCGGCGCGCACGACCCGTCCGACCTCGGCGGGGGTGAGGGAGAAGAACTCGCCGGTGCCGCCCGCGGCGAACAGCCCGGCGGCCGGGTACCCGCCGAGCCGGCCGATGTGCTCGCGGTAGGCGGGCTCGTCGAAGTCGAGGCCGTCGGTCATGTGGGTCACCGGGAACGACAGCAGCCCGGCCCCGAGCACGGACTTCAGCTCGTCGTGGGCGAATCTCGTCATCTGTACTGAACTCCAGGGTCCGGGGGCGGGGGCGACGCGTTCAGGCTAAGGAGCGGGCATGATGCCTGTCCAAGTTGTATTTGGCATGCGCTGATACCTTTCGTGCATGTACACGCTCGACCAGCTCCGCGGCTTCGTCGCGGTCGCCGAAGAGGGCCATTTCGGCCGGGCCGCCGAGCGGCTGCGCATGACCCAGCCGCCGCTCAGCCGGCAGATCCAGAAGCTGGAACGGGCCGTGGGCGTCACGCTGCTGGAGCGCACCCCGACCGGCGCCGCCCCGACCCCTGCCGGGCGGGCGTTCCTCGCCGAGGCGCGGCGGCTGCTCAGCCAGGCCGAGGCGGCGGTGCTGGTGGCGCGGCGCAGCGCGCAGGGCACCAGCGGCACGCTGCGGATCGGGTTCACGGCCGTGTCGGCCCTGGCCGTGCTGGGGCAGTGGATCGCCGCCGCCCGCGAGCACCTGCCCGGCGTCGACCTGGTGCTGTCGGAGATGGTCACCCGGGCCCAGGTGGACGCGCTGCTGGCGGGGGATATCGACGTGGGGCTGGCGCGCGGGGTGCCCCGGTCGGACGTGCTGAGCGCGCGGCTGGTGTTCGCCGAGCCGCTGGTGCTGGCGGTGCCGCGCGGGCATCCGCTGGCCGAGCCGGGCCGCACGCCCCGGCTGGCCGACATCGCCGCGCACGACCTGGTCACCTACGCGCCGGTCGAGGCCCGCTACCTGTACGAGCTGGTCATCACCGTGTTCCGGGACGCGGGCGTGGCGCCGCGCTACGTCCAGCAGATGGGGCAGGTGCACAGCCTGCTGGCGCTGGTGGACGCGGGCGTCGGGGCGGCGCTGGTGCCGCGCTCGGCGTCGGTGCTGCGCCTGCCGAACCTGGAGTTCCTGGCCATCGACGGTCTCGCGCCGGATCTGGTGGAGGTGCACAGCGTGTGGCGGACGGGCAACGAGGACCCGGCGCTGCGGGCGCTGCTGCGCCTGGTGGGCCGCGGGGCGGTGCCGGTCCCGGCCGTGCTCGAACGGGCGGTGAACGACTCTTGACGGCGGAAGAGCGGTGACTCTAAGGTCCGTCTACCCATAGAGACGACTTTCCTCCTCGTAGACGATCGTTCGGAAACCGCGTCCGGTGCTCCGGGCGCGTCCGCCGCCCGCCCGCACGTCTCGCGCTCTCGGCACATCCTGTCTGGAGAGGCAATGCCCGCACTCCCACCCTGTCCCCCACCGCGCGCCCCCTCGCGGCGCACGGCGGTCGCCGCGGCGGTCCTCCTGGCCGGCCTGGTGGCCGGAACCGGCTGCACCGTCGCCAACAGCGACTCCCTGACCGGCGGCGCCGACGGCGCGCTGCAGATCGTGCTGCAGCAGGAACCGCCCACCCTCGAACCCTGCGAGTCCTCGCTGACCTCCACCGGCGTCGTGGTGCGCTCCAACGTCACCGAGCCGCTGGTGGAGCGCGACCCGACCAGCGGCGCGCTCAAGCCGCTGCTGGCCACCGGCTGGAAGGCCACCGACGACCGCACCTGGACCTTCACCATCCGCGACGGCGTGCGCTTCCACGACGGCTCCGCCTTCGACGCCAAGGACGCCGCGTACACCATCACCCGCGCCGTCGGCTCCAAGCTCGGCTGCAACGTCGACGGCTACGTCTTCGCCGACAGCAAGCTGGAGGTGTCCGCGCCCGACGCCCGCACCCTCACCGTGAAGACAGCCGAGCCCGACCCGATCCTCCCGCTCCGGCTGTCCTTCCTGGAGATCGTCCCGGAAGGCACCAACGCCAAGGCCAAGGTGCGCGAGCCCGTCGGCACCGGCCCCTACAAGATCGACGACTGGGACACCGGCATCAGCCTGCGGCTCGGCCGGTTCCCCGGCTACTGGGGCGGCAAGCCCGACTACCCGGCCGTCCGGTACGTCTGGCGCGCCGAGAACAGCATCCGCGCCGCCATGGTCACCAGCGGCGAGGCCGGGATCGCCACCGGCCTCGGCCCCGAGGACGGCGCCGGCGACCTCGGCGTCCCCTTCCCCAACAACGAGACCACCGCGCTGCGGATGGACGCCAACGTCGCCCCGCTCAACGACATCCGCGTCCGCCGCGCGATCAACTACGCCATCGACAAGAGCGGCATCGTCCAGTCGCTGTTCCTCAAGCTCGGCGAGCCCGCCGGGCAGCTGGTCGCCAACGGCGTCGTCGGCCACGACCCGGCGATCCAGCCCTGGCCCTACGACCCTGCCCGCGCCAAGGCGCTGGTCGCCGAGGCCCGCGCCGCCGGGACACCGGTGCAGACCCCGATCACCCTGATCGCCCGGAACGCCCAGTTCCCCAAGGTCGCCGAGACCGCCGAGGTGATCCAGGAGGCGCTCGGCCAGGCCGGGCTGAACGTGAAGATCAAGATGCTGGACACCGCCGCGCACCTGGAGTACCAGCTGCGGCCGTTCGTCCGCGACGCCGGCCCCACCCTGCTGCTGATCATGCACGGCAACCAGGCCGGCGACGCCGCGTTCACCACCAGCCAGTACCTGGTCAGCGACGGCCCGCAGAGCCAGTACGGCACCCCCGCGCTGGACGCCATGATCGCCCAGGCGGGGCAGAAGACCGGCGCCGAGCGCGCCACGGCCTTCGGCCAGGTGCTCCGCTACCAGAACGAGAACGTCGTGCAGTACGCCCACATCGCGCACATGCGCGGCCTGCTCGGCATCGCCCGCAACGTCCGCTACAAGCCGGACTCCGCGACCACCGACGAGCTGCGGCTCGCCGACGTCCACCCGGCCAAGTGAGGGAGCAGGGATGCTGACCTTCGTCCGCAAGCGCGTGGTCTCCAGCGCGCTTCCCCTGGTCGTGGTGATCCTGGGCGTGTTCTGCCTGGCCCGGCTCACCGGCGACCCGGCCAAGCTGTACCTGCCGCTCAGCGCCACGCCGCAGATGCGGGAGGACTTCC
This sequence comes from Spirillospora sp. CA-255316, assembly GCA_050942275.1. GTDB lineage: Bacteria > Actinomycetota > Actinomycetes > Streptosporangiales > Streptosporangiaceae > Spirillospora. The sequence goes on along the minus strand of CP192047.1, from coordinate 10,334,027 downwards.
TGGCCCGCAACGGGTTCGACCGGCCGCTGTGGGAGCAGCTGCTGGACTACCTCGGCGGGGTGTTCACGCTCGACTTCGGCGAGTCGCTCCGCACCGGGCAGGACGCGGCCGGGATGGCGCTGCGCGCCTTCCCCGCCACCCTCCAGCTCGCCGGGGCGACGATGCTGCTGGCCATCATCGGCGCCGTCATCATCGGCAGCTGGGCCGCCTACAAGCCCAACTCGCTCGCCGACCGGCTCTCGGGCTTCCTGTCCATGACCGCCGCCAGCATGCCCGACTTCTGGTTCGCGATCATGGGCGTGCTGGTGTTCGCGGTGACGCTGGGCTGGCTGCCCACCTCCGGCGTCGTCGGCGGCCCCGAGGTCTGGGTGCTGCCGCTGCTCACGCTGCTGATCCGGCCGTTCGGCGTGCTGGTGCAGGTGGTGCGCGGCGCGATGGTGTCGGCGCTGTCGGCGCCGTACGTGAAGGTCGCGCGGAGCAAGGGCGCCAGCGAGCCCCGGGTGGTGTTCGGGCACGCGCTGCGCAACGCCGCCCCGCCCGTCCTGACCGTCGCCGGTGACCTGACGGTGGGCCTGGTGAACGGCGCCGTGGTGGTCGAGACCATCTTCGGCTGGCCGGGCATCGGCAAGCTGATGATCGACTCGATCCTGCAGCGCGACTTCGCCGTCCTGCAGGCGGCCGTGCTGGTCACCGCGGTGACGATCTTCGCGCTCAACATCCTCATCGACCTCGTCCACGCCCTCCTGGACGCCCGTGTCAGGCAGCCGGTCGCGGCATGAAAGAAGGTGGTGACGCCATGACGGCGACCCTCGACACCGCGGCGAAGCCCGCGGACGCGACGCCGCCCCCGGCGCGCCGCGTCCGCTGGTGGAAGCTGCTGCTGCGCGACCGGGTGGCGACCGCGGCCGCCGCCGTGCTGCTGCTGGTGGTGCTGGCCACCACCGTCGGCCGGATCCTCATCGGCGACCTCGACACGCGGCAGAACCTGCGCGCCACCAACACCCCGCCGTTCAGCCTCGACCACGGCTGGGAGTTCATCCTGGGCAGCGACGCGCTCGGCCGCAGCGTGCTCGCCCGGCTGATCGTCGCGGGCGGCACCACGCTGTCGGTCGCGGTCCCGGCCGTGCTGATCTCGCTGGTCGTCGGCGGCGCCTGGGGGATGTGGGCCGGCTACCACCGGGGCCGGCGGGAGAACGTGTCGATGCGGATCGCCGACATCATCCTCAGCTTCCCGTCGCTGCTGCTCGCCGTGGTCGTGCTGTACATCTTCTCGCCCAGCGCCGCCAACATCGTCGCGGTGCTGGCGATCGCCCGCATCCCGGTCTACCTGCGCACCGCCCGCGCCGAGGCGGCCGAGCTGCGCGGGCGGTTGTTCGTGGACGCGGCGCGCACGTTCGGCACCCGGTCCGGGGCGGTGATCGTCCGGCATATCGCGCCGGTCGTCGCCCCGACCCTGCTGACCGTCGCCACCGTCGACTTCTGCTTCGTGATGCTGGCCGAGTCGTCGCTGAGCTTCCTCGGCATCGGCATCCAGCCCCCCGACGTCAGCTGGGGGCTGATGGTCGCGCAGGGCCGCCAGTATCTGCAGACCGCCTGGTGGACGGCCGTGTTCCCGGGCGTCGCCATCGTCATCACCACGGTCTCGGCCACGTTGCTGGCCTCGTGGTTCCGGCTGGCCACCGATCCCGCCCAGCGCTGGCGCCTGGCCCTGCCCCGCGGCCGCCGCGGCCGCCGGTCCGCGCCCGCCCTCCCGGAGGTGTCCCAGTGAGTTCTTCCACCACGGCCCCGGCCCTGGAGGTCGAGGGCCTGTCGGTCGACCTGCGCACCCAGCACGGGACGGTGCGCGCCGTCGACGGAGCCGGCTTCGCGGTGCGGTCGGGGGAGACCCTGGCGCTGCTCGGCGAGTCCGGCTGCGGCAAGAGCATGACCGCGCAGGCGATCGTGGGCCTGCTCGACCCGGTCGCGAGCGTGGCCGGCGGCTCGGTGCGGCTGGCCGGCGACGACGTCCTGAAGATGGAGCGCGCCGCCCGCCGGAAGATCGCCGGGCCCCGGCTGTCGATCGTGTTCCAGGACGCGCTGACCGCGCTCAACCCGGTGCAGACCGTCGGCGCCCAGCTCGCCGAGCCGTTCCGGATCCACCGGAAGCTCTCCCGGAGGGAGGCGCTCGCCAAGGCCGCCGAGCTGATGGAACGGGTCGGCATCCCCGACCCGAAAGCACGCCTGTCGGCGTACCCGCACCAGTTCTCCGGCGGCATGCGGCAGCGGCTGCTGATCGCGATGGCCGTCGCCCTGGACCCCGACGTGCTGCTGGCCGACGAGCCGACCACCGCGCTGGACGTGACCGTCCAGGCGCAGATCATGGAGCTGCTGCGGGAGCTGCGCACCGAACGGGACATGGCCGTCGTCCTCATCACCCACGACCTGGCGGTGGTCGCCGAGCACGCCGACCACGTCGCGGTCATGTACGCGGGACGGGTCGTGGAGACCGGCCCGGTCGCGGAGGTCTTCGCCGACCCGCGCCACCCGTACACGCGGGGGCTGCTGGAGTCGGTCCCGGCGAAGGTCGGGCGCGGCGAGGAGCTGCGGTCGATCAAGGGCGGGCCGCCGGAGCTGCACGCCATCCCCGCGGGGTGCGCGTTCCGGGCCCGCTGCCCGATGGCCGAGGACGTGTGCCGCACCGAACGCCCCGGCCTGGTCGTGACGGCGCCGCGCCGCGCCGCCGCCTGCCACTTCGCGAACAAGGAGCCGGCCCATGCCTGACCGCACGACCAACGTGATCGAGGCGCGGGGCGTGGCCAAGACGTTCCACGTGCCGAAGAACAAGGACGGGAAGAACCGGCTGCGCGCCCTCGACGGCATCGACCTGACCCTCGGGCGCGGCGAGACGCTGGGGCTGGTCGGCGAGTCCGGCTGCGGCAAGTCCACGCTGGCCCGGGTGCTGCTGATGCTGGAGCGCCCGGACGAGGGCACGCTGAGCTTCGACGGCGTCGACCCGTTCACGCTCAAGGGCAAGGAACTGCTGGCTTGGAGGCGCCGCGTCCAGATGGTCTTCCAGGACCCGTTCGCCTCCCTCAACCCGAGGATGACCGCGGCCGAGATCATCGCCGAGCCGTGGCGGACCCACAAGGACGTGCTGCCGTCCCGCGAGGACCGGCGGGCGCGCGTCAGGGAGCTGCTCGATCTGGTCGGGCTGCGGCCGGGCGACGCCGGCCGGTACCCGCAGGAGTTCTCCGGCGGGCAGCGGCAGCGCATCGGCATCGCCCGCGCGCTGGCGCTCAACCCGGAAGTGATCGTCTGCGACGAGCCGGTGTCGGCGCTGGACCTGTCGGTGCAGGCCCAGGTGCTCAACCTGCTGGACGAGCTGCAGCGCGAACTCGGCGTGTCGTACGTGTTCATCTCGCACGACCTGTCGGTGGTCCGGCACGTCGCCGACCGGGTCGCGGTGATGTACCTGGGGCGGATCGTGGAGACCGGCACGGCCGAGGAGGTCTTCGACGCGCCGCGCCACCCGTACACGGCGGCGCTGCTGTCGGCCGCCCCCGAGCTGGACGCGGCGGGGGACCGGCGGAAGCGGATCCTGCTGGAGGGCGAGGTGCCCTCGCCGCTGGACCCGCCGTCGGGGTGCCGGTTCCGGACGCGGTGCTGGAAGGCGGCGGACACGTGCGCCACGACCGTGCCGGCCGCTCCTGAGGGCGACGCCCACCAGGCCGCCTGCCACTTCCCGCTGGAGCCCGCCGTCAGTTAAGGACGGCACGGCCGATGCGCCCGGGGAACGCCCATCGGCCGTGCCGCCATGCTCAGCCCCGGATGGCCAGCACACGCGCGATGGACGCGAGTGCCGCAGGGATGTCGTCGGCGCGGCAGATGCGCTCCCCCCACGACCACAGCAGCCACCACGACCCGTCGCCGTCGCGCTCCGCGCCGATGTCCTCGACCAGGCGCGCGGCTCCCGTTCGGCCGATGTGCAACTCGGTGGGCTTGGTGGGGTGCTCCATGAGCCGGACGGTGTAGTCCCCGGTGGCTTCCAGCGCTTCGCCGAGACGCCGCAGGTGGTCGTGGCGGAGGGCAGGCGAGTCGTCGACGTCCATCACCGGTCTCCGATCAGGAAGCCGAGGAACCCGCCGACCAGCAGGCACGCGATTCCGTAACCGGCCAGGCCCAGGACGAGACCGCCGAGATCAGGGACGCCGGTCATCCGTCCGCCCCGCCGAGTTCGTGTTCGATCGCCTTGACCGTGCCCGTGATGTCGTCGGCCGGAGCGATCGTCGTGCCGTCGGCCGACCGCACGAACCACCATTCGCCGTCGCGGAAGTCGCACCCGATGGTGAACGTGCGGCGCGGCGACCCGTACCGGACGAGGTCCAGCCACGTCACGCCGCGCCTTTCGACGAGCCCGCCCCCGATGCCGGGGCGCGCGTCGATGGCCGCCCGCAACTCGTTCAGGTGCTCGCGCCGGTCGTTGTGCGGCCTGGGCGTGCTGATGGTCGCCGCGTGCCGTCCCCTGCCGAAGCTCATTTCCTTCACCTCACTCGCTCTCGCTGGTGTGATCACAGTCCCGACTGCGCCGCGCGCGCTCGGCTTCTTCGACCAGCACCGCACGCAACGTCTCCGCCGTCGGGCACATCACGGTCGGATCGATCCCCACACGCGGGTCATGCAACGTCGCGACCCATTCACCGAGAAGCCCGTCACGACGAACCGCCCGCCAAATTCGATAATCACCGAAATCGGCGCGAAGTCGGGCAAGGTCCTGATCGTCCGGATGTGTGCACGGCGAATCCGCGAGTGCTCGCAGCGTCCCTTTCGCGCCTGCGCTGCTTGCTTTGCGAAAGATCATCCATTCCCTCCGCTCCGACTTGGTGACTGGGCCTCCATGGTGCGGGTGACCGGGTTATATTCGCTACGTTCCGGAAGCATCCGCAACAAAGGAGATCTTGGATGGTCGCGAGAGACGACCTCAGCCCTGACCGGTCTATCTGGCACTTCATCGCAGTTCACCTGCGCCGCTACCGTGAGATGCATGGACTCTCGGGGCAAGCGCTTGCGGACAAATTGGATTGCGATCGCTCGACTGTTTCGAGGTATGAATCAGCGACCCTCAAGCTCCCTCGAAAACACGCGAAGATCATCGATCGCCTGTGGCAGACGGATGGCATGTTCACGGCCCTGATCGGCTTCGCGGAACAGGCCGCGGACGGAGACTGGTTGATCGGCCTGGCCGAGTACGAGAAGCGCGCGACGCGCATCCGTCTCTGGGAACTGCTCCTCGTCCCGGGACTCCTCCAGACAGAGGCCTACGCACGAGCCGCGATCATGCGCGGGGTGTCAGAAGATCCGGAAGAAACGCTGCGCGTTCGCATGGCGCGACGGGCTGCCGTGTTCGACAAGCCGAAGCCGCCGCGCTTCACCGCCTTCCTCGACTGGACGGTCCTGGAACAGCCTGTGGGATCTCCCGAGGTGATGCGGGGGCAACTCGAACACCTCATCGCCATGAGCGAGCTCCCCACCGTCAGCATCCGCGTAGTGGAGAAACACGCCGGAGCGCATCCGGGGCACGACGGCCCGTTCCAGATCGTGACGGCGGACGGTCGGGATCTCGCCTACACGGAGGCCATGACGCGCGGGCGCATCCTCATGGACCCGTACGACCTCCAAGAAGTCGCAGTAAGGTACGACATGGTGAGTGATATCGCCGCCCCGGTGGGTCCCTCTCGGGCTCTGCTTGAGCAAGCATTGGAGGGTTACAGATGACCGAATGGCGCAAGTCCAGTCGGAGCAGCCCGTCCGGCGGGAACTGCGTGGAGGTTGCGGACCTCACGGGAAACATCGGTGTACGGGACTCCAAGGACCCCGACGGCCCCAAGCTGGTCCTCGATGCTGCTGGCTGGCGTGCGCTCATGCGCCGGATCAAGGCGAGCGAGCACGACCTGGCCTGACGGCCCTGCAGGGGGCAGCGGGCCGCGACGAACCGAGCCGCACGGGCCATCGCCGCAGCAACCGCGAAGGACACCACCCAATGGCCGACATTCTTTCCGCTCTCACACAGCCCACTGGGGGCTCCGATCACATCCTGACGCTTGGAAACGGCTGGTCGACTGCCATCGATCAGCTCCACGACGGGGCCTACTCCGTCGAGCACCAGGCGGTCATCGACGAACTCCTCCGAGCCATCGAAGCGGGCGAAGAGACCAGCATCGTCCTGCGCACCTTCACCGCCGAGATCGGTCACACGCTGGCGAATGGGACTCCCATCCCGGTCAAGGAAGTCAGGGGCTGGCACATCGCCGATGGCCGCCTCCACCCGCTCTCAGAACAGCAGATGTTCGCGGCAAGCTGCACGGACGCCAGCACGGGAGAACCGATCGCCCCCGAGCCGTCTGTTCGTTACACCGACGCCCACCCGATCGAGGCTGGCGTCTGAGACGAAGAGGTTCCAGCCGCAGCCCGGTTTCGTGGTCCAGGCGTACAAGTTCGCCCTGGACCCGAACGTGACCCAAGGTTTGTTGGGCACCAGAAGAAGGGCACCAAGTCGGCCAAGCGGGCATTGAGGTGGTACGCGGGGCAGTCGTCCGTCCCGGCTGTGATCAGCCCAGGCCGGTCACGGTCAAGACGCGGCGCCGGCCGGGACGTAGCCGCAAGCTCGGGGCTTCAGCCCCGAGAAGCCGGCCGGATGACGTTGTGGAGATCGCGGCCCTCGGCTAGGGCCGTGAGGTTGGCGGCGATGTCGCGGGCGCGGCGCTCGAACGTCTCGATCGTGTGGCCGGAGTTGTGCGGGGTCAGCACGACGTTGTCGAGCTTCTCGAACGGCATCGAGCTGCCCCCGCGCGCCTTCCCGTCGGTCGGCCACCATACGTCGATGCCCGCCCCGGCGATGTGGTCGGCGGCGAGCGCCTCGTACAGGGCGCGCTCGTCGACGACCGGGCCGCGCGCCACGTTGATCAGGAACGCGGTGGGCCGCATCAGGTCCAGCTCGGCGGCGCCGACCATGCCGCGGGTGTGCTCGTTCAGCGGGACGGTCACCACGACGACGTCGGACGTCGCGAGCAGCTCGTGCAACTGGTCGGACGGCAGCATGCGGTCCAGGCGCAGGCCGTCCTCAAGAGGCGCGGAAGGGTCGCGCCGCATCGCCTGGACGCGCATGCCGAACGCCGCGGCGAGCTGCGCCACCTCGCGTCCGGTCTCACCGAGGCCGAGGAGCCCGAGCGTGCGCCCGGCCAGGGTGTCGCCGAGGGGGAGGGCGGGGTCGGCGGAGACCGACTCCCAGACGCCCTCCCGCACCAGCCGGTCGCGCCGCAGCGTCTTCCGGGACAGCATGAGCGCGACCATCATCACGTGCTCGGCGATGGAGCGGCCGTGGTGGAAGGTGTTGCACACGGCGGTGCCGGGCGGGAGCGCGTCGATCGCGATGCGCTCGTACCCGGCCCCCGTGCACTGGACGAGCCGCAGGCCGGGCCCGGCAGCGCGGGCCATTTCAGCGGTCAGCCGCGAGCAGACGATTATGTCGGTGCCGGGCAGGCTCGCGACGACCTCTTCGTCCGGGAGGCCGGGCGCGAGCACGATCTCGTGCCCGCCGCCATCCAGGATCCGGGCGAAGCGGGCGATGATCGGGTCGGTGACCAGGACCTTCACCAGCGGGGCTTCTTCAGCTCGTATGAGGGGTCGACGCGCTTCATGTAGCCGGTGTCGTCGCGGTCGCGTAGGCCGCACTCCAGGTACTGCTCGTGCAGCGCGGCCAGGCGGTCGCGGTCGAGTGTGACGCCGAGGCCGGGCGCGGTGGGGACGGCCAGTGCCCCCTCGCTGAACGTCAGCGCGCCGTCGGCGATGACGTCCTCGCCCGGGTCCTTCCACGGCCAGTGGGTGTCGCAGGCGTAGGTGAGGGCCGGGGACGCGGCCGCCAGGTGTGTCATCGCGGCCAGGCTGATGCCGAGATGGGAGTTGGAGTGCATCGACAGGCCGAGCCCGAACGTCTCGCAGATGCCCGCCAGCAGCCGTGACCTGGTGAGGCCGCCCCAGAAGTGGTGGTCCGACAGCACGACCCCGACGGCGTCCTGCTTCACGGCGGGCTCGATGTCGGCGAAGCTCACCACGCACATGTTGGTGGCCAGCGGCATCGGGACCTTCCGCGCGACCTCGGCCATCCCCTCGACGCCCTCGGTCGGGTCCTCCAGGTACTCCAGGACGCCGTCCAGCTCCTGCCCGACCCGTGTGGACGTCTCGACCGTCCAGGCCCCGTTGGGGTCGATGCGGAGGGGGTGGTCGGGGAACGCGGCGCGCAGCGCCCGGATGGCGGCGATCTCCTCGTCCGGCGGGAACACGCCGCCCTTCAGCTTGATCGCGGAGAAGCCGTAGGCGTCGATCATGCGGCGGGCCTGGGCGACGATGCCGTCGGGGTCGAGGGCGGCGCCCCAGGCGTCGGGTTCCCCGCCCGGGTGGGCGTCCCACTTGTAGAACAGGTACGCCGAGTACTCGACCCGGTCGCGGACGGCGCCGCCGAGCAGCGCGCTGACCGGCAGCCCGACCGCCTGCCCCTGGACGTCCATGCAGGCCACCTCGAAGGGGGACAGGACGGCGTCGGCGGTGCTGCTGTTGGTGACCATCCCGGCCATGCCGTGCCCGCCCGTCCCGGTGTCGCCGGCCAGGCTCGCCCGGACGCCGCGGGCCAGCGCGTTGAGGTCCCAGACGTCGGTGCCGGTGATCTCCTCGGCGGCGCGGCGCAGCCGGGCCAGGTGCGCGGTGTCGGCGTAGGTCTCGCCGAGTCCGGTGAGGCCCTCGTCGGTGCGGACCTCGACGATCGCGCGGATGGCGTACGGCTCGTGCACGCCCACGGTGTTGAGCAGGGGCAGGTCGCGGAAGGCGACCGGGGTGACCGTGACCTCGGCGATCCGCTGGCGGGCACGCGGTCCGGGAGCGGCGGCCTCGGGCGACGGATTCGGGGGCGGCTTGGGCATGGGGGGCGGCACCTCACAACACCGGTCGGCTCCAATGTCCGGCTACGTTAGCAGACCACGTTTTTATATGTAGACGACCGTCCGCTATGTGGGCAGCACTGAACCCCCGGCCCGCGCGCGGCCGGGGCGATCCGTACCGGGTCAGGCTTCCCAGGAGTCCTCGGTGATCGGCGGGGCGCTCCGCTCGATCCGCTCCCGCGCCTCCCGCATCGCCGCGACGATCTCGGTCTCCCGCTCCGGGGTCAGCCGGGCCATCGGCACCGAGCAGCTGATCGCGTCCCGGGGCGGGCGGCCCTCCGCCGCGTACCGCAGCGCGAAGCCGAAGCAGTGCAGGCCCAGGCTGTTCTCCTCGACATCGACCGCGTGGCCGCGCTCCCGCGTCCGCTCCAGGTCGGCGTCCAGCGCGCCCCGGTCGGTGATGGTGCGCGGGGTCGAGGCGACCAGCTCCCCCGGCACGTGCCGGTCGCGCTCCCCGCCGTCCCGCTCGGCCAGCAGCGCCTTGCCCAGCGCCGTGCAGTACGCGGGCAGCCGCCGCCCCACCCGGCTGTAGGGCCGCAGGTACTGGCTCGACTCGCGGGTGGCCAGGTAGACCACGTCGAAGCCGTCCAGCCGCCCGAAGTGGAAGGTCTCGTCGAGCTTCTCGCCCAGCTCGTCCAGCACCGGCTTGACGATCCGCAGGTGCGGGTCGGTGTCCAGGTAGCTGGTGCCGACCAGCAGCGCGCGGATGCCGATCCCGTACATCGTCCCGGAGGCGTCGGTGCGCACCCAGCCGTGCTTGGTGAGCGTGCGCAGCAGCGCGTACAGGCTGCTGCGCGGCACGTTCAGGGCCTCGGTCAGTTCGCGCAGCCGGGCGGGGCGGTTCTGCCGGGACGCCAGCAGCTCCAGCAGTTCCAGGGTCCGCGCCGCGGACTTGACCTCGCGCACGCCGGAGGTCCTGTCGTCGATGCCCGGTGACTCGTCGGACGAAGCGGCCATGGTGCGGGCCTCCAGAGATCCAGCGGAACGGATACTTGGGATGTGGTGGACGGAACCCGTTGTAGAGCCGGGGGTCGCGCCAGCCTAATAGATGGGGAGGCACTGTCTACATTCGGAGAAGCTTCCGGGGAGTGCGGGACATGAGGGAAGATCTTCCCGGTGGAGGGGTGCGGTTCGGGATCGAGGGCTCCGTCCACGATCCCGCACGGCCGCGGCTCCGCGTCGAGATCGCGGCGCCTGGCCGGTTCTGGCTGCGGCAGGACGACCGTCCCGTGCTGCTCGCCCACGTCGAACGCTCCCACTACGGCGTGCACTACATGCGCCTGGACGGCTACAAGTCCGTACTGCCGCCCCTGACCGCGGCTGAGGCCCGCAAGGAGCCCTCCTGGCCGCACCGCTACCTCACCTGGCTCTCCCAAGGCCCCGGCCCTCTGCACCCCGGGTGGTGGACGCTGCAACCCTGGCGCCCGCCCGAGCCCCTACTGGAACTGGCCGCCGAGCACCCGTCGGGCTATCTGGACTGGTTCGGGGGCTGGTACGGCATCGTCCCTCTGCGTCCTCTGCCCGAGCCAGGGGACGGCCGCGTCAAGGCACACCGCAAGCTCGTCCGGGACGGGCTACTGCCGCCGATCCTGCTCTGGTGGGTCAGCGGCCTGGACGGATGGGTGCTCCTGGACGGCCACGCCCGCCTGGCCGCCGCCCTGGCGGAGGACAGCATCCCGCCCGCGCTGGCCCTCGCCCTGGGGCCGTCCCCGTCCCAGGTGGACGAGATGGTGGAGTACGCGTGGCGCAACCAAGCCCTGGTCGAGGCCCAGCTCGAACGCGACGAGCACAAACACGCGCGCCGGAACAAGGAAAATCCCAAGCGCGCACAGCAATGGCACTTCGCCTCGCTGTACGCGGGCATTCCGGGGGAGCGGCTGCGCACCCGCGCGTGGCCCCTGCCCGGAGGCGGCGTCGGGGCGCGCGACTGGGAGCGGGCCGCCCCGCCCGGCTGGCCTCCCCACAACGACTGACGACGGCGTCCACAAGGAAAGGCAGAGGGGCCCGCGCCTCGGACGGCGCGGGCCCCTCAGACGGGCAGAACCAGACGTCAGCCGGTCACCGGCAGGTCACCCGGAACGGGCGTCGGCGCCGGGGCCTGGCCGGGCGGAGGCGTCGCCGACGGCGGGGTGGACGGCGACGGCCCGGGCTGCTCCGGCTTGCCCGGCTCCGACGGGCCGCCGTCCGCGCCCTTGCCGCAGGTGGCCGAGGCGATGCTGATGGTCTCCGTCTTGCCCGGGCCCAGCGGCAGCGTCAGCTCGATCGCGGTCACGTTCAGCCGGCCGTCGGGGGTGCGGGTCTGCTTGTTCAGCACCAGCGAGGCCGTGCCCAGCGTGTCCAGGTTCACCGCCACGCCGCTGTTGGGCCGCGCCGCCGCCTTGATCGTCTTGCCGTTCAGCTGCACCTTGACCAGCTGGGACCGGCCCTCGCCCTTCACGCACTTGGCGGTGACCAGGCTGGCGGTCAGGTGCGCCTTGGGCACCTTCAGGTCGACGACCGAGGCGCGGGCGTGCGCCTTGCCGGCGGAGGCGTGCAGGACCCGGGCCTGGAGCACCGGGTTGGCCGGCAGCTCGGCGACGTTGCGGCTGACGGTGGACGGGCCGGAGGAGGTCACCGACGGCGTCGCCGGGACGGCCACCGGACCGGACGCGGAGATGGCGAACGCCTGGCTGGGCGGGGTGGTGGCCTGGGCGGACGGCAGCGCCCCCGCCAGCGGCAGGGCGCCGGCCAGCGGCAGGACGGCGGCGCCGGCGATCACGGCGGCACGGGCAAGATGCTTCACGCGCATGCTTGTCTCCTTTGACAGGGGGCGCAGAGCCCCCGGGGGTTGTGAATGCGGGGCATGGCAGCGGGGAGGGCGGGGGAGCCCCGGTCAGTCGACGATCTCGACGGGGGTGCCGAGCGGAGCCTTGGACAGGCGGGTCAGCGCGTCCGCGGGCACGCGGACGCACCCGTGCGTGACGGCCTTGCCGAACACGTCCTTGCTGGGCCAGCCGTGGAAGGCGACGGTCCCGGGGCCGCCGCCGAAGGTGTCCAGCGTCTCCGAGTGCGCGCCGACCGGAAGGATCAGCGGGCTGTAGGTGGCCTTCGGGGGAGCCAGCGACGCCAGCAGGAACGTCCGCCCCGTCGGGGTGGGCGTCTTGGCCTCGCCGACCGCGACCGTCCACGACCCGGCCTTGCGGCCCGACTCGGTGAGGGTGAGACGGCGGTCGCTCACGTCGACCTTGACGACGTGGGTGCTGCGCGCGGTCTCCACCTTGTCGGCGGCGCCGGGGATCCAGCCGGTGACGCGGTTGGGCCGGCTGGGCAGCAGCACCCGGTTCCACCCGGACTTGCTCTCCACGACCGGCACCCATGTGGGCCCGCCCAGCTGCTTGTCCGGCAGCGTCGCCAGCGCGGGGCCGCCCGGCTGCGCCGACACCGGCAGCGGCGCCTTGGGGCGGACGACGGTGCCGTCGGCCTTGCCGAACGGGTCCTGGTCCTGCGGCAGTCCCTTCAAGGTCGTGTACGTGGTGGCCTCCGGCAGCTTGCCGCCCCCTTGGGGGCCGCCGCCGGACGCGGTGGTGGTCTTCTCACCCCCGCCGCATCCGGCCGCGAGCACCGCCGCGGCCGAGGCGGCCGTGGCGGCCACCGTGATTCTGCGTCCAGGCGTCATCTACAGCCCTTTCTCTCCCGCCGAGCCTTTCTGTGCCGACACATACGCGCGGAGTGTGACGGGGGTTGCACGCTTTCCAAGAACTCTTCAAAGCGGCCCGTACGGGTTTAGTCCGGGTACAGGGGGAACGGGCTGAAAAAGTCCTGGATAAGGCGCCGACCTCGGGCGAGACCACGGGAGGGGCTGGTTCGATGAGCACGGTACGGCCGCCGGAGAGCGGCGAGAGGGCAGCCGGTGACGATCCCGCAGCCACCGGCTACAGGACGCCCGCGCAGCGCGTCCCCGAGGAAGACGCCGGGCGGGCTCCGGCGGACACGGCCGCGGGCGCCGCGGGAACCAGGGCGGCCCGCGGCGGCGAGGGCGTGGGCGAGCTGGTGTCGCGCGCCAGCCAGCAGGTCTCCGAGCTGATCCGGGCCGAACTGCGCCTGGCCGTGATGGAGCTGAAGGACAAGGGCAAGCACGCCGGAACGGGCGCCGGGCTGTACGGCGGCGCCGGGCTGGTCGCCATGTACGGCGTCGGCGCGCTGATCGCCGCGGTGATCGCGGCGCTGGCGCTGGCGATGCCGGTGTGGGCCGGCGCGCTCATCGTGGGCGTCGTCCTGCTGGTGGTCGCGGCCGTCCTCGCGGCGATGGGCCGCAGCCAGACCAGGCGGGCCGTGCCGCCCAAACCCGAACAGGCCATGGACAGCGCGCGCCGCGACGTGGCGGAGATCAAGGAAAGGGCCCATCGATGACCCAACAGCGTTCGCGCGACTCGGCGGCGGGGCCGTCCCACGCAGCGGCGGGGACCGACGAGCTGCGCGCCGAGATCGAGCAGACCCGCCGTGACCTGGGCGACACGGTGGAGGCCCTGGCCGCCAAGACCGACGTCAAGGCACGTGCCCGGGAGACCGCGGACCGGATGAGGACGGACATGTCCGCCCGCGCTCGCCGGGTGACGCGCCGGGCCCGGACGGGAACCGGTGCCGGGGCGGCCGGTACGGCGGGCGGCCCCGCGGGTCCCGGCGGTGCCGGCCGGCGCGCCGGCGCGGTGGCGGTGGGGGCGGTGGGCGTCGCGGCCGCCCTCATGATCGTCCGGCGCGGCCAGGCCCGGCGGCCTTCGCCTTGGCAGCGCATGATGTCGGCGCGTGGCCGCCGAGGTCTCGCCACCCGCGCCCGCGTGGCGGCCCTGCCCACCATGGGCGGTCGCACTCGCACGGGCGGCCTGGCGGCGGAGATGAGCCGGCGCATGGGGCGCCCGCAGATGCGCGCCCGCGCCCGCACGGGCGGCCTGTTCGGCACGGGCTTGGGTGGCCGCACTCGCATGGGCGGCCGCGCACGTATGGGTGGCCGCGCACGTATGGGCGGTCGCACTCGCACGGGCGGTCGCGCCCGCATGGGCGGCCTGCCGGGCATGACCGGAGGGGGCCGCATGGGCCGCCCGCAGATGCGTGGCCGTGCCCGCAAGGCCCACCTGTTCACCATGACCGGCCGCGCCCGCAAGGGCGGCCTGCCCGGCATGGGGCGCCCGCAGATGCGCGGGCGTGCCCGCACGGGCGGCGGTCTGCCGGCGATCGCACGTGCGCGCATGGGTGACCTTGCCGGCAGGGGAGCCCGGTCCCGGATGGCGGGTGCGGGCCCGGTGCGCAGGTTCCCGGCGGGCTACGGCCGGACGGGGACGGCGGCGCGCATGCGGCGGAACCGGCGGGTGCGGGCCATGCTCGGCGGCAAGGCGCGGGCGCGAGGCGGCCGGTCGCGATGACGCTGCTCTACAAGCCGCTGTCGCTGCTGATCAGCGTGCTCGGCGGCATCCTCGCGGGCGTGGCGTTCAAACAGCTGTGGAAGCTGGCCGCGGGGGAGGACGACGCCCCCGACGCCGACGACTTCGACCGCACGTGGCGCGAGGTCCTCATCGCCGCCGCCGTGCAGGGCGCCGTCTTCGGCCTGGTCAAGGCGGCCACCCAGCGTGCGGGGGCGCGCGGCGTCCGCAAGCTGACCGGCCGGTGGCCCGGCGACTGAGCGCCGATGGCCACCGGAAGGCTGCACCGGCCGCGCCTCGGGCTGCGGCGGCACCGCGCGGGTGACGCCGGCGCCGAGACGCCGGCCGGCACCTGGCCCGAGTCCTGGCGGGACGCGGCGAAACGGACGCTCGGCGAGTTCAAGAGGGACGAGCTGACCGACCGGGCCGCCGCGCTCACCTACTACAGCGTTCTGTCGATCTTCCCCGCGATGCTGGTGATCGTGTCGCTGGTGGGGCTGGGCGGCCGGTCGCTGTCGCAGTCCCTGATCACCAACGTGGGCGACCTGGCGCCGGGCGCGGTCCGCCAGGTGCTGGTGACCGCGCTGAACCAGCTGCAGGGCAGCCGCGCGAGCGCGGGCTTGGTCGCCGTGGTGAGCCTGGCCGCCGCGCTGTGGTCGGCCTCGGGGTACGTCGCCGCGTTCATCCGCGCCGCCAACGTCGTCTACGACGTTCCCGAGGGCCGCCCGATCTGGAAGACGCTGCCGCTCCGCATCGCGATCACGGTCGTCACGCTGGTGCTGCTGGCCGCCTCGGCGATCGCCGTGGTGGTGTCCGGGCCGCTGGCGCAGCGGGCCGGCGAGGCCCTCGGCCTGGGCTCGGCCGCCGTCACCGCCTGGAACATCGCCAAGTGGCCGGTGCTGCTGCTGGTGGCGGCGTTCCTGATCTCGCTGCTGTACTGGGCGTCGCCGAACGCCCGGCACGGGTTCCGCTGGGTGACGCCGGGCGGGGTCCTGGCGATCCTGCTGTGGCTGGCCGCCTCGGCCGGGTTCGCGTTCTACGTGGCGGGGTTCGCCTCGTACAACAAGACCTACGGCAGCCTCGCCGGGGTGATCATCTTCCTGGTGTGGCTGTGGATCACCAATATCGCCATCCTGCTGGGCTGCGAGCTGAACGCCGAGCTGGAGCGGGGCCGCGCCATGGCCGCCGGCCACCCGGCCGGGGACGAGCCCTACGTCGAGCCGCGCGACACCCGCACGCTCGACGACGACGAGCCCGGCGAGCCCGACGATCCCGACGAGACCTAGCCGCTCGCCGACCGTGAAATGGCGTTGCATGGGGTTTCGGGTGCCTCGGTACTGTTTGCGGCGCGGCAGCGTGTAGCTCAGCAGCAGAGCACCGGGCTTGGGACCCGGAGGGCGCGGGGGCAGAACCCGCGCATTTCGTGAGTTTTGTTCGGATATCTGCGCTTTTTCGGACTAGGCTGATCCCCGATTTTCCGGGGGCTTCCCGGACCAATTCCGTGACCGCGAGGGACCGCCGATGACAGAGGACAGGCCCGGCTGGCCGCCGCCGGAGCTGGACTTCAGCAAGCCGACGATCGCCCGCGCCTACGACGCGCTGCTGGGCGGCAAGGACAACTTCGCCGCCGACCGGGCCCTGGCCGACCACGCCACCGAGCACATCCCCGGCCTGCGCGAGTCCGCGGTGGAGAACCGCAAGGTGCTGGTACGGGGCGTGCGCTGGCTGGCCCGCGAGGCCGGCATCGACCAGTTCCTCGACCTGGGCAGCGGCCTGCCCACGGTCACCAACACCCACGAGGTCGCGCAGGCGGAGAACCCGGCCGCCCGCACCGTCTACGTCGACATCGACCCGCTGGTGCTGGTGCACGGCCGCGCGCTCCTGGCCGAGAACCCCGAGACCAAGGTGATCGTCGGCGACGTCCGGGAGCCGGAGGCCGTCCTCGGGCACGAGGAGGTGACCGGGCACCTGGACTTCGACCGGCCGATGGCGCTGATGCTGGTCGGGATGCTGCACTACCTCTCGCCCGACATCGGCGAGCGGGTCGTCGCCACGCTGCGGGACGCCCTCGCCCCCGGCAGCTACCTGTTCATGACCTCGCTGGTCGACACGGGGCTGCCGGCGCAGCAGGAGCTGGCCCGGATCACCCGGGAGAACCTGGAGGAGGGCTGGGCCCGCACCCCGGAGGAGATCGAGCGGCACTTCGGCGACTTCGAGCTGGTCGACCCGGGCGTGGTGTACACGGCGCTGTGGCGTCCCGACGGTCCGGTGGACCCCGGCGACCTCACCCCCGGCGAGCAGCTCGGCATGGCCGGGATCGCGCTCAAGAAGGCCTGACCGGCCCGGCCGTTAGGGTGGGCGCGTGGCCGCTCCGACCTACTCCCCCGACCACGGCCGGCTGCTGGGCTGCCTGCTCGGCGGTGCCATCGGCGGCGCGCTGGGCGCCCCGGTTGAAGGTCTGTCCCTTGACGCGATCCGGGCGAAGTACGGCCCGGACGGGCTGACCGAGTACGCCGAGGGAAAGTACGGGCAGGGCTCCATCACCGGCGAGACGCAGCTGATGATGCGTACCGCGCAGGCCGTCGTCCAGGCGTCGGTGCGGGCCCGCGCCAAGGGCATCGGCGGGGCCGTCGTCGGCCTGTTGCAGGCGGGCTACCTGCGCTGGCTGGCCGGCCCGGAGTTCACCGGCGTCCCACCCCTTCCGCCCTTGCCGCCGCCCGGCACCCCTCCGCCCCCGCTCCCGCCCCCGCCGGCCGGCGCCGTCCCCCCGCCGCCCTTCGCCGAGGCGCGGCGCAGCGTCGGCCGCAGCACGCTGGACGCCCTGCGCAAGGCCGGCGCGCGGGGCAAGCCCGGCCACCCCCTCGGCACGCTGGACGACCCCATCAACGACTCCAAGGGATCCGGCGGCGTCGTACGGGTCGCTCCGTGCGGGTTCGGGGTGAGCCAGGCCGACGCGGCGTTCGAGCTCGGCTGCAGGGCCGCCGCGCTCACGCACGGGAACCCCGGCGGCTACCTCCCTGCGGGCGTCCATGCCGCCACCGTCTGGGGCCTGGTGCACGGCCTGGAGTTCGACGAGGCGCTCAGCCTGGCACGCGAGGAACTGGTCAAGCACGAGCACCACCGGGAGACCTCGGAAGCGCTCGACGCCGCGGCCCGGCTCGCCGCCGAAGGTCCCGCGACGCCCGAACGGGTGGAGACGCTCGGCCGCGGCTTCACCGCCCCCGAGGCCCTCGCGATCGCCGTCTACGTCATGCTGCGCGTCGACGACGGCTTCCCGCCCGACCACTGGGCGCCCTGGAAACGCGACCCGCTCTCCGGGCGCCACGCGCTGCTGCTCGCCGTCAACCACTCCGGCGACAGCGACTCCACCGGCGCCCTGGCGGGCAACCTGCTCGGCGCCCGGTACGGCGCCGCCGCGTTCCCCGGCCACTGGCAGGTGAAGCTGGAGAACCGCCGCGAGATCATCGACCTGGCGGCCGACTGCGCGCTGGAGTTCAGCCCCGACCCGCCGACCGAGCCGGACGGCTACGGCACCCCCTCGATGGACTGGCTGATGCGCTACCCGGAGGCCTGACCGCAGGGCGGATTCACCGTATGCCCGGTGTGCCGGGGCAAACCGGTTGCGGTGGCCCTCCGGGCGTCGGCAGACTCGGCGCACGGTCGCGCGGCGATCGCGCGGCGGTCGCGAGGAGGAGCCGATGAGCGGGGCCGACAAGGGCAGTAACGCCTATCTCGACCAGGTCGTGGCGCAGCAGGCCGTGCTGGAGGACGACCTCCGGGCCCGGCGCGCCCCCGCCCAGGCCCCGGCCCCGGCGCCCGGCGCGGCGCCCGCGCGGGGCAGGCAGTCGGCCCTGCGCAAGCGGGAGCGGGCGCTGGGCGGCGGCCCGGGACAGCCCGACCGGACCGCGGGCGGGCCGGTGGACGTGCGGATCAGCGGGTTCTGGCGGTGGAAGAACGTGCTGGTCCCGCCGAACGCGTTCGTCGTGCACACCCGGCGCGGCCGGGAGAAGCCGCTGCACATCGGGCTGGGCGTCTCGTTCCGGTTCAACCCCTCGACCGACTCGTTCCTGGTGGTGCCCGGCGCGACCCAGACGATCCTGATCAACGCGTACTGCATCTGCCGGGAGCTGCAGGGCGTGCTGGTGCAGGGCTACGTCCAGTGGATCATCCAGGACTTCGGCGTGGCCTACCGCAAGCTGGACTTCGGCGACGACGAGGATCCGATGCGGCTGGTGAACCTGCAGCTCAAGGAGCAGGCCGAGGCCGCGATCAAGGACAAGGTCTCCACCATGGGCGTGCGCGACGTGCTGAGCGACAAGCAGCCCATCATCGAGGAGCTCACCGCCCGGCTGCGCGCGGTCGCCGAGGGCGAGGAGGGCGGCGACCAGGGCCTCGGGCTGCGGATCGTGACGGTGCAGATCAAGGAGGCCGTGGTCAGCTCGTCCCGGCTGTGGGAGAACCTGCAGAAGCCGTACCGGTCCGAGCAGGCGCAGATCGCCCGGCTGGCCGAGCTGCAGGCCGAGGAGGCGATCGCGCAGCGCGAGATGGCGGCGGGCCGGCTCAAGGAGACCCAGCGGCTGGAGTACGAGCGGGAGCTGGCCGAGCTGCGCGCCCGCAACGAGGCCGAGCGGTTCGACACCGACACCGCCGAGCGGCTCCGCCGCACCCGGCGGGAGCAGGAGAACGCCCGCGAGGTCGCGGAGATGGAGACCGAGACCACCCGGCACGCGCTGCGGATGGAACGCGAGCGGCACGCCGAGGAGGCCGAGACCGGCCGGCTGCGCATCGAGCGGGAGCAGGAACTCAGACGCCTGGAGCTGGACGGCGAGCTGTCCAGGGCACAGGCCCGCGCGGAGGCCCACCACGAGCAGGCGCTGCTGGAGGTGGAGCGGGAGCGGGCCCGCGCCGCCATCGAGAACGAGCGCACACCCGCCAGCGTCCAGGCCGAGCTGATCGGCGCGCTGCCGGAGATCGTGGAGAAGCTGCCCACGCCCGCCGAGGTCCGTTCGGTGAACGTGACCGGCACCGACCCCGCCAGCGTGGCCGGCCTGCTCGCCCAGCTCACCGCGGTGGTGGGAGCACTCCGTGAGGCCGCCGGCGACAACCGCCCCCGCTGATCGGACACCGGCCTCCCGGCCCGCCGCGCGGCTATCATCACCACGGGTCCGGCGGACGAAACCGCTGGACAGAGGTCCTTACCGGGCTGACAGGCGGTCTGACCGAGGGAGCGTGATGGACGGCGCGGCGGGACGGCGGGTCACCGCGGTCGACGTGGCGCGCCTGGCCCGGGTCTCCACCGCCACCGTCTCCCTGGTCGTGAACGGCAAGGCGCGCGGCCGGGTCTCGCCCGCCACCCGCGAGCGGGTGCTGGCGGCCGTGGACGAGCTGGGCTACCGGGTCGACCCGGTGGCCCGCGAACTGGCCACCGGCCGCCGGCACAGCGTGGCGCTGGTCGTCCCCGACATCGCCAACCCCTACTTCTCGCAGCTGACCAAGGGCGTGGCGGACCGGCTCGGCACCGGCTACCGGCTGTGCCTGATCATCGCCGACCCGTCCTGCGACCGGGCCCCGGCCGGGCTGGATCGGATCGTGACCGAGCGGGTGGACGGGGTGCTGGCCGAGGCGCCCGCCGTCGAGGTGATCCGCGAGATGGACGGCCGGTGCCCGGTGGTGGTGCTCGACCGTCCCGCGCCCGACACCGACCACCCGTACGTGGGGTTCGCGCTGGCCGAGGGCGCCACCGCGCTGGCCGACCACCTGCTGGAGCTGGGACACGGCCGGATCGGCTATCTCGACGCCGACATCGGCAGGCCGACGTTCGAGGTCCGGCGCGCCCGCATGGACGAGCGGCTCCACGACGCCGTCGGGCACGGGTTCGCCGGGCCGCTCGTCCGCTCCAGGACCGACATCGACGCGGCGGCCGAGGCGTTCGCGTCGTCCTGGGACGACTGGCGCGCGGCGGGCGTGACGGCGGTGGTCTGCGCGGCCGACGTCCACGCGTACGGGGTGCTGCGGGCGGCGGCCCGGCTGGGCATACAAGTCCCCGGGGAGCTGTCGGTGGCCGCGTTCGACGACCTCCCGTTCTCGGCCCTGACCTCCCCGCCTCTGACGACGGTCCGCCTGTCGGCGTCCGACCTGGGCTTCCAGGCCGCCGAACTGCTCCTCACCCTCATGAAGGGCACCCCGGCCAGCGAGGTCACCGCCCCACCTCTGCTCCCCGCAACCCTCCAGATCCGCAACACCACCGCCCCACCCAAAAGCTGACCCCCAGCGGAGCGAAGGGCGCGTTTCGCGCCGTCCCGGGTGGTGTGGAGGGTCGCCCCTCCACAGTGACACGTCAAGCGCTTTACTTCGCGGCGTTCCCCGGGCTAGCGTGCGGCCGGTGAGCCGAAACGTGATCATCTCCGCGGAGGTGGGCGAGGCGCTGGCCGGCGGGCGGCCGGTCGTCGCGCTGGAATCCACGATCATCGCCCACGGCCTGCCCCGGCCCCGCAACCTGGAGGTGGCGGTGGAGTTGGAGGACGGGCTGCGCGCCGCCGGGGTCACCCCGGCCACGATCGGCGTGGTCGACGGCGTCCCGATGGTGGGGTTGCCAGGGCCCGCGCTGGAGCGGATGGCCACCGGTGACGACATCGCGAAGGCGAGTGTCCGCGACCTGCCCGCCGCGGTGGCGACCGGGGCGAGCGCCGCGACCACCGTCGCCGCGACCGCGTTCCTCGCGTGCCGCGCCGGTGTCCGGGTGTTCGCCACCGGCGGGCTCGGCGGCGTCCACCGCGGTGCCGCGGCCACCTTCGACGAGTCCGCGGACCTGCACACTCTCGCCCGCACGCCGATCACCGTGGTCTGCGCGGGGGTCAAGTCGATCCTGGACGTCGCCGCCACCCTGGAGCGGCTGGAGACCCTCGGCGTCACCGTGGTCGGTTACGGCACCGACCGGTTCCCCGGCTTCTACCTGTCGGAGTCCGGGCACACCGTGGACTGGCAGGCGGGCGATCCCGAGACGGTGGCCGGGATGATGGCGGCCGCGGACGGTCTCGGCCTCGACTCGGCCATCGTGGTCGCCAACCCGCTGCCCGCCGCCGAGCAGCTCGACCCGGAGCTGCACGACCGGCTCCTGGAGGAGGCGCTGGCCGAGGCCGGCCGCAAGGGCCTGCACGGCAAGCCCGTCACCCCGTTCCTCCTCGACTACTTCCAGCGGGCGTCGTCGGGCGCCAGCCTGGAGGCCAACATCCGCGCCGTGCGGTCCAACGTCGCCCTGGCGGGACGGATCGCGCGGGCCTGGTCGCCGGGCCGGTGACGGTGACGGTGCTGGTGGTCGGCGACGTGGTGGACGACATCGTCGTCCGGCCGCTGACCCCGGTCACCGCCGACAGCGACACCCCGTCCACGATCACCGCCTCCCCCGGCGGGTCGGCCGCCAACCAGGCCGCGTGGCTGGGCTCGCTGGGCGCCCGGGTGCGGTTCGCCGGGCGCGCCGGTGCCGCCGGCGTCGCGGCCCATGGGGCGGCGCTGGCGGCCTGCGGGGTGGACGCCCGGCTGGCCGCCGACCCGGCCGCGCCCACCGGCCGGATCGTGGTGCTGGCCCGCGGCGGGCGCCGCGACATGTACACCGACCGCGGCGCCAACCTCAACCTCGCGCCGGCCGACCTCCCGGACTCCCTGCTCGACGGTGCCGGGCTGCTGCACGTCTCCGGCTACTCGCTGTTCCATCCGGGCGTCGCCGCGGCGGTCGGCGATCTGATGCGGCGGGCCCGGGAGCGGGGCGTCGACACGTCCGTGGACCCGGCTTCGGCCGCGTTCCTGGCCCGTACCGGCGCCGCCGCGTTCCGCGCCTGGGCGCGCGGGGCCCGGCTGGTCTTCCCGAACCTGGACGAGGGCCGGCTGCTGACGGGCGAGCGCGAGCCCGCCGCCGTCGCGGACGCGCTGGTGGCCGACCACCCGGTGGTGGCGCTCAAGCTCGGTGCCGGCGGCGCGCTGGTCGCGGCGCGGGACGGGACGCGGCTGCGGCTGCCCAGCGTCCCGGCCGAGGTCGTCGACCCGACCGGCGCGGGCGACGCGTTCTGCGCCGGGTTCCTCGCCGCGTGGGCGGACGGGCGCCCCCTGGACGGCTGCGCCCGGGCCGCCCTGGCCACCGCTGCGCGCGCCGTGGCGTCCGTGGGCGCGCGTCCCCCGGCTACCGGGAGAGGGTACGGATCGCGTCCAGCATGAGGTCCCAGAACCGGGCGGCGTCCAGGCCCATCGCGATCCGGGCGTTGGGTGCCGCGCCGGTGACGCCGTGCAGGTCGACGACGGTGGCGCCGCGGGTGTGCGTGCCGTCCAGTTCGACGGCCACCGGCGCCGCCACGGTCGTCACGACGTCCGGCTCGATGATCGCGGCGATCGCCACCGGGTCGTGGATCGGCGGGTCGGGCATCCCGTAGACCTCGTCGTAGGCGCTCGCGAAGAACCGCAGCAGGCCCGCGCACGTCACCGGCAGCGTCCCGCCGATGGCGAGCAGCCGGTCGAACACCTCCGGTGTCGCGAGCGCCTGGTGTGTGACGTCCAGGCCGCACATGAGCAGCGGCAGCCCGCAGCGCAGCACGCGGTCGGCGGCCTCGGGGTCGGCGAACACGTTGAACTCGGCGAGCGGCCGGGTGTTGCCGCGGCCCGCGCTGCCGCCCATGAACACGATCCGCTCGATCCGCTGTGTGAGGTCGGGCCGCCGGTCGAGCAGCGTGGCGATGTTGGTGAGCGGCCCGGTCGCCGCGATCGTCACGGGACGGTCGGCGTCCGCCAGCAGCCGCGCCATCACGGTGACCGCGTCGTCGTCGGCGAGGGCGACGGCGGGCTCGGGGAGGTCCGCGCCGTCCAGGGCGCTCTCCCCGTGGATGTCGGGCGCCGTGCGCTGCCCGCCGCGCAGCGCCCGGTCGGCGCCCGCCGCCACCGTGACCCCGCCGAGCCCGGCGAGCGTGCAGATCCGCAGTGCGTTCTCCGTCACCGCCCCCAGCGGCCCGTTCCCCGCGACCGTCGTCACGGCCAGCAGGTCCACCCGCGGGTGCGCGGCGGCCAGCAGGATCGCGAACATGTCGTCGTGCCCGGGATCGCAGTCCAGAATGACGGGAACCACCCGATGATCGGCCATACGCCCATTGTGACCTGGGTGAACGGGGGCGGGAAAAAATCTTGAAGAAAAGTTCTGGCGGATGTCGATCCGGGCTTGGGTCGCTCGACGCGTAGGTGAAAGCGCGAGACAGCGACCTACGCGAACCGGAGGACAGAACGATGACCGCTTACACCCCCACCGCCCCCACCGACGCTCCCGCCGACGGCCGCCGCCGTGCCGTGACCGTGGCCATGTGGACCGCGCAGATCCTGCTGGGGGCGTTCCTGCTGTTCGCCTCGGCGCTGCCGAAGTTCGCCGGGGAGGCCAACGCGATCGAGACCTTCGAGCTGATCGGCTGGGGCGACTGGTTCCGCTACTTCACCGCGGTCGTCGAGGCCGCCGGGGCGATCGGGCTGGTCGTGCCGCGGCTGGCCGGGGCCGCCGCGACCGCGCTGATCGGCCTGATGGCCGGTGCCGCGCTCACCCAGATCCTGGTGATCGAGCCGGCCTGGGCCGCGATGCCGGTGGCCATGGGCGTGATCTTCGGCCTGATCGCCTGGACGCGGCGCGACGAGACCAAGGCGCTGGTGCGGAGCCTCACCAGGCGCTGACCACCGAGCGCCGACCCTGGAAACGCCCGAGGACCCCGTGGACGAGCCACGGGGTCCTCGGGCGTTTCTCAGCCGAGCCGTACCGGGAGGCTGGACACCGAGTTGGTGAACAGGCTCGCGACCGGCGGGAGGTCGGCCGGGTCGGCGGCGAGTTCCAAGCGCGGGTACCGGGTGAAGAGCGCCTTCAGCGCGATCCGCGTTTCGAGGCGGGCCAGGTGCGGGCCGAGGCAGACGTGCGGGCCGTCGCCGAACGCCAGGTGCTTGGTCCGTGGCTCGCGGGAGATGTCGAACAGGTGCGCGTCCGGGCCGTGCTGCTCCGGGTCGCGCGCCACCGCCGTGTACGGGGCCATGATCGCGTCCCCGGCGGGGATGGTGACGCCCGCGAACTCCAGGTCCTCCAGGGGGTAGCGGGCGAGGAAGTTGCCGATCGGCGGGTCCCAGCGCAGCACCTCCTCCACGACCCGCGCCCAGTCGTCGTCGGTGCCGTCCAGGACGGTCGCGAGCTGGCCGGGGTGGGTGAGCAGGGCGCGGACCGAGTTGGTGATCAGCCCGATGGTGGTCTCGTGCCCGGCGGTGAGCAGCACCCACAGCGTCCCGGCCAGCTCCTCGCCCGACAGGCCCTCCGGTTCGGCGACCAGCGCGCTGGTCAGGTCGTCGCCGGGCTCCCGGCCGCGCAGCGCGATCAGCTCGCCGAGGAACCGCGGGATGTCCTCCTGGACGGCGGTGACCTGCTCGGGCGTGGTGTCGGTGCGGAAGATCGTGTCCACCAGGTGGCGCAGCCGGGGCCGCTGGTCGTCCGGTACGCCGAGCAGCTCGCAGATCACCCGCATCGGCAGCGGGACGGACAGGTGGGCGCGCAGGTCCACCACGCCCGAGGAGTCGGCGTGCGAGGGGAGGGCGTCCAACAGTCCGGCGGCCGTGGCCTCGATCCCGGGGCCGAGCGCCTGCACGCGGCGGGCGGTGAAGGTCCGGGTGACAGGGCGGCGCAGCCGGTGGTGCTCGGCGCCGTTGGCGGTCACCATGTTGGTCACCTTGATCATCCCGATGATCGGGTTGTCGTCGGTGAGCTCCCCGGTCTTGACGGCCGTCCAGTCCCGCCAGTCCTTGCTCACCCGCTCGTGCCGGACCAGCTCGCTGACCAGGGCGTGCGTGGTGAGCGCCCAGGCGTGCAGGCCGCCCGGCAGCAGCACCCGCACCACCGGGCCGGCGGCGCGCAGCCGGGCCGCCTCGCCCATGTGGTCGGCGCCGGTGGGGTCGAGGGTGAGGACCGGGACGTCCCCGGCGGACGGCACGGTGCTCTGCGTGGTCAAGGGCGGCCTCCGGGTGCTTCGTGGGTGGCGGTGAACGAGACCGGCAGCGCGGCGGGGCAGCGCGTCCAGGGGGACGGCTCGAACTCCAGCCCTGCCGGGTCGACGGTCAGCCGCAGGTCGCGCAGGTAGTGCAGCGCGGTCGCGACCGCCGTGCGGGCGATGGTGCGGGCCGGGTCGCGGGCCGGGCAGGCGTGCGGGCCGGCGCTCCAGGCCAGGTGCGCCCGGTTGCCGCTCTGCCAGAAGGCCCGGCCGCCGTGCGCACGGTGGTCGTGCGCGACCCCGGCCAGGCCGAGGATCAGCGCGTCGCCGCGGGCGATGGCGCGGCCGCCCAGCTCGGTGTCGCGCAGCGCGTACCGGGCCGGCATGTTGATCATCGGTGGTGCGACGGACAGCACCTCGTCCAGCGCGTCGTCCAGGCCCAGCCGCCCGCCGCGCACCCGTCCGGCGAACCGCGGGTCGGTCAGCACCAGGCGCAGCGTCTGCGCGATCCAGCTGATGGTGGTGTGGTTGCCCGCCGACACCAGCACCACGATCGACTGGAGCACCTCGGCCTCGGTGCGCAGGTCCGGGTGGCCGAGCAGGAGGCTGGTCAGGTCGTCGCGCGGGTCGGCGCGGCGCGACTCGGCCAGGCCGAACAGCAGCGCCTCGAAGCGGCGGTTGCCCTCCTGGGAGTCCTCCCGGGAGCCGAACAGGGCGCGCATCGCGTCCAGCAGCTCGCGGCTCTGCCCGGGGTCCAGGCCGATCAGGTCGCCGATCGTCAGCAGCGGGACGGCCGCCGCGTACTCGGCGACCAGGTCGGCGGTGCCGCGCCCGGCGAACCGGCCGATCAGGTTCGCGCACAGCGACTCGACGGTGCGGCGCAGCCTGCGGTGGTCGATGGACGCGATCGCGTCCTCCAGCGGGCGCCGGAGCCTGCGGTGCTCCTCGCCGTCGTAGCCGATGACGTTGTCGCGGAAGAACATCATCGGGCCGAGCGGCGAGTCGGGCGGGACCGTTCCGTCCTGGAACGCCTTCCAGTCCCGGGCATCGCGGGAGAACAGGTCGGGCGTGCCGGTGAGGGTCTTCAGCTCCTCGTAGCCCATGACGAGCCAGGCGTGCACGCCCGGTTCCAGTTCCACCGGCGCGACCGGGCCGTGCTCGCGCCACAGCGCCTCGAAGACCGGGCCGAGATCGGGGCAGGTGGTGGTGGCCGTCAGCGGCAGCGGGGCGTTGGTGGTCATCGCGGGCGCTCCTTCCGTCCGCGGACGGCGATGGCATGGCCGGTCAGCGCCGCCAGGGCGCGGATCGAGGACGCGCGGTCCAGCGCGTTGCAGTCCACGATCGGGGTCTCCGGCAGCAGGTCCAGCGCCTTGCGCAGCTCGTCGTGGGTGTGCTCGGGGGTGTCGGGGAAGTGGTTGACGGCGACGGCGAACGGCGCGGGCACGTGCGACTCGATCTGGTCCAGGACGTCGAAGCTGCCCGCGAGCCGCCGCGAGTCGACCAGCACCAGCACGCCGACCGCGCCCTCGGCCAGGCCCGCCCACATGCTCCAGAACCGGCGCTGGCCGGGCGTGCCGAACAGGTACAGCGCGAGCCGCTCGTTCAGGGTGACCCGGCCGAAGTCCATCGCGACGGTGGTGGTGGTCTTGCCGGTGAGGCCGTCCAGGTCGTCCACGCCGGCGCTGGCCTGGGTGATCGGTTCCTCGGTGCGCAGCGGTTCGATCTCGCTGACCGAGCCGATCAGGGTGGTCTTGCCGACGCCGAAGTCGCCGACCACCAGGATCTTGGCCGTGCGCGCGACCGTGCCGGGCAGGTAGGGGATCCGCTCGACCGGTTCGGGCGGTTCGCCGTCCCCGGAGCCGGCGGCGGGCCCGGACCCTGGGTCAAAGGTCGCGAAGGCCATCGAGCACCTCTTTCAGCAGTTCGAGGCCGGGATCGGTGAAGGCGCCGGCGTGCGCCCGCAGCCGCCCGGCGGCGACCAGGTCGCCCACCAGGATCCGGACGACGCTCACCGGCAGGCGGAGGTGGGCGGCGGCCTCGGCCACCGACAGCACCCCGCCCCCGCACAGCCGCAGCAGCGCCCGCTGCTGGGGCGGCGCGGTGGCCGGCAGCGGGGTCTCGGCCGGGGTGGCGGTCAGCAGCGTGTCGACGCCGATCCGCGAGTCGGACGGCGCCGCGCGGCCCCCGGTGAGCACGTAGGCCCGCAGTGGCGTGTCCCGGTAGTCGGGCCCTTCCGGATCGTTCATGCGGTGGTCCCCGCCCGCCTCCAGGGGCGCCCGGGGGCGCCCCTCGGGGCCGTTCATGGCTCGCTCGTGCCGCGGGCCGGGGTGGCCAGCGTCTCCTCGCCGAGCTTGAGCACCATCGCCTGCATCTCCTGGGCGATCAGCGCGGCGTTGATCACCGGCTCGGTGACCACCGCCAGGCAGGAGCGGGCCGCGGCGCTGCGGACGAACAGGTAGCCGCCCTCGTGCCCGACCATGAGCTGGTAGAGGGCCCGGTCGCCGGTGCCGAACTCGCCGGCCTGGTCGCGGGCCAGCGACAGCAGGCCGCTGCAGCGCGCCGCGAGCCGGTCGGCCTCCTCCTGGCCGGTGCCGTCCGACCTGGCCCGCAGCAGGCCGTCCACGGAGCACACTATGGCGTGCCGCACGCCCTGGACGTGTGCGAGCCTGCCGACCACCCAGTCCTGATCAGCCGTCATCGGCCTTCGTCTCCCGTTCGGTTCGCGTCGTCGTCACGGTCATCGGGCGCGGGTGCGGGCGGGGGGTGGGGAACGGCCGCGGCGCCCTCGAACAGCGCGCCCATCAGCTCGCCCGCCTCCTGGGGGGTCTCGGGCGACGGCGCGGTCATGGGCGGGGCGGACGGCGGCGGCGGGACGCTCCGGTTCCGTCGCGAGACCCGCTGCGGCAGGCCGCGCCCCTCGCCACCGCCGCCGCCTGGGCCGGGGCCGGGCTCCGGCTCCGGTTCCGGAAAGCGGGCCGGGGCGGGTGCCGGAGCCGGCGGTACGAGGTCGGGAGCGGGCACGGAGGAGTGGGACGGGAACGCGGGGGCGGGAGCCACCGTGACCAGGTCGCGGGGGACGAGCACGACCGCCTGCAGGCCGCCGTAGGGGGACTCGTCGAGCGTGACCTTGAGCCGGTGGCGCCGGACGTAGCGCGCGACGACCGGGAATCCCATGCGCGGGACCTCTCCCATGTCGGCCAGGGTCACCGTGCGCGTGCCGTCCAGCACCGCGCGGGCCTGCGACATGCGGGGCTCCTCCAGGCCGGCGCCGTGGTCGTCGATCCGGAATACCGCGCCCTGCGCCGCGGTCGTGACCCGCACCGTGACCGGGGTGGCCGTCGGCGAGGACTCGGTGGCGTTGGCGAGCAGCTCGGCCAGCACGTGGATCACCGACTCCAGCGCCACCGGCGCGATCGCGGTGTCGGGGTCGCCCTCGATGCCGACCCGCCGGTAGTCCTCGATCCGGGCCTGGGCGGCCTGGACGACCTCGGCGAGCCGCATGGGGGCGTCCCACTGCTGGCCCTCCCACGTGCCGCACGCCACCGCCAGGCCCTGGGCGAGCCGCGCCGACTGCGCCGCCAGATGGTCGATCACCTGGCACGTCACGTACAGCTCGGGCAGGTCGCGGAAACGCTCGGCGGCGGTCGCGGCCTCGGCCTGGACGCGGTGCATCGCCGACTGCACGCGGCGGGCCAGCGCCACCAGCGTGAGCTGCTGGGACTCCAGGACGTCCGCGTGGTCGCGCCGCACCTCGGCCGCCGCGTCGAGCACGGTGGCGCGCAGCTTGGCCAGCCCGGGGTCGAGGGACTCGTCCGGGACCTCCGCAGGCGGCACGTCCCGGCCGTGCAGGGCGGCGGGGAGCTGCGTGGACAGCAGCCGCTCCATCGCGGCGACGACGGCCTCGTTGCGCGCGGCGAGGTCGGCCGCGTGCGCCTGCCACGCCTGCTCGCGCCGCGCCTGCTCCTGCTGGAAGCGGTGGAGGGCGGCGGCCTGCGCCTCGGCCTGGGCTCGGTAGTGGGCCGCGGCGTCCAGCGCGGTGCCGTGCCCCCGGTACGTCCACCAGGCCCCGGCCGCCGCGGCGGCCACCAGCAGGTCGGCCAGGACCGCCAGCGCCCATCCCGCGGGGTTCGCCCCGTCCAGGAACGGCAGCGGCACGGCCACGACGGCCACCAGCGCGCAGGCGGCGAGCATCGGCACCGCCGGCCGGAGCAGCCGCGCGGCCCGCTCGCCTCCCGGGGGCGCGGGGGCCGCCGGGTGCCCCGCGGCGGGCGGGTCAGGCGGGGAAGGAGTCATGATCGCTTTCGTTGCGTGGGGGCCACGGGCCCGGTGCCGCGGACGAGCGCGCGCCGCCTCGGGACGCGGGCGCGGGGCGGGGCGGGGCGCCGATCAGCAAATCGCCTACGGGATCGATCGTCAAGGCGGTGATCACTCACCCGGAGTCCGCCGTGCCCGTCCCGACCTGGGTCTTTCCTCCGGGTCACTCGCTTGACCAGGGGAGACGATCATTCACATGGAATTTTCAAATCACGCGCATAACGGCGGGCGGGGGGCACGGAGGTGATCGGGAACACCGCGGGCGTGCGCCATCTGGAGGCTTTTTGTGCCTTGTGTGCCAAATGTAGGGAATTGTTCGAGAAACGGGCGGACTGGTGGATGGTCTCGCGGTTCCGGGACGGCCGTCCGGCGGGCACGGGCGGACACGAGAGGGCGCGGGAGGGCGCACGCGGGCGCGCGGGGGGCCGCGGTCCGATCCTTGACGCGTCAGGTATATTGATCGCGGCGAAGGGGAGTAGTCCCGATCCGCTGAGTGGTCGACATACTGGCGCGAGCCCGGCCCTCAGGCCGCGTCCCGCCCGTCCGGCGGGCCCGCGGTGGACGAGACCTTCGGTCTGGCAAGACCGTGCCCGGTCCCCACCGGGCGCATCCGTCATGCCGGGCCGAGCGGTCCTCTCCTCCCCGCGGGGTGGCATGCCACAGGGCCGTCGAGGCCCGGCCCTGAGGGGAAGGGCCCCCGAGACCCCATGTCGTTCGACCTGTCCTTCGATCCGGCCACGTTCGCCACCGCCTTCGCCGTGATCTTCCTGGCCGAGCTGCCCGACAAGACCATGTTCGCCTCGCTGGCCATGGGCACCCGGATGCGGCCGCTCTACGTCTGGTTCGGTACCTCCAGCGCGTTCCTGGTGCACGTGCTGCTCGCGGCCGCCGCCGGGAGCGCGTTCTCGCTGCTGCCCAAGCCGCTGGTGCAGGTGGTCGCGGCGGCGCTGTTCGCGTTCGGCGCGTACACGCTGCTGCGCGGCGGGGACGACGACGATGACGAGGACGGCGCCCCCGCCAAGCGCGTCACCGGGCTGTGGCCCACCTACCTGACCGCTTTCACCGTGGTCTTCATCAGCGAGTGGGGCGACCTCACCCAGATCACCACGGCCAACCTCGCCGCCACCCGCGGCCCGCTGGCGGTCGCGCTCGGCTCACTGCTGGCCCTGATGACGGTGTCCGCGCTGGCCCTGATCGCCGGCCGCTTCATCGCCGATCGCGTCCCGCTGCGGACCGTGCAGCGGATCGGCGGTCTGGTCATGGCGGCGCTGGCCGTATGGTCACTGGCCGAGGCGGTCTTCGGATGAGCCGTCCCCGGACGGGGGCCGCCCGCACGAACAGGCGCACGCGCACGGACAGGAACACGGGCACATGCATGCACACGGGCACGGGCACGCGCATCCCCACGCCGGCCCCTCCGGCCCCGCCGATCCCACCGTCGTACGGGTCGTCCTGGCGGTCATCGTCCCGCTCGCGGTGGCCACGCTGGCCGCGCTGGTCTGGATGTGGCCGGGCGAGGTGAAGACGGCGGGCGCGCCGGGCGAGGGCATGACCAAGGTCGGCGGCACGATCGTCGACATCGACCTCAAGCCGTGCCCGCGCCCGGTCGCGCCGCCGGGTGCTGAGCCGGGGGCTGAGCCCGGGGCCGCACCAGGCGGGCAGGCGCCCGGGGTGGCGCCGCGTCCGACCGACCCGCGCCGCTGCGGGAACGCCCACGTCAGGATGGAGGACGGCGAGCAGGCCGGACGGGTCGTCACCGTCGCCCTCCCCGACGGCCCCGGCACGCAGACGTTCGAGACCGGCGACGACGTGGTGCTGCTGCAACTACCGGGCGGAGGCCCAGGAGCCGAACCAGGAGCGGAACCAGGGGCGGAACCGGGCACCGCCGCCCCGGGCGCCGAGGGAAGCAGCCCGTACCAGCTCTCCGACCACGACCGGTCCACCGGGCTGTGGCTGGTCGGCGCCGCGTTCGCGCTGGCGGTGGTCGCGTTCGGCCGCTGGCGCGGGGTGACCGCGCTGGTCGGGCTGGCGGTGACGTTCGGGCTGCTGCTGACCTTCCTGATCCCGGCGATCCTGAACGGCTCACCGCCGCTGGCCGTCGCCATCGTCTGCGCCGCCGCGATCATGCTGGCGGTGCTGTACCTCACCCACGGGGTCAGCGTCGCCACCTCGATCGCGGTGATCGGCACGCTGGCCAGCCTGGCGCTGACCGGGCTGCTGGCCTGGCTGGCGATCCGGCTGACGCACCTGAGCGGCATCACCGACGACAGCTCGCTGAACCTGGATCTCGGCTACCAGATCAGCACCCAGGGGCTGCTGCTGGCCAGCATCATCATCGGCTCCCTCGGCGTGCTGGACGACGTGACCGTCACCCAGTCGGTCACCGTCACCGAACTGGCCCGCGCCAACCCCGCGTACCGGTTCGGCCGGCTCTACCGGGCCGCCGCCAGGGTCGGCCGGGCGCACATCGCCTCGGTCATCAACACGATCATCCTGGCGTACGCGGGCGCGTCGCTGCCGCTGATGCTGCTGTTCACGGTGGGCCGGCAGCCGCTGGGCGAGGTGGTCACCGGCCCGATCATCGCGCAGGAGATCGTGCGCAGCGCGGCCGGGACGATCGGGCTCATCGCCGCCGTGCCGATCACCACGGCGCTGGCCGCCTTCGCCGTCTCCCGCCGTCCCGGGCGCGACCGTGCCGGACGGGCGGACGAGACGGAGGACGCGGCGGAAGGCTCGGCGCAGGACGCGGGCGCGCCCGCGGCGCCGCGAACGGCCGGTTCCGGCATGTGAGACTTCGACCGGGCACCGCCCGTACCGGAGGAGTTTCCGGCAAGATGTCGGCCCATTGGGGCTGGTACGGGGGTACGGGGGAGGTCCGGTTTGGGGCGCGTCAGCCGGCGGGATCGGATGCGGTACTGGTTCGACAACACCATGTCGCGAGGGACCCCCGCGCTGATCGGGTGGCTGGGCCTGGCCTCGGGCGCGCTCATCCTGGTCGTGGCCACCCTGGCGGTGCTGTTCGCGCCGCGCGACTCCGAGCAGAACGGCCGCTGGTCCGGGGTGGTCTGGCGGAGCCTACTGCGCACCCTCGACCCCGGCACGATGGGCCACGACGAGGGCACCGCGCCGTTTCTCGGCCTGATGCTGCTGGCCACGGTCGGCGGGATCTTCATCGTCAGCGCCCTGATCGGCGTGCTCACCACGGGGCTGGAAGGCAAGATCGCCGAGCTGCGCAAGGGCCGGTCCCGGATCGTCGAACGCGATCACACCATCGTGCTGGGCTGGTCCGACCAGGTGTTCACGGTGATCGCCGAGCTGGTGGAGGCCAACCAGAGCCGCCGCCGGTCGTGCGTGGCGATCCTGGCCGACCGCGACAAGGTGGACATGGAGGAGGCGATCCGGGCGCGGGTCGGCGACACCGGGCGGACCCGGGTGGTGTGCCGGCGCGGCGATCCGCTCAAGGTCGCCGACCTGGAGCTGGTCAGCCCGGGCACGGCGCGCTCGATCATGGTGGTGTCGCCGCCGGTCGCCGACGCCGACAACCATGTGATCAAGGTGCTGCTGTCGCTGGGCGCCCGCGCCTGGGACGACGCGCGCCCGCACGTGGTCGCCGCCGTCCACGACTCGGCCAACCTGCCCGCCGCTCGGCTGGCGGGCGGGGACGCGGCGCACGTGATCGACGCCGACGACATCGCCATCCAGCTCATCGTCCAGTCCCACCGGCAGTCCGGGCTGTCCACGGTCTGCACCGACCTGCTGAACTACCGGGGCCACGAGTTCTACATGCGGCCCGAGCCGGCGCTGACCGGCGTCACCTACGGCGGCGCCCTGAGCGCGTACGAGCTGGGCGTCCCGGTGGGGCTGCGCCGCGCCGGCGGGACGGTGGCGGTCAACCCGCCCGGCGACACCGTCATCGGGCCCGACGACGAGATCATCGTGCTGGCCGAGGACGACCTGCTGATCCGGCTGGCGGCCGAGCCGGTGCCGGTGGAGGAGTCGGCGATCACCACGGGGGCGCCGCGGGAGCGGGAGCCCGAGCGCACCCTGATGGCGGGCTGGAACGACCGCGCCCCGAAGATCATCCGGCTGCTGGACGCGTTCGTGGAGCCCGGCTCCGAACTGGTGGTGGCGGCCCGCTGCGACCGCGACCCCAGCGGCGACTTCGCCGACCTGGACAACATCAAGGTCGGCTTCGTCCACTGCGACCCCACCGACCGGACCCGGCTGGAGGCCCTGGACGTCGGCTCCTTCCAGAAGATCATCGTGCTGGGCGACGCCACCCGGGACCCGCAGCACGCCGACGCCCGCACCCTGGTCACGCTGCTGCACCTGCGCGACATGGAGGAGAGCCTGGGCGACCCGTTCTCCATCGTCAGCGAGATCAACGACGACGCCAACCGGGAGGTCGCGCAGGTCACCAAGGCCGACGACTTCGTGGTCAGCGACAAGCTGATCAGCCTGATGCTGACCCAGCTCAGCGAGAACCGGCACCTGGAGGACGTGTTCACCGACCTGCTCGACCCGGAGGGGTCCGAGCTGTACCTCAAGCCCGCGTCCGGCTACCTGCGGCCCGGCGCCGCCGCCAACTTCGCCACGGTCATCGAGGCAGCCCGCCGGCGCGGGGAGACCGCCCTCGGCTACCGCCTGCGCGCCCGCCACCACGAGCCGCCGTCGTACGGCGTCGTCCTCAACCCGGGCAAGGCCGCCCCGCTGACCCTGTCCGCCGACGACCACGTCATCGTCCTCGCCGAGGACTAGCCGCACGTCTGGATCGACATCCCATCAACGTTCCGAGTCCTGAGGCGGACGGGTCGCTGACCCGCCGGGCCGGAAACGGGCGCGGTAGGCGGCCGGGCTGAAGGTGAAGAAGTGCCGGAAACGGCGGCTGGCGTAGTTGGGGTCGTTCCAGCCCACCAGCCTTCCGACCGCCGCGACGGGCAGATCGGTCTCGATGAGGAGTGCCGCGGCGCGCTCAGCGCGCAGCCTGCCCAGATAGGTCATGGGCGGGACGCCGAGTTGCGCGGTGAACAGGCGGGCCAGGTAGGCCGGCGACGTGCTCACCGCCGCGGCGAGCTCGTTCAGGCTCCAGGCGCGCTGGACGTCGTTCTCCAGCAGTTGCGCCGCGGCCGTCACCGCGGGGTGGGGCTGTCCGGCCGGGTCTGTGGGAAGCGATGCGGCCGTGCCGCCCAGCAGGCAGAGCAGCATGCCCACCAGTACGGCGTGTGGGGGTTCCGGGCGAGGCCGGTCGGCGATCGCGGTGAGGCCGGTCTCGACGATGCGCAGCGTGGTGGGGTCCAGCCGTAGCGGGTGGCCGGAGCGGCCGGCATCGTGCAGGATCCGTCCGAGCTGCGGGTCGGCGCGCAGCCAGGCCAGTTCGCGCTGGAACACCTCCGGGCCGACATAGAGATTGTGGACGACCAGCCGGCGGCAGTCCCGGTAGCCGTGCCAGTCTCCCGGCCGCAGCATCGTCACCGAGCCGCGGTCCAGTTCCCGCTCGCCCGCGGCCGAGACGTGCGTCGCGGTGCCGCCGGTGACCACGGCCAGCTCGATGAAGTCGTGGCTGTGGGGGGAGGCGCCGCTCCGCAGCTCGTACCGCTCGGCGACGGCCGGCGGCCCGCCGGGCGGGAAGACCTCCGCTCGCCGCACGCGATGCACCGGGTCTCCCTTCCGCAGGTGGTCGTCAAGATTGTCCTACATCAGCCGGGTTCCTGTGCTAGCCGCGCACCCCTCGTGATCGCGACAGTTGTCGGAACCGACCCCCGGAAGACGAGGACGATTGAGAATGGACGCCGTCGCCGCACACCCCGGTACCACGCCGGAGAACCTCTCCGAGAAGATCGTCGCCGCCTACCGCCGTGATGGTTTCGTCCATGTGCCCGGAGTCATCTCCCGGACGGACGCCGCCAGGTTCGCCGAAGCCGCGTTGGCGGTACGGAACACCGTCCGGGACAACCACGACGGGATGATCTTCACCCAGCTGCTCCAGCTGTGGCGCCAGGACGAAACGCTGCGCGGGCTCACCCTGCACCCCGGTCTGGCGGCCATCGCGTCCCGGCTGGCGGGGATTCCGCTGCGGCTGTGGCACGACCAGCTGCTGATCAAGGATCCGCACAACGGAGCCGCCACCGAGTTCCACCAGGACCAGCCGTACTGGCCCCACACCGGCTCCCGGCACGCGCTGTCGGCCTGGGTGGCGCTGGTGGACGTCCCGGTCGACCGCGGCTGCATGACGTTCATTCCGGGCTCGCAGCGTCTGGACGGGCTGCGGCCACAGGATCTTTCCGACCATGCCGACATGTTCACCGTGGCGCCCGAGCTGGAATGGGAGCACCGCGTCACCGTTCCTCTGCGTGCGGGCGACTGCACGTTCCACAATTCCCGCCTCGCGCACAGCGCCACACCCAACTTCACCGACGATCCCCGCATCGCCCACGTCATCATCTACGTGGACGCCGACCTGACCCTCGCGCCCGAACCCTCCCACCCCGTCACCGACCCGCTCGGCCTGAACGCAGGCGAGCCGCTGCCCGACGAGCACTTTCCCCGCTTCACCGGAGACCACGGGTGACCGCCCGGCGCACCGCCTGCGCGAAGGCCGTCATCCGAGGACGTCCGGCGCGAAGTAGTCCCGCATCAGGGCGATCTCCCCGTCCCGCACGCGGAAGATCTGCACGAGCGAAACGGCGGAGCCGTCCTCGAAGACGGTGTCGATCTCCGCGATGAACGCGTCGGACGTCTCGTGCAACGCATACCGCGTCTTCTCGAAGTCGACCTTCAGCTCAGGACATGCCGGAGGCCGCCGGTAATAATCCGCCAGGCCCGCGCGGATCTCCTCACGCCCTTCCATCCGCCTGGGGAACCCCGCGCCCTCCGGCATGAGCGGCGCCTCGAGAACACCGTCCTCGGCGAACAGCGCGGCCACCTGCCCGGCGTCCCGGGACATCGTCGCGATGATGTAGCGCTGGAAGACCTCCTGGGACGTCATTTCGCACCCGCCTCGTACCGCAGCAGCACGACCCCGTTCCCGAACACCCGCGTCTCGGCCAGCCGCAGACTCAACGCCACCTCCTGGAACAGCCGCCTGCCTTTCCCCAGGACGACCGGGTGGACGTAGACGCGGTACTCGTCGATCAGCCCAGCCCGCATGAACGTCGCCGCGAGGTCGGCGCCGCCCAGCCCCAGATCGCCGCCCGGCTCGGCCTTCATGGCCTGGATCTCGTCGACATCGACCTCGCGCTTGATGGTGGTGTTCCACCCTGCCGACTCCAGCGTCCGGGAGTAGACGATCTTCGGCATGTCCCGCCAGATCCCGGCGAACTCCCGCATCGGCCCCGTGCTGGACGGATCGGAGTCGGCGTGCGGCCACGCCTCGGCCATCAGCTCCCAGGTGACGCGCCCGTCCAGGAACGCGCCCATCTTGCGGGCCTCGTCGTTGAAGTGCTGGTGCAACTCGTCGTCCACCATGTGCCAGTCGAGTTCGCGCTGCGGGCCCTCGAAGAACCCGTCCAGCGACACCGACATCGAGAGAACAACCTTCCGCATGACATCAGTCTTGCGAACCGGGGCTCATCCCACGGCGATCGCCGCGCACACCCACTTGCACCCGGGCTCCTGGGCGGCCTCGACCCAGAACCTGTCCGCGTAATGCCGCGCCAGCCGCAGCCCCCACCCCCCGAAGTCTTCTGCGGCGGACGCGTCGAGTTCCTCCACCGACCCGACGACCTCCCTGAGCACGGGCCGCACCCCGCCCGCCCCGTCCAGGACCCCGAGCCAGAGCTCCCCTCCCCGGCGGCTCAGATGGACCCGGACGGTGTCGTCCGGCGCCGACACCTCCACCGCGTTCGTGGCCAGCTCACTGACGATCGCCACCGCCGCCTCCTCGTACCGCTCCAGCCCCCACCCCCGGAGCGTCCCGGCCACGAACCTCCGCGCCACCCCGACCGAAGCCCGAGAAGCCAGCACATCCCGCTGCACCACCGCCCCGAAGGCAACCGCCCCAGCCACCATCTCCACCTCCCGCTCGAATCCTGTGATCTGGCCCACAGAATGCAACCGGACGATTACGCTATGGGGTATTCGTTGACATCGTGTACTCCGGAGGCCGATCGTGGCGCCCCTCCCCGGTGTGAACCCGGATGACTCCCTCTGGTCATGGATGGCCTATGACCTGCGCAGATACCGTGAACTCCGTGGTCTGACCCAGACGCAGGTCGGTAAGATCATCGGCGTCACCAAACAGCAGGTACACAACCTCGAAAGTGGCATCCGCAAGCCGAATAAGGGACAGACCAAGGCGCTGGATGCGGCGTGGGACACCGGAGGGCACTTCACGAGGCTCCGGAAGTTCGCCGAGGCAGGCCACGACCCCAACTGGTTCCGCACGTTCACGCGGTACGAAGCCAAGGCGCGCGTGATCAAGTCCTACACGCTGGCGGTCGTCCACGGCCTGCTGCAAACTCCGGACTACGCGCGTGCACTGCTCGAGGCGGGAGGTGTTGACGACGTTGATGCCGCCCTGGAGGCTCGAATGGCTCGCCAAGATGTTCTCACCCAAGAGCCGGAGATCTGGGCTTTGATCAACGAGGCCGTACTTCACCAACCCGTGGGTGGGGCGGCCGTTATGCGTGACCAGCTTGCTCACCTGCTGAAATTCAGTCAGCGGCCGACTGCCTGGGTGCGGGTGGTGCCGAGAAGGGCAGGCGCTCACATGGGCTTGGACGGCTCTTTCACGGTGATCTCGACTCCGTCCGAGCGGGTCACCTACCTGGAGGCATTCGGTGGTGGGCGGCTGGCACAAGAAACGGCGGAGGTGGAGGAGTTCGCGCTACGGTTCGAGCGAATCGGGACAGATGCACTATCTCGCGCCGACAGTAGAGTACTCATCGAGCAGATCATGAAGGAGATGAAATGAACGCCCCCCGTTGGAGGAAGTCCAGTCGCAGCAACACTCAAGGAAACGAGTGCGTGGAGGTTGCTGAGCTGGACGCCGCTGTTGGTGTCCGTGACAGCAAGGCGCCTGAAGTAGGCCACCTGACGCTTGATGCGGCTTCCTTCGCCGCGCTGGTGGGCCGGATCAAGGGCGGCGCCCTGGATCTCTGACCGCTAGTGAGGGGCGATCACATGCAAGGACCGGCTTGGCGGAAGGCCAGTCGAAGCAACACCCAAGGGGACGCGTGCATCGAAGTCGCGGGGCTGAGTGACGGTGTTGGTGTCCGGGACAGCAAGGCGCCCGAAGTGGGCCATCTGACGTTCGATGCGGCTTCCTTTGCAACGCTGGTGGGCCGGATCAAGGGCGGCGCGCTGGACCTCTGACCTGCGGTGCGGGGTGCTCGTGCCGCAGGCTCATGCGGACGACCGGCCAGGAAGTGGAGTGGCTCGCCATGGTGGTGATTCGCGGCTCCCGCGACGCGAACTCGCATGATCACGCCTTTGGCCCGGCCCCGCCGGGCCGCGTCGCTTACGGTGACCAGACGGGCCGGTCCGCCCCGGCATGACGGCGGGGCCGGTGATCCACGTCACCATGGGTGGTCATCGCTCCCGGTAGAAGATGTAACCGCCGTGGTGCAGGGTGTTCGGGTCGACGAAGTCGCCGTCAGCGGTGAAGCCGGTGTCGTCCCGGTACTCGATGTGGGTGCCGCTCACCGTGTAGCTCCCGGTGTACGCGCTGCGGCGCTCCCCCCGCGCCTCGTCGTAACGCCCGTCCGGACGAAGCTCCTGGCGGATGTGGCCGTCCTTGGTCACCCACATCCCCACGTAGGGGTGCGTGTTCTGTGCGCCGGGTTCGGCGGCCTGCGGCGAGGCGCAGGCTGCCGTCAAGGCCAGCCCCGCCGCGACCGTCAACCGTGAAGTCCTTGATGTCATGCCTCGACCTTCGCCCGGCGGCAAGCGGGCCACCAGGCAGCAGCGTTCCAGGGAGCGCCACACCCAGGCTGCTTCCGGGCTGTGGACGGCCGTGGGGGGCATTCGGGCGGGGTGTGGAAGTAGTGGCCTTTTCCACGTCTTGGATGAGGCCGGGATGGGTGGGGTTCCAGTCCAGCAGGGCCCGGGCGGCCGGATCTGGCACGGCTGATCCGCGAGTCGCTCGGCGAACTCAGAACCGTGACCGCCGGCAAGTGATCACACTTCCCCCGCGCGAATCGGTTGTTCCCGAAAAGGAGCACCGCCCGCTTCGTCGCGGGCGGTGCTCCTGGCTCAGGTGGGGTCAGTGGTGAGGGGTGCCCGCTATGAGCAGGTACCACGTCTGCGGCGTGACCGTATCGGTGACCCCGACCCGCGTCCCGCCGTACTCGTACTGGAACTGGTGCAGGGCGCTCTGGGTTCTGTCACCGAAATTGCCGTTGACCGGCAGGTTGAACCCGTAGGAGTTCAGGGAGACCTGGAGTGCCTTCACGCAGTCGTTGCGGTTGCCCAAGCTGACCTGCGAGCGTTCGGTGATCTGCTTCCAGGTGCCCGGGCCGACCTTGCCGTCGGGCGTCATGCGGAGTGCGCGCTGGTAGGTCTTCACGGCCTGCTCCGTCTGGCTGTCGAACTGCGAGGTGACGCTGAGCTTCACCTTCGGCTGCTTGCACTTGAGCAGCCATTGCAGGGTCTTGACCCGCACGGGGTCCTTGGTGCCCTTCTTCAGGGTGGGCCACTTGGGCGCGGCCTTGTGGGTGGTGGTGGGCGGAGTGAGGCCGTCCTTGGACGTGGTGCCTGCCGTGGCGGGCCCCGTCTGGCCGGTGGTCTCGGGGCCCGGGTCGGTGTCGGCCGACGCGGCCCCGGCCGACAGCATCGCTCCGCCGCTGAGGATGGCCGCCGCGGTGAAGCCGGTGGCTGCCAGGCGCTTGAAGCTCATCAATTCTCGCTCGCTCTCTGTCGCATATCTTTCGGGCCGTTCGTGCTGGTTAGAGCCCATGTGACGGAGAGCGGTTCGGGTGCTTGACCGAGCTTTGACTCGATTGTTCCCGGGCGGTCAGGTCGGCCGGGCCGGTGTCAGCCGGTGAGGGCCAGGTCCAGGGCCACGGCGGCGGTCCAGGACTGGGGGCGGCCGCCCAGGGGTTCGCCGGTGAACGGGTGGTAGTACTCGGCGAACAGGCCGTCGGAGAGCTGGTCGAGGGCGGAGGCGCGCAGCACGGCGGCGGCCTCAGGCTCGCCGGAGCGTTCGAGGCCCCAGATCAGCAGCCAGGTCATCGGCGGCCACTGCGGGCCCCGCCAGTAGCGGGCCGGGTCGAACGCGGGCGACGACGGGCTGGTGCTGGGCGGCAGCGCCACCGCCAGACCGGGATGGCCGCACCAGTCGGGCGAGAACAGGGCGTCGACGAGGCGGCGGCGCTGGGCCGAGGGGAGGCCGCCGCACAGCAGGGGCGCGAACCCCGCGACGGTCTCGGTGCGCAGGACGCGGCCGGTGCGCAGGTCGAGGTCGGCGGCGAAGCCGTCCTCGCCGGTGCAGGACGCGACGCCGCGGCGGAACCGCTCGGCCTGGGCGATCAGCTCGTCGCCGCCGGGCAGGGCCAGCTCGTCGGCCACGGTCGCCAGCTCCTCGGCGGCCGCGGCGAAGATCGCACTGGCGAACACGTCGGCGACCAGGAAGCTCAGCGTCTCGCGGGCGCGGGCGTCGTCGTAGCGGGCCTGCCGCAGCTCCTCGATCAGCCACTGGTAGCGGGCGTAGTCGCCGTCGGTGGGACGCTGCGCGGCGCCGCCGCCCACCGAGTCGAGCGCGTGCACGTCGGCGCGCCGGAACGGGACGAACGCCTTGGCCGGGACGACGGCCGAGTACGGCGCGTCCCAGCGGGGCGAGTTGTCCAGCCCGCTCTCCCAGCCGTGGTAGATCGTCAGCAGCCCGGTGTGGTCGGGGTCGCGGTGCTCGGCCAGGTAGCGGTGCCAGGCCAGCAGCCGGGGCCACAGGGCGCGGATCCGGTCGGCGGCGGCGTGCCGCTCGGCGGTTCCGGCGCGGCGGGCGGCGTCCAGCACGCGGCGCACCGCCACGCCGTGGACGGGCGGCTGCATCAGGCCGCTGGTGGCCGGGCCCCCGGGGGCGTCGGCGGATATGTCGCCGCAGGCCCACCGCTTGGGGCCCGGCTCGTAGGAGGCGTCTCCGTCGGCGAAGACGATGTGCGGGATCATCCCGTTGCGCCACTGGGCGGAGAGCAGCGTCTCCAGCTCGGTCAGGGCGCGGTCGGTGGACACCCGGGCCAGGCCGATCGCGATGAACGCGGCGTCCCAGCTCCACATGTGCGGGTAAAGGCCGGGGGCGGCGACGGTGAGGCGGCCGCGGTCGTTCCCGCGCAGCGCGTAGGCCGCCTTGGCGGCGGTCTCGACGTTGGTGAGTGCGCGGGGACGCGGCTTGGCGACCCGTCGATGGAGCCGGTGGTCCAGCTGTGCTCGGGGGCCGAGGTGAGGGACCTCGGTCGAGGGGGTTACAGTCACGAAACTCCTACTTCGTCCGTAGAACCGGACACTTTGTCCGCGACGCAGGACATAGTCTCCTGTACGGGTCCCCGGGTGCAAGGGCGGGGAACGTAACCCGGACGTAACACCTATGCAACATACCTGCCAGGAAGGGCGCCCGACAGGGGGTCCGGAGGCGGGTGACGCGGCCATCACCTATGAGTTGGTAAAGCTTGTGTGACCTGCGTTTATTCCGGCGCGGCAGTGGTCAGGGGGCGCGGGCGCGGACGGCTAGGCGACGACCTCGCCGGTACGGGGGTCGTAGCGGCTCATCCGGTCGGGGCGGGGACGCAGCCGGATCCGGTCACCGGGCGCGATCCTGAAGTCGGCCGGAACCTGGACTTTGAGCCGCTGCTCGCCCACCAGCGAGGTGATCAGGGTGGCGGCGCCCAGCGGCTCGACCACCTCGGCGACCGCCCGCAGCGCGCCCTCACCGGTGCCCGGTTCCGCGGTGATCGTCTCGGCGCGGACGCCGATCAGGACCCGCCCGGACGGCCCGGCCGCCCACGACGGCGGCGCCGGGATCCGCTGCCCCTCGATCTCGATCACGTCGCCGTCCAGGACGGCCTCCAGGAAGTTCATCGGCGGGCTGCCGAGGAAGCCGCCCACGAACACCGAGGCGGGCGCGTCGTACACCTCCAGCGGCGCCCCGGCCTGGACGATCTCGCCCTCGTTCATGACCGCGACCCGTTCCCCCAGCGACAGCGCCTCCACCTGGTCGTGCGTCACGTACAGGCAGGTGGTGCCCAGGTCGGCCAGCAGCTTCTTCAGCTCCGCCCGGAACTGGAGCCGCAGCAGCGCGTCCAGGTTGGACAGCGGCTCGTCCATGAGCAGCACGTCGGGCTCCATCACGATCGCGCGGGCGACCGCGACGCGCTGCCGCTGCCCGCCCGACAGCTGGGCCGGGTAGCGGCCCAGGAGGTCCTCCAGGCGGAGCAGCCCGGCGGCCCACTTCACCTTGGACTCGATCTCCGGTTTCGCCGTCCCGCGCATGGCCAGGCCGAAACCGATGTTCTGGGCGACCGTGCGGTGCGGGAAGATGGCGTAGCTCTGGAACACCATCGACAGGTTCCGCTCGCGGGGCGGCCGGTCGGTGATGTCGGCGCCGCC
This sequence comes from Spirillospora sp. CA-255316, assembly GCA_050942275.1. Lineage (GTDB taxonomy): Bacteria > Actinomycetota > Actinomycetes > Streptosporangiales > Streptosporangiaceae > Spirillospora. The sequence continues at coordinate 10,290,836 of CP192047.1, read as the reverse complement.
GATCCTGACCGTCCCCGCGTCCGGGGTCTCCAGGCCCGCGATCATCCGCAGCAGGGTCGTCTTGCCGCACCCGGACGGCCCCAGCAGCACCAGCAGCTCGCCGTCCGCCACGGTCGCGGAGACCGCCCGGACGGCGGGACGGGCACCGCCGGGATAGGTCTTCTCCAACCCGGTGATCTCGACCTCGGCCATGATCCCCCTAACGGAGCGTGGTGCCCCACATGTTCAGCAGGTAGCGGCGCATGACGAAGATGAACAGCAGGGCCGGGACGACCAGCGCGAAGCCCCCGGCGAAGCGGTAGGCCAGCGGGCTCCACTGGAGCGAGCCGAGCACCTGCGCGGGCAGGGTGCGGTGGGTGAGGGTCAGCACGGCGGCGCCCAGGATCTCGTTCCACGACAGGACGAAGGTGAACACGGCCGCCGCGGCCGTCCCCGGCAGCGCCAGCGGCGCCACCACCTGCCGGAACGCCTGGAGCGGCGTGCAGCCGAACACCAGCGCCGCCTCCTCCACGTCCCGCGGCACCGACGTGAAGATGCTCGCCGTGATCAGGACGGTGGTCGGCAGCGCCAGCGCGGTGTGCAGCAGCGTCACCGCCAGGACGGTGTCGGAGACATTGATCGTTATGAAGAGCCGGGCCAGCGGCACCGACAGCACCACGATCGGCAGCGCCCGCGTGAACAACAGGAACAGCTGGTAGGAGTCGCGGCCCGCGAAGACGAACCGGGCCAGCGCGTACCCGGCCGGGGTGCCCAGCGCCAGCGACAGCAGCACCGTGGACAGGCCGACCAGCAGGCTGTTGAGCAGTGCGGGGACCACGCCGGTGCTGGTGAGGAAGGCGTTCATCGTCTCCGCCGACACGCTGGTCGGCAGGAACGACTTGGGGTACTCGTTCAGCGCGGCCGGGGATGAGAACGCGGCGAGCGTGATCAGGTACATCGGCGCGACCATGAACAGGGTGATCGCGACGCACGCCGCCTGCACCAGGGCACGGTTCCTGCGGGCCCGCCGGCCGTGCCGCCCGCGCGCCCTGCGCCGGTCGCGCCGGCCGCCCCGGCCGCGTGCCGGTGGCTCCTCCGTCCGGGCCTGCCCGGCCGTCATCGGGCGCCCCGGACGACATCGGGCTGGCGCAGCGTCCGCAGGTACACCACGGCCGTGAACATCGACACCACCAGGATCACCATCCCCACCGCCGCGGCGACGTAGGGGTTCTGCAGGTTGACGTACCACTCGTAGGTCTCGCCGATCAGCAGCGGGAACCCGCGCCCGGTGAGGGCCTGCGCGACCGCGAACGCCTGGAGCGCCAGGATCGTCCGCAGGATCAGCGCGACCTGGATGCTGGGGCGCAGCAGCGGCAGCGTGACGTGCCGCAGCCGCTGCCACGGCGTCGCGCCGAAGACCTGCGCGGCCTCGTCGTACTCCTTGGGGATCACGCTGAGCCCGCCGACCAGGATCACGAACACCAGCGAGGTCGCCCGCCACAGCTCGGCCAGCACGACCGCCAGCAGCATGGTCCCCGGGTTCCGGTACGACAGCCAGTCGTGGGCCGAGCCGCCGAACGCCTCGATCGCGGAGTTGAGGTAGCCCTGGTCGGCGAAGACGGCCAGCCACACCAGCCCGGCCGCCAGGTCGGAGATCGCCAGCGGCACGGCCCACAGGTAGAAGTACAGGCCGGACAGCCGGGGCCGTTCGCGCAGCAGCAGCGCCATCGCGATCGCCAGCGCGAACTGCACCGGCAGGACGATCACGATGAGCAGGACGGTGTTGCGGACGGCGGGCCAGAAGTAGGGGTCCTCGACCATCCGGCGGAAGCTCTCCAGGCCGTACCCGGTGCCGGTGGACGGGTCGCGCAGCGCCGTCGCGACGCCCTGCACCAGCGGCCAGGCGAACAGCGCCAGCATGAACAGCGCGGACGGCACCAGCAGCAGGTACGGCGCGGGCAGCCGCGGGAACCGGCCCCGCGGCTTGGGACGGCCCCGCATCAGGCGACCCGGCATGTCCGGCCGCCGCTGTCAGGGTCGGGCCGCCAGCAGGGGGCGCGGGCCCCGTCCAGCAGCTCCTGGATCACCTTCGCCTGCTTGCCGAGGGTGGCGCGGATGTCGTCCCGGTCCAGGACGATGCCGGTGAAGGTGTTGCGGAACGCGGCGCTCATCTCACCGTCCTGGGTGCCGAGCCGGGCCGGGGGCAGGGCGAGGAGGCCGTGCCGCTGCTGGAGGTCGACCGCGGGGGCCTGGAGCCGCACCCCGACGGGCAGGTCGCTGGGGATCGGGGTTCTGACGGCGGGGAAGAAGGCGTTCTGGCGCAGCACGTCGAGCTGGGTCTCGGGCCTGGAGAGGGCCTCGATGAGCTTCTTGCCCTCCGACTGCCTTGGGGCGCCCTTGGGGATGGCGAGGCCCGCCAGGACGCTCATGTACCCGCGCCCCTTGGGCCCGGCGGGCGCGGGGACCATCAGGAAGTCGTCCGGGGCCGCGGCAGGGGCGCCTGCGAGCCGGGCGACGTGGTCCCAGGCGACCTGTACCTGGCCTGAGGCGAGGGGCTCCTGCATGAACTCGAACGTGGTGCTGGCGGGGACCATGGACGGCCACAGCTCCCGGACGTACTCCCACATGCGCGCCGCGTCCTCGCTGCGGAAGGTGGTGATCTGGCCGCCGGTGAACGACGGGTAGAGGTGCCCCTGGATGAACCTGTGCAGCAGCCCCTTCGGCCCGCCCGGCAGCCCGAAGACGGGTCTGCCGTTCTTCGCCCTGGCCTCCTTGGCCCACGCCAGGAACTGGTCGTAGGTGAGGTTGTTGACGTCCGCGCCGGGGGGAAGGTGCTCCAGGGCCTTCTTGTTGACCGCCAGGATGTAGGTGGCCTGCATCCAGGGGATGAAGTACGTCCTGTCCGTACCGAACCTGGCCAGCTCCAGCATGTCGCGCGTGTAGCCGTTGCCGGAGAGCCTGGCGGCCACGTCGGACAGGTCCTCCAGGCGGTCGGGCGCGAACTGCGCCAGCTCCCCGTAGAGCGCCCCGATGACCCCGGCGCTGACCCGCCCGCTCTCCACCTCCGTGGACACCCGGGTGGCGAACGCGGACGGCTCGGCCGGGATGAACGACGCCTGGGGCGCCGACTCCCGCAGCACGCTCCGGAACCGCTGCCCCTCCTCCACGGCGATGAACTGGCTGGAGAGGAACACCAGCTTGCCGCCGCCGCCGCCGGTGGTGTCGAACCCGAAGCACCCGGACAGCAGCGGACCGGCCCCGGCGGCCGCCCCGGCCGCGAGCCCGGCGCGCAGCACCGTCCGGCGGGTGGGACCGCCGCCCGGCGCGGGCGGCGCCGGCGCCGGCGGGCCGGAGACGGGGTCGGGAGCCGCGGCCACGGGGATCCTCCTACCCGGCGCCGCGGATCGTACGCCACCACCGGCGGCGAACCGGCGCAGGTCAGGCGGCGTGGGCCGACCGGCGCAGGTCAGGCGGTGGGACGGGGCCGCTCCGCGATCCGCGCGTCGACCGCCTCGGCCGCCAGCACCCGGTCCACCACCATCGACGCCGCGCCGATCACCCCGGCCCGCTCGCCGAGCCGGCCCTCGATGATCCGCAGCCCGCGGGTGGAGCGGTACTGGGCGACCTGATAGACGATCTCCCGGATGCCCGACAGAAGGTGCTCGCCGGTGCGGGCCAGCCCGCCCGAGATGACCAGGACCCCGGGATTGGTCACGCTCACCAGCGTGGCGAGGACCTCGCCGAGCACCCGCCCGGCCTCCCGGGTGAGGCGGACGGCCGCGGGGTCGCCGGCCTCGACGAGCCGCACGACGTCGGCGGTCTCCCGCACCGGGCCCCGACCCGGCCCCGGGCCCGCCGCCCCGCCCGTCCCGGACGCCCCGGCCTCGTCCATCTCGCGCGCCAGCTCGCGGGCCAGCGCGGCGCCGCTGGCGACGGCGGCCAGGCAGCCGCGGGAGCCGCACACGCAGACCACCTCGTCGTACCCGCGCAGCCGGATGTGCCCGATCTCGCCCGCCGCGCCGCCCGCGCCGTGCAGCACCCGGCCCTCCTCCACGATCCCGGCGCCGATGCCGGTGCCGACCTTGACCAGCACCAGCGTGGAGGCGTCGTCGTCGATCGCGGTGAACTCGCCGAGCGCCATCATGTTGGCGTCGTTGTCGGCCACCACCGGGCCGGGGAACTCCCCGGACAGCGCCGAGACGATGTCGTGGTCGCGCCAGCCCGCCAGGATCGGGGTGGGGATCACCCGTCCGGTGCGCCGGTCGATCGGGCAGGGCAGGCCGACGCCGACGCCGCACACCTCCGCGGTCGACCGTCCCGCCTCGGCCAGCAGCGTGTGGAACCGGGACGTGGCCCAGGCCAGCGTGGGCTCAGCGCCGTCGGCCACGTTCAGCCGCCCGGCGGACTCGGCGAGGGTGCGGCCGGCCAGGTCGACGACGGCGGCGCGGCCGTGCGTGGCGCCCAGGTGCGCGGCCAGCACCACCGCCGACCCGTCGTCGATCCGCAGCAGGTTGGGCCGCCGCCCGCCGGTGGAGACGTCGACCCCGCCCTCCCGCAGGTAGCCGGCGCTGACCAGCTGCTCGACGCGCTGCGCGACGGTGGACCGGGCCATCCCGGTGAGCTCCATGATGTCCCGGCGGGTCCGGGCCCGCCCCTGCCGGACCAGTTGCAGCAGCTGCCCGGCCGAGGGTGCGCTGACCTGCGGCATATCGCCCACTCCACTTCCTCGCGGCGCAAACGCGATCCGTTTCTCCTATGATCGCCGCGCGGCCCGGCCCGGCGGATGGGTGGGTCCGGACATCGTACGGGTGCCTCGGTGAGGAAAGGGCGCCAGCGGGCCGGGGACCGCCGAAGGGCACCCGGGCCGATCACGGGTCCGGGCCGGGCGGCAGGCGGCGCGCGGCGACACCGGCCCAGCCCAGGCCGAGCGCGGACGCGAACAGCACCCCGCCCGCCCCGGTCCCCGCCGCCAGCAGCCCCGCCACGCTCGGGATGAGGATCTGGCCGGTCCGGTTGCCCGCCAGCCGCAGCGACATCGCCCGCCCGCGCAGCCCCGGCGGCGCCGACTCCGCCAGCCACGACATGGTCAGCGGCTGCCCCGCGCCCATCCCGAACCCGACCGCGACCAGCAGCGCGCCGATCGCCCACGCGGGCAGCGGGAACGCCACCAGCGCCAGCGCGACCGCCGCGCCCGTCGTGCTCGTGACGAGCACGGCCCGCCGCCCGAACGCGGCGGTGAGACGTCCCAGGAAGAACCGCGACCCCATCGACGCCAGGCCGCGGATGGTGAGGAACGCCCCGACCGTCCCCGCCGACAGGCCCCGCTCGGCGCCCATCGCGGGCAGGTAGGCCAGCGTGATGTCGAGCGTGGCGAGCACGACGCAGCTGGTCAGCAGCGCGCGCCGCAGCCCGGGCGTCCGCAGCAGCGTCCGTACGCCGCCCTCGGCGCGGGCCTCCCCGGCCCGCGCGTGGCCGCTGCCCGGTAGGAGAGCGCTCAGCACCACCAGCGCCGCGGCGATCCCGCTCGTCCAGGCGAAGATCGCGGTGGTGTCCGGGATCGCTTTCGCCCCGCCGAACAGCGTGATCAGCCCCGGCCCCGCCGCCTGCCCGAGCGAGGCCGCGAAGGTGTAGTAGCCGAAGGCGGTGTCGTACGAGCCGCGCCCCGCGGTGTTGGCCACCAGCGCCTGCTGCCCCACCACGCACCCCAGATGGCCGGTGCCGAGCAGCATGCTCGCCGCCAGCAGGCCGCCGACCGTGCCGCCCAGGACCAGGAACGCCAGCGACGAGGCGGTCAGCAGCAGCGCGCCGCCGACCATGACCCGCCGCTCGCCGACCCGGTCCACCAGCCGTCCCGCGGGCAGCGCCAGCACCAGCGGCGCGATCGCGAAGCTCGCCGCCAGCGCGCCCAGCACCGCGGACGGCACCTCCAGCTCCAGTGCCCGGTAGGTCATCGTGGGACGCAGCACGAACGTGAGCAACTGCGTGATCACCGAATGCGCCAGCAGGATCGCCAACCGCACCCGCGGCCCGCCCGGGACCGGCACCACCGCGCACCCCCTCACCGGCGGCGCATACCGCCGACCCGGAATTTCCGGACAAAGCGGATCATGCCCTAGGGAACGGTCCACCGATCCGCCCGGGGTGGCCGTCCGCCCGGGGCGGCCCTGCAACCCCCGCCGCGGCACCGGGGTTCAGTGCCGTGAGAACGTCCCCGAGAGAAGAGAGCCGACCATGGACATGCGTCTCGCCGGAAAGGTCGCCGTCGTCACCGGAGCCTCCAAGGGCATCGGGCTGGCCGTCGTCCGCACCCTCCTGGAGGAAGGCGCCCGCGTCGCCGCCGCGTCCCGCACCAGCGGACCCGGCCTCGACGCCCTCGCCGGCCCCGACCTGCTGCACGTGCCGGTCGACCTCATGGACCCCGCCGCGCCCGCCCAGGTCGTCGAACGCGCCGTCGAGCGGTTCGGCGGCCTCGACATCCTCGTCAACAACGCCGGCGGCCCCCCGCCCGGCGCCGTCCTGCCCCGCTTCGGCTTCCTGGCCCCGACCGACGACGACTGGCGGGACATCTTCGAGTTCAACCTGTTCTCGGCCGTCCGCGCCGTCCGCGCCGCCATCCCGCACCTGCTCGCCCGCGGCGGCGGCTCGATCATCAACGTCTCCTCCGTCAACGGCCGCCGCCCCGCGCCGATGAACACCGACTACAACGCCGCCAAGGCCGCGCTCAACAACCTCACCAAGGGCCTGTCGGAGGAGTACGGCCCGCAGGGCATCCGCGTCAACACCGTCTCACCCGGCCCCGTCCGCACCGACTGGTGGACCAAGGACGGCGGCGCCGCCGACGTCATCGGCGCCCAGGCCGGCGCCGGCCGCGAGGCCGTCATGGACAAGATCGCCCCGGAGATGATGGCCCTCACCACCGGCCGCCTGGCCGACCCCCAGGAGATCGCCGACGCCGTCGTCCTCCTGGCCTCCCCCCGCTCCGCCAGCACCACCGGCACCGACGTGGTCGTCGACTCGGGCTTCCTCAAGGAGCTGTGATTCCCGGGAGGAGGTCATTTCTGGCGGGTGAGGCGGCCCTTGGAGTGGACGGCGCCGGTCAGCGCCTCGTAGTCGAGGGCTCCGTCCTTGCGGCGGGTGAACTGCACGGGCACGGACACGCACTTGGAGAGTCCCGAGACGATGCGTTCGCGCGCCTTGAGGCGGGTCGGCGTCGCGGTCTCCAGCCTCAGCTCCCCGGAGCATTCCAGGCTCGGGTACCGCGTCGTGCCGACGGTGCCGCCGACCCCTCCGGAGCGGAGGGTGAGCACCATCCTGTACTTGGTCCTGGGCTCTCCGTCGGCCCTGTACTCGGTGACGGTGCCGCTCCAGCGTCCGATGAAGCGCTTGTCGACGCTGGGCGTCGGTGACGCCGAGGCACGGGCGGACTGGCCCGCCTCCACGCGGTCGCCGATCGTCCGCCAGATGGCCGGGGTGAACGACATCCCGTACACGACGGCAACCAGGGCCACGGCCCCCACGAGCAGCCCGGTCAGCACGCGCAGCGGCGAGCGGCGACGGCGGGGGGCGTACGGCGGGGGCGTGGCACCGCCGGGATAGACGGGAGGCCGCGGGAGGGGCGGCCGGGTCGTCGGCGGGGCGGGCGGCCGGGTCGTCGGCGGGACGGGCGGCCCGGTGCCCCCGGGCATCGACGGCCCCGGCCCGGGAACGGGGCCTGGACCGATGGGCAGGATCCGGGTCGGCGGGTCCGCGACCTTGGTCTTCCCGCCGGGCTCCCCGCCCAGGCTGGCGGCGAAGCCGGTGAGCATCTCATCGACGGTGGGCCGCATCTCGGGGCGCTTGTTCAGGGCCCGCTCGACGACGTCCCGCAGCAGCGGATCGAGACCGTCCAGGTCGGGCGGGTGCGAGCCGACCTTGTTGAGCACCTCGTGCAGGCTCCGCCCGTCGAACGGCGGGCGCCCGGTCCCGGCGAAGGCGATCACGCCGCCCCACGAGAACACGTCGGCGGCCGGGGTGAGCGGCCGGCCGTCGATCAGCTCCGGCGCGATATAGGCGGGGGTGCCGACGATCTGGCCGTGCGCCGTGATCCGGGTGGCCTCGTCCACCGCCCGTGAGATGCCGAAGTCGATGACGCGCGGGCCGGTCGGCGACAGCAGCACGTTGGACGGCTTCAGGTCGCGGTGCACCAGCCCGGCCTCGTGGATCGCGCGCAGCGCGGTGGCGACCCCGACCGCGAACTGCTCCAGGGACGAGCCGCGCAGCGGCCCCCGCTCGGCGACGGCCGACTCCAGGTCGGGGCCTTCGATGTACTCGATCGCGACGTAGAGGGGGTCCTCGTCCAGCGACGCCTCCAGCACCGGGGCGGTGGAGTGCGACCGGACGCGGCGGGCCGCGCCGACCTCGCGCCGGAACCGCGCGCGGAAGGCGGCGTCGGCGGCGTACTCGGGGTTGATGAGCTTGATGGCGACCGGGGGCGCGTCGTCGGCCTCGCCGAGGTACACCGTGCCCATCCCGCCGCGGCCGAGCCTGGCCGTCACGCGGTAACGGCCGATGGTCTCCGGATCGTCCGGTCCCGGCGGCTCCCGCATGCTCGGCCCAATTCTCTCGATCGGCGGTGCACCGATCTTAGACCCGGCGCGGGCGGTTGCGGCACGCCTCCGACCCCGGACGGTCCACGGGGGAACCCGTCCACGGTCGAACACGAAGTTTCAAAGGAGAATCCCATCAACCGCATGCAGATCGCGTCGCTGGGCGTCGCGGGGGTGGCCGTCGCAGGGCTGCTCTCGGGATGCGGCGTCCTCGACTCCGACTCCGGTTCCGACTCCGCCGGCCAGGTCTCCTCCACGCCGCCCCCGCCACCGCCCGCCGCCCCCGACCAGACCCCGCCCGGCGCGGGCTCCGGAGCCGGGGCCGGAGGCGGCGGGCAGGTGACCGCGCCCGGCACGTCCCTCAAGCTCGGTCAGCGCGCCGTCGTCCCGCTCAGGCGGGCGTCGACGACCGGCACCCTCGGCATCACCGTCACCGCCATCGAACGCGGCGACCAGGCCGCCTTCGCGCAGCAGTTCGGATCCCGGGCCCAGGGCATGACCCCCTACTACATCCGGTACACCGTCACCAACGTCGGTGGCACCGACCTGTCGCGCACCACGACGCCGCTGCTGAACGCCGTCGGACCCAACGGCGGATCGACCGGCGCCACCATCATCTTCACGGGCGCCCTGCCGGGCTGCGAACGCGGCCGTCCCGACGCCTCGTTCGCCTCGGCCGGCGCGACGTACCAGCACTGCCGGCTCCAGGTCGCGCGCCAGGGGATCCCGGTGACCGGCGCCGAGTACGACGACAGCGAAGGCGGTTACAGCAACAGCCCGCTCGTCTGGACCAGATGACAGGAGGCGGCACGGCGGTGCGCGGCGCTCACCAGAGGGGCGCATCCGTGCGGCGGCGTCGCGGGCCTGGGGGCCGGCCAGATAGGTCGGCCCCCAGGCCCCGCGGTCGCCCAGCTCGACGCGACGGCCTCGTGCAGCGGGACGCCGCTGTTCCGGGCGGCGCCATCCGGCCATGTGGGCGATTCTTCGACCTCAAGCCCGGTCGAGGTCAAGCGCCCGGGTTTTCAGGTGAGGCCGAGGCGGTCCGCCAGCCGCTCCAGATGGTGGTCGTCGTCGCCGAAGGCCAGCGCGGTCGCCATCGCGTGCCGCGAGTACAGGTGCAGGTCGTGCTCCCAGGTGAACCCGATCGCGCCGTGCACCTGGTGGCCGAGCGCGCACACCCGTTCGTACGCCTCGCTCACCCACGCCTTGGCCATCGACACCTCCTCGGCCGCCTCCCGGCCCGCCGACAGCCGCCAGATCGCCTCGTAGGCGATGAACCGCGACCCCAGCACGTCGATGGCCATGTTCGCGCAGTGATGCTGGACGGCCTGGAACGAGCCGACCGGCTTGCCGAACTGCTCCCGCTCGGTCGCGTACGCGACCGTCACGTCCAGCACCCGCTGCGCCGCGCCGACCATTTCCGCGCACGTCGCCGCCGCGCCGTACGCCGACATCGCGTCCACGGCCGCCCGGTCGTCGCCCAGCACGCGGTCCCGCGGCACGCGCACGCCCGCGAACTCCACCCGGCACGGGCGGTCGAAACCGACCGTGCCCGCCGCCGGTCCGACGGTGACGCCGGGAGCGGCCGCGTCCACCAGGAACGCGCGCGGCTCCCCGTCCAGCGCCGCCGCGACGAGGAACGCCTCGGCCGACGCCGCGAACGGCACGAACAGCGCCGCCCCCTCGATCACGAACCCGCCGTCCCCGGACGCGGTGGCCACCGGGCCCTCGCCCGGACGGTCCCACGCCACCGGCGTGAAACTCAGCACACGCCCGCGCGCGATCGCGCCGAGCCACTCCTCCTGCTGCCCCGCCGTCCCGTACCGGGCGACCGGCAGCGCGCAGCACGCCACCGCCGGCAGCAGCGGACTCGGCACCAGCGCGTACCCGAGCTGCTCGAACAGCAGGCACACCTCCAGGAACCCGCCGCCGACCCCGCCCCGCTCCTCGGGAACGGCCAGCCCGGTCCAGCCGAGCTCGACCATCTCCTTCCACAGCTCCGCGGAATACCCGGACGGGTCGCCGTCCATCGCCCGTACCCCGGCCGACGCCGCCCGCGACTCCAGCACCTCGCGGGCGGTCGAGGCGATCAGCTCCTGGTCCTCGGTGAGCGTCAGGTCCATGGCGTCAGGCCCAGGGCGCCGGGATCTTGTCCGAGCGCACCCACACGCCCGGCCGCTCCTCCCAGAACAGCTGCACCAGCACGCCGCCGGTGTGCTTGGGGTGGATGAACGCGTCCCGCCACGCCGCGCCGTCCGTGCTGCCCTCGTTCTCGCCGAACGTGGGCGTGCCGTGCTCGCCGCACGCCGCCAGCGCCCGGTCCCAGTCGGCGACCTCGAACGTGACATGGTGGGCGGCGGCGCCGTTGCGCTCCCAGAACCGCTCGATGAACGAGTCCTCCCCGCGCGGCATGATGATCTCCCAGCAGATCGCGGACCCCGGGATGTTCATCACCAGATCCGCCATGTCGGGATGCTCGTCCAGCGGCGTCCGCCATACCGGGACGAACCCCGCCAGGTCGGCGTACCAGCGGGCCAGCTCGTCGCGGTCCGGGAACGCCTGGCACACGTGGTCGAGCCCGACGATGCCCAGCGACGGCCCGTCCGAGGCACCCGGCGACGCGGGCACGGCGTCCTCGTCCCCGCACATGCCCAGTGCGCCCGGCCCGCGCATCCGGAACAGCACGCCCGGCCCGTGCTCGGGCGGCGACAGCGACGCCTCCAGCCACTTGCCCCGCGCGCCCGGCGTCGGCTTGAGGCCGCGCGTCTCCAGGTCGGCCCGGACGGCGTCGATGTCGGGCACCTCGGCGCCCACATGGTGCAGCCCCGCACGGCCGCCGTGGTCGTCCAGCCACGCCTGGAGCGGCGACCCGTCACCCGTGGGCGCCAGCACCTCCCACGCCTGGCCCCAACTGCCCGGCACCTCCAGCCGCACGCCGCGGGTCCCCTCGTCCGGGCTGTCCCAGCTCCGCACGCGCCGGAACCCGAACAGTCCCTCCAGCAGCGCGACCTGCCCGTCGAGATCGGGCGTCACCTGGGCGACATGATCGATCCGGTAGATCAGCACCTTTTCTCCTTTCCACACGGGCGGTTCAGCTGGGGTGAGGTTCGATCCAGTCGTAGCCCTGGGTGACCAGTTCCTTGACCAGGCGCAGGTTGTAGCGGTTCATCGCGGCGATGCGCTCGGCCAGTTCACCGACCCGCTTGTCGAACTCCGCCGCCGGGTACACCTCGTTGACCAGGCCCAGTTCCAGGGCGCGTTCGGCGTCGACGCGGGCGCCGGTGAAGAGCAGTTGCTTGGCGCGGGCCTTGCCGATCCGCTCGGGCAGCCGCTTGACGCCGCCCCAGCCGGGCGCGTTGCCGCCGAACTCCGGCTGGTCCGGGTCGCCGTCCTCGGTCATCTTCGGCCGGTACGGTGGCCGCGCCGACAGCGTGATCTCGACCAGGCCCATCTTGGCGTCGTCGGCGGCCACGATGAAGTCGGCGGCCAGCGCCAGCTCCAGCCCGCCGCCTACCGCGTACCCGTGCACGGCGGCGATCACCGGGAGGGACAGGCGCTCCATCATCGCGAACGTCTTCTCACCCAGCCGGCCCTGCTCGATCCGGTCCTTCCTGGTGAGGGACTCCGACCACTTCAGGTCCATGCCGGCGCAGAACGCGCGCTCGCCCGCGCCGCGCAGCACGACCACGCAGACGTCCTCGTCGTCGTCGACCGCCGTGAAGAAGTTCCGCAGCTCGGCCATGGTGGTGGGCGTGAGCGCGTTGAGTTTCTCCGGGCGGTTCAGCGTCAGCCACGCCACCCGCTCCTCGATCTTCAGGTCGACGGTCTCGTAGGGGCCGTACTCTCCGGGCATGAAGGATGTCCTTCCCATCAGGAACGGGGCAGGTGCAGGCCCCGGGTGGCGATGACGTTGCGCTGGATCTCCGAGGTGCCGCCGAGGAAGGTGGCGGCGATGGAATCCCTGCGCATGTGCGTGAACGTGGCGTTGAGCGGCGAGCCCCCCTCATGGGCGGCGGAGCCGTTCGGGGGGTCTGGGGGATCGCCCCCAGGAATGACCCGATAAGCGGCGGAGCCCTTCGGGGCGTCCGGGGGATCGCCCCCAGGAAGCACCTCGCCGCGTTCCCAGAGCGCGCCGGCCCGGCCGAACGCCCTGGCCCCGGTACGGGCCAGCCGCTGGTGCAGCTCGGCGCTGAACAGCTGGTTGACCGACGCCTCGAAGCCGGGTTCCTCGCCCGCCGCCTGCTTGGAGACGGTGTAGCGGGCCAGGTTGTACAGCACCCGGATCTCGGTGTGCCGCCGCGCGATCTCCTTGCGGTACGCGGCCGAGTTCGCGCGCGCGAACCCGCGGCCCTCCTCCGACCGCAGGTAGCCGACCAGGTCGTGCAGCGCCTGCTCGTACTTGATGGTCGCGCCGATCCCGGCCCGTTCGAAGCCGAGCGCGGTCATGGCGACGTACCAGCCGCGGTTCTCCTCCCCGACCCGGTCGGCCGCCGGCACCCGCACGCCCTCGAAGAAGATCTCGCAGAACGGCGCGGCGCCGCGCAGGTCGGTGATGGGCCGGACCGTCACGCCGGGCGCGGCGGTGTCGACGAGCAGGAAGGTGATGCCGCGGTGCTTGGGCTCGGCGTCGGGGTCGGTCCTGACCAGGACGAACAGCCAGTCGGCGTACTGGCCCAGGGATGTCCAGACCTTCTGCCCGTCGACCACGTAGTGGTCGCCGTCGCGTACGGCGCGGGTGCGGATCGAGGCCAGGTCCGAGCCCGACCCCGGTTCGGAGAAGCCCTGCGCCCAGGTCGTCTCGCCGCGCGCGATGCCGGGCAGGTGCCGCGCCTTCTGCTCCTCGGTGCCGTGCACGAGCAGCGTCGGGCCGAGCAGGAACGCGCCGATGCCGTTCACCGTCGGCACCCGCGCCCGCATCAGCTCCTCCTGGAGGATGAACTCCTCCTTCGCCGACAGCCCGGCGCCGCCGTACTCGGCGGGCCAGTGCGGCGTGATCCAGCCGCGCCCGGCGAGGGCCTCCGCCCAGGCGCGCGCGCCGTCCCGGCGTTCCGGGTCGCCGCTGGCGCGGTCCTCGGCCCAGTTGTAGCCGCGCACGTCCTCCGGCTCCAGGCTCTGCTCGCCCTCGGTGTCGGGACGGTACGAGGCGGGGAAGTTCTCCCGGACGAAGGCCCTGACCTCCTCGCGGAAGGCGGCCTCCTCCGGGGTGTCGTCCCAGTTCACGCCGTGCCCTCCCGCTTCCGGTCGTAGGTCTCGCGGTCCCAGGTGCCGGGGGTGAGGCCGTGGTCGCCCTCGGCCCGCAGCCGGTACTTGGCGACCTTGTCGGTGGGAGTGCGCGGGAGGGCGTCGACGAACTCCACGTACCGGGGCACCATCGAGCGCGGCAGCCGCTCCTCGCAGAACGCGACGAGCTCGGCCGGATCCAGCGGATCCGTCCCGGGCCGCACGACGACGCTCACCTTGATGTCCTCGTCCTCCAGTTCCGAGGGCACGCCGATCGCGGCGCACTCCAGCACCGCCGGATGCAGATTGATCTCGCATTCCAGGTCGAAGGCCGAGATGTTCTCGCCGCGACGCCGGATCGCGTCCTTCATCCGGTCCAGGAAGTAGTAGTAGCCGTCGTCATCCCGCCATACCCGGTCTCCGGTGTGGAACCACATGTTCCGGAAACAGCGGGTCGTGGCCTCCCAGTCGCCGTAGTACCCGGTGGTGAGCACGAACGGCTGTTTCGGCCGCAGCACCAGCTCGCCCGGCTCGCCGGGGCCGACCTCGCGGTCGTGCTCGTCGACCACGGCGACCTGGAACCGCTCGTCGTGGGCCTGCCCGCACGATCCGGTGCGCCACTCGCCGTACGGGCTGCCCGTGGCGATGCCCGCCTCGGTGCTGGTGTAGGTCTCCACCGACCGCACCCCGAACCGTTCCCGCAGCGCCTCGTCCAGGCTCGACTTGCCCATGTAGAAGGTCTCCATGGGGTGGTCGCGGTCGTCGGGGGAGGGCGGGCGGCCGAGCAGGATCGGGATCATGGAGAACACGCTCATCGTGACCTGCGCGTCGAAGCGGCGCACGTCGTCCCAGAACCGCGAGGCGCTGAACCGTTCGACGATCGCGATGGACCCGCCGCCCAGCAGCGCCGACAGCATCCCGTCCCACAGCGCCGCGGCGTGGAACAGCGGCAGCGGGCAGTAGATCGTCTTGCCCCAGCGGTCGAGGAAGTCCAGCGAGTCGTACGCGCAGGCGAGCGCCAGCGCGTGCGGCACCATCGCGCCCTTGGACGGCCCGGTCGTCCCGGAGGTGTACATGATCGCCTGGAGGTCGGAGAAGGCGACGCCGGCCGCGACCTCGCCGGTGCCGTTGGCGCTCGCCGACAGCACCGACATGTCGACGGCGGGCTTGCCGAGCGCCTGCAGGGGCACCCCGGCGGCGGTCCCGTCGCGGACGATGACCAGGCCGAGGTCGGGGAGCCGCGCGGCCACCTCGGGGATCCGTTCGGCGTACGGGGCGTCCGCGATCAGCCAGCGCGAGCCGGAGCTCGCCAGCACGTGGCGCAGCAGCTCGCCCTTGTAGGCGATGTTGATGGGCACGGCGACGGCGCCGAGCCGGGCCAGCGCGAAGATGAGGGGGACGAAGTCGGCGCAGTTGGGGAGCATGACGCCGACGTGGTGGCCGCGGGCGACGCCGAGCGCGGCGAGCCCGTGGGCCATCCGGTCCGCGGCCGAGTCCACCTCTCCGTAGGTGATCTCGCCGTCCCGGAACTTGAGGAAGGGGTCGGCCCGGTGGGCCCTGGCCTGCGACCGGAGGACGTCCCCGAGGACGAAGCTCTCCAGCGTCGCCGTGCGCAATTCCGTGCGCAGCCGATCGCGCATCCGAACCTCCGCTGCCGCCGAGAGCGGCGTTGTGGGTGCGGCTGGGGTAGGTCGGTAACAGGACACTGACCTAAACATCCGAACATGAATGAACAAATAGGGCAATAAGGACATGAGGGAGTAAAGTGGTCACCCCAGGGCTGCATGGGGCTGACGGGACCCGTGGGACGGCACTGCTCCGGACCCGCCCCCTAGGGGTCCTCCCGTACGCCTGGAGACGACACCGGCACCCCGCCGCGGACACCTCTCGGCGCAGTACGGATGACCTCCCCAGACGGACGCGGCGCCCGGAACCCTCCTCGCATGATCGACCCATCGACGCGAGAGGAGACCCGAGATGACCGCCACGCTGACCCGCACCGAGACCCGTCCCGACTTCCGCCCCGAAGCCCCCGCCGGCCCGCCCAGGCTCGACCACGACCAGCTGGTGCGCGCCCAGCGCGACACGCTGTCCTCGCCCCGCATGAAGTACGGCGTCCTGGCCCGGATGATGTTCCTGCCGGTCGACCTGGTCTACGGCCGGAAGGGCTCGTTCACCAAGTTCGCCATGCTGGAGATCATCGCCCGGGTGCCGTACCAGGCGTGGGAGCGCACCGGCTACTGGGCGCTGCACCGCCACCACGGCCGCTCCGCCCTGGCCCGCCGCGTCTTCGACCGCATCGTCGAGGCCCGCGCCGACCAGGACAACGAGCAGTGGCACCTGCTGATCATGCAGGATCTCATCCAGCGCGAAGGCATCAGGCAGAACCGCCTGCTCCACAGAGCGATGCCCTGGCTGATCGCCTTCTTCTACTACCACGTCTCCTGGATGCTCTTCCTGCTGCGCCCCGACTGGAGCTACCGCCTCAACGCCGAGTTCGAGGACCACGCCGAGCACGAGTACATGTCCTTCGTCGCCGCCCACCCCGAACTGGAGTTCATGGACGACCCCGGCACCTACGCCGCCGAGTACGGCCGCCACGCCTCGGTCGCCGACCTGCTCCGCCAGATCGGCCACGACGAGCGCGTCCACAAGCTCGGCAGCCTCGCCAACATCTCCGCCCCCCGCTTCCACCACCCCCGATGACCCCGTCCCACCCGAGAAGCGCGTCGCCGATCCCGGCGCCCGGTCCGGAACGACCGGAGAGGGATCGGCGAACGCGCGTCCCGGCGCGGAGCGGATGGTCACTCCTTCTCCTTCTCCCTGTCGGGGCCGTTCCCGGAGCCGGTGGCGCGGGCGGGGCCGCTGATGCCGGGGGCGAAGCCGCCGGCGGTGAACTCCTCGGGCCTCGGCAGGGGCGCGGTCGGGACGTCGTGTCCCGGAAGGTCCGTCCCGGGCGCGGGCGAGGAGGGCGGCGCCTGCACCTTGGGACCGCCCTCGGCCTTGGCCTGCTCGAGCTCGCGGGCCAGCCGCGGGATCGAGGCGGGCCACTGCTGCGGGGCGGGGGCGCCGGGCCGGACCGCTCCCGCGAACTGCCTTTTGCGGGATGAAAGCCGATCTATTCGTATCCGTGATCTGCTGTTCGGTGCGTGGATGTAGCGATTGTCCGACACGTACATGCCGACGTGCGCACGGCCGCGGAAGAAGACCAGATCGCCCGGGCGCAGCGAGTTCATGCCGACTTTCCGGCGGACCGCGTTGTATTGTGAATAGGAAACCCGCGGCAGTCGCACGCCGCCCTTTCGCCAGGCCTTCATGACCAGTCCGGAGCAGTCATAGGAGCGCGGACCGGCGGCGCCCCAGCCATAGGGCTTGCCGAGCTGCTTGCGGGCGAACCGGATCGCCCTGCGGGCGCCCTTCTCCTGGCGGGTGATCTTCCGGCGGTACTTGTTGTAGGCGCGGATCTTGCGCAGCGTCCCGGCGTCGAAGCCGAGCCGCTGGGCCGAGGCGGGCTTCGGTTCGCCCACGCGGGCGGCGGCCTGGGCGGGCGCCTCGGCGGGGACGGTCACTAACATCGTCGCGGCGAGCAGGCACGAGGCGGTCCGCGGCACGAGCCGCGCCGGCCGTTTGGAGCGGGTACGCGGTTTCCCGCCGCGGTGATGCGGCGGGAATGCCTTCGTGCCGTGCTGCGGTGCGATGTCCATAGGGTGCTCCCCGGTTGCGTGTCGCCTTTTCTGAGGAATCGACTACCCGCGTGCGTTGCCCCGCTATTCGGGGAGCCGTCAGACTTTAGGTGATCATGGTCGGGTCATGGAAATGTCATGCGCGCCGGTTGACGGCGGCGCCGCTAGGCGGCAACAGAGAACGAACAAGAAAGTCATCCCGTGCGAAATGGTCAGAGCCCCCGTTAATGGCGGTGATTGGCGCGCTCTGGGGCCCATTTTCAACGACGCCACGGCCAACACCAACCTGGTACCGACGATCGTGCTGCTCGGCAGCTTCCTCGTCCCGGTGACGCTCGTGGTGTGGGCGTACGAGCACGCGCGCAGCTCGGAGACCCCCCATGTCGGCGAGCGGGGAGAACGTCGTACCGCCCCGCTAGTCTCTGGCCGCGTGAACGATACCTACCCCACGGCGGACGGCCTCCGTGAAGCGGGCCGCAGGCTGGCCGGTTCGCTCCACGGCGTGCCCGAGGGCGGCGTCCCGGAACGGGAGCCGCGCTTCCCCGGCGGCCAGATCCCGGCGGACCATGCCGAGCTGCTCTCCCGGACGGGCCCGGGCACCCTCGCGGGCGTGCTCCGGCTCCTCGCCCCCGGCGGCGGCGACGGGTTCGACATTGAGGCCGAGCGCGGCAGGCACGCGCCCCCGCATGAGGAGGCGCTGCTCTGGGGCGTGTTCGCCGGAGGGGAGACGTGCTGGTGGCTGCCGTTCGGCGACGACCCGGGCCGATGGCTGGTCGCGCTGCAAGGCGACGGGCACCAGCAGCTCAACCTCACCACCACCGAGTTCCTCGACGAGTGGCTCGACGGCCGTCTCGACCTGCCGGTCCTGTCCCTTCCGCCCGTGCCGCGCGAGCGGACCTTCACCCGTCCCGGCCAGCCGGTCACCGTGCCGCCGCCTCCGCCCGAGGCCGCCCGCGACCCGCTGGCCCAGCTCCGGACGATCGTCGGCCCGGGCAGCCCGGCCACCTTCGACTGGGAGGCGATCGAACGCAGGCTGGGCGTCCCCCGGCTGCCGTCCGACTACAAACGCCTGTACGAGGAGTACGGCGGCCACGGGCACTGGATCGTCTACAACGGCTTCTTCATTGACACCCCGCACGACATCCCCGACCGGCACCCCGACCACGCCGACGGGCTTCAGGAGTTCACCCTTGACCGCATCGGTCCCCGAGACGACGGGCGCCGCTACACCGTGCACCCCGAGCCCGGCGGACTGCTGTACTGCGGCAGCACCGAGGGCCGCGACACCCTGTACTGGGACACCCACGACCCCGACCCGGACAGGTGGCCCGTGGTGAACGCGGGCTACGGCCATATCGAGGAGTTCGGCCCGATCGTCGAACTCCTCGTCGCCGAGCTCACCGGTGTCGGCCTCGGCATGATCGACAGCTCGCTCGGCGATCCCGACGAATGGGCGTGGCCGCGCTACGGCCCGCGGCCCCGCCGCGCCTGAGGAGGGGAGGACGTCACCCGGCGCGGGTGCGGTAAGCGCTGTCGATCGGCGTGGCGTGGAGCTGCTGCGGCTGCTCGTAGGCGTACGCCCGCTCCTCCGTGGCGACCTCTGTGTTGATCTCCGGGGGCATCACGGTGTTGATGAGATGCGCCTTCTCCGTCCCGTACAGGAACGCGCCCAGCCCCGTCAGCAGCCGGTGCACGTCCTGCGGCGGCCGCACCACCAGGCGCAGGAACCGGCTGGTGCTGCCCAGCTTGTTGCCGCACTCCCGGACGAACACGCCGTGCTCGCTCAGCAGGTAGTCGCGCAGCCGCACGCCGTCCTTGTCGTCGGGCAGCTTGACCAGGATGAAGTTGCCCTGGGACGCGAACACCCGCAGCCCCGGCAGCGACGCCAGCTGCCGCGCCATCGACCTGCGGTCCAGCGCCAGCCGGGCCAGGCTCGCCCGGTACTCGGCGCGATGCTCCTTCAGCAGGAACACCACGATCTCGGCGAAGGAGTTCAGGTTCCACTTCGGCAGCGCCTTCCTGACCCGGCCCGCCAGCGCCGGATTGGCCACCAGGTACCCGAACCGGATGCCGTGCAGCCCGAAGTTCTTGCCGAGGCTCTTCAGCACGATCACGTTGGGCCGGATCGCGGCCTCGTCGGCGACGCTCGTCAGCGGCTCGGCGTCCACGAAGTCGATGAACGACTCGTCCACCACCACCAGGTCGAGATCGACCAGCGCGTCCAGCATCCGCAGCACGTCGCGGCGCGGGACGTAGCCGCCGTCGGGGTTGTTCGGGTTGCAGATCACCGCGACCCGGGACCGGCGCTCGCGCAGGAAGCCGACGAAGGCGTCCAGGTCCAGGGCGAAGTCCCGGCTCTCCGGCAGCGGGAACATGTCGACCCGCTTGCCGGTCTCCAGCGGCTGGTCCGTCCACCGCCCGAACGTCGGGATCGGCGTGCACAGGCTCTCGCGCACCAGCAGGTGGTCGATCCAGGTGATGAGCTCGGTGGAGCCGTTGCCCATCGCCACCGTCTGCGGGTTGAGGCCCAGCGTGGCGCACAGCTCGGCGGTGATCGTGTCGGCGTCGCTGGGGTAGTACTTGAGGATCGTCTCCAGGTTGTCCCGCAGCCGGCCGAACATCTCGGGCGTCGGGAAGTACGGATTGCACGGGATGCAGAAGTCGACCAGTTCGGTCCCGTGCCCGCTCTCTGCACGGTTGAGCGCGAAGAAGGACGGGCTGTGCGCGTTCTGCCTCAGCAGATTCGCGTCGAACGATCCGGCCAACTCGTACCTCCAATGGGTGGGCACTGAGAGGAGATACGAGCCCGCGCGCGATCAGGTTCGACCGCCGCCCGAAAGGTAGATCGTGCGGCCTCGCTCGCGGGCCTCCCGCGCGGCCGGGATCCTGGGCGCCAGGAGCGGGGACAGCAGCCCGGCGGCCTCGTCCCACGGGTAGAACCGGGCGTCGTCGAGTTCCTCCTCCTGAAGGCGGATCGAGGCCGTGTCGTCGACGCGCCCGCCGTCCCAGATGAACGCCAGGAACGGCCGGAGCTGCTCGCCGTTCGCGGGCACCCACTGCACGACCAGGAGCCGGTCGAGCGTCACGTCCAGGCCGACCTCCTCGGCTATCTCGCGGACCGCGCACTCGTGCGGGCCCTCGCCCTCGTCGGCGACGCCGCCGGGGACCGCCCAGTGGTCGCGGTAGTTCTGCTTGACCAGCAGCACGTTGTCGTCACGGTCGGTCAGCACGACGTTCGACGCCACGCACACCGACGGCAGCGACGCGTACCACTCCTCCGGAGGCAACCATTCCTGTCGTCCCACCCGCCCCACGCTAGCCCAGCCCCCCGGCCACACGACCCGGAGGGGAACGAGGCCGGGTTCGGCGGCGCTCCCCTCAGCGGTTGAGGACGTTCGCGGCGTTGGCCAGGCGCCGGGTCAGGGCCCCGCGCAGGGCGTCGAACGCGGCGCGGTTCCGTGCGATCGCCCGCTCCTGGTAGGCCGTCTCCACGCTCGCCCAGACGTTGACGACGCCGGTCTCCCGCTTGCAGCGGGCGTCGGCGACGGCGGTGCCGATCTCGGCGGGGCCGACCCGGTGGCCGGCGCCGTCCAGGAAGCGCTTGTCGCGTACGGCGTCGGGCGGTGTCGCGTACCGGTGGCCCGATTTCTTCATGCAGGCGCTCCACTTGGCGAAGACGGCGCGCACGCGGCGGTCGCGCCGTGCCAGGTCATAGGAGCCGAACGAGGCCCGCCCGAGCATCCTGCGTTCCGCCTTGAGATCCGGGATGCCTGCGTCCAGCGTGCGTGCGGCCTCGTCGTCGCAGCCGCCGTCGCCGCGGACGGCGCGCCTGACCTCCTCCGGCATCCTTGGGTGCGGGGGGCGCTTGCTGATCTCGGGGACGCTGTAGCCGAGCGTCCGGGCGCGGGCCTCGTCGACGATGCCGTACCGGCGGGCGTTCCGGCCGGGCGGCGCAGGGTGCGGGTCGGGTACGTCGGCGTCCAGGCCCCGGCGCTCCAGGCAGCGCGCCACGAGTTTCTTCTCGGCCGCGAGCAGCGTGTCCTGCTGGGCCGGGCCGGGCGTGTAGGCGTCCAGCGGCAGCGTGAAGGTGTTCATGTCGCGGACGTTCAGGGGGCGTACGGGGGGTTCGGTGCCGCGGGGGGCGGCGCATCCCGCGAGGAGGACGCAGGCGAGGAGTGCCCCCGCCGTTCGCAGGCGGTTCACCACATGGCTCCTTGGGGTCGGACGCGCCGGGTCCGCGCGGGGGGACGGACCCGGCGCTCATGCGGGGCGGCTCACCGCTAGGCGGCGTCGTAGGAGGCGAGCTGGTTGTTGAGCTCGGGGTTCAGGTCGCCGACGGACTCGTCCTCGAGCACCTGGTAGGCGCCGGTGAAGTTTTCGCCGTTGTAGACGACCTCGTTCCACGACCAGTTGAGGTTCTGCCAGGAGCTGGCGTCCCTCATAGGCGTCCCGTCGGGGAACTTGTGGTTGGTGAAGCTCTGGACGTTGATGTTGTAGCAGCGCTTGGAGCCGGTCTGCCCGAACTCGGTCCAGAAGCAGCTCTCGGCCTGGGCCGGGGCCGCGACCCCGAGGGCGCCGAGCCCGACCCCGCCCGCCAGGGCGAGCGTGCCGAGCCGGCGCCTGTTGATCTTCATGCCGCGCATGCTGTTTCCTCTCTGGTGAAAGGGACCCATCGGCCCCGCGAACCGACGACTCATTCTGTGTTCGGCCAATTACTCAGCGCAATGTACTCACGGATGAACTGCGCTGTTTCCAAGGAGTGACGGGGAACTCGTTCGCGAGGAGGATGCGCGGAGCGGCCCGCCCGTGCTGCCCTGTGGGTTTCGGTGCGGGCCGGACGGCGGAAAGGGAGCGGTGGACGTGGGCGGGCTGGCTGAGGTCGAGGCGAAGCTGGAATTGGTCAGGCGGGTCGAGGCCGAGCACGGTTTCGGCGCCGTCATCGGGGAGCCGCGGGAACTGGAGCCCATTCCCGGGATTCCCGAGGGCGTCATCGAGATCTTCAGCCTGTTCGACGAGTTGCGCGGCGACGCTTTCGTCTTCCGCCGGCCCGCCGAGATCCAGAGCCCGGCGGCCTGGGAGGCGAGGCATGTCAATCCGCACTGCCCGCTGGGAAGTCCGCTGGTCATCGGGTCCGAACTCGGCGGGCCGGACAAGATCGAGGCATCCCCCGTCAACCTCGACCTCGACGACGGGAGCGTGTATTACTGCGAACCCGGCGAGTACGTCTTCGCCTACAAGCATGTCGAGGTGGAGCAGATCGACGTCGAGGAGTTCGCGCCCGGCATCGTGACGTTCTTCGACGAATACGTGCTCGGGGAGCGCTATCCGCGGCTCGTCGAGGTCGTGCTGGGGACGGCCCCCATCACCCGCCGTGACCGGAAGGGACGCCACCGGGACTCGTGGATGCGGCTGCTCGTGCAGAGCGGCCTGGTCCCCGAGTCAGCGTGACGCGTCGCGTCCTCAGGCGGGGGCCGGGACATCCTCCGGGAGGATGAGGCGCAGGTCGTCGAGTGTGGGCTCCACGCCGCCGCGTTCGAGGCGGGAGATGCGGCGGGCGTGCGCGGTCTTCAGCGTCTCGAACAGCTTGCGGACCTCCCGGCCGTTGCCCTGCGCGTACGCCTCGGCGGCGGCGCCGAGATGGGCGCGGACGGCGGCGACCGTCTCCTCGGGCAGGACGAACCCGGACGTCTCCGCCTGCGCCGCCAGGATCGCGAGAAGCTCGTCCGGGCCGTAGGACGGGAAGGCGATGGTGGCCGAGAAACGGGAGGCCAGACCGGGGTTGGCGGCGAGGAAACCCGCCATCTCCCCGGTGTAGCCCGCCGCGATGACGATCACCTCGTCGCGGTGGTCCTCCATCAGCTTGACCAGCGCGTCGATCGCCTCCTGGCCGAAGTCGTGGCCGGTGCCCGCCGGGCGGGCGAGGGTGTAGGCCTCGTCGATGAACAGGACGCCGCCGCGGGCACGTTCGAAGACCTGCGCGGTCTGGACGGCGGTGTGCCCCACGTACCTGCCCACCAGGTCGCCGCGGGAGGCCTCCACCACCTGGCCGCGGGCCAGCACGCCCAGCGCCGCCAGCAGCTCCCCGTACAGGCGGGCGACGGTGGTCTTGCCGGTGCCGGGCGGGCCGGAGAAGACCAGGTGGCCGGGCATCGGGTCGGCGGGCAGCCCGGCCTTCCGCCGGCGGCGGGTCGCCTCGATGACGGCGAGCAGGTCGTGGATGCGCTCCTTGACCTCGGCGAGGCCGACCATCGCGTCCAGCCGGTCCATGATCGACTGAAGCTGGCCGGGGTCGCGGGCGTCGCCGTAGCGGACGCCGAGCCCGCGGTCCACGACCCCGTCGAGGTCCTCGGCGAGCAGCAGCGACAGGTCGGAGGCGGACGGGTCGTCCAGGTCGGCCAGCCGGAGCGCC
Organism: Spirillospora sp. CA-255316; assembly: GCA_050942275.1. GTDB lineage: Bacteria > Actinomycetota > Actinomycetes > Streptosporangiales > Streptosporangiaceae > Spirillospora. The sequence continues at coordinate 10,266,960 of CP192047.1, read as the reverse complement.
TGCTGTTCGAGGGCGGCCTCGAAGATGCGGCGGGCCTCGCGGCCGTTGCCGAAGTGCTCGCCGCGGCGGGCGTTCTGGAAGTGCCGCTGGACGGCCTCCTCGGCGGCCGGGTCGAGCCGGAAACCGTACCGGTCGGCCAGGTTCCGGACGATCGCGGTCAGCTCGGCGGGGCCGTGGTCCTCGAACTCGATCGTGCGGGAGATCCGCGACCGCAGCCCGGGGTTGGCGTCGAGGAAGTCGCGCATCTCCGCCGCGTACCCGGCGAAGACGACCACCACCTCGTCGCGGTGGTCCTCCATCAGCTTGACCAGCGCGTCGATCGCCTCCTGCCCGAAGTCCGTGCCCGACCCGAACCGGCGGGACAGGGTGTAGGCCTCGTCGATGAACAGGACGCCGCCGCGCGCCTTCTTGAAGACGGCGGTGGTCTTCTGCGTCGTCTCGCCGAGCGCCTTGCCGACCAGGTCGGCGCGGGACACCTCGGTGAAGCGGCCGTCCGGTACGGCGCCGAGCGCCGCCAGCAGCCGCCCGTACAGGCGGGCGACGGTGGTCTTGCCGGTGCCGGGGGCGCCGGACAGGACCAGGTGGCGGCCGATCGCAGGACCGGCCGGCAGCCCGGCCGCGCGCCGCCGCTCGGCCACGCGCAGGAACTTCACCAGCTTGCCGATCTCCTGCTTGACCTCCTGGAGGCCGACCAGGGAGTCGAGTTCGGCCAGGACCGACTCGACGCTCTCCGGCTCGGCGGGCGCCTGCCGCCCCGTGCCGGGCTCCGTGCCCGGCCGCTCCGTGCCCGGACGCTCAGCGGCGGGCTGCTCCGATCGCGGCGTGGACGGGGGCGGGGCGGGCGCGGCCGGGGCGGGCGACTCGGCCGCGGCGGGTCCGGCGGCCGGCGCGGGCTCCGGCCCGCCCTTCCCCTTGATCTCGATGTCGAGCATGTCGTCGGAGGCGTTGTCGTACGACGAGGTGCCCTCGACCCGCACCCGCGACCCGCGCGAGGTCACCAGCCCCGGGCCGTCGTTGCCGGTGATCGCGCAGTCGAGCAGGACCATGTCGGTGTCCGGGTCGGCGAGGACCCCGGCGCCGTTGCCGGTCACCCGGGTGCCGCTCAGCGTCAGCGTGCCCCCGGTCGAGACGGCCGCGCCGTTATCGCACCCGGTCAGCGCCCCGCGCTCGAAGGTGCCGGTGGCGCCGCCCAGCACGATGAAACCGTACCGCAGCGACTCGACGACCTCGCAGTCGGTGAGCCGGGCGGTGGCGCGCTGGTCGGCGGCGATGCCGTTGTCGCGGGCGCCGCGGACCACGGCCCCGTTCGCCGCCAGCTTCGAGGACCCGACGGCGGCGATGCCGACCAGGCCGGAGCGCTCCACCTCCAGCCGCTCGATCATCGCCTCCGCGCTGTCGCGGACGGTGACACCGTTCTGCCCGGTGCGGCGGACGGCGCCGCCGCGGATCCCGGCGACCGAACGGTGCTGCACGAGGATCCCGCCGGCCTTGGCGTCCTCGACCGTGCAGTCCTCGATGAACGGGGACGAGCCCGAGTTCACCCAGATGCCGTGCTCCCCGGCGTCCCGGACCAGCACCCGGTGCAGCGACACCTTGCTGCCGCCGTGCAGCGCCACCCCGCACTGCGCGGACCCGAGCACCTCGGTGTCCTCGACCCTCCCGGACGCGTCGGAGTAGACGATCCCGCCGTCCCGGACGGTGCAGCCGCGCATGAACAGCCGCGCCCCGTTCCACGCGCTGATCGTCTTGCCGGAGGCGCTGATGAACTCCGACCGCTCCGCCAGGCAGGTGCCGCCCGCGACCAGCAGCGCCGAGCCGGACTCGTGCCAGTTGCGCAGCGTCAGGCCCTGGAGCGTCACCTCCCCCTCGACCTTCAGATCGTGCTCGCCGGCGCCGTCGATGACGACCGTGCCGGGTCCCTGGGCGGCGCTGATGAGCGCGGTGCCCCAGTACACGCACGTCTCCATCCGGTACTGGCCGGGATCGATGACGATGTGCCGTCCGACGCCCTCCGGGAGCGGTGTCTCGAACGCCTCGACTATCGTCCGGAAGGCTCTCGGGGCGGTTTGGGACACCACCAGGCGGCGCACACGGGCCTCCCTCGGATCGGCTGCATCGCCCCAGTATTATCCGGCGCGATCAACCGATCCGTGACGGCGGCCGCGGTACGGCCGTGTACGGCGGCCCCGGTTCCGGTTCCGGCTCCGGCTCGAACGCGTAGTGCTCCGGGCACGCCGGCAGCGTCACCGTCACCGCCAGGCCGCCCTCCTCCCGGGGCCGCGCGGTGACGTCGCCGCCGTGCGCGCGGGCCACCGACCGGACGATCGACAGCCCCAGCCCGGCCCCCTTGGCGGTGATCACCCGGTCCGGGCCGAGCCGCCGGAACGGCTCGAACAGCGACGGGACCTCGTACGGCGCCACCCGCGGCCCCGAGTTGGTCACCACCAGCTCGATGAGGTCCCCGTCCGGGCGGGTGCGGCTGGCGACCCGGACCCAGCCGCCCTCCCCGGTGTTGTGCCGGATGCCGTTCTCCACCAGGTTCTGCACGAGCCGTTCCAGCAGCATCGCGTCGCCGGAGGTGGGCGCCTCGCCGGGCTCGTGGTACACGGTGATCCCGGCCCGGCTCGCCTCCATCGTGGTCTGCGCGGCGACATGGCCGACGATGTCGGCGAGGTCGACCGGCGCCGGATCGGTGATCTCGCGTTCGGAGCCGGCGAGCAGCAGCAGCCCGGTGATGAGCCGCTCGTGCCGCAGGTTGATGTCCAGCAGGTTCTGCCCGAGCTGCCTGACGTCGGGGGACGCCGAGGGACGGTGCATCGCCATCTCGACCAGGGCGCGGCCCACGGTGAGCGGGGTCCGCAGCTCGTGCGAGGCGTTGGCGACGAAGCGGCGCTGGCCGTCGAAGGAGCGGTCGAGCCGTTCCAGCATCGTGTCGAAGGTGTCGGCCAGCTCCTTGACCTCGTCGTGCGGGCCGCTCAGCGCGATCCGCTCGTGCAGGCCCTTGTCGGCGGCGGGGGCTCCGGCGATCCGGCGGGCGGTCTCGGTGACGCGGTGCAGCGGCGCCAGCATCTGCCCGGCGATCAGCCAGCCGAGTCCGGCGGCGACCCCGCCGACCACGGCGAGCGCGATGGCGCCCTGGGTGATCAGCGAGGTGGTGGCCGCCTCCCGCAGCTCCCTCTGCTGGCCGAGCATCCACCTCTCGGCGTCGGCGCCGGTGAGGACGTCGCCGTCCTGGGTGAGGGCGAAGGTCTGGTTCCGGCGGACCGGCGCCTGGCTCGGGTTCTGGGCGGGGCGCCGGCCCTTCCCGGCCTCCGACGCCCTCGGATCGGCGGACGCGGAGGCGGCGGGCGGCGGCCCGAGACGGGCGAGGACCTTCGTGTTCTGCCTGCCCATCTGCTGGTTGAACAGCACGTAGGTGACGCCGAGCAGCACCACGCCCGCGAGCAGGAACAGGACGGCGTAGGTCAGGGTCAGCCGGGCCCGCAGCGGCATCCGCAGCCGGTGCCGGGGGGCTTGGGGGGTCGTTCCCCCAGGGGCGGTACGGCGGGGGAGCAGCGTCATGGTCTTCATGGGATGCGGTACCCCACTCCGGTCACGGTCTCGACGACCGGCGGGTCGCCGAGCTTGCGGCGCAGCTTCAGGATGGTGAGCCGGACGACCCCGGTGAACGGGTCGGCGTGCTCGTCCCACGCCTTCTCCAGCAGCTGTTCGGCGGAGACCACGGCCCCCTCGGCGAGCATCAGCTCGTTCAGGACGGCGAACTGCTGCTTGGGCAGCGGGATGTAGCGGCCGTCCCGGAACACCTCGCGGCGGGCCGGGTCCAGGGTGATGCCCGCGCGGCGCAGCACCGGAGGCGCGGCCGGGCGGCTGCGCCGGCCCAGCGCCAGCACCCGGGCGGCCAGCTCGGGGAACGCGAACGGCTTGGTGAGGTAGTCGTCGGCGCCCAGCCCGAGCCCGTCGACCCGGTCGGTGATCTCGGCGGCGGCGGTGAGCATCAGCACCCGCGCGTCCGGGCCGTCCGCGGTCATCCGCCGGCAGACCTCGTCGCCGTGCACCACGGGCAGGTCCCGGTCGAGGACGACCACGTCGTAGTCGTTGACGGCCAGGCGTTCCAGCCCGGCGCCGCCGTCGTAGGCCACGTCGACCGCGTGCGCCTCGTCCCGCAGCCACTCGGCGATCGCGTCGGCGAGCAGCGGCTCGTCCTCCACCACCAGCACTCGCATCGGTCCGGCACTCCCTTCCTTCCCTGGAACGGCTCCGGGCGGAACGGCTCCACGCGGGATGATCCCTGATCGCGTGTTTCCTCGCCGTTAGTGATCGCGAGGGACGGGCGGGGTTCCGCGGGGCCGGCACAAGGACCGGACGGACGGAAACACCGGGGAAACGGCTCCCCGAGTTGCATCGCTTCCCGTCGGCCGGAACAGGTCCGGTCCGCGCGAGAAGAGAAGAGAACGCGATGCGACTGCGTACGCGGAGTGCGCTGGCGGCGTTGCCGCTGGTGCTGGCCCTTTCCCTGGCCGGCTGCGGCGGCGAGGAGAAGCAGAGCGGGATCCCCAAGGGCGGCAACGGCGGTGCGGCGGGCGGCAACAACGCCGGGGCCAAGTTGAGCCCCGAGGAGATGGGCGTGAAGTTCGCCGAGTGCATGCGCAAGAACGGCGTCGACATGGAGGACCCCAAGCCCGGCCAGGGCATCCAGCTCAAGGTGAACCCGAAGAACAAGGCGCAGATGGAGAAGGCGCAGGAGGCGTGCCGCCAGTACAACCCGATGGAGCAGGGCGGCGGCAAGCCCGACCCGGAGGCCGAGGAACGCGGGCGCAAGTTCGCCGAGTGCATGCGCCAGAACGGCGTGGAGTCGTTCCCCGACCCCAAGCCGGGCCAGCGCGGTATCCGGATCGAAGGCAACACCGGCAAGGACCCGGACATGGACGCGGCGATGGAGAAGTGCCGCAAGGAGTACGGCCCGAAGGGCGGCCCCGGCGGCGGGGCCGGAGCCCAGCAGTGACCGGTGAGGCCACGGTGGAGGACCGGATCGAGCAACCGGCGCCGGAGGAGCAGCGGCGCCCGCGCCGGAGGCGCCGTTCGCGCCGCCGGCTGGCCCTCGCCGCCGCCGCGATCGTCGCGGCGGGCGGCGTGGCCGCCGTCGCCACACTGGGGCTCGGCGGCGGGTCGGAGGGGGGCGCGGCCACCACGAACCTGCCGCCGAACACCACCCAGGTGACCAAGCAGACGCTCAAGGACACCCAGGACGCCGACGGTGAACTCGGGTACGGGCCCACCAGCAACGCCACCAGCCGGGCGGCGGGCACCATCACCGCCGTGCCCGACAGCGGCGCCACCGTCACCCGCGGCCACTCGCTCTACCAGGTGGACGACCGGCCGGTGACGCTGATGTACGGCACGAAGCCCGCGTACCGCCCGATGAAGGACGGCACCGAGGGCGAGGACGTCGAGCAGCTGGAGAAGAACCTCAGCGCCCTCGGCTACGACGGGTTCACGGTGGACGACGAGTACACCGCCGACACCGCCGACGCCGTCATCGAGTGGCAGGACGACCGCGGCCTGGAGGAGACCGGGACGGTCGAGCTGGGCCAGGTGGTGTTCGCGCCCGGCGCGGTGCGGATCGACAGCGTCGAGCTGGGGGAGGGCGACCCGACCTCGCCCGGCAAGAAGGTCCTCACCTACACCGGCACGGACAAGGCCGTGACGGTGCAGCTGGAGACCTCGGACCAGCGGCTGGCGAAGAAGGGCGCCGAGGTCGAGATCACGCTGCCCGGTGACGACACCGTCAAGGGGAAGATCGACGAGGTCTCCACCGTGATCGAGCCGGGCTCGCAGGGCGAGGACCCCACCACCAAGATCGAGGTGGTGGTCTGGCTGACCGACGGCAAGGCTCGCGAGGCCGCCAAGAACCTGTCGCTGGCCTCGGTCAGCGTGGCGTTCACCGCCGAGACCCGCCGGGACGTGCTGACCGTGCCGGTGACCGCGCTGCTGGCGATGCAGGAGGGCGGCTTCGGCGTGGAGGTGGTGAGGGGCGGCACGACCTCCTACGTCCCGGTCACCACCGGCCTGTTCGCCGCCGGGAAGGTGGAGATCAAGGGGAACGGCATCGCCGAGGGGACGGTCGTGGGGGTGCCGAAGTGAGGCCCGTCCACGCGGACCCGGGGGTGCCGTCGTGATCTCTCTCCGGAACGTGACGAAGGTGTACTCCGGCGGCGTCACCGCCCTCGGCGGGGTGTCGCTGGACATCGCCGCCGGGGAGCTGGTGGCGATCGTGGGCCCGTCCGGGTCCGGGAAGTCGACGATGCTGAACGTGCTGGGCACGCTGGACCGCCCGACCTCGGGCGAGGTCGGCATCGACGGGCACGACGTCGGGAAGCTGTCGGACGCCAAGCTGTCGGCGCTGCGGGCGAGCCGGATCGGGTTCGTCTTCCAGCACTTCCATCTGGCCGCCGGGACCCCGGCGGTGGACAACGTGGCGGACGGCCTGCTCTACACGGGGCTGCGCTCGGGGGAGCGGGTCCGCCGCGCCGAGGCCGCGCTCAAGCGGGTGGGGCTCGGGCACCGGATGGACCACGAGCCGCATGAGCTGTCGGGCGGCGAGAAGCAGCGGGTGGCGATCGCGCGGGCGGTGGCCGGCGAGCCGCCGCTGCTGCTGGCGGACGAGCCGACCGGGGCGCTGGACTCGGCGTCCGGCGCGGGGGTGATGGAGCTGCTGCGGGATCTGCACGCGGCCGGCACCACCGTGGTGATCATCACTCATGACCGGGAGATCGCCGCGGCGCTGCCCCGGCAGGTGTCGATGCGGGACGGGCTGATCGTCGACGACGTCCGCACCGGGCCCGGCGCGGCCGGAGCCGGGACCGGGAACGGGGCCGTGCCGGGGCTGCGGGACGGCGCCGCAGTGGCGGAGGTGGGCTGATGGTCACCGTCGCAGGGGCGCCGGGGGTCCCCGGGGAGGCCGGGGAGCCGCCCGCGCCCGGCGGTCCGCGTCCGGGCGACGGGCTGCGGCCGGCCCGGATGTGGCCGCGGGACGTGCTCAAGGTCGGCGCGGTGGGCCTGCGGACCCGGCCGATGCGGGCGTTCCTGTCCGCGCTGGGCATCGCCATCGGGATCGCCGCGATGGTGGCCGTGGTCGGGATCTCCTCGTCCTCGCGCGCCGAGCTGGACCGGACGCTGGCCTCGCTGGGCACCAACCTGCTCACCGTGTCGCCCGGCAGCACGATGACGGGGGAGGAGGCGCAGCTTCCGTACGAGGCCGAGGCGATGGTGGGGCGGATCGCGCCGGTGCACACGGTGTCGGCGGTCGGCCTGGTCGACGACGCCAAGGTGTACCGCAACGACAAGATCCCCGAGGCCGAGACCGGCGGGCTGTCGGCCTACGCCGTCCGCACCGGCCTGCGCGAGGCCGTCGGCGCCGAGCTGGCCGGCGGGAGCTGGTTGAACGAGGCGACCGGGTCGTTCCCGGCGACGGTGCTGGGCTCCAGGGCCGCCGAGCGGCTGGGGATCGGCCATGCCGGGCCGGGCACCCAGGTCTACATCGGTGGCCGCTGGTTCACCGTGATCGGCATTCTGAAGCCGGCCGCGCTGGCGCCGGAGCTGGACAGCGGCGCGCTGGTGGGCTGGCCGGCGGCGCAGAAGGAGCTGTCGTTCGACGGCCATCCGACGACGATCTACACGCGGTCGGACGAGGCGAGCGTGGAGGCGGTCCAGGAGGTGCTGGGCGCCACCGCCAACCCCGAGTCGCCGAACGAGGTCGAGGTGTCGCGTCCGTCGGACGCGCTGGCCGCCAAGCAGGCGGCGGGCGAGGCGTTCACCGGGCTGCTGCTCGGGCTGGGCGCGGTGGCGCTGCTGGTCGGCGGGGTCGGGGTGGCCAACACGATGGTGATCTCGGTGCTGGAGCGGCGTGCGGAGATCGGCCTGCGCCGGTCGCTGGGCGCGACCCGCGGGCAGATCCGCACCCAGTTCCTGGCCGAGTCGCTGCTGCTGTCGGCGCTCGGGGGCGCGGGGGGCGCGTTCATCGGGACGGTGGTCACCTTCGTCTACGCCTACTCACAGGACTGGCCGACGGTCGTCCCGCTGTGGGCGGTGCTCGGGGGCATCGGGGCGACGCTGCTGATCGGCGCGCTGGCCGGGCTCTATCCGGCGATCCGCGCCTCCCGCCTGTCGCCCACGGAGGCGCTGGCCGCCCAGTAGCGGCACATGCGCGCGGGTCACCGGCCAGGGACGCCCACGTCCCCCCACAAGCGGGCGTCCCTGGCCGGTTCTTCCGTGCCCGGAGCCCGCCGTTGTGTCAGGTTTCATCCGGTTTTTTGGCGGTACGGGGAGCGCATGATGATGCTGAGGCCGCCGGGGGTGTATCCGCCTCAGGGGGACACGGCCTTGCTGTGTGAGGTCGCGGGCCGGACGGCCGTGCTGGACGGGGCGCGCGTGCTGGACGTGGGCACCGGGACGGGCGCGGTGGCGCTGGCCGCCGCGCGGTGCGGTGCGGCGCGGGTGACCGCGGTGGACGTGTCCGCGCGCGCCGTCCTGGCGGCCAGGGCGAACGCGCTGGTGCGGGGGCTGCGCCTGAGGGTGCTCCGCGGCGACCTGTTCAGGCCGGTCGCCGGTGAGGTCTTCGACGTCATCCTGGCCAACCCCCCGTACGTCGTCGGGGATCGGGCGGGGCCCGTGCCGCGCCACGGCATGGCGCGGACCTGGGAAGGGGGACCGCAGGGGCGGCTCATCGTGGACCGGATCTGCGCCCAGGCCGCCGACCACCTGGCGCCGGGCGGGACGCTGCTGCTCGTGCACTCGGTGCTCAGCGGGGTGGAGGCCAGCCTGCGCGCGCTGGGCCGGTCCGGGCTGCGGGCCGCGGTGGTGGCACGGCGCCCTGAGCCGTTCGGCCCGGTGATGCTGTCCAGGGCCGCGGCCCTGGAGGCGCGCGGGGTGATCGGCACCGGCCAGCGATCCGAGGAACTGGTGGTCATCCGTGCCGTCTGAACCCGCTGAACCCGAACGGCGCAGGGTCACGCCGGTCCGGGGCGGGCCGGTCCTGGTGGAGGGGCCGGTCGAGATCGTCCTGGAGGACGGGACCGTCGTGACCTCCGACCGCTTCCTGGTCGCCCTGTGCGCGTGCGGGCACAGCGGCCGCTACCCGTTCTGCGACACCAGCCACCGCGCCGCCTGCGCCGCGCCCGAGGCCCAGGAGGAGGACCCGGGCTAGACGCCGGGGAGCGGGCGCCGCAGCGAGGTGCGCGGTACGGCCGCCTGCCAGCAGTCCAGCAGGTGGTCCTCGAGGCGCTGCTCCAGCAGCCCCGTGGCCTGCACGCCCAGTACGACGTCGGCGGCCAGGTGCGGCTCGGTGGCGAGCAGGTCGCCCACCACGTCGCGGCGGAGCACCTGCTCGTGGACGGCGTCGGCTTCGACGTGCTCGGTGTAGAACCGGGTCCCGCGCTCGCCGACGCCGAAGTGCCGCAGCACGCGGTCGAACCGCCGGGCGCTGGGCGCGGTGGTGGTCTCCGCGGCGGCGAAGTGGCCGACCAGCGCGCCGCGCAGCGCACGGTGCAGCCCGAACAGCGACATCATGTTGGTGATCGCGAGCATGGGCGCGGTGACCAGGTCGGTGTAGGCGCCGTAGGCGGGGTCGAGCCCGGCCTCCTCCATCAGGTCGGCGAACAGCCGCGAGTGCATGCGCTCGGCCCGTCCGCCGCCGAACTCGTCGAATTCCACCGCGACCAGCGCCGCCTTGGCCCGCCCGCGCAGCCGCGGCAGCACCCAGGCGTGCGGATCGGCCTCCTTCAGGTGGTAGATCGAGCGATGGGCGAGGTACTCGCGCAGCTGCCACCACTCGCCCGAACGCAGCAGATGGCGGGGCACGGCACCGGCCCCGGCGGGCTCGGTCAGGAGGGCGTCGAGGACGGCGTCCGCGTCGGTGCCGCCCGGCGTCCCGTCGCGCAGCGCGGTGAGGAAGGTGCGTTCCAGCGCCCCGCGGAGTTCGAGGAGCGAGGGGTCCCACTCCCACGCCGGGTCAACGTTCTCGAAACCTTGATAGTGCAGTTCGTAGCAGACGTGCAGGGCCAGGTGGAGGTCGTCGCCGAACGGGTCGGCGCCGCGGGCGGAGGCCAGCGGGCCGGTGAACGTCCAGCTCGGCGACGGGCTCCGCGCCAGCATGGTGACGATGGCCTCGGACAACTGGCCACGCGGCTCCGGCACGGCGGGCGCGGCAGCGTGCGGCGCGGCGGTGTCCGCCACGGCGGTGTCCCGCGCGGCGGCGTCCGGCGCGGCGGCGTCCCGCGCCACCGTGTCCGGCGCGGTCTCCGTGACGGCGCTGTCGGTCATGAGCTCCGGCTTCCTTTCGTGTTCAATCCTCTGCGGGCAACCCGGGGCCGGGCGGTTCGGACGGTGCCGCGGTGGTCTGCCGGGCGAGCAGGTCCACCACCGCCTGGAGCCCTCCCGTCGCGGCCGCCTCGCGCTGCCGCCGCGCGCCCGAACCCGCGCGCCGCAGCCGGGCCAGCATCGCCTCGGCCGCCGCCAGGTCCCCGGTCTCCTCGAGGGCCGGGGACGCGCGGCGCATCAGCCCGTCGAGCAGGACGTCCACCGGGACCCGGCGTTCCTCGAACGGATGGATCGCGGGCCCCTCCAAGCCGTACCGCGCCGCGGTCCACACCGCCGCCGCCGACACGCCGGGGTCGACCGGGGGAGCCTCGCGGCCGGCGTCCAGGTCGGCGAGCGCGGCGGCGACCAGCGCCCGGGTGAGCGCCGCCTGCAGCACGGCCTCCCCGGCGGTCGCGACGGCGTCCGCCGCCCTGACCTCGACCGTCGGGTAGCGCGGCGAGAGGCGGGCGAGCCAGAACGACATCGCCGGATCGGCGATCACGCCGCAGTCCACCAGGCGGTCCACGCCCCGGTCGTAGTCGGCGGCGGACGCGAAGGCCGGCGGCACGCCCGACCCCGGGAACCGGGACTGCTCGACCATGCGCCAGCTCGCGTGGCCCGAGTCGCGGCCGTGGTCGTACGGCGAGTTGGCCGACAGCGCCAGCAGCGCCGGAAGCCAGGGCCGCAGGTGGGCCAGGACGGCCACCGCGGTGTCCCGGTCGTCCACGCCGGTATGGACGTGGCAGCCGCAGGCCTGGTAACCGGTCACGACGCTCGCGTACAGGGCGGCTATGGCGCGGTAGCGGTGGTCGTTCTCGGAGACGGGCACCGGGCCGTGCAGGACCGGCGTCCCGGACGACAGCAGCAGCATGCCTTCCTCGGCCGCCGCCGCGCCCAGCGCCGAGCGCGCGTCCCGGATCTGGCGGCGCAGGTCGGCGAGCGTCCGGCACACCCCGGTGGCCGCTTCGACCTGGGAGGCCAGCAGCTCGCGGTGGTACCGGCCGCCGGCCGCCTGGAAGGCATGTTCACCGGCCCTGACCAGGAGTTTCTCCGCGCTGGCCACGGTCGCGCCGGACACGGGGTCGGCCAGCAGGAACTCCTCCTCCACGCCCACGCTGAGACATGCGGCCGCTTGTCCGGTCACCGCGCCCCTCTCATCCGCCCGTTCGCCTGTGCCCTACCCCTCTCGCACAGGTCATGCGTCAAAGCGGGACCAATCCGATCTATAGGGCCGATTCGGTGACTTTCGCTCGGGTAGAGCCGGGGCAAAGTCTCACGCAGAGCAACGAGGTGATGACCGGTGATCGAGGGAACCGCGCAGTCGTACTGGATGGCGTCGTCGAATCCGACCTGCTACCCCGCCCTGACCGAGCCCGCCGACGTGGACGTCGCGGTCGTCGGCGGCGGCATCGCCGGGCTCAGCACCGCCTGGGAACTGGCCCGCGCCGGCCGTTCACCCGTGGTGCTGGAGGCGGACCGGATAGCGGCGGGCGTCACGGGCTTCACCACGGGACGGCTCTCGGCCGCCCACCCGTGGATCTACAAGCCGCTGCGCGACTCGCTCGGCCTCGGCACCGCCCGCCTGTACGCCCGCTCGCAGCAGGAGGCCGTCGAGCACGTCGAGCGGACCGCCCGCGAACTGGGCATCGACTGCGACCTGGAACGGCGGCCCTCCCACATCTACGTCGAGTCCCCCGATCGGGTCGAGGAGCTCAAGGAGGAGGCGGAGGCGGTACGGGAGGCGGGCCTGCCCGCCTCCTACGTCATCGACACCGACCTTCCCTACCCGGTCGCGGGGGCGCTGCGCGTCGAGGACCAGGTGCAGTTCCACCCGCGCCGCTACCTCCTCGCCCTGGCCGAGGACCTGGTCGGGCGCGGCGGCCGCGTCCACGAGCGGACCCGCGTCGTCGACCTCACCGAGGGCGCCGGGGACCACCCGCACCGGCTCACCACCGCCGGCGGCCACGTGATCACCGCCCGCGAGGTCGTCATCGCCACCCTCTTCCCGATCGTCGAGCACGCGCTGATGTCCTTCCGCCTCACCCCGCTCCGCGAACTGGTCGTCGCCGCGCCCATCGACGAGGACGCCGACCCCGGCGCCATGTACATCACCCGCCAGGAGAACACCCGCTCCGTCCGGACCGCGCCGTACACCGGCGGGCGGCGGCTGCTCCTCATCACCGGCGAGTCGTTCTCCCCGGGCGACGGCGGCCTCGCCCGCCACCACCGCGACCTGGTCGCCTGGACCCGCGAGCACTTCAAGGTCGGCGAGATCGCGTACTGGTGGTCGGCGCAGGACCTCGACACCGCCGACACCGTCCCGTACGTGGGCCGGCTCGCCGACCGCCTGCACGTCGCGACCGGCTTCGCCCGCTCCGGCATGAGCCACGGGATCATGTCGGGACGGCTGCTGGCCGGGCTCATCACCGGCGACGAGCCCGAATGGGCCCACCTGTACGACCCGCGCCGGGCTCGCCCGCGGCGCGAGGCCGGGCCGGTGCTGAGCGCGGGGATGACGAACATGCGGCGCTTCGTCGAGGACCGGGTCCGCTCCCGCGCCGGGAGCCTGGACGACATCCCGCCGGGGTCGGGCGCCGTCGTCCGGCACCGGGGGCGGCACTGCGCAGCGTACCGGGACGAGGACGGCAAACCGCACGTCGTCTCGGCACGCTGCACCCACCTGGCCTGCCTGGTCGCTTTCAACGCGGTCGAGCGCGTGTGGGAGTGCCCGTGCCATGGCTCACGCTTCTCCGTGGACGGGTCCGTTCTGCAGGGCCCCGCCACCACGGGCCTCCCCCCGGTCGACCCGTGACGGTCTCAGGCGAGGTGCCGTCCCAGGAAGGCGAGCTGCGCCGGGAGGCGGGCCCTCCAGAACGCGCCGTCGTGGCAGCCCCGGCCCATCCCGCCCTCCGGCCGCAGCCGCGCCCTGAGCTTGCGGACCATCGGCGCGAACGCGTCACCGTCCCCGCAGTCGATCCGCACCGGGACGCCCCCGAGCCGGTCCAGCCGCCGGAACACGTCGTGCCGCCGGAAGTCGTCCGCGTCGTCGAACGCGAGCCGGTTCGTGGACCGGGCGTCCTCGTACGACGCGAAGATCGCGGGCGACGAACCCACCACCGCCGCCACCCGCGGCGCCCCCACCGTCTGCCCGAGCACCAGCGCCCCGTACCCGCCCATCGACCACCCGATCACGCCCCCGATGCCGCGACCGCAACGTGTGAGCCTGCACCACCCCCGGCCTTGACGGAGCGGGCGGTACGTCCCCGCACTGCCCCGTCATCCGGTAGAGCCGCACCCTGCCGGGTAGGACGTCCCGCTCGACCAGGGCCGCCCCGCCCCCGGCCACGGCAAGGCCGCCCACCGCGACCAACCCGCTCCCGATGAAGGCCCGCCGCGACACCACAACAACCCCTCCCCACCCAACGGCTGAGCCTTTGGACGCCCCGAACCCCCCAGGAAGTTCACGGTCGTGACCAGGCACGGCGAGCGGCCGTCGATCATGGCGCGGCGCCGGGGGCAGAATGCCCTGCATGACTCGCACTGTGAACCTGCCTGGTGGTACCGCGCTGCCGTTGATCGGTTTCGGGACCTGGCAGCTGCGGCCCAAGACGGCGTACGAGTCGGTGCGTGCGGCGCTTGAGATCGGTTACCGGCATGTCGACACCGCGACGCTGTACAAGAACGAGTCGGGCGTCGGCAGAGCCGTCAAGGACAGCGGCGTGGACCGGGAGCAGGTCTTCATCACCACCAAGCTGCGCCCGCAGGACGGGCGGCATGCCCGCCGCGCCCTGGAGTCGAGTCTTCGGCTGCTCGGCACCGGCTACGTGGATCTGTGGCTGATCCACTGGCCGACCGGCCGGGACGCGCTCGTCTCGACGTGGGAGGAGTTGCTGTCGGCCAAGGACGCGGGACTGGCCCGCAACGTCGGAGTCAGCAACTACAGCCCGGCCCAGATCGACCTGCTGACCGAGTCCACCGGACAGCGGCCGGCGGTCAATCAGATCCCGTGGAGCCCGGCGCAGCACGATCCGGCGCTGCTGGACGAGCACCGTCGTCGCGGCGTGGTCGTCGAGGGGTACAGCGGCCTGAAGAACACCGACCTGAACGACCCTGTCCTCACCGAGATCGCCCGGCGGCTCGACGTCACTCCCGCACAGGTCGTCCTGCGCTGGCACCTCGAACACGACATCGTGATCCTCCCCAGGTCCGCACGCCGGGAACGCATCGCCGCCAACTTCGACCTGGAAGGCTTCGACCTCACCACCGAAGACGTCGCCGCGATCGACGCCCTCACCCGAACCGGGTGACCGAAGCCTCCCCGGGATTGATGGGGATTCGGGCCGCCAGTGCGTTCACTCCGCTGAGGCGGCCAGGTGGTCGTCGATCTCGACGTACAGTGCGGTGGGTCCGTAGTGGATCAGCACGGGAGGAAGGCCATGGGTGAACCGCCGCTCGTGGGTCGGGACGATCTCGTGATGCCCGCGGTGGTCGTCCGGCGGCTCGGCTGGAAACCCGTGCGCGGGCTGGTGCTCGTGCTCGCCGTCATAGGCGTGGTGCTGCTGGCGCTCGCCTGGGTCTGGACGGCCCTCCTGCCGGTCGCGCTGGCCGCGCTGGCCGGTGCGGGTTTCCTGGTCGCGGTGACGGTGCGGGCGCGTACCGAGATCGGGCCGGACGGCATCCGCAACCGTCCCCTCCGCAAGGAGACCTTCATCCCCTGGGACGACATCACCGACGTGGTGGGGATGGAGAGCGCGCCCCGGGTCATCACGGTCGTGCGGGCCGGGAAGGACCCGGTCACGCTGGCCGCGGTCCGCGACGACGGGACCGCGCCGGACGGCCTCGGATTCGACGACCTGGTCGCCCTCGTCCGCGAGCGCGCGAGAGGCGGCGGATCGGACCGGGACGAGCCCGTGCCGCCCGCGGAGCCCTTGTCGCTGCGACCGTCGCGGAGGCCGTTGATCTGGCTGCTGCCGGTCTTCGCGGTAGGCGCCTGGTCGCTGCTCACGGACACCTTCGGCGGCTCGAACCTCGCGTTCGCCTTCGGGTACCTCGCGGCCGTGGTGCTCTTCCAGGCGCTGCTGATCCTCAAGTTGCTGTTCGGGTTCACCGAGGCCGACGGCTCCGGTCTCCGCAACCGCCTGATCTTCAAGACCAGGACGGTGCCGTGGAGCGAGGTCGGACGGCTGTCGGTGATGCCCACGCTGTTCGGCCGGATCGTCCAGGTGGAGGTCAGGGACGGCAAGGGGCTCTTCCTGGCGGCGCCCCGCGACGGACTGCTCGGCCGCGATCCCGGCATGGCCGCGACCCTGGAGGCGATGCGGGCGCTGGCGGGGCCCGGGCGGGTGAAGGTCGTCCCGAACCCGGTGCGGACGGTCCGCGGCATGCTGTGGGGGGCGATCGCGTTCGCGCTGTGCGTCGCCGTGGCCATCGGACAGCCCTGGCTGGAGCACTGGTGGCCGGGACGGGCCGAGGCGGACAAGATCCCGCGCGCCTGCTCCGTCATCGATCCGGCGACCCGGCAGCGCATGCTGCCCGGCCCCGTCGCCCCGGAGCGCTCGGCGGCGAACGACTCCTTCTCGAACTACAACTATTCGGCCGTGTCCCGATGCCTCCGCGCCGACGAGGACGGGAACACGCTGTCGCTGGACCTCGACCTGTCGCGCAGGGTCGCCTTCGGAAGCGCCACCGACGAGGCGCGCGATGAGATGGCCCTGGAACGGAAGTTCCTGGGGCAGGTTCCGGCCGGGCGTCCCGGTCCGGCGCCCGTGCGCGGTCTCGGTGACGAGGCGTGGCGGACGGTGTGGACCGAGGACGGAGAGACCGAGGTCGACGTCCTGGTCCGGTACGCCAACGTGGTGATCAAGGTGGACTACGGGGCCGAGCGTCCCGCCGCCCAGGTGGAGGCCGACGCGATCGCGCTGGTCCGCGCGACGATGGCGCGGATCGGCACCTGACCGGTGGTGGCACCGTCAACAATTGGCGGCTCAATGATCTCCGTACGCAGGTGACATTTTGACGGTTGTGTGCGTGCCCTAGGGATTTTCCTGGGTGCCGGAGCCCCGCCGGTGGTGTGACCCTGGGTAGATCGGCCACGGACGGAAGTCGATAAAGGGGGTGACGAATGAAGGACAAGCGCGCGGTGATCGCGGGGTTGGCGGTCGCCGGATTCGTCGCGGGAGGGACGGCGGTGGCCTTGCCGGCCGCGGCCGACACCCAGACCTACTACGAGGGTTACGGGCCCCACCGGGTACTTCAGCAGGGGAGCAAGGGGGCAGAGGTTCGCGCTCTCCAATGGATGCTCAAATGTGAGAACAGCCGCAAGGCCAAGCCGACGGGGGTCTATGATTCCGCCACCGCGAGGGAGGTCAGGAACTACCAGATCAAGGGCCATGCGGTGCAGGCGGACGGCAAGGTCGGAGCTGCCACCTGGCACTTCCTGTATAACGATCGGAAGCCGATCAGATACGCGAAGAAGCCGCCGAACGACTGCGTCCGGGCGTTCCAGGTTCTGCTCAACAAATTCCCGGGCGGCAAACCCCGGACGGTGCGGGTCACCGGCAATTACTGGGTTGATACCAGGAACAAGGTGAAGCTGTTCCAGAAGCGCATTGGGCGGACGCAGACCGGCCAGGTCGACGCCAAGACCTTCCACCAACTGGTCTCCAAGAAGGCCACCGGCTGATACGGCCCCGCTCCGGATGAGCCTCGGTCCCGTTCACGGGGCCGGGGCTTACGCGTCGGGAGTGTAGGCGGTTGCCACGTCCTCGGGCCGTCCCGTGCGCCCGACCGGGTAGCCCTCCGCCGCCCGCTCCAGACCTTCGCCGCCGATGAGGCCGGGCGCGACCGCGTTCACCCGGACGCCCGCGGGCCCGTACCCGAGCGCGCGAACCGCGGCAGCGCCGCCCGGGCCAGGAAGAACGCGGTGTCGAGCACGGCCGCCAGCGCCGCGCGCCACTGCTCGTCGGTGGTGCGGGTCGCGGCGGCGACCGGCATCACGGCGGCGGCGGGGACGAGCACGCCGAGCCGTCCCAGCGTCCCGGCGGCGGCCACCACCCGGGAGGCGGCGGCCGGGTCGCCAGGCCGACGGCACGCCGCCCAGCACGCGCCGCCTGCACAGCGAAACCGGCCCCGTCTTCATCTCCTCGGATTAGGCGGTCACCGCTCAGGGACGAACCACTCGCCGCGTCCCCGTTTCTGCGGGGCCCGGGTTCCATGGATCCGGACTTCGAGCGCCTCGGCGTGGTCCGTGAGGACATTGGACGTGATGTCAGGGGGTGGGGTCGCCCGGGCCGATGGCGGGGCCGTGGTCGAAGGTGTGGCGCGGGCCGGGGTACGGGGACGGCGCAGGGGTGGTGGTGCGGCGGGTCTGGGCCGTGCCCAGCAGGCCGGCGACCTGGTTGCGGAGGTCGGGGAGCTTGGCGTACAGGCGGTCGCCGGGGCAGGCCGTGGCGTTGTAGTCGCGGTGGCCCACGATCGCGTCCGCGGGATCGAGCCCGTAGACGTCGCACAGCCACGCGCACGTCTCGACCAGCTTGGCCCAGAGCGGGGACGGGGGCTCCTCCGTCATGTAGAGGCCCTCGTTCTCGATGCCGATCGTGTGGTCGTTGTGGCTCGCGGTCTGCGCGCCGACGACGTGGTCACCGGCCTGGACGGCCTGGAGGCTGCGGTTGCGGCCCTCCATCAGGTGGCCGCCGCGGCTGATGGTGAGCTGCTGCCCGGTGTCGGCCCACCCGCGGGTGTCCATGTGGAAGTTCTGGATCGAGCGGGACAGCGCGAAGGCGGCGGCCAGCGAGTAGTCGGTCTGGTTCGCCGACGCGGTGTGGTGGACGACGATGTGGTCGGGGGCGCGGTCGAGGACGCTCGCCGCCGACTTGGGCGGGCGGGCGTTCCACTGCGAGCGGGTGTGCACGGTGGGCGCGGCGAGCGCGGTGGCGGGGAGCGCGGTGGCGGTGACGCCGAGCATGGTGCCGCCGGCGACGGTGGCGGCGCCGCGCAGCAGGGTCCGGCGGCCGAGGGGGCTGTCTCCGAACATGAGCGGGAGCTCCTTGCGGGGGGTTGCGATCGGTCGACAGGGATCTCGGGCGGACCGTATTAGAGAAGCCCGGTGAGGAATAGGCGCCCATGGGGGTTTTGGGGCTTCTGGTGTATGAACGTGTTGGGATTTGTTGGTGTCTGCCCGTGTCGATCCTGGTTCCAAGCCGTTCGCTCGTAGCGCTCCGCGCGGTCAGACCAGCCCGGTCTCGCGGCCGATCCGCTCGAACTGCCCCTCCATCGCGCGGGCGAGCGCGTTGGCCGCCGACAGCGGCCGGACCATGACGCAGAACTCGTCGATCAGCCCGTCGTCGTCGTGGTGGACGAAGTCGCAGCCGTGGATCTCGCGGTCGCCGACCCGGGCCCGGAAGACCAGCGCGTGGTCGCGGCCGCCCGGCTCGCCGATCTCGTTGACGTAGCGGAAGTCCTCGAAGACGTCGAAGGCGCCGCGCAGAATCTCGGTCACCAGCGACCGCCCGCTGTACGGCGCGAACGCCACCGGGCTGACGAAGGTCACGTTGTCGGCCAGCAGCCCGGGCACGGACTCCAGATCGTCGTTCTCGATGGCCTGGCGGAACGGATGCATCCGGCTTACCTTCCTACTCAACTTATTGAATAGGTGTCGACGTTAGCGCGCCAAGCTCGCCCGTTACGACCGGCTGCGTGCGCGCATGCTCGGCGGCCGTGACGAGGAGGAGTACCTGCGCACGGCCCGCGGTGAATTGAAGATCGTTCGGTTCTAGGAGGTCCCCTCCCCTGCCCGTGCCGGAGTGCTTTCTGGCATTGTTGGTTCGTGGACCCGACAACAGAGAGCCGACGGGAACTCGGCGTCCGCGTGCGGCAGAGGCGGCTGCGCCTGGGCCTCAGCATCGGAAAGGCCGCCAAGGAGGCGCCGATGAGCCCCACGACCTGGAGCAGGGTCGAGCACGGCGGCAAGGTGCGCGAGCTGGCCTACACCTCCATCGACGCGGTGCTCCAGTGGCGCGCGGGCTCGTCCGAGCGGTTCCTGGCCGACGGCGAGGAGCCGCAGCCGGTGGACTCCGTCGAGCCCGGCCCGGCCGGCGGCGACGGCGCGTCCCCGCAGAGCCGGCGCGGCGCGTCCCCGGCCCGCGCGACCGCCTCCGGGGGAGCGGCGCCCAGGATCCCCAGGCAGCCCAAGCCGTCGCTGGCCGTCGGCGAGGTTCGCGAATGGCGGGTCGTGCCGACCTCCGATCCCGACCCGGAGGAGACCACGGTGGTCTTCTGGATCGGTCCCGCGGACGTGGACATGGAGGAGGTCGGCCGTGCCTTCGACGAGCAGCGCCGCCTCCGGCCACCGTCCAGAGAGGCCGAGGCGATCGCCGAGCAGGACCGGTGGGAGGCGCTCATCGCGCGTGAGAACGCCGAAGCGGTGCGCGCCGGAAGTGCCGAAAACCCTGGAGAAGTAGACCGAAATGCCGGAGAATAGGCGCACGGAAGGACAAGGGCCAATACGATCTGGTGTTGCCCGTCGCCGACCGTGCCCGCGCGCCGACGAAACATTGTGAGTCCGGAATGAGGTGCCCTGGCGGAGCGGTCTCCGATGTGCTCGATGCCGAATCGAGTGATCGGACGGCCCCTCAGGGGGAGCACATGAGGAGACTGTCGATGACGAAGGGGTCGTACGCCTCCACGCCCACCCGACTGCGCATGGTGCCGGTCCGCGAGCGGCTGCCCATGGGGCAGCTCCTGGCCATGACCTTCCGGCCCGACGGGCTGGTCTTCGTCCGTATCAGCCCGGAGGTCCGCACGATCGAAGAGCTGTGCAGGGTCTTCACCGAACTCGGCACCAAGGCGGCGAACAGCCCCTACTGGTCGCACGCCAGCGCCCAGGGCTGGCTCTCCACCGAGATGATCTCCAGCCGGAACCTGCGCGAGCCGGTCGTCCACCACGATCTGGGCGGCCACGCCATCGTCGAGATCCGCAGCGACATCAGCGTGGACGAGGCGCTCGGGCGGATGATGCCGCTGCTCAGCGCCGGGATCAACAAGCACTGGAAGGTGTTGCTGCCCGACGGCCACGCGGCCTGAGCCGCGGCGGGCGCCCCGCCGCCCCGGCGAGGAGGGGCGCCTTACCCGGGCGATAACCCTTTGCGCATGATCGCTTGCCCAGGGTCATCGGGGGCAGGGATAGGCGCATGACCGAGGCTCCCGTTCCGCCCTCCACGAAAGTCACCCCCGACGACAAGCGCTATCCCGCGCTCAGCCGCGGTTTCAACCAGCGGTGGATCGCGCGGCCGGAGTACGTGCGGCTCGTCCGCACCGGGCAGGAGGTCTGCGCGGCGCTCGCCGAGGCGCTGGCGGGCCGTCCCGAGGACGACCCGAAACGGATCACGGTCCGGTCCGGCGGCCACTGCTACGAGGACTTCGTCTGCGGCGACGACGTGCGCGTGATCCTGGACATCAGCCCGATGTGCGGGATCTCCTACGACGCCGCCATGGACGCCTACTGCGTCGAGGCCGGCGCGACGAACTGGCACGTCTACAGCCACCTCTATCCGCTCAGCGGCCGGGCCCTGCCGGGCGGCTCCTGCTATTCGGTGGGATTGGGCGGCCATATCACCGGCGGCGGTTTCGGGCTGCTCTCCCGGCAGCACGGCCTGACGGTCGACTACCTCTACGCCGTGGAACTGGCGGTGGTCGACGAGAACCGCAGGGTGAAACTCGTCACCGCCAAACGCGACGACGATGACGAGCACCTCCGCGAACTGCTCTGGGCCCATACGGGCGGCGGCGGGGGCAATTTCGGCGTCGTCACGCGGTTCTGGTTCCGCGACCTTCCCGAGCCGCCGGAACGGGTGCTGCTGGCCGGTCTCGCCTGGGACTGGGACGACTTCACCAAGAAGGACTTCGGCGACCTGGTCACGGCGTACGGCGAGTACTTCCGCCTGCACCAGGACCCGGAGACGGCCGCCGGCAAGCTCTTCGCGATGCTCAAGCTCAACCACGCCAGCAACGGCCAGATCGGGTTGCTGGCCCAGATCGACGTCGACGACCCGCAGGGCGCGGAGGCCATGGCGGACTTCCTGAACGCGGTCGACGGCCGGATCGGCCCGAAGTCGATGGCGATGACGGCTCCGATGGGCGAGCATCCGGCCATCGCGCACATGGACATTCCGCGCGTGATGCCGTGGCTGACCGCCACCCAGGCCCTGAACGCCAGCGGCGAGAACCGCTGCGGGAAGTACAAGTCGGCGTACCTGCGGAAGCCGTTCACCGAGAAGCAGATAAACGCGATGTGGGCCTATCTGGGGAAGGAGGAATACCGGGACTACGAGAACAAGCAGGCCCTCATCCAGGTCGACTCCTACGGCGGCGCCATCAACAGGCCGCCGCGTTCGACGGCGGTGCCGCAGCGCGACTCGATCCTCAAGCTCCAGTTCCAGGTGTACTGGACCCGGCAGGACGCCTACGAGGACCTGCACATCGCCTGGATCCGCGACACCTACAAGGCGACGTTCGCCGAGACCAAGGGCGTTCCGGGCATCGATGGGCAGACCGACGGCTGCTACGTCTGCTATCCCGATGCCGACCTGAACGACCCCACGTGGAACGAGTCCGGCCTGCCGTACTGGACGCTGTACTACAAGGGCGCGTACAGCAGGCTCCAGGCCGTCAAGCGGCGCTGGGACCCGCACGACGTCTTCCGGCACCGCCAGTCCATCAGGCCGAACTGACCTGGACGCGGGCCGGCCCGTCCACCGGGAGGGCGGGCCGCCCGGCGGCCCGCCCGGCGATCCGCAGCAGCGCCTCGGCCTGGGCGGACGGTGCCGAGCGGCGGCGCCACACCGCGCGCAGCCGCCGGTCGAGGGCGAGGCCGGTCACCGGGACGCGGGCGAGCCGTCCGGCGGCCAGTTCCCGCCGGACGGCGAGCGCGCTGAGCACGGCGACGCCCGCGCCCCCGGCCACCGCCTCCTTGATCGCCGTGGTGGAGGACAGCTCCAGGTGGGGATCGGCGTCGCGCAGCTCGCCGACCACCCGGTGCAGGGCCTCGCGCGGGCCCGAGCCGCGCTCGCGCAGGACGAGCCGCCCGGACGCCAGCTGGGCGCCGGTCACCGGGGTGCCGGCGCGGGCCCACGGGTGGTCGGGGCCGGTCACCACGACCAGCTCGTCATCGGCGATCACCTGATCGCGCAGGTCGGGATGCGCCGACGGGTCTTCGACGAAGCCGAGGTCGACCTCCTCGTCCTGGAGCAGCCGGACGACGTCGTGCGAGGTCTCCGTGCGCAGCGCGACCGTGAGGTCGGGCAGCTCGCGGCGCAGCTCGACCAGCCAGCGGGGCATGAGGAACTCGGCCACCGTGGTGCTGGCGGCGATCCGGAGCCGGCCGTCCCCGGCGGCGCAGAGCACGGCGGCGCCGGTCAGCAGCCGCCCGGCCGCGGCCACGACGTCGCGGGCCCATTCGGCCACGCCGGCGCCCGCCGGGGTGAGCCGGCAGCCCGCTGGGGAACGTTCCAAAAGCACCAGTCCGAGGCGGTTCTCGAGCGTCCTGATCCGGTCGTTCGCCAAGGGCGGGGAGATTCCGTGCTCGCGGGCGGCGCGGCCGAGGCTGCCCAGCCGCTCGACCGAGAGCAGCAGGTCGAGGTCGGCGAGTTCGGGTGTCGTTGGGGGGAGAGGCACCCGTACACATTGCCACGCCGCAGGTAGGACGTCCATGGCCGGTCGGGGCAGCGCCGTGTGGCCGCGGGGGCATCCCGGGCGGACGGGGGACGGTGTCAGTCCTCGTCGGCGGGGAGCGTGAAGAGGCGGAGATGGACGGGGCGGGCGTCCGGCGGGGCGTCCTCGGGGCCGAATCCGTGCTCGCGCAGGAGGCGGACGTAGGCCTCGAAGAACTCCGCCAGGCCCTCCCGGGTCATGTGGGTGAAGCCGCGGGAGAGGCGCGCCCAGTCCCGGTCCTGCTCGTACGCCTCGGGAAGGCGGCTGAGCAGGGCCATGTCCTCGGCGTGCCCCAGCCGCAGGACCTCGGCCAGGACGGGACGGTCGGCGGCGGCCAGCGACCCGGGCTCGGGCGTCCGCACGTCGCGGGGGCCGCGCGTGGGCCGCCACCAGCGCTCGCGGCCGGTCGAGCGCTCCGGGACCTCCTCGACGAACCCGTACTTCTCCAGCTGCCGCAGGTGGTAGCTGGTCGTGCCGGTGTTCTCGCCGAGGGCCTGGCCGATGGTGGTCGACGTGGCGGGGCCGTGCGCGGCCAGGCGCCGCAGGATCTTCCGGCGCAGGGGATGGCTCAGCGCCTTGAGCCGTTCCGGATCGGCCGTCTCGGCGGCGTCCTTCCCCGCGCGCTCCCCGGGTTCCCTGGGCTCCATGGGAGGAGTCTAGCCCTTTGCAGAGAACTCTCTGCAATCGTGGGGAGGGCGCGGGCGGTTTGTCCAGTAAGGCGGGAACCTTGGTGATCTCGTTGCCTTAGGTGAGCGATCTGCGGGGATCGTGATCAATGTCGATGACCTTGGGAAAGGTCCGAACCACGCAGAAAGGAACGTGGGATGGCCAAGTCGAGCGGGGGCAAGAAGGCGTCGCGCCGCAACGGGGCGCCGTCGCCCGGCGAGAAGATGCGTATGCAGGGCCACGGCGCCGACGCGGCGGAGGCCATGAACGCCGAGCTCGCGGAGGGGGCGGAGGCCGCAGGGCGTCAGGCCACCGCCACCCGGGAGGACCTGCGGGACGCGGGCGACCGTGCCGCCAAGAAGACCGCCGCGCACCGTCCGGCGACCCCGGACAACCTGAAGAAGCGCCGGTAACGGTCACGCCTCATCCCGTGGAGAGGGTTCGGGCCCCTTCCGACAACGAGGTCGGGAGGGGCCCGAGCTGCGGTACCGGGCTCTGGAGTCCGGGCGCGGGTCAGCGGCGCGGGTCAGCGGCGCTCGGCGATCAGGAGCATGAACAGCGCGGTCGGGAAGCCGCGGCGCCACCACGGGTCGTCGCGCATCTGCTCCTCGCTCGGATGCGGCTCCCGCAGGTCGGCGATCACGAACCCGGCGTCTCGGAGCGTTCCAGAGTAGTACTCCAGCGGGCGCAGCCAGGACGTGATCTCCGAGGGCGACTCCAGCCCGTCCACCAGGAAGCGCTGCTCGATCCCGCGCGCGCTGAAGTAGCGCGAGGCGGGCACGCTCGCCCGCGCGCCCTGCTCGGCGTCGGCGGTGTAGAAGCACGGGTGCAGGGTCAGCACGACCAGCCGGCCGCCGCTCCTGAGCACCCGCGCGAACTCCCCGATGGCGTCCGCCGGATCCTGCAGGTGGCTGAACAGGTGGTTGCAGACCACCAGGTCGAAGCTCGCGTCCGCCACCGGCATCGCGTCGACCCCGGCCCGGTGGTACGACACCGCGCCGCCGTCCGGATGGGCCCGCGCCGCGTCGATCAGCCCCTGGGCGGCGTCGACCCCGACGACCTCGGCGCCCTTCGCCGACAGCGTCCGGGACAGGTACCCCTCGCCGCAGCCCGCGTCCAGGACCCGCAGCCCCGCGCACGGGCCGATCGCGTCCAGCACGGCCGCGTCGGTGAGCTCCGTGCGGTACCGGTCACGGCCCTCCCGGATGATCTTCACCCAGTACTCGGCATTGGCCTCCCAACGTTCCCGCGTCAGCTGCGCGACCGTCCGCGTCGTGTCGTCCACCGGCCCCCCATTCCTCCCGCGCGCCGTTCTCAGGGCGCGTCGTACCGCATGTTCCGCCAAGGGCCCGCATGGCTCAGGCCATGCCCTTGATCTGTGTCACCAGGGCGCCGCAGGCGTCCCTGATCTTCTTGTCCCGGCATCCGGATCCGCGCCGCTCCAGCGCCGTCACCAGATCGCCGAGCCGCCCGCCGAACGTCCGATCGCGTTGCAGCGCCAGCGGGATGTACGTCGACACCAGGTAGTAAAGGTAGGCGTCGTTGTAACTGCCGATCTCGCGCAGCACCTCGCGGGCCGTGTTGCGCAGCAGCAGGGAGCTGGGCAGCGTGAAATCGGAGCTGATCCGGCCGTCCCGGGTGTAGGTGGGGAACGACCACTCCTCCAGCGCCGCGTAGACGGGCGTCCGCTGGAGCTCGCGGTGGTAGCGCTCGGCCAGTTCCAGGTCGTCGGACCCGATGAGCGCCCCCATCACCACCCCGCGCATCATGAAGGCGCTCTGCCTCCCGGGGACCGGCGGCTCCAGCTCCGTGCTCAGCGACCCCGTCACCTTGCTGACCTGGTGCGTCAGGATGTTCAGCGCGAGGATCGAATGGAAGGAGTAGGTCTTGCGGTTCAGCCGGGGGGCGAGGTCGACGGACGCCTCGAACAGCTTGGTCGGATCGTCCAGCAGCCCCTGGCCGGGCTCCGGCGAGTAGAGGGCCTCCAGGGCGCGGTCCTGCTCGCGCCCCCAGAAGCGCGCGATATAGGACGACACCCGCTGCGTGGCGTGCCCGCGCATGATGTGCAGGGCCGCCTCCAGCGCGTTCAGCAGGTGCTGCTGCGCGACCGTCGACTCCTCCAGCGCCTGGAGGTCGACCGTCAGCCCCTGGTCGGCCAGGTCGCCGACCAGCGAGTCGCGCCGCTGCCGCAGCGAGTGCGCCATGGAGTACTCGGCGATCCCCGGAATGGAGGAGATGAGGCTCTGCAGCGACCGCCCGCTGATCCGGTCGAGCCAGCCGGCGTTGTCCCACAGCCGGGAGACGGTGCTCTCGTCGAGCCCGGAGAACATCGCCACATCGGACATGTTCAGGCCGAGGGCCCTGGTGAGCTCGGAGAGGGACTTCGGCTCGCTGTCCGCGGTCATCGCTCGCCCTAGGAGTGGCACGTGCTGGCGAGTCGATCGTATCGGGGCAATCGGGGGCGACAAGGACTCTTGACGCGATCCGCGGGCGGTGCAGGCGCGGCGGACGGCGGTCGCCGGCGCCCGGCGGCGCCCGGACGGCTTCGTCCGGAACCGCCCCGACCTGGGCGCTCGCTCGGGGAGCGGGGGCACGGGCCGGACCGTGCTGATCGTCTCTCGCGCCGTCATCGATGTCCTCGGGGGGTGGATAGGGCGGTGCTCTATCGGCGTTTGCGGCCGACGAAACAGGCGAGGGGCATCGGGTCGGGCGGGTCGCCCTGCGCGGTCGGGGCGGTCGGGGCGGTCGTGTCCGGGGACCGTGGGAGCCGGTCCGGTGAGGCGACGGGCATGGGAACGGGCGCGGGCGCGGGCACGGGAACGGGCGCGGGAACGGGCGCGGGGAGCGGCGGACCGGCGGGGAACGAGGCGAGCGGTTCCAGACCCCGGCACAGCTCGGCGATCGCCTCCCGCGTCCGGGGCGTGACGGGGACGTCCGCCTCGTCCCGGTACAGGGCGGCCGCCGCGTCCAGTTCCGGGGTCCGCACCGCGTGCGAGATCGCCACATGGCTGCCCGGTGGCAGGCCGGCCAGCAGGGCGTCCATGATCGCGCGCGGGCGTGGCTGAGCACCATCGGGTCGTTGTCGGCGTAGACGACCCGGCAGGACGGGGCCACCCGCCGGGCCAGGCCGTCCACGTTCTCCTGCCCGGGCAGGCCGCAGCCGATGTCGAGGAACTGCCGTATCCCCGCGTGCCCGGCGAGGAAGCGGACCGACCGGCGCAGGAACGACCGGTTGGCGCGGGCCACCAGCGGCACGACCGGCGCGGCCTCCACCACCCGGCCGGCCAGCGCGCGGTCCACGGCGTAGTTGTCCTTGCCGCCGAGGTAGTAGTCGTACATCCGGGCCGCGCTGGGCGCCGGGACGGTCTCGGGCACGGGCCGCTCGCGGCGGCCGCCGGCGCGCGGGCCGGGAAACGCGGCGGAGCGCCGCGGGTCCATGCCCAGCACCGTCCCGTAGGTCACGGCATCACCCATCCGCCTGCCCACCGGTCCCCGGGGCACCGTTCCCCGAGCAGTTCCGCGGCCGGTGGTTCCTCCAGGGGCGGGACTCCGGAGTCGCCGGGCCACACCGCACCCGTCCACTCTTCGCCCGACCACTCGTCGCCGCCCTCGCCCGGACGGCCGTCGACCGCCACCTCGAACCAGAACGTGGCGGTACCGTCGGTGTTGTGATGCCTGCCGTGCTCCACGGCCAGCGCCTGGACCAGCCGCAGGCCGCGCCCGCGCGCGGCGAGCGGGTCGTCGGCGGACCCGGGGCCCGGCATCGCGCCGCCGTCGGTCACCTCGACCCGGACGTGGTGGTCGGTGTGCAGGACGGCCAGCATGACCATGCCGTCGCCGAGCGGCACCGCGTGCACGACGGCGTTGGTCACTGTTTCGCTGGTGAGCAGTTCGAGGTCGTCGAGGATGGCCGCGCCCGCCCCGAAGAACTCGCCCGCCAGTTCGCGCACGTAGGAGCGGGCGAGCCGTACGGCGGCCGGGGTGGCGGCGAGGTCGATCTCGCCGAGCAGGCCCTCGTCGGCCGGTCCCGGCGTCCAGCCGGCGGGCGAGCCGAGTTCCAGCGAGGGCTCGGCGAAGGGGTCTGAGACGAACGCCGGCGATCCGGCCCAAGCGTCGAGTGCGTCCATGGCGTCGGCGGTTCCACGTATCCGTGTAGGGCTGTAACCGAACATGCGCATGTGCCAGGGGAGGTCGGGGGACGGTGGGATGTCGGTTCCCGGGGGAAGTCGGACGGCGGGTCGCGCGAGCCGCCGGGGGCCGCCCGCACAACAGACACTCTGACGCGGCGGGGCGGGCGGAGTCACCGACGCTTGCGCGCGTGCAAATCCCCTACTCCACGCTGGGCAAAGTCGGCCGCGACCTCCGGTGGAACGCTCTACCCGAGCGCGTCGTCCGGGACGCCCAGCGCGGTGAGGAAGGCCGCGGCGGCCGGGGACGGCCGGAAGCGGCTCCAGATCAGGTGCTCCATCCGCGCCGGGGCGTCCCGGATCGGGACGATCCGCAGCTCGGGAAGCTGCGGCGCGAACGCGGCGGGCAGCATGCCCACGCCCAGCCCCTCGCCGACCAGCCGGGCCATCAGATCGGCGCCCGACACCTCGAAGGCGACCTCCCGCCGGATCCCCGCCGCCTCGAACGCCTCGTCCGACTGGATGCGCCCGGCGGTCCCGGCGGGGAAGTCCACGAACCTCTCCCGGGCGAGCCGCTCCAGGTCGGCCTCGCCCTCGCCGGCGAGGGGGTGGCCGGGCGCGACGACGGCGACCAGTTCACCGCGCGCCAGCTCGTGGCCGCGCACGCCCTTGGGCCGGACGCCCTGCGGCAGCCCGAGGAACGCGACGTCCAGCCCGCCCTGCGCGACCTGCTCGGTCAGGTCCTCGCTGGCGCCGCCGCGGAGGCTGATCCGCACCCGCGGGTGGCGGGTGTGGAAGTCCTTGAGCGCGCGTGGCAGGTCGACGGCCGCGACCGTGGGGATGGCGCCGATCGCCAGCCGGCCGCGGATCTCGCCCGCCGCCGCGGCCACCTCCGCCCGTGCCCGGTCGGCGGCGTCCAGGGCCTGCCGCGCGGCGGGCAGGAACGCCTCCCCGGCCGGGGTGAGCCGGACCTGGCGGCTGGTGCGGTCGAACAGCCGCGCGCCCAGCTCCCGTTCGAGCTTGGCGATCTGGTGGCTCAGCGCGGACTGGACGACCAGGCAGCGCTCGGCGGCGCGGGTGAAGCCGCCGGTGTCGGCGACCGCGACGACGTAGCGCATCTGCTGCAACTCCATCCGACAATCGTGGGGCACGATCGGCGGCCGCACGGCCCGACCGTGTAGGGATGAGGGCATGAAGGGGTTCGCGCGGCGGGAGTTCCAGCTCGTCCTGCTCCGGCGGATGGCCGACTACCAGCCCGGCCTGGTGGCGGAGGCGGCCCGCTCGCTGGACGCCTCGCGCACCGAGATGCGCGAGGTGAACGCCCGCTGGCAGCGCATGGTGCGGTCGCGGGCGTTCCCGGACGGGCGGCGCCGGCTCGCCGCCGTCCTCGGCCCGCCGTCCGAGACCGAGGAGCGGCGGCTCGGCGACGTCGCGTGCACGGTCGAGCGGTGGCCGCTGTGGCTGTGGCCGGAGCTGCGGTACGAGACGCTGACCGGCCCCGGCGGGACGATCCTCCAGGAATGGCTGGTCAGGGCCGCGGACTCGCCCGTGCCGAAGCTCGCGGTGGTCGACGACCTGGTCCCGTGGTCGTGCGTGGTGGGCGACCTGGACCTGCGCTTCGGGGGCGGCGGGACGGTCCGGCACCAGGCGGGGGAGGTGCCGAGCCGGTGGCACGTCAGGTTCACCGCTCCGGACGGCATCACCGGTAAGGGCGGCGGCACGTACGTGGCGCACTTCGTCTGGGGGCTGCTCCAGACCGTCGTGGCGATCTAGGGGCGCACGCGCGCCGGCAGGCGTATGACGCACGCGGCGGTTCTGCCATCTCAGTCAGTTTCTCCTTACCTTCCTTGACGCGAGCCCGCTGCGCGCAGAGTTTTGAACTCATGTTCAGAACTGAGGTTCAAGAAAGCCGGGCGACCAGGCGACGACGCGGGGCGGCGCCGCGGTTCCCGGTGTCGTGCCAGGTGGCGGTGCTCGGCGGCGGCCTCGCCGGGATGGCGACCGCGGCCCGGCTCCAGGCGGCCGGCCTGTCCACCGCGGTGATCGAGGCGCACGGCCACGTGGGCGGCTGCGCGGGCTACTACCGGCGGCGCGGCTTCTCCTTCGACGTGGGCGCCACGACGATGGTCGACTTCGAGCCGGGAGGAGTCGGCGCCGAACTGCTCGACGCCATCGGCATGGACCCCGTCCCCGGCGAACCGCTGCCGGGGTACGTCGCGTGGCTGCCCGACCGCACCGTCACCCTCTACCGCGACACCGGGACGTGGCATGCGGAGCGGCTGCGCGCCCTCGGCGACACGCCACGGCACAGGGCTTTCTGGGCACATCTCGACCGCATCGCCCAGGTGTTCTGGGACGCGAGCCGTGCCGGTGTACGACTGCCCCTGCGACGGCCGTCCGATGCCGTGCACAACTTGAAGGCGCTGGGCCCGCGCAACCTCCCGCTCGTCCGCCATATGAACGCCACACTCGGAGACGCGCTCGTCCGGCACGGCCTGCGCGGCGACGACCCGCTTGTGGGCCTGCTGTCGATGCTGGTGGAGGACACCGTGCACAGCACGGTCGACAGGGCCCCACTTATCAACGCGGCCCTGGGCGTGACCATCCGCGGGGCCGGTCTCACCCGCGCCGATGGCGGCATGCGCGGCTTCTGGCGTCGCTTCACCGCCCACTACCGGGGGATGGGCGGGCAGACGCACGTGGGCTGCGAGGTGGAACGGGTGCGCGGCCGGGCCGGCGCCTTCGAGGTCCACACCCGTCGGGGGGTCGTCCACGCGGAGCAGGTCGTCAGCGCGCTCCCCGTCCAGACGACCGCACGCGTGGTCCCCGCCCTCGCACCACGGCTCCGGCCCTACGTCGAACGGGACGAGCACGACCTCGGTGGCGCGATCGTCGTCTTCCTGGGCGTTCCAGAGGAAGAGGTCGCGGGCCAGGAGTTCACCCACCACCAGTTGTTGCAGGACTACGGGCGTCCCCTGGGCGACGGCAACAACATGTTCGTCTCTGTCTCCGCGCCTGGCGACACCGAGAGCGCCCCGCCAGGGCACCGCGCCGTGATGGTCTCCACGCACACCGAACTCGCGGCATGGGAAGGGCTGACGGACGCCGCGTACCAGGAGCACAAGCGCAAGACAGGGGAACGCCTCGTGGGGTTGGCACGGCGCGTCCACCCGAACCTCGGCGAACGGGCCGTGGTGTGGGACGTGGGCACGCCCCGCTCGTACGAGCACTTCGCGTTCCGCCCGCGCGGCGCGGTAGGGGGCGCGCGGCAAACGCCCGGCAACGCCAACCAGAACGCCGTCCCGCACACCCTTGGCGTCCCCGGCCTCTGGCTGGTGGGCGACTCGACCTGGCCCGGACTCGGCACGGTCGCGTGCGCGCTCGGCAGCCGCATCGTGGCGGACGCGGTACTGAAAACGGCCCGCAGAACCGCCCGCAGAACCGCCTCCGGAAAGGCGACGCCATGGACGGCCGCGCGATGAGAACGGACGCGAGCGCCACCCGCACCACACCCCGGCTGTCCGAGTTGGGCCCCGACCTCCTGGTGACCACCCGACGCCGCCGCACCCTCACGCTCTCCCTCCCGTACCTGGGCGTGGCGCTCTTCGCCTGCGCCGCCGCGGCCGGCTGGTGGTGGACGACCCCGCTCATCGCGTTCGGGATCTTCGTGGCTGTGGTGACGGCCACGCACGACGTCGTCCACCGCTCCCTGGGCCTCGGCCGCGCCCCGACCGAGGTCGCCCTGTTCCTGCTCGGCGCGGTCCTGCTGGAGAGCGGGCACGCCTACCGCGCCACCCACCTCCAGCACCACCGGACCTTCCCGTCCGAGGACGACCCCGAGGGACGCCCCGCCGACCTGAGCATGCTCGGCGCGATCCTGTACGGGCCGGTGTTCCTCGTCCGGCTGTGGTGGTGGGCGTTCCGCCGGGCCTCGGGCGGTCAGCGCGCCTGGCTCCTGGCGGAGGCGGCGGTGCCGTTCGCGGCCCTCGGCGCGGGCGCGCTGTTCTGGCGGGGGCTGCTCGTCTACGCCACGATGATGATCGTGGGCAGCTGGGTCTACCCGCTGCTGACCGTCCACCTGCCGCACCGCCACTACGGGGAGGATCCGCTGACGCAGACGCACACGCTGCGCGGCCGTGTCGTGCCCGCGCTGTTCCTGGAGCTGACCTACCACCTGGAGCACCACCTCTATCCCCAGGTGCCGAGCCACAACCTGGCGAGGCTGGCGCGGCGGCTCGACCCCTTCCTGGACGCGGCGGGCGTCCACCCGCGGAGAGTGATCTGACCCCCATGCCCCCATCCCGGCCCCGGCCACCGCGGCCGTCCCGGCCGCGCGCCCGGCGCGAGGAAGCCCGGGAGCGGCTCCTCCAGGCGGCCGTCCGCACCCTCGCGACCGAGGGGTACGGCGGCACGACCGCGCGCTCGATCGCCCGTACCGGGGGGTTCGCGCCGGGCGTCATCTACTACCACTTCGAGGATCTGGAGGACCTGCTCCTGGCCGCGCTGCGCCACACCAGCCGGCTGCGGATGGAGGCGTACCAGGAGGCGCTGGGGTCGTGCGACAGCGCGGTGGACCTGCTGGACCGGCTGCGCGGGCTGTACGCCGAGGACATGGCGGAGCAGGGGCACATCGCGGCGGTGCAGGAGCTGTTCACCGCCGCGGCGACGGCGCCGCGGCTGCGCGAGGAGCTGCTGGCCCATATCGGGCCGTGGACGGAGTTCGCCGCCGCGGCCGTCCGCCGGCTGGTCGCGGGCACCGCGCTGGAGGAGGTGGTGCCGTCGCGCGAGCTGGGCTCGATCGCGGTCGCGACGTTCCTCGGCCTCCAGACGCTGACCCATCTGGACGGCGACCGCTCCCGGGTGGAGGAGCTGTTCCGGGTCGCGGGGCCGGCGGCGTTCCTCTGGGACGGTTTCGCGGGCCGCACGCCGCCGCCCGGCCCGCCCGACTCGGATGAACAACTCCAATAATCCGGACGATCCGAACGACCCGGGCGGGGCGCCTCACACCGGGTGACGGACGGCGGCGCCGGTGGTGACGGGCTGTCGTCGTGGACCGATGCACTGCGCGCCGACCGTCGTCGCGAGGCTCACAGCGCCGCCGACGCGCGCGTGAGACACGGGCGGTAACGGTCAATGGCCGGGTGGTCATTTTCGTCTTCGGCGCTGTCCCAAATTCCCCGGGTGGCACGGTGTGCCCGGCCGCCGCGCGGCGTCCCCGCGTGTCGGATCTTGTGCAACTCTCACATCCCGTCCGGTATGCGGCCAGGTAGGCCGAGGGAAGGGCGGGGGTGAGGCCAGAATGGATCTTCATGCCGGCCGCCGTGATCATTTTCTTCCGGCCGCGCCGGACCCCGTGCATTGATCACGGTGTGCCAGGATTTACGTCCGCCCCATTTACCGCCGGACTGACTCAATTTACAGGGTAGAAAATAGATAGTTTCCAATAGTTCACAGTCCACTGTGTCGTCTGATACGGTCACGGCGGTAATCTTCGTTGCACCCGATAGGACCAGCTCGATAGCGGGGGAAATCGCGTAAATCTCGGGGGGATCCACTGGTAAAAGATCACCTCAACAGAAGGGGAACGCGGTGAACGAAACGGAGACCATATCGCGCGGTGGGCTGCAAACCTGGCTCCTCGACCGGATCGCGTTCTATCTCGACAAGCCGGCGGAGAGCATCGACCCCGCGGTCGAGCTGGCCCGCTACGGCGTCGACTCGGTCTACGCCATCAGCATCATCAGCGACATCGAGGACCACCTGCAGGTCGAGGTCGACGTGGCGGAGGCGCGCCGCTGCGCGACCGTCGACACCCTGACCGACTACCTGATCGAGTTGGTTCGCTGATGCGGGGACGGGCTGTGCCCGCTCCTGCTCCCGCTCCCGTCCGGCTGGTGGTGCTCGGGGACAGTCTGGCCGAAGGCCGCGACGACCCCGATCCGGCCGGCGGCTGGTTCGGCTGGGTGGGCCGGCTGGCCGACAACCTCGATCTCACCCGCGACCGCGTCGCCAACCTGGGCGGGGCGGGCGCGACCGTGGCGGAGGTGGCCCGGGCCCAGCTGCCCGAGGTCCGCCGCCTGACTCCCGGGCTGGTGGTGCTGAACTGCGGAATGAACGACGTCGTCAACGGATTCGATAGGACGGAGGCGGCCGGGTATCTGGGAGAGATATTCGGCTGGACCCGGTCGGTCGGCGCGGTGGGCGTCGCGGCACCGGTTTCCCGTCCGCCGCTGCTGGAACGATCTATCATCTCCGACTTCCGGAGAAAACGCGTACTCGAACGTATTCAAGTGTTCAACGCGGAACTGCGGCACAGCGCACGCGCGCACGCAATGGAATTCATCGAGCCGGACGCCGTGCCGCGGGTGGCCGACCCGTCGTTGTGGGCCTTCGACGGGATCCACCTCAACTCCGCGGGACACGCCTACGTAGCGGAGATCATCACCGGAATCGTCAAAAACCTACTGGGGGAGCACGTCCTCTCAACATCGGGATAGCCACACTCTGGGGTAGTAGAGATGCAGAGACCACTCTCTTTCACCCGTACCAGCGGTGTCCCCGGCGCAGACACCGGCACCGACACCGCCGTCCGCTTCGACACCGATGCGCGTCTCGACACCGATGCGCGTCTCGACACCGATGCGCGTCTCGACACCGATGCGCTGCTCGACACCAGCCCTGACGCCGCCGAGACCGGCACAGGCGGCGTCCCTGAACGAGCCCCCCGTGCCGCCCGGATACCGCGCGCGCTGGCGGCCCTCCCGCACGCGGCCATGGCGCTCGTCTTCGCACCCGTCCTGTTCGTCCAGGCCCGGCGGACCGCCCGCCGGACGCCGCGGCTCGACCCCGCCTCCGGTGCCGACCGGGGCACGGTCGCCGGCGCGGTCCCGCTCCTCCGGCTCGTCGTCATCGGCGAGTCGACCGCGGCGGGCGTGGGCGCCGCCGAGCACGAGCGGGCCCTGCCCGGCTTCCTCGCGGGGGCGCTCCAGCAGCGCCTGCGCCGCGGGGTGGCCTGGGTGGTGGCCGGGAAGAACGGCGCCACCGCCCGGCGGGTCGGCACCGATCTCGTCCCGGCCCTGGCCGCCGAGCAGCACGGCGCCCCGCCCGACATCGTGGTGCTGACCGTCGGCATCAACGACCTGATGAGGCGGCGCCCGCTGAAGACCTGGACCGCCGACCTGACCGAGCTGATCGGCGCGCTGCGCGGCCGGTACCGCGACGCGGAGGTGATCGTCGCCGGGATGCCCCCGGTGCACCGGTTCCCGGCGCTGCCCCAGCCACTGCGGCTGGTCATGGGCGGCCGGGCGCGGGCGATGGATCGGATCATGCGGGAGGTGGCGCGCGCCAACGGCGCCGTGCACGTCCCGATGGATCCGGACATGGCCGCCGACCGGACGCGGTTCGCCTCCGACGGCTTCCACCCGTCGCCGGACGGCTACCGCGTCTGGGCGGACGAGCTGGCCGCGGCCGTGGGGACGGGGCGGGCCGCGTGATCACCGTACCCGGATCGTTCCGTGCCGCGGTGGAGGCCAAGGACCTTGCCGCGATCACCCGGACCTTGGCTCCGGACGTCGAGTTCCACAGCCCGGTGATGGTGAAGCCGTACCGGGGTGCCGAGGCCGTCACCGGGCTGCTCCGCGTGCTGCTGGAGATCTTCCAGGACTTCCGGTACACGCACGAGCTTGCCGGCCGGAGCGCCGCCGGGAACGGCGGCGCCCCGCCGGTGCAGGCGCTCGTCTTCACCGTCAAGGTCATGGGCACGCGGGTCCAGGGCCTGGACCTGATCACCTACGACGGGTCGGGGCTGGTCCGCGATCTGACGGTCATGGTTCGGCCGCTGCCCGCCGCGATGGCCCTGGCCCGCGCGGTCGGACGGCGCATGCAGGAGATCGAGGAATCAGGCGGCCCTGGCGGTGAGGGAGGCCTCGCGGCCCCCGCCTGAGCCTCTCGACCCGGCCGCGTCCCGCCAAGCCCGGCCACCGTGCCGCCTGACGGCCAGCCCCGCCGCGACCCTGGCCACCGCACCCCGCGGCCGCCCGGCCCGCCCGGTGCCCGTCCCCCCAGGACGGCACCGGGCGGGGCCCGGCCGTGCCCCCGCCCCGCCGTGCCCTGCGAACGAAGTCGCGCCACGCGAGAAGAGGGAACCACCGATGACCAGTCAAGTCTCCCCGCGCGCAGAGCTGTCCCCGGCCCATCGGATCGCCGCCGACCTGGACGCCCGTCTCGGCGACCCGCTGGACGATGCCGCCGGGCCCTTCTCCTACAAGTCGATCGTCGAGGCCGAGGAGCGCGACGAGTTGCCCGAGGGCGCGGTGGAGACCGTCCGCGCCTGGGGCTTCCCCGAATACCTGGTGCCGCGCCACCTCGGCGGCCGGCTCACCACCCTGGAAGAGCTGTTCTTCGTCACCCGCGGCATCTCGCGGCGCAGCCTCACCGTCGCCGTGATGTACGGGTCGGGCCTGCTCGCGGTGAACCCGGTGTGGCTGTGGGGCGACCCGCGCCAGCAGAAGGCCGTGGCCGAGGGCGTCCTGGACGGCGACCTGGCCTGCTTCGGCGTCTCGGAGGCCGACCACGGCAGCGACGTGATGGCCTGCGAGTCGCGGGCGTTCCCCGACTCCCGGGACGGCGACCTGGTGCTGACCGGCACCAAATGGCCGGTGGGCAACGCCACCCGCGGACGGTTCGTCACCGCCTACGCCAAGACCGGCCTGCGCGACTTCTCCCTGATCCTGGTGGACAAGCAGGACCTGGACCCCGGCGCGTGGTCGGTGCTGCCGCCGGTCAGGACGGTGGGGCTGCGCGGCCACGACCTGTCGGGGATCGTGTTCGACGGGGCGCGGGTGCCGGCCGACGCCGTGATCGGGCGGCCGGGCTCCGGGCTCGTCCAGACGCTCAAGACGCTCCAGATCACCCGTACCGCGATCGCGGCGCTGTCGATCGGCACGATGGACGCGGTGGTGCGCATCGGGATGGAGTACGCGCGTGGCCGCAAGCTGTACGGCGCCGACATCTACCAGATCCCGGTGATCCGCGACCATCTGGTCAAGGCGCATCTGGACCTGCTGATCGCCGAGTGCGTGGCGATCCCGGTGGCGCGGACGCTGACGGTGGCGCCCGGGCGGCTGAGCCTGTGGTCGTCCATCGTGAAGTACTTCGTGCCCGTGCAGGGCGAGGAGGTGGTGGCCAGCATCGGGGCGGTGCTCGCGGCGCGCGGCTACCTGCGCGAGGGCGTGGCGCACGGGGTGTTCCAGAAGTTGCAGCGCGACCACGCGATCGCGAGCATTTTCGAGGGCACCACGCACGTGAACCTGGCCAACGTCGCCGGCCAGCTGCCGTTCCTGGTGGACGACCAGCCGCGGGCGGAGGGGGCCGGCGAGCTGCTGGCCGACCTTTTCTGCTGGACGCGGACGCCGCCGGAGTGGCGTCCCGACGGCCGGCTGCTCCAGCTGACGAACGAGGGGCACGACGAGATCGGCCGCGAGTACGAGGCGACGGTGGAGGCGCTGCTGACCACCGCCCGGGTGTTCGCCGCGCCCGACGTGGCCAAGGACCTGGCGGCGCTGGTGGCGCGGATCGGCGACCTGCGGTCGGAGCTGCACGCGCAGGTGCGGGCCGATCCGTCCGACACCACCTCGGCGGCGGCGCTGCGGCGGGCGCGGCGGCACTGCGAGATCCACGCGATGGTCTCGTGCATGCTCACCTGGCTCCACAACCACGCGGAGTTCGGCGGCGCGTTCGCCGACGGCGCGTGGCTGGTGCTGTGCCTGGAGCGCCTGCTGCAGCGCGCGCAGCCCGACACGGCGCTGTCGGAGCAGTACCTGCCGTCGGTGGAGGAGGCGATGTTCCGCTGCTTCGGCGAGGGCCGCTGGTTCTCGCTGCTGGAGCTGGCCGATGGCGGGCGCTCGGTCTCGGTGCCCGAAGCCGACTTCGTGGGGTGAGGGTGATGGGATCGAGCAAGGACTTCGTGTCGATCGTGCGGGACAACGTCGACGCGCATGGCAACAGCCGTGGATTCATTTTCGTGACGGAGGAGAGAGGGCCTGGCCGTTCCTACCGTGAGGAAGACCTGGGCCTGGCCGACCTGGACCGGAACGCCCGCGCGCTGGCCGTCCACCTCGCGGGGCTCGGTATGCGGGGCCGGACCGCCCTGCTGCTCTATCCGGAGGGTCCGGACTTCGTCACCGCCTTCCTCGGCTGCCTGTACGCCGAGGTCATCGCGGTCCCCGCGCCGTTCCCCGATCTGGCCGCGGGGAGGACGGAGCGCACCCAGGGGATCATCGCCGACGCCGATGTCCGCTGGATCCTCACCGACTCCGCGCACCACGCCATGCTGGAGACGTGGCTCGCGGAGGCCGGACTGACCGGCGAGGTCCGCTGCCTGGTCACCGACACCGGCGTCGCCGCGGATCCCGACGCCTGGTCGATGCCGCGCTACCTGCCGGAACAGACGGCCTTCCTCCAGTACACCTCCGGCTCGACCAGCGTCCCCAAGGGTGTGGTGGTCTCGCACGGCAACCTGCTCCGCAACGCCCAGGAGATCAACGCGCGGATCGAAGGCGGCCAGCACACGGTCGGGGTGGGCTGGGTCCCGCACTACCACGACATGGGGCTGGTGGGGCAGATCCTGCACCCGCTGTACATGGGCGGCCGGTACGTGCTGATGTCGCCGATCACGTTCATCAAGCGGCCGGTGGTATGGCTGGACATGGTCACGCGGCACCGGGCGACGATCATCGTGGGCCCGAACTTCGGGTACGAACTGCTGCTGCGCCGGGTCACCGATGCGCAACTGGCCGATCTGGACCTGTCGTCGCTGCTCATCGCCAAGAACGGGGCGGAGCCCGTGCTGGCCGGAACGCTGGACCGGATGGTCGAGCGGTTCGGCCCGGTGGGGTTCCGGCCGGGGACCTGGATGCCCTGTTACGGGATGGCCGAGACCACGCTGCTGATTTCGGCCGCGCCCCTCGGCCGGGGGCCGGTGATCCGTGAGTTCGACGTCGAGGCGCTGGCCCGGAACGAGGCGGTCCCGGTCGACGGCGCGTCTGCGGGCGGCGGCGAGCAGGCTTCCGTCCGGAACGTGGCGGAGCACTCGCAGGAGCGCAGGACGCGGCGGCTGGTGAGCAGTGGCCGCCCGGTCACCCTCGACGTGCGCGTGGTCGACCCGCGGACCCGCGCGGTGCTTCCGGACGGGCGGGTCGGCGAGATCTGGGTCGCCGGCGGCAGCGTCGCCCAGGGCTACTGGAAGAGGTCCGACGAGACGCGGGAGGGCTTCCGGGCCGTGACCGCCGAGGGGGACGGCCCGTACCTGCGGACTGGTGATCTGGGGTTCCTGACCGGCGGGGAAGTGTACGTCACCGGGCGGATCAAGGACCTGATCATCGTCAATGGCCACAACATCCATGCCCACGACCTGGAGGAGGCCGCCCGTTCCACCCATCCGGCCACCCGTACGGCCGCCGCCTTCTCGCTGGGCGCGCCGGTGGACGCGGGCCGGGAGCAAGTGATCATCGTGCAGGAGGTGGTCCCCGGCGCCGCGAGGGACACCGGACTGGGCGAGTTGGCCTCGCTCATCCGGGACGCGGTGGCGGGGGCCTTCGGATTGCCGGCCCTCAGCGTCGTTTTGTCCGGTCAGGGCGCGGTCCGGCGGACGACCAGCGGAAAGGTCCAGCGGGCATTGACGCGGCAGGCATTCATGGAGGGAAAGATCAAGCAACTCGCCAGTGATCTCGATCCTGACATGATCGCGCTGAAGGAGGAGGCGCGGCTGAACGTCTGAACGAGCGGAGCGCGCCGGCGCGAACCCGCGCCGCGGTGCTTCCGTACAGAGTGTGTGAGCAGCCGATCGGCTGCGCGGACGGGTGCCTGATGGGCCCTCGCCCGCCGCTCAGTTATGCCCAAAATGTCAAGAAATCGTTCCAATGCCTTACTAGTCATGAGATTGACTAGTAAACTCCGTCGCTAGCCGGGGTTGGCCGCAGGATGCCGACGTTGGAGAGTGACCGATGGCGCTACGGCATGCCGTGCTCGCTGCACTGCTCAACGGTGAATACAGCGGGTACCAGCTGACGAAGATCTTCGACATCGCCGTCTCCAATTTCTGGCATGCCGTGCCGCAACAGCTCTACACCGAGCTGAGTCGCCTGGAGTCAGAGGGGCTGATCACCGGCCGCCAGGTCATCCAGCATGACCGGCCGAACAAGCGCGTCTACACCGTCACCCAGGCGGGGATCGAGGAGATGGAGCGCTTCGCGACCCTCTCCGCCAGGCCTGGGATCATCCGCGAGGACCTGCTGGTCATACTCCAGGCGGTGGATCACGTTTCGGCGGACGACGTCATCGCGCAGCTCGAGGAACGCGCGACGGCCGCCGCCGCCAAGGTCGAGCTGTTCGAACGCACGCTTGAGCGCCTGCGCGGGGATCTCGACGAGGAGACCTTCCTGCTGCACGGCCATCCCATCGGTCCCTACCTCACCTGTATGCGCGGGCGCCGGTTCGAGTACGAGAACTACGAGTGCTACACGCGCACGGCACAGCTGCTGCGCGAGCGCGCCGCCGCAAACGCCGAGAGGTCGGAGTCGTCATGACTCGCACCGGCCGCTCGGCCCTCCCCGCACCGATCATCTTCCTGCCGCCCGTCCACGCGGCATCGGTGCCCACTCCCGGTGACCGGCAGGACCCGGCCGCGCCCTCCGCGCCGGAACCGGTCACTGCGCCCCTTCCGAGGAGGCGTCCCCCATGTCGGCCGATCCCCCCACCATCGCCAGATCTGACCAGACGCCGGCCGCGATGGCGCCGGCCCCCGACCCCCTGACCCCGACGCCCCCACCGACCTCCGGTCCGCCGCCGCGCCCGCGTCCGGCCTTGTCTTCCGGTGCGTCCACGGCCCCGGTCCGCCCGGGCGCTGGCAGGGCCAGACCCCTGGACGAGCTCGAACTGCCCGCGGTGCACGCCTCCGTCCCCCGGGCTCGCGCGTTCATGCGGGCGCTGGTGACGGCGCGCGCCGTCCAGCACATCCGCGACGACGCCGAGGTGCTGGTCTCCGAGCTGGTCACCAACGCGGTACGGCACGCCGCCACGCCCGCGTCCACGCTCCGCCTCACGGTGCTGCGCGCCGGGTCGCGGCTGCGCATCGAGGTGCACGACCCGAGCCCGTTCCCGCCCAGGGTCAGGCGCGTGGACCTCATGGACGAGACCGGTCGCGGCTGGTTCCTGGTGGCGGCCATCGCCGACCGCCACGGCACCGACCAGACCGCGTCGGGCAAGTCCGTGTGGTGCGAGCTGACGGCGTGGCCGGCGCCCGGCCCCGCCGCTTCCTGAATAGCCCTTCTCCCTTTCTCCCTGGGAATTGTCATGGCCGTGGACTGGTATCGCGCGGACGGAAGGCGCGTCACCTCGGACGAGGCTCAGCGGCTGCTGCTCGACATAGGGGAGCGGCTGCTCGCCCAAGACGTCATCCATGTCGGTACCGAGGTGGTGGTCGTCTCCACCTGGTTCACGGTGGTCGACCAGGGATTCGCATCCAACGGAAGGCCCCTGCTGTGGCAGACCATCGTCTCCGATCTGACGACGCACGCCGACATCGGCCAGTACACGACGCGCGAGCAGGCCATGCGGGGGCACGCCGAGGCGGTCGTGCTGATCTCCAAGCGTCTCCGGTACCTGGCCACCAGGTCGAAGGACGAGGAGGTACCGCCGTGAGCGGGGAGTTCCGGTGCCCGCCCGGGGCGGAACGGGCCGTAGCCACGATGTCGGAACCGCACCGATCAGAGGACGTGATCTGATGGCCGCCAGACGCCGCGAGAGCGCGGCCCGTCAAACAGCCCCTCGTCGGACGCAGCCGGATGCCCCGCGAGAGGGCCTCCCGGCGAGGGGTGACGCAAGGAAGCCCCGTCGTCGCTCGATCCGCCTGCGCATCACGGCCCTGCTGCTGATCCCGATGCTGTCCCTGGTCGGGTTGTGGACCTTCGCGGCGAGCAGCACTCTCGGGCCGGCGCTCGACAAGTACGACTATTCCAGCGCCTATGACAGGATCACCCTGCCCGGCCTCCTCCTGGTGAACCACCTTCAGGAGGAGCGGCAGCTCAGCGTCGTCGCGCTGACCGCGCGCGAGCAGGGGACCGGCGGTGCCGAACGCCAGAAGCTGGTCGCGCAGCGTGCGCGGGCGGACGCCGCCCAGGCCTCGTTCCGCAGGACGGCGCTGTCGGACGAGGCCAGGGAGGCCGCCGATTCCACCAGCCTGCAGCGTCTCTCGGAGGCGATCCGGCTACTCGACCGCGTTCCCCAGATACGGGCGAGGGTCGATGCCGGTGATGCCCAGGCTCTGGAGATCATCGACGCGTACAGCCTGACCCTCGACTCCATGGTCCGGGTCTTCAGCGGTCTGCAACTCGTGAACGATGTCGAGATCTTCGAGCAGGGGCGGGCTCTGGTCAGCGTGGGCAACGCCCGCGCGTTCATGCTCCGAGAGGACGCGCTGGTGACGACGGCGCTGGCCAGGCAGGGCCGGATGACCGAGGCCGAGCATCTCGCGTTCGCGCAGTCCGTCGCCCTGGGGCGGCGCGAGTTCGAGGCCGGGATGAGCGATCTCGAGCAGGAGGTGCGCGCCCCGCTGGTGAAGGTGGTCCAATCCCAGGGCTACCGCGATTTCCGCGCGATGGAGGCGGCGATCGCCCGGTCACCGGACAACCGGCTCCCGCCTGAGGCGGCGAACTGGTCGGCCACGACCCCGAGGCTGTCGCAGGCTTGGGGGCAGGCGGTCACGCAGTCGAGTCTGGCGCTGAACGAACTGGCGCAGCCGATCGGTGAGCGGATCGTGCTGCGGCTGGCGCTGGCCGGCGGGTTCGGGCTGCTGGCCGTGGTGGCCTCGGTCATCCTGTCGCTGCTGGCCGCCCGCAGCCTGTCCCGTGAGCTGCGCGGGCTGCAGCGGGCCGCGCTGAACCTGGCCGAGGACCGGCTGCCCGGCGTGGTCG
The DNA here is from genome assembly GCA_050942275.1 of Spirillospora sp. CA-255316. Classification (GTDB taxonomy): domain Bacteria; phylum Actinomycetota; class Actinomycetes; order Streptosporangiales; family Streptosporangiaceae; genus Spirillospora. The sequence continues at coordinate 10,224,140 of CP192047.1, read as the reverse complement.
CCCGGCTGCGGCGCGGCGAGGAGGTGGACGTGGCGGCCGAGGCGCCCCCGCTGGAGGTCGGGAGGACGACCGAGGTGGCGCGGGTCGGCGAGGCGTTCAACCGGGTGCAGCGCACCGCGCTCGAGACCGCGGTCAGCGAGTCGCACCTGCGCAAGGGCATCAGCCGGGTGTTCCTGAACGTCGCCTGGCGCAGCCAGTCGCTGCTGCACCGCCAGCTCAGCATGCTGGACGAGATGGAGCGCGGCGCCTCCGACCCCAAGGCGCTGGAGGACCTGTTCCGGCTCGACCATCTCACCACGCGCATGCGCCGGCACGCCGAGGGCCTGGTCATCCTGTCCGGGGCGTCGCCGGGCCGCGGCTGGAGCCGTCCGGTGCACGTCGACGACGTGCTGCGCGCCGCCGTCGCCGAGGTGGAGGACTACACGCGGGTCGAGGTCGTGGTGGTGTCCGCGCAGGCCGCGCTGATCGGCGAGGTGGTCGCCGACGTCATCCACCTGCTGGCCGAGTTGATCGAGAACGCCACGGTGTTCTCGCCGCCGCCGACGGAGGTGCTGGTGCGCGGGGAGATGGGCGCCAACGGGTTCGCGGTCGACATCATCGACCGCGGCATCGGCCTGGACCCCGCCGAGATGGACGCGCTGAACATGCGGCTGGCCCGCCCGCCGGAGTTCGACCTGGCCGACAGCGACCGGCTCGGCCTGTTCGTGGTGTCCCGGCTCGCCGCCCGGCACGGCATCAAGGTCGCGCTCCAGCCGTCGCTGTACGGCGGTGTCAGCGCGGTCGTGCTGGTGCCGCGCGAGCTGATCGTGGACGTGGAGGGCCCCGAGGACGACGCGCCGCGGCGTCCCGCCGAGCGCGCCCCGATCGCCCGGACGCAGGGTCGTGCGCCCGCGATCCAGGCGCCGGGCGAGCGGAACGGCGTTCCGAACCCGGCGCAGACGATCGAGGCCGAGGTCTGGCGGAACCCCTCGCCGGGGCCGGGTAACAACGCCGAGCTGTCGGCGCCCGTGCCCGACCGGCCGGTGCTGCCGGGGCCGCGCCCGTCCCCCGAGGCGTCGTTCGGGGACGTGCCCGTCGCCGGGATCACGGACGTGCCGGTCGCGGGCGTCACGGACCTGCCGGTGGCCGGGAACGCGGCCGGGAGCGTGGCCGGGAACACGGACCTGCCGGTGGCCGGAAGCCCCGACATGCGGCCCGACCTCCCGGTGGCGGGCGTCTCGGACGGCTCGGGCGGCCCGTGGTCGCCCGAGTCGTGGACGCGCCCGCTGCCCGAGCCGGAGGACCGGCACCCGTACGTGCCGCCGCCGATGTCCCCGCCGCAGGTCAGCGGGAGCGGCCGGACCCCGCTGCCGCGCCGCGTGCGGCAGGCGAGCCTGGCGCCGGAGCTGCGCACCGTCGCGCCGCCGCAGCCGCCGGGCGCGACCCCGCCGGAGGGCACGCACATCGCCTTCGACGAGGACCGGTCCGCGGAGGCGTCCCGCGACCTGTTCGCCTCACTGCAGGCGGGCTGGCTGCGCGGGCGCGAGGAGGACGAGGGCCCGGCCGGCCGGGCCGGGCTCACCGGGGAAGGGTTCCCCGGAGACGGTTTCACTGGAAACGGGTTCACTGGCGAAGGGAGACCGTCGTGAGCACGGCGGACGCAACGGCAGGGCTCGCCTGGCTACTGGACGACCTGGTGGGCCGGGTCCCCCAGGTGCGCAAGGTCGTCGTCCTGTCCCGGGACGGCCTGGTGATGGGTGCCTCCAGCGAGGTCGCCCGCGAGGACGCCGAGTACCTGGCCGCGCTGGCCGCCGGGTTCCACAGCCTGGCGATCGGGGCGCAGCCGCACCTGGACTCGGGGGAGATCCGGCAGACCATCGTGGAGATGGAGAAGGGCCTGTTCTTCGTGGTCGCCGCCGGGAACAACAGCTGCCTGGCGCTGCTGAGCGACATCGGCGCCAACGCGGGCCTGGTCGCCTACGAGATGACGATGCTGGTCAAGCGGGTGCATCGGCAACTGTCGACCGGGCTGAGACCGAGCGGATCGGGTTCCGGGTGACCCCGCATGGAAGGCAGCACCGCCGGGGGGCCCCACGGGCCGGGCAGGGAACGGTGGCTGGACGAGGCCGCCGGTCCCATCGTCCGCCCGTACGCGATGACGCGCGGCCGGACCGTCCCGACCGGGGAACCCTTGGACATCGTGGCCATCATCGTGGCGACCGGCCGCGCGCCCGCCGACCTGGCCCGGCTGTCCCGCGAGCAGCGGCGGATGCTGGCGGCGTGCCGGCGGCCGTACACGCTCGCGGACCTGGCCTCCGAACTCGACCTGCCGCTGGGCGTGATCCGGGTGCTGGCCGGGGACCTGCTCGCCCAGGGCCTGCTCGGCGTGCAGCAGTGGGAGCCGCCGACCGCGCAGGTCGACCAGAACCTGCTGAGAAGGGTGCTCGATGAGCTACGCGCGCTCTGACCCCGCTCCCGCCGCGGCGCCCGGTCCCGATCCGGGCGCCGCCGACGGGCCCAGGGTCGCGCTGAAGATCCTGGTGGCCGGCGGCTTCGGGGTCGGCAAGACCACGCTGGTCGGCGCGGTCAGCGAAATCCGTCCGCTGCGGACGGAGGAGCAGCTCACCAACGCCGGTGTCGGCGTGGACGATATCGAGGGCGTGGCCGCCAAGCGCACCACCACGGTGGCGATGGACTTCGGCCGGATCACGCTGCGCGACGGTGTGGCGATCTACCTGTTCGGGACGCCGGGCCAGGAGCGCTTCTGGTTCATGTGGAACGAGCTGTCGCGCGGCGCGCTGGGCGCGGTGGTGCTGGCCGACACGCGGCGGCTGCCCGCCAGTTTCGCCTCCATCGACTACTTCGAGCGGCGCGGCACGCCGTTCGTCATCGCCGTGAACTGCTTCGACGACGCCGAACGCTACGACGTGCCGGAGATCCGCGCCGCGCTGGACGTGGACCCGCAGGTTCCCGTGATCCTGTGCGACGCGCGCCGTCCGGGCTCGGCCAAGGAGGTGCTGGTCGGGTTGATCGAGCACGCGCTGCGTTCGGCGTCCCACGCCGGGAACGGAGGTCCCGTCGCGGCCCGCTAGGGCCGTTGGGGCCGGTCAGCCGGTCTTGCGGGCGAGGACGCGGTAGGCGTTGGCGCCGCCCGTCCGGGCGATGACGGCGCTGGCGAGCTGGTCGGCGGCGAACGCCGCGGCGAGCGGCGGGAGCGCCGCCAGGTAGGCCGCGGTGCGGACGGCGACGCGCAGGCGGCGCCGTCCGGCGGGCCGCCACGGGCGGTCCGGGTCGGGGACGAGCCGGTTCAGCAGGATCATCAGGGCGGGGAGCGCGTCGGCCCGCTGGTGGGCGGTGCCGCGGTCGACGGCCACCACTTCCAGGCCGCGGTCGCGCAGAGCCTGGGTGAGGTTGCCGAACGGGATGAGGTGCAGGTGCTGCGGCTGGAGCCAGTTGTGCCACCAGCGCCCGGCCAGCCGCCCGAACGGCGACTGCGGGTCGGGCACCTCGACGAGGAGGTGGCCGCCGGCCGGGAGGACCTTCGCGACGGCGTCCAGTTCGGCGCCCGGGTCGAGGGTGTGCTCCAGGTAGTGGTGCATGCTGACGACGTCGTAGCGTCCGGCGAGTTCGTCGGCCAGGTCGGTGAAGAAGCCGTGGTGCGCGCGGTCGACCCAGCCCTGCTTTTCCGCCTGGACGATTCCCGAGCCCATGTCGAGGGCGTCGAATCGGGTGTCCGGCCAGATGTCGCGGGCGTAGCAGCAGAAATGGCCGAGCCCTCCGCCGACGTCCAGCCACGCCTTCGGATCGGCGTGGCCTTTCAGCATCGTGGCGCGTCCCTTGTAGGAATGGCCGCTGACGCGGAACGCGTCCTCGACCTCTGCCGCGCCCAGGCCGTCGTAGTAGTCGCGGTAATAGAAGTCGAGGCCCTCGCCGTTGAGCCGGGGATTCTGGAAGACGTGGCCGCAGGAGCGGCATTCGTCGAGCCGGAAGGTGCCCGGCTTGTTCCGCTGGTAGTCGCCGCTGGTCAGCAGCTTGCGGAGGTTGGGGCCGCCGCACCAGGGGCAGTACGTGGCGGCGGGCAGGAGGAAGCGTTCGACGCCTTTGGCGATGTCGGCGGCGTAGGTGTCGCGGGCCCGTTCCACCTCGGGGTCGGCGCGTTCCGGGGCGAGGGCGACGCGGGCCCAGCGGTACGGCGCGGCGATCGGCCGGGCCAGCGCGAACCGGGCGCGGTCGTGCGGCCGCAGCGGCGTGCACAGGGTGGCCAGGTACGGCTGGGCGCAGGCGGCGGCGACCGCGGCGGCGCCCCAGCGGGGACGGCGCGCCGCGAGCGCGGCCAGCGCGCCGAGCGCGAGGAGGTTGCCGGTCAGGTAGGTCGGCAGGTGCGACAGCCAGCGCCGCCGCAGCACCGCCCGCCGCTCGGCGGGGGTGCACGGCACGGGCGCCAGGCCGGGGACGACGACCGCGTCGGTGGTGACCGGGGCGTACCTGCGGAGCTTGATCGCCAGCTCGTCCATCGCGTCGTAGGTGAGCGCGTCGCCGGTCACCTCGGCGCGGCGGTGGAGGTCGGCGGAGACCAGCATGGCGTGCCCGGCGGTCGCGCCGCGCGCCATACGGTTCGCCCGCCGGGGCTTCAGGAGCAGCAGTTCCAGCGCCCGCGCGGTGTCGAGGCGGGCGGGGACCAGGTCGACCACGTCCAGGCCGTGCTCGGCGGCGTGGGCGCGGGCGGCGCGCAGGTCGGCCTCGTCCACCGACACCCCGGCCGCGCGGACCAGCCGGTACGCGCCCTCGGGGGTTTCCGGCGCGGCCGACGGCGCGGTCGCCAGGGCGTTGGCCCGGGTGCGGCGCCACAGCGCGTCCGCCACGAATCCCGCCGCGGCGGCCCCGAGCAGCAGGCCGGTTCTCCTCGCTCCGCGCATCTTGGCTCCGCGCATCCCCGCCCCCAGCACGCTGTCCTGTCAGCCTGCTGACAAGAGTAAAGATCCCTAGCGGTCGATATCGGGAAAGTTCTGAGATTCGGGGATAATTCGGAGGTGTGGGTGACCGGTGGTCACGGAACGGAGGGCCGATGGACGAGAAGGACATCCTCGAGCGCATCAGCGCGTTCGTCGACGAGGAGCACGAGCTGCGGGAGCGCCATGTGCACGAGGGGCCGTCCGACGCCGAGGAGCACCGGCGCCTCAAGGAGCTGGAGGTGGCGCTCGACCAGTGCTGGGACCTCCTCCGCCAGCGCCGCGCCCGCGTCCAGGCGGGACAGAATCCCGACGAGGCCCAGGTGAGGCCCGCCGCTCAGGTGGAGAACTACCGCCAATAGAGGAACGGCCGGATCACCAAGAGCGATTTTCCGAACCGGCGGAACCCGGGCCCCGGCATGAGCGTCCGACTCGGAAATCTCCGACGTCGAAGGGCCGGAAACAATGCGCGACGCTCTCCCCGCGTTCCTGGTGGACCCGCCCTGGGAACAGCAGGCCCGCGCACACCGGGACGCGGGCAAGGGGAGCCCTCTCGTCCCCGGACTGGAACCGCCCGCCGGGCGGAGCGTCGTGTGGGAGCCCGGTGAACGCGAGGAGTGGCAGAAGTCCATCCGCGCCGCGCCCTCCTTCAGCGTCTCCCAGGAAGAGGTCCTCGCGACGGAGGGATGGGAGGGAATCGTCCGGCTTTTCCAGGCCGGGGAGCTCACTCATGAGCCGGCCGTGTGGTCCCTGTTCATGCTCGGGCCCGAGGAACTCGTCCGGCCGCTGCTGGCGGACTGGCGGCCGGTCCTCGGCCCGGGCTCGGATTTCGCGATCCTGCGGGCCATGCCGGCGCGGTTCGGGGCCGACGCGAGGCACGTGGTGTTCCCCAACGCCAAGGCCCACAAGTCGGTGTGGGCGCTGATGCCCTTCCTCGACGCCGAGACGGCCGGGTTGATGACCGACTGGCTCGGGCTCAAGTCGATGAACTACAAGGCGCGGCCCTGGTTCGTCAGGCACGGGCTCGCGGCCGTGCCGTTCCTGGTGCCGGACGCGCTGGGTAAACGGCGCGCTCAGCGCGACAAGGCCAAGTCGGCGCTCGCCCTCATCGCCTCCGAGCACGGCGCCCCGGAGGTCGTGGAGGCCGCCCGCCGGCACGGCGACGCCGCGGCCGAGGCCGTCGCGCAGATCCTTGACGTGCAGCCCGCAAAGCAGGGGCCCGCCGAAAAGCCCGCCCAGCCCCTGAAGACCCCGTGGCTGGACAGGGGCGGGCTGCCGGAGGTGCGCCTCAAGGACGGCCGCGTGCTGCCGTCCGAGGCCGTAGGGAACCTCGTCGGCGCGCTCACCCTCTGCCCCGGCGTTCCGTGGGGCGGCACGGCGGTGATCTACCCGGGGCTGGACGAGGTCCTGGACCGGTGCGACCGCGCGTCGCTGGCCGACCTCGGCAGGACGATCTTCGATGCCTGGGTCGCCGCGGGCCTGCCCGGCCGCAACGGCTGGGTGCTCGACCAGCTCGTCTGGCTGGCCGACGACGAGGCCACCCGGAGGCTGGGCGCGACCGTGCTGAAGTGGCCGGGAAGGATCGGCAACCACGCTACGGGGGTGCTGGCGAACATCGGCACCGACACGGCCCTGCTCCAGCTGCACCGGATCGCCCAGCGGGCGTCCCCCAATGTGCGCAGCAACGCGGAGAAGCGCCTGGCCTGGACCGCCGAGAGGCGCGGCCTGACGCCCGGCGAACTCGCCGACCGGCTCGTCCCCGACCTCGGACTGGACGCCGCCGGGACGCTCGTCCTCGACTACGGCCCGCGCCGCTTCACCGTCGGGTTCGACGAGGAGCTGAAGCCGTTCGTGATCGACGAGGACGGCGCGCTCCGCAAGACCCTCCCCAAGCCCGGCGCCAAGGATGACGCCGATCGCGCGCCCGCCGCCTACCAGCGCTTCGCCACGCTCAAGAAGGAGGTGCGCGCCGTCGCCGCCGACCAGATCCGGCGGCTGGAGCAAGCGATGGTGGACGGCCGCCGCTGGAGCCGGGACGACTTCCGGCGGTACGTTGTCGAGCATCCCCTGCTGCGCCACATCGCCCGCCGCCTGGTGTGGACGACCCAGGACACCCCTTTCAGGATCGCCGAGGACCTCACCTTCGCCGACATCGGTGACGACCCGCTGACGCTGCCCGACGACGCCCGGATCGGGATCCCGCACCCCCTGGAGATCGGCTACAGGGAACTCGGCGACGCGGTTCCGGACTGGGCGAAGGTGTTCGCCGACTACGCGATCCTCCAGCCGTTCCCGCAGCTCGCACGTCCGATGCTCGCGCTGACCGACGACGAGCGCCGCACCGGCCGCCTCGGCCGCTTCGAGGGCGTCACCGTCCCGGTGGGCGCGGTCCTCGGGCTGACGCGGCGCGGCTGGGAGCGCGGCCCCGCCGGGGACGGCGGCGTCCAGTACGAGGTGTTCCGGCGCGTCCGGAAGGGGCTCGACCTGGTGGTCGAGCTGGATCCGGGCATCGCGGCCGGTGCCGCCGACCTGTTCCCGGAGCAGAAGCTCCGCGAGGTCCGCTTCACCGAACCGCCGGGCGAGACGCTCTCGCCGGTCATGGCCTGCGAACTCCTGGGCGACCTCGCGATCGCTACTGGGTCTGCTCGCTGAGTCCGAGCGAGCCGTCATAGAACCGCGATGCGCGTTTCTCGTCGAAGCGTCACGGACGACTTCGCGTCACGGGCGGTCGTCCCGGGTGTACGGGGGCAGCGGCAGCGGCCTGCCGGTGAGGAACGAGGTGATCGCCTCGCGGTGGAGCGCGGGCTGCTCGGCCTCGATCACGTGGCCCGTGCCGGGCACGTACAGCAGTTTCGCGCCGGGCAGGGTGTCACGGTACTCGCGGGCGATCTCCCACCTCTTGTAGTCGCACTGGCCGCGCAGCACGAGCGCGGGCGTGCGGTCGCGCCGCAGGACGGGGCGCGGGTCCGGCACGGTGAGCGCGTCGGCCGAGGTCATCTGGTTGGCGTAGAAGCCCGACCGGGACGACGGCTCGCTGAAGGGACGCCCCGGACGGCAGGTCGCGGCCGATCCGACCGTGGCGAGCAGCCGGTCGAACAGCGGGTCGATCTCCTCGTCCGGCATCAGCGCGTGCGCCGCCTTCGGGTTCGCCTCCATGAGCAGCGACCAGGCGATCAGCTTGGGGCGGGCCTCCAGCGCGTCCATCGCCGCGCGCTGGGCGGGGGTCAGCCGGTCCCAGATCTCGCCCTCGCCGGACTTCTCCCATTCCGGCGCCCACAGCGCGCCGGGGGAGACGAACACGGTCCGGGCGGTGCGGCCGGGGTGGGCGGCCATGTACTGGGCGGCGAGCGTGGCGCCCCACGAGCCGCCCACGAGGATCAGCTTTGGCGCGCCGATCCGCTGCCGGATCGCCTCCAGGTCGGCGACCTGCCTGGCCACGGTGTAGCCGGTCGGGTCGTCCAGCCGCTGGGACCGTCCGGAACCCAGCTGGTCGTAGGTGTAGACGTCGAAGCCCTGGGCGGCGAGGTGCCGGTCGAGGTCGTCGGGTCCGGCGCCCGGTGTTCCGGGGCCGCCGTGCAGCCGGACGACCGGTTCCGTCCGCCGGGTCCCGGTGCCGGGCGTCAGCGTGTAGGCGATCCGCGACCCGGTGGGCAGCCGCCAGTACCGGGTGTCCTGGACGGGGAGCGGATCGGCCGCGACGCCGAGCGGACGGAAGGCGGTCAGCGCGGAGCCGAGGACCACGGCGGCCACGGTGCCGCCCGCCACGAGCGCGGCGGCGAGCCGCCGTCGTCGCCGCAGCGCCAGCCGGGCGCCGTAGCGGGAGACCGTCCCGCACGCCAGGACGGTGGCGGCCAGCGCGAGCACGGCGCTCGGCACGAGCCCGGCCCGCGCCACCGCGGCCAGCAGGAACGCGACGGCCGCGAGCGGCAGGCCGAGCACGACGGTGAGGAGGAGGAGCGACCAGCCGGCGATGCGGCGTCGCGTGGAAGGGGTGTTCGTCATGCTGCGACGCTAGGAACGGGACGGCTTCCGGATCGTCCCCCGGCCGGGATCGGATCCGTCCCCCCAGAGGGGGACGAACGGCCCGCCCCCGGTGTGATTCCGCAGATCACCGACCTTCCGTACGCTGACCGTCATGGATCTCTCCCGGTGGCGGCCGGACCGGCATGCCGATCGCCGGTGGCGCTGGGTGGCGATCGACCTCCTGGCGGCCTACACGTCGGCGACCATCCCGATCGGCGAGTCCGACGCCACCGCGTCGGTGCTCCACGGGCCGCCCGTGGCGCGGGTCGCCGCGGTCGTCTGGTTCGCGGCGATCGCGGGCCGCAGGTTCGCCCCGGCCGCGGCGCTGTGGGGCGCGGCGGCCGCGACCGCCGCCATGGCGGTGGCGGGCCTGCCGCTGACCAACCTGTCGGCGGCGTCCGCGCTGGCGCTGACGATGGTCGCGCAGACGCGCCCCCGCCCCCGGGCCGTCGCGTTGTCTGTCCCGCCCGCCCTGGTCGCGCTCGCCGCGCTGGCGGCCCAGGACGGGGAGGCGCTCGTCCTGGGTGCGGTGCTGCACGGCGTCGCGTGGGCGGTCGGAGCCTCCAGCCGTTCCCGCTGGGAGACCGCACGCATGCTGCGCACGCACGAGGAAGAACGTGCGGCGGCCTCGCGCGAGCGCGCACTCGCCGACGAGCGTGCGCGCCTGGCGCGCGAACTCCACGACGCGGTCGGCCACGCCGTCACCGTCATGGTGACGCACGCGGGCGCCGCCCGTCTCGCGCTGGGCGGCGAGCACCCCGACGTCCGGTCGTCGCTGCGCCGTATCGAGGACACCGGACGTGCCGCCATGGCCGATCTCGACCAGGTCCTCGGCCTGCTCGCCGCCGACGGCCCGCCCCCCGACCTGGCGGACGCGCTGCGGACCCTCGTGGACGGCCTGCCCGCCGGCCTGACGGCCGACCTCTCGGTGGACGGCGACATCACGGCCCTTGAGGAGCCCGTCCGCCGCGCCCTGTACCGCGCCGCGCAGGAGGCGCTGACCAACGTCGTCCGGCACGCGTCCGCCACGACCGTCCGCATCACCCTGTCCCGCAACGAGGAGGAGATCACCCTGCACGTCAGCAACGACGGAACCGCCGCGCCGCCGCACGTCCCCGGGCGCGGTCTGACCGGCATGCGCGAACGCGTCGAACGGCTCGGCGGCACCTGCCACGCGGGCCCGGCGCCCGGCGGCGGCTGGCGGGTCGAGGTCCGAGTCCTGGGAGGGCCCGCGTGATCAAGGTGCTGCTCGCCGACGACGAGGAGCTGATGCGCGGCGGCCTCCGGATGATGCTCCAGACCCAGCCCGACATCACCGTCACAGGCGAGGCGTCCGATGGCGCCCAGGCCGTGCGGCTGGCGCGCGACCTGGCCCCGGACGTCGTGCTCATGGACGTGCGCATGCCCGTCATGGACGGCGTGACCGCCACCCGAGAGATCACCGCCCGGGGCCCGGAACCCCGCGTCCTGGTGCTGACCACCTTCGAGCTGGACGAGTACGTCTTCGCCGCCGTCCGCGCCGGGGCCAGCGGCTTCCTCCTCAAACGCTCCCCGCCGGAAACGCTGATCGAAGGCGTCCGGACGGTCGCGGCGGGCGAGGGACTGCTCGGCCCGTCGGTCACCCGGCGCCTGCTGACCGAGTTCGCCCGCACCTCGCCCGCCCCGCCGGACGAGCCGACCCGGCGCCGCCTGGACCGGCTCACCGACCGCGAACGCGAGGTGCTCCTGCTGGTCGCCCGGGGCCTGTCCAACGGCGAGATCTCCCGTGCCCTGCACGTCGGCGAGGCCACGACCAAGACGCACGTCAAGCGCATCCTCGCCAAGCTGGACCTGCGCGACCGCATCCAGGCCGTCGTCTTCGCCTACGACCACGGCCTCACCCACCCGAACCCGTCCCGCGACAAGCGGGACGGGTCCGGGCGCGAACCCTAGGTGCGTCGGAGGGTGTGAAGGAGGCTGCGGAAGCCCTGGGGGGTCAGGGCCAGCCAGGGCCCGTCCGGGTCCTTGCTGTCGCGCACGAGGCGCGCACCGTCCGCCGAGGCCACCTCAACGCAGTGCCCGCCGTTGTCCGCACTGCGTGATGCCTTACGCCATTGCACGTTGCACCACTCCTAGTCGCCCTTGATGGCGTCGGTGAAGCGGCGGAAGTCCTGGCGGGTGATGGGGAGTTTGGGACCCTCGGGGTCTTTGCTGTCGCGGATGAGGATGGTGCTGGGCGTTGAGGCGACTTCGACGCAATGGCCGCCGTTGCTTCCACTGCGTGATGCCTTGCGCCATTGCCCCTTGCTCAGGTCCACTTTTCTCTTGCCACCTTCCTGATGACTTCGAGTGACTGGTTGAGAGGATATGCATGTGCCTGGATCGACGCGAACAGTTCGTTGAGGCGCGTGAGGTCGTCACGATCGGCCGTGGTGTCCCCTCGGAGAACACCTTCTCTGTAGGCTATCTCGCCGCCGCCCTTCAAGTTGCCGATGATAAACGCGCCCGTATCCCCTCCGTGATTGATGCTCGGGACGATCTGTATCCTCACTCGCTTCGAGGAGATCGTGATCAGGTGCTCTAGCTGGGCGGACATGATGGCCGGGCTTCCGACCTCGCGGTAGAGGACGGACTCGTCGATCACGCAGAGCAGGCTCGGCGGGGGCGGGTCGTCTCGGGTGAGGATCTCCTGCCGGTTGAGGCGCGTCTCCGCGGCACCTTCGTCACCTCCCAGCAATGCGCTCGCGTATTCGGGGATCTGCAGGAGGCCGTCGATGATGAGCGGCTGGAAGCTGCGGATGTGCGTGGTGTTGGGCTCCTGCTTGTACCAACTGGTGAACCAGGTCGGGATGGCGCCGGGGTTCTTGAAGAGGCCGTCCCAGAGGCGGGTGAGGGCGTCGCGGCTGTCGAGGACGCGGTCGGACTCGACCGCCAGGGAGCGGTCGCAGCGCGATTCGCCGCGCTCGGTCGCGCTGATGGTGCTCTTGGCGAACGGGATCTGGTCGGCGAGCTTCTCCAGGGAGAGCCCCGCGCTTTCGCGGTAATGCCTCAATTCGCTTCCGAAAAGGGCTTCGGGGGATTCCCAGGGGCGGAGGTCGTTGGGGCGTTGCGGCATCTTTGTCGCTCCTTTGGCTGGTCAGCGTGCGTTTTGGCGCGTAGAGCGTGGCACAGGGCGCATCATTTCACCAGCCAGTCGGAAACGTTCCAAGGAAGTTCCATGATCACCGAAGAAATCGCGGAGACAGCCGAGTTCGAATCGTCCGACCGGGCGGCGATGGAGGCGCGTGCCTTCGTGGCGGCGACCTTCACACGCTGGGGCGTGACAGAGCACTACATGGCGCGCCTCGTGGTGTCGGAGCTGGTGACCAACGCCTACCGCTATGGTGAGGGTGGGATAAGAGTCCGACTCTGTATGGGCGGGCTACATGGGCTTCCCGTGGTGGAAGTCTACGACAGGGGAAGCGAAATGCCCACCATGTTGCCGCAGAATTATGCGGCGATCAATGGACGAGGGCTGCCGACAATTGCGGACATCTGCGACGCATGGGGCGTACGGCCCGTGGAAGGGGGTGGAAAAGTCGTATGGGCGCGGCTGAAGCTGTAATGCCGCTTATTTCTTGGTGGGGAGGCGAGCGTACACGGCCTTGGCGGCTTCCACGGCCTGCGCCTGGGCCTGCTCGATCGTCATGCCCGGCTTGGCGTAGGTGAAGGTCAGGTTCGCCGAGATGCCGCTCCGGTGGAACACGACCGTGGCGTAGGAGGCGGGCTGCCCGGCGGGCGGCGTACGGGCGAACGCCGCCGACCCGAGGGCGGAAGTCTGAAGGCGGGCCCTGCGCCGCTCGGTGTGCTTCTTGCCGTCGTCGTAGTCGTTGTCCACGGCGGTGCGCGCGACGGTGGCGGAGGACTTCCGTCCCTGCTTCTTGTGGGCTTCGAGCCGCAGGGTCAACGTCACGTTGGAGCCGCGCCACTCGCACGACTTCTTCCGCTCCTTGCCCGACGCGATTCCCTGGCCCGCCTGCGGTACGAATCGGGAGGCTTCCGCCGACGTCAACCGCGTGCACGGGTCTGGAGCCGTCGGGTCGTCCGCGAGGAACGAGCTGCCCAGTCCGATCAGGCCCCCGATGGACACCAGGACGAGAAGGACGGGGCCGACCACCTTGCGCATGACCGGCTTCGCCAGCATGGCGGTGATCCGGCGGTCGAGGTCCGAACGTTCTGAGGCCATGCCGGGCTCCTCGTGGCGGGGGCGAAGTGTTCGGATGATAACGGGCTGCTATGGCCCATGCTGGACATTCCCCGGGCGGGCGAGGGCGGTGGCGAGGGTGGCGGGGACGGCGATCAGGGCGGCCAGGGCGGGCACGGCGATGCCCGAGTCGTTCACCGCGAAGCCGGCGACCGCCGTGACCAGCACGGCCGGGAGCGCCATCCGCAGCGCGGGAATGTCCCTCAACAGGGGGCCGAGGAGTCCGTCGCGGCGCAGCGGCAGTGCCATGAGCAGGACGAGCACCGCCAGCGCGGGCAGCGTGAGCCAGGCGCTGCCGAGCGAGTTCAGCATCGAGTCCAGCTTGCGCTCCAGGACGGGCCCGGCGCCGCCGTCCAGCAGGCGGACCCAGAAGTCGCCGAGGTGGGAGCGGGCGTCGGCGGGACGCCGGGCGTCCAGCCAGGACAGCGCGCCCACCAGCACGGCTCCGGCCGCGCCCGCGAGCAGGATCGGGCGCACGGAAACGCGGCGGCCCGACGCCCACAGGGCCACCAGCACCACGCCCGGGGTCAGCGCGAGCACGCCGCCGAAGTCGCTGCCCCAGCCGGGCCAGCCGTCCACCACGATGGCGGCGCCGCCGACCAGGAGGGGTAGCGCGACGGCGAGGCGGCGGCGTCCGGCGGCGAGGGCGTGGGCGGCGAGCCCGGCCGCGCAGATCAGCGACGCCGTCGCGAACAGCGCGAAGGTGAGGTTGCCGAACCCGTAGAAGCGTCCGGCGGCCAGCGAGCAGTTGCCGTTGAGGCTGTCGGCCTGCAACGGAGATCCGGCGATCGCGTCCGCGGCCAGGGTCAGGCTGGTGATGGCGGCGACCACGGTGACGGGGCCGAACGGGCGGCGCCGCCACGGCCCGGCCAGCGCCGCCGCCACGACGGCGAGGTCGGCCGCGGCGACGGCGGCCGTGAGCGCGCCCGCGGGATGCTCGGCCCGCCACCACGGCACGAGGTTGGCCAGGTAGGTCGCGATGGGCGCGGCTGCGGCGGCCAGTGCGGCGAGGCGGGCGGCGGCCAGGACGGTGCGGCGCCGTGCGGTGCGGCCGCGGCGCCAGGCCCACGCGGCCAGGGCGTAGGCGAGGAGCTGCCCGCCGACGAGCGCGATGTTGAACGGCGCCACCATGTCCCGGCTGATGCGCGCGGCGAGGTCGCGTTCCTGGAGGCGCGTGACGGCGGCCGTCCGGTCGGGCGTCCGCTTGGCGGGCGGCGGCGCCTGGTGCGTCCAGGACGCGCCGGTGATCTCGCGGGGGACGGGCAGTTCCAGCAGGCGCAGGACGGTCGGGGTGACGTCGGTCAGGGAGAGCAGGCCGGGGCGCCGGGTGGAGGAGGCGGTGAGGTAGCCCGGTCCGGCGGGGGCACCGCTGTCGATCGTGACGCGCAGTCCCGGGTGGCCCGCGTCGGCGACGCCGACGACCAGCACCGTCGCGCCGTCCGGGACGCGGTCCAGGACCTCGCCGACGCGGCGGTCCGCCCGCGACAGCGCCGCCGCCCGGCCGCCGGTGCCGTGCGCGATGTCGTCGACGTCCACGACGGTGAGGTCGCAGCGCTTCCAGTCGCGGCGGCCCATGTCGCGGACGCGGTCGCGGTAGTGGCGGACGTGCCCGGCGGAGTCGGCCGCGGCGAGTGCGCCGCCCGGCCCGACCGCGGCCGTGCAGCCGCCCGCCCGGCGTACGGCGTCGCCGAGCAGGCCGACCCGGGCGGCGTACCCGGTGGCGGCGTTGTGCGCGCGCAGCGCGGCGTGGCCGGGGACGACCGCGCCCGCGCCGTCGCGCCGCGGCTCGGGCGGCGGGGCGCAGCGGTCCCTCGCGGGCTCGGCGCGGGCGCCGGCCGAGATGGTCAGCCAGCCGTCGGACGCGCAGGTCCGGGGCGCGACGCCGCGGACGGCGATGTTGGCGATCCCTCCCCGGCTCGCCATGCGCCACAGGACGGGGGTGGCGTACGGCTTGACGTCGCCCCAGCGCAGGCCCGGCACGCCGACCAGCACCACCCTGCGTTCCGGGTCGGCGGAGTCCGCCGCGGCGGGAGCGGACGCCAGGAGGGGCAGGACGCACAGTCCGGCGAGCAGCGTCACCGTCAGGAGCACGCGGCGGCGTAGAGAGCGCATGTCTCGGATTGTGCGGTCCGCCGCATAACGGCGGTGTTGCGTTTGCGCATCTCCCGTACGCGAACGGCCGGTGGCGGGCCGCGGCCAGGGCGCGGCCCGCCACCGGGGTCACCGGTCGGGAGGGGAGGGGGTCAGGAACTGGGGCAGGTGCCGCGGTAGTCGGAGATGTCCCCGATGGCCCGCGGCGGAACGGCCGCCGTGCCGGTCGCCGTCCGGGTCGCCGCGCGCAACCCGGGAGCGAGGGCGAGGGTGACGGCGATGGAGGCGGCGGCCATGGCGGCCATGCCGGTCGCGGGAGAGGTGTGCTGCGCGACCGTTCCGGCGAGCGCGGCGCCGACGCCCTGCATGGCGATCATCCCGGACGAGTGCAGCCCGAGCGCCTGCCCCTGCATGTCGCCGGGCGTCAGCGCCATCAGGCGGTCGGTGAGCAGCAGCGTGGCGGAGTAGCCGACCGAGGCGACCAGCACGGCGGCCGACGCGACCGGGAACGCCGGGTCGAACAGGAAGACCAGGTACGGGACGGCCAGGAGCAGCCGCAGGAAGGGCCCGAGCCGTTCCCGCCACTCCGGGGACAGGAAGCGTCCCGCGGCGGTGTCGCCCGCGAGCATCCCGAGCGCGGCGACCGACAGCAGCAGGCCCGCCTTCTCCGGCGTGTACGGGACGAACAGCGACTCGCATCCGACGATGAGCCCGTTCGGCACCCACAGCGCGAGGTAGACGTACCGGCGCGGCGGCGACGACCACAGGCGCGCGTTGGTCCGCCAGGTCTGCCCGACCGACGGCCGCCCTTCCGCGCGCGGCGGCCGCGGCGACAGCCGCAGGTACGCGACGGCCGCGGCGGTCAGGTGGAGCGCGGCGCCGAACAGCAGGGTGCCGCGGGCCGACAGCCCGGCGACCAGCGCGGCGCCCGCCGCGAACCCGACGATCTGCATGGTCCCGGAGGTCATGTTGAGGACGGAGCGGCCGATCAGGTAGCCGTCCCTGGGGAGGATCTCGCTGAGCAGGCCGTACCGGACGCCGCCGCCGACCGAGGCGACAAGCCCGAGCACGAGGACGACCAGCACCCCCGCCCAGCCGGGCAGGCCGGGCACGGCGAGCGCGGCGGTGCCCGCGGCTGAGGCCAGCGCCAGCCCGGCGGTCGCGGCGCGCGGCGGCAGCCGGTCGGCGGCCGACAGCAGCGTGGTCGCGCCGACCACCTGCACCAGAGAGGGCCCGAACATGCTCAGGGCCGCCAGCAGCGGCGACCCGGTGGCGGTGTAGACGAGCGTGCTGAGCGCCAGCCCGCCCACGGTGGTGGCGGCGACGTGCGCGGTGGCGGTCGCGAAGAGCGGGGTGAACTCGGGGGAGGCGAACAGCTCCCGGTAGGTGCGCATGGCCGGGAGTCTGCGGAGCACGGCCGGGCCGGCGTTAATGTTTCGCGAGGGGGCGAAACGTATGGGGTTCTGGCACGTGGGCGCGGACACTCTCGCGCGCGGCCGGTTCGTCGTCTCGCCGCTGGCCGAGGCGGTCGCGTGCCTGAAGGCCCTGGAGAAGGGGACGGCCGCGCATCCCGGCGAGCGGGCGTGGCTGGCGGCGCACCTGGGCGCGTACCGGGAGCGGCTGGCCGCCGACCCGGTCACCGCGCTGATCGTCCGGTCGGCGCTGGGACGGCGCTGGAACGCCGACTTCCTCACCCCCGCCCCGTCCGGCGAGGACGAGCCGGCCTTCCACGACGAACTCGAACGGGTCCGGGAGACGCCGCCCGAGGCGGCCCGCGCCCACCTGGTGATGGCCCTGGAGCGTCCGCTGCCCGAGAGTCTGCGCCGCCGCCACGATGTCGCCGGCCGCGCCGCGGACCTGCTGGAGTGGGTGTGGACGGAGACGGTGCTGCCGTCCTGGCCGCGCCGCCGCCGGATCGCCGAGGCCGACATCGTCGCGCGGACGCGGCAGCTGGGCCGCGGTGGATGGGCGGCGGCGCTGGACGACCTGCGCCCGGGCACCCGCTGGCTGGGCGGCGGCCGGTTGCAGATCAACGCGCACGACTACCCGCCCCGGGACATCTCCGGCGCGCAGCTGTTCTTCGTCCCGGTCACGCCGCGGTTCGGGTGGGTGGCGTGGGAGGAGCCGTACCGGTACGCGGTCGTGTACCCGTGCGCGGGCCCGCTGGCGGAGGCCGGGCACGCTCCCGTGCCGGAGGCGCTGGCGCGGCTGCTGGGGGCCGGGCGCGCGAACGTCCTGGTGCTCCTGGAGTCGCCGAAGAGCACGACGCAATTGGTCGCGTTGACCGGTCAGGCGCTGGGGTCGGTGGGCCGCCATCTCCGGGTGCTGCTCGACGCCGGTCTGGTGGGACGGCGCCGCGCCGGACGGCCGGTCCTCTACTACCGCGCGCCGGCCGGAGACGTCCTCGTCCGGGCGGCCGAAGAGCACTGACACCGGGGAGGCCGGCCTCCCCGGTGCCGCCGGCTCAGGTGTTCTGGGACGACACCCTGCGCCGGGACGTCTGCACGCGCGAGGCGGCGGGCTCGTGACGGATGTGCTCGCCCGCCCTGCCGTGCGCCGTGCGCCGCCCGCTCGCGGAGCCGCGGGGCTTCCGCCTGCGACGGGACGCCTTCGCGGGCGCGTCCCCGCGCGCGGCAGGCTTGGCGGGCGCCGCGGCCGCGCCAGAGGACGCGAAAGGTGCGGTGGTGCCGGAAGGCGCGGTGGCGCCGGACGCGGCGGGCGCGCCGGTGATCTCGACGAGCATCGGATCACCGGAATGGACGCGGGTCGTGCGCGGCGTGATCCCGGCGGCCGACATCAGGCGGTCCATTTCGCGGCGCTGCGCGGGCAGCACCAGCGTGACGACCGTCCCGGACCGCCCGGCGCGCGCGGTGCGCCCGCCGCGGTGCAGGTAGTCCTTGTGATCGGCGGGCGGGTCCACGTTGACGACCAGGTCGAGGTCGTCGACGTGGATGCCGCGGGCCGCGACGTTCGTGGCGACCAGCACCGTGAGCGTCCCGGAGCGGAACCCGTCCAGAGCGCGGTTGCGCTGCGACTGCGACTTGCCGCCGTGCAGCGCCGCCGCCTGGACGCCCCTGGCGGCCAGCTTGCGGGCGAGCCGGTCGGCGGCGTGCTTCTTCCCCACGAACATGATGACCCGCCCGTCGCGGGCGGCGATGCGGGCGGTCGTGTCGTGCTTGTCGTCCTCGGTGACGTGCAGGAGATGGTGCTCCATCGTGGTGACCGCGCCGGCGGGCGGGTCGACCGAGTGCGTGACCGGGGCGTGCAGGAAGCGGCGGACCAGCCGGTCGACATCGCGGTCCAGCGTCGCGGAGAACAGCATCCGCTGCCCGTCGCCCGGAACCTGGTTCAGCAGCTTGGTGACCTGCGGCAGGAAGCCCATGTCGGCCATCTGGTCGGCCTCGTCCAGGACGGTGACGGCGATCCGGTCCAGCCGGCAGTCGCCGCGCTCGACCAGGTCGGTGAGGCGGCCGGGCGTGGCGACCACGACCTCGGCGCCGCGCCGGAGCGCCTCCGCCTGGCGGTTGAGGGACAGCCCGCCGACGACCGTCGCCGTCCGCAGCCGCACTGCCTCGGCGTACGGGGCGAGCGCCGCGGCGACCTGCTGCGCCAGCTCCCGCGTGGGGACCAGCACCAGGGCCAGTGGGCGCCTGGACTCGGCGCGCTGCCCGGCGGTCCGGGCCAGCAGGGCCAGCCCGAAGGCGAGCGTCTTGCCCGATCCGGTACGGCCGCGGCCGAGGACGTCGCGTCCTTCGAGCGCGTCGGGCAGGGTGGCCGCCTGGATGGGGAACGGCTCGGTGACCCCTTGGCGCACCAGCGCCTTCAGGAGGGCGGGGGACAGATCCAGCTCCGCGAAAGCGGGGGAGCGTCGGTCAGTGGACAAGCGGAATACCTTCCTCGGGCGGCACGTGTCGAGGAGTACTCCGCCGCCGGGCCCGGAGGAAAACACGGGGCCGGACGAAAAGTCCTGCGAAGAAGTCACAAGAACGAACCATGGATGGAAAAGCGATGCGGCGGCGGGCCGCGGTGAAGCGATCCGCCGCCGCACGCGCGTCAGCGCGGACCTGGCGGTCCGGCTTGGTGGAGCGTGTCGCAGGCTCAGGCGGGAACGATGTTCTCCGCCTGCAGGCCCTTCTGGCCCTGCGTGATGTCGAAGGACACCTTCTGCCCTTCCTGCAGCTCACGGAAACCCTGGGCGGCGATGTTCGAGAAGTGGGCGAAGACGTCGGCGCCGCCGCCGTCCTGCTCGATGAAGCCGAAGCCCTTTTCCGCGTTGAACCACTTAACGGTACCGGTGGCCATGTGTGTCTCCTTCTGGGTCGGTTCCCGCCCCACACCGTGCGGGACGGGCAGCCGCGATTAAGTCCCATCCGGAGGATCCAGATCAACAAAAATGCGCCTGAGGTAAAACCCGTCAGGCGCACACAAGAGTCTATGGGAACCGCAACTGGCAACGACACTACCACACGAACCCCACGGCTCGTCTTCTTGCGCGGGGGCGCGGGGCGCGGGCGCTATCCGCGGGGGAGGTGCAGCTCGGCCTCGCGGCACACCGCGCGGACTGTCAGCGCTGGTAGGCCGCCAGGGCGTGGACGATGCCGGCCGTAGCCGGGTAGAGCGAGCGGTAGAGGGCGTACAACTCGCCGTAGATCCGCACGCCCTCCTCGTCCGGTTCGACGGTGCCCGCGGGCGGGTTCCACGCGGCCGGGTCGGCGACCAGGCCCGCCGCCCGCCCGGCCAGCAGCGCGTCACCGTACGCCGCGCCGATCGTGTACCTCGGGACGATCTGCGGGCGGCCCAGCACGTCCGACACGATCCGCGGCCACAGACTGCCCCGGGTACCGCCGCCCACCGCCACCAGGCGCCTGGCCTCCTCGCCCGCGCCGGCGCCCGCCTCCCGCATCGCCTCCAGGTTGTGCCGCACGCCGTAGGCCGTCGCCTCCAGCGCCGCCCGGTACAGGTGGGCGCGGCCGTGCCGCAGCGTCAGCCCCGCCACCACGCCGCGCGCGGACGGGTCGAACAGCGGCGTCCGCTCGCCCGCGAAGTACGGCAGCATCAGCAGCCCCTCGGAGCCGCGCGCGACCGCCCGCGCCTCCTCGACCAGTTCGGCGTACGGCCGTCCGGTGAGGTCGCTCAGCCACGAGGTGATGGCACCCGAGGTGGCCATCCCGGCGGCCAGGCAGTACGTGCCCGGCTCGACCCCGGCCGTGCCTCACAGCGTGGGCCAGGAGCGGCGCGCCGCGAGCACCTGCACCAGGAACATCGTCGTGCCGTACATCAGCATCGTGTCACCGGGCGCGGTGACGCCGACCGAGACGGCCTCGGCCCACGCGTCGACCGTCCCGGCGATGACCGGGACACCCTCCGGCAGGCCGGTCGCGGCGGCGGCCCCGGCGTGGACGGTCCCGGCGACCTCACCGGGCCACAGCAGCGGCGGCAGCTCCAGGCCCGGTGCGATCTCCTCGGCCCAGTCCTCGATCCAGGCGCCGGCGCCGAGGTCGTACAGCGGGGTGCACTGGCTGGCCGAATGGTGGTCGAGGACGTAGGCGCCGGTCAGCTCGTGCACCAGGTACGAACTGGCCATGAACAGCCGCCGCGTCCTCGCCCACACCTCCGGCTCGTGCCGCCGCAGCCAGGCCAGCTTCGGGCCGACCGCCTGCGAGGTCAGCGGGGAGCCGGCGCGGCGCAGGATCGTGTCCGCGCCGTACCGCTCGGTCTGCCCGGCGATCTCGGCGACCGCGCGGGTGTCGACGCCGTACAGGATCGCCGGGCGCAGCGGCTCGCCGGACGCGGTGGCGGGCAGCGCGCACGGCCCGATACCGCTCAACCCCACGGCCGCCACACCCGATCCGCGCCCCCGCGCGAGCAGCTCGCGGGTGATCGCCGTGAAGTCGTCCCACCACACCGTGCGGGCGTCGTGCTCGGCCCAGCCCGGGTGCGGGCTGGAGACCGCGTGGTCGCGGGACGCGGTCGCGACCACCTCGCCCTCGGGCGTGACCAGCACGCCCCTGGAGCCGGAGGTGCCGATATCGACGCCGAGCAGCAGGTTCATGGTCCTCCCCTAGGAATTATCGGTGGTCCCGGAGGACCGGGTATCGGCCGGCTGATCGGCGCCGACCTCGCCGCCGGGGAACGTGGCATCATGGCGGGGTGATGATCTACCGAAAGGGCGATGCCGCGTAGGCGTCCCGGCGCGCTGCGCGCCTCCCGAACCGAGCGGCCCCGACCGATCACCTGGGCGGGCGACCTGGAACGCGTCGACCGGCTGTCGATCGACACCAGCGCCGCCGTCCACCTCGCCGAACGCCTCCACCCCGACCCGGACGTCCGCCCCGGCAGGACCGCCCACCGCCTGCACATCTACCGCGCCTTCCTGCGGCGACCCGGCAACCGGCTGATGCTCGTCGCCTCGGAGATGCCGTCCTGCCCCGGCTGCCGGGACGACGACGTGGCCGTGGCCCGGGACGGCCTGGAGGCGATCCTCGAAATCCTCCCGCCCTGGGCCCGCCGGGAACTGCGCCGCCTCCTCGCCGACCTGGACGCCGAGTTCTTCCGCCGCACCCTCCCGAGCCTGGACGCGTCCCGCCGGGAGAACCGGCGCGGCGAGCCTCTGGGCTGGTGGCACTACCGCGCCTACGCCGACGAGTGACCGTCGTGCCCGTACCAGTCGTCGCCCCCGGCGTCGGCGCGGCGGCGCAGGTAGTCCTCCAGGGAGGGGGCGACGGAGGTGCGCTCGTCGGTCTCGTGGTCCCACACCCAGACCTCGTCGGGCCGTCCCCCGTCGGACGCCGGAGCGGCGAACTCGGCGTCGCCGTACAGCCGCCCGATCAGCTCTCTCCACATGCATGGCCCCTCACGTGCACGAACCGACGATCATGCCATCGGGTTGCGGGGTGTGGGGGGCGCTGCGATGATCGCTCGCCGTTTCTCCCCGGAAAGGACGGCCATGACTCCGGCGCTCGACGACCCGTACTTCACCGCACTGCACGCCCATGTGACGCCCCGCCTGGGGCCCGGGTACGCCTACGCCCCGCCGGTCGACGACGAGGGCATCGGCGTCGGCATGCACCGGCTCAACCCCCTCCAGATCACGGCGCTGACGCTGGGCCTGCCGTTCCAGCCGGGAGCCGACGAGCGCGCGGAGTTCGCCTGCTCCCTCCAGTCGGACCAGGAACGGGAGGCCCACTACCTGGTGCGGCTCGCGGCGCGGTGGTTCCTGCGGAACGAGGCGTCGCTCGACTTCGGCGAATGGGTCCAGTCGGGAGAGCCGATGATCGACGGCACGCGGGTCCACGGCCTGCTGTTCGACTCGTTCCCGCACGGCGACACGGAGTTCTCGGTGTTCGACGGCGCCGTCTGGCCCGACGGCGCGAAGGCCGCGCTCCGTATCTTCGCGCTGGTCCCGCTGACCCCGCCGGAGATCGAGGTCCTGGAGGATCCCGAGCAGGGCGGCGAGGCGCTGTGGAAGCGCTGGCGCGAGGAGGAGACCGAGATCTGGAACGTCCACCGCACCGCCGGCTGAGCAGAGGAGAGATCTCCGGGCAGAGAATGTTATTCTCAGCCCGCAGAACCTGATTCGGCGGAAGGCGGCACATGATGCGGGGTCTTCAGGACAAGGTCGTGGTGGTGGCCGGAGCGGCCACGGGACTGGGCGCGGCCTCGGCCCAGCGCCTGGCCGGCGAGGGCGCCAAGGTCGTCGTCGGGGACGTGAACCTCGCGGGCGCCGAGGAGACCGCCGCGGCCATCACCGGCGACGGAGGCCGGGCGGTCGCGGCACGCTTCGACATCTCCGACGACGCATCCGTCCAGGACCTCATCACCTCCGCCGTGGACACGTACGGGCGCCTGGACGCCGTCCACATCAACGCCGGCGCCATGGACGCGGTCTCCAAGGACACCGACGTCGTCGACATCGACCTGGAGATCTGGGACCGCACCGTCGCCGTCAACCTGCGCGGCCACATGCTCGTCACCCGCCACGCCGTACCGCGGCTGCTGGACGCGGGCGGCGGCGCGATCGTCTACACCTCCTCCATCGCCTCCTTCGCCGGGGAGCCCAAGCGCCCCGCCTACGCGGCGACCAAGGCGGGCATCAACGCGCTGGCCCGCCACGTGGCCTCCCGCTGGGGCAGGGACGGCATCCGCGCCAACGCGATCACCCCCGGCCTGATCCTCACCCCCGAGATCCGCGACGGCGCGCCGCCGGAGATGCTCACGTCCATGCTCCGCCGCACCCGCAGCCCCCGCCACGGCGAGGCCGGCGACGTCGCGAGCATGGTCGCCTTCCTGCTGTCGGACGAGGGCTCCTGGATCAACGGCCAGGTCGTCAACGTGGACGGCGGCACCGTCCTCCGCTAGAACCCGCCCTACTCGCCGGGAGAGCCGGGGGCGGTCAGGCTGTTCCAGGTCCGCACATCGATGGTGTTCTTGTACGGCAGGTCGTACTGCCGTTGGAACAGGCGGAGGGACGCCAGGGTGCTGTCATCGAACTTGCCGTTGATCGGCAGAACCTTGGCGTCGGTCCAGAGGCGGTAAGAGTTCAGCGCGACCTGGAGGGCCTTCACGCATTTGTCGTTGCTCTTCCCATACTGGACCTGCGAACGTTCGGCGATATCGGTCCAGGTGAAGGCGCCCACCTTACCGTCCACCTTGCCGCCCGCCGCGGGCTTGCGCTTCTTGAGCCACTTGGTCTGGTAGCCCTTCACGGCCTTCTCGGTGGCCTGCCCGAAGGGGCCGAAATACTTGGGATCGGCCACCCTGAAGCCTTTGCACTCCAGCAGCCACTGCACTGTCTTGACCTGCTCGGTGTGCTTACTTCCCTTCTGCAGAACCGGCCAGACGTAGCCGCCCGGCTTGGTCCGGGTCGCGGTGTCGGCCGAGGCAGGGGCGTTCACCAGGGTGCCGCCGGCGAAAAGCCCGGCCATCGCGGCCCCGGCCACGGCGAAACGCTTGACGTTCACGGACATCTCCCCCTTGAATGTGCACGGTTGTCTTGCCCGGTCAAAGGCGACATCCGAGAGAAATATGGAGCACAATTCCCCGGTTCAGACATCGCCGAACAGGCATGCCGAGCAGGCATCCCACCCTTGTCTTGGGGTTGACGGCGCCGCTGCCGCCGGCCTCGGCCGGAATC
This sequence comes from Spirillospora sp. CA-255316, assembly GCA_050942275.1. GTDB lineage: Bacteria > Actinomycetota > Actinomycetes > Streptosporangiales > Streptosporangiaceae > Spirillospora. Next base: position 10,199,743 of record CP192047.1, on the reverse strand, counting down.
CGAGCGAATCGCTCTCGCCGCGATTGCCGAGCCCATCCCAATTCGCACGTTACGCCGGGAATGGTGTCGACACGCCCGCCCGCACGGCGCCGTTGCCGAAACATCACCACGCCATGGCGCAACGTCTACGGCGGCGTGGGTTTTTCTCCGGTCAGCCGGCGAGCCGCTGGGCGCCCGCCCTCGCGCGGTCGGCCGGGATCGCGAACCCGATGCCGATGGAGCCGCCCCCGCCGCGCATCAGCGTCGCGTTCGCCGTGTTCACCCCGATGACCTCGCCCCGCGCGTTGACCAGCGGGCCGCCGGAGTTGCCCGGGTTGATGGACGCGTCGGTCTGCAAGGCGGTGCCCCCCGCCCCGCCTTCGCCCAGGCGCACCTCACGGTTCAGCGCGCTGACGATGCCGCTGGTGATGGTCCCCTGGAGGCCCAGCGGCGAGCCGAGCGCGAGCACCGGCTCGCCGACCCGCACCTGCGCGGAGCGCCCGAACCTGAGCGGCGCCGGGCTCTGGGCGGCCGGGATCGCCAGCACCGCCAGATCGTTGGCGCGGTCGAAGCCCATGACCCGCGCCGGCAGCCGGCGCTGGTCGGCCAGCACCACGGTGACCCGGCCGCCCTCGTCCCCGACCACGTGCGCGTTGGTCAGCACGCGCCCCCGACGGTCGATCACGAACCCGGACCCGGTGCCGCGCGCGTTCCCGGACCGCACCTCGATCGACGTCACGCTCGCCTGCACTCGCGCGGCCACGCCGCTCAGATCGCCGGCCGCCCGGCTCGTCGGCGCGGCCGCGGCCCCCGGCACCGCCGTGTACGCCTGGCCGCCGACACTCATCCGCCCGGCCGCCGCCCCGGCCACGCCCCCTGCCAGGCCCCCGACCAGCAAAGCCCCGGCGGCGGCCAAGACGACCGCCCGCCCGGGGCCGCCCTTGCCGCGGCGGCGGGGCTCGTCCAACCACGGTTCGTACGGCGCGGAGCGGCTGAACGGGTCGTCCTGGGGCCACGTACGAGGGGGCGGAGGAGACAGGATGCCCGGACGGCGCGGTTCCCCGTAGGGGGCGGCGTCACGGAGGCCGTTTCGGCCGGTCATGGGGTCCGGGCCGTACCGGGAGTCATCACCGAGGTCGTACCGGACGGTGTCCCTGGGGGCGCCATACGTGCCATTCGCGGGCGGCGGATAACTCATGGGGCTCCTCACGCTCATCGCTCACTAGTGAGTACTCCGCTCCGCGGGTACTTCGTTCACCGGAACGCGCGCGGAAACCCGCCGATCATGGGCGACGCGGTAGTCATCCCACATCGGGCCGCCCGCACGGGTCGTGGACGCCCAGCAGCCATGTGCAGGCGCCGCGCCCGCTCGGTCGCCGGGCGCGGCGCCTGCGAGTGCGCAGGTCCCTCTCTTGTTGGGGGAACCGATGCGTGCGGCGGACCATCCGATATGCCATGGGCGATGACACGGACCCGGACAGGAAACCAGGGCCACTACCGCAGCAGCGTCGGATGAGCACCTATCCGGCGCTCTTCGTCTTCACGTCTCTCCTCTTTGCCCTCTTTGGTGTCGCGGCGGTCCTGGTGACCAAGGAGAGCTATCGAAGTATCGCGGCAGAGCATGGCCTCTACGGCACCCCCGGCACCGTCACCATGACCACAGAGGTCGACTCCAGCAGAGGCGGCACCGAGTGCTGGGGCGACTTCCGAACAGCCGATAGGAGTGTTCACGCCGACGTCGAGGTTCACCACTCGGGCCCTTGCGTCGAAGGGCGCCAAGTGCCCGCTCGCCTCGTTGACATGAAAGGACGCACCATCCCCTGGCCCATGCGGGAAAGAGACGAGGCATGGGTCGAAGGCTCCGGCTCGCTCAACCAACTCATCGGCCCCCTCTTGTTCCTGCTCCTCACGCTTCCCATCGCGGCCGGGCTCTGGTATCTGCGGCGAGAATGGCGCCAAGAAGGCCGGCTACGTGCCGCGGAGGCCGAGGGCGGCGGACGGTTGCTGACCCGCGAAGAAGTGGTCAGGTACCTGCGGATCCGCGATTACCTGTTCTTGCACCTGGTGAAGGCCGACTGGTTGCGCCCGGCGGACCGGACCCGCACGATCGCGGGCGACCTCGATCTCTACCAGCAGCGCGACCTTGACGCGCTGCTCGCGGATCCAGAGATCGACTGGGCCGCGGTCCGGGCCACGCCGAAGCTGAGGGAACTGCCGCCTCGGACGGCCGGCGGCTGACACCCGTAGCGCGCGCCACCGGGTTCCTCGCGTCGCCCCTCCACGGCGCCGCCGGCGTGCGCGACAGCAGCGCTCCTCCGGGCCATCCGTACGTCAAGGCGATCGACGTGCTGCCGGAGTGCGGGCGGGGCCTGCTGACCGTGTACGCCCTGGTCACGCAGTGGTCATGGACGGGAGACGTCCGGGGCCGCACGGCGCGCGCGTGCTTCGCGTACGACGAGGGCTGACAGGGCCACGCCGATGGCCCCCGACAGGACGTGCCCGACCGACGAGTAGTCGGGAAGCCAGTCGTACCAGGTGGCGGCGGTCAGCGGGTACAGGACCGCGACCACGGCCCAGGGAATGCGCACCCATGTGGGAAGCAGCCAGGTCACCGCCCCGATGGCGCCGATCGAGCCGAAACTGACGCCGTAGTCGAGGTCGTGCCGCACCTCGTCCGGGTAAAGGCCCGAATGGACGGCGTACGCGACGGCGCCGAGAACGAGAAGCGTGGCGAGCACGTGGGCCGTCCCGAAAATCGCGAAGGCGCGGAGCGCGCCCAGGCGGTATCCCAGCCAGGACAGGCAGACGGCTATGCCCAGGCCCACGATGAGAATCTGGTCCAGGAACGTGCCCGAAGTGTCGACGACGAGGGCGCTGGCCACAAGGCGGAACGGCGCCGTCCAGTCGTTCATGTCGGCCAGGTTCGTGCTGATGGCTTCGAGAACGCGTTGCCGCTGGTCCTCGGAAAGGACGCGGAAGACGATGATGTGCGTCGCCAGCAGGAACGCCAGATAAGAGGCCGTGCCCGCGCACCGGCGCAGAAACCGCATCGTTCCCTCTCCTCCGGTCCGGAACCCACCGCACCCTATCGCGGGCCAGTAGCCGTCCCTGCCCACCGCGAACTCCGCTCCGCCCTCGCTGCGGCAGCTGATGCGGTGGTCGCCGCCGCTGGTCGCCTCCATGACGAAGATCTGGCGCCACGAGGTGCCGTCGACGGTGACGTCCGGGCTGGCTCTCGGGGAGAGCGTGACCTCGGCGCTTGCGTTCGGTGCGGCCCGGCGGTTCGCTTCCTCGTATGAGCTTGAGCGTGCACGCGTTCGTGATGGACGACGGCGGCGAGATGTCGCTGCTCGACGCGGACGAACCCGGCTCCGATCTCGCCGGGTTCGAGAGCACGCGGGGTGACCTGTGGGGCTCGGAGATCGTCCGTTCGCTCGGCACGCGTTTCCTGCCGACCCTGGACGGCGGCGACCTGTACGTCATGCCGGAAGACGTCGACGAATTCCTCGCCGAATGCGAACTGGTGCGCGCCAACGTCGCCGCCATCGCGGCCACCACGCGATACCAGGACGACTACATCTCCCGCCGCCTCGGCAACATCATCGCCGCCGCCCACCGCGCCAAGGCCGTCGAGGGCGGCGTCCTCATCTGGTGACGCCGTCCCGTCGTGCAGCCCTTGTCGTGGCCGGTGCGTGCTCGTGGCGTGGAGGGTTATCGCTGATCGAGGGAGCGCAGCAGCATCGGCAGGGTGCGGTGTAGTTCTCGTTTCCAGTACTGGGGGCCGTGGGTGCCTCGGTAGAAGTGGGTGGTGACGGGGACGCCGGCTTCGATGTAGCGGTGGGCCACGGTGCGTGATTCGTCGCCCATCACGGCCTCGGTCAGGGACACGACCTCCTCGGGGAAGAGGACGGCGAGGTCCTGGAGGCCGGGGATGGTCGGGTCGGGTTCGACGGGCTTGTCGAGCGCGCCCGGGGTGCCGTCGCCCGAGGAGATGTGGACGGGGATGCCGCGGAGGCGGCCGGCGAGGTGGTACGGGTCGCCGGCCTCCCAGATGTGCCGCTGCCGTACGGGGTCGCCCCAGATCCTCCGCCAGTCGATGTTCAGGTATTCGGCGCCCCCACTGATGGCCTTCACATACTGGAGGGGGTGCAGGAAACCGCTGTAACTGGCAGCGGCGCGGAACATTCCGGGGTGTTTGGCGGCGTATTTCACGGCGCCGTACCCGCCCTGGGACTCCCCGGCGACCGCGCGGCGGGTTCCGGCGCCGTAGTCGCGTTCGAGGATGGTCCGCACCTCTTTCAGGTGGAAGTCCTCGACGGCGGGCGCACCGCCCTTTCCGCCGTTCCACCAGTTGCTGTAGAAGCCGAACATCGGCATGTTCGGGGAGACGACCAGGACGTCCCGCAGTTCGGGGATCCTCTCGATGCCGTACTGCTCGGTGAAGGTCGTGTGGTCGCCGTCCCCGCCGGGGAGCAGGTAGAGGACGGGCCAGCGCTTCGAGTGGTCGTTCTCGTTCCAGCCGTCGGGCGTCATCAGCCGGACCTTGCCGGTGCCGCCGAGGGCGGGGGATTTCAGGGTGAGATCGATGACGCGGTCTCTCACCTGCGTCCGCTCGATCACTTCGGGCCTTTCCTTTCCGGGGCTCGCCGTCGCGGTCGCGGGAAGTGCGACGAGCAGGGCGGTGAGAGTGGCGAGGGTTTTTCTTTTCCGCATGGTGATCGACGGTAGGGAAGTGCGTTTGTCGTCCGCGTCCCTCTGGTTATGGAATCGCGGCCGTCATACGCGGGAGGTACGGGGTCCGGGCCACGGCGGCGGAACGTCTGGCTTGGGCAAAGTCCCCGAACCCGGATCGGACACAGGGCGTCGTACCACCTATTCCGCTACAGACAGACCTTTCGGGGGAGGACCTGTGAACGATCAGAAGAGAGCGCGACAGGAGATCGCGGGCACGGCGGGCGGCCGGTGCGGCCTGCCGCCGCTCGGGACGCCGTTCCACCGCTTGGCGCGCGTTCATCCGCGTAACTTCGTGCGCTTTCTGCTGGGGACGCTGTTCGTCCTCGCCGTCGGCTGCGCTGCGGGGGCGGCCGCGGTGTTCGTCCAGAAGGCACTGATGGGGCCGCCGGGCGGCGCCATGGCCGACTTCGTGCCCACGAGCATGACGCTGGCCGCCTTCCTGCCGGTGGTGGCCGTGGCCGCCTGGATGATCCAGCGGCGTTCGCCCGGGAGCGTGTCCTCGGTCGCCGGACGCCTGCGCTGGCGCTGGCTGCTGACCTGCACCGCGCTGGCGCTCGCGGCGATCATGGTGATGTACGGGCTGGACGCCGTGCTGGGCGCGATATGGCCGGAACTGGGCGAGATGGGCGCCGGATCCGCCTGGGTCGGCTGGGAGGCGTTCCTGCCGGTGGCCGGGGTGGTCGTGGTGGTGACGGTGTTCCAGGCGACCGCCGAGGAGTACGTGTTCCGCGGCTGGTTGCTCCAGGGCATCGCCTCGTGCGTCCCGCGGTCGCGCGACGGCATGATCGGCCGGGTGGCGGCCGTGGTGTTCGGTGCCCCGTGGCCCGCGATCGTCATCAGCGCGGCCCTGTTCACCTCGGTGCACGGCTACACCGGTCTGGGGATGCTCTGGGTCGTCCTGTTCGGTTTGGTGCTGGGCTGGCTGGCGGTCAGGACCGGCGGGCTCGAGGCCGGGATCGCCTTCCACGTCGTGCTCAACATCAACGCCTTCCTGTTCCTGGCGGCGTTCGGGCAAATGGGCAGCGCCTCGGAGCAAGGCGGGTCCCCATGGCAGGGGTTCGTCGTGTCCACGGTTCCGCTCGTGCTGTTCGCGGTCGTCGTCGTGTGGCTGGCGCGCCGGCGAGGCCTGCGTGCCGTGACCGGTCCCGCCACCGATGATCGTCCCGCCGTCGAGGAGCCTGCGGTGGCGACGGCCTGAGACAGGGCTCCGGCTCCGCGCAGGGCCCGGCCCGGGGACGCCCCGGGCCGGGCCTTTGCGTGCCGTAACCCCGGAGAACCTGCGGGTTCATGGAGGAAACGGGGCGCGGGCCGCTGATTGCGCTCGACATGGCGGTGGACGGCAGCCTGGAACTCGACGGCGGCCGGGCCGCCGAGCATCGCCGAGACGCTGATCCCGCTGATCGCGTTCGGGCTGCTGGCCGTCGCCATCGCCGCTGTGATGGTAGGCCCGCCCGGTCACGGGTAGGCGAGGCCACGGACCGGAAGGAGGACATCCATGGCAGCGACGACGGTCGCCGACTACCTGCTGGGTCGTCTGCGCGAGTGGGGAGTGGAGTACGTCTTCGGCTACCCCGGTGACGGCATCAACGGCCTGCTGGCCGCCTGGGGACGGGCCGGGGACCGGCCCAGGTTCATCCAGTCCCGGCACGAGGAGATGAGCGCCTTCGAGGCGGTCGGCTACGCCAAGTTCACCGGGCGGCTCGGGGTGTGCGCCGCCACGTCCGGGCCCGGCGCGATCCACCTGCTCAACGGCCTGTACGACGCCAAGCTCGACCACGTCCCGGTGGTCGCGATCGTCGGGCAGACCAACCGCAGCGCGATGGGCGGCTCCTACCAGCAGGAGGTGGACCTGCTGTCGCTGTTCAAGGACGTGGCCAGCGACTACGTGCAGGTCGTGAACGTCCCCGAGCAGCTGCCCAACGTGCTGGACCGGGCGGTCCGGGTGGCGCTGGCCGAGCGCGCGCCCACCGCGCTGATCGTCCCGGCGGACGTTCAGGAGCTGGAGTACACGCCGCCGGGCCACGCGTTCAAGATGGTGCCCTCCAGCCTGGGCATCGACTGGCCGGAGGTCTCCCCGGACGGGGCGGCGATCCGCCGCGCCGCCGAGGTCCTCAACGCGGGCGAGAAGGTCGCGATCCTCGCCGGGCAGGGCGCGTACGGCGCCCGCGCCGAGCTGGAGCAGGTCGCCGACCTGCTCGGCGCGGGCGTGGCCAAGGCGCTGCTCGGCAAGGACGTGCTCTCCGACGAGCTGCCGTACGTGACGGGCGCGATCGGCCTGCTGGGCACCCGGCCCAGCCACGAGATGATGATGGGCTGCGACACGCTCCTCACGGTCGGCTCCAGCTTCCCGTACACCCAGTTCATGCCGGAGCTGGACCAGGCGCGGGGCGTGCAGATCGACAACAGTCCGCGGCAGATCGGGATGCGCTACCCGTACGAGGTCAACCTCGTCGGCGACGCCGCCGCGACGCTGCGCGCGCTGATCCCGCTGCTGGAGCGGAAGCGGGACCGGTCGTGGCGGGAGTCGATCGAGTCGAAGGTGGAGCGCTGGTGGGACACCGTGCGCATGGAGGCCATGGTCGAGGCCGACCCGATCAACCCGATGCGGCTGTTCCACGAGCTGTCCGAGCGGCTCCCGGCGAACGGGATCGTCACCGCCGACTCCGGCTCGGCCGCCAACTGGTACGCCCGCAACCTGCGGTTCCGCGGCGAGGTGCGCGGCTCGCTGTCGGGCACGCTGGCCACGATGGGCTGCGGCGTGCCCTACGGCATCGGCGCCAAGGCCGGGCATCCGGACCGCCCGGTGATCGTGTTCGCCGGGGACGGCGCGATGCAGATGAACGGCCTGGCCGAGCTGCTCACCGTCAAGCGCTACTGGGAGGAGTGGCTGGACCCCCGGCTGGTCGTGGCGGTGCTGCACAACAACGACCTCAACCAGGTCACCTGGGAGATGCGGGCGATGCAGGGCGCGCCCAAGTTCGCCGAGTCGCAGACGCTGCCGGAGCTGGACTACGCCGCGTTCGCGTCCGGGATCGGGATGCTGGGCCTGTCGGTGAACAAGCCGGAGGAGATCGCGCCCGCGTGGGACCGCGCGCTGGCCGCCGACCGCCCCGCGCTGCTGGACGTGCGGTGCGACCCGGACGTGCCGCCGATCCCGCCGCACGCCACGTTGGAGCAGGTGAAGGCCACCGCCCGGTCGATGATCCAGGGGGACGAGGACCGCTGGGGCGTGATCAGGCAGGGCGTGAAGACCAAGGTTCAGGAGTTCCTGCCCCGCCGCGACGGCACCTGAGGCCCCCGGGCCGCCGGAGCCGCGATCAGCGGCGTGGGTGGTGGGCCCGCGACCAGAGCCCCGGCCAGCCGCCGCCGCGCGCCACCCACGCCGCCGGGACGCACAGCCCTCGCCTGGAGACCTGATTCCAGAACGCGGCGGTGTCGGCGCCCAGCTCGCGGGCATCGGGGAACGCGCGATACCAGGGGCCGTCCTTGTCGTCGAGGGACGACGCCGGGAAGCCCGGCACGGTGACGGCGCGCGGCGCCGCCACCGGGGCCAGCTCGATCGCGGGCGCCTCGCAGGTGACGTGCACGGTGAGCGCGCACAGCATCGGCACGGTCGGGCGCCCCGTCACCGAGCGCGCGAGGGCCGGGTCGCCGTCCCGGACGAGCCGCCCGATCGCCGCCCGCAGGCGCAGCCCGACCAGGCCCATCGAGTACGCGGGGGCGACCCGCGGATCGCGGGCGAGTTTGCGCAGGGATCCGGGGAGGGGAGCCGCGCCGGTGAGGAGGCGGAGCTGCCCGAACCGGTCGCGGAGCGCCGGGTCCAGGCCGTCCAGGGCCGCCTCCAGCGGGCGGATCCCACTGAGCGCCCACAGGTCGGCGAGGTCGAGTTCGCGGCGGTCGAGTACGTTCCGGCAGGCTCCGGCCAGGGACGCGGCGCCCAACCGGCGCAACCTGGTCAGCTGGGCGAACGCCTCCTGCGGGCCCCCGTCCCCGTCGGACGGCGCCGACGCCAGGACGGCTAGGGCACGGACAGCCCCGCCCGTCACCTGGTCGTCCCACGCCTTCACGGCGAGGTCGGCCAGCGCGGGCCCGGCGTCCCGGAGCAGGCGAGGACGCGGCGGCCGCCGGCCGGACCGGCCTGGCGGCGCCTCCTCCCCGGCCGCCGCGCCGTCCGTGCCGTCCGCGGCCTGGCCGGTGCCGGGGATCGTGCCGACCCAGCCCCGTATTCGCCGCGCAAGATCCGGATCGGGATCCTCGTTGAACCGCGCCGCCATCTCCGAGACGCGCCAGCCGCGCACCTCGGGCCTGAGCGGGACCAGTTCGAGGTTGACCCGCACCTGGCCGTCCTCCCCGTACAGGGCGGCCAGGCCGCACCGGCCCGCCATGGCGTTCGCCACGTAGTCGGGACCGGCGATGCAGTTGCCCATGTAGTTCGCCCACTCGGCCAGCGTGCGGGCACTGCGGGCCAGCCGGAACCGGGCCCCGCCCGTGCCCGGTACGACCGTCCCGTCCACGGCCGCCAGCGCCGGGGGCACCGGGAACTCCCCGCGCATCGCCTCGCCCACCTCAGCCTCGGCGAGCAGGCCCGCCACGAACGCCTCCCACGTGCGCAGACCCTTGCCGGGCGGGTTCCCGCCGCCGAACGCCACCAGCTGCGCGGCCCCCGAGACGGCCCGCGCGATCGAGTCGTACGCCGGGGCGAACGGGGCGGGGTCCTCGGGCTCCGGGTCCGGCTCCAGCCACGGCGGCCCGTAGTGGGGCCGCATCGCGGCGGCGTCGTGGCCGTACAGAATCGCCAGCGCGTCCAGGAGGTCGGCGCACCAGAACAGGTCGCCGACCTGCTCGTGGGCGTCGTCGTCGCCCTGCTCCAGCCGGTCGGCGAGCGGCTTGCGCGGCCCCAGCAGGAACTCGGCGAAGCGCGGTGCCTCGGCCCAGTCGGCGGGCCCGCGCACGGGGGAGTACCCGACCCTCTCCCGCCAGTCCCGCAGCGAGCCCGAAGCCCAGTGGCGCAGGAAGTCCTCGGGGACGCCCAGGCCCTGGCGCAGCAGCGTCTCGATCGTCTCGGCGGCGAGCCGCCCGTAGTCGAGGGCCCGCGCGAGCCGCTGCCGGTAGTACTGCGCCGGGACGTCCGCGCCGGGCTTCCGCCCGTCCATCCTGCGGACGATCTCGCGCACGTACGCGCCGGGCCGCGCGGGCAGCCCCGCCGCCTTCCTCGACTCCGGCCTCAGCGGGAAGTCGCCGGCCTCCTGATCGAGCCTGTGGACGGTCGCGCGCAGCAGCGGCCCGCACCGCGCCAGCCCCTCCCGTACACCGTGATCGGAGACTGCCACGGCGGTGCGCAGCAGCGCCGTCGCCGCCAGGGCGTCGTTCAGCAGCCGCGTCAGCATGCCCATCCAGTAGTGCATCTCAGGCTGCCATCGCGCCGCCTCGGCCAGGGTGGGCTCGCGCTGTCCCAGCTGGGCGCGCAGGTACGACAGGAGGATCTCGTCCTCGTAGCGCTGCCGCCGGTCGCGCAGGTCGTCCAGGCGGTTCTGGCGGCCCTGCGTGGACAGCAGCCGCGCGCGGCGGGCCAGCCGGGCGTGATGCGCCGACACCCGGTCCCACAGGTCGAGCAGCAGCTCCAGCCGGCGCGGCCCCGGTACGGGCTCCAGCACCCGCCGCAGGTCGGCGGCCAGCACCGACGGCCGCCCGCCCGCGATCAGGTCGGCGCCGTCCGGGGCGTCCAGCGCCAGGACACGTTCGAGCTGCTCGGGGCCGAGCACGTCGCTGGCCGCGGCCGCCAGATGCAGCGCCGGCCAGCGGCCCTCGCCGATCGCCCGCGCCGCCGCCGCGCCCACCCGCCGGGTGACGGCGGGCCCGAACAGCCCCGCCAGGAACCCGGTCCGCTCGCCGAGCCGCCCGGCACCCGCCACGCCCACCGCCCGCAGCGCCGCCAGGACGGCGTCGCGCTGGTCGCCGCGCGCCCCGGCCAGCCGCGCCGACCGGAACCCGCCGCCGAGGTCGACGCCCGCGCCCGCCGCCGCGATCCCGCCGTCCCGGACCAGGACGCCCAGCGCGGCGACCGCCGCGCGGACCTCCCCGCCGCCCGCCCCCGCCGGGCCCAGCGCGACGGCCGCACCGGGCGGAGCGTCGCCTTCACCGGCCTGGACCGGCTCGGCCCCGGACCGGGGAAGCCAGGCGGCCAGCCCGGGCCCGGCCACCACGCCGTACGCCAGCCGAAGTCTCATCCGCCCCATCATCGCGGACGGGACGGAGGAGACAAACGGAATATCGCGGCGCGGCCAGGAGCCCTGGGAGACGCAGAACTCGTTGCCCTCGGGGTCGTTCTTCACCGTCCAGGAATGGCCGTGCGCGTCTCAGGCGACCGGCCACGGCCCCGCCGGACGGGTGAGGTCCCGGCAAAGGATCGCGGGCGGGCGAATCGACGCCCCCAGGCGGGGAAGGATGCCGAGTCCCTGCGACGAGGAGCCCGAAAGGGGAGGGGACGACGGTGAGTGAGACCGATGACGTGCGGGAATCCGCCCTTCCGCTCGAATACGAGACCGATCTCGATCCCCTCATGGAGCGCATCGGCGACGCCCGCTGCGTCCTGCTCGGCGAGGCCAGCCACGGCACGCACGAGTACTACGCCTGGCGCTCCGCCCTGACCAGGAGGCTGATCACCGAACGCGGCTTCTCCTTCATCGCGGTCGAGGGCGACTGGCCCGACTGCTGGGAGGTCAACGCCAGCGTCACGCGGGCACCGCACGCCCCGGAGGACCCCAGGACGGTCCTGGACGCCTACCGCCGCTGGCCCACCTGGATGTGGGCCAACCAGGAGACGGTGAACCTCTGCCGCTGGCTGCGCGACCGCAACGACCCCGCGCTGCTCGGCGGCGCCGCCCCGGCGGGGTTCTACGGCCTGGACGTCTACAGCCTGTGGGAGTCGCTGCGCGCCGTCATCACCTACCTGGCCGGGAGCCGTCCCGAGTACGTGGAGCAGGCCCTGGAGGCGTACCGCTGCTTCGAGCCGTACGGCGAGGACCCGCGGGCCTACGCGCGCAGGCTGATCCCCGGCGACTGCGCGGACGAGGTGCTGGCGCTCCTCACCCGCCTGCGCCGCCCCGTCACCGCCGACCCGGCGGGCGACCTGAACGCGCGCCAGAACGCCGAGGTCGCGGCGGGCGCCGAGGAGTACTACCGCGCCTTGATCGTCGGCGGCCCGCGGTCGTGGAACGTCCGCGACACCCACATGGCCGACACCCTCGACCGGCTGCTGGACCACCACGGGGCCGGCGCGCGCGCCGTGGTGTGGGCGCACAACTCGCACATCGGGGACGCCCGCGCCACGCCCATGGCGGCCGAGGGCATGGTCAACCTCGGGCAGCTCGCCCGCGAGCGCCACGGCCGCGACCAGGTCGTCGCCGTCGGATTCGCCGGCGGCTGCGGCGAGGTGGTCGCCGCCACCGGCTGGGGCGACCCGTGGGAGGTCATGACCGTGCCCCGGCCGCACCGGGGCAGCACCGAGGACCTGCTGGCCGAGGCGGGCGTCGAGCACGGCCTGTTCGTCTTCGCCGACTGCCCGGAGGCGTCCTGGCTCAACGCCACCCGCGGCCACCGCGCGATCGGCGTCGTGTACGACCCCACCCGCGACCACCGCAACCACGTCCCCACCAGGCTCGCCGACCGCTACGACGCGCTCTGCTGGTTCCGCCGCACCTCGGCCCTGGAGCCGCTGCACCAGGAGGAGGGCGTCCAGGACGAGCTGGAGACCCTGCCCTCGGGCGTCTGAGCCCTCAGGGACCGTCCCCGGCGCCGACGAGTTCGCGCTGAGCGTCGCGTTCAAACGCGTGTACGGCGCGACGCCCAGCGCTCATCGCGCGTCCCGCTGACCAGGGGTCAGCCCGTGACGGTGATGCCCACCTCCCGGGTGACGCCGTTGACCTTGACCGTGAGCGTCACCGTGCCGGGACGCAGCGCCGTCAGCTTCCCGGTCGCGGGGTCGAACGCGGCGGCGTGCCGCCGGTCGGCGGTCCGCGCGCTGCCGATGTGGAGGTTCGGCGAGCCGCTCCAGTCGGCGCTCATCGGGTAGGCCAGGCGCATGTCCCGGCCGTGCTGCCGCAGCGTGGCGGTGACGTCCGCGGCCGTGCCGGACGGGACCTGCCGCGGTGCCGCGAGGGTGAGCTCGTCCACGTGCGGGCGGACCTCGGCCTGGAGCCACTCGGGAAGGGCCCGGCCCGTCCGGGACGGCGGCGCGGGCGGGTTCACGCCGAACATCGTCCAGCCGGTGAAGCCGCCCTCGGAGGGCGGCGCGGCCGGGTTCTTGCCGGAGTTGCCGTTGATGAACGCCGGCACGCCGTCCACCCGGGAGGCGTTGAAGACGCCGACGTGGGCGTTCACCACGGCGGCGCCCTTGCCGGTCCCGGAGCGGAACTCCGCCAGCCACCGCTCCAGCAGCGCGGCCTCCTTGCGGTCGGCGAGCTGGCTGTTCTTCGCCGGGAGCGGGTCGCGGGCAGGGTGGTGGCCGAACACCACGACCGACCCGACCGACCGGTCGCCGCGGGCGCCGTCCAGCGCCGTCCGCAGCGTGCGGAGCTGGTCGAACGAGCTGGTCCGGTAGGTGCCGGTGGAGGAGTCCAGCAGCACGAACCGGGTGCCCTTGTGGTCGAACGTCCGCGACGGCTCGCCGAAGGCCTTCCGGAAGTTGTCGATGGTGCCGGGCCCGTAGATCTCGTGGTTGCCCGGGACGTAGTGGTAGGGCAGGCGCCCGCCCAGTTCCTCGTCCAGGATCCTCTTGGCCAGTGCGAAGTCGGCCTCGCCGCCGGTGTCGACGAAGTCCCCGTTGATGACCAGGAAGTCGGGCCTGGCCGCGAGCACCTCGCGGAGCGTGCGGCGGGCCCGCTGCGCGTAGACGCTGTCGGGGTCGGCGGCGACGAACTGGGCGTCCGAGACGACCGCGAACCGCCACCTCCTGCCGTCGGCCGTGCCGTCGCGGATCACGATCGGGTCGGCGGGGGCGGGTTGCGCGGGCGGGGCGTCCACCGAGGGCGGCACCTTGGCCACCAGGTCGTCGATCAGGACCTCGCCCGTGTACTGCCGGTTCGCTCCGGTCTCGATGGTGTAGAAGCGGTTCACCTGGATCGGGTAGGCGACCGAGCCGGGCACGGCCATCTCGATGTAGCGCCAGCCGTTCCAGCGGATGTACGGGCCGTACAGGGAGTAGGTCTGGCCGTTGGCGTCGGTGATGGTGAACGCCGTCCACTCGCCCTTGTCGTGCCCGTAAACCCAGGCGCCGAGCGCCTGCGGCTGCCCGTCGATCCTGATGGGCTGGGGCGGGTAGGCGTAGGCGGTGCGGGTCGCGGTGGACTGGGTGAAGTCGTACGACAGCCGCAGCCCGGCGCCGGTGCGGCCCTCGGCGACCGGCTCGACCTTGCCGGAGCCGCGCGCCGACCCGAACCGCCACTGCGCGCCGTCGTCGAGGTCGGCGATGGTCCGCTGCTCCAGGCCGACGCTGATCGGCAGGGCGGTCCTGTGCCCCTTGACCTCGATCGTGACGAGCGTGGAGCCGGACGCCTTGCGCGGGGCGACGGTGAACGCGCCGCCGTCGCCGGGCCTGATGTCCAGCAGCGAGGTGTCGTAGGTCAGCTTGGTGTCGGACGGCTCGATGGGCGCGGTGAAGCCGTCCCGGTCGAAGCCGACGACGCCGAACGTGCCGGTGCCGTCCTGCCCCGGGATCGTGACCCGGTCGACGGTCGCGCCGATGCGGGCCAGCTCGCCGAGCACGGTCAGCGTGACCCGGCCGCGGGCCCCGCCGTCGACGGCCGAGACCGTGACGGCGCCCGCCCTGCGGCCCCGGAAGACGCCGTCGCCGTTCACCGTGCCCTGCGGCCCGGCGGCGGTCCAGCGCGGGTCGCCCGCGGCCGGGCCGTGGGCCTCGTCGTGGCCGCGCGCGACCAGGGTGCGGGTCAGGCCGGGGAACACGCGGTCGGGACGCCCGCCGCGGGTCGGGCCGACACCGGGCGCCTGCGCCGGATCGGCGGCCGGCTCCACCCAGAACCCCTTGAGCCTGCCGCTGCCCTTGGCGAACAGGCCGATGCCGTTGGGGGTGGGGCGTTCGGCGCCGTCCGACGGCTGGTTCTCGACCTGCCCGCGCGCCTGCCCGGGCTCGCGCGCCAGCAGCGTGGACGAGCCGCCGCCGTCCAGGTTGATCGCGTTGTGCGCGCCGGCCTCCTTCATGAGCCCGGCCAGTTCGGCGAGGGTGACGCCGCGGCTGTCGACCTGGCGGCCGTCCACCGTCATCAGGAGCATGCGGCGGCCGTCGGCGGTGAAGCCGACGGCGGTGCGGGGATGGGCGGCGGGGTCGGTGATCGGCTGCACCTGCCCGTCCCTGACCAGGATCTGGTTGCCGCCGACGGCGAAGGCCGGGTCCTCGGCCGACGAGCGCGCCTTGTACGCCATCGTCACCGCGTCGCCGGGCTTCAGCGTGCGCAGCAGGTCGCCGCCGGCCTCGCGGCCGAGCAGCACGAAGCCGTCCGCCGGGATCGCGCCCGAGCCGGGTGCGTCACCGACCGAGACGACCTTGCCGTTCACCACGAGGGCCTCGGCGACGCGCTGGGCGCCGTCGGCGAGGGAGCGGCCGCGCGTGGCGGTGCCCCACAGGGAGGTGAACGCGCCGATGCCGTCCTTCTTCACGGTGTGGGCGTTGAACTGGTCGAGCGGGACCTTGCGGCCGCCCGGCAGGGTGAGTTCGCCGTCCAGCAGGATGTCGGCGATCTGGCCGAGGCCGTCGGCGCCGACCCCGGCCGTCCCGGCGGGCCAGCCGGGCCGGGCGGACTTGACCAGCTTCCCGCCGTCCACGGCGGGGCCGTTGGCGGCGCCGGTGTTGTTGATGTCGAAGAAGTCGCCGTTCACTCCGGCGATGGCCCCGGCCCGTCCGGCCTGCTCGGACAGCGGCTCCACCGAGGAGACCGCGCCGGGTGACAGGTAACCCGGGCGCGTCATCGCGGGGGGACGACCCTCCGCGCCGACGCGGATGGGGGCTCCCAAGTCGACGTTGAGCTGGTCGGCGCGCAGCCAGCCCTTGGCGTCCAGCCGGTCGAACGAGGTCAGCGCGGTGCCGGGCGCGACCGGGCGGGTCGTGCGCTCGGTCTCCAGCGAGGTCCCGGCGGTCGCGGCGGCGCGCTGCGTCCCCAGCAGGAGCCGGTCGGCCTCGCGGGCGACGGGCGAGGCGGGGTCGGGCGGCACGGCGGGCGGCGGGGGCGGCGCGGGGGGCGGCGCGGCGAGCGCGGGCACGGCGGTGCCGGCGACCAGCGCCGCCGCCAGTCCGAGCGCGGCGACCGGGCGGCCGAAGCGCGAGCCTCGATGAGAACGCGCGCGCGGGCGGGTATGCGGTTGTGGGCGTGGAGACACTGGCCCCTCCTTGAGGCCCAGGGCGGGCACCTCCCGTCACCTGGCCGCCCAAGCCAACCCGGGCCGCGCGGCGCCCGGTGGTGGCGTGGATGGCCGACCGGCCAACTGATCGCTAAGGATCGCCGAGGCGGGCCGCCGCGTCCCGCGGAGACGCGCGCTATGCTGCACGAGATTTCCCAGCTGCGGGTGTGAATTTATACCTCCATGGCGTTATCTCGTCCATGGCGTTGTCTCGGGGCGCGGCCACGGAAGGACCGGAACATGGGCACGGACCGGATTGGGCACGGACGGTGACGGGCGCGGACGGCAGCGGGCGCGGCGCGCCCGAACGGCGCCGCGAGCAGATCACCGGGCATGTGCTGGCCGCGGGGTCGGTGACCGCCGCCGAGCTGGCCGAGCGGTTCGGGGTCAGCCTGATGACCGTGCACCGCGACCTGGACGAGCTGGAGCGGCGCGGCATCGTCCGCAAGTACCGCGGCGGGGTGACCGCGCAGCCGTCCCGGGTGTTCGAGAGCAACGTCGCCTACCGGATGACCTCGATGCGGGCCGCCAAGGAGGCCATCGCCGCGCGGGCGCGGGAGCTGGTCGAGCCGGGCATGGCGATCATGCTGGACGACTCCACGACCGCGCTGGAGCTGGCCCGGCTGCTGCCCGGGGTCGCGCCGCTCACCGTGGTCACCAACTTCCTGGAGATCATCAACCTGCTGGCGGCCGAGCCGGAGCCGCGGCTGGTGGCGCTGGGCGGCGACCACGACCCGCTGCACAACTCCTTCCTCGGCGCCTCCTGCGCGGACGCGATCGAGGCGCTCAGCGTGGACCTGTGCTTCGTGTCGACCTCGGCCGTCTCGGGCGGGTTCGCCTACCACCAGGAGCAGCACATCGTGTCGGTCAAGCGGGCCATGCTGCGCTCGGCCGCCCGCAGTGTGCTGCTGGTCGACCGCACCAAGCTGGGCCGGGTGGCGCTGCACCGGGTGGCGCCGCTGTCGGCGTTCGACCTGCTGATCGTGGACGACGGGGCCGGCGCCGAGGCGCTGCGCGATCTCGACGAGCACAAGGTCCGGTACGAGGTCGCGACCACCTAACGTCACCCCGTGTGGCGATATCACACCGGTCCTGTGCTGGGAGAAGACCGGTGCCAAAGGTGATCATGACCCTCTCTTGACACGATAACCGGGCACTTCTACGCTCTTCTTCGCACTTGATCGCGTTATCTTCACATGAGCCTGCGTGGTCCTGGAGATCGGAGACGGCGTGGAACCGGGTCTGGAGCCTTACGGACTTCGCTGCGAACACCGCCCCGAGCCCCTGGGAGTGGACGAGGCCGCGCCGCTGCTGTCCTGGCGCGCCGCCTCCCCGCACCGGGGCGACGCGGCCGCCGCGTACCGGGTCCGCGTCCGCACCGGCGACGGCGAGGTCGTCTGGGACACCGGCGAGGTGAACGACCCGCCGGCCGTCGCCGTCCGCTACGCCGGGCCCGCCCTGCGCCCCCGCACCCGCTACACCTGGACCGTCGCCCTCACCGGCCGGGACGGCACCGCCCGCGAGGCCGGATCGTGGTTCGAGACCGGCAAGCTCGCCGCCACCACCACCACCGGCGGCGGCGAGCCCGCCTGGACCGCCGCCTGGATCACCCACGACCGCTCCGACCTCGACGTCGTGGACGCCCCCGAAGATGGCGAACTCGCCCTCGCCGACCACGGCCTCGAACCAGCCGTCCGCCTGCGCCGCGTGTTCACCGCCCCGGGCCCGGCCGTCCGCGCCCGCCTCTACGTCACCGCCCGCGGCGTCTACGAGGCGCGGCTCAACGGCACCCGCGCCGGCGACCACGAACTCGCCCCCGGCTGGACCGACTACCGCGACCGCGTCGACTACCAGGTCCACGACGTGACCGCGCTGCTGCGCACCGGCGAGAACGTCCTCGCCGCCACCGTCGCCGACGGCTGGTGGAGCGGCTTCACCGGCTTCGACCCGCGCCGCCCCGGCGCCCACTACGGCACCTACCCGCAGTTCCTCGCCGAACTGCACGTCGAGTACGCCGACGGCACCACCGAGACCATCGCCACCGACGAGCGGTGGAGGACGGCCCGCGGCCCCGTCCGCTACGCCGATCTGCTCAAGGGGGAATGCCACGACCTGCGCCGCGAGACCCCCGGCTGGGACCGGCCCGGCTTCACCGGCGACCGCGACGGCGCCTGGCGGCCCGCCGAGATCGCCGGACGCGACCACGACCTCCTCACCGCCTCCGTCGCGCCGCCCGTGCGCGCCGTACGGGAACTGCCGGCGCGCCGCGTGACCCGCCTCGGCGACCGCGCCCACCTGGTCGACTTCGGGCAGAACTTCGCCGGCCGCGTCCGCCTCACCGCGCGCGGCCTGACCCCCGGCGCCCGCGTCACCGTCCGCCACGGCGAGGCCCTGGACGACGACGGCCGCCTCTACACCGCCAACCTGCGCACCGCCGACGCCACCGACGTCCTCATCGCCGGGGACGACGCCGAGACCGTCTTCGAGCCCCGCCTCACCTGCCACGGCTTCCGCTACGCCGAGGTCACCGGCCTGGACGACCTCGGCGAGGCCGACATCACCGGCGTCGTCCTGCACAGCGACACCCCCTGGACGGGCGAGTTCACCTGCTCCGACCCCGACGTCGAACGACTCCACCACGCCATCGCCTGGGGCCAGCGGTCCAACTTCGTCAGCGTCCCGACCGACTGCCCGCAGCGCGACGAACGACTCGGCTGGCTCGCCGACGCCCAGGTCTTCCTCCCCACCGCCTGCCTCAACGCCGACGTGGCCGCGTTCTTCGACGGCTGGCTGCGCGAGGTCCGCGGCGCCCAGTCGCCCGAGGGCGGCTTCACCAACGTCGCGCCGCGGCTGCCCGGCGTCGCCGACGAGGGCGCCCCGGGCTGGGGCGACGCCGGCGTCCTCGTCCCCTGGCACCTCTACCTCGTGTACGGCGACGAGCGCGTCCTCGAACGCAACATCGACGCCATGACCGCCTGGGTCGACTTCGTCCACCGGCACAACCCCGACCTGATCTGGACGCGCCGCGTCGGCCCCCACTTCGCCGACTGGCTCGCCCCCGCGCCCACTCCCCGGGAGGTCGTCGCCACCGCCTACTTCGCCCGCAGCGCCGACCTGACCGCCCGTTCCGCCGCGGTCGTCGGCCGCGCCGAGGAGGCCGAGCACTACGGCGCGCTCGCCCGCCACATCCGCAAGACCTTCACCGAACGGTTCGTGACGCCCGACGGGAGGATCGAGGGCGACACCCAGACCGCCTACCTCCTGGCGCTGGCGTTCGACCTGCTCCCGGCCGGACTCGTCCCGCGCGCCGCCGAACGCCTCGCCGCCCTCGTCGAGGAGGCCGGACCGGGCGTCACCACCGGCTTCCTCGGCGTCGGGCTGATCGCCCCCGTCCTGGACGCGCACGGCCGCGCCGACCTCGCCCACGCCCTGCTGCGACGCACCGACCCGCCGTCCTGGCTGTACCCGCTGCGGCACGGCGCCACGACCATCTGGGAGCGCTGGGACGGCTACACCCCCGAGCGGGGCTTCCAGGCCGCGGCGATGAACTCGTTCAACCACTACGCGCTCGGCTCGGTCGGCGAATGGCTGTACCGGGGCGTCGCCGGGCTCGACCAGGCTCCGGACTCGGTCGGCTACCGCGACCTGCTCGTCCGCCCCCGCCCCGGCTCCCTCGACGCGGCCCGCGCCACCTACGAGTCGGTGCGCGGCCGGGTCGCCGCCGGCTGGAGCGTGCGGGACGGCCTGCTCCGGCTGGAGGTGACCGTCCCGCCGGGCGCCGCCGCCACCGTGCACATCCCCACGGCCGACCCGGGCGGCGTGCGGGAGGGCGGCGTCGCGGCGGCCGAGGCGGAGGGCGTGCGCGTCACCGGCACGGAGCCCGGGACGCTCCGCTGCCGGATCACATCCGGAGAGTTCCATTTCACCGCGGCGGCGCCGCGGAAGGAGCAGTGACCCGTCCCGCGACCGGGACGGACGGCGCGGCCCGGACGGGCCGCGACCCTGAGGAGGACACATGACATCGTCATCGCGCGGAACGCCCGTCGGCCGCCGCGGCTTTCTCCGGCTCGCCGGCGGCGCCGCCGCCGTCACCGCCCTGCCCGGGGCTTTGGCGGCCTGCGGCGGCTCGTCCGGCGGCTCCGGCGGGACGCTGCGCCTGGTGGGCGTCGCCGACCAGCAGAAGCCGCTCGACCTGCTCGTCAAGGGCTACACGAAGGCGAAGTTCAGCACCTCGTACGCGCCCACCGACCAGGTGCAGACCTCGGTGCGGACCCAGCTCGGCGCGGGCGCGGCGCCCGACGTGCACGTGGTCTATCCGGGCAACGGCAGCGCGATGAGCATGGCGCAGATCGC
Organism: Spirillospora sp. CA-255316; assembly: GCA_050942275.1. Lineage (GTDB taxonomy): Bacteria > Actinomycetota > Actinomycetes > Streptosporangiales > Streptosporangiaceae > Spirillospora. Next base: position 10,179,268 of record CP192047.1, on the reverse strand, counting down.
CAAGGCCGGGCTGCTGGCCGACCTGTCCGACCAGGCGTGGACGAAGAACATCCCGGCCAACTTCAAGCCCGCCTACCAGCAGGGCGGCAAGACCTTCATCTACTCCGCCGGGTCCAGCGTCATCGGCGCGATCTACAACAAGAAGGTCTTCCAGGAGGCCGGGATCGAGGCGCCGCCGAAGACCTGGACCGAGTTCCTGGACGCCTGCGACAAGATCAAGAAGAAGGGGAAGGTGCCGATCGCGCTGGGCGCGCAGACCCAATGGGTCACCCAGCTGATCACCTACGCGCTGGTGCCGTCCACCGTCTACGCCAAGAACCCGCAGTTCGACGCGCAGATGCAGGCGGGCTCGGCGACCTTCGCCAACTCCGGCTGGTCGGACGCCTTCACCATGTACCTCGACCTCCAGAAGCGCGGGTTCTTCAACGACAACCCCAACGGCACCACCTTCGAGCAGCAGACCTCGATGGTCGCCACCGGCAAGGCCGGGATGGCGATCCAGGTGTCGGCGGTGCTGCCCGACTTCCGCAAGGCGGCCGCCGGCCCCGACGACCTGTCGATGTTCCCCGTGCCCGGCGCCGACGACGCGAACGGCGTCTGGATCCCGGCGGGCGTGGTCGTCGGCCTCGGCGTCAGCGCCCGCGGCAAGAACCGGGACGCGGCCAAGGCGTTCATCGACTACCTCGGCCAGCAGAAGAACATCAACGCCTGGGCCGAGGCGGTCGCCTGCGTCCCCCTCGTCCGCGACTCCAGCTCGAAGATCGACCCGGTCCTGAAGGACTTCCTGCCCTTCATCGACGGGAACAAGGCCGTCCCGTTCATGGACCAGGCCTGGCCGAACGCCGAGGTCCAGCCCGCCCACTTCGCGGTCGTCCAGGAACTCCTCGGCGGCAGGACCACCATCCCCCGGGCGCTCGCCAAGCTCGACGAGACCTACCGGAAGCAGTAGCAGGTGGCAGAGGTGCTCAGTGCTCGGGGGAGCCGAGCCGACAGCCGACCTTCCCGGCGGCGGCGGCGGGGCGGGTTCCTGTCGCCGCCGTGGTGGTTCGCCGCGCCCGCCCTCGCCGTGTACGCGCTGGTGGTGCTGTACCCGAGCGTGAGCGGCGTGGCCGTGGCGTTCACCGACTGGAACGGCATCGGGGACCGCTCGTTCAACGGCCTGGCCAACTTCCAGCGGCTGCTGGAGGACGACGCCGCCCGCGGGTCGCTGGTCAACACGCTGCTGCTCACCGTCGCGATCGTGCTCGTGCAGAACGGGATCGGGCTGCTGCTCGCACTCGGCGTGCACACCAGGATCAGGTCGCGGGCCGTGCTGCGGGTGGTCTTCTTCGCGCCCGCCGTGGTCAGCCCGGTGATGGTGGCGTTCCTGTGGAAGTACGTCTACAACCCCGCGCCGGACGCCGGGCTCAACGGGATCCTCGGGGCGGTCGGGCTCGGCGGGCTGCGGCAGGACTGGCTCGGGAATCCTTCGCTGGCCCTGTGGTCGGTGGCCGGGATGGTCGTCTGGCAGTTCGCCGGGTACTCGATGGTCATCTTCCTGGCCGGGCTGGAGGGCGTCCCGGAGGAGCTGCACGAGGCCGCGATGATCGACGGGGCCGGGCGGTGGCAGCGGTTCCGGAACGTGACCTGGCCGCTGCTGGCGCCCGCCGTGACGATCAACGTGATGCTGTCGACGATCGGCGGGCTGAAGTTGTTCGACCAGGTGTACGCGGCCACCAACGGCGGTCCCGGGCACGCCAGCGAGACGCTGTCCACGGTGCTCTACAAGCAGGCGTTCGTGTTCGGCAACTTCGGCTACAGCACGGCGATCGCGCTGGTCCTGGCGCTGTTCGTGGCGGCGGTGTCGATGGTGCAGATCTTCTACCTGCGGGGCCGGGAGGTCACGTCATGAGTTTCCGGTACGGGTTCCGGACGTTCCTGCTGGAGATCGTGATGATCGGCGCCGCGGTGGTGTTCCTGTTCCCCGTGTACGCGCTGATCACGCTGTCCCTCAAGGACAAGCGGCAGATCGCGGAGGCGCCGCTGTCACCGCCCACCTCGCCGGAGCTGGGCAACTTCGCCGACGCGTGGCAGCGGGCCTCGCTCGGGTCGGCGCTGCTCAACAGCACCCTCATCACGGTGGCCAGCCTGGTCGCGCTGATCGCGATCGGGTCGTTCGCCGCCTACTTCCTGGCGCGGCAGGCGACCAGGCTCGGGTTCGGGCTGTACGTGCTGTTCCTGCTGGGCATCGTGCTGCCGTTCCAGCTCGGCATGATCCCGCTGTTCAAGCTGGTCGACTCGGCGGGGCTGCTCGGCACCTACCAGGGGATGATCGTCTTCTACACCGGCATCCAGCTGCCGTTCACGATCTTCCTCTACACCGGGTTCATCCGGGCGCTGCCGGGCGACTACGCCAACGCCGCGCTGATCGACGGCGCGGGCCACCTTCAGGCGTTCACCCGGGTGGTGTTCCCGCTGCTGCGCCCGATCACCGGCACGGTGCTGATCCTCAACGCCGTGTTCATCTGGAACGACTTCTTCACGCCGCTGCTCTACCTGGGCGGTTCGGCGCGGGAGACGGTCCCGGTGCGGATCTTCGCGTTCGTCGGCCAGTACGTCTCGGACTACGGCCTGGTGTTCGCCGGGCTGGTGCTGGCCGCGCTGCCGATCATCGTGGTGTTCCTGGTGCTTCAGCGGTACGTCATCAAGGGCTTCGCCAGCGGGCTCAAGGGATGAGCGAGCCGGAGGGGCACCCCGGCGGAGGCGAGTGGGGGGCAGGGATGAGCGAGCCGGAGGGGCGCGGCGTCGCCTGGACTGACGAGCGACGAAGGAGTGAGGAGGGAAGGCGGCGCCTGAAAGGCGCCCCGGAGGCGAGTGGGGGGCGGGGATGAGCCGGTGATCCCGCCGCGGCTGAGGGCCGTGCTGGAGGCGCCGCCGCGCGCGTTCTCCCCGGCGCCGATCTGGTGGTGGAGCGGCGAGCGGCTGGACCGGCGGCGGCTGCGCGATCAGCTGGAGCGCTTCGCCGACGGCGGCGTCCACAACCTGGTGATCCTGAACCTGGCGCCGTCGGGGCCGATGTTCGGCGCCGACGCCGACGAGCCGGCGTTCTTCGGCGACGCCTGGTGGGAGCTGCTGGACGGGGTCTGCGCCGACGCCGCCGCGCTCGGGACGTCGCTGTGGTTCTACGACCAGCTCGGCTTCTCCGGCGCCGATCTGCAGGCACGGCTGGTGCGGGAGCGGCCGGAGTTCGCGGGCCTGTGGCTGGAGCCCGGCGGCTCTTCCGCCCAGCGGGGGTTCGACTACCTGTCGGCGGAGGCGTGCGCGGTGCTGCTGGACCGGGTGCACGGCGAGTTCGAGCGGAGGCTCGGGCACCGTCTCGGTTCGGTCATCGTGGGGTCGTTCCAGGACGAGCTGCCGTCGCTGCCCACGTGGTCGGCCCGCTTCGCCGAGGAGTTCGAGCGGCGGCGCGGCTACGACCCCGTCCCGTACCTGGACGCCCTGTGGGGGAGAGGGGGAGGCGGGGGCGGGTTCCGCCGCGACTACCACCTCACGCGGGCGGAGCTGGCGGAGGAGGCGTTCTTCCGTCCGCTGGCGGAGTGGCACGGCAGGCACGGTCTGGTGCACGGCTGCGACCAGCAGGATCCGGCGCGGGCCGGGCTGCCCGTGGACGGCGTGCGCCTGTACGCCGACTATGCCCGGACGCACCGCTGGTTCGGGGCGCCGGGCTCCGACCACCACGGAGACGCCCGCGTTCACTCCTCGCTGGCGCACCTGTACGGCCGCGACCGCGTGTGGATCGAGGCGTTCCACTCCAGCGGGTGGGGCGGCACCCTGGAGGAGACCTTCGACTGGCTGCTGCCCTGGCTGCGGGCGGGCGCCACCCTCTACAACCCGCACGCGGTCTACTACACGACGAAGGCGGGCTGGTGGGAGTGGGCGCCTCCGTCCACGGACTGGCGGCAGCCGTACTGGGCGCACCACCGCGTCTTCGCCGACGCCGTCACCAGGCTGTGCGCGGCGCTGTCGCTGGGACGGCACGCGTGCGATGCGGCCGTGCTGTTCCCGACTGCGACCGCGCAGGCGGGGAGCAGGCTGGACGGGGTCGACGCGGAGGCGGAGCGGGCGCAGGAGGTCTACCGGTCGCTGGTCGGGGACATGGCGTGGTTCCGGATGGTGCCCGGGGCGCTGGACCGGCTCCGCGTCGACGCCGACGTGATCGACGACGACTCGGTGGGGCGGGCCCGGGTCGTGGACGGGCGGCTGACCGTCGCGGACGAGTCGTACCGCACCGTCCTGCTGCCCGCCTGCACCGTGCTGGAGGGGGAGACGGCGCGGCGCCTCGCCGAGCTGGCCGATGCGGGCGGCCGGGTCATCGCGGTCGGGCCGCCGCCCCGCGAGGGCGTCGGCGATCCGGACGCGGACGCGGCCGTGGCCCGGCTGGCCGGGCTGGTGGAGACCGTCCCGGACGCCGCCGCGCTGGACGAACGGCTGGACGGCGAGCGGCGGGTGGAGGCGCCCGTGCCCGCGCTCGTGCGTGAGGTGGACGGCGCGACGCTGGTGTTCCTGACCGCTTCCCCGTCGATGGCGAGCCGCGTGTCGGTGGAGCGCCCGGACGAGCGCGGCGCCGACCTCGGCTGGATCGACGTGACCTACGACTTCGACCCCGACCGCTACCTGCGTGACATGCCGGTGCGTGTGCGGGACGTGGCGGGGCCCGTGTACGCGGTCGGCGTCTTCGACGGCGTGCCGCGCAGGCTTCCGTCGACGGAGGTGGACGGCGGCGTGGAGCTGGTCGTCCCGTTCGACGACGGTCCCGCGGCGCTGCTGGTCTTCCCCGGGGAGGCGGACGGGGAGGCCGAGCCGCCGCCGCGGCCTCCGTACCGCGAAGTCGACCTGGGCTCGACCTGGGAGATGGAGCTCGTCCCGACGCTCGACAACACCTGGGGCGACTTCGCCCGGCCGTCCGGCGAGCCGGTCGCGCTCGAACGCTGGGAACTGCTCCACCGCGCCGGGGACGACCCTGAGTGGACGCGGGTGCACGCCACCTTCGGCCCGCACGGCCTCTGGTCGTCCGACGGCACGCATTGGCATGAGGCGATCTGGTCCGTGACCAGGGGAATCCGCAAGGACGCTGTTCACCGGGCGTTTCTCGGCCCGAAGGGGCACGTGCCGGAGGAGTTCCTCGATCTCGGCCAGGTTGGTGGGGAACGGCGGGCGGTGTTCCGCACCCGCCTGACGGTGCCCGCGCCGGGAGGGTTCCCGGCGGTCGGCGCCGCCGCCGTCAAGACGCTGCTGGTGGACGGGGCGCCGACGCCCTTGGACGACCACGGTCATCTGGCCGTGGCGAGGGCGCCGCTCGCGCCGGGGGAGTACGACCTGGAGTTGAGGCTCGAATATCCGCCGCCACGGCTTGCCGAGGACGTGCGGCCGCGTGCGCACCTCGCCGTCGTCACCGACCCGGCGCGCTACCGGCGACCGGAGTGGATCACCGTTTCGGAGGCGTCCCGTGGCGGGTCCACGGTCGCGTTCACGATCCGGCTCCCCGAGGGTGCGCACGGAACGCTCCAGGTGGCCTCGCCGGCGCCGTGCCGGATCCTGGTGGACGGCGCGGAGCTGGGCCGCCAGGGCGGCTTCGACCCGTACGCCGAGCAGGAGGCGCCGCGGGTGGGCCGCTACGACGTGACCGGGCACGGGGGCGCGGAGCTGGCGCTGGTCCTCACGGCGGGCGGCGCGGCGCCCGCCGTGCTGGTGGACGGCCCGGTCGTGTCCGGTCCGGGGGCGGAGTGGCGCGCCGACCGGGACGGGGAGCCCGTGCCGGTCGTGCCGGGCCGCGTGCAGCACGGCGACCCGGCGGCCCTGCACCTGCGCCGCCGCCCGCATCCGCTGCCCGGCGCCGCCTGGCTCGAAGACGCCGAAGACGCCGCGGACGGGACGGTGCTGCCCGCGGAGTTCGCGGTGCCCGGCCGCGGCGGCCCCCGCCTGGAACGCTTCGCGTTCGCGGTGCCGCCGGGCGCGACGCGCATGACGGTCGACGTGCACGGCGAGGTCACCGCCGCCTTCCTCGACGGCGAACCGATCGAAGCGCCGCAGCCGGACTGCGCGCTGCCCGGGGGAGGCGTGCGCACCGCCGAACTGCACGTCCTGACCGGACCCGGCCGTACGGGCGGGGCGGCGCTGGCCGGGCCCGTCCGCTTCACCCCCGGCCCCGGCACCATCGGGCTCGGCGACTGGGAGGACCACGGCCTCGCCGGATACAGCGGCGGCGTCCGCTACCGCCGCCGCGTCGAGATCCCCGCCGGGACGGGCGACATCGCGGGCGATGTCGTGCTCGACCTCGGCCGGGTGCGCGGCACCGCCGAGGTCACCGTCAACGGCACGGGCTGCGGTGTCCGCGTCTGCGCCCCGTACCGCTTCACCCTCGACCGGGCGGCGCTGCGCCCCGGCGGGACGAACGACATCGAGATCGTCGTGTACGGCACCCTCGCCCCGCACCTCGACGAGACCAGCCCGACCCACTTCGTGTTCGAGGGGCAGCGTGTCTCCGGCCTGTTCGGGCCCGTCGTCCTGCGCGTCCCCGACACCCCCTGACCTTCCCGGTCACCCCTCCCCGCGCCCCCCAGGAGCAGCGAATGACAGGTACCGCACGTCCCCATGCCCGCGGCCTCGGCAGACGTGAGCTGATCCTCGCGGGCGGCGCGCTCGGGCTCGGCGCCGCCGCGGCCGGGTTCTCGCCGAGCAGGGCGTGGGCGGAGCCGCGCTTCGCGTCCGACCCGTTCGCGCTCGGCGTGGCCTCCGGCGATCCGTGGCCGGACGGCGTCGTGCTGTGGACGAAGCTCGCCCCCGAGCCGCTGGCCGTGGACGGGTCGGGCGGCATGCCGCCGCGCAAGGTGGAGGTCGGCTGGGAGGTGGCGGCCGACGACCGTTTCCGCCGCGTGGTGCGCCGGGGCCGCACGTTCGCCGTACCGGAGCTGGGCCACTCGGTGCACGTGGAGGTGCGCGGCCTGGAACCGGCGCGCGAGTACTTCTACCGGTTCCGGGTGCGCGGCGGGCTGAGCCCCGTGGGACGCACCCGCACCGCGCCGCCGCCCTGGGCGGACCTGCGGAGCCTGAGCTTCGCGGCCGTGTCGTGCCAGGCCTGGTTCGAGGGCTTCTACACCGCCTACCGGCACCTGTCGGAAGAGGACCTCGCGGTCGTCTTCCACCTCGGCGACTACATCTACGAGAACCCGATCGACGCCAACGGCGGCGTCCGCAACACCCCGGTCGCCCCGGAGCTGCGGCCCGAGCCGTACGACCTCGTCCAGTACCGGCTGCGGCACGCGCTGCACCGCTTCGACCCCGACATCCTCGCCGCGCACGCCGCGCACCCGTTCGTCGTGGTCTGGGACGACCACGAGATCGACGACAACTGGGTCGGCGACATCCCCAAGGCCAACGAGGACCCGGCCGGATTCGCGCAGCGCAAGACCGCCGCGGCGCAGGCGTTCTACGAGTACCTTCCGCTGCGCCTGCCGAACAAGCCGTCGGGAACCGACGCGCGCCTCTACCGCCGCCTCGGCTACGGACGGCTCGCGGGGTTCCACGTGCTCGACACCCGCCAGTTCCGCGCCGACCAGGCGTGCGGCGACCGGACGAGCGACTGCGCCGACCGGCTGCTGCCCGGCCGCACCGTCCTCGGGGACGAGCAGGAGGCCTGGCTGTACGAGGGCCTCGGCCGCAGCCGGGCGCGGTGGAACATCATCCCGCAGCAGATCCCCGTCACCCAGGTCGACACCGTGCCCGGCGACGGCCGCGCCTTCGTCATGGACTTCTGGGACGGCTACAAGCCCGCCCGCGACCGCCTCTTCGACGAGCTGGTCGAGCGGAAGGTGAGCAACCCCGTCGTCCTGACCGGCGACATGCACCGGCACATGGCCGCCGACCTCAGGCTCGACTTCGACGACCCGGGCTCGCGCACCATCGGCGTCGAGTTCGTCGGCACGTCCATCTCCACGAAGATGGACGGCGAGGACCTCGACCAAGGCGGCCGCAACCTGCTCGACGCCAACGAGCACATCAGGTTCACCAGCTACCAGCGCGGCTACCTGCGGTGCACGCTCACCCGGGACCACTGCCGCGCCGACTTCCGCGTCCTGCCGTACGTGACCCGCCCCGGTGCCCCCGTGAGCACCCGCAGGAGCTTCGTCACCGAGAACGGCGACCCCGGTCTGAAGGACGCCTGAGAAGACCCGCTCAACCCTGAGATCCCCCACTCAGCAGGAGGTCTGATGTCCTCGCATGTCGACCCGGTGTCGCGGCGCCGGTTCCTTGGATGGGGCGGGGCCGGCACGGCCGCCGTCCTGCTCGGCACCGGAGCGCTCGGCGGCTCCGCCGCGCACGCCTACACGCTCCGCAAGTCCGGGCTGTTCACGCTGGGCGTCGCGTCCGGCGACCCGTCCCCCGACGGTTTCGTGCTGTGGACGCGGCTGGCGCCCGAGCCGTTCGCGGCCGACGGCAAGGCCGGGATGCCCGACCGCCGTATCCGCGTCGAGTACGAGGTGGCCCGCGACGAGCGGTTCCGGCAGGTGGTGCGGCGCGGTTCCGCCGTCGCCACGCCCGAGCTGGGCCACTCCGTCCACCCCGAGATCGCCGGGCTGGCGCCGGGCCGGGAGTACTTCTACCGCTTCCGCGCGGCCGGTGAGCTCTCCCCGGTCGGCCGCACCCGCACCATGCCCGCGGCGGGCTCCCTGCCGCGCGACCTGACGTTCGCGGTCGCGTCCTGCCAGGCCTGGCAGGACGGCTACTACACCGCCTACGACCACATCGCCGCCGAGGACCTCGACCTCGTCGTCCACCTCGGCGACTACCTGTACGAGTACGAGATCACCAACAACAACCGGCGCGGGGTGACCGTGCCGCCGCAGTTCGGCACCGAGACCTTCGACCTGGCCCGGTACCGGCTCCAGTACTCCCTCTACAAGGCCGAGGCTCCGCTGCAGAAGGCGCACGCGCGGTTCCCGTTCATCCACACCCTGGACGACCACGAGGTGGTGAACGACTGGGCGGACGACACCGTCATCATGGGCCGCCACCCCAACCCGGACCCGGCCGAGTTCGCCCGCCGCAAGGCCGCCGGCTTCCAGGCGTTCTACGAGAACCTGCCGCTGCGCCGCGCCCAGCTCCCCTCGGGCCCGGACATCCGGCTGCACCGCCGGCTGGCCTACGGCCGCCTCGCCGAGTTCACGATGATCGACACACGTAGCCACCGTGACGTCCAGGCGTGCTCGTACGGCAACGGCACCGGCCGCACCCGCGACTGCGACGAGCGCTTCGACGCCTCCCGCACCATCCTGGGCGACGAGCAGCGGCGCTGGCTGCTGGACGGGTTCGACCGGTCCAGGGCCCGCTGGCAGATCCTCGGCAACCAGGTCCCGATGACCGAGACCGACTGGGACCCGGGGCCCGGCAAGGACGTGTGGGTGGACCCGTGGGACGGCTACGCCGCCGACCGCAACAAGGTGCTGGCCGCCGCGCACGAGCACGGCGTCCGCAACCTGGTGGTGATCAGCGGTGACCGCCACCAGAACTACGCCGTGGACCTCAAGAAGGACTTCGACGACCCCGGGTCTCCCACCGTCGCGTCGGAGTTCGTCGGCACGTCCGTCACCAGCGGCGGCGACGGCGCCGACATCGACGACCTGGGCCGGACGTTCCTGTCGGCCAACCCGCACATGAAGTTCTTCAACGCCCAGCGCGGCTACCTGCGCGTCAACGTGGACGGCGAGCGCTGGCAGGGCGACTTCCGGGTGCTGCCGTACGTGACCCGCCCGGGCGCCCCGGTCTCCACCCGCGCCACCTTCGTCGTGGAGGACCGCCGCCCCGGCGTCCAGAAGGCCTGATCCCCCTCGTCCGCGGCCCTGCTCCTCTTCGGAGGCGCGGGGCCGCCTCCTTCTCGCCCGGTCCCCGGAAGGCTTACCCGGCGGGGAGAATCCGGTGACGCCGACGCCCTCGGCCCGCCGCCGAGCGTCCTAGAGGAAATCGGGCGGCGGCGGAGGCGGCGAGATGACGCAGACAACGCAGACATCGGATCAGAGCGGGCGGGCCCCGGAGGGTGAGAAGGAGTCCTTCGAGGCGTACGCGTGGCGGGTGCACGGGGCGCTGCACGACTGGACCGCCAAGGTGGACGCGAAGGCGTCGGTGATCCTCACCCTGGAGACCGCGATCCTGGGCATGGTCGTGGTCTTCGCCCGGACGGGCCGGCGGACCGTCCACCTCTCCGGCCTGGAGCTGTGGTGGTTCGGGCTGGGGCTGGGACTGCTGGTGGGCGCGATCCTGCTGGCGGGCGCGGCGGTGTTCCCGCAGCTCAACCGCCGCGACGCGCGACGGAACTGGCATCGCAACTACGTCTACTTCGGGCATCTGCGGCGGTGGACGCCCGAGGGGCTGGTCGCCGCGCTGGAGCAGGGCGACGGGCGGCGCAACCGGCATGTGCTCAGCACCCAGCTGATCGCGCTCTCGAAGATCATCTGGCGGAAGCACGTGTTCCTGCAGTACTCGATGTGCCTGGTCGTGCTGGGCAACCTCGTCGTCTGGACGGTGCTCCTCCTCGGATGAGCCGGTCCGAAGGCAAGGTCGGCTTGGATATGTGGTGTGGGTGAATGTGCCCGCGGGTGACAGGCGCGCCGCGAGATCGGAGGAGAATACGCCCCTTCCTGGTGATCGCTCATGGCCGCCTTCTTCTGTCGATCACCTTCACGCTTGGGCGGCAGAGCGCGGAGCCACCCGGGGCGACCGCGTCGCACCCGCTTCCGACCACTATGCGACCGGCGGGACGGCGGGATGGTGGTAGGCGATCCAGTGGCCGGGCGCCAGCGGGCGCATGGCGGGATGTCGCGCGGCTGCTGGCGGTCGCGTGGTGGGACTGGCCGGTCGAGCACCTGACCCAGCACCTGCGAATCGTGATGTCCGGCACCCTGGACGATCTCGAACGGGTCGCGCCGCGCGACTGACGCGTTCGCTTGCTCGTATTGGTCACGGTGTGTGATGGTCGCGATCCGCGGTGATATGGGGTCCGGGCCGGAATCGGTGCAAGGTGTGGCCTATTCGGCGGCTATGGTGAAGGAGTGACGGAAGGTGTGATGATCACTTTCCGTGAGGGTTGGTGACCGTTCGATCCGGTCGGCGGCCCGTGCTCGGACCCCCGACCGTCGAAGGCGGTGACACTCTGAAGGTCAGCGTGATCGTGCCCGTGTTCAACTGCCGGCCGAGCGTGGGACGGGCTCTGCGGTCGGTGTACGACCAGTCGATCGGCCGGGACGCGATGGAGGTCATCGCCGTCGACGACGGGTCCACCGACGGCAGCGCCGAGGAGCTGGACCGGTGGGCGGAGCGGTGGCCGGAGCTCCGGGTCGTCCACCAGCCCAACTCGGGCGGTCCGGGCGGGCCGCGCAACACCGGGCTCGAGCGGGCGACCGGCGAGTACGTCTTCTTCCTGGACGCCGACGACCACCTGGGGCGCGAGGCGCTGGAGCGGATGTGCGCCATGGCCGACGAGAACGGCACCGACGTGGTGATCGGCCGGTACGTGGGCGTGGGACGCAAGGCGCCCCGCTTCGACCGCGACGTCCCGCGCACGACGGTACTGGCACCCGATCCGCCCGTGTACGACTCGCTGTCGGTCCTGAAGCTGTTCCGGCGGTCGCTGGTCGAAGGCCTCGGGTTGCGGTTCCCTGAGGGGCAGTTCTCGCACGAGGACCAGCTCTTCGCGGCCAAGGCGTACTTCGCGGCCGACGGCATCTCGGTCGTCGGCGAGTACGACTGCTACTACTGGATCGACCGCGAGGACGGCACGAGCGTCCTGCAGCAGGGCGGCGCCGACGCCGCCCGGCACTTCGCGTGCATCGGCGAGGTGATGCGGTTCGTCGGCGAGCAGGTGCCGCCGGGGCCCGACCGCGACCGGCTGATGGCCCGGCACTTCCTGAACGAGATCTTCTCCCGGTTCGGCCGCCGCTACCCGGCGCTGGACGCCGCCGAGCAGGCCGCGACCCGCGACGGCGCGCGGGCGCTGTTCGAGGCGTGGTGGACCGACGGCGTCGCCGAACGGTTCGGCGCCCGCGGCCGGGTGATCGCTCACTGCGTCACCCACGGCCTGGACGAGCTGCTCGCCCGGGTCGTCCCGTCCGGGCTGGACGGGACGCCGCCGCCGGTGACCGTCGAGGGTGCGCGGGCGTTCCAGCTCTACCCCGGGTTCCGGGACGCGGCGCTGGCCGTCCCGGAGACGTGCTACGAGATCACGCACCGGGTGCGGCAGCGGCGGCGGCTGGAGTCGGTCGAGTGGAGCGGCGGCCGTCTGCGGGTGCGCGGGTACGCCTTCCTGACCGAGCTCGGCACCTGGGACCAGTCGGCGGAGCTGGTCCTGCGGCTGCGGGACGGCGCGGCCGAGTACCGGGTGCCGTTCGAGGTGGCGGCCTGGCACGGCGAGGTGCCGGAGATGTCCGCCGAGATCGACCTGGCGACGCTTGCGGGCGGCGGCCCGCTGCCCGCGGGGCGCTGGGACGTCGTCGCCGTGATGACGGCGGACGAGATCAGGCGCGAGGGCCCACTGCTCCCGAAACCGGGCGCGACGGTGGAGCCGCCGGGGCCCCGCGTCGTGCCGGTCAAGGGCGGGCCGCCGTACGTGACGCCGTACCTCACCAGCGGGGCGGGGGCGCTGGCGGTGCACTGCGGCGGGCTGGCGGGCGGGCCCGCGCCGGTCGCGACTGCCGCAGCCGCTGTCAGCCGGGTTCCCGAACTGGAGCTGGAGCTGGCGGTCACCACGACGACCGACGTCGAGGCCACGGCGGTGCTGCGGCGCCGCGACGGCGGCGCGGAGATCGAGGCGCCGCTGCCCGTGCGCCGCCGGACCGACGCCCTGGCCGAGGCCGCCGGGCGGCTCCCCCTGCACGATCTCGACCCGGGCAAGTGGGACGTGTGGTGCCGTATCGCGGTCGGCGACTCCCTCGACGAACGCCGCCTGCGGGCACCGAAACAGCTGCACACCACGCCGGTGAAGGGCATCGCGGCGTACGGTACGGAAAAAGGGAACCTCTCCCTCACCGTCGCCCCGCGCCGAGGCCTCGTCCGGCGGGCGTTCAGGCGTTCTTGAGCGCCAGGGCGCCGTGCAGGTTCCGCACGAGCCCGATCTCCGCGACGTTCTTGGTCAGCTCGACGGTGACCCAGCCCGCGATGTCGCCCAGCGTCATCCCCTCGCCCCACGGCAGGCCGGCGGTCCGTTCGGTGGAGTCGAGGTCGGCGTCAGTGAGGCCGGACAGCCCGGCCTGCCAGTCGGCCTTGAGTTCGCGCAGCCAGTCGGCCGTTCCGGCGGCGGTGCCCGGCCAGGTGATCTCCTCGCGCGGGGGCGCGCCCGTCCCGAAGCAGTGCCCGAGCGTGGTCGTCCACCAGAATCCGATGTGCCAGGTCAGCCAGCCGATGGTGAGCGCGGGGACGGGGTCGGGCTCGGGCACCTGCCAGTCGGCGACCCAGCGGCCTTCCGCGTCCTGCCGGACCGTCCAGCAGTGCGGCGCCGGCTCCCAGAGGCACAGGTCGTCGTCGATTCCCTCCAGGTGATACTCGAACAGCGCCCAAGCGATGTCCACTTGCTTGAGCACCAGATCAACACGCGCGATAGCCATCCGCCGACCCTCCCACCACCAAGATCCATCCCACCACTCCTTTTCTCGTGCCCGGCTGCCGAACCCGCGGGCGTGCTCGGCAGCCGGGCAAGGGCCCGCATCGGTCTGCGGAGGGTCAGTTCGCCGCGATCCGGAAGACCGGCCAGCCGATCTCCGTACGCCAGCGTGCCGGGTCGGGGGTGTCGCGTGGGCCCACCGGATAGCTCTCCCGGACCGGGCCGGCCACGGAGAGGGCATGCTCGACGACCCAGCCGCCGAGTCGTCCATACGTGACCTCGATCGTGTCGTGGTCGCCGTGGTGGGTCGTCTGGGCGAGTTCCACCGCGGGCAGCGTCACCGTACGCACTCCGCTCGCGGTAGGCGGCGGTTCGGTCACCGGCAGGTAGACGAGGGCTTCGCCCTGGCCGCGGGTGAACAGCTCGTTGTCGTACAGGCCGCCGGGTGGCCCGGCCGGTTCCGGGACGGCGGCCTCCAGGAGAGCCATCGCGCCGGGATACCAGTCCAGCAGTTCGCCCTGCTCCAAGGTGGCCTGGACGGCGGCCACGAGTGTCGGCGGGACGTGCCGTAGTTCGACGTCGAGATCCTCCGGCTCGGGCTCCAGCAGGCGCCGCAACGAGGTGACGGCCGAACGGGTGCGCTCAAGCCGATCCTCCAGCCGGCGCAGGTGCTCGGCGACCAGGCTCGCCCGCTCCCGCGGGTCGGGCGTGCGCAGGATGCGCTGGACGTCGGCGAGCGGGACCTCCAGTTCGCGGAGCTTGTGGATCACCTGGGCGATGGGGATCTGCTCCGGCGTGTAGTACCGGTACCCGCTGAACCGGTCGACGCGCGCGGGTTCCAGCAGCCCCGCGTCGTGGTAGCGCCGCAGCGTGCGGATGCTCAGATGGGTGAGCCGCGAGAATTCGCCGATCGATAGCACGCCCCGATCCTGCCCCCTCCCCCTACGGGAGATTCTCGCATTTGACCCTCTCCCTGGGAGAGACTCCAAGGTCGGGAGCATGACCGAACATCCGACCATGATCGGCCGCCGCGCGTTGGTCACCGGCTCCAGCCGTGGGACCGGTGCGGCGATCGTGGCCCGCCTGCGCGAGGCCGGCGCGACCGTCCTGGCGACCGCGCGCAGCAAACCGGACCGGCCCGGCCTCTTCGTGTCCGCGGACGCCACGACGACCGACGGTGTCGCGCGGATCGTCGACGCTGTACAGCAGGAGCTCGGCGGCCTGGACATCCTTGTCCACACACTCGGCGGCTCGGATTCCCCCGGCGGGGGTTTCGCGGCGCTGACCGACGAGCATTGGCAGGACGAGCTGGACCGCAACCTGCTCGCCGCCGTCCGGCTCGACCGGGCGCTGCTGCCGACGATGACCGCCGGCGCCGTCGTCCACGTCTCCTCGATCCAGCGCCGCTTGCCGCTGCCCGACGGCACGCTCGGCTACGCGGCCGCCAAGGCGGCGCTCACCACCTACAGCAAGGGCCTTGCCAGGGAACTCGCACCGCGCGGCATCCGGGTCAACGTCGTCTCTCCCGGGGCGATCCAGACCGAGTCCGCCGACGCGCTCGTCGCCCGGATCGCGCAAGCCGAGGGCCTCGACGAGCCCGCGGCCTGGGACCGGCTGCTGGCCGCGCTCGGCGGGATCCCCCTGGGCCGTCCGGCCCTGCCCGAGGAGGTCGCCGAGCTGGTGGCCTTCCTGGTCTCCGGCCGCGCCGCCGCCATCACCGGCGCGGAGCACACCATCGACGGCGGCACGGTCCCGACCATCTGACCTACCGATGCGAACAGGAGAAGACCGATGACGACCGCTCCCCGGATCATCCAGCGTTACTTCCGGCTCGCCTCCTCACAGGACAGCGAGGCATATGTCGCTCTGTTCGCCGCCGACGCCCTCGTCGAGGACGAGGGCAGGGAGTACGCGGGCATCGATGCCGTCCGGACCTGGCGCAGCGGGGTTCCCGTTGTCGAGCACACGATCACCGATGTCGAGCCGGTGGGCGAGGGACTGATGGTGACCTGCACGATCACGGGGGATTTCCCGGGCAGCCCCCTGGCCGGACTGAGGTTCCACTTCGAGGAGTTCGACGAGAACCACGTGAAGGTCCTGCGCATCAGGCCTTGAGCGCGGCGCGCATCGCCCTGTCAGCGGATCCACCCCGCCGGCCATTTCCACTAGGCGGGCCGCACTGAGAGGGCGTGGCGGAAGACGTCGCGCGGGTCCCACCTGGCCTTGACCTGCTGGAGCCGGGCGTAGTTGTCCCGGTAGTAGAGGGTGTGCCAGGGCGCGCCCTTGTTCCAGGCGGGGTCGGCCAGGTCGGCGTCGGGGTAGTTGATGAACGCGCCGTCGCCGGGCGCCGGGACGCCGCCGGTGTCGGCGTACAGGTCGCGGTAGAGATCCCGCAGCCAGGCGATGTGCCGGTGGTCGTCGGCGGGGTCCTCCCACCCGTTGATCAGGAAGATCTTCATGATCGTGTCGCGGTGCGGCGTCGCCGTCGCGTCCGAGGGGACGGTGTTGACCCGGCCGCCGAAGGTGTAGAGGTTGAGCATGCCGCCCAGGTAGTCGTAGTCGGTCCGGGTGAGATGGTGGTGCAGGACGTCGATCTGCCGGCCGCTCAGGCGGCGGCGCAGGTACGCCGACTTGGCCTTCAGCCGGTAGAGGGGGCCGGGTTCGCCCGGCGATCCGGCCAGGGCGGCGGCCAGCCAGGGCTGGTTCCTCACCTGGCGGACCGGGGTGACCGGGACGCCGCGGTTGATCGCGGCCAGATGGTCGTCCAGCAGCCGTTCAGCGCCGGACGCGGCCGCCACCTGGCCGATCATGCCGAGCGTCCCGGCCGGCCGGCGGTTGAGCTGGAGTTCGCTGTAGAGCCGGGTGGACGGAGAGTCCGGTGCGCTGTTGCGCTCGGCCCATTCGCCGTAATTGCGCACCATCCGGGCGAAGGATGCCTTGTCGAACCCGTCCCAGTCCCAGGTGATGGTGAAGCTCAGCACGGTCGGCGGCGGCGCGGGCAGCAGCCGGGCGGGGTCGTCGCCGCGCGCGCCGGGCGTGCGGAACCAGTAGCGGGTGACGATGCCGAAGTTGCCGCCCCCGCCGCCGGTGTGCGCCCACCATAGGTCCCGGTTCGGGTCCGCGGCCTCGCGGGTGGCAACGACGCTGCGGGCCGTGCCCGTCCGGTCCACCACGACGACCTCGACCGCGTAAAGGTGGTCGACGGCCAGGCCCATCGACCGCGACAGCGGGCCGAAGCCGCCGCCCAGGACGTGCCCGCCGGCGCCCACGGTGGGGCACCACCCGGCGGGGATCGTCACGCCCCAGCCCAGGTAGAGCCTGCGGTACACCTCGCCCAGCAGGGCGCCCGCCTCCACGGCGAACGCGCGGCGGCCCGGGTCGTAGTAGACGGCGGTCATGGCGGAGGTGTCGATGACGACCTGCACGGCGGGGTCGGCGGCGAAGTCCTCGAAGCCGTGGCCGCCGCTGCGGACCGTGACCCTCTTGCCGCCGTCGACCGCCTCCTGCACGGCCCGGACGACGTGCTCGGTCGTGCCGACCACCCACACGTGCTCGGGCCGGCCCACGAACCGCCGGTTGTAGCCGCGGGAGGCCAGGGATCGGTGGCGCGGGTCGTCGCGTCCGATCTTGGCGGGGCCGGGCGGGAGCGGGCAGCCGGCCCCGCCGGGTTCCGCTCCGGCGGGGCCGGCTCCCACGGCAGGGACGGCGATGCCCGCCGCCGTCGCAGCCAGACCGCCGCGCAGGACGTTCCTTCTGGTGTGCTCGGGTCTTCCGGATCGCTCGGTCATCAGGGCTCCTTGGTCAGGTTGCCTTCAACCTAGGAACGCGGCCGCGAAGAATCAGTGGGCCTGGCTCCACCGGAGCGGTAGGCGCGGCTCCCCCATCCGGGACGCCGCGCCCGCCGGACGGGTGGGCGTTCAGTGAACCGGCCGAGCGCTGGCGCGGCGCGAGTGAGCGGCCCAGCGCCGCGAGCGCGCCCGCGGCATGACGGGATCCTGGTGGACGTTGCCTCCGTACCATCGAAGGAGGGTCATCCCGTGAGCATCCGGCGAACGCATCGCGCTCTGCTGAGTCATCTGTTGCCCGACGACGAACCGGACGACCTTGCCGTGCGCCAGGGACAGTTCCACACCGTCGTCATCGGCTCGGACCGCGTCGTGTGCATGCCCCGCACCCCGGCGGCGGCCGCGCGGCTGCCCCGGCGAGCGGCCGCACTCCGCGCACTTGCCGGACTCGACCTCGGCTTCCGCGTACCTGAGCCGCTGCTGCGGGGCGGAACCCACGGCACCGACGCGGTGCCGTTCCTGGTGCTGAGCCGCATCCCCGGCGAACCGCTGACGGCCGATGCGCTCGACGATGCCCGGGTGGCCGGCACCGTGGCGGCGCAGTACGCGACGCTGCTGGCCGGTCTGGCCCATGCCGGTACCGACGAGACGGTCCGGGCGGCTCTGCCTCAGGCGCCGGAAGGCCGGTGGCGGCACTTCGCGGAAAGTGTGCGCGCGGAACTGTTCCGGCTCATGTCCGACCACGGGCGTCTGCGGGCCGATCGGGAACTCGCAGCCCTCGACGGCCTCCCCTGCCTCACCCAAGCGGTGGTGCATGGTGACCTCGGTGCCGAAAACGTCCTGTGGGAGTGGACGCATGGACTGCCGCACCTGGCCGGGGTACTCGACTGGGACGACGTCGCACTCAGCGATCCGGCCGAGGACCTCGCGGCCATCGGCGCCGGCTACGGCCGCGACCTCCTGGAGCGGGTGCTCGCCCTGGGCGGCTGGACCAACGACGGACTCAGCACCCGCATCGCCGCGATCCGCGGCACGTTCGCCCTGCAGCAAGCCCTCTACGCCCTCCGCGACGGCGACGAAGAAGAGCTGGCGGACGGCTTGACCGGCTACCGCTGAGCACCGGGCCGGGGAGCGGTGCGCGTCACCAGCCGCCCTCGAAGAAGGCCAGGAGTGCCGGTGCCGGGTCTGCCGCGGTGGCCGTGTTCGCCACGGCGATGACGATCATGGCGAGCGACACCAGCGCGGACAGGGCACCGAACGCTCCCAGCACGCGCCTGGCTCGCCTGCGGGACGGCTTCGTTCCCGCGAATTTCCTCCACAGCACCGCGCTGATGCCGATGAGGACGGCCGCCACGACCGCGGCGATCACGGCCATTGCCACGTGGTAGCGGGCGAAGTCGCTGACCATCACCTCGAGAGCGGGCGCGGTGTGGCCGCCCGCGCCCGGGTAGCCGGCCAGCTGCTGCCGGACTTGATCGAGTGTGCCGGTGAGCTGTGCGCCGGTCGCGCCGGCCGTCAGCATCGGCAGCAGCGAGGCGTAGGGCGCGGCCGCGCCCTGGATGTTGGCCATCACCGCCAGCAGGGAGAACAGTGCGAGCATCGTGACGAGAACGCCGGCCGAGGCGAGGGCGGCCCTCTTTCCCCTCCCGGGACCGTCGGCGTTCAGGAATGCCTTCCAGACAAGAACACCGAGCGCAACGAGCGCGATCAGCAGGACCGCGGCGATCGCGGCCTTGGCCAGGTGGTAGCGGAACCAGTAATCGACGACCCTCTCCAGGCCCGGGGACAGCTCCCGGTCGCCGGAACTCCAGTACCCGGTGAACGACTCACGGAGGGCTTCGACTAGGTCGCGGCTACCGGCGAAGTCGCCCGCCAGCATGCGGGGAGCGGCGACGAAGGCGGCGGACAGGGCCACGGCCAGGACCGTGAGGACGGCAAGGGCGCGACCAGGGATACCCGCGGATCGCGGCAGGGCTGCATGAGCCGACATGGAGATCTCCTCGTCTGAGAGCAGGTAGGGACTCCGTGAAGCATGATGTTTCGAGGGACGATCCGCGTCAGGCCCTGGCGTGATTCGCGCATCGCTCCCTGGCGTGATTCGGCCTGACCCCTCGTCGCCCCGGCGGCCTCCTGCTTGCTCTCTGGTCTACTGGGCCGATGGACGAGCGTGGCCCGGACGTCGATGCGGTGGCCCGCTGGCGGTGGGTTTACGACTACGCCGAGGACCCGCCGGGCGGGTTCGTGTTCGGGGAGATGGTCCTGTGTGCGGATGGGACGCTGCTGCGCCGCTATGGCGATGGCGGTCGGTTGCCGTGGTCTGCCGTCGCGTGGTGGCCGGGTGAACGCGACCCCGACCGCGCGGCCGCGCTTCTGAGGGGCCGCGGCTACACCTTGCATCCGGCCTGACGGCTGGGTCCATTCCTTGGGGCATAGGGTTTTCTTCTCTTTTTGGTCGTACGAACCGTGATCAA
The DNA here is from genome assembly GCA_050942275.1 of Spirillospora sp. CA-255316. Lineage (GTDB taxonomy): Bacteria > Actinomycetota > Actinomycetes > Streptosporangiales > Streptosporangiaceae > Spirillospora. The sequence continues at coordinate 10,159,388 of CP192047.1, read as the reverse complement.
ACAGGCAGTTTTTTTAGTTGATCAACGATTGTGCGCTCTGGCGACTCTAAGTAGGTGATGTGGTTCTCCGGTCGGGACATGGTGTCCCGGCATGCCTACTTGAAAGCGGGCAAACTGCATGATCAACCGCAATCCCTTTCGTAGGGATAAAGGTCGTGAAGAGTGGATATTCCAGGAGGTGGAGCGCGCGGTCCGTAGCGCGGCCCGCAGGTTCGGGCTCTCTCCCAGCGATGCCGACGATCTCGTCGGTGACGTCCTCGAGTCACTCTACAAGAACCCTGAGCGGCTCGGTGACCTGGTCGACAGGGAGGCGCTGGCCGGCTACGCCTACACGGCCGCCGTTCACAGGGTCGTCAGGAATCTGCGGCGGATGGCGAAGCGGAACGAGGTCCCTCTCGATTCGGCGCGCGCGATCCGGCCTGAGGAGGCGGGTGCGGTCGCGACCCGCATCGACGTCTGGAACGCCGTCATGGGGCTCGATGAGCCGCTTGCCGCCGTCGTCCTCGCACGGCACTTCCTGGATATGACGTTTCCTGAAATCGCCCAGAAACTCGACATGCCCGAGGCGACGGTCAAAAGCCGTTACCGCAAGGCGCAGACCGAGCTGGCAAAGGTCATCCCGCACCCGAACGATGACGCTGGAAGGTGAGGAAATGACGGACCTCGACTGGGAGGCAGAGTTCGCGGCCAGGCTGGACGAGCTGGCGGCCGAGCACAAGAGGGAGTTCGTGCGGGAGTTCTGTGCGGGCGCGGCCTTCGAGGGCCTGGCGCCGCGTGGAGCCGCGGGGCGTCGCGGTGTGCGGACGCTCCGGGCGCACTGGGGCGTGATGGCGGGCGTCGCGGCGGCCGGGCTGGCGCTGGGCGCGTTCGGGGTGGCCTACCACGTTCTCGGCCCGGCCGATCGCAAGTCCGGGTCGATGCATCTGGCGGAGCCGGGCCGATCGGAGGCCCCCGCCGGGACGAGGGCCATCCGCATCTCGTGGCCTGATTCGGGCTTCGTGACCGACGGGAGGGACGGCCCGCGGGAGCCGGGCGGGGGCGGCGCGCCGACAGGCATCCGGATCGGCGGCGTGACCTACACCTCGGGGTGGCTGCTCACGGGCGATGCCCTTGAGGCCGAGCGCACCATCGGGCTTGAGACGTCGGTGGCGCAGGGCGACCTCACCGCCGTGGTCGCCGCGCTGGGGACGTCCGAGCCGTGCCGCTGGACGGCGACGGCCGGCGGGGTCAGGAAGAGCGTGCGCGCTCCCGCCGGCGGCCATGAGGCCCTGTCCTTCCCCATCGAGCGGTCGACCGGTGGCGTCACGGTGCGGGTCGAGAGGGACTCGCCGCAGGGGTCGTGCGTGATGGCGGGCGTCAAGGTGCACGGCCGTCCGGCCGGGCCGGACGAGCGCGCCAAGCCCGCGGCCGACCCGCCGGACGGCAGCCCGGGCAAGCAGGTGGTGGAACGCGGCCCCACCGGTGCTCCGCCCGGTACGTCCCAGCCGGCGTCCCCGCCCGTGGAGTCGCCGCCCGCGGAGCCGGTCCAGCCGGAGCCGCAGTCCCCGACGCCCACGCCCGCTCCCGCGAACTGAAAGGCTTCCATGCGGAATTTCGACGATCCGATGGCGGCCTGGCGCAAGAGTCGGCGGTGCGAGAAAGAGGAGGCGTGCGTCGAGGTCGCGGCCCTGTCCCGCGACACGATCGGGGTCCGGGACAGCGTGGACGGCCCGGTGCTGCGCCTGCCGGGCCCGGCCTGGAGAGCGTTCAGCGCCGATGTGGCCGCCGGTCGCCACGACCTGCCGGACCCCACGGGGCACTGCCCGCGCGCGGGGCGGTGAGGCTCCCGGTACTTGGTTCATACGGCGGCGCAATCTTCCCGAAATGCGGTGTACCTAGCGTCGCTGCGGTCCGCTTGGGGCCGCCGGCGCGGTGGCGGCCGCTCGATGGTGAGCGCGCTCACGAGGGGATGGGGCGATGAGGGCCGAGGCTGCTGGGGCCGGGGCATGAGTCCCCGCCATCGCGCGCCGGTTCCGGAGAAGGGCCGGGGCACGGGCGGGCGGCGCAGGTTCGCGCCGGCCCGGACGATCCGGGCGCGGCTGGCGTTCATCCTGGCCGTTCCGACGGTGTCGCTGCTGGCGCTGGCCGGGCTCGGCGTCGCCGGGCAGGCGCGGGTCGCCGCCGACGCCGAGGCGACGGTACGGGAGGTCACGCTCGTGCTGGCCACCCAGGATCTCATCCACTCGCTGCAAAGGGAGCGCGGGCTGACCAGCGGCCTGCTCGGCGGCGCGGGCGGGTACCGGGCGCAGGTGGACGCGCAGCGCCGCGAGTCGGACCGGTACCGCGCCGATCTCGGCGTCGCGGCACGGTCGCCGGACGGCGCGGCGCGGGCGGTGCGGGGCGCGCTGGGACGGCTGAGCACGCTGGGGTCGATCCGGGGGCTGGTCGACTCGGGACGGATGGGCCGTACCGAGACGCTCGACTTCTACACCGGGGCGATCACCGCGCTGGGCGGGGCCGCCGCGGCCGACTCGGCGGCGCGACACGACCGCGCGCTGCGGCTCGGGCTGGAGGCGCTGAACGTGCTCGGCGACGCCAAGGAGGCGACCGCGCTCGAACGCGGCCACCTGAACGGGGTGTTCGCCGCCGACCGGTTCACCCAGGACGACTACCGGCGGTTCTCGGAGGTGCGGGCCACGAAGGTGAACGCGCTGGCCCGGTTCGGGCGGGTGGCGGCGCCGGGCCAGGCCACCGCGCTGCGGACGGCGCAGCGGACCCCGGCGGCGGGCGCCGCCGACGCCTACGAGCGGCGGGCGCTGGACGGGGCGAACGGCCGGCGGCTGGGCGTCGACGCGTCGCGCTGGTGGGACGCGATGACGACGCTGGTGGACGACCTGCGCGCCGTCCAGCACCGGATCGGCGCGGACGTGCGGGAGCGGGCGCTGCGCGTGCGGGACGACGCGCGGCGGACGCTGGCGTTGTACTCGGCGGGCGCCGCCGCGGCCCTGCTCGTCGCGCTGCTGCTGTGGCTGTACACGTTCCGGTCGGTGGTGCGGCCGCTGCGCCTGCTGGCGGCGGAGGGCCGGGAGGCGTCGGAGCGGCGGCTGCCGTCGGCGGTGGCGCGGATCCAGGCCGCCGAGGATCCGGGGACGGTGGTGGTGGACGCGTCGCGGCCGGCGCTGACCCGGCGGGCGGACGAGTTCGCGGAGGTGGCCGAGGCGCTGGAGGATCTGCAGCGCACCGCCGTGCGGCTGGCCGTCGAGCAGGCGGTGATGCGGCACAATACCGCCGAGTCGCTGGCGAACCTGGGGCGCCGCAACCAGAACCTGGTGCGCCGCCAGCTCGGTTTCATCAGCGCGCTGGAGCGTAAGGAGGAGGACCCCAACGCGCTGGCGGACCTGTTCGAGCTCGACCATCTGGCCACCCGGATGCGCCGCAACGCCGAGAGCCTGCTGGTGCTGGTGGGCGAGCACAGCCCGCGGCGCTGGACCGGCACGGTCCCGGTCGGGGACGTGCTGCGGTCGGCGTTCGCGGAGGTGGAGGACTACCGGCGGGTGGTGCTGCGGCGTGCGGACGAGGCGGCGGTGCGGGGGTCGGTGGCGGCGGAGATCTCCCACCTGCTGGCCGAGCTGATCGAGAACGCGCTCTCGTTCTCGCCCCTGTGTTCGAGCGTGCACGCTACGATCGCCCCGTGCCGCGCTACCGCCTGGACCCCACGCCCGAACAGGAGAACGCCCTGCTCTCGCATTGCGCGCACGCCCGCTACGTGTGGAACCTCGCCGTCGAGCAACACAGCTACTGGTCCCGGCACCGGGGCAGAGCACCGAACTACAACGAGCAGTCCCGGCAGCTCACCCAGGCTCGCGCCGAGTTCGCATGGTTGCGGGCCGGGTCGCAGACCGTGCAGCAGCAGGCGCTGCGTGACTTCGCGCAGGCAATGGCGAACTTCTTCGCCGGGACGCACCAGCGGCCCACCTGGCGCAAGCAGGGCGTGCATGAGGGGTTCCGGCAGGTCGGCCTCAAACCGCACCAGGTCAAGCGGCTGTCGCGCAAGTGGGCCGCGGTGCTGGTGCCCAAGTGCGGATGGGTGCGGTTCCGCCTGTCGCGGCCGGTACCGGCGGGCGTGAAGTCCTACCGGGTGACCCGTGATCGGGCCGGGCGCTGGCATGTGGCGTTCGCGCACGTCCCGCCCCCGGTCCCCGGCCCCGGTGACGGGAGCGTGGTCGGGGTGGACCGGGGCGTCGCCGTCAGCGCCGCGCTGTCGACCGGGGACCTGCTGAAGGTGCCCGGCCTCACGCCCGGGGAGAGGCGGCGCCTGCGACTGCTGGCCCGCAGGCTGGGGCGCGCCAAACGCGGATCCAGCCGCCGCGCCAGGCTCAAGGCCGCGCTCGCCCGGCTCAAGGCCCGCGAGAGCGACCGCCGCAAGAACTGGGTGGAGCGGACCTCCACCCAGTTGGCCCGCAAGTTCGAGGTGATCGGTGTCGAGGACCTCAACATTCGGGGTATGACCCGTTCCGCCAAAGGCACCATCGAGCGGCCGGGACGCAATGTCGCCGCCAAGGCGGGGCTGAACCGGGGCATCCTGGCCAGCGGATGGGCCATGTTGGTGGAGCGGCTGGAGCGCAAGGCCCCCGGCCACGTGTACAAGATCGACCCTGCGGGCACCTCGCAGCGCTGCTCGGCGTGCGGGATCAGGGATCGGGAGGCGCGCGAGAGCCAAGCGCGTTTCCGGTGCCGGTCCTGCGGATTCGCCTGCAACGCCGATGTGAACGCGGCACGCAACATCGCCCACGAGACCAGACTCGTGATCGAGCACGAGGCCGGGCTCGTGGGCACGGCGGCCGGACCGGCCGTTGCTGCGCGGGGACGCTCCGGGGTGCCGGGGCGGACGAACCGCGAACCCCAACTCCTTCTCCTCTCCTGAGGCCACGGGTTGGAATCCCCTCTCGTTCACGAGGGGGAGGAGGTCAACGTGACGGGAGGCCGGACCCGTCCGGTGGACGGGCGGCTGCGGGTGGAGACCGTGATCAGCGCGCCGCCGTCGGCGCTGTCGGCGCCGCTGGGGTTCGAGCGGCGGCGGATCGTGGAGGCCTGCCAGCGTCCGGCGGCGGTCGCGGAGGTGGCGCACACGCTGCGGGTGCCGGTGGGGGTGGCGCGGGTGCTGATCGCCGATCTCGTCGCGGAGGGCCTGGTGACGGTGCACGAGCACGCGGGCGGCGCGGGCGGCGAAGGGCCGTCCCTGTCACTGCTGGAGAGGATCCGGGACGGTGTCCGTGCGCTCTGAGGCCGCGGCGGGCCCGGTGGTGTCCGCGAAGATCGTCGTCTCGGGCGGGTTCGGGGTCGGGAAGACGACCTTCGTGGGCGCGATCTCCGAGATCCGCCCGCTGACCACGGAGGCGGCGATGACCGAGGCGGCGGCGGGGGTGGACGACGCCTCGGCCGTGGCCGGGAAGACCACCACGACGGTGGCGTTCGACTTCGGCCGGATCACCGTGGACGGTGGCGTGGTGCTGTACCTGTTCGGGACGCCCGGCCAGGAGCGGTTCGCGTTCCTGTGGGACGACCTGGTCGAGGGCGCGCTCGGGGCGGTGGTGCTGCTCGACACCCGCCGGATCGACCAGGCCTATCCGTCCGTGGACTTCTTCGAGGAGACGGGCGTCCCGTTCGCCGTCGGCGTCAACCACTTCACCGGATCCCGCCTGTTCGACATGGACGAGGTGCGCGAGGCGCTGGGCGTCGCGGAGCACGTGCCCGTGATCCCCTGCGACGCCCGCGACCGCGCCTCGGTGAAGGGCGTGCTGGTGGCCCTGCTCGACGGCGTCATCATGGGTGCCGCCGCGCGTTAGCCGGCGGCGGGGCAGGAGGTGTCGCGGGCGGGGACCTTCAGGTCGGTCAGGTAGGCGTTGACGGTGTTCTCCATGCAGGGGCCGTCGGTGACGCTGCCGTGGCCGTGGCCTTCGTAGGTGAGGAGCACGCCGCTACGGCCGAGTTGCCGGGCGACGGATCGGGCTCCGGCGTGGCCGGTGGCGGGGTCATGCCGCGCGTTCGACAGCAGGATCGGCGGGGCGCCGTCAACCTTGAGGCGGTGCTGCGGGTTGGTGGCGGGGGCGCCCAGGCAGGAGGCGGTGATGCGGAGGGGGAGCAGGTACGGCATGTCGGGCGCGGCGGTGTTCAGCGTCCGCACGAGTGAGGCGTACTCGCGGTGGTCGCGGACGGGCAGGCGCCAGTCCGAGCAGAAGATCGGGGCCGTGGGCGGGATGGGGGAGAGGGCGGTGGGCGCGGCGGGCAGCGGCGCGCTCGCCTCCATCGCGGCGATCTTCGTGGCCAGGCCGGCGAAGTCGGCGGTGTAGAAGGCGCGGAAGGCGATCGCGTTGACCAGGTCGATCGAGGCGATGCGGGTGCCGGGCTTCTGCGGGTGCTCCAGCTCGCCGCGTTCGGCACGGGCCAGCAGCTTCTTCCAGATCGCCCGCACGTCGCGGCCGTGCAGCGCGCAGCCCGCGTCGGCGGCGCACCATTTCACGAACTCGTCGAAGGAGTCCTGCGCGGCGATCCCCTGGTCGCGCAGCAGGGCGCGTGCGGTCGGGACGCTGTGGTCGAGCACGCTCTCCAGGACCATGGCGCGGATCCGGTGCGGGTAGGTCTCGGTGTACTGCGCGCCGAGGACCGTCCCGTAGGAGCTGCCGTGGAAGGTCAGCTTGGGCTCGCCCAGGGCGGCCCGCAGGGCTTCCAGGTCCCGGACGGTGTGGGCGGTGTCCAGGTGGTCGAAGACCGGTCCGGTGCGCTTGCGGCAGTCGGCGCGCAGTTCGGCGTTGTAGGCGAGGGTGGCCTCGAAGTCGGCCTGGCTCGCCATCTTCGGTGAGGGGCGCCGGGTGAGCAGGTCACCGGAGCAGGTGATGGGGTTGCTGCCGCCGACGCCGCGCGGGTCGAAGCTGACGATGTCGAAGCGCCGCCGGATCTCGGGGCTGAACCTGCCGATGCCCGTCACGACGCGTTCGACGCCGCTGTCGCCCGGTCCACCCGGGCCGAACACCAGCGTTCCGACGCGTTCTCCAGGGGACGTGGCCTTGCGGCGGGCGATCGCCAGGTCGAGCTTCGGGCCGCCTGGACGGCCCCAGTCGATGGGCACGGAGAGCGTGGCGCACTCCGCGCCGGGGTTCTCGGGGTCGTCGCACGGGGTCCACGCCAGTCGCGTGGCCGCGGCGGGCGTGGCGTTCACGGCGGGCGTCGCGTTCAGGGCCGGGACGGTGGCGAGGGCGGTGACGGCGGCGAGGCCCACCGCGAGCCGGGTTCGACGGATCTGCATGGCGCCCGAACCTACTCTACAGAGATAGCTCTGCAAAGTTTTCTCTGCAAATATGGCTCTGTAGTAGCGGGTGGCGCTCCCTCGCGAGAAGGAGCCCAGACGGTTCTCATGTGACGTTAAGAATGGTCAGAGGCCCTGTTGAGGTCCGCGTCGCACCGTTGCGGGAGATGGCGGAACGAACGGGGAGGACGCCTTGACCACGACCCACGACGAGGAGCACCGGATCCTGGTGGCCGGCGACGACCGCGACACGGTGGAGCGCGTGCTGCGCCTCAGCGGCTACGCGGTGGAGACCGCCCGCGACGGGCTGGAGACGCTGGAGGCGATCGACCGCGCCCGGCCCGACGCCGCGGTCATGGACGCGACGATGCCGCACCTGAGCGGCCTGGGCGCGTGCCGGATGCTGCGCTCGCGCGGCGACGACCTGCCGGTGCTGCTGCTCGGCTCCCGCGACGGGCTGCGCGAGCGGATCGACGGCCTGGACGCCGGCGCCGACGACCACCTCGCCAAGCCGGTCGAGCTGGAGGAACTGCTGGCCCGGCTCCGCGCGCTGCTGCGCCGCGCCCGCCGCTTCGCCCGTGAACCGGACGCCGGGGAGGTGCTGCGGTTCGCCGACCTGCGGCTGAACGCCGACACCCGCGCACCGAGGAGGACGGCGGGCCCCGGCTGATCCACACCGTGCGCGGCGTCGGCTACGCGCTGCGCGAGGACCCCGTCTGAAGCGACACATCGGCGGGCGGCGCCGGGGTAGCGGAACGTCGCCCGGTCGAAGGAGACCCGCCCCGTCCCGCGATGCGGGTCCGCAGCGCCTCCTTGGTGTGCCGGGTGCTCACGAACCTTGGGACGGAGCGGTGACCGCGAGCACCTCCCGGAACTCCCGCACGGCGGGGCGCTCCCGGTGTGCGACGGGCACGAAATGCAGGAGGCGCTTCCCCGTCTCGGTGATCAGGTGATTGCGGTACTGGGCAGGCAGCGCGTCGAGGGCCGCCGCCGCTTCCCGGGCGCCCTGCTCGACTCCGCCGTTCGCCAAGGTGCACAGTGCCCCGTTCAGGCGGACCTGCGTGGTGAGGTTGTAGTCCGGGTTGCTGGAAGAGAGGACGGTCTGCCCGGCTTGCGCCGCCTCGGATTCCTTCCCGGCACCCGAGAGCACCATGTTCTCCGCGAAAGGCAATTGGTCGCCCTTCCAGTAGCCCGGCATGATGCCTTTCGGCTCGGGCGCGGACGCGGCCCTATCGCGGTAGTCGTTCAATTGCCGCACGGCCTCTTCGTGCCTACCGAGAAGCGTGAGCGCCTTCGCCCGTGAACAGCAGACCAGCGCCGCGCCGAGCGAGGGCGCTTGACCGGCGATTCCCTGCGCGTTTTTGGTGAGACGCAGCACGGTCCGCGGATCGCGCTGGCCGTAAAGGCCATGGCCCGCCTCGGTGGCGCGCACTCCGAGCCGCAGTTCGAGATCCCGGGATGCGTCGGCGGCGGTACGGGCGGTGCGCCACCAGTGAATGGCCGCTCCGTGGTCGCCGAGGCGGGTGAGGATGTTGGCGTGCAGGGTGGAGAGGGCGGCGACGACCCTCTGCAATTCGGGAAGGTCGCCGTCTCCGGCGGTCTTGATTTGGCGTTGGACGGCGACGAGGTCGATGAGCAGGTCGTTCTTGACTTGGGCGGGCGGTCGCGTGCGGAGTGCGTGGAGATGGTCGACGCAGGCCAGTTCCCAGTCTTCGATGGAGCGGGTTTCGCTGGCCAGGACCAGGTCGAGGAGTTGGCGGACGGATTCTCCGGAGGTGCTGAGCGCCCCGGCCCCCATTCCGAGGGTGGCCAGCAGCAGACGCCGACGTTCCATGTCGTCCCAATCGTCAACGAGGGCCGTCGCCTGCAACGTACCCAGCGGGACGGCATCGGAGTGTTCCTCGTTGGGAGAGGCGGCGAAGAGTTCGTCCTCGGGGATGTCGAGCGCGGCGGAGTAGGCGATCCGGTAGCGCTCGGAGATTCCGACCCTTCCCGCCTCCCAGCGTTTGACGTACGACAGGATCGTGTCCGGGTCGGGGATCTGGGTGCCGGGGAGTTCGCGGCGGAGAGCCTTGGCCATCTGGAGCTGGGTCCATTTGCGGCGGCGCCGTTCTGCCGCCAGTCGCGCGCCGACCGTGCTTCGCTGCTGTGGCGTCATTCGGCTTCACCTCACGCCTGGCCTGGGAGTTCCTCTCTTGCGGTCATTGTGTGCCGGGCGTGCGGAGACCGGAGGTCATTCACCGAAAGTAGCCGGACATGTACCTTTGATCACCGAGGCCGTCGCCGTCGCCACGGCGACGGCCGCCGCCAGCCGGATCGTCGTTCTCGCGCGCATGTCGTCCCTCCGGGGGGGCGGGGCCGGTTCTGATCAAGCCGCGTACGGATCAATCTCGCTCGGCGGCGGGCTCCGGGGAAAGGGACGAAGGTGACAAATTTCGTTCGGTGCTCGCGCGGGCGGCCGGGCGCACGGCGCGGGCCGACAGCGCCATCAGCCCCGCCAGTGCCGCCACCAGGCCCAGGGCGGGGCCGAGCCCGATGAGCTGGGCGATCGCGCCGATCAGCGGAGGACCGGCGATGAACCCCAGGTAGCCGCAGGTCGAGACGGTCGCGATCGCGGGACCGGGCGCGTCGGTGACGTGCGCGGCGGCGGTGAACACCACCGGGACCACGCACGCCAGCCCCAGCCCGAGTGCGGCCAGCCCGGCGAAGGCCGCCGGGGCGGCGCCGATCGCCAGCGCGGCGCCCAGCGCGGCGGCGGAGACGCCGCCCAGGACGCCGACCACCCGTACCGGCCCGAACCTCGCGACCATGCGGTCTCCGGCGAGCCGCCCGACGGTCATCGCCACCGCGAACGCCGCGTATCCGGCCCCGGCCGTGCCCGCGCCCGTGTGCAGGGTCTCGCGCAGGTAGACCGCGCTCCAGTCGGCCACCGCGCCCTCCGACAGCAGCGCGGCGAACGCCAGCGCGCTGAGCAGCAGCAGCCGTCCGGTCGGGCGGGCCAGGGCGGGGCCGTGCGCCTGCGCGTCGTGGTCGGCGGGCAGCAGCCCCCGCGTCACCACCAGCCCGGCCGCCAGCGCGATCGCGCCGCCTCCGGCCAGGTGGACGGGAACGGGCACCGACAGGTGCGCCGCGACCGATCCCGCCGCCACGCCCGCCAGGGCGCCGCCGCTGAAGCACGCGTGCAGGCCGGACATGATCGGGCGGCCGTAGAGGCGCTGCACGGCCATGCCCGCGCTGTTCATCGCCACGTCCAGGCAGCCCATGGCCGCGCCCCACGCGGCCAGTGCGGCGAACAGCGCCGGGCCGGACGGCGCCGGTCCCACCAGGGCGGGCAGCGCGCAGAACGCGGCCAGCGAGACCCGTGTCACCGGGCGGCTGCCCAGCCGTACGACCAGCGCCCCGGCCGCCGCCATCGCGATCACCGCGCCCAGCGCCGGGCCCGCCAGCGCGGCGCCCAGTTCGGCGTCGCCGAGCCCGAGCGCGGCCTTGACCTCCGGAATGCGCGGTACCCATGAGGCGAAGACCGCGCCGTTCAGCGCGAACACCGCCGCCACGGCCCGCCGTGCCCGGCGCGTTTCGGGCGTCACCGTCCCCCGCATCGCTCCCACCTCCCCGTTTCCTTAGGTTGACCGGTAAACACAGCCGAGCGTAGGGGTAGTCTGGTTTACCGGTCAACCGGAGATCGAACGGGGAGCCCATGGCCACCTTGCGGGACGTGGCGCGCGCCGCGGGCGTGTCGCACACCACCGTCTCCAACGCCTACCACCGGCCCGGAAAACTGTCGGCCGCCGTGCGCGAGCGCGTGTTCCAGGCCGCCCGCGAGCTGGGCTACCCCGGCCCCGACCCGCTCGCCGCGGGCCTGGCCACCCGCCGGGTCGGAGCCCTGGGCGTGCTGTTCACCGAGGCCCTGTCCTACGCGTTCACCGACCCTGCCGCCGTGCTGTTCCTCCAGGGCGTCGCCGGGACCAGCGAACTCGCCGACGTCGGCCTCACCCTCATCCCCGCCCCGCCCGAGTCGCCCGCCTCCGGCGCCGCCGCCACCGACGCCGTGAGCCGCGCCGTCGTGGACGGCTTCCTCGCCTACTCCCTCTCCGACGACCACCCCGGCCTGGTCGCCGCCCGCACCCGCGGCCTACCCCTGGTCGTGGTCGACGAGCCCGAGCTCCGGCCCGGCGACCGCGAGCCGTACATCGGCGTCGACGACCGCGACGGCGCCCGCCAGGCCGCCGCGCACCTCACCGGCCTCGGCCACGAGCGGATCGCGATCCTGGCCGACCGGCTGGCCGCCGACGCCCGCTCCGGCCCCGCCGACCAGGCCCGCCTGGACGAGACCAGCTTCGCCGTCGCCCGCCTCCGCATCGGCGGATACCGCGACGGGCTGCCCGCCGGACTCCCCGCCCCGGTCGTCGAGTGCGGCGGCAACACCGCCGACCTGGGCCGCGCCGCCGCCCGCACGCTCCTCGACCAGCCGCCCGAGCGCCGTCCCACCGCGATCCTGGCGATGACCGACCGGCTCGCCCTGGGCGTGCTGGACGCCGCCCGCGAGCTGGGTCTGGACGTCCCCGCCGACCTGTCGGTGGTGGGCTTCGACGACCTGCCGCAGTCGGTCGACGCCCGCCCGCCGCTCACCACCGTCCGGCAGCCGCTGGTCGAGAAGGGCCGCCTCGCCGCCCGCACCCTCCTCGACCTGATCGCGGGCACGGCCCCCGCCGAGCGGCGCGTCCTGCTGCCCGCCGGGCTGGTCGTCCGCGACACCACCGCCCCACCGCCCCGATCCTGAGCCGCTGTCGGCGGCGCTCAGTACGGTGCGGGGCATGGACGAAGACGTCGAGTTCGGCATCCCCGACAAGTGGCGCGGCCTGGAGCATCCACGGCGCGGGACGCCGGTCGAGCACCCCGTGCGGATCGACCCGGAGGCCGCCGAGGCCGTGCGGGAGATGACCCGGGCGGCCGAACCCGTGATCGAGATGATGCTCGGGCACTCCGACACCGATCCGGGGATCGCCAAGGCGGTGCGGGCCTGGCTGGAAGGCGAGCCCGACCCGGTAGGCGCGGCGGCCGTCGCGTCCATCGTCGTCGAGCGCACGGGCGTCGAGGACGGCGCCCGCCGCGCCGCGTTCGCGGACGCCTGGGCGACCGAGCACGGCCTGCCCTTCGCGGCCTGCGCGTTCACCGAACTGGTCGGCGTCCAGTTCGGACACCCCCGGCTGAAGGCCGTCGCTGAGCGCCTGCCCCGCCGCCCCGGCTTCGGCGTCGGCATCGGCGTCCCCGCGCACGAGCGGCACGGCGCATTGATACGGGCCGCCTCGCCGGACGGTCTCACCTGGTGGTGGGGCGAGGGGCCGTTCATGCGGCGGCTGCGCACCCTCCTCGCCACCGCGGGCGACGAGGAGTACCGGGAGGCCGTGCGGCGGCTCGCCGCGCATCGCGGCGACGGGCTCCGGCGGCTCGCGGTCACCTACCTCGTGCCGACCGAACGGGAGTGGGCGGACGAATGCCTCACCGAGGACCGTCCCCACCTGTCGCACACCACGCACGTCCAGATCTTCTGCTCCCTCTCCACCGCCGAGCATGCCGCCGACGTGAACGCGCACCTGCTGCTGAGCTGGGATGAGAATCGGCCGGAGATCCTCGCCACCCTGCTGCACGGGGGCGGCACGGCCACCGTCCCGGTGCTGTCCGCGGCCCTCGGCGTCAACTACCGGGGTTACGCACAGGGCCGCAGCGAGGTGCTCGAAGCGCTCGCCCGGGTGCCGAGCGACGAGGCGTTGCGGGTCCTGGTGGAACAGACCGGAGTGAAGGAGGTCCTGCCGTGGGTGAGTGCCGCGGCCGAACGGTTCCCCGAGCAGGCGATACGGGTGCTGGCCCAGGCCGACGGCGCGAGCACCACCGAGAGGCTGACCATCGAGGGCCTGCTGCGCTCGCGCGTGCACGCCGACCCCGAGCTCGCCAAGGCCGTGCTGCCCACGCTGACGCCCGAAGGCCGCAAGGCGGTCGAACCGCTGCTGCCCGTCGCGGCCGTGCCCGACGCCGCCGACCTGCCGCCACTGCTGGCCGACCCGCCGTGGACGCGTCGCGCCCGTGACCGGGCCAAGCCCGTCGTCCTGGACGGCCTGACGCCCCCGGCCGCAAGCTCCAGGACCTGGGAACCGGGCGAGCGCGAGCTCTACGAGAAGTTCATTCGCTACCTTCCGGACTGGGCGAACGAGCCGGACACCGACTGGGCGGCCGTCGAGACCTGGGCGTCCGAGAACATGTCCCTCGCGGACCTGTGGCTCCCCGCCGTGGTGGCGCGGTTCGGGGACGACGCCATGCCGCTGGTGCTGCGCGTCGTCACCGGCTCGCCCGTCCAGCACGGCGCGACGCTGGTCCCCTGCCTGGACGCCGACGTGGCCCGCACGATGGCCGGGTGGCTCGCCCGGCTCAAGAGCGCCGGGGAGTTCGCCCGCCGCTGGCTGCGGCGGCACGGCGTCGCGGCGGTGCCGTACCTCGTCCCGGTCGCGTTCGGAAAGACCGGCCCCGAACGGCGCGGCGCCGAAAGCGCGCTGCGGCTGCTGGCCGAGGAGCACGGCGAGGCCGCGGTCGCCGAGGCGGCGGGGGAGGCGGGCCAGGCCGTCCGGGACGTGCTCGCCGTCGACCCGCTGGAGATCCTGCCCGCCCGCATCCCCAAGACCGACTGGGCCGACCCCGCGCAGCTGCCCCGGGTGCTGCTGCGCGGCAGGGAGAGCGCCCTGCCCGCCGCCGCGACCCGGCACGTGCTGACCATGCTCGCCATGTCCGCCCCGGACGAGCCCTACGCGGGCGTCGACGTCGTCCGCGAGTTGTGCGACCCGGTGTCGCTGGCCGAGTTCTCCTGGGCGGTGTTCCTGTGCTGGCAGGGCCGCGGCGCGCCCACCAAGGACAACTGGGCGCTCACCCAGCTCGGGCTGCTCGGCGACGACACCACCGTGCGGCGGCTCGCGCCCATCATCCGGGCGTGGCCGGGGGAGAAGGCCACCGCCAGGGCCGAGACGGGGCTGGACGTCCTCGCCCGGATCGGCTCCGACGTCGCCCTCAACCACCTGCACGCCCTCGCCCGCAAGGGCAAGTACGCGGGCGTCAAGGCCCAGGCGCGCGCGAAGATCAGCGAGATCGCCGCGGCCCGGGGGCTGACCTCCGACGAACTCGCCGACCGGGCCGTCCCCGACTTCGGCCTGGACGCCGAGGGCGGCATGACCTTCGACTACGGCCCGCGCCGGTTCGCGGTCGGCTTCGACGAGCAGCTCCGGCCGCACGTCGTCGAGGAGAACGGCAGGACGCGCAAGAGCCTGCCCAAGCCCGGCCCCGGCGACGATCCCGTCCTGGCCCCGGCCGCGCACACCCTCTTCGCCGGGCTCCGCAGGGACGTCAAGGCGGTCGCGGTGGACGAGATCCGGCGGCTGGAGACGGCGATGGTCAGGGAACGCCGCTGGAGCCTGGAGGAGTTCCGGCGGTTCTTCGTCACGCATCCGCTGCTGTGGCACATCGTCCGGCGGCTCGTGTGGCTCGCCGAGGACGGCGCCGAGGACGGCGGCGAGGACGGCGGCGAGGGCGGCGCGACGGCGTTCCGGATCGCCGAGGACCGCACGTTCGCGGACGTGAACGACGACGCCGTCGAACCGCCCGCGAGCGCGCGGATCCGCATCGCCCACCCGGTCCGGCTGGGCCGGGCGCTGGGCGCGTGGTCGGAACTCTTCGCCGACTACGAGATCCTCCAGCCGTTCCCGCAGCTCGGACGTCCCGTCCACCTCCTCACCGAGGAGGAGCGCGCCGCCACCCGCCTGCCCCGGCTCGAAGGACGCGTCGCGCCGTACGGCAAGGTGAAGGGCCTGTCGCAGTCGAGGTACCAGGACTGGGTCGGAAGGCTCGTCCGCGAGGACCTCGGCGGCCGGTACGTCATCGTGCACATCTCGCCCGGCCTCGGGACCTACTACGCGGGCCGGGGCGACGACCAGACCATCACCGCGATCGGGGCGCTCCCCGACCCGCGCGCCAGATCCGAGGACCTGCCGCTCGGCGAGATCGACCCGGTCACGATGAGCGAGGTGATCGCCGACATCCTCCGGATCAGCGACTGACCGCGGGCGGGGCCGGGGCCCCGCCCGTCACGAGGCCCCGGCTCCGGCTCCGGCTTCGGCTCCGGCCGGGGCCTCGGCGGCGAGCAGTTCCTGCAACTCCGCGACGGCCTCCCGCAGCTTCCCGGCGAAGAGGTGCATGGCGTCGGCCACCTTCGCCGGGGTGCTCAGGTAGACGTTGAACCGGTCGGGCAGCAGCACGTACGCCACGCCGATGCAGTCCTCGCTGGTCGACCCGAACCCGAAGTACCGGATGTTGACCGACGGCGCCGAACTCGTGCTCAGGTAGTCGTGCCGCATGACCTGCCAGCCCGGCGTCTCGAACAGCGGCAGCGGCCCGGTCACCCCGAGCTCCTCGCCGCGCCGCTTCTGTATCAGCTGGAGTTCCCACAGGTGCTGCTCGGGCGCGTCCCCGGCCTGGCACTCCTTCGCCCGCCGCACATGCGCCTCCGCGGCGGCCCGGAACGCCGCCCGGCGGGCCTTCTCGTCCGCCGCCGGATCGTCCATGACCTCGACGAAGCGCAGCGACTCGGGCGTCACCACGCGCATCGCCTCGGTGCGGCCGTGCCGGAAGTGGCGGGTCGCGATCGACTCGTAGGTGGCGCCCGCGAAGCCCTTCGAGCGCTTGTGCGCGAGCTGGTAGGCCATCTGCACGAACGCGTCCGGCGAGATCCGCAGCCGCTTGGCCCGGTCGCCGCCGAAGTCGTCGAACGACACCGTCTGGGTCGCGGTGGCCGCCCCGTACGCGGCGAACGCCTCACCGGCGTCCCGCACGACCTTCCGCAGCTTCTCGTCCAGGACGAACACGATCGGCTCCACGGCCGGGACGCCCTGCGCCTCGGCACCCGAACGAGCCGACTGGGCCTTGGCGGGCTCGCCCAGCAGCGCGTCCACGAAGCTGAGGATCGTGGTGCCGTCCAGGCCGCAGTGCTCCACGTTGATGCCGGCCGTGCCGTCGGCGAAGACGATCAGGGAGACCGCCTTGTCGAACCAGCGGTTGCCGCTGTCGCCGTACAGGAGGTGGTCGCAGGCGTCCAGGTCGTCGCGCGGGGTGAGGTCCTCCAGGCAGACGCAGAACAGCGCGGTCTCCACCTCGTCGAGCGCGGCCGCGTTGGCGGGGTCGTGGTCAAGGAGCGCGCCGCGGGCCTCCGCCCACTCCGCCCTGGCCATGGTGGTGAGATGCCCGGCGGGCGCCTCCGGCCGCCGGTCGGCCTTCAGGACCTCGCGGAGCCCGGCGGCCAGCTCGTCCAGCGTGTGCGGACGGCCGCCCGGACCCAGCACGTCCATCCGGAACATGTTCCCGCGGAAGAACACCACGATGTGGCGGGCGCGGGACGGGCCGGGCCACTCCTCCGAATACGGGACGCGCACGGTGTCCTGCTCCACGCCCGGGATCCGGGTGGTGGAGAACAGGAACTTGTTCTGCACCATCGACAGGGGACGGCCGCGCTGGGTCGCGGGCGGGATGCGCTCCTCGTCCAGCCGCAGCTTGTAGTCGAGCGCGGCGGCGATCAGCCCGGCGGCCCGCTCCACCTGCGGCGACCCGGACCCGCCGGACGCGGCGGGCGCGTCCTTGAAGAGGAAGAAGAAGTTGGCGTTCAGCGCGATGCGGTCGCGGCGGCCCAGGTAGCGGTACGGCCAGAACGTGTCGAGCCAGCTGTGCACGCCCTCGCTCGCGTCGTACCGCTCCAGCTCCGCCTGCAGCGCGCGGCCGGGGCCGCCGGGGCGCTGGAACTCCTCCACCGCCGCCCGGGTCTCGGCCAGCTGCGCCTCGTCCAGCAGCGGCGCGCACCAGGCGAGCAGCCGCTCGCAGCTCTCCTCCAGCGCGGGCAGGGGAACGCGGGGCAGGCCATCCTCGTTGCCGAAGGTGCGGGGGGACGGCTCTTGACTAGTGTTCAATTCGTCGATCCTCGGTCCGGATGGTCTCATCGGCTGCCAGGTCCATGATTACGCGTCACTCGCGGCGCGGGGCCGGGAAATGTGGAGTCGGGCGTAAAGGCCGCCCTCGGATTCCACGCCGCCGGCGTCCACTCCCACACCGGCCAGGGTGTCCAGCACCTGCGACTGTTCCTCCGCGGTCGCGAATCGGCGCTGCCTGAACACCCCGTCGGCGCGGACGGTCTCATAACCGGCCGCCGCCAGGGTCTCCTCGACCGCGTCGAACGGGAACATCCGCAGCACGAAATGCGCCATCCACGGCCTTCGCCCGTTCTCCTGGGCCGCGGCGACGATCCGGCCGATCGTCCTCTCGGTGACATAACCGATGCAACCGGTGGAGATCACCACGTCGGCGGCGGCGAGCCGTTCGCGCTGCGGGCCGGTGGGGTCGTTCTCCTCCAGATCGGCGTGCACGGCGGCGTCGAGGAACCCGGCCCGGACCGCGTACGACAGGGCGGGCTCCGAGGCGTCCAGGCCCACGAAACGGGTCGTCCTCGAACCGGCCCGGGAACGGACCATCTCCCGGTCGCGCTCCAGCAGTTCCTCGATTCCGAGTTCGGCGGCGCCGGGGCCGCTGTAACGGTCGTAAAGCTCGTCCATCGTCGCGTCGCAGCGCAGCAGGGCCGCGTTGATCCCGTACGAGCAGCCGATGTCGAGCACCGTCGGATTCCGCACGCCCGTCGCGTCCCGGTACTCCTGGACGAGCTTGGCGAAATACGGCTTGGCGAGTTGCGGAATGGCGTAGTCGAGTTCGCGGAGCGTGCTGAAGTAGGCGCGTGGATCGGGCTGCACATAGATGTGGTCGAGCGAGATCTTGCCGGTGGTGTCGGCGCGCACGGTCGCGTTTCCTCTCGGGAGCAGCACGGGCGTTGCGTGGGGAACGGGCGGCACCGTCGCCGCGGACGATCCGATGGAGGGGCTAGTCGAGGAGGGCGTCGACCCGTACGGCGCGGCCCTCGGCGGCAAGATGCTCGGGCAGCACGCGGCCGAACAGCTGCCTCGTCCGCGCCACGCTGCCGATGACGCCGGGCCGCTCGCTGTAGGCGAAGATCGCTGTGTGCCGCGGCGTCCCGCCCTTGACCGGGCTGACCCGGTGCAGCGAGTAGCGGCCCTTGAAGAGCTGGAGATCGCCGGGACGCAGGTCGAGCCGCCGGATCAATCGGTCGCCCCGGCCGTCCAGGACGGCGCGCACGTCGTCGAAATTCTCCGCCTCGGCCGTGCGGATGTTCGGGCAGTATTCGAAGACGCCGCCGTCCTCGGCCGGCTGGGTGAGCATGCTCACGGTGAACTCATTGGTGTCGAAATGCCACGGGTGTTCCATTCCCGGATCGACGACGTTCAGGCACAGCCCCGAGAGCGGGTCGGCGAGTTCGTGCACGCGCTCCAATCCGAAACAGTCGGCGACGAAACGCCGGAACGGGCCACTGGAATAGATGCGCTGGACGATGTGGCCGGTCGGGATGAGGTCCCGCGCGACGAAGGCGTTGCCGCGCTCGAACGGCACGCGGCCGGGATGGCCGGCGGGCAGCGGCGCGTCGACGGCGATGTTGTAGGCGTTGACGGTCTCGACCTCGAAATGCGCCAGCGGCGCGATGGCCGCGCATTCCTCCCGCAGCGCCCCGCGCAGCGCAGGACGCACGAAATCGGGCAGCACGCTGCATCCCGATTCCCGCAGTTCCCGGCGGGTGCGGGCCACCACGGACCGCCAGGCTTGGCTCCCCGGGTCGGACAGGGGATAGCGCGCGGTGTTGATCACCTGTTCGACGTCCCGAGCCTCGGACGTGCCCATGAAGATCCTCTCCACCCGCGGGCGCCCGCCCAGGAGCCGCCCGCCGTCAAGACCCTCGATCCGCGAACAGGCGACGCTGCCTGCGTCCGGGTTCCCTTCCGCCGCCGGACGGGAACCCAAGACGGGTTTTAGCACATTCAATGCCCGGAATTAATGGCCACTTTTTTCGCGGTCGGTTATACCCGGAAGCCATGCCGCCCGGGGTGACCTGTGCGTCCGCGCATCGCCCGTCCGAGCCCCGGCGGAAGGGGATGTGGCCCATCTCACCCCGCGGCCCAGCGGGGCGCGCCGCCCTCCACGCGCACCGCCGCCCGCGGGGCGGGCGCCTTCTCGTACGGCGTCTCCGTCGACCGCGCCTGCCGCGGCGGCACGTTGGCACCGCCGAGCCCCTCGTGGACGCGGCACGTACAGGACGAGTCGAGCGGGGCCGGGCAGGACGCCGCCGCCTCCAGCATCGCGCCCATGTCGGCGGTGTCGATGCGCCACCACCAGTACATGTCCCAGGACGGATGGTCGGCCGGATCCCAGCAGTCGTGCGAGTGGTGTTCCACCACACCACCGGCGCAGGCGCCGCAGCGGCTCACCCGCGTGTAGTCGTGATTCACGTTGTGCCCCGGGCTCCCGTGCGGGACCCCGCGCTCGGCCAGGTTCATCAACGGCGAGAGTTCCGGGCTGTCGCAGCATCGAGTGACCATGGTGAATTGTGGCAGGCGGCACCGACACGGCCACCGAAAGCACTACCCGGGGACCATCCGGACCTTCTAGTCTCCTGCCTCGGGACCACGCAACGTGAACGGTGTGATTCACCGGGTGGGGAGGAGGCGGTGGACCCGCTCCAGCCGGGCGACCCCGAACGGGTCGGCTCCCACCGGCTGCTCGCGCGCCTGGGCGCCGGCGGCATGGGCGTCGTCTACCTGGGCCGCTCGCGCGGCGGCCGGCTGGTCGCCGTCAAGGTCATCCGCAGGCGCTTCACCGACGACCCGGCCTACCGCGCCCGGTTCCGGCGCGAGATCGGCGCGGCCCGCAGGGTCACGGGCACGTTCACCGCCCCCGTCCTGGACGCCGACCCCGACGCGCCCGACCCGTGGCTGGTCACCGCCTACCTGCCGGGCCTGACGCTGCGGGACGCCGTCACCTCCCACGGCCCGCTGCCACCGGACTCGGCCCGCGCCCTCGCGGGCGGCCTGGCCGAGGCGCTCGCCGCCGTCCACGCCGCGGGCGTCGTGCACCGCGACCTGAAACCGGCGAACGTCATGCTGACCGCCGGCGGCCCCCGCGTCATCGACTTCGGCATCGCACGCCCCGAGGACGGCACCGCCGTCACCCGCGCGGGAAAGTCCATCGGCACGCCCGGCTTCATGTCCCCCGAGCAGGTCTCCGGCGAAGACGTGGAACCGGCGAGCGACGTCTTCACGCTCGGCGCGGTGCTCGCCTTCGCGGCGTCCGGCACCGAGCCGTTCGGCACCGGCTCCGCCCTCTCCCGCAACTACCGGATCGAGACCGGCCGAGCCGACCTCACCGCCCTCACCGACCCGTGGCTCCGCGCCCTGGTCACCGACTGCCTCCACCACGACCCGTCCCACCGCCCGACCGCCGCCACCCTCCTGGACCGCCTCAGCGACGCCGACGGCCCGCCCTTGCAGGGCACGAGATGGCTCCCCGCCCCCCTGGCCGAAGAAATCGACCGCCGCACCATCCAGGCCCGCAGCCTCCCCGCCAAACCCCGTCCCCGCACCCCCAACGCGCTACCCGCCCCTGCGCCCGGCGCTTTCCCTCTCAACGCGCCCGCCGTCAACGCGCTGCCCGCTTCCGACGCCGACGCGGGGCCTCGTTCCGGCGTGGCGTCCGGCGGCGCCGCTCCGGCGGCGGGGTCGTCTGGCGCTCTCGCGGCGATCGCTGATCCGTTGGACGCCGACGCGGCGAAGACGGTCCCGCCCGGCGCCTCCCCTCCCAACGCGGTGCCCGATGCGAACGCGGCACGCGGTACCGACGTGGGGCCTGCCGACCCGCCTGCCGACCCGTCTGGAGCTCCTTCTCGGACGCCTGGCGCCTCCGTGTCCGGCGCGGCACCCGCCCCCAACGCGCTGCCCGCCGCCAACGCGATGCCCGCTTCCGGGGTGGCCGGCGGTGTCACGGCTGAACCTGCGGGCTTCTTCGAGGTGACGGCGGAGCCGTCCGATGGTGCGGGCTCGGCGGAGGACGGGGAGTCGGGTTCTAGGGTGACGCGTGAGCGTGCTCCGCGGCAGTTGGTGAACCGGCGGAGGTTCGTTGCCGGGGCCGGTGTTCTGGCTGCGGGCGGGTTGGGCGCGTTCGTCTGGGGACGGGACGGCGGGCGGGGGCCGGTGAAGGGGGCGGGCGCGGCGCCGCCGGTCTCGCCGGAGGGGCCGCCGCCGCAGGCAGTCCAGCGGTGGAAGGTGAAGGTCAGCGACTACTACCCGAACCTGATGAGCGCCGGCGGGCTGGTTCTGGCGAAGGGCGACGAGGAGCGGGTGCAGGCCCTCGATCCGCGTACCGGGCGGGTCGTGTGGAAGCGCGGTGCGCTCACGCTTTCCCAGGCCGCGGGGGACGTCGCCTACCTCGTCGACCCCGATACGTGGGACCTCACCGCCGTACGGGCGGGCTCCGGCAGGACGCTGTGGAAGCATGACCTGCCGCTCGGCACCCTGCCGACACCCGGGCCCGCGATCGCCGGGTCGGTGGCCTGCTTCGGCGACGGGGACGACAAGAGGGTCCGCGGGCTGGGCGTCCGCGACGGCCGGATGCGGTGGACGGCCCGCGTGGGCGCCGAGGAGGGCATCGCCGCGGGGGACGGCATCGTCGTCGCCGTCGATGCCAAGGTCGTCGGCCTCGACGCCCGCGACGGCCGGACCGAATGGACCCGCGCGATCGACGCGGGCCGCTACCCGCACTTCGCCGACGGGCTGTTCTTCGTCGCCGACAGGTACGCCACCCTGCACGCCCTGCGCGCCGCCGACGGCGCGGTCGCCTGGCGCAGGCCGAGGGCGGCGTACGGCTTCCTCCTCCAGTCCGGCGGCGGGATGCTCTACACCGACGCGGGCGGCGGGACCGTCCTGGCGCTCAGGACCGCCACCGGCGAGGTCGTATGGTCGCGCCGCCTCGGCAGGGGCGAGGGCGGCGACTACGGGCGAGGCAACGTCCTGGGGCTGTCCGGCGGCACCCTGCACGTCGGCTGCACCGACCGGAACCTGTACGCGCTCGACCCCGCGACGGGGCGCGTCCGGTGGACCTACGCCGCGGACATGACACTCAACTCCGGGCCGGTGGGCATCGGCGGCCTGGCGTTCGTCGCGACCAGGGACGGCCACGTCCACGCCGTCGCCCCTCCCGGCGGCACCACGAACAACGGAGGCGCGCGTGCGGCCCCTTGAACCAGACGACCCGCGTTCCGTCGGGAGCGGCGGGCGGCGCTACGCCGTCCTCGCCCGGATCGGCTCGGGCGGCATGGGGACGGTCTACTTCGGCCGCTCGGCGGGCGGCCGCGCCGTCGCGATCAAGCTGGTGCATCCCGAACTGGCCGCGGACCCCGAGTTCCGCGACCGGTTCCGGCGCGAGGCCGCCGCGGCGCGGGCGGTCGGCGGCGGCTTCACGGCGCCGCTGATCGACGCCGACCCGGACGCGGACGTCCCGTGGCTGGTGACCGAGTTCCTGCCCGCGGTCCCGCTGGGCGAGGCGGTCCGGGACGGCGGCCCGCTGCCGGCCGCGGCGGTGCGCCCGCTGGCCGCCGGGATCGCCGAGGCGCTGGCGGCGATCCACCGGGCCGGGATCGTCCACCGCGATCTGAAGCCGGCGAACGTGCTGCTCACCGCCGACGGCCCGCGCGTGATCGACTTCGGGATCGCCCGCGCGGTGGACGCCGCCACGGTCACCCGGCCGGGGGCCCCTGCCGGTACCGCCGGTTTCATGTCGCCCGAGCAGGTGGCGGGCGCGGAGGTGGGACCGGTCGGCGACATCTTCTCGTTCGGGGCGACGCTGGCGTTCGCGTGCACGGGCGAGGAGCCGTTCGGCGACGGTCCCTGGCACGCCGTGATGCGCCGCATCGAGTCGGAGGACCCGCGGCTGGACGGCATCGCCGACGCCGAACTGCGGGACCTGGTCGCGTCCTGCATGGCACGCGATCCCGAGCTCCGCCCCACCGCGGAGGAACTCGTGGAACGGCTGTCCGCGCCGCGCCAGGACGGCCCGTCGTGGCTGCCGTCCCGGGTCGTGGCCGAGATCGGCAGGCGCGCGAGCGAGGCGGAGAACCCGCCCGGCGCCCCCGACCCGGCCCCGGTCCCGGTCCCGGCCGCGCCCGCGGCGGCGTGGTGGCGCGGGCGCCGTGTGCTGGCGGGGGGCGGCGGCGCCGCGGCGCTGGTCCTGGTCGCGGGCGGCGTGATCATGGCCTGGCCGGGGGACGGGCCACCGCCGGCCGGAGCGGTCGCGCCGAAGGCGTCACCGGTGGTGCGGCAGACGCAGCCGAGCGCCCGCACGCTGGAGTTCTACATGACCGGCGACGTCCGCCTCACCTCCGTGACCTACACCGTGAACGGCCGGTCCACCACCCTGAAGAAGGTGAAGCTGCCGTGGCGGCAGGTCGTCCGGATCCCGCCGCTGCCGCAGCGCAGCAAGTGGCGGCTCCAGTACCGGTTCCCGCCCGGAGAGGTCAGATGGCGCGTGCTCATCAACGGGTTCGAGACATCGACCGGCATGGCCGCGGCGGCGGGCCGGCCGGGCAACGGCGACTACGACGGCACCGGCTGACAAAGGCTCCGGGACCCCTCCCGGGCCCGGTGAGTAGCGTGGGACGGGGGCCACGCCCCCCGGGTGTGCGCAAAGAGAGGTGTGCCCATGGTTCTGGCGAAGCCCAAGCGGTCGAGCAAGGTCGGCATCCTGCCGAAAGAGGCCGGCAGCCTGGCCCACGGCCTCCCCGCGGCCCAGCCGGGAACGCTGTTCGTCATGGGGCTCAACGGCGGGATGAGCGTGGCGCCGGACGCGCGCTTCGACCTGGTGTTCGGACGCTGCGAGCCCGACGTGCACGTGTGCGTCGGCGGCAACGACCCGCACGTCAGCAGGCGGCACGGCTACATCACCTCCGAGGGCTCCCGCTGGATCCTGCACAACACCGGCAGGCTCGCGATCCGCTTCCCCGGCTCCCGGCTCGTCCTGGGCGGGCACCACGCCGAACTGCCCGTCGCGTACACGCCGCTGTTCATCGTCGCCCCGCAGCAGGAGCACCTGCTGGAGGTGCGGATCGCGACGAGGGCGGCGACGCAGGGCCGCGCCGAGCGGCACGAGGCCGACACCTGCGACGCCGACCAGTGGGAGCTCAGCGCGGCCGAGCATCTGGTGCTGGTGTGCCTGAGCCAGCGCTACCTGCGCCAGGAACCCCACCCGCAGCCGCTCACCTGGGCCCAGGTCGCCGACGAGCTGAGCCGCCTCCAGCCCGGGGCGCGGTGGACCAGCAAGCGCGCCGCGCACATCGTCACCGACGTGCGCAAGCGCCTCAGCCCCAAGGTGTACGGCCTGGTCGAGGAGGAGGTCCCGCCGCCGCTCGGCAACACCCTCAACCACAACCTCATCACCGAGCTGCTGGTCACGGCCACCATCGTGCAGGCGGACCTGGCCCTCCTCGACGGCGGGACGGCGCCCGCCGGCCGGTAGCGGAGACCGCTCGCGGCCGGGAACGACGCCACCGCCGTCCTAGGGACCGACATCGACGCCTCCGGCGGCTACCTGACCGGCTGACCGGGGCGGGCGGGTCAGGGCGGCGCGAGCGCGCGGGCGGTGGCGAGGAGGTTGGCCAGGGCGGGGGAGGGCGCGTCCGGGTGCCAGGCGAGGGAGAGGGCGGAGGTGACCGTGCGCGGGGTGACCGGGACGAACGCGACGTCCTCGCGGCGCAGCCGGGCGACCGAGTCCGGCACCAGGGAGACGCCCAGCCCGGCCGCGACCATGCCCACGATCGTCTGCATCTGGACGGCCTCCTGGCCGAGGGCCGGGACGAAGCCCCCGCGCCGGCAGAGGGCGGTGATCTGGTCATGGAGGCCGGGCCCGGCGGGACGCGGGAACAGGACGAACGGCTCGGCCGCCAGCTCGGAGATCGCGACGCGGCGGCGGCCGGCCAGGGCGTGGCCCGCGGGCAGGGCGGCGACCAGCGCCTCCGTGCCGAGGGTGAGGAGGCGCAGCTCGCGGGCGGCCTCCCCGGCCAGCGGCGGGCGCAGCAGCCCGGCGTCCAGCTCGCCGCTGAGGAGGCGGGCGGCCTGCTCGGCGGTCGTCATCTCGCGCAGCGTGAGGTCGACGCGGGGATGGCGGCCGCGGAACGCCCGTATCAGCCGGGGCAGCGCTGCGAACGCGGCCGACCCGACCAGGCCGAGCACCAGGTGGCCGGTGTCGCCGCGCCCGGCGGCCTGGGCCGACAGGCGGGCGCGGTCGGCGGCGGCCAGCACGCCGCGCGCCTCGGCGACGAAGACCTCCCCGGCGGGCGTGAGGGTGACGCGGCGCGAGCTGCGGTGGAACAGCCGCACCCCCAGCTCCTCTTCCAGGGCCTTGATCTGCTGGCTCAGCGGGGGCTGGGCCATGCCCAGTGACCGGGCGGCGCGGCCGAAGTGCAGCGCGTCGGCCACCGCCACGGCGCAGCGCAGGTGGCGCAGTTCCACGGCCGCTCCCTTCGACGATATGAGATAAGTATCGTCGAGCATTGATCCATCTATTCGATTGGATCGTCGGGCGGGTCGTTCGGCAGGCTGCGAGGAGATCCGCCGGACGACGAACGGGGTCGAGCAGATGGCCGACATACCGCCCACCCGCCGCCAGGTGGTCCGCTTCGGGGCCGCCCTGGGCGCGCTCCCGCTCCTACCGGGCCTGGCAGGCGGCCGGATCCGCCGGAACCGGTGGCAGGTGCCGAGCGACCGCGGCGTCCGCATCGCCGTGCGGGAGGTCTGGGACACCCGGGCCTTCGACCGCGACCTGCCCCAGGTCGTCCTGCTGCACGGCGCGCGGGTCCCCGGCGCCGCCAGCTTCGACCTGCCGGTGGACGGCGGTTCGCTGGCGCACGACCTGGCCGCGGCCGGGCACCGGGTGCACATCATGGACGCCCGCGGCTACGGGGACTCCACGCGCCCGCCCGCGATGGACCGTCCGGCCCGGGACAATCCCCCGCCGGCCGTGGGGGCGGAGGTCGTCCGCGACATCGCCGCGGTCGTGGAGCGGGTACGGAACCGCGGCGGGCGGCGGGTGGCGCTGGTCGGCTGGGCGACCGGCGGGCACTGGCTCGGCTGGTACGCCTCGCGGCACCAGGCGGCGGTCGGCCACCTCGTGATCTACAACAGCCTGTACGGGGCGGTGGACGGGCATCCCACACTGGGCCGGGGGAGCGACTACGAGGACCCGGCGCGGCCCGGGGAGTTCAACGCCGGCCTCTTCGGCGCGTACCGGTTCAGCACCGGCGCGTCACTCCTGCCGAGCTGGGACAACAGCATCCCGGTCGGCGACAAGAGCCGCTGGCGGGACCCGAAGGTCGTCGAGGCCTACGTACGGGAGGCCCTGGCGAGCGACCCGACGTCCGGGGACCGGGAGCCGCCGAGTTTCCGCGCGCCCACGGGCGCCCTGTCCGACAGCTTCTACCTGGCCACCGGCCGCAAACTCTGGAACGCCCGCGGAATCAGGGCGAGGACGCTGGTACTGCGCAGCGAGTACGACTTCTGGAGCCGTGCGGAGGACGTGCCGACGCTGCGCGCCGATCTGGTGAACGCGTCCAAGGTGCGCACCGTGGAACTGGCGGGTGCCACCCACTACGCCCATTTGGACCGCATGGACAAGGGTCGCGGCCGGTTCCTGGAAGAAGTGGTGGCCTGGCTCAGGCGCTGATCACACCGAGCGGAGGGCGTCAGAACCTGCGGGCGCCGAGGGCCCGCATGATCGTCGGCAGGTTCTCGTGCATCTCCCGCCTCCAGTAGCCCCAGGTGTGCGAGCCGGGGCCGTAGAAGTCGGAGGACACCGACACGCCCGCGGCCCTGGCCCGCGAGACGAAGTCGCGGTTGGTGCGCTCGACCTGGTTCTCGCTCAGGTACCGGATGTCCCAGGGGGCGTGGCCGCCCTTGTCCAGCGGCCCCGCCGAGCCGTTGCCCGACGACACGTACACGCCCGTGCCGCGCAGGTTGCCCGCGAGGGTGGCGGGGTCGTGCGCCGCCCAGTTGGCGCGGTCGCGCACCGGGTCGCCCCAGATCCGGGTCGCGTCCTGCCCGGCCCGCGTGTTGATGAACAGCAGCAGCGCGGGGACGCCGGGCGAAAGCATCGACAGGACCCCGCTGTAGGCGGCGGCGTACCTGTACATGCCCGGGTGGCGCGCCGCGTAGGTGATCGCGCCCTGCGCCCCGGAGGAGATCCCCATGGCCGCGCGGGCCGCGCCCGCCCGGAAGTTGCGTTCGAGGAGCTGCCGGACTTCCTGGGTGTGGAAGGTCTCCCACTTGGGGATCCCGCCCTTGCCGCCGTTGTACCAGTCGGCGTACGAGCCGTTGCTGCCCTCGGGCATGGCCACCAGGACGTCGTAGGCGGCGGAGACCCTGTCGATGTCGGTGCTGCGCGTCCAGGAGATGTAGGTGTCGTTGCCGCCGTGGAAGGCGTAGAGGGTCGGCCACGTGCGGGTGGACGAGGCGCTCCAGCCCCGGGGGACGAGCAGCCTGACCTTCTGGGTGGAGCCGAGCGCGGGGGAGGCGATGGAGATGTCCGCCCGGCGCTTCCCGCTCCACTTCACGGCGGTGATCCGGGCGCCGTTGTCGGCCGGGACGTTATAGCCCGCCGACCGGCCGGGGCTGGACGATCCGCCGCCCTGCCCGGTCCGGGGTGCGTCGATGTCGGGGAGCGTCCCGGAGTTGCGTCCTGCCGGGGCGGGCGGCGGCGGGCGGCCGTCGGTCGGCGTCGGGCTCGCGGGCCCCTGGACGCCTCCCGCCGCCGTGGACGGGCCGGGCTGGCTCGTGGTGCCGGCCGGTTCGTTCTTGGTCAAGGGCATCAGCACGAGGACCGTGGGCACCACCGCCACCGCGACGATGCTCCCGACCCCGATCCAGCGATCCAGCTGCTCGCGCACGGAACCCCACCTTTCAGTGCGCAAACTTTACTTGCGCACCGGTCCCATTGGCGAGCACTTTGCTCAGGAATGTCGACCTTGTACTACTGGAACGCTGATAAGAGGTTTATTGCAGTTCTTTCGGGGCAATCGCCTGCGGGTTCGCGGTGGGCGGGACCGGTCGCCGCGGGCTCCGGCGGGTGTGGCCGGAGTCGGTCGCCGTTCCCGTCATCGCCCCGCACGGCGGGCTTCGGGAACGTGGGCACCGTGGTCGGCGGGCCGGTCGGCGTGCTGCGCGCCGTCGGTCGCGGTGCGCGGCCGGGGCCAGGCGTCGATCCGGGTGCGGCGGGGGTTGGCCAGCGAGGTGCTCATTCTGTCTACTTCCTCCGTGTTGTTCATGTTCGGGGCGTTGCTTGGTGATTCCACCCAGTTGTAACGCGACAGGTCCGCGAACCTTGCCAGAAGGTTTTCCTGGTTTCCGTAAATACCTCTTTGCTCGGACCGGAATCCCGTCCACGCCCGCCCGTGCCCGGCCCCGGCTCCCGGTCGCCTACGCGGTGGAGGGCAGCCAGGTGCGCGCCGCCGACACCAGCGCGGCGATCCCGGTCTCCAGCGTCGGCTCGATCACCGGGGCGAACAGCGGGGAGTGGTTGGACGGCAGCTCCCGCACGATCCGCTCGATCTCGGCGAACGAGGCGGCCCCCGCGAACGCCGAGGGGTCGGCGCCGCCCAGCAGCCAGTAGACGCACGGAGCCCCGGCGGCGGTGGCGAAATGGCCCACGTCCTCGCTGCCGGTGATCGGGCCGGGGTCGTACACCAGCCCGGGGCCGAGGTCGGTGTCGAAGCCGCGCGTGGTGAACGCGCACGCCTCGGGGTCGTTCACCACCGCCGGGAAGGACTCCGCCACCGTGATCTCGGGGGCCTGCGGGGCGCCGGACGCGGCGGCCTCGGCCCGCACGATCCGCTCGATCGCGGCGAGGACCCGCTCGCGCACCGCGGCGTCGAAGGTCCGCACGCTCAGCAGCAGCTCCGCGTCGTCGGGGATGACGTTCTCCTTGGTGCCGGCGCGCAGCGACCCGACCGTGACCACGGCGGTCTCGGACGCGGCCACCTCGCGCGCCGCGATGCCCTGCAGCCGCATCACCGTCGCCGCCGCCATCACCACCGGGTCGACCGAGGTCTCCGGCCGCGACCCGTGCCCGCCGCGCCCGTGCAGCACCACCCGCAGCGCGTCGGACGCGGCGAACGCCGGCCCCGGCCGCAGCGCGAGCACCCCGGCGGGCAGCGGCGCCACATGCTGGCCCAGCACCACCGCGGGCCGCCCGAACCGCTCGAACAGCCCGTCGTCGACCATGGCGCGGGCGCCGCGTCCGGCCTCCTCGGCGGGCTGGAACACCAGCAGCAGCGTCCCCTGCCAGCCCGAACGGTCGCGGGCCAGGGCCGCCGCCGCGCCCAGCAGGCAGGTCACGTGCACGTCGTGGCCGCAGGCGTGCATGACCGGCACCTCGCGGCCGTCGGCGTCGGTGGTGCGGGCGGCACTGGCGTAGGAGAGCCCGGTCCGCTCCCGGACGGGGAGGGCGTCCATGTCGGCGCGCAGCAGGGCCACCGGGCCCGGGCCGTTGCGCAGGACGCCGACGACCCCGGTCTTGCCGACCCCGGTGGTGGTCTCGTAGCCGAGTTCGCGCAGGCGGCCGGCCACGATCCCGGCCGTGCGGGTCTCCTGGAACGCCAGCTCGGGATGGGCGTGCAGGTCCTCGTAGAGTTCGGCCAGCCCGGCCAGATCGGTACCGTCGCGTGCCGCCATGCCCGCCGCCTCCCGTAGCTCTACGTGCCCATTCTATTACCTAGCGTGTTCGCGCTGGTCGGGGGCCGGACCCTGACCCGGCCCACGTCGTCCCGCCGCCGCGACTACCGCGCGACCGAGGCCAGGTACTCCTCCGTCCGCTCCGCGTCCATGATCCAGTTCTCGAAGTCGGTCGGATTGGCGTAGCCGTAGGCGAACCGGTACGCGACCTCCTCGTTCTGCGCCGCCGTCCCCAGCACCTTCTGCACGTGCTCGGGCAGCGGCCCCAGCATCATGTTCGTGTACGCGGTCGGATGCCGCGCGTACTCCCAGTACGCGTCGAACGCCCCCTGCATCCACTCCTCGTCGAACGGCCGGTCGCCGTGCCGCAGGATCTCCTCGCAGTAGATGGCCGCGCACCGGGCGGCGTTGTTGGACCCCTGCCCCGTCACCGGGTCGTTCGCCACGATCACGTCGCCCATGCCCAGCACCGCCGCCGACGCCGACAGCCGCCCCACCGGGTGCCGCACCACCGGGGCGTAGCCGCCGTACAGGGTGCAGCGCGCGTCCGTCGGCTCGGCGCCCACGGTGCGCTCGTACTCCCACGGCGCGTACTGCCGCATCAGGTCCAGCGTGCGGGTCAGATGGTCGGACGGGGACGGCCGGTCCGACCAGCGGTCGAACGGCCCGCCCGGCACCGCCTCCCAGAGCAGGATGTCGCACGGGCCGCTGTTGGTGTAGCCGGGCATGAAGAACAGCTCCCCGATCCCCGGCGCCGCCGTGATCCGCACATGCGGCTCGGGGTAGTCGGGACGCGGCGACATCCCGTGCAGGTAGATGCACGACAGGTGCCGCTGCGGCCGGTCGTACGGCGAACGGGACGGATCCCGGTCGAACAGCTCGACCAGCTCGCCCTTCCCGGCCGCGATCAACGTCAGGTCGTACAGCGCCGCCAGGCCCTCCAGATCGGAGGTCATCACGCCGTGGTACACCACGTTCCCGCCGCGCGACTCGAACAGCTCCAGCCAGCCGGCCATCTTCACCCGCTGATCCACCGACTGCGCGTAGTCGTCCCAGCGGCCGACGAACTGCAGCGCCTCCTCGCCGGGCGGCCCCGCCACCGTCAGCCGCTGCGCCACGATCTTCGGGGCCTGCCGTTCCCACAGGTTCAGGCCGCGGTCGCGCTCCAGCTGGAGCTGCGGCCAGAACATGCACTGGGTCGACATGATCCGGCCGTGCCGGATCTCCTCCGGGGTCCGGGCCGACATGACCGTCACGTCATAGCCCTCGGCCTGCAGGCTCAGCGCCAGCTGGAGTCCGGCCTGCCCGGCGCCGATGATCAGGATCCTGCGCAACGCGTCCTCCTAGGCGGGGGCGTCGGCGCTCCCGCCGCGAGTCGGGTATCGGGGGATCAGCTTGGGTGGATCAGAGGTGCTCAGGGCGTGCCCAGGGCGTGCTCAGGGCGTGCTCAGGGCGCCGGAGCGGCGCCCCTCGGCGGTGCTGTTGAGCGTGTGCACCAGGGTCTCGGTCAGCACCCGCGCGACCGAGCCCCGATCGCGGGCGTCGCAGCTGGTCAGCGGCACCCCCTCGGGCAGCCGCAACGCCTCCCGCACCTCCGGCAGCGGATGCGTCGACCGCCCGTCGAACAGGTTGACCGCCACGATGAACGGCACGTCGGAGTCGTTCTCGAAGTAGTTCACCGCCGGGAACGACACCTCCAGCCGCCGCGTGTCCACCAGCACCAGCGCGCCGCTGGCGCCCCGGCACAGGTCGTCCCACATGGGCCAGAACCGCGGCTGCCCGGGTGTGCCGAACAGGTACAGCACCAGGTCGCGGGCCAGCGTGACGCGCCCGAAGTCCATCGCCACCGTGGTGGTGGTCTTCCCGTCGGCCTCGGCGAGCGGGTCGACGGTCCGGGCGGCCTGCGTCATCCACGCCTCGGTGTTCACCGGCGGGATCTCCGACACGGCGCCGACCAGGGTGGTCTTGCCGGTGCCCAGCCCGCCCGCGATCACGATCTTGGCCGATTCGCGCGAGCGCGTGCGCGGATCAGGCGAGCTCGCGTAGACCATCGATCACTCTCTCCAGAAGGCGCGGGTCGTACGGGGAGGTGGTCTCCGGGCCGATCTCGATCCGGTCGCCGGCGGCCAGGTCGCTCAGCAGCACCCGGGTGACGCCCAGCGAGATCCCGCAGTGGGCGGACAGCTCCGCGACGGACTCGCTCACGGTGTGCACGCGGTCGTACAGGGCCCGGGCCTCGGGCAGCAGCCGCGCCGCGAACCCCGCGTCGTAGCGCCGCCCCGACACCAGGGTGTGCACCAGCAGCTGCCTGCGCCCGCGGGTGCGGCCACCGGTCAGGACGTAGGGCCGCACCCAGGGATGCGCGGTCACGGCGTGCCCTGCCCGGCCGAGGCCGACAGGCGGCGCAGGTCGTCGCGCATCTGCGGGGTCAGCACATGCCCCACGCTCTGCACCAGCTGGGTCATCCGGTACGCGACCGCGCCCAGGTTGGCGCCCTCGTTCACCAGCACCGCCAGCCCGGCGAGGCTGCCGATGCTCATGAACAGGAAGTGCCCGGAGGAGAACTTCAGCATCACCTGCTCGCAGCCGCTCTCCCCGACCCGGCGCGCGATGTTGTCGCCCAGACTGATCATCCCGCTGGTCATCGCGGCCATCGGGTCGGCGAAGTCGGCCGGCATCGAGCCCGAGCCGACCAGCGCCAGGCCGTCCGACGACACCAGCAGCGCGTGCGCGACACCCGGCGTGGAGGTGGCGAAGTCGTCCAGGAGCCACCCGAAGTCCTCGGGTCGGCGCGGGCGGCCGGGGTCGGAGTCGACGGTCATCATGCGGATGGTCCTTCCGTCGCGTCGCCGGCGTCCTGCTCTCCGGCGCGGTCCGTACGGCCCTCGGCGGAGGCCGCGCGCTCACCTTGGGAGAAAGCCTCGATGTCCGCGGCGAACGAGAGCGCCGCCGCGGCCGGATCGCGGGGCGCCGGGTCCCGCTCGCGCCGCGGCGGCGCGGACTCCTCCGCCTCCACGCGGCGCAGGCTCATGCTCTCCCTGCGCGGCAGCCCGCCCGCCGACGCCGCACGGCCGGGCGGCTCCTCATACCGCGGACCCTCCCGGCCCGGGCCCTCCGAGCGCGGGCCCTCCGGGTACGGCTCGGTGCGGCGCGGACGCTCGGGCGCCTCGGCCCGGTGCGCCATCGTCAGGTGCGCCAGGCCGTGATCGGATCCGTGGCCGCCGGCCGCCCCATGCCCGCCGCGCCCGGGACCGGCCGCCGGCTCTCGCACCTCGCCGGGGATCTCGCACAGCAGCGCGGGCGGGATCACGACCATCGCGACCGTGCCGCCCTCCGCCCCTGCGGCGTTCCCGACCGGGCGGCACGCCAGGCTCACGCCGATGTCGTGCTTGCGCGCCAGCCGGTGCACCACCGCGAAACCGGTGTGCCGCCCCGTGTCGGCGGCCAGCGGCGGGACGGGACCGGCCAGCAGCTCGTTGAGCGCGCGCACGCGCTCGGGGTCGATGCCGATCCCGGTGTCCTCGATCCGCATCATGACCGCGCCGTTGTCGAGCAGGTGGGCGCTGACCGTGACGGTGGACGGCGAATACCGGGTCGCGTTGTCCAGCAGCGCCACGACCACGGCCGCCACGTCCTCGGCCGCGTACGCGACCACCGCCAGCTGCACGACCTTGCCGATGGCGACCTGGGTGTAGCGCTCGATCGACGACTCGGCCACGCGGATGACGTCCACCAGCGAGGTGGTGTGGCCGTCCAGCTCCTCGGCGCCGCTGCCCGCGAGCACGCGCAGCTCGCGCG
Organism: Spirillospora sp. CA-255316; assembly: GCA_050942275.1. GTDB lineage: Bacteria > Actinomycetota > Actinomycetes > Streptosporangiales > Streptosporangiaceae > Spirillospora. Next base: position 10,125,626 of record CP192047.1, on the reverse strand, counting down.
CCGCCCGGCGCATCCTGGTCACGGCGTGGTCGACCTGGTAGAGGAGCTGCAGCCGGTCGGGGTCGTCCTCCTCGACCTCCAGCCGGTCCATGGCGGGACGGAGCTGCTCCGCCAGCAGCAGCACCTGCTGGGAGAACTGCTCGCAGATCCCGGGCCACGCCTCCTCAGGGTTCGCGCTTTGCGGCTGCGGTTGCGGCTGCGGCGCGGGGGTTTGGACGGTCGTGTGCGACTGGTCGTACGGCTGGGCGGCAGGCGGCTGCTGGGCGTACTGCGCGTCGGCGTACGGCCGGCCCTGCGAGTCGGCGTACGGCCGGCCCTGCGGCTGCACCTGTGGCTGTGGCTGGGGCGCGGCTTCCGGCTGGGGCGCGCCCCAGCCGCCGTAGCGCGCGTACGGATCGGGATAGGCCGGGGCCTGCGGCGGGCCGCTGCGCCTGCGCCATCTCATCGCCGGTCACCGCCGCGGTGCGCGCGTCCCGGAACGTCCGTACGGTGGCGTGCCCGCGTCATGGATGCGACCTCATGGTTGCGACGTCCTTCCCGGTCTGGCGCACGCGCCGGGGGCGATGGCGGTCCGCGCGGCGGCCCGCGCACGCCGGCGGCCGGCAGGCAGGGGAACTCGGGCGGGCCTCGGGCGGAGGCGGCTCCCCGGGCGGCGCACACCAGCGTGGCAGAGGGGACACGGCGTGATCAATCCCTGACGGCAAACTGAAGGGGGATTAGTAGCAATTCTCCAAATTCGTCCCTTAAGGGGCTGGGGCGGCTCCTCGCCGGCCCTCCGCCGGACCGCCGCCGAAGTGTTATTTTCCGATGAGTTCGGCCGGGAAATTGGTCCTTGATTCATGCCGAAAGTCCGAGTCTCGCTCGTACCGGAGCGCCGGAGCTGGAGGAGCAGATGCGCGTGGTCGCCTTCTCGCTGCTGGGTCCGGTCGAGGTGACGATCGGCGGGCGCGCGGTGCCCCTCGGCGGCGGGCGGCAGCGGGCGCTGCTGGTCGCGCTGGCCCTCGACACCGGCCGGGTGGTGTCGGTCGAACGGCTGGTGGACGAGCTGTGGGGCGACCTCCCGCCCGCGTCCGCCCGCACCCAGGTGCACACGCTGGTCCACCGGGTGCGGCGCGCGCTGGGCGAGGCGGGCTCCCTCATCGAGACCTGCCCGCCCGGTTACCGGCTGCGCGCGGGCTCGGCGCTGGTGGACGTCACCAAGTTCACCGGGCTGGTCGCCCGCGCCCGCGCCCCCGGAGGAGGTACCGGACGCCGGGGCGCCCCCGGAGGTACCGGCCGTGCCCCGGCGGCCGGAGCGGCTGCCCGAGAGCCCGCGGCCGGTGGCGGGGACGCGCAGCGTACGGCTCCGCGTCGCCGGGGTCGGCGTGGCGCTGGCCCTGGCGGTCTGCCTCAGCGGTTCGTCGGTCACCGACCGCTTCCGCGCCGAGGCCGGGACGGGACTGCCCGACCGGCAGTGGATCCCGGGCCCCGCCTGGGTGAACGCGCCGCCCAAGCCGGTCTCCACGACGTTCTTCGGCACGAGCATCGGCACCAACAGCGGCGCCATGCCCGGCTTCCGCGCCGGTGCCGTCCGGTTCTGGGACAGCCGCACCCGCTGGGCCAACGTCGAGCCGCGCCCCGGCAAGTTCGACTGGGCGAGCCTCGACCGCATGGTCGGCGGCGCGGAGCGCGCCCGCCTCCCGATGCTCTACACCATGGGCATCACCCCGTCCTGGGCGGCGCCCGGCGGCCCCCGGAGCGCCTACGACGACGACTCCAGGACCGCGCCGCCGCGCGACCTGGTCCACTGGGACCGCTACGTCCGCGCCGTGGCGTCGCGCTACAAGGGGCGGATCGGCGCGTACGAGATCTGGGACTACGCCAACACGCCCCACCACTACACGGGCGACCTGCCGACCCTGGTCGAGATGACGCGGCGCGCGTCCGCCATCATCCGCCGGGAGGACCCGCGCGCCACGGTCGTGTGCCCGTCCATAGGCGAGCTGTGGGAGACCGAAGGGCTCCGCTACCTCGCCCGCTTCGCCGCCCTGAAGGGCTACCGCCACTGCGACGCGGTCGCCGTCAAGCTGCACCCTCGCGGCCGGGGCGGACGGCCCGAGGAGATGACCGAGCAGGCCAAGCTCATCTACAACGCGCTGCACGAGGAGGGCGTCCACCTGCCGATGTGGGCCACCGGCAGTGCCGCTTCCAGCTCGCCGGCCGGGAGGAGGGGGCGGTGCGGTGGGCGGTCAAGGGGAGCGCCGTGATGCGGCTGGAGCCCGGCGCGCACCGCGTGGACCATCTCGACGGCCGTGTCACGACGGTGCACGGCGGGGCCGAGTGGCCGCTCACCGAGCGTCCCGTCCTGGTCCGCTTCCGCGCCGTGCGGCCCCCCGACCAGGGATGACAGGAGCCGTAAAGCGGTCGGAAAGCCCGCTCCGGCTAGGAAATGGAGGGCGGATCCGGGAACGGGGCCCGGCCCGTGTCCTCCCGCGCGCTCCCATGCGCGGGAGGACCTCCGACATGAAGACCGTCCCGCCGGTGGCCTAGTCCACGTGGTCGCGGGGCAGCGCGTCCGGCGCGGACGCCCAGTCCTGGTCGGGTGTGGTCCCGAGAGCGATCTCGACCGTTCCGCCGCCCCGGACGAACGACTCGGGCAGCCACGATCGCGCGTGCGCCGCGCCCTGGTACCGCACCGACCGGATGTACTGGTGGGCGTCCGACGTCGCGGGCGCCTTCACCACCAGCTCGACGCCGTTGCCGCGGTCGATCGTCACCTTCGGGAACAGCGGCGAGGCCAGCAGCATCTCGGCGCGCCCCGGCGCCTGCGGGAACAGGCCGACGGCGCCGAACACGTACCAGGCCGACATGGTCCCGAGATCGTCGTTGCCGGGCAGGCCGCGCGGGCCCGTCCCGTACACGGTGTCGACGATCTCGCGGACCGTCTCCTGTGTCTTCCACGGCTGCCCGAGCGCGTTGTAGAGCCACGGCGCGTGCAGGCCGGGCTCGTTGGCCGGGTCGTAGCGGAGCGGGCCGCCGCCGCGCACCGCCCAGGCGCCGTTCTCGTACCGGAAGAAGCCGTCCAGCCGCCGCGCCGCGGCCTCGCGCCCGCCCATCGCCTCGGCCAGGCCGGACACGTCCTGCGGCACCATCCACGTGTACGTGGCGCTGGAGCCCTGCGCGAACCCGAAGTCGGACGCCGGGTTGAAGCTCCCGGCCCACGAGCCGTCGCGATTGCGGGCCTGCTGGTAACCGGCCGCGGGGGTCGCGGCGGGGTTGAACGTGTTGCGCCACCAGCCGGCCCGGCCGGCCATCAGCCCGTGGTCCTGGGCGCGTCCGAGCCGCCGTGCCCACATCGCCAGTGAGAAGTCCGCCAGGGAGTTCTCCAGCGTCTCCGCGGCCCCGCCCCAGCAGTGGCAGCCGTCCTGGGGCGCGTACTTGGACGCGATGTAGAGGTCGAGCGCCGGCCGCTGACCCGTGCACTGGCCGGGGCAGCCCGCGTCGTTCTCCGCGTCGGCGTTCTGCACGGTCGCCTGCCGCATCAGCGACGCGTACGCGGCGTCGGCGTCGAAGTTCCGCACGCCCATGGCGGCGAACGTCGCGAGCGTGGGCGCGGAGGGGTCGCCCGTCATCACGTGGGTCGGCCCGTTGTTGTGCAGCCAGCGGTCCCAGATCCCGCGGTTCTGCTGCGCGAAGTGCAGCAGGGACTGGGCGAAGTCGCCCGCGATCCGCGGCTTGACCAGGGCCAGCAGCTGGATGTGCGCGCGGTACTGGTCCCAGCCGGAGAACGTGCCGTACTGCGCGCCCTGCCCCTTCGCCAGCCGGTGGATCTTCATGTCGGAGCCGAGGTAGCGGCCGTCGACGTCGTTGAAGACGTTCGGCTGGAGCATCGCGTGGTACAGCGCGGTGTAGAAGGCGGTGCGCTGCGCGGGCGTCCCGCCGTTGACCCTGATGGCGCGGAGCTGCTCGTTCCAGTCGCGGTAGCCCTGCTCGGCGACCTTGTCCGCGGTGACGCCGGGCCGCAGCTCGGTGTCGCGGTTCAGCTCGGCGTTGGCCAGGCTGACGTAGGAGATGCCGATCCGCATCCGGACCTGGCTGCCGGGGGCGAACGTGACGTACCCGCCCGAGCCGCGGCCCGCCCGGTCGGCGCCCGTCGCGTACCCCTCACCGCCGCGCGCAGCCGTGCCTCCGGGCGTGAGCGTGCCGTCCTTCCACGTGCCCGTCCCGGAGAACGCCTGGTCGAACGTCGCGCTGAAGTGCAGCCGGTAGTAGGTGCGCCGGTTGTTGACGCCGCCGTTGGCCCGCCGCCCGCAGAACGCGCCGGTCAGCACCGACCCGGTGACCTTCCGTGCGGCGGCGTCGATCTTGATGTCGGCGTCCTCGCTGCCGTTCAGCGAGTTCGACACGCGGAACAGCAGGTTGGCGGGCCTGTCCTGGGGGAACGCGAACTCGCCCACGCCCGCACGGGTGGTCACGGCGAGATCCGACCGCACCCCGTCGGCCAGCGTGACGGTGTAGCGGCCCGGGACCGCCCGCTCGTCCTGGTGGGAGAAGCCGGAGGCGTACTTGGCGTCGGTCGTGTCGGCCGTGGGGGAGGAGTCGACCGTCCCCGCGAACGGCAGGATCGGCACGTCGCCCGCCGCGCCCGGGTTGCACCCGGCGCCGTTGACGTGGGTGAGGCTGAAGCCGCGCACCCGGGTGGCGTCGTAGTGGTAGCCGTTGGCCGCGCCCGTGCCGGTCTGGTCGCCGCGCGTGCTGGTCGGGCTCCAGGAGATCATCCCGAACGGCCGTACCGCGCCCGGCCAGGTGTTGCCGTCCCCGGCGGAGCCGATGAGCGGGTCGACGTGGGCCGCCGGGTCGGTGACCGGCTCGGCGGGCGCGGCGGACGCGACGCCGGGCAGGACGCCGGCGACCAGCGTCATCGCCAGCGCCACGGCGCCGCCGGCACAGGCGGCTCTGATACGGGCAGGGAACACGGGGCACGCTCCGGGGGGCAGACCATGATCGTGAGCCGGACTCTAAGCTCGCACCCCCACCGAAGATCGACAACCCTCCGACCGTCCCGTGAACCCGCCGTGAAGCGCCGCCGTGACGCGCCGCCGGGAAACGCGTCGCGGGCCACCTGCGGCTCGAACGGTCCGACGGCTGGATCGACCACGCCCTCACCCGGTGAGGGCGGCGCCGGGCACCTGTCCCGACTAATACCGACAATTCGGTCAGCACCTTTTGAGAATCTCGTTTAAGGTGAAGTCTGCCCTTTTGATGTCGGTTAGTGTTTACCTGTGGATCTGGGGCTGGTCCAGCGATGGTATTCCGTCGGCTCGGACGTTGTGGTGCATCTGATCGGGGGGCGGTCCACACGCGGCCGGCTGGAGGCTATCGACACCGACAGCCTCGTCCTGCTGACCGAAAAGGGACCCACCCTCCTGCTGGCGACATCGATCGAGCAGATCGAGCCGGCGGGCGCGCCGGCGGCGGTTCCGGCGGCCACGCCCGCCGCCCCGCAGGTCGCGTCGCCGCCCGCTCCGCCCCCCGAACCGGAACCGGTCGTGCTGTCGCCCGACTGGGAGCGGCTGCGGGACGAGTTCGCGGCCGACGCCGATCACGCCGAGCTGACCGCGCCCGCCTTCACCCGCGACACCGCGATCCCGCTCTCCTACAGCGCCGCCCAGGAGGTCGACCGGCACCTCAACCGCGTGCGCAACCGGCTGGAGTCGTCCAGCAACCTCAACGAGCCCGGCCGCGCCATCCAGGCGATCCGCGACCTGGTCGCCGCGGGCGAAGCGTGCCGGTACGCGCCCGCGTCGCACCTGGCCGCGCTGCTGCTCCTGGAGCGCAGCGGCACGCAGGCGTCCCGGCGGCAGGCCGCGGAGTGGATGGCCGGAGCGGCACGGTACGGCGGCCGCTACGCCTGGGACCTGGCCGTGCTGCGCATGCGCGCGGGCGAGCACGAGGCGGCCGCGGCGGTCCTCGGCGACGCGCTGCGCGTGAGCCCCGCCCAGCAGACCGACGACCGGCTGCTGGGCGTCTTCCTCGCGCTGGTGCTGCGCGGCGGCGACCTCTCCCTCCCCGCGTCGGTGCTCGCGGCGGCGCGGGCCGGCGCCGCCGAACGCGCGGTCGCGGTCCGGGCCGGCCTGTACCTGGTGTGGCAGCTGGCCGAGGACCGGGCGCCCGAGCTTGAACCGCTCCTCCATAAGACCGGCCCGGACGCCGACGACCTCGCGCGGGTGCTCGACGCCCTCGAACCGGGCGCGGCGGAACGGTACCGTCCCGAGGGGTCCGCAGCTCCCGGCGCGGCCGCCGCTCCGCGCGTCCCGGCCCGTCCGGGCAAGCCCGTCCCGGCGCCGGGCGGGGGCCGGACGCCCGCACCGCCCGCGCCCTCCGCGCCGCCCGAAACGGCCGCGCGGCCCGTACCGGAACCGGCGCCCCGGCCGGCGCCCGCGGCCTCGCGGCCGGGCCCGGACGAGGAGCCGGCCGACGAGGAGCCGATCAGCCCCAAGGACCCGCGCCTGCACGTGTTCGCCGCCCGCCGCCAGCTCGACCTCGGCAGGTTCGCGGACGCGCTGAAGATCGCCCAGCGGGCGCTGGCCGACCATCCCGACCACGCCGAACTGCTGGAGATCGTCGACGTGGCGCGGCGGGAGAAGGCCCCCGCGCCGCGTCCCGCCGCCGCGCCGGGCCGCCAGGCGAAACCGCAGACCGGCCGCGACCGGGGATCGCTGTACGCGCGGGCGCAGCGCGCCGACACCCAGGAGAAGGACCTCGCCAAGGCCGAGGAGCTCTACCGCCAGGCGATCGCCGAGGGCGGGGACATCGAGCGCGCGGTGCGCTCCCTGGCCTGGCTGCTGCACCGGCAGAAGCGCAGCGAGGAGGCGCTGGCGCTGCTGCGCGACGACGGCCACGAGGTGCAGGAGCACCTCCCGCACCAGAACATGATCATCACCATCGTCAGCGACCTCGGACGGTGGGAGGAGGCGGCGCTGCTGCTGGAGGCGCTGCTGGCGGGCGACCACTCCAAGCAGACCCGCACCGGTCTGCTCAAGCGGCTGATCGTGGCGTACCGGAAGCTGCGCGACGCGCGCAGCGCCAAGGACGCCGCCGAGCGGCTGCTCAAGCACGGCCCACGCAATCCCGAGTTCCGCGACATCTGGGCGGAGCTGGAGAAGGCCGAGCGCACCGGCATGTGGGACAAGATCGACGTGCTGCTCGCCAAGAGCGACTGGAGCCCCGAGCAGCCCAACCTGATCAGCCCCATCCTGCTCTCGCACCTGGACCGCTGCGAGTACGCGGGCGTCAACCCGCTGCGGGTGCAGGAGGGCACGCTCAGCGAGAAGGACGTGCACGGCCTGGAGGCGCTGATCCGCAAGCTCGGCTCGCGGCGCTCGGCCGACCGGGCCGCCTACAACCTGTCGGCGGCGCGGATCCTGCGCGACCTCAACCAGACCGACGACGACCTGTTCCGCCGGTCGCTGCGCGGGTTCGGCGCGGCGATGGGCGACCTGTGCGCCGCCGAGCGCCGGCACGGTGACGTGACGCGCACCTACTACGCCCAGGCGGTGGCGCTCGGCCCGTGGGACGAGATGGGCGAGCTGAAGGTCAAGCAGTTCGTCCTGTCCTACCTGGAACCCGACTGGCAGCAGCCGCAGGAGAAGCCGCCGTTCGAGAAGTGCCTGGAATGGGTGCTGGAGAACGAGAGCCTGCGCCGCCCGCTGCTCATGGGGCTGCTCAACCTGGCCGGCGGCTCGGACCCGGTGCGCAAGGAGATCGTGTCGCGCACGTTCCTGGTCGCCGAGATCCGCCGGGTGCTGTTCGACGAGGTGTGCGCCTACCTCGGCCGCCAGGAGCCGACCTGCACCCGGGACGTGTACGTCACCGTCTGGCAGGAGGCGCTGCGCAAGCTGCGCCAGCAGCAGGACGAGCAGCGCAAGTCGCTGCAGCTGCCCCTGGACCGCACCGAGCCCCTCGGCACGCTGGCCGAGGACCAGCAGCAGCTGGAGCAGGCGCGCACGCTGGCCCCGACGACGCCGCTGGACATCGACCGGCTGAAGGCCGTCGCCACCACGCTCGGCGACATCCGCGGCTACCTGGAGCAGACCTCCTACCTGGAGCAGGAGCGGCTGGAGTCCAAGATCCGCACCGCGGTGCGCGAGCTGGTGACGCAGATCGAGGACTACCCGACCCGGCTGTCGCTGGAGTACCTGGTGCCGTTGCTGCGCAAGCTGGACGGCGCGATCACGGCGCACTTCGACGAGGTGCGGCGGGCCGCCGAGCCCAGCGAGCTGGAGGTCGACCAGGTCCTGCCGAGCTACGCGCCCGACGCCGCGTCCACCATCCAGGTGCAGCTCAGCGTGAAGAACCTGCCGCGCCGCAGCCCGGCCGTCGACGTGATGCTGCGCGTGCTGGACAACCCCGACGACTACCGGCGCGTCCCGGAGCCCATCCAGGTGGCGCACAGCCTGCGGGACGAGCAGACCGAGAGCTGCACGGTGCCGCTGGTGGTGACGCCGTACGCGGTCGCGGAGAGGCTGGTGACGCTGCGCTACCGGCTGGAGTTCACCGTCCGGTCCGACCGGCGCGTGGTCACCGAGCCGGACACGCTGTCGCTGCGGCTGGACGACCCGCAGGACTGGAAGCCGATCCCCAACCCGTACTCCGAGGGCTCCCCGGTCGAGGACGTGGAGATGTTCTACGGCCGGGAGGAGCTGATCCAGACGCTGGTGGACGCGCTGGAGCGGCCCGACGCCAAGTGCGTGGTCATCTACGGCCAGAAGCGCGTCGGGAAGTCGTCGGTGCTGCACCACCTCCAGCGCGCCCTCGAACCGCCGGTGCTGGCGGCCAAGTTCAGCCTGCTGGAGCTGGCCACCAACCTCGACCACGCCCGCTTCCTCTACAAGATCGCCGACGCGTTCTTCCGGCAGCTGGAGGACCGCGAGGAGGAGGGCTGGCCCGCCCTGGACGTGCCGCGTCCGGTGCTGCGGGACTTCATCGACAGCGGCGACCCGCAGATCTACTTCGACGACTACATGCGCGGCATCCAGCGCGGGATGAGGCGCAGCGAGGCCCACCGCGACTGGCGGATGGTGCTGCTGCTGGACGAGTTCACCGTGCTGTACTCGGCGATCGAGCGCGGCCAGCTCCCCCGCGAGTTCATGAAGGCGTGGAAGGCGATGCTGGAGAGCAAGCTGTTCAGCAGCGCCGTCGTCGGCAACGATCTGATGCCCCGGTTCCTGAAGGCGTTCCCGAACGAGTTCCAGGTGGCGCGGCAGGAGCCGGTGTCCTACCTGGACCGGGGGCCCGCCGAGGCGCTCATCACGCGGCCGGTGCGGCTGGACAACGAGGAGAACCGGTACCGTGGCGACTCCGTCCAGCGGATCCTGGAGCTCACCGCGCGCAGCCCGTACTACATCCAGCTGTTCTGCAACCGCCTGATCCAGCACATGAACACCGAGCGGCAGCTGCTGATCGGCCCCGCCGACGTCGACCGGGTCGCGACCGCGCTGGTCAGCGGTGACCAGGCGCTGCTGCAGGAGCAGTTCGACAACCTGCTCACCCCGGGCGACGCCGATGTCAGCGACCTGGCCGGGGAGACCGTGCTGGAGGTGCTGAAGGTCTGCCTCACCGGCCGCCGCCGGGACCTGCACCTGGACGGCCGCAAGGCGCGCGACCTGCCCGAGGGGCCGCGGGTCCTGGACGACCTCGTGCGGCGGAACGTGATCGTGCAGGAGGCCGAGGACCGCTACCGCATCAGGGTGGGGCTGTTCGCCGAGTGGCTGTGGCACAGGAAGGCCTAGCGGACATGACCGACATGACCGACAGTCGGCCCGCGGCCCCGCGGAACCCGTTCGCCACGGTCGGCCACATCGTGCACGGCGACGCGCACGTCGGCCGGGCCGGGGCGATCGGGGCGCTGCGGGAGCGGGTGCTGGCGCAGCCGACCGCCGCGGCCACGGCCATCATCGGGCCGCCGCGGATCGGCAAGTCGAGCCTGGCCTACCACCTGTTCATGCGGCCCGAGGTCCAGGCCGAGCATCCGCGGCTGCTGCCGGTGTGGATGAACGTCAGCGTCCAGGGCGGGGCGCACCGGCTGTTCCGCCGCCTCGTCGAGGACGTCTGGGACCTGGTGTGCGAGCGCGTGCCGGACGCCGACGCGCGGATCTCCCGCGCCTACGAGCGCGCCGTCGCCCCCGGCCTCGACTGGGCGGAGCTGCAGACCGAGGCGCGGGAGTTCCTGCGGCTGGTGCGGCGGCGGGGCTGGCGGGTGGTGCTGGTCCTGGACGAGTTCGACGCCGCCCGCGAGGCGTTCAAGTCCCAGCCGGGCACCTTCCAGGCCCTCCGCGAGCTGGCCTACAACCTGGACTGCAACGTCGGCCTGGTCACCACCTCGCGCCGGGAGCTGCGCGAGATCGTCGACATGGCCGACCCGGACGAGTCCACCTTCCCGGGCATCTTCCGTTCGATCTTCCTGGTCTGCTTCGAGCGTCCCGAGCTGGAGGAGCTGGTCGCGCGGCTGCCCGTGCCCGGCGCGGCCGGGGAGCTGGCGGGACGGCTGGAGGAGCTGACCGGCGGCCACCCGTACCTGGCGAGCGTGCTGCTGGAGCGGATCTTCGAGACGCACCCGGACGGCCCGCCGCCGCCCGAGGCGATCGCGGCGCTGAACGGCCCCATGCCCCCGGAGTTCCAGTACTACTACCGCGACCTGGAGGAGCTGCTGCGCGCGGACGGCAAGCTCCGCGACATGCTGGAGGTCGTCTTCGGCCCGCAGCTCGTGGTGACCCCGAACGACGCCCTGAGCCTGCAGCAACGCGGCCTGGTGCGGGTGCGGGACGACTCCTACGGCGCCTTCTCCGACCACTTCCAGCAGTACCTCGCCCTGGTGAGCCGGGACGTGGCCGACTGGGACAACTGGATGAGCGTCGAGCGCGGCCTCCGCGACCTGATCGAGCGGGCCTTCGAGGAGCGCTACGGCGCGGACTGGCCGGACGAGCTGCGCAAAACCCGCCCCAAGCTCGCCGCGATGCTGGACAAGTGCGCCCAGCTCATGGACCGCGAGGTCAGCGCCTTCGGCGCCCGCGCCTCGACCCGGCTCCTCGACTTCACCTACCCGCGCGACCTGTTCGACCTGATGGCCTCGCACTGGGACATCTTCGGCAAGGTCATCAAGAAGGACAAGGCCTACTGGAGCGAGCGCTTCTCCCTGCTGGCCAAGGTCCGCAACCCCATGGTCCACAACCGGATGTCCGTGGTCACCCCGATGGACCAGCGCAAGTTCCAGCTCTACTGCGACGAACTCCGCGAACTCCTCAACCCGCCCACCTGACGGGGGAGCGGGTCAGAGCAGTCCGGCGAGTTTGTAGAGGACGAGGGAGCCGGCCACGGCCACGTTGAGGCTCTGGCCGGTGCCGACCATCGGGATCTCCACGGCCAGGTCGAGAAGGTCCAGGGCCTCCGGCGGAATGCCGTGCTGCTCGTGGCCCAGCACGGCGATCGTGCGGGTGCGGGCGGCGGGCAGGTCGGCGAGGCGTACGGCCTCGTCGGCGAGTTCGACGCCGACCACCCGGCTGCCCTCGGCGCGCTGGTGCTCCAGCCACGAGAGCGGGTCGTTCACCCAGTGCACGCAGGACGGGCGGCGCAGCGTGTTGCCCCGTTCCAGCGCCTCGGGCACCCAGGAGAAGCGGGGGACGGCCAGGCAGGCGCCCACCGCGTCGCAGGTGCGCAGCAGGGTGCCGAGGTTGGCGCCGTGCAGCGGCCAGAGCGGGGCAACGATCAGGTGATCCCAGCAGGAGTGCGCGCGGGGCCGCCGGGTGCGGCGGAGTTCGCGGCGCGGCCGGGTGCGGATCTTTCCGGTGCGGGTCTTGCCGGGGTTTCCTGCCCCGGTACGGGTCGTCACCGGGACGGGGCGGTCAAGCCCCCCTTGCACGAGCGAGAGTTCATGGAGCAGCGCACTTCTCGGTGTGAGCGGACCATCGCCGGTACGGATTTCGCGCCATTTTACGGGCCGGTGGGCAAGCCGGTCCAGGGCCTCTAGTAGCGGTGCCAGGTCGCGGGGGTGACGCCGCGTTCGCGCAGGGCGACCTTGCGGACCTTGCCGGTCTCGGTGAGGGGGAGGTCCGCGACGGCCTCGACGTAGCGCGGCACGGCGAACGGCGGGAGTTCGCGCTCGCAGTGGCGGACCAGGTCGGCGGGGTCGAATTCGCGGCCCGGGCGGACGAGCACGGCCACCATCACCTCGTCCTCGGCCAGGTCCGACGGGACGGGGAACGCGGCGGCCTCGGCGACCGACGGATGGGTGCGGACCGCGGCCTCCACCTCGTGGGAGGAGATGTTCTCCCCGCGCCGCCGGATGACGTCCTTGATCCGGTCGACGAAGCGGTACCGGCCCTCGGGGTCGCGGACGACGCGGTCGCCGGTGCGGCGCCAGGAGTCCGGCGGTTCGGCCGGTTCGCCGAGGTAGCCGGTGGAGAAGGCGAGGGGCAGGTGGCTGCGCACGAGGAGTTCGCCCGGGGTCCCGTCGGGGACGGGGCTGAGGCGCTCGTCGACGACCCGGGCGGAGAAGCCGTCGCGGACGACGCCCATGGAGCCGGGGCGGGCGTCGTCGACACCGGTCCCGATGACGAGGTTGGTCTCGGTGGAGCCGAAGCCGTCGACGAGCGTGACGCCGAAGCGCTCGCGGAACGGCTCCCACAGGTGCTCGGGGGCGGCCGGGGCCAGGGCTCGCCGGGCGCGGTGGGCGCGGTCCTGCGGGCCGGGCGGCCGGGCCGTCAGCATGGGGACCATCGCGCCGAGCAGGTAGAGCACGGTGGCTCCGGCGTCGGCGACGCGCGTCCAGTAGCGGGAGGCGGAGAAGCGCGGGCCGAGCGTGTAGGCGGCGCCGGTGACCATGGCCTGGGCGACCGCGTTGAGCGCGTTGGTGTGGAACAGCGGGAGGCAGGTGTAGAGGACGTCGTCGCAGGTGAGTTGGAGCGAGTCGGCGACGTTGCGGCCCCACCATCCGAATTGGGCGTGCGGGCAGCGGACACCGCGCGAAAGTCCGGTGGTGCCCGAGGTGAAGAGGACGGCGGCGGTGTCCTCGGGCCGTACGGAGGCCGGCGGAACGGGCGGGGAGTCGCCGGGGGTGGGCGCGTCGTGGCCGATGAGCCAGCGTGTTCCGCGATGGCCTGCCGCGGCGATGCGCTCGGCGTACTCGGGTTCGGTGGCGAGGTGGGAGGGGGCGGCGACGTCCAGGGCGTGCCGGAGGCCGTGCCCGCGCAGGCCGGTGTTCAGGGGGACCAGTACCGCGCCGAGCCAGGCGCACCCGAGGAGGAGATCGAGGAACTCCAGCCGGTTGGCCGACATGACCGCGACCCGGTCCCCGCGCCGCACGCCCCGTCCGGCGAGCGCCCCGGCCATGCGGGCGGCGGCCTCGGCCGACTGCCGGTAGGTGCGCGCCACCCCGTCCGCGTGCAGGAAGGGGCGCCCGCCGAACCGCTCCGCCGCGGCGGCGAGGAGGCCCGGGATCGTGGTGGTTCCGTCGGTCATCGCAGGATTCCGGCGTCGCGCAGCCGCTGGATCCTCTCGGTGGTCAGGCCGGCGACCTCGCGCAGCACGGCGTCGGTATCGGCGCCCAGCAGCGGCGCGGCGGAGCGGACGCCGCCGGGCGTGCGGCCCATCCGGATCGGCGTGCCCTCGTGCAGGAACGCGCCCGCGACCGGATGCTCGGCCCGCACGTAGAAACCGCGGGCCCGCAGCTGGGGGTCGTGCTCGACCAGGTCCTGGCCGTTCTGCACGGCGCCCGCCGGGACCCCGTGGGCTTGCAGGAGTTCGGCGGCGGCGTCGGCGGGCATGGTGCGCGCCCAGGCGGCCAGCGCCTCCTCCAAGACGGCGGCGTCGGCCGCACCGATCACGGCGGCGAGCGCCTCCCGCTCGGCGCCGGAGCGGACGCTGACGGCCAGCCACCGGTCCGGGCCCAGGCACCGGTAGACGCCCTGCGGGCTCCAGGACGGGTGGGAGTTGCCGCGCGGCACGGGCGGGACGGGAGCGATCACGCTGGTGCCCATGTGCGCGGTGATCGCCTCAAGCTGGGACAGGTCGATGTGCTGCCCGCGCCCGGTCCGGTCCCGGTGCTCCAGCGCGGCGACGGTGGCCAGCGCGGCCTGCAATCCCGCCACGATGTCGCCGTGGCCGTAGATCACACCGACGACGTCGTCGGCGGACCAGCCCGTCAGCCCGGTCAGCCCGGAGCTCGCGGAGACGGTGTCGGCGTAGGACACCCATCCGCTGCGCGGCCCGGTGTGGCCCATGCCCGACATGCTCACGTAGACGATGTCCGGCCTGATCTCGCGGAGCGCGTCGTAGCCGAGCCCCATCTTGGCCATGACGCTCGCGCTGAAGTTCTCCACGACCACGTCGCTGGCGGCGACCAGCTCGCGCAGCACCGCCAGGCCCTCGTCCGAGCGCAGGCCGAGGGCCACGCTGCGCTTGTTGCGGTTGACCTCGTTGAAGTAGCCGTTGGCGTCCGGGTCGGTGTGCGGGCCCCGGGACAGGTGCATGAACGGCGCGAACCGGGTCGGGTCGGGCCGGGTCTCCGACTCCACCTTGATCACCTCGGCGCCGTGGTCGGCCAGGACCTTGGTGCAGTAGGGCCCCGCCAGCACCCACGTCAGGTCCAGGACGCGCACCCCCATCAGCACGGGCGCGTTCGCGAGGTCACCCGTTCCGGGGCGGCCGGGGCGGCCGGGCTCGCGGGGCGCGCCCAGCAGCGCCTGGTCGGCGCCCCGCTCGGCCACGGTGAGCGACGCGACGCGGCGGCCCTCGGGGAAGGCGAACGGGAAGCCCAGGTCGGCGCGCTCCCCGCGGGCCGTCCGCGCGGTGACGAAGAAGTCGCGGGCGCGCAGCTGCGGATTGCCCGGAAGCTCGTCGGGCCGCTCCACGGCCGCCCACGGCAGCTTCCTGGCCTGGGCCGCCTCGGCGAACGCGGCCTTGGGCCACTTGCCGGCGAAGTCCTGGACGACCTCGAACACGTGCCGCTGGTGCTTCTTGCGCTCGACGGGGTCCTGCCAGCGCGGCTCGTCCAGGTCGGCCTGCGCGCCCTCCTCGCGGAGCCAGGCCAGCAGGCCGTCCCACATGCGGGGGCTGCCGCCCAGGCCGCCGCCGAGATGCCCGTCCGCCGCGCGGAACAGGCCGTGCGGCACCAGCGGGTGTTCGCGTCCCGGGCGCGGCGGCACGCGGTCCTCGTGCAGGTAGGCCAGCGTGCCCGCCTCCAGGCTCGCGGCGACGCACTCCTGGGCGGAGACGTCGATCAGCTGGCCGGGGCCGTGCCGCCGCGCCCGCAGGCCCAGCAGGACGGCGATCGCGGCGTTCACACCGGCGAGCTGCTCGGCCTGGTTCTCGGGGAGCGCCAGCGGCGGCCCGCCGGGGTCGCCGACCTGCGCGAGCATGCCGCCGAGGGCCGCCACGACCAGGTCCGTCCCCTGCCAGGAGCCGCGCGGGCCGCCGGAGCCGAACGGCGTGACCCGCACGTGCACCAGATGCTCCAGGCCGCCGGAGACATCGGCGCCGCGCGGGGTGCCGTCGAGCAGGACATCGGCGGTCTCCAGCAGCCGCCGTAGCGCGGCGTCGTCGCCGGGGGCGAGGACGACCGACCGCTTGCCCGCGTGCCAGTGCGCGAACGACCAGCCGTCCAGTTCCTCGCGGGACGGGTCGCCCTCCGGCGGCTCGACCAGCACCACCTCGTGCCCGAGCCCCACCAGCAGCCGGCCCGCGAAGCGCGTGAACGGGCTGGACAGCTCGACGATCCGAACCGCACCCTCTGCGGCCTGTGCCATATCAGTGCTCCTGGTTCAGGAAGCCGGTCACGACGCTGTAGTAGTCGGCCGGGCGCTCCTCCTGGAGGTGGTGGGACGCCCGGTCCATCACGTGGAGGTTGCCCTTCGGCATCATGCGGGCCAGCATCAGCGGGTAGTCCGGGGTGAGGAACGCGTCGTACATGCCCCACATGAACAGCGTCGGCGCCTGGATCGTTCCGAGCACGCCCGACAGGTCCTGCCAGTCGCCCCGGGGGTTGTCCGACGCCCCGGCCAGGGCGATCTCCTCGGGGTCCAGGCTCTGCTCGTAGCGCATGGTGACGGTGGCGTCGGGGATCGCGTCCGCGTCGTACCACTCCAGCCGGGCCATCAGCGCGCGCATCTTCTCCCAGGACGGGCCGGTCCCGCCGAAGTAGACGTCCCGGGCCTTGCGGCCGCGGTGGCCGTTCTCCGGGAGGGGCGCCAGCGGGCCGTGCCAGACGGGCTGGCTCCCGGTGATCACCAGCGACCGCACCCGGTCCGGGTAGCGGGCGGCGAGGTCGAGCGCGATCGTCCCGCCCCAGGAGTTGCAGACGAAGTCGGCCCGGTCGATCTCCAGCGCGTCCATCAGCGCGACCGTCTTGGCGGCGTGGAAGTCCCACATCGGGCCCTTGATCACGGTCTTCTCGGACTTCCCGTACTGCAGTATGTCGACCAGCAGGACCCGGCGGTCGGCGGCGAACAGCGGGGCGACCTGCCCGAAGTCGGACCAGCCCGTGCAGCCGGGCCCGCCGCCGTGCAGGAAGATCGTCGGGCTGCCCTGCCCCAGCTCGATGTAGTGGTAGGTGACGTCGTCCGCCTTCGCGTACGCGCCCTCCGGCGCGGGCCGAATCTGCATGAGGTCCATGGGTCCGATCGTGGCCGGACGGCGGCGCCGCGGCCAAGCGCCGCGGTCCGCTGAGCGGGCCGCTTCCATGGTCGGGGAGGGGGGCCTCGCCTAGCCTCCGTGCCTGCGGGAGCCGCTCCCGGCCCCGGGGACGAGAGGGAGGCAGCACATGACGGTCGCCGACGAGACGGCTTCGCGGACCGCCGAGGAGGTGGCGAACATCCCCGCCCCGCCCGTCTTCGCGACGGCGGCCGAGGAGCGCGAGCACCGCAGACGGCGGGTCGCCGCCGGCTACCGCGTGCTGGCCCGCTTCGGCCTCGACGAGGGCATCGCCGGGCACATCACCGCGCGCGACCCCGAACTCCCGGACCATTTCTGGACGGCGCCGTTCGGCCGCTACTTCGGCCGGATCATGCCCGCGGACCTGCTCCTGGTGAACGACGAGGGCGAGATCGTGGAGGGCGAGGGGCGGCTCAACCGGGCCGCGTTCGCCATCCACTCCGAGGTCCACCGGGCCCGCCCGGACGTCGTCGGCGCGGTGCACGCGCACGGTCCGCACGGCAAGACGTTCTCGTCCCTGCACCGCACCCTGGCGCCGCTCACCCAGGACGCCTGCGCCTTCCACGGCTCGCACTCCTTCCACGAGGACTACACCGGCGTGGTGTTCGACCCGGAGGAGGGGAGGCGCATCGCCGCCTCCCTCGGTGACGGCAAGGCCGTGATCCTCGCCAACCACGGCCATCTCACGGTCGGCCGGACGGTGGACTCGGCGGTCTGGTGGTTCGTCACGATGGAACGGTCGTTCCAGGCCGAGCTGATGGCGCGCGCCGCCGGCGACCCCGTCCCGCTGGACGAGGAGACCGCCCGGCTGACCGCCGAGCAGGTGGGCGGCGAGGACGTGGGCTGGTTCGCCTTCCAGCCCATCTGGGAACGGATCGTCTCCGAGCAGCCGGAACTCGCCGGATGAGGGGCAAGGCCCTCGACCTGGCCGAGGAGCGGGCACGGGCGGCGGTCGGCGTGGCCGAGCACCGCCCGCTCGGCACGGTGAACGCCGCCGATGCCGCCGAGTTCGCGCGGGCGGCGGGCGAGACGGCCCCCCGCCTGGTCGACCCGGACCACCCCGCGTTCACCGTGCACCCGATGTACCCGGTCAGCCTGCTGCGCGGGATTCCGACCGACCCGGCGGAGTTCCGCCCGGACGGCATGTACCGGGACGAGGTCCCCGGCACCGACGGCCTTGACGTCCGCCTCATGGCGGGCGGCCAGGACGTCCGCTGGCGGGGCCGGGTGCGCCCCGGCGAGCGCGTGGAGGTGCGGCGCGTCCTGGAATCGGTCGAACGCAAGGGGACCCGCGAAGGCGAGGAAGCGGGCTTCCTGCTGCTCACGGTCGCCAAGACCTACGGCACCGAACGCGGCCCCCTCATCGAGGTCACCGAAAGGTTCATCGTCCGATGACGCGTCTTGTGCGGGCCGGGGAGCCCGTGGCGCCGGTGGAGCTGGTGCCGGACGAGATCACGCTGCTGCGGTTCGGGGCCGTCACCCGCAACGCGCACCGCATCCACTACGACACGGCCTTCGCCCGCTCGGAGGGCCTGGACGGACCGGTCGTCATGGCGCAGCTGCACGGCTGCCTGTTCTACCGGGCCGCGGCGGCGTTCGCGGGCGAGGACGGCGAGGTGCTGTCGGTGGGCTGGCAGAACCGGGCGCCCGCCTACGCCCGTGACCGCCTGGTCGTCTCCGGGACGGTCGAGGCCGCCGACCCGGCGACCGGCGAGATCACCCTGGCCCTGGAAGAACGGCGCGGCCCCGGCAGCGTGTGCTGCCGGGGCCGTGCCGTGGTCGTCCTGCGCTGACCGGGCGCCCGCCCGCCTCGCCTGGGCGGGCGCCTCAGCCGAAGTCGATCGCCACCTTCCCGACCGCCGTGCCCGTGCGGAGCCGCTCGACGGCCTCCGCCAGCCGCTCGGCCGGGTACCGCTCGATCGGCAGCACCAGCTCGCCCGCGGACAGCGCGGCCAGCAGCCGGTCGGCGTCCGCCGCCACCTCCGCGCCCCGCGTCATCAGGTTGACCGGCAGCAGCGACACGTCGGCCAGCAGGAAGTCCGCCAGATCGACGCTGAAGTCCCGTCCCGCCGTGTACCCGACCAGCGCGACCCGGCCGCGCCCCCGGACCAGCCTCAGCACCGCCGCCAGCACCGGGCCGCCGACCGTGTCGATCACCGCGTCGAGGGGGCCGCCCACCGCGTCCTCCGACAGCTCGGAGGCCAGTACCGCCTTCCCGGGGGCCGGCACGTGCGCCAGCTTGGCCGGACGGCCCACCACGCCGATCACCTCGGCCCCGGCGCGCGCCGCGACCTGCACGGTCAGCGCCCCGACCGCGCCCGCGGCCCCGGTCACCGCGACCCGCTCACCGGGACGGATCGCGGCCACCGCGTGGACCGCCGCGTGCGCGGTGCCGGCGGGGGAGAAGAAGCAGCAGGCCAGCGCCGGATCGGTGCCCTCAGGGACGGGCACCGCGGCCGAGTCCCGCACCACCGCGTGCTCGGCCCAGCCGCCGTCCCGCCGCAGCCCGGCGCCGCCGCCGCGCAGCCGCACCGGCAGCCCCTCGGGATGGACGTCGGAGGCCACCACGACCCCGGCCGCCTCCGTGCCCGGCACCACCGGCAGGTCCGGCAGGACGCCGAACCGGCCGTCCACCACGTTCAGGTCGAGATGCCCGACCTGCGCGGCCGCCACCCGGACCAGCGTGTGACCGGGCGGCCGCGCGGGGACGGGCCGCTCCACCAGGCGGGGCAGCGACCCGAACTCCTCCAGCACCAGCGCCCGCGACCGCTCCGGACCGCCGCTCACACCTTCACCCCGTAACGCTTCAGGACGCGGGACGCCGCGATCCGCAGCACCCGGTCGAACACGAACCCCAGAATGCCCAGCACGATGATCCCGACGAACACCCAGTCGATGCGGCCGTAGTTCCGCGAGGTCCAGATCAGCGCGCCCAGCCCCACCTGCGCCGCGACGATCTCCGCGGACACGATGGTCAGGAAGCTGTTGCCCATCGCCAGCCGCGCGCCCGTGACGATGTGCGGGATCGTCGAGGGCAGCACCACGCTGCGCATCACCTGCCAGCGGCCCGCGCCCAGGCTGGCCGCGGCGCGCAGCCGGGTCTCGTTCACCGACAGCACACCGGCGATGGTGTTGAGGGTGACGATGAAGACCGCCGTGTAGAAGATCAGCACCACCTTGGACGCCTCGCCGATGCCCAGCCACACCACCGCCAGCGTCACGAACGCGACCGGCGGGATGAAGCGGAAGAACTCGATGTAGGGGTCCAGCAGCCGGCGGATGAACGGCACCTGGCCCATCAGCAGGCCCACCGGCACCCCGACGACCAGGCCCAGCCCCCAGCCGATCAGGATCCGGCGGCTGGAGGCGATCACCGAGTTGCCCAGCGTGCCGTCGGCGGCCAGCTCGCGCGCCGCCGACAGGGTCTGCCCCGGCGAGGCGACCAGGCCCGAGCCGTACCGCATGGCCAGCAACTGCCACACGGCCACGCCGGCGACGATCGACACCGCGAACATGCCGGCCGTGCGCAGCCGCCCGGCCAGCGCGCCCCGCTCGCGCCGCTCGACGGACGGGGTGGCGGGGGCGTCCGCCTGCGCGACCGTCATCGTGCCTCCTCCGGGTCGTCCGCCGGCAGGTCCCGCGGATCGTCGACGCCCTCGTCCTGCAGGGCCTTGCGGACCTCCTCGCCGATGTCGCGGCGCAGCGCCGCGCGCAGCTCGACCGACTCCGGCGCCGCGTCGTCGCGGGGCCTGGGCAGGTCCACCGGGTACACCGCCTTGATCGTGGCGGCCGGTCCCGCGGTCATCACCGCGACCCGGTCGGCCAGCACGATCGCCTCGTCGATGTCGTGGGTGACGAACACGACCGTGCAGCCCGACGCCTCCCAGATCCGGGCCATCTCCTCCTGCATCACCTGCCGGGTCTGCGCGTCCAGCGCGCCGAACGGCTCGTCCATCAGCACCACCCGGGGCTGGTTGGCCAGCACCCGGGCGATCTGCACGCGCTGGCGCATCCCGCCCGACAGCTGCCCGGGGAACCGGTCCGCGCAGTGCCGCAGGCCCACCAGGCCCAGGTACTCGTCGGCGACCGCGTTCTGCTCGGCCCGCGACCGGCCCTGCATGCGCGGCCCGAACGCCACGTTCTGCCGGACGGTCATCCAGTCGAACAGCGCCTCGCTGCTCTGGAACACCATGCCGCGGCCCGGGCCGGGGCCGGTGACGGGGGAGCCGTCCACGGTGAGGCGGCCCTGCCGGACGGGCACGAACCCGGCCAGCGACGACAGCAGCGTCGACTTGCCGCAGCCGCTGGGCCCGAGCAGGCAGAGGAACTCCCCGGCCGCGATGTCCAGGGAGATGTCCTGAACGGCCTGGAAGGATCCGAAGCCGATGCCCACCCCGGACACCGACACCGCCGCCCCGTGCGCGTCGCCGGACGGCCCCCCGCCCGCCGGGGCCCTGCCCGCCGGGGCCCTGCCCGGCGGTCGCCGGCCGGTCTCGATCGCCTTGGTCATCCCGATCCCTTCACCTTGGCGGTCACCCATCCCTGCTGCACGGCCGCGTTCACGTCCGGCCGCGCCTTGACCTTGCCGGTGTTCACGTAGAACGCGGCGGTGTCGGCGTATCCCTTGAGGTCGGCGGCGGTGATGTCGCGGACCTTGAAGTCGATCTCCCGGACGGCGGTCATGGTCTGGTCGGCGGGCACCTTGGCGGCCTTCCGCGTCGCCTCGGCCGCCGCCGACGGGTCGGACTCCACCAGCGCGGTCGCCTCGTCCAGCACCTTGGCGACCTTGACGGCGGCGGCCTCGTTGCCGCTCAGCCACCGCTGCCCGGTGATCAGCCAGTGCTGGTAGCTCAGCCCGTAGTCGCCGGTGGTCTGGAGGACCTTGCCGCCCAGCCCGACGCCCTTCGCGGGCCACGGCTCCCACAGCACGTACGCGTCCACCTCGCCCTTCTGGAGCAGCGCCGGGATCTCGGGCGGGTCGGCCGTCACGAACTTCACCGACTTCACGTCGATCTTCCTGGACTCCAGGAAGCGGGTGGCGGCCAGCTCGGACAGGCCGGGCACGACCGCCATCGTCCTGATCCGCGACGGGTCGGTGATCTTGGAGCCGGTGACCACCTTCAGGTAGCGGCCGGACTCCTCGTAGACCAGCAGCGCCCGCAGCGCGGGGTTCTGCTGGAGCTGGGCGATGGTCGTGCTGTCGGAGCTGCCGGCCATCTGGACCTGCCCGCCGGCGATGGCGTCGACGGCCTCGCCGCCCCGGCCGAACTGGACCAGCTCGACGTTCAGGCCGTGCTTGCTCCACAGGCCCTTGGAGTCGGCGACGAAGAACGGCGCGTACGCCGCGTCGATCCCGACGGCGATCCGGATCTTGGGACCGGTGGCCGCGGCGCCGCCGGAGTCGGTGGTGGCGCCGCTGCACGCCGACAGCGTGCACAGCGCGATGATGAGCGAGAGGACGCCCGCGAGGCGCCATCTCCTGGCCCGTGCCTCCATAACACCTCATAGGTCGAAGGGACTGCGGGTAGGGGACCGCAGGTCGGCCGGTCAACGGGGTGGTGCCGGATTCGCGAGAGAGTAGGCGCGGCCCGGCCCGCACGCATGGCCCTGGGTCCGCTGAGCGGGACGGTCCGGTCCCCCGGGCGAACGGCGCGTGTCCGCCGCCGGTCGGCGATCAGTGCGCAAGGTAGCCGCCGTCGACCGCCAGCACCGTCCCGGTGACGAACGCCGACGCCGGCGAGGCCAGCAGGAGCAGCGCCCCCGCCAGGTCGCGCGGCTCGCCCCAGCGGGCGAGCGGCACCTCGCGTTCCACGAACGCCCTGGCCACCGGGTCGTCGCGGGACCCGGCGTTCATCTCGGTGAGGATCGGGCCGGGCAGCAGGCAGTTGGCGGTGACGCCGGTGCCCGCCAGCTCCAATGCCAGCGCCTTGGTGAGCTGGACGACCGCGCCCTTGGACGCGGCGTAGGCGGCGCGCTCGGGCGCCCCGACCGCGCCGAGCACCGAGCCGAGCGTGACGATCCGCCCGGCGCCGGCGGCGGTCATGGCGCGGGCGGCGGCGCGGCAGGCGTACCAGGTGCCGAACACGTTGGTGGCGAAGCAGCCGTGCAGGTCCGCGGTCGGCAGGTCGGCGACCGAGCCGCGGGCCAGCCTGCCCGCGCTGGTCACCAGGACGTCCAGCCGGCCCCACAGCCGGACGACCTCGGCGACGGCCGCGTCCACCTGCGCCTCGTCGGTGACGTCGCAGGCCAGTCCAAGGGCGATTCCGCCGTCTGCCGTGAGGTCTTCGGCGGCCTTCGCGGCCCGTCCGGCGTCCCGCGAGACGACCGCGACCTTCGCGCCCGCGGCCAGCAGCGTGCGGGCGGCCTCGGCGCCGATGCCGGAGGTGCCGCCGGTGATCAGCGCGGTGCGCCCGGCGAGGGAGAAGAGGTGCGAGTTCGCATCCATGGCGTCCATGGGCGGACCCTGGCACGCCTTTTCCGGTTCGCGGTCCGGGGGCGTTCTGCTCAGCGGGACGAGTCCGTAGGCGAACCGCCCCCGCCGCCCCGATCCTCGGGGAAGAAGCAGGGCCAGCGCACGGCAGGAGGACATTCACATGACGGGTGGGGAATCCCTCGATTCCACAGCGGCGCCCCGGAGGCGCCGCCCGGACGGGGCGCCCGGCCGCCAGGACTGGTCGTCGTGGCCGCACTACGACGCGGCGGCCGAGGGCTTCCGCGGCTACTGGTACCCGGTCACCTGGTCGAGCCACATCACCGGCGACCCCCGCTCGTACACGATCTGCGGCGACAGGATCGTGCTGGTGCGGGACGGCGGGAGGGCGTACGCGCTGCACGACCGCTGCCCGCACCGGGGCGTCCCGCTGTCGGAGGGGGACCAGCAGTTCCCGGGCACGATCAGCTGCCCGTACCACGGCTGGACGTTCGACCTGGCCAGCGGGCGGCTGGCGGCGGTGATCACCGATGGGCCGGACTCGCGGATCTGCGGCAAGGTCGGGGTGCGGACCTATCCGGTCGAGGAGCGCCTGGGCATGGTGTGGGTGTACGTGCCGGTCGCCGCCGAGGAGCCGCACCCGATCGACGAGCAGCTTCCCGAGGAACTGGTCGGCAACGCGTTCGTGCTGGGCGGGCGGATCGACCTGCGGCGCGGCAACTGGCGGTTCGCCTGCGAGAACGGTTTCGACGAGGGCCACGCCAAGTACCTGCACCGGACGGCGCTGTGGCGGCTGTTCAAGCCGATGCCGACGTGGAACGTGACACGGATCGTGCCGGGCGGCCGGTGGATCTACCGGGTGCAGGAGGAGGTGTACTGGGAGGCCGACTTCCCGGGCGTGGGCCGGTGGACGAACAAGCGCTGGTGGAAGATGCAGCCTCCCAAGGAGGCCTTCAACATCGGCAACACCGGCAAGCCCAAGCGGGTGGACCCGACGATCGAGGCGCAGGAGTTCCCCGGGTTCGCCTCGCTGTCGATGCCGGGGGTGCTGCGGATCGCGTACCCCAACTTCATCCACTACGAGTTCTACGTCCCGGTCGACGCGGACAACCACCGGTACGTGGGCGTGATGGTCAACTTCACCGCGGGCTGGAAGACGCTCGGCTTCTACGCCAAGTACCTGGGCGCGATCCGCTGGCTGTTCCACGGCCAGTTCTCCGGCCAGGACGCGTGGATGGTGGAGGTCACCGACGCCCCGCCCGAGAAGCTGTACCGCCCCGACGTGTCGCTGACCGCCTGGCGCAACCTCAGCCAGGAGGAGTACAGCAAGAAGCTCGCCGACTGCGGCGTCGCCGACGCTCCCGAGCCCAAGAAGAGGTGAGGACCTTGAAGCGCATCCTGCCCGCGATGATCGCCGGTGTCGTGCTGGCGGTGGCGGTCCCGGCGGCCTGGCGCCGGATCGCCCGTACCAGCCGCACCCAGGTCCACAGGGTCGGCCAGTGAGCCCCGACGGCCTCGCCGGACTGGACGACCGGAGGCGGGAGTGGGTGTCGGCGGCGTGGAAGCACGTCACCGCAGACCGGCTGCGCGAGCTGGTCACCGGGCTGGTGGACGTGCCGAGCCCCACCGGCGACGAGGGGCCGCTGGCCGGGCACATCGCCGCGACCCTGACGGCGGCGGGCTGCCCGGCCCGGGTGCAGCCGCTCGACGACCGGCAGGCCAACGCGTGGGCGCGGCTGGACGGCGACGGCACCGGCCCCGACCTGATGCTGTACGCGCCGATCGACACCCTGACCGTGGGGGAGGAGAGCGAGGACGTCCCGTGGATCGGGCCTGAGCTGCGTCCCGACATGAGCCCCCGCGCGGTCGTCGACGGCGACCTGGTGATGGGGCTGGGCGCGTTCAACCCCAAGGGGCACGCCGCGTGCGTGATGATGGCGGCCGAGGCGGTCGCGCGGGCCGGGATCCCGCTGGCCGGTGACCTGGTCGCGGCGTTCGGGGCGGGCGGCATGCCCACCAACGCGCGGCCCGGGGGCGCCCGGCGCAACACCGGGCAGGGCGCGGGCTGCTCGTTCCTGCTGGAGCAGGGCGTCTGGACGGACCACGCCGTGATCGCCAAGCCGGGCTGGACGGTCTCCTGGGAGGAGGTCGGGCTCGCCTGGTTCGAGGTCACGGTCCGCGGCACGCACACCTACGTGGGGTCGCGGCACCGGCTGCCGTACGACAACGCCATCGCCCGCGCCGGGCTGGTCGCGCGGCGGCTGGAGGAGTGGTTCGCCGCGTACGCCGAGCGGCACACCGAGGGGACGGTGGCGCCGCAGGGCGTGGTGGCCTCCATCCGGGGCGGCTGGCCGCGGATGGCGGCGGTGACCCCGGCCGCGTGCACGATGCGGGTCGACCTGCGGCTCAGCCCCCGCACGACGCCCATGGACGCCAAGCGCGAGTTCGCCGCGGCGCTGGAGGCGATCCGGGCCGAGGATCCCGGCCTCGACGCCGACGCAGAGATGATCCTGGCCATTCCCGGCACCCGGACCGACCCCGGCTCCTGGGTGTGCCGCAGCGCCGTCGCCGCCTGGGAGGCGTTCGAGGGCCGCGCGCACGAGGTGATCCGCGGCAACAGCGGCGCCACCGACGCCAACATCCTGCGGAACCGGGGCGTGCCCACGGTGCGGATCGGGATGCCGAAGATCACCGAGGCGCCCCGGGAGATCGACTTCTCGCTCGGGATGAACGCCGTGGACGTCCGGGAGATGGAGCGGCTGGCCCGCCACCTGGTCCGCACCGCCGTCGACACCGTCACCCGTACCCGCGACGAGGTGTCCGCCGCACCAGCCACAGGAGCACTGGGATGACCGAGATCGTGCTGGGCGTGGGCGCCTCCCACTCCACGCTGATGAACACGCACTGGGAGGAGACCGTCCACAAGGACCGCGCCGAGCGGTTCCGGGACGCGCTGTACGCGGCGCGCGAGGAGATCGCCCGGGCCCGTCCCGACACGGTGGTCCTGGTGGGCTCCAACCACTTCCGGGGCTTCTGGCTGGACCTGATCCCGAGCTTCACCATCGGCGTCGGCGAGTGCCTGGCCAGCGGCGAGTCGGGGACGCCGAAGGGCCCGCAGCCGGTGGACGTGCCGCTGGCCCGGCACATCGCGGGCGCGCTGGTGGAGGGCGGCCGGTTCGACGCGGCGTTCTCCGCCCGGCTGCAGATCGACCACGGCCAGTCGCACGCGATCCAGTACCTGCTGGACGGCCTGGGCGTGGAGATCGTGCCGCTGGTGGTGAACGTGTTCGCGCACCCGCTGCCCACCCTCGAACGCTGCGAGCTGCTCGGCCGCGCCGTCCGGGAGGCGGTGCTGTCCTTCCCCGGCGACCGCCGGGTCGCGGTGGTCGGGTCCGGCGGGCTCTCGCACCGGCTGCCCTGGCCGGACTGGCGCGACCCGCACGGCGACGACGAGGAGTTCATGGTCGGCGCCTGGCTGGACGGCCGCGAGAACTGGCAGGACTACGACGCCCGGCGGCGGGAGATCATCCGGGCCGCCGAGGCCGCGATCGACCCGGAGTTCGACGAGGAGTTCCTGCGCCTGGTGGAGCGCGGCGAGACCGCCCGGATCACCTCCCACACCACCGCGAGCCTGGAGGAGGCCGCTGGCAACGGCGCGCAGGAGCTGCGCACCTGGCTGATCATGGCGGCGCTGCTCGGCCACGTCCCCGGGCGGCGGCTGGCCTACGAGGCCATCCCCGAGTGGCTGACCGGCATGGCCGTGGCCGTCCTCGACCCGACCACCGAGACCGAGTAGAGAGCGCGAAAGGCGACCCATGAGCATCTGGACCGAACTGGTCGACGTCGACTACCGGCACGCGTACGTGGACGCGGGCGGCGTCCGCACCCGCGCCCTCCAGGCCGGGCCCGAGGACGGCGAGCACGTGGTCTTCCTGCACGGCACGACCGGGCATCTGGAGGCGTTCGTCCGCAACATCCCGGCGCACGCGGCGGCCGGCTACCGCTGCCACGCGATCGACATGCTGGGGCACGGGCACACGGGCAAGCCGGACCGTCCCGGCGAGATCCCCGCCTACGTCGAGCACCTGCTGGCCTACCTGGACGCGGTCGGCGCGGAGCGGGCCCACCTGGTCGGGGAGTCGCTGGGCGGCTGGGTGTCGTCGTGGGCGGCGAGCGAGCAGCCCGACCGGGTCGCCTCGCTCCAGCTGCTGTGCATGGGCGGCACGAAGATCAACCCGCAGGTGATGGAGCGGCTGAAGACCTCGACCCGCGCCGCCGTGGAGCAGGAGGACCCCTCCTACACCAGGGAGCGGCTGCGGCTGCTGTGGGCGCACTGGGACGAGGAGCTGGGCGACGAACTCGCCGACGTCCGTTTCGACATCTACCACCGGCCCGAGTTCCGGGAGAACCTGCACAACCTGCTGGCCCTCCAGGAGGTGGAGACGCGGGAGCGCAACCTGCTGCGCCCCGACCGGATGGCGACGATCAAGGCGCCGACGCTGGTGGTGTGGGGCAACAAGAACCCGCTCGGCGACGTCCCGGAGGCGGAGGCGATCGCGGCGGCGATCCCGGGGGCCCGGCTGGAGGTGTTCAACGACTGCGGGCACTGGCCGCAGCACGAGAAGGCCGACCTCTACAACCCGCTCAGCCTGGCCTTCCTCGCCGAGGCGTCGTGACCGGCGCTGTGACAGGCGCCGTGGCAGGCCCCGTGACGGGGGTCCGCTTCGGCTACGCCGGCACCCCGCGCGGGCAGGTGCACTACGCCGAGTGCGGCACCGGCCCGCCCGTGGTGCTGCTGCACCAGACGCCGCGGTCCTGGGACGAGTACCGCGAGGTGCTGCCGCTGCTGGGCCGCACCCACCGGGCCATCGCGATGGACACCCTCGGCTTCGGGGCCTCCGCGCCCCTGGCCGACCACTCGATCGAGACCTACGCCGCCGCCGTCGTGGACCTCCTGGACGCGCTCGGGCTGCCCGAGGCGGCGCTGGTCGGCCACCACACCGGCGGGGTGGTGGCGGTGGAGGCGGCGGCGCGGGCGCCGGACCGGGTCACGGCGCTGGTGCTGTCGTCCACCCCGTACGTGGACGCGGCGGCGCGGGAACGGCGCCGCGACCGGCCGCCGATCGACGCGGTCGAGCCGGCGCCGGACGGCGCCCACCTGGCCGAGCTATGGCGCCGGAGGCAGCCGTACTACCCGCCCGGACGGCCGGACCTGCTCTCCCGATTCGTGCGCGACGCGCTGGCCCTGGGCGACGACGTGGAGAAGGGCCACGAGGCCGTCGGACGGTACCGGATGGAGGACCGGATCGGCCTCGTCCGCTGCCCGGTGCTGTGCCTGGGCGCCTCCGCCGACCCTTTCGTCTTTGCTGACCTGCGGATATTGTCATCGCAACTTAACAGCGCGACTGTGGCCGTGATCGAGGGCGGCATGGTTCCGTTGATGGAACAACGCTCATCGGAGGTCTGCGAATTGATCGCGAGGTTCCTGTCATGACCGTCATATCGATCGCCCACGCCCGCACCGGTCGCCCCCGTCCCGATCATGGCAGTGACCCGTCCTCGTCCCCCGACCCGATGAACTCGGTCCTGGGCAAGGTCCAGCTGATCATCGAGGCGTTCACCGCCGAGGACGCCAGCCTGTCCCTGGCCGACCTGGTCCGCCGCACCGGCGTGGCCAAGGCGACCGTGCACCGGCTCGCCCAGGAGCTGGTGGAGTGGGGCCTGCTGGAGCGCGTCGGCTGCGACTACCGGCTCGGCCTGCGGCTGTTCGAGATCGGCCAGCGGGTGCACCGGCAGCGGATCCTCCGCGAGGTCGCCCAGCCCTACATGGAGGACCTCCTGCTGGCCACCCAGGAGACCATCCACTTCGCCATCCACGACGGCCTTGAGGTGCTGTACCTGGAGAAGATCCTGGCGCACCGCGGGCTCAGCGAGCAGTCCCGCGTCGCCGGCCGGCTCCCGCTCTACTGCACCGCGACCGGCAAGGTCATCCTGGCCTTCGCGCCCGCCTCGCTGTTCGGCGAGGTCGTCCGCAGCGGCCTCAAGCCCCTCACCCGCCACACCATCACCTCGCCCGCCCGGCTCCGCACCCAGCTCGAACGCGTCCGCGCCGAGGGGATCGCGACCGAGGCCGAGGAGACCCGGCTCGGGTACATGAGCACGGCCGTCCCGGTGTTCGGCCGGGGCTCCGCCCTGGTCGGCGCGCTGTCGATCACCGGTCCCACGTACCGGATGGACCCGTCCAGGCTGGCCGGGGCGCTGCGCACCGCGGGCATGGGCATCACCCGCTCGCTGAGGCAGGTCCTTTGAGCGCGGCCGGGGAACCGGCGCTCGCGGACCCGCTGGAGGAGGTGCTCTCGCGCGCGAAGGAGCTGGCCGGGCGCTGGGAGGCGGAGGACTGCGGCGTGGTGACCGTCAAGGACTTCTGCCGGTACGCGGCGGCGCTCAACGACGGCGGCTACATTGCGCGGGCCCGCGCCGACGAGGCCGCCGGGCGTCCCGTGACGGCGCCGCCGCTCTTCCTCGCCGGCACGCTGAGCTGGGAGGACGGCCCCGTCGAGGGCGAGCTGCGGCCGGACGGGCTGGCGGCCAGGGAGTCGCCGTGCACCCAGGGCCTCCCGGTGCGGCAGGTGCACGGCGGCGAGTCGGTGCGGATCGGCCGCCCGCTGGTCGCCGGAACCCGCGTCCGGGCGGAGCGGGCGGTGCGCTCGGCCGCCCGCAAGGCGGGCCGCTCGGGCGACTTCGTCGTGCTGGCCGTCACCACCCGCTTCACCAGTGAGGAGGGCGGGGAACTGGCCTCCGTGGAGGAGACGATCATCGTGAAGGGCGAGCCGCCGGCATGACCGCCACCCCTGCGACCCCGGGGGAGAGCTGCCCCTCCCGCCCGTACAGCCACAGCACGGTGCAGCTGTTCCGGTTCAGCGCCGTGTCGTGGAACGCCCACCGCATCCACTACGACGAGACGTTCGCGGCCTCCGAGGGATTCCCCGGCGCGGTCGTCCAGTCGACGCTGCACGGCGAGATGCTCGCCCGGCACGCCCTCGACTGGGCCGGGCCGGACGCCCGCCTGGAGGGGGTGAGCTGGCGCAACCAGGCGACCGCCGTGGCCGGGGAACCCCTCACCTGGACGGCCGCCGTCCGCACCGCCGAGCCCGGCGACGGCGGGCTGCGCCTCTCGCTGGACGCCGCCATCGTCAAGGCCGACGGCACACCCTGCGTCACCGGGACCGTCGACCTGCTCCGCCCCTCCTAACCGGGGGCCGCACCGCCGCCCCACAGCGGAGGGCGGCGCGACCCGAGATCCGCGCTGATGACCTTGGCGGTGGTGTAGCGGACCAGCATCCGCTCGCCGATCTCCTGCCCCGGCGCCGGGCCGCCGGCCGCGCCCGTCTGGAACCCGGCCGGAGGATCCGACCACCGGTTGATCCACACGATCCCCGCCTCAAGCTCGCGGGCGATCCGGTGCCCGCGCGCGAGATCGGCCGTCCACACCCCCGCCGCCCGGCCGGGGCCGAACGCGCTCACGCGCTCCAGCGCCGCGCGCTCGCCGTCGAACGGCTCGACCACCGCCACCGGGCCGGGCAGCGGGCTCACGGGCCCGCCGCCTTCGTGAGCGAGCAGGGTCGGGGAGTGGAAGAAGCCGCCGGTCAGGGCGGGCGGCAGTCTCGGCGGGTCCCCGCCCGCCACCAGCCGGGCGCCTCCGGCCAAAGCCCGCGCGATCGCGTCCCGCACCGCGTCCCGGCGCCCACCGGAGATCAGCGGGCCCATCTCGGTGGACAGCTCGAGCGGGTCGCCCAGCACCACGGCCTCCGCCATCGCCACCAGCCGTCCCGTGAACTCCTCGCGCACCGACGCGTCCACCAGCAGCCGGGACGGCGTCGTGCCGACTTCGCCGCCCGCCGTGCACACGCCGGTCAGCGCGTCGGTGACGGCCGCGTCCAGATCCGCGTCCGCGAACACGACCATCACGCCGCCGCCCGGCCGGGCCTTACCGGGACGATCGATCCGCAGCGCGTCGGGATGGCCGTCCAGGCACGCCCCGGCCCGCGCGTCCGCGCCCGTCACGACGTTCAGCACGCCCGCGGGCAGCAGGTCCTCGGTGGCGCGGGCGAACTCCAGCACGGTCGCCGAAGCCGGCCCCGCCGGGTGCACCACCACCGTGTTCCCCGCCGCCAGCGCGGGCGCGATCTGCTCGGCCAGCGCCACCAGCGGCGCGTTCCACGGCACCCGCACGGCGAGCACCCCCAGCGGCGACCGCACCGTGTACGCCATCCCGTGCGGATCCTCCACCGGCACCTGCTCGCCCCGCACGCCCCTGGCCAGCCCCGAGAACAGGCGCAGCGCCGCCACGCAGGCGGGGACGTCCGAGAAGTACGCCTCCCGCACCGGCCGCCCGCCCTCGGTCGCCAGCAGCACCGCCCACCGGTCCGGATCGGCCTCGATCCGGTCGGCCATCCGCCACAGCGCCTCCTGCCGCGCCGCCAGGCTCGACCGGCGCCACCCGGTGAACGCCTTGCGCGCCGCCGCCACCGCGTCCTCGACCTGCTCCCGCCCCGCCTCGGGGATCGCGGCCCAGGCCGTCCCGACGCCGGGGTCCACGGCGTCGAACGTCTCCCGGGCCGTCACCCACTCGCCGGCGACGAACAGGCGGTACGGCTCGTCCGGGCGGTGCGGCTCCCGGCGGCCCCCGCCGCCGTCGCCGCCGCCGTCCCAGGCCCAGCCCTCACTCACCCGGCACCGCCGACGGGCTCGCCGCACCGACGTTCTTCTCGAACCAGCCCTGCAACAGCACGGCGTTCAGATCGGGCGACTTCTGGATCAGCTTCTGCGCCAGCAGGAAGTCCACCACCCGCCGCGCCGACGCCACGTCCTCCCGCGCGAACCCGCGCGCCCGGAACGTGATCTCCGGCAGCACCCGCTCGGTCTGGTCGGCGGGCAGCTTCACCTGCTTGCGCGTGGCCTCCGCCGCCGCCTTCGGATCCTTGGTGACCAGGGCGTCCGCCTCGGCCACCACCTTGAAGACCCGCCCCGCCACGGCCTGGTTGCCCTCCAGCCAGGTGCGCCCGGCCAGCAACCACTGCGCGTACCGGACCCCGAAGTCGCCGATCCGCCCCGCGATGTGCCCGCCGTCCGCGTCGCCCTTCGCCGCCCACGGCTCGAACAGGATGTAGGCGTCCACCGAGCCCCGCGCCAGCATGCCGGGTATCTCCGGCGGCGAACTCTTCACGATCTTGACGTTGGCCGGGTCGATCCGGTGGTGCCGCAGGTAGGCGTGCGTCGAGTACAGGCCGATGCCCTGGATGGACGCCATCGTCCTGATCTGCTGGGGCCGGTCGATCCCGTCCCGCAGCACCACCTTCAGGTAGCGGTCGGACTCCTGGAACACCCCCAGCGCCCGCAGCCCGTCGTTCGCCGCCATCAGCGGCAGCGCGCTGGAGTCGGCGTTCACCGACATCTGCGCGGTGCCCGCCACGACCGCCTCCGCCGCCGCCGGACCGCCCTCCACCTGCATCAGTTCGACGTTCAGGCCCGCCTTCTCGAACAGGCCGCGCTCCTTCGCCAGGTAGAGCGGCGCGTACGAGGCGTCCACGCCCAGCGCGATCCGGACCAGCGGCCCCTTGCCGGCCCCGCCGTCGCCGTCCGCCGAGTCCGTGGTGCCGGCCGTGCAGCCGGTGGCCAGCAGCAGCGCCGAACAGGCGGCCAGCAGGACGGTCAATGCGCCGGGCTTGAATCTCATGTTCACGGGTGCGGCTCTCCTGTCCCTGAAGTCGTGCGCGACACCCCGACGGTCCCAGCCCGGCCCGTTCCGCTTAAGTGAAGCGTCCTGCTCAACGGAACGGGCCTGTTTGCCGCGGTCTCGGCCGTCCTTACGGTCATCGGCCATGACCGTTCTCTCCGACGTCCCCGTCACCACCGACACCGACGTGCTGATCGTCGGCGCCGGGCCGGCGGGACTCTACGGCGCCTACTACGCCGGTTTCCGCGGCCTCCGCACGGCCGTCATGGACGTGCTGCCCCAGGCGGGCGGGCAGGTCAGCGCGATGTACCCCGAGAAGCCCATCCTGGACATCGCGGGGTTCCCGGCCGTGAAGGGCCGCGACCTGGTCGACAACCTGCTCGCCCAGGCCGCCCCGTTCGAGCCCGCCTACCTCCTCGGCCGGCGCGCGGTCGCGCTGTCGTACGACGCCGACGGCCTGCCGCTGGTGCGCACCGACCAGGGCGGCACGGTCCGCGCCGGGGCGGTCGTCCTCACCGGCGGGATCGGGACGTTCACGCCCCGTCCGCTGCCCGCCGGGGAGGGGCACCTCGGCCGCGGGCTCGTCTACTTCGTGCCGCGTCCCGCCGAGCACGCGGGC
Source organism: Spirillospora sp. CA-255316 (assembly GCA_050942275.1). Lineage (GTDB taxonomy): Bacteria > Actinomycetota > Actinomycetes > Streptosporangiales > Streptosporangiaceae > Spirillospora. The sequence goes on along the minus strand of CP192047.1, from coordinate 10,092,158 downwards.
CGGGACGTGGTCGTCGTCGGCGGCGGCGACAGCGCCTTCGACTGGGCCGCGACGCTGGCGCCGATCGCCCGCTCGGTCCGCCTCGTGCACCGCCGCGACCGGTTCCGCGCCCACCGCGGCACCGTCGACCAGGTCCGCGCCCTCGACGTCGAGATCATCGTGAACGCCGAGGTGACCGCGCTGCACGGCGACGGGCACGTGGAGGCCGCCGAGATCCGGCACCGCGACGGCACCTCCCGCGTGCTGCCCGCGCAGACCGTCGTCGCCGCCCTCGGCTTCACCGCCGACCTCGGCCCCCTCCGCGACTGGGGCCTGGACCTGCGGGCCCGGCACATCGCCGTCGACACCCGGATGGCCACCAACCTGCCGCGCGTCTTCGCCGCCGGCGACATCACCGACTACCCGGGCAAGGTGCGGCTGATCTCGGTCGGCTTCGGCGAGGTCGCCACCGCCGTGAACAACGCCGCCACCGTCATCGACCCCGAGGCGCTGCTGTTCCCCGGGCACTCAACCGAGAAGGACTCCTGACATGGCCTACGTCATCGGCCCCGCCTGCACCGACATCATGGACCGCTCCTGCGTGGAGGAATGCCCGGTCGACTGCATCTACGAGGGCGAACGCAAGCTCTACATCAACCCCGTGGAGTGCATCGACTGCGGCGCCTGCGAGGTCGCCTGCCCCGAGCAGGCCATCTCCGCCGACCGGCTGGCCGCCCCGGAGGTCCGCGACGACAACCGCCGCTTCTTCGAGGAGGTCCTCCCGGGCCGCACCACCCCCTTGGGCACCCCGGGCGGCGCCACCGCCGTCGGCCCCGTGGGCGCCGATCTCCCCCGCTGACCACAGCGCCGCCCGGGCGCCCGCTCCCACCTTCGATCGGGGCGCTGTCCCTCGCTCAAGGGGCAAGCGAAGCAGACAGGAGCAACGCCATGAAGCACCGCATCCTCGTCCTCGGCGCCGGATACGCCGGGGCCTACGCCGCCGGGAACCTGGCCCGCCGCCTCTCTCCCGCCGACCCTGCGCTCGGAGTCGACGGCGGTCACGCGCGCCAGGCGCAGCCGCACCCCGGTGCCCGCGAAGATGTCGGCGAGCTTGCGGGCCTTGAGTGACCAGGTGGTCGGAGCCATGGCGTTCGAGATCCGGGACGGCAAGATCGCGACCGTGCGCGGCTTCGCCGCCCCGGCCCGCCTCACCCGCCTCACCGAGACATGGCGGCGGCGCGAACCTGACGCGCCGATCATCGCCGAGTGGTGACCCACGTCCCGATCGCCATCCGGCGCGCGTGCGGTTCACGTGCAGATCGCGGTGTCCACGGTGTCGAGGACGTGCTGGTGGATGCGGACCATGTCCTCCTCGGCCGTGGCGAGTACGCCGGGGAGGGCGGTGACGGCGACGGTGACGGCGCGGCCGTCCTTGGTGACGCCGCCGCGGGTCTCGTAGCCGTGGATGTCGCCTCCGTGGCCCCACAACTGGCCGCCGCAGGAAAGGGGGGTCACGAACAGGCCCAGACCGTAGCGGGAGTCGGGCAGCGAGTCTTCGCTCTTCACGGTGGTCTGCATCTCCTTCAACTGCGCGGGACGCAGCACCTTTCCGCCGATCAGGGCCGCGAAGAAGCGGTTGAGGTCGCGCGGGGTGCCGATCATCTGGCCGGCGGCGCCGCCCCAGGACGGGTCCAGCCGGGTGATGTCGGCGAGCTTCCCGCCGGGCTCGGGCGCGTGGTACCCCTTGGGGTGGCGTCCCCTGATGGTCCGGTCGCCGGTTCGCGGCCAGTACGTGTCGCGCAGTCCGAGGGGGCGGATGATGCGCTCGGTGATCTCCTCGCCGACCGGGCGTCCGGTGACCTTCTGGATGAGCAGCCCCGCCAGGATGTAGTTGGTGTTGCTGTACTGCCATTTCGTCCCGGGCGGGAAGTCGGCCTTGTGCTTGAACGCGATGGCGAGCAGGTCGTGCGGTTCGAGGTAGACGTCGCGGATGTTGAAGACGTTCTGGTCCATGTGGCGGGTGTATTCGGGCAGGCCGCTGGTGTGCTGGAGGAGCTGCCGGACGGTGATGCGGCGGGCGTCGATGCCCTCGCCGCGGACGATGCCCGGCAGATACGTCTCGATGGGGCCGTCCAGCTTCACCTTGCCCTCGGCGACCAGCTGCAGGACGACCGCAGCCACGAACGTCTTGGTGTTGCTGCCCATGCGGACGCGGCCGTTCACCGGAACCCTGGCCCCGGTGGCGCGGTCGCCGACGCCGGCGGTGTAGTCGCGGACGCGGCCGTCGCGTCCCTGGACGGAGGCCAGCGCGCCGGGGAAGCCGTCGTCGCGGACCAGGCCGTCCATGGCCTTCTGGACGGCGTCGTCGAGCGGCGCGCTCGCCCGCATGGCCTCGCGGAGGTCGGTGTCGCGGGCCTCCGAGTAGGCCGGGACGCCGACCGCGACGATCCCGGCCAGCGCCGCCAGGGCGGTGATCGTTCGGGGGATGCGGCGCCGTCGCTTGGGGGAGTCGGACATCGGGAGCTCCTTCGAGTGCTTTTCGGAACCCTTCGAGAATGTCCGCGCGCGCGTTTCCGGGCGATCCGGCCTGCCGCCCTCTTGACGGTGTAGCCAGCACTACCGGGTGTTCTCCAGATAGCGCAGGACGGCGGCGACGCGGCGGTCGGTGCGGTCGGCCGGGGCGAGGTCGAGTTTGGCGAAGATGTTGCGGATGTGCTTGTGCACGGCCCCTTCGGTGATGAAGAGGCGTTCGGCGATGGCGCTGTTCCCGAGCCCTTCGGCCATGACGGCGAGCACTTCCCGCTCGCGGGGGCTCAGCCGTTCCAGCGCGGTGTCGGGGCGGGTGCGGGTGAGGAGCTGCGCGACGACGTCGGGATCGACGGCCGTGCCGCCCTCGGCCACGCGGTGCAGGGCGTCGATGAACTGCTCGACGCGGCCGACGCGTTCCTTGAGGAGGTAGCCGAGCCGGTGGGCGCCACCGGAGAGCAGGTCGGTGGCGAACGCCTGCTCGACGTAGGCGGAGAGCACGAGCACGGCCAGTGCGGGGTGGCGGCGCCTGGCCTCGACGGCGGCGACGATGCCCTCGTCGGTGTGCGTCGGCGGCATCCGGACATCGACGATCGCGACATCGGGTTCGTGCTCGTCGACGGCTTCCAGGAAGGCGTCCGGGCGGTCGGTGGTGGCGACCACGTCCAGGGACTCGGCCCGCAGCAGCAGCGCGAGGCCCTCGCGCAGCAGCAGGTCGTCTTCGGCGATCACGATCCGCATGGCAGCTCCACCTGGAGTGTCGTCGGCCCACCGGCCGGGCTGGTCAGGGTGAGGCGGCCGTCGTGCGCCTCGATCCGGCGGCGGATGCCGGTGAGTCCGGAGCCGCGGTTCTCGTCGGCGCCGCCGTCGCCGTCGTCGTCGATCCGCACGTGCAGCCGGCGGTCGTGCTGCCGGACGGTCACGGCGGCGTGCCGGGCCCGGCTGTGCCTGGCGATGTTGGTGAGCGCCTCGGCCACCACGAAATAGGCGGTGGCCTCGACGGACGCGGCGCACCGTCCGGGCATGTCGACCTCCACCCGGCAGGGGACGGCGCAGTCGGCCGCGAGCCCGGCGAGGGCGCCGGTGAGGCCGCGGTCGTCCAGGACGGGCGGCAGGATGCCGCGCACGACCGTGCGGAGTTCGGCGAGCGCCTGCTCGGCGGCGGCCTGGGCGCGTTCGAGCATGGCGTCGGCGGTGGCGGGGTCGCGGGCGAGGGCGCGGCGGGTGGCGCCCAGCATGACGGTGACGGCGACGAGCCGGTTCTGGGTGCCGTCGTGCAGGGAGCGTTCGATGCGGCGCAGCTCGGTGGCGTGGGCGTCGAGCGCGGCGGCGCGGGTGGCCGACAGCTGCGCGATCCGCAGCGACAGGTCGGTGTCGGAGGTGGGGGCCAGGAGCCGCCGTCCGGGCCAGGCCTGGAGGCGGGCGAGGCCCGGGCTCAGGGTGACCAGCGCGGCCGCCCACACCAGGCCCATCAGCGACACCAGCAGGGCGCCGGTGAAGTCGTGCACGAGCCACAACTCCGGCGACCGCTCCGCGGGGCCGCCCGGGATCAGCTGCCAGTACAGGGGGTAGCTGATGTCGCGCATGGCCCACAGCGGCAGGGACGCGCCGAAAGCGCCGAGCAGCAGCCCGAACGTGCCGTGGGCCGCGACCCAGCCGAGTTCGCGCCGGACGGCGGGGTCGGCGAGGGCGTCGCGTCCCCGGACGGGCAGCGGCACCGGCCCGATGATCTCCGGGCCCCAGCGCGACAGCCGGGCGCGTTCTCGTTCGGCGACGGTGCGCACCCCGCGCAGGGTGACGGGGAGGAGCAGGCGGCCCACCCCGACCACGCAGGTCAGCGCGGCCACGACCACCCAGACCAGGGCGACCAGCGCCAGCAGGGCGGTGCCGAGGCCGCCGACGATGTGTTCCAGCGCGTCCAGGGTGGCCCGCGCCCTGGTCCGGACCCTCCGGCGGCCGGCGCCGCCGGGGCCCGCACGCCCTGAGCCAGCACGCCCTGAGCCCGCGGTGCGGGGGGCGGTCGCCTCGGCCTCGTGGGTCGGCATGCGCACCTCCTCGGCCAGGACGATAGGCCCCGCCATGATCGCTGTCAGGCCGTCGCCGAAGGAGTACAGCCTGCTGTACCGAGGCTGACGCGAGTGCTGGATCGTCGGCGCGGACCGGCGCTCCTAGCGTTGTGGCGCAGCAACGGCAGTCGACGACCGAGGAGCGTCCCGTGACGGATCCCTACCGAATTTCCGAAGAAGGCGAGAAGCCCGCGACGAGCGGCGGCGGGGTGGTGCGCCCGGTGCTGTGGCTGGTGCTGGCGGTCAGCCTGGCCGCCAACGTGCTGACTTCGTCCGTCGGCGGGAACGTGCTCATCGGGAGCGTGTTCGGGGCGTGCGCCCTGGCCTCGGGCGCCGCGCTGATCGTCCACCACTACAAGCACCGCCGCCGGTGAGCAGGGCCGCCGCCGAGCAGGCGCACCCGCGGGCGTCCCAGGGGGCGCCCGCCGTGGTCCTGGAGCAGGTGTCCAAGGTCTACCCGGGCGGCGTCCGGGCGCTCGACGAGGTGTCCCTCACCGTGGAGCGCGGCACGTTCCTCGCCGTGATGGGCCCGTCCGGCTCGGGCAAGAGCACGCTGATGCACTGCGCGGCGGGCCTGGACGTGCCCACCGGCGGCAGCGTCGTCATTGACGGCACCCCGATCGGCGGCCTGAACGAGACCCGCCGCGCCGAGTTGCGCCGCGAACGCGTCGGGTTCGTGTTCCAGGCCTACAACCTGGTCCCGTCGCTCAGCATCGCCGACAACATCACGCTGCCGCTGCGGCTGGCGGGCAGGGCGCCCGACCGCGACTGGGTCCGGACGCTGGTCGAGCGGGTCGGGCTCGCCGACCGCCTCGGCCACCGCCCGGCCGAGATGTCCGGCGGCCAGCAGCAGCGGGCCGCGATCGCCAGGGCGCTGGTCGCCAGGCCCGCGGTCGTGTTCGCCGACGAGCCGACCGGCGCGCTGGACCTGCGCACCGCCCGCGAGGTGCTCGCCCTGCTGCGCGACCTGGTCGGCGGCCTCGGCCAGACCGTGGTCATGGTGACCCACGACCCGGCCGCCGCCGCGCGCGCCGACCGGGTGCTGGTCATGGCCGACGGCCGCGTCGTCGACACCCTCGAAGCGCCCACCGCGGCCGACCTCGCCCACCGCATCACGACACTGGAACTGGAGTAGGCGATGCTGCACCTGGCGCTGCGCATGGCCCGTCACCGGATCGCCGCGCTCTTGGCCATCGCGTGCGCCACCCTGGGCGGCGGCGCGTTCGTCACCGGCATCGGGGTGCTGGCCGAGTCGGGGCTGCGCTCGCACGTCCCGGCCGACCGGCTCGCCCGGGCCGACGTCGTGGTCACGGCCAAGCAGACGTACACGCCCGAGGGGGACCTCCCGATCGCGCTGCCCGAGCGTGCGCGGGTGCCGGGCGCCGTCGCCGGACGGCTGGCGCGACTGCCCGGGGTGACCGCCGCGGTCGGCGACGTGAGCTTCCCCGCCGCCGCCATCGACGGGCGCGGCGGGCTCGTCCCGGCCGGGGACCCGCGCACCGCCGGCCACGGCTGGTCCTCGACCGCGCTGCTGGACGGCCCGCGCGTCACCGGCACGCCGCCCGCCGGGCCGGCCGAGGTCGCCGTGGACGCGGGCACCGCCGCCGCGGCGGGCGTCGCCCCGGGCGGCAGGCTGACGGTGGTCGCCGCCGGGCGCCGCGCCGCGTACCGCGTCTCGGCGGTCATCGCGGCCCCCGGGCACGGGATCTACTTCGCCGACACGGTCGCGCCGCGCCTGGCCGGACGCGACCGCGGCGCCCAGGCCGGCACCGTCGACCTGGTCGCGCTGCGCACCGCCCCCGGCGCCCGCGCGCCGGTCGAGGAGGCGGCCCGCCGCGTCGCGCGCGAGCACGGCCTCACCGTGTTCACCGGCGCCGCGCGGGGCGACGCCGAGACCCCCGAGGCGATGTCCGCCCGGAACGTGCTGCCGCTGCTGGCCGGCTCCCTCGCCGGGGTCACCCTGCTGATCGTCGGGTTCATCGTCGGCGGCGCGCTGGCGGTGTCGATCGGGGCGCAGCGCCGCGACCTCGCCCTGCTGCGCGCCGTCGGCGCGACCCCCAAGCAGGTCCGGAGGCTGGCCGCGGCCCAGGCGCTGATCGTCACGGCCGGCACGCTGGTCCCCGGCATCCCGCTCGGCTACCTGCTGGCCGAACGGCTCCGGCGGCTGCTGGCGTCCGCCGGGATGCTCGCCCCGGAACTGCCGCTGACCGTCAGCCCGGTTCCCGCGGCGGCGGCCGTGCCGCTGATGCTCGCCGTCGTCCAGGCGGCGGCGTGGAGTTCGGCGCTGCGGACGTCCCGGATGCCCGCGACCGAAGCCGTCGCCGAGTCGCGCAGCGAACCCCGCACCCCGTCGGCGCGCCGCGGTTTCGCCGGAATGCTGCTGCTCGCCGGAGCCAACGTCGTCGCGGTCGCGCCCCTGCTGGCACGGTCGCAGGCCGGGGCGGCGGTGACCGCCCTCGCGGGCATCCTCGCCGCGATCGGGCTCGCCGTGGCCGGGCCGGTGCTCGTCCGGCGGCTCGGGGACGCCCTCGCGCGCAGGCTGCCGCCGCGCGCCGCCGCCCCCACCTGGTTGGCCGTGGCCAACAGCCGCGGGTACGCGCTGCGCGTCGCCGGAGCCGTCACCACCCTCGCCATGACCGTGGTCTTCACCCTCACCTACGCCTTCACCCAGACCACCGTGCTGGCGGCCACCGACGAGGACGTCCGGGCGGGTACCCGGGCGCAGTTCAGCCTGAGCGCGCCCGGACTCGGGGGCCTGCCCGGGGACCTGCCCGCCGCCGTCGCCGCCGCGTCCGGGGTGCGGGCCGCGGTCCCGGTCTCCACCACCACGGTCCTGTGGTCGTCCCGGATGATGGGCGACGAGGTGGTCGCAAGCGGTTCCGCGCTCGTGCTCACCCCGGCCGCGTCCTCCGTGCTCGACCTGGACGTGCGCGAGGGCGGCCTGGCCGGCCTCACCGGAGCCACCGTCGCCGTGGACGCCGACGCCGCCAGGTCACGCGGCGCCCGGGTGGGGAGCACGGTGAGCCTCGTCCTCGGCGACGGCGCCCGCGTCCGTGCCCGGGTCGTCGCCCTCTACGGCCGCGGCCTCGGCTTCGGCCCGGTCGCGCTCTCCCGCGACCTCGCGGCCGGGCACACCACCACGGGGCTCGACCAGAAGCTCCTGGTGCGCACCGACGGGACGGAGGCGGCGCAGCGCGAGGTGGCCGCGCTCGTCGCGTCCCGCCCCGGCCTGGCCGTCGACGGCAACGGCCCGGACGGGAACGGTGACCTGGGCGCGGTGCCGCCCGAGCTCTGGATCAACGTCGCGGTGCTCGCGGTGCTGCTCGGCTACCTGCTCCTCGGCATCGCCAACAAGCTCATCGCGGCCACCGTCCAGCGCCGCCACGAGATCGCCGCGCTCCAGCTGATCGGCGCGACACCGGGCCAGATCCGCTCGATGATGCGGCGGGAGGCCGCGCTGATCTGCGGCGTGGCGCTGGGGGCGGGAGTCCTGCTGTCGGCCGTCCCGCTCGCGCTCCTGTCGGTAGGCTTCCTGCACCGGCCGTGGCCCGCCGGGCCGGTCTGGCTGCTCCCGGCCGTCGCGGCGGTGGTGGCCGCGATCGCGTTCGCCACCATGGAGGTCCCGACCCGCCGGGCGCTGCGCGTACCGCCCGCCCAGGCGCTCACGCGCGGCTGACCGGCCGCTAGGGCCCGCTGGCCGGGGGCGGGCGGCGAACGCCCTGGTCGCGGGGCTGTGAGGGGGCCGTCCGGGAGGATTCCTGGTGCCTTCCAGGATTCCTGGAAGGCACCAGGAACCGGTGGTACGCACCAGGACGTGCGGTGATCGGGTGCATGGTCCGGCCGTCGGCCACGCTGGAGTTCATGAGCCGAGGACGCAGCCCCCACTCCGTCACGTACGCCGAGCTCGCGATGGACCGCTTCCGGAACTGGCCGCTGAAGGCATGCCGCTCCGACTGCCCGCCCGGTCGCGCCCTCGCCCTGCCCGGGCTTCAGATCGTCCACTTTCACCAGGGGGACCTCGCCGAGGTCTTTCTCACCGAGCAGGTCATCTGCCGCCTCAGCTCGACCCTCACCACGTGCGGCCGCGTCGACATCGCCCAGGACAGCGACTGGGTCCAGGTGCACCTGGACACCGAGGGCGATCTGTGCCTGCTGGAGTCACTGGTCAGCCTCGCCATCCAGGCCAGCGACCCGGCCCGTCGGCAGCTCCGCTCCGCCGTCGCCGACTGCCCGCACGCCAGGCCCGTCAGGAAGGGCGGCGCACGGGTGCGCTCGATGCGGTGCTCGCCCCGGACGGGCACCCGCTCGGCCTGACCTGCGGTCCCAGGCTTCCCGTCCGATCCCATGCACCCCACTGGTGACGTTCCGTCTACCTCGTAGCGAGAGAACCGGGACGCGTCCGCCTGTTGCCGACGAGCACGCTCTCCCCGCAAGCTCTTAGTAGCAAATCGGCTACTAAGCGTGACTATCTCGTGGGGTCGCGTGGAAGGCGGGTGGGCATGGGCGAAGGCCCGGACGGGTTCGGCGGCGGAAACGGGTTCGGCGGCGGGGCGGTCGCGATCGTGGGGGCGGGCTGCCGCCTCCCCGGGGGCATCACGGACCTGGACGGCCTGTGGGCGGCGCTGGAGCGGGGCGACGACCTGGTCGGGCAGGTGCCGCCGGACCGGTTCGACGCCGACCTCTTCGTCGACGAGCGCATGCCGCGGGCGAGCAGGAGCTACACCCGGGCCGGCGGGTTCCTCGACCTCGATCTCGGCGGCTTCGACGCCGCCTACTTCGGGATCTCGCCGAAGGAGGCCGCCGCCATGGACCCGCAGCAGCGGCTCCTGCTGGAGATGGCGGTCGAGGCGCTGGACGACGCGGGCATCGACCCGGCCTCCCTGGCCGGTTCCGACACCGGCGTGTTCGTGGGGATCTCCGACCCCGCCTACGGCGCGCTGCAGACGCTGGAGCCGGGCGGCGCCAACCCGTACACGATGTCGGGCGCGGCGCTGTCGATCGCGTCCAACCGGCTGTCGCACGTGTTCGACCTGCGCGGGCCGAGCATGAGCATCGACACCGCGTGCTCGTCGTCGCTGCTGGCGGTGGAACGAGGCTGGCGGACCCTGGTGGAGGGACGCGGCCGCGTGGTGCTGGCCGGGGGCGTGAACGTGCTGCTCGGCCCCGGCCCGTACATCGGTTTCAGCCAGGCGTCGATGCTGTCGCCGACCGGGCGGTGCCGGGCGTTCTCCGCCGAGGCGGACGGGTTCGTACGGGCCGAGGGCGGCGGCGTGGTGGTGCTGAAACGGCTCGCGGACGCGGTCGCCGACGGTGACCGGATCCACGCGGTGATCGTGGGGGCCGGGACCAACAACGACGGCCGCACCGTCGGCCTGTCGCTGCCCAACCCCGACGCCCAGGAGGACCTGCTGCGGCGGGTCTACACCGAGGCCGGGGTGGACGCCGACGACGTCGTGTACGTGGAGGCGCACGGCACCGGGACCCTGGCGGGAGACCCCGCGGAGTGCCGGTCGCTGGGCCGGGCCCTCGGCCGGGCGCGGACGCGCGGGCCGCTGCCGATCGGGTCGGTGAAGACGAACCTGGGGCATCTTGAGCCCGCGTCGGGCATGCCGGGCCTGTTCAAGGCCCTGCTGGTGCTCAGGCACAGGACGGTCCCGGCGTCGCTGCACGCGGACACGCTCAATCCCGACATCGACTTCGAGGGGCTGGGCCTGCGCGTGGCCACGCGCCCGCTGCCGCTCCAGGACGTCGGCGAACGGTCCGTGGTCGGCGTCAACTCGTTCGGGTTCGGGGGCGCGAACGTCCATGTCGCCCTGGCCTCCCCGCCTCCCGCGAGCGGGGGCGAGGCGGGGGGAACGGCGGCGGGGCTGCCGGTCGTGGTGTCGGCCCGCACCCTTCCCGCGCTGCGGCAGGCCGTGGTGCGGGCCGCCGAGGCGCTGGCGTCGACCGGCGAACGGGACTTCTACGACGTCGCGTACACCGCCTCGCGGCGGCGCGGCAAGCACCCCCACCGTGCCGTGGTCGTCGCCGACTCGCCCGAGGCCGCGGCCCGGGCCCTGACCCGCCTGACGGACGATCAGCCCGCTGAGGCAAGCTCCGGTGACACAGGTTCCGGTGACGCAGGTTCCGGTGCCGCGAGCTCCGGCGAGCGGGCGCGGCGGGCCGGTGCCGGGGCGGCACTGGGGGAGGCCGTCGAGCACGGCCGGGTCGCGCTGGTGTTCTCCGGCAACGGCTCGCAGTGGGCGGGAATGGGCGCCGACCTGCTGGAGGACGCGACGTTCCGCGCGGCGGTCACGGCGGTGGACGCCGAACTGGCACCACTGCTGGGCTGGTCGGTGCTCGAAGAACTGGCGTCGCCCCCCGAGCGGTGGCGGCTGGCGGCGACGGAGGTCGCCCAGCCGCTGCTGTTCGCCGTGCAGGTCGGCGTGGTCGAGATGCTCAGGGCGTCCGGCGTGCGCCCCGCCGCGGTGCTGGGCCACAGCGTGGGCGAGGTCGCCGCCGCGTACACGGCCGGGGCGCTGGCGCCGCCGCAGGCGGCCAGGGTGATCGCCGAACGCGGCAAGGCGCAGGCGCTCACCCGGGGGCTGGGGCGGATGGCCGCGGTCAGGCTGCCTGAGGCCCAGGCCCGGCAGCTCCTGCACGCCTACCCGGGGTTGGAGGTCTCCGCGGTCAACACCGACCGCGACATCACCGTGGCCGGTCCCGCGGAGTCACTGAAGCGGCTCGGCGAGGACATGGCCGCACGCGGGATCTTCTTCCGCGAGCTGGACCTGGACTATCCCTTCCACAGCGCCGCCATGGACCCGATCCGCGAGGGCCTGGAGGAGGGGCTGGCCGGGCTGCGACCGGGGCCGACCCGGATTCCGCTGGTGTCGACGGTGACCGGCGCGGTGGTGCAGGGGACGGAGCTGGACGCGTCGTACTGGTGGCAGAACGTACGCCGGCCCGTGCGGTTCGAGGCCGCCGCCCAGCACGCCATCGAAGAGGGCTGCGACGTGCTGCTGGAAGTCGGCCCGCATCCCGTCCTGCGCTCCTACCTGCGCCGCGTCAACGGCAACGCGCGGGCACGCGGAGCCGTCGCGGCCACGCTGCGGCGCGGCGAGCCCGGGCCCGCCTGCATGCGCGACGCGGTCGCGCACCTGATCGCCGTGGGCGCCTGCGTCGACTGGGACGACCACTTCCCCCGGCCGGGCGCGGTACGGCCGCTGCCCGCCTACCCCTGGCAGCGGGAACGCCACTGGATCGGACGCCCCAATACCTGGGTGCCCCGGATCGGTGACGCGACCCAGGAGCATCCGATGCTGGGCGAACGGACACCCTCGCTCCAACCGGCCTGGACCGGTGAGCTCGACCCGGGCCGTCTGCCCTGGCTGGAGGACCACCGTGCCGGCGGCGTGCCCGTCCTGCCCGCCACCGGCTACCTGGAAATGATGATCGCCGCGGGACGGCTGGCGCTGCCCGACGCGGCGGGGGCGGTGGAGGTGGACCAGGTCGAGATCTCCCGTGCGCTGGTGCTGTCCCCGGCGACCGACACCGAACCGGTGTGCGTCGGCACCTCCCTGGCCGTCGATACCGGTGTCGTCACCGTGGCCGGCGCGGAGAACAGGTCCAAGCGGCTCCGCGAGAACTGCCGGGGCAGGGTACGCGCCCTGTTGCGTCCGGCCCCGCCTCCGCTGGACGCCGACGAACTGCGCGCCCGCATCTCCACTCCCGTCGACGTGGCCGGCTACTACGCCCGGGCGGCGGAGGGGAACATGGCGTGGGGGCCGCACTTCCAGGTCCTGACCGGCCTGTGGCGCGGGGACGGGGAGGTCCTGGGCTCCTACGCGTGCCCGGCTCAGGAGGACGAGCGCTACCAGGCGCATCCGGTGGTGCTGGACAGCGCGTTGCAGGCCGGGGTGCTGTGGCTGGTGGACGAGCTGCGCTCGGGCACCGGGTACATGCCCGCGGCCATCGGCTCGGTCCGGTTGTGGGGACGGCCCGCGGCCGAGGGGCTGCTGCACGTCCGGGAACGTTCGCGGACCGGCGACGAGGTCTGCTGGGACATCACCGTCGCCGATCTCCAGGGGCGTGTCAGCGTGGAGATGCGCGGATGCCGGCTGCGCCGCGTCCGCGGTTCGCTGGCGGCCCCGCTGGCCCGTTACGAGCTGGTGCTGCGGGCCGCCCCGCGGGAAACCGCGTCCCGCGCCGAGCCGCAAGGCGGCGTGCCCGCGGATGGACGCGGCGCGGCCGGCTCCGCCGGGATCCTGGCCCGGGCCGCCGAGCCGATCGACCGGGTGCGGTCGGGCTGGCACGAACTGGAGTACGAGGCGTTCGCGGCGCAGGTAGAGAAGGCCTTCGCCCACGCCCTCGCCCACGCGCTGGCCCCCGCACTGGACGCGGCGGCGACCTTCACGCCGGAGCAACTGGCGCAGGTCTGCCACGCGCCGCACCACCGGCGGATGCTGCACCTGGCGCTCCCGATGCTGGAGCGGCACGGGCTCATGGAGCGCGTGGACGACACCGTACGCGGTGCCCCGCACTTGCGCTGGGCGGCGCCGCCGGAGGACCTGGACGTCCTGCACCGGACGCTGATCTGGCGGGGTACCGGCTTCGCCGCGCACGGCGCGCTGGCCGTGCGGGTCGGCAGGCGGCTGCCCGAACTGCTGGACGGGCGGCGGACGGCGGCCGATCTGCTGGCCGGCGGAGGGGCCGACCTGCTGGAGCAGTTCCACGAGATCGGGCCCGTGTCGCTGTTCGTCAACAGGATCGTGCGGGCGCTGCTGGAGGAGATCGTCCGGGAGTGGCCCGCCGACCGCCCGCTGCGCGTACTGGAGGTGGGCGCCGGGACCGGGGGGACGACCGCCGCGGTGCTGCCGGTCCTGCCCGCCGACCGCACCCGCTACACCGTCACCGACATCGGCGAGACGGCCCTGACCCGGCTGCGGCAGCGGTTCGCCGGCCGCGACTTCGTCGACCACGCCCCGCTGGACCTCGACCGCGACCCCGGTGAGCAGGGCCTGCCCGCGGGCGGCTTCGACGTCGTGATCGCGGTCGACACCCTGCACCTCGCCGAAGATCTCACCGCCTCGCTGCGGCGCCTGTCGGCGCTGCTGGCCCCGGGCGGCCGGCTGCTGGCCGCCGAGCCGCACCGGGCCGGGCCGCTGCTGCCGATCCGGGGCATGCTGGAGGAGTTCTGGCGCTTCCGCGACCACGACCTGCGCCCGCATTCGCCGCTGCTGCCGCGCGACCAGTGGCCCGCCGTGCTGGCGGAGGCGGGCTTCACCGGCGTCGTCCAGGCCGGTGACGACCGCGAGCCGGGCCGCGGTGACTTCTCCGTCATGCTCGCCACCGCCGCGTGCGGCCCCGCCGCCGCGGTCCCGCCGCCCCGACCCGCGGAGGCGCGGCCGGACGAGGCGCGGCCGGACGAGGCACTCGACGAGGTGCGGCCGGACCAGGCGCTCGACGAGGCGCGGCCGGACGAGGCGCGGCCGGACGAGGCACTCGACGAGGTGCGGCCGGACCAGGCGCTCGACGAGGCGCGGCCGGACGAGGCGCGGCCGGACGAGGCGCGGCTGGAGGCCTCCGACGTCTGGATCATCGCCGCCGAGGACGGCGCCTGCCCGGCTCCGGCGCTGGAGGCGGCGCTGCGCGAGCGCGGCGGCCGTCCCGACCGGTCGCCGCTCAGCACCGATCCCGATCACTGGGTGTCCCGCGTGCCGCCCCATGCCCGCACGGTCACGTTCGCCGTCGTCCTGGGCGACGCGGACGCCGCCGGGCCCGGCCCGGAAGCGGTCGTCGAGCAGATCACCCGGCGCGCCGCCGCGCTGCGCGCCATCGCCCTGGCCGGCGACCACCTTCCCCAGGAGCTGCCGGTCTCGCTGTGGCTGGTCGCCCGGCCCTGCGGCGCCCTGCCGGAACCCGACCTGCCCGACGTGGAGACGTACCCGCAGGACGCCGCGACCTGGGGAACGGCGCGATCGCTGGGCAACGAGCACCCGCGGCTCGCGGTACGGCGGGTATGCCTGCACCCCACCGGCGACGCGGCCCTGGACGCCGACCGCCTGGCGGCCGAACTGCTGGCCCCGAGTGAGGAGGACGAGATCCTCCTCACCCGCCGGGGACGCTTCGTCCCCCGGCTGAGGGAGGCGCCACCCGCGACGATCCCCTCGACGGACATCGGCGGCGCGTACCGGCTCGCGGTGCACGACCCCGGGTTGTCGTACACCCTGGCCTGGCACCAGACCCGCAGGCCGGCGCCGGGGCCCGGCCAGGTGGCCATCGAGGTGCGGGCGGCCGGGGTGAACTACCGCGACGTGATGCGCTCGGTGGACCTGCTGCCCACCGAGGCGATCGAGGCGGTCTTCGGATGGCACGAGCTCGGCCTGGAGTGCGCCGGGATCGTCACCGCGGCCGGCCCCGGCGTCACCGGCCTGAAGCCCGGTGACCGCGTCGTCACCGCCGGGCCGGTCGGCTTCGGTGACCACACCGTCGCCGAAGCCTGGGCGACCGTGCTCCTGCCCGGCCACATGACCTTTCCGCAGGCCGCGTGCCTTCCCATGGCGCGCATGACGGCGGCCCACTCGCTCGTGCACCTGGCGAGGGTGCGGGCGGGAGAGACCGTGCTGGTGCACGGCGGAGCGGGCGGGGTGGGCCTCGCCGCCCTGCAGATCGCGCAGGCACTCGGCGTGCGCGTGATCGCCACGGCCGGGACCCCCGCCAAGCGCGAGCTGCTGCGCGCCCTGGGCGCCGACCACGTCCTCGACTCCCGCAGCCTGCACTTCGCCGAGCGGGTCAGGGATCTGACCGGCGGCCTCGGCGTGGACGTGGTGGTCAACTCGCTGGCCGGGGAGGCCATCACCCGGGGCTTGGAGGTCCTGCGGCACGGCGGCCGGTTCATCGAGCTGGGCAAGCGCGACATCTACGAGAACAGGCCGGTGCCGCTGCGGCCCTTCGGCGACAACATCGCCCTGTTCGGCGTGGACGTCGGCACCCTGATGTGGAAGGACCCGGAGCGGATGGCCGAGGAGGTCGCCGAGGGCATCGCCCTCTGCCGGTCCGGTGGCATGCGCCCGCTGCCCCACACCGTCTACCCGGCCGCGCGCGTGGACGAGGCGTTCGCGCTGATGCGCCACTCCCGGCACATCGGCAAGGTCGTCATCTCCTTCGACCCACGCGACGAGCCGGTCGCCGTACGGCCGGAACGCATGACCTCCAAGCTCGACCCCGGCGGCACCTACCTGGTCACCGGCGGGCTGAGCGGGTTCGGCGCGGCGACGGCGCGCCGGCTGGCCGGTCTCGGGGCCCGCCACCTGGCCCTGGTCGGCCGCCGGGGCGCGGACACCCCCGAGGCGTCCGCCCTGCTGGCGGACCTGCGCGGCATGGGGGTGGGCGTCGGCGTCCACGCCGCCGACGCCGCCGACCGCGCCGCGATGCGCCGCATCCTCGACGACCTGGACGCCGAGGGCCGCCCGGTGCGCGGGGTCGTCCACGCGGCGATGCACCTGGACGACGCCCCGCTGACCGAACTGTCCGACGAGCGGATCCGCGCCGTCCTGCACCCCAAGGTCGCGGGGGCTGCGGTGCTGGACGAGCTCACCCGCGACCGCCCGCTGGACCTGTTCGTGATGTACTCCTCCGTCGCCGCCCTCGGCAACATCGGCCAGTCGGCCTACGCCGCCGCCAACCTGTACCTGGAGGCGCTGGCGCGGCGCCGCCGCCGCGACGGCAGGCCGGCGCTGACCGTCGCCCTGGGCCCGCTGGCCGAGACCGGCGTGGTGGCACGCGGCGGGCGGGCGCAGGCGCAGGCGCTGGCGGTGTTCGGCGGCGAGCCGATGCGTCCCGCGCAGGCCCTCGCCGCCATCGAGGACCTGCTCGCCGAGCGGGCCGGGGTCGCCCTGGTGGGCCGCGTCGACTGGGGCCGCCTCAGCCGGGCGCTGCCCACCCTGCGGCGGCCGATGACGGCGGCGCTGCTGCCCCCGGGCCTGGAGGAGCAGGAGGCCGGGCAGGAGCAGCTGCTGGAGATGCTCGCCCGGATGGACGCAGAGGAGGCGCACGCCTTCCTCGTCGGCCAGATCACCCGGGCGCTCTCGGAGGTCCTGCTCGTACCCGCCGACCAGATCGCCCCCGACCGCCGGCTGGACGAGTACGGGATGGACTCCCTCATGGGCGCCGAGCTGCTGGCGTCGGTGCGGGCGCGGTACGGCGTCGACATCCCGCCCATGGAGATGCTGCGCAGCGGCGGGACCGTCACCGATATCGCCCAGGTCGTCCTGCTGCGGCTCGGCCTCTCGACCGCGGGCACCCGCGTCCAGGCGCCCGCGTCCCGGGCGTCCGCGTCGGGGGAGTCCGCGTCCCGGGAGTCCGCGGCATCGCCCCCGGCGGCCGGGGCGGAGGAGCCTGCGGCCGGGAACGGCGCGGTGCCGCCGCCTCGCTCGGCGGATGACGGCCAGGGCGACCACCCGTCGGCGACCGCCGCCGCCGGGCAGGCCGGGTGACCCGCCGCGCCCCTGCCGCTCCGCGCAGCGCCACCGAACACACCCCATCCCTCTGGAGTCCGACGTGAGCACGACCCACACACGGCTGGCCGCAGTGGCCGCCCATCTCCCGGAGACCACGCTGACCACCGCGGAACTGGAGGACCTGCTGGCCGAGCGCAACCCCGGGCTCGACGTGCCGCGCGGCCTGATCCTCGACGGCAGCGGGGTGCGGCGGCGGCATGTCGCCGACCCCTCCGAGCGGCCGTCCGACCTGGCCGTCGCCGCCGGCCGCAAGCTCCTGGACGACCACGGCGTGTACCCCGACGACCTGGACCTGCTCATCTACGCGGGGGTGTCCGCCGACGCCGTGGAGCCGGCCACGGCGCACATGGTCGCGGCCAAGCTGGGCGCCCACTGCCCGGTCTTCGACGTGCGCAACGCCTGCAACAGCGTGCTGAACGCGATCGAGCTGGCCGACACGCTGATCACCTGCGGCCGGTACCGGCGCGTGCTGATCTGCTGCGGCGAGCAGCCGACCGCCATCACCCCGTGGGACGTCGACAGTGCCGAGGAGTTCCTCACCGTCGCGGCCAGTTACACCGTCTCCGACGTCGGCGCCGCGTTGCTGCTGGAAGCCGGGGCCTCCCCGGGCGTGCTCGCCCACGGTTTCAGCGCTCACTCGGCGGCGTGGGAGGCCGCTGTGGTCCCGCTCCTGGAGGCCTCCAGCGACCCGCTGACCGGGCCTCCGCGCTTCGGGCCGCTCCTCGTCAACGGCATCAAGCTGCTGCGGGGTTTCGAGAAGATCGATCCGACCGTCTTCCACAAGCCCCTCGCGGACCTCGGGCTGACCTGGGACGACTGTGCGGCGATCTGCGTCCATCAGGCCTCGCTCCCCATGCTGTGGAAGTTCTGCGACCACGTGGGGATCCCGCCGGGCAAGGTCGTCGTCACCATCGCCCAGCACGGCAACCTGGTCGCCGCCACCCTGCCCGTGCAGCTGGCGATGGCGGTGGAGTCGGGCCGGGTCCGGCGCGGCGATCTGGTCGCCCTGATCGGGCTGGCCAGCGGGGTCAGCGCGGGCATCGCCGTGGTCCGGTGGTGATCCGATGACCTCCCTCACCCCGGCCGGGCGGCCCGGTCAGAGCCGGGACGAGTCGGCGAGTCCCCTCGTCCTGCGCGCCGAGCGGTGGGCCCGTGAGCGTCCCGAGGAGGCGGTGTGCCTGCTCGGCGGCCGCAGACCGCGGGCGACGTCGTTCGCGGAGATGCCGGTGCTGGCCGACCGGACCGCGGCGGCGCTCGCGCGGGCGGGCGTGCGCGCGGGGACGCGGACGGCGGTGATGGTGCCTCCCGGGCCGGAGTTGTGGGCGGCGATCCTGGCCCTGGCGCGGCTGCGCGCCGTGCCGGTGCTGGTGGATCCGGGCCTGCCGTTCGCCGCGGTGCGCCGCTGCCTGGACCGGGCCCGGCCCGAGGCCTTCATCGGGATTCCGCTGGCGCAGGCCGCGCGGCTGGCGCTCGGCTGGGGGAGGAGCAGCGCCCGCATCGTGGTGACCGTCGGCCCGGGGCGGCTGTGGTGGGGGAGCACCATCGACGGGCTGCGCGCCGCCTCGGCGGGCGACGCCCGGTCGTGGCCGGAACCCGGTCCGGACGATCCGGCGCTGATCTGCTTCACCTCCGGCTCCACCGGGCCGCCCAAGGGGGTGCCGCTGCGGCACCGGCACCTGGCCGCCCAGCTTGAGGGGCTGGAGCGGCTGGGCGCGCTCGTGCCGGGGACGGTGATGCTGTCGCCGTTCGTGCCCTTCGCCCTCGGCGCGACGGCGTTCGGCGCGACCGCGCTGATATCGGCCACCGATCCGCGGCATCCGGCCCGCGCGAAGGCGTCCGTGCTGGCGGCCGACATCCGGCGGCACCGGGTGACGGCGATGTTCGCCCCGCCCGCGCTGCTGGACCGGCTGGCGCGGCACTGCACGGCGCGCGGGATCGTCCTGGACTCCCTCCGGGACGTGCTGGTCGCCGGGGCGCCGCTGCCGATCCGCACGCGCGAGCGGATGCGCGAGGCGATGGACGACCGGGCGCGGCTGCTGTCGGTCTACGGGGCGACCGAATGCCTCCCGGTGGCCGCGATCGAGAGCCGCGACCTGGCCCGTACCGCCGCGGCCACGGCCGCCGGGGAGGGCACGTGCCTGGGCGTCCCGCTGCCCGGCGCCGAGGTCCGCGTCATCACCGTCACCGACGGCCCCATCGACCGGTGGAGCCCGGATCTGGAGGTGCCGCCCGGCACCGTGGGCGAGATCACCGTGGCCGGTCCCGCCGTCGGCGACCCCTACCTGGACGATCCGGGCGCGGCCGGCCTGGCCCGTATCGCCGACGGCGACCGGGTCTGGCACCGCATGGGCGACCTGGGCCGCGTCGACGGCGAGGGGCGGCTGTGGTTCGCCGGGCGCAAGTCCGAACGCGTCCGCACCGCCGGCGGCGACCTGTGCACCGACCACGTCGAGCCGATCTTCGACGCGCTCCCCGGGATCGCCCGCACCGCCCTGGTCGGCGTCGGCGGAGCCGGCGGCGGCGCGCAGCGCCCGGTGCTGGTCGTGCAGCCCGAGCCGGGGGCCACGCGCGCCCAGCGCACCCGCCTCAAGGTCAGGGTCCTGGCCGCGGCCGGCCGGCACCCGCACACCGCCGGCATCCGCGACGTGCTGTTCCGCCGCCGCCTCCCGGTCGACGCCCGGCACGACAGCAAGATCCGCCGGGGCGAGCTGGCCGCGTGGGCCGCCCGCCGGCTGCGGCACCGCCCCCGGTCCGGCGGGCGGCGTCCCGGAGGAGGGCAGGGAGGGCGAGGAGGACGATGAAGGTCCTGGTGACGGGCGGCAGCGGCTTCCTCGGGCAGGCGATCTGCCGGCGGCTGGCCGCCCGCGGCGACACCGTCCACTCCCTGCACCGCCACCACAGCGACGCGCTGGCGGAGTTGGGCGTCATCCAGCACCTGGCCGACATCCGCGACCGCGCCGCCGTGCACGCCGCGGCCGACTGGTGCGACGCGATCGTGCACTGCGCCGCCAAGGCCGACGTGGTGGGGCGGCTCCGCGACTTCGAGCAGATCAACGTGGACGGCACCCGCCACGTGCTGAGCGCGTGCGCCCGCGTCGGGGCCCGCCTGGTCCACACGTCCTCGCCCAGCGTCGTGCACGATGGCCGCGACCTGGAGGGCGTGGACGAGTCGGTTCCCTACGCCCGCCGGTTCCGGGCGGCCTACCCGCTGACCAAGGCCGCCGCCGAGGGGATGGTGCGGGCCGCCGCGGGCCACCTGATCCCCGCCGTGGTGCTGCGCCCGCACCTGATCTGGGGGCCCGGCGACCCGCACTTCCTGCCCCGGTTCGCGGCCCGGCGGCGCCGGCTGTGGCTGCTGGGACGCGACGACAAGCTGATCGACACCACCTACATCGACAACGCCGCCGACGCGCACCTGCTCGCGCTGGACCGGCTGGCGCCCGGCTCGCCCCTGACCGGGCGGGCCTACTTCATCTCCCAGGGGCGGCCGTGCACGAACGCCGCCTGGACCAACGCCCTCCTGGAGGCGGCCGGGCTGCCTCCGGTGAAGCGGCGGCTGCCGGTCCGCGCCGCCTGGACGGCCGCGACGCTGCTGGAGCTGTCGTGCGCCCTGCCCGGCGTGCCGGTGGACCCGCCCCTGACCCGGTTCCTGGTCGGCCAGGCCAGCACCGCGCACTGGTTCGACATCTCCGCCGCCCGCCGCGACCTGGGCTACCGGCCACGCGTGAGCATGGACGAGGGCCTGGCGCGCCTCACCGACCACCTCGCCCGGCAACCGGATCGGACCGCCCCGTGACCCGTTTCCCCGGCTACCCCTTCACCTCCCGCTGGTTCGACCACCCGGCGCCCCGGGAGCTGCGGCAGCACTACCTCGACGAGGGCAGCGGCCCGCCCGTGCTGTTCCTGCACGGCAACCCGTCCTGGAGTTACATGTGGCGGCGCCCCGTGCTGGCCCTGCGCGACCGGTTCCGCTGCATCGCCCCCGACCATCTCGGCATGGGGCTGTCCGACGCCCCCGCCGACGACCGCCACCCCTTCACCCTGTCGGCGCGCATCGACGACGTGGACGCCCTCGTCGAGCACCTCATCACCGAGCGCGGCGCCCCCGACCGGGGCTGGACGCTGGTGATGCACGACTGGGGCGGCCCGATCGGCATGGGCTGGGCGGTCCGCCACCCCGAGCGGATCGCGCGGCTGGTCGTGCTCAACTCCGCCGCCTTCCCCAACCCGCGCGGGGCCCGGGTCCGGCCGCCGCTGCGGGTCCCGTTCTGGGTGCTGCGCGACACGCGTCTCGGGCGGCGCCTGTTCCTGCGGCACAACGCGTTCGCCCGGCTGGCCACGATCCCGCCGTTCGGGGTGCGCCGCCTGATGCCGCGCGGCGTCCGTGCCGCGTTCCTGGCCCCGACCGTGCGGCCGCAGACGCGCCGCGCCATCCAGCGGTTCGTCCAGGACATCCCACTGCGTCCCGGAGACACCTCCTGGCCGGTCCTGTACCGGATCGGGCAGGAGCTCGGGGGCTTCTCCCGGCTGCCCACCCTGATCGCGTGGGGGTTGCGCGATCCGGTGCTGGATCCTGGGATGCTGGAGGAGTGGCGCCGCCGCTTTCCGGCCGCCCGGACGCACATCTACCGCGACGCGGGCCACTATCTCCTGGAGGACACCGACGACAGGTTCCTGGTCGCGTTGCGCGCGTTCCTGCTGGACGACGGCGCCTGACCCGACGGCCGCGTCACGATGCGCCGGGCTGCGCCGGGAGGCCGGGGCCCGCGTCGGGGCCTGCGTCGGGGCCCGTGTTGGGGCCTGGGGCGGGGTCTGGGGGCCGCCAGGCGAATCCGAGCGACGCCCCCACGATCGTCAGCAGGGACCCGAGGAGGAGGCCGCCGAGATTGGCCAGGACGAACGCCGTCAGCGCGGCCATGACCGCCAGCACGGCGATCATCGTCCGCTGTCCGGCCGCGAGCCACAGCCCCAGGCCCATCGCCATGATGAAGCAGCCGGTCAGGAAGCCGGCGTAGCCGCCGGGCCCCGACTGGACGATCACCCCGACCGGCGCCACCGGCACCAGCATGATCTCCGCGCCCGCGGCCAGCAGCAGGCATCCGGCCGCGAACGGCCGCTCGCGCGTCCAGCCGCGCAGCCCCGCCACCGGCGCCCGCCGCCCTCTAGAAGCACTCGTCGACATCGCGTCCCAGCGCCGCCCGCAGCCCGCTCACCTGGAAGGAGCCCCCGGTCGTCAGCCACGTCCCGGCCCGGACGTCGCGCACCGTGAACCCGAGCGACTGGAGGCCGTAGGCGCCGGGCGCCCCCGCGTGGCCGGGGACCGCGTCCAGGGTGCTCGCGTCCCGGTTCAGGTGCAGCGAGCCGAAGTCGACGTCGGCGTCGACGGTGGTCGCGGAGATCACCAGATGGTCCACCCGCGAGGCCTGTTCGCCCGGCCGCGTGTGCAGGCGCAGCACGTAGCGTCCCAGCGGGGTGCGCACCGACGTCGAGTGGCACAGCCCCCGCACCCGCGCCGTGCGCATCGCCAGCACCATCACCGGGTGCCTGCGCCCGTCCACCGAGGTCACCACGGCCGGGTACAGGGCGAACCCCTGCCCGGAGATCTCGTCGGCCGCGACCTTGGCCTGGCGTCCCGACACCGCGAACGACGCCGGCAGCGCCCCCTGCGCCATGCCCGCCGCGAGCACGGCCAGCGCCCCCAGCGAGGGGACGAACAGCAGGGCGAACCGGCGCCACCGGACCCGTCCGCACGCGGCCCGGCGCCACCGGCCGGCCATCGCCCGCATAGCACCCGCCTCACCTGTCAGGCCACGCGCCCGGGCGTCACCGGCGCCTCGACCCGCGGCGAAGTGCAACACAGAGTAATCGCTCTGTCACGCTCCCGTCGAGCCGGGATTGACCCGCACCGGGACGACCGCAAAATCCAACTATGCTTGTAGGAAATAGCGAAAAACAGTGCGACCAGCACCGCGGACCCGGCTCGACTCCGCCCCGCCACGGCCGGCCTTGAGGAAGGGAAATCCTTACCGTGTCCCTCACGTTCCACTGGTTCCTGCCCACCTACGGCGACTCGCGCTTCATCGTCGGCGGCGGCCACGGGCAGCCCGCGGGCGCCGCGTCCGGCGACCGGCGCGCCTCGATCGGCTACCTGTCCTCGATCGTGCGGACCGCCGAGGAGCTCGGCTTCACCGGGGCGCTCACCCCGGCCGGGGCCTGGTGCGAGGACGCCTGGCTGACCACCGCGATGCTGGCGCGCGAGTCCGAGCGGCTGGCGTTCCTGATCGCGTTCCGGCCCGGGCTGATCAGCCCGACGCTCGCCGCGCAGATGGCCGCCACGTTCTCCATGCACGCGCCCGGACGGCTGCTGCTCAACGTCGTCACCGGCGGCGAGGCCCACGAGCAGCGCGCCTACGGCGACCACCTCTCCAAAGAGGAGCGCTACGCCCGCTGCGCGGAGTTCCTGTCGGTCGTGCGGCGGCTGTGGGACGGCGAGACCGTCACCCACCGCGGCACCCATCTCGACATCGACGCCGCGCGCCTGCCGACGCTGCCCGACCCCGTCCCCCCGCTGTACTTCGGCGGCTCGTCGGCCGCGGCCGGGCCCGTCGCCGCCGAGCACACCGACGTGTACCTGACCTGGGGCGAGACGCCGGACGCGGTGGCGCGCAAGATCGAGTGGATCCGCGGGCTGGCCGCGGCCCACGGCCGCAAGCCGCGGTTCGGGATCCGGCTGCACGTCATCACCCGCGACACCGCCGAGGAGGCCTGGAGCCAGGCGGGACGGCTCGTCGAGGCGCTCGGCGAGGACACCGTCTCCGCCGCCCAGGCCACCCTCGCCCGCAGCGAGTCCACCGGCCAGGCGCGCATGCGCGAGCTGCACGAGCGGAGCCGCGCCGACGGCTCGTGGCGCGACCCGCACGCCCTGGAGGTGGCGCCGAACCTGTGGGCCGGGGTCGGCCTGGTCCGCGGCGGCGCGGGCACCGCCCTGGTCGGCAGCCACGCGGAGGTGGCCGAACGCATCGCCGAGTACGCCGCGATCGGCATCGACGAGTTCGTCCTCTCCGGCTACCCGCACCTGGAGGAGCTGTACTGGTTCGGCGAGGGCGTGCTGCCGCACCTGGCCCGGCGCGGCCTGTTCCACGAGGTCGCGGGCGGCGGCGCCGGCCACACCGCCTTCCTGCCGAAGGACAACGCGTGACCGCGGCGGCGGCCCGCGGTGAGGTACTTCAGTGACAGCGGGCCGGCGTCACGGGTGCTCCAGCCAGCGGCGCCGGCCGGTCACGGCGGTCAGGGTGAGCGGGATCGTCGCCAGGGAGGCGAGGCCGAACAGCAGCGTGAACCGCTCGTGCTCGGCCAGCGGCCCCGCCACCGACGAGGCGACCGAGCTGCCGACGAACAGCGCGGCGGCGAAGAACGCGACCGCCGTGCCGCGCGCCCGCGGCACCACCGAGGTCGCCCACGTCTGCAGGGAAGAGTGCATGAACGACCAGCCGCCGCCCAGCAGCAGCGCGGTGACGATGACGGTGACGATCTCCACCCGGCCCGCGACGACGCCGTACCCGACGCAGATCTGCGCGCCGCCCAGGCCGATCAGCGCCCACCCGGGCACCCGGCCGGACAGCGCCTTCACCAGGCGGGTGAACGCCACCACGCCCAGCCCGTAGGCGGCGGTGGCCAGTCCGGCGACGGCGCTGTCCACGCCCCGCGACTGCAGCGCCGCGGCCAGGATCGTCATCGTGCCGAGCAGCACCGCGCCCTCCACGAACGCCAGCCCGAACACCAGGAGCGCCCAACGGTTGCGCAGCACCGCGCGCAGGTGCTCGCCCATCCCGGCGGCGGGCGTGCGCGGCGGCTCCGGCAGCGAGCGCAACCCGAACGAGCACAGCGCCGCGCACACCGCGGGCATCGCGAACACCATGCGCCAGTCCAGCCAGTGGGACAGCACGCCGCCGGCGGCGGTGGCCAGCGCCGTCCCGAGCGCCGTGACGGCCATCAGGTCCGACAGCGCGCGCTGGCGCTGCCCGCCCGGGACGGTGTCGCCGACGTAGGTCAGCGAGGTCGGGATCACGGCGCCGAAGCAGGCCCCGGCGACGACCCGGGCCGCCACCAGCACCGCCATGGTGGGCGCGACCGCGGAGAGGGCCCCGGCGACCGCGGCGGCGAGCAGCGTGGCCCGCATGAGGCGGACGCGCCCGAACCGGTCCGACAGCAGCCCCCACAGCGGCTGGGACAGCCCGTAGGCGAGGAAGTAGCCGCTGGCCGCCGCGACGGCGGTGCCGAGGGGCACCCCCATCCCGGACGCGATCAACACCAGCATCGGCGTGATCGCGAACCGGTCGAAGGTGCTGA
This sequence comes from Spirillospora sp. CA-255316, assembly GCA_050942275.1. GTDB lineage: Bacteria > Actinomycetota > Actinomycetes > Streptosporangiales > Streptosporangiaceae > Spirillospora. The sequence goes on along the minus strand of CP192047.1, from coordinate 10,066,738 downwards.
CGAACGCCGCCGCCGACAGCGCGAGCGGCGGCCGGGACGGCGGCGGCACGGCGCTCGATGGCGGGTTCGGCGGCGGGGGGTCCTGGCGCTGGGGCATCGGCATTCCTCGTCGGGGGAGCCCCTCCATGGTCCCGCGCCGCGCCGGCCGGCGATGAGGCAGGGGCGGCAGAGGGACGCGCGGAGCGCACCGGCGTTGTCCACAGGTACCACCACGGAGCGCCCGCGCCGTTCCCCTCATGCATACTCGTGTCTGGCCGTTGCATGACCGGATCATGAGGAGGTGACCATGGCGGGCCGTTCTCCTCGCCGCCTCGTGCTCCTCTCGGCCGCGGCAATGGCCGTGCTGCTGATCGCGCTCGTCGTCGTGCGGGCCTTGACGGTCGCCGGGGAGGTCCCGGGCGGCACCAGGGTCGCGGGCGTCGAGATCGGCGGGCTCACGCCGCCGGCGGCGGAGGCGAAGCTGGCCCGGGAACTGGCCGACGACGCAGAGCGGCCGATCGCGGTGACCGCCGCGGGCCACCGCTTCTCGATCTCGCCCGCCGAGGCGGGCCTGTCGCTGGACGCGCGGGCCACGGTCGCCGCCGCGGGCGGCGGCGCCCCGTCCCCGGCCGACCTGCTGCGCCCCTGGATCGGCGGACGCGCCGTCGAGCCCCGCGTCAAGGTCGACGCGGGCAGGCTGAAGGCCGCCGTGGACGGCATCGCCAAGGAGGTGGACCGGCCGGTGCGTGAGGGCGGCGTCCGGTTCGCGGGCCTGCGGCCGGTGCCGGTGGCGCCCCGTCCGGGGAACGAGATCGACCGTGCCGCGGCCCAGCGGGCGATCAAGGAGGCGTTCCTGGCGCCCCGCCCGCAGGTCACGGTGTCGCCCCGCCCCACGACCCCCACGGTCTCCGCCGAACGCGCCCGGCAGGTCGCGCGGACCGCGGCGCGCGAGGCGGTCAGCCGGCCCCTGATGCTGACCGGGCGGGGCCGTACAGTGCCGGTGCCCCCGGCGGACATCGCGCGCGGCCTGCGCTTCGTCGCCGACGACCGGGGCTCGCTGCGCCCCGAATTCGACGCCACCGCCGTGGCCAGGGCGGCGGAGAAGCGCTTCGTCCCGGCCGCGCAGGCGCCCCGCGACGCGACCTACACGGTGAAGAAGGGGCGGCTGCGGCTCGTGCCGGCCCGCACCGGCCAGGGCGTGGACGCCGCCGCGCTCGGCAGGGCGATCACCGGCGTGCTCGCCGCCGGCGGGAACCGCACCGTGCCCGTGCGGGTGGTCACCACGCCGCCGCGGATCACCGACGACCAGGTCCGCAGCATGGGGATCAAGGAGAAGATCAGCACGTTCACCACGCAGCACCCCTGCTGCGCGCCCCGGGTGACCAACATCCACACGATCGCCGGCATCGTCGACGGCCACATCGTGCGGCCCGGCGCGACCTTCTCCCTCAACGGGCTGGTCGGCAAGCGCGACCGGGCGCGGGGCTTCGTGCCCGCCCCGATGATCCTCAACGGGCGCTACGTCGACGACGTGGGCGGGGGCATCTCCCAGTTCGCCACCACGATGTTCAACGCCGTGTTCTTCGGCGGGCTGCAGGACGTGCAGCACACCCCGCACCAGTTCTACATCTCCCGCTACCCGCCGGGGCGGGAGTCGACGGTCTCCTATCCCGAGCCCGACTTCCGGTGGCGCAACGACTCCCCGTACGGCGTCCTGATCAAGACCGCCTACACCGCCACCTCCATCACCGTCTCGTTCTGGAGCACCAAGCGGTTCGACATCGAGTCCCAGACCTCGGGCCGCTACGCCGTGCGCGGTTTCGAGACGACCACCGACTCGGGGCCCAAGTGCATCCCCATGCCCGGCGCCGAGGGCTTCAAGATCGACGTCTGGCGGATCTTCAAGAAGGACGGCAAGGTCGTACGGCGCCAGAAGTTCCACACCGTCTACCAGCCCGAACCCAAGCTGACCTGCGAGAAGGCAGCGTGAGCCGGGGTCGGGCCGCGTAGGCGTGCCGCATCGTCCCGCTCGATTCGCCCAGGGGGCTCGCCATGGATTCTTCCGCCACCGGGGACGCCCCGCAGGAGCTGCGCCGGCGGCTGGGGGTGTCCGACGCGGTGGTGATCGGCCTGGGGTCGATGATCGGCGCGGGTGTCTTCGCCGCGCTGGCGCCGGCGGCACGGGCGGCGGGCGCGGGGTTGCTGCTCGGCCTGGCGGTGGCGGCGGTGGTCGCGTACTGCAACGCGACGTCCTCGGCACGGCTGGCCGCCCGCTACCCGGCCTCGGGCGGCACCTACGTCTACGGCCGCGAGCGGCTCGGGGAGTTCTGGGGATACCTCGCCGGGTGGGCGTTCGTGGTGGGCAAGACGGCCTCGTGCGCGGCGATGGCGCTGACCGCCGGCCTCTACGTCTGGCCCGAGCACGCCCACGCGGTCGCGGTCGCCGCCGTGGTGGCGCTGACCGCGGTCAACTACCGGGGCGTGCAGAAGTCGGCCCTGCTCACCCGCGTGATCGTCGCGCTGGTCCTGGCGGTGCTGGCCGCCGTGGTGGTGACCGCGTTCGCCTCCGGACAGGCGGAGGCGGCCCGGCTGGACATGTTCGCGGGCGCCACCTTCGGCGGCGTGCTCCAGGCAGCGGGCCTGCTGTTCTTCGCGTTCGCCGGGTACGCCCGCATCGCCACGCTCGGCGAGGAGGTCCGCGACCCCGCCCGCACCATTCCGCGCGCCGTTCCGCTGGCGCTGGCGGTGACCCTGGTGGTGTACGGGGCGGTGGCGGTCGCGGCGCTGGCCGTCCTGGGCGGTGACGGCCTGGCGCGGGCGACCGCGCCGCTGGCCGAGGTCGTGCGCGCGGCGGGGCTGCCGGAGCTCGCGCCGGTCGTGCGAGTGGGAGCGGTGGCCGCCTCGCTCGGCTCCCTGCTGGCGCTGATCCTCGGGGTCTCCCGGACCACCCTGGCCATGGCCCGCGACCGGCATCTCCCGCACGCTCTGGCCGCCGTCCACCCCCGCTTCGGCGTGCCGCACCGCGCGGAACTGGCGGTCGGGGCCGTCGTGGCGGTGCTGGCGGCGGTCGCGGACGTGCGGGGGGCGATCGGCTTCTCCTCCTTCGGCGTTCTGGTCTACTACGCCATCGCCAACGCCTCGGCCTGGACCCTCACCCGGGCCGAGGGCCGTCCCGCGCGCGTCATCCCGATCGTGGGGGCGGTCGGGTGCCTGACGCTGGCGTTCGCCCTCCCGGCGTCGTCGGTGCTGATCGGCTCCGCGGTGCTGGGCCTCGGCGCGTCCCTGTACGGCGCCCGCCGCTGGGGCTCACGCCTCCGCGACCGCGCCGACCGCTGATCCGCGCTCCAGTCCGGATGACGTCTGCCCTGGCCGAGGCCTGGCTCTTCCTCCTCGACCGTCCGCTTCCGCCCGCCGGCTTCGGGGCCACGACGCTTCTACGGCTGACCCCCGGCTGCCTCTACGCCGCCACCGACTCCGACCAGCCGCGGGGCGGCGACGCCGATCGAATACCGCCTGGATATTCGGGGTCGTCAGGAGGCGTCAGACCCAGATGGCGCAGGGCAGGCCGTCGGAGAACACTTCCGGCCGGTCGGGCAGGGACTCGGCCTCGCCCTGAGCGATCCGGCGGGCGGTCCACGCGGCGGCCGCGGCGTCCAGGACGTCATCGACTCCGGCGGCGGTCCCGGGAGGGCCGAGATCGGCGGGCAGCGTGACGCCGTGCGCGGCGAGGAGCGCGATCCGCTGGTGCGCCCCGGCCCACGACTTCTTGCCGGCGACGGGAGGGCCGCCCGAGAGCTCGGCCATCCTGGCGAAGCTCACCTCCGGGTGCGCCTCGGCCACGCGGATCCGCGTCCGGCGGACCCACTCGTCGACCTGCAGGATGCCGGTCCTGAGCGCGTAGGCCTGGGCGGAGACGCCGGTGCCGCCGGCCTCGCGGCTGACGGCGTTCGCGGTCGCGTGGTCGGGGGCGGCGAGGGCCTGCCTGACCGGGGTCATGAAGACCGACTGCCACCGCGGCCCGGCCACCGCGCGGGCACGCACGTCGGCCTGCCGGTGACCGGTGTCCGGCAGGCCGATCGGGATGTCGACGGCGACGGCGTCGAGCGGCGCGTCTCCGGTGGCGGCGGAGACCAGGCCGCCGATCGTGCGGGCGTGATGGGCGGCCGGCGCGGCGCCGCCGAGCACGATCCCGATCCAGCCGTTCCTGCACGCGTCCACACCCATCACGCGAACGTCGTCCACCCCCTCATGGTGCCAGGGGCCACGGCCGGACGGGGGGCGCGGTCCCGGCCGGTCTTGGCAGGATGGTCCGGGCGAACGACGACCATCCGGGGGAAGAGGCACGATGACGGCGACGTCAGCAGGCGGGCGGCGGGACGGTGCCGCGCGAGGTCGTCGGGAGGAACTCCAGCCGGAACGACGAGGCGCGCGGCAGCAGGATCGCCGTGCCGTTGCGCCGGGTCCAGGCCCGGGGCAGGAAGACGTACTGGTCCCCGGACCGGATCACCAGCTTCAGCCCGTCGTACCGGAACCGGTAGGCCGCCGCGGGCTCGGCGCAGCGGACCTCCCGGACGCCCGGCGCCGTGATCCGCAGGCTCTTCTCGCTGTAGATCACCACGTCCGGGTAGCCGGACAGGTTCGCCACGTACCGGCGGGCACGGCCCTCGCCCACCGCGGACGAGTAGAGCTGCGCCGCCCAGAACAGGCTCAGCGACACCAGCGTGAACACCACGATCCACTCGACGACCGCGGCCGGGCCCTCCGGGCGGCGGTACAGGTGGTTGGCGTAGGCCAGGAGCAGCACCCCGGTCCCCAGGGCCAGCGGCGGCACGACCAGGAAGCGGGTCAGCGGTGTCGTGGTGAAGGCGCTGACCAGGCCGCTTGACGCGAGCACGAGGCCGGCGACCGCCATGCCGGCGTGCAGGACGCGCAGCAGGCGCGGCCGCGGCCCGTCCGGCAGCCGGGCGCGAAGCTCGGCGTGCCCCCAGAACGCGACGAGCGCGGCGCAGGCCGTCACCGTCAGCGGAGCGAACAGCGCGTCCAGGCTGCGCATCAGGTAGTCGGTCGTGGTCAGCCCGAGGGCGGTCGAGTGCAGGCCGAAGTAGTTGAAGAACCAGTAGGCGTGGTACCAGCCGAAGTAGTAGAGCAGCGCGGTGAGCAACGTGGTCGGCCCGACGACGACCCCCAGCGAGGCGCCGAACCGCCGCAGCCCGGACGCCGCCGGGGCCTGCGGCGGGGTGCCGGTCTCCGTCACGAACCCGGCTCGCCGCTGGGCGCGACCGGCGGATCCGTGACCGGCGGTTCGGTCACCGGGGGATCGGTGACGGGCGGCGACTCGTCCGGCGGCGGTTCGCCCCCGCACAGCTCATCGCCCTCGGAAGGCCGCCCGCCGGTCACCAGCACCACGGTTCCCCCTGGCCAGACCGACGCTCCCTCGGGCGGGACGGTCTCCAGGTAGATGCAGTCGGGATACTGCTGGTCGCCGCCGCGCCGGGCCACCACGGTGACGCACGTGTCCGGTCGCCCGGCGGCACGGCACTTCCTCCGGAAATCCGCCTTCACCAGTGCCATGACCTCATCGATCGGTTTCCCGTTGAGGTTGATGTCGGGCATCTTGAAGGGCGCGCCGGGCGCGGTGCCGCCGCCTCCCGTCCCGCCACCGCCCCCTCCGGCGCCCCCGGCCTCCCCGCCGGGCGCGCCCGGGGCCTGCCCGGCGCCGCCCCTGCCGGGTTCGGTCGACAGTGCGCCGCCATCGTCACCGCAGGCGGACGCGGTGAGGAACAGCAGAAGGATCAGAAGCGTCGGCAGCGCTCGCCGGCCGGCCATAGCGGCCTCCCCGTTCGCCCGCGGATCGGGCCCCGTACGGATAATCCGCTCGGCGGACCGTGGTGACCAGACGCGGATGTGATCGACAGGCGACCGTTAGTGGTCAGCCGTGCCCCGGCGCCCGCTAGTAGTAGCGTTCGGCGACCCATTCGTCACAGAAGATGCTGCGCAGGTACTTCTCGCCGGAGTCGGGGGAGATGACGGCGGCGCGGGCGCCCTCGTCCAGGCTGCCGCAGACGCGGCGGGCGGCGGCGAGCACCGAGCCGGTGGAGCCGCCGACCAGGAGGCCGTGCCTGCGGGCCATGTAGCGGCACTCCCTGACGGCGTCCCGCTCGTCCACCAGGAGGCGGTGGAAGTCGCCGCTGTCCTGGATCTCCTGGAAGATCTCGGGTCGGCGGCTGGTGCCGATCCCGGGAATGTAGCGGGGACGGGGGCTCCCGCCGAAGGTCACCGATCCGACCGTGTCGACCGCGAAGACCTCGGTCGGGGCGTTGATCGAACGGATGTGGTCGAGGCAGCCGCGCAGCGTGCCGGAGGTGCCGACCCCGACGAACAGGGCGTCGACGTGGCCCAGCTCCTTGAAGATGGCGGGCGCCGTCGTGCGCTGGTGGCCGAGCGCGTTGGCGGGGTTGCCGTACTGGTTCGGCCACACGAGCCCGGGCGCGGCGGCGAGCGCCGCCTTGACGTGGGCGATGCGGGAGCCCAGGTAGCCGCCGCTGGCGTCGGTGGTGGTGACGATCTCCACGGTGGCGCCGAACGCCCGCATCAGCTCGACGGCGTCGTCGGTGGTGTTCGGGTCGGCGACGACGGTGAGGTCGTAGCCGCGGGCGGCGCAGACCGCGGCCAGGGCGATGCCGAGGTTCCCCGACGACGACTCGATCACCCTGCCGCCCGGGCGGAGCGCGCCGGACGCCTCCAGATCCTCGATGAGGGCGAGCGCGGTCTTCATCTTGATCGAGCCCGCCGGGTTCATGCATTCGAGCTTGAGGAAGACCTCGCGGCCCGGTGCCAGGTCGGGCAGCGCGAGGAAGATGTCGTCCAGGACCAGTTCGGTGCTGCCTTGGAAGATCACGCGGTCACCTCGGGGGGACGGTCAGCCGGCGGCCGCCATGCCGCCGGGCGAGTGGAGCACCGACCAGGCGACGTAGACGGCGAAGGCCAGCAGGCACGCCCCCGCGAGGACCTCCACCACCAGGCTCGCCCGGCGGCTGGAGAGGTAGCGCCGCGCCTTGCCCGCCAGCAGGGCGACGCAGCTCAGGAAGACGATGCCCATCGAGGCCTGGATGAGGCCGAGCGACCCGCCGTCCCAGGGGTCGGCCTCCCCCTGGAAGAGCCCCGGCATGACCGACAGGTAGAAGACGCCGATCTTCGGGTTGAGCAGGTTGGTCAGGAGGCCGGTGACGTAGGCGTTGCGCATCGTCCCCGAATCGGGCGGGGCCTCGTCCGGCGCGTCCAGCGGGACCGCCGAGCCGTCCGCCGCCGACCTGAAGCACCCGTAGGCGAGGTACAGCAGATACAGCGCGCCGAGCAGGGCGAGGGCGGTGTAGAGGGTCTGGTTGCGCGCGATGACCAGGGCCACGCCGATTCCGGAGAACACGCCCCACAGGACGGGCCCGGTGACCACTCCGGCCGCGGTCATCAGGCCTGTCCGGGTGCCCAGCGCCCGGCTCGTGCGGAAGACCAGGATCGTGTCGGCGCCGGGCATCAGGACGACCGCGAAGGCCAAGCCCGAGAAGACCAGATACGGGTTCCCGCTGGAAATCGCCGACACCTCCTGGGTTCGGGGACGGAAGCGCGCGGTGCATGGTCAGGGCCGCCCGCCGGGGTGCCGCTCTCCGGGGTGCGGCCCGCCGGGGCGCGGCTCGCCGGGCCCTGGCTCGCCGGGACGCGGCCGTGGCGACACCAGTTCGCAGTACCGGCGCACCCGGTCGCACACCTCCTGCACATCGGCCATCATCGCGTGGCCGCCGCCCGGGACGAGTTCGAACGCGGAGCCGGACAGATCAGCGGCGCGCCTGGAAATGGCCGGGGCCTGCACCGCGTCGTCGGACCCGGCCAGATAAAGCCCGGTGAACTCGGACTCGACGAAACCCTTGAGCGTGCGCCCCTGCTTCATGGCCAGGCACTGCGCCGCGTACCCCACGAGCCGCTCCGGCGTGGAGTAGGGGAACTCCAGTGCCGGGTCGCCCCCTTCGGTGGCGGCGGTGGCGGCCGACTTCAGCATGGCGGACACGCCCTGCACCGTCTCCGGACGCGTGGACAGCACGTGGAACAGCGGCTCCACGGTGTTCTCCCAGTCCGAGGACGGCCCGTCCGCGCCGAGGTTGAAGGCCCCGTTCAGGCAGCAGTGCCCGTGCACGTGGAAGGCGGGGTGCCGGGAGAGGCGGTAGAGGATCTCGGTCCCCGAGCACCACGAGACCCCGGTGAAGCCGGTGACGCCGAGACGGTGCAGGATCCGCGTCGCCTCGGCGGCCTGCTCGTCCACCGTGAGGAAGCGCGGGCTGCCGTGCGGCTCGTCGCCCTCGGTCAGCGACGTCTGCCAGCACACCACCGAGAACGCGTCCGCGAGCGTGTCCACCAGCCGGTCGAAGATCGCGTGCGGGACGCCCACCGCGTTGCAGAGGACGATCCACGGGCGGTCCCCGGAGGACGCCTCGACGCGCACCGACAGCGAGGTGTCATCCAACCGTCATCCCTCCTTGGTTGTGGTGAACCGGCCGGCCCGGGTGGCGGAACAGGCTCGTGATGCGGCGGCGCGACGGCGGCTCGGCGCGGCGGGGGTCGTCGTAGTCGGTGACGTGCACGTACTCGGCCGACCGCATCATGGCGACCGAGGCCGCGTTCGCCGCGTCGCAGTCGATGTAGATGTCGGGCCCGGCCCCGACGACCTCCCTGAGCCTGCGCAGCAGCGTCCGTGACCACCCGTGGCGCCGCCAGGCCCGCGTCACCATGACCTCCTCGACGTAGAACCCTTCGAGGCGGAGGTAGGAGCCGGGCACCGGGTAGACGGGCCCGAAGCGCGAGTAGAGCAGGGCGGCGCCGAGCACGCCGTCCCGGGCGGCCCAGATGCAGTGCAGGCCGCCCTCCTGGAGGCGGGCCAGGTAGTCCGCGACCCGTTCGGCGGGAAGGAAGTCGTGCTCGGCGCCGCCGGCCTCCCGCAGGAGGCCGGCGAGCTGACCGGTGTCGAGGCCGCCCTCGGTGTCCTGGTAGATCGTGGCCATGGCGGCTAGCCGGCGGATTCCCGGATCATCCGCGACAGGTCCCGGACCGTCGACAGCCGGGTGATGCCCAGGGAGAAGATCTCCGGGTGGACCGACTCCGAGATCTTCACCAGGATGTCGATCATCTTCAGCGAGTCGCCGCCGACCAGCGAGAAATCGTCCACGGCGCCGATCGGCGCGACCCCGAGGACCGACTCCCAGATCTTGGCGAGCTCCTCCTCGGCGGGCCCGTCCGGCGGCTCGAACTCGGCGGCGGTGACGGTGGGCAGGCCGCGCGGGAAGACCAGCGCGGAGGTGTCCTTCTTGCCGCTGGGCAGCGTCTTGAACTCGGTCAGGAAGACGTACATGGGCGGCACCATCACCGGAGGCAGCAGCCCGCGCAGGTAGTTGATGTACTCGCTGGCGGGCGGCGCGTCGCCGTGCGCCTTGACGAACGCGACCAGGACGGGGACGCCGCCGGACTCGGCGACCTGGACCGTGCAGTCGGCGACCGTCTCGTGCCGCATGAGGACGGCCTCGATCTCCCCGGTCTCGATCCGCACACCGTTGATCTTGACTTGGGTGTCCATTCTTCCTCCGATGTAGAAGTTCCCGTCCGGCCCCAGGTACGCCAGGTCGCCCGTCGCGTACGTGCGCTCGCCGTCGCCGCCGGTGCCGAACTTCGCGGCGGTCGCGGCCGCGTCGCCCGCGTAGCCGAGCCCGACGTGGACCCCGGCGACGACCAGCTCGCCCTTGGCGCCGGAGGCGGTCACGTCGGCGCCCGCGGCGTCCCGGACCGCCAGCCGGTTGCCGGGGATCGCGCGCCCGATCGGGATCGGGTCGGCCACCGGGGGCCCGGTGACGGGGTGGAACGCGACGTCGATCGCCGCCTCGGCGGGGCCGTAGAAGTTGAACAGCCGCGCGTTCGTGGACGTGAGGATCCGCTCGGCGAGGCCGGCCTTCAGCGGCTCGCCCGCCGAGATCACCACCCTGAGGCCGGTCGTCTCCGCCGTCCGCCCGAGCACCGTGAACACGCGCTGGAGCAGGGACGGGACGCACACGAACCCGTGGATGGACTTCGTGGCGAGCGTGGCGGCGAGGTACTGGGCGTCGGTCGCGCGGTCCTCGTCGGCCAGCACCAGGGTGACGCCCTGGGTGAAGGCCCAGAAGAACTCCAGCAGCCAGGCGTCGAACGTCCGCGCCGACTTCAGCAGGACGCGCGACCCCTCCGGCAGCGGGCAGACGTCCTCCATGAACACCAGGTGGTTGAGCAGTCCCGCGTGGGTGTTGACGGTCGCCTTGGGCGCGCCGGTGGTGCCCGAGGTGAAGACGACGTAGGCGGGCGCGCCGGGATCGTCCGGTCCCGATGCCCAGCCGTCGGCCGCCTCCGCCGCTTCCGATGCCTCCGAGCCCTCGGCCGCCTCCGCACGGCGTGCCGCGCCCGGCCGCCGGGCGAGGTCGACGGTCGCGGGGGAGCCGTCCGCCGTCGCCGCCCACGTCGCCGCCGCCCCGCCCGGACGGTCGGTGACCACGACGTCCGGGCCCACCGTGGACAGCATCGTGGCGATGCGGGCCGGCGGCTGCGCCCGGTCGAGGGCGAGCAGCGTCGCGCCGCTGCCCAGCACCGCGAGGACGGCGGCGCAGAAGTCCAGGCTGTTGGGCAGGTCGACGGCGACGGCGGGGCGCGGCGAGGCGTACAGCGGCCGCAGCGCCGCGGCGATCTCGCCGGCGCGGCGGCCCAGGTCGGCGTACGTCCAGGTCGCGCCGTCCGGCTGCTCGACCGCCACCGCCGCCGGCCGGGCCGCGCACCGGGCGGCGATCAGGGCGGTGACCGTCGCGGCCTCGGTGCGCGCCGGCCCGGCGCCGGCCGCCTCAGCTGACATCGGCCGTCGGCTGCGGTTCCAGCGTGGCGTCGCCGTACTTGGCGAAGTACGGCTCGTAGTCGGTGAACAGCTCCGAGAACGACACCGAGATCAGGCGCTGGCTGCCCTCGAAGGTCTTGCGGGCGTGGGAGGTCAGCAGGTTGTCGAGCATCAGGTAGTCGCCCGCCTGCCAGTCGAAGCTCAGCTCGGCCTCGTCGAAGGCGGCGAAGATCTCGTGGATGGTCTCGTCCGGGATGACCGTCCCGTCGCCGTAGAACGCGTTGCGCGGCAGCTGCCAGTCGTTGAACTGGCGCATGAGCGGCTTGAGCCGGTCGTCGAGCGAGGCCTTGTGGAAGAGGTGGGCCTGGTTGAACCAGACGTCCTCGCCGGTCTTCGGGTGCTGGAGGATGGCGTGCCGCACCTGCCGGGTCTGGAGAATAAGGTTGCCTCCGGTATGCCAGCGGTAGGCGATATGGCCATCCTCCATGAACTTCTCGGCCTCTTCTTGTGAATCGGTGTCAAAGGTCTCCTGCCAGGGCACGCCCATTCCGTCGTAGTAGTTCCGGACATAGAGGATGCCCTTTTCGGCAAAGTTCTCCCGCGTCTCGGCGCTCAGGTTCGCCAGCACCCGGCGGGTGTCGCAGATGGGCGTGCGGCCGCCCTTGGTGGCGGTTCTGATGCACGCGAACCAGATGTTCAGCGGGAACTCGTGCCCGAACGAGTTCGCATTGTGGAACGGGATGACCTGGTCGGCCGGGTAGGTGGTGGAGGAGTAGACCTTGTCGCCCAGCTTGTCGCGCGGGGACGACTGTTCGGTGTAGTCGAGCAGCGGGCTGGGGAAGCTGTTGCAGAAGTCGTGGAAGACGTCCACGTCGGCGGTTCCGGTAAAGCCGCGGAACAGCGCCCCGCCGGTCTCCAGGACCAGCTCGCGCACGGGTTCGACGTTGCCGCGCACCCAGGTGACGATGTCGAGGCCGGGATCCTTCGGGGTGATGAGGGCGGGCAGCCGCGATTCCTCGAAGACCTGCGTGACGTCGACGTCGGGGAGGTCGGTCGTCATCGGTTTTCCTCCTTGCCGGGGTTGGCGGGACGCGGTTGGAGCGTTGTACGGGCGGGGCGCGGGCATGCCGGACGGACGCCGGGCCGGCGCCGGCGAAGGGCCGGAAAAAGCCCGTGCGGGAATTGACTGCGGGAATTGACCGGTCACACGGCAGCGTTCGCCGTCCGGCCGGAAAACGCCGCCGGATGGGAGTGGTGGGCATGCGGGAAGACCGGGAGGGCCGGGTCCCGCTGGAAAGGCTGATTTCGGTGATGTAGGCCGCTGGGAGCACTGCGTTGCCCCGTATCCTCAACCCGGTCCAGAAGCGTGTCAACCGTCATCTTGGTGCGGGCCGTCCCAAACCCGGGTTGAGTTCGCGGGTGAACGCCCAGAGTGAAGGCGATGAAACACAGCGAAAACCTCGTTCATGATCACGGCCGGGCCCGGTCACCGCCGGGCTTGATCTCACCGGACCTGGCGGGTTCACTTCTGGGTATTGCCCGCAGCGTGATCATTAGTAATTCCCCCGCGGAATTACCAGGAGAGGGTTGCCATGGCGTCCGCCGCCGGTCCTGTCATGCCCTTGTCGGCTCCCGTCGCCCCGCTGTCGTCGCACCAGCTGCTCGTGTTCCTCCTCCAGGTCGGGCTGCTGCTCGCGCTCGCCCTGGTGCTCGGCCGGCTCGCCGTGCGGTTCGGGATGCCCGCCGTCGTCGGCGAACTCTCGGTCGGCGTCCTGCTCGGCCCGTCCCTGCTCGACCACCTCGCGCCGGACCTCACCGCGTGGCTGCTGCCGAAGGAGATCTCCCAGTTCCACCTGCTCGACTCGTTCGCCCAGATCGGGGTGCTGCTGCTGGCAGGCGTCACCGGGATCCAACTCGATTTCGCCCTGGTGCGCCGCAAGGGCATGGCGGCGGTGAAGGTCAGCCTGGCCGGCCTCGTCGTCCCGCTCGGCCTCGGCGTCGCCTGCGGCTTCCTGCTCCCCGCCACGCTGCTCGCGGACGGCGCCGAGCGCGGCGTCTTCGCCTTCTTCCTCGGGGTCGCCATGTGCGTGAGCGCGATCCCGGTCATCGCCAAGACCCTCATGGACATGGGTTTGCTGCACCGCGACGTCGGCCAGCTCACCCTCACCGCGGGCACCGTGGACGACGTCGTCGGCTGGCTGCTGCTGTCGATCGTGTCGGCGATGGCCACGGTCGGGGTCAGCACCGGGAAGATCGCCGAGTCGGTGGGGCACCTGGTACTCGTCGGGGCGATCGCCGTCGCCGCCCGCCCGCTGGTGGGCCGGTTGCTGCGCCGCACCACCGGTCAGCCCGACGGGGGCGCGACGCTCGCCACGGTGGTCGCGCTGATCCTGCTCTCGGCCGCGGGCACCCACGCCTTCGGCCTGGAGCCGATCTTCGGCGCCTTCCTGTGCGGTGCCGTCATCGGCTCCACCGGCGTGATGGACGGTGCCCGGCTCGCCCCGCTGCGCACGCTCGTCCTGGCGTTCCTGGCCCCGATCTTCTTCGCCACCGCCGGGCTGCGCATGGACCTGACCGCGCTCGGCGACCCCCGCGTCCTGGTCGCGGCCCTCGTCGTACTGGTGGTCGCGGTCGTGGGCAAGTTCCTGGGCGCCTTCGTCGGCGCTCTCATGAGCGACCTCGGCCGCTGGGAGGCGCTCGCCCTCGGCGCCGGGATGAACGCCCGCGGTGTCGTCCAGGTGGTGGTGGCGATGGTGGGGCTGCGGCTGGGCGTGCTCAGCACCGCGACCTACACCATCATCGTCCTGGTCTCCATCGTGACGTCACTGATGGCCCCGCCCATCATCCGCTACGCGATGAAGCACATCACGGAGACCGAGGAAGAGGACCTCCGGCAGAAGGCCTTCGCCCTGCCCTGACCGGATGCGGGCGCGAGGGGCGACCGTCAGCGGTCACCCCTCGCGGCCGGATCGGCGGTTCTCAGGCGTCCGCCGCGAGGACCGAGCCGGCGGTGATGAGGGGCAGCTCGTCCACCGTCACCAGTCCCGGCGCGGCGGCGACCACCGCGGGGATCGCGTTGACGGCGGGGTTGGCGGTGTGGGCGTTGCGGTCGACGGCGTCGTCGGGGTCGGGGTCGAGGTACTCCACCCGCATCCGGATGCCGGGCACGCCGACGATCTCCACGCGGTGGCCCTCCTCGATGGGCCAGTTCGGCTCCATGGCGTTACCGAGCCGCCACAGCAGGCCGAGCTCGATGAACGTCCTGCCGCCGGCGATGCCCTTCCAGATGCCGTTGATGCCGCACACCGTGCCCTGGGGAAGCCGCATGAAGCCCAGGTCGATGTCCTCGGTGGCGAGCCCGAACTGCGGCTCGTAGCGCACCTCGTCCAGCTCCACGCCGACGGCCTTGGCGATCACCTCGACGGCGTCCATGAACACCAGCTGGCGCTGGCGGGCCATCTCGCCGATGCCCGGGGTGTCGGGGGTCTTGCCGAAGCCGAGATCCGTCCAGGTCTCCTCCGACTCGTAGTGGGAGCAGTCCGCGGCCTCGAAGATGGAGATCCGTTCCACCTCCCGGCAGGCGGAGGCGGCGGTGAGCGCGATGGCCCCGATCAGCCCGGGGCTGACGCCCGTGCCGTAGAGCGAGGCGCCGCCGCGGCGGGCGGCGGCGTGCAGGCGCTCCATGTCCGCGTCGCCGTAGGAGTGGCCGGTGATGAAGTTCGCCGTGGAGATGACGTTGATGCCCCCCTCCAGCAGGCGCACCATCGCGTCGACGTCCCAGAGCAGGGGCATGTAGAGCACCACGTCGGGCTTGAGGGCGAGGATGTCGTCGATGTCCGCCGTCGCGGTGACGCCGAGCGGGCCGGTGCCGAGCAGCTCGCCGACGTCCTTGCCCGCCTTCTCGGGGCTCCACGCGAAGCAGCCGACCAGTTCAAGGTCGGGGTGCTTGAGCACGGCCCGCACCGCGGCCTTGGCCACGCCGCCCGTCGTCCACTGAACCACACGGATCGCCATGCCGATTCTCCTTCGCGTCGTCATGCCCGCGGGGCGGGGTGCCCGGCCTCCGAGCGAGCGTAAGCCGCGAATCTGACCGTGGTCAACAATCTCGGCCCTGGTGAAATGGGTAGTCTGGGCGCCGTGGAAAGCGACAAGCCGCCGCCGCGTCCAGGCCCTCGTGCTGACCAGGGTCAGCGACGCGCCAACCTGACCCAGTCCCGCTCCCGCGAGACCAAGCGCTCGCTGGCGCAGGCGGCGATCGCACTGTGGCGGACCAAGGGCTTCGCCGACACCACCGTGGCCGACATCTGCCAGGCCGCCGGGGTCTCCAAGGCGCTGTTCTACTTCTACTTCCCGCGCAAGGAGGACGCCCTGCTGGAGGCCGGGGTGGTCTCCACGCGGGAGGCGCGGAAGAAGATGCGCGAACTGCTCGCCAGGCCCTACGACGTGGCGGAGGTCATCGTCGCCGTCCTGGGCACCATGGAGCGGGCGATGCGCCGCAGCCCCCCGGACCTCATCATCGAGACCATCCTGGAGGGCCACCGGGCCGAGCACCGGGCCCTCCAGGAGGGCCGCTCGGACGAGCACCACACGACCAGGTTCATGTTCCTGGAGCTCATCGAGCGCGCCCAGGCGGACGGCAAGCTGCCGCCCGGCCTGGACGTCCTGCACGTGGCGAGGGTCGCCCAGTCGCTCATGGAGACGGGGGCCCGGCACTGGGCCGTCGGCGAGTACGGCGACCGCGGCTTCGCCGAGGTGGTGGGCCGCGACATCGCCGCGTACCTGGCCGGCTGCGCCGCCCGCCCGGAGCCGCCGCGATCTTGACCGTCCGTCCGCCCGGTGCTAAGCAGTTGCCCAGCAAAGGCCGATGTGGAGGCTGTCCACTACCACGAGACCTACGCCAAGAGCGGCCCCGCCCGCCCCGTGGCCGGGTGCGCTAGGTGGTGACGCCGTAGCCGGCGCTGGTGAGGAGCGGGGCCAGGGTGTCGATGGCGATCGCGAAGGCCGCGCGGTCGGGGCGGGCCGGGGCGGTCAGGACGCCGATCACCTCGCCGAGTCCGTTGAACAGCGGGCCGCCGGCGCCTTCGGGCGGGGCGGGAAGTCCCACGCGGTAGAGGTTCAGGTCCTGCTCCGGGAACGACTCGAAGGCGTCGACGACTCCGGGGGCCAGGGAGCCGCCCGCGAGGACGTGGACGGGGTCGCCGATGCGCACGAGTCCGGCATGGCCGAGCCGGAGCGGCGGTGCCGCTACGGGCTCGGCCAGCTGGAGCAGGGCCGCGTTGAGGTGCGGGGAGTCGGGTTCGAAGACGTGCCCGACGCGGAGCGCGGCGCCGGTTGCGGTCTCGACGGTGGGACCGTCGTGGCCGGGGCGGGCCGTGAGCACGAGGCGGTCGGAGATCAGGACGCCGCGCCCGGGCGGCACCCGTACGAGCGCGGGCCCGATCCGCCGCAGGAACTCCTCCGGCCGGGCCGGGTCCAGGACGGCGGCTCCGAGCAGCGCCGCGTTGCCGGTGAGCGTGCGGCGGTACTCGGCGGCGGCGCCGGTCTCGGCCAGGCAGTGCAGGTGGCGGCGCACGTCGTCGGGGTCGGCCGGCGGCTCGTCCAGTTCGGCCAGGGCGTCGAGGGCGCGGGCGTGGTCGCCGGCGGCGTGGTGCCCGCGGAACCGCAGGAGCGGGTCGGCCTCGACGGCGGCGATCCTGGCCAGGACGCCGTTCCACTGCGCGACCCGCGCCAGTCCGGGGCGCACGCGGTCGAGGTGGTCGGCCAGGCGGGCCCGCAGGTGCTCGCCCTCGGCCGGGTCCGGATCGTCGCCGGCCTCCCGGTGACCGGCCTCCCCGTGGACGGACTCCAGGTACTCCTCCGCCTTGGCCGCCAGGTCGAGCAGCGGCGCCCGCGCCGACAGCAGGTCGGTCTCCAACTCCGTCGCGGCCGGGCTGTAGATCTCGGCGAGTACCCGCTCGGTGCCGGGGTCCAGGCGGGCCCGGGCTGCGCGGTGGCCCTCCAGCCGCCTGCGGAACTCCCTGAGCAGCGGCTCGGCGTCGCCGCGGCGGGCCTCCTCGACCAGCGCGGTCAGCTCCTCCCGCAGCTCCGCCTGCCCGCGGCGCCGGGCCTCGCGTTCGAGCTGCCGCCGGTGCCGCTCGGTCATCCGCGCGATCTCGTCGGGCGAGAGCAGGGTCGTGTCGGCCACGTTGATGGAGGCGCGGTTGCCGGTCAGCCTGTCCCTGGCCGTCACCTCCAGGACGCAGCTGCTGTCGATGGCGAAGGTGACCTCGATCTCCGGCTCCCCCTTGGGGGCGGGCGCGATGTCGCCGAGCTGGAACTCCCCGATCTTCGACGCGGGGCGCAGGTCGCCGTTGTAGATCTGGATGCGCACGATGTCCTGGTCGTCCCGGGTGGTGGTGTACGTTCCCCGCCGCTCGGTCGGGATGGGGGTGTTGGCCTCGATGAGCGCGGAGAACTCCTCCTCGCCCGGGGACGGCGAGACGAGCAGGCCGAGCGCCAGCGGGGTGACGTCCATCAGCACCTGCTTCCCGAGGGCGCCGCTGAGCACGGCGGCCTGGAACGCGGCGCCGACGGCCACCGCGGTCCGAGGGTCGGCCAGCACCTTGCGGCGCAGGCCGAAGACGTCCTCGACCACCCCCGCGACCTGCGGCGCGAGCATCGGCCCGCCGACCAGCACCAGATGCTCGGGCCGTTCCCGCAGGGAGGCCTTCAGCTTCTCGCAGATCTCGCGGAGGGTCCGCAGGGGGCCGGCGAGGATCTCGGCGAGCTCGTCCCGGCCCAGCTCCAGGCGGAACTCCGGGTCGCCGTTGAAGCCCGGCAGCGGGTAGGCGGCGTACGGCTGGTCGGAGAGGCCGATCTTCAGGTACTCGACGGCGATCTCGAACCGCAGCCGCTCCCTGCCCTTCTCCGGCACGTGGACGCCGTCGCGCGCGAGCCGCCGCTCCACGGCCTCGGCGATCACCGCGTCGAAGTCCTTGCCCCCGAACCGGGTGTCGCCGCTCACCTGGTGGACGTCGTAGACGTCGTCCTCGACGCACAGCGCGCTGATGTCGAGCGTCCCGGCGCCCAGGTCGACCACCACGACCTCGCCGGTCAGCCTCCGCTGGCGGGCGGCGGCGATGCAGGCGGCGGTCGGCTCGTGGATGAGGCGTTCCAGCTCCACCCCGGCGATCCGGCAGGCGTTGCGGGTGGCCTGCTTCTGGTTGTTGCGGAAGAAGGCGGGGATGGTGAGGATCGCCCGGGGGCGCTGCAGCCGCAGGTCGTGCCCGGCCGCCAGCCAGTCCAGCCATTCGCCGCGGACCTCGCCCAGCTCGGCGCGCGCCAACTCGCCGACCCGTTCCAGGACGCGCTCGGCCAGGAAGTCCTCGACCAAGCGCCGGGCATGGGCGATCAGGCGGGCCGCCACCTCCTCGGTCCGGTAGACGCGGTCGCGCATCCGGTACTTGGTGGCCCCGCCGATCCGCCGCTTGGCGGAGCCGATGAAACCCTTCACCCAGCCCGCCAGGACCTCCTCGCCGGACACGCCGACCCGCTCGACCCCGTCCTCGTCCACGGTGAGGGTCGCGGCGAAGAACGGGCGGCCCTTCCACCGGCAGAGCACCGGCTCCCCGGCCTCGCCGTCGTAGATCGCGACCGCGCAGGTCGTGGTGCCCAGGTCGAGCGCCCAGATGCGCGCGTAGCGGGCGTCGACGTCCTCGCGCGCCCGGGCCAGCCAGGCCGCGGCGCCGTCCTCGAAGGGCCTGCGGCCTTGGGCGCCGAGCGTCTCCAGCGTCCGCAGGACCTCGGCCTCCAGGTGCGGGGGCAGCAGGGAGTCGTCCCTGAGCCGCCGCAGCTCCTCGAAGCCCGCGGTGGCCCGCCCCTTGCGCTTGACCGCGCGCAGGCACAGCTCGGCCAGCCGTTCGGTGGCGCCCGAGAGGCGCAGGCACTCGGCCAGCCTGGCGTCCTCGATCGCGTCGTCCCCGCGCCAGGCGATGAGGCAGCGGGCCGCCTCGGCATGCCGGCCGGCGCGCAGGTAGAGCGCGGCGGCCTCCTCCGGTTCGCCCGCCTCCGCGTGCAGCTCGGCCGCTCCCACAAGGTCGCCGCCCGCCTCGCGCGCGTCGGCGCGGGCCCGCCAGCGGCCGGGGTCGTCCCGGAGTACGCGCTCGGCGTCGCCGGGCCGCCCGGCCCTGAGGTAGAGGCCGTGCGCCCGGTAGAGATCCGCGGCCCGTTCGGCCTGCTCGGCGGCGGCGAACAGATCACCGGCGCTCTCCTCGAAGCGGCTCCACTCCTTGTGGACGGCATCCCTGTGGACGGCCTCCTCGGACGCGGCCCGCTCCGCCTGCGCCGCGAAGTGCCTGCGCCCGATCGCGACGACGGCCTCCCGCCGGGCGGAGGAGTCCTGGAGCCGCCGGCCGATCTCCTCGATGGGCTCGGTCACCCCCTCGAGGCGCACGACCACCGCCCGTGCGCGCCGGGCCGCCTCGGTGAACTCCGCCCGTTCGACCAGCGCGTCGATCTCGGGCCAGGACGCCGCGGCGAGACGTGCCAGCCGGTCGGGCTGATCAAGGGGGCACGCGGCCAGGGCCTCTTCGAGACGTCCCAGCCGCTCGTGGCACTCGCTCTCCCGGTCCGGCCGCCCGGCGGCGCGGAAATGGGACAGCGCCTCCTCGTACTCCCCGCGCTCGAAGGACAGCTCGCCCGCGCGTTCCTCCAGCGCGGTCAGGGCCTCGTCGCCCTCGCGCCGGGCCAGCTCGATCCCGGCCCGCACGTCGCCGGCGCGCGGCGACCGCAGGCAGCAGTCGAGCGCCTGCCGCCGCCGCGCGGCCGTGTCCGCCAGGCGGACGGCCTGCTCGCCGCGGCCCAGGAAGGCGTGGACCTCGAACAGGTCGGGCACCGACGACTCGGGCAATCCGGCGAAGAACGCCGTCCAGAGCTGTTCGTCGCGGCCGAGGGCGGAGTTCTTCAGGTGGCCGCGCAGGGCGCCGGCGAGGGTCTCCCGGTCGAGGACGTCGAGCCGCCGCCAGCGGTCGAGCCGGGCCACCAGCCGGTCGGCGTCACCGCGCGCCCCCAGCAGGGCCGCCGTCCCGTCGCGCGCCTGCCGGGCCGTGTCCGGCAGGCCGAGCCGGGTCGCCAGCTCGAACGTCACGGTCAGGACGTCGAGGTCGCGACTCGACGCGAACCCCGCGAGCCGATCCCTGTGCTCCTGCGGGAAGGCCGGCGCATGGACCTCGTCGGGGAGGCGGGCGTCGTAGTCACGGAACAACCGGTGCGCCAGGGGCGGCTGCTCGTGCAGCGCCTCGACCAGGAGGCGGCCGTAGTCACGGGCCGCCTTCTCCAGCCGCTTGCCCGTGGGCGCCGTGCCCGCGAACGCCGCCTCCAGCCGGCGTAGACGCCGGTCCCCACCCCAGTCCAGCAACGGCATCCCTCTGGCCTCCAAGGCGCCCCGGCGGAGCGGTCGGAATCATGCTAGAGAGACCCGCCGGTCGATCAGAAGTATTTATTCGCCGTACAGATCGACGCCTCGGGCGATCGAGTCGTTTAGTGCGGGCGGGGGTGCGGTATCCCGGAGTTAAGGGCAGGTCGCCGTATATGTATACGTCTGCCCGAAAGGCGCCCGCTCAGGGCGTGATCCTCGGCCGCCGCCGGTGCGCGGGCGGGCCGCAGCAGAGCAGGGGCAGCACGCCCCGGGGAGCGCCGCCGAACTCAATCCTGAACGGGGGATCAGTGATGGCGGACACGAACCGAGGCGTGGTCTACGAGGGGCCGGGCAGGGTCGAAGTCGAGGACCTGGAGTTCCCGAAGCTGGAACTGGACGAGCAGGGCCACCGCAAGCTCGAGCACGGCGCGATCCTCAAGACCATCGCCACCAACATCTGCGGATCCGACCAGCACATGGTGCGCGGCCGGACCACCGCGCCCGCCGGCCTCTCGCTCGGCCACGAGATCACCGGCGAGGTCATCGAGACCGGACGCGACGTCGAGTTCATCAAGAAGGGCGACCTCGTCAGCGTCCCGTTCAACATCGCCTGCGGCCGCTGCCGCAACTGCAAGGAGCGCCACACCGGGGTCTGCGAGAACGTCAACCCCGCCCGGGCCGGCGCCGCCTACGGCTACGTCGACATGGGCGGCTGGCACGGCGGCCAGGCCAAGTACGTGACCGTCCCCTACGCCGACTTCAACCTGCTGAAGTTCCCCGGCGACCGCGACCGGATCATGGCGAAGATCAAGGATCTCGCCATGCTGTCGGACATCTTCCCCACCGGCTACCACGGCGCGTACACGGCCGGGGTGACCACGGGGTCGACGGTGTACGTGGCGGGCGCCGGGCCGGTCGGGCTGGCCTGCGCCAGCGCGTGCTGGCTGCTCGGCGCGGCCGTGGTGATCGTCGGCGACATGAACGCCGACCGGCTCGCCCAGGCCCGCAGCTTCGGCTGCGAGACGATCGACCTGTCCCAGCACGACGACCTCGGCGCGCAGATCGAGCAGATCCTCGGCACGCCCGAGGTGGACGCCTCCGTCGACTGTGTCGGGTTCGAGGCCCACGGCCACGGCCGCGAGGCCGGCGGGGAGCATCCGGCCACCGTCCTGAACTCGCTGATGGAGATCACGCGGGCGGCGGGGAAGCTCGGCATCCCGGGGCTGTACGTCACCGGCGACCCCGGCGCCGCGGACGAGGCCGCCAAGGTCGGGCAACTGGGCATCCGGTTCGGCCTGGGCTGGGCGAAGTCCCACGCCTTCACCACCGGCCAGTGCCCGGTCATGCGGTACAACCGGCAGCTGATGATGGCGATCCTGCACGACCGGGTGGAGATCGCCAAGAACGTCAACGCCACCGTCATACCGCTGGAGGAGGCCCCGGCGGGCTACCACGAGTTCGACCGCGGGGCGGCGCGCAAGTACGTGATCGACCCGAACGGCCTGGTGGGAGCCGGAGTCTGAGGGGCCGGGCCGCGGGGCCGATGAGTTTCGACAGGGTCGCGGGTCAGTACCGGTGAACATCGGGCGATCACGTGAAGGAGTGGCTTTCATGACCGGTACGAAGACCCACACCCTGGACGTCCCGGGCGCCGTGCTGCACTACGACGTCCGCAGCGGCGGGACCGGCGCCGAGCCGGTCCTGCTGCTCATCGGCTCCCCGATGGACGCCACCGGGTTCGGCACGCTGGCCGGGTACTTCACCGACCGCACGGTGGTGACCTACGACCCCCGGGGCGCCGGGCGCAGCCGCCGCACCGACGGCGCCGAGGAGTCCACGCCCGACGAGCACGCCGACGACCTGCACCGGGTGATCGCCGCTCTGGGCGCCGGGCCGGTGGACGTCTTCGCCAGCAGCGGCGGGGCCGTGAACGCGCTGGCGCTGGTGGCCCGGCATCCCGGGCAGGTCCGGACGCTGGTGGCGCACGAGCCGCCCGCCTCCCAGGAGCTTCCCGACCGGGAGGCCGTGCTGGCCGCGTGCGCCGCCATCAACCGGACCTACCGGAGCGAGGGCTTCGGCCCGGCGATGGCGAAGTTCATCCGGCTCGTCAGCCACCCGGGGCCGATCCCGGACGGGTTCGCCGACCGGCCCGGCCCCGACCCCGCCGAGTTCGGGCTCCCGGCCGAGGACGACGGCACCCGCGACGATGCGCTGGTCGGGCAGAACATCGTCACCTGCAACGCCTACCGGCACGACTTCGACGCGCTGCGCGCCGCGTCCACCCGGATCGTCGTCGGCGTCGGCGCCACCTCGGGGGAGACCCTCGCCGCCCGCGCGGCCGCGGCCGTGGCCGCGCGGCTCGGGAGCGCGCCGGTCACCTTCCCCGGCGACCATGCCGGGTTCCTCGGCGGCGAGTACGGCTCGACGGGCGAGCCCGAGGCCTTCGCCGCGACCCTGCGGAAGGTCCTCGAAGCGTGACCGATGCGCCTCCCGCCCCGATTTCGGCATAACCCACTATTCATATGTCATTGCGTCCGCGACGACGTCGAACCCGACTGGCGCCCCGCCGGCCCGGGGTCAATGGAGTGCGGCGAGTTTGCGTTCCAGGACGGCGCGTTCGCGCTCGTTACCGCACCGGCTCACGGCCAGTTCCAGTTCGGCGCGGGCCTCGCCGGTGCGGCCAAGGCGGGTGAGCAGTTCCCCGCGGACGCTCGGCAGCAGGTGCGAATCGGCGAGTGAACCGGCGGCGGCCAGCCCGTCCACGATCTTCAGCGCCGCGGCCGCTCCCTGCGCCATGGAGACCGCCACCGCCCGGTTGAGCTCGACCACCGGGGACGGCGCGAGCCGGCCGAGCGCCTCGTAGATGAGCACGACGCGCTCCCAGTTCGTCTCGCCGACCGACGGCGCGACGGCATGGCATTCGGCGATCGCCGCCTGGAGGCCGTAGGCGCCCAGGCCCCGGCCGCCCTTCTCCGCGCGGGCCAGCGCGGCCCGTCCGCGGCCGATCGCGGCCCGGTCCCAGCGGCCGCGGTCCTGGTCCTCCAGCAGGACGGGCTCGCCGTCCGGCCCGGTGCGGGCGGGGAACCGCGCCGCGGTCAGCTCCATCAGCGCCAGCAGGCCGTGCACCTCGGGCTCGTCCGGCATCAGCCGGGCCAGCACCCGCGCGAGCCGCTGCGCCTCGCCGGCCAGGTCGAACCGGATCAGATCGCCCCCGGAGCTGGCCGTGGACCCCTCCGTGAAGATCAGGTAGATCACGTTCAGCACCGACCCGAGCCGTTTGGCCCGCTCCCCGGCCGGCGGCACCTCGAACGGCACCCGGGCCGCCCCGAGGGTCTTCTTCGCACGGGTGATCCGGGCCTGCACGGTGGCGGTCGGCACCAGGAACGCCCTGGCGATCTCGTCGCTGGTCAGACCGCCGACGACGCGCAGCGTGAGCGCCACCCGCGCCTCCCGCGACAGCACGGGATGGCAGGAGACGAACATCAGCGCGAGGACGTCGTCGTCGATCTGGTCGGGATCCCACAGCACGTCCTCGTCCTCCCGGGCCGGATCGGGCGGGCTCCCCGAGACGGCGCCCCCCTCGCCCAGGTTCTGGGCGAGGGCGGCGTACCTGTCGTCGAGGGCGGAGCGGCGGCGGAACGCGTCGATCGCGCGCCGCCGGCCGACGGTGAGCAGCCACCCCGCGGGGTTGCGGGGGACGCCGTCGCGCGGCCAGTTCACCAGCGCCTCGGCCAGCGCCTCCTGGGCGAGGTCCTCGGCCAGCGCGAAGTCGCCGGTGTACCGTGCGAGCGCACCGACGATCCGCGCGGACTCGATCCGCCAGACGGCGGCGACGGCCTCACGGCCGGTGGGGTCGGTCATCTCCGGTCGGTCCGCTCAGAGCTGCCCGGTGGCCTCGCGCCAGGCCCGCTCCTTCTTCACCCACTCGTTGTCCTGCGGGAACTCGTCGATCGTGGTGACCCGGCGGATCTCGGTCTTGAAGCCCGGCCCGGTGATCGGCTGCCGCTTGGCCCACTCGACGGCCTCCTCCTTGGACGCCACGTTGAGGATGTAGAACCCGCCGAACAGCTCCTTGGTCTCGCCGTACGGGCCGTCGGTGACGATGGGCGGCTCGGCGGAGTAGTCGACGACCACGCCCTCCTCGGCGTCGTCGAGCCCCTCCGCGGCCAGCAGCACACCGGCCCGGATCAGCTCGTCGTTGAACCTGCCCATGGTCTCGATCATCTCGTTGAAGTCGACGTTCGCCATGTTCTTGAAGGCCTCGTCGGTGGCGCGCATGATCAGCATGTACTTCATGGTCGATCTCCCTCATTCGTCCCGGGCTCCTCTCTCGGAACCCTCTCACCCCTAGGTCGAACGGAAGGCCCAAGGAATCGACACCGCCGCAGAACTTTTCTCCAAGATCTTTCGGCCGTCCCTCAACGGGGCTCTGACCTGGGCAGGGCCAGCAGGACCAGGGCGATGAGGGCGCCGGCGGCGGCGAGGATCAGGCAGGTCCAGAACGCGGCCTGGAAGCCCTCGGTGAGGGCGGCGGGGCCGGTGCCGCCGGTGTGGGTGACCGACACGGTCGACACGACCGCGCCGCCCAGGGCGCCGCCGATCCAGAACGCGGCGTTGCTGAGGCCCGACGCCAGGCCCGCGTCCTCGTCGGCGACACCGGTCAGGGCGGCGATGGAGACCGCCACGAAGCAGGTGCCGACCGCGGAGCCGAAGACCAGCAGCCCGGCGAACAGGTCGCCGAAGTAGGTGCCGTCCGGGGAGATCCCGGTCATCAGCAGCGAGCCGACGCCGAACAGCACCATGCCCACCAGCGCCACCACCCGGTAGCCGACCTTGCCGACGACGGCGCCGCCGACGTTGGCCGACACGATGTCCATCAGCGCATAGGCCAGGGTGCCCAGACCGAAGATCACCGGGGTGTAGTGCAGCACCTGCTGGGCGTACAGGGAGACGATGACGTTGAAGCCGAGCAGCAGCATGCCGACCAGGATCATCATCAGGTTCCCGCCGACCAGCGTGCCCGACCGGAAGATCCGCAGCGGCACCAGCGGTGCCGCCGACCGCTTCTCGATGACGGCGAACAGCGCGACCAGCACGGCGGAGCCGATCAGCAGGCCGAGGGTGCGGCCGTGCCCCCAGCCGATGGCGGGCGCCTCCACGATCGCGTAGATGAGCAGCACGGCGGCTCCGATGCTGGTGACCGCGCCGGCCAGGTCGAAGGACCGCGCGCCGCCGGAGCCGCGGCTCTCCGGCAGCAGGACCGGCACCAGCGCCAGCATGACCGCGGCGACCGGGACGTTGAGGTAGAAGATCCACTCCCAGCCGAACAGATCGGTGACGACGCCGCCGACGAGCAGCGCGGCGGTGGCGCCGAACGCGCCCGTGCCGGTCCAGACGGCCAGCGCCCGGTTGCGCCCGGGGCCCTCGTCGAAGGTCGTCATCAGCAGCGCCATCGCGGTGGGCGACATCACCGCGGCCGACGCGCCCTGCACGACCCGGGCGGTGATCAGCACCTCCTGGGACCATGCCGCGCCGCACAGCGCGGAGGACACCAGGAACAGCACCACGCCGAGGACGAACAGCCGGCGGTGACCGAGCAGGTCGGCCACCCGGCCGGCCGGCAGCAGCAGGCCGCCGAAACTGAGCAGGTAGCCGCTGAGCACCCACTGGAGGCCGGCGATGCCGAAACCGAGATCGGCCTGGATCGACGGCATCGCCAGGATGACGATCTGGCCGTCCAGCGCGACCATGAACATGGCGGCGCACAGCAGGCCGAGCGCCGCCCAGCGGGAGCGCGGGGGCGACTTCTCCGAGGGCGCGGGCGAGAGGTGTTCCTCTTGTGACTGGGTCATGCTCATCAAGACAGGCGGCCCGCCGCGATTTCGCCGGGCCGGACCCGATGGATTCGCGGCGGCCGGACTGTCTCCCTTGACGAGGACGTTCCTCATGGGGAGGGCGTCGGCCGAGCGAGCGGGGAGCGCGATGATGACGGGTGCGGCGCCGGACCGGGGAGACTTCGGCCGGCTGGCCGACCGGTTCCGGCCGGAACTGCTGGCGCACTGCCGCCGGATCCTCGGCTCCGCGCAGGAGGCCGAGGATCTCGTCCAGGAGACCTATCTGCGGGCGTGGCGGTCCCTCGACGAGTTCGAGGGGCGGGCCTCGCTGCGCAACTGGCTGTACCGTATCGCCACCAACACGTGCCTGAACGCGATCGAGTCGCGCGGCCGGCGGCCCCTGCCGACCGGGCTGGGCGGCCCGGCCGATCCCACCGGCGGCCCGGGCGGCGGGCTGGACCCCGCCTTGCTGGAGCCGGTCGCCCGCGTGCTGTTCGGCAGCGAGCCCGACGACCCGGCCGCAGTGATCGAGACCAGGACCTCGGTCCGGCTGGCGCTGACCGTCGCCTGGCAGCGGCTGTCGCCCCGCCAGCGCGCCGTCCTGCTGCTGTGCGAGGTGCTCGGCTGGCGGGCCGGGGAGGCCGCCGAGCTGCTCGGCAGCAGCGACGCGGCCGTCTACAGCATGCTGCAGCGGGCCCGGGCCCAGCTGGCCAAGGCCGCCGGGTCCGCCGACGAGGTGGGCGAACCCGACGATCCGCACGAGCGCGACCTGCTCGACCGCTACGTCGCCGCGTTCGAGAACGCCGACCTTCCGGCGCTGATGGGCCTGCTCACCAGCGACGCCGTCTGCGAGGTGGCGCCGGAGCCGGTGGAGCTGGCCGGACGCGAGGCGATCGGCCGCTTCCTGGCCACCGAGTGCCCCGCCTTCGGCACCTGCCGGATGGTCCGCACCGTCTACCAGGGCCGCCCCGCGTTCGCCACCTACCTCCAGGAGGAGGACGGCACCCACCGCGCCTACTCGGTGGAGGTCCTGACCATCACCCCGGGCGGCATCGCCCGGATCGTGTCGCACCAGCGTCCGGACCTCTTCCGGACCCTGGGCCTGCCGCTGGTGCGCCGCTCAGCGCTGGCCCGCTGAAGGGACGGCGATGACGCTGCCCCACGCACCGGCGGCGCCGGCACAGAACGTCGGCCTGCTGAAGCACGCACTGGACTACGCCCTCGCGGCCGCCCAGCACATCGCCCCCCACAGCCTCGACCGCCCCACCCCCTGCGACAGGTGGAGCCTGGGCATGCTGCTCCGGCACGTCAACGAGTCGCTGGACGTCCTCGACGAGGGCCTCACCGCGGGCCGCGTCGGGGTCGTCGCGCCCCCCGCGGCGCCCTCCCCGGAGGCCGACCTGCTGTTCGGCTTCCGCAGCCGCGCCTGCCGCCTGCTGCGGAACTGCGTGACGACCCGCGTCCAGGACGAGGTGATCGTCGCCGGCCGGCCCCTGCCCCTGTGGATGGTGGCGGGCACGGGCGCCCTGGAGATCGCGGTGCACGGCTGGGACATCGCCCAGGCGTGCGGCCATCCGTACCCCGTCCCGGCCGGCCTGGCCGAGAACCTCCTGGCGCTGGCCCCGCTGGTGATCAACGACGCGACCCGCCACGCGCTGTTCGCTCCGCCCGTCCCGGTGCCGCCGTCCGGAGCGTCCGAAGGCGACCGGCTCGTGGCCCGGCTCGGCCGCACACCCCTGCCCCGCGGCGGAAGCGACGGCGACCGCCGAGCCGGAACCGGTCATAACTGAAGTTCCAGGAGAACTCGGCCGGGACTCCTCCCGTCCAAGACATGGGAGTGTCTGCTGCGCGCGGCGACCGGCGCGCTCGGGACGCGAGGAGCCTCCGATGGGTCAGATGAGATCGCGCATCGTCAAGACCGCGCTGTGGTGGGCCTGGATGCCCGTGGCCGCATGGTCGTTCTGGGCGGTCCTCCACTTCCTGTTCGGCGGTGTGGGGGTGTGGGAGCAGTGGTGGCGCCTCACCGTCGTCCGCTCCTGGTGGCTGCCGGGCGGCGACCTCGGGCACCCGACGTTCCTGTTCTGGCTGTGGGTGGCGATCGGGCTGATCGGCACCGCCGTCATCATGGGCGGGGGACTGGAGGACCGCTACGTCGACACCGCGCCGGGCGGCGGGCCCATCGCGGCCGTCGCCGGGATCGCCGCCGCGGCCGTCCTCCTCTACCCCGCGCCCGTGGCGCTGTGGGACAACGACAAGGACGCCGGACGGCACTACAACGCCACGACCGTGTTCCACGACACCAAGGGCACCGCGCCGCCGTCGTCGCTGAGCTACCTGCTGGACGGCTCGCGTCCGGGCGGCGCGGGCTGCGACGCCCGCGGCCGCCACGACGTCGCCTCCTGCATCAGGCACGACCAGCTCGAAGGCATCCGCTCCTTCGAGGGACGCACGTCCAGCTTCGCGTCGGCGCACGCGATGATGGAGCACGCCGCGTCCCCGGCCCCCAAGGTGGACGCGTGGGAGCCGTCCATCACCTACTTCTACAACTCCGTCCCCGGCCAGGTGGGCGTGTGGAGCGCGATCCTGGACGGCTCGGGCAAGGCGACCCCCACCTACGGCATCGCCACCTGGGACGGCAAGACCAACAACGTGCAGGTCGGCTGCCGGTTCAACGTCGGCGCGAACAACCGCTTCGACCGCGCCTTCGGCGGGCAGCGCGGCAACAGCCTGCGCAACCTGCTGGCCGAGAAGTACCCGGACTACCGCTACGACGACTCCGACGTCTGGGGCTACTGCAAGGGCGGCCGCCCCGTCATCGTGGTGGCGGTCAGCCGGCAGAAGGCGGTCGGGCACCGCACGGTCGACACCGCCGCCGGCGTCCTGATCCTGGAGGGCGGGCGGAACGGCGTCGCCCACCGGCACCAGGCGAACGTGAAGGCCGGTGAGCTGCCCGGCCCCGTCTACCCCGACAGCCTGGTCGAAAGGCAGACGGACGCGACCGCCTGGGCGGCCGGCCGCAAGTGGAGGCAGCGGGCGTCGTTCGGGTTCAAGCCCACCACCGACGACGTCCAGGCGGGCAACACCTCCGAGTACCTGCTGCGCGGCCCGGACCGGCGCCTGTACTTCGTGACGCCGCTGTCCCCGAACGCCTCCAAGTCGCAGGCGTTCATCGCCTACGCCGTCACGGCGGCGGACACGGTCACCTCGGGCCGTCTCAACCGCATGGACGTGTACGTGCTGCCCGACGGGGACCGCCGCGTCGCCAACCTCAACACGCTGGTCGGCCAGGCCACGAACGCCGTCCGCTCCGCCGACCCGACCTTCCTGAACACCAACGGGGAGTTGGAGGAGTTCACACCGCTCGGGGGCGACATGTGGCGCGTGTTCGGCGTCCGCCGCGGCATCACCGAGTTCTACGTCGACCTGTCGGCCACGGGCCGTACCGCGCCCAGGACGGTGGCGGTCGCCGGTGCCCCGCCCGCCGGGCAGGCGCCGCCCGCGGGGCAGGCGCCGTCCCCCACCCCCAGCGCGTCACCGTGCGGCAAGCCGCCGCAGCAGATGAACCAGCGCGAGATCGCCGACTGCATGAGGGCCCTCTCCGACGAGTTGCGCACCAGGCAACCCGGCCGGTGACGCGCGGCGACCTCGACCACGCCGCGGACGGTCCGAGCGTCAACCCCGGTGGGGCGTGCCCTCGACCAGGGCGCGGGTGGCGTGGGTGCCCATCAGCTCGTCCCACCGGGTGGCGAAGAGGGCCGCTTCGGTGCGGCAGGACGAGGCGAAGCGGGCGTAGCTCCAGCCGTCCTCGGGGTCGCAGCAGTCGTCGGCGGGCCACGTCCAGGTCTCGTCCAGGCCCGCCTCGACGACGCGTTCGCCGAACCTGATCGCGGCGCCGTACGCGCGCAGCCGGTCGATCGAGCACTCCCTGTCGTTGCGGGCCGTGTGGAAGAGGTCGAGGTTGCGCTGGATCAGCTCGCGCCCGCGGTCGAACCCGCCGGTCCGGGCGCAGAATTCCAGGTGCGCCGCTATTTCGGGGGCCTCGCCGGCCGTCGGGTAGGTGCGTTCGTGGACCTCGTGCGCCTTTTCGGTACGGCCTGCGCGCAGGTAGGCGGGGAGGAGGTGGTCCTCGCGGTCATCGTCGGCCGGAAGGGAGGCCATGGCCTCGTACGCGGAGTCGTCCAGGCCCAGGTCGAGCCACCACCGCGCACGGCGTAGCGTGGACGCCCGGGTGCGGTAGGCGTCGATGTGCGGCAGGGCCTCGAACGCGGCCCATGCGGTTCGGGCCGCGTCCAGGTCACCGCGCCGCACCTCCAGTTCCACCGCGAACCAGCGGAGATGGTGCAGGTCGCCGGTCCCCGGGCGGCAGTGCGGCTCCAGGGTGCGCAGGAGACCGCGGATCTGCGTCGCGTGCACCGCCGGGTAGGTCAGCACGCAGTCCAAGGTGAAGGGGACCGCGCGCCAGAGCCGGTCCAGCCGGGCGGTGCCGAGCGGTGACGGGCCCGCGTCGTGCGCCCGGGCGAGTTCGGTGAGCGTGCCGAACAGTTGCTGGGAGCCGCGGATCTCCGCCTGCAGCTCCGGTGACATCAGCTCTTCCAGGAGCGCGAGCCGGACGTCGGGTTGGACGTCGGGTTGGACGTCCGTCTCGTCCCTGACGAGTGCCGTCTGCAGGATCCGCTGCGTCCGGATGAACCTGGGCCAGGTGTCCAGGTCGGCGGCCTCGTGCAGCGCGGCGGCCAGATCCGTGCCGTCGGGGAGGTGCGCGTCGGGCCGCGGTGCCTTGTGGTGGTGCCCCGCGGCGTCCGATGGCAGGGGCAGGCTCTCCAGGATCGGCTCGGCGTTCATGATCTCGGCGACGCTCTCGCTCATGAAGGACGACCCGTCCATCTCGTCGAGTTCGAGCGAGAGGTTGACGACCTCCCAGCGCAGCCGCCCGCCCAGATCCGCGTACGTCATCACCGCGTCGTGGTGGCAGCGCGCATCGTCGCACTCGCAGGACCGGCACCACTGCCGGTCGACGTCCTTCTCCATGACGCGGCGGCACAGCAGGACGGCCGCCGCCGCCGTCCACACCCACTCGACGCGGCTGGTGCGCGTGAGGAGCCGGTCGATGTTGCGTTGCAGCACCTCGAGCCCGCGTTCCTCGTTGCCGGTGAGCGCGCAGAACTGGAGATGCGCGCCCAGCTCCTCCAGCTTCATGCCGTGCCGGGTGTGGTTGCGCTCGTGCGCCGCCACTGCCTGGCTGACGCGTCCCGTGCGCAGGTACGGCACGAGCAGGGCGTCGGAGAGGTCCCTGCCGTCGTGCACCTCGATCTGGCCGGCGAGCACGGGGGCCATCGCCTCGATGGCCAGGTCGTGACGACCCAGCCGCTGCCACATGAAGGCTTCGCCCACGGCCAGTCCGTCGAGGTGGAAGTGCTCCTCCGGCCGGCCCTGGGCGCGCAGTCGCCGCCAGAGCCGGTCCACCGCCTCGTGGTCGCCCTGGCGTGCTTCGAGGCTCATCCGGTAGTGGTCGATGGCGTAACGGGTCCAGCGGCGGGATTCGGGGCAGTGCCGCTCCAGCTCGTCCAGCAGGCGGCGGACCCGCTGTGCCGGTTCGGGGAAGAGGCGTATGTAGATGTTGCAGACCCTGAAGAACTGGTTCCACATGGCCGTGACCAGGGCCGGGCGGAACAGGTGCGGCGCGGCGTGCCAGTCCAGCAGGCACCGCCGCAGGACGGGCAGGATCGTGCGGAAGGTCTCGTCGGCGTCCTTGTCCGACTTCAGCATCGCCCAGGTGAAACCCAGCCTGACGTCCATGAGCAGGTCGGGATCGCCGAGCGCCTCGGCGTGCGGGAGGAGGGCGCGCATCGCCTCCACGTAGGCCTCGCCGCCGGTTCCCCCGGGGAGGTCGGGATTCAACGCGTCGGCGGCGTCGAGCCTTGCGCGGATCTCGTCCCGGTTCAGCAGCATCGGCGCGCCTCACCGCCCCGGGTGGATGGCGTGCTCGACCAGTCCGAGGAACGCCCGGTTGACGCCGGCCACGTCGCCGGGGCGCAGCGGCCGGTTGCCCGCCAGCATCGCGTAGCCGTAGAGGGCGTCGACCGACAGCTCGACGATCCGGGCATCGACCGTGCTGGTCAGGCGTGCGACCAGCGGGTTGCGGTAGTTGAACACCAGCAGGGGCAGGGCGGGCTCGCCCTCCTCTTCAGGAGCGGCCGCCTCGATGAGCTCGGCCCAGACCCCGTCCGCCTCCTCGCGGGCGGCGCGCATTCCGGTGGCGAGCCGCGCGTCCGCCCCCTCCAGGAACAGCACCGGCAGCGAGGCGGGCGAGAACGAGCGCAGCACCGGCTCGCAGCCCCGGGACGCCAGGGCCGCACGGGCGATGCCGAGGAAGTCGCGCGTGGCGAACTCGGCGGCCGCGCCGAGCACGTCGAACCGGGTGGCCAGGTCCTCGGGGTCGAGCCGCCGGACGACGAGCTCCGGATCGATCCGGCGGAGCCGCTGGAGGACCTCGGTGTGGTAGGTGTAGGCGCCATTGACCAGGCCCATGCCCTGGGCGGCCGCGATGCTCGCCAGCTGCCGGAACTCCTCGCCGTTCGCCGTGTAGTGGACGGTGCGGTGCCGCCGGCGGAACTCGCCGAGGCTGACCGCCCCCTCGCTCGTCTCGAACGGGATCCACTCGTCGACCAGCCGCAGGATCTCCACATCGTGGAGGGCGAGCGCCATCACGCCGCGGTAGTGGACGGCGAGGAAGGCCGAGAGCCGCTCGGGGGAGGTCGCCGCCAGGCGCCGCAGCCAGTCGCGCAGCCGCCCGCCGAGCGCCTCCCGCGTGCTCGCCAGCAGGTCGTCCTCGTAGAGCTGCTCCCGGCTCGCGGTGGGACGCAGCTCCCCGGCGTCGAGCACGCAGCGGACGAAGAACGCCCAGTCGGGCATGATCTTGTCCACCCGGTCGCCCACGAGCATCCGCTTGACGTAGACGCGGTGCCGCGCCGTCTCGCTCGGATGGGTCTCCTCCGGCAGGACGAACGCCACCCCGCTCAACCCCGCCTCGGCGACCTCGAGGTCGATCACGTCGAACGGCGGGGCGCCGAACAGGCGCTCCCCGTACCGCAGCAGCGCCTCGCGCCTGGTCTCCGGGTCCGGATGCGGGGCCTGCCACGGCAGGACGCCCTCGTTGACCGCCTCGCCGCCGACCCGCACGTCGTAGGGGAGCAGCGCGCCGTAGTGCCGGGCCAGTTCGGTGACGGTGGAGGCGCCGAGCCAGTGTTCGAAGTCGCGGCGCGGCCTCAGGATCACGGTGGTGCCCTGCTCAGGCCGCACGGGACCGCGCTCCACCGTGTAGTGGCCGTCGGCGTGGCCGCGCCAGACGACCGTCTCGCCGTTCCCGGCGCGGGTGACCACCTCGATGTCGTCGGCGACGAGGAAGCACGACAGCAGCCCGATGCCGAACTGCCCGAGGAAGTCGTGGCGGGCGAACCCCAGCGGGTCGCGTTTGGAGGAGCGTCCGATCGTCGCCAGGAACTCGTGGATCTGGGGCTCGGTGAGGCCGATGCCGGTGTCGTGGATCCGCAGCGACCCGTCGCCGGTCGTCTCGGCCGGCTCGATGTCGACGCGCGCCGGCGCCGCGCCGTCCTCCCGGCGGCGGGCGCTGATCGCGTCGACCGAGTTCTGCAGCAGTTCCCGCACGAACACGCGGGGGCTGCTGTAGAGATGCCGGCTGAGCAGATCGACCATTCCGCGCAGATCAACATTGAAGGTGTGCCGCACGCCCGCCACTGTAAACCCCGCGCCGCCGCGGCCATCACCGCTTTCCGCCGCCGCCGGGCATCCCGGTCGCCAGTGGAAACACGGCTGGAACCCGGCGACATCGGGCGGTCAGGTGGCGGCCGGTTCGGTGACGTCCATGCGGAGGCGGGTCAGCGTCGAGGTCTTGATGCGCCACGTGCCGCCGGACTTCTCGTAGGTCTCGTGGTAGTGGCCGAACCCGTTCAGCTCCCGGCCGCCGGGCCACTGGACGCGGTCCTCCATCGCCCAGACGCCGGTGGCCGTGGACGGGGACGTGAGGGTGATCTCGGGCGTGTGGCAGTGGTGCACGGTCACGCGGTCGGCCAGGTTGTCGAGGAGGAAGGCCATGAAGGCGCCGGCACCGCTGATCACGGTGCCGCCCGAGCCGGTCGTGTCGATCACCACGTCGTCGGTGAAGACCTGGCGCATGGCGTCCCAGTCCTTGGTGTCCAGCGTGCGGCAGTAGCGGGCCTTGAGCTGCTTGATGGCCTCGATGTCGTCCACGGGAACCCTCGTTTCGCGGTCAGGTGAATGCGGGCAGGACCTCGCGCTCGAAGAGGCGCAGGCTCGACCAAGCCAGTTCCATCGGCATCCCCCCGCACAGCGGATGGAACTGCACGTGGGGAGCCGGAGACGCCTTCAGCTCCGCCACGAGCTGCGCGGGTGTCACGACCCGGTACTGGCCGGTCGTCCGCAGGTGGTCGGTGCCGGCGGTGGTGCGGTAGGGCGCGGCGAGGTCGTCCTGTGCCCGCCAGGTGCCGTAGGCGTTGGTCTCGTGCAGGAAGAAGGGCGCCATCTGCTCCCAGCCCTTCTCGGGGTCCTCGGCGAGCGCGACCACCCGGTTCCTGCCGATCGGGCTGGGGCCGGGGTCGGGACGGCCGAGCTTGCGCACCTCGTCCCGGTAGAACTCCCAGATCTCGGGCACCGAGGGGATGAACCCGTCGGCGATGCGGGCGGCCCGCCGGGCGGCCGGCTCGCTGCTGCCGCCGAGCAGGACGGCCGGCCCGCCCGGCCGGAACGGCGGGGGCGTGATGCGTACCGTGCGGCCCCGGTACTCGAACGGCTCGCCGGTGAACGCCGCCTTCAGCGTGGTGACGGCCTCGGTGACCCGGCCCGGCCGCTCCTTCATCGGGATGCCGAACATCGCGAACTCCTCGCGCACGTAACCGCCGGCGACGATCAGGTCGGCGCGTCCCCGGCTCAGGTTGTCGAGCACGATCATGTCCTCGGCCAGGCGCAGCGGGTCGTGGAACGGGGCGATCAGCGCGGCGATGAGGAACCGGACGCCGGTCGTGCGCGCCGCCATCGCCGCGAGCATCGGGATGGGGCTGGGCAGGTAGCCGTCCGGCGAGCCGTGGTGCTCGGAGACGGCCACGCTCGAACACCCCAGCCGGTCGGCCCACTCGGTCATGTCCAGGGCCGCCGCGTAGCGGTCGGCCATGGACGTCCCGGCGAGGTCGGGATTGCGGAAGTCGAAGCGAAGGGCGAACCGCACAGGGGGACGATTCATCGATCCGCGGGTTCCTCTCATTGCGGGTGGCGGGGGGCATGCCGCCGCGCGCCCTCCGGCCGTTGCCTGAGCCTAAGCCGACATTTTGACCACGGTCAACATTTGGCCCACCAACGGTTGGCATGGTCCTTTCCGGCGTGAAAGAGGGCCCGCGCTGCTGACCATGGTCAGCGCGATGCCGATTCCCAACGCGCGCCCATTCCCCGGTAAGAGGTTCTGCGGGGAGGATGGGGATCCGCATACCCGATCACCCTGGAGGAAGGGAGGCGCCATGACCGGATCGATCGAGGCCGCGGACTCGTCCGCCGCGGCCCATGCCGGGATCGCCGCCGCGCGCGTGGGCGTGGGGCTGATGTG
The DNA here is from genome assembly GCA_050942275.1 of Spirillospora sp. CA-255316. Classification (GTDB taxonomy): domain Bacteria; phylum Actinomycetota; class Actinomycetes; order Streptosporangiales; family Streptosporangiaceae; genus Spirillospora. The sequence continues at coordinate 10,031,012 of CP192047.1, read as the reverse complement.
GATCCAGAACTCCGGGTGGAAGACCCCGCCGGACTTCGGCGAGGACCGCGACGAGGGCCTGTACGAGTCGACCCGCCTCGCCGTCGAGCACGAGGTGCTCGCGCCCTGGGCGTGGCTCGTCGAGCACGTCGTCCTGCCGAACTTCACCTTCTTCGGCTGGGCGACGCTGCTGGTCGAGGCCTCGCTGGGGGCGTTCCTCCTGGTGGGCCTGGCGACCAGGTTCTGGGCGCTGGTCGGGGCCGGCCAGTCCGTGCTGATCACGCTGTCGGTGCTGAACGCGCCCGGCGAGTGGCACTGGTCGCGCTTCCTCATGGTGCTCGTCCACGTGCTGCTGTTCGCCACGGCGGCGGGCCGCCACTACGGCCTCGACGCGGTGTGGCGCCCCCTCTGGCAGCGGTCGCCGGGACGGGTCTCCCGATGGCTGCTGAGGGCGTCATGAGGGCCGCCGACCGCGCCGTCCTGGCGCTCGGCGCGACCTCGCTGGCCAGCGCCCTGTTCACCGTCACCGACGGGTACCCGTGGGAGATGGTGGCGATGCCGGGACCGGCCGTGGTCGTCGCGGTGGTGCTGGGGCTGGCGGCCTGCGCGGCGGGCGCGGTGCGCGCGCCGATTCCGGCGATCGTGGTGGGCGCGGCGTTCCTGGTCGCCGCCGTGGTGGTCGTGGTCGAACAGACCCTCGGCGAGACGTGGACCGAGGGCACCGGGTCGACCTTCTCGCTGTGGCTCGGCCTGGGCGTGGGGCTGGTGGCGGCGGGGCTCGCCCGCCGCCTGGACTGAGGCCGCCCGCCTCACCTCTCAGCGGTCCGATAGCAGGACGGGGCCGCCGATGTTGACCGTGCCCAGCGTCCAGAGCGCGCCGGAGAAGGGGTCGACGGACAGGGCGCCCACGAGGACGTTGCTCCGGTACGGGACGGCCGGGGTCGGCACGCGCTCCCAGGCGCCCCCGCGGTAGCGGATCAGGCCGGGCGCGGCGGGCTGGTCGGTGGCGTGCCCGTTGGCCCACAGGGTGCCGTCCGGCGCGCGCACGATGCGGCTAAGCGAGTTGAGCCCGGCCGGTACGGGGACGCTCTCCCAGGTGGTGCCGTCCCAGCGCAGCAGGATCGGCCTGCCCCCGCCGTCGGACCAGTTGACGCCGACCGCCCAGGCCTCGCCGGACGGCAGCGGCAGCACGTCGGTGATCGTCCCGAAGCGCCCGGGCTGCTCCAGCGTGAACCTCGTCCAGGAGGCGCCGTCCCAGTGCTGCGCGTCGACGGTTTCGGAGTTGTCGGAGACCTGGCCGAACAGCCAGATGTCGTCGGCCGACCGCACGTGGAGGGTGTGCTGCCGCAGCGCCGGGAGGTCGGTGACGTGCGCCCAGGACCCGTCCGCCCAGCGGTAGAGGTCGGTGGCCGTCGACAGCCAGACGCCGGACGCGTCGGCCTGCAGATGCGCGGCGGTCGTCCCCGCGGGCAGCGCCACCTGCGTGAACGCCGAGCCGGTGAAGCGGCCGACGTAGGGCTCGGTGGAGGTGTCGGTGACGTACTCGGTCCCGGAGATCCACACCTCCTCCGGGGCGACGGTCTCCACGTTGGTGATAGTGGCGTGGCCGGGAAGCCCGCCGAGATGGTACTCCGTCCAGCCGCCGTTCTTCCAGCGCCGCACGACCGGGTTGCCGGGGATCGTCCGCCCGGTGCCGGGGATGGGGCCGGGGACGACCAACTCGCCCTGCGTGCCGGTGATCCAGACGCTGTCGGGGGACGCCGCCGAGACGTCGTAGAGGTAATTGTTCGGCCAGAAGAACGGCAGCGACACCTGCCTGAGATCGCCGGGCGCGGCCGCCGGCGCGGTGCGCGGCGCGGCGGCGCGGGGCGCGGGTGACGCGGCGGCGGGGGAGACGAGCCCGGTGGCGGCGAGGACGCCGGCGGCCAGCGCGCCGGAGATCGCGAGTCGAAGCATGAACGCCAGTATTCACTGGCATAGTCAACGGGTTCTTGTCACGTCCGGCACAAGAACGCATTCCGGCACGATGCGGCCGGGGCGGCCGGTCGAGTAGCACTCCACCGGCCGCCCCGCGGCCTCCACCGGACGGGCGGCGCCCGCTCAGCGCAGGCGGGCCTCGATGGCCTCGATGATCCGGGGACGCAGCTCCGCGACGCCGACGACGGCGTCCACCGACCCGACCTCCACCGCGCGCCGGATGCTGTGCACGCGGTCGAACTCCGCCGCCACCTCGCCGAGCTTCTCCGCCCGCACCGCCGAGCGCAGCTCGTCCAGCTCCGCCGCCAGCGCGGCGCGGTCGGCACCGGACGCGGGCGTGAGGCGGGCCTCCAGCTCCCGCACCCGCGGGTCGGCCGCGGTACGGGCGTTGACGTCCCCGGAGAACACCACCGCGGCGGCGGGCGCGCCGCCGAGCACCGAGGCGAACGAACCCTCCAGCGCCAGCACCGTCATGTTCGGGTTCAGCGCCTTGGAGAACACCACGAACGCGCCCCCGTGGTACCGGGAGATCACGCAGAACACGATGGGCCCGCGGAAGTTCACGATCGCGCGGCCGATCTCGGCGCCGTACTCCAGCTGCAGCTTGCGCATCGACTCCGGCGAGCCGTCGAAGCCCGACAGGTTCGCCAGCACCACCAGCGGCCGGTTGCCGCTGGCCGCGTTGATCGCCCGCGCGGCCTTCTTCGACGACCGCGGGAACAGCGTGCCCGCCGTGTAGGTGTCCGGTCCGTCGGTCGGCGGGTAGCCGCGCCGCGGCACCGACCGCGACTCGATACCGAGCAGGCACACCGGCATGCCGCCCAGATGCACGTCCTGCACCACCGCGGTCTCCGCGTCGGCCATCCCCGCCCACCGCTCCAGCACCGGGTGGTCCTGGTCGGAGAGCGCCCGCATCACGGTCCGGATGTCGAACGGCTTCTTGCGGTCCGGGTTGGCCTCCGCGGAGAAGATCTCGCCGACGGTGGCGAAGTCGCTGCCCGCCACCTTGTGCGGGAAGACGGAGATGTCGCGGTCGACCGGGTCGGCCGTCGTCGCCCGCCGCGGCGCGTCCTCGCCGGGCGCCACATAGGTGTGGTCGTAGTGCGCCATCAGCACGTCCCGCGCGGCCGCCAGGTTCGGCGCCCAGTACTGCGCCTGCCCGTTGGGGCCCATCACCCGGTCGTACCCGCCGATGCCGAAGTTGTCCTCGGCCGACACGCCGCCGGAGAAGTCGAGCGACTGCTTGCCGGTGAGCACCATCGCCGAGTCCGGCGTCATCACCAGGATGCCCTTGGTGTGCATGAGCATCGTCGCCTCGGCGTTCCAGTACGGCTGCGCGCCCACGTTGATGCCCGCGACCACGATGTTGATCTCGCCGCCGTCCTGGGTGAACTCGACGATCCGCTTGAGCGCCGCCGCCACCCAGTCCATGTTCTCCGTGCCCGAGTCCATGGAGATCCGGGCGCCGGCCGACAGCGCGTACCACTCCAGCGGCACCCGCATCCGCTCGGCCAGGTCCAGCGCGGCGATCACACGGCGGCACTCCGGCTCCGACAGCGCCCCCAGCGCCTTGGTGGGGTCGCCGAGCAGCACGACCCTGGTGACGCCCTCCGGGTGCCGCCTGGTCCGGGTGGTGACGACGCCCGCGACGATCGCCGCGGTGTTGCGCCCCTTCGGCCGGTCGACCGGCACCAGCGCGTGGTCGCCGTCCAGGTCGTGCTCGACGAAGTCGCCGAGCAGGCCGGTCAGCTCGTACGGGTACACCGTGTTGCGGCTGCTCGCGCGCAGCACCTTCTGGCGGTAGCCGTCGACCGGCTCGACCGGCTCGTCCGACGGCTCCCCGATGCTCAGCCTCGCGCCGCCGGCGGCGTCGAAGGTGACCCGGACGGCGACCTTGGCCGGCTCTCCGGTCCGCCGGTCGCGCTGCCGCGCGATGAACAGGATCTCCTCCAGCCCGGCGCCCGCGGTCGTCGGCAGCATCCGCTCGACGAGCGTCTCCAGCTCCGCGCGGGTGATCTGGCTCGGCGGCCACACGTAGACGACGATCCGGTTGGTGTTGAAGCGCTTCTTGGACGGCCGCAGCGACTGCGCGCGGCGGATCGAGTCCAGGCAGGCGTCGACGGTGTACTCGGCCGTCGGCAGCGCGGCCAGCCTCCCGTCCTGGTCGCGCAGCTCGGTCAGGTCGCGCACCTGCGCGAACGCGACGAGCCGGTCGTCGGACGGGTTGTCGCGCGCTACGCAGTGGAAGAGGTAGACCTCCTCGTCCGACGACGGCAGGCGGGTGAGGTCGAACCTGCTCAGCCGCTCCATCTGCATCCGCTGCGCGATGTGCGGGTGCAGCCCGCGGATCAGCCGCTCCTCGGCCATCCCGGTGCCGGACGGGCGGAAGGTGAAGTGGTGGTGCATCACCGCGTTGCCGCTGCCCGCGACGGTGGTGGTGAGCCTGCGGACCTGCTCCGGCAGCGGGTGGGCGTTGACGGCCTCGTGCAGCGCGGCCGCCATCGCCTCGAAGTCCTCAGGCTGGTTCTCCCAGGCGAGGTAGATGTCGGCGTCGACGGCGTCCTCGCCCTTGGCCAGCTCCGCGAGCCCGCGCAGCGCCCCGTCCAGCTCCTCGAAGCCCACCGCGGCGGAGACCAGGCAGGACCCCGCGCGTTCGGCGACCACGAACCTGCAGCCCGCGACCTCGCTGGTGCGGACGCCGGTCAGCCCCTTGTTGCCGTAGTACCGCCGGGTCAGCACCTCCAGCATGACGGCGTTGTCCCGGTCGTCGCGGACCAGGCGCCGGCCGAGCAGCCGCACCAGCGGCTCGGTGCTGCGCACCATCTCGGCGATGCGCTCGGCGCGGTCCGGCGCGTCCGGGTGCTCGTCCAGGTGCCGCAGGTGCCTGCGGACGTCGGCGTAGACGCGGGCCCGGTTGCGGCGCAGCAGCGGCTGGGCGAACCAGGCGAACACCATCCCGCACGCGAGGTCGTACACCACGGGGAAGCGCACCTGCGTCGCGGCCACCAGCCGCTCCAGCGCGAGACCGGCGGGCTCGCGCAGCGTCTGGTCCGGCGGCGGCTCCCGCAGCCACGCCCGCAGCAGCGTCGCGACGACCGACGCGTCGGCGGACGCGCGCTGCTGGGCGAGGAAGATCCGGAACACCGCGGCCTCGAGCTCGGGCGTGCGCTCCAGATCGGTGACGCCGTAGTGCCCGAGCGCCTTGGCGAGCTTGGCCTGGAACGCCTCGGGCAGCCCGGCCCGCTCGACGTCGAGGCTCTGCAGGTAGGTGTGGAAGTACTCGCGGGCGCTGTGCACGTGGCCGTCGCCGCCGCCGTCCCCGCCGTGTCCGCCGTCGCCGCCGGCCGGCCGGTCGCGGCTCAGCTCGGCGAGGTCGGTGAACACGTCGAGGAGTTCCAGCTCGGCGGCCAGCGGACGGTCGCCGTCCCCGGCGGCCGCCCGGCGTGCCTCGAGGTAGTCGTCGATCACCCGGCGCTCGTCGTGCGGGTCAACGTCGAAGCCCAGCAGCAGGCTGCGCAGGTTCTCCTGACCCTGCGTGAGGCGCACCCGGGCCGGGATCGCGGCGGGCGCGGCGGGCAGGTCCAGCTCGGCCGACTCACCGGCCGCGGTGTCCTCGGCCGCGTCGTCGTCGGCGAGCGGCTCCAGCCGCAGCAGCGGCGCGCCGGTCTCCACCTGACTGCCCACGGACACGGCGCACTCCTTCAGCCGCGCCCTGAACGGCGCCCGCAGCACCGTCTCCATCTTCATGCTCTCCAGCACCAGCACCGGCGCGCCCGCCTCGACCTCGTCGCCGGCCTGCAGCGGCGTGGCGACCACCAGCGCGGGCGCGGGCGAGCGCACGACGCCGCCCTCGTCGCGGCTGACCCGGTGCGCCACCCCGTCCACCTCGACCAGGTGGGTCGGGCCGTGCGTGCCGGTGAGCAGCCGGTACCGGGTGCCGTTGACGACGATCTGCCCGGTGTGCCGGTCGAAGCGGTCGAGTTCGACGTCGGCGGTGCGGACCTCGCCGCCCGCCTCCACGCCGACGCGGAACCGGTGCGCGCCGACCCGCGCGACGCGCACGCGGTAGCCGGCGCCGCGCAGCTTGAGGTCCAGCGGCCGGCCGCTCTCGTGCCGCACCTGCGGGCGCCCGCCGAACGCCGTCGACAGCAGCCGCTGCCGCTCGGCGCGCTCCTCCTCCTCGTACGCCTCGATGGCGGCGGCCGCCAGCGCGACGCCGGAGTGCCGGTGCGCGACCAGCCGGCCCTCGCCGCGGACGCGGTCGATCCAGCCGGTGTCCGCGGACGCGTCGACCACCTCGGGCTGGTCGAGCAGGTCGAGCACGAAGCTCTTGTTCGTCGCCCCGCCCTCGATGATCACCGTGGTCTGCGCCAGCGCCCGGCGCAGCCTGCCGAGCGCCTCGTCGCGGTCGCGGCCATGGGCGATGATCTTCGCGATCATCGAGTCGAAGTCGGCGGGGATGGTGTCGCCCTCGCGGACCCCGGTGTCGACCCGGACGCCCGGCCCCGCGGGCAGGTCCAGCCGCGCGATGCGGCCCGGGGCGGGCGCGAAGTCGCGGTCGGGGTCCTCGGCGTTCAGCCGGGCCTCGATGGCGTGCCCGCGCTCCACCGGCGGCTCACCTTCGAGCCGGCCGCCGGACGCCACCCACAGCTGCGCCTTCACCAGGTCGAACCCGGTGGTGGCCTCGGTGATCGGGTGCTCGACCTGCAGGCGCGTGTTGACCTCGAGGAACGCGAACAGCTTGTCGCCGGGGTGGTAGAGGAACTCGACGGTCGCGGCGCCGCGGTAACCGACCGCCACGGCCAGCCGCTCGGCCGACGCCTTCAGCTCGGCCGCCTGCACGGGACTGAGCACCGGCGACGCCGACTCCTCGATGATCTTCTGGTTGCGCCGCTGCACCGAGCAGTCGCGGACGCCCAGCGCCCACGCCGTCCCCGCACCGTCGGCGATGACCTGCACCTCGACATGCCGCGCACCGGTGACCAGGCGCTCCAGGAACACCACGCCGCTGCCGAACGCCCGCGCCGCCTCCTGGCTGGTGCGCTCGTAGGCGTCGGCCAGCTCGTCCGCGTTCGTGATCACGCGGATGCCGCGCCCGCCGCCGCCCGCGGTCGCCTTCAGCATCAGCGGGTAGCCGATCTCGCCCGCCGCCTCCAGCGCGGCGTCCAGGGTCTCGACCGCGCCCCGGCTCCACGGCGCGACCGGCACGCCGACCTCCTCGGCGATCAGCTTCGCGCCGATCTTGTCGCCGAGCTTGCGCATGGCGTCCGGGCTCGGCCCGACGAAGGTGACCCCGACCCGCTCGCACAGCTCCGCGAACGCCGGGTCCTCCGCGACGAACCCCCAGCCGACCCACGCGGCGTCGGCCCCGCTCTCCACCAGCGCGCGCTCAAGCACCGCGAGGTCGAGGTACGGGCGCGCGGACGCGGGACCGAGGTCGTAGGACAGGTCCGCCTCCCGCACGAAGGCGGCCGCGCGGTCGACGTCGGTGTACAGGGCGACCGTCTCGATCCGAGTCCCGGTCTCCGCGGCGATGTCCCGTACGGCGTGGATGAGCCGCATGGCGGCCTCACCACGGTTGACGATGGCGACACGACTGAACACCCGAACGAGCCCTCCTGTAGACCAACGATGTGCCCGCCGCGGCACGGCGGCACCCCCGGCAGTGTTCACCCTTCCGTCTACCGGGCGGCAGCGCCATGCCGTGAACAACGCAGGCTGGGCGGCCTCAGTTTGTGGGAAACGTCCAAAAGCTGTCGGCCACCCGGGCCCGACCAGGCCATGGGCGAGCGGAGGAACGGCACGCTCTGCCGCCCCCGACTCTAACTCACTCTGTGTGATCGCTCGCTCACGGGTACCGGATATCGCGCCGGGCGCGGGACGCGGCGGCGACAAACCCGGAGCGACCCTCCCGATCAACGCCTTCGCGGGCGGATCCGCAAGAATGGCCATCTCACCAGTGGCGTTGACGAAGGGATCGTGTGCTGTCCGAGACCGTCCACGTGGAGGCCGCCGCGCACATGAAGGCCCGCAACATGCACGTCCTCGGCCGTGAAGACCGCCGAACGCGTCACCGAACGCGTCACCGAGTCCGTCGGCGGGAGCGCGCGTGAGCGGCGTCGCGACCCCCGAACCGTCGTCCGCCGCACGCGCGACCGAGCCGTCGCCGGAAGGAGCCCCGGACGAAGAGCCGAGGTCTTCTTCGCGGTCGGCCGTCGTGAAGCTGTCGGTCTTCGCCGCGATGCTGCTCGGGTTCGGGGTGCTGGTGGCGCTGGGCGGCGGCGCGCTTTGGGACGACATCAGCGCGTGGGTCGAGTCGCTCGGCTTCTGGGGGCCGCTCGTCTTCGCCGTGTGCTACGCGCTGGCGGTGACCGCGCTGATACCCGGCTCGGTGCTGAACGCGTCCGCCGGTGCGCTCTTCGGTGTCGCTCTGGGGTCGGGGGCGGTGCTGGTCGGAGCGACCGCGGGCGCCGCGCTCTCGTTCGGCCTGGCCAGGATGATGGGACGTCCGGCGGTGGCCCGGTACACCGGCTCGGGCCGGCTCGCGCGCCTGGAGTCCTACCTGTCGCGCCGCGGCTTCGAGTCCATCCTGGTGCTGCGCATGGTGTCGATGTTCCCGTTCGGCGCGGTCAACTACGGGGCGGGGGTGGCCGGTGTCGGGTTCGGGCCCTACATGGCGGGCACGATGCTCGGGATCGTCCCGGGCACGCTCGTCTACACCGGGCTCGGCAAGGCACTGAGCGAACCCGGTTCGCCCGCGGTGTGGATGGCGCCGGTGGGCCTGGTGCTGCTGAGCGCGGCCGGCTGGTGGGTGGCGCGGTACGCCCGCACCCGTGGGGACAACGCCAAGGTGGCCGGACCGGAGGCGGAGACGAGCTGAAGGGCTCCGCCGCGGCCGTCACGTCACCAGGTGCGCCGAGCCTTCCGGCCGTTGTGGCGCTCCGCGACCCACCACGCGGTGACGACGGCAGCCACGGCCGCCGGAACCCCGAACAACGCCGGAGGCCAGTCCCGCAGCAGGTAGAACGCCACCGCGCCCACCACATAGCCACCGCCCAGGACGTGGGTGGACACCTCGCCGATCGGGTGGAAGAGCGCGCCGAGAACCAGCATCACGCCCGCCCAGGCCACCAGCCAGTAGAAGAAGAACGCCTGGAACCATGGAATCCGCTTGCTCTCCGACCCGACCGTCAGCCGGGTGACATGGCCGCGCCACATCTCGGCATACCCGGTCGTGCCGGGCTTGGCCCTGTCGTACAGCCCCTTGCCGACCTCGAACGTCCGGCGCTCACCGTCGGGCGTGCGGACGGTCACGTCATAGCGCACCCTGTCCGCGACGACGGCCCGTACCGCGACGGCGGGCAACTCCCCGGCGACGGGAATGAGCCTGATCACGGGCCCCATCGGAGGCGTCGGCGGGGGCGGGTTCGGCACCTGGACGGGAGTCGGCGGGGAGTCGTCCTCGACGCGCGTGGACCGCTTCACCACCGTCACGGTGACCGTCGCGATGCACTCGCGCTGGTCACCGGGCACGTGCGGGGCACAGTGCAGCGCGCGCTCGTATGCCCGCAGGTCGTTGTACGCGTCAGAGGCCGCCATGCCGCACGCGGCCGCCAGCGCCAGCCCGGCCACGGCAATGCCCAGCCGCGCCGCCCCCGGCACGAGAATCCTCCGCATGCTCCGATGATGACCGCCAGGACTCATCACGGAAAGCGATTTTCCCGTAACACAGGGCGGTGCTGTTGCCGGGCACCCTCCTGCTGCCCGGCATCTACTTCGTTGTCCGAATCATTGTCGGCTAGGCTCCCTGCCGGGAGGTGCCATGACGGTGCACGCGTCCGGCGGGCTCGGCCCGGCCGAGGCCCTCGTGCGGCTCACGCATGTGGTGCAGCATGTGTTCGCCGACGTCGGCCGGGACCACGACCTCACTCCTCAGCAGCTGCAACTGCTGTGCGTGCTGCGGCTCGGGGAGCGCGCGGCGCGGGCGAATCGGACGTCACCGAAGACGCTCACGGGCGTGGTTGCGCGCCGTGTCAGGTGCCGGGCGTGCCGGGGGAGGCGCCGGGCGGTTCGGCGGTCAAGGTGTCGACCCCGCGCTCAGGCGCGGGGAGCGGCGGAATCCGGCTGCTGTGTCGGAGCGGCCGCGAGTTCCGCCTGCGCGTTCAGCGGTTCGCCTTCGAGGCGGCGCAGGTACCGTTCGACGACCTCGAGCGTTTCTTCGTGGCCGATGGACATGCCCAGGGCCGTCTCCATTCCGATCACCCGGGAAAGGCTTGTCACCAGCACGCCCAAAAAGCCGACCGGAAACTCTTCCGTGTCGATTCCGTGCTCTTCCGCAAGGCGCGCTATGGTCTCGTTCTGCATGCTGCGCAACCGCTCGGCATAGTGGGCGATCTCTTCCTTCATGGCCTTGCGGTGGTTGGCCATCGCGCTGAATTCCATCGTCAGGGCGCTCGCGGCCGGATCGGTGGCGAAGGCCCAGAGTGCGCGCAAAGGCTGAGGTGAGGCCAGTGCTTGCGCCTGCACCTCGACTCCCTCCTCGGCGCGGCGCCGGAAGACTTCAAGGAAGAGGTCGTCCATCGTGCGGAAGTAGTAATGCACGAGCTGGGGTTTGAGACCGGCTTTGGCGGCGACGCGCCGGGAGGTCACCGCGGCATATCCCTCTTCTAGCATGAGTTGTTCCGCCGCATCGAGCAGGACCGCTCGGTTCTTGGCGTCCGGTGCGCCAATTCTGCGCGGCGATGTCATCTGGCCGACCTCCACGTGTTTATTTGAAACGTCCCTGCCGGGCCCTGCGCGCCATCGTAGCGCCGCCCTTCAGGAGTGACCTTGACCACAGTCGCCCGGGAGTGCTAAGCAGGTGCCTAGCATCGCTGGGCGACCGCTCAGCAGCGGGTGATCGGCAGCCTCCACCGTGCGCGGCGGCTGGCGGCGCGCGTCTTCGAGGAGGGCCTGGGTGAGTGATTTCGCACCGGTTGACCCCGCCACCGAGGGTCCGGTGATCTCCCATGACCGCTGCGCCCATCGTGGGGTGCAGTGTCCATCACGGGTGGTACGGCGGCAAGACCCCGAGCAGGGGCGGCACCGGCGGACGCCCGCGGTGGCGAACCCCGGCTCGGGCCGCTGCGAGCGCGGGCGTGCGGCCGTCCCCGGCGTGGGACGAGCGCGAGCGTGCGCGGTGCGCCGGTGAGCGGCGGCGCGCAGGCTGCGGCGGCTCGGTACGTCGGTACGCGCGTGCCGCGGGTGGAGGATCCGCGGTTGCTGACCGGTCACGGGACTTTTGTGGACGATGTGGTGCGTCCCGGGATGCTGCATGCGGTTTTTGTGCGCAGTCCGTTGGCGCGTGCTCGGATCGGTGGTGTGGATGCCTCTGAGGCGTTGGCTTTGGAGGGTGTGCATGCGGTGTTCACGGCGGAGGATCTGAATCCGGGTGTGCACGAGCAGTGGTACACGCTGATGGGCAAGGACGTCCCGGACACGCCGCGTCCTCCGATGGCCGAGGGTGAGGTGCGTTTCGTCGGCGATCCGGTGGCGCTGGTGGTGGCCGATGACCGGTATCTGGCCGAGGACGCCGCCGAACTGGTGGTGGTCGACTACGACCCGCTGACACCCGTCGTCGACTACGTTACCGCGCGGGACTCCGAGGAACTGGTGCACGAGGGCTACCCGCGCAACGTCGCGGGCGAGCTCGCCGGCGCCCCCGCGGACCAGCTCGCACCCGTCTTCGACGAGGCGGCGCTGGTGGTGGAGGACACGATCTACCAGCAGGCCTACGCCGCGGTGCCGATGGAGACGCGGGGGATCGTGGCGGAGTGGTCGGCCACCGAGCGCGAGCTGACGATCTGGACGGCGACCCAGTCGCCGCACGAGGTGCGCCTGTTCTGCTCGCGGTTGCTGGGGTTGCCCGAGCATCAGGTGCGGGTGGTGATGCGCGACACTGGCGGCGGTTTCGGCCAGAAGGTCCTCCCGATGCGCGAGGACATGTGCATCATGCTCGCCGCGTCGAAGGTGCCGGGTCCGCTGAAGTGGATCGAGGACCGGCGGGAGAATCTGCTGTCGGCCGGCATGTCGCGGCACGAGCACGCCGACGCCCGGATCGCCTTCGACTCCGAGGGCACGATCCTGGCCGCCACGATCGACTACGTCCAGGACGTGGGCGCCTACCCCACACCATGGCCGGTGGGCACGTCCGCGGCCGTCGGGATGTTCTTTCCCGGGCCCTACCGAGTGCCGCAGGGCACCTTCTCCTCGACGTGCGTCTTCTCCAACACCCTCGGCCGTGTCGCGTACCGCGGGCCGTGGCAGTTCGAGTCGGTGGCGCGGGAACTGCTGCTGGACCGCGCGGCGCGCCGCCTGGGCATCGACCCCGCCGAGTTGAGACGCCGGAATCTCCTGCGGCGGGATGAGCTTCCGTACACCAACCCCATGGGCATGCCCTACAGCGATATCACGCCGTTGGAGACGTTCGAGCAGGCGTTGAAGATGCTCGATTACGAGGCGTTCCGGCGTGAGCAGGAGCTGGCCCGGGCGCAGGGGCGGTATCTGGGGGTGGGGACGTGCACGTATGTGGAGCCGACCACCAGTGCGATGGGGTTGCACGCGACCGAGGGCGCCACGATCCGGATCGAGCCCTCGGGCAAGGTGAACGTCTATGTCTCCGGCGGGTCCAGCGGCAACAGCATCGAGACCACGGTGGTGCAGCTGACCGCTGATGCGCTGGGGGTGGACATCGCCGATGTGCACACCATCCAGGGCGACACCGCGGTCACGCCGTTCGGTGGCGGGACGGCCGGCAGCCGGTCGGGGTCGATGACGGCGGGTGCGGTGGCCGAGACCGCCTCGGTGCTGCGGGAGCGGATCGTGGCGATCGCGGCGCACCGCCTGGAAGCGGCGGCCGAGGACATCGAGCTGGCCGGTGGACGGGCGTCGGTGCGCGGTGTGCCCGAGTCGGGGGTGACGCTGGCCGAGATCTCCAGCCTCGCCTACTTCCAGCCCGAGGCGTTGCCGGCGGGGGTTCCGGCGGGGCTGGAGGCCAGCGGCCGCTACAGGCCCGAGCATCCGATCATCTGGGCCAACGCCACGCACCTGTGCACATGCGAGGTGGATGTGGTGACCGGCGGGGTGCGGCTGCTGCGGTTCATCGTCAGTGAGGACTGCGGACCGATGATCAATCCGAGTGTGGTGGAGGGGCAGATCGCCGGCGGCACCGTGCAGGGGATCGGGGGCGCGTTGTACGAGCATCTTGCCTACGACGCCGAGGGCAACCCGATCGCCACCACGTTCATGGACTACCTGCTGCCCACGACGCTGGAGGTGCCCGATATCGAGTACGGGCACATCGAGACCGCCTCGCCGGGGCCGGGCGGGTACAAGGGCGCGGGCGAGGGCGGCGCGATCGGGGCGCCGCCGGCGGTGATCAACGCGGTCGCCGACGCCCTGGTCCCCTTCGGCGCCGAGATCACCCGCCTGCCCCTCACCCCCGAGTCGATCATCGAGATCGTCCGCCGTTCCCAGGCGGCCGGAACGGAGGCGAGATGAAACCGGCCGCGTTCGAGTACCACGCCCCGGACAGTGTCGAGGAGGCGGTGGGGCTGCTGGCCGAGCTGGGCGAGGACGCCAAGGCCATCGCCGGCGGGCAGAGCCTGGTCCCGATGCTGGCGCTGCGGCTGGCGGTCCTGGAGCACCTGGTAGATCTGCGCCGGCTGGAGGAGTCGCGCGGCATCCAGCCGCGCCAGGGCGGGGTGTGGATCGGTGCGGGCACCACCCAGGCCGCCATCCAGCGCTCGCCCCAGGTGGCGGAGGCGGTGCCGCTGCTGGCACGGGCCACCCCGCTGATCGGGCATTTCCAGATCCGCAACCGCGGCACCCTGGGCGGATCGATCGCCCACGCCGACGCCGCCGCCGAGTACCCGGCGGTCGCCCTGGCCCTGGACGCCCGGCTGGAGGCGGCCTCACCGCGCGGCACCCGCACCATCGCCGCCGCCGATTTCTTCCAGGGGATGTGGAGCACGGCGTTGCAGCCCGATGAGCTGCTGACCGGTGTCCTGTTTCCCGAGTGGGACGGGCGCAGCGGGTTCGCGATCGCCGAGTTCGCCCGCCGCGGCGGCGACTTCGCCATCGCCGGCGCCGCCATCGCCGTCCAGCTCGGCACCGGCGACCGCGTCACCCGATGCGGCATCGGCCTGTTCGGACTCGGACCCGCACCACTGCGCGCGAGCGCGGCCGAGGCGGAGCTGGAGGGTGCGGTCGCGGGTGAGGTGAACGCCGACGACCTCGGGCGCACCGTCATGCAAGGGCTGGACTCGGTCCCCTCCGATCTGCACGGGTCCGCCGACTACCGCAAACACGTCGGGGCCGCCATGGTGGCGCGCGCCTGGGAGCAGGCCGTCCAGGAGGCCGGAAATGCCTGATGTCCACATCCAGATGCGGGTCAATGGGCGGTCGCGGCGGGCGAGCGTGCCGGCCCGGCTCACCCTGGCCGACTACCTGCGCGAGCACTGTGGCCTCACCGGCACCCACCTGGGCTGCGAACACGGCGTCTGCGGCGCCTGCTCCATCCTGATGGACGGTGAAGCCGTCCGCGCCTGCCTCATCTTCGCGGTCCAGGCCGACGGTGCCGACATCACCACCATCGAAGGCATCGCCACCGCCGACGGCGAACTCTCACCCCTCCAGGACGCCTTCCGTGAACACCACGGACTCCAGTGCGGCTTCTGCACCCCCGGCTTCATCATCTCCGCCACCGCGTTCCTGCGCGAACACCCCGACCCCACCGACGACCAGATCCGCGAAGGCCTGTCAGGCAACCTGTGCCGCTGCACCGGCTACCAGGGCATCATCAACGCCGTCCGCGCCGCCGCCAAAAGCACCCCCGCACCCGACGGCCCCGCCGCCGACAGCGCCGACGCCATCAAGGAAACCGGATGAAACTGAACAACACCCTCAGCATCCCGGTGCCGGTGCGGGAGGCCTGGCACGTCCTGCTCGACATCGAGCGGATCGCGCCCTGCGTGCCCGGCGCCACCCTGACCTCCAACGACGGCGACACCTTCCACGGCAAGGTCAAGGTCAAACTCGGCCCGATCGGCCTGTCCTACAACGGCACCGTCACCTTCGTGTCCCTGGACGAGGCCGCCCGGGTCGCGGTCCTGGAGGCCAAAGGCCGCGAAACCCGAGGCGGAGGCACGGCCAAGGCCACCGTCACCTGCCGCCTCACCGACCGGGGCGACACCACCGACGTCGACATCGAGACCGACCTGGCCATCACCGGAAAGCCCGCGCAGTTCGGCCGCGGTGCCCTCAACGATGTCGCCACCAACCTCATCGGCCAGTTCGCCGCCAACCTCGCCGACGAACTCGCCTCCGACACCGGCAGCGACACCGGCAACGACGGCGACGACAACGGCAAGGACTCGCAGCCCGCGGCGGCGCCGTCGCTCAACGGCGGGGCGCCGCGCGCTGAGGCCGCTCCACCGCGCACGGCCTCCGCCTCCCGTGCCCCCGCCGAACCGATCAACCTCCTGCCCGTGACCGGCGGTGGACTGCTCAAGGCCGTCGGACCCATCGCGGCCGCTACCGCCCTGGTCGTCCTCCTGGTCACCATCCGGCGTCAGCGCTCGGCGACCAGCCCGCTCGACGCCTGCGCCAAGGCCCGCTGACCGCGGGCACCGGACCTTCCACCGCCGACCGGTCCCGGTCGAGCGGAACTCCGACCTCATCCCCCCGACTGCCTGGAAAGAGGTAGTGATGCCTGGACGAGTCGAAGGCAAGGTCGCCTTCATCACCGGTGCGGCCCGCGGTCAAGGGCGCGCCCACGCCGTCCGCCTCGCCGAAGAAGGCGCCGACATCATCGCCGTCGACATCTGCAAGCAGGTCGACACCGTCCCCATCCCCATGTCCACCCCCGAAGACCTCGACGAGACCGTCGCCCAGGTCAAGGCTCTCGGCCGCCGCATCATCGCCACCCAGACCGACGTCCGCGACCTCGACGCGCTGAAGGCCGCCGTCGACGACGGCGTGACCCAGCTGGGCCGCCTCGACATCGTCATCGCCAACGCCGGTCTGGCCGCCAGCGGTGCCCAGATCGAGGAGATGGACTCCGACCTGTGGAAGGACTCCATCGACGTCAACCTCACCGGCGTCTACCACACCGCCAAGGCGTCGGTGCCGCACGTCATCGCGGGCGGACGCGGCGGCGCCATCGTCCTGACCAGCTCCGTCGGCGGCCTCAAGGCCCACCCCCACGTCGGCAACTACGTCTCCGCCAAGCACGGCGTGGTCGGCCTCATGCGCACCATGGCCGTCGAACTCGCCCAGCACAGCATCCGCGTCAACTCCCTCCACCCCACCCAGGTGAACACGCCGATGCTGATGAACGACATGACCTACCGCATGTTCCGCCCCGACCTGGAGAACCCCACCGCCGAGGACATGGCGCCCATCTCCCAGATGATGAACGTGCTGCCGGTCCCGTGGGTGGAGGCCGAGGACATCGCCAACGCCGCCCTCTTCCTGGTCTCCGACGAAGCCCGCTACATCACCGGCGTGACGCTCCCTGTCGACGCCGGAAGCATGCTCAAGTAACTCGCCCCCGCGCTCTCCGCGGACTCCGGACGGCGGTGCGAACGGCCATCCGCCGTTAACGGCCGCTCGCCACGATCACCGCACGCGCCGCCGTGACGGAGACCCGCGGAGCGGGCCGGGCCGGCCCGACGGGCCGGCCCGGCCCACCGTCGAATCCGACGACCGACCGCTGAGAAGTGCGCCTGCGCAATCCGAGGAGGCCGAGCAGGAAAATGGGCATCAATATCCTCGGCGCAGCGCTCTTGACCGCCGCCGACGCCAGTGATACAAATCACTAACAAGTGTGCTGAGCGATCGCTCAACACAGCGTGTTGGCATCTCGCAGCGGCATGTGCAAATACGTGTCGCAAAAGCTTTCGCCCGCCCTCGGCACGCGACTCGAAGGAAAGCATGTGAGCACTGAACAAGTGAGCACTGAAAGCGCCGTCTACTGGGATCCGTACGACCCGCGATTCTGGAGCGATCCCTACCCGACGTACCGCCGCCTCCGGGAGGAGGCGCCGCTGTACTACAACGAGAAGCACGACTTCTACGCGGTCACGCGGTTCGCCGACGTCGAGCGCGGCCTGCCGGACTGGAAGACCTTCTCCTCGGCGCGCGGCGGAATCCTCGAGCTCATCAAGTCGGGCATCGAGATCCCGCCGGGCACGCTCATCTTCGAGGACCCGACCATCCACGACGTCCACCGGCGCCTCCTCGCCCGGGTCTTCACCCCGCGCCGGATCTCCGCCTTGGAGCCCAAGGTCCGCGACTTCTGCGTGAAGACGCTCGACCCGCTGGTGGGGGAGAAGCGCTTCGACCTCATCGAGGCCGTCGGCATCGAGATGCCGATGCGCGTGATCGGCATGCTCCTCGGCATCCCCGAGGCCGACCAGGTGGCCATCCGCGACGCGGCGGACGAGAGCCTGCGCACCGAGGCCGGCGGCCAGATGGACCTCAAGGGCGGCGCCGTCATGAGCAACGAGATGTTCCGCGACTACATCGAGTGGCGCGCGAACAACCCCTCCGACGACCTCATGACCGAGTTGCTGAACGCCGAGTTCGAGGACGAGGACGGCACCATCCGCACCCTCACCCACGACGAGGTCCTCACCTACATCACCGTCGTCGCCGGCGCCGGGAACGAGACAACCGGACGGCTCATCGGGTGGACCGGCTCCCTGCTGGCCCAGCACCCCGACCAGCGCCGGGAACTGGTGGAGGACCCGTCGCTGATCCCCGGCGCCATCGAGGAGATCCTGCGGTACGAGCCGCCCGGCCCGTCCATCGCGCGCTACGTCACCAAGGACACCGAGTTCCACGGCCAGACCGTGCCCGAGGGCGCCGCCATGCTCTTCATCGTGGCCGCCGCCAACCGCGACGAGAACCGCTACCCCGACCCCGACCGCTTCGACATCCACCGCGAGATGCCGCAGCAGCTGACCTTCGGGCTCGGCCCGCACTACTGCCTGGGCGCGGCGCTGGCCCGCCTCGAGGGGCGCGTGGCGACGGAGGAGATCCTCAAGCGCTTCCCGGAATGGGATGTGGACTGGGACAAGGTGAAACTGGCGCAGACCTCCACGGTCCGCGGCTGGGAGACGCTCCCGCTCGTCATCAACTGACTGGACGCCGCCGCCCCGCGCGGGCGGCCGAACTCAATTCAACGATTTAACGATTTCACCGCATTCACTGGCCGGCCCGGTATCGCGACCAGAAGTCGTGCACACCGGGCCGGGACCAGAAGGGTCGGCCACCGAACCGATCACCTTTCGGGCGACCGGCTTTCATCGATCGCCACTTGAGAACAGCTTCATTCGCACCGTGACGAGGTTCTGATCCCCGCCCGCACAATTCCAGAGACACAGATTCTCTGTCCGTGAAGAATCACCCTCTGGAGGGGGCGCCGCCTCGTGACCGGTTGAGCCGCGTCACTGACAGCCCGCAAGGCGCAGGACGGAAGCGGCGCCGCTCTGCTACCACCCCACCCCACATTGGAGGCCCCCCAATGGCTCGCACACGTGAGAGTGCCCACTCCTGGGCTGACTGGGGGTGCGGGCCATGACCGCCGTATCGAGCCGCTTCTCCGGCCGGGGCCTTGGGGCTCTCGTCGCGACGGGTTCGTTGTTCGCGATCGGTTTGGAGGCGTTGCGGCGGACGTGGGATGTGCGGGATTGGTTTTGGGAGTTTGTGGATCAGTCGTGGTTTTTGGCGCGGGTGACGATGTTGCCGTCGTTGCTGGTGGCGTTGCCGTTGGGGGCGACGGTGGCGTTGCAGGTGGGTGATCTGGCGGGTCAGTTGGGGGCGCAGTCGGCGACCGGTGGTGCGGTGGTGGTGGGGTTGGTGCGGGAGGTGGCGCCGATCGCGTCGGCGTTGATCATTGCGGGTGCGGGTGGGTCGGCGATGACCTCGGATATGGGGGCGCGCAATATCCGGGATGAGTTGTCGGCGATGGAGGTCATGGCGGTCAATCCGGTGCATCGGCTGGTGACGCCGCGGATGTGGGCGGCCAGTCTGGTGTCGTGCATGCTGGCTTCGCTGGTGATTTTGTCGGGGGCGGTGGGCGGGTTTGTGTTCAACGTGTTGTTGCAGGGTGTGACGCCGGGTGCGTATTTCGATGGGGCGCTGGGGTTGCTGCGGGTGTCGGATCTGTTCGTGACGTTGGGTAAGGCGTGGTTGTTCGGTCTGATCGCGGCGCTGGTGGCCTGTTATATGGGGATGAACTGCGAGCGGAGTCCGGCGGGGGTGGGGCGGGCGGTGAACCGGGCGACGGTGGTGGCGTTCATGCTGGTGTTCGCGTTCAACTATGTGATCACCACGGTGTATTTCGTGGCGTTCCCGCCGAAGATGTGAGCGGGGGCGGCTGATGCTGGTCAACACACCGCGCAAGGCGGTTTTGGGGACGACCCGGGCGGCGGCCGCGGGTGCGGAGCGGGTGGCCGCTTTGTCGGCGTGGCCGCGGTTCATCGGGGCGGTGCTGTTGTACTCGCTGCGCGACATCGTCTTCCGGTTCAAGTACGCCAAGACGGTGGCGTTGCAGGTGAGTGACATCGTGGTCGGGGTCGGCGCCACCGTCGTCGGTGGCGGGATGATCTTTGTGATCTTCACGATGTCGCTGTTTCTGGGGACCGAGATCGGGTTGCAGGTCTACACCGGTCTGCAGGTGATCGGCGCCGAGTCGTTCATGGGGTTGGTGGGGGCGTTCATCAACGTCCGGGAGACCACCCCGGTGATCGCGGCGATCGCGTTGGCGGCGCAGTGCGGGTCTTCTTTCACCGCCGAGTTGGGGGCGATGCGGATCTCGGAGGAGATCGACGCTTTGGAGGTGATGGGCATCCACTCGTTTGTGTATCTGATCTGCACGCGGGTGGTGGCGGCGTTGATCGCGCTGGTGCCGTTGTATCTGATCGCGTTGTTCGCGAGTTTCTTCGCGACCCGGTTCATCTCCACGGAGTTCTTTGATCTGGCGCCGGGTGTGTATGACTACTATTTCCATTTGTATCTGCCGTTGATCGATTTGATTTACAGTGCGGTCAAGGTGGCGGTGTTCGCGTTCGCGGTGATCTCGATCCACTGCTACTACGGCTATTACGCCACCGGTGGCCCGGTGGGTGTGGGGCAGGCGGCGGGCCGGGCGATCCGGCTGTCGATCATCGTGATCGTCACGCTGAATCTGCTGCTGTCGTATGTGTTCTGGGGTCAGGGCGGAACAGTGAGGCTGGCCGGATGAGCGCCACTGAGGATTCTCTCTCCCGCCGCCTGGCGGTGTCGGTGCTGACCCTGGTGGTCGCGGCGGGGGTGCTGTATGGGCTGTTGACCAAGCCGTGGCAGGCCGAGGGCACCCGCCTGACCGCTGATTTCGATCGGGCGAGTCAGGGGTTGACGACCTCCTCGCCGATCAAGGTGCGGGGGGTGCAGGTGGGGCAGGTGGAGGCGATCGATCTGCTGCCCGACGGCCGCGCCCGCCTCACCCTGCGCATCCACCAGGGCGTCCAGGTCCCCCGCACCGCCCGCGCCTCGCTGGAGCCGGAATCGGTGTTCGGGCCCAAGTTCATCAACCTCGTCCCGGGGGCGGGTGAGGCCGCCGGCCCCTACTACCCCGACCATGCGCATATCGCCGCCACCTCGGGGTCGGAGGATCTGGACAACATGTTGTCCAGTGCGGATCGGATGCTGGCGGCGATCGATCCCAAGGATGTGTCCGTCATCGTCGGGACCCTGGCCCAGGGGTTGGGCGGTCAGGGCATGCAGGTGCGTGAGCTGCTGGATGATGCCGACACGATCGTGGCGATCGGTCACCGGCACCGGCAGCGGGCGGTGCGGTTCACCGCCGACCTGGCCGACCTGGCGCAGGTGCGCGGCATCGGTGCGGGTGTGGCGGGGCTGGCGGGTGACACCAACGCCATCGTGGGCACGGCGGCCTCGGGGCAGGATCGGTTGCGGCGGTTGACCGGGCAGACCGCGCGGTTGTCGACGACGCTGGCGGGCGGGTTGGACCGGCACGGCGGCCAGCTGGGCCAGGGCGCCCGTTCCGCCGAACGCGCCGCCGCGTTCCTGTATGCCCAGCTGGGGGTGGGCGGCGGGATCGCCGGCCCGTCGGTGAACTCGATCATTGACCAGTTGCCGATCTATCGGGCGGTGTCGTGGCCGGTGGCTTCGCAGGGCAAGCACATGCTCGCGGCCAAGATCCTGCTTCCCTCCGATCCCTGCGAACTGATTCTGGGCATCTGCGGCAACAACACCACAACCGGCGCTGGGGCCGGCAGCGGCACAGGCACAGGCACTGTGCCGCGTTCTACCCTGCCGCTTCCTTCCCTGGGAGGGGAGTGACATGGCGGCGCGTCCGGAGAAGGCGTTTTCGACGCTGGTGCGGTTGCTGCTGTTTTTGGCGGTGACGCTGACTCTTACCGGTTTCATCGCGATGCAGATCGCCCGGCTGGATTTCTCCGATTCCTATCGGGTGACCGCGACGTTCGATGATGTGGGCGGGTTGCGCAAGGGCGACCGTGTCAAGATCGCCGGCGCGCCCGTCGGTCAGGTCGATGCGATCGAGGTGCGTAAGGGGCGTGCCGAGGTCAGGCTGTCGGTGCGTGAGCGGCATCGTCTCCCTGCCGATAGTGAGGCCGCGGTGCGGTGGCGGGATCCGATCGGGCAGCGGGTGGTGTATCTGATCCCGGGCACCGCGCCCGGGATGCTCAAGGACGGTGCCACCATCACCCGGACGCGGTCGGTGGTGGACCTGGGCGAGTTGATCAATCAGATCGCGCCGTTGACGCGGACGCTGGACCCGCAGCAGATCAATCAGCTGATGACCTCGCTGCACCAGGCTTTGGAGGGCAACGAGCGCAACGTGCACCAGCTGATCGCCAACATCGATCAGCTGTCGTCCACGATCGCGGTGCGCCGCCAGACGTTGCAGCGCACGCTGAATGATTTCGCTGCGGTGAGCCAGGTGCTGGCGCGCCGCGACAAGCAGATCGCGGTGATGACCGACAACCTGGTCACTCTCACGGGTGCGTTCGTGGACAACCGGCGTCTGGTGGATCAGGCGATCGCGCAGTTGGCGGCGATGGTGCGGACCTCCGAGAAGCTGACCGCGGGGAATGCGCGGCAGTTGCAGGAGGTGGTGGGGCGGTTGTCGGTGGTGATGGGCGGTACCAACCGCAATCTGGACCGTTTGAGGCCGATTCTGGAGTCGGCGGGGCCGAAGATGTCGCGGTTGTTCGACCTGATCAATGAGGGTGAGTTGTTCGTGGGTACCACCCCCTGCCTGACTCTGGCCCCGGGCCCCTGCCCCTACAAGACCGAGTTGAAGCCCTATCCCGAGCGTGGTTCCTCCCGTGACGCGCTGCGCGGCCTGGTCGTCGGGGGGAACTGATGGCGTTGAAGTCCTTCCGGGATCGCAATCCCCTCATCGTCGGTGTCGCGGGTCTGACGGTGCTGTCCCTGGCCGTGACGATCTCGTTCCTGACCGGGACGCTGGGGCTGCTGAGGGACCGGTACACCATGACGGGGGTGTTCGCCGATACCGGCGGGCTGCGCTCGGGCCATGAGGTGGAGGTGGCCGGGGTCGCGGTGGGTGAGGTGACCGAGGTCAAACCCGATTTCCGCAGCGGGCGGGTGCTGGTCACCTGGAAGGTGGACCGGAAGGTGGATCTGGGCCCGCGCACCCGCGCCGAGATCCGGATGTCCAACATTCTGGGCGGCCGCTACCTGCGGCTGAGCGGTCCGGTGGGTGAGCCGTACATGGCGGAGGTGTCGGAGGAACGGCGGCGAATTCCCTTGGAGCGGACCGCGACCCCGATCACGTTCAACGATCTGCTCAACGAGGGCACCGGGACGCTGTCGAAACTGGACGCCAAGGCGGTCTCTTCGGTGCTGGGCCAGTTGCGGGATGTGTCCCGGCAGGGGCGTGGCCGGTTGGGCGGGGCGCTGCAGAATCTGACCGCGTTGGCGGAGGCGGTGAATGAGAGTGATCCGCAGATTCAGCGGGTGCTGGTCGATGGGGATCGGTTGATCCGGTTGGTCAATGCCAAGGATGCGCAGTTGTCGCAGCTGGCGCGGAACGCCGGTGTGCTGCTGGGGCAGTTGCGTGACCGGCAGGCGGAGTTGAGTGTGCTGCTGGGCAGTGGTGACCGCACGGTGCAGAGCCTGTCGCGGTTGATCTCGGCCAAGCAGAGCGAGCTGGTCGACATCGTCAACGAACTCGACACCACGATGAAGACCCTCGAACCCCAGATGGCCGACCTCAACCAGACGCTGGCCTGGTCGGGGCCCACGATGGCGGGGTTTGTCAACACCGGGGTGGGCGGGCCGTGGTTCAACGCCATCTTCACCCAGCTCGGCCCGCTGGCGGCCAGTGACCTGCAAGGCCTGACCGGCATGCTCAAGACGGGACGGACCGCGCCATGAGACGTTTGATTCCGGTCCTGGCCGCCGCGGTGATGCTGCTCTCGGTCGGCGGCTGCGCCGTCGTCCCCGGCACCGATGGCACCTACCGGGTGAGTGTGTTCTTCGCCAAGACGCCGTCGTTGTATGAGAAGTCGCGGGTGAAGGTGATGGGCGCCGATGTCGGTGACATCACCGCTATCCGGGTGCACAACCGTCAGGTCCGGGTGGATCTGCGGATCCGGGAGGATGTGCCGGTCCCGCGTGATGTGCGGGCCACGATCGTGGCGGCCAGCACCATCGGCGAACGCAGCGTCGTGCTCCACCCCGCCTGGCGCCCCGGGACACCCCGGGCGCCTGCGGGGACGGTGATCCCGCAGGAGCGGACCACGCTGCCGGTGGAGATCGATGAGGCGCTCACCGCCTTCACCGCCCTCACCCAGTCCATCGACCCCGGCGCGCTCAGTGAGGTGTTCGAAGGCGGCGCACGCGCGGTCAACGGCCGCGGCGATGACATCAACCGGGCGTTGCAGTCCACGGGGACGTTGGCGGGGAATCTGGCGGCGCAGGATCAGAAGCTGGCCGGGATCGCCCGCGACCTCAACCGCCTGGCGGCCTCGCTCAATCGGCGTGATGAGAAGCTCACCGCCTTCATCGGTGACTTCTCGGCCGCCAGCCGGGCGCTGGCCGATGAGCGGGCGCGGTTGCGGACCTTCCTGGCCGGGCTGGAGGCACTGATCCGCCAGGGCGGTGCGGTGGTGACCGCCTACCAGGAGAAACTGCCGAGGGTGTTGACCGAGGCGTCGGAGATGGTGATGACGCTCAAGGCCAACAGCGCCTCCATCGCCCAGGCGATCGAGTCGCTGGCAGGGGTGACCGACGCGGTGATCAAGAGCTGGGACCGCAAGAGCGGCACCGTGGTCGTCCGCGCCCAGGTCAACGCCACCCTCCGGGTCTGGCTGCAGCCCATCTTCGACGCGATGGGCTGGGGCAAGGTCCCCTGCCTCGATGAGCGTCACACCGGATGCCAACCCACCGTGCAGCGGAAGGCCAAGCCATGAGCAGGACGGGGAGGGCGGTGGCCGCGGCCGTGCTGGCCGCCTCCGCCTGTGCGGGCTGCTCGGTGCAGACTCTCGGTGCGCCCAAGGGTGATCTCACCTTGTACGCGGTGTTCGGGGATGTGCAGAACCTGGTGACCGGGCACAGTGTGCAGCTGGCCGATGTGCGGATCGGGACCGTCATCAACGTCGGGCTGCAGGGCTACAAGGTCCGGGTGACCATGTCCATCGCCGACGGCCGCCGCGTCCCCGCCGGGACCAGTGCCTCGATCGCCAAGACCTCCCTTTTGGGGGAGAACTACGTCCGGCTGACCCCGCCCAAGGGGGCGATGGCCGCCGGGCCGTACCTGCCCCAGCGCGCCACCATCACCCACACCTCCCTGGCGCCGGACCTGGAATCGGTCACCGAACGCGTCGCGCCGATCCTGGCCGCCGTCGGCGGCCAGGACCTGGACGCCATCGTCACCACCCTCGCCTCGGCCACCCAGGCCAAAGGCCCCCAACTCAACCGCATCATCCAACAATCCACCCAGCTGTCGGCCAGCTACGCCGCCGCCGCCTCGGATCTGGGCAAGGTCATCGACGGGCTGGGGCGGCTGTCAGGATCGCTGGAGAAGGGGTCGCGGGAGCTGGACCGGCTGCCGGGCATGGTGTCACTGGCCACCCGACGCATCCACAAAGACCGCGCCGAACTGAAGGCCTCGGTGCGGGAACTGGTGCGGCTGGGCACCACCTTCAACACCACCTTCCACGACCGCCACGCCGCCCGGCTGCGCACCCTGCTGCTGCGCATCGACCAGATCATGACCTCCATGACCCGCGGCAGACAACAACTCAAAGAAGTGGTCGACCTGCTGGACAAGGGCCTGGTCAACGCCCCCTCACTCACCTACGACGGGCAGGCGCTCGCCCACGCCTGGATCGCCGGGTTCCTGCCCGGCACCGGCCCCCAAGCCCCCCAAGACCCCGCCCGCCAGCTGCGCCGCCTGCTGGCGCCCCGGTGAGAAGGTGACCCGGCCGTGAACACCCGCATCCTCACCAACCTGGCCTTCTTCACCGCCCTCGGCCTGACCCTGGTCGCCTGGGCCCTGACCAGCATCATCAGCGTCGACGCGCTGCGCCGCCCCTTCACCGTCACCGCCGACTTCGCCTCCTCCCCCGGCCTGCGCCCCGACCTGGAAGTGGCCTACCTGGGCGTGCGGGTGGGCACCATCGGCACCGTCCGGCTGCACCCCGGCAAAGTCGCCGTCCAGCTGAAACTGGACCGCGGCACCCACGTCCCCAACGGCGTCCGCGCCGCCGTCCTGCGCAAATCCGCCGTCGGCGAACCGTATGTCGAGCTGTCGCCGCCCTCGGGCCCCGACGGGCCGCCGCTACGCGCGGGTGACCACATCCCGCTGGCGCGGACGTCGGTGACGGTGGAGTACAAGCAACTGTTCGACAACGCCGGGAAACTGCTGCGCGCCACCCGCCCCCAGGACGCCGGCACCCTGCTGCGCGAGCTGTCCAACGGCCTGGAAGGCCGCGGCACCACACTGCGCGACCTCATCGGCGACACCCACCAACTCGCCGGCACCCTGGCCGACAACGCCACCACCCTCGACAGCCTCGCCGTCCAGCTCACCCACCTCACCGCCACCCTCGCCCCCACCGGCCCCCAACTCGGCTCCGGCGTCAACGACCTGGCCGCCTTCACCCACACCCTCAAACAATCCCGCCACCACCTCGACAGCCTCCTGGACCGCGGCCCCGGCACGGTCACCCAGGTCAACAAGCTGATGGACGCCTCACGCCCGGGGATGCGGTGCATGCTGCACGCGCTCGGCGCGCCCGCCCCACCGGTGTTCACCCCCGCCAACACCCGCCACTTCGACCACGCGCTACGGGTGCTGCACACAGACCTGCCCCAGGCCACCGCCTCCTTCATCGACAAACGCCCCGAAGGCAGCTACGTCCGCCTCAAATCCGTCATCTCCCTGGGCGGCCCCATCCCCGACGGCGAACTCTACGAACGCCAGACACCCCAACCCGCCATCCCACCCCTTTATGAATGCACCGGCACCACCCACCACGGCACCACCCAGCAGGGCGGGACCGGCGCCGGAGGCAAGGCGACCACCCCACCCAAGACCGCCGCGGGCGCGACCATGCCGCAGGGGCCGTTCGTCACCGCGGCGCCCCGCGCCGCCGAGCACAACACCCGCTCCCCATGGTCGCGGTGGCTGCCCCTGCTCCCGGTCGCCGCCGCCGCGCTCATCCTCACCTACACCGCCTACCGGATGGGCGCCACCGTCCGCCGCCGACCCCCAAGCTGACCGGAGGCCGCCATGACCACCAAGACGAAAAAGACCGTCACCAAGGACAAGGACGCCCCGGACACCACCACCGACGAACCCGAGGCCGTCGAAGCCGCCGAAGACGCCGAAGCCGTCGAAGATGTCGAAGACGCCGAAGACGACACCGTCCAAGCCGACAAGGACACCGGTGAGGCGGCGGCCGGGGACGGCGACCACGACGACTCCGACGATGCGGGCCGGCGGAGTTCCAGGGCGAAGAAGGACGACCGCGACGGTGAAGGGCGGCAGCGGACCGGAACGCGGGGGCGCGGTCTGCCGGCGGGCCGCCGGGACAAACTCACCACCGCCCTGATCCTGCTGATCCTGGCCGCGGTCAGCACCACCGCCATCCTGCAATGGCGCCACGCCGACCACCTCGACCAGCAAGCACAAACCCAGCAGCAAGTCCGCACCCGCGCCGCCGAATTCGGCCAAGCCCTCCTCGCCTACAAACACACCGACCTCACCAACGCACGCACCCGCATCCAAAAACTCACCGCCACCGACTTCGGCAAAAGCTACGAAGCCGCCTTCGACGGCCTCGCCGACACCATCACCAAATACAAAGCCACCGCCACCGCCACCGTCCGCGACACCTACATCAACCAAATCGACGGCGACCGCGCCAAAGCCCTCGTCATCCTCGACTCCGAAGTCCGCAGCACCGCCGGCACCCGCCGCGTCCTCGGCACCAAACTCCTCCTCGAACTCATCCGCGAAAAAGGCCAATGGCGCGTCAGCGGCCTCGCCACCCTCCAAGCCGACGACGAAACCATGACCAAACCCGACGGCACCCCCACCACACCCAAGGACACCGGTGGTGCTCCCGGTGCCCCGTCCCCCTCGACCGGCCCCTGACCGGGGGGAACGACGATGAGACCGGCGATCGCAGCGGCTCTCCGCGGACGGGGACGGCCCCGCACGGGACGAGCACCGCGCAAGACCCCCGCCACGTACGGGACGCGCGGGGACGAGGCGTCCGCACGGACGCGGCACCGACCCGCGTGGGCACAACGCCGTCCCGCACGGGCAGCGACTCCACAGCGCTCCGGCCCCGCTCGACCGCTGACCCAGGACGCGCGACCCGACGGAAGACGGCGAGATCGACAAGCGGAACCAAGCAGTGGCGGGAAGCATTCGCGGTCCGCGACCGCAGGCCCGTCCCCACCGGCACCCACCGAAGGAGATCTGCACATGCCCAGGGCGATTCTCTACCTGTCATCCCAACCGGACCCGGACCGGCCCGCCGCACCCGGGCCCGGTGCACCCGGTCCTGACGGCGCGGCCGAACTCGACTGGCCCGACCAGGACCGCCTCCAGCGGATCCTCGCCGTGGACGAGTTCGTCTCGGCCCGCTCGTTCGCGCCGCTGGGCACCGAGGGCCCGTATCTGGCGATCTACGAGATCGACACCGACGACGTCCAGGCCCTCCAGGCCAGGCTCGCGGAGGTCGGCGGCGCCGGGACGGCTCCGGGGCGCCGGGCAGGCTCGCCGCCCGCGTCGAGCCGGCGGCGGGAGATGACCCTCTACGCGCTGTGAGCCCGCACCGACCGTCCTGGATCGTCGTGCACCCAACGAGGCGGCTCGCAACTCGTTCCGGCCGCCGGTACCCCCGGCCGCCCGTCCCCGCACCCGGTGACCGGGCGGCCCCTTCGCCTTTGACGCGCCGCAGCGACGCGGATTCCGGCGCCGGAGACCCGGCCGCCGTGGAAGGGGCGACGACGCCAGGTACCCCACGCGTGACCGTCGAAGCGGAGTCGTCTCCCTCCCCCTGAAGGAGGGGATTCCTGCGGCTGGTGCTGGAGGAGTTCCTGCTTCGTCGCCGATCGACCCGTCCGGGAGGACTCCCGTTGAGGCCTTACACCGGCTCCACAGGCCGACACCGCCGACTCGGAGGCCGGGATGTCGCGCGCCGCGTTCACGTCGCCGCCATGGGCGGTGCCGCAGCCGCCGCACCAGACTGTTGCGCACTCCGGCATGCTGCGGGTGAGCCTGCCTTTCTCAGGCGGCTTCCGAACGGCGAGGTTCTCGGTCTCCCGGTGCGCCTTGACCCAGCTGGACTTCTCTCCGCTCGACAGCACGAACCGGCGTCGGGTCGCGCCCTGGGGCACGGTCACCGTGGACGGCTCCCCGCATTCCGGCAGGGGACGCGACCACACGGTGTTGACCAGGGGCAGCCCGCCGTCCCGGAAGCCGAGCGCGGACGTGCTGTACCCGGCGGACTTGCACCGCGCCCGCTCGCCGAAGGCCCGCTTGAGCGGCACCGACGCCGCCTCGGTCTTCCTGCACGCCTCCCCACGGGCCGCGAGCGCCGGGTCGCAGACCGTCCGCACGCACCCGAACGTCCGGGCGAGCCCGGCGGCCTGCTCGAAGCCCGGGCGGAAGCGGTGCTTGAGCGTCCGCTTCACCCGCGTCGTCATGACGCGCGCACCATCGCGGCCCATGAGCTGCCACTTCGATGTGTGAGACCGATTCCTCCCCGGCCTGAAGGCCGGAATCTCCTCGGAGGTTTCCGATGACCGATCGTTCCACCGCACCCGTTCTCGCGGAGCCCACACCGCTGCGGCCCGATCTCGCCGCGGCCCTCCGGCCCGAGCTGGCCGCCGTCGCCGAGGAGATCGTCCAGGAGATCCGGGCCGAGATCCCCGACTTCGCGCGCCGCCTCGGCGGCAGATCCGGCACGAGCGTACGGCTGAGCGTCGAGCGGGGCCTGCGCCAGTTCCTCGACCGGATCGCCGCCCCCGGCCGGCCGGCCGGCGACACCGGCAAGCTGTTCCGCTCGCTCGGCCGCGGCGAGTACCTCGCGGGCCGCAACCTGGACGCCCTGCAGTCGGCCTACCGCATCGGCGCGCGGGTCGCCTGGCGCGACTTCGCCCGCGCGGGCGCGGAGGCGGGCGCGCCACCGGACCAGCTGTACATCCTGGCCGAGGCGCTCTTCGGGTACCTGGAGGAGATCTCCGCGCACTCGGTCGACGCGTACACCGAGCTGGCCACACGAGCGAGCGACCAGCGGCAGCGTGCCCGCGAGCGGCTGCTGGAGGTGCTGCTGGCCGAACCGTCCGTCTCGCCGAGCACGCTGGGCGAGCTGGCCGCCCAGGCCCAGTGGCGCCTGCCGCATCGCATCGCCTGCGTCGCGCTCAGCGACCGGTGGAACTCCGAGGACCGGCTCAGTCCCGGCCTGGGCACCGAGGCCCTCGTGGACCTGGACCGCCCCGACCCGTGCCTGCTGCTGCCCGACCCCGACGGGCCCGGCCGGATGGACGCCCTCCGGCACGCCCTGAACGGCGTCGAGTTCGCCGTCGGCCCCACCGTCCCGCTCACCGGCGCCGCCTACTCGCTCCGGCTGGCCCGCCAGGCCCTGTCCCTGATGCACCGCGGCCTGCTGCCCGCCCAGGGGCAGATCCGCTGCGAGGACCACCTGTCCACGCTGCTGCTGCTCAGCGACGAGGAGTCGGCGCGGCTGCTGGTCGAGCACCGTCTCGCCGCGCTGGGGTACCTGGAGTCCGAGCGCGACCAGCGGCTGGCCGAGACGCTGCTCGCCTGGCTGACCAGCGGCGTGTCCACGATCAATGTGGCCGAGCGGCTGCGCGTCCACCCCCAGACCGTCCGCTACCGCCTGCGCCAGCTCAAGGAACTCTTCGGCGACCTGCTCCACGACCCGGAATGGAGGTTCGAGACCGAGCTCGCCCTCCGCATGCACCGCCTGTTCCAGACCGAGGAGACGGTCGACGCCCCGCGCCCGAGCGCCGCCGACCTCACACCGGCGTCCCACCGCTCGTCGGCCGCCCGGCGCA
This sequence comes from Spirillospora sp. CA-255316, assembly GCA_050942275.1. Taxonomy (GTDB): domain Bacteria; phylum Actinomycetota; class Actinomycetes; order Streptosporangiales; family Streptosporangiaceae; genus Spirillospora. The sequence continues at coordinate 10,000,421 of CP192047.1, read as the reverse complement.
TGCGTCCCCTCAAGCTGGCCACCCAGCACAACAGAAGGTGACCGTCCCGCCCGCCGATGCCCGGGTTCCGGGTCTCCGGCGCCGGCCGCCGGACGGCGGTCTCGGGTCGCTCACCGGCGGTGCTCTCGATAGATTCGATGCGAGGAACTTTCGGATTGCGGGGGCGCGGGTGGCAGGCGAGGCGGGCGGAGACGATTCGCGAGAAGTAAGGCCGGGGAAGCGGCCCTACGCGTGGATGCTCGGGCTGGCCGCGGTGGTCGTCCTCGCCGACCAGTCCTCGAAGTTCTGGGCCATCTCGGCGCTCACCGACGGCGCCCACATCACGGTGATCCCGGAGCTGCTCCACCTGCGGCTGCTGTTCAACCCCGGCGCCGCGTTCTCCATCGGTGCCGGCACGACGTGGCTGTTCACCCTGGCCACGGCCGGCGCGGTCGCCGGCGTCCTGTACGTCGGGCGGCGGCTGCGCTCGCGCGCCTGGACCGTCGGGCTGGCCGCGCTGCTGGGCGGCGCCGCCTCCCACCTGCTCGACCGCCTCTTCCGCGAGCCGGGCTTCGCGCGGGGGCATGTCGTCGACTTCATCGACTACGGCGGGCTGTTCGTCGGCAACCTCGCCGACATCGCGCTCACCGGAAGCTGCGTCCTGCTCGTGGTGCTGAACCTTCGCGGCGTCCCCCTCGGAAACGCGCCCGGCAAGGAGTCCCCGGCCTCATAGGCCGGCCGCAACGCCCGGTGCCGCCCGGCAACGGCGGCAGGGTGACGGGCAGGCTGTCGAAGCCGTGCACGGTGAAACTCGGGCGCCGCACGGGATCGCCCGCCGGTTCGGCGTCCTGCTTTCCGATCGGGCCGCTGTCAGCCCTCTGCGCGCTGCACGAACGCCGCGACCGCCTTCGGGAAGAAGAGGCGGTCCGGCCTGAACACGTCGTGCGGGGCGTCGGGGACGACCACGACCTCGACATCCGGCCGGGCATCGCGATAACGGGCGATGTCCTTGTCCGTGAGGATCCCGCCCCTGCCGCCGGGCTGGGCCACCAGAAGCGGGCACGGCAGGGAGGCGAGGCGGTCCCACAGCTCCCGTGACGTCGAATCCGCGGCGATCTGTTCGAGGACGTGACGGGGCAGGCGCTCACCGATCGGCCGGCCGCGGAAGGTCGTCCGCCACTGCGCCTCCACGAACGACGAGTCCAGGCGCACCTCCATGGCGCGATAGTCCGCGATGGAGAGCGACGCCACACGCTCCGGGCAGGACATCGCCAGATCCAGACCCCAGGTGGTGCCCCGCGAGAACGTGACGAGATGGAACCGCTCGATGCCCTCCTCGTCCAGGGCCGCCCGCAGGTCCGCGGCGTGGTCCCGCGCCGCGTAGCCCGACGGCGGGGCCTCGCTGCGCCCGCGGCCGCGCACTTCGACGACCAGGACGCGCCGGGAGTCGAAGAACTCGAGCATCTGGACGTATTCCTCCGCCGTGTCCGACAGACCGGGCGAGAACAGCACCGGCAGCCCGGACGGCTCGTCCGGCGCGTTGTCGAAGTAGCGGATGCGAGGCCCGCTGCGAGTGGTCCAGCGTTCGATGACTGTCACATCACCCGAATATTCCATCCGGAGCGGCATTCCGGTACTTCTCGCCGCCCCTGATGGTGATGGCCGGGCCCCTGGTGGTGGGGCCCGGCCATCGAGGTGAGGTGCTGAGCTGTCGTCCGTCGCCGGGCGGGGCGGATCAGGCGGCGGCCAGGAAGGCGGTCAGGCCGTCCAGGAGCATGTTGCTGCCGGCTTCGGCCTGGTCGCGGTCTTCGGCGGTGTCGAAGCTCTGGGACAGGGTGATCCGCGTGCCCTCGCCCTGGGCTGCCAGACCGACGGCCATCAGGACCTGCTCGTCGCGGCCGGGCACGTCCATGCCCATCACCAGGCGCTCGTTCTCCACCACCTCGGTGTAGGAGCCGGTCAGGGGGACGCGGGTGCCGCCGGGGATGACCATCACCGCGCTCCAGGCGCCGCCGGGACGCACGTCCAGGACGACCTCCTCGGCGCTGGCCCACTTCCCGTAGTCGCCGGCGACCGTCCAGGCCTGCCAGACCGCCTCCACGGAGGCGTCCAGGGTGCGGGTGAGGGCGTAGTCGAAGCCGGTGGTGGTGGTCATGGCGTTCTCCTTCGGATGGGCCCCGGTGCGGGGGGATCAACTGCGTCCAGAGTACGGTCACAATCAATGACTGTCAAGAATCGTGACTAAATTCTGGTTCGTGGCGGGCGGCAGCGGCGTCACGCCGCTGCCGCCCGGCGACCGGGCCGGGCCGAGTGGTCGGCGTGTCTTGATCACCGGCTCGTGTCCGGAAAGAGGTACTCCCATGGGCCGCATCCGTTGTGTCGGCCTGCTCGCCGGTGCCGCCGTCGCGGCCGTAACCGTGGCCGTCCCCCCGCCCAGGCGACCACCGAGCGCCCCGGAACCGTCGTCAAGGCCGAGGCACTGCCCCGTGCGCTGTGGCTGCCCGACACGATGCCGTTCGTGGCCGAACTGTTCGCCTCGGATTCCGCCTAGGACCGGGTCGTGGCGACCTTCACGCCGAACCCGATCAGGACGACCCCGGTGACGCGGTCCATGGCCCGGCGTACGGCGGGCTTCTCGAAGAGCGCGCGGACCTTGGCCAGCAGCATCACGTAGCCGCCGAGCCAGACCAGGGTGAGGGCCGCGTGCAGGAGGACCAGCAGCGCCATCCCGGCCTGCGGGGGAAGGCCGGACGGCGCGAGCGTGGGCAGCAGGCCGGTGTAGAAGACGGCGATCTTCGGGTTGAGGAGGTTGGTGACGAACCCGGTCCGCCACGGGCTGCCGGTGGCGGACGGCACGTTCTCCACCGAGCGGCTGCGGCGACTGTGCACGAACGATTGGACACCGAGGAAGACCAGGTAGACCGCCCCGGCCAGCTTGACGATGGTGTAGGCCGTGGCGGACGCGGCGAGCACGGCGGCGAGGCCCGCCACGGTGAGCACCCCCCAGATCAGCAGCCCTGCGGCGATGCCGCCGACGGTCCGCAGGCCGTCCCGCCGGTCGGAGGCGATGGCCCGCTTCGTCACCACGGCCATGTCCGGGCCGGGAACCACGGTCAGCATGGCGAGCACTCCGGCCGCCGCGAGGAACTGCACGAACATGGGGCTCAGTCTCGCATCAGGTCCAGTTCCAGGACGAGGGAGAGGGCGCGGGACGAGCACGTGGTGAACAGGCCTTCGGCGTGCTCGTCGTCGGTGAGCACGTCGTCCCGGTGATCGGGGTCGCCCGCCAGTACGTGCACGACGCACGTCCCGCAGATGCCCTGCTGGCATGAGTAGGGCGCGTCGACACCGTTCTCCAGCAGCACGTCGAGCACGCTGCGTCCGTCCGGGACGAGGTACTCCGCGCCTGGCCGCCGCCGGCCTGCTCGGCGGGGTGCCCGCATGAGCGCGCGGTGGCGGTCCATCGCGCTGTCGGACCGGCTGGCCCGGCACCTGCTCACCGAGGCCGACCTGGCGGATCGCGTTGACAAGGCCGGACTCGACGCCGTGGCCCTGGGCCTGGAACGGCTCGACCCGCTCGCCCCTGAAGGCCACCACCTGGACCCGACCTCGCTGGTCCCGATCCTGGCGCGGCGGACCCCGAACACCCGGTTGCTGGTCGCGGCGGCAACCACTGCGAGCATCCCTGGAACCTCGCCCGAGCCGTCGCCAGCCTCCAGGACTTCGTGCCGTCCGGCAGCGGGCTCGTCCTGGGAACGTGGGACCGCACCGTCCCCGAGGGACGGCCGGGCGCGCGGGCCTGGGACGTCAGGCACCTGTCCAGGCCGGTCGACACCGGTCTCGAATCGACCGTGGACGGCGGCGTGGTCATGCGGAGGCTCTGGGACGACTACCCGCTCGACGCGATCATCGCCGACCCGGGCTCGAACACCTACATCGACCTGGAGCGCGTCCGCGCCAGCGACCACCGCGGGGTCTACGACGTGGCCGGCCCGCTGCCGGTCCCGACCCGAGGCCGCCCGCTGCTGTCCCTGTTCGCCCCGGACGATGTCCCGGACGCCTTCGACTCCGTCACGGTGCCCCTGGATCGGGCGATCGAGATCCCCGAGGGCGCGGACGCGTTCGGCGGCCGGCCGCTGATCGCGCATGTCCGTGACCCGGACGATCTCGCCCGCGCCAGGGAGTTCGCCGGGCGCAGCCCGCGGGTGCGGGGAGTCCAGGCCCTCGCCACCGACGATCATGCACTCCGGACGGCGCTCAAGGCCCTCGACGCGGCCGGGTGAGCCGCCGCGGCGCCGGCCGGGCCCGTGCTCGGCGGCGAAGTAGGGATGCACCAGCCGGCTGGAGGCCATGACGGCGCGGCTGGCCGCGCCTCTCGTCCGTGCCGAACACCTGGCCGACGCGGGGCACAACATCAGCCGAGCGGTGCCCCGGGGCGGTCGTCCCCGGGGCACCGCTCGGTGGTGCGGAACCGATCACGCGGGCTCGTTCTTGTCGTTCGGCGCGAGGGTGAAGCAGGCCGCCGCGCTGACCACCAGGGCCGCCATCACCGCGATCGTGCTGGCCGTGAACGCCTCGGGGTGGTCCCGGCTGTTCTCCAGGACGGTGAAGAAGATCGTGCCGAACGCGGCGACGCCCAGCGCGCTGCCGAACTGCTGGCCGGTGGTCCACACACCGGAGGCCGATCCGGCGTACTCGGGCGGTACGGCGGACAGGAACAGCGTGGTCAGCGGCGGCATGACCAGGGTCATCCCGACGCCGAGCGCGAACAGGCCGGGCACCAGCGACCAGCTGCCGACCGACTCCGGCGACCCGTTCACGGCCAGCAGCAGGACGGCCCCGCCCGCCACCGACAGCAGGCACCCGGCGAGCACGATGAACCGGCCGAACCGGATGGTGAGCCGCCCGGTGAACACGGCCATGACGAGCCCGCCCGCGGCGAACGCGATCGAGACCAGGCCCGCGTTCAGCGCCGAGTAGCCCTGCCCGTCCTGCAACCACAGCGGGAAGATCATCATGAAGCCGCTGAAGCCCGAGAACGACAGCAGCAGCACGATCAGCCCGCCGGCGCCGGTGCGGTTGCGGAACAGGTCCATCGGCAGCAGGGCGCCCGCCCGCCGCCGCGGGTCGCGGTGCTCGAGGACCGCCAGCCCGACCACCGCCAGGATCCCGGCGGCGAAGAGGAGCCAGCCCCACAGGGGCCAGCCGTAGACACGGCCCTCCAGCAGGGGGAACACGATCGCGACCAGGGCGAGGACGAGCACGGCGGTGGCTCCCCACCTCGGCCGGGCTCCCCCTTCCACCCGGCTCTCGGGGACCAGCCAGATCGCGAGGGGGATCAGCACGACCGCCACCGGCACGGTGATCAGGAAGATCATGCGCCAGCCCAGCCCGCCGACGTCCGCCGTGATCAGCACGCCGCCCAGGATCAGCCCCCCGGCCTGGGTCAACCCGGAGATCAGCCCGAACGTGCCGAACACCGTGGCACGCTCCCGGCCGGTGAAGATCGTGTAGAGGATGCTCATCACCTGGGGAGCGATCGCGGCGGCGGCCAGTCCCTGGAGGACCCGCGCGGCGATCAGCTCGGCCGGGCTGCGGGCGATGCCGCACCACAGGCTCGTCAGCGCGAAGGCCGTGATCCCCAGCAGGAAGATCAGCTTCCGGCCGCGCAGGTCACCCAGCCGGGCGGCGGTGATCAGTGCGACCGCGAAGGAGAGCAGGTACGCGGCGGATATCCACTCCAGATCGGTGGGGCTGGCCTTCAGGTCGTCCTGGATCGCCGAGAGCCCGACATTGACGATGGTGACGCTCAGCAGGTCCAGCATGAAGGCCAGAAGGAGCACGACCAGCGCGGCCCATCGGCGCGGATACACCACCTCGGAATCGGGCGGGGCGGATGTCGTTTCTGCAGTCACACGGCACTCCTGGTCGGCCGGGAACGAAAAAGGCATGACACGGGGCGGGCCGTCGTCGCGGGGTGCCGTCGACAGGTCGACCGACCCGGACCGATCGGTCCGCAGTCGCATTATTGGCAGCCGGGCGAAGGCATGTCAAGCCTGAACGGGCAGCGGGGGACCGATCGGTCCGACATTGCGGTCTTGCTACCTGAAAAACATGTGAACGCGTACCGAACACCGCCGCACGCACCGCCGGAAAAGATCGGACGGGACGGCGGCCGATAGCCGGCCCTTGCCGCCGCGGTATCCGCTTGCGACACGAGAACGCCGCCACCGGCGTGTGCTTCTTCGAGACCAGATCCGATTCGACCAGGACAGCATCGCGTTCAGCGGCCTCGGCCAGTTCTCGGACACCTACGTCCGCCGGTACGCCCGGTGCAGGGCGGCGGCGTACGCCGACCGCTGCTCGCCGTCCAGGCAGTGGTACAGGCCGCTGTCGAGCACCTTTCCCTGAAATCCCCCCTACCGTTCCAATTCCACGATCACCGGTTGGGGTTCCCCGATGTCCCAGGGGATGAATCCCGCGCCCGGTTCGGAGCCTTCGACCGTCACGCGGCCGGCGTAGAGCGCATCGAAATCATAATCCGCCTGGGAGAAAGTCCGTTCTTCCGTGGCCATGCGGGTACTCCCGTCCACTCGCCAGTTCGCCGGCCACCGCATGGTGGATCTCGCGGCGTGACATTCGGGACCGATGGTAGGCGGGTGATCCGCCGCGGTGCCATGTGGAAGTGCCGAAACTGCGGGCGACCACGGGATTTCGAACACGTCACCGGCGGCACGGCCGACCGGCTCTCATCTACAGCCGGACTGATTGGTCTGCTATTATCGCGGCATGCCACGGCAACCGTCCACCAGCATGCGTGAACGCATTCTCGACGCCGCGACCGACCTGTTCGACCGTTACGGCGTCCACGCCGTCGGGTTGCAGCGCATCATCGACGAGGCCGGCTGTGGCAAGCAACTCCTCTACCGGGAGTTCGGCAGCAAGGACGACCTCGTCACGGCGTACCTCCACCGGTGCGAGGGCGGTTGGGAGCGGAGCCTGGCGGCCGCGCTCGCGACGGACGGGCGGCCGGAGGAGCAGCTGGTCGAGCTGGTGCGGCTGGTCGGCGACAGCGTGCCCGGCCCCCGCGGCTGCCCGATCCGCAACACCTACGCGGAGTTCCCGGACCAGGGGCATCCCGTGCACCAGGCGGCGCTGGAGCACTTCGGCACCGTGCGCGAGCAGCTCTGCGAGCTGACCCGGCGCACCGCGGCGGCCGATCCGGAACGGCTCGCCGACCGGCTCCTGCTGATCATCAATGGCCTTTTCACCACGGGCAGCACGCTCAGCAGGGCGGAGAACGCCCAGGTCGCCGTGGAACTCGCCAAGGACGTGATCCTGGTCGAGACGGCGGCGTCCCGGGTCGGCTGACCGGCCGGCTCAGCTCTCGCCCGTGTTCTCCTCGCCCGGATCTTCCCCGGTGCCGGCGGGCTTTTCGGAAGTACGAGGACGAGGCCGATGATGTGATCCGGATTCGCCGCGTCCGGCGCGGTGAGCCCGTCCCCGAGCACGTGGTCCGGCTCCGGCGGACGGCCCTCCTCTGGGCGCCGCTGCTGCTGGTCCTGGCCTCCGCGACCGTGCTGTCGGCCGCGTTCCTGGCGCAGGTGGCGGGCGGCCCCGCGCTGAGCCTGGACGACGGGAAGGAGGCGATGAAGGACGACGCCCCGGCTGTGCCCGCGATCCCGGGGGCCCGGCCGGACGGCGCCGCCCGGGTCTGATCGTCCCGCGGCGGCGGTGTGGCGCGGCCCCTGGCGGTGACGAGGCGGTCCGCCTCACCGGCCAGGGGTCTCGTCACAGCTGGATGTGGCCGGTGAGCCACGATTCGATGAAGTGCTCCAGGGACGGCGCGACGCAGCGGCGGTTGTCGGTCCGGTGGTCCCAGACGAAGATGTCCGGCCTGCCCTCGGGGACGAGGGCGTAGGCGAACAGGTTGCCGTCGCCGGGAGCGTCGGAGAAGAACAGCAGCTGGTCGAACGACATGTAGAGCCGCTTCAGCGCGGGGTAGGTGCGCATCTCCAGGTTGCCCTGGAGCAGCTGCTCGGCGGAGAAGACCAGGTTGTAGCCGTTGGCGTCCACCACGCCGTCGGTCTCACCGAGCAGCTTGACCAGGTCGTCGGGAAGCAGGTGCCCCAGTGTCTCCTCGGCCCGGTACAGCGCCTGTTCCGTGGCCGGAGGGGCGAACCGGGTCTGGGAGGTGTGTTGTTCGATCAGCTCGCGCCACATTGGCGCATCATGACGAAACCGGGCCCGCGCCGTCCAGTTCGGGATCAGCCGGGGGCCCGGTCGTCGCGGGTCGCCGAGACGTCCGGACGCGTCCACGCCTTCACGCGAGCCGCCCAGCACCTCACCGACGCCCGTACCTGAGCACAAGGATCTTCGTGGTCAGTGGCCTCGGTGGGGGGTCATGGCCGGGCTGAACGTGACCGGCAGGGCGGCCAGGCGGCGGACCCAGAACGACGGCAGCCACATGAGCTCGTCGGGCTTGACCGCGAGCTCGATGTCGGGCAGCCGGTCGAGCAGCACCTCGACCGCCGTCCTGGCGATGACCTCGGCGAGCTCCGGGGCGGGGAAGGGGCATCCGTGGTCGCCATGCCCGAACGACAGGTGGGCGCGGTTGCCGGCGCCGGCGCCGTGCGCGGGAGGCTGCACCTGGGGGTCGGCGTTCGCCGCGGCCCACCCCAGGATCAGCATGTCGCCGGGACGGATCCTGCGCCCGGCCAGCTCGCACGAGTGCACGGCGAAGCGGCCGATGTTGTTCTGGGACGGCGTGTCCTCCCACAGGACCTGGTTGAGCGCCTGTGAAACGCTGCCGCGGCCGCCCTGGAGCGTCACGGCGAACTGGTCGTCGACCAGCATCAGGCGCAGCGCGTTGCCGATCCAGTGCCCGGTGGGCAGGTTCCCGGCGCTCAGCATCGGCACCAGGTCGTTGACCAGTTCGTCGACGGTCAGGTTCGCGGAATGCTGCAGCAGGCGGGACGTGACGTCCGCCCCGGGATGCACCATGCGGGTCTCGGCCACCCTGCGCATGGTCTCCTGGAGCCGCTGGTGCGCCGGGACGGCGTTCTCGTCGGAGCCCGCCACATGCTGGATGTCCCGGATCATGTCGGCCACCTCGGCCTCCGGCACGCCGAACAGCTCGACCACCACCCGTGGCGGGAGCCGGTCGGCGAACTGGCTGATCAGGTCGGCCTCGCCGTCCCCGGCGAACTCGTCGATCAGCTCGTCGGCGGTGCGCTCGCAGCTGTTGCTCAGCTCGGTGCGGTCGACGGCGTCGAGCGCGTCGCTGATCGCCGAGCTGCGCCGCTGGTGCTCCTCCCCCTCGGCGAGCATCACCGACGGGTTCCAGCCGACGAACGGCAGCAGCGACCAGTTCTCGGGAACCATGTCCCAGGCGTTCCAGCGGCGGGTGTCGCGGGCGAACAGGCCGGGGTTGCCGGTGACGTGGTGGACCTCCCGGTACCCGATCACGTACCAGGCGGGGATGTCGCCTTCGAGCAGGACGGGCACGACCGGGCCGTGCTCGCGCCGCATCCGCTGGAAGAAGTCCTTCGGCCGCTGGTCGAACTCCTCCCCGTACAGGCGGACGGCGTCGCCCTCGGCGGGGGGCCGGACGTTCTCGTCGGTCACTGCGCGGCCTCCTGGAGTGCGGCGGGATCGTGGAGCGTGGTCAGGTGCCGGACGAGCGTGATCAGCACGCTCTTGCAGGAGTCCCGGAGCCGGGCGTCGCAGTCGACCAGCGGAACGTCCTCGGCCAGCGAGAGCGCGTCGCGCACCCGGTCCAGCGAGGGCTGCGGACCGGAGTCGTCGAACCGGTTGACCGCCACCACGAACGGCATCCTGTGGTGCTCCAGCCGGTCGAGCGGGTAGAAGGAGTCCTCCAGGCGGCGCGTGTCCACGAGCACCACCGCGCCGAGGCTGCCGGAGAACAGCTGGTCCCAGACGAACCAGAACCGCTTCTGGCCGGGGGCGCCGAACAGGTAGAGCACGCGGTGGTCGTCCAGGGAGATGCGGCCGAAGTCGAACGCGACCGTGGTGGTCCGCTTGTCGGCGACGCGGCTGGGGTCGTCGATGCCGACGCCGGCCTGCGTCATGACCTCCTCGGTGCTCAGCGGGCGGATCTCGGAGATCGAGCCGACCATGGTGGTCTTCCCGACGCCGAACCCGCCCACGATCACGATCTTCAGCGCGTCCCGGGCGGTGCGCCGCAGCGGCACGCCGCCCGCGGCACCGGCCGGCGCGCCGGCGGGTCCGGGCGCCGCCGCGCGGTCGGAGGTCTCAGAGGTCTTGGAGTCCAACGAGCACCTGCTTCAGCGTTTCCAGGTCGGCCAGGTGGGTCGTCGCGGTGGCCGAGGTCGGATGGCGGACGGTGATGCGGCCGGTGTCGCGCAGGTCGAGCAGCAGGATCTTCACCACGCTCACCGGGAGTCTCAGATGGGAGGAGAGCTCGACCACCGCCACCGGCTCGTGGCGGCACAGCCGCAGGATCGCCACGTGTTCGGACTGCATGCCGGGCGCCGGGTCGTCCTCGGCGATGACCAGCGTGACGAGGTCGAGTGTTTCGTCGTCGACCCGGCTGCGGCCACCGGTCACGGTGTAGAGCCGGTCGGGATCGTCGAAGTCGAGGGGGCGCGGGTTCATCTCGGCGCGGCGGTGCGCGGAGCCGCGGTCAGGTAGCCGCCGATCTGCTCCACCAGCTCGTTCATGCTGTGACCGACCAGGCCGACGTCGGCGTCCTCGCGGGCCACGACGGCCAGGTGCGCACCCTCCCCGGCCGGAATGATCAGCAGCAGCCCGCCCGCGAACTCCACCATCGACTGGCCGGCGCCGACGCCGCTGCCGAACTCGTGGGAGGCGGTCAGGGACAGGCTCTGGATTCCCGAGGCGATCGCCGCGAGCTGGTCGGCCCTGTCGTCGTCCAGCCCGCGGGTGTGGCAGATCTTCAGGCCGTCCCTGGACAGGACCAGGACGTGCTGGATGCCCGGGGCCCGGTCCACGAGGGACGCCAGAAGCCAATCGAGTTGGCGCTCGTCGGTGCTCATCAAGATCACGGGGCGGCGCCCGCCGCGGATGCGCGCCCCTGCCTCCTATCTGTCGATCCTGCGGTCCGGACGGGGATTCCGGACCGGTCGGCCCCGCGGCCGTCCGCCGAACGGGCCGCCGGGCCATGAGCCCTACTGATCGGGATCTTCGGTGGACGTGGTGTCGTTCTGCCCGGAGCCGCTGGTGGCACCGGAAGCGGTGTTGTCGATCGTTCGGTGGCGCCCCGATGCGGACTCGCGGAACGCGGCGAACCGCGCCCCGGGGTCGCGGGGCTTGGGAGCCGGCGCCGCCTGGTGTTCGACCGTCCCGGCGAGCGTGGCGCCGCGACGGCGTTTGGGCAGGTACGTCCCGTCGGAGGTGTCGGCGCCCGCGCCCGGCGCCGCCGCCGAGGCCATGGCCGCCGCGGGTTCCCGGGTGGGCAAGGGCGTGCCCCTGGGCGCGCTCTGGATGGACTCCGCCAGGGTTCCCCTGGGGGCGTCGCCGGAGGAACGGGTGATGAGCTGGCGCGGGATCAGCACGATCACGCCGATGCCGCCGCGCGAGGACGGCCGGAAGCTGACCTTCAGGCCGTGCTTGCCGGCCAGCCGCCCGACCACCGCCAGTCCCAGCCGCGTCCCGGGCAGCGACGTCAGGTCGGCGGCCTCGGAGACCAGCCGCTCGGCGCGCTCCCGCTCGCGCTGCCGCATGCCCAGGCCGCTGTCCTCGATGGTGACGACGACGCCGGCGTCCTCCTCCTCGGCGTAGACGTGCACGGCGCTGCCGTGCGGGGAGAAGTTGGCGGCGTTGTCCATCAGCTCGGCCAGCGCGTGCATGACGCCCTCGGCGGCGAACCCGGCGACGGCGGCGGTGCTGGTCGAGTGGTACTGGACGCGCTGGTAGGAGGCGATCCGGCCCATGGCGCCGCGGATGATGCTCTCCAGCATGATGGGCTTGGTCCAGCGCCGTCCCGACCGCCCGCCGCTGAGCAGCGCGATGCTGTCGGCCAGGCGCCCCATCTGGGAGACGTGGTGGTCGAGGTCGAGCAGGTCGCCGAAGACCTCGTCCTCGTGGTAGCGGTCCTCCAGCTCCCGCAGCTGGGCGAGCATGCGGGTGGTCTGCGCCTGGATACGCGCCGCCGCGCTCGCGCAGGCCGCCATGGCCGCCGCCCTGGTGCGCTCCCCGGCGGCGAGGTCGTCGGCGAGTGCGCGCAGGAGCCGTTCCAAGGCCGCGTGCGAGGGAGGCGGGAGCTCGGCCAGCACGGACGTCGCCGAGGCGCGGTCGCCACGGATCCGGCCGATCAGGACGGGCAGCGTCGAATCGGCCAGCCGCGCGACCTCGTCCTCCAGGGCGGCCAGCTCGCTCCTGGCCTGTGCCGTCTCACCCCTGGCCTGCGCCGCGCCGCGCTCGCTCACGGCGACGCCCTCCGCCACCAGGCGCACCAGGCGGCCGAGCAGGTGGTCGGGCACGGCCTGAACCTCGGCCAGGATCTCGCTCGGTGGCGTCCCCGCGTGGAGCCGTCGGATGAGCGCGGGCAGCGGCCCGTCGACCAGCTCCTGGAGCCTGCGCTCCAGCCGGTCGCCCTCGCCCTCCACCCGCGCGAGCCGGTTACGGAGCGCCCGCGCACGCTCGGCGTGGTAGGCCGCGACCCCGATGGCCAGGCTGACGGCCAGGGCCGCCACGCCGCCGCTCACCGCGACCGGCGTCCGTGCCTGCCCGTCCGCCGCCAGCAGCGATCCCAGCCAGGCCCCGCCGGTGACGATCGCCACGACCAGCCAGATCCTGAACGCGCGTTCCAGCGCGACGCGCTCGATGCGTGTTCGACCTGCTCGTGTTGCCATCCATCGTGTCCTTGTGAGCGTTGGTGACTGCGCGCAGGACTCCCTCGGCCCGTCGCACGGCGGCCATAACGGAATAAGGCGTGATAAGGATGCCTCAAAATGATCGTGCGCACAGGTAATCGGTAAAAAACACCGACCCATACCAGACGCGGCAACGAGCCATCAATGTTGGCATTTGCCCAGCATGCGGCGCTCCTGCGCTTGCGAGGCGGCAGGCGATCGGCCGCGTGATCAGCCCGTGAACGATGCGGCGCGCCGCGCGGCGGGCGGCGGTCAGGCCATGGGGCACGTGGCCGACGGCCCGGTCGAGCGGGGGAGCGGAGAGCGGTTTCCGCACGACGGCCCGGCGGCCCGACGGCCGGAGCCGCCGGGCCGGGGGAGAAGTGTCAGGGCTTGACGGTGCCGAGGGTGACCGGCAGGGAGAGTGGCCCGACCGTGAAGAACGACGGGGAGTAGGGGATGTCGCCCGGGTCGATCGCGAGGGTGAGCTCCGGCAGCCGCCGGTACAGCGTGGCGAGCGCCAGCCGGCCCTCCAGGCGGGCCAGTGACGCGCCGATGCAGTAGCGGGGGCCGTGGCCGAAGCTTAGGCGTCCGTTCCGTTCCCGGGTGATGTCGAACCGGTCCGCGCTCTCGCCGTGCTCCTCCGGGTCGAGGCCGCTCGCCTGGTAGACCACGCCGACCGCCTGGCCCTTGGGGATGTGCACTCCGGCGATGGTCACGTCCTCCGCGGTGAAACGGAAGCTGGTCATCATCACCGAGTGGCGGTAGCGAAGGGTCTCCTCGACCACGTCGGCCCACCGGTCCTCGGCCTTGGCGAGCTCGAACTGGTCGGGGTGCTGGGCCAGCGCCACGATGGCGTGCCCGAGCAGATGCACGGTGGTCTCGTGACCGGCGACGAGCATCAGCCACAGCACGCCGACCAGCTCGTCGGTGGTGAGCCGGTCACCCTCGTCGCGGGCCTGGACCAGGCTGGACGTGAGGTCGTCGCCAGGCGCCCGCCGCCTGCGCTCCACCATTTCGTGCAGGTAGGCCTGAAGGGCGTTCTGCGTCGCGAACGCCTCCTCCGGCGGAGTGGTGTGCGCCAGCAACGTGGCGGTCCAGGTGCGCATCCGGGGCCGGTCCTCGGCGGGCACGCCGAACAGCTCGCAGATCACCCACATCGGCAGCGCCTCGGTGAAGGCGGGAACCAGGTCGACGCCGTCACCGGCGGCCACCACGTCATCGATCAGGCCGTCCACGATCTCCTGGACGCGCGGTTCCAGCGCCTGTACCCGTGCGGGCGTGAACGCCTTGCCGACCAGGCCGCGCAGCCTCCGGTGGTCGTCGCCGTCCTTGGTGGACAGGTGACCGCCTTGGACGATGGCGCGGAACGGCCAGTCCTCGGGGATCGATCCGTCGTACAGGGCGGGCCAGTGCTTCGGGTCCCGCAGGAAGGTCCTGTTGTCCCCGGCGAGGATCTCCCGTACGGCGTTGTGGGTCAGCGCCAGGTAGGCGGGGACGCCCCCGGGGAACTCCACTTCGACCACGGGAGCGATCTCCCGCAGCCGGAGGCAGGTGTCCAGCGGCATTTCGTCCGCGGCGGGGAAGGAGGGCAGGCTCGTTGTCATTCGACCCCATTTGGAGGTGAAGATGGCGGTGAGTACCAGACAGGTTCATCAATATCGCCCTGATCACCCCGAGGCAAGGCATCCGAAAAATCAACGATGTGACGGTTGTGCGGTATTGCACTTCCGGGGCCGGATGTACGGCTGGTAGCCGATTTATGACGTCAGGGTGCCCGGATGGCCGCCTCCAGCCCCGTCGCGGCTGGCAGATGCGGCGCCGGGTCGCCGACGGCCCCAGAAGCGCGCCCGGCGACCACACCCGCTCGTGCGGCGACCGAAGCCCCCGCGGTCGATGATTATTTCGCCAGAAATGGCGCAGACAATTGATACGTCCATGAGCGATGCGATGCGTGGATGAATATCGCGCTCATGGCGGTTGCGGTCGGCGGGCTTGCCCTTGACGCGAGTGTTCTCGGCCCCTGACGGCAGTGGTCTTCGCCCCAGTGACCTCGTCCATCGCGAACGCGCGGCGTCCGGTCGCCGGAACCGAAACCGGACCGGCGACCGGGACGGCGCGCGGTCAGCTCAGGGCGTGCGTCGAACGGCCGGCCCGGGACGACCGGCCGGTCAGCAGGGCGTCGGCGCTGTACCTGCCGGGACCGGAGAAGAGCAGCGCGACCAGGGCGACGGCCAGCATGAGGGGGTAGCCGAACCCGTCGAGTCCCTCGGCACGGTGCACGATGAGGACGGCGCCGAGCATGACCACGAGCAGGCCCGCGGCCCAGAGCCTGGTGAGGACTCCCAGTATCGGACGGCCGCCGTCGCTCCTCGCGCTGCCGTCCTACCTCGCCTCCCAGGTGTCCCGCTACGGCCGGTGGCACCTGGAGAAGGCCGGCCTCGTCCGCCGCGGGCCGGACCCCGACGACCGTCGCCGCACCCGGTCACCCTCACCGGCGAGGGGCGGCGGGCGGTCGAACGGTTCTGGCCGATCGCGCAGGAGTCGCAGCGCGGGTTCCTCGCCGCCTTGTCGGACGAGGAACGGCGGACCCTGGTCACCCTGTTGGAGAAGGCGCTGCGGGCCAACGACGCCGCGGGCGGCCCGTCCGCCGCCATCGAGCCACCGCAAGTGCCCTGACCCGCGACGGAAGGTCGCGGGGTGATTTTCGGGGGCGTTCACCGAGGTACACCTCGTCGATCATGCGGAGGCCACCGGGTGCCGGTCGTCTTGCGGCTTGAAATTTCGTGCTCGCGCCATCCGTACCGTGGCAGCCGGTGTCGTGCAGCTCTGCTGGCTGGGCTGTGCGCCGGGTTGACCGCCCCCGCCCCCGCATCCGCCGCCCTGCCCGGTGTGGGCCGCCAACGCTGCGGCCAGGGTGCCCGGCGAGCGGGTCTTGCCTCCAGGGCATGGTCGCCCCACGCGCTGGACGCGGGACGGGCGGCCGGTGACCAGTTCTACGGCCAGAGCACTGCTCCTCTGCTCGTGGAGTCAGAAGGCAGGCTGCGCGGATGTTCGGCGGCGCGTCACCGTGCGGGTGAGCTGTCCCGCAGGGCCTCTTCAGCGAAGACCTCGTCTGGGGGAAGCGCTCGTCCCTGGGTGTATGCGGCGGTGAAGGCTTCCTCGCCCGCGTTGGCGCGGGCCCGGGACCGGGCGCGTTCGGCATCGGCGCGGTGCAGCGGGAGGACGGCGTCGGCGGAGGCGAGCAGCGCATCGGCCGCGCCCAGCAACCGTGCCGCGCGGCGCGGATCGTGCTCCCCGTACGCGCCGGCCAGGCCGCTGAGCGCCAGCGCCAGCGGGCGGGCGGCGCCGGTGGCACGGGCGGCGGCCAGTGCCCGGCGGTGTTCCCGCAGCGCCTGATCGGTGTCGCCGCGCTGCTCGGCGAGGAAGCCCAGTTCGGCGAAGGCCAGCACCACGTCCACCGAACGGTGGTCGCCCGGATCGGTGCCCAGCCAGGTGCGCAGGTGCGGTGCGGCCTGGTCCAGGCTCCCCGCGCGGCGCAGCGCCATGCCGAGACCCAGTTGGGCCAGCCGCGCTCCGTACGCCTCACCGTGCGCGGTGGAGATCTTCAGGGCGCGGCGGAAACGCTCGGTGGCCCCGGCCAGGTCGCCGCGCACCAGCGCGGCCCGGCCCAGGCAGCAGGTCCAGTAAGAGGTGTTCAACCAGATGCCCAGCCGTTCGGCCAGTCGCAGCGCCTCGGAAGCGATCCGTTCGGCCTCGGCATGGTCTCCGACGGTGTCGGCGTGCCGCCACAGCACCGCCATCGCCTCCATCCGCCCCCAGTCGTCGCCGAGCTCGGTGAACGTCCGCAGCGCCTCCGCCCCGTCGGTCTCGAAGCGGGGGAGCCCGCCGCGGATATAGGCCAGGTAGGCGCGGTTGCCCAGCGCCGCCGCGATGCCCCACTGGTCTCCGCGGGCGCGGAAGACCGACAGGGCGAGGCCGAGCTGTGTCTCGGCGGCGTCGAGCTCGCCGCACTCGACCAGGGCGGGGGCGAACAGCCACTGGGCGAACGTCCGTCCCTCCTCGTCCCCTGCGCCGTCGAACGCGGCCAGCGCCCGATTCACCTGGTCGAGCGGATCGTCGGTCTCGCGGGCGACCATGTGCAGGTACGTGAGGAAGGCGCCGGCCCGGGCGCGCAACGCAGGGGAGCCGCCGTCCAGGTCCAGCGCGCGGGCCAGCATCCGGTGCGCCTCACGGTGCCGGCCGCGCAGCCACCGGTACCAGAACAGGAACACCGCCAGCCGCAGCGCGGTGCCGCCATCCTGGCGGTCTACGGCGCTGTCGAACGCGGCGTGCAGGTTGGCGTGCTCGCGGCCCAGCCGCCGCATCCAGTCGCGCTGCCCGGAGCCGCGCAGACCGGCGTCCGCGCGTTCGGCCAGGTCCGCGTAGTAGCGCATGTGCCGTTCCCGGGCGGCCTCGGTCTCGCCGGCCTCCTCCAGCCGTTCCCGGGCGTAGGCGGCGATGGACTCCAGCAGCCGGTAGCGCGTCCCCGGCGCGCCGTCCACGGTGGCGACCAGTGACCGGTCCACCAGCCGGGTCAGCGGGTCGAGCACGTCACCGCCGGTCGCCTCGGCGGCCTCCAGCGTGCAGCCGTCGGCGTGCACCACCAGGCGGCGCAGCACCTCCTGCTCGCGTTCGGTGAGCAGGCGCCAGCTCCAGTCGATGGCCGCCCGCAGCGTCCGGTGCCGGTCCGGGCGCCCCGCCCCGGTGCCGCCCAGCAGCCGGAACCGGTCGTCGAGCCGGGCGGCGAGCCCCTCCACGCCGAGCGCCCGCACCCGCCGGGCCGCCAGCTCCAACGCGAGCGGCAGACCGTCCAGCCGCCGGCAGATCGACGCCACGAACGGAGCGGTGCGCTCATCCAGGACGAACCCCGGCGCCGACGCCGCCGCCCGCGCCGCGAACAGCTCGACCGCGCCGAACGAAGCCGCGCCCGCCTCGCCGTCCTCGGGCGGGGTGGCCAGCGGCGGCACCTCCACCACCCGCTCGCCCGCGATCCCCAGCGGCTCCCGGCCCGTCACCAGCAGCCGCACCGCGGGCGCGGCGTGCAGCAACCGGGCCGCCAGATCACCCGTCTCGGCCAGCACATGCTCGCAGTTGTCCAGCACCAGCAGGCAGCGGCTCCCACGCAGCGCCTCGACGACCCGCCCGGCCAGGGCCTTCCCGCCGGCGTCGGCGTCCCGGACGCCGAGCACGTCGGCCACCGCCTCCACCACCCGGGACGTTCCACCGGCCGACGGCGGAAGCGGCGCCAGCTCCACCAGCCACACACCGTCCGGGAACGCCGCGGCCACCGCGCCCGGCGCCTCCCCGCCCGCCGCTTCCCCGGCCGCCGCTTCGATGGCGAGCCGCGTCTTGCCGACGCCTCCCGGGCCGGTGAGGGTGACCAGCCGCTCCGGCCCCTCCCCGGTGAGCAGATCCCGGACCGCCGTGACCTCCCGTTCGCGGCCCACCAGGACGTCCACGACGGCGGGCAGATTGGTGACCGTCTCCGCCGCCGGCCCAGGCTGCCGCAGGATCTCCTGGTAGGCCGCCGACAGCTCCGGGCCCGGATCGGCTCCCAGTTCCTCGGCGAGCCGCCGCCGCATCACCTCGTACGAGCGCAGCGCCTCGGTCTGCCGCCCCGCCCCGTACAGCGCGCGCAGCCAGGCGGCCTGCAGCCGTTCCCGCAGCGGATGCCGGCCCACCAGCTCGCCCAGCTCCTCGGCCAGCAACCGGTGCTCGCCGAGCTCCAGCCGCGCCTCGGCACGCAGCTCCAGAACGGTCAGCCGCTCCTCCTCCAGCCGCGCCGCCGCCGGGCCGGCGAGCCCCTCGGCGAACCCGGCGAACGCGGGACCGCGCCACAGCTCCAGCGCCTGGACGCACAACGCCGCGCGCCCGGCCGCGTCCCGGGTCCGCCGCGCCCGGTCCAGCAGTGCACGGAACCGGTCGGCGTCCACCTCCCCGTCCGCGACCGCCAGCCGGTAACCGCCCGGACCGTGGGTCAGCCGGTCGCGGCCGCCCGGCTCGGCCCGGTCCAGCACACCGCGCAGCAGCGAGATCTTCGAGCGCAGCACGCGGCGCGGATCGGCCGGTGCCCGGTCGCCCCACAACTCCTCGACCAGCCGGTCCGGCGGGACCGGACGCCCCTCCCGCAGCAGCAGCGCGACCAGCAGCCCCCGCACCCGGGCCTCCGGAATCCGCACCGGCGCCCCGCCGGCGTCCCATACCTCCGGCGGGCCCAGCGTTCCGAACCTCATGGTGATCACAGTACGCAGCCGGAACCCGACCGGCGCCTTCCCGGAACTCCCGTCCGCGACGGTGTGACCACGACCCCGGACGAGACCGAACGAGAGGAGGTGCCGGCATGGGCGCGACCCCACGTGCCACCGCACGCGCCGCCCCCGGGGCCACCCCGCGGGCGACCGCGCGTGACTGGGCGGGACTGGCCGCCCTCGTCCTCCCGGCGCTGCTGCTGTCGATCGACGTCACCATGCTGTTCCTGGCCCTGCCCACCCTGGGGGCCGGGCTCGGCGCCGACGGCACCCAGCAGTTGTGGATCATGGACGCCTACGGCTTCATGATCGCCGGATTCCTGGTCACCATGGGCACCCTCGGCGACCGGATCGGCCGCCGCCGGCTGCTGCTGACCGGCGCGGCGGCCTTCGCCGCGCTGTCGGCGCTGGCGGCCTGGTCGACCGGGCCCGGGATGCTCATCGTGCTCCGCGCCCTGCTCGGCATCGCCGGAGCGACGATCATGCCCGCCACCCTGTCACTGATCCGGCACATGTTCGCCGACGACCGGCAGCGCCGGATCGCCATCGCCCTCTGGACCGCCGGGACGATGGGCGGAATGGCCCTGGGCCCGGCCGCGGGCGGCCTGCTGCTGGAGCACTTCTGGTGGGGCGCGGCCTTCCTGATGGCCGTTCCGGTGATGCTGCTGGTGCTGGCCGCCGGGCCGCTGCTGCCCGAGTACCGCGACCCGGCACCCGGGCGCCTCGACCCCCTCAGCGTCCTGCTGTCGCTGGCAACGATGCTGCCGCTGGTGTACGCGGTCAAGGAGACGGCCCGGCACGGACCCGGCCTCCTGGCGGCGGCCGCCCTGCTCGTGGGGCTGGCCTCGGGATACCTGTTCGTCCGCCGCCAGCCCCGGCTCGCCGCCCCGCTGCTCGACCTGGACCTGCTGCGGCTGCCCGCGTTCGGCGCGGCCCTGGTCACCGTGCTGGCCGCCTCCATGACGGTGGGCGCGTACTCGCTGCTGCTCTCCCAGTACCTCCAGCTGGTCAAGGGCCTGACGCCCGTGCAGGCCGGGACCTGGCTGGTGCCGAACGCCCTGGTGTCGATCGTGGCGATGCTGGCCACCCCCCGGCTCGCCGCCAGGTTCGGTGACCGTGCCGCCACCGTGGCCGCACTCGCGGTAGCGGCAGCCGGATTCATCCTGCTCGCCCAGGTATCGGATGACCTGCCGACCGTGGCGGCCATCGCCGCGGCCGGCGTCGTCAGCCTCGGCATGAGCCCGCTACTGGTCCTGGTCAACAACCTGGTCGTCGGCACCGCGCCCAAGCGACGCAGCGCGTCGGCCGCCGCCATGTCGGAGACCTGCCTGGAGGCCGGCGCCGCGCTGGGCATCGCGGTGCTCGGGTCGCTGGCCGCGTTCGTCTACCGCGCCCACATGGCCGACGGCCCGGCCGCCGCCCGCGACAGCCTCGCCGCCGCCATCGCCGCCGGGCCGCCCACTCACCTCCTGGACGCCGCCCGCGCCGCCTTCATCTCCGGCCTGACCGCCGTGGCCTACGTCAGTGCCGGCATCGCGCTCCTCCTGGCCACGCTCGCCACCCGCACCATCCGTAACACGATCCCTAAGGAGAACACCGATGCCTGACCTGGTCCGCCTGCGCCTGGCCGTCATCATCGGCAGCACCCGCAAGGACCGGTTCTGCCCCACCCCCGCCGGCTGGATCGCCGACCAGGCCCGCAAGCACGACGGCTACGAGGTGGACGTCATCGACCTGGCCGACGAGCCACTGCCGCACGTCCTCAACGGCGACGACACCGACACCCCGCCGCCCGCCCCGGTCCAAGCTCTGGCGCCCCGGCTGGCGTCCGCCGACGCGTTCGTGATCGTCACCCCCGTCTACAACCACGGCTACCCGGCCTCGCTGAAGAACGCCATCGACTGGTTCTTCGACGAGTGGAGCGCCAAGCCGGTCGGCTTCGTCTCCTACGGCGGCATGGGCGGCGGCCTGCACGCCGTCGAGCAACTGCGCCAGGTTTTCTGCGAGGTCCACGCGACCACCATTCGCGAATCCCTCAGCTTCGCCAACTACTGGGACCGGTTCGACGGCACCGGGCAGCCCACGGACACCACGGGCACGGACAAGGCCGCCAAGACCTTCCTGGATCGGCTCGCCTGGTGGGGCCACGCCCTCCGAGACGCCCGCAGCAAGCGGCCGTACACCACCTGATCGCCGCAGAACACCGGCTCCTCCCGGGAACCGACCGGACGCCGTGATCGACTCGGCGGACTCGTCCACGAGCACTCGCAGGTGGCAGGGACCGGGGCGGTACGGCGGCATCGGCCCGGCGGGCAGGTGACGATCTTCTGGTCCGTGGTTCTGTCGGTGGTGGCCCGTAGCGTTGGGTGACGTGTTGGAGCAGGTCTCTCGCGATGAAGACGTCCTGGTGATACCCGAGTCCTGGCGGGGCGTGCTGCACCCGCGCCGGGGCGGCGTCCCAGGCCCGCCGGTGATGCCCGAGCGCTCGGCGGCGACCCGGCTGGCCGAGCAGGTGGAACGGGCCCGGGATCGGCTCACGGGCATGCTGGCCGCGAACCGGACGCAGAGAACCGTTGCGCGGGCGATGCGGGCTTACTTGGAGGGGGAGGCCGATCCCCGTGGCGCGGCGGCGGTGGCGTCCTTGGTGGCGCACCTGACCGGCCGGGACGCCGAGACGATGGCGGAGACGATCGTGGACGCCTGGGTGACCGACCAGGGGATGGCGTTCGCGGCATGCGCGCTCGCCGAGATGTCCGCGATGGCTCTGGTCACGAACGCTTCCACCGTGGTGGGCGTGCGCTCGCTTCCCCCCGGGCAGCCGCCCTCGACATGGTGGCGGCGGGGGGCGGTCCGCCTCCGGGCACTGATCGCGGCGGCTGGAGACGACGACCACCGCGAGACCGTCCACCGGCTCGCCGGGCATCGGGACGGTGAGGTGCGGCGGTCGCTGGTGGCCTACCTCGTCCCGACGCGGCGAGAGTGGGTCGAAGAAGCCGTCCAGGCGCCGCCGAGGAGCACCGCCCTGCGCTGGACGCTGTGGTGCTCGGTGGGCGACCCCGGTCAGCTCGACCTGCTCCGGCGCTCCTGGGACCTCGGCCGCGAGGACCTGCGGCCCGACATCCTCATGACGATGGCCGAGGGGGTCGGCGCGGCGCTCGCTCCGATGCTGCTCCGGGAGCTCGCCAACGCCTACAGGCTTGAGGAGGCTCAGCGCGCGCTTCTCTGGGAGATCCTGGCGGTGCTGCCCGGTGACGCGGCGCTCGACGAGCTCATCGAGCGCGTGCGTGACGGCCGTGTGTCGCCCCTGATCGGTACGGCGCTGGACCGCTTCCCCCGTCGCGCCGCACGCCTGCTGGCCGCGCGGGCCGGCACCGACGAGCTGATCGATGAGTTGCTGGCCGGACACCTGCGCACCCACCCCGAACTGGCCGGGCTCGACCTGCCGGACGAGGTCGTCCGGACGGTGGTCAAGAGCCTGCAGCGTGTCCCGGATGCCCCGTCCGGCGACCTGCCGCTACTACTGGCCGAACCGCCGTGGACGCGCGGCCGCACGACGCGGAAGCCTGTCGTGATCAAAGGGCTTGCGGCGCCCGCCGTACGGTCCGTCGCCTGGGCGCCCGGAGAACGCGAGGACTGGCTGGCCGCCTTCCCCGAAGGCGACCATGACCAGTGGGCCCGTGTCCGCGAGGACCCCGAGGCCGTGGCCGGGTTCAAGGACCCGGAGGCGGCCTCGTTGCTGGCACGCGGGTTGCTGGCACGGTTCGAGTCCGACGCCGTGCCGGTCGTCCTGCGCCTCACCCGCAGGTGCCCGATCACCTGCGGGAAGCTGCTGGTGCCGTTCCTGGACGCGCAGGTGGCCGCGTACATGGCCGATCGGTTCGCGCGGACGACGGCGGCCCGGCGGATCGCGCAGGGCTGGCTCGTCCGGCATGGCACGGTCGCCGTCCCGTTGCTGGTCCCGGACGCGCTGGGCGAGGCCGGCCCGCGGCGGCGGAACGCGGAGGCGGTGCTGCGCCATCTGGCGTCCCGCCACGGCCGCCGGGAGGTCGCCGAGGCCGCCCGCGCCTGTGGCGAGGACGCGGCGAGCGCGATCGACGCGATGCTGGCGACCGATCCGCTGGACGTGCTGCCCGGGCGCGTCCCCAAGGTCGGCGGGTGGGCCGATCCGGCGCGGCTTCCCCAGGTGCTTCTGCGGGGCGGTGAACGTGCTCTCCCCGCCTCGGCGGTCCGGCATTTCATCACGATGCTGGCGATGTCGAAGCCCGGTGAGGTGTACCCGGGCGTCCAGACGGTACGGGACCTCTGCGACCCGGTGTCGCTGGGCGAGTTCGGCTGGTCCCTGTTCCGGCGGTGGCGGATCGACGGGGCGGGCGCCAAGAACGGCTGGGCGCTGCACCAGCTCGCCTGGACGGGCGACGACCACACGGTGCGCGCGCTCGCCGGTGTCGTGAAGGAATGGGTGAAGCAGGGCGAGCCACGCCTGGTGCACAAGGGTCTCGACACGCTCGTCGCGTTCGAGAGCGATGTCGCGCTGATGCATCTGCACTGGATCGCGGAGGAGGGCAGTCGCCGCAGCGTGCGCGCGCAGGCGGGGCAGAGGATCGACGCGCTGGCCGGCAACCTCGGTCTCACGCCCGACCAGCTCGCCGACCGGGTGGTACCGGATTTCGGGTTGGACGCCGAGGGGAGCATGCTCCTGGATTACGGGCGGCGCCGTTTCACGGTCGGGTTCGACGAGCAGCTCCGCCCCTTCGTCATCGAGCCCGGCGGCCGGCACCGCACACTGGCGCCGCGCCCCGTCAAGACCGACGACCAGCGGCAGGCGGCCGCCGCCTACCAGCGCTACTCGGCGCTGCGGAAGGAGGTCGGGAAGATCGCCGCCGGTCAGATCGAACGGCTGGAGGCCGCGATGCTGGAGCGGCGGACGTGGGAGCCGGAGGAGTTCCGGACGTATCTCGTCCGGCATCCGCTGCTGTGGCACATCGTCCGGCGGCTGGTGTGGCTGTGCGACGGCGAGGCGTTCCGCCTCGCCGAGGACCGTACGTACGCCGACGTGAACGACGACACGCTGACGCCCTCCCCGGACTCGCGGATCCGGATCGCGCACCCGGCCGATCTGGGCGACCGCCTGCGCATGTGGACGGACATCTTCGAGGACTACGAGATCACGCAGCCGTTCGACCAGCTCGCCCACGACGATGAACGACCGAAGGAGCAACGACATGAGTGATGGGGACGCGCTGGCACGGCTGAGGGACATCTGGGACGAGATCGCCGAACTCGTCGAGGACAGCTACCGGCTGATCGCCCCGAAGCGGCTGGCCGCGCTGGTCGAGCCGCAGAGCCGCGAGCCCGAGTAAGGCGGCGCCACCAGGCCCGTACGGACGAGCCGCCGCCATCGACCAGGCCTGCCGGATGCTGCGTTTGATCACCCTGCCCCAGCAGTTCACCGCCGACGCCGCCGACCGCGAACAGCTCACCTACCGCGGGTTCCTGGCCGAGTGCGAGGACCGGCAACGCCGCCGCTCCGAACGCCGGATCAAGGCCGCGGGGTTCCCCGCCAGAAAAATGGCTGGGGTCCGGCACGGGCGTCCCGCTCTGCCTGATCGGCGACTCGGGCACCGGCAAAGTCCCCCTGCTCATCGCGCTGGACACGGAGGCCGCCATGGTCGGTCAGGGGCGTACGTAGCGCCGGAACATGGTTCCTGAGGCGAAGGAACGGTGCTCGACCAGGCGCAGCCGCAGTTTGTTCCCCACGGGCAGGTACGGCTTGCCGCCCCCGACGAGCACGGGGAACGCGTACACCCAGAACTCGTCGATCAGGTCCAGCAGGGAGGCGGCCAGCTCGGCGCCGCCGAGCTGGAGGGTGCCGTCGATCTCCTGCTTGAGGCGCGTCACCACGGACACGGCGTCCTTGCGACGGACGATCGTGAGCCCCTCGGGGACGGTCTGGAGGGTGTCGGAGAAGACGTATCGCGGCGTCTCCTTGTAGAGCTGGGCGAACTCCCGCTCGACGGCCGGGGCGCCTTCCTTGCCGAGGTCCTGCGTCCAGGGCTTTTCCATCGCCTCATACAGACGCCGCCCGAACAGGAACGCCGCGATCCGGCGAACATGGTCGTTCGCCGCCTGCTGAAAGTCCTCCTCGGCCGGGTCCAGAAAGTCCATGCCACCGTCGGGATCCTCGATGTAGCCGTCGATCGAGGTGTTCATCCAGTAGATGACCTTGCCCATGAAACTCCTCCTTGGTCGTAGCGGTCGTCCAGAGTGGAGACCCGATGGAGCGCCGGAACTCATCGCAGGCATGGCGGTCAAACGGCGCCTTTCCGGATGGGCCAGGGCCGTTGGGGTGCCGGACGGCCGGACGCGGCCAAGGAGCCGAGATGTTGATGCCGACGAAGTTGATGGAGATGACGGCCGCTTGCGGCCGCGCCAGTTGGTGGTGGCCTGTGCGTGCAGGTAGGCGGCGTACGCGGTCCAGGTGATGAAGGCCCACGTCTCCTTGGGGGCCCAGCCCCAGTAGCGGCCCCAGGCACTGTCGGCCCAGATGGCCCCGGCGACGATGGCGAACGTCCAGATGGGGAAGGCGAGCATGACGGTTTGGCGGTGCGCTTGCCGAAAACGACGTCCGTGCAGGTGTGAGGCATAGGACCTGATGGGGGTCCGGCGCTGGGCTGATCGGTTGCAGGGCAGGCCATGGCAAGGCGGTCGCGCGGCCGCCTCCACGGTCTGGGAGACCTCATTCGTTGGTGCTTCGATCTTCGGTTACAGGATTGCGGTCATTGCGAATGCCCCGTCGTGTCATCGATCAGTCCGTCGCGGCTGTCGGGCAGCGCGTGTCGTAGCTGGTGGCGGGAGGTGATTTCGAGTTTGGTGAAGACCTTGCCGAGGTGGTATTCGATCGTGCGTGGGCTGAGGAACAGCTGGGCGGCGATCTCGGGGTTCGACATGCCTGTCTGGGCCAGCCGTGCGATCTGGGTTTCCTGGGGGGTGAGCCGGTCGCGTGTGTCGGTGGTGCGCCTGCGGATGGTCTCGCCGGTCGCCAGCAGTTCGCGTCGGGTCCGCTCGGCGAACGCCTGCATGCCGATCGCGGTGAACATGTCGTGCGCGGTGCGTAGTTGGGTCCGCGCGTCGGCGCGCCGGCCTTCGCGGCGTAGCCATTCGCCGTAGAGGAGGTGCGCGCGGGCGAGTTCGGGTCGGAAGCCGGTGCGGCCCAGGCGTTCGACCGCCTCGCGATAGCAGCGTTCGGCGTCTTCGCCGTCGCTGAGCAGCGCCCGGGAACGCGTGTAGATCCCTTGTCCCCAGTCGGTCTGTCCGATGCTGGTCGCCTCGGCCAGCCGGTCCAGCGCGTCCTCGGCCGTCCGGGTCTGCCCGGTCCTGCTGGCCGCCTCGATCAGCTTGGGAAGCGCCCACATGGAGACATGCATATTAGGTGTTTGCTTGGCGGCCTGCGCGTCGGCCAGGGCCTTCTCGTAGCGGCCGAGCCCGTTGTGGAGGATGGCGGCTATCCACCGCGAGTATTGGACGGCCGCTCCCTGTCTCGCAGCTCGGGCCTCCGCGATCACAGCCTCGATCAGCTCGACGGCCTCCACTTCCGTTCCCCGGAATCCGGCGAGCGCCACGGCCCCGAAGGGAGCGTACCGGGTACCGGTCGCCGCCGCGATCGTCTCCGCCTCCGCGACCAGCGAAGCGGCCCCGACGAAATCGCCGCAC
The DNA here is from genome assembly GCA_050942275.1 of Spirillospora sp. CA-255316. Taxonomy (GTDB): domain Bacteria; phylum Actinomycetota; class Actinomycetes; order Streptosporangiales; family Streptosporangiaceae; genus Spirillospora. The sequence continues at coordinate 9,973,585 of CP192047.1, read as the reverse complement.
CTGACCGCGAGGGTGGCCATCGCGTTGACCCAGATCACCATGTGGCCGAGCAAGCCTGCCTCACGGCAGAACCGGAGCTCGCGATCCTGAATCGTGTGATAGTAATCCTCGTCCCACACCAGCGACGCGGCGGCCGTGGCCACCCTGCTCCATCGCAGGCGTTCCTCCATGGTGATCTGTTCTTCGGCGAAGACTCGCGCCGACCGTCTCAACAGGGGTTCCGCCTGGGCGCGTCCCTCGGTGACCAGGGTGGCCAGCCCGTCGAGCAGCACATCGGCCGGACCGGGCTCGCCCACGGGCGGCGGGGCCGACTGGGCGGCCTGGGAGATCTCATACAGGTCGCCGGGGCGGGCGAACAACGCGGTGTACCACGCGTCCAGGTACGTCTGGCGCGCGAGCACGGCATCCAGCGTCTCAAGCTGCTTGGCCGCCTTCATCAGCAACATCGGAGCGTCGCCGCCCCCGCTGGAGGCGAACACGATCTGCCCGCGCAGCAGGGTGGCGCGGGCCTGCTGGAGTTCGTCCAACGGCCCCGCCGCCGCCATCGCGAGCAGCTCGGTCGCCGCGTCGAACGCGCCGGCCTGGAGGTTCGCCTGCGCGGCCGAGAGGGCGCGCTCGCACCGCGCTGCGGGATCGCTCGTCAGCTCGGCCGCGCGCTGCAGGCACGCCGCCGCCGCGGCCATGCCGCCGCGGGCCTGCGCCCGGCCCGCCGATCGCTCCAGTTCCGCCGCCACCTCCTCATCGGGGCCCGTCACCGCCGCGGCCAGATGCCATGCCGCCGATCCGGGTCACGGTCGCGGTCGGTCACCTCGGCCAGCGCCCGGTGCACCGCCCGCCGCTCCGGCAACGGTGCCCCCGAGTACGCCGCGGAGCGCACCAGCGGATGCCGGAACCGCACCCACGTCCCGATCTTCAGCAAACCGTCGGTCTGCGCGGCCTCCGCGGCGGACACGGGGATCCCCAGTCGCTCGGCCGCCCGCCAGACCAGCACCGGGTCGCCGGCCGGCTCGGCCGCCGCGACCAGCATCAGCGACCGCGTGTCGGCGGGAAGCGCCTCCAGCCGGCGGCGGAAGCCCTGCTCGATCCGCGCCGGGACCTCCTGCGCCCCGACCAGCCCGAAGCCGCCCGCCAGCTGCGCCGGGTCCAGCCCGCGCGGCAGCTCCAGCAACGCCAGCGGGTTGCCCTTCGTCTCGCACCCCGGCCTCGCCCCGCAGCATCAGCGCCCGTCCGTGCCCTGACCGCAAATCTCTCAGCAGGCCGTCAAGCGCCGCCCGTTCCCGCTCCCGGTTCAACAGCGCCGGCGCCGCCTCAGATCGCATCCCCACGCCCCATCCCCGCCCCGATTCAGCACATGCCGACCAGGGCAGCTAACCAAGGCGTCGACCGCCCCGGCAAGATCGGAGTGAGTCAGAACGGTTCCCCAGGATGAGGACCGGTCCAGCAGTTCGCGGCGAAGGGTTCCGAGCGGTCCGGCAGACCACCTCCACTTCGGGGTGGGCAGCCGGTCCGCCAGCGTCCCCGGCCGTCCAGCAGGTCGAGCGCGGCGCCGGTCTCGCAGTCGATCAGCACGGCGCCGGACCGATGGCTGCGCTTGAGCGGCCGCCTGGGCCACGCGCACCTTCCGCACCCGGCCGGCCGCCGGGGAGAAACACGCCCGCAAGAGAACGGCCACCCTCGGGGCGGTCTACGACGCGGCCACCGCACCCCCGCCCCGGACCGGCCGCCCGACGCAAATGGTCGTGCGGATCGGTCATCGACGAACCCCACACGCTGATCGCGCAGGTCTCCGACCAGCGGGTTTCACGGCGCCGCATAACCCCAGCTCAGACCACGTAACCGAATATTCGAGCGGGCCAAGGCTGAAGAACGTCAACAAGCGGTGACCGTTGGCACTGCTGACGGTGATGGAGCGCCGACTTCCCAATGAGGGGCGAATTCTGCGCGGAATCTGTCACAGAACGCGTCGTTGCTCGGTCGAACTATACGTACAGGCCAGGTCAAGTCGACTGCCACCGCCGTCGGCCTTGTCTTCGGCTCGAACAACAAGCTCCGAGCGACCCGGAGGTCCCCACGCTCGGAAGGAGAAAGTCTGTCCGGGAGTTCGCGGCCGCGTGGAATATCACCTGATCCCGATAACTGGGAAGGATGACCGATGACCCTCGTCCGAACAATGCGACCGAACAAGCTACGCCTGACCGTTTTTGCCGCGGTCCTGGCGTTGGTCGGCGTCATGGCCATGACCAGCCAGGCAGTCGCCCGCCCATCAAGCCACTGGGACCGCGGGGTCAAGCCCGTCATCGTGCTGGAACACGGCGCCTGGGCGGATGCGTCCGGCTGGGGCAAGGTCGTCCAGCGATTGCAGGAGAACGGCTTCACCGTATACGCCCCGCCCAACTTGCTGCGCGGGCTGCCGCAAGACTCCGCCTACCTGCACGCCTTCCTGACCCAGAACGCGGCTCTGGCGGGCCGGCCGGTGGTCCTGGTCGCGCACTCCTACGGCGGGGCGGTCATCACCAACGCCGCCGTCGGCGTCCCACAGGTCAAGGCGCTGGTCTACGTGGACGCGTTCATCCCGGACCAAGAAGAGACCATCGGGCAACTGGCCGCCGGATCGTGCCTGGTAGCCGAAAACCCTGCCGATATCTTCACCTTCGTGCCTTACCCCGGCGCGCCGGAAGGCGACGTGGACCTCTACATCAAGCCAAGCCTGGTCCCTGGCTGCTTTGCCACCGGCCTGCCCGCCCGCCAGGCCGCGGTCATCGCCGCCTCCCAGCGGCCACTGGTGGCCGGCTCCTTCGGGCAGCCTTCTGGGGTTCCGGCCTGGAAGACCATCCCGTCGTGGGCCGTGATCGGCACCGGGGACCGGGTCATCACGCCCGCCCAGCTGACCTTCATGGCCAGGCGGGCCGGTGCCCACACCACCTCCGTCGACGCCGGGCACCTGTCGATGATCTCCAAGCCGGAGACAGTCGCATGGGTCATCGAGAAAGCGGCAAGAGCGACCAGCTGACCCCGTAACCCGCCCCCGTCCTGCGGAACCCGCCCGGAATCCGCAGGACGGGGGACGCCCATGGCCAAGGTAACTGGTTCCAGCGGGGACCTTTCTGCGGGCTGTACGTCGGGGCGACTCAGTCCCAGCCGGGCAAGGCAGGCACTTTCGACACGAAATGCGGGCGTCCCGGAACGGGCGAAGTAATCGGGGCTGTTTCGCGGAGTTGAAGCGTGTGGACGGCCTTGGTGATGCGGCTGGTGCGCCAAGAGCAGCAACGTAGCTTGCGCAAGATGCGCCATGTCTTGAGCTGGGCATTGGCGCGCTCGCCCGGCCCGCGCAGACGCACGTGTGCGCAATAGGCGTCCTTTGAGACTCCGGTTTGCCGCGCCCCGGTACGGCGTCAGGACGTGCGTGTCGCTCGCCCTCAGCGCCGCTGTCACGCGGGGACCAGGCGCGCCCGATTCCGTGAGCTGCACGACGCGACCGTTCGCGGCGACAACGAGATCATCGGTGCCTCGCGGTACGTCACCGGTGGCTGTGCCGAGGCGCTGCTGGACGCGATGTGATCGCTTCGGGGTGAGGGGGCGGGACATGGCCGAGCCAGTCAGAGCGCGGCTGACCGAGCCAACAGTCCGGCTGCGTGCCGTTGCCTCACCCTCGGTCCCGGGGGCTAGGCGTTTTCGTCGGGGCGGGTGTCGCTTTCCAGTGCTTCGGCTGCGCCAAGGAGGCCGCGGAGGCCTACTTCGTCGCGTTCGACGTCCATCGGGTCGAACAGCCACTGGGAGGGCGGCAGGCCGATGCTCTCCTGCGGACGGCTCGCCTCGGCCAGGTTCAGTTCCGCCTCGACCTCGGCTTCGAAATCGTGCAGGAAGTCGTTGTCGCCGCTCGGGGTGCTCATCGTTCCTCCATGCAGGGCTTGGGTGGAAGTGCGTCAGGCCGGCGGCCGACCGCGTGGATCAGCTGCTTCGACACCCGCTCCGCGAGCTGATGTGGCGCTCGGGCCTACGGCAGGGCGGCGGTGTCTACCCCGGTCGCGGGGGCTCGGGACGACCGTCGTCCCTGGTCTGGGATGGAACCCTCGGACGCTCCGGGGTGCGGCGGCCGGAGATGATCTGCGGGTGGATGCGGATGTAGTGATCGCGTTCACCGGGCGCCCACGAGTGGAGGGGGAGGACGCGGAGGACGGCCAGCTCGGCCGGGTCGGACACCCCCCGGGCCTTCCCGATGGCCACGACGGACCAGCCGGTGCGGGCGGCGGCGTCGTAGTCGTCGATCTCGAAGGCGACGACGGCGTCGTGGGCGGCGGTGGCGAGCCGGGACGCGGGATGGGTGCGTATGATCACGTCGCCCTCGGCGAGGACGTAGTTGACCGGCTGGACGGTGGGCAGGGCGCTGTCGGTGAAGACGACGCGTCCGAGCGGGGTGGCGGCGAGCAGGGTCCGGCATTCCCCGGTGTCAAGGATTTCCAGCCCGCCGTGGTCGAGTGGCATTGCCTTAGGCTTCCTGGTTCGCGGAACCCTTGTCAGGGACCAAAGTCCCTGATTTCGGGTCGGACGTGGTGCGCGGCGGGCGCGACGTCCACTTCGCGAGTTCGACGACCGCGTACGTGAGGACGGCCACGGTGGCGATGCGTGCCCAGGCCGGGGCGGCGAGGGGTGCGGACCCGAACACGTCGTTCATGACGGGCGCATAGGTGTAGAGGACCTGGATGGCGATGAGGGCGAGGGCGCCTGCGCCGACCCAGGGGTTGCGGCGGACGCCGCGCCACAGCAGTGGCCGGTCCAGCGACAGGCAGTTGAACAGGTAGGCCAGCAGCGTTGCCGCGAAGACGTTGACCACGACGGTGCGGGCTTGGTCGAGGGAGGCGCCGTCGGCCTGTTCCCAGTGGAAGAGGCCGAAGGCGCCGACGAGCATGATCACCGAGACGAGGAGGATGCGGGCCGTCAGAGGACGGGTGACAAGAGGCAGGGCCGGGTCGCGGGGCGGGCGCCGCATGATGTTCTCGTCGCGGGGTTCGACGGCGAAGGGCAGGCCGAGTACCAGTACGGCGGTCATGTTCAGCCACAGCACCTGGACGGGCAGGAACGGCAGCTCGCCGCCGCCGAGGATCGCCGCCATCAGCACCAGGCCCAGGCCGATGTTGGCGGGCAAGGCCCAGACGATGAACTTGACCAGGTTGTCGAAGACGCCGCGGCCCTCCTCGACGGCGGCCTCGATGGAGGCGAAGTCGTCGTCGGTGAGGATGATGTCGGCCGACTCCTTGGCGACCTCCGTGCCGCCGCGTCCCATCGCCACTCCGATATCGGCCTGCTTGAGGGCGGGCGCGTCGTTGACGCCGTCCCCGGTCATCGCGACGACGTGCGACCGGCTCTGCAGGGCGCGGACGAGGCGGAGCTTCTGCTCGGGGGAGACCCGGGCGAACACGGCGGTCTCCTCGACCGCGCCGGGCAGCTCGGCATCGGGGCAGGCGGCCAGGTCCGTCCCCGTCATGACCCGGCCGTGCAGGCCGATCCGCTCACCGATGGCGCGGGCGGTGGCGGCATGGTCACCGGTGATCATCTTGACCTGGACGCCCGCGGTCCGGCATGCGCGGACGGCGCGCGCGGCCTCGTCCCGGGGCGGGTCGTGCATGGCCTGCAACCCCAGGAAGACCAGCCGGGGCAGGTCGTCGAGCCGGTCGGCCGCAGGATCGGTGTAGGCGCGGGCGAAGGCGAGCACGCGCAGGGCCTGGTCGCCGTAGGCGTGAGCCAGTTCGGTGATGCCGTCCCGGTCGAGGGGTTCGATCTCGCCGCGCGGGCCGAGCTGGGCGTCGCACATGGCCAGGACCCGTTCCACCGAACCCTTGACGTAGACGGTGCCGCCCGGGTGCAGGGTGGCCATGTACTGGCGCTGGGAGCTGAACGGGATCGTGTCCAGCCGTTCGGGGGCCTCGCCGATGCCCGCCTTGGCCGCGCTGACGACCAGTGCGCCCTCGGTCGGATCGCCGACCAGGCCCTCCCCGTTGTCGGTGATCCGGGCGTCGTTGCAGGCCAGCCCGGCCAGCAGGCACTCGCGTACCGCCGGGTGCGCGGCCAGGTCGGCCGGTGCGCCGTCCAGGACGATCTCGCCGTGCGGTGCGTACCCGATGCCGGTCACTTCGTACAGGTCGCCGCCCGCGGCGATGCCGGTGACGGTCATCTGGTTGCGGGTCAGCGTCCCGGTCTTGTCGGTGCAGATCACGGTGGTGCTGCCGAGAGTCTCCACGGCCGGGAGGTGGCGGACGATGGCGTTGCGGCGCACCATGCGGGCCACCCCGAACGCCAGGGTGATCGTCACGACCGCCGGGAGCCCTTCGGGGATGGCGCCGACCGCCAGGGCCACCGCGGCGGTCAGCATCTGGGCGGCGGGCTGCCCGCGCAGCACCCCGGCGGTGAACGTGACGGCCGCCAGGACGAGGATCGCCACGGTCACCACCCGGCTGAACCGGGCGATCTTGCGCGTCAGCGGCGTCTGGACGGACGTCGCCTGGTCGACGAGCCGGTGCACCAGGCCGATCTCGGTGTCCGCGCCGGTGGCGGTGACGATGCCGGTACCGGCGCCGTAGGTGGCGAATGTCCCCGAATAGGCCATGTTCTTCCGGTCGGCCAGCGCGGCCTCCCCCAGCGGAGCGGGATCCTTGGCCACCGGGGCGGACTCGCCGGTCAGCGCCGACTCGTCCACCTTCAGCTCGGCGACCCGGACCAGGCGCAGGTCGGCGGGGATCTTGTCACCGGCCTCCAGTGCCACCACGTCCCCCGGGACGAGGGCGTCCGACGGTACGCGGGTGGGGCGCCCGTCCCGGACGGCCGTGGCGACGGTACGGGTCAGCGCGGCGAGTGCGGCCAGCGCCCGCTCGGCGCGCGCCTCCTGGACGAACCCGACGATCGCGTTGACGATCACCACGCCCAGGATCACCGAGGCGTCGACATGCTCGCCCAGGGCGGCGGTGATGACCGCGGAGACCAGCAGCACGTAGATCAGCGGGCTGTGGAACTGCAGGAGGAAGCGCAGCACCGGCCCGCGCCGCCGCGCCACCGGGAGGGTGTTGGGCCCGTGCGCGGCCAGCCGCGCGGCGGCCTCCCCGGAGGTGAGCCCGCGGCCGAGGTCGGTACCCAGGGCACTCGCCACCTCCGATGTGCTGCGTTGGTACGGCGGGCCGGGGCTTGTCGTCATCGTCACGCCTCCAGCCTCGCGTCCGCGCAAGGCCGGATATCAGAGGCGAAGGTCCCGTCTGGAGGTGCCGCAAGCCCTGCTGTCCGGGTGCGGGGGGCGTTTCCGGCCTGTCATTCCGGGGCCTGGCCCTTGGCGGCCTCGGCCTTGAGCTGAGCCGCGTAGGCGGCCGCCTGGGTGCGGCGCTGCATGCCCAGCTTGGCGAACAGGTTCGAGACGTAGTTCTTCACGGTCTTCTCGGCCAGGAACATGTGCTCGCCGATCTGCCGGTTGGTCAGTCCCTCCCCGATGAGCTCGAGGATCTGGCGTTCCTGGTCGGTAAGGGCTTGCAGCGGGTCCTTGCGCTCCTGGCGCTCGCGGATGCGCTGCAACATGCGGGCGGTGGAACGAGGGTCGAGCAGGGACTGACCGCAGGCGACGGTGCGCACCGCGCCGACCAGGTCCGAACCGTGGATCTGCTTGAGCACGTAGCCGGCGGCACCGGCCATGACGGCGTCGAACAGCGCGCTCTCGTCGTCGAAGGAGGTCAGCATGAGGCAGGCGACCTCGGGCATGGCCGAGCGGATCTCGCGGCAGACCGTGACGCCGTCCCCGTCGGGCAGGCGCACGTCCAGCACGGCCACGTCCGGGCGGGCCGCGGGGATCCGGGCCAGGGCGTGAGCCGCGGTGCCCGCCTCTCCCACGATCTCGATGTCGTCCTCGGACGACAGCAGGGCGGCCACGCCCCGGCGGACGACCTCGTGATCGTCCATCAGGAACACCCGGATGCTCTCCCCGGTCCCGCCGCCCATGGCACCGTTCCCCTCGCCGCTGGTGGATCGCGTGGATCGACTGTGATGGACGCTACCGGGCGCTCGGGCCGCCAGGAAGGCCGCAGGTCCCGGGGTCTTGAGGACCAAGGTCCTGATCGTTGGCGGCGGGCACGCTGGCGGGGTCCCAGTGCACCGGAGTTCGGTCGCGGTCACGGACGTCGCAGTCAAGAACCGTCAAGGACTCCGGGCGGGCCTACGGCCCTTGACGGCCGTAGGTCCCTCCGGTCGATGTCCTTCGCCCCTACGTGCGCCATCTCGGAGGGCTTGGGATGGGAGGTGAACCGGAAGGCATGGAGAAATCCTGAGCAGGGATTCAGGCGTCCTGGTCGGCCACGACCGGTACGGCGAGGTCGTGGCCGAGGGGTGAAGGGCGCCCCGAAGACCGGAACACAGAAAGGTGAACCCATGAGCACCACCGAGGAACCCATCGTTGTCATGGTCCACGGAGCCTTCGCCGAATCGGCGAGCTGGAACCGGGTGGCCCGGCAGCTGCGTGAACGCGGGCTGGACGTCATCGCGGCGGCCAATCCGCTGCGCAGCGTCGCGACCGACGGCGCCTACGTGCGCGACGTGATCGCCGGCCTCGAACGGCCCGTCATCCTGGCCGGACACTCCTACGGCGGCATGGTCATCAGCGAGGCCGCGGCCGGCAATCCCGCGGTCCGCGCCCTGGTCTACGTCGCCGCATTCGCGCCCGAACCCGGGGAGAACGCGGTGCAGCTGGCCGGCAAGTTCGAGGGCAGCACCCTGGGCGATGCGCTGGTCGGCTACCCGCTCGCCTCCGGCGGCAACGAGCTCCGCATCGCCGAGGAGAAGTTCCACCACCAGTTCTGCGCCGATCTCGACGCGGACGAGGCCGCGCTGATGGCGGTGACCCAGCGGCCGGTGACCGAGCAGGCGCTGACCGAGGGGCTGACGGTGAGCGAACCGGCCTGGCGCACCACGCCGTCCTGGTTCGTCTTCGGCGACCGCGACCTCAACATCCCGGTCGAGCTGTTGCGGTTCATGGCAGAGCGCGCCTCCTCGCGGGGAACCCGCGAACTCACGGGCGCGTCGCATGCGATCGCGGCCTCCCAGCCCGGCCCGGTGGCCGCCACCATCCTCGAGGCCGCCGGCTACGAGAAGGGCTGAGCGGCACCCTCGTACCCATCGAGCAACCAGACTCCACGGTTTCCCAGGCCGCCCCGTGCCAGCGGAGGCGGCCTGGGAAGCGCGGAGCCACGACGCTCTACCAAGACGGCAGCACCGGACTCTCGCGGAGAGGAACCGGCCACTTTATCGGCGACAGCGGACGCGCCGTCCACGTCCCCCGACCGTCTACTCCGCGCCGTTGTGGAGGGGGACGCTCCAACGGAGGACCGTGCCGCCTCCAGGCCGCGGGCCGGCGGTGAACGAGCCGCCCAGACTCTCGGCCCGCTCTTGCATGGTGCGGAGCCCGCTGCGGCGGCCGGTTTCTGTGGTGCCGATGCCGTTGTCCTCGATCCGCAGCACCAGGTCGTCGCCGATCTCGACGACCACGGCGGCTTCGGTGGCGCCGGCATGCCGGGCGATATTGGACAGTGCCTCTCGCGCCTCAGGGGAGCATCGGCCGCCCTTGCGGCCTGCACGGCACGGTGGTGTCCCAAGCCATCATCACCCATGATCGGGAGGAATCGCGTTCACAACCGTGCGGCGGTGCCGGCGATGTCGTTGATCGCCGCCACGTTGTGCCCCTCCTGCAGGGCGCGGCGCAGGTGATCGCGGCCGATACGGCCGAACCCGTTGATGCCGACGCGCACGCTCATTGTGCGCCTCCCTCCGGGGCCGCCTCGGGCTTGGTCGTGCGGCCCTTCATGCGCTGCGTCTCGCGGAGCTGAGCCGTGTGCTCGACCCTGGCGCGCAGGCGGTACCCCGCCATGCTGATGGCCTCGGACATCGAAGCCGCCGCAGCGTAGGCGTTGATCGGCATCCCGTTGAGGTCGACCCGTAGCGAGACCAGGTTGGGCCGTGGTGCGGCGGGCTCGTTCAAGACGCTGAGAGTGGCCTCGGCGTACAGGACGGGACGCGTCACATGGGCCAGCGCCCAGGCGATGGTCTCACGGGCGCGGCGAACATCCTCCTCGCCCAGGCCTTTGGTCGTGGTGATCTGGATGTCGAGTTCGTTCGGAGTGATGCCGGGCATTCGAGCCTCCTCATGAGAGGGCCATTGCCCTCCAGCATTCGCCCGGGGGCATGCGCGCCCCCAGGGACCTTGGTCACTCCACCTGCGGCTTTACGGCCTAAGCGATCGTGCGTAGGGGCATCGGCCCCGCCCTGCGTTGCCGAGGGGCGCGACGCCGGCGGCTGGGTGGTGGAGGGCCCGAGTCCGGCGGGCCCCTCCATGGCCAAGGTCCTCGCGGGAGCGGTCCTTCGCCTCTCCCAGGCCGGATTCCCGGGCGGTTGTCTGGAGACCAGAGCCTGAGGACGGACAGGAGGGCCATTTCGTGGCGCGGACGAGGTCGTGGTCAGCGAAACCGCGTCTTGAGTGACCCATCGGAAGGAAACTGATCATGCGGACTCCGGTCGTCGTCGGAATCGACGGCTCCGCCCATGCGTGGCAAACGCTGGACTGGGCGATCGAGCACGCCCGCCTGCACGGGCTACCGCTGCGCCTGGCGCACGGCTCACGGGCCCTGGTGCGGGACGGCGACGTGCCCGAGGCCACCCGCGAGCACCTTGAGAATGAACGGAATGCCCTGCTGAACGAGGCACGCCAGTACGCGCTGAAGCAGTCTCCCGACCTCGTCGACGTCCAGACGCGGCTATGGGCTCAAGAGGCCGGGCACGCGCTCGTCGCCGAGAGTGAACACGCGTCCCTGGTGGCCGTCGAGGCGCGCGGCATCGGCGGCTTCGAGGACCTGCTGTTCGGCACGGTCGGCCTGCACGTCGCGGCGCATGCGCACTGCCCGGTGCTGGTCGTTCCGCAGACCGCGCCTTTCCCGGCGGACGCGCCGGCCACAATCGTGGTGGGCGTCGAGGGCCGGCATCCCGAAGCGCACGTGCTGGAGTGGGCCTTCAGGGAGGCGGCACTGCGCGGAGCGCGGCTGATGGCCCTGCACGCCATGGGCGGGAATCTCGGATCACCCCACCAGCGCCTGGTAGAGGACATGGAGCTGTCGGAGGCGCTGGCCGGCTGGTCGTCGAGTTTCCCGGACGTGGCGGTAACGCCCGTGCTGGCTGACCGTACGCCGGCGCGGGCCCTGGTCGCCGCATCGGAGAAGGCCGCGCTGGTCGTGGTCGGAGCCCATGAGCGCCATGGCCGGATCGGGATGGCGCTGGGGCGGGTCAACCACTCTGTCCTCCACCATGCACGCTGCCCGGTCGTGCTCATCCCTCCGGCGTCGGGGTAGACGCCCTCGGGGCGTTCGTCCTGTGGCTGCGGCACAGCCCGAGTCCGGATTCCGGCTCCCGCGGTCGCGCGCGGCGTCAGTCTCTAGAGGAGGGTGTGCAGGTCGGCGAGGATCTCGGAGGCGGTCACGGGGTGGAGGTCGCCGAAGCGCAGGGACGTGTCGCCGTCCCGTACGCCGAAGTAGGTGTCCTCGGGCCGCGCCCGGAGCCGGACGCCGTCGATGGTCTGGTCGCCCATGCCGTCGGGGTCGCCTACGGGGAAGCCGGGGTCGAAGTCGATGACGACGTGGCGGCCGGGGCCGACGCGGCGGGAGATCCAGCATTCGACGCCCGCGTCCTGCGGCGCGCCCCGCTCCCAGCCGCGGCCGGTCAGGCCGAGGATGGCGCGGGCCGGGACCTTCAGGTCCGCGAAGCGTTCCAGGTGCCCGGCCTCGCGCTCGGCGTCGGTGAGGGTGTGGACGGTACGGCCGAGCTGCGGGAAAGGCTGGATGATCTCGTAGTCGGCCAACAGTTCTCCCCAGGCGGGGACGGTGCCGCCGAGGTCGAGCGGGTGGGCGATGCCGATCCCGGCCCGCTCGGGAAGGGTGACGGCGTCATCGGCGGCATCGGCGTAGGTGCCGTCCTCGGCGACGCGGAAGGCGATCACCTGGCCGTCGTGTTCGGCGAGCCAGACCAGGCGTGCCACGAGATGGCGGACCAGGGGGTGCCCGGCGAGGAGGTCGCGGAACTCGCCGAAGGGCCAGCGGCGGCGGGTGACCATGGCCGTTTCGAGGCGGGTGAGCTGGTCGGCGGCGACCGTGCGGACGTCCTTCTTCAGGGCCGAGAACCGTTTGTAGGCGGCGGGGGCCAGCTCGGGGTCGTCCTTGGCGCCGGGCTTCGGCAGGGACTTGCGTGCCGTGCCGTCCTCGTCGGTGATCGTCGGCCTGAGCTGCTCGTCGAACCCGACCGTGAAGCGGCGCGGGCCGTAGTCGAGGGTGAGGGTACCGGCGGCGTTCAGGCCGAAGTCGGGGACGAGCCGGTCGGCGAGCTGGTCGGCGGTCAGTTCGAGCTCGGCCGCGACCTCCCCGATCTTCTCCTGGGCGCGGCGCTTGAGCGCCTTGAACTTCACCCGCTGCGCGATCGCGTGCAGGTGCATGAGCGCCGTGTCGGTGCCGATCGCGGCGAGGACGTCCAGGCCGGTCACCGCCTTGGCGTGCCCGCCGTCCCCCGGCCATGCCCGGATCACCGGGGTGAGGCGCCGGACGGTCTCGTCATCGCCGATCAGGGCGAGCTGGGTGAGCGCCCAGCCGTCATCGGGCCGGGCGCCGCACGTCTCCCACCAGCGGAACAGCGCCCAGCCGAACTCGGCGAGCGACGCCGGGTCGCACAGCTCGCGGACGGCCTGGACGCCCGCGTACGCGTCGCCGGGCGTGGACATCGCCAGCATCGTCAGGACGTGCCCGGTGGCGTCGTCCGGGAGGGCGTGCGCGCGGCCGCGCAGGAGGATCCGCGGGAGCACGCGCGGGTCGGCCCAGTCGACGGCCGGGATCTTCCTGGGCAGGTTGTCGAGCGGGTCGGCGGCGAGCATGGCCTCGATCGCGGCGGCGGCCTTGTCGCCGTGGACGCGGGCGGCCTCGACGATCGGTTCCGCGCCGTGCCGGCCGGCGAGCAGGCGCAGGGCCGCCTCGGCGGCACGGCGGGAGGCGCCGGCCTTGCCGAGCGCGTCAGGGAGGAGCGCGGGGACGGCGGCGAGGCCGTGCCGGGCGAACCAGGCGCGGGCCGTCCGCCCGGCGGTCTTGAGGCGGGCGAGCCAGTCGGCCATCGTCCGCGCGATCTCGTCGGTGAGCAGCGGCAGCAGAATCCCGGCGACGTTCCCGGCGGGGTTGCGGCGTGCGGCGAACAGGGCAGCGCCGGCGGCGTCGGCCTCGAAGCGGGCGACGACGACCCGCATCCAGTCGGCCGGCTCCCAGACGTCCGGGGGCTCCCAGCCCGCGAGCAGCGGGCGCACCAGGTCCTCCGGACCCTTGACGAAGAGCACCGGCTGGTGGTGGTTCACCAGCGTTCCGGCCGCGAACTGCGCGGCCTGCTCCTCGGGGTCGAGCCGGTCGGCCCACTGCCACAGGAAGGGCGTCTCGGCCAGCCACGCCTCGCGCTCGCCCTGCTCCCAGGTGACGGCGCGGGTGCCGGGCGAGGGCAGGTCCTTGATGACGACCGGCTTGGTCTTGGCGCGGGGGCGGGTCCACGGCGGCTCGGCCAGCAGCGGCGGCAGGTCCGTGGCCTGCGGGAGGCTCGTGCTCGCGTCGCGGATCGCCCGGATCGCCGTTTGCGCGGCGGCGGGAAGGCCGGGGAGCATCTCCTCGGCGAGTTCGGGATGCGCGCGGACGTGCGCGGGCAGCAGGCCGGCGGCCTCCGGGGCGGCCGCCTGCGGCAGCAGGCGCATCGCGCGGGCCGGAAAGCGGCGGGCGGCGGCCAGCACGGCGGGCGGGACGGTGGGGCGGCCCGCCCGGTCGGCGAGGGCCCGGAACGCGTCGTCTGAGGGCAGCACAGCGAGGACGTCCAGGAGGGTGCGCAGGACGTCGGCGCCGCAGTTCGCGTCGTCGGCGGCGCCGGCCAGCAGCGGCACGAGGGGCTCGAAGCCGACCCCGTTGATCAGCGAGGCGATGACATCGAGGCTGCGGTTGGCGTAGTCGAGGGGATCGGGGAACGCGGTGAGCTGGTGCGGCTCGCCGAGCGCGCACAGCAGCATCCACCGCTCCCCGATGCCTATGGCCGGCGGGCCGGGATCGGCGCACAGCTCCTCCACCCAGTCGCGGCGGGTCGGCGCGAGGTAGGCGCCGAGCAGCCGCTGCAGCAGGTGCTCGCGCCGCCGTGCCAGGCCCTCGACGGCCTCGGCGTACACGTCGTCGGAGGAGGCGGCGAGGTGCGTGCGCAGCCACCGGGCGGTCTCGCGGCTCAGCACCCAGGGGCTCCACGTCCCTGACACCGGCCCGTACCGGATGCCGTTCCAGCGGCGTTCCATGCCGACGACGTCGAAGCTGGCATTGATGCCGCCCAGCTCCACGAACGCCGAGGCGGCATAGGGGACGCCGTGCTCGGCGACCCACACGGCCGTGAACAGGCGATCGTCCCTGCGCGACAGCCCGTTCAGGACGGCGGCGGCCATCGCGACCGCCGCCGCGCCGAGCGGGTCACGCTCGCCGCGCAGATGGGCGCGGGCCGCGCCGGCGATCGGCGGCGGGGTGCCGGGCAGCGCGAGAATGTCCTCGATGTCGTCCCGGACGCCGTCCACCAGCTGCCGCACGCGTTCGGCAGCGGCCGGGTCGGGGGCGGGCGGCACCGGCACGCCCGGACGGTCGCGGCGCGGGTGGTGGACGCGGCGCCAGGTGTCCGGCACGACCAGGGCGTTCTCGTCCGCTCCTGCAGGTTCGGTCATGTCGACGCACCATAGAGGAGATCACCGACAGAGCCGCCAGAATCCGTGCATTCGGTGGCCGCCGTGCTCATCACGGGCGGGGCCGGGGCTTGATCTGAAGTGAGGCGTTCCAGGCGGAGAAGGCCGGGAGGACGAGGACGGTGAGGGCACCCTCATGGCGGCGGGTCGTCTGTCGCCGCGGTCGTGCTGCGGCGGGCGCGGATGAGCGCGATCACGGTGTCGGCGGTACGGTCGAGGTGGCTGCGGCCGTCGGGGAGTCGGGCCTTCGGGCTGATGTAGCTGCGCGGCCCGACGTGGGTGGCCGGGTCGAGCCGATGCACTGTGACCTTCCCGGCGCGGCGGGCCCGGTTCCATCCGCTACGGCGGAACAGCCGCCAGCGCTGAGGAAAGATCCAGGTGCCGACCCGCTCGATCCGGTCGCTCGCACTGGTGAGCCGATGCAGGCGCTGGGCATGGCCGAGGTCGTTGGCGCCGTTGTGGAACCCGCCGAGCGTGATCAACAGGATCGGGGAGCGTAGCCGGGTGTGCAGTTCGCCGACCGCGCCGAGGGCGACCTGGGCGCCGCCGCTGTAGCTGAGCAGCACCACGGGGATACCGCTGTCGGGCTGGTAGCCGGCGAGCCGAAGCTGGGTGGCGATCTGGGAGCCGACGGCTCGGGCGTACAGGGGGCGGTACCGGTGGTCGGCGGCGACGAAGGTCTGCATGACATTGTGCAGGAAGAGCAGCAGCCCGACGCGGCGGCGCAGCCACGCCCACACCGGCCGGCTGGCAAGCGGTTCGGCCAGCGGCGAGTAGGGCTGCACCTGACCCAGCACCCGCAGCTCCGGCGCTCTGTCGATCAGGGCCTTGACCAGCTGGCCGCCGTCCCGGCTGTCGCGGAAACGGAATTTCCCGATGCCGTCCAGGTACACCAGGTAGGCATCCGGGGGACGATCAGGGGCCGCACCCCGGGCATAGGGCACGCCCTCCGGGAGCATGGTGGTGGAGGTCCGCCAGCCGGCGCCGTAGGCCAGCACTTCGTGGCGGGCCAGCAGAGCCTCGGCGAGCAGAGCCAGCCCGAACCCGCCGACCCAGAACAGGAGATCGTTCATGTGATCGACTCCGGCGGCCCGGTCGCGCTGATCGTCGTGACCAGACGGCGAACGGCTTCGACAGCGACACCGAGCCCGACCCCGGCGAGGGCCACGCAACCGGCGGCGGCCCCCCACCCAAGCCCGGTCGCGGCGGCGAGCGGACCGGCCAGGCCGGCCCCGACCCCTACGAAGAGAAGCAGGTGGAGCAGGGGCCCGAGCAACGGGAACGCAAGGATGGCGGAGAGCACCAGCGGGGCGACCAGGTCCGGTGTCCAGACCAACCCGGCGCCTGGCGGTGGAGTGGGCATCACCAGCTCGGCCAGGGTCCACGCGGTCAGCGGCCACAGCGCGAACACGGCGGCATCGACGAAGGCGCCGAGCAGCAGCAACCCGACCACATAAGCCCGCGACGCGACGGGTCGGCGCGCTACCAGGGGCAGGATGCGCCCGGCGGCCTCCGACAGCCCGGCGAACAGCAGCAGGACGACGACGGGCGACATCGGTCAGCCTCGCTGTGACGGATCGGCGGGAGCCGGCCGACCGGCCGGGCCGGACGCCCGCAGGTATCGCTCGAGTTCGTCGGCGGCGCGCCGATATCCACCCGCCTCCTGCTGCGCGACCCGCAGGGTGGCCGCGGCGGCCCGGAACCGGGGCTCCTCGAGCAGGCGCCGGGCGAGGGCACGCACGGAGTCCTCGGCGACGTCCTGGGGACGGATCGACAGGCCGTTGCCGAGCTCGACGACGCGACGGGCCACCATCGGCTGGTCGGCGCCTTGCGGGACTACCAGCATCGGAACCCCGGCGTACATGGCCTCGTTGGCGCTGTTCATCCCGCCATGGGTGACGAACAGCGCCGCGCGGGCCAGCACCTCCGGTTGCGGCACGAAGCGGCGGGCGATCACGTTGGCCGGCAACGGGTCCAGCGCGGCGGGATCGGTACGTCCGGTGGAGACGATCACGGTGCCGCCCAGCGCGGCGAGCGCGGTGGCGAGGGTGCGCAGCAGCCGCGGACCGGCCATGAAGATCGTGCCCAGCGAGGCGTACAGCACCGGGTCGTGCAGCCGATCGGCCGGGAACGACGGGTCGGCCGGGCGGGCGCCGATGCTCGGGCCGACGAACCGGTAGGACTGGTCGAAGTCCACGACGGAAGGCTGGAATGCTCGTGAGGTGTAGACCAGATTGAGCGGCTGGCGGATGTTCCCCAAGTCCAGCAGTGGCAATCCGCGCGTGTCGAACCGGCGGTGCAGCCCCCAGCGCGACCGCAGGTAGCCCCGGAGGGTGCGGGGCGAAGTCGCCGCCGCGGCCAGCAGGTCCCATGAGCCGCGGGTGGGGCTGGGCACATGCCGGTTGAACGCGAACGTGGTGAACGACGACGCCGCCGGCACCTGGAGTTCGCGGCCGGCGACCGCGCCCCACAAGCAGGCGGAGTCGTGGACGATCAGGTGGGGCCGGATGCGGCGCAGGTCGGTGAGCACGTCGGGCAGCAAGCGGACGGCGGTGCCCGCAAGCCCGTCCAGCAGCGTGACCGGCGTCGGCGGGTCGGGGAGCGGCTGGTCGCCCCCGGGGTAGAGGCGCACGGTCGCTCCGGTGGCCTCGATCTCCGCACCGAACGCGGGTGAGGTGTGGTAGGTGACGGAGTGGCCGCGCCGGACCAGCTCGGCCACGACCGGCAGCGTCGGGTTGACGCGTCCGTGCATGGCGATGTTGAGGAACGCGATGGTGCTCACAGGCCGGCCCCCGATACGGAGGAAGCCGATGCCTCGCCCGGACCGGCCGATGTCACCGGACGGTCGTCGGCCCGATACAGGCCCGGCCCGCTGATGCGCAGGCCGTCGAGGAAGCGGCCCGCCGTGAGGGACGCGGTGCTGATCAGCCGCTGCGAGCGGCCGAAGTCCCACGGGGCGGGCCAGTCCTCGATGCCGGTCGGCAGCACGACGGTCGGGACGTGCCGGGACACCTCGTGCAGGTCGCGCTCGATCTGATGGTGTAACAGCAACAGCCAGGCCCTGGTGGCGATCGCACCGGCACGGCGGCGCGGGATGGTCGGACGCCACGGCCGTCTCTCGGTGGACAGCACCACCACACTGGCCGCCCCGGCCTGCAGGGCCGCCCGTACCGGGACGTAGGCGACCAGACCGCCGTCGACGAGTGTCCGGCCCTCCCGGTCCACCGGGGGCAGGATCCCGGGGATGGCCGCGCTGGCCAGCAGCGCGGACTCGAGGTCTCCGCGATCGAGCAGCGCCGGTGCGCCGGTGGCCAGGTCCGTGGCCACCGCGGTGAACGGCACCGCCAGCTGCTCGATCCGCGACGGCAGCCCGGCCCGAGCGATCAGCCGACGCAGGCCGCGATCGGCGACGATGCCGGCCCGTGAGGGCAGGTAGCCGAGCGGGAACACCTCACGGCGGCGCAGCCGGCTCCACATGTGGTCCAGCCACTGCGCGGCACCGCCGGGGTGGGCGGCGGCGACCGCCCCGTTGAGGGCGCCCACCGAGGTTCCGATGATCAGGTCCGGGACGAATCCGCGCTGCTCCAGCGCGTACCCGATACCGACATGCGCCGCTCCGAGCACGTCCCCGCCGCCCAGCACCGCGGCCACGGGACGGGGAAGGGCAGGCAGACCCGCCGACCGAGGACCCCCGGCCGGCGGGCTCGATGACGGTGGACGGGTGCCCTTGTCGCCCGTCATGGGTTCGCCGCCTGTCATATCGTCTCCTTGATCGGTTCAGGTGCTGCCACGGCCGCGATTCCGGGGTGCCGTCCTCATCGCGGAAGTGGATCTTTCGGTGGGCGCCGTCGGCATCGCGCGGTCGCCGCGGCGTTCGCCGCCGGACGGGCAGGTCCGTGGGCGAGGGGCTCTACTCCACGAGCTTGCCGGTGGAGGACACCGGGCGCATGAGTGCGGCGATCTCCGCGGGGACCGGCGGTATCTCCTGGCGTTCGATCTTGCCCGGTCCCGACCACACCAAGTTGACCTGCAACGACTCGTCGATGGCGGGGTGGTCCGAGCGGTTGTGGCAGCCGCGGGTCTCGCGTCGCTCCAGTGCCCCTTCGAGAGTGGCCCGGGCGGCCAGCGCGGTGGATTTCAGATCGAAGGCGTGCGCGAGGTCCTGGTACCCGGCGTTGTCCGGGTGGACGCCGATGTCCCCTGCCCGTGCCTCGATCGCGTCCAGCTCTGCCAGCCCCCTGAGCAGGCCGGCCTCGTCGCGGACGACGCCGCAGTGTTCGGTCATGGCGTCGCGGACCGCGCGCTGCAGGGATCGCACGTTCTCCGGGCCGTCGCAGGCCAGCAGCTCGTCGACCTCGTGCCGTGCCTGCGCGACCGCGTCCGCGCAGCGGCGCTGCGTCTGGAGGCCGGCCGAGTAGGCGGCCGCCGCTTCGCCCACGATCCGGCCGAACACCAGCAGTTCGATCAGGGAGTTGCCGCCCAGCCGGTTGGCGCCGTGCAGTCCGCTGGCGGCCTCGCCGATCGCGTACAGGCCCTCGACGTCGGTGCTGTGGTCGTCGGGCCGTACCCAGACGCCGCCCATGGAGTAGTGCGCGGTGGGGGCGACCTCGATCGGGTCCTTGGTGATGTCGAGCATCTGCAGTTCGAGGAGGGTCTGGTGGACGCGCGGCAACCGGGTCATGATCGTTTCGCGGGGCAGGTGGGACACGTCCAGCCAGACGCCGCCGTGGGCGGTGCCGCGGCCCTGCTTGATCTCGGTGTAGGCGGCCAGCGCGACCTGGTCGCGGGTGGACAGCTCCATCCGTTCGGGGTCGTACCGCGCCATGAACCGTTCCCCGAGGTCGTTCAGCAGCGTCCCGCCTTCGCCGCGGGCCGCTTCGGAGACCAGGGTGCCGGCGGCGTCCTCGGGCTCGATGAGGCCGGAGGGGTGGAACTGGACGAGTTCGGGGTCGCGGATGCGGGCGCCGGCGAGCACGGCCAGGCGGAAGGAGTCGCCGGTGTTCTCGTCGCGCCGGGAGGAGGTGTGCCGCCAGATCCGGGTGTGGCCGCCGGTGGCCAGGATCACCGCGTCGGCGTGGAGGACATAGCGGGTGCCGTCGCCGAGGTCGAAGCCGTAGGCGCCGAAGACCGTGCCGTCGCGCGTCAGGAGGCGGGTGATGTGCACGGTGTCCAGGATCGGGATGTCGAGCCGGGCCGCCCGGTTCACCAGGGCGCGCTGGATCTCCAGCCCTGTGTAGTCGCCGCTGAAGGCGGTGCGCCGGTAGGTGTGGGCGCCGAAGAAACGCTGCGAGATGCGCCCGTCGGCCTCGCGAGCGAACGGCATCCCGTACCGCTCGAGGTCCTCGATGCCGCGCGCGGCTCCTTCGGCCACGATCCGCACGGTACGCGGGTCGGCCAGCAGGTAGCTCTCCTGGAGGGTGTCGGCCGCGTGCTGCTCCCAGGTGTCCTGCGGATCCATCGTCGCCAGGGCCGCGTTGATGCCACCGGCGGCGAGCGTGGTGTGGGCGTCGGCCTTGGGCCGCTTGCCCACGGCGAGCACGCCGACACCGCGTTCGGCGAGCTCGATCGCGGCACGCAGCCCCGCTCCTCCGGTGCCGATCACCAGGACCGACGCCGCGATCCGCCGCTCGAAAGCGTCCATGCTCGTGCTCCTTGATGGCTGAGGAATCCGGTGCTCGGCCCGTACAGGCCGAGCGGGCCGGACGCACTCGCTCGCGACCTGATCACTGTCATCGGGGACTTCCTTCTCAGGGATGGTCGATGACCCGTCCACCAGCAGATCACCGGGGGGCCGGGTTCGGGAGGGCCGAAGGTCCCGCCGGCAGCGGACCTTTGGTGACCCACGGGCGGAGCACGCGCACGGTGGATGGTTCGGAGGCAAAGGTCCATGCTGTGCGGATCGCCCGCCCGCGAATGCCGGGCGCCCCGTTCTCGGAGCCGGACCATTCGGCCGAGGGGCCCGAGGCGATGCCCCAGGACCATCCGCACTGGCCAGGGGACCTTTGTCGGTAGGCGCGCCCTGCCGGCGCGTTCCACGGTGAAGTCGGTGTCGGGGGCGGCTCGTCCACCGGGGCGAGAGCACCGGCGCTCCGACCTGAAGGAGGGTTCGATGGAAACCACCGTCAAGGCCGTCATGACGTCCGATGTGGTGACCGTGGACGAGCGGGCACCGTACAAAGAGGTGGTGGAGGTGCTGCGGCACAGCCGCGTCAGCGCGGTCCCGGTGCTGGGTCCTGACGGCCAGGTCGCGGGCATCATCTCCACCAGTGATCTGATCATGAAGCCGGCCGATCCCGCTCCCGCGCAGGGGGAGCCGACCTTCACCACGGCGCGCCGCCACAGCGAACAGAAGAAGGCGCAAGGAGCGACGGCCACCGAGCTGATGAGTACGCCCGTGCGCACCATCACCCCGGGGGCGACGGTGCAGGCGGCCGCCGAGCGCATGCGGCGGCACCGGGTCGGCCGGCTCCCTGTCATCGACCCGGTCACCGGAGCCCTGGTCGGGATCGTGAGCCGCTCCGACGTCCTGCGCGTGTACGAGCGGCCCGACGAAGAGATCGAACGCGACGTCCGCGCCGAGATCTCCGGCCGAGACGGCGGCTCCGGCTCGGAGGGCATCACGGTGACCGTGTCGCAAGGCCGGGTGGAGGTTTACGGCAAGGTCGGCCTTCGCTCGCGCATTCCCGCCCTGCTGCAGGTCGTCCGCCGCGTCGAAGGAGTCGTGTCCGCGTACTCCCACCTCGAATGGCGCACCGACGACCTCACCGCTCGGCGCTGACCGTACTCGTGATCCTCGCACTGTGGCGTTCGCCGGCCCTGGGCCTGCGAACGCCACAGGCCATTGTCACTCCGCCTGCACGATCGCGACCGTGCACGGGGCGTATTGCAGCAGGGCACCGCTGGTCGCACCCAGTTCAAGCGGGTCTGGACCAGCCACGCCCCGGTTGCCGACCACCACCAGGTCGGCACTCTCGGCCGCCTCGAACATCGCCTCGCGGGGTGTCCGCAGCACCACCGACAGGTGCGCGTCCACATGTCGGTATTTCGCCAGCCACGGCCTCATCGCCCGCTCGAGCCGGTCTTCGGCGACCTGCCGGAGCTTGTCCTCGTCGTTGAACAACGCGAGGTCGTCCTCCGCGGCCGCACCGGGCTCCCAGCATCCACAGACCGCGTCCAGCCGCCAGCCGCGCAGTGCCGCCTGCTCGAAGGCGAAGGCCAGCGCCGTTTCGCCGGCCGCCGACCCGTCCACGCCCACGACGGCCCGCCCGAACCTGCTGGTGGTCGTCCGTACGACCACCACGGGACGGTGCGCGCGTGCGGGCAGCCGCATCGCCGTGGACGCCACGGGCAGTTCGCCCTTCCCGTGCGAGCCCACCACGATCAGCTCGGCGTCGTGTCCCTCGGACACCAGCGCGGCATAGGCCGGCCCGTCCATCAATTGCTTGTGCACCTGCAGCGCGGGCGCCATCTGGTGCGCGAGTCGAACGCCGCGATCGAGAAGATGCTCGCCCGACCGCTGGACGAGCTCCCTCTCCTGGTAGTCGGAGTACTCGGCCGGGTACGGCCAGTGCCAGGCATGAACGACACGCAGCGGGAGCCGCCGCAGCCGCGCCTCCCGCACGGCCCAGCGCAGGGCGTCCTCGCTCACCGGGGACCCGTCGTAGCCGACGAGTACGTACGATCTGCTGGTCACCGGTCCCTCCCACTCTCGGTGCCGGCCGAACCGCCGGCTCCTGGAGACCTGTGCCGACGGCGAGCTGCACCTTTAAGATCACGGGAAGGCAGCGCCGATGGTTCTCGTGGAGCGAATCGGGGGACCTGGAGTTCTTCCAGTGAGCGCATTTCCATGCTCCATTGACGATCCGGATACCGCCGATGCTGCGAAAATCCGACCGGGGCAGGTAGGGCCTTTCGTCCTTGATGACGTCCCGAGGCCGGACTGATGCGGACGGCGGGTCGACGCCGCACACGGCGTCCGGCGGGCCGGCGCAGGAAAGGACCAAAGGCCCCTGCTCGTCAGGGCCCTCGGCACTACGGCCGGCGCGCGTACTCGCCTGGGATGGGATCGATTAAGGAGGCCTCCATGCAGGTGTTGCCCGCCCAGCGATGCGTGATCGTAGGCGTCGACGGATCCCCCAACTCCATCGCCGCTCTGCGCAGGGCCGCCACCGAGGCGCGGCGCCGGCACGCCCGGCTGGACGTCGTGCGCATTCTCGCGCCGGACTCCGATCCGGACTCCCGCCGGTTGCGCACGATCAAGGAGTGGTTGCGGCTCCGCAATCTGGTCGCCCGAACGGTCCCCCTTTCACAGCACATCACCACCCGCCTCCGATTCGCCTATGGCGAACCCAGCGAGGTTCTGACCGCACAAGCCGCACACGGCGAACTAGTGGTCATCGGCGCCCGTGCGCATTCCGAGCACGGCAGCCCTATTGGCGGCCACACCGTTCCCCATGTCTGGGTGCACACCCGCTGCGAACTCATCATCTGCGCAGACCACCGCGCGAGCGCGGACACCGAGGCAGAGCTCTAGACCAACAAAAGACGGTTGGTCACGCTGGCGTGTGCGGGCAACGCCCGCCTACCTCGCACCCTTCATCCAACTCGTCTGGCCTGCTCCAACGAGGGACACGAGATGACGCACGAACTGCTCTCCGAACGCCTGGTCCTGCGGACGTGGTCGGCGGATGACGCCGACGCCGCGCTCGGCGTCTACGGCACCGCCGATGTCGCGCGTTGGCTCAGCCCGGTGATGGATCAGGTGCCGGACCTGGCGGCCATGCGCGCGCTGCTGCAGCGATGGATCGCCGAAGACGCGCGGCTGGTCGTACCCGGTGGCCGTTGGGCGATCGTGACCCGCGAGGCCGGCGACCTGGTCGGCGGCGCGACCCTGTTGCCGCTGGCCCCCGACGAGGCGTACGAGATGGGGTGGCAGCTGCGGCGCGGGGCGTGGGGCCACGGCTACGCCACCGAGGCCGGGCTGGCTGTGGCGCGGTGGGCGTTCGCGCAGGGGCTGGAGGAAGTGATCTCGCTCGTCCGGCCGGCGAACGAACGCGCCGCCGCGACGGCCGAGCGGATCGGCATGGAATGGGTCGGCGAGACCGACAACTATCACCGGCTACGGCTCCAGGAGTACCGCTTGCGCCCTGGCGACCTGCCACAGGCCTGACGCCCGGCGCCACGCCGATCCTCGCGAGGGCGCCGTGGCGGTGCTCGGCGAATCGGCAGGCCGCATCGCCGAGGTCGCGGCGCCACCCGTGAGCCGCCGCTGGCGTCCGGTGCGCCCCCCGCGCCACGGATCTCGCGCTCGACGCCAATGTCGTTGCTCTACACGCAGGACACCATGACGGCCGAGCCGACTTTGCGACGTGCCGTGGCCGCCGTCGTAAGCGAGGGCACCGCCCCCGCCGAGCAGCTCCGGTGGGTCCGGGGCGTCAACTTCTTCGTCATGGCCTTGTGGGACGACGAGGCCTGCCGTGAAGTGGACCGGAACTTCCTCGACCTGGTCCGTGATTCCGGCGCGTTCGCGCTGCTGCCTCTGGCGCTCAACCAGTCGACGATGCTGCGCCTTTTCAAGGGAGACCTTGCCCAGAACGAGCCGTGCTCCCAAGGAGCCGGGGCGGAAGGGCCACGCGCCCCCTGGGGAGCGGGCGCACACCCTAGGGACCAACACCAGGGACTCCCTGATTCGGCGGAAGGGCTTGTCCGGCCAGAGTTCGAGGTGTCGGTGACATGCGTTCGTCGGCAGATCGAACGGAGGAGCCATGACTGTCGAGGAAACGTCAAAGGCGCAAGCGAGCACGCTCCTTGAAGCACAGGACCAGACGAGTTGCCTAGACCAAGCCGCCGCCGACTTCGTCGAAGCGCGTCCGCGCCTCTTCGGCATCGCCTACCGCATGCTCGGCAGCGCACCGGAAGCCGAGGACATCGTCCAGGAGACCTGGCTGCGCTGGCAGAACACCGAACGCTCGGCCATCGCCAACCCGGCGGCGTTCCTCACCCTGATCACGACGCGGCTGTCCATCAACACCGCGCAGTCGGCCCGAGCCCGCCGTGAGACCTACATCGGGCCCTGGCTGCCCGAGCCCATCGACACCAGCACCGACCCCGCCGCCGGAGCCGAGCAGGGCGAGGCACTCGAACTCGCTCTGCTGCTCCTGCTCGAGAAGCTCACCCCGGCCCAGCGGGCCGCCTATGTCCTCCGTGAAGCCTTCGTCTACCCCTACGAGCAGATCGCCGAGATCATCCAGCTCAGCCCGGCCAACGTCCGCCAGCTGGTGAGCCGCGCCCGCAAGCACCTGAACACCACCCGGCGCGAGTCGATCGACGCCGACGAGCACCGGCGCCTTCTGTCGACCTTCGTCGACGCCGCCCGGAAGGGCAACGTGGTGGCCCTGGAAGACCTCTTCGCAGCGGACGTCGCGGGCATCTCCGATGGCAACGGCATCGAAGGAGCGGCGCGGTCTCCACTGGCCTGCAGTGATCGGTGGCGCGGTTCGTCGCGGCGTACGCGCCGATCTTCAGGCCGAAGCCGGCACCACCCGGTCCAGGACGAGCGGCCGTGCGTCGCCCTGTCGTCTTGAGCGTGGCAGGGGGCACTGAAGGTCGAGGCCGAGCATGAGGGGTCCGGCTGGTCCAGGCCGGGGAGAGGCCCGCCCGGCGGCAGTTGATGGCCCTCACCCAGGGCGCCGAGCATCTGGAGCGACTGACCTCGGTCAGCCACGGTGCCGGGAGCCGTCGGCACGGCCACATTCGGCCGGGTTCCTGTGCGGGGTGCTCAGGGGAGGGTTCCCAAGCATGGCTGGTGGTGGAATTGGAGGAAGTTGAGGGGAACTGCCCGCGCTTGACGGTACCGGGCCATGCGAGCTGCCAGGAGGCGGATGTCCCGTGGGCGAGGAAGTGAGGCCTGACGTGCGCGGGGGAATCGGCTGATGCCGGAGGGGCACGACTCCGGCGATGAGCACGCCAGGCTGATCCTGCCGCAGCTTCAGCTGGACGACCTTCTGGCGGAGGTGCAGACCCGGCTGGAGGCGGCGCGGGCGACGCGGGACCGGGTGCACGCGCTTCTGGAGGCCGTGGTCTCCATCGGTGGCGAGCTGGACCTGAACGCGGTGCTGCGCCGGATCACCGAGGCGGCCTCCACGCTGGTCGAGGCCCGGTACGCGGCGCTGGGAGCGATATCCGATGAGGGCGAGCGTCTGGCGCATTTCGTCACCGTGGGGGTGTCAGACGGAGAGGTCGAGGCGATCGGGCACTGGCCGCAGGGTCACGGCATTCTGGGCCTGCTGATCAGGGAGCCGCATCCGTTACGGCTGCCGGAGATCACCGACCACCCCGAGTCGCACGGCTTCCCCGCCGGTCATCCCCCGATGCACACGTTCCTGGGGGTGCCGATCCGGGTCCGGGGCGAGGTGTTCGGCAATCTGTACCTGTCCGAGAAGGCCGGTGGCGGGCCGTTCGAGACGGAGGACGAGGTGGTGGTCTCCGCGCTGGCCACGGCGGCCGGGGTGGCGATCGAGAACGCCCGGCTGTACGAGGAGACGCGGTGGCGCGAGCGGTGGCTGGAGGCGGGGGCGGAGGTGTCCACCACGCTGCTGTCGGGCACCGACCCCGATGAGGCGATCGCCCTGGTGGTGCGGCGGGTTCGGGAGATCACCGGGGCCGGCCTGGCGGTGATCAGCCTGGCCGACGAGGCCGCGGGGGAGATCGTGGTGGTCGCGGCCGACGGTGAGCATGCGAAATCGCTGAAGGATCTGCGCCGCCCCGTGGATCAGGCCCTCGGGGGCGGCGTCTACGCCAGCGGAATCCCCCTGCGGCTGGCCGATGCCGGAAAGCGGCTGCGGGACACGGGTTTCCAGCTGCAGTTGGACGTCGGCCCGCTGCTGTCGGTCCCGCTGGGCCAGGGCGCCGCGGCGCGGGGTGTGCTGACGGTGGTCAACCCGCCGGGCGGGGCGCCGTTCAGCGATTCGGCGCAGCGGCTGCTGGAGGCGTTCGCGGCGCAGGCCGCGGTGGCGCTCGAGTTGGCCGACCGGCGGCGCGACGCCGAGCGGCTCGCGTTGCTGGAGGACCGCGACCGGATCGCCAGGGACCTGCACGACACGGTGATCCAGCAGCTGTTCGCCACCGCGATGTCGCTGATGAGCGCGATCAAGATGACCGATCGTCCCGACGTCGCCGCCCGGATCCAGCGGTCGGTCGACGACCTGGACGACACCACTCGCCAGATCCGTTCCACCATCTTCGCCCTGCAGGCCCCCGCGGACGAGGAGGAGACCCTGCGCAGCCGGCTGCACGCGGTGGTCGATGCCGCCACCGAAAGCCTGGGCTTCGCCCCGTCCCAGCGGTTGGACGGGTTGATGGACACCCTCGTCCCGGACGAGACCGGGGAGCATCTGCTGGCTGTGGTGCGGGAGGCACTGTCCAACATCGCCCGGCATGCCGGCGCCACCGAAGCCGCCGTGGTCGTCGAGATCGGCGACGACCTGGTGCTGCGGATCGACGACGACGGCATCGGCATCCCCGCCACCGGCCGCCGCAGTGGGCTTCGGAACATGCAAGAGCGGGCCGAGGCTCTGGGTGGGGCGTTCACCGCCGAGCGGCGTCCCGGGGGAGGGACGGCCCTGCGGTGGAGCGTTCCTCTGGCTCCCCTCGCGGAGTAGACGGTTCCGGCGCATCCTGGCACCGTCTCCTCGGCGATGCGGAGCTCGTTGCAGCCGGAGGCGAGCGGGTAGCCGCCCCAGGGTGCCGCCCTCGAACTTGCCGGCCAGTTGCACCGTGTTCCCTCCGGGGTCGGGGGCGAAAGCCGGCAACGTAGTGGCCTATCGCCAGGCGGCGCGATCGGCCCGCAGTGCTTCGGCGACCGTACTGACCAGAGGCTCGATGTTCGAGACCTCGTAGTCCTGGAACTTGAGCGCCCCGATCCACAGCAGATTGCCGGCCAGCCCGTAGCGCAGGGCAGAGATTCCCGCCGAGGCCAGCCCGTTGACCGGCGTCCGTCGTGCGTTCATGCTCTTCTCCCTGGTCGGCGTGCTGTTGGTTCAGTAGCGGGCATAGAAGACGCGACCTTGACGAAGAGAGGTGGTCAGGGGTGCCGGGAGCGCCCTGCCGACCGCGATCCGGCCCGGCCAGTCGCCGTACCTGACCTTGCCGAGGAGCGCGCTCTCGCCGGGCAGCAGTGTCCGCTCGCCCAGCACGGCTCCGAAGTAGCGCGCGTACGGGTCGGTGAGGACCTCGCGCTGGTCGTTCCACCCGGCCAGCGCGTGCCGGAAGAACCTGTCCATCCTGAACCGTTCGGGCCCGGCGACCTCGGTCCGCCCGTTCAACGGCGGCCGCACCGCGAGCCTTCCGACCGCTTGGGCGACGTCGTCGCCGGCGATGGGCTGGAAGAACACCGGAGCCATCCGTATCTTGCCGTCCTTCGCGGCCGATTCGGCGATGCTGCGGGCGAACTCGAAGAACTGCGTGGCATGCACGATCGAATAGGGGATGGACGAGCTTTCGACCAGTTTCTCCTGGGCGCTCTTCGCCCGGAAGTAGCCCCGCTCGGGCAGTCGTTCGGTCCCGACCACCGACAGAGCGACGTGGTGGCCCACCCCTGCCGCCGCCTCCGCGGCCAGCAGGTTGCGGGTGGAGGTCTCGAAGAACTCCAGCACATCGGCGTCCTCCAGGGACGGCGAGTCCGACACGTCGATCACCACGGCCGCGCCGGCCAGGGCGTCGGCGAGTCCTTCACCGGTCAGGGTGTCGACACCGGTCGCCGGTGATGCCGCCACCACCTCATGGCCCTGCTCGCCCAGTGCGGTCACCAGCTTCGACCCGATCAGGCCGGTGCCACCGACTACCACGATCCTCATGGTGAACCTTCCCGCTCGCCGGGGCATTCTTTGCCGTCCGGTCGACAGGTATGACAGAACAGCTCTTCGGCCTGTGACAGCCCTGGCCGCATTTGTCCGTTTCTGTGCGTGCCGGCATCGGAGTGTCACAGGTCGGGTCACTGTCTTGTCGTCATGAGATGTGGGAGTGGGGTCGTGGCCGGGCCGCCCCATTGCCCCAGGTCCGCTTCCTACGGATTCTGGACGTCACCGTTGGTGACGAGCCGGCCTTGGGCGTCGTAGACGGTCGCGTGCGCAGCTTCCAGCGCGGCACGGGAAGCGATGAAGTGGTGACGGCAGAACAGCAGTTCCGCCGGCCTGCCCTCCGCCGGGGCCAGGACGGCCGCGACCGCGGGACCGGCGGTGCAGCAGCAGGAACGCTCCGCCTTCGCGATGGCGTTCGACCACAGAACCCCGGTGTTGAAGGGATGGACATTCGCGTCGGTCCGTTCGTCCGGGTGCGGGTCGAAGGGGCGGAGGAGTCTCGCATGCATACGTTTCATGCGTTCAACCTCGCCGGACGGACCATCGTCGGGTAGAGACCAAGGGCCCGCGCAGAAACATCAAAGGCCCTTCTCCGCAGCCGACGGTCGGTGAGGACCAAAGTCCTCGAGTGACGGGAACAGCGTTACTTCCGCGATGCTCTCCATATGAATGAACTGGTGGTCGGAAGCATTTCCTCATCCGATGGAGGTCACGATGAGTCGACTGGAGCGCTGGGAACCGCGCGGGCTGATCCCCGAACTGCTGGACTGGCTGGAGTCCCCGGTCACGATGCTGCGGCCCGGTCTCGCGCAGGCCATCCGGGTCGAGAACGGCATCGAGGACGGTGACTATGTGATCCGTGCCGAACTGCCGGGCATCGACCCCGACAAGGACGTCGAGATCACCGTCACCGGCGGCGTGCTGCGCCTCCACGCCGAACGGCACGACAAGAAGGACACGCACCGCTCGGAGTTCCGCTACGGGGCGTTCACCCGGTCGCTCGCGCTGCCCGCCGACGTCGACCCCGACACGATCACCGCCTCCTACGACCAGGGCATCCTCACCGTCAGGGTCCCGCTGCCCAAGGCCGCCAAGCAGGAGACCAAGCGCATCCCCGTAAAGAGGTAAGGCGCATCCCGAACGGGCACCGGAGCCGCACGGACTCCGGTGCCCTGGCGCATTGGGAGCCGCTGAGCCGGTGATTCGCGATCCGGGCTGTCGGGGTGGTCGATCGTTACAGGGATCGCCCGGCGGTGAGGCAGGCGTTGGTGGCGATCCGGTACAGCCACGTCCGTATCGACGCGCGAGTGCTGTCGAACCGATCGCGGGCCTTCCACGCCCGCAGCATCGTCTCCTGCGCCAGATCCTCAGCCCGTGGAACGAGCCCAGCATCCGGTAGCGGTACGCGACCGGCTCACCCCGGTAAGGCTCGAGCTCCACCGGCCCATCATGGCGCGCACGGCATTCCAGCATCACATCGGGCCCCGGCTCCGCTCCCTCAGGAGGCCCAACTGAAAAAGGTTCACTGTCGCGACGCTAAATGGCACGCCACCGGATCCGCAGAGGCCATCGGCTCGGAGAGTTAGAAATCCGGTACCGGCTGAATGGAAGAGGCACAGGACCAAAGTCCCCGCGTTCGTGCTCTGTTCGCCCCTGAGGCCAGCACCGCGATCAAGGTTGAGTATGAGCCGAAGGGACGCCGGCCAGAAACGGCTTCGGATGACGAGTCCTTCCCCGATGTTCCGGCCGCCTGGCACGACCCGCGCAGGGAACCGCCGATTCGGAGCCTTATACCCGGCGGTGACGCCGTTCTCGGCATGCCGGCGAACTGGGCATACACGCCGCCTCGCATGACCGTGGGCGGCACTCCATGGAACCAATGATCAAGGGAAACGACATGACCGAGCAGACCGTTGAGCGCACGTTCGATCCGGTGAGCACAGGTGGCGGCCGGTTGCAGGACTGGGAAGACTCGGGCTTCGCGATCGAGGGCGTGCGGGTGCGCAGCACCCTGCTCCGCCTGGACGGCGTGTTCGAGCCACCGTACCTGACCGTGGACGGGGAGGTCGACGTCACCACACTCGCCACGTTCACCGCCGCGCTGTCCAGCGTGGTCGAACACGGTTCCGGTGACGTGTGGGTCGACGTGGAGAGGCTGAGCTTCATCGATGTCGGCGGGCTCCGGGCCCTGGCCGCCGCCGCCTGCCGGCTGGGACTCCAGGATCGGCGGCTGGTGCTGCGCTCGGTCGCCCCCCATCTGGTCAAGCTGATGGACCTGGTGGGGTGGAGCCAGATCTCAAGCCTCGTCATGGTCAGGAGGCCAGGCTGATCGTGGCAGGGGTCCCCTGGCAGGTCATCTTCGAGCACGGGCATTGGGCGGTCGCCGTGCTCATGGCCGGTGCCAGTGGCGCAACTTGTCGGGGTTCAGCACGTTCCAAACGGCGGTGACCTTGTTACCGGCCGTGCTCACGCTGACCACCGCCACCGTCTGGCCTCCCCTGCGCAGTACCAGGCCCGTACGGCCGTTCACCGAGGCGGCGGTCACGGCGGTGCGAGGCCGGCCGGTCAGCAGGTCCGTGACGAAACGGGCAACCGCGTCGGCGCCCTGGGTCGGGTGTACGGCGGCGCGGACCTTGCCGCCGCCGTCGCTGATCACGATCGCGTCAGGGGCCAGGACGGCTCTCAGCGCGGCCGTGTCCCCCGTGTCGCATGCCGCCGCGAACCGGCGCGCAACCCGATCATGCCGGTCGAGCATGTCCTGGTCAGGGCCACCCCGACGGGCGTGGTGCCGTGTCCGGCCGGTGACAGGGTCGGGTGTGTGGTGGAGGCCTGGAGGACCCGCCGGATCCCCGATGCCGGCCAGACCGCCGGATCCTGCCGTGATCGCGGCAGTGGAGGCCAGCAGTTCCAGGCAGATGCCTCCCGCGACCCGGGCGAGCCAGGCCCGGGGTGTCGGGATGCCGCCGCGTTCGGCGCCGAGGTGCGGTCGGCGCCGGTGCTGACCGGTTTTGGGAAGCCACGGCCCGATGTGGGGTTTCCCGGCGGACCCGCGCCGATTGCAGGGTGTTGATGGCGAGCCGGTTGGGGTCGTCGCCAGGAACGCGGCGGGGAGGGGCACGGTGGCACGGTGGCACGGTCGTAGGTCTGCCAGCGGAGCCAGCCGTCCCGGAGCAGCGCTTCCGCCTCGGTGGAGCTGCCCAGCATCCGGTACGCGATACCGAACAGACGCGGCCGTATGTCGGCGAACCGCCTCGGCCTGGTCGAGGTCGTACCGGCAGCCGCAGCGGTTCGCCGGCTCGGCATCGCCCATGCGCGTGCCCCCTGTTCGCTGTTCGCTGACCTCGGCTCTCGCTTCGGCCGTCCTCGAACAGCTACGACAAGATGGACAAGCCGTTTGTGACACGGGCGCGCCGCCGGTTTGCCGGTACGAGGGCGGCGACGTCTCCGGTCTGGGCGGCGGCGCGGAGGAGCGTCAGGAGGCGCCGGTGTTCGGTCCTTTCGATCAGCCGTGCCCTGCCGCGCCGCGCGCTGCGCGTCGGGCACTGCGACCGCGCCGGGCTCGGCGAGGTGGAATTTCGAGTTCCCGTGGATCCGGCAGGAACGGCTGGTAGGCATGTAGGGCCGAGGGGTGATCAGGACGAGCAGGGCCTCGCCCCCGCGCACTTCAAAATATCGGGCGCCGGAATCAGTGCAGGGCGTGCAGTGCGGCTTCCACGGTCCGGTGGAAGGTCGGATAGGTGTAGATCATGTGCTTGAGGCGACCGGTGGGGACCTCGGTGTGGACGGCGATGTTCAGCCCGTACAGGACCTCGCCTCCCATGGGGCCGGCCGAGGTCGCGCCGACCAGGACGCCGCGATCGGCGTCCTCGACGAGCTTGACGAACCCGTCGTTGCCGGGCCCGTGGATCAGGCCGCGTGCGGACGAGGCGATCGGCACCAGGCCGGTGCGTACGCGTAGACCCTGGTCGCGGGCCTGCTGCTCGGTCAGCCCCACGGCCGCGATCTCGGGGTCGGTGAAGGTGACGCGGGGCAGCGCGCGGTAGTCGGCGCCGGGGCCGGGTTCGCCCAGGATGTCGCGGACGGCGATCTGCGCCTGGTACATGGAGACGTGGGTGAAGGCGCCGCGGCCGGTGATGTCGCCGATCGCCCACAGCCCTTCTCCGGCCCGCATCTGGCCGTCGGTGCGCACGGCCGGCGCGGCGGGGTCGAGCCCCACGGTGTCGACCGCCAGAGCGGCCAGGTCCGTGCGGCGGCCCGTCGCGACCAGCAGGCGTTCGGCCCGCAGCGGTTCCAGACCTCCTTCGAGCAGGGCCTCGAAGGAGGTGCCGTCATGCTCGATCTGTACGGCCCGGGCGCCGGTGCGCACGGTGACACCATCGGCCCGGAGCACCTGCGCCGCCAGCTCTCCGGCTTCCGGTTCCTCCTGGGCGAGCAAGCGGTCCTGGCCTTCCAGGACGGTGACCGCGCATCCGAAGCGCGCGTAGACCTGGGCGAGTTCCACGCCGATCGCGCCGCCGCCGAGCACGAGCATCGAGGCGGGGTTCTCCTCGGCCGCGATGGCGTCCCTGTTGGTCCAGTACGGCGTCCCCTCCAAGCCCGGGACCGGGGGGATGCGGGGCTTGGAGCCGGTGGCCAGGACGACGCCGCGCCCGGCCTGGAGTGTGCGTCCGCCGACGGTCACCCGGCGCGGGCCCGCGAGCCGCCCACTCCCGCGAACCAGTCGCACGCCCTTGGCCGCCAGGCGGTCGGCGGCCGTCTCGTCGTTCCAGCCGCCCGTGGCCTCCGACCTGACGCGGTCGGCGACCCGGCTCCAGTCGGCGACCGCCTTCCCCTCACCGGCCAGGTAGGGGACGCGTCCGGCCTCGGCGAGCACGTTCCCGGCTCGGATCATCATCTTGCTGGGGACGCATCCCCAGTACGGGCACTCGCCTCCGACGAGTTCCGCCTCGATCCCGACCACGTCCAAGCCCGCGTCGGCCAGCGCGCCCGCGGCGAACTCGCCACCCGGCCCCAAGCCCACGACCACCACATCGACCTGATCGCTCATGCTGTTCTCCTCGTCCTTGTCGCTCTATCGGTCATGGGGTTTCAATCCGGGTGCCCGCGGTTCCGGACAGGAGTGCGGGTGCGTCGGTGAGGGCGCCGATCATCGCGAGGGCGCCGTGGCGGTGCTCGGCGAAGCGGCAGGCCGCCTCGGCCTTGGGGCCCATGGAGCCGGCCGGCAGCGGCAGGCGCCGCAGCCGGTCGGGGGTGATGCGGCGGATGGGCCGGGCGTGCGTGGTGCCGTGGTCGCGCAAGATGGCGGGGACGTCGGTGAGGAGCAGCAGCGTGTCGGCTTTGAGCCGGGTCGCCAGCAGGGCGGCGGTCAGGTCTTTGTCGACCACGGCTTCGATGCCGCGATGGTCGCCGCCGGTGGGGACGCCGCCTCCGCCGGCGGCGATGACCAGGCATCCCTCATCGGTGAGGCGTGCGATGGTCGGCAGTTCGACGATGTCGCGCGGCTCGGGGGACGGGACGGCGCGGCGCCAGGCGGCGCCGTCCTGACGGAGGGTCCAGCCGTGCTCGGCGCGCATCCGCTCGGCTTCGGAGGCGCTGTAGGTGCGGCCGACGAACTTGGCCGGGGCGCCGAACGCGGGGTCATGGGGGTCGACCACGGTCTCGGTGAGGACGGCGACGATCTCGCGTCCGGGAAGGGCGCGGCGCAGCTCGCGGGCCAGCCAGTAGCCGATCATCCCTTGCGTCTCGGCGCCGAGCACGTCGAGCGGGTAGGGAGCCGAAAGCGCCGGGTCGGCGGCGCTCTCGACGGCGAGCAGCCCGATCTGCGGGCCGTTGCCGTGCGTGACGATCAGCTCGTTGCCGTCCGCCAGCGCGGCCAGCCCGCGGACGGCCTCGCGTACGTGGCCGACCTGCACGGCCGCGTCCGGTGGCTCGCCGCGGCGCAGCAGCGCGTTGCCGCCGAGAGCCGCGACGATCCTCATCGCCGTCCCTCCAGCCGCTCGGTGAGCAGCGCGTACAGTACCGCCTGCGTGGCGGGAAGCCGGTTGGCGGCCTGCCGGAAGACCAGCGAGCGTGCGCCGTCGATGACGCCGGCGGTGACCTCCTGGCCGCGGTGCGCGGGCAGGCAGTGCATGAAGACGGCCTCGTCGCGGGCGTGGGTCATCAGGAGCTCGTTCACCTGGTAGGGCGCGAGCTCCCTGGTACGGCGTTCCCGCTGGTCATCGGGGTCGCCCATGGACAGCCAGACGTCGGTGTAGACGACGCTCGCGCCCTTGACCGCCTCGGCGGGATCGTGGGTGAGCGTGACGGCTCCGCCGCGCCGTTCGGCGTCGGCGGTCGCGAACGCCACGGCCTCGTCCGGCGGCGCGTAGCCCGGCGGGGTCGCGACGGCGATGTCCATCCCGGCGAGGGCCGCGGCCTCCATCAGGCTGCGGGCGACGTTGCCGCCGTCGCCGAGGTAGGCGATGCGGTGGCCGCGCAGCCGGCCGAAGTGCTGCTGGACGGTGAGCAGGTCGGCCACGGACTGCAGCGGGTGGTGGCCGTCGGTCAGCGCGTTGACCACCGGGACGGGCGCCGCCGCGGCCAGGTCGGCGACGTCGGCGTCGGCGAAGGTGCGGATCACGATCGCGGCGGCGTAGGAGCCCATCACCCGGGCGGTGTCGCCGATGGTCTCGCCGCGGCGGAGTTGGAGCTCCTCGGGCCCGAGGGCGACGGCCGTCCCGCCGAGCCGGGCCACCGCCGCCGCGGTCGACAACCGCGTCCGGGTGGACGGCTTGGCGAAGTACATCGGCACGATCCGGTGGGTGAGCAGGTCGTGCGCGGACTCGGGGTCGTTCTGGAAATCGGCCGCCAGCCGCAGGAGAAGGATCAGGTCGTCGCCGGTCAGGTCGGCTGTACGCAGCAGGTCTTTCACGGTGTCACCGCTTTCCGGGGGTCACTTCGTCGCGCTGGAGGGGGCAGCTCATGCAGCGGGGGCCGCCGCGTCCGCGGCCGAGTTCGCCGCCGGGAATGGTGATGACCTCGATCCCGTGGCGGCGGAGCATGGTGTTGGTGGTGACGTTGCGCTCGTAGGCGACGACCACCCCGGGTTCGAGGGCCAGCACGTTGTCGCCGTCGTCCCACTGCTCGCGCTCGGCGGCCCGGACGTCCTGCTCGGCGGTCAGGACGCGCACGCGGGGCAGGCCGAGGGCGCGGGCGATCGCCGGGAACAGCGCCTCGTTCTCCTCCACGCGGACCTCGCGGCCGTGGTCGCCGCCGGGGGTGAGGCTGTAGGAGCGCAGCGCCGGCAGCCCCCGGTAGGCGGTGAAGGTGCCCCGGTCGACCATGGTCATGACGGTGTCCAGGTGCATGAAGGCGCGGCGCCGCGGCAGTTGCGCGGCGATGACCTCCCGGGCGGCCCCGGCGGTGAACAGGCGCCGGGCGAGCAGTTCGACGGCCTGCGGCGTGGTGCGCTCGCTCATCCCGATCAGGACCACGCCGTCGCCGAGGACGTGGACGTCACCGCCCTCCAGGGAAGGCAGCGCGAAGTCGGTGCCCGGATACCAGACCGTGAGGTCGCCGCCGGTGAACATCGGGTGGTGCCGGTACACGACGTCCAGGTGGACGGTCTCGCGGCGCCGTGCGGCCTTGGCCATCGGATGCAGCGTCACCCCGCCGTAGACCCACGTGGACGGGTCGCGGGTGAACAGGTGGTTGGGCAGCGGCGGCAGCACGAAGTCGCCGTCGTCCATGGCCGACAGCAGCACACTGTGCACGGCCAGTCCAAGCTCGGCCTTGGTGAGCCCGCCGATCAGGTGGCGGGTCAGGGTCTGGGGGTCCATGCCGTCCAGCACGGCCCGTACCGGCTCGGCGAGCGTCGGCCCCAGCGCCGTCTCGGACGCGGTGTGGCCGAGGACGTCGGCGCGGGCCTCGTCGATCTTGAGGGTCTCGGCGAGCAGGTCGGCGAGGTAGTGCACCTGGACGCCGCGTTCGCGGAGCGCGTCGGCGAACACGTCGTGCTCCTGGCGGGCGCGCCTGGCCCACAGCACCTCGTCGAAGAGCAGGTCGTCCTTGTTGGCCGGGGTGAGGCGGAGGAGTTCCAGGTCGGGGCGGTGCAGCAGCACCTGCCGCAGCCGTCCGACCTCGGAGGAGACGGTGAACATGGAAGGGGTCCTTTCAGGCGGCCCGGGCGGGCGGTTCGGGTTGGCCGGGCGGTGGGCCATAGAGTTCCGCGTCGTCCACCGCGGCTTCGACCGCGTCGTCCACCGTTTGGGAGTGGGTGCGCTGGTCGCGGTACTTCAGCCAGGCGTAGACCGGCATGCCGGCGAAGATCAGTAGCGTGCCCTTGTAGACGACCTCGTAGCCGGCGCCGGCGATCGCCCAGGTCGAGTAGCCGAACGCCAGCAGCGCGATCACCGCGTCCCGGGCGAGGCGTCCGCCGGAGAACGCGGCGCGGTCGGTGGCCAGCAGCGCCAGTTCCGCGGCGGCGGCGTAGGCGTAGGGGATGACGGTGGTGAGCGTGGCCAGCAGGATGATGAAGGTGAACTGCTCGACGAGACTGGCGTTGTAGTTCATCAGCATCAGCCCGGTGACCAGGACGCTGGACACGACGAGCCCGACGATCGGGGTGCCACCGCGTCCGGTACGGGCGAACACGCGGGGGAACAACCCGTCGCGCGCGGCGGCGAACGGGACCTGGCCCTGCAGCAGGATCCAGCCGTTCAGCGCGCCGAACGCGCTGGTGGCGGCGCCCGCCGCGACCAGGTCGGCGGCCCACCCGCCGAAGGCGGCGTCGGCGGCGTCGGCGAACGGGGCGGTGGAGGTGGCCAGCGCGGCCGCCGGCACCAGGCCGAGGACCGCGACGGTGCCGAGAATGTAGATCAGCGCGGTGACCGTGGTCCCGGCGACGGTGGCGCGCGGGATCGTCCGCTCCGGGTCCTTGACGTCCTCGGCGGGAACGGTCGCCGACTCCAGTCCGATGAACGCCCACAGGGTGAGCGCCGCGGCGGCGGTCACCGCCGAGAAGGCGCTGCCCCCACTGGCGTTGAACTCGCCGAAGTTGCCGGCCTTGACGAAGAACAGCCCGCCCACCGCGACCATCAGCAGCGGCACCAGCTTGATCACCGTCGTGATGACCTGGATGGCGCCGCCCCCGCGGACGCCGTAGGCGTTGACTCCGGTCAGCAGCCAGATCGTCGCCACACCCACACCGGCGGCGAGGACCTTGTCGTCGCCCAGCGCCGGCCAGAAGTGGGCGAGGTACCCGACGAACGCGATCGCGATCGCCGCGTTGCCGGCCCACACCGCGATCCAGTAGCCCCACGCGGTCTGGAACCCGACGAAGTCTCCGAACGCCCGCCGCGCATAGGCGTACGGGCCGCCGGTACGCGGGTAGGCCCGTGCCAGGCGGGCGAACACCAGGGCTAGCACAATCGCGCCCGCCGCGGTGAACCCCCACGCGACCAGACTGATCGGCCCGTACGCGGCGAGCGAGCTGGGCAGCAGGAACACCCCCGAACCGATCATGTTGCCCACCACCAGGGCCGTGGCCATCCACAACCCCAGCTTCCGGCGGGCGGGTTTCGCGCTCATGAGTGCCTCCTCGGCTCGGCGGATCGCGGCGGTTCCAGCTGATCACCCGGCCATGGGCAAGGGCCCCGGCCGTCCGTCACGACGCCGCTGGACCAAGGTCCCGTCCCGGCAGGGCCACCGGTCCCGGCCGCTCATGGCGCCGAGCGCGCTCCGGTCGTGTTCGCGCGGCCGGCCGCCGGGGCTCTGCGGGCCCGGACGGCCTTGGCGGTGGCGTCCGCCAGCAGGACGGCCGGGACGACCATGAGGGCCACCAGCCAGCCGAGCGGGGACGGGAGGCCGCCGCCGAGCAGGTGCGCCACCGGCGGAATCCCGAGGAAGACGAACATCAGCACCAGATCGGCCGCGGCCGCCCACAACAGCAGCGGATTGCCGTTCCAGCGGAGCCGTCCCGCCCACCGCGATTCGCTGCGACAGGAGAAAGCGGCGGCCATCTGGCCGAGCATGATGGTGGCGAACGCCGTGCCGGACGCGGTGAACAGCAGGCCGTCGGAGGGCACCTCGCCCCAGCTCCATCCTCCGGCGATGAGGACGGCGGCGAAGGCGGCCATCGTCACGGCGGCCTCGACGGGACCGAGGACGCCGAAGACCCGGCCGAGCAGCCCGCGGTCGATCAGGCGGTCCTTGCGGACGCGTCCCTCCATCGTGCGCGGTCCGGCGGGTTCGGCCCCGAGCGCGAGCGCGGGCAGGATGTCGGTCCCGATGTCCACGGCGAGGATCTGCAGCACGCCGAGCGCCGGCGGAAGCTGCCCGCCGGTCGCCGCCCACGCCACGAACGGCACAAGCTCGGCGACGTTGGAGGTGAGGTGGTAGGTCAGGAACCGGCGGATGTTGGAGAAGGTCGCGCGGCCATGCTCGACCGCCGCGACGATCGTGGCGAAGTGGTCGTCGAGCAGGACGAGGTCGGCGGCCTCGCGGGCGACGTCGGTGCCGGACGCGCCCATCGCCACGCCGATGTCGGCCTGCCGCAGCGCCGGACCGTCGTTGACGCCGTCCCCCGTCATGGCCACCACGTGCCCGCGCGCCTGCAGGGCCCGGGCGATCCGCAGCTTGTCCTCGGGGGTGACGCGGGCGACGACCACGCCGTCGCGGTCCAGCAGCCGTCCGAGCTCGGCCTCATCGCCGGGGAGGTCGGCGCCGGACACCACCAGGGCGTCCGGTCCGGCCAGCCCGACTTCGGCGGCGATGGCACGGGCGGTCGCCGGATGGTCGCCCGTGATCATGGCGAGGTGGATTCCGGCCCGGCGGCAGGACGCGATCGCGCCGGCGACGTCGTCGCGGGGCGGGTCCTGCAATCCGACCAGGCCGAGCAGCGTCAGCTCCCCTTCGGCCAGGTCGGGGTCGTCCGGGAGATCTTCCGGAAGGTCGTCCGGACGGCGGACGGCGACCGCGAGGACGCGCAGGCCCCGTTCGGTCATGGCGGTGAGGGCGTCTTCGGCGCCGGGTACGGGAGTGCAGCGCGGCAGGACGGAATCCGGGGCGCCTTTCAGGTGCAGTCCGCTGGCGGTCAGCGAGGACGAGCGCCGCCGCCGCGCGTCGAAGGGGTAGCGGTGCAGCTCCGGCTCGTCGGTCAGATCCGACCCTGCACGCAGCGCGAGTGCGTGCAGGGCCGCCTCCATCGGGTCGCCGACGGCCTGCCAACGGCCGTTCTCGCGCCGCGTCCGGCCGGTGGAGCAGCGGTAGGCGGTGACGGCGAGGGCCCGGACCGCCTCCACCGCGTCCGGGTCACCGATGAGCCGGCCGTCCGGGGAGTACCCGGTGCCCTCGACCTCCACCGTCCCCGACGGCGTCCAGACGTGGACGGCCGTCATCTCGTTGCGCGTCAGCGTGCCGGTCTTGTCGGTGCAGATGAACGTGGTGGAGCCGAGGGTCTCCACCGCCTCCAGCCGTCGTACCAGGGCCTTGCGCCCGGCCATCCGCTGTGCGGCGCGGGCCAGTGACAGCGTGACCGTGGGCAGCAGCCCCTCCGGTACCAGCGCGACGGTGACGCCCACGGCCAGCAGGAACCCGTCGCCGGGTTCCAGCCCGAGCAGCACGGCGACGCCGAAGAAGGTCGCGCCGGCGGCGACCGCGATCACCGCTATGGCCAGCACCACGCGGTGCAGCTGCGCCGCCAGCGGGCTCTTGCGCCGCCGGGCGGCACGGGTCAGCGCCGCGATGCCGGCCAGCCGGGTGCGCGCTCCCGTCGCCATGACCCCGGCCTCGGCCTCGCCCTCGGTCACGAACGTCCCCGCGTACACGTGCGCGCCCGTCTCGGGCCGCACCGGGACGCTCTCGCCGGTGAGCATCGACTCGTCGACCGCCAGGGAATGCGCCTCCAGCAGTTCCAGGTCGGCGGAGACCCGGTCGCCGGCCCCCAGCAGGACGACGTCCCCGACCACCAGGCCCGTCGTGTCGATCACCGTGCGGTGCCCGTCCCGGCGGACTGCCACGCGCGCCGGCAGCAGCTCCCGCAGGCGCCGGCCCGCCCGCTCGGCGCGGTACTCCTGAGCGAACGCGAAGACCCCGTTGATGACGACCACGACGGCGATGGCCACCGCGAGCTGCGGCAGGCCCCCCACATAGGCGAGCACCGCCGCCGCCCACAACAGGAGTGCGAAGAAGTGCACCATCTGCCTGGCCAGTGATACCAGCCGGGAGGGCGGCCGTTCCGCCGGGAGTACGTTCGGTCCGTCCCGCCGCAGCTTTGCGATGGCCTCACCCGATGTCAGTCCTCGCCGATCGGGGGGCAGCGTTGTCTTCGTGGCCATGGGATCAACCTGGGCCGGGGAAGATCGCGACCATAGGGCCGCAAGCCCTGCCTGCGCGGGACCTTCGGCACGGGCCCGTCCAAAGCGCCGACCAGATCGATCGAGACCGGCAGCACCTGTGCCGCACCGAACTCATCACCACGTGCACCCGATGGGCACCGTCCAGCCGGCGCGGGGAGCCGAGTTGGAGGCACCTGCTGCGAGCCTTTGCGAGCGGCCTTTCGGTACCCCTGCGACGACGACCACGCGCGAGGAACATGCACCAGAGTCCTGCCGGTTCCGACCTGCTGCTTTTGCGCCTCTGCTACGGCGGGAACGTGGCTGGGGCTGTGGATGCAGCACCGCGAGGGCCCGGCCGCAGCCGACCGTTCGTATTCTGCTCGACGCGGCCGAGCGGCTCGAGTCCTCAACGGCGGGCCGGCGGGTGAGACCCACCTCGAAGCGCTCGACGCAGCGATCTCCGTAGGCCGGTGGCCGAGGCCGCCGCGGCGGTGCCGCCGGTGTCGCTGGTGTCGCCACGGCCACGGCCGATCCAGCCAGGCCTCCTCCGGAAACGACATCTCGCAGCGGTGATCGACCACGCCGTCACGCCGGTGGGCCATCATCGCCGTTCGCACCGCCAAGGAACTGTCCTGGCAGGGGCGCTCAACGAGGACCACTGGGCGACCTGAAGGTCCCCGCGAACGCGCAGATCAGCTTCTACCTGCGCAATATTGGAACGTCCCACGGAGTGCAAGTCGTAGGAACGGACAGTAAATGTGAGGAATCTTCTGGATGTGCACGCCGAGCCGCTCATGACCATGTTTGGGTACTCAGTGTGGGCTCGACACCGCTGCATCTGGCCGGTCGCTACCGTCTGTACGAGCAGATCGGAACCGGCCGCCTCACCACGGTCTGGCTGGCGTGGGACGAAATGCTCGCCAGGCTGGTCGCG
Source organism: Spirillospora sp. CA-255316 (assembly GCA_050942275.1). Classification (GTDB taxonomy): domain Bacteria; phylum Actinomycetota; class Actinomycetes; order Streptosporangiales; family Streptosporangiaceae; genus Spirillospora. The sequence goes on along the minus strand of CP192047.1, from coordinate 9,931,693 downwards.
GTCAAGGTGGTCAGGGCCTCGACGGCGGAGATCCCGGTGTTCCGCGCCCGGTTCCTGGAACAGGTGCGGAAGGCGGCCCGGCTGTCGCATCCGGCGATCGTCACCATCCACGACTTCGGTGAAAGCGAGGTGTCCGACCGCGCGCCGCTGCCGTTCGTCGTCATGGAGCTCCTGAGCGGCGAGGTGCTCGCCACGCGGCTCGGCCAGGGCCCGCTGCCCCGGCAGGAGGCGCTGCGCGTCTGCGGGCAGGTGGCCTCGGCCCTGGCGCACGCCCACGCGGCGGGAATCGCGCACTATGACCTCAAGCCCGGCAACGTCTTCCTCACCGCCGGCGGCCCGAAGGTGCTCGACTTCGGCACCGGCAAGGTGCTCGGCGGGTCCCCCCTCGACGCCGAAGCCGAGGACGTGCGTGCCCTGGGCCTGCTGCTGTCGGCCGCCGTGACCGGCCGGGCGGACCCCGAGGCGGAACTGCCGTCCCAGGTGCCCGTCGAAGTGGTCGCCGTCCACGCGCGATGCCTGCTGCCCGACCCCGCGGCCCGCCCGTCGGCCGCCGACGTGGCCGCGGTGCTCGCCGAGTCGGCCGAGCCGCGCCGCCCCGCTGTGCCGGGCGGCGCCGGAATCCTCGCCAGGCGGGCGCACCGGGCCGTCCGGCGGCGGCCCCGTGTCCTCCTCCGGCACATGGCTCTCCTGGGGCTGCGCAGCAGGCGGCGCACGGCCGTCCTGCTGAGCGCGCTCGCGGTCACGGTGATCGTCGCGCTGGCCTTCCGCGGCGGCTCGTCCGAGCGGGCTCTGCCTCCTCCGCCCATGGAGGCCGAAACGCAGACCACCGTGTCCGGCACCGCGACGGCGTCCGCCGACCCGTCTCCGTCCCCTTCCCCCACCGACAGCGCGACGGAGACACCCCCGGCGTCCGCCGAGCCCACCCCGACGGCCAATCCCGCGCCCACCCGCAAGGCCGGGCCCGCCCAGCCTCCGCCCGCCCCTTCCGCGGATCCGGTCCAGGTCCTGTCGCGTGCCCAGCGCGCCGTGGACGAGGGGACGGCCGCCGGCGAGATCCGCTCCGACGTCGGCCTGGACCTCAACAACGTCCTGGGCAACCTCAGACGCGACCTCCAGCAGAACCCCTCGGTCGACCTGCGCGCCAGGCTGGCCGAGATCCATGCCAAGATCGACACTCGGCTGGGCGAGGACGCCCTCACCCCCTCCCGAGCCGAACGCCTCCACGCGATCCTCAACGAAATCCGCGCCTAGCCGGGTCAGCCGGCAGCTCCGCCAGTGCCATGACCGCGGTCCGCACCCCGGCAACGCTCCTGCGCTGGCACCGCCACCTGGTCGCCCGTAAGTGGACCTGCACCGACCGACGCCGGCCGGGACGGCCGCCCACCGGCGTTTCGCCCGATCACCGGAATATGTCACACCGGTTCGTCGGGGCCGGCCTGCCGACTGGGGGAGCGAGGTCGGCCAGTGACAGCGATTGGTACGCCGAGCCGGTCCTGAAGGTCTGCGACAGAGATGCCCCAGGTTCGCTGGACGGTCGCGCCGTGCGGGCCGATGTGGAAAACCGCATGGTCGGTGTACACCCGGCTGACGCAGCCGACGCCGGTCAGGGGGTAGGTGCAGGCAGGTACGAGTTTCGGCGTCCCGTCCTTGGTGAAGAGGGTCATCATCACAAAGACGTCCTTGGCGCCGATGGCGAGGTCCATCGCGCCGCCGACGGCCGGGATCGCGTCCGGTGCGCCGGTATGCCAGTTGGCGAGGTCGCCGGTCACCGAGACCTGGTAGGCGCCGAGCACGCACACGTCGAGGTGGCCGCCGCGCATCATCGCGAACGAGTCCGCTTGGTGGAAGTACGAGGCGCCGGGCAATTCGGTCACCGGTACCTTTCCCGCGTTGGTCAGGTCGGGATCGATCTCGTCCCCCTGCGCCTCGGGGCCCATGCCGAGCATGCCGTTCTCGGTGTGCAGCACGATGCCCGCGTCCTCGGGCAGATGCCCGGCGACCTGCGTCGGGCGGCCGATGCCGAGGTTCACGTACGAGCCGGCGGGGATGCTCCGGGCGATCATCGCGGCGATCTCGTCCGTGCCGAGCGGTCCCCGGTCGAGGTTCTCCACGGCGCCGGCGTCTGTGGCGGTCATCAGCGTGCCCCCTGGACGGTGTAGTGGCGGGCCTGGACCCGGACGACGCGGTCGACGTAGATGCCCGGGGTCACCACCGCCTCCGGATCCAGCGTCCCGGCGGGGACGACCTCGCTCACCTGGGCGATCGTCGTCCTGGCGGCCGTGGCCATGACCGGGCCGAAGTTGCGGGCGGTCTTGCGGTACACCAGGTTGCCCATCGTGTCCGCGCGATGGGCGCTGATCAGGGCCACGTCCCCGTGGATCGGGTACTCCAGCACGTACCGCCGCCCATCGATCTCGCGGGCCTCCTTGCCGTCCGCGAGGGGCGTGCCGACCGCCGTGGGGCAGTAGAACGCGCCGATGCCCGCACCGGCGGCCCGCAACCGCTCGGCCAGGGTGCCCTGCGGCACCAGCTCCAGCTCGACCTTGCCCTTCCGGTAGAGCTCGTCGAACACATAGGAGTCGGCCTGCCGCGGGAACGAGCAGATCACCTTCCGTACCCGCCCGGCCTTGAGCAGCGCCGCGAGCCCCACTTCCGCGTTGCCCGCGTTGTTCGACACGATCGTCAAGTCCGTGGCGCCCCGGCGGATCAGCCCGTCGATCAGGTCGAACGGCATGCCGGCCAAGCCGAATCCGCCGACCAGTACGGTGGCCCCGTCCGCTGTCCCGTAGACCGCCTCGTCGACGCTCTCCACCACCTGCGTGCGGCTCACTTGCTCGTTACCTCTGCTTTCCCGGGCCGCGTCGGCCGGATATGTTCCGGGCTTCTGGGCCTTGAACTCCGCCACGGTCGAACAGCACGGCGCTTCCCTGCACGGCGGTAGACCAGCGCGACCTGGTTCGGCGCGCCGCCGAGGAGTGGACTCGACCCCTTGACGGCGCGACACAACCAGGATCAGCGCGGCGACGGCCGAGGCGCGAAGGTGTGGAGACACCACCGCTCGGAGAGCCCGCCTTCATGTCCGGCGGCTATGAGATCGTGGCGTCGATCTGGTCGTAGCGCACCAACTTGACCCGCTCCATCACTGAGCGCAGCGGTTCGGGCTCCCGGCCCGTGAGTTGCTTGACGTGGTGCGAGAGGACCGCCTGGTAGCCCTCGGCTATGGCCACGTCCGCGGAGACGAGCTCGTCGCTCGCCCACATGTGTCCGTCGGCGCTGGGCGGCATGGTCGGATCGTAGGTCCGTGGGATTCCGATGGAGTCGTAGAAGGCGAGCCGCTCGTCCGCCGAGACCCGGATGTATTTGATCGGCGTGCCGTGCACCTCCGAGCCGATCGCCGCGATCTGGTCGAAGTGGAGCAGTTCGGGGCCCGTGATCTCGTACACGGCGCCGGCGTGTTGTTCCGGTCGCAGGAGGCAGACCGCGGCGCTGCGCGCGATGTCGGCCTTGGCCACGGGTGCCAGGTAGCCGTCGCCGGTCGCCTGGGCCATGACGCCGCTCGCGGCGGCCGGTGCCACGAGGATGTTGCTCACGATCTCGGCATAGAGGGCGTTCCGCAGGAACGTGTACGCCAGGCCGGAGGCCTGAAGGTCGAGCTCGCTCTGGTAGTGGTCCTGGGCCGACAGCGCCGGATTGGTGGGCTGCACGCCTCCGACGGAGGTGTAGACGACGTGCCGGATGCCGGCTCGCTGGGCGGCGGCGATGGCGTTCCGGTGTTCCGAAACACGCCGCCCGAGGTTCAGGCCGCTGATGAGGAAGAGGGTCTCCGCGCCGGCGTAGGCGGCCTCGAGCCGGTCGGGATGCTGGTAGTCGCCCGGACGAACGCTGATGCCCCGTTCCGCATACTGATCGAGCTTCTGCGGGGTCCGGGTCACAAGTGTCAGCTCGACGTCCGGATCGGCCTCCAGGAGCAGGTCGGTGACCCGCCGCCCCAGATCTCCGGACGCTCCGCTGATCACAATTCTGCCCATCTCGGGTCTCCTCCTCGTTGCCGAGCCGCTTGATTCGTCTCGTCCCTGCCTCACCGATGGCCTCATGAGCTGGGTGCAGAGGCCACCGTGTGAGCGGCCTCACAAGGTTGCCCCCGGTGAGTGCCGAGGTCCACGGCCAGAAACTTCCGCACGACCATGCGCCGAACGCATATGCAGATCAATGCGCGCGACGCATGACGAGCGCGAAGATCCTGGCATTTACACCCTCGTAACTGAATGCCCATGCTGACTACACCGGCGTGATGGCGGTCACGACCAGGCAGGTCACGACCAGGCCAGTCACCACCGAAGCCGGCCGCCCCGATCCGGAAACGAGAGAGACACCATGACTGAGCTGGTTAGCGGCCCGTCGACTGACATCGAGGACATCGAGACCCCCGACGCCGAACTGGTGGCCCGCGCCACCGGCCTGGTCCCGCTGATCCGCGAATACGCGGCGCAGGGCTCCGAGGCCCGCCGAGTGGCCCCCGAGGTGGTGAAGGCGCTGGTCGAGGCGGAACTGTTCCACCTGATGGTGCCGAAGCGGCACGGCGGCCACGAGGCGACGCTGCGCACGGCCATCGAGGCCACGGCCGAGATCGCCCGCGGGGACGGCTCCACCGGCTGGGTCACCGCTCTGATGACCGTCGGGACCGGCTTCGGCAGCACCTTCTCCGAGCAGGCTCAGGACGACATTTTCGGCGTCAACCCGCGGGCCAAGATCTGCGGTGTCTTCTCCCCGGGTGACAGGAGCGAGCGGGTCGAGGGCGGCTACCGCGTCAGCGGCCGCTGGCCGTACGGCTCCGGCTCGTTCATCTCCGACTGGGCGAGCCTGACCATCACCCTCGAGGACGGGGAGCCGGGCACGGCGCTCATTCCGGCGGAGGCCTGGACGATCGAGCCGACCTGGTTCGTCGCGGGCATGAAGGGCACCGGCAGCGACACGATCGTGGTGAAGGACCACTTCGTGCCGGAGTATCGAGTGCAGCGGGTCAAGGACATGTTCGCGTCCCGCTTCCGCACCCCGTTCACCGACGAGCGCATGGCGTCGATGCCGTTCAACGCCGTCGCGGCGGCCATCCTGGTCGCGCCGCAGATCGGCCTCGGACGTCACGCGCTGGAGTTGGTCCGGGAGAAGCTGCCCACCAAACCGGTCGCCTACACCGCCTACCAGCAGGCGAAGGACTCGCCCACCCATCAGCTCGCCGTTGCCAAGGCGGCGACCAAGTTGCACCTGGCCGAGCTCCTGCTCGCACGCATGTGCCGCGACATCGATCGCGCGGCCGTCGAGAAGAAGCTCCCGGACCTGGAGACGCTGGCCCGGCTGCGCAACGACACCGGAGTCGTCGCCGAACTGGTCAAGGAGGAGATCGACCTGCTCCTCACCGCCAACGGGGCGGGCTCCTTCGCCGATGCCAACGTGCTGAGCCGCATCTGGCGGGACGCCGAGACCGCCGGCCGGCACGCTCTCGTCTCGGTCGAGATCGGCCATGAGGCCTACGGGCGTCTGCTGCTCGGCAACGAGGAACCGACGATCGCTCTGTGAAAGGCGCGGCCATGACCTCCACCACTGTCGCGGCGACGCTCAGGCACCTCGCGTCCATGACCGACAAGAGCGACTACAGGCGCGCGCTCGGTCATGTCCCGACCAGCGTCGCCGTGGTCACCGCCCACGGCAGGTCCGGGCCGGCGGGGATGACGGTCGGGTCGTTCACGTCCGTCTCCCTCGAGCCCCCGCTGATCGCCTTCTTCGTGGACCGCTCGTCGACGACGTGGCCGCGCCTGTACGAGGCGGACTACTTCGGTGTCAACATCCTCGGCTACGGACAGAGCGAGCTGTGCAAGGCGTTCTCCCGGCGCGGCGAGGACCGGTTCAAGGGTGTGGAGTGGCGCCGATCCGAGCATGGCGCGCCGCTGCTGGACGACGCGATCGTGACCCTGGAGTGCACGCGGTTCAAGGTCGACCTCATCGGAGACCACTACCAGGTGGTGGGCAGGGTCGAGTCCCTCGAACTGCGCGCCACCGATCCGCCGCTGATCTTCCTTCGGGGCGGGTTCGTCGACCTGGGTCGCACGGACGGGAGCCGGCCGCCGGGGGCCTCACATGATCGTTGAGCATGCGGAGTTCTCCGTCCGCCCGGACGCGGCGCCCGACTTCGAGGCGGCCTTCGCCAGGTCGCGGCATCTCTTGCTCGAGGCGCATGGCTGCCGCGGCGCCGACCTGCTGCGAAGCGTCGACCGTCCGGACACCTATCTCCTCCGGGTGCACTGGGACCGGCTCGAAGATCACACGGAGACCTTCCCGGCAACGCCGCAGGCGGGGCTCTTCGCGGAGGCGATCGCGCCGCACTGCGTTGAACCGCCCAGGGTCGTCCATTACGAAGCGCCATAGGCGGTACGCGACCTTACTTCGCATCCATGTCGTATGTGGATAGGCCAAGAAGTTGATTTTTTGTCATATCTGTCCAGGTACATCCCGGTGTGGCCGACGCCATAGAGCTCCCGCCCGCGGCGGCACAACCGGACGCCGCGGGGCGGGCCTGGCAAGACTGGTAGAGGAGTCCTCGTGATGATCGAGGTCAAGGTGGATTTCGACAGGTGCGACGCCAACGGGACCTGCGCCGCGCTCATGCCGGACGTGTTCCGGATCGGCGAAGACGGTCTGCTGGAGCAACTGCAGACCGGCGTTGAGGAGACCCGCGATGGGGAGCTCGAAGAGGTCATCCTCTGCTGCCCGGTAGGGGCGATCTCGCGGTCATGACCACCACTCTGCCCCGATTCGAATTGTTCGCCCCCGACGCCTTCGACCATCCCGGCGGCGCCCTGGCGGAGGGGCCCCTCGCACTCGGCTCCGAAGGATTTGCGGTGCTGAGCTACGAGCTCGCGTCCGCCGTCCTGCGCGACACCCGCTTCCAGAACTCCGCGCTTCGGCTGATGGAGGACTTCGGTATCGCCGACGGGCCCGTCCACGACTTCCGGGCGCGCAGCATCATCATGATCGAAGGTGCGCCGCACCTGCGGCTGCGCACGCCGCTGGCGCGCTTCATGAGCCCCGTGACCGTAGAGAAGATCCGCGGGGTGCTGCGCGACATCGTGGCCGGCATCGCCGCAGATCTCGATGACTCCGCGCCCGTCGACTTCCACGAGGGCATCGATCGGCGCATCCCGTCGCTCGTCTACTGCCATCTCGCGGGCGCGCCGGCCACCGATGCACCGAAGGTCCAGAGCCTGTCCGAGCGAACGCTCTCGCTGCTCAGCCGGGACCGGAGCCTGGTTCCGTCGATCCTGGAGGCCTACGACGAACTGTTCGCCTACCTCGCCGATCTGATCGCCCGCAAGCGGGAGCAGGGGCTGGGGGACGACATGCTGTCGTACCTGATCTCGCTCCGCGACGAGGGCAGGCTGACCGAGCAGGAGCTTCTCGCCGAGGCGGCCTCCATGCTGGAGGCGAGCTCGATCAACACCGCGCACCAGTCGGGGCTCGTCGTATGGACCCTGCTGGGCGACCGGGACGTGTGGCAGCGCCTCCTGGAGGATCCTTCGCTGATCCCGGCCGCCGTCCTGGAGGCCCTGCGGCTCTACCCGCGCACCGGCGTGGTGAGCAAGATCGCCACCGAGGACATCGAGCTGGCCGGTACCACCATCGCCCGCGGCTCCGACGTCCACGTGGCGGTGTGGTCGGCCAACCGCGACCCGAAGCGCTTCGAGAACCCCGGAGCCTTCGACCTCGCCCGCGAGCGCAACCAGCCGCTCACCTTCAGCACCGGACCCCACAACTGCCTGGGACAGGGCCTGGCGAAGGTCGAGATGGAAGAGGTCGTCAAGCACCTCGTCGACAACTATCCCGATGCCGTCGTCGTCGAGGACGGTACCCGTATCGGCCAGGTCGCGGGCAGGTGGCTCGTCGAGTCGCTCACCGTGAACCTGAAGCCGTAGGAGATCCGGCGACATGGAGATGGAAACGGACGCCCCGTCCCTGACCGAGAGGCTGGCGTCGAACTGGGCCGGACTCGGCTACGACGACATTCCCGGGGACGTCGTCGCGGGAGTGAAGGATCACATCCTCGACACCCTCGCGGTGGCGATGCGGGGCGCGACCACCGGTGAGGCGATGAGTGTGATCAACGCACTCGCCGGCGTGCAGGACACGTCCTCCGGCAGTCTGGTGTGGGGCACGGGCCTCAGGCTCACGCCCGCACAGGCGGCACTGGCGAACGGCACCTCCGCGCACGCGCGCGACTTCGACGATGGCGGCGGCCCCGGACATGCCGGCTCCACCGTCCTGCCCGCGGCGCTCGCGGTGGCGGAGGCCACCGGCTGTGACGGGCGCGCCCTCATCACCGCCACCATCGCCGGGTACGACATCGGCTATCGGGCCCTCCAGGCTCTGGGCGGCTTCGCCGCGCACACCGACCGGGGCTGGCATTCGACCGGCACCATGGGCAGCCTCGCCGCGGCCGCCGCGGCGGCGAAGTGCCTCGGCCTCGACGCCGGGCGGTACGCCGACGCTCTCGGAATCGCGGGCTCCTTCACCGGGGGCGTCTGGGCCTTCAAGGATGACGGCGCGATGACCAAGCGCCTGCACCCGGGCAAGGCCGGGGAGACGGGTGTCGACGCCGCGATCTTCGCCCAGGCCGGGATCACGGGTCCCCGCCGGCTGTTCGAGGCGGGGTGGGGCGGTCTCTTCGCCACCTACAACGGCGGGGACGGCTTCCCGGATGCCGCGCTCAAGGACATCGGCGTCGACTTCAACGTGGCGAGCTCGTACCTCAAACCCTACGCATGCTGCCGTGGCTGCCACTCCGCGGTCGACGTCGTGATGTCCCTGCTGGACTCCCGCGCCATCCGGGCCGAGGACGTCCGCGGGATCCGTATCACGGCGGGTGAGACCGCGATCAACATGCTGTCGGCCGACCCCGTCGAAACCGTCTTCGACGCGCAGTTCAGCCTGCCGTACGCCGTCAGCCTCGCGTTGTGCGGCGGTCGCCTCGGCCTCGACGAGTACGAGCCGCCCCGGGTCGGCGATCCACGCGTCCAGGGGACGCTGGCGAAGATCTCGATGCACGTCGACCCCCGCATCCAGATCGAGGACGGGCCGCGCCTCGACATCGAGCTCATGGACGGCGAGAGCATCACGCTGGAAGCCGGTAACCCGACCACGGCCAAGGGCTCGGCGCAGAACCCGATGTCCCATGACGAGGTCGTCGCCAAGGCGATGGCTCTGGTCGAGCCGTTCGGCCCCGATGCCGCCAAGGAGCTCGTGCACGCCGTCGAGCGCCTCGACCGGGCGCCGGATGTCGCAGAGCTCCTCCACGCGCTCCGCGCCCGGGGATGAAGGGATTGGATGGAATGACGAATCTGGACAAGGTTCTGGACAAGGCCGAGCGCACCGAGGTGATCGCGGCAGAACCCGCCGAGGCCCTGGCCGCGATGCTCGACATCGACATGCCGCACGCGATCGGCGACCGGCTGGCGCCGCTGTGGCACTGGATCTATCTGCTTGAGCGCAGCCCCGAAGGAGACCTCGGCGAGGACGGCCACCCGGTCGTCGGCATCCCGGCGCCTCCCGGCCCAGGCCGCCGCCGCATGTTCGGCGGCGGACGCGTGACCACCCACGGCCTGCTGCGGATCGGGGGACCGGCGACCAAGATCACGTCGATCGCGAGGTCGGTCGACAAGGAGGGACGCACCGGGCCGCTGACCCTGACGACCGTGCTGCAGGAGATCTTCCAGGACGGCGAACTCAAGATCACCGAGGAGCAGGACATCGTCTACCGGGCCCCAGGATCCGGGGCGCTCCCGCCACCTCCGCCGCCGCCGGAACCTCCGGCTGGTCCGACCCTGGAGCTCGCGGTGGACGAGCGGATGCTCTTCCGCTTCTCAGCGCTCACCTACAACGCCCACCGGATCCACTACGACCTCGGGTGGTGCCGCAAGGAGGGCTACGACGGGCTCGTGATCCACGGGCCGCTGCTGGCCTTCATGATGGGCGAGCACATGCGCCGCCAGGGGATCGACCTGGTCGGCCGCACCTTCGGTTATCGCCTGGTCTCGCCCATGACCAAGCCTCAGACGTTCTCGGTCGTGCCCGCGGCCGACGGGCTCGCCAAGGGCGCCGAAGCGCGGAGCGCGGCCGGAGCGGCGTGCGCCGTGAGCACGCTGACGGAGGCCGCGGATGCCGGCCCGCGCTGATGTCGTGATCGTGGGTGGCTCCGTCGCCGCGACGCGCGCCGCGGAGACCGTCGCCCGCCACGCCCCTCAGCTGAGCGTCACGGTGGTGAGCGACGAGCCGAACGAGCCCTACGAACGTCCTCCGCTCTCGAAGGTCGGGCTGGCCGAGCCACTGGAACTGGAGGCGTTGACCTACCCGGCCGTGGCCCGCCTCCGGGAGCACGGGGTGAGGTTCGCCCTCGACACCCGTGCCGTGGGCCTCGACCTAGAGGGCAGGAAGGTGTTCACCTCCGGTGGGGACGTCGAGTACGGCGCACTCGTGGTCGCCACCGGCTGCGAGCCGATCGTCCCGCCGCTGTTCTCGGGCCACCAGGACGTGTATCCCCTGCGTCGGCTTGAGGACGCGGCCGCGTTGCGCGCGGCGGTCGCGGATCCGGCCACGGCGGTGGCGATCGTCGGCGCCGGCTTCATCGGCGGTGAGTTCGCCGGGACCCTCGCCGAGGAGGGCCGCGAGGTCGCTCTCATCGACCTCGCGGACAAGCCCTTGGGACGCTTCGGGGACGCGGTCGCCGATGCCTACGTCGCGCTGCACCGCAGTAACGGTGTCGCCCTCCATCTTGGGAAGGCGGTGATCGACATCGTCCACCATGGAGGGCGGCGCGAGCTGGTGCTCGACGGTGGTGCACGGATCCCGGCCGATGTCGTCCTGCTCGGCGTCGGCGTGCGCCCGTCCACCGACTGGCTCGAAGACTCCGGGCTCAAGCTGGACAACGGAATCGTGTGTGACGCCACCCTGCGGGCGGCCGACGGTGTCTTCGCGGCGGGCGACGCCGTCCGATGGCCGAATGCCCGGTTCGGCGCGACGATGCGCATCGAGCACTGGACCAACGCCGCCGAGCAGGGCCGTGTGGCCGGGCTGAACGCCGCGAACACGCTGCTCGGTCTACCCGGCGGCGAGTGCGCCAACGTGCCGTACTTCTGGTCCGACCAGCACGGCGTCCGCATCCAGTTCGCCGGTCACCGCACCGGCGAGGAGGAGATCATCGAGCACCGCGACGAGAACGGCGCACTGTTCCTCTACCGGCTCGGCGATGAGCTGACAGGGGTGCTCGCCTTCGAGCGCCGTGCTCAGTTCGTGAAGCTGAGGGCGATGCTGCGCAGCCGGCTCATGTGGGAGGCGGCTGCCGACGCGGCTGGAGCAGTCCCGCGAACCGCTCTGCGATCGGCGTGACGATGCCGTCCCGCCGCCGCACCGGCCCGAGGGGAAGTCCCGGCGTCCTCCATGGTGATTCGTGCGGTCTTCAAAGCCCTGACCAGAGGTTTCTTCGAGGAGGAGTCGTGCGAGAGCAGCAGGTGATCGTCGTCGGAGGAGGTCCGACGGGGCTGTTGACCACGCTGGGGCTCGCGCAGCAGGGCATCGACGTCACCGTCGTGGAGCGGGCTCCCGGACTCCAGGACGCGCCCCGGGCGATCGTCTATCACTGGTCCACCCTGGACGGGCTGGAGCGGCTCGGCCTCCTCGGCGACGCCATCGGGGCGGGCTTCCTGAAGCAGGACTACGCCTACCGGGTGCGCAAGACCGGTGAAGTGATCGAATACGGGCTGAAACCGCTGGAAGGCCGGGTCAAGCACCCCTACAACCTCCACCTTGGGCAGGGCGCCCTGACCAAGGTGATCCGCGACAAGGTCGAGGCCTTCGGCACTGTGCGCATCCTCTGGGGGCATGAGCTCGTCGATGTCGACCAGGACGGCGACGGTGTCAACGCCACCCTCCGGGCGGAGTCCGGTGAGACGACGCTCCGGGCGTCCTGGCTGGTCGGCGCGGACGGAGCGGGCTCCAAGGTCCGCACCGTGCTGAACCTCGGCTTCGACGGAACGACCTGGCCCGAGCGGTTCGTCGCCACCAACGTGAGGTTCCCCGACGACCGCGCGGGGTGGGCCCAGTCCACCTTCTATGTCGACGACGAGTACGGCGCCATCCTCGCCAAGATCGATGAGTCCGGCGAACACGGTCTGTGGCGCTACACCTACATGGAGGACGACGCCCTCCCGGCCGAGACCGTCGCCGACCGCCTGCCCCGCTTCCTCTCGAAGGTCTTCGGCGACGACGTGGCCGAGAAGACCGAACTCGAGGCCATCTCGCCCTACCGGATGCACCAGCGCAGCGCCTCGACGTACCGCGCCGGGCGCGTCCTCCTCGCCGGAGATGCCGCCCACGCGACCAACCCGTGCGGCGGCCTCGGGCTCACCATGGGCCTCTTCGACGCTTATGCCCTGATCGAGGCGCTCGGTGCCGTCGTCATGAACGGCGCCGATGAGAGCGTCCTCGACGGGTACGCCGACGCTCGCCGCAGCGCCTTCGTCGACAAGGCGAGCCCGCGTGCGGCGTCGAACAAGAAACTGATCTTCCACTCGGCCGATCCGGCGAAGCTCGATCAGGACCTCGAGCTCTTCCGCCGGATGTCACGCGACGCCGACCTGGCCGCCGAGGTCCTCTACTTCACCAAGACCCTGGAGAGCCCCTCTCTCCTTGCCGGCTAGCTCTCCTCGCTGCTCCCACGTCAACGAAGGACTTTGCGTATGCATCCCCTTGACGGGCTCACCGTCGTCGCGCTCGAACAGGCGGTCGCCGCCCCGTTCGCCACCCGCCAGCTGGCCGATCTGGGCGCCCGTGTCATCAAGATCGAACGGCCCGGTGGCGGGGATTTCGCACGCGGCTACGACGAGACTGTGCACGGTCTGGCCAGCCACTTCGTCTGGCTGAACCGTTCGAAGGAGTCGGTGTGCCTCGATCTGAAGAGCGATCACGGCAGGGCCGCGATCCGGACGCTGGCCGGCGAGGCGGACGTCTTCATCCAGAACCTCGCGCCGGGCGCGGCCGAGCGGCTCGGGGTGGGGGCCGAGGACCTGCGCGCGGCGAACCCGGCGCTGATCCACGTCTCGATCTCCGGTTACGGGGCGGGCGGGCCGTACTCCTCGAAGAAGGCGTACGACCTCCTGGTCCAGTGCGAAGCGGGACTGGTCTCGATCACGGGCACCGAGGACGAGGCGTCCAAGGTCGGCATCTCGATCGCGGACATCGCCTCGGGCATGTACGCGTACTCGGGGATCCTGACCGCGATCATCCAACGGCAGCGGACCGGCGAGGGCGCCACCATCGAGGTCTCGATGCTCGAAGCCCTCGCAGAGTGGATGGGATATCCGCTCAATTACGCCATGTACGGGGGCACGCCTCCGGCCCGAACCGGCGCGAAGCACGCGTCGATCTATCCGTACGGGCCCTTCCGCTGCGGTGACGGAAGCCATGTCTTCCTGGGCCTGCAGAACGAGCGGGAGTGGGCGACCTTCTGCGAGCAGATCCTCACCAAGGCGGAACTGGCCGAGGATCCTCGATTCGTGCGGAATTCTCTGCGCGTCGAGAACGGAGACGCCCTGCGCGGCGAGATCGAGCGCACCTTCGCCGACAGCACCGCGGAGGAGGTCGCGACGCGCCTGGAGAGGGCGGGCATCGCCAATGCGCTCCTGAGGGACATGGACGGCCTGGCGGCTCACCCGCAACTGGAGGCACGCGGCCGCTGGCGGACCTATGACTCGCCCCGTGGCGCGCTGCGCGGACTCATCCCACCGGTCACGTTCGCGGGTTCGGAGCCCGTGATGGGTGCCGTTCCCGACGTCGGCGCGCACACGGAAGCCGTTCTCGCCGAGTTCGGGCTCCTCCCCGCGGACGTCCCGGCCGAGGTCTAGGGGAGCGGACCGCGGGTACCGCGCCGTCTCTCATGCGCCGACTGCATCAGCAGCACGAATTTCCTGTCATTGCAGGAAGAACGGCCAGGCAAGAGGGTTGGGCGTGACGGACGTCTCACCCAAGCCGACCACCGCACAGCGCGAGAGTGATCCAGATCACTGGCCGCGGCTCGCCGGAGAACCGGCCGGGTGGTCCAGCCACCCCACGAGCTAGGAGAACTCATGTCCCTCACCGTCGAGCGACCCAGCAGCACTGACCGCAGGCGATTCTTCATCGACGGGCAGTGGGCCGCCCCGAGCGGAGATCGGCTCCAGGACCAGATCGAGGCGGCGACCGGTGCGGTCATCGGTATCGCCGCTCTCGGTACGGAGGCCGACATCGACACCGCCGTCCGGGCGGCTCGCCGCGCCCTGGACGAGGGCCCCTGGGGGCGCACCACGGCGTCCGAGCGCTCCGCGGTCATGCGCCGGTTCGCCGACGCCCTCCAAGCGCGCGCCGGAGACACCGCCACCCTCGTGAGCCGCGAGAACGGCATGCCGATCGGGCTCTCGCAGATGCTGAACGGCGGGGCTCCCGCCGCCCTGCTGCGGATCTACGCGGACGTCATCGAGAACCTCCCGCTTGAGGAGACCCGCCCGAGCCAGGCCGGCTCGACCATCGTGCGGCGCGAGCCCGTCGGCGTGGTCGGCGCCATCACGCCCTGGAACTTCCCCCAGGCGCTGGCCATGTTCAAGATCGCCCCGGCGCTCGCCGCCGGCTGCACCGTGGTGCTCAAGCCCTCACCGGAGACCGCCCTGGACTCCTACGTCTTCGCCGACGCGGCCCTGGAGGCAGGGCTGCCGGAGGGCGTGCTGAACATCGTCCTCGGCGACCGCGACGCCGGTGCCGCGCTCGTGTCGCACCCGCTGGTCGACAAGATCGCCTTCACCGGGTCGACCGAGGCAGGCCGGGCCATCGGCCAGGAGTGCGGCCGCCTGATCCGCCGCTGCACGCTCGAGCTCGGCGGGAAGTCGGCGGCGATCTTCCTGGATGACGGCGAGGTCGAGACCCTGCTGGCCGGCCTGGACAACGCGTCCTTCCTCAACAACAGCCAGACCTGCACCACCCAGTCCCGCATCCTGATCGCCCGCTCCCGCTATGACGAGGTCGTCGACGCCATCGCGGGCTTCGCGGACTCCTACAAGCTGGGTGACCCCCTGGACCCCTCCGTCACCATGGGGCCGATGGCCACCAGCGCCCACCTGGAGAAGGTCCTCACCTACATCGACATCGCCAAGCACTCCGGCGCCCGCCTTGTCACCGGCGGCGACCGTCCCGCGGACCTTGACCGCGGCTGGTTCGTCCGGCCCACGGTCTTCGCCGACGTCGACAACAACGACCGACTCGCCCGTGAGGAGGTGTTCGGCCCGGTCTTGGCGCTGATCCCGTTCGACGACGACGCCGACGCCGTCCGCATCGCCAACGACAGCGACTACGGCCTGGGCGGCTCGGTGTGGAGCGCGGACGAGGACCGTGCGCTGGCCGTCGCCCGCCGGGTCCGCACCGGCACGATCGGCCTCAACTACTACACCCTCGACCTCGGCGCGCCGTTCGGCGGCTTCAAGGACTCCGGCATCGGCCGCGAATTGGGGCCCGAGGGCATCAACGCCTACCTCGAGTACAAGTCCGTCTACGCGTCGGCCAAATACCTCGAGGCCTGACGAGGGGTGGAGGCCGACGTGAGCACCAAGAGGACCATGACCGAACCGGCCGATGTCGTCTCGGCGTACTTCGCCGGGGTCACCGCCGGCGACGCGGCCGCCGTCGCCGCCCTCTTCGCCGAGGACGCCGTGCTGCGGAACGCGGCAGGCACCCTCACCGGAGCGGAGGCGATCCGGCGGATGTATGAGAACGGGCTGGCCGCGGGCGCGATGGCACCCACGCCCCGGCCGCTCATCGTCGACGGCGAGAACGTCGCCGTCGAAATCGACCTCGTCACGAACGGGGGCCAGGTGACGCTCGGTGATTTCTTCACGATCCGGGACGGCAAGATCCAGCGCCTCGCGATCTACACCCTCACCCCGGCGGACGGGCGGCTCTTCGACGAGGTCGGGGTCGACCCCGGCACCAGTCCCGCGGCTTCCGGCTAGCCACCAAGGAGAACTATGAAGGTCGCAGTCTTCGGCCCCGACCACCGGGTCGGGATCGTGCACGACGAACACGTCATCGACATCAACGGCGCTTACGCCAAGTACCTCGCGGAGACGGCGAACACCGCACGACCGCAGGCACAGGCCGCGGCCGAGGTGCCGGCCGAGCTCAACGCGTTCATCGAGGAGGGCCCGCGGGCGATCAACGGCGCCCGGATCGCCGTGGAGTACCTCGCCACCCAAGGCGAGAACGACCGCGGAGTCCAGGGCGAGCGGCTGCGGTTCGGCCTGGGCGAGGTCGTCCTGCACCCGCCGATCGAGGGTGCCTCGCGGATCTTCGCCGCGTTGGCGAACTTCGCCGACCACATGGAGAGCGCCGCGAAGAACACCGGCGCGGCCGACGCCAAGCAGACGCTGGCACGGCTGCAGGCCGGCGGGCCGAAGTACTTCATGAAGGACGCTCGGTGCACTTCGACCGATGGTGACAAGGTCCGGTACCCGGCCCGGACCGAGCATCTCGACTACGAGGTCGAGGCGGCGGTCGTCATCGGCAGGCGCGGCCGGGACATCCAAGCCGAGGACTTCGGCTCCTACGTCTGGGGCTACACCATCGCCAACGACTGGTCGGTGCGCGACAACGTCTCCTTCGGACCCGACTTCCAGTACTCCAAGAACTTCGACACCGCCGCGGGGCTCGGGCCGTGGATCGTCGTGGACGAGAACATCGACCCCCAGGACATCCCGCTGGAGGCCCGCGTCAACGGCGAACTGCGCCAGAGCGGCAACACCAAGGCGATGATCCACGACTTCGCCGCGCTGGGCGCGTTCCTGTCGCGGGACACGACGCTGTTCCCCGGCGATCTGATCCTCTCCGGGACCCCGAAGGGCACCGCGGTGGACTCCAGCAAGCGGCTCGAGGACGGTTCGTTCGCCGACGACTCGCTCTTCGTCAAGCCCGGTGACGTGGTCGAGGTCTCCTCGGCCCTGCTCGGCTCGATCACCAACGAAGTCGTCAAAACGGACTAGAACGATGGCTGCGAACACGAACTCCCGCAAGTACGCCGTCGGCGGCGTCCTCTACGACCGGCCGTTCAAGATCCGGCGCCTGAACCACTTCGGCATCAGCGTCGCCGACACCGGCAGGTCGGCGAAGTTCTACCGCGACCTGCTCGGGTTCAGCGTCGCGGACACGCTCGACCTGCAGAAGTACGACCCGGGGGAATGGCTCGACGGTCTCCCGGACACCAGGAACTACTTCCTTCGCCATAACAGCGACCACCACACCTTCGTGCTGATGCCGCGACCGTGGATCGAGCACATGGCGCCCCCCGTGCGTCCCGATCTCACGGTCAACCAGATCACCTGGCAGGTGGGGTCCCTCCGCGAGGTGGTCGAGGCCCGGCTCTGGCTGGAGTCGCAGGGCAAGACGATCGCCCGCTACGGCCGTGACCCCGGGTCCAACTGGCACACCTACTTCCCGGACCCGACGGGGCACACCAACGAGCTCGAGTACGGCATCGAGCAGGTCGGCTGGGACGGCCTGAGCAAGCCCGAACTGATGTGGCCCTGGACGAACGAGCACCCCGAGCTGCCGCACAAGGCGGAGTCGACCGAACTCGCCGAGGCGGCCGCCCAGGGTATCGATCTGTTCTCGGGCCACCGCTGGGTCGACGAGCTCCCGAAGAGCCACGACGTCGGCGGTGTCCTGCTCGCGCGCCCGTTCAAGCCGGTGCGGATCGGCCCGGCCGGCATCTTCGTCGAAGACCTCGACGCCGCCGAACGCTTCTACGCCGGCACGCTGGGGCTGGTGAAGAGCGAGGAGACGACGGTCGAGGGGCACCGTGCCGTCTTCCTCCGCGCCAACACCGAGCATCACAGCATCGGTCTGTTCCCCCTGGAGCTACGGGACGCCCTCGGGCTCGGAGGACACAGCACACTGCTCCAGTTCGGAGTGCAGGTCGGTTCCTACGAGCAGCTTCGGGCGGCCAAGACCTTCCTGGAGGAGCACGGCGTCAAGCTCATCGACCTGCCCCAGGAGATCCACCCAGGCATCGACTACGTTCTGCACGCGGTCGACCCCGACGGGCACGTCATCCAGCTGTACTACTACATGGAGCAGGTCGGATGGGACGGCCAGGTCCGCGACCCGTCCCAGCGCCGCAAGGTCGATCCGGGAGTGTGGCCGGAGGCGCTCGAACCCATGTCCGACACCTACGCCGGCGAGACCTTCTGGGGTCCGCTCGGCTGACCGGAAGAAGGAGGATTCAGTGATGTCTGCTCAGGCGACCCAACGTTGCGTTGCGGTTGTCACCGGAGCGGCGCAGGGTCTCGGAGCGGAGATCGCCGTGCGCCTTGCCGGGGACGGGTTCGCCGTCGCCCTGCTCGACCTGCGGGAGGACGGTCTCGAGAAGACCAGGCTGGAGATCGAGGGCCGGTTCACCGGCGCCGAGGTTCTCACCATCGCGCTCGACCTGTCCGAGGAAGAGCCGGTGGCCGCCACCTTCAATGAGATCGACCACCGGTTCGGCCGGATCGACGTCCTGGTCAACACCGCGGGTGGAAGCGGCACCGACCCGGTGCGGGAACTGGAGGACCTGCCCGCGCACACCTGGCGCCGCGTGCTCGACAACAACGTGACCAGCGCCTTCCTGTGCTGCAAGCGCGCTGTGCCGATCATGCGGCGCAACGGCTACGGGCGCATCGTCAACTTCTCCTCGGCGGTCGCGAACGGCCTGGCGGGCCCGTCCGGCACCGTCGGCGCCCGGCTCCCGTACGCGGCGTCCAAGGCCGCGATCAACGGCCTCACCAAGCAGCTCGCCAAGGACCTCGGAACGACCGGCATCACGGTCAACGCGGTTTCCCCCGGCTTGGTCCTCCCTGCCGAGGGGCGGGTGCGCAACAGTTTCGAAGCACTACCGGACTCCGCCCAAGCCGTGACCCGTGCGGCCATCCCGGTCGGTCGCACGGGCACCGGCACGGAGATCGCCGCGGCGGTCGCCTACCTCGTCTCCGAAGAGGCGGGCTTCACCTCGGGCTGCGTGCTCAGCGTCGACGGCGCCGCGACCTGAGCGGCCGGCCCACGCGCGGACCAACACCTCAGATGGAGGAACGGGAATTGCTGAAGTACCCGCTGGTGCTCGTGCCGGCGCTCGGATCGGACCAGCGGCTCTGGCAGCCGGTCATCGACCGGCTCGCCGATACCGCCGAGTGCGTCGTCATCCGCGGCGAAGGAGAAACGATCGCGTCCATGGCCGATGGCGTCCTCGCCCAAGCCCCGGAGAAGTTCCACCTGGCGGGGAATTCCATGGGCGGCTATGTCTCGCTTGAGATCGCGCTCCGGCGGACCGGCCGCGTCGCGGGGCTCGCCCTGCTCAACTCCTCGGCCATCGCCGCGCCGCCTGACCGCAGAGCCAACTCGGTCAGGGCGATCGAGATGGCCGAGGACGGCCGGTTCGAGGAGGCGGTGGCGGGGATTTCCGGCGCCGTCGCGCCGAGGCGTCCCGAGGTGAGCGCCCTCGCGGCGGCGATGGCGCTCGAGCTCGGCGCCGAGGTGTTCGCGGCGCAGCAACGCGCCGTGCTGGACCGCGCGGACCGCCGGGCCGAACTGGCGGACTTGACGCTCCCCACTCTGGTCCTGGTGGGGGACCAGGACATGATCACGCCGCTCGAGCTGGGCGAGGACCTGGCGAAGTCCATTCCGGACGCCGAACTCGTCGTCCTCGAGGGTGTCGGCCACCTGTCGGCTCTCGAGGACCCCGACCGGGTCGCATCGCACCTGTCGCGGTGGCTACGGCGAAGCGAGGACCGAGCGCGCTTCGAGGCCGAGTCGTGATCGGCTTCGACCACACGACCATGGGGCAACGGGTCCTGTTCGGTACGGGGCGAGCGGTGGACAACGCGGTGGCGGCGGTCGACGGGCTCGGGGCGAAGCGGCTCCTGCTCATCGCCGACGGGTTCGCGATGGAAACGTCCGACGCGATCGCCGCGAAGGTGCCCGTCGCCGCGCGGATCCACGACATCGTTCAGCACGTACCCGTCGAGAAGGCACGGGCGGCCGTGGCGCTGGCCGAAGGGGAAGCGATCGACGGGATCGTCACGATTGGGGGCGGGTCCTCTATCGGCCTGGCCAAGGTGGTCGCCCGCGAGACCGGCGCGCCGATCATCGCCGTCCCGACCACGTTCGCCGGATCCGAGGCGACGGGCGTCTGGGGGCAGACCGAAGGACGGCGCAAGACGACCGGAACCGATCCGAAGGTCCTGCCGAAGGTGGTGGTCTACGACGCCGCGCTGTCCAGGACGCTGCCCGGCCATCTGGCCGTCGCCTCCGGCCTCAACGCGGTCGCTCACGCGGTCGACGGGTTCTGGGCACCACATGCGGACCCCATCAACAAGGCGCTCGGCACCGAGGGGCTGAAGGCGCTCGTCCCCGGCCTGCGTGCGCTCAAGGCCGACCCCGACGACCTGGACGCCCGAGAACGCACCCTCTACGGTGCCTACCTGGCCGCGGTCGCCTTCGCGTCCGCCGGCAGCGGAATGCACCACAAGATCTGCCACGTCCTCGGTGGCGCCTACGGGCTCTCCCACTCTGAGATGCACGCTGTGGTCCTGGCCCATGTGACCGCGTTCAACGCCCCCGCGGCCCCGGACGCCGCGGCACGGATCTCGGACGCGCTCGGCGGTGCCGCGCCCGCCAAGGGACTCTGCGAACTGCGCGCCGACCTGGGCGTGGTCGGCTCCCTCGCCGACCTGGGCATGCCCGAGCGCGGCGTCGACGAGGCCGCCGAACAGGTCCTTGCCGCGATCCCGCCGTCGAATCCCCGGCCGGCCACCCTGCAGGACGTACGAGCCGTCCTCCGAGCGGCCTGGGCCGGCTCTCGCATCACCTGACTGAAAGAGAACCGGAACATGATCACTCAGTCGGCCCGCGAGCGGGCGCTCATCGACACCGTCGTCGCCTCCTTCGAAGGGGCGGCGGACGAGCGCCTGAGGTTCATCATGCAGACGCTTGTCGAGCATCTGCACGCGGTGGTCCGCGAGACGCGGCTCACCGAGACCGAGTGGGAGAAGGCCATCGAGTTCCTGACCGCCGCCGGTCACATCACCGACGGCAAGCGCCAGGAGTTCATCCTTCTGTCGGACGTCCTCGGGCTCTCGATGCAGGTGATCGGCGTGAACAACGAGGTCTACAAGGACGCGACGGAGGCGACGGTCTTCGGACCCTTCTTCGTCGAGGACGCGCCGGAGATCCCGGACGGCGGCGACATGGCCTTCGGAGCCCCGGGGGAACCTTGCCGGGTCACCGGCAGCGTCAAGGACACCGAGGGCCGTCCGGTCGCCGGCGCCAGGATCGATGTGTGGGAGGCCGACGAGGACGGGCTGTACGACGTGCAGTACTCCGACGATCGTGTCGCGGCCCGCGCCCACCTGTTCAGTGACGAGAACGGCGAGTACCGCTTCTGGGGCCTCACGCCGACCCCCTACCCGATCCCGCACGACGGCCCGGTCGGCAAGATGCTTCAGGCCGTCGGCCGTTCTCCCATGCGGGCAAGCCACCTGCACTTCATGGTGTCCGCCCCCGGCCTGCGCAGGCTCGTGACCCACATCTTCGTGCGCGGCGACGAGATCGGATGGAAGGACACCGTCTTCGGCGTAAAGGAGTCGCTCATCAAGGACTTCGTCCAGCACCCGGCCGGATCCCCGACGCCGGACGGACGCGCCGTCACCGGACCATGGAGCGAAGTCCGGTTCGACATCGTTCTCGCCCCTGACGGCATCGGACGCTGACGCGGATAAAGGCCCCGACCGTCCCTCAGCGCGATTCTTCGGCGGTTCCCGAGACAAATGAAAGAAAGGCTCTCGCGGCACTCCCGGTCGGGCCGCACTGCCGGGTGACCGCGCCATAGGAGCGGAAGGCATTCGAATCGCTCAGCGGGATCATCGTCGTTGGAGCCACCCCGTCACCCGGGGGCACCGGAACGATCGCAATGCCGCTTCCGTGACGCACGAGTGCCCTCAAAGTGGAGAGCTCGGTCGCCTCGATCGTGATGCGCGGCTTGATTCCCGCGTCGTCGAAAAGCCGGTCGACGACGTGCCGGAGACCGTATTCCGGGCCGAGGGCGAGCATCGGCCGGTGGGCGATATCGGCGATCGAGATCTGCGTACGTCCCTCGAGTTCGTCCCCCGGAGGAACCTCAAGGCACAGGACCTCTCGGCCGAGCGGCACCCACGCCAGGTCGTCCGCGATCGGCTGCGGGGCCACGAAGCCGATGTCGATACGGCCGTTGCGGACACCGTCGACGATGGAGTCGGCCGGCCCGCCTTCCAGCTCAAAGGTGGTTTTCGGAGCGATGGCGTGGTAGCGGTCCATCAGAGACGGCACCAGCCAGCCACCGAAGGAGTGCAAGAACCCCAGCGACACGACGCCCCGCTCGGGGTCGACGAGCGTGTTGATGCGCTCTTCGCCCTGCGCGAGTTCCTTCATCGCCCGTGTGGCGTGGGCCTGAAAGATTTCGCCGTACTTGTTGAGCCGGAGACGGTTCTGGTGGCGATCGAAAAGCTTCACTCCGAGCCGCCGTTCGAGCCGTCCGAGTGCCCGTGAGAGGGTCGGCTGGCTGATGTGCAACTCCTCGGCGGCATTGGTCACATTCTCGGTCTTGGCCAGCGTGATGAACCACTCGAGCTCGCGGACTTCCATGGCTGAAGCATACCTGCAGCGTATAGCGTCCTTTCAAGATCAAAGGCGCGCCCGCCCGGCAGGCGCACCCACTCCGGCGGCCCGCTGAGCGCCCCCGGCCCTTGCTCGTGTCCCGCCGCCTGACCTGCGACGGAGCGGTGCCGGGAGGGCCTGGTCGATTCCGCGGGTCACGTCCGACCGGAATCGGGTGTTCAATCAATGAACAATACGGTTGTGGATCGCGCTATGCCGACGGTATAGCTGCGTGCGGATCGGACGTGAAGGCCAGCGGATGAAACAAATCCAGGACCGGATTTTGGTCAGGTAGCCTGCCGCGGACTGCTGAATTGGTGGTGCGGGAGTACTCGATCGCGTGTACCTGGTTGCACGAGTATTAACGACGCCCCGAACAGCTCCGGTTGATCGGCGGTCTTGCCTGCCTGGAGGTCGCCGGCCGCCCGCGGGCCTCGCCGGCCGTCATGACGGGTGGCTGCCGCGGATATGGGTTCGTGACGGTGGCGGTCAGTAGATGTTCTCACTAATAGTAGTTGAGTAACTGCTATAAGTAGCTACTAGGGCATCTGCACACCATCAGAGGAGCCACCTCATGCGTCCCATCACCACTGGTATCGCGGTCCTGGCCGCCTCCGCCGCGCTCACCGCGACCACCTCCACCGCGGCCTCGGCGGTCGCCGTGGCCAGACAGCAGTGCCCGAACGACACGGTGTGCTTCTGGCAAGGCCGCAACTACACCGGCCAAAGATCGGTCCAGCAGAACCCGGGCCCGCCCTCAGACTGCCGCGACATCCCGGGCGGGTACGCCCAATCCGTCGTCAACAACACCGCCCACACTCGAACCGTGTACACCGGACTGAGATGCGACGCGGCAAGGTGGGACATCCGCGCGGGCGGTAAAGCGGGGGGCCCCTTCGCCGAAGGCGCCTTCACCTGGAGGTAACGCCCCGCCTCCACCTGAAGACGGTACGGATGCCGGCCAGCCGGTGAGCGATGAGTTCAGGGCTTGGGGCTGGTCTGTCTCTTGTCAGTACTCGTGAGGGAGGGCGGAGACATGACCGATCGCGAACCCGCTGAGGCCGTCGACCTCGACATCTACGGCTCTGGTCCACTGCCATGGAGCACGGCGCACGACCGGTTGGCGGCAGAGTTGCCCCGGGCGGATGTCCCGCTGTTCCTCGGGACGGTCCGTCCGGACGGGCGTCCGCACTCCGCCGCCGTCGGCGCCTGTTGGTTCGATGGCGACCTCTACTTCACCAGTGGCCCCGGCACCCGCAAGGCCCGCAACCTGGCGGCGAACCCGGCGTGCACGATCTCCGTCCGGCTGACCGGCGTCGACCTCGTCCTGGAGGGCGAGGCGGCCAGGACCGTCGACCCCGGCATCCTGGCCCGTGTCGCGGCCGGGTACCGGGAGGGCGGCTGGCCCGCGGAGGTGGACGGCGACGCGCTCACCGCCCCCTACAGCGCGCAGAGCGCGGGGCCCCCGCCGTGGCACCTGTACCGGTTCACCTTCCACACCGCTTTCGGAGTGGCCACCACGGAACCTTTCGGCGCCACACGCTGGCGCTTCGACCGCTGAACCACCCACCAAAGTGGTCCACTGCCCAGCAATGCGCGGCCCGGCCGGGGCGGGAAACTCTGAGGAATGGACGCGGTGCGGCCTGGAAATCGGCTATCGCCGGACTCGGGCGAGCATTGGTGGCGGCCCCGGGCCGGCAGCCGCTACGGGTAGTTCTGTCTGTCTGTAATCCCGGACGCACCGCCAGCATTGGGAATCACTCGTCCAGAGCGGCCAGGGTGGCGAAGGCCGTGTAGCCAGCGAGTTGCGGCGCTCATTACGCCAGTGCCTCGCGCGCTGCGCGCGCATTGCCGGTCAGCTCCGCCACTCGCGCCTCGTCAACTTCGTTCCAGATGTAGCCGTCACGTTTGAACGCGGTGCCGACGATGACGCCGTCCGCGATCGCGAGTTGCTGTGCTACCCGGGCGGCGGTGACGCCGGTGTTGGCGAGGACCGGGGTGTCAGGTACGGCGTCCTTGACCTCGCTGATGGTTTCGGTGCTGGTCACCGCGCCTGCGGTGAGGCCGGACACGCACAGTGCGTCTGGGCGCATGTTGAACACCGTCGAGCGGGCGATGGAGGCGGCGTCCCGGCCGGCCAGGTAGACGGCCGACTCCGGCACGATGTTGTACAGCAGCCTTACGTCCTGTCCGTCCACGGCGCGGCGATGCCGGGCGATCTGACCGCCGTCGGTGTTCCAGAGCCCGTAGTCGCCGGCGTACACCCCGGAGAAGATTTCCCGGACGAATTGGGCGCCGGTGGCCACGGCGAGGTCGATCGACGCCATGGGGTCCCACAGCACGTTGACTCCGAACGGCACGGTGATCTGGGTGGCGAGTTCGCCGATGATCCTGGCCATGGTGATCGCAGTGACCGGTTCGGTCTTCAGCAGATAGGGCAGGCTCGCCTCATTGGAGAACATGACGGCGTCCACGCCTCCGTTCTGCAGAGCCGTGAGGTCGCGCCTGGCGGCTTCGAGTACGGCTTCGACGCCGCTGTCCGAGTCGTACCCCGGGTCGCCCGGCAGCGCGCGCAGGTGGCACATGGCGATCACGGGCTTCGACACGTCGAAGACATCGATGATCCAGTTCATAGTCGTCCTGCTTTCTTTCTGTTCCCTGCTGGTGAGCGTGGCGGTTTGTCGAGTCGGTCGTGGCAGGTGATTCATGGCGGCAGGGTGTCGCGCACTTGGCAGGCCACGGCTGTGATGATCGCCGCGGATGCGGTGATGTAGCGGTCGTCGTGGGCGGCTTTGGCGGGGACGACGAGCGGAGCGGTTCGGCATGCCTTCGCCCAGCTGCGGGCAATGTGCAGAGGGTGCAGCGGGTCGTGGCGGGTTCCGATGACGGCGACGGGCGGTCGGACCCGCCGGAGATCGGCCAGGCTGCCGAACGGGGTGGACAGGGGCATGCGTTCGAGCCGGAGCCGCCGTGCGGTGGCGTGGGGGGCGCTGAACTGGTCCATCAGGCTGCCCGCGGCGGCTTCGGACTCCGCGCGCACGGCCCGATAGGCCGGGGATCGCGCGAATTCCGTTGCGGCGGCCGCGATGTCGCGGGTCGCGAGTAGGGCCGCGATGTCCCTGAACGGGCGCAGGTTGGCAGGGTCGGCCTTGTCCTCCCAGGCGGGCCGGATGAAGACCAGTCCGGCGAAGGCGCGGGGCTCGTGGACGGCGAGCGTGGCGAGAACTCCGGCGCCCATGGAGATGCCGACACCTATCAGCGGCGCCTGGACGGTACGGGCTCTCAGCAGTGCCGTGATGTCGGCACTGAGCTGCTGGAATGAGAACTCGTGTGCCTCTCCCGCCAGTCGGGTCCGACCGTGGGCACGCATGTCGGGCAGTAACAGGTCGTACGGGAGCCGGGCCAGGTGGGGGAGGAAGGCGTCGAACTGCGTGGTGTCGCCTCCCAGCCCGTGCAGCAGAAGCATGGTGCCGGCGGAGGGTGCGCCGGACGGCCTGTACTCCGTGTGGGCCGCGGCAACGTAATGGTCTGCTGACGCGCGTACGTTCATGTCGTGCTCGCGGCGTCGAGTCGGCGGCGCAGGTATTCCCCGGACCGGGCGGCATCGTCGCTGGTGGCGTCCTGGATGATGACGGGTACCGGTCGGCCGAGCCGGAGGACGCGCTCGCAGATGACCGAGTAGTCGAGGTCGCCCTGGCCTAGCGGCGCCGGCCCGGCGGCGGTGAGGTCCTTGGCCTGAAGGCCGATGATGTGGTCGCCGAGCAGGTCGAAGGCTTCGTCGAAGACGTCGCGCTGACGGCTGAGGGTCTCCTGCGTGACGAGATTGCCGGGGTCCAGGACGACGCCGAGATGGCGGGCGTCGGCGCCGAGCTCGTTGACCAGCCGGTGGGCACGCTGGGCGGTGCTGATGACGTTCGCCGGTTCTGGTTCGATGCCGAGTCTGACGCCCGCTTCAGTGGCCGCCTCCACCAGGACCTCGAGCGTGGCTCGCAGGTCTGCCCATGCGGCGCGGGACTGGTTGTCCGGGTGGGCTGCCCACATGTCGGCCATGTCCCGCGTCCCGCTGCACAGCGTTACGGCGGTGACGCCGAGCAGGGGGGACAGCCTGATCAGACGTGCCGCCTCACGGGTCCGTTCGGCTCTGGCGGCGAGGTCTGGATCGATGGTGTTGTATGTGGCGGACAGCCCCCAGATGCCGACACCGGTGTCACGGAAGTCCCGGCCCACAGCGGTTACATCATCGTCGGAGACGCCGGGCGCCAACGTCGGCGCTCCGATCGCCGAGAAGTTGAACTGGGCGATGGAGAAACCGGCGGCCGCGACGGCGGTCGCCACCTCCCGAGCGGTGGCACGCGGGAAGGTACGGGCGAAGACACCGACCTCGGTCAGCGGCGGCGGGCTCATCCGTGGGCCGCCTGTCCGGAGGTGGCGTCACGGATGGCGTCGATGACCTTGAGAGCCTCAATGCCGTCGTCGGCCGTGGGGGCGGCGCTCGCACCGAGGAGCACGGCCCGGGCGAAGGCCTCGATCTGGCGTTCGTATGGATCGCTGTCGCCGAAGACCGGCTCCGCGTAGGCCTGGTCGGCCTCGGTGAATACTCTGACCGAGCTGGGCTGCCTGGTGAATGGGAAGGGGCAGCGAAGCCGGACGTGCCCGGCGTCTCCGTAGAGGTCGAAGCCTTCGGACCACTCGGCGTGGACACTGGCCGTCACCTCCAGGCTCAGCGCGGCTCCGTCCCGCAATCGCCCCAGAGCGTGCCAGCTGTAGTCGCGTTCGTTGTGGGACAGCACCGCGCCGTGGATGGTGTAGTCGCCTGCCAGATAGCGCAGCAGATCGACGGTATGGATGCCGTGGGTCGCCAGCAGATGCTCCACCCGGTGGACTGCCTTGTACTCCAGTTCCTGTGTCCGCACGGTGGCATCGACGACCAGTGGGGGGAAGAGGGTCGCCTCGATCGGTGCGCGCAGCCGCGACATCACGCGGTACCAGCCGACGACGCTACGCAAGGGGCCGATCTCGGCGGCCGCTTCGACGGCGTACTGCACCCCGGGGTCGAACCGTTTCATGCTTGCCACCTGGAGTTCCAGGTTTGCCGATCTGGCCAGATCGCGCAGTTGCCGGGCCTCGGTGACGGTCGCGGCGATGGGCTTCTCGACGATGACGTGCTTGCCGGCCCGCAGAGCCTGCTGGGCGACCTCGGCGTGGAACCGGTCGGGGACCGCGATCAGCACGGCGTCGACGGGCGTGCTGAGCAGGTCGCCGACTGTGGAGAAGGCGCCGGCGCCGTAGCGCAGGGCCATGGCGTTGGCCAGGGTGGTGCTCGCGTCGCATACTGCCTTGAGTTCCACGTTCTCGGCCTTGGCGATGGCCGGCAGGTGTGCGGCCTGCGAGATGCGCCCGCAGCCGATGACACCGAGACGAATGTGTTCAGCCACGATGTGAGCTGGTCTCCTTCGGAGTTTCGACCCCACGGTGGGTCGGGCCATGGGAAAACCACGGCGGGAACGCCATCGGTGACGGGGCCGCTGACTGGTTCTTGCCAGCTCTTGCACCACACCATGCACAAAAGCGTGCGTCAACGAGTGATTGCGTGCAGTCCGGATTGCACGCTGGGTTGCGAGATCCCGGCGGATGGCCGAGCCGCCGGTCGGCGGGCCGACTCGCTCGTTTCCGCGTAGCCGTCGCCCGGATATTGCCTAAGCGCTGCACAGCGAAGCGCCGGTGGGTGCGTGAACCCCTGGAAGCGTGCATCCGAAACTGCACGCAAGTTGCCGTTGACGCAGGTCGAACTGCTGGCGCATGCTCCATTGCACGAAGCCGTGCATCACGATCGGCGCCGGCACAGCAGAACGCCCGGCATCGGTCGTGGACCGGCGGAACGGAGGTTCCATGCCTGGCGCATCCGCGAATCGGTGTCGGCGGTCATCATCTTGATCGCCGGCGTATGCCGCCGACCCGGCGCCGACGCGGCTGAGGAGGCCGGCTCGCGTCTGCCGGGTTCCTGTGCGGTCGCGGTCCTGGGCTCGCTGCGCCCGGCGCGGACGTGCCGTAGACACCACCGACCTTTCTGCCGCGGCACCGGACGCTCGGTGCCCACAGTGAGGTCCTCGGCGACGCCTGTTTCCTGAACCGGATCACGTTGTCGTCGCCGCGTCCACCGCGCTGGTGGGACCTCCTCGCACCAGCGGTCAACACTGGCCTTGAAAGTTCGGTGAGTCAGCTAATGAAGGATCGGCCATCCCAGCACCCAGTCCTGGGGATCGACATCGGCGGCACCAAGACACATCTCGCGGTGGGCGTAGGCGGTTCGGGGACCACGGCGGAGCACATCGTCCGCACCGCCTCCTGGCGAAGCGGCTCTGCCGAGCGCGCCGCGGTGGGACTGCGCGAGCTCACCCGGAACCGGCTGGGGGACGGCGCGCTGTCCTGGCCGACCGTCGTCGGAGCCAACGGCTGCGACACCACCGAGCAGTGCGACGCCTTCGCCGCCGCCCTTGCCGACCACTTCACCGGCCCGCTCCACGTGGTCAACGACGCTGAACTCATGCCCGCTGCCATGGGCGTCGCCGATGGCATCGGGGTGGTGTCCGGCACCGGATCCATCGCGACCGCGAGGGACGCGGAGCACCGTCTCGTCACCGCGGGCGGCTGGGGCCGGCTGCTCGGTGACGAGGGCAGCGCACCCGGCCTGGTCCGGGAGGCGGCGCGCGCCCTGCTCACAGCCGTGGACCGCGGCGCACCGCTCGACGGACTGAGCGGGCACCTGCTGCATGCCTTCGGTGCCGCGGCGCCCACGGATCTCGGTCCCCTCATGTCGGCGGACAACTCCGCGGAGTCATGGGGAAGGCGAGCCCCCGCCGTCTTCGCCGCCGCGGAGGAGGGCTCCGCAATGGCCGCTGCCGTCATCAAGGAAGGCGCCGAGCAACTCGCCTCTCTCGTGAACCGGCTCGCCGCCCGGGGCATCGTGCGCACCCACCTGGTCGCCGGAGGCACCGTGATCCGCACACAGCACCGGCTGCGCGAGGCGTTCGTCGGCACCGTACGTCGCGACCACCCGCATCTCGACATCCGCATCCTCGACCGGCCCCCCGTACTGGGCGCCCTCGCGCTCGCCGCCCGTCCGGCCCCTGCCGACCACCCCACGCCCGCAACGCCCCCGACGCCTTCCCTATCCGCCCCGTCTCCTCGCAACCGCGCGCATCAGGAGGTCAACCCGTGATCACCTCACCCCGGCGCTCCGCCACCGGCAGACCCGGCGCCCAGCCCACCTCAGCCGCGGTGTCCCGCCGCGGGCTGCTCGCCGCAGGTCTCGCCGCGGGCGCCGCGCTCGCGCTTCCCGGCTGCGGCGTCACCGGAAACACCCGGACCGGTGGCAAGGGCGGCGGCAGTGGAACCCTGCACGCGCTGTTCATGCAGCAGGGCGGCTACAGCACGGACGACGTCCGCGCGATGACCGCCGCCTTCGAGAAGGCGCACGCCGACATCAAGGTGGTGCCGACCTTCGTGACGTACGAAGCCCTGCACGACAAGATCGTCACAGCGGCTGCGGCCGGGACGTACGACGTCGTGGTCATCGACTGCATCTGGCCGGCGGAGTTCGCCACCAAGCAGATCGTCACCAACGTCACCGGCCGCTTTCCGGGGACCTGGCGGCAGGACATTCTCGGCGGCGCCCTGGGCACCGCCGAGCACCGCGGAAGGTACTACGGCGTTCCGTGGGGCATGGACACCAAGTTCTTCTTCGCCAACAAGCCCATGCTGGCCAAGGCCGGAGCCGATCTGAAGTCGCTGGACACCTGGGAGGGCGTGCTGGAGGCCGCCCGGAAGGTCAAGGCCAAGGGCGTCGTGGAGTACCCGCTGGCCTGGAGCTGGTCCCAGGCCGAGGCGCTCATGTGCGACTACGCCCAGCTCGTGGGGGCCTTCGGCGGGAGCTTCGTGGACTCCTCCGGCAGCCTGGCCCTGCACAAGGGCGGTGCGGTGACCGCCCTGGAGTGGATGCGGAAGACCATCAGCGACGGCCTGACCAACCCGGCCTCCACCACGTTCCTGGAGGGCGACGTGGAGAAGACCATGAACAACGGTCAGGCCGCCATGTGCCTGAACTGGACCTACTACCTCGCCTCGTCTAATGACGCGAAGAACTCTGACGTCGTCGGCGATATCGCGATCCAGCGCACCCCGGCCGGTCCCGACGGGAAGCGCCCCGGCGTCAATGGCTCGATGGCGCTGTCCATATCGTCCGGCAGCAAGAACCAGGACGCCGCCTGGACCTACGTGAAGTGGATGACCAGTGAGGACCAGGTGGAACCGTACGCCGCCGGTGCCCTGCCGATCTGGGCGCGGTCCTATCGCAAGCCGTCGGTCACCAAGGGCGCACCCGAGACTTTCGCCGCCGCGGCCGAGCAGCTCGACGACCTCACCGTCCGTCCGCAGGTCGCCAACTACAACGGCGTGTCGAAGACCATCCAGGCGGAACTGCAGAAGGCCCTGCTCGGCATGATGTCTCCACAGGCTGCTCTCGACGGCGCGGTCAAGGCGGCGACCCGCCTCCTGACGAGCTGAGCGGGAGCCTGCCGTGCCCACTGTTCGCCCCTCATCCGCCAAGGCCCCGCCAGGACGACAACGAAGCGGTTTCCACCGACGGTCCTGCACCCCCGCGGTCGCCGTGTTCGACCGCGGACAAGGACGGCTGGCCGCAGTGCTGTTGCTGCCGGCCGCCCTGGTCGTCTTCGGCGTGGTGATCTACCCGGTTCTGCGCACCGTCCTCATCTCCTTCTTCGAGGTCAACAGCACGGTCGCGACGTCCACGCCGTTCGTCGGGCTGCGCAACTACCTCGACATCGCGGGCGACTCCCAGTTCTGGTCCGCGATCTGGCGCACCCTGTACTTCACCGTCGTCTCCACCGGCCTCGAACTGACCTTGGGCCTGGGGCTGGCCCTGCTGCTCAACGCCCCCCTCCGGATGCGGTGGCTCTTCCGCGCCGTGGTCGTCCTGCCCTGGGCGCTGCCCACCGTCGTCAACGGCG
Organism: Spirillospora sp. CA-255316; assembly: GCA_050942275.1. Taxonomy (GTDB): domain Bacteria; phylum Actinomycetota; class Actinomycetes; order Streptosporangiales; family Streptosporangiaceae; genus Spirillospora. Next base: position 9,899,888 of record CP192047.1, on the reverse strand, counting down.
CGATGTGGCGCGGAGTGTTGAACGCCCAGTACGGATCGCTGAACGCGCTGCTCACCCAGTTGGGTCTGCTCGACGAGTACAAGTCCTGGCTCGGCACCCCTTTCGCCGCTCTCAACATGCTGGTCGTCGCCGACGTCTGGAAGAACACCTCCTTGGTGGCGTTCTTCCTCCTCGCCGGTCTGCAGACCATCCCAGCCGAGCTCTACGAGAGCGCCCGCGTGGACGGAGCCGGGTGGTTGCGCAGCTTCCGCTCGATCACCCTGCCGCTGCTGCTTCCGAGCGTGTCGATCGTGCTCGTCCTGCGCACCATCGAGGCGTTCAAGGTCTTCGACCTGGTGTACGTCCTCACCGGCGGAGGACCCGCGAACGGCACCCAGACCATCGCCTTCTTCACCTACGTCCAGGCGTTCTCCGACCAGCGGCTCGGCTACGGATCGGCGCTGGCCGACGTCATCGTCGTCTGCATCCTGGCGCTGACGGCGGTCTATCTGCGGATGCTCCGCCGAACGGAGATGAGCTTGCTGTGAAACCGAGTCGAACCCGCCGGATCCTCACCCATCTCGCGGCGCTTGCCGTCGTCCTGGTCATCCTCGCCCCGTTCGCCTGGATGGCCGTCGCCAGCATCTCCCAGCCCGCCGACCTCATCACCCGCCCGTACGGCTGGTGGCCGGCGCACCCCAGCCTCTCCCGGTACAGCGAGATCTTCCAGGGCGGGGGCGACGACGTGGCGGCGGCCTTCCGCCGGTCGATCCTCAACTCGCTGGTCGTCGCGGGCGGTACGGTCGCCATCTCCATGGCCGTCGGCGTTTTCGGCGCCTACGCCTTCGCGAGACTGCGCTTCCGGCTGCGCCGACTGGTACTGATGGTGTTCCTCGGCACGTACATGCTGCCGCCGATCGCGCTGCTCATCACCCTGTATCTGCTGATGAGCTCGCTCGGGCTCCTCGACACCAGGATCGGCCTGATCATCGTCTACTGCTCCTACGTCACACCGTTCGTGCTGTGGATCATGAGCAACTTCTTCCTGTCCGTGCCGCCGGAGCTGGAAGAAGCGGCCCGGATCGACGGATGCTCGCGCATGGGCGCGCTGCTGCGCGTCATGCTCCCCGTCGCCCGCCCAGGGCTCTTCGCCACCCTGATGTTCGCCTTCCTGCTGGCCTGGGACGAGTTTCTCTACGCCCTGATCTTCACCTCCAGTTCGGCGGCGAAGACCATCCCCGTTGCGATCGCCGACTTCTCCGGGCGGTACAGCACGGACTTCGGCCTGGTCGCGGCGGGCGGTCTGATCGCCTCCGTACCCCCGGTCCTGCTCGCCGTCGCGTTCCAACGATGGGTCGTCGGCGGCCTCGCCGCCGGCGCGGTGAAAGGTTGACGTCACTATCACCGACTCTGGCGAACGACAGGGCGGAGCGCTCGATCATCGCCCCACCGCCCGCCGCGCGGTCAAGTAATTCGGAATCAATCGTGTTCGAGGAGTGCTGATGCGGAGGATATTCGCCAGGCGGGCGATCGTCGAAGACCGGGAGCGGACTTCGGTGATTCTGGACATCGAAGACGGACGTTTCACCGGTGTGAAAGAGTTCGGCGACTCCAAAGACGCCGATTTCACTCTGGAGTACGGCGTTCTTGTTCCCGGCCTTATCGATCTCCAGGTCAATGGCTATGGCGGTGTGGACTTCTGGCACGCCGATGCCGTCGGCTGGGAGCACATCGCCCGGCGATTGCCCGAGACGGGGGTGACATCTTTCGTCGCCGCGTTCGTGACCGCCCCGGTGCCCGACCTGGCGGACGCCCTTCGCCGGTGCCGCGCAGTGATGGATTCCCCACGAGGCGCTGCCGGCGCGGCCCGGCTGCTCGGCGCCCACCTTGAAGGACCGTTCCTGTCACCGGCACACCCGGGCGCCCATGACCACCGCATGTTCTGTGATCCCGAACCAGAACACATCCGTACGCTTCTCGACGCCGCCCCGGACGGAACCCTCGCAGTGATCACCCTTGCCCCCGAGAGGCCCTCGGCGCTGCACGCGATCGAGGAACTGACCTCGGCGGGCGTCCTGGTCTCACTCGGCCACACCGACGCCACGGCAGCTGAAACCAGCGCCGCCATAGACGCCGGCGCGAAGCTCGTCACACACTTGTACAACGCCCAACGGCCGTTCCATCACCGCGATCCTGGAGTGATCGGTCAAACCCTGGTCGACCCTCGGGTCTCCCCGAGCCTGGTTCTCGACGGCCATCACCTCAGCTCCCAGGCGGCGACGATGGCCTTCCGCCTGGCCGCCGACCGCCTGGTCCTGGTCACCGACGCCGTGGCGGCGGCGGGCGTGGCACCAGGGCGGTACCAACTCGGCGGCCAGGCGATCCACACCACGGCCGGGCAGCCGCCGACATCAGCATCCGGAACCTTCGCCGGCTCGACACTGCGGATGGACCAAGCGGTCGCCAACGCCGTCCGGTTGGGCCTGCCCCTGCCCGACGCCGTGGCCGCCGCCACAACGCGTCCCGCAGACCTGCTCGCCCGTCACGACCTCGGGCGCATCGCGGTCGGCACCCGGGCCGACCTGACATGGCTGGACGACAGCCTCCACACAAGAGCAACGTGGATCGGGGGCGAGTTGGCGTTCGCCGGCCCCGACACCCCCCGCACGGGCTCGCTACCGGCCCGTGACCCGTGAATTCAGGTTGAAATCGGCTCCTGGGCAGGGTCGTTGTTTCACCTGGTGCGGGGTTGTTCGCGGGAATCTGCTGCTTGGGGGAGTGCCGTGGCCGGACGGCTATCGGAGGCCCGATATGCCGCAGTCCTCTGGACCTGCGACCCGGTTGTCAGGCGACCGGGACGCACCGCAGTCGGCTTCCATAGGCGTCGCGGGCGTCCGCTGGAAGAGCGTCGTCGGTCAAGATCATGGTTATGTCCGTGAGCGGGCAGACGCTGGCGAGCGCCCTGCGGCCGAATTTGGAACTGTCCGCGACGACCACGACACGGTCCGCCGCAGCGATCATCGCTTGTTTCACGGACACCTCGATGACGTTGATATTGGTGATGCCGGCGCGGGGATGAACGGCCTCGGCGCCGATGAAGGCCCAGTCCGCGTGCAGACGAGCGAGGCCGTTCACGGCGTCGGGTCCGACAAGGGTGTAGACCGTGTCGACGAGGAAGCCGCCGGTGACATGCAGGTGGTTCGTTGGGTGGCGAGCCGACCGCACACCGACCATGAGGTCGTTGGTGATCACAGTGAGGTTGTTGCGGGCGCGCAGGCCCGAGGCGACGTGATACATGGTGGAGCCGCTATCGATGATCACACTCTGGCCGTCATCGACCAGGTCGGCGGCGACCTTGGCGAGCGCCTTCTTGGCAGGCTCGTGTTCGAGGCGTCGGACGTTATAAGGCACGTCGATCGCTGCCGCTGGATCAGCGGGCAGGAGCCCGCCCCGTGTCCGCTTGATCAACCCGGCGCGTTCCAGGTGGGCCAGGTCGCGGCGAATCGTCGAGCCATCGACACAGAGTTCCTGGGCCAGGCCCTTAACGCTCACGTAGCCCTCAGCCTGCACACGTTCGAGCAGGATTCTTCGGCGATCCGATGACGGCAAGGTGACTCCTCCAGCTCTGCGTCCAGATTAGACCCTTGACGCGCCTTTCCGTGCAAGCCATGCTCCCTGACTACACGTTTCCGTGCGCCCGGCGCCCGCTCGCAGTGACGGCTTGCCGGTCTTGAGGTTCACCGCCCCTCGATGTTGAGCGAGAGGATCTCTTCGGCGTGTCCTTCCGTCTCGTACAGCATCCGCCACAGCACCCGCCCGCGCAGCGCGTGCGCGTCGTCGGCCAGGAGCTTGCCTGGAGGTGGATCAGGAGGGCCGGCGGGATCATCCTGGCGGGGCATCGGGCGAGCAGTTGTGCGGTCATGAGGTGGGCGACGCCCGGAGTGCGAACCAGTGTGATCGGCGCGCGGGATGAGCCGTCCGGCAGCCCGATCACGTCGGACGGCACGACAGGTGACGGCACAGCCGGCCGGGACTGCATCGGCAGATCCCGAACCCGTGCCCCGCGAGCATGCGGGCCGCGTCGTGGACGCGGTGACCCACAAGGTCGGCGGAGTGGGCGTCGCTGCCGATCGTGAAGGTGACATCGCGGACGTCATCGATGACGGGCCAGAGGCGATCGAGCATCCGCGCCGCGCTCTTGGTGTTGTACTCGATGGAGATGCCGCGGATGGCCGCGGCGCTGATGATGTGACGGTACCTGTCGGCGTGCTGTTCCGGCCGATGGCTTCCGGCGGGCAGGTACCGGAGCGGGTACTCAAGGTGGGCCAGCACGTCGATGGGCGCTTCCTCGACCATGAGGAGCACGTGATCCAGGTAGCGCTCAAGGGTCGAGTCGATGCCCTCGTGCGGGAACACGTCCTCGACCGGAAGCAGATCGCCGTCGTGGACGATCGCATGCACGGCTCCGAGGACGATGTCGGGGGCGTGGTCGCGCCGGACCGCCTCGGCTTGACGCGTATTCAGGTGGGGCTCTCCGTACTCGAGGCCGGAAAGGATCGTCAGTTCGGGGCGCGACTCGCGCGCCGCGGCGACGTCCCGCACCATGGCGGTCAGGTCGAAGTCGCCTGAGGGGCGGCGGTTGCACACTCCCGCACCGGGTTCGCTGTCGAAATGGTCGGTGATCGCGATCCCGCGCAGACCGGCCCTGATCGCGGCCTCGCAGACCGCGACCAGGTCGTGGGCGGGCGCGGTGTCCCAGGAGTAGCGGCTGTGCAGGTGGAGGTCCCACGCGTCGTCGTCCGCCACGCTATCCGGCCGCCTCTAGGCGGAGGACGTAGTCGTGGACGTCATGGTTCCCGGCGCCCGGGAAGATGTCGCCGAAGCCGGCCTGGTTGGCGGTGATCAGCCGGTGCAGGGCGGCGAGCCGGGCCGGTCCCGTGGCTTCGTCCTCGGCGGGCTCGGTGTCGTAGTCGGTCTTCGTCACGAGGATCGTGAGAGCTCCGGAGGGGTTCTCCAGCACCTCGACGGTCTGGAACCGGCAGGGCCAGTCGATGATCGAGTCGGCGGTGATCTCCCAGAACCCGCGCCGGTCGGTGGCTCGATGCCGGGTGACCGAGGCGGCGTGGGTGTGGCCGTTCAGCCAGATCGCGACGGAGGGGTGGCGGCCGAGGAGATCGACGGCGTCGGTGCCGGTGAGGCGCCGCGGGGTCGGGGTGGTCACGTGGTGATGGCTCGGGCCATGGTGGGAGGCCACGATGACGATCGGGCGGTCGAGATCGGTCTCGATGGCGGTGAGCGTGTCGTCCAGCCACGCGGCCTGGGCCGAGGAGAGGACACCATCGGGGTGCCCGTTCTCGTCGACGGTGTCGAGGACGACGATCACGACCCTGTCGCCGATCTGGACGATGTAGTCGTGACCTTGGACGCGGTCCGGCTGAGCGTTGAGGGCGAGCGGGAACTCGCCGGGTTCGAGGGGGCGCCGCCGTTCGTCGGGGGCGACGGGCGTGCGGGCTCCGGTGAAGAACGAGTCCGGCTCGGTGAGGAACCGCTTCTGCGGATCGGTGAGCGACTCCGCCGCGGGGAGTCCACGGACCTTCTCGGCGCCGGTCGCGAGCCGTGTCAGCTCCGGCGTCCACCGGACGAACCCCGCGAAGAGCGCGTCGTGGTTCCCTCGTGCGAGAAGCACCGGCAGGCTCAGCCCCGATGTGGAGAAGGGCTCGCTCACGGCGGCGAGGAGTCCCGCATCGGGCGGGAAGCCGTACTCGGCGCTCCAGTGATCGGCGGCGCCGGCGGGCCGCCAGACCTTGCTGTCGCTCCATGCCGGGGTCTGGGTGCCCTCGACGACACCGGGCGCGCGGGTCGGGAGAATCCGGCCGCCGGTGATGGTGGCCAGGAGGCGGTCGAGCTCGTTGCGCTGGCCGTTGTCGATCAGGTCGCCGGTGAGCACGGCGAAGTCGAGCCGGCCGCCTGCCGCCATTCGTCCGACGGTGCGCATGGTCGCCGCGGCGGCGTGGGTGGAGAGCAACTGCTGTGGTCGTGGGGTGGGCAGAGCTTGCTCGCGCCGGGGGTCATCGGCGACGTCGATCATGAAGTCGAGTCGCGCGGGGGACTCGGTGTCTGTGATGTGCAGATCGCTCACGTGCGCGAAGCGGGTGACGGTGCTCCACGGGCCATCCCCGGGGCCGGGCGTGCCGAGGACCCTCGCCCCACTTCGCGGAGCCTCGGTGAGGGCATGGAACGCGGCACGTCTCCCCGTGGCGATCACGGCTCCACGTCGGCTGTCAGATGACGGCGGCATCATCGTCCTTCTGTTCGGTCTGTTCGGTCTGTTCGGTGTGGGAGAGCTGGTCGAGATGGTTTCCGGGGACCGCCGCAAGCAGGCGGCGCGTGTACTCGTCAGCAGGCCGGCGTATGACGTCCTCCGCGGCTCCGACCTCCACGAGCCGTCCGCGGGACATGACGCCGATGTGATCGGACATGTGGTTGACGACGGCGAGGTCGTGGGAGATGAGCAGGATGGTGAGGTGCTCGCGTTCCTGCAGGTCCAGGAGGAGGTCGAGGATCTGGGCCTGGACGAGCACGTCGAGGGCGCTGACCGGCTCGTCGGCGATGAGCAGGCGGGGACGCGAGGCGAGGGCGTGGGCGATCGCGACGCGTTGTTTCTGCCCGCCGCTGAGCTGCCGGGGCCGGCGGGCGTGGAGTTCTTCGGCCAGGCCGACCTCGGTGAGCAGTTCGGCGGCGCGCTCCCGGCGCCGCCGAGAGCCGGACGACTGGGCGCGAAGCGCCTCCTGCACCGATTCGGTGACCGGCAGGCGAGGGTCGAGGCTGGCATCCGGGTCCTGGAAGACCATCTGGATCTCGGGGTGCTCGCCGGGCCGGGAGCGGGCGATCGACCGGCCGTCGAGCCGGATGTCGCCCTCCGCGATCGGGAGGAGGCGGGCGATCGCCCGGGCGATGGTGGACTTGCCTGAGCCCGATTCTCCGACGAGGCCGAAGGTCTCGCCGGCGGCGATGGTGAAGGAGATCTGGGCGGCCGCGGGGGCGTGGCGGCGCCGGGAGAATCCGCGCGCGGGGTAGCGGACGGAGACCCGGTCGAGTCCGAGCAACGGGGGCGTGCTCATGCTGTGTCCTTCCTGGGGGCGGTCCCCCAGACCCCCCGAACGGCTCCGCCGCTCATGCTGTGTCCTTCCTGGGGGCGGTCCCCCAGACCCCCCGAACGGCTCCGCCGCTCATGAGGTGGCCCCGGTTCCGCTCTGGGTGAGGAATCGCGACTTGCGCGGTCTGCTGAACCGGGGGGATGCGTCGAGCAGGGCGCGCGTGTAGGCGTCCGACGGTGCGGTGAGGAGCGCCGAGGTGGGGCCGGTCGCCACGGTCCTGCCGTGACGGAGGACGACGAGGGAGTCGGTCCGCCCCGCGGCGACGGCGAGATCGTGGGTGATCAGGATGACCGCGGCGTTCGTCTCCCGGGCGAGTTGGTCTATCAGGTCGAGCACCTGGGCCTGGACGGTCACGTCGAGCGCGGTGGTGGACTCATCGGCGATCAGCAGCCGCGGTCTCAGGGCGAGTGCCATCGCGATGAGGAGCCGCTGGCGCATCCCTCCGCTGAACTCATGGGGGTAGGCGGCGAGGCGGCGGCCGGCCTCCGGGAGCCCGACCATGGTGAGCAGTTCGACGGCGCGGGCGGTCGCGGCGCGCCGGGTGAGGCGTTCGTGGGCGGTGAGCGCCTCGGTGAGCTGAGCGCCGATGCGGAGCACGGGGTTGAGCGAGCTCAGGGGGTCCTGGGGTATCAGCGCCATGGTCTTCCCTCGGAGGCGGCGGAGTCGCTCCGGGGCGAGATGGGTGATGTCCGCGTCGTCCAGGCGGATGGTGCCGCCGGTGATCCGTGCTCCGGGGGGCAGGAGGCCGAGAACGGCCGAGGCCGTCATCGACTTGCCGGAGCCGGACTCGCCGACCAGGCCGAGCCGTTCTCCGGGGTCTACCCGCACGGAGATGTCGTGGATGGGGCTTGTCGTCCGGGTGCGGGTCTGGATGTGGATCGCGAGCCGGTCCACAGCAAGCAGCGGTTTGCGGCAGGTGGGCATCAATCGTCCTCCCGTGCTCGTTGGAGTCCGTCGCCGAGGAGGTTGAAGGCGATCGCGGTGGTGACGAGCGCGATGCTCGGCCACAGGATGAGCTGCGGTTCGCCACGCATGGTGAGGGTGGCCTCGGTGAGCATGGCTCCCCATTCGGCTTCCTGCGGATCCGCCGGCCCGAGGCCGAGGTAGCCGAGCGCGGCGATCTCGATGACCGTCGTCGACAGCAGCAGCGTGGCCTGCACGGCGATCAGGTGGCCGGAGTTCGGGATGAGGTGACGCAGCAGGATACGCGGGCCGCTCGCGCCGTACAGGCGGGCCGCGTTGATGTAGTCGAGCCCGGCCTGGCGTTGCACTTCCGCGCGGACCAGGCGTGCGAAGACCGGGAGGGTGGTGATGCCGACGGCGATCAGCACCTGGAGACGTCCCTGGCCGAAGGCGGCGACGATGCCGAGCGCGAGCAGCAGGGCGGGGAAGGCGAGGAGAAGGTCGACGGCGCGCATGAGGACGGCGTCGACGATGCCACCGGCGAAGCCGGCCAGGCCCCCGGCCAGCGTGCCCAGGATCGCGCCGACGAGCACGGCGGCGGCGCTCACGGTCAGGGTGAGCCGGGCGCCCGCGACGATCCGGCTGAGCACGTCGCGTCCTTGGCCGTCCAGGCCCAGCCAATGGGCCGCGGACGGGGGCTCGAACGCGCGGGCGAGCCCGCCGGGGACCGGGTCGGTGGGAGAGTGCGGCACCAGGAAGGGGCCGGCGACCGCGACGAGGACCACGACCCCTACGAGGATGACGCCGATCAGGGAGCCCGGTGTGCCGGTCACCGCCCGAAGCGCTCCTCGTCCGCCCGGGAACGTCGGACGAGGAGCGGCGGATGCGGTCGCCGTCGCGGGTTCGGCGCTCATCAGGTGCTCCTCAGCCGCGGGTCCAGACGCGCGTTGACCACGTCGACGGCGAGGTTGACCAGGACGTAGATCAGGGCGAGGACCAGCAGCGCCGACTGGATGACGAGGTAGTCGCGGGTGCGGATGGCGGAGACGATCAGGGCGCCGAGTCCGCCCCAGCCGAAGATGTTCTCGGTGATGATGCTTCCGGCCAGGAGAGCCCCGAACTGCAGGCCGATGACGACCACGATGGGCGGCAACGCGTTGCGTTCGATATGCCTCGCGCGGACTTTGCGCGGCGTCAGCCCCTTCGCCTGGGCGATCCGCACATGTGGTCGTGTGCTTTGTGTGAGATAGGCCGAGCGGGTGACTCGGGCGACGACGGCGACCGGCACCGCCGCCAGCGTGAGCGCGGGGAGCACCAGGTGACGCAGCGCGTCGAGAAAGATCGAGAGCTGGCCGGAGAGCAGGGACGGCAGGAGGAGAAAGCCTCCTGCGTCGGCTCCCAGGCCCGTGTCGGTCCTCCGGCCGATGGCGGGGAGCCATTGCAGACGCACCGCGAAGAGGTACTGGAGGATCAGGCCGAGCACGAACGCGGGGATCGAGATCGTCACGATCGTGGCGGTCGTGCTCGCGGTGTCGAACACGGTTCCCGGGCGGCGCGCCGCGGCGCGGCCCGCCAGGGCCCCCAGGGGTGCGCCGATGAGGATGGCCGCGGCGGCGAGTTCGATGGTGGCCGGTGCCCGGTTCAGGATCTCGCCGGCGATGGGCTGCTGCGAGACGGCCGAGGTGCCCAGGTCGCCTCGGAGCAGTCCCAGCAGGTAGTCACCGTACTGCTCCAGGAGGGGCCGTTCGAGGCCGAGTGTCTCGCGCAGGTGTGAGACCGCTTGGGGTGAGGCGTTGGGGCCGAGGATCGCGATGGCGGGGTCGCCGGGGAGCGCGCGGACGAGGAGGAACGCCAGCACGCTCAGGGTGAGCAGCATGGGGATGAGCGCCAGGAGGCGCTTGAGCACGAAGACGGTCACTGCCTACTTGCCCATCCGGACGTCGTCCATGTGCTCGACGAGGACGGGGTTCGGGACGTAGCCGTGGACGCGGTTCGAGAAGGCCATCGCCGAAGAGCCGTGGACGAAGGGCACCACGGGTAGATCGCGGTGGACGATCTGCTGGACCTTCTGCCACGCCGCCTGCTGCCGGTCCTTGGGAGCGGCAGTGGCGGCGGCCAGTGCCGTCGCGAACGCCTCGCTCGCGTACCCGTAGCGGGGGTTCGGCTTGCCGTCGACATAGCCCAGGGCGCCGCCGTAGAAGTTGTCGGCGGCACCGTAGTCGCAGCTCCAGCCGAACAGGAACATCTGGTAGTCCGGGCGCTGGGAGTCGCCGAGGTAGCTGGTCCACGTGGCGCTTTTCGGAGTGATCTGGAAGCCGACGGCCTTCAGGTCGGCGGCGATCGCCTGGAAGATTCCCTGGGAATCGGGCAGCCACGGCCGGGTGACGTCGGTGGGGTACCAGAAGGCGACCGAGGGGGTGGGATCGCCGGACTGGGCCAGCAGTTTCCTCGCGAGGTCGGGGTCGTACGCCGGATTGGTCAGGGAGGTGTCGTAGTTGGACACGCTCTTGGGCATCAGGAGCCAGGCCGGCGTCCCGGTCTCGCCGAAGAACCGGCTGATGATGGCCTGCTTGTTGATCGCATGCGCGACCGCCTGGCGTACCCGGGGATCGTCGAAGGGGGCCTGGTCGCTCTTGAACCCGACGAATCCGGAGTTGCAGGACGCGCGCAGTTTGAGGTGCAGGGACGGGTCGGCCTTGACGGCCTTGATGTCGCGGGGGTTGATCTGGTCGGCTCCGTCGACGTCACCGGCCTGGAGCGCGTTGACTCGCGCCGAGGTGTCGGGGATGGCCCTGAACGTGATCCCCTTGATGCGGGCCTTCTCTCCCCAGTAGTTCTCGTTGCGAGTCAGCTGGACACGGTTGCCGTGGACCCAGGAGGAGAAGACGAAGGGACCGGTGCCGACGGGGTGGCTGTTGCCGAACTCGCTCAGTCCCTTCGTCGCCTCGTCGGCCCGGTACTTCTTGAGCGCCGCCGGGCTCGCGATGCTGAACACCGGGATGGTCAGTTGGATGGGAAGGCTGGGGCGGGGTTCGGTCAGGGTGAGGACGACGGTCTGGTCGTCGGGGGCCTCGACGGACTTGAGGATGCCTTGGTTCTTGAAGCCGCCGAAGACCGAGCCGTACAGCTCCGCCCGGCTCTGCAGGGCCTTGGGGAGGTTGCGCCAGCGGTCGAAGTTGTACTTGACGGCGGCCGCGTCGAAGCCGGTGCCGTCGTGGAATTTCACCCCTTGCCGCAGTTTGAACGTCCACGTGGTGCTCTCGGCGTTGGAGCTCCACGACTCGGCCAGGGACGGTACGACCTGCGACGTGGTGCCGGGCGCCAGGGTGACCAGGGTCTCGTAGATCTGCGCCGCGATCCGGTAGGAGTCGGCGTCGAGGACGAGCGCCGGGTCGAGACCGGTGGGCTCGGCGACGGTGGCGAGCCGGAGCACGGAGCCGCTCGGGGCGGCGGCCTGCGGGGCAGAGCAGCCCGCCAGGGTCAGGGCGCCGGTGAGCACGGCGACCCAGCGAAGATTCATCCGCGATCGGAACATCGGGCTTCCTTACGAGCGGCATTCATACTGAAACAAACGTGAGGCTACGTACTGCTGCTGGAGCGTGGCAATGAGTGCTGCGGAGAGTTCACCGCGACAGCCCCCATCGTTTACCGACGCTGTGACCGCAGGAAATGACCGCGATGTCGGCGCTGGTGGCGGCGTCACCCCCGAACCAGCCCCGGGCGACGTTATTTCTAAGTGAAACTAACTGCTGGAACCGCGGAGCTGCGGTTCGATCAGGGGGCGGAGCTGGACGACCGCGCGGCGCACCTCCGAGACACCGATGCGCGCTCCTGAGACCGACAGGTCGGCGAAGCCCCGGCTGAGCGATGTGGCGAGTCCACCCGCGAGGAACGCGATGTCGCCCAGCGTCGTGCTCACCACCTCGGTGGAGGCGTCGTAGCGCTCCGCGAGATGGCCGGTGAGCCGCGAGATCTCAGGCTGGAGAGGCACGCTGAGCGCGCCGCCGACGATCAGACGATGGGGGTCGTGAGTCACCGCCGCGATACCGGCCGCGAGCCGCAGACCGTGCTCCGCCAGCCTGCGGATCTCGCGGTGCCCGGGCATGGCGCCGTCGAGGATGTCCGCGGGTGATCGCTCGGGCAGGCCGCGCTCCCGCGCCAGCTCGACAAGCCCCGCGCCACTGAGGACGTCTTCGATCCGGAGGGAGCCGAGGCCGAGGGGAGCCGGTCCGATCTCGCCGACCCTGCCGTCCTGCCCTCGAAACACCTGGCCGGACCTCATCACACCGGCTCCGATGCCCGTGCTGAGCGTCAGCATGACCGTGGTCGTCGGACCGTACTCGTTCCACAGGTGCTCGCCGAGCACCGCGAGGTTGGCGTCGTTCTCGACCGTCAGCCGCCCGGGCCACTCGTGCTCCAGGGCGTCCAGGAGGTCGTTCGACTCCACGGTCGGCAGGTTCGGGGCCTCCGAGACCGCACTGGTCTGCGAATCCACCACGCCGGGAACGCTCAGCGTCACATAGACCCGTCCGCCGCACGCCGGCGTGGCCTCGCGAACCGTGCTCACAATGGGCTCCGCCAGCTCCGCGGGGGCCGCGTTCCTCGGTGTCGCTCCGCTGACGTGGGCGATCACGTTCCCCCGCGCGTCGACGACCGCCACGCGCGTTCCTCGGGCGCCTAGCGCGATCCCGCACGCGGCGAACGCGTTCGGCGCGATGCGCAGCAGCTCCGGCTGCCCGCCCGAGGAGACGATGAGCCCTTCGTCCAGGAGTTCCTTGGAGATGCGCGACACCGACGCCTGGCTGAGGCCGGCCCGCCGCGCGAGCGTGGACCGCGGCTCACCGTCGGCCTCGACGAGGGCGGACAGGAACCGCGCCCGATTCCGGCTTCGGACATCACTGTTCTCCATCGACGGCCTCTCCGGCAGGACCCCGGCCGCCCAGCAGCGTCGACCGGAGCCGATCGACCGACAGCAGTATCGCCCCCGACAGCGCCCCGTCCTCGACGCCTGCCACCGCGAGCCGCGGTGGATCGGGGACCTCATTGGACAACCGCCGCGCGACGCGCGACAGCAGAGCCGTACCATCGCCGGGGGCATGGGAGAACACGATGGCCTCGGGCGAGTGCGCGCTGATGAGCACCATGCACAGGAAGTGCACTATTCGCTCGGTCGTGGCGTGGTCGCCGGTCTCCTCCGCCTCCCTCAGGCGATGTGACACCGTCCCCTGGTCGTGGAGCGGGAGACGCCCGAGGCCGCCCAGCGCGCCCGAGTGGCGGGCGAGCAACCCGTCGGCGGAACGGACCCCGACGCGGATCTCATCATCGAGCAGCACGTATGCCGCCGTACGGGCCCCCCGCGCCGAACCGCGACCGAGTTCGCCGACGACCGCGGCGGCGGTGTTCTCCACGACCTCGACGTCGGCGTCCAGCGCGCGGCGAAGCAGCGCGCCCAGCGGCACGCCACCGAGCGCGGGCCGCACCCACGACGCCATGAGCTCTCCGCTCGCCAGGACCTGCGCCGGGACCGCGAGGGTGACCGCGATCCCCGTACCGGTCGCGCCCGCTCGCGAGCCGAGCTGCGCGATGAGCGCCGACACGATCTCCTCGGCCCCGGCCGACTGGGGCAGATCACGCCGCCAACGTCTCCGCTCGACGCCACGAACGTCCGCGACCGCGCACTCCAGCCGGTCGCGGCCCAGAGCGAAGCCGTAGCCCCGGCCGAGGGACACATTGAGGATCAGGGGCGTCGTGGGGCGCCCCGAGTGAGTTCGCTCGGCGGTCGGCACCTCGGTGAGCACTCCGTCCTCCACCAGTTCGCGCACGACACGCGAGACCGTCGCCTTGCTCAGGCCTGCCGAGCTGGCGATCTCGGCGCGGGTCAGCATCCCCCGGGAAAGGGCAAGCTCGACGACCGCCCGCCGATTGTGGACACGCGCCGCTCCCAAAGCGGCGGTGGAGTCGGTCATTCGCTTCCTATCCGATGCGGTGGCAAACCCTGGGAACGAGTCGGCCGGGCCCGGCGGCACGTCCGTCCTGGACCAGTCTGACGCAGCACCCGGGAAGAGCGCGCACGCGCAGTCCCCTGCGTCCGCGTCCGGCGGTAACTGCTTTCAGTGAACGATCGACCACTGAAAGCTACCGCTCGCTTCTCTCTTGTGCGGCCGGCCGAGCGGGGGATACTCTCACGCAGCATAGATTCAGACTGAAACAAATGGGGTCCGCGTGGAGAGCAGCGACGCCCGCCAGGCGAACAAGGCGGCGATACTCCGGTTGATCGTGGGAAAGCAGGAGATCACCCGGCCGGAGATCGTGGAGGCCACGCGCCTGAGCAAGGCCACGGTCTCGCGGCTGGTGCGCGAGCTGATCTCGGAGGGGATGCTGACGGAGGGGCCGCTGATCACCCCCGTCGGCGCCGGCCGGCCGACCCAGGTGCTGCGCTTCTGCGGCGGGGCGGGCAGGGTCTGCGGCGTGGACATCGGTGTCTCCAACAGCCGCTTCATTCTCACCGATTACCACGCCGCGCTGATCCGGGCCTGGACGGAGCCGACCTCACGGCTGGCGTCGGCCGAGGCCCTGGCCGACTGGGTGGCCGACCGCGTCCTGGCGGCCTCCCACGACGGACAGTCGCCGGTGGTCACCGCGATCGGCCTGCCCGGCGCGGTTGTTCCGGAGGACGGCCGGGTCCTGCACGCGCCGAACATGCCTCAGATCGAGGGGCCGGGCTTCTCCGAGCGGCTGGCCGAACGGCTCTCGGGCGGAGTGAGGCTGGAGAACGACGCGAACATCGCGCTGATCGGCGAGATCACCGTGGGTGCGGGCGCCGGTACCGAGGACGTGGTCATGTTCACCGTCGGCGCGGGTCTTGGCGCGGGTGTCCTGCTGGACGGCGATCTGCTCACCGGACGGCACGGTCTGGTCGGTGAATTCGGCTCCGTCCCTTTGGGGGACGGCCGTCTGCTGGAGGAGATGCTGAGCGCCCCCGGCATCGTCACGCTGGGACGTGAGCTACAGACCGGTGACGAGGACCCGGCCCGAATCCTCCGGGGGAAGTCGAGTCAGCACTCGGCCGTCCGCGAGCGCGTGACATATGCCGTCCAGGTCGCCTGCTCGATGGCCTGGGCGGCGTACGAACCGGACCTCATCGTCCTGGGGGGCCGGGTCGCGCCCTCACTGGCCCCGCTGCTGCCCGAGGTGCAAACGCGGCTCGATCGTGCGCTGACGCTTGCGCCGCGCGTGTGCGTCTCGACCCTGAGTGACTACGCCGGCGCGCTGGGCGCCATCGCCATTGCCCTGGAGACCGCGTATCGCCTGCTGGGCGCCGCTGAGGGCGGCATATTCGACCCTCGCCTGCGCGACGAGCTGTCCCGGCTCGCCGCGCAGGTCCAGAAAGGGTGACTCCGCCGACTTGGCAGGTGGGACGGACGTCACCGGTTCCCGATCACAACGAACAAGGAGATCGCTGTGACCACGAAGGAAAAGATACCTCCCCCAGATGAAACACCGCCCACCGCCAACGCCGACGCACGCATGGTCGAGGAGTTCGGCTACAAGCAGGAGCTGAAGCGCTCGATGGGCTTCTTCTCCACGTTCGCCATCTCGTTCTCGTTGATGTCGATCACGACCGGCCTCTTTGCCAACTACGGGTTCGGTCTCCAGCAGGCCGGTGTCCGGTTCGTGTGGACGTGGCCGATTGTGGGCGTGGGCAACGTTCTCATCGCACTGTGCCTCGCGCACCTGTCCACCCGTGTTCCCCTGGCCGGCTACGCCTACCAATGGTCCGCGCGGATGATGGGCCCTGGCTACGGCTGGTTCCCCGGCTGGTTCGCCCTGGTCGGCTGGCTCACCGGCACCGCCGGTGTCGCCTACGCGTTCTCCGCGTACTTCTGTCCCTATGTCGGGCTGGGGGCGGGCAACGGCACCATCGTGGCGACGACCACGCTGGTCCTCGTGGTCTGGGCGGTCATCCACCTGTTCGGGATGCGCGTCGCGAGTTGGCTCAACAACTTCTCCGTGACCGCCGAAATCGTCGGCACCCTCCTGGTCGGTGTGGGCCTGCTCATCTACGCCCTGGTGCGGGGGCACGACCACGTCTCGCTGACCAGCCACGCGGGCGCGGGCCCCGGCGCCGTCGGCTTCGGAGCCTTCGCGGTCTCCGCGCTCGCCGCCGCGTACACGCTGACGGGCTTCGAGGGCGCCGCCGACCTGGCCGAGGAGAGCGCCAACCCCGTGCGTTCCGTGCCCAGGGCCATCATCAACTCCGTGGTGATCTCTGCTGTGGCGGGCTTCCTGGTGCTGGTCGGCTTCACCCTCGCCATTCCCAACGTGGACCGTGTGGCGGGCAGCCCCACTCCGCTGCTCGACATCGTGGATCACTATGTCGGATCGGTGGGCACCGCCTTCTTCATGGCCATGATCTTCGCTGCGATCTTCGCCTGTGGACTGATCAACATGGCTGCGGTGTCCCGCCTGGCGTACTCCATGGCCCGTGACGGGGTCCTGCCCGGCTCCTCACAACTGAGCAGAGTCAATCTCCAGCAGGGCACACCGTTCGTGGCGATCATCGTCGCCACGGTCATATCCATCCTGTTCACACTGGTCGCCAAAGTGGAGGCGATCATCACCAGCGTGTCATCCGTCGCCGTCTACACCTCCTACGCGCTGATCATCATCGGCGGGGTGGTGAACCGGGGAGGGCTGAAGGCCAAGCAGCCGGACGCCTTCACCCTGGGACGGTTCTTCAAGCCCGTCGCCTTCCTGGCCATTGCCTGGATCGTCGTGATCGTTCTGGCC
Source organism: Spirillospora sp. CA-255316 (assembly GCA_050942275.1). Taxonomy (GTDB): domain Bacteria; phylum Actinomycetota; class Actinomycetes; order Streptosporangiales; family Streptosporangiaceae; genus Spirillospora. The sequence goes on along the minus strand of CP192047.1, from coordinate 9,883,059 downwards.
CTCACCCTGCCGGCGCAGAACCACAAGGCGGGCTGGTCCGGACTCGTGGTCCTCGCCCTCGGAGCGACCTGGTACGTCGTCCGCATCCGTCGGCAGAGGCCGTCGGCGCATGGCCGCCGGCCCGAGGACCCGGTGGGCGAACGGTGACCACGCGACGACCGCACACCGCTGGAAAGGAAAATCCCATGGACCAGTTCTGCACCATCTTCGGCCGGAACCTGATCGGCGAGCTCACCAACATCGTCAACAGGCCGTTCGGTGTCGTGACCATGGACGACCTGTGGCCGCGGTACGCCGCCCAGTTCGCCCAGGCCCCCGTCCGCGTGGTCAAGGCCGGCCTCGACCACGCATACCTGGAGAAGCTCGTCGCCGAATCCGATGACCTCAAGGCCATCGTGGGCCTTGGAGGCGGCCAGGCGCTCGACACCGCCAAGTACCTGTCCTGGCGGCTCGACCTGCCGCTGTTCCAGGTGCCCACCGCCCTCAGCGTGAACGCCGCCTGGGGCCATCGCAGCGCCGTACGCACTGACGGCATCGTCTCCTACGTCGGCTGGGCCCTGCCCCAGGCCGTCTTCGTCGACTACGACGTGATCCGCTCCGCCCCCCGGCTGCTCAACACCTCCGGTGCCGCCGACGTGCTCTGCTACCACACCGGTCTGTGGGACTGGAAAATGGCCGGCGGCACCGGCCATGCGGAGCCGCAGTGGCCCTACGACCCCCGCCTGGCCGCGGCGTCGCACGAAGCCATGCGACGCGTCATCGACAACGCGGACGCCATCCGCGAGATGACGGACGCGGGCATCGAGGCGCTGACCGCGTCCCTCAAGTACGGCGGCGGCGCCTTCGCTTACGCCGGATGGACTCCCCGCCACATCGAGGGCGCCGAACACTTTGTCTTCTACGCCCTCGAGTACGTCACCGGCCGTTCCTTCCTGCACGGCCAAGCCGTCGGCCTGGGAATCCTGATCGCCAGCGCCATGCAGAACAACGATCCCGACGGCATTCGCACGGTCCTGGACCGGCTCGGTGTGCCCTACACCCCCCAAGACATGGGCATCACGTGGGGCGACGTGCGAACCGCGCTGGGAAAGCTGCCCGAGGTCGTCGAGAAGTCGAAACTCTGGTACACCATCGCCTCGGCCCGCGCCGTCACACCGCAGTTCTTCGACGCCGTCCGTGCCTGGATCTCCGACCCCTCGGCTCCGGCCTGGCAGGATCCGGAGCGCAGCGACCACGACGCCGCGTCGCACGGCGCGGCCGATCTCGCCTCGGAGACCTCGGGCCTCGAAGGAAACCGGCCATGAGCCTGATGGCCGAAGAGATCGCGGAACAGCCGCAGGTCGTCGCCGATACGCTGGAGGCACTGCGGCCCCTGGCGCCGCAGGTGCGCCGGGTGGCCGGAGGCCGCAGGCACGTCCTGCTGGTGGCACGCGGCTCGTCCGACAACGCCGCTGTCTACGGACGCTACCTCGTCGAAACGATGACGGGCCGTCATGCCGCCCTGGCCGCGCCCTCGGTGGCGGTTCACTACAAGGCCGGCATCGACCTCGGCGACACCCTCACCATCTCTTTGTCCCAGTCCGGTCGGACGGAGGAGATCGTGGAGACCCAGCAGTGGGCGCGCGCTCACGGCTCGCGCACGATCGCCGTCACCAACTCCCCCGACAGCCCACTCGCCCACGGCGCCGACCTTGCCTTGGTCACCCGCGCGGGAGCCGAGCGCGCCGTACCGGCGACCAAGACGTATACCGCCCAGCTCGCCGCCATGGCCGTCATCGCCGATGCTCTCGCGCCGGAGGACGAGGGCTTCACGACCGAGCTCGCCTCCGTCCCCGACAGGCTGAGGCTGCTGCTCACACGGCAGGACGAACGTCATGACCAGGCCGCCGCGACGCTCGCGGAGATGGTGGGTCGCACCGTCGTGGTCAGTCGCGGCATTGCGCAGACCACCGCACTGGAGGTAGCCCTCAAGCTGGAGGAGACCTGCCTGCACCCCGTTCGCGGGCTCTCCTACAGCGACCTGCGCCACGGCCCCCTCGCCGTCCTCGACGAGCAGGTCGCCACCGTGCTCATCGCCCCTGGCGACGGCCCGGTCCTTTACGGACTGCTCCGGCAGGCACGCGATATCCGCGCTACCGGATCCACTGTGATCGGCATCGGCGGCGATGCCGCCTTCGCCGCCGAATGCGACATTGCCCTGCCCGGCCCGGCATTGACAGAACGCCTCGCCCCGATCGGCCTGATCGTCCCTGGCCAGCTGGTCATCGAGGCCGCCGCCCTCCGGCTGGGCCTGAACCCGGATCGACCACGCGGCCTGGCGAAGGTCACTCAAACGGATCCGCAGAAGGGCTGAAGAACCAAGGTCGGTCGCCCGGGGAATCTCGTCCCGGGCGACCGCCCTTGGAATACCACCACTTGGAGAACACGACTCAGTGAACACGCACGCCCCCTTGCTCCTTGCGCTCGACGTCGGAGGGACACACATCCGCGCAAGCCTTCTCCGCGGACAGGAGACGCTCTCCACGCTCACCCGCCCGTCTGCGCGCGACGACGAAAGGCCGGCCGCTGACGGGATGCTCGAGATCCTCAACGCGGCTGCGAAGGGCCGGCTCGATGAGGTGGAGGCGATCGGCTTCGCGATCGCCGGGCCCGTCGACGTGGTCAGCGGCGCGGTCACCAACCCGTTCACCCTGCCGGGCTGGAGCACGGAGGGGTGGATCGAGGATCTCCGGGCGCGGCTCGGCATCCCGATCGTGGTCGAGAACGACGCGATGAGCGCGGCGCTCGGCGAGTTCCACGACGGCGCCGGCCGCGGCGCCGAGGTGATGTGCATGATCACACTCGGCACCGGCATCGGGGTCGCCATCGTCTCAGCCGAGCGCGGCCCGTACCGGGGCTCTGGCGGCTTCCACCCCGAGGCCGGGCATCTCATCGTCGGCGACACCGGCACACGCTGCTACTGCGGCGAGTCCGGCTGCTGGGAGGAGCTGTGCAGCGGCAGAGGTATTCGCCGGTACTGGACGACCGGGACCGGTCGTATCGACTGGGACGGGTACGGCCGGGCACTCGCACGCGGCGTGCGTAACCTTTCGCGCGTCTACGCCGCCGACCGTTTCGTGTTCGGCGGCGGCATCTCCCGGAACTTCGCCGACTTCGCGCCGGCGCTGCGGACGGCGTTCGCCTCACCCGACCCGATGGGGCTCTCCGACATCCCCGGCCTCCGCCTCGCTCTGCTGGGTGACCCCGGCCTGCGCGGGGCCGCCCACCTCGCCGCGCGGGTCCTCACAGCAAAGGAGTGCGCATGAAGAAGTACTGCACGCGCTCCGAGGTCGACGCGAGCTGACCGGGAACGTTCCCGGTGTCATGTGGGAACGTTCCCGGGTTTTGGTGGGAACGTTCCCGGCCGGTTTGCCTCCCGGGCACGTGGTGTTACGCCGGATGTCGCGTATCGGCATGAGGGTTCTTGCTGAGCCGCGCGCTGGGTACGGCTACCTGACTTGAAGAGGTCCGCATGACGCGTTCGAAGCTCATCGCAGTGCTGGGATCCTTGGCCGTGGGTGTTGCGGCGCTGACGGGGTGTGCGCCCGGTGGAGGTTCGGACTCGGCGTCCGACGGCCCGCTGGTGGTGTACACACCGCAAGGCGACGGCGGGCGAGGGGCGTACATCACCGAACATGCCAAGAGCGAGCTCGGGATGAACGTCAAGCTGGTGACCGGGGGTGGGGGTGACTTGCAGACCCGCCTGGTGTCGGAGAAGAACAATCCGCAGGCTGACGTCGTACTGGGCTTGGGTGAGGCGCAACTGCACCAAGTGGCGGCCAAGGGGGTGCTGGCTCCGTACGCGCCGGCGTGGGCGAACCAGATCCCGGAGAACTTCCGTGGCAAGACCCAGGACTTCACCCTGCTGACTCAGACGCCGATCGTGATCGCTTACAACACGGCGCGGATGGGGGCCGCCGAAGCGCCGAGGACCTGGGAGGATCTGGCCAAACCGAACTACAAGAACAAGTTCGTCCTCCCGGGGCTGACCGGGCAAACCGGGCAGGCCGTGGCGGTGGGCCTGTTGTGGCGGTACGCCGACCACAAGACCGGTGAGGTGTCACCGCAGGGATGGGACATCCTGTCAAAGGTGCTCGACAACGCGTTGCCGGTGCCGGAGGGCAAGAAATTCGACTGGGGCATGGTCTCCAGTGGACAGACGCCGATCGTGGTGAACTGGCTTGGCGGCGTACAGACCGGCGCGGCCGACAACAAGCTGACCATGCAGGTGGTGAGCGCGCCCGGCGGCATGCCGTTCGTGTCGACCGGCATCGGGACGGTCAAGGGGACCAAGCGGAAGGCCGACGCGCAGAAGTTCATCAATTGGTTCGGTTCGGCGAACTTCCAGGTCGGATTCGTCAAGGCGACCCGCAACGACACCCCGTTGAACTCCGACGCGGTCCGGCGGCTGCCGGAGGACGCGGCCGCGCTCGCCAAGGTGAGCAAGCAGGACATCGATTGGTCCGTGGTGGCCCGGAAGTTGCCCTCCTGGTTGGAGAAGATCCAGCTCGAACTCCAGGGATGAGGTCGCCGAGATGATCTCGATCGAAGGGCTGACCGTTCGGTACGGCCGCCGCGAGGTGATTCGCGACGTCGACCTGGAGGTGGCGTCGGCGGAGTTCCTCACGCTCTTGGGGCCCTCAGGGTGCGGCAAGTCGACGCTGTTGCGTGCGGTGGCCGGGTTCGTCCCCGTGGCGGAGGGGCGAATCATGATCGACGGGCGGGATGTGACGCGGCTCGATCCGGAGGATCGCGGTATCGGGTTCGTGTTCCAGAACTACGCCCTGTTCCCGCACATGACGGTCTGGAAGAACGTGGCCTTCGGGCTACGCAGCCGTGGCGTGAACAAGTCGGAGACTGCGGAGCGGGTCGAAGAAGCGCTCGCGGTGACCGGGCTGTCGGGACATGCTTCCTCGTTGCCCGCGCAGTTGTCCGGTGGGCAGCAGCAGCGGGCGGCGATAGCGCGCGTGTGGGTGACTCGCCCGTCGGTGCTGCTGATGGACGAGCCGTTGTCGAACCTCGACGCCGCACTGCGGGTGCGGTTGCGCGGGGAGATCCAGCGGCTGCACGAGGACCTGACCATCACCACGATGTACGTCACCCATGATCAGGAGGAGGCGCTCGCGCTGTCCGACCGGGTGGGGGTGCTGCGCGACGGCCGGATCGATCAGGTGGACGGTCCCCGCGACCTGTATCAGAATCCCGCGAACTCCTACGTGTGCCGGTTCGTCGGTTCGGCGAATGCGCTGGACAGGGCCACCGCGGTTCGGTTCGGCCTGCGTGGGCCGGACACCGGAGATCGGCAGGTGCACGTGCGCCCGGAGCGAGTCCGGCTGACCGAGCGCCCTGTGACCGAGCACGCGAGCCAGGGGGTCGTCACCGATGTCACCTTCCTCGGTACGTTCACCGAGTACGCGGTCGACGTCGGCGGTGCCCGTATCACCTCGCTGGTCGGCTCGCACGCTGACGGGGTATGGCAGCCGGGCGAGAAGGTCAACTGCGGGTTCGACGGCTCCGACGTGATGTGGCTGAGCGCATGAGGGCCCCATCGATCTCGTCGGCGGTCGGGGTGGCCGGCACGCGCTGGGGCGGCCGGGCCGTGCTGCTTGCCGGTCTGCTGGTCATGGCCTGGTTCGTGGTGGCCTTCCTGTACTTCCCGTTCTACAGCGTCCTGCGGGCGCTGCTGTTCCCGGAAGACGGCGGCATCGGGTCGGCGGTGTCCGATCTCGCGGCTTCGGCGCGGGTCCGGCACGCGTTGCGGGACACCCTGATCATCGCCGTGGTCTCGGTGATCACGGCCAACGCCGTCGGCATCGCGCAGACGATCCTGCTGGAAGTGGTCCACGTCGCCGGGCGGCGGATCCTGCTCGTCGCGTACGCCGTACCGCTGGTCTTCGGATCGGTGTCGGCGGTGACCGGTTACGAGACGGTGTACGGCGCGGACGGCGTGCTGACCAAGGCGATCCGGTCGGTCGTGCCCGCGGTACCCGCGGACTGGTTCTCCGGTATGGCCGCGGTCATCGTGGTGCATACGTTCACCTTTACCGGGTTCCACTTCCTGTTCCTGCGGCCGGCGATGCGGCGGGTGGACTTCTCGATGGTCGAGGCGGCGCGGTCGCTGGGGATGGGCCCGGTCCGGGCGGTTCTCCGGGTCGTGGTGCCGGTGCTGCGGCCGACGATCGGTGCCTGCACACTGCTGGTGCTGATCATGTCGCTGGGGTCGTTCGCCGCGCCGCACATCCTCGGCGGGGGCGAGTTCACCATGGTCGGCCCGCTGATCGCGACGCTGACCGGCCTGGGACGCCCGGACATGGCGGCGCTGCTGGGGCTTGCGCTCGGCGCTGTCACCGTGGCGGTCATGTTGTGGGCGTTGCACATGGAGAGGCGGTCACACCTCACCGCCACGAGCAAGACGGCCCAGCCGTTCCAACGTATCCGGCTGCGCAATCCGGTTGCCCGCGCCACCGCACACGCCGTCGGGTACGCCATGGCGGTCGTCAACGCGGCCCCCTTGGTGGTTACCGTGGTGCTGTCGTTCCTGCCCTCCGAGCTGGTCCGGAACGGCGATCTCGTCGGCCCGCCGACGCTGGAGAACCACATCCGCGTGTTCACCACGGGCGACGTGAGCCGACCGCTGGTCACCTCGCTGTATCTGTGCCTGATCGCCATCCCGATCGTCCTGCTCATCGGGATGCTCGTCGCCCACCTCGCACACCGGTACCGCAACCGGGTCACCGACGCGCTGCAGGTTTCGCTGTTCCTGCCGCATCTCCTGCCCGGCGTCCTGGTCGCGCTCGGGCTGCTGCTGGCGTTCGGCGACTCGTCCATCCTGGTCGGCGGGGCGGTGCTGGTCGGCGGCTTCTGGATCTTGCCGATGGCTTACGTCGTTCTGCTGCTGCCGCTGGCGTCCCGATTCCTCCGCGCGGCCTACGCCGGACTGGATCCGGCCGTGGACGACGCGGCGAGATCGTTGGGAGCACGCCGCGGGAGACGGTTCCTGCTGGTCACGTTTCCGATGCTGGCTCCGGTGCTACTCCAGGTCGCCGCGCTGAGCTTCAACCAGACCTTCGACGAATACGCGGTCTCGGTGATGGTGCACAACGTCAACAACCAGCCGTTCGGCGTGGCGCTGGGCGCACTGGCCAACAACCCGGACCCGGACTTGGCGGGTGTCGTCCCGGCATACATCGTCGTGAACACCGCCGTCACTCTCGCCGTGGTCCTGCTCGCCGACCGGATGGCGGACCGGGCCTCGCGGCGCGGTGTGGGTGTCCCGGGGGCTGCGCTCTGACCGCGCCGAACACCGACCACCCCTGGTTCGCCCCGGGCACGGACGGCGATGCCGTGGTCCTGGTCGGCAGCCCGCCGCCCGGCATCGCGGAGGCGTTCATCGCCGGCAAGAGCGCGCATGCCCCGTGCGAAGACGTCCTGTTGGTGACCGCGCACCATGTCGGGATCTTCGACGGGATGTCCAGCCCGCTGCGCCGGGACGGCGAACCCGCCAGCGGCCGGGCCTTCGCGGACGCGGCAGCCCAGGCGCTGCTGGCCGTGGATCCGGACGTCGACGCCATGACAGCCGTCGACCTGATCACCAGGCGACTGGCCGAGATCGGAGTTTCGCACGCCGGTCCCTCCGGCTGCGTCGCGGCGATCTACGCGCGGGATCGCGGTGAAGTATGGCGGGTGGGCGACGTGCACGTCGCGATCGGCGACCGACGCCTGCCGGGCGGCAAACGGGTCGACGCGGCGATGGCCGGTTTCCGGGCGGCCATCAACGCCGCGGCACTGGCCGCCGGTACACCGCTGACCGACATCATTCGCGACGACCCCGGCCTGGCCGCGGCGGCACCGCTGCTGGCCGTGCAGCCCACGCTGGCGAACCACCCGGGAGCGTTCGGCTACGGCGTGCTCAACGGCACCCCGGTGCCCACCGAGATGATCGAGGTCTACCCGGTGCCGCCGACGGAACGAGTCGTGCTCGCCAGCGACGGATATCTGGGACCTGAGCCGACCTTCGCCGAAGCCGAACGGGAACTCCGCCAGGCCATGGCCGACGACCCGGCGTGCATCGGGCCGCTCTGGACCATGGGCAAGCCCCTCACCCCGAACACATCCGGACCTGACGACCGCTCATACATCCGGATCGAGCCCGGTCCGGCCGAATCGAATCGATGAATCGAGGAATCGTGGAAGCCATTCGGGTAGCGACCTGGAACACGCTGTCGCGCGACCGGACGCGCCGCGTCGATCTCGCCGCGGCCCAGCTGCGAGCCATCGACCCGGACGTGATCCTGCTTCAGGAAACCGCCGAAGAACACGCCCGGACCATCGCTGAGCGGCTGGGTCTCGTACTGGCCGCGCTCGACCACGCCGACTCGCCGGAGGTCGCCAGCGCGGTCCTCGCCCGGACATGGTTGCGGCCGAACCAGCCGCCGAACCGGCTCGACGGGATCGCCGGGCGGGCGATGGCGGCCACGGCCGACCTGGCCATCGGCGACCGGCGCCTGCGTGCGACCTCGGCCCACCTGCGCAACACGCCGTCGGCGGGACGCCTGGGCATCGACCCGGACTACCGCGCCGCGGCATCCGGCGCCGCGGCCGCTGAAGCGATCGCCGACGCATCGATCCGGACGAGCGTCCTCGCCCGTCTCCGGCAACTCGACCAACTCGACAACGCCCGCCGTCACGACCCGATCGACTGCGAAGTGTTCGGCGGCGATCTGAACTTCGTTCCCGGCGGCATCGAGTACCGCCGGGTGCGGAGCTGGGGCCTGGCCGACGCATGGACGGCTGCCCCCAGGATCGGCAGCGGAGCGACCATCCTGGAACGCAATCCGCTGGTTTCGGACAGCAGCGCCCATCGCGAGTCAGCCGTCCGCGCCTACCCTGGCATCAGCCGCGATCTGGACTACACCCTGGACTTCCAGTTCCACTCGCCATCGCTGATCGCCGGCGCGGCATGGGTATTCGGCGAACCGCTGGACGGAGACGTCTGGTGCAGTGATCATCTCGGTATCGCCGTCGACTACACCTGGCACGGCTGAGCCGAAAGGACCCTCATGACCCCGACACCGCGAGTGTCGATCGTCGATGTCGCCGCTCACGCCGGAGTGTCGAAGTCCACGGCAAGCCGCGCGCTGCTCGGACAAGGCGACGTCGCCGAGCAGGTGCGCGCTCGAGTCGAAGCGGCCGCTGCGGAACTCGGCTACGTCAAGGACTACCGGGCGCACGCCCTCAAGTCGACCAGCACCCGAACCGTGGGCATCTTCGTCCGCACCGTTCGCCTGTCCTTCTACGGCGAACTCATCGCGGCGATCCAGCAGAAGATCGAGTCGAACGGCTTCCATCTCGCTGTATTCGCGGCATCGTCCGACGCCACGACGCAACCGCGCACCATCCAGCAGATCATGGGCCTGCGTCCCGAGGGCATTATCATCGCTTCCGGCCGCGTACCGACGTCGATCATCACAGGCGCCGCGAAGACCGTCCCGACCGTGCTCGCCGGGCGGACCACCCGGCTCCCCGGAATCGGCACAGTCTCCGACGACGGGGCCGGAACCGCCGCACTGGCCGAACGCGTCGCGGACCACGGCCACCGCGACGTCGCCGTCCTCACCGTCCCGCGCTCCCGATCGGCGACCCTGAGCGCCCGGTCCCAGCGAATTCGCAAGGAACTGACCGCCCGCGGTGTCAACGTCCACGCGGTGCCCTTCGCTGCGAACCGCGATGCCGCCGAACCCGAACACCTGCGCCGAGCACTCGACACGGTTACCGCCGTCATGTGCCCGAACGACCCCACTCTGCTCACCACCTGGGAACAGCTCGACACTCTCGGTTACCGCGTCCCCGACGACATCTCCCTCACCGGCTACGACGGCATCGGGCAACTGGCCAGCCCCGTACTCGGGCTGACCACGTGGCGCCAGCCCGTCGCCGACATCGGTTACGCCGTGGCCGAGCAGGTACTCGACCGCATCAGGAACAGCGACACTCGTCCCCGGCACGTCAGACTGCCCGGAACCCTGCAGCGCGGACGCACCCTGCGACGCAGGCAACCAGTCCACCGCGATCACCTTGCGGCACAACCGATTGACGCCTCCAGCGCCTCGATCGGTGACGCTTAGCTACTCGCCCTTGAAAAAGGGGGAGTCGATGGTCCTGGCCGCTGCAGCCGGGGGTGAGGATGGTGGATCGGGCCGTACCTTCCCCAGGCTCCGGCTGATCACGGTCCTCCGCTGGAGGTTGTAGGCCTGCAGGACCAGGGCGACCTCATCGTCGTCCCGCACGCCGTTGTCGCCGCCTCGGCGACGTTCTGGGCCGGCCCCCAGTGGAGCGACGTGCCGCCCGAGGGCGTTGAACTCCTCCGCAGCGCCGCCGGGGGCGACCCGCACATGTTCGTCGCGGAACCCGGGACGTGCCGCTGGACCGCCAAGGACTTCGACCGCGAGACGCTGGCGATCGGCGTCTTCGAGGCCAAGGCCGTCGTCTGCCTGACGCACCCGAGCACGGCGCCTCCGGGTGCGGGCCCGGCACCTACGTCGTCCGGCGGCGGCGCGAGCACGAGAGCGGCTGCTCCCCCTGGTGGCCGGATGATCGTCCGCTTCAGGCCGTCTGTGGATATTCGCGTTGATCCTTGATCGGGCGGGGCCGAAGATACAGCTGTGACGAAGTGGCAGGGGGCGACGGGCGTCGTCGTGACGGTGTCGGGTGCGCTGTTTTTGAGCGCGTGCGCGGGTGACTCGGGCGCGGGCGGCGGCGGGACGACACCGGCGGCGGCAGGGTCGCCGTCCGCGACGCCGGTATCGATGGAGCAGTACGGCGCCACGCTGAAGAGCGCCGTCGATCCGCTGGAGACCGAGCTGGCAGACCTGGCGAAGGCCAAGGCGTACAAGGGCTTGCAGGGGCGCGTCGTCGACGTCAAGGCCGCCGTGACCCAGGCCGCCGCCAAGCTCCGTTCGGTCACCCCGCCTGCCGAGGCCGCCCGGGAGCACACGGGTCTCGTCAGTGCCCTCGGGCGGTTCGAGAGCGTGGTCGGCGGCCTGGGCGGCGAGGTCGGCGCGCGGAACCTGTGCACCGGGGCGGCGGTCCGGGCCGAGATCGGCGACGCGGACGGCACGGGCGCGCTCCGCTCCGCCATGGCGGCGGTGCAGGCCAAGGTGCCGGGCAAGCGGCGGAGGCTCACGCTGCCGTCCGCCGGCCAGAAGCCGGGGGCGCGCCCGTCCAACGGGGCGCTCATCCGGTCGGGCGGCGGCGGTGGCAACGGGCGGCTCACCATCGACAACAGCGGCGGCTCGGACGACGCGCTGGTCACGCTCGGCAAGGGCGGCAAGCCGATGATGTCGGTCTTCGTCCGGCACGGTAAGAAGCACACGCTCAACGGTGTGCCGGACGGCGCGTACACGGTGTTCTTCACCGGCGGCACCGACTGGGACGGCGCGGCCAAGGCGTTCGGCCGCGAGTGCGCCTTCCAGAAGTTCGAGGATCCGCTCGACTACACCACCACCCGGACAGCCACCCAGATCCGGTACAGCGCATGGAGGATCACCCTTCAGGAGGTCGTCGGCGGGAACGCGCGCACCTCCGACGTGGATCCCGACGACTTCCCCGAGTGACGGTCACGAGCCGACGGACGCGGCGGGCCGCCTGCGGCCACGCCGCGCCCCGGGTTCTGTGGAGACTCTGGTCTGCGAACGCGCCCACGCCCACAGGGCGCCTGACCTGGCAACAAGATCAACGCATCCCACAAGCCTCTACGCTTCGAGGGGATTGCCATTCATACCGGTCCGATCGGGCCCGGCAGGCCGCCGTCGGCGCGTGTTCGTTGATCATTGCCGCGCTGACGTTTCGTTACCTGCGTGGGTCAGCCGGGGCAGATGCCCTACCGTCCTTGGAAGGAACGGAGTCGAGCATCCGGCGGAGTGTTGTGGTCAAGAGCGGCGGTCGGGTGCACCTGACGGCGGTTTCGGTGGTGCGCGATGCGTCGTGAGTGATGAAAGGCTCGCTGCCGGTACGGCATTTGGTGTCTGGGTTGGTGTCCGCGAGCGAACATGGAGCAGCGTGGGGCGGCAAATGCCCCTAAAACGACGATGGGCAAACGCTGTTGTGATTGCGTTTACCTAGGTCAGACGGGGTGCGTCGTCAGGGACTTGAACCCCGAACCCGCGGTAAGAGTCCGCTGCTCTCGTGTCAGATCAGTGCTCTCAATGTCAGTTTATACCGCCCTGTGCACGTCCAGCCCGATTTTTGTGCCGCCGCGTGTCGCGGCGTGTCGTCCCGTACCGGGGACGCCGAGCGAACAACGAGCGAACATGGCCGCCCGGACCGCCCGCCAACCGGACCGCAGATCGGTCACCGGACGTGTCGATTTCCGGTATTCATGCAGGTAGTACACACGGGTAGAGGCGGCGTGTCTCTGGTCGCAGCGTGGTGGTGATCTATGGCTGGGACGATCGGCTGGCTCGCCTGGTCGGTCTCTGGTGGCCATATGGGATGGGTGCGGTGGAGTTGATGTGTGTCCGGTGGGCACGGAGCGTGGGTGATATCTGCGCGTACTTCAGGTCCAGCGGTAGTGCGGGCGGGGCGTTGAGGTAGTGCACGAAGAAGGTATCTGGGACAGGTGCAGGCGTCGGTCGACGTAAGGTTAGCCCGCGACCGATCGAGGGAATTGGACACCGCGAGCCGCGGTAGCGGAGAACGGATTCGGCCCGGATCGGTGTTCCTGGCTCAATGGGGCATTGTCGTAGTGCACGAGTAGCCTGCGCGCTATGACCGCGATGATGCCGATGTACGCCATGCCGGAACCGGGCTCGCGGCTCGCGGTCCGCCCCCGCTTGGCGAGCTGGGACGCAGCCGGGCAGCCGAGTCAAGTCCGGCTGGAGGAGTTCCTCGCTGATGCCGCCCGAGTATGCGCCCTGCGGCTCGACCAGCTCCCGGACCCACTCGCGTTGCGGCTGGACGTGGCCATCCCCGCGCGCACGCCGCTGCTTGACCAGCATGACCTCGACAACTACCTGCTCCCGCTCGCCACCCATCTGAGCCGGACCGGCGGTAGGCGGTTCGTGTCGGTCTGGGGCACCAAGCGACACGCCCAGGACTCCTATCTCGCTGTGGCCGAGGCGATGCCCGCCGACGCGAACGCCTGGCACGGCCAGGCCTTCGACGTCCGGACCACCGCGGCCGCCGACACGACGGCCTTCAAGGAACAGATCGACCAGCAACTTACCGAGGCCACCCTCCTCCCCGAAGGGCCGCTCCGCCTCCACATCGCCTTCCTCGTCGGTCCCCGGAGGCAATGGCCGAACCTATGGAAGCCGACCATCGACGCCCTCGGCCGATTCCTCGGCCGGCCGACACCCGACCGTCCCTGGCACCCCCGTGACGGCCGCATCGTGGAACTCGGCCTCAGCACCCATACCGACCCGAGCCTTGGCCACCACGTGGCGCTGCGCATCCAGATCGGGCCAGCGGACACCCCGGCCACCGCCAGGTCCAGCCCATAGAAGTCGCCGGACACTGCAGCCACGACGTGCTTTAGTGGTACTTACCGGCGGATCCTGGCCGTGCAGATGTTCTCCGTGTGGCATGATCCGCACAGCGCGGGCGATCACAGCTTCCTCGATCATCTGGCTCGTCGCTGGCCAGGGGATTCGCATTCGGGTGACCTGGCCCCCACGCGTCGCGTACAAGGCGGCCGAGGCCAGCGGTGGCAATCTGGCGGGGAATCTGGTCGAGCACTCTGTTCAGGGCTCCGGAAGCACCCACGGGTTCCGGGACGGATGCCACCGTCAACGAGCAGCGCGGCGGTCCGTACAGCGTCCAGTAGTTCCACGGGCCAGTCGCTGGCATGGTCGCCGAACGCCACATCGGGCCAGCTGCGTCCGCTCTGGACCCAGCGGAGGCGTTCCAGACCGGACCCGATATCGCTCGCCATGTGCCGGGGGCGGTCGGTGTTCCAGAGCAGGACGGCGTCACCGATCGTGGTGCCCGCGCAGGCGAAGCGCAGAGTGATCCCGCGGACGTTTCCGCGTGTCCATATGTCGAGTGTTCTGTGGATGCGCAGGTGCCGGGCGTGCAGGCCGAGCCGGGACAGGGCGCTGATCCAGGTGTCGATGAGCCGGATGTGCTCGCCGACCTCCGAGATCGGCACCACGCAGGAGAGGTTGACGAACGAGGTCAGGAATCCTGGTTGCAGGCGGCCGGCTTCGTCGCGTCTGCCGGTGAAGCGGACGACGGGCTGGGGGATGAGTCCACAGGTGAATGGTCGGCCGTCCTTGAGGTAGGGGTCGAGGGCTTGGACGGCGGAGATGGTCAGGTCGGTGTCGCGGCCCCATCTGATGGGGAGGACCCGGCCGCGGGCGATGCCGCGCTCGGTGAACACTTCCTCGATCCGGGCGAGAACCTCACCGTTCCCCAAAGGGCGGCGCGCGTCGTCGCGGGCCGGGCGGCTCGCGCCAAGTGATGTTCAGCCGAGTGCCAGCCTGGTTCTGAGTGACATGCCAGGGGCCGGTGAAGTATTTGTGAAGCTCGGTTAGGAGGGCGTGGCGGATGTGATCGTCGTGTGGGACAGCGTGCAAAAGTGCTGGGCCGGGTCGAAGCGGCATAGGCCGATTTCCTGGACGGTGGGGCGATCCAGCCGCATGGCCTGTTCGATGGCGTCTGCCAGGACGGCGGCGACATCATCGTCACCCATCGCGGGATCGGCGGTGGCGATTACGCCGGTGTCGGGGCAGAGGGCGGCTTGGGCGCAGGTGCCGGGCCGCCAGGTAAGGGCCGCCACCGGCACCCCGGCCCGGAGCGCTTCGCCGAACACGGCGGCTCCGGCCTCGATGTAGCCGGACGCGCTGGTGTAGACGAACACGGCCGCGTCGTGGAGGAGGGCGGTCTTAGCTTTCCCGGACAGTTCACCGGCCCAGGTGACGTGCGGGGCGTGGAGAGCGGCAGCGTGCTCGGCGACGTAGGTCTCGTCGAGCACGGGGCCGACCAGAGTGAGGGGGAGGCCGAGCCGCGCGGTGGCGAGGGCGGCCAGGTGTGGGCCTTGTCGGTGTCGATGCGGCCGAGCCAGACGAGGTTCCGGCCGCAGCGTGGCTGCGCCGGTGTTTCCTCATACAGCCCGAACTGCACCGACAGCGCCTGGATCGCCAAGCTGGAGGAGTAGCGCTCCACCATTTCGGGTGAGTAGCAGTACAGCCGGGATCGGATCCCGTCGAAGGCCTGCGATGTGTGCTGGAAGGCGGGATCGTGCTGGAAGGTCGCCACATCGCAGTCGAGTTGTTCCCACATCCGCCGCCATGCTGGCAGGGAGGGGTACTCGTGACCGACGATGAGCAGGTCGAACCCCATCCGGCTCAGCTTTGTGGCGTCGGCTGAGCTGGGTGTCAGGTCCTCAAGCCGCAGCGGCGTGGCCGGGAACCGGGAGGCGGCCTCGGGGCGCCAGGCGGGGCCGATCAGGTGAACGTCCGCCCCGGCTTCGGCGGCACCGATGGCGGTGGCCCACAGCCATCGTTCGATCCCGCCGTAGCCGTGGGGAGGGAATGCGTACTGAGAGGGGAAGTCGCATATCCCGACCCGCATCACTCGACCTTGCCGCCGGGCAGGATCTTGCTGAATCCCAGGTACGGGACCAGCGCGTCGGGCATGACGACCGAGCCGTCGGCCCGCTGGTTCTGTTCGAGGATCGCAATGATGGTGCGGCCGACCGCCAGACCCGAGCCGTTGAGGGTCGCCGCGAAAGTCTTTTTGCCATCGGCTCCCTTGACGCGGATCCTGCCACGACGGGCCTGGAAGGTGGAGCAGTCCGAGCAGCTGGAGACCTCCCGGTAGCGGCCCTGGCTGGGCACCCATACCTCCAGGTCGTAGGTGAACTGGGCGGAGAAGCCGATGTCACCTGCGGCGAGCGCGACGACGCGGTAGGCCAGGCCGAGTTCTTGCAGGCAGCGTTCGGCGTGCCCGGTGAGGGTTTCCAGTTCGGCGGCGGAATCCTCGGCGCGGCAGATCCGGACCAGTTCGACCTTGGAGAACTGGTGCTGGCGGAGCATCCCGCGGGTGTCCTTGCCGTACGATCCGGCCTCGCTGCGGAAGCAGGGTGTGTAGGAGGTGAGGCCGATCGGCAGGTCGCGCTCGTTGAGCGTTTCACCGGCGTACAGGTTGGTGAGCGGGACCTCGGCGGTGGGCACCAGGTACAGGGTGCGGTCGCCGACGCCGGTCCTGAACACCGGCGTGGCCACCGACGCCGCCAGCATCATCGAGGTCATCAGCGCCCACGCCGCCCCGGCGGCGCTCGTCCCGAGCCCCTCCTGGATCAGCGGCAGCGCGGGCGTGACCACCGCCACCGACAGCGCGTACGCCATGACCCCGAGGAACGCCAGCAACGGCACCAGTGCCCGCCGCTCCCCACGCGCCGCCACGCCCCCTCCTCACCGCACCCCAAAGATTCTCGTACACCCCCAAACCCACCCTCACGCGGGCGTGGTCGGGCGGCGCAGCGAACGCGGACCGCCAACGAGCACGAGCGGCAGCACGCACGGGCAGCGCCCCAACGCAGGCCAAACACCACCGCGCGCGGCGAACACAGACGGCGCCAGGCACCGGTGGGCGGAGCCCGAGCACGCGGCGAGGGCCTACGCGCGGGAGTGGCTGGGGGATGGGGCCGGGCCGGGGGCGGGGCCGGTGAGGAAGGGCGTCCGCCCCCGGGCCGGCGCGGTCGACCAAGGGGTCCAACGACTGTTGCGTGATTTATCAGTGAATCTCAGTTTTTCTCATCTGCACTTGATCGTGTGAAGCTTTCCGACTGGGCGGCACGTAACGGCGTGCACTACCAGACCGCGTGGGCGTGGGCGAAAGCGGGCCGTATGCCGGTCCCTGTGCGTCAGACGCCATCCGGCACGTGGCTGGTCGACGAGCCCGCCTCGGAGGCCTCTGGCCGCGTCGTGGCGTACTGCCGGGTCTGGTCGGCGGGCCAGAAGCCGGACCTTGACCGGCAGGTGGCCCGCGTGGTCCAAGGTGCGACGTCGATGTGCGCGCGCCTGTACGGGCGCCGGGCGGCACGGAACCGGGCCGCCCGCGCGGTGGCCGTGGCGACCAGCGAGGCCGCCGAGTGAAGAAGTTCCGTCCCCAGCCCGGGTTCGTAGTCCGGGCGTACCGGTTCGCGCTCGACCCGAACGCCGCGCAGGAGGCCGCGCTGCGCTGGCACTGCGGTGCGGCACGCGCGGCCTACAACTGGGCTGTTGGTTGGGTGACCGCCTCTTGGTGGCAGCGCAAGGCGGAGGAGACCTGAGGCTCCGGCCCTGGCCCAGCCGAGGCCCACGCCCACCATCAGCACGGCCAGCGTTTGCAGGGTCACCGGCACCGGCGTCCCCGGGATCGGAAAGGCGACCTGGGCGGAGGCCCCCCACGACCACGGCGCCGGAGAACGCGACGCCCGCTTCGCGCAGCAGCGGCATGGATGTCTGCCGGGATACGACGGCCGGGACCGCCCGCGAGCCGAGTGCCTTCGACTGGAACATGACGACTTCTCCTTCGAGCAGCGGGCTGAGGGCAGCTATGAGCGCACCCTCGCCAAAACTAGCGTACGTACGTTTCGGCCTCTAGGACTCTTTCCAGTCACCGCCTATGACACGGGAAGTTGGCGCAGAACCCTTGCCTTTCGGTAGCGACGCTTCTAGGGTCCAAAAGCTAGTGATCGTTCGTCTGGCTGAAGGGCCGCCTCAATGTCCGTACCTCGGTCCCCTCTCCCGCCCCCACCTCCGCCCGATGCTTCCCAGCTGTTGGACAGCCCCGAGTTGCGTGAACTGATGCGTCTGCGGCGCCGCTTCTTCAGCTGGTCCTGGACCGTGTTCGGGGGGTCGGTGGTGTTGATGTTCGGCTGGGCCGCGCTGTTCCCCTCCGGATTCGGAACCCAGATCGGCGGAGGTATGAGCCTGGGCCTGCTGCTGGGGCTCGTCTTCGTCGGCGTCGTCTTCGCGCTCACCGCGGCCTACGCCCGGCAGGCCCGGCAGTGGGACGCGCTGTCGGAGCGCCTGGCCGAGCACTGGGCGGCCCAGTCCGGCCCGCAGTCCGAGGAGGTGTCCTGAGCATGTCTTCGGGTTTTAATCCCACTGCGGTAGTGGTCAGCTGCATCATCGTCGCCATCACACTGTTCGTGACCTACCTGGCGTCCAAGCGCACACGCTCCAGCGCGGAGTACTGGACGGCCGGGAGCAGCATCTCCGGCCGCACCAACGGAGTCGCCATTGCCGGCGACTTCCTCTCCTCGTCATCGCTGCTCGGCTACACGGGCCTGGCGTTCCTCTTCGGCATCGACGGCGTGCTGTACGCCGTGGCGGCCTCCGGGATCTTCTTCGTAGTCCTCTCCCTGGTCGCCGAGAAGATGCGCAACCTGGCCCGGCTCACCCTCGCCGACGCCCTTGCCCTGCGCCTGCGCTCGCGCCCGGTACGCGTCGTCTCGGCCGTGTGCAGCGTCTTCGTCAGCCTGCTGTACATGGTGGCGCAGCTGGTGGCGGGCGGAGTGCTGCTCGAGGCACTGACCGGTATCGGATTCGTCCTGGGCGTGACGATCGCGGCCGCGTTGATGCTGACCTACGTGCTGTTCGGCGGAATGATCGCGACGACCTGGGTGCAGGTCATCAAGGCACTCCTTCTCATGGCGCTGGTAGTGCTGCTGACCGTGCTGGTGCTGGTACGGATCGACGCCAACCCCCTTGATGTCATCAGCCAGGCCATCGCGCAGTCGCCGCACGGTGAGGGCTATCTGACGCCGGGGCTGACCTTCGACACACCGCTGCAACTGTGGTCCATGACTGTCGCGGTGACGTTCAGCGCGGTCGGACTGCCGCACGTGCTGATGCGCTTCTTCACCGTTCCCGACGCCCGGCAAGCCCGCCGTTCCGCGGTGTGGGCGGTCGGCCTGATCGGCGGGATCAACCTGCTCATCGCCTTCCTGGGGCTGTCGGCTCGTGCGGCTCTGGGCACCGAGGGTGAAGCACGTGCCGGCGCAGGAGGAAACCTTGCCCTGCCGGAGCTGGCGCAGTGGCTCGGCGGGCGGGACTCCTTCTTCGGCGACATCCTGCTCGCCCTCGTCGCCGCCGTCGGCTTCGCCACCATCCTCGCCGTGATGGCGGGTCTGGTCATGGCGGCCTCAGGGGCGGTCGCCCGCGACCTGTGGAGCAACCTGCGCAGGCGGGACGAAGCGGAGGAGAAGCGCGTCGGACAGGTGTCCGCCGTGGTACTGGTCGGGATCGCGCTCGCGGCCACGCTCGCCATCGGCAGCGGGCAGAACGTCACCTTCATCGCCACGCTGGCCACGTCGACGGCGGCCAGCACCACCTTCCCGGTGCTGTTGCTGACGCTGACGTGGCGTCGTATGACGACGCCTGGTGCCGTTGTCGGTGCACTGACCGGTCTGATCAGCGCCTTGACCTTGATCTTCCTGGGTCCCTCCGCTTGGCCCGGTGGTGCGGAGAGTGCGCCGTTCCCGCTCGCCTTCCCGGTCCTCATCTCCATCCCGCTCGGCTTCCTCGGATGCGTACTGGGCAGTCTGCTCGGCCGGGAACGTCCGGACGACGAGGCGTTCGCCCGGATGCAGGTGGGCGCGCTCACCGGCATCGGGACGCGGCAGACGGCCGGAGACGGAGCCCGGCCGGCAGCCGGCGGCGGAGACGCGGGGGCGCCGGTGAAGATGCCGGACCCGCTGTAGCGCCGTCTCTCACATACATCACGGCAACGAGCGGTTGGGCCGCCGTCTTCGGGCGGCGGCCCAACCGCTCAAGTCCGGGACCCACACCGGCTGCGGATGAGCCCCTCCTGCGTTCCCGAGACCGTCAGCTTCCCTTCGAGGTCCGTCATCCGGCAGGTGGTGAAGGCCCTCCCCGCCCCGCCCGTCGGGCTCCGCTGCTCGCACATCAGCCAGGCATCCGCCCGCGGCGGGACGTGGAACCAGAGTGCGTGGTCGAGGCTCGCCCCTTCGACCGGGTCGGAGTACCAGGACTGCCCGCTCGGGAACAGCGCCGGGTCGAGGAGGGTGAGGTCCGAGGCGTAGGTGACGAGTGCGGCATGCAGCAACGGGTTGTCGGGGATCGCGCTGGCCGTGCGGATCCAGAAGCGCTGCACGGGCTCGCGGACCCTGCCCTTGGTCAGTCCGGTCGGCTCCTGGAGGAACCGCAGGTCGAACGGATGGGGTGTGGACCACCAGTCGGGAAGGATCTCGCGGTGCGGGTCCAGCCAGTACTCCAGCTCGGGAACCGATACAGGTGCCAGTCCAGTTGGTGGCGGCACGTCCTGATGCGTAGGGCCGGGTTCGGGGGCGTGGAAGGAACACATCAGGTGCACGATGTCCCGGCCGCGCTGGGACACCGTCACCTGGCGTGCGGTGAAGGACCGGCCGTCGCGGACTCTTTGCACGGTCAGGTCGAGCGGGATGCCGGAGTCTCCTGCGCGGAGGAAGTAGGCGTGCAGTGAATGGGGCCTCCGGTCTGTGGGAGCGGTGCGCCCCGCGGCGACGAGGGCTTGTGCCACAGCCTGGCCGCCGAAGAGGCGCGGCAGTCTCCTCTGTGCGCATGGCCCGCGGAAGTGGTCCCGGCCCACGGGGCGCACGTCCAGCACATCGAGCAGTTCGTCGAGGGCCGCCCGATGCTGGTCACTCACCATCCCACCGGTTTCCCTTGCGCCGTCGACATGGTGCACGAAGGGAGACCGTGGCGGAGGACACCGGCCGCCGGCATGGTGACCTCGCACCGGCCCTCGGCGGCCGGGCTCCGACCACAATCGGTAGCGGGTCGCGGCACCAGGACGGCGAGTACGTCGCCCGGTTCCAGGATCGTCGAGAACGACTCCCGGGACAGCAGTTCATGCAGCAGGCCGGCGAGCGGGAGCACGGGAGGACGCAGAACCGTGCGGCCGTCGATGCGAACTGTCAGGTCTCCCTTGGCGGTTTCCCGGAACTCGTCCGGGGTGACCAGGTATGGCCCCCAGGATGTGGCGGAGCCTTCGGCGAAGCAGCTGTAGCCGGCGATCATCTCGGGGGCATGGGCCGGTGGAACGCGGCCGCAGCGGTAGCCGACCACGGCCGCGACGCCCGGCCGCCAACTCGACTGGGTGCTTGCTGAGTTGGCGGCCTGGGCGGGCTTCCGCGTGTCGCCGTCGACGCGAATGATTCTGGCCGGCCGCGGGATAGGGGGCAGGAGGTCGACGTCGTCGAGCCGGTAATCCGGTGCGAGGCCGACCGCGTTCATGGCGATGCCCATCAGGTCGTCGCCGCGCAGGGCCTGGACCAGGGTCGGGGCCTCGAACGCGGGACGGGCGCCGAGGTCCAGGACCTCGGCGCCCTCCAGCAGTCCCCAGGATTCACGGCCGGCGTGAGTGAAGGAGAGCAGCTTCACGTGGTGTCTACTCCAGGTTGGTGCCGGCCGCGGGTCCCTCGAGGAAGCGGTTCGGCTTGAGGAAGAAGCAGAGCACCAGGGCACCGTTAGGTGCCGACGCACGGTGCTGGTTGCCCTTGGGGCGCCAGGAGAAGTTACCGACGGTGGTCTCACCCTCGGCATCGACGATGCTGCCCTCCAGAACCCAGGTCTGCTCGATCTCCACATGCTCGTGGAGCGGCAGTACCGCGCCGGGCTCCCAGCGGAACAGGGCAGTCAGCAGCCCGGTCTCCTCCTCACGGAGCAGGACCTTCATGTCGATGCCGGGGAACCCGGTGGGCTTCCACGGCAACTTCTCCACGTCCACGTAGCGGGAAGCCAGAGGCGGCAGGGCGTTCAGGTCGTCGGCCATGGGTGTGATGGCGGGCATGGGATCTCCATTCGTTGCGCGATGTCAGGGCGAGCAGTGCGGGCCTGCCGGGCTGGAGGTCAAAAGGACCTGGGCAGGCCGAGCAGCCGCTCGCCCAGGTAGTTGCGGATCATGTCGTCGGTCAGCGGCGCGAAGGTGTAGAGACGGGCGTCGCGGAAGTACCGCTGCATGGCGAACTCGCGGCTGAGTCCCGCGCTGGCCATGAGGCGCATTCCGTTGTCGGCGGCCTGGGTTGCGGCTTCGGACGCGGCCAGTTTGGCCATGGCCGACAGAAGGTCGGCGCGCTCCCCCTCAGCCTCCGCTCGGGCTGCCCTGCGGGTCAGCTCACGGGCGGCTTCGATCCGTACGGCGTCGTCCACCATGCGGTGCTGGGGTGCCTGGAAGGCGCCGATGGGCCGTCCGAAGGCCTGTCGTTCCCTCGCGTACGCGAGTGCCGTCTCGTGCGCGCCGCGGGCGATGCCTAGCGCGGTGGCGGCGGCGTTGAGACGTTCGCCGTTGAGGGTGGCGAGCACCTGGCGGAAGCCGCGTCCCACCTCACCCAGGACCGCCTCCGCGGGAACGGCGACGTCGTCGAAGCGGACTTCGCACGTGTCGAGCCCGTGGACGGCGACGGTCTGCAGCTCTCGCACCTCGATGCTCGACGTGGACAACGGGACCAGAAAAAGGGTGATGCCGTCGATCGCCGAGGGCTCAGGCGGTGCGGTGCGCGCGACCACGATGGCGTGGTCGGAGGTGGCCGCACCGGATATCCAGGTCTTCCCACCGGTGAGGCTCCAGGTGCCGTCGTCCTGCCGGTCGGCTCTGGTGCGCATCACCCGCGCCACGTCGGTGCCGCCGTCCGGCTCGGTCAACGCGAAGGCCACCCTGGTCCGGCCTTCGAGCAGCGGTGCCAGGACTTCCTTGCGTTGGCGCTCGTTACCGTGCGAAGTGAGGAGCTGCACCCCCATGTACTGGACGACCAGGCACACGGCCATGGACGTGGCGGTGGCTCCCAGTTCCTCCAGCACCACCGTCTGACTCCGGGGGTCGGCGCCCTCGCGTCCGTCGACGCTCGCTTCCAGGCCGATCAATCCGGATTCACCGAGCGTCTCGTAGAGGTCCTGGTCGAACTGCTCAGCCTCGTCCAGTACGCGGACCCGCTCGTCCGTCGCCTCACGGGCGATGATCTGGCGGACCAAGGTGCGCAGTTCAGCGCGTTCCTCGTCGTCCCCAGTCGGGGCGGGAAATCTCATGTCCGTACTCCTTCCTCT
Organism: Spirillospora sp. CA-255316; assembly: GCA_050942275.1. Classification (GTDB taxonomy): domain Bacteria; phylum Actinomycetota; class Actinomycetes; order Streptosporangiales; family Streptosporangiaceae; genus Spirillospora. The sequence continues at coordinate 9,859,990 of CP192047.1, read as the reverse complement.
GTGGCCCGGACCGGCGGTGCGGAGTGACGCTGTGTCACAGCAGGCTCATGCCGCCGTCGATGCCGATGACCTGTCCGGTCATCCACTCGTCACGGACCGCGAGGCGGGTGATCCACACCGCGATCTCCTCGGCCGTTCCGGTGCGGCCGAGCGGGATCTGCCGCGCGCGCTCCTGGAGGAACGCGGCCGCCTGTCCCTGCTCCATCCCGGCTTCCACGAAGAGGTTGGTGGCGGTCGGCCCGGGCGCGACGGCGTTGACGCGGATTCCCAGCGGCGCGAGCTCCAGGGCCCAGCACCGCGTGAGCTGCGCGATTGCCGCCTTGGACGCCGCGTACAGCGCGTTAGAAGCGCTGGGGCGCAGCGCGACGGTGCTGGAGATGTTGACGATCGCGCCGCCGGCCCGGGCCAGCGGGTCGTGCAGTGCCTGCGTGACCAGGGTGGTGCCCAGTACGTTCACGTCGAAGAGGCGGCGGGCGGGCTCCGGTTCGGTCTCGGCGAGTGAGCCTTGCAGGAAGACACCGGCGGAGTTGACCAGGAAGTCCGCTCTGTCCCACCGTTCCCGCACCGCCCGTGCCGCGTCGGCCAGCGCCTGCTGGTCGCGGACGTCCACCGCGTACGGATGCGCCGCTTCGTGCTTCTTCAGCCAGCCGAGGGCATCGGGATCCCGGTCCCACCCCGACACAGCCGCGCCGCCCGCCAGCAGCCGCTGCGCGACCGCCCGCCCGATCCCCGAACCGGCGCCGGTGACCACGCCGACGAGGCCCTGGTATTCCCCGGCGTCCACGTCGGCAGACCTCCGGACATGCCCCATGGCCTGTCCTCCTTCCCGTGTCACACCGGTGTGACGGCCTGGCGGCGGGCAACCGGAGCCGCCGGTCGGCGTCCGTAGATCCGAAGGCGTTCGGTGAGCTCGCGTCGCAGGTCGTTCGCGGGCACGACGGCGTCCACCGCGTTCTCATTGGCGATCTTGAAGACGTCGATGCCCTCGGCGTACTCGGCCTGCTTCTCGGCGACGAACTTCTTGCGCTCGTCCGGGTCCTCGATGGCCTGGATGCGGTTGTAGTGAACGCCGTTGACGGCCGCGTCCGGACCCATGAGAGCGGGCTTCGCGGTGGGCAGTGCGATGACGGAGTCCGGTCGCATGGGCGCGCCCGACATGGCGAGGTATCCGCCGCCATACGCCTTGCGCACGAGGACGGCAATGCGCGGCACCCGGCTCTCGGCGACGGCGAAGAGCATCTTCGCGCCGTGCCGGATGATGCCCTGCCGCTCCACCTCGGAGCCGATCATGTAGCCCGCGATGTCCACCAGGAAGAGAAGGGGGATGTTGAAGGCGTTGCAGATCCAGATGAAGCGCGCGGCCTTGTCGGAGGAGTCGGGGAAGAGCACACCGCCGCGATGTATCGGCTGGTTGGCCACGATGCCGACACTGCGGCCGTTCAGGCGGGCGAAGCCGGTGACCATCTCCGGGGCGAAGAGCTCCTTGTAGGGGAAGAAGCTGTCCTCGTCGAAGAGGGCGTCGATCAGCTCGTGGACGTCGTAGACCTCCGACTCGCGCAGCGGCACGACCTGCTCGACCGTACGCTCCGAGCCGGGCTCCACCGCGTCGGTGACGGAGGGCTTCTGCTCCCAGTTGGAGGGGAGGTACGAGAGCCAGACGCGGATGGCTGCGATGGCCTCCGCGTCGTCCTCCACCAGTGCGTCTCCCAGACCGGAGGTCCGGCAGTGCATTTCCGCGCCGCCCATCTCCTCCAGGGTGACCTGCTCGCCGGTGACCATCTCCGCGAGCCGCGGCGAGCCGAGGTACGCGGTGGCGTTCCCCCGCACCATGACCGTGTAGTCACACAGCGCCGGGACATACGCCGAGCCGGCCGGGGAGGGGCCGAACAGGGCGCAGACCTGCGGGATGCGGCCGGAGATCTGCACCTGGTTGTAGAAGATGTTGCCCCAGGCCCGGCGGCCTGCGTAGCTCTCGAACTGCTCGTCGATGCGGGCGCCGGCGGAGTCGAAGAGGTAGACGAGCGGGATGCCCGACTCGTCGGCGATCTCCTGGGTCCGGGTGATCTTCTCGAATGTTCGCTTGCCCCAGGTACCCGCCTTCACGGTGAAGTCGTTGGCAATGACGGCCACGTCCCTGCCGTCAACCTTGCCAACGCAGGTGACCACTGCGTCACCGGGCAGGCCCTCCTCGAACCGGGCCAGCAGACCGTCCTCGAATGACCATCCCTCGTCGAAGAGCAGCTCCAGACGCTGTCGGACCAGCATCTTGCCGGAGGCGAGGACCTTCTCGCGGTTCTTCTCCGAGCCGCCGAGCCTGGCCGCTTCGAGTCGCTGGGCGAGCTCCTCGTGGACTGTTTGCCCCATGTTTCCCATCCGATCCGCCGACAGTTCGAGTTCTTGACCGCTACAGGCAGCTGGGCCTAGCGTAGCGAACGAACGCTTGTAAGTTAAAGGAGGAGTCAGCATGACCGCCAGCCCCCTGGAGGAGACGTCCCGCTACGCGGTGACCGGCCAGTCAGAGCACTGCTGGGAGGATCTGCAGGTCGGAGACGTACTTCGGGGACCCGGCGTCACCGTCACGGACGCTCACCTGGTCAGCTGGGCCGGGCTCACCGGCGACTGGGTGTCCCTGCATCTCGACGAGGAGTACGCGGCGACCACACCGTTCGGCGGGCGCGTCGGGCACGGCCCGCTCACGCTCTCACTCTCCCTGGGGCTGCTGACCCAGACGGGCCGCTTCGGCAACGTCGTGGCCTGGCTCGGCCTGGACGACGTGCGGGCCACCGCCCCTGTGCGGATCGGCGACACCATCCGGCCGGTGGCCGAACTGGTCGCGGCCCGGCCGTCCTCCAAGGGCGGCCGGGGAGTGTGGACGTTCTCGTACCGGACCCTGAACCAGCATGAGGCCACCGTGATGACCTTCACCAGCAGCTTCATGGTCAAGCGGCGCGGGGCCTGACCCAGCCGCCCCGGATCCGGGCCCTGCACGAACAGTCGTACGAGGCCCGGATCTGTGTCCTACGGTCTACATTGCATGAGTGCCGCGCGCCGCAGCCGGCAGACCAGTTCGTCCCGCTGGTTGTAGGCCCGGTGCTCCAGCTTCACGATGCCGGTGTCGGGCCGGGACTTGGAGGGCCTGGTCTCCAGAACCTCGCTCTCGACTCGCAGTGTGTCCCCGATCAGCACCGGCTTGGGGAAGACGACCTCCTCGAACCCGAGGTTACCCACCGTGGTGCCGAGCGTGAGGTCCGCGACGTGGAGTCCCGCGATCAGGCCCAGGGTGAAGACGCTGTTGACGATCCGCGTGCCGTAGATCGAGTTCTTCGCGAACTCCTCGTCCAGGTGCAGCGGTTGGGGGTTCATGGTCAATGTCGTGAACAGCAGGTTGTCCGTCTCGGTAACCGTTCTGGTGGTGCTGTGCCGCACCACGTCGCCGACCACGAACTCCTCGAAGTAGAGCCCACTCATGCGGTTTCCGTCTCCTTGCTCTCCTCGTGCACGGCAAGGATCTCCCTGGCGTGCTGGGCATGGGCGAGATCGATGTGCTCGCCCTCGAACATCACGGCGCCCTGGCCCAGTGCCGCCCCGCTCTCGTACGCGTCCACCAGCCGCCGCAGCCGGTCGAGTTCGGCCGCGCTGGGGCCGTATTCCTCGTTGACGACCGGGGCGTGTGAGGGGTGGATCAGGACCTGGCCGCCGTAGCCGAGTCGGCTGTTGGCGCGGGCGAACTCCCGCAGGCCGTCGAGATCACCGATCCCCTGCCACAGGCCGAGGACGATGTGGCGCAGTCCTGCCGCACGCGCCGCCAGTACCGCCTTGCTGCGCAGGTACAGGGTCTCCGCGCCCTCCGGCGTCCAGGTGAAACCGACCTCGCGGGAGATGTCGGCGTCCTTGGCGGCCGCCGCCATCAGGGACACCACCCGGGGAGCCGAGGCGATCTCGTCGACCGCGGCGAGAGATCGTGCCGTCTCCAGCGACGGCACCAGCCCCACACCGCCCCTGGACATGCCCCGTTCGATCTCCGCGGCGGTGACCAGGGCGTTGTAGGCCACGATGTCGTCCCGCCCGTACACCTTCGGCAGTAGCAGTCCGGTCAGGCCCGGTCGGACGACGGCCGCGATGTCCCGTGCGAAGTGCTCGGTGTCCAGCGGGTTGATCCGCACGAAGGCACCGGTCGGGCTTCCGGCGAGCTGGTCGAGGGAACCGGCGACCGCTTCACGTGCCGCCCCCTTCTCCGCTTCGGGTACGGCGTCCTCCAGGTCGAGGATGACGGCGTGGGCTCCGGCCCGGACCGCCTTCTCCACCCACGAGGGCTTGTGGCCGGGTACGAACAGCAGGGAGCGGTAGGGCTTCATGGGTTCTCCTCGTCGGGCGACGCGTACGCCGCTCACTGGTACTGCCACCGGTAAACGGCCGTCGCCCCGCCGTCCACCACGATGTTCTGGCCGTTGACGCAGTCGGCGGCGGGGCTCGCGAGGAAGGCGAAGACCTCGGCCACTTCGTCCGGGGCCGCGATGCGGTGCGCCGGGGTCTGCTTCAGGAAGACGTCCACCGCGGCTTCGTTGAGCATCGGTGTCCGCATCGGCCCAGGACTGACGGTGTTGAGGGTGACCGACGTGTGCCAGAAGTCGACCAGCAGCGAGCGCGTGAGGTTCGCGACGGCCGCCTTGGAGGCCGCGTACGCAGGAAACTCGTAACCGCCGACGGAGGCAATCGAGGCGGTGTTGACGATTCTGCCCCGCTCCGCCCGCTTGAGGTCTTCGGCGAAGGTCCGGACTGCCAGATAGGTGCCGGCCAGGTTGATGTCGACTACCCGGCGGAAGGCAGCGCCATCGAGGTCCGCCAGCTGCCGGCGATCGAGCACGCCGGCGATGTTCATCAGCGCGCTCGGGACACCGAGGTCCTGGTGTACGCGCTCCCGCAGCTCGGCGAGCGCGGTCTCCGAGGTGATGTCCGCGCCGTACCCGGCGGCCCGGCTCCCCTCCTCCATGAGCTTGCGAGCCATGGACTCGGCGGCGTCCTTGTCGATGTCCACGCAGGCGATGACGGCGCCGCCCGCGGCGAGCTTTCGGGCCACAGCGGTCCCGAGGCCACCGGCCGTGCCCGTGACGACGGTGACGGCGCTGTCATGTTCCGTTGCGGCGAAGCCGGTCACTGGCTGTCCCCCTCTACCACGGCGAGCGTGGCGCCGGCGGCGACCACGTCGCCGACCGCTGCCTTGAGGCTTCTGACGGTGCCGGGAGCCGCGGCGCGTACCGGGTTCTCCATCTTCATCGCCTCGACGACGAAGAGGACCTCGCCGTCAGTGACGGTGTCGCCCTCGGCCACGTTGACGGTGATGACGGTGCCCTGCATGGGACTGGTCACCGTTCCGTCGGCGGAACCGGCGCCGCCGCGTCCGCCTGCGCCCCGTCCCTTCTGACCGCCACCGGTGCGGCGCCGCCGCGGAGCGCCCTCCACGGCGTCGGGCTGCTCCGCTACGACGGTGCGAGTGTCCCCGAAGTAGGGAATGGTGTAGCAGCGCCCTGCCACCCACACCTTGTTCGCGTCAGCGGAGTTCGTGTCGTCTGCGGCCTCGTCCTCCGTGCCACCGGAAGCGGCGGCGGGGAACTCGACCGACTGCTCCAGCCACAGGGTGGAGATGGCGACCTGCGCGAAGTCGGGGTGGTCGAGGACCGCAAGGGCGGCCGGGACGGTCGTCGGCACATCACCCACGGTGAAGTCCCGGAGGGCGGAGCTCAGCCGCCGGATCGCGGTGTCCCGGTCCGGTGCCCACACCAGCAGCTTGCCGATCATGCTGTCGTAGTAGGGGTGGACCTCGTCGCCCGCCTCATAGCCGCTGTCGAAGCGCACGCCGGGACGGCTCGGGACATTCTGCACCGTGATCTTTCCAGGCGCGGGCACGAAGAGACCGCCGGCCGTGTTCTCCGCGTTGATGCGGCACTCGATGGCGTGCCCGCGCGGCTCCCGCCCGGAGACTTGGACACTCAGCTTCTCGCCCTGCGCGACCCGCAGCTGCTCCGCGATGAGATCGAGGCCGAGGACCTCCTCCGTCACCGGATGCTCCACCTGGATACGGGTGTTCATCTCCAGGAAGAAGAAGCGGTCCCCCTCCACGAGGTACTCCACGGTGCCGGCCCCCACGTAGTCCACCGCCCGGGCGAGCCGGATAGCGGCCTCTCCCATGGCCGTACGCAGTTCCCGTGTGAGCCCGGGCGCCGGGGATTCCTCCACCAGCTTCTGGTGCCGCCGCTGCACCGAGCAGTCGCGGTCGCCGAGCCATACGGCGTTGCCGTGCCGGTCGGCGAAGAGCTGCACCTCGACGTGCCGGGCGCCGGCGAGGTATCGCTCGACGTAGACATCCGCGTGTCCGAACGCGGCGGCAGCCTCACGTCCGGCTGCTGTCAGCGCCTCCTCCACCTCGTCGGGGCCGGCGATGGTGCGCATCCCTCGGCCTCCGCCCCCGTACGAGGCCTTGATCACCAGGGGGTAGCCGTGCTTCGCGCCGAACGACCGGACCTGGTCGGCTTCGGTGACCGGCTCCCGCGATCCGGGGATCAGCGGCACCTCGGCTTTCTCCGCCACCTGACGGGCGGCCACCTTCTCTCCCATTACCTCGATCGCCGTGGCCGACGGGCCGATGAAGACCAGGCCGGCAGCTTCGACCGCGCGGGCGAACTCAGCGTTCTCGGCAAGGAAGCCGTAACCGGGATGGACCGCCTCTGCGCCCGACCGGACCGCGGCCTCGATCACCTTGGCGATGTCCAGATAGCTCTCCGACGGCGCGGTGCCCCCGAGTGCTTCGACCTGGTCGGCGACGCGCACATGCAGCGCGTTCGCGTCAGGATCGGAATGGACGGCTATCCCGGTCAGGCCGAGTTCTCGGCAGGTCCGCAGCACACGCACCGCGATCTCGCCCCGGTTGGCCACCAGAACCCTCGAAAACGTCATGCTCGGCTCGTCTCCTCGACACAGGCGTTCCGGCAGCTGCCGACGCCCTCGATGGTTGTGGTGAGCACCTGGCCAGGTCGCAGATACTCGGCGGGAGTGCGGCCCGCCCCGACCCCGCCCGGCGTGCCCGTGAGCAGCACGTCACCGGCGTGGAGGGTGGTGATGGCCGACACGTAGGCGACGATGTCCGCGGGAGTGAACAGCAGTTGCGAGGTGCGGCTGCGCTGCTTGACCACCCCGTCGACGGTGCAGCTGATCTCCAGGTCCTCCGCACCATCCACCTCGTCCGGGGTCACCAGGACGGGACCGAGCGGCGTGGTCGCCTCGAACGCCTTGCCCTGAAGCCACTGCCCGGTGCGGCGCTGCCAGTCCCTCATCGAGACGTCGTTGGCCACGGTGAAGCCCGCGATGGCCGCCCGCGCCGTGCGCCGGTCGGCGTTGCGGACCCGGCGACCAACGACGACGGCGAGCTCGGCCTCCCAGTCCACGGCCTCGGAAGCAGCCGGCAGCAGGAGGTCATCCCGCGCCCCCAGCAGGGTGTCGGCGAACTTCGCGAACAGAGTGGGATGCGGGGGGAGTTCACGGCCCATCTCCAGGATATGGTCCTTGTAGTTCAGTCCGACGCACACCACCTTGGACGGCCTGGTCACGAGAGGTGCGAAGTCGGCCTCGTCCACTTCTGGGCCCGGCTCACCGGCTCCGCCTCCCGGCCCGGCCAGCACTCCGTCGGCCTCTCGAGCAGCGAGCAGGGCGCCGACGTCCGGATAGGGCAGCAGCCTCGTCTCTTTCCCTTGGACCACGGCAGCCACGGTCCGGCCCTCCACTCTGAGCGTCGCCACTCGCACGGTCTCAACCTCCAAACGAACGATCGCTAGTTTTTAAACTAGGGCGTAGAAATCCCCCTAGTCAACCCGTTCACAACCCTCCGGCCTCGCGAGAAGCAGCCTCACCTGCGCATGCAAAAACGCCCGCGCCTAAGGGAGTTCAGCCCCTCAGACGCGGGCGAGAGACGCCGCGGCGGCGCCAGAGATTACCTCAGGGCAACACCGGCGGCAGTGACCCGCTCGATCTCTGCCGCGGCCACCCCAAGCTGCCGGAGCACCATGAGGACGTACTTCTCGACGATCTCGTCCAGTGACATCGGGCCCCTGGGTCGATACCAGGTGGACACGTGCGTTCCCACGGCCACGATCGCGTACGTCTGCAGGTGCGGGTCGACCACATCCGCCCGCCCCTCGGAGGCTGCCTGCTCGACCAAGCCCCGAAGTATCGCCTCGTACTCGTCCCGCTTGGCCACCACGGCCCTGAGGTCGGCAGCACCGAGCGAGCGGAGTTCCGAGTTGCCGATGAAGACCTCCCGCGCGCGGTCCGCGTGGAACCGGATATGGCAGTCCACCGCAGCGCGCAGCCGGTCGATGACGTCCGTGCGACCACGCAGGGCGGCCCGTTGCGCGGCGAGCAGATCGTCCATGATCCCGATCATGATCGACCGCAGCAGGTCATCCTTGCCCTTGATATGGTTGTAGAGGCTGCCGACCTGGATGTTGACCTTTCCCGCCACCTCGCGCAGTGACGTGGCCTCGTAGCCGTGCTCGTAGAAAAGCTCAGTGGCGGCTTCGAGAATCGCGTCAGCGGTGCGAACACCTCCGGCGGGGCGGCGGGGCATGATTCGTACTCCGATCCCTCGGGAAGTCTGGATCCCTCCGCCGGTCGACGCGGAGGGCTGTGGGAAGTGCAGCCTACCGCAAAACGAACGACTGATAGTTTTCCTACGTCCTCACCAGCCCATCTTCTCTTTGAGATTGCGCTTCAGAAGCTTGCCCACCCCGGTGCGGGGGATCTCATGCGCATCCCGGAAGGCGACCAGCTTGGGGACCTTGTAGCCGGCGAGACGCTCCCGGACGAACTCCTTCACCGCTGCTTCGGTGAGGTCGACTCCGTTCTCCCGCACAATGACGGCGCGCACTTCCTCGCCCCACTGGTCGCTGGAAGTGCCGACCACGATGGCCTCTGCCACTCCGGGATGGGTCAGGAGGAGCTGCTCGATCTCCGCGGAGTAGACGTTCTCGCCACCGGTCTTGATCATGTCCTTGGCCCGGTCGCGGAAGAAGAAGTACCCCTCCTCGTCGCGGACCGCCAGGTCGCCGGTGCGCAACCAGCCGTTGCGGAATGCCGCCGCCGTCGCCTCGGGCCGGTTGTAGTACCCGCTCATCAGGCCGGGGCCACGCACACAGATCTCGCCGAGCTCGCCGGGCGGCAGCTCGGCCCCCTCCTGCCCCTGCACCTGGGCCTCGGCCAGCAGGTACTCCTTGCCGATCGACCCCTCCAGGTCCTCGCGCAGTACATCGACCGGCTGGAGACGGGTGACCATGGGACCCGCCTCGGTCAGTCCGTAGCGGAAGTACAGCTGCAGGTCAGGGAGCTGTTCCAGCAGTTCGACCTTGTCGTGGTGGCGGAAGAGACCGGCCCCGCTGTGCAGGGCGCGGAAGTGGTCGCGGACGCCGTCGCGCTGGAAGACGCCGGCATTCATCAGTCGAGCGATCATGTTCGGCACGAGGAAGGTGTTGGTGATCCGCTCCCGCTCCAGGGTCTCGGCCACAGCCGATTCGTCGAATCGCCGCATGAGGACGCTGGTCGCGCCGGTCGTGTAGTGCGTCAGGAACCAGCACAGCAGGCCCGCCGAGTGGAACAGCGGGACGGTGATCAGTCCGCGGTCCTCGATGCCGCTGCCGACGTTGCAGTCGACGAGCTCGTTGATGGCATTGGCCAACGCGGCCCGGTGCGAGAGCACGACACCCTTGGAGAACCCCGTCGTGCCGCCGGTGAACAGGATGCACAGTGGATCCTCCGGCGAGCACGCGACGTCGGGCGGGCCGAAGTGCTGCTGCCCCATCAGTGCCTCGTACTCCTCGCCCTCGCGGAGCACGTGCTGGATCTGCTCCAGCCCGCCTCCCGCCTGCGCGATGTCGTAGTCGTCGCTTCGGGACGCCTCGACGAGCACCACACGGGCGCCCGTCTCCTGGACCCCGGCCACCAGCTCCGCCGGTGCCCACCGCGAGTTGTAAGCCACGAAGACGCCGCCGGCGGCGGCGATGCCCAGGAACGCCTCCACACAGAACACGCTGTTGTCCGCCAGCACCCCAACGGGCTCGCCGGGCTTGACGCCCAGCTTCACCAACCCGCGGGCGAGCTTCCACGCGCGCTCTGCCAGCTCCGCGTGAGTGAGTCGACACGACTCGTCGACCACTGCCTCCCGCGACGGATGGCGGCGCGCGTTCATGCGTATCAGGTCGGCGACCGTCCGCATCGGACCTCCTCGTTCTACCGCAAGTGTCACCAATGTGTGTTCAGGCGTCCATGCAGGTCGGCTGCGTCCGCCGACCCGCCAGGCGAGCAACGGCGTCATCCGAGCCGCCCGGGTTCCGCCCGCGAAATGCAGTCGTGAAGGGCCGGCGGCTCCCGGAGTCCAGGACGCCGGCGGCTCCACCGCTCGGCGGACGCATACGTCAGCCCGCGCCTTGCATCAAGCGGCTCTCGGCACCTATGCGAACATACGTAAGTTTGCTTCTCGGAGGTTAACGAGGTATTTCGGAGGCCGTCAACCCCCAGCCACCAGGGAGCGAGGGGCGGCCGGGCGCTCCCATTGACAAGCGTCCCGACCTTCTCAAGACTTACGAACGAACGCTCGCATGCATAGAGTGGCATTGACAGCGGAGCCGTAAGTGAGCAGGGCCGCGGGCCTGCGCCCCGCGGCTTCACCCCGCGCTCCACTCCCCGCCCCCTTCCATCCCTCGGAGGTTTCCGCCTTGGATGCGGCTCCCCTTCTCACTCCCGTGCTGGTCGGCCCCTATCTCCTGCGCAATCGGGTTGTCATGCCACCACTGACCCGAAACCGGGCCGACCGAGGCGATATGCCGACCGACCTGATGGCGCTGTACTACGCCCAGCGCGCGGGCGCTGGTCTGCTGATCGTCGAAGGTTCGCCGATCAGCCGCGAAGCCGTTGCCTATCCAGGAACGCCCGGCATCTACAACGCCGAGCAGGTAGCTGCCTGGCGGCGGGTGACGGATGCCGTGCACGCTCGGGGAGGCGTGATCTTCCTCCAGCTCTGGCACGTCGGGCGACAGTCCCACTCGTCCACCCAGCCCGGCGGTGCGCTGCCTGTCGCCCCTTCGGCGGTGCGCATCGACAGCGAGATCTTCACGCGGAACGGTCCGCAGCCGTTCGAGACCCCTCGTGCCCTGGAACTCCACGAGATCGAGGGCATCGTCGAGACTTACGCCGACGCCGCGCGCAATGCGTTGCGGGCAGGCTTCGACGGCGTGGAGATCCACGCGGCCAACGGCTATCTGCTCGACCAGTTCCTCAATGACCAGGTGAACCTGCGCACCGACGCCTACGGCGGCCCCGTCGGCCACCGCATGCGCCTGCTCCTGGAGGTGACGGATGCCGTGTCCAGCGTGTGGGGACCGGAGCGCGTCGGAGTGCGGCTCTCACCGTCCAGTACGTGGATGGAGTGCCGGGACTCCGACCCGAAGCATCTCTACTCCGAGGTGGTGACCGCGCTCGCGCCCCGCGGTCTGGCCTATCTGCACCTCGTCGAGCCCACCATCGCCGGATCGGAGACCGTCGAGGCGGCCGAGGACGCCATTCCCACGGCCCACTTCCGGTCTCTCTATCCAGGCACGATCATCGTGGCTGGTGACCACACGCCCGAAAGCGGTGCACAGGCCGTCCTGAGCGGCGGCGCCGACCTGGTGGCCTACGGACGGTCCTTCATCTCGAACCCCGATCTGCCCGCACGGCTGGCGGCCGGAGCACCGCTCCGGCCGGCCGACCGCAGCCGGTTCTACGGCGGCGGAGAGAAGGGATACACCGACTATCCGTCGCTCGTCGACGAGGAGCGCCTCCGTCTTGTCGAGGAGGCCCTCGACTCAGGCGCGCTCTCCCGGGACCGGCTCCAGGCGGCCCTGTCCCAGCGGAGCCCTCTTTCCCTCCTCGACAGCGGTGACTACTACGTACGACTCAAGCTCGCCGAATAGAAACGCGTACAGGGAGCTATCGATGATCAAGGTTGTTGCGCTGATCAAGCGGAAACCGAACCTCACACGAGAGGAGTTCCTGCACTACTGGCAGGTCGAGCATCCGACTCTGGTCCGTGAGCTGCCCAACGTGCGGCGCTACACCCAGAGCCCGGTCATCGAGCACCGCAAGGAGTGGGCCTGGGACGGGGTGGCACAGCTGTGGTTCGACTCGGTCCAGGACGTCTCCGTCGCCTTCCGCGGCGCATCGGCGGACGCGCTCAGAGAACACGAGGAGCATTTCATCGGGGAGATGGAGTGGTTCCTGGCCACGGAGACCGACGTACCGCTGTCGTCGCCTGCGGAGCGAGTGGTTCGGCAGTCCATGGCCACAGGGCGTACCGTGCCGCCGGAGTAGCGTGGTGACCAGCGCCGTTGCCGCACTGTTCCTCTCCCGGCTGGTCCAACCGGTCGTCGTTGTGGACACTCCCAGCTCGGTCAAGCCACGGGCTGTCCGCACGCATGCCGCCCGTGACAAGGCTCGGCCCCTCTTCGGACGGGCCCACCCCGTACGTGATCACTGCGTAAGACCGGCAGGCCCCCATGCACGAGACCCCCTTCCTGGAACTCCTCGCCGCCGAAGCCGACGTCGAGGCATACGAGGAACCAGTGCGCCGAGCCCGGCTCGCCAGAGCCGCAGCCGACGACATCGTCGCCCTTGAGCAGGCCCGCGCCCTCGCCCTGCGGGTGCGTGAGATGCTCGCCCACCACACCCGGCGGGAGGCCGAACTCTCCGCGCTATTCGATTCCGCCCGGGACATTTCGCGACTCCAGGACACCGACGCCGTACTCGCCGCGATCGTGCGCCGGGCGCGGCATATCCTCCGGGCTGACATGGCGTACCTGGCCCTGGTCGACCACGACCGGAACACCATCCACATGCGTGTGACCGAGGGGATGGTCGCGGGACTGATCCGCGACACCAGACTGCCCGTCGGCACGGGACTTGGAGGCCTGGTCGCCGCCACCGGCGTCCCCGCGGCGACCGAGGACTTCTGGGGCGACGGACGCCTCACCCACACAGAAGAGGTGGATGCCGCATGTCGCTCCGAGGGAATCGTCTCGATCGCCGGAGCGCCCGTGGCGAACGGCCGACGGACGGTGGGCGTGCTGTACGCCGCAGACCGCGTGCGCCGCCGCTTCACCCGCGAAGACCTGAGCCTCTTGTCTTCACTGGGTGCCCTGGCAGCCGTGGCACTGGAGAACTCCCGGCTGCTCGAGGAAAGCCGTACGGCCGTACGAGAACTCAGTCAGGCCAACCGGGTGGCGGACGAGCGGACTGGCGAACTCGAACACAGCCTGCACGCACACAACCGGCTCATGGACATCGTGCTCGCTGGCGGCGGCCTGGCCGAAATCGGCATCGCCACCGCGGAGCTGCTCACAGGTGACATCCGCATCATCGACTCCAACGGCGGACTGTTGTGGCCGACCGACACACCGCTGACGTTCTCCGCAGGAAATCTCACCAAACAAGGCACGAGCGGAGGAGCATGCCTCGCCCGTGGCTCGGAGGGCAGGAGCTGGTGGCTCGTCCCAGCCAGGGTGCAGGGCTCGGTCGTCGCCGTCGTCGCCCTCGCCCGAGAGGAGCTGGAGCCCAGAGCACAGGACATCCTTGAACGCAGTGCGGTCTACACCGCCCTCGCTCTTCTGTCGAGCCGCGCCGCGGAGGAATCGGCACAACGAGCCAGGGGCGCCTTCATCGCGGACATCCTGTCCGGCGCACTCAGAGATCCCGTCGTCGTACGTCAGCGCGCCGGCCGCGTCGGCATCGACCCCACGGCCCCCGTCACCGTGCTCACCGCCCGGGGCGGAACAGTCGACCCCCGCCCGGCCGTGGCCCGCTGGGCGCAGCCGCGCGGTGGGTCCGTCACGGTGCACGGACACTACGTGGTCGTGGTGTTGCCGGCAGCGGCGGGCACGGACCCCGGGAAACTGGGGCGGGCGCTGGCCACGGCGCTGACGGATGACGAGGTCCCGGCGGTAGTCGGTGCCGCGGGGCCCGCGCCCGGCGCAGCCGGCCTGGCCGACGCATACGACGAGGCCAGCCGGACCGCCGAACTGCTCCTCGCCCTGGGCCGCGACCAAGGCGGAGCCCAGCTGTCGGACCTCGGACTGCTCGGCGTACTCGGCGTGCCCGAGGCGGCAGCGCGAGCGGCCGGGTTCGTCCAGCGCACGCTCGGACCGGTACTGGCATACGACCGTGCCCATGGCGCCGCCCTGGTGTCGACGCTGGCGGCGTGGTTCGTCGCGGGCCGCAGCCGCAGCCGTGCCGCCCAGAACCTGAGGGTGCACGTCAACACGGTCGGCCAGCGGTTGCAGAAGGCCGGCGAGCTCCTGGGGCCCGACTGGCGGGAGCCCGAACGCCTCCTGGCACTACAGATGGCACTGGAACTGCACCCACTTGTGGCCAAGCCGCCCGAGGAGTGATGTGTCCGGGCACATCTGAACTCCTCCCACTACGTGTCGCAGCACGTTTACCGATCGACAGCCCCTCCTTAATCTCGGACAAACAAACGACCGCTCGTCACGTCAAGGAGGCCGTGGTCGATGAGAAAGAGCACGCAGTTCGGAAAAGTCGTCGCCGGCAGCATGATCGGCACCGCTATCGAGTGGTACGACTTCTTCATCTACGGGGCGACCGCGGCCCTCGTGTTCAACAAGCTGTTCTTCCCCGAGGCATCACCGACGAGCGGAACGTTCCTGGCCCTCGCCACGTACGCCGTCGGATTCGTCGCCCGGCCGATCGGCGCCGTCGTCTTCGGACACTTCGGTGACCGAAAGGGCCGCATGGGCACCCTGGTGTGGAGCCTGACGCTGATGGGTGCGACCACCTTCCTCATCGGCTGTCTGCCGACGCACGCGCAGATCGGCATGGCGGCACCGCTGCTCCTGGTCATCCTTCGGTTCATCCAGGGCTTCGCGCTCGGCGGGGAGTGGGGCGGCGCGGTGCTGCTCGTCGCGGAACACGGATCGGCCAAGCGGCGCGGCTTCTGGACCGCCTTCCCCATGGCAGGCGGCCCGGCGGGCAACATCGTGGCGGTCGCGGTCCTCGCACTGATGTCCGGACTGCTGCCCGAGGAGCAGTTCCTAGCATGGGGCTGGCGCATCCCCTTCCTGCTGTCGGCCGTGCTCGTGCTGGTTGGCCTGTGGGTGCGGACCACCGTGAGCGAGTCCCCGGTCTTCCAGGAGGCCCAGGCGAAGGCCGCCGCGAAGGCCGCCGAACACCGGATGCCCCTGGTCGAGACCCTGCGCAAGCACCCCCGTCAGCTGCTCGCCGCCACGCTCACCCGCTTCGCAGAGAACGCCTCGTACTACATCTTCACGGTCTTCCTGCTGACCTACGTCGCTCAGGGACTGGACTGGTCCAAGGACGCGGCCATGCATGCCGTGATCATCGCCACCGCCGTCGAGATGGTGACCGTTCCGCTGTGGGGCCTGGCCGCCGACCGGTTCGGCCGCCGACCGGTCTACCTGCTGGGGGCGCTCACCGTCGGCATATGGAGCTTCGCGTTCTTCCCGCTGATCGACACCCGGTCGGAGCCCGTCCTCATCCTCGCGGTCATCCTGGGTCTGCAGGGGCACGCGGCGATGTCGGGAGCCATGCCCGCCATGTTCAGCGAACTGTTCAGCACCGAGGTCCGCTACAGCGGGATGTCCATCGCCTTCCAGTTCGCCTCCATCTTCGCCGGCTCCCTCGCTCCGATCATCGCGCTGGCCCTCTTCAACGCATACGGCACCGGCACTCCCGTAGCGCTCTACCTCAGCGGAATGGTCGCCCTCTCGGTGTTCGGCGCGTGGCTCGCGGGCGAGACCCGCGGGGCTGACCTCGCCCGGGCCGGGGAGCAGGTCCCGGAGGTACCGGCCGAGCTCCACAGCGCGTCCGCCGCCAAGACCCTCTGATTCCTCCCCCACAACCAAGGAGAAACAGCAAGATGAGCAAGCCTTTCGCCTCTTCGGCAGATCTCTCTCAGAAGCAGCAGAACCTCGAAGTGCTCGCCGACGGGGTCTATGCGCTGACCGCCGAAGGCGACCCCAACGTCGGGGCCATCGAGGGAGAGGACTTCGTCGTCTGCTTTGAGGCACTGGCCACGCCGGTCGCCGCCAGTGAGTGGCTGACCCGCCTGCGGGAGCACACCGACAAGCCGGTGAAGTACCTCCTCCTGTCCCACTACCACGCCGTACGGGTGCTGGGCGCCAGCGCCTTCGACGCCGAGGTGATCATCGCTCACGACCGCACCCGCGAGCTGATCGACGAACGCGGCAAGCAGGACTGGGAGTCGGAGTTCGGACGCATGCCGCGGCTGTTCAAGGACCCCGATTCCATCCCCTGCCTGACCTGGCCCACCCAGACCTTCAGCGAGCGAGTGACCATCGACCTCGGCGGCGACCGCGGCGACCTCGTCCTCGAACACGTGGGACGCGGCCACACCGAGGGCGACATCGTGGCCTGGCTGCCCCAGCAGAAGATCCTATTCGCCGGTGACCTGGTGGAATCCGAGGCGGCGCTCTACACAGGCGACGCGTTCCACCGTGAGTGGTCCACCTCGACCCTCGACAGGGTCGCCGCCTTCGAGGCCGAGACGATCATCGGCGGTCGCGGCTCCGTGGCCCGGGGCCGCGAGCAGGTCGACGCGGCCATCGCCCAGACCCGGCACTTCCTGCAGACCATGCTCCGCGAGGTCGGAGCCGTCCAGTCACGCGGCGGCACCCTCAAGGAAGCCTTCGACGCCACCCACACCGCGCTGGTCGACCAGTACGGCCGCTGGCCGATCTTCGAGCACTGCCTGCCCTTCGACGTGGCCCGGGTGTGGGACGAACTGTCCGGCATCGAGCGCCCGGTGATCTGGACGGCCGAACGCGACCGCGAGGTCTGGGACCAGCTCCAGGGCTGAGGGGGAACACACACCATGGCGTACTACCGGCAGGTGGGCGACGTCCCATCCAGACGGCGGGCTGTACTACGAGGAGCTCATGGGGGAAGAGGGCTTCGCCTCGGACTCCTCCCTGCTCTACCACCAGGGCATCCCCTCGGCGATCACGGACGCGACCCCATGGGTGCTCCCCAACCACACCCTGGCCGACAACCACCCCCTCAAACCACGGCACTTGAAGCTGCATGACCTCTTCGCCGACGACTGGAAGCAGCGTGACGCCGTAACCGGCCGACGGCTCGTCCTCGGCAACGCCGACGTGCGCATCAACTACGTCGTCGCCGGCGAGTCCTCGCCGCTCTACCGCAACGCGATCGGCGACGAGTGCGTCTACATCGAGTCCGGAACCGCGCAAGTGGAGACGGTCTTCGGCACCCTCGACGCTCAGCAGGGCGACTACGTCGTCCTTCCCCGGGCCACCACACATCGCTGGGTCCCCACCGGCCCGGAACCTCTGCGCGCCTACGCGATCGAGGCCAACTCCCACATCACCCCGGCCCGCCGCTACCTGTCGAAGTACGGCCAACTGCTGGAACACGCGCCGTTCTGCGAACGCGACCTGCACGGACCCGAAGGGCCCCTGCACGCCGACGGAACCGACGTCGAGGTGCTCGTCAAGCACCGCGCCGCCGGCGGTGTGACCGGCACGCGGTACGTGTACCCGCACCATCCGTTCGACGTGGTCGGCTGGGACGGCTGCCTGTACCCGTACACCTTCAGCATCGCCGACTTTGAACCGATCACCGGACGCGTCCACCAGCCACCGCCCGCACATCAGGTCTTCGAAGGACACAACTTCGTGATCTGCAACTTCGTCCCCCGCAAGGTGGACTACCACCCGCTCTCCATCCCGGTGCCGTACTACCACTCCAACGTGGACAGCGACGAGGTGATGTTCTACTGCGGCGGCAACTACGAGGCACGCAAGGGCTCCGGCATCGGCCAGGGATCGGTGTCCCTCCACCCGGGCGGACACGCGCACGGGCCTCAGCCCGGCGCATACGAGCGGAGCATCGGGGCGGAGTTCTTCGACGAACTCGCCGTCATGGTCGACACCTTCCAGCCCCTCCAACTCGGCGAGGGCGGGCTGGCGTGCGACGACACCGGATACGCCTGGACCTGGGCCGGACAAGGGCCGCGCACGTGAGCGGAAACGCGCTCCTGGAGCACCTGGTCGACGATGCCGGCCTCTTCCCGCCCACCGCCCTGCCCATGACCGATGCCGTCGCACGGCACCGCAGCGACCGGGCGACCGGCCACGGCATGCTGGCACACCGGTTCCTCTGCCCCGCCTCACGCACCAGCGAACTCCGCGCCGAACTGGAGCCGTCGGACCACATAAAGGTCGTGGTCATCGCCGACACCGGAGAGCAAGGACTCGCTTCGGCCCTGGTCGCAGTGGCCGACGACGCGGCCCTGGAACTCGCCGGCCTGGAGTACCCACTCGCCAAGGCCGACCAGGCCGATCCAATTGACGCACTGAACACGGCCCTGAAGGCCGTCCCGGATCGCGCGGTGCCACTGTTCGTCGAACCGGCCCGGCTCTCCGATACCGCCGTCCTCGCACCGGCCATCGCCGAACAGCGTCAGGAGCCGCTGCTCGGTCTGAAACTGCGCTGCGGCGGAGTACGGGCAGACTTGTTCCCCAGCCCCGACGAGCTGGCCCACGCCTTGGTCGACGTAGCAACCGCCGCCGTAGCCCTCAAGGCGACCGCCGGCCTGCACCACGCAGTGCGTTACACAGACCCCGAGACCGCCTTCACACACCACGGCTTCCTCAATCTCGTGGCGGCTGTGGCGGACGCCGTTGCCGGTGCCACCCCGGACAAGGTGGCGGGGACGCTGCGGACAACCGACCCGGCCGTCCTGGTGAAGCGGGTGAGTGGACTGGGCACTCACGCCACCGCCGCAACCAGGCAGGTCTTCACGGCATACGGGTCGTGCAGCACCAGCACCCCGCCGTACGAGGCCCGGAAGCTCGGGCTGTGGAACTGAACAACGCTGGAGAACGAACGTGATCAGGAGTTGGGTCGAAGTACCCGAGGGCTCGGACTTCCCCGTCCAGAACCTTCCGTACGGCGTCTTCTCGCCGCCTGGCGGCACACCGCGCGTGGGCGTGGCGATCGGGGACTTCGTCCTCGACCTTGCCGCGGTCACCGATGACGCGGTGTTCGCGGAGCCGTCGCTGAACGCCTTCCTCGCAGCCGGCCGCGACCGCTGGAGGGAAGTACGGGCCCACGTGACGTCACTGCTGACGGACGAGAGGCACCGCGACCTCGCGGAGCCCTCGCTCCACCGCATCAAGCATGTGACCCTCCATCTGCCCGTCGAGGTCGCCGACTACGTCGACTTCTATGCCAGCAAGCATCACGCCGCCAACCTGGGCCGGATGTTCCGGCCCGATCAGGAGGCTCTGCTGCCCAACTGGAAGCATCTGCCCGTCGGTTACCACGGCCGGGCCGGGGCACCGTCGTAGCGTCCGGCACACCGATCGTGCGGCCCCAGGGGCAGCGGGGGGCAGCCGGACAGGCACCGGTGTTCGGCCCGTCGGTACGCCTGGACATCGAGACCGAGGTCGGCTTCGTCGTCGGCACTCCCAGTGAGCTCGGCAGGCCGGTCTCGGTCAAGGACTTCGCCGAGCACGTCTTCGGAATCGTCCTGGTCAACGACTGGTCCGCGCGTGACATCCAGGCCTGGGAGTACGTCCCGCTCGGCCCGTTCCTCGGCAAGTCCTTCGCCACCTCCATCTCGCCTTGGGTAGTGCCGCTGGACGCTCTGGAAGCGGCGCGCGTGGCCACCCCCGTACAACGACCGGAACCACTGCACTACCTGAGAGAGCCCGAACCGTGGGGCCTGGATCTCGCTCTGGAAGTCGAGCTCAACGGCCACGTGGTCACGCGTCCGCCGTACCGGCACATGTACTGGTCGCCCGCTCAGATGCTGGCCCATATGACGGTCAACGGCGCCGCCCTGCGCACCGGCGACCTCTACGCCTCGGGACGGTTTCCGGACCGGCTCGCAATCAGCGCGGCTCGCTGATCGAACTGACCTGGAACGGAGCCGAACCGCTGCAACTGCCGGACGGCACCTCGCGAACCTTCCTGCAGGACGGAGACACGGTCACCATCCGTGCCCGTGCCCAAGGGGCAGACGGTGCTCACATCGGCTTCGGCGAGGTCACCGGGGCGATAGCCCCCACCGTTGAGGGGGCCTGATGGACAAGACCATCAAAACCGCCACTAACGTTAGGAGGCGAGCTTGCGATGGGCTTTCTGGGACGTCACTTTGATGACGACCGGGTCGGTGCGCTGCTGAGGCCATATCTGCAGCAGGTAGGAGTCCAGTGGAGTCTCGGAGACGAGGTCGTTTGCCCGGTCCATGTCCTTGGCGTGGTAGCGGAGCCGGTACCAGCCCGCGCCCGCGGGTAGGTGTGGAAGATCGACGTACTGGCTGCCGGACCAGCCGACCAATGCAGCGTTCTCGGTGTCGATCTGGAGGCTGACCTCGACGACGTCCTCGTACTCGTCTGCTAGCGGCGGCAACGGTTCACCGCTTATGGCGACGGTCAGGTCGATCACACCAGTGAAAAGGCCGGTGGTCAGGTAGGCGCCGCCGCGCACAGCCCGGATTATTCCAGCGTGTGTTTCTCCCGGAGCCCCTGGTGCGGGATGCACGGTCCGCTCGTTGTTTCCGTCGAGGAGGAAGAAATGTGCATAGTTCACAGGGAATTCGACGCGGAGTATGGGCTGATCGGCTGTTCCGCGGACCGCGGTTTTGATTGTGCTCATATGGTTTGTCCTAAAGAAGCGATGGCGCTCCGGGCTTCTCGTTGAGAAGCCCGGAGCGCCTCGAGCTAGGCCGTTCTAGTTGGGAACGTTGCTGAGGAACAGTGATTTGGCGGGGTCCGTGCCGGTGTTGTCGATACCGTTTCCGCCGGTGTAGTCATGCTGTTCGTTGTAGGCCCAGTTGGTGATGGGTGAACCCCCTACGGATAGGTGCTTCCAGGTCCCCGATGCCCAGCCGAACCTGTAGATGCGCTGCTTGCCAGGATAGTAGTCGATGTAGGCACCGCCGTAGAGCAGCTGCTTCTTGAGGGTGTTGTTGAAGAAGACGTTGTTGGGTCCCGACGAGCCGGACCACTTGACTGCCTTGAGGCCGGCTCCCCACCAGATCGGGAACCAGTCCGAGTTGTCCGGGTCGTTGTTTCCTTCGTCTCCGCAGTTGCTGTAACAACTGGCGGGTCGGTGTTCGTAGGGCGTGGTTACTTTGTTCAGTTCGAACAGGTTGTTACGCTCCCAGCCGCCGTGCAGGTTGAGGTCGGAGTCGAAGTCGTTGCCAATGGCCACGTTGCCCGATGCGGACCATTGGAAGGTGAAGTGGCGCAGATTGCGAGTGGTATTTCCTGCGTAGATGCTGTCCCAGACCCGGGATCCGCGGAAGTAGCCATTGCCGGCCGGCCCGCCAGTGGACGTTGACCGTGCCCTCGAAGAGGTCTTTGCGGTTGGGTGGAGCGTTGTCGTAGGTCCGGGGTGAGACGGGGGGCGGGTCGCTGGGGCCGCGGTACTGCTGATGGACTTTGGTGGACTGAATGCGGAACAGGCCCCGGCCTGGCATGAGCCATCCGCCGTTGGCGTCACCCCAGGTCATGCTGGGCTTGTCCCAGTCAGAGCCGTCAGCGGTGAGCGTGTCGTAACGGGTGTCGGCGTTCGGCGTGTAGACCAGTTTGGTGCCGGTCGTCGGGTCGTTCCCGGCCCCCTTGATGAGCAGGAAGTCCGCGTCCACCTTGATCTCGCGCGACACGTCGAGTCGGCCAGCAGGCAGCGCGATCCGGCTCAGATTCGTGTAACCGGCGGTCGGGGTGCACTCGGCCTTGATGTGGTCGATGGCTTTCTGGATGCCCTCGGCATCGTCCACACCGTCATCGGGTACCACGCCGTATGGCGCGGCGGCCAGGTCGGTGGCGTCCAGGTTGCAGGCGTCTGCGGTGTTCGTTGATTTCAGACTGGCCGGGCAGTGGGGAACCTTCCCGGTAGCTGGCCTTGGACCAGTCGTACAGTCCCGCAACCGCAGCACGGCGATTGGCCGAGGTCAGATCCAAATCAGTAAGGGCCGGACCCGGCGATGGCGGCTCCTGGCTCGGGCCAGGAGTCGGAATGGGCGTGGGAGTGGGCGTCGGATTTGGTGTGCCGATCGTGAAGGTGGCCGACACCGAGACCTCGGTCCCGGCGGAGTCCTCCCAGCGGGCCCGCAAGGAATGCGATCCGTTCCCCGCCGTGCCCGGCCAGGAATAGGGACCCGTGGTGTCCCTGCCGAGATAAACATTGTCCAACAGGAACTTCACCCCGTCGACGGCTGTTCCCGGATCCACCAGGTCAACCGTCATCGGCGATTCGAAAGCACCACCCTCGAGGTTCACCCCTCCGCTGGCCAGATAAGGCCCCTGAGCCCATACCAGCTGATTCATCCCCGCGACCAGCAAACCCGCAACCGCAACCACGCTAAGTGGTCGCTTTTGAGCATTTCGCATGCATGCTCCCACTTCCAAGATCTATAGAACAAGATCACTGGAAGTGTGAAATGGATTTACTGAGCTGACAAGCATGTTGTCATGTGGCGAAGATCATACGCCAAGAGTTGACCTCCCGCGGCCACCACAATTGTCATCCCTTCAAAACTCGGCTATCGGCCGAGCGGCCGTCCTTGGAGTATTCGCAGATCGCCGGTCA
Organism: Spirillospora sp. CA-255316; assembly: GCA_050942275.1. Taxonomy (GTDB): domain Bacteria; phylum Actinomycetota; class Actinomycetes; order Streptosporangiales; family Streptosporangiaceae; genus Spirillospora. Next base: position 9,837,298 of record CP192047.1, on the reverse strand, counting down.
GCGTGGCCGCCTCATCACGATCAGTCCCCCTCGCCCCTTCTCAATGCACATTCACGCAAGCGCGTCCAGGGCGTGAAGTGGCCATCGCTGAAGAAGCGGGTCGGTCACGAAGTGTGACCCACGGCAACTGGACTGATTCGTGCTTCGCTAAGAACTCCTAACTAAATGATGTTCGAGGTGGTTGGGTCACTCCCGGACCGTTGATCCGGGGGTGTGGGGTGGCTCGGCCGAAGCCATGGGAAGTCGACGACGAGTTGTGGGCGGTGATCGAGCCACTGCTGCCCAAGGTCGAGCGTCGGGCCCGGCATCCCGGGCGGAAGAGGCATCCGGACCGGCTGGTGTTCCAGGGCATCCTGTTCGTGCTGCACACCGGGATCTCCTGGGAACACCTGCCGCAGGAACTCGGGTTCGGCTCGGGCATGACCTGCTGGCGCCGCCTGGCCGAGTGGACCAAAGCTGGCGTGTGGCCTCGGCTCCACGAAGCGCTCTTGGCCAAGCTCCGCAGTACGGGCGCCCTGGACTTCTCCCGGGCGGCGGTCGACGGCTCCCACATCCGGGCGTTAAAGGGGGGACCCAAGACGGGACGAAGCCCTGTTGACCGTGGCAGGACGGGCAGCAAGCACCACCTGATCACTGACGCCACCGGCATCCCGCTCGCCGCTACCCTGACCGGCGGCAACCGCAACGACGTCACCCAACTGATCCCACGGCTTGAGGCGGTACCGCCGGTGCGGGGCAAACGGGGCCGGCCCCGCCGCCGCCCGGCCGTGGTGCTGGGCGACCGCGGCTACGACCACGACAAGTACCGCCGACTGGTCCGGGATCTCGGCGTGAAGCCGCTGATTGCCCGCCGCGGCACCGAGCACGGCTCCGGCCTTGGCACCCAACGCTGGGTCGTGGAGCGAGCATTCGCCCACCTGCACTGGTTCCGCCGCATGCGGATCCGCTGGGAGATACGCGACGACATCCACGAAGCCTTCCTCACCCTCGGTTGCGCACTCATCTGCTGGCGACGCCTGAAGTCATCCGGTAGGAGTCCCAAGCCTGATTCACTGCCGTGATGAACGAGATCGATACAGCTGGCACGGGCGACGGCACCGTTGTCCCACCACCCCCGCAGGATTCCTCCACCTGGCCTTCGTACATCGAGCAACTGCTCGCCGCGCCGTTCCCTGACGGCTGCCACAGAGAGTTCGAGGTGTACGAGGCCACGCCGCGGTGCATCCAGGTCTTCCTGCGCGTCAGCGAACCCTTCGACGACAACCCTGACGACGCATACCAGGCCCCCATAGAAGAACGATTCCTGGCAGAGCGGGATGAGCTGGCCGCCGAGCTGGACAAGCGCTGGGGCAGCCGCAGTCAACCTGAACCGGACTGTGCCGACTTTTCCGCTCGTCTGTTGGAGTACCTTCAGGCGTGGCCCGTGTACGCCTGGGTCCACGGCGACCGGGTTGTGCTGCTTGGTCTCCAAAAGACCGAGCGGGAGCACCCGTTCGAGCTCTGTGTCGCCGTCGCCCAGCGCTGGACCGACACACCGCCCACTGAAGAGGACCTGTGGCCGCTCTTCGTCAGGCAGCTTTGCGACCGAATTTCTGCCACGGCTGGCCCCGTTATCGTCCCTCTGTGGCGGGAGCGTCGGACTGGGGACATGCGGGAGGAGTTCGAGCGGGACGAGTTCGAGACGTACCGGCTGAACCTCCTCGGCGAGCTTGAGGTGGACTGGGGACTGCCCTTGGCGCCAAGCCCCGACGGGGAAGACGCCGTGACGGCCGCGCTGGACATGCTCGGCAGCCCGTCCCGGGAGTCCGTGGACGTATGGCGGCGCGACGACCGGCTCGTTGTCACCGGAGTCACCTCGGAACAGGACGCCTACGTCCTGTTCGCCGCCGTCATACCGGACCCGGCGGTGCCGTAGCCCGGTCCCACGGCACCGCAGGTGGGCCAGAACCAGCAGAGCCTGTCCGCATCCGCTGCTCACGGTCTCGACCGTGCCGCTCCACACCCCGGATCGCCCGTTCCCGGACGATCCAACCACCCCAAAGATCATTTTGTTAGGAGTTCTAAGAGATGTTCACATGACGCTGCTGGTCCGAACGCCCGACGGCTGGCGGCTGTCGCGCCGGACCCTGCGCATCAGCTGGACCACCGGCGACGCCCAGGTCCTGCTCGGCGCCTGAGCCCACCACGAGATGTCGTCCGGGCCGCATTGTCTGGCCCGGACGACATCACCGTCACGAACGCCGCGCATCTGCGCCTACCAGCGCAGGTAGGCCGCACGTGCGTGATCTTGTGCTCGGCGGTCAGGGTGACGTCGAAGATCCCGCCGATGCGCCTCTCGGGGAACGTGCCGGTGAACTCGACCTCGACGTGGAGGTACCCGTCGCGTGGCTCGGTGCTGAGCAGTCGGGTCTGGGTGTTGTAGCCGACGAAGTAGGACTGGAAGTACTCGTTGATCCCCGCATGTCCCTCGAAGACCTCCCCGACCGAGGGGTCGTCCAGGACGGCGTCGTCGGTGAAGAACGCCAGGTAGGCGGCGGAGTCGTGAGTGTTGGTCGCGGCGATCCAGTTGGGGGCGTCGGAACTGATCAAGGAATCCGTCTTGAGGGGTTATCTGCTGGAGGAGTCGCTGGCCTGGCTGCTGCGGTTCAGCGGGTACCGGCTCCTGGTTCATGAAGATCAGGATCCTGTCGAGTTGGTCATGGATGGCGAGACGCTGCGAGTTCGTGGGCGGGGTGCACTGCATCAAGTTGACGTGCTGGGCGAGTTCGCGTTCACTCCTGCGTTCTCCATGCCGGTAAGGCTGTTCCTGGAGGCCAAGTACTACCAGGGGCGCTGCGGACTGGAGATCGTCCGTAACGCTCATGGCGTGGTGCACGACGTGAACGAGAACTTCATGACGTATGAAGGCGCACGCCCCCGGCAGCGATATCAGTACTCCTACGCCCTGTTCTCTGCGAACGGGTTCACGGTAGGTGCGCAGAAGTACGCGCTCGCACACCAGATCTCTCTCGTCGACCTCTCCGGGGCGTCCTTCGCCTGGCTGCTCGGCATGATCGGGGCGACTGCGTCGAGGTTGTACGGGGCGCAGAAGCATCTGCCCGAACGTGATCCGTTTCCAGTGACGTGGATGCGGGCGGAGCTGAGGAAGGGCTTTGGGCCCCTCGCCCTTGCAGCTGTTGCCTTCCGTCTCGGTCCGTGACGGGAAGTTCAAGCAGGCTGCTGGCGGGGCTATTGAAGAGCTTGCTGCCGTGTTGGAGCAGCGCAGTGACGCAGAGCTACTGCTGGGTTTTCCTTCCGCGCCGTTCGTTCTTCCGCTCGCCGCTGATGACCACCGACGGTTCTTGGAATATGCGGAGACCAGGCCGGATCACCCGGTGAGGATCAGGCGGCGTGGGACCGGCGCGGCGGCGGAATGGACGCTGTCGCCCGCGGACGCTGTAGGGGCCTACGAGTTGACGTTCAAGCTTCCAGAGCATATCGAGGGCTGGATCAGCGGCATCGGGGAGAAGGAGCGTCGTCGCACTGCTCAGTTCAAGGAGCAGTTCCTTTCTACGATTACGCTCTACCGCATGGACGGCACCGGGCTGCGCACATACCAGTTGCAGTACGAGCCGAGTTCGCTGTCCCGCGCAGGGGCATCAGAGTAGGTGCAGAGGGGACCCCGATGCTGCCTGGCCTGACCACCCTGCAGGGGTACGTTCCCAGGAGCGTGCGAACGCCAACCGCGTCAAAGCGGCAGGTATGGGCTTGGCCGGCCGTGCCAGCTGATGCTCAGGGCGTCGCGGGCTCGGGTGGCCGCGACGAATAGCAGAGAGCGAGCCTTGCGCTGTTCGCGCTCGTAGCGGAGCGGATTTTTGGTGCGATAGCGCTCGATGATGCTGCTGTGCGGGATGATGCCGTCGCTGGCACCGACGATGGCGAGCCGCTGATATTCGAGGCCCTTGAAACGGTGCATGGTGCCCACGTGGATGTCGCCGTCACCCTTGGCGGCCGTCCTTGGTGAGTTCAGCGCAGGTGATGCCGGCGTTGGTCTCCAGGTAGTACATGGTCTGGCTGACCATGTTGCGGTCAGCGACACAGACGGCGATTCGGCCGCCGGGGTCACGGGGAGCTCCGTTGCCGTCGGTGGATAGTTCCTTGCGCCAGGTGCTCAAAGTGGCGGCGAGACCGGCGAGTTCGTCGTCCCAGGTGTTGTAGGGGGCGAAGGTGGGGGCAGGGCCGTGGAGTACAGAACGGTAGCCGGCGAGCGTGTCGGTGCCATCGTCGATGTCGTCGTAGGAGACCTTCTCGTCCGGGTTCTTTGGTTCGACAACGCGTAGAGCCTGAGCGAGGATCTCCATGGTTGTGCGGTAGCTGAGTGTCAGGCGGTACGCGCGTCCACGGATGTGGATGCCGAGGGCACCGAGCGCGACCTGGTGGTCATAGATGCGCTGGTGAGTGTCACCGGCGATGAATATGTCGTTGGGCTGGTCGGGGTCGGCCATTGCGCGCAGCATCTTCCAATGCGCGGGGCGCAGATCCTGGGCTTCGTCGACCACGATGTGCTTGTAGCGGTAGCCGAGGTAGCGCATGCCCGAGCTGTCGTCGTTCGGGATGAGGTCTTTGCCGCCGCTCTCTTCCACGGCCTGGCGGCGGGCCTTGATCTTCGCCGCGCGTTCGATCTCGAAGCGGGCGGCGCGCTCTTCGGCCTGCCCCCAGGTTTCGACCCCGAGCTTGTCGAGGCGTGCGGTGAACTGTTCGATGAGCTTCCAGACCTGGTTGCGCTCGGGACGGGGCTGGCGCATCTCGTTCAGGGCCACCTGGTCGTAGATGCGCTGTTTGCCGCCGCCGGGGGCGGTGTTCTCGCCCAGGACGCGAGCGGCGAGCTGGTCGATGTGGGCGATATCGACGCGGGCAAGGAGCTCGGGGCCGATGAGGGAGGCGAGGCGCAATCGCCGGTCGGTGGTGAGGTTCTTGGTGAAGGTGGTCAGCAGGATCGGCTTGTCGCGGCCGGGCGGCAGCTGCTCGGCGAGGTGCTTGACTCGATGCAGGGCGACGATCGTCTTGCCGGTGCCGGGGCCGCCGGAGACGCGGGCGGGGCCGTTGTAGTGGCGGTGGGCGATGCGTTCTTGAGTGGGGTGAAGGAAGACTTTCCAGACGCGGAAGTCGCCCTCTTCGATGGCGGCGCGTACGGAGTCGTCGACAGTGGTGACCTTCGTGCGTGAGAGGGCCGCGGCAAAGTCGTCAAGATCGGGTTCCTGATCGAGTTCGACCGGGCTGGTGATCTCTCTCCGGACCTCGTCGATGTCCAAGCCGGCGGCAAGGCCGTACAGGATGTCCTTGGACAACAGGGGGCGCCTTCGAGGAGTTGGTCGAGTTCGGCGCTGTCGCTGACGGTGAGGGCCAGGTCGATCAGCTGGTCGTTGACCCCGAGACTGCGGAGCTGCTCGGCGTCATAGGCGGCGAGGAGCGCGGGGGCTCCGGTTTCCGGCTCGGGCTCAGGGACAGGGGTGGACTCTGCGCTTGACCTGCCTATCCCACCCGAGCGGGAACGTCCCTGCGCGCACGAATACGACGAGACTGGGGCCTCGACCTCCCGCACCAGGTCCCCCAGATTCAGCGCCACCGAAAGCGGTGGTGGTCGGCGAGGTGGCGCTGGGGTCTGCGACATCAATGTTCACTGCGTTGTCATGACATATCTATCGGTCCTCCCATCTGCGCCACCCTGTGATCGGTGGGCTGTACGGGCGTCTTGTCCCGCCATCGCCTGGAGGTCCCGTGTCCCACCTCAGCCGTCGAGGGTTCGTTACCGCCACGCTCGTGGCGGGGTCGGCAGCAGCGATACCGGGTTGGATCGGCGGCTCGGCGTCGGCCGCATCCAACCCGTTCACCCTGGGGGTGGCCTCGGGCGACCCGCACCCGGAGGGCGTTGTGCTGTGGACCCGGTTGGCCCCGGAGCCGCTGGCCGTTGACGGAAAGGGCGGCATGCCCGATCGGGCGGTGACCGTGCAGTGGCAGGTCGCGACCGATGAAAGGTTCACGAAGGTCGTGCGCCGGGGCACGGCCCTGGCCCGTCCCGAAGACGCGCACACCGTGCATGTCGAGCTGCACGGCTTGCGGGCGGGCCACGAGTACTTCTACCGGTTCCGGGCCGGGGCGGAGGTCAGTCCGGTCGGGCGGACCAAGACCGCTCCGCGTGCCGGTGCCCGCGGTGCGGTGAGCTTCGCGTTCGCGTCCTGCCAGGCGTGGTACGAGGGCTTCTTCACGGCCTACAAGCACCTGGCCGCCGAGGATCTCGACGTGGTGCTGCATCTGGGCGACTACATCTACGAATACGGTGTGGGCGCCACCGGCGGGGTCCGCAACGTGCGGCTGCCCGAGCAGTACCAGCGGGAGACGTTCAGCCTCACCGAGTACCGCAACCGGTATGCGCTGTACAAGTGCGACGCGGATCTGCAAGCCGCGCATGCGGCTTTTCCGTGGATCGTCACCCTCGACGACCACGAGGTGGAGAACAACTGGGCGAGCGACATCTCCCAGGCCGACAACGAGCCCGACCAGGACCCCGTCGTGTTCCGGCAGCGGCGGGCCGCCGCGTTCAAAGCCTTCTACGAACACCTTCCGCTGCGCCGCTCCGCCCGGCCCAGTGGTCCGGACATGCGGGTGTACCGGCGGCTGCGGTTCGGCGGGCTTGCCGAGTTCAACGTGCTGGACACCCGGCAGTACCGATCCGATCAGGCATGCGGTGACGGCCGCCAGGTCGGCTGCCAAGCACGCCTGGATCCCGAACGCACCCTGTTGGGCGACAGCCAGGAGAAGTGGCTGCTCAGTGGGCTCCACCGGTCCCGGGCCACCTGGAACGTCCTTGCCCACCAAACCATGATCGCCCAGGCCGATCACGACGTCGATCCGGCGGTGCAGGCGTTCGGCATGGACCTTTGGGACGGCTACGCCGCCCAGCGCCGGAGGCTGCTGGAGGGGATCCGCGAGCACAGAGTCGAAAACGCCGTGAGCATCTGCGGTGACATCCACCGCAGCATCGCCTCCGAACTCAAGACCGATTTCGACGACCCGGACTCCCCCGTGGCTGCCGTGGAGTTCGCCGGAACATCGATCTCCTCCGGCAAGGACGGCGCGGACCAGGACCAGCTCGGCCTGGACTTCCTGAAAGCCAACCCGCACATGAAGTTCCACAACGCGCAGCGCGGATACGTCCGCTGCAAGGCGACGACCAAGGAGCTCACCGCCGACTACCGGGTTCTGACCAAGGTCACCGTGCCCGGCGCCGACATTCACACGCGGGCATCGTTCGCCGTCGCGGCGGGCGAGCCGGGCCTCAACCAGACCGCCGACAACCCCGCCGTCGGAACCAGGTCCATCCCCGAGCTCGCGGTCCCGCTCGACCATCTCCCCGAGCCCCGCTGACAACCGGCTTCGATGGTGGACCGGCTGGCGGCGGCTCCTCGCGGCGCCGCCAGCCGCCCTCCGGTGAGCGAGTTCTGCATAGGCTCGGGGCAGATCAGCGGAGTTCGCGGTTGACAATCTTGCCGGTGGCGGTCATTGGGAGCGTTTCGCGGCGAACCGCTCGCTGCTCCGCAGCGGAGACAAGGTCCCCTCGCGCGTATTGGGGCGATTCACCGACGGCGTCGCCACCAGGAGCGAACAGCTCGACGACCCAGTTGAGTCATGGCCGAGATCCCGGTCGATGGAGGCTGCGCGAGCGACCCCAGACTACCGACGGGGCCCTGGCAGTTTGCGCGCCCTCGAGCCGATTTCGGTCGCCTCGGAAGCGTATGTGTCTCGCGCGGCGCTCGGCGGTTCAACGACAGCCCGGCACCTCTCGGCGGCATGAGCGTGCTTTTCCTAGTCCCGGCACAATATCTGAACCCTCGCCGAGCTAGGCGTCCAGGGACCCATGGCCCAGCGCCGTCGAGACCAACGCAGACGGCACTATCAGCCACGGGCCCGCGCACTGTTGCGCTTTCCGCGCGGTCGTGTACGCCGAAGTGTGATGAGGCACTGGAGCGGCCGGTGGGGGGAGGTCGCCGGGCCTGGTCAGGTGTGGGCGCGGCCCGGGGCGGTGGTGTCGGTGAGTGGGGTGTCGGTCAGTGCTTGACGTCACCAATGCCGACGACGTCGCGGCCGCAGCAGAAGTCGCCTCCGACGTGACCGTGGTGATCAACAACGCCGGTGCGATGAACCACTCCGCCGTGCTCGACGATCAAGCCGCCTCACGCGAGCTGTTCGAGACCAACTACTGGGGCGCTTTGGCCGTCGCCGACGCCCTCACCCCCGCGCTGAAGGCGAGCAAGGGCGCGCTGCTCAACGTACTGTCGGTGCTGCGCTGGCTCGGCATCGGCGACACCTACAGCGCCACGAAGGCCGCGCTATGGTCGGCGACCGATACGCAGCGCATCAAACTGGCACCCGACGGAATACACGTCGCCGCCCTCCATCTCGGCTACACCGACACCCCGATGTCCAAGGGAGTCGAAGCACCGAAGAACGACCCGGCCGATGTCGTGCGAGCCGCCTTCGACGGCATCGAGGCCGGCGATTTCGAGATCCTCGCCTCTCGGTTCGCCCCACACATCCGTTGCGGCCGCTGTCCTGCACCGCGCTGCGGGCGGTGCTGCGCCGGATCAACGACCGTATCGGCGCCAACATCACGCTGCGCGATCTCCGGCAAACGCTGGGGCTGCGGCTGATCGACGACCCGAACGTCAGCCTGGCCGAGGGGCCAGACGACATGGTGCCGATCGTGGTCACGTTCCGGCGGGTGAAACGGTCGCTCGGGCAGGGACCTCCGCTCGGTGACACTCGGTCTCCCAAGCCTCACGTCAAGCCGCCCCTGAGAGGTGCCCTATGTCCGTTCCTGAGAGCGGGACCGCCGCGGCGGATTCGCCGGTCCAGGTCGTTGCGCCGCCGGTGCAGAGCCGGAGGGCGTACGCGTCCGGGTTGATCGGCAGCACCATCGAGTTCTACGACTTCTTCGTCTACGCCACGGCGGCCACCCTGGTCTTCGGACCCGTCTTCTTCCACGGCATGTCGACCGCCGTCGGCATCATCGCGTCGTTCGGCACCCTTGCCGTCGGGTATATCGCCCGGCCACTTGGCGGGATCCTCTTCGGGCACTGGGGTGACCGCTTCAGTCGCAAGAACGCGCTCATCACGACGATCGTCGCCATGGGTACGGTCACCGCGCTGATCGGGGTACTGCCGACGTCGGCGCAGGCCGGCGCCCTCGCGCCGATCCTGCTGGTCGTGCTCCGCGTGGCCCAGGGCATCGCCGTCGGCGGTGAGTGGTCGGGCTCGGTCCTGCTGACCGTCGAGACGGCCCCCTCCAACAAGCGAGGTCTCTTCGGGAGCGCCACTACGCTGGGGGGCGCCCTCGGGTTCCTGCTGTCCATCGCCGCCTTCGCCGCGCTCGGTGGCCTGTCCCAGGAGGCGTTCCTGTCCTGGGGCTGGCGCCTTCCGTTCCTCGCGTCCCTGGTGCTGCTCGCCCTCGGTCTCTACATGCGGCTGCGGCTGCAGGAGAGCTCGGTGCAGCAAGCGGCCAAGGCCCAGGGTGACACGGCTCGGATCCCGCTCGCCGAGGTCTTCTCGACCCACCTCAAGCGCACCCTGCTCGGGGTCGGCGTGTTCACCGGCCCGTTCGCGATGTCGGCGATCATCTCGACGTTCGCCGTCACCTTCGCCACCACTTACGCCGGGGTCTCCCGGCAGGCGATGATCAATCTGCTCATCGGGGTCGCGGTGATGAACCTGCTCTTCATCCCGCTGTTCGCCAGTCTGTCCGACAGGTTCGGTCGCAAGGCCGTCTACCTGCCCGCCGTCGCTGGGATGCTGGTGACCGCCTTTCTGCTGTTCCCGGCGATCTCGAGCGGCAAACTGGTGCTCATCGTCCTGGTCTACGCCGTACACGGCGGCATCCTCCACTCGGCGGCGGCCGGCACCGTCGGCGCGCTGCTGTCCGAGCAGTTCCCCACGCGGGTCCGGTACACGGGCACGGCGGTCGCTTTCCAGGGGTCGGCCCTCGTCGGCGGGGCGCTCGGGCCGCTGCTCTCTGCCATCATCGGCGCGGACGGGGGCGGCATCGTCGCGCTGGGTGTGGTCATGGCGGCAGCGATCCTGATCAGTGTCCTCTGCGTCCTCGCGCTCAGTGAGACGCACAAGGACGACCTCGTGTCGGTCTGAACCCACAGCCGACCCCTCGAACCCGGAGGACTCCGCCATGTCACGCACGCCCGTTGTGTCTGGACCGCCGTCCAGGACGGCGCTTGGGACGCAGGCGCCCCGGACTACGACCCGCACTCCAACGGGATCGGACTGGGCGCAGGACCTTGACGTAGGTAGCCGGGACTCGGAAGGCCGGGTCGGCTGTCGGCCCGAACGGCTGCCCACATGGGGCGCGGCTCCGTTGTCGCTGACATGAGGAAAGACAATGCAACAGGTATTAGGCGCGTGGGCGGTTGGGGAGAGCCTGGACCGACAGGAGGTGACTGAGGTGTCGACAAAGGATCTGGTGATGCAGCCCGGTAGCTGGGTGGCCGACGTGTTGGGCGAAGGGTTCGAGGCGATCGGGCAGGCCACCTTCCTTCAAGTGGAGTTGGGCGCCCGCGACCTCGGTTCCCTCGCGGTCCGGCTTCAACTGATCGGGTCCTATCTCGCTGTGGGCGAGTCGCTGCTGAGCGCCAGTCCCAGCCGGGTGGCGATCGCGGCGCCGCGGCACGGCCAGCGGGTCGCTATCACGTCGGTTGAGTTCGGCCCCAGCGCATCAGGCTTGCTCACGCTGGTCGAGAACGATGGTCCCACTGAGCTTCGTCAACTTGTGCTGCTCGGAACTCGAGGGGCAGTGGAGTCCGAGCACTTCGAGCGCGTGCCTTGGAGCGTTGAGCGATCCGTCGTGCCCAAGGGTCTGGAACAGGCCGTGGCCGGGGCGATGCATGAGAAGTGGGGTGTGTGGGCGAGGGAGGAGTCAACATGAGTGTGGAGTCTTTGGGCATCCTCGCGGTCGGCGGGATGGAGTCGCACCTGGAAATTTTCGTGCCCCTGTTCGCCGCGGACCCGCGCGTCACCGTGGTGGCCGTCGCCGAAGACGTCGACGCCACGTCTGATCAGCGAGCATTGGCACAGCAGGCCGCCGCCTGGCTTGGTGTCCCGTTCGTGGACACCCTGGAACAGGCACTTCAGTTGCCGGGAGTCGACATTGTCATCGCGACGCCCGGTGCTGAAAGACGGGCGTCTATGGTCGCACGGTGTGCTCGTGCGGGTAAGCACCTGTTCCTGGACAAGCCGGTGATCGCGGGTCCGGGCGAGTCGGCCATCCTGGTCGAGCAGGTCCTGAGCAGCGGGGTGCACAGTCGTGTCTGGTCCTTCGCGCAAGCACCCTGGCTACAGGCTGGAGTAAAGGCCGCCAGGGCGACCAGCCAACTGGAGTCCTTGCGATGTGACATCTACTTCGCCAAGGGCATTCCCGACTTGGACCGACCGGTAAACCGTCGTGAGCGGACCGGAGGCACATACACGTTCCCCGATGCCAAGCGAGAGCTTGCGGAAATCGGCTTCTACGGAATCAGCGCCGTGCTTCGAGCTGCGAGGTCCATTCCAGAATCCGTGGTTGCGCGTACCGGCAACTACTTCCACCGAAGTCACGCTGCTAGAGATGTCGAGGACTTCGCGGCGGTCGTCATTCAGATGAGTTGCGGCGCGGTCGCCTCTGTCACGTGCGGACGGTATGGAATGGGTAGTCATCCGCAGGGGGGCATTGGACGGTTCTCGTTCACTGCTGACGGCGAGACCCGGGTTTTCGATGCTTGGCGACCGCGCCTCGCCGTGCACTCGGCCGAGATCCCACTGATGTCTCCTGTCGATGAGCGCGATCCGATGAGCATGTGGCCCAGCACAACGCCCTCAGACATCGACACCCTTCGTTGGCGCGCTGAATTCAACAGCACCGCTTGGCCGTTTAACGAGGCTCGAAGCTTCATCGACGGGATTTTCAGTGGTGAAGTCGAAACGGACCTCGACATTGTTCATGCGGCGCAGGTTGATGAAGTCGTCCTCGCTGCATACCGATCCACCACTTCGGGTCGCCCGGAAGCGGTGGTCCAGGTGCCGCATGCCGGCGAGACTACGCGAACAACGCAAGGAGTATGACGTGGGAAGCAGTGTATTCATCACCGGCGCGTCTGGACTGATCGGCAAGGAGACCATCCGCGTCTTCGCAGAGGCGGGATGGGACGTGCGCGCAACCGATGCTCGCGAATTGCCAGCCGGAAGCATGGGCCTCAAGGCGTCCGTAGAGGCGCTCGACATTCGTTCCATCACGCCGGAGACATTGCTTGGTAGCGACGTTGTCGTCCACTTGGCCGCCCTCACCATGTCCGCGGAGGAAGGGCGGTTCGGAGTCACCAACACGGTCCCCGACGCGGGTCAGATGCTGGACGTGAATGTCCACGGTACAAATGGCGTATTCCGCTCCTCGGTCGCAGCCCGGGTGCAGGGCGTGGTGTATGCCTCCACCGCTGCCGTCTACGGAAGCCCAACGTTTCATCCCCACCTCAATGACCGGGTGATCGGCAGTGACGGTCCGTTTCATCCGAACTCGCTATATGCGCACACGAAGTTGCTCAATGAGGGCTTGGCTGCGTTCTATGCCGACGATTCCGAGACGCATTTCATCGGTTTGCGCCCCACCTTCGCGTACGGGCTCGGCAGGCTCGACGGAATCTCCGGAAGATTCGCCGATTGGATCTTGAAGGCTGTGACAGGACAGCAGGCCCATCTAGGGCATCCCTTTGCGCTCGACCTGACGATGCAGCCCATCTACGTCACCGACATGGCACGATCGGTGCTCGCCGCCGCCGAGGCCTCTCTGGAGAGCGCGAGGTTCGGCGCCGAGCGTGCCCGAGTGTTCAACTCGCCGACCAGGGAGCGACTCAGCCTGGGTGAGATGGTGAATATCCTGCGCCTGGAATCCGGCAACGACGACGTGGCAGTGACGGAATCGACCGGGCTCCGGGCATTCCAGGGCCCGGAGATGAAGGTCGACGATGCCTTTGAGTTCCTGCGATTCAAGCAGGAATTCGACTTCCGAAGTTCGATCGTCGACATGCGCGAAGCGGCGCAGGCCTGGGGCCTGAGCTGAGGGTTCGTGCGCACGCCCATCCGAGCCGAGCGGAGTGGGCCACGACCCCCCGAAGTGACCGGACCGATTTTCGCCAAGCGCAAACAACGATCTACCACGACTAGTTGTGGAGGTGTCGCGATGGCCCCGGGGATGACCGAAGGGCTCGACCTCACGCCGTCGCCGCAGGCCCAGAATCTGCGCGCCGAGCTGGTTGATTTCATGCATTCGCACGTCTTCCCTGCAGAAGAGTCCTACCACGCATACCGTGCCGCGGCCGGGCCGGGTGATCACACGCCGCCGCCGGTCATCGAGGAGCTTAAGGTCGAAGCCCGCCGCCGTGGGTTGTGGAACCTCTTTCTGCCCGCCGAGTCCGGCATCTCGCAGCTCGACTACGCCACGTTGGCGGAGGTCACCGGCTGGAGTTCGGAGTTGGCGCCCGAGGCCATCAACGGCGCCGCGCCCGACACCGGCAACATGGAACTGCTACACATCTTCGGCACTGAGGAGCAGAAGAAGGCTTGGCTCAACCCGCTGCTCAATGGCACGATCCGCTCTGCGTTCGCGATGACCGAGATCGCGGTGGCCAGCAGTGACGCCACCAACATCGAGACCCGGATCGACCGCGACGGGGACGAGTACGTCCTCAACGGTCGCAAGTGGTGGACCAGCGGCATCGCTGACCCGCGCTGCCGGGTGCTGGTAGTGATGGGCAAGACCGACGTCGACGCCGAGCGACACCGCCAGCAGTCGATGATCCTCGTCCCGCGCGATACCCCGGGGATCACCGTCGTGCGAGACGTCCCGGTTTTCGGCCGCCACGACCAGCACGGCCACGGCGAGGTGCTGTTCGAGGACGTGCGCGTCCCTGCTACCAACCTGCTCAGTGAAGAGGGCAGCGGCTTCGCCCTGGCGCAGGCGCGGCTCGGTCCCGGTCGCATTCACCACTGCATGCGTGCGATAGGCGCCGCCGAGCGAGCGCTGCACCTGATGGTTACCCGGGCTAGTTCGCGCGTCGCGTTCGGCAAGCCGCTTGCGGAGCAGGGCATGCTCCAGCGCGATATCGCCGAGTCACGGGTCGCGATCGACCAGGCGCGGCTGCTGTGCCAACACACCGCGCGGGTGATTGATGAATTGGGCAACAAGGCGGCCGCCACGTTGGTCTCCGAGGCGAAGGTGTCGGTGCCTCGCGTGGCGCTCGGGGTGATCGATCGGGCCATCCAGGTATACGGCGGCGCCGGCGTCAGTGATGACGTACCTCTCGCCGCGATGTACGGCTGGCACCGTGCGATGCGCATCTTTGATGGTCCCGACGAGGTGCACCTGCGCGGTATCGCCCGCACCGAACTGAGCGCGGCCTCGGAACTGGCCCGCCGTCCTCAACCGTGAGTCGACGCTACTGCGGAAAGTCGCTCGCGCCGTCGCCTAATCCTTCGGGCCCGCCAGCGCCAGGCTTCAAGCCCAGCGGCACTCACCGGTTCGGCACTCACCGGAACCTGTCAAACCGGGTGAGACGTCAGGCCACCTGCGTGGTTTGTGGTGTGGTATCGGTTTTGAGGGTGGCGGGTGGCTTGTTGATCCAGACCCGGGCCGGTAGCGGTGGTGGGTAGGGGCGCCGGCCGCGGAAGCGTTCGGGGTGGGCCAGGAAGGCGTCGTTGAGCGTGGCCGAGCAGCGCGAGCAGGCCGGTGACGGTATTCGAGGTCATCGATGTGCCACGGTCGGCGTGAATTGATCGGGGCTTGATCCCGTCGTTGGAGGCGATGGCGCCTGCGATGAATTCCTTGGCCAGGGCGCCGTTCTCGGTGGGCCAGATCTCCTACCAGATCACTTTGCGGGAGAAAATGTCGATGATGACATACAGCAGGTAGTAGATGCCGCAGACCGGCCCTTTCAGTTTCGTGATGTCCGAGGACCACAGCTGGTTGGGTCCGTCGGCCTCCAGTTCGGGTTTCCTGGTCGCTGGGCGGGTGGCCTGGGCGCGCCGCTCACCGGTCTGTCCCCGCTCGCGCAGCAGCTGGTACATGGTGGACTGCGAGCACAGGTAGGTGCCCTGGTCCAGCAGGGTCGCCCACGCCTGATCGACGGACTTGTCGGCGAAACGCTCCGAGTCCAGCACCGCCAGCACCTGGTCCCGTTCGGCCGCCGACAATTCGGCCGGATGATGGAACGGTTTGCGCGGGCCCAGCCGGGCCGGGCGGGGTTGCGCTGCCGGTGCAGACTCGCGCGGGACTTCCCCAGGATCACGCACGCTCTGGTCGTGCTCGGTGTCAGGGTCCTTTTTAGGCTTGCCCGACGAGGCGGGCAGTGTTCCGTTGGCGGCCTGCTTCCGCCAATGCTCGATATGGGAGTGGTACAGCCGTTCGGTGCGCAGCAGGGCGCCACGCTCTGGGCTGCCCGCAGGCAGCGCGTCATAGGCCGCCAGGATCCGGGCCTTGTAGGCCGCGGTGAACGTCCTGCGCTTGGGCCGGTCCGGTCGACCGGGCCGCTCGTCGGTCACCCGACCATCTTGCCGCGCCGTCATGGCGGCCTGGTCGGGGAGGGGCATCGTCACTGCGTCGACCGTCCTGTCTCGCCCTGCATCGCATCAGAAGGACTCATTCGTCCCATATCTCACACCAGTCTGACAGGGAGGGGACCGAGCCGAACTCCGCCGGCCCGCCGAGTGAGAATCCAGAACCTCGCCGGCTCGACACATGCCCCCACGCGAGGACGCAGCCGGGGCGTCCCGCCTACCGGAACATCGGCCGCGGCATGGGGAGTCGGTCTGTCATCGTCACGACTAACAGGCCTTTGTGGCCCACGCCACAAGCTGCGGAGGACGGCATGACCGGAGCCCCGGCCCGCAAGCCGCCTCTTCAGTCGGCCTCGTAGAACGCCGGGCAGGGAATCGACGTGGTGGTGGGTGTCCGGGTCGGGCGGATCGATCGGACCGCGCGGGTTGTCCGCACCGCGGACGGTCGGCGGCTGCGCCCGGGGGCGTTCATGGCCGGACGCGAGCTCGTCGAGCGGGCCCAGCCCGTGTCGGCCGAGTGGTTGGCGGGTCCCGAAGTTCCGCTCGCGCAGATTTCCGTTCCCATCCCTTTCGCCACTATTGGAGGCACCTGACATGACTTCTCGCGACTTCGTGATTGTCGGGGCGGGCTCGGCGGGCTGCGTGCTCGCTGACCGCCTCAGCGCTGCCGGGCACTCGGTGCTCGTTCTCGAGGCTGGAGGCAGCGACGAGGACCCGATGGTGCAGGCCCCGATCGCCTGGATGGGCCTGCTTCAAGGACCCAAGGACTGGAACTACGAGTCCGAGCCCGAACCGGGGCTGCACGGCCGCCGGGTCTTCCTGCCCCGCGGGAAGATGCTCGGCGGCAGCTCATCGATGAACGGGATGTTCTACGTCCGGGGTACCCGGGACGACTACGACAGTTGGGCGCGGGACTTCGGCGCCACCGGCTGGTCCTACGACGAGGTCCTGCCGTACTTCCGCCGCTCGGAGAACAACGCCGACATCCATGACCGCTACCACGGCTCCGACGGCCCGCTGCACGTCACCTCGCAGCGCTGGTTCTCGGGCCACGCAGACCACGTGGCCGCGGCCGCCGAGGCCGTCGGCATCCGGCGCAACCCCGATATCAACGGGGCCGAGCAGGATGGCGTGGGGGTGCTGCAGGGGACCATTCACGAGGGCCGGCGTTGGTCCTCCGCCGATGCCTTCCTCCGGCCGGCGATGGAGCGCCCGCAGGTCCAGGTGGTCACCGGTGCGACCGTGCGGCGCGTCCTGTTCAAGGGCACCCGCGCCGTCGGCGTCGAGTACGAGCAGGGCGGCGAGATCCACCGCGCCCACGCGGACGCCGAGGTTGTCCTCTCCGCAGGCGTCTACAACTCTCCGAAGCTGCTGATGCTGTCCGGTGTCGGGCCGGCCGAGCACCTGCGCGAGCAAGGGATCGACCCGCTGGTCGACCTTCCGGCCGTGGGCGAGAACCTGCAGGACCACCCGATGCTGGCGATGTCCTGGACCACGACGGCGCCGCGCACGCTGAAGGAGGCGACCGACCCGAAGCACTTCGAGCAGTGGATGCGCGACCGAACCGGCATGACCACCTCCCAGGCCGGGGAGAGCGCCTTGTTCTGGCGATCGCAGTCAGCTCTCAGCTCGCCTGACTTCCAGATCATCTTCGTGCCGGGTGCTTTCGGAATACACGGGTGGCGTCAGCCGGCACTGCCCGGGATGTCCTTCGGGTTGGGGCTCTATGGTCCGGTCTCGCGCGGCCAAGTCCGGCTGCGTTCGGCTGATCCCGCCGCTCAGCCGCGGATCGTCAGCAACCTGCTGTCGCAGGACTCGGAGGTCGCGGCGATGATCCGCGCCATCGACCTGATGACCGAGGTGGCCGCGCAGGCCCCGCTCGCCGATCTGCTCGGGGAGCAGATGAACCCCGGGCCCGGGATCCCCCGAGAACAGCTCGCGGCGTGGGTGCGCGCGGAGACCCATCACATCTACCACGGCGCCTGCAGCGTCCGGATCGGGCCGCCGGAGGTGGGTGCCGTCGATCCCGCGCTGCGCGTGTACGGGACCGAGGGCCTGCGTGTCGTCGACGCGTCCGTGATGCCGCAGATCACCCACGGGAACACCAACGCGCCGACGATCATGATCGCGGAACGTGGTGCCGACCTCATCCTGGAGTCGGCCGGTGCTCGCCCGCCCGCCGCCGAAGCCATGGCGTGAGCGGGACGGCGCACACGACCGAGGCAAGACACACATGACCAGGCCCGAGGACCCGGATATCGAGAGGAACATCATGGTTGAACACGACAAGCTCTACATCGGTGGCGACTGGGTCGCGCCCGCGGCCAGGGACAGGATCACCGTGGTCTCGCCCTCCACTGAGGAGGTCATCGGTTCGGTGCCCGATGCCTCCGCAGCGGACGTTGACCGTGCTGTGGATGCGGCCCGCGGTGCGTTCGACGACCCGCAGGGTTGGGCTCGGTGGACGCCCACCGCTCGCGCCGAGGTGTTGGAACGGTTCGCCGTCGCAATGGAGGCGCGGGGCGCGGCCGCGGCCGAGGCGGTGAGCAGTCAGAACGGGATGCCTGTGCAGAAGTCGCGGGCTGTCGAGGCCCTGGCCCCAGGGCTCTTGCTGCGCTACTACGGCACGCTGGCGACCTCTCGCGGCGTCGAGGAGCGACGGGAGGCGATGTTCGGGGGCACGACCGTGGTCCGACGGGAGCCCATCGGGGTGGCGGCCGCCATCGTGCCCTGGAACTACCCGCAGTCACTATTCTTCATGAA
This sequence comes from Spirillospora sp. CA-255316, assembly GCA_050942275.1. Lineage (GTDB taxonomy): Bacteria > Actinomycetota > Actinomycetes > Streptosporangiales > Streptosporangiaceae > Spirillospora. The sequence continues at coordinate 9,818,914 of CP192047.1, read as the reverse complement.
GCTTGCGCCCGCACTGGCGGCCGGCTGCGCGGTCGTGATCAAGCCGGCGCCGGAGACGGTGCTCGACTCCTATCTGGTGGCCGAGGCCGCGGCAGAGGCCGGTCTTCCCGCCGGTTTGCTGAACATCGTCCCGGCAGGCCGGGAAGTCGGGGCGCACCTCGTTGCTCACCCGGGGATCGACAAGGTCTCCTTCACCGGGTCGACCGCCGCGGGACGGTCGATCGCCGAGACCTGCGGGCGCCTGCTCCGCCCGGTCACGCTCGAGCTCGGCGGGAAGTCCGCCGCGATCGTGCTCGACGACGCCGACCTCGAGTCCAACCTCCCGGCGTTCTTCGACGCCACGCTGACCAACCAGGGTCAGACCTGCAGCATCGCAACACGCATCCTGGCGCCCCGCAGCCGCTACGAGGAGATCGTCGACGTCGTCACAACCTTGGCGGGCAGCCAGACCATCGGCGACGCGCTCGACCCGGCCACGCAGATCGGCCCGATGGTCAACGGTCGTCAGCGCGACCGGGTAGAGGGCTACATCGCCAAGGGGCTCGCCGACGGCGCCCGCATCACGACGGGCGGGAGCCGGCCGCAGGGGCTGGACCGCGGGTTCTTCGTCTCCCCGACGGTCTTCGTCGATGTCGACAACAACCACACGATCGCGCAGGAGGAGATCTTCGGGCCGGTGCTCGCCGTGATCCCCTATGACGACGATGCGGACGCGGTTCGCATCGCCAATGACAGTGACTACGGGCTCGGCGGATCAGTGTGGAGCTCGGACCTGGAGCGCGCCGCGGGGGTGGCACGGAAGGTGCGGACCGGGTCGATCGGCATCAACTCCTACGTCAACGACCCGGGATCGCCCTTCGGCGGTGTCAAGTCCAGCGGCATGGGACGGGAGATGGGCCCCGAGGGCCTGGCTGCCTACGAGGAGCTGAAGTCGATCTACCACGTGCCCTGATCCTGCCGACGGAGGCCGACCGGCGTCGTCGCCAGGTCAGTCCAGGCGGTCGCGTCGGTCGATCATCGCAACTCCGTGGCGTACCTGCCTGATCTCGATTCCAGGCGGTGGAACCACGGCCGTCGCACCGTCCAGCGACTCGCCATCATGAGGTCATGCATTACGACGTCGTGGTGGTGGGCGCCGGCCCCACCGGTTTTACGCTCGCTATCGACTTGGGTCAGCGGGGTGTGCGGACGCTGCTGGTCGAGAAGGATCCGACCACCAAGCAATATCCGAAGATGGATCGCTCCAACGCCCGCACCATGGAGCTCTACCGTCGCCTCGGCTTCGCTGACCGGGTCCGGGAACTGGGCTATCCGGCCGACAACCCGATGGACGTCTTCATCGTCACCCGGCTCTCAGATCCCCCGCTGGCATCTCTGAACTATCCCAGCGTCGCCGAGCACCGCGCGATCATCGCCAAGACCACTGATGCCTCCGAGCCGTTGGAGCCCTACCAACTCGTCTCCCAGAACGACCTCGAGCCGCTGCTGCGCGAGGTCGCCGAGGCCACGCCCGGCGTTACCGTACGTTTCGGCTGCGAACTGGTCTCATTCACTCAGGACGACGACGGGGTCGATGTCGTGCTGCACACTGCTGCCGGCGACGAGGAGGTCCGGGCGAGCTACCTCGCCGGATGCGATGGCGGGAGCAGCCCAGTGCGCAAGGCTTCGGGCATCAAACTTGAGGGGGAGGGCAACCTGATCGAGCAACGTCAGGTCACCTTCCGCTCTGAAGGCCTTTACGACGCTATCCCCATGGGCAAGGGTCGCCACTACTACGTTGCCGATCCCGAAGGCTCCGTGTTCGTCGTCCAGGGGAGCCGCACTCAGATCACGCTCAACGGTCGCTTCCCCAAGGATGCCGATCTCGAGGCCGAGATCCGCAGCCGTATCGGCTTCGACACCGATGTGGAGCTGATCTACGACACCGTTTGGCGCCTCCATCTACTTCTAGCGGACCGCTACCGCGACCGACGGGTCTTCATTGCGGGCGATGCGGCACACCTCGTGATTCCGACCGGTGGGCTCGGCATGAACAGCGGCGTCGGCGATGCCGTCGACCTAGCCTGGAAGCTGGCCGGCACCCTGCAGGGCTGGGGGGGATCGGGACTGCTGGACAGCTACGAGCCCGAGCGCCGCAAGGTCGGCGCCCGTAACGTGCGCGCGTCGAGATGGGCGGCCGAAGGGCTCGGCCTGTGGCGGGCGGTTGTGCGGCCCGGCGTCGACGCCGACACCGCAGAGGGAGAGCGACTGCGCATGGAGATCGGGGGTGTCGCCAAGGTGATGCAGCGGCGCGTGCACGACATGATCGGCGTCGAGCTCGGGTACAGCTACACCGGCTCGGAGCTCATCGCGCACGAGCCGGATAACATCACCGACTGGGACACCACCACCTACACCCCCCACACCAAGCCGGGCGTCCGACTCCCGCACGTGTGGCTGAAGGACGGTCGTGCGGTCCAGGACGTACTCGGGTCGGGCTACACCTTGCTCGATCTGACCGGACGTGGGGACGCCGCGGGCCTGGTGCGCGAGTTCGCTCGTGTCGGCGCGCCTCTCGACGTCGTCAGCTCGGACGAGCCCAACGCCCGAGCGGTCTACGAAACCTCGGTGCTCCTGCTTCGCCCCGACCTGCATGTCTTCTGGCGCGGCGAGCAGTTTCCAGTGGAGCAGGAGAATCTTGCCGCGCTCGTCAGGGCGGCGACCGGTTGGGCTCGCGGCACCTGACTGGAGTCAGACTCCCGGCATGTGAACGTCAGTAGGCATGATTGACACTCTCACTAGGCCTGTGGAGGAGGCGCTGGCGCAGTCGGCTGCGTCCAAGGCGCTGGCCGTGTCGGAGGCTATTACCCGGACTGACCGCGCAACCTTCGGCGTCACCGAGGTGGCCCTCGGAATCGGCGTGCGTACGAGCGGTCGACGGGGTCAGCCTCGAGCTCCGGTCTGGACGGACGCTGTCTCTGGTGGGAGAGCGGGAGTTGCAAGTCGACCTGTGCGCGCATGGCTCTTGATCTCGAGAGACCTGCTGACGGCCGAGTCTTGTTCAGGGGACAGGATATCGCCGGGCTGAAGAGTGATGTCCTGTGAGGGCCGGCGCCAGTTCAGGGCCAGGGCGCAGTCGGTGTTCCAGGATCCGTTCACGTCCTTCAACCCACGCATCTCCGTGCGGGGGCGTCGTGGCGGAGCCGCTGTTGGAATCGGGCGATCGCCTCAGTTCGGTACTCGATCCAGGCATGGAACGCTGCCCCCAAGCCATTCGTCTCGACGAAAACCGCCGACCAGATCCTCAACAGCCTTGCCCACTACTGCCACAAATTTACGACGCTTATTAATAACTCAGGACACTAGAGAAGAGTCCAGCCCCGCAACCGAACCGCGGCGCGGCGATCTTCGTGGCTCAATAGGTGGCCCGTCCGCCTGAGAGGTCGAAGGTGGATGCTGTCGTGAACGAGCACTCGTCGGACGTAAGCCGGCAGGCCATGGCGCCGAACTCCTCGACCTCCGCGACGCGGCCCATCGGAACCTTTGCGAGAACCTCCTCGGCAAAGGCTCGGTTCTCCGGACGCTTGATGCCTTCGCGATACATCGGAGTGTTGAAGAGGGCAGGTGTAGTTCCAGCCAGCGGTAATCCGCGTTGTCCGGTGCCGGGGCTGAGACGAAAGGTGCCCATGTGTGCAACCTCCCGATCGGAACCTCCGTGGCCGGCCTCCGGACCACCCAGGCGTTGCTGTGAGGGCGAACGACCGCGACAACACCTGGGTCGGTGAGAAGCGGCACCACATCTACGACAATGCGCCGCTCTGTAAAGGAAGTGCTGCTGCCTGCGGGTGACCCCGCGTCACTTCCGCTTCTCAGCGGCGAGCATCTGGTCGAGGTTGATGTCGACCTCCGATTCGGGCTGAGTTTGAAGGAGCAGCGGACGTCTGCTGCGACGCGGCGCCCGCCACGCTGTCCTCCGCCCTTGACGAGGTGCAGGCCGCCGTCAGCAGTGTGGACCCGAACTGCGCTGGCCATCGACCTGTCACGAGGGCTGTGACTGAAGGTACTGCTGCTTCAGGACACCCTTGACGAGCTTGCCCGTGGGGGTTCGGGGCAGGTCGGCGACGAAGTCGATCGATCGCGGGGCCTTGTAGTGCGCAATGCGTTCGCGGACGTACGCGATCAGCTCGTCGGCCAGTTCGTCGCTGCCTTCCTGGCCGGGGGCCAGTTGAACGACGGCCTTCACGGACTCGCCCATCTCGGGGTCGGGCACTCCGAGTACGGCGACGTCAAAGACGGCCGGGTGCAGGGTCAGGACGTTCTCGGCTTCCTGCGGGTAAATATTGGCGCCGCCGGATATGATCACGAACGCCTTGCGGTCGGTGAGGTAAAGGTAGCCGTCGGCGTCGACCCGACCGATATCTCCAGTGGTGCTCCACGTGGGGTGGTGGGGGTGCTGCGCTTCCCGGGTCTTGATGGGGTCGTTGTGATAGACGAACGGCATCTCGTCGCGCTCGAAGTAGACGAGTCCGGTTTCGCCTACGGCGAGCTCCGGCTGGTCGAGGCTGGACTCGTCACAGATGTGCAGAATGCCGAGACTGGCCCTGCCCACCGACCCCGGTCGCTCGAGCCATTCCTGAGAGTCGATCAGGGTGATGCCGTGAGTCTCGGTGGCGGAGTAGTACTCCTCGAACACCGGCCCCCACCAGTCGATCATCCGCTCCTTGACCTCGACCGGGCACGGCGCCGCGGCGTGGATGGCGACCTGCATCGAGGATAGGTCGTATCGCTCACGCACTTCGGCGGGCAGCTTTAGCATTCGCACGAACATGGTCGGAACCCACTGGCTGTGCGTCACGCCGTACTTCTCGATGGCAGCGAGCGCGCCCTCCGCGTCGAACTTGCTCAGCACTACGACTGTGCCACCGAGCGCCTGGATCATCGCGCAGAAGCGCAGCGGCGCGGCATGGTAAAGCGGCGCGGGGGAGAGGTAGACGTTGTCGAAACCCAATCCGTAGCGCGGACCGAAGACCTCGATCAGCGGGTTGCCGGGCTCGGTGACCTGACGCTCTGGCAGCGGAGCGCGGATGCCTTTGGGCTTACCCGTCGTGCCGGAGGAATAGAGCATGTCCTGCCCGGCGGGTTGGTCCGCCAGCGGGTCATCGGTGGACGCTGCGATGAGGTTGTCAAGGTCGACGTAGCCCTCAATCGGTCCACCAAATGCGGCGTGCAGCGCCAGGTCAGGAGTGTGCCGGGCGATCTGGGCGCCGATCTCGGCCTTCGTCACCGACACGAACAGGGCGCGCACACCACTGTCGGTGATGATGTGGAGATGCTCGTCCAGCCCCAGGGACGTGTTGAGGGTCGTGAAGTAGAACCCGCTGCGCATCGCTGCCCAGTAGATCTCGAAATAGTGCGGGGTGTTCTCGGACAGCACGGCGATGCAGTCGCCCGGCACCAGGCCGCGCTCCTGCAACGCATGAGCGAGCCGCAGTGAGCGCTCCTCCAACTCGGCGTAGGTGACGGTCTCACCCTTATCGGCCATGATGACGGCGGGCTTCGTCGGGTTCGTGGCTGCGTGGTTTCCTGGATACACGCCCCCAGCCTGGTGATAACGGCATCGCTGCGGGGGTACTCGTTCCGTCTTCCGGAACTGATCGCTGTCCCGCACGGCCCTGGGGCGATCGAAGTCGCTTCAGCGCACATCTCACGGGTCAGGGTCACCACCTCCTGTTGCCCGGGATCGGCACCATCGAAGAGCTCGAACACGCCTGCGGCCTGGGTCCGGTGGTCGGTTCACGATGGCCGGCGTGCGAGAGCGGATGCGGGCCTATCGCGACGTGCTCGATACCGCGACCGAGATCGGTATCCACGCTCACGAGAACCTCTCCCTGTCGGTCGCTGACTCCGTGGTCGCCGTGGAAGCGGACGTGACCCGCGTTGACGCATCGTTGGCTGGGCACGGGGGCGGTGCGGGCAACTGTCCGATTGAGCCCTTCATCGCCGTCGCCGACGTGGAAGGCTGGACGCACGGGTGTGACCTGTTCGCCTTCCAAGACGCCGCAGACGACTTGGTTCGTCCGCTGCAGGATCGGCCTGTCCGGGTGGACCGTGAGACCCACGTTGGGATGCGCCGGTGTCCACTCCAGCTTCCTGCGGCACGCCGAGGTGGCCGCGGAACGCTATAAGTTGGACGTCCTCAGCATCTTGCTCGAGGTCGGCAAGCGCCGCCTGGTTGGTGGCCAGGAGGACATGATCGTCGACATCGTCCTCGACCTCTGCCGAGCATCGAGCTGACGACGTCCCATCTCGCCCCCGTGCGGGTACACCGGATCGAGCTGCGCAACGGCGAGATCTACCAGGCATTGGACGAGCCGGGCTGAACCCGTCGAGGTTTCGGACACCATATCCCGGAGCCGGGCGGCTCTGTCCGTAGCCAAGGATGCACGGTGGAAAACGAGCGTCCTGTGTCGCCCTGGTCGGGTTATCGGGCGGGCGGAGGGCAGCGGCTTGCCGCTGATGGCAAGTGGCCGACTGGCAGCAGATTCCAAGGGCCGGAACAGGTGGCGCCTCCTGGAGCCGGTGTCGAAGTACGCTCGCCGGATGAGCAGGAATCCATCTGTCGAGTCCAACGCACGTGATGATGACGATCGGGTGTGTGCGCCGGGCGACCAGCGTCCGTCCGAGACGTTCCTGGGCGTCACAGCAGAACCGGGTGCCGCTGCCGCGTTCACACCGGCCAGCGGCACCGGCTTCGAAGGCTTCGAGCTGGCGCAGGTGGACGTTGGTGCGACTTCGCTGCGTGTGCGTGTCGGTGGCTCTGGCCCCCCGCTTGTTCTACTCCACGGCTTTCCTCAGACTCACCTGATGTGGAAACCCGTCGCTACGGATCTTGCTCGCGATTTCACGGTGATCGCGCCGGATCTTCGGGGCTATGGAGGCAGTGGCCACCCGTCATCCGGCGCAGGCCATGTAGGTTATTCCAAGCGCGCTATGGCGGCTGACATCGTGGCGCTAGCGCGGACTTTTGGGTTCGAGCGTTTCGGCCTTGTCGGGCATGATCGCGGCGCGCGAGTCGCTTACCGAGCTGCGCTGGACCACCCCGAGGCGGTGGAACGATTGTGCGTGCTCGACATAGTTCCGACCAGCGAAATGTATGCGCGCATGGACGCCGAAATGGCGCTCGCGCTTTGGAACTGGGTCTTCCTGCCTCAGCGGGAGCCCTTGCCCGAAGCCTGGATCAGCGCGGATCCGCAGGCGTTCCTCGACCGTATCGGCGCTGTGGACCCTAGTTATGTCGATGCCGAGGCTCGGGCCGACTACTTGGCCGCGGCGAGGAACCCGGCGGTTGTCCGGGCAATGTGTGAAGACTACCGAGCCGGCGTCGTCACAGACTGGGCCTTGGACACGGCCGACCACGGGTCACGCAGGATAACGTGCCCGACTCAGGTTCTTTGGGCGGAGCACGGAGCGGTGGCCAGATGGTTCGATGTGTTGGAGACCTGGCGCGGGTGGGCCAACGACTTGCGCGGCCGGCAGCTCGCAGATTGCGGCCACTTTTTCCCTGAGGAGAGGCCGAAGGAAACGACGATGGCACTAAGGGAGTTCTTTCAATCGGCACCGGCGATTTGATGGCCGCCCGAGAATTCAATGGCGGCCTTGCCTGGGACAGCAGTGTTTCGTCTCCTCGGGATGGCCTAGTTGGGGCAGTCTCTCAGGCTCGAGATCCATCATGATGCGAGGAAGCCCGGACCGGGGTCTCGATGATCAAGGAAGTGAAAGATGACCATTGGGTCGACGGCGTCAGATCTGAATGTCGATGTTCTTGTCCTGGGTGGTGGTTTGGCCGGCCATGCAGCGGCGGTGAGCGCCGCAGAGACCGGCTCTCAGGTCCTGCTGGTCGAGAAGGGCGCCGACTTCGGTGGATCGTCCGTCCAGGCCGGCGGCGCCCTCATCTTCGCAGGGACCGACCTCCAGGCGAGTCTCGGCATGAGCGATTCGGCAGATGCCCTTCGCGCTGATCTGTTGGCGACGGGGCTAGACAAGAACGATCCGGAGGCGGTCGATGCCTATGTTCTGAATCAGCTCGCGACCTACAACTGGCTACGTGGCCACGGAATCGAATTTGAGCTGCTTCCCACGGGAATCCCAGGAGCGCGTTCGCGGACCCATACCTCTCCTCAGGGCTACGCGACGCGACGCCTTCACGAGGTTCTTCTCGGGATGCCGAACGCGAAGTACATCTCGAACTCTCGCGCCGTCCGGCTGCGACGCTCGGCGGAAGGCGTGGTCGTTGGTGCCATTGTCGAGGTGGACGGAGCTGCCACCAACATCGGGGCGGGCGCTGTCATTCTCGCCACCGGAGGCTTCACGAGGAGCGAGGAGTTTGTACAGACTTTCAGCCCTCAGTGGGCGAACTCGGTGCGCATGGGTGGCGACCACAACACCGGAGACGGACTGCGGATGGCGTGGGCACTGGGGGCGGGTGTCGCCGACATGGGCTATGTCGAGGCCACGTTCGGCACCTCCACTCAGCACCAGGCGAATGGGGGCCAACCGCGCCTCCTCTTCGCCCACGCGATGGGCGGCATCATCGTGAACCTGAGTGGTGCGAGGATCGCTGACGAGGGGCTTAACTACAAACAGTTGAGCGGCATCGTGGCGCGCCAAGAATCGAGTGTAGCTGTTCAGGTCTTTGACCAGGGCGTACTGGATAGGTCGTCGGACGTTCCGTTCGTCATCGATTACAAGGGTGCACTGCGGGACGGTCACTTGATGCAAGCGGAGACGATCGAGGAGCTTGCTGAGCTCGTTGGTATCGATCCTAGTTCTCTCCGAAAAACTGTCGACAAGTACAATGGGTTTGTTGATGCGAGGGTGGATCCGGACTTCGGTCGAGAGATCAACGACTTTGGTGTAGAAGGCGGCGGAAGAATTGAGAACGCGCCCTTTTATGCATTTGTTTCGGGTTGCGCTTTGACGACGACTTACTGCGGCATCAAAGTCACGCGGAGCCTGCAAGTTCGTGACATTTTTGACGACGCAATTCCGGGTCTGTTCGCGGCTGGCGAAGTGGTGGGCGGACTGCATGGGGCGGTGTATATGAGCGGGACGGGCCTTGGAAAGGCGGCCGTGTTCGGCTATGCCGCGGGCATCAATGGGGCGCGTTGGGCTGGCAGGACCTCGCAGTGAATCACGGTGCGGGTACGATTGGTGTCCTCGGCTGCCACCCTCGAGCGGCTGTCGCAGTTGCTGGACGCCGTAGAGGAGGGCCAGGTCGTGAAACGCGCCTGGAGTTTCGCGGAGTCACCCTGGTTGCGCGCAGCAATTCAGAACGCGCGAGACGCGTCGTTGGGGCTGATCGATTCCCTGCACTGCGACGTGATGTTCGCCAAGGGTCTGCTTGAATTGCACAGTCCGCGAAACCTGATCGGGACGCGGAGTTCTTGGGCCCCATCGAAGGGCATAAAACGGCGTCGGAACTAGACGTTAGACAGGCTGCGCATGTAACCGAGGTCGTTATGGCGGCATATGAATCGACTCGTACAGGCCGCGCAGTCGTCGTCTAGTGCTCGTCAGGCAACGTTGATCTTGTAATCGGTCCAGGTCCGGATGACCGAGTCGGGTGCGAAGTGGCGTTTGGGTAGTGCTCGGGTGTTGCGCCAGCGCATGTAGTCGGCGATCGCGGTGCCCTGTTCGGTGTGGGTCTGGTGGTCGGTGCCGTTGAGCGCGAAGTAGCGCAGGGCGGTGAACTCGCACTCGATCCAGTTGAGCCAGGAGGCGTAGGTCGGCAGGAACACCGGCTCGACATCGTTGCCGGCCGCCCACTGGCGCACCGCCGGGTGCGTGTGCGGGGAGAAGTTGTCGAGAACCAGGTACAACTTCTGGGCGGGCCAGCGGGCGCGCAGCACCTTCAGGAACGACAGGAACTCACGCCGGCGCTTGCGCCGGCGGATCCGGTAGACCATCTTCCCCGTCGCCAGGTCCAGGGCGGCCGGCATGTGCCGCACCCCGCCGTAGCGGTTGAAGGTCGCACGCCGCCGCACCGGCGCGCCTTCAGGCCGCCACGCGCGGCCGGGCCGCGGCTGCAGGTTCAAGGGGCCGGACTCATCGACGCACACCACCCGCCCATCGGCCGGCGGATGGTCGTAGAGGTCCAGCACAGCGGCCATCCTGGCGATGAGGTCGGGATCGCTGGAGGCCTTCCAGGTCTTGGTGGCCTGCCAGCCGATCCCGCTCTCGCGCAGGATCTGCCGGACGTTCTCGCGGCTGATCGAGGCGACCACGCCCGCGGCCACCAGGTGTTCGGCGAGCTTGGACAGCGACCAGGTCGCAAACGGCAGCCCCAGATCGCGGGGGCGGCACCGGGCGATCAGGCAGATCCGGCGGCGAACCGCCTCACCGATCGTCCTGGGCCTGCCCCCGCTCCATTTTGGGGCCGGGGCCTTGAACCCGACGTCGTTGAAATCGTGGATGACGCCGCGGACGTACTCCTGTGAGCAGTCCAGCAGGTGTGCGATATCGGGCGCGGGCCGGCCCTGCGCCGACATCAGCGCCACGATCGCCCGCCGCAGCTTCACCGGATCGGTGGCCGTTCGCCCGATCCGCTGCAACCGCCGGCCCTCGGCCATCGAGACCGGCCGGACGAACACCTCTGGGGGACGCCCCACGACACCACCTCCGAAACTCGACTCGGAAGCAGCCTGGGCCGCATCGACCTAAAGATCAATTACCCCAAGAACGTTCCTGGACGAGGCACTAGTTTGAATGGAACCAGGCTGGTGGCCCCCGGCGCGGCGCAGGTCACCGCGGTCAGCTCGGCCTCGACCAGCTTCTGGTCTGGTGGTGGAAGGGATCGGTCAGCCGAGGCTGTCCGGCGGCGCATACGACGGGTGCGGTAGGTCGCGGAGGAAATCGGGCGTCGAGCCGACCCGGCCGGTGAAGGCGGGCGGCCGCTTCTCCAGGAAGGCGGTGACGCCTTCGTCCGCGTCCGAGGAGACGCCGCAGACGTTGAGGGCCGCGGTCTCCAGCTGGTGCGCCGTCATCGGGTGGTCGGCGCTGAGCATCCGCCACAGCAGCCGGCGTGACAGCGAGGCCGAGATCGGTGCGGCGTTGGCGGCGATGTCGCGGGCGATGTCGAGCGCTACGTCAAGGACCTCCTCGGCCGGGTGGAGGCTGAGGACGAGGCCTGCGGCGAGTGCCTCGCTCGCGGGCAGGGTGGCACCGGTGAGGACCCAGCGTAGCGCCCGCTGCAGGGGCACCAGGCGGGGCAGGAACCACGACGAGCAGGACTCGGTGACGAAGCCGCGGCGGGTGAACGGGAAGGCGAACTTGGCCTCGGCCGCCATGACCCGCAGGTCGCAGGGCAGCGTCATCGTGATGCCTACGCCGACCGCGTGGCCATTGATGGCGGCGATGACGGGCTTCTTGGAGTCGAAGATCCGCAGGGTGACCCGGCCGCCGCCGTCGCGGCGCACCGGCAGCTCCTCGCCCGCGAGGTCGTACTGCGTGCCGGCGGGTGCGTTGGGGCTAGCCCGCCAGGCGGCGAACGGTGAGGCGGCCGCGGCCGCGTCGTCGGCGGGGGTGAGGTCCATGCCGGCGCAGAAGGCTGGGCCGGCGCCGGTCAGGATGACGACGCGGACGTCGTCGTCGGCGTCGGAGCGTTCGAAGCACTCGACGAGTTCGGCCTCCATGGTGTCGGTGAAGGCGTTGAGGGCCTCGGGGCGGTCCAGCGTGATCAGGGCGACGTGGTCGGTAACCTCGTAGCGGACGTCGGCCACGTCAGTAGCCCGTCTGCTCGGCCGCGGCGAGGGCCGCCTGATTGAAGGGGTGCGGTCCGCTCAGCGCCTTGGTGAGCCGGGGCATGCCCTCGCTGCCGGAGACTGGTCCGGGCCAGATCGAGTTGGCGCGGATGCCGTTGGGGCCCCATTCGACGGCCAGCGACTTCATCAGCGCGTCGACGCCGGCCTTGGCCGCCGAGACGTGGGCCTGGTGCTGGCACGGCGAGATCGCCTGGCCGCCGGAGACGAAGAGGAGGGCACCCCGGGTCTCGCGGAGCTGGGCGAAGGCGGCGCTGGCGCAGTGGAAGGCGCCAAGCAGGTCGATGTCGGCGTAGGCCACCCTGGCTCCGAGTGAGGCAAGCTCTGTGGCGGCGCCCTCGAGCCGCTGCTCGGTTCCCCCGCAGATCGAGATGTCGGCGCCCGCCGCTGCGCAGGCGCGGACGATGACGAGGTTGACGCCGCTGCCCCTACCGCTGACGAAGATGTGGCGGCCGCGGAGCAGGTCGGTCAACGGCGCCCCGGTCACGAGGTGACCGCCCCGCCGCTGACGGCGATCACCTGGCCGCCGGCATAGGCCGCAGCGGGCCGGTCAGCTCCTCGCCGTACGCCGCGGCGGCCGGTAGGTCGATGTCGAGCACGGCGAGGTGCGAGCCTGGCTCGGCAAGCCGCAGCGCTTCGGCCGATGCCGCGGGCGCCGCCGGAGTCGGTTGCCACGGCGGCCGGTGCCGATGATCCTGCTGTCGTCATTCAGCCGATTCTGGCGAGGATGTCGGGGGTGCGACAGTGCAGGTTCCGAGCCCTGGAAACGGGCGTTGGTGGTGGCGCGTCACCTTACCGAGTGAGCCCATGACGGGCTCACTCGCCGGCAAGGTCGTCGTGACCGGTGCCGGCCGCAACATCGGTGCGGCGCTGGTAGTCGGGTTTGCCGGGTGGGCGCCGACCTCCTGCTGGTCGCTCGAGGTCAGGACGCCCTCGACCAGATTGCCGCCGGCCGGTTCGAGGCGGCGATCGAGCGGCCGCGGCCTGGCGAGCGTCCCGTTTCGTACCTTGCGCGGCGTGCTGGCAGCGAGCTCGGCTGACGGTTCCGTCGGCTGGTACTCCGCGTTGTCGCGCCCCGGCCGCCGGTGTGTCCTTGCGGGGCGCAGCAACTGGGCTGGCGCGGACCCAGGCTGGAGGACCACGTGGCTCCGTCACTCGACCGCGAGTGCTTCGTCGCCGACCTCGGTAGGTGGGCGGTCGCGACCGGGGGAGCCGGTAGCGCTGTCAGCCGCAGCGGCAACACCGACGTGCTGCGCCAGGTGCCGTTGCTGGCTGCGGGACGCGGCCGCGGTGCCGACCGCGCCGGTGGTGTGGCCGACGGGCGAGGCGTCCTGGTTCGGCACCGATGCGTTAGTCCAGCGCCGACTCGCGGTGCTGCCGCTCCACATGTGCGCGCCCGGCACCCGAACGAATGGAGATACGCGTGCCCGCAGGATCGTCTGACACCTCGGAGAGAGCTGCGAGCCCCAAAAGTGACCTGGATCTGGTGGCGCTCTCGCGCTATCTGGAGTCGGCAGGGGTGGGCCTGGTCGGACGGCCGCGGTCGAACCTGCTGGTGGGGGGACGGTCCAACCCGACATACGCCCTCTCGGACGGCGTGGCGGAGTGGATTCTGCCGGCCGCCGCACGGGCACGTGCTGCAGTCCGGACGACATGGGCCGGGAGGTTCGGGTCGTCACCGCCCTCACGGGGACCGCGGTCCCCGTGACCCGCGTCGTCGCGCATTGCGGCGACTCCTCGGTGCCCGCCGTGGCCGTAGACGACCGCCACGTCTCCTGGCCGAACCCGCCGGCGCGAGATCGCTCGCCAGGGTCGCGATGGCGTCGGCCACGATCGCGGCCAACCCGAAGTCCACTGAGTCGGGCAGCGGCACGACGTTGCCGGCGGGCACGACGACGCCCGAGGCCTCATGGCCGAGCGTGACCGGGAGGTAGGCCCGCAGGGTGGACCCGTCGATGATGTGCACGTCAGACCCGCAGATGCCGCAACCGGGCATCGCCTCGCGTACCACGCCGGGCCTGACGGCCGCCGTGAGCTCCAGCACCTCGGACCGTCGCCCGGCCAGCGCAACGGTCGCACCGGCGGCCGCGAGCGTGGTGGCGAAGCGCCGGCCGAACCTAGTCGACGCGCCCGAGACGAAGGCGACTGTTCCGGATAGGCCGGGGAACTGCCCGGCGCGCCGGCACCGAGCGGTGTGGTCACGGGCGCCCGACGATGCTGCGCCCGATGATCTGCTTCATGATCTCGTTGGCGCCGCCGAAGATTTGTTGGATACGTGCGTCCTGGTAGGCCCTGCCCACCGGGTACTCCAGCATAAACCCGTAACCGCCGTGGAGCTGCAGGCAGCGGTCGATGACACGGTTCTGCAGGTCGGTGCCCCACCACTTCGCCATCGCCGCATCGACCCCGGTGAGCTCGCCGGCGTTGAGCGCGAGGATTGCCTGATCGACGAAGCCCCGGCCGATGGAGACCTCGGTCTGCATCTCGGCGAGCTCGAACTGCGTGTTCTGGAAGTCGGCGAGCCGCTGACCGAAGGCGTGCCGCTCTCGCACGTAGGTGACCGTCTCGGCCAGGATCGCCTCGCTCACCGCGAGCGCCTGCACCGCGATGCTCAGTCGCTCCAACGGCAGCATCGCCTGGAGCTGGCCGAAGCCGCCACCGATCTCGCCGAGCACGTTCTCGTCGGGCACGAAGACGTCCTCGTAGAACAGCTCGGCGGTGTCCTGAGCGTGGAGCCCGACCTTCTTCAGCTTGCGGCCACGGCTGAAGCCGGGCATGTCCCGCTCGACCACGAGCAGGCTGAACCCCGCCGAACCGCCGTCAGGGTCGGTTCGTGCGACGGTGATGACGAGGTCGCTGTGGATACCGTTGGTGATGAAGGTTTTGGCGCCATTGACGACCCATCCGCCGGCGACCTGCTTGGCAGAGGTGCGGACTCCCTTGAGATCGCTGCCGGTCCCCGGTTCCGTCATCGCGATCGCGCCGATGATCTCGCCGGCCGCCATCCCGGGCAGCCAGCGCTGCTTCTGCTCTGCGGTGCCGATCTCGCGGACGTAGGGGATGGCGATGTCGTCTTGGAGCGAGAAGCTCGAGGCGAGCGAGGCGGCGTGGACCCGGGCCAGCTCCTCAAGGAGCACAGCACGGAAGCGGTAGTCAGTTCCGCCGCCCCCGCCGTACTCCTCCGGGGCGGCGAGGCCGATGATCCCTTGCTTCCCGGCGGCCAGCCAGGTCTGGCGGTCGATGAGACACTCCTCGTCCCAGCGCTCGAGGTGGGGCGTGACCTCGCGGTCCACGAACTCGGCGACCACGTCTGTTCGGAAGGACTCGTGGTCGGTGTCGTACAGCTTTCGTCTCATGGCTCTCTGTCCACTCGCAGGTGGACCGATGCTCTCGCGCTCGGCCACCAGGCGCACGGCCAGATTCCGACGGCCGGAACCAGGGCCGGCACCAGGGCCGGTCCACCACCCGCAGCGGGCCCGTTGACCGCGGCGATCACCGGCTGCGGCAGCGTGATGGGTGCGCTCGTCACCACAGTGGTCGAACTATGAGGCGCGATTGCCGGTTGGTACCACGAGGGTGGCGGGGTCTCGCCCGAGGAGTTGGCAAAGCGCTACGCCGACATCGCGCTCGGCGCGGTCCGTGCCGTCGATGCGGCCTGATCGGTCGAACCGCCCTCACGCAAGGTGTCCCATCCACAGGGATTGGCGCTCGCGCGCGAACTCGCCGAGCACGTCGCCCCCATCCTGCGCGTTCCAGGTGCCGGAACGGTAACTGAGGGCGCGGCTGGCGCTGCGTACGTTGGGGGAATGCGACAGATGGCCGTGAACGGGTTGGTGTTCGACTGCGAGGAGGGTGGCGCCGGCCAGCCGGTTGTCCTCCTGCACGGCTTTCCGGAGTCGGCCGCCTCCTGGAGGGCGGTGGCGTCAATGCTCCACGAGGCCGGCTTCGCGACGCTCGCGCCCAACCAACGCGGATACTCTCCTGGCGCGCGTCCTCAAGGGGTCGAGCACTATGCGGTCGAGCTGCTTGTCGGCGACGTGCTCGCCCTCGCCGGGGAATGGGGCGCGCCCCGGTTTCATCTCGTCGGCCATGACTGGGGTGCCATCGTGGCGTGGCATGTTGCCGCGCTCCACCCCGACCGAGTCGCTACGCTGACCGCGGTCTCCGTGCCACATCCGGCGGCTTGGGCCTGGGCGATCGAGGAGGACGAGGACCAACGCAACCGCTCGGCTTACATCGATGTCCTACGTACGCCTGGCACGGGGGAAGAGGTCATGCTGGCCCGGATTCGCGGACCGCAGCGGACCATCTACGGCGGTCTGGAGGATTCGGACTTACGAGCCGAGCACACTGCGGTGATGACCCGGCCGGGTACGCTCACGGCCGCTCTCAACTGGTATCGCGCCATGCAGCTGTCGTCGTTTCTCTCGCTGCCCGCTGTGACGGTCCCGACGACTTATGTTTGGGGCGATCAGGATCCTCCCCTCGGACGGGCGGGCGCACTCCGCTGCGCTGAGCACGTCGAAACTGTGTACGAGTTCGTCGAGCTGCGGGGGGCCAACCACTGGATCCCGGAGAACGAGCCGGCCGACGTCGCCGCGGCAATTGTGGGCCGAGCGCAGAGTCTGTCGCTTCCGGCGTTGAGATGAGTTGAGCAAGATATGAACAGGACGCCGGGTGAATCGTCAGTACCCGTCCGGCTTCGACGTTTTCGGCGTCTCGCCGGCAGTCAACGCTGCGGTGCAGGGCGTCATGGGGGCGGCGAACCTCGACAGCCGCGATCGAGGCATCCGCCTCCTCGTGGTCGCACCGCCTGCCCTGTACCTGGACGGGTACGGCCGGCGTAGACATGCCTTCCTCCCGGCGCCGGACGGGTTCCATGTGCCGGAATGAAAGAGGAGCGAACGGCGAGGAATACGTACCTTGGGGAGAACGACCTTGGTGAGGACGAAGGCTAGCATGGCACATCGCAGCGACTACTTGGTCGTGGGCGCCGGGGCGTCGGCATTGGCATTCGTCGACTCCGTCTATCACGAGACCGAGGCGACCTTCACCATCGTGGACCGTCGGGATATGCCGGGTGGCCACTGGAACGACGCGTACCCGTTCGTGCAGCTGCACCAGCCCGCATGGATGTACGGCGTGGCGTCGCTCCCGTTCGGCAGCCTGGAAGTCGAGCAGGTTGGACCGAACTGCGGCCTGACGCCGCTGGCCTCAGGACCGCAGGTGGCCGCCCACTTCTATCAGTTCATGCACGACACACTGCTGCCGTCGGGGCGCGTGAAGTACCTCCCGCTCACGGAATGGCGGGGGGACGGCAGATGCGTCTCGCTGCTGTCCGGCGAGACAACAGTGGTGGAGGCGGACACGCTGGTGGACGCCACCTTGATGGAGGCCATCATCCCGCTGACTCACACACCTTCGTTCGAGGTCGCACCCGGCGCCGTCTGCGTACCGCCGAACAGTCTGGCCCGCGTCGCCCCGCAGCACGAGCACTTCGCGGTGCTCGGCGCGGGGAAGACCGCGATGGACGTCGTGATCTGGCTGCTTACCAACGGTGCACGGCCTGACCAGGTCACCTGGGCGAGACCCCGCGACGCCTGGTTGTTCTGCCGGGAGACATTCCAGCCAGGTGCGGCCTTCCTGCGCTCGATGGCGCAGTTGCTGGCCAGGCGCTACGAAGCGGCCGCCTCGGCAACCTCGATCGATGACCTTGCGATGCGGTTGGAAGAAGCCGGCACGTTCTGCCGCCTAGATGCGCGTGTTTTTCCCGAGATGTTTCACGGGGCCACCGTCAGTCCGCTGGAGTTGTCGATGGCGCGGGAGGTCGCCGATGTCGTCCGGGCGGGTCACGTCAAGGCGGTCGAACCGGACCGGCTCGTCCTGGAGGGAGGCGTGCACCCTCTTCCCGCGGAAACACTAGTGATCGACTGCACGGCAGCGGGTCTCGGCAAGAACGTCGGCGTCATCGAGCCGGTGTTCTCGCCCGGGCGCATCGCGCTTCAAATGATCCGCCAATACCAGCCCACCTTCAGTTCCGCGCTGATCGGCCACATCGAGGCGACCATCCCCGACGAGGCGGAACGGGCACGCCTGACCAGGGTGACGCCGATGACCGACACCGTCGCCGACTGGGTCGCAGGAGAGCTTACGACCATCGCCAACCAGGCGGCGTGGGCGGCCAATCCCGTGGTGCAGGCGTGGCAGGCGACCTGCAGGCTCGATGTGGCATCGACCTGGAACCCGGACAACCCTTCTGTGGACGCACAGGCCGCCGTCGCATCCTTCCGCGCGCGTGTTCCAGCAGCCGCGAAGAACCTCGCTCGTCTGAGTCCTGTTCGCGACGAATTGCTTGAAAATGGGCGCTTCTGACGCATGTGTGGGTTATTTTCGGCCGGCGAGGGCGGGTCGGTGGCCTCCGAGGTTGAGCGTGGCGATCTGATCCGGCCCCAGTGGCGCGCCGGGCGCGTTCCGGTGCTCGGAACCCGCCATGGTGAGCCGGCTGGCGGGTACGTGCCGGCCGCGGTGCTGCTCGCCGGCGACGAGTCCGCGATGATCACTGGCGGCAACACAACGGTCGACGGCGGCGCCACGGCAGAGTACTGGCCGTGGCGGCCTCGTCTGTCCTGATCAGGCGGCACCCTTCCTTGCGTTCCGGCGGCCGGAACTGGGTCGTCAACCGAGTGAACGTTCAATTGATACTTGGTGGCGTCCGTCACATGGTGGCGAGGACGAGAAGAGGAGTACTGCAGTGATCGAAACGGTGGAGTCTCCGGTCGAGGTAGCCCCCGAGCGTGACTCGAAGAGCACGGTCCAGTCGTCGGCATCGAAGACTCTCACTGTGCTTGAGGCCTTGATCCGGGCCCATGGCGCCACGATCGGTGTCACCGAGGTCGCTGCTGAGGCCGGGGTGCCGAAGAGCACCGCCCACCGCCTCCTGAAAACCCTGGAGGAGCACGGGTTCGTCGGTCGCAGTGGCCCGCGCTACCGCGCGGGAAGCTCGCTCTTCGAACTGGTCGAGGCGGTCCAGTGGTCGGAATTCGGGGAACTCCGCGACGCCGCTCCGCAGCCGCTGAGTTGGCTCTTCGCGCGTTCGGAGGCGATCGCGGTGCACCTGGCCGTGCTCAGAGACACGAGCGTCCTCTATCTCGACAAGATCACCCGACCCGCCGGTACCCGGGTACCGAGCCGCGTCGGCGGGCGGTTCCCGGCGACCTGCACGGCGCTCGGCAAGTCGATGCTGGCCTTCAGTCCTCAGCCTGTCGTCCAGCGGATCCTCGACCGGCCGATGGCGCGGCCGACGCCGTACTCCGTGGTTTATCGCCATCGGTTCGTCAAGCAGCTTCTGGCCGCTCGCGAGCTCGGATACGCCGTAGACTGCGAGGAGTCCTGCCACGGGATCCTCTGTGTCGCGGCCCCGGTGATCAACCATGGCCGGGTCGTGGCCGCAGTGTCCCTTTGCACGCCCGCAGTCGGCCTAGGGCGCGCCACTGAGAAACGGGTTGGCAGCTTTGGTCGCCTCGCTGTCGAGGCCGCCGACCAGGTTCGCGACCTCCTGCCCACATCATGAGGATACCCACAGTGGCCCAGGGCGACCTCGCCCTCAGCCCCGACAGCGGCCTGGCCGCGCTGATGCGACCTTGGATCCTCGGCAAGCTCCAAGCCAGTCTGACTCGTTGACCAGTCCGATCGAACGCCCGTTGAAACAGCGAGCACGCGATGACAGCACCGATCAGGTACATCGATGACGACCATGAGGCTCCGCGCTTCCGTGTCAGCCGGAGGAGGGCCAGGAGCTCAGGCGGCAGCGCTTGGACAACTTCCTTGGCCCACTGGCACGTCGACTTCGCGCTCGGCACGGTCTACGACGTTTCCCGCTAGCTTGACCCGGACTTCGGCGCCGCTGGCGCGGCGGCGCACGGCGTGATGAAGGTCCGGTTCACCACCCGAAGGCCTCCATCGACGGGATCGACTCCACACTCGACGGGCCAGGCGACATGGTGCCGATCGTGGTCCCGTTCCGGCAGGTGAAACGGCCGCTGGGGCAGGGACCGATGCTCGGTGACACTCGACTCGGTGACACTCGACTGGGCGAAACCCAAGATCGCGATGCATCGAACAGAGGCGGGTGATTTCTTCGCGACTGCGGACAACGTGCACGCACGACCTCGTGGTCGCAGGCTTGTCCCATTGGCCGGCCTTGGACTGGTCCCCGCATCGTGACCGACCCACCGACCGTCCACCACCACGCCGGGCGCCACTGGCCCGGACCGAGCACACGAGGAGTTGCGCATGGCGCTGACGGAAGAAGGCCTGATCGAGGTCCCGGGCATGATGAGCCGTTGGGTCCGACTACCTGGCGGGGCCAAGGCCCACTACATGACATCGGGGATCACCGGGCCTGCGGTCGTCCTGCTGCACGGTGGCCTTCCGGGCTCCTCGGGCACGGCAGGCTGGAGGTTCATGGCGCCGTACCTCGGCGACAACGGCTTCCGGGTCTACTGCCCCGACATGCCGGGCTTCGGCCTCTCTGACGACCGTGCGGAGTTCCGCCCCCGCGGCATCCACGACTTCGTCGACTTCATCCACGAGTTCACCACCGCGCTGTGCCTCGACGAGTTCCACCTCGCCGGCAACTCCATGGGGTGCATGAACACCGCCAACTACGTGGTCGCTCACCCCGAGCGAGTGCTGAGCTTCGTACTGATCGCGGGAGACGTCGGCGACGTGGTGCCCGAGGGCCTCAAGCCGCCCGCCAAGATCCAGCTGACGCAGTACGACGGCACCCGCGAAGGCATGCGCCGGATGATGGAGGCGATCATCTACGACGGCGAGGTCATCAGCGACGACCTCGTCGAGATGCGCTACGCCGCCGCCGAGCGCGGCAAAGCCGGCCACGCGTCGTTCTGGCACTCACTGCTGCAGTTCGGCCGGATCACCCCGTGGGAGGACAAGAACCTCGAGGCCCGGCTCTCCACCAAGGGCCGGCTCGACAGGCTCGACATCCCCGGCCTCTACCTCTACGGCACCGAGGACGTGCTCACTCCCGTCGAGTGGGGTTACGAGCAGGAGAACGTGCTGCCGAATGTCCAGTTCTTCTACCCCGAGGAGTGCGGTCACCAGGGCCAGACAGACCGTCCCGACTTGTTCAACCAGGTCTTCCTGGAGTTCTTCCGAGACGGACAGGTCTCGAGGCAGACGGCCGATGCCGCCGGGGTCTCGAAGCGGCGTCCGGAGAACCCGGCGCTGGTCGCACAGAGCTGATGACGGAAGCGGAGATTGACGTGGCAGACGTGATCGGCCTGGGCATCACCCATTACCCACTGCTTGCGGGTGCGGACACCCACATGGCCAACCTGCTCAAGTCCACCCTGAAGGATCCCGACATCCCGGAGAACCTCAAGGACCCAACGAGCTGGTCGGAGGAGGCCCAGCGTGAATGGGGCGACGACCAGGGCACGACGGCCGCGGCCGGTCACCGCGCCCGGCTGCTCGCAGGGCTCGCCAAGTGTCGCGCCGAGCTGGATGTATTCCGGCCGGATGTGGTCCTGGTGTGGGGCGACGACCAGTACGAGAACTTCCGCGAGGAGGTCATCCCGTCGTTCTGCGTGCTCGCATACGAGGACACCGACATCGATCCGTTCGCTGTCCTGGACATCCTGAAGATCCCCAACGCCTGGGGTCTGCCCGACGGTCAGTCGTTCACCATGAAGGGGTCGCCCGCCTTCGCCAAGCAACTGGTGTCCGAGGTCATTTCGGACGGCGTGGACTGCGCCTACTCCTACCGCCCGCGCGAGGACACGCACTTCCCCCACGCTTTCGCAAACACCCAGTTCTTCCTGGACTGGGAGCACGTCGGGACGGAGTTCCCTTACCGGATGGTGCCGATCGCGGTCAACTGCTACGGCGAGCACGTCATCGCCCGCAAGGGGGGCCTTGCTCGCTTTGCCGACATCCAGGCCGGCGAGGATCTCGACCCGCCGGGCCCATCCCCCAGACGGTGCTTCGAGCTTGGCAGGGCTGTCGCGCGATCGATCAAGGACAGCGGCAAGCGCGTTGCACTGGTCGCTTCCTCCAGTTGGTCGCACGCATTCCTCTACGACAAGGGCTGGCACCTGCGCCCCGACACTGAGTCGGATCAGAAGCTGTACGACGCCATGCTCGCCGGCGACTACGACGCATGGCTGGCAGTCACCTCCGAGGAGATCATCGAGGCCGGCCAACACGAGATGCTCAACTGGTTCTGTCTGCTCGGTGCGGTCTCCGAGCTCGGCCTGGCCCTCGAGTGGAGCGATTTCGTCACCACGGAGATCTTCAACTCGAACAAGACCTTCGCGGTCTTCAAGTAAGGTTACGTGCTGCGACCGAGAGCTTCGTGGCATTGCCGGCCGTGCCAGCGGACCCACTCAGAGGTCGCGCGGGAACCAGTGTGACTTCCCCTGGGCAAGACCTTCGCGGCACTCCCGAGCGATTCGGGCTGCGGTCTCGCGAAGAGCGAGCTCCACCTTGGGGCCGACTTCGTTGCCCGCCGCGTACGACACACCGACCGCCCCCACCGCAAATTCGTGGATGATGATCGGCACTGCGACACAGGAGAGGCCGAGCTCCGCCTCCTCGTGCTCGTGCACCATCCCCTCCCTACGCGTCTTGTGCAGCTCGGCGACCAGCTCGTCGACGTCGATGGTGGACTGCGCGGTCATCATCCGCATCGGCCTCGGCAGGAACGCCTGGAGGTCCTCGAGGTTCTCCCATGCCAGCAGCACCTTTCCGAGCGCCGTGCAGTTCGCTGGGAGCCGAGCGCCGGCGCCTGCTCGCGGCGCCGGACTCGTCGGTAGGGCGATTTTCTCGAGGTACACGATGTCGAACTGCCGAAGCACCGCCAGCTCGACGCTGTGGCCAGACCAGCGGTGCAGTGCCGCGAGGTAGGGGAGCGCGACGTCACGCATCCCACCGGCAGGAGTGTTCGCAGCGAGTTGTATCAGGTCGAGGCTGACGACGTAGCCGGAGCGATGCTGTTCGATCGCGCCGAGATCGATCAGTCGGGCGATGAGCCGGTGCACCGTCGACTTGGGGAGTCCTGAGGCGCGCGAGAGCTCGCTGAGTGTCATCACCCGCGAGGTCGAGTTGAACGCCCGCAATAGCTCGAAGGCCTTGGAGAGGATCGAGGGAGGCTCGGCAGCGGCCGCCGTTGCCTGCTCGTCCTTCACCGTGGCATCACCCAGCTGTGTCGTCGTTCAGGTCGTCCCCGCCCGGCCGTTGTGGTGGTCGCCATGCTAGCCGAGGGTCGGTTTGCGCCCTACCAGTGCGGTTCCGGCGGCCGGAACGGGTGCTGAGCGCATTTCGTGGCGCCTCGTAGGCTGCTCGATCATGGGGATCGTCGACGTGCATGCGCACCTGTTTCCGCTCTGCCTTTTGGGCTCTGGGGCTGGCGGGCCTTGGCCTCGGCTGGTGGTCGACGACGAGACCAGCGGTCGGCTGATGGTCGGGGACGATACCTTCCGTAACGTCCGCTCCGCCCTGTGGGACGTCTCCGCGCGGCTGGCGGAGCTCGACGCACACTCCATCGACATGCAGGTCGTCTCACCCGTACCGGTCACCCTCGATACAACGAAGGAGGCCAAGCCCGCCGCGGATTATCTCCGTGCCCTCAACGAGGGCATCGCCGCCGCCGTGGCTGAGGCGCCTGACCGGCTCGTGGGCCTGGGGGGCGTTCCGCTGCAGGACGTGGGCCTCGCGGTGGCCGAACTCGACTACCTCGTGACGGAACTGGATCTGGTTGGCGCCGAGATCGGCTGCGGGGTCGCTGGCCGTGAGCTCGACGACCCCGAGCTCCTGCCTTTCTTCGCGGCTGCCGAGGCGCTGGGCGCGGTGTTGTTCGTGCACCCACTGGGCGGTGGCGAGGGTGCTGTGCGTCGCGCCGGGCAGCCCTACGACTTCGGCCTGGGCATGCTGACGGACACCGCGCTGGCCGCAGGTGCCCTGGTGTTCGGCGGCGTCCTCGACGCGTGCCCCCGGCTGCGCGTCGTCCTCGCGCATGGGTGCGGCACGTTCCCCTGGGCGTATCCACGGCTCGCACTCGGTACCGCCCTCGGCGGTGACCGCTCCTCGGGTGACCACGCCGAGTTGATCCGGAGGCTGTGGGTGGACACGCTGGTCTTCGACCCTGAGCACATCGGGCTGCTTGCGCGGAGGTTCGGGGCGGACCACGTGCTGGTCGGCTCCGATCACCCGTTCATGCCGGGACAGCTGGAGGGTGCCAGGGACCTGGTCGCGGCCGCCGTCGAGCTCGGTGGCCTCACCGCCGACGAGGGCCAGGCGGCACTCGGGGACAACGCGCGCGCTCTGTTTGGCTTCGGCCACGGTTCCAGGAGTGTGCGAGGCTGATGATGTGACTACCTCCGGAGTGATTGTGGTCGGCGGGGGGCCACACGGCTTGCTCCACGCACTGGACCTCGCACGGGCGGACGTCGACGTCACAGTAGTCGAGGCGCAGCGGCCGAAGCCCATCTCCGCACCGCGGGCGATGACGTTCCACTGGTCGATGATGAGTGGTCTCGATCGACTGGGAATTCTCGACGACGCCCGCGCCGTGGGCATGACTCATCAAGTCCGGTCGCTCACCGTGCTGGCTACGGGCGAGCGGATGTTCTTCGACCTCAAGGTGCTGGCTGACGACGTCGAGCACCCGTTCACCCTCCATCTGCCGCAGGAGGGCCTTGCCGAAATCATCCTGCCCAAGCTGGTCGACCTTCCGAACGTCCACCTCGAATGGAACACCCGCGTGCGGCGGATCCAGCAGGACGCAGAGGGCTGCACGGTGACCGCCGACTCGCCGGACGGCGAGCGCGAATACCGCTCGGCCTGGGTGGTCGGCGCCGATGGTGCCTACAGTGCGGTGCGCCGGGAAGTCGGGTTGGGCTTCCCCGGCTTCACCTGGCCCGAGCGCTTCGTCGCGACCAACGTACGGTTCGATTTCGCCTCGCTCGGCTACGAGATATCGGCCACCCAGCTCGATCCGGCCGATGGCGCTCTCGTGGAGCAAATCGACGAGACCGGGCTCTGGCGCTACACCTATGCCGAGAATCTCAATCTCCCCGAAGAGTCGGTTGGCGACCGGATGACGGAGGTGTTCCGGCGGGTGCTGCCGGCCGGCATCGAACCCGAGGTGCAGGCCTTTGCCGCCCACCGAATGCACCAACGCGTCGCCGACACCTTCCGAGTCGGTCGGGTGCTGCTACTGGGAGACGCGGCGCACGTGACCAACCCGACCAGCGGCTACGGCCTCGCAGGCGGCTTCTTCGACTCGGTCTCACTCGTCGAGGCGCTCTCGGCGATCATCCACGACGGGATTGACGACGAGATCCTTGACCGATACTCAACGATCCGGCGCCGGATCTTCACCGAGCTCGTCTCCCCGGTCTCCTCCGACTCCAAGCAGCTGATCTGGAACTCCGAGACCCCGGACCGCTTCGACGCCGAGGTCGACCGGATCCGGCACATCACCTCCAGCCATGCCCGCCAGCGTGAGCACCTCCTGGTCGGCCGGGGCCTGGAGAGCGCGCCTCTGCGCGCCCGCCGTCCCAGCACCCTCTGAGATCCGGCAGCATCGGCTGCCTTGACCGGCTCGCCGTACTCCTTCAGCGCGCACACGGTGTCAACGTCGCGCGAATCCTGGCTCAGGCACACATTCCGTGAAGGCGCCGTCAGTCGGCCAGCAGGATGCGTCTGCGGAGCAGGTCGGGGTTGGCGCGGCCGTACATCTGTCTTTTGATCGTTTTGGTGCGGTTGACGTGGCCTTCGACGGGGCCGGAGCTGTAGGGCAGTATTAAGACGACCCCACCAAAGCCGGGGCACACCAAGGACTTCACCGAATACGGTGGACTCCACCGACCGCTCAGGCATCTTCGCCGACGAGCGCCTGCGGGACCTGCAGAGGGGACGGTCACCCCATCATTGGAGTCAGCGCCGAGTAACTCGGCGCGTCCTGCCAGCCCCGGGTGTCCTCACCTCGATCGGAGACCGTCGTGAAGAACAGCGTGTTGTGGCGAGTTGTCGACAACGACAGTGGCGCCGAGGCCATCGTCAGTACGCCTGCCGAGGCGGTCGCGTTCATCAACAGCCGGTTCGACACCGATGAGAACGACGAGCCGTTCAGCTTCACCGAGGTCGGTCCCTTCGTCCCGAAGCCGCTCGGCGTCATCACCGCGTGGGCGGCCAAACAGGACGACGGGCGGACCGATGGGCGAACTGCACCGATCACCATCAGGCCGGTAATGACTGACAGCGCCATCGACAAGTGCGACGTCGTGCTCTGGGGCGACGTGCAAGTCACGTGGGACCACGACGTGTACACCGTCAATGGGCCGGACGGCTTCGAGTACAACGTCGCCGACAGCGCAGCCGAGCTCAACGAGATCCTCGACGAGTACGCCACCGACTACGAGTACGTCGAACCTGAAAGGTCCGACAGCCACGCGCGACCGAGCCAGCGAGAGTTGATCCGGTACGGCGCCCAGGAGTGCGCCAGCCGGTTCGGGCACCTTGACGACGACGCTCTGCTGTGGCTCGCCGCCACCCGGATCACGCTCGCCCTGTGGCGCAACACGCCTGTCGAGAACTGGCATGCCGGCAGGAGCCCGCTGCACGACGGCACGATGATGCGGATCAACGCGGCGACCACCCGGCTCGTGCGCTCGATGCTGTCGTTTGACCATGTCGACTGGGTCGCTGTCGGTCTCGCGATGGTCAACCCGTCTCGGGTTCTGCCGACTGGACAGTCCGTGCTCGAGCTCGGGTTGGCCTGCCACAACCCTGACGACCCGGCGCACGAGGATGATCCGCGCGACGACCTCGCGGAGATGGCACAGGACGCGATCGGTTGGGGCCGTGCGTAC
Organism: Spirillospora sp. CA-255316; assembly: GCA_050942275.1. GTDB lineage: Bacteria > Actinomycetota > Actinomycetes > Streptosporangiales > Streptosporangiaceae > Spirillospora. The sequence continues at coordinate 9,792,225 of CP192047.1, read as the reverse complement.
CGCCTCCACGAGCAGGAGTTCGGCCTGCGGACCCTGATCGAATTCTTCTGCGCGTTCGACAACGGCTGGTTCGGCGCACCTAGTTGGGGGCGCATCGTCGATCGGTTCGTTGCCGCAGTCGACGACCGGGAGCACGGACACTGGCGCGTGCACCGGGACAAGTCTTGGTTCGACGAGTGGTTCACCAGCCGTCCGGCCGACATTGCGGACAACGCTGAACTGCGTCGGCTCCTGCTTGCCGGGCCGGACCTGCTGTCCGAAGCAGCTGCCGAATGGTGCGTGGAAGGTGCCATCGGCTACGTCTGTCGGGACGACCATGCGAACGGCTGCGAGCGGTGCGGTGTCCCGCCGGCGACAGAGTCGTCGAGTAAGTCGTCGGTTTGAAGCGCCCTGGTCTGATGGAGCCTCCACCCGACCCGGGGTGCCTCTGTATTTGTCAAGTCACGGTGGTGGAGGCATAGAGTCGCTGCTGGCGGGTTCGGGAAGTGGCTTGTCCGAAGATCCGGCTGTCGGGGTTGGGCCTGTCGCGCTGGATATCAGAGACGCCCCCGAGTGTCCTCCCGGGCCCGTCCTAGCGCGGCGTCGTTCGTCGCTGGTCATGACCCCTCAGGAGCCGGGATTGGACATCAGCTCGCTCGCATGACCGAGATCGCCGCTGGTGATCGCGGTGGCGAGGCGGTGCTCGGCCCGGCGCCGGCGCTTCATCAGCGCCTCGTACGACAGACCGAGCTCGTCGGCCACCTGGCGGGGATCGACGTGTCGGTGCCGAGAACTTTGTCACCGGCCTTGGACTGCGAGGAACCTGATCGTCTGCATGTTTGGCCACGGGCTCCGCGCAGGTGAGGCACTGTCAGTTCCTAACGCACCGGCGCCCGGGACGTCCACGTACCGCGGCGGTGATCCGCGGGCTGGTGCTGGAGATGGCGCGCGACAATCCGACCTGGGGCTACCGGCGCATTCACGGTGAACTGGTCGGCGTGGGCTACCGGGTGGCGCCGTCGACGGTGTGGGCGATCCTCAAGGACGCCGGTATCGATCCCGCACCCTCACGAGCCGGGCCGAGCTGGCGCCAGTTCCTGGCCGCACAGGCCCACTCGATCATCGCGGTGGACTTCTTCCACGTGGAGACGGTGTTCCTGCGCCGGGTGTACGTGCTGTTCTTCATCGAGCACGGCACCCGCCGGGTCCACCTGGCCGGCGTGACCGCATATCCGTCGGGGGAGTGGGTAACCCAGCAGGCCCGCAACCTGCTGATGGACCTGGGGCAGCGCGGCGCCGACGAGCTGAGATTCCTCATACGCGACCGCGACACCAGGTTCACCGCAACAATCGATGCGGTGTTCACCTCGATCGGCGCTCGGGTCATCGTGACGCCGGTACGCGCTCCGCGAGCCAACGCGATCGCCGAACGCTGGGTCGGCAGTGTCCGCCGCGAGTGCACCGACCGGCTCCTGGTCGCCGGCGAACGCCACCTGCGCCGCGTACTGACCGAGTACGCCGATCACTACAACGCCCACCGGCCCCACCGCAGCCTGGACCAGCGACCGCCCGACGGACGAAACGATCAGTCCCCATCCGGCAGCGTCCGCGTCTTGCGCCGTGACCGACTCGGCGGACTGATCCACGAGTACTCGCAGGTTGCATGAGGTGACACAGTAATCGGCACCCACAGGCGGCACCGACGCAGGCGCCCAATCGAGATCGTTTCCCGGCACGTCGATCTACCGGGGGAGGCGCCCACAGGTGTTGGGCGATCGCGTTGGGTTCTCCGAGGGGCTGCGCGGAACGTCGGCTTCCATCCGGCGGCGTAGATGGGTGGCGCAGCGTTGTGTTGCGACGTCTTGGATGCCGATCGGCTCTTGTGACGTCCGCTGAACTGGGTCTGTGCGCTAGCCATTCCCGGTGTCGGTGTCCGGGGTGGGGACCGCGAGCGAACATCGAGCAGCGTGGGGGGACGAAGTGGCCCATAAAGACCGATGGGCATTCGCGATCTTACTGCGAATGCCCAGGTCAGACGGGGTGCGCCGTCAGGGACTTGAACCCCGAACCCGCGGATTAAGAGTCCGCTGCTCTGCCAATTGAGCTAACGGCGCCTGTCGGTCTGGAGGGGGGTGGTGCGTCCCTCCTGGCGACAGGAAGAAGGTTAGCAGGACGTGCGGACCAGTGCGAATCGATTAGTCCTCGGCCGGGAGGACGCTCATCATGCCGCGCCAGAGGGCGATGGCGGTGGCGCGGGAGCCGACGCCCAGCTTGGAGTAGATGCGGTTGACGTGGTTCTTCACGGTCTTCTCGCTGAGGAAGAGCTGGCGGGCGATCTCGCCGTTGGAGCGGCCGCTGGCGATCAGGTCCATGACCTCGGCCTCGCGGGCGGACAGGCCCAGGGTGTGGCGGCTGGCGTCGCGGAGGCCGCGGATCAGGTCGGGGACGGTGAAGGAGCCGGGGACGAGGTGGCCGCAGGCGCCGGCGCGGAGGGCGGGTTCGGCGGCGGCCTGGTCGGACGCCAGGACGAAGACGCGGGAGGCGCGGCTGAGGGGGGCGGTGTGGTGGGCCGCGTGGGGGGCCAGGAGGACGATGTCGGGCCGCAGGCGTTCGGCGAGGGTGATCACGTCGTCGGAGGTCTCGGCGACGACCTCCAGCTCGGTGCTTCCGTCCAGCAGGGAGACCACGTCGGCGCGGGCGCGGGGGTCGTTGTCCACTACGAGAACGCGCAGGGGGGCCGTTTCGTCGACACTCATCCCGGCTCCGGTGGGGGTCAGCGGCGGTTTATAGGGTCGGAGCATAACCGGCCGATCATCAGGAGTCGACGAGCCTGCCTGACAGCTCGGTGGCGTAGAAGTCGAAGAAGCCGTCGACGTCGGGGCCGGCGTTCATGAGGGCGAGGTGGTCGAAGCCCGCGTCGGTGAACTGGCGGACGACCTCCACGTGGCGGTCGGGGTCGGGGCCGCAGGCGAAGACGCCGCGCATGTCGTCCTCGGTGATCGGCGCGGTGGCGGCCTCGAAGTTGATCGGGTTGGGGAGTTCGGACTGCACCTTCCAGCCGGTCAGGCCGAAGCGCATCAGGCGGTGCGCGGACGCGGCGGCGGTGCCCTCGTCCTTGGCGTAGGCCAGCGGGACCTCGCCGTAGCGGGGGCCGGCGCCGCCCGCCCGGGTGTACGCGGCGATCACGTCGGCGTCGGCCTCCGTGGCGAAGAGGCCGTCGCCGTGGGCCGCTGCGATCTCGGCGGCGCGGTCGCCCGCGGCGGCCACGATGACGGGCGGGAGCTCGGACGGCAGGTCGAACACGCGGGCGTCGTCCAGGGTGAGGTGCTTGCCCTCGTAGGAGTGGTATCCGCCCGACCACAGCAGGCGGATGATCTCCAGGGCCTCGCGGAGCATCTCGTGGCGGACGGTGATCGACGGCCAGGGGGCGCCGGTGACGTGCTCGTTGAGGCGCTCGCCGGACCCGACGCCGAGGGTGAAGCGGTGGTCGGACAGGATCGCGGTGGTGGCCGCCGCCTGCGCGATGATCGCCGGGTGGTAGCGGATGAACGGGCAGGTCACCCCGGTGGCCAGGCCGATCCGTTCGGTTCCGGCGGCGGCCGCGGCGAGCATCGACCAGACGAAGCCGCTGTGCCCGTGGCTGTAGAGCCAGGGATGGTAGTGGTCGCTGATCTCGACGAAGTCGAAGCCGGCCCGCTCGGCCTCACGGGCCTGCCGCACGATCTCCTTGGGGTCGTACGCCTCGGCGAAGAGCTTGTAGCCGATCTTCACGGATGCCTCCCGGCGACGCTGCGTAGTCGGGGGAAGGTCTGCCCGTGAGAGGTGCGGTTACACGTGCGGAGAAATGATCAAGGGCCTGGTCGCCATCGCTGGCGGCCAGGCCCTTTTCTCGGGGTGAGTGACGGGATTCGAACCCGCGACATCCAGGACCACAACCTGGTGCTCTGCCGACTGAGCTACACCCACCGTGGCCGGGACGTGAACCCGGCTTCCAAGAGTGTAGCGGTTCCGGGAGGGTGATTGGCCACCTGGTTTTCAGGCGTTGCCCACGATCTTGGCGGCGAGGGCGCGCGCGGTCTCCGAGTCGGGGCCAGGATGCGGGACGAAGATCGCAGAACGGTAGTACCGCAGCTCCTGGATGCTTTCGGTGATGTCGGCGAGGGCGCGGTGGCCGCCCTTCTTCTCCGGGCTGGCGAAGTAGACCCGCGGGTACCAGCGGCGGGCGAGCTCCTTGATGCTGGAGACGTCGACCATGCGGTAGTGCAGGTGGGCGTCCAGGGCGGGCATGTCGCGGGCCAGGAACGAGCGGTCGGTGGCGATGGAGTTGCCGCACAGGGGGGCCTTGTTGGCGTCCTTGACGTGCTTGCGGATGTAGCGCAGCACGGTCTCCTCGGCCTCGGCCAGGGTGACGCCGCCGGGCAGGACGTCCAGCAGCCCGGAGGTGGTGTGCATGTCGCGGACGACCTTGGACATCTGGGCGACCGCCTCCTGCGGCGGCTTGATCACAACGTCGACGCCCGCGTCCAGGATGTTGAGCTCGCTGTCCGTCACCAGAGCCGCAATCTCGATCAGCGCGTCGTTGCGCAGGTCGAGTCCCGTCATTTCGCAGTCGATCCAGACCAGCCGCTCGTTCATGGGTCAACCCTACGACCAGGAACGACCGCGCGGGTCATCGAGCAATGATCGACTTTACCCTTGTGGGCGCCCGGTCACCGCGCTGTGATGTGGGGCGGGACGGGGATTCCGGGGCGGAGCCGGGGGTCCGGGACGGGGTCGCCGAAGACCTGCCGGACGGGGAGGACGCCCGCCCAGAGGTCCAGGGCGTGGTCCTCTTCGTCGTCTACGGGAGGGCCCTGGCGTACCTTCACGGACGCTTCCTCCAGGGAGAGCGCCAGGACGGTGGTGGCGGCCAGTTCCTTGGGGGTGGGCTGCCGGGCCACGTCCCACTGGCCCGGGGCGAGGCTTTCGGTGATGGCGCGGAGGCCCGCGAGCTTCTCGTCGTCGCCGATGAGGCGGTGGGGCGTGCCGAAGATGACGGCGCTCCTGTAGTTCACCGAGTGGTGGAACAGGGAGCGGGCCAGGACGATGCCGTCGAAGTGGGTCACCGTGACGCAGATGTCCTGGGACGGCCCCGCGAGGAGGCTGCTTGCCCCCGTGGAGCCGTGGAGGTAGAGGGTGTCGCCCGATCGGCCGTACCCGGTGGGGATGACCCTGGGGGAGCCGTCGATGACCACGCCGAGGTGGCAGATGCGCCCCTCGTCAAGGATCTCGTAGAGCGCGGAGCGGTCGGTGCGGGCGCGTTCGTTCCTGTAACGGCCGAGGCGGCTGCGGGCTGTCGACGACAGGGGTGTGCTGCTCATGGGTTCTACGCTAGGAAGGAAGTGGCATGGCCTGTAGGGCCACTTGGCGCCGATACGTGGAGACCACTTTGCGGGGGACGACCTTCGACCTGCCCTTGTCGGTGGAGCGTGCCTCTGCCCAGGCTCTGAACGAGCAACTCGCCTTACAGTTGCGGGCCGCGATGCGGGAGGGACGCCTACTGGCTGGGGAGCGGCTGCCGTCCAGCAGGGCGTTGGCCGGGCTGCTCGGGGTGAGCCGGACGGTGGTCATGGAGGCCTACGGGCAGTTGTACGCCGAGGGCTGGCTGGAGGGCAGGCACGGGTCGGGGACGTTCGTGGCGGACATCGCCTTCGAGCCGCCAGGCCCTGAGACGCCCCAGCCTGAGGCAAGCACGCGCGGGGGTGGTGGGGAGGACGGGCCGCGGATTGACCTACGGCCTGGGGTCGCTTGGGTCGGGGCACTGAACACGCCTGCGTGGAGGCGTGCCTGGAGGCAGGCGGCGACGGTGGCGCCGCCCCTCAGATGGGAGCCGTGGGGGCTGCACGGCCTGCGCGTCGCACTGTCGGACTACGTGCGCCGTAGCCGGGGTGTGGCGTGCACCGCCGAACGGCTGCTGGTCACCCGGGGCGCCACGAACGGGCTGGATCTGCTCGCGGCGACCGTTCTGAGCCCTGGCGACCGGGTGGGCGTGGAGGAGCCGGGCTACGCCAAGGCGCGCCAGGTGCTACAGGCGCGAGGCATGGAGGTGGTGCCGTGCCCCGTGGACGAGCACGGGCTTCTCGTGGACGGGCTCCCTGACGACCTGAAGCTGGTCTATACGACGCCGTCCCACCAGTACCCCTTGGGCGGGGTGCTTCCCGTGCCGCGCCGCCAGGCCCTGCTGGGCTGGGCACGGCGCACCGGGGGCCTGGTCGTCGAGGACGACTACGACGGGGAGTTCCGGTACGACGTTGCACCGCTGCCCGCCCTCTACGGCCTCGACCCTGAGGTGGTGGTCTACCTCGGGACCGCGTCCAAGATTCTCACCTCGAACATGGGGGTCGGTTGGCTGGTGGCCCGTCCCGACCTCATCCAGGCGGTCGCGCGGCGCAGGGAAGAGCTCAGCGACCGCACGGCCGTCGGCCCTCAGGAGGCCCTCCGCGTCTTGCTCGAACGCGGAGACCTGGACCGGTATGTAAGGCGCATGCGTGCCGAGTACGCGCGGCGCCGTGCGGTGGTGACGCAGGCCTTGGACGGGCTGCCGTTGCGCGGTGACACCGCCGGCCTGCACTTGGTGGTGGAGCTCCCGCAGGCGGTCACCGGGAAAGTGGTGCGCGAGGCGTCCCTACAAGGGGTGCTGCTGGATGACCTCGAACGCCACTGCGCCGGTGCCCGCGCCGTGTCCGGGCTGGTGATCGGCTACGGGGCGGCGACGAGCACGGGTGAACTCAGGACCGCATGCTCGCTGGTTCGGGAACTGGTGTTGCGTTCGATGAAGGGGGAGCGGGCGCCGGCGTAGGGGCCGCGGCGCCACCCGTCGGGGGCGGGGCCGAAGTCGCCAGCGGTGCCGAGATCCGGCGCGATGGGGGTGCGCCCCTTGGGTAGAGGGGCAGGGCCTTGACGTCCTCTGGTGTCGCCTGGGGCGCGCATGCGGTGTCTAGGGGATCGGTGGTGTTCCCCAGCGGATGGTGCTGGGCCACGGACACCACCGCTCCCAGTGGGTGGGCCCTCCGCGGGAGTGGGACGGCCACGGTGCTGCCGTTCGTCCCCGCCTGCGCGGTCACCGGCGCGGGCACGTCCTGCAAAGCCGCAGGCTCGGGGACGTCTTGCAAGGACACCGGCTCCGGGACGTCCTGCAAAGCCGCGGGCTCGGGGATGTTCTGCGCCGGTACAGGTTCGGGAGCGTCCTGGTGGGGGAGAAGATCTGGAGAGTCCCGTACGGTTACCGGCCGCGGCGTGTCCCCCACCGGCGCCTCCCGTACCGGGACGGGCCGGGTTTCCCGCTGCCCGGGGATCGGGTGCTGCCTCGGGAGCGCGGTGACCGGGGTGTCCGGGCCGGTGACCCGGCGGATGTCGATGCCGCCCGGATCGGGCCGGTGCAGGCCGGGCACCTGGGAGGCCCCGAAGTGACCGCCGCGCGCCCAGTCCCGGCGGCCCCGTTTGGAGTGGTACGACTGCGGGGACGGCAGCGGCGGACCGGCCGGCCAGCGCCGGACGACCCCCCACGCGTCCAGCCAGCCCATGATGGCGTCGAGGCCGTTCAGCAGGGTGGCGGTGAACGGGTCGCGGGCGTGGCCCACGACCATCACCTGCACGCACACCCGGCCCTCATGGCCGACCGTGCCCTCCAGCAACCCGCCCGCACGGGTCACCGGGACCAGTTGGATGATCTCTCCCGAGCACGGGTTCCATACCAGGTGCGCCGGCGTCTCCTCGCGGAGCAGGTCGGCGGCGACGGAGCGGGCCGAGACCACGCGCGGATCGGACTCGCTGCTGAACCAGACGACGCGTGGCGCACCCCCTCGCAAGGCTCCACCGTCCTGTTTCACGGGCATGCGTCCGACTCCCGGCAGCCATGCGTCTGCCACGGTGTGTCCCCCCCAATCGGGCGGTCTGGCCCCGAATGGCGTAGTTGTTCGTTCTAGTCCTCGTTCGTAGCCCAGCCGGACTTATAAGTCCAGCCTGCCGCCATGGGCTGTTTCGACGGCCGACAGGGGTGCTGTCCAGTGGGTCCCATTTTGATCGACTCGGGGGGCCGCTGCGTACCCTCCGGGCATGGTGAATTACGCTCGGGACACCGTGTTGGGGCGTGCGCGACGCGGTGGAGGCCGGGCGGGTCCGCGTTGGCGCAGGTGGCGGATGACCCTCAGCATCCTTGAAAGTAATTTGCGGCGAACGGCCAGAAGTGGCCGAGGAGTTACGAAGCGGCTACGGAGATCATCCGTTGCCGCCACGCAGGAGGGGCCGTGCGGCCACTCCGCGCGCCCCTTCCGCGGGCGGCCCGCGCGGCCCTTCCGAGGGCGGTCCGGGGCTTGGTGAGGGGTGGGCTTCACACGGTCGACCGAGCCACGTTCTAATAATGGGTCATGACCGTTGACGCTGAACTTCCGGCCGGGGTCCCCGGCATCGACGTCCCCCGGTTGGCGGACTGGCTGGCACGCGCGCTCCCCGGCACCGGCCGGATCACCGCGATCGACCTGATCGCGGGCGGGCGGTCCAACCTGACCTACGGGATCACCCTCGACGGCGGACGCCGCATCGTGCTGCGCCGCCCCCCGCTCGGCCACGTGCTGCCGACCGCGCACGACATGGGCCGCGAGTACCGCGTGCTGTCCGCCCTCGGCAGGGGCAGCGACGTGCCGGTGCCGGCCACGCTGGCGTTCTGCGACGACGAAGAGGTCATCGGGGCCCGTTTCTACCTGATGGACTTCGTGGACGGCCGCGTCCTGCGCAGCACCCAGGACGCCGCGGGCATGACGCCCGAGCAGGCCGCCGCCCTGAGCGAGCGGCTGGCCGAGGCGCTCGCCGCGATCCACACCGTGGACCTGGCCGCGACCGGGCTGGAGGACTTCGGCCGGCCCCAGGGCTACATGGCCCGCCAGCTCAGGCGCTGGGGCAAGCAGTGGGACAGCTCGCAGGAGGCCGTCCGGGCCGCCGGCGCCGAACGCGACCTGCCCGAGTACGACCGGCTCGTCGCGCGGCTCGCGGAGCGGATCCCGGAGAGCGGGGACGGCCCGGCGGGGCTGACCGGGCTGGTGCACGGCGACTTCCGGCTCGACAACGCGCTGGCGCGGCTGGAGCCCCGTCCCGAGATCGCGGCCGTGGTCGACTGGGAGATGTCGACGCTGGGCGACCCGCTGTCCGATCTCGGCCTGACCCTGGTCTACTGGGCGGAGGCGGCCGACTCCGAGTCGGAGATCCTGCCGGTCGGCGGGACGATCACCAGGGCGCCCGGGTTCCACGACCGCCGCAGGTTCGCCGAGCGCTACGCGGAGCTGAGCGGGTTCGACCTGGGCGCGCTGGACTTCTACTTCGCGTTCGCCTGCTTCAAGCTCGCCGCGATCCTGGAGGGCATCCACGCCCGCTACCTGCAGAAGGCGACGGTGGGCGAAGGGTTCGAGAGCATCGGCGAGGGCGTTCCGGTGCTGCTGCGGCGAGCGCACGACATCCTGGACGCGGGCTCGGTCTGGTGAGCTGAGACCCCGTCCGGCGACGGGCGGTGGACGGGGGCCGTCCGGGAGATCCGCCCGGACGGCCCGTCCCGTCTCAGCAGTAGGAGACCGAGGCCGTGCCGCCGGGAGAGAACGACACCGAGCCGCTCCGCTTGCCCCAGCACAGCCCGTTGGTGCGGGACACCCGCACGCCTCTGGACTGCCCCGCCTCCAGCCGTCCGGAACCGCCCGCGCTGACCTCGCCGGAGGTGCCGGTGACGCTCCAGTTCACCGCGCCGCCGACGGCGGTGATCCGGATGGTGCACGACTCGTTCACGCCCATGCTGCAGCCGGCCACCGACAGGGTGCCCGGCCGCGGCGGCCTGGGCTTGGACGTGCTGGGCCGCGGGGTCGGCGACTCGGTCGTCGGGGTCTCCGACGGCGACGGGCTCTCCGACGGCGACGCGCTGGTCGAGGACACCGACGGCGACACCGACTCGCTCGGGTCCATGCCGGCCGGGATGGACGGGTCGGGCCCGGGGGCCGACGGGTCCGCCGACGTGCCGGGCGAGTCCGGGCCGGTCGCGCCGGTGTTCTCGTTGGCCCCGGCGCCGCCGATGGCGGTCATCGCGACCGCGACCAGGGCGATGGCCGCGACCCCGCCGCCGATCGCGGCGAACAGCCGGCCGTTGCGCCGCCCGGACGGGTTGCGGTCGCGGGCGCGCGGTGGTGGCGGCTGGTAGGGGACCGGCCAGCCGCGGGCGGTGAACGGCTCTGCGTAGGCGGCGATGGCCCGCCGGTTGTCCGCGCGGTCGGCGGCGGTCGCCGCGGTGAGGACGTCCAGCCGCAGCTCGCCGGGGATGGCCGCGATGGGCAGCACCGCCAGCAGCCGGTCGGCGGGCAGCGGCGGGGTGTCCCGGCCGCCGCAGGTGGGGCAGCTGTCCACGTGCCTGATCAGCGACCGGGCGGCCTGCGGCGCCAGCGGCCACGACTCGGTGAGCGCGGAGACGCTGGGGCAGTCCTCCCAGTGGTTCTGGGCGATCAGCGCGGCGTGCAGCGCGATGCCGAGGTCCTCGTGGGTCTCGTCGAGGAGTTGCGCGGCCTCGTCCTGCGGGATGCCGAAGAGGCCGGCCAGGTCGGTGGCGTCCAGCTCGTGCCGGGCCGCCAGGTCGATCGCCTCGCGCTGGCGGCCGCTCAGCGCGGCCAGCGCGCTGTGCGCCAGCGCCCGCCGCTCCTCGCGCCGGGCGAGCTGCTCCTCGGTGAGGTCGCCGTCGTCGGCCTCGGGCGCCTCCTGCCCGGTGTGCCGGTTCGGGCTCTCCCGCCGGCGCATGCACTCCTTGCGGGCGAGCGCGTACAGCCAGCCGCGCAGCCGTTCGGGATTGCTCAGGCGCCCGACGTGCTCGCGCGCCATGATCAGCGTGTTGCGCAGCGCCCCCGCCGCCTCCACGCGGTCGCGCAGCAACCCGTGGCAGTAGTCGAAGAGGAACGGCGCGTAGGTGTCGTAGACCTCGGTGAGCGCGATGACGTCGCCGGCACGCAACGCATCCGCCAGCCGAGGATCGTCGAACTGACCGGGACCTGGCCCAGCGGACACGGGAATCCTCCCAGGTGATCGATGATCTCGGATGTGCCCCCGAGGAGGCCCTGACGCTTGTCATGGCGCTCCGGTTGCCCGATCTTGCCACCAAACAGGGGAGATTTCTGCATCTTGGGGGATTCGTGTGACCGGTGTAACACGGCCCGTGAACATAACGGCACGTCACGGGCCGGTTTCCGAATGCGCGACGAATCGGAAAAATCTGGTTGAAGCGGATGTATGAAACGTTCCGCACAAAACGACCCCCGGCGGGCCGGGGGCCGTCGCCTTTTCACGAAGCCGCGCCGGTCGGCGTGTCGGTCGGCGTGTCGGTCGGTGCGTCAGCCGCCGCCGTGTCAGCCGCCGTCGGGACCGCCCGGGCCGCCGTCGAAACGGCACTGCCAGGACACCACCGCCGAGCCGCTGGGCGCGAAGGAGACCGAGCCGCCGCCCGAGCCGCCGTCGTCGCAGTCGGGACGCGACGCCGTCACGGTCGTCGACGCGCCCGCGGCCAGCCGCCCGCCGCCGCCCGCCTGGACGCCGCCGCTCGTGCCGGTGACCGCCCAGTTCACCGGGCCACCCACCGCCGACACCGTGATCGGGCACGCCCGCTCACCGGGATCGATGTCGCAGCCCCGCACCGACAGGCTGCCGACCGACGGCCGCCTGGACGTCCTGGTCGGCGAGGGCGTCCGGGACGCGCGCGTGCGCGTCGGACTCGGCGTCGTCACCGTCGGCGTCGGAGTCGGGGACGTGGTGGTCGGGGTCGGCGTCGGCGAGTCCGACGGCGACTCCGACGGGTCCGCGGGCGACTCCGACGGCCCCGGCGCCGACGAGCCCGCGCTCGGGCCTGCGGCGCCCGTGCGGTCCTGCGACGAGCCGGGCAGCACCATGAACGCGCCCACCGCCAGCACGATCACCGCCGCCGCGGCGGCGATCGCCGGCCACAGCCGCGGCGGCCCGGACCGGCGCGGCTCCTCGCCGCGGGACGGGGCGCGCTCGGCGGGCAGCGGCCAGCCGTGCCCGTCGAACGGCTCGGCCGCGTGCGCGATCGCCGCCAGGTCGGCAGCGTACGCGGGGTCGGTCGCCGTCGCCAGGATGCGCCCGCGCAGGTCGGCGGGCATCAGCGCGACCGGGAGCGCCTGCAGCAGACCGGCCGTGGACACCGTGCGGTGCCGCCGCTCGGTACAGGTCGCGCACGTGTTGATGTGCCGGATCACCTTGCGCGCGACCGCCTGCGGCAGCGGCCACTCGCCGCCCTCGGTCAGCGCCGCGACGGCCGGGCAGTCCGCGCGCCCGTCCCGGGCGATGACGACCGCGGCGAGCGCGTCGTCCAGCCGGTGCCGGGCCTCGGCGGCCAGCTGCTCGGCCTCCTGGGGCGGCACGCCCAGCACCCCGCCGATCTCCACGGTGTCCAGACCGTGCCGCAGCAGCAGGTCGAGCGCCTCGCGCTCGCGGCCGCGCAGCCCCGCCAGCGCGTTGTGCACCAGCCTGCGGGTCTCCTGGCGCTGCGCCCGCTCGTCGGCGTCCAGGAACACGTCCTCGACCTCGGGCGCCTCGTACCGCTCGGCCGGGCGGTCCGGGTCTTGCAGGCGGCGCAGGCACTCGTTGCGGACCAGCGCGTACAGCCAGCCGCGGAACAGGGAGGGATCGTACAGCCGCCCGGCGTGCGCGTACGCGGCCAGGACGGCGTCGTGCAGGGCGCCGGCGGCCGACTCCTGGTCCCGCAGCAGAGCGTGACAGTAGTCGTACAGTCGCGCTGCATAACGGTCGAGGAGCTTGATGAGGGCTTCGGCGTCGTTCCCGGCGGCCAGCGAGCGCGCCAGGCGTTCGTCGTCCGCGCGGTCGGGACTCGGCCAACCGGAACTGGACCAACCGGACACAAGGTCCTCCTGCGGGGGGAGACATCAACGGCCGTTCGACGGCCTGTGGAACCACATCCGGGGGATCGGACTCGATCGCTCCGCGGCTCTCGTCTGCCCCTGACCGGGGACTGCCCCGCATGGTGGGCGGGGTAGGTCGGAGGCCCGACGGCCCCGCTCCCCGTCGGGCCTCCGAATACAAGACGAGCGGCGTCCGCGTCCGGTTGACACGGGTTGGCCGAGAAATCTCGGAGATTTCGGAGCCGACGGGGCCGGCGGGGATGGTTCCAGGTCAGAGACGGTGATGGGGGATCGGATGGATTAGTTCTGGATGCGCCGCGAGAGCATCTGGAGGAAGATCTTGGAGATCTCCTGCGGCGTCATGGCGACCGCCGTCGCGCCGCCGGTCGCCTTCGTGATCCGCTCCAGCTCGTTGCGGTCCACCCCGTTGCCGAACCCGATCATGTTGATCTGGATCGGCTTGTTCGGGTCCTTCATGTCCTCCAGCCTGGACAGCGTCTCCTTCAACGTCGGTCCGTCGGCGTCGTCGTTCTTGCCGTCGGTCAGCAACAGGATCGAGTTGCCGAACTCCGGCTTGAAGGTGTCGCTCATCCTCTTGTACGCGGCCAGCACGACGTCGTACAGGGCGGTGTCCCCGTCGGGCTTGGGACGCATCTGCTGCAGCGTGGACAGCACCAGGTTGCGCCGGGTGATGGAGCCGATGCGCTCGCCGAGCGGGCCGATCGACACCGTCTCCCGCCAGTCCTGACGCCCCTGCATGTTCGTGGAGAACAGCCACTGCCCGAGCTCGGTGTCGTTCGACATCATCGCCAGTCCGCCCTGGGAGACCTGGGCGATGGCCTGCAGCCGGTTGGTGTTCGGCCCGACCGCCTCCGCCATGGAACCGGACACGTCGATGAGCGTCAGGATGCGCAGGCCCAGCGACAGCTTCGCCCAGGACTGCATGACCGCCGCCACCTCGGTGGCCTTGGGCTGCGGCAGCTGCCGCGGCCGGGACGGGCTGACCCCCAACCTGGCGTCGAACCCGGCCGGCGCCTTGCCGTCGGGGGCGCGGAACCCGAGCGCGCGCACGTCGTTGCGGGTCGCCTCGCTGTTCATCGCCTTCTCGAACAGCCGGGCCGCCTCCCGCTTGCCGTCGTCGGTGGCGGTCACCGCCAGGGGGTAGTCCATCGACAGCGTGCCCTCGACCGGGTACAGCGCCACCGCGGGCTCGGCCGGGCGCTTCCGGTTGTAGGCCCACAACGCCTGCTCCGACGACAGCGAGATCGGCTGCTTGCCGGTCCTTCCCTTCCTGAACTGGGCGAACTGGGCGTCCACGGTCGGCAGCGTGCTCTCGCGGACGGTACGCACGATCCCGGTGAAGATCGACTCGCGGTTGGGGTCGTTGGTGAGCAGCGTGCTGGTCACCATCAGCGCGCCCATGCCCGCGCCGTTGCGCGCCGGGTCGGGCACCAGCAGCCGGACCGCGCCCTGCGGGATCATCTGGTTCTTGGTGACGCCGCCGCCCGCGGTGCCGCCCGCGGCCTTGAGCAGGTTGTCCCAGGACGGCGTCGCGGTGACGCCCTGCCGCTTGAGCTGCGCCGCCAGCGTCTGCGGCAGGCCGACCACGATCGGGCTGCTGGCGAGCGAGGTCTTGGTGGTCTGGACGGCCCCCTTGCCCTTCGCCGAGCCGCCGGCCAGCGACGTCCACAGGGAGGAGTCGGGGATCCACACGTCCGGGCGCTGGTTGGAGCCGGTCGCGACGCCCTGCCCGGACAGCAGCGTGGTGACGGCGGCCGGCTCGGACTTGGTGACGGTCGCCTTGACGCACTTGCCGCCGGACTCGTTCCTGGCGTCGTTGAAGCGCTCGGCCGCCTTGACGACGGCGGGCTGGATGTCGGGGGCGGCGGCCACGTTCAGGGTGATGGCGTCGCCGCTGTCGCAGTCGGCGCCGGCCCCGGCGAACGCGTACACGCCCACGCCGAGCAGCACCGCGAGGCCGACCGCGCCCGCCATCGGGCCGATGAGAGCGGTCGCGCTGCGGCGCTTCTTGCGACGCGTCCCGTAGCCGCCGGTGCCGTAACCGCCCGAGCCGGACGAACTGGACGGGCCGCCGGGGCCTCCGTACCCGCCCGAGCCGCCCGAGCCGCTGCCATATCCGCCCGAGCCGGTGCCGTACCCGCCGGAGCCCCGTCCGTAGTCGCCCGAGCCGCCGCCCGTGCCGTACGGGCCGGAACCGCCGCCGCCGTACGGCGACGACGACCTGCCCGCCCCGGTCGGACCGCCGTCGGAACTGCGGATCGAGTCGTACTCGCCGTATCCGGAACCGGGGGGCTCGGAGGGAACGGGAGCGCCGAGGGGAGAGGACGAGGACGCCTGGCCGTAGCCGCCACCGGACGAGCCGCGGCCGAGACCGTACCCGCCCGCGTCGGAAGCACCCGAGAACGGCGCGGCTCCCGGCGGTCGCTGGACGGCCCAGTCGGGCTCACCGGCTCCACCGCTCGCGCCGTACTGGCCAGGCTGTCCCGGTCGGCCCGGCTGTTCCGGCTGTCCCGGCCCGCCGGGGCCGCCGGGGCCGCCGCCGGGTTGCCCGGGGCCGCCCGGCGGTCCGGCCTGACCCTGAGGGAGGGGCTGCTCGGGACGGCCCGGCGGCGCGCCGAACCAGTCGGAGGAACCGTCGTTGGCGGGGCCGAAGACGGGCATGGACGCGTCGTGCCCGTCACCGCCCGGCGGCTCGTCCGGGATGTCATTTCTATGACGTCCACTCACGATTGCCCTCGATTCACCCTAATCCCTCGATGTTCCCCGGCACTGTAGTAGTACGAACGGAAGGTTACAAAGAACTCATATCGGCAGACCATGCAGGTCATACGCTCGACTCTGTAGGATTCGACGATCGCCGTCGGCGTTGTCACGCACCGCGTTCGGGGCCGTACGCGACGGCACGGCAACTCCCCGCGCCGTCCGGACGTCAGAACATCGGGGCCTCCGGGGGGCGGAGCGTCTCCCCCGTGCGGGGTGCACGGCCGACGAGGGGATTGCCGTGAGCGACATGACCGTGCCGCAGGAACAGCCGCAGGATCGGTCGCCCGCAGAGTCGCCCGCGAAGGAAGGGCCGTCGCGAGAGCCGACGGAGCGGCCCGCCGAGCGGGGGACCGTGCCGAAGCCGGCCGCCCGCGTCGACGAGCCCGCCCGCTGGCGGCCGCTGCTCGCCTGGGCGGGCGTCATCGGCTGGGGAAGCTGGGCCGTGCTGCGGCTGGCGGGCGGCGACCGGATCCCCGGTATCGGCGCCGCCGCGGCCCCGCTGCTGGCCCTCACACCGTTCGTGGTCGCCGCCTCGCCGATCCCCGTCCTGGTCGCGCTGCTGACCCGCCGCCGGTGGGCCGCGGCGACGGCCGCCGCGATCGCGCTGTCACTGGTGGCCGCGGTCGCGCCGCGCGCGGTCGGCGGCGGACAGCCCGCCGCGCACGGCCCGGCGCTGCGCGTGATGAGCGTCAACCTCTTCTTCGGCGAGGTCGACGCCGGTGAACTGGCCGAACTGGTCCGGCGCTCCCGTCCCGACGTGCTCAGCCTGCAAGAACTCCCTCCCGAGGCGGCCCGCCGCTACGAGCGCGCCGGACTCGCCCGGTCGCTGCCGCACTCCGTCGTCGACGCGCGGTGGGGCGCGTCCGGTTCCGGCCTCTACTCCCGCCTCCCGCTGCGCGAGCTGGCGCCGCCCGGCCCCACCCAGATGGCCACCCCCAGGGCCGCGCTCACCCTTCCGGGAGGACGCTCGGTGGAGGTCACCGCCGTGCACCCGGTGCCGCCGATCTCGTCCAGGGCGTACACGGCCTGGAAGCACGACATCGAACTGCTCCCCGCGGCCGCGCCGGCCACCGGAGGCCGGGGACCGGTGCGGATCCTCGCCGGCGACTTCAACGCCACCCTCGACCACGCCACGCTGCGGAACCTGATCGGCCGCGGCTACGCCGACGCCGCCGACCGCACGGGCGCCGGGCTGATCCCGACCTGGGGCCTCGGCGAACCGAAGCCGCCCATCACCATCGACCACATCCTGGTCGACCGCCGCTGCGCCGTGACCGAACTCACCGTCCACGACGTCCGCGGCAGCGACCACCGCGCCGTCGTCGCCGAGATCCGCCTCCCCTGACAAGGCTCACCGGGCCCCACCGGGGCTCGCGTCCGGGGCGGAAGACCGGCGCGGCAGAATTGGAGCATGCCCGCCCGACTCGTTCCCGTCTCCGACCCGGATGACCCGCGCCTGGCCGACTACGTGCGGCTGCGCGACGTCAACCTGCGCAAGAGCCTGGAGGCCGAGCACGGGCTGTTCATCGCCGAGGGCGAGAAGGTCATCCGCCGCGCCGTCGGCACCGGCCACCCGCCGCGCTCCTTCCTGATGGCCCGCCGCTGGGTGGAGCCCCTCGCCGACCTGCTCGACGCCGTCGACGCCCCGGTGTACGTCGCCGACGACGCCACCGTGGAGGCCGTCGCCGGATTCCAGGTCCACCGCGGCGCGCTCGCCTCGATGGAACGGCTGCCCCTGCCGCCCGTCGAGGACGCCGTCGCCGGAGCGCGCCGCATCCTCGTCCTGGAAGACCTCGTCGACCACGCGAACGTCGGCTCCATCTTCCGCTGCGCCGCCGCGCTCGGCATCGACGCGATCGTCCTGTCGCCGCGCTGCGCCGACCCCCTCTACCGGCGCGCCGTCAAGGTGTCGATGGGCGCCGTCTTCGCGATCCCGTACGCCCGCATGACCAGCTGGCGCGACGGCCTCGACGTACTCCGGAAGACGGCCGGGTTCACGCTGCTCGCGCTCACCCCCGACCAGTCCGCCGTGCCACTGGACAAGGCCGCCCTGGGCGAACGCGTCGCGCTCCTCCTCGGAGCCGAAGGCGACGGGCTCTCCTCACGCTGGCTCGCCGAGGCCGACGAACGGGTCTGCATCCCCATGAGCGGCACGGCCATGGCCAACGGAGTCGACTCCCTCAACGTCGTCGCCGCGGCGGCCATCGCCTGTCACGCCCTGATGCGCTACTGAGCCGCGCTCACTTGCCGAAGAGGCCGCGACGCGGACGCCGGTGGTGGCCCTTGGACCGTCCGGTCGCCCGGGCCGTCCGCGCCGACACCGGTACGGGGCGGCGGCGGCCCAGCCGCAGCTGCGTCATCAGCAGCGAGAACGCGACCAGCAGCGCCGCCAGCCACGCGACCTGCGTGCTCGCCATCCGCTCGAACGTGAGGTCCTGCGCGACGGGCGCCTTGTTGTTGCGCAGCCGGCTCTCGGGAGTCGGCGCCGTCTGCGGAGCCACCGACGGGCTCGGCGGGGCGATCGGCGGCAGCGCCACCTGCGGGCTCGCCGGAGCGCTCGGCGTGTTGAACGACCCGTTCGGCGTCGGCGGCGTGTACGACGACCCCGACCCGCTCCCGGACCCGCTCGACCCGCTCGACCCGCCGGAGTTGTCGTCATCGTCGTCGTCCTTGTCGGACGACTTCGTCGGCGTGGGCGAAGGCTTCGGCGTCTTCGTCGGCGTCGGCTTGGACGTCTTCGTCGGTGTCGGCGTCGGCGTGCTCACCGGCGTGTACGTGACCGTTCTGGTGGCGACCTTCTCCTCGGTGGTGGTGGAGTCGACCGTGAACGTCACCGTCACCTTGGTCGTCTTCTTGATGGAATCGGGCACGGTCACCGAGGTGAGCGGGATGGGCTCGGTCGCGGTGGCGGCGAGCTTGGGCGTCAGGTCGCAGCTCGGTACGCACGCGCCCTTGAAGTCGACGTCGGTCGCGGGCTCGGCAACGGCCGTCAGCGACGTGACCTTGACGGCCTCGGCGTCGCCGTTCACGGCCTTCACCGTCGCGCGCAGCTCCACCGGCGTTCCGGCCTTGCCCTGCTCAGGCGCGTCGATCACGACTTCCAGCGCGGGTACGGCGGGTTCCCCGGGGGCGGCCGCCTGGACCTGTGCGGCGCCGACGGCGAGGATCGCCGCCGTGCCGAGCCCGATGAAGACCGGTTTGCCTGTCGACCGGGGAAGCACAGCCCCAGCACCTCCGTCGCGCCTCGCGTCCTCGTTGAGCGCCCGGGCACGCCCTACCCCGGGATGGTCGCAGAAATCATGCGAACACGGATGTGTGCGTCAAGGCAACCCCGTGCTCCGCATCTTCATGCGATCAGATGAATTCTTCCTGCAGTTCCTCGATCTCGGCGCGCGGCGCCCAGCTCTGCCACACGCCGTGGTCGATCCGGTCCAGACCGAGACGTTCGGCGACCGGGGCGCGGCCTCCGGAGTACTCAACGCGCAACCAGCCGTCGTGCTCGCCCACGACGACGAACCGTTCGCCGCGCCACGTGCACGTGGTGCGGATGTAGCGCAGTTCCTCCACTTCGGAGGCGGGGACGACGCGCCGGAAACGGCCGGGACGCAGCTCCTCGAAACCGTCGGTGGGCTCCGGCGCGTACAGCCGGATCTCTCCGTCGGCGCCGGGGGACGCCTCGAACTCGCGGCCGAGCCAGCGCGCCAGGTAACCATCGCGGATCACTGCGCCGCCCCCTGTCCCGCCTGGCCTTCCCAGCCCTCCTGCCAGCCCGTTCCCGTCTCCGGACGCAGCCAGGCCAGCCGGTCGGGATCGTACATCGCCACGAACCGCTCCGACCGGTCCTCGCCCAGGTAGTACATCTCCGCGCCGAACGGCAGGCGGACGCTGTCGACCTTGTACTCGCGGATGGAGCCGGCGCTGCCGGGCGCGAAGCCGCCGCCGTGGAAGGGTGCGCGCTCGATGACCCAGCCGTCCTCGCCCCAGGCCGCCAGCTCCTCCTCGGTCTGCCCGCCGAACGGGATGCGGTACAGGTCCGGGCAGTAGCCGGGCCAGCGGATGACGTGCACGCCCTGGTCGCCGGGCTGGAACGGGGAGTCCTCGTAGAGCAGGCCGAGCGCCTCGTACAGCTGGATCGGCGTCTGCAGTTCGGCGACGTCGGAGATCGGGTGGACGAACCCGCCGACGCGGTCGTAGCCCTGCTCCAGGTACCAGTCGACGTGCCGGTGCGACACGACCTTCTGCATGATCGTGGGCTGGGCGACGCGGTCGCCCTCGGGCTCGGGCAGCGGCACGGGCGCCGGGCGTTCCGGCACCGGCCCGGCGGCGTGCCCTGGCGCGGGCGGTGCCTGCGGTGCGGGCGCGTCCCGGTCCGGGACGGCGGGCAGCGGCACGTCGGTGGCCGTGGTCCCGGTGTCGGCGCCGGCGTGGTTGGCCGTGTGCGCGTCCGCCGGAAGCGACGGGTACGGCTGCTGCGCCGGCGCGGGCGGGGCCGGCGGCGCGGGCGGGACTTCGGGACGCGGCTGCACGAGCCCGACCCGCACGGCCCATTCGCTGAGCGCCTGCACCTGCTCGCCGCGCAGCGAGGCGCCGATCCGGGTGCCCGGGTTGAGCAGCATGGCCCAGTCGGCGCGCGGCCAGGAGCCGATGAGCTCGCGGAAGTCGGCGTACACGAACCGGGACTCCGGGAGCACCTCCCGCAGCCGGACCAGCGAGGTGAACACCTGCACGGCCGAGTCGCCGCGCAGCGCCGCCTCCCACCGGAACTCCCGCTGGACGGGGGTGACCTCCAGCGGCGCGTCGGCGGGGATGGGGACCAGCACGTTCGCGGCCAGCAGTACCCGCAGGAACGCGTCGGAGTCGCCCGCGAGCGCCGCCTCGTACAGATCCTGGTCGATGCGGTTGCCGGGCTCGAACTCGGCCTCGGGCGGAGGCGCTGGACGTACCTCGGGCGGCGCGTCCCCAGCGCGGATGGGCTCGGTCGGCGTCGGCGTCGGCGTCGGTGTGGGCGCGGGCGGCGCGGGCGAGGCGGCGGGGACGTCCTGCGGCTCCGGCGCCTCCGGTTCGGGTGCCGCGGGCACGTCCGCCGGCTGCGCGGGCGCGCTCGGGAGGTCCGCCGGCGGGGGGACGACGGGCGCGACGGCGTCCTGGGGCCTCGGCTCCGGCTCGGGCAGTGGCTGTTGCGGCGGCTCCGGCAGCGGCTCCGCGAGCGGTTGCGGCTCGGCCTCCGCCTGCGGTCGCGGTTCCGGCTGCGCGGCCGGTGGCACCGGCGGCGGTGCGGCGGGGGCCGCGGCGGCGTCCGAGGCCTGCGGCGGACGCTCGGCGTCCGTGCCGGGACGCGCCGGGCCGCTGAGGGCGCGGACCTGCTCGCCGGGCATCGTCGCGTCGATGGGCGTGCCGGGGTTCAGGACGAGCGTCCACTCGGTGTCCGGCCACGCCGACACCATCTCCAGCAGGCTCGGCATCACGAACCGCGACGTCCCGATCGCCTCGGTCATCCACTTGAGCGAGGTGAACAGCTGGATGGAGACCTTGCCGTGGACGGGTACCGGGCGCCACGGAAACTCGGCGTCGTCCGGTGTGATGCCCCACGGCGTCTCCTGCTCGGCCGGGACGAGCACCTGTGCGCCCAGCAGCACCTTGAAGAAGGCGTCGGTGTCGCGGCGCAGCGCGGCGTCGAACAGGCGCTGCTCCACGTCGTTCTGCGGCTCGAAGGACTCCGACATGCGGCGGGCCGCGCGCTGGTCCGCCCAGGTCGCCAGGCCGGGCAGCTGCTCGGCCAGGATCGTGCCGCCCGCGGGCGAACCGGAGTTGATCGCCAGCGGCCGGTCGCGGTCCGGCCAGTAGCGCAGCACGACGGTGAACGGCAGCGTGATGTAGTCGGTGCCCGTTCCGGCGACGGCCGCGGCGTCCACCAGCCGCTCCCGGGACGTGAACAGCGGGATCACCGACGCCCCGTCGATCTCCCGCGCCTGCCACGGGAACCCGGGACGGCCCGGCCGCAGCAGGTAGTCCATGTCCTCGGGGATCGGCAGCAGCACCTCGGCGTCCGCCAGCGTCTGGAGGAACAGGTCGTGGTCGTTGTTGGCGGCGGCGCGCAGCAGCGCCCGCTCGACGTCGTTGGCCGGACGGAACTCCGGCCGCCGCGGCTCGGCGCGCGGCAGGTCGCGGTGCTGCTCCTGCAACTCCTCCCAGGGCGCCGCGTCGCCGCCGGCGGGCGTCGTGGTGTCGGAGGGCGGCTCGGTCGCGTCCTTCGGGATGGCGGGGGTGTCGAGCCGCGTGGCGTCGGCGGCGTCGGGCGGCGGCACGGTCGTGTCGGCGCCGAGCGCCGCGGCGACCCCGCCGTCGGGCGGCAGCGACGGGTCGTCGGAGGGCGCGTCCGGAGCGGCCGGTGCGCCGGGCCCGGCGAGGGGGGCCGGCGCAGCCGGTGCGGCGGGCGCGTCGGGCGGCGCGGCAGGCGGCGCGGCGGGCGGCGGGCCGGCCGCCGCGCCGTCCCGGCCGGGCACGCCGGTCTCCTCGACGGCCGGTGGCGGCGGCTGCGGGTGCGACGGTGTCCGCGCGGGCGGGGACGCGGGCTGCTCGTCGCGCCCGCCCGCCTCGAACGGAGCCGGCAGCCCGGGCGGAGTCACCGGCCCGGGCGGAGCCGCCGGGACCGGCGGAGCGGGCGGCACGGGCGGCACGGGCGGGGCGGCGTGCTTGCCCAGGCCCTTGCCCGCCGCGTGCGCCGGAGGCCGCCGACCGTCGCGCAGCGGGTCCCGCAACGGGTCGACGGTGCCCCGGCCGACCTTCGGCGGACGGCTGTCGCCCTCGACCACCTGCTTGATGAACCACGCCGGCAGCCGCGACTCGATGGGCAGCACGACCTCGTCCGCCCCGCGCGCCGGCGCGTCGACCGCCAGCCACCACCGGGCGTCCGGCCACGTCTCGGCGAGGTCGCTGAACCGCAGCGTCAGGAAATGCCGGTACGCCGGCCCGAGGCACTCCCGCATCGCCGCCGCCGAGGTGTAGGCCAGCACGTGCGTGCGGCCCTCCTCCTCCTGCACCGGCCACGTCGCCTGCGCCCGGTCGGCCAGCACCTCATCGGCCAGGTCCGGCGGCACCGGGATCACCAGTTCGCTCTCCCCCAGGACGCGGAAGTACCCCTCCTGGTCCCCGGCCCGCACCGTCTCCTGCAGTCGGCGCTCGAGTTCCGACGTGGGTCGCCACGCGTCGGCCACGATCGCCACCCCCTGTATCAGTCCCGCCTGCGTCAATCCCGCGCCGCCGTCCGCGCCGCCTCGTCCGAGCCTCGCCGGTGACCCGGCGAGGCTCAATCCTGCCCGTCCCGGGCCCGATGACCGGACTCTTGACGCGCAAGTTACGGACTCGCCTTACGCTACATGGGCGAACACGGCCAAAGCGCCCCATCGACGCTCGTCCGGCGGGACCGCCCGCCCCGCACCGCCCGGCGGCCGCGGAACGCGCCTCAGCCGCGCGGCTCCCGGACCAGCGCGGCCAGCGCCTCCAGGAGCCGGTCGATGTGCTCCTCACTCGTCCCCAGACCGAAGCTGGCGCGCACCGCCGTGTCGCCCTCGCCGCACCCCGCGCCGTCCGCGGCGGCGCCGGAGAGCAGATGCCGGACGAACGGGTGCGCGCAGAACTTCCCGTCCCTGACACCGATGCCGTACGACCCCGACAGCGTAAGCGCAGCCTCGCGCGCGTTCCACCCGTCCACCACGAAAGACACGATCCCGACGCGCGCCGCGCCCCCGCCCCACAGCGTCAGCTCCCGCACGCCCGGCAGCGCGGCGATCCCGCGGCGCAACCGGGCCAGCAGCCGCTCCTCCCGCCGGACCAGCGCGTCCCAGCCGGTCGCGGCGAGGGTCTCGCAGGCGGCGGCGAGGGCGATGGCGCCCAGCACGTTCGGGGTGCCCGCCTCGTGCCGCCGCTGCGCGTCCGCGAACCAGCGGACCCGGTCGCCGTGCCCGGTCACCGAGTCGCTGGCGCCGCCGCCCTTCAGGTACGGCGCCGCGGCGCGCAGCCAGTCCGACCGTCCCGCCAGCACCCCGGCGCCGAACGGCGCGTACAGCTTGTGCCCCGAGAACGCGACGTAGTCCACGCCGAGCGCGGTCATGTCGAACGGCCGGTGCGGGACGTACTGGGCGGCGTCCACGGCGATCCGCGCGCCGTGCCGCCGCGCCGTGCGCGCCAGCTCGGCGATCGGCCACACCTCGCCCGTCACGTTGGAGGCCGCCGTGACCACCAGCAGCCTCGGCCCGGCCGGCGCCGCGGCCAGGGCGCGGTCGGCCGCCTCGATCGCCTCGACCGGGTTCGCCGGGGCGGGCAGCCGCACGGCGCGCCGCCACGGCAGCAGGCTCGCGTGGTGCTCGGTCTCGAACACGACGGCGGTGGTGCCGGACGGGGCCGCGTGCGCGAGCAGGTTCATCGCGTCGGTGGTGTTGCGGGTGAACACGACCGCCGCGCGCGTCCACGCGCCGAGGAACCCGCGGACGGTCTCGCGCGCGCTCTCGTAGGCGTCGGTGGTGACCTGCGAGGCGTACCCGGCGCCGCGGTGCACGCTGCTGTAGTACGGCAGCGCGCGGGTGACGGCCTCGTGCACCGCCTCCAGACACGGGGCGCTGGCCGCGTAGTCGAAGTTGGCGTAGGCGACGCTGCCGCCGCCGTCCAGGGGCACCACCGCGTCGGTCCCGATGACGCGCGGCAGGCTCGGCTCACGCGGCGGGACGGGGTTGCGGGGCGCCAGAGCGGGGTTGCGGGGCGCCGGCGCTGGGGTGCGGAGCGCCGGCGCGGGGGTGCGGGGCGCCGGAGCGGGCGAAACGAGAGCGGAGATACCGGCGGACGACATGCGTGCGACCCTCCAAGGGTTCCAGGGACCCCGTGGAGTGTCCGGCCCTGACGGGCCGCGAACGGGCGGGATCCGCGCTTGCCGGGACGCGGTGGTGCGTCCGGCCAGGTCCTCACCCGGGGCACCCCATCGCGGACGAAGGGTTGCCGGTCAGCAAGCCGGGGCTTGACGCTGACGCTCATGACCTTGTGCGGAAGTATATGCGGGTGCCGACGGGGAGCAAATGGAGGAATGCGATGAGGAACGCGGCGGTTCGAGCGCTGACCGGGGGAGTGCTGGTGCTCGGCGTCCCCGGGCTGCTGGGCGGGTGCGGGCTCCTTGGAGGGGACAACTCCGCCCAGGTCTGCGCCGACACCAAGAAGGCGTTCGAGCAGTACATCACCCAGGTCAGGAGCGTCGCCGCGAACAAGCCCGAGCAGTGGAAGCAGGCCACCGAGCAGCTCGCCGGGAAGGTCGAGGGGCTGTCGGGCCAGGCCGAGGACCCCGCGCTGAAGAAGGCGCTGAAGGACGAGGGCGGCCGCCTGCGCGGCGCCGCCACCTCGGTCGGCAAGGGTGACGCCGCCCAGCTCAACACGGTGATGACCCAGACCCCGCAGCGGATCGGCCGCGCCTGCGCCTGAACCGCCGTGGGGCGCCGGGATGTCGTGGGACGAGGAAGGGGCCCGGCGTCGCCGCCGGGCCCCTCACGTCATCCGCGCAGGCGGCCGGGATCGTCGGGGTCGGTGCCGCCGCCCCCGCCACCGCCGCCCGGATCGCCGGGGTCGCCGCCGCCCCCGCCGCCGGGATCTCCCGGGTCGTCGGGCTCGGGCGGCAGCGGCAGCTCGGGGTCGTCGTCGGTGGGCGGAGTCGAGGGCTCGCCGCCCGGCTCCTCGGACCCGGGCGGGCGCGACGGGCCGGGCTCGCCGGCCGGCGGCCCGCCGGGACGGTCGGACGGCTGCCCGGAGTACCCGCCGCCCGTGGCCACCGACGGCGACCCGAACGACTTCGGCGAGTAGCCCATGATGCCGACCGTCTCGCTCATGTAGGTCCGCCACACCTGGGCCGGCAGCGCGCCGCCGTACACGCCGTACCCGGGGATGTTCAGCGGCTTGCCGTCACTGCGGAACATCGACACCGACGTGGCCATCTGCGGGATGAACCCGTTGAACCAGATCGCCCGGCCCGCGTCGGTGGTGCCGGTCTTGCCCGCCACGTCGCGGCCGTCGGCCAGCTGCGCCCCGGTGCCGGTGCCGCCGCGGACCACCTGCTGCATCGCGTACGTGGCGTCCCGCGCCACCTGCTCGCTGAAGACCCGCTCGCCCTTCTCGGTGAACGTGCGGGTGTGCTCCTTGTTGTCGGTCACCGACTTCACCACGAACGGGGTGCGGTGCTCGCCCTCGGCGGCGAACGTGGCGTACACCCCGGCCTGCTGCACCGGGTGCACCGAGATGACGCCCAGCGGGAAGGTCGGGGCGGTGTTGGCGCCGTTGGCGGTCAGCTGGCTCCGCGGGATGCCCATCTTCTCGGCCATCGCCGTCACCTTGTCGAGGCCGACCTTCTGCCCGATGTGGATGTAGGCGGTGTTGACCGAGTTCTGCGTGGCGCCGACCAGGTTGACGTAGCCGAAGCTGCGGCCGCCGTCGTTGCGGACGGGGGTGCCCGCGAAGTACTGCGGCGACGACCCGTCGACCGAGTCGTACAGCTTCATCCCGTCGTCGAGCGCCGTGGCCAGCACGATCGGCTTGAACCCGGACCCGGCCTGCGCCCAGTCGCCGAACGAGCTGCTCAGCGCCTCCACCAGGTAGTCGCGGCCGCCGTAGAACGCCAGCACCTGCCCGGTCGCCGGGTCCACCGACACCAGCCCGGTGCGGATCTTCTTGCTCATGCCGGCCGGGGCGTTGGCGGTGACCGCGCGGCGGGCCGCGTCCATCAGCCGCTTGTCGAAGGTCGTGGTGATCTTCAGCCCGCTGCGGTTGATCTCGTCCTCGCTGTAGCCGCGGCGCTCGATGAGCTCCTTCTTGGCCACATTGACCATGTAGCCCTTCTGGCCCTTGAGGATGTTGGTGATCTTCTGCTTGACCGGCATCGGGAAGGTCATCGCCGACGCCTCGCTCTGGGTGACCGCGCCGTCCCGGACCATGTTGGTCACCACGGCGCGCCAGCGCTGCTCGGCGTAGGCGCGGTTGTGGCCCTCCGGCTCGGCGAAGTTGCTCGGCTGCTGGATCGCCGCCGCGAGGAAGGCGCCCTGCGCGGGGGTCAGCCGGCTGACGTCCTTGCCGTAGTAGGCCTTGGCGGCGGCCTGCACGCCGTAGGCGTCGCGGCCGAAGTAGATGGTGTTGAGGTACTGCTCGAGGATCCAGTCCTTGGACTTCTCCCGCCCGATCTTCAGGGAGACCATGATCTCCTTGAGCTTGCGGGTGACCGAGCGCTCCTTGCCGATGCCGCCGTAGTAGTTGCGGACCATCTGCTGGGTGATGGTGGAGCCGCCCTGCAGCTGCTCGCCGGTGACCGTGGACCAGAACGCCCGCCCGGTGCCCCGTACCGAGACCCCGGGGTCCTGGTAGAAGCTGCGGTTCTCGGCCGCGATCACCGCGTCGCGCACGCCCTTGGGAATCTGCTTGATGGGTACGGCGTCGCGGTTGGTTCCGGTCTTGGCGATCGCGGTATTGCCGTCGGAGTAATAGAACGTCGGACCCTGCGCGATGGCCTGCTGCTGCGGCGAAGGGACCGGCGTCATGAGATAGGCGACGCCGAACGCGGCCACCAGGAACCCGAGGAACGCGAGAACGGTGAACAGAGCCCGGCGCGCGTAACGGACGGGCCTGCTGCGCTTCTTCTTGGGCGGCTTCTTACCGCCGCCTCCGCCCTTTCCCGGGCCGCCGCCCGCGCCATTGCCCGGGCCTTTACTGCCGCCCTTGCCCTTCTTCTCGGAAGGGGTGGCCTGGGGCGCGGCGATGGGGGAGACGACGGTGGCGGAGGGCTCTTCGGCCGCGGGGGCGGAGATCTTGGACGTCGCGTCGGAGCCGTCGGCGGAGGCGGGCTCGGCGGGTTCGACGGGCTCGGCAGGCTCGACGGGGGAGAAGGGCTCCGCGGGGGTGGGGGCGGGCGCTTCGGGAAGGTCCGCGGCGTCGTCCTGGAGCGCCTCCGCCTCGGCGGTCCGCGTGTCGGGAGCGTCCGTGGCGAGAGCTTCCGTCTCGGGAGCTTCTGTCTCGGGAGTTTCCGTCTCGGGAGGGTCAGGGTCGGCGGTGTCGTCGCCGACGATCGGGGTTCCGTCGCGGACGGTCTCGTCGGCGGGCGGGTCCTCCGTCGGCGCCTCGTCCGTCAGCGCCTCGTCCGCGGGCGCCTCGTCCGTCGGCGCCTCGTCGGTGAGCGCTTCGTCCGTGGGTGCTTCGTCGGTGAGCGGCTCGTCCGCGGGCGTTTCCTCCGGAGGTGATTCGTCCGGGGGCGTGTCGGCCCGGGGGGTCTCGTCCGCGGGGTCGGGGTGGTTTTCGGTGCCGGTCCCGGGGGTGCCGGGGACGCCGTTTTCATTCATGTTCGCGGCGATGTCGTCATTCTTCGATTTGTCGGATTTGATGCGGTCCGGGGCGGTGCCCTTCACCGTGCCGCCCACGGCCGGGCCCTCATCATTACTGCTCACAAGCCCCCCGTGATTCATCTGTTACCGACGATACCCGAGGGGTTCGCCGGTTTCGGCGGGTCAAGCGCACTCCCATGGCCGCCCATCAGTAAGGACGGCCCGGAGGCGCGAACGGTTGTCGCGATCGTTCCGGGTCGCACGGAATGCCGAACGGCGGGCCACCCCTCCGGATGCCCCGCCGTCCGGCGTGCGCGGAACCGCGCCAGACGCGTCAGGCGCGTCAGGCGGCCGTCACTTCGGCACGGTGCCCAGGATGTCGACCAGGAAGACGGTGTGGTCGGTCCCCTTGATCCCGGCCTGCGGGTTGCCCTCCTTGCCGTACCCGTCCCCGGGCGGCAGGACGAGCATCACGCGGCTGCCGATCTTCTGCCCCTGCAGGCCCTTGAAGAAGCCGGTCATGCCCTCGGTGGAGTTGAGCGGGAAGGTGGCCGGCTCGCCCTTCTCCCAGCTGGAGTCGAACTGCTTGCCGTCGCGCCAGATCAGGCCCTTGTAGTGGACGACGGCCACGTCGTCCTTGGTGGTCGCCGGGCCGGTGCCCTCGATCAGGGTCTTGACCTGCATCTTCTCCGGCGGGTCGGCCTTGGGGATGGTGACCTTGGGGCCCTTGCCCGGCTCGGTCGCGCCGACGGTCGGCAGGTCCTTGTCGTCGAGCGGCTTCGGGGTGCCCTTGGCCTCGGCGTTCTTGGGGTACGCGGCCAGCACGTCGACCACGAAGACCACCGAGTCGCCGCTCTGCAGGCCGAGCTGCTGGCCCTGCTCGCCGAAGCCCTCCTTGGGCGGGATCTCCAGGATCACCCGGCTGCCGGCGGTCTGGCCGACCAGGCCCTTGTCGAGGCCCTTCAGCTCGGTCTTGCCGATGGTCATCGGCAGCACCTGCTGGCCGGCCGGGCGCTCCCAGGACGAGCTGAGCTTCTTGCTGGTGCCCTCGTCGGGTTTGTCCGGGTCGGTGCTCTTGGCCCACTGGTAGAAGGTGAACTTCACCAGCGCGGTGTCCCCGGTGGCGATCTTGGTGCCGGTGCCCTTGATGGCCGTGCTGACGTTCAGCCGCCCGGTGGGCTGGAGCTCCTTGGGAATGCTGACCTTGGGCGCCGAGCCGAGCGCGCCGGTGGCCTTGATCTCGGGCCCGGGACGGCTCAGGTAGTCGGGGACCGAGTCGGGGAGGAACCTGTGCCCCTGGGTGTAGCTGATCGCCCAGGCGACGGCCACCACGGCGACCACCGCCACGGAGATCCCCGCCATCCGCTGCCGCTTGGCCTGCGCGGCGGTCCTGCCCGACGGGCGCGGGGCACGGCTTCGGCTGCCGCCGCTGATCCCGTGCGGGGTGAACTCCGGGCTCCGGATGTTCTTCGCGTTCGGCAGCTTGGCCTTGGCCTTGACCGTACGCTCACCCCGGGGCTTGTCATCCTCGGACATGTTTCCTCACTCGCTCCGGGCTCGACGACACCACGAAGGTCACACCCTGCCACCGCGGACCTAAGAAGGCTGTGAAAACAGGGCAAAGAAGACCGCTTCAATCTACCGGTCCCGACGCAATCTACCGGTCGGGGGAGTCGAGGACCCCGTTCAGGAAGATCGTGGTGATGGCCGAGCTGGCCTCCTCGACCCCGAGCCGGCCGTGGATCACCCGTGACACCGCGCCCTCCAGCAGCGCCACATAGATCTCGATCACGGTGGGGATCGCGAGGTCGCCGCGGAAGGCGCCCTCGGCGGAGCCGCGCTCGAACAGCCCGCGCATCGGGCCGATCAGCTCGCGGTCGAGCTTCTCGGCGTCGCCGGGCGTCTTGTGGAACAGCTCCAGGGCCCGCCACTTGCTGGCCGCGCCGACCACCGCCCGGGTCAGCCGGGCCAGGCCCTCGGGGACCGTGGCGGAGTCCAGGCCGGCGTCGGCGACGCGCGCGATGAGGTCGGCGAAGGCGGCGTCGTACAGCGCCTGCCGCAGGGCGTCGCGGTTGGGGAAGTAGCGGTAGAGGGTGGCCCGGGCCACCCCGGCGGCCTCCGCGATGTCGATCATGCTGGCCGACTCGCCGCGCTCGGCCAGCACGGCGGCGGCGGTCTCCAGCAGGCCGGTGGCCACATGGTCGCGAAGGGCGGGACTCCTGCTCATCATCACGGCCGACTCTATCGCCCTGTCCCGCTATTTGACAGCTCTGTCTCTTGATGAGACATTCTGTCTCGCTAGAGAGATGAGATGTCGTCAGATCTGATGGGAGCCTCAGGTGGCCGCGTACTTCTACCGGCTGGGCCGGTTCGCCTTCCGCCGACGGCGCTGGGTCCTGCTCGTCTGGGTGCTGCTGCTCGGGATCTGCGGGACGGCGGCCGCGACGCTGTCCGGACCGACCAGCAACGCCTTCTCGATCCCCGGCACCGAGGCGCAGCGCGCCATCGACATGCTGGACGAGCGCTTCCCGCAGGCGGCCGGCGGCGGCGCCACCGCCCGCGTGATGTTCGCCGCCCCCGCGGGCCGGCGGCTCACCGAGCCGTCCGCGCGGGCGGCGATCGGACGGACCGTGGCCGCGCTGAGGGCGGGGCCGCAGGTCGCCGCCGTCCAGGACCCGTACGCGTCCGGCGCCGTCAGCGCGTCCGGGACCATCGCCTTCGCACAGGTCACCTACCGGGTCGGGGCCGCGGACGTGAGCGAGGAGGCGCGCGACGCGCTGGAACGGGCGCCCGGACCCGCCCGCGCCGCCGGGCTCCGGGTCGAGATGGGCGGCGACGCGGCCGAGGCCGAGGGCGGCCAGCACCTCATGGAGATCATCGGGGTGCTGGTGGCCGCGGTGGTGCTGGTGGTCACCTTCGGCTCGCTGGTCGCAGCCGGGCTGCCGCTGCTCACCGCGCTGCTGGGCATCGCGATCGGGGTCACCGCGATCACCGCCGCCACCGGGTTCACGGACCTCAGCTCGTCCACCCCCACGCTGGCGATCATGCTGGGGCTGGCCGTGGCGATCGACTACGCGCTGTTCATCGTCTCCCGCTACCGGCAGGAGCTGGCGCCCGGCGGCGACCCGGAGGAGGCGGCCGGACGGGCCGTCGGCACGGCCGGGACCGCCGTGATGTTCGCCGGTCTCACCGTCGTGATCGGCCTGGCCGGGCTGACCGTGGTCGGCATCCCGATCCTCACCGAGATGGGGCTGGCGGCCGCCGCCACCGTGGTCGTGGCCGTCCTGATCGCGCTGACGCTGCTGCCGGCGCTGCTCGGCTTCGCCGGGCGGCGCGTCCTCGGCCGCCGCGGCGGGACGCGGCGCACCGCGGCCCAGGACACCGGCGGCGGATCCGGGGCCGCCGGACGCGGCACGATGGGCATCCGCTGGGCGCGGCAGGTGACGCGGCGGCCGATCCCGTTCCTCCTGGCCGCCGGAGCCGCCCTGGCCGCCCTCGCCGTCCCGGCGGCCGACCTGAGGCTCGGCCTGCCCGACGACAGCATCTCGGCGCCCGACACCAGCCGGCGCCAGGCCTACGACCTGCTCGCCGAGGGCTTCGGCCCCGGCTTCAACGGCCCGCTCACCCTGGTCGTGGACGCCGCCCGCAGCGACGACCCGCAGGCCGCCGCCCGGCACGCCGGGAGCGTGGTGTCCCGGCTGCCCGGCGTCGCCGCCGCCCGGCCCGCCACGTTCAACCAAGGCGGCGACACCGCGCTGATCATGGTGATGCCGCGCAGCGGGCCCGGCGAGCAGGCCACCACCGACCTGGTCGAGCGGCTGCGCGGGCAGGCCCCGGCGATCCGCGCCGCGACCGGGGCGTCCATCGCGGTCACCGGGCTGACCGCGCTCAACATCGACATGTCCGCCAAGCTGGCCGACGCGCTGGTGCCCTACCTGGCCGTGGTCGTCGGCCTGGCGATGGTGCTGCTCCTGCTGGTCTTCCGGTCGGTGCTGATCCCGCTGAAGGCCACCGCCGGGTTCCTGCTGAGCGTCGCGGCCACCTTCGGCGCGGTCGTGGCGGTGTTCCAGTGGGGCTGGGCCGGGGCGCTGTTCGGCGTCGACCAGACCGGGCCGATCATCAGCGCGCTGCCCATCTTCCTGATCGGGCTGGTGTTCGGGCTGGCCATGGACTACCAGGTGTTCCTGGTCACCCGGATGCGCGAGGCGTACGTGCACGGAGCGGACCCGGAGGAGGCGGTGGTCACCGGGTTCGCGCACGGGGCGCGGGTGGTGACGGCCGCCGCGATCATCATGGCCGCGGTCTTCTCGGGGTTCCTGCTGGCGCCCGACCCGCTGGTGAAGTCGATCGGGTTCGCGCTGGCCGCCGCCACGCTGTTCGACGCGTTCGTGGTGCGGATGACGATCGTGCCCGCGGTGATGACGCTGACGGGCCGCGCCGCCTGGTGGCTGCCGCGGTGGCTGGACCGGCTGCTGCCGGGGATCGACGTCGAGGGCGACTCCCTCGCGGCGGCGCGGCCCGCCGTCCCGCCGGGCCCGCGCGAGCCGGAGGCCGCGGCCCAGGGCGCCGGCGCCGGGGGCGGTGCCCGATGAACTCCGACCTGTCCTTCCTTCCCGAGATGTCCTCCACTCCCGACATGACCGGGCGGACGGTGGTGATCACCGGTGCCAGTTCCGGTATCGGCGCCGTTGCGGCCCGCCGCATCGCCGCGATGGGGGCGACCGTCGTGCCGGTGGGCCGCTCGCCCGAGCGCACCGCCGCCGTCGCCGCCGGGCTCGGCGCGGAACCGCTGGTCGCCGACTTCGCCTCGCTGGACCAGGTCCGCAGGCTCGCCGACGACCTGCTGGAACGGTGCCCCCGCATCGACGTGCTGGTCAACAATGCCGGGCAGCTCGTCCCGTCCCGGAAACTGACCACCGACGGGCACGAGATGACCTTCCAGACCAACCATCTCGCCCCGTTCCTCCTCACCACCCTGCTGCTGCCGCGGCTGCGCGACAGCGCCCGGCACGGGCCGGTACGGGTGATCACCACCTCCAGCCTCGGTAACCGGTTCGCACGGCTGCGGCTGGACGACCTGGAATGGGAGCGGCGCCGTTACGGCGGCGGCTGGGTCGCCTGCGCCACCACCAAGCTCATGAACATCCTGTTCACCCGTGAGCTGGCCCGCCGCACCGAGGGGACGGGGATCGAGGCCGTGTGCTTCCACCCCGACCTCGGCCCCCGGAAGGCCCGTCCCGCCGGGGCGGCCGTCTCCGCCCTCGAGGAGGACGACGACGGCGCCGTGACCAACTTCGCCGCCGGGTCCCGGGCGGTCAGGGCGATCTCGCGGACGCCGCTGCGCCGGCTGCGGCTCAACAGCGGCATCGGCGCCGCCCCGCTGGTATGGCTGGCCACGGCCGCCGAGGCGGGCGGGGCGAGCGGCTCCTATTTCAACGGATTCGACAAGGACGCCAAGGTCCACCCCAAGGCGGACGACCCGGAACTGGCCGCCCGCCTGTGGGGGCGCTCGGTCGTCCTCGTCGCCCCCTATACATAAGGAAGGATCACGCCGCCGCGGGGCTCGCGAGGAAGGGACCGATCAGCCGCTCGGTCACCTCCCACAGCCGCGCGGCGGCGTCCCGGTCGCGCGCCGGGGCCGACGGCGCCGACAGGGCCGCCCGGTCCGGGCTGATCGCCGTCGCCTGGGCCGCCTTGACGTTCACCACCCGCGGCGAAGTTCAGCTCGTGCCCGTCCTCGTTGACCCGCCGCCGGGGCAGCATCACCCCGGCGCTGTTGATCAGCGCGTCGATCCGGTCGGTGAGAACGGACACCGCGCCGGTGGCCCGGGCGCTGGAGGCGCGGGCCGAACCGTCCGTGGCCGTCGTCGAGCCTGAGGCCGAGGCCGTGCTGCTCTCCTTCGACACGGTCGTGAGCCACCGCACGGTCGCCGTCAATACCGTCCAGAGCAAAGAGCCCCCGTAGGCGCACTCGCGCATAAAGGTGATCGTCGGGCGGCGATATCGGAGATTTCCGCGGTGCCTTTGTACGGCGGCCGGGTCGCCATTTCAGAAGTGGCCGTCGTGCGTCCGGAGGGGCGGCGGCCCGGACCCCCGGGAGACGTAAGGGTTTCCTGGCCTCGGGGATAGATCCGGCAGGGAGCGCGGTGCGTCGAAGTACCCGGTCCCCGCCTTGCCGGAAACGGCCGGATCCGGCCGCGGCATGACCATCGTCCGCCGCCGTGCCCGCGGTGGCGGAAGCGTGCGGTTCCGGCGCCTCCCGGGAGGACGGCCGGGAGTGCGATCCGAAAAGGAAATGAACATCTTCTAACTTTCCGTCATCTCAAGGGATATCCAATTCTGCGGATTGGAAAGATCTCCAGATCCAGGGGGCACCACGATGGCGTCTGGTCATGTCCACTCCCGGCTGCCGACGAAGCGACCCACCCGTGCGCGGGGACCCGGACCTGACGCGACCGCCTTCACGCCGATCGTCGGCCGCGACGCCGAGCTGGGACTGCTGCGCGAGCAGCTCGCCGACCCCTCCGTCCGGCTGCTGACCATGACCGGGCCCGCCGGGGTGGGCAAGACCCGGCTCGCGCTGGCCCTCGCCGACGACCTGCACGGCCCGCCGGAGTTCCACGACCTGGCCGGATACGACCGGGCGGCCGACGTCCTCGACGCGCTGGCGGCACGGCCCGCCGAACGCGACCGGCTGATCGTGCTGGACCAGGGGGAGCACTTCACCGAGGCGCTGGCCGCCGGGCTGCCGAGGCTACTGGCCGACCGGCCCGCGACCCGGGTGCTGCTGGTGAGCCGCGAGCCGCTGCACCTGTACGGCGAGCGGGTGCTGCGCGTCCCGCCCCTGGCCCGCGTCGCCTCGCTGGAGCTGTTCCGGCAGCGCGCCGTCGCGGTCCGCCCGGACTTCTCGCTGGACGGCGGCGTCCGCGCCCAGGTGGCCGGGCTGTGCGAGCTGCTGGACGACCTGCCGCTGGCGATCGAGTTCGCCGCGGCACGGTTGAAGCTGTTCCGCCCGGCCGAGCTGCTGGACCGGCTGCGCGCCGGGCAGGACGTCCTGTACGGCGGCCCCACCCTGTCGCACCACGCGAGCATGCGCGCGGCGATCGGCTGGAGCTACGACCGGCTCACCGGGCCCGAGCAGGCGGTCTTCCGCGCGCTGGCGGTCCGCGAGGGCGCCTTCTGCCCGATGGACGACACCGAGCTCGCGCCCGAGATCATCGAGACGCTGGTGGACAAGAACCTGCTGGTCCCGCTGCCGTCGATGGGCGGGGAGCCGCGGTTCCGGGTGCTGAACGTCGTCCGGTCCTTCACCCGCGACCTCGACCCGGGGGCGCGGCCCGTGCTCCGCGGCGCGGGCGAGCAGGCGCCGCCCGCGCCGGCCGGTGCGCGGCGCGCGCGTTCCCGGACGCAGCCGCTGACCCCGCGCGAGCAGGAGGTGGCGATGCTGGTGGCGCAGGGCCTGACCAACCGGCAGATCGCCGGGCGGCTGGGCATCGCGGAGTGGACGGCCGTCAACCACGTGCGCAACGTCATGCGCAAGCTCGACTGCACCTCGCGCGTCAACGTCGCGAGCTGGGTCCTGCGGGACGGCGCGGTCGCCGGCGCCATCGACTGAACGCCGACTGAACACCCGCCCCCGAGACGGGATCGGGCGGCCGGAGGAGGATTTCCCCGGCCGCCCGATGTCCGATTCCCGTGCGAAGGGTGGGTCAGGAGGCGATGGACTCCAGCGCCTCGGTGTCCAGGGAGTCCAGGTCGTAGCCCATCTCCTCGGCCAGTTCGAGGGCCTTCTCGATGAGCGTCTCGACGATCTGCGCTTCCGGGACGGTCTTGATGACCTCGCCCTTGACGAAGATCTGGCCCTTGCCGTTGCCCGAGGCCACGCCCAGGTCGGCCTCGCGCGCCTCGCCGGGGCCGTTCACCACGCAGCCCATCACGGCCACGCGCAGCGGCAGGTTGAGACCGTCCAGCCCGGCCTGCACCTCGTTGGCGAGCCGGTACACATCGACCTGGGCGCGTCCGCACGACGGGCACGACACGATCTCCAGCCCGCGCTGCCGCAGCCCCAGCGACTCCAGGATCTGGGTGCCGACCTTGACCTCCTCCACCGGAGGAGCCGACAACGACACCCGGATGGTGTCCCCGATCCCCTGCGACAGCAGCGCACCGAACGCCACCGCCGACTTGATCGTCCCCTGGAACGCCGGACCCGCCTCCGTCACCCCCAGATGCAACGGATAATCACAGGCCGCCGCCAGCTGCCGGTACGCCTCGATCATCACCACCGGATCGTTGTGCTTCACCGAGATCTTGATGTCCCGGAACCCGTGCTCCTCGAACAGCGAGCACTCCCACAGCGCCGACTCCACCAGCGCCTCGGGCGTCGCCCTCCCGTGCTTCTCCAGAAGCCGCTTGTCGAGGGAGCCGGCGTTCACCCCGATCCGGATCGGCACCCCCGCCTCCGAGGCCGCACGCGCGATCTCGCCCACCCGGTCATCGAACTTCTTGATGTTGCCCGGATTCACCCGCACCGCCGCGCACCCGGCATCGATGGCCGCGAACACGTACTTGGGCTGGAAATGGATATCGGCGATCACCGGGATCGGCGACTTGCGCGCGATCGCCGGCAACGCCTCCGCGTCGTCCTGCGAGGGCACCGCCACCCGCACGATCTGGCACCCCGACGCCGTCAACTCCGCGATCTGCCGCAGCGTCGCGTTCACATCCGCGGTCAGCGTCGTCGTCATCGACTGCACCGACACCGGCGCGTCCCCGCCCACCGGCACGTCCCCCACCATGATCCGGCGGGACGCGCGGCGCGGGGCGGGAGAAGGCCCCGGCTCCCCGGGGCGCTCCCCGGGGCGGCCGATCGGCGGAAGTCCGAGTGCGACGGTCATGATGGTCCTCCTGCTGGGGTGAGTGCGGTGAGCGGGACGGGTGCGGCGGCCTCCACGGCGGCCTCGGTGGCGGCCTCGGTGGCGGCGGCGATGCGCGGGCCGGTCAGGCCGCAGTCCTCGAGGATCCGCGGGCGCTTCCCGTGCTCGATGAACCGCTGCGGCACGGCCAGCGCGGTCACCGGGACCCGCACCCCGGCCTCGCGCAGCAGCGCCGCCACCGCGTCGCCCACGCCGCCGGCCCCGCCGTTGTCCTCGACGACCGTGACCGACGCGTGCGCGGCGGCCAGCTCGGCGAGCGCGGGGTCCAGCGGCGCGACCCAGCGCGGGTCCACCACCGTGGACGCGACGCCGCGCGCCTCCAGCAGCTCCGCCGCCTCCATGCACGGCCCGGCCATCGCCCCCGCCGAGACGATCAGCGCGGCACCGCCGCCGGGCGCTCCGGCCTCGCGCAGCACGTCGATCGCGCCGTGGGAACGGACGGCCGCCACGTCCGCCGCGACGGCGCCCTTGGGGAAGCGGATCGCGGTGGGCCCGTCGGCGACGGCCACGGCCTCGGCCAGCAGCTCGCGCAGCCGGCGGCCGTCGCGCGGCGCCGCGACCCGGAGCCCCGGCACCACCCGCAGGATCGACAGGTCCCACATCCCGTTGTGGCTGGGCCCGTCGTCGCCGGTGATCCCGGCGCGGTCCAGGACGAACGTCACCGGCAGCCGGTGCAGCGCCACGTCCATCATCACCTGGTCGAACGCCCGGTTCAGGAACGTCGCGTACACCGCCACGACCGGGTGCAGCCCGCCCAGCGCCAGCCCGGCCGCGGACGCGGCGGCGTGCTGCTCGGCGATGCCGACGTCGAGGATCCGGTCCGGGTGCGCGGCGGCGAAGGCGGACAGGCCGGTGGGCTCCAGCATCGCCGCCGTGATCGCGACCAGGTCCGGGCGCTCGCCGCCGAGCCTGGCCAGCTCCGTCCCGAAGACGTCCGTCCAGGTCTCCGGGGTCACGCCGCCGGACGGCGCGGGCGGCGCGAGCGGCGCGCCGGTGCCCGGGTCCATCGGGCGCACGGCGTGGAAGCGGTCCAGGTCGTCGTTCTCCGCCAGGACGTAGCCCGCGCCCTTCACCGTCACCACGTGGACCACCACCGGGCCGCGCATCGCCCGCGCCTCCCGCAGTGCGCGCTCCACGGCGGGGATGTCGTGCCCGTCCACCGGGCCGACGTACGCCAGGCCCAGCTCCTCGAACACCGACGTGCGGGCGCTCCCCGCGCGCAGCTCGGCGAGGTGGCGGGCCAGGCCGCCGACCGTGGGCGCGTACGAGCGGCCGTTGTCGTTCAGGACGACGACCACGTCGTCGCCGGGGGCGCCGCCGATGTTGTTGAGCGCCTCCCAGGCGACGCCGCCGGTGAGGGCACCGTCCCCGACCACCGCCACCACGGCGCCGCCGTCGCCGTCACCGGCGATCCGCCGGGCGCGCACCAGCCCGTCGGCGATGGACAGGGCGGTCGAGGCGTGCGAGTTCTCGACCAGGTCGTGCTCGGACTCCTCCCGCGACGGGTAGCCGGACAGGCCGCCGGGCTGCCGCAGCCCGCCGAACCCGCCGCCCCGCCCGGTGACGATCTTGTGGACGTACGCCTGGTGGCCGGTGTCCCACAGGATGCGGTCCCGCGGGGACTCGAACACCCGGTGCAGCGCCAGCGTCAGCTCCACCACCCCGAGATTCGGGCCCAGGTGCCCGCCGGTCCGGCAGACCCGCTCGACCAGGAAGCGGCGGATGCCCGCGGCCAGCGACCGCAGCTCGTCGTGCGACAGGCCGCGCAACTCCTCCGGGCCTGTGATCGTCTCGGGTGTCATGAGAGGGCCTTCCCGTCGTCTCCGCTCGTCTCGCCGAGACCGCCGCCGAGACCGTCGCCGAGGCCGCCCGGCAGGGCGAACACGACGTCCTCGGTGGCGGTCCGTTCGATCTCCAGCCCGGTGTAGCCGAGCCCCGCCAGCCGCTCCACCAGCTCGTCCACGAGGATCTCCGGAGTGCTCGCCCCGGCGCTGACGCCGACCGCCTCGACGCCCTCCAGCCACGCCGCGTCCAGGTCGGCGGCCGACGGGACCAGATGGCCCGGCGTGCCGGCCGCGCGCGCCACCTCCACCATGCGCAGCGAGTTGCTGGAGTTGGGGGAGCCGACCACCAGCACCAGGCCGGTGCGGGCGGCCAGCGCCTTCACCGCCGTCTGCCGGTTCTGGCTGGCGTAGCAGATGTTGTCGGAGCCGGGGCCGCGCAGCCGGGGGAACCGGTCCCGCAGCGCGCCGACGATCTCCGCGGTGTCGTCGATCGACAGCGTGGTCTGGGTGAGGTACGCGACGTCGGCGTCCGGGTCCAGGTCGAGGGCGCGGGCGTCCTCCGGGGTCTCGACGACGAGCGTGCTGTCCGGCGCCTCGCCCTGGGTGCCCTCGACCTCCTCATGGCCGGAGTGGCCGATCAGCAGGATGGTGCGGCCGTCGCGGTCGAACCGGCGCGCCTCCTGGTGCACCTTCGACACCAGCGGGCACGTCGCGTCCAGCACCCGCAGCCCGCGCCGCGCCGCGTTGTCGCGCACGGCGGGTGAGACCCCGTGCGCGGAGAACACGCAGACCGCGCCCTCGGGCACCAGGTCCTCGGTGTCGGTGAAGACCGCGCCGCGGCGTTCGAGCTCGCGGATGACGTGCCGGTTGTGCACGATCTCTTTGCGCACGTACACCGGCGGGCCGTGGATCTCCAGGGCGCGCTCCACCATCCGGATCGCGCGCCGCACGCCCGCGCAGAACCCGCGCGGCTCGGCCAGGACCACTCTCTTCATGGTGCGCTCCGGAGCCGCTCGGTCTGCGCGCGCCGCTCGGTCTGCGCGCGCCGCTCGGTCTGCGCGCGCCGCTCGGTCTCCGCGCGCCGCTCGGCCTCGGCGCGGCGGGCGGCGGGGCCGTCCCAGGTGATGAGGACGCGCTCAGGCGCCTGCGCGGCGTTGTCGCTGTTCCACGGGATCTCCGCCTCGGGCACGGCGAGCGCCAGCCCCGGCAGCCGGTGCAGCAGCGCGTCGAACGCCAGCTCCAGCTCCATCCGCGCGACCGGCGCGCCCACGCAGAACGCGGGCCCCGCGCCGAACGTCAAATGCTGGTTGGCCGTCCCCCTGCCGATGTCGAACCGCTCCGCGTCCGGGAAGTGCGCCTCGTCGCGGTTCCCGGAATGGCGGGCGACGAAGACGGTCGAGCCCGCCGGGATCAGCACCCCGCCGACCTCCACGTCCTCGACCGCGTACCGGGCGATGCCGTAGCCGGCGCCCGGCGGGGTGAAGCGCAGCAGCTCCTCCGACACCCGGCGCAGGCCCGCCTCGTCGCGCCGGGCCTGCGCGGCGGCGAGCGCGGCCGGATGCCGGAACAGCGTGAGCAGCCCCTTGCCGATCTGCGCCGCCGTCGTCTTGTAACCGGCGACCAGCAGCGTCATCACCGTCACGAACAGCTCGTCGTCGTCGAGCCGGCCGTCGTCCTCGTCCCGGACCGCGACCAGCGCGCTCAGCAGGTCGTCGGCGGGCCGGCGGCGCTTGGCGCCGGTCAGCGCCCGGGCGTACTCGATCAGCGCGACCGCGGCCTCCATCCGCTGCTCGGAGGTGAACGCGGCGTTCAGCATGTCGTCGATCCAGCCGCGGAAGCGCACCTGGTCGGCGACGGGCACGCCGAGCATCTCGCACAGCACGGTGATCGGCAGCGGGTAGGCCAGCGCCTCCATCAGGTCGGCCGCCGGCCCGCGGTCGATCATCTCGCCGACCAGCCGGTCCACGATCGCCTGGATGCCGGGGCGCATCCGCTCCACCCGGCGCGCGGTGAACGCCCGCGCCACCAGCCGCCGCCACCGGGTGTGGTTCGGCGGATCCGCGAACGGGTTGCCCTGGTTGCCGAACCCGATCGCGGTGTTCATCCGGGCGGCGTCCGGGCGGGCGGTGTCGCGGCTGAACCGCCAGTCCGACAGCACCGCCTTGGCGTCGGCGTACCGGGTGACCAGCCAGGCCAGGTCGCCGCTGGGCAGCCTGACCCGGGCCACCGGCTCGCGCTCCCGCAGCTCCGCGAATTCCGCCGGCATCGTCATCGGATCGGTCTTGGCGAAGGGGAAATCATGCGCCACCGGGCAGGCGCTCGGCTTGGCGGCCATACGGCGTTCCTCCTCAGCACCGGGAACTATTTACCGGGAATGAGAGAGCAGCGTAGGCAGGAATGGCCGATCCGTGGATGGCAGGCAATGGTCGGCACATTCCTGTCGGCTGATCTCTGCCGACAGTTTCCTGCCGGCTGTTCCCTGCTGGCTGAACCTTGCTAGCTGGGGGTTGCCAGTGCGCCCGACCAGCGCTTTCGCCTACCTTTCGGAGCGACCCAGAGTGCACTGGGGCCCCCGCGCGACCAGTTTCCGATCGTCGAAAGGGGTGGTTCCGCGTGAAGTCACACGCCGGAAAGACCGCCGATCCGTCCGTGCCGGACGGGACGCGCGCAGTTCCCGGAGAAGGCGTGCTCCCGCAGGAATACCTGACCTTGCTGAATTCGGAGTTCGAGCTGTGCTGGGCGGGCGGGGACAGGCTGCTGGACGCCATCTGCCGGTACGCGATGGCGCCCGGCGGCAAGCTGCTGCGGCCGATCCTGCTGCTGGAGTCGGCGGTGGCGGCCGGAGGCCGGGCCGCCGACGTGCTGCCCGCCGCGGTCGGCACCGAGTGCGGCCACGTGGCCAGCCTGGTCCACGACGACATCATCGACGGCGACGACACCCGGCGCGGCCGTCCCGCCGTCCACCGCGAGTACGGCCGCGACAACGCGATCATCGCCGGCGACGCGCTGATCTTCTTCCTGTTCCGCTGCCTGTCCGACTGCCGCGCCACCGGCGTCGGCGACGACCGGATCGTGTCCGCGCTGCGGGTGGTGGCGCAGGCCGGGTACGACATGTGCCACGGCCAGTCGCTGGAGGCCGAGGTCTGCGGCGACCTGAGCTGCGACGCCGAGACCTACCTGGAGATGATCCGGCTCAAGACCGCCGCCTTCTTCCGGGCCGCGTGCCAGAGCGGCGCGATCCTGGGCGGCGGGTCCGCCGAGGCGGTGCGGGTGCTCGGGTCGTACGGCGACCACCTCGGCGCCGCGTTCCAGATCCACGACGACCTGCTGGCCTACGACAGCACGCCCGAGGCGACCGGCAAGTCCGCGGTCAGCGACATCCGCAACCGGCGGCTGACGCTGCCGGTGATCCTGGCGTACGAGACCGGGTCGGGCGACGATCGCCGCACGCTGGAGGAGGTCCTGCACGGCGTCCGGAACGACGCGATCGACGAGGACACCGCCTTCCGCGCCGTGCACCGCGTGCTGGAGCGCACCGGGGCGCTGGAGACCTCGCGGGCGCGCGCCCGGTGGCACTCGGCGCGCGCCCGCGAGCAGCTGGCGGTGCTGCCGCCCAGCCCGAGCGCGGACCGTCTCGCGCACGTCGCCCGGCTCGCGGTGACCAGGGACCGGTGACCCGATGATCAAGGCGCATCTGGAGACCTGGCGGCCGTACACCCTGTTCTACCCGGGCCTGGTCGGCCTGGCCGGCGCGGTGCTGGCCGCGCCGCACGCCTCCGGCTGGCGGCTGGCGGGCGCGTGGGCGGTGCCGACGCTGGGCTGGCTGGCGGGGCTGTACGGCGGCGACTACTTCGACCGCCGGCTGGACGCGGCGGCCAAGCCGCACCGCCCGATCCCGTCGGGCCGGATGCGCCCGGGCACCGCGCTGGCCTGCATGATCGCGTGCGTGGCCGCGGGCGCGGTGCTCGGCCTGCTGCTGAACTGGCGCACCGTGCTGCTGGCGGGCGGCGCGCTGGCGGCGGGCATCGCCTACAGCACCGTGTTCAAGGCGCGCGGCGTCCAGGGCAACCTGGTGCGCGGCGGGATCACGGCGCTGGCCGTGGGGTTCGGCGCGCTCGCCGCCACCGCCGAGCCGGGGGCGGCGGTGCTGTGGGCGGCGGTCCTGTTCCTGCTGCACGACGCGGGCTCGAACCTGGTCGGGACGCTGCGGGACGTGGACGGCGACCGCGAGGGCGGCTACGCGACGCTGCCGGTGCGGCGCGGCACGGGCTTCGCGCTGGGGGTCTGCGCGGCGCTGTACGCGGCGTGGCTGGCGCTGGCCGTGTCGGCGCCGCTGGTGCTGCCGGCGGCGCGGGGCGCCGCGCCGGGCGCCGCGGCGTTCGCCGCGCTGCTCACGGCGGCGGCGGGCGGCGGGCTGGCCGCGCTGGCGCTGCTGGCGCGCTCGCCCCGGCCGATCCCGCGGCGGGCCGCGCTGCGCGCCCACGAGATCCTGGTGCTGGAGCGGATCGTGCTGGCCGGGGCGTTCGTCGCGCTGGGCGGCGGGCCGCGGCTGGCGCTGCCGGTCACGGCCGCGGCGCTCGCGGTGACGTGGGCGGCGCAGCGCCGGATGCGGCTGCGGTACGAGTTCGCCGCGTCCGCCGGCGACCCGGAGGCGGCGCAGGACGGCCCGGCGGTGGACGCGGACGCCATCCTCGACTACGTGCGCCGGCAGCTGGCCGCGCTCCCGGACACCCTCAGCTCGCTGCGGCGCTGGGACCGGCGGATCGCCATCGAGGTCACCGACCTGGACCTGCGGATCGAGCTGGCCGCCGCGGGAGGCCGCATCCGCCTGGTCGAGCCCGGCGAGTCCGGACCCGCCGGGGCGGACGGTGACGCGGCGACCGTGTCGATCTCGACCGCGAGCCACGTCTTCCGCGACATCTTCCTGCTGGCCCGCACCAGCCCGAGGCACGCCTACATCGCCGGCGCCATCGACATGAACGCCTCGCCCCGCGACATGATCCGCATCAACCAGGTCTTCAACGAGTTCCGCCGCCGTTCGGGCACCGCCGCTCCGGCCGCGCCCGCCGCCGCGCGGCTCTCCGTCACCGAGCGCACCGCGCCCGTCCAAGCCCACGAGGAAGAAGAGAGCCTCCCGCCGCGGGTCGTCATCAGCGACACCACTCTGCGCGACGGCGAGCAGATGCCCGGCATCGCGTTCGGCGTCGCGGAGA
Organism: Spirillospora sp. CA-255316; assembly: GCA_050942275.1. Taxonomy (GTDB): domain Bacteria; phylum Actinomycetota; class Actinomycetes; order Streptosporangiales; family Streptosporangiaceae; genus Spirillospora. Next base: position 9,748,265 of record CP192047.1, on the reverse strand, counting down.
AGGTGGAGCTGGCCCGCAGGCTGGACGCGCTGGGCGTGCCGCTGATCGAGGTCGGCTACCCGTCGGTGTCGCCGGAGGAGGCCGAGGCGGTGCGCGCCGTCGCCGCCCTCGGGCTGGACGCGACGATCCAGGTGATCGCGCGCCCGGTGCGGGCCGACATCGACGCCGCCGTGCGGTCCGGCGCCGACAGCATCGCGCTGTTCGCCGGGACCTCCGACGCCCACGTGCGGGCCAAGCTGCGCACCACCCCCGAGCGGCTGCTCGCCCGGGTGCGCGGCGCGGTCGTGCACGCCAAGGAGTCGGGACGGCAGGTGGTGTTCGCCGCCGAGGACGCCACCCGCACCGACCCCGGCTACCTGGTGGAGATCTTCACCGCGGCGGCCGACGCGGGCGCGGACGCGGTCGGCGTCGCCGACACCGCCGGGGTGGCCACGCCGTGGCGGATCGCGCGGCTGGTCCGCGAGGTGGCCGCGCGCACGTCGCTGCCGATCGCGATGCACTGCCACAACGACCTGGGACTGGCCACCGCGAACTCGCTGGCGGGGCTGCTGGCGGGAGCGTCGGCGGTGCAGTGCTCGGTGCTGGGCATCGGGGAGCGGGCCGGGAACGCGCCGCTGGAGGAGGTCGTGCTGGCGCTGGAGACCGCCTACGGGCATCCGACCGGGCTCGACCTGACCGCGCTGACGCCGCTGGCGCACCATGTGGCCGCGCTGGTGGGGGAGCGGGTGCCGCCGACCCGTCCGGTCGTGGGCGGGCACGCCTTCACCCACGAAAGCGGCCTGCACGTCGACGGGCTCGTGCGAGACTCGAGCAGTTACGAGCCCTACCCGCCCGAGCTCACCGGCCGCCGCCGCCGCTTCGTCTTCGGCAAGCACTCGGGCCGTACGGCGCTGCGCCAGGTCCTGTCCGACCACGGGCTCAGCCCGAGCGAGGACGAGCTGGCCGCGCTGCTGGCCCATGTCAAGCGATCACCGGGGGCCGACGACCGGTCCGTCCTGGAGGCCGCCCGCACGCTCGCCGAGAGCGCCGCCGGCGGGAAGGGCACCGCACTGAGGAGTGAAAGGTGACGATCCAGACAATGCCCCAGGTTACGCACCCTACCACCATCGAGGTGCGCGGGCTGGCCAAGCGCTACGGCCGGCGCCGGATCTTCGAGAACGTCGGCTTCACCGTCCCGCGCGGCGCCCTCGTCGGCATCGAGGGCGAGAACGGGGCCGGCAAGTCCACCCTGCTCAAGTGCCTGGTCGGGCTGCTGAAGCCGGACGCCGGGACGGTCGCGCTGCACGGCCGGATGGGCTACTGCCCGCAGGAGCCGCTGCTGGCCGACAGCCTCACCGCGCGCGAGCACTTCACGATGTTCGGCGCCGGCTACGGCCTCAGCGCGCGCGAGACGGCCTGGCGCTCGGAGCGGCTCATGGAGACCTTCCGCTGCGACAAGTACGCCCGCACCCGCGTCGACCGGATGTCGGGCGGCAGCAAGCAGAAGATCAACCTCATCGTCGCGCTGCTGCACCAGCCGGACGTGCTCGTCCTGGACGAGCCGTACCAGGGCTTCGACTACGAGACGTACCAGATCTTCTGGGCCTACGCCGAGCGGTACTGCCAGGAGGGCGGCTCGGTCGTGGTGGTCAGCCACATGCACACCGAGAAGCACCGCTTCACGACCATGCTCAAGCTCGCCGACGGCACCCTCACCGAGACCCGGATCGACGGGAGGGCGTCATGACCGTCACCTCCGCCGCGGAGCCGGCCCCGGCCGCGCACCGCATGAACGGCACGCTCACCGTGACCCGGATGTTCGTGGTCGAGCTGGCCCGCCGCTGGCCCTCGGTGCTCTTCATGATCTTCATGCCCGCGTCGTACTTCCTGGTCAGCTATCTGACCACGGCCGGCGACGCCCGGGTGCCCGACCAGGTCTGGACCGGCGACCGGCACGAGACCGTCAACGTGCTGGACCGCGACCTGCGCGCCATCTACCTGGCCGTGCTCGGCACCAGCGTGACCAGCTCGTTCGCCGCGCTCACCACCGTGCGCTCCAGCATGGGCGTGATGCGGCGGCTGCGGCTGGCCGGCTACCGCGCCGGGCAGCTGCTGTCGGCGCGGCTGCTGGTGCTGCTGCTCATCACCGCGCTGTCCACCGCCGTGTTCATGGCCATCTTCGTGCCGCTGGTGAAGCTCCAGTCGGTGCTGATCGTGACCGGCGCGTTCCTGCTGGTCGGCCTGATCGGGGTGGCGATCGGCACGCTGGTCGGGCTGGTCGTGCCCCGCGAGTTCGAAGCGTTCATGCTGGTCGTCGCCATCGCCGGGGTGCAGATGGCGCTCGGCCGAGGCGACTCCTCCGCCGAGGAGTACATGCCCTACACGCCCGCGATCGACGCGATGAAGGCGGGCGCGTTCACCCGGACGGGCGATCTGGCGCTCCAGTTCGGACAGGGCCTGCTGTACGTGGCCGTCGTCTTCGGCCTCGTCTTCGCCGTCTGGAACCTGCGCACCCGCGTCTGGAAGAGAGGGGAACGCCGATGAGCGCCGCCTCCGCGGCCGCCGATGGCGCCGCGGCCACCGCCGGCACCGCCGGAACGTCCTGGCTGGAGAACTACATGGACCGGGCGTCGGCGGGCGCGCTCGCCGCGCCGCCGTCCGCCTGGTGGATCGTCACCCGGGCCTGCAACCTCAAGTGCTACTACTGCTTCGCCGACGCCCGCAAGCGGGACCCCGACGAGCTGGACACCGCGCAGGCCAAGGCGGTGCTGGACGACTTCGCCGACAGCGGCACGATGTTCGTCACCTTCCTCGGCGGCGAGCCGCTCACCCGCAAGGACATCTACGAACTGGTCGACTACTCCACCGACCTCGGCATCTACACCGCGCTGCTCACCAACGGCCTCAACGTCCGGAACAACAAGATCGACCGGCTGGTCGAGGGCGGGCTGGAGATGATCGGCGTCTCCATCGACAGCAAGGACGACGCCGTGCACGACGCGGTGCGCGGCGTGCCCGGCTCGCTGGCCGGCGCCAAGGGCACGATCCGGCACGCGATCCGGCGCGGGCTGCGCACCAGCGTGCGGATCGTGGTCACCGAGGACAGCTACCCGGCCATCCCCGACCTGTTCCGCTGGGCGATCGACGAGGGCGTCGAGGAGCTGATCCTGCTGCCGATCTTCATGGTGGGGCGGGCCGCGGGCGGCGCCGAGGACCGCCGCGCCGACATCGCCGGCAAGGAGCTGTTCCTGTCGACGCTGCGGCGGCTGCACGACATCGGCGCGCCGCTGGGCATCAACGTCCCGCTCCAGGAGCGGCTGGCCTGCCCGCAGGGCATCGAGCTGAACGCGCCCGACGACGAGCTGCACCATGCCGGGCACGCGGTCGGGTTCGAGAAGTCGGTCGGCTGCAAGGTCGGCCGGTTCATGGTGAGCGTCCAGCCGAACGGGAAGGTGTACCCGTGCCCGTTCGTGCACACCGAGATCGGTGACCTGCGCACGCAGAGCATCACCGGCATCTGGCAGGCGCCGCTGATGCGCCGGGCCCGCGGCGAGGACCTGGGCTGCCTGGCCCGCTCGGTGATCCACACCGGCCGCGCCGACGTTCTCGACCCGACCTACCGCGGCGACGTGCGGGAGCTGCTGGCCGCGCTGCCCGAGCCGGAGGGCCGCCGCCGCAAGCCGGTGACCGTCCCGGGCACGATCCCCGGCACCGCCCCCGCCCCGGCCGGCCCGCGCGTCGTCGAGGGCCTCTCCCTCGCCACTCACAGGACCCGGAGCACGTCATGACCGTTTCCCCCACGTCCCCCACATCCCCCACATCCCCCGAGAAGACCGCCCCCGAGTCGATGACGGCGGCCGACGTCGTCGCCGAGCTGCGCGAGATCGTCGCCGCCGGGCGCGGCAACGACACCCTCGCCCGCCGCCTGGAGGGCGGCTCGCTGACCGTCCTTTTCGAGTTCCCCGAGCCGTACACGATGGTGGTGACCGGCGACGACCGGCGCGTCGACGAGGGCGGGGTGCCCTACGAGGACGCCGACGTCGTCATCCGCGCCGAGCCGCTCACCCTGCACCGGCTGACCAGCGGCGAGCTGGGCGGCCGGGAGGCCATCGTCGGCGGGCTGCTGGACATCCGCAAGGCGCCCGAGCTGAGCAAGCTGCTGCTCATGCGGGGGATGTTCAACGTCCACAAGAAGGCCCGCGCCCGGGGAGAGGCGCCGTGACCGCCGAGATCACCGGGACGGCCCTGGACCCCGCGCGGGTCCGGGACGCGCTGGCGGCGGCGCTGGACGGGGTGTTCGCGCTCCAGCGCCCGGACGGCTCCTGGCAGGGCGTGCTGCCCTCGTCGGCGGTGTCCACCGGCTCGGCCGTCATCGCGCTGCACACCGCCGGGGAGTCGCCCGAACTGGTGGCGGCGGGCGCGCGCTGGCTGCGGTCGGCGCAGGAGGCCGACGGCGGCTGGGGCGACGCCCCGGGCGGGCCGTCCACGCTCAACGCGACCGCGATCGCCGTCGCCGCGCTGCGCGTCGTCGAGGGCCGCCGCGCGGACGAGCCCGTGGCGCGGGGCCTGGAGCGGATCGAGGCGTTCGGCGGCATGGACGCCGTCGCCGACCGCGAGCGCTGCACGCTCAAGGCGGTCTGCCAGCAGTACCTGGCCGAGGCGGGCCTGTACCCGGAGGAGCGGCTGGCGCGGATGCCGTACGAGCTGCTGCTCGCCCCGGCCTGGCTGCGCAACAAGCTGTCGTTCACCGTCCCGGGCCTGGCCGCCTGGGGCGTCATGCAGGGCCGCACCCGGGAGTTCGGTCCGGTCCGGCGGCTGGTCAACCGGTTCGCCGAGCCGCGCGCGCTGGCCTACCTCGACGACATCCGGCGGTACGAGGGCCCGTCGGGCGGGGTCGAGGAGTCGCCGCTGATGGCGTCGATCGTCGCGTTCGGCCACCACCGCGCGGGGCTGCGGCCGGTGCCGTACCTGGACTACCTGCGCGGCACCGTCCGGCCGGACGGCTCGTGGCCGATCGACCGCGACATCGAGTTCTCCGTCAGCGTCTACCTCGTCCAGGCGATGTTCGACGCGGGCCTGGACGGCGACGAGCGGCTGCGGCGGATCGAGCCGTGGATCAGGGGCGCGCAGCGGTCCTCCGCGTTCGCCCCGACCGGCTGCCCGCCCGGCGGCTGGGGCTGGTCCATGCCGTCGGGCTGGCCGGACACCGACGACACCTCGGGCGCGGTCGCGTCGCTGGCCGGGCTGGGCGCGGGGAAGGGCGACCCGTCGCTGCGCCGCGGCGTCGCCTGGCTGCTGCGCATGCAGAACCGCGACGGCTCCTGGGGGTGCTTCACGCGGAACGCGCGCGTGTCCATGGACGCCCCCTGCGCGGTGATGACCGCGCACGCGGTGCTCGCGCTGTGGCGGGCCGGAGCCGGGGACGGCACGGCCGGGGCGACGGCCAGGGCGGTGCGGTGGTTCGCGCGCGCGCAGCGCGGCGACGGCTCGTTCGCCACGCCGTGGTTCCGCGACTACACGACGGGGACGGCGCGCGTACTCGAGGCGCTGTCACGGCTCGGGCTGTCCCGTACGCCCACGGGGGTGCGCGCGCGGAACTGGCTGCTCGCCCACCAGCACCCCGACGGCGGCTGGGGCGACGGGCGCGGCGGGGCCGCCACCGTCGAAGAGACCGCGTGGGCCCTCATCGGCCTGATCGGGGCGGGCGACGCCGGCGACCCCGCCACCGCGCGCGGCATCGACTGGCTGCTGCGGCACCAGCGGGACGACGGCCTGTGGGAGCCCGCCATGGTCGGCGTCTACTTCCTCGACCTGACCTACTGGTGCGACCACTTCGCCAACGCCTACGCCCTTCAGGCCCTGGCCCTCTGCGCGTCGTCACTGGAGGAGGGCGGCGGTGACTGACCACGACGCGATCATCTGCGGAGCGGGTGTCGCGGGCCTCGCCCTGGCCCGGACCCTGCTCCGGCAGGGGCGGCGCGTGCTCGTCCTGGACAAGCAGCCGGGCACCCGCGACGTCCACAAGGGGGAGCTGATCCAGCCGCGGTCGCTGCAGATCCTCCAATCACTGGACGTGCTGGACGGCCTGCGTCGCCAAGGGGCGATCGCCGCGCACAGACTGTGCTGCCGCACGGCCGGCGACGACGAGATCGCCTCCCTCGACTACCGGCCGCTTCCAGGGGACTTCAACCACTGCCTGGTGCACTACTACGCCTCTATACAGCAGGCCCTTTCGGCCGATGTCCCCGTCTCGTACGGCGCGCGCGTCGAGCAGCTCGTGTTCGACCCCGCAGGCCGGGTCTCCGGCGTGCGCCTGGCCGGCGGCGAGGAGCTGCGGGCGCCGCTCGTCGCCGGATGCGACGGGCACTCCTCGCGGCTGCGCGCCCAGGCCGGGATCGACGCGCCCCGCCACACCTACGGCCACCAGCTCGTCGGCTACGACTTCGCCGCGCCCGGGCTCGGCACCGACATCGTCGCCTACCTCACCGACGCGGGGCTGCGGCTGCTGTTCGCGATGCCCGGCGGCCGGGCCAGGCTCTACGCCCAGATCGACCCCGGGGAGCGCCGCGCGATCGGCGGCCGGGCCGGGCTGACCGGCTGGACGCGGGACATGGTCCGCGCCGTACCCGCGCTCGCCCCCCTGGCGGACCCCCTGATCGGCAGCGCCGCCGACGCCCGCGTGATGCCGGCCTGGCGGTTCAACGCGCCGCGGTGGACCCGTCCCGGGCTGGCGCTGCTCGGCGACGCCGCGCACTGCGTCCACCCGATGGCGGGCCAGGGCATGAACGCGGCGATCGCCGACGCCTGGGCCCTCGGCGAGCAACTCGCCGCCCTGGACGCCCTCACCCCCGAGACCGTCGACGCCGCCCTCGCCCGCTACGACGCCACCCGGCGCCCCCGCGTCGACTACGTCGCGCGCCTCAGCCACAATCTGGCGGGCCTGTTCACCGACACCTCCTGGAAGGGACGCGTCGTCGCCCGCCGCATGCTCCGCCGCAACCGGCACAACCACAGGCTGCAGCACATCATCACCTACAACATGTCCGGCCTGGGGGTGCGCCGCTTCACCCGGCGCGACCGCTTCATCCAGCTCGGGCTGATCAGGGACCGGCGCTCCCACGTCCTCCCGGAGGTGTCCGTTGACTTCTGAACGACGCTCCGCGGGCGGCGGGGCGGGATTCCATCCGCTGGTGCTCGTCGGGCTGGCGTGCGGGCCGTTCATCTCGATGATCGACTCCAATGCCGTCAACGTCGCCATTCCCGGCATCGCCCGGGAGATGGACAGCACCGTCTCCACCGTCGGCTGGATCGTCGGGGCGTACCTGCTGGGGATCGGGGCGTTCCTGCCCGCCACCGCCTGGCTGGCCGACCGGTTCGGCAACCGCCGCGTCTACATGGCCGCGCTGGCGGCCTTCGGTGCGACCTCGGCCGCCTGCGCGTTCGCGCCGACCATCGAGGCGCTGATCGCGCTGCGCGCGGCGCAGGGCGTGGCGAGCGCGCCGATGATCCCGCTGGCGCTGGCGCTGCTGTTCGCCGGAGGCTCGGGGAGCGGATCGGGCGGCGGTTCGGGTGGGGGATCGGGTGCCGGGTCCGGTGGCGGGGCGGGCGGCGAGCGGGCCCGGCCGCCCATGGCCGCGGGGCTGTGCTTCTTCCTGGCCCCCGCCCTCGGCCCCAGCGCCGGCGGGATCCTGGTCGACGCCGCGAGCTGGCGGTGGATCTTCCTGGTGAACGTGCCGCTGGTGATCGCCGGCCTGCTCTCCTGCCTGAAGCTGCCGCGCGACCGTCCCCTCCCCCGGGAGGGCCGCCGCCCCCTCGACACCGTCGGCATGCTGCTGCTCGCCGCCGGCGCCACCGGGGTCGTGCTCAGCTCCTCGATCATCCCGACCGACGCCCGGCTCGGCTGGGCGGTCGCCCTGGTCGGGGTCGACCTGCTGGCCGCCTACATCTGGTGGCAGCTGCCGCTGCGCCGTCCCGCGCTGTCGCTGGGCCTGGTGAAGAGCCTGGCGGGCGCGATCCCGGTGGCGGTGTCGGTGGTCGCCTCGCTGGTGCTGTTCGCCGTGCTGTTCCTCATTCCGATTTTCATGATGGAGGTGCAGGGCCGCTCCGCCATCGCCACCGGACTGGTGCTGCTGCCCCAGGGCATCGTGATGGGGCTGTGCACGGGGCTGGGCGAGAAGCTCGTCGGCTCCCTCGGGTTCCGCGCCACGGTCGGCGGCGGGATGCTCGTCCTGGCCGCCACCTCCGCGCTGCTGCTCCTGATCACCCCCGGCACCCCGGCGTGGACGATCGCGCTGCTGCTCGCCGGACGCGGCGTCGCGCTCGGCCTGACCCTGCAACCGATCATCATGGGCACGCTCGGACGGCTGCCGCGCGACGAGGTCGCCGATGTGAGCACGCTGTTCAACGTCGTCCAGCGGCTCGGCGGCTCCCTCGGCGTGGCAGGGTTCGCCGCGTTCTACCAGTTCCGCACCTCGTCCGCCGGGGTGGGCACGGCCGTGCCGTTCCACGACACGGTGTGGCTGATGACGGGCCTGGCCTTGGCCGGGGCGTTGCTGGCGATGTTCCTCCCCGGGCGTACGGCGCCCCAGCAGCACGCCGACCACGCGCACGCCGACCATGCGCACGCCGACCATGCGCACGCCGAGCACGGGCAGCACCCGCACCAGGACCCGTGCGAGACGGTGCCCGACAAGCTCGTCGCGCGCGTCCCGCCGCCCTCGCCCTCGCCGGAGGCCCCGCCCTCGCCCTCGCCGGAGGCCCCGCCCTCGGAGCCGCCGTCGCCGGAGCGGCTCCCGGCCCTGCACAGCTGCCCGAACTGCCACCACCCGATCTCGATCACCACGCTCGTCCTGCCGTCCCCGATGGACGTCACCACCATCACCACCGCCCGAACCGCATCCCCGTGAGCGCGGGACCCACCGGCCGGTAAACCGGTCGCGCGGCGCGTGCCCGGCCCCCTACCGTCGACGGTGCGGGCGGCGGCCGAACAGCGCCCCGGCATCGCCGGTGGGCGTCCTGTGCGTCGGCGCGCCCGCTCCACTCGGTCCACCTGGGCCGAGACACGGTTGATTCAGGTTCGACTCCTGTCAGGCGGCCCTCTCCGGCCACCGGCCGGGGCGCACGGCCCTGCGGGCTCCCGGTACGCGGCGACGCGGCCGGGGACGCCCCCGCCGTGCCCCCGCGGCCGGAGAGGCCCGTCCGCCCGGAGGAGCGGAGGTGCGCGATGGCACGAGTGACGGTCATGCAGTGGGAGCGCGTCCTGCTGTTCGTCGACGGGCGGCTGGACCGCGTCCTGGAGCCCGGCCGGCACCGCTACCGCCCCCGCCGCTCCCGCCTGGTGAGGGTGGACACGCGGCCGGCGCTGCTCACCGTCCCCGGCCAGGAGCTGATCACGCGGGACGGCATCTCGCTGCGCGTCAGTAGCACGGTGACCTGGGCGGTCGGCGACCCGGTCGTGTTCACGACCGCCGCCGCCTCCGCCCGCGACATGCTGTACGCGGCCGTGCAGGAGGCGATGCGGGACGCCGTGGCGGGCGCCGCGCTGGACGACCTGATCGCCGACCGGGAGCGGCTGTCGTCCGGGCTGCTGCCCGCCGTGGCCGAGCGCGCGGCCCGGTTCGGCATCGAGGTGACCGAGGCCCGCGTCCGCGACCTGATGCTGCCCGGTGAGCTGCGGCGGGCGGCGCAGGAGACCCTGGTGGCGCGCGAGCGCGGCCGGGCGGAGCTGGAGCGGGCCCGGGGCGAGTCGGCGGCGCTGCGGTCCCTGGCCAACGCCGCGCGGCTGCTGGAGGAGCACCCGGTGCTGCTCCACCTGCGCACCCTCCAGGCCGCCGCGGAACCGGGCACGCAGATCGTCCTCGACCCGCGCCCCCGTACGACATGATCGGAGGCGGGCGAACGGGAGGGGGCGAGCATGGCCGACATGTCGTGGCTGGCCGGTGAGTACGCCGAACGGAAGGCGGCCGCCGAGGCGCAGGTGACCCGGTGGGTCCCGTACTCGGACGGGGCGTTCGAGACCGAGCCGCTCTACGGGCTCCGCCACCGGTTCCGGGAGGGGAAGCCCGTCGACGACCCCGCGAAGGCCCACTACATCTACGGCCTGGACGGGGAAGGCCGCGCCTGGGCGGAACGGCAGGCGGTGGAGTTCGAGGGGCGGTTCTACGAGTGCTTCCGTGTCCTTGACGACGGGGGCCGCGTCCTGGAACTGGCCCTCTACGACTACTCGCCGGGCAAGAACCCGATCCGGCATCAGACCTTCTCCTACGAGAACGGCGTGCTGACCGAGACCGTGTACCAGGCGACGGGCGGCTGCGGCCGGTCACGCTATTTCCACGAGGACGGGCGGCTGGTCCGCATCGAGGAGGAGAACGGCGCAGGCCCGGAGCGGCTGCGGCCCTTCGCGCGGGTCTTCGTCGACTACGACGAGCGGGGTGAGATCGCCAGGCTGACCCAGGCCTCCCCGGGCCCGGGCGGCGGGCGGCCCGGGGCCGCCACGACCATCTACCGGGCCTGGCCTCCCGGCCTGACACTCGACGGCGCCGAGCAGGCCTTCCTCGACCTCCTCGTCGAGGCGATGCCCGACGCCGTCGCCGCCGCGCCGCCGCCGGGCAGGCCCGCCTGCCTCTGGCTCCAGTACTCACCCGGGCAGTTCAGCGTGCTCCCGCCCGTTCCGCTCCTCCCGCTGGAGGAGGGCGACGCCGGGGTCGCGGCGCTGCTCACCGACTACGCCGCCCACGAGATCCACCTGGACGAGGACCGCCACCCCAGGCTGTACGAACTCGCCGGGCTCCTCGACCAGGAGCGGCTCGACGACGACCGCGTGGAAGCCCTGATGAGCCGGGCGGCCCGGCGCCTCAACGCCCTCGACTGGGCCCGGCACATCCCCGTTCCCGGCGACTTCTTCGTCTTCGCGGCCGACATCGAGCAGGTCGGCCTCGACGAGGCGCTCGGCGAGGCCGCCGGAGCGGAGAGGGCACGGCGCATCCTCGGCCTCATCGAGTAGCGGGCCCTATTCGCGCATCGGCACGCGCGGGCCGGCCTGGAGGGGCGGGGCCGTCAGGAGATCTTGCCGAGGCCGCGCGCCAGCACGGTCGTGGTCTTCGCGAAGACGCTCTCGTCGACGACGCCGTCCTCGGTCTTCCGGTTGGTGTAGATCGCGATGATCAGCGGGGCGCCGGACGGCGGCCAGGCGATCGCGATGTCGGAGGCGGCCCCGTAGTAGCCGCCGGTCCCGGTCTTGTCCCCGACCGTCCAGCCCGCGGGAAGGCCGGCGCGGATGCGCTTGTCGCCGGTGGTGTTGGCGCGCAGCCACTCGTTGAGCCGGTTCCTGTCCTGCGCGACCAGGGCCGGGCCGAGCGTTAGTTTGCGCAGGTCCTCGGCCATGAACGCGGGCATGACGGTGTCGCGCTTCTCGCCGGGCTCCCAGATGTTGAGGTCGGTCTCCCAGCGGTCGAGCCGTCCGACCGGGTCGCCGAGGGAGCGGTAGTGGCGGGTGAGCCCGGGCGGGCCGCCGATCTGCTTCAGCAGCACGTTCGCGGCGGTGTTGTCGCTGGTGGTGATGGTCGCGTGGCAGAGCCGCGCGGCGCTCAGGCCGTTCTCGATGTTCTCCTTGAGCCCGGTGACGGGGGAGTGCGAGACCACTTCATCCTTCGTCCAGCGCAGCGTCCGGTCAAGCAGGCCCGGGTCGGCGGTGCGCGCCTTGTGGAGGATCGCCCCGCACAGGATCGCCTTGAAGGAGGAGTTGCTGGGGAAGCGCTCGTGCGTCCGGTAGCCGACGCTCCTGCCGGTGGCGGTGTCGATGGCGAACGCGCCGATGCGTCCCGGGTACGCGGACTCCAGGCGGCGCAGTTCCTTGGCGACGTCGGCCTGCGCGGCGCCGGCGCCCTGCTGGACGGTGCCCCCGGTACGCGCCGCGCGCTCGCCGGCGGTCGAGGTCCCGGCGCCGCAGGCCGCTCCGGCGAACAGCGTGGTGATCGCCAGGACGGAGGCCCCGAGCTTCGCCCGGAGCCCCCGGTGGTGGACGTGCCGCATCACAGGTTCCTCACTCTCGTCGGCGGTCTTCGTGCCGACACGAGCAGACCAGAGCGCCTTCCGTGATGTCCAATATTGATATTGCGCACCGGCTGATATGAGTTTCCCTATGTGTCCAGGTCGGACGGGGTACGGGGGCGGATCTACCTACGTGCGGTTGGGTAGCCGGGCTCATGACGCGGACCGCCGGAGCGCCGACGATGGGCCCATGGTCCGAAACGTGCTCGCCTACGCCTTCCTCGCGGTCGCCGCCGCCGTCGCGATCGTCCTCGTCCTGGTGGCGGACGTCCCGCTCGCGGTCGTGCTCTCGCTCGGCGCCGGGGCGCTCGGCCTGCTGTGGCTGGTCGTTCTGCTCGTGGTCCCATGGCACGTGTACTTCCAGGCCCGCCGGCTCCTCCAGGAGATCGGGACCAGCCGGGCGCGCGGCCTGGAGGTGCCACCGGAACGCGAGACCGAGGCCCGCCGGATCGCGGCGCGGGCCCGGACGGCGGCCGTGGGCGGCCACGTCGTCTCCGCGGCCGCCGTCGCGGTGGTCACCTACTTCTCCGGTACGGCGATCGGGTACTACTTCGCCGGCTTCTACCTGCTCAGCACGGCCTTCCGGCCCGCCCACGCGTGGTTCGCGCACCTGCGCCGCCGGCTCCGCACGATGCTCCACGAGGTCCGGTACCCGCGCGACGACGTCCTCGACCTGCTCGAACGGCTCAACTTCCTGGAGGGCCACGTCGAGGCCATGCGGCTCACCACCGAGCACCTCCACCAGGCCGACCACACGTTGGAACGGCGGCTGGAGGCGGTCGACCTCGCGGTCCAGCGCGGCGCCGCCGAGCTGAACGGCAGGCTGGACGCCCTGGGCCGCCGGTTCGAGGCCACCGTGGCGCAGCTGACCGACGACCAGGAACTGATCACGGGCATCAGGGCCTTTCTGCGGCTCCTCCGCGCCGACCCCGCCTGAGCGCGGCGCCTCGTCCCGGGCCCTTCCCCCCGCACGGGGGACTTCCATGGCGGTGGTGATCACGGCGGTGCCCGCGCGGGACGGGTGTCGGAGGGCGGTGGTAGGACTGTCGCGTGGCGACCGAAGAAGAGATCCGGGGGCGTGTCGAGCGGCTTCGTGCCGTCCTTCCCGAAGAGGTGGCCCACCGGTGGCGGCTGCCTCCGGGACGGGTGATCGACGGCCCGGCCGCTCTTCCGTCCGGCGTCCGGCGCCTCTACGCGCTCACCTGGGCGCCGCGCGTCGGCTGGCTGGTCCTCTACGAGCCCGACCAGATCGCCGTCGCGGACGACGACTTCCGCGAATGGGGCATGCCCGACGAGGCGAACGGGCGCTGGGCGTGCTTCGGCAAGTGCGCCGAGGCCCGCCTCTACGTCGACACGGTCGACGGCACCGTCGCCACGGTCAGCACCTGGGACCTGAAGGAAGGGCGGCTGCGGCTGCGCCCGCTCGCGGCCGACGTGCTGGAGTTCTTCGCCGAGTACGCGATCGGCCCCCGCTACCCCGTCATCCTCGAAGACCCGGTCGCGCAGCCGATTCTCCCGGCCGCCGACGACGAGTGGATGCGCTTCCTGCTCGAGCACGGCTTCGTCGACCGGGCCGCGCTCGCCGATCTGGAGGCGCGGTGGGCCGCCCGGTACGTCCCGCCCCAGCGGTGGCGCCCGCCGGAGGCCTGGACGCAGGCACCGCCCGGCGAGCTGGAACGGTCGCTGCGGAGCAGGCTCGACCGGCTCCAGGAGGTCGGCTACGAGGTCTTCGCATCCTCCGGCGCCGCAGACGAATGGGACCTGAACCACCTCGGGTTCTTCGTCGACGGCGGCGTGGGGCTGTCGGAGACGCCCGACCCGTCCGAGTGGCTGTGGCGGCTGCACCGCCTCGCCGGCGCGGCCTCCTTCGGCCCGCTCGGCTTCCACGCCGAGGGCTTCATGCTCGACCAGACCAAGTCTCTTCCCCGCCGCTTCGCCAAGCTGGGGCTCGACCCCGACGACGCGCGGCAGTGGTACGCGGTGGGCGCCTACCACGGCAAGGCCGTGCTCCTGCTCCACCGCGAGACCGGTCAGGTCGCCGGCCTGGAGCCGTCCCCCGCTGACCGGCTCCGGCCGCTGCACGCCGACATCTACGGCTTCATCGACGAGTACGGTCTGGGCGAACGGCACCGGGAACTGATCTACAGACCGCGCAGCCGCACCCAGGTCAGGGCCGCGCGGCAGTGGCTCGACTTCCTGCGGGCCTGCGGAGTCCTCACCCCCGGCCCGCAGGGAGGCATGAAGTCCGGGTAGAGGCCCCCGGGACGATGGGGGCCTGGGGCGGATGACGGCCGGGAGTGGACGATGGCGGAACGCACCGCGGTGATCGCCGGCGGCGGGATCGGCGGCCTGGCGGCGGCGGTGGCACTGTCCCGGCGGGGGTGGCGGGTCGAGGTGTGCGAACGGGCCCCGGCGTTCACCGAGATCGGCGCGGGCCTGTCCCTGTGGCCCAACGCCCTGAAGGCCCTCGCGGCGCTCGGCCTGGCCGACCGGGTCAGGGAGGTGGGCGCGGTCGAGGCCGGCGGCGGCGTGCGCGACCGCACGGGGCGGTGGCTCGCCCGGAGCGACAACGCCGTGCTCGAAGCGCGGTTCGGGGCGCCGCTGGTCGTGCTCCACCGCGCCGACCTCGTCCGGATCCTGGCCGAGGCGCTGCCGGAGGGGGCGCTGCGGCCGTCGACCACCATCACCGGCGTCCACGACGACGGCGACGCCGTGGTGGCCGAGCACGACCGGGGGAGCCTGCGGGCCGGGCTGGTGATCGGCGCCGACGGCCTGAACAGCGCGGTGCGGCGCGCCGGATGGCCCTCGGCCGCACCGCCCCGGTACGCCGGGCTCACCGCCTGGCGCATGGTGACCGGGCCGCTGCCGGAACCGCTCACCGGCGGCGCCATCACGTGGGGGCGCGGCGAGGAGTTCGGCTTCACCTCGATGAGCGGCGGCCGCGTCTACTGCTTCGGCGCCGCCGCATCCGGCGCCGCCGCGGCCACGGATCTCGCCGCGGCGCTGGCCCGCTACGACCGTCTGCGCAGGTCCAGGACGCAGCGCGTGGCACGCCGCTCGGCGCGCCTGGGCGCCGTCGCGAGCTGGGCCTGGCCGCCCGCGGTCATGGCGCGGAACCTCGGCGCCAGGCTGCTCCCGACCGCGCTCGCGCTGCGGTCCATGGAGCCGATCCTGGGCTGGAGGCCCTGATGCCCGACTGGACGTACCATCCCCTGCGCAGGCCCGCGGGCGCGCTGCTGGGGACGCGCCGTTCGCAACGGGCCGCGCTGCGCGTCCTGGCGCTGGTCCTGGCCCGTCCCTACCTGTGCGCACGGCGGTGACGCCCGCCCGCCGGCCCGTCAGGTGGTGCGGTCATCCCGGCCCGCTCCTTCGGCTGTTATACGAACTAGTACGTTCGTAAGCGGACGCTACCGGACCGGGTGCCCGCCCAGGGCCGCCAGCAGGCCGCTCATGACGCCGATCTCCTTGCGCTGCTCGGCGGCCATGAGCGTCGCCAGCCCCCGCACCTGCGGATGGGTCGCGTCCCGCGCCGCGGCGGCCGTCATGACCAGCCCGCCCTCGTGGTGGCGGATCATGAGCTGCAGGAACCGCACGTCCAGGTCGCGGCCCTTCGCGCGGCCCAGCCCGTCCAGCTCCTGCTGCGAGGCCATGCCCGGCATCGCGCCGCCGGTGGCGCGATGCCCGTCGCCGCCATGACCGGTCGCGCCATGACCGGCGTGGCCGGAGCCGCCGGGACGACCGGGGCGGTCCGTGGCCATCCAGGCCATGGGCGGGCCGGAGGGCACCTGGGGCGCGTTCCAGAGGCTCAGCCAGCCCTGCATCTGGCCGATCTCCTTGATCTGGTTGAGCTCGATCGCCGAGGCCAGCCCCGCGACCGACGGGCCCGTCCGGCCGCGGACCGCCTGGGCCATCGTGACGGCCTGCTGGTGATGGACGATCATGTCCTGGCTGAACCCGACGTCGACACCGCCGGGGGCGGCGACCCGTGCCGCGACCTGCGGCGGCCGGTCGTCGGGCAGCAGCATCACCGCCCCCGCCCCCAGCACCATGAACCCGAGGGCCGCGAACGCGCGGCCCGCGGCGGCCCGCGCGCTCATCGCAACGGGTAGGCGTCGTTGCTGAAGCGCAGCAGCAGCGCCCCGTTGTCGTCGCACGACACCCACAGCCGGTCGCCGTCGAAGCGCGGCGGCGACATGCACCAGTCCGTGGTCATGTCCGTCTCGCCGGTGTAGAGCGGCGGCTTGCCGGGATAGTCGTCGCGGATGTCGGAGAAGTTCGCGCCGAACGGGACGAACGCATGCGCCGAATTGCGCAGCTGCTCGCGCTTGCCGACCTGCGCGGGCGGGTTGAAGTAGGCGATCTCCCGGGGCCGCCGCAGATCCCGGACGTCGAACACGCGGATTCCCGACTGGGCCCAGCCGCAGGCCAGCGCGGTGGGGTCGGCGAGCCGGTCGAGGGCGCAGTAGTGCGAGTCGTAGCCGAAGATCCCGTTCTTGGCGGTGTCGGCACCGCGCCGCTGGGCGTGCTCGGGCCGGTTGATCTCCAGCTTGAGCTGCCGCACGGTGACCGGCCGCTTCTCGTCGGCCATGTCGAGGATCCGCACCCCGCCCGAGCCCAGCTCGTCGGCCGCGACCATGTAGGGTCGGCCGCCGTCGGTGAACGGGATCGTGTGCTGGGTGACCAGCCCGTCCGACCACGTCGTGCCGGAGACGCGGCGCAGTTGCGGCTGCGGCTTGCGGCGCTGGATGTCACTCGCGTCGAAGGTGGTGAAGCCGGTCGGGATGTCGGCGACGTAGATGCGGTCGCCGTCGGCGCTGACGCCGATGCCGTGGTTCACCAGCCCCGTGATCCCGTTGTAGAGCACGCGCGGGGACGTCGGGTCGGACATGTCGAGTGCGGCGATGGTGCCGCCCACCGTCCCGGTCGTCCAGTACGTGCGGCCGTCGGCGGACCAGCTGGCCTCGTGGCCGGGGAACAGGCCGGGCATGGTGAGCTTGGTGCCCTTGACCCCGTTGAGCAGGCGGGGCTTGGCGCAGTCGGTCTTGACGTCGTACACGGAGACGAAGAAGCCGCCGGTGAGGGCGCCGACCGACACCGCGGCCAGCAGGCCGCGGCCCTCGTGCACCTTGAGGGTCTCCCACGTCCCGCCGAGCGTCGCGGGGCTGAGCAGGGAGTCGCTCAGCCGGGGCCGGGCGGGATCGGACATGTCGACGACGTTGACGCCCGGCCGCTCGGCCGACACCGCGCTCGGCAGGATCGTCCCGAGGTACTGGCAGTGGCCGTAGGACGCGCCGACGGTCCCCTGGCCCTGTCCCTGGTAGCGGCTGAGGAGTTCCAGGTTGCACTCGTAGCCCTGCTTGCTGCGTCCGCTCTCGCGGTCGGCCAGGGGGACCTGGCCCTGGAGGCCGGTCTCGGGCGCGGACCCGGGCCCGCAGTCGGCCCGGGGCACCGTCGTGTCGACGGGGGTGCGCGCGGCGGCCCGCTCGGCGCCGCCCGCCACCAGCGACCCGGTGATCGCGGCCAGGGCGAGCGCCCCGGCCGCGCGTCTTCCGGTATGCCGGGTCCGGACGGGGACGCGCTCGCGCGTCACCTGGGCGCCGAGGTCGGTCGGAGTGCTCATGGCGGCTCCTGGGGGGTGGGGAGCGGAGCGTGTGTCCCGGCGGCGGAGGCCGCCCGGACGCCAGTGGAACGCTCACGTTCTTTTGGCGATCGACCCACTGTAAGCAGGTGGTTTCAGCTTGTCAGTGCTCAAAGGTGAGTGATTCCCGGGAGGTTTTGTGGTGTCCGGGACAAGCCCGCCCTGAGGCCCCGACCGGTGAACCGCCCGGGCGGGCCCAGCCGTACGACATGCCGTCAGGACCCGAGACGACCACGGCCACTGGCGAAGCTCTCCCGGCACAGCCCGGTGTGACGCACGCCCGGACCCTCACGGAGGATCGCGTGCACGGAGGAAAGACGGTTCCACCGACGAGCCCCCCGGTTCCCGCCGAGACCGCCATGCGCCTCACCGTCCCCGACCTGGCGTGGCCACCGCAGAGCCCCGCGCGGCAAGGCGCGGCCCCGCAAGTTCCGGCCCCGCAGGTCCCGGCTCCGCAAGCTCCGATTCCGCAGGCCCCGATTCCACAAACTCCGGTTCCGCAAGGCGTGGCTCCGCAAGGCGCGGCCCGGCCCGGCGCGCCGTTGCGGAACGCCGATCCGGAGCCGGTCGTGAGCCCGGACAACCTGACGGCCCCCCTGGTGCGCGACCCCATGGCCGTCCCCGCGGGCGACCCGCCCCGCTACGCCCGGCACGCGGACCGGCCGCACGACGGGCGGGGCGGGCGGCGCGACGGCGGGCGGGAGCGGCCGTCCCGGGCGCATGCCGCCCCCGCACGGCCGAAGGCGCCGGCGGCGAAAATCGCCGGCAACCGGCTCCTGGTGGTCCTGCTGTTCTGGTCGATGCTGGCCGCCAGCGTCGCGCTGTGGCTGTTCAACACCCCGCCCAGCGGGCTCAGCGAGCCCGCCGAGGTCATCACCGCCGCCGGGCGGGTCACCGGGCTGGCCGGCGGGTTCCTGCTGCTGACGCAGGTGCTGATGATGAGCCGGGTCGCGTGGCTGGAGACGTGGATCGGCGGCCACGACCTGATGCGCTGGCACCGCCGCCTGGGCGCGTGGCTGCTGGTGATGGTGCTCGCGCACGCCGGTTACATCACGGTCGGCTACGCGCTGGCCGAGGACGTCACCATCATCGACGAGACCGTCACCCTGTTCACCGACTACGACGGCATGGTCGGCGCGTTCACCGCCACCGGGATCATGGTGGCGATCGCCGCGCTGGCGATCCGCGGCGTCCGCCGGCGCCTGCCCTACGAGCTGTGGCACTGGCTGCACCTGGCCACGTACGCGGTGCTGATCCTGGGCTATGGGCACCAGTTCGCCAACGGCGCCGAACTCTCCCGCGGGGGCTTCGCAAGCTGGTACTGGGCGGGCCTGTACGCGCTGGTGATCGCCTGCCTCGCCTGGGGCCGGGTCGTCGAGCCGCTGTGGCTGAACCTGCGGCACCGGCTGCGCGTCATCGACGTGGTGCCCGAGTCGGAGACGATGTTCTCCGTCTACGTCGGCGGCCGCCGCCTGGACCGGCTGGAGGCCCGCGCCGGGCAGTACTTCCGCTGGCGGTTCCTGAACGGCGGGGGCTGGTGGCAGTCCCACCCGTTCTCGCTGTCGGCGGCCCCCAACGAGAAGTGGCTGCGGCTGACGGTCAACGCGGTCGGCGGCCACACCAGGAAGCTGCGCCACCTGCGGCCCGGCACCAGGATCTGGGCCGCCGGGCCCTCCGGGACGTTCACCGCCGGCCACCGGGTCCGCCAGCGGACGCTGCTGATCGCGGGCGGCAGCGGGATCGCCCCGATCCGCGCCCTGCTGGACGAGCTCCCGGGCGACACCGTGGTCGTCTACCGGGCCAGCGACGCCTCCGGGATCGTCTTCGGCGACGAGCTGCGCGGCCTGGCGCGCCGCCGCGGCTTCACCGTGCACTACGTGCTGGGCGCGCGCGACGAAGCGGGCCCGCGCCGCCTGCTCACGCCCGAGGGGCTCCGGGAGCTCGTCCCGGACGTGCGGCACCGCGACGTGTACCTGTGCGGCCCGCCCGGCATGGTCGAAGCCGCGACCGCCACGCTGCGCCGGCTGCGGGTGCGCCGCCGGCAGATCCACCGCGACCCCTTCGAGTTCTGACACCGACCTTTCCGAGAACGACCCTTTGGGAGACAACGAGATGCGCCGAACCACCGCGGCCGTCGCCGGCACGCTGACCGGGACGGCCCTGCTGCTCGCCGCCAAGTTCGGGACGAGCCCGCCCGACCCCGTCGCGGCCGGCCAGGCCGCGGATGAGACGGGCGGGGCGGCCCCCGCCCCGTCCAGCGGCCCCTCGGGACGCGCCGGGCCGTCGGGCCCCGCAGGCGCGACCGCCGTGAACGGGCTGAAGAACGGCGTGTTCCGGGGAGCGGTCTCGGTCAACCCGCACGGCCCCATCCAGGTCACGATCAGGGTCGCCGGCGGGCGGATCACCGGGGTCACCGCCACCCACGCCACGTCCCCGGCCAAGACGGTGCAGGTCAACCGGCGGGCGATCCCCGTGCTGCGCCAGGAGGCCCTGGCCGCCCAGAGCGCCCGGATCGACACCGTCTCCGGCGCCACCTACACCAGCGGCTCGTTCACCGCCTCGCTGGAGTCGGCGCTGGCGGCGGCGAGGGCCTGAGCGGAGCGCGAGCATGCACCACATCGAGCACGTCATGGGAACGGCGGTCAGCATCGACATCGCCGACCTGCTCCCGCGCCGCACCCTGGCCGACCTCGTCGAGCGCACCTGCGCCTGGCTGCACGAGGTGGACCGCAGGTTCAGCACCTACCGCGACGACAGCGAGGTCAGCCGGTTCGACGACGGCGACGACACCGATCCCTCCCCGGACCTGCGCACGGTGCTGGACGCCTGCGCGGACCTGCAACGCCGGACCGGCGGCTACTTCGACGCGCGCGCGACCGGGCGGCTGGACCCCTCCGGGTACGTGAAGGGCTGGTCGGTCGAGGTCGCCTCCGCCCGCCTGGCCCGCGCCGGGTCCCTCAACCACTGCATCAACGCGGGCGGGGACGTCCGCTGCCGGGGCCGGTCGTCGTCCGGCGGCGCCTGGCGCATCGGGGTGCGGCATCCGTGGGAGCCGGACAAGGTCGCCTGGGTCGTGGCCGGGACGGATCTGGCCGTCGCGACCTCCGGGACGTACGAGCGCGGCCACCACGTGGTCGACCCGCACTCCGGCGAGCCGGTCCGCGCGCTGCGCTCGGTGACCGTCACCGGCCCCGACCTGGGCATGGCCGACGCCTATGCCACGGCGGCGATGGCGATGGGGGCGGACGGCCTGCTGTGGCTGGCGCGGCTGGCCGACTCGCCGTACCAGTCGGCCGCCGTCACCCGTGACGGCCACGCCTACCGCTCCGAAGGGTTCCCGGTGGCCGCGGACGGGCCCGCCGCCGTCCCGGAGCCCCCGCCCGGCCCGGCCCTCGCGGGCGACACCACCCTCGTGGCGGACGCCGTCCTCGCCGTGACCGCCGCACGCCCCTGACCTGCTGGAGGACCGCCCGTGCACAAGTTCTTCCTCATCCTCATCACCACGGTGCTGGCGGTCGGCCTGGGCGTGGCCGTCTCGCTCAGCGTGACCGGTTAGTAAGGCCGTTCGAGAGCAGCGCGGGAAGTTCGCCGAGTTCGGTGATCCGGTGCACGCCCTCCGGGACGGGCACGGTCGTGCCCGCGCGGTCGAGCCAGATTCCGGTGAGCCCGGCGCGATGCGCGCCCACGGCGTCCACGTCGAGCCTGTCGCCGACATAGGCGACCTTGGACGGGGGCAGCCCCAGCGCCTCGCATGCGGCCAGGAACGCGGAGCGGTCCGGTTTGGCGCAGCCGAGCAGGTCGGAGCACAGCAGCACCTCGAAGTGGTGGCGCAGCCCCAGCGCGCTCATCCTGCGCTCCTGGTGGACGGTGCTGGAGTTGGACAGGATGCCCTGCCGGTGGGGGATCGCGTCCAGCACCGCGGCCGCGTCGGGGAACACCGTCCACGCGGCCTCGAACGACGCCACGTACCGGTCGTACCAGGCGTCGGCGTCGGCATCGCCGATCGGGCGTTCCAGGAACGCGCGGACGCGGCGGCGGCGCTGCTGCTCGTAGGTCAGCTCCCCGGCCGCGAAACGCCCGAACTCGGCGTCCGTGATCCGCCGCCACCGCTCCAGCGCCGCGGCATCGGCCGGCAGCCCCTCCGCCGCGAAGTGCCACAGCAGCCCGTTCCGTTCCGAGCCGGAGAAATCGAAGATCGTGTCATCGACGTCCCACAGCACGGCCTCGATCACACCCGCGAGTCTCCCATGAAAGGCTGGGCGTCATGAGCGGGGAGGAGCCCGATCGGGCCGTTCCGGGCGTGGGCTTCGTGACCGTCCCCGAGCTGTCCTGGCGGCGCTTCGACGACGCCTCCGAGGTCGTCCGGATCGGGCAGCGGGTCACCGGCGAGTTCCTGCAGTTCGACACCTCCAACGGCGAGGCCAGGCTTTCGCTGCGCGCGATGCGGCCCGACCCGTTCCAGGAATTCGCCCGAGGCCATCGCGTGGGGCAGGTGCTGGACGGCACGGTCACCGTGCTGGTCCCGTTCGGCGCCTTCGTCCGGGTGGCCGACGGCGTCGAAGGGCTCCTCCGGCCTCCGGACGAAGCCGTACGGCTGGGGGAGCGGGTCACCGTCGTCATCACCGGGCTCGACCTGGAGGGGCGCCGGCTCACCCTGTCCCGCTAGGGCCGCAAGAACTACGAGGGCTTCGGCGGCTTCTGGCCGGCCGTGGCCCGGGACGACAGCGCCGAGCCCCGCGACCGCGAGATGCCTCACCTACGACAAGAAGACCGCCGGGAACTGATTCAGAGGACCTCGGAGACGCTGTAGGCGACGCCCCCTTCGGTGAGACGGCCTGACCCGACGCAGACGATGTCGTTCAGCCAGGCGTACCGCTCCGCGCCTGTCTCGAAGAGCGGGTTCGTCCGGAAGTAGTACCGGGCGGGGTCGACCTGGTGGCGCTTGGCCGGATCGGCCGTGGCGGTGCGCTCTTCGCGGGGGATGACCAGGCGCCCGCCGTAGGTCGTCTGGATGAGCGCGCCGTCGTGCGTGCGCAGCGTCAGGCGGACGTCCAGGTCCATCACCCCGTCGCGGCGGAAGAGGGCCCAGTCGCCGCCGCCCGGCACGACCTCGCCGCGCAGCCTCGGCCCCTCGAACGTGCCGCCCGCGGCGCCGAAGAGGACCCGCTGCCCGAGGGGCCCGTCGCCGAGGTCCAGCGGCCGGGCCAGGTCGACGGCGACGTCGAAGAGGTGCGCCGTCCCGATCCCGGCGGGGGCGTCGCCGTGCACCAGCCTGCGGACCGCGTCGGTCGAGACGCCCGACTGGGCGCAGAGCTCGGAAAGGTCGAAGAAGAAGCGCTCGCCGGCGATCAGCTCGTCCCGGAAGGTGAACCGGATGAACACCGGCAGTTCCGCCCGCCTGCCGTTCGGGACGACGCCGAGGCCGTCGCCGGTCAGCGTCATCCGCACCGTGCCCCAGCAGACCAGCGTGTCGCCGTCGGCGGCATGGCCCTGGAGGACGACGTCGTAGTCCGGGAACAGGGCGAAGAATCCGGTGAGCGCCTCCTCGTTCGCGGGCAGGCCCCGGGCGGTCGTCCCGAACGCGGGGGCCTCCAGAACCATGTCGGGGTGGAAGAGCTTCATGGCCGCGGGCACGTCCTGCCTGCTCTTGGCCTCGGCCAGCGCCTGCGCCAGCTCGAACATCCGGCTGCCGTCCATCTGCGACCTCCTCAGATCGTTCGCCAAGTAAACATACGATCGGTCGTACGTTTTCTGCAACAGGTGTGGAAGGATGGCGGCGATGAGCGAGCGTGTGCGGCGGCCGGGGCCGGAGGACGCCGAGGAGGCGACGACCGACCGCCGCCTCCTGCGCGGGGCGAGGGCCAGGCGCGCCATCGCCCGCCACGCGGTCGACGTCGCCTCGCTCGAAGGGCTCAACGGGCTCAGCATCGGCCGGCTGGCCGGTGACCTGGGGCTGAGCAAGAGCGGTATCCAGACCCTCTTCCGGACGAAGGAGAACCTCCAGCTCGCGGCGATCGAGTCCGCGCTCGAGCAGTTCGCCGAGGCCGTCGTCGGTCCCGCGCTGGACGCGCCCGCGGGCGCCGCGCGGCTGCGCGCGCTGACCGAGCGCTGGATCGACTACGCCGAGGCGCCGCTCTTCGCGGGCGGCTGCTTCTGGGCGGCGAACCTCGCCGACTTCGACAGCCGTCCGGGACGTGTCCACGACCTGCTGTTCGGCCAGCGCCGGGACTGGCTCGCCCTCATCGCCGGCGAACTGCGCAACGCGGCGGGGGCGGGTGAGATCGCCGACCTGGACGCCGATCTCGCCGCCTTCCAGATCGACGCCGTCCTCCTCGCCGCGAACACCGCCCTGCGCCTCGGCGACCATGACGCCGTGCACAGGGTCCGCCGCGTGGTCGAGACGTTCTTGGCGCCGCCCTCCTGACCCCTCGCGCCGCGACGCGTGAGGGGGTGCGGTGTGCCGCTGTGAAGAAGCTTGTTCTCCTGTTTCGGTAGTCGTGATCTCGCATGGTGCGCCGTTCGGCATCCGCAGGTGATGAGGGGTGCGGGCAGCGGTGCGGCGCGTCCGGGCGTGACCTCGGCCGATCCTCGTTCTGTGATTCGGATGCTTGCTTCGCTCTGGCCGAGAATGTAGTTTTCAGACGTCGGAGAGGCGTCCGGAGGCCCCGGTGTGCGCGCCATGGGCGGGCACGGGTCGCTCACGAGCAGGCGGACACGCGCGTCGCGGTGTCGAAGGGAACGGTGCTGACGGTGAAGGACTACGAGGCGCTCGACTTCTTCCGGGGTGAGGAACTGGTCGAGGACCCCTACCCCTATTTCGAGGCGCTGCGCGGGCAGTGCCCGGTCCAGCGTGAACGCCACCACGACGTGGTGATGGTGACGGGGTACGACGAGGCGGTGCAGGTGTTCAACGACACCGAGACCTTCTCCTCGTGCATTTCCGTGACCGGCCCCTTCCCCGGCTTTCCCGTCCCGCTCGAGGGCGACGACATCAGCGAGCTGATCGAGCGGCACCGCGACGAGCTGCCGATGAGCGACCAGCTCCCGACGCTGGACCCGCCCGTGCACACCGCGCACCGCGCGCTGCTGATGAAGCTGATCACCCCCCGGCGCCTCAAGGAGAACGAGGGCGCCATGTGGCAGATCGCCGACGGGCTGCTGGACACCTGGCTGCGGGACGGTGAGGCCGAGTTCATCAACGGGTTCGCCAACCCCTTCACCCTGCGCGTCATCGCCGACCTGCTCGGCGTCCCCGAAGAGGACCGCGAGGAGTTCGCCGACGCGCTGCAGCACGGGCCGCCGGCCGAGGGCGGGGCCATCGGCGGCACAGGTGAGAAGAGCCTGGCGCACACCCCGCTCGAGTACCTCTACGGGCGGTTCACCACCTACATCGAGGACCGCCGCCGCAACCCCCGCGAGGACGTGCTCACCGGGCTGGCCAACGCGACCTTCCCCGACGGCTCGACCCCCGAGGTCGTCGACGCGGTTCGGGTGGCGGCCAACCTCTTCGCGGCGGGCCAGGAGACCACCGTGCGGCTGCTGGGCTCGGCGCTCAGGATCCTCGCCGAGGACGCCGACCTGCAGCGGCTGCTGCGCGCCGAGCGCGACCGCGTCCCCAACTTCATCGAGGAGACCCTCCGGACCGACAGCCCGATCAAGGGCGACTTCCGGCTCTCCCGCGTGCCGACCACCGTCGGCGGGGTGGACATCCCCGCGGGCACCACGCTGATGGTGCTCAACGGGGCCGCCAACCGCGACCCGCGCCACTTCGAGGATCCCGCGACCTTCGACGTCGGTCGCAAGAACGCCCGCCACCACATGGCCTTCGGACGCGGCATCCACACCTGCCCCGGCGCGCCCCTGGCCCGCGCGGAGGCCCGGGTCGCCATCGAGCGGCTGCTGGACCGCACGACCGACATCAGGATCTCCGAGCGCGAGCACGGTCCCGCCGGCGACCGCCGCTACCGCTACATCCCCACCTACATCCTGCGCGGCCTCACCCACCTCCACCTGGAGTTCACGCAGGCGGAGGGGGAGGGCCGATGAAGGTCACCGTCGACGACGACCGCTGCCGGGGCCACGGCGTGTGCTGCGCGCTGTGCCCGGAGGTGTTCACCCTGAACGACGACGGCTACACCGTGGTGGAGACCCCCGAGGTCCCCGCGGAGTTCGAGGACGCGGTGCTGACGGCCGTCGCGCAATGCCCCGAACGCGCCATCACGGCCGAATGACCTCACGGCCCGGCCCCGCCGGGAACCATCCACCGCACATCCAGAGGAGGGGCGATGCCCAAGGGGTACGTCATCTTGACCGAGGCCATCAAGGACGAGGCCGGAATGCAGGCCTACAGCCGGGCGGCCGGAGCGGCGATGGCCGGCGGCGGGGTCACCGTCCTGTCGGTCGAGCGGAAGCCGCAGGTCCTGGAGGGCGAGTGGCACGGCACGCAGACCGTCGTCCTGGAGTTCGAGTCGGTGGAGGCGGCCCGCGCCTGGTACGAGTCGCCCGAGTACCAGGAGGCCAAGAAGCTGCGGGAGGCCGCGGCCGACACCAACGCCGTGATCATCTCTGGTTTCGAGGTGCCTGGTAAGGGCTGAGGCGGCCCGGCGCCGCCATGGCGCCATGGCGCGCATGGCCACGACGCGCATGGAAGAGCCCGCGGCGCCCCGCCGCCGCGGGCTCCTTGCGTGCCCGTGTCCGCCCGCTCAGCCGGGCTCGGGAGGGAGCAGCGCTTCCACGAGGCGATGCATGTAGGCGCGGAAGGACTCGCGCGCCCGAGGATCCTCGGGCCCGGCCGTGGACCCGTCGAACCGCTGGATGCCGCCGACGACGAACCCGCGCAGGCACCAGTCCAAGATGTTCGTGCTCATCCGGAACTCGTCGTCGAGGTTCATCAGTGACGCGCCTCCGAAGGCTTCCGCGATGAGCCTGTAGACGGGCCTGCTGTAGCGTTCCTCGATGTCGGTGAGGTCCGCCGCGTCCGACAGCGCGCGGTGCGACCAGAGGAAAAGCGACTCCGGGTGCTCGAAATAGAAGTCCAGATGGTAGTCCAGTAGCCGGTGCAGCCCCTCCCGGTCCCGTGACACCCGGCTCAGGGCCTCGCGGGTCACCTCCGCCAGCTCGTTGTTGGCGTACTCCATGGCCGCGTGGTAAAGACCGGGTCTGCCTCCCGCCTTCAGCACGGTCTCCTGGGTGACGCCCGCGGCGTCGGCGAGCATCCCGGTGGTGGTCCCGTCGTAGCCGAGGCTCGCGAAGAGCTGGAGTGCCGTCTTCAGCAGGCGGGCCTCAGCCTCGTCGTCGGAGCTCTCAAAACTCACATTTCACAGGGTAGCCCGGGCCGCCCCCCTCCTATCTGCCGGGCGCACAAATTCTATATTGCCGCAATTTGGCAAAGCCTTACCCGCATAAACTGGGCTGCCGCATTCGGGTGGGAAATGGAAATGCCGGAGAAAAGGGCGGGGATATCTTCGCGCCTGCCGATCTCGCGCCGGAAATGCGTGTTCCGCCCTGGAGTGTCATGGGCCGCCGGTAAGATCCCCGGCCATGACTCCATCCCCGACCCCGCTGGACATGGCCGTGGCGCTCCTCCGCGAGGGACGCCCGATCGACGCTCAGGAGCTCATGGTGCGCGAGCTCCAGAAGGTCGAGCGCGAGCACGGGCAGGGCAGCCCCGCATGGGCGTCCGCCCAGTGCGACCTCGGGCACGTCCTGCTGAACTCCGACCAGTTCGACCGCGCGGCCGAGTGCTACCGGCAGGCGTGCTCGGGGCCGGTCCCCCCGGACCAGGAGGACCGCAAGGACCAGATCACCTACCGGCTCAACCTGGGAATGGCGCTGCACCACGCCGGCCGCCTGGACGAGGCCGTGACCGAGCTGCGCCGCAACGTCCAGGAGCGCATGGACTTCTACGGACGCGAGCACGCCGGCCACGCCTTCGGCCTGGAGGCGCTCGCCGACGTGCTCTACCGCCGCGGCGACCTCCAGGAGGCGCGCGAGGCCGCCGAGGAGACCGTCGCCACCTTCTGGCGCGACGGCCACGAGCGGGTCGCCGGGGCGCTGGCGCTGCGGGCCGAGATCCTCAAGGCCGCCGGGGTCGAGGGGCCCGCCTTCGGCGGCCTGGAGTCCCTGCCGGACGAGATCATCGAGCGCATGGCGGCGGACGCCATGAACCGGATCGACCGCGCCGCCCCGCAGACGGCCGCGGCCGTCCTCGCCGATCTCGCCTCGCTGCTGGAGGCACGGCTCGGCCCCGACCACCAGGCGACGCTCAACGTCCTGTCCAACCTGGCCAACCTCGGGTACCACCTCGGCGACCACGGCGTGCGGATCGAGACGATCCGCCGGGTGCTGGCCTCCTACGACCGCCAGGGCAGGCCCGAGCAGGCGCTCATGACCGTGCTCGGCCTGGCGATGGCGTACGGCGACGCGGGCGACACCGAGGAAGGGCTGCGCGCCTACGCGCAGGCCCTGGAACGCGCGCAGCGGATCGACCATCCCGAACTGACCAGCCAGGTCCTGCGCAACTGGGGGCTGGCCCTGAAGGAGGCGGGGCGTAAGCCGGAGGCCGAGCAGCGGCTGCGCGAGGCCGTCGACCAGGCGCTGCGCGGCGCCGACCACGAGATGCTCGGCCGCGCGCGGATCGCGCTGGGCCTGTTCCTCCAGCACGAGGAGCGGCTGGAGGAGGCGCGCTCGATCGTCACGGAGGCGCTGGCGGGCATGGACCCGGCCCATCCGGACGCGGTGGTCGGCCGGTCCCATCTCGGCGCGATCGAGGAGGGCCGGTCGTGCGGCTGCGGCGACATGGGCGGCGCGATCGCCGAGGCGTTCCGCCAGTTCGTCCTGCACCGGCTGCCCGAGGGGTTGCTGAGCAGGTTCGACGTGGCGGTCGAGGACGGCGACTTCAAGATCCAGGTCGAGCTGAGCCGCGAGCCGGAGCAGGAGGAGCTGGAGCGTCTCGACCGGGTGATCCAGGCCGGGTACGCCGACTTCAGGCGCCGCCTGACCGCCCGCGTCTGACGGCGGGACCGCCCGCCGCCGGTCAGGCGACGCGTGCGATCAGCGCGGCGGCCCACAGGAACACCTTGGGGTCGCCCGCGCCGGAGTCGGTGAGGCTGCGGGCGGCCCGGCGGGCGTCCGCCTCGTCCTGGACGAGCCCCCAGCGCCCCGGGCGGACACCGGTCGCCTCCCGTACGTCGGCGACCAGCCCGCCCAGGCAGGTCCAGGTGTGCCAGAGCCCGCAGTCGTAGCCGACGAGCTCGAAGCCCAGGCGCGGCCCGCAGGCGTGCGGGAACGGCTCCCGGCGGGCCAGCCGCCCGGGGAGGCTGCCCGCCGAGGCGTCCCAGCCGCCGTCGGCGATGTCGGCCAGCAACGCCGCGACGTCGCTCGCGGCCAATCCCACCGCGAGCACGTCCGACCCGTCCGCGTCCGCGCGGCCGCGCGCCGCGGCGGCCTCCTCGGCACTTCCGAACCAGGGGTCCCAGCCGTGAGTATCCGCCGCGACCACGTCCACGACGCATTCGCTCAGCGAGACCAGGTCGCCGTCGGGCAGGCTCTCGTCCTGCCACTCCAGCCGCCCGGTACGCGCCGCGACCCGGTAACCGGCGAGCACATGAGCCGAGTCCATCGCACCATCTAACGCGCTCTATTCGGCTTCCGCGACAGCACGCGGCGGGTCGTCGCCCCCACCGCCCCCTGCCCCCGGCGCGGCCTCCTGGACCTTGGGGGCGGTGACCTCGGTGCGCAGCTCCCTGATGGCGCGGATGATGGGGACGCAGGCGCGGAGCAGCCCGGCGAAGGCTCCCAGCACGTGCGCCGAGGCGCCGAGGATGACGACGACTGAGCCGATCAGGGCCAGGACACTGCTGACGGTCACGGGTTCACCTCACTCGATCCGCCGCGCGGGCGTCTCGCGCGGCCGGGACGTGCTTCGTCCTGCGATTACGCCGGAGCCGTCGGCCACCGGGAAATCCGGTTTCGGCCGCGGGCGGGCGGGAGCGCTGGTCGGCGTTCTACGGTGAGTTCTCCGGTCCGGATCCGGCGGCCGGATCCCGGCCGGATCCGGTGGCCGGACGCCGGCCGGGCGGGCGGCGTCCCAGAGACGGAAACCGAGGGACACGCACGGGATGCGCGAGAGGGGCGAGTCGGGGGACGACGCTCGCGTCCCGGACGCCGGGGACACGAGCGGCTGGCAGGGCAGCGCGCACGAACGCAGCGCGCGCGAGTTCAGCGCGCAGGAACTGGACGCGCGGCGCGCGGCGGCGCCCGGCCCGCAGGGATGGCCGGAGAGCGAGCGGGAGTCCTTCGCGGCGCGCCTCGCCGAACTGCTGCTGGCCTCGGGGCTGACCCAGCAGCGGGCCGCCGAGCACGTCCAGCAGCGCTGGCCCGGCGTCACCTGGAAGGTGACCGCGCAGCGGATCAGCGACTGGAAGAACGCGCGCGACCTGCCGCGCCCCGAGCCGCTGAAGGGCCTGCTGCGGGTCCTGATCGAGCATGCCCGCCGCCGTACCGCCGACCCGGCCGGCCTCACGCCCGGCCTGCTCAGCGAGGAGGTGTGGCAGCGGTGGTGGCGTGCGGCCGAGGCGAGCCCGGCCCGCCGGGGGACACCGGACACCGGACGCGACGGGCCCGACGGCGGGCGCGGCGGCCCGCCGGGCGCGCTCAGGAGCCGTGAGGCGCGGCCGCTGCTGCTGGGCGTGCATCGTCCGATCGAGGCTGCCGGTGCGGCCGCGGACGCGTTGCCGTCCTACGTGGCCCGCGATGTCGACGAGGACTCCGGCGGTCTCCGGGCCCGGGTGCGGGCGGCGGCCGAGCGGGGAGGGTTCGTGCTCCTGGTGGGCGAGCCGTCGGCGGGCAAGACCCGTACCGCCTACGAGGCCGTGCTGTGCCTGCTGCCGGACTGGTGGGTGCTGCACCCGCGCGACGCGGCCGAGGTCGACGCCTTCGCCCGCCGCGTCCCTCCGGAGGGCCGGGTGGTGGTGTGGCTGGACGAGTTGGAGGGCTATCTCGACGGCCCGGACGGGCTCACCGCCGCCACGGTGCGCGCCCTTCTGAACGCCGAGGGCCCGGTTCTGGTGATCGCGACGATGCGGTCGCAGCGTTACGCGACCGGCTCCGGCGACCCCACGAGCTCCGGCGGCGCGGGCGGGGCCGGACGGCCGGTGCTGGGGCTGGCCGAGGTGGTCCTGCTCGGCTCGCGTCTGAGCCGGGGCGAGCAGGCACGCGCGCGGGCGCTGGCCGCGTCCGATCCGCAGCTGCGGGCCGCGCTGGCGGTGGACGACCACGGCCTCACCCAGACGCTGGCCGCCGCCCCGCAACTGGTCGCCCGGTGGGAGGTCGCCGACCCGTACGCGAAGGCGCTCCTGAACGCGGCCGTCGACGCGGTGCGGCTCGGGTGGGGGAGCGAGCTTCCCGAAGGACTGCTGCGGCGGGCGGCGCCCGGCTACTGCGACGTCCAGGCCCGTGCCGCCGCGCCGGGGGACTGGTTCGAGACGGCGCTCGCCTATGTGCTGACCCCGCTCAACGGCGGGGTCAGGGCGCTCGCGCCCGTGGGCTCGCCGGACGGCGGAATGGGCGAGGTGGCCGGGTACCGCGTGGCCGACTACCTGCTGCGGCACGTCCGCCGTCTCCGTGCGGGAGAACCCGGCCCCGGCACGCTGTGGGACGCCTTCGTCGCCCATGCGACCGACCCCGGCGACCTGTGCAGGCTCGCCGTCGCGGCCGAAGAGCGAGGTCTGCACCAGTACGCCGCGCGCCTCTACGGGGCCGTCGTCTCCGCAGGCTGATCTCCTGCCGAGTCTCCGCCGTAGGCGGCGGAGCGGCGTGTGGTGGGTTTCAGCCGGCCAGGCGGACGCCCTCCAGGCATGCCTCGATGAACGCCGCCCTGCCCGCGGGGAACTTGCCGCCCTCCTTGACGCCCTGGCTGTAGGACATGGAGCAGAAGTCGGACGGCAGGCCGCCGTTCTCGAACGCGGCGGCCATCCCGGCCGCCATCTGGACCATCTCCTTGCGGGTGTACTTCTTGCCGTCGGGGTCGATCATGACCACCTGGGAGCCGGTCACCGCGGGCTCCGAGGTGAACCTGTCCGGCAGGCTCGCGCCAGGAGAGGGAGGGGTGGGGGAGGAGGCCGCGGGAGCGGGACCGGTGGCCCCGGTCTGGCCGGTCGGGCTCCGGGACGGAGCGGACGGCGCCGGCGGCTTGGCCGTGACGGGGTCGTCGCCGTCGCATCCGGACACGCCCAGAAGCCCGATTCCGTATGCGGTGGCGACCAGCACAGCGGCGATGCTCTTGATCGCGACCCCCAGGTGTACGGGCGAGAAAGTCGGACGAACCCTAACAGACCAACCCGTCCGGCGAATCTGGAGCGCTCCCGGCGATACGATCACGGTCTCCGGGGTGGAGGAGGACGGCATGGCGGACCCGCTCGGGACGGTCGAGCGGCTGTGGCGGTACCCGGTCAAGTCCCTGCTGGGCGAGGAACTGCCCGCGGTGGACGTGGCGGAGGCCGGGATCGCCGGCGACCGCCGCTGGGCGCTGCTCGACACCGGGACCGGCAAGGTCGCCAGCGCCAAGAACCCGCGGCTGTGGCGGGCGCTGCTGACGATGTCGGCGACGCTGGACGGCGACGCCGCGCGGATCGTCCTGCCCGGCGGGACGGTCGTCCGCAGCGGCGACCGCGACGTCGACGCCGCGCTGACCCGCGTGCTGGGCAGGCCCGTCACGGTGACCGGCGAGCGCCCCGAGGGGGCCACGCTGGAGCGGGCCGTCCCAGACGAGGTACTGGCGGCCGGCGTCACCGCCGAGGTCGCGGTCGAGGAGGGGGTCGTGGGGGCGGCGGCTCCGCCCGGCACGTTCGTCGACTTCGCGCCGCTCCACCTGGTCGGCACGGCGACCCTGGCGGCGATCGGCGCCGCGAGCCCGCGCGGCCTGGTCGAGGCCGCCCGCTACCGGCCCAACGTGATCGTCCGGACCGAGGGCCCCGGGTACGAGGAGAACGCCTGGACGGGCCGTGATCTGGCCATCGGCGGCGAGGTCGTGCTCCGCGTCATGGCCCCCACCCCGCGATGCGCGATCCCCACCCTCGAGCACGGGGAACTGCCCCGCGACACCGCCGCCCTGCGCGTCCCCGCCGAGCACAACCGTGTCGAGCCGCTCCCGGGAATGGGCCCGCGCCCCTGCGTGGGCGCCTACGCCCAAGTGCTGAGCCCCGGCCGCATCCGACCGGGCGACACCGTCACCGTCCTCTAGGTCTGGGTTTTGCCCTATCAAGAGCGCTGCCAGCTCTTTCTTAGGTTTGCTGGGAAATGGGGCGGATGTACGTTGACCGGGAATCGGGTCTGAACGCCTCACGGGGAAGGGGATCGGCCATGGCGAGGTTCATGGACGTCCACCACGGATTCAAGGACATCACCGAGGAGCAGTTCCAGCAGGCCCACGAGGCCGATCTGGCGATCCAGGCGGAGGAGGGCGTCACCTTCGAGCACACCTGGGCGGACCCGGAGTCGGGCATCGTCTACTGCCTGTCCGAGGCGCCGTCGGCGGAGGCGGTGCAGCGCGTCCACCAGCGTGCGGGTCATCAGGCCGACGAGGTCCACCAGGTCCCGCTCAGCCTCTGACGAACGAGCCGGACGTGCTGCCGCCAAGGCGATCCGGACGCGTTCCCCTGGGAAGCAGGACTCGACGCACTGGAACGCCCCTGAACCTCCTGAACGGACTCACCCGCGGCGCGGGAACGAGCGCAGGACCTTGCCCTTCATGTCGGCCGCCAGGTAGGCCCCGCCGTACTCGTCGGAGACGTAGACCAGCAGCACGGGCCGGTCGTTGGCGAACGCCCACGCGGGATCCACGATCAGGTAGCGGTTGGTCGGCTTGACGACGCCCAGTTTGCTCTCGGCCGTCTTCAGCAGTTTCGGCACCTGGTCCCAGTCGAACGCCCTCAGCTTCACCTTGGCGTCGTCGGAGCCGAGGGTCCCGCCCGCGCTCGTACGGGTGGCCTGCCCGTCCCGGTAGCTGAACCGGTCGTACAGGTTGCCCCGTCCGGGAATGGGGGCCTCGGCGGAGGCGTGTTCGGGGTACACGGTGAAGCGGGTGAACTCGACTCCGCCCGACGCCTTCTCCAGCGCCGTCACGACGCCGCGGATACGGGCCGGGGTGAGCAGGCTCCCCGTCCCGGCCGCCTGCGTGCCCGCCCCGGACCTTTCGGTGGCGCCCCCGGTCGTCGTCGGTTCGGTCTCGGTGCGGAGCCGGTCCCCGGCCTCCTGGCCGCCCAGCTCCAGCAGCTTGGGAAGCACGACCACCCCGGTGGCCAGCACGGCGGCGAACACGGCCGCGGCCAGGACGAGGACCGCGGCCAGCGGCGCGGCGCGGCGTCTGCCCTGCCGCGCCGCCGGTGGTCTGGGCGGCGCGCCCATTCCCGTGGGATGCGTCGTCCGCCCCGGCGGGACGCGATGGAACGGCGGCATCGGGCCCGCGGGACGCGGCGGCGGCATCGGGCCCGCGGGACGCGGCGGCGGCATCGGGCCCGCGGGACCCGGCGGCGGCATCGGGGCCGCCGGATTCGGAACCGCGGGGATCGGGGCCCGGCCGGACGCCGCCTGCGCGAGCATGCGGTCGAGCTGCTCGGGCGCGGGCCGGGCGGCCGGGTCCGGAACCAGGAGCGCGTGCAGGACGGGGGTCAGCGGCCCGGCCTGGCGGGGCGGCGGGACGGTGCCGCCCATGACGGCCGCGAGCGTGGCGACCGGGCTGTCCCGGCGCATCGGATGGTGCCCCTCGACCGCGACGTACAGCAGCATGCCCAGCGACCAGAAGTCCGAGGCCGGGTTGCCCTCCTCGCCGCGCAGCCGCTCGGGCGCGATGTACAGGGGAGAGCCGACCAGCCCGCCGGTGGCGGTGACCCGGGTCGACTCGCGCAGCGCCGCGATGCCGAAGTCGGTCAGGACCGGGCTTCCGTCCTCGCGCAGCAGTACGTTCGCGGGCTTCACGTCGCGGTGGCAGATGCCCGCGGCGTGCGCGGCCCGCAGCGCCGCCAGGATGCCGCGCCCGGTCTCCGCGGCCTCGGCGGGCGGCATCGTCCCGTCCTGGAGGCGGTCCTCCAGGGACCTGCCGCGCACCAGCTCCATGACGATCCACGGGTGCGCCGTCTCGGACGAGTCGACGATGTGGTGGACGGTCACCACGCTGGGATGGTCGAGCCGGGCCAGGGCGCGGGCCTCGCGCAGCACCCGCTCGCGCATCTTCGCGGCCCTGACCGGGTCCTCGTCCGGCGGCGCGTCGGCCACCCGCACTTCCTTCAGCGCCACCTCGCGGTGGAGGGCGAGGTCCTGCGCGCGCCAGACGGTGCCCATTCCGCCGCTTCCCAGCCGCTCCAGGAGCTCGAAACGCCCATCGATCACCATCTGTGCAGACGCCACGGCCACAGCCTAGAGCCACAAGAGCAACAAACAGTTCATTCCATGACAACTCGGTCGGCCCGTGGGGTGGCGGCGGCGCGCAGCCCGTGCCCGGTCACGTCGCCGATGGCCGCCACCCCGGGAACGCGGTCGCGGGAGACGAGTTCGGGACGTCGAGAAACAGGCGGGGCCACGTAGATGTTGCCATGCGGCAAGCATAGGAGCCCCGCATCGTCCTTGAATGGACGGGAAGGGCGCTGAGCGGATCCGCGGTGGTGCCGATGCCGGGACGGACATGCCGGGTATGCAGGTGAAAGAGGGGCCTGAACCGGGGGGCTGAGGCATGGCCGATATCGATTTCGAGCAGGTGTTCGACGCCATGCCCGCCGCCGTGGCGGTACTGGCGCCGGACCTGGTGTTCCAGGCGGTGAACCGGGCCTACGAGAAGGCCACCAGCCGCGGCCGGGACGAACTGGTCGGCCAGGGAGTGTTCGAGGTCTTCCCTGGAGGGCCCTCCGGCCACGAGGCGCAAGAGCTGCGGGCCTCGCTGGAACGGGTGCTGGCCGAGCGCGAGACCGACGTCATGGCGCTGCAGCGGTATGACGTCGCGGTCCCCGGAGAACCCAAGAAATTCCAGGAACGGTACTGGAACGTGGTGAACGCGCCGGTGCTGGGCCCCGATGGCGAGGTCCTCTGGATCATCCTGCGGGGGGAGGAGGTCACCGACTTCATCCACGAGCTGCGCAAGGCCGGTGCGCGCCTCCCTGGCGGCGCCCCCGGCTCGGGCGTCGCGCGGATGCGGGCGATCGAGGCCGAGCTGTTCACCCGGTCCCGCGAACTCCAGGAGGTCAACCAGCGGCTCCGCCGCGCCCAGGCGGGCGAGCGCCAGACCATCGAGGACCTGCGGCGGGCGATGAGCCGGCAGCGCGAGGTGGTCGCCGACGCCTCCCACGACCTGCGCGGCCCCATCACCGGGCTGCAGACCCGGCTCCAGGAGGCCCTCATCGACCCCGACGCCGACTGGCGGGGGATCCTGCTGGCGGCCCTGCAGGACGCCGAGCGGCTCGGCGACATCGTGTCCGACCTGCTGGAACTGGCCCGCCTCGAATCCGGCGCGCC
Organism: Spirillospora sp. CA-255316; assembly: GCA_050942275.1. Lineage (GTDB taxonomy): Bacteria > Actinomycetota > Actinomycetes > Streptosporangiales > Streptosporangiaceae > Spirillospora. The sequence continues at coordinate 9,712,099 of CP192047.1, read as the reverse complement.
CCCGGCGGTGACCGAGCCGGTCGACCTGGTCGAGCTGGTGGAGAGCGAGCTGGCCCGGCGGCCCCCGCAGACCACCGTCACCATGCAGGTGCCGCCGGGCCATGCCGTCGTGCGGGGATCGCCCCTCCATCTGTCGCGGCTCCTGGACAACCTGGTGAGCAACGCCGAGCGCCACACCCGCAGCGTGATCGAGGTGTCGGTCTCCTGCGACGGCGACTGGGCCGTCCTGGAGGTCGTCGACGACGGGCCGGGCATTCCGGCCGCCGACCGCAAGGCGGTGTTCAGCCGCTTCTACCGCCGTTCCGACGCCCGCCGCAGCGACCCCGCGGGCACCGGGCTGGGCCTGCCCATCGCCCGCGAGATCGCGCACGCCCACGGCGGCACCCTCCACATCGCCGACCAGCCCGGCGGGGCCTGCCTGGTCCTGCGCCTGCCGCTGATCGGCGACGACGCCCGGACCCCCTGACCTGGCGAGGTGTTTGCCCGCCCTTGACGGGGAACGGCCCGACCGTCGTGACGAAGGCCGGTGAACACGGCGGCCGGAGCGCTTGATCGCCGTGAATGTGTAACAGTGGATCCATGGCCGGACCACGGCGCGTACAGCCGCCTCCCGAAGAGGTGGAGCGGCTCGCGGCCGAACTGGACGATCTCGCCGGGGCGCTGGCCTCGGTGTGGGAGACGCATCACCTGAACGCCCCGGTCCCGACCACGCAGCTCCGGGTGCTCTTCGTCGTGGAAAGGCACGGCTCCATCAACGTCACCGGGGTCGCCGAGGAACTGGGCGCGCTGCTGTCCTCGGCCAGCAGGCTGTGCAGCCGCATGGAGACGACCGGCCTGGTGGAACGGATCCCCGGGCCCGACCGGCGCGCGATCACCTTCCGTCTCAGCGCGCAGGGCGCGGCGCTGCTGGAGGGGCTGCGCGACGCCCGGCGCCGCGACCTGGCGACCGTCCTGGAAGGCATGGAACCCGCTGACCGCCGGGCGCTCCTCGCGAGCCTGCGGCGCTTCCGCGAAGCGGCCCACGTGACCGACGGCCGCTCCACCGGAGTCCCGAGACCCGCCTGACCTGGAATTCACGCAGCCATTCCGGCGAACGCCCTTTGTTGCAATTCCGGAAAATGCATTCCACCCCCGGGTGAAACGCGGATGGATGTTCGCCGCCGTGCGGGGTAGGGCCTGTCGCAAAGGTGACGACCACGCAGGCTTACCGCCACGGAGGTGAACGGTGATGGGACCGGCCGTACTCGAGGGTTCCTGGAGTTCAGGGCCCGGCCCTCAACAGCGGCTCCGGATCCGTACCGACGACCGCGGGTTCGCGGTCGTCGTGCACGTCGAGGGCGAGATCGACTACACCACCGCCGGCCTGCTGCGCGAGACCGTCCGCACGGCGGCCGAACCGATCAGCCCGCCCCGCGTGGTACTGGACTTCGACCAGGTCACCTTCTGCGACTCCTCCGGGCTGGGCACGCTGGTCGCGATCTGGAAGGGCACCCGCGCCTCCGGGGGCGACCTCCTGGTGGCCAGACCGCCGGGCATCTTCAGACGCATGCTGCAACGCACCGGCCTGGAACGCCACATCACCATCACCCCCACCCTGGACGCGGCCCTGATCCTCCTCAGCCCCCGTCCCCTGGGCGCGCCGGGTGATCACATCGTCTTCACGCGGGCTTCCATGGCGTCCAGGAAGGACGGGTCGTAGGAAGCGTCGACGTGGTCGCTGTTCCACAATCCCGATGTACGGACGTTCCCGTTGTCCGCGTACAGGCCCAGCCAGCCGAGCGCGATCCGGTGGCCGCCCCCGGGGCGCAGGGCGGACAGCAGGGCGATCGAGTTCGCCCGTATCGCTTTCCGCTCTTCGCGGTCGGGCACGTCCAGCCACAGCAACGGCATGGCCGCGATGCGCTCGCTCACGGATCGTTCGAGGCGGTGTTCGGCGCCCCGCTGGAGCGGGCTCACCTTCTTCCGGTACCAGGACTCTGAGACCCCGTCGGGCCAGCGCCCGGCGCCCAGCAGAGCGGTGCCGACGTGGTGGCGGAACGCCGAACGCCGGTGGTCGCCCACACCGGCGTTGGCGCCGTTCACCGGCCCGCGGTGCCGGGCCAGCCGGGACCAGAACGTCGTTCGCGAATCGGCCCGCAGGGCGTGACCGCCCACGCGGACGACGCGGGGTCCGTCCCCTCCGACACGGAACTGGCCGTCTTCGAGGAAGAACTCCACGCCGTACCGCGGCCAGCCGGTGGCCTGGGAGCAGTCCCGGAGGCGCCGGGGCCCGCCGACCCGTTCGGACAGTTCGTCGAGCAAAGCGTAGAACCGGTCGGTGTCCGCCCGGCGTTCGGTCGCCAGGCCGCTCACCCCAGCGTCGAGGGGCACGGATTCCTCCTGTTCTCCGGCTGTGCTCCAGGACCGGCCGGGTCGGGGGATCAGGGCTTGCGGCCTACGGCGCAGAAGAAGCCGATCTCGCGGTCGGCGTAGAGGGTGTTGGGGTCGGGGCGCCAGCGGGGGAGGGAGACCAGGCCCGGTTCGAGCAGGTCGGTGCCCTCGAAGAAGCGGGCGAGTTCGGCGGCGCTGCGCAGGGCGGCGGGGGTGGCGCCGCTCTCGTTCCAGCGGCGCACGACCTCCCGCATCGCCTCGGTGTTGACCTCGCTGGTCGGGCAGGCGATCGCCAGGTGGCTGCCGGAGGGGACGGCGTCCAGGAGGCGTTTCACGATGGGGTACGCCTGCTCGTCGGGGATGAACTCCAGGATGCCCAGCAGGGTGATCCCCACCGGACGGGAGAAGTCGAGCGTGCGGGCCGCGGCGGCCAGGATCGCCTCGGGGTCGCGCAGGTCGGCGTCGATGTAGTCGGTCGCGCCGCTCGGGGCGCTGTTGAGCAGGGCGCGCGCGTGCGCCAGGACGATCGGGTCGTTGTCGACGTACACGACCCGGCTCTCGGGCGCGAGCCGCTGTGCGACCTCGTGGGTGTTGTCGGCGGTGGGGATGCCGGTGCCGATGTCGAGGAACTGCCGCACGCCCTCGGAGACCATGTGGCGGACGGCGCGGCCCAGGAACTCGCGGTCGGCGCGCGCCCAGATGACCACCTCGGGCATCGTCTCGTTGAGGTGGTCGCCCACCTCCTGGTCGGGAGGGTAGTTGTCCTTGCCGCCGAGCCAGTAGTCCCACACCCTCGCGGGGTGGGCCACGGTGGTGTCGATCTCGATCTCCGGCTCGTGCCCGGAGGGGGTCGCTTCGGTGGTCACGGAGTCACCTTTCCCACGGCTGCGTCGGCGTCGGCGGGTCAAGTCTGACCTGTGCCGCGGGATCTGCCAACCGTGCGGTCAGGAGGTGCCGGCGAGGATCCGGTCGAGGATTCCGGCGGTCTCGCGCGGAGGGGAGGCGTTGACGGAGAGGCGGTCCAGGCATTTCTTGTAGACGACCAGGTCGGCGGGCTTGTCGAGGTAGAGGGCGCTGGTCAGCTGCTCCAGGTAGACCACGTCCGGCAGGGAGGGCTCGGCGAACCTCAGCAGCGTGAACGGCCCGCTGAGCGCCGCGATCGCGCTGCGGTGCGGCGGGACGACCTGCAGCGTGACCGACGGCGAGCCGACCAGCTCCCGCAGCCGCCGCAGCTGGGCCCGCATGGCGGACTTCCCGCCGACCGGACGGCGCAGCGCCGCCTCGTCCACCACCGCCCACAGGTGGGGCGGGCGCGGGCCGTCCATGATCTGCTGCCGGCGCGTCAGCACCTTGACGCGGCGCTCGACCTCGGTGGGCGTGGCGTCGGGGCGGGTGAGCGCGATCGCGGCGGCGGCGTACTCCTCGGTCTGGAGGAGTTCGGGGACGAACCGCGTCTCGTGGATCCGCAGCGTCGACGCGGCGCCCTCCAGGCCGATGTAGACCTCGAACCAGGGGGGCAGGACGTCGCCGTAGTGGTGCCACCAGCCGGGCGCGCTGGCGCGCAGCGCCAGCCCGAGCAGCGCCTCCCGCTCGTGGGGGTCGTGCACGCCGTAGAGGGTCAGCAGGTCGGCCACGTCGCGCTCCTTGAACCCGACGCGGCCGAGCTCCAGCCTGCTGATCTTGGACGCGGAGGCGCGGATCGTCTCGCCGGCGGACTCCCGCGTGATGCCCCGGGCCTCGCGCAGCCGGCGCAGCTGCCCGCCGAGCAGGATGCGCAGCACCGTGGGCCCGCCGTGCGCCAGGCTGCGCACGGCGCCGGTCGTCTCGGGATCGCCGTTCGGCTGAGGTGTGCTCACTCCTGGCCCCCCATGCAGCGGAAAATCGCGCGAATTCCAGTGTCGCATCGCAACGGAGAGATCGTCGGGTCTCCGGTCGATTCTCGCGCCGAATTCGGCGGCAGGTTTTCGTGCTATGTAGCGAGATGGAATGAATATCCTGTCAGGCGGGTTCGGAGACCGTCCTGACGGGCGTCGCGGTCACGATCGCGCGGCGGGAACGTCCCCTCCACGGGTGTTCCCGCACAGCGCGTCACTCATCTGTTCCCTTATGGTGGTCGGATGCCGGAGTCTCCACCCCGCCGGTTGCCCCGCGGACGCCATGCGCTGGCGCCCGAGGAGGTGCGGCGCATCCAGCGGGCGCGCCTGTGCGCCGCCATGGCCGAGGTGATGGCCGAGAAGGGATACGTGAGCACGTCGGTCGCGGACGTGCTCCAGCGTGCGGGCGTGTCGCGGCAGAGCTTCTACGCGCTGTTCGACTCCAAGCTCGACTGCTTCATGGCCGCCTTCGGATGCGCGGGCGAACTGCTGCTGGACCGCCTGGTCGAGGTCGTCGGCGACTCCGTGGGCAAACCCGGACCCTCCGCGGGGGAGAACGGCACGGGCGCGCAGGCCCTGAGCCCGGCGGCGGACGACCGGCTCGAGCTGTGCGAGCGCGCCATCACCGCCTACGTGGACGCGCTCGCCGAGGAACTGCCCTACGCCCGTCTGTTCCTGGTCGAGGTGTACGCGGCGGGCCCGGAGGCGATCGCGCGGCGCACCCGGATGCAGGAGAGCATCACCGACGCGCTCGCCGACCTGATCGGGGCCACCGACGAGCCCGCCCGCTTCACCTGCCGGATGATCGTGGCGGCGATGAGCGCGATGGTGACGACCCCGGCGGCCGAGATGGACGCCGCCGCGCTGCGCGCCCTCGGGCCCGCCCTGATCGAGCACGTCCGCGTGCTGTGGGAGGCCGGCGTGCTCGGCGGGGCTCCCGCCGACCCGCGTTCCTGACGGATCCGCCCGTTTCCCGCCGACTCACCCCGAGCGGGTGATTGCCGCGCGTCCCCTGCTGGTGCTCCTCATGCCGACCGGTATCACCGCGATGCTGTCGGTCGGGCTGTCGCTGGAGCGCGCCGACGACGGCATCGCCGACGCGTGGCCGTTCGTCCTCGTCACGATGCTGATCGCCGCGCTGCCGCTGCTGGCCTACCTGCTGTTCCGGCGGCGGGCGGAGGCGGCCATGCCGAAGCTGCGCGACTGGAAGAACGCGCACAGCTGGCTGATCAACATCATCGTCTGCCTGCTCTTCGCCGTTCTCATCCTCACCTGAGACCCGGCCGGCCCTTTGACCGGCTGCTCGCCGCCCCGTCCGGGCAGCTACTCACTCAGTACATACATTGAGTGTATAGTGCGGCCCATGTCGACTCCGCAGATCCTGCTGGCGCTCCTCGCCGAGCGGCCCAAGCACGGATACGAGCTCAAGCGCGAGCACGACGAGCGGCTGCCGGGAGCCAAGCCACTCCCCTACGGCCAGGTTTACTCGACGCTGCAGCGGCTGGAGCGCGACGGGTTCGTGGCCGTCGCCGAGGTCACCCAGGAGGGCGGGCCGGAGCGGACGGTCTACGAGCTCACCCCCGAGGGCCACCAGCGGATGCGGGCGTGGCTGGCCGAGACCGAGCCGCCCGCGCCCTACGTCACCGGCGCCCTGTTCACCCGGGTGGTCATGGCGCTGGTGGTCGGGGGCGACGCGCGCGCCGGCCTCGACCGGCAGCGCGCCGCCCACCTGGACCGGATGCGGGAGCTGACCCGCGCCAAGACCGCTCCCGAGACCTCCGCCGCCCAGATCCTGGCCGCCGACTACGCCCTGTTCCACCTGGACGCCGACCTGCGCTGGATGGAGCTGGCCCTCCAGCGCATGGCCGACCTGACCAAGGAGATCAGCCGATGAGCCCCCTGCTGCAAGCGCGCGACGTCACCAAGTCGTTCGGCCGGACCCTGGCGCTGCGCGGCGCGTCCCTGGCCGTCGGCGCCGGAGAGGTCGTGGCGATCACCGGCCCGAGCGGCTCCGGCAAGAGCACCCTGCTGCACTGCCTGGCCGGGATCGTCGTCCCCGACGCCGGTGAGATCCACTACGGCGGGACCCGCCTCGACGAACTGGACGAGGACACCCGGACCCGGCTGCGGCGCGAGTCGTTCGGCATCGTCTTCCAGTTCGGCGGGCTCGTCCCGGAGCTGACCGCCGTGGAGAACGTGGCCGTCTCGCTGATGTTCGGCGGGCTCGGCCGCGCCGAGGCGTCCGCCACCGCGCTGGACTGGCTGGGCCGCGTCGGCGCCGGCGACTGCGCGCGGCTGCGGCCCGGCGACCTGTCCGGGGGGCAGGCGCAGCGGGTCGCGCTGGCCCGGGCGCTGGCGCCCGCGCCGAAGGCGGTCTTCGCCGACGAGCCCACCGGCGCGCTCGACAGCGTCGCCGGCGAGGAGGTGCTCGGCCTGCTGCTCGGCGCGGCCCGGGAGCACGGCACCACCGTCGTCCTGGTCACCCACGACAACCGGATCGCCGCCTTCGCCGACCGCGAGGTCGTCGTCCGCGACGGCGCCGTCTCCGAGGCCCCGGCGGTGACCCGGTGAACGGGGGCGGGGGACGGGTCCTGTTCGCCGTCGCCGCGATGCTGGCCCGCGGCACCTCGCGCGCCGACCGGCGGCGGCGCCGGCTGATGACCTGCGGTGCCGCGCTGGCCACCTTCTTCCTCATGGGCGCGGCGAACCTGCTGCTGATCCGCGGCACCACCTACACCCAGTGGGCGGGCCTGGTCTCCGAGTCGGGGCTGCGGCCGGGCACCGCGCTGGCGCTGACGCTGCTCGTCGTCCCGGTGCTGGCGCTGCTGCACCAGGTGGGACGGGTCGCGCAGGCCACCCAGGAGCGGCGGCTCGCCGCGCTGCGGCTGGCCGGCGCCACACCCGGCGACGTACGCCTGCTCGGCGCCGCCGAGGCCGTCCGCGTCGGCGCGATCGGGGCGGTCATCGGGGGCATCGCCTACGTGGCCGGGCAGCGGGCGGCGCTGGCCTGGTTCGGCGTGCGCGACACCGCCCGGTACGCGATCCCGGCCTGGCCGGTGCCGCTGGTGGCCGTCGCGGTGGTGGGGGCCGCCGCGGTGATCAGCCTGCTGGTGTCCCGCCACGTCATCACCTCGCCGCTGCAGGTGACCCGCCGCGCGGCCCGTCCCCGGCCGGCCTGGTACACGCTGGTCCCGCTCGGCGCCGGCGTGGTGCTGATGGTCTCGGGCTCGTTCACCGAGAACGTGGACAAGGTCGGGGTGCCGCTGTTCTTCGCCGGAGGCACACTCAGCGTCATCGGCGTCGCCGCCGGTGCCAGCCGCCTGGTCCTGATGTCGGCCCGCCTGGCCGGGCGCTGGGCCCGTACGCCGGAGACCCTCCTGGCCGCACGTTCCCTGGAGGCCGACCCCCGCGCCTGGGGCCGCACGATGGCCGTCGTCGGCCTGGTCGTCATGTTCGGCACGGGGACCGGCACCCTCGAGTACGACGCCATCATCCACGGCAATCGGGACTTCGACGGGTCCGTCGACGACTTCTGGCTGGTCAGCCTGGCGCTGACCAACGCGGCGGTGCTGTTCGCCCTGCTCGTGACGGTCTCCGCGCTGGTGGTGCACCGGGCCGAGTCGCTGCTGGAGAGCGGCAGGTCGACGGCGGTCCTGGCCGCGACGGGCGCCCCGCTCAAGTCGCTGCGCCGCTCCGCGCTGCGGCAGACGCTCATCGCGGCGACCCCCGTCTGCCTGATCGCCTCCCTGGCCGCGCTCGTCGGCATGACGCCGGGCATCTTCGAGCTGGCGGTGAACCCGTCGCTGATCGCCTGGACGGCCGGTCGCGGGCTGCTGATGGTCGCGCTCGCGGTGGCGGTCGCGAGCCTGGTCACGGTCCTGTCGGGGCGCCTGCTGGCCCGTGCCGCCTCACCCGTCCACCTCCGGACCCAGTGACGGCCGGGACGGACGCGTGCCGGCGGCCAGGACGGCGCCGGCGAGGGCGATCAGGGCCAGCACGGTGAGGGCGGCGGTGTAGCCGCCGAGCCGTCCGGCGAGGAACGCCCCGGCGGCCGGCGCCAGCGCGACGGCCAGGGCCGTCGGGGCGGTGGCGAGCCCGTTCAGGGTGGCGAAGCGCCGGACGCCCCAGCGGTCGCTGACCGCGGTGGCCTGGATCAGCGTGTAGACGCCGCGGACGGCGCCTGCGAGGACGGCGGCGGCGATGAGCAGCGGCAGGGGGCCGGGGATGACCGCGAGCAGCGCGATGCTGACCGCTCCGGCGGCCAGGACGGCGACCGTCCGGGCGCGGGGACTGCTCCTGCGGGTGAGCGCCGGGTAGCCGACGCGCCCGAGGAGCTGCCCCGCACCGCACAACCCCAGGGCGACGGCCGCCGCGCCGGTGCCCGTCCCCCGGTCGACCAGCAGCGGGACCAGGTTCGAGGTGGCGGCGTAGAGGCCGAACCCGCCCAGGGCCATCCCGGCGGCCAGCAGGAGGAAGGCCCGGCTGGAGGCCACCTCCCGGACACTCGGCCCCGGCGCCGTCCCTGACCGCGCGGACGCGCCGGGCCAGGCCGGGGTCAGGAAGAACAGGTGCAGCGGCAGCGTGATCGCGCACAGCAGCGCGGCCAGCACCAGGTAGGCCGTCCGCCAGCCGAGATGGCCGACCAGCAGGGCGGTCAGCGGCGCGTAGACGGTGCTGGCCAGCCCGCCGACCAGCGACAGGGTGGTCAGCGGGCGGACGCGGTCGGGGCCGTACCAGCGGGTGAGGGCGGCAAAAGCGGGCGGGTACAGCAGCGTCGACTGGGCCAGGCCCGCCATCGTCCAGGCGGCGACGAACCAGGGCAGGCCGGGGGCGGCGGCCACGGCCAGCAGCGCCGCGGTGCCCAGCGCCGAACCCGCGGTCATCACCGGGCGGGGGCCGTGCCGGTCCAGCAGCCGTCCGACCGGGGCCCCGGCGAGCGCGGCGGCGACCAGGCCCGCCGAGTACGCGCTCATGGCCGTGGCCGTCGACCATCCGGTGTCGCGGGTCACCGCGATCAGGGCGACCGGGAAGGAGTAGTAGAGGATTCCCCAGCTGGTGAGTTCGGTGACGCACAGGGCGACGAGGGCCCGGCGCAGGCCGTGCCCGTCCCGTCCGCCGGGGCCGGGGGCGCGGGCTGACGGCGTCCCCGGGCTCATCGGCCGCCGCCGTCGCCGTTCTCGCCGGCGGCGGACGGCAGGGTGCGCTGCATGAGCACGGTGTCGATCCAGCGGCCGTGCTTGTACCCGACGCCGGTCAGCCGTCCGGCGTGGACGAAACCGTGGCGGCCGTGGAGCGCGGCCGAGGCGTCGGTCCCGGTGTCGGCGATGACGGCGATCACCTGGCGCACGCCCGCCCGGGCGCATCCGGCCAGCAGGGCGTCCAGCAGCGCGCCGCCCAGGCCGCGGCCGGTCCGGGCGGGGGCGAGGTAGATCGAGTCCTCCACGGTGTGCCGGTAGGCCGGTTTGGGGCGCCAGGGCGCGGCGTAGGCGTATCCCGCGACCTCGCCGCCCACGTCGGCGACCAGGAAGGGCAGGCCGTCCCCGTCCAGGGCGGCGAGCCGCTCCCGCCACCGGGCGAGGGTGGGCGGGGTCTGCTCGAAGGTGATCGTGGTGTGCAGGACGTAGTGGGCGAAGATCTCGGCCACGGCCTCCAGATCGGCGGGGGCCGCGGGCCGGATGCCCGTCTCGAGGAGTGTCACGGCGTCCGATTCCTCTATAGCGAAATTCACCTATATTATAGAGGAATGATCGATCTTGTGGCGCTGGGCGGGCGCGTCCAGGAACTGCGCCACGCCCGGCGCCTGACGCTCCAGCAGCTCGCCGACGCCGCCGACGTCAGCGTGAGCATGCTGTCCTCGGTGGAGCGCGGGCAGAAGGCGCCCACCATCGTGGTCCTCGCCCGGATCGCCGACGGCCTCGGCGCGCCCCTCGCCGACCTCCTGCCGCCGTCCGGCGACGACCAGGTCATCGTGCGCCGCGCCGCCGCGCAGGACACCGTCGACGAGCCGGGGGGATGGCGGCGGACGATCCTCACTCCCGTGGTCCCCGGCGTGAACTTCGAATGGGTCCGCTCCACCCTGCCGCCGGGGTGCGACCCGGGGGAGTACCCGGCGTACGCGCCGGGCTCCCACGAGTTCGTCGTCGTCGAGTCCGGCACCCTGCGGCTCACCGTCGCGGACCGGGCGATCGAGCTGGAACCGGGGGACTCGGTCTACTTCGCCGCCCACGTCCCCCACGCCTACGCCAACCCCGGCGGCGAACCGTGCACGTACCACATCGCCGCGCTGATCATGCGCCCCCGTACGGCCAGGCCGCGCGGCCGCTGACTCGCGGTTGCAGGCGCCGGTGGAGCCGGGGACGCGCCCGCCGACGCAGGCGGGACCGCCTGGGGCCGTCGGGGGTCGTGGCGGAACGCGCCGCTAATCACCGTGTGAGACCAAAGAATTACTGTATGTTGTCGTAGTCTTGGTCCTGCCGAGGCGACGCGGGCGCTCCCCCGGTGCGCCCGCGTGCCCGGCACACGTCAACGGAACGGAACTTCATGCCCTCCACCACGTCCGCCCGCCTCGCCACGGTCCTCGCCGCGATGGCCGCCGGCCTGTTCCTGGCGGCCGGCACGGCCGCCGCCGACACCGTCCTGGCCCCCGAGGAGGTGGAGAACCGCGACGACGTCGTGGGCTTCGCCTTCCCCGTGACCGCGAACGTGTTCGGCAGCACGTGCAGCGTCAACGTGATGGCCGCGCCCGAGAAGTGCCAGAACGTGCCGGACGAGGTCAGCGACATCGGCTTCTGACCGCGCCGGCCGGCGGGTCCGGCCGCCGTTCTGCGCGGCACCGGTGTGCGGCGGGCGTTGCCGCTAGCGTGGCGGCGTGAGCCTCGATTCCGCGATGCGCGACGCCTGCCTGCACCGCCTGGACGACCGGGGCCTGATGCCCCTCGCCGAAGCCCGCGATCTGCTCGCGGGCGTGACCGTCTTCCGTCGGGGCGAGGGGGAGATGGTCGACGGCCGGTTCGTCCTGGAGTCCGACCGGGTGTGGGCCGCCCTGCTCAGCCTGGAGGACGCCGAGGAGTTCGTGACGCGCGCCGCGGGTCTGCGCTGGGAGGCCAACGTCCGCGGCATGGACAACATCGCCCCGTACGAGCGGTACGGCGACGGCGTCCTCCCCTGGATCGCCACCCGCGTCGATGAGAAGGGCGTGCTGCACAACGAACCCTGGTGCGTGCTGCCCTGCCTGCTGGCGTCCGACGCCGAGGAGGCGTTCGGCATCGCCTCGGCCGTGCGCGACACCGACGTCCTCATCAAGTGGGTCGTTCGCCACCCGGAGCCCGGATACCGGCTGCTCGCCGACCGCGTCTCCGAAGGGACCGTCGCGGACGCGCTCCGGGAGCTGCACCGCATCGACCCGCGCGGTACCGTCCGCCGCCTGGAACTGGCCGGTGCGGACCGGGCGCGGCACGTCCTCGACCGCCTCGGCCTGGTCACGCCGCCGCTGCCGGACGCAGTCCGGGCCGCGCTGGACGCCGCGCCCCGGGCCGAGGGGCCCGGCCCGAGCCTCCCGCTCTCGATGGCCGAGCTGGACGAGTGCTTCGGCGACTGGGAGTACCCGATGTGGGAGAACGCCAACTACTTCTGCACGGCGATGCGGATGACCGGGTTCATCACGCCGGGCGGGACGGACGGGCTGGTGTTCGAGTCGCTGGTGACCGGGCTCGGCGAGCGGAGCGTCCGGGTCGAGTTCCACCGGTTCGGCTTCGGCCTGCGCTTCGGCTGGGTGGGCGGCCTCCAGCACGACGTCATCGGCGAGGAGGACGCGGGCGCGATCGAGGAGCGCCGGACCTGGCGGGGCCGGGCGCTGGAGCCCCACCCCGGGTTCGGCCGCGACCTCGGCCCGCTGGAGGTCGTCATGCTCTCCCTCGACCCCGGCGAGGTCTTCCTCCCTCCCGAGCGGCTCAAGGAACTGCTCGCGCTGCCCGCCTCCGCGGAGCCGCTCTTCGCCCTGGACGAGTGGACGGGACCCGGCCTGGAGGAGCCCGCGAGCAGCGCGGAGGACCTCGTGCTCGCCGTCGAGGCCCTCCGCGCCCGCCGCGCCATCCCCGCCGCGCTCAACCCGCGGCCGCCCGAGCACCACCTGCGCGAACGGATCGCGCTGCTCGGCGGCTGGGGAGAGGACTGGTAGCGCCCGGCCTCCCCTGATCGGCCCGGTCGTTTCCTGGGCGGCCCGATCGTCCTCGGGGGGCCGGTCGTTATCGGGGCGGGGTGGGCGCGGGAAGCCGGGTGACCTGGTCGAGTTCGGCCGCCAGGTCGGCGGGGAGCCGGACGCTCGCCGCCGCGAGGGTCTCCTCCAGCCGGTCGGCCGTGCGGGCCTCGATGATCGTGGCGGTGGCGGGCCCGGTGAGCTGCCAGGCGAGTGCCAGCTGCGCGGCCGTGCAGCCGAGCCGGGCCGCCGCCTCCTCCACGGCGGCGGCGACGGGGCCGTGCCCTGGAGCCGGCGGCTCACCGGTCGCGGGCGGGGCTTCGGTGATGAGGCCCATCCCTTCCTCCTCCAACAGCGGAAGGTGCTCGCGCTCCAGGGTCCGCGCCGTCAGGTCGTACCGGCTCCGCAGCGCGACGAACCGCGCCATCTCCCGCCGGTCGCTGATGGACAGCGCCTTCATGAGGCGGTACGCGGGGAAGCCCGCCACCCCGACGTAGAGCACCTTGCCCGCGCGCACGAGGCCGTCCAGCGCGTCGATCGTCTCTTCCAGCGGGGTGGCCGGGTCGTCGAAGCCGAGCTGGTAGAGGTCGATGTGGTCGGTACGGAGCCGGCGCAGGCTCGCGTCGCACGCCGCCCGGATGCGGCGGCGGCCGTTCCCCGCGGAGCGGGCGTCCTCGCCCGCCGGGGCCCCGGCCGTCGCGGCCAGGACGACCTGCGAACGCCTGTCCCGCAGGGCCCGGCCGCAGATCTCCTCCGCCGCGCCGCCGCGCGCGCCGGAGACGTCGATGAGGTTCCCGCCTGCGTCGAGGTAGCGGTGGACGAGCGAGGCCGCGGTCCGTTCGTCGCAGTCCCGCGTGCCGAACGAGGCGGTGCCCAGGGCGAGCTGGGAGACGAGCAGGCCGCTGCGGCCCAGGCGCCGGACCTCCATCGGGTCCGGGCGCCCGCCGCGCGATTCCGGGTGAGCGTCCCCGGACGGGACGGGCGCCGGGCCCGGGGTCGGGATCGGGGCGTCCCGGACCAGCAGGCCGTTCAGGAACAGCTCCACGGCGTGCTCGATGTGCTGTTCCTCGACTTCGGGCGTCCGGTGGATGCCGTGGGCGGCCAGCCACGACGGCATCGCGCCGACCATGGCGAAGAACTGCTCGGCGGCGATCTCGACGTCCCTGACCACCACGGTCCCCGCCCGCTCGTGCCGGCGGAGCAGATCCATGATCACCTGGATGCGCGGTGACCAGGTGGCGGCCTGGGTGTTGGCCGCGAACTCGGGGAAGCGTGCCGACTCGGCGATGGCCATCCGGCTCAGCCGCATGATGTCGGGATCGACCGACCGTGCCAGGATCGCCCGGGCGATGGAGGTCAGGGCGGCGGCGAGGTCGTCGGGCAGCGGCTCCAGGACCCGGTTGTGCCGCTCCTGGCGGGTCAGGGCCCACGAGCTCACGGCCATGAACAGCGTCCGCTTGTCGGGGTAGCGGGCGTACAGGGTGCTCTTGGTGATGCCCGCGGCCTGCGCCACGGCCTCCATGGTGGTGCCGTCGTAGCCGTGCTCCAGGAAGGTGTCGACGGCGGCCCGCCGCAGCCGGTCGGTCAGCCGGGCCGCCTCCGTCGACGTCGGCCGCCCGGCCCGGGAACGCTCGCCGCTCGCAGTGGGGTCCACGCCGCTAAATGTACGGGCGCGTCCTATTGGGCTCAAGGCGGCGCCACGGCGTCCTCCTGGTCATGCCCTTGACGGTACCCCGGGTGTTTTCCAAACTAGACGGCGTCGTACGGTTCTTCCCAGCAGCGCAGGGTCGGAGCGGCTCGGGAGGCAGGTCGATGGCGTACTTCATCCAGCCCGCCGGGTCCCGGGGCCGGTGCTAGCCGGGCCGGCGGGCGGCGGCGGGACGGCCGCCCGCGTGCGGTCAGCGGGCGGTCCAGCCGCCGTCGACGACGATCGTCTGCCCGGTGACGTAGCGCCCGGCGTCGGTGGCGAGCCACAGCACGGCGCCGACGATGTCGTCCGCGCTCCCCTCCATCGGCAGGGGGGTGTTGCGGCGCAGGTACTCGGCGGCGCGCTCGCTCTCGTAGAGCGGGGCGGTGATCTCGCTGCGGAAGAAGCCGGGGGCCACCGTGTTCACCCGGATCGAGTGCCGCGCCCACTGCACGGCCAGCTCGGCGGTCAGGCCGGACAGGCCGGCCTTGCTCGCCGCGTAGGACGCCTGGGGGATCCCGGGGAGTCCGACCCGGCCGCTGATCGAGGAGATGTTGACGATCGAGCCCCGGCCGAGCTCGCGCATGTGGGGGAAGACGTCCTGGGCGAGCCGGAACGGGGCCAGCAGGTTGAGGTCCATGGTCCGGCGCAGGGCGTCCAGCGGCTCGGACTCGGCGCGCTCCTCGGTGAAGATGCTTCCCGCGGCGTTGACCAGGATCTCCGGCGGGCCCAGGTCCGCGGCCACGGCCGGGACGACCGAGCCGACCAGGTCGAGGTCGGACAGGTCGCACGCGACGGCGAGGCCGCCGATCTCCTCGGCGAGGCCGGCCAGCCGGTCCTTGCGGCGGGCCACCACGGCGACGCGGGCGCCGGTGGAGGCGAGCGTCCGGGCCACCGCGGCGCCGAGGCCGGAGGAGGCTCCGGTCACGATCGCGACCCGGCCGTCGAGGTCGAACATCCGCGCGGCGGTGTCGCGGTCCGGCGCCACGTAGGTCTCCCTTCGGCAGGGGGACGCGGCGCGGTCGGATTCCGCGCCCAGGGCCGCACGGGCGTCCGCGGGCCGGTCCCGGGCCATCCTAGCCCCGGCGGGTCCATCATTACAATGATTGATATTTTGGGCCGGGCTGCGGCGGCGGTCGCGGCGGCCGGCTCAGCCGTGCCGGAACCGCATCCGGCTGCGGGTGGACGCGGCGTCGATCACCCTGTCCCGGAACGAGCGGCACACCCACCGCTGGGTCGCCGTGAGGTGCTCCCCGGCGATCCGGCCGGCCTCGTCGGCGTCGCCCTTGGCGATGCTCGCCACGAGGCGTTCGTGCGCGCGGTGCGCGGCGGTGCGGTCGGAGCGCGAGGGGTAGGCGCCCTGCGACATCTGCGCGTCCGCCCAGGCCTCCTCCTGGACCGACCAGAGCGAGGTCAGGCTTTTCACGACGACGCGCAGCGTGGCGTTGGGCTCGAACCCGACCAGGGTGTCGTGGAACTCACGCGAGGCCCGGGTGAACTCCGCGCCGTCGTCGAGGTGGCGCTCGCCCTCGGCGAGCAGCTCTTCCAGCCGGGGCACGACGGCTTCGGCGCGGTCCGGGCGCCGCGCGCTGTGCGCCGCGGACAGCGGTTCGAGGGTGGCGAGGGCGTCGCCGAGGTCGGGGACCCGGACCTGCATCGCCTGGAGCGTCAGCCCGACGGCGTAGCCGGCGGTGCCGATGTCGGGGGCGTGCACCGTGGCGCCGCCGCGGTTGCCGCGCCGCACGGTGATGAAGCCCTCGGTCTCCAGGATGCGCAGGGCCTCCCGCACCGAGGGGTAGCTGACGCCGAACTCCGCGACCAGCTCGTCCTGCTTGGGGAGCGTCGAGCCGTCGGTGATGCCGCCCGCGAGGATCCGGTCGCGCAGCGCGGAGGCGACCAGCTCCGCCATGCGCAGCTGTCCGATCTTGGAGTTCTCGCCCCCTGCCAGTTCCATGTTTATAAGGTTAGCAGTGTTAGCCCGTCCCGCCCCTCAGGCCGTTCCCGGCCGCGGGCGGGGGTCGACGAGTTCGGACAGCCCGGCGCGCTGCACCTTGCCCATGGCGTTCAGCGGCAAAGCGTCGACCCGGGTCCAGATCTCCGGGACCTTGTACGGCGCGAGCTCGCGCCGGCACAGCTCGGTGAGCGCGTCGACGTCGAGCGGGGCGCCGGCGCTTTCGACGAGCGCCGCCACGCGCTGCCCGAGCCGCTCGTCCGGGACGGGGCACACGGCGACCCGGACGACGTCGGGGTGCGTCGCGATGACGCGCTCCACCTCCAGCGGGTAGACGTTCGCCCCGCCGCGGATGATGACCAGCTTCTTGCGGTCCAGCACTGTCAGCCACCCGTCGGCGTCGACCGTGCCGACGTCGCCGGTGGGGACCGGGCCGGGCTCGGACGGGCGGACGCGGCCGTTCTCCCAGTAGCCGAGCAGCGGGGTCCACGCGCCCGCCCACGGGCCGCAGGCGGTCCCGGCCAGCCGCAGCTCGCCGAGGGTGCCTGGCGGGAGCCGGCGGCCCTCGTCGTCGTAGGCGGCGACGTCGTAGTGGGGCAGCACCCGGCCGCTCGACCCCGGACGCCACTCGTCGCCGGCCGGGTCGATCGACACGACGGTCGGCGCCTCGGTCAGGCCGTAGGTGGCCCGGGGGACGAGCCCGTGCGCCTCGGCGAACGCCTGACGCAGCGCGTCGGGGGTGTCGCTGCCGCCACTCCACACCTCCCGGAGCGAGCCGAGGTCGGCGTGGGGGCGCGCGGCGAGGTCGTGGACCTGGGCGGGGGCGCCGTTCCACACCGTGACGCGCCGCGAGGAGATCCAGCCCGCGACGCCCTCGACGTCGCGCCGGTCCATGATGACCGAGCACCCGCCCGCCTGCGCGGTGAGCAGGGTGGACAGCACCATGAGGTTGAGGATCGTCAGCGGGAAGCTGTCGCCCTTGCGCAACTCCGGGCCCCAGCCGCGGGTGGCGACGAGGACCGCGCCCGGAAGCAGCAGGTTGCGCTGGCTGTGCACGACCGCCTTGGGCCGTCCGGACGTGCCGCTGGTGAACGCGATCCCGGCGGGCGCGTCGGCGTCCAGGTCGACGGCGGGGGCGGTCTCGCCGCGTTCGACGAGTTCCGCCCACCTGTCGGGGTCGACGCAGTCCTTCGAGGTCAGGCGGCAGCGCGGGCCGGCCAGCACCACGGTGGGCTCGCAGATGCCGTACAGGTCCTCCTGCTCGCCCGCCGCGAGCGCCTCGCCGATCCCCGCCCAGACGGCGCCGATCCGCTGGGCGCCGTGGAAGGCCGCGACGATGTCGAGGTCGTTGGGCAGGCAGGCCGCGACGCGGTCGCCGGGGCGCACGCCGAGCGACCACAGCGCACCGGCGGCCCGCCGGGCCCGGTCGTCCAGCTCGGCGTACGACCAGATGCCGGAGGCGGCCTCGATCGCCGGGGCGTCGGGGCGTGCGGCGAGCGCGGCGTCCAGCACCGAAGCGATCGTGGCCGGGACGGTCGCACCCCCCGCCTGCGGGGCCTGTGGTGGACGGGCGGCGTCGTGACTGCTCACGCCCTCTTGATATCACTATCCTTGCAAGGATTCTATCCTTACAAGGATTTGCCGAGACTCTTCGCGAGGAGGCGGTGATGTCGGAGCCCGAGCACACCGGCCCGCTGTCGGGCGTGCGCGTCGTCGATCTGACCGCCATGGTCATGGGGCCCTACTGCACCCAGATCATGGCCGACATGGGAGCCGACGTGATCAAGGTCGAGCCGCCCGCCGGTGACAACACCCGGTACATCTCGGTCGGCCCCGAACCGGGGATGGGCGGGGTCTTCGTCAACGTGAACCGCGGCAAGCGCAGCGCGATGCTCGACCTGCGCTCCGACGAGGGCCGCGAGACGCTGCGGGGGCTCGTCGCGAACAGCGACGTCTTCATCCACTCGATGCGCGCCAAGGCGATCGCCCGGCTCGGCTTCGGCTACGAGGACGTGGCCGCGCTCAACCCCTCGATCGTCTACACCAACTGCTACGGCTACGGCCGCCGCGGGCCCGACGCCGACCTCACCGCCTACGACGACACCATCCAGGCGGAGTGCGGCCTGCCGTACGCGCAGCAGCAGCTCACCGGGGAGGTCGGCTACGCCGGCACCATCCTGGCCGACAAGGTCGCGGGGATGACCGCCCTCTACGCCACCATGATGGCCCTGTTCCACCGCGAGCGGACCGGCGAGGGCCAGGAGGTCGAGGTCGCCATGTTCGAGACCATGGCCGCCTTCATGCTGGTCGAGCACGCCAACGGCGCGATGTTCACCCCGCCCCTGGGGCCGGCGGCCTACCCCCGCGCGGTCACGCCCAACCGCAGGCCCTACCGCACCAAGGACGGCCACATCTCCGCGCTGGTCTACAACGACAAGCAGTGGACCGCGTTCGTCAACGCGGTGAAGCCGCCGTGGGCCGGGGAGCACCTCGCCACCCTCGAACAGCGCGCGCGCCAGATCGACACCGTCTACGCCCTGCTCGGGGAGACGTTCCTGGAGCGCACGACGCAGGACTGGCTCGTCCTGCTCCGCTCCCTGGAGATCCCGGCGGCGCCGGTGCGCACCCTTGACGAGCTGTTCGACAACCCGCACCTGAACGAGGCCGGGTTCTTTGAGACGGTGGACACGCCCAACGGCCCGGTGCGCTTCCCCGGCATGCCGGCCTGGTTCTCCAGGACGCCCGGCAGGGTCGCCGGGCCCGCCCCCAGGCTCGGCGCCCACACCCAGGAGGTCGTGGACGAACTCCGTACCGGACTCGACACCACCTAGAACTCCCACCCTCGAGAACCTCACACCCCCTAGAACCGCTCCACCCCTAGAACTTCGCCAGACTCCAGCGCGCACACAAGGATCGGGATCGTGGATTTCTCCCTCACAGAAGACCAGCAGGCCATCCGGGACGGGGTGCTCGACTTCTGCTCGCAGTTCTCCGACGACTACTGGCTCGAACGCGACAACGAAGGCGTCTTCCCGCTCGACTTCCACAAGGCGATGGCCGAGGCAGGCTGGCTCGGCGTCGCCATGCCGGAGGATGTCGGCGGCGCGGGCCTCGGCATCACCGAGGCGGCCATCATGATGACGGCCGTCGCCGAGTCGGGCGGCGGGATGACCGCCGCGTCCAGCATCCACGGCCCGGTGTTCAGCATGCAGCCGGTGTCGTTGTTCGGCACCGAGGAGCAGCGGCGGCGGATGATCCCGCCCGTGCTCAGCGGCGAGGACCGCATCTGCTTCGCGGTGACCGAGCCCAACACCGGCCTCGACACCACGAAGCTGAAGACCCGGGCGGAGCGGCGCGAGGGCGGCTACCTGGTCAACGGCGAGAAGATCTGGATCTCCGTCGCCCAGGTGGCGAACAAGATGATGCTGCTCGCCCGCACCACCCCGCTGGACGAGGTGAAGCGCAAGACCGAGGGGCTGTCGCTGTTCTTCACTGACCTCGACCGCTCGAAGATCGAGGTCCGCAAGATCGCCAAGATGGGGCGGCATGCCGTCGACTCCAACATGCTGTTCATCACCGACCTGTGGATCCCGGAGGAGGACCGGATCGGGGCCGAGGGCGACGGCTTCAAGATCATCCTCCATGGCCTCAACCCGGAGCGGATCCTGCTCGCCTCCGAGGCGATCGGGCTCGGCCGCGCGGCGATCAAGCGGGCCGCCCGCTACGCCAAGGAGCGCATCGTCTTCGACCGGCCCATCGGCATGAACCAGGGCATCCAGCACCCGCTGGCCAAGTGCTGGGCGCAGCTGGAGGCCGCGAACCTGATGGTGATGAAGGCCGCCACGCTGTTCGACAAGGGCCTGGACTGCGGTGTCGAGGCCAACGCCGGCAAGTACCTCGCCGCCGAGGCCGGTTTCGAGGCGTGCCACACGGCCATGCTGACCCTGGGGGGCATGGGGTATGCGCAGGAGTACCACGTGGAACGCTACCTGCGGGAGATCCTCATCCCGCGCACCGCACCGGTGAGCCCGCACATGATCCTGAACTTCCTGGCCGAGAAGGTGCTCGACCTGCCCAAGTCCTACTGACCGCGGACCGAAGGCGTGACGGCGGACCCGCACCGGCCCCCCGGAGGAGTTGCACAACGATGACCGGCATCGGAGAGACCTTCAGCGCGCGCTCCTGGCTGTTCGCCCCGGGCGACAGCGAGAGGAAGATGGGCAAGGCCGCCGCGGGAGCGGCGGACGTCGTCATCTTCGACCTCGAGGACGCGGTGGCCGAAGACGAGAAGCCCAAGGCCAGGAAGATGGTCTCGGCGTTCCTGGAGGCCCGGCCCCCGGAGGACCGGGCGCGGCTGTGGGTGAGGGTCAACCCCCTGGACGGCCCCCACACCCTGGCCGACCTCGCCGCGGTGCTCCCCGCGCGGCCCGGCGGCATCATGCTTCCCAAGGCGCGCGGCCGCGAGGACGTGGAGCGACTCGACCACTACCTCTCGGCGCTGGAGGTCTCCGCCGGCATCGAGGAGGGCTCGACGAAGGTCATCGTGCTGGTGACCGAGACGGCCGAGGCCATGTTCACCACCGGCACGTACAAGGGCGCACCGAGGCTGGTCGCCATGACCTGGGGCGCCGAGGACCTCGCCGACGCCGTCGGCGCCGGCGAGAACCGCGAGCCCGACGGGAGCTACCGCTTCACCTACGAGCTGGCGCGGAGCCTGTGCCTCCTGGGCGCGGCCGCCGCCGGAGTGGAGGCCGTCGACACCATCCAGGGCGACTTCCGCGACCTGGACGGGCTGCGCAGGAGGGCCGAGAAGGTGCGCCGGGACGGCTACCGCGGCATGCTCGCCATCCACCCCGCCCAGGTCGAGGTGATCAACGAGGCCTTCACGCCGACGGAGGAGGAACTGGCCGCGGCACAGGAGATCGTCGACCTGTTCGCCGCCAACCCCGGCGCCGGGACCATCGGCCACAAGGGCGCCATGCTCGACCGCCCCCACCTCGCCCGCGCCCGGGCGCTGCTGGCATCGGGGGGACGCGCGTGAAGGTCATCTCCGACCCCGCCGGCCTCGACCTCACCCGCATCCTGCGGCCCGGCGACCGCATCGTCATGGGCCAGGCCTGCGGCGAGCCCACCACGCTGGTCGAGGCGCTGATCGAGCAGGGCCGCGGCATCCGCGGGCTCTCGGCGTTCATCGCCACGAGCTTCTCCGGCCTTTTCACCGCGGCGGCGGCGGACTCCTTCGCGGTGTCCAGCATGGGCGCGATCGGGACGCTGCGCTCGCTGGCCGAGGAGAACCGGCTCAGCGTGATCCCCTGCCACGTCAGCCAGGTCGGCCCGATGATCGAGGACGGGATCATCGGCTGCGACGTGGCCTTCGTCCAGGTCAGCCCGGCCGACGCCAACGGCGACCACAGCTGCGGCCTCATCAGCGACTACGTGCACGCCGCCGTCGCCAAGGCGCGCGTCGTCGTCGCCGAGGTGAACGAGCAGGTCCCCTTCACCCACGGCGCGCTGCTGGCCGGAAGCGAGATCGACTACGCCGTGCACGTCTCGCGCCCGCCCGTCGAGGTGCCGCCGGCGCGGGTCGGCGAGACCGACGAGGCCATCGCCAAGCACGCCGCCGCCTACATCGAGGACGGCTCGGTCCTGCAGACCGGGGTCGGCGCCGTCCCGGACGCCATCCTCCGGCTGCTGCACGACCGCAAGGACCTCGGCGTGCACTCCGGCATGCTCGGCGACGGCCTCGTCGAGCTGGTCGAGGCGGGCGTCGTCACCAACGCCCGCAAACGCATCGACAAGGGCATCTCGATCAACGGCGCCCTGATCGGCACCGCGCGCCTGTACGACTTCGCCCACCGCAACCCGCGGGTGCGCATGTGCGGCACGCACTACACCCACGATCCGGCCGTGCTCGCCCGGCTGGACCGGCTGGTGACCATCAACTCGGCGATGGAGGTCGACCTGACCGGCCAGGTGAACGCCGAGCAGAGCGGCGCGGCCTACCTCGGCGGCACCGGCGGCCAGGTGGACTTCGTCCGCGCCGGGGCGCGCTCCCCGGGCGGGCACGCCATCATCGCCCTGCCCGCCACCGCCAAGGGCGGGACGGTCAGCCGGATCACCGCCGGCCTGTCCGGGCCGGTCACGACCGCGCGCAGCGACGTGGACGTGATCGTCACCGAGTTCGGCGCGGCCGAGCTGAAGGGCCGGACCCTCGCCGAGCGCGCCCGCCGGCTGGTCGCCATCGCCCATCCCGACTTCCAGGAGGAGCTGGAGCGGGAAGCCCACACCATCGAGCAGAGAGGGTTCTGATGAGCGACGCCGTACTCTTCGACGCCCGGGACGACGGCATCGCCGTCATCACCCTGAACCGTCCGGAGACCCGCAACTGCCTGGCCCGGGACATCCGGGAGGGCCTGTACGCCGCCTGGGACCGCTTCGAGCGCGACCCGGCGCTGCGCGTCGCCATCCTCACCGGGGCGGGGGAGAAGGCGTTCTGCGCCGGCGGCGATCTCAAGGAGATGGTGGAGACCGGCCTGAAGGTGCCGCCGCGCGACATGTTCCCGCTGCCGTACGACACCGTGGAGCTGTCCAAGCCCACCATCGCGGCGGTCAACGGGGTCGCGTTCGCGGGCGGCTGGATGATCGCGCAGGCCTGCGACCTGTGCGTGGCGAGCACCGCCGCGCGGTTCGCGGTCACCGAGGT
Source organism: Spirillospora sp. CA-255316 (assembly GCA_050942275.1). Lineage (GTDB taxonomy): Bacteria > Actinomycetota > Actinomycetes > Streptosporangiales > Streptosporangiaceae > Spirillospora. The sequence continues at coordinate 9,689,320 of CP192047.1, read as the reverse complement.
CAAGGTGGGCCGCAGCTCGCCGTGGGCCGCGCCGCTGATCCACATGATCCCGCAGCGGATCATGATGGAGATCCTGCTCACCGGCAAGCCGATCACCGCGCAGCGGGCCTACGAGATCGGCCTGGTCAACCGGCTCGCCGAGCCCGAGGACCTGATGGACGCCGCGCTCGCGCTGGCCCGGGAGATCCTGGACGGCGCCCCGCTGTCGGTGCAGGCGGCACGGGAGACGGTGATGCTCTCCACCGAGATGGGCCGTTCGGCGGCGCTGAAGGCGGCCAGGCACGCCTCCGAGGTCTGTTACAACAGCGAGGACGCCCAGGAAGGCCCGAGAGCCTTCGCCGAGAAGCGCCCGCCCCAGTGGCAGGGACGCTGACCTGGTGATCGACGAGCGCTACCTGGGCATTAGTGTTCCTCTGAGGGGGCGACCCCTCAGACTCCCCGGCAAACGCAGACTGACCGTCGCCCTCCGCTCCGCTGGCGCTCCGCTCCGGGCGCCGGTCAGTCGATGCCCAGGTAGCGCTCGTAGATCTCACCGGTGTCCAGCTCGCCGGCGTCGCCGGTGTGGACGACCTCGCCGCGGCTGAGGATGTAGACCGTGTTCGCCAGGGCGAGCGCCTTATGGACGTACTGCTCCACGATGACCAGCGACATCCCCTCCTCCACGAGACGGGCCAGCGCGTCATAGATCTTGTCCACGACCAGTGGCGCGAGCCCGAGTGAGGCCTCGTCGACGACGACCAGCCTGGGCCGGGTCAGGTACGCCCGCGACAGTGCGAGCATCTGCTGCTCACCGCCGGACAGGCTCCCGGCCGTTTGGCGCAGCCGGTCGCCGAGGATGGGGAACAGCCGCGCCGCCTCCGCCACGGCCTCGTCCCGGTCCCGGCCGCGCGCCTGGATCGTCAGGTTCTCCCGCACGGTGAGGGAGGGGAAGATGCCCCGGCCCTCGGGCAGGTGGCAGACGCCGCGCCGCGCGAAGTGGTGCGGCGGCCTGCCGGTGACATCGTCCCCGCGGAACGCGATCCGGCCCGACCGCGGCTTGACGAACCCGGTAGCCGTGCGCAGCAGCGTCGTCTTCCCGGCGCCGTTCGGCCCCAGGAGGGCCACGACGTCGCCCTCGCCGACCGTGAAGGTCACATCCCGCAGGACGACCGACTCGGCGGGCTCGCCGCGCCGAACGTGCGGGCCCGCGACGGGGGCACGGGGTGCGGGGCGTGCCTCGGGCGCGTCCCCGCCGGTGCCGGACGCGGTCGCCGCCGCGGGCCGGCGGCCTCCCAGCCGGTCCAGGAAGTTCCGGACGGGTGCGGGGGTGCCGGCGGCTCGGGTGGCGTACACGGCGGTCACCGCGCCCAGTCCGAAGAGCAGTTGCAACACGCTGTTGGTGGTGGCCCCGCCATGGATGTAGCCCGGAACGACCGAGTAGGCGATCGCCGCGATGACCGCGTACCACGGGCTGCCGACCGTGACCAGCAGGACCACGGCCACGATCAGGATGGAGTTGAACCACTCGAAGTAGGTCCCGATGCCGAACTGGTAGAGCATGCCCGTGAACGCGCCCGCCAGGGAGGCCAGCGCCGCCGACACGCAGAAGACGATCACCTTCAGGACGCTCGGCGCCGCCCCGTGCGTCTCCAGCGCCAGGGGGGGAGTCGGCCATCGCCTCCAGCAGCCGGGCGCATGCTGAACATCTGGCGTTCTCTCTCTCGGAACCATCCCGGGCATGGCGCACCGGTGGGAGAAGGGAAGAAGAGGACGGCTGAAGCGGCAGCCGATGACGTGCGGCGCGGGGCGCCGATGAGGTGGGGCGGCGCGGGGCGCCGATGGCGCGGGGCGCGGGGCGCCGATGAGGGGGCGGACGGACGGGGCCGGGACGGGCGGGGCGCGCCGGCCCCGCCCGCCCGGTGTCAGGTGTTCCGTCCTCCGTTGACGCCGATGATCTGGCCGGTGATGTAGCCGGCCTCCTCGCTCACCAGGAACGCGCAGGCGGCGGCGATGTCCTCGGGCTGCCCGATCCGGCCGACCGGGGTCTTCTTCACCTGCCGGTCGAGGTCGAACAGGCCTCCCTGCAGGCTCGCCCGCAGCATGGGAGTGTCGATGAATCCGGGCGGGATCGTGTTGGCCGTGATGCCGTGCCTGCCGAACTCCAGCGCCAGGACCTTGGTCAGGCCGACCACGCCCGACTTGGACGCCACGTAGCCGGCCAGCCCGACGCTGCCGCTGTGGACGCTCGACGAGGAGATGTTGACGATGCGTCCCCAGCCCTCCTCGACCATGCCCGGGAGCACCGACTGGCAGCAGTCGAACGTGCCGGTCAGGTTGACCGACAGCAGCCGGTTCCAGGTCTCGGCGGAGAGTTCGAGGAACGGGCCGTCGATGGTCACCCCGGCGCTGTTCACCAGGATCGTCGGCCGGCCCAGCCGGGCCCGCGTCTCCTCGACCGCGGCGTCGATGCCGGCGCGGTCGGTCACGTCGACGGCCAGGCCGGTCGCCGTGCCGCCGTCCTTCTCGATCGCGGCGGCCGCGTCGCGGGCCGCGTCGCCGTTGAGATCGAAGATCGCCACCTTGGCGCCGCCGGCCGCCAGGCGCCGGGCGATGGCGCCGCCGATGCCCGAGGCGCCGCCGGTGACGATGGCCGTGCGCGTGCTCATTTGATCGCCTCGTCCCCGGCCAGGGTGGTGCGGTGCATCCGGCGCGGCTTGGTCCGGTCGAACTCGCAGGCGCGGTGGACCAGGCCCCGGTTGTCCCAGATGACCAGGTCGCCCACCGACCAGCTGTGCCGCAGGACCTTGTCCGGCGCGGTGGCCCGCCGCGTGATCTCCGCCAGCAGCTCCTGGCTCTTCTCGACGCCCATCCCGACGAACTTCTCGATGGTCGGCCCGAACACCAGGGAGCGCCGTCCCGAACGGTGCTCCCACACCAGCGGATGCTCCCGCGGGGGCCGCCGCGCCCACTCCGCGAGCTGGTCCGGTGTCGGGTCCGGGTAGGACTTGCGCTGCACCGACTCGAAGGTGTGGATCGCCCGCATCCCGGCGTAGCGCTCCTTCTCCTCGGCGGTGAGGTCGTCGTAGGCCGCGTAGGTGCTGGCGAACTCCGTCTCGCCGCCCTCCTCGGCGACCACGTGGGCGCTCAGCGCCCCCGCCTTCGCCGGGACGTCGTCCAGGGAGCCGTCGATGTGCCAGTAGTCGTTGCTCGCGAAGTACTCGGCGTTCGGGTTGGACGGGTCGAAGCTGATCTCCATGACCTCCGGGATCTTGTAGGAGGGAAATCGGACCAGCTCGCCCAGCTTCCGGCAGAAGGCCACCTGCGCCTCATCGCCGGCGTGCAGCTCGCGGAACAGCAGCACGCCGTGCTCCTCGAGCGCGTCCATGCACGCGCCGGGCAGGTCGCCGTCGTTCAGCAGGCGGTCGACGTCGACGTCCAGAACCTCCACTCCGACATGCTCGCTCAGTTTCTCCAGGGCGATCGCGGCCATCGGTCGCTCCTCCTTTCCCCGGCCCCGGCGGCCGTTTCCGGCGCAGCGCGAACACAGACCGCCTTTCGGCGCGTCGACGTTTGCGGCGGGTGGGGCCTGACACTCTGAATTTCAGCCCGGATTCTTCGGAACGGGCGAATTGTGTTTCTGTGGCGGGTTATATCATTGAACCTATGCGGCGGTCGGAGGAATGTCAATATTTCGGCCGGACCACTTCCCTTTTTCTGCTGCTGAATTCCGGATGGCGGTCATCGTGATCAGCCGCCGGGAAGGGGTGGAATGTTCTTCGCCCGCAGGTTGACCAGCGGGCGCCGGTAGGAAGGGTCGTCCTTGTCCCGCGAGGGCGCGCCGTTTCCGTGGACGTCCTTCACGTCCGCGAACGGCAGCGGCAGGCTCGGCAGCGTGCCCGACCATTCGATCGCGTTCGTGCGCACCGCGATCCGCCACGCGCCGTCGCGGAAATCCAGCCGGTCGATGTAACGGCCGCCGGCGATCCAGTTGGACGCGTCGCGGTTGCGGCCGACGAAAAGGTAATAGGTCTCCGCGTGGGCGGTGTGCCCGCTGATCTCGCAGGTGTGGTTCAGCAGATCGTGCTGCGTCGCCACCTGCCCCTGCTCGTGCATGGCCGCCGCCCAGTCGTAGAGCTCCTTCGGGCCGCCGACGAAGTCGCCCGCGGCGATGGTGGCGTCCGGATGGAAGGCCGACAGGAACAGGTCCCGGTCGAAGCGGTCCATGCCACGGCTGAAGCGGACGAGGCAGTCGAGGATGTCCTGCCGGTCGAGCAGGCGCTCGAGCCGGGCGGTGCGTTCAGCGTCCATGGCCTGCCTCCGCGATCGGGTGCCAGATGGGCGAGCCGCGCTCGGCCCGCAGCGAGGGGATGACCTTGCCGTCGATGTCGGTGATGCCGTACTCCCGGGCCACCTCGGCGGTGATGAACGTGCCGCCGGACCGCCGCATGATCTCCGGGTCGGTCGCGAGCGCCGCGATCACCCGCCCGGGGAACTCCGGGGTGCAGCCGACGGCGGGCTTGGTGACCGTCTGCTCCTTCATCGACGGGTCCCGGGCGAGGTTGCGGTTCGCCCGCTCGGTGAAGGTGAGCCCCTGCCACAGCGACAGCGACGCGACGGAGTACGGCTCCAGCTCGATCGCCATGTCGCGCGCCATCCGGTCGACCGCCGACTTGCAGGTGCCGAAGACGACGCCGTAGGTGTAGGTCACCCCGACGTAGCCGGAGACGGCGACGATCAGGCCGGACTTGCGCGGTGTCATGATCTTCGCGGCGTGGTGGGCCGCGACGAAGTTGGACCGCACGCCGACGTCCACCATCTCCCAGTTGGACAGCGGCTTCTCCCAGAACGGCCGCGGCTCGGTGAGGTCCTCGGGCAGCGAGAAGGCGTTGTTGACCAGGAGGTCGAGCCGTCCGCGCTCGCGCTCCACCCGCGCGAACAGCTGCGCCACCTGCTCGTCGTCGGCGTGGTCGACCTGGACGGCGACGCCCTCGCCGCCCCGGCGGCCGACCTCCTCGGCGGTCTCGCCCACCGTGCCGGGCAGGGGGTGGGAGCCGGGCGCGACCGTGCGCCCGGTGACGTAGACCGTGGCCCCCTCGGCGCCGAGCGCCAGCGCGATCCCCTTGCCGATCCCGCGGCTGGCGCCCGTCACCACGGCGACCTTGCCCGTCAGCGAACCCATCGCCCCGTCCCGGTCGTGTTCACGGTCGTGCTCACGGTCGTGCTCACCGTCACGCTCATGTGCTGAAGAAGGCCGTGCTGTGGTCGCCGACGGCCCGGCCCGTGTAGTGGTCGCCGCCGAACGGGGCCCCCATCACGCCCTTCGACCAGTCCGCCGACAGGCCGAAGTCCTGCTGCCAGTCGTAGAGCATCGTGCGCTGCGCGATGCGCCAGCCGCCGTCCCGCTTCTCGAACCGGTCGAGGTAGCGTCCGCCGATGACGGCGTCGCGCTCCTCCTCGCCGGTGTCGACCCGGTGGTACCCCATGACCTGGGTCTCCACCAGCGCCGTGCCGCCCAGCAGCTTGATCACGCTCTGCCCCAGGAAGTGCTGCGTCACCGGTATCGCGGGCGAACCGGGCACGACCCAGGCCAGGTACTCGTCGAAGTCCCCCTGGAACACGCCGTAGTCCAGGGTGGCGTCCGGCCAGCAGGCCGACCTGATCAGGTCGGCGTCGCGCCGGTCCTCGCCGCGCGCCACGAGCGCGACGCACTCGCGGATCCGCTCGCGGTCGAGCAGGCCGCCCAGTTCCCCGGCGAGGGTGTCCGTGCCGGGCCCCGCCTGGCGGGTCACGAGGAGGCCTCCTCGGGCGCGTACCCCAGGACGCCCTTGATCTCCAGGTAGTCGTGGAAGCCGAACTCGCCCCACTCGCGCCCGTTGCCGCTCTTCTTGTAGCCGCCGAACGGCGCCTGGAAGTCGAACCCGTCGTTGATCGCGACCGACCCCGCCCGGATCCGCCGCGCCACGGCCCGTGCCTGCTCCAGGTCCGCGCCCGCGACGAAGCCGGCCAGGCCGTACTCGGTGTCGTTGGCGATCTCGACGGCGTGGTCGAGGCTGTCGTAGCCGATGATCGTGGCGACCGGCCCGAAGATCTCCTCGCGGGCGATGGCCATGTCGTTGGTGACGTCGGCGAAGACGGTGGGCTTGACGTAGTAGCCCTTCTCCAGCCCCTCCGGCCGCCCGGTGCCGCCCGCGACCAGCGTGGCGCCCTCGTCGATGCCCTTCTGGATCAGCCCCTGGACCCTCTCGAACTGGTCCTTGGCGACCACCGGGCCGATCACGGCGTCGCCGTTGGGGTCGCCCACGGTGACCTCGGACGCGGCCTTCCGGGCGGCCTCGATGGCCTCCTTCATGCGGGCGCGGGGCACCAGCATGCGCGAGGGCGCGCTGCAGGTCTGCCCGGAGTTGCCCATCATGCTGGCGACGCCCTTGCCGACGTTCTCGGCGAAGTCGTCGTCGTCGAGGATGATGTTCGGGCTCTTGCCGCCCAGCTCCTGCGCCACCCGCTTGACGCCGGGCGCGGCGTTCTTCGCGACCTCGATGCCCGCGCGCGTCGAACCCGTGAAGGAGACCATGTCGACGTCCGGGTGCGAGGCCAGCGGCACGCCCACCCCGGGTCCGTCGCCCTGGACGAGGTTGAACACCCCGGCGGGCACGCCCGCCGCGTCCAGGATCTCGGCGAAGATCTGCCCGGTGAACGGCGACCGCTCCGACGGCTTGAGCACCATCGTGCAGCCGGTCGCCAGCGCCGGGAACACCTTCACGGCGATCAGGTTCATGGGCCAGTTCCACGGCGTGATCAGACCGCAGACGCCGATCGGCTCCTTGACGACGAGCGTGGCGCCGCGCCGCTCCTCGAACGCGAAGTCCTTGAGCACCTCGATCGTCGTGCTGAGCTGCCCGACGCCGAGCTGCACCTGGAAGCCGCCGGCGAGCGAGGCCGGCGCGCCCATCTCCTCGGTCAGCGCGGCCGCGAGGTCGGCGGACCGCTTCTGGTAGGCCTCCAGGATGTTCTGGAGCAGGTCGAGCCGGTCCTTCCTGCTGCTCTGCGACCAGCCGGCGAAGGCGGCACGGGCGGCGGCGACCGCCCGGTCGACGTCGGCGGACGAGCCGACCGCGACCTTCCCGCAGACCTCCTCGGTCGCCGGGTTGACGATCTCCAGGGTCCGCGGCTCCGCTGGCTCGGTCCATTGGCCGCCGATGTAGAACTTCCGGTATTCGCGCATGCCTACTGCTGTCCTTCCGCGTACCAGGTCCGGAACTTGTCGTAACTCGGCATCTCCTCCGAGTTCGCCTTCGGGTCGACCGCGACGTGGATGACGGCGGTCTTCCCGCTGGCGTAGGCGCGCTTGATGGCGGGGGCGATGTCCTCGTCGCGCTCGACGTACTCGCCGTAGCAGCCGAAGCCCTCGGCGACCTTGTCCAGGCGCGTCTCCTTGCTCCAGTGCACGCCGGTCTCCCGCGACCCCTGGCCGAAGGTGCGCTTGTAGACGCCCACCTCCAGGCCCCAGGCGTAGTCGACGCTCACGACGCAGACCAGGGGCAGCTTCAGGCGCGCGGCCGTCTCCAGCTCGGCGATGTGGAACTGGAACGACGAGTCGCCGGTGATCAGCATCAGGGGGCGCTTCCCGCCGTCGGCCACTCCGGCGCCGACGGCGTAGGGCAGCCCCGTGCCCAGGTGGCCGAAGTTCTGGTTCCAGATCACGTCATGCGGCTTGGCCTGCGAGTACGTCCAGCCGAAGATGGTGATGGCGCCACCGTCGCGGATCATGATGCCGTTGGCGGGGAACTCCTTGGTCGCCTCGACGATCAGTCGTGCCGGATGCACGGGCGACTGGCCCGACGGCGCCGTCTCGGCCAGCTCGGCCAGCCGCGCCGCGTCGTCCCTGATCCAGCCCTCCAGCTCGGGAGTCGGGGTGCGCGGCGTGTCCTTGAGCGCCTCGGTCAGCTGCGGGACGATCGCGCGCAGGTCGCCCACCAGCGGCACGTCGATCGGCCGGTTCACGCCGATGGCCTCGGGGTCCTGCTCGATGAGGATCCAGGTGCGGTCGGCCTCGTTCTCGACCCAGTGGAAGTTGCGCCCGAAGTGGACCGGCTCGCCCAGCTCGGTGCCGATGGCCAGGCACAGGTCGGACTTGACCACCGCGTTGGTCGCCGCGTCGGAGAAGGCGTACTGGAAGGTGCGGTCCTCCAGACCCTCGATGTAGGAGGTGCCGCCGGAGGTCTGGATGACCGGGCAGGCCATCGCCTCGGCCAGCGCCCGGACCGACGCGCCGGCGCGGGAGGTGTGGACGCCGTGCCCGACCAGCAGGATCGGCTGCTTCGCGGCGCGGATGGCCGCCGCCGCCTCCTCGATCTTGTCGGCGCCCGCGCTCTGGCCGACCAGGCGGTACCGCTCGGGCGGCAGCGGCTCGGGGACGTCCAGCTCCTCCAGGATCACGTGCGAGGGGTACTCGATGTAGGCCGGGCCGGGCGTCCCCGACAGCGCCTTGCGCAGCGCCTCCCGGACGATCTCGTCGGTCTGCTCGGCGTACTCGATGCTGGCGGCGTACTTGACCGACGCCTCCACCAGCGGGGTCTGCTGGACGAACTGGATACGGCCGCGGCGGACCCGCTGCTCGGTGATCCGGGCCCGCTGCCCGCCCAGGAAGATGACCGGCGAGTTCTCCACCAGGGCGCACTGCACGGCGGGCGCCATGTTGGCCATGCCGGGGCCCAGCGTGCCGATGCACACCGCGGCCTTGCCGGTCATGCGCGAGACCGCCTCCGCCATGAACCCGGCGGACGCCTCGTGGTGCGGAGCCACCACGGTCCAGCCCCGCTCCTCGGCGAGATGGAACATGTGCACGAAGTTCGGATCGGGGATCCCGAAGATCGTGTTGATGCCCTCGGCCTCGAAGAGCTGCAGGATGCGCTCGTAGACCTTAACCGGCATTGGCGGTTCCCTTCGTGGCCATCGCGAAGCTGTTGCGGATGTGGTCGACGTGCGCCGACGGGACGGGCGCCAGCACCCAGGGGTCGGTGGTGTCGCGGATCGCGGCCAGGTTCTCGCCGACCTCCGCGATCGTCCACGACGGCCGGTACACGCCCGGGGACTCGGCGATGAAGGCCCGCGCCACCCGGCCGGCGATCGACACCAGCATCTCCCCGGTGATGGAGCAGGTCTCGTGGGCGAGCCAGCCCACGACCGGGGCCACCAGTTCGGGGCCCATCGGCGGGTAGGCCGAGATGTCGATGCCCTCGGCCATCCTCGTCACCGCGGCCGGCACGATGATGTTGGACTTCACGCCGTGCTCGGCGCCTTCGAGCGCCACCACGTTGGACAGCCCGATCACGCCCGCCTTGGCCACGCCGTAGTTGACGACCCCGTGGTTGCCGTACAGGCCGCCGATCGACGAGGTCAGCACGACCCGCCCGTACCCCGCCTCGCACATCGGCGGGAACGCGGGCCGCACGACGTGGAAGGCGCCGCGCAGGTGGACGTCCAGCACGGCCTCGAAGTCCTCGTAGGACAGCTCGGTCAGCGACCCCGCGCGGACGTTCCCGGCGTTGTGGACGAGGACGTCGATCCGCCCGTAGTGGTCGAGCGCCGTCTGGACGATCGCCTGCCCGCCCTCGGGCGTGGCCACGGACTCGGTGCAGGCGACGGCCTCGCCCCCGGCCGCCTTGATCTCCCGGACCACCTCGTCGGCGGGGCCGCTGTCGGTGCCGTCCCCGCGCAGGGCGCCGCCCGGGTCGTTCACGACGACCTTCGCGCCCTTCGCGCCGAGCAGCAGGGCGTAGGCGCGGCCCAGCCCCCGGCCGGCACCGGTGATCACGGCCACCCGGCCGTCGAACCTGAGGTCAGTCATCGGACGCCCCGTCCAGGACCAGGCCCTCCAGCCGGCCCGTGCCGCGCCATTCCTGGAGCATCTCCTCCAGGACGTAGAAGCCGCCCCAGAAGGGATCGCCCAGGAACGACCGCCCGTTCGGCTCGCCCTCGCTGTTGTAGTAACCGGGCGTGCACTCCCGGACGAAGTTGCTGTTGTCGACCGAGTGCTCCCGGATGGTCGCGATCCACCCCTCCTCGGCCTCGACCGTGGGCTCCACCGTCGTGGCGCCGCGCTCCACGGCCTCCTTGAGGATGTAGGCGATGTGGTCGGCCTGCTGCTCGAACATCAGCGTCGTGGACGCGGTCACCCCGCCCTGGATGAACCCCGTGAAGAAGATGTTGGGGAAGCCGTGGCTGGCGACGCCGTGCAGGGTGCGGAAGCCCTTGCCCCAGTGGTCGTAGATCGAGCGGCCCCCGCGGCCCGCGAACGGCTTGATGCTGTACTGGCGGTCGAGGGAGGTCGTGATCTCGAAGCCGCTGGCGTAGATGATGCAGTCGACCTCGTACTCGACCCCGTGGGCGACGATGCCCTTCTCGGTGATGCGCTCGACGCCCTTGGTGTCCGACACGTCGACGAGGGTGACGTTGGGGCGGTTGAAGGCGGGCAGGTAGTTGTCGCTGAAGCCCGGCCGCTTGCACAGGAAGCGGTAGTAGGGCTTCAGCGCCTCCGCCGTCGCCTTGTCCTCGACGGTCTCGTCGATGCGGCGGCGGGCCTGCTCCATCACCCGGTAGTCCTCGTCCTCCTTGAGCGCCATGAACTTCTCGGGGGTCAGCTCGGCCCAGCCGTTGGTGGCGTCCAGGTGCGCGGCCACGTTGCGGGCGACCTCGGTCCAGGCGTCGCAGATGAGGTCCGGCTCGCCCGGCGAGTAGAACGCGTAGGCCGCGTTGTGGAAGTTGCGCTGCCGCTCCGTGCGCCAGCCCGGCTTCAGCGTCTTCACCCACTCGGGGTCGGTCGGCGCGCTGTTGCGCTCGTGGATGTACGACGGCGTCCGCTGGAAGACGTAGAGCCGCTGCGCGGACGCGGCGAGGTGCGGGATGGCCCCGATGCCGCTCGCGCCGGTGCCGATGATGGCGACCCGCTTGTCGGCGAGCTTGTCCAGGCCGCCGTGGATGCCGCCGCCGGTGTACTCGTAGTCCCAGCGCGCGGTGTGGAAGGTGTGCCCCGTGAAGCTTTTGATCCCGGGGATGCCGGGCAGCTTCGGCCGGTTGTACGGGCCCTGGCACATGACGACGAACCGGGCGCGGATGTCGTCGCCGCGGTTGGTGGCGATCCGCCAGCGCTCGATCCCCTCGTCCCACTCCAGCGAGCGGATCAGGGTGTGGAAGATCGCCTTGTCGTAGAAGCCGAAGTGCTTGCCGATGCGCTGCGCGTGCTCGTAGCACTCGTCCCCGTAGGAGAACTTCTCCTTCGGCATGTAGCCGGTCTCTTCGAGCAGCGGCAGGTAGCAGTAGCTGTCGGAGTCGATCTGGATGCCGGGGTAGCGGTTCCAGTACCAGACGCCGCCGAAGTCACCGCCCAGCTCGATGATCCGGAAGTCGTCGACCCCGGCCTCCCGCAGCCGGTGGGCCGCGATCAGACCGCAGAAACCGCCGCCGAGGATCGCCACGTCGATCTCGTCGGAGATCGGCTGCCGCGGCACGACCGGCAGGTGCGGGTCGGCCTCGTAGAACTCGGCGAACTCGTCCTCGGCCTCCAGGTACTGCTGCTGCCCTTCGGGGCGGAGGCGCTTGTCGCGCTCGGCCAGGTACTTGGCCCTGAGGGCTTCCTTGTCGACCTCAGGCGGCTGTGTCGGTTCGCACTTCTGCATGCAAAATCCTCGGATCGGGGCGGTCTAAGGTCCTTCAGGCCCGTCCCGGGGGACGGGCCCGAAGGGAGGTCAGGCGAGGTCGCGCGGCGCGCCGGTGCCCATGTACCGGGCCAGGTTCCGGTGCAGGTTCACGGTGGCGCGCTCGCGGTAGGGGTTCGGCTTCGTACCCGAGAAGCCCCGCGTCTTCATGCCCTGCTGGACCGCCGCCATATTGGAGAAGTCCTGCGGCAGGACGGTGCGCCAGCCCGGGTCGTCCTCCGGCGTGTAGAGCCACTCGGTCTCCGGCTCCTGGCCCTCCGGGTAGAGCTGGTAGACGGCGGCCTCGAAGATGCACTTGTCGGGGTCGTAGCCGTAGGGGCGGGCGCTGTAGCACAGCATGTTGTTCTGCCCGTGGCCGATCTGGAAGTTGGGGAAGATCTGCCAGGCGGTACCGCTCGCGGCGACGGCCTCCGGGGGGACGGTCGGCCAGACCACGCCGCGCTCGGCGTCCTCACGCCGGGCCGTCTCCAGCCAGTACTTGGCCACCTGGTCGGGAGGCGTTCCCTCCGGCAGCTCCTTGACCAGCCGGTTCGCGACGTCCACCAGCGTCTCGGTGGTGTTGGTGTTCGCGTTCTCCCAGATGAAGTTCTGCATCTCGGCCGTCGACACGCGGGCGTCGACACCGCCGCCGATGCGCAGCTTGCCCTGGTTCTCCTCCAGGCCCTTGGGCGCCTCGAAGCCGATGTTGCTGTGCAGGCCCTGGACCCTGGACCACCCGAGGAAACTGCCGAAGGGAATGAACTCCGGGTGGGTGTAGGGCACGTGGTAGGTCTCGTTGAACGCCTCGAGGGCGACCTTCCAGTTGCAGTCGAAGACCAGCCAGCGGCGCCACCGGTAGCGGAACCTCTCGAGCTGGAAGGGTTCGAGCAGGGTGGCCGCGGGCTCCAGGTACTCCCGTAGCGGCGCGCACTCCGGGTCCATGTTGATGAAGATCCAGCCGCCCCAGGTGTCGGCCTTGACCTCGCGCAGCCTGATCTTGTCGTCGGTCAGGACGCCCTGCCAGTCCTCGCGCTCGGGCACGTGGGTGCACTGGCCTTCGAGGTCGTACCGCCAGCCGTGGAAGCCGCAGACGAACTGCCGGCCGCGGCCCCGGGCGTCCCGCGCGCGCGGCGGGGTGTCCACGAGCCGGCGGCCGCGGTGCGAGCACACGTTGTAGTACGCGCGGATCTTGTTCGGAGCGGTGCGCAGGACGATGATCGAGTCGTCGAGGATCTCGTAGGTGAGGAAGCTGCCGACCTCGGCGAGCTCCTCGACCCGGCCGACCTGCTGCCACACCTTTCTCCACAGCTTGTCCCGCTCGGCCCGGGCGTACTCCTCGGAGAGGTAGGCCTCCACGGGGATCGTGAACGGCTCCGACAGCGCTTCGGCCGCCGCCGTTCCCTGGACGTCTTCGAGGGTTTCGCTCATGGCTTTCTCCAGCCGCGTCGGGAGATGGTCGGTACAGGTGCGGTGTCAGGGTGGGGTGTCAGGGTGCGGTGTCAGGTGCGGTGTCAGCGTGTGATGGCGGCGCGGAAGCCCTCGTCCTTGAGGAAGAGGGAGGTGTTGTCGGAGCCCAGGTGGGTCCACTTGAGGTTGAGGCCGCCGTCGACCAGGATCGTCTGCCCTGTGATGTAGGTGGAGAGGTCCGACAGCAGGAAGAGGATGGGCCCCGCCTGCTCCTCCGGACGGCCGCGCCGCCCCATGGCGATCGCGGTCCGGTCGCGCTCGGGATCCTCGTCCACGTAGGTGCCCGAGGCCGGGGTCGCGGTCACGCCGGGCGCGACGGCGTTCACCCGGATGCCGTCCAGGGCCAGCTCGACGGCCATCGTCCGGGTCGCCGCCACCAGCGCCGCCTTGGCGGTGCCGTAGGCGATGTGGAACGGCGCGGTGTTCATGCCGCTGATCGAGGAGATCGAGACGATCGACCCGGGGCGGGCGTGCGACTTCAGCTCCGCGGCCACCGCCTGGCTCATGAAGAACATCGTCTCCATGTTCTGGTGGAACAGCGCGCGCCAGTCGTCCCTGGTCACCCGGGTCGACGGCATCCAGGTGGCGGGCGCGGCGCCGCCGGCGACGTTGACGAGCCCGTGCAGCTCGCCCTGCGTCCGCCCGGCCGCCTCCAGCACCGTCGCGATGCCGTCGTCGGTGGACGCGTCGGCCGCGACCGGGACGACCTTGAGGCCCTCCGCCGCGAGGGGGCCGATGTGCGTGTCGAGGTTCTCCTTGGAGCGGCTCACCGCGATCACGGTGGCGCCGGCCTCGGCGACCATGCGGGTCACCGTGGTGCCGATGCCGCCGCCGCCCGCGCCGGAGACGATGACGACGCGTCCGTCCAGGCCGAAGAAGTCGTGTGTCATGCCCTGCTCAACCTTCCTTGCGGAGCGCCAGGACGCTGCCTTCGGCGTCCGCGGAGATGTAGAGGGTGCCGTCCGGTCCGGCGGCGATGCCCGCGAAGAGGCCCTGCGGCCCGGAGAACGGCTGTAGTCCCTTGAGGGGTTTGGGCTCCACCCCGAGCGGGGCGCCCACCGGCAGGTCGCGGGCGATCGTGGTCCGCGCCTTGCTGGTCAGGTCGACCTCGACCAGCGATTTGGCGCCCGCGTCCACGACCAGGTGCCGCCCGCCGCGCACCAGGAGGCCCTGGGGCGTCTCCAGGCCGTCCACCACGGTGTCGACGCCCGAGCCGGTGACCGAGACGACGCGTCCGGCGCCGGACTCGGAGACCAGGCAGGTGCCGTCGGCGGCGAACGCCACGCCCATCGGCCGGTCCAGGCCGGAGGCCAGGGTGGCGACGTCGCCGCCGCGCACCGACACCACGCGGCCGGTGCCGAGTTCGGCGGCCACCACCGCGCCGTCCGGCCCGACCGCCACCCCGTAGAGCTGGTCGAACGGGTCGCTCTCCCCGGCCAGGACGTCGTGCTCGCCGCTCGCGGGCCGCCACCGCGCGATCTGGCCGTTGGAGGTGGTGACGACGAACTCGCCCTCGCCGGCGGCGGTCACGCCGCGGATGTAGCCGGGCCAGCCGGGGCTGAAGAGCATCCCGAGCATCTCCAGGCCGCCGCCGGGCGCCAGGACGTAGAAGTGCGTGCCGTCGGAGACGTACAGCGTGCCGTCGCCGCCCACGGTGAGGTCCAGCGGCCAGGTCAGGCCGCCCGGCAGCACCGCCCGGGTCTCGCCGCCGCCGAGGATCTCGGTGATCTGCCCGGTGAAGCCGGAGACGAACAGCCGGTTCCCCACGAACGTCAGGTTGTCCAGGCCGGGGGCGATGGTGGCCAGGACGGTACGCTCGCCGCTGCGGGGGTCGATCCGCAGGACCTCGCCGCTGCCCACCTGGGTGGAGACGATGTGGCCCTCGGCGTCGAACTTCACCGCGTCGGGGACCCCGAGGTCGCCCACCACCCGCTCGGGCTCGCCGCCGTCGGGGTCGATCCGCCAGATGTCGTTGCTGCCCAGCATCGGGTAGTACAGCTTGCCGTCGGGGCCGACCTCCATGGCGTTGGGCAACGGCAGGTTCTCCAGCAGCACCTTGGGCGCCCCGCCGTCGAGGTCGAGCTCCAGCAGGCGGCCCCCGATCCGGCACTCGTCGATGAACAGGCGGCCCTGGTGGAAGGTGATGCCGTTGGCGCCGGGCAGGTCGTCGCGCAGCACCCGCGTGCGCCCGTCGGCGCCGCGCACGCTCACGCGGCCGTCGTAGTACTCGGTGGCGTACAGGTCGCCCCTGGCGTCGAAGGCCACGTCGTCGGGCGCGACGATGTCGCCGCCCTGCGCGCTGACGGTCTCCAGCTCGCCGGTGTCGACGTCGAGCGCGCTGATCTGGCTGCCGGCGACCTGCGCCACGTAGATCCGGCCGTCCGGACCGGTACGGAGACCGTTGGCGCCGAACAGCCGGCTCGGCGGGGTGAGCCGTTCCAGGCTCCAGCCCGCGGCGAGACCGATCGATGTGGCGCTGGTGTAGCGCGTCCCTTGCAGCGACATGGTGACGGACTCCCGGCAGTTTCGTCGTTGAGGTGGAATTTCCCGCCGTGGTGCGAGCTCGCGGGCGGAGCGGCGCGCGTGCCGGATGGGAGCGCCGCGAGGCCCGCCGGCCTCCGGCCGGGGCCCGCGTCCCGGGGTCTCCGGTCCGCGCGCGGGGGTGGGTCGGCGGCGTCGGTGCTGCTCACGACAACTTGGTATCACCATCCTTGCAAGTATTCAATCCTTGCAAGGATTCGTTCCGGGGTGGCCGGGCCCCCGGACCGCCGCCGTGGTTCGCTCAGCGGGACGCGGCCCGGTGGACCACCGCCGCGGCGGCCAGGTCGGCGAGGCCGCTGCCGACGGCCTTGAACACGGTGATCTCGCCCGCGCCGAGGCGGCCGGGGACCTCCTCGCGGCACAGCTGCGCCAGCGTGCCCGCGATGTCGTCCCGCTTCAGGACCCCGGCCGCGATCGGCCGGGTGAGGTCGCCGGACTCCTCCAGTGCGACCGGGGTGTCGATGTAGACCCGGCCACGGCGCACGCACTCGTCGTCCGACTCGCGCATGCCGGGGCGGAAGCCGCCGACCAGGTCGAGATGCGTCCCGGGGGCGAGCCACGCGCCGCGGACGATCGGCTCGGCGGCCAGCGTCGCGCACGTGATCACGTCGGCCTCCGCCGCGGCCTCCGCCAGGCCGGTCACCGCCCGCGCGTCGACGCCCCCGGCGCGCAGGCGCCCGGCGAGGCGCTCGGCGTGCGCGGGCGTCCGGGAGTGGACGAGAACGGTCCGCAGGTCGTCCAGGACGCTGCGGAAGGCCGCGGCCGCGAGGCCGCCGATGTGCCCGGCGCCGACGACCAGGAGGGTCCGGCTGTCCCGGCGGGCGAGGTAAGAGGCGGCCAGCGCGGAGGTCGCCACCGTCCGGCGGCGGGTCAGCTCGTTGCCGTCGATCACCGCGAGCTGCCTTCCGGTGATGGCGTCGGCCAGCACGTACGCCGAGGACAGCGCGGGGAGCCCGGCGGCGGCGTTGGCGGGGAAGACGTTGACGAGCTTGACCCCGAGGTGCTCGCCGTCGGTCCAGGACGGCATGAGCAGCAGGGTCGCGTCCGCCGCCTCGTCGATGGTGTGGTGGTGCCGGGCGGGGGTGTGCGCTCCCCGCGCGAAGCCCTCGCGCAGCGCGGGGACCAGCACCTCGAACGGCAGCGCCCGCGCGGTCTCCTCCGCGGTGATGTTCAGCATGGCCTCCAAGCTAGGGTGTCCCGCGCGCGGAACCCGGTGGCGGATTCGCACCGTCGAAAACGGCATGGGCGGCAGAAGGGGCATCGCTGCGGGCATCGTCGTCGCCGTGCTCGCGGTGGCCGGGGCGGCGGTGGCGATCCTGTGGCCGGGGAGCGGCCCGCGCGTCCTACCACCGGACCGGACGGTGAAGGCCGAGCTGCTGGCCTTCCACCAGGGGCACGGCCTGCCGGACGTGTCCACGGTCCTGCGGAGCCGCACCGACGTGCGGGCGGTGCGCGGCTGGTTCGCCGAAACGGGCCGGGGCGCCCCGGACGCCGGCGATGTCGAGCGGCTCGCCGCGGGACGCGACTACGGCCGGGAGGCGGTGGTGCTGTTCTCCTACACCGGCGGCTGCGACTCCGCCCGCGGCGCGCGCCTGACCAGCGACGGCCCGGGACGGCTCAACATGGACCTCACCGGCGTGACCGAGCACGAGGAGTGCTACGCGCCCTACGAGAACCTGGCGATGTTCGCCGTCGACAAGGCCATGGCACCGGACGGGCTCACGCTGGGCGGCTCCCGTACGGGCAGCCCCGACCCGGTGAGCCCGGGAAGGCTGCTGGCGTTCGAGAAGCTCCCCGGGCCGCCGCCCCGGTCCGCGCGGGCGGCCGAGGTGAGCCAGCCCGACCAGCTCGAAGGGTTCCTCGGCTCGCTCCCCGGTGCGACGGCCGGCGCGCTGGAGGACGGACTCGGCGGCGGGACGTCCGGTCAGCAGGGCGGGCGCCGCTTCGGCTTCGTCGTCACCGGCTGCCGCGCGAGGACCGCGATCATGATGATCGGCGAGGACCGGCTGGCGGCCGAGCCGGTCGGCGACGGCACCGCACGGTGCGAGACCGCCGAGCACTACGCGGCCGTGTTCACCGTCGAGGCGCCGCACGTGCCGCCCGCCGCCAGGATCGGCTGAACGCTCTCGCCCGGCCGCCGGGAGCGCGCAGTTCGCGGACTCGCCGACAGCGGGCGCAGCGCGATTCGACTTCCTCTTCCTGGCCCCCTTGGCGGACGGCTAGTCTCTGACCTGGGGGTTCGGGTCGTCTGGCCGGATCCGGAAACTTGAACGGTTCTGGAAATCAGATTCTTGACTGATTCCAGAAAATGAGCCACTCTGTGTGCCGTGACCGCGCCCTCGGACTTCCAGCAGATGCTGCGCCGTGCCGCTCTGCGCGTGACCCGTCCTCGGGTGGCGGTGCTCAGCGCGGTGCACGAGCATCCCCATGCCGACACCGATTCGATCATCGGCGCCGTGCGGAGGGAGCTGCCGAAGGTGTCCCACCAGACCGTCTACGACTCGCTGCACGCGCTGACGGCCGCGGGTCTGGTGCGGCGCATCCAGCCGCCCGGTTCCGTGGCCCGCTACGAGTCGCGGACCGGGGACAACCATCACCACGTCGTGTGCCGGTCGTGCGGGGCCATCGACGACGTCGACTGCGCCGTCGGCGAGGCGCCCTGCCTGACCGCGTCCGACGACCGCGGCTTCTCGATCGACGAGGCCGAGGTCATCTACTGGGGCCTGTGC
Organism: Spirillospora sp. CA-255316; assembly: GCA_050942275.1. Classification (GTDB taxonomy): domain Bacteria; phylum Actinomycetota; class Actinomycetes; order Streptosporangiales; family Streptosporangiaceae; genus Spirillospora. Next base: position 9,670,911 of record CP192047.1, on the reverse strand, counting down.
CCCGGCTGCTCCGCCCCACAGAGTTCCTGATTCACCCCCGCCCTGGAAGGAACCGCATGTCCGAGAACAACGAAGTCGTCACCCCGACGCCCGCCGAGGCCACCGAAAGCGGGGGCGGGTGCCCCGTCGTGCACGGACGGGCCCCGCACCCCACCCAGGGCGGCGGCAACCGCGGCTGGTGGCCGGACCGGCTCAACCTGAAGATCCTCGCCAAGAACCCCGCCGTCGCCGACCCGCTCGGTGAGGAGTTCGACTACGCCGAGGCGTTCAAGAGCCTCGACCTGCCGGCCGTGAAGCGGGACATCGCGGAGGTGCTCACCACCTCGCAGGACTGGTGGCCCGCCGACTTCGGCCACTACGGGCCGCTGATGATCCGGATGGCGTGGCACAGCGCGGGCACCTACCGGATCAGCGACGGCCGCGGCGGGGCCGGGGCGGGCCAGCAGCGTTTCGCGCCGCTCAACAGCTGGCCGGACAACGGGAACCTCGACAAGGCCCGCCGGCTGCTGTGGCCGGTCAAGAAGAAGTACGGGCAGAACCTCTCCTGGGCGGACCTGATGGTCCTGGCGGGCAACGTCGCCCTGGAGACGATGGGCTTCAAGACCTTCGGCTTCGCCGGCGGCCGCGAGGACGTCTGGGAGCCGGAGGAGGACGTCTACTGGGGCCCGGAGACCACCTGGCTCGACGACCAGCGCTACTCCGGCGACCGTGAGCTGGAGAACCCGCTGGGCGCCGTCCAGATGGGGCTCATCTACGTCAACCCCGAGGGCCCGAACGGCAACCCGGACCCGATCGCCGCGGCCCGCGACATCCGCGAGACGTTCCGCCGCATGGCGATGAACGACGAGGAGACGGTCGCGCTGATCGCCGGCGGCCACACCTTCGGCAAGGCGCACGGCGCGGGCCCCGACAGCAACGTCGGCCCCGAGCCCGAGGGCGCCCCGATCGAGGAGCAGGGCCTGGGCTGGAAGAACGCCTTCGGCACCGGCAAGGGCGGCGACGCGATCACCAGCGGCCTCGAGGTCACCTGGACGCCCACCCCGACCAAGTGGGACAACACCTTCTTCGAGACCCTGTTCGCCTACGAGTGGGAGCTGTTCAAGAGCCCCGCCGGGGCGAACCAGTGGCGGCCGAAGGACGGCGCGGGCGCCGGCACCGTCCCCGACGCCCACGACCCGCCCAAGACCCACCAGCCGACGATGCTCACGACCGACCTCTCGCTCCGGTTCGACCCCATCTACGAGCAGATCTCGCGGCGCTTCCTGGAGAACCCCGACGAGTTCGCGGACGCCTTCGCCCGCGCGTGGTACAAGCTGACCCACCGCGACATGGGCCCGGTCGTCCGCTACCTCGGCCCGGAGGTCCCGTCCGAGGTGCTGATCTGGCAGGACCCCGTCCCGGCCGTGGACCACGAGCTCGTCGACGCCGGGGACGTCGCCGCCCTCAAGGCGAAGATCCTCGACTCGGGGCTGTCGGTCTCCCAGCTGGTCTCCACCGCGTGGGCGGCGGCCTCCTCCTTCCGCGGCAGTGACAAGCGGGGCGGCGCCAACGGCGGCCGCATCCGCCTCGAGCCGCAGAGCGGCTGGGAGGTCAACGAGCCGGAGAAGCTGGCGCCCGTGCTGCGCACCCTGGAGGGGATCCAGGAGTCCTTCAACGCCGCCCAGACCGGCGGCAAGAAGGTCTCGTTCGCCGACGTGGTCGTGCTCGCCGGGTCCGCCGGCGTCGAGAAGGCGGCCAAGGCCGCCGGCTTCGACATCGAGGTCCCGTTCACGCCGGGTCGCACCGACGCGACGCAGGAGCAGACCGACGTGGAGTCCTTCGCCGCGCTCGAACCGGCGGTGGACGGGTTCCGCAACTACGTCGGCAAGGGCAACCGGCTCCCCGCCGAGTACCTCCTGATCGACAGGGCGAACCTGCTCACCCTGAGCGCGCCCGAGATGACGGTCCTGGTCGGCGGTCTGCGGGTCCTGGGTGCGAACTACCAGCAGTCGTCGCTGGGCGTCCTCACCGGCACCCCCGAGGTGCTGACCAACGACTTCTTCGTCAACCTGCTCGACATGGGCACGACCTGGCGGCCGGCGTCCGAGGAGGCCGAGACCTTCGAGGGCGTCGACGCCACGGGCGCGGTGAAGTGGACGGGCAGCCGCGCCGACCTCGTCTTCGGCTCCAACTCCGAGCTGCGGGCGCTCGCGGAGGTCTACGCGAGCGATGACGCGAAGGAGAAGTTCGTGCGCGACTTCGTGGCGGCATGGACCAAGGTGATGAACGCCGACCGGTTCGACATCTGATCCGGTCGTCCGGGCCGGTCCGCGTGCGGGCCGGCCCGGACGTGTTCCCGGGGGCCTTGCGGGCCTTCGGGGAGGGGCCGTGGTCAGCCGTCCTGCGGACGGCAGCGCGGGCACAGCCCCCAGAACGTCACGTCGGCCTCGTCGACGAGGAATCCGGCGTCGTCCACCGGGGTCAGGCAGGGCGCCGGGCCGACGGCGCAGTCGACGTCCTTGACCGTCCCGCAGCTCCGGCACACCAGGTGATGGTGGTTGTCGCCGACGCGCCCCTCGTACCTGGCGGGGCTGCCGGCCGGTTCGATGCGGCGCAGGAGCCCCGCCGCGGTGAGCGCGTGGAGGGCTTCGTACACGGCCTGCAGGGAGACGTGGCCGACGCGGTCGCGCACGCCGGAGGCGATCGCCTCGGCATCGAGGTGGTCGCCCGTGCGGACGGTGTCGAGCAGCGCGACGCGGGCGGCCGTCACCCGCAGGCCGGCGCCGCGCAGCTCCTCGGCGGGGGTCGGGGGCGGGGGTGCGGTCATGGCGCCGGACCTGCTTTCATGCAACATGAACGATTCAAGACAACAAGTAAAGCAAGTCTAAACGCTCCCCCGGGCTGGGCCCCGCGCCGGGCCTCATCGCGGCCCCGGCGCCATCGGCGCCGGGGCCGCGGGCCGTCGAGGACGGCTCGGCGAGCCCGCCCGGCGGACCCCGTGCGCCGGGCGGATCGGAGGGGGCGAGGTCAGCAGCTACGCGTGGCGAAGGCCAGGAACTGGGTCACCTCCCGCGAGTCGAAGTTGTCGTCGGATCCGGCGACCAGCGTGCATTCCCCGGTGTCCAGCCGTGGCCCCCAGGCGAGACCTTCGAGGTTCTGCACCGGCGGGCGGACCGTGCTGAGGTCCAGGACGAGGCGTTTGGCGACCGGACGGTAGGGCCGGCCATCGGCCAGGCCGGCCCGGGACAGCACGTTGGTGGCGCCGCGCAGGTCGAACTCGTAGAGCTTCACCTTGTAGCCGACGCCTTCGAGCCAGGAGCGCTCCAGGGCCAGATACCGGTGGTCGTCGATGGCGAGGATCTCGGAGATCCCGGTGTCGGAGTGGCCGTCCGGCGGGTTCGGCGCGGTGGGCAGGGGGTCGATGGGGTAGGCGTACTGGCCGCGGACGCCGCCGAGGCGGTTCCACGTGGTGATGCGGGCCGGTGCGCCACGCTGCACGGTGGGCGGCTCGCCGTCCTCGTAGCGGGGGCCCTCGATGGCGGCGGCGATGGTGCGCGGCGCGACCGCCAGCGCCTCGAAGCCGAAGTTGCGGCGCGGCCCGCGGGTGGTGTCGGTCAGGTTCAGGTTGGCGGGTTTGCGCAGCCGCCCGTGGTACCGGCCCTGCTCGTCGGTCCGGCCGATGAACTGGTCGGACACCGGAATGCCGGGGTTGCCCTCCGCGGGACGGTCGCCCTCGTTGCCCCACAGCAGCCGGCGGCTGCGCGGGTCGAAGCGGATCGTCTCGGGGTCGGCCGACTCCGGCTGGCCGTAGGCGGGGTAAGGGGACCCGTCCCGGCGTTGCAGGGTGGTGACCCCGGTCAGGCGTACGCCGGTGAACGCGCCGGTGGCGGGGTCGATCCACAGCCTCCCGGTGTAGAACCGGGCCGGGTTGTAGCGCCACCGGTCGTCGGAGACGAAGTACCAGGCGCCGGTGCGGGGGTCGCGGTCGAAGCCGGACAGGCCGCCGACGGTCGTCCCGTCGAGCTGCAGCTTGTGCGGCACCCGCTGCTCGCCGAGGAAGCGGGTGACCTCGATCGCCTGTGCCTGCGTCCGTGTTTCCGCCCGTGCCGGTGTCCGGGCCTCGGCGGTCGGCGGGTCGGTGTCGGCGACGCAGAGTCCGGTCGCCGCGACCGTGGCCGCCAGGGCCGCCAGTGTTGTTCGCCAGCCGGTCAAATGATCTCCTCGGGAGCGTGCGGGCATGGGGGGCGTGAACGCGCGCGATCACGACCGTGCTCACTTTAGGTAGTTCACCGGCGACAATCTGTTTCCTGGCGGTAGGTCGCCACTCACCACCCCGACGGGGAAATATGCACTCCCCGGGGGATGCCGCGGCAGGGCTCACGCGGTGAAGTCGCCGTACGTCGGCGTGCCCGCCGGCCGGTAGACGCTGAGCACGCAGCCGCTCCCGGTCGTCCGGGACTCGATCAGGCGCAGCGCCGTCGGCACGCGCCCGGGCTCGAACAGCCGCTTGCCGGTGCCCAGGACGACCGGGTACGTCCACAACCGCACCTCGTCGATCAGGCCGCGGTCCAGCAGCCACTGGGCGAGGAGGCCGCTGCCGTGGATCTGGAACTCCCGTCCGGGGCGGCTCTTCAGCTCGGCGATCTTCTGCTGCACGTCGGAACGGATCAGCGTCGTGTTGTTCCAGCGCGCCTCGGTCAGGGTCGTGGAGACGACGTACTTGGGCAGGGTGTTGAGGCGTGCCGCGATCAGGTCGTCCTCGTCGGTGACGGTCGGCCAGAAGGCCGCGAAGATCTCATAGGTCCTGCGGCCCAGGAGGAACCCGTCGGCCTCGCCGAACCAGGTGGCGCCGTAGTTCTCCAGCTCCTCGTCGGCGTAGGGGAACTGCCAGCCGCCGTGTTCGAACCCTCCGCTGGTGTCCTCCCGGGGCGTTCCGGGGCCCTGCATGACTCCGTCCAGCGTCAGGAACGTGGTCAAGGTGATCCGCATCGCGGTGCTCCCATCGGTCGTCGGTGTTCTCGCTGATGTGGACCGGTTTCGGACCTCGAACTCATCGCCCCACCGCCCGTGCTTTCCCCACCTGCCCGTCCGCAGTCGTCCAAGATTGCCGACACGTCCGCGTCGGCACCGGGAAAGCGGAAGCGGGTTGCGGGTGATACCTCTGTGACCGCCATCCACGCCATGGAAAGGCACCACATGACAGGGGACCCCCCGCCCCGACCGGCCGAGCGCTTCGACGAGGTCTTCGACGCCTACTTCGCCGAGATCCACCGGTACGCGGCCAAGCGGCTCGGCCCGGACGCCGCCGCCGACATCGCGGCGCAGACGTTCCTGGAGGCGTTCCGGCAGCGCCGGCGCTACGACCCGGAACGCGCGGGCGTGCGCACCTGGCTGTACGGCATCGCGACCAAGGTGATCGGCAGGCACCAGCGGGCCGAGACGCGCGCGCTGCGGGCCCGGGCCCGTCTCGGCCCCGGCCGGCCCGCCGAGGAGCCCACCGAACGGGTCGACGCGCGGGTCAGCGCCGCGGGCCTGCGGGGCGAGCTCGCCGGGGCGATCGCGAAGCTGCCGCGCGGGCAGCGCGACGTGCTGCTGCTCGTCGCCCTCGCCGACCTCGGCCACGACGAGGTCGCGGCGGCGCTGGGGATCTCCTACGGCACGGTCGGCTCCCGGCTGAACCGTGCCCGAACCACGCTGCGCAAGGCGCTGGGCGGAACCAATCCGATGCTCACTTTGGAGGAACAGCATGGATGAGGTGCGGATCGTCCGGGACGCCTACCCCGAGCCGGCCCCGCCCACGGCCCAGGAGATCGCCCGGGCGAAGGCACTGCTGGAGGCGCCGCCGCGCCGTCCGCTGCCGCGCCGGCTGCGGTGGGGGCTCGGCGGCGTGGTCGCGGCGGGCACGGCGGCGACCGTGGCGATCGCGCTCGCCGGGGGGAACGCGCCCGCGCCCACCGGCCCGGTGACCCTGGACGGCAGGGCGGCGGTCCTGGCGGCGGCGGAGAAGGCGGAGCGGCAGCCGACCGGCGACTACTGGCACAGCAACGTGATCCAGGGCCAGGCTTACGTCGTCCGCGCCAAGACCGGGACGTACGCGATCACCGGCGCGCTCACCCAGTCGTTCGGCTGGTGGGGCGCGAAGTCCGGCATGGGCGAGGGGTACTACGGCCGCGACCTGCCGGCCCGCCCGCAGACCGCGCGGGACGAGGCGCTGTGGCGCAGGGCCGGGTCGCCGTCGACTTTCCGCGTCTGGTCCGGCGACCACTACAACACCTACACGACCAAGCCGACCAAGTGGCAGAAGGACGGCCCGGAAAAGGGCACCGACCCCCGCGGCGGAGGGAGGTTCCTGGACGGGAAGTCGGTCGAGGAACTGCAGCAGCTGCCGACAGAACCGGCCAAGCTCGCCGAGATGTTCCTGAACGGTTCCGGGACGCTCGCGGAGGGCGACCCGTCCGGCGGCGACCGGCGGGCCTCCTCCGGCGCCCAGGTCATGAGGGTGGCGTCGATCCTGGGGGGCGCCCCGATCCCGCCGAAGGTCCGGGCGGGCCTGATGCGGGCGCTCGCCGACCGGCCGGGCGTCCACGCGATCGGCCGCACCACAGACCCGCTGGGCCGTCCGGGCATCGCGCTGGCCACCGACGACCGCGCCACCACGGTCAGGGGCGAGTACGGCGGGCCGAAGACCGACCAGGGGACCTACCGCTCCCGCGAAGTGATCGTCTTCGACGAGCACACCGGCGCGCTGCTGTCCCGGCAGAACGAGCTGACCGAGCCCGGCGGCCGGTACGCGGAGATGCAGCCGGGCTTCGTCATCGAGTACTCGGCCGTCCGCTCGGCGGAGTGGACCGACACCAGGCCCGAGCCCTCGCCTGAACTCCCGTTCGACTGACCCTCCCACCAGCCGTGCCTCGCCACTCGCCCCACGAGTGGCGAGGCACCGCCGTGAAGTGAACGCGCAGGTCCTCCGCCGTCACTGCGCGGTCTCCGGCTCGTCCGTCATGACGCGTCTTCCAGGAGATGGTCGAACTCCGCGGTGGTGAGTAGGCCTTCGGTGAGGCCGGCCTCGTTCAGGAGCGTGCGGCATTCGGGCGCGTGCTCGGCGAGCACGGTCCTACATTCGGCGCGCTCTGGGCGGTCGCTGTCGAGGCCCATGAGCATTACCTCGAATTGCGAGCTGTGTTCGTCGACCGGTGAGCACAGCTTCGCGATCAGCAACACCCGTTCGGCCAGGTCAAGGCGGACGGGCACGCTGGAGTCGGTGGCGAGGCGGATCAGGAACGGCAGGGCCTTGGGCATCGCTGCGCTCAGACGGAAGAGACCATCGTTGAGCACGATCCACAGCACGCGCAGCGCCTTGGCAGCGCTGGCCTGGTCGAGTAGCCCTGCGAACAGCGCCGGAATTCCGGCTGGGCAGCCGGGGATGGCCGCCCACGTGACAGTTGAACGCCCAGTCGTTGAACTCCGGCTGCCAGGGGCTGCCCCAGAAGGTCACGCCGGCGACCTCGGTGCCGCTGTCCTGGAGGTAGCGGATGCCGCGGTCGGCCAGGACGGCGCGGGCCCGTTCGGGCCGGTCGAGGAACATCCGGTCGTGGTTGCCGGCGACGACGATCTTCGTTGGATGGGGAAGGGCGTGCAGCCAGTCGGCGGCGTGCTCGAGTTCGTGGAGCCCCTTGCCGATCCGGCACAGGTCGCCCGCGTGGACGAAGACGTCACCGTCAGGGATCGTGAGCTCGTGGTGGAACGTGTGCGTGTCGGCGACCGCGACGATGCGCATCGGCCAAGCGTACCGACGTGGCGCTGGCAGGCCGGCACGGTGCCGTCCTGGGCGCGGGACCAGCATTCTGAGCAGGCGGGTCATGACGTCCGGCGGCTCTTCGTCCGGGTGGGCCAGCCAGTACTCGTGGGCGGCCAGCGTGGCCGCGAGCGCACCGCTTCGACGAGATGATGCGTCCCCGCGATGCCGGTCGGGCCGCGCTCGATCGGGTTGATCCGGCCATAGACGGCGTAGTTGAGGATGTCGACCGATCCCGCGACCGGGAGCAGGGTCATGAGCGCCGCCGCGACGGCGCCGAGGGCGGCGCAACCGGTCGCGGGCGGGGACTTCACGCGTCATGCGTCCTGGCCGGTGAGGGAATGGGATCGGCGCGGCTCCATGCGGCGTGTGAGCTGTGCGGACGCGTGCGGTGATCGCTACGCTCCGTGTTCGTGATCAGGTTGGTGTGCGGCGCCCGGCCGTCGTGAGACGGGTACTCGGCGTGCTCGCCTTCGCGTGCGCCGTCGCCGTCCTCGTCACCCTCGCCGCTCCCGCGACCGCGCGGCGCGGGCGGGAGGCGCGGGACCGGCTCACCGCCACCTACTACCGCGCGCTGCTGCTGAACACCCGTTTCGTGGAGAGCACCTGGGACGCCCGGATCGGCTCATACCGGCCGGCCGACTTCCACCATGTCGCGGTGCTCGGCAACGCCGTCCTGCTCGAGTACGGCGGGCGCGGCGCGTACGACCCCGAGACCGCGGGGGTCAGCGCCGCGACCCTGCGTGACCACACCCTCCGGACGATCGAGTACGCTGCCGCCCGCAACCGGTGGGTCGACCCGGCCGGAACCTGGGGACGAACGGTCTACTGGGACTCCACCATGGAGTCCTACTTCGTCGCCGCGGCGAAGATGATGTGGTCCGGCCTCACCCGCGTGACCAGGACCCGGATCGACCTGATCATCCGGTCCGCGGCGGACGGCATCGTGGCCGAGGGCGACGCGGGCACGCACACCAACGGGTTGCGCGGCGGCCACCGGGGCGACACCAAGATGGAGGAGATGGGCGCCCGGACGATGCCGCTCGCGACCGCCCTGGCCTGGCTGCCTGACGACCCGCACGCCGCGTCCTGGCGCGAGTGGCTCACCCGCTGGACCGCCAACATGGGCGGGCTGCCGCAGGCGGACCGGGCCAACCCCGCCCGGCTGAACGGCCGCCCAGTGTCCGCGTGGAACCGGGCGCGCAACGTGTGGGACACCTTCATCGTCGAGAACCACGGCTCGTACAACCCCATCTACCAGCAGTCCATGGGCGCCTACCCGGGCCGGAACGCGGCCCAGTTCCTGCTGGCGGGCCGCGCGGTCCCCGAGGAGCTGGCGGCTCCGCCGAACGCCGATCCGCTGTGGGCGACGATGGCGCGGACCGGCATGGACTCGGGCGTGCCGCAGGACTTCACGGTCGCCGACCGCCACCACCTCTACGGCCGCCAGCTGCTTCCGGTGACCGCCCGCGCCGTCCTGGCCGGGGACCGGTACGCCGCGGCGGCGGAGGCGATGCTCGCCGACCGGCTGATCCCTTACGTGCGGTATCCACCCGGGGGACGGCTGACCAAGTTCAGCGGTGAGGACAAGTACGAGCCGGAGGCGCGCGCCGAGGTGGGCATGGCGTTCCTGCTCCACCGGCTCGGCGGTGGCGGGGTGCGGCCCGTCTCCGCGCGCGAGTACTTCAGGCGGTACGCGGGGGTCGTGGATCACGGGCCCGGGGTGGGGCTGCTCGTCCACCAGTCGGCGAACGCGCTGGCCGCCGCGGTGACCAAGCCCGGCTACGTCAAGTTCGCCTACCACCCGCAGCACGACGACTGGCTGTTCGACTCGGCGGGCACCAGCCCGTCGTTCCTGCCGCGGACGGCGCTGCGGGTGACGGGGCGTCGGGCACGGGCGTACACGCCGCTGCGGGACGGGTTCGCCGGGTCGGCCTCCGCCCTCGCCGTCCCCGGCGGGGCGGTCGGGTTCACCACTCTCCCGGACGGTTCCGCGGTGTACGCGAGCTCCGGCGTCGCGGCCGGTGAGGGGGCGCTCCGCCTGCACAACATGGCGATGCACGGGGTGCCAGGGCTCGACGGCGACCGGACCTTCTCCTGGGCGGGCGGCTCGGCGACGCTTCCGGCGGAGAACGGCGGCGCGGGCACCGACGAGCTGCGCCTGCGCGCCACCGCCCCGGCACGCCACGTGCGGGTGACGGCCACCGACCCGGGCAGCCAGGGCTGCTGCGAGCTGGAGGAGTTCGAGATCTACGCGGGCGACGGCGCGAACCGGGCGCGCGGCAGGCCCGTCACCGTGTCCGGTCCGGATCCGCGGACGCCCCCGCGCCGGGTGACCGACGGCGACACGGCGCCGTCGCGGCCACCGGTGCCGGACTCGGGCGTCCCGCCGCCTCCGCGCACCCGGCCGCGATCGATCACCGTCGACCTCGGAGACCGGCTCCCCGTCGACCGGGTCCGGCTGCACTGGGGGCACGCCCGCCCGGCCCGCTACTCGGTCGAGACCTCGCCGGACGGGCGGACGTGGCGGCGGGCGGCGCGGACCCCTCGTCCCCGCCACGTCCCGGGTCGCTGGCTGAACGTCGACGGCCGGGCGGGGTTCGTCGTCCGGGCCGGGCGCAACCCGATCGGCGTCTGGCCGTCCGGGGCGACGCTCTCCGACGGGCCCGCCGTCCCGCTGACCGTCGAGGCGCATCCGGCCGAGGCGCCGGGGCGGACGGCGTCGCGGGCCGCGTCGTCCGCGCCGCGCACCGGGCGCGCCGGCCTGGCCGCGAGCCTCGCCGGCGGCCAGCTGAGCCTGTTCAACCTGAGTGGGACGGCGGTGACCGGCGCGACGGTCGTGCTGCCGCAGGGGGCCCGGGAGACGATCCTCTACCAGGGCACCCAGCGCACCGGTCCCGGCCGTTCCACGCGGTACGGCGTCTCGCTCCGGGCCGCCGACGCGAAGATCGCGCCCGCCCGGTTCGCCGTCACCGGACGCGACGGCACCGCGCCCCCGGCCGGTCTGACCCTGAAGGTGCCGAACTCCCGCACCGTCGAGGTGACCAACGCGCCGGGCGGGAAGGCGGCCGGGGTGCGTCTGCGGTCCCTGGCCACCGGCGAGACCGTGGAGGTCGGCGTCGCCCCGGGGGCGACGGCACGCGCCGCCTTCACCCGCGGCCCGCTGCTGCCGGCACCGGATCTCGCCCGTGGCCGCGTCACCTACCCGACCTCGCCGCTGCCCGCGGGGATGACCGATCCCGCGCGGGCCGTGGACGGCGATCCGGGCACCGCCTGGTCGCCGGGGCCCGCCGGTGGACGCATGGTCGTCGACCTCGGCGCGCTCCGCCGGGTCGGCTCCGTCCGGCTCACGTGGACTCCGGGCGGCGACCCGGGCGTCGAGGTGTCCCGCGACGGGAAGACCTACACGTCCCTGCCCAACGGCCAAGCGGTGGACGCGCGGTATGTCGCGGTCGTCGCCGCCGGCCCGGGCGCCCTCACCGAACTGCGCGTGCTCAAGGCCACCTCAAGCAGCCGCCGTGATGCCGAAGGCGTCGGAGACCGCCGGGTCATGCCGTTCGCCATCCGGCGCGCGATGGCCCGACCTGCCCTGCGTCGTCGTCCGCGACCCGGTGAATGGCACCCCGACGTGCCCACGATCTGACGTCCGCGACGTCGCCGACGGGCGCCCCCGCCGAACTCCCGGGAGCCGCATAGCCGGAAACCGCGTCCCAACGGGACGGGACACAACGGGAGAAGAGCGTGAACCAGGAGCGGGCGAAAGAACGTCCGGGCCGCCCTGCGGAAGGGGCCCGGGAGCAGTCGGAGTTCGGCGCTCCCTTCGGGGACGGGCCGTCCTATTACCAACACGCCGAACGCCTGTTGCAGGCGACCGACCCCGGACGGTCTCCCCAGGACACCCTCCCCCTGCCGGACTCGGACACGGCGCGAGATCCGCGCTCGCCGGAGGAACCCGAACTCGACGAACTGGTCGACGCCCTCGGCCGTTCGGTCATCGACCGGCCGCCCGGCCGCGGACCGCTCCTGAGACTCGACGCTCTGCTGCGGAACCTGCGGCTGATGCACGACCGCACCGAGTTGCGGGCGCGAATACTGGCGCGCGACGACCTCCCCGAAGACCGCCTCCGCGCGCTGGGCCGATGGCTCGCCAGGACCGGCGCGAATGTCGGCGCGGTCGAACTCGGCCTGCTGCTGCTGAGCATCGCCGGGAACGACGACGACCGGGACACCATCCTCACCCTGAGCCGCCTGGACGGTCTGTGCTGCAGTGCGGCGGACGCTCTGGCCTTCTCACAGTCACGCCCCTGTGAAGCGCTGTTCGAGATGGCCAGAAATCACACCGGATGGCCACGGATCGATGCCGTCAAGCACCTGCGCGGTGCCACGGTGGACCGGCACATCCAGGACTGGCTCGTCCGCGAGGCCTGCGTGGGGGATGCTCTCGACAACTACATCGCCGACATCGTCGCCGAATCCGGTGACCTGGCCGGCGCGCTCGCCGCCGGCCAGGCCGACGACGGCCTGCTGGACGGCGCCGGCTGGATCCTGATCGCCATGTGCGACCGTGAGGGCCCCGGGTTCCTCACCATCCTCGACTTCTCCGCCGCCGAGACCGTGCTGACCGCGTACGCGCGGCACGTCCTCGCGCATCCGCCCACGCTCAGGCGGCTGTCCACGCTGATGTTCGTGCACGATTTCCTGCACAGCGGCCAGGCGGAACGCGCCCAGTGGAGCCGTGGCCTGCCGGCCGTCCGCGCTCTCTACCAGGACGCGCTGTCGTCGCCGTTCGCCCGCCAGGCGATCGCCGCCGCGCTGAAGTCGGGCGACCCCGAGGCGGCCGACCGGGCCAGAACGCTCGCCGAGCATCTCGGCGTCCCCGAGCCCCTGGACCCCTGAAACGGAACGCCCGGCACGGCGGCGAAGGGAATGATCGTTCATGGGCCACACCCTCGGGGTATGCGGCCCGACCGGGGCCAGGGCCGCTCCTCGGCGGCGTCCTGCTCGCCCTGCGCCTTCCGGGCGACCCGGGCATGGACTCCCGGCGCGCCCTGGCCATCCTGCACGACGGGCTCCGTCCGACTCCCGCCTAGGCAGGCCGGAGCGCGGCGGCAGGCCGGCCGTGGTGCGGCTCGCCCACCGTATTTAAGCTTTCAGCAGCTGTTCCTGCGGATATGTCGGCAAAGTCTCAAGTCGCATGTTCAACGATAGCGTTGAAGGCATGGCTACTGGCATCAAGGACACCGTTCATGCCGTCGAGGCCGCCGCGGTCATGAAGCTGTTCGCGTCCCGGCCGCGGCTGCTCGCCCTGGGCGAGCCCACCCACGGCGAGGACGTCCCGCTCGACCTGCGCAACGAGCTCTTCCGGCAACTCGTCGAGCAGGAGGGCTACCGGTCGATCGCGATCGAGAGCGACTGCATGATGGGCCTGGTCGTGGACGACTACATCACCTCGGGCAAGGGCACCCTCGACGAGGTCATGGAGCGCGGCTTCAGCCACGGGTTCGGCGCGTCCGCGGCCAACCGTGAGCTGGTGCGCTGGATGCGCGCGTACAACGACGGCCGGCCCGCGTCCGAGCGGCTCCGCTTCGCCGGTGTCGACGGCCCGCTGGAGATGACCGGCGTCGCGAGCCCCCGGCAGGCGCTCACCGCACTCCACGCCTACCTCGCGGCCCGGCTGGACGCGGACCTGCTCCCCTGCGACGCGGAAACGCTCGACCGCCTGCTCGGCGCCGACGACCGGTGGGCCCACCCCGACACCCTCAGGGATCCGTCCTGCTCCATCGGTCGGTCGGCGGAGGCCAGGGAACTGCGGCTGCTCGCCGACGACCTGGTGGCGCTCCTGGACGCGCACACGCCGCAACTGATCGCGGAAACCTCTCGGGACGACTGGTACCTGGCGCGCCTTTACGGGCGCACCGCCGTCGGCCTGCTGCGCTACCACTTCTGGCTGGCCGACACCTCCAGCGCCCGCATGACGCGCCTTGTGGGCCTGCGGGACCAGATGATGGCCCGCAACCTCCTCGCCGTGGCCGAGCGGGGCCCGGCACTGGTGCACGCCCACAACGGCCATCTCCAGCGTCACAGGAGCTCGATGCGGTGGGGCGACCTGCCGCTGGAGTGGTGGAGCGCAGGCGCGATCGTGAGCACCCACCTGGGCGAGGGATATGCCTTCCTGGCCACGGCCCTCGGCACGATCCGGCACCAAGGAGTGGACGCCCCGCCCCCGGACACCCTCGAAGGGCTCCTGTACGCGCTTCCGGAGGACCGCTGCGTCGTCGACGCCCGCCGCCTGGCCTCCGCCCTCGACGACGCGCCGCCCGCCCCCCGCGTGTCGCCCTACTTCGGCTACGCCCCGCTGCACCCGGCGCACCTGGCCGAGCACGACGGGATCGTGTTCACCAAGGACGTCCCGTGGACGCAGAGCTAGGCTCCCTCAGCCGCCCGCCGGATCGGGCGGTCCTTGCTCAGTCCGGGCTCAGTGCGCCGAGGCTGTCGCTCAGCTGCCGGCAGGCGGACAGCAACGCCGCGATGATGCCGGGGATCTCGCCGTGGGCCAGCGCCTGCACGAGGGTTTCTGGAGGGGCGTCCGTCAGGGGGCCGTGGCGGTGGCCATGGAGAGCATCCGCAGCTTCTCGTGGCTCGGGCTGCCCGGGGTGGTCGTGTAGACCAGCAGCGACTGGGACTGGTCGGGATCCATGAGGATCTGGCAGTGCAGCTCCAGCTCTCCGACCTCGGGGTGCCGGAAGTGCTCGGGCGGGCAGTACGTGCCGATCACGGGATGCTCGTCCCAGATGCCGGCGAACTCGGGGCTCGCGGCCAGGAGGGCGTCGACGATGGCGCCGGCCCGCGAGTCCCGGCCGTCCCTGGTGTAGGTGCGGTGCAGGTCCGCGACGATGAGGCGGCTGCGCCGGTGATGCACCTGCTCGGGGTACGGCGACCGCGCGGCCGGATCGCTGAACCAGCGGTAGTGCAGGCTGCGGGCCGGCCCGGTGTAGGCGGTCTCGTCACCCAGCAGCGCGACCGCCAGCCTGGTCTGTTTCAGCGTTTCACCGACGTTGTTCACCACCAGGGCGGCGGCGCCGGTCAGGCCGTCGAAGATCCGCATCATGCCGGGGGTGACGCGGTCGGCACGCAGGGCACGCCGCGGAACGGGGTGGCCGCCGAGGCGGAACAGGTGGTCCCGTTCCTCCAGGGACAGCCGCAGGCCACGGGCGATCGCGGCGAGCATCTGCTCCGACGGGCGCGGGCCGCGCTGCTGCTCGATCCGCGTGTAGTAGTCGGCCGACATGTCGCTCAGCGCGGCGACCTCCTCGCGGCGCAGCCCGCCGGTGCGCCGCCGCCGTCCGCGGGGCAGCCCGACGTCCTCGGGTTGCAGCGCCTCCCGGCGGGTCCGCAGGAACTCGGCCAGACGAGCCCGGTCCATGGCTGCGACATCCTCTCGTTCTCTCAGGCGGTGCCCTGCCCGCCGGCGGAGCCGGTTCCCCGGGGCGTTCACCGCTGGGGCGCTCGCTGGGACCGACCTCCCGTACAACCACTCGCGTCCCGGCGCTGTTTCCACCGCGGCGGTGTCCCGGCCGCCGAGGCTGCGCGTATCCACGGATCGATCGTCCCTGGCTAACCCCGCCCGGCCCGCCGAGGCTCGAACCATGACCGGATCAACGCACAACGTTCAAGGCCATTGGATCAACGGCGAGACCGTCCCCGGAACCGCCGGAAGCATCGCGGTGCTGAACCCGGCGGACGGGGAGATCGTCGGCGAGGTGCCGGCCGGCGCGGCGACCGACGTCGACCGGGCGGTCGCCGCCGCCCGCGCCGCCTTCCCCGGCTGGGCCGCGACCGTACCGGCCGAACGCGTCGCGGTCGTGCGGCGCGTCGCCGACGGGCTGCGCGCCCGCACCGAGGAGATCGCCACCACGATCACCGCCGAGATGGGCGCCCCGCTCGCCCTGTCGCGGACCGCCCAGACCGGGTTCCCGATCGCCGTCGCCGAGTCCTTCGCCGAACTGGCCGCGGACTTCGCCTGGACCCGGGAGGTCGGCAACTCGCTGGTCGTCCGCGAGCCCATCGGCGTCGTCGGAGCGATCACACCGTGGAACTTCCCGCTCCAGCAGATCATGTCCAAGCTGGCCCCCGCCCTGGTCGCGGGCGACACCGTGGTGCTCAAGCCATCGGAGATCGCGCCGCTGACCGCCCGGATCCTCGCCGAGATCACCGCCGACGCGGGACTGCCGGCCGGGGTCTTCAACGTGGTGCACGGCGCCGGACCCGTCGTCGGCGAGGCCATCACCGCCCACCCCGGCATCGACATGATCTCCTTCACCGGTTCCACCCGGGCCGGCCGGCGGATCTCCGAGGCCGCCGCCGGGACGGTCAAGCGGGTCGCGCTCGAACTCGGCGGCAAGGGCGCCGGGGTGATCCTCCACGACGCCGACCTGCCCGCCGCCGTCGAGGCCGGGCTCAGGCACGCGTTCGTCAACGGCGGCCAGGTCTGCGGCTCCTGGCCCCGGATGCTGGTCCCGGCGTCCCGGCACGACGAGGCGGTCGACCTGGTCGTCGCCGCAGCCGCCGCGTACACCGTGGGCGACCCGGCGGACCCGGCCACCGCGATCGGCCCGATGGCCTCCGAGGAGCACCGGGAAAGGGTGGACGGTTACATCCGGCGCGGCATCTCCGACGGCGCGAAGCTCGTGTTCGGCGGGCCGGGGCGTCCCGACGGGCTGGACAAGGGGGCCTACGCGCGCCCGACCGTCTTCACCGAGGTCGACCCGGCCTCGGCGATCGCCCAGGAAGAGATCTTCGGCCCGGTTCTGACGATCATCGCCTACGCGGATGAGGACGAGGCCGTCGAGATCGCCAACGGCACGCCGTACGGGCTCACCGGCGGCGTCTTCGGGGCACCGGAGCACGCCCTGGCCGTCGCGAGGCGGCTGCGCGCCGGCCAGGTCGACGTGAACGGCGCCGCCTGGAATCCGCTCGCCCCCTTCGGCGGCTACAAGCAGTCCGGCAACGGACGCGAGTTCGGGCTCCCCGGCCTCGAGGAGTTCCTGGAGACCAAGTCCATCCAGCGCTGACGGGCCAAGGCGCGGCCGGGTAGTGTCGCGCAACACGTCGTAGAATTCGTGGACGGATGAGCGGCGACAATCCTACCAAGCGGGTATTGGAGGCCGTAGCCGCTTTCTTCGGTGTCACTCCGTCCCTTTTCGACGATGAAGTGTCCAGGTCCTTCGAAGAGCAGAGCGAACCCGGCCGGAGTTAGGCCCCTTCCGAACCACGACCGCGTGCTCAGCTGACGGCGGCGCCGAACCATCGAGGCAGTCGGTCGAGGAGATCCTGCTGGTCTTCGCCGACCCAGGCCACGTGGCCGTCCGGCCGCAGTAGCACGGCGGGCACGTCCAGTTCCTCGCCGGTGTCGGTGACGTGGTCGACCCGATCCGCCCACCCGGCGACCGAGAGCCGGCCGGTCTGGTCGAGCAGCAGCCCGCGGCCGCCGTGCATCAGCCCGTAGAGGCGGCCCCGCTTCAGCCCCACGTCCCGCAGCCGCCGGCCGAGCAGGTCATGCCCCTCGCCGAAGTCGTAGCGGATCCCGATCGCGGTGATCTTCTCGATCAGGTACCGGTTGACCTCCTCGAAGTCCATCAGTTCCGACAGCAGCCGGCGCACGGCCCGGGGGCCGGGTTCGGTGGACAGCAGCTCGGTCTGCGCGCGGGTGAGGTCCAGCACGTCGGCGGCCACCGGGTGGCGTTCGGTGTGGTAGCTGTCCAGCAGCCCCTCCGGTGCCCAGCCGCCGACCTCGGCGGCCAGTTTCCAGCCGAGGTTGAACGCGTCCTGGATGCCGAGGTTGAGGCCCTGCCCACCCATCGGTGGGTGGACGTGGGCCGCGTCCCCGGCCAGCAGCACCCTGCCGACCCGGTAGCGCTCGGCCAGCCGGGTGGCGTCGCCGAACCGGGACAGCCAGCGCGGTGAGTGCACGCCGAAGTCGGTGCCGGCGAACACCCGCAGCCGCTGCTTGAACTCCTCCAGGGTCGGCGGGATCGAGCGGTCCTCGGCCACCCCCTCGGCGGGCACGACGACGCGGTACACCCCGTCCCCGGAGGGCCCGGCGCCGAACCCTTGGTGGGTCTCGCGGACTTCGGCGACCACGGCGGCCAGCGTCTCGGGGGGCACGGCCACCTCCATCTCGCCCAGCAGCCACTCGACCCTGGCGGGCTCGCCGGGGAAGCCGACGCCGAGCAGCTTGCGCACCGTGCTGCGGCCGCCGTCGCAGCCGACCAGGTAGCGCGAGCGCAGCCGCGTGCCGTCGGCCAGCTCGGCGGTCACCCCGTGGTCGTCCTGGCTCAGCCCGACCAGCTCGCGGCCGCGCCGGATCTCGGCGCCGAGCTCGGCGGCGCGTTCGGCCAGCAGGCGGTCGGTGGTGGGCTGCGGGATGCCGAGGATGTAGGAGTGTGCGGTGTCCAGTTGGTCGGGCCACGGCTTGTGGATGCCGGCGAAGTAACCGCCGAGCGCGTACTTCTTGCCGTGCGCGAGGAACCGCTCCAGCAGACCGCGCTGGTCCATCACCTCGATGCTCCGCACGTGCAGGCCGAGCGCGCGGACGTGACTGGTGGGCTCCGCCTCCTTCTCCAGCACGAGCGCGTTCACGCCGTGCAGCCGCAGCTCGCCGGCCAGCATCAGGCCGGTCGGTCCGCCACCGACCACGATCACGTCGAACATGAACCCCCCATTCGAACGAGACTGAATTCCGGCCAGTTGCTCGCGCGGTATGGAAGCGCGCCCCCGTGAGCACACGTATGTCGCGAACCCCTGATTTCCGCAGGTTCTGGCTTCGGCCTGAGATTCTGCGGCATGCCCCGGGGCTTGCCGCAAGCCCCCTGGTGTGCTATAGATTAAGAGTGGCAAGGAGTGGGAGCTCCTTGCCTTTTTCGTTTGCTGTGGACGCAGGCAGCGGCGGTTTCTGGATCGTGCCGCCAGGGGAATCCGGTTTCGATCAGCCTTGTAAATGAGTTGATCTCCGGGCGGAGGTGGAACAAGCTGCCCGCCGGAGCGGCTCGGGCGGGCCGCAGGCGTCCGAGGCGCGGAACGGAGGGCAGAGCCGTGTGGTACCCGAAGATCCCGCAGCGGTTCGGCGACGGGCCGTTGCCCGGCGGGATCTGGGTGGCCGAGGAGAAGGTGCACGGCGCGCATCTCGCGCTGGTCAGCGACGGCCGGACGGCGCGGGCCGCCGGTCGGCGCGGCCTGCTGGACGAGGATCGGCTGGAGGCGTTCTTCGGGGTGACGCGGCTGTGGCCGGTACTGGCGACGGCGGCGGCGGCAGCGGCCCGGGCGGCCGGGCAGGAGGTGATCCTGTTCGGGGAATTGGCCGGGGGAGGCTATCCGCACCCGCAGGTGGCGCCGGTCGAGGACATCGGCCCGGTGCAGACCGGCGTGTGGTACGGCCCCGACCTGGTGTGGCTGGCTTTCGACGGGGCCGTCCGCACGCCGTCGGGGCCGCGCTGGATGGGCCGTGCCGAGTTGGCGGAGCTGGTGGACGAGGCGGGCCTGGCGTGCGTGCCGCTGCTGGGGCGAGGCCCTCGGCAGAAGCTGGCAGACCTCACGGTGGACTTTCCGACGCTTGTGCCCGGCGCGCTCGGCCTTCCGGACCTGCCCGGCAACCGCGCCGAAGGCTATGTCCTCAAGCCCGCCGTTTCCTGGGATACAGGTGAGAGGGGGCCTCGTCCGGTGGTGAAGGTCAAGCATCCCGGCTTCGCCGAGGACGCCCGCTACAACGGCGCCCGGCCGTTCGTGCCGCCGCCCGGCGGGGTGACGGGCATACCGGCCTGGCTGCTGACCGCCGCGGTCGAGCGGCTCACCCCGCCGCGGGCGGACGCGGCCCGCAGCAAGCTCGGCCCGGCCGCCGACCCCGCCGAGCTGGCCGCGGAGGTGGTGGACGACCTGCTCGCCGACCTCGATGACGACCTGGGCGGCCTGCCCGAGCCCGACCGCCGGTGCCTGGCCGCCGCGCTCACCCCCGCGGCCCGCACGCTCGCCGCACTTCAGGATCGCCGTTGACCGCGGGGTGTTCGCGCCGCGAACGCCGACTCGTCGAGGTGGCCGGGGCGCGAGGCGTCCTGGACGCCCTGATCGGGTTGCAGGCCGCCCGGCCTCCGAGAAGTACGCTGGGGCGGTGTTCTCGCCTCAAGGTCCGTCCCTGCATGAACTGGCGATCCAGGCGCTGTCCTCGGTCCAGCGCGGCTACGACCTGCTCGCGCCGAAGTTCGACCACACGCCTTTTCGCACGCCCGACAGCCTGCTCGACGCGACCGCCGACGCGTTGCGCCCGCTCGGCCCGTTCGGCCGGGGGCTGGACGTGTGTTGCGGCACCGGGGCGGGCATGCGGGTCCTCGAACCCCTGTGCCAAGGACGGATCACAGGCGTCGACTTCAGCACCGGCATGCTCGCGCAGGCGCGCAGGGCCCACCCGGACGCCGAGTGGGTACAGGCCGACGTCCGTGACCTGACCTTCGCGGAGGACTTCGACCTGGCGGTCAGCTTCGGAGCGCTCGGACACTTCCTGCCCGCCGAACGGCCCGCGCTGTTCGCCGGGGTGTACCGCGCGCTGCGGCCCGGCGGGCTCTTCGCCTTCCCGATCGGCGCGCCGCAGCCCATCACGTCGGTCTGGTACTGGGCGCTGCTCGGGTTCGACCTGGTCATGCGTGTGCGGAACGCCCTGTGGCGTCCCCCGTTCGTCATGTACTACCGCACCTGCCCGCCGCAAGCGGTCCGCGACGACCTGGAGGCGGCCGGATTCACCGTGACGACGACCCCCTTGACGGCCCTGGGCCGGCGCGAGGACGGCAGCCCGCGGTACCGGCTCGTCCTCGCGCGCAAAACCGAAGCTTGATCGCGCGGCGCCGTGGTCATGCGTCACCCGCGCTACCGCGTGGCAGAACCCTGACGCCCTCGTCCCGGTCTCCCGGCCGCAACCCATCGGCGCCGGGGGAGCGTTACGAGGGCGCTATCGAGATGGACTTGGTGTCGAGGTAGGCCTCGAGGCCCTCGCGGCCGAGTTCGCGGCCGTAGCCGCTGGCCTTCACGCCGCCGAAGGGGGCGGCCGGGTCCATCGAGTACCCCTGGTTCACGCCGAACGTGCCGGTGCGCACCCGGGCGGCCACGTCGAGACCGCGCTCGGTGTCGGCCGTGAACACCGAGCCGGCCAGCCCGTATTCGGTGTCGTCGGCGATCCGGACGGCCTCGCGCTCGTCGCGGTAGGGGATCACCGCGATCACCGGGCCGAAGATCTCCTCGCGGGCGATCGTCATGGCGGCGTCGACGTCGCTGAACACGGTGGGCCGCACGTACCAGCCGCGCTTGACGCCCTCGGGCAGGTCGGTGCCGCCGGTGACGAGCCGGGCGCCTTCGCGCACGCCGGTGTCGATGTACTCCCGCACCCGCCGCAGCTGGCGCTCGGCCACGAGCGGGCCCATCTCGGTCCGCGGGTCGGTCGGGTCGCCGATCCTGATGGCCGACAGTGTCGCGGCGAGCGCGTCGGCGTGGTCGTCGACGCGGCCGGCGGGCACGAGGACGCGCGTGAGGGCGTTGCAGATCTGCCCGGCCATGCCCATGCCCGAGATGCGGACGGCCGCCGCCACGGCCGCCGGGTCGGCGTCCTCCAGCGCGATGGCCGCCGACTTCCCGCCGAGTTCGAGGCTGACCTTGGTGAGGTTGGCGGCGCACGCCGCCGCCACCTGCCGGCCGGCCGCCGTCGAGCCGGTGAAGGAGACCTTGTCGACGCCGGGGTGGGCGACGAGGTGGGCGCTCACGTCACGCTCGGCGGGGATGACGCTCACCACGCCCGGCGGTAGGCCGACCCGTTCGAGCAGGTCGGCGAGGAACAGCGCGTCGAGCGGCGATTCCGGCGCCGGTTTGAGCACGACGGTGCAGCCGGCGAGCAGCGCCGGGACGAGTTTGGTCACCGTCAGGAACTGCGGCATGTTCCACGGGATCACCGCGGCGACCACGCCGACGGGTTCCCTGCGCAGGAGGATGTCCCGCCCGTACAGGCCGGGCCGGTTCTCCTGCCACGCGTAGTCGCCGGCGATGTCGGCGAGCGCGCTCATCATCGACCACGGCAGGGCCACCTGCGCCCGCTTGGCGAAGGAGATGGGGGCGCCCAGCTCGGCGGTGATGATCTCGGCCAGCTCGTCGCGGCGCTCGCCGTAGAGCGCGGCCAGCCGGCGGATCACCGCGACGCGCTCCGCCGGGTCGGTACGCGGCCACGGCCCCTCGTCGAACGCCCGCCGCGCCGCGGCGACGGCGCGATCGACGTCCTCGGTGCCCGCCGCGGCCACGACGCCGATCGGCTCCTCGGTGTGCGGGGAGATCACCTCGATGCGCCGGCCGGTGCTCGGGGCGACCCATTCGCCCCCGATGAACAGGTCTTTCCGCTCGCTCATGGACGCTCCCTCGGCAGATGCGGGCGTGGACCGCGCGCCGCGGGCGAGGGGTGATCGCACCTCATGGAGCCTGTGCCACCTCACTCCCGGAGCCTTGCGGCGGCGGCGCGCGCCGTGTTATCCAGATCATGTTAGTCAGTCGATGAACATCACGACCAGGTCTCATCGGGCGAGACCTCGACCGGAGGAGGAGGCCATGGCGCGTTCGGGCAAGCCGCCGGAGGCCAGCTGGACCGGACGGCTTCCGGAACTGGGCACCGGCCTGGTGTCGTACGAGGATTCGATCTCGCCGGAGTTCTACGAGCTCGAACGTGAGGCGATCTTCCGGCGGGCGTGGCTGAACGTCGGCCGGATCGAGCAGCTGCCCCGCAAGGGGAGCTTCTTCACCAAGGACATCGCCGTCGCCAAGACCTCGCTCATCGTCACGCGCGGCCTCGACGACCGGGTCCGCGCCTTCCACAACGTGTGCCGCCACCGCGGCAACAAGCTGCTGTGGGGCGAGACGCCGCGGGACGAGACCCGCGGCACCTGCCGCGAGTTCATGTGCAAGTACCACGGCTGGCGGTACGGCCTGGACGGCGCGCTGAAGTTCGTCCTCCAGGAAGAGGAGTACTTCGACTTCGACAAGTCCGAATTCCCGCTCGTGCCGGTGCACTGCGAGGTCTGGGAAGGGTTCCTCTTCGTCAACCTGGCCGACGAGCCGAGCCGGTCGCTGCGGGAGTTCCTCGGGCCGATGGTGCGTGGCCTCGAGGGCTACCCGTTCCACCTGGTCACCGAGCGGTACGCGTTCAAGGCCGACATCCTGAGCAACTGGAAGATCTTCCTCGACGCGTTCCAGGAGTACTACCACGCGCCGATCCTGCACTCGCAGCAGCAGGTCCCGGCGCTGCGGAGCTTCCAGAACGGCTTCAAGGTCCCGCACTTCCAGATGGACGGGCCGCACCGGCTGGTGAGCACCGGCGGCTGGAAGGGCGTGCCCCGGCACATGACGCCGATGGACCAGATGTACCCGATCGAGCACGTCACCGAGGCCGGCCTCATGGGCCCCTGGGAGCGCCCGGACATCCCCGAGCTCGACCCCGTCAACCTGCCGGCCGGGATCAACCCCGGAGGGCTCGATCCGTGGTCGATCTCGAACTTCCAGATCTTCCCCAACTTCGTGATCCTGGTCTACGAGCGGGGCTGGTACCTCACGTACCAGTACTGGCCGACGTCCCACAACACGCACACCTGGGAGATGTCGTACTACTTCCCGCCGTCGCGCAACGCGAGCGAGCGGATCCGCCACGAGGTCACCGCCGTGGTGTCCAAGGAGGCCGGCCTCCAGGACGCGGGCACCCTCGACGGGACCCAGCTGGGCCTGGAGTCGCGGGTCATCGACGAGTACCCGCTGTGCGACCAGGAGGTGACGGTCCGCCATCTGCACAAGATCGTCGACGACTGGGTGCGCTCCTACCTGCGTGACGGATCGGAGGTGCCCGCGTGAGCGGCGGCATGCTTCCGGAGGAGTTCGCCGAATGCGAGCCGTTCGCCGCCAAGTGGTGCATCCCGACCGAGGCGGCCCGGTACGCCGAGCGGCTGAACAGCACGATGGCGGAGATGCAGCTCTTCTACGACGCGATGTACCCCCGCGTGCGTGACGCCATGGCGCACCTGGACAGGTTCTCGCTGCACGAGCTGCCCGAGAAGGAGCTGAACCTGCTTCACCTCGTGTACTCCCTGATCATGGTGTCGCTGCCCGTCGAGGTCTGGCACCAGCCCAAGGTCATCGACGCCGGCACCGCCTACTTCGAGCGCTGCCTGGAGCCCACACCGTGACCACGACGATCACCTGCGAGCCCCTGGCCGCCACCGTCGGCGCCGAGGTGAGCGGCGTCGGCGCCGAGGGGCTCGCCCGGGACGACGCCGTCGCGGCCGCCATCCTGGAAGCGCTGGAGCAGTACGGCGTCCTGGTCCTGCGCGGCCTCCACCTCGACCCGGAGGACCAGGTCGCCTTCTCCCGGCGGCTCGGCGAGATCGACTACGAGGACGGGCACCACGCCGTCCCCGGGATCTACCGCGTGACCCTCGACAAGTCGAAGAACTCATCGGCCGAGTACCTCAAGGCCACCTTCGAGTGGCACATGGACGGCTGCACGCCCCTCAACGGCGAGCCGCCGCAGAAGGCCACCGTCCTCAGCGCCAAGGAGGTGGCGGCCAGCGGCGGAGAGACGGAGTTCGCCAGCACCTACGCCGCCTACGAGCTGCTCGGCGACGAGGAGAGAGAACGGTTCGGCTCCCTGCACGTCGTGCACTCGCTCGAGGCGTCCCAGCGCCGGGTCACCCCCGATCCCGCGCCTGAGCTGCTCGAACGGTGGCGGAAGCGGCCGACGTCGACCCACCCGCTGGTGTGGACGCGCCGGACCGGCCGGAAGTCGCTCGTCATCGGCGCCCACGCCGACCGCGTCGTCGGGATGGACAGCGGCGAGGGCCGGGCGCTGCTGCAGGATCTCCTCGACCGGACGACGGCGCCCGATCGCGTCTACCGCCACCGGTGGTCGGTGGGGGACACCGTCATCTGGGACAACACCGGCGTCGTGCACCGCGCCGCGCCGTACCCTCCGGACTCGCCCCGCGAACTGCTCCGCACCACGGTCTTCGGGGACGAGCCGATCCGTTGAGGGGGGGTTGGGGCCGCCGGCCGTCCCGTGCGCCTACGGGACGCGGCCGGCGACGGCCTCGTCCTTGGCCGGCAGCCGGTCGCCCTCGGCCTCACCCTCGTCTTCGGTCTCGGTGCGGGCCGGCAGCCGGTCGCCCTCGAGCGCGCGGATCTCGCGCTCGATGACCGCGACCGTCTCGGCGTGACCGATATCGAGATCGAACTCCTCCTCGATATGCATGAAGCGGGAGAAGCTCGCCATAAGGAGGATCAATGACGCGGGCGGCCACCGCTCGGAATCGACGCCGTAGCCTTCGAGCACCTCCGAGAGCGTCTCGACCTGCAGCGTCCGGAACTTCTTCGAGTACGCGGCGATCTCGGCGCGGATGGCCTTGCGGTGGTTGGCCAGCGCGGTGAACTCCGTGATGAGCGCGTTGCTCGAGAAGTCGTGGGTCAGCTCCCAGAAGGCCCACAAGGGTTGCGGCGAGCGCAGCGCCTCCACCAGGCGCGCCAGGCTCCGCTCGGCGCCCCGGCGGAACAGCGCGATGAACAGGTTGTCCATCGTCCCGAAGTAGTAGAAGACCAGCGCGTTGTTGAGTCCCACCTTCGCCCCGAGCCGGCGGGTGGTGACGGCGGCGTAGCCCTCCTCGAGCATGAGCGCCTCGGCGGCGTCGAGCAGCGCGGTGCGGGTGGCCGACTCGTCGACGGGGCTCCGCCGTGCCGGCATGTGCGTCCTCCCTCCAGGCTGCGGCCCCTCCAGGCTGCGGCTTCGTCCCCAGTATCGCGTCCGGGCCGCCGTGGTCGGCTCTTGCCCCTGCCGCAGCCTCCATGTTAGTCATGTGATTAAGGATGTTAGTCGCCTGACTAACGCCCCGGTCGAGACCGGCGAGGCGTGCGCGGGCGACGCCGGCCTGATGGGAAACGAATGCCCCCGAACACGGCCCCAGAGCGCCACCGGTACCACCCGCTGCGCGTCCGGCGCGTCGTCCGCGAGACCTCGGAGGCCCGCTCGATCGTCTTTGAGGTGCCGCCGGAGTTGGACGGCGCCTTCACCTACGAGGCCGGGCAGTTCGTCACGATCCGTGTCGTCCGCGAGGGGCGGACCCACCTGCGCGGCTACTCGATGTCGTCGTCGCCGGAGGTGGACGGGGAACTGCGGGTGACGGTCAAGCGGGTGCCGGGAGGCCTGGTCTCGAACTGGCTGAACGACGCCGTCCGCGAGGGCGACGTGCTCGACGTCGCCCGGCCGGGCGGCGCCTTCGTCCTCGACCAGGGCGAACACGACATCGTGGCGTTCGCCGCCGGCAGCGGCATCACGCCCGTGTTCTCCATCCTGAAGACCGCCCTCGCCACCACCGGACGGCGCGCCCGCCTCCTCTACGCCAACCGCAACCGGGAGGCCGCCATCTTCGGCGACGAACTCGACGCGCTGGCGGGACGGCACCCCGGCCGCTTCGCCGTCGAGCACCACGAGGATCTGGTGAGCGGCTTCGTCGACCGCGACACCGTGGCCCGCTACGCCGCCGGCACAGCCGGCGCCGGTGACGCCGCGTTCTACATCTGCGGGCCGGACGGCTTCATGGACGTCGCCGAGACCGGGCTCCGCGAACTGGGGGTCGGGCAGGACCGGATCCGCATCGAGCGGTTCACCCCCGCCGAGCAGCCGGCGACCGGCCCCGCCGACGGCATCGAGGTGACCGTCAAGCTCGGCGGGAGGACCGCGACCGTGGCGCACCGGCACAACGCCACGCTCCTGCAGACGGCGCGGTCCGCCGGTCTCCAGGCGCCCTCGTCGTGCGAGGCGGGGACCTGCGCCACCTGCATGGCCCGCGTCGTGCAGGGGCGGGCGGTCATGCGGAACAACGAGGCACTGACCCCCGACGAGGTCGACGAGGGATGGGTGCTCACCTGCCAGGCGGTGCCGATGAGCCCCGTCGTCGAAGTCGTCTACGAATGAGGAAGGACGCAGCGATGCCGCGTACGAAGGGTCAGCGGTCCCGGGTGGCCGTCGTCACGGGAGGGGCGTCGGGCATCGGCGAGGCCACCTGCCACCACCTGGCCGGGCAGGGCCACCGCGTCGCCGTGCTGGACCTCGACGGCGACGGCGCGATCCGGGTCGCCAAGGAGCTGCGGGCGAACGGGGCGGAGGCCCTCGGGCTCGCCGCCGACGTCACCGACCGCCCCGCCCTCGACGACGCGTTCGCCGAGATCCGCGCGACGCTCGGGCCGACGGAGATCCTCGTCACCAGCGCCGGACTCGTCGCGTTCGACGAGTTCGAGCAGATCACGCCCGAGCAGTGGAACCGCCTCATCGACGTGAACCTCACCGGCACCTTCCACTGCTGCCAGGCCGCCGTGCCCGACATGGTCGCGGCGCGCTGGGGCCGCATCGTCACGATCGCCTCGTCCAGCGCCCAGCGGGGCTCGCCCGACATGGCGCACTACGCGGCGGCCAAGGGCGGGGTGATCGTGCTGACCAAGTCCCTGGCCCGCGCCTACGCGTCCCATGGCGTCACGGTCAACAGCATCCCGCCGTCGGGGATCGAGACCCCGATGCTGCACCGGTCCCAGGCCGAGGGGGACCTGTCCGCCAACGAGACCATCGCGGCGACCATCCCCCTCGGCCATCTGGGGACCCCGGACGACATCGCCGCGGCGGCCGCCTTCCTCGCCTCGGAGGAGGCCGGCTTCATCACCGGGCAGGTCCTCGGCGTCAACGGCGGGGCGGTGCTGTGACGCCGGCCGCCGCGCCCCGGATGGGACCGCCGCCGGCGAGCGAGCGACGGGCCGAGGCCGGGGCCCCGGCAGGACCCGACCTGGAGATCGAGCCCGTCCTGGCCCGCGAGCCCGTCCCGGGCCCGGGAAGCAAGCCCACTCGGTGAACACCCCACCGGAGGAGACCGCCCCCACCGAAGGAGGAGGACCATGCCGCGATTCCCCAAGCCGCCGGAAGGCAGCTGGACCCAGCATTATCCCGAGCTCGGCACCGAGCCGGTGTCCTACGAGGACTCGATCACTCCCGAGTTCTACGAGCGCGAGAAGGAAGCGATCTTCAAGCGCGCCTGGCTGAACGTCGGCCGGGTGGAGCAGCTCCCGCGCAAAGGCAGCTACTTCACCAAGGACATCGCCGCCGCCAACGCGGCGATCATCGTCGTCCGCGACAGGGAGGGGCAGGTCCGCGCCTTCCACAACATCTGCCGCCACCGCGGCAACAAGCTCGTCTGGTCCGACGATCCGCAGCAGGACACCGCGGGCTTCTGCCGGCAGTTCACGTGCAAGTACCACGGCTGGCGCTACGACCTCGACGGCTCGCTGAACTTCATCCAGCAGGAGGGCGAGTTCTTCGACGTCGACAAGAGCGAGTACGGCCTGGCGCCGGTGCACTGCGACGTGTGGGCCGGGTTCATCTTCGTGAACTTCGCCCGCGAGCCGGAGCAGTCCCTGCGCGAGTTCCTCGGCCCGATGGTGACCGACTTGGAGGGCTACCCGTTCGAGAAGCAGACCTCCCGCTTCGGGTACAGCACCACGATCCAGGCCAACTGGAAGCTGTACATGGACGCCTTCGCCGAGTTCTACCACGCGCCCGTCCTGCACGCGAAGCAGTCGCCGGAGAAGTACTCCAGGGCCGCCCAGCAGGCCGGGTTCGAGGCGCCGCACTACCAGCTCGAGGATCCGCACCGGCTGGTGAGCACGTCCGGCGTCCGCTTCTGGGAGATGGACATCGAGCTGGTCAAGCCCATGGAGGTGCTGACCCGCAGCGGGCTGTTCGGCCCCTGGGACAAGATCGACCTCGGGGAGATGCCACCCGGTGTCAATCCCGGCAAGTGCGACCCGTGGGGGCTGGACTCCTTCCAGCTGTTCCCGAACTTCGTGATCCTCATCTGGAGCCAGGGCTGGTACCTCACCTACCACTACTGGCCCACCTCGTACAACACGCACGTCTTCGAGGGCAGCGTCTACTTCGTGCCGGTCACCAACGTCCGCGAGCGCATCGCCCAGGAGATGGCGGCGGTGACGTTCAAGGAGTTCGCGCTCCAGGACGCCAACACGCTCGAAGCCACGCAGATGATGCTCGAGACCCGGTACATCGACCGCTTCCTGCTCAACGACCAGGAGATCCTGTGCCGCCACCTCCACAAGGTCGTCGGCGACTGGGTCAACGACCACGAGGGGGCCCGCAGGTGAGCGCGCTGCTGCCGAAGGAGTTCGCCGGCCTTGAGCCGTTCGCCGGGAAATGGTGCCTCCCCACCGAGCACGAGCGGTACGGCACCCGGCTGGCCAGCACGATGGACGAGATGCAGGCGTTCTACGACGCGGTCGTCCCCCGGGCCGAGGAGGCCATGTCCTACCTCGAGAAGCTCCCGTACGACTCGCTGCCCGAGGACGCGACCAACCTCCTGCACCTGCTGTACTCGATGATCGAGGTGTCCTTCCCCGTCGAGGTGTGGCGCCAGCCGCGCGTCCCCGACAGCGGGTCGTCGACCTTCGACTGCGTCACCGAGCCCGCTCCGTGACGGCGGCGACCGCGCCGTCCGAGCGGGGACGACCCCCCGGGGCGGCTTCGGCACCGATCGTGCTGCGGGCCGATCGCTGGCTGGACGCCGACGCGGGCGAGGTCCGGTCGCCGGCCGTGATCCTCGTGGAGGGGAACCGCATCGCCGCGATGAACCCCACCCGGATCCCCGCCGACGCGACCGAGCTCGACCTGGGCGAGGTGACACTGCTGCCCGGGTTGATGGACATGGAACTCAACTTCCTGATCGGCGGCCCGGAGACCCCGACGGGACTGCCGCTGCCGATGCACGGCGTCCAGGACGATCCGGCGTACCGCTCGATCCGCGCGACCCTCAACGCCCGCAAGACGCTGCTGGCCGGCTTCACCACGGTCCGCAACCTCGGCCTGATGGTGAAGACGGGAGGCTACCTCCTGGACGTCGCGGTGCAGCGCGCCATCGACCAGGGATGGGTGGAAGGCCCCCGGATCATCCCGGCGGGCCACGCGGTCACCCCGTACGGCGGCCACCTCGACCCGACCGTGTTCCAGCGCCTCGCGCCGGGGATCATGCCGCTGAGCATCGGGGAGGGCATCGCCAACGGCGTCGGCGAGGTACGCGCCTGCGTCCGCTACCAGATCCGCCACGGCGCCAAGGTGATCAAGGTGTCGGCCTCGGGCGGGGTGATGTCGCACAGCACCGGCCCCGGCTCCCAGCAGTACTCCGACGAGGAACTGGCCGCCATCGCCGACGAGGCGCACCGGGCGGGCATCAGGGTGGCCGCGCACGCGGTGGGCGACCG
This sequence comes from Spirillospora sp. CA-255316, assembly GCA_050942275.1. Taxonomy (GTDB): domain Bacteria; phylum Actinomycetota; class Actinomycetes; order Streptosporangiales; family Streptosporangiaceae; genus Spirillospora. The sequence continues at coordinate 9,640,775 of CP192047.1, read as the reverse complement.
GGCGGTGCGGGCGTGCGTCCGGGCCGGCATCGACTGCATCGAGCACGGCTTCCTGGCCAGTGAAGAAACCCTTCAGATGATGGTCGAGCACGGCACGTTCCTGGTGTCGACGACCTACCTGACCGACGCGATGGACATCGAACGGGCCGCGCCGGAACTGCGGAAGAAGGCGGCCGAGGTGTTCCCCCGCGCCAGGGCGATGCTCCCCAAGGCCGTCGCCGCCGGAGTCAAGATCGCGTGCGGCACGGACGCCCCGGCCATCCCGCACGGAGACAATGCCAAGGAACTGGTCGCGCTGGTGTCGCGGGGGATGACCCCGGCGCAGGCCCTGCGGGCGGCGACGGTCACCGGCGCGGAACTGGTCGAACTGGACCACGAGCTCGGCCGCCTGCGGGAGGGCTACCTCGCCGACATCATCGCCGTCCCCGGCGACCCGTCCCAGGACATCACCGTCACCCAGGACGTCCGGTTCGTGATGAAGGACGGCCGCGTCCACAAAGGCGCCTGAACCCCACCGCCCCGGCCCGAACCGTCCCCCGAGCCGGCGCCGCCATGCTCGACGGCGCCGGCCCCGCCGATGAATCCGGCCCGGTGACTCCCGGCGACGCCCGCGTCCGCCTGGTTCACCGGGCCGACTCGCGCCGTTCGCGTCGAAGGCGACGACGGACGGCGTGGTCCGCGCCCCCTCCGCGTTTGCGATCACGGTGGGCTCCCCGCCCTCCAGGACCGCGACGACCGAGTTGCTCGTCCCGAGGTCGATGCCGACCGCGCGTCTCCCGCGCAAACCGGCGGACGAGCCGGAACCGCCGGCCCCCGCCCCTGGGGCCGCGGCCAGGGGACAGGGTGTAGCAGGTGTTCCGTCCCAGTGAAGGCATACGGCGTTGGCCCACGCCGTGGGGGCGGTCCGAATCCGGGGAAACGGATGGACGGAGAGTCGCGTCTCAGTGCCCGAACGTGGACGCGATCTCGAAGGAGCGGTGGCATGGCACGTGGCGATCTCGATGCCGAGGGGCAGCAGGAGGTCCAGCGGAGGATCGGCGAGATCCTCACCGATGGCCTGCGGCCCGGCTGGGCCAAGGCGACGTTCCGGTGGACCGCGCTCATCGGAGCCGGGACGCTGGCCTCCCTGGCCGTCCAGGACGAGGACGGGTCGTACCGGACGGAGAACATCCCCGAGGGGCTGAGCAAGCCGTGCGGGCGATTGAAGCACGGGATGTACCGGCCCGGTACCGGCACCTGGCACTCCATGGAGTTCACGGTCGCCGCCGACGGGCGGTTCTCCGTGGAGTTCGACTACGACGGCGAGATCGAACCGCCGCACGGGTTCGTGCCCGAGCATTTCCGCAAGGAGCTGACCACCTATCCGCGCGATCCGGAGCACATCCCCGGGTGGTGGCAGGAGATCCTGGCCAAGGTGCCCAATTTCTACGCGGGCGTCCACGCCGAGCCGGGCGAGCGTTACCGCGGTGAGATCGGACCCGATCTGGGCGAGGTCGGCATGGCCTTCGAGAAGGCCGGCTGGGAGGTCGGTCCGGGGGAGTACGCCCGGGAGCTGCGCTTCTCCACCGACTGGGCGGTGCTGGAGACGCTGTCTCACTACGGGCTCGTACGGATGGCGGGACGGATCGACCCGGAGGACTGGGATCGGCTGGTGTCCTTCCTCTCGGAGCAGGGGTGGAACTTCGGGGCCACGCTGTACGACGGGGACGACGTCCTCAAGGAGGTGAAGCCCCGCTCGCAGGACTGAACGGGGGCAGCACGGCCTGTGGACCGACGAGTCGGGGTGCCTGGTCCCCGGCCCGGGTCGCTGGTGACGCTCGCGCCGGCCGCCCGTCCCGGACGCGTGCGCCGACCGGTTCGGCGGCGGGCCCGACGGCCGCTGCCGCGGCGCCGCGCAGGAACCAGCGCCGGTTCACCGAGATAGGGCGTTCCGTGAGTCGTCGTCCTTGCGTTCCGCGAGCGCGGCGACGGAGAACACCAGGCCCACGAGCAGGCCTGCGCATTGGAGGACCGTCGCGGTGAACGCCAGGACCTCGCCGGGCTCGCCGAGCGCGTCGCGCACATTGGGCGTGACGACCGCTCCGACCGACAGCAGCAGCGCGATGAGGAGCGGCGCGACCAGCGCCCACCGCGGCCGGACGAACAGGGCGATCGCCGCTCCGACCGCCAAGATGATCAATCCCGGCGGCACGACCGGGTAATCCATGCCCCCGGCGATCTGGAGCGGGATGGCCGCCGCCGCGACCGCGAGAGCGCCCCCGGCGCGTCGGCGCGGGGTGGAGGACGTGAGGTACATGCCGTTTCCCTCTTCCTTCCGACATGATCGGGTACTCGGCACATCGTTCGGTTCCGGCATGCGGCCCGTCATCCAGTCCGGGGAGGCTTCCCTGCTGCGCCCCGCGGCGTAGACCGCCCTCTCCGCGTACTCGGATCGGGGTAAAACCGTCCGATCGACTCGGCGCGGCCAGCCACGAGTGTGCGCAGGTCGCGTGAGGTGGCACAGTTTCCCGGCCCCTTCGCGCTGGGCGGGCCCCGCATTAGAAGAGTCCGGTGTTGACCTCGGGATCGTCCCAGTTCAGCGTGAAGGAATCGCAGCCCGGCGGCTTCTGGCCCCAAGCGGCGGTGAGCGTGACGGTGCCGGCCGCGCCGGGGATTGTCGGTTCGTGCGCGGTGGCCCGATGACCGGGAACGGCGGACAGGGTGCCGGAGGCGACGGCGCGGGTGCCGGCGCGAATCCCCCAGTGAACCGTCGCGCCCGAGCAGGTTCCATGGAACACGACATGCAGCAGGCCATCGAGTTCGCCATCCCAGCGCAGCCAGGATCCGAAGAGACCGTCGAGGCGGAAGACCGTCGTCATCCCGCCGGTGACCACCCAGGACTGCCGGTAAGTGTCACAGCCGTTCTCCGCCACCCCGCAGGGCTCGGAACCGAGTTCGGAGGTCCGGGGCTCGGCCCCTTCCTGGTAGGTCAACCACCGATCGGGACCCTTGAACACGATGCCGCCACCCACGAAGAGCGCCACGATCGCTGCGATCAGCAGGAATCCGAAGAGGCGATCCCGCGCGCTTGACGTCACTTCACCGTTATAAGGGATCGCCTTTGCTCTCGGTAGCCAGGCGTGTGGTCGGTCAGCGCATCGGCCAGTGCGTCGCGTCGGCGGTGACCGCTGAGATCCCGTGGCCGGATCGCGGTATCGAGTGGCGTATTTACGGAAGCAGGCGGCTCGGTGTCTGTCCTAGGTTCGCCTTATGTCCAAGCTCAGTTATCGGGGGGCGGACGGCTGCGTCCTGCATGCCACGGTCCTCGGACAGGGCCCGGCGTTGGTCCTTCTCCACGCCGGTGGCCCCGACCACATGAGCATGCTTCCCCTCGCCGACCGGCTCACCGACCGCCACACCGTCGTGCTTCCCGACATCCGCGGCTACGGCCGGTCCGTCTGCCCAGACCCCGCGTCCCACACATGGGCGCAATACACCGATGACCTCGTCCGGCTCCTGGATCACCTCGGCCTCCCCAGCGCTGCACTGGGAGGCGCGGGCCTGGGCTCGACGATCACGCTTCGCGCGGCCGCCGCGCACCCGTCCAGAGTGGACGCCGCCGTACTGATCGGCGTGGAGGACATCGAGGACGATGCGGCCAAAGAGGCGGAGATCCGCTTTCTCGACGAGTTCGCCGCCCGCGTGGCGGCCGACGGCATCGAGGCCGGATGGGAGCCCATCCTCGCGCAGTTCCCGCCCGTCGTGGGAGCCATGGTCCGCGACGCCATTCCCCGTTCCGACCCGGCCAGCATCGTGGCCGCGGCCGCCATCGCCCACGACCGCAGCTTCCACGACGTCACGGAGCTGGCCGCGATCACCGCACCGACCCTGGTCTTCCCCGGCACGGACCCGCGCCATCCCACCGCGCTCGCCGAAGAGGCCGCCAAGACCCTCCCCATGGGACGGCTGGCCTCGACCGCGGTCTCCTTCGACCTCCACACCGCCGAAGACCTTGCTCTCGCGATCGCCCCCGCCATCCGGGACTTCCTCAAAGCCTTCTGAAACTCTTCCCCTTCTTCAGTGCAAAGCGAGCAGCGATGCGCCGCATGGGGCCGATGGCGGCGAGCGCGGCGCAAGCGCCGTGGCGGCCGTATAGCCGCAGGTAGACGCGATACCAGCTGTCGCTGAGTCGACCCGTGCACAGGAGTGGAGCCACCACAGGCGGAGAGTAGGCTCGGGCAAGAGTCGACGAGAGCGAGGGGGGCTCCGCGATGCAGGTCACCAGACAGCATGTGATCGACATACTCAACCGGTCGGGCCTGTCACACCTTGTCGAGGAGGCTCAGCGCAAGCTTCCAGACCCGGTCGAGTACGCCGAGGCGGAGGAGTTCCTGGCCGGGTACGGCATCACCAAGGACGTCCTGATCAGCCGCGTCGGCGGCAGCCCCTGAGAGCGGGACGTGGTTTGGTCCCTGCCGCGAGCGCTTCTGGGGGTGGGCGAGGTGAGTTTCGCGTGGCGATGTCAGGTTCTCTGCCTCCGGCGGGCTTCGAGAGCGTCCAGAATCAGGTCCAGGTTTCGACGGCCGTCCCAGAGAAATCACGACTTTCTGTCCCGGCAATCCCGCTGCGCCACCTCCGCGGTGTTGCGTTCCCGCGTTCGCAGGCAGCGTGCCGCCTACCGGCCCGGTTGCCGGAGCACTCACCCGTCTCATTGCGCTTGAGACGACTGGTGATATCCGTATTGATATGGTCGGATAATCCATATCAATATTGGACTTCGCTGGACGGTTTCTGATCTTCTCTTCGGCATGACACAACACCTCCGGCTGCGACTAGGGGTCGCGGCCTTGACCGCTTCTGCGCTCCTGGGCGGCCTCGCCTATGCGGCGGGCGCCGTCCCCGGCGAGACGAGTGCCTCCGGCGTCGCCGCCCGGACGGGGAACACCGCCCCCTCCGGCGCCGACCTGACCAAGACGCTGCAGGAACTGGAGAAGTCCTACAACGGGCGTATCGGCGCGGTGGGCATCGACCTGGGCACCGGTAGGACGGTCGGTTACCGGGGCGACGAACGCTTCCCGTTCAATTCCATGTTCAAGGTGTTCGCGTGCGCGGCAGTGCTGCACAAAGCGCGCACCATCGACCCCGGGCTGATGGACGAGGTGATTCATTGGAAGCCTGCCGATATGGCCGAGCTGACCGCGAACTCCCCGGAGACCACCGAATACACCGACACCGGTATGACGCCCGCACAGCTGTGCCGCGCCGGGATCACCAAATCCGACGGCTTCGCGGGCAACACGCTGCTGAAGCAGATCGGCGGGCCGCGCGGGCTGACCGGGTTCTTCCGCGCCACCGGCGACCGGACCAGCCGCCTGGACCGGCCGGAGCCCGGGCTGACCGAGTGGCGACCCGGTGAAAAGCGCGACACCACCACCCCCGCGGCGGCCGCGCAGACCTTCGCCAAGCTCACCACCGGCAAGACCCTCGACCCCGGCGACCGAGCGCGGCTGGTCGGCTGGTTGAAGGCCAGCCTCACCGGCGCCGACCGGATCCGGGCAGGGCTCCCCAAGGACTGGACGGTCGGCAACAAGACCGGGACCGGCGGCGCCGGCAACCACGGCACCGCCAACGACCTGGCGATCGTCTGGACACCCGGATCGGACGCGCCGATGATCCTGTCGGTCTTCACCAACCGCAACCTCGACAACACCCCGAACGATGACAAGGTGATCGCCTCCACCGCGACCGCACTGGCCAAGGCCCTCGGCAGGTTGTGACCGGTCGTAGGGGCGTAACGCGGTCCGCAAGCTGAAGCCGATGCCGAATGCCGCCCACGTCGCCGGCACCGCCCGTCCGCAGCCGCGCGGCGGCAGTCCAGCCCGTGGAACGCTCGGGCATTCCGGTTCCCGATGTAGATCGCCGTCGCGAGCGCGCGGCGCGCCTGGATCCACACGAGCCGGCGTGCCGCGGCCGCCGGCAACCCGTCCCGGACGGCGGCCGCGTACGCAACGACCAGCCCCGGCGAATTCCAGCAGAATCCCCTACGAAAGGGACGGCATGGTCGGGACGTTGGGTTCGCCGCGCACCGGCACCGTCGACGCGCGTTCGCGCGCGCCGTTCGGCTGGGCGCAACTGGTCGTCCTGTTCATCGTCGGATTCGTGGACAGGATCGAGTACAACCTGCTCATCGGCGTGCTCCCGGCCGTCCAGAGCGAATGGGGCTTCAGCGACACCGCCGCCGGCTCGATCCCCACGGCCGCCGCCCTGGCCGCGGCGGCCGTGACCCTGCCCGCCGGGTACCTGGCGGACCGGTTCAGCCGCACCCGGATCATCGACCTGGTTTGGACGGCCTCGGCCTGCGCGGGATGGGGTCGAGGGCGTCGACGAGCTGCCAGACGGAGCGGGCTCGGGCGTAGGCCGCGTACCGGGAGATGTTCACGTTTTCCACGAACCAGGACTCCGGCGTGGCGAAGGCGTGGCCCTTGGTCGTGGCCCCGTCGTCGTAGATCCGGTTCGCGACGGCTTCACTCATTTTCAGGGCCTTGGCGATGAGTTTCTTGTCGCCGGTCCGGCGGCCGATGTGGACGGCGGCAGCGGTCGCCATCCAGGTGGTGCCGGGCCACACGTCGGCGATCTCGGGGACGAAACGGCCGGGAGCCTGGATGTAGTTCATCGGGTAGGGCTTGAGGTTCTCGTCCAGGATGATGGGCGGACCGGTGGGGTTGCCGTCGGCGGCCTTGGGGGCCAGGAATGCGTCCAGGGTGTTGTGCCAGTGCGTCCGGGCTCGCTGCAGGTCGATCAGATCCGGCAGTCCGAGCTGCGAGGCGACGCATTGGGCGAAGAACGCGTCCAGGAAGACCGCGTCCGTCGGCAGGACCGGCTTCTTGGCGCCGAAGATGTCGCCGATCCGGCCGTCGATGCCGCCGGTGCCGTCGCAGTAGCGGTAGCGCCCGGTCTTGGGGTTCCAGAAGATCCTTTCGAACTCGGCCTTCGCCGCCGCCAGTTCGGTGTCGATCTCCTTCTGGACGGCGGGCGTGGCCTCGCGAACCCCCAGGGCGTTGGCCGTGGGCGTGAGTTTCGAGAGGATCTGGAGCGACAGGATGTACAGCTGGCAGTTGTAGATGCCGTGGCCGTTGACCAGGAGCTGGTCGTAGGTGTTGGGCGGATTGTTGGACGGGGGGTCCGCCGGGAGGTGGGAGCCGGGCGGGCGGAAGAACTGCGAGTGCTTCAGCGTCCTGAGCATCGGGGCGTACCCGTAGGTCACCAGGCTCTCGTCGCCGGTCTCCTTGTACAGCGCGTACACCCGGTAGATGAGCTTGTGGAAGCAGTCCCGGAACGCGTCGCCGCCCGCGGGGTCGAAGAGCGCGCCGAGGTCGGTGGTGTTCGGAGGCGGTGCGCCGAAGACGGGTTCGGACGTGGCCGAGGGGGCGCCCTGGTTGGCCGCTGTCGCGCTGATGTACGGCCCTGTTTCGTACTCGATCTGCTGCGGCACCCGTCCCCACCTGTCCTGCTTGGTCAGTTGCAGCCAGGCGCGGAGGCGGCCGAGTTCCAGGCTGGGGAACAGCTTGGTGTAGCACAGGTACCCGAAGCTGTCGACGTCCATCTCGTTGGCCGACGCGCCGCCGCTTCCGGCGTCGATGGTGTAGAAGAGGTGGGTTCCGGGGATCTCCGCGCCCAGGCGAGGCCCACCGGGCGTCGGCTTGATGGTGCTGCTGACCAGGCCCGCCTCCCAGAACGAGGCGTTGAAGACCATCCCGAACAGCTCGTTCAAGGCCGCCTTGCGCAGCCACGCCGGGTACTTGGGGTTCTTGGCGATCGGCTGCCACCACGCCTCGACGGCGGCGAGGGAGTCGTCGTGGCGCGCCAGCTCACGCTTGGCGATGGTGAAGGCCTGCTTGAACGGGTAGGAGTTCGGGACGTAGTCGTTGGTGTCCGTCGATTTGGCGCCGAGGAACTCGGTGTACCGGCGCATCCAGACGGCCCTGTCCTTGGATTCGCTGTCGTAGTACACCTGCGGGAAGTCCCACGACAGCGCGTAGCGAACCGTCGTCTTCTGCCCTGGCCGTAGCCGCGCCTTCACGGCCACGGCGCCTGCGGACTTCGAGTTGTCGAGCGCGGTGTTGGGCAGCTCGCCGCGGGAGGTGAACGGCGCGTAGATGTCGCTCCCGTCCCCCGCCGCGTTCCACGAGGTGACGTAGGTCAGCTTCTGCCCCCGGGCCGGCAGCGCGGCGATCGTCCACTCCGACTTGAAGGCGTCGGGTGTGTTGGACGCGTGGTCCGAGCCCAGCGTCACGCCGGCGACCCCCGAGCCGTCGGTGTCGAACCGGCTGAAGAGTCCGGTGCGCGTCGTGCCCTCAGAATGCGGAGTGGCGTTCGGGAAGGTGAACATCACCGAGAGATCGATCGTCTTCGTGGTGGGGTTCGCCAGTTCCACGTCGAAGAAGGCCACCGGCATGGAGGTGCGTTCGTCCTCGCCAACGACGATCGGTGACCAGAAGCGCATGGACACCTGCGACTGGAACACGTTGTAGGTCGTCCAGCCGAAGGGGTAGAGCGCGGCGTAGGTGCCCTCGCCGGGCTTGAGCTGGTTCCACCGCGGAAGGACCCCGTTGAAGTCCCGCTGCGGAGCGACGTGGTCGTGGCGCGTGGCGAGGGTCTTGACGGTCGGGGTGCCCGCGGCTCCCTCGACCTGCTCACGGACATGGAACGCCGCCTGGGGAAGGGTGCGCATGTCCCACCACTCCGACCCCTGCGAACCGCCCATGTTCCACGGCCCGAAGGTCCCGAACAGGTTGTAGTGGAACGAGCCGGCGCCGACGCCGCCGAGCGGGATGCCCAGACCGGGCACGCTCATGCCGCCGGCGCGCCCGCGCAGGCCCGTGGGCTCGCCGGTGCGGCATTCCGAGTCGGCCGCCGCTTCGCAGGGACCATCCGGTGCCAGGCCCCAGTCGCGGACGTACGCCGCCGTCGTCGGCACGTCCCATGCTTTCGGCAAGCTCACGTCGGCGGGCAGGGCCGAGGCCGCGCGCGCAACACCCGTGCTGCGGGGAAGGCCACCGAGGCTTGTTCCGGCGACGACGGCTCCGGCGACAGAGGAGGCACCGGCCCAAAGGACCGTCCTGCGCGGCAGGCTCTTGCCACCGCGCGTCGTGTTGGGGTCGGAGTCGTGCTGTGGGGGCATGGCGGTCTCCTGGGCTTGATCTGGTTCCGGGGGAAACTCCTGAATGTGATCACTCACGATCGGGTCCCTTCAGCCGCGTCCGGTCTCTGCCGGAGGCGGGGCGAGGATTTCAGGGGGTGGGATGACCGGACACTGGCGGCGAGGCGTTACTCACGCGTATTAGTAATGCGCTTAAGCTCCGTCGCACGGATAGGTAACAACAGGAATTGTGATGACCGCAAGACGGTGATCTGTAACGAGTGCACAACGGCCTCCTGGGAGGGCAGCGTCCATGGGCTTATCCGATGGCGGCCGCGCGGGTGGCGGTACGCCAGGCGAGGGCCATGATGGTCAGGACGGGGTTGGCGCCGCCGTTGGTGACGTGGAGGCTGGCGTCGGCGATGTAGACGCGGTCGGTTCCCCAGAGCTTGCCGTTCGGGTCGGTGGCGCCGTGGCGGGGAGAGTCGGACATGCGGGCGGTGCCGGACTGGTGCTGGCCACCCGACAGCACCCTTTCCCTCGGCGCGTCCATATTCCAGGTGCGGGTGGCCCCGGAGGCGCGCAGCCATTCCTCGGCCTTGGTGGTGAGGAAGGCGAGGATGCGGAGGTCTTCGGGGTGCTGGAGGCCTTCGAGGCGGGCGACGGGGAGCCCGAGGTGGTCGGTGACGGTGGAGGCGAGCCGGACGCGCGCGTCGCGGGTCGGTATCTCCTGCACCGGGGCCCAGACGTTGATGGTGCGCCGGTAGGTCTCGGCCAGGGCGCGGCGCCCGCCGGGCCCGTCCCGGTCGATGCCGGGGGGCGCCCCCATCAGATAGTGCAAGGCGGGGGTCTTGACGAAGTCGTGGCCGAGCAGGCCGCCGCCGATGACGCCGTCGTTGCCGTGGGAGAAGCGGCGGGTGGCGGTGGAGGGGCCGGGGCCGAGGCCGTCGTGGACGTCGGAGTCGAAGAGGCCGAACGCGACAGCGTACGTGTGGCCTTGGAGGCAGTCGCCGACCCACTCGTTGCCCAGGCCGCTGAGCTGGAGCAGCCGGGCGGTCTCGATCGCCCCGCCGGCGAGCACGATCCGTCCGGCGCGGATGGCGCGGGACGCGCCGTCGGCGGCGATCTCGACCTCGCCGTCGTCGGAGATCCGGACGGCCTGGGCCGAGGTGATCAGGTCGGTTCCCATGGCGATGGCGCGGGGCAGGACGGTGCTGTGGGTGCCGTTGCGGGCGTCGACGGGGCAGGCGAAGCCGACGCACTGCCCGCAGCGGATGCACGGGGCCCGGCCGCCCCGGGGTTCGGTGTTCAGCAGCAGCGGGACGGGTCCGGTCGGCCAGCCGAGTGCCCGGGCGCCCGCGTCGAGCACCGCGGCCTCGGCGGTCGGGGGGAACGGCGCCATCGGATAGTCGCGTCTGCGGGGGCCTTCGCCCGGGTGGGCGCGGCCGGCCACGCCGATTTCCCATTCGACCTGGTCGTAGAACGGTTCGAGGTCGTCGTAGCTGATCGGCCAGTCCGCGAGCGCCGATCCCTCGGGGACGCCGTACAGCGACGCCATCCGGAAGTCGTCGGGCATGAACCGCCACGCCTGCGCGCCGAAGAAGCGGGTGCCGCCGCCCACGGTGATCGCGTTGTGGTGGTAGCGCAGGTCGTCGTACTCAACCGCCACCTCGCCCCCGTCGCCGGGCACGACCCGGGGGTGCCCGGACGGGGTGTCGAGGTCGCCGCCGAAGAAGAACCGGTGGTTGCGGACGTGGTCGATCGCCAGGTCGCGTGCACCGAACCACGAGCCGCGTTCCACCACCAGGACCGACGCCCCGGTTTGCGCCAGGACGAACGCGGCCACGCCGCCCCCGGCCCCGCTGCCGACCACGACCGCGTCGTAGCGGTCGCGCAGGTCACGCAGCGCCCGCATGGGCGGGCGCGCCGCCAAGGGGACCTCGACGGGCGGGCGACCCGCCGGATAGGGATCGAAGCCGATCTCTTCCCAGGCACCCGAGCCGGGGTCGGCGTAGAAGTCGAGCGGTGCACGGTCCATCGTGGCCGCCTTTCGTCAGAAGCGCGGGCCGGTGGCGTCCACCGGCGAGGTCGGGAGGCACGTCGCGGTCGTCACAGGGCCGATCCGCCCGCCCACGGCGGGCCCCATCGCCTCGGAGAACTCGGCCGCGATCGTCCCCGGCCCCACCACACCCCAGCGGATCACCGCCAGCTCCCCGAGTGGGTGCTCGGCCACACCGGCCCAACGGTTCGCCGCAGTGCGCACTGCGGTGTGCCCTTGCTTTTCATGATCTGCTCCCGGGAGAGGAAAGCTCTTCCGCCGCGAGCTCCAGGCGCTCGGCCCGGCGCAGGCGCTGCTTCTGCGGGTCCGCGACCGGAGCGGCCATCTGCAGCTTGCGTGTGTAGGGGTGCTCCGGGTTCGTCGCGACCCTGTGCGCTTTCCCGATCTCGACGATGCGCCCGCGGTGAAGGACGGCGATCCTGTCGCTCACCTCGTTGACGACGCCGAGGTCGTGGCTGATGAACAGGTACGCCACGCCCGTCTCGCGCTGGATGTCCTGCAGCAGCGTGAGCACCCGGGCCTGCGTGGTCACGTCCAGGGCTGTCGTCGGCTCGTCCGCGACGATCAGGTCCGGGCCGGAGGCCACCGCCCCGCAGATGAGCACCCGCTGGGCCATGCCGCCCCGAGATCTCGTGCGGGTAGAGCCGGAAGACCCGCTCCGGGTCCTTGGTGCCGACCCGCGAGAGCAGCCCCAGCAACTCCTTTTCGGCATCGCGCCTGGTCGTCTTCTTCACCGCGCGGAGGCCGTGCATGAGCTGCGCGCCGACCGTGAACGAGGGGTCGAGGTTCGACATGGGCTCCTGCGGGATGTAGGCGATCCGCCTGCCGCGCGCGTGCCGCATGAGTTTCTCGTCGGCCAGCAGGTCCTCGCCGTCCAGGAGGACGCTTCCGCCGAGGATGACCGCCTCGCGCGGCAGGATGCCCAGCGTGGCGAACGCGATCTGCGACTTGCCCGAACCGGACTCGCCGACCAGCCCGTGGATCTCGCCGCGCCGCACGTCGAGATCCACGCCGTGCACGACCTCACGCAGCCCCCGGCCGCCGTCCGGGTATCCGATCCGCAGGCCCTGGATCGACACCACCGCGTCCGCCGGAGGCGCCGGGCGCCGCTCGCCGTCGGGGCGGGCCGCCTCCCGCGCTCGCCGGACCAGCTCGCGGCGGTGCCGCGCCGACGGCGCCTTGCCGCCGGCCGTCGCCTGGAGCACGTCGCGTAGAACGTTGCCGAGCAGGACAAGGGACAGGATCGTCAGGCTGATGAGGATCGCCGGTCCTGCCACGCCGGGCCGGTTGTCGTAGATGTTGTCGAACGACTCCTGGAGGACGCTTCCCCAGGCCGGCTGGGACGGGTCGCCCAGGCCCACGAAGCCCACCCCGGCCTCGATGCCGATACCGGCCGCGAGGATGAACGAGCTCTGGATGATGATCGGTGCGCGCACGGCCCACAGCACATGACGGGCGACGATCCGGAGATCGGAGAGGCCGACCACCTTGGCCGCGTCGACGTACAACTCGTTGCGGACGCCGGCCACGATCGACCGGACCAGACGGAAGTACGTCGGCGCGACGAGCACCCCGAAGACCGCCATGGCGGTGACGATGTCGGGGCCGGTGCGGGTGTAGAGCGCGATGAGCAGCACGATCCCGGGCATCGACAGGACGACGTCGGAGAACCGGTTGGCGACCGCTTCGAACCGGCCCCGGTAGAAGCCGGCGGCGAGTCCGCTCGTCACGCCGAACGCGACGGAGACGACCAGCACGACCAGGCAGGCGAGAAGGGTCTGCCGCGTGCCCCACATCAGCCGCGACAGGATGTCCCGGCCCGTCGCGTCCCCGCCGAGGAGGTGGCCGGAGGCGAAGGGCCGCGCGTTGACCGCGCCGAGGTCCGTCACGTTCGGACCCGTCGGCGCCAGCCAAGGTCGTCGGGCACCCCCGGGTCGTGCCCGGCGACGGGGGCGAGGTGGCGGTTGAGTACGACGACCTGCGACGCCTTCACGGCCGCCGCGTCCACCGGGGTGCCGTCGGAGAACTTCATCCCGGGACGGATCTGGACCGTCACCCCGGTCCGGTCGGGCGTGAACGTCCAGGTCTTGGCGATGCCCGGCTGGGGCCTGCCCTGGATGTCACACCGGAAGAGGCTCTCGTACACCGCCTGCGCCGTCCACCCCTGGTAGCCGGGCTGGTTCGCCGGATCCCACCCCTGTATGTCGCCCGTCATCCCGAGGGTGAGGGTCGCTTTGTCCCCTGATGCGTTCGTCGCGGAAGAGGTCGAACCGCTCGTGCAGCCGCTCAATGCCGCTGTGGAGACCAGGACCGTGGTCATGGCCAGTGGTGCGAGGACGGGTCGTGGTATGCGCCGCATCGTCAACTCCTTCGGACGCGAGAGGCCGGGGGCGGGGCCTCTGCCGGCCCGTCGCGTGAGCGTCCCCGCACACCCATCTGGATGGGGCGCGCCGACCGGGGCGGGCGAGTGTGTTTTGTGCAACGTTCTACGGACGATACGGAGCGGGGCAGAAAGCGTCAATAGAGCGAGTCGGCCCCACGAGATAACAGATCGGCAACGCGCCCGTTACATGATCTTCAATTCCGGGCGGGTGACGCCGGCATCGTCACACCTCACGCCGGGGGCGCCGCCCGGCGGCGGTTCTCGGCACCGCTGCGGCGGCCGGGCTCAGCGGCCGGCGGGCCGCCGGGGCGGAGGGGCGCTCGTGCCGCGCGGGATGAGGCGCGGCACCACGACGTAGTGCACCGGCTGAGTCCTGCCCTTGAACCTCTCGAGGAGCAGCCTCGCGCTCATCGAGCCGGTGGAGCGGCCTGACTGATCGACCGTGGTGAGCGAGATCCGGCCGATCGTCGAGACGTAGACGTTGTCGTATCCGGTCACCGTGAGATCCTCCGGCACCCGGAGCCCGCGCTCCTCGGCCGCCCGGAGCACTCCGAGCGCCGCGATGTCCGCGCCGGCGAAGACGGCGGTCGGCGGCGTCGGCCTGGCGAGCGCTTCCACGCCGGCCCGGTACCCGCCCTCCTCCGAATACGAGGTCTCGATGACGTCGGGCTCGAGACCGTGCCGCCGCATGGCCTTCACGTAGCCGTCGCACCGGGCCGTGTGGGCGAGGACGAACGGTTTCTTGAGACCTCCATCGGGATGACTGGTGTGCGCGATGCGCTCGTGGCCGAGACTCACCAGGTGATCGACCATGAGACGCGCGCCGCCGTAGTCGTCGTCCACGATCGTGTCGAAGCCGGCGGCACCGCCGTGCCGCGCGATCACCACGGTGGGCAGGCTCGCCCCGAGGCGCTCCAGCCATGACGTGCTCATGACGGGCGCGATCACGATGAGTCCGTCGACCTGCCGGTCGACCAGGGCTTCGATGCTGCGCTGCTGGCGCTCGGCGGTGAGGCCGCCGGTGATGACGATCTCCTGGTACGGACTCGCCTCCAGTTCGTCGGTGATCCCCTCGACGATCTCCGGCTGGAAGGGGGTCGAGATCTCCGAGAGCATGACTCCGATGGTGTAGGAACTGCCCCGCATGGCGCGCGCGCCCGCCTGCGGCCGGTAGCCCAGCTTCTCGATCGCGGCGGTGACCTTCGCCCGCATCTGGGGGCTGACGCCGTAGGCGTCCCGCAGCACCTTGGAGACGGCGGACACGGAGACCTGCGCCTCCTTGGCGACGTCCTGGATCGTCACCCGCCGGGACTCGGAGGACGGTGAGGTTCCGCCGGCGCGGGCACGGTGGCCGCGCTTGCGCCTGTCGGGTGCCGCGGTCGCTCCGCCGGACGGGTCGGAGTGGGCGGGGCCGTTCTCCACGGGCGTCATGTTACAGCCCAGGTGGAGATCGTTACTCCGCGGATGACTGTGCCTTGACACGGATCGAGCCCACTTCCTAGTCTCGCGATGTAGAACGTTACACATCATACCGGCCCCGTCATACGCCCGATCGAGAGGCGTCAGTGGCAGTTCCTGGGCGGAGCCTGCGGATGTCCGCTCCGGGCCCGGTCACCATGTGTCGAGAGGTCTGGAGACTTGCATGGTCGTGGCTGCCCCTCCCGGCGCGCCCCGGTTCGACCATCACACCGACCCGTCCCCGGTCCTCGGCGTGGGGACGCCCGCGCCCCGCCTGTCGTGGTCCGTGCCCCGTGCGGGCGCGGGCTACGAGCAGACGGCGTACGAGCTCGAGATCACCCGGAACGGGAGAAGTGAGAGGTATCGGGCCGATGGCGAGGAGCAGGTGCTCGTGCCCTGGCCCGCGGAGCCGCTCGAGTCCCGGGAGTCGGCCGCGGTAAGGGTGAGGGTCGCCCACAAGAACGACTGGAGCGAATGGAGCGAACATTCCGTCGTCGAAGCCGGGCTGCTCGACGCCGCCGATTGGACGGCGGTCTTCGTCAGCGCCGCCGGCATCGGCGCCGCCCGCATGCCCGCGCCGGTGCTCAGCGGCTCACTGGACATCTCGGGCGAAGTGGTCAAGGCCCGCCTGTACGCCACCGCTCACGGCCTGTACGTCGCCACGCTCAACGGGCGCCGCGTCGGTGACCTCGTCCTGACACCAGGCTGGACCGCGTATCAGCACCGGCTGCGCTACCAGACCTACGACGTCACGGACCTGGTCCGCAGCGGCCCGAACGTGCTGGAGGTCCTGCTCGGCAACGGGTGGTACCGCGGCCGGCTCGGCTTCAACGGCGAGCGCGCGCTCTACGGCGACCGGCTGGCGCTGCTGGCGCAGCTGGAGGTCACGACCGCCGACGGGACGGTGCACGTCCTCGCCACGGACGGTTCGTGGACCGCACACGAGAGCGAGGTGATCGCCGACGACCTCTACGACGGGCAGCGCACCGACCTGCGTCGCCGCGGTGCCGGATGGCGCCCGGCGACGGGCGGAGTCGAGACGGTCGCGGGCGATCTCGCCCGCCTGGTCGCTCCCGAAGGGCCTCCCGTCCGCGTCACCGGCGTCCTGCCGGCCCAGCGGGTGTGGACCTCCGCGTCCGGCCGGACTCTGGTCGACTTCGGCCAGAACGCGGTCGGTTGGGTGCGGCTGCGCGTCCGCGGCCTCGCGCGGGGAGGTGAGGTCGTCGTCCGCCACGCGGAGGTCCTGGAAGACGGGGAGCTGGGCACTCGCCCGTTGCGCACCGCCGAGGCGACCGACACCTACCTTGTCGCGGGCACCGGAGAGGAGGTCTTGGAACCGTCGCTCACCTTCCATGGCTTCCGATACGCGGAGGTGTCGGGCGTGCCCGGTCTTCGCGGCGGCGACGTCGAAGCGGTGGTGATCGGGTCGGACCTGCGGCGCACGGGCTGGTTCACCTCCTCGCATGAGCAGCTCGACCGGTTCCACGAGAACGTGGTGTGGAGCATGCGCGGCAACTTCGTCGACGTCCCCACGGACTGCCCGCAGCGTGACGAACGGCTCGGCTGGACGGGCGACATCCAGGTGTTCGCCCCGGCGGCGGCGTTCCTCTACGACACCGCGGGGTTCCTCCGATCGTGGCTGGCGGACCTGGCGGCCGAGCAGCAGCCGGACGGGTCGGTGCCGCACGTGGTGCCTGACGTGCTCCGCGTCCCGTCCCCGGCCGCGGCCGCCTGGGGCGACGCCGCGACCGTGGTGCCCTGGGCGCTGTACCAGCGCACCGGGGACCACGGCCTGCTGCAGCGGCAGCTGCCGAGCATGTGCGCCTGGGTCGACCGGATGGCCGAACTCGCCGGCCCCGGCCGGCTGTGGTCCGGCGGCTTCCAGTTCGGCGACTGGCTCGACCCGACCGCCCCACCGGAGCACCCGCACCGCGCCAAGGCCGATCCCGACGTGGTCGCCACCGCCCATCTGGCCCGCTCGGCCGAGATCGTGGCCCAAGCGGCGCGCGTGCTTGGCCAGAAGGAGCAAGCCGAGTCCTACGCCACCCTGGCGGCCGAGGTTCGCGAGGCGTTCGCCCGCGCGTACGTCACGCCCGCCGGTCGTGTGCTGTCCGACGCGCAGACCGTCTACGCCCTGGCGATCGAATGGGCCCTGCTCCCGGGTGATGAGCAGCGCAAGGAGGCCGGGCGCCGCCTGGCCGACCTGGTGCGCACGAGCGGGTTCCGGATCAGCACCGGGTTCGTGGGCACCCCCTTGGTGACCGACGCGCTGGCCGCCACCGGGCACATGAACGTCGCCTACCGGCTGCTGCTTCAGACGGGGTGCCCGTCGTGGCTCTACCCGGTGACCATGGGCGCCACGACGATCTGGGAACGCTGGGACAGCATGCTGCCCGATGGGAGCATCAACCCCGGTGAGATGACGTCCTTCAACCACTACGCGCTCGGCGCGGTCGCGGACTGGCTGCACCGCCGGGTCGCCGGCCTCGCACCGGCCGCACCCGGCTACCGCGAGATCCTGGTGCGGCCGCAGCCGTCCGCCGCGCTCACCTCCGCGTCGGCGCGGCACCTCACGCCCTACGGCGAGGCACGCGTCGCCTGGGTGCGCGATGACGGGTGGTTCCGCCTGGACGTGCGCGTTCCGGTCGGGGCCACCGCGCACGTGCACCTCCCCGGTGCCGTCGAACCCGAGAAGGTCGAGCACGGCGACCATCACTGGAGAACGGCCGATCCGATCAGGCCTCCCTCCGCCCCACGCTGTGCCGGCACCATCCGCGACGTGCTCGACGACCCGGTCATATGGCCCGCCGTCGTGGACAGCGGCATCGCACCCGAAGGCGAGGCGCAAGCCGCCGGTTGGCTCGGCGCACACCTGGACGCGCCCGCCGCCGACCTCGCGCGCGTCCTCGCCACGCGGGACTTCTCTCCCGGCTCGGATTCCTTCCAGGACCAGGTGGACGCGATCCTCGATTCGCTCAGCGCCCGCCCTCCTCAGCCCTCCCCGATGGAAGAGGACGACCCCGATCATGTCCACTGAGAGCCACCACGACGCGCACCTGCCGGCCGCCTCCCGTGCTGAGCTGCTGCTGCGCGAGATGACGATCGAGGAGAAGTGCGACCAGCTCACCGCGGTCTGGCCCTGGGCGCTGGTCCGCGCGGACGGCTCGGACGCCGCCGGAGCGGAGCAGACGCTCAAGCGGGCGCCGGGGCATGTCGCGGGCTTGACGGCCGACGACCCCGCGAGCCTCGCCCGCCTGGTCGGCGCGATCCAGCGGCAGTACGTGACCCGTACCCGGCTCGGCATTCCGGCGCTGATCCACCAG
This sequence comes from Spirillospora sp. CA-255316, assembly GCA_050942275.1. GTDB lineage: Bacteria > Actinomycetota > Actinomycetes > Streptosporangiales > Streptosporangiaceae > Spirillospora. The sequence goes on along the minus strand of CP192047.1, from coordinate 9,622,434 downwards.
GAGGCGCTCAACGGCTTCATGGCCGGAGGGCACATGGTCTTCCCGACCGCGATCGGACTCGCCGCCACCTGGAGCCCCGGTCTCGTCGAAGAGATGGCGGACCTCATCCGCCGCCAGATGCGCCGCACGGGGTTCCGGCAGGCGCTGTCGCCGGTCATGGACATCGCCCTCGACCCGCGATGGGGCCGCGTCCACGAGACCTACGGAGAGGACCCGTACCTGTCCGCCGCGTTCAGCGTCGCCTATACCCGGGGGCTTCAGGGTGAGGATCTCACCGACGGTGTCATCGCCACCGCCAAGCACTTCCTGGGCTACGGCCTCGCGGCGGGCGGCGTCAACCTGTCGGCCTACGAGGGAGGTGCACGGCGGACCCGGGACCTGTTCGCCTACCCGTTCGAGGCCGCGATCCGGCTCGCCGGCCTCAAGTCCGTGATGAACTCCTACGCGGATGTCGATGACGTCCCCGCGGGTATCTCGCGAGAGGTGCTCACCGGCCTGCTGCGCGGGACGCTCGGCTTCGACGGCTTCGTATCCTCGGACTACACGACCCTGGAGCACGTGGTGAACCGTCAGCGGGCGGCCGCCACTCCGGAGGAGGCCGGGCGCCTGGCCATCGCGGCCGGGCTGGACGTCGAACTGCCCCGGCCGTACGGCTACGGCGACGCCCTCGTCGGCGAGGTGAAGCGCGGCGGCGTCGACGAGCGTGACGTCGACGCCTGCGTCCTGCGCGTGCTGCGCGCCAAGTTCGAGCTCGGCCTCTTCGAGAACCCGTATCCGGCGGAGCGCATCGACGTGTCCGCCGTCGCGGCCGAGGGCGAGGCGCTGTCGCAGGAACTGGCCCGACGCGCCGTGGTGCTCGCCAAGAACGATGGACTCCTGCCGCCGTCGCGCGGAGAGCTGAACCTCGCGGTGATCGGGCCGCATGCCGAGGCCGCCGCGCTGCAGTTCCCCACCTACACCTATCCGGCGTGGCGTGAGATGACCCTGCGCATGGCGCAGGGCGAGCTCGGCAACCAGGTCGGAACAGAGCCCGGGATGGATTCCTGGAACGACACGCTGTTCCCGCCGGTGGATCCCGAAACGCTCGTCCGCGACCGCTACGGGGCTCGCGCTCTCGCCGACGAGATCGCCGCCTTCGGTCGCTCCGTGCTCGTCGAGCGGGGCAGCGCGCTCACCGGACCCCTCGGGCAGGAGGCGCTCGACCGGGCCGTCGACATGGCCCGCCGCTCCGACGTCGTCGTGCTCGCTCTCGGCGGTGCCAGCCTGTGGTTCACCGGGGAACGCACCGAGGGCGAGTCGAGCGACTCGGCCGACATCGCGCTGCCGGCCGCGCAGACCCGCCTCGCCGAGGCGGTGGCCGCCACCGGCAAGCCCCTCGTCGTCGTGCTCGTCCAGGGGCGCGCCTACACGCTGCCCGAGGTGGTCAGGAACGCCTCGGCGATCGTGGTGTCACCCTACGGTGGCCCGTTCGGCCCGAAGACGGTCGCCGAGGTCCTGTTCGGCGCCGTCAACCCCAACGGCAAGCTGCCGTACAGCATTCCCCGGCACACCGGGCAGGTCCCGGTGTACCACCACCAGAAGGCCGGCACCGGCTACCGCAACCCGCTGCCGCCGGGCGTGGACCGGCTCTACCTCGACCTGGAGGCCACGCCGTCGTACCCGTTCGGGCACGGCCTGAGCTACACCGACTTCGCACTCACCGACCTCACGGGCGATGCGGAGATCGGCACCGGCGGCACCGCCCGGATCGGTGCGACGATCACCAACACCGGTGCCGTCGCCGGCGCCGCGGTCGTCCAGCTCTACGTCCGCGTCAACACCCGCGGGGTCACGCGCCCGGCGCAGCAGCTCGCGGGCTTCTGCCGGGTCGAGCTGGCGGCGGGGCGATCCCGCCGCGTCGGCTTCGAGCTCGCCGCCGCACAGCTCGGGTACACCAACAGCGCACGCGAGTTCGCCGTCGAGCCCGCGCGCGTCGACTACTTCATGGGCCTCGACTCCGACGACCGGCGGCTTGAGGGATCGTTCGAGATGACAGGCAAGGCGAGGGTGCTGGCGAGCGCCGAGCGGTCCTTCCTCAGCGAGACGATGGTGGAGTGACCCCGTCCTCGGCCACATCCGACCATGGCTGAGGCGGGCGTTGAGGTGCCGTGGCGCTCACCCGTGCCGGGTGGCGTGAGTCTCGGGCAGGAGCGCGAGGGACTTCTCAAGCCTTTCTCGGAAGATCGCCACGTTGCCGAGTTTGATGTCCTCGTACCCGCGGACGAGATCGGGGAGTTCGGCGATCTCGACCGCGATGGGGAGGGTCTCCTCGTCCAGAACGGAGAGGACGCGGTCGACGGCGGTGCGGTATTCGCTCACGAGTTCGCGTTCCGTGCGGCGTACGGCGGCCCGGCCGAAGGGGTCGAGGCGGGTGCCGCGCAGCGCGCGCATCGCGTAGAGGGCGTGGAAGACGGGATGCGCCCACGGTCCCAGTGCGATCTTCCGTTGCATGCCGAGGGCCCTGAGGACCGGTGGGTGAAGGCGGTACTTGATCTTGCTGCCGGCGCCGAAACGGTCGGCCACCTCGGAGTGGAACGCCGGGTCCAGGCAGAGCCGGGCCACCTCGTACTCGTCCTTGTACGCCATGAGCTTGTACAGGTTGCGGGCGACCGCCTCGGTGAACGCCTCCGAGCCGGGGACCGCCTCGTCCTCGGCGTCGCGGACGCGCTCGATGAACGCACTGTACGCGGCGGCGTAGCGTTCGTTCTGGTAGGCGGTCAGATCGGCCGCGCGGACGTCGAGGATGCGGGCGAGTCCGGTGTCGCCGCCGGTTTCGGTCCCGGCTCCGTCGGCGAGGAGGGCGCGCCGGCCGTGGCGGAACGCGGCGATGTTCGCCTCGACCGCGACGCCGTTGAGTTCGATGGCCTTCTCGATCGCCTCGGCGGTGATGGGCAGCGTGCCCGCCTGGTACGCGGCGCCCACCAGGATGATGTTGGCGAACTGCGCGTCGTCGAGCGTGTTCTCGGCCAGCCGGTCGGCCGCGAGGTAATGGGCGCGGGCCACCTCGCCGTCGATGGCGGAGCGGATCTCCCGCTCCGCGGGGTAGGAGGCACCGGGGTCGACGATCATGCCGCCGGTCGGCACCTCGGCGGTTGAGACCACGGCCACCGTGCGGGCGGGGTCGGTGACCTTGAGGTTGGCCGGATCGGTCGCGACGAGCGAGTCGCAGCCGAGGTAGAGGTCGCACTCGCCTTCGGCGAGCTTCGCGGCGAGTTCGGCCCGCTCCCTGCCGATCTTCAGGTCGGAGATCACCGCGCCGCCCTTCTGCGCCAGTCCCGTCTGGTCGAGGGTGCGGACCGCGAGGCCGTCGATCGTGGCGGCCGTGGCGAGGATCTGGGCGACGGTGACGATTCCGGTGCCGCCGATCCCGGTGATGCGGACGGAGAACCTGCCGGCGTCGGGCCGCCGTTCGGGCTCGGGCGGGGAGTCGGGCACGTCCGCGGCATCGCGGGAGCGGCGTGCCGAGTCGCCCGGCTCGACCGTGACGAAGGAGGGGCAGTCGCCGTCCAGGCAGGAGAAGTCGAGGTTGCAGGAGGATTGGTGGATCCGGGTCTTGCGCCCGAACCGTGTGGTGACCGGCTGGACCGACAGGCAGTTGGACTTGCGGCCGCAGTCGCCGCATCCCTCGCAGACCCGCTCGTTGATCACGACGCGGCGGTGCGGGGTGGGGGCCTTGCCGCGCTTGCGCTTGCGCCGCTTCTCCGCCGCGCATTCCTGGTCGTGGATGAGGACCGTCACCCCGGGGACGGCGGCGAGCTCGGACTGCGCGTCGACCAGGTCGTCCCGATGGCGCACGGTGATGTCGCCGGTGCGGAAGCGGCCGGGGAGCGAGCGCAGGGCCCGGCGGACGCGGGCCGGCCGCTCGGTGGTGATCACGACGCGCCGGGCGCCCTCGAGGAGCAGCAGCGCCGCGATCCGCTCGACCGGCATCGCGCCGACCGCGTCCTGCCCGCCCGTCATGGCGACGGCGGAGTTGTAGAGCAGCTTGTAGGTGATGTTGACGCCCGCCGCCGCGGCGGCGCGGACGGCGAGGCTGCCGGAGTGGGCGAAGGTGCCGTCGCCGATGTTCTGGATGAAGTGCCGCGTGTCGACGAACGGCGCCATCCCGATCCACTGCGCGCCTTCGCCGCCCATCTGGCACAGGCCCGTGACGTTGCCGGTCTGGGCCTCGGGCATCATCAGAACCATGGCGTGGCAGCCGATACCGCCGCCGACCAGGGCGTCGTCCGGAACCTTGGTCGAGGAGTTGTGCGGGCAGCCGGAGCAGAAGTAGGGGGTGCGGGCGGCCAGCGGAAGCGTGATCCGCGTCGGCGGCCGTTCTTCCTGCCATCGGTGCACGGGATCGATGTCGCCGAACGAGCGCAGCCTGCGGGCCAGGCCGGCGGCCACCGCGTCGGGGTCCAACTCTCCCGTGCCGCTGAACAGGCGCTTGCCTTCCGGGTCCCATTTGCCGTGCACCCGCGGGGCGCCTGGGACCCCGTAGAGGATCTCCTTGATCCCGGACTCGATGAAGGGCCGCTTGTCCTCCACCACGATGATCTCGTGCAGGCCGTCGGCGAACTCGCGGACGACGCGCGGTTCGAGCGGCCAGATCGCGCCGAGCTTGAGGAGGCGGATCCCGTGGCGGCCGAGTGCCCGATCGTCCAGCCCGAGCGCGCCGAGCGCCTGCCGGACGTCCAGATAGGTCTTGCCGGACGCGACGACTCCGATGCGGGCCTCGCCCGTGGCACCTGAGATCCGGTTGAGGCCGCTGCGCCTGATGTACTCGATCGCCAGCGGTATCCGCTGCTCGACGAGGCTCCGCTCCAGCGCGGCGAGGGCGGGGCCGACGAGCCGCGCGTGCGGGCTGTGCCGGTAGGCGACCAGGCCGTCGCCGAGCCCGGTCAGGTCCGGCGGCGTCCACCGCGGGACCACGCGGGCGCCGGCGGCCCCGTCGGCGACGTTGGTGGCGATCTTCATCGCGGACCACAGCCCGCAGGCGCGCGACAGCTCCACGGCGTGCATCCCGTGTTCCAGGACGTCCTGCGCGTCGGCCGGATACAGGGCGGGCATCTGCAGGTCCGCGATGGCCATCTCCGACGAGCACGGGAAGCTCGACGACTTCGCCGACGGGTCGTCGCCCACCAGCGCCACCACCCCGCCCCGCGGGGAGGTGCCGGTCAGGTTGGCGTGGCGGATGGCGTCGGTGGCCCGGTCGAGGCCGGGCGCCTTCCCGTACCAGATTCCGGTCACGCCGTCGCCGCGCAACTTCGCGACCTGTCCGGCCAGTTGGGTGCCCGCCAGCGCCGTGGCGGCCAGCTCCTCGTTGAGCGCCGGCTGGTGCAGGATCCGATGGTCGGCCAGCATCGCCTTGCGGCGGCCCAGTTCCAGGTCGTAGCCGGCGAGCGGCGAGCCCTCGTATCCGGTGACATAGATGTCGTGCTCCCGGCCTTCGCGCCGCTCATGCCTGGCGCGGTCGAGAAGCATCCGCACCAGCGCCTGGATTCCGGTGACGTAAATGGAACCGTCCTCAACAACGTAACGGTCGTCCAGAGAGAAGGCCGCCATTGGGCACCCCACTTCCAGTGCTCGGGTGGGCGAGCAGTAAATGCGAGCGGCCGGTGGACAGTCAAGCGATGCAGAGAATTCTGGACCGGCTGCCCAGTGACCCCCGGGACCGGGGCGGTGCGACTGGGCATCTGGCTCAGCGGGACGGGCGTCAGTCGGTGTCGCGGATCAGGGCGTCCAGGAGGGGGACGACCCGCGGCTCGATGCGGCGGTTGAGCACGATCTCCGACCGCGTGCGCTGCACGCCCCTCGTGGCGATCACGCGCTGCAGGACGGTCTCCAGATGCAGGTTGTCGCGCGCGATGACCCTGCACAGCAGGTCGGCGTCACCGGCGATGGAGTTCGCCTCCAGAAGCTCGGGGATCGTCGCGAGCTGCTCCACTGTGCCGTCGACCTCGTCCTGGGACACGTACACGTGCACGTAGGCGGTCACCGGGTACCCCAGCGCCGCCGCGGACAGGTGCGGGCGGTAGGAGGTGATCACGCCGCCGGCCTGCAACCGCTCGATCCGGGCCTGGGCGGTGCCCCGCGCGATGCCGGCCCGTCGTGCCCACTCGCGCACCCCGACCCTGGGCGCGCTGATCATGAGCCGCAGCAGTTCCAGTTCGGGCCTGCCAGGTCGAGCCACCGGAGCCTCCTCAACCGGCCCCGCCGCTGGGCGCGGGGTCCGCTCGGAACGTGGAAACGTCGTTGATCTGCGAGAATAGTGCCGGTTCGGCGGCGGTGTCCGCGCCGGTCCGGGCCTGGCGGGGCCCGCGTGACACGGGGCACCCGCCTGGCCTCACCGTGGCGGGACGTACGGAACCGGGCCCTCCCCTGGAGCGCTGTACCAGGTGCCCAAGCGTGGAGCCGCCGAGGCGCCCGCCCATGGGCCACTGGCTCAAAAATGCAGGTAAGGGTTGGCTAATCCGGAGTTTCGCAGCCTATGCTGCGCCCCATTCAAACAGCCCGCACCACCGGGGCCGCCGGGAATACCGAATACCGCGGCCGCCCGCCTATTCTGGAGGCGTATATATGGGCCGGACGCTGGCCGAGAAGATATGGGATCGGCACGTCGTGCATCGGGCGGAAGGCGAGCCCGATCTCCTTTATGTCGATCTGCATCTGCTCCACGAGGTCAACACCCCGCAGGCGTTCGACGGGCTGCGCGCCGCGGGGCGCACGGTACGCCGGCCCGACCTCACGCTGGCGACCGAGGACCACGACACCCCGACCGACGATCTCACCAAGCCCATCAGCGACCCGGCGGCCCGCCACTACCTTGAGTCGATCCGCCGCAACTGCGCGGAGTTCGGCATCGAGCTCTACTCACTCGGCGCCGAGCGCCGGGGGATCGTCCACGTGATCGGCCCAGAGCTTGGACTGACGCAGCCGGGCATGACGGTCGCCTGCTGCGACTCCCACACCACCACCCACGGCGCCTTCGGCACGCTCGCCTTCGGAATCGGGACCAGCCAGGTCGAGCACGTCCTGGCCACCCAGACGCTACGGCTGGAACGCCCCGCGACCATGCGCGTCACGACCGACGGGACGCTGCGGGCGGGCGTGTCCGCCAAGGACCTCGTGCTGGCCGTCATCGAGCGGATCGGCACCGCGGGGGCGCAGGGGCACATCGTCGAGTTCGCGGGCGAAGCCGTCCGGGCGCTGTCCATGGAGGGCCGCATGACGGTGTGCAACATGGCCGTCGAGGCCGGCGCCCGCGCCGGGATCATCGCGCCCGACGAGACCACCGTCGAATACCTGCGCGGACGCCCGTACACCCCCGAAGGCGAGGAGTTCGAGCGCGAGGCGCGGTACTGGCGGACGCTGGTGTCCGATCCCGACGCCACGTTCGACAAGGAGGTCCACCTGGACGCCGCGGCCGTCGTGCCGCGCGTGAGCTGGGGGACCAACCCGGCGCAGACCGTCCCGCTCACCGCGTCGGTCCCGGACCCGGCGGCCATGCCCGACCCCGCCGGACGGGCCGCCGCCGAGAGGGCTCTGGACTACATGGGCCTCACCCCCGGCACCCCCCTGAAGAGCGTTCCCATCGATGTGGTGTTCATCGGGTCCTGCACCAACGGCCGGATCGAGGACCTGCGGGAGGCCGCGGCCGTCCTGCGCGGCCGTTCGGTGGCCCCGGGCATGCGAATGGTGATCGTCCCCGGCTCGGAGGCCGTACGCCGTCAGGCGCGCGAGGAGGGGCTGGCCGACGTCTTCGCCGAGGCGGGCGTGGACCTCCGGCACTCCGGGTGCTCCATGTGCATCGGGCTCAACGAGGACCGGCCCGCCGCCGGAACACGCACCGCCTCCACCAGCAACCGCAACTTCGAGGGCCGCCAGGGACCCGGCATCCGCACGCACATCGTCTCGCCCGCCGTCGCCGCCGCCACCGCCGTCGCGGGCCGGCTCACCGACCCCGCCGACCTGGAGACCTGATCATGGACCCCTTCCAGACCCATACCGGTGTCGCCGTGCCGCTCCGCATGACGGACGTGGACACCGACGTGCTCTTCCCGGCCCGGTTCTGCTCCGGCGTCTCCCGCACCGGTTTCGCCGACGCCCTGCTGGCCGACAAGCGCGCCGACCCGGACTTCGTCCTGAACCGCCCGGAATACCGAGGGGCGACGATCCTCATCGCCGGGAAGAACTTCGGCGTCGGATCCTCCCGCGAGATGGCCGTGTGGGCCCTGCGCGACTACGGCTTCCGCGTTGTCATCGCCGAACGCTTCGGCGACATCTTCCGCGGCAACTGCCTCAACAACGGCCTGCTCGCCGTGACCCTCCCCCGGCCGGACATCGAACGGCTGTGGCAGATCGTCGAAGCGGCCCCCGGCACACTCGCCACCGCCGACCTGCGCCGGCGCGAGATCACGGCGGCGGAGTTCCGGCTGGGCTTCGAGTTCGACGACCACCAGCGCCGGCGCCTGCTCGACGGCCTCGACGACATCGCCCTGTCCCTGCGCCACCTCGACGCCGTCGAAGCCTACGAACGGACCCGGCGGCCGGCGCTGCCCACCGTCCCCCGCACCGTGGCGGCGCCATGACCGCCGACCGCGACCCCGCACCGCCCGGAGACGGCACCCGCATGCCCGGCATCGTCCCGTCCGGACGCATCGCCACCCGGCGGATCGACCGGCACGACGACGATCTCGTCGTCCGGCTGCGCGCGGTGCCCGACGTCACCTCCGCCGTCGCCGACGCGCTCGACCACCTGGGCGTCGGCGCGGCGATCCCCGGCCATCGCCTCGCCCGCGCGGCCGGGACCGGCCCGGTCTGCGGCCCCGCGGTCACCCTGCGGTACGCGGCCCTCGGCGGTGACGTCACCGCCCACCGGGAGCGACGCTCGCCCGTGATCACCGGGGACCGCGATCTCTACGGTCTCGCCGGCCCCGGCGACATCGCCGTGATGGACGCCTCCGCCTGCCGGGACATCGCCGTCTTCGGCGGGCTCTCCGCCCGCTGGGCCGCGCTGGCCGGCCTGGCGGGCTGCGTGATCGACGGGGCCGTACGCGACAGCGCGACCCTGCGGGAACTCGGCTTTCCGGTGTGGAGCACCGGCCGCAACCCGGCCTGTGCCAGGCACCGGATGGAGACCGTGGAGCTCAACGGGCCGGTCTCGCTGTCCGGGCGGCTCGTACGTCCCGGCGACTACCTCGTCGCCGACGACGACGGCGTGTGCGTCATCCCGCACGACGCCTTCCCGGACGTCGTCGAGCACTGCCTGGCCGGCGTCCGGGCCGAGGCGGAGCTCGTTCACCTGCTCAACAGCGCCGACGACGTCGCCGACGTGGTCCACGCCACCCGCGGCCGCCGGACCGCCACGTGACCTGACCCGCCGAGCAACGCACCCAACGGGGACCCGACACATCCACCCCAGCCCTAAGGGGTCACCCATGACCTATTTCATCTCCATATTCGCCCTCGTGGCACTGTTCACGATCGCCACCCTCACCTCGATCAACATGGGCGTGCTGGCCTTCGCCGCCGCCTTCGTCATCGGACCACTCCTGTCCGGGATGTCGATCGACGACATCCTCGGGGAGTTCCCGGCCAACATCTTCGTCATCATCGTCGGCATCACCCTGCTGTTCGGCATCGCCCGCGCCAACGGCAGCATCGACCTCCTCGTCACCGGCATGGTGAAGGCCGTCCGCGGGAGACGCTGGGCCGTGGTGTGGCTGATGTTCGTCCTGGGCGCCGTGCTCATGTCGCTCGGATCCGTGCTGGCCGTCGGCATGCTGGCCCCGATCGCGATGCCCATCGCCAAGAGATACAAGATCGACCCGCTGCTCATGGGCATGATGATCAGCCATGGCGTGCTCGGTGCCGCGTTCTCCCCGATCACCGTCTACGGAGCCTTCGTCAACGGCTGGCTCTCCGAAAGGGGACTGTCGGTCAGCCCGGCCGCGCTGTTCCTCATCCCGCTCGGCCTGAACTTCCTCATGGCCGCCGCCCTCTTCCTCGTACGCGGCCGTGGTCTACTGCGCGCCGCCGAACCCGACCCGGCACCCGATGACACCGGGCTCGGCGCAGGCGCCGCCCCACCTTCCGGCCCGGCCCCCTCGTCCGGTGAGGCCGGCGGGATCACGATGACCGCCCCGCCGCTGGCCGGCGCGACGGTGGCGCTCCGCCCCATGGAAGCCGACGACCAGCCGGCCGGTTTCACACCCCTGCGCGTGCTCACGCTCACCGGAATGCTGATCCTGTTCGTGAGCGCGGCGGTCTTCGGCGTGGACGTCGGCATCGCCTCGATGTGCATCGCGGCCGTCCTGCTGGTGTTCGCCCCCGAACGGCACAAGAGCGCGATCAACAACGTCAGCTGGTCGGCCGTCGTCCTGGTGTGCGGCATGTTGACCTACATGAGCGTCCTGGAGAAGAACGGCACCCTGGAGTACATGGGCAAGGCCGCCTCGTCCCTGGGCTCGCCGCTGCTCACCGGGCTGGTGCTCTGCCTGGCCGTCGCGGCGATCTCGGCCATCGGCTCCTCGATCGGCACGCTGGGCGTCGTCCTCCCGCTCGCCGCGCCCATGCTGATGTCGGGCGAACTGCCCACCATCGCGCTGGTCGCGGCACTGTCCTTCTGCACCGTCGTCGTCGACGTCAGCCCCTTCTCCAGCAACGGCGTCATGGTCCTGGCCAACGCGCAGGTCGACGACCGCACCGCGTTCCAGCGCCGGCTGCTCCGCTACTGCGTCCTCACGGTCCTGGTCGCGCCGCTGCTCGCCACCATCGCCGTCCTGGCCCCGGCCTCACTGTGACCGGCCGGCCCGTCGCAACCCCATAGGTCCACGCTCGTTCGCCGCGCCGCACCGTACGCGAGCATCCTGCTCAGTACCTGCTCAGTACCGTGCGAGCGCGGCGAAGAGGCGCGCCCAGAGCGATTCGAACCCTGACCGTCGGTTGAGAAGTCCACCATTCGTGCCATTTTCTTTGCATGCGAATCCACGTTGCTATTGCCAGGTCCCCACGGGCATAGCGACACGACTCCACTCGACGACGTTCACGGCTGCGCCGTGATCGACTTGGCGGGCTCAACCACGAGTACCTGCAGGTCGCAGACGCAGGATTCGGCAGCCGGGAGCCGTCAGGGTGAATAGATCGGGCCGCGGCGGGCACGCGGTACTCGTGGCCGGTACGAGCCGCAGACCGCGGCGCCGGCCGGAGAGGAGGCACCATGGGTCTGCTCGACAAGCTGAAGAACAGGACACAGCGTGCCAAGGGGCGCGCCAAGGAGAACGCGGGGCGCGAGACGCGCGATCCTGACCTTGAGGCGGAGGGCCGCAAGGACCGCGTCGCGGGTGGTGCCAAGCAGGTCGGCGAGAAAGCCAAGGACGCCGCCCGGGAGGTTCGCCGCACCACCGAGCGGTGACGCCCGACACGGCGGATCCGGCGCCTGCTGCACCCGTTTCAATCTCACCCCGCACCCGTCGGCGAGTGCGGGCCGACGCCAGGTGCAGTCGACCGACTGTTCGAGGGCGTGGACGATTTGGCCCCGGGGCCTGGTTCGGTAGTAGGACGCCTGTGCGGTCAGCTCGTTTGGGCGTGGCCGGGTTCGCCGGTCTCGAGCAGGATCTTCAGCAGGTCCTGCGGGGCGTCCCGCATGAGGTTGTGTCCGCTGTCAAGCGCGTGGGCGGTCCATGAGGGGTCGTCACGTAGCCGCTGGTAGGTGGGGGTGAACGGCGATTGGCTCTGCCACCCCGCCGCGTACACATAGACGTTGCGCCGGATGTGCATGAGGTCGCCGGTGGTCTGGAGCGGTTGGAGGAGCGAGGCGAGTGGGTGGGGCGTGGCCCGCGGATCGAAGAAGGGCAGCGGGCGCACGGCGTCTCCGGTCTCGACCACGTCCAGGTACCACTGCCGCTCATTGTCGGAGACCAGGCTCCACATGGAATCGCCATGCCGCGGCACGACGGCGTCCAGGTAGACCAGTGAGTCCACCCGGTTCGGCGCGCGGTCGGCGACCCCGGTGATCACCATTCCTCCGTAGCTGTGGCCGACCAGCACCGCGCCCTCGATGTGCTCGGCCGCCAGCACGCCGGTCACGTCCTGGATGTGGGTCTCCAGGTTCACTCCGCCGTGCAGCAGATGGCTGCGCTCGCTGAGCCCGGTCAAGGTCAGCGGGTATACGCGGTGCCCGTGAAGGCGCAACTGTCCGGTGAGCTCTTCGAAGCACCAGCCGCCATGGCACATGCCGGGAATCAGAACGAATGTCGTCACTACCGTTTCCTTTCTCTCGAGGCCGGGCCGGGGGAGGCCAGGCGTGTGTGCTCTCAGGTGCCGGACCGGCGGGTCCCGGCGGTGGTGCCCTGTCTGGGCGGCAGTGGACCGGCCGCCGTGGTCGGCGGTACGGGGCGCGCACGGCGTGCGGGGGCGGCGATCGCAGCCGCCGCGGCGCACAGGATCGCGGTCCACGCCACCGTGGCGTCGGTCGAGGTGTGATCGGCCAGGACGCCGGCGATCCAGGGGCCGGCGGTCTGCCCGGCTGCGAACACGGTGGTGAAGGCCGCCAGCGTGGCCGTCCAGTCGGCCGGCGGGGTGCCGTTCCTGATGAGCGCGGTGACTGCGGCGGGAACGCCCATGAACGTCGCCCCGTAGACGATCGCGGAGGCCACGATGACCGGCAGCGCCGGGGATGCCAGGGCGAGCGCCGCTCCACCGGCGAGGATGGCCAGCAGCGCGGCGAGGGCCGTGCTGCCGGGCCAGTGGGTGATGGGACGGCTCCACAGCGCGGGCGCCGCCACCACGGCCAGCCCCAGGGCCGTCCAGGTGAGCGTCACCTGCGCGAGCGGGGCGTGCCGGTCGGCGAGATAGGCGGACAGGAAGGTGATGTAGGTGATGTATCCGGCTGCGAACAGCAGGTAGGCCAGGGCCGTCCGCCACAGCGGGCGCACCCGCGCCCGCCCGGCGGTGGCGGCCGGCGCGTCTGCGTCGGTGCGCGCGGCGGTCCAGCTCACCAGGGCCGACAGAGCGGCGGCGACGCTCAGGCCGATCCAGGCTACGCGCCAGTGTGCTCCCAGTGCCGGGATGGTTGCGCCGCCGAAGACGATACCCAGTCCGGTGCCGGCGAAGTAGATGGCGATGGGGGCGCCGGAGGAGGCGCGGGCGGCGATGCGCGATGCGATCACACCGCCGGTGATGAACACGACCGCCCCCGTCGCCCCCGCTGCGGCCCTGGCGGTCAGTAGCGCCAGGTAGTCACCGGTGACCGCGGTGGCGGCCAGCGCGACCGCGGTCAGGACCATGCCCCAGCGGAAGGTGGCCGCGGCGCCCCACCTGCGGACGACCACGGCGGTCACCAAGGCGCCGAGAAGGTAGCCGAGCCCGTTGGCGGCGCTCATCGCCCCGGCTTGGGTCAGGCTCCAGCGCAGATCGTCGCGCATGGCCGGCAGCAGCAGCCCATAGGCGAAACGTGCGAGCCCAAGAGCCGAAGTCGTCCCGAAAGCCAGCCGCACCGCCTGCCAGACCGGCGACTTCACCGGTCCGACGCCGATGAGCGCGCCCGGCGTCCACCGGGGGCGGTCCTGGGCAGGGCGGCCAAGACGTCATGGTCACGCAGACGAACAGTGTTCATGCATCACACCCCGAAGATCGAACCGATCGGTACGATCTGCGACCGTAGCAGTTGATCGAACCGGCCGGTACCATCTGGGGGGTGCCAGTTGCGAAGGGAACGACGATCGACCCGGCGCGCACCCGCGCCACCATCCTCCAAGCGGCCACCCTGGTGCTGTACGAGCGCGGGCTCGACGGCGTCGGCGTCGCCGAGCTGTGCACCCGCATCGGAGTGTCCAAGGAAACGCTCTACCGGCACTTCGGCACCAAGGACGGGCTCGTCCAGGCCATGCTGGAGGCGCGCAGCGACCGGGTGACCGGCTGGCTGACCGAGGCCGTCGCGGCGGCCGGAGACGACCCCGCCGACCAGTTGGCTGCGGTCTTCGACGCCCTCCAGCAGTGGTACAGCGAGCCGGCCTTCCGCGGCTGCGCGATGGTGAACGCGGCCGCCCAGCACCACGACGAGACCGTGCGCGCCATCACCGCACGGCACCTGGACCGCTACCTCGATCTGCTCACCGGCATCGCCGCCCGCGCCGGAGCCACCGATCCGGGCGTTCTGGGCCGCCAGCTCCTCATGCTGGTCGAGGGCGCGACCATCGTCGCCGCACACCACCGCACAGCCGACACCGACCGCACCATCGACACAGCCAGACAGGCCCGCAACGCCGCCCTCACCCTGATGGCGACCGCCACCTCTTCCTCAGACACCACCTAAAGGACCGTTCTCAAGAACCATCTACCGCCCCAGCGGAAGCCCAGCCAGCTAAGCAGCTCATACCGGGAGGGCACCCGAGGACAAGGTGCCGACGGTCCGCACACTGGTCCGCGCCGAGCTCGACGGCAAGCCTGCTGCTCGACGTTGCCGAAGAAACCAGGAAGAAGCAGGCCAGGGACGCCCTCGATGTCGGCGCTTTGGATCATCCCGGCGGCTGACGGCGCGCCAGCTGCATGTGCGCCAGCCGCCAGCCCGCCCCGTTCGTCACCCACACTCGCGTGACGGCGGCCTGGATGGCGAACGGCGGGAGCGCGGCGGGGCGGTCGGGTCGGCGGAGCCGAGCCGGACATCGCCGCGGCTGCGCGGCGTGGCCACCGCGTTCAGAGCCAGGCAGTGCCGGTCGCGCAGCGGCTTGATGCCGGGGAACCAGGGCCTGGCGTCGAAACCGCCGGCCAGGATGGCGAGAAAGCCGTCCGGGCGGTCCAGCTCGGGACGGGTGCGCAGGTAGACCGACAGCAGCTCCGGCATCTCACCGAGCGGCCCCGCGCCTGTCAGCAGCCACCGCAGCCCGTTCCACAGGAGACGGTCGGCGCGCAGTCGCTCATGGAAGGTGACCGGCTCGGTGACGTTGAACACCACCGGCGCCGCGGGGTGATCCTGCAGATTGCCGCCGACCCCGGGGAGATCGACGACGGGGCTGATGCCGTGCTCGCGCAGATGCTCGGCCGGGCCGATTCCCGAGCGCATCAGCAGTTGCGGCGTGCTGTACGTACCGGCGGAGAGCACCACCTCACGGGCGGCACGGACCACCCGGCGGTCTCCGTCCTTGTGCAGTTCCACGCCGACGGCCCGACCGCCCTCGATCACGACCGAACCGACCGTCACGCCGGTCAGCAGCGCCAGATTGGGGCGATGCTTCAGCACGGGCCGCAGGTACGCGGCCGCGGTGCTGTGCCTCCGGCTTCGCCAGATGGCGACCTCGCTCGGGCCTGCGCCAGTGGGGTCGCCGGCCTGGGCGTCGTCGGGGAAGGCGATCCCCAGGGTTCGTGCGGCGTTGTCGAGCCGCCGCCCGAAGGCTCCGCGCCGGGTCGGGGCGATGACGTTGACCGGCCCGGAGTCGCCGTGCTGGTCACTGCTTCCGCGCCAGTTGCGCTCCGACCGCCGGAAATACGGGAGCAGGTCGTCGTAGCCCCAGCCGACGGCGCCCTTGGCCACCCAGTCGTCGTAGTCGAGGCGATGGGCGCGCACGTGGGTCGACCCATTGATCGACCCCGTCCCTCCGACAAGCCGCCCACGGGGAACATCGATGCGCCGGCCATCGAGTCCCGGCTCGGGGTCCGTCCGGTAGTTCCAGCTCAAGTCGGTCCGCTTCGGGAGCAGACCCACCCCCAGAGGCAACCGGACCAACAGGTTCCGGTCGGCCGCGCGGCCGGCCTCGGCGAGCAGCACGGTCGTGTCGGGATCGGCGGAAAGCCGGGCGGCCACCACACATCCGGCCGTTCCGGCACCGACCACGATGTAGTCGTATTCCTTGCTCACTGTGGTGTTCCGGACATCATTGCCCTCCTGCTTCCTCGGCGGTGTGCGGGCTCAGGCCGGTTCGAGGCGGACCGGGAGCGATTCCCATGCGCGGAGGGTGTTGTTGTGGTGGCGTTTCGTCGGCCCGGCGATGTCGATCCGCTTCACCCGCTTCGCGAGCGCCGTCAGCAGCGCCTCCGCCTCCAGCCGCGCGATGTGCTGACCCACGCATTGGTGCAGCCCCATGCCGAATCCGACGTGACCGGAGGGGTCGCGGGACAGGTCGAAGGAGTCGGGATCGCTCCACCGGCGGGGGTCGCGGTTCGCCGCGCCCAGGAACATGAGGATCTTCTTGCCGCCCGGGATGACGGTGTCCCCGATCTCGACGTCGGTGGTCGCGGTCCGGAAGAACGTCTGGACCGGCGACTCCCAGCGCACTGCCTCGTCGAAGGCGACCCGCGCGAGTGACGGCTCGGCCCGCAGCCGCTGCCACCGGTCGGGATGGGCGGCGAACCCGTAGAGCACCGCGGCCAGGCCGTGCACGGTGGTGTCCACGCCCGCCGACAGCAGGCTCCGCACCACGAGCGGCGCCTGCGCGTGGGTGATGTCGCCGCGATCGGCGGCCGCCCAGATCTGCGCCCCGAAGCCCGTTTCGGCGAGCGCCTCACGCGCACATCGCGCGTTGGCCCACGCCGACAGCTCCGGCACCCGCGGCACGCCCTTCTCCACCAGGTCGTTGGGCGGGCCGAACGCGTTGAAGATGTGGTCGCCGTAGGGCAGCAGGTTCTCCCGGCCCTCCCTTGAGATGCCGACCGCGTCCGGGAAGACCCGCAACGGGAACGCGGCGGCCAGGCGCTGGGCGGCGTCGAACTCGCGGTCGCGGAGCACCTCGTCGACCAGGTCGGCGGCGTCGGCGAACCAGTCTTCGCGCAGTTTCCGCAGCGCGCGCGGGCCGAGGATCTTCGACAGGACCGCGCGGGGCGCGTCGTGCCGAGGCGGGTCGGCCTCCAGCAGCAGGCTCGGCGGCCGCCACGGCTTCTCGTACCGGAAGTTGGACAACCCCACACCGGCGGCGGATTGGAACGCCTGCCAGTCGATCAGCGCGGCGTGGACGTGCTCGTAGCGGGCGAGCGCGTAAACGTCGTAGCGGGTCAGGTACACGACCGGTCCGGCGTCGCGGAGCTCGGCCTGGAACCCGGTGGGACTTTCGAGCACCTCGTGCGAGAACGGGTCGACGTCGGATGTCGGAAGGTTTCGGGGGAGGGCGGCAGTGGTCATGGCGGGCCTTCCGGAGAAGAGACTGGTCACAGGTCCAGGACGAGACGGTCGGACAGCGAACTCGACACGCAGACGAACATGTGGTCACCCGCGGCCCGCTCGTCGTCGTCGAGCAGCGAGTCACGATGGTCCGCCTCGCCCTCCAGCACCGTGGTCTCGCAGGTGCCGCAGACGCCCTTCCGGCACGAGGACAGCACGTTCACCCCGGCGCGGGTGATCGCGTCCAACACGGACCGGCCCGGCGGCACCTCCACCATCCGGCCCGAGCGCCTGAGCTCGAGCTGGAACGGCTCCGTCCGAACGGGGGCGTGATTCTCCTTGGGTACGAACCGCTCGGTGCGCAACTGCCCAGGCGGGTAGTGCGAACAATGGCGTTCCATCGCGGCGAGCAGCCCCTCGGGTCCGCAGCAGTAGACCTTCGCCGCGAGGCCCGCGGCCGGCAGCCATCCCCGCAGGTCGAGCAGGCCCTGCTCGTCCTGCGGCACCACGGTCACCTTGTCGCCGTAGGCGGCCAGCTCGTCCAGGAACGCCATCGTCGCCCGGGAGCGGCCGCCGTAGAGCAGCCGCCAGCGCGCACCGAGCGACTCAGCCTGGTGGATCATGGGCAGCAGCGGCGTGATCCCGATGCCGCCCGCGACGAACACGTAGTCCTCCGACGGCACGAGCCGGAAGTTGTTGCGCGGTCCGCCGATCGCCACCCGGTCCCCGGCTCGCAGGGTCTGGTGGATGTAGGCCGAGCCGCCCCGTCCGGCGGGCTCGCGGAGGACACCGATCCGGTAACCGTGGGGATCCCAGCGGTCACCGCAGAGGGAGTACTGCCGGGTCAGCCCGTTCGGCAGCACCACGTCGATGTGCGCGCCCGGCGCCCAGTCGGGCAGCCTCCGGCCGTCGGCGTGCGTCAGCGTCAGGGTGACGACTCCGTCGGCCACCTCGTCCTTGGCCGACACCACCAGGTCGAGCCGCATCGCCGGCATCATTGTGATATTCCTCGCATTCGTCCAGCAGAATCCGAGGATGAGCCGGGAGGGGCGGCATCCTCCACACTCTTCTCAACCATTGAGAGAAAAGTCGGTCCCGCGGCCCTGCCCATCGCCCGTGTGACGCCGCGAGCGGCCGCCTGCAGGGCCGGAATCTGCATGCGCGCGTTCTCGTCGTTGGGCACGATGACCGACATCGCGGCCACGGCCCGGTTGGCGGGATCACGTATCGGCACGGCGATTCCGGCGGCTCGCTCGTCGATGAACCCGGGGCAGAACGCGTAGCCGGTCCGGCGTACCTCCGCGAGGAACGAGCGCAGCCGCTGCGAGTTGCTGATCGTGTTCTCGGTGTAGGCGGGCAGCGGCCCGGCGAGGATGCGCTCCTGCAGGTCGGCGGGACCAAAGGCGAGCAGGACGAGTCCCGAGGACGAGGTGTGCAGCGCCAAGCGTCCCGCGATCCGCGTGATGTTGATGACCGCGCCGGGGGCGGAGAGCCGTTCGACGAACAGGACCTCGTGCCCGTCGAGCACACCCAGCTGCGCGTGATGTCCGACCACGGCATGCAGGTCCTCGAGAAATGGCATCACGGCCTCGCGCAGGCCCAGTGTGGGGGACGCGCGCGACGCCAACTCCCACAGCCGGACCCCGATCCGGACCTTGCGGTCGGGTTCCCGCCGCAGCCAGCCGTGGGAGACGAGCTCCTCGACCAGCCGCGAGGCCGTGGCGACATGCAGACCGGACCGCCGCGCGATCTCGCCGACCCGCAGCGCGGGGGTGTCCGGGTCGAACGCCTCCAGAACGCGCACTACTCGGCAGAAGACGGATTCGCCGGTCGCGGTTCGCGCCATGTTCGTCTCGCTTAGTCAGCGCCGCCGCGCGGACAGCGGCGGGAAGTTATGGACGAAACTGGGGCACGGTCCCTCTCGGGACCGCAACGGCTCTCATGCTGTCCTACGGCCACCGGCCCCGGGTACGGTTATGTTCATTGAACGAACATCGACCTGAGGGCCGGCGGGGAGGTCCGCAATGCCGCGTACCAGCCAACCCGGCCGCAGTGTGGCCTCGCGGTTGTTCGAGGTGCTCTTCGCTTTCCGCCCCGGGCGCACCCGGCTCACCCTGGCCGATCTCACTCGCCGGACGGGGCTCCCGCACCCCACGGTGCGCAGGCTGGCCCTGGATCTGGTACAGGCCGGGGCGCTGGAGCGGGCACCGGACGGCAGTTTCACCATCGGCATCCAGATGTGGCAGCTGGGCACGCTGGCGCCGCTGAGCGTGCCGCTGCGCACCCTCGCCCTGCCGTTCATGCAGGACCTGCACACCGCCCTGCGCCAGCACGTCCAGCTCGCCGTGCTCGAAGGCACCGAGGCGATCCTCGTGGAGCGCATGTCGGCCGGCGACGCGGTCGGCGTGATCTCCCGGGTCGGAGGACGGCTGCCGCTGCACAGCTCAGGCGTCGGCAAGATCCTGCTGGCACACGCCCGGCCCGGGCTGGCGGACGAGGTGATCGAGCAGGGCCTCACGGCGCACACCCCACGCACCATCACCGAGCCGGCCCGGCTGCGGCAGGCACTCGAGGAGTGCCGCCAGACCGGCGTGGCACTGGTCCGCGAGGAGACGACCCTGGGCGCGGATTCCGTGGCCACCCGCATCATCAACGCCGACGGGCAGGTGGTCGCCGCACTGTCGGTCGTCGTCAAGACCGGGTCGGTGGACCTGCGTACGGTGAAGCCCGCGGTCATAGCGTCCGGCCTCGCGGTCTCACGCAGCCTTGGCTGGGATCCCGTGGTGGGCGTCCGGCACGGAAGCTGACTCCGCGGGTGGGGGAGCCCGGCGCACCAGCAACCCCGGACACGGGGCGGACCCGGACACGGGCGAACCCGGACACGGGCGAACCCCGACACGTACCCGGTCGCCGGTGCCGTGCAGGCGGCCAGGGGCAGTCCGAAAGCGGTGTCCATTCAATGAACACGGCTGTTCTCGACGGTGCGGGAGCCGGTGAGGATCGGGCTCGCCAGCACGTTCACCTGCGAGACAGAGGAGTCGATCAGTGCCTGCCACCGGGCCGGGTCCGCGGATCGTCATCATCGGAGGTGGCATCGGTGGTCTGGCCGCCGCCGCCTTCGTGCGCCGCGCGGGGTTGACGGCGACCGTCTACGAGCAGGCGCCCGCGCTAGCCGAGGTCGGCGCCGGGCTGGTGATGGCTCCCAACGCCGTACGGCTGCTGCGTCGCCTCGGCGTCGTGGACCGGTTCCTCCGCCGGGCCGTGCCGCTGGACTGGGGCTGGGAGTTCCGCCGCTGGGAGGATGGGAAGGTGCTCTCGGTCGAGAAGTTGAGCGGTGTCTGTGAGCGGCTCTACGGCGAGCGCACGTATGTCGTTCACCGGGCCGATCTGCTCGATACGGTCAAGGCGGCCGTGCCCGGTGAGTGGGTTCGCCTGGGCGCGCGGTGCACGGCGGTCGAGGCGAGCGCGGACGTCGTGCTGCTGCGCTTCGCCGACGGGAGCCGGGTTGAGGCCGACGTCGTCATCGGCGCCGACGGCGTGCACTCGGTCGTCCGCGGCGCGGTGACCGAGCCCGCACCGCCGGAGTATTCCGGTATCTGCGCCTTCCGTACGATCGTGCCCGCCCGAGCCGCGCCTGACTTCGCCCTTCGCCGCGCCCAGACCCTCTGGCTCGGGCCCGGCCGGCACTTCGTGCACTATCCGATCGCCGGCGGGCAGGCCGTCAATGTCGTCGCCTTCGCCCCGGCCGGGGACTACACCGACGAGTCCTGGAGCGCAACGGCCACCATCGAGGAGTTCCACGCCGAGTTCGCCGGCTGGGACCCGCGGGTCACGGACCTGATCACCGCCGGCGGTGTCCCCGGGCGCTGGGCGATGCTGGACCGGGCGCCACTACGACATTGGGGCCGGGGCAGGCTCACCCTGCTCGGTGACGCGGCACATCCCATGTTCCCCTTCTTCGCCCAGGGCGCGGCCCAGTCCATTGAGGACGCCGCGGTCCTGGCCCGCTGCCTGGCCGCGTATTCGGACGACCCCGAGCAGGCGCTCAAGCAGTACGAGGCGGCGCGGATCGGACGCACCACACGCCTGCAGGAGATCAGTCACGCCCGCAGGGATGCCAACCACCTGCCCGACGGGCCCGAGCAACAGGCTCGTGACGCGGCACTGGCCGGGGCCGATCCACTGGTGCGCAACGGCTGGATCTACGGTTACGACGCCGAGGAAGCGCCCATCTCGTGAACGACGACGCCGACGACAGGAGAAACCCCACCATGGCCACCACCGCTGCCCCGGTGTCGGACCGGCAACGTCAGGTGGAGGACGAACTGGTCCAGACCGTGCTCGCGTCATTCCAGGACACCCCGGATCCGCGGCTCAAGGAGCTGATGCAGGCCCTGGTGCGGCAGCTGCACGCATTCATCCGCGAGGTCCGCCTGACCGAAGCGGAATGGCAACAGGCCATCGACTTCCTCACCGCGGCCGGCCACATCACCACCGACCGCCGCCAGGAGTTCGTGCTGCTGTCGGACGTCCTGGGCGCGTCCATGCAGACCATCAACGTCAACCATGAGGCCACCGCGGGCGCCACCGAGGCCACGGTGGTCGGCCCGTTCTTCGTCGAGGGCTCCCCCGAGATCCCGACAGGGGGCGACATGGCCGCCGGCGCCCCGGGCGAACCCTGCTGGGTCGAGGGCACCGTCACCGACACCGACGGCAACCCGGTCCCCGGCGCGCGACTCGAGGTGTGGGAGGCCGACGAGGACGGCCTCTACGACGTGCAGTACGGCGATGATCACCTGGCCGGCCGGGCACACCTGTTCACCGACGACAAGGGCGACTACGCCTTCTGGGGGCTCACTCCCACGCCGTACCCCATCCCCCACGACGGGCCGGTCGGGGTTCTGCTCGACAAGACCGGGCGCTCGCCCTTGCGTGCGTCCCACCTGCACTTCATGGCCACCGCGCCCGGCCTGCGCACCCTCGTCACCCACATCTTCGTCGAGGGCGATGGTCTGCTCGCCTCCGACGCGGTGTTCGGTGTCAAGGAATCCCTCGTCAAGCGCTTCGAACGGCACGCCGCCGGCACACCGACTCCCGACGGGCGCGACCTGTCGGGGCAGAGCTGGTCCCGCGTGCGGTTCGACATCGTGCTGCCGCCGCAACCCGGGTGACGGTTCACGAACAGAAGAAGAAGGCACGATGACCAGGACGGCAACCCGGACCCCGGCGCGCGACCAAGGAGTGCGTGTTGCGTTTCGAGCATGAAACCCTGCCACAGCGCGTGTGCTTCGCCTCCGGCGAAGCGCCTGCGACCGTGCGCGCCGAGGTGGAGCGGCTGGGCGGCTCGCGGGTGATGGTGATCGCGGCGGCATCCGAGGCCGGCCTGGCCGAGCGGGTCACCGTCGGCGTGCCGGTCGTGCTCCGCCACGACGAGGTGGTGATGCACGTTCCGGTCGAATCGGCCGAGCGGGCGCGCGCCGCCGCGGCCGCGCACGAGGTGGACATCGTGGTCAGCGTCGGCGGGGGCTCCACGACCGGCCTGGCGAAGGCGATCGCGCTGACCTGCGGGATCCCGATCGTGGCCGTTCCCACCACGTACGCGGGGTCGGAGGCCACCAGTGTCTGGGGGTTGACCGAGGGGGCACGCAAGACCACCGGAGTGGACGCGCGGGTGCTGCCGCGCTCGGTCGTGTACGACGCGACACTGACCCTGTCGTTGCCTGTGGCGATGAGCGTCGCCTCGGGACTGAACGCGCTCGCGCACTGTGTGGATTCGATGTGGGCTCCGCGAACGGATCCGGTGGACCAAGCGCTGGCGGCCGAGGGCATTCGCGCATTGGCGGCCGGATTGCCGGCGGTGGTGGCCGACCCGGCCGGACTCGACGGCCGCGAGCAGGTGCTGTACGGGGCGTACTTGTCCGCGCTGGCGTTCTCCTCGGCGGGTTCGGGGCTCCATCACAAGATCTGTCATGTGCTGGGCGGCGCGTACGATCTGCCGCACGCCCAGACGCATGCGGTCGTGTTGCCGTATGTGCTGGCGTTCAACGCACCCGCCGCACCGGAGGCCGAGCGCCGGATCGCGGAGGCCTTCGGCGCCGCTTCGGCCATCGAAGGCCTGCAGCGGCTGCGGCGTGCGGTGGAGGCCCCGAAAGCGCTGCGCGACCACGGGTTCGACGAGGCCGACATCGATGCCGCGGTGCGCGCGATCCTGGAGGTGGTCCCGGCGAACAACCCGCGCCAGGTGACCGCCCACGATGTGCGGCGGCTGCTGCGAGCCGCTCGGGAGGGCGCGGACCCGCTGACGATGGACGGCGACAGGCCCGGACTCAGCAGTCGATCGTGACATCGGACCCGGCGATCCGGGACACGCACGCACACATCTGACGGCCCTCGGCCCGTTGCCGGGAGGACAGGAACACGTCACGGTGGTCGATGGGCCCGTCGGCTTCCACAATCTGGACGCGGCACAATCCACAATCGCCGCGCAGGCAGTCGTACATGATCTCGACGCCGGTCGATGGGACCGGCGACCTCGAGTTCGTCGCCCGGTTTCAGCGAGTGCATCCACACGGATCCGCCCCGGCCATCGCGCTGCCAGCGTACGGCGATGCGCAGCCGGCCGTCATCGTGGCCGAGATCCACAAGGGAATACGACCGGGAGTCGCCGCCGCCCGGAAGGCGTACGGTGACGTCCAGATGGCTGCCGGGCGGTGGTGTGGGTACCGGCTGCGGCAGACGCAGCGTGATCAGGACGATGTCCGGCGCCACCTCGTGCCGGGCTTCAACGGTCGCCACGCGTTTCGCACCAGCGGTCATGCCGTCCGCCTCGTTGTCGCGGCAGCGGAAGCCAGTGAGGTGGGGTGGGTGCGTTCGCGGCCCTGCTCGGCGGCGACCTTGGCGTCGATGATGCGCCGGACCCACATCCCGCCGATATCGATGTTGAGGTTGTAGAACTCGTGACCGGGGTCGGCCTCGATGGCTCGCTGCTGGGCATTGAGCATGGCGGTGTCCTGAGCGAAGACGCGCGCCACGTTCTGCCGCATAAGATTCGTGAGCCCCTGGTCGCGGAGGTGGTAGTTGCGGGTGAAGGCCCAGAAGTAATGGCACGTGCCAGGGGCGGCCGGCCCCAGGGACAGCGGAACGAGCCGATGCCAGCACGCGTCGGCCAGCGCGACCGCCGTTCCCTCGGTCGTGCGGTACAGGACGACCGGGCGTTCGCAGATCGTGCGCGCGAGAAGCCTCCGGCCGACCTCCGTATCCCATGCCGCCGCATACCAGGCGTTGAGAGGAAACATACGTGACATCCCCTCCGGCGAGGGGTGCGTCACTGCGGCACACCAGGCCGCTCGGAGCCGGCCAGCCAGGCGGCGCCCTCCGTGTAAAGCCGGTCGACCGCCTCCCCGACCAGCCCCGGCAAGCCGCCTTTCACTGTGAACCCGGCTTTCGTCTGCACGTAACCGAGATGGCGGTATCCGGCCGGGAACCGGGCGAGCAGCCCGGGGTCGAGCTTGAGTGAGGCGGCGGGGTCGACGACGTCGAGGCGGTCCTTCTCGTAGATGGGCTGCCTGCGAACGATCGTCCACTCGCCGTCGTCCCGGGACAGGAAGTCGTAGAAACGGCCCGTGCACACCACATCCACCAGGACGCCGTCGACGTCCGCGCGCTGACTGATCGTCATCTTGGTCTGCGCGATCGAGCGATCCCCCGCCACGTCCGAGGTGTGCCCGCCCAGGAAATGCAGGATGCTGACTCCATTCTCAAAGCCCCGCTTGCTGGCGGCGATGAAGTCGGCGGCGGGGCCCTGGAACCACGTGGCGCTCATCCATCCGTCCGGATGCCAGGTGGTGGCGAAGCGGTCCCAGTCGCCGGCGTCGCGCCACAGCGCCCAGTTCTCGACAACCTGCCTGATCTTCGCCTGTTCCTCGTTCATCGAGACCTCCGTCTCCTCGTTGTCACCGGCCATCGGGGGCCTGTCCATGGACCCGGCGATCAGGCGTCAGGCCGCTCGGCGGCTTCGTCTTCGGGAACATCGCGGTAAAGCCGGTCCAGCAACCGCAGTCCCTCCCGCGCCCACTCCACCTCCGCGCGGGCACGGGCGATGAGACCTCCGTACGCGAACGCCTTGAACTCCACCACCGCGTCCTGCTCGCCCGGCGGCGTGCGATCGAGGCGTGCCAGGAGCAAGCTGGAGTCCGCGGGCCTCCGCCCGTCAACGGTTCGAGCAGATGGGCGTCAATGGATCGGTGGCGAGGGAGCGCAGCTACGTGGGGACGAGGCTTTCGGGCTTGGATCTGTCTAGCGGCGCGATAACGGTCAGCCGTGTCTGGGTTGGTGGCGGCGAGCGAACATGGAGCGACACGGGGTGACGAAGTGGGGCATAGCGGGCGGTGGATGACCGAGGGGTCGCCTGTGTTTTCGCAGGTCAGAGGTGGCGCGCCCAGAGGGATTCGAACCCCCGACCGTCGGTTTAAAAGACCGATCTACGATAAATCGGGAAATGACGGTCGATGACGCGTACTGCCGGTAAATGCGGTCTGAGCTGCGAAAAGAGCCGGGCGTGTGCCGGTCGGTGTCGCTGACTGCCGGTCCAGTACGGGACGTTCGGGCCCCCTTGGGGTCCCCACCGCAGGGGCGCCGCGGGGCGCCGGAGGTGTAGGCGCTGGATCGTCTGTGCTGATGTCGTTGTCGGTTCCGAGTTTGCGGCATCTCGATTCCAGGCGTGCGTGCCCGATCGCCCCCGGGTGTCGTCCCTTCCGCCTCGGGCTGGACAGCGGCCTTGCCCGCGCCATGCAGGCCCGGCGCGCCGGAGTTCCACGCCGTCGCGGTTTCGTCGGCGCTGCCCCGATCCTGAGTGCTCCACCGCAACTTCTTGGTCGCTGACCAAGAAAGAACATCTATCCATATTGCTCGAAAGGACGAGATCCCCCATGGCACCCAGACGAATCACGGTCATCTTCTCAGAGAAGGGCGGCGTCGGCAAAAGCTCGCTCGCGGCTGGACTGATCGCTGTGGCTGCGGAGGAGGGCATTCTGGTGGTCGGCGGTGACCTCGATCCCCGCGCCACCCTGACCGATGAACTCGGTGTCGAGGTCGCCGAAGACACCCTCACCGTCAACGACCTGATGTTCATCCCCCCGGACACCGACCCGGTCGACCCGGTCGAGGCAGTGCATGATGTGCTGCATCCGGCGGGTGAGCACTGGCCTGGCAACGTGTTCGTCCTGCCGGCCGAGCGGGCGCTGGCCAACCGCGAGAGCGACATGCACGCGGTCGAGACGCGCCTGGCCCGCGCGATCCAGGGCCTTCCCGAAGACGCCGAGGTAGTGCTCGATGTCCCGCCCCGGGCGGGCGGCAAGCTGGTCACAGCGGCGATGATGGCCGCCACCGACATCCTGTTCCCCGCCACCTTGACCACCGACGGGTACATCGGCGCCCAGCAGGCGCGCCGTTCCCTGCGGATGATCCGCCAGAGCGTCAATTCCGAGGTCAGGTACCTGGGGATCGTGCGCAGCGATGTCCCCGTCGGCCGCTATCGCCGGCACATCAACGGCCTCATCGAGGAGCGCCTGTTCAGCGACTTCCCCGGCGAGATCATCGAGACGCAGATCCACCATTACGCGGTCCGGGAGGACTGCCGGTACACCGCCGTCCCCATCACCCGCGCACCCGGGGCGCAGGCACCGATCCTCACCGGCGAGTACCAGGCGCTGCGCATGCACATCCGCGATGGAAAGGGACTCAGTGTCTAGTCTGCTCAACCAAGGTCGCGGCACCGGCCGCAAAGGGCTCGCCAAGGCCCGCGAACCCGACCCCGCCGACCTCGCAGCCCGCAAGAGCGGCTCCGTCGAACCCGCCCCGGCCCGCCCTGCCGCCGGCGGGCCGGTCCCGCCCGAGCAGCCAGACCAGCCCGGGCAGCCGGTCGCACAGCCCGAACAGGCAGCGGGCACTCACGCATCGGCCGATCAGGCGGCGGAGGCTCCGGTAGGGGGCGCTGCGGCGGGCGAGATCGCCGCGCTCCTGGGCGACAACAACTATGCCGAGGTGGCCAAGCGGTTGCCGGAGGTGCCCGCGCAGGAGGCGACCGGTAAGACCAAGGAGTCCCTGACGGCCCAGGACCGCGCCGAGTATCGGCGCGCCATGCGGATCCTGGCCGAGGTCGAGGCCGGGTTCTGGGTGCAGGGGCGGGTCTGGGAGTTCCTGCGCAACAGCCGTGTCTACACCGTCGGCTACGACAACTGGGAGACCTTCTGCCAGATGGAGTTGAGGCGGACGTCTCGGCGGATCAACCAGACGATCGAGGTGTGGCCGCTGGCGCAGCACCTGCTGCTCACCGTCGGCGCACGGCATCCCGAGGTGGTGATCAGCGAGGCACACGTCCGCGGGCTGCGCACCTTCGCCAAAGAGCAGGGGGCCGACGCGGCCGCGTTCGTGCTGGAGGCGCTCATCCGGTGCCGGGTGGCGCTGAGCAAGCGCAGGATCGAGGCGGCCGTGGCCGCACTGCCCCACGGGCAGTTCGACCCGGAGACGGCGGCCCCGGCGCTCCGCGTGTTCGCCGACGGCGTCGCCAAAGCGATCGAGGTCGCAGCCGACAACGGCGATCAGGGGGCGGACCCGGTCGAGGCCGTGGTCCGCAGGTTCCGGGACAGGGTAGGCGAGGTGGCCAAGAAGAACCCCGCCACCGCCCGCCGCCTCATCGAGGAGCTGTCAGAACTGGTGGCGGAGTTGCGCAAGCAACTCGGCGAGTAGCAGACCGACCCCCGCCTCGGAAGATGATCATGGGAAACTCCGTTTCCCGTGATCATCTTTGCGTGGTCGCCGCTGGCGAGCCCGCTGCGCCCGTGAAGTCGTCACATCACTGCGTGACGTTGGACGCGGCTGCGAACATCACGCGCGTCCTCCCTTCGTGCTTGCTTCGCAAGCATCGCCAAGTCACCCCTACGTGGCTGGCCCCCACTGACCGAAGACGCTAGCGCCCATACCCTTAGGCGGTCTGCCAGGAGCAGATCCGCCCGGTTATCGAGAACGGCACCGAAAGGCTTGAAGAGGTCTCCCGGTCGCTGAAGCCGATGTCCTGTCACTCGGTGTATGACTGTCAATGACGCGCGATATCGCCAAATGCTGCCTGAGCTGCGAGAACAGGCGGGCCTGCACCGGTCGGCGCACCGGTCGGCGTCATTGACGAACAGTCCAGCACGGAGCGTTCACGCCCTCTGGGCACTCCCACCGCAGAGGTTCAGGGGGCATCCGAGCCGGGGGAACCGGCATCGCTGGGGTTGCTGATTTCGTTTGCCGGCGTCATCACCGAATGACCAACGGTCGGCCTCGCACCCGGGACCCCACATGCACCGTTGTCTCCGCCCCCGAGGCCGTCGGCTGCGGGGCGCGACGGGCTACGGCGTTGATGCGGCCGACGAACCTCTCCTCGAGCTTTTCGGCACCGTTTTCGATGACCGGGCGAATCTGGTGCCGGTAGACGGTCATGAGCGTATGGGTGCCGGTGTGCCCGACCAGGTCGGCGATCTTTTCCACCGGCACCTCGCTGTCGCTGAGCAGCGACACAAAGGTGTGCCGTAGTTCCCGCGGGCACCAGGTGGTACCGAGCCCCGCCGCATCAGTGATCCGCTTGAAGCGGTACAGGACCTGGCGCACAGCCAGCGGCCTCCCGTCCTCCTGGCAGAACACCAGACCATGGTCACGGTAGGCGGCGCCCGCGGCGCGCTTGTCGGCCGCCTGAAGCGCCTTGGCCCTGATGAGAGCGTCCACCGCGAGTTTGGAGATCTTCAGAGCCCGGCGGCTCTTGGCGGTCTTGGTGTCGCCGCCAACCCGGTCAGAACGGGTCACCGATACCGTCGCGGCCGCCAGGTCGACCTGGTCCCAGGTCAGTTCACGCAGTTCTTCGGTCCGCAGCCCCGCCAGCACGCTCAAGACGACGTAGGGCCCGAGCCGATGGTCTCCGTCGAGTGCCTCGTTGAGCAGTGCGCACGTCTGCTCCAGGTTCATGGACCTGGACGGTCTGCCCAGGCGGCCGCGGGGCGTGTCCACTTGTGCCGACACGTTCTGCGTGACCTTCCCGTATCGCTGGGCGCGGCGCAGTGCCCGGGTCAGTAGACCGTGCAGGGCCTTCATCCCGCTCGAGGCCAGGCACTGTGTGCGGCTCAGGAGCCATTCCTCCACATCATCGGCCGTCAGATCCCGGATGCACAGGTGCCCGATCTGCGGGATGAGATGAAGGTCGGCCAACCTGCGCAGATTGCCCCTCGTGTTCTTCGCCCGGCCCTGCTCGGCCAATGCCTGCAGCATGTCGTTGACGGCGGATTCCACGGTGTAGCCCGCCGCCCCGGGAGTGAGGCCGCTGTCCAGCTCCTCGACCGCTTTGGCGAGCTTGTCCAGCACCACTTCCTCGGTCGGCCCCCTGCGTTTCAACCGACGCCTCTTGCCTTCAGGCGTTCGGCCCAGCGAGATCACGCCGGTCCAGCTGTTGCCGTCCCGGTAGATCGATGCTCGTCGGCTCCCGATCCAGGCTCGCATCACTGCCTCCACCAGCTTCGCGACCCCCAGGAGGCAGTCTCACGTGAATCGCCACCTCACACAGCGAGTCCTCGAAAGTGGTCCATTAAGTTCCGGAACGTCTTCCACCTCGCCCGCCATATGAGCCGTCCGAGAGCGAGCAGACAGCGGCGCCGTCATGCTGCCACCATGGGGATATCTGGCCATGCCACCGGCATACGTCCACAAGACCGGTACCGTCCACTCGCACGCCGCCGCCAATTAATCCTGGT
The DNA here is from genome assembly GCA_050942275.1 of Spirillospora sp. CA-255316. GTDB lineage: Bacteria > Actinomycetota > Actinomycetes > Streptosporangiales > Streptosporangiaceae > Spirillospora. Next base: position 9,592,542 of record CP192047.1, on the reverse strand, counting down.
TAGTGGTGCAGATTGAACTCATTGCCAGACGTTGCCGCCGGCAGTGGACGAAGTCAACATGGCCACCACCGCCAGCATTATCGTTGCGGGTTCCCAGGCGGGGCCCGCTCAGGGAATGCGGCAGGAGCATGCCAGCCGCCAGGACGACGTCGTCAGCCGTTTCTTGGTGGGCGGAGCCTTCGACGGGTGTTGTAGCCGGTACCGTCCCTCAAATGAAGACGCCGCAGGCACTGCCCGGCAACCCGCGGGGGCGGCGCCCGAGACCTGTTGACGGCTACGGCGCCACTCGGTGATTCTGTGTGATCTTCATCTGGGAATATCGGGCGGCGTGGACAGCGAAAGGATCCGAACATGGCTGCGCGACCGCACATGGCCAAGCTGGACGATGTCACCCGGTTCGCCGAGGGACTGACCAACGACTACCTGATGTGCCGCACCTGGGCGCACTCCTGGGACCCGGGCACCTCCGCCGTGCAGCGCACCGGCGGGCGCATCCACTGGACGGTGGAGTGCTCGACCTGCGGCACCACCCGCGTCATGACCCCCAGCGGCAGCATCGTCGGCAACCGCTACACCTATCCCGAGGGCTACCAGTCCGGTGGCATCGGCCGGATCGGGCAGCGCGGCCTGGCCACCATCCGGATGGAATCGCTCAAGCGCATCGGCGGCGCGTGATGCAAAAGGTCGTGATCGCCACCTACTGCGACTGCTGCTACCAAGCCGACCAGACCAAGATCGAGACCTCGTTCACCGTCGAGGTGGGTATCGGTGTCGACCAGGCGCGGCCCGACCTGTGCCCCCGCGTGCCGAGTCCGCGCCCCACCGCGTGAGCCCGAAACTCCGCCGGATAACTTGTAAGTCCCCAACCAGGGCTCCTCCCGTCGCACCACCTCATGATCAAGGTCTCGAGGTGCCCACGATGAAGGAGGAAGGCGCGCCCACCAGAACCGGATGCCGCATCACCACCACGCGGTCCCCGGCAAGCTGGAATCCTCCTCCTGCAGGAGGGGGACGTTAGGAGAGTACAGACTCCTGGCGCATCTTCCCTGGCCAGAGCCCGTGGGCTCGATGTGCGATAATGGCACTATGATGGAAGAGCAGGGGTGGCTCGAGGTCGGGGCACGCGTAGCAGCAGCGCGTAGAGCGCGTGGGTTGAGCCAGGATGGCCTTGCTGGCGCGTTGGACCTGGATCGAACAGCAGTCACCAAGATCGAGTCGGGTCGCAGACAGGTCAACTCACTTGAACTTGTTCGGCTCGCCGAGGTTCTCGAACGCCCCCTCCAGTGGTTTGTCTCAAATCCGCCAGATTCGATAGTCAGTCGGCGTGCGGCCATAGCTGATCAACGAAGCGACCGGAACAGTGACCAGGCAATCGAAGACATCGCGCGTGACCTGGCAGTTCTGGTCAGCGTGCGAGTACTCGCACCCAACGAGGCCAAAGCGTCGCTGAGAGCGATAGGGCCAGGCGAACCGACTTGGGCCGTTGAAAATTCTGCTTCCAAAGCCAGGTCTTTGCTGGGTGTCGATTCCAGTTCACCGGTGCACGATCTAGCCGATCTTGTTGAACGAGTTGGCTTGTTCGCCTACTCCCTGCCTCTTGGTGAAGCATCTGCCGACGGAGCTTATGCAGAGGTTGATGGGGTTGGTGTCGCGGTAATCAATGGAAATCTCGATTCCGGACGCAGGCGCTCAACGCTCGCTCATGAGTTGGGGCACCATCTATTCGGAGATGCTTATTCTATTGACTGGGGGGCCGACACCAGTACCACTGAGCGTGCGATTGACGCGTTCGCAATCAATCTCCTGCTTCCACGCGCAGGTGCTGTACCGCGCTGGAGCGATCTTCGAAAGAGCTGCACACTGCGTCAAGCCGCGATCATTCTCAGCGCCGAATATCGTGTGAGCTGGACGGCATCGTTGAGGCAACTAAGAAGCTTCGAGCTGATATCACAACCTGAATATAAGCTTCTAGACTCCAGTTCCCCAACTCGGGCGGACTATCTAGAGTGTAGTCTTCGTGTGACAGAAGAGCTGCAGCCTCCATACATACCAACCGGAGTGTCGGCAGCGGCTATCCGCGCTTACCGCAGCCATCGATTGTCGGCTGAGCGGGTGATAGAGATGCTGGGCGGCCAGATCGCTATCGACGATCTGCCCGTCCGTGATGAAATTCCTCTCGAGGCGCTTCGAGGCGAATTGCATTGACGTCCGAACGCCTGGTTTTCGACAGCTCTCCACTCAACTATTTCGCGCGCTCTAACCAGCTATCGGTTCTAGGCAAGCTGGTCGCTGCCAATGAATGCCTGATCACGAAGGCTGTCGAAGAGGAGCTTCTTCGAGGGGGGACAAGGCATGCTCAACTCTATCAGGCATCGACGCAGCCGTGGATAACTGTGGTCGACGAGACTGCTCTAGGCTTTCTTGATCTATTTTCTAAGTATCACAGCCGCCTAGGTCTTGGCTCGCGGAACATTGGGGAAGCGACTGCCCTAGCATACGCCGAGTTTCACAACTACTGTGCCGTGGTGGACGACCGAGTAGGCCGCCGTCATGGCCTGGAAAACGGAGTCAAGATAACCGGAACCCTGGAGTTGCTATGCAAGGGAATTCGTGAAGGGCTCATAGAGGTCGCACAGGCCACAGTTGTGGTCGACCTTCTGCGGGATCATGAGGCGTTCCTTCCGTGCGACGGGGCTGGCTTTCTCGAATGGGTGCACGCCGAGGGGTTGCTGGAGTGAATAACGCGCCTCTATCGGGCAGTGGCGGAGGATGATCGTTACTTCTGAAATGTGGAAGATTGGCGGCTCGTCGCTCTGCTGGACAGGCTCAAGCGCCTCGATGCGAGAGTATTAAATATCTCGGATCGGTGGCAAGTACTTCCGCCTTGAGCGGCTGACGGTTGTGGCCCTTCTCTCCAAGGCATCGGCATCAAAGTGTCCAGTCACTGGCTCCCCGAGAAAGTGGCGATAGGAGATGGCCTGGTGGACTGAACCCTGCGCAGGGCGTGCCGGAGCCTCCGGGCCACTGCCCGGAGGGGATGACGACTACCGCCCGCGTTGCCCGGTGCGGCTTGTAGAGATTCGATTTGGGGGAGAAGTCCTCCCTGCGTGACAGCGGGATGTGGGGGAGGTAGTCATCGAGCCGGTCGAAGACCGGCTGCAGCTCTCCATAGCTTGTCGGAGGCGGCGAGCACTGCTGGTCATCCCCGACCACGATGACATGGGGAGCCAGCCACAACAGGAACGCGGCGTCAACGCGCAGCTGGCTGGCCTCGTCCACGATCACCACATCGAAGCTGTCAGGATCGGGAGGGACCGTCGTCACGACCATGTCCAAGGGCATGATCCAGGCCGGCACGGCGGTCCGCGTCTCTTCCATGGCCTCACGGACGGCCGCGCGGTGCCGGCCCGCGTAACGTCGGCTTGTCCCTTTGCCCAGGTCGCCCATCCGGTTCTTGAAGACGCGCAGGGCTTGGCGTTGAGGCTGGGTCATGCGCTCCAGGCACTGCTGCCAGGCCTTCTCGGCGGCGAGCAGGGCGGTGACGCGCTGGAGTTGTGCTTCGGTCTCCTCCAAGGTGTCCTCGAGGCGGCGGTCCTGATCTGATTGGTTGGATTCCGCCAGGAAACGCGCGGCTCGGGCCCATGCCCACGCCTGATCCAAGGTGCTCAGCCGCTGATTCCACGCCTCCTCGTGCCGGGTTTGCTGGAGATGGTCGGCAAGGTCGGGTGCCGCCTCCTGCAGTGCTCGCAGCAGCGTCTGCTGCCGCCGGCTGTCTGTCTGCTGTTGGTGGGCGTGCCTGAGACCGAGTAGTGCCCGGGTGTAGGCGGTGGGGTCGTGCGCCCGTAGGGCCTGGTAGGTCGCCTGGGCTTCCGGGGCGGGTGCGTGGTCGTGGGAGGCGGGCCTGGCGTGTTCGACCAGGGCGTCGATGGAGCTGCGGGCTCGCTGGCTCACCGCGCGCTCTCTGGCGGCGTCCATGCCGTTCAGGAGCGCATCCCACTGCTGGGGGTGATGGATCGCCTGGTGTATTCCGCGGGCGATGAGCAGTTCGTTGATGCCGGTGTGGGCGTCGGCGAAGGCGTGGACGTGCTCCAGACCCGCCAGCCGGGTGCACAGCTCCTCAAGGCAGGCCATGAGCGAGCCGCGCCGGGGTACTTCTGCTCCCAACTGGCTCCACTGCGTGTTGATGGCGGCGAAGGCTGACGCCGCTTCGAGATGGGTGATGAGGGCGCGGAACTCCTCGACGCTTGCTGGGCGCCGCCCGTTCACACGCGAGCGGCTCACCACTTCCTCGGCGGCACGCTGAGCCCGATGGGGGAGCACTGGCCTGAGCCGGCCGCCGTTGTCAAGGTAGGCACATAGGTCGCGGAGTGCGGCGGCCATGGCGGCGGCCTCGGCGCCCTCAACGGTCGGCGGCTCGACATGGTGCAGGCCAAGCTCGAACACCTGATCGCGGTGCTGCTGAGCCTGCTGGGTCATCGCTGTGATCTTGCGCCACAGCGCGTGCTGCCGGCCGGCCAGGTGATCGCGTAGTGCTTTGGTGCGCCAGTCGCCGCCTCCCCACAGCGAGGCCTGCAGCGGCATGCCGATGCGCTGCAAGGCGGTGGCCGCACGCTCGCGATGCCCTTCGAGCTCGGTGAGGTCATTCTCGGTGAGCCGCGCCAACCCCGCGGCCAGATGGTCCTGCACGGGAGAGACGGGCCTGGGCGAGCGGGCCGCTTCGACCAGTTCCACGAACCGCTCCGGCGTGGGGAGCCCAGTAAGGTCAGGGATCCACTGCCCCAGTCGCTCTTGCCGTTGCGGTGTTTGAGCGCGCAGCAGGCCAAGGAGCTCCAACGCCTGCGCCGCCGTGAGAGGCGGCGCCTCCGGCGCCGAAGCGGGCAGCGCCCCGATCCACTCGAACCCGTTCCGGCGCCGGTGCACGCGTTCCCCGATGGCCGCTCGCGTACCGGCGTAGCCCGGGGCCACCGGGCCATGGTCGAACTTCTCGGCTTCACGCAACCGTGCGATCTGCTGGTGGATGCGACTGATGCGGCTGCGCAGGTCCCCACGCTGGTGCTCGAGTTCGCGCACCGCCTCACGCAGTTGCTCCGGGCTGCGCATCGCTGCGTTGTCGGAGAGTGCGCGGATCGTCCGCTCGGTCTCCTCATGCCCCGTGCCGCGTTGATTGGTCAGCCGCACGCACAGTTTCTGCAGCTCGGGCGGCAGCATGTCATCGTCGGCCAAGACATTGAGTGCCTGGTCCTTGGCACTGGTCACCAGCACCCGTTTGCCGTCGGCCAGCAGCGCCGCCAGCAGGTTGGCGATCGTATGGGTCTTGCCCGTGCCCGGCGGCCCCTGGACGACCATGGCGGTGTCGCGGCGAAGCCGCTCGAACACCGTTGCCTGCGCGCGGTTGACCGGCAGCGGGAACAGCGGATCATCACCCAGCAACTGGTGGGTGGCGCGCTGCGACCAGGTCCTCCACGCCAACCGCTCCTGGGTTTCCAAAGGGAACAGCAACTGGGCCAGGCCCAGTGGACTCTGTGCGCCGGGTTGCTTCAAGGTGGCGTGGATGCGCTCGTAATACTCCACCAGCCGGTTGCGGTCCCGCTCCCGCAAGATCAAGGCCGGTGACAGGGTGAGCATGGCCGTCCGGTCGGACTCCTGGGGGCGGTCCCAGGTCTCCGAAAAACGCCCGGCATGGTCCAGCGCCCGGGCCTGCCACTCGCGCAGAAACCTGGACATTTCCCGGCTCAACAAGGCCGGGGGCTCTTTATCGAGCGTCTCCCGGAGGTCGTTGACCTGTTCGGGGACGAAGCCGTCATCGCGCTCCAGGAAGTAGCGGTCCTCGAGTTGAGGAACAGCGTCTTGAAGAACTCTGACGGTGACCTGGGAGGTGCGGTCATCCACCGCAATGCCCAGCCGCACCGTGAGGACGTGCCGTAGGCGGGTGCGGCGCAGGCCGAATATGGTTTCAGCTGGCTGATTCGGGCCTCGACGCCGACGCGCCAGTTGCGCATTCGCCGGAACGATCGGGTGTGTTCGTGTTCTCGCCGGGTCTTGCTGAGGGTGCTGCCGCGTTGCAGGCCGATATGCCGGACGCCGAGGGCGGCCAGGGCCTTGTCGCCTGCTTCAGGGTGTCCACACTTCAGGGGGAAGGCCCGACAGCCGCATCACCGCCTCTGCCCGCGAGGATGTGGCGGTACGCGCGCGCTTCCAGCTCCGCCGCTGCGCCTATCCGCCGGGCCGCAGGGCACGGTCGCTCACCGTCCGGCACGCAGCACGGGCAGCGGTGTGATCGACCAGTCGCCATCAGGAGAAAGGTATTGGTCTCGTTTGTCCGCCAGCGGAGCGAGTCCACGCTTCTTGGGTGCGCGACGCGCCTTGGCCATGGCAACACCCCACGGGGTCAGGTGTTGCGATCACTTTTAGAAGCCAAGCTCTCTCTGCGTGGGACCAAGAACCGCGCGTCAAACCAGCCTGTTTGGCGCCGGTGGTGAGTGGGTGAGGCCGGTTGCTGCCTGGTCGGCGGATCGGGCTGACATGTGCCGCGTGGTGTTGTTGGCTGGATGTGCCGGTTCGGGACGGCAGGGTGGTGGTCGGCGCGGTTGTGGTCGGCGTGGCCGGCCCTTCAGCGGAGGCGGGGTGGCGGCTTGGTGAGGCGGGGGCGGCGTGCCCGATGGGTGTGGGTGCTGGATGCGGCCTCGGCGGTGCTGGTTGTGGGGATCGGTGTGGCCACCAACCAGGTTCTCAACGACGGTCGGTGGGCGTGGTGGTGGCTGGCCGGAGATCTGGCTCTGGCCGGGGCCGCTGCGGTGGTCACGCATAGGGCTTCGATGGCCCGCGCCGCGGGCGGCGACACGACGATCGAGCCGGTGGCGTGGCCGACTCTCACCGGCCCTGATGGGCAGCCCAGGACGCTGGGCGAGGTGACTCCGCGGGATCTGGGGGTGCATCCCAATCGGTTCGGCGCGGAGGGGGAGGCCTTCTACATCCCCCGTGAGGTCGACCAGACCCTCGATGCTGCGCTTCTTGAGGGCGATCGGCGGATCGTCCTGGTGGCCGGTCCCCGGCTGGCGGGTACCACCAGTACTCTGGCCCAGGCCGCCCAGTACCACCTGCCCGCCCACAGGGTCATCGGGTTCATCGACGACCCCAGAGTCCGGCTCGCCGAGATGATCGACCAGGCCCGCGCGTGGGCTGGACAGGGTAGGGGTGCGGTGTTGTGGCTGGACGGGCTCACCCCTGAGCGGTTCACCGAACTGGCCACCACCGTGCCCGACCACCTTCCCAGCGGGCTGTGGGTGCTGGCCACCGTCCACAGCGGTGAACTGGACGGCCTGCGGGTGCCCGAACACCTGGTCAAGGCAGTGCAGGAGCATGCCGTCCGCGTCGATCTGGGGGTGCTGAGCCCGGCCGAACGCGCCGAACTGCATGCCCAGGAGATCTACGCCGATCTGTGGCCCGTCCTGGCGCGGGACGCCGACCTGCTGATGGGGCGGCTGATGGTCGCCTGGGACCAGATTCGTACCGCACTGACCTGCGACGGAGAGGACTCCACCGATCGGGTGGCATTGCTGCGTGCGGTCACCGACTGGTACCGAGCGCAGCTTCCTCGCCCGCTCATCGGCGACATCCTGGATTATCTGTACCAGGCGTATCGGCGCGAGCTGGCCGGGTCAGATGCCACCGCACCGGTTTCGATGCTGGCCTATGGTCGGGCGCAGGAGTGGGCGAGTACTGCCGCCCTCGACCGGCCTCAGCTGATCGATCTGCAGGCCGTGGCCGACGGTCGACGGTTCGCCCCCCACCCGCTGCTGACCGCCATCGCCGATGACGTGGCCGAGCCGGTGCACTGGCCTGTACAGGACGCCCTGTGGCGCTACGCCGATTCCTTCTTCGACGGCGACATCCGCCGCGACATCGGCTACACCGCCCTGCGCAGTGGCGCTTATCCCGCCGCGCTGCGCCTACTTGACCACACTGACACCACCATCGACCCCCACGCCCTGGACCAGATCGCCCGTTGGCTCCACCACAGCGGTGACCTTGGACAGGCACGCCGCTGGTACCGGCGGGTCATCGCCACCGGTCACCGTGACCAAACACCACACGCAATGAACGAGCTGGGCCTTCTTGAACGGGAGCTGGGAAACGTGGACGCGGCCCGCGACTGGTTCCAGCAAGCCGTCACTACCGGCCACCCCGACCAGAGGCCGCGGGGAATGAACGAGCTGGGCAAGCTTGAGCGGGCACTGGGGAACCAGGAGGCGGCACGCGAGTGGTTCCAGCAGGCCGCCGCCACCGACCACCCCGACCAGAGGCTGCGCGCGGTGAGCTGGTTGGGTGTTGTTGAATGCGAGGTAGGAGCCCTGGAAGCCGGCCGCCCCTACTTCGAGCGGTCCCTCGCCACCGGTCACCCTGACGAGACGCCCCGCGCGATGGCGTTGCTGGGCGCTCTCGAGCGGATGCTGGGGAACTTGGAGGCGGCCCGCGACTGGTTCGGGCAGGCACTGGCCACCGGCCACCCTGAATGGTCCATCTTTCCGGTGGGGGAGCTGGGCTTTGTGGAGCACGATCTGGGGAACCTGGAGGCGGCCCGCGAGTGGTTCCAGCAGACCCTCGACACCGGCCGCCCCGACGACATGCCTAAAGGAATGAACGGACTGGGCGTTCTTGAGTTGAGTTTGGGAAATGTGGACGCCGCCCGCGACTGGTTCGAGCGGGCACTGGCCACCGGACACCGCGACCAGGCCCCCTACGCCATGGTGAGACTGGGAGACATCGACCGGGACCAGGGAGACTTGGAGGCGGCTCGCAGCCGGTTCGAGCGGGCACTGGCCACCGGACACCGCGACCAGGCCCCCTACGCCATGGTGAGACTGGGAGACATCGAGCAGGACCAGGGAGACTTGGAAGCGGCCTGCGGCTGGTACGACTGGGCTGTGGCCACCCGGCAACGTGACCAGGCACCCTGCGCCATGGTGAAGCTCGGAGACATCGAGCAAGTCCGGGGAAACGCGGAGGCGGCCTGCGGCTGGTACGACCGGGCTGTGGCCACTGGGCACCGCGACCAGGCCCCCTACGCCATGGTGAGACTGGGAGACATCGACCGGGACCGGGGAGAACTGGAGGCGGCCCGCACCTGGTACGACCAGGCTGTGGCCACCGGGCACCGCAAGTGGAGCTCACACGCGATGGAACGGCGCCGGACGCTGCGATGGCAGAGCGAGCAGCAGCGTGCCGAACATTTCGGCCGATACGGCTGGCAGGCCTACGCGGGCCCGGAGCTGATGCGGCGCAGGACAGAACCTGGCCAGGGCGAGGGGCGGTCACCAGACGATCGGCAAGATGCCACTGAGGTCGAGTAGGCCGCGTTCCACTGGCACGCCGTCCACTGGCGTCAACCCTGCGCACCCACTGCCGAAGAACCGCCGATCAGCTGGCGGCGGTGACGATGCCGGCTTCCACCGCGATCGCGAGCACGACCGTGACCGGGGTGATGAACCACTCCAGGAGCTCACCGGGCGTGAGATAGGACCGACCAGAGCCCAGACCGGAATCACTTGAGGTCGGCGATTGCTCGCTGACGGGCAGCCCGACGGCCTCGACGAACTCCGGGACCCGCCGCTGGTGATGCTCCGAGCGACACGGACAGACGGCGGGCAAGAAGCCGATACCCGGCAGGGTCGCGCTGCGCAACGTCACATGATCATTGTTTGACGCGATCCTCCAGGACAAGGCCCTCGCCGGGAAAACTTCGGGCCTGACCCTCTGATCACGTTCGGACCTGTTGACTGAACTACCGGGAGCGCTCTGCTGTTTCTGGGGACCTGTGGGCCTGCGGGTGGTTACGTTCTCTGCTCATGGTCGAGAAGGTGGATGCTCCGCGGGACCTTTCGGCTCTCGTCGTTGAGCGAGTGGGCGCGTTGACGGAGACCGGCGACTCGTGGGTTCCGTTCCAGCTGGTTGATCCGTTGGGCGAGGTCGTGACCGCGGTGACGGACTTCTTGAACGAACTGCAGGCGGCGGGGCGTGCGGTAACGACGCAGCGGTCGTATGGGATGGCGCTGCTGCGGTGGTTTCGGTTCCTGTGGTCGGTAGGTGTGCCGTGGGGTGGGGCGACTCGCGTGGAGGCCCGGGACTTCTCGCTCGCGCCGAGCCGGTACGCCAAGGCGTCACCGCCGACGTTGATGTGACGGATCCCGGCACCCCCTGCCCGCCGCTGACCAGGCAACCGATTATCTGAGAAGCGGCGGCACCACGCGGGGACACCGGTAAGCGCACGCGATCGCGCGCGATCGCACCGCGGGGGACCGGGCCACCCCCGGCCCGGCCCCGCCCTCGGCCCGCGTGAAGGTTCAGGCGTGTGGATGGCGGGCGTGGTGCAGGGCGCCGTCCAGGGTGGGGCTGGTGGTGATGTGGCGCTCCAGCCCGGTGCGCTCCAGGATGCGACGGCAGACCCCGGGCGGGCGGGCGACGACCAGGTCGCCGTGGTGGGCGCGGACCGCCTTCCAGATCGCGACCAGGGCGCCCAGCCCGGAGGAGTCGCAGAAGGTGACCTGGTCGAAGTCCAGCACCACGCGGGGCGGACTGACCGCTAGGGCCGCGGCGATGACGTGCTCGCGCAGCAGGTCGGCGGTGGCGTGGTCGATCTCGCCGTCGACCTGGACGACCATCGCGGTGCCGTGCTGGAGGGTGCGGGCCTCCAGCCGTTGGTCCGGACCGGTGTGTGACTGCTCGGCGCCGTGCATGGCAACCGCCCCCTCGCGCGTTCGGGTCCTGGCTGACCAGTGTGACGGCACGACCGCGGGGCCCCGTCCGGCTTTTGCGACTTTTGCGCCACCCGTACGCGCGCGCGAGACGGTCGGGCGGGCAGGGTTTCTTCAGGGTGGGGCACCGATGGGATGACTCACGGGTCCTTGATCACCGGCTGGTCGGGGGTGATGCGGAGCGCGTTAACCCACAGGTCGACGACAGCGCAGACACAGGCCTCGACGGACCGTCCCTGGGGTGGCTGGAGTACGACCCCGTGCAGCTGTGCCTCGACGCCCTGCACGAGCAGGAACGCCATCAGGCCCGGGTCGGTGCCGCCGACGCCGAGCCGCCTGAGGTGGTACTCGATCTCTGCGGCCAGTGACTCCTCCAGAGCGCGCAGGCTCCTGATCCCCTCGGGTGTTCGGGGTGTCTGGTCGAACAACAGTCGGTGCATCCGTGGTTCGGCGGCGTGCAGCCCGACTACTCCCTCGATCAGGGCGCGGACGGTCTCCTCGAGCGGCGGTTCCGCACGGCGGAGTTCCTCGGCCACCTCGGTCAGTGTGGCCATGCCCTGCCCGATGTGCCGCTCGGCCAACGCGTAGAGCAGGGCGTCCTTGTTGGGGACGTAGTGGTACAGGGTCCCGATGGAGACACCCGCGAGCTCGGCGACCTTGTTGGTGGTGGTCGCCGCGTAGCCGTCGCGCTCGAAAAGTCGAGCAGCCGCGTCCAGGATCGCCTCGAAGGTGAAGCGTGAGCGCTGCTGGCGGGGCCGGTGGCGGGGTGTCGACATGGCCATCCCAAGCCGAGTAGTCAGATCCGAATATTGCTCGAATAATTGTGCCATGCACGCCGAATACCTGCGGTTCCTGCCCGAAGACCTGCGCCCGGACTCGCGTCCCCGTTCCACCTGGCGGCGATGGCGCGACCTGGACCTGCACATCGAACGCGTTGAGAACCCCGACGCCGACCTGCGTCTGCTGGTCCTGCACGGTGCGGGCGGGCATGCCGGAGCGCTCTGGCCGCTGGCGGGAATGGCCGCCGACTTCGGCGTGGACGTGCTGGTGCCCGACCTGCCCGGCTACGGCCGCACCCGGGTGCCGCGCCCCGGCCGGGTCCGCTACCCCGACTGGGTGGACTGCGTCACCGACCTGCTCGCGGCCGAGAAGGCCGCCGACGCCCGCCCGCTGGTGTTGTTCGGCGCGAGCATGGGCGGGATGCTCGCCTATGAGGCGGCCGCCCGGACCGGCCTGGCCGCCGCCGTCGTGGCCACCTGCCTGCTGGACCCCCGCCGGGGCGACGCGCGCGCTGTCGTCGGGCGGCACCGCTCGATGGTTTCGGCCACGCTGCCGCTGCTGCGCCGGCTGGCCCCGCTCACCGACGATCTGCGTGTCCCGATCCGGCTGGTGGCCCGGATGAACACGATCGCCAACGACCCCGGGCTGGTGCGCCTGGTCGCCCGTGACCGCTTGGGCGGCGGCTCACGCGTGTCGCTGGGCTTCATCCGCAGCTACCTGGACTCGGCCCCGGCGACCGAGCCGGAGGACTTCACCGCTTGCCCGGTGCTGCTGGTGCATCCCGCCGCCGACCGCTGGACCCCGGTCGGGCTCAGCCGCCCCTTCTTCGACCGGATTGCCGCCCCCAAGCGTCTGGTCCTGCTCGACGGCGCGGGCCACTACCCGGTCGAGGAGCCGGGCATTCGCCAACTGGCCGACGCCCTGACCCTGCTCTGGGCCGACCTCGGCCAGGGCGTCATCTAGGGTGCGGAACTGGTGCCGGATCGAGCCTGAGGACATGACCTATGGCGAGCTGGGCAAGCGCCACCGGGTCGGCCCCGGCGAGGACCTGTTCGGCCCGGATGAGGAGTGGATCGACCCGTTCGTCGACCCGCGGCCCGACATCCGCAGGTAGACCGAGCCCATGCGCGCCCAGCTCCGCGAGATGCCCGGCCGCTGACCATCGCCGGGGCAGTGATTGTCATCGCGGAGTGATCGTGATGAACCTGGGCGGTGGGGTGAACCACCGGTGAACCGCGTACTGGGCCCCACGAAGATCGCCATGCTGTTCACCGATGTGGGCCTGCTGCTGTACTGGGCGGTGGTGTTCGCCGACCTGGTCCCGCCGGAACTGGCCTACAAGGACTACACCAACCCGGTCTTGAGCGACTGGAACACCTCTTTCGTCCTGCTCGACCTGGCCGCCAGCCTGACCGGACTGGCGGCCCTGTGCCGCCCGCCCGGCCGATGCCCCCTGATGACGGTCTCACTCACCCTGACCAGCACCGCCGGCCTCCAAGCGGTCGCGTTCTGGGCCCTGCGCGGCGACTTCACCCTCACCTGGTGGCTGCCCAACCTGTTCCTGCTGCTGTTCCCCCTGCCGGCGCGGCAGGCCGATCGCTGGCGCCGGACCACAGCGGCCTCGATGCCCCTCCAGGGGGCGGCCCGGCGGCCGCGGAGGCAGGAGGCGCCCGCTTCAGGTGCTGGCGGCCCGGCACTCGCCGGCGCGGTGCGGGATCTCCCATACCGTTGAGGCGGCGATGGTGCACCCGAGGCGGGTCAGTTCACCTTGGATCCGCCGATGTCCCCAGGTCGGATTCTCTCGCGCCATCCGCCGGATCAGCGCTCTGACCGACACGCCGGCGCGTGGTCGCCCGGGTCGGCGGCGGTCGGAGTCGTTCCACTTACGCGCGACCAGGTTACGGTGCCAGCGCAGGAGCGTCTCCGGAGCGACCGGGAAATCCCTGCCCACTGCAGGCGGTGCACCAGTCGCGCCAGCGCCGCCAACCAGCGCGGATCGGCGTGCTCCCACCGCGGACGGCCGCGGGGCTTGATGTGTGTGCTGGCAACCGAACGGCCAGTGGCGTTAGCGAGCCGTTGGGGCTCGGGTTATCGCCACTGGCCGTTTTGGTGCGGGTGGGGCGTCGGGCGTCTTACAGAGCCGAGAGAGACGCGCCTCCGCCCGTCGTCCAGCGACGGAGTTTGTCGGGGTTGCGTACTACCCAGATGTGCTTGATCCGATCGCCCGCGACCTCGAACGCGAACACCGTCACGGTGACGCCGTCTTGCTGAGCCACCAGACCGGGCTGACCGTTGACCGGACGCTCCAGGAATGTCATGTTGTCGGGCCTGCGGCGGGCGATCTCAACCCAGGCGCGCGCGATCTGCTCACTGCCTTCGATGGGGCGCAGGAAGGTGGTGGCGAGGCCGCCGCCGTCGGCGATCGCCGTGGCGTCGGGGTCGAGCAGGCCGATCAGGGCGTCGATGTCCTTGGCCTCCCAAGCCTGCTTGAAATCCCTGACGACGCCGGCGGGCCGGGCTGCCGGAGTCGTCGCGGAAGGCTGCGAGTCCCGGATGCGGCGGCGGGCCGAGGAGGCCAGCTGCCGGCACGCCGCCGGGGTACGGCCGACGATCTCGGCCACTTCGCTGAAGGAGTGGCAGAAGACGTCGTGCAGGATGAACGCGACGCGTTCGGCCGGGGTCATCGATTCCAGCACGACCAGGAAGGCCAGGTTGACCGACTCGTCCAGGGTGATCCGGTCGGCGGGGTCGGCGACGGTGCCGTCGGGGAGCGGCTCGGGGATCCACTCGCCCACGTAGGTCTCTCGCCGGGCCCGTGCCGAGCCGAGCACGTTGAGGCAGATGCGGCTGGCGACCGTCGTCAGCCAGGCGCCGGGAGACTCGATGGCGTCCTGCTGCTGCCGGGACATGGCGTACCAGCGGGTGTAGGTCTCCTGCACGGCGTCCTCGGCCTCGGTCAGCGAGCCCAGCAACCGGTACGCGAGATTGATCAGATGACGCCGCTCCCTCATGATCGCGTTCAGGCCCGGGTCGGGCCGGCCCTGTTCCGGCTCGGATCGCGTGGTCATGGCGCCGTCGGCTCCCTCTGTCGCATCGGTCCTCACCAGTTCGACAAGACGGCGCACCGGAATGTGAGGCGACGCACCGGCCTCACATTCCTGAGGGCTGCGTTGTCGAACTGCTGAGACCAACACATCATCCAGCGAACAGGGAGCTCTGAGACATCATGACCACCTCATTTCCGGAAACACCGTTCGTCGACGCGGCGCCCGGGCAGCGTCTGGAGCGGGCGGCCGCCGCGCTGACCGCGCACGGTTTCACCGTCGAGATCCTCGATGACGCCGCCGCCGCGCGTACCCGTGTCAGGGAGCTGATACCCGAGGGAGCCAGCGTGTTCACCGGGGCCAGCGAGACCCTCCGCCTGTCGGGCATCGATGAGGACATCAACACCGGTGGGCGATACGAGGCCGTCAAGCCGCGCATCCTGGCGATGGACCGCACCACCCAGACGGACGAGATCCGGCGGCTGCGCGCCAGCCCCGACGTCGTCGTGGGCAGCGTCCACGCGGTCACCGAGACCGGTTCCCTCGTGGTCGCCTCAGGCAGCGGAAGCCAGCTGCCCAGCTACTCCGGCGGCGCCGCCCGCGCGATCTGGATCGTCGGGGCGCAGAAGGTGGTGCCCGATCTGAGCGTCGCGCTGCGTCGCGTCGAAGACCACTGCCTGCCGCTGGAGAACGCCCGCACCCAGGAGGCCTATGGGTGGCCCAGCGCCATCAACCGCCTTCTCATCCTCAACGCGGAATACCAGCCTGGACGCGGCACTGTCCTGCTGCTCCGCGAAACCATCGGATTCTGAACACCCGTCGGGCAGTGGGCCCCGTGGATCCTCCAGCCGGAGTTACAGGCCGATCAGACGTTGCGTCGGGCGTCTGAGCACTGGTCAGCGGGATGTCCTCGGCGGCCCGCGACGGCGCGCTGGGTGGCGGACTTGGCGCTGGCGCCGGACTGGGCGACTGCGAGGGTCTTGTGGACGACGCCGATGGAGACATTGACTCCGGCGTCGATGGTGCGGATTGATTCCCCCCGTTATGTTCTTCGCGGTCCTGCAAGAGGGCCGCCGGCCTCCGGGCCCGGCATGAATTTCCCCCCTTCGATCGAATGACCTGGGGGTGGTGTCACCGGGCCCGGAAACGCGCCGTGGGAGACGCTGATGAGAGGCCCGACCACCACCAGGCCGAGCGCTACGCACGGCCATCCGTGGGTGGCTGGTCTGCATAACGTGGATGCGCGCGTACGGCGCCGACGCCTTGGCCAGCACCGCACGAACGTGCTCGCCGGCGCGGGCGGGTGGCTTTACCTCGCGCATGAGTCACGTGCGGAGGTTCATGGTCGGCCTGGTCGCGCTCGGGGTGGGCAGCGGCTGTACCTGGACCGCGACGCTCGTCGGCATCGTCGGCCGGGCCGACAGTGACCGGATGGCGGTCGGAGGCTCACTGCAGGACACGGGCATCCACGTCGGCGCCGCCCTGGCCGGCCCGATCAACGTCACACTGCAAGTGCCGCATCAGGCAACGTTCGCCCCGTCCTGGGTACGGTGAGTCCATGAGTGGTGGGCAGCCGGGCCTGGACGAGATCGAGGCGTGCTTCGCTGCCGTGGTCGAGGGGCGCATGAGCCGGGATGCGGCTGACCGGTGGGCCGGGCGATGGGTTGTCGCCGACACGCTCGAGTGGGACGGGTTGGCGTGGTGGGCGCTGGGCCTCCTTCACGGGATCGATCTGCGGCCGGGGCCCGGGGAGCCGTACCTGCACGATGACGACCAGGTGCGGGGATGGTTTGAGGAGTTTCGGCGGCGCCGCGCAGAGTGATGCACCGCAAGGGTGCGACACCCCTGGCCGGGACGCGTGCAGTAAACCTGAAACAGGCGGTCTCCGTACGACCAGCCGGGGTATCGAGGCAGGATGAGTGCGAGGGCCGCCTGAACGCCACGGCCCGGACGCCCTCATCCATCGGCTGGCCAACGAGCGGCGCCGCCGCTGCCGGCCACCAGTCCAGCGATCGCAGCGGGGCGCCATGCAACCGGCCACTTGCCGCCGCTCGCCTTGGGCGCCGCCTCCAGCAGAGACGCCGGTGCTGGCGGCATGCGCGATGGCGGGCAGGGCGGGCACGATGACGGCCGCAACCGTTGCGGTGCCCGCGATCGCCGCTGTGCACCGAAGACCTTCCTCACTTGCACCTCTCTTATCGCGGCAGGGACACTCGCAACCTAGAGAGGTACCTATAAACGAGAAGGAAAGGCGACCTCCAGCGCCTGTGAGAGGCGAGCGCCCGCCCGGCCCGCCAACTTGCTTACCACCGCGCCCATTTGGCCGATCAGTCGGCTGGTACGGCGCTGATAGCGCTCCAGCAGCCCGGGCACCTGTTCATGGAAGGTCTGCCGTGGGCATCCCCGTGCCGGGCAGCTGCCGCCGAACCCGCACCGACACCACCACCCGCCGCCCGTCGACCGGGACGTCCGTGACCGTCCGGCCGTAGAAGCCGGGCACCCGGCGGTCAGCACCCCGCACACCGGGCACGGCACCGGCTCATCCCGAGTACGGGCCATGACCCGAATGAGATCGTTCTCGTCCTCCACATCCTCGACGACCAGGGCAGACAGGCCCGAATACACCACACCCATCAGAGCGTCGATTTCCAGCACGCCTCAGGCTGGCAAGTGATCAATCAGCGCCACCACCGATTACGGGACAGAGTCGAAATTCGTACAGACCCGACTCGACGGGGTGTATTACCTGGGACTCTCAGGAGCCTGTAACTCGAAGGGCTCTGTCGCTCTTTCCTGGAGAGATACCTCCTCCCGCTGCCGGAATTGAGCGCCTGGTTCGGCGCCTCCATGCAGCTGATCGGTGGCGTGGTGGTCGTGTTCGGCGCGCTGAACCGGTTGATGAGTGCCGGTTTCGCCGTGGTGATGGCCGACGCGCTGATCTTCGTCCATCCCGGAGAGTCCCTGGTCATGAGCCAGGACGGCAGTGGTTCGGGGTTCGCCTTCATCATGCTCGCGGCCTCGATCGCGTTGCAGGGGACCGGTGCGGGACGCATCAGCGTCGACGGGGCGTTCGCCGACTGGAAGGAGCGCTCCGGACGCACGGCCAGCCTCGGACAGACCAGTGGCGTTTAGGCCAGCCACGCTTCTCGCTCGCACCATGCTGCTGGCCGTGGCGGCGGGCACCGGCAGCGGTACCCCCAGCAGCCCAAAGGAACGACCGCCGAGCGGGGATCCTCGACGCAACAGCATGGCGACAGCCTGCAGATCCGTCTGCGGGGCGGTGGCGTGACGACCGTCATCCGGCACGCCAGCCACCGACCAGGCCCGGCCCGGACGCGCCCACCGTCGACCTGGACGATCGCTCATGCGAGGGAATCTCCCAGTAGGGCCCACCGACGCCGACCTGGCCTTCGGCCGGGCGCAGGTCGTTCACGGCCTCGAACGGCTCTACCCCAAACGGAACGAGCAAGCAAGAGGTATCTCTCCAGGAGAGATACCTCCAAGGGGCGCCCGTCCACCGGGCTCGCAGGGCAGGCGGCCGGCTTCAATGGGGCGGCTCAGCTGTTGCGTCGGAGGTAGTCAGGGGGAGCGCCAGGCCCAGATGCGCCGCGCGTCTGTGTGAGAGCTTCATGGCCTGGAGACGCTCGGGTTGATCAGCGCGCCGATCGATGCGGCAGCCGCCCAGATGCCGGGTGATCGTGGGCAGGGCAGGCGACGTGATCGTCTGGTCGGGCGACGACGGGTATAACCGCACCTTGTCCCCTCGTCTAGGCCAGACTGCGGGCGTCCCCCGAACCAGGCCTTGATGTGATGGCGGCCGTAGCCGACGAGAGCAAGCTGAACCTCCGTCCCCGCGAGGCAAGATGACCCACAAAGCGGCGGGGCACAAGGCCGAGTTCACCAAAAACGGCGTGGCTCATCGCGAGCCGGTGTAGTCCTCGGGCGTGGGACGAATGCGATGCGGTGGAGGGGTGTACCGACGATGCGGGTGCCAGGACCGGCATTCGGGCCAGGCGCTGGGCAGCAGGTGTCCGCGGCTGACAGGAGAACGCGACCACGGCAGCTGGTATCTGCGACTGGAAATCGGCACCGGGCCCGATGGCCGACGGCGACGGGTCCGGCGTGGCGGATACGCCACGCAGCAGGAGGCAGAGGAGGCGCTGGCGCAGTTGCGCAGCCTGTGCGAACAGGGTGATGGCCTGCTCACGGTGGGGGACTGGCTGCAGTACTGGCTGGCCGGCTGCACTGGGGCGGCCTCAACGATCCGCAACTATGCGTCCCATGTCCGCCGCTATCTCGACCCGTACCTGGGCCAGACCCTGCTGACCGAGCTATCGGCCCCTCGCGTGCAAAAGGCCTTCGCCGCGATGGCACGCCACCGCAACACGTGGGGTGCGCCGTTGACGGGATCGACATTGCACCGGATTCGGGCCACCTTGCGCACCGCGTTGAACGCCGCGATACGGCACGGGTTGATCTCCGAGAACCCTGCCGGCCTGGTGGAACTACGGAAGGAACGGCGGCAGCGCGCGGTGGTGTGGACCGCCAGACGGGTGGAGAGGTGGCAGCGGACGGGGGAGCGCCCGGTGCTCGCGGTGTGGACGGCGGCGCAGACCGCCCAGTTCCTCAAGGCGATCGAGAACCACCGGCTGTACGCGACGTACCACCTGATCGCGCTGCGCGGCTTGCGGCGCGGTGAGGCGGGTGGGTTGCGCTGGTGCGATGTGGACCTGGATCAAGGGGTGGCGATGATCTGCCAGCAGACCCAACGGCACCGGGGGGCGTTGGCGGTGTGCCCGCCCAAGACCGCCACCAGTACCCGTGTCGTTGCGCTGGACCGCACGACCGTCACCGTGCTGCGTCGTCATCGGGAACGGCAACGACGCGAACGCGAGTTCGCCGGAGCGCACTACCGGGACAGCGGGTATGTGTTCACCGACCCCAACGGTGATCCGTTGGCGCCGGAGCGGCTGACCACCCTCTTCGCCATGTTGATCGCCGAGCATGGGTTGCCGCCGATCCGGTTGCACGATCTTCGGCATGGGGCCGCGACGCTGGCGTTGGCGGCCGGGGTGGAGCTCAAGGTGGTGCAGGACATGCTGGGACATTCCAGCATCGTGCTGACCGCCGACACCTACACCTCTGTGCTGCCCGAGGTCGCTCACCGCGCCGCCGAGCAGACCGCCGCGCACGTCATGAAGGCGGGCCCGCCAGGGGGAGGCAGAGTCGGCCGATCGCGTCGGCACGCACAGAAGCTCAGGGTGGCGCAGGAACGGAACGGCCAGCACGATCTGGTCAACGGCGCCGGAGAAGAATCCGGCACCTCACCTGGTCCGTCCACAGCGAAGCTGAACAAACGGCACAGCAGGCACCGGCACCGTCCGGCGGCCTCAGCATTCACCGAGAGCCTCCAGGCTCCCTGCCCCTGACGGCCGACCTTGAAGGGCTAACCCCATAGTGGCCCGCATCGGCACCACCCAGCCGATGCGCCCTCAACCATGCCCTGCCGAGAAACGAACACCACCGTCCCGGGCCTCGTGGACTCCCGCCCTGCGCGCGTCGAAAGAAGGGCCCCATGTCGGCCTCAGGCTGGCCTCAGGCATCTAGCTGGAATGCCTCACCAGGGCGCGTTTGCCCAGGTCAGAGGTGGCGCGCCCAGAGGGATTCGAACCCCCGACCGTCGGTTTAGAAGACCGATGCTCTGTCCGGCTGAGCTATGGGCGCCTGTTGGGCCCTGAGTGTAGAGCGCTACCCCTGGTCTTCGCACGAGGGTATTGGTGTGGTGTGGCTGGCAGTGGTGCGGAAACGGGCCTGGGTGGTGGCTGGGACGGCTTATCTTCTGGGGTGTGGCGGTCGAGGTGGAGGTGCCGCTCTCCGGTGGTGAGGTGACGGAGGGCGTGGTGCGGGTCGGTGACACGGTACGGCGGCCCTTGGGGGCGCACAGTCCTGCCGTGCACGGGTTGCTGAGGCACCTGGAGCGGGTCGGGTTCGAGGGGGCGCCCCGGGTGCTCGGGGTGGACGAGCAGGGGCGGGAGATTCTGAGCTGGGTCGCCGGGGAGGCGCCCGGACGGCCCCTGCCGCAGTACGCGGTGACGCAGGAGGCCCTGAAGGGGGTGGCGTCGCTGTTGCGGCGCTACCACGAGGCGGTGGCGTCCTATGTGGCGCCTGTTGATGCGCCTTGGGACGCTCAGGCGTCGAAGTTGGACGGGGCTCCCGAGCTGGTGGGGCACTGTGATGTGACGCCCGAGAACGTGGTGTTCCGGGACGGGGTGCCGGTCGGGTTGATCGACTTTGACCTGGCGCGGCCCACGACGCGGATGTACGACGTGGTCACGACGCTGCGGCACTGGGCGCCCATTGCCGATCCCGGGGATCGGGACTGGCGGCTGTGCGGTGTGGATGTGGCGGAGCGGATGCGGGTTTTCTGTGATGTCTACGGGTTGGACCGCCAGGGGCGGCGCGAGGTGCTTCCTGCGGCGCGGCTTCGGTTCGAGCGGTCGTATGAGGCGATGCGGCTCAGGGCGGAGCAGGTGGGCGGTGCCTGGGCGCGGTTGTGGAATGGTGGGGCGGGTGCCCGGATCCGCAGGGCGCAGGACTGGCTGGAGCGGAACTGGGATGAGCTTGATGCGCGGCTCGCGTGAGGGGTTGCTCCTAGGGGTCGCCCTGGACGCGGTTTTGGGAGATCCTCGACGGGCCCATCCGGTGGCCGCTTTCGGCCAGGTGGCCAGGCGGCTGGAGCGGAGTCTCTACGGGGATTCGCGGGCGAGGGGTGTGCTCTATACGGGCGTGCTCGTCGGGGGTGCTGCTGGGGTGGGGCTGCTGCTGGAGGCGGTGACGCGTCGTCCTGTGGCCAGGGTCGGCGTTACGGCGGTTGCCACGTGGGCTGTGCTGGGCGGTACTTCCCTGGGGCGGGAAGGGCGGGCCATGGCCCGTGTCCTTGAGGAGGGTGACCTTGAGGGGGCGCGGGCGCGGCTTTCTCATTTGTGTGCGCGGGATCCTTCGGGGTTGGGCGAGGCGGAGTTGGCGCGGGCGACGGTGGAGTCCGTTGCGGAGAACACGTCGGATGCCGCCGTTGCTCCTCTGGTGTGGGGCTTGGTGGGAGGTGTGCCGGGGTTGCTGGCTTACCGGGCGGCCAACACGCTGGACGCGATGGTGGGTTACCGGAGCCCCCGGTACGAGAAGTTCGGCTGGGCGTCCGCGCGGCTGGATGATGTCCTCAATTGGGTGCCTGCGAGGGTGACAGGGCTTCTGGTGGTCGCGTGTTCGGGAGGTCGGGCGTGGAGAGTGTTCAGGCGGGACGGCGCCTCGCATCCCAGTCCTAACGCGGGGCGGTGCGAGGCGGCTTTCGCGGGGGCTCTGGGGGTGAGATTGGGCGGTGCCAACGCTTATGGGGGACGTGTTGAGAACCGGCCCGAGATGGGCGACGGCCGGGCGCCGGAGGTGGTCGATGTGCGCAGGGCGGTGCGGCTCTCGGCCGTGGTGACCGCGGTGGCCGGGGTCCTGGCGTACGGGGTGGGGCGGTGAGCGGGGCGCTGCTCGTCGCGGGGACGACCTCGGACGCCGGCAAGAGCGTCGTCACGGCGGGCCTGTGCCGCTGGCTGGCGCGCCAGGGCGTGAAGGTGGCGCCGTTCAAGGCCCAGAACATGTCCCTCAACTCGATGGTGACCGTGGACGGCGCCGAGATCGGCCGGGCGCAGTACATGCAGGCGCAGGCGGCGGGGGTGCAGCCGAGGGCGGAGATGAACCCGGTGCTGCTCAAGCCGGGGAGCGACCGGCGCAGCCAGGTGGTGGTGCTGGGACGCCCCGTGGCGGAGGTCGACGCGCTGGAGTACGGGGCGCACAAGGAGCGGCTCAGGGAGGTCGTGGCGGCGTCCCTGGCGGAGCTGCGCGCGTCCTATGACGTGGTGGTCTGCGAGGGGGCAGGAAGCCCGGCGGAGATCAATCTGCGCGCCGGGGACATCACCAACATGGGCCTGGCAAGGGCGGCCGACCTTCCCGTGATCGTGGTCGGCGACATCGACCGGGGCGGAGTGTTCGCGTCCCTGTACGGGACGGTGGCGCTGCTGGAGGAGAAGGACCAGGCGCTGATCGCCGGGTTTGTGATCAACAAGTTCCGCGGGGCGGCGGAGCTGCTGCAGCCCGGCCTGGAGCGGCTGGAGGCGCTGACCGGGCGGCCCACGTTCGGGGTGCTGCCCTGGAAGCTGGGCCTCTACCTGGACTCCGAGGACACCCTGGCCCTGGACGCGCCGCGGCCGGGTGCCGCGGCTCCGTACGGGAGGGAGTCCCTGCGCGTCGCGGTCGTGCGCTTCCCGCGGATCTCGAATTTCACCGACCTGGACGCGCTGAACTGCGAGCCGGGCGTGGCGGTGCGGTACGCGGCCGGTCCCGGCGACCTGGTGGACGCCGACCTGGTGGTCCTGCCCGGGACGCGCGCGACCGTGGACGATCTGGCGTGGATGCGGGAGCGCGGCATCGCGGACGAGATCGTCCGGCGGGCGGAGCAGGACAGGCCCGTGCTCGGTGTCTGCGGCGGGTTCCAGATGCTGGCGCGGCACATCGACGACGAGTACGAGTCGGGCGCGGGGGGCGTCGACGGGCTCGGGCTGCTTCCGGCGGACGTCGTGTTCCACGGTGAGAAGACGCTGGGGCGGCCGGAGGGCCGGGCCTACGGCGAGCCGGTCGCCGCGTACGAGATCCACCACGGGATCGCGGAGGTGGACGGCGGCGAGCCGTTCCTGGACGGCTGCCGGGTGGGCGCGGTCTGGGGCACGACGTGGCATGGCGCGCTGGAGAACGACGGTTTCCGGCGGGCGTTCCTGGCCGATGTGGCGCGGCGGGCCGGGCGCGATTTCACCCCGGCGCCGGACGTGTCGTTCCAGGCGCTGCGCGAGGAGACCCTCGACGCGCTCGGCGACCTGGTCGAGGAGCATCTCGACACCGCGGCGCTCTGGCGGCTGATCGAGCACGGCGCCCCGGCCGGGCTTCCGGCCCTTCCTCCGGGCGCCTAGTTCCCGGCGTTGGGGGGTTTCTCGCCGAACAGCCAGCCGGAGGCGAGCTGCTCCTTGATCGGCGGGTATTCGCGCAGGGACTGGAACTGCCGGCTCGCGAGCCCGTTGGTCCCCGACATCCCGGCGACGACGAAGAAGCCGACGACGTCCAGGATGATCAGGACGATGCCGACGAAGGCGAGGCCCGACATCATCAGGCCCACCGCAAGGGCGAGCACCGCGACGTTGGCGCCGCAGCCGAGCCCCCACACCTTGCTGGTGCGGCTCTTCTGCGCCTGGTGGCACGGGGCGCAGCGCGGCACCCGGACCGACATCTTCCGCCACGTGGTCTGGACCTGCCGGGCGTTGTACCCGAAGGGGACCACCTGCCGGTTGACGTCGCCGTACATCGGCTGCTCGTAGATCGATCCCTCGTCCGGCGGGCGCTCCTTGCAGAACCAGCAGGTGGCGTAGACGAGGTTGTCGCGGACGGTGTCGAGGTTCTTGCGGACGTGCGCGCGGTTGGCCTCGGTGGCGGAGATGGCCAGGGCGCGTTCGAGCGGCGCGGAGGCGTCCCGCCAGCCGTCGGTCTTGTTGACGTACATGACGACGCACCGCATGGCGTGCGCGGCGATCTCGTCGCGGACGCCGAGCAGCAGGGAGTCGTCGGACGGCAGCACGGCCTCCAGGGCGGCCAGGACGGGCTCGGCCTGGTCGAGGAGGCGCCCGGCCTCCTGGACGCCCCGCGTGGGGTCGGCGGCGACCCGTTCGGCGGCGGCCTGCCCCATGGAGCGGAGCCGGGCGGTGTCGGAGCCGGACGCGTCGCGCAGGGCGGCGTCGACGGCCCGGCTCGCGAAGCCGGCCTCGCGCATCAGGGCGACGTGGTCCTCGGCCGCCTCGTGGTCGGCGTCGCGGGCGACCTCGACGGCCAGCCGGGCGCTGATGGACAGCAGCGCGGCGGGCAGGCGCTCGCGCAGCTCCTCGGCGGAGCCGGGGCCGAGCCGGGGGTCGTCGGCCTCGCGGACGCGGGCGGCGACCAGGTCCCAGAAGGCGTCGTTGTCGAGGACGGCCCGCCAGTTCCGCAGGGCCTTCGCCCACAGCGCCTGCCCGCTGGGGGCGAGGCCGCGGCCGCCGGCGTCCAGCGCGCGGGCGTGGGCCAGGACGGCCAGGTTGTGCGCGGCGACGGCGGTGGCGCGGCCGGGTCCGGGGTTGCTCCACAGCTCCTCGGCGCGGTCGGTGTCGCCCTCGCGCAGCGCCTCCAGCGCCTCGTCCCGGACGCCTTTGGACGCGGCGTTGTGCGAGGGCCAGAACCAGAACAGCTCGTCCTCGAGGCGGCGCAGCGGGTCGCGGAGCCGCTGGATGGCCTCCTGGGCGGTCTCCAGGTCGGGCGGCGGGTCGAGGGGCAGCAGCGGGGAGCCGGAGCCGGGCCCGGCCCCGATCTTCGCCTTGATCTGCAGTTCCTCCGACCGCCGCCGGATGTCGCGGGCGCCGGCGTCGATGGACAGCCCGGCGACGCGGAACGGGTTCTCCCGGTACAGCTCGGGGCCGACGCGGGTGAAGAACGCGGCTCGGGCGGTGGTCATCGCGCACCCGCCGCGGAGATGCGCAGGCTGACCGTGCGGTTGCGGGCGTCGCCGGCACCCTCGTCCGGGTACGGCGGCATCATGCCGGCCAGCGTGGACACCGTGAACCGGGAGGTGGGGATCCGCGCGGAGGAGCGCAGCACCTCGCGGACGACGGTGGCGCGGACCGTGCCCAGCTCGACGTTGCTGGCGTACTCGCCGCCGGGCCGGACGGCGCTGCGGTCGGTGTGGCCGATCACGGCGACGGTGATCCGGTCGCCGTAGGGCCGCAGGCGCTCGCCGAGGCCGTTCAGGACGGCCCGGCCCTGCCGGGAGAGGGTCGCGCCGCTGCCGAACAGGCCGCGGTCGAAGGTGACCGCGATCTCGCCGGTGCGCCGCTGGACGCGCACGCCCGGGCCGTCGAGGCGCATCCCGGCCAGCACGTCCCCACCGGCGGCGGGCGCCGGCGGGCCCGGGGCCGCGGCGGGGGGCGCCGCGGCGGACGGGACGGCGGCCGACGGGGCGGCCGACGGCTCGGACCGGGGGCCGCCGTCCGCCCAGAGGTCGGCCAGCATCACGAAGGCCAGCAGCGCCACCACCGCGGCCGCGGCCCGCAGCGCGAACCGCGCGGTGAGGGCTCGGCCGGTGAACCCGCCCGTGGCGGCACGCTCGCGGACGGCCGCGATGCGGCGCCGTCCCTCGGCGGCGGCGCGGTGGCCGGGGGAGCGTTCGGCGACCTCGGCCCAGCAGCGGTCGGCCTCGTCGAGCCGGCCCTGCTGGGCGTGGATGCGGGCCTTCAGGTCGAGGGCGGCCACGTCCCGGCCGCCCTCGTTCCAGGGGCCGTCCAGCAGCTCCTCGGCCTCGGCGTAGCGGCCGGCCCGGGCCAGCTCCCTGGCCTGGGCCAGCACCACCTCGCGCACCGCGGGCTCCGGCTCGGGCTCCGGCGCCGACGCGGGCGTGGGAGCGGACTGGGGCACGGGCGGCCTTCCGGGAGCGGGCCCGGCCGCGGACGGCTTCGCGGACGCGGACGCGGACGTGGGCGCGGGCATCGGCGGACCGCCCCTCACCGGCTGCGCCGGACGGTGCTGAACGGGTCGGGCGGGGGCGGCGGCGACGGCAGCAGCTCGCCGAGCGCGGCGTTGACCTGACGCAGCGTGCCGACGTCGTTGGTCTCCACCGCGCGCCGCCCGGTCGCCATCAGCTGCTCGGCCTCGCGCTGGTCGCGCATCTCCGGCTGGAGGGTGCGCAGCTCCTCGAAGGCGAGGAAGGCCAGGTCGCCGGACTCGTCCAGGACCCGCAGGGCCAGCTGCCGCAGCTCGGCGACGCGCTGCCGCAGCAGGTCGGCGTCGTGTGCGGCGATGGCCTCCTGGATCGACTCCTCGGCGGCCTCCAGCGGCGCCTGGTGGGAGGCCTTGCCGCGCTCGCGGACGATGTCGCGCACCGCCGGGACGAGCTCGCGGGCCTCCTGCACCAGCGTCGGCCACTCCAGCTCGTCCTCGACCTCGTCGGTCGCGGCCCGCAGGTCGCGCAGCCGGTTCTCGGCCGTGATGGACGCGCCCGGGTCGACCCGGGCGGCGTCGACCAGCTTGTCGAGATCGGCCACGATGTTCTCGTTGTCGATCCGGGCGAGCACCTGCTCGGCGCGCGGGTCGGCGAACTCCGACGCCCGCCGCCGGGCCTGCGCCAGCCGCTGCTTCTCGGCGGCGACGTCCCTGGCCAGCCGGTCGGGGTCGGGGGCGGTCTCGGTCTGCAGGTTGATCGCGTGCTCGAACTCCTCGTCCAGGAGCGGGATGTAGGCGCGCGCGACCACCAGCCGCGACTCGTCGATGAGGAGCGTGAGGTCGACCTCGCTGCCCTCCGGCACGTCCCGGCGGATCTGCTCGGGGTTGACCTCCAGCCGGCCGATCTGCCGGTTCCGGTCGGCGCGGTGGTGCTCGCCCTCGACCACCGGGATCCGGATCATGCCCTCGCCCTGGCCGCGGCTGAGCCCGACCGTGGTGCGCAGCACCATCCGGCGCCGGGCCGGCAGCGGGGTGCCCTTCTTCAGCAGCCACTCGACCTCGTTGTCGGCGAGCCCGATACCGACCGAGTGGATGAGCGGGGGCTGGGTCTCCACGACCCCGACCGTGTAGGTCAGCGTGCCCGGGGTGATCGGCTTGAGCGCCCCGGTGGCGTCGCCGAACTCGATCTGGAAGGTGTTGGCGCGGCCCTTCTCGGCCCACAGCGTGGCGGTGAAGGTGCCGTCGGACCCCAGCGGGATCCGGCCGCTGCGCCACACCGGCTTGCTGTCGGGGTTGACGAACTCGACCGTGCACCCGGCGGTGTCGCCGCCGGTGACCTTGCCGCCGATGAACGGCTCGATGTCGGGCCCGACCGGGCGGTACTCCAGCTCGATCGCGTACTCGCCGGCGGGCGGCGGGGCCGCGGCGGTGACGGTGTCGACCCGCTGGGTGCCGGCGAAGATCGCGGCGCCGCGGGCGACCGCGGTGATCGGGTCCTGGCTGTGGTCGAGCGGGATGCCCAGCCCCTCGCGCGGGTCGGCCAGGCGCTCGCGCAGGTACGGCGTCAGCGTGGGGCCGCCCACCAGCAGCGCCTTCTGGATGTCGCCGGGGGCGAGCCGGCTCTCCTCCAGCGCCTTGCGGCACAGGTTGACCGACCGGACGATGAACGGTTCCATCAGCCGTTCCACGTCGGCCCGCATCAGGTCGTACTCGAACTCGATCAGCTGCCCGGAGTCGTCCTGCAGTTCGACGAGGATGTTCGCCGACTCGTCGTTGGACACCTGGATCTTGGCGGCCTCCGCGGCCAGCTTCAGCTTGTTGATCGCCCCGCGCGACCTGGGGTTGCCGCGGCGCAGGTCGGTGAGCCCGAACTCGCGCGCCACCGCCGGGACGAGCAGTTCCTCGACGATCGCCCAGTCGATCAGCTTGCCGCCGAGGAAGTTGTCGCCGCGGTGGTTGACGACGGTGAACTCGCCGTCCCGCACGTTGATCACGGCGGCGTCGAAGGTGCCGCCGCCGAAGTCGTACACCAGCCAGAACGCGTTCTCGTCGTCGGTCTGGAAGCCGTAGGCCAGCGCCGCCGCGGTGGGCTCCTGCAGCAGCGGGGCGTGCGTCAGCCCGGCCAGCTCGGCGGCCCGGCGGGTGGCGTCGCAGGCGCTCAGCTCGAACGCCGCCGGGACGGTGATGACGGACGCGGTGATCTCCTCGCCGGTGCGCTTGGCGACGTCCTGCCGCAGCGAGCGCAGCACCTCGGCCGACAGCTCCTCCGGCTCCATCGAGCGGCCGGTGGCCTCGAACACCTTCGGCTGCCCGGTGGTGCCCATCTGGCCCTTGAACTCCAGGCAGGTGTTGCCGGGGTCGCTCTCGCCGCGCTGCTTGGCCGCGTGACCCACGATGAGGCGGCCGCGGCGGTCGACCATCACCGCCGAGGGGGTGGTGTCGGAACTGAGGTCGTTCTTGACGATCTCGGCTTCCACGCCGTTGAGCCTGGCGATCGCGCTGTTGGTGGTGCCGAGGTCGATACCGAAGTCGATCGTGGTCCTGGTCATGTCGTGCGCGTGTCCTCCGTCGGTCCCGCTGCCGGCGCCTCGGGTGGGGGGTCGGGCGTTCCCACGATCACCTCGGCCATCTGGATCGAGCGGTCGCCCAGGTAGACGCCCGGCCGCACGGTCTCGATGATCTGCTCGCGGTGCAGGCCGGGGGTGGGCTGGTAGGCCACCACGGACATCGCCAGCCCGACGTCGAACGGCTCGCCCGCGTGGTTTTTGATCTCGACTCCGGCGTCGGTGAGCGCGTCCCAGGCGGTCTCCAGGTGCCGGACGACGGCGCGCGGGGCGTCGTCCATCCGGTCGACCCGGGCGCGCAGCCGCCACAGGCTGGTGGCCACGTCGGCCAGGGAGCGCCCCGTCAGCCCGTCGGGGCCGGTGTCGTCGTCCTCCGCCGCCGTCCCCCCGGGCCCGGGCCCGGGGACGGGGAGGTCGGTGACCGTGTCGGCGGCGGGGGCGCTGTCCGCGCCTGCGCCCGTGCCCGCGCCGGTGGTCGTGCTCCCGCCAGCGGTCGCGCCGGTGCCGGGCCGTGCGGCCGTGCCGGGCGGGGCGTCCGCCCGGTCGAGGGCCGCCGCCGCGGCCTCCGCCCGGGCGGCCTCGGCCCGGGCGAGCTCGGTGAGAGCGGTGAGGGCGTCCGCGGGCCACGCGGACGCGTGGATTCTGAATTCCCGGGGATGCCGCCACTGCCGGAGTGCGGCCCCGGCTCCCGACAGAACGCGCCCCATCCCCGTGAGTTCCTCCCGATCATGTGCAATGCGAGGTGATTTTCCCGCCGTTCACGCGGGAATGTCCAGGGCGTCGTTCCTTGCGTCGGTGCAGCGCACGGCGTCCCGCGGGGGCAGGTGCGGCGGGCGCCGCGGGGGCCCCGGGGCGGTGCGTCCCGGGAAACCGCCGCCTTCCTCCCGTTACCTTGATCGGCTCGCGCGGCGGCCGGTGGCCGGGGTGGAGCGGAAATCGGGGAGTGCCGATTGGTTCGGTTCACACCGTGGCCGGATCCGGCCACAATTCGCGGAGAATTGGGCGGTCGAGGCGGT
Organism: Spirillospora sp. CA-255316; assembly: GCA_050942275.1. GTDB lineage: Bacteria > Actinomycetota > Actinomycetes > Streptosporangiales > Streptosporangiaceae > Spirillospora. The sequence goes on along the minus strand of CP192047.1, from coordinate 9,562,837 downwards.
GCGATGCTCCGTCTCTTATTTCCCTTATGTTTCATGTGTCGGAATAGCGAGGTTCGAGCGAGTTCGGCGGGGTACGGCTAATCGACTGGCGTCCGGCGTCCGGCGGATGGCCGGCCGGCGGGCTAGCGGATCAGGCCCTGCCGGCGCATCCAGTCACGGGCCACGAACACCGGGTCCTCGCCGCCGACGTCCACCCTGCTGTTGAGATCGCGCAGCACGGCCGTGGTCAGCTTCGGGCTGATCTGCGCGAACAGCCCGGCCAGCTCGGGATGCCTGCGCAGGACCGGCTCCCGCACCACAACGGCCGGGTTGTAGTTGGGGAAGAACTTCTTGTCGTCGGTCAGCGGCCGCAGGTCGAGAGCCTGGATGCGGCCGTCGGTCTCGTAGGCCTCCCCGAACACGCAGCTGCCGCGCACGGTCGCGTTGTACACCACGCCCGCGGCCATCTGCCGCACGTTGCCCGCCGGGACGCTCGACCCGTACGCCAGCCCGTACCGCTGGAACATCCCGCGCATCCCGTCGTTGCGCGAGAAGAACTCCGACTCGACGCAGAACGTCCGCTCCGCGACCGGGACCTTGACCATGTCGTTCAGCGACCGCAGCCCGTACTTCCGCTGCGACTCCCGGGTGACCACCATCGTGTAGGTGTTGTTGCCGGGGGACGGCGGCGCCAGCCAGACGATCCTGTTGCGCTTCATGTCCAGGTCGCGCACGGCCTCGAACTGCTCGCGCGGGTCGGGGATCGGGTTCTCCTGGCCCAGGTAGTTGATCCAGCCGGTGCCGGTGTACTCCCAGGCCAGGTCGTTCTCACCGGTGGTCACCGACTTGCGGGAGGTGACACTGCCCTGGACGTTGGTGTGGTCGACCACGTCGGCCCCGGCGGCGGTGAGCGCCAGCACGGCGATCTTCCCCAGGATCAGCTGCTCGGTGAACTCCTTGGAGGTCACCCGGATCGTGGAGTCCTCGAACGAGGGGATCGGCCGGATGCTCCCCGGCTCGATGCCCGGCACGAACGCCGACGCCGACTTCAGCCCGCAGCCCGCCAGCGCCAGCAGCGACGCGCCGGCCACCACCGCGGCCAGCACCCCCCGCCCCTTGCGCGCGGGCCCTCTCGGACGGCGGTGGGGGCGCATCACAGTCCCTTCGGCGCCAGGAAGCGGGTGGCGATCCCGCCGACCCAGTCGATGAGCAGGGCCAGCAGCGCCATCAGGATGCAGCCGGTGAGCAGCACCGGCGTGCGCTGGGTGGTGACGCCCGTGGTCACCAGGTCGCCCAGGCCGCCGCCGCTGATGAACGAGGCGATCGCCGCCGTGCCGACCATCAGGATCAGCGTGGTGCGGATACCGGCCAGGATGACCGGGACGGCCAGCGGCAGCTCCACCCGCCACAGCACGGCCGCCGGCGACATGCCGATGCCTCGGCCCGCGTCCACGAGCGTGGGGTCGACCTGCTGCAGGCCGACCATGGTGTTGCGCAGCGCGGGCAGCACCCCGTAAGCGACCAGCGCCACGATCGCCGTCCAGAACCCGACGCCCCACAGCACCGCCAGCAGCACCACCATCCCGATGGACGGCGCGGACTGCCCGACGTTGGCCACGGCCAGCACCACCGGGGTGGCCGGGCGCGCCCAGCGGCGGCTCAGCAGCACGCCCGCCGGCACCGCGATGGCCAGCACCAGCAGCGTGGACACGGCGGTCAGCTCGATGTGCTCCCAGGTCTTCTGCGCGACGTAGCCGGGGGCCAGGCTGCGGGACTCGATGCTGTCGAGGTCGGAGTTCTCCACGTACAGCAGCCAGCCCGCGCCGATCAGCAGGATGAGCAGCGGCTCCAGCAGGGCCCGCCAGGAACGGCCGGCGGTGGGCGCGTGCAGCGCCGCGGCGGCGTCGCCGGGCGCGACCTCGGCGGCGTGCGGCCCTTCGGGCGGCGCGGGCCTGGCGGCGGTGGCCGTGGGGCCGGACGGTTCGCTCACGTGCCCGCCGCCTCCTGCTCCTGACCGGAGTCCTGCCGCCGGGTCCGGGTGCGCTCCTTCATCTCCCTGATGGCGCTCTGGAGCGTGGCGAGGGTGACGGTGCCGCGGTAGACGCCGCGCGCCCCCACCACCGGCACCCAGTCGTGCTCGATCTGGATCAGCGCCTCCAGCGCCTGCTGGAGGGTGATCCGGCCGCGGATGGGCGTGGCGGTCGGCTCGCCGCGGTCGCCGATGGGGCCGGACGCGCCCTCCAGGTCCTCCAGGGTGATCCAGCGCAGCGGGCGGCGCCGCTCGTCCAGGACGATCCCGAACCCGCCGTCCTCCCATTCGCGGATGCGGGCGCGCACGGTCTCGGCGTCCTCGTCCGGGGCCGCCTCGGGCACCTGGTACAGCGGCACGTCGGCGACCCGGCCGAACTTCAGCAGCTTCATCGCCTGGCCGCCGCCGAGGAACTGCTCCACGTACTCGCCTGCCGGGTTCAGCAGGATGTCCTGCGGCGTGCCGTACTGGGCGATGTGCGAGCCCTCGCGCAGGATCGCGATCCGGTCGCCCAGCTTCAGCGCCTCGTCCACGTCGTGGGTGACGAACACGATCGTCTTGCCCAGCTCCTCCTGGAGCTGGAGCAGCTCGTCCTGGAGGCGCTCGCGGGTGATGGGGTCGAGGGCGCCGAACGGCTCGTCCATGAGCATCGCGGGCGGGTCGGCGGCCAGCGCGCGGGCGACTCCGACCCGCTGCTGCTGGCCGCCCGACAGCTCGCGGGGGTAGCGGTCGCGGTAGGTGCCGGGGTCGAGGGCGACCAGGCGCAGCAGCTCGTCGACCCGTTCGGCGACCTTCTGCTTGTCCCAGCCGAGCATCCGGGGGACGAGCCCGACGTTGGTGCCGACGGTCATGTGCGGGAACAGCCCGGCGTTCTGGATCACGTAGCCGATGTGGCGGCGCAGCTCGGTGGGGTCCAGGCTCATGGCGTCCTGCCCGGCCACGATGATCTTGCCCGAGGTGGGCTCGATCAGCCGGTTGATCAGCCGCATCGTGGTGGTCTTGCCGCTGCCGGACGGGCCGAGCAGCACCACGATCTCGCCGGCCGGGATGGTGAGCGTGATGTCGTCCACCGCGGGCGTCTTCTGGCCGGGGAAGCGCTTGGTGACGTTGATCAGCTGGATCCCGCCGCCCTCCGTGGAGCCGGCGGTGTCGTCGGACGTGTCACGCACGGATGCCTCGCGAGGTGGTCAGTCGGCCGATCAGCAGGTAGCAGCCGTCGAAGAGCAGGGCCAGGAGGATGATGAGGAGCGTTCCGGCCAGCGTCATGTTGACGGCGTTGGCGCCGCCGAGCCGGCCCAGCCCGGAGAAGATCTGCTCGCCCAGCCCGGGCCCGGAGACGTAGGCGGCGATGGCGCCGACGCCCATGGCCAGCTGGGTGGAGACCCGGACCCCGGTCAGGATCACCGGCCAGGCCAGCGGCAGTTCCACCTTCAGCAGGATCGCCCCGCGGCTCATCCCGATGCCGCGGGCGGCGTCGACCAGCGTGGGGTCCACCCCGTTGAGGCCGACGATGGTGTTGCGCACGATCGGCAGCAGCGAGTAGAGCGTGAGCGCGACCACGCTGGGCGCCACCCCCAGCCCCAACGGGGTGATGAGCAGGCCCAGCAGGGCCAGCGACGGGATGGTGAAGATCACTCCGGCGCTGCCGGTGGCGAGACCGGCCCAGGCCGGCCTCCGGTAGACCGCCAGACCGATGAGCAGCCCGAGGACCAGCGCGGCCAGCACGCACTGGAAGACCATGCTGGCGTGCTGCCAGGTCTCGAAGAACAGCAGTTCGCGGCGGCTGCTCAGGTATTCCCAGAAGTTCACGATCCCTCCGCGGTGATCAGTACCCGGCGGTGCGTGATCGCTCACCTCACGTATTGATCACGATCGCAATAGTCCCTGCAGCCGCTTGAATCACATGAGTCACAGAAACCACAGCCGTTACGGAACGGCGAGTGGCACGGTGGTGGCGGGGTGTACGGCCGGAAGGCGCCGATCCCGGTAGTGTGATCCGCTCCGGAACCTCACCGGCCCCAGGAGGAACGTCCCGTGACCGAGCCGCGGACCAGTCTCATCGTCCCGCTGATGAAGGCCCGGGTACCGGCCGAAGTGCAGCTGGAGTTCCCGCTGCCCCCCGAGGAGGAGCCGATCCGCGACCCGTTCGCGGGCGACCTGTACGTCACCTACGCGCTGGAGCTGTCCGGGGAGTCCGCCGCCGAGGCGCTGCGGCCGGAGCCGGGCGGGCGCCGGTACGAGCACGTCGCCCGGCGGCACTGCGCGGAGCTCGGGATCGCCCCGGAGGAACTGCGCCGCCTGGCGACCGTCAATCTGCGCAACCTGCGCCCCGACCTGCGGATGAGCTGGTATCCGGACGCCCGCGCGGTGACGGTGTCGCTGGGGGAGGGCGGGCTGGAGGCGGGCCTGCTGCTGGACGACGGCTTCCTGGAGAAGGTCGCCCAGGACGTGGAGGGCGACCTGGTGGTGGCGACGCCGGGCCGGGACGTGTTCGTCGCGTCCGGCACGGGTCACCCCGACGGGGTCGACAAGCTGCGCTGGGCCGTCGAGCGGGTGTGGTCGGAGGACCGGGGCGAGGGCGACGCGGACCCGGCCTGGGACGTGCCCGCCGGTCATCTGCTCACCCGGGAGCTGCGGGTGTGGCGCGAGGGCTCCTGGGCGCCTCTCACGGCCTGATCGGGGTCTGAGCCACAGGGCATGGCCCGTCGTCTCACCGGGTCCGCGGGGCGGGCCCGGGGCACCGGCATGCGCCGCGGAGATCTTCTGCGGCTATAGTCCCTTGTTGCGAAGCTATTGCAACAAGGAGAGTTATGCAAAAGCCCGCGCTCGTCGTCGGGGCGCTCGCCGCGGCCGTGGCCACCCTGCTGGCCGCCACCGGCTGCGGAACCGGCGGCGGCCCGTCCGGCGGCCGTTCCGGTGGAACGTTCACCTACGCGCTCGGCGACGAACCCGAGACGTTCAACCCCGCCCTGCAGGACGAGCACACCGACCCCGTCACCGAGCTGGTCTTCCGCGGGCTCACCCGGCACGACGCCGCCAACAAGCCGGTGCCGGGACTGGCCTCCTCCTGGCGCGTCTCCGCCGACGGCAAGGAGTACACCTTCACGCTGCGCCCCGGGCTGACCTGGCACGACCGCAAGCCGCTCACCTCGCGGGACGTGCGCTTCACCATCGAGACGCTGAAGGGCGCCGGCGCCGACGCCCCGCTGTCGCGCAACTTCGCGGCCGTCCGCTCGGTCGAGACGCCGGACGACACCACCGTCACCCTCAAGCTCGACAGGCCGTTCGCACCGCTGCTGGACGCGCTGGCGACGGGCGTGCTGCCCGAGCACCTCCTGAAGGGCAGGAAGGTCACCGACGCCGCGTTCGGGCAGCGGCCGGTGGGCGCCGGGCCGTTCCGGCTGACCGCCTACAAGCCGGGGCAGTACGCCGAGCTGGAGCCGTTCACGGGCTACTACGACGGCAGGCCGAGGCTCCCCAAGATCGTGATCAAGTACGTGCCGGACGACACCGCCCGGCTGATCCAGCTCCAGAACGGCGAGGTCGACGGCGCCCACGTGCAGCCGCAGCAGGTCGCCAGGGTCCGGGGGATCGGCGGCCTGCGGCTGGAGACCTACGCGACCGCCGACTACCGGGCGCTGATGTTCAACTTCGCGAAGCCCGTCTTCGCCGACAAGCGGATCCGGCAGGCGATGAACTTCGCCGTGGACCGCGACGCGTTCGTCAAGACCGTCCTGCTCGGCCACGGGTCCCCGGCGACCGGGCCACTGGACGAGAGCCCCTACAAGGCGGCGGGAGCGGCGCCGTTCAGTTTCGCCCCGGCCAAGGTGGACGAACTGATGAAGGCCGCGGGGTACGCGAGGAACGCGCAGAACCTGTGGGCCAAGGGCGGGAAGACCGTCCGGTTCGAGCTGAGCACCTTCGCCGAGGACTCGGCGCGTGTCGCGATCCTCAATGTCGCCGCCACCCAGCTCAAGGCGCAGGGCTTCGACGTCGTGCCGAATCCGCGGCCGCGCGACTGGGTCCGCAAGAACTGGGGCGCGCTGGAGGCGTTCGTGGTCGGCTGGGGCACGCCCTACGACCCCGACTCCTCGGTGTACGGGCCGTTCCACTCCTCGCAGGCCCTCGACAAGGGCGGCTCCAACTACGGCACCTACGCCAACCCCGAGGTCGACAAGGCGCTGGACAGGGGCCGTGGCACCTCCGACCCGGCCCAGCGCAAGGCCGCCTACGCCGACTTCCAGAGGGCGCTCGCGGAGGACCCGCCGTTCGTGTGGATCTCCTATCTCCAGACCAGCAACGCCGTGCCCGCGGCGCTGAAGGGCCCGGCCCGGCGCACCCTCGGCCACCACGGCTACGGCTTCTTCTGGAACGCGGAGAAGTGGTCGTGGTGACCCGCGCGGGAGTGACCAGGGGCGGGGTGGCCTGGGCTGGGACGGCCTGGGCTGGGGTGGCCAAGGCCAGGGCGACCGCGGCCGGGGCGGCGGTGGCGGCGTCCCGGTGACGAGGTTCCTGCTCAGGCGGGCGGCGGCGGCCCTGGCGGTCGTCGCCGCCCTCTCGGCGCTGTGCTTCGCGCTGCTGGACCTGGCGCCGGGCAGCCCGGCGGCGTCGGTGCTGGAGGCCCGCTCGGGCGGGCGCCCGGTGAGCCCGGCCGCCGTGGAACGCCTGGAACGCGAGATGGGCCTGCACGATCCGCTTCCCGCCCGGTACGGCCGCTGGGTCGCCGGCGCGGTGCGCGGCGACTTCGGCGACTCCTACGCCACCGGCCGCCCGGTCACCGAGACCCTCGCCGACACCGTCCCGTGGACGGCGCTGCTCACGGCCGTTGCGGTGCTGCTGAGCGTCGCGGGCGCGATCGCGGTCGGGACCGCCGCCGCCCTCACCCGCCGTGCCTGGCTGCGTCGCGGCATCGAGACGGTGCTGTTCGCGCTGGGCGGCATGCCGGGTTTCGTGACGGCCCTCCTGCTGCTGTGGGTCTTCTCCGCGTGGCTGCGCTGGTTCCCCTCGGGCGGACTGTCGAGGCCGGGCGAGCCGGTCACCGCGGCCGTGGTGGTGCCGCACCTGGTGCTGCCCGCGCTGGCGCTGGCGTTCGGGCACCACTTCGGCACGTACGCGCGGCTGGTGCAGACCGGCGTCGCCCGGCTGCGCACCGCCCCGCACGTGGACAACGCCCGGGCGCGCGGCCTGCCCCGGTGGGTCGTGACGGCGCGGCACCTGCTGCGGCCGGGGCTGGTGCCGTTCACCGCCCGGCTCGGCGTGGGCGTCGGCGGACTGGTCGCGGGCGCCTACGCCACCGAGATGATCTTCTCCTGGCCGGGGGTGGGACGGCAGGCGATCCTGGCGGCGCGCGAGCAGGACTACCCCGTGCTGACCGCGGTCGTCCTGGTCACCGGGGCCATCGTGGTCCTCGCCAACCTGCTCGGCGACCTGGCGGTGGCGTGGCTGGACCCGCGGGTGCGCCTGGCCGGACGGTCCGGGGCCCGCCGGGCCGCCGGGGCCGTGCCGCAGGGGGAGCCCGCGTGACGCCGCGGGTCACAGGGGAGACCGGCGCTGGGGGTGAGCCCGGTGCGGGCGTCCCGTGCTCGGGGGACGGGACGCCCGCACCGTCCGGGCCTGTGCCGTCTGAGTCCGCGCTGTCTGAATCCGCGCTGTCCGAGTCTGCGCCGTCCGGGTCTGCGCCCTCTGAGGCCGCGGTGCTCGGGACCCGGCGTTCGCCGCGCGGTCTGCTGGCGGTGCGGATTCCCGTGCGGCGGCCGTCCGCCGGGCTGTGGGCGGCGGGCCTCGTGCTGGCGGCGCTGGTGCTGCCGGCCGTCCTGGCGCCGGTGCTGACGCCGTACGACCCGCTCGCGACCGACACCACCGCGGCCAGCCTGCCGCCCGGCTCGCCCGGGCATCCGCTCGGCACCGACACGCTGGGCCGCGACCTGCTGACCAGGCTGCTGCACGGGGCGCGGACCTCGCTGCTGGTCGGGCTCGCCGCCGCCGCGATCACCGTGGTCGCGGGCGTGCTGCTGGGCGGCCTCGCCGCGGCCGGTCCGCGCCTGCTGGACGGTCTGATCTCGCGGTCGGCCGACGTGCTGCTGTCGCTGCCGATGCTGGTGGTGGTGCTGGCGCTGGCCGCCGTCATCGGCCCGTCCCTGGGCACGGTGATCCTGGCCGTGGCCGCCACCGGCTGGATGCCGGTGGCGCTGGTGGCGCGCGCGGAGCTGATCAGCCGCCGGGAACGGCTGTACGTGCGCGCCGCCTACGCGCTGGGGCTCTCGCGGGGCCAGGTGCTGCGCCGCCACCTGCTGCCGGGGGCGCTGCCGCCGATCGCCTCGATCGCAGCGTTCGAGGTGGGGCACGCGATCCTCACCGAGTCCACGCTCAGCTTCCTCGGCCTGGGCGTGCCGCCGAACCGGCCGAGCTGGGGCAACCTGCTCACCGAGGCGCAGGCCCACCTGCTGACCGGCGAGTGGTACACGGTGGCGTTCCCGGCGGCCTGCGTCGTCGTCACGATCCTGGCGGTGAACGTGATCGCCTCGGCGGTCTCCTCGCGCGAGGACGGGGGCGTCTGGTGAACGTGCTGGAGATCCGCGGCCTGACCGTGGACGTGCCGGGGGCGGCGGGCGCCCGGCGGCGGGTCGTCGGCGGGCTGTCACTGCACGTCCCGGCGGGCCGCATCGTGGCGCTGGCCGGTCCGAGCGGCAGCGGCAAGAGCCTCACCGCGCGGTCGGTCGTCCGGCTGCACGACCCGGCGGCGGGCGTGCGGGTGTCCGGGAGCGTGCTGCTGGGCGAGGTGGACGTGATGGGCCTGGACCGCCGCGGGCTGCGCGCCGTCCGGGGCCGCCGCGCGGGGTACGCGTTCCAGGACGCCGCCGCCGCGCTCAACCCGGTCGTCACGATCGGCCGGCACCTCGCCGAGACCGTGCGCGCCCACGGTGGGGGCGACGCGCGCCGGGCCGGGGCCGCCGCGCTGGAACGCTGCGGCCTCGACCCCGCCGAGGTGTGGGACGCCCGCCCGTACGAGCTGTCGGGCGGCCAGGTCCAGCGGGCCGCCCTGGCGCTGGCCACCGTCCTGGAACCGGACCTGCTGATCGCCGACGAGGTGACCACCGCGCTCGACCCGGTGACGCAGGCGGCGGTGCTCGACACGATCCGCGCGCAGGCGCTCGCGGACGGCCGCGCGGTGCTGCTGATCACCCATGATCTGGCCGTGGCGGGCCGCTGGGCCGACGAGATCGCGGTCCTGTCGGAGGGGCGGATCGTCGAGCGGGGGCCGAGCCGGCGGATCCTGGACGCGCCGGAGGCGCCGTTCACCCGGGAACTGGTCGCCGCCGCCGGGCTGGAGGCTCCGCTGCCCTCCGCCGGTGACGCCCGGGCGGAGGGCGGGGCCGTCCGCGCGCTGCGGGGCGTGCGCCGCGTCCTGCACGGCCGGGGCCGCACGACGGTCGCGCTGGACGGGATCGACCTGGAGGTGCGGGAGGGGGAGTCGGTCGCCGTCGTCGGACGCAGCGGGTCCGGAAAGTCCACGCTCGTGGGCGTGCTGGCGGGGCTGGACCGTCCCGAGGCCGGGACCGTCCTGGACGGGGACGGCCGCGACGTGTGGGCGCTGCGGGAACGCGGGCGCCGGGCCGTGCGGCGCGAGTCGGGCCTGGTCTTCCAGGACGCGTCGGCCTCGTTCGACCCCCGCCACACCGTCGGCCGCGTCATCGCCGAGGCCCTCCCGCCCGGGAAGGGAGTCAAGGGCGGCGAACGCGTGGAGGGCGTCGAGGAGTTGCTGGAGCGGGTCGGTCTCGACCCGGCGACGGCCGCGCGCCGTCCCGCGACGCTGTCGGGCGGCGAGCGGCAGCGGGTGGCGCTGGCCCGGGCGCTGGCGGCCCGTCCCGCGGTCCTGCTCGCTGACGAGCCCACGACCGGCCTGGACGTCCTCGCCCAGGAACGGATCCTGCGGCTGCTGGCGGAACTGCGCCGCGACGAGGGCCTGGCGATCGTGTTCGTCACCCACGATCTGCGGGTGGCGCGGCGGATCGCCGACCGGGTGGTCGTGCTGGCCGCCGGGCGCGTCGTGGAGGACCTGCCCGCCGCCCGCCTGGACCGCGCGGCCCACGATGCGACGCGCGCGCTGTGGGCGGGTACCGTGCACGAGCGGCGGTGAATGATCGGCCGGAGGCCGGAGAGCGAACAGGAGGCGGGACATGGGCGACATCGGCGCGTTCACCGATGAGCGGGCGGTCCCGGGTCCCGTATGGCGGGCGGTCGGCGAGCCCCTGGTGCGCGGCGCCGGTGCCGGGCCGCTCGCCGGGGTGCGCGTCGCGGTCAAGGACCTGTACGCGATCGCCGGGCAGCGGATCGGCGCCGGCAATCCCGACTGGCTCGCCGGGGCGCCGGTCGAGGACCGCAACGCGTGGGCCGTGCAGGCGCTCCTGGACGCGGGCGCGGACATCACCGGGATCGCCCAGACCGACGAGCTCGCGTTCAGCCTGAACGGCACCAACAAGCACTACGGCACCCCGCCCAACCCCGCCGCGCCCGGCCGCATCACGGGCGGCTCCAGCAACGGGCCCGCCTCCGCCGTGGCGCTGGGCCTGGCCGACCTCGGGCTGGGCACCGACACGGCCGGGTCGGTGCGGGTCCCGTCGTCGCACTGCGGCCTGTACGGGCTGCGCACCACGCACGACCTGGTGTCCCGGGACGGGCTGCTGGCGCTGGCGGCCTCGTACGACACGGTCGGGTGGTTCGCGCGGGACGCGGAGCTGCTGGAACGGGCCGGTGACGTGCTGCTCCCGCCGGGCGAGCCGGAGCCGGCCGGAAGCTTCCTGGTGGCCGAGGACGTCCTGGCACTGGCCGAGCCCGCGACGCGTGCGACGTTCGAGACGGTCTGCGCGGCGCTCGGCCAGGACCGGCCCGTCCGGCGGGTGGAGTCGCTGATGGGCGGGCGGCTGGAGGCGTGGTTCCCCGCGTTCCGGGCCGTGCAGGCGGCCGAGGCGTGGAAGCGGCACGGGGCGTGGATCGAGGCGCATCCGGGCTCGCTCGGCACCGGCGTGATGGCCCGGTTCGCCGCCGGGCGCGACCTGGACCCGGCCGACCGCGAGGTGGCGCAGAAGGTCGTGGACGAGGCGCGCGAGGCGATCCGCGCCGCCGTGCCGCCCGGCACCGTGCTGCTCCTGCCCGCCGCGACCGCGCCCGCGCCGCCGGTGGACCTGGAGCCGGCGGTCATGGACGCCTACCGCGCCAGGACGCTGCGGCTGACCTGCCTGTCGTCGATCGCCGGGCTGCCCGCCGCGGTGCGCCCGATGCCGCCGGTCGACGGCCTGCCGGTCGGCCTGTGCGCCATCGGCGCCCGCGGCACCGACCGCGCCCTGCTGCGCCTCCTCAAGGAGACCTCGCGAGGCTGATCGCGGTCGTGCCGGGCGGCGGACTCAGACGCGCGGGCTGAGTTTCTCCAGGGCCTCGACCAGCGGGGTCAGCTCCGGCAGGTCGGCGGCTTCGGCGAGGGCGTCGTCCAGGGCCTCGTTGTGCGTGGGGGCGGCCTGCTCCAGAAGGGCCCGTCCCTCCTCGGTCGCCTCGGCGTAGATGCCGCGCCGGTCCTCCTCCGACAGCACCCGGGTGAGGAGGCCGCGCTTCTCCAGCCGCGTCACCAGCCGGGTGGTGGCGCTCTGGCTGAGCACCAGGTTCGTGGCGAGCTGCTGCATGCGCGTGTGGCGGCCGTTGGGGCCGGCCAGGTGGTGCAGGACGCAGAACTCGTTCACGCTCAGGCCGTGCCGCTCCTGCAGGGCCCGCTCGATCTTCTCCTCGATGCGGGCCTGCAGCGCCGCCAGCGTCCGCCAGCCCTGGGCGCGCGCCTCGACGGCGGCCGTGTCGGCACGTGACATGGCTCACCCCTCTCCCGTTTGCCCGCGCCCATATTTGCATGCTGAGATAGCAGGCGTTTGCAAATATCCGGCGCGTGCAACTAATGCTCACGCCCTCTATCAGCGTCTGCCGCTCACCTTACCTGTGAGGAGACCGTCATGCCGCTCGCGCTCGCCCCGCTCCTCACCGAGGTCACCGGCTACTCCGCCGCCGCGGTGCCGTGGGTGATGGTGCTGCTCGGCGTCGGGATGCTGGCCGGCGGCCCGTTCGGCGGCCGGTACGCCGACCGCGCCCTGATGCCCAGCGTGTACGCGCTGCTCGCCGCCATCATCGCCGTGTCCGCCGTGCTGCTCGCCGCCGCCCACAACCGCGTCGCCGTCGTCGTGGCGCTGACCGTCTTCGGCGTCGTCGCCTCCGCCACGATCCCGCCGCTGCAGACCCGCGTCCTGGACAAGGCCGTCGGAGCCCAGGCCCTCGCCTCGGCCGCCAACGTCGCCGCGTTCAACCTCGGCAACACCGTCGGCCCCTTCCTGGCCGGGCTCGCGATCAGCGCGGGCTTCGGCTTCACCTCACCCCTGTGGGTGGGCGCCCTCCTGGGAGCCGCCGGCCTGGCCGTCGCCCTGCTGTCCGGAGCCCTGGACCGCCGCACGCCGCCCGCCCCCGCCACGGAACTCACCGGAAATCGCGATGCGGGCGCCTCGGGCGCCCGCATACAGTTCCGCCCATGATCTCGACCGAGCAGTTGCTGGGCTTCTCCGCGATGGCGCTGGCCATCATCGTGATCCCCGGGCCGACCGTCCTGTTCGTGGTCGGCCGCGCCCTGGCGCACGGCCGCCGCACGGCGATGACCAGCGTCGTCGGCAACGAGCTCGGCGCGCTGCTCATGACCGTCCTGGTCGCGCTCGGCATCGGCTCCATCGTCGAACGCTCGATCCTGGTCTTCACCGCCCTCAAGCTGGTCGGCGCCGCGTACATCATCTACCTGGGCGTCCAAGCCTTCCGGAACCGCCGTTCCCTGGAGGGCGCCATGGACGAGCTGGACGCGGCGCACTCCAAGGGCAGCGCCCGCGAGCTGTGGCAGGGCTTCGTCGTCGGCGTGACCAACCCCAAGACGATCGTCTTCTTCGCCGCCGTCCTCCCGCAGTTCGTCGAGCGCGGCAACGGCCACGTCCCGCTCCAGATGATGATCTTCGGGCTGGTCTTCTGCCTGATCGCCCTGCTCTGCGACAGCGTCTGGGGCCTGGCCGCCTCGGCCGCCCGCTCCTGGTTCGCCCGCTCCCCGCGCCGCCTGGCCGCCGTGGGCGGCACCGGCGGCCTCATGATGATCGGCCTGGGCGTCACCGTCGCCACCACCGGCCGCAAGGACTGAGCCTCAGGAATCGTCCAGCGCGGCGGCCACCCGGTAATCGACCCGGACGTCGCGGTAGGTGACGCGGGCCTCGACCCGTTCGGGCAGGTTGACCCGGTCGCTCCCGGACGCCGATTCCCCCTCCGGCCCGGCCCAGTGCTCGACCCGCGTCCAGGGCTCCCGATGGAAGACCAGCTCCTCCGCCTCCACGGAGGCGCCGATCTCGACATCGGGACGTTCGGGCCGCTCCGACCTCCCCATCAGCAGCTCCCTCCCTCGGCCGAACACCTACCCGCACCGATGGATCCGAACAACATGCCGCACCGTCTCAAGACAATGCCGACGCTGGTCTTGTCCCCGCGCTACACCGCCGACTCCCGCACGCTCCGCACCGCCGCCGGCGCGGCCGGGTGGGGCGTCGAACGTCTGGGCGGCTGGCGCGCTCCCGGACGGCTGCGGGGCCGGGATGTGGTGCTGTACGGGGAGCCGCTGTTCGTCGAGGTCATCGCCGCACAACTCGGGCTCGCGATGCTGGACGCCCCCGCGGACTGGCTGCCGGGCCTCCCCGAACGGCACCGGAAACGCCGAATCGAAACGAGCACCCTGGGAGAGGCCCGAGCCCTGACTGGACCGGCCTTCGTGAAACCGGCCGACGGACGCAAGGGCTTCGAGGGGGCCGTCTACAGGGACGGCGCGGGCCTTCCGGATGCCCTCCCCGATGACACCCCCGTGCTGGTGGCCGACCCGGTGACCTGGGAGGTCGAGTACCGCTGCTTCGTCCTGGAGGGCGGAGTGGTCACGCTGTCCCCGTACCTGCGGCGAGGCGAACTCGCGCAGGACGAGGACGGCCAGTGGCCCGCCTCCCCGGACGAACGCTCGCAGGCGCAGCAGTACGCGGCCGAACTCCTGGCGGAGGTCGACGTCCCCCCGGCGATCGTCATCGACATCGGCCGGATCGAGGGGCACGGCTGGGCGGTCGTCGAGGCCAACAGCGCCTGGGGCGCGGGCGTGTACGGCTGCGACCCGAGGCATGTGCTCAACGTCTTGGCACGCGCCCGCGTCCCGCGCAACCGCCTCACCCCCGCCGACGCCCGCTGGGCGGTCGCCCCCGTAGAACTAGACGACCACCGCTGATCAGGAGCGTTTGTTCTGGGTGCCGTGCATGATCTTCAGGGTGGGTGATCAGTCCTCGCGCCAGGAGAGTTTGATGAGGCGGTTCTTGGCGTCCTCGGCGACCTCGGCGTCGGCGACGACGTCGTAGCGGCCGGCGACGATCTGGCTGCGGGAGGTGAAGTCGCGGCGGCCGCCGGTGACGGCGTGGGCGATGAACCCGAAGACGGCGCCGAAGACGGCGCCGAACAGGACGCCGCCCAGCATCAGCGGGAACACCTCGCTGTGGTTGGTGGTGAAAAGGGTCAGCAGCAGGCCGACCAGCAGGCCGAACCAGGCGCCGCTGCCCGCGCCGGCGAGGGCGGCGCGGCCCTTGGTGAGGCGGCCCAGGACGGTCTCGACCATCCTCAGGTCGGAGCCGATGATGGCCGTGCGCTCGACCGGGAACCTGTCGTCGGACAGGAAGTCGATCGCTCGCTGGGCGCCCTGGTAGTTGCCGTAGGACCCGACGACCGGACGGTCGGTCGCGGGAGGGACCGCTTGCGTGGACATGCCGTCCCCCTACCCAGGGATTTCCTGGACGCACCTGTTCGGGCGGTCTTGTCCCACCATGATCGTCCGGGCGCGTAGCCTGCGGTCCAGGGCGGCGCGGCATCAGGGAGTGACGGGCGTTGGACGCGCAGGAGCTGTGAGCGGGGCGCGCTGCGCGCAAGCAGTTCAATGCGGAGCGGGGCGCGCTGCGGGAGCGGCTGGAGGCCGGAGTTCCGGACGGGCCCGCGCGGGCGCAGGCGGTGGCGTGCCTGGAGGCGGCCGACACGGTCATGAATGAGCTCAGGCCCCGGGCGACCGCGTACACCGGGGGCTGGCCGGACTGCTTCGTGGCGGTCGCGCTGTGCCAGGTGGGGCGGTCGGTCCTGGACGCGGGCGTCCCCGTCGACGGGAACGCGGAGACGCACCCGCTCCATGTGCACCACCGTGACGGCGGCTGGCAGTCCTACCTGCTCGGTGCGTACTTCGAGGAGCGGCGCGGCCTGGACCATGTGCTGAACCGCGTGCGGGAGAAGCAGCGGGCCCGCTCCTAGCGGTGCCGGGCCCGCCCTTTCGGGTTGGAGGGCGCGGGCTACGATGGCGGGCGACGGCGGGTGAGGAATCCGGTGCGAATCCGGAGCTGTCCCGCAACTGTGACCGGGGAGTCCTCCCACGCTCATGGCCACGGCGGCGACGCTGGAAGGCTGGGGGCGGACGCCGATCCGGGAGCCAGGAGACTCCGTGCCGTCGCCGACCTCTTCACCGAGCCGGGGCGCGGAGACCCCGGGGGAGGCTTGCCGATGCGTGCCCTGCTGCTGTCCACGGCCGACACCGAACTCCTCGCCGCGCGTGCGGCGGACGCGGGCTACGTGACCGCCAACCCGGTCCGGATCGATCTCGACGACCTCGCGGAGCTGGCCGAGGGCTCGGACGTGGCCGTCGTACGGCTGCTGGGCGGGCGCAAGACCTGGCCCGAGGGGGTGGAGCGGCTGCGCGGGACGGGCCTGCCGCTGGTGCTGCTGGGCGGCGAGGCCGATCCGGACGCCGAGCTGATGGCGCTGTCGACCGTTCCGGCCGGGGTGGCGGCGGAGGCGCTGGACTACCTGCGCGAGGGCGGCGTCGCCAACCTGCGGGAGCTGGCCCGGTTCCTCAGCGACACGGTGCTGCTGACGGGGGAGGGGTTCGCGCCGCCGGTCCCGATGCCGTCGTACGGGGTGCACGGCGAGCCGCGAACGGACGCGCGCCGGCCGACGGTGGGGGTCGTCTTCTACCGGGCGCACGAGCTGTCGGGGAACACGGCGTTCGTGGACGTGCTGTGCGAGCGCGTCGAGGCGCAGGGCGCCAACGCGCTGCCGGTCTTCTGCGGGTCGCTGCGCGGCGCGGAGGAGGGGCTGCTGGAGCTGCTGGGGCGGGCGGACGCGCTGGTCGCGACCGTCCTGGCCGGGGGCGGGGCGGTGGCCGCGGACGCGTCGGCGGGCGGTGCCGAGGACTCCTGGGACGCGGGCGCCCTGGCCGGGCTGGACGTGCCGGTCGTGCAGGGGCTGTGCCTGACGTCGAGCCGGGCGGCGTGGGAGGCGTCGGACGGGGCGCTGACGCCGATGGACGCGGCCATGCAAGTCGCCATTCCCGAGTTCGACGGCCGGTTGATCTCGGTGCCGTTCTCGTTCAAGGAGGAGGGGCCGGGCGGCGTCCCGGTGTACGTGGCCGATCCGGAGCGGGCGGATCGGGTGGCGGGCATCGCGGTGCGGCACGCCCGGCTCCGGCACAGGCCGAACGCGGAGAAGCGCGTCGCGGTCGTGCTGTCGTCGTATCCGACGAAGCATTCGCGGGTCGGGAACGCGGTCGGGCTGGACACGCCCGTCTCGGCCGTCGGGCTGCTGCGGGAGATGGCCGCCGCCGGTTACGACCTGGGCGGCGACGACCAGCTGTGGCGCGACCCCGACGACGGCGACCCGCTGATCCACCGGCTGATCGCCGCCGGGGGCCACGACGTGGAGTGGCTGACCGAGGAGCAGCTGCGGCAGGCGCCGTCGCGGGTCCGCCTGGACGACTACCGGGCCTGGTTCGAGGCGCTGCCCGAGGCGCTGCGGGAGGGCGTCCGCGAGCACTGGGGCGAGCCGCCCGGGGAGCTGTACGTGGACGGCGACGACATCGTGCTCGCCTCGCTGCGGTTCGGGAACGTGATCCTGATGATCCAGCCGCCGCGCGGTTTCGGCGAGAACCCGGTGGCGATCTACCACGACCCCGACCTGCCGCCCTCGCACCACTACCTGGCCGCCTACCGCTGGCTGGACGAGGAGTTCGGCGCGGACGCGGTCGTGCACCTGGGCAAGCACGGCACCCTCGAATGGCTGCCCGGCAAGGGCCTCGGGCTGTCGGACGGCTGCGCCCCCGACGCGGTCCTCGGCGACCTGCCGCTGATCTACCCGTTCATCGTCAACGACCCGGGCGAGGGCACGCAGGCCAAGCGGCGCGGCCACGCCACGGTCGTGGACCATCTGGTGCCGCCGATGGCGCGCGCCGAGTCGTACGGCGACCTGGCCAAGCTCGAGCAGCTCCTGGACGAGTACGCCACCGTCGCCGACCTCGACCCGGCCAAGCTCCCGGCCGTGCGGGCGCAGATCTGGACGCTGGTGCAGGCCGCCCAGCTGCACCACGACCTGCACCAGGACGAGATGCCCGGCGAGTCGGAGTTCGATGACTTCATCCTGCACATCGACGGGTACCTGTGCGAGATCAAGGACGTGCAGATCCGCGACGGCCTGCACGTGCTGGGGCGGCGGCCGGTGGACGAGGCGCGCGTCAACCTCGTGCTGGCCGTGCTGCGGGCCGCGCAGGTGTGGGGCGGCGTCTCGGGCGCGATGCCGGGGCTGCGGTCGGTGCTGGCCGCCGGGTTCGGCCTGGACGAGAAGGCGCTGCTGGCCGATCCGGGCCGCCGGGTCGAAGGGGACCTGGCCGCGCTGACCGGCCTCGCCGACGGCCCGGCCCGCACCGGCTCGGACGTGATCGACCTGCTGGAGCGGGTGGCCCGCACGCTCGTCGAGGGCATGGAGAGCGCGGGCTGGGACGTCGCGGGCGCCAAGACCGTCTGCGACGCGGTGTTCGGGCGGGAGGTCCCGGACGTGGTGCGGCTGCTGGAGTTCGGGGCGGCGGAGGTGGTGCCGCGGCTGGACGCCACGTCCGGGGAGATCGGCGCGGTGCTGCACGCGCTCGACGGCGGGTACGTGCCCGCGGGGCCGTCCGGATCCCCGACCCGCGGCCTGGTGAACGTGCTCCCGACCGGCCGCAACTTCTACTCGGTCGACCCGAAGGCGATCCCGTCCCGCAACTCCTGGGAGGTCGGCGTCGCCCTCGCCGACTCGCTGATCGCCCGGCATCTGGAGGACACCGGCGAGTACCCGTCCAGCGTGGGCCTGACCGTCTGGGGCACCTCGGCGATGCGGACGCAGGGCGACGACATCGCCGAGGTGCTGGCGCTGATCGGCTGCCGCCCGGTCTGGGACGACGCCTCGCGCCGCGTCACCGGGTTCGAGATCGTCCCGGCGGCGGAGCTGGGGCGGCCCCGGATCGATGTCACGGTCCGGATCTCCGGCTTTTTCCGCGACGCGTTCCCGCACGTCATCGCGCTGATCGACGACGCGATCACGGCGGTGGCCGAGTTGGAGGAGCCGCCGGAGGCCAACCATCTGCGGCGGCACGCGGCCGAGGACCACGCCCGGCACGGCGACTGGCGGCGCGCGACGTCCCGGATCTTCGGCTCCAAGCCGGGCGCGTACGGCGCCGGGCTGCTGCCGCTGATCGACGCCCGCAACTGGCGCGACGACTCCGACCTGGCCGAGGTGTACGCGGTGTGGGGCGGCTACGCCTACGGCCGGGGCCTGGACGGGCGCGAGGCCCGCGCGGACATGGAGTCCTCGTTCCGCCGCATCGCGGTCGCGGCCAAGAACCAGGACACCCGCGAGCACGACATCGTCGACTCCGACGACTACTTCCAGTACCACGGCGGCATGGTCGCCATGGTCCGCTCCCTCACGGGCCGCAGCCCCGCCGCCTACGTCGGCGACTCGGCGCTGCCCGACCAGGTGAGGACCCGCAGCCTCGCCGAGGAGACGCACCGCGTGTTCCGGGCGCGGGTGGTGAATCCGCGCTGGATCGCGGCGATGCGGCGGCACGGCTACAAGGGCGCGTTCGAGCTGGCCGCCACGGTCGACTACCTGTTCGGGTACGACGCGACGGCCGGGGTCGTGGACGACTGGATGTACCAGAGCCTCGCCGAGGAGTACGTCTTCGACGACGAGACCCGGGAGTTCATGGAGCGGTCGAACCCGTGGGCGCTGCGGGGCATCACCGAACGCCTCCTGGAGGCCGCCGAACGCCGCCTGTGGGCCGACCCTGACCCCGACGTCCTGCACCGCCTCCGCGCCCAGTACCTGGAACTGGAAGGCGAACTGGAGGCGGGGGACGACTAGTCGCGGGAACGGCCGGATCCACTCTCGGTGGCCGGCCGTCCCGTGATGCTCCGTACCGACCCTGACCAGGCCCCGGCTACCGGGGCAGGTCGTCGGTCCACCGCGCGGTGACCGTCGCGGTGTGTCCCTCCTCGATGTGCATCAGGGCCCCGTCGGCCGTCACGAGGAAGCTGGTGCCGCCCACCTGGCCCGTCGCCGTGTTCACGACCAGCCGGACCTGGTCCCCGTTCAGGGGGAGCAGCACGCCCCGGCCGCCGCCGGTCTCGCCGAGGTCCATCACCCCGGGGGAGGCCGCGATCGCCCTGAGCGCGGCGGCGCGGACCTTCGGCGGCGCGGGCAGCTGCGAGACCAGCGAGACCAGCGAGATCAGCGTCTCCTGCTCGAGCCGGTCGGCGGGGCGCCGGCCGGCGCTGTCGCGGGCGTCGCTGCCGCGGACCAGGTCGGTGATCGACGCCTTCAGCCCGGCGGGGTCCGCCGGCAGCCGTTCGATCCGCGCGGCGCTCACCTCCTGCCCGGCCAGCTTGAACGGCGTATGGAACGCGGACTTCCGCACCCTGCTCCGCGTCTTGTCCCCGCGCGTCCAGCTCTGGCCGTCGCGCCTCGTCCACGTCTCGTAGCTGGAGCCGTCCGCCTCCGTCTTGACGTACCAGTACGTCCCGGAACCGGCCGGGACCCGCTCGGCCGCGGTGGCGGCCATGAGCAGCACCTGCCGCCCGGACGCCTGGCCCGACGGCGGCGGGCCGTCGACCGGGAGGGGCGTCGGCGCCGGGCCCGAGGACAGCACGATCGCCGCCGCCGTGCCCGCCGCGGTCAGCGCGAGCCCGGCCGTCGCGGGCCAGACCCACCGGGCCCGCCTCCACAGCGGCTTCCGTACCGCCGCGGCGCGCGTCCTGTCCTCCAGCCGCCGCCGGCTCCGCTCGACCGTGCCGGGGGACGGCTCCGGCGGGGCCAGCACGGTGGCGATCGTCCGCAGGTCGTCATCCATCGATTGCCTCCTGATCGAGAGCGTCGTGAAGCTTCGCGCGGGCACGGCTGAGCCGCGAGCCCACGGTGCCCGGCGAGATGCCCAGCGCCTGGGCCACCTCCTCGTAGCCGAGCTGGCCCAGTGCCACCAGCAGCAGCACGTCGCGTTCTCCCCGCGACAGCCCGGTCAGCGCCTTCGCCAGCGCGGGCCGCAGGCGGCCCGCGGCGACCGAGGCGACGATCCGGCTCTCGGGCCCCTCGGCGGCGGGCTCGGGACCCATCCGCGCCAGCGCCCGGAAGTGCCGGGCCTCCTTGCGCCGGTGCCGCGCCACCAGGTTGGTGGCGATGCCGAACAGCCATGGCCGCAGCCCGCCGCGCTCGGCGTCGAAGCGGTCGCGCTGGTCGAAGGCCAGCAGGAACGTCTCGGCGGCGATGTCCTCGGCCGCCTGCTCGTCCAGCCGCCCGGCCACGTACCGGTAGATGTCGCGGAAGTACCGGTCGTGGACGGCGGTGAACTCCTCCGGGTCCCGCCGGAAACGGCCGGCCAGCTCTGCGTCCGCGGCCCGGTCGTCCACCCGTGCGGTCACGTACCGATCCCCGTCATGCGGAACCTCCTGGTGAGTGCTCGACTGTCACTCACACTTCGCCGAAGGCCCGATTCTTCTTCCGTCCGTCAGGTGCTCTCGTGGAGGAAGGCGATCAGCGCGGCCGTGAGCTCGGCGGGGGCGTCCTCCTGGATGAGATGTCCGGCCCCGGGCATGGTGCGCAGGCGCGCGCCGGGGATGCGCGAGGCGAGGTCGCGGCCCCGCTCGACCGGGATCCAGGTGTCGTCCTCGCCCCAGCACACCAGGACGGGGACGTCGATGGTCCCGTACCGGTCCTGCATCGACTCGGTGTACCGCTGGTCGTCCAGGCGCGCGGTGATCTGCCGGTAGAAGGACGACTGGCCGCCGTCGGCGACCCACGGCGCGACCAGCGCCTCCAGCGTGGCCGGGTGCAGGCCGGGGCCGCTGGCGGAGTTCACGTACTCGCGGACCAGGGCGCCGTGCAGCGCGGTCGGGAGCCGCTCGAACACCGCGGCGTGCTCGCCGGCCAGCTCGAAGAACGGGCTTCCCCAGGGCGCCAGGGAGACGGCGTCGGCCAGCGCGAGCCGCCGGTACGGGACGCCGTGCAGCAGGTGCGCGCCCAGCGCGACGGCGCCGCCGGAGTCGTGCGCCACCACCAGCGGCTCGGACAGGCCCCAGTGGTCGAGTAGCTCGGTGAACACCCGGCCCTGGGCGGCCAGGGAGATGTCCTGGCCCGCGGATTTCTCGGACGCGCCGTAGCCCGGCATGTCCCACACGTACACGGCGTGGCGGCGGGCGAGGGAACGTGCGACGCCGCGCCAGATGTAGGAGGAGAACGGCGTGCCGTGCAGCAGGACGACGGGTTCGCCGCCCGGGTCGCCGAGGCGCTCCCAGCGGACCGTTCCCGATGTGCTGCGGTACGTCCTGCCCAGATTCCAGTCCGGCACGATCATGCTCTCCTCGCTCGACGGGACACTCATCGATCTCCGGCATACCCGTCCATGGCGGATCTTGATGTCGGCCTCGGGAGGTGAGCCGCCGGAAAAGGGTTGGCGGGGCGGAGCCGCGCCCGGCATTGTGTGATCATGCTCGACGACGCGCAGGTGGACGCCTTCATGGAGGACGGCTTCGTCCGGATCGCCGGGGCCTTTCCCCGCCGGCTGGCGGACGAGTGCCGCGCGATCATCTGGCGGGACCTCGGCGCCGACCCCGCCGATCCGTCGACCTGGCCGCGGCCGGTGGCGGCCCGCCCGGACTACGCGCAGCCGCCGTTCGCGGCCGCGGCCAACACCCCGCGCCTGCACGCCGCGTTCGACGCCCTGGCCGGCGAGGGCCGCTGGACGCCGCGCACCAGCCTGGGCGGTTTCGTGATCCGCTTTCCCGGCGGCGAACCGGCCGTCGTCGACGGCTGGCACGTCGACGTCAGCTTCCCCGGCCCGGCCTCCGACCCGCACGACTACATGACCTGGCGCGCGAACGCCGCGTCCAGGGACCGCGCGCTGCTGATGTTCTTCCTGCTCTCGGACGTGGGCGAGGACGACGCGCCCACCCGCCTGCGGGCCGGCTCCCACCTGGACGTGGCCCGCGTCCTCCAGCCCGAGGGCGAGGACGGCCTGGACGCCAGGGAACTGGCCCGGCGGGCCGACGCCGCCACCGCGCACCGTCCGACGGCGTACGCGACGGGCAGCGCCGGAGACGTCTACCTGTGCCACCCGTTCCTGGTGCACGCCGGCCAACCGCACCTGGGAAAGGAGCCGCGCTTCCTGGGGCAGCCGAAGCTCGCCCCGTCCGAGCCGTTGCGACTCGACGGCGACGAGCGAACCTCCTCACCGGTCGAAACCGCGATCAAGCGGGCCCTGCGGCGGTGACGCGGCATAGGGTCGCAGGATGACGGAAATGATCGTCGAGACCCGGGATGTCGGAGTCGAGATCGGGGGCGGCCGGATCCTCGGCGGCGTCGCGCTCCGCGTCGGCCGGGGCGACATCGTCGCCGTCG
Organism: Spirillospora sp. CA-255316; assembly: GCA_050942275.1. Lineage (GTDB taxonomy): Bacteria > Actinomycetota > Actinomycetes > Streptosporangiales > Streptosporangiaceae > Spirillospora. The sequence goes on along the minus strand of CP192047.1, from coordinate 9,540,015 downwards.
TCGGTGCGAACGGCGCGGGAACCGCTGACCCCGGTCACGACTCGAAGTCGACGAGGTCCAGGGCGGGCTTGGAGAGTTCGGGCGGCGCCGTCCTGGGGGAACCCGCCTGGAACGGCGGCTGCGGGTCGTACTCGATCGCCAGCTGAACGGTCTGCGCCGTCGTCTCGCCGGCCGCCTCGGCGACGAGGGCCAGGGCCATGTCGATGCCCGCGGACACCCCCGCCGCCGTCACGATCTTGCCGTCGGTGACCACGCGCCGCTCGACGGGGGTGGCGCCCACCCCGGACAACTGCTCCAGCCATCCCCAGTGGGTGGTGGCCTCGCGCCCGTTCAGGAGCCCGGCGGCGCCGAGCACGAACGAGCCCGAGCACACCGAGGTCGTCCACCGCGTGTGCTCGTGGACTTCGCGGACCCAGTTCAGGAGCGGCTCGTCGAACACGGCCTGCAGGGTGCCCGGACCGCCGGGGACGACGAGCACATCCGGGCGCGGCAGATCGGCGTAGGTCGCGGTGGCGGTGAGGGAGAGGCCCCCTTTGTCGTCCATGACGGGCCCGGTCTCGGCGCCCACGAACGTGACCGTCCAGCCGGGCGTGAAGGCCATCACCGTGTACGGGCCGACGGCGTCCAGCGCGGTGAACCGGGGATAGAGAGGGATCGCGACATGCATTTCAACGCTCCAAGGGTCCGGGGGAGGCCATGAGGTGGAATCGGCGGCGGTAGTCGCCGGGCGAGACCCGCCAGTGGCGGCGGAAGGCGCGGTAGAGGGTCTCGGGTGTGCCGTGCCCGCACTCGCGGGCCACCCGCTCCAGCGGATGGTCGGTGGTCTCCAGCAGCCGCCGCGCCGCCTCCGCCCGGCTGCGCTCGACGTACCGTCCCGGTGACAGGCCGGTCTGCTCGGTGAACACCCGCGAGAAGTGCCGCTCGCTCATCCCGGCGCGCCTGGCCAGCGCGGGGACGCTCAGATCGGCGGCGGGATGGGCGTCGATGAACGACTGGAGCTCGCGCAGCGGCTCCCGGCGCGGGACCCGCGCCCGCATCGGCGTGCTGAACTGGCTCTGCCCTCCGGGACGATGCAGGTACACCACCAGGCCCCGCGCCACGTCCCCCGCCACCTGGTGCCCGAGGTCCTCGGCCACCATCGCCAGGGCGAGGTCCACCCCGGCGCTCACGCCCGCGGAGGTCCAGACCCGGCCGTCCTTGACGTAGATCGGGTCGGCGTCGACGGCCACGTCCGGATACCGCTCGCCCAGCTCCGGCGCGATCAGCCAGTGCGTGGTCGCCCGCCTGCCCGCGAGCAGCCCCGCCTCGGCAAGCAGCAGCGCACCACTGCACACCGACGCGATCCTGCGCGCCCCCTCCGCGAGACGGGCGATGCCGCCGACCAGCTCACGGTCGCGCGTCCGCTCGGAGGCCGTCCAACCGCCCACGACCAGCAGCGTGTCGATCGGCCCGGAGACCTCCTCCAGCGCCGCCGGAGCCGCGACCCCGATCCCGTTGTCGGCCCGCACCGAGCCCGCGCGGACGGCCGCCACCTCGATCCGGTACCCGTTCCCGGGCGAGACGGTGCCCGCCACACCGAACACGTCCGCGGGACCGGCGAGATCGAGCAGCTGAAACCCCTCGTAGAGAACCATCACCACACGTCGGGACATGTCTCAATGCTGGAGACCGCTACCGATGGCGTCAATGACACAGATATTGCATATCCAGCCATACCGGCGACCGGAACACCGGGACGGCAGGTGCCCCTCACCCAAGAAGGCAGTGCTCATGGTGGCGCGCGCAACGCGGGTCGCGGCTCCCCGCCCCTGAGGACGGCACCGAATCCGGGACGAAGCTCGACCCGCGCACCGTCACGGGCGACTCCTACGGCGCCGACGTGGCGATCGTCGGGATGCTGCCCGATGTGCTGGGCGCCGAGCGGACCACGGCGGACGGCCGCTACCTCCTGGTCCTCGCCGACACGGCGGGCACGTCCACGGCCAGCTGCGAGCACCGGCCGGGCGCCCGCGAGCACCTCGTCCGCCAGAGCGGCCCCCGCCGGTTGTGGGACGAGGTCGCCGACGCCTACCTGCGCTGGGTGAGCTGGGGGAGCCCTGGACGGGAGAGGTTCGGCCTCACCGTGGGCCCCGACGGACAGCATGTATGGCGCGACGACCCCACTAACGTGCTCTAGTCGGCATGGAGGGCCGAGGTGGTCGGCCCCGGTATCGCAGGAGCACCAGAGACATGACCGCGTCCCCCGAACTCGCGTCTGCGAGCGAGATACGCGCCTACCTCATCAACGAGATGAACCTCGCCCTGCGCCGTCCCGGGATGTACGGCGGCGAGGTCGCCCTCAGGCTGCTGCTGCGCCATCTCCTGTTCGTAGAGCGCGACCAGGACGACTGGACCGAACGGCAGCGCGCCTGGGAGGAGCGCGGAATGTGGACGAGCACGGGGGGCGACGGGCGCGTTCTGGTGGTTGCTGCCGAAACCTCACGAGCATGACATGGCGTCGCTTTACGCCGAGTACGCGCGCACTCGCGGCTGGCTCAAGCCCGATCGGGTCCCGAGCAGGGAGGAGTTCGCCGCGTTGCGTGCGTCGGCCCGTCCGTGGGCGGGACGCGACCGGGTGTGGACGGACGTGACCGCCGAGTTCGGGCCGCCCTCCGTGCAGTCGGGAGGCGGCAATCCGCGGTACGGCAAGGTGCTCGGCTACCTGACCGAGGACCCGGACGACCCGATCGTGTGGTTCCACCTGTGGAACGGCCCCGAACCCGGCGCGGAGGTCGCCTGGCCGCCCGAGCGGAAGGAGGCCGTCCTTCTCGCCGTGCGTTTCGGGGACGGCCGGTTCGGAGAAACCTTCACGCTCACTCCCGAAGGCCACCGCCGCAAACCCCAGCGATGAACGTGGTCGCGGCCAACCTGCCGTTCTTCCTCACCGGGCTGAGGGCGCGCGGACTGAGCCTGTCCGGCGGCGAGACGGCGGCCGGACACCCGGCGTACCCCATCCGCCTTTACGTTTCCCGCTTCGGCTACATCTGGGAAATCCCGTCCCCTTCCCCGTCCTAGACCATGGCCGCCGGGCACCCCCCGACTGTGCCCGCCGCCAGGCGACGCGACAGCCGAGTACCGACCGGGTGGTGCGGGGCCTACCGCCGCCGGTGGCGCGTATCGCTCACCCGCCCCACCTCACTTGTGCTCACTCGCCCGAGTGTTCGCTCTTCTGCCAGGGCCACCGCCCGGAGATCTCCAGTTCGAGCGAGAGGCTGAGGAAGGTACGGATGGCCACGATCAGCGCGAGCACGCCGACACTCGTGTACGTGGGTGAGACCGCGACGGTCCGGATGATGTCGCCGGCGACGAGGAACTCCAGCCCGAGCAGGATCGATCGCCCGAGGCGACGGCGGTAGCCGCGGTAGAGGCCCACCCGGTGATGGGCGAGCCCGCGAGCCGCGGAAAAGGTGGCGGCAAGCACTCCCACGACGATCGTCGCCACGCCCACCGCGTCGATGCCCTTGCCCACCAGGTCCGCGACGTGCTGGAACTCCACCACTCCCCCTCTGCCGTCGGCCCGGGGCCCTGCCCAGCGAACCTCCCACCCGCGGACGGCGTGACCGCGATCTCCGGCTCGTCACAGGTCGAGTTCCTGCAGGAGGCTGAGCCAGATCTCGCTCACGGTCGGGAACGGCGGAACGGCGTGCCGGAGCCGGTCCAGCGGGACCTCGGCGGTCACCGCGATGGTGGCCCCGTGCAGGAGGTCGGCGGCGCCGGGCCCGACGAAGGTGGCGCCCAGCAGCACCCGGCGGTCCTCGTCAACGACGATCTTCGCGCGGCCGGTGTAGCCCTCGCTCTGCAGCTGGGCGCCGATGATCGCACCGATGTCGTACTCCACGGCGCGCACCGCGACGTCGCCGTCACGGGCCTGGGCCTCCGTGCGCCCGACCTGGCAGACCTGCGGGTCGGTGAAGACGACCTGAGGGGCGCCCCGGTCGTCGGCGAGGTCGCGGAACGCCGGCAGGTCGTCGGGCAGCCCTTTGGCCCGGGCGACGACGACGTCCCCGCACACCCGGGCCTGGTACTTGCCCATGTGGGTGAGGAGGTTGCGCCCGTTGACGTCCCCCACGGCATAGAGCCAGCCGTCGCCCACCTGCGTCGCACGCATGCTCGCGTCCACGTCGACGGGCCCGTTCGGCTTCAGGTCGATCGTCTCCAGGCCGAGATCGTCCACAGCCACCCGGCGACCGGTCCCCACCATGATCTCATCGGCCTCCAGGCGCGCTCCATCGTCGGTGCGCGCGGTCACCGGACCGCCCGGCTCCCGGCGCTCGACGCCGGTGAGCCTGCGGCCCAGGCGCACGTCGATGCCGGTCTCGGCAAAGGATTCGGCCAGCAGGTTCCCGGCGAACGGCTCGGCCCGAGGCAGCAGGCGTTCGGTAGCGACGATCATGGTGGTCTCCCGCGCGCCCAGGGCGTGCAGCGCCTGGGACATCTCGCAGCCGACCGGCCCTCCCCCGACCACGAGGAGCCGCTGCGGCACCCGCTGGACGCTGGTCGCCTCCTGGTTCGTCCACGGGTGCGCGTCCCGCAGTCCGGGCACGTCGGGGATCGCGGGCACGCTGCCGGTCGCCAGGACGACGGCGTGCCGCGCCCGCAGCGACCGCACCTCGCCGTCCGGCCCGGTCACCTCGACCCGTCTCGGCCCTGCCAGGCGGCCACGACCGCGAATGAAACTCGCCGAGAGGTCTTCGACCCAGCGGACGGCGGCGTTGTCGTCGAAGTAGGAGACGACCTTGTCGCGGCGGGCCAGCACAGCGGACGTGTCGATCGGGCCGCTCAAACTCAGCCCCGGCATCCGCCTCGCCTCGGCCGCCAGTTCCATCGGCCACAGCAGCGCCTTACTCGGGACGCACGCGTAGTACGCGCACTCGCCGCCCGCCAGCCGTTCCTCTACGACCGCCGCCGTCAGGCCGCCCCGCACCACGCGCTCGGCGGCCACTTCTCCGGCCGGTCCGGCACCTATGACGATCACGTCGAAGATGTCGTTCTCGTCCACCATCGAGGTCTCCAATCGCCGAGAGAACGGCCCCGCGTCGCAGACTCGGTCCTCAGTCTCGCCGCCCTTTCGACAATGGCGCCCAAAGCAGCAGGCAAGGCAATGTGGATTGATCCGGACGCTCGCCAACCTGGACGAGACCGACGGTGAAGGGGACCGAAAGACGACCGGCCGCCGTCGACCGGAATCGATCACGATGCTCATAGCCTGCGGGCCGTAGAAGCTCAGCGCACGTGGGCCGGTGAGGGCGTGCCCGGCCTGCGGCTGGGCGGCACGGCGATGGCATGCATCTGGGACGCCGCCGCCGGGGAGGGCCTCGCACCGCGTGCGGGCCGGCGAGGCGGCCTGGCAGGTTTCGAGCCGATGGCGAGGGTAGGAGCAGCCACTGCGGCATCACCGTAGGTGACTTGCCTGTGACAGGACGTGGCGACCCGGTGATCCCGCCAGGCAGGACAGGTACCCGTGCAGGCGGGTCCCTGCGGACCGGGGGATGGCGATGAGGCTGTCGAAGGACGAGCGGGCGTCGCTGCGGTGGCTGGACGCCGACCTTGATCGGCAGGATCCGCGGTTGGCGTGGCAACTGTCCGCGTTCATCGTGCTGGAGGACCACGCCCAGGGATCGTGGCGGCCGCCTCGGGTGGCGGTGGCGGTGGCGGCGGTAACGGTGGCGGTGGCGGTCTTCTTGGTCGTGGCGATGACGCTGCTGATGCGCGCGCCGTGCCGCAGCCTGCCGGCGCACTCGGCGGACACGGTGGTGGGCGGGACGGCCTCTCCCGCCCGGCTTCCGGCGGCCGATCCCTCCTCTGCCCGTGCTCACCGATCCCCGCCCGCGGCGGCGTGCTGATCCCAGCCTGCCGGGTCTCGGTAGTGCGTGCTTCAAGGAGTGTGATCGTGACAGATGTGCAGCGGCCGCCCGCCGAGCCGACGACGTCGTTGACCGCGCCGGTACGCGGTCCCCGCGGGCGGGTGGTGGTGGAGTGGCTGGCCACCACCGACCACAAGAAGGTCGGCTACCTGTATCTGATCGCCTCGTTCGGCTTCTTCTCGCTGGCCGGACTGATGGCGATGCTGATCCGCGCGGAACTGGCCCGCCCGGACGTGGACCTGGTGGGCCTGGAGCAGTACAACCAGTTGTTCACGCTGCATGGCACGATCATGATGTTCTTCTTCGCGACCCCGCTGTTCGCGGGGTTCGCCAACGTGATCATGCCGCTGCAGATCGGCGCGCCCGATGTGGCCTTTCCGCGGCTGAACGCCCTGAGCTTCTGGCTGTTCTTCTTCGGCGCCCTCATCACCACCAGCGGTTTCCTCACCAGCGATGGTGCCGCCAGCTTCGGCTGGTACGCCTACGCGCCCCTGACGCTGCAGACCTACTCCCCGGAGATCGGCGGTGACCTGTGGATCGCGGGGCTGATCATGTCAGGGGTCGGCACGATCCTCGGCGCGGTCAACTTCATCACCACCATCGCCGGCATGCGCGCCCCCGGAATGACGATGTTCCGGATGCCGATCTTCACCTGGAACGTCCTGTTCACCTCCATCCTGGTGCTCCTGGCCTTCCCCGTGCTGGCCGCGGCCCTGGCCGCGCTGTGGGCCGACCGGAACCTGGGCTCCCACATCTACGACCCCGCGACCGGCGGTCCGCTGCTGTGGCAGCACCTGTTCTGGTTCTTCGGCCACCCCGAGGTCTACATCGTGGCCCTGCCGTTCTTCGGCATCATCACCGAGGTCATCCCGGTATTCAGCCGCAAACCCCTTTTCGGCTACGTCGGCATGGTCTTCGCCAGCATCGCCATCACCGGGCTTTCGACGACGGTGTGGGCCCACCACATGTTCGTCACCGGGCAGGTGCTGCTGCCGTTCTTCTCCTTCCTGACCTTCCTGATCGCCATCCCCACGGGCATCAAGTTCTTCAACTGGGTGGGAACCATGTGGCGCGCCCAGCTCGTCCTGCGGGCGCCGATGCTGTGGGCGCTGGGGTTCCTGGTCACCTTCCTGTTCGGGGGGCTGACCGGCGTGATCCTGGGGTCGCCGCCCCTGGACTTCCAGCTGAACGACTCCTATTTCGTCGTGGCCCACTTCCACTACGTGCTGTTCGGCACGGTGGTGTTCGCGATGTTCGCCGGGTTCTCCTTCTGGTGGCCCAAGATGACCGGCAGGATGCTGGACGAGCGGCTGTCGAAGATCCACTTCTGGATGCTGTTCATCGGTTTCCACACCACCTTCCTGGTCCAGCACCTGCTGGGGGCCGAGGGCATGCCCCGCCGCTACGCCGTCTACCCCGAGGAGTTCTCCACCCTCAACCTGGTCTCCTCCGCAGGCGCCGCCCTGCTGGGGCTGTCGACCTTCCCGTTCCTGTGGAACATCTGGCGCACCGCTCGTAAGGGCCAGAAGGTCGACGTCGACGACCCTTGGGGCTACGGCAACTCACTGGAATGGGCGACCTCCTGCCCGCCGCCGCGCCACAACTTCGATGCGATTCCACGCATCCGTTCGGAACGACCTGCCTTCGACCTGCACCATCCCCATCTCGACACCGAGCGCGACCGCGCTGCTTCCAGCCGGTGAAGACCGGGACCGCTTGCTCAGGCCAGGGCCGCCAGGTCGGCGTCGGACAGCCGTCCCGTACGGAACCGGCCCGTCCGCCGGTTGATGTAGAGGTACTTCGGGACGGAGTCGTCCCAGACGCATCCCCAGTGCCGAGCCTTGGGGGTGGGGTGGACGCTCAGGCGTCCCGCTGAGAGCAGCAACTCGCCCAGGCGCGGTGTCGTCAAGAGGTCCACCGCCATCTGTTCGGCCCTGGCACGGTTCACCGGCCGTGGGTCCTCCCGGTAGGAGAGGAGTCGGGCCACGTACTCCGCCCAGGCACGCGTCCGCTCGCCCACGCCGGACACCGCGTACGCGGCGGCATCGCGCAGCGGCGCGTACGCGGCGGCCTGGTCCCAGGCGACTATGTCGCGGGCGTACTCGTCCAGGACGTTGGCGCAGTAGGTGCTCTTGGGGCACTCCGCGTGGTCGGCGGCGGCCACCAGCAACTCCAGGCCGTCCGGGTGGCGAAGAAGGAGGTCCTCATCCTGGTCGGCAAGCTCGGCATGGACGTCCATGGCCCACTCCCAGAAAGCCCGGCCGTCGGGAAACGGCCACCCCGCACCACCGAGGACGGAACCCGTCACACCTTATAGCCGCCAGCCTTGATGGTGTCGATGAGGTCGGCGAATTCACTCTGTGTGAGGGACAGCCGCGCCCCGTCCGGATCCTTGGAGTCGCGTATGAGGGTGGCGTCGGCGGCGTTGGTCGAGACCTCGATGCACTCAGTGTTGACTTCGCCTTGGCTATAGCTGCTCTTCCGCCATTGCGTCACAGCGCGTCACCACCGGCCTTGATGGTGTGGATAAGTTGGGTGAACTCACTCCGGGTGAGAGTGAGACGGGGGCCGTGGGGGTTCTTGGAGTCGCGGATGAGTGTGGTCAGGGCGAGATTGGTCGAGACTTCGATGCATTCGCCCTGTGCGTTACTTTGGCTGTGTCTACTCTTCCGCCACTGAATCATCTGGAATCGTCTCCATCGTCTTGCGGATCAGGGTGCGGGAGGCGTCCTCCGACAGAGCTCGTGCCCTGATCAGGTCGAACCGCAGCCCAAGCTTAGCCACCCTAGTCGGCTCTTCGAGGAGTCGGCCCCCGAACTGGGCTTCCACGTAACCGACTGACGTGGTGTCAGACTTCGTCAGAAAGACCAGGGCGCCGTCCAGGCCGAAATACCAGCCAGCCTGTTCCCTGACGATTTCGATTGTGACGTTGGGTAGCTCGCTCAGCGTGAGGAGATGTTGAAGCTGCTTCCTCATCACCTTCGCGCCACCTACAGGGCGACGTATGACGGACTCGTCGAGAATTGCGAATAGGAAGGCAGGGTCATCCTCCCGAGTGAGAATTTCGCGTCTCGCTAGCCGTTTGGAAATGTCATCTTCGCTCTGAGAGCTGGGTAGGCCGTTCGACCTGATATGTTCCTCGGTCTGAAGTAGTCCGGGCATGTGCAATGGCTGGAAGGTCTTGATCTGGATGGCTTCGAGCTCGTGGGTGAGGTAGGCCTCGAACCACTCGTGGACGTGTTCGCGCTGGGCGTGGGTCCATTGGGCCTGGAAGAGTTCGCCGGTGCCGAAGAACTCGTCGAACTGCTTGCAGGTGTCGAGGTCGGGGAAGTTCCGCTGGGTCTCGTACGCGGTGATGGCCTCGCGTGAGAGGAAGAGCTCCTTGGCGAGTTGCTCCTGGCTGAGGCCCTTGAGAGTGCGCAGCGTGCGGAGGGTGTAGGCGAACTGGGCGCGCAGGCTCTCGCGGGGGTCGATATGCGTACATGGGGGCATTTGGGGGGCTCCCTCATAGGTACGTGGGCGGGTACCACTCGTTTGCGTTCCCAGAGTACGGCGCGGATCGCCATTGTGGAGGCCCGAACGAAAAGGAACTCCGGCTCGCGCCCAGGAAGAAACGAATGACGATCATGTATCAGGAGCAGTCGCCGACAGGCCCTCCGCCCTCCGGCTTTTACGTGGAACGCGACGTACTCGCGGCGCCCTCCTCTAATGGGGTGCTGCGGGATCTGGCCAATGTCCATCTGGACAAATGGGGCCTTAATGGGCTGGCGGACGATGCGCTCCTGGTGGTTTCCGAACTCGTCACCAATGCGATCGCGGCCGCGCCCGGAACGCTGATCGGTTTCCGCATGATGCGGTGGCCGACGATGCTCGTGATCGAAGTGCGCGACTCCAGCACGGGACGGGTCGTGTGCACGGAAGCGGACGCGCTGGACGAGTCCGGGCGCGGGATGTGGATCGTGGACCAGATCGCGCGGCACTGGGGCCAGCGTCCGGAGGATGACGGCACCAAGACCGTGTACGCGCTCCTCGACCTGCCCTGATCACCTCCGACAGCCCCGTGGCCCGGTCGGAGGCCCGGGAGCCCCGCCCGCTGCGGCAGCCCGGCGGGCGGGGTCCGTGAACAGGTGAAATGTGACCGTATGATCAGCGGGTGATCAAGAAGCGTTTCCTCCTGCCGGCCATGGTGGGCCTGCTGCTCGTCACGGGGTGCGGGGTGTTCAAGCCGACGATGGCCGAGGGGCGGGTGAAGGCCAGGCTGGACGACAACCCCGTCTTCGCGCAGGACGACTCCCGGATCCGCGTCACCGTGCTCTCGTCCACCATGAAGACGGTCCGCGAGGGGGAGGCGGGGCAGCCGGGCGAGCGTAAGGTCGCCGACCTGCGCAAGGGAGACCTGCCCGAGGGGGCGAAGAGGGGAAGCGTCGTCGACTGCGAGGTGAGGTTCCGCCAGCGATTCCAGAGCAACGAGTGGGGGAGCGCGGAGGCCGAGGACTGCCGGATCGTCGGCTGACGACGGACGGGGCCCGGCGCGTCAGAAGGGCGGGTTGTCCGACAGGTTGGCCGACGCCCAGGACGTGTCGGCGGACGGGACGGTGGTCGTCCGTTGGTGCAGGACGGTCATGGCCTCCTTGACGCGTCCCCGGCGGATGAGCAGTTCGGCCAGGGCGGTCGCGTTCTGCCCGGCCTCGGAGCCCGCCCGCAGGACCGCGATGGCCTCGTCCAGTCGGCCGGCGTCGGCCAGCAGGCCGGAGACGAGCCACGCCCCGTACCACGACGCCGCATCGGGATGGGCGCGCAGCTCCGTGACCGCCTGATCCGTTCGGCCGCAGTGGGCCAGCAGCCAGGCACGTTCGTAGGCCAGCTCCCACCACATGCCGCCGGCCTGCGCGGCGAAGGCGTCGATGAACGCGAGGGCCTCTTCGAGACGGCCCTGGTCGGCCAGCAGCGTTCCGAGCTTCCGGACGACCCACTCGGGCTCGCCGCCCATCGAGCCCGGCACCGGCCGGAGCACCTCGATCGCCTCGTCGGCCCGGCCGTGCCGGAACAGGAGTTCGGCGAGCGCGAACGCCACGTTCGGTGAACCGTCCGCGGCGAGCGGCCGGAGCACCTCGACGGCGCCTTCCACGTCTCCGCGCTCCTCCAGGAGGTCGGCCAGGCAGTAGGCCGCCGCCTCACCGCCCTCACCGGCGATGTAATCCCGCAACTCGTCGTGTCTGCCGTGCCGGGCGAGCAGGTCGGCGAGCTGATCGCGGTTGTTGACCACGCTCACGTGGCGGGTGTGCAGGAGAGCCACCGCCTCGTCGGTCCGGCCCTGCCGCTCGCGGACGGCGGCCAGCAGGTCCACGGCGTTCCAGGGCTCCGCTTTCCAGGGCTCCGCGCCGCACCTGTGGACGTCGTCGACGTGCGCCTTCAGCAGCAGGGCCACTTCCTCGTCCCGCCCCGACCCGGCGGTCACGTCGACCAGCGCTTCCGCGAGGAGCCAGTCCTCGGTGTGCGGGCGGAGCAGGTCGAACGCCTCGTCGCCGCGGCCGTGCCGGGCCAGCAGCCTCGCCAGCTGCCCCAAGGCGAGCCGCTCCTTCGCGTGGGGGCGGAGCAGGGCGATCGCCTCGTCCACGCGTCCCCAGCCTTCGAGGAGGTCGGCGACCCATCTGGCCGCGCCCGCCCAGCCCGCGTCCACGAACGGGGCCAGGACCTCCAGGGCGGCATCCCGCTGATCTCGTTCGGCCAACACCCGCGCCCACTCGCGCGCGCAGAACCAATCCCCGCCGTGCGCCTGCACGCGCACCTCGTCGACATGGCCGTGCTCGATCAGCAGGGAGACCAGCGGGGGCGGGACCCATCCCTCGTAGGTGCGGGCCCGACGGTCAAGCTCGGCAGCGTTCACGGCAATGAACAATAACGGCGGCATATGCAGGTAAAGGGCGATTTCGGATCCGGCTTGGCCGATCGTTCTCGTGCCGAGCGGTGGCGCGCGCCGGGCAATCGCATCGCAACGTACCCGCAAGCCCAGGCCAGCGGCGCCATGGGACGCGCCACCGCCCGCTGATCAGCGCGCCTCGCAGGGGTAGGGCTGAAAGCGCGTGCTCACCGACCCCCCGACCGTCCAGGGCACCGGCCACGGGGAGGTTGATCGCAAGTGAACACGATCGGGACGCGGATCAAGGCACGACCGCTCTTCCACAGGCGCAACGCCGCCTGCCTGCTGCTGCTCGGCTTCGCGATGGTGCTGACGCTGTCGGCCTTCGCCGAGGTCGGGCTGGCACGGGACGGGCGGCTCCCCCTGGGCCTGCCGCTCTACGGAGGCGGGCTGGCGGTGCTCGCCCTGATCGCGTTCGCGGCGCAGGCCAGGTTCGCGCCCTACGCCGACCCGCTGCTGCTGCCGCTGGCGGTGGCGCTGAACGGCATCGGGCTGGCGATGATCTACCGGCTCGACCTGGACACCAGCAAGGACAAGCAGGCGGCGCTGGGCACCGGCGAGGTGACCAAGGACGCGGCCGACGCGCCGAGCCAGCTGATGTGGTCGTTCGTCGGCATCGCGCTCTTCGTGGCCGCCGTGCTGATCATGCGGGACACCGACAAGTCCGGCGCCCGGCTGTCGTTCACGCCCAAGTCGACACAGCGCTACACCTACGTGATCGGCCTCAGCGCGGTCATCCTCCTGCTGCTGCCGATCGTGCCGGGGATCGGCACGTCCATCAACGGTGCCCGGGTGTGGATCCGGATCGGCGCCTTCTCGCTGCAGCCGGGCGAGTTCGCCAAGATCATGCTGGTCCTCGTCTTCGCGGGCTACCTGGTCAACAAGCGGCAGGCGATGTCCCTGATCGGCAAGAGGATCGGGCCGGTCAGCCTGCCGCGCGCCCGCGACCTGGGCCCGATCGTGGTGATCTGGATCTTCTGCCTGGGCGTGCTGTTCTTCCAGAAGGACCTGGGCACCGCCCTGCTGTACTTCGGCCTATTCATCTCGATGATCTACATCGCCACCCAGCGGGTCTCGTGGGTGCTGATCGGCGTGGGGCTGCTGGCGGCAGGCGTCCTCATCTCGACCGTGCTGCCGTGGATGAGTCACGTGAACCAGCGGATCGACATCTGGAAGGACCCCAGGCCCTACTTCGACGGCGGGTGCATGGTCGGCGACAGGGTCGTCCCCGTCCATCCCGACACAGAGGTGTACAAGCAGGAGGTCGCAGCCTCCGGCCGGAAGCTCGGGGCGGGCCTGCGCGCCTGCAACAAGATGAAGGGCAAGTACGCCGACAGTGCGCAGCTGCTGAAGGGCCTGTACGCGCTCGGCGAGGGCGGGGTGCTGGGCACCGGCCTCGGCCAGGGGGAGCCGTGGCGGACTCCGCTGTCGTTCAGCGACTTCATCTTCGACTCGCTCGGAGAGGAACTCGGGCTCACCGGGCTGATGGCGTTACTGCTGATGTACGCGTTGTTCGTGCAACGGGGGATGAAGACCGCCATCGCGGCGCGAGATCCGTTCCTGAAACTGGTCGCGGGCGGGGTGTCGTTCATCGTGGCGCTCCAGGTGTTCCTCATCGTCGGGGGCGTCACCAAGCTCATCCCGCTGACGGGCCTGGCGACGCCGTTCCTGGCCCAGGGCGGCTCCTCGCTGATGGCCAACTGGATCCTGGTCGCGATCCTGGCCCGGATGAGCCACGACGCGCGCAAGCCCGCCCCGCAGGCGATCCAGGAGGAGGGCATGACCCAGGTCGTGATCATGAGGCAACCGCCCGAGGAGTGAGCGGCACGGCCGGAATGGATATCCGGATCCGGTCCTCCCACGGCCCTGAACGGCACGAGCACTGTCCCCGGATGCGGCAAGGGGCGGGGCCGCATTTCCGCTCGCAGCGATGAGTTCTGGTGGTGGCGCCGGTCCTTTTCTCTGAACGCCGACACATGCTGGGGGCAGAGATGCGGGACCTGGTCGTCACCGAGAACATCACGCTGGACGGGGTCATCGACGCCACGGGCGGGTGGTTCAGCGTCGCCGACGAGGAGGGCGCCGACCAGTCCGACCTGGTGGAGGCCCTGACCGCGCAGTCGGAGGCGGCCGACGCCTTCCTGGTCGGGCGGGTCACGTTCGAGGAGATGCGGGGCTACTGGCCCGAGCGGACCGACGACACGACGGGCGTCGGCGACTACCTCGACCGGGTGGCCAAGTACGTGATCTCCAGCACCATGGACGACCCGAAGTGGCAGAACAGCACCGTGCTGAGCGGCCCGCTGGAGGAGGAGATCCGGGCGCTCAAGGAGCGGCCGGGCAAGGACATCGTCACCACCGGCAGCATCACGCTGGTCCACGCGCTGATCGCCGCCGGGCTGGTCGACGAGTTCCGGCTGTTCGTCCACCCGGTGGTGCTGGGACGCGGCGCGCGGCTGTTCGAGGAGGGAGAAGGGATCTCCGGGCTGCGGACGGTCGAGACCAGGTCGTTCCGGTCCGGTGTGGTGCTGCTGCGCTACCGGCGCTGACCGTGCGGGGCGGCGGCCCGGGAGGGCGCGGCGGCCCGGAGGGGGCGGCGGCGGACCGCCGCCCCCCTCGGGATCACCCGAAGCGGTAGCGGGCGGTCTTCTCGCCCGTGACGATCACGCTCGCGCGATCCTACAGGTCAGTACAGGATCTCGGCCATCTCGAAGTCGTCGAAGTCGACGCGCAGCTCGGTGGCCCCGGTCTCCTGCGCGGCGATCAGCCCGACGTTGCCCTTGAGCATCGGCCGGTCGGTGTCGCCGATGTCGGCGGCCAGTTCGCCGTTCACCCACATCCGCAGCCAGATCTGGTTCCCGTCGGGCTCGCAGGCGATCTGCACGCGGTTGGGGCCCGCCGTGTCGAACCCCTTGACCTCCTCGTCGAGGCGAAGGAGTTCCTTGGAACCGCGGTCCTTGGTGGCCTTGCGGACCACCGCGCCCCGGCCGTCGCGGCGGACCAGGAACCGGTAGCCGCTGGCGCCGTTGTCGTACTGCTCGGCGCAGATCAGGCCGAACATCCCGTACGGCGGGCCCTGCGCGGCCTTGACCGTGACCGACGCCAGGACCGGTTCGGGCATCTGCTCCCGCGTCACGGGCGACATCCTGAGCCTGACCGGGTTGCCGCCGCCCGCGTCCAGGCCGTAGCCGTCGCCCTTGAACCCGTAGCCGATGACCGGGCCGGGGATGTAGGCGCGCTTGCCCCAGCCGGACTGCTGGCTGGAGAAGTCGTCGGTGAAGATGCTGCGGGTGTTCTCAGGCACGCCGTTGGAGTCCCTGAACGCGTACAGCGCCGTGGCGCCGCCCACGAGGGCCACGGCGACGACGGCGCCCGCGCCGATCAGCAGCCGCCTGCGTCGCCCGTCGCTCCGGCCGCTTTCCGGGGGTTCGGTGGCGGTTGCGGTGGCTGCGGCCGCGTCCTGCCGGGTCTCCTCGGGGGGCGTCCCGGGCCGGTCCGTCCGGCCGGTGAGGCGGGCCAGGAGGTCGTGTGCGGTGGGACGGCGCCGCGGGTCCTTGTCCAGGGCGGCGGTGACGATGTCGCGCAGGGCCGGGTCGAGGCCGTCCAGCACGGGCGGCTCCGACATCACCCGCCGCATGATCGCCGGGACGGTGGTGTCGCTGAACGGAGGCCGCCCCGTACCGGCGAAGGCGATCACGCAGCCCCAGGAGAACACGTCGGCGGCGGGCGTGATCTCCTCGCCGCGCAGGATCTCCGGCGCGATGTAGGCGGGGGTGCCCACGATCTGGCCGGTGCGGGTGGGCCCGTCGACGGCGTCCAGCGCCCGCGCGATCCCGAAGTCGATCACGCGCGGGCCGGTGGGGGACAGCAGCACGTTGGACGGCTTGAGGTCGCGGTGCACGATCCCCGCGTCGTGGATGGCGCCCAGCGCCGTCGCGATGCCGACCGCCAGGCCGTCGAGGCCGCCGCCGTGCAGCGGCCCGTTCTCCTTGACCGCCTCGTCCAGGGAGGGGCCGGCGACGTACTCGGTGACGACGTACAGCTGCTCGCCGTCCAGCCGGGCGTCCAGCACGGGCGCGGTGCAGAAGCGCCGGACCTGCCGGGCGGCGGTCACCTCGCGGCGGAAGCGCTCGTGGAAGGCGGGCTCGTCGGCCAGCTCCGCGTTGATCACCTTGACCGCGACCGGGCGGCCCGCCGCGTCCTCGCCCTGGAAGACCGTGCCCATACCGCCTCGGCCCAGCCTGCCGACGATCCGGTACTCCCCCAGGTGCCTGGGGTCGTTGTCGCGCAGCGGGCTCGGCATCGTGCGGCTCCTGGGGAGGGGGTCGGCAGGAGGTCAGGTTTCCAGCCGTGCGGGCAGGGTTCAACACCAATAGGTTGGTCGGGACCGTCCGGCGGACATCGAGAGGGCGAGGGGTTCATGGACGTGACGACCGATGTGCTCGGTGCGGGGTACGAGGCGATCGAGCTGCCGCTCGGTGAGGACTCCGAGGGCGAGGTCGTCGCCACCCTCGTCAGGCGCCGCCGCACCGACCCCGGCCGCCGCGCCGTCCTGTACGTGCACGGCTTCATCGACTACTTCTTCCAGAAGCACCTCGCCGACTTCTACGTCGAGCGCGGGTTCGACTTCTACGCCCTCGACCTGCGCAAGTACGGGCGGTCGCTGCGCCCGCACCAGACGCCCAACTTCGTGCACAGCCTCACCGACTACTTCCCGGAGATCGACGAGGCGGTGCGGATCGCCCGGGAGGAGGACGGCCACGACCTCCTGCTCCTCAACGGCCACTCCACCGGCGGCCTGGTGGCGGCGCTGTACGTGGACCGCGTCAAGGGCCGCGGGCTGGTCGACGGGCTCTTCCTCAACAGCCCGTTCCTCGACATCAACGAGCCGCTGGTGATGCGGAAGCTGGGCGCGGGCCTGGCCAGGGTGCTCGGGCGGCGGTTCCCGGCGGCGAAGCTGCCCGCCGGGGTGTCCGACCTCTACCCGCGCAGCATCCACCGCGACCACGAGGGCGAATGGGAGTTCGACCTGGAGTGGAAGCCGCTGCTGGGCTTCCCGGTACGGGCCGCGTGGCTGGCCGCCGTGCGGCGCGGGCAGCTCCGGGTGCACGCCGGGCTCGGCATCGACGTGCCCGTCCTGGTGATGTCGTCGGACCGCAGCGTCAGGCCGAAGCCGGGTGTCGCCGACCTGAGCAGCGCGGACGCCGTCCTGGACGTGGAGCACATGGCGCGCTGGGCGCCCCGCCTCGGCCGTCATGTGACGCTGGTTCGGATCCAGGGCGGGCTGCACGACCTGGTGCTGTCGGCCAAGCCCGCCCGGGAGCAGGTCTTCGCCGAGCTGGACCGCTGGATCACCGGCTACCTCGGCTGACGCGGCGGCGGGGGCCGGGGTCAGCCGATGATCTTCGACAGGTCGAAGTCGTCGAAGTCCACCACGGTCTTCTGGGCCGCGTTCCCGCCGCGTTCGACGAGCAGCCCGGCCCAGCCGTGGGCCAGCGGCCGGTCGGCGTCGGTGTGGTCGATCACCTGCTCGCCGTTCACCCACAGCCTCAGCCTGATGTCCTTGCCGCCGTCGCCCGGCTCGCAGGCGATCTGCAGGCGGTTGGCGCCCTTGCCCTTGAAGCCGGGCACGGTGTCGACGTTGTCCAGCTCCTTGGTCCCCTGCGCGCCGGCCCGCTTGCGCAGCAGCGCGCCCTTGCCGTCGTTGCGGACCAGGAACCCGTACTGGCTGGAGGTGGACTCGTTGCCGCGGCACATCAGGCCGTACCGGCTGTCGGGTCCGCCCTCCACGACGGTGGCGGTCGCGGAGACCAGCATGCGCTGGGGCATCTGCTCGGCCTTCTCCTTGGGCACCCAGCGCTCGCGGAACTGGTCGAGGCTGCTGGTCTCCAGGCGGTACTTGCCGTCCTTGTAGTCGTACTGGCCGGTGAAGTCGCCCCAGCCTGAGCCGTCGTTGGAGAAGTCGTCGGCGAACTCGGTGGCCA
Source organism: Spirillospora sp. CA-255316 (assembly GCA_050942275.1). Classification (GTDB taxonomy): domain Bacteria; phylum Actinomycetota; class Actinomycetes; order Streptosporangiales; family Streptosporangiaceae; genus Spirillospora. The sequence goes on along the minus strand of CP192047.1, from coordinate 9,522,208 downwards.
CCTTCTCCGGCGGCCCGTCCGAGCCGAGGACCGTGAACAGCAGCACGGCGCCCGCGACGACGACGGCCAGGGCCGCCGCGCCGATGATCAGAGGTTTGCGAGGGAGGCCGCTGCCCCCGCCGCCGCCTGTACGGCCGTCCTGCGCCGGGCCCGGCGGCCCCCACGGGGGCGGGGTGTCGCCGCGCGTGGCCCCGGCCGCGTCGGCCCCCACGGTCGGCGGCGGTGGCGCGGACGGCGGCGTCGGAGGCTGCGGAAGCGGTGACCGCGCCGGCGGCCCGGACTGCCCGGCCGGCACGGACGGCGGGGACGGCGTGGACGGCGGCGTCGGCTGGGCGGCGGGGCCGTGCCAGCTCGCCTGCACGGTCTCGGCGAGCCGCGCCGGGTCGGCGTGCGCGTTCCCGACCAGCCGGTCCAGCAGATCCTGCACCGACGGGCGCCGCTGCGGGTCCTTGTCGAGTGCGGCGGCGACCACGTCCTTCAGCCCCGGGTCGAGGCCGTCCAGCTTCGGCGGGTCGTGCGCCACCCGGTAGAAGATCTCCGGGACGGTAGTGCCCGCGAACGGCGCCCGCCCCGTACCGGCGTAGGCGACCACGCAGCCCCAGGAGAACACGTCGGCGGCGGGCGTGACCTCCTCGCCGCGCAGCAGCTCGGGCGGCAGGTAGTTGGGCGTCCCGACGAACTGTCCGGTGCGGGTCGGGCCGTCGGCGGCGTCCAGCGCCCGCGCGATCCCGAAGTCGATCACTCGCGGGCCGGTCGCGGACAGCAGCACGTTGGCGGGCTTGAGGTCGCGGTGCACGATCCCGGCGCCGTGGATGGCCGCCAGCGCGGTCGCCACCCCGACCGCCAGCCCTTCCAGGTCGGAGCCGGGCAGCGCGCCCCGTTCCGCCACCGCGCTCTCCAGGCTGGGGCCCTCGATGTACTCGGTGACGACGTACAGCGGGTCGCGGTCGAGCTCGGCGTCCAGGACCGGGGCGGTGCAGAAGCGGCGCACCTGCCGGGCCGCGGTCACCTCGCGGCGGAACCGTTCCCGGAAGGCGTCCTCGCTGGCCAGCTCGCGGTTGATCACCTTGACGGCGACGCGGCGGCCGGAGCCGTCCGACCCCAGGAAGACGGTGCCCATGCCGCCCCGCCCGAGCCTGGACAGCAGCCGGTAGTCGCCGAGTTCGCGCGGATCCTCCGGCCGCAGCGACCCGGAGTTGGCGCCCAGATGCGTGGTCATCGTCCACAAACCTTAGCGGGAGTCCTGGAATGTCGCTCTTGTATGGGGGCCGCCAGGGGGTGCCCCGTCAGATCCAGCCGGGCAGCTCGTCGCGGGCCCTGGTCAGGATCGTCTCGACCCGGGCGGCGACCTGCGCGGGCTCCCAGATGTCGTGCCTGGCGCAGTCCTCGAAGGCCACCCGGGCGGTGGCGGTCTGGAAGGCGACGAGCAGCCGGGGCCGCACGTCGGCGTCCGGATCGACGCCCAGCCGCTCCGCGACGAGCGTCACCAGCTCGCCCTCGGCCGCCGCGTGCCGCGCCATCTGCGCGGCCACCAGCGGCGGGTTGGCCTCGATCACCTGGCGGACCCGGCGGAAGCGGTCGGTGGCCTCGGGGTCGCTCTCGCTGATCGCCGCCAGCACCGCGCGCAGCGACTCGTACAGCGCGGTGAGGGGCCGCTCGGCGGGCGGGCGGGAGGCCAGCGACTCCTTCATGACCTCGTCGTACTCGGCGAGGAAGCCGGTGACCAGGTCCTCCTTGGTGGCGAAGTAGCGGAAGAAGGTGCGCTGCGACACCTGGACGGCCGCCACGATCTCGTCGATCGTCGTCGCCTCGTAGCCCTTCTCCAGGAAGAGTTCGAGGGCCGCGTCCACCAGGGCCGTCCGGGTCCGCAGCTTCTTCAGCTCGCGCCTCACAGGGGTTGTGTATCACGGACGCGAACGCGTGCGCGGGGCCGGTCCGCGTCCCGACCTGGAGTGGGCCGGGACGCGTAAGCATGCCGTGGCGTTCGGTAACGGGTAGATCACGGAGAGTGATGGCAAGATGAAAGATGAGGGCGCCACCTTCCCGGATTTCCCGAGGCGATCACCTGCCGCGGGCCATCCTGGAGGGACGGCGCCGGTTGTCGCCGTCCGGACGCCGCGCGTCGCCGGACGGCCCGGGCCCCACACCCCAGAGGCGGATGATCGTGGCAGTTGTCGGTGCGCAGGAGTTCGCCGAGGTCCGGCGCCATCACCTCGCGGCGCTCGCGTACGAGGTCGAGGGACGCGGGCTGCTGTGGCGGCTGGCCGGCCCCGAGGAGTCGGTGCTGACCGTGCTGGGTCCGCGGACCCGCCGGCAGGCCATGGTCGTGGCCACCCCCGCCGGGGACGGCTGGAGCTACCTGTGGACGGGCGGCGGGATCGCCGATGTGGCCGAGGTCATGAGCGTCGCCGACCGCCTCGCCCGCCTGCTCGGCTGAGTCCCGCGCCGCCACCGGAACTCAAGCGCCCGGCCGCGCCCCGCGGCGCTGTCCGGGCGGGCGTTCGGCACGCCCTCACCGCGATCCGGTCTGTCCCTTAAATGGCGGTTTGACCTGCACTTTTGCGGGTAGGCGCCGGGAATGTCCGGGGTGATTCCGCCTTGCCTCGCGGGGGTCGACTTCCCTAGACTCGGCTGCGAACGTATGTTCGAGATAGGCCGCATGCCTTCCCCTGTGCGGTGATCGATACGACACAGAGGGCGGGGGAGGCGGATGACGCGCGTGTTCGGCGATCCGGTCGAGGTCTGGACGACCGACGGGCGCCCGGTCCGGTTCGTGTGGCGGGGCCGGCTCTACAGCGTCCGGCGGGTGCTGGAGCACTGGGTCACCACCCGGGACTGGTGGCGCGAGCAGCAGCCGGAGGCCGAGGTGACGGGGGAGCGGGAGTTCTGGCGGGTCGAGGCGACGCCCGACCGGGAGATCGGCGTGTACGAGCTGCGCTACGACGCCGCCACCGACGGCTGGATGCTCTCCCGGGTGTGGGACTGAGCGGCCGTGCACCTGCATGTCGCCTCCTCCTACTCGCTCCGGTACGGCGTCGCGCCCCCGCGGGCGCTCGCCGACCGCGCCGCCGAGCTGGGCATGGAGACCCTCGCCCTGACCGACCGCGACGGCCTGTACGGCGCCGTCAAGCACGTGCGGGCATGCCGGGCGGCCGGCCTGCGCCCCGTGCTCGGCGCCGACCTCGCCGTCCGGCCCCGGGCGGGCGCGAACACGCCCGAGCCGGAGGAGCGGATCGTGGTGCTGGCCACGGGCCGCACCGGATGGGCCTCGCTGTGCCGCCTGGTCACGGCCGCCCACGCCGAGGGCGAACGGGGCGACCCGGTGGTGACCCGGGAACTGGTCGGCGCGCACGCGGACGGGCTGGTGGTGCTGCTCGGGCCGCGTTCGGACGTGGGCCGGGCGGTCGCCGTGCGCCGCCCCGACCTGGCCGCCGCACGGCTGGCGGCCTGGCGGGAGACCGCCGAGACCGTGGTCGAGATCGTCGACCACCACGGCAAGGGCGAGGGCCACCGCGCGGCGCGGATGCTCGCCCTCGCCCGGGAGGCCGGCGTCCCGGCGGTGCTGGGCAACGCGGTGCGCTACCGCGACCCGTCCGACTATCCGGTGGCGCAGGTGCTGGACGTGGCGCGCAGGCTGGCGCCGCTGCACCGCCGCCACCTGGACGACCAGACCGGCCACGCCTACCTCAAGTCGGTCCCCGAGATGCGCCGGGTCGCGGAGCTGAGCTGCGGCGACGAGGCCGCCGCCGCGCTGCTGGCCGAGACCAGGCGGCTGTCGGAGCGCTGCGCCCTCGACCCCGGCCGCGACCTGGGCATGGACGACGTCCACCTGCCCGACACCGGCGACGACCCGCACGGGCGGCTGGTCGCCCGCTGCGGGGAGGGCCTGGCGCGGCGCGGCCTGGAGCGCTCGGCCGAGGCGGCCCGGCGGCTGGCGCACGAGCTGGGCATCATCGCCCGCAAGGGCCTGGCCTCCTACTTCCTCACCGTCGCCGAGGCCGCCCGGCTGATCCGCTCCCTGGGCATCCGCTGCGCCATCCGCGGTTCGGGGGCCGGCAGCCTGGTCAACTACCTGCTCGGCATCGGCGACCTCGACCCGCTCCGGCACGACCTGGTGATGGAGCGGTTCCTGGCCGACAGCCGTCCCGGGCTGCCCGACATCGACCTGGACGTGGAGTCGGCGCGGCGGCTGGACGCCTACCGGGCCCTGTTCGACCGGTTCGGCGCCGACGCCGTCGCGTGCGTGTCGATGATGGAGACCTACCGGGCGCGCAGCGCCATCCGCGAGGTGGGCGGCGCGGTCGGGCTGCCCCCGGCCGAGATCGACGCGATCGCCAAGGCGTTCCCGCAGGTGCGCGCCCGGCAGATCCGCACCGCCCTGCACGACCTGCCCGAGCTGCGGCAGAGCAACCTGGCGCACGGGCGGCTGGAGGTGCTGTTCCGGATCGCCGAGCGGCTCGACGGCCTGCCCCGCCACATCGCCATGCACCCCTGCGGCGTCCTGCTGTCCAACGCCACGCTGCGCGACCGCACCCCGGTCGAGCAGAGCCTGCTCGACTTCCCGATGAGCCAGTTCGACAAGGAGGACGTGGAGGCCATGGGGCTGCTCAAGCTCGACGTCCTCGGCGTGCGGATGCAGTCGGCGATGGCGCACGCGGTCGACGAGATCGACCGGGCCGGCGGCGGCCGGATCGACCTGGAGGCGATCCCGCACGACGACGCCGCCACCTACGAGATGATCCGCACCTCCCGCACGCTGGGCTGTTTCCAGATCGAGTCGCCCGGGCAGCGCGAGCTGGTCGGCAAGCTGCAACCGCGCACCATCGCCGACCTGGTCATCGACATCTCGCTGTTCCGGCCCGGCCCGGTCAACTCCGACATGGTCTCGCCGTTCCTGGAGGCCCGGCACGGCCGCCGCGCCCCCGAGTACCCGCACCCCGACCTTGCCGGGCCGCTGCGCGAGAGCCTCGGGGTGGTGGTGTTCCACGAGCAGGTGCTGCGCGTCCTCGACGTCATGACCGGCTGCGGGCTGTCGGACGCGGAGGCGGCCCGCCGCGCCCTGGCCGACGAGCGGGGGCAGGCCGAGGTCGGCGAATGGTTCCGCGCGGCGGCCCTGGCCCGCGGCTACGACGAGGCGACGGTCGGGAAGGTGTGGCGGACGCTCACCGCGTTCGGCGCGTTCGGGTTCTGCAAGGCGCACGCCGCCTCGTTCGCGCTGCCCACCTACCAGTCGGCCTGGCTCAAACGGCACCATCCGGCGGCCTTCTACGCGGGCGTCCTCACCCACGACCCCGGCATGTACCCCAAACGGGTCATCCTCGACGACGCCCGGCACTTCGGCGTCCCGATCCTGCCGCTGGACGTCAACCATTCGGAGGACTCCTGGCGCGTCGAGCCGGTGCCCGGCTCCCCGGACGGCTTCGGGATCCGGGTCGCGCTGGGCGAGGTGCGCGGCATCAGCGACGCCGAGACCGGACGGGTCGTCGCCGGGCGCCCCTACCGGTCGCTGACCGACTTCTGGCGGCGCGCCCGCGTCTCCCGTCCCGTCACCGAACGGCTCGTGCTGGCCGGGGGGTTCGACGCCCTCTACGGCATCGGCGCGTCCCCCGACCCGGCCGAGGGCGTGCCGTCGCGGCGCGACCTGCTCCTGCGGGTCGGGGCGCTGGAGCGTTCGAGGGTGCGCCCGGGCCGGGGCGTGGTCGAGGGCCAGCTCCCGCTCGACGGCGCCGGCCCGGACGGCGACGGCGCCCACGGGCTCGACGGGGCGGGGCCCGACGGGGCGGGGCTCGACGGGGCCGGGGTGTTCGAGCCGCTGCCGGTCGGGGAGCTGCCGCCGATGACGCCCGGCGAGATGGTCGAGGCGGAGCTGGAGATCCTCGGCATGGACGTCAGCCGCCACGTGCTGTCGTTCTACGACGGGCTCCTCGACCGGCTCGGCGTCGTCCGCGCCCGCGACCTGCCCCGCCACCGCGCCGGCGAGGACCTGCTGGTCGCCGGGGTCAAGGTCGCCACCCAGACGCCCGCGGTACGGTCCGGGCAGCGGGTGATCTTCGCCACCCTGGACGACTCCACCGGCCCGGTCGACCTGGCCTTCTTCGAGTCGGTGCAGCACCGCTGCGCCGCCACCGTCTTCGGGTCCTGGCTGCTGGTCGTGCGCGGCCGGCTGCGCCGCCCGGGCGAGCGGGCGGTGTCGCTGACCGGCTTCGACTGCTGGGACCTGACCGCCCTGTACGAGGCGTGGCGGGAGGGCGGCGACGAGGCGCTGCGGCGGGCGATGGCCCCCGCGCGGCGCGACGGCGGCCCGGCGCGGCCGGCCGCGCGCCGCGTCCTGTACGCCAACGGGTTCGCGATGTCGCCCTACTCCGACATCGGGCACGCGGGGGAGGCGGTCAAGCGCCCGCCGAGCCGGCTCTGGCACGCCAGCGGCGGCAGTTCCGGCCCGACCACCCCGTCCTGACCCCCCGGGGCCGAGCCCGGGGGTTACGCGTCGCGGGCGATCTGGAGGCGGGTGATCTCGAACACCGACGCCATGCACAGCGCGGCGGCCAGCGCCTCGCAGGCCGCCGCGGCCACCCCCACATGCACCGAGAACCGCGCCTCCGCCAGCGTCTGCACGCCCATCCCGGCGAACAGCCGGGCCAGGCCCACGCCGAGCAGGACGAACGCCCACCAGCCCGTCACCACCACCCCGACCGCGTGCCGCTCGGCGGTCCGGAACCGGCCGCTGTTGACCCACACGTCGTACACCAGCCGGGGCGGCACCCACAGGTTGGCCAGCGGGGTGATCCACCCGAGCAGCACCCACGCGCGCCGGTGCCGGTGCGGGCCCGGGGACTGCCCGTACGCGCGCCACAGCCAGCCCAGGTACAGCAGCCCGGTGATCCCGGCCATGATCGCGCAGATCAGGAAGACGTCGGTGTACGGCGCCAGCGCGCGTCCCGTGACGACCGGGTCGTAGGTGTCGTGGGTGGCATGGCGCAGCGGCCGCAGCAGCCGGACCAGGCTGATCCCCGAGCCGAGGGCGACGAAGGCGTTGAACCCGAGCAGCATGAAGACGGCGACGCCGACCGCGCGGAAGTCCCGGCGCCGCGCCCATGCCCCGCAGGCCGGGCAGCGGGCGACCTCGGTAGGGATGATGTCGCCGCACAACGCACACGGCATGATCCACCTCCGGGCACCGGGGACGGGGACTTTGCCGCCCGTTGTTCGGGATCCTACGTACGTTTGACCCGTGCCGCCCAACGGTGGTTCGGCCCGCGTCCACCGGAGGCGCCCATGCTCAGGCCTGGAAGACAGCGGGTGTGACGACCGCCACGGTGGCGGCGGTGAGAAGTGACCAGGCGGCCAGCCGGGGCAGCGAGCCGGACGCGACGAGCCGTTCGGGACGCAGCCCGGTGGCCGCGATCAGCGCCCACCATTCGGCGGTGAGCGCGATCAGGCCGTACAGGGACCCGAACCCCAGGATCGCGCAGCACAGCACCACACCGGGGGCCGTCATGGCGTGCGCGGTCAGCGCCGTACGGCGGGCGAAGCCGGACAGCCCGCGGCGCAGGCCGGCCGCGATCGCGCACCAGCCCGCCGCGGCGAGCAGCCATAACGCCAGCACGGCCAGGGGGATGCCGTGGAACGACTCCGGTACCAGTGCCTATCCCTTCATGAGGCCCGTCTCCCAGGCCCAGGCGGCGATCTCCACCCGGTTGCGGGCGTCGAGCTTGCGCTGGACGCTCCCCAGATGGGTCTTCACCGTGGAGAGCGAGACGAACAGCTCCCCGGCGATCTCGTCGTTGGTGCGGCCGCGCGCCACCAGCCGCACGACGTCCAGCTCCCGCCCGGTCAGCGCCTCCCGGGGCGGCCGCGTCCCGGACGGGGCGGGGACGGCCAGCCGCTCCAGCAGCCGGACGGTGACCGACGGGGACACCAGCGAGCCCCCGCCGGCCGCGGCCCGCACGGCCTCGACCAGCAGCGCCGGGCCGCCGTCCTTGAGGAGGAACCCGGTGGCGCCGCCGCGCAGCGCGCCGTAGACGTACTCGTCCATGTCGAACGTGGTGACGATCATCACCCGGAGCGGGTCGGGCACCTGCGGACCGGCCAGCAGCCGGGTCGCCTCCAGCCCGTCCATCCGCGGCATCCGGATGTCGAACAGGCACACGCCCGGGCGCAGCCGCCGCGCCAGATCCACCGCCCGCGCCCCGTCGGCGGCCTCGCCGACCACCTCCATGTCGGGCTGCGCGTCGATGATCATCCGGAATCCGGTGCGGACCATCTCCTGGTCGTCGGCGATCAGTACGCGGAGGGTCACGGCGCCGATTCTCTCAGGTCTGCGGGAGCCCCCGGTCCGTCGTTCCGGCGGCCCGGGACCACCCTCGCCCCCGCGCTCCGGCGCCGCCGGCGCCCAGGGCCGGGACGACCGCCACGACCTCCCAGCCGCCTTCGGGCCGCGGCCCGGCGCGCAGCTCGCCGCCGATCGCCACTACCCGTTCCGACAGGCCCGCCAACCCGAACCCCCCGGGCGGCAGGCGGCGTCCCCGGCCCCGGCCGTCGTCGCGCACCGCCACCTCCACGGCGCCGGGCGGGTGGCCAGGCCGGGTCACGCTCACCTGGACCGAGGTGGCGTCGGAGGCGTGCTTGCGCGCGTTGGTCAGCGCCTCCTGCACCACGCGGTGCACCGAGGTGGCCACTTCCGGCGCCAGCGCGCCGAGCGCGGGATCCATGGTCAGCGTGGCCGGGGGATTGGACACGCCCGCGCCCACGCTGGAGGCATGAATCCGCTGAACCTGATCCCGGCGGGATCCTCGGTGCGAGCGCGCTGAGCCGTCCGCTGCTGCGCTCGGTGACCACCGATCCGGACCCGCGGCCCGACCAGCGGGGACGGGAACGCGCGTTCGAAAAAATGTCAGTGCCGGGGCGTAAGTTAGCAGCGTGATTCGGGGTACACCTCGGAATAGGCGTCGAACCGGCGAGCTTGTTCGATGCGTACCTCCGGGTACATCCCGTCCGGCGGAGCGGGCCCTCAGGGGGAGGGCGCGTCCGCCGGGGCGCAGAAAGGGGTAGTGGCAGTGAGCGCAGCGACAGGCACCTTCCACCTCTCTCACCCGCGGCTGTACGGGCCCGCCGAGCGGACCGTCATCGAGCCGTGGCTCACCGAGCTGTCCCACCAGATGGTGAACGCCTACGCCGAGACCGCGCAGGTCCAGGCCGTCGCGGCGCCGGCCGAGGAGGCCGCCGTGCTCGCCGTGGTCGAGGCGCTGCCCGCCGCGCGTACGGCCGCCGCGCGCCGCACGGCCCTGGCCAGGGCCGCCTAGCCCGCGCGCAATCCCGCGCGCACTCCCGAGAGCGAGACGGGGAGGGGCGGAGACGAACGGTTCGTCTCCGCCCCTCCCCGTTTTCCTTGGCCGGTCGTCTCATATTGCAAGACGTATTTCTCAAATAGTGGGCAGCGGTCTAGGGTCCGGAGGTATGAGCTACGTGCACGGCCACCACGCCACGGTCCTGAGCTCCCACCAGTGGCGCACGGTGGAGAACTCGGCCGCCTACCTGATCGACCGGCTGGCCCCCGGGCTCTCGGTCCTGGACGTGGGATGCGGCCCCGGGACCATCACCGCGGGCCTGGCCGAACGCGTCGCGCCCGGCACCGTCACCGCCGTCGACGCCGCCCCCGACGTCCTGGACCAGGCGCGGCGGACCATCGCGGACAGGGGCCTGTCCAACGTCGCGTTCGCGGTCGCCGACGTCCACGCACTGGACTTCCCCGACGACGCCTTCGACGTCGTCCACGCCCACCAGGTGCTCCAGCACGTGCCCGACCCGGTGCGGGCGCTGCGCGAGATGCGCCGCGTGTGCCGTCCCGGGGGCGTGGTCGCCGCGCGCGACGCCGACTTCGGCGGCATGGTCTGGCACCCCAGCCCGCCCGGCATGGACGGCTGGCGGCCCCTCTACCGCACGGTGGCGCGCGAGGCCGGCGGCGAGCCGGACGCGGGCCGCCGGCTGGTGTCCTGGGCGCGCGCCGCGGGCTTCACCGACGTCACCGCGAGCGCCTCGGCCTGGTGCTACTCCACGCCGGAGGAGCGCGAGTGGTGGAGCGAGTCGTGGGGTGGCCGCATGCTCCGTTCGAGCGTGGCGGACCGGGCCGTGGCGGGCGGCCACGCCACCCGCGAGGAGCTGCGGCGCATCTACGCGGGCTGGAAGGAGTGGGCCGCGGCCGACGACGGCTGGTACGCCGTCGTCCACGGCGAGATCCTCTGCCGTGCCTGAGGGGACCCCGACTCCAACCAGATTTCCGGAATGACCGGAAAATCGACCCAATTGACCGTGCGGTCGAGGCCGCATACTTTCGGCCGCATGCGCACCAGGGGCCCGGCGGACGAGCGGCGGGCGCCGGTGGAGGCGGGGTGACCGGCACTTCCACCTCGCCGAGCCGCACCGCGGCTTCCGCGAGATCGACCGCCGGCGCCGCCCGGCCCGGCACCGGCCGCCTCCTTGCGGGCACCGAGCCTCCCCGGACGGTCGTCCGCGGGAGAAGGCGGGCACGCGCCGCTCGCCGAGGCCCGGGCCGGACCCGCGATCGCGGACGGGGTCGGCGTCGCGGTGATGGGGCGGCCGCACCCGTGCGACTTCGTCCGGACCGTGCATGAGCACGGCCCGCGAGGCGGCGGGCGGGGGCGGCATCTGGGGAGGGGAACCACATGATCAGACGGGTCCGGACGGCGCTCGGGACGGTGGCGGTGACCGTCGCGGGAGAAGGGCCGCCGCTGGTGCTGCTGCACGCCAACCCCGGCGACCACCGCGACTACGACGCGGTGGTCCCCGCGCTGTCCCAGCGCTACACCACCTACGGCGTGGACTGGCCCGGCTACGGCGGGTCGGCCGGGACGGCGGCGGCGCCGTCGGCGATGGCGTACGCGGAGATCCTGCCGGAGATCGTCGACGCGCTCGGCCTGGACCGGGTCGCGTTGATCGGCAACAGCGTGGGCGGGTACGCGGCGGCGTCGTTCGCGATCGCCCACCCGGACCGGGTGACGGCGCTGGTACTGGTCAACAGCGGCGGGTTCAGCGCGCTCAACCCCGCCACCCGCGGGTTCATCCGGCTGATGGGACGGCCGTCGTCGATGCGGCTGCTGGCGGGCCGGCTGCCGCGCTTCTACCTGCGCCGCCGCACCCCGGCGGTGCGGCAGATCATCGCCCGGGACGCGGCGCGGCGCGGCGACCCGCGGGCCAACGCGGTGGCCGCCGCGCTGTGGCGCAGCTTCGCCGCGCCCGAGCACGACCTGCGGTCCCGGGCCTCGGCGATCACCGCGCCGACGCTGCTGGTGTGGGGTAGCCGCGACCCGATGGTCGGCCTGGACGCCCCGGGCGTGCGCAAGGCGATCCCCGGCGCGCGGTGGCGGACGCTCCCGACCGGGCACGCGCCGTTCGCCGAGGCGCCCGAGCGGTTCCTGGGCGCGGTGATGCCCTTCCTGGACGAGGCCGTCGTCCCCGCCCGGCCCCCCGAGGCCGCCTGACCCCTCCGGAGCGGCGGAGCCGCGGCGGCGCGTCCCGAGGTCAGAACGGGCCGGTCAGCTCGCCGAGCTCGTCGGTGAGCCGCAGGTTGTGCGAATAGTCGACCGGGACGGTGACGACCGAGACGCCGTCGTCGGCGAGCGCCTCGCGCAGCGTGGGCAGCAGCTCGCCGGCGGCGCCGACCCGGTACCCCTTCGCGCCGAAGCTCTCGGCGTACTTCACGAAGTCGGGATTGGAGAACTTGATCGCCGTGCTGCGGCCCAGCTCCAGGTCCATCTTCCACTCGATCAGGCCGTACGCGCCGTCCTCCCAGATCAGCACGGTGATCGAGATGTTCTCCCGGACCGCGGTCTCCAGCTCCTGGGAGTTCATCTTGACCTCCTCCCCCTCGTGAACGTGAACGAGGGGGATTCCAACCCCTGGCCTCAGGAAAGAAGGACAGGTTGAGGTTCGCGGTTCGTCCGCCCCGGCAATCCGGAGCGTCCCCGCGCAGCGACGGCCGGTCCGGCCGCCGTGCCCACGAGCCCGGCCTCGCGTGCGATCACGAGTCTGGTCTCGTGGGCGATGTTGCGTGCGGCGTTCACATCGGCGTTGCAGGCGAAGCCGCAGGACCGGCACCGGAAACGCGCTTGGCTCTCGCGCGCCTCCCGGTCCCGGACCCTGCACGCCGAGCAGCGCTGCGAGGTGCCCGCCGGATCGATCCTGTACACCCGGCCGGGCGCCTTGTGCTCCAGCCGCTCGACCAGCAGCCCCCAGCCGCTGGCCAGGATGCCCCGGTTCAGGCCCGCCTTGGCGGCGACGTTGCGTCCCGGCCGCTCGATGGTGCCTCTGGCGGAACGGGTCATGCCGCGGAGGTTGAGGTCTTCGACACCGATCGCGTCGAACTGGCGGGCCAACTGGGTGGAGGTCTGCTCCACCCAGTTCTTGCGGCGGTCGCTTTCACGGGCCTTGAGCCGGGCGTACGCGGCCTTGAGAGCGGCGCGGCGGCCGGAGCTGCGCCGGGCCCGCCCCAACTTGCGGGCCAGCAGTCGCAGGCGCCGCGCCTCCCCGGGGGTGAGGCCGGGGACCTTCAGCAGCTCGCCGGTGGACAGGGCGGCGGTGACGGTGACGCCGCGGTCCACGCCGACCACGGTCCCGTCTCCGGGGCCGGGGACCGGGGGCGGGACGTGCGCGAACGCCACATGCCAGCGCCCGGCCCGGTCACGGGTGACCCGGTAGGACTTCATACCCTTCGGTACCGGCCGCGACAGGCGGAATCTGACCCATCCGCATTTGGGCACCAGCACCGCGGCCCATTTGCGCGACAGCCGCTTGACCTGGTGGGGTTTGACGCCGACCTGCCGGAACCCCTCATGCATGCCTTGCTTGCGCCAGGTGGGACGGCGGTGGGTACCGGCGAAGAAGTTGCTCATTGCCTGCGCGAAGTCGCGCAGCGCCTGCTGCTGCACGGTCTGCGACCCGGCCCGCAACCATGCGAACTCGGCGCGGGCCTGGGTGAGCTGCCGGGACTGCTCGTTGTAGCCGGGCGCCCTACCCCGTCGGCGGGACCAGAAGCCGTGCTGCTCGACGGCCAGGTTCCACACGTACCGGGCGTGCGCGCAATGCCCGAGCAGGGCTTGCTCCTGCTCGGGCGTGGGGTCCAGGCGGTAGCGCGGCACGCGGCCGATCGTAGCGTCCACGCTCGAACACAGGGGCGAATACGCGGAGGATAGTGCCTGGTCAACGGAGATTCGCCCCGCAGGGGCGAATCTCCTTTCCCTGCCCTGCTCCGCAGGGAGCCGATTCCTCCCCGGCCTCAAGGCCGGGGTTTCCTCGGAGGTTCTTTGATGAAGGCGCCGTCGCCCGTGGCCGCCAGCACCCTCCGCTCCGGGCGGGCGAGCTTGGCCGCGATCGCGCCCGGCCGGGCCGTGGCCGGGCCTGGATCAGCCGTGGACGAGGTCGCGCAGGGCGCGCAGCGTCGGCTCGTCCTTGACGCCGCCCAGCAGCAGCGTGGTGACCGGGCTGTCGCGCCACAGCTGGAGCCGCTCCTTGATCCGGCCGAGTGGGCCGAGCAGGGAGATCGAGTCGGCCAGCTCGTCCGGCACGGCCCGGATCGCCTCGTCCCGCCGCCCCGACAGGAAGAGCTCCTGGACGCGGGTGGCCTGCTCGCCGTACCCGAGCCGGCCGATCAGGTCGAGGTGGAAGTTGCGGTCCTTGGCGCCCATCCCGCCGATGTAGAACGCCAGCGGAATCTTGGCGAACTGCAGCGCGGCGTCCAGGTCGTCGGTCACGATCGTGGTGACGGTGGCGGCGATCTCGAAGTCGTCCGGGCGGCCCGCCAGGGAGGCCCCGAACACCGCGTCCACCTGGGCCGGGTCGATGAACATCGGCAGCCAGCCCTGCGCGATCTCGGCCGCCAGCGCGACGTTCTTCGGCCCCTCCGCGCCCAGGTAGACCGGGATCTCCGGGCGCAGCGGATGCACGATCGACTTCAGCGGCTTGCCCAGCCCGGCGCCGCCCGGGAACGGCAGCGGATAGTGCGGGCCCTCGCTGGTCACCGGCTCCTCGCGGCGCCAGACCCGGCGCAGGATGTCGATGTACTCGCGGGTGCGGGCGAGCGGCCTGGGGAAGGGCACGCCGTACCAGCCCTCGACGACCTGCGGGCCGGACGCGCCCAGCCCCAGGATCACCCGCCCGCCCGACAGCGCGTCGAGGGTGAGCGCGTGCATGGCCGTGGCGGCCGGGGTGCGGGCCGACAGCTGCACCACGGCGGTGCCCAGCCTGATCGTGGAGGTCCGGGCGGCGTACCAGGTGAGGGGGGTGAAGGCGTCCGACCCGTACGCCTCGGCCGTGAAGACCGAGTCGTAGCCGAGCCGCTCGGCGGCCAGCACGGTCTCGGTGTGGTCCTCGGGTTCGCGCTGCCAGTACCCGACGTGGATGCCGAGCTTGAGTTCCGCGGTCATCGGTCGCCCTCCGCTCATCGACGCACCGCGATACTAGAACACGTTCTACTTCCTGTGCAGGGGCGGGGTCCGGCGAACGGCGGCGAACGGCGGCGAACGGCGGCGGACAGGCCGAGGGGCCGCGGCGAGATCGCCGCGACCCCTCGGAAAAGAGACCCTCGGGACGCCTCGGCTAGGCGCGCCGGACGGCCTCCAGGAAGCGGTGCCACTCGGACCGCGAGAACATCAGGGCCGGGCCGTGCGGATCCATCGAATCGCGCACCGCGCGGTGGTCGCCGGTCAGGGCGGCCACTTCGACGCACTGGTTGCCGCTGCCGCTGTGCGACGACTTGCGCCAGTGGGCTCGGGTGAGATCGGGAGAGGGGTGGTTCACGGGCTGCTCCTTGCTGCCTCGGCTATGAGGTGCGCGGAATCCTCGGGGGAGAGGGCCGCGTTCGCGATACGGGCGAAGCGGTCCCCATGTGTTGCTATTGCCTCGGCGCTTTCAAGATAAACGTCGCCCATCGTCCCCTCGACGTAGGCGATATCGGGGTCTGCGGGGTCGGGAAACGAAAGTATCGTGAAACGTCCGTCAAGTCCGGCATGTTCTCCTGTGGAGAACGGCAGGACCTGGATGGTTATCCTGGGCCGGGCGGCCAGCACCCCCAGCCACGCGAGCTGCGTCGCCATCACCCCCGGCCCCCCGATCGTGCGGCGCAGCACGCTCTCGTCGAAGATCAGGTGCACCTGGGGCGCCTGCTCCCGCTCCAGCAGTGCCTGCCGGGCCTTGCGGGCGTCGATCCGGCGCTCGATGTCCTCGGGCGTGGGCAGCATCCGGCCCGCGGTGATCACGGCACGGGCGTAGTCCTCCGTCTGCAGCAGCCCGTGGATCAGCTGGGTGTCCCAGGTGCGGATCTGTGAGGCCTCGTCCTCCAGGGCCACGTAGCTGCCGGTGAACACGTCGGCGTAGGCGGTCCACCAGCCGCGCTGGCCCGCCTCCCGCGCCAGGTTGATGAGCGCGTCCCGACCGGGGCTGGGCACGCCGTACAGATCGAGTATGTCCGCGATGTCGTTGGGCTTGGGCCGGGTCTGCCCCGTCTCCAGCCGTGAGACGGTGGCCCGCGACCAGTCCAGCCGGTCCGCCACCTCCTGCAGGGTGAGCCCCTGCGCCTCTCGCAGCCTGCGAAGCTCCCGGGCCAGCCGGCGACCGCGCACGGTGGGCCGATACGTCATGAGGCGAGAGTCTCCCGATTCGGTCCGTTCCGTTCAACACAAATGAGCATGCCGGTAACGCCAATCTCGCGAAGCGTGTTGCGTGAGTGAGATTCTCACGCGAAGCTTGGGAAAAGTGACCGCTCGTGAGCGGAACGTAACGGGACAGTAGTGGCACAGGCCAGGCGAAAGGCAGTGTTAGCGAGTCCGGGCACCACGGACGTGATGCGGGAGGGTCCCGTGAAGACCTCACCAGAGACAGCCGGACCAGAGACGGCCGGCGCCGCCGAGGGCGTCGCCGCCGCCGACGAACCCGGAGGCGAGCCGCCGACGCTGCGTCCCGCCGGCACGGGGGCCCGGAAGGACGGCCGCGACGGCCGGGAGCACCGGGACGGCCGCGACGGCGGCCGAGAAGGGCGTGCGGCGGGCGACCCGGAGTCGGGCGCCCTGGGGAGGGGCGCCACGGGAGGTCCCGGGCACGCGGGGCATGCGGGGCACGCCGGGCACGCAGGGTGGCGCCCGCCGCTCGGCGCCGCGGAGGCCCGCGTCGAAGAGGTGGTGGTGCCGGTCGTCCCGGTGGAGTGCCCGCCGCCGCTCGGGCGGGCCTGGGTGCTCCCCGAGGGGCCCGGCTGCGCCGGGTACGCCCGCGCGGTGCTGGCCGAGGCGCTGGCCGAGGCCGGCGCGTCCCGCGGGGCCGTCGCCGACGCCAAGCTGATGGTCAGCGAGCTGGCCACCAACGCCCACCAGCACGCCTCCGACCGCGGCCCGCACGAGCTGTGGCTCTACGCCGGCGGCGCGTCCGGCCGCGAGCTGCGGTGCGCGGTGTTCGACCGCGACGCCACCGCCCGCCTGCCCGGCTACTCCTGGACCTCCGGCGACTTCGGCCGCGGGCTCAGCATCGTCCGGGAGCTGTCGGAGGGCCGCTGGGGCATGCTGCGGACCCTGTCGCGCCGCCTGCCGAGGGCGCGTGGCAAGGCCGTCTGGTTCGCGGTGCCCGCCGCCCTCCAGCTTCCGGGTGAGCTGCTCCGCCCGCCGTACGGGGCCGTCGTCCCGGCGCCCGCGACGGTTCCGCCGGCGCCGCTCGGCTGACGCCGCGCGCCGCCTCGGTCTGATCGACTCCGTCGAGACGCTCACCGGCGTACGGCCGCACCGCGTCGCCGTCACCGCCGGGATCGGCCTCCGCACGCACGGCCGGTCCGCCCGGCGGGTGCGGCCTGTCAAGGGCGGGCGGGCCGGGCCTTCTGGGCCGCCGGGGCGACGTCGGTGAGCAGCGCCGGCAGCGACCGCGCCGGCAGGGCGTGCACCTGGGCGCGGTCGGGGGTCGTGGTCCTGGCGCGGGCCCGGGATCGGGCCCAGGAGACGCCCGGCCTGGCACGGTTCCTTCGTTCCATGGCACCAGTAGAACACGTTCCCTCAGGGGCTCCGTCAGCGGGTGCGAGGTCGCTCCGACCCCACCGAGACTTGGGCGGTTCCTGCCGGTATGCCATCCTGTGCAGGCGACGGAAGCGGAGGAACCCGGTGAGAATCCGGGGCTGTCCCGCAACTGTGACCATGGGGAGCTCCCCCTCGCGTGCGGCCACGGCGGCGACGCTGGAAGGCTGAGGGGGAGTGGCGATCCGGGAGCCAGGAGACTCCGGCCGTCGGAGGGACGCGGGCGACCGCGGTGAACCGAGTGACACCGCTCGAGGGCACCGCCGAGCCCTCGGGGACGTCCCTTGGAAGGACAGCCACGGGCGTGGACACCCGAGGGAAGGACGATGAGGCATGCCGCCCTATCTGATGGGCCGATGAGCCGCGCGGGCGCCGACGGGCGGCCCCACCTGGCGCGCTACCCCTTTTCCGCCGTCGTCGGCATGGACGACCTCAAGCTGGCCCTGCTCGTCAACGCGGTCTCGCCGGGCGTGGGCGGCGTCCTGGTCCGCGGCGAGAAGGGCACCGCCAAGTCGACGATCGTGCGGGCGCTGGCCGACCTGCTGCCCTCGGTGCCGGTGGTGGCGGGCTGCCGGTTCTCCTGCGACCCCCGCGACCCCGATCCCGCCTGCCCGGACGGCCCGCACGCCGGGTTCGACGGCGAGCCGGACGAGGACGGCGCCTTCGACGAGCCCGAGCCCGAGCCCGCGCTCGCGCCCACCGCACGGGCCGAGCCCCCCGCCGCGCCGGCCGACGGCGCCGACGCGTCCGGCACCGCCCGGCCCGCCGTTCCCGCGGGCCCGCCGCCGGCCGAGCCGGCCGGAACCGAGCAGCGCCCCGCGCGGCTGGTCGAGCTGCCTGTCGGCGCCTCCGAGGACCGCCTCACCGGCTCCCTGGACATCGAACGAGCCCTCACCGAGGGTGTGAAGGCCTACGAGCCCGGCCTGCTGGCCGCCGCGCACCGCGGCGTGCTGTACGTCGACGAGGTCAACCTGCTGCACGACCACCTGGTCGACCTGCTGCTGGACGCCGCCGCGATGGGCGAGTCGCACGTCGAGCGCGAGGGCGTCTCGGTCCGGCACGCCGCCCGGTTCCTGCTGGTCGGCACCATGAACCCGGAGGAGGGCGAGCTGCGCCCGCAGCTGCTCGACCGGTTCGGCCTCACCGTGGAGGTCGCGGCGACCCGCGATCCCGGCGAGCGCGCCGAGGTCGTGCGGCGGCGGCTGGAGTACGAGCGCGACCCGGTCCGCTTCGCCGCCCGCTGGAGCCTGGCCGAGGCCGAGCTGGCCGGCCGGATCGCCTCCGCGCAGTCGCGGCTGCCCCGGGTGGAGCTCACCGACGCCGCGCTCCGCCAGATCACCGCCGTGTGCGCCGCGTTCGAGGTGGACGGGCTGCGCGCCGACCTGGTGACGGCGCGGGCCGCGATGGCGCTGGCCGCCTGGCACCGGCGCACCGTGGTGACCGCCGAGGACGTGCGGACCGCGGCCCGGCTGGCGCTGCCGCACCGGCGCCGCCGCGACCCGTTCGACGCGCCCGGCCTCGACGAGAAGAAACTGGACGAGATCCTGGAGGAGCACGGCGACTCCTCGGGCCGTCCCGGCACCGCTCCACCCGAGCCCGAGCCGGGTCCGGAACCGGCGCCCGAGGCCGGAGCGGACCCCGGGCCGCAGGCGCAGGCGGAGGCGGAGGAAGGGCCCGACGACGACGGGCCCTCCGGAGGCGACGACCCCGACGACGACGGGCCCGGCGGCGGTCCCCGCGGCGGCCCCGGCGGCCTGGACGGCGGCGGGGGCGTGCTGAGCGTCCTGGACGCCCTCCTCAACGGCCGCTCGGTGAACGACGGCGAGCGGCCCGCCGACGAGCGCCTCCCGGCCAAGGAACGGGACGCGGGCGAGGGCGAGCCCGCCCAGGCCGCCGCCACGTTCCGGCCCCGGCTGTTCACGGTGCCCGGCACCGGCACCGGCGCGCCCGGCCGCCGCTCCAAGGCGCGCAGCCCGTTCGGGCGCGTCTCCGGCGCCCGGCCCGGCACCCGCGGCCTGCACCTGAGCGCCACCCTGCGCGCCGCCGCCCCGCACCAGCACGTGCGCGGCCGGACCGGTCCCGGGATCGTGGTCGAGGCCGGCGACCTGCGGGAGGCCGTCCGCGATGGCCGCGAGGGCAACCTGGTGCTGTTCGTCGTCGACGCCAGCGGCTCGATGGCCGCGCGGCGGCGGATGACGGCCGTCAAGGGCGCGGTCCTCAGCCTGCTGCTGGACGCCTACCAGCGCCGCGACAAGGTCGGGCTGATCACCTTCCGGGGCACCGGGGCCGAGCTGGCGCTGCCGCCGACCTCGTCGGTCGAGGCCGGCGCGCGTCGGCTGGGACGGCTGCCGACCGGCGGGCGCACCCCGCTGGCCGCCGGGCTGCTGCGGGCCGCCGAGACGCTGCGGGTGGAGCACGTCCGCGACCCGTCCCGCCGGCCGCTGCTGGTGGTGGTGACCGACGGCCGCGCCACGCACGGGCCCGACCCGTCCGCGGCGGCGGGGCTGCTGGCCGCGGCCGGGGTGGCGTCGGTCGTGGTGGACTGCGAGTCCGGGCCGGTGCGGCTCGGCATGGCGGCCGAGCTGGGGGCCCGGCTCGGCGCGGAGACGGTGCGGCTGGAGGACCTCGCCGCCGGCGGGCTGGCCGGGGTGGTCAGGGACGCCAGGAGCGCGTCCGGGAAGGTGGCGTGAGCGAACGATGCCGCAGGGGAAGCCGGAGTACGTGCCCGAGGACGGGCTGACGACCAGGGAGCGGCGCAACCGGCCGCTGGTGATCGTGCACACCGGCCCCGGGAAGGGCAAGTCGACCGCGGCCTTCGGGCTGGCGCTGCGCGCCTGGAACCAGGGCTGGCCGATCGGGGTGTTCCAGTTCGTGAAGTCGGCCAAGTGGCGGATCGGCGAGGAGCGGGCGCTGCGCGTTCTCGGCGACAGCGGCGAGGGCGGCCCGGTGACCTGGAACAAGATGGGCGAGGGCTGGTCGTGGATCCAGCGCCCGGGGACCGAGGCCGACCACGAGGCCGACGCCCGGGAGGGCTGGGCGCAGATCAAACGGGACCTGGCCGCCGAGACCTACCGGTTCTACGTGCTCGACGAGTTCACCTATCCGATGAAGTGGGGCTGGATCGACGTCGACGACGTCGTCGCCGCGCTGAAGGACCGGCCGGGCGCGCAGCATGTGGTGATCACCGGGCGGGACGCCGATCCGCGGCTGCTGGAGCTGGCCGACCTCGTCACCGAGATGGGCAAGGTCAGGCATCCGATGGACCGCGGCCAGAAGGGCCAGAAGGGCATCGAATGGTGAGCGCGGCATGGTGCGCGCGGCATGGTGCGCGCGGGATGGTGAGCAGGGCGTGGTGAGTGCGGGATGAACGCGTCATGGTGAGCGCGGTTCCGCGGCTGGTGGTGGCCGCGCCCGCGTCGGGGTGCGGCAAGACGACCGTCGCGACCGGGCTGATGGCGGCGCTGGCGGCGCGCGGCACCGCCGTGTCGCCGCACAAGGTCGGCCCCGACTACATCGACCCGGGCTACCACGCGCTGGCCACCGGCCGGCCGGGCCGCAACCTCGACCCGTGGCTGACGTCGGAGGACCTGGTCGTCCCGCTGTTCCTGCACGGCGCCGCCGGGGCGGACGTGGCGGTCGTCGAGGGCGTCATGGGCCTGTTCGACGGCGCCGCCGAGCAGGGCGGTTTCGCTTCGACCGCCCATGTCGCCGGGCTGCTGGACGCGCCCGTGGTGCTGGTGGTGGACGCCGCCGCGGCGGGCCGTTCGGTGGCGGCGACGGTGCACGGCTTCCGGACCTACGACGAGCGGGTGCGGCTGGGCGGGGTGATCCTCAACCGGATCGGCTCGGACGGGCACGAGCGGATGTGCCGCGACGCCGTCGAGGAGCTGGGCGTGCCGGTGCTGGGCGCGCTGCGGCGGCGCGACGACGTGGAGACGCCGTCCCGCCACCTGGGGCTGATCCCGGCGGCGGAGCGGAGCGCGGAGGCGGTCGCGACCGTCGAGCGGCTCGGGGACCTGGTCGCCTCGTCCTGCGATCTCGACGCCGTGAGGGCCCTCGCCCGGAGCGCCCCGCCGCTGCCCGCGTCCGCGCCGTGGGAGCCGGGCGCGCAGGTGTCCGCACCTCCGCAGGGCGGGCGGCCCCGGATCGCGGTCGCGGGCGGCCCGGCGTTCACGTTCGGGTACGCGGAGAACGAGGAGCTGCTGGAGGCGGCGGGCGCCGAGGTGGTGCGGTTCGACCCGCTGCGGGACGAGCGGCTGCCGGACGCCACGAGCGGCGTGGTGATCGGCGGCGGCTTCCCGGAGATGTACGCCTCCGAGCTGTCGGCCAACGAGCCGCTGCGGCGCGCCCTCGCCGCGTTCGCGTCCGGGGGCGGGCCGGTGTACGCCGAGTGCGCCGGGTTGCTCTACCTGGGCCGCGAGCTGGACGGCGTGCCCATGTGCGGCGTCCTGGAGGAGGTCACCGCGACCATGGCGCCGCGGCTGACGCTCGGCTACCGGTCGGCCGTGGCCGTCTCGGACTCGGTGGTCGCCCGCACCGGGGAACGCGTGCGTGGCCACGAGTTCCACCGCACCGTGACCGAGCCCCGCCACGGGGGGACGGCGGCCTGGCAGTGGTCGACCGCATCACCCGAGGGTTTCGTCCAGGGGGATTGCATCGCCTCGTATCTGCATCTGCACTGGGCGGGAGAGCCGTTGTTCGCCGAGCGGATGGTCCGGGCGAGCCAGGGCGCGGCGCGTCGCGCCGAAGAAGGAGAGGAAGCTTGACGACCTTCGATGCGGCCTTCGGGGCGGCGGGTGGCCTGGAGGGCGGGCGCGTGCGGCTGCGGCCGTTCGAGCCGGGCGACGCCGCCGTGCTGACGGAGGCGATGGGCGCGGGTGAGGACTTCCTGCCGCCCAACGTCCCCGCGAGCGCCGACGGCCTGACCTGGTGGCTGGCCGAGGGCGTGCACGAGCTGGCCCGCTCGGGCTCGGGTCTGCACGCGGTGGTGGCCGACCGCGAGACCGGGGAGCTGTGCGGCACGATCGGGCTGTTCCGGGTGGACTCGGCGGTGCGCTCGGCCGAGGTCGGCTACGGGATCCGCCCGGCGGCGCGCGGGCGCGGCCTGGCCACCGACGCGCTCCGCACCCTCACCGCGTGGGCCCTGCGTCCCGCCGGAGACGGCGCGGGTAGTGAAGGCGGCGCGGGTAGTGAAGGCGGCGCCGGCGGTGAAGGCGGCGCCGGCGGGCTCAACCGGGTCGAGCTGCGCGCGGACGTCGCCAACCGCGCCTCGATCCGCGTCGCCGAGAAGGCGGGCTTCCGGCACGAGGGCGTGCTGCGCGCCGCCGAAGGAGGCCCCGAAGGCCCCGTCGACCAGCACGTCTTCAGCCTCATCGCCGCCGATCTCGACGCCCGGCGCGAGGCCGCGCGCGGCCCCGGGACGCTGATCGGCGTCGGTGTCGGCCCCGGCGATCCCGAGCTGGTGACGGCCAAGGGCGTGCGGGTGCTGCGGGAATCGGACGTCGTCCTGGTGCCGGTCATGGCGCTGGACGAGGAGGGCCGCGCCGAGTCGGTCGTCCGCGCGTACACGGGCAAGGCCGAGCGCGTCGTGTTCGCCCTCAACGACCGCGGCGGCGTCACCGAGCGCCGCGCCGCCGCCTGGGACGCCGCCGCCGGACGCGTCGTCCGGGCCTTCGACGAGG
Organism: Spirillospora sp. CA-255316; assembly: GCA_050942275.1. Taxonomy (GTDB): domain Bacteria; phylum Actinomycetota; class Actinomycetes; order Streptosporangiales; family Streptosporangiaceae; genus Spirillospora. Next base: position 9,499,467 of record CP192047.1, on the reverse strand, counting down.
GCGCCGCGACCGTCGCGTTCGCCACCATCGGCGACCCCAACGTCTACTCGACCTTCACCTACCTCGCCCAGACCGTCCGGCGGCTGCGGCCCGGCACCGAGATCGCGACCGTGCCCGGGATCACCGCCATGCAGGACCTGGCGGCCCGGTCCGGCACCGTGCTCGCCGAGGGCTCGGAGTCGATCGGGCTGATGCCGCTGGCGGGCGGGCCGGAGGCGCTGCGGGCGTTCCGGGCCGCGCTGGAGACCGGCGACACCGTCGTGGCGTACAAGTTCGGCTCGGTCGCCGCCGAGGTGGTCGAGGCGCTCAAGGAGACCGGACGGCTGGAGGACGCCCGCTTCGGCGCCCGCCTCGGCCTGCCCGGCGAGGAGATCCGGCCCGCCCGCGAGCTGACCGGGCCCGTCCCCTACCTGTCCACGCTGATCGTGCCGGGCCGCCGCGACGGCGCCCGGGGAGGAAGGCTGCGATGACCCCGTCCCCAGGCCCGTCCCCAGGCCCGTCGCCCTCCGGTCCGTCCGGCCGGGTGCTGTTCGTGGGCGCCGGGCCCGGCGCCGCCGACCTGCTGACCTTCCGGTCGGCCCGCGCCATCGCGTCCGCGGACGTGGTGATCTGGGCCGCCAGCCTGGTCCATCCGGACGTGCTGGAGCACGCCCGCGACGGCGCCGAGATCGTCGACTCGGCGCGGCTGCCGATGGAGGGCGTGCTGCCGTACTACGAGCGGGCCGCCGCCGAAGGGCTCACCGTCGCCCGCATCCACTCCGGCGACCCCGCGCTGTGGGGAGCGCTCCAGGAGCAGCTCGACCGCTGCAAGGAGCTGGGGCTGGAGACCGAGGTCGTCCCGGGCGTGTCCAGCTTCAGCGCGGTCGCGGCCGTGGTGGAGCGCGAGCTGACCATCCCCGAGGTCGCCCAGTCGGTGGTGCTGACGCGGCTCGGCGGTGGCAAGACCCCGATGCCGCCGGGCGAGGAGGTCCGCGAGTTCGCGCGGCACGGCACCACGATGGCGCTGTTCCTGTCGGCCGCCCGGTCCGGGCAGCTCCAGCAGGAGCTGCTGGAGGGCGGCTACCCGGCCGACACCCCGTGCGTGGTCGCCTACCAGGCCACCTGGCCGGACGAGCTGGTCGTCCGGTGCACCCTCGGCGAGCTGGAGGCCACGGTCAAGGAACACCGGCTGTGGAAGCACACGCTGGTGCTGGTCGGGCCCGCGCTGGCGGCGGGCGGCACCCGCTCGCACCTTTACCACCCGGGCCACTTCCACGGTCACCGGCGTGCCGAGCCGTCGGCGCGGCGGCGGCTTCGGGAGGCTCGTCGGCCATGAACCCAACAGGCACGGCACGACCGGACGGCGGCATCGGCGGCATCGGCGGAGCGGTCGCGGCGATCGCGGCACGGGGCGAGAGGACCCTCGTGCTGCACGGCGCGGGACCGTCCGGCCGCACGGCCGCCAGGATGCTGCCCAAGCTGCCCGAGGTCTGCTTCGTCGAGGTGGGCGCCGGAACGGCCGCGGGCGCGGACGTGAACGAGGCGCTGCGCCAGGCGGTCGAGCACGGACTCGGCCAGCTGGTCCTCCTCGCCACCGCAGACGGGCTAGCCCCCCTCGAACCGGCGGACGATCTCGGCGGCATCACCGCCGACATGGGCGGGTCCGCGGAGCTGACCGCGGAGGTGGCCGCCGCGGGGTCCGCGCGGCGCGCCTACGAGCTGTGGGAGGGCGCGGGGCTGCTCGGGCCGTGCGGGCGGGAGCTGTGCCGCCGCGTCGCCGACGGGCTCGAACGCGCCGCCGTCGCGCTCGCCGGGGCCGGCGGGCCCGCTGGGGCTGACGGGCGCGCCGGGGCTGACGGGCCAGCCGGGGCGGCCGGGCTCGCTGGGGTTGACGGGCCCGCCAGGGCCGCCGGGCCCGCGGACAGTCCGATCGCCGCGCAGGTCGTGCTGCTGGACTCCGGCGGCGAGCGCATGGTCGGCATGTACGGGCGGCTGAGCCGATGACCTCCCCGGCCTCGTCGTCGTCCCTGACCGTCGTGGGACACGACGGCTCACCCCCCTCCGCCGAGGTCGTCGAGCTGCTGGAGCGCGCCTCCCTGGTCGCGGGCGGCCGCCGGCACCTGGCGGCGGTGCCGGTGCCGCCCGGCGCCCGCACGATCGTGATGGGCGACCTCCGGGCGGCGCTCGACGCGATCGACGAGGAACTCGACCGCGAGGACGGCGACCACCATGTCGTGGTCGTGGCCAGCGGCGACCCGGGGTTCTTCGGGATCGTCCGGGCGCTGCGCGAGCGCGGGCGGCGGCCCCGGGTGCTCCCGGCGCTGTCGTCGGTGCAGCGGGCGTTCGCGCGGGCCGGGCTGTCGTGGGACGACGCGCTGGTGGTCTCGGCGCACGGCCGTGAGCTGCGCCGTGCCGTGAACGCGTGCCGGGCGCATCACAAGGTCGCGGTGCTCACCGCACCGGGCGCGGGCCCGGCCGAGCTGGCGCGCGCGCTGTTCCCGCAGACGCCGCGCACGTTCCTGGTGTGCGAGGACCTCGGCGGACCGCGCGAGCGGGTGGTGCAGGTCCGTCCCGCCGAGGCCACCACCCGTCCCTGGCGCGACCCGAACGTGGTCCTCGTCCTGGACCAGCGCCGGATCGCGACGGCGGCCGCCCACGGCGAGCGCGGCTGGATCGCCGGGGCGCGGCCCGGACCGGACCGGTGGGCGCTGCCCGCGGCCGAGTTCGCCTCCGCGGGCGGTGCCGCCGGGGCGGGCGCGGAGGTCAGGGCGTTCGCGCTGGCCAAGCTGGGGCCCCGGGTCGGCGACATGGTCTGGGACGTCGGCGCGGGCCGCGGCGAGATCGCGATCGAGTGCGCCCGGTTCGGCGCGGCGGTCGTCGCCGTCGAACGGGACGCGGCGGCCTGCGAGCGGATCCGCGCCAACGTGCGGGCCCACCGCGTCAAGGTGGCCGTCTCGCGCGGCACGGCACCGGCCGTGCTGGACCACCTGCCCGAGCCCGACGCGGTGTTCGTCGGCGGCGGCGGGCCCGACGTGGCGCGGGCCTGCGCCGCCCGGGCCCTGCGCAGCGTTGTCGTCGTGGTCGCCGACGCCGACCGGGTGCAGGGCGCCGTCGACGCGCTCAAGGGCGAGTCGCTCGCCACCCAGGCGGTCAGCCTCTCCGCGGCGCCGTTCGGCGCGGCGCCGTCCGCGCCGGTCTACGTCGTGTGGGGCGAGCGCGCCGACGCCGCGACCGGCATGGAGGAGCGGCGCGGGCGGGCGGTGCCGCGGCGGCCCCCGGCGTCCGTGCCGGTGACGGTCGCGGAACTCCCCGACATGGATCACGGAGGCGACCGGGGCGACATGGACGACGAGTCGACGAGCAGGAGCGTGCGGTGATCGGAGTCGTCGCGGCAACGGCCGGGGGCCGTTCCGCAGCCGAGGCGCTGGCGGCCGCGTGGCCGGGCGAGGTGCGCTCGTTCACCGACCTGAAGGCCTCCGAGGCGCTCCGCGAGGCCTGGCGGACCTGCGACTCCATCGTCAGCTTCCTCGCCGTCGGCGCGACCGTGCGTGTCCTGGCGCCGCTGCTGGAGCACAAGACCACCGACCCGGCCGTGGTGTGCGTGGACGAGAGCATGCGGTTCGCGGTGGCGGTGCTGGGCGGCCACCACGGCGCGAACCTGCTGGCCAGGCGGCTCACCGGGGTGCTGGGCTGCGAGCCGGTCGTCACCACCGCCAGCGACCGCACCGGGGTCGCCCCGCTCGACTCCTACGGCGCGGACCTCGGCTTCACCGTCCACAACCCGGAACTGCTCGCCCACGTCGGGGCCGCGGTGCTGTCGGGGGAGCCGGTCGCGCTGGAGGGCGCGGACGGCTGGCCGCTGCCCGCCCTCCCGCCGAACGTCCGCGTCCCGTCCTCCTCCGCCTCAGAGATGGAGGAGGAGAAAGAGAAGGAGGACGAGCCCGCGACCGGGATCCTCGTCACCGACGGGGCCGAGATCATGTGCATGTGCCATGAGGGCTGGTTCGGCAACAGGCTGCTGTACCGGCCGCCGTCGCTGGTGGTGGGGGTCGGGTCGGCGCGCGGCGTCACGGCCGCGGAGGTCGGCGAGCTGGTCGACCTGGCGCTGGCGGGCGCCGGTCTCGCGCCGGAGTCCGTCCGGTGCCTGGCGACCGTGGACCTCAAGGCGGACGAGGAAGGGATCCTCAAGGCGGCCGAGGAGCGCGGCTGGGAGGTCGTCACGTACCCGGCGGAGGTGCTGGCGGAGGTCGAGGTCCCCAACCCGTCCGAGGTCGTGCGGGCGGAGGTCGGCACGCCGAGCGTCGCAGAGGCCGCGGCCCTGCACGCCGCCCGCTCCCTCGGCCGGAGCGCCGAACTCGTCGCCCACAAGCACAAGTCGGCCAACGCCACCGCCGCCATCGCCCGGCTGGCCCCCAAGGGACGGCTGAGCATCGTCGGGCTCGGGCCCGGCGCCCGCGACCTGCTCACCCCGCGCGCGCACGAGGCGCTGCGGCGGTCGTCGGTGGTGGTGGGCCTGGACCAGTACGTCGACCAGGTCCGCGACCTGCTCCGCCCCGGTACCCGGATCGTGGAGAGCGGCCTGGGCCAGGAGGAGGAACGGGCCCGTACCGCCGTCGCGGAGGCGGAGGCCGGGCGCGCGGTGGCGCTGATCGGGTCCGGGGACGCGGGCGTGTACGCGATGGCGAGCCCCGCGCTGGAGTTCGCCTCGGACCGCATCGAGGTCGAGGGCGTCCCCGGCATCACCGCCGCGGTCGCCGCGTCCGGCCTGCTCGGCGCCCCGCTCGGCCACGACCACGCCTACATCTCCCTGTCCGACCTGCACACCCCATGGGAGATCATCGAGCGGCGGGTGCGGGCCGCGGCGGAGGGCGACTTCGCCGTCTGCTTCTACAACCCGCGCAGCCGGGCGCGCGACTGGCAGCTGCCGGCGGCCCTGGAGATCCTGGCCGCGCACCGGCCCCCGGACACGCCGGTCGGCCTTGTCCGCAACGCCTCCCGCCCGGACGAGACCGTCACCGTCACCACGCTCGGCGGGATCGACCCGGAGGCGGTCGACATGCTCACGGTGGTGCTGGTCGGATCGAGCCGCAGCCGGACCGTGGCAGGGCGATTCGTCACCCCCAGGGGGTATCGATGGGCGTAGCCTCCCCGGCCTTCCCCCCGGCCTTCTCCCCTGACCGCCCTCCACCACCCCCGATCTCCGTCCCCTTCCGCGTCGAGGAGCGCCCGTGACCCTTCGCCGGCCCCACCCGATCGAGGTCCGCTCGTTCGAGATCCTGCGGTCGCGCGTCGACCTGTCCCCCATGCCGCCGCTGTGGCGGGCCGTGGCCGAGCGCGTGATCCACGCCAGCGCCGACCTGGAGTACGCGGTCGACCTGCAGACCCGCGAGGAGCACCTGGAGCGGGGCTGGGCCGCGCTGCGCTCGGGCGCCCCGCTGGTCACCGACGTCGCCATGGTCGCCGCCGGGATCACCGCCCGCGAGACGCTGTGCCACGTCAACGACCCCGCGGCGGCGAAGATGGCGCGCGCCGCCGGCATCACCCGGTCCGCCGCGGCGGTGCGGCTGTCGTACGCCGAGGTCGGTCCCGGCGCGGTCTGGGTCGTCGGCTGCGCCCCCACCGCGCTGTTCGAGCTCATCGAGCGCCGGGTCGCTCCCGCCCTGGTCATCGGCCTTCCGGTGGGCTTCGTCGGCGCCGCCGAGTCCAAGGAGGCGCTGCGCGCCAGCGGGCTCCCGCAGCTCAGCAACGTCTCGGAGAAGGGCGGTTCGGCCGTCGCCGCCGCCGCGGCCAACGCCCTGCTGTACTACGAGGGGGAGTCACGATGATCGAGACCACGGAGGCGGGCCCGCCGCTGCTGGTGGTCGGGCACGGCACCCGCGACGAGGACGGCGTCGCCGACTTCGGCCGGTTCATCGAACGGCTCCGCCGCCGCATGCGCCCGCCCGTGGCCGGGGGCTTCATCGAACTGTCGCCGCCCCCGCTCACCGAGGTCGTCGCCGGTCTGTACGGGGACGGCCACCGCAGGGTCGCCGCCGTCCCGCTGGTGCTGGTCGCCGCGGGCCACGGCAAGGGCGACATCCCGGGCGCGATGGCCCGGGAACTGGTCCGCCACCCCGGGCTCTCGTACACCTACGGCCGTCCCCTCGGGCCGCACCCCGCCCTGCTCGCCCTCCTCCAAGAGCGCATGGAGGCCGCCCTGGGCGCCTTGCCGGGGACCACCTCGGACGGGCCCACCTGGGACGGGCCCACCCCGGACGGGCCCACGGCGGTCCTGCTGGTGGGACGCGGCTCGACCGACCCCGACGCCAACGCCGAAGTCCACAAGGTCGCCCGGCTCTTCTGGGAGGGACGCGGGGCGGGCGGGCCCGATCAGGGCCACGGTCTGATGTCGGTGGAGCCCGCGTTCATCTCGCTGGCCCGCCCGAGCGTCCCCGAAGGGCTCGAACGCCTGCGCAGGCTGGGCGCCGCGCGGATCGTCGTGCTGCCGTACTTCCTGTTCAGGGGCGTGCTGCCGGACCGCGTGGCGGAGGAGTCGCGGGAGTACGCGGCCGGCCACCCCGCCCTGGAGATCCGCTGCGCCGAGGTGATCGGCGACTGCGAGGGACTGGCCGACCTGGTGGTCGAGCGGTACGAGGAGGCCCTGGCCGGCGACATCCGGATGAACTGCGACACCTGCGTCTACCGGATCGCCCTTCCCGGGTTCGAGGAGCGCGTGGGAGCGCCCCAGACGCCGCACCACCACCCCGATGACCCCGCGGACGGCCACGGCCATGGCCTTGGGACCGGGCATGGACACGGGCACGGCCATGGGCTCGGCCACGGGCACGCCCATGCGCACTGACGCGGATCACGCCCCGTCTTCCGCGCCGTTGAGCCCGCCGTCGAGCGCGCCGTTGAGCCGTTCGGCCCGCCGGAGGCGCGCGGTGCGCCGCCGTGCCAGCACGAGGACGGCACACAGCGTCACCAGCGCGTATACCAGTCCCACCACGATCCTCTCGGTGCCGACCGAAACGCCGGCCACGCTGGCGATGCCCGGTACCGTGCCGAACCCGAGGCCGACCCCGAGGCCGACCCCGAGCGCCGCCGGCCAGGCCCTGGAACGATTCCACCAGGGCCGTTCCAGCACCCTCCGGGCGTACTCCGCGGCGGGGCCGCGCAGCGTCTCGCCGGGCGCCGCCTCACCGCTCTCCACCGCCCGTTTGAGCAGGTCGCGCTCCACGGCCTCCAGCCCGTACGTGTCCCGCAGCCAGGCGCCGTCGGGATCGAGCGCCCGCTCGCGGGCCCAGACGTCGAACGGCCTGACGTTCCCGCGCGCCTTCTTGCGCGTCCGCACCGCATGTCCCTTCATGGGCTGCCCTCGTTGTGACCGCACAACCGCACGGAAGAGAGACAGTCTTGACCTCCTCCCCCTCGTGAACGAGGGGGATTCCAACCCGTGGCCTCAGGAGAAGAGGGGAACAGGTTGAGGTTCGCGGTTCGTCCGCCCCGGCGACCCGGGGCGTCCCCGCGCAGCAACGGCCGGTCCGGCCGCCGTGCCCACGAGCCCGGCCTTGCGCCTGGTCTCGTGGGCGATGTTGCGTGCGGCGTTCACATCGGCGTTGCAGGCGAAGCCGCAGGACCGGCACCGGAAGCGCGCTTGGCTCTCGCGCGCCTTCGGGTCGATGGTCCTGCACGCCGAGCAGCGCTGCGAGGTGCCCGCAGGGTCGATCTTGTACACGCGGCCGGGGGCCTTGTGCTCCAGCCGCTCGGCCAGCATCCCCCATCCGCTGGCCAGGATGCCCCGGTTCAGGCCCGCCTTGGCGGCGACGTTGCGTCCCGGCCGCTCGATGGTTCCTCTGGCGGAACGGGTCATGCCTCGGATGTTGAGGTCCTCGACACCGATCACCTCGAACCGGCGGGCCAGCATCGTGGAGGTCTGCTCCACGCAGTTCTTGCGGCGGTCGCTTTCACGGGCCTTGAGCCGGGCGAGCGCGGCCTTGAGTCGGGCGCGGCGGGCGGAGCCGCGCCGGGCCCGCCCCAGCCTGCGGGCGAGCAGCCGCAGGCGCCGCCGCTCCCCGGGGGTGAGGCCGGGGACCTTCAGCAGGTCCCCGGTCGAGAGGGCGGCGGTGACGGTGACGCCGCGGTCCACCCCGACCACGCTCCCGTCACCGGGGCCGGGGCCGGGGACCGGGGGCGGGACGTGCGCGAACGCCACATGCCAGCGCCCGGCCCGATCACGGGTCACCCGGTAGGACTTCACCCCCTCCGGTACCGGCCGCGACAGGCGGAATCTGACCCATCCGCATTTGGGCACCAGCACCGCGGCCCATTTGCGCGACAGCCGCTTGACCTGGTGGGGTTTGACGCCGACCTGCCGGAACCCTTCGTGCACGCCCTGCTTGCGCCAGGTGGGGCGCTTGTGCGTTCCGGCGAAGAAGTTCGCCATTGCCTGCGCGAAGTCACGCAGCGCCTGCTGCTGCACGGTCTGCGACCCGGCCCGCAACCATGCGAACTCGGCCCGGGCCTGGGTGAGCTGCCGGGACTGCTCGTTGTAGCCGGGTGCCCTACCCCGTCGGCGGGACCAGAAGCCGTGCTGCTCGACGGCCAGGTTCCACACATAGCGGGCGTGCGCGCAATGCGCGAGCAGGGCCTGCTCCTGCTCGGGCGTGGGGTCCAGGCGGTAGCGCGGCACGGGGCCGATCGTAGCGTTCACGCTCGAACACAGGTGCGAGAACGTGCCAGCGTGCCTGGTCAACGGAGATTCGCCCTGGGGGCGAATCTCCTTTCCCTGCCCTGCTCCGCAGGGAGCCGATTCCTCCCTGGCCTCAAGGCCGGGGTTTCCTCGGAGGTTCTTTGATGAACACCCCGGCCGGATCGGGCCAGGACGTCGACCTGCGGCACCACGGCGACGCCGAGGTCGGGGACGGGCTCCGCGACCACGCCGTGAACGTCCGCACGGGCATGCCCCCGCGATGGCTCGCCGACCGCCTGCACGCCGCGATGTCCGACCTCGCCGCGTACCCGGACCCGGCGGCGGCCCGGCGGGCGGCGGCCCGGCGGCACGGGCGGGCCGCCGAGGAGGTGCTCCTCACCGCGGGCGCCGCCGAGGCGTTCGTGCTGATCGCCCGCGCGCTGCGGCCCCGCCGCGCCGCGGTCGTCCACCCGCAGTTCACCGAGCCCGAGGCCGCGCTGCGCGCGGCGGGTCACGCGGTCGAACGGGTCGTGCTGGGCAAGGACTTCACCCTCGTCCCCTCCGCCGTGCCCGGCGACGCCGACCTGGTCATGATCGGCAACCCGACCAACCCGACGTCCGTCCTGCACCCGGCCGAGGCCGTCGCCGGGCTCGCCCGCCCCGGACGCACCGTCGTGGTGGACGAGGCGTTCATGGACTGCGTGCCCGGCGAGCCGGAGAGCCTGGCCCGGCGGCTGCCCGGCGGCGTGATCGTCGTCCGCAGCCTCACCAAGACCTGGGGGCTGGCCGGGCTGCGCGCCGGATACGTCCTGGCCGAACCGCGGCTGATCGCCGCGCTGGCCGAGGCGCAGCCGCTGTGGGCGGTGTCCACGCCCGCGCTCGTGGCCATCGAGGAATGCTCCGCGCCCGCCGCCGTCGCCGAGGCCGAGGCATGGGCCGCCCGGATGGGCGCCGAACGCGACCGGCTGGCCGCCGAGCTGGCCGGGCGCGGGCTCTACGTCGTCCCGGAGGCGCGGGCGTCGTTCCTGTGCCTGCGGGTGCCGGACGCGCTCGGCATCCGCGCCCTGCTGCGGGAGCGCGGCTTCGCCGTCCGGCGCGGCGACACCTTCCCCGGGCTCGGCCCCGACTGGCTGCGCGTGGCCGTACGGGACCGGGCCGCCAACGACGCCCTCCTGGAGGTGCTGGGTGACCTGGGAATCTGACCTGACGGCGGAAGCGGCCGCGTCCCTCATCGAGGAGACGGTCGCCGCCATCGGCCCGCTCGACGAGGCGGCGATGCGGGAGGCGCGCGAGCACCAGTCGCGGCTCACCAAGCCGCCGGGCTCGCTGGGCGTGCTGGAGGAGCTGCCGGTACGGCTCGCCGGGCTGGCCGGGACGTGCCCGCCGCCGCTGCCCGAGCCCGCCGCGGTCGCCGTTTTCGCCGCCGACCACGGCGTCCACGCCCAGGGCGTGAGCCCGTGGCCGCAGGAGGTGACCGCGCAGATGGTGGCCAACTTCCTGGCCGGCGGCGCGGTCGTGAACGCCTTCGCCGCGCAGGTCGGCGCCACCGTCACCGTCGTGGACGTGGGCGTCGCCGCCGACCTCCCGGCCGCGCCCGGCCTGCTCCCGCGCAAGATCGCCCCGGGCACGGCCGACCTGACCCTGGGCCCGGCGATGACCGGCGAGCAGGCGCGGCGGGCGATGGCGGTGGGCATCGAGACGGCCCGCGAACTGGCCGGCTCGGGCGCCCGCTGCCTGCTCACCGGCGACATGGGCATCGCCAACACCACCGCCTCGGCCGCGCTGATCGCCGCGTTCACCGGTCTGCCGCCCGAGCGCGTCACCGGCCGCGGCACCGGCATCGACGACGCCACCCACGCCCGCAAGATCGAGATCGTCCGGGCCGCACTGGCCCGCCACGGCCTCGCCGGGGCGGGCCGGCCGGCGCCCGGCCAGGACGCCGACACGCCCGGCGACGCGCGACACGCGGACGCGCAGAACGCGGACGCGCGACACGCAGAGCCACGGAACGCGGAGCCACGGAACGCGGACGAGCGACACGCGGAGCCACAGAACCCGGAGGCGCGGAACGCGGACACGCGGGACGCGGACGCGCGGCGGGCGGGCATCGAGCACGGGCTGCGGGTGCTGGCGGCGGTCGGCGGGTTCGAGCACGCCGCGCTGGCGGGCTTCATCCTCGGCGGCGCGGCGCTGCGGGTGCCCGTTGTGCTCGACGGCGTGATCGCCGGCGCCGCGGCCCTGGCCGCCGCCGCGATCGCCCCGGACGCCATCAGCGCCTGCGTGGCGGGCCACCGTTCGGCCGAGCCCGGCCATTCCGCTACCGTGGTCCACCTGGGGCTCCGCCCGCTGGTGGACCTGGAACTGCGGCTCGGGGAGGGCACCGGCGCGCTGCTGGCGCTGCCGCTGGTGCAGGGCGCGGTCCGGGTCCTTCACGAGGTCGCCACCTTCGACTCGGCCGGAGTGAGCGGAAAGGGCTCCGGGCAGAGTCACGGCATGATCACGGAATGAGTCACGCTCGGCTATCGACTGGGCGGGAGCCCTCTCCATGAACGCGTCAACGCGAGTACCTTTGGTCCACATAGACACGTGTCCGTCACCGGCGTCCGCGAACAATCTCACAGCCCCGATCGAGAGAACACCCACGTGCCCCCGTACCTGCTAGGCCTGCGACTCGGAGGCCGACGCGTCCTCGTCGTCGGCGGCGGCCGGGTCGCCCAGCGCCGGGTGCCGGCGCTGCTGGCGGCCGGGGCCGACGTGGTGATGGTCGCCCCCGAGATCACGCCCTCCCTGGAGGACCTGCTCGTCCAGGCCGCGCCGGACCGGGACGGCGGCACCTCCACCGGAACGATCACCTGGCTGCGCCGGCCGTACGAGAAGGGCGACTGCGCGGGCGCCTGGCTGGTCCAGGCGGTCAGCGACGACACCAAGGTCAACGCCGCCGTCGCCGCCGAGGCCGAGGCGGCCCGGATCTGGTGCGTGCGCGCCGACGACGCCGCCGCCTCCGCGGCCTGGACGCCCGCGAGCGGCCGGGTCGGCGAGACCACCGTCGGCGTGCTGGCCGGGGGAGACCCCCGCCGCGCCGCCGGCATCCGCGACGCCGTCGTCGACGGCCTGCGCGACGCCACCCTGGAGAGCCGCGGGCGGAAACGCGTCCACTCCCGGCACAAGCCCGTCGGCGTGGCGCTGGTCGGCGGCGGTCCCGGCGACCCCGGGCTGATCACCGTGCGCGGCCGGCAGCTGCTCGCCCAGGCCGACGTGGTCGTGACCGACCGGCTGGCGCCCCGCGAACTCCTCGACGAGCTGCCCGCCGACGTCGAGGTCGTCGACGCCGCCAAGATCCCCTACGGGCGCACGGTCACCCAGGAGCGCATCAACGACTACCTGGTCGAGCACGTCCGGCAGGGCAGGTTCGTGGTCCGGCTCAAGGGCGGCGACCCGTTCGTGTTCGGGCGCGGCGCCGAAGAGGTCCTGCACTGCGCCAGGCACGGCATCCCGGTCACCGTCGTGCCCGGGATCACCAGCGCGGTGGCCGTGCCGTCCGCCGCCGGCATCCCGGTGACCCACCGCGGCGTCACCCAGGAGTTCCACGTGGTGTCCGCGCACGTCGCCCCGGGGCACCCGGCCTCCACGGTCGACTGGCCCGGCCTCGGCCGCGCCCAGGGCACCCTGATCCTGCTGATGGCGGTCGAGCGCATGGCCCTCATCGCCGAGGCCCTCATGCGCTATGGTCGGTCGTCTGAAACGCCGGTCGCCGTGGTCCAGGAAGGCACGCTCCCGGGCCAGCGGGCGCTGACGGCGACCCTGGGCACGGTGGCGGGGGAGATGGAGGCCGCCGGGGTGCGGCCACCGGCGATCGTGGTCGTGGGCGACGTGGTCAACGTGGCACGAGAGATCGACATGATTCGAGCGGACATGGGACGGGATCCGTGACACCCCCGGCAGAGCAGAGCGCGGTTCACGACGAGGAGGCGGGCGCGGTCCCGGGCCCCCGCGGCGGATCCGGCACGTCCCGTGCCGGATCGCGCGGCGGTGGCGGCGGCCCGTCCGCGGGCGACGCGACCACGGGCGACGCGGCGGACGAGGCCGGCATCTCGGTGCGCCAGGGCGAGCTGATCCGCGCCCTCAGCGCCCTGCGCGACCAGCTCGGGTCGTTCGAGTTCCTGCTGGACGTGCCCGGCGTCGAGGAGGCCCGCGAGGCCCAGCTGGAGCTGAAGAACCAGCTCGACGACTACGTCCTCCCGCGCATCCAGGCCGCCGGCACGCCCATGCTGGTCGTCCTCGGCGGCTCGACCGGCGCGGGCAAGTCCACCCTGGTCAACACCCTCGTCGGCGCCCGGGTCAGCGCCACCGGCGTGCTCCGCCCCACCACCAGCAGCCCCATCCTGGTCTGCCACCCCGACTTCACCGACTGGTTCCTGGAAGGGCCCATGCTGCCCGGCATGGGCCGCGTCCGCGGCCCCGCCCCGGACGCCATCGCCGGCGACCAGCTCGTCATCATCGGCAGCGACGCGCTCCCGCCCGGCCTGGCCCTCCTCGACAGCCCCGACTTCGACTCGGTCTTCGAGGACCACTACGAGTTCGCCACCAAGCTGATGGCCGCGGCCGACCTGTGGCTGTGCGTCACCACCGCCGCCCGCTACGCCGACGCCCAGGTCTGGGAGATGCTCCAGCGCGCCCGCGAGAACGGCGCCACCATCGGCGTGGTGCTGTCGCGGGTGCCGCAGGGCGCCGGCTCGGAGGTCGTCGACCACTTCGGCGAGATGCTCGCCGAACACGACGTCGGCGAGGCCCGCCGCTTCACCGTCCCCGAGACCCGCGTGGAGGACAGCCGCCTGCCCGAGGAGGCCGTCGAGGACATCCGCGAATGGCTCGTCGGGGTCGCCGAGAACGCCGACGACCGCACCGTCGTCATCGGCGACACCCTCGTCGGCGTGCTCGACAGCTTCCGCACCCGCGTGCCCGAGCTGGCCAAGCAGGTCGAGGCGCAGGTCGAGAAGCGCGCCGAACTGGCCCGCGAGGTCGAGTCGGCCTACGGCACCGCCCTCGCCGAACTCGACGAGGCCACCCGCAACGGCTCCCTGCTGCGCGGCGAGGTGCTGGCCCGCTGGCAGGACTTCGCCGGCACCGGCGACCTGCTGCGCGCCCTGCACGTCCAGCGCGGCCGTGCCCGGCGGGGCTCCAGCCGGCGCCGCCGCACCAGCCCCACCCGCGTCCGGGCGCTCAAGGCCGCGCTGCGCGGCGGCCTCGAATCACTGATCCTCTCCTCCGCGGAGAACGCCGCCGACCAGGTCGTCGTCCGCTGGCGCGACCACCCCGCCGGACGCCAGGTCCTGGCCGGCCCCGCCGCCGGCCTCGGCCACGCCTCCCCCGAGCTGTCCCGCCGCGTCACCCGGGCCGTCAGCGCCTGGCAGGATCACGTCCAGGAGCTGATCCGCACCGAGGGCGTCACCAAGCGCTCGGTCGCCAAGGTCGTGTCGTTCGACTCCGAGGCCGTCTCCCTCGTCCTGATGATCGGGCTGCTCGGCTACGGCACCTCCGAGGTCGCCGTCGAGGGCGGCACCAGCGCCGTCCCGCAGCGCCTCCTCAAGGCCCTCTTCGGCGCCGAGTCGCTGCGCGGCATGGGCGCCAAGGCCCGCGCCGACCTGCGCAGCCGCATCGGGATGCTGTTCGACGAGGAGTCGATCCGCTACGGGCAGGCCATCGACGCCGCCGGCATCCCCGACGAGACCGTTCCCGTCCAGCTCTACCAGGCCACCTACAACCTCGAGGTCGCCCGATGACCACCTCGGCCATCCCCGCGAACGCGCCTGGCCCCTCGGGCCCCGCCGGCGCCTCCGGCAGGCCCGCCCCACCCGCCGACCCCGCCCCCGAGGCCGCCGCGGAGACCGGCCCCGGCGGTGTCGCCGCCCGCCTCGACAGCCTCGAACGCCTCGTCCGGTACGGCACCGGCCGCCTCGACCGCGACCTCATCGACGACGCCGGCGCGCTCCTCGACCGCGCCGGGCAGCGCCTGCGGCTCTCGGGCGACCACACCGTCGTCACCCTCGCCGGCGGCACCGGCAGCGGCAAGTCCTCCCTGTTCAACGCCGTCTGCGGGCTGGAACTGTCGCCCACCGGCATGCGCCGCCCGATGACCTCCAAGGCCCACGCCTGCGTCTGGGGCCTCGACGGCGCCGGCCCCCTCCTCGACTGGCTCGACGTCGACAAGCGCCACCGCTACGCCCGCGCCAGCGCCCTCGACCTGGAACGCGCCGACAGCTCCCTGCACGGCCTCGTCCTGATCGACCTGCCCGACCACGACTCCATCCAGGCCGTCCACCGCGCCGAGGTCGACCGTTTCGTCACCATCGCCGACCTGCTGGTCTGGGTGGTCGACCCGCAGAAGTACGCCGACGCCGCCCTGCACCGCAACTACATCGTCCCGTTCGCCCGGCACGCCGGCGTCACCCTGATCGTCCTCAACCAGGTCGACCGGCTCCAGTCCTTCGAGATCGACGACTGCGTCGCCGACCTGCGCCGCCTTCTGGAGGCCGAGGGCCTGGCGGACCCGCGGATCGTCACCACCTCGGCGGTCAGCGAGCGCGGCGTGCGCGGGCTCCGCGACGTCCTGGTCGACACCGTCGCCGCCCGCCGCGCCCGCGGCGAACGGCTCGACGCCGACATCGACCACGTCGCCGAGCGCCTCGCCGCCCTGCGCGGCCCCGCCGAACCCCCGTCCGGCATCGGCGCCGACCGCCGGGCCGAGCTCGTCCAGGCCCTCACCGACGCCGCCGGCGCCCCCGCCGTCGCCGAGGCCATGGAGAGCGCCTACGAGCTGCGCGCCGCCGACTTCGTCGGCTGGCCCGTCAGCGCCCTCGTCACCCGCCTGCGCAGCGACCCGCTGCGCCGCATGCGCCTCACCGAGCTCCGCGAAGAGCTCCGCAACGCCTTCACCGGCCCCATCGGAGCCCAGCAGGGCGACGTCGACACCGCCCTCCAGGGCGTCACCGACGGCGTCACTGCCGACCTGCCCGAACCGTGGGCCCGCTCGGTGCGGGCCGCCGCCCGCTCCAACGCCGGCGAGCTCCCCGAGGCCCTGGGCGCCTCCCTCATGGACGCCCTGCCCACGTTCAACCAGGTCCCCGGCTGGTGGTGGCTGGTCAAGACCTGGCAGTACTTCCTCGTCCTGGTCAGCGGCCTGGGCGCGCTGTGGATCGCGCTGCTCCTGATCTACGGCGTCGTCGGCGCGGATGGCCCCGGCGGCCTGCTCGGCGAGACGGGTCTCATCCCGTACGTGCTGATCCTGGTCGTCTGCACGCTGGGCATGGGCGCCCTCACCTCGTCCGCGTGCCGCAACCTGGTGGCGCTGTCCTCGGCCAAGCACGGCCAGCGGATGGAGAGCCACATGCGCGAGCGCATCGAGCAGATCGCCGACGAGAAGGTCCTGGAGCCGGTCGCGGCCGAACTCGACCGCTACGCCCACTTCCGCTCCGAGGTCACCAACCTCGCCGGCTGACTTATCCACAGTTCGCACATCCCCTTTCACCCAGGGTGACGCTGCGCCACTCTCGTTGGGAGCACGCACCTCAACGAGAGTGGAGCAGCCATGAACGAGGCCCAGATCACCGTGGTCGGCTGGCTGGCCGCCGAGCCGTACTTCACCGTGACCGGCAACGGCACCCCGTTCCTGTCGTTACGAGTCGGCTACACCCCGCGGCGCTACGACCGGCAGACCGGCCAGTGGCAGGACATGGAGACGATGTTCCTCACGGTCAACTGCTGGCGCTCCCTGGCCGACAACGTCAACGCCTCCGATCTCAGGCGCGGGCATCCCGTCGTGGTGACCGGCCGCCTCCGCATCCGCCAGTACGAGAGGGACGGCCAGTGGCGCTTCTCCGCCGAGGTCGAGGCCACCACGCTGGGGCATGACCTCAGCCGGGGCACGGCCGCCTTCCGCCCCGTCCAGCGCGGCGGAGCCCTCAGCGACGAAGACCGCCGCGAGGCCCAGGAGGTGGCCGACCAGTGGGCCCTCACCGGCCCCGTGACCGACACCGACGACTCGGCGGAAGAGACCCCGACCGCCGAACCCAAGGCCGCCTGACCACACCCCTCGGCCAGTACCGGCCATCCCGGAGAAGCCACCCCGCCCGTGCGGCCTTCGGACGCGACCCGGAGCGCCCGTGCGGGCGGGCGGCAGGCGGGCGGCAGGTGCCCGTCCGGCCGGGTCGGGTGTGCGCTCAGAGCCGCAGTGAGGGGGCCGGGCGGGCTTCGGTCCCCGGCCGGAGCCCGTCCGGGCAGCGCGGCAAGCGGGCGTTTCCGCGGGCTGAGCGTGTGCTTTCGGTTCCGGTGAGACGACCGTACGGCCGGCGGACCCGGCGACCCGTGCACCCGTGCAGGCTCATCGCAGGACAGCAGGGTTTGGAGCGGGAACGCTGCCTTGTTCTGTGCGCTGCGGGGATGGAAGAGCGGCCATTGTCGCAGCGCAAAGGGATGCCCGGCCATGGAATGCCCGGCTGGATGAGCGGAGAGGCGGGCGAGGGCGCCGGCCATTGGTCGGCCGGGGTTTGAGCTCGGGCGTGTGCCCGGGGTGTGGGACTGATCGCGCTGGGTGAACGCGGTGCGCGTGGACGCCGTACAAGGCGATGAGAGGGGAGGGAGCACGATGGCGCAGAGGCCGGCGGCGGACCCGGGGCGCATGGTGTCAGAGAGGCGATGGATCAGTAAAGGTGCAGGTGGAGCGACGGTTGGGGATGCGGGGGGCTTCCCTGCGGGGCTCATGGACCCCGCAGGGCGGCTGGAGGGGGGATGGGTCCCGTGTTGCGGGGGCGTCGGCGGGTGGCCGGCTGGTGCCGGCTGGCGCCCCCGCGCCGTCGGGGTGGCGGACGCGTTATATCCAGGAGACGCCGCGCATGGTGTATTCCCCCTCAGGATGTGCGGCGGACAGCGATTTCGCTGGTCCTACGGTGGGTCACGTCTCGGATACCCAC
The DNA here is from genome assembly GCA_050942275.1 of Spirillospora sp. CA-255316. Classification (GTDB taxonomy): domain Bacteria; phylum Actinomycetota; class Actinomycetes; order Streptosporangiales; family Streptosporangiaceae; genus Spirillospora. Next base: position 9,481,851 of record CP192047.1, on the reverse strand, counting down.
TTGTGCGTTATCGAAGGTACCGGTTTCCAGCCCGCTCCGCACACGTTGCAATTATCGTGTTACACAACGTGAGGCTTAGGGGGGAAGGATGACGGCTGTGCAGTCGTCCGCCGAGGATCGCGGCGGAGAGCTGTCCCGGAGGCCGCGGCGGCGGGCGGTGCCGATGCGTCCGTCCCTGCTCGCCGTCTATGTGCCGGTGGTCGCCGCCCTGCATCTGGCGCTGACCGTCGCCGGGCTGATGAGCACCGTCCCGCGGCTGAACGATCTACTGACTTTTGCCGCGCTGCTGGCCTGCGGCGCGGTGTGCATCGAGGCGACGCGTCGGCTCGGGATGCCCGCCGGGGTCGCCCGCGACATCCTCTCGGCCTGGTGGCTGCCGGTCGCGCTGCTGCTCCCCCCGGTGTACGCCCTGCTCATCCCGGTCCCGATGCAGCTGCTGCTGCAGTTCCGGGTCAGGCGCACGCTGCTGTACCGCCGGGTGGTGGTGATGGCGGCGTACGGCCTGGCGGGCGCGTGCACCTCGATGGTCTTCCACCTGGCGGTGCCCCAGCCGCTGGACGGGCGTCCGCTGTGGGTGATCGGCGGGGTCGCCGACCTGTCGGTCGCCGTGGGCTGCGCCGCGCTGTTCACGGTGCTGAACACGGCGCTGGTGGCGGTCGCCGCGCACGCGGCCAACCCCGAGGGCCGCTGGCGGGACGTCCTGTGGAACCGCGAGAGCCTGCTGCTGGACGTGGTCGAGCTGTGCGTGGGCGTCTCGGTCGCGATCCTCAGCACCCTGTCGCTGATGCTGCTGCTGCTGGCGCTGCCCCCGGTCGTGCTGCTCCAGCGCAGCCTCATGCATCAGCAGTTGCAGGCCGCGGCCCGTACCGACGCCAAGACCGGGCTGCTCAACGCCGCCGCCTGGCAGCGGGAGGCCGACACCGAGCTGGCCCGGACCCAGCGCACCCACGACCCGCTCGCCCTGCTGCTGATCGACATCGACCACTTCAAACGGGTGAACGACACCCACGGCCACCTGGTCGGCGACCAGGTGCTGGTGGGCGTGGCCACCACCCTGTGCGGCCAGCTGCGCGACTACGACGTCGTGGGCCGGTTCGGCGGGGAGGAGTTCGTGGTGCTGCTGCCCGGCGCCGACACCGTGGAGGCCTGCCGGGTCGCCGAACGGCTGCGCGGCAGGGTCAGGCGGCTCGCGGTACCCGCCGAGGAAGGCACCGTAGGCGTGACGATCTCCGTCGGAGTGGCCCTGTTCCGGATGCACGGCCAGGACCTGATCGAGCTGCTCGCCGCCGCCGACCTCGCCCTTTACCGGGCCAAGCAGTCCGGGCGCGACCGGGTCTGCCTGCCCGCCGTCGAAGGGCCGAAGGCGTCCGAGGGCTGACCCCGGCCCGGCGATGATCTTCGCTGGCCACGGGCCGATCCCGCGGCCGGGCGGAGCTTGGCCGCGGCTGCAACGAATGGTGTCCGAGACCCCCTAGGCTTGACGATATGGCGGAGTACATCTTCACGTTTCAGCGCGTGCGCAAGGCGCACGGTGACAAGGTCATCCTTGACGACGTCACCATGAGCTTCCTGCCCGGGGCCAAGATCGGCGTCCTGGGCCCCAACGGGATGGGCAAGTCGACGCTGCTGCGGATGATGGCCGGCCTGGAGCAGCCCTCCAACGGTGAGGCCCGGCTCATGCCCGGTTACACGGTAGGCATGCTGCAGCAGGAGCCGCCGCTCAACGAGGAGAAGACGGTCCTCGGCAACGTCGAGGAGGGCGTCGCCGAGACCAAGGCGCTGCTCAACCGGTTCAACGAGATCGCCGAGAAGATGGCGACCGACTACTCCGACGAGCTGATGGAGGAGATGGGCAAGCTGCAGGAGCAGCTCGACCATCGCAACGCCTGGGACCTCGACAGCCAGCTCGAGCAGGCCATGGACGCGCTGCGCTGCCCGCCCGGCGACTCGCTCGTGACCCAGCTGTCGGGTGGGGAGCGCCGCCGGGTCGCGTTGTGCAAGCTGCTGCTTGAGCACCCCGACCTGCTGCTGCTGGACGAGCCCACCAACCACCTCGACGCCGAGAGCGTGCAGTGGCTGGAGCAGTACCTGGAGAAGTACGAGGGCACCGTCCTGGCCGTCACCCACGACCGGTACTTCCTCGACAACGTGGCCGGCTGGATCTGCGAGGTCGACCGGGGCCGCCTCTTCGGGTACGAGGGCAACTACTCGGCCTACCTGGAGAAGAAGGCCGAGCGCCTCAAGGTCGAGGGCAACAAGGACGCCAAGCGCAAGAAGCGCCTCCAGGACGAGCTGGAGTGGGTCCGGTCCAACCCCAAGGCCCGGCAGACCAAGAGCAAGGCGCGTCTGCAGCGCTACGAGGAGATGGCGGCCGAGGCGGCCAAGACCCGGAAGCTGGACTTCGAGGAGATCCAGATCCCGCCGGGCCCCCGCCTGGGCACCACGGTGATCGTCGCCGAGGACCTCACCAAGGGCTTCGAGGACCGGCTCCTCATGGAGAGCCTGTCGTTCAACCTGCCGCCCAACGGCATCGTCGGCGTGATCGGCCCCAACGGCGTCGGCAAGACCACGCTGTTCCGCATGATCGTCGGTGAGGAGAAGCCCGACAACGGGGCGCTGAAGGTCGGCGAGACCGTCCAGATCTCCTACGTCGACCAGGGCCGCGGCGGCATCGACCCGGCCAAGTCGGTGTGGCAGGTCGTCTCCGAGGGCCTCGACCACATCAAGGTCGGCCAGGTCGAGATGCCGTCCCGCGCCTACGTCGCCGCGTTCGGCTTCAAGGGCCCCGACCAGCAGAAGCCGTCCGGCGTCCTGTCCGGCGGCGAGCGCAACCGCCTCAACCTGGCGCTGACCCTCAAGCAGGGCGGCAACGTCCTCCTCCTGGACGAGCCCACCAACGACCTCGACACCGAGACGCTGAGCTCCCTGGAGAACGCGCTCCTGGAGTTCCCGGGCTGCGCGGTCATCACCTCCCACGACCGGTGGTTCCTGGACCGCATCGCCACCCACATCCTGGCGTGGGAGGAGGGCTCGAACTGGTTCTGGTTCGAGGGCAACTTCGCCGACTACGAGAAGAACAAGATCGAGCGCCTGGGCGCCGACGCCGCCCGCCCCCACCGCGTCACCCACCGCAAGCTCATGCGCGACTGAGCCCCCGAAACACCGCGGCCGTATTTCAAAGCCCCGGCCCACAGCTCCCACCCGGCGGGAGCCGGGGCGGGGGTGGTGCAAGGTGCGGCCTTGACCGGGCGTGAGCTCGACGTTGTGGCGTAGGTCGCCTCGGGAAGGACCAACGCCGGGATCGCAGGCGAGCTGCATCTCTCGCACGACACCGTCGAGAACTACATCGCCGCCGTCCAGGCCAAGCTCGGGACCCGGAACCGCGTGGGCATCGCCGCTTGGGCGTGGGACAACGGGTACACGACGCGGCAGCGGGTCTGAAGGTGCACTCGGGGGCTCCGTTCATGCTGGGGTCAATGTGGGGTCTGGAGGGGGGTGGGTTGGACGGGGTCGGGCGGCGGGGCGGGTAGCATCAGCGCGATCTGTTCGCGAGCCCCCAGGCGAGGACATGTCCGACAACGATCTGCCTTCGGCCGAGTACCGCCATGTCTACGAGTTCAACCTGCGGTTCGGTGACATCGACTCCCAGGGGCATGTCAACAACGTCAAGTTCCTGGGCTTCCTGGAGGACGCGCGGCTGGAGATGTTCCACGGCGATCCCGTCCGGAAGGGGGAGAAGCCCATCCGCGGGATGGTGATCTCCCGGCACGAGATCGACTACCGGCGGCCGCTGCTCCCGACCGTGTACCCGATCCGGGTGGAGACCTGGGTGACGGAGGCGCGGGCGGCGTCGTTCAAGCTCGCCTACGAGGTCCGCGACGACGACCACGTGTACGCGGAGGCGACGTCGGTGCTGGTGGCGTTCGATCCGGAGGCGAACCGGCTGCGGCGCTTCACCGGCGAGGAGCGGGAGTTCATCGGCCGCTACCTCGTGCCGTCGGCATGACCGAGACGGTCGAGCGCCGGTCCCCGGGGCCGCTGCGGCGGTCCGCGGTGGAGCTGCGGGTCGTACGGCCGGACGACGCCGGGGCGCTGGCCGCCCTGTACGTGGCCAACCGCGAGTACCTGCGCCCCTGGGAGCCGGAACGGGACGACGCCTACTTCACCGTGGAGGGGCAGCGCGCGAACCTGGACGACCTCCTCGACGCGTACGGGACCGGGGAGATGTGGCCGGGCGTCGTGCTGGTGGACGGGCAGGTCGCCGGGCGCATCACGCTCAACAACATCCTGCGCGGGCCGCTGCAAAGCTGCTTTGTGGGCTACTGGGTGGCGGGCGCCCACGCGGGACGCGGCGTCGCGACCGAGGCCGTGCGGCAGGCCCTGCGGGTGGCCTTCCGCGAGCTGGGCCTGCACCGGGTGGAGGCGTTCACGCGCGTGGACAACCACGCGTCGCAGCGGGTGCTGGAACGCAACGGGTTCACCCCGGTCGGGGTGTCGCGGCGGCACATCCACGTGGGCGGCCGCTGGCACGACGAGCGCCTCTTCGAGCGCCTCGCGCCCTGGGACGACGGGTTCGCTCTGCATCCGCCGCCCGGAGGGTGAGGATCTCCGATCACGGGGAGTAATCAGGTGACGCCCCCTTCTCCCCGAGGTGATCGATGTCCCCCTATCTCGCCGCCTGGATCTTCTGGGTGATGATGTTCTTCGCCATCGAGCTGCCGGCGGTCTTCAACCGGCAGCCCGGTGACACCCTCTCCGAGGTCATCTGGCGCGTGTTCGCCGTCCGCGGCAAGCCGGTGGGATGGCAGCTGCGCCGGCTGGCCCTGCTGCTGGGCCTGGGCTGGCTGGTGGCCCACCTGCTGACCGGCGGAAAGGTCTGAGCGGGACGCCCCCGGTCAGGCCGTGCGGGGCGAGTACAGCCAGGGCTCCCTCAGGTCGAGGTAGGTCCATTCGCCCTCGTAGAAGGTCATCATCTTCTGCATCTCGTCGCGCATCTCCGGCGGCGGCTCCTTGCGCTCGCCCTCCCTGGCCGCGGCCTCGGAGGTGAAGTACACGGCCTCGGTGAAGCCGCCGTCGGGCTGGACCGCCAGGACGGAGCCGATCAGGTCGGGACGGAACTCGCGCATCGCCGCCTCGTCCTGGGCCGCCAGGTAGGCGCGCAGGCCGGGCAGGTCGCGGATCCGGCCCTGTATCACCTGGACGAACCCGGCGTCGTCGGAGCCGCCGTCCAGGAAGAGGTCGGTCTCGGTGCAGTCGTGGAAATGGACGTCGCCGCTGAACAGCTTCGAGGTCTCCATCCACCACTGGTGCTGTTCGGGACGCTCGCTGTTGCGCCGGGCCGCCTCGGGCGACTCGAAGCGGGCCATGCAGATGAAGGTCCCGTCGTCCGTGACTCCTGCGGTGCTGCCCAGCCAGCCCCTCGCGGTGGGTCCGAGGTCGCGCTGCCAGTGGTCCAGGGCCTCCTTGAGCTCGCTGGTGTCGCCGGAGATCCGGCCCTGGATGGTCTGGATGAACATGGTGTCTCTCCCCCCGTTGAGATCACCTTCCGGAACGGCCACCGTCGGCCGCACCTGTTTCCGACGCTATGACGCCGCGTGGACGGGGACAACCCTCGGGTCACGGACCCGTAACAAGCGCAACAGCAATCCGTTTTGGTCGCACTTCTCCCTTTAGTGTCGCCTGGCGAATTGTGGTGATCCCACGCGAAAGGGAAAAGATGCGGCGCGTCTCACAAGGGGTGCTGGCCCTGCTGCTTGCGGCCGGGATGACCGGCACGGCGGTCCAGGCCGTCCACGCGGCACCGGCGGCGGAGGACATCGCCGACCGGTTGAAGGCGATCCCCGGCATGAAGGTCGAGGAGAAGCCCTCGACCCTGCCCGGCCACCGCTGGTTCTGGCTGAACTACCGGCAGCCGGTGGACCACCGGCGGCCCAAGGGGCAGTGGTTCGAGCAGCGCGTGCTGCTCCAGCACAAGTCGGCGGAGCGGCCGATGGTGCTCTACACCAGCGGCTACAACACCCCGGAGACCATGTTCCGGTCGGAGCCGACGGCGCTGGTGGACGGCAACCAGATCTCGGTGGAGTACCGCTACTTCACCCCGTCGCGTCCGGAGCCGACGGACTGGACGAAGGACACCATCTGGCAGGCCGCCACCGACGAGCACCGGCTGATCGGCGTGCTGAGGAAGATCTACCAGGGCCGGTGGATCTCCACGGGCGGCAGCAAGGGCGGCATGACGGCCGTCTACCACAAGCGGTTCTACCCGAACGACGTCGACGGCAGCGTCGTGTACGTGGCGCCCAACGACGTCGACAACGACGACGACAGCCGCTACGACAGGTTCTTCGCGACCGTCGGCACCGACGACGAGTGCCGCGGCCACATCAAGAGCCTGGCGCGCGAGTTCCTGAAGCGGCGCCCGGCGATGCTGGAGAGGTTCAAGGCCGACGCCGCCGAGAACCGCTGGACGTTCTCCATCCTGCGCGACCCGGACCGGGCCTTCGAGAACTCGGTCATGGACTTCGAGTGGGGCTTCTGGCAGTACAAGCTCCAGTCCGACTGCGCGACCCTGCCGCCGCTCGACGCCTCCGACGACGTCCTCTACAAGACCCTGGACGAGATCGCCGGCATCTCCTTCTACACCGACCAGGGCCTCGAGCCGTACATCCCGTACTACTACCAGGCCGGAACGCAGCTGGGCTGGGGCTCGCCCCAGTTCGAGCACCTGCGCCCGCTGCTGCGCTACGAGAGCAGCTACCAGCCCCGCACCTACGTTCCCCGGAACATCCCGATGCGGTTCGACGGCGGGCGGGCGATGCGCGACATCGACCGCTGGGTGCGCGGCCACGGCAGCCGCCTGATGTTCCTGTACGGCGAGAACGACCCCTGGGGCTCGGAGCGGTTCCGCCTGGGCCGGGGCAGCAGGGACTCCGCGGTGTACGAGGCGCCGGGCATGAACCACAGCGGCAGGCTCATCGACAAGCTGCCCGCCGAGCAGCGGGCCAAGGCCATCGCGGATCTGCTCCGCTGGGCCAACGTCACCCAGCGGGCGCAGGTGCTGACCACCACGCCCGCCGACGCCACGGACCCGCTCCAGTTGCAGCGCCCGCCCCTCTGACCCTCGGGGTTCTCGGCACGGCCAAGCCGTCTCCCAGGCCCTGGCCCTGGCGCCAGGGCCTCGGGGGGCGACGCTGTGGAAGAGGGCCTTGCGCCGCTGAGCCGGTGAGCCTTCGAGTGGGTGAGGGCGTCTCCCGCTACAGTGACGGGGCGTTCACCATGCTGCGGGCGGCCATCGTGAAGTAGTCCCAGAGCATCTTCTCCAGCTGCTCGGGAAGCTCCAGCTCGTCCACGGCGTCCCGCATGTGCCGCAGCCACGCCTCGCGCTCGGGCTCGCCGATCACGAACGGAGCGTGCCGCATCCGCAACCGCGGGTGCCCGCGCTGCTGGCTGTAGGTGTTGGGGCCGCCCCAGTACTGGATGAGGAAGAGCAGCAGCCTCTCCTCGGCCGGGCCGAGGTCCTCTTCGGGGTAGAGGGGGCGGAGCACGGGATCGTCCGCGACTCCCTGGTAGAAGCGGTGCACCAGCCGCCGGAAGGTCTCCTCGCCGCCGACCGCTTCGTAGAAGGTCACCTGTTGCGCCATAGCGCTGTCCACCCTATGTGAGAGCGCGACCGTTCCGAGAAGGATCGGCCACCTTGATCGCGACCGGACGCGATCAGGGGGCGGCGGCCGGGGTCGCCACCGCGATGCCCGCCTCGTCGAACGACTTCTTGACCCGTTCGCGCAGCTCCCGCGACACGTCGGCCTGCCGTCCCGCGGCGGTCTTCAGCACGATCCGGACGATCACCGCGTCCCCCGCCAGCGCCTGCACGCCCCACACCGACGGCTCCTCCAGGATGAGCTCGTCCCAATCGGGGGCGACCGAGAGCTCGTCGGCGGTGGCCTTGAGGATCTCCTTGACCTTCTCCACGTCCTCGGCGATGTCCACCGGGATGTCCAGCACGGCCCTGCCCCAGTTCTGGGACTCGTTCCCGACCTTCTTGATCTCCCCGTTGGGCACGTACCAGACCACGCCGTTGACGTCGCGCATCCGGGTGACCCGCAGCGTGACCGCCTCCACGGTGCCCTTGGCGCTGCCCACGTCGATCACGTCGCCGACCCCGTACTGGTCCTCCAGCAGCATGAACAGCCCGGCCAGGAAGTCCCTGACGATGCTCTGCGCGCCGAAGCCGACCGCCATGCCGATCACGGTGGCGCTGGCGAGCACGGGGGTGAGGTTCAGCCCGAGCTGGCCGAGGATGCTGAAGAACGCCATGCCCATGATCACGATGGAGGCGATGCTGCGCAGCACCGAGCCCATCGTCCTGGCCCGCTGGGCGCGCCGCTGGTGGAGCAGCGCCGGGCTCCCATCGAAGACCGTCCGGCTGCGCTCGCGGACCTTCTCCGACATCGTGCTCTCGGCCATCCGCAGCGTGATCCGGGTGATCATGCGATGGGCCATGGCCCGCAGCACCAGCGCGATCACCAGGATCACGACGACCCAGAACAGGCTGGTCAGCGGCCGGTCGAGCCAGTTGCGGAAGAACCGGGTGAAGTCGTCGTTGTGTGAGACGTTCCACACCATGCGGCAGGCGACGCTGGGGGTCTTGCTGCGGCAGGCGGTCTCGGGCGTGCCGTCCTGTGCCCAGGGCAGCACGAGGGGCTCAAGGGTGAGTGACATTGGGGGCAGACCCTCCCCGGCCGGCTGTGGGTGTCGCGTTGCCGCGCCGGGTCCTGTTTCGGCAGGACCTGGCGCGGTACGAGCCTGATCGTAGGGGACGGCGGCGAGCGGTTCGTACCGCGCGGGGCGTATACGGCACCCGGTCGGGGAGGGGCCGGCTCGGGAGGCCGCGGGCCCGGGCACGGGTGTGGGGCCGGGCCCGCGGCGAGCCTGTGACCTGGAAATCCGCGGAGGGGCAGGGGGTTTCGGGGCCTGCGGTCGCGGTTCCGCGGGGGTGATCGTGCGGCCGGAGGCCCGAAGCGGCCAGGATCACGTCGCAGATCCGGCGGCCGGGTTCACCGCGTCCCGGTTATCAAGCCATGTCCGGACCGCACGGCAATTTCCCCTTCATGGCACGTCTTCCCAAGGCGCCGACGGCCGCGTCGGCCGGTGGCGGTGCCGGCCGGTGGTGGCGATGGTGATGTCGGTGGAGGGGTGGGTCGGTGGAGCGTCCGCCTGCCCGTGCCCCGGGTCCCCGAGGTTGCCCGTCCCGCCCGCGGCGCGGACGGAACGGACGATCGGCCGGTCAAGGCCGTACCGGGGCACGGGCAGGTGCCCAACGCGGCCCGCCTTCCCCGCCACCGCCGTCGGAGGCGCCACCACCGGCCGTCGGAGCGCGGGCACCGGAGGGCCGCCGCGCGCGGGCGGGTGCCGCCGCCGGGGCGATGCCGCCGGGGGGACGGCATCGTCGCCGGGCGATGGCACCGCCGAGGCGGCGCCGCGAATCCCAGCACGTCCGGCGGGCAGGGCCGCCCGGGCGTCGGCCCGGTGTCCGGTGGGCCGGTCTCTGTCCGGTGGTGCCGCTCCTTCGGGGTGAGGGGTCGGCCGGGTGCATCGGGCGAACGTGTCCCGTGAGGCCGGCGGCTGCCGCGCCGTTCCGGCCGCGACCTCACGGGACACGCCCGGTCTTTCGGGGGCGGCCGGAGGGCCGCTCCGCAGCCGCCGTCTCCGGCGGCTGAGTTCTCAGGGGGCGCCGCTCGGGGGCGAGGGGCGCCTGGGGGAGGTGCGTCTGCGTGCGGTGCGCCTGCGGGACGGGCGTCGAGGGGACAGGCGCCGGGGGGACGGGCTCCTGGGGCGGGGGGCCCTGGCGGACGGGCTTGGTGGGGAGCGGCGCGGCGTGGAGGGAATCGCCGTGCAGCGACTCGGCGTGCAGCGACTCGCTCGGTAGCGGTTGCAGCACCCGGGCCAGCTTCACCGCGGCGCCGCCCGGATCGTCCACGCGGTGCATCCGCTCGCCCCAGGACCACCAGTAGTAGTGGTCGTGGGACTCGGGGGCGGGGGCGCAGGTGATGTCCTCCGCGAGGCTCGCCGCGTCCGGGTTGACGACCCGGAGGAAGACCGGACCCGAGCGGGTCCGGACCACGCGGGCCACCAGGCCGCGCGTGTCGAGTTCGTGTTCCAGTTCCTCCAGGTAGCCCGTGCGCCTGTCGATGACCACTTGCGCACCCCCTCCATCGTCCGTGCCATGAGGCCGCTCACGGCGCTCCGCCGATGCGTGCGATGATCGAACTCTCTGGGTCCGTTCGGTTACTCGCGGCGAGAATTGCAACTCTCACGCAAGTGGTCAAGGGGCGACGCCGGGGGGCGGTTAGCGGTATCGCATCCGTCGGGAGAGGATTCCCCCCATCCGGAGGAAGAATCTCTACCCTGGGGCCCCGATGCACCCCCCGGAGCGTCCGTGATTCCCCGGAATGGCTTGGCCGGTCCCGTTGCGAGAGTTACGCTCTGTGCGCAAGAGATTATCTGTCGTGGCCATCTAGAGAACCGGTCGCCGTGACCGGAGGCGGGGATTCCGGCCCCCGTTTTCCGGGCTCAGCGGTGAGGAGGCCGGAACCGATGTCGGACACCCCCCGGAAAGAAACGGACATAGCGCGCGGAATACGCGCGCATGGTCTGGCTCGAGGGCGTTGCCCAGCGGAGATCGCGGAGGAAATTCACGATCAATGCGGGCCGCTTTTCGGCACCAGCCGGATCAAGGCGCACCGTTTGTCCCACGGTGTCGCCCTGTCCGACATCGTCGCCCAGGTCAAGGCGCTGTACGAGGTCGACGGCAAACCCATCCCCCGGCTCGGGGAGACGCTGCTGTCGGCGTACGAGAGCGGCTACAAACGCCCGGGACCGGAGTACCTTCACTACCTCTGTGCCGTATATCGGGTCGAACCGGACGAACTCGGGTACCAGAGTCCCTGTATCTGCGGTCGCGGACACGCGGCCGCGCCGGGCGCCGCCCCCACGGCGCCGCAACACGCGCCAGAGCGCGTACCGGAGCACCCGCTGGGGCGCTCCGTCGCGCCGATGTCCGACCAACCCCTGGTCGGCATGGTCGTTCCCAGCCCGGACGACCGTCATTGGTTTTCCGTCAGTGAACCTCGGGGCCCTGACCGCGCCGGCGGCCCCGTTTCCATCGATGTTGGAGAGGAGGACATCGTGCTTCGCAGAACCCTTCTGCAGCTGCTGGCCGGAGCGGGCGTGGCGCTCGACGGCCAGTTCCTGGGCGCAGTGGACAATCTACGTCGCAAGATGGACGACACCCTGGTCAGCGCCACCGTGTCACCGACCATGCTGGACCAGTGGGAGGAGACGACCCTCGGGTACGGCCGGCAGTACCAGGCCACCCCGTCCCTCCGGATGCTGTGCGATGTGCTGCTGGACTTCAGCGAGGTCCGGCGCATGGCGGACAAGCGGCAGCCGGTCGAGTTGCAGGAACGGCTGTGCCGGATCGCGGCCCAGCTGTCCGGGCTGTCCGGCCTGATCATGATCAATTTGGGCGACCACCGGCTGGCCCGCTCGTTCTTCCGCACCGCGCGCACGGCCGCCGACGAGACCGGCGACCGGCACCTGCGCGCATGGGTGACGGTCCGCGAGTCACTGGTGCCGATGTACTACGGCGACCCGCGCGAGGCGCTGCACCTGGCGCGCAAGGCGCAGGACCTCGCCGGCCGCAGCCCCGGGGTCGCGGCCGCCATGGCGCCGGCCGTGGAGGCGCGCGCGCTCGGGCTGCTGGCGATGCGCGGGCGCAGCGACGCCGCGCCCAGCGCGCGCCGGGCCCTGGTCCGCGGACGGGCGGTGTTCGACCAGCTCAGCGCGGAGCAGACCAGCGACCTGGCGTTCGGGTTCACCGACCGGCAGATGGCCTTCTACGAGGGCGACACCTTCACTAATCTCGGCGATCACCGCCATGGCGACGAGGTTCTGAGCCGGGCCCTGACCCTCTACTCACCCACCGACCGGGTCGATCGCACCCTGGTGCGCCTCGACCGCGCCGCCTGCCAGCTGCACGCGGGCAATCCCGACGCCGCGCTCCAGGCCGGCCGCGACGCCATCCTCGACCTGCCGCCCGAGCACCGTTCCGACATCCTGGTGCACCGGGCCCGGCAGATCGGCGCCGCGGTCAACGCCAAGCACGGCCCGATCGCGGCCCTGAACGACTTCTACGAGGCGCTGTCCGGGCCGTGGGTGAAGAGTCCCACCACCGACGCGCCGCCCGCCGTGCCGCCGTCCGAGCAAGTCTGACGAGATGGAACCGCGTGACGGCGCCCCCCGGGACGGTGGCGCCGCGGGGGATGCGGAGCGTCCCACGGCGGCCGCCGAGAACGGTCCCGCCCGGGTCCGGGCCCTGGTCCGGATCCAGGCGGAGCCACCGGTCTGGAGATTCGACGACCTGCGTCTGCGGCGCTACCGCGCCGCCGACCACGACACCGTCCTGGAACTGCACCGCGAGGGCCTGGCCCAGGTGGGGCTGCGACCCGGCGACGGCGTCTACTACGACCACGACTTCTTCCGGATGGAGGACATCTATCTCCGCAACGACGGGGAGTTCATCGTCGGCGAGCTGGACGGCCGCATCGTCGCCATGGGCGGGCTGCGGCGGGCCGACCTGGTCCCGGCCGGCCGTGACCGCGCCCTCGGCGGTTACGTCACGGGCGGTCCCGCGCTGGACGCGGTCGAGATGGTGCGGCTGCGCGTCCATCGCCGCGCGCAGCGGCGCGGGTACGGCCGGGCCGTCGTGGCGGCACTGGAGGAACGCGCCGCCGAGTACGGCTACCGGGTGCTGCGCGCCGACACCACCGAGCTGCAGGGGCCCGCGCTCCAGCTCTACCGGGACTTCGGCTGGACCGAGACAAGACGCGAGGTGATCGGCGGCATCGTCAACATCTACCTGGAGAAACCACTCCGCTGACCCGTCCCGCCCGAGTCGGCCCACCCGGGACGGGCCGGGCGGAGCGGGCCTACAGAGCAGCTCCGCTGAAGGGATGGCGGAACCCGAGTCGCGGCGGCCTCGCGCCGGCGGCGCGGCCCGGTGCGGGGCCACCGCGACCTCGGGAGCCTTCCCCTGGCCATCCCTTCAGCGGGGCCCCTTCAGTGGAACACGGGGCATCGCCGCTCGTGGAGGGCGGGGCCGGATCGGTCCGGCGACGCGGACCGTGGCCGGTGCGGCGGTCGGCCATGTCCGCCTCGTACGGACGGGCGTGACGGGCTTGTGAACGCCTGCCACCTGCGAGGCCCGAGCCGGAGCGATGGCCGGTCATGCCCGCCTCGCGCGGGCGGCCGAGGCCGGTTGGCGGACGATCATCCGCTGCGCGATCGAGGTCGGTGCGGTGGCCGGTCATACGCGTCTCGCGCGGGTGGGAGGGGTCGGTTTGCGGGCGCCCACCAGCTGCATCGCGGGATAGCGGCGCTGCTTGAGCTCGGTGAGCCCGCGCTTGCGCAGGTAGCCGGTGACCTCGCCGCTGCCGAACACGCGCACCCCGGTGATCTCGGTGACGGCCCGTCCGCCGAGCCGGGCCAGGGGGAGCGGAGGGCGCCGGCTGGTGAGGATGACCAGCCGCCCGCCGGGCTTCAGCACGCGCACGATGGAGTCGAGGGCGTCCCACGGTTCGTCGAAGAGGTAGAGCCCGCCGAAGCAGCAGACGGCGTCGAACGAGGCGTCCCGGAACGGCAGGTCCACCGCGTTCCCGCGCACGTACCCGACATGCGGCTCGGCGGTGTCGGCCGCGGCGCGGGCGAGCATCCCGGCGGCGCGGTCGAGCCCGACCACCAGCCCGTCCGCGCCGACCCCGGCGGCCAGCGCGCGGGTGATGTTGCCGGGGCCGCACGCCACGTCCAGCACGGTCATGTCCGGCGGGCCCGCCCGCCGCCCGTCCGTGCCGCGACCGGCGGAGCCGGGTGCGCCCAGGCCCAGCCAGGTGCGGGCGAGGGCGTGCTCCGCGGCGGTGTCGGGGCCGACCGGCCAGCCCTTGGCCAGGCTGAAGGCGATCGGGCGCCAGTACCGCTCGTAGATGCGCGGCAGGAACGTCGACTCCATGACCCGCTGGGCGATGGACGGCGGCGGCTCCTCCTCGGCGCCGATCAGGTCGAGGTAGCCGGCGGTCTCGGACGCGGCGGGCGGGGGAACGTCGAGAAGATCGAGAACGCGTTCCCGCACGGAGGCGTCGCGTGCGTGGCCCTTCCCGGAAGGACCCCCACGCACGGCGTCGCCGCGTCCCATCGAGGCCGTCACCCCCTTATTCGACCATCCGTCAATTGGATTTCGCCCTACTTTTGCCCAGGTTGTGATGCATGCCACGCTACGCCCCCGACGTCCACCCTGGGCACGCGGCGGGCAGACGGTCAGAGGTCGAGGCCGGTCTGGGCCGCCATGAACGACAGCGTGTCGGTCATCAACCCCACCGAACGGCTCACCGAACGGGCGTCATGCCCGACCTCCGACTCGTTCCGCAGCAGGATCGGGGCGTCGCCCGCGGTCGCGTGCTGGAGCGCGGCGCACATCTTGCGGGCGTGCAGCGGATCCACCCGGGTGTCGCTGTCGAAGATCGTGAACAGCACGGCCGGGTAGGACACGCCCTTCTTCACATGGTGGTACGGCGAGTACGACAGCAGCCAGCCCAGCTCCTCCGGGTCGTCGGCGGTGCCGTACTCGTCGTTCCAGGTCCGGCCGAGGCCGAACCGCTCGTACCGGACCATGTCCAGCAGCGGCGCCGAGCACACCACCGCCCGGTAGAGGTCGGGACGCTGGGTGAGCGCGGCGCCCATCAGCAGCCCGCCGTTCGAGCCGCCGGAGATCGCCAGCCGGTCCGGTTCGGTGAGCCCGTCGGCGATCAGCTTCTCGGCGGCGGAGTGGAAGTCGTCGAAGACGTTCTGCTTGCGGTCGCGCATCCCCGCGCGGTGCCACTCCTCGCCCTCCTCCGACCCGCCGCGCAGGTTCGCGATGGCGTAGACGCCGCCCGCCTCGACCCAGGCCAGGATGCTCGCCGAGTACGCGGGCGTGAGCGAGATGTTGAAACCGCCGTACCCGTACAGGATCGCGGGCCGCGGCCCCTCGCCGCCGGCACCTGGGCGAGACAGCACCAGCATCCGCACCTCGGTGCCGTCGTACGACTCGTACGCGACCTGCCGCGCCTCGATCTCCGGCACCTCCACGGTGCCCGGCGCGGCGGCCCACACGCCGACCTCCCCGGTACGGGCGTCGTAGCGCAGCACCCCGGTGGGCGTGACGTTGTCGGTGTAGCCGAACCACGCCTCATGACCGCCCTCCGGCCGCTCGACGATGCCGCCGATCGTGCCGAGGCCCGGCGTCGGCACCGTGCCGGTCCGCTCGCCCGTCGCCAGGTCGTGGACGGTGATCTCGCTGATCGCGTGCCGGGTCCAGGCGGCCAGCAGCACCGGGCGGTCGCCGAGCCCGGGCCCGTCCAGGATCGCGAAGTCGGTCAGCACCGCCTCCGGGTCCTGCGGGATCAGATCGCGCCAGTTCTCGTACGACGGGTCGGCCGGATCGGTCACGCACAGTCGCGAGCGCGGCGCGTCCCGGTCGGTGAACACGTAGGCGCGGCCGTCACGGCCGACATGCAGCCCGGTCCCGGCGTCCACACCCTCCTGGACGGGCCGCAGCGAGGGCCGCTCGGCGCCGCCCGCCGCGGTGAGGTCGGCGATCCACAGGTCGTTGCGCGGCGCGGTGCCCTGGGACGCGGAGATCGTGAGCCAGCGCCCGTCGCGGCTCACCCCGGCACCGTAGTAGTTGGTCTTCTCCATCCCGTCGCCGAAGATCAGGACGTCGCCGGCGTCGGGATCGGTGCCGACCCGGTGCAGGTACACCCGCCGGTGGTACTGGTCCTCGCCCTCGGGCACGGCCTCCGGCGGCAGCCGCCGGACGTAGTAGAACGCCTCGCCGCCCGGAAGCCACGCGATCGACCCGTAGCGGCTGCGGTCGATCGGGCCCTCCACCCGCTCGCCGGTCGCGACATCGATCACGTACAGCAGTGACTCCTCGTCACCGCCCGTCGAGATCTTGTACGCCAGCCGCCGCCCCTCCTTGTCGGGCTGCCAGCCGTCCAGCGTCGTGGTGCCCCCCGGGTCGAGCGCCATCGGATCGACCAGCGCCCGCTCGGTGCCGTCCGGGTCCACCGTGTAGAGCACCGGATGCTCCTGCTCGGCGGTACGGCGCGTGAAGAACCGCCGCTCGCCCCGCCACACCGGGGCGCCGACGCTCCCGGCGCCGAGCAGCTCGCGCAGCCGCCCGCGAAGCCGGTCGCGGCCGGGCAGGTCGTCCACGAACCGGTGGAACAGCTGGTCCTGGGCGGCCAGCCACACCTCGGTGTCGCCGCCCTCCCGGTCCTCCAGCCACCGGTAGGGGTCGGCGACCTGATGGCCGTGCAGGGTCTCGACGATCTCCTCGCGCTGCGCGGGCGGGTACGGCGGTCGGCTCATGATCTGCACCTTATGCGGCCAGGGTGCCGTTCCGTACCCGTACCTCGGACGATGCCGCGGGCAAAGGCCATGCCAGAGGTCGGCGGCGAGGACGTGTCGCGCCCCGCGCGCGCGGGCCCCCTCCGGTAGAAGGGAGACCGGATCGTTCAACGGGGGTTGATCATGAAGAGCTGGGCGTCCGCGCGTCTCGCCGTCCTCGCCGCCACGGCCGCGGCCGCCATGACCGCCGCCCCGCCGGCGTCGGCCGCCGACGGGAGGATCGAGTTCTCCTACTCGCCCCCGGAGCTCTCCCAGTCCGGCGACCAGGTCATCTGGCGCTGGACGGTCCACAACACCGGAGACCGCCCCGCCAACGGCGTCGTGCTCTTCCACACCCTCAGGCCCAATCTCAAGGTCACCTCGATCAGCCCCCCCTGCAAGGCACACGCCGGGACGATCAGGTGCGACTACCGGTTGCTGGGCCCCGGCGAGAAGCAGCACGGCACCCTGATGGCCGAGCTGCCCGCCCACGTCACCGGCCTGGTCCAGATCCGCGGCAGAGTCACCTGGCAGCTGCCCGCCGCCCCGGCGGCCGACGCCACCCCGCTCGGCCCCGAAAGCTCGACCCCTTCCTCCGGCGGCGCCATGCCCCCCGAAAGGGACGAGTCCCCCCAGCCGCGCCCCAACGGCTCCGCCACCGCGAAGCGGAGCGCGCTCATCACAACCTGGCGGGCGTGACGGACAGGAAGGAATACCTCACCTTCCGTGATATCGGCAGCCTCATGCGTTCGATCCGGCGCGCTTGTGGGGATTAATGGGGTAGCGGACCGCCTTCTCAGGCGCCACACTGATTGCGGGTCGGTTCGCCCCTGGGGAGGTCCTCATGGCGGGTTCGCAGGTGCCGGAGACAATACTCGGGCCTCGGTGTGAGGCGCGGTCAACCGCGTCCGCCGAGGCGAAGCAGAGCCCGGTGGAGGGCGCCTGATGAGACAGGTCCTCCTCCTGAACGCCACGTACGAACCACTGACGACGCTCCCGCTGCGCCGGGCCGTGTGCCTGGTCCTCAGGGAGAAGGCCGAGGTCGTCCACCCCGACGCCACCGGCGCGGTGCTCCACTCGGCCACCATGTCCATCGAGGTCCCCTCCGTCATCCGGCTCCGCCGGTACGTCCGGATCCCCTTCCGCACCCGCGTCCCGCTGACCCGGGCAGCCCTCATGCGGCGCGACAACTTCCGCTGCGCCTACTGCGGCCACCGCGCCGAGACCATCGACCACGTGCAGCCCCGCAGCCGCGGCGGCAAGCACGTCTGGGAGAACTGCGTCGCCTCCTGCACGACCTGCAACCACCGCAAGGCCGACCGCCTGCTCGAAGAGATCGGCTGGTCCCTCAAGATCACCCCCGGTGTCCCGCGCGGCGCGCACTGGAGGCTCATCGGCGTCATCCACGACGGCGACCCCCAATGGGCCCCCTACGTAGCAGCTTGATCGGCAGGCACGAGCTGCGCTCCTCGCCTGGCGGCTCGTCGCTTGTCGCGCCTGCGGCGATCGCTGCATCGCTCCGAACTCGCCTGGCGGCTCGCTGCGCGATCAGGTTCTCGCTCCGCTCGAACCTGCCTTCGGACGCGATCGCAACGCCTGAGGTCTCCACGGGGCCGGGCAGACGGGCTGAGGTAGCCGATCGGGTACCCGGGTTCGTATCCTTGGTGCGTGCCACGTTATGACTATCGCTGCCGCGCCTGCGGGTCCACCTTTGAGGTCTCGCGCCCGATGAGCGAGGCGTCCGCGCCCGCCGCCTGCCCCGACGGTCATGATGACACCGTCAAGCTGCTGTCCACGGTCGCCGTCACCGGCCGCGGAGGCCCCGCCCCGTCCCCGCCCCCGCCCAGCGGCGGAGGCGGCTGCTGCGGCGGAGGCTGCTGCTCCTGACCCGGACGTTCACGCCTCGCTAGGTATCTCCGCCCGCCCGGCGGTGGACGGACGGTCAAGCGGGCCGGGGTCGCAGGGTGGTTGGCCGACTACTTTCCCAGCGACCTCAGCCCGCCTGCTCAGCCAGTGACGACCTCAGGCGTCGCGATCGCGTCCGAAGGCAGGTTCGAGCCGGAGCGAGAACCTGATCGCGCAGCGAGCCGCTAGGCGAGTCGGAGCGATGCAGCGATCGCCGCATGCGTGACAAGCGACGAGCCGCTAGGCGAGGAGCGCAGCTCACGTATGCAATTGCGCCACGTCTCGGGCTGCGCCTGTGGAGGCTGAGGTGGTCATGGCGGCGTATGCCTGGAGGGCGGCGGTCACCGGGCGGTTGCGGTCGCGGGGGCGGTAGCCGCCCAGGTCGGCCAGGAGCTTCTCGCGGCGGGTGGCCAGGTCCTGTTCGGGGACGTCCAGGTGCATCGTGCGGCGGGGGATGTCGATGACGATGCGGTCGCCGTTCTCGACGAGGGCCATGGCGCCCCCGGCGGCGGCCTCGGGGGAGGCGTGGCCGATGGACAGGCCGCTGGTGCCTCCGGAGAAGCGGCCGTCGGTGACGAGCGCGCACGCCTTCCCGAGCCCGCGGCCCTTGAGGAAGCTGGTCGGGTACAGCATCTCCTGCATGCCGGGGCCGCCCTTGGGGCCCTCGTAGCGGATCACGACGACGTCGCCCTCGCGGACCTTGTCGCCGAGGATGCCCTCGACGGCGTCCTCCTGGCTCTCGAAGACGACGGCCGGGCCGGTGAAGGTCCACAGCTCCTCTTCGACGCCGGCGGTCTTGACGATGGCGCCGTCCGGGGCGATGTTGCCGAACAGGACGGCCAGGCCGCCGTCGGCGGTGTAGGCGTGCTCGGCGTCGCGGATGCAGCCGGCCTCGCGGTCGAGGTCGAGGGTCTCCCAGCGGGCGTTCTGGCCGGAGGCCTGCGTGGTGCGGACGCCGCCGGGCGCGGCGTGGTACATCTCCACGGCCTCGGGCAGGACGTCGGGGGAGCGGACGTCCCACTTGGACAGGAAGTCCTGCAGGGACGCCGAGTGGACCGTGTGGACGGTGCGGTTGAGGAGCCCGGCGCGGTCGAGTTCGGCCAGCATGGCGGGGATGCCGCCGGCGCGGTGGCAGTCCTCGACGTGGTACTTGGGGGTGGCGGGGGCCAGCTTGCAGATGCACGGCACCCGGCGGGACAGCTCGTCGATCTCCTTGAGGCCGAAGTCGACGGCGCCCTCGTGGGCGGCGGCCAGCAGGTGCAGGATCGTGTTGGTCGAGCCGCCCATGGCGATGTCGAGGGCCATGGCGTTCTCGAACGCGTCGCGGGTGGCGATGTTGAGCGGGAGGACCGAGGCGTCGTCCTGCTCGTAGTACCGCTTGGCGATCTCCACGACGGTGCGGCCGGCGTCGGCGTACAGCTTCTTGCGGGCGACGTGGGTGGCCAGCACGGTGCCGTTGCCCGGCAGGGCCAGGCCGATCGCCTCGGTGAGGCAGTTCATGGAGTTGGCGGTGAACATGCCCGAGCAGGACCCGCAGGTCGGGCAGGCCGCCTCCTCCATCTGCGCCAGGGTCTCCTCGGACACCGAGTCGTCCGCGGAGGCGATCATGGGGTCGATCAGGTCGAGCTTGTGGCCGTCCCGGACGCCCTCGATCGGCTTGCCGGCCTCCATCGGGCCGCCGGAGACGAAGACGGTCGGGATGTTCAGCCGCATCGCGGCGATCAGCATCCCGGGGGTGATCTTGTCGCAGTTGGACACGCAGATCAGCGCGTCCGCGCAGTGCGCGTTGACCATGTACTCGACGGCGTCGGCGATCAGTTCGCGGGACGGCAGCGAGTAGAGCATGCCGCCGTGGCCCATGGCGATGCCGTCGTCCACGGCGATGGTGTTGAACTCGCGGGGGACGCCGCCGGCCTCGCGGACGGCGGCGGCGACCATGTCGCCGACCTCGCGCAGGTGGACGTGGCCGGGCACGAACTGGGTGAAGCTGTTGGCGACCGCCACGATCGGCTTGCCGAAGTCCTCCCGCGCTACGCCGCTGGCCCGCATGAGGGCGCGGGCGCCCACCATGTTGCGGCCGTGGGTGACGGTGCGTGACCTGAGCGGGGGCATCTGGGACCTCTCCCAACCTGTGACGTGCGCTGAATGTGGACGCAGCGGCGGATCGCGGCGCTGCCGCCGGCTCCGCAGAGGTCGTGTAGGGCCGGCCCGTATCGACCGATGGTATCAACGCGACGGAAACGCCGGGACGTGCGCCGTCCCGGCGTGGAAAGTGTGGGGGAAGGCGGAGTGGCACCCCGTTCCGTGTACGGGACGAGGTGCCCCTCCTGCACCGGTCTCCAGGGGCCGGTCGCTTGGGGGCTCGTCGTTGAGCCGGGCTGGGCGGCCATGGGTCGCGGCCGCCCCGGGGGTGGGCCCTACTCCGCGTCGGGGTACTTGGGCGGCAGGGCGTTCTGTGCTGCCTGGTAGATGCGTTGCACGTCGGTCTCGGTCAGGATCTTGGGACGGCGGCGCAGGTAGCCCCGCGCCCGGTTGCCCGCGTAGACGTCGACGTCGCGGACCCGCATGACCTTCCACGGGATGGACGGCCCGTAGATGGCCACCGACGCCTGGACCGGGACCTCGAACCCGACCCGGCCTGCGATGATCTTGCTGGCCTGGTCGGCCTCCCAGCGCGCCTCGTCCAGGCGGTCCTTCTTGTTGAAGGGGCCGTGGAAGAGCTTGCGGTGGGAGAGGGTCCGCACCGGGAGGCGCTTGTCCCACTTCTCCGAGTCGATGGCGTAGACGCCGCTCGGGCCGATGACCAGGTGGTCGATCCGGCCGTCGCTGACGCCCTCGTCGTCGCGCGGGACGGCGCGCGCGTGCAGCACGCGGTAGCCGCCCTTCTCGAGCGAGCGCAGCTGCTTCTCGGTGCGGCGCTCGGCCGCCGAGGACTTCTGCCAGGCGGGGACGCTGGAGTCCTTGCGGGAACTCCGGACGACGTCGGCGACGACGGCCAGCACCGCCGCGGTGAGCCCGATGCGCAGGGTGAAGGCGACGGTGAGCACCAGGCAGAGCACGACCGCGATCGCGGCGCGCACCAGCCACCGCTTGACCCGGGGGTCCTTGAGCGCGCCGTCGAACGCGTCGCGCAGGGGCGGGCGGCCGGGCGGGCGGCCGCCGTCGGCGTCGTCGGGGGTCTGCTGAGGCTGCCCGCGGGCCTCCTGGGAGTTGCCCCTCTCCATGATCGCCATAAGTGACGCTCCGTGTTCCTTTCGCTCCGGAAACATGATCCTCCGTGCGCAGAGTAATCATTTCCGCGTACGGGGACCAGCCATGTCGGGTTAATACTTTTGTCGCCGGTTCATCGCGGTTGGATGTTGCCATCGCCGGGTACGGTGGTGCTCATCCCTCTTTCGCGGCTTGTCGTCCTTGTCATCTTTGATGCCGCGGCATCCGCCGTCTAGCGTTCCGCGGTGTGACGCATACCGGTGAGACCCATACCCATGATCTGAGCGCCATGCGGCTGGCCGCCGCGATACGCTCCCGTGAGCTCTCCCCCGTCGAGGTCGCCGACCACTACCTGGAGCGGATCGAGCGGCTGAATCCCAGGCTGGGCGCCTATGTGACGGTCACCGCCGAACGCGCGCGGGAAGAGGCGGCCCGGGCGGAGAAACGGCTAATGGAGGCCGCCGGCTCCGACGATCTGCCGCCGCTGTTCGGCGTACCGGTGCCGATCAAGGACCTCAACATGGTGAGCGGGGTCCGGATGACCTTCGGCTCGGAGGTCTTCACCGATCTGTCCGGGTTCGCCGATGACAGTGTCGTGCTACTGCTGAGGGAAGCGGGCTCTGTCCTCCTCGGTAAGACCTCGACCCCCGAATTCGGACTGCCCTGTTACACCGAAAGCGCCGTGGCGCCGCCGGCCCGGACGCCCTGGGACCTCACCCGGTCGGCCGGCGGCTCCAGCGGCGGGGCGGCCGCGGCGGTCGCCGGGGGGCTGGCGCCGGTCGCGCAGGGCAGCGACGGCGGCGGCTCGATCCGCATCCCCAGCAGCGCCTGCGGCCTGTACGGGATCAAGCCGACCCGGGGCCGGGTCTCGCAGGGGCCGATCATCCCCGACCTGTTCGGCCTGTCGACCAACGGGCCGATCGCGCGGACCGTCCGGGACGCGGCCCTCCTCCTCGACGTGATGGCCCGCCCGATGCCCGGAGACCTCTACCTGGCGCCTCCGCGCGAGGACTCCTACCTCGATGCCGCCGAGCGCCCCCCGGGCCGTCTGCGGATCGCTCGGAGCCGCGAGCCGGTGGTGCCGGACGCCGAGGTCCACCCCGACTGCGTCGCCGCGTACGAGGACGCCTCCCTGCTCCTGGAGGAGCTCGGCCACGAGGTCGTGGAACTGCCCCAGGTGCTCGGCCCCGATCTGGTGCCCATCTTCGAGACGCTCTGGGGCGTTATGGCGACCCTCACACCCGTCGAGGACGAGCAGGAGCACCGCCTGCAACCCCTCACCCGGTGGCTGCGCGAGCGCGGGCACGCCACCAGCGCGCCCCAGCTGTTCGGGGCGCACGCCATGCTGCAGGCGGCGCTGCGCAACGCGTTCCCCGTCATGAACGAGTTCGACGCGATCCTCCACCCGACCCTGGCGCAGCCCCCCGCGCCCATCGGCTACTTCCACGACCAGGAGCCGGAGGAGAACTTCGCGCGGCAGAAGCACTTCACTCCGTTCTGCGCCCCCTACAACGTGTCCGGCCAGCCCGCGGTGAACGTGCCGCTGTACTGGAACGCCGAGGGCCTGCCCATCGGCGTGATGCTCGCCGGCCGCCTGGGCGGGGAGGACACGCTCATCTCCCTGTCGGCGCAGCTGGAGGAGGCCCGCCCCTGGAGCGACCGCAAACCGCCCATCTGGCACGAGTGACCTTCCTTGGCCCGCCGCCAAGAGGGTAGGGCGCCGGATACGGGTAATGCGTACTGGGGGAGCAAGGGGGTTCGGCCGAGGCTTCGGGCCGCTCCTGCGTAAGGGCAGTGCCTTCGAGGGGTAGCGACTTAAGGGGCAGGGTCAGAGCGTGGCGGATGCAGAACTGAACAAACTGGCTCGGGCGCATCGCGTGGCGACCCGCTACACCGACTGGCGGGGCCGGGACACCGAGGTCTCCGACGACACCCTCAGAGCGGTCCTCACCGCCCTGGGGGCGGACGTCTCCACGCCCGGGGCCGTACGGGAGACCCTGGCCCGCCTGGAGGAGGAGCGGCGCACCCGGCTGCTCCCCCCGATCCTGTTCCAGCGGGCGGGGCGCCCGGCGGCCATCAGGATCCCGTGGAACGCGCGGGCGGCGACCGAGGTGTGGCTGGACACCTCCACGGGCGGCACGGTCGAGCTGCACGGCACGAGCGTGCGCACGCCCGAAGGGCTGATGAAGCAGTACCACCTGCCGCAGGGCACCCCTGAGGGATGGCACCGGGTGCGCGTGCGCGTCCGCAGCCAGTGGCGGGAGGAAAGCGCACCCCTGCTGCTCACCCCCGAACGTCTGCCCCAGCCCCGGCGAACCTGGGGATTGACCACGCAGCTGTACTCGGTGCGTTCCAAGGAGTCGTGGGGCATGGGGGACCTGCACGACCTCGCCGATCTGGCCACGTGGAGCGGACGGGACCTCGGCGCGGGCTTCGTCCTGGTCAACCCCCTGCACGCGACCGAGCCCACCACGCCCGTAGGGCCTTCCCCCTACTCGCCCATGAGCCGCCGGTTCGCCAGCCCGCTCTACCTGAGGGTGGAGGACGTCCCGGAGTACGCCGCCCTCCCGGCCAAGGACCGCGAACGGCTCTCCGCCCTGGCCGCCAGGGCCCGCGACGGCGGCTCCAAGAAGGGCACCGAGGGCGGCGACCTGGACCGTGACGCCGTATGGGAGGCCAAGCGGGAGGCCCTCGAAGCCCTGTACGCCTTGCCCCGCAGCCCCGAACGCCAGCGCGCCTACGAGTGGTACCGCCACCGCGAAGGGGCGCCCCTGACGGCGTTCGCCACCTGGAGCGCCCTGGGGGAGGAGCACGGCGCGGACTGGCGCCGCTGGCCCGCCGAACTGCGCGACGCCGAGAACCCCGCCGTCGCGCACGCCGCCAAGCGCCTGGCCGACCGCGTCGAGTTCCACGCCTGGCTGCAATGGCAGCTGGACGAGCAGCTCTCCGAGGCCCAGTCGGCCGCCCGGGCCGCGGGCATGCCCATCGGGATCGTCCACGACCTGGCCGTGGGGGTGCACCCCGGCAGCGCCGACGCCTGGATGTACCGTCCCATGTTCGCCCCCGGCATGAGCGTGGGGGCGCCCCCGGACGAGTTCAACCAGCGCGGCCAGGACTGGGGGCAGCCGCCCTGGCACCCCGGCCGCCTCGCCGAGGCCGCCTACCTCCCGTTCAGAGGGATGCTCGCCGCGGCCCTGCGCCACGGCGGAGGCCTCCGCCTCGACCACGCCATGCAGGTCTCCAGGCTGTGGTGGGTACCCGAAGGCGGCTCCCCGGCCGACGGGACGTACGTGGCCTACGACCGCGACGCCATGCTCTCCACCCTCGTCTGGGAGGCCGCCCAGGCCGGGGCCGTCGTAGTGGGCGAGGACCTGGGGACGGTCGAACCGGACGTACGCGACGACCTCGCCGACAGGGGCGTCCTGGGCACCTCGCTGCTCTGGTTCGAACGCGACGCCGAAGGCCGCCCCCGCAAGCCCCGGGACTGGCGCGAGAGGTCACTGGCCACCGTCGGCACCCACGACATGCCCCCGATCACGGGCTTCCTGCACGCCGACCACATCGAACTGCGCGAACGGCTCGACCTGCTCACCCGCCCCCTGGAGGAGGAACTGGCCGACCACCGCAGGCAACTGGCCGACTGGCTCGCGCTCCTGCACGACGAAGGACTCCTCACCACCCCGCCCGGAGAGATCCTCGAAGCCGTGACGGCCGACGCCCCGGGCGGCGGCTCGACCCGGTACGACGCTGAGGTGACCGCGGCCCTGCACGCCTTCCTCGTCCGAACACCGGCCCGCCTCATCGGAATCTCCCTGGCGGACGCCGTAGGGGAGCGCCGCACCCAGAACCAGCCCGGCACCGTCGACGAGTACCCCAACTGGCGGGTGGCCCTGGCCGACGCCAAGGGCGACCCCGTCCTCCTGGACGACCTCCCCGGCGTCCCCCAACTGGAGGCCGCCCTGGCCCCCCTCAGGGAGTTCCAGGTCAGGTGAGGGCGGCGGCGAGGCGGGTGGAGACCTCGTCCAGCAGGGTGTCCGGCTCGATCCGGGCGGCGGCGATCGCGGAGAACAGCCCCGGCAGACCCGGCAGCGGGTACGGATCGCGGTCGTCCCCGGCCAGCGCGACCTTGCCCAGCGGCTGCTTGCGCAGCGACGAGCGCGCCCGCGCCCAGGCCGCCTGCACCTCCTCCGGGGACGGCACCCCGAAACCGTGCCCGACCGGCGCCGCGTGCCGCAGCTTCACCAGCGCCCCGTCGGTGAAGTCGGCGGCGAGCTTGCAGCGCTCCACCAGATCCGCCCGCACGTCTCCGCCCAGCCGCGACATCACCGTGCACGGGGTGCGGCAGCGCGCCGCGCAGTCGCCGAGGGCCTGCGCCACCTGGCTGTGCTGCCGGTCGAGGTAGGCCCGCCAGCCCGGCGCCGGCTCGGCCGCCACCCGCAGCGTCCGCTCGCACGCCGAACGCTCCGGCCGGGTGTGATCGCAGTTGCGCTCGGCGCCCGGCTCCAGCGGCACCCCGAACCGGCTCCCCGGACCCGACACCGACGCGCCCAGCAGCGCCGGATCGCCCGCGTGCCCCAGCACCGGCTCCCAGGCCAGCAGCGCCAGGTACTCGCTGGCGATGTGCACCGCCGCCACCAGCGCGGCCATCTCCCGCCGCTCCCAGCGGATCGCGACGACCTCCAGCAGCAGCGCGTACGCCGGGCGCAGGCTGGCCAGGGCGCCGCGGGGCCGCTCCCGGGGCGCCTGCGGCATCCGGCTGGCGCGGGCCCGGTCGAGCAGGTCCTTGGGAACCTCGCCGACCTCCTCCGGCATGCCGAAGTCCTCCGCGTCCAGATCGAGGACCCGCTGCCCGAACGCGCACAGCGCCCGCACCGGCGCCGTCTCCGCCGACGGCGCCACCCCGGCGCCGACCAGCGCCTCGATGTCACCGAACGCGTGCCTGCGCGCCAGCGCCGTAAGAACGTCCCGTGCCGTCTCCACACCCACCCCATCCTCGGCCCGCCGTGCCAACACCGCCCCCTGGCCGCGCGGCCGCCCCCACCCCGGCGGCGGCCGCGCGGCCGGCCCGCGCTCAGGCGGACTCGGCGTCCTTGCGCCGGGCGCGCAACGCCCGGGCCACGCCGTCACGGCCCTCCGACAGCAGCCGGGCCAGCGCCGGCGGCGGGTCGTTGTCGGCGATGTAGGCCTCGGTGCGGTCGATCGTCGACTGCTCCACGACCAGGAAGGGGTAGGCGACCTCCGCGAACGTCTGGGACATGTCGCTGCTCCACTCCTTCCAGATCCGGCCGACCTCGGCGAAGTACCGGTCCACGTACGGCACCAGCAGCTCGGCCTGGTCGGGCTCCACGAACCCGCCCAGCGTCGCCCGGTACACCGCGTTCGGCAGCTCCCCGCCGATGATCCTCTCCCAGGCCGCGGCCTTGGCCTCGGCCGTGGGCACGGCGGCCCGGCAGGCCGCGGCGTGCCGCTCGCCCGCCGCGGTCGGGTCGCGCTCCACCTCGGCCGCGATCTCCGCCTCGCCCGCGCGCCCGGTGACCACCAGGCGGCGCAGCAGCGCCCAGCGCAGCTCGGTGTCGACCTTGAGACCCTCCATGGTCGTCGAACCGTCCAGCAGCCCCGCCACCAGGTCCAGGTGCTCCCCGGTGGTGGCGGACGCCGTGAACGCCTGCACGTAGGCGAGCTGGAAGTCCGACCCGGCCTCCGCCGCCTCCGCCAGCTCGCGCAGGGCGTCGGCCATCAGCCGCAGGCCCTCCTCGCGCCACGCGGGGTCGGCGTACTGCTGCACGGCGGTACGGGTCTGCCGCAGCAGCGTCTGCGCCACCGAGATGTCAGTGACGCCCCGGATGCCGCTGATGACCAGCTTCACGTAGTCGCGAGTGGACATCTCGGCGTCCCGGGTCATGTCCCAGGCCGCCGACCAGCACAGCGCCCGCGGCAGCCCGTCCCGGATCTCCCCGATCCCGCCCCGCACCTCCAGGGGGGACGACCCCCCCGCACCCCCCGGCAAAGGCTCGACGAGCGTGCGCAGCGAGCCCTCGTCCAGCCTGATCTTGGCGTAGGTGAGGTCGTCGTCGTTCACCAGCACCAGGTCCGGACGCCTCCTGCCGGCCAGCTCCGGCACCTCGGTACGGGCCCCCACGATGTCCAGCTCGACCCGCTCCCGCCGGACGATCCCCTCGTCCGTCCGGTCGTACAGGCCGATCGCGACCCGGTGCGACCGCAGCGTCGGGTACTCCGGCTTGGCCTCCTGCAGCACCGCGAACGAGGTGAAGTTCCCGTCCGCGTCCACCTCGTACTCGGGACGCAGCGTGTTGACCCCGGCCGTCTCCAGCCACTCCTTCGACCACGCCGTCAGGTCGCGGCCCGAGGTCTCCTCCAGCGCGTCCAGCAGGTCGGCCAGGACGGTGTTGCCCCAGGCGTGCCGCCGGAAGTAGCGCCGCACGCCCTCCAGGAAGTTGTCGCGGCCGACATAGGCCACCAGCTGCTTGAGCACGCTGGCGCCCTTGGCGTAGGTGATCCCGTCGAAGTTGACCTCCACCGCCCGGATGTCGGGGATGTCCGCGGAGATCGGGTGCGTGGAGGGCAGCTGGTCCTGCCGGTACGCCCACGCCTTCATCAGGTTCGCGAACGTCGTCCACGACCCGGTCCACTTGGTGGCCTCGGACTGGCACAGCACGCTCATGTACGTCGCGAACGACTCGTTCAGCCACAGGTCGTCCCACCAGCGCATGGTGACCAGGTCGCCGAACCACATGTGCGCCATCTCGTGCAGGATCGTCTCGGCGCGCCGCTCGTAGGCCGCGTCGGTGACCCGCGACCGGAAGACGTAGTCCTCCAGGAAGGTGACCGCGCCGGCGTTCTCCATCGCGCCCGCGTTGAACTCCGGCACGAACAGCTGGTCGTACTTGCCGAACGGGTAGGGCAGGTCGAAGACGTCCTCGAAGAACGCGAAGCCCTGCCGGGTCACGTCCAGGATCGCGTCGGCGTCCAGATGCTCCTTCAGCGACGCGCGGCAGTACACCCCCAGCGGGATCGTGCCGCCGTCGGCCCGCCGGTACTCCCCGGTGACCTCGTGGTACGGCCCCGCGATCAGCGCGGTGATGTAGGTCGACATCCGCGGCGTCGCCGGGAAGTGCCACTCGCCGGTGCGGACGCCGTTGACCTCGAACGCCTCGTTGGTGATCACCTTCCAGTCCGCGGGGGAGGTGACGCGCAGCTCGAACGTCGCCTTCAGGTCCGGCTGGTCGAAGCAGGTGTACATCCGGTGCGCGTCGGCGGTCTCGAACTGCGTGTAGAGGTACACGTTCTGGTCGACCGGGTCGACGAACCGGTGCAGGCCCTCGCCCGAACGCGAGTAGGCGCAGTCGGCCGCCACGCGCAGCTCGTTGGACGCGGCCAGGGACGGCAGCGGGATGCGGCCCTTCTCGGCGTCGTAGGACGCCGGATCCAGCGCCGTCCCGTTGAGGATGACCTCCCGCACCTCGGCGCCGTGGAGGTCCACGAAGGTCGACGCGCCCGGCTCGGCGCAGCCGAACCTGATCACGGTGGTGGAACCGAACCGCTCCTCGCCCGCCGTCAGGTCCAGATGGACCTCGTACGAGTCGACGGTGAGCAGCCGGGCC
Organism: Spirillospora sp. CA-255316; assembly: GCA_050942275.1. Classification (GTDB taxonomy): domain Bacteria; phylum Actinomycetota; class Actinomycetes; order Streptosporangiales; family Streptosporangiaceae; genus Spirillospora. The sequence continues at coordinate 9,452,635 of CP192047.1, read as the reverse complement.
CGTTCCCGCGCCTCGTCGCGCGTGAGGTTGCCTGCCACATGTACTCCTTGGCTGTCCCGATAGCTGTCGTTCCATGTCTACCAACCGGGTCGCCGCTTGGGGTGCGGTGGCGCGTCACGGGTACGGCCAGGTGGCGGCGGCGCTGTCCGGAACGGACCGGATCGGCCCGGGACATCCCCCTGAACGCCAGGGGAATCCCATGGTCAGGTAAATCGTCGGGGAATGGGGCCGCTCGATGCAGGGTTGCCGCAAAGGAGTTGTCCGTGAAAGGCCTGAGGAGGCTGCCTTGCCGTCCGAGTCGTCCCCCGAGACCCGCACGCCCGTCGACTTCTGGTTCGACCCGCTGTGCCCGTGGGCGTGGATCACCTCCCGCTGGGTGCACGAGGTCGCCGCGCTGCGCCCGATCGAGCCGCGCTGGCACGTGATGAGCCTGGCCGTCCTGAACGAGGACAAGGACATCCCCGAGAACTACCGCAAGATGCTGGAGACCGCCTGGGGCCCGGTGCGCGTGTGCATAGCCGCCGAGCAGAAGTACGGCCCCGAGGTCCTGGGAACCCTCTACACCGAGCTCGGCACCCGTTTCCACCACGACAAGCTGCCCAGGGAGAAGGCCACCTTCGTCGCCGCCCTGGAGGCTGCGGGCCTCGACACGGCCCTGGCCGACGCGGCCGACTCCGAGGACTACGACGAGGCGCTGCGGGCCTCCCACAAGGACGGCATCGACCGGGTGGGGCAGGAGGTCGGCACCCCGGTGATCGAGGTCGCGGGCAGCGCCTTCTTCGGCCCGGTCGTCACCCCGATCCCGCGCGGCGAGGCCGCCGTCAAGCTCTGGGACGGCGTGCTGGCGGTCGCGTCGACGGACGGTTTCTACGAGCTGAAGCGCACCCGCGACCGGGACCCCATTTTCGACTGATCCGATCTTGAACGACCGGCCCGCCGATCCGGAGCCCCGTCGGTCGGTGGGCCCCGCCGCCGTCCCGTCCGCCGTGTGCTGCGATGATCTGTGCGAGATATGAGCTGTTGCGACACTCTTGCAGCTGCTGCCCTATCGCGCCCACACTGGGCCTGTCCCAGACATCTCCGCAGGGATGGTGATGATCGTGCACGTGCCGGACGGATTCATCGACGCGCCCGTCTCGCTGGCGGCCGGCGCGGTGGCCGTGGCCGGCGTGGCCGTGTCGCTGCGCGGCGCCCGCCGGGAGCTGGACGACCGCACCGCGCCCCTGGCCGGGCTGACCGCCGCGTTCGTGTTCGCCGCGCAGATGCTCAACTTCCCGGTGGCCTCCGGGACCAGCGGGCATCTGCTCGGCGGCGCGCTGGCGGCGATCCTGGTCGGGCCGTACGCGGGCGTGCTGTGCGTGTCGGTGGTGCTGCTCCTGCAGGCGCTGCTGTTCGCCGACGGCGGGCTCACCGCGCTCGGGGTCAACATCACGCTGATGGCCCTGGTCACCGTCCCGGTCGGGTACGGCCTGTTCCGGCTGCTGCTGAGGGTGCTGCCCGCCTCGCGGCCCGCGGCGAGCGGCGCGGCGTTCGCCGCCGCCGCCGTGTCGGTGCCCGCCTCCGCGCTGGCCTTCACGCTGATCTACGCCGTCGGCGGCACCACCGACGTGCCCATCGGCACGGTCGCCGCCGCGATGCTCGGGGTGCACGTGCTGATCGGGATCGGCGAAGGCCTGATCACCGCGTTCGCCGTGTCGAGCGTGCTGGCCGTACGGCCGGATCTGGTCCGCGGGGCGCGCGACCTGCTCAAGCCCGTGACGCTGCGCACCGGACGGCCCGCCGCCGGACGTTCCGCCCCGGCGCCCGCCGCGCCCGCCGCGCCCGCCGCGTCGGCCGAGCCCGCGGAGGGACGGTCATGACCACCAAGCGCTTCTTCGCCGCCGCCCTGCTGGTGACCCTGGTGCTGGCCGGGATCGTCAGCTACTACGCCAGTTCCCAGCCCGACGGCCTGGAGAAGGTCGCCGGCGACAAGGGGATCAGCGCCGAGGAGAAGGACCACACGCTCAAGGACTCGCCGCTGGGCGACTACGGGGTAAAGGGGGTCGACGACGCCCGGCTGTCGGGCGGGCTGTCCGGCGTGATCGGCGTCGCCGCCGTCCTGGCCGTGGGCGGCGGCCTGTTCTGGGGGCTGCGCCGCCGCGGCGGCCCGGCCGACGACCAGAACCCCGGCCCGGTCGACGACCAGGACCCTGAGGCGGCCGAGCCCGCGGCCTCGCCGAGCGCCCCGTCACGGGACGCCTAGATGGGCGCGGGCCACGCCCACCGGCTGCACGTCCCGGGCACCTCGCCGGTGCAACGGCTGCCGCCGCAGTGCAAGCTGGTCGCCCTGCTGGCGTTCGTGCTGGTGGTCGTGGCCACGCCGCGCGAGCGGATCTGGGCGTTCGCGGTGTACGCGGCGCTGCTGGCCGCCGTCGCCGCCGTGGCCCGCGTCCCGTTCGGGCTGGTGCTGCGCCGGACGGCGATCGAGGTGCCGTTCGTGGCGTTCGCGCTGGCGCTGCCGTTCGTCGCGACCGGTGAGAAGGTGGCCGTCCTCGGGCTGCGGCTGAGCGAGGACGGCCTGTGGGGCGCCTGGAACATCCTGGCCAAGGGCACCCTGGGCGTGGTCGCGTCCGTGCTGCTGGCCGCCACCACAGAGCCGCGCCTGCTGCTGCTCGGGATCGAGCGGCTGCGGATGCCGCAGCTGATCACGCAGATCGCGGCGTTCATGCTGCGGTACGGCGACGTGGTGGCCGGTGAGCTGCGCCGCATGCGGGTGGCCCGCGCCGCGCGCGGTTTCGAGCCGCGCGGCCTGCGGGACGCGGGCGTGCTGGCCCGCTCGCTCGGCGCGCTCTTCCTGCGCTCGTACGAGCGCGGTGAGCGGGTGCACCTGGCGATGGTGAGCCGCGGCTACGACGGCCGCATGCCCGTCCTGCACGATGTCGGGGCCTCGGCCGCGCAGTGGTGGGCCGCCTCAGCGCTCCCCCTGGCGGCGGGCCTGGTGGCCCTGGCGGCTTGGATGGTGCCATGACGATCTGGATCGTGCCATGACGGAGGCTCCGTCCCTTGAGGTGAGCGGGCTCGCCTATGCCTACCCCGACGGCACGCAGGCGCTGTTCGGTGTGGACGTCACCATCGGCCGGGGGGAGCGGGTCGCGCTGCTGGGCCCCAACGGTGCGGGCAAGACGACGCTGGTCCTGCATCTGAACGGCATCCTGCACGGCGGCCTGGGGACGGTCCGGGTGGGCGGGATGACGGTGGATCCCAAGGACAAGAAGGCGCTGCGGGAGATCCGCCGCCGGGTCGGGATCGTCTTCCAGGACCCCGACGACCAGCTGTTCATGCCCACGGTGCGGGAGGACGTCGCGTTCGGCCCGGCCAACCTGGGCCTGCGCGGCGCCGAGCTGGACCGCCGGGTGGAGGTCGCGCTGGGACGGGTCGGCATGCTGGAGGTCGCCGACCGGCCGCCGCAGCATCTCAGCTTCGGGCAGCGGCGCCGGGTCGCGGTGGCGACGGTGCTGGCGATGGAGCCGGAGATCCTGGTGCTGGACGAGCCGTCCTCGAACCTGGACCCGGCGGGCCGCAGGGAGCTGGCGGAGATCCTGCTGGGGCTGGAGGTGACCGTGCTGATGGTCACCCATGACCTGCCGTACGCGGCCGAGCTGTGCCCGCGGTCGCTGATCCTGTCGGGCGGTGTGATCGCCGCCGACGCCCCGACGCCGGACCTGCTGGGCGATGCCGCCCTGCTCGCCGAGCACCGCCTGGAACTGCCGTTCGGCTTCGATCCGGCGGCCGCCGCGCGCCCGCGCGCCTAGTCCTCGCCCAGTTCTCGGGACGCGCGCCGTCCCTTGCGGCCATGCCCTTCTAGCCCCTTCGGGCCAGTTCGGGGATTCGGCTTGCCTGCCGTAGGCCGGATCGGGGAGAGTTGGACTCCTGAAATGGCAACGGTTTTCATATCCGAAACGAGGTATTCGTGAAGGTTGCGTTCGTCGGCAAGGGCGGCAGCGGCAAGACCACCCTGTCGTCGCTGTTCGTCCGGCACCTGGCCGCGCGGGGGCTGCCGGTGGTGGCCATCGACGCCGACATCAACCAGCATCTGGGCACGGCCCTCGGGCTCGACGACGGGACGGCGGCCGCGATCCCCGCCATGGGCGACCGGCTCCCCGAGATCAAGGAGTACCTGCGCGGCGACAACCCCCGGATCTCCTCGGCCGCCGCCATGGTCAAGACCACCCCGCCCGGCTCCGGCTCCCGGCTGCTGCGGCTCGGCGGCGACGACCCCGTCCACGCCCTCGGCCGCGACGTCGAGGTGAGGTCCGGCGGCGCCGCCGGACGGGTCACGCTGCTGGCCACCGGCCCGTTCAACGACGACGACCTCGGCGTGGCCTGCTACCACTCCAAGACCGGCGCGGTCGAGCTCTACCTCAACCACCTGGTCGACGGCCCCGGCGAGTACGTCGTCGTCGACATGACCGCCGGCGCCGACACCTTCGCCTCCGGGCTGTTCACCCGGTTCGACCTGATGTTCCTGGTCGCCGAGCCCACCCGCAAGGGCGTCGGCGTCTACCGCCAGTACACCGACTACGCCCGCGACTACGACGTCGCCATCACCGTCGTCGGCAACAAGGTGCAGGGCGACGGCGACGTGGCCTACCTGCGCGAGCACGTCGGCGGCGACCTGCTGACCTGGCTCGGCCAGTCCGCCTCCGTCCGGGCCATGGAGCAGGGCCGCGACGGGGTCGCGCTGGAGGCCGCCAACCGCGACGCCCTCGACCGCATGCTCGAGGCCGCCGACGCCCGCGAGCGCGACTGGGACCGGTTCCGCCGGCAGGCGGTGGAGTTCCACGTCAAGAACGCGCGGAGCTGGGCCAACCGGGCCGTCGGCGAGGACCTGGAGGCCCAGGTCGACCACGGTTTCCGGTTCCCCGTCCCGATCCCGGGCTGACCACCGCCCCGGGGCGCCGGCAGGCGGGTGGACCTGGGACAATCGGGGCCATGCGCGTGTTTCTTGGATGCGACCATGCCGGCTTCGACCTCAAGGAGCACCTGGTCGCCTGGCTGAAGGCGAACGGGCACGAGCCGGTCGACTGCGGGGCGCCGGTGTACGACGCCGCCGACGACTACCCGCCGTTCGTGCTGCGGGCCGCCGAGCGGACCGCCGCCGAGTGGCCCGGGGTTCTGGGCGTGGTGATCGGCGGCTCCGGCAACGGCGAGGCGATCGCCGCCAACAAGGTCAAGGGCGTCCGGGCCGCGCTGGTCTGGAACGAGGACACCGCCCGGCTCGCCCGCGAGCACAACGACGCCAACGTGATCAGCATCGGGGCGCGCCAGCACGACCTGGGCACCGCCACGGAGTTCGTCCGGATCTTCCTGGAGACGCCGTACTCCGGGGAGCCGCGCCACACCCGCCGGATCGACATGCTCAGCGGGTACGAGGAGACCGGGGAGCTGCCGCCGGTCTAGGCCGATCCACGCAGGGCCCTCCGGCGGCGGTCAGGGGCCGGGTTTGCGGGCGCCGCCTCGCTTGTCGAGGCGGCGCCGCTCGTTCTTGGCGGCCTTGCCGCGCTTGCCCGGCTCGGATTCCTGTGCGGCGGCAGCCGGCCTGGGCGGCGGTGGCTCCTCGCCGTCCGGGCGCGGCCGGGAGATGTCCCGCGCCCGCATCGCCGCGTCCACCGTGATCCGCATTCCCGGCTGGCCCACCGCGACCTCCTCGGCTCGTTCGGTGCGTCCATTGGACACCACCGGCCCCGGCCCCTGGCAAGTGCGTGGACCCGCCCGGCCGGCGGGCGCGCCGGGCGGCCGCGGCCACGGAGAGTGATTCCCGTTGGGGTCGGCGGGCAAGGTGGGGCCGCTGAGGCGGACTGGATCGTTGCAACCGGTGATCGGTGGCGCGGATGGGCGCCGGTGGGGTCGGATGCTCGATACAGTGCCGGAGTCATGCTGCAACGTCTGGTCCACCTCCTCCCGCCGGGGGTCCGCGCGTTCCTTCGCCGGATCCCCATCCTCGTGCGGATATACCGGTGGCTGCGGCGCGGCAGGCTGACCCGTGAGCGCTATGTCTTCACGGCCCTGGCGGTGCTGACGCTGGTGATCGGGTTCAGCGCGCCGGTGTCGCAGGCCTGGGCGCCGCTGAGCGCGCTGTTCCTGACCGTGCTGGGCGGCGGCCTGCTGCTCAAGGTGCGCAGCCTGGTGGCGCTGCTGTGCGTGGTCGCGGTCATGGTCGTCTACAACGACTGGAAGGACCCGCAGGGCGTCGGGCCCGTCATGATCGCCACCCTGGGCGTCACGGCGGTGCTCGCCCTCACCCTGGCCCGCACCCGCCAGCAGCTCGGCGTGCAGGGCCTGCGCGGCGACTCGATGCTGCTGGAGCTGCGCGACCGGCTGCGCCGCCAGGGGGAGATGCCCGAGCTGCCGGAGGGCTGGGACTCCCAGGTCGTGCTGCTCCAGGCGGGCGGATCGTCGTTCGGCGGCGACTTCGTGGTGTCGAACTGCGACGGGGAGACGCTGGAGGTCGCGCTGGTGGACGTGTCCGGGAAGGGCACCGACGCCGGCACCAGGGCCCTCATGCTGTCCGGCGCCTTCGGTGGGCTTCTTGGATCGCTCCAGCCGGAGCACTTCCTGCCCGCCTGCAACACCTATCTCCAGCGGCAGCGCTGGGACGAGGGCTTCGTCACCGCGGTCCATCTGGTGCTCGACCTCAAGACCGGCGAGTTCACGGTCGAGTCGGCGGGCCACCCGCCCGCCGTGCAGTTCGAGTCGGGCACGGGCACCTGGCACGTCGGCACGGCCAAGGGCGTGGTGCTGGGCGTGGTGCCCGACCTGCGCTGCGTCCCCGAGCACGGACGGCTCCAGCCCGGCGACGCGCTCATGCTCTACACCGACGGGCTGGTGGAGTCGCCCGGCCGCGACCTGGACGCGGGCATCGACCGGCTGCTCGGGGAGGCCGAGCGGCTCGTCCCCGAGGGGTTCCGGAAGGGCGCCAGGGAACTGGTCCAGACGATGGCGGCGGCCCGCGACGACGACTGCGCCCTCGTCCTCATCTGGCGCACCTGATCCGTCCGGGGGCGGCCAGAGGTCAAGGGGCCGAGGGGGCGCCGCCGTTCTTGCTCCTGCCGCCCGTCGCCCCGCCCGTCCTGCCGTCGCCCTTGCCCTTCTTGGCGCGGGACTGCCGCTGGACGGGGAGCCGCTTGGACGGGCGGGGAGTGACCGGCACCACGCGCCGCACCGGAGTGCGCGAGGTACCGCCGGAGCCCGGTGCCGAGGACGGCGTCGCCGATGTCGACGAGGCCGGGACCGCGTCCCTGTCCTCGCCGCCCATGCCGATGATCAGGCCGCAGGCCAGCAGGACCGCCGCCACCGACGCCCCGGCCCCGGCCAGCAGGCGGGCGCGGGTCGACGAGCGCGCCCCGACATGCCCGATCACGGTGAAGGCCGCCGTGTCGGGGCCGTCGTCGCCGGTGCCGGACGCGGCCGGACGCGGCGCGGCGACCGGCCGGACGAGCGTCCCGGGCCCGGTCCTGGGCCCGTTCTTGGAGCCGGCCTTGGAGCCGGCCTTGGATCCGGCCTTGGATCCGGTCTTGAGGCCCGTCCGCGGGACGATCCCGTTGCGTGCAGGCGCCGGACGACCGGTCCCCTCCACGAGGGCCAGCAACAGGTCGGACGCGGTAGGGCGGTCGCCAGGCTCCTTGGCCAGCGCCGCCTGGACCGCGTCGAGCAGCGCCACGGGCAGCCCGTCCAGATCGGGCTCCTCGCGCATCACGCGCAGCGCGACCGCGGCCGGTTCGCCCTCCCCGAACGGCATCCGGCCCGTCCCCGCGTACGCGACCAGGCAGCCCCAGGTGAAGATGTCGGCCGCCGGGGTGGCGTACCCGCCGCGGAGCACCTCGGGGGCCATCCAGCCGGGGGTGCCCAGGACGGTCCCGGCGGAGGTGAGCGTGCCGGGGGCGTCCTGGGAACGGGCGATACCGAAGTCGATCACACGGCAGCCGGACAGGGTCAGCATCACGTTGGCGGGCTTGAGGTCGCGGTGCACCAGCCCGGCGGAGTGGATGGCGGCCAGCGCCGACACCACGCCCACCGCCACGGCGTGCGCGTCCGCGCCGGGCATCGGCCCGCCCGCGGTGATCCGGTGCTGGAGCGACATCCCGCCGACGTACTCGCTGACGATGTAGGGGCGGCCGTCCTCCTCGCCGTGCGCCAGGACCCGCGCGGTGCAGAAGGAGGCGACCCGTCCGGCCATGACGGCCTCGTCGCGGAAGCGGTCCCGGAACGCGGCGTCGACCGCCAGATGGGGGTGGATGGTCTTCACCGCCACCCGGCCGTCGGAGTCGGGGCTGCGGCCGAGGTAGACCGTGCCCATGCCGCCGGCGCCGATCCGGCCGAGCAGGGGGTAGCCGCCGACCGTCCGGGGATCACCCGCCTCCAGCGGGCGTACGTCGTACGTCGAGGAGTCGCGCACGGGTGAGGATTCGTGCGCGGGGGATCCGGTGGCGTGCCCGTCCATGCTTGACCCCTCGGCCCCTTCCGTCACTCCAGTCCGTCCAGCCCCCGATCATGTGCACAGTATGGTGCCGTATGAACACAGATTGCAGGAAACGTGTTCGTCACCTCGATGTAGCCCCGATGGCATTCGGACAGGGCAGAGTTATCTCCAGTTCGGCAACCGCCCGGCTCCGTCGGATCCTCCTCGGCGCGCGGGGCCGGTGGTTGGCGGCACCGAAGGCGATGTCCGCGCGGTCGGCACCCCAGGGGTGGGAGGCGCCGTTCCGCGCGGGCATCGATCCTTTTCCGGGGTCTTCCCCCTGCTCCCTCCGGCGGCCCGGGTCGTTGATCCGCCGGTTCCCTATTTAATTGGTTGACTTAGTGGAGAACCTGCGCCAGGATGGGGTTCGTGAGCTTCGAGGTCATCATCGGCAACCCCCGTCCCGGATCCCGTACGGCCGCCGCCGCGGTCGCCGCCGCCCGCGCCGTCGCGGACGCGGCAGGCATCGACGGCGACCCCGGCGTGATCGACCTGTCCGGGTACGGGCCGGGCCTGCTGGAGGCCACGCCTCCGGCCCAGGTCGCCGAGGCCCTCGAACGGACCGCGGCGGCCCAGGTTCTGCTGGTCGCCAGCCCCACGTACAAGGCCACCTACACCGGCCTGCTCAAGGTCTTCCTCGACCGGCTCCCCGGCGGCGCGCTGCGCGCCGCCGTCGCGCTGCCGCTGCTGGTGATGGGCGCGCCGCGGCACGCGCTGGCGGTCGAGCTGCACCTGCGCCCGCTGCTGGTCGAACTCGGTGCCACCGTCCCCTCCCCGGGGCTGGCGCTGCTGGAATCCGACCTCGACCCGATCCTCCGGCCGCCCGGCGCGGCCGGTGAGACCGCCCGGTCCGGCTCCGTGCTCGCGGAGTGGGCCGGCCAGGTCGCCCCCGCCGTTCGGGGCGCTCTTACGGCGGGGGCCGTCCGGTGACCGGGACGGCGACGGCACGGCCCGTCCCGGTCACCGGCGACTCCTCCTGACCAGCTCATCCTTGACCTGAGCCGGGTTTCACCGGCAATGGGAGGGTTACAACAAGCCCTAGCGAAGGTAGAACGAACTCCATTCCGCTCACCCCCAGGTGCGGACGTGGCGCGGTGAACGACCGCGCGTGACCTGGACGGGAGGGCACCGGGATGTCGCATCCGGCCACGCGGTGGACTCCGTCGCACTGGTCCCTGCAGGCACGGCTGAGCGCCCTGGCCACCGCGATGGCCGGGGGGCTGCTGCTCCTGGTCGTCGTGGCGATGTACGCGGCGGCCTTGGTCGAGGATGTCGGCGCCACCACGAGGGCCCTCGTGGTGGGGCTCGTCCTGGGGCCGGTGCTCGGGCTTCCCCTGGTGGCGTGGGTCGTGTGGCACGTGGTCAAACGGGCGCTGCGGCCGGTCCGCGCGATGACCTCCGAGCTGGAGCTGATCACTGAGAACCGGGGGGCGCGGCGGGTCACCGTCCCCGACAGCCACGACGACGTCGCCGAGCTGGCCCGCGCGGTGAACGTCACGCTGCGGCGGATGGAGTATCTCGGCGACCGGCAGCGGGTCTGGGTCGCCGACGCCTCGCACGAGCTGCGCAGCCCGCTGACCGGCCTGCGCACCCAGCTGGAGGCGGCGCTGGAGCACCCCGAGGACGAGGACTGGCCCCGGGTGGCGAGGGCGGCGCTGGCCGACGCCGACCGGCTGCAGCAGATCATCCGGGATCTGCTGGTCATGGCCAAGCTGGAGGCCGGGGTGCTCGGCGAGCGGGAGCGGATCGACCTGGGCGAGCTGGTCCGCACCGAGACCGCCCGGCGCGCCGAACGGTCGCGGGTGCCGATCGAGCTGGAGACCGACGACGGCGTGGAGGTGTCGGGCGTGCGCATCCACCTGGTGCGCCTGCTGACCAACCTGCTCGACAACGCCGAGCGGCACGCCAGGTCGTGGGTGCGGGTGGCGGTCGGCAGCGACGGCCGCGACGCCCTGCTGATGGTCGCCGACGACGGCCCGGGCATCCCGCCCGAGGAGCGGGAACGGGTCTTCCAGCGCTTCCAGCGGCTGGCCGAGGGGCGCCGCTGCGACTCCGGTGGCACCGGCCTGGGGCTGCCGATCTCCCGCGACATCGCGCACGCGCACGGCGGCTCGCTCGTCGTCGGCGATCCGGCCCCGTACGGCGCCCGGCTCATCCTCCGCCTGCCCCTGGTCTGATCTTCCGCCGCGGTCTGTCCTAGGTTGAACGAACTCGAACGAACGTGTGGAAACGCGTGGCAAGGGTGCGACGCCGACGAAGGGCACGGGAGGGACAGCATGCCGGGATCGCCGGGCGGCCGGGTGGGAGCGGGGGCGCGCGAACTGCTGCGCCGGGTGCTGGACGCGGGCGGCCACCGGTCCTGGGACGTCGAGCCGCTCCCGGTCGCCGAGCCGGGCTCCCCGTACGGCCGGGAACTGGCCGCCGCCCGCGAGCGCAGCGGCTGCGACGAGGCCGTGATCACCGGGGAGGGGCTGCTGCGCGGGCGGCGGGTGGCCTACGTCGTGTCGGAGTTCCGGTTCCTGGCGGGCTCGATCGGGCTGGCCACCGCGGAACGGATCGCGGCCGCGGTAGAACGGGCCACCGCCGAGGGGCTGCCGTTGGTGGCGGCGCCGTCGTCGGGCGGCACCCGGATGCAGGAGGGGACGGCCGCGTTCGTGCAGATGCCCAGGATCACCGCGGCGGTGACCCGGCACCGCGCCGCCGGGCTGCCGTACCTGGTGTACCTGCGGCATCCGACCACGGGCGGGGTGTACGCCTCGTGGGGGTCGCTGGGGCACGTGACCGCCGCCGAGCCGGGCGCGCTGATCGGGTTCCTGGGGCCGCGCGTCTACGAGGGGCTGTACGGGGAGCCGTTCCCCGAGGGCGTCCAGGTGGCCGAGAACCTGTACGCCAAGGGGCTGATCGACGCCGTGGTGGGGATCGACGAGCTGGCGGAGGTCGCGGCGGGCGCGCTGGACGTGCTGTCCGCGCGGCGCGCCCCCGACGGCCATGAGGTCCGCCCCCTGGGCTCGACCCGGCTTCCCGGCGCGCTCCCGGCCTCCTCACCGGGGGACGCGCCGGTCCCGGCGGAGGACGGCGGATCGGCCTGGGAGTCCATCGAACGCTCCCGCGACCCGGCGCGGCCGGGGGTGCGCGAGCTGCTGCGGTACGGGGCCGACGGCGTCGCCCTCCTGTCCGGGACCGGGGAGGGGGAGGCCGACCCCGGGCTGCTGCTCGCGCTGGCCCGTTTCGGCGGCACCGCCTGCGTCGTGGTCGGCCAGGACCGCCGCAGCCAGCGCGAGGGCCGCGGGCTCGGCCCGGCGGGGCTGCGCGTCGCCCGGCGCGGGATGGGCCTGGCCGCCGAGCTGGGCCTGCCGCTGGTCACGGTGGTCGACACGCCCGGGGCGGTGCTGTCGGCCGAGGCGGAGGAGGGCGGGCTGGCCGGGGAGATCGCCCGCTGCCTGGCCGACCTGATCACGCTGTCCGCGCCCACCGTCTGCCTGCTGCTGGGGGAGGGGACCGGGGGCGCGGCGCTGGCGCTGCTGCCCGCCGACCGGGTGCTGGCCGCCCGGCACGCCTGGCTGTCCCCGCTGCCGCCCGAGGGCGCCTCGGTGATCGTGCACCGGACCCCGGACCGGGCGGCGGAACTGGCCGAGGCGCAGGGCGTGCGCTCGGCCGACCTGCTGCGCGCCGGCATCGCCGACGAGGTGGTCGGCGAGCGCCCGGACGCCGCCGCCGAGCCCGAGGCGTTCTGCGTCCGGGCGGCGGACGCCGTCGCGCGGGCGCTCGCCGGCCTGTCCGCGCTGCCCGCCGCCGACCGGCTGGCCGCCCGCGACCACCGCTACCGGAACGTGGGCGCTCTCCGCCGCGGCTGACCCGGCCGCGCGGCGTGTCCCGGCCGCACGGCGTGTCAGGGCCTGTTCCGATGTGGCCTCAGATACCGCGCGATCGCGTTACCTGGGCGGTGAGGCGAGGCCGGAGGCGGCGGTGACCAGGGCCGTGAACAGCGCCTGCTGGGCGGGGTCGGTGTCGGCGGTGTCCTCCGGATGCCATTGGACGCCCAGGAACCACCCCGCCTCCCGCCCCGGATCGGCGTACTCGACCCCCTCGACCGCGCCGTCGGCGGCGCGCGCGGTCACTGCCAGCCCGCGGCCCAGGACCTCGATGTCCTGGTGGTGGTAGCAGGAGGCCCGCGCCTCGTCCGCGTCCAGGATCTTGGCCAGCAGCGTGCCCGGATCGACCGCGACCGGGTGGACGAGGTGGCGGTGCTCGGCGTCCATGTGCTGGCGCAGCGTGCCGCCGCGGACCACGTTCACCACCTGCAGCCCCCGGCACACGGCCAGCAGCGGCAGGCCCGACGCCAGCGCGTGCTCCGCCACGGCCAGGTCGAAGGCGTCCTGCTCCTCGTCGACGTCGTAGAGCGTCTCGTGCTCGTCGGCCGCGCCGTAGTGGCGGGGGTGCAGGTCGCCTCCGCCGGGGAGGAGGACGCCGTCGCAGCGGGCGAGCCGCCCGGCCACGCCCGCCGGGTCGGCCGGGTGCATGACGAACGGCTCGCCGCCGCCCCGCCACACCGCCTCGACCAGCGCGCGCGCGGCGACCTCCGCGCGGTACCGCAGCGCCGAGGCGCTGGTGGAGAAACGGGCGGGCAGGGCGATCAGCGGCCTGCTCACAACTCGATCCAGGTGGTCTTCAGGTCGGTGTACTTGTCGAGGGCGTGCAGGGACTTGTCGCGGCCGTGGCCGGACTGCCTCACCCCGCCGAAGGGCACGCTCATGTCGCCCTCCTCGTAGCAGTTCACCCACACCGTGCCGGCCTTCAGCGCGCGGGAGACGCGGTGCGCGGTGGACAGGTCGGAGGTCCACACGGCGGCGGCGAGCCCGTAGTCGGTGTCGTTGGCCAGCCGGACGGCCTCGTCGGCGTCGCCGAACTCCAGCACCGCCAGCACCGGCCCGAAGATCTCCTCGCGGGCGATCGTCATCTCGGGCTTGACCTGGTCGAACACCGTCGGCCTGAGGAAGTGCCCGCCGTCGTGGACGCCGTCGGGCCGCGCGTCGCCGCCCGCGCGGAGCCGGGCGCCGCCGTCGCCCCCGGCCGCCACGTACGACAGCACCCGCTCCCGCTGCGCGGCCGACACCAGCGGGCCCATCTCGGTGGACGGGTCGAGCGGGTCGCCGACCCGGATCGTCCCGGCGCGGGCGACGATCCGGTCCAGGACCCGGTCGGCGACCGAGCGGTGCACCAGCAGCCGGGACGGGGCGGAGCACATCTCCCCGGCGTTGAAGAAGATCCCCCAGGCGGCGGTGTCGGCGGCGGCGTCCAGGTCGGGGGCGTCGGGCAGGATGATGTTGGGCGACTTGCCGCCCAGCTCCAGCCAGACCCGCTTGAGGTTGGAGTCGGCCGCGTACCGCAGGAAGTGCCGCCCGACCTCGCCGGACCCGGTGAAGGCGACGGCGTCGACGCCCGGGTGCTCGCCCAGCGCCCGCCCGGCGACCTCGCCCCGCCCGTTCACCACGTTGAACACCCCGGGCGGCAGTCCCGCCTCGGTGGCCAGGGCGGCCAGGTGCAGCGCCGACAGCGGCGACTCCTCGGCCGGCTTGAGCACCACCGTGCAGCCCGCGGCCAGCGCGGGGGCCAGCTTCCAGGCGGCCATGGTCAGCGGGAAGTTCCACGGGACGACCGCCGCGACGACGCCCACCGGCTCGCGGGTGATCAGCGCCAGCGAGCCGTCGCCGGTGCGCGGCGACTCGTCCAGCTGCTTGTCGGCGGCCTCGGCGTACCAGCGCAGGCAGCCGATCACCGCGCGCAGCTCGATGCCGTACGCCTCGCTGATCGGCTTGCCCATCTCCAGGCTGATGAGCAGCGACAGCCGCTCCCTGTCACGTTCCACAAGATCGGCCCAGCGGAGCAGCGCCGCCTTGCGCCCGGCGGGCGGCAGCCGCGGCCACGGGCCCTCGTCGAACGCGCGCCGGGCGGCGGCCACGGCACGGTCCGCGTCGGCCGCGTCCGCGGCGGCGACCCGGGCGATCACGGCGCCGTCGCGCGGCGACACGACGGGCAGCTCGCCCGCGCCGGCGGAGAACGCGCCGTCGATGTGGAGGCCGGTGTGCGGGTCGAGCTTCTCGGCTCGGGCGAGCCATTCCTCGTACGGGACGCCGGTCAAGGCCCCTCCTGGATATGCAGTTGGGAGGGCGGGCCAGGGCCGCCGCACGGCCCTGGCCCGCCGTCGATCCGTCGGGTCGCAGACTCAGAGGGGCAGTCCCGTGAGGACCATGACCTTCTCCTCGGTGTAGTCGGTCATCGCCGAGCGCAGCCCCTCGCGGCCGACCCCGGAGTCCTTCACGCCCCCGTACGGCATCTGGTCGGCCCGGTAGGACGGCACGTCGCCGATCACCACGCCGCCGACGTCCAGCTCCTTGTGCGCCCGGAAGGCGATGTCGAGGTTCCGCGTGAACACCCCGGCCTGCAGCCCGAACGTGGACGCGTTGACCAGGTCGAACGCCTCGTCCACGCCGTCGACGGGCTGGACCAGCATGACCGGCCCGAAGACCTCCTCGCGCTGTACCTTCGCGTCGGCCGGCACGTCGGCCAGCACGGTGGGCGCGTACGCGGCGCCCTCGCGGGTGCCGCCGGCCAGCACCTTCGCGCCCGCGGCGACCGCCTCGTCCACCCAGGACTCGACGCGCTCGGCGGCGTCCTGGCTGACCAGCGGGCCGACCTGGGTCTTGTCGTCCCACGGGTCGCCGGTCACCAGTGCGTTGACCGACTCGACCAGCTTGGGCACGAACGCGTCGTACACCGACCGGTCGACGTACACCCGCTGCACCGCGATGCAGCTCTGCCCGGCCTGGTAGTTGGAGAACAGGCCGATGCGGGAGGCGGCCCAGTCGAGGTCGGCGTCGGGCAGCACGACGGCCGCGCCGTTGCCGCCCAGCTCCAGCGTGACGTGCTTGCGCGGCACCGAGTCGCGGATCGACCAGCCGACCGGGACCGAGCCGGTGAACGACACGATCGGCAGCCGCGGGTCCTGCACCAGGCCCCCGGCGCGGTCGTTGGGCACCGGCAGGATGGAGAACATGCCCTCGGGTAGGTCGGTCTCGGCCAGCAGCTCGCCCAGCAGCAGCGCCGACAGCGGGGTGGCGGGCGCGGGCTTGACCACGATCGGGGCGCCCACCGCGATCGCCGGGGCGATCTTGTGGGCGGTGAGGTTGAGCGGGAAGTTGAAAGGCGAGATGCCCAGCACCGAGCCCTTGGGCACGCGGGCGACGTAGGCCATCCGGCCGTTGGCGGCCGGGTCGGTGTCGAGCCGCTGGGTGGTGCCGCTCCAGCGGCGGGTCTCCTCGGCCGCGAACCGGAACGTGGCGATCGCGCGGGTCACCTCGCCGCGCGCCCACAGCAGCGGCTTGCCGTTCTCGCCGGTGATCAGCCGGGCGACCTCCTCGGCGCGCTCCTTCAGCCGCGCCGACACGTGCGCGAGGGCCTCGGCGCGCACGTGCAGCGGCAGCGCGGCCGCCTCCCGCCTGGTCGCGTCGGCCGCGGCCACGGCCCGTTCGACCTGGTCCGGGGTCGGTACGGCGGCGGTCCCCACGACGCGCCCGTCGTAGGGGTGGGTAACGGTCAGTTCCTCGTCACCGGTCGCGGGCCGACCGGCCAGCCAGAATGGGGTCACGTCCATGACCTCACGCTATCTCCGCGGCGCCGCCGCGGGAGCCTCCAGCGTGTCCAATCGGGCCCTCGTCGCTCGCCGTCACGGCGAGCGCGATCCACAGCTCGGCGCGGACCGCCGGATCGTCCAGGTCACGGCCCAGCAGCTCGGCCGCCTTCCGCATCCGTGCGCGCAGCGTGTGCCGGTGCACGCCCAGCGCCCGCGCGGCGGCCTCGCCCTGCCCGTTCGCCGCCAGGTAGGCGCGCAGCGAGACGGCCAGGGACGGGTCCTCGGCGCGCAGCGGGGCCAGCAGCGCCTCCGCGAAACCGCGCGCCAGGCCGGGGTCGAGCAGGCCCAGCAGGCCCCGGCCCGGAAGGTCGGCGTGGTGGAGCACCCCGTGCGGGCTGTCGGCCCCCGCCCGGACGCGGCGCGCGGCGGCCAGGGCCCGTTCGGCCTGGGCGAGGGCGCGGTCGAGCCCGTCCAGGTCGTCGGCGGGGTCGCTGAGGCCGACCGGGCCGCTCGGCCGCGCCAGCGCCGCCACCTGCCCCGCCAGCCGGTCCGGGACGATCACCGCGCACGGGCCGTCCCGCAGCGGCACCGCCAGGCAGCGCTCGCCCGCCGGATCGGCGTCCAGCGCGTCCAGGACGGCGGCGCCGCCCGCGCACGCCAAAACCCGCACCGGAGGGCCGGGCAGCGCCCCGCCCGCGGCCCTGGCCGGGCGCACCCCCAGCAGCAGCCCGGCGAGCGCGGCCCGCAGCGGCCGGCCCGTGCGCGGGCTCTCCGACTGGAGGGTGAGCAGGGAGACCGCCGCGCCCACGATGGTGTGCGCGGCGGGCGGCAGCGGATCGCCGGTGCCGACGGCCAGGAACCCGCGCGGCCGCCCGCCCAGCCCGATCGCCTGCACGACCACCTGCCCGTCCTGGCCGGACAGCGCGACGCTGGAGGCGCCCTCCCGCGAGTCCGGGGTGCCGCGCAGCCGGGCCAGCTCGGGCGCCAGGCCGGGGGCGCGGCGCCGGGCGCGGGCGGGCTCGGCGTGCCGCACCTCACCGGCGGGGTCCAGCAGCAGCGCCCAGCCGCCCAGCTCCCGCGCCAGCCGGGTGATCAGCGGCCCCGGGCCCCGCAGCGCCGCCCGGGTCAGCTCCCGCTGCGCGTGGGACGAGCGGGTCACGTCCTCGTACCACTCGGCGGCCAGCAGCCGCGACACCGCCTTCCCGACCGCGATGAACGGCGTCGGCCGCGGCACCTCCAGCAGCGCCAGCCCCTGCTCGCGGGACGCGGCCACCAGCTCCGGCGGCACCGTCTCGTGGATCACCCCGACCGCGAAGCCGAGCCCGGCCACGCCGCGCGCCACCAGCCGCGCGACGTAGGGGGCGGCGCCCTCGCCGGTGAGCCGCATCCCGGTCGTCAGCACCAGCTCCCCGCCCTCCAGGAACGGCGTCGGATCCTCCAGCTCGCTGACCGCCACCCACCGCACCGGCGCGTCGGGCGCCGGCCCGGTCAGCGGGCGCAGGCGCAGCTGCGGCAGCGCGGCCACCTGGCGGAGGGTGGGAGGCACGGGCGGCTCCTTCGTGGTTCACGGGACTACGGGTCGTCCAACACGGCGGCTCGGATTCGCCGGTCCGTACGGTTCAGCGTAGGTCGCGGTCCGGCTTATGTTCGCGCCATGAGCAGCCAGATCATCGGCGCGCCGGCCGGCGTGCACCGCCTGCCCCAGGAGCGCCGCCTCGTCACCGAGATTCCCGGACCCCGCTCGCGCGAACTCCAGGAGCGCCGCGCCGCCGCGGTCGCGCCCGGGGTGAGCAGCGTGCTCCCGGTGTACGTGACCGACGCGGGCGGCGGCGTCGTGGTCGACGTCGACGGCAACTCCCTGATCGACTTCGGTTCCGGGATCGCCGTCACCAACGTCGGCAACGCCAACCCGCGCGTCGCCGAACGGGTCGGCGCGCAGGCCGAGCGCTTCACCCACACCTGCTTCATGGTGGCGCCCTACGAGTCCTACGTCGCGGTCTGCGAGGCCCTCAACCGGCTCACCCCCGGCGACCACGACAAGCGCACCTTCCTGGTCAACAGCGGCGCGGAGGCGGTGGAGAACGCCGTCAAGGTCGCCCGCTACGCCACCGGGCGGCAGGCGGTGGTGGTGTTCGACCACGGCTACCACGGCCGGACGCTGCTCACGATGACGCTCACCGCCAAGAACATGCCGTACAAGCACGGGTTCGGGCCGTACGCACCCGAGGTGTACCGGATGCCGATGGCCTACCCGTTCCGCTGGCCGGGCGGGCCGGACAACTGCGGGCCGGAGGCGGCGGCGCAGGCGATCGACCAGATCACCAAGCAGATCGGGCCGGAGAACGTCGCGGGAGTGGTGATCGAGCCGATCCAGGGCGAGGGCGGCTTCATCGAGCCCGCGCCCGGGTTCCTGCCCGCGATCGCCGAGTTCTGCCGGGCGCACGGGATCGTGTTCATCGCCGACGAGGTGCAGACCGGGTTCGCCCGTACCGGCGACCTGTTCGCCTGCGAGCACGAGGGCGTCGTCCCCGACATCGTCACCACGGCCAAGGGCATCGCGGGCGGGATGCCGCTGGCCGCCGTCACCGGCCGCGCCGACCTGCTCGACCGCGTCCACCCGGGCGGGCTCGGCGGGACCTACGGCGGCAACCCGGTCTCCTGCGAGGCGGCGCTGGCCGTGCTGGAGGAGATCGAGAACGAGAAGCTGGCCGACCGGGCCCGCGCGATCGGCGAGGTGATGCTGCCCCGGCTGCGCGCCCTGGCCGAGCGCCACCCCGAGGTCGGCGACGTGCGCGGGCGCGGCGCGATGACCGCTGTCGAGCTGGTGCGCGGCGACGGTTCCAAGGAGCCGAACCCGGAGCTGACGGCCGAGGTCGCGCGCCGCTGCCACGCCTCCGGGCTGCTGGCGTTGACCGCGGGCACCTACGGCAACGTGCTGCGGTTCCTGCCGCCGCTGGTCATCCCCGAGCACCTGCTCAAGGAGGGCCTGGACATCCTGGACGAGGCGTTCGCCGCGGCGCTCGGCTCCCCGGCCTCCCCGGCCTCCCCGGCCTCCTAGGAGGCGGTGGCGGCGGGCTCGGTGGCGGGCTCGGTGGCGGGCCGTCCGGGCCCGAGGCCGTAGAGGCCGGCGAGGATGTCGTACGAGCGCAGCCGGTCGGCGTGCTCGTACACCGAGGTCACCACCATCACCTCGTCGGCCTCGGTCCGCCCCAGCAGCGCGTCCAGCTGCGCCCGCACCGTCTCCGGGCCGCCCATCACCTGGCCGGACAGCCGCGAGTCGATGATCTCGCGCTCGAACGGCGTGTACGGGTGCGCGGCGGTCTCCGCGGGGCTGGGCAGCGGCCCCGGGCGGCCCTGCCGCAGCCGCAGGAACGACAGCGCCTGCGGTGCGGCCAGCTCGCGCGCCCGCTCGTCGGTCTCGGCCGCCGTCACCGACACCGCGATCATCGCGTACGGGCGGTCCAGCGCCTCCGACGGCCGGAACGACTCGCGGTAGAGCTTGAGCGCCGGGAGGGTGTTCTCGGCGCTGAAGTGGTGGGCGAACGCGAACGGCAGGCCCAGCAGGCCCGACAGCCGCGCGCTGTAGCCGCTGGAGCCCAGCAGCCACACCGGGGGCTCGTTCCCGGCGGCCGGGGTCACGGTGCTCTGCGCCGCGAAGTAGGCGCGCAGCTCGTGCACCTGCTCGGGGAAGTCGTCGACCGACAGGGCGTCAGGGGAGCGGCGCAGGGCGCGCGCGGTGGCCTGGTCGGTCCCGGGGGCGCGGCCAAGGCCGAGGTCGATGCGTCCGGGGTGGAGGGCCTCCAGCGTCCCGAACTGCTCGGCAACCACCATGGGCGCGTGGTTGGGCAGCATGATGCCGCCCGAGCCCACGCGCAGCCTGGACGTGGCGGCGGCGACCTGGCCGATGAGGACGGCGGTGGCGGAACTGGCGATCCCCGGCATCGCGTGGTGCTCGGCCAGCCAGTACCGGTGATAGCCGAGCGCCTCGGTGTGCCGGGCCAGGTCGAGGGTGTTGCGCAGGGCCTGGGCGGAGGTGGAGCCGCTCACCACGGGGGACAGGTCGAGAACCGAGAAGGGGACGCTCATGATCCCTTGCAACTTCGCGAGGGCCCGTCCTCTTCCCGGCCGTGCCCGATCCTTCGGCGGAACGGTGCTCGGCGGAACGGCGCGTTCAGCGGAATAGCAGGGCCACGCCGGTGACGACGGCCGCCCCGATCACGGGGCCCACCGTGATGCTGAGCCAGGACCACGACACCAGCGTGCGGGCGCGCGCGGGATCGTCCTTGAAGACCTCCTCGGCCTTCGTGTAGAGGAGCGCGCCCACGAAGAGCAGCGGGAAGGACAGCACCATCGTCCACAGGCCGCACAGGAAGGCGATGATCTGGCCGCCTCGCGTGTACGAGCCGTCCGGGCCGATGCCGAAGGCGGGACGGGAGGCGGGGAGACCGGCGGTGGCGGGCGGGGAGCCGGGGACGGGGGCGGGGGCGGCTTCGGTCATGCGGGTCACCGATCGTCGTAGCAAACGTTCGTTCAAGTGACCTGGATCATACGCCTGACCGAAGCCGCCCGACAGGGGCGCGGAGGCTCATGACTCCGTACCGCCCCCGCGTTCGGCGGTTCGGCGGGTCAGCGCAGCCGGAGCCCGACCAGCACCGGGTCGTGGTCGGAGGAGCGGTAGGCGTCCGGCCGGTAGAGCGCCGGCGGGTTGTACTCGGTGTTGTAGTCGAGGATCAGCGGCTCGTCGCTGTTGATGTGCCAGATCGTCGCGCCGCTGACCCGCCCGGACAGCTCCCGCCCGGCCAGGACGTGGTCCAGCTCGCCCGACTGGCCGTCGAAGACGTAGCTGTAGCGCTGCTCGTCCCGGACGAACCGCTCGGTCTGCCCGACCAGTCCCGCCGAGGTCAGGACCTTCATCGGGTCCTCGGCGGAGTAGGCGTTCAGGTCGCCCAGCACCAGCGGGCCCGTCTCCCGCGCCGCCAGGTCCGCGATCGTGCGGGCCTGGGTGACGCGGCGGGGGTTGAAGCAGCCCTGGCCGTCGCCCTGGTCGCGGTCCGGGCCGGTCGCGCCGTCGCAGTTCTTCGACTTGAAGTGGTTCACGATCATGGTGAACGGGGCGCCGCCGCCCGAGGCGAGCCGGAACGTCTGCACCAGCGGAGGCCGTTCGAACACCGGCTCGGCCGACGACCGCGCCGCGCCCACCGGGGTGAGCCTGGCGCTCTTGTAGATGATCGAGACGTGGATCGCGTCGGTGCCCGGGTTCGGGTGCCTGATCCAGCTGTAGGTGCCCGCGCCCACGGCGGCGTTCAGCCGGTCCACCAGCGCCTTGATCGCGGTGTCGCCGTTGTTCTCGACCTCCATGAGCCCGACCGCGTCGGCGTCCAGGCCCTTGAGCGCCGCGACCAGCTTGGTGATCTGCCGCTCCTGCTCGGCGGCGGTGGTGGCGCCGCGCTCGTCCAGCGTCGTGAACCAGTTCAGCGTGTTGAAGCTCGCCACCTTGACGTCGCCGCCGACGCCGGCGGGCTTGGCGGGACGCGGGTTGGTGCGGGCGAAGTGCGTGTCGCTCGTCGGCTGCAGCCGGTAGCTGCCGAAGCCCTGGCTGAGGACGCCGGTCAGGTTGGCCGTGGTGTCGCCGATCCGCAGCGCGTGGGGCTCGGTGAACGGGACGCGCGCCGGGTTCTGCACCGTCGAGCCGTCGTCGACCAGCAGCCTGCGCGCGTCGTTGCCCGCCTGCGTGTCGCCGTGCCCCTCGGGCTCCTTCTGGGGGGACGACCCCCCAGGCCCCCCGGCGACGGCGGACTGACCGGCGCCCTCCGCTCCGCCGGCGCTCCGCTCCGGGCGCCGGTCAGTCGGGTTGAACAGCCGCCCGCCCGCGGAGACGGTCACCTCGCCGTACCGGCCGAGCTGGTAGGTCTCCGTCGCGGTGAGCCGCTGCCCGAACCGCAGCAGGACGCCCTCGTGGGCCTCGGCGCCGCCCTCCAGCGGCAGCTTGGCCCGCGCGGGCCTGATCGAACGGGCCGTGCCGCACACGTCCACGGCGGTGACCGGCGACAGCTCGGTCAGCCCGCCGAACTCGACCGCCCGGCCCGTCACCAGCACGTGGTCCCCGGCCTTCACCTCCTTGGTCGAGTAGACGAACAGCCCGTCGGAGGTGCGCGGGTCGTCGTCGGGCGTCGGGTCCTGGACGAAGAAGCCCTTGAGCTGGTCGTCGGCCTGGAAGTCCCCCGTGACGGTGCCCTCGACCCGCACCGTCCGCCCGTTCAGGGGCGTGGCGGCCCCCGTGCCCTGGACCTGGGCGATCTGGTGGGTGGCGGGGGTGCTCTCGCACGCCTCCGCCGGCGTCCCTCCCAGGGCCGTCCCGGCACCGGCCGCCGTGGTGGCGAGGCCTGCGGCCAGGGCGGTCGCGAGTACTGCTGCTGTACGGCGCATGCGCGGAGGCTAAGCCGGACGTAGTTCGCCTCGGCTAACCATTAGTGAAGACGCTATCGATTTGGAATGAACCACAAGATATCGGGCGTCAATGGGGGGCGGATTGACCTGGAGTCCGCTCCACCGCCTAGCGTCAGGGCCATGACGGCACAGCGGACGACACCGCAGCACAAGATCGGATCCGGGTTCGGCGCGCGGACCACGGCGGCCGAGGTCCTGACCGGCATCGACCTGTCCGGCAGGCTCGCCATCGTCACGGGCGGGTACTCGGGGATCGGCGTGGAGACCACCCGGGCGCTCGCGGGCGCCGGCGCGCACGTGATCGTCCCGGCCCGGCGGCGGTCCACCGCCGAGGAGGCGCTGGCGGGCATCGACCGCGTCGAGATCGCCGAACTGGACCTGGGCGACCTGGACAGCGTGCGCCGGTTCGCCGAGGACTTCCTCGGCTCCGGCCGCGGCGTCGACATCCTGATCAACAATGCCGGGATCATGGCCAACCCGGAGACGCGGGTCGGCCCCGGCTGGGAGTCCCAGTTCGCCACCAACCACCTGGGCCACTTCGCGCTGGTCAACCGGCTCTGGCCGGCGCTGCGGCGCGGCGCCCGGGTGGTGTCGGTGTCCTCCGCCGGCCACCGGTACTCCGGGATCCGCTGGGACGACCTGTTCTTCGAGCGCGGCTACGACAAGTGGGAGGCCTACGGGCAGGCCAAGACGGCCAACGTCCTGTTCGCCGTGCGGCTCGACGCCCTCGGCCGCGACGCCGGCGTCCGCGCTTTCGCCGTGCACCCCGGGAGCATCCGCACCCCGCTGCAGCGCCACATCCCCAGGGAGGAGA
The DNA here is from genome assembly GCA_050942275.1 of Spirillospora sp. CA-255316. GTDB lineage: Bacteria > Actinomycetota > Actinomycetes > Streptosporangiales > Streptosporangiaceae > Spirillospora. The sequence goes on along the minus strand of CP192047.1, from coordinate 9,429,247 downwards.
TGATCGCCAGCGGCTTGATGGACGAGGCCGGCAACACGCTCTTCGACTCCAAGTCGCCCGAGCAGGGCGCGGCGACGCAGGTGTGGGCGGCGACGTCGCCGCGACTGGACGGCATGGGCGGCGTCTACCTGGAGGACTGCGACATCGCCGAGATCACGACGGGCGGCCCCGGCGCCGGCGTCGTCCCGCACGCGATCGACCCCGCCGATGCCGAGCGCCTCTGGACGATCTCCGCGGAGCTCACCGGAGTCGACGCCTTCGCCTGAACCGGGCCGCCGGGCCGCCGGAACTCCGGAGCGCCGGAGCGCCGAAACGCCGGAGCGCCGAAACGCCGGAGCGGCACGCCTCGATAACCGTGCGACGACCCCGCCGGCCCGGCGGCGGGGCGCGGCGGTGACGGGGGCGCGCGTTGGCGGGGAGCGAGTCGACGGTCGGAACCGGGTACGCCCGCACGCGCGACATCGTCCTCGTCGCCGCGGCCCTGGTGCTCCTCGCGGTCGCGCTGGTGGCCGTGCTCGTGCAGGCCTGGCCGCCCGCGCCCCAGATCGGCCGGGACGGGCGGCCCGAGGCGACGCCGAACGCGGTCACCGTGCACCTGTTCGGCGCCGCGCCCAGGATGACCCGCGAGGAGTGCCTGTTCGTCATCGTCATGGCGGCGGGCGCGGTCGGCGGGGTCGTGCACGCCCTGCGCTCCCTCTACTGGTACGTCGGGAACCGGTCGCTGCGGCGCAGCTGGCTGATGATGTACCTGTTCCTGCCGTTCGTCGGGGCGCTGCTCGGGCTGATCGTGTACCTGGTGCTGCGCGGCGGGCTGACCTCGCCGACCGGCGGCTCGTCCGACGCCAACCCCTACGGCGTCACCGCGATCGCCGCGCTGGTCGGGCTGTTCTCGCAGGAGACCGCCGAGAAGCTGCGGGCGGTCTTCGCGACGCTGCTCACCCCCGCCAAGGCGGGACGCGACCAGGCGCTGCCGCCGCAGGTGCACTCCGTGGAGCCCGCGTCCGGGCCGGTGGGGGCCGTGGTCGTCGTCCGGGGCGTGGGCCTGGGCTCGGCGTCCACCGTCCGCTTCGGCACGGTGGACGCCCCGGTGACCGACGCCGGCGACGACCGCGTCCAGACCGCGGTGCCGCCGGGCGCCGCCACCGGGCGCCTGATCGTCAACACGCCGGGCGGCTCGGCGACCAGCCCCACCGAGTTCACCGTGGAGTGAGCGCGGGTCACTCGCCGGGCCAGTGGTCGTGCCAGAGGTGGTACGCGGCGCCCGGCAGGACGGCCGGGAGGGCGCGGGTGTCGTCGAGCACCGCCGGCTCCTCGCCGGTCTTGGCCCGGGCGAACTGGACGTCTCCGGCGTACGAGGCGCGGGCCGGGTCGCCCGGGCCCGCCACCAGGGCGGTGTAGCGGGGGCCCTGGAGCTCGTCGGCGGGAATGGCCGTGCCGATCACCAGGCTGTTGGCGACCGTGACCCAGCCGCCCAGCGTCGAGATCTGCCGCTCGGCGGCCTGCTGCTCCCACCGGTAGCGCAGGATCGGCTTGGAGAAGATCGGGACGAACAGGTGGGAGACGCCGCAGGACAGCAGCTCGCGCTCCCACCCGATGGAGCGGCTGAGGTCCTCGCAGATGAGGACGGCCAGCCGGCCGAACGAGGAGTCGAGCAGCCCGACCCTGGAGCCGGGCGTGAGGTACTCGTCGGCGGTGCCGGCGGACGGCGCCCCGGGCAGCCGCCACAGGCGCATCTGGGCGGCGTCCAGGGTGAAGCCCGACAGCTTGTCCTGGACGAGCAGCTCCCGGCCCGTCCAGCGGTCGATCAGGACCGACCGGTTGGGCGGCGGGTCGCCGCTGCCGAGCGGGCCGCTGCCGAGCAGGAGGAAGCGCAGCGGGTGCTTGTCGCGGTCGCGGCCGGCGGTGTGGAAGGCGACCTCCTTCCAGTGCTCCAGCAGCGTGTCGGACAGGGACACCTCCGGCATCACCGCGATCCGCGCGCCCGCTTCGTCCAGCCGCCGGATGATCGTCTCGACCCGGTCCCGCAGGACGTGGGAGTCGCTGGGGCGCAGCCGGTAGACGGTCATGCCGTACCGGCGCTCGAAGTCGATCTCGATGTCGTCGAAGGTCTCCAGGACGGGCACGCACCCGACCGGCACCGGCTCGTCGCGGTCGAAGTGCGGGTCGAGGACCGTGGGCAGCACGGTGTGGTCGACCTTCGCCCACTCCTCCCGCGGCACGCGGTGCACGCCGAAGAACTCCGCCTTGGTGCGCCGGCCGCGCGGCCGTCCCGGGAAGGCGCAGCGGGGGAGCAGCGCGCCCTCCCGCTCGTCCCCGTTGAAGCGCCCCTCGGTGAGGTACCGGACGGTCAGGCCGGTCATCGCGGGGGCGTCGTGGTAGGGGCCGTAGGGGTTGGCGGGCGCGAGCGCGCCGTCGAGCCCCAGCAGGAGCGCGAACCGGCCGCGGTCGCCGTCCTCGGCGATGACCTCCTCGGTCACCTCGGGGCTGAGCGAGCCGAGAGCCAGGACGATCTCGGAGATCTCTCCGGCGCGGCGCCGGACCGCCGCGTCGTCGTACCACCGCGTGGCCTGCCATCCCTGGAAGTGGCGGTCGGGAAGCTCGTCGTAGAGCCGGATGAAGAGATCAGCTGGATCGGCGGGGTGGACCTCTCGGGCAGATGCCGCCAACTGATCCGTCATAAGCGCCCCCCACGGGGTTGACAAGGGTGGTCACGGGTGGTCGATCGATGCTAACTCTCGCGAGTTACCGCCATCAGTGGCATCTGATACAGAAACCCGGGCGGATGTTGGCGATCGTGGTTTCGGCGCCGCCGTGCCTGATCATGGGCCTTCCGAAACCCCCGCCGGAAACCTCCGAGCATCACTTGACATTCACTTGGCATGGGCGCATTCTGAGGTGGTCCCGTCCTTCCGCGACGACCATGGGGTGAGCCGTGAACGCAGGGGCGCAGAGCAGAGGGCAGATGCCGCAGCTCGGTCACGACCGCAGGTCGGAGGCCAGGCGGCTGATAGACGCGATGGACCACGCCAAGACGATCAGCGACGGCCAGTTCAGCGCGCTCGGCATGCTCATCACCGACGCCTCGCTCTGTGCCGACGAGCCGGCGCTCGTCGAGATGCAGGACGGACTCCAGTGGCTGCACCGCACGCACTTCCTCGACACCCCCGCCCTGGACGGCGACCAGCGCGAGCAGCGCGGCCGCGTCCTCGGGCTGATCGACACCGTCCACTGGGCGCTGCGGCGCCTTCCGTCGGGCCTGCAGCTGTCGCTGCACCCCGAGGGCCACGCGGCCCGCTTCCTGGTCGCGGTGGCGCGCCGCCAGGGCCTGTCCAACCAGCAGCTCGCCGCCGAGCTCGGCACCGACGAGACCGAGATCAGCCGGGTCGGGCGCAAGCTGCTGGCGGCGGGCGTGGTGTGGCGCCGCAAGGAATGGCGGCACAACGCCTGGGACATCACGCCGCGCGGGCTCCAGTACGCCGAGAGCGCCGGGCTGCTCAAGGACAGGGACAGGGAGGAGCCGGTCGCGGCGTCCGCCCGCCCGGTCGAGGGCCGTCCGGAGCCGTCCGGCCGTACCCGCCCGGAGCCGTCGTCCGGCCGGCGGGGGCTCGACCAGGCCGCCGAGCGTGCGGACCGCACCGAGCGTCCCGCGGGCTCCGAGCGCCTGCGGCGGCCGCACGAGGGGCCGGGCCGCGCCCAGGGCTGAAGCGCACGTGGAACGCGAGGTCGTCCCCGCCCTCGGCCTGGGCGGGGACGACCTCGCGTTCTCCGTGGACTCCTGCCGGCGGTGCCCTAGGCGGGGCGGGGGTTCTGGATCAGTTCCACCAGGCGGGTCAGGGAGTCGGCGCCGTGGCCCTCGGCGTACGCGCGGGTCGATCAGCTCGCCGATCGGTTCGAGGAGCGTGGTGCCGATCCCCTTGTCGCGGGCCGCGTCGACCAGGTTGGGGAAGCCCGCCGCGTTGTTGGCGACGCTGGACACCTCGGTCACGTGGTCGCCGCTGTCGATGTGCCGGGCCGCCCTCGGCAGCCCCGCCAGCATCGCGGTGAGCCAGTCGGCGACCATCGGGGTGAACTCCTCCGCGGTGACCTTCTCGGTGCCCACCAGCGCCATCGCGTGGTAGTAGCCGCCGAACATGCCGTACATCGCGCTGAGCAGCGCCAGGTCGTACAGCGGGGCCAGGCCCGCGTCGCCGCCGAGGAAGCGCGCGCCGGCGAGGGCCTCCAGCGTGCCGCGGTGGGCGTCGAAGGCGCGCCGCGAGCCGCTGTAGAGGACGAGGGCGCCCGGGTTCCCGATCATCGGGGGGACCGCCATGATGCCGCCGTCCAGGTAGTCGGCTCCGTGGCCGGCGACCCGCTCGGCCATGGCGCGGGCCTGGCGCGGCGTCCCGTTTGGTCAGGTTGGCGACGGTGCGCCCGGCCAGCGCCCCGGCGGCCTCGTCCAGCACGTCCTGGACGTTGGCCGAGCAATGTCGCCCGCCATCCCCTTCGCGAACGGCTCGGCGCCGCTCACATGCGCGCCCTCTACCGCGCGGGACGGCAGCACGAGGCCCTGCGCGCCTACGACGAGCTGCGCGAGCACCTCCGGGAGGAACTGGGGCTGGACCTGGCCGGCCTCCACCAGGCGATCCGAGCGGACCCGGCGCCGCCACTACCTTTACCACCTCGACCTGGCCGAACGCGCCGAGCCGCGGCTGCGCTCGCACGACCAGCGCGAGTGGCTGGCCCGCCTGGACGCCGAGAGCGCCGACATGCGGGCCGCGCTGGACGCCGCCGTGGAAGACGGCGCGGCCGAGGCGGCGCTGCGGCTGGTGAACGCCCTGTGCTGGTCGTGGTTCCTGAGGGGACGCCTCGGCGAGGCGCTGCGCGCCCTGGACAAGGCGATCGGCGCCGCGTCGCCGGCGTCCGACCCCGCGCTGCTCGCCCGGGCGCGGACCTGGCGCGCCGGGATGGCGATGCTCGAGGGCGACGGCGCCGGTCGTGCGGAACTGACGCGGGAGGCGCTGGCGGCCTTCGAGCACCTCGGGGACGGTCACGGCCGCGCCGACGACCTGCACCGCCGCGCGGCACGGCTGGCCAGGGCCGAGTCGCACCGGCGGGCGGAGAACTTCGCCGAGATCGGGCTGGCCCTGGCCGCCCGGAGGCGCGGCGACCTGGACGGGGCGGAGTCGTACCTGCGCGCGTGGCTCGACTGGTGCCGCGGTGCCGACGGCACCCCCGGCCTGGCCCTGAGCCTCGCCGAACTCGGCTTCATCGCCGAACTGCGCGGCGACCGGGAGTCCGCGCTGCGCCTGCACCGGGAAGGGCTCGCCGCCGCCCGCGCCACCGGGAACCCGCGCGCGGTCGCGCTCGCCCTGGAGGGCCTGGCGGGCGCGCTGGACGATCCCGGCGAGGCGGCGCGGTCGCTGGAGGAGGCCACCGCGATCCGCGCGTCCACCGGCGTGCCCCTCCCGCCCGCCGAACGCGCCGACGTCGACAGGATCGCCGCCCGCATCGCCGCGTCGGCCGACTCCGCGCCCGCCCCCGCCGGCTGAGGTCAGGGGGAGGGCACGGCCGCCTCGGTCTCCGGGAGTTCGCGGACGGCGTCGTCGTCGAGGATCAGCAGCCGGGCACGGACCCGGACCGCCTGCGGTGAGGGCAGATCCTGGAACACCTCCAGGGCCCGCGTCCAGCACGCGCGGGCGGCCTCGGGCCGGCCGGCCCTCAGATGGGTCTTGCCGAGGCTGTCGAGGGTCTCGCCCTGGCCCTGCCAGTCCCCGATCACGCGGAAGATCTCCAGCGCCCGCCCGTAGTGGCCGGTGGCCTGCTCGGGACGTCCCAGGGTCTGGTAGGCGTGGCCGAGACCGTACAGCGACCAGCCCTCGGCGCGGCGGTCGGTGCCACGGGCGACGGCCAGGGCCCGCTCGAAGTGGTCCAGCGCCTCGGCGTAGCGGCGCAGCCCGACGAAGGCGAAGCCCAGCCCGCCCAGCGACCAGGCCCGGCCGCCCGCGTCGCCGACCTCGGTGGAGATCCGCAGCGCCTGGCGGTGCAGCAGGACCGCCTCGTCGTAGCGGTGCAGGCGGCGCAGCGCGTAGCCGAGGCCGTGCAGCGCCCAGGCCTCGCCCCGCCGGTCCCGGACGTACTTGAAGATCAGCTGGGCGCTGAGGAAGTGGTTGGCCGCCTCCTCGAAACGGCCGAGGTCCTGCAGGGCGAAGCCGAGCGAGCCCAGCGCGTACGCCTCCCCGGCGTCGTCGCCGGCGTGCCGGGCCGAGTCGAGGGCGGCGCGGTGGGCGGCGGTCCAGTCCGTCCACGGGCCGCGCGGAAGGGCGAGCGTCCACAGCGCCAGCGGGAGCCGCCACCCGATGTCGTGGTGGCCGGACGCGGGCGCGTGGCCCACGGCGGCGACCAGGTTGGCCCGCTCGGACTCGCACCACTCCCGCGCCTCCCGCGCGGACGCGAAGCCGCGCGGGGGCGGGCCGTCCGGCACGGTCAGGCGGGGCGCGACGCGGCCCGGGCACAGCAGCCGCCGCGCGTCGTCGGCGGTGTGCAGGTACCAGGCCAGGACGCGGCGCACCGCCGCGGAGCGGTCGCGCCTGGACTCCTCGGCGCCGGCCAGTTCGGCGGCGTAGCAGCGCGGCAGCCCGGTGATGCGGTAGCGGCCGCCGGGGACCGCCTCCTCCAGCAGGTGCGCCCGGACGAGCCGGTCGAGCAGCCGCCGCGCCTCGCCGGGGTCGACACCGGCGAGGGCCGTGGCGGCGGGCGGCGAGAACTCCGCGCCCGGATGCAGCGCCAGCAGCCGGAACATGCGGGCGGCCGGGGGCGGCAGCGCGCGGTACGACCACGACAGGACGGTGCGCGGCGCGGTGTGCTCGTCGTCGGCGCCCAGCACGTCCAGGCGGTTGCGCTCGTCCAGTTCCCGGACCAGGCCCGCCAGCGGCAGGCCGGGGCGGGCGGCGGCGCGCTCGGCGGCGAGCCGCAGCGCCAGCGGCAGATGGTCGCAGCGGGCGGCCAGGTCCGCGGCGGCGCCGGGCGCGGCGTCCACCCGCTCCGCGCCGACGATCCGGCGCAGCAGCGCGCAGGCCTCGGCGGGTTCCAGCGGCGCCAGCCCCAGCGGGCGGGCGCCCTCGCGGGCGGTGAGTCCGGACAGGTCGCCGCGGCCGGTGACCAGCACGGCGCAGCCGGGGGAGCCCGGCAGCAGCGGCCGGACCTGCGCGGCCGAGGCGGCGTTGTCCAGCACGATCAGCATGCGGCGGCCGTCCAGCAGCGACCGGTACAGCGCCGACCGGGCGGCCGGCAGGGCGGGGATCCGCCCGGCGGGCACGCCCAGCGCGTGCAGCATGCCCTCCAGGGCCTGCTCGGGTGACAGCGCGGGCTCGGCGGCGTATCCCCGCAGGTCCACGTACATCTGGCCGCCCGGGAACCGCGGCCGTGCGCGATGCGCGGCGTGCACGGCCAGCGCCGTCTTCCCGACTCCGGCCGGGCCGGTGACGAGCGCGATCAGCACGCCCTCGCCGCTCGTGCCGGACGGCTCGGAGGTCTCGGAGGTCTCGGGTGTGCCGGGCATGAGCAGGTCGTCGAGCAGGGCCAGTTCCTCATCGCGGCCGACGAAGTCGCGGACCGCGGCGGGGAGCTGGCGCGGGCCGCGCGGCTCGTCCTGGCCCCGGCCCGGGCCCGGCCCGGGCCAGGAGGGGAGGCCGGGCAGACCCGGCAGGCGCACCCAGCCGCGCGTCCGCGTCTCCTTGACCGACACCGGCACCTGGCGGTACGCCTTGGGATCGCTCGCCGGGTGGTGCCGGATCACCTCCTCGTAGAACCACTCGGAGGCGATCAGTGCCAGCGCGCCCGGCGACCCGCGCAGCGCCGCCTTCAGCGGGCCGGCCTCCAGCAGCCGGAAGGCCAGGTTGATCGCCGTCCCCGCCACGCCGTGCTCGTCGTGGTGCACCTCCCCGGCGTGGACCGCGGCGCGCAGCCGGATCCGCGCCTCCGGCCCGGCGTCACCGTTGTGGGCCTCCAGCGCCGAGGCCAGCTCCACCGGCAGGCGGCCGGCCAGCAGCTCCTTGGGCACCTCCGGGGGCACCAGGATCAGCACGCCGTCGCCGCGGTCCTCGCGGTGGCAGCGCTCCCATCGCAGGCCGGAGCGGGTGAACGCCCGCCACAGCGCCCTGTACAGCCCTTCGCGCACCGCGACCTGGTCGTGGTTGGTCCGCCGGTGGTCCCCGTAACCGGCCACGTCCACGCACATGATCGCCCGATGGACCGCCGGTGTTCGCTCCGCCGCCATCGCCGTCACCCCGTTCCGCTCGTTCCCGCACCTTCCATCCCGTGCATCGGCTCATGCATCGGCTTATGCATATGGGCGCCCAAATGCACGTGCATAAGCATGAGCACGGGGCGATGCTAGCGCGTCCGGGCGCTCTGGCTCCTCTGTTCTCGCGCAAGACTTTTGTGCACTTCCGCAGCACCATGATCGAAAAAAGGGGCGGTCCTGTCGGACCGCCCCTTTTCGGACTCGTTCAGTAGTCCATGCCTAGAAGTCCATGCCGCCGGGGCCGGGCATGCCGGCCGCGGCCGGGGTCTTCTCCGGCTTCTCGGCGATGACGGCCTCGGTGGTCAGGAACAGCGCCGCGATCGAGGAGGCGTTCTGCAGCGCCGACCGCGTCACCTTGGCCGGGTCCAGGATGCCCGCCTCGAACATGTTGACGTACTCGCCGGTGGCGGCGTTCAGGCCCTCGCCCGGGGTCAGGTTGCGGACCCGCTCGACCACCACGCCGCCCTCCAGGCCGGCGTTGACCGCGATCTGCTTCAGCGGCTCCTCCAGCGCACGGCGCACGATCGCCGCACCGGTGGCCTCGTCGCCGGAGACGTCCAGCTTCTCGAAGGCGGGGATACCGGTCGCCGCCGCCCCGGCTTGCAGCAGCGCCACGCCACCGCCGGGCACGATGCCCTCCTCCACGGCCGCCTTGGCGTTGCGCACAGCGTCCTCGATCCGGTGCTTGCGCTCCTTGAGCTCCACCTCGGTCGCCGCACCGGCCTTGATCACCGCGACACCACCGGCCAGCTTGGCCAGCCGCTCCTGCAGCTTCTCCCGGTCGTAGTCGGAGTCGGTGCCGTCGATCTCGGTCCGGATCTGGTTCACCCGGCCCGCGATCTCGTTGGCGTCACCGGCACCGTCCACGATCGTGGTCTCGTCCTTGGACACCACGATCTTGCGGGCACGGCCCAGCATGTCCAGCGTGGTGTTCTCCAGCTTCAGACCCACGTCCTCGGAGATCACCTGCCCACCGGTCAGGGTGGCGATGTCGCCGAGCATGGCCTTGCGGCGGTCACCGAAGCCGGGCGCCTTCACCGCCACCGACGTGAAGATGCCCTTGATCTTGTTCACCAGCAGCGTGGGGAGCGCCTCGCCGTCGACGTCCTCGGCGATGATCAGCAGCGGCTTGCCCGACTGCATCACCTGCTCCAGGACGGGCAGCAGGTCCTTGGCGGCGGAGATCTTGCCGTCCACGACCAGCACGTACGGGTCGTCCAGGCCGGCCTCCAGGCGGTCCGGATCGGTCACGAACAGCGGGGCCAGGTAGCCCTTGTCGAAGCGCATGCCCTCGGTGAGCTCCAGCTCCAGCCCGAAGGTGTTGCTCTCCTCGACCGTGATGACGCCTTCCTTGCCGACCTTGTCCATCGCCTCGGCGATCATCTCGCCGATCTGCGGGTCACCGGCCGAAATGGAAGCCGTCGAAGCGATCTGCTCCTTGGTCTCCACATCCTTGGCCAGCTTCGACAGCTCCTCGCTGACCCGCTCGACGGCCGCCTCGATGCCCCGCTTCAGCGACATCGGGTTGGCGCCCGCGGCCACGTTCCGCAGACCCTCGCGCACCAGCGCCTGGGCCAGCACGGTCGCCGTCGTCGTCCCGTCACCGGCGACGTCGTCGGTCTTCTTGGCGACCTCCTTGACCAGCTCCGCGCCGATCTTCTCCCACGCGTCCTCGAGCTCGATCTCCTTGGCGATCGACACACCGTCATTGGTGATCGTCGGAGCGCCCCACTTCTTCTCCAACACCACGTTGCGACCCTTGGGACCCAAGGTCACCTTCACGGCATCGGCGAGCTGGTTCATACCGCGCTCCAGACCCCGACGGGCCTCCTCATCGAACGCGATCATCTTTGCAGCCATAGGCTCCAGTCCTCCCGGAACAAGACGGCCATGACGGACCGAGCCGACGCCCGCGACGGACCACCCCCGCGCGTGGGGTGTCGCCGGCCGGATCCGTGATGGCCCGCATTGGCACTCTCAGTCCTGGAGTGCCAATCCCTGACGCCGCTACTGTAACCACAACTTGCGTGCCACGCACAAGTTGCGTGACACGCATGTTCTGCGGGGCGTGCAATGGCATCCGCTAGACTCGCCCGCATGGACGACCTGGACCTGCGCACCCGCAACCGGCTCGCCACCCGCGCCGCCATCAGCGCCGCCGCCCTCCGCCTCGCCCTGGAGAACGGCCCGGAGAACGTGCGCGTCGCGCAGATCGCCGAACTGGCCGGGGTCTCGCCGCGCACCTACAACAACCACTTCTCCAGCCGGGAGGAGGCGATCTGCGCCGTCGCGGCGGACCGCGGCGAGCAGATCGCGGCGGCGCTGCGGGCCCGCCCGGAGCACGAGTCGCCGCACGAGGCGCTGGTCGCCGCGGTGATCGAGGTCCACACCGCGGCCGAGCCGGACCGGGCGATCATCCGCATGATCGCCTCCAACCCGTCGCTGCGCGGCGAATACCTCAAGGCGATGGCGGCGATCGAGCCGCCACTGGCCGCCGCGATCGCCGAGCGGAGCGGCGCCGGCGAGCTGGCCGCCGCCGTCCTGGCCGCGTCCGTGGTCGGCGCGACCGCCGCCGCGACCGGCCACTGGCTCCGGCTCGACGACGGCACGCCGTACGAGGCCGTCCTGCGGGAGGCCCTCCAGCAGATCGGCCTCCCCGAGCCCGCCTCCTAGGCGGTCGCCGGACGGCCCTGCGCGCGCAGCCCGTCCGCCGCCCGGCGCAGCGCGTCCAGGCCGTGCGCGATGGGCGGCTGCCGGTCGCTGCCCCGCCGGACGCAGGTGATGATCCGCCGGGACGGCACCGGCTCGCCGCGCAGCGGCACCCGGACCGCCCCGTCCCCGGGCGGCAGCGGCGCGAGCCGGGGGATCAGCGCGACCCCGAAACCGGCCGAGACCAGGGCGGAGACGGCGAACCACTCGTTAGCGTGGTGCGCGACGCCGGGCGTGAACCCGGCCGCGGCACACGAGGCGAGCAGCAGATGGTGCTGGTCGGGGCGGTCCGGGCAGCCGATCCAGAGTTCGTGCGCGGCGTCGGCCAGTTCCACCGCGCCGCCCGCCGCCAGCGGATGCCCCCGCGGCACGAGGAGGTCCTGCGGCTCGTCCAGCAGCGGCCGCTGGTCGAAGCGCGGATCGCCGGGCGGCGGGCCGTCCGCCGTCGGGATCACCACGGCGATGTCGGTACGGCGGGCCAGCAGCAGCGAGAACACCTTCTCGCTCTCCTGCTCGGCCATCCCCACGCCCAGCCGGGGATGCTCGGCGCGCAGCAGCGCGGCCGCCGGGGCGACGAGGGCGGCCAGCGCGCTGGACACGGCCGCGAACCGGACCTGGCCCGAGGTGCCCCGACGGTGTGCGGCGAGATCGGCCTGGGCGCGTTCCCACTGCGTGCAGAGCGTGTCGGCGTGCTCGAGCACGGTGTACGCGGCGGGCGTGAGCCGGACCCGGCGCCCCTGCGCCTCCAGCAGCGGCACGCCGAGCTCCTTGGCGAGCTGGCGGAGCTGCTGGGAGACCGTCGAGGGCGTGAGGTGCAGGACCTCGGCGGTCGCGGTGACCGTGCCCTCCTCCTGGAGGACGCGGAGTGTCTGCAGCCGAGGGTCGATCATGCGGCCATTCAACACGAAACAGTGCGGAATCTTTCGATGGACCCGAACGGTGGGGCCTTCGCAGACTGCCGGTATGGAAGATCACCGCCGGTGGGCCGGGAGCGTTCCGGCGCCGCTGCTCGTGCTCGGCAGCGTCCTCGCCGTCCAGACCGGCCAGGCGCTGGGGAAGGGCATGTTCGGGGAGGCGGGCGCGGCGGGGGTGGTCACGCTGCGCCTGGCGTTCGCCGCCGCGATCCTGCTCGTGCTGTGGCGGCCGAGTCCGCCGCGGCGGGAAGCGCTGCCCCTGATCGGCGGCCTGGGGCTGGCGATCGCGGGCATGCAGTTCATCTACCCGGCCATGGAGCACCTGCCGGTGGGGATCGCCTCGACCGTCCAGTACCTCGGCCCGCTCGCCCTGGCCCTGGCCGGTTCGCGGCGTCCGGCCGACCTGGCCTGGGCCGCCCTCGCCGCGGCCGGCGTGGTGCTGATCCACCCGCCCGGCGGCGGGCCCGCGCCCCTGGCGGGGATCGCGTTCGCGCTGGTGTCGGGCGGGTTCATGGCCGCCTACCTGGTGCTGAACAGGCGCGCGGGCGCACGCCGCCCGGACGGGTCCGAGCTGGCCTGGGCGGTGGCGTTCGCCGCGCTGCTGGTGCTGCCGTTCGGGCCGGCCGCCGCGGGGACCGCCCTGCTGCGCGGCGACGTGCTGCTCGCGGGGGCCGCCACCGCGCTGGTTTCGGCCGTGATCCCCTGGTCGCTCGACCAGGCCGCGCTGCGCCGCCTCCCGGAACGGGTCGTCGCCGTGATGGTGAGCCTGGAACCGGCCGCCGGGGCCATGGCGGGGCTGGTCCTGCTGTCGGAACGGCCGTCCTGGCCGCAGTGGCTGGCGATCGGCTGCGTCAGCGTCGCCTCCGCCGGAGCGGTCGCCACCGCCAGGGAACGCGGACGGGCGGCGCGTTCACGCGCCGCCCGTCCGTCGTGCGGTGATCGTGTGCCGGGCGCGGGATGCTAGGCGTCGCCGCCCGTCCCGTCGCCGGAGGCGTCCGCGGGCGCCGCCTCCGAGCCGGGCGTGCCGCCGGGCCTGCCGTCGGGCGCCGCGTCGGGGTGGGCCTCGATGAACGCCGCGTACACCTCGTCGGCGATCACGCCCTTGGCCGAGACCTCGACGTCGTTCTCCCGGGCCCACTCGCGCACGTCGGAGTTGGTGTACCCCTTGATCTTGGCCGGGCTCGCGGCCTTGCGTCCCCGTCCGGCGGCCTTCACCTCGCGGGCCTTGGCGACGAACGTCTCGATGGTGTCGAGCGCGTCGCGAAGGCGCTTGTCGTTCGCGTCGCTCAGGTCGATCGTGAACTTCCGTCCGAGGACGTCGAAGTCCCGCTTGGCGACATCGCTGTCCTCGGTGCCGTCGATGTCGTCGACGAGGATGACCTTCTCCGCCATGTGGTCCTTTCCGCTAGCTGGCTACCCAGACGCTAGCGGACTCGGGCCCGTAGTCGAGCCGCCCGCACGGCGTGCCCCCGCCTTCTCATCGGCGCTGGTCGTCGCCCTGCCGGACGACCGGGTGCGGTCGGGGCGCGGGCCCGGACCGGACGGTCGCGACCCGCCCGGTGACGCAGCGTGATCGATTCCGGTCGCGGCGTGCCCGGGCCGCGATGTGGGGGCCGTCACATACGGAGTTCGAGTTGAACAAATTTTCAATTGGCTAGAATCGCGGACGTGCTCAGCATGAGTCGGCGATAGAGCGGGCCGCGTCGTTCAAGGGTGACGTGGCCCTTGCACGAGAGAGGTCGGGCGTATGGGACGCGGTCGTGCCAAGGCCAAGCAGACGAAGGTCGCGCGCAAGCTGAAGTACAGCGGGGGCGGTACCGACCTGGAGCGGCTGCGCCGTGAGCTGGGGGTCTCCGAGGAGCCCGCGGTGCCCGCGGGGCACATCTCCGTTCCCGAGGACGCCGCCGAGGGCGAGCGTGACCATGACCGGGAGCCGGGCGCGTGAACGACGGCGCCCGCGTCCCCCACGGCCCCTGGACGAGGGCCTGAGGGATGCCGGTCCCCCCGCACCGGGCGCAGGCCGAGCTGTTCAAGACGCTCGGCCACCCGGTGCGCGTCCGGGTCCTGGAGTTGCTGCGCGAGGGGCCCAGACCGGTCCGGGACCTGCTCGCGGAGATCGAGGTGGAGGCCTCCAACCTCTCCCAGCAGCTCGCGGTGCTGCGCCGCTCCGGGATCGTGACCGCCCGGCGCCAGGGGGCCAGCGTGACCTACGAGCTGGCGTGCGGTGACGTGTCCGAGCTGATGGGCGCGGCCCGGCGGATCCTGGCGCACCTGCCCGCGGCGGACGGGGGGCCGCCCGCCGGGCTCAGGACGGGTGGGGACGCCCGGCTCGCCGCACGCTGACCCGTTCCGGCTATGGGGCATCCCGGGCCCGATTTCTGGTCGTGCCGCAGTGAAAAGGCCCCAGCGGAGGACCCAGTTCCCTACCTGAGCCAGGGCGTTCACGCGCCCGGTGCACATGCTGACCGCGCCGATCGGCTACCTGACCCGCCCCTGCATCGTCTACCGCAGCCGCGACCCGCGCCGCCTGGGCACGCACCCGCCGCTGCGCGGCTGGGAAAGAACACCGTGACGCAGGCAAGCGGAGGGAGCTGAGAACGATGACCGACCCCATCGTCGTGGGCACCGACGGATCGCCGCCCGCCTCCCGCGCGGTGCGGTGGGCGGCCGACGAGGCCGCCCTGCGCGGCCGGCCGCTGCACATCGTGCACGCCATCGACCGGGGCCTGTACGAGCTGCCGCTGTTCGCGCCCGGGCAGATCGCCGAGAGCGTCGCCGAGGCGGGCGAGGAGACCCTCGCCGAGGCCGCGCGGACCGCCCGGGAGCACCGGCCCGGGATCGAGGTGACCACCGAGCTGGTCGCCGAGGCGATCACCGTCGCGCTGGCCGACCGGTCCCGGCGCGCCTTCGAGCTCGTGGTGGGCCATCGCGGCCGGGGCGGATTCGCCAGCCTGCTGCTCGGCTCCACCGGGCTGCGGCTGGCCGGGCACACCGCCGCGCCGGTCGTGATCGTGCGCGGCGAGGCCGTGTCCGCCGGCGGCGCCGCCGCGTTCGTCGGCGGCGAGGTCGTCGCCGGCGTCGACCTGGTGTCGGATCCCACCGGCCCGCTCCGGTACGCCTTCGACGCCGCCGCCGTGCGCGGTGCCCGCGTCCGCGTCCTGCACGCCTGGCGGGTCAACGGCGCCGCCCTGCCCGGCGAGGGCGGCGACGCCGGCGCCGCGGCGGTCGTGGAGAAGCTCGAACAGGAGGTAGTCCGCGCCCAGGCCCCCGTACGCGAGGCCTTCCCCGACGTCGAGGTCGTCGCGGACATCGTCCGCGAGCATCCCGTCACCGCCCTCTGCGAGGCGTCCCGCCGGGCCGCCCTGGTCGTCGTCGGCACCCACGACCACAACTGGCTGAACGTCCCGGGCCTGGGCTCGGTCAGCCACGGCGTGATCCACCACGCCCACGGCCCCGTGGCCATCGTCCACTCCGGCTGACCGGCTAGGGTCGGGGCATGGAGGGTGAGGGCGGGTCGGTCCGGGTGGACGTCTGGCTGTGGTCGGTGCGGCTGGTCAAGACCCGGTCCATGGCCACCAACGCGTGCCGTGCGGGGCACGTCCGGGTGAACGACGTGCGCGTCAAGCCGGCCTCCGTGGTCCGGCCGGGCGACGAGGTGCGGCTGCGGCTGGACGGCCGCGAGCGGATCGTGGTCGTGCAGAAGATCATCAAGAAGCGGGTGGGCGCGCCCATCGCCCAGGAATGCCTGATCGACAAGAGCCCGCCGCCGCCCCCGCGCGAGGCGCTGATCCCGATCGCCCGGCGCGACCGCGGCGCGGGACGTCCCACCAAACGCGACCGCCGCGAACTGGAGCGGCTCCGCCGCCAGGCGGGCACGCCGCCCCACTGACCGGCCCCGCCGCGCCCCGCGCCCGCCGGTAATGACGTGACCGGATCTCGCCGATCCAGAAGCCCGTCCCGTCGAACTCGAACGCGACCGGCACCACGTCCGGCTGCCCGTCCCCGCCGACGGTGGCCAGCCGCGCGAGCGGCTGCGACCGCAGGTACTCGATCTCTTCCTCGGTGAAAGCCATGAACGGGACTTCCTTGGGCGAGAGGGGCCGACGGTACCTGGTACCTTCCGTACACTACGGGCCATGGCGCATCCGATCACGGAGCCGGACGACCCGGACTCCGTCGCGTGCGAGCAGGACCGCGATCTGGTCCGCGACGTGCTCGAACGGATCGGCGACAAATGGTCCGTGGTGGTCGTCTGCCGGCTCGGCGGCACCACGCGGCGGTTCAACGAACTGCGCCGGCTGAGCAGCCCCATCACCCAGCGGATGCTGAGCGCGACGCTGCGGGGGCTGGAGCGGGACGGCCTGGTCACCCGGACCGTCCGCGACACCAAACCGCCGCGCGTCGACTACGCGCTCACCCCGCGCGGGCTGGGCCTGCTCGAGGTCGTCCGGCCCCTGGCGCAATGGGCCGAGGACAACGCCACCGGGATACGGGACTCGAGAACCGCCTTCGACACGCGGTAGCGGCACAGGATCGTCACCGCGAGATGAACCGGGGGACTCCCGCGCTTCATGCGGCGTCCTCTTTCCGCGGTCATGACAACGGAGCCATGTGTTGATCTTCCCAACGTTGTCGGAGACCGCATGAAACGCCGTAGATTCCTCGCCGTCGCCGGGCTGGCCGGACTGGCCGCCGGGTGCGGGCCGGCTTCCTCCAGGGTCTCCGCGCCGCAGAACCCGCTCCGGATCCCGCCGATGCTGCGGCCCCGCCGCGGCGCCGACGGCGTCCGCCGGTACCGGCTGAACCTGCGGCCGGGACGCACCGAGTTCCTCCCCGGCAAGAAGGCCGCGACCTGGGGCGTCAACGGCCCCTACCTCGGCCCGACGTTGCGCGCCTCGCGCGGTGACCGGGTGGCGATGCGGATCGCCAACGGGCTCCCGGAGACGACGACGCTGCACTGGCACGGGGTGCGGGTGCCCGCCGCGGCGGACGGCGGCCCGCACCAGCTCATCGCCCCGCGCGGGATCTGGACACCGGAGTGGACCATCGACCAGCCCGCCGCCAGCGCCTGGTACCACCCCCATCCCCATGGCCGCACCGAGCTGCACATCTACCGCGGCGTCGCCGGGATGTTCATCATCGACGCCCCGGACACGCCCGCCCTGCCCCGCTCCTACGGCGTGGACGACATCCCGCTGATCCTCCAGGACCGGGATCTCGCCTCCGACGGCTCGCTGGACGAGAGCGCGATAGGGCGCGGCAAGTTCGGTTTCGCCGGCCGGACGATCCTGGTCAACGGCACTTACCGGCCCCTCCTGCGGGTCGGGGCCGCGCGTGTCCGGTTCCGGTTGCTGAACGCCTCCGGCGCCCGCGTGTACCGGGTCGGGTTCGGTGACGGGCGCCGCTTCCACCTGATCGCCACCGACGTCGGCCTGCTGGCCGCGCCGCTCGAGGTCGACCGGGTGAGGCTCAGCCCGGGCGAGCGGGCGGAGGTGCTGGTCGACTTCGCGGCGGGTGAGCGGGTGACGCTCGACAGCGTGGCCGAGCGCGCGGGGCGCGCCGTGGACGCAGCCGGCGGCGAGAAGGACGATCTCGACCTGCTGACGATCGAGGCGGCCGGTCGGCTCACCGCCGCGGCCCCGATCCCGGCCCGGCTGCCGGGCGACCCGGCGATCGAGCCGCCGCCCGGCGCCCGCGTCCGCAGGTTCGTCCTGGGCCACCACGACATCAACGGCAGGACCATGGACATGGGCCGCATCGACGAGGTCGTGCCCGCCGGGGCCACCGAGATCTGGGAGATCCAGAACACCGCCTTCGCCCACAACTTCCACATCCACGGGACCGCGTTCAGCGTTCTGGACGTCGACGGAGCGCCGCCCCCCGCGCAGATCCGCGGCCTCAAGGACACCGTCTTCGTCCCCGGCAAGAGCAAGGTCAGGATCGCGGTCGCCTTCTCCGAGCACGTCGACCCCGTCAGGCCGTACATGTACCACTGCCATTTCCTGCACCACGAGGACCAGGGCATGATGGGCCAGTTCGTCGTGGTCGAGCCCGGCACCGAAACCCGGACGCCGGCCGGTCTATCCGGGACGCACACCCGCCATCACCACGGCTGACCCGCGAGATCGGGCGGGCCGTCCGGGGGCTGTGAGGGGCGGTCTGGGGCGGCCCAGCGGGCCTGCTCCTCCCGGGCCCAGATCGTCAGCCGGTGCAGGTCGCCGTAGATGCGGGAGGCCGCCTCCGCGGTGTCCCGGCTCAGCGCCCGCGCCTCCGCGATGTTCCCGAGTTCCCCTTCCTGGCGTGCCAGGACGAGCCGTGCCTCCAGCACGCCGGCGTCGTCGGGTCCGAGCGTTGCGGCGCCCTCGTCGAGGACCGCCTGCGCGATGTCCCGCGCCCGTGCCGGGTCGCCCAGTTCACCCACCCATGAAGCGAGCGTCCTCAGCAGCGTGACCGCGTTCCGGTCGTCGAGGCGCCCCTCGTCGCGGGCGCGAGCCGCCAGCGCCTCCAGCCAGCCGGCGAGCTCGGCGTGGAAGGCCGGATCGCCGATGCGGGCCAGGACCCCGGTGATGTTGCGCAGTGAGTCCTCGACGGCCTTGGGGCCGGGGGTCAGCGTGTCGTCCACCAGCTCCTGCCACAGCCGGACGGCGCCGCGGGAGTCGCCGGCGAAATGCGTCCAGACCGCGACCTCGAACCGCGCCGAACTGTAGATCCAATGGTCGGCGCCGTGCACGCGCAGGGCGGTCTCGGCGACCTCGCCCGCCATGGCCAGGGCCTCCTCCGGACGCCCCAGATCGCCGATCTGGCGGATGAGCGTGATGCGGCTGCTCAGCGTCCGCGGATGGTCGGCGCCGAGAAGGATCGTGGCGTCCGCGACCACCTCCCGGGCGAGATCGTGTGCGGTGCGCGCATCGCCCCGGTTCTCGTAGCGGTTGCCGATCCACCAGGCGATCGCGGCCCGGAGTTCGATGATCTTCTCCGGTGGCGCCCCGGCGGAGGCGGCGGCACGCACCGCCCGTCCCAGGGCGGCGATCACGTCCTCCTCCCGGTCGGTCTCCCGCATGATCGCGGCGAAGTCGAGCGCCGCGTCGTAATGGCCGTCCGCCAGGGACCTGAGCAGCGCCCGCTCGGCCAGGTCCGGCCGATGGCGCAGGAACGCCGCCCAGCCCACCTCCACCGCGTCCGCCGCCGGGACGAACGCGGTCACGGCCTCCCAGGCGTGGTCCGGCACCTCCGGGGCCGGGCCGGTGTCGTCGACCGCGTCCGCCAGGTAGTCGAAGGCGACGTAGTGATCGTCCCCGGCGGGCATGAGCAGGCTGCTCGTCGCGTGCAGCGGCTCGGTGGCCCACGCCAGCGCCTCCTCCCACGACTCCAGCCGCAGGTAGGAACGGCCCGGCTCCGCCAGGTACGCCTC
Organism: Spirillospora sp. CA-255316; assembly: GCA_050942275.1. Lineage (GTDB taxonomy): Bacteria > Actinomycetota > Actinomycetes > Streptosporangiales > Streptosporangiaceae > Spirillospora. Next base: position 9,409,932 of record CP192047.1, on the reverse strand, counting down.
ATGCATCGTGCGCAGGAACGCGATCGGCAGCGGCTGGTGGTAGCCCGCGCGGCGGACGTCGACCGCCGCGGCCACCAGCGCCGCTCCGCGCGGCCTGCCCTCCGGCCACGATCCCCACGCGTCCCGCCACTCCTGGAACAACTGCGGTCCGGCCGCAAGGTACTGCGCGACGCCGAACCGGTCGGCCTGCTCCAGGGCCCGGGCGATCCGGCGATCGTCCACGCCGCCGGCCGCACGGTCCCGCTCCCGGTCCGACCACAGGCGCTCGATGCGGACCTCATGGGCCAGGTTCAGCACCTCGCCGGCCAGCCGCATCGCGTGCCTGTCGTGCGTTTCGGCGGCCTGGGCGAACCGCGGGCTGTAGCGGGCCCGCTCGTGCGAGCGCATCGTGGCCAGCACGACCGTGCGCCGCCGGGGCGTGGCCGGCAGGGAACCGATCATGCCGGCCGTCAGCCCGTTCGGGCCCAGGTACAACTCCAGGTCGTCGAGCCACACCACGCTCCGCCGGTGCCGCGCCGCCGACCGCAGCGCCTCGGGCAGGTCCTCCCGCGAACGCGGCCGGACGAAGACGTGGTCGGGCAGGCAGGCGCGCATCGCCTCGTAGGCCGCCCTGGTCTTGCCCGCCGTGGACTCGCCGACCACCAGGACGAACCCGCCGCGCCGCAGCGCCGCCTCCACGTCACCGCTGCGGTCCCGCCGGACGAACGGCGGGCACCTGTCGACCGTCCCCGCTTCCGTGGTCTGCGACAGCGCCGGATGGACGCCGACCGCGAGGGGATCGTCCAGGTCCCGCACCCTCGGCGGCCTGCCCTGGAGTTCGCGTGACGGCTTCACGGGTGCGTTGCGCTCGATCGAGCGTTCCGCCCGTACGGCCAGGACCCCCGCGAACCCGCCGGCCACCGCCACCAGCGCCGACCCGGCCAGCGCGGGCAGCGACGCGGCGGCCAGCGACGCGACGGCACCGATCGCGGCGGCCGCCATCAGCAGCCACCAGCCGTGAACCCGCCGCCGGTCCCTCCGCAGCACCATGGGCCCACCGCCCTCCGCCCGCCCAGTCAAGCGAACACCGCACCCGTCCGACTGTCCAGAGCCGAACGGCGGGTCAGCCGCCGGACGCCTTCGGGGCGCGCCGGCGGCAGGCGGGTGAGCAGTGCTCGGGCGGGCCGCTGTCGGCCACGATCGGCGCACCCGCCATCACCACCGTGCTCACCCCGGTCATGATCGTCGCGGTGACGTTCGCGGTCGACCGGCGGATGGCGGCGGCGCGTGCCCCCTGACTGCTGTTGGGCGAGGTGGCGACGAGAGCGCCGCCGCCCTTGACGCGGGCGGCGCTGATGTACCAGCACGCGAGCCAGGAGCGTGACCGGGTGATCGCGGCGGCGCTGGGGGAGGCGTTCAAGGTCGCTCGCCGGCAAGCCTGAGAAGGGCACCGAGAAGGGATCGGGCACGCAACGGGCACGAAAGCGGAAAGGATCTTAGAGAGCGCTAAGGCCCAGGACCGGGGATCATGCCTCTGGCCTGGGCCTTCATGGTGGGAGCGGGCGACGGGAATCGAACCCGCGTAGCCAGTTTGGAAGACTGGGGCTCTACCATTGAGCTACGCCCGCGTGGAGTCGGCGCCGGCCCGGGGAGGGCGGCGCGTCGATCGCCAACCGTAGAGTACAGGGTTTCGGGGATGCTCGTGTCCGGGCGGTAATGGGCGAGGCGTTCTGGGCTGATCGGCACTACACTGCTCGGGTCAGGCGGGCTGTGGCGCAGTTTGGTAGCGCACCGGCTTTGGGTGCCGGGGGCCGTGGGTTCAAATCCCGCCAGCCCGACGTAGGTGAGAGGCCCTGTTCTCGTGAGGAGGACGGGGCCTTCGCCATGAGCGGGACGGTTTCTCAGCGGAGCCGTGCGTGCCGCAGCCCTCGGAAAAGGGGGTGCGGGGGTGCGGGCGGGGTGTTCAGGATGGAAGGGCCGCTCGTACTAGGAGGGCCGTCGTGGTCGAGGTCACCAATGTGCTGCTGTCGGGGGTCGTGGGGTCCACGGCCTACGGGTTGGCGACGCCGGAGTCGGACGTGGACCGGCTGGGGGTGTTCGCGGCGCCGACGGCGCTGTTCCACGGGTTGCGGCCGCCTACCGGGAAGCAGGCCACGAAGGTCACCACGAACCCGGACGTCACCCAGCATGAGGCGGGCAAGTTCGCGGGCCTGTGCCTGGGGGTGAACCCCACGGTGACCGAGCTGCTATGGCTGGAGGAGTACGAGGTCCGCACGGAGCTGGGGGAGCGGCTGATCGGGATCAGGGAGGCGTTCCTGTCGGCGCAGCGGGTGCGGGACGCCTACTTCGGGTACGCGGTGTCGCAGTTCCGCCGGTTGGAGGGCCGGGGCGACGGGTCGTTCTCGGCGGACACGCGGAAGCGGACGGCCAAGCACGCCCGGCATCTGGGCAGGCTCGTCCACCAGGGGCTGGAGCTGTACCGGACGGGCGTGCTGACGGTGCGGCTGGCGGATCCGCAGTGGTACCGGGACTTCGGTGAGCGGGTGGCCGGGGGCGACCTGGAGGAGGCGAAGGCCGTCCTGGCCAAGGCGGAGCAGGATTTCGACGCGGCCGCGACGCCGCTGCCGGACCGGCCTGACGAGGATGCCGTGGAGGTGTGGCTGCTCCAGGTGCGGGCGGCCTTCCTCTAGCGGGACGGGCCGGGTTCGACGGCGACCTTGGCCAGGTCGCCCGCCCGGACGCGGTCCAGGACGGTGGACACGCTGGTGACCACCTCGTCGAGGTTCTCGCGCAGCGCGTCGGCGGAGGCCCGGTAGTCCTCGGGGGAGTCGACCTTGGCGGCCTCCAGCAGCGGGACGGCGTCGGCGAGCTGCGATTCCAGCCAGCCCATGGGGTCGGCGGTCAGGTCCTCGCTGAAGACGCGCCGCCCCGGCTCGTTGTCGATCATTCCGGGGTGGTGGTGCATGCGGTCCTTGGTGCCGGGGCCGCCCGCGGCGGTCTCCAGGAAGTCGGCCCGCCAGACGGCGCGGTCGGCCACCACCCGCTGGGAGGCGTTGATCGAGCCGCGCCACGGCTCCGGGTCGAGCAGCCGCAGCTCGACCCGGACGCCGCGTTCGCGTCCGCCCCGGACCGGGTCGGGGTCGATCAGGAACACGTCCTCCACCGTCACACCGAGATCACCGAAGCAGAACACGCGAAGCACCCTTGAACTCCTCTCGCCCGATAAATCGGACGATACGCCGCAAGGCTCAGCAATCAAGGCGTCGACAGCTCGCGGGAGGCGTCGCCGATATCGACGACCCGGACGGTGTCCCCGTATTTCTCGCCGAACATCGCGATCGCGCCGGCCGCCTCCGCCGCGGCGCGGCCAAAATCACCTCGCGTCCGCGATCACGGACATCCGATTATCGGCCCATGCCTTCCGAGCACGAACCGCCGCGTCGTCCCGTGCGGTACGCGTACGCGGGGCCGTCCGGCATCCGCGCGCGGGTGCGACCCGGGGAGGGCGGGGCTCCGATCCGCTCCCTCGGCGACCTGCGGGCCTGGCTCGGAGGGCGGGAGCCGGACGAGCGCGGCGAGCCGTTCACCTACGTGGTCGACCTCGGCGGGACGCTCCGGCTCGCCCCGCGGCGCAGTGAGCACGTGGCGTGCGCGGGCGGCGGACCCGTGCTGGCCGCCGGTGAGATCACCTTCGACGCGTCCGGCCCGGACGGGGCCGCCACCGCCGCGGTCGTCGTCGCGGTCAGCAACCAGTCCACCGGCTACCTCCCCGGTGTGGAGTCCTGGCCGCAGGTCGCCGCCGCGCTGGACGCGGCGGGCCTGCGGCGGCGCCCGGACGGCTTCACCCACCCGTTCACCTTCCGCCGCTGCGGCGCGTGCGGCGAGCTCAACCTCGTGAAGGACGACCACTACGTCTGCGCCCTCTGCGATGCCGACCTGCCGGAAGACGCCGCCCCGCCGGAGGGTGGTTTCAGGACGTCCTGAAGCCCTCCGGCCCGCTCGCGTCCGCCATGCGGGTGTCGTAGTCGGCGCGGGCCTTCTCGATCAGTTCCACGTGCGCCTCGGCCCAGATGATGAACGCCGAGGTGGCCTCCAACAGGGTCTTGCCGAGCGGCGTGAGCGCGTACTCCACGTGCGGCGGCATCACGGGGTACATGGTCCGGTTCACGATCCCGTCGCGCTCCAGGTTGCGCAGCGTGACGGTGAGCATCCGCTGGCTGATGCCGTCGATCGCCCGGCGCAGCTCGCCGAACCGCATGGTCCGGTCGGCGAGGACCGCCAGTACTTGCAGCGACCATTTGTCGCCGACCCGGTCCAGCACCTCCCGCCCCCGGCATGTGGGCGGGTGCAGCCGGCCGAAGGGCAGCGGCCCCGCCGGGGCGGACGGCGCGGGACCGTGCTCGGTGCCGCTGTTCTGCATGGTTATCTCCAGGTGACCAGGGCAGGTGAAAGTGCCTTCTTGTGCCCTCCGCAGGGCTTCCGCACGATGAGAACGGTTCCCTTTCGGAAGTGACGCACCAGCCATAGGTAACGCACTCACCGGAAGCGGGTCACTGATCAGAACCTTCTTACCGTGCAGAACCAAGGAGACACGATGACGACCCAGACTGTCGAGATCCCCGGCTATGTCGCCGGAACCTGGACGATCGACCCGGTGCACTCCACCGTCGGCTTCACCGTCCGCCACCTCATGGTCAGCAAGGTGCGCGGCCGGTTCGGGACGTTCGAGGGCCGGGTGGTCACCGCGGAGAACCCGCTGGAGTCGGAGGTCACCGCGACCATCGACCTGGGCTCGATCGACACCGGCAACGCCCAGCGCGACGACCACGTCCGGTCGGCCGACTTCCTGGAGGTGGAGAAGCACCCGACCATGACCTTCCGCTCCACCGGGGTCCGGGCCGCGGGCTCGGCGTTCCTCCTGGACGGCGAGCTGACGCTGCGCGGGGTGACCCGGCCGGTGACGCTGGACCTGGAGATCGAGGGCTTCGGGCCCGACCCGTTCCGCACCGACGACCCGTTCAAGGGCGCCCGGGCCGGGTTCACCGCCAGCACGGAGATCAACCGGCTGGACTTCAAGGTGGGCGACTCGTCCACGGTCCCGGGCGGCGCGCTGGCCCTCGGCGAGAAGGTGCAGATCGTGCTGGAGATCGAGGCCTCCCTGGACACCGGCGCTCCCGCATGATCACGAAGAAGTCATCGCCTCGTCGCCGTAAAAGGGTGGGAACCGCGTCCGATTCCCGAGATCGTAGGTCTTTCGGGGGAATCGCGTAGGTCGCCGGGACGGGTCGCCGGACCGGTTCGCCCGGGACGGCCCGCCGCGGCCGGGCCCGGGTCCGCTGGGACGAGGGGGCGCGCATGCCGAGGGGACCGTCCGAACCGCCCTCACCGCCCCCGCCTTCGTCCCGGCCCCTGTCCGAGTCCGCGCGCGGGACGGCGCCCGGCGAGGGCTCCGGTCCCTCCCCGGCCGTCCGCCGCAGGGCCCGGCTCGCGGCGCCGTGGATCGTCGGCGGGCTGACCGCGCTGATCACCGCCGTCACCACCTCGCTGGAGTCCCTGAGCCTCCCCGAGCCCGCGCGCGTGGCCGTGATCGGCGGGGTCGCGGTGCTGGCGGGGCTGGCGGCCTGGGGCGGCCAGACCGGACTTCCCCCGGCCGGCGGCGGCGGTGGCGAGGGCGACCCGGCCCCGCCGATGATCCCCGCCCAGCTGCCGCCGGTGACCGCGCACTTCACCGGGCGCGGGCGGTCGCTGGCGCGGCTGCGCAGGGCGTTCGCCCCCGAGGCCCGCTCGCCCGCCGCGCCACTGGTGGTGTCGGTGCACGGCCCGGCCGGGGTGGGCAAGTCGGCGCTGGCCGCCCGGTTCGCGCACGAGATCGCCGGAGACTACCCCGACGGCCAGCTCTACTTCGACCTGCGCGGCGACCTCCCCACCGCTCCCCCGGGCGAGCCGTCCCCCGGCGGGGGCGACGGGGAGAGGGGTCGCTCCGGCGGGCCGGAGGAGGCGCGGGTACGGCCCGAGGAGGTGCTGATCGGCTTCCTGCTGGCGCTGGGCGTGCGGCTCACCACCGACCCGGGCGGCCTGCAGGAGCTGCGCAAGCTGTGGTGGACGTGGGCGCGGGACCGCCGCCTGCTCGTCCTGCTGGACAACGCGCACGACGGCGACCAGGTGCAGGCGCTGCTGCCGCCCGCCGGCGGCTGCGCGGTGCTGGTCACCTCGCGCCAGCCGCTCTACCTCCGCAACACCTTCGACCTGCGGCTGCACGAGTTCACCGAGGCGCACGGCGTGGAGCTGCTGCGGCGGCTGGCCGGGGACGGCCGGGTGGCCGCCGACCCGGAGTCGGCGGCGGCGATCGTGGAGCTGTGCGGCCGCCTGCCGCTGGCCATCAGCATCTGCGGCGGGCGGCTCGCGGCCCGGGAGGGCTGGACGCTGCGCGAGATGGCCGGCCGCCTCCAGGACGAGCGGCGCCGCCGCCTGGACGAGCTGGAGGTCGCCCGCAACATCGACAGCAGCGTCCGTGCCAGCCTCCAGCTCAGCTACGACGACTGCACCCGCACCCAGCGGCGGCTGCTGCGGGCGCTGGGACTGCTGGCCGCGCCGGACGTGCAGGCCTGGGTGGCGGGCGCGCTGCTGGACGTCTCCGACCTGGAGGGCGGCGACCACCTGGAGGCGCTGGTGGACGCCCAGCTCGTGGAGTGCACCGGCACCGACGCCACCGGCCGGATGCGCTACCGCCTGCACGACCTGGTCCGGTTGTACGCGCGGGAGCGGGCCGAGCGGGAGGACTCCGGCGACGAGCGCCGCGCGGCGATCGAACGCGTCCTGGACGGCTACCGGGAGCGGGCCGAGGCGGTCGCCGCCCACCGCTGGCCGCAGGATTGGCACCGCCGCTCGGGGCCCGGCGGCGGGGCGGGCGGGGGCGCGGCGCCGACCGTACCGGAGCACACCGCGACCGACTGGCTCAGCAGCGAGCGGCCCGCCCTGCTGGCGCTGCTCGACCAGGCCGCGGAACGGGAGATGTGGGGGCTGGTGTGGCGGCTCGGCCGGGCCTCCTGCTCGCTGTTCCACTCGCTGCGGGGGTTCTGGCAGGAGTGGCGGACGGTCGCCGAGCTGACCTGGACGGCCGCGCGGCGCCTGGACGACGGCCGTTCGCTGGGCATCGCCCTGCTCGAACGGGCCACGGTGATGAGCGGCCAGGGGCAGGCCGAGCGGGCGCTGGCCGACCAGACCGAGGCTCTGGAGATCTTCACCGGGCTGCGCGAGACCTGGTGGCGGGCCCGCGCGCTGCGCGCCGTGGGGATGAACCTGCGGGGCGCGGGCAACATCGACGAGGGCCAGCGCTACCTGCTGGAGGCCATCGAGACGTTCCAGCGGGAGGGCGACCAGTGGTGGCACGCCCGCACCCAGCGCAACCTGGCGGAGCTGAGGCTCGCCCAGCGGCGTTCGGAGGAGGCCAGGCAACTCCTGGAGGAGGCACTGGCCGTCTTCCGCCGCAACGGCAACCGCTACTCCGAGGCACAGACGCTGCGCGTGCTCGGCGAGGTCCTGGCGGCCGAAGGGCGGGCCCTGTACGCGGCGGGCGAGCGCGCCGCCGCGGAGACCAAGTTCAGCCTCGCCGCGCCCGCCCTGGAGCGCGCGGCCGAGGCGTTCCGTTTCCGGCGCGAGCAGTGGGAGGAGGCCCGCTGCCTGCGCGCCGCCGGGGAAGTGGGGGATCCGCGCAACGGCCTGCGCGAGCTCATCTTCGTCCGGCAGGCCAAGGAGATGCTCGAGGGGCTCGGTGACACCTGGGGCGTGGCGCGCACCCGGGTCTCGGAGGGGCGGGCGTACGGGCGGCTGGACCGGCACGACGAGGCGGCGGACTCGGTCCGCCAGGCCATCGAGGCGTTCGACGAGCTCGGCGACCGCTGGTGGCAGGCGCGCAGCAGGCGGTCGCTGGCCGAGGTGCTCATCGGCGCGGGCCGGCACGAGGAGGCCCGCGAGCCGGCGGCACAAGCCCTGGAGATGTACCGGAGCCTGGGCAACACCGCGGGGGAGAGCCGCGCCCGGGACGTCCTGGCCCGCGCCTCCGGCTCCACCCCCTGACCGCGGCGTACGGGCGGCTCCGTCAGGTCAGGAGGGGTGGGAGTTCGGCCAGCGTCGTGATGCGCGGCACCCCCGGATCGCCGCCGGGATCGCCGCCGGGGGCGGCGCTCGGGCCGGGGCCGGGCCCGGCCGTGCCGGGGACGGGCCGGTCGAGCCAGATGCCGCGCAGGCCGGCGGCCCGGGCGCCGAGCGCGTCGGTGGCCAGCCTGTCGCCGACGTACGCGGTGCGCGCGGCCGCCGCCCCGGCGGTGCGGCAGGCCAGGTGGAAGATCTCCGGCGCGGGCTTGGCCGCGCCCGCCTCCTCCGAGATGACCAGGTGCGGGAAGCGGCCGGCCAGCCCGATGCCCGCGATCTTGGCGCGCTGCTGGTCGCCGTTGCCGTTGGTGATGATGCCCAGCACCGGCGGCCCGGGTAGTGCCGCCAGCGCGTCCAGGCAGCCCGCCACGTCGGCGAAGACGCTCCAGCGCTCCTCGTACCGCTCGAGATACCCGGCGATCCAGGCGTCGGCGCGCGAGGCGTCCCAGTCGCCCAGGCCCAGCTCGGCCGCCAGCATCGTGATCCGCACCCGCCGCTGCTCGGCGAAGGACAGCTCGCCCGCCAGGTAGCGCTCGTAGACGAGGTCCTCCAGCTCGATCCAGCGGCGGGCCACGTACGCGGGGTCGGCCTCGGGCAGGGACGCGGCCGCCGCCCCGGCCGCCGCGGCGCCGTGGTCGAACAGCGTCCCGTCGAGGTCGAACAGGACGGCCTCGACCGGCCCCGGCCCCGGCCCCGGCCGCGGCACCGCGTTCACGGCCGCGCCTCCCCGCCCGCGGTCCGCAGCCGGTGCTCCCGGAGGAAGTCCAGGAGGGCGGCGGTCAGCTCGGCCGGGGCGTCCTCCTGGACGAGGTGCCCCGCGCCCTCGATCAGCCGCAGCCGCGCGCCGGGGATCGCGGCGGCCAGCTCGTGCGCCTTCTCCACCGGGATCCAGGAGTCGTCGGCCCCCCAGCACACCAGCACGGGAACGCCGATCTCCCCGTAGCGGCCCTGGATCTCGTCGGTGAAGCGCTGGTCGGCCTGCGCGATCTGGCGGTAGAACGCGGGCTGCCCGGCCTCCCCGAGCCAGGGCTCCACGAGCGCGTCCAGCGTCGCCGGGTGCAGGCCGGGGGAGCTGGCCGAGGTGACGTACTCGCGGACGAGCGCCCGGTGCAGCGCGGGCGGGAGCTGCTCGAACACCGCGGCGTTCGCGCCGACCAGCCGGAAGAACGGCGAGCCCCACGGCGCCAGCGCGACCGGGTCGACCACGGCCAGCGCCCGGTAGCGGGCGCCGTGCAGCAGGTGGGCGCGCAGCGCGACCGCGCCGCCGAAGTCGTGCGCGACGACCAGCGGCTCGTCCAGGCCCCAGTGCTCCAGCAGCCCGGTGAAGACGCGGCCCTGGGCGGCGAGGGAGACGTCCTGGCCGGACGCCTTCTCCGACGCGCCGTACCCGGGCATGTCCCACACGTGCACCCGGTGGCCGGCCGCCGCGAGGGCCCGCCCGACGTGCCGCCACACATACGAGGAGAACGGCGTCCCGTGCAGCAGCACCAGCGGTTCGCCGCCGGCGTCGCCGAACGCGGCCCAGCGCACCTCGCCGGAGCCGCTCGCGTACGTCCCGTCCAGTCGCCAGTCGCTCAACGCTCCCCCTGATCGCGTGGTGGCCGCCCGGCGATTGTGCCAGCCGGGAACGACGGAACGGGCCCCTGGCCGGCTCCGGAGGAGACCAGGGGCCCGTCGCACGGGGGAAGGCGGGGGGTCAGCCCAGCCCGTTGCGCATCGCGGTGATCAGTTCACCTCCGGTGGTGTCGCCGCTGAGCTCCCAGAAGAACGACCCGGCCAGGCCCTGGTTCTTGGCGTAGGTCATCTTCCCGCCGATGGTGGACGGGGTGTCGTAGCTCCACCACTGGTCGCCGCACTTGGCGTACGCGGTGCCCGCGACGGTGCCGGTGGCCGGGCAGCGGTTCCTGAGGACCTTGTAGTCCTCGATGCCCTGCTCGTAGGTGCCGGGGGCGGGGCCGGTGGCCGTGCCGCCGGGCGCGCTCTGCGTGACGCCCGTCCAGCCGCGCCCGTAGAAGCCGACGCCCAGGAGCAGCTTGCTCGCGGGCACGCCCTTGGACTTGAGCTTCTGGATCGCCGCGTCGGAGTGGAAGCCCTGCGTGGGGATGCCGGTGTAGCCGGTCAGCGGGGAGTGCGGGGCGGTGGGGCCGCCGGCCGCCCAGGCGCCGAAGAAGTCGTAGGTCATCGGCAGGTACCAGTCGACGTACTGCGCCGCCCCGCCGTAGTCCGCGGCGTCGATCTTGCCGCCCGCGGTGCCGTCGGCCGTGATCGCCGCGGTGACCAGGTTGCCCGACCCGAACCGGGTGCGCAGCGCCGACATCAGGTTCCGGAACGCCGCCGGCCCGCTGGTGTCGCAGGTCAGCCCGCAGGCGTTGGGGTACTCCCAGTCGATGTCGATGCCGTCGAACACGTCCGCCCAGCGCGGGTCCTCGACCAGCCTGTGGCAGGACTCGGCGAAGGCGGCCGGGTCGGCGGCGGCCTGGCCGAAGCCGCCCGACCACGTCCAGCCGCCGAACGACCAGATCACCTTCAGGTGCGGGTACTTCTTCTTGAGCTTGCGGAGCTGGTTGAAGCTGCCGCGCAGGGCCCCGGCGTCCCAGGAGTCGGCCTGGCCGTCCACGCTCTCGCCCGCCTGGTAGAAGCGGTCGTAGTCGGCGTAGCCGTCGCCGATGGCGCACTGGCCGTTCTGGACGTTGCCGAAGGCGTAGTTGATGTGGGTGAGCTTGGCCGCCGAGCCGCTGGTGTCGATGTTCTTGACGTGGTAGTTGCGCTGGTAGACGCCCCACTGCGCGAAGTAGCCGATCACCTTGCCCGCGCCGGGACCGGGACCCGGACCGGGGTCCGGGTCGGGATCGGGGTCCGGGTCGGGGTCCGGCTGGCCGCCCGAGCCGTCGCAGGCGCCGCCGTTGACCGTGCAGCCGGAGATCCAGCCGGGACCGGTCCCGCCGAACCCGAAGCTCGCCGTGGAGCCTGCGGCGAGCGTGCCGTTCCAGCCGGTGTTGGAGAAGGTGTAGCGGTTGCCGGAGACGCTCCGGGTCGCGTCCCAGCTGGAGGTGATCGCCGTCCCGGCGGGCAGGTCGAAGGCGACCTTCCAGCCGGAGAGGGGGCTCGCGGTCCCGTTGGTGATCGTGCACCGGCCCTCGAAGCCGGTGCCCCAGTCGGAGGTCTTGGTACAGGCGGCGGTGACCGCCGCCGCCGTCGCCGGCGGGGCGCCGATCAGCGCCGCGGCCGCCGCGGTCGTCAGTGCGCCGGCGAGCGCCAGGGCCCGCCGTCCGCCCGGTCTGGACATGGTTCTCCGTTCAGCTCGGCCCCCGAACCCAACATCAAACCCCGCTCTCTCTTAGGAAAGTTTCCTAAGAGTTGGCGCGATGGTAACCGGGCGGGAACGCTCCGGCAAGGGCCCCGGAGACCCCCGGAACGGCACCGTCGAGGGGGTCGCCGGGTGGTCTGCGCGGCGGCCTGCGGACGTACGGCCGGACGCGCCGCACGAAGAAACCGAAAGAAGAGGGAGCGCCGGAGCGGGCGTCAGGCGCCCAGGTAGGCCAGGACGGCCAGCACGCGCCGGTTGTCGTCCTCCGACGGCGGCAGGCCCAGCTTGCTGAAGATGTTGTTGGTGTGCTTGCTGATCGCCTTCTCCGTCACGAACAGCGCGGACGCTATCGCCGCGTTCGACCGGCCCTCCGCCATCAGCCCCAGCACCTCGCGCTCGCGGGGGGTCAGCGCCTGCAGCGGCTCCTCGCGGGCGTGCCGGGTCAGCAACTGCGCCACCACGTCCGGGTCGAGCGCCGTGCCGCCCGCGGCCACCCGGCGCACCGCGTCCACGAACTGGCTCACGTCCGACACCCGGTCCTTCAGCAGGTAGCCGATGCCGCCGGTGCTGTCGGACAGCAGCTCCCGCGCGTACAGCTGCTCCACGTGCTGCGACAGCACCAGCACCGGCAGGCCCGGGATCTCCTTGCGGGCCTCCAGCGCCGCCTTCAGCCCCTCGTCGGTGAACGTCGGCGGCAGCCGCACGTCCACCACCGCCACGTCCGGGCGGTGCGTCGTCAGCGCCCGCAGCAGCGAGGGCCCGTTGTCGACCGCCTCCACGACCTCGAACCGGAAGGCCTCCAGCAGGCGGATCAGCCCGTCCCGGAGGAGGGCGAGATCCTCGGCGATGACAACGCGCACGGCAGCTCCATGGTCACGATCGTCGGCCCTCCCGGGGGGCTCGTCACGGCCATCGTGCCATCGAAGGCCGCCAGGCGCCGTTCGATGCCGCGCATGCCGCTGCCCGCCCCGGGGTCGGCGCCGCCCCCGCCGTCGTCCCCGACGATCAGCTGCAGCCGGTCCGCGCGGTGCTCGATCTGCACCCAGGCCCGGGACGCGCCGCTGTGCTTGACCACGTTGGCCAGCATCTCGGCGACCGCGAAGTAGGCGGCCGACTCCACCGGGGCGTCGGCCCGCCCCGGCAGCTCGACCCGCACGTCCACGGGCAGCGGCAGGGACAGCGCCAGCGCCTGCACCGCGCCGTCCAGGCCGCGCTCGGCCAGCACCGGGGGATGGATGCCGCGGACCAGGTCGCGCAGCTCGGTCAGCGCCTTCCCGCTGGCCGACCGGGCCTCCGACAGCAGCTCCTGCGCCGCCCGCGGATCGTGCTTCATCAGCTCCTCGGCCAGCCCGATGTTCATGCTCAGCGCCACCAGCCGGGCCTGCGCGCCGTCGTGCAGGTCCCGCTCGATGCGGCGCAGCTCGGCCGCCGAGGCGTCCACGGTCTCGGTACGGGTCTCGGTCAGCTCCCGCACCCGCTCGGCCAGCGCCGTCCGCCGGGGCGACAGCAGCGCCTGCGAGAACAGCGCGTGCCCCTTGAGGATCCGCGGGGCCGCCGGGAGCGCGAGCGCCGTCAGCGCCGCGCCCAGCAGTATCGACCCGATGATCCCCAGCGCTCCCCAGTCCTCCAGCGGCCAGAACGGGCCCCAGCCGTAGAGGGTGATCTGGCCGAGCCAGGGCGCCACCACGACGCCTTCGAGGCCGTACACCAGCAGCGAGGCCGGCAGCAGCCCCAGCAGCATCCCGATCGGCATGTTCAGGACGAGCCACAGCAGGTCGCGCCAGGTCGCCGGGTCGCCCAGCAGCCACCGCAGGGCCCGGAACGGGTTGCCGGCCCCCTCCGGGCGGGGACGGTAGGGCACCGGGATCGGCACGCCCGACCACTCCGCCGCCCACACCCGCTGGGCGTTGGCGACCCCGCGAAGGGCCAGCAGCACGACCGGCGCCAGCACGATCCCGATACCCAGCGGGATGAACGCGATCGACAGCACCGCCAGCACGAACAGCGGGATGCCCGCCCCCAGCGACAGCACCGCCTGGACCAGCCCGCGCAGGCCGGTGAGCAGGCCGGTCCTGACGATCTCGCGGGTGCGCTCGTCGTCGATCATCGGCTCCTCCACGGGCTGGCCGGCAAGGTCCGGCACGGACGAAAGGTGTTCGCGCGGCGGGCGCGCCGCGCGCCGCCGGCTCCTCCATTGTGGCCGCGCGCCACCGCTTTCCTCAGTAGTGCTAGGCCCACCTCTTCGACCGGCTGGCGACCGTCCCACCAGGGCGTCCATCGGGGCGTTCACCAGGGCGGTTCGGGAGGTCCCTTCCGAGGTGACGCGACAAGCGCCCCGGTTCCCTGCACAATGCAGGGCGACACTTCAGGGGAGAAAGCGAATCCACACCGTGACCGCATCCATCAGCCAGACACCCACCGGCCCGGGCGCCGCCGACGGCGCCGAGGCCGCCGCGACCGCCCCGGCGTCCGCCCAGCAGGACGCGCCGTCGACCGCTCCATCCGTCACCGAGCGGATCGCGGCCGAGCTCGGCGTCAAGGAGGGCCAGGTACGGGTCGCCGTCGACCTCCTCGACGGCGGCGCCACGGTGCCGTTCATCGCCCGTTATCGCAAGGAGGCCACCGGCACCCTCGACGACGGCCAGCTGCGCGCCCTCGAGGAGCGCCTGCGCTACCTGCGCGAGCTGGACGAGCGGCGCGCGGCGATCCTGGAGTCGATCGAGTCCCAGGGCAAGCTCACCGATGAGCTGCGCGCGCAGCTCATGGCGGCCGAGTCCAAGGCCCGGCTGGAGGACATCTACCTGCCGTACAAGCCCAAGCGCCGCACCAAGGCGCAGATCGCCCGCGAGGCGGGGCTGGAGCCGCTGGCCGACCTGCTGCTGGACGACCCCTCGAACGACCCGAAGGCCGCCGCCGCCGGGTACGTCGACGCCGAGAAGGGCGTCGCGGACGAGAACGCCGCGCTGGAGGGCGCCCGCGCCATCCTGGTCGAGCGGTTCGCCGAGGACGCCGACCTGATCGGCGCCCTGCGGGAGCGGATGTGGACGCGGGGCCGCATGGTGTCCAAGGTGCGGGAGGGCAAGGAGGAGGCGGGCGCCAAGTTCGCCGACTACTTCGACTTCGCCGAGCCGTTCGCCAAGCTGCCCTCGCACCGCATCCTCGCGCTGTTCCGCGGCGAGAAGGAGGAGATCCTCGACCTCGACCTGGAGCCGGAGGAGGGCGGCGAGGACGCCGAGGACGCCGCCCAGGGGGGCCGCACCTCCTACGAGGCCGAGATCGCGAGCCGGTTCGGCATCGCGGACCAGGGGCGTCCCGCCGACCGCTGGCTGGCCGACGCGGTGCGCTGGGCCTGGCGCACCCGCATCCTGGTCCACCTCGGCATCGACCTGCGCACCCGGCTGCGCCAGGACGCCGAGGACGAGGCCGTCCGGGTGTTCGCCGCCAACCTCAAGGACCTGCTGCTGGCCGCGCCCGCCGGCACCCGCGCCACCATGGGCCTGGACCCGGGCCTGCGCACCGGCGTCAAGGTCGCCGTCGTGGACGCCACCGGCAAGGTCGTGGCCACCGAGACGATCTACCCGCACGAGCCGCGGCGGCGCTGGGACGAGTCCATCGAGACGCTGGCCGGGCTGGCCCGCGCCCACTCGGTGGACCTGGTCGCCATCGGTAACGGCACCGCGTCCCGGGAGACCGACAAGCTCGCCGCGGACCTGATCGCGCGCCACCCCGACCTGCGGCTCACCAAGGTCATGGTGTCGGAGGCGGGCGCGTCGGTGTACTCGGCCTCCGCCTACGCGGCCCGCGAGCTGCCCGGCATGGACGTCTCGCTGCGCGGCGCGGTGTCCATCGCCCGCCGGCTCCAGGACCCGCTGGCCGAGCTGGTCAAGATCGACCCCAAGTCGATCGGGGTGGGGCAGTACCAGCACGACGTGTCGGAGGTGAAGCTGTCCCGGTCGCTGGACGCCGTGGTCGAGGACGCGGTGAACGCGGTGGGCGTGGACGTCAACACCGCCTCCGCGCCGCTGCTGACCCGGGTGTCGGGCATCGCCGAGGGGCTGGCCGAGAACATCGTCGCGCACCGCGACCAGCACGGCCCGTTCCGCACCCGGAACGGGCTGAAGGAGGTGCCGCGGCTCGGGCCGAAGGCGTTCGAGCAGTGCGCGGGCTTCCTGCGGATCCCGGGCGGGGACGACCCGCTGGACGCCTCCAGCGTGCACCCCGAGGCCTACCCGGTCGCGCGCCGGATCGTGGACGCGGCCGGCGGCGACATCCGCGGGCTGATCGGCAACACGGCGGCGCTGCGCGGGCTGCGGCCGCAGGACTTCGTGGACGACACCTTCGGGCTGCCGACCGTGACCGACATCCTGGCCGAGCTGGAGAAGCCCGGCCGCGACCCGCGTCCGGCGTTCCGCACCGCGGAGTTCAAGGAGGGCGTGGAGAAGCCGGCCGACCTGGAACCCGGCATGGTCCTGGAGGGCGTGGTGACGAACGTCGCCGCGTTCGGGGCGTTCGTGGACGTCGGCGTGCACCAGGACGGCCTGGTGCACATCTCGGCGATGTCGGACCGGTACGTGGAGGACCCGCGTGACGTGGTCAAGCCCGGCGACATCGTCCGGGTGAAGGTCCTGGACGTGGACCTGAAGCGCAAGCGGATCTCGCTCACGCTGCGGCTGGACGACCCGTCCCGCGCGGGCGGCGGCGAGCGCGCGGAGCGCGGCGGGCAGCAGCGTCAGGGCGGACGCGGCGGTCAGGGCGGCGGCGGACGCGGCGGCCAGGGCGGACGCGGCCAGGGCGGGCGTGGCGGCCAGGGCGGCGGCGGACGCGGCGGTCAGGGCGGCGGGAACGGCGGGAACGGCGGCCGGGGCGGGCGCGGCCCGTCCGGTGACCGCGGCGGCTCGGGCGGCGGCGCCATGGCCGACGCGCTGCGCCGCGCCGGACTCGACAAGGGCCTTCCCGGCGGTGCTTCGTCCGGCGGTGCCAGCGGGGGCGGCAAGGGCCAGGGAGGTCCGGGAGGCAAGAGGGGCCAGGGCGGCGGCGGCAGGGGCGGCAAGGGCCGCCGCTGAGGACCCCCAGCCAGATTGATCGCGGCGTGTCACCGATTACGGGCTGACCGTAACCGGGGCACGCCGCGATGCGTCCCGGAAGAAAGGCCCGTGACCGAGGGGTTGCGCCGGGCTCGTTCGGGGCCGGGGGCCCGGGGGCCGGGGGGCCGGTCAGCGGCGGGAGCCTCCGCCTGCGCCGGGCGGGCGCCGCTCGCTCTCCGGCCGGTCGGGCGGCTGCGAGCCGCCGAACTGCTCCTGGATCTCGTCCGCGTCGTCGTCGAACGGATCGGGCCGGTACGGCCCCCGGCCGAGCGGGTCCTGCGCGTACGGGCCGGGCACCGGAGGCGGCGGAGACTCGGGAGGCCCCTCGGACGGCCCGTCCTGCGGCATCGGGAACTCACCGGTGCCGTGCCCGGCCGCACCGAACGTGTGCGGGCCGGAGCCGCGGTCGGGCGCGAGCTGCCCGGACGCCGTCCGGCCCGGGATCCCGGTGGACGGACGGCCGCGGCCGGGAGGCGGCTGCCCGTCCGGCCTGTCGAACGGCGTCGGCGCGGAGAAGGCCTGGGCGCCCGTCCCGCTCCCGGGCCGCGCCTGCGGCGGCCGCTGCCCGAACGAGGACATGCCCAGCCCCGTACGTCCCGTCGCCGGGCCGCCGAACGGGTCGCGCGCGGGCGCCTCCTCCCGCTCCCGCCCGTCAGAGCCCGATCCCGATCCCGGGTCCGGCTCGGCGACGGGACGGTGCCGCGGGAACTGCAGGAGGGCGATCGCGGCCAGCGCCAGCGCGCCCAGCCGCATCGCGAAGTACCGGGCGTCCTGCGGCCACGGCTCCCCGTACATGAAGGTGCCCGTGACCAGCAGGTGCGTCTTCGCGCTCACCGTCATCACCACGGCCACGACCGAGACCCGGCAGCGCTGGAACGCGGCCATCAGCACGCCGAACCCGACCACCGCGGCCGTCACCGTCGCGTACGGGTAGGGCGTGAGCAGGCTGTCCACGCCGATGCCCGAGTCGCTCCAGCCCTTGATGCACAGCTCGGCGGTGCCGATCGGGAGGCCCGAGCTCAGCCCGTAGGCGATGCCGGTGATGGGGCGGGCGTGCCGGCCGTCCGGCCGGTGGTCCCCGGTCAGCATGATCGCCAGCGGCACGATCACCGCCGGCGCCGCGATCACCGCCAGCTTCCACAGCGGGACGTCCACCGCCTTGATCGGCGGCGGGTTGCCGATCGAGGCGGCGATGAGCAGCAGCGCGGCCCCGAACATCAGCAGGCTCAGCCATTCCCGGCCGGTCAGCCGCTCGCCGAAGAACGCCAGCGCGATCAGCAGGAGCGGGACGGCGCCGGACATGAAGATCGGCACCGCGATGCCGAGCGACAGTTCGGTCAGCGACAGGATCTGCAGCGCCAGCCCGCCCAGGACCAGGGCCAAGCCGATCAGGAAGACCCAGTTGGAGAGGACCGACCAGACCATGTGCCAGAGCCGGTTGGCCCGCAGTGGCTCGATCCGGTCGGCCGCCAGCTTGAAGATCGCGAAGCCCAAGTAGTAAAGGCCGGTCGCCCCAAAGGCCGCAACTATCCCATTCATCCCGGACGATTATGGGGGCCTGCGTGCTCAATGTCACACCCCCGCAACACATTGGTGATACCGATACGGTTGTGCGGTTCATCTGATAGGCATCTCATCGCTGTGCGTGACCGTCGTCACGTACGCGATCCGCGACCGATCCGGAACTTCCCGCCGAACTCGGCCGGACCTCGGCGGGTGAGTGTCCGCAGTCCTCGCCCTGACCCCATAGACTTGGCGCGCGACGGCGCGGACCCAATCATCGGCGTGCCCGTCCCTGCCGCCTCACAGCTTCAGAGACCGGCCGGGTGAGTACGCGTCGAACGCCGCGGCCGAGACAGCGCCCGATCAAGGAGACCAACCCCAGTGAAGACCGATGTCGAGGAGCTGACCCCCACGCGGGTCAAGCTCACCGTCGAGGTTCCGTTCGACGAGCTCAAGCCGAACCTCGACAAGGCGTACAAGGAGATCTCGCAGCAGGTGCGGATCAAGGGCTTCCGGCCCGGCAAGGTCCCCGCCCCGCTGATCGACAAGTACGTCGGCCGGGGTGCGGTCCTGCAGGAGGCCGTCAACGACGCCCTCCCGGAGCTGTACGGCCGCGCGATCGAAGACAGTGAGCTCTTCGTCCTCGGGCAGCCCGACGTGGAGGTGACCGAGCTCGACGACGGCAAGCAGTTCGCCTTCACCGCCGAGGTCGACATCCGGCCCAAGTTCGAGGTGCCCGACTACGACGGCCTCGAGGTCACCGTCGACGACGCCGAGGTCGACGACGAGCAGGTCGAGGAGACCATCGGCAACCTGCGCGAGCGGTTCGCCTCCCTGACCGCCGCGAACCGGCCGATCGAGGAGGGCGACTTCGCCACCATCGACCTGGTCGCCCGGATCGACGGCGAGGAGATCGAGGACGCCTCCACCAGCGGCTACTCCTACGAGGTCGGCAGCAAGTCGGCCATCGAGGGCCTGGACGACGCGCTGCCGGGCCTGTCGGCCGAGGAGAGCGCGACCTTCACCAGCACCCTGGTCGGCGGCGAGCGCGCCGGCGAGGAGGCCGAGATCACCGTCACCGTGCAGAGCGTCAAGGTGAAGAACCTGCCGGAGCTGGACGACGACTTCGCCCAGATGGCCAGCGAGTTCGACACCATCGACGAGCTGCGCGAGGACGTGCGCACCCGGCTGGGCCGCCAGGTCAAGCTGCAGCAGATCTCCGACGCCCGCGACAAGGCGCTGGAGGCCCTGCTGGACAAGATCGACATCCCGCTGCCCGACCAGGTGGTCGAGGAGGAGGTCAAGCGGCGCGAGCAGCAGCTCGAGCAGCAGCTCCAGATGGCCGGGATGACCAAGGCCGACTACCTCAAGGACGAGGAGAAGTCCGAGGAGGACTTCGACACCGAGGTCGCCCAGGCGGCCCGGCAGGCGGTCAAGGGCGGCTTCGTGCTCGACCAGCTCGCCGTCCAGGAGGAGCTGGGCGTCGAGAACGAGGAGCTCAGCGAGTACGTCGTCACCCAGGCCATGCAGATGGGCGTGCAGCCGCAGCAGCTGGCCGAGTACCTCACCGAGAACAACCAGCTCCCGGCGATCGTGTCGGAGGTGCTGCGCAGCAAGGCGCTCAACCTGCTGGTCGAGCACGTCACGGTCAAGGACGAGTCCGGCAACGTGATCGACGTCGAGGCCGTACGGCGCGAGCTGAGCGGTGAGACCGGCGAGACGGTCGAGGCCGCCGAGGAAGGCGCCGAGACCGAGGCCGAAGGCGACGCCGAGACGGCGGAGACCGCCGAGGCCGTGGAGACCGCCGAGGCCACCGAGACCGCCGACGCCGAGGCCGAGGCCGGCACCGAGGCCGCGGATGCGGAGAAGCCCGCCGAGGCCACGGCCGAGGCCGCCGAGGAGGCTCCCAAGAAGGACGCCTGAGCAGGCATCCCCGGCCGCGACGCGCGTGCCTCTTGATCGCCCGCCCCGCGAGGCGGGCGGCCGGGAGGCGCGCGCCCGGCCTGCGAGGAACGCCCCGTGCCCGGTTCCGGGCCCGGGGCGTTCCCCGTTCCATGAGATCTCCATGCGCGGGTACGCCCCCAGCGAAAAGCAGGCCCTCCCGGCTTAAGCGGGCCCTGGGGCGCGTTAATGTCCAATCATCCGAACCGATAAAAGGACCGGAGGAACACCCGGTGAGCATGCCTCCGACTTTCGACGAGTCGTCGCGGATCCAGGCGCGGGTGGCCGAGGCGCCCCTGCTGCCCCTGGGCGACCAGCTTTTCCAGCGGCTGCTGCGCGAGCGGATCATCTTTCTCGGCCAGCAGGTCGACGATGACATCTCCAACCGCATCTGCGCCGAGCTGCTGCTGCTGTCGGCCGAGGACGGCCGCCGCGACATCACCCTGTACATCAACTCGCCCGGCGGCTCGGTCACGGCCGGCATGGCGATCTACGACATCATGCAGTACGTGCCCAACGACGTGGTGACGGTCGGGATGGGCCTGGCCGCCTCGATGGGCCAGTTCCTGCTGTGCGCCGGCACGCGGGGCAAGCGCTACGCCCTGCCGCACGCGCGGATCATGATGCACCAGCCGTCCGGCGGCATCGGCGGCACCGCCTCGGACATCAAGATCCAGGCCGAGCAGATGCTGTACGTGAAGAGGACGCTCGCCGAGAAGATCGCCGAGCACACCGGGCAGCCGCTCGACCAGATCGAGCGCGACTCCGACCGCGACCGCTGGTTCACCGCGAGCGAGGCCAAGGACTACGGTTTCGTCGACCACGTGGTGCTCAGCGCGACCCAGGTGCCCTCCGAGGGCCCCGTCTCCTGACGACCTGAATCCCAATCGGAGGCACACAGTGAGCGATCTGATCCGTCCCGGCTTCAGCGACCTGGTCCGCCCCGGCGTCCAGGCCGGCGGGGGCCCGATGCCGGTCGACAACCGGTACATCATCCCCTCCTTCGTCGAGCGCACCACGTACGGGGTCAAGGAGATGAACCCGTACAACAAGCTCTTCGAGGAGCGGATCATCTTCCTCGGGGTGCAGATCGACGACGCGTCCGCCAACGACGTGATGGCCCAGCTCCTCACGCTGGAGTCGATCGACCCCGACCGCGACATCAGCATCTACATCAACTCGCCCGGCGGCTCGTTCACCGCCATGACGGCGATCTACGACACGATGCAGTTCGTCAAGCCCGACATCCAGACGGTCTGCATCGGCCAGGCGGCCTCGGCGGCCGCGGTGCTGCTGGCGGCGGGCACCGACGGCAAGCGGGCCGCGCTGCCGCACTCGCGGATCCTCATCCACCAGCCGGCCACCGAGGGCACCTACGGGCAGTCCAGCGACATCGAGATCCAGGCCCGCGAGATCATGCGGATCCGCGAGCAGCTGGAGGACATCCTCGCCCGGCACAGCGGCAAGTCCGTGGACGAGGTCCGCCACGACATCGAGCGCGACAAGATCCTCACGGCCGACGAGGCCAAGGACTACGGCTTGGTCGACGACGTCTTCGTCAGCAGGAAGCGCAAGGCCGAGGTAGTGTCGTCCTGAGACGGCACACGGACCTGGGAGACCCTCAGCCCGGTCGTCATACTTCCGGGCGAGGGGCTTACCAAGTCCTCCTGAGGCGGTAACGTCGAGTCCAACGTCGAAAGCCTTCGGGACGCAACCGAGCTGCGCCGCATCCTCCAGGGCGGGCGGCCCCACGAAAAGGAGACAGTTGGGTGGCACGCATCGGCGACGGTGGTGATCTGCTCAAGTGCTCGTTCTGCGGGAAGAGCCAGAAGCAGGTCAAAAAGCTCATCGCGGGTCCGGGCGTGTACATCTGCGACGAGTGCATCGATCTCTGTAACGAGATCATCGAGGAGGAGCTCTCCGAGACCTCCGACCTCAAGTGGGACAGCCTGCCCAAGCCGCGGGAGATCTACGAGTTCCTCGACTCCTACGTCATCGGGCAGGAGACGGCGAAGAAGGCCCTGTCCGTCGCCGTCTACAACCACTACAAGCGCATCCAGTCCGGTGACACGGGGCGGGACGACACGGTCGAGCTCGGCAAGTCGAACATCCTGCTGCTGGGTCCCACCGGATCGGGCAAGACGCTGCTCGCGCAGACTCTCGCCAAACTCCTCAACGTGCCGTTCGCGATCGCGGACGCGACGGCGCTCACTGAGGCGGGCTACGTGGGGGAGGACGTCGAGAACATCCTCCTCAAGCTGATCCAGGCGGCCGACTACGACGTCAAGAAGGCCGAGACCGGGATCATCTACATCGACGAGGTCGACAAGATCGCTCGCAAGAGCGAGAACCCCTCGATCACCCGGGACGTCTCGGGTGAGGGCGTCCAGCAGGCGCTGCTGAAGATCCTGGAGGGCACCACCGCGAGCGTCCCGCCGCAGGGCGGCCGCAAGCACCCCCACCAGGAGTTCATCCAGATCGACACCACCAACGTGCTGTTCATCTGCGGTGGCGCCTTCGCCGGGCTGGACAAGATCGTCGAGTCCCGGGTCGGCAAGCAGGGCATGGGCTTCGGGGCGGTGATCCGCTCCAAGTCCGACTTCGACGAGTCGGTGAACGTGCTCGGCGAGGTGATGCCGGAGGACCTGCTGAAGTTCGGCATGATCCCCGAGTTCATCGGCCGGCTCCCGATCATCACCAGCGTGCACAACCTGGACCGCGACGCCCTGATCAACATCCTGACCGAGCCCAAGAACGCCCTGGTCCGCCAGTACCACCGGCTGTTCGAGCTCGACGGCGTCGACCTGGAGTTCACCGACGACGCCCTGGAGGCCATCGCCGACCAGGCCATCCTCCGCGGCACCGGCGCCCGCGGCCTGCGGGCGATCATGGAGGAGGTCCTCCTGTCGGTGATGTACGAGGTCCCGAGCCGCCAGGACGTGGCCCGCGTCGTCATCACCCGCGAAGCCGTGCTGGAGCACGTCAACCCCACCCTCGTCCCCCGCGAACGCACCAAGCGGGAACCGAGGGAAAAGTCTGCCTGAGCGAACGCCGAAGGCGCCCCTCCGCGGAGGGGCGCTCTCGTTTTCGGGACTTCCTTGACCGGGAGCCTGCCGGTCTGGCCGCGGGTGGTCAGGTGGTGTTGCGGTGGGAGTCGCCGAGGCCGGCCTCGCGGGCCAGGACGATGGCCTGGGCCCGGTCGGCCACGTGCAGTTTCATGAAGATGTTGCTGACGTGGTTGCGGACGGTCTTCTGGCTGAGGAACAGGGCCGCCGCGATGTCCTGGTTGCTGCGGCCCTGGGCGATCAGCTCCAGGACCTCCCGTTCCCGCTCGGTGAGCTGGGGGAACGCGGTCTGCCGCGGGTCGGGCATGTCGGTGAAGTAGGTCAGCACGCGGCGGGCGATCTCGGGGCCGTAGATGGCCTCGCCGGCCGCGACCGCGCGGACGGCCCGGGCGATCTCCTCGGCGCCCGACTCCTTGAGCAGGTAGCCGCGGGCGCCGGCGCGCATCGCCGCGAACACCGAGTCGTCGTCGCGGAACATGGTCAGGACCAGCACGCCGATCCGGGGGCTGGTGCGGGTGATTGTGCGGGTCGCCTCGATGCCGTTGCCGCCCGGCATGTGCAGGTCCATCACGACCACGTCGGGTTGCAGCTCGGCCGCCAGGCGCACCGCGTCCGGGCCGCTTTCGGCCTCGCCGACCACCTCGACGCCCAAAGCCTGCAGCAGGCCCTTGAGGCCCTGCCGGAAGACCGGGTGGTCGTCGGTGATGAGGACCCTGATGCCCTCCGCGCTCATGTCTGCCCGCCTTCGCCGGTGAAAGCCCGATGGTAGCCGGGCACGGCGAGCGGCAGGCGGGCGGAGACGATGGTGCCGACACCGGGCTTGGAGGTGACGCTGCAGCCGCCGCCCACCTCGGCCGCCCACTCCCGCATCCGGGCCAGCCCGCCGGTGTGCGGCTGGCTCGCGCCGCGGAACGAGTCGGGCAGCCCGACGCCCGAGTCGGCGATCATGATGTGCAGGTCGGCGTCCCGGCTGAGCAGCAGCAGCGCGGTGCCCGCCCGGGCGTGCTTGCGGATGTTCTCGACCGACTCCTCGACGATCCGGTACGCGGCGACCTCCACCGCGGCGGGCATGTCGGACTGGTCGCCCTCGAACCGGACGTCGACCCGCTCGCAGCAGCCCTCGGCGAGCGCCTCGATCGCCGCCAGCAGGCCGAGGTCGTCCAGGGCGGGCGGGCGCAGGCCGTGCGCCAGCTCGCGGATCTCGCCGACCGTGGTGGCCAGCCGGTCGCGCAGCTCCGACAGCACCGTCTCGATCCGCTCCGGCTCCCCGGCCAGGGTGAGCCGGGCGGTGTCCAGGGACATGGCCAGGCTGGCCAGTGTGGGTCCGAGGCCGTCGTGCAGGTCGTGGCGGAGGCGGCGGCGCTCCTCCTCGCGGGTGGCCAGGATCCGCTCCCGCGAACGCTGCAGGTCGGTCGTCAGCCGGTGGAGGCGGGGGATGTGCGCCAGATGCGCGGCCGCCGCGCCGGCGGCGAAGGCCCCCGCCAGCCCGGCCGCGCGCGCCAGTACCGATCGCATCCCGGTCCTTCCCCTCCATCCTCGTTCCCCGTCGAGTCCGGACGCCGTTGTCCAGCCTCGCCGGTGGGACGACCCGATGTCAGGTGACCGGAGTCCCGACCGCGGCGGGAACCCCGAGGGCCGGGAACGTTCGTCAGCTCTCGATGTCGTCCCGCATGCGGCGCATCGCGGAGGCGACGGTGAGGTAGCTGATGTTCCTGGACGACGACAGCGAGCTCCCGTCGGGAATCGGCATGACGGTGCCGAACGAGCTGCCGGTGGCCCAGGCGCAGATGGCGGTGGTGTACGTCGTGTACGTCGACTGCCGGTTGCGGACCGTGCTGCACACCGCCTTGCCGTCGCCGCCGGCGTCCGACACCGGGTAGGTGAAGGTCGAGACGTTGCTGCTGATCTCGGCGTTCACCGCGCTGCGCCACTGGGAGTAGAGGTCGTCCTCGTCGAAGTCGCCGGTGCCGCCCACGAACAGGTACTTGTCCGAGCCCGACCCGTACACGGCGGTCTTGACGTCGGCGATCCGGTAGCCGGTGGCGCGCCGGATGATCGACCGCTGCGAGTTGAGCTGGGAGGAGATCCGGCTCTCGGTGGAGTAGTCCCGGCTCATGCCGCCCGCGACCGGCGGCGTGTCGATCTCGTGCTTGCTCATCGTGCCGATCACCACCACGACCACCACGACCAGCACGGTCAGCACCAGCCCGATGCCGATGATCAAGCCGATGATCAGGCCGGCCCCGGACGAGCGGCGGGGCGGAGGCGGGGCGTAGGCGGGCCCGGGGGCGCCGTAACCGTAGCCCGGGGGACCTCCGGGCGCGGGCGGGGGGTTCCAACCGCTCATATTCGTGACTCCTTGTCGCGGCCGGGCGGGCGGGTCAGGGGTGGCCCTTCCGGCGAGGTTCCGCATCCTTGTGCTGATCTCTATGACGCATCAGGGCGCCGGGGCGTTCTACCTTTTCGGGACCCGTAGAATCTGGCCCCGTGACAACGCCCAGCGATGAGCGCGCCCCCGGGGCCGCCGAGGTCGATCTGCCCACCCAGTACCAGCCCGCGAACGTCGAGGGCAGGCTCTACGAACGCTGGGTATCGGCCGGGCTGTTCACCGCCGACCCGGGCCGGCGGCCTGACGCCCCCGCGTACTCCATCGTGATCCCGCCCCCTAATGTGACAGGTTCCCTGCATATGGGCCATGCCCTGGATCACTCCATCCAGGACGCGCTGGTCCGCCGGCGCCGCATGCAGGGGTACGAGGCGCTGTGGGTCCCGGGCATGGACCACGCCGGCATCGCCACCCAGAACGTGGTGGAGCGGGAGCTGGCCAAGGAGGGCAAGTCCCGCCACGACCTGGGCCGGGAGGCGTTCGTCGAGCGGGTCTGGCAGTGGAAGGCCGAGTCCGGCGGCCGGATCCTCGGGCAGATGCGCCGGCTGGGCGACAGCGTCGACTGGGCGCGCGAGGCGTTCACGATGGACGACCGCCGAGCGCGGGCCGTTCGGACGATCTTCAAGCGGCTGTTCGACGACGGCCTCATCTACCGCGCCGAGCGGATCATCAACTGGTGCCCGCGCTGCCTGACCGCGCTGTCGGACATCGAGGTGGAGCACGCCGAGCGCGAGGGCGAGCTGGTCTCCATCCGGTACGGCTCGGGCGACGCGGAGATCGTGGTGGCCACCACCCGGGCCGAGACGATGCTGGGCGACACGGCGGTCGCCGTCCACCCCGACGACGAGCGCTACCGGCACCTGGTGGGGCGCGAGATCGAGCTGCCGCTGACCGGCCGCTCCATCCCGGTGGTCGCCGACGCCCACGTCGACCCGGAGTTCGGCACCGGCGCGGTGAAGGTGACCCCGGCGCACGACCCCAACGACTTCGAGATCGGCCGCAGGCACGACCTGCCGCTGCTGACGATCATGGACGAGCGGGGCGTGATCACCGCGCACGGCCCGTTCGAGGGCCTGGACCGGTTCGAGGCGCGCCCGGCGGTGGTGGCGGCGCTGCGCCAGGAGGGCCGGATCGTCAAGGAGGTCCGCCCGTACGAGCACGCGGTCGGCCACTGCCAGCGCTGCTCCACCGTCGTCGAGCCGCGCGTGTCGCTGCAGTGGTTCGTGAAGGTGGCGCCGCTGGCGAAGGCGGCCGGTGACGCCGTCCGCGACGGGCGGGTGGCGATCCACCCGCCGGAGATGGCGGCCCGCTACTTCGAGTGGGTCGACAACATGCACGACTGGTGCATCAGCCGCCAGCTGTGGTGGGGGCACCGCATCCCGGTCTGGTACGGCCCCGGCGGGGAAGTGGTGTGCCCGGGGCCGGACGAGGAGCCGCCCGCCGGGTGGACACAGGACACCGACGTCCTCGACACCTGGTTCTCCTCGGCGCTGTGGCCGTTCTCCACGCTCGGCTGGCCGGAGAAGACCCCCGACCTCGAGCGGTTCTACCCGACGTCGGTGCTGGTCACGGGCTACGACATCCTGTTCTTCTGGGTCGCCCGGATGATGATGTTCGGGCTGTACGCGATGGACGGCGCCGTGCCGTTCGAGACGATCGCGCTGCACGGCATGGTCCGCGACCAGCACGGCAAGAAGATGTCGAAGTCGTTCGGCAACGTCGTCGACCCGCTGGACTGGATCGACCGCTACGGCGCCGACGCCACCCGCTTCACGCTGCTGCGCGGCGCCAACCCGGGCGGGGACGTCCCGGTGGCGGAGGAGTGGGCGCAGGGCTCGCGCAACTTCTGCAACAAGCTGTGGAACGCGACCCGCTTCGCGCTGATGAACGGCGCGCACGTCCAGGGCGACCTGCCGCCCGCCGACGGGCTCACCACGGTCGACAACTGGATCCTGTCCCGTCTCAACCGGGTGATCGCCGAGGTCGACGCGCAGCTGGAGGGCTTCGACTTCGCCAAGGCGTGCGAGACGCTCTACCACTTCGCCTGGGACGAGGTCTGCGACTGGTACGTGGAGCTGGCCAAGGTCCAGCTGGCCGACGAGCGCGCCGGCGCGACCCGCCGGGTGCTGGGCGAGGTCCTGGACAAGCTGCTGCGCCTGCTGCACCCGGTGATCCCGTTCGTCACCGAGGAGCTGTGGACGTCGCTCCGTGCCATTGCCGGGGGGCCTGGGGGGTCGTCACCCCAGAATGACGCGGCGGAGACGGTGGTGCGGGCCGAGTGGCCGGTCGCGGACCCGGCCCGGCACGACGCCGCGGCCGAGACCGAGGTGGTGTCGCTGCAGCGGATGGTCACCGAGGTCCGCCGCTTCCGCAGCGACCAGGGGCTGAAGCCGGGGCAGCGGGTGGCCGCGGCGCTGGACTTCGGCGGGTCGCCGCTGGCCGTCCACGAGGAGGGCATCCGCACGCTGCTGCGCCTCACCGAGCCCGGCGAGGGGTTCTCGGCGACGGCGTCGCTGCCGGTCGAGGGCGTGACGGTACGGCTCGACACGGCCGGCGCGATCGACGTGGCGGCCGAGCGCAAGCGGCTGGAGAAGGACCTGGCCGCCGCCCGCAAGGAGGCCGACCAGGCCCGGCGCAAGCTGGGGAACGAGTCGTTCATGGCCAAGGCCCCGGAGGCCGTCGTCGCCAAGAACCGCGACCGGCTCGCGCAGGCGGAGACCGACATCGAGCGTCTGGAGGCTCAGCTGGCGGCGCTGCCCGCCGCGCCGGCCTCCTGACCGCCCGCGCGCGGGTCGCGTGCGTCCCCCGGCCTCCGGGCCGGGGAATGCGCGAACCCGCCGCGGGCGGCGCGCGTCGAAGCTACGATCTTTGACCCGTGGGAATAAGCCTTTGGGAGCGCAATGACTGAATCGCCCCCTCGGCCCGAAATGCCGTCCGACGAGGTGAACGTTCCGCCGGGCATCCCGTACGGGGCGGACGAGGCCGGCGGGGCGGCGGAGCCCGCGGAGGCGTTCATCATGCCGCCGGCGCCGCTGCCCGTGGCCCCCTGGTGGGCGTCGTCCACCCCGGACCCCACGCCTCCGCCGTCGGTGACGAGCCCCCCGGTACCGCACGCCCCGGTAGCGCACCCCCCGGTGACCATCACCGACCCGATCCCGGTCGGCGCCGAGCCGCCCGCCGTGCCCGCCGGCCCCCCGGTGGACCTGGTGACGGCGCCGCCGCCGGACCCGGCCGCGGTCGTGGCAGGGCCGCCGCCCCCGGTGGAGGTGCTCAGGGAGACGCTCCCACCCGTACCCGTGGAGGCCGAGCCCTCAGTGCCGGCGGCCCGTCCGCCGGCCCCCGTGGAGATGGAGGCCGTCCCGGTCGTTCCCCTGGAGGTGGCGGCCGTCCCGGAGGCCCCTCCGCAACCGCCCTCCGCCCCTGCCGAACCTCCGGCCGCTCCGCCGGTCCCGTCAGCACCGCCTGCCGCACCCGACACCCTCGTCGACCAGGTCATCTCGACCGGCCCGCAGCCCAGCGTCGCCGTCCAGGACCTGCCCGCCTGGCACGCGTCGGATTCCCACTGGACGCCCTCCCCGCCTCTGGCCGCACCGCAGGCCGCCGCGCCGCCTCCCGTGCCGCCCAACGCGGTCCAGGCTCCTCCTGGGCCGTCCGCGCCGGGCGCCACCCCCCGCAAGCGGCCGAAGGCGCCCCTGATGGCCCTGCTGGCCGTGGGCGCGGGCGTCGCGGCCGCCGCCGTCGCGGCCGTGCTGGTGGCGGTGTCGGGCGGCGACGAGGTGCCTCTGCGCAAGGTCGCCGCCGGGGGCACGGCCGGGGGGCTCCGCAAGGACGCCTCGGTCCCCGCGATGAGCGCGGCGTACCCGTTCATCATCGCCGCGGCCCGGTCCGGCGGCGTCGAGCAGGCCGTCACCGCCCGCGGCGTCTACCGCGATCCGGCGACGGGAGCGCAGAACATCCTGTTCCTCGGCGGGACGGCCCCGATCGGCGACCCCACCGCGTTCCTCAAGAAGGCGCGCCCCAGCACGGCCCTCACGGCCGCCGCGACCGTCCCGGGCAAGGCCGGCGGCCAGGTCTCCTGCGGGACGTTCGCCGTCCTCGCCGAGACCCACCTCTACTGCGCGTGGGCCACGGAGAACTCCTTCGGCTTCGTCGCCTCCAACGAGCCCGCCGGCGCCGCCCAGCCCTCCGCCCTGGCCCCGCTGACCCTCCGCATGCGAGCCGACCTGGAGAAACGCTCGTCCTGACCGCCTAGGGCACCCGGAAGAGCCGCTCGGTGTCGGCACCGGCCATGCCGAGCACCAGCCCGACGAAGTAGACGGTGCCGAGCACGACCACGCGACGGCCCAGCCCGGCGAGGCGCTGCGGGGTGAGGTCGGCGGCGTCGGCGACCTCCCACGCCTCCGGCAGGGGACGGGAGAAGCTCAGGTGGTCGTAGGGCAGCCGCGCGTAGGTCACCGGGAGGCCGCCCAGCTCGGCGACGGCGCCGTCCAGGTCCTTGTGGTCGGGGAGGCACACCACGGCGTGGTCGACCGTGCCCCAGCGGGCCCGCGCCGCGGCGAGCGCGACCGCGATCCCGGCCCGGTCGATGGCCGAGTCGACCAGCAGAACGGTGCCGGACCCGGGGACGGTGTGCCAGGACAGCCGGCCCGGCAGCGTGATCGTCCCCAGGACGGCGCGGAGCCTCGGGGCCGCGGGCGCAGCCCGGTCGAGGGCCTCCAGGAGGCGCAGGGCGGCCAGATGGCCGGTCTCGGCGCTCGTCCGCGCCAGCCCCGCGGGCAGCAACTCGGCAGGGAGCCCGCTCCCGGCCGGGCGCAGGGGCTCGGGCTCCACGGCCCCGCCGGTGATCTGCCGTACGGTCCCGGCGAGCGCCGCGGCGGCCTCCCCGGCCTGCGGGGCGGTGACCACCGCGCGGGTGCCGGGCGCGACCGCACCGGCCTTCTCGGCCGCGATCTCGGCGACCGTGTCGCCCAGGACCCCGGCGTGCTCCCGGAAGACGGGCGTGATCGCGGCGACGGCGGGCGGGAAGAGCGAGACCTCGTCGGAGCGGCCGCCCATGCCCGCCTCCAGGACGAGCACGTCCAGCCCCGCCTCGCGTGCGTGCAGCGCCCCCGCCAGCAGGAACAGGCCCGAGGGGGACAGGTAGCCGCGGGTGCGGCGCGGCAGCCTCCGCATGGCGTCCCCGAGCCGCTCCGCGAGGCCGGAGAGATCCGCCTCGCCGATCGCCTCGCCGTCGACGCGGATCCGCTCCCGGTTGGAGCGGTAGGCGGGGCTGGTCACCGTCCCGGTCCGCAGCCCCGCGGCGGCCAGCACGGCCGAGGCGTAGGTGGCCGCGGTGCCCTTGCCCTTGGATCCCACGACGGCCAGGACGGGCCGGTCCGCGTCGGGCAGCCCGAGCACCTCCGCCAGCGCGCGGGCGCGTTCCAGGCTGCGGCGCTCGCCCGGGGCGCGCAGCCCCCATTCGCGGAAGAACACCTCCTCGGCTTCCGGCAGGCCCGCGCTTCCCGGATTCACTCGATCCGCCCCCTCAGATCGCGCCGGAGCACCGGAGACCATGCTTTCAGCCCGCCGCCCGTGCCCTGCCCCGGGCCTCCGCCCCCGTCCGCCCCGCGTCCGCCCCCGTCCGTCCGCGTCCGTCCCGCGTCCCTCCCGCGCCGGTCACGATCAGCGGGTCCGGTGAGGCCCGCGGGATGCGGCAAGTAGGCTGCGAGAGTCACCTTCCGCAGCTATGGAGCGTCGTGAGCCAGGTAACCGAGCCGCTGGACTACCGCGCCGTCGTGAGCGCGATCATGAGCCGTGGGGTCGAGTGGGACATCGATCCCACCCTCGACCGGATCCGCGATCTGGTCGACGTGCTGGGCGAGCCCCAGCGGGCCTGCCCGGTGATCCACATCGCCGGGACCAACGGCAAGTCGAGCACGGCCCGCCTGATCGAGGCGCTGCTGCGCGAGCGCGGCCTGCGGACCGGCCTCTACACCAGCCCCGAGCTGAACACCCTGCGCGAGCGGATCGCGATCGACGGGGAGGCGGTCAGCGAGGAGCGGTTCGTCCAGGTGTACGAGGACGTGCTGCCCTACCTGGGGCTGATCGACGACAAGCACGGCACCCGGCTGTCGTTCTTCGAGGTGCTCACCGCCATGGCGTTCGCGGCGTTCGCGGACGCCCCGGTGGACGTGGCGGTCGTGGAGACCGGGATGGGCGGCTCCTGGGACGCCACCAACGTGGCCGACGGCGCGGTCGCGGTGATCACGCCGATCGGGCTGGACCACACCCGCTACCTGGGCGAGACGATCGAGGAGATCGCCGCCGAGAAGGCCGGGATCATCAAGCCGGGCGCGGTCGCCGTGCTGGCGCAGCAGCCGGTGGCGGCGGCCGAGGTGCTGCTGCGCCGGGTGGCGGAGACCGGCGCCACGGCGGCGCGGGAGGGCGTGGAGTACGGGGTGCTGCACCGGGACGTCGCGTTCGGCGGCCAGCAGCTGCGGATCCAGGGGCTGCACGGCGTCTACGACGAGATCTTCCTGCCGCTGTTCGGCGAGCACCACGCGAGCAACGCCGCGACCGCGCTGGCGGCCGTGGAGGCGTTCGCCGGCGGCGACCCGACCAGGGGCGAGGCCAACCTGGAGGCCGCCACCCGGATCGCGCCGGGCGAGACGTACGCGGGGGGCGAGACCGGGCAGCTCGATCCGGCGCTGGTCCGCAGCGGTTTCGCCAAGTCGTCCTCGCCGGGGCGGCTGGAGGTGGTGCGCTCCGGGCCGACGGTGCTGCTGGACGCGGCGCACAACCCGGCGGGGATGGCCGCGACCGTCGCCACGGTCACCGAGTCGTTCGGGTTCACGCGGCTGGTCGGGGTGTTCGCCGCGGCGGCCGACAAGGACGTCGCGGGCGTCCTGGACCAGCTGGAGCCGGTGCTGGCGGAGCTGGTGGTGACGCGCAACTCCTCGCCGCGCTCGATGCCGGTGGACGAGCTGGCCGAGCTGGCCGAGGGGATCTTCGGTCCGGAGCGGGTGCATCCGGCGCCGCGGCTGGACGACGCCATCGACCGGGCGATCGGGCTGGCGGAGGAGACCGGCGAGTACCGCGGCGCGGGCGTCCTGATCACCGGGTCGGTGGTCACGGCCGGGGACGCGCGGACGCTGCTGCGGGTTCAGGACGGCCGGTGAGCGGGCCGGTGAGCGCGAGCGGAGGCGGGACCATGGAGCGTCCGGGCGGTGCGGCGCCGGCGCCGGCGCGGCAGGGGGCGTCCGGCCAGGGATCGGCCCGGCGCCTGCTGTCGACGGTGCTGGCGTGCGAGGCGATCGTGATCGGGCTGGCCATTCCGGTGGCGGTCGCGGTGCTGAAGGTGGACGGCGCGGTCGCCGGGCTGGTGTGCGGGGGCCTCGCGGTGGCGTGCCTGGTGATGGCCGGTCTGCTGCGGTTCCGGTGGGCGGTGCCGGTGGGCACGGTGCTGCAGGTGCTGATCATCGCGACCGGGTTCATGGTGCCGACCATGTTCTTCCTCGGTGCCCTTTTCGGGGCGTTGTGGGGAACGGCGATCTGGATGGGGCGCAAGGCGGAGGGCGCGCGGGCGCGCTAAATTCGCGGGGACGGCTTCGCCATTCGTCCACCGCACTTCACAGGGTCAATTCCGGCATTTCTCATTAATGCCGTCTTTTTGGTAATGCCATCGGTGGGCGACGACCTCCGGAGGAGAGGGCCGTGTCCCACCGTTCCGTCACCGCCGCCGTGACCGCCGCCGGGACGGCGCTGCTCGCGGCGGCCGCGCCGCCCGCCGCCGCCCTGGTCCTGCCCGATCTCAGCCCGGGTGTCGCGGACGCCGCGCGCGCGGGACTGGGCGGCGGGCCGGGGTTCGTGCGCGCCGCGGGGCTGACGCTGCCCGCGCTGCTGCTGTCCGTCCCGCCCGGGGCCTGGCTCGCGCGCCGCCACTCCCCGCGGGCCGTGCTGGTCGCGGGCCTGTGCGTGCTGGTCGCGGGTCTCGCGGGCGCCCGGTACGCGGACTCGGTGCCGCTGGTCGCGGTGGCCCGGGGTGCGCAGGGCGCCGGTGCGGGGCTGGCGCTGCCGGCGACGCTGGTGCTGGTGTGGGAGCGGGGCGGCCGGTTCCTCGCCGCGCTCTGGGCAGGGGCGCTGGCCGCCGGGCTGCTGGTCGCGATGCCGCTGGCGCTGCACGCCACGCCCGCCTTGGGGTCCGCTCTGGAGTTCTCCGCAGAGTCCGCCGCGGAGCCCGCCGCGGGGGCCGACTGGCGGAGCGTGCTGGTGCCCGTCCCGTGGCCCGCCGCCCTGGCGGCGGGCGCGGCGGTGATCGTGTGCCTGGTGGGACGGCACCGGGCGTCCTTGCCCGCCCCCCGGCACGCCGAGCGGGCCCAGTTGGTGCTCCCCGTGGCTCCGGCGGCCGGGCTGTCGTTCCTCGCGGTGGTGGCGGCCCGCGACTGGTCGCCGGGCGCGCGGCTGGTGGTGGCGTGCATCGCGCTGGTGGCGCTGTTCGGGCTCGCGACGGCGGCGGGACGGGACGCGGCGGCGGGCAGCCCGCTCGGCTGCGCGGTCGTCATGGTCACCACCGGGCTGCTGGTGTACCCGCTGGCCGGGCCGCTGGCGGGCCTGGCGCAGGCCGCCGGAACGGTGCCGCTGCCGCCGTTCGCCGCCGGGGGAGCGGCGGCGCTGGCCGGCGCGCTGCTCACCGTGCGGCTGGGCGGACGGGCGGCGCGGGCGGCCGTGCCCGCCGGCCACGGTCTGATCGTCGCGGCGGTGGCGGTCGCGCTGGCCGTGCCCGCGCCCGGCGACCCGCGCCTGCTGGCCGCGGTGCTGGTCCCGCTGGGCCTGGGCGCCGGGCTGGCCTTGGCGGCCTCGCTGCGCGACGCCGGGGCGGGTGCGGCGCTCTTCGGCCTGGGCCTGTGCTTCCCGGCCGTCCTGACCGGGCAGCTCCTGGTCCTGTCGCTGCAGGCGGGCCGCTGGCACCACGCGCCGCCGGAGACGGCGGCGCAGCGGCTGGCGGTGCTGACCGACGGCTACCGGACGTGGCTGGTGTCGGCCGGGGTCATCGCCGTGCTGCTGGCGCTGGCGGCCCGGCGCCGGCGCGGCGGCGGAGGGGCCGTTCCGGAGCCCGGAGCCGGGTAAGCTTCGCGGCGCACCCACCTCTGAGCCAGACCCGCTTCTGGGCACAGGGGGTGCGCCCCTTCCGGCAGCCGCCCGCAGCGGGGCGCGCACGCCCATCCGACATTCCAAGGAGGACCATCCGTGTCCGAGCGCACTCTTGTCCTGGTCAAGCCCGACGGCGTCCGCCGCGGTGTCGTCGGCGACGTCATCTCGCGGATCGAGCGCAAGGGCCTGAAGCTCGTGGCGCTGGAACTGCGGACGCTGCCGCGCGAGACGGCCGAGGCCCACTACGAGGAGCACGCCAGCAAGCCGTTCTTCGGCGAGCTGGTCGAGTTCATCACCGGCGGCCCGCTGGTGGCGATGGTGGTCGAGGGGCCGCGCGCCATCGAGGCGTTCCGCGCGCTGGCCGGCGCCACCGACCCGGTGAACGCCACCCCCGGCACCATCCGCGGCGACCACGCCCTGGAGATCGGTGAGAACATCGTGCACGGCTCCGACTCGACCTACTCGGCCGAGCGCGAGATCAAGCTGTTCTTCCCCGACCTGGGCTGAGGCCGATCACCCCGCGCCGGTGCGCCGCGCATTCGGGCGATCACCGCCGGGGGCGTGGACACGCGGGCCGGATCTTCCGGCCCGCGCTGTCTTTAACCGAGAACTCACCAGCTCAGCACCCGTTTTTTAGGCGACTCGCGGCCGTCCGGTGCCTGCCCTGCCCGGCTTCGTCGCGTTACGATGGGGGCGCCGCTCTGCACGCCCGTCAAGCATGAAGGGCTCCCTTTCTTCATGGGTAACAAGCTGTCGTTCCTCGGCCGTGACATGGCGGTCGATCTTGGCACCGCCAACACTCTGGTTTATGTGCGCGGGCGCGGCATCGTCCTCAACGAGCCATCGGTCGTGGCGATCAACACCAATACTGGGAAGATCGTCGCGGTCGGGATCGAGGCGAAGCGGATGATCGGCCGCACCCCGGGAAACATCGTCGCCGTGCGACCCCTCAAGGACGGGGTGATCGCCGACTTTGACGTCACCGAACGAATGCTCCGCTATTTCATCCAAAAGGTGCACAAAAGACGGCATTTCGCCAAACCACGGATCGTGGTGGCGGTGCCCAGCGGCATCACCGGAGTGGAGCAGCGCGCGGTGAAGGAGGCCGGCTACCAGGCCGGCGCCCGCCGCGTCTACATCATCGAGGAGCCCATGGCCGCCGCCATCGGCGCCGGGCTCCCGGTGTACGAACCCACCGGCAACATGGTCGTCGACATCGGCGGCGGCACCACCGAGGTCGCGATCATCTCGCTGGGCGGCATCGTCACCAGCCAGTCGGTCCGGGTCGGCGGCGACGAGCTCGACCAGGCGGTGATCTCCTTCTCGAAGAAGGAGTACTCCCTGATGCTCGGGGAACGTACCGCCGAGGAGATCAAGATGGCGATCGGCTCCGCGTTCCCCACCAAGGACGAGGAGCCGCACGCCGAGATCCGCGGCCGCGACCTGGTCAGCGGACTGCCCAAGACTGTGGTGATCTCCGCCGAGGAGGTGCGGCGGGCGATCGAGGAGCCGGTCAACGCGATCGTGGACGCGGTCAAGACCACCCTCGACAAGTGCCCGCCCGAGCTGTCCGGGGACATCATGGACCGCGGGATCGCCCTCACCGGCGGTGGCGCGCTGCTGAAGAACCTCGACGAGCGGCTCCGGGAGGAGACCGGGATGCCGATCCATCTGGTCGACAACCCGCTCGACTCGGTGGTGCTCGGCACCGGCAAGTGCGTGGAGGACTTCGAGTCGCTGCGACAGGTGCTCGTTCCCGAGCCCAGGCACTGACGGACCGGCGGCGCCCTCGGGGCGTCCGGGGGACCGCCCCCGGACGGCCCTGACGGGCCGTCCGGAACCGTCCGGCCGGGCTGGGGAGCCGGCC
The DNA here is from genome assembly GCA_050942275.1 of Spirillospora sp. CA-255316. Classification (GTDB taxonomy): domain Bacteria; phylum Actinomycetota; class Actinomycetes; order Streptosporangiales; family Streptosporangiaceae; genus Spirillospora. The sequence continues at coordinate 9,373,520 of CP192047.1, read as the reverse complement.
CTCCGGCGACACTGACGCCCCACCCACAGGCGATGAATCGGGAGGTCGGTGGGTGAAGGACACCCGGCGGACCCGCGTGGTCCTCGGAGTGCTGCTCGTGGTCGCGCTGACGCTGATCACGGTCGACTACCGCGGCGGGGCGAACTCCCCGCTGCGGGGCCTGCGCGGCCTGGGCGCCGCGGTCTTCGGCCCGGTCGAGCGCGCGTCGGCCTCGGTGGTACGGCCGATCGGCAACACCTTCGACGCGGTCACCGACGCGCCCGGCGAGCGCCGCCGGGCCGACCGGCTGGAGCGCGAGAACCAGCGGCTGCGCGAGCAGCTGCGCTCCAGCGGGATGGACAAGACCCGCGGCGCGCAGCTGGACCGGCTGCTCGGCACCGCCGGCATCGGCGGATACAAGATCGTCGCGGCGCAGGTGATCTCGGCCGGACAGGGCTTCGAGGACACCGTGACGCTGGACGTCGGCAGCCGCAGCGGGGTCAAGCCCGACATGACGGTGATGAGCGCCGACGGGCTGGTCGGCCGGGTCACCCGGGTCGGCCCGGCCACCGCGACCGTGCTGCTGGCCACCGACGTGACCTCCTCGGTCGGCAGCCGGCTGGAGGACTCCCGCGAGATCGGGATCGTGCAGGGCCGGGGCCGCCGCGGGTTCGGCGGCGGCGGCGCCACCCCGATGCGGTTCCAGCTGCTCAACGCCCACGCGCCGATGAAGGTCGGCCAGCGGCTGGTGACGCTGGGGTCGCAGGGCGAGCGGCCGTACGTGCCGGGCGTGCCGATCGGGGTCGTCGAGCGGATCGACGAGCCGGTCGGCGGCCTGACCCGCACCGCCTACGTCCGCCCGTTCACCCGCTTCACCACGCTCGACGTGGTGGCCGTGGTGGTGGCGCCGCCCAAAGCCGACCCGCGCGACGCCGTGCTGCCGCCCAAGCCGCCCTCCCCGAGTCCGACGCCGACCCCGAGCGCCACCCCCAGCCGGGCCGCCGACGATCGGCCGAGCGGGGAGCCGAGCCGGTCGCCGAGCAGGTCGCCCGGTCGCTCGCCGAGGCCGACCATCACCGAATCGGGGGACTGATCGACGTGCTGAACGCACCGGAGAACTCGCCGGCGGCCGGCCGCAAGCTGATGGCGGTCGTGGTGCTGGCGGTCGCGCTGATCCTGCAGGTGTCGGTGGCCAACCGGCTGCCGCTGCCCGGGCAGATCACGCCCGACCTGGTGCTGCTGGCCGTGGTGGCGCTGGCCCTGGTGTACGGGTCGCTGACCGGCATCGTCGCCGGGTTCGCCGCCGGGCTGGCGGCCGACATCATCCCGCCCGCCGACCACACCATCGGCCGGTACGCGCTGGTCTACTGCCTGATCGGCTACGTGTGCGGGCTGGCCGCCGACGAGATGGACCGGCAGTCGCTGGTGCCGTTCCTCGCGGTGGCGGCCGGGGCACTGGCCGGGACCGTGCTGTACGCGCTGACCGGGATGATGCTGGGCGATCCCAGATCGAGCTGGGCGCTGGTGTCGCGGATGGTGCCGCTCCAGGTGCTCTACGACGTGATCGCCAGTCCGTTCGTGGTGTGGTCGGTCCTCAGGGTGACCGGCCGGCACGAGCACCGCGACCGCTCCCGCGACCGGATGGCGGTCCCGGCCGCCCGCTACCGCGCGATGTCGGGCCGGGGGTCGGGCCTGTGAACCCGCGGACCCACTTCCGGCTGGTCGTCCTGTACGTCCTGGTCGCCGCGATGATGCTGGTGCTGATGGGGCGGCTGTGGACGATGCAGGTCCTGGACGGCGCCAAGTACCGGGAGATCGCCGAGCAGAACCGCATCCGCGACATCGTGGTGCCCCCGGTGCGCGGCATGATCCTCGACAGCTCGGGGCGGGCGCTGGTGCGCAACCGCACCGCGCTGGTGGTGTCGGTCGACAAGACCACGCTGTCCCGGCAGAAGGACGACGGCAAGGCGGTGCTGACCCGGCTGGCCGGGGTGCTCGGCACCGGCTACGACGAGCTGATGAAGCGCACCCGGCTGTGCTCGCCGACGGTCAAGCGGCCGTGCTGGCCGGGCTCGCCGTACCAGCCGATCCCCGTGGACGACCGGGTCGACCCCAAGCGCGCCCTGCAGATCATGGAGCGGCAGGAGGAGTTCCCCGGCGTGACCGCGCAGGTCCAGGCCGTACGGGAGTACCCGCGGCCGGAGGGTGCGGGCGCGGTGCAGGCGCTGGGCTACCTCCAGCCGGTGACGCAGGAGGAGCTGGACAAGCGCAAGGGCGCCAAGTTCACCGGCTACAGCGGCGTCGACCTGGTCGGCCGGGACGGCCTGGAGGCCACCTACGACGCCGACCTGAGCGGCGAGCCCGGCCTGCGCCGGGTGCTGGTCGACAGCCAGGGCCGGGTGACCGGCACCGCGTCCGAGCAGGCCCCCGTCCCCGGCGACACCCTGATCACCAGCATCGACGCGCGGATCCAGGGCGCGGCCGAAAAAGCCCTGGACGACCAGATGAAGGCCGCCCGCGGACGCGGCGAGAAGGCCGACGCGGGCGCCGCGGTCGTCATGGACGTGACCAACGGCCGGGTCGTGGCGCTGGCCAGCCGTCCCACCTACGACCCGGGCATCTGGACCGGCGGGATCTCCCAGGACGACTACGACGCGCTGCTGGGCAAGAAGCGCGGCGAGCCGCTGATCTCCCGGGCGACGCACGGCCAGTTCGCGCCGGGCTCCACGTTCAAGATCTCCTCGGTGGCGGCGGCGGTCGCCGACGGCTACTCGCTCAACGGCATCTACCCGTGCCCGGGGTCGTACAACGTGGGCAGCCGCGCGTTCACCAACTTCGAGGGCCAGGGGCACGGCGCCATGAACCTGCACAAGGCCCTGGTCGTCTCCTGCGACACGATCTTCTACAAGTTCGCCTACGAGGAGTGGCTGCGCGACGGCGGCATGAAGCCGCGCAGCAAACCCAAGGACCCGATGGTCGCGATGGCCCGCGAGTGGGGCTTCGGCGCCCGCAGCGGGATCGACCTGCCGGGGGAGACGCCCGGCCGCATTCCGGACCGCGGCTGGAAGCGCCAGTACTGGAACGCCACCAAGAAGGCCGACTGCAAGGGCGCCAAGCACGGCTACCCCGAGGTCGCCAAGACCGACCCGGGGCGCGCCGCCTACCTCAAGGCCGTCGCCGCCGAGAACTGCGCCGAGGGGTACGTGTGGCGCGCCGGTGACGCCGCCAACTTCTCGGTCGGGCAGGGCGACATCCTGGTCACCCCGCTGCAGCTGGCCCGCTCGTACGCGGCGCTGGCCAACGGCGGGCGGCTGGTCGTCCCGCGCGTCGGGCTGGCGGTGGTCCGGCCCGACGGCACGGTGGCGCGGCGCATCGACCCGCCGCCCGCGCCGAAGCTGCCGGTCGACTCCAAGGTGCTGAGCTACATGCGCAAGGCGCTGGCGGACGTGACCAAGAACGGCACGGCCGCCGGGGCGTTCCAGGGGTTCGACCTCAAGAAGGTCCATGTGGCGGGCAAGACCGGTACCGCCGAGGTCTGGGGCAAGAACGACACCTCCTGGTTCGCCTCGTTCGCCCCGGCCGACAAGCCGCGGTACGCCGTGGTCGCGATGGTCTCCCAGGGCGGCACCGGCGCGTCCACCGCCGGGCCCGCCGTCCGGCAGATCTACGAAGCGATGTACGGCCTCAACGGCCAGAAGCCCGCGCTCAAGGACGGGAAGCTGCCCGACAAGCTGCCCGACATCCGCGCCCTGAGGACCGAGCCGTGATCGGCGACGTCGGCGCCGGCTCGCTGGAGGGCTACGTCGACCAGAGCGCCTGGCGCCGGCGGCTGGGCGCACTGCGCCGGCTCGACTGGGTGCTGGTGCTGTCGGTGCTGGTGCTGTCGGTCATCGGCGCGCTGCTGGTGCGCGCGGCGACCGTCCCGCTGCTGACCGAGCGCGGCGACGACCCCGAGAGCTTCTTCCAGCGGCACATCCTCAACGTGGTGCTGGCGTTCGGGGTGGGCGCCCTGGTCGCGCTGCTCGACTACCGGCTGCTGCGCGCCTACGCGCCGATCCTGTACGGCCTGTCGGTCGTCGGGCTGATCGCGGTGCTGACCCCGCTGGGCGACACGATCAACGGCTCGCACTCCTGGATCGTGCTCGGCGGCGGGTTCCAGCTCCAGCCGTCGGAGTTCGCCAAGGTCGGGCTGGTGGTGCTGCTGGCGATGATCCTGGGGGAGCCGCGCGATGGCGAGGTCGGCCCCGGGAGCCGCGACATGCTGCTGGCGCTGGGCCTGGCGGGCGCGCCCGCCGCGCTGATCATGCTCCAGCCCGACCTGGGCACCACGCTGGTGTTCATCGCGGTGGTGCTGGGGATGCTGGCCATCTCCGGCGCGCCCAAGCGCTGGCTGGCCGGGCTGGTGGGCGGCGGGCTGCTGGTGGCCTTCTCCGCGTGGTTCTTCGAGCTGCTCAAGCCGTACCAGCTGGCCCGGTTCACCGCGTTCATGGACCCTTCCGCCGACCCGCGCGGGGCGGGCTACAACGCCCAGCAGGCGCGGATCGCGGTCGGTTCCGGCGGGGTGACCGGCAAGGGCCTGTTCAACGGCGAGCAGACCGGCGGGCACTTCGTGCCCGAGCAGCAGACCGACTTCATCTTCACCGTCGCGGGCGAGGAGCTCGGCTTCGTCGGCGCGGCGGTGATCGTGCTGCTGCTGGGCGTGGTCATGTGGCGGGGACTGCGGATCGCGACGCAGGCCGCCGACCTGTTCGGCACGCTGGTCGCCTCCGGGATCGTCTGCTGGATGGCCTTCCAGTCGTTCGAGAACATCGGAATGACGCTGGGCATCATGCCGATCACCGGGCTGCCGCTGCCGTTCGTGTCGTACGGCGGGTCCGCCACGTTCGCGAACATGATCGCGCTGGGGCTGCTGCAGGCCGTCCATCTGCGACGCCGCCCCTTCGACTGACCGTGTTCGACCGGGTCCGGCCCCGGCACGGCCCGATCGGCCGATCTTGAACGGCGCCGGGGCCCGGCGGCGGCGGTAGGCTGGATGGTCCATCCGCATCGGATCCATCCGCGTCGGGATGGACCATCCCCGAAGGCCGTTCCCCGGAGGACATCGCATGCCTGTCGAGTCGATCTTCCCGCGTCTGGAGCCGCTGCTCCCGCGCGTGCAGAAGCCGATTCAGTATGTCGGCGGCGAGCTGAACTCCCAGGTCAAAGACTGGGACGAGGCCGAGGTCCGGTGGGCGCTGATGTACCCGGACGCCTACGAGGTCGGCCTGCCCAACCAGGGCGTCCAGATCCTCTACGAGATCCTCAACGAGCGCGAGGGCGTGCTGGCCGAGCGCACCTACACCGTCTGGCCCGACCTCGAGGCGATCATGCGGGAGCACGGCATCCCGCAGTTCACCGTCGACGCGCACCGGCCGGTCGGGGCGTTCGACGTGCTGGGCGTGTCGTTCTCCACCGAGCTCGGCTACACCAACCTGCTGACCGCGCTGGACCTGGCCGGGATCCCGCTGGAGGCGGCCGGCCGCGGCGAGGAGCACCCGATCGTGCTGGCCGGCGGGCACGCGGCGTTCAACCCCGAGCCGATCGCCGACTTCCTCGACGCCGCCGTGCTCGGCGACGGCGAGGAGATCGCGCTGGCGATCACCGAGGTGGTCCGGGAGTGGAAGGCCGAGGGGCGGCCCGGCGGGCGCGACGAGCTGCTGATGCGGCTGGCCCGCTCCGGCGGCGTGTACGTGCCGAAGTTCTTCGACGTGACCTACCTGCCCGACGGGCGGATCCAGCGGGTCGCGCCCAACCGTCCCGGCGTGCCGTGGCGGGTCGAGAAGCACACCGTGATGGACCTCGACCAGTGGCCGTACCCGAAGAAGCCGCTGGTGCCGCTGGCCGAGACCGTGCACGAGCGGTTCAGCGTGGAGATCTTCCGCGGCTGCACCCGCGGCTGCCGGTTCTGCCAGGCCGGGATGATCACCCGTCCGGTGCGGGAGCGGTCGATCACCACGATCGGCGAGATGGTCGACCAGGGCCTGAAGGAGAGCGGCTTCCAGGAGGTCGGGCTGCTCAGCCTCTCCAGCGCCGACCACAGCGAGATCGGCGAGGTCGCCCAGGGCCTGGCCGACCGCTACGAGGGCACCAACACCTCGCTGTCGCTGCCCTCGACGCGGGTCGACGCGTTCAACATCACGCTGGCCAACGAGTTCTCCCGGGGCGGGCGCCGCTCCGGGCTGACGTTCGCGCCCGAGGGCGGCTCCGAGCGGATGCGCAAGGTGATCAACAAGATGGTCACCGAGGACGACCTCATCCGCACCGTGACCACCGCGTACGAGAACGGCTGGCGCCAGGTCAAGCTGTACTTCATGTGCGGGCTGCCCACCGAGGAGGACGAGGACGTCCTGGCCATCGCCGACATGGCCAAGCGGGTGATCAAGGCGGGCCGGGACGCCACCGGACGCAGGGACATCCGCTGCACGGTGTCCATCGGCGGGTTCGTGCCCAAGCCGCACACCCCGTTCCAGTGGGCCGCCCAGTGCGACCACGAGACCGTCGACCGGCGGCTGCGCGCCCTCAAGGGCGCCCTGCGCGGCGACAAGGAGTACGGCCGCGCCATCGGCCTGCGCTACCACGACGGCCAGCCGTCGATCATCGAGGGCCTGCTGTCGCGCGGCGACCGCCGGGTCGGCAAGGTGATCCGGGCCGTGTGGGAGGACGGCGGCCGCTTCGACGGCTGGAGCGAGCACTTCTCCTACGACCGCTGGACGGCCTGCGCCGGCAAGGCCCTGGCCGGCGAGCCGGTCGACCTCGACTGGTACACGGTGCGCGAGCGCGACGAGGTCGAAGTGCTGCCCTGGGACCACCTCGACGCCGGGCTCGACCGCGAGTGGCTCTGGCAGGACTGGCAGGACGCCGTCGACGAGACCGAGGTTGAGGACTGCCGCTGGACGCCGTGCTACGACTGCGGGGTCTGCCCCACCATGGGCACCGAGATCCAGATCGGCCCCACCGGCCGCAAGCTCCTGCCGCTGTCGGTGGTCTGAGGACTCTTTTCGCCGGGGAGTATGAAAGATCGTTCGATCGGGGATGACTCCGCTGAGAAGGCCGGAGCGCCTTCGGGTACGGGGTTTCCGGAACCGACCGGGACCGCGCCGGTACTGATCGCGACCGTTTCGGGCCCGGCCGCCGGGCCCAACGGCCCCGGGCGACCCGTACTCTATAGGGAGACGTTTTCGACTCGGCACGAGTAGGAAGGACAACAGCCCTGGCTCCCATGCCGGAGGGTCCCGCACCGGCCCCAGTGATCCAGCGCCTCCGCGTGCGCTACGCCAAGCGCGGCAGGCTGCGGTTCACCAGCCACCGCGACATATCCCGGGCCGTGGAACGCGCCGTGCGGCGCGCCGGGATCCCTGTCGCGTTCAGCGCGGGATTCAGTCCGCACCCGAAGATCTCGTACGCGGGTGCGGCGGCGACCGGGGTGGCCAGTGAGGCCGAGTACCTCGAGATCGGGCTCATCGAGACCCGCGACCCTGCGCGGGTCCGGGCCGACCTCGACGCCGCCCTGCCGGACGGGCTCGACATCGTCGATGTCGTGGCCGCCGGCCGGGAGAAGACCAGCGCGTTGGCGGATCGGCTCGAGGCGTCCGAGTGGCGGGTGCGGCTGGACGGCGTCCGGGAGATCGACGCCGCCAGGGCCGTGGCCGCCTTCCTGGAGGCCGCCGCGATCGAGGTCGAGCGCCTCACCAAGAAGGGACGCCGCCGTTTCGACGTGCGCGCCGCCGTCAGTGCTCTGGAGGCCCTGGAGGCCGGGGCAGCGGAGACGGACCGGCGCGCCGCGGAGGCGGCGGATGCCCCTTGTGCAATACTTCGAATGGTTGTTCGGCACACCACACCCGCCGTACGACCCGACGACATCCTCACCGGACTGCGCCAGGTCGCCGACCTCGCGCCGCCGTCACCGCCACTGGTGACCAGGCTGGCGCAGGGGCCCCTCGACGCGGTCACCGGTGAGCTCGCGGATCCGTTCGAACTCGATCGCGGCGAGCCCTCGCCCGGCCGAGAGGCTGTACGGCCGTCCGGCGACGACGCCGTGACGGCGCGCGGCCCTGCGCTGCCGCAGTCCGATCCGGCCGCGAGCGCGGATGTCGCCGGCGCCCGTTCGTAAGACCGAAGCCGTGGTGACACGGAACCGGTTCCCAGGGAGCGACGGGCGCGCCCCCGACGACTTTGTCGTCGCCGCCGGGCCACGTCGTGGCCGGGCGGCGACGGCGCCGACGACTGACGGAGAGTTCCCGTGCGGCGCACCGCACCGATCCGCCCCGGGGGGCGGAGCGAGGTCGCGCCCGGGAACCTGACGGGAGATTGCCCGCATGCTGGAGAACGAAGCAGATTCGGCCGAGGCCGAAGCCACAGAGAACGCGAACGGCACCGCTGAGGAGAACGCGACCGGTACGGAGAGCGGCACGGAGGCGCGCTCGCGCCGCCGGGCCAGCCGGCCCGCCGGTCCGCCCCCGGAGATCGAGGACGCCCCCGCGGTGGTCACCGCACCGGCCGCCCCGCCGCCCGCCCCCGCGCCCGCCGAGACCACCGGGATCGCCGAGAGCGGCGAGGCCGAGGACGCCGAGGAGACCGAGGACGAGGCCGAAGGCGAGCAGGGCGCCGCCGAGGGCGCCGGAGAGGCCGCGGCATCCGCCGAGCCCGCCGCGCCCGCTGTCGTGGAGCCCGCCGCCGCGCCCCCCGCGGCCGAGCCCGCCGAGCCGGCGGCCGAGCCCAAGAAGCCCGCGCGCACCCGGACGCGCAGCACTTCCCGCGCCACCAGGCCCGCCAAGGCGCCCGACCCCGAGCTGGAGCGCGAGGCGGAGGCGGCGCCGCAGGCCGACGCCGCGCCCGCCGACGCCGCGCCCGCCCAGGCCGCGGCCGAGAAGCCGGCCCGCACCCGCACCCGCCGCCGTACCGCCGCGCCCCCGGCCTCCGGCACCGCTGCCGCCGCCGAGCCCACCGCGGTGCCCGAGACCGGCGAGACGGGCGAGCTGGCGGGCCCGCCGCAGGTTCCCGGGGTGCCCCCCGTTCCCGACATTGGCCCGGCCGGCGCGCGTGCGCCGGAGACCGAGCCCACCACGGCCGGTGGCGGCGGGGTGCCCGGTGTGACGTTCCAGCCGCCGATGGTGGTGTTCCAGCCGCCGCAGCCGGCCGAGACGCCGGTCCGCGCCAAGGACCAGGACGAGCCCGGCAAGGCCGCCGAGGACGAGGAGCCCGCGGACACCGCGGACACCGAGGACACCGCGCGCGACGAGCGCGACGAGGACGAGGAGTCCGGTGACCGTCCCTCGCGCCGCCGCAGGCGCCGGGGCGGCCGTGGCCGCGGCCGCGGCGGCCGGGACGCCGACGAGGACGCCGCCGACGAGACCGAGGCCGAGGAGGCCCGGGACGGCAAGGACCGGTCCGAGAAGGCCGACAAGGCAGAGAAGGCCGACAAGGGCGACAAGGCCGAGAAGGCTGAAAAGGCGGAGAAGAAGGGCAAGTCCGGCCGGGGCCGCGCCGAGGGCAAGGACTCGGGCAAGGACGCCGACGACCGGAGCCGCAAGAAGGACGCCAAGTTCGACCGCGACCGGCAGGACGAGGACGCCGCCGGCGCCGAGGCCGCCGAGACGTCCGCCGACGAGGGCGAGGAGGGCGCCGAGCAGGGCGGCAGCCGCCGCCGGCGGCGTCGCCGCCGCCGCTCCGGGGCCGGTGACGGCGAGGCCGTCACCGTCGACGACCCGCCCAACACCGTCGTGCACGTCCGCGACTCGCGCGCGGTGGAGGACGAGGTGCAGGCCGTCCGCGGCTCCACCCGTCTGGAGGCCAAGAAGCAGCGCCGCCGCGAGGGCCGCGAGCAGGGCCGCCGCCGTCCGCCGGTGATCACCGAGGCGGAGTTCCTGGCCCGCCGCGAGTCGGTCGAGCGGGAGATGGTGGTCCGGCAGGAGGGCGAGCGCACCCAGATCGCCGTGCTCGAGGACGGCGTCCTGGTCGAGCACTACGTCAACCGCGCCACCCACCAGTCGTACGTGGGCAACGTCTACCTCGGCAAGGTGCAGAACGTGCTGCCCTCGATGGAGGCGGCGTTCGTCGACGTCGGCAAGGGCCGCAACGCCGTGCTGTACGCGGGCGAGGTCAACTGGGACGTGGCGGGCCTGGAGGGCCAGCCGCGCCGGATCGAGTCGGCGCTCAAGTCCGGTCAGTCGGTGCTGGTGCAGGTCACCAAGGACCCGGTGGGTCACAAGGGCGCCCGGCTGACCAGCCAGATCTCGCTGCCCGGCCGCTACCTGGTGTACGTGCCGGACGGCTCGATGACCGGCATCAGCCGCAAGCTGCCCGACAAGGAGCGCAGCCGGCTCAAGCAGATCCTCAAGAGGGTCATGCCGGACAACGCCGGGGTGATCGTGCGGACCGCCGCCGAGGGTGCCACCGAGGAGGAGCTGGCGCGGGACGTGTCGCGGCTGGCCGCCCAGTGGAGCAACATCCAGAAGCAGGTGAAGAACGCCTCCGCGCCCTCGCTGCTGTACGGCGAGCCCGACCTGACCATCCGGGTGGTCCGCGACATCTTCAACGAGGACTTCACCAAGCTGGTGGTGGCCGGTCCCGACGCCTGGGACACGGTTTCGGAGTACGTGGAGTACGTGGCCCCGCACCTGGCCGACCGGGTGGAGCGCTGGACCGACTCCCAGGACGTGCTGTCGGCGTACCGGATCGACGAGCAGATCGCCAAGGCGCTGGACCGCAAGGTGTGGCTGCCCTCCGGCGGCTCGCTGGTGATCGACCGTACCGAGGCCATGACGGTCATCGACGTCAACACCGGCAAGTTCACCGGGCAGGGCGGGAACCTGGAGGAGACGGTCACCCGCAACAACCTGGAGGCGGCCGAGGAGATCGTGCGGCAGCTGCGGCTGCGCGACATCGGCGGCATCGTGGTGATCGACTTCATCGACATGGTGCTGGAGAGCAACCGTGACCTGGTGCTGCGCCGGCTGGTGGAGTGCCTGTCGCGGGACCGTACCAAGCACCAGGTGGCCGAGGTGACCTCGCTGGGCCTGGTCCAGATGACCCGCAAGCGGGTGGGGCAGGGGCTGCTGGAGGCGTTCTCGGAGACCTGCGACTCCTGCAACGGCCGCGGTATCCACGTCCACCTGACGCCCGTCGAGCCCAAGGCCGACAAGGGCGCGGGCACCGGCGCGGCGGGCGGCGGCCGCCGCCGCAAGCGCAAGGGCGATGTGGAGAAGGCGGTCGAGGAGAAGCTCGCCCACCACGAGACCGCCAAGGAGCCCGCCAAGCAGCCGGAGCCCTCCGCCAAGGCGGAGCCCGCGAAGGCGGAGCCCGCGGAGGCGGAGTCGGCGAAGACCGAGTCCGCCAAGGCGGCGGGCGGCAGGCGGGAGCCGGCCAAGCCCAGGTCCGCCCGGCGGCCCGCGGGACCGCCCGCTCCGGGGCCCGACGAGGTCGAGGTCTCCGAGCCCGCACCCGAGCCCGCGCCCGAGGCCGCGCCGGAGGCCGTCCAGGAGACGGCCCAGGAGGAGGCGGATCCGCAGGCGGCCGTGGAGGCGGCCGAGGCCGCCGCCGAGAACGCCGGGACCGCTCCGGGCGTCCTGGAGGCGGTCGAGCCCGTGGTCAACGGCGCGGAGCCGTCCGAGCCCGCCGCCGCAGCCTCCGCCGAGGCGTCCTTCGCGGGCGCGGCGACGGCCGCGGAGGCGGCGGAGGCCGCCGAGGGAGCGGACGCACCTGACTCCGCTGAGGCGCCGGACGACGCCGCCGCGGCGAGCAACGGGCGGCGCCGCCGTACGCGCCGCACCAGGGCCAAGGCCGAGGCGGCATCCTCGGGCGACCCGGCAGGGGAGTGACCGGCGGGGCGCCCGGGCCCGTCCCGGGTGCCCGCGCCGCCGGCCCCGTGCCGTGGACCCCGGCGAGCCCGGCGGGCCGCCGTTCCGGCGTCGTTCGCGTCCGGTACGGGCGTCCGGTACCCTGGGGTTTCGACGTGCGCGAGCACGTCAACTCGACCTGCACCCTTCGGTGCACGGCTCGCCCGCCGGTCCGCAGACCCGGCGGGCAGGCGAGATCCAGCAGAGAGCGCCGGGCGGAGCGGCCCGGCGTGCCGCCCGCGGCCCCGGTGCCGCGGGTAGGCCCCCGCCCGGGGGCTGGTGAAGACCACGCGCGGGACCGGTTCGCTCCGGAAGCGCGCGCAGACGAGAGGTTTCCGCGGTGTACGCGATTGTTCGCGCAGGCGGCAGGCAGGAGAAGGTGGCCGTCGACGACGTGATCACCGTCGACAGGCTGCCCGGCGATGAGGGCTCCACCGTCACGTTCCCGGCCGTTCTGGTCGTGGACGGCGACGATGTGGTCAGCTCGGCCGCCGAGCTCGCCAGGTACCAGGTGACCGCCGAGATTCTCGGCGCGGTCAAGGGCCCCAAGATCAACATCATGCACTACCGGAACAAGACCGGGTACAAGCGGCGGATGGGGCACCGTCAGCCGTACACCGAGGTCAGGATCACCGGTATCGAGGCCGGAAAGTAGCCGGGGAAGTAGAGGAGCGGTCAGATGGCACACAAGAAGGGCGCGTCGTCCAGCCGTAACGGTCGGGACTCCAACGCCAAGCGCCTGGGTGTCAAGCGCTTCGGCGGCCAGGTCGTCAACGCCGGCGAGATCATCGTGCGGCAGCGCGGAACCCACTTCCACCCCGGCCTGAACGTGGGCCGTGGCGGTGACGACACCCTGTTCGCGCTGACCGCGGGGAAGGTCGAGTTCGGCCGTTACCGCGGGCGCAACGCGGTCAGCATCGTCCCGGCGGAGTAGTCCGCCGCAGCGAGACGTTGACACAGGGGCGGACCGGCACGGTCCGCCCCTGTTTTCTGTTCGGAGTGAAGGAGAGATCGTGGCCGCAGGAGCCGGATCGGGCGCGCAGTTCGTCGACCGGGTGGTGCTGCACGTCGCCGCCGGCAACGGCGGGAACGGCTGCGCGTCGATCCACCGGGAGAAGTTCAAGCCGCTCGGCGGCCCAGACGGCGCGAACGGCGGGCGCGGCGGCGACGTGATCCTCCAGGTCGACTCCAACGCCGCCAGCCTGCTGGAGTACCACCGCCGCCCGCACCGCAGGGCCTCCAACGGCCGTCCCGGGCAGGGCGGGCACCGTACCGGCGCGGACGGCGGCGACGTGGTGCTGCCCGTCCCCGACGGGACGGTCGTCAAAGACTCCTCCGGCGAGGTCCTGGCCGACCTGGTGGGCGAGGGCACCCGGTTCGTGATCGCGCGCGGCGGCAAGGGCGGGCTCGGCAACGCCGCGCTGGCCACCGCCAAGCGCAAGGCGCCCGGGTTCGCGCTGCTGGGCGAGCCGGGCGACGAGCGCGATGTGGTGCTGGAGCTCAAGAGCGTCGCGGACGTGGCGCTGGTGGGCTTCCCCAGCGCGGGCAAGTCCTCGCTGATCGCGGCGCTGTCGGCGGCCAAGCCCAAGATCGCCGACTATCCGTTCACCACGCTGGTCCCCAACCTGGGGGTGGTGAGCGCGGGCGACACCACCTTCACGGTCGCGGACGTGCCGGGGCTGATCGAGGGTGCCAGCGAGGGCCGCGGCCTGGGCCTGGACTTCCTGCGGCACATCGAGCGCTCGTCCACGCTGGCGCACGTGCTGGACTGCGCCACGCCCGAGCCGGGACGCGACCCGGTCAGCGACTTCGAGGTGATCGAGCGGGAGCTGCGCGCCTACGACCGGGTGCTGGGCGACCGGCCGCTGTCGGACCGGCCGCGGATCGTCGTGCTGAACAAGGTGGACGTGCCCGACGCCCGCGATCTGGCCGAGATGGTGCGGCCGGAGTTCGAGGCGCGCGGGCTGCGGGTGTTCGAGGTGTCGGCGGCCACCCACGAGGGGCTGCGGGAGCTGTCGTTCGCCATGGCGGCGATGGTCGAGGAGTACCGGGCCTCGCTGCCGCCGGCCGAGCCGACCCGGCTCGTGATCCGGCCGGAGCCGGTCGGGGGCGCGCCCGACTTCGAGATCCGCCCGGCGGGCGAGAACACCTACCTGATCACCGGGGAGAAGCCGGTGCGGTGGCTGCGGCAGACCGACTTCACCAACGAGGAGGCCGTGGGCTACCTGGCCGACCGGCTGGCCCGGCTGGGGGTCGAGGAGGCGCTGGCGGAGGCGGGCGCCGCCGCGGGGGCCACCGTCATGATCGGGACGCATGAGGAGTCGATCGTGTTCGACTGGGAGCCGGAGGTGATCGCGGGCGGGGCCGCCCCCGGCCCGCGGGGCACCGACCGGCGCCTCGACGGCCGCCGCTGACGCCCGGCGCCGACGGCCGGCATCGGCAACCGGCGCCCACGGCCGGCGAACCGTCCCCCCGCAGCACCGCGCATGATCGCCACGACGACGTTCCGAGCACGAGGGAGAGCATGAGCCGCGAACAGGCAGCCGCGACGGCACGGGCGGGCACGACCCCCCCGAACGGCACCGCCATGGACGGCGGTGCCCCGGACGGCGGTGCCACGGCGGCCGTGCCGGAGCGCGCCGCCGTGCGCGACGCGATCGCGGGCGCCCGCCGCATCGTGGTGAAGGCCGGATCGTCCTCGCTCACCACCCCGCGCGGCACCATCGACGCCGACCGGATCGACGCCCTCGTGGACGTGCTGGCCGCCCGCCGCCGCGCGGGCACCGAGATCGTCTTCGTGTCGTCCGGCGCGATCGCCGCCGGGCTCGGCCCGCTCGGGCTGAGCCGCCGCCCCGCCGACCTGGCCACCCAGCAGGCCGCGGCCAGCGTCGGGCAGGGGCTGCTGGTGGCCCGCTACACCTCCTCCTTCGCCCGGTACGGGCTGACCGCCGGCCAGGTGCTGCTCACCGCCGACGACATGATCCGCCGCGTCCACCACCGCAACGCCCAGCGAGCCCTGGGCAAGCTGCTCGACCTCGGCGTCGTCCCGATCGTCAACGAGAACGACACCGTCGCCACCGACGAGATCAGGTTCGGCGACAACGACCGGCTGGCCGCGCTGGTCGCCCATCTGACCAGGGCCGACGCGCTGATCCTGCTGTCGGACGTGGACGCCCTCTACACCGGCGACCCGAGGCGGCCCGGCGCCCGCCGCATCGAGGACGTGCACGGCCCCGCCGACCTCGACGGCGTCGAGCTTGGCGGCTCCGGACGGGTCGGCACCGGCGGCATGATCACCAAGGTGGAGGCGGCCCGGATCGCCGGCATCCCGGTGGTGCTGACCAACGCCGCGTCAGCCGCGCACGCCCTCGCCGGCGCTTCCGTCGGCACCTGCTTCCACCCCGGCGACGGCCGCCGGCTGTCCACCCGGCATCTGTGGCTGGCGCACGCCACCACCGGGCAGGGCCGTGTCATGCTGGACGCGGGCGCGGTCGACGCGGTCGTGCGGCGTCGCAAGTCGCTGCTGCCGGCCGGGGTGACCGGCGTCCAGGGCGACTTCGCGGCCGGCGACCCGGTCGACCTGTGCGGCGCGGACGGCCGCGTCGTGGCGCGCGGCCTGATCAACTACGACGCGGGCGAGATCCCCGAGCTGATGGGCCGCTCCACCCGCTGGCTGGCGCGCGAGCTGGGCCCCGAGTACGAGCGCGAGATCATCCACCGCGACGATCTCGTGATCCTCACCACGGAACGATCCGACCACGGAACGACCCCCTGACCACGGAACGAGCGAGGCGGAAGGAGCCGGCGATGGGCGGCGAGCAGGACCGGGAACGCGAGGAGTTCCTGCGGGTGGCACGGCGTGCCAGGGAGGCGGCGGCCGGGCTGGCGCCGCTGCCGCGGGCGGCCAAGGACGCCGCCCTGCACGCGATCGCCGTCGCGCTGACCGCCGCCGCGCCGGAGATCGTCAAGGCCAACGAGGCCGATGTGGCGCGGGCCCGCGAGGCCGGCACCTCCGAGTACATGATCGACCGGCTGAGCCTGTCGGAGGAGCGGATCGCGGGGATCGCCGAGGCCGTCCGCAAGGTCGCGGCGCTGCCCGACCCGGTCGGCGAGACCGTGCGCGGGAACGTGCTGCCCAACGGCCTCGACCTGCGCCAGATCCGGGTGCCGCTGGGCGTGGTCGGGATCATCTACGAGGGCCGTCCCAACGTGACCGTCGACGCCGCCGCGCTCTGCCTCAAGAGCGGGAACGTGGCGATGCTGCGCGGCTCGTCGTCGGCGTACGAGTCCAACACCGTCCTGGTCGGCGTCATGCAGGCCGCGCTGGCGGGCACCGCCGTCCCGGCGGACGCGGTGCAGCTGGTGCCGGGCACCAGCCGCGAGTCCGTCAAGCACCTGATGCGCGCCCGCGGGCTGGTGGACGTGCTGATCCCGCGCGGCGGCGCCTCGCTGATCAACTCGGTGGTGGAGGAGTCCACGGTGCCGGTGATCGAGACCGGGGTGGGCAACTGCGCGGTGTACGTGGACGCCGGCGCCGACGTGGACCTGGCCGTGAAGATCCTGGTCAACGCCAAGACGCAGCGGCCGTCGGTGTGCAACGCCGCCGAGACCGTGCTGGTCCACGCGGGCATCGCCGACGCGTTCCTGCCCAAGGCGCTGGCGGCGCTGCGCGGGGCTGGCGTGACGGTGCACGGCGACGAGGCCGTCCGGGCCCACGACGCCACCGGCGAGGTCGTCGAGGCCACCGAGGAGGACTACCACGCCGAGTACCTCTCGCTCGACATCGCCGCCCGCGTCGTCGGCTCGCTGGACGAGGCCGTCGCGCACATCCGCACCTACGGGTCGGGCCACACCGAGGCCATCGTGACCACCTCGCAGGCCGCCGCCAAGCGGTTCGTGGCACTGGTCGACTCGGCCGCGGTGATGGTGAACGCCTCCACCCGCTTCACCGACGGCGAGGAGTTCGGCTTCGGCGCCGAGATCGGCATCTCGACCCAGAAGCTACACGCCCGGGGGCCGATGGGCCTGCCCGAGCTGACCTCCACCAAGTACGTGGTCACCGGCGAGGGCCACCTCAAGGGACAGCCGCCGTCCTAGAGCCCGGAGGCCGGGCGCACGGCGCCCGGGACCCGGCGGCGTGGCGGGCCGGGGCCCGGCGACGCGGCGGGCCGGGGCCCGGCGACGCGGCGGGCCGGGGGCCCGGCGGCGTGGCGGCGTGGCGGGCCGGGCGCGGCTCTGGAGCCCGCGCCCGGCCCGCGCGGCCGTTCAGTTGGAGTTGCTGGTGGTGGTGCCGCCGTCGCGGCGGGAGAGGCGGTCGAACAGGCCGCCCGCCGCGGACGCCGCGCCCTCGGCCACGTCGCGGACCTTGCCGATGAACGGGTCGGCGCTGCGCTCCCACGACTCACGGTAGGACGAGGCGGCGTTGCGGACCTCGTCGGTGACCTTGGCGCTGCCGTCGTCGGCGCGGCGCGGGTAGTCGCCGCCGAGGATCCGCTCGTACTCGCCGCCCTTGGCCCACCGGTCGACCTCGGCGAAACGGATCACCGCGTACGGGTGGGTCTGCGGCAGCAGGTTGAGGAACTTCAGCAGCCCGTCGCGCACGTCGCCGGCCGCGTCGTACTCGCGGGCCTGCGCCAGGAACGCCTCGGTGCTCATCTCCGACAGGCGGGTGCCGCCGGCCAGCTTCATCATCGTGCGCTTGGCCGCGTCCAGGTCCTGCCCGGCCAGCAGCCCGGCCCGGTCGGAGGACAGCTCGGCCTTGCGGAACCACTCCTTCAGCCCGATGATGATCGCCCCGATGGCGATGTTGCCCAGCGGCAGCCAGGCCAGCCGGGTGCCGAGCTGGATGAGGATCTGCATCATCGTCTGGTAGACGGCGTGCCCGGACAGGATGTGGCCGACCTCGTGGCCGATCACGAACCGCAGTTCCTCGTCGTCCAGCAGGTCGATCAGACCCGTGTTGATCACGATGAACGGGTGGTCGGAGCCCAGCGCCATCGCGTTCGGCGTCGGGGACTGCCGCACGTACACCTCGGGGACCTCGGGCATGTCCAGGATGTAGGCGGCGTCGCGGACCATGTCGTGCAGGTGGTGGAACTGGTCCTCGCCCACCCGCACGGTGCCGCCCAGGAACATCAGCCGCAGGGCCCGCTCGTTGAACAGGCCCGACAGCCGCCGCAGCACGACGTCGAACCCGGTGAGCGAACGCAGCGCGACCAGCGCCGAGCGGTCCGCCGGATGTTCGTAGGCGCGCGAGCTGATCCCCGGGAAGCGGGTGCGTGCCCGGTCCGGTGTGTTCGTCGTCATGGGGTGCGCGGCGCGCTCGTCCCGGAATCTCCCCCGTCGGCGATCGCCGCTCCCTCCCTTCGTTCGGGTTTTGGCCGTTCCCTGACCTCGTTCAGATCCCGGTGACGATGTTCCCGGATCAGGTCCGGCATGGTAAGTCCGACGAACCGGTCGAGTCCAAGGTTCCCCGCCGCGCGCCGCCGACCGGCTTCGGTCCCTCGCCCCGATCCCTCGTCCCGGAGGGGGCCCGTGCGGCAGAGTGGTGGCGTCCGGCCGCGGGGATGATCCTTCTCGGGGCGGATCGGGCCGGCCGTCCGGGGGGAGAGCGAGAGCAACCACAGGTCAGCGGGGGCGCGAGGAGGCGCGATGTTCGATCCGAAGGCCGAGGCGATGTCCCGGGACGAGCGGGCGGCGCTGCAGCGCCACCGGCTGTGGGGACTGGTCGACCGGCTGCTGGTCGCGGGCGGTGTGCAGGCAGGCCGGCTCCGCGAGGCGGGCGTCAAGGGCGGCGCCGACGTCACCCTCGCCGAGCTGCACAAACTGCCGTTCACCACCAAGCAGGACCTCTGGGACGCCTACCCGCTGGGCATGCTCGCCGTACCGCGCGACCAGGTGGTCGCCGTGCACGGCTCCAGCGGGACCCGCGGCAGGCCCACCCTCGTCGCCTACACCAAGGCCGACCTCGACCTGTGGGCCGCCATGTGCGCGCGGTCGCTGGCCTGCGCGGGCGCCTCCGCCGAGAGCGTCGTCCACAACGCCTACGGGTACGGCCTGTTCACCGGCGGCATCGGCATCCACCAGGGGGCCGTGGCGCTGGGCGCCGCCGTGGTGCCGATGTCGGGCGGGATGACCGAACGGCAGCTCCGGATGATCGCCGACCTGCGGCCCGACGTGCTGACCTGCACTCCCGCGTACGCGCTGCGGCTGGGCGAGGCGGCCGCCGAGACCGGCACCGACGTCTCCTCCCTCAAGGCGGGCGTGTTCGGCGCCGAGCCCTGGTCGGAGGAACTGCGGACGGCGATCGAGAACGTGCTGCCGATCAAGGCGATGGACATCTACGGCCTGTCGGAGGTGATCGGCCCGGGCGTCGCCACCGAGTGCCTGGAGCAGAACGGCCTGCACGTCAACGAGGACCACTTCATCGTCGAGGCGGTCGACCCGGCGACCGGCGACCCGCTGGAGGAGGGCGAACCGGGCGAACTCGTCTTCAGCACCCCCACCAAGCAGGCCCTCCCGCTGCTGCGCTACCGCACCGGCGACATCGCCTCGCTGTCCCACGGCGAGTGCGACTGCGGCCGGACCCTGGTCCGGATGAGCAAGATCCGCGGCCGGGTGGACGACATGCTGGTGATCCGCGGCGTCAACCTCTACCCCGGCGAGGTCGAGCGCGTCCTGCTCGGCTCCGGCCTGGTCGTCCCCCACTACCAGCTGGTCGTGGACCGCAGGAAGCCCGACGCCCGCCTCCTGGTCGCCTGCGAGGCCGCCGGCGGCAGCCCCGGGGACGAGCTCGCCCGGACCCTGCACGCCGAACTCGGCCTGCACGCCGAGGTCCGCGTGCTGCCCGCCGGGACCGTGCCGCGCGTCGAGGTCGGCAAGGCCGTACGCGTCGTGACCTGGGAATCCGGCCCCGCCCCGCTGCCCGGCCTGGACTGAACCGGGCCCGGCCCCACCACCGCTTCGGGGGCGGTGGTCCGGCGTCTCCGGCCGCCTGGCTATTCTCGTCGTCATGACGCAAAAGCGACGGTTGGGGATCATGGGCGGAACCTTCGACCCGATCCACCACGGCCACCTGGTGGCCGCCAGCGAGGTCGCCCACGTCTTCTCGCTGGACGAAGTGGTGTTCGTGCCCACCGGCCTGTCCTCCCACAAGGGCGAGCGCCGCGTCGCCGCCGCCGAGGACCGCTACCTCATGGCCGTGATCGCCACCGCGTCCAACCCCCGGTTCTCGGTCAGCCGCATCGACATCGACCGGCCCGGCCCCACCTACACCGTCGACACCCTCCGCGACATGCGCGAGCTGCACGGCCCCGACGCCGAGTTCTTCTTCATCACCGGCGCCGACGCCCTCGCCAAGATGCTCACCTGGCACGACACCGACGAGCTCTTCGAACTCGCCCACTTCATCGGCTGCACCAGGCCCGGCCACCGCCTCGCCGACCCCGGCCTCCCCAACGGCCGCGTCAGCCTGATGGAGGTCCCCGCCCTGTCGATCTCCTCCACCGAATGCCGCGACCGCGTCCGCGCCGGAGAACCCATCTGGTACCTCGTCCCGGACGGGATCGTCCAGTACATCAACAAACGCCTCCTCTACCGCGACCAGGCCGCCTGACCTGGTGCCGCGCGCCGCGGGGCGGCCGTCTCCGGAGGTCGCGGCGGGGCCATACCCTGGAACGGAGAGGACACCGCCGTACCCGGTCATAAAGGGCGCGGTGGGTTAACGCCGACGGAAAGGGGCCCGCCCCTTTCCGAAGCCCGTGAGAAGCTGGGACCGGGAAGAGACCCCTACAGGGAGGATCGCGAGCGCATCGTGACCGCATCCGACAGGGCCGTGCAGCTGGTCCGCATCGCCGCCGAGGCGGCGGGCGACAAGCTGGCCGACGACATTCTTGCCTATGACGTGAGCGAGCAGCTCGTCATCACCGACGCCTTCGTGCTCTGCTCGGCGCCCAGCGACCGGCAGGTCCGCGCCATCGTCGACGAGATCGAGAAGCGGCTCCGCGAGGAGGCCGGCGCCAAGCCCGTCCGCCGCGAGGGCGAGCGGGAAGGACGCTGGGTCCTCCTCGACTACGCGGAGATCATCGTGCACATCCAGCACGAAGAGGACCGGATCTTCTACGCCCTCGAACGGCTCTGGAAGGACTGCCCGCTGATCGCCCTCCCCGAGACCGTCAACGCCCACTCTGCCCAGCGCGGCCGCACCGTCGGGAGCGCCAGTGAGTGACCGCGCGCCCGGCAAGCGCCGCATCGTCCTCTGGCGCCACGGCCAGACCGCCTGGAACGTCGAACGCCGCTTCCAAGGCAAGACCGACATCCCCCTGGACGAGACCGGCGTCCAGCAGGCCCACCGCGCCGCCCGGCTCCTCGCCGCCCTGCGCCCCACCGCCCTGCTCGCCTCGCCCCTCCAGCGCGCCGCCGCCACCGCCCAGGCCCTCGCCGACGTCACCGGCCTCCCCATCCGCCACGACCGCGACCTCATCGAACGCGACGGCGGCGCCTGGGAAGGACTCACCAACCAGGAGATCCGCGAACGCTACCCGGCCGAGTACGCCGCCTGGCAGCCCCCCGGCGGCGAGACCAGCCTCCAGGTCGCCAAACGCGTCGGCACCGCCCTCGACCGCGCCCTCGACGACCTGCCGCCCGACGGCCTCCTCGTCGTCGCCTCCCACGGCGCCGCCCTCCGCCTCGGCATGTCCAACCTCCTCGGCCTCCCCGAAGAAGTCTGGGAGCGGCTCGGCGGCCTCTCGAACTGCTGCTGGTCCGTCCTCGGCGAGATGCGCGACGGAGGCTGGCGGCTCGTCGAGCACAACGCCGGAACCCTCCCCGAACCCGTCCTCAGCGACGACCGCGTCGAGAACGGCGCCTGACCGCAAACCGATTCGAGTACCACGGCCGAGTCCTATACACTGGCGAAGCGCTGCGGGATGAACGTCCACGCAGCCGCAAGGGGCTATGGCGCAGTTGGTAGCGCGCCTCCATGGCATGGAGGAGGTCTGGGGTTCGAATCCCCATAGCTCCACTCGGAGGTGGGAGGAGTGTGTCCGCGGAAAGCGCGGACCGCTCCTCCTCGTCGTGTTTATCGGGGGGGCGACCCCCCGAGCCCCCCGATGTGGGGGCTCCGCCCCCACGCCCCCCTGGCGGGGGGCTGGGGTTGGTGGTTGGGGTGCGGTTGTTGTGGTGGGGGGCGGCGGAGATCGGCTTCGACTGGTGGGGGAGGCGGCGCCGGGACGGCATGGGGGCGGTACCGGCGCCGCTGTGGTGATCCCCGCTCTAGGAGCCGGACCAGTTGGGGGCGCGCTTCTCGATGAAGGCCCGGGCGCCTTCCTTGGCGTCGGCCGAGTTGCGGACGGGGTTGGTGTACTCCTCCTGGCGGTCGAAGGCCTCGTCCAGGGGCCAGTCGGAGGAGCGGGCCAGGACCTGCTTGGAGGCGGCCAGGGCCAGGGGGGCGTTGGCGGCCACCTCGTCGGCCAGTTTCAGGGCTTCCTCCAGGGCGGCGCCAGGAGGTGTCAGGCGGTTGACCAGGTGGACGTCGGCGGCTTCCCGGGCGGGCCACATGCGGCCGGTGAGGACCAGGTCCATGGCCAGGTGGTAGGGGATGCGGTGCTGGAGGCGGAGCAGGCCTCCGGCGGCGGCGGTCAGGCCTCGTTTGACCTCGGGGAGGCCGAACTTGGCGTTGTCCGCGGCGACGATCAGGTCGCAGGACAGGACGACCTCGAAGCCGCCGGCCAGGGCGTAGCCCTCCACGGCGGCGATCAGGGGTTTGGCGGGGGGCTGCTTGACCAGGCCGGCGAAGCCGCGGCCCTCGACGATGGGGCGCTCCCCGCGGGCGAAGCCCTTGAGGTCCATGCCGGCGCAGAAGGTGCCGCCCGCGCCGGTGATCACGGCGACGCTGAGGTCGGGACGGGAGTCGAGGGCGTCCAGGGCGGCGGCGATCTGGTGGGCCATCGCCATCGACATCGCGTTCTTGGCGTCGGGGCGGTTCATGGTGAGGACGAGGACGCGGCCGCGTTCCTCGACGAGCAGGTCGTCGCTCATGGGGTCTCCTCGGATGATCTGCAGGGCGAGGGCAGCGTACTCGCCGGGGAGACCCAGGCGTCGGGGGTGGGGATGGTCTTGCTGCTCGCCCTCCTCGGGGTCCAGCCGGTCGGCCGCCGCCCGCATCGCCCGCGCCGTTGCGGGGGCGGTCCCGGCCTCCGCGGCGGCCCGCCGCAGGTCCATGGCCAGCCCGTAGCGTGCCGCCGCGGGATCGGTCGCGCCCAGGCAGCCGATCCGCCACCGCGACCCGGTCTGCACCGCGTACCCGAAATCCGGTGAACCGGCCGGGAGGATCCTGCGGTAATCGCGGATACGCTCGCCGATCTCCCGGTCCCGCAGCGCCGCGCCCGGCTCCAGTTCCGCGACCAGATTGATGTGGTCGTAACCGGGCATCAGGGGGAAGCTCATTCCCTCATCTTCGCCACCGAACCGGCCGGTACGCAGGAGATTCGCCGCATCGGCGGGGGGCCGCCGCACTACCCGGAGGGGTATTTCCCGCTCACTCCAGAAAAGGGGGATAATGCCGGACTAGTGATTATTATCCGGTCACAGATCGAACCACGGAATGCACGACACGTCGTAGAAGGCGTTGGACTCCAGGCTCGCCTCGACGATCTCGTGCCAGTTCCCGCCGTGCCGGGCGTACATCCACTCGATCGTCGGACCCGCCGGGCTGCCGTACCGCGCCTGGTTCCGCTGCTCCAGCTTCCGCACGTCCTTGACCTTCATCTTGCTGCGCACCAGCGACTTGGCCTCGTTCCGGCGCGGCACCATCGCCCGGGCGATCTCCTGTTCCGACCTGCCCTGGATGCGCATCCGGTTGACCTCGACCTCCATCGCCTCCAGGCGGTCCAGGTACGCCTGCCGCACCTGGCAGTTGTGCACCCAGTCGTCCGCCGGGCCCACACCGGTCCACACGGACAGCCCGAACAGACCGGGGAGCAGCAGGGCGGTGACCGCCAGCCGGCGCATGCGCAGCACCTTTCGTGACACGGGGGGATGACGCCGCCTACGGACGATGCCGTATACCGCGCCGTCCGATCAACGGGCAAGGGCGATCTCGGCCCTTCCCGCCGCGGCTTTGTAATGGTGGCGCAGGACGGCCCCGCCCGGGAAGCCCGACCCGTCCCGCGCCCGATAGTTTTCACCCGTGGACGAGGAGCGCTCAGCCAAGACCGGTTCTGTCCTGTTCGCCGGTGCCCTGGGCGCCCTGGCGGGAGCGGCGGTCGCCGCGCACCGCGGCGCCCGCGCGGCCGCAGCCGGAGCCGCCCTCGGCGCGGTCGCGCTCGGCGCGGGTGAGGCGGTGGCCCGGGCCCGGCAGCGCCCCGGCGAGATCCCCGCCCTCTGGCAGCGCATCGCCGTCAGCGGCGCCACGGCCGCGCCCCTCGGCTGGCTGGCCGGACACTTCGCCGGCCCGCTCGCGGTGGGAACGGCCTCCGGCGCCATCGCCGGAGCCCTCGGCCTGAGACCGCAGAAGGTCGCGCTCGGCCCGGCCGTCGGCGCCGCGGTCGGCGCCGCCGCCACGGCACGGCCACTCCCCGGCGCCGCCGTCGCCGCCGCGTCCGTGGTGACCTTCCGGACACTGTCGGCACTGCTCTTCCGGGACGCCCAGGTCAGCCTCCTCGCCGAGGAAGTGCCCGCCGAGCGGCTCCCGTTCGTGGTCCCGAGGGAGGCCCGCTCGCGGTACGTGGGAACCGGATACGTCAGGGAACTCGCCCGGACCCTCGGCGGCACCTACACCGCAGACGCCCCCGACGCCGGCATCGTGGGCTCCCTCGACGAACTGGCCGGCCCCGACTTCGACCCCGCGGAGGCGCACCCGCTCGTCCGCGAGTTCTACGAGCACACCGCCCGGTTCCAACTGGACATCGTCCCCGAGTGGCGCTTGTGGGTCCGCCCCGGATACCTGCTCTACCGCACCCTCCTGGCCCGTCCCCTCGGGCAGGCCAACGTCCCCATGAACCAGCGCGAGGCGCAGCGCGGCGTCCGCGGCCGCATCGACACCATCGTCCCCGACCTCCAGGACGCCGTCGCCGTCCGCGGCTGGATCCGCTCCTACTCCGACACCGACGAGCCGATCTACGTGGGCATCTACACCACCTACCGGCACGACGGCCGAGGCTACGTCAGCGTCGGATTCCCACTGCCCCAGGCCAGCTTCACCGCCACCCTCGCCCCCCACGCCCGCCCCGGCGGCGGCCTCGTCCTCACCAGCAAGAGCGACCTCGACCACCCCGGCCACTACCTGACCTACGTCGACCCCGACTCCAGAGCCCTCACCGCCCTGGCCGTCCACGGCTTCGCCGAACGGCTCGACGTCCACGTGGACGACGGCACCCTTCGCGCCGAACACGCATTCTCCGTCTTCGGCCTGCCATTCCTCGTCCTGCACTACACGATGACCCGCAAGACCGCCTGACGTCACGACCTGCCCCCCGAGTGCACTAAGCTCTCCTCAGGCCGGTCACTGGAAACGGCGGCGGCCCGCGGGGCTATGGCGCAGTTGGTAGCGCGCCTCCATGGCATGGAGGAGGTCTGGGGTTCGAATCCCCATAGCTCCACTCGGAGGTGGGAGGAGTGTGTCCGCGGAAGGCGCGGACCGCTCCTCCTCGTCGTGTTTATCGGGGGGCGACCCCCCGAGCCCCCCGATGTGGGGCTTCACCCCCACGCCTCCTGGCGGGGCTGGGGGTGGTGGTCAAGGTTCCGGTTGTGGGGGCGGGGGCGGTGCTCCACGCCCCGTCGCACGGGGCTCCGGGGCGTGGAGGGCGTTGGCCGGGGGTTAGTGGCGGGTGGAGGGGTCGTTGTAGCGGAGGACGGCGCCTACGCCCAGCTTGGCGTTGGGGCCGTCGGACGGCAGGACGACCAGGTCCCCGTCGGTGGCGGTGACGGCTCTGATCAGGGCGGCGTCGGCGCGTTCCTCGACCGGGTCGTCGACCCCCAGGGGGCGGAGACCTTCGGGGGTGGTGGCAACCTCGTGGGGCTGGGGGCCCGTCCAGAGGCGGGCGGGGGAGGCGGGGTCGTCGTCGATGAGGAGGGTCTCGACCTGGCCGCGGCGGACGGCCTCGACGGTCGCCGGGAGGCCCGCCACGGCGCGCTCCCCGTTGGCCAGCTCGCGCTCGAAGCGCTCGGCGACGGTGAGGATCCGCTCGGTGGTCTTCAGGTCCAGGATCCGGGAGAGCTCGCCGTCCAGGCCGTTGCCGCGGTCGGACTCGACCGTGTGCTCCAGGACGCCCTCGGAGATCTCCTCCAGGACGGCGGTGCGGGTCCGCGCGTCACCGGCGATCACCACGGCCTCGGCATGGCTGTCGCGGGCCACCTTGTCGATCTCCCGGGCGACCTTCTTGGCGTTGCTCTTCCAGACGTTCTCCGCCGAGCGCTGGAAGCGCGACTGGTTCCAGTCGCCGGCCTTCACCTTGCGGATCGGGTACTCCTCGTCCCCGGGCACGTCGATGTGGCGGTGCCGGCCGTCCGGGTCGACGCAGTCGATCTCACCGCCCCTCCGGTCGACGTGCGCGACCAGGTGGGGGAAGCGCTCCCCGCGGTCGGCCAGGTACGGCATCACGTGGGGGAGCGGGGACACCCGGGCGAGCGACGTGCGGGGGGCGTGGCCGAGCCGCTCGGAGAACACCACCTCGTCGCCCGCGGCGAAGATGATCAGGCCCTCGGAGCGGCGCCGCCCCAGCTCCTCGTCCACGGCACGCTCCACCGCGCGCAGCGTGGGGCGGGGGGCGCCCTGTGCCTCCAGCTCCGCGTGGAGCGCACGCCAGCGCAGCTCCACGGCCTTGCCGGCGTCCTCGGTGTTACGGGTCAGGTCGGCGTACACGGAGGCGTACGGACCCGGCCGGGAGTACAGCGGCTTGAGGAAAGACAGTTCCATGTAGGGGCCCTACCCGCCTCGGCGTCACCAAACGTCCCTCACTCCTCGGCGGCCCGCTGGAGCCGCGCGTAGGCGAGCTGGAGCCAGTCCGAACCTGCCACGGCCGTCATCGTGGCGCCCGCCAGGCGGGTCGCGTCGGGCGCCAGCGCGAGCCCGGCGGCGTACGCGGTCGCCACCCACTGGGCCGTGCAGAACGGGCAGGTGATCAGCTCGCCGACGACATGCCGGGGGCCGTGGCCGCGGACCTCCTCGGCCAGCTCGGACGGGCCCGCGGTGCCCGCGTACCGGGTGAACGGGGCGCGCAGCGGGCTCGTCACCGGATCCTTGGAGATCATCCGGGCCAGCTTGTGCGTGGTCACCGTCATCAGGGCGAGATCGGCCGGCCCGATGCGGGCGGGGGGCGCGGCGCGGCGGCGGGCCAGCAGGGCCAGGGCGCCGGTGGTGACGCCGTACACGGCGAGGGTGGCCAGGTACGAGCCCAGGGGGCGGTCCGCCCCGCCGGTGTACTTCTCCTTCTGGCGGCGGGCGCGGTCGGCGACTTTCATGGGGATGCCTCCGGTTCGACGATCAGGCAGAACTCGTTGCCCTCCGGGTCGGCGAGCACCGTGGTGAGCCAGCCCTCGTCGTCGAACGGGCCGCGCACGACGGTGGCGCCGAGCCCGGTGAGCCGGGCCAGCTCGCCGTCCATGTCGGTGACGCGCAGATCGGGATGCATGCGGTTCTTGCCGGTCTTGGGTTCGGGGACGCGTTGCAGCAGCCACTTGGGGCCCTCGCCGCGCGGGTCGTCCAGGGCCACGTACGGGGGCGAGAACGGGTGGCGGCGGTAGCCGAGCGCGGCGGCCCAGAAGCCGGCCAGCCGCTCGGGATCGGCGCAGTCGAGGACGAAGACCTGGCGCATGCACCCGAGCCTGCCCCGCCGCAGGGCGCCGAACCACCGCGCGAATGATCCGCGCCAGGCGGGTACGCAACCCCGGGACGAAAGGGGGAACGCGATGACCGAGCGTCACACCTCGCCGGAGGACGAGGGGATCCCCGACCTGCAGGACGGGACCCCCGAGCAGTACTGGGCCGAGGATCCGCAGGAGGCCGCGCTGCCGGGGGACGAACCGGTGGCCGTCGACGACTTCGGGACGACCGCCGAGGAGATGCGCGAGGGCGAGCCCCTCGACGAGCGGCTGCGGCGGGAGGAGCCGGAGCGTCCGGCGCCCGAGGCCGAACCCGCCAGCCCCGCCGGGCGCATCGTCGAGGAGGACGAGGGCGCCCACCCCGACACCGAACCCGACGCGGTGGCCCGGGACGCGGGCGGCGACGGCGGCGGTTACACGGCCGAGGAAAGGGCGATGCGGATAGAAGAGGAGTAGGGCGGTGGAACCGAAAAGGGAGCGGGCGGCTCGCGCCGCCCGCTCCCTTTTCGTCAGTGGTTCCGTAGAGCCTTGACCAGCTCTGCCTTGTTCATCGACGAACGGCCCTCGATGCCGATCTCGCGTGCGCGCTTCATCAGCTCGTCCTTGGACCAGTCGTCGTAACCGGGGTTCTTACCGCCCTTGCGGCCGACCTTCGCGCTTCCCTGGGAGGCGGAGGCGTTGGCGATCCGGGCGGCCTTCTCCTTGCTCTCGCCCTTGTCGCGGAGGCGCTGGTACTTCTTCTCGTCCTTGATCTGGGCTCTGGGCATCGGTTGACCCCTCCTTCCAAGGGCCGTGGTACCCGGCGTGCGCGTTTCACACGTCAGCTCAGCCGGACGAAGGGGGCGGGCAGGTGCGGCGCGGCGAGCAGGCCGCCGCTCCGGCGCAGCCGTCGCAGCACGCCGGCGCGCGTGGTCGCGGCGGCGGCGGAGTCCTCGTCGTAGACGTACTCGATGGCGGGATCGGCCAGCTGGACGGGGTGCAGGACCACATCGCCCGTGACCATGAGCTGGTCGTCGCCCAGCACCACCGACTGGTGCCCGGGAGTGTGCCCCGGCGTGGGGACGACCTCGATGTCCTCGGAGAGGCGGGTCTGCCCCTGGACGGTGTCCAGGCACTCGGCCTCTCGCAGGGGGGTGATGACCTCGTCCAGGACGTTCCCGCCTTCGCCCTCCAACCATGTGAGCTCGTCCTCCTGGACGACGTGGCGGGCATTGGGGAACAGGGGCTTGCCGTCGACGACCGCGCCGCTGGCGTGGTCGCTGTGGAGGTGGGTCAGGACGACGGTGTCGACGCTCTCCGGTTCGACGCCGATCTCTCCCAGAGTCCTCGGGAGGCGTCCGGGCACGGGCGCCCAGGAAGACGCCGGCGAGTCCTCCGGGCCGAGCCCCGCGTCCACCAGCACGGTGGGACCCACGGGGACGCGCAGCAGATAGCAGTGGAAGTGCAGGATCCACTCGCCGTCAGGCCCGAACGCCTCAGGTGCCTCGGCCCTCGTGCGCTCCCAGAGCGCGGGCCTCGTACCTGGGAAGGTTTCGTCCAGGGGCCGCCGCAACGCCTCTCCCATCGGACCCACCGCGTCGCAGAGCGGGATGACCTCGACGCCGGAAACGATCCTTGGTTTCTCGTGCATGGGGCCCACCCTCCCAGGTGGGCCCCACCCGACCGCAAACGCGAACCGGCGGCGCCGTGGAGGACAATGGCCTCCGGACGGAAGGGGGCCTGTGCGGGTAGGCATTCTGGGGCCGCTCGAGGTGCGGGACGCGGCGGGGCGGCCGGTCGAGGTCGGCGGCCCGCGGCTGCGCGCGCTGCTGGTGCGGCTGGCCCTGGACGCCGGGCGGTGGGTCAGCGTCCAGCGGCTGCTGGACGACCTCTGGGACGGCGCCCCTCCGGCCGGCGGCAACGCGCTTCAGGCGCTGGTGTCGCGGCTGCGCGCCGCGGCGGGCCGCGATCTGGTCGAGCACGGCCCGGCAGGCTACCGGCTGGTCCTGGATCCCGCCGACGTGGACGCCGTCGCCTTCGAGCGCGCCGCCACCGCCGCCCGGCTGATCGCCGACCCGGCCGGCCGCGCCGGGGCGCTGCGGCGGGCGCTGGAACGGTGGCGCGGGCCCGCGCTCGACGGGTTCGCCGACGCGCCGTTCGCCTCCGCCCGCGCCGCGCGCCTGGAGGAGCTGCGGGCGGCCGCCGTCGAGGACCGCGTGGACGCCGAGCTCGCGGCGGGCGCCCCCGCCGCCCCGCTCGTCCCGGAGCTGGAGGCCCTGGCCGCCGCCCACCCGCTCCGGGAACGGGTGCGGGCGCTGCTCATGCGGGCGCTGTACGGGGCGGGCCGCCAGGCCGACGCCCTCCGCGTCTACGAGGAGACCCGCCGGGCGCTCGCCGACGGTCTGGGCGTCGACCCGTCGCCCGAGCTGGCGTCAGCGCACCTGGCGATCCTCCACCAGGACGCGCCCGTGACCGCTGGCCCGCCGCCTCCGGAGCGGCGGCTGACCAACCTGCCCGCCCAGATCACCAGCTTCGTCGGCCGCGAGGAGGAATCGGCCCGGCTGGACGCGCTGCTGCGCGAGAACCGGCTGGTCACGCTGACCGGGCCCGGCGGCGCGGGCAAGACCCGGCTGGCGGCCGAGGCCGCGGCCCGCGCCGTCGACGGCATGCGCGACGGGGTGTGGTTCGTGCCGCTGGCCCCGGTCAGCGACCCCGGCGCGGGCGAGGACGCCGCGCAGGCGGCGCTGACCGCCCTGGAGATCCCCGAGTCGGTCCGTCCCGGCGAGGCCCGCTCCTTGGCCCGCCCCCTGGACCGGCTGGCCGACGTCCTGGCGACCCGGCGGATGCTGCTCGTCCTGGACAACTGCGAGCACCTGGTCGACGCCGCCGCCGCGGTCGCCGGGCGGGTGCTGGCCGCCGCGCCCGGCGTCCGGATCCTGGCCACCAGCCGCGAGCCGCTCGGCATCACCGGCGAGTCGCTGTGCCCGGTGCCGTCCCTCCCGCTGCCCCCGGAGGACGCCGGGGCCGGCGAGGCGCTGGCCTACGACTCGGTCCGGCTCTTCGCCGACCGCGCCGCCGCGGTGCGCCCCGGCTTCGCCGTCGACGCGGCCACCGCCCCGCGCGCCGTCGAGATCTGCCGGGCGCTGGACGGCATCCCGCTGGCCATCGAGCTGGCCGCCGCCCGGCTGCGCTCCCTCACCCCCGACCAGGTCGCCGCCCGCCTCGGCGACCGGTTCCGGCTCCTCACCGCGGGCAGCCGCACCGCGCTGCCCCGGCACCGCACGCTGCGCGCCGTCGTCGACTGGAGCTGGGAGCTGCTCGACGACGCCGAGCGCGCGGTGCTGCGCCGGCTGTCGGTGTTCTCCGGCGGCGCCGCCCCCGACGCCGCCGCCCGCGTCTGCGCCCTCGGCGCGTCCGGCGTCCCCGGCCTGTCCGGCGGCGCCGACGACCGCGAGGTCATCGACGTGATCGCCGCGCTGGTCGACAAGTCGCTGGTGATGGCCGAGGGCACCGCCGAGGTCCGCTACCGGCTGCTGGAGACCGTCCGCGTGTACGCCGCCGAGCGGCTGGAGGAGGCCGGCGAGAGCGACCGCACCGCCGCCGAGCACGCCGCCTGCTACCTGGAGCTGGCCGAACGCGCCGAACCGGAACTGCGCCGCGCCGACCAGCTCCACTGGGCCGACCGGCTGGCCGCCGAGCGCGGCAACTGGCAGGCCGCGATCCGGTACGCGGTGCGGGCCGGCGACGTCGCCACCGGCCTGCGGTTCGTCCGCGCCCTGGCCTGGTTCTGGATGATGCGCGACCGCGAGATCGAGGCGGGCGCCTGGGCCCGCGCCGTGCGCGAGCTGGCGGGCGACACCGCCCCGCCCGGCCTGGAGGAGGCCTACGCCGTCTGCGTGGCCACCGCCCTCATGGTGGGCGAGATGACCCGCGACCCCGGCCCGACCGCGGCATCGCTGCGCGAGACGATCGACACGGTGCTGCGGCTGATCCCCGAAGGGGCCGGCCACCCGGCGCTGATCCTCGCCCGCCCCTCGGCACTGATCTTCAACGGGGACGTCCAGGGCGCCCTGGAAGGCTACCGGGCCGTCCTGGACGACCCCGACCCGTGGACGCGCGCCGTCGCGCACGGCGTCATCGCCCACCTGACCATGAACGGCGGCGACATCGACGCCGCCGAGGCCGACGCCCGCTCCTGCTACGACGGCTTCCGCGCGGTCGGCGACCGGTGGGGCATGGTCATGGGCCTCGGCGTGCTGATGCAGCTGGCGATGGCCCGCGGCGAGCCCGGCGAGGCCGTCCGGTACGGCGAGCAGGCCTACACCCACATCGTCGAGGGCGTCAGCCCCGAGCAGGGCGCCTCGACGCTCATCCAGCTCGCGCGGGCCCGCGCCCTCACCGGCGACCTCCACCGCGCCCGCGCGGAACTCGAACGCGGCATCGCCGAGGCCGAACGGATCGGCGAATACTCCGACGCCGCCCACGGGCACCTCGAACTCGCCGAACTCGCCCGCCGGGACGGCGACACGGCCACCGCCGAGGGATGCCTGGACCGCGCCCTCGAACTGGTCGAACCCCGGAGCCACCGCACCGACATGGTCCAGGCCGCCGCCCGCACCTCCAGCCTCCGCGCCTGCCTGGCCGAGCAGCGCGGCGACCTGGACGACGCCGAACGCCTGCACACCGAGGCGTTCCGCCGGCTCGCCCAAGGCATCATGATGGACAACCAGATCCTCGCCGCCCTCGTCACCGCACGGGCCGCGCTCGACATCGCCCGCGGCGACCACGCCCGGGCCGCGGGGCTCCTCGGCACCGCGCACGCCCTGCGAGGGCACGACGACCGCACCGGGTTCGACGCGCGCCGTACCGAGACCGCCGCCCGGGAGGCGCTCGGCGACGACGGCTTCGCCGCCGCGTACGAGCACGGCCGCCGGACGGAGTCCGTCTGGGACGACGAGTCACTGTGGGGCGGCCACCTGCCGCGGTCAGGGGGCGTGCCGGCCGGGGGCGTTCCGGCCGGGGGCGGGCCGGACAAGCCTCCGCTCGTCGGCCCGCCCCCGCACAAGGCACCCCGCATCACCAGCGCGCCCCCCACGTGAACGCCCCTCAGGAACGCCGGTCGTACGCGGCCATCGCGAGCGGGAACACCACCGCCACGATCCCGGCGGCCCAGGCCAGCGTGTACCAGACGTGGTTCCCCACAGCCCCGCCGACCGTCAGAGCCCGCACCGCCTCCGCCAGATGCGTCACCGGATTCATGTCCGACCACGCCTCCAGCCACCCCGGCATCGTCGAGGTGTCGGGGATCAGGATGCTGCTCCCGAACGTCAGCGGCATCAGCCACACGAACGCCAGCCCCTGCACCGTCTCCGGCGACGGCGCCAGCAGCCCCACCAGCGCCGAGAACCACGACAGCGCCAGATAGAACACGTACGCCAGCGCGAACGCCGCCGCCACCGACAGCGGATCGGTGTGGAACCGGAAGCCCAGCAGCGACCCGAAGCCCACCAGCACCACCATCACGATGCAGAACCGCACCGTGTCGCCCAGGACGGTCCCGACCAGCGGCGCCGAACGCGCGATCGGCAGGCTGCGGAACCGGTCGAACACGCCCCGGTGGATGTCCTCGTTCAGCGCCGTCCCCAGCCCCATCGTCGCGAAGATGGCCATCTGCGCCACCAGGCCCGGCAGCAGCTGCTGCAGGTAGGCCTCCGTGCTGCCCGCCACCGCGCCGCCGAACACGTACAGGAACAGCAGCAGGAACACGATGGGCATCAGCGTCACGTCCAGCAGCTTCTCCGGCGAGTGCCGCAGCTGGGCCACGTTCCGCCAGGCCAGCGTCAGCCCGTGGCGCAGCGTCCGGCGCGGCCCGATCCGCCTGGGCGGAACGCTCCCCCTGCCCGGCACGGCCTCACGCACCGCCGCCCCCGCGCTCATCGCACGCTCCCCTCGGCCACGGTCTCGCGCTCCTCTGCCGGCGGCCGGCCCGTCAGCGTGAGGAACACCTCGTCCAGGCTCGGCATCCGCAGCGCCAGCTCCGCCGGGACGATCGCCGCCTCGTCCAGCCGGCGCACCACCGCCGTCAGCACCGCCGGATCCGGCACCGGCACCGTGACCAGCCCCGTCGACGCGTTCACCACCGGCCGCCGCCCGGTGACATCCGCCACGATCGCGCCCAGCTGCTCCGTCCGGTACGGCTCGGCCGCCCGCACCACCAGCGTCTGCCGCCCGATCCGCGCCTTCAGCTCCCCAGGGGCGCCCTCCGCCACCACCCGGCCGTGATCGAACACCGCGATCCGGTCGGCCAGCGCGTCGGCCTCCTCCAGGTACTGCGTGGTCAGCAGCACCGTCGCCCCGTCGTCCACCAGGTCGCGGACGGTCGCCCACACCTCGTTGCGGGCCCGCGGGTCCAGCCCCGTCGTCGGCTCGTCCAGGTAGATCACCTCGGGCCGGTTGACCAGGCTCGCCGCCAGATCCAGCCGCCGCCGCATCCCGCCCGAGTACGTCTTCACCGCCCGCCCGGCGGCCTCCGCCAACCGGAACCGCTCCAGCAGCTCCCGCGCCCGCGCCCGGGCCCGCGCCCGGCCGAAGTCCAGCAACCGGGCGATCATGACGAGGTTCTCGGTGCCGGTCAGCTCCTCGTCCACCGACGCGTACTGCCCGGTCAGGCCGATCATCGCCCGCACCCGGGCCGGATCCCGGACCACGTCGTACCCGCAGACCTCCGCCCGGCCGGCGTCCGGCCTCAGCAGCGTCGCCAGCACCCGTACCGCGGTGGTCTTCCCGGCCCCGTTGGGCCCCAGCACCCCCAGCACCGTGCCGCGCCGGGCCACCAGGTCCACCCCGTCCAGCGCACGCGTCTCCCCGACCCGTTTCCGCAGGCCCTCGGCCCGGATCAGCTCCTCCATCGGCGTCCTTCCGACGATGACTCGCGTTGTCGGGACCACGGTCGCCGACGCCGCTGACACGTCCCCCACAGGCGCTGACACCCCGCTGACGGCGCAAGGCCACGGCTCGGCCGGTCGCTGTGCGCCACTATGCTGCCGCTGCATGTCACGACAGAGCTCCTACAGTCCGGCTTTCGAGGCGTTCGGGGCGGAACGCTCCGCGGCGGCGATGCAGCAGCAGGAGGCGTTGAACGCCTTCCTCGGCACCGAGTACAGGACCGCGGACCTGGAGTCGCGCACCCTGCGCTCCGACAGCATCGTGATCGGCGGCGTGACGAGCCTGGGCAGCTTCTCCCACCTCAGCCAGACCTGGCTGTGGACCTGGGCGAACCCGAACTTCGGCTGGGACCACCCGGCCGTCGCCCCGGTCCTCGCCGTCCACGACTACGGCGTGCAGCACGACATCCCCGAGCTGACCACCGGCCACCTCGACCTGGGCGGCTTCCCCGACCCGCACCAGGCCGCCACCACCATGGCCATCGCCGCCGGTCACCTGCTGGGCGGGAACGGCATCTGGTCGTGCGCGATCAACGAGGGCAGGGGCGCGGCGTACGTCCACCTCGACGATCCGCAGCTGCCCGCCGCCGCGTTCGACCCGAACACCGCGCCGCGCCTGCTCATGACCGCCGTCCAGGTCTTCCCCGACGACCACCGGCGGGTCGTCCGCGGCTACTTCGACCGCCATGGCGCCCCGTACGAGGAGACTTCCGAGACGATCTCCGGCGGCCCTCCCGGAGGCGGCAGCATCACCGTGGCCTTCGACGCCCAGGGCCGCGTGGAACAGCTCACCGCCGCCCTGTCCTGACCCGCCACATCCCGGCCGAACGCGGCACCGGCCCCCGCTCCCGGTGCCGCGCCCCTGGCTGCCCGTCCGGCCGAGGCCTCGCAATCCTCCGCCCTCGTTCCCGCCCAGGAGCGCCCCGTCCCTCCGGACCCGCAGCATGGCGTCGTGTCTATGCCCAGGGAACCCAGCGTGAGGATCGCCACTTCCAGGCCATCCCAGACTTACTCGTGGGTGAGGCGTTCCTTGCGCCCCGAGACGAGTTCAGCAGCGGCCGCCGGCGGTGAGCCCGCTCCGGCGCCCACCGACACCTGTCCGAGTGAACCGAGCGTGACCTGGGGGTTTAGTCAGCGTGGGCGACGGGTAACAAGACTGAGTTGACGAGTGGTTCTTGATTATCTAATGTTCTTCCTGCCCCGAGGGGATGCGGGACGCCGACAGGCGGACGGCCTCCGGGGAAGCCATCCGGAGAAAACGGTTCGAAGCTCGCTTGGAGCCGGGGTACTCTGGAGTGGTCAGCCCAGACGGGATGCAGGACGCCGCAAGGTGGCCGGCCCGAGGGACTCCACCGAACGAACGATCACGGGTTGCGTTGGCTACCCGCGATGACGCGCGGCGGGCTGGGCTATGCCTCTGAAGATCAACCTGCTGGGTTGGTTGACAGGAGCGGAGATCCTGGTAAGTTAGAAGGGTTGCCCCGGAGACAGGGCCTGCGGGAGCGGGTCGGGTCGCGGTGGGTGTCCGTTTCTTGAGAACTCAACAGCGTGTTAAAAGCCAGTGCCTTTATTGGTCCGGCCGGTAGGTCGGATCGCCCCGTGGCCACGGTCCCGTTTCGGGGTTGTGGTGGGGATTTCTTTGAGGCAGTGCATCGGCCCGTGTATGCGGGTTGGTGTTTTGCTGGGATTGTTTCCTGAGGTTTGGCGGTCTGCTCTTTGGGGTGGGTCGTCGTTTGGACCTTGATGGAGAGTTTGATCCTGGCTCAGGACGAACGCTGGCGGCGTGCTTAACACATGCAAGTCGAGCGGAAAGGCCCCTTCGGGGGTACTCGAGCGGCGAACGGGTGAGTAACACGTGAGCAACCTGCCCCTGACTCTGGGATAAGCCTGGGAAACCGGGTCTAATACCGGATATGACGTGCTCTCGCATGGGATGTGCGTGGAAAGTTTTTCGGTTGGGGATGGGCTCGCGGCCTATCAGCTTGTTGGTGGGGTGATGGCCTACCAAGGCGACGACGGGTAACCGGCCTGAGAGGGCGACCGGTCACACTGGGACTGAGACACGGCCCAGACTCCTACGGGAGGCAGCAGTGGGGAATCTTGCGCAATGGGCGGAAGCCTGACGCAGCGACGCCGCGTGGGGGATGACGGCCTTCGGGTTGTAAACCTCTTTCAGCAGGGACGAAGCTAACGTGACGGTACCTGCAGAAGAAGCGCCGGCTAACTACGTGCCAGCAGCCGCGGTAATACGTAGGGCGCAAGCGTTGTCCGGAATTATTGGGCGTAAAGAGCTCGTAGGCGGTTTGTTGCGTCCGTCGTGAAAGCCCACGGCTTAACTGTGGGTCTGCGGTGGATACGGGCAGACTAGAGGCAGGTAGGGGAGCATGGAATTCCCGGTGTAGCGGTGAAATGCGCAGATATCGGGAGGAACACCGGTGGCGAAGGCGGTGCTCTGGGCCTGTACTGACGCTGAGGAGCGAAAGCGTGGGGAGCGAACAGGATTAGATACCCTGGTAGTCCACGCCGTAAACGTTGGGCGCTAGGTGTGGGGTTCTTCCACGGATTCCGCGCCGTAGCTAACGCATTAAGCGCCCCGCCTGGGGAGTACGGCCGCAAGGCTAAAACTCAAAGGAATTGACGGGGGCCCGCACAAGCGGCGGAGCATGTTGCTTAATTCGACGCAACGCGAAGAACCTTACCAAGGCTTGACATCGCCGGAAAACTCGCAGAGATGCGGGGTCCTTTTTGGGCCGGTGACAGGTGGTGCATGGCTGTCGTCAGCTCGTGTCGTGAGATGTTGGGTTAAGTCCCGCAACGAGCGCAACCCTCGTTCCATGTTGCCAGCACTTCGGGTGGGGACTCATGGGAGACCGCCGGGGTCAACTCGGAGGAAGGTGGGGATGACGTCAAGTCATCATGCCCCTTATGTCTTGGGCTGCAAACATGCTACAATGGCCGGTACAGAGGGCTGCGATACCGTGAGGTGGAGCGAATCCCGTAAAGCCGGTCTCAGTTCGGATCGAAGTCTGCAACTCGACTTCGTGAAGTCGGAGTCGCTAGTAATCGCAGATCAGCAACGCTGCGGTGAATACGTTCCCGGGCCTTGTACACACCGCCCGTCACGTCACGAAAGTCGGCAACACCCGAAGCCCGTGGCCCAACCCTTGTGGGGGGAGCGGTCGAAGGTGGGGCCGGCGATTGGGACGAAGTCGTAACAAGGTAGCCGTACCGGAAGGTGCGGCTGGATCACCTCCTTTCTAAGGAGCATCAACTGGCCGCGTGGACCCGTCAGGGCCGTGTGGTCGGTGGCCGCCGTTGGCAGCGAGTGTCTGTCAGGTGGCTGCTCATAGATGTGGAGCACTGGTTATTCAGTTCACCGTTCGTGTGAGCCGGTTAGTACCGCCTGGCCTCGGCTGGGAGTGGGAACGGCGGTTTCGGGCGGGTGGGGAGCTGGACACGCTGTTGGGTCCTGAGGGAACGGGCACGTTTCTTCGGACTGCGGGATCAGATACCGCTCACGCCGTGTGGTGTGGGCGGTTCTGGTGGACCCGGTTGTTTTTTGAGAACTGCACAGTGGACGCGAGCATCTCTGAACGGGGACTCCTTCTGGGGGTTCTTGTTCTCTGTTGCGATTTGTTGATCGTTTTGTGTGTTCAAGTTTTTAAGGGCATACGGTGGATGCCTTGGCATCAGGAGCCGATGAAGGACGTGGGAGCCTGCGATATGCCTCGGGGAGTCGGCAACCAGACTTTGATCCGGGGATTTCCGAATGGGGAAACCTGGCACCCGTCATGGGGTGTCGCCGCCGTCTGAATGTATAGGGCGGTTGGTGGGAACGCGGGGAAGTGAAACATCTCAGTACCCGCAGGAAGAGAAAACAATAGTGATTCCGTGAGTAGTGGTGAGCGAAAGCGGAGGAGCCTAAACCGTGCGCGTGTGATAGCCGGCAGGTGTTGCGTGTGCGGGGTTGTGGGACCATCCGGTCAGTGCTGCCGTGCTGACAAGAAGTTATAAACCGCTCGGGTAGTCGAATGGCATGGGAAGGCCGACCGTAGACGGTGAGAGTCCGGTAGACGAAATTCGAGTGGCTTCTGGGTGTGTTCCCGAGTAGCACGGGGCCCGTGAAATCCCGTGTGAATCTGCCACGACCACGTGGTAAGGCTGAATACTTCCTGGTGACCGATAGCGGACCAGTACCGTGAGGGAAAGGTGAAAAGTGCCCCGGTGAGGGGTCGTGAAAGAGTACCTGAAACCGTGTGCCTACAAGCCGTCAGAGCGTCCTACATGGGGTTCGCCCTGTGTTTCGTGATGGCGTGCCTTTTGAAGAATGAGCCTGCGAGTTATGGTGTGTGGCGAGGTTAACCGGTGGCGGGTAGCCGTAGCGAAAGCGAGTCTGAATAGGGCGTTTGAGTCGCATGCTGTAGACCCGAAGCGGGGTGATCTAGCCATGGGCAGGGTGAAGCGCCGGTAAGACGGTGTGGAGGCCCGAACCCACCAGGGTTGAAAACCTGGGGGATGACCTGTGGTTAGGGGTGAAAGGCCAATCAAACTCCGTGATAGCTGGTTCTCCCCGAAATGCATTTAGGTGCAGCGTTGCGTGTTTCTTGCCGGAGGTAGAGCTACTGGATGGCCGATGGGCCCGACAAGGTTACTGACGTCAGCCAAACTCCGAATGCCGGTAAGTGAGAGCGTGGCAGTGAGACTGCGGGGGATAAGCTTCGTAGTCGAGAGGGAAACAGCCCAGATCATCGGTTAAGGCCCCTAAGCGTGTGCTAAGTGGTAAAGGATGTGGAGTTGCCGTGACAACCAGGAGGTTGGCTTAGAAGCAGCCATCCTTGAAAGAGTGCGTAATAGCTCACTGGTCAAGTGATTCCGCGCCGACAATGTAGCGGGGCTCAAGCACACCGCCGAAGCCGTGGCACTCCAGTCGTGAGGCTGGGGTGGGTAGGGGAGCGTCCTGCGTCCGGTGAAGCCGCCGAGTGATCGTGTGGTGGAGGTCGTGGGAGTGAGAATGCAGGCATGAGTAGCGAATGGAGAGTGAGAAACTCTCCCGCCGGATGACCAAGGGTTCCTGGGGCAGGCTAATCCGCCCAGGGTAAGTCGGGACCTAAGGCGAGGCCGACAGGCGTAGTCGATGGACAACGGGTTGATATTCCCGTACCCGCTGGTATGCGCCAACGCTGAATCCTCTGATGCTAAGACCCCGAATCCTGGTTGGGGCCTTCGGGCTTCTTCCGGGCCTAGCGGTCGACCCGATGGGGTAGTAGGTGAGCGATGGGGTGACGCAGGAGGGTAGCTCAGCCCAGGCGATGGTTGTCCTGGGGTAAGCATGTAGCCCGGCGTGCAGGTAAATCCGCGCGCTTTGTGGGTGAGATGTGATGCCGAGCCGTTTTAGGTGAAGTGAGTGATCCCATGCTGCCGAGAAAAGCCTCTAGTGAGTGTGCCGGCGGCCCGTACCCTAAACCGACTCAGGTGGTCAGGTAGAGAATACCAAGGCGATCGGGTGAACTGTGGTTAAGGAACTCGGCAAATTGCCCCCGTAACTTTGGGAGAAGGGGGACCACGTCTGGTGAACCGTCTTGCGCGGGGAGCTGGGTGTGGTCGCAGAGGCCAGGGGGAAGCGACTGTTTACTAAAAACACAGGTCCGTGCGAAGTCGTAAGACGCTGTATACGGACTGACGCCTGCCCGGTGCCGGAACGTTAAGAGGACCGGTTAGGCTCCTTTGGGGTCGAAGCTGAGAATCTAAGCGCCGGTAAACGGCGGTGGTAACTATAACCATCCTAAGGTAGCGAAATTCCTTGTCGGGTAAGTTCCGACCTGCACGAATGGCGTAACGACTTCCCCGCTGTCTCAACCACAGGCCCGGTGAAATTGCAGTACGAGTAAAGATGCTCGTTTCGCGCAGCAGGACGGAAAGACCCCGGGACCTTCACTATAGCTTGGCATTGGCGTTTGGAGCGTCTTGTGTAGGATAGGTGGGAGACTGTGAAGCCGGCACGCCAGTGTCGGTGGAGTCGTTGGTGAAATACCACTCTGGTCGTTTTGAGCGTCTAACCCGCACCCGTGGATCCGGGTGGGGGACAGTGCCTGGTGGGTAGTTTAACTGGGGCGGTTGCCTCCTAAAGGGTAACGGAGGCGCCCAAAGGTTCCCTCAGCCTGGTTGGCAATCAGGTGGTGAGTGCAAGGGCACAAGGGAGCTTGACTGTGAGACTGACAGGTCGAGCAGGTGCGAAAGCAGGGCCTAGTGATCCGGCACCGGCGTGTGGAAGCGGTGTCGCTCAACGGCTAAAAGGTACCCCGGGGATAACAGGCTGATCTTCCCCAAGAGTCCATATCGACGGGATGGTTTGGCACCTCGATGTCGGCTCGTCGCATCCTGGGGCTGGAGTAGGTCCCAAGGGTTGGGCTGTTCGCCCATTAAAGCGGCACGCGAGCTGGGTTTAGAACGTCGCGAGACAGTTCGGTCCCTATCCGCTGCGCGCGTAGGAGAATTGAGAGGGTCTGTCCCTAGTACGAGAGGACCGGGACGGACGGACCTCTGGTGTGCCAGTTGTCCCGCCAGGGGCACGGCTGGTTGGCTACGTTCGGTCGGGATAACCGCTGAAAGCATCTAAGCGGGAAGCCTTCCTCGAGATGAGTTCTCCCTCCCGCCTTTTGGTGGGGTAAGGCTCCCAGTAGACGACTGGGTTGATAGGCCAGAGATGGAAGCTCGGTAACGGGTGGAGTTGACTGGTACTAATAGGCCGAGTGGCTTGACACACATTTTGGTTGATGGTGTTGCTGCGGTTGGTGTTCGCGTCCCTGTGTGGTTCCCGGAAAACAAACGGGAACCCGCTTGTTTGATTTTTGAATATTGAGCCGTACGGCTCGGACGAGCTTGCCACCGGCCCTTGTGGGTTGGTGTGCGTGGGTCGTTCGGTGGTTATGGCGAGGGGGAAACACCCGGTCCCATCCCGAACCCGGAAGTTAAGCCCTTCAGCGCCGATGGTACTGCATGGGAGACTGTGTGGGAGAGTAGGACACCGCCGGACACATATTAGGGAAGGGCCCTGCCAGGGTGACTGGCAGGGCCCTTTCTCATTTCTCTGCCCTTTTGGCGTCCCCACTTCGCGTCGTATCCGAGCGGGCGGGTTCCGGCGCAGACAAGGAGCACGCGGCCCGCCGGACCCCGCCCCAACTGGTCTTTCTGCTGCTGACGCGGGACACCCGCACGCTCGGCACGCCAGCGGGCCTGATCCCGCCAAGCCCCAGGCCCGTGGCCTGCTGCGGCTGCCGAGTATCTCCGGGCCCGCACTGACGGGCTCGACGCCGCCAACAGCGGACCCGCCGTGCCCCCAATCGACTCCGCTTTCGGCGTTGCCGACCAACGAAGCCGCTTTGGGCTGACGGGCGCCCCACGCTGCCACTCGTCGGCGTTCCGGATGGCGTATCCGGCAGGGGCGGACGTCCGTGACGGGACATGCCCTTTCTGCCGCGTTGCCCGGCGGCCTCGTTTGCCGCGCGCTGGGGTCATCGATCGACGACGGGCGGCCCAGCCTCTGGTTCGCGTTGCCGCTCGTCGGCGTCCCGGATGGCGTATCCGGCAGGGGCGGACGTCCGCGATGGGGCAAGCCTTTCCTGCTGCGTTGTCCGGCGGCTTCACTTCCCGCGCGTTGGCGCCGTCGATCGTCAATGGGCGGCTCAGCCTCTGGTTCGCGCTGCCAGTCGTCGGCATTTGCTGCGGAAGACCAGGCCCGCGGGTCCGGACGTTACAGCGCAGATGTGGGGCCCGCTGCGCTGCCCATGGGTGACAGTGTGCTGGGCGCTGGCGCCGCCGATTGACGACAGGCCGCTGTGGCTGGACCCTGGCCCACACTCCTGCCATCGGCGCTCCGAATCGCGTGGCCCGCGCGCCCGGGCGGCCGTAGCGGGGCAGCGGGTGCCGCGTTACCGGCATGCCCCGGATTGCTGCGCTGGCGTTGTTGAACACGAGGGCCGCAGTGGGCAGGGCGCAGGTTTACGCTGCTGCTCGTCGGAATCGCGGACGGTGTGTTCGGGGTCTGCGTTGGGCAGGCCGATTCCGGCATGCGTGTCCCGGCTTGTCGCGCTGGTGCCGCCGAACGCGATGGACGATGTGGGGCGGTCTCCGGTCCAGCTGCCACTTGTTGGCGTCCTGGACGGTGTGCCCGGCGGGCTGGGGGCCGTAGCGAGGCGCGCACAGGTGGCCCGGAGAGGTGTCTGGGGTGTGCTGCTCATGCTCGTGGGGTGCGCGGATGCTCGGCGGTCTCGAAATCGTCCCCCAGCGTGCCTGCGGGTGAGGCGAGGTGCCCGGCGTTCTGCCCTTGCGTGCCCGTCCAGCGCGCCTGGTCTGGAGGGTGCTTTTCGGGTGCTCGCCGATGGAGGGGCGGGGATGCTGGGGGCATGTTGGGCGTGGTGATTTAGGGTTCGGCGGTGTGATCTCTGATTACGAGGCTGATCGGCGGCTTGAGGTGTTGGGGCCGTGGGGGTTCGTGCGGGAGTTCGCCGAGTATTGGGCGCGGCCGCTGCGGGACGGTGATGGTTATTCCGTTGCGGAGCTGGACGCGGCCGAGGGGCGGCTCGGGTTCCTGTTGCCGTCGGCCTTTCGTGAGGCGTACGGGCTGTTCGGGCGGCGTGATGATCTGACGTCGAAGCACGATCGGCTGCGTCCACTGGAAGCGCTGGAGGTGGACGAGCGCGGCGAGGCGCTGGTGTTCCGCGACGAGAACCAGGGCGCCGCGACCTGGGGCTTGCTGCTCTCCGATCTCGGTGAGGACGATCCGCCGGTGGTCATGAAGCCCGACCTCGCGCTGAAAGAGCAGGAGCGCTGGGAAGGGTGGCTGGGGCGGTTCTCGCTGGCCTGCGTCGAGATCGTACTGGCGGAGTCGGTGCACGATGTGGTGCTGGCCGACCAGAGGGACCAGGAAGAAGGCGACGCTGTCATTCTGGAGAGGGATTTCCGGCGCATGCCGTTGCCCGACTATCCCGAGGGCGAGGGGACGCGGTGGTTCGCCGGGCCCGACCTCGTCGTGCGGGACGACGGTGGAGCGTGGCTGAGCGTCCGGGCACGTACGGAGGAGGTTCTGGAAGGCCTGCGGGAGCGGATGCCCGGAGACTGGATCAACGGGTAGAGGCCTCGAGTTCGGCGAGGTAGCCGGCGGCGGCGTCCAGATCGTGTTCGTTGAAGACGCGGATCCCCGATCGTTGGAGCAGCGTCGTGGTGATGCCGGCGCCGGGCGTCCGGGTGCCGGAGAACGTGCCGTCGTAGGTGTGGCCGGTGGCGCAGGAGGGGCTGCCTTCCTTGAGGATCGCCATGCGGGCCCCCGCGCGCTCGGCGGTTTCCAGGGCCAGGCGGGCGCCGCGTACGAACTGGTCCGTGACGTCGGCGCCGGTGTCGGTCCGGACCTCGGCGGAGCCGTCCAGTACGGCGTCCGCCGGGCCGGTGAGTTCGGCCGGGGGCCGGGGCACGGGCAGCCCGCCCGAGACCTCGGGGCAGAACGGCACCAGCCGGCCCTCGGCCCGCCAGCGTTCGAAAAGCGCCTGGTGCACGGGCTTCGCGGCTCCGTCGTAGCGGACGGGGCGCCCGAACAGGCAAGCGCTCACCAAAATCCGTTCCACGTCTCCAGCCTATGTCGGCAAGGCGAACGGGCCCTGCTTGCGCGTCCCGGGACGCAGGCGAATAGTGGAAGGGGTCCCCGTTCTCAGGGAGCACGGCATGGTCCTTCTCGGCCGCCCTCTCACGGAGGCGCCACCTCGGGAGCGCCCCCGGGGCTCGGTGCTGGTCTCCTGGATCACCACCACCGACCACAAGGTGATCGGCTACCTGTACCTCATCACCTCGTTCACGTTCTTCCTGCTGGCAGGACTGATGGCGATGGTGCTGCGGGCGGAGCTGGCCGAGCCGGGCCGGCAGCTGGTGAGCAACGAGCAGTTCAACCAGATGTTCACCGTGCACGGCACGGTGATGCTGCTGCTGTTCGCGACACCGCTGTTCGTGGGGTTCGCCAACGTCATCATGCCGCTGCAGATCGGCGCACCGGATGTGGCGTTCCCCCGGCTCAACATGTTCAGCTACTGGCTGTTCCTGTTCGGCGGCCTGATCGTGTTCGCCTCGTTCGTCGCGCCGGGCGGCGCGGCCAGCTTCGGCTGGACCGCCTACAGCCCACTGACGAGCGAGGTGCGCACGCCCGGGGTGGGCGGCGATCTTTGGATCATGGGGCTGGTGCTGTCGGGGTTCGGGACGATCCTGGGCGGGGTCAACTTCATCACCACGATCATCGGGATGCGGGCGCCGGGCATGACGATGTTCCGGATGCCGATCTTCACCTGGAACATCATGCTGACGAGCCTGCTGGTGCTGATGGCGTTCCCGGTGCTGGCGGCGGCGCTGCTGGCGCTGGAGTCC
Source organism: Spirillospora sp. CA-255316 (assembly GCA_050942275.1). Taxonomy (GTDB): domain Bacteria; phylum Actinomycetota; class Actinomycetes; order Streptosporangiales; family Streptosporangiaceae; genus Spirillospora. The sequence continues at coordinate 9,328,522 of CP192047.1, read as the reverse complement.
GACCGGCGGCTGGGGTCGCACGTGTACGACCCGTCGCTGGGCGGCGCGATCCTCTGGCAGCACCTGTTCTGGTTCTTCGGCCATCCCGAGGTCTACATCATCGCGCTGCCGTTCTTCGGCATCATCACCGAGGTCATCCCGGTCTTCAGCCGCAAGCCGCTGTTCGGCTACCTCAGCATGGTCGGGGCCACGATCGCGATCGCGGGCCTGTCGATGGCGGTGTGGGCGCACCACATGTTCACGACCGGGCAGGTGCTGCTGCCGTTCTTCTCGTTCATGACGTTCCTGATCGCGGTGCCGACCGGGGTGAAGTTCTTCAACTGGGTCGGCACGATGTGGCGCGGGCGGCTCAGTTTCGAGACGCCGATGCTGTTCTCGGTCGGGTTCCTGGTGACGTTCCTGTTCGGCGGGCTGACCGGGATCATCCTGGCGTCGCCGCCGCTGGACTTCCAGGTGCAGGACTCCTACTTCGTGGTGGGGCATTTCCACTACGTCGTCTTCGGCACGGTGGTGTTCGCGATGTTCGCGGGCTTCTACTTCTGGTGGCCGAAGATGACCGGGCGGATGCTGGACGAGCGCCTCGGCAAGCTGCACTTCTGGTTCCTGTTCATCGGCTTCCACACGACGTTCCTGGTGCAGCACTGGCTCGGCGCCGAGGGCATGCCGCGCCGGTACGCCGACTACGCCGAGGAGTTCACCGCGCTGAACCGGGTGTCGTCGGCCGGGGCGTTCATCCTGGGCGTGTCCACGCTGTTCTTCCTCTACAACGTGTACCGGACGGCCCGGCACGGGACGCGGGTGGACGCCGAGGACCCGTGGGGGTACGGGAACTCGCTGGAGTGGGCGACCTCGTCCCCGCCGCCCCGGCACAACTTCAAGGTCATTCCGCGGATCCGTTCGGAGCGGCCGGCGTTCGACCTGCACTATCCGAGGCTGCCCGCCGAGCACCGCTAGGGTCGCGGCGGCCGGGTGTGGTCAGGTCCCTGGAACCCGTCCACCTGTGGCTACGTACCGCCATATCGTGACCGCATGGAGCGACGGCAACGCGACTGGAACGCCTGGCACGGCGCCTACGACGACCCCGCCTCCGCCCTGGCGCGGCGGCTGATGATCGTCCAGCAGCGCATCAGGGAAGCGCTCGACGTCGCCCGGCCGGGCCGGATCCGGACGGTGAGCGTCTGCGCGGGGCAGGGCCGCGACCTGCTCGGCGCGCTGCCCGGCCATCCCCGCGGCGCCGACGTCCTGGCCCGGCTGGTGGAACTGGACGCGGCCAACGTGCGGGTGGCGCGGGCGACGGCGCGCATGTCGGGGCTCGGCGGGATCGAGGTGGTGGAGGGGGACGCCTCGGTCACCGACGCCTACACCGGCGCGGTGCCGGCGTCGCTCGTGCTGGTCTGCGGCGTGTTCGGCAACATCGGCTTCTCCGACGTCCGGCGGACGGTGTCGCTGCTGCCGCAGCTGTGCGGCGCGGGCGCGCAGGTGATCTGGACGCGCGGGCGCGGCGACGACGACCGCACGGACGAGGTGCGGGCCCTGTTCGGCGAGCACGGGTTCCAGGAGCGCTGGGTGTCGGGGCCGGAGGAGAAGGACTACGTGGTGGGGGTGCATCGCTTCGCCGGGCGGCCCGTCCCGTTGGAGCGGGGCACGCGGCTGTTCACCTTCGTCGGCCACGACGATCTGCGGGAGGAGGACGCCTCGGCGCGATGACAACGTCAGGCGCGCTCCCGTGCGGCGTGTCCGGAAGCGGCGGTGTGACCTATCTGAACACGGGTTCCGGCGGGAACGCGTTTCAGTTCGTGTCCGCTCGACTACACTCGGCCACTGTCATCGTGTCTTGAGCTCGTCCCCGCCCAAGCAGAACGGCGAACCCCCATGCTCTGGTCGGATCTCCCCTCAGTCGCCGGGGCCGGGAGCGCGTCGCCGGCCGTGCCGGTGGCCGTGATCCCGGCGGCCGTGATCGGCGTCCTCGATTTACTGGTTCGCGGGCCGTACTCCTTGATGCCGCTGCTGGCCGCCGTGCCCGCCCTGGCGCTGCTGCGTCCCTCGGAGCCGCGCCGGGTGGTGGTCATCGCGGCCGCCGTCGCGGTGGCGGCGGTGCCGCCGGCCGTGCAGCACTGGCCGGAGCGGCCGGTCGCGGTGTCGACCAGCCTGCTCGCCGCCGCGTTCAGCTCCCTGATGATGTGGATCGCCTGCCGCCGCCACCAGCGCGGCGAGCGTGCCCGGGCGGAGCTGCGCCGGGTCGCGGAGACGATGCGGCGGGCCGTGCTGCGCCCGGTGCCGGGACGGCTGGGGCCGGTCACGGCCGAGGTCCGCTACCTGGCGGCGGTCGCACCCGCGTCCCAGGGCACGGACTCGGCGGCGGGGGCCGAGAAGCCCGGGAGGAGGTCGAGGCCGTGGGCGCGGGCGGGTTCGCGCAGGGGGTCGAAGGCGGGCGCGAAGGCGGGTTCCAAGGGGGGCGCGGAGGCTGACGCGGCGGGTGTCGGCGGCGACCTGTACGACATGGTCGCCACCCCGTTCGGCGTCCGCGTGATCGTGGGCGATGTGATGGGCAAGGGGCTGCCGGCGGTGGAGGCGGTCGCCGATGTGCTCGGCGCGTTCCGCGAGCTCGCCCAGCATGAGCGCGACCTGGCCGGGGTGGCCGTGCGGCTGGACGCGTTCCTGGCCACCCGGGGCCGGGAGGAGGAGTTCGTGACCGTGCTGCTGGCCGAGGTCCCGGGGGAGGGCGGGATCGTCCGGCTGGTCAACTGCGGGCATCCGCCGCCGCTGCTGCTGTCGGACGGCACGGTGGCCTTCGCCGATCTGCCCGCCTACGCCTCGTCGCCGCCGCTGGGCCTGCTGGGGGTCGCGGGCAGCGACGGGCCGGTGGCGCACGCGACCGTTCCGTTCGGCCCGGGCGACGGCCTGCTGCTCTACACCGACGGGGTCGGGGAGGCGCGCGATCCGGAGGGGCGGTTCTACCCGCTGGCCGAGCGGGTCGGGCTGCTGAACCGCCAGGGCTCGCACGAGCTGGTGCGGCGGCTGGAGCGCGATCTGCGCGCCCATGTCGGCGGCGTTCCGGGCGACGACGCGGCGCTGCTGCTGCTGCGGATGGAGCCCGTGCCGGCGTCGCTGCCCGGCTCCCCGCTGGAGCCTCCGCACGCGCTCACTTGATCATTTCCGCTGGTCGGGGCGGGATAAGTCACGCAAAAGTAACAATCCCCCCGCGTGAGGCAAACGGTCCGAGTGTCTCGTGGGGATGGAGTACCGTTCCAACCCAAACGAGTGAGCTGGGTCACAGAAACGCGGGGGTCGTCATGAGCGTTGTCCGTGCCACCGGCGTGGGGGACTGATGGCGGGGCGCGTACGCCGTACTCGGGCGGCCGTGTCCCGCGTTCTCTCTGGGGCGGGTGGGGCCGCGGCCGGGGATGCGAAGCCGGCCGCAGCGGCCGGAGCAGCGGGGGCAACGGCGCCGGGGACGGCCAGGGGCAGGCCGCGCCGCGCCCGGTCGGTCCGGTCCAGGATCGTGTTCCTGCTCGTCCCGCCCGTCACGGCGCTGGTGGTGGTGTGGGGCGTCGCCGCGACCAGCACCCTTCAGGACAACCTGCGGCAGACCCGCGCGCAGACGTTCACCCAGAAGGTGCTGCACCCGACCGACGAGGTGATCGCGGCGCTCCAGGACGAGCGGCGCATGTCGCTGTCCTTCCTCGGGGACGACGCCACCATCGGCCGCGCCGGGTTCGACGCGCAGCGGGCGGTGACCGACCGGGCCCGCGAGCGGTTCCGCCGGTCCGCGGCCGACGACGACATCAGCGGCGCGACCAGGCCCGCCACCCGGCAGCGGATGACCCGGCTGGCCGGCGCCCTGGGCGGGCTGGAGACGCTGCGCGCCGCGGTCGACGGGCGCGCGCTGGACCGCGCGCAGGCGCTCGGCCGGTACACCGAGTACATCGAACTGGCCGCCGAGATCTACGACGAGGTCCACTCGATGGACCCGGAACTGGTGCGGGCCAACCGGATCCTCCGCACGCTGGAGCGCGCGAGGGAGAGCCTGTCCCGGGAGGACGCGCTGGTCACCGGTGCGCTGGCGGCCGGGCGGCTGAGCCAGGAGGAGCACCTGCAACTGGTGCAGTTCGCCGGGGCGCACCGTTTCATGTACGACGACGCCGCCCGCGGCCTGCCCGCCGGAGACCGCGCCCGCTACGAGCGGATCATCGCGGCCACGGAGTTCCGCCGGTTCCAGGACCTGGAGAACCGCCTGATGCGGGGCGGCGCGACCGACGGGCGCCCGGCCGTGGACATCGGTGCCTGGCACACCTCCACCGAGACCGTCGACACGCGGCTGGCCGGGCTGTCGTCCGACATCCGCTCCGGCATCACCCGGCGGGCCGGGGACGAGGCGGGCACCGTGCTGCGGCGGCTCGGCCTGATGGGCGGGCTCGGGCTGGTCGCGGTGGTCGCCGCCATCCTCATCGCGGTGCGCGCAGCCCGCAGGCTGGTGGTCGAGAGCCGGGACATGGCCGCGGCCGTGACCACCTTCGCCCACGACCGGCTGCCGGTGATCAGCGAGCGGGCGCGGCGCGGCGAGGACGTGGCGGAGGCCGCGGAGGCGGGCGGCGCGGAGCCGGGGCCCGGCGGGGCCGGACGGTACCGGGTGACCGAGATCGAGCAGATCGACCGGGCGTTCGCCGAGGCCCGGCGGGCGGTGGTTGCGGCGGCCGAGCGGGAGGCGGCTGCGCACAAGCGGCTGAACGAGGTGTTCGTGACGCTGGCCCGCCGCAACCAGTCGCTGCTGCAGCGGCTGCTGCGGATGCTGGAGTCGATGCAGCGGCGCACCGACGATCCCGACGAGCTGGAGCGGCTGTTCGAGCTGGACTCGCTGGCGACCCGGATGCGGCGGCACGCCGAGGGCCTGGTGATCCTGTCCGGCCGGCCGTCCGGGCGCACCTGGCGCAACCCGGTGCGGCTGGTGGACGTGGCGCGCGCCGCGGTGGCGGAGGTCGAGGACTACGCGCGGGTCGAGGTGGTGCCGATGGGCCGGACCGCGCTGCGCGGGCCCGCCGTCGCCGACACCATCCACCTGCTGGCCGAGCTGATCGAGAACGCGGCGGCGTTCTCCCCGCCCACCACCCCGATCCGGGTGACGGGGCAGGAGGTCGCGCACGGCTTCGCGCTGGAGGTCGAGGACCGCGGGCTGGGCATCGACCGGGAGACGATGGACGGGTTCAACCGGCTGCTGGCCACCGATCCGGAGCTGGACCTGGACGACAGCGCCCGGCTCGGGCTGTTCGTGGTGGCCCGGCTGGCGGCCCGGCACGGCATCCGGGTCACGCTGCGGAGCTCGCCGTACGGGGGCGTGATCGCGATCGCGCTGGTCCCGCACGAGCTGGTGGTGGAGCCGGAGGAGGGCCGTACCGCGCAGGAGGGGGCCGCGTACGACGGGGCTTCGGGGCATGCGGGCCGCGAGGAGGCGGCGCACGGCGCGGAGGGGGCGGGCGAGCATCGCGCCCTGATCGCGTCCGCGCCCGTGGCGGCGGTCCGGGAGTCGGTCGAGTCGAGCGCCGGCCCCGCGGCTCCGGGCCAGTCGTCGGCTTCGCGACCGTCCTCGGCTCCGGCTCCGGGCTCGTCGGCTCCGGGCTCGTCGCCGACGTCGGCGACCGGCGAGTTCCCGCTGCCCATGCGGCGCCGCCAGACGCATCTGGCGCCGCAGCTCAGGGGCTCGGCGGGCACGGCCGGTCCGGCGCCGGAGGGGGGCTCCGGCGGCGTGCCGGGGCCGCGGTCGCCGGAGGCGGCGCGTGCCCTGATGTCGACGATGCAGCGCGGCTGGCAGCGCGGTCGCGCCGAGGCGGGCGAGACGTCGGGCGTCGGCGGGCCCTCCGGTGCCGGCGGGACGTCCGGAGTCGGCGGGTCCTCAGGTGCGGGCGGGTCGTCCGGCGGCTCCGACCCGGACGGCGTCTCCGGCGGCGGGGAGTGATGTCCCCGGATCGGCCGGGAGAACGGCCGGAGGACCTGTGGGTCGACGAGGAGGCGGGGCCCGTCGTCCGGCCCTTCGCGGTGACCCGGGGCCGCACGCGGAGCCGGCAGCGCGGCGGGGACCTCGATCTGATCGCGGTCGTGGTGACGGCCGAGGTGCCGATGCCCGATCCGGTGACGCTGGGGCCCGAGGACGAGCGGATCCTGGAGTACTGCCTCAATCCGGTGTCGGTGGCCGAACTGGCCGCGGAGCTGGCCCTGCCGGTGGGCGTCGTCCGGGTGCTGCTGGGCGACCTGCTGGAACGGGGCCTGGTGGAGGTGCAGCGGCCGGTCGTGTCGGCCGGGCGTCCCGACGTGCGCATTCTCAAGGAAGTGATCGATGGTCTCCGTGCGCTCTGACAGGGCGAGGACGCTGCTCGCCGGGGCGGCGCTGCTGGCGCTGGTGACGGGGCTGGGAGCGGCCGGATGCGGTGGAGCGTCGGACGCCGCGCCCTCCGGCCCGGTCCCCGGCATCACCGAGCGGCCCTGCCCCAAGGCGGTGAACAAGGAGCACGGCTGCATCTACCTGGGCCTCATCTCCGACCTGAGCTCCAGCCAGTTCAAGTCGCTGGGCGTGCCGATGGTGGCGGCGCAGCGGGCGTTCTGGGACCGGGTCAACCGGCAGGGCGGCATCGGCGGGTACGACATCGACGCGCACACCTACGTGCGCGACAACAGGTACGACGTGGCCGCGCACCGCCGGGCCTACGACGAGATCAAGGACAAGGTGCTGGCCCTGGGGCAGAGCCTGGGGTCGCCGACCACCGAGGGCATCCTGGACGATCTGCGCGCCACCCGGACGATCGCGGTGCCCGCCTCGTACCCGTCCAAGTGGGAGTTCGAGAACGTCATCCTGGAGTCGGGCGCCTCGTACTGCTTCGAGGCGATGAACGCGGTCGACTACGCGGCGGACACCTTCGGTGCCAAGAGCGTGATGTCGGTCCACTATCCGGGGGACTACGGCGGGGACGCGGCGGCCGGCGCGAAGGCGGGGGCGTCGGCGCGCAAGTTGAGCTATTCGGCCGTGGAGACCGGGCAGGGCGCGGCCGGGCAGGAGGCGGCGGTCCAGGCGGTGCTGTCCCGCAAGCCCGACCTGGTGATGCTGACGACGGGCCCGGTGGAGGCCGCGGCCATCATCGCCAAGACCATGGAGGCGGGCTTCAAGGGCCACTTCATGGGCAACAACCCGACCTGGAACAAGGCGCTGCTGCAGAGCCCGGTCGCCGCGGCGATGAAGTCGCGGTACCTGCAGGTGTCGCCGTGGAAGCCGTTCGCCTACGACTCGCCCGGCCACACGGCGATGCGCCAGTCGCTGGGCAGCGTGACCCCGGACGACTCCTACACCTCGGGGTGGGTGCTGTCGTACCCGCTGAAGGCGGTGCTGCAGAAGGCGGCGGCGAACCGGAACCTGACCCGCGAGGGCCTGTACGAGGCGCTCGGCCAGATCACCAACGTCGACTACGAGGGGATGCTGCCGGCGCAGGCGGGCAACACCTCCGGCACGCCGAACGCGGCGGCGTACCGCGAGTCGGTGATCGCCAGGCCGGACGAGCGGGAGTTCACCGGCGCGAAGGTGGTCACCGACTTCACGGCCGGTCCCACGACCAAGGCGTACCGGCTGGACACGCCCTGCTACAACCCGGGCGGCGCCGCGGGCTCCTGACCCGCGGACCCACCGGCCGTGCCGCAGCCGCCGGACCCGTCCTCCGGCGGCTCAGGCCTTCTCGGAGCGGATGCGTCCGACGGCGAACTGGGCGGCCCGTACCGCCAGGGCGGGGTTGAGGCGGACGCCGCGCCAGGCCGCCCGGCCGTGCGCGGGGGCGACGATGAGCGCCTGGTTGCGGCGCACCCCGCGCATGATGTCGCGGGCCAGCTTCTCGGCGGTGTAGAGCCGGGGGGAGGCCTTGGCGATGTCGTTCTTGGCGTCGCCGCTCATCGGCGTCTCGGGGAGTCCGGGGTTGACGTTGGCGAGCAGCGGGGTGTCGACGAAGCTGGGGCACACGACGCTGACCTTGACGCCGCGTCCGGCGGCCTCGGCGCGCAGTCCCAGCGACAGGCCGACCACGGCGTGCTTGGTGGCGGTGTAGGGGATGCCGACGGGCATCGGCACCAGCCCGGCCAGGGAGGCGGTGTTGACGATGTGCCCGGCCCCCTGCTCCAGCATGATCGGGTACGCGGCGTGCACGCCGTGCACCACGCCCTTGAGGTTGATGTCGATGGCGCGGTTCCAGTGGTCGAGGGTGAGCTCCTCGGCCAGCCCGCCGATCGCTATCCCGGCGTTGTTGAAGACCAGGTCGAGGCGGCCGTGCTCGGCGCGCACGCCCTCGTAGACCTCGGCGACGGCGCCGGGGTCGGTGACGTCGAGGGGGGCGGAGGCGGCCTTGCCGCGGCCCAGGGTGTTCAGCCGGTCGGCGACCTTCCGGGCGCCGGCCTCGTCGATGTCGGTGACGACCACCGTGTCGCCGCGGGCCACCAGGGACGTGGCGATCGCCCGGCCGATCCCGGACGCGCCACCGGTCACGATCGCGATGCTCATGACGCTCCACTCCGCGTATTGGATGTTCTGTGCAATTTGGGTGAGTGTAGGGGGCGCGAGGCGGCCGTGAACACGTGCATCCGCCAACACTTCGCGCCCGGCACGCTCACTCCCGCAACGTCCGGCCCTCGCCGGACAAGGCGGCGCCGGACGGGACGAGGGCGAAGCCGACCGGGACCAAGCGGCGCGTCCGCAGGCAGTGGTTCACGGTGGACGCGGGCGGGCCAGGCCGCGCGGTGCGCAGGTGCCGGTCGGGGACCTGGCGGGCCAGGCGCGCCCGGGTCGGCGTGCTCAGGCGGCCCTGGCCGGCTTGGCGGGCCGGGCCCCGCGGGCGGCCAGGCTGCGGTCGCGCCGCGCCCCGGGCTCGTCCCAGATGCCCAGCGCCTTCCACAGCCGCCGGTTCACCGGGGTGATCAGGCCCAGCTCGTGCAGCAGGTCGCGGACCTTGCCGACCGAGTCGCTGATCTCGTCCAGGTGCACGCCGTCCTTGTACGCCTCGCGGACCACGTCCCGGGGGATGTCGAAGTGCCGCACCATCGGCCCGGGCGGGGACAGCATGATCCGGGCCATCCAGCCGAGGATCAGCGGGCTCGCCACGCCGATGAGCCGGCGCCGGCCGCGGCTCAGCCGGGGCACCCGGTGCTTGAGGTAGTGCCGGGCGAAGGAGATGTGCCGCGCCTCCTCCGCGATGTGGATCTTCATGATGGTCTGCTCGAGCGGGTGCTTGATGTGCCCGCCCTTGAGGCTCTTGCGCTGCACGTAGTCGATCGGGTCCTCGCCGCCGAGCACGAACACGAAGAACAGCTCGGTGCTGACCAGCGGGATCCAGGGGGCGACCTGCGCGATCGCGGTCAGCGCCCGGGGCATGCCGCGGACCGGGAGCCCGGTGCGGTTCACGAACTCCTGGAACATCATCCCGTGGTGACATTCCTCGGTGGTCTCGTGGTAGACGTACCGGAACTCCGGCCGCCCGTTCGGCAGCCAGTAGGCGTAGTTCAGCAGGCCGCGCTTGAGCAGGTTCTCGAACTGCAGGCCGATCTTCATGGCGGTGGCCACCCGCCACAGCCCGATCCGCGCCTGGATCTCCGGCGGCTGGGACCTGTACCACTCGGTGCGGCCGAGCTGGTCGACCTCGCCGAGGATCCAGCGCGGGTCGTCGGGGTCGACGGCGAGGCCGGGGTCGTCCCAGGGGATGTCGGCGTAGGCCTCCCAGTGCTTGTCGACCGACGCCTTGTTGAGACGGTCGATGACGCCCAGGTAGGACTTGCGGTCCTTCACCTGCTCGCGGACTTCCTCGGCCAGGTCGGTGGGGGTCTGGTTCTTCTTCGGCGCGGTCATGTCGTGCGCTCCCTCGGCGTTGGGGGTGTCGGCGGGGCCGGTGCCGTGCCGGAGCCGTTCGTCGTGCCGGAGTCGGCGGGGGGTGAGGTCTTGGCGGGGGCCGGGGCGGTTCCCGGGACGATCCCCTGGTCGGGGACGAGCAGCCGCGCGAAGTCCTTGAGCTGGGCCAGCACGGCGGCCTGGTGGCCCCGGGCGTCGCCGTCCAGGGAGTTCTGCAGCGACAGCCCGACCAGCAGCGCGAACAGCCCGCGGATGAGGGTGTCGACCAGGTCCTCGGGGAGCGTCTCGGGGAACAGGCCGTGGAAGACCTCCTTGACGATCTGCACGACCCGTTCGCTGAGGTCGACGCTCAGCACGCGCAGGTCCTCGTCGGTGCGCCCGGCCAGGCCCAGTTCCAGCAGCGCCATCGCCGACGGCTGCCGGATGGTGTCCCAGAACAGGTCGAGCGCCCCGGCGACGTCGCGCCGCTCGGGCGGCAGCTCGGCGAAGGCCTGCTCGTACTCGGCGCGGAGCCGTTCGAGGAGGTGCTCCAGCGCCGCGGCGACCAGCGCCATCTTGGTCGGGTAGTGGTGCTGCTGCGCGCCGCGGGAGACCCCGGCCCGGCGCGAGACCTCGGTGGTCGACAGCCCCGACCAGCCCAGGTCGGCCAGCGCGTCCGCGGTGGCGTCCAGCAGCCGCTGCTGGGTCTCGGCACGGCGCTGCTCCTGCGTGCGCCGCCCGCCCTGCCGGCGGTGATGCCGCCGCCTGTTGCTCACTGACACGCCTCGACGGTAAGAGCGCGAGTAACAAGCAAGCAAGCCTGCTTGTATGTTGCGCGCATCACAATTGGACATCGAGTCTGATTTCGGGGCCGCGCCGTCGGAGGTCCGGGCGGTCGCCGGCACGGTGCTGGCCGTCGTGGCGGCGGGCACCGTGATCGCCGGGGCGCTGACGGGGTCCCTGACGGTGACCGGCGGCGGCGCGGCCATGGCGCTGGCGGTGATGTGATGCTCGGCCCGGTCGTGGCACGCCCGGCCGCCCTCGTCGCGGGCGGGCCCGCGGCGCGGCTGCGCGGGGTCGCCGGGCGGCTGGCCCGCGACAACGCCGTCCGCGGCCCGCGCCGCACGGCGGGCGCGGCGACCGCGCTGATGATCGGCGTCGGGGTGGTCACCCTCCTGACCGTGTTCACCGGCTCGATGCGGGCCTGGCTGGAGGACGGCGTCGCGGGCTCGTTCCCGGGCTCGCGCGGCCTGGTGGTCAACGGCGGCACCAACGACACCGGCGGCTTCAGCCCGTCCCTGGCCGACGAGGCCGCCCGGCTCCCGCAGGTCGCCGGGGCCGCCGGGCTGGGCCGCGGCAACGCCCGCCTGGACGGCCGCGGCACCGGCGTCCGGATCGGCGACCCGTCCCGGCTCGCCGGCGTCCTGGACCTGGAGGTGACCGCCGGGAGCCTGTCGGCCGCCGGGTCCGGCACGTTCGCGATCTCGGCGAAGGCGGCGGACGAGCGGGGCTGGACGGTCGGCACGGCGGTGCCCGTCACCTACCCCGGCGGCTCCCGGCAGACCCTCACCGTCGGGGCGGTCTACCGCAGGGCCGACGTGGCCGGGGACTACCTGCTGCCCCGCACGGCCTGGAACGCCCACGACCGGCAGGCCCTCGACACCGTCGCGTTCGTCCGGCCGCGCCCCGGCGCCTCGCTCACGGAGGTGCGGCGGGCGGTCACCGAGCTGGCGCGGCCGCACGGCGCCCCGCCCGTCCAGGACCGGGACGCCTACGTGGCCGCGCAGACCGCCGACATGGACGCCTTCCTCGGCATCGACTACGGCATGCTGGCGCTCGCGATCGTGATCGCGCTGCTCGGCATCGCCAACACCCTGTCGCTGTCGGTGCACGAGCGGACCCGCGAGCTGGGCCTGCTGCGGGCCGTCGGCGCCACCCGCGCGCAGGTCAGGTCGATGGTGCGGTGGGAGTCGGTGATCGTGGCGCTGTTCGGGACGGCCGGCGGCGCGGGCCTGGGGCTGTTCCTGGGCTGGGGGCTGACCCGGGCCCTGGACGACCCGTTCGCGGCGCCGCCCCTGCAGATCGGGCTGATCGTGGCGGTCGGCGCGGCGGCGGGCGTGCTGGCCGCCGTGCGCCCGGCCCGGCGCGCGGCGTCCCTGGGCGTCCTGGAATCCATATCGGCGCCTTGACCTTGAGTGGAGGAAACGTGGAGAACACGGCGTGCCGCCCGCCCTTCCCGGGCGTGTTCATGGTCGGCACGCCGGAAACCCTTGGAGGAACCGCGTCCGTAATACGGCGGAAGCCGGTGATCGTCCGCGGCTATGGTGTATCCATGCAGGTCAACCAGTCGGCCAAGCTGACCAACGTCTGTTACGACATCCGGGGGCCGGTGCTCAAGCGGGCCAAGCAGCTGGAGGCGGAGGGGCAGCGCATCCTCAAGCTCCACATCGGCAACCCCGCCCCGTTCGGGTTCGAGGCCCCGCCGGAACTGCTCCAGGACATGGTCCGCAACCTGCCCGAGGCGCACGGCTACAGCGACTCCAAGGGCATCCTGCCGGCCCGCCGCGCCGTCGTGCAGCGCTACCAGGAGCAGGGCCTGGCCGGAGTGGACGTGGAGGACGTCTACCTCGGCAACGGCGTCTCCGAGCTGATCGTCATGACCCTCCAGGCGCTGCTCGACAACGGCGACGAGGTCCTGATCCCCGCACCCGACTACCCGCTCTGGACGGCCGGGGTCTCGCTGTGCGGCGGCACCCCGGTGCACTACCTGTGCGACGAGGCCGCCGACTGGGCGCCCGCGCTGGACGACATCGAAGCCAAGATCACCGAACGCACCCGGGCGATCGTGATCATCAATCCGAACAACCCGACCGGCGCCGTCTACCCGCGCCCGGTGCTGGAACGGATCGTGGAGCTGGCCCGCCGCCGCAACCTGATCATCTTCGCGGACGAGATCTACGACCGGATCCTCTACGACGACGCCGAGCACGTCTCGATCGCCTCGCTGGCCCCCGACCTGCTCTGCCTCACCTTCGGCGGGCTGTCCAAGAACTACCGGGTGGCCGGCTTCCGCTCGGGATGGGTGGTGCTGTCGGGGCCCACCGAGCACGCCGAGTCCTACATCGAGGGCCTGGACATCCTGGCCAACATGCGGCTGTGCCCCAACGTCCCGGGCCAGCACGCCATCCAGGCCGCGCTCGGCGGCTACCAGAGCATCGAGGACCTGGTGCTCCCCACCGGCCGGCTCGGCGAGCAGCGCGACCGGGCGTGGAAGCTGCTGAACGACCTGCCCGGCGTCAGCTGCGCCAGGCCGCGCGGCGCCCTGTACGTCTTCCCGCGCCTCGACCCGGAGATGTACCCGATCGAGGACGACGTCCAGTTCGCCTTCGACCTGCTGGAGCAGCAGCGGATCCTCGTCGTCCAGGGCACCGGCTTCAACTGGCCCGCCACCGACCACTTCCGCGTCGTGACGCTCCAGTACGCCGACGACCTGGAGGAGGCGGTCGGCCGCATCGGCGACTTCCTGGCGACCCGCCGCCGCTGACCCGCGACCCGCCGCCGCCGACCCGCGGCCCGTCGGCACGGACCGTCCCGCCGGAACGTCATCGTCCTTCCACGGTTGGCCAAGTCCGGGTGAGGCCGCCCGAATCCGGGAAGGTCTGCCCGGGTGAGACAGAGCCTGCCGAGGGGGCGGTGATCATGTCCGTATCCGGCGGGGCGGCGGATCCGTCCGGCCGCCCGGTCCTGGAGGAGCTGGACCGCGAACAGTGCCTGGCCCTGATCGCGCCGGGCGGGGTCGGCCGGGTCGCGTTCGACGACGGCGAGGGGCCGACGGTCATTCCGGTGAACTACGCCGTGGACGCGGGCGCCGTGGTGTTCCGCACCAGCCTGGAGGGACGCCTCCACCAGTCGCTGGCGACCGCGCTGACCGGCGCGGCGGTGCGGATCGCGTTCGAGGTCGACAGCATTGACCCGGAACGGCACGAGGGCTGGAGCGTGCTGCTGCGCGGCGGCGGCCAGGAACTGCCCGACCACGAGCGGCCGGTGTCGCCCGCCGTCGAACCGTGGCCCGGCGGCGAGCGGCCGGTCTACATCCGGCTGGTGCCGCACCACATCTCCGGCCGCCGCCTGGGCCACGGCTGACCCGCCACGCGTCAGCGGCAGCGGATGATCCGCTCCAGGCCCTCCAGCAGGTCCTCGGTCGCGGTGGCCAGGGACATCCGGATCCAGCCCGCCCCGTGCGGGCCGAACGTGGTCCCCGGCGTCACCGCGACGTGCTCCTCGACCGGGGCGTCCCGGCCGGCCGGGGCCGGCTCGTCCACCGCCCGGCGCCGCACCGCGGCGGGACGGAAGGCGTGCAGACGGGCGTCGACGATCACGGCGCCGCCGCTCCGGACCGGACCGCCGCGATCTGCTCGGCGACCGCCGCCGCCCGGCGCGCGATGCCGGGCAGGTCGCCGGGGCCGGGCGCGACCGGGACCAGGTCGGAGCCGAGCCCGGCCGCGACAGCGCCCGCCCACGCCGCCTTGTCCGCGAGCGCGGCGGTGTCGTCCCCGGCCAGCCGGGCGGCCGGCAGCACGCCCAGCGCGGCGTCCCCGGCACCGAACGCGTCGACCACGTCGGCCTCGTGGACGCCGCCGGTGACCACCTCGGCGGCGGTGACGACGGTGACCCGGGAGGCGATCCGCCTCCCGGGGAGCTGGTCGGTCTTCCGGAGCACGAGCAGCTCGTGGCCGAACTCCCCGATCGCCCGGCGGGCCAGCGCCGCCGCGTCCTCGTCCTCGCGCGCGGACGGCGGCAGCCGCAGCAGGTCGCCGCGGTTCGCCAGCAGCACGTCCACGTGCGGGGGCACGCCGCGCAGCACCGGCGCGGCCTCCTCCCATGTCCACAGCCTGTCGCGGTGGTTGACGTCGAACGCGGTGACGGCGCCGTTGCCGCGCCCGGCCGCCAGCAGCGCGGTGGCGGCCGCGGCGGGCCCGGCGCCCAGCGCGCAGGTGATGCCGCTGGTGAGCACGGCCCCGGCCGCGGCGGTCAGCGTCGTCCAGTCGAAGGTGTCGGGGGTGAGCCGCCGCATCGCGGTGCCGGAACGGTCCATTTTCGTTCTGGACATGGCGTCCATTCCTAGCAGCACCGATCTTGACCTGTGCAAGTAGGAGATTTCAGGCAGGGGTCATCGCGGCCGGTCGTGGCAGGGCGGCGCGGTGGACGCGTTGGAAGGGAAGGGCGAAGGTCAGGGACGCTCGGCCGCGTCACCCGAAGGCGCGGAGGACGCCGCCGCGTCGAGGCGGCGCAGCGCGTTGCGGACGACATCGGCGTCCGTCGTCGGCCAGAACGGCGGCAGCGACGCCTTGAGGAAACCGCCGTAGCGGGCCGTGGCCAGCCGCGGGTCCAGGACGGCGACGACCCCGCGATCGTCCATCGAGCGCAGCAGCCGCCCCGCGCCCTGCGCCAGCAGCAGCGCCGCGTGCGTCGCGGCGACGGCCATGAAACCGTTGCCGCCGCGCGCCGCCACCGCCCGCGAGCGGGCCGAGGACACCGGGTCGTCCGGGCGCGGGAACGGAATCCGGTCCATGATCACCAGTTGCAGCGACGGGCCCGGGACGTCCACGCCCTGCCACAGCGACAGCGTGCCGAACAGCGAGGTCCGCTCGTCCTCGGCGAACTGCTTGACCAGCAGGGACGTGGAGTCCTCGCCCTGGCACAGCAGCGGGTGGGTGAGATGGTCCTTCAGCTCGTCGGCGGCCTGCCGCGCCGCCCGCATCGAGGAGAACAGCCCGAGCGTGCGGCCGCCCGCCGCCTCGATCAGCTCGGTGATCTCGGTGAGGTAGGCGTCGGCCAGGCCGTCGCGGCCCGGCTGGGGGAGGTGGCGGGCGACGTAGAGGATCCCGGACCGGGGGTGGTCGAACGGCGACCCGGCGTCCAGGCCGGACCAGACGATCTCCTTCTCCGCGTCCCGCTGCCCGCCCTTCTTCTCGCCGTCCTCGGTCGCGGTGCGGGCCAGGCCGTCGGCCGCCGTCTTCGCGTCCCGGGGCGTCCCGTCCGCGGCGCCCCCGCCCCCGGCGTTCCCGGTGTTCGCGGCGTTCCCGGTGTTCTCCAGGGGCGGCAGGCCCCACTGCCGGGCCAGCGGCTCGAACGACCCGCCCAGTGTGAGCGTCGCCGAGGTGAGGATCGCGGTGCGCCGCTCGAACAGCGTCGTGCGCAGCAGCGCGCCCACCCCGATCGGCGCCACAAGCAGCGACGGCGGGCGCCTGGGCCTGCCGTCCTGGACGAACGGCTTCTCCACCCAAACCACGTCGAAGCGCGCCGAGATCTCCGGCTGGAACGACTCCAGCAGCCGCACCGCCGTGTCGTGCAGGTCCTCCAGCGCCGAGCGGGCGGCCTTGCGCGCCGCCATCGTGCCGGCGTCGGAGTCCTTCTTCTCCGGACCGATCGCGGTCAGGCAGGCGTGCGCGGCGTCCCGCACGGCGGCGAGGGTGTTGCCGAGCGCGGGCGACAGCACGTCCATGCGACCGCCCGGCAGCTCCTCCAGCAGCAGGCTCAGGCCCTCGGCCGACTCCTTGAGCCGATCGGCCAGCCCCTCCTCGATCAGCCGTCCGCAGCGGCGGGCCGCGGTCTCGACCGCGGCGGCGCTCAGATCGCCGGTGGCGACCGAGGTGACCCGGTCGACCAGCTCGTGCGCCTCGTCCACGATCACCACGTCGTGCTCGGGCAGGACCTGGAAGTCCTCCAGCGCGTCGATCGCCAGCAGCGCGTGGTTGGTGACCACCACGTGCGCCTCGCCCGCCTCGGCACGGGCCAGCTCGGCGAAGCACTCGGTGCCCTGCGGGCAGCGCTGCGCGCCCAGGCACTCCTTGGCGGTCACCGAGACCTGCCGCCAGGCCTGCTCGTTCACGCCCGGCACCAGCTCGTCGCGGTCGCCGGTGGTGGTCTCCTCGGCCCACTCGTTGAGCCGCTTGACCTGGCGGCCCAGCGCGGACATCTGCTGCGGATCGAACAGGCCGGCGCCCTCGTCGTCCTCCGGGTCGTCCAGCGCGCCGGTCTGCACCTTGTTCAGGCAGAGGTAGTTGCGGCGGCCCTTGAGGATCGCGAACTTCAGCTCCCGGCCCAGCAGCGGCCCGAGCGTCTCGGCCAGGCGCGGCAGGTCGCGGTCGACCAGCTGCCGCTGCAACGCGATCGTGGCCGTGGACACCACGACCGTGGTGCGCTTCTCGACCGCGTGCCGGATCGCCGGGACCAGGTAGGCCAGCGACTTGCCGGTGCCGGTGCCGGCCTGCGCGGCCAGATGCTCGCCGGCGGCGATGGCGCGCTCGGCGGCCAGCGCCATCTCCACCTGGCCGGGGCGTTCCGACCCTCCGATGGCCTCGACGGCGGCGGCGAGCAGCGTCGCCGTGTCCGGTATCTGGGTGTCGCTGCCGGTGAGCAGATCAGGGGCGGGCACGTCGCCCAACGCTACCGCCCGCGGCGACCGCGCGGGTCCCGGGTGCGTGAGAGGGACCACGTCATGATCGGAAGCGGAGCGGGTCCT
Organism: Spirillospora sp. CA-255316; assembly: GCA_050942275.1. Taxonomy (GTDB): domain Bacteria; phylum Actinomycetota; class Actinomycetes; order Streptosporangiales; family Streptosporangiaceae; genus Spirillospora. Next base: position 9,311,156 of record CP192047.1, on the reverse strand, counting down.
CCCTCCCCAATAATGCAAGCGGCTGCTTACGGGGCGCGACCGTAAACAGGCACCCAGGGGGTTTCCATGTCCGATGCCGCTCTCTCCGCGCGCTCGCGGGCGGGTTACGCCGCCCTCGGCGCCACCGCCCTGGCCGCCGCCGTCACGGACGTCAAGGTCCGCGGCGTCACCGTCGGCAAGGTCGAGTCGGTGGCGCTGGCGCCCGACGGCCGGGTCCGCGTCCGGCTCCGGGTCGAGCGGGACGTGCGGGTCCCCCGCGGCGCCCAGGCCCGGATCGACCCGGTGTCGATCTTCGGGCCCAAGGAGATCTCCCTCGACCTCGGCCCGGCGGCCGGGCGGGGCCGTACCTGGCCGACGGCGGCACCATCACCCGCACCCAGGACCCGGCCGACCCCGCCGACACGGCCCGGCCGCTGTACGACACCGCCCGCGCCATCGACCCGCAGGACGTCGTCACGATCGTGCACACCCTCTCCCAGGGGACGGCCGGGCAGGGGCCCGCGCTGCGCCGCACCGTCGGCAACGCCTCCCGGGTGATCGACGCCGCGCACGCGAACCGCGCCGTGATCAACAGCCTGATCAACGACATCGGCGGCCTCGGCGGCACCCGGCCCGCCGTGCTCAAGGCACGCTCCCGCTGGACGCCTGCGCGATCATCGTCGATGTCTGCGGCCCGGCCGGCTCCGGCGTGCCGAGCAGTCCCGCCGGTCGGCGAAGATAGTGGCCGTGTCTGCCGAAAGAGAAGTTCTGACCTGGGAGATGTTCGGTACGGCCGGTCGCGCGCTGGCCCAGGCGATCGCGGACGACGGCTACCGTCCCGACCTGATCCTGTCCATCGCGCGCGGCGGCCTGTTCGTGGCCGGGTCCCTCGGTTACGCGCTGGACGTCAAGAACCTGCACGTGATGAACGTGGAGTTCTACACCGGCGTCAACGAGCGCCTCGACCTGCCGGTGATGCTCCCGCCGGTGCCCAACGCCGTCGACCTGTCGGGCGCCCGCGTCCTGGTCGCCGACGACGTGGCCGACACCGGGGCCACCCTGAAGCTGGTCCGCGACTTCTGCGCCGACCACGTGGCCGACGTCCGCTGTGCCGTGATCTACGAGAAGCCCCACTCCGAGGTGAAGTGCGAGTACGTGTGGCGGCACACCGACCGGTGGATCAACTTCCCGTGGTCGACGCTGCCGCCGGTCGTCCGGAACGAGAACCAGGTCCTGGACGCCTGACCGGCCGAGCGGCGCCGCCTCCGCGGCGCCGCCCCTGACGCGGCGTCAGAGCCGCACGGTGGCCTTGGGACGCGGCGGCAGCCAGGTCAGCCGCACCGGGACCGGCGCGGGCTGCGGCGGGACGGTGCGGAGCCGGGCGTCGGTGAGCCGCCGGCCGGCCAGCCACCGCCGCACGTGCGCCGGGACCTCGTGGCGCCGCGACATCCGGGTCCGCGCCAGCAGCAGCGCCACCGACGCCGCCATCGCGGCCAGCCAGCCCGCGTGGATCGCGGCGAGGTCCTCGGCGTCGAAGGACTCCTCGAAGCCGGCGCGCAGCGCCGCGTCCGCCGTGATCGGCAGCGGGCTCGGCGCGATCTGCGGCGAGGCGACCGGCGGCAGCGCGACCTGCGGCAGCGGGATACCGGCGACCGCGTCGAACGAGGAGTTGGTCAGCGGCGGCACGTCCGACGGCAGGTCCGACAGCGAGATCCCGGGCGGCAGCGCCCCGGACGCGCTGGTGAGGATCAGCGTGTAGCTCCGGGAGACGGTGGCGGCCTTGGACGCCGACACCGATGCCTTGAGCTTGATCGTCCCCGGCCCGGCGTTCGACGGCGCCTTGACGGTGGCCGCCGCCGTGCGGCCCCCGCCGCCGACGCTGCCCATGCCCTGCGCGGACGGGCTCACCGAGGCGCCGGTCGCCGACAGCCGCAGCACCGTGCCGTGGGCCGTGGCCTTCGCGGCGGAGACCTTGACGGTCACCGCGATGGTCCCGCCGGGCTTCACCGTCGAGGACGACGTCGACAGCCACATCGACAGCGCCGGGTTGGACGTGCCCGGGCCGCCTCCCGGCGGTGGGTCCGTCGGCGGTTTCGTCGGCGGGGGCGTCGTGGGCGGGTCCGTCGGCGGATCCGTGGGGGGATCGGTCGGCGGGTCCGTCGGGGGATCCGTCGGCGGGTCCGTCGGCGGGTCTGTGGGCGGATCGGTGGGCGGATCGGTCGGGGGGTCCGTGGGCGGGTCCGTCGGTGGATCGGTGGGGGGATCGGTCGGCGGGTCGGTGGCCGTCCCGCCGGTCGGGGACTCGCCGCTCGGACTGGGCTCCGGCTCGGCGATGACCGGTGGCGCGGCGGCCACCGCGAAGACCGCCGCCGCACCGAGCCCGGCCAGCAGGGAACCGCCCGCCGATCGTGAGCGCACCTGCACGCACCTCCACGCGATAGCCGACCACGCCGTTCAAATGCACATGGGTTCCGAATAGGCATGGGAGCACGGAACGAATGGTCGAATCAACCCTGACCAAACAGAGTTATTGGCAGATGCGTATTCGCCGTCGGTGGTTATCACCGGGTTCGCATTCTGGCCTCCATGGCCGCCCGGCCGTCGCGGCCGAGATCGAGCGCGGTCATCGAGCCGCGCACGGCCCCCGGACCCGGCCGGGCCGGGGCCGGGCGTCCCGGAGCCTGCCCGCCGGCCCCCGGCGCGGAGCGCTCCGCGCCCCCGCGCGCCCCGGCCTCGCGCGCCGCGGCCCCTCTAGCACCGGCCTCACGTTCGCGACTCGCGCGCGCCGCGGCCCCTCTCGCCCCGGCCTCACGCGCCCCGGCCTCAAGAGCCGCGCTGTCGCGCGCGCCGGCGTCGCGGGGCGCCGCGTCCAGCGGCTCGGCGTCGGGCTCGGCGGCCGCCGCGTCGTGGAGGCCGGGGGCGTCGGCGTCGGCGCGGCGGCGCAGCCACATCGCGCGCAGCACCACCTCGATCGCGAACCGCGAGTCCGGCTCGGTGAGCCGCTCGCCCAGCGTGCCCTCCAGCTTGCGCATCCGGTACCGCACGGTCTGCGGGTGGACGTGCAGCTCCTCGGCGATCTCGGCGGCGGTGCCGCGGGTGGTGAGCCAGGTCCGCAGGGTCTCCAGCAGCCGGTGCCGCTGCCCGGTGTTGAGCGCCGCCATCCCGGCCAGGTTGCGCCGGGCGATCTGGTCGATCAGGGCCGGGTCGTTCAGCAGCCACAGCGTGATCAGGTGGTCCTCGCAGCGGGTCACCGGGCCGTCGTCCAGGATCCCCGAGTCGACCATGGCCAGCGCCTGGCGGGCCCAGCGCAGCGAGTCGGCGCAGCCGCCGGGCGGGACGCTCACGCCGGAGACGGCGCGGCCCTCCGGCAGCGCCTCGGCCAGCATCCGCTGCCGGTCGGCGGTCATCCGGCCGGGCACCAGCAGGTGCGGCTCGGGGTCGGTGAAGTCGGCCAGCACGTCGCGGTCCAGCGCGGTCCGCACCACGCGGGAGCCCGGCGGCACCGCGACCAGCGTCATCTCCTCCGGCACGTCCCACTCCGCCGGCTCGGCCAGCTCCTCGATCGCGCGCCGGGACGCCGGCGGGCGGCGCAGCATGAGCCGCAGCAGCCGCCGCCGGTGCTCCTCCAGCTCTTCGGCGGGCAGCGCGTCCAGGTAGCCCTTCAGCGCCAGCGAGGCCAGCTCGTCGATGTAGGCGAACAGCGCGTCGGCCAGCAGCGCCATCACGGCCGAGGACAGGTTGCGCTGCGGCCCGACCCGCATCACGCGCCGCCAGGCGACCTGCGCGCCGATCCGGAACGCGGCCTGCAGGTGGTCCAGGGTCCGGCCCTCCTGCGCCTCGAGGCGGCCGAGCCTGCGGTAGGTGTCCTCGTGCCGCTCGCGCGGCGCGGACGGGTCGGCGATCTGCTCGACGAAGTGGGCCAGGGCGCGCTCGACGCCGATCTGCAGGGCGTGGACGTAGGGGCCCTGGATGGGCCGCCCGTACTCGGGGATCGCCCGCCGGATCTCCTCGATGATCTCCGTGGCCAGGCTGGGCAGCTCCGGCCGCATCATGGCGGCCAGATGCCTCGGCAGGGGGGCCGACAGCTTCACCAGCCCGCCCGGTTCGAGCGTACGCGTCATCGGTGCACCTCCGAGAACGCCGAGGTCATGGGAGCGTTCCCGCGCCGGCGGGGCCGCCGGCGGACTGTCGACCTCGGGGTACGGCATGTGACCCGGGCGGGCGCGCCGAGCGGGGGACCCCTGCGCGCCCCCCGGCAGGAATGGATTGTGAGGTGAAGCACACTGAACGTAGATCAGAAGGGTCGCGGTTTTTGGTAAAGAATCGGCAAAACCGCCCTCCGTCATCGCCTTGACACAATTGGTGATTCTGATCAGTGTCACCGCAGTGACGGGCTCCGTTCCCTCAGCCGGCCCGCCCGCAACACCGCTTCCAGCGCGAACCTGGATTCCGGATCGGTGAGCTGCTCCCCGAACGCCTCGTTGATCTGCCGCAGCCGGTACCGGACGGTCTGCGGATGCACCTGGAGCCGCTTGGCCGTCTCCACCGCGTTCCCCTGCGTCTCCAGCCAGGCGCCCAGCGTCTCGGTGAGCCGCAGCCGCTGCGTGGCGCCCATCCGGGCCAGCACGGCCAGCCGCCGCCGCGCGACCTGGTCCAGCAGCGCGCCGTCGGCCAGCAGCCACAGCTCCAGCAGATGGTCCTCGGCCGCGGTCAGCCCGGCGTCCTCCACGATCCCGGCGTCCACCAGCGCCAGCGTCCGCCGCGCCCAGCGCAGCGAGTCGGCCGCCTCGCCCGGCGGGACGGTCAGCCCGGTCGCCGCCCGCCGCTCCGGCAGCGCCGCCAGCAGCGCCGCGCGCCGCGCGCCGTCCAGCGGACCGGGCACCACCAGGTGCGGCTCGGCGCCGCCGAGGTCGGCCAGCACGCCGTCGCCGAGGGCCGCGCGCACGCACCGCGCCCGCGGCGGCAGCGCCACCGGCGTCACCTCCGCCGGCAGGCTCCACCCGGCCGCGTCGGCGGCCCGCTCCAGCGCCGCCCGGGACGGCCGGGGCCGCTCCACCAGCATCCGCAGCAGCCGCCGCTGCGACTCGGCGCGCTCGTCGTCGGTGCGGGAACGGGCCTCCTCGAAGCCCTCCACCGACAGGGAGGCCAGCTCGTCGATGTAGGCGAACAGCGCGTCGGCCAGCTGCGACATCACCGTGGACGACAGCCCGTGCCGGCGGCCGACCTCGGCGACGCGCCGCCAGGCGACCTGGACGCCGGTGCGGTAGGCGGCCTGGAGCGCGTCCAGGCTCCGGCCCCGGTACGCCTCGCTGCGGCCCAGCGCCCGGCACAGCTGGTCCCGGCGGTCGCGCGACTCGTCCGAGCCGGAGATCTGGTCGACGAAGGCGCGCAGCGTCTGCTCCACGCTCGCCCGCAGCTCCGGCCGCGCCCCCGATTCCGGCGGCTCCCCGTACTCGGGAATGGTTCTGCGGATCTCCGACATGATGTCCTCGGCAAGCGAGTCCAATTCCGGCCGCAGAACGGCGGCTATCCGCGGTGGAAGCCGTCCCGGACGCCGATCCCGCCCGGCGGAATCGTGGGTGCGCGCCATCGTCGATGCTCCTTCCCGCCCCCGCGGGCCGCGCGTCGCCACGGGTGGCGGCGGGGAGCCTCCCGGCTGCGGTAGGGCCATTACGGTCAGCGATATCGCGTGCATTCCACCCGCGGGGCCAGCGCATTCACCGGTCCCCTGGGTGATCTACGACGCGTCAAACGTAACCCAATCGGGCCGGTCGTGCACCGATCCATGGAAGGTTTCCCCGGGGGAGCCCGAATGATCTCACCGAGTGGTCATTGACCAGCGGTGATGATGTGCACGGAGCGTGGCGGGAGACCGCCTGGTCACTCACTTCAAGACAGAACGATCGACGTTTTCATCATCGGGTGACAAGAAATCGAGCGGCCTGAAGATTTTCCGAAATCAGCCCTTGTCGGACGCGAAGTCGGCACTTAGTTTACTCATCGGTAGGAGGCGCCGAAGCCGAACGGGGCAGGTTACCAGAAACATCCGCCCGGTTACCCGGATACGGCGAAAACTCCCGGCCGACCCTGCCCGGCCGCAGTTTCACATCCAAGGAGCCGCCCAGAGAAGGAGCCTTGCCACCCCGTCCCCGGATCCCACCCCAACGAGTACCCAGTACCGGCACCCACCGGGTACACCCCCCTCTCGAAAGGGCACATCCAATGCGCAAGTCCATCCGCAAGGGACTCATCGCCGGCGCGGTCGTCGCCGCCGGCATCGGCCTGACCGCCGCCCCCGCCTCCGCCGACCTCGCGGGCTGGAACGTCACGGGCGCCGACCCCACGGGCTACGCCTACGGCTACTCCGGCGACACCCAGCTCAGGGTCGCGCGTAGCGGCGCCGTCCTGGAGTGCGTGGACGCCGAGGCCGACGCCACGATCAACGACGTCACCGACCACCCCGGCCCGCAGATCGCCACGATCGACAACACCACCTGGACCACCTGCACCGGCCCGTTCGGCCTGACCTTCAACGTCTCCCACAGCGGCACCTGGGACCTGAACGCCGTCCAGCCCACCGCCGACCCGGCCGTGAGCGTCGGCTCCATCACCAACATCAGCGCGTCGATCTCGGGCCCGGCCTGCAACGCGACCTTCACCGGCGGCGTGCCCGGCTACTACCGCAACGCCACCGGCACGCTGTCGGTCGACCCGACCGCGCCCGACCCGGGCAACGTCTCGCTGGTCGCCTCCAACGTCTCCGGCTGCCTCGGCATCATCCAGAACGGCGACCAGGCCGAGTTCACCGGCAACTTCGCCATCGACCCCGACACCATCGACCTCACCCACGTCCCCTGACGGCGGTGAACACCGTGTGACCCGGGCGCAGTCCCGAACGGCCGCCGCGCGGCGCCAGGCCCGTACGCCGCGCGGCGGCCGCACCCGTTTCCGGGTCGCGCCGCTTTCCGGGCCCACGCGCCGGACGCTCCGTTTCCGGAGCCGCGCCGGCCGCCCGTGCTTCCCTATTGATAGAACCCCGGCGGCGGTTGTCATCGGTTTATAAAGGCGCGGCCGCCGGGCCTCCCGGCGATTGGCTTCCTTGTCGGAGATGTACGCCGCTGGCTATGCTACTGGTCCGTAGCAATGACTCTCTGAAACTGCCATCGTCATTTCTTCCGGTGCTGAAACCGCAGGAAGCGGTCGGTAGAGCCGTGCTCGGGGATCGAAACACACGGCCGCTGCCACGCACCTCATTTCTCGTACGGATAGGCGGATATGAAGAACGGTGCGCGTTGGGCATCCCGCAGGTCCGTCCGCACGGCGGGAATCGCCGCGGTGGTGGTGCTGGCGGGCCTGATCCCCGGGGCCGCGGCGGCCGTCGGCAGCCAGCGGGCCGACGTCTCGCTCAGGTACGCCTGCCAGTTCCCCTCCGGCGCCGAGCAGGTCGCGGTGCGCGTCAAGGGAACCTTCCCCGGATCGGTCGAGCCGCGCTCGCAGATCCGGGTGCAGGGGGTATCGGTCACGGCGACCCTGCCGGAGAGGGCCGTCACGGGCCTGGGTGAGGGCGCGACGTCCGTCGAGGGCGTCGCCGGCCTGGACGTCCTGGTGACCGAGGGGCGGCGGCCTGGCAGCGCGACGTGGCAGGGCCTCACGATCCCCGATACGAAGGTGCCGGAAAAGGGCTCGCTCAGCTTGGCGGCCACCGGAGCCGTCCCGCCCGCCACGATCGGGACCGAGGGCGACGCGGTGTTCTCGGCGGGGGCCCTCTCCCTCCGGCTGTCTCCCGGGGGAACGGGCGGCGGGGCGCCCGCCCCGGCCCAGGCTCCGTTGACGGTGGCGTGCACCCCGAACCTCGGCCAGGACACCACACTGGTGACCATCCCGCTCACCGGGTCGCCGGAGGCCGCCGATCCTGCGCCGTCCGCGAGCCCGGGCGGCGGCGGGGCCCCATCGCGCACCCGCGCGGCCCCGGGCGAGGTGTGCGCGGACCCGATGCCAGAGCCCGAGTACAACGAGAAGTTCGTGCACCTTTTCCCGCCGGTGCCGCCCGACCACGTCCACGTGTCGGACCCCGACCCCGCGTGCGCGTACCTCGCCGGTAAGTCCAACGTGAACAAGCTCAAGGGCGCCAGCCCCATCGGCGGCCGCGCCTCGGTGATCGTGGGACGGGACCTCTACAACTACCAGGACCCCGCCACCGGTGAACGGCTCACCCAGGCTCGGCACATCGCAATGGCCCACCTGGACACGCTGGAGTCAACCTTCCTCACCTTCGGGTTCATGCCGACGACCGCGAAGATGGAGATCACCCAGATCCGGAACATGAACCTGGCCTCGGTCGGCCCGGGGACGGTCTCCGCCCGGCCCACCATCACCAACACCTGGGCGGAGGCGACGATCCGCGTCCACGACGTGCGCGTCAACGGCTCGCCCATGGACGTGGGCCCGAACTGCCGGACCGAGAAGCCGGTGTACCTGCCGCTGACGGGCCGGAGCGACAGCGACCCGCCGTACGACGTCGCCCAGGGCGGACGGCTCGTCGGCAGCATCGACATCCCCGGCTTCAGCGGATGCGGCGTCGGCGAAGACCTCGACCGGCTCCTCACAGCGTCCATCGCCGGCAAGGGGAACTACATACAACTGACCCAGGGGCCGGTGTGCTTCGTTGAGATCGGGAACACCACCATCAACCCCTGTCCCCCGGCCTCCGGCTACGGGTACTCCATCAACCCGGGTGGCGAATGGACCAGCGCATCCGGGCCGGTGTCGATCCAGGCGGGCAGGACGGGCAACGCCGTCGTCCAGTGCTCGTCCACCACGATCCGCGGCCGCTTCAAGAGCGGAACGCTGATCCGGCCGGACGACCTGGGCGAGGTGACCGGCGTGACGTTCCGCGGCTGCGAGGGCAATGCGACTTTCGGGGGCGAGGACTTCACCGTGGAGGTCAGCCGCCTGCCCGCGAAGATCACCGACGGCCGCGCCGGGATCGACCCGGCGACGGGCGACTTCACCGGCGCCTTCGCCGACTGGGCCTTCAGGGTGTCGTCGACATCGTGCAGCTTCGAGATCTCCGCGTCCAACCAGGCGCTGCCGACGTTCACGCACTCCCGGAGCAAGAGCGAGATCACCGTGCCGGGTCTTGGCTCGGGAATGCAGGTCAGGAACAAGAGCGCCACCTGCCCGAGGTTCGCGGGACCGCCCCAGTTCGTGGAGCCGATCGTGTACCCGGGGATTCAGCAGGACATCAGGTACGGCCAGTCGTTCGAGTGATCCGGCGGGACGGGAGCCCGCGGCCGACGCCCACCGGCGCGCTCCGGTCGCGGGTTCCCTTCTGCCGCAGGCGCCTCCGCCGCACGGCCGCCGCATACGGGCCCCTGCGTCTCAAGCCCCTGTGGCCAAGGTTCCGCCGCCGGACCCAGCCCGGACGCTTGAGGCTCGCACGCCCGAAACAGGGCTGCTGGACTGGCGCGTGAGGGAGGGCCCTGAGTCGCTGGGCCGGGGACCGAGCGGCGGGGCCCGGGCGGTGAGGAACCCGGCGCGCACGTCAGAAAGCCCGCCACCCAGGCGGGAGGCGGGCCCCTGACATGCGCGGCCTGGGCGCGGGATCAGCCGATCTTGGCGAGCTGCTGCGCCGCCGCCGGCGGGACGGTCGGGGTCCCCAGCTTCACCGAGATCGTGTTGTCCGGCCCCGGCACCGTCAGGTTGATCAGCGGCGTCGCCAGGATGCAGTTCTCGAACTCGGGGATCGTGTAGGTCCCCGTCAGCGTGCCGCCCTGCAGGACGCTCCAGTCGTCCCCGGACACCAGGTTGATCGTCGCGGGGGTCTTGGTCTTGCAGTTGTCGCCCACCGGCATCGGGATCCCGGCGACCTTGAGGTCGGACAGCTTGAGGGTCACCTTCGAGGTGCTGTTGACCTTGCCGGTGTTGAGGTCGATCGTTCCGGTGGTCGGGGCCGCCTCGATGAGCGTGGTGGTCACGCTGACCGGGATGAGGCCCCACTGCTTGAACTCACCGTGCGCCGGCGGCATCACCAGGTTCGCGGTCAGGTCGCCCGTGCCCAGGTCGAGGCTCGACTTGAGGGTGCCGGGCCCGAGGGCCATCGACGAGTTGGTCGCCTTGATGAAGGTGGTGCCGGTCGCCGGGTAGTCGACCTTGATGACCGGCTCGGCCTGCGCGGCCGAGGGGACGGCGAGGACGGCGCCGGCGGCCAGCCCGGCGGTGGTGAGCGTCGCGAAACGGCGGGCCTTGCTGCGAAGGGACGGGCGCACCATGCATTGCCTCCTGGGGGCGGGACGGAATCCGGCCGGTACGGCGCGCCGTTGTCGTCGCGCCTGGTGGCGATCGCTCGTGGCGGGCCGCCGACCGGCCGCCCCGGGTGCGGGCACCCGGGTGGAAAGAGAAGAGGGTCGGGGTGCGGTCATGCGGGTCACGGCATTTCCGCGAAACGTTTCAACGGTCTGAACATTACTTCCGCCCGGAATGGGTGACAAGGCTTGGTGCAAGCAATTTGCCGCCATCCGGGAAATCGGCGCCAATGATTGTCACCGCAATATAAGTGGCTGCTTTGCTTTGTTCCCGGATGATAGGGGTGAAGCGGGGCGCGGCAGGTCTTCCCTGTTCAGGGAGCGGCCTCCAGGGCGATGCCGTACTGGCCGCTTTGGGACGCGCGGTGGACCGGCCGCTCAAGCGTTTATCACCCGCTGCCAGAACCGCCGGTACGCGGATGGCGGCTAATCACTCGAAAGTGCAGCCGGAACCGGATCCGAACCGGATGCGGTGAGCGCCGCGCGGGCGCGGCGGTATTCGCCCGGAGGCGTGCCGAAGTGGCGGCGGAAGGCCAGGTGGAAACCGACGGCCGAGCGGTAGCCGACCCGCTCGGGGAGCACGCCCAGCGGCAGCGCCGTCTCGTCCAGCAGCCGGGCGGCCTCGCGCATGCGCCGGCCGGTCAGATGGCGGGCGGGGGCCTCGCCGACGAGGCGGGTGAACGTGGCGGCGAACGCCGACCGTGACATGTTCGCCTCCCGGGCCAGCGATTCCAGCGTCCACGGTTCGGCGAACCTGGTCTGGATCGCCAGCAGGGCCCGGCCGATCCCCGGATGCCGCAGTGCCTGGAGCGCGGGCGAGGTGTCGCCGGGCCTGCCCAGCGCCACCCGCAGTGCCAGCACGAAGACCAGCTCGAAGGAGCGCAGCGCCACCAGCCGGGCGCCGGGCGCGCCGTCCCGCGTCCCGCCGGCGAGCCGGTCGAGGGTCCCGGCCAGCAGCGGCTCGCCGGCCAGCATCTCCCGGTCGAGCACGAGGATCTCCGGCAGGGCGCGGTAGAGCGGCGACACGGCGGTCTCGTCGTAGTGCAGGCCGCCGCACAGCAGCTCGGTGACCGGGCCCGGGCCGTCCACGCGCACCTCCGTGCTCGTTCCCGCCGGGCGCCCCGGGAGCAGCAGGTCGAGCGGGGTCGTCGGGCGGCCGGGGCGGTCCGCCAGCTCGTGCGCGGTGCCGTACGGGAAGACGGCCAGCTCGCCCGCGCGCAGGATGACCGGGTCGGAAGGGCCCGGCATCGTGATCGCGCACTCGCCGGAGTGCACGTAGTGCAGGATCGCGTTCCGTTCCTGGTCGCCGCGCAGGCCCCAGGGCGCGCGGGCCGTCCAGCGGCTGGCGAACACGCCCTCCAGGCGCAGCGGCGCCAGCCACTCGCCCAGCAGGTCGCCCCCTGGAGCGGACGTCTCCCGCACTTCCACCGTCATGGACGATCCTTAAAGCAATCCGGTTTCCTGCTTATAGAACGTACAGGACGGGCGTCGGCACCCTGAAGGGCATGAGCGATACCTATCTGGTGATCGGCGCGGGAGGCGCGCAGGGCGGGGCGGTCGCGCGGCGGCTGCTGCGGGACGGGCACCGCGTGCGCGGCCTCGGCCGGAGCGCGACCGGGCCGTCCGGAATCGAGTGGGTCCGCGGTGATCTCGCGGACGCCGCCGCCGTGCGGGCCGCGTTCGACGGGGTGGCGCGCGCCTCGGTGACGCTGCCCATGGAGTTCGACCCGGTGACGGTGGCCCGTTTCGTGGACAACGTGGCCGCGGCGTCCGGCGGGCTGGAACGCCTGGTGTTCAATACCGGCAACCGTGTCCCGGCCACGCGGACGGGCGTGGCGGCGTTCGAGTCGAAACGGGAGGCGGCCGAGGCCCTGCTGTCGTGCGGCGTCCCGGCCGTGGTGCTGCGCCCGCCCGTCTACCTGGACAATCTCGCCGCCCCGTGGGCGCGGGAGGCCCTCGCCGGCGGCGTCCTTCCCTACCCGCTTCCCGCGGAGCGGCGGGTCGCGTGGCTGGCCCACGACGATCTCGCGGCCCTCACGGCCGCCGCGTTCGACCGCCCGGGCCTGGCCGGGCAGGCGATCGACATCGGCGGGAAGGAGGCGGTGACGGGACCGGAACTGGCGGCCGCCTTCACCTCCGTCCTCGGCCGGGAGATCCGCTACGTGCCGATGGACCCCGGCGCGTTCGAGGAGGGCCTGGCCCCGCTGCTCGGCGCGGCGACCGCGGCGGGCGTGGCGAGCACGTACCGGTGGCTGGCCCTCCCCGAGGCCGCCGGCCTCTACGAAGGCGACCCGGACAAGATCGAAGAGCTCTTCGGTGTCGAACTGACGCCGCTGCGCGCCTGGATCGAGCGGCACGCCGGGAGCGCCGGATGAACGCCGTGGACGAGATCGTGCGGCATCACCGCTTCATCGAGGGCTGGCTGCGCGGCGAGGCGGAACCGTCCACCGTCACATCCTTCCTCGGCAGGCACGCGCCTGACTTCACCTGGTACGACCCGGACGGCTCCCTGAAGACCCTGCCCGACCTGGCGGCCATGATGGACGAGGCGCACGGCGCGGCCCCGGGCCTGGTCCTGGAGATCCGCGAGCCGCGCGTCCTGCTGGACGAGGCGCGCGGCGGCGGCATGGTCGTGGCGGCCTACGAGGAGCACCAGCGGGCGCCGGGCTCGTCCAACGCCCGCCGCGCCGTGGCCGTCTTCGCGCCCGCGCCCGGCGCCCGCAACGGCCTGATCTGGCGTGCCCTGCACGAGGTCTGGATCACCTGAGGCCCGGCTTGGCCCGCGCTTTACGGGTGCCGATGAATCCGTGCCTCCGGTCGGGTCACAACCAGGGACACACCACGAGGAGGAGCCATGGGAGTGACCCCGGCCATCGGCAGTGTCCTGCTGGCCAGCAGGGAACCGGAGCGCCTCCGGGCCTGGTACGAGCGGGCGTTCGGGATCAGGGCCGACGCCGACGGGCTCCTGCGGTTCGGCGAGGTGGTCCTGCTGATCGACGGCCGCGACGACGTGGCGGCCCTGGCCGCCGAACCCGCGCGGATCATCATCAACCTGCACGTCGACGACGCGCGGGCGATCGCCCGCCATCTGGACTCGCTCGCCGTGGCCTGGGTCGCCCCGCTCGAGTACCGGGAGGGGGCGGGCGCCTGGTTCGGGACGGCGCTCGACCCGGACGGGAACCTGTTCCAGATCATCGAGCTGACGCCCGCGTACTGGGCCGCCCGCCGCGAGCGCGAGCGCGCCGCCGGGCGGGTCGCCGCGGCGGGGCCGCTGGCCGACGCCGCGGTGTCCGCCCGGCTGCCCGCCCAGGACCTCGACCGGGCCAGGCGCTTCTACGCCGAGAAGCTCGGTCTCGAGCCGGCCGAGACGCGTCCCGGCGGGCTGCGCTACCGGTGCCGGGGCGGCTGGTTCTCGGTGTTCCAGTCGGCCGGCCGGTCGGCCGGGACGCACACCCAGATCGCCTGGGAGGTCGACGACATCGAGGAGGTGGTCGCCGAGTTGCGCCGCCGCGGGGTCGAGTTCGAGGACGTGGACGTTCCCGGGCTGCGCACCATCGACGGGATCGCGCACGTCAGCGGCAACTACCCGTCGGCGGGCGGCGCCGGAGAACGGGCGGCCTGGTTCCGCGACAGCGAGGGCAACATGCACGGCATAGGCCAGACCATCCGCACCTTCCGCACATCCCGACCTTGAAGGAGAGCATCCGGGCCGCTTACCAGAAGTGTCCGACCCCTGTCCTCTTACGCTAAGTTCCTCCATGGACGCTCTACGTGACCTTGTGGTGGCCGTTGCTACGTTGTTCGGTACAGCGCTACCACCGCTGCAACCGCACGAGGAGACCTGTGATGACGGCGATGTCGGCAGAACCGCCGTTCGACCGGGATGGCCTTCGGGAGGCATTTGCCGCGCTTGAGGTGATGCCTGGTTTTCGTGCGGAACTGGTGGATGGGGAGATCATCGTGTCGCCGCGCCCCGACGGGCGGCACGAGACGATCGTGGTGGCGGTGGACGACTGGGTGCGGGATGCCCATGGGCTCCGGTTGCATCGCAACCTGACGCTGATAAGCCCGGAGGGGGAGTACGTTCCCGACGGGATCGCGGCCCCCAAGGGGGCGTTCGCGGGGCGTGAGTGGCACAGCGAACCTGAAGGCGTTCTGATGGTGCTGGAGGTCACCTCCAAGGACGGCCGGAGTCTCAAGGGCGCCGAACGCGACCGCGGTCCCAAGCGCCGCGGGTACGCCGCCGCCGACATTCCGCTGTACCTGCTGGTCGACCGGTTGGACGGCAAGGTCACCATCTTCTCCGAGCCCCGCGGAGGCGACTACACCCACAGTTCCTCGGTCGTGCTCGGGGAGGATCTGGCGATCCCGGCGCCGCTCGAGGGCGTGCTGCCGACGGACGAGTTCTGATGCGCTCAGCGGGGGCGTAGCTGGGTCAGGTGCGAGTGCGTGCCGGAGACCCTCACTTGTTGCAGGTGGACGGCTGTCAGCCCGTTCTTGAAGGCGGCGGTCAGGGCGCTGGGGTCGGGGATGAGGACGACCGCGATTCCCTTGGGCGCGAGTACGCGGCGGAGCTCCGACCACAGCCGGGCTGGATCGCGGGCGAGAAGGCCGGACGGATTCACCTGCGTACCCCACGGCGGATTGGAGATGACGCGGTCGACGCTTGCGTCCTTGAGGGGAAGGGCGCCCGCGTCGGCTCGTCGTAGGTCGACCCTGGGAAGGCCCTCGAGCCCCTTGGTGTTGGCGCGCGCGGCCTGGATGGAGGCTTGTGCGGCGTCGAAGCCGCGGTATCGGGCCTGCGGTTGCAGGTGGGCGGCCTCGATGAGGAGGGTGCCCGCGCCGCAGCACGGGTCCAGGACGACATGGCCCGGATCGATGTCGGCCAGCTGGGCCATGGCGGCGGCCAGGGGCGGGTGCAGCGTGCCGGGGATCGTGCGGCGCTTGTACGGGCGGCGATGCAGCGGGTGGTCCGCGATGCGCAGCATGAGGGTGGCATGGGTGCCGTCCAGGGTGAGGCGCCACCCGCTGTAGGACGGCGGTGGCGCGCTGCCGTCCCGCCTGGAGTGGTACGGGGCGTCCAGGCGAGCGGCCAGGGCGGAGCCGACGGCGTCCTCGGCGTCGTGGCGGTTGTAGTTGCGGCGCCCCAGGAAGGACGCGGACACCTCGACCCCGGTGGCGGGCGGCGCGTTTGGCAGATCCGCCTCGGCCGCCAGGCCGCCGAGCGCGTCCAGCCCGGCCTTGGACGGGCCCGGGTCGGGCATGCGGGCGGCCAGCAGGAACACGTCGTCGGCGGTGCGCAGGCCGGTCGCCTCAGGTGCCGGGCGCTGCGTACGGAAGTGCACCTCGCGATGACCGAGGCGGGTGATCGTGCCGAGCCCGTACCGGAGGATCTCGGCGGCCAGGGCGGGCTCCAGCCCGCGGACGCACCGCGCCACCAGGCAGGGGGCGGTGGAGGAGGGCGCACGGGTGCGCATGATGATCGTTCTTCTTCCACGTCGGGACCCGGGACGGCGCCGCGCCGTCCCGCATCGCCGGCGGCGGGGGTTCCTCGCCTCGCCGGCGGATCCTCAACGCAGGTGGAAGAACGTCATGGCGGGATGCTAGCACCGCGCCCGCCCGGCTGGCGCCCGCCCGGCTGGCGCCCGCCCGCCCGGCGTCCGTTCGCAGGCCCCGGTGGGCGTTCACCGGGCCCGGGAGACGTTCACGGCCCGGTGGCGGAACGTTCCCGTTCGCGGTTGTCACATGGAGATCGCCGGGTGTTCTTCGCGGCCCGCGGGCCGGGTATGGAGCTCCTCGCCGATCATTAATGCGAGGTGATTTCGAACTGCGGTCCGCGGCCATGCCGTATCCGGTCTCGGAAATGCCGAACGGCCGAGCGGCATTCTGTGGCGCGCCCCCGCTCCATGACCAGGTTACTCCTTTCCCGGGCTGCCGGCGGCGCGCGCACTGGAGCCCCTGGTGGCGCGCGGACCTGGGTCGATGGCAGAGCTCCCGGCCGGGCGCGCACTTGGAGATAAACCCTCTGGTAGGCATTGTCAATCGGTGACAACGAAGTCACGGGCCGATATTGGATTCACCGGGGTTGCTTGCGTCCGTCATGCCGCGCAAGTAGCGTACCGGCCAGTAGCGAAGCTGTGGCAAACGGTCCCCCGGCAATCGTCGTTTCGGTGCGCGATTCCAGGCGCGGGCGATCGCCGATATATGCGGCCGGAATGGGGAGTTCCTGCGATGTTCGAGTCCGCGGAATGGGCATAGAAGTCGTCGTCGAGGGGCTGACCAAGTCCTTCGGCCGGCAGACCATCTGGCGGGACGTGTCGCTGACGCTGCCCGCCGGCGAGGTGAGCGTGATGCTGGGCCCCTCGGGCACCGGCAAGACCGTCTTCCTCAAGTCGCTCATCGGGCTGCTCAAGCCCGAGCGCGGCCGGGTCCTGATCGACGGCGTCGACATGGTGAAGGACCCCGACCGCAAGGTCTACGAGACGCGCAAGCGGTTCGGCCTGATGTTCCAGGACGGCGCGCTGTTCGGCTCGATGAACCTGTTCGACAACATCGCCTTCCCGCTGCGCGAGCACACCCGCAAGAAGGAGTCGGAGATCCGGCGGATCGTCCTGGAGCGGATGGAGATGGTGGGCCTGGCCGGCCAGGAGCGCAAACTGCCCGGCCAGATCTCCGGCGGCATGCGCAAGCGGGCCGGGCTGGCCCGGGCACTGGTGCTGGACCCGCAGATCATCCTGTGCGACGAGCCCGACTCCGGCCTCGACCCCGTCCGCACCGCCTACCTGTCCCAGCTGCTCATCGATCTGAACGCGCGGATCGACGCGACGATGCTGATCGTCACCCACAACATCGAGATCGCCTCGACCGTCCCCGACAACATCGGCATGCTCTTCCGCCGCGACCTGGTCACCTTCGGGCCCCGCGAGGTGCTGCTGACCAGCCAGGAGCCGGTGGTGGCCCAGTTCCTGCGGGGCGAGCGGCAGGGCCCGATCGGGATGAGCGAGGAGAAGGACGCCGCGGAGCTGGCGGCCGAGGCGCGGCTGGCGCGGGGGGCGGCCCGGGTGCCCGAGATCGTCCCGCAGCTGGAGCCGAGCCCCGGCATGCCCGAGCGCAAGGCGGTCACCCGGCGCCGCGAACGCGTGATGACCATGCTGGCGCAGCTTCCCCCCGCAGCCCAGGAGGCGATTTTGAACAGCCTGCTGCCCCCCGTTAGGGAAGGCCGCCGATGACCGACTCGCCCGGCGGCCCGCAGCGCCCCCGCGGGGGGTGGTGGTGATGGTGTCGCAGTCCGGGGTCCCCGGCGCCGGGGCCCTGCGCGAGACGGGACGGCTGTTCGCGCTCGGCGCCACCGTGCTCACGCAGATGTTCCGGCGCCCCTTCCAGGCCCGGGAGCTGCTGGAGCAGTTCTGGTTCATCGCCTCGGTCACGATCCTGCCGACCGCGCTGGTGTCCATCCCGTTCGGCGCGGTGATCGCGCTGCAGGTCGGGTCGCTGGCGCAGCAGCTGGGCGCGCAGTCGTTCACCGGCGGCGCCAGCGTCCTCGCGGTGATCCAGCAGGCCAGCCCGATCATCGTGGCGCTGCTGATCTCCGGTGCCGGCGGCTCGGCGATCTGCGCCGACATCGGCTCGCGGACGATCCGCGAGGAGATGGACGCGATGGAGGTCATGGGCGTCTCGCCGATCCAGCGGCTGATCGTGCCGCGGGTGCTGGCGGCGATGCTGGTGGCGGTGCTGCTGAACGGCCTGGTCTCGGTGGTCGGCGTCCTCGGCGGCTACTTCTTCAACGTCATCCTGCAAGGCGGCACGCCCGGCGCGTACCTGGCGTCGTTCTCCGCGCTGGCGCAGCTGCCCGACCTCTACATCAGCGAGTTCAAGGCGCTGCTGTTCGGATTCATCGCCGGGGTCGTGGCGGCCTACCGGGGGCTCAACCCCAGCGGCGGTCCCAAGGGCGTGGGGGACGCGGTCAACCAGTCCGTCGTCATCACCTTCCTGCTGCTGTTCTTCGTCAACCTGGTGCTGACCGCGATCTACCTCCAGGTCGTCCCGCCGAAGGGGGCGTGAGGGATGGTCTCGACCGGTTCCCGCCTGCGCCGTCCGGGGTCGTGGTTCGCCTGGCTCGACCAGCCCGGCGACCAGCTCGGCTTCTACGTGCGGGCGCTGCTGTGGACGCCGCGCGCGCTGCGCCGCTACCTCAAGGAGGTGCAGCGGCTGCTGGGCGAGGTCGCGTTCG
Organism: Spirillospora sp. CA-255316; assembly: GCA_050942275.1. Taxonomy (GTDB): domain Bacteria; phylum Actinomycetota; class Actinomycetes; order Streptosporangiales; family Streptosporangiaceae; genus Spirillospora. The sequence continues at coordinate 9,292,643 of CP192047.1, read as the reverse complement.
GGTCGGGCGCGCTGGCGGTGATCGGCGGCACGGTCGGCGTGATGTTCGCGATGACGCTGTTCACCGGCGTGGTCGTCGGCCTCCAGGGGTACGCGGCGCTCAACCAGATCGGCACCTCGGCGTTCACCGGGTTCGTGTCGGCCTACTTCAACACCCGGGAGATCGCGCCGCTGGTCGCCGGGCTGGCGCTGTCGGCGACGGTCGGCGCGGGCTTCACCGCCCAGCTCGGCGCGATGCGGATCAACGAGGAGGTCGACGCGCTGGAGGGCATGGGCATCCCGTCGCTGCCCTACCTGGTCACCACCCGGATCATCGCGGGCACGGTGGCGATCATCCCGCTGTACGGGATCGGGCTGCTCAGCTCCTACCTGGCGTCCCGGCAGGTCACCATCTGGGTGAACGGGCAGTCGGCGGGCACCTACGACCACTACTTCAACGTGTTCCTGTCGCCCACCGACGTGGTGCTGTCGTTCCTCAAGGTGCTGATCTTCAGCGTGATGGTGATCCTCGCGCACTGCTACTACGGCTACCGCGCGAGCGGCGGCCCGGCCGGCGTCGGCGTCGCGGTGGGCCGCGCGGTGCGCACCGCGATCGTGCTGATCAGCGTGACCGACTTCTTCCTCAGCCTGGCGATCTGGGGCGCCACGACGACGGTGAAGGTCGCCGGGTGAGCGCCGTGGGCCATGTCGCGCGGTGGTCCATGTCGGCGCCGTGGGCCGGCCGGGCGCGGCGACGGCCGGGCGCGGCGAGGGCCGGGCGAGCGCGATGAGGGAGGTGACCGGAGATGCGTGAAGGGCCCATGGCCACGGTGTCGCGGCGGCTGCAGGGCGTGGTGTTCCTGCTGGTCCCGGCGCTACTGGTGTGGCTGGCCGTCGCGTTCTACCAGAAGCGGTTCACCGACGCGACGATGGTGACGCTGCGCACCGGGTCGGTCGGGAACGAGATGCACCGGCACGCCGACGTCAAGGTGCGCGGCGTGGTCGTCGGCGAGGTCCGGGAGATCACCGCCGACGGCTCGGGCGCCCGCCTCACGCTGGCGCTCAAGCCCGAGACGGTGCGGCGGATCCCGGCGAACGTGTCCGCGCAGATGCTTCCCACGACGCTGTTCGGGCAGCGGTTCGTGGCGCTGATGATCCCCGCGCGGCCCGCCGCCGGCCGGCTCACCGAGGGCAGCGTCATCACCGAGGACCGCACGGCCAACGCGGTGGAGCTCCAGCAGGTCCTCGACAACATGCTGCCGCTGCTGACCGCCGTCCAGCCCGCCAAACTGTCGGCGACGCTGACCGCGATGTCGCAGGCGCTGGAAGGGCGCGGCCACGAGCTGGGCCAGACGCTGGTCACGCTCGACGCGTACCTGAAGAAGTTCAACCCCGACCTGCCCGCGCTCAACCGCAACATCCACGAGCTGGTCGCGTTCACCCACAACTACGCTGACGCGACCCCCGACATCCTGGACGCGCTCTACGACTTCACCGCGACCAGCCGCACCGTCGTCGACCAGCGCCGCAACCTCAGCGAGCTGTACTCCACCGTCACCTCCGGGGCGCAGGACCTCACCACGTTCCTGCGCGAGAACTCGGCCAACATGATCCAGCTGGCGTCCACGAGCCGCCCGTCGCTTGAGGTGCTGGCGCGGTACTCGCCAGAGTTCCCCTGCGTGTTCTCGATGCTGAACGACTTCATCCCGGAGATGGACCGGGCGCTGGGCAAGGGCACGGACCGGCCCGGCCTGCAGGTGGACGTCACCGCCGTCCCGTCCAAGGGCCGCTACCTCCCCGGCCGGGACACGCCGCGCTACACGGCGGGCGGCGGGCCGCGCTGCTACCCGGTGCCGTACGACCCGTCCGGCGGCGCGGCGGCCCGCGGCCAGGCCACGCCCGCGGGACGGGCGGCACCGGTCGCGGTCACGCCCGGCGGCCTGGGCCTGCCCAACTCCCCGCAGGAGAACGCCCTGGTGAACGAGCTGGCCGCACCCGCCCTGCGGGAGGTCCCGCAGTCCCTGCCCGACTGGAGCAGCGTCCTGGTCGGCCCGATCTACCGGGGGGCGAAGGTGAGCGTCCGGTGAGGATGAACCTCAAGGGCCTCGGCGGCCCGCTCATCAAGTCGATCCTCTTCGTGGTCGTGACCGTCACCGCCACCGCCGTGCTGGCCATCAGCATCGCCAACACCGGCGTCGGCGACGCCGACCGCTACAGCGCCCGCTTCACCGACGTGGCCGGGCTGAACGAGGGCGACAGCGTGCGGATCGCCGGCGTGCGGATCGGCCAGGTCACCGACATCAGCGTGGTGAACCGGCGGCAGGCCAGGGTGCGGTTCACGGTGCAGAAGGGCCGCCGGCTGCCCGCGTCCACCACGGCGACGATCAAGTACCTCAACCTGGTCGGGCAGCGCTTCATCGAGCTGGACCGGGGCACCGGGACGCCCGGCGCGATCCTGCCGCGCGGCGGCACCATCCCGGTGGAGCGCACGACGCCCGCGCTCAACCTCACCCAGCTGTTCAACGGCTTCCAGCCGCTGTTCCAGGCGCTGTCGCCCGCCGACGTCAACCAGCTCGCCGGGGAGATCATCCAGGTGCTCCAGGGCGAGGGCCCCACGATGGACTCGCTGCTGCGCACCGTGGCGTCCCTCACCAGCACCCTGGCCGGCAAGGACCAGGTCATCGGGCAGGTCATCGACAACCTCAACGACGTGCTGGAGACCATCAACGCCCGCGGCGACCAGCTCGCCGACCTCATCGTCACGCTGCGGCGGCTGACGTCCGGGCTGGCCGCCGACCGCAGGCCGCTCGGCGAGGCGATCGGGGCCATGTCGGAGCTGACCAACAGCACCGCCGACCTGCTGCAGGTCGGCCGCGCGCCGCTGAAGGACAGCATCGCCCAGCTGGGCCGGCTGTCGGACAACCTCGCCGACGAGTCCCCGACGGTCGACCGCTTCCTGCGCACGCTGCCCGGCAAGAGCGCCACCATCGCGCGGCTCGGCTCCTACGGATCGTGGATGAACTTCTACATGTGCCAGGCCACCATCACCGGCGCCCGCTACACCGACGGCAGCAAGCCGCCCACGGGCGTCCCGATGGACGACAAGGACGCGCTGAGATGTCAGGAGGAGCGATGAGCGGCCCCGGCGACCCGGGCGGCGCGGCACGCCCGCCGCGTCCCGCCGGGCCCGCGCGGCCGGCGCCGACCGCGCTGCCGCCGCTGAAGCGCGGCCGCGCCGGGATCCTGCGCGGCAAGCCCATCAAGGAGCGCAACCCGATCGGCGTCGCCGTGATCGGGCTGGCGGTCATCCTGGTGCTGGGCATGCTCGCCTACCGCGCCGACGACCTGCCCGTCATCGGCGGCGGCACGTCCTACACCGCCGACTTCCGCGAGGCGGCCGGGCTCAAGCCCGACGACGAGGTGCGCGTCGCCGGCGTCAAGGTCGGCGAGGTCACCGGCGTGGAGCTGGACGGGCCCAAGGTCAAGGTCACCTTCCGGGTCAGGGACACCTGGATCGGCAACGCCAGCACCGCCGGAATCATGATCAAGACGCTGCTCGGCGCCAAGTACCTGGCCGTCGACCCGCTCGGCCCCGCCGCCCAGGACCCCGACCGGCGCATCCCGCTCAGCCGCACCCTGTCCCCCTACGACGTCACGCAAGCATTCCAAGATCTGTCCGGCACCATCGACCGGCTCGACACCGTCAAGGTCGCGCAGAGCCTGGAGACGATCGCCGACACCTTCTCCACCACCTCGCCGAGCGTCCGCAAGGCCCTGGACGGCCTGTCCGCGCTCTCCCGGACGATCTCCACGCGGGACGCGCAGCTCGCCCGGCTGCTCGCCAACGCCAAGCAGGTCACCGGGGTGCTGGCGGAGCAGAGCGGCGAGTTCCAGAAGCTGCTCCAGGACGGCAACCTGCTGCTGGCCGAGCTCCGCCGGCGCCGCGAGGCCATCCACGGGCTGCTGGTCGGATCGCAGGCCCTGTCCCGGGAGCTGTCCGGGCTGGTCGCCGACAACCGGCGGCAGATCCAGCCCACCCTGGACGCCCTGGACCGGATCACCACCGTGCTGCAGCGCAACCAGGACAACCTCAACCGGGCCCTGGCGATCGCGGGGCCGTACAACCGGCTGCTCGGCAACGCGCTCGGCAACGGCCGCTGGATGGACGGCTACCTGTGCGGGGTCGTCCCCAAGGAGTACCAGGCCCCGAACACGCCGCCCAAGGACGACTGCCGGCCGCCCAAGCCCGCCGGCACCGTCAACGGGCCGGTCGTCGGCCCCGCGAACGGGAACGGAGGCGGCGGCCGATGATGGAGACGTCCTGGCGCAGGCAGATGTGGCAGGAGCGGCGCCGCACCGTGATCGCGCTGGCCCTGGCGCTGGTCCTGATGGCCGTGGCGCTGGCATCGGTCGCCGGCGGCACCACCGGCAAGCGCATCACCGCCTACTTCGCCGCCGCCGTCGGCGTGTACCCCGGCTCGGACGTGCGGATCCTCGGCGTCAAGGTCGGCACGATCGACGAGGTCACCCCCATGGGCAACCGCGTCCGCACGCGGCTCACCCTGGACCGGGACGTGCCCGTCCCCGCCGACGCCAAGGCGGTCGTGATCGCGCCCAGCGTGGTCGCCGACCGCTACATCCAGCTCACCCCCGCCTACACCGGCGGCGCGCAGATCGCCGCCGGAGCCGAGATCCCGGTGACGCGGACGGCGACGCCCGTCGAGCTGGACCAGCTCTACGACAGCCTGAAGCGCATCTCCGGCGACCTCGGCCCCAAGGGCGCCAACTCCCAGGGCGCCCTGTCGCGCGCGCTGCAGGTCGGCGCGGAGAACCTGGGCGGCAACGGGCAGGCGATCAACGACACGATCGCCCAGTTCGGGCAGGCGAGCAAGACGCTGGCCGGATCGAGCGGCGACCTGTTCGCCACCGTCGCCAACCTGCAGAAGTTCACCACGATGATCAAGGACAACGACTCGCAGGTGCGGCTGGCCGAACGGCAGCTGGCCGAGGTCACCGGCTTCCTCGCCGCCGACCGCGACGAGCTCGGCGCCGCGCTGCGCGAGCTGGCCGTCGCGCTCGGCCAGGTCCGCGACTTCGTCCGCGACAACCGGGCGCTGCTGAAGAAGGACGTCGACAAGCTCGCCTCCATCACCCGCGTGCTGGTCGACCAGCGGGCCTCGCTCGCGGAGGCGTTCGACGTGCTGCCGCTGAACGCCACCAACCTGCTCAACAGCTACGACCCGTCCACCCGGACGCTGATGGGACGCGGGAACCTGAACGAGATCAGCATGGGCCCCATCTCCTCGGCGGGCACCGGCTCGGCCGCCGGGGCCGCGCTGGCGGCGCTCGGGCAGGGCACGGCCAACCCGGTGTGCGGGTCGTCGGCCGCGTCCAACGAGAGCGTGAAGGCGCTGTGCGAGAAGCAGCGCGCCGGAAGCCTCACCCCCGTACCGGAATCGGCGACCGGGGTCCTTCCCCCGATGCCGCTGCCGACCGTTGGCGACATGTACGGCTCGCCCACGTCCCCCAAGGGAGGCGGCCGATGAGCCATCCCAGTGACGCGCCCAGGAACTCCGCGCCACGAGGCAGACGAAGAGCGGGACGAGCGGCGCTGCTCTACGCCACCGCGGGCGCGGTCTTGCTGAGCGGCTGCGGAGGCGGCTTCACCGGGGTGCAGGACCTCCCCCTCCCCGGGGGAGCGGACCTGGGATCCAACCCGTACACCATCACCGCCGAGTTCACCAACGTGCTCGACCTCGTCCCCCAGGCCGCAGTGAAGGTGAACGACGTCGCCGTGGGCCGGGTCTCCAAAGTGTCGCTGCCACTGAACGGCTGGACGGCCCAGGTCACCATGAAGGTGAACGGCAAGGTGCGGCTCCCGTCCAACGCCACGGCACGCCTGGAGCAGTCCAGCCTCCTGGGCGAGAAGTACATCCAGCTCGCCGCGCCCACCTCCGGCGCTACCGGCGCCCTGGGCAACGGCTCGCGCATCCCCGCGTCCCGCACCAACCGCAACGTCGAAGTGGAAGAGGTCTTCGGCGCCCTGTCGATGCTCCTGAACGGCGGCGGCCTGCCACAGCTGCGCACCATCTCCCGCGAACTCAACAACGCCCTCACCGGCAACGAGGCCGAGATCAAGTCGGTGCTGCGCCGCCTCAACGAGCTGACCGCCAGCCTCGACTCCAACAAGGGCGACATCGTCGCCGCCCTGGACGGCCTCAACCGACTGTCCGCCACGCTCTCCACCCGCAGGCAGAAACTCGGCACCGTCCTGGGCGACCTCAGCCCCGGCCTGAAGGTCCTGGAAGACCAGCGCGGCGCGCTCATCACCATGCTCCGCCAGCTCGAAGACCTCTCGGACGTGGCGGTGAAGACCATCAACGCCTCCAAGGACGACTTCGTCGCCGACCTGCGCGCGCTCGCGCCGACCCTGCAGAAGCTGGCCGACGCGGGGGAGGACCTGCCCAACTCGCTGCAGGTGCTGCTCACCTACCCCTTCACCGACGAGGTGATGAACGCGGTCAAGGGCGACTACCTCAACGTGTACCTGGCCGTCACCGCGGTGCCGGGCACGGCGATCATCCCCCCGATGACGCCGTCGCCGTCCGGCACCGCCTCCTCCCGGGCGCGGAACCGGCAGGTGCGGGACACCCCGACGCTGCCCCTGCCGCCCGCCGACACCCCCTCGATCGTGCAGCCGCCCATCGTCCCCGGCACCCCGGCCCCGTCCGGCACGGGCGGCACCCCGACCCAGGGGCCCACCGCGCCGGGCACACCGTCCGGCGGGGGCGGCATCTTCCCCGAGATCCCCGGCGGCACGGCGCCGTCCGGCCAGGGAGGAGGCGGCTGATGCTGACCCTCGGAACCCGGATCAGGACACTGGCCTTCCTGGTCATCTCGCTGTCGATCATCGCGTTCATCGGCGCCCGCTACGCCGACCTCGGCCGGTTCGTGGGACTGCGCGGCTACTACGTCGCCAAGCTCGAACTCGCCGAGACCGGCGGGCTGTTCCCCGGCTCCAACATCACCTACCGGGGCGTCTCCGTCGGCCGGGTCGGCGACCTGCACCTCACCGACGACGGCGTCGTCGCCGACCTGAAGATCGACGACTCCGCGCCGCGGATCCCGTCCGACCTGCAGGCCGTGGTCGCCAACCTGTCCGCCGTCGGCGAGCAGTACGTCGACCTGCGCCCCGCCGGCAGCTCCGGCCCCTACCTCGACGACGGCGCCGTCATCCCGCGCTCGGCCACCACCACCCCCGCGCCCGTCACCGACCTCCTCAAGGCCGCCAACGACTTCACCGGCTCGGTACCGCTGGACGCGCTGCGCGTCGTCGTGGACGAGTTCTACCAGGCGTTCAACGGCCAGGGCCCCAACCTGCAGGCCCTCATGGACGCGCAGAACCGGTTCATCGCCGCCGCCGACGCCAACATCACCCCCACCAGCCGGCTCATCCACGACGGCGAACTGGCGCTGCGCACCCAGAACGAGGAGGCCGCCGCGCTCAAGGCGTTCGCCCGCGACGCCCGGCTGCTCGCCGGGCAGCTCCGCACCTCCGACGCCGACCTGCGCAAGCTGATCGCCGTCGCGCCGCAGGCCTCCAGCGAGATCACCGGACTGCTCCGCGACCTCGACCCCGGCCTCAGCGTCGTCATCGCCAACCTCCTCACCTTCTCCAAGCTGACCGCCACCCGGACCGACGGCCTGGAGGAACTCCTCGTCCGCCTCCCCGGGGTCGTCTCCGCCGGGTCCACGGTCGTCGAGGACGGGAAGCTGCGCTTCGGAATGGCCACCACCTTCTTCAACCCGCTGCCCTGCATGCGGGGGTACGGCGGCACGACGTACCGCAACGGGCTCAACGTCTCCGAGGGCCCGCCCCTCAACACCGGGGCGAGCTGCACCATGCCGCCCTCCAGCGGGGTGAACGTCCGCGGCGCGGCCAACGCCCCGCGCCGCGGCGTCCCCGAGCCGGCCCGCCCCGGCTCGGTGGGCCTGACCGCCGGACCGGACGCCGACCTGCCCGGCGCACTCGGCCTCCCGGGCGTGCCGGGACCGGAACCCGACATGGGCGACCTTCTCGGACTGAGGGGCCAGCGATGACCGAGACCACCGAAACCGAGACCCGTCCCGCCGACACCGACCAGGACCCGCCACCGGCCGGCCGCCCCCGCGCCGCCCTCGCCTGCTGGGCCCTCGTCGCCGCCGCCGCGCTGTTCCTGGCCTGGTCCTGCTGGACGTTCTGGGACATGCGCCAGGGCGAGGAACAGGACACCGCACGCGACCGCGACCGCGCCGTCACCGCCGCCAAGCAGCAGATCGCCGTGCTCAACAGCATGGACGCCAGGCATGTCGACCAGAGCCTGCAACGCTGGCAGGACTCCTCCACCGGCCCCCTGCACGACGAGCTGAAACGCACCCGCGCCGACAGCAAGGCGAAGATCCAGAAGGCCGGGACCAGCGCCGTCGGAACCGTCTCCGACGCCGCGCTCACCGCCCTGGACCACGGCACCGGCTCCGCCCGGATCATCGCCACGGTCCGGATCGAGATCACCCGGACCGGTGCCGCCCCGACCGTCCAGCGCAAACGCTACGACGCCGCCCTGACCCGCACCGCGGCCGGATGGAAGCTCAAGTCCCTGACCGCCCTGCCCGCCAACGCCCGATGAGGAGCCCCGTGACACCGACGAAGGCCCTCCGGCGCCCGCTGACCATCGCCCTGGTGCTCGCCCTGGCCGCGGCGGGCGTCCTGGCCTTCACCGACCGGCAGCGCGGCTCCTCCCCGTCCGCCAACCGCGCGCTGCTCGACACCGAGGCCACCGGCAAGGCGGTCGGCGACGTCAGCAACGCCCTGGTCAAGATCTTCTCGTATCAGCACGGCGACGTCGCCGCCACCGAGAAGGCCGCCGCCGAACTGCTGGAGGGCAAGGCCGCCCAGCAGTACCGGAGCCTGTTCGGGCAGGTGAAGCAGCAGGCCCCGGCGCAGCAGCTCAGCCTGACCACCCGCGTCGTCCGCGCCGGCGTTTCCCGGATGTCCGCGGACACCGCCCACCTCCTGGTGTTCCTCGATCAGGCGAGCACCCGCAAGGGCGTGCCCGCGGGCGGCACCGCCGCGGCACAACTGGCCGTGACCGCCCACCTGCGCGACGGCCAGTGGCGCATCGCCGAGATCCGGTCGAGCTGACGAGACGAGGGGACTCCAGGTGAAGACCAAGAACCGCACCCCCGCAAACCCCCAGGAACGGGACCCCCGGGACCCCGACCCCACCCAACCCGAGCCGGAGCCCACCCCCACCGAGACGGCCAACGCCGCCGAACCAAGCAACCCGGACCCCAACAACGCCGACCCGGCCGACTCCGAACCAAGCGACGCCGAACCACGCGACTCCGAACCCAGCAACACCGAGTCGGGCGACGCCGAGGCCGGCGACACCGAAGCAAGCGACGCGGACGAAACCCAGCAGCCGAACGGCAAGCGCACGGTAGCCCTGGCCTTGGTAGTGGTCGCCGCCGTATGCGCCGCATGGTTCGGATGGTCCTGGTACGGGGCGGCCCACGACGAAGCCCTGCATTACTCAAGCGCGCGCGACGAAGCCCTGCACGCGGGGGAGCAGGCCATCCAGAATCTCAACACCCTCGACTACCGCAGCCTGGACGAGGGCCTGAAGGTATGGCAGGACTCCTCCACCAGCCAGCTCTACCAGCAGATCGTGCAGGGGCGTCAGGGTTTCGAGCAGGCGGTCCGCAAGGCGCAGACCATCACGTCCGCGAAGGTCTTGGACGCGGCCGTGACCGAGCTCGACCAGCACGCGGGCAAGGCGAGCGTCATCGTGGCCCTCCAGGTGACCGTCACCCCGCCCAAGGGGGACCCGACCGTCAAGAAGACCCGCCTTATGGGGCAGCTCACCCGTACCTCGACAGGCTGGAAGCTCAGTGCCCTCGCCCCGGCCCCGGTCGGTTCCGGCGGGTGAAAGGACGACCATGAAGCACAAGCTCCGCGCCCTGTGGCGCCACCCGAGGCTCCCCGTGGCCCTGGCCGTGCTCACCGTCCTCCTGGGAAGCGTTGCGGCGTGGTCGGCCCGCCAGGCACACGCCCTCAACAGCGGAACGACCGCCGAAAACGCCGCCCTGACCGACAACGCCCGTACGAGTGCGCTCAAGGGCGAGGTGACCGACATCGTCAACACGGTCTTCTCGTACAACTACACCGACGTCGCCAAGACCGAGCGGGCGGCGCAGACCCTTCTCACGGGCAAGGCGGTGCAGCAGTACAACCAGATGATCGCCGTGGTCCGCCGGCAGGCGCCCACGCAGAAGCTCGTGCTCACCACCACGGTCACCGACAGCGGCGTCCGCATGCTGAACGGTGACCGGGCCCGCCTGCTGATCTTCGCCGACCAGCGCAGCACCCGCACGGACAAGAACCAGACGGCCTATTCCGCGGCAATGTTCTCCGTGGGCGCCGTCCACCGCAACAACCGGTGGCAGATTGAGAACATCGACACTTTCCTCAAATAGCCACAATCTGCCCAACCTGCCCAATCTGCTGCCCCGAAGGGCACCCTGACAGCAAGTTATCCACAATTTCCACACCCCTACCGGGCTCCCACCCCACCGGCCAGAGTCGAAGCATGAAGAACACGACCGGCCGGAGCCCCATGGTGATCCGCTCCATTCCCGACGCGATCGCCGCCGTCCCCTACCTCCTCGGCTTCCATCCGTCCGAAAGCCTCGTCGTCATCGGCTACGACGGGCCGCACAACATGTGCGCCATACGCGTCGACTTACCGGCACGGGGCGACAGCGACGAAACGGCCGCCACCGCCGAGCGGGTCGCATCCGTTCTCGGCGACAACGGTTTCCGGCGGGCGCTGATCCTCGGGTACGGCCCGGCGGAGCAGGTCGACCCGGCCGCCTCAACGATCTGGGACCGCCTGGCCGACCGTGGCCTCTCCCTGACCGACGCCGCCCGTGTCGCAGATGACCGCTGGTGGTCCCTCACCTGCGTGGACGCGGACTGCTGCGCCCCGGGCGGCAACCCGTACGACAGTTCTCTCACCGTCGTCGCGGCTCAGGCCACCCTCGCCGGAAAGGTCGCCCTCACCGACCGCTCCGAGCTGGCCCGCTCCATCGCTCCTGTTACCGGCAAGGCCCGCGCCGCCATGCACGAAGCCACCGCCCGAGCCGAGGCACGCCTGAAATCCTGGGCCGTCGAAGGCCTCTCCCAAACCCAGTTCCACCAACGGATGATCCGAGAAGGCCAGGCGCTGATCATCCGCCTCCGCAACAAGCCCCCACCCGCAAACCCCTCCCTCCGCCACACTCCAGAGCCGAAAGACCTGGCGCCCACCCGGAGCCATCGGCCGCACACCCCAACGACCCCCAACCCTCAACGAGCAGCCCTGCAGAGCTTCCCCAGCACCAGTCACGACCACGAACCACTCCCAACGCCAACGCCGATCATCCCCGGCGGGCGCCCCAGCGACGATGACGTGGCCTGGCTCGGCGTCCTGCTGACCAACCTGCGGGTCCGAGACGAGGCCTGGGTGCGCATCGACGAGGAGCATCCCGACGACGACATCGATTTCTGGCGAGACGTTCTGCGCCGCGTGGACGAGTCGTACGCGACCGCCCCCGCCTGTCTCCTGGCGTACGTCGCCTACGTGGCGGGGGACGGTGGGCTGGCCAACATGGCCCTGGAACGAGCCGACCCGGACTATTCCATGGCGACGCTTCTCGGTTGGGCGTTCGAGTCGGGAGCGCCACCGTCCATGGTCCGGCTCAACATGACACCGGAGGACCTGGCCGCCGCCCACGCCGCGCAGGATGCCCACTCGACCGAGCCAGGAAAGGAGGGCCGCCTGGACCAATAACCCGGCAGGCCCGCTGCGAGGTCGTCACCACAACCCTTCCCTCCTTCAAAGCCCCCGCAGCGGGCCGGCCCCCAGCCTTCGCACACCGACCCCCACCAACGACCTCCCGCCCAACCAAAACAACCCCTCCGCCCACCGCGAAAACAACCAAACTCCGGAAAGCGAAGAAGGCCTCTCATCACTGGAGTCGCTGAACACGGCCACCCCTCGGCAAGCTTCAGACTGCACTTACGAACACACTCGCCGTGAGCACTCATCGAATTCCAACCGCATAACCACGCGACAGAGCAAGCAGCCTCAACGTCCAGTCATGGGAGCAAGCAACCAGAGCAGGGGGAAGCAACAAGAGCAAGAGGATGAGCCCTCCCAAAAAGGGGGGCTGGGGCCCGTCTCGAAGAGACCTCAGGTACTCGCGAGCGTTACCTGGGTGGTGAGGCAACACACCGGAGGCGAGCCTTACCGGCCAGCTCCCGAGGCGATGCCGCGCTCGCCACGGCCCGGATAGGCGCGAGCCGTCAGGCGAGCGCCGTAAGCCGGAACTCCGAGACACAGCCTGGGAGCCGGGAAGCGGGACGAGACACGGGGACGGCCGGAGAGTCCCCCGAGCGCCGGGTGAGGCGCGGCGACGGGCGATGAGGAGCCTGGAGCGGCACGCTGAAGTGAGGGAGGAAGTGAGAGTGCAGGGGGTTAGCTGACGGCTTCGCCGGGGGAGCCAGGGTCGATGCGACGTTCGCGGTTGCGTTCGTTCCAGGCGCGCATACGTGGTGGGTAGCCGACGATCTGGACGTCATAGACGGGGAGGCCCAGGTTGTGGGCGACCTTGCCGATGACCTGGGGGGAGCCGACCCGTCGGCGGGTCCATTCGCCGTCGTGGGCCACGGCCACGGCGGTGGTGTCGGTGGCGAACGTCTCCGGCTCGACATAGAACTCCACGCCCTGGCGGCTGCGCGCGAATGCGATCAGCGCCTCGATGTCGGAGTCGGTGGCCTCGCGGTCGAGCCTGGTCACCGTCGAGCCACGGTGCTTGCGAATCCCGAATCGGTCCCGGAACCTCATCGGCGTGTCCCGTCGTCTCATGCCGCCCCGGAACCGCTCCGGAGTCACTGGGCCGTATGACCATAACGAGTATCGGGTGGAATGGGGTTCCCGACACAGGCGAGATATGCCCGGACGGCGGCCTCCGCACCCCTACACTTGCGGGTCGAACAGATCAACAATGGGCGCGTGAGCCGAGGGAGCGTTCATGACGGGGCGGCGCGGAACGGTCGTGGTGCGGCGTTCGGCGGCGGTGGCGGCGGTGATCGCTCTGTGCGGATGGATGAGCACGCTGGCTCCGGTCTCGTCCACGGTCGTCGCCGCCCGTACTGGCGAACGTCCCGCACAGGCCACGACGGTCGCAGGCTCCCAGGGCGGTGCCGTCACCAAGGTGAGCCGGAGCCCTGTGCCCAGCCCGTCCGCTGCGCCCAGTCCGTCCGCTGCGCCCAGTGCGGGCCCGACGCCGCCCGCGGGCGGCGTCGACTGCAAGCGGATGAAGTGCGTCGCCCTTACTTTCGACGACGGCCCGATGGGCGTCACGGCGCAGTTGCTCGACATCCTGGCCGCCCGCAACGTGAAGGCCACGTTCTTTCTGGTCGGCCGGAACGTGCAGGAATTCCCGCACCTCGTTCGGCGTGAGGCCGCCGAGGGCCATGAACTCGCCAACCACAGCTATTCCCACGCCGACCTCGGCCGCTCTTCGAGTTCGAAGGTGACGTCCGAACTCGTCCGCACCCAGCAGTCCATCCAGAAGGCGGCCGGCGTGATCCCCACGCTGATGCGCCCGCCCTACGGGTCGACCGACAAGCAGGTCGCCCGCATCACCAAGAAGCTGGGCCTGGCCCAGGTGCTCTGGACGGTCGACCCGCTCGACTGGCAGGTGCGCGACACCAAGAGGGTGGAACGCAAGGTCATCGGCGGCACCCGCAACGGCACCATCGTGCTGATGCACGACATCCACCCCACGACCGTCGCCGCGGTCCCGCTCATCATCGACCGCCTGGCCGCCAAGGGGTATGTCTTCGTGACGGTTTCCCAGCTCTACGGCAAGCCCCTCAGCCCGGGCAAGAAGTACACCGAGCGCCGCGTGCCCGACGCGAGCCCTCCCCCTGTGGAACCTTGACATTCAGCGTTCGTTGTTAAAGACACGGCCGCCGGACGGACCTTACCGGCGGCCAAGTCGTCCCCGAGGCGGGTGCTGGATCTCAGGGGCGGCTCAGGGGCTTCCCGGATGGTGGGCACGCGTGCCCGGAGCGAGGATTGACGTATGAACGGTGGATATGCAGCCGCTGAGCTGCGGGTTTCGGACGCGGAGCGGGAGCCCGTCATCGAGCGGCTCCAGGAGGCGTACGCCGAAGGGCGGTTGGAACACGCCGAGTTCGACATGAGAATGCATCTGGCCATGACGGCCAAGACACGGGGGGATCTCGCGACGGTCCTGCAGGACCTCGCCCCGGCCCCGGCACTCGACGCGGCCGGGAAGGGCACCGACGGCCCGGCGCCCACGGGAGAGGACAGGATGCTCGCGGCCGTCTCCCACGCCGTGGGGGTGCCGACCCTGTTCGTGGGCCCGCTGGTGATGATGCTGCTGAGCGGCAAGCGCTCGGAGTACGTCCGCCGGCATGCGGTGGAGGCCCTCAACTTCCAGCTCACCCTGCTGCTGGTCACGATCGTGACGTTCGGGCTCGGCAGCATCGTGTACGCGATCAGTTGGGCCGTCGCCGCGGTCGCCGCCGTGGTCGGCCTCACCGGCCAGCAGTTCCGCTACCCCTGGATCCTCCGCCTGGTGAAGTAGCACCCGGTCAACGACCGCCCGGGCCACAGCCCCCACGCTGCTGGCCCAGGCTGTCCGTCCCCTGTCCCGCCCGCAAGGCTGAGCCCTGGACGATACGGGCCGCCTCCTCCACCACCCCGCCCCGACTCCGGGCGTTGACCCACCTACGGTCAGCGCTCCACCACTGCCCTCATCGGAGACCAACGAACGCCGCTGTTGGAATACGTTGCCGGGCCGCTGACGCCGTGTTGCTGTTGCTGTCACCGGGGCGCTGTCACCGGGGCGCACGCGCCCGGGTGAGGCTCCCCGGCGGGCTGGTAGCGGTGCCTGCGGGCGCGGGCGGGCCGCCAGCGCGCGGGGGGGCGGGTACGCGCCGCAGCCCACGGCCCGCAGGAACCGCCCTGGGGGCCGCGGTCGCCCTGCGCAGGTTTCTCCCACCCCAGCGTCCTCCTCGGCCGCCTCATTGCGTATCGGGGGGTGCTGCGGGGCGGTGTCGTCGTTCGGGTGGTGCCGCGGGCGGTGGTGGGCCAAGGTGCGCCTGGAAGGTCTGGCCCGCTGACCCGCCCCTCGGTCACCGTGCACAACCTCTCCCTGCTCTCCGAAGGCGACCGTCACACCGACGTCGCCGCGACACCTCGGAGCGAGCAAAGGCGCAGTGGACGTCGAGAAGGCTCTCCCTGGCAGAGGCCCGCGCCAGTTCGACGTGCTGGGCCGACTCGGGTGCCGTGCCGTGCCGGGCGGCTCGGCCGCCTTCGCCGCACCCGGTCCGCTATGGCTCGCGACTCCCGTTCTGGTCAATGCGGGATGTAGGCGGCGGGGTGAGCGTGAGCGAAAGGTGCAGCGCGAGTGCATGCTCGGTCGTCAGCCCCCCGTACACCGCCCACGGCTGCCGCCCCACCTCACGAATCAGCCAGCATTGCCACATACGGCAGCGCACGAGGGCCGGACGTGGGCCGCTGCCGGTGGTGTCGGTGGCGGTGCTGGCCAGCGTGGCCGTCCTGCACCGGTGCGGCCGGGCCTGGACGTGATGGTGCTCGGCCACGAGACCACGGCCGGCATTGGCGTGGATCCCCTCGCCCCACGGTTGCTCCTGCGCCCTGCCTCCTGCGTTCAGCCTCATGCGCCTGGTCGCGTGGCCGCTTGGACTTGGGCCGGAGGTTGGCCTCATTGGCGATCGGTTGGGCTGAGTGGGCGCGCAGTGTTGCTGGGGCGGTTTGAGGCTGCGTTGGGGTGCTCTGTGTCTGTCGGCGGGGCCCTTTTAGGACGTTCATGATTTGGGTTGCGTGAGGGTCACGATCAAGCGGCGGGACCGGTCGGTCTTTGGGTGGTGTTCGTTGGTTGGCCAGGGCATCTGCGGGTGGGGGCTGGACGGGGGGTGTCAGGGATTGTTCGGGGTTGGTGGAAGGTGTGGGCCGAAGGGGTTGCGGGGAGAGTTCAGAGGGCCGCCGGGTGGGAGGAGAGAGGGGCGGAACATGGGTGGTTGGCGCGTTTTATTCCCTTGCGTGTCTGTGATCACCCTCTCGCCCAAATTATGTGGAAGATACATAGGATCATCGCTTTACTTGGGCACGGGAGGGGTGCATGACAGAGCTTCTGGTCAAGGGCGATCATCAGCGGGCGGTCGAGGCGCTGCGCAGGTCGTACGAGGCGATCCCGGCGGGGACGCCGGTGCGGCTGGCCAAGCGGACCTCCAACCTCTTCCGCTGGCGGGATCCCTCGGACGCGCCGGGCCTCGACGTGTCGGGGTTCGACCGGGTGCTGGAGGTGGATCCGGAGGCTCGCACGGCCGACGTGCAGGGCATGACGACCTACGAGGACCTGGTCGACGCGACGCTGCCGCACGGGCTGATGCCGACCGTGGTCCCGCAGCTGAAGACGATCACGCTCGGCGGGGCGGTGACCGGGCTGGGGATCGAGTCGACGTCGTTCCGGCTGGGGCTGCCGCACGAGGCGGTCCTGGAGATGGACGTGCTCACCGGGGACGGGCGGATCGTCACGGCGACGCGCGACAACGAGCACCGGGACCTCTTCTACGGGTTCCCCAACTCCTACGGGACGCTCGGGTACAGCCTGCGGCTGAAGATCGAGCTGATCCCGGTGAAGCCGTACGTGCGGGTGCGCCATCTGCGGTTCGACGACGCGGCGGAGCTGTCGCGGGTGATGGCGGAAATCACCGAGGCCGGGTCGTACGACGGCGAGACCGTGGACTTCATGGACGGCACGGTCTTCAGTGCCGGTGAGCAGTACATCACCATCGGCACGTTCACCGACACCGCGCCGTACACGTCGGACTACACCGGGCAGAAGATCTACTACCGGTCCATCCAGACGCGGTCGGTCGACTTCCTGACGGTGCGGGACTACATCTGGCGGTGGGACACCGACTGGTTCTGGTGCTCGGGGGCCTTCGGCGTCCAGCATCCCGTGGTGCGGCGGCTGTGGCCGGACAAGGCCAAGCGGTCGGACGTCTACCGCAAGCTCGTCGCCTACGACCGGCGCTTCCACATCGTCGCCCGGATCGACCGCTGGAGGGGGCAGCGTCCCAGGGAGGACGTCATCCAGGACATCGAGGTGCCGGTCGACCGGCTTCCGGAGTTCCTGGAGTTCTTCCACGAGAAGGTGGGGATGAGCCCCATCTGGCTGTGCCCGCTGCGCGCGCGCGAGCGCTGGCCCCTGTACCCGCTGGAGCAGGGCCGCACGTACGTCAACGTCGGCTTCTGGGGGACGGTCAGGCTGCCCCCGGGGCAGATCCCGGAGTACCACAACCGGCTCATCGAACGTAGGGTCGCGGCCCTTGACGGGCACAAGTCCCTCTATTCGACTGCTTTTTACAGCCGTGACGAGTTCTGGCGTTACTACGACGGGGAGACCTACCGGCGGCTCAAGGAGTCGTACGACCCCGGGAAGCGACTGCTGGATCTCTACGACAAGTGCGTGCGCGGACGCTGACCGGTCAGGCACGTCCGCGTATCGGGGGGAGCCCCCCGGGTGGGGCTGGGTGGTGACCCGATGGCCCCTGCCACGGGGGCGGGAAGACAGGAGGATGCATCATGACGCTGGCCAGGGTCTTCGAGGAACTCGTCGGGCCTGAGGCGCCAGTGGAGTTCGCGGCGTACGACGGGTCTCGTGCGGGGGTTCCCGGCGCCGGCATCCGGTTCGACGTGCGGTCACCGTACGCGGTGTCGTACCTGGTGCACTCGCCGGGCTCGCTGGGCCTGGCGCGGGCGTACGTCAGCGGATATCTCGACGTCAGCGGAGACATGTACACCGCGCTGTCCACGATGCAGCAGGTGTTCAGCAACGTGACCCCGGGCGACAAACTGAAGGTGCTGGCCGAGGTGATGCGCGACCCGCTGCTGCGGGGTGCCGTGACCAGGCGACTGGCGCCGCCGCCGCAGGAGGCTCCGTTCAGCAGGGTGCCGTCGTGGTTGAGGCATTCCAAGCGGCGCGACGCGAAGGCCATCTCGCATCACTATGACGTGTCCAACACCTTCTACGAGTGGGTGCTGGGGCCGTCGATGGCGTACACGTGCGCGTGCTATCCGCAGGACGACGCGACGCTGGAAGAGGCGCAGTTCCACAAGCACGACCTCGTCGCCAAGAAGATCGGCCTCCGGCCGGGCATGCGTCTGCTGGACGTGGGGTGCGGCTGGGGCGGCATGGTGATGCACGCCGCCAAGGAGTACGGGGTGAAGGCACTGGGCGTCACCCTGTCCAAGCAGCAGGCCGAGTGGGCGCAGAAGGCCATCGCCGACCGGGGTCTCTCGGAGTTGGCGGAGGTGCGGCACCTGGACTACCGGGACGTGGCAGAGACCGATTTCGACGCGGTGAGCTCGATCGGGCTGACCGAGCACATCGGCAAGGCCAACCTCGGTTCCTACTTCTCGTTCCTGTACGGGAAGCTGAAGCCGGGCGGGCGCATGCTCAACCACACCATCACGCGGCCGGACAACCTGGCTCCGGCGATGAAGCCCGGCGGGTTCATCAACCGGTACGTGTTCCCCGACGGGGAGCTGGAGGGGCCGGGGTACATCCAGTCGCAGATGAACGACGTGGGCTTCGAGATCCGGCACCAGGAGAACCTTCGCGAGCACTACGCCCGCACGCTGGAGGGCTGGTGCCGCAACCTGGACGCGCACTGGGACGAGGCGGTCGCGGAGGTCGGCGAGGGCACGGCGCGGGTGTGGCGCGTGTACATGGCCGGCTGCCAGCTCGGCTTCGAGCAGAACTGGATCCAGCTGCATCAGACGCTCGGCGTCAAGCTGGACTCGGACGGCAACTCCCACATGCCGCTGCGGCCCGACTGGGGCGCATGAGCGTTCGGTATGCCGAAGGGCCCCGCACCCCTGTTTCTTGAGGGGGCGCGGGGCCTTCCGCGTTCGGGGGCGGCTCGCGGCGGCGCGTGGGGATAATGGGCCCCTCCGGTGTGAGAAGGGCGGTCTTCGGTCATGGCGGACGTGGTGCGCGGAACGGTCAAGGCGAACGGGCTGGAGTTCGGGTATCTGACGGCGGGCCCTGAGGACGGGCCGCTGGCGCTGTGCCTGCACGGGTTCCCCGACTCGGCGTACACGTGGCGGCATCTCCTGCCCGAGCTGGCCGGTGCGGGGTACCGGGCGGTGGCGCCGTTCATGCGCGGGTACGCGCCGACCGAGGTTCCGCAGGACGGCGTGTACCAGACCGGGGCGCTGGCAGCGGACGCGGTCGCGTTGCACGAGGCGTTCGGCGGCGGCCAGGACGCGGTCGTCATCGGGCACGACTGGGGCGCGTTCGCGACCTACGGTGCCGCCGCCCACGCGCCCGAGCGCTGGAGCAAGGTGGTCACGCTCGCCGTCCCGCCCATGAACGCGATGATGACGTCCTTCTTCGCCTACGAGCAGCTCAAGCGGTCGTTCTACATGTTCCTGTTCCAGACGCCGATGGCCGAGGTGGCGCTGAACCGGGATTTCGTCGAGGGACTGTGGCGTGACTGGTCTCCGGGGTACGGCGCCAAGGCGCGCGCGGTCGACGTCGGTCATGTCATGGACTGCCTGGCCGCTCCCGAGAACGTGAGCGCGGCGATCGGTTATTACCGCGCCATGTTCGACCCGTCGCGGCACGTCGAACGCTTCGCCGCCGAGCAGGACGCCGTGGGCGCCAAGGGGGAGCGTCCCGTGCTGTATCTGCATGGCGCCGACGACGGTTGCCTGGGGGTGGATGTCGTGCTTCCGGGCGGGGACGTGTCCGCGGTCCTGGGGCAGTTGCCCGACGGTTCGCAGGTGGAGGCTGTACCGGGCGCGGGGCACTTCCTGCACGTGGAACGTCCCGGTGATGTGAACGCCCGCATCCTCGACTGGCTCGCGCGCTGAAACCTTGGAGTGAGGTGGGTCACTCCAGCGGGTGTCGTCCCGCGACGCTTGACTCTGAGAGGGTAGATGTAAACCGAATCGCGTTCTGGCAGTAGGCGGTGGTTGCACGATGCTCAAGGTCGAGGACATCAACCTCACTGACTGGGAATTCTGGCGGAGGCCGCTCGACCAGCGGCACGAGGCGTTCAAGGCGCTGCGCTGGGAGCCGGGCCTGGTGCGCTTCGAGGAGCCCGACATCGTCATCGTCCCGCGCGGACCGGGCTACTACGCGCTGACCCGGCACGCCGACGTGGTCGAGGCGTCCCGGCGCCCGCAGGACTTCTGCTCCGGCCGGGGCGCGATCAACATCCCCGACATGCCGGGCGACATGCACGAGTACTTCGGCTCGATGATCAGCATGGACGACCCCCGGCACGCCAAGATCCGCCGGATCGTCTCCCGCGCGTTCTCGCCCCGGATGATCCAGCGCTTCGAGGACCGGGTCGAGGAGGTCGCCGCCCGGATCGTCGAGGACGTCGCCACCGGCGCCGGCACCGGGGACTTCGTCGCGGACGTGGCCGCCCGCCTCCCCCTGAAGATCATCTGCGATCTGATGGGCATCGGCGAGGAGCACTACCGCACCGTCCTGGACGCCACCAACGTCATCCTCGCCGGCAACGATCCGGAGTTCATCCCGAGCAACGACCCCGAGCAGGCCGCGCTGGCGCTGCTCACCGCCGGGCAGACGCTGAAGGAACTGGTCGAGGACCTCGGCCGGCGCCGCCGCGCCGAGCCCACCGACGACCTCACCTCCGCGCTGGTCAACGCAAACATCGACGGCGAGTCCCTGACCGACCAGGAGCTCGGCTCGTTCTTCATCCTGCTGGTGGTGGCGGGCAACGAGACCACCCGCAACGCCATCGCTCACGGCCTGCACCTGTTCACCGCCAATCCCGACCAGCGGGCGCTGCTGGTGGAGGACTTCGAGACGCGGATGCCGGGCGCCGTGGAGGAGATCGTCCGGTTCGTCTCGCCGGTGATCTGGATGCGGCGCACCGCCACCCGCGACACCATGCTGAACGACCACGCCGTCAAGGAGGGCGACAAGCTCGTCCTGTACTACTGGTCGGCCAACCGGGACGAGACCGTCTTCACCGACCCCGACCGGTTCGACATCACCCGCGACCCGAACCCGCACGTGGGGTTCGGCGGCCCCGGCCCGCACTTCTGCCTCGGCGCCCACCTGGCCCGCCGCGAGATCACCGTGATGTTCCGGACGCTGCTGCAGCGCCTTCCGGAGATCCGTTCGGACGGTGCGCCCGACCGCCTGGAGTCGAGCTTCATCAACGGCATCAAGCGGCTTCCGTACACCTTCTGAGGGGCGGCGCGGCCCCGTCGCCCCGTCGTGCATGGCCAGGTCACCCGTCCTGCGTGGCCGGGTCGCCCGCCGTGCACGGCCCGGTCGGCCGCGGGTTCGTCCTAATCCGACCAGGAGATGAACAACGCGTGGCGGACCGGCGCGGAGGCCGGGAGGTCGCGGTGTCCCGGACTAACGTGGACGGATTGGAGCCTTAGCGACCGATCGACCGCCGACCAGCCGCCGACCCTGCCGCCCGGGGGTGTCCCTGTGACCGAGACCGACTCCGCGTCAGTGCCATCGCCCGCGTCCGTGTCGGCCCCGGCCCCGCGCCGCGCCCCGGCCGCCGCCGGGACCGCGGGCGACGGCCCGGACGGGGCGGCGGCCTTGCAGCGGGCCCGGGCCGACCGGCTGGCCGCCGACGGCGCGGCGCTGCGGCTGCGGCTGGCCGAGGTGGAGCGGGAGCGGGACGAGCGCGAGCGGCAGATCGTCCACCTGCGGCGTGAGCTGGCCGAGACGGCCCGGCGGCTCGGCGAGGCCGACCGTGCCCGCGCCACCGAGGCGCACCGCGCGGACCAGGCCGAATGGCAGGCCGAGGTGCTGCGGCGGCGGCGCTGGACGCGGCTGGGCGGCGCACTGGGCCGGTGGGCGCGGCGGCCGCTGTCGCCCGGCTCGTACCGGGGGCTGCGAGCGGCGTCGCGCGTCCGCCCCGCGCCGCAGGCGCCGCCCAAGAACCCGCGGCTGCCGAAGCATCCCGAGGTGCGGGCGGTCGACACCGATCCGCTGGACGCCGTGCCCGCGCTGGACTTCCCGGACGGCCCGGTCAACCGCCCCGACCTCACCGCGGCCGTCCTGGCGAGCCCGCCCGTCGAGGCGGCGCTGCGGTACGAGTGGCGCCAGCTCGACCGGATCTCCCGGGACGGCTGGCGCGAGATCTTCGAGGCCGAGCGGCCCGATCTCCTCTTCGTGGAGTCCGGCGCGGTCCGCGCCGGAGAGAACGCACCGGACGGCGGCCGGCTCGCGGAGATGCTGGAGGAGATGGTCGCCTGGTGCCGCGAGCACGGCGTCCCGGCCGTCTTCTGGGACACCGGCGACGATGACCCGCCCCACCCCGCCGCCACGCTGTTCGACCACGTGTTCACGGTCGACGCCTCCCGCGTGCGCGCGCTGCGCGAGGCGCTCGGGCATGACCGTGTCCACGTGCTCCCCTTCGCGGCCCAGCCCCGCCTCCACACTCCCGTACGGGGCGTGGACCACGGCAGGTACCCGCTCTTCTACGAAGGGGACTACGACCCTGGGGCGGAGGCACTGCTCGGCCCCGCGCCCAAACTCGGCGCCCATTTCTACGGGTCGGGCTTCCCGTCGCTCTATCGCCAGCGGGTCGTGCCGGCGCTTCCGTACGAGAAGGCACTGGCAACCCGCAAGCGCTACCAGGTCCTTCTGGCGCCCCACGCGCGGCTGGCCTACGAGGCGGCGGCCGCGGGCATCCCCATCGTCCACACGATGGACGACCCCATCGGGTTCGGCCCCGCCGTGGGCGACGCACAGGACGCGTCCCGCCTCCTGGGGGCGCTGCTCGCGGGGCCGGAGATGCGCGACCGCCAAGCCCACCTCGCACTCCGCCTGATCCACGCCGAGCACACCTACCGGCACCGGGTCGACACCGTCCTGGAGACGCTCGGCTCGTCCCATCCGGCGGCGCAGCGCCGGGAGCCGCCGCTCGTCTCGCTGGTGCTGCCGACCTGCCGGGCCGAGCAGATACCCCAGGCCGTCGAGCACGCGGCCCGGCAGGTGTGGCGTCCGCTGCAACTGGTCATGGTCCTGCACGGCGTCGACCTCGACCCCGCCGTGGTGGAGAAGCAGGCCCGGGCGGCCGGGATCGACGACGTCGTGGTGCTGCCCGCCGACCGGTCCCTCTCCCTGGGCGAATGCCTCAACCTCGGCATCGACGCCGCCGACGGGGCGTACATCGGGAAGATGGACGACGACGAGTTGTACGGCCCGCACTACGTCTCCGACCTCGTGGCGGCCTTCTCCTACACGGAGGCGTCGGTGGTCGGGAAGCTGGCCCACTACACGCACCTGGAGTCCATCGACGCGATGGTGCTGCGCCACCCCGGCCTGGAGCACCGCTACGTGCACCTCCTGCGCGGGGGAGCGCTCCTGGCCGAGGGCGACCTCCTGCGTGAGTACCGCTTCGCCGAGGTCGGCAGGGGAGAGGACACCGATCTGTTCCGGCGGCTGCGCGAGGACGGGGTCCGGGTGTACGCGGCCGACCGCTACTCGTTCATCACGATCCGGCACGCGGACCCGGACCGGCACACCTGGCAGCCCAGCGATCTGGAACTGCTCGCCGACGCCCGCCTCGCCCACTACGGAATGACCGAGGAGCACATCCTCTTCTGAGCGCCCCGGCCCTCTCTTCCAGCCACGACATCCTCGCCTGGAACGCGCCGGCCGTCGCGCTCATGCGCGACTTCGCCCGGATGCCGCCGCGCGAGCGCGACGTGATCCGCCGGCTGTTCACCGGGCCCGCCGCCGACCTGCTGGAGGACGACGGCGAGCCGGCCCGGATGGCGCGCGAGTCGGTCGCCGACTACGAGGCGCTGCGCCTGCTGCGCGTGGGTCGGCACCCAGGACCTCGCCGCCCGCTGACCCGTCCCGCGGGCCGGCGGTCCCGCAGGAGGCAGGGAGCCGGGGCCAGGGGAGGCAGGGGCCGGGGGCCCTCAGCGCAGCTCGCGCTTGAGGATCTTGCCGGTCGCGGTCATCGGCAGCTCGTCCCGGAACTCCACGATCCGCGGGTACTTGTACGCGGCGAAGTTCTCCTTCCCCCAGGCGATCAGCTCGTCCTCGGTCACCTCGGCGTCCGGCGTGCGGATCACGAACGCCTTGATCTCCTCGCCGTGCCTGTCGTGCGGCACCCCCACCACGGCGGCCAGCGACACCGCGGGGTGGGTCATCAGGACCTCCTCGATCTCCCGCGGGTACACATTGAACCCACCGCGGATGATCATGTCCTTGGAGCGGTCGATGATGAAGTAGAAGCCGTCCTCGTCCCGGCGGGCGATGTCGCCGGTGCGGAACCAGCCGTCCCGGATCGCCTCCTCCGTCGCCTCCGGGCGGCCGTAGTAGCCCTTCATGACATTGTGGCCCCGCACGGCGATCTCGCCCGGGCCCTCGCCCTCGACGGTCTTCCACTCCTCGTCGATCAGCTTCATGTCCACGCCCCAGATGGGCGTGCCGATCGACCCGGGCTTGGTGGGCCGGTCCGGCTGGTTGAACGACGCCGTCGGCGAGGTCTCCGACAGCCCGTACCCCTCCAGCACCTTGACCCCGAACTTGGCCTCGAAGCCCTTCAGGACCTCCAGCGGCAGCGACGCCCCGCCCGACACGCAGGTGTGCAGGTTCTCCGCCACGTCCTCGGTGGGGACGGTGCCCTGGTCCGACAGCAGCGCCCAGTACATCGTGGGCACCCCGGCGAAGATGGTGACCTTCTCCTTGGCCATCAGCCGCAGCGCCTCGGCGGGCTCGAACCGCGGCTGGAGGACCAGCGTGGCCCGCCGCCGGAACCCCACGTTCATCACGCAGGACTGCCCGAAGGCGTGGAACATCGGCAGCGTCACCAGCGACACGTCATGGTCGCGGCGGTCGAACATCGAGTCCGACACGAACGCGTTCATGAGCATGTTGGAGTGCGTCAGCTCGGCGCCCTTCGGCTGCCCGGTCGTCCCGCTGGTGTAGAGGATCACCGCGGTGTCGTCCGCGCCGGTGACCGCCGGGTCGATCGTCGACGGCCGCCCGGCGAGCGAGGGCCAGAACAACTCCGCCCCCTCGTAGGGCGACTCGGTCGCGCCGGGGTCGGCGGTCATCAGGAACAGGTGCTCGCAGCCCGCGGCGTTCTGGAAACCCGCGTGCCCCATCTCGCCCAGCGGCAGCTCCGGCGTCCCCTCGAAGACGAACAGCGCCTTGGCGTCCGAGTCCTCCAGGTGGTAGGTGATCTCGCGGGGCTTGAGGAGCACGTTCAGCGGGACGACCGCCGCCCCCGCCTTCAGGATCCCGAAGTAGGCCATCGGGAAGTACGGGACGTTCGGACACGAGAGCGCCACCTTGTCCCCGGGCCCGATGCCGCGGTCCCGCAGCAGGTCCGCCACCTGGTTCGCGATGGTCTCGATCATCCCGTAGGACAGGCGCATGTCGCCGAACACGATCGCGTCACGGTCGGGCGCCTTCCGCGCGGCGTCCTCAAGAAGCACGGAGAGGTTGAGCATGGCACTCCTCGTACGGGGCTGACCACAGGCCGGTTGTTACCGACGAGTGTACGAATGGTTGCCGCTCATCCTGCTGCATGATCGATGCCGCACGCCATCCCTCCGCATGGCCGTGACGTGCTGTCCTGTGAGGAAAAGCGGCCGCGGTGGCGTACGGGACGCGCGGCGATACTGTGCGTGTGCACAACGGGTTCAGTGCCCGTGCACAACGGAAGCCCGCCGGGCGTGCCGCGGCCCGGCCCCAGAGGAGCCGGGCCGGGGTCGAGGGGCGGCGCGTCAGCCGAAGTCGACGTCCGCGCAGGAGTAGAAGGCGACGGCCCGGCGCGCCAGCGGAGGCTCTTGCCACTGCGCTAGTCTTGTTGTATGCGGACCCGGCTGCTTCTCAGCCCGCCGCGCTGACCGCCAGCAGGCCGGCGCGGCGACCCCTCGTTCTGCGAGGGGTCCTTTCATGTCAGGGCATCGGCCTTCATGTCAGGGCACGGGGCCGCACCCCGTACCGACAGGACCAGTGGAGTAGCGACCGTGAGCAGCGACGACACCATCCGCGAGACCCCGGCGGGAGCGGGAGGCCCGTCCCCCTCGGGCGAGGGCTACGACCCGCGGGCGGTTCAGGACAAGTGGCAGGCCCGCTGGGCGGAGCTGGACCCCTTCCGGGCCGCCGAAGGCGAGGACGGCCGGGAGCGTCGCTACGCGCTCGACATGTTCCCCTACCCCTCCGGTGACCTGCACATGGGGCACGCCGAGGCGTTCGCCATCGGCGACGTGATCGCGCGCTACTGGTTCCAGAAGGGCTACAACGTCCTGCACCCGATCGGCTGGGACTCCTTCGGCCTGCCCGCCGAGAACGCCGCGATCAAGCGCGACTCCCACCCGGCCGAGTGGACCTACGCCAACATCGAGACCCAGGCCGGCTCCTTCCAGCGGTACGCGCCCTCCTTCGACTGGTCCCGCCGCCTGCACACCTCCGACCCCGAGTACTACCGGTGGACGCAGTGGCTGTTCCTGCGCTTCTACGAGCGCGGGCTGGCCTACCGCAAGGGCGGCCAGGTCAACTGGTGCCCCAACGACCAGACCGTGCTGGCCAACGAGCAGGTCGTCGGCGGCCACTGCGAGCGCTGCGGCGCCCTGGTCGAGCGCCGGGTGCTGACCCAGTGGTACTTCAAGATCACCGAGTACGCGGACCGGCTGCTGGACGACATGGCCCAGCTGGAGGGCAAGTGGCCCGACCGGGTGCTGCTGATGCAGCGCAACTGGATCGGCCGCTCCACCGGCGCCGACGTCGACTTCGTGATCGAGGGCCGGGACGAGCCGGTCACCGTCTACACCACCCGTCCCGACACCCTGTACGGCGCCACCTTCATGGTCGTGGCCGCCGACGCCGACCTGGCCGAGGAGATCTGCGACCCCGGGCAGCGCGCCGCGTTCGAGACCTACCGCGAGGAGGTCTCCCGGGAGAGCGAGATCGAGCGGCTGTCCACCGAGCGCGACAAGACCGGCGTCTTCCTGGGCCGGTACGCGATCAACCCGGTCAACGGCGAGCGCATCCCGATCTGGGCCTCCGACTACGTGCTCGCCGAGTACGGCCACGGCGCGATCATGGCGGTGCCCGCGCACGACCAGCGCGACCTGGACTTCGCGCTGAAGTTCGGGCTGCCGGTCCGCGTGGTCGTCGACACCGGCGAGGCCGACCCCGCCGAGACCGGCGTGGCCACCGCCGGCGACGGCCGCATCGTCAACTCCGGCCCGATCGACGGCCTGGCCAAGGCCGACGCCATCGAGCGGATCACCGGCATCCTGGCCGAGAAGGGCCTGGGCAAGGCCGCGGTCAACTTCCGGCTGCGCGACTGGCTGGTCTCCCGGCAGCGGTTCTGGGGCTGCCCCATCCCGATCGTGCACTGCGAGTCGTGCGGCGAGGTCCCGGTGCCCGACGAGCAGCTGCCGGTCCGGCTGCCCGACGACCTGCGCGGCGCCGACCTGGCCCCCAAGGGAACCTCGCCGCTGGCCGCCGCCGCGTCCTGGGTGAACGTCGAGTGCCCCAAGTGCGGCGGCCCCGCCACGCGCGACACCGACACCATGGACACCTTCGTCGACTCGTCCTGGTACTACTTCCGCTACTGCTCGCCGGACTACGACCAGGGCCCGTTCGACGTCGAGCAGGTCCGCAAGTGGATGCCGGTCGACCAGTACACCGGTGGTGTCGAGCACGCCATCCTGCACCTGCTCTACAGCCGCTTCTTCACCAAGGTCCTGTACGACATGGGCATGGTGGACTTCACCGAGCCGTTCACCCGCCTGCTGAACCAGGGCCAGGTCATCCTGAACGCCAAGGCGATGTCCAAGTCGCTGGGCAACATGGTCGACCTGGGCGAGCAGATCGACCGGTTCGGCGTCGACGTCGTCCGGCTGGCCATGCTGTTCTCCGGCCCGCCCGAGGACGACATCGACTGGGCCGACGTGTCCCCGCACGGCATGTCCAAGTTCCTGGCCCGGGTGCACCGGATCGCCACCGAGGTCACCGGCCCGGCCGGCGCCGACCCCGCCGCCGGCTCGCAGGACCTGCGCCGCGTCACCCACCGCACCATCGACGAGGCGACCGCGCTGGTCGAGGTCCGCCGGTTCAACGTGGCCATCTCGCGGATCATGGAGCTGGTCAACGCCACCCGGAAGGCGATCGACTCCGGCCCGGGCGCGGGCGACCCGGCCGTGCGGGAGGCCGCCGAGACCATCGCGATCATGCTGTCGCTGTTCGCCCCGTACACCGCGGACGAGGCCTGGGAGCTGCTGGGCGGCACCGCGCCGGTCGCCGTGGCCGGCTGGCCGTCGGCCGACCCGGCGCTGCTGGTCCAGGAGTCGGTCACCTGTGTCGTCCAGGTCGCCGGCAAGGTCCGCGACCGGCTGGAGGTCGCGCCCGGTATCACCGAGGGCGAGCTGGAGAGCCTGGCGCTGTCGTCCGACAAGATCAAGGAGGCCCTGGCCGGGCGGGACATCCGCAAGGTCATCGTCCGGGCGCCCAAGATCGTCAACATTGTGCCCGCCTGACGACCCCCGCCCGTGGCACGCCCCACCGTGCCACGGGCGAATCCCCTAACCCGACCGCACACGCTGCGCGGCCGTAGGGGCATGGTCGTCCCCACGGCGCCCAGCCGCCGGGACACGCTGGCAGCTGCCCTGCCGGATCGGCCGTGCAGGGCGGCGAACCCGCGCACACGCCGAGCCCGGGGCCCCTGGGCCACGTTCAGAGGTGTCGGGGCGGGGGTTGGAACGCGAACGGCGGCCCGTGGGACCGGGCCGCCGTGCGGGTGGAGCGGGTCGGGTCACATCTTGCGGAGGACGGCCACGACGCGGCCCAGGACGGAGGCCTCGTCGCCGGGGATGGGCTCGTAGGCCGGGTTCTGCGGCATGAGCCAGATGTGGCCGTCGCGGCGCTTGAAGGTCTTGACGGTGGCCTCGCCGTCGATCATCGCGGCCACGATGTCGCCCTGCTCGGCCACCGGCTGCTGGCGGACCACGACCCAGTCACCGTCGGCGATCGCGGCCTCGATCATCGAGTCACCGGTGACCTTGAGCAGGAAGTGGGTGCCCTCGCCCACCAGCTGCTTGGGGAGGGTGAAGACGTCCTCCACCGCCTCCTCGGCCAGGATGGGCCCGCCCGCGGCGATCCGGCCGACCAGCGGCACGTACGCGGGGGCGGGACGGGAGGAAGAGGTGTCCGCGGCGGCGGCCTCGTATGCCTCGTCCTCGGTGCGGACGGGCGTGGTGCCCGGCACCCGGACCTCGACCGCGCGCGGGCGGTTGGGGTCGCGGCGCAGGTAGCCCTTGCGCTGCAGCGCGCGGAGCTGGTGCGACACGCTGGAGGTGCTGGTCAGGCCGAC
Source organism: Spirillospora sp. CA-255316 (assembly GCA_050942275.1). Lineage (GTDB taxonomy): Bacteria > Actinomycetota > Actinomycetes > Streptosporangiales > Streptosporangiaceae > Spirillospora. Next base: position 9,263,165 of record CP192047.1, on the reverse strand, counting down.
CGCCTCACCGATCTCCCGCATGGACGGCGGGTACCCGCGGCGCTGGACGGAGTCGCGGATCACCTCGAGCACCATGCGCTGCCGCTGGGTGAGCCCGCTCTCGTCCATCGGGCCGTCGGGCAGCTCCCGGACCTTGCTCATCGCTCGTCGCCTCCCCGGCGCTGGGATCCGTCACTCCTTGTCATGGCACGTTATCGCGTCCGGACCCGGTGATCAAACAATTGTTCGAAGAATGTCCTCGCGTTTCGTCGTACCGGTGCGGTACAACATCGTACAGACGTTCGATCGAAAACGCATTCGACCGGCCGGATTCACGGCTGACCCCACGGAGGGCCGAGATGGCGGGTTCGCCCGACGGACGAGATGCCTGGAACGCCCACGAAATGAATGCCTCCGAACCGCCCCTCCGGCTCACCCGGAGAGGGCGTGCCGTTGTGATCGGGTTCGTCGCGACCGTGCTGCTCGTGGTGTTCTGGCTGGTGGCGGGCCCCGGAGCGCGGGCGGGCGGGCAGGGCGAAGAGGCTCCGTCAGGCGGTTCTCCCGCGCGTACCGAGACGGTGGTGGTCGGGCCCGGGGAAACGCTGTGGGACATCGCCGTCCGCGATGATCCCGAGGGCGATCCGCGGGTGACCGTGCGCCGTATCGCCGACCTCAACGGCCTGTCCGACTCCGTCGTCCAGCCGGGTCAGCACCTCCGGATGCCCGCCCGGTAGCCCTTCCGAAAAAAGATCTGAGACGGCGTGTCGAGAACGCCGCGGCGGCTCCGACCTCCCTGTGAAAGGCGCCCGGCGGGGGCGTCACGGAGGAGGGGTCTCATGGAGGTGGACGCGAGGGCCGGGCGGCGCGAGTGGGCCGGGCTGGCCGTGCTCGCCCTGGCCGCGCTGCTGGTGTCGATCGACGTCTTCGTGCTGCTGCTGGCGCTGCCGCATCTGAGCGCCGATCTCGGGGCGGGCGCCGTCCAGCAGTTGTGGATCATGGACGTGTACGGGTTCCTGCTGTCCGGGTTCCTGATCACGATGGGCGGGCTGGGCGACCGGATCGGGCGGCGCAGGCTGCTGCTCGCCGGCGCGGCCGCGTTCGGCGCGGCGTCGGTGGCGGCGGCGTACGCGACCGGCCCGGAGATGCTGATCGCGGCGCGGGCGCTGCTGGGCGTCGCCGGGGCCACGCTGGCGCCCTCGACGCTGTCGCTGATCGGCACGATGTTCCGCGACCCGCGGCAGCGGTCGCTGGCGATCGGCGTGTGGATGGGCTGCTTCATGGGCGGCGCGGCGTTCGGCCCGATCGTCGGCGGGGCGCTGCTGGAGCACTACTGGTGGGGGTCGGCGTTCCTGCTCGGGGTGCCGGCGATGGCGCTGCTGCTGGTCCTCGGGCCGCTGCTGCTGCCCGAGTACCGCCGGCCCGGCGCGGGCCGCGTCGACCTGGCCAGCGTGCTGCTGTCGCTCGCCGCGATCCTGCCGCTGGTGTACGGGCTCAAGGAGCTGGCCCGGGGTGGCTGGCAGCCGGTCCCGATGGCGGTGGCGCTGGCCGGGGCCGGGATGGGCGCGCTGTTCGTCCGGCGGCAGCGGCGGCTCGACGATCCGCTGCTCGACCTGGGGCTCTTCCGCGACCGGGCGTTCGGCACGGCGCTGGCGGGGATGATGGGGACGACCCTGCTGATGGGCTCGATCATGATGTTCCTGACCCAGCACCTGCAGCTCGTGCAGGGGCTGTCGCCGCTGCGCGCGGCGGTGTGGATGCTGCCCGCGCTGGCCGCCAACATGCTGGGCTTCCAGGTGTCGCCGGTGCTGGCCCGCCGGTTCCGGCCCGGACGGCTGATCGCCGCGGGCCTGGTGCTGTCGGCGTGCGGGCTGCTGGTGCTGACCCAGGTCGGGGCGGGGTACGGCCCGGTGACGCTGGTCGCGGGCTGGGCGATGATCGGGCTCGGCAGCGGGCCGCTGGTGACGCTGGCGACCGACCTGGTGGTCGGGTCCGCGCCGCCGGAGAAGGCCGGGGCGGCCGCCGCCATGAACGAGACCAGCGGCGAGTTCGGCTTCGCGCTGGGCATCGCGCTGCTGGGCAGCCTCGGCACGGCGCTCTACCGGGCGTGGGTGGAGGTTCCCGCGGGCGCAGGTGAGGCGCGTGAGGGCCTGCCCGGCGCGGTGGCGGCCGCGGCGGACCTGCCCGCGCCCGTCCGCGAGGCGCTCCTCGAATCGGCGCGCGCGGCGTACACCGGCGGCCTGCACGTGGTCGCGCTGGTGAGTGCCGTGCTGGTGGCGGGCATGGCCGTACTGATCGCGGTCATGCTGCGCCATGTGCCGCCGATCGGCGCGCAGGCCGCGCAGGCCGGGCCGGCCGCCGATGCGAGCGATGCGGAGGCCGGCGACGTCACGGAGACCGCCGGGGAGCCCCGGACCGAAACCGCCGCCGTGCGGCACTGAAAGGGAGCGTCATGTTGCAGAAGCGCGTTCAGGAAGCCGTGGACCGGATGGTCGAGACCGGGGCGGAGACCGGCGTGCAGGTGTCGGTGTACCGGCACGGCGAGCCGGTGGCCGAGGCGGTGGCCGGCGTCGCCGACCCGGACACCGGGCGGCCGGTCACGCCGGACACCCCGTTCTACAGCGCGTCCACGGGCAAGGGCGTGACCGCGACGGTGGCGCACGTGCTGGCCGAACGCGGGCTGTTCGGGTACGACACCCCGATCGTGGAGCTGTGGCCGGAGTTCGGGGCGCACGGCAAGGACAGGGCGACGGTGCGGCACGCGCTCACGCACACGGTGGGCGTCCCGGGCCTCCCGGACGGCACCACGCCCGAGGACATGTGCGACTGGGACGGAATGTGCGCGCTGATCGCCGGCAGCGTGCCGTGGTGGGAGCCCGGCACCAGGACCGCCTACCACGCCCACACGTTCGGGTACATCGTCGGCGAGATCGTGCGCCGGGCCACCGGGAAGCCGATCTCGCAGGTGCTCCGGGACGAGGTCGCCGGGCCCCTGGGCGTGGCCGGCGAGCTGTTCTTCGGCGTGCCGGAGGCCGACCTGGGGCGCCTGGCCCGGATGGAGACGCCGCCGGAGGTCGCGGAGGCGGCCAGGGGCGTGGCCGGGATGTTCGCCGCGCTCATGCCGCCGGAGATCGTCCCGGACGCCGCGTACGCCAACCGCCGCGACGTCCTGAGGTCCGACATCCCCGCCGGGGGCGTGATGTCCGCCCGGGCCGCCGCGCGCATGTACGCGGCGCTGCTCGGCGAGACCGGCGGGGTGCGGCTGGTGTCGCCGGAGCGCTTGCGCGAGCTGTCGGGTGCGGCGTTCGAGGGCACCGACGAGGTGATGGGGTCCGCGGCGACGTGGGCGCTGGGCTATTCGCTGGCGCCGCTCGGGCCGGACCGTCCCGAGGTGTTCGGGATGCCGGGCATGGGGGGCAGCGGCGCGTACGCGGACCCGGCGACCGGGACGGCGTTCGCGGTCACCAAGAACCGGTTCGACCCCTTGGAGGCGAGCGCCGTCGGGGAGATCGCGGCCCTCGTCGCCGCGCACTGAGCGTTCGCGCGAGCACCCGCGAGCGCCCGCGAGTGCCCGCGAGTGCCCCCGCACGGGGCCGCGGAGGCCCGTGCGGGCAGGGGCTCGCGGGCCCGTCCGCCGTGCCCGTTCCGGTCGTTCGACCGGGACGGGCACGAGTGGTTTGTGGGGTTTTGGGGCCTGGTGTGGCCGACACGCCGGAGGGGCCGAAGGAGGCTCCATGTGACCAGGGTCTACGAGCGGACCGTGCGATCCAGGTTGCGCAGCCCCCCGGATCCTCGTACGGTTGACCACAACATCTAGTAGTTACACGGATGTCATTAACCATAAGTTGTGTTCTTGTGGTCACTGGTTTTCCGGGTGCAAGGGGAAGGAGGCGAACGCGTGCACTGCCCGTTCTGCCGAAACCCCGACACCAAAGTGATCGACAGCCGTTCCACCGACGACGGCTCCGCCATTAGGCGCCGCCGTTCGTGCCAGGAATGCGGCAAGCGATTCACGACGCAGGAGAACGTGCTCCTGATGGTGGCCAAGCGCAGCGGGGTCACCGAGCCGTTCTCCCGGGAAAAGATCATCGCCGGGGTGCGCAGGGCCTGCCAGGGCCGCCCGGTGGACGAGGATGCGCTGGCCAAGCTGGGGCAGCGGGTGGAGGAGGCGATCCGGGCCACCGGAGCCGCCGAGATCCCCTCGCACGAGGTCGGCCTGGCCATTCTCGGACCGCTCGGCGAGCTCGACGAGGTCGCCTACCTGCGGTTCGCCTCGGTCTACCGGAGCTTCGAGTCGCTGGACGACTTCGCCCGGGAGATCGAGTCGCTGCGCACGAGAGGTTCCTCGGGGGAGCCCGCCCCGCCCCGGTGAGGGCGGTTCGAGCAGCAGGTCAAGCAGCAGATCGCAGCACACAGATCAGCACAGAAGAAGAGCCCGCGGCCGGGATTTCCGGGCCGCCGGGCGGGGTTGTCCTGAACAGGGCCCGGGGCGAGGGCCCGAGAGGGGGAAGGCATGACGGAGACGGTGAGCGGCTCGGCATCCCGGCGCGGCAAGGGGGGCCGCAAGGGGCTCAAGATCGAGCGCATCTTCACCACGCCCGGCGTGCATCCGTACGACGAACTGCGCTGGGAGCGTCGTGACGTCGTCATGACGAACTGGCGCGACGGCTCGGTGAACTTCGAGCAGCGCGGCGTCGAATTCCCCGATTTCTGGTCGGTGAACGCCGTCAACATCGTGGCGTCCAAGTACTTCCGCGGCGCGGTCGGAACGCCGCAGCGGGAATGGAGCCTCAAGCAGCTGGTCGACCGCGTCGTGAAGATGTACGTCGACACCGGCCTGGCGCACGGCTACTTCGCCTCCGAGCAGGACGCCGAGGTCTTCGACCACGAGCTGAAGTACGCGCTGGTCCACCAGATGTTCAGCTTCAACTCGCCGGTCTGGTTCAACGTGGGCACCAGGTCCCCGCAGCAGGTGTCCGCGTGCCAGCCCTACGGCGCCCTGGTCAGCACACCCGCCGGCCTTATCCCCATCGGCAGGCTCGTGGATGCCGACGCCGTCGGGACCAAGGTGTACGACGCCCACGGTGTCACCCGCATCCTGGCCACCAAGGCCAACGGTGTGAAAGACGTCCTGCGCCTGCACACCAAGGCCGGCTACACGCTCGACGTCACGGCCGACCACCTGGTCTGGAAGGCGAGCGACGACAAGTACGGCGCCTTCGTGCCCGCGGGCGAGTTGCGCTCCGGCGACAAGCTGGAGTGGCACCGCCGTGACTCGTACGGCGAGGCGGAGATCACCGCGCGGGCGATCGCGGAGGCGGCGCTGGCCGGCTGGCTCCAGTCGGACGGGTTCGTCGGGCAGTACGAGCACGGCACCAACCGGTCCCTGACCATCGAGGCGATGACGGTCACCGAGGCCGAGCTGGCATGGGTCGACCGGCAGCTCAACCTGGTGTTCCCCGGCGTGCATCGGCACGAGCGCACATTCGAGACGCAGGACCCTGCGCTGGACGGCCGTCGCACCCGACTCTACGGCGAGGTGCTCAGGGAGTTCGTGGACGCCTGGGGGCTGCATGCCCGGGGCGTCGACATGGTCGTCCCCGAGCGGTTGTTCGAGGCGCCGCTTCCGGTCGTCGCGGCGTACCTGCGCAGCGTCTTCCAGGCCGAGGGCTTCGTGTCGGAGCGCGAGCGCTCGACCGTCGTCGAAGTCGACATGATCTCGGAAGAACTGATCCGGGGCATGCAACGGCTGCTGCTGCGTTTCGGAATCTACTCGCGCGTGGGCGTCAAGAAGCCCAGCCGCCCTGACCAGAAGCTGTGCTGGACCCTTCGCATTCAGACGGCGGGCGATCGCCGGATCTTCTGCGACGAGATCGGGTTCGTCGACCCGGTCAAGTCGCTCAAGCTGCACGAGAGTTTCGAGAAGCCGGGACTGGGCGCCAGGGAGACCAAGCGGCTGGAGATCGCGCGGATCGAGAATCTCGGTCCGATGGATGTCTACGACATCCAGACCGAGAGCGGGGAGTACTTGTCCGACAACCTCCGCGTGCACAACTGCTTCATCCTGTCCGTGGACGACACCATGGAGTCGATCCTGGACTGGTACAAGGAAGAGGGCGTCATCTTCAAGGGCGGTTCGGGCGCCGGGCTGAACCTGTCGCGGATCCGCTCCAGCAAGGAACTGCTGTCCTCGGGAGGCACCGCCAGCGGGCCGGTGTCCTTCATGCGCGGCGCCGACGCCTCCGCCGGGACGATCAAGTCCGGCGGCGCCACCCGGCGGGCCGCGAAGATGGTCGTGCTGGACGTGGACCACCCCGACGTGGCCGAGTTCATCGAGACCAAGGCGCGCGAGGAGAACAAGATCCGCGCCCTCCGCGACGCCGGCTTCGACATGGACCTGGGCGGCCGGGACATCGCCAGCGTCCAGTACCAGAACGCCAACAACTCGGTCCGGGTGTCGGACGAGTTCATGCGCGCGGTGGAGTCCGACGGCGAGTTCGGGCTGCGCGCCCGCCTGACCGGCGAGATCGTCGAGAAGGTCCGGGCCAAGGAGCTGTTCCGGCTGATGGCCAAGGCGGCATGGGAGTGCGCCGACCCCGGCATCCAGTACGACGACACGATCAACGACTGGCACACCAACCCCGAGTCGGGCCGCATCACCGCCAGCAACCCCTGCTCGGAGTACATGTCGCTGGACAACTCCTCCTGCAACCTCGCCAGCATCAACCTGCTGAAGTTCCTGCGCGAGGACGGCGCCTTCGACGTCCAGAAGTTCGTCAAGCTGACCGAGCTGATCATCACCGCGATGGACATCTCGATCACCTTCGCCGACTTCCCGACCGAGAAGATCGCGGAGACCACCCGCGACTACCGGCAGCTGGGCATCGGGTACGCGAACCTGGGCGCGCTGCTGATGGCCACCGGGCACGCCTACGACTCCGAGGGCGGCCGCTCGCTGGCCGCCGCGATCACGTCCCTGATGACCGGCGTGGCCTACCGCCGCTCCGCGGAGCTGGCCGGGGTGGTCGGCACCTACGAGGGCTACGCCCGCAACGCCGAGGCCCACAAGCGGGTCATGCGCAAGCACGCCGCCGCCAACGACGGGATCCGCACGCTCGACGAGATCGACAAGGCGATCCACGCCGCCGCGACCAAGCAGTGGCAGGACTGCCTCAAGACCGGCGACCGGCACGGCTACCGCAACGCGCAGGCGTCGCTGCTGGCCCCGACCGGCACCATCGGCCTGATGATGGACTGCGACACCACCGGCATCGAGCCCGACCTGGCGCTGATGAAGTTCAAGAAGCTGGTCGGCGGCGGGTCGATGCAGATCGTCAACCACACGGTGCCGCGGGCCCTGAAGAAGCTGGGCTACCAGCAGGAGCAGATCGAGGCGATCGTCGAGTACATCGGCGAGCACGGCCACGTCGTGGACGCGCCCGGGCTGCGTCCCGAGCACTACGAGGTGTTCGACTGCGCGATGGGCGAGCGGGCGATCAGCCCGATGGGGCACGTGCGGATGATGGCGGCGACCCAGCCGTTCCTGTCCGGCGCGATCTCCAAGACCGTCAACATGCCCGAGCAGGCCACCATCGAGGACATCGAGAAGGTCTACTTCGAGGGCTGGCGGCTCGGCCTCAAGGCGCTGGCGATCTACCGCGACAACTGCAAGGTCGGCCAGCCGCTCTCCGCCGCCAAGACGTCCGCGGAGACCAGGGCCGAGGAGGCCCCGGCCGAGGCCGTGGCGCCGCGCCCGGTCCGCAAGCGGCTGCCCAAGCAGCGCCCGGCGACCGTCACCCGCTTCTCCGTCGCGGGCGCCGAGGGCTACATGACCGCCTCGTCCTACCCCGACGACGGCGTCGGCGAGGTGTTCCTCAAGCTCGGCAAGCAGGGCTCCACGCTGGCCGGCGTAATGGACGCCTTCTCCATGGCGATCTCCATCAGCCTCCAGTACGGCGTGCCGCTGGAGACCTGGGTGGAGAAGTTCACCAACATGCGGTTCGAGCCGGCCGGGATGACCGACGACCCGGACATCCGGATGGCGACCTCGGTGATGGACTACATCTTCCGCCGCCTGGCCCTGGACCACCTGCCGTACGAGACCCGCGCGGAGATGGGCATCCTGTCGGCCAAGGAGCGGGCGATGCAGGTCAACGGGGAGGACCCGGCCAGCCTGCAGCACGACGACCAGCTCGACCGGGAGAGCCTGGCCCAGACGGCGGAGATCACCCGTCCGGCCGCGGCGGCCCCGGCGGCGAACGCGCCGGCCGCGCAGGCCCACTCGTCCATGGAGGTCATCGAGAGCCGCCAGGGCCGTACGGCGGACGCGCCCCTGTGCCTGACCTGCGGCACCAAGATGCGCCCGGCGGGCAGCTGCTACGTCTGCGAGGGCTGCGGCTCCACCAGCGGCTGCAGCTAACGGTGAGCGCCGCCAGGCCGTGAAGCGCCTGGTCAGAGCGGGGTACCGGCGACGTGCCGGTGCCCCGCTCTTCGCTTGTCTCCGGTCTCGTCGAGCGTGCCGCCCGCGTCCCCGGAGGGGTGAGGGGAACGGCGCGATGCTCCCCTCGTGGCGGGATCCGCGTGCCGGCCGTCCGCGGAAAGATCGCCGGTGGCGGGCGGCGGGCGTTCGGGCGAAGGGCGGGGTCAGGTGGTGGACGGGTCGGTCGGCGCCGAGCCGGTGCGGACGTCGGCCATGGGCCGGACGACGTCCGAACCGCCGGGTGGGTGGCGCTCAACGCGGTCACCGTGGGGATGTCCGCGACCGGTGTCGCGTTCGGTCTGGCGCGCCGAACTCCCCGTCGTGGCCGTCCTCCGGCACTCGGTGAGCATCGGCGCGGGGACCGCCCTCCTGGCCGCCGTCCTGACGGCCGTCCCGAAGGGCGGCGCGGCGGCGGCTTGAGGTTGCAGCGGGTGGAAGGTGCACAGTCGTCGCATGAGCACGAGCGCGGAACTGTTCACGATCGGGCAGCTCGCCGACCGGTGCGGTGTCCCGGCCCGGACGATCCGGTTCTGGTCGGATGAGGGGCTGGTCCCTCCGGCGGGCCGGTCCGCGGGCGGGTACCGCCTGTTCGACGCCGAGGCGGTGGCCCGCGTCGACCTCGTCCGGACGCTGCGCGAGCTGGGGCTCGGGCTGGAGGTGACGCGGGCGGTCCTGGCCCGCGCCACCACGCTGTCGGAGGTGGCGGCCGCGCAGGTCGCCGCGCTGGACGCCGAGATCCGCACGCTGCGGCTGCGCCGCGCGGTGCTCAGCACGGTCGCCAAGCGCGAGAGCACGATCGAGGAGACGCTGCTGATGCACAGACTGGCCAGGCTGTCCGCCCGCGAGCGGCAGCAGATCATCGACGACTTCGTCCAGGAGGTGGTGGCGGGCATCGACCCGGACGCGCCGGCGATGGGCATCGCGGAGAGCATGCGGCGGCTGCCCGCCGAGCTGCCCGACGACCCGGCGCCCGAGCAGGTCGACGCGTGGATCGAGCTCGGGGAACTGGTCGCGGACGAGGACTTCCGCCGCCGGGTCCGCGCCATGGCGGTCGCCTCGGGCGGCTCGGACGAACTCTCGGTCGAGATCGACTACTACGCGGTCGCGGAGCACGCGGGACGGGCGCTGGCGGACGGCGTCGACCCGGGGTCGGCCGAGGGGCGGGCCGTCCTCGACCGGCTCGTCGCGCCGGAGGTGCCCGCGGGCGCGCGGGTCCGGCTGGCCGGCGAGCTCGAGCTGTTCGCCGACGCGCGGGTCGAGCGGTACTGGCAACTGCTGGCGATCATCCAGGGACGCCTTCCGCAGCCGCCCGCCGTCCCCGCCTACGAGTGGCTGATCGCGGCCCTCCGCGCGCACGCCCCGTAGGCAGCCCCTTCGGGCGGGCTTTCGCGGTGCGCCGTAGCTGCGCGGCATGGGTGTACGGGAGCGTGGTGGCGGACGCTGAACCTCCGGCGCCGCGCCCGCCGGATCATGACACCCCGGGCGGCACCGTACAGTCGTGGTGGAAAGGGGTGGCAGGGTGAGCGATCTTCAGTTGCGGCCGGCTCCGGTGATGTGCGGGGGACGGGACGGCGTCGCGGACGGGCCGGTGCACGAGCTGCTGGCGCCGCGCCGGGTACCGCTGGGGGAGAGCACCGTCGTGCGGCGGCTGCTGCCCGGCCTGGGCCGCCGGATGGTCGGCGCGTGGTGCTTCGTCGACCACTACGGCCCCGACGACATCGCCGACGAGCCGGGGATGCAGGTGCCGCCGCACCCGCACATCGGCCTGCAGACGGTGAGCTGGCTGCACGCCGGGGAGGTGCTGCACCGCGACAGCGTCGGCAGCCTGCAGACCGTGCGTCCCAAGGAACTCGGCCTGATGACGGCGGGCCGGGCGATCTCCCATTCGGAGGAGTCGCCGCGCGACCACGCCCGCTACCTGCACGGCGCGCAGCTGTGGGTGGCCCTGCCCGACGGGAACCGGCACGCGGAGCCCGCGTTCGAGCACCACACCGACCTGCCCGTCGTCGCCGGCGGCACCGGCGGCACCGGCTTCGAGGCCACCGTGATCCTGGGCGAACTGGACGGGGCGGCGTCGCCGGGCACCGCGTACACCCCGATCGTCGGCGCCGACATCGCCCTGGCGGACGGCGCGGACGCGCGGCTGCCGGTCGAGCCCGACTTCGAGTACGCCGCGCTGACCATGTCGGGCGTCGTCGAGGTCGACGGCGAGCGGGTGGAGCCCGGTTCGATGCTCTACCTGGGCTGCGGTCGGCGCGAGTTGCCGCTGCGGGCGGTGGACGGCGACGGCGGCCTGGTACTGCTGGGCGGCGAGCCGTTCGAGGAGAAGCTGGTCATGTGGTGGAACTTCGTCGGCCGGACCGGCGAGGAGATCGCGCAGGCCCGCGCCGACTGGATGGGCGGCGACCGGTTCGGCGAGGTGCGCGGCTACGACGGCCCGCCCGTTCCGGCCCCGCCGCTGCCGGAGACGCCGTTGAAGCCGCGCGGCCGCGTCCGCTGACGCCGCGTCCGCCGAGGCCGCGTCCGCCGAGGCCGCAGGAATCGGGGCCGCGGCGCGGCGGTTGGCATGGACGTGATGCACGGTGAGTACAAGGTGCCCGGCGGGAAGCTGGTGGTCGCCGACCTGGAGGTGGCGGACGGCCTGCTGAAGTCGCCGCGGATCAGCGGTGACTTCTTCCTGGAGCCGGACGAGGCGCTGGAGGCCGTCAACACGGCGCTGGACGGCCTGCCCGCCGCGCTGGAGGCGCACGACATCGCCGCCCGGATCGAACGCGGTCTGCCCCGGGGCACGGTGATGCTGGGCGTGTCGGCGGAGGCGATCGGGATCGCCGTCCGGCGGGCCCTGGCGCACGCCTCGGACTGGCGCGACCATCCGTGGCGGCTCGTCCACGAGGAGCCCCAGGATCCGGCGCTGCACATGGCGCTCGACCAGGTCCTGGCGGAGGAGGTCGGGGCCGGGCGGCGCCCGCCCACGCTGCGCGTGTGGGAGTGGGCCTCGCCCGCCGTGATCATCGGCAGCTTCCAGTCGCTGCGCAACGAGGTGGACGCCGCGGCCGCCGAGCGGCACGGGGTGCGGGTGGTCCGCCGGATCAGCGGCGGCGGCGCGATGTTCGTCGAGCCCGGCAACACCATCACCTACTCGCTGTACGTGCCCGAGTCGCTGGTGGCGGGCATGTCGTTCGCCGAGAGCTACGCGTTCCTGGACGACTGGGTGCTGGGCGCGCTCGGGGAACTGGGCGTCAGCGCGTGGTACCGGCCGCTGAACGACATCACCTCCGACCAGGGCAAGATCGGCGGCGCGGCGCAGAAGCGGCTGGCGGCCGGGGCCGTGCTGCACCACGTGACCATGGCCTACGACATCGACGCCGCCAAGATGCTGGAGGTGCTGCGGATCGGCAGGGAGAAGCTGTCCGGGAAGGGCATCGCCAGCGCCGCCAAGCGGGTGGATCCGCTGCGCCGCCAGACCGGGCTGCCCCGCGAGGAGATCATCGAGCGGATGATCGGCCACTTCCGCGGCCGGTACGGGCTGTCCGGCGACGGCGTCACCGGCGCGGAGCTGCGGTCGGCGGAGAAGCTCGTCGCCGAGAAGTTCGGCACGCGCGACTGGACGGCCCGCGTCCCCTGACCGGCCGCCGGCCGTGTCAGGACGTGCCGGTGCCGCCGCTCTGGTCCCGCTTCATCGGCTGGGTGTCGGACGAGCGCCGCCGCCGCTGCGGCTTGCGGCGCCCGGCGACGAGCGTGTCGTCCTCGGTGCCCGCGGTGCCCGAGACGATGTCGGTGGCCAGCCGGGCGTCTCCCCCGGGCGGGGGCGGCTCGGGACGTGCCGCCGCCTGCGGCACCGTCGTCGACGAGGACTTCGACGAGGACTTCGGTGCGGATTTGGACGAGGACCGTGACGAGGGCCTCGGCGGCGGCTTCTCCAGCGCCGGAGGCGACTCGTCCCCGGTGCCCCGGAGGGCCTCCACGAAGCTCTGGCCGTCGTCGTCCTCGTCCTCGCGAGCGCGTTCCGAGCGGCGTATCCCGCGCCCGCGGCCCGAACGCCCTCCCGGCAGCCACTGGTCGGCGGTCAGCCGGCCCCCGGCCCCGGCGGCGAACAGCAGGCTGGCCAGGCCGAGCACGAGCACCAGTTCGTAGCCGTTGCGCGCGGTGCCGTCGTCCACCACGAACAGTCCCTCGCCCGAGTGCACGAACACGAACGCGCCCGCCATGTCCACGAACAGCAGCACCCCGACCACCGGCAGCCCCAGCCCGGCGACCAGCGCGGCCCCGCCCAGCAGCTCCACGAACGCGGCGTACACGGCGGCGCCGGTCGGGAACGGGACGCCGAGCTGGTCGAACGACCGGCCGGTCGCGGTGATACCGGCCTCGATCTTCTGCCAGCCGTGCGCCATGAAGACGGCGCCGATACCGAGCCGCGCGAACAGCGCCACGATGTCGTACAGCGGCCGAGAGCGCATGCCGTCGACTCCTTCCCCGCCTGCGGGCCCGGGGTGCCCGCACGTGAGTATGACCCTCGGCGCGAGCATCGCGCGAGCGTTCCAGGTGGGGACGGGGGCGGGACACGGGCGCGGGGACGGGGCGGCGCGGTCGCCCGGCGCGTCCGGCGGGCCATAGGTTGGGGACGTCGGACGAGGATGAGGAGCGTTCATGTCCATGCAGAAGGGCGCCAACACACCGGTGCCGGTGCCGTCGGTGAAGATCGAGCTGGGCTGGCAGGGCGGCCCCGGCGTGCCCGACGCCGACGCCTCCGCGCTGCTGCTCGCGGGCACCGGCAGGGTGCGGTCGGACGACGATTTCGTGTTCTACAACCAGCCGGCGCACGCCTCGGGCGCCGTGCGGCACGAGGGCAAGCAGCCCGGGCCGACCGTGCGCGACCTGCTGGCGGTGGACCTGAACGGCGTCGAGGCCGACATCGAGCGGATCGTGATCGCGGCGTCCTCGGACGGCGGCTCGTTCGGGCAGTTCCAGGGCCTGTACGTGCGGCTGGTGGACGCTGCGGCCGGGACGGAGGTGGCCCGGTTCGACAACCCGGGGGCCACGACCGAGACCGCGTTCGTGCTGGGCGAGCTGTACCGGCGGCAGGGCGCGTGGAAGTTCCGCGCGGTCGGCCAGGGCTACGACTCGGGGCTGGCGGGGCTGGCCACCGACTTCGGCATCTCCGTCGACGACGCGCCGTCGCCCGCTCCCGCGCCTCCGCAGGCCGCTCCTCCGGCGCCGCCGCAGCCGGCCGCGCCTCCGGCCCCGCCCGCGCCGGCCGCTCCCGCGCCGCCGCCCGCGCCCGAGCACCAGTTCGCCCCGCCCGGCCAGACCCCGATGCCGCCGCCGCCCGCGCCCGGCCAGTACGCTCCGCCCGGTCAGCCGCCGATGGCGCCGCCCCCGGCCCAAGCGCCCGTGCCGCCGCCGCCCGCTCCGGCGACCCCCGCTCCGCCCGTGGGCGGGCAGCAGACCGGCGGGACGATCTCGCTGACCAAGAGCTCCCCGTCGGTGTCGCTGACCAAGCACGGCGCCACCGGCGGCAACATGCGGGTGAACCTCAACTGGACCGCCAAGGAGGGCGCCGCCAAGGGCCTGCTCGGCAAGCTCCGCCGCGGCGTCGACCTCGACCTGGACCTGTGCTGCCTGTGGGAGCTCCAGGACGGCCGAAAGGGCATCATCCACGCCCTCGGCGACTTCGGCGCCCTGGACCGCCCGCCCTACATCCTCCTCGACCGCGACGACCGTTCCGGGGCGGTCAGCACCGGCGAGAACCTCACGATCAACCTCGACCACACCGCCGACTTCAAGCGGATCCTGGTCTTCGCCGAGATCTACGACGGCGCCGACGACTTCCGCGGCCTGGACGCGATCGCCACCCTGTACCCGCTGGGCGCCCCGCCGATCGAGATGCGCATCAGCGACTGCGTGGACGCCTCCCGCGACGCCGTCCTGGCGCTCATCGAGAACGTCGGCGGCGAGCTGGTGGTGCGCCGGGAGGGCCGGTTCGTCCTGCCGCCGCCCGGCCGGCCGCGCTGGGGCAAGATGTCGGTCGACCAGGCCTACGGCTGGAACCTCGAATGGGTGGCGGCGAAGGGCAAGGACTGACCGAACCGCCGCCTCCGCCGGGACCGCCACACGCCCCGGCGGGCACGCCGGGGCGGTCGCGAGCGCCCGCGATCACCCCTTGACGGCGTCGGCGAGCTTCTTGTCGCGGGCCGCGCGGACGAGCGCGGCGGCGAAACGGGCGAGGTCCCTGTCGGGAACCTCGTCGGCGAGCCGTTTGGGGTCGGAGGGCAGGCCGAGCCTGTCGGCGCCCTTGCGGGCCTGTTCGTCGAAGTACGGGCGGAGCCACGGCCAGACCTGCTGCGCCTCGCGGCAGAAGATGTCGACGCCGGTCGGGCCGATGCCCTTGAACTCCTTGAGCAGCTCGGCGGCCCGTTCGACGTCCCGCTCGGCCTCGATGGGCAGGCGGCGCAGGTCCCCGTTGTACTTGTCCTGGACGAGTTCGGCCATCTCGCCTAGGCGGGTGGCGGTGCTCTCGTCGTAGCGCACGTAGTGGCCGCGGCCGAGCGCGTCCACCCGTTCCTGCCAGCTGAGCTTGTTCATGCCGCGGGGGGTGCCGCCGCCGGCCTCGAACAGTTCCCGGGCCGCGGCCATCGCGATGTCCGCCGTGATGCGGGCGCTCATCAGGTTGGCCAGCACCAGCAGCTTGAAAAGCGCCGCCGGTTGATCCTTCAACGGAACCCCGGCCTCTTCGGCGTAGGTCTGGCCCGCTTCACGCATCAGCTTCTTCACGACGGCTTCCATGGAACACACCTCCTGTATCCGGCGGCGTACCCCAGGAACCGGGGATGACTCCAGGGCGGAACCCTCGTACGGAGCCGCCGCGAGGGGAGGCCCAGACGCGCCCTACAGGAGGCTGAGCTGGCCTTCGCCCGCCGCCGGGTCGCGGTGCTTCTTCAGGTGCCGCCAGCGGGGCAGGTCGTCCAGGTAGGACCACGACATGCGGTGGTGCGGCGTCGGGCCGTGCTCCTCCAGCGCCTTCTGGTGGACGGGGGAGGGGTATCCGGCGCTGTCGGCGAACCCGTAGGCGGGGAACTCGCCGTCCAGCGCGGCCATCAGCCGGTCGCGGTGCACCTTGGCCAGCACCGACGCGGCGGCCACCGTGACCGAGCGCTGGTCGGCCTTGACCTCGCAGCGGACCCGCCACGGCCCCCGCAGGAAGTCGTGCGCGCCGTCCAGGATCACCACGTCGGGCGGCTCCGGCAGCGCCTCCAGGGCCCGGACTGCGGCGCGCCGCAGCGCCGCGGTCATGCCGATCTCGTCGATCTCCTCGGGGGAGGCGGCGCCGATGGCGTGCCCGGCCAGCCAGCCGGGCAGCAGCTCGGCGAACCCCTCCCGGTGTGCCGCGGTGAGCAGCTTGGAGTCGGTCAGGGACACGGTCCGCTTGCCGCGTCCGGGCAGTTCCGGGGGCGGGCCGAGGTCGGTGACGGCGGCGCAGACGACCACGGGGCCCGCCCAGGCGCCGCGCCCGACCTCGTCCACGCCGGCGATCCGCGGCGCGTGGCGGCGGCCGCCGCGGCCGAGCGCGGCGCACAGCTCGTCCTCGATCGCGTACCCGGCCGCGCGGCCGGGCCCGGCGGGCGGCGCCGCGGGTACGGACTGCACGTCCAGGCCGGGAAGGGCGGTCACGTCGCCCGGGCGGGTGCCGTCGTCTGTCTCGTCGCTCAACGGGTCTCCGTGGGAAGCTCGCGGTCCCGTCGATGGTAGGGCCGCGCGGGGGCGCGGACCGCGGGAACGGCCCCGGCCGCCGTCACGGCGGCGGGTCGGGCCGGTGAAAACCGCCCTGACGTGCGGAGAACTCGGGTGATCTTCGTGTCGCCGTCATGTCACGACTCGACGAAGACGCTCCGGGGAGTCCCGTAATGACGGTCACTGCGCTTTACTCGCCTTGTATGGCTGCGTTCCGGAGATCCCGTTCTCGCCCCGCGGTCGCCACCGCGGCGCGGGATCTTTTCGAGCGCCTGCGGTGGCGCTACTTCCAGATCCAGCCCGGCCTGCGCTTCCTCGGCGGGCTGCTGCTGGTCGCGCTGGTGGTGGCGGGCGCGGTGCTGCTGGAGACGCCGGTGGCCGGCACCGCCGTCGCCGCCGCGTTCACGCTGATCCTGCTGGTGGTCGTCCATCTGGTGCTGCGCTCCCCGGCCGGCATGGCGGTGGTGTCGGTGCTCGCCTGCTGGCTCGCGGCGTCGGTGCCGCTGGGACGGCTGTACCCGCGCGGCGCCGCCGGGCTCCCGGTCGACGCCGCGCCGCTGCTGGCGCTGCTGGCGGTGCCGGTCGCGTTCGTGGCGCTGCGGCTGCGCGGGTACGCGCCGTGGCGGACGGCGCTGCTGGCCCTGGCCGCGGCGGGCCTGCTCACCGCGGCCATGGCGAACCCGCTGCCCGCCCTGCACGTGGCGCCCGCCTGGGTGGCGGCGCTGGCCGTGCTGGCCTACCGGTGGGACCAGGCGCGCCGCTCGGTTCCGGCGGAGGCGTATGACACCGGCTGGGTCCAGGAGCAGCGGGCGGACGCGAAGGCGGACGCGAAACCGGACTCGAAGGGGGGCGCCATGACGGTTCCCGGGAAGCGCCCGTTCTCCGATCGTCCGCGCCGTCCCGACAACCGCGGGCCCAGGACGGGCCCCTCGTCCGGCGGCGGCTCCGCCGGCACTCCCGGTTCTGGCCCCTCCCCGGCATCCGGTTCCGGGGCCCCGGCCGGGGCCGAGGACGACCCGGCGATGTCCGGCGGCGTCCCGGCGGCCACCCAGGCGGCCTACGAGCAGCGCGTCGCCGCCCAGACGCCCGACCCCGCGCCCGCCGCGGCGGCCTCGGGCGCGGGCCGCAAGGATCGGCCGGGCGGCGGCGAGGCCGCCCCCGAGATCTCGGTCGCCGAGGCGCTGGCCGAACTGGAGGCGATGATCGGGCTGGAGCCGGTGAAGCGGCAGGTCCGCTCGATCGCCGCGTCCATCGAGGCCGCGCATCTGCGGGCCGCCGCGGGGGTGCCGACCGAGAAGCCGATGCGGCACTTCGTGTTCGTCGGCCCCTCCGGCACCGGCAAGACCACCGTGGCCCGCGTCCTGGCCAAGATCTTCTACGCGTTCGGGCTGCTGCCCACCCCCTCGGTCGTGGAGGCGCACCGCGCCGACCTGGTCGGCGAGTACCTCGGCGCCACCGCGATCAAGACCAACCAGCTGGTCGACTCGGCGCTGGGCGGGGTGCTGTTCGTGGACGAGGCGTACGCGCTGGTCAACGCCGCCGAGGGCCAGCCGGACCGGTTCGGCAACGAGGCCGTGCAGACGCTGCTCAAGCGGGCCGAGGACGACCGCGACAACCTGGTGATCATCCTGGCCGGGTACGAGGCGCAGATGAGCGAGTTCCTGGCCTCCAACCCCGGCCTGGCCTCGCGCTTCGGCACCCGCGTGCACTTCCCCTCCTACCGGCCCGAGGAACTGCTGAAGATCGCCGAGTACCACACCTGCCTGCGCGACGACCGGCTCGACGAGGCGGCCCGGGAGCGGCTGGCCGCCCGGTTCCGCGAGGTGGAGCGCCGCGGCATCGTCGACGAGCTGGGCAACGGCCGGTTCGTCCGCACGCTGACCGAGGCGGCGGCCCGCGCCCGCGACGTGCGGGTGGTCGGGGACGCCGCGGCGGCGCCGACCGGGCGGCGGCCGACCGCCGACGACCTGGTCACCGTGCGCGCCGAGGACGTGGAGACCGCCTACGCGGAGGTCACCGAGCGCTACCGCGGCTACGCCGAGACCCCGACCCTGGACGAGGCGCTCGGCTCGCTGGACGCGATGATCGGGCTGGCCCCGGTCAAGCGGCAGGTCCGGGAGATCGCCGCGCAGCTCCAGGTCGCCCGGATGCGGCAGGAGCAGGGCCTGGTCACCCGCCCGCCGACCCGGCACTTCGTGTTCACCGGGCCGCCGGGCACCGGCAAGACCACGGTGGCGCGGGTGCTGGGCCGGATCTTCGCCGCGCTGGGGCTGCTGGCCCGCCCGTCGGTGGTCGAGTGCCAGCGCGCCGACCTGGTCGGCGACCATCTGGGCGCCACCGCCCTGAAGACCAACAAGGTGGTCGACTCGGCGCTGGGCGGGGTGCTGTTCGTGGACGAGGCGTACGGGCTGATCAACCCGGGCTACAGCGGCGGCGACGCGTTCGGGTCGGAGGCGGTGCAGACGCTGCTCAAGCGGGCCGAGGACGACCGCGACCGGCTGGTCATCGTGCTGGCGGGGTACGAGGCCGACATGGACCGCTTCCTGTCGTCCAACCCGGGCCTGGCCTCCCGGTTCGACGCGCGGGTCGACTTCCCCTCCTACGGGCCCGACGAACTGCTGCAGATCGCGCAGCTCATCGCCGAGGAGAGCGGCGACCACTGGGAGGAGGCCGCGCTGAACGACCTGGCGCTGCTGTTCCAGCGGGTCTGCGGCCGCGGCCGGATCGACGAGCTGGGCAACGGCCGCTTCGCGCGGTCCATCTACGAGAAGGCGGGCGCGTCCCGGGCGCTGCGGGCGGCGCAGCTCGGCTCGGCCGCCACCGCCGCCGATCTGACCGTTCTCACCGCCGACGACGTGCACGCCGCGTACTCCGAGCTCACCCACCGCCTGATCTGACCCACCGCCTGATCTGAGGGTCGTCCGGCGGCGGCGGATATGTCGGCGGCGTGTGATGGGATGCCGCCTATGAAGGCGGTGACCTGGCCACAGGTGCTGGCATGGCGGATGCGGCGGCAGTTCCTCGAGCCGGCCGGCGGCGCCCCGGTGCCGGACGTCCCGGTCGCCGCCGTCGTGGGGCGGCTCGCCGGAGTGCAGGCCCAGGTCGCCTCGGCGGCCGAGCTGGCGGTGGCCGTCCGCCGCGCCGGGCCCGCCCCCGGCGAGGTGCGGCGGGCGCTGTGGGAGGAGCGGTCCCTGGTCAAGACGTGGGCGGCGCGCGGCACGCTGCACCTGCTGCCCGCCGCGGAGGCGCCCGCCCACCTGGCCCTGTGCGCCACCGCCCGCCACTGGGAGAAGCCGAGCTGGCAGAGGGTCTTCGGCGCGACGCCCGCCGACCTGGAGGCGATCGCCGCGGCCGCCCGCACCGCCCTGTCCGGCGGCGCGGCGCTGACCCGGGAGGAGCTGACCGCCGCGATCGTCGACCAGACCGGATCCGGTCATCTCGCCGAGGTCCTCGGCTCCGGCTGGGGGACCCTCCTCAAGCCGCTGGCCTGGTGGGGCGTGCTCTGCTATGGCCCGTCCCAGGGCACGCGGGTGACCTTCGCCGCCCCCGAGCACACCGTCCCCGGCTGGACGGCGCCGCCCCCGCCCGAGGAGGCCGCGCGCACGGTCCTGCCCGCCTTCCTGGGCGCGCACGGCCCCGCCACGCCCGAGGCGTTCGACAACTGGCTGACGCGGAAGGCGAGCCGGAAGAAGGACGTCAGGAGCTGGTTCACGGCGGTGGAGGACAGGCTGGCGACGGTCGAGGTCGAGGGTGTCCCGATGCACGTGCTGCGCGAGCACCTCGACGAACTCCTGGACACCCCGCCGACCCGTTCGGTGCGGCTGCTCGGCGCGTTCGACCAGTACGTCCTTGGCGCCGGGACGGGCGCCGCGTACCTCGTCCCGCCCGACCGCCGGTCCGAGGTCAGCCGCGCCGCCGGGTGGATCTCCCCGGTGGTGCTGCACGAGGGCCGGGTCGCCGGAGTCTGGGCGGCCGAGAACGGCGACATCGCGGTCACGCCGTTCGAGGACGTCCCGGCCGCCCCGCTGGAGGAGGAGGTCGCCCGTGTGCGCGCGCTGACGGCGTCCTGACCGGTAGGGCGGCCCCGGCGGGACGCGGCGGGGGAGACGATGGTTAAGGTGCGGTCCGTGGCAGATCAGGATGCGACCTCGGACCGGCAGACCTCCGCCTCTCCAAGCGCCCCCGGAACCCCCGAAAACCCAGAGACTCCCGCCCCCCAGAGCACCCAGACGTACCGGCAGCGACCGTACACGCCCCCGGCGGGCGCGACCGAGATCCTGCTGGTCCGGCACGGCGCCTCCGCGGAGTTCCACCCCGACCGGCCGTTCGAGCTGGTCGACGGGCAGAGCGATCCCGACCTCGCGCCCGAGGGGCGCGAGCAGGCCGAGCTGGTCGGCGAGCGCCTCGGCAAGGAGCGGGTCGACGCGATCTACGTGACCACGCTGCGGCGCACCGCGCAGACCGCCGAGCCGCTCGCCCGGCGGCTCGGCCTCGACCCGATCGTCGAGCCGGGCATGCGCGAGGTGCACCTGGGCGAATGGGAGGGCGGGTACTTCCGCGTCAAGTTCGCCGAGAACGACCCGGTCGCGCTGCGCGTGCGCGCCGAGGAGCGCTGGGACGTCATCCCCGGGGCCGAGTCCGCGGAGCGGCTCGAGGCCCGGGTGCGCGACAGCGTCGACCGCATCGCGGCCGCCCATCCGGAGGGTCGCGTGGTGGTGTTCACGCACGGCGGCGTCATCGGGCAGACGTTCGCCCTGGCCACCGGTTCGCGGCCGTTCGCGTTCGTGGGCGCGGACAACTGCTCGATCTCGCGCCTGATCGTGGTGAACGGCGTCTGGTCGCTCCGCGGCTACAACGACGTCGCCCACCTCCCGCACAGCTCGCCCGCCCCGCTCACCTGAGCCTCGGCCGAGCGGCCCCGCCGAGCCTGCTCTCGACCCGGTGCCCGGACGCCGTCCCGGGCGCCGGGTCAGGTGCGGAAGCGGATGCGCTGGCCCGGACGCAGCTGCGCCGCCACCGGGATGTCGGACGTGGCCAGCACGGCGACCACCGGGTAGCCGCCGGTCGTCGGATGGTCGGTCAGGAAGAGGATCGGCAGCCCGTTCGGGGGCACCTGGACCGCGCCCGTGACCATGCCCTCGCTGCTCAGCTCCCCCTCGCGCGCCCGGGTGAGCGGGGGCCCGTCCAGGCGCACCCCCACGCGGTTGCTCTCCGAGGTCACCTCGTACGGGCGTGTGACCAGCGTCGTGAGCGAGCCGGGCGTGAACCAGTCGTCCCTGGGCCCGGGCAGGACGCGCAGCTCCGGGACCTCGGGCGGTTCCGGTGAGGGCGCGATGTCCACCCTGATGTCGTCCAGCCCTGTGGACGGCCCCACCGGCAGCCGGTCGCCGGGCGACAGCGGCGCGGGCCCCAGGCCGGACAGCAAATCCGTGGAACGGCTCCCCAGAACGGGCTCGACGGCCAGACCGCCCCGTACCGCGAGATAGCTCCGCAACCCCCGAGCGGGCATGCCCAGCTCCAGGACGGCGCCCGCGGGCACGCGACACGGCGCGTTCATCGCGTACGGGCGCCCCTCCGCCCCGACCGGAACGGACGCGCCGGTCACCGCGACCCAGGCCGCCTCCACGAACCGCAGCGCGCCCCCGCCCAGCGTGAACTCGACCGCGGCGCTCCCCTCCGGATTACCGACCAGCCGGTTGGCCAGCCGCAGCGCGCGGCCGTCGGCGGCGCCCGAGCACGGCACCCCCAGATGCGCGTGCCCCGGACGGCCGAGATCCTGCACCGTCGCCAGCGGCCCCGGACGCACGACCTCGATCACCGCGCCCCCTCCCGGACCACGAAGCGGACCCGCGTCCCCGGCCGCAGCAGCGACGGCGGATCGCGCGCCACGTCCCACAGCGCCAGGTCCGACCGGCCCAGGAGCCGCCAGCCGCCCGGCGACCGCGACGGGTACACGGCGGCGTACGGCCCCGCGATCGCCACCGACCCGGCGGGCACGGCGGTGCGCGGCGAGTCGCGGCGCGGCACGTGCAGCGCCGGATCCAGGCCGGTCAGGTACGCGAAACCGGGGGAGAAGCCCAGGTAGGCCACCGTGTACGAGGACGCCGCATGGCGCGCGACCACCTCCTCGCGGGACAGGCCCGCCAGCTCGGCGACCACGTCCACGTCCTCGCCGTCGTACACCGTCGGGATCTCCACCGGCGCCGACTCGCCGGCCGCCGCCTCCGGCAGCGGCAGCGCCGGGAGCCGCGCCGCCAGCCGGTCCAGATCGCACACCGCCGGGTCCGCGGTCACCAGCACGGTGTGCTCGCCCGGCACGACGTCCACGACGCCGGGGATCGCGGCGTTCCGGACCGCCGCGTCGAGGCGGTGCGAGGTCGCCAGGTCGCCGGTCTCCACCAGCAGCGCCGCGTCCCCCGCCCGGCGGACCCGCATCCGCCGCCCGCCGCCGTCCCGCTCCGCCGGACCGGTCATGCGAAGGGCGCCGCTTCCACGCCGGCCTCGGCCAGCGCCGCACGGACGGCGCGGGCCAGCTCCACCGCGCCGGGCGTGTCGCCGTGCACGCAGATGGAACGGGCGCCGAGCGAGATCTCACCGCCGTCCACCGCGACGACCGTCCCGTCCACCGCCATCCGCACGGCGCGGCGCACCACCGCCTCCCTCTCGTGGATCACCGCGCCCGGCTCGCGCCGCGAGACCAGCCTCCCCTCCGCGGTGTACGCGCGGTCGGCGAAGCACTCGGCCACGACCGTCAGCCCCTCGGCGGCCTCGTACATCGCCGAGCCGGGAAGGGTCAGCACCGGCAGCGACGGATCATGGGCGCGCACCGCGTCGGCGACGGCACGGGCCTGCACCGGGTCGCGGGCGACGCGGTTGTAGAGCGCCCCGTGCGGCTTCACGTACGCCACCCGGCCGCCCTCGGCGCGGGCGATGCCGTCGAGCGCGGCGATCTGGTAGAGGACCTCGGCGGTGAGCTCGGGCGCCGCCACGTCCATCTCGCGGCGGCCGAACCCGGCCAGGTCCCGGTACGACACCTGCGCCCCGATCGTCACCCCGCGCTCCACCGCGCCCGCGCACACCCGACGCATGATCAGCGGGTCGCCGGCATGGAAGCCGCAGGCGACGTTGGCACTCGTGATCACTTCGAGCAGCGCGGCATCGTCGCCGAGCGTCCAGTTGCCGAAGCCCTCGCCCAGGTCGGCGTTGATATCGATGACCGCCATGGCCCAGATCTACCACCGTCGAGGCTCAGGACGCCTCTTCGCGCAGGTCCTCGACCTCCGCGCGGGGCGCCCACGCCTGGTAGACGCCCCGGTCGAACATCTCCAGCCCCAGCCGCTCGGCCACCGTGGCCTTGCCGCCCACGTACTCCACCCGCAGCCAGCCCTCGTACTCGCCCAGCACGACGAACCGCTCGCCGCGCCAGGTGCAGAACGTGCTGACGTACGCCAGCCCCTCCACCTCGGCCGCGGGCACCACCCGGACGTGGCGGTCGGGGGCCGCCGCGGTGAAGCCCTCGGCGGGACGGGGCAGGTAGAGGCGCACCTGGGAGCCGTCGGGGCTCGCCTCGTACTCGGTGCCGCGCCAGCGCGCGAAATATCCCTGCCGGACGCTCACGACCAACCCCCGTCCCGTACCCCGGGCGCCTTCTCCGCCACCCCGGCCGCCGGTGCCGGACCACCCGTCCCGGCCGCCCTGTCGCCCTCCGCCCCGCGGGCCGCCGGGACCGGACGCGCCGCGGCGGGCGGGGTCACACCGGGACGCAGCAGCCAGCGGCGCAGGTCGGCGTCGTAGCCGCCGAGCAGCGTCTCCTGCCCGGACCGCTCGATCCGGTACATCTCCGCGCCGTGCGGCAGCCGCTGGCTGTCGATCTTGAACTCGGGGATGGCCGGGCCCTCGCCCGGCGCGTACCCCGAGCCGGGGAAGGGGGCCTTCTCGATCACCCAGCCGCCCGGGACCAGCCCCATGCTCCACTCGTCGATCCCGCCGAGCGGTTTGCGGAACAGGGCCGGCTTGATCGCGGGCCAGCGGATCACGTGGACGGCGTCGTCCACCGACCGGAACGGCGTGCCGTCGTACACGAGGCCGAGCCCCCGCACCAGCTTGGCCGGGGTGTTGAGGTCGCGGACGTCCTGCAGCCGGTGGACGTAGCCGGCGACCAGGTCGTAGCCGCCCTCCAGGTAGTGGGCGACGTGCTCGGGCCGGACGACCTTCTGCATCACGGCGGTCTCGGGCACCTGCTCCGCGGGCCGGGCGGCGGGGCGCGCGTCGCGAGGGGCGGCCCGGGCGACGACGGGGTCCGCCGGCACGGCCGGAGGAGGCATCGCCGGCGGAGGCGTCGCGGGAGGCGTCGCGGGAGGCGTCGGAGGAGGCGGAGGCGTCGGAGGGGCGGGTCGGGGGACGGGAGGGACCGCCTCGGGGGCCGCCGGTGGCGTCTCAGGGCCCTCAGGCCGCTCGGGAAGGTTCTCGGGCACTGGAACCCGGGTCGGCCGCTGCTGAGGCGGCTGAGGCCGTTCTGGGGGCGCTTGTTGGGGTTTGGGGGGACTCGGGTGCCCGTTGTCCCGGCCCAGCGCCCCCTGGGGCGGCTCCGGCGGCATCGGAGGCGTCTGCGGGCGCGGCGGCGGCGGGCCCGGCTGTTGCTGCGGCGGCGCCTGCGGTACGGGGCGCGGCGGCGCCGAGGGCGAGAGGGGGAGGGCGGTCGCGTCCAGGTACGCGGCGCTGGGAAGCCCCGGGTTGATCGCGAGCTGCCATTCCGGGTCGGGCCAGTGCCGGACCAGTTCCTCCAGGAACGCGCGCCGGTGGTGCACGGCCTGCCCGCGCAGCGAGCGGCTCATCGCCTCCGGCGAGGTGAACGCCAGCACGAACGTGCCGTCGCCGAACCGCGCGGTGGCGAACTGGTGGCCGGCTCCGTCGTCGTAGGTCGGGTCGGTGGGGGAGGGCAGGTAGAGCACCGCGCGCGCGAGTAGGCCCAGGTAGGCGTTCTGGTCGCCGTGCTCGCGCGCGCTCGCGAGCGCGGCCTCCAGCCTCCCGGCGGCCTCCCCGGACGTTCCGTACGCGGCCGGAGGCAGGTCCCCGTCGGCGCCCAGGGCGTCCTCCTCGCCCTCCAGGGCGGCGCGCGGGACGCCCAGGCCGGGCAGCGCCAGCGGGCCGCCGTCGTTGTAGCTGGCCTGGTAGACCAGGTCGAGCGGGGAGCCGACGCCGTACACGTCCCGGAACGCCGCGACCATGCGGTTGGCCAGGCCCGCGCACCGCTCCGCCTGGTCGGGGACCGTGCGCCCGGACCGTTCGACCAGCGGCACGTGCGCCCACCAGTTCTGCGTCGCGGGGTCCTCGGGCGGCTCCCAGCCGATCACGGTCAGCCGGCGCTCCTGGCGCGGCGCCAGGGGGCGCGGCAGGAAGGCGCTGCCGACCGCCTCCGCCTCCAGCGCCTCCCGCGACCGCAGCGCCTGGACGTACGGCAGCCCGCCGGTCCCCTGCACGATCACGAACGACCGGACCGGCAACCGCATCAGCTCGATCGTCAGCCGTTTGGCGAAGTCGTTCCAGTCCAATCGCGGGCCCAACTCTCGCGTCCGTGGTCGTGTGCCGTACCCGACGGTAGCCGTCCCGGACCGCGCGTGCGGGGCCGACCGCGGTCAATCGGGGGCGAACCGGAGTCGAACGGGGTCAGTCGCTGCGCGGCGCCGGGAGCGCGTCCGCGCGGATCGCGGTCCAGGAGCCGGTGACGGCGTCGAAGACCGCCGCCGGCACGGCGGCCTCGGTCTCGTCGCCCTCGCCGTCCCAGCGCCACAGGCGGGTGCCGGGCGGGGGCCGCAGCGGGATCCCCGAGGAGATCTTCGGTGCCGCGGGCGGCGGTGCCGGCGGCCGTGCGGGCGCCTGGACGGACGGTGGCGCGGGCGGCGCCGGTACGGGCCGCGCGGGTTCCGCCGGTGGCGGCACGGGCCCCGGGGACACGGGCGGCCGCGGCGCGGCGGCGGGCGGCGCGGCGGCGGGCGGCGGCGGTACCGCGGAGGAGGGCGGTACGGGCGGCACGAGCGGCGGCGCCGGAGGCACGTCCTGCCCCGGCGGCGGCGCCTGCACGGGCGGCCCCTGCACGGGCGGCGCAGACGGCGCAGACGGCGCGGGCGGCACAGACGGCGCGGGCGGCATAGGCGGTGCGGGCGGCGTCTGCGGGACGGCCGGCGGGGCCTGGCCCCCAGGCTGCTGCTCGAGGGCGCGCTGGGTGGCGTCCAGGCGGTGCACGGCGGCCGTGTCGAGATGGACCTCGCTGGGCAGCCCCGGATTGATCGCCAGCTGCCAGGCCGGATCCGGCCACGCCGCCGCCAGCCGCGCGAACGACGTGCGCCGGTACAGGCCCGGCCGGTGCCCCGAGCGCACCAGCGCCTGCGGCGAGGTGAACACCACCACGTACGTCCCGGCGCCGATGGTCGTGGTCGGGAACTCCGCGGCCTCCGGGTCCTCGACCGCCGGGGCGCTGGCCGGCAGGACCAGGTCGGCCGACAGCAGCAGCTCGAAGTAGGTCGTGTGGTCGCCGCGCTGCTTGGCCCCGGCCAGCAGCGGCTCCAGCTCGTCGGGCGCGTCCGGGACGGGCGGCTCGCCCCCCGGCCCCGGCCCCGGCCCCGGTACCGGCGCGGCCAGCGGCGGCACCGCGGCGGCGTCCGGGACGGCGGCGCCGCCCGGCGCGGCCCCGTCGGCGCGGCCCGCGATCTCGGCCGGCTCGGCGGAGGTGCGGCGCTGCTTGCTGACCCGGCTGGGGTCGGCGGCCTCGATGCCGAAGTCGAGCAGCTCGATCAGCCCGGTGCCGTGCCGGTGGAACGACTCGTACACCAGGTCGGACGGCCGCCGCACGCCCTGCACGTCGCGCAGCGCGGTGACCATGACGTCGGCCAGCCGGCCGTGGTCGTCGACGGTGGCGTAGGCGGGCAGCTCGGTCCACCAGTTGCGGGGGGCGGGATCGGCCGGCGGGCGCCATCCGGCGTCGCTCATGACCTCCTCGTCGGCCAGCGTCAGCAGCAGCGGGCCCTCGAGGAAGTTGTTGCTGACAGCCTCGGCGTAGAGCCGGTCCGGCTCCCGCATCGCCTGGACGTAGTGGCGGCTCTCCTCGCGCTCGCGCACGATGAGGATGGTGTCCCTCTCCAGACCCGCCAGCTCGCGTCCCAGACGCCGCGCGAACTCGGACCACTCCAACAAGATCACTCCCTATCACCCGGGGAAGGGCCGCGACCCCCGCGCGACCGGCACCCGAGACCCCGATGATTGTCGCCCCGATCGCCGCTGGCAAACCGGGAGTTCACTCCGGTCGCCCGGATCCGCTCACTCCGGCGGCGCCGAATGACGCAGCACCCCTAGCGCCCGCCGCAGTTCCGCCGGATCGCCGGCGCATCCGTCGATCACGTCCATGAGCCGGTGCAGGATCTCGTGCCGTTCGAAGCCGACGTCCAGCATCGCCTGCGCGGTCTCCCACAGCTGCGGCGGGTCGCCGTTCCACAGCCGCCCGGCCAGCCGCTCGTGGGCGTCCAGATGCGCCTCGGTCGCGCCCGGATGCTCGAACTCCAGCAGGATCCTGCGGTCGGCGGGATCGGCGGGGTCGAGCGTGGCCAGGTCGATCGAGCCGTGCCGTCCCGACAGGCGGTGCCGCCCCGACAGGAACGGCAGCGCGAAGGCGCGCCGGGGCAGCGCCTCCAGCTCGCCGTCGGGCAGCAGCCGCGCCACCAGGTCGCGGTCGAGCCCGAACGCCGACGGGTCGCGGTAGGCCTCGGCGAACTTGGCGGTGGCGTCCCAGACCGCGTCGAGGGTGGCGCGCACGCCCTCCTCGGGCAGCCCCGTCCGCCGCCCCGCCCAGCGCACCCAGGCGGCCAGCACGTGCGGCACCGCCTCCTGCTCGGTCGGGGACAGCAGCACCTTGCGCGGCAGCCAGTCCAGCAGGAACATCTCGCACTTGATCGGGCTGACCCGCAGCGGGCGGCCGAAGTCGTGCGCGCAGCCGTAGTCGATGATCCGGTCGACGCAGCGGCTGGCGGCCGACCGGTCGGAGAGGTCCTCGGCCTCGTCGGAGGCCAGGAAGCGGGCGGCGATCGTGGCGCGGCGGTCGCGGCCGTACACCGGCGGCTGCGGCAGCCGGCCGCCCGGCGGCAGCAGGCTCACCCGGGCCCGCACGAACGCGTGGTAGGACCCGAAGTTCTCGTTGACCGGCGGGTCGGGGGTGTCGTCGGTGAAGTCCAGGGCGCGCTGCACGATCGCCCTGGTGTCGCGCGGGTCGAGCTGCTCGAACCGCATCAGCGGGTTGCTGCGGCCCTCCCGGCGGCAGTGGTCGAGGAGCCGGTCGACCTGCGAGGAGACCCAGGCGTCGCGGACCATGCCGCCGGCCGGCGGGCGCAGCAGGCCCTCCGCGGCCGCCGGCGGTTCCAGCGACCGCGTCGGTGCCGGGCCGCCCCCGCCCGCGTGCAGGACGGCGCCCTGCACGGCGCCCTGCACCGCGCCCGCCCGGTTGCGGTCGACCAGGACGACCAGGGCATGCCGGTCGCGGCCGCCGTAGGTGTAGGTGCAGATGATCGAGTCCTGGTCGCCGTAGACGTCGCGGGAGACGTGGCACTCCTCGGGGACGACCGTCCCCACCCGGTCGGCCCAGCCGGGGCGCGCGACGCCGCGCTCCATCAGGGCCAGCGCGGCCCGCTCGGCCTTGGCGGCCTGCCGCGGGGTGCCCAGGTAGGCCATCCCGGTCAGCAGCGCCAGCGCGGCCGGGGTGCCGACGTCGGCGGCGTGGTCCACCAGCGCCTCGCCGATGACCTCCTCGACGTCGCCGCCCGGCACCCGCCGCCCCCACCAGGAGCCCAGGATCTCGCTGACGATCAGCTCGGCGTCCAGCGGGCTGCGCACCGCCAGCAGTTCGCGCGCGTGGCGCAGCATCCCGTCGAAGATCGCGAAGACCTCGTCCGAGGGCGGCGGTCCGTCCCGCGCGGGATCCCCGGAGGAACGGCGGCGGCTGCGGGGACTCACGTCACTAGCTTCTCAGATCCGGCGCCGGTCCTCGTCCAGGACGGCGCGGGGAGGCCGAAATGGGACGGGGCGCAACCAGGGACGGTCTTCCATCCGTAGTACAAAAGGCCCCGAATCGCAACGGCGCCCCGGCCGGGGCCCGGCACCGTGGTCAAGGCCCGGTGACCCGTCCCGAAGGCGGTTCGGACTTGACCATCCCGACCAGGTGCTCCCTGGCCATGCGCTCCACCAGGGCGGGGGTGGGCTCCAGGCCCAGATGCGTCACGCACGCCTGGACGTCGGCGACGCAGCGTTCGACGGTGTCGGAAGGGAAGGTAGCGAACTCCGCGGCGAGCCGGCCGGAGAGGAGCCGGCGGACCTCGCCACGCTGTTCGGCCAGTACAGGCATCAACGCGCGCCTCCGAGCCCGAGGGTCCGGCGGTACGGGGTGACCGCCGGGGCGGGCGGGGCCCGGCCGCGCACGCGCCGGTCCCGTTCACGGCCCGGTGGGGACGCGCCGGCCGACCTCGCCTCGATGTCTCATTCCAGCGCTTCTGCGGTGAGTGTCAAGACCTGTCCGGTGCGGTCTTCGCCGGATTCGCCGAGGATTCGCCCGCGCGTTCCGCCGCCGTCCGGTTCCGGCGGTCGAGCTCGTCCAGCCAGCCGGGATGGTGGCGGGCCGCCCAGGCCCGGTCGACCCGCCCGGTGATCATGGCGCCGAGCGCGCCGCGGTCGCGCAGCGCGTACCACAGATGCCCCAGCGTCACCACGACGACGATCAGGAAGAGCCAGTCGTGGACGAAGGTCGCGCCGGTCCGCCACCGGTCCGGCCAGGGGTCGGGGAAGGTCAGGATCGTCCCGGTCCCGAGCAGGACCAGGATCGCGCCGGCGGTGAACGCGGCGTTCAGCTTCTGCCCCGCGTTGAACTTCCCCACCGGGATCACCCCGCGCACGGCAGAGCCCGCCTCGGGGGCGGCGCGGGTCACGGCGCGGCGGTCGCCGCGGCGCAGCCACTCCCGGTCGTGCGGGCCGAACCGGTCGAGCCTGCGCAGGTCCGCCCGGAAGGACCGGGACAGCAGCCCCAGCAGCACCGGCACCGGCAGCGCGTACCCGGCCCAGACGTGCAGCGGCTTGATCAGGTCGCGGCGGCCCACCGCGGCCGCCAGCGCGGGCACGTACAGCAGCGCCGCCGTGACCAGGCACACCAGCATCAGCAGGGCCGTGACGTGGTGGATCGACCGCTCCGCCCGGGAGAACCTGTCCAGCAGATCACGTCGGGGCATCGTCGCGTCCGTTCGACCGGCCGACCCAGGCGTCCACGTCGTAGCCGCGCCGCTCCCAGTACCCGGTGACGACCCGGTCGGTCAGCTCGATCCCGCCCAGCCACTTGAGCGACTTGTAGCCGTACATGGGGGCGACGAACAGCCGCACCGGGCCGCCGTGGTCGTGGGTGACCGGGGCGCCGAGCATCTGCGTGGCCACCAGCACGTCCCGCCTGCGTGCCTGGTCCAGCGTCAGCGACTCGGTGTAGACCCCGTCGAAGGAGGTGAACCGCACGGCCCGGGCGCGTGGGGAGACCCCCACCGCGTCCAGCAGGTCGGGCAGCGCCACCCCCGCCCACATCACCTCGGGCACGCGCCACCCGGTCACGCACTGGAAGTCACGGGTGAGGCGCGTCTGGGGGAGCGCCGCCAGGTCGGCCATGCCGAACGACCGCTCGCCCCGCACCAGCCCCGTCACCGTGACCTTGTGCTGTGCCGCCGGGCGCGGCCGCACGCTGCCGACGACCGAATAGAACCGGAACCCGTTCCCGGCCGCGGGCAGGACCTCGCCGATCTGCTCGACGGGTGCCAGCGCCCGGTTGACGCCCTTCTGCAGGGACGCCCCGACGGCGACCCCCGCCACGCCAAGGCCCAGCATGCCGAGCACGATCCGACGCCCCACCGGCGTCCCGTCCGCCCGCGCGTCCAGCGGCTCCGGAGGCTCGTGGGGCTCCGGAGCCTCCGCGTCTTCCGCGTCATTCGCGGCGCCTCTTCGCTTCACCCCTCCATTCGAGCACCGCCACGTCCCGGCCACCATGCCCGGGACGCCCTCGTAAGGAATCGGTGAGATCTAAGCTGGGCCCATGGCCATCACGCTTCACCTCGCGCAGCGCCCCGAGGCGAACGAGCTGCTGGGACGCAGCCCGCTCGCCGCCCTGATCGGCATGCTGCTCGACCAGCAGATCCCGATGGAATGGGCCTTCTCCGGCCCGTACACCATCGCCGAGCGGCTCGGCTCCACCGATCTGGACGCCGCCGAGATCGCCGCCCAGGACCCGGAGCGGTTCGCGGCGCTGCTGTCGGAGAAACCAGCGGTGCACCGCTACCCGGGCTCGATGGCCAAGCGGGTGCAGCAGCTGTGCCAGTACCTGGTCGAGCACTACGACGGCGACGCCGAGGCGATCTGGCGGGACGTCACCGACGGCAAGGAGCTGTACAAGCGGCTCAACGCCCTCCCCGGCTACGGCAAGCAGAAGGCCCAGATCTTCGTGGCCCTCCTCGGCAAGCAGTACGGCGTGCGCCCCGAGGGCTGGCGGGAGGCCGCCGGCGACTACGGCGAGGAGGGCTCGCACCGCTCCGTGGCCGACATCACCGGCCCCGACTCCCTCGCCGAGGTCCGCGCCTTCAAGCAGGAGATGAAGGCCGCGGCCAAGGCCGCCAAGGCCAAGAAATAGGCCTTCGTCGGCGACCCCCCGCTCGGATGTGTTCTGTCCGGAACTCGCCGAACGGGCGCGCCGTCCCCGCGCTCAGCGCCCCGGAGCCGTAACATCTCGTACTCGCCGTCCGCCCGGACGCCTCCCGGCCGCCGCCGTTCTCGGCGGGAGCTCCGACGGTACGGCGTCCAGTCCGGGAACGCCGCCGGGAATCGCGGGCCGAGGATGCCCCGGGTCTTCCGTCGGCGGCGAACCATCGGGATGATGAGTACTTGACTCCGACCGGTGTTGTGATGGAGGCGGGAGCGTTAGCCTGCTCCCATTCACTCATAGTGATGAAGACTTGCCGCGCGGTACGGGACCCCCTGGGGCGGAGGTGTTGCCGATGAGCACCGATACGTCCGTTCCGCATCCCCGGATCTCCGGGGTGGAGGGCCAGCCCATGGAAGCGACCGATCGACCGGCGGATATGGAAGCGACCGACGCAGCGCTGTACGCCACGCTGATGCGGCAGGCCCCGGCGGGCCTGGCCTTCTTCGACACGGGGCTGCGCTGCCTGCGCGCCAACGCCGTGCTCCCCGAGCTGCTCGGCGTCCCCGGGGCCGATCCGCTGCGCCGCCGCCCGCACGAGTTCCTGCCCGACGACCTGGCGGGCGCGTTCGAGACCGCGCTGCGCACGGTGCTCGCCGAGGACCGGCCGATCCCCGAGGCCGACCTGACCGTCCCGCGGCCGCGCCGGGAGACCCCGCCCGCACCGGTCGTCGAGCCGCCCGTGCCGGTCCCCGGCCCGCCCGCCACCACCGTCGCCGCCGGAACCCGCGTGCTGTCGTGCTCCTGGCTGCCCGTCCGCGGCGGCGACGGCCGCCCGGCCGGGGTGGTGCTGACCGCGCTGGACGTGACCGAGCGCCGCCGCGCCGAGGAGGTCATCCGGCGCAAGGAGCAGCGCTACCGCTCACTGGTGGAGGCCAGCTCCCAGGTCGTCTGGGTGGCCTCGCCGGACGGCGGCGTGATCGACGACGCGCCCGAGTGGCGGTCGATCACCGGGCAGACGCCCGACGACTACGCGGTCGGCGGCTGGCTGGCCGTCGTGCACCCCGAGGACCGGCCCCGGATCGAGGCGACCTGGCGCGAGTGCGTCGCCGACAACCGGGTCTTCGAGACCAACTACCGGATCCGCACCAAGAGCGGCCAGTACCGGCACTTCGACGTGCGGGCGGTGCCGATCTGGCGGGCCGACACCGTGATCGAGTGGGTCGGCGCCAACACCGACGTCACCGGCCAGCGCGAGGCCGAGGAGATGCGCGGGCGGCTCACCGAGCAGCTGTCGGCGGCGGCGCTGCGCACCGCGCGGCTCCAGCAGGCCACCTCGATGCTGGCCGAGGCGCTGACCGTCAGCCAGGTCGTCCAGGTGATCACCGAGGTGGGCCGGTCGGCGATCGGCGCCGACTACTCCGCGGTCGCGCTGCTGGACGACGACAAGCTGCGGCTGAGCGTGGTCACCCCGTCCCCGCCCGGCGGTGAGAGCCGTCCCGAGTCGCGCCCGTCCTCCCGCGACGACATCAAGGTCAGCGACCAGACCGTCATGTCGGTGGCGGTCCGCGAGAGCCGGCCGTTCCTGGCCGAGCATCCCGACAGCCTCCGGCTCCAGCTCGGCCGCGACGAGGCCGGGCTGTTCACCCAGCACACCGAGGAGCGCGCCTGGGTGGGCCTGCCGCTGCTGGCGGCGGGCGCCCCCATCGGAGCCTTGCGCTTCTCCTTCACCCGGCCCCGGGAGATCACCGAGGAGGAGCGGGTCTTCCTGGAGGCCCTGGCCGGCCAGTGCGCGCTGGCGGTGGAGCGGGCGCTGCTGTTCGAGCGCGAGCACAAGACCGCCGAGGAGCTCCAGCGCAGCCTGCTGCCCAGCGACCTGCCGCAGCTGCCCGGCATGGTGCTGGCCGCCCGCTACAACCCCGCCACCCGGCACGTCCAGGTCGGCGGCGACTGGTACGACGTGTTCCGCCTCCCCGACGACCGGCTGGCCGTGGCCGTCGGCGACGTCATGGGCAAGGGCGTCCTCGCCGCGGCCGGGATGGGCCGCGTCCGCAACGCCCTGCGGGCCCTGGCCCTCAACGACCCCCGGCCCGCCGCCGTGCTGGCCGGGCTCGACCGGCTCTTCTCCGCCACCGAGGACGAGGAGCAGTTCACCACGGTCGCCTACGCGGTCATCGACCCCGAGACCGGGCACGGCGCCTTCAGCAACGCAGGCCATCCGCCACCCCTGCTGATCTCGGCGGACTCTCCCGCCAGGGTGAGCGGGCTCGAGCCGGGGACCCCGCTCGGCTGGCCCTCCCAGCGACAGCAGACAAGTTTTTCCATCGAGACCGGCAACACTGTGGTCTTCTATTCCGATGGACTTGTGGAGAACCGTAGGCGTGGGGTGGACGCCGGTCTGGAGGAACTGGTCGCGGTCGCGGCCGACGCCCCACCTGAAGTGGTAGGAGATCCGGAGAGACTCGTCGACTTCCTGGTCGATCGGATGCTTGCGGGATATGAGCAAGTGGACGATGTGACCGTGCTAGCCCTGCACGTCCCGCCGAAGCCCGTGTGACCCGTGTGAAGGCCGCCGGGGCGGCGCTGCACGGCCCCCGTAAGGGCCGGAAGAGGTCG
This sequence comes from Spirillospora sp. CA-255316, assembly GCA_050942275.1. Lineage (GTDB taxonomy): Bacteria > Actinomycetota > Actinomycetes > Streptosporangiales > Streptosporangiaceae > Spirillospora. The sequence continues at coordinate 9,228,666 of CP192047.1, read as the reverse complement.
CTGAGACGGCACCGGCCGTACGAAGGACCGCCCAGCGCCCCCTAAGGTGGTGTGTTACCGGGCAGGACATCGAATGCGGAATGCGCAGCAGTGCCAGAATGCTTGACCCTAGTAAGAAGCGGGTACGCTGCGGTCCCGCACGGGGTGGCCCGCCCAGTGTGTGGTCCCACCCAGTGTGAGGCCGGGCCCGTCAGGGCACTTGGGTCAACCAAGCCACACGTTCGTTCGAGAGGTATTTGTGTCGCCTGCTAGCTCGACCTCGAAAGCGTCAGATCTGCACGAGCACGTCATCGCGCAACTGATCGAGCGTGGACGGTCCCAGGGTTACCTCGACGCCGACGACGTACGACGTACGTTCGAGGAGGCCGACATCCCCGTGTCGAAGGCCTCCAGCATCCTGCGGAGCCTCAGCAAGGAGGGTGTGACCGTCATGGTGAGCGCTGCCGACTCAGCGGCGCCCAAGCGTTCGCGCAAGCGCGCGGCGCCGGCGGCGCGCAGGCCCAAGACGGCCGCGGCGGCCAAGGAGCAGCCCACCACGGTGACCGCCGTCGTCGACGACGGCGCCGAGGAGGCCCCGGCTCCGGCCCCCGCGCCCAGCCCGGCCACCGTCGCACGCAAGGCCGAGGCGCGCAAGGGCGCGGCCGGCAAGCCGAAGAAGGCCGAACCGGCACGCCCGGAGGCGGCCAAGGGCGAGCCGCGCAAGCCCGCGGCCAAGAAGGCCGCCCCTGCCGCCAAGAACGCGGGACCGGCCAAGAAGGGCCCGGTCAAGGCCGCCGACGACCCCGAGCTCGAGGACGACGTCGACGTCACCGACCTCGATGAACTCGACGACCTCGAGGGCGACGACCTGGTCGTGGTCGAGGACGCCGACGACACCGCCACCGACGCCGAGGAGCCGGCCGAGGAGGAGCCCGCCGCCGTGGTGGTCCCCGCCCCGGCCAAGGGCCCCAGCGGCAAGCCGTCGGGCACCGAGGAGGAGGCGTTCGTCCTCGGCGACGACGACGAGGACGCCCCCGCCCAGCAGATCGCCGCCGCCGGAGCCACCGCCGACCCGGTCAAGGACTACCTGAAGCAGATCGGCAAGGTCCCCCTGCTCAACGCCGAGCAGGAGGTCGAGCTGGCCAAGCGGATCGAGGCCGGCCTGTTCGCCGAGGAGCGGCTCGCCGCCGACGGCCACGCCATGTCGGAGGAGGACCGCGACGACTTCGAGTGGATCGCCGAGGACGGCCGCCGCGCCAAGAACCACCTGCTGGAGGCCAACCTCCGGCTGGTGGTGTCGCTGGCCAAGCGCTACACCGGCCGCGGCATGCTCTTCCTGGACCTGATCCAGGAGGGCAACCTGGGCCTGATCCGCGCGGTCGAGAAGTTCGACTACACCAAGGGCTACAAGTTCTCCACCTACGCCACCTGGTGGATCCGGCAGGCGATCACCCGCGCGATGGCCGACCAGGCCCGCACCATCCGCATCCCGGTGCACATGGTCGAGGTCATCAACAAGCTGGCCCGCGTGCAGCGCCAGATGCTCCAGGACCTGGGCCGCGAGCCCACCCCGGAGGAGCTGGCCAAGGAGCTCGACATGACCCCGGAGAAGGTCGTCGAGGTCCAGAAGTACGGTCGCGAGCCGATCTCCCTGCACACCCCGCTGGGCGAGGACGGCGACAGCGAGTTCGGTGACCTGATCGAGGACTCCGAGGCGATCGTCCCGGCCGACGCGGTCAGCTTCACGCTGCTGCAGGAGCAGCTGCACTCGGTGCTGGACACCCTCAGCGAGCGCGAGGCCGGGGTGGTCTCGATGCGGTTCGGCCTGACCGACGGCCAGCCCAAGACGCTCGACGAGATCGGCAAGGTCTACGGCGTGACCCGGGAGCGGATCCGCCAGATCGAGTCCAAGACCATGTCGAAGCTGCGCCACCCGTCCCGTTCGCAGGTGCTTCGCGACTATCTGGACTGAGCAGGCGCCACGGCAGAACGTGTGGGAGAGGACCATTCCGGCAGGGCCGGAGTGGTCCTCTCTTTTTTTTGGCCGTTTGTGGTCAGCGGCGGTGGCCGCATCCGGCCGCTCGCGGGAGGCGCGGACGGGGCTCACCGCGGCGGGGCGCTAAACACGGCCGTGTTTCGGAAATGTTCCCGCAGGCGGGACAGTGTGCCCGTACCGGGCATCCGGTTTCTTTGACGCGAAGAAAATATCCAGGTCAAAGATGCCTCAAGGTATGTAACACACTATTTACATCAAGGTAGCGCGCGCCGTCGTGCCCCTTCCTACGCTTCCGCAGCATGGGACTCATGGAGCTTGACCGAGCACATGGAGGTTCGGTGGAGCAGCACAGGCTCGGCCGGGCGCCCACGGCGGTCCGTGCCCGCACGACACATGTGATCGGCGGACGTCCCTGGTCGGATGCCGCCCTCGACCACGCCGTCGACGCCGTCCACGACCGCTACCTGAGGGTCGGGGCGCGCGTCCTGGCGGAGGCCCGCGACGACCCCGAACTGCGCTCCCTGCGCGTCGAGGCGCTCGCCAAGGCCGCCGTCGGGTCCGGCGCGTACATCGAGGCGCTGCTGGCCGAGGACTCCTCCAACCCGGACCTGTGGCTGTGGCTGGGCCGCACCCGGATCGAGGAGGCCTGGCAGATCCGTCCCGACGCGCGGGCGCGGGCCGTGCAGGCCGCCGGGTACACCGCCTACACCAAGAAGATGCGCGCGGCGCGCGACCCGCTGCTGAACGCCGCCAAGCTGTGGCCCGACGATCCGGTCCCCTGGGAGGCGATGCTCTGGCTCGCCCTCGGCCTGGACGCCGACCGCGAGGAGAAGGACGAGCTGTGGCAGCAGGCGTACCGCCGCGGCCCCACGCTGTACGGCTCGCACGTCGCCCGCGTGGTCAGCCTCTCCCCCCAGTGGGGCGGCCTCCCGGAGGAGATGTTCGACTTCGCCCGGGTCGCGATGAGCACGGCGGGCCGGGAGGATCCGCGGTCGGCGCTGCTCCCGCTGGCCTACTTCGAATACTTCGCCCAGGAGCGCCGGGGGATCATCCGGGGCTCGTCCTCGTGGTTCTCGGCCGAGGAGTGCCGGGACGTCGAGGCCGCCGCCCGCGGCTGGTTCGAGGGCCCCCGCCCCCACCCGCGCACGATCGAGGCGCACAACGTCTTCGGCGCCGCGTTCCACCTGGCCGACGCCCGCCGCCCCGCCCGCCAGCACCTGCTCCGCACCTTCGGCCGGCCCAGCAGCCTGCCGTGGAGCTACCTCGGCGGCAACGAGGTCGGGCAGTACGTCAAGGCCTGCCGCCACCTCAACATCACCACGGTCTGAGTGCGGAATCCCCCGGCGCGGATTCTCACGTGTGCAGGATGATGTCCAGATTGTCGCCGTTCAGCTCCGCCGAGTGACCGAGCCCCGCCACGATCTTCAGCAGTTCCTCCGGGGTCTCCGGAGCCGCGCCGGCCGCCAGCAGGTCGTGCGCCACCTTGCCGCGCGTCGCCTTCGCCATGTGGCTGACCACGGTGCGCTTGGGCACGCCCCCCAGAATGCGCTCCCGGAACACCCGGACCGTCACCGCGGGCCCCTGACCCTTTGCGGGCTTCCACGCCGAGACGTACGGCCCCGAGCGCATGTCCACGATCAGCCGCCCCTCGGCCGAGAGCGAGGCCAGCGCCTCCCGTAGCGCGGGGCGCCACAGCGCGGCCAGCTTCCCCGCCGGGGGGAGCGTCACGTTCATCGCCAGCCGGTACGGCGGGATGCGGTCGGTGAGCCGCAGCGCCCCCCACAGGCCCGAGAACACGATGATCTGGTCGGCCGCAGGCTCCGGATCGAGCCCGTGCAGCGCCAGGTTGTCGTACAGCACGCCGGTGTACAGGCGCGCGACCGGCAGCGTCGGTGCCCGCAGCAGTGACCGGTTGCGGGTCAGCGCCTCCTCGGCCTGGCCGGCCGGGAGGGCCAGCAGCTCGTGCGCGTCGTCCCGCAGGCACGCCTCGCCCAGCGCGTCCAGCACCCGTTTCCGGACGGGGTTGAGCGACGGGAAGGCCAGGCCGTCCAGGTCGAGCGGCGGCCCGTCCCCCGGGCCGGCCTTGCGTTCCGATGGCGGCAGCAGAATCAGCACCTGTCCTGGATCTCCCTTACCGTTGGCCACGATGAGTAATTCAACGATCGCACAGTGCGACCGAAAACGCGCCCCGTACGGTTTCGGGGCTTATCCCGGAATGGGTGAACGGCGGCCACCGTCGCCGGTGACCGCCGTTCCGGGATTCTTTTATTTCGAGGCTTACCGCTCGTCGACGGGTGCGGTGGCCGGGGTTTCGTTGAGCCTGTCGGTCTCGTCGTGAATGTCGGCCCCGTTGGCGCGGAGGGCCTCTGCGTACTTACGCCCGTGGTGGGCGCAGAACAGAAGGTCGCCGCCGCCTACAAGGACTGCACGGACGTAGGCCTGGGCGCCGCAGCGGTCGCAGCGGTCTGCGACGGACAACGGCTTGGTTGGGGCAAGGGCTCCAGTCACGGCACCTTCCTCATGCTCGGGGTCGGTACTTAGGACAACATCTAACCCGACGCTGACGTTCCCAACCTGTTTCTTCGTACGCCCACAGCGGAATGGGCCAATTAGTGACCGACGTCACAGCGCCGACTCACGCATCGTCCCATCTGAACAGCCTGACCGCGACGAATGTTCCCGCGACCGCGATCCCCAGCAGCACGCCGATCTCCGGGAGGACCGACGAAGGCCCCTGGCCGCGGGCCATGACGTCCAGCATCCCCTCGTTCAGATAGCGCAGCGGGAAGGCGTACGAGACCGCCTGCATCCAGCCGGGCGAGGCGTCCAGCGGGAAGAACGAGCCGCCCAGGAACGCCATCGGGAGCACGACCAGCTGGCCCACCGTCTGCGCCGCCTCCTGCGTCTTCGCCCACGCCCCGATGACCGTCCCGATCGCCAGGAACGCCAGCACGCCCGACACCACCATCGGCACGCACATCCACCAGGCGCCCCGCAGCTGGAGATCGAACGGCGGCAGCCGCGCCACCAGCAGGAACAGCGCCAGCTGCGCCAGCGCGATCCCCACGCTCACCGTGACGCGGGCCCCGAACACCGCCGAGACCGGGGCCGGCGACAGCCGCAGCCGCCGCAGGATGCCCTTGGTGCGCCAGTTCACCAGCGTCTGCGCGGCCCCGAACACCCCCGCCGACGCCAGCGCCCAGCCCAGCAGGCTCGGCGTGAAGAACTGGATCGCCTTGAGCGACTCGTCCTCCACCTGCTCGGCCGCCAGCCGGTACGCCGCGGGCCGCCCGCTCGCCGCGATGTTCGCCGACTGGACGATCGAGTTCATCAGCCCGCGGACCGTCCCGGACTTCACCGCGTCGGCCGCCGAGTAGTGGACGACCAGCTCGCCGCCGCGCTGCTCCACGACCGCGTCCGCGTCGCCCTTCTCGACCTCTTCCAGCGCGCCCGCCCGGTCGGCGGTGCGGGTCACCTCCATGACCCTGGCCAGCTCGCCGCCGCCCCCGGCGACGGCGCCCTCCAGGATCGCCGCCGGCCCGACCTGGATCACCTCCACCTTCGAGGTGGTCTGGTTCCCGAACACCCCGCCGAAGATCACCAGGAACATCAGCGGGAACAGGATCGTGAAGAACAGCGCCCCGCGGTCACGGGCGAACCCGAGCGCCATCGCCCGGGACAGGCTCCGGAAGCTCCGCAGGGCGGTCATGCGCGGTACTCCCGTCCGGTGAGCTCCAGGAAGACGTCCTCCAGCGTGGCGCCGCGGATCTGCACGCCGTCCAGCGCGTTCCGGGCCGCCATCGCCGCCACCACCTCCGAGGGCGCGCGGGTCGAGATCACCAGCGAGACGCCGTCGTCGGTGACATCGTCGGCGCCCGGGAGCGCCCGGGCCTCCCCGGCCGCCAGCGTGCCGCTGGCCACGCTGATCCGGGACGGCGCGTCCAGGTCGCGGACCAGCGCGGCCGGCGGGCCCAGCCGCAGGATCCGCCCCGCGTCCATGATCGCCACCCGGTCGCAGAGGAGCTCGGCCTCGTCCATGTAGTGCGTGGTCAGCACGATCGTGCGGCCCTCGGTGTTGATGGCGCGCAGCACGTCCCACAGGTTGCGGCGCGCCTGCGGGTCCAGCGCGGCGGTCGGCTCGTCCAGGAAGACCAGCTCGGGGTCGTGCACGAGGGCGCACGCGATCGACAGCCGCTGCGCCTGCCCGCCCGACAGCTTCTCCACCCCCACGTCGGCCTTGTCGCTCAGCCCGACGGTCTCCAGCATCGCGTCCGCCCTGGCGGGCGCCACGCCGTACAGGGAGCCGAACGTGCGCAGCTGCTCGCGCGCGGTCAGCCGCTCGAAGAACGAGGACGCCTGGAGCTGGACGCCGATCCGCGGCAGCAGCCGCGGATTGCGCGGCCACGGCGGCAGGCCCAGCACCGACACCGCGCCCTCGTCGGCCTCCCGCAACCCCTCGACGATCTCCAGAAGGGTCGTCTTGCCCGCCCCGTTGGGCCCCAGGATGCCGAAGAACTCGCCTTCGGGGACCTCGAACGAGACCCCGTCGACGGCCCGGACGTCCCCGTACCGCTTCCGGAGACCGTCCGCGCTGATCGTGTGTGTCATGCAGGCGACGGTAGGACCGGGGCGAGGCGGGGCGGCACCTCCTAAAGTCGGAAATGCGCCGCGGACATGGACGATCCTCCAGGCCAGGACCGGGGCGACCCGCGACCGCGGGCGACACACCCGGGCGAAACGGCGCGCCGCGAACACCGATTTCGATACTATGTTCGATCACGGCCGCACAGAGCGGGCGGCGAGCCTGCCCGTGGGCCGTCGGCGGATGGGGGTACCCTGCTGCCGAATGTCCTACCCCCGAGGAGCACACGCACGTTGACCGCCGCGACCGCTGAAGCGACCACCGACGATTCGCACGGCTACTCCGCCCGGCACCTCACGGTGCTGGAAGGCCTGGAGGCCGTGCGCAAGCGACCCGGCATGTACATCGGGTCCACCGACAGCCGTGGGCTCGCCCACTGCCTCTGGGAGATCGTCGACAACTGCGTCGACGAGGCCCTCGCCGGCTACTGCACCCACATCAACGTCGTGCTGCACGCCGACGGCTCCTTCGAGGTAGGCGACAACGGCCGCGGCATCCCCGTCGACATCGAACCCAAGACCAAGCTGCCCGGCGTCGAGCTGGTGATGACCCGGCTGCACGCGGGCGGCAAGTTCGGCGGCGTGGCCTACACCGCCTCCGGCGGCCTGCACGGAGTGGGCGCCTCGGTGGTGAACGCGCTGTCGGCCCGCCTCGACGTCGAGGTCGACTGCGACGGCGCCACCCACGCCATCAGCTTCCGCCGCGGGCTGCCCGGCGAGTTCGCCGACGAGCGGCCCAACGCGCGCTTCCGCAAGCGCTCCGGGGTGCAGAAGATCCGCAAGGTGGCGCGTACGACCACCGGCACCCGCGTCCGGTTCTGGCCGGACACGCAGATCTTCCTCAAGGGCGCCACCGTCGAGCAGTCCCAGGTCCTCGACCGGATGCGGCAGACCGCCTTCCTCATCCCCGGCCTGACCATCGACGTCCGGGACGAGCGCGGCGAGGAGATCGTCGAGGAGACCTTCCGGTTCGACGGCGGCATCAGCGAGTTCTGCTCCTACCTCGCCAAGGACGCCCCGATCATCGAGGTGCTGCGGCTCCAGGGCCGCGGCCACTTCACCGAGACGGTCCCGGTGCTGGACGACCAGGGCCACCTGGTGCCCACCGACGTCGAACGCGACCTGGAGGTGGACGTCGCGCTGCGCTGGGGGAGCGGCTACGACACCATCACCAAGTCGTTCGTCAACGTCATCGCCACGCCCAAGGGCGGCACCCACGTGCGCGGCTTCGACCGCGCGCTGATCCGCGTGATCAACGACCAGCTGCGCGCCACCAAGCTGCTGAAGAACGGCGACGAGGACGTCATCAAGGACGACGTCCTGGAGGGCCTGACCGCCGTGGTCACCGTCCGCCTGCCCGAGCCGCAGTTCGAGGGCCAGACCAAGGAGGTCCTCGGCACCTCCGCGGCCGCCCGGATCGTGTCGCAGGTCGTCGGCCGCGAGCTCAAGGAGATCTTCGACAACCCGCCGCGCGGCCAGAAGCAGCCGCTGCGCGCCGTGCTGGAGAAGATCGTCGGCGCCGCCAAGACCCGGATCGCCGCCCGCACCCAGCGCGACAACCAGCGCCGCAAGAACGCCCTGGAGAACTCCGCCCTCCCCGCCAAGCTGGTCGACTGCCGCACCACCGACGACCGCAGCGAGCTGTTCATCGTCGAGGGCGACTCCGCACTGGGCACCGCCAAGCTGGCCCGCGACTCCGAGTTCCAGGCGCTGCTGCCGATCCGCGGCAAGATCCTGAACGTGCAGAAGGCGTCCGTCGCCGACATGCTCAAGAACACCGAGTGCGCCGCCATCATCCAGGTGATCGGCGCCGGCTCGGGCCGCACGTTCGACCTGGACTCGGCCCGCTACGGCCGGATCATCCTGATGGCCGACGCCGACGTCGACGGCTCGCACATCCGCACCCTGCTGCTGACGCTGATGTACCGCTACATGCGGCCGATGCTGGAGGCCGGCCGGGTCTACGCCGCGGTCCCGCCGCTGCACCGGATCGAGCTGATCAAGCCGCGCAAGAACCAGGACAAGTACGTCTACTGCTACAGCGACGCCGAGCTGCGCAAGAAGCTGGTCGAGTTCGAGCGCAAGGGGATGCGCTGGAAGGAGCCGGTCCAGCGCTACAAGGGCCTGGGCGAGATGGACGCCGACCAGCTGGCCGAGACCACGATGGACCCGCGGCACCGCATCCTGCGCCGGATCCGGATCGACGACGCCGAGGAGGCGGCCAAGATCTTCGAGCTGCTGATGGGCAGCGAGGTGGCCCCCCGCCGCGAGTTCATCACCGCGGGCGCCGCCGAACTGGACATCGAGCGCATCGACACCTAGCGCCCATCGACACCTGGCGCGCATCGGCCCTGGCGACACCGCACGGCCGGCCCACGCTCACCCAGGGGGCCGCCAGGCTGTCACCATGAGCGGACGATAAGTACGCGCTTTGGTGGGTAGTGCACGTTCCAGTCGAACGAGGGAGCGTGCATGGCGGAGGCCGAGATCGATCCGAGGGTGCTCGAGGGCGGGCTGCGACGGGTCATCGGGCGCAAGGTGCTCATGCTGTTCGTCGTCGGGGACATCCTCGGCGCGGGCATCTACGCGCTGGTCGGGCAGGTCGCCGGCGAGGTCGGCGGAGCGGTGTGGATCCCGTTCCTGGTGGCGTTCGTGCTGGCGGCGCTGACCGCCACCGCCTACGCGGAACTGGTCGGCAAGTATCCGCAGGCGGCCGGGGCCGCGCTCTACACCAACAAGGCGTTCAGGATCCCGTTCGTGACGTTCGTCGTGGCGTTCACGGTGATGATGAGCGGGATCACCTCGGCGAGCGCGGCCGCGCGCGCGTTCGGGGGGAAGTACCTGGCCGAGTTCGTGTCGCTGCCGACGCTGGTGGGCGCGCTGATCTTCCTGGCGCTGGTCACACTGGTGAACCTGGCCGGGATCTCCGAGTCGATCAAGGTGAACGTGGTACTCACCCTGATCGAGGCGTTCGGGCTGCTGGTCATCATGGTGATCGGCGTGTTCGCGCTGATCACCGGGGACGGCGAGCCGGGCCGGGCGCTGGAGTTCCACCCGGCCAACGGCGCCTTCCTCGGCGTGCTGGGCGGGACCGCGCTGGCCTTCTACGCGCTGCTGGGCTTCGAGGACTCGGTCAACCTGGCCGAGGAGGCCAAGCACCCGTCCAGGGACTTCCCGGTCGCGCTGTTCGGCGGGCTGGCCATCACCGTGGTGATCTACGTGTCGGTGGCGTTCACCGCGACCATGCTGGTCGACACCGAGACGCTGCGGACCTCGACGGGGCCGCTGCTGGAGGTCGTCAAGGTCGCCGGGCTGAGCTTCCCGCCCAAGCTGTTCGCGCTGATCGCGCTGCTGGCGGTCGGCAACACCGCGCTGATCAACATGATCATGGCGTCCCGGCTGGTGTACGGGATGGCGCGGGAGCGGATCGTGCCGTCGCCGTTCGCGATCGTGCACCCGACCCGGGCCACGCCCTGGGTGGCGATCGTGTTCACGGTCGCGATCGCGGTGATCCTGGTGAGCACCGGCGACGTCGGCGGGCTGGCCGACACCACCGTGCTGCTGCTGCTGTTCGTGTTCGGTCTGGTGAACGTGTGCGTGCTGGTGCTGCGCCGGGAGCGCGTCGGGCACGACCACTTCCGTGCCCCTACCTGGATGCCGGTGCTGGGCGCGGTGAGCTGCCTGTTCCTGACGCTGCCGATCACCGGCCGGGAGGGCGAGGTCTACCTGCGCGCCGCGATCCTGATCGGCGTCGGCCTCGTGCTGTGGGTGGTGAACCGGCTCGTGGTGGGACGGGTCGACTCCGTCGACCCCGCCAAGATCGACAAGAGCTGACGGGCGGGCGGACCGCCGGGCGGGGCCGCCCGGCGGTCCCGGCGGTCCGGCCGGCCCCGGGCCGTCACCCGGGTTCGTTGCCCGGCTTCCACTTGATGCCGCAGCCGAGGCTGGGCGCGTGCGGCTCGGGGACCTCCTCGCCCGCCAGGACGAGGTCGAGGGCCGAACGCAGGGTGGCGCCGTCGGAGGGCACCTCGTTGCGCGGGCGGGCGCCGTCGAACTGCCCCCGGTATGCCAGGCGGCGGCCGGCGTCGTACAGGAAGAAGTCGGGGGTGCAGGCGGCCCTGTACGCGAGCGCGACCTCCTGGGACGCGTCGACCAGGTACGGGAAGGCGAACCCGGCCCGCTCCGCCTGCTCGCGCAGGTGGACGGCGTCGTCGTCGGGATAGCGGCCGGCGTCGTTGCTGCAGACGGCGATGGTGGCCAGGCCCTTCGCCGCGTACTCGGCCGTGACGGCACCGAGCGCCTTCTCGATGCGGCGGACGTACGGGCAGTGGTTGGACAGGAACACCACCAGCAGCGCGGACGCGTCCGGGAAGTCGCCGGGGGACACGGCGGGGCCGCCGCCGGCGGGCGGCAGCGAGAAGCCGGGAGCGGGCGTGCCGAGCGGCACCATGAACGATGAGATCGCCATCCGCACATTGTGTCCCGCGACCGGGTGACCGCACACGTTGATCAAGCAATCGTTTGTTAGGCTCGCCGACGATCTGCCGGAACGAGCGATGGGCGGGACATGCCGGAGCAGGAACGCATGAAGCAGGTGCTGCAGGCCTACATCGACGGCTTCGAGAAGGGGGACGCCGCCGCGGTCGCGGGGCTGTTCGCCGACGACGCCACGATCGAGGACCCGGTCGGCAACCCGCCGATCTCGGGACGCGCGGCGATCGACGAGTTCTACGCCAACGCGGTCGGCAGCGGCGCCAAGCTGTCCCTGGACGGGCCCATCCGGGGCTCGCACGGCGACAGCGCGGCCATGGCGTTCACCATCGAGGTGCCCGGGGTGATGCGCATCAGGGCCATCGAGGTGATGAGGTTCAACGACGAGGGCAAGGTCGTCGACATGCGCGCCTACTGGGGGCCGGACGACATCGAGCAGTAGACGGCGTCCCGGGCACGGCGGCCGGCTCCCTCGGGGAGCCGGCCGCCGTCGTCGTGGCGGGGAACGCGCCGCGGCCCGGGGGCTTGTGAGGCGATGGACGTTCATCGCCGTCGCCACGTACCAGGGCGGCAGCGCCGCGCTCCGGGACCCGCGCACCCTCAGGGCACCCTCAGGATCGGCTGACCTCCGGGCCGGGGGCTCGGGAGGGGACGGGAACCGCACACGGCCGTCCGCGGGAACGCGGCGGCCCCCGCACCATCGCCCGGTGCGTGGGCCGCCGCGAGCCATCAACGTGGCGCGATCACCGTGACGCGATCACTGTGCCGGCTCGCCCTCGGGGGAGGCTCCCTGCTCCGGCTCGGGTGCGGGGTGGAGCGGACCGCCGAACGCGGCGACGTCGGTGGTGAGCCTCTCCCCGGAGCCGTCGCGGCGCCCGAGTTCGACGTCCACCAGCAGCGGCTTGCCCGTGGACGAGGCCGCCCGCACGGGCGCGGGACCGGCCCAGGCCATGAGCAGCGAGTCCTCGCCCTTGAGGAAGCGGTGCGCGCGGACGCCGCCGGTCGCGCGGCCCTTGGCGGGGAAGTCGGCGTAGTCGGCGACCTTGACCGCGCCGGGCTGGGTGCCCGGCAGCGCCGAGGACGAGCCGGAGATCGTCACCACCCGGGACTCGCGGTTCGGATCGAGCGCGCCGAACCAGATCACCCGGGCCCCGGCGGCCAGCTTGATGCCCGCCATGCCGCCCGCCGCCCGGCCCTGCGGCCGCACGTTGGACGCGCTGTAGTGCAGCAGCTGGGCGTCGCTGGTGATGAAGACCAGATCGTCCTCCTCGGCCACGGTGACGGCGCCCACCACCCGGTCGCCGTCCTTGAGGGAGATGACCTCGAAGTCGTCGCGGTTGGGCGGGTAGTCGGGCACCACCCGCTTGACCACGCCCTGCGCGGTGCCCAGCGCCAGCGAGCCGTCCAGCGAGCTCAGCCCCACCACCTGCTCGTCGGGGTCGAGGTCGACGTACTCGGTGATGGGGGCGCCGCCCCCCAGCGACGGCGGCGAGGCCGACGCCGGCAGCATGGGCAGGTCGATGACCTCCACCTTGATCATCCGCCCGGTGGAGGTGACCGCGCCGATCTGGGCGCGGGCGCTGGCCCGCACCACCGACACCAGCACGTCGTGGGGGGAGCGGGCGCCCTCGTCGGGCAGCGGCTCGGCCGTGCCGGTACGGGCCATCAGCCCGGTGGAGGACATCAGCACCAGGCACGGGTCGTCGGCGACCTCCAGCGGCACCGCGGCGGCCGCGGTCTGCCCGGACGACTCCAGCAGCACCGTGCGGCGCGGCGTGGAGAACTCCTTGGCGACCTCGCCCAGCTCCTTGGAGACCACGCCCCGCAGCTTCTTCTCCGACTCCAGGATCGCGGTCAGCCGGGCGATCTCCTTGGCCAGCTGCTCCTTTTCCTTCTCCAGCTCCAGCCGGTCGTAGCGGGTCAGCCGGCGCAGCGGAGTGTCGAGGATGTACTGGGCCTGGATCTCCGACAGCTCGAAGATATGCATGAGCCGCTGCTTGGCCTGGGACGCGTCGTCGCTGTCCCGGATGATCTGGATGACCTCGTCGATGTTGAGCAGCGCGACCAGCAGGCCGTCGACCAGGTGGAGCCGGTCCTCGCGCTTCTTGCGGCGGTGCGCGCTGCGGCGCCGGACGACCTCGATGCGGTGGTCGACGTACACCTGGAGCATGTCGCGCAGGCCCAGGGTGCGGGGCTGGCCGTCGACCAGCGCCACGTTGTTGATGCCGAACGACTCCTCCATCGGCGTCAGCCGGTAGAGCTCGGCCAGCACGCCCTCGGGGTTGAAGCCGTTCTTGACCTCGATGACCAGCCGCAGCCCCACGTTGCGGTCGGTGAGGTCCTTCAGGTCGGAGATCCCGTTGATCTTCTTGTTGTTGACCAGTTCCTTGATCTTGGCCTTGACCCGCTCCGGGCCGACCGCGTACGGCAGCTCGGTGACGACGATGCCCTTGCGGCGCGGGGTGACGTCCTCGATGTGCACGGTGGCGCGGGTGCGGAAGGTGCCGCGGCCCCGCTCGTAGGCGTCGCGGATGCCGTCCAGGCCCACGATCCGCCCGCCGGTGGGCAGGTCGGGGCCGGGCACGAAGCGCATCAGCTCGTCGAGCGTGGCGTCGGGGTGGTCGATCAGGTGCCGGGCCGCGGCGATCACCTCGCCGAGGTTGTGCGGCGCCATGTTGGTGGCCATCCCGACCGCGATCCCGGACGAGCCGTTGACCAGCAGGTTGGGGAACGCGGCCGGCAGGACCTCGGGCTCCTGCTCCTGCCCGTCGTAGTTGGGCCGGAAGTCGACGGTGTCCTCGTCGATGGAGGCGACCATGAGCATCGCCTCGCGGGTCAACCGGGACTCGGTGTACCGCATGGCGGCCGGGAGGTCGTCGCCGCCGAGCGAGCCGAAGTTGCCGTGCCCGTCGACCAGCGGCATCCGCATCGCCCACGGCTGGGCCATCCGGACCATCGCGTCGTAGATGGCGCTGTCGCCGTGCGGGTGCAGCTTGCCCATCACCTCGCCGACCACGCGGGCGCACTTGACGTGCCCGCGGTCGGGGCGCAGGCCCATCTCGTTCATCGAGTACAGGATCCGGCGCTGGACGGGCTTGAGACCGTCGCGCGCGTCGGGCAGCGCCCGCTGGTAGATGACCGAGTACGCGTACTCGAGGAAGCTGCCGCGCATCTCCTCCGAGACATCGACGTCGATGATGTTCTCTTCGAAGTCCGGCGGGGGAGGGGCCTGGGATCCACGACGTGCCATGTGGGACATTGTGGCGGGTCCCTGAGACAGATTCGCACCGCACCACCCCCCGGCGCGCCGAAACCACCCCCTTCGGGCGTCCGGATGGCCGTCTCCGGCCGCGTCCGGCCGCGTCCGGCTCGTGTTCGGGGTGGCCGGTCGGCGGGCGGATCGAGCGCCGAGGAGGTTTCCGATGAGCCCGCTGGCCGACTTCCAGAACGAGATCTACCTGAAGGGACTGGGCGACGTGCTGCCCGAGCTGCCCACCGACCTGACCCGGCTGGAGGGCCTGGCGGAGCGGCGGCTGTCGGCGCGGTCGTTCGGGTACGTGGCGGGCTCGGCGGGCAGCGAGGCCACCGCGCGGGCCAACCGGGCGGCGTTCGAGCGGGTGCGGATCGTCCCGCGGATGCTGCGGGACGTGGCGCACCGCGACCTGTCGGTGGAGGTGCTGGGCACGGCGATGCCCGCGCCGGTCCTGCTCGGGCCCATCGGCGTCCTGTCGATCCTGCACCCGGAGGGGGAGCGGGCGGTGGCGCGGGCCGCGGCGTCGTGCGGGCTGACGATGGTGCTGAGCACGGCCGCGTCGTACTCGATCGAGGAGGTCGCGGAGGCCGGCGGCGAGGGGGCCCGCTGGTACCAGCTGTACTGGCCCAAGGACCGTGAGCTGGCGGTGAGCTTCCTGGAGCGGGCCAGGGCGGCGGGCTACTCGACCCTGGTCGTCACCCTCGACACGTTCACCATGGCGTGGCGGCCGCGCGACCTCGACCAGGCGTACCTGCCGTTCCTCCGCGGGATCGGCGTGGCCAACTACTTCTCCGACCCGGTGTTCCAGAAGGCGGTGGGCGGGCCGGTCACCGAGGCCAACCGCGACACCGCGCTGCTGCACTGGGTCGCCAACTTCGGGAACCCCTCGCTGACCTGGGACGATCTGGAGTTCCTGCGGGACCACTGGGACGGTCCGATCGTGCTCAAGGGCATCCAGCATCCCGATGACGCCCGCCGCGCGGTGGACGCGGGGATGGACGGGGTGGTCGTCTCCAACCACGGCGGGCGGCAGGTGGACGGCGCCATCGCCTCGCTGGACGCGCTCCCGGGCGTCGTGGAGGCAGTGGGCGACCAGGCCACCGTGCTGTTCGACAGCGGGATCCGCACCGGGGCCGACGTCGCCAAGGCGCTCGCGCTGGGCGCCAGGGCGGTGCTGGTCGCGCGGCCGTACGCCTACGGCCTGGCGCTGGGCGGGGAGGCCGGGGTCCGGCACGTGCTGCGCTGCCTGCAGGCGGAGCTGGAGCTGACGATGGCGCTGTCGGGGCACCGTAGGCCGGACGAGCTCGGCCCGGACAGCATTCAGCGGAGCTGACGCGCCGGAAACCGCCCATGACGGATGTCATGGGCCGGCCCAGCGATTCTCCCGGTGTCCTCCTGACGCCTGTGACTGCATGGGTTCGCCAGGCGGGGGCGAGCATGGGGGCATGGGCGTGAACGTGATCGAGATGCGCGGGGCCGGGGTGCGGTTCGGCGGGTGGGACGCCGTGCGGGACGTCTCGTTCGGCGTCGCCGAAGGCGAGGTCTGCGCGCTGCTCGGACCGCCGGGCGCGGGCAAGACGACGCTGCTGGAGGTGGCCTCGGGGATGCGGCGGCCCACGTCCGGGCGGGTGCGGGTACGGGGAGCCGACCCCTACGAGGACCGGGCGGGGCTGCGCACCGGTGCCGTCTGGCGCGAGGGCGGGTTGTTCCCAGGCCTGACCGTTGCGGAGGTGGTCGAGACGTGGCGGCGGTGGACGCTCGACCCTCTCTCCAGTGACGATGCGCTGCGCCTGGTGGGTCTGGGCGGCTGCGAGGGCGTGCCCTTCGAGAGGCTGACGCCGTGCGCGCAGCGCCTGCTCGACCTGGCGCTGGCACTGGTAGGGCGTTCTGACGTCCTCTTCCTGGACGAGCCCTCCGCCGGCCTGGACGTGGCGTCCTCCCGCCAGGTCGGCTCAGTGTTGAGGGGGCTGGCCAAGGGCGGGGTCACGATCCTGCTGGCGACACGGGATCCCTACGAGGCGTGGTGCGCGGACAGGGTCGGCATCCTCGATGGCGGGCGGCTCGTCCCCGGCGGCGATCCGGCCCCCCGGCCGCGACGGGCGGCTTGAAGGCGGCGGGTGGCTTGAAGGCGGCGGGCGGCCTGAAAGCGGCGGGTGGCATGAAGGCGGCACGTACCCTGGGCCGTGCCATGGCCGGACCCCCTCGCGGAGGCGGACAGGTGCAGCCCAGGATTCCGCGTCCCACCGGAATCGCCGCGATCATCGTGGCGATGACGCTCGTCACCCTCGCCGGGTTCCTGCTGCCCGCCGTCTGGTACGAGCTGGCCGACCGGCGCGACCCGGGCCGCCTCGTCCTGGGCCTGGTGTGCGTGGCGGCCGTCTTCAGTCTGTACGGGCGGCTGCTGTGGCTCAATCTGATGCGCCGTACGGTGCCCGCCCACGGGATCGGCCTGGCCGCCATAGCCGCGGTCTGCTGGACCCTCCCGCCCCTGATGGGCGCCCAGATCGGCTGGGGGAACGCCCTGGTCGTACCGGCGGGCCTCATCGCGGTGGTGCTGCCCTTGCGCGCGGCGGTCGTCGTGACGGCGGCGGCGACGGTCCTGACGCCCGCCTACGGGCTGGTGCTGGGGCTGCCGATCCTCAACGTCCTGTACCAGGTGGTGGGCGTGCCGGTGGGGGCGTTCTCGGGGTACGTGACCGTGTGGCTGTTCCATGTCGTCCAGGAGCTGCGGGAGGCGCGCGCGGAGCTGGCCCGCTCGGCGGTGGGCGAGGAGCGGCTGCGTTTCGCCCGGGACCTGCACGACGTGCTCGGCCACAGCCTCCAGGCCGTCGCCCTGCGCGCCGAGGTCGCCGAGCGCTTCGTCGACCGCGACCGGGAGCGGGTTCGCGGCGAGCTGGCCGAGATCCAGCGGATGGCCCGGGACTCGGTACGCGACGTGCGCGAGATCGTCCGCGGCTACCGGGCGACCTCGCTGCGCAGCGAGCTGGAGGGCATGTCGGCGGTGCTGCGCGCGGCCGGGATCCGCTGCGACCCGCCGGAGATCTCGCCCGACCTGCCCGCGCACGCGCACGAGCCGCTGGGATGGGCGGCCAGGGAGGCGGCCACCAACGTCCTGCGGCACAGCGGCGCCACCTGGTGCCTGATCACGGTGCGGGCCGACGACGCGCACGTCCGGCTGGAGATCTCCAACGACGGCGCGGGCCGCCGCGCCGTCCCGTCGATCGGCTCCGGCTCCGGCTCCGGAGCCGCGGCCGTCGGCGGGGCCGGGGCCGGGCCGGGGAGCGGGCTGGCGGGCCTCGCCGAACGGATCGCAGCGGTGGGCGGGGAGTTCACCGCGGGCCCGGCCGGGGACGGCACGTTCCGGCTGGCCGCCGCCGTGCCCCGGACGGTGCCCGGGGCGGCGCCCAGGGCGAAGGGAGAGGCATGATCCGGGTCCTGCTGGCCGACGACCACCTCCTCATCCGGGAGGCGCTGGTCCTGCTGCTGGAGACCGAGGACGGCATCGAGGTCGTGGCGGACGTCGGCCGCGGCGACGAGGCCGTGGAGAGCGCGCTGCGCCTCAAGCCCGACATCGCCGTGCTCGATATCGACATGCCCGGGCTGGACGGCCTCGCCGCGGCCGAGCGGCTCTCCCGGGAACTGCCCTCCTGCCGCCCGGTGATCGTGACCGCGCACGGCCGTCCCGGAAACCTGCGCCGCGCGATGGGCGCGGGGGTGCGCGGCTTCCTCGGCAAGGACGCCCCCGGCGCGCGGCTCGCGGAGGTCATCCGCCAGGTCGCCGCCGGTGCCCGCTACATCGATCCGCAGCTGGCCGCCGACGCGCTCGCCGCCGAGGAGTGCCCGCTCACGCCCCGCGAGCTCGACACGCTGCGCGCCGCCGCCGACGGCGCCCCGGTGAGCCGGATCGCCCGCGGCCTGGGCCTGTCGGAGGGCACCGTGCGGAACTACCTGTCGGCGGCCGTCACCAAGCTCGGGGTCGACAACCGCCACGCCGCGGTGCGGGCCGCGCGTGACCTCGGCTGGCTGTGAGTGGGCTCGCCTGGCTGCGAGCGGGCTCGGTCTGGGTTGAAGTGAGGCGGGCGGGGAAAAGTGAGGCGGGGGCGGGGTGAAACGTCCCGGCAACCTTCCGGTAACGCGGGGCGCCTAGCCTCTCCGGCACCCGCGGAAAGGTTCCCTGTGCACCCAGTTCGCCCGGCCCGCCGGCCGTCCCGGCCTCGCACGCGCTACCTGCGCGCCAGGACGAGCGCTCCCCGCTTGGTGACGGCCACGGGCGCATGAACGCCGCGAGCCAGTACGGACGCCTCCGCCACCTGACGTGCGGCGAGGTAGTCCCGTACGGCGTCCCGGTCGGGCAGGGTGATGAGCGGCGCGTCCCAGCGCTCGACCTCCACGGCGGCTTCTCCGAAGACGCGGGCGACGATGCCCGGGGCCTCCTCCGCGTCGAAGCAGGTCGCCTCCCGCCGCCACACGTGGGCCAGTTCGGGGCTGTCGTACCGGCTGATGGCGGACGCCACGAACAGGCCCCCGGGCGCCAGCACACGCCGGGCCTCCCGGATGGCGGGGACGGGGTCGTCCAGGTGGTACAGCATGTTCACCGCGACGGCCGCGTCGAAGACCCCGTCCTTGAACGGCAGCCGCACCGCGGTGGCCCGGACGGCCGGTCGCGGGTGGGCCCTCAGCATGGTCGCCGAGGCGTCCACGCCGACCACCCGGACGGCCCTCTCGGACGACGACGCCGCGTCGCCCGGCGGCGCGTCGCCGAGGGCCGCGCTCAGGGCGCCCTCGCCGCAGCCGATGTCGAGCACGTCCCCGCTCAGCCTGGCGGCGACGTGCTCGTACAGGCCGCCCGTCCCGGTGAGATAACGCTCCGTGACGCGGGTGGCGAGCCGGAAGCGTCCAGGGTCCTCGTCGTAGTCGGCAGGAACTCCCATCCCTCCATCACAGCATCCTGCGACGGCGGGACGGGCGGACGATCAGGCGCGGGCCAGGGCCTTGTCCAGGTCGAGGGCATCGAGGATGGAGCCGTCCAGGGCCAGCGCCTCCACGACCGGGGCGCGGCGGGCGCCCCAGACGACGACGGTGTGGCCGTGCGCGGGGACCTCCAGCATCCGGTTGCCCACGCGCAGGTGGCTGACCTCAGCCGCGACCCTGATACGGGCCTGGCTCACCCACTTGGCGCCCCAGGGGAGCAGCCGGTTGGCGTTGCGGACGGTGCGGCCCGTCCCGTACCGCTGCAGGTGCCGCCCGCCCAGCTCGGCGGCCGAGCGGCGGATGAGGGGTTCGTCGAAGGCCGAACCTCCGGCGCCGCCCAGTTCCATCCACTCGCCGTCGCGGCGGTGGAACATCCAGCCTTCGATGAAGGGAGGGAGCCCTCCGGAGACGTCCCCCGACCGCCTTAGGAACGTTACAACGGCGATGTCGCCGTCGATGTCGAGGCAGAGCGGCAGGAAGCCCCGGCCGTCGTCGAACCCGGCGGGGGCGGGCTCGGGCAGGCCCTCCCGCAGCAGCCGCAGGCACTCCGCGTGCACCTCGTGGTCGTTCATACCGGGGACCTCGTGATCAGGCAGGCAGGGGAAAGGGCCCTCCCGCAGAGAGGGCCCTACGTCGGATTCACTCTAAAGGTCTGGGTCACTCGGTTTCATCCGTCTCTTTGACTCCCGTTGACCTCGGATATGCCCGGACCGGGCGCAGCGGGCGGACGGCGGCGGGCCCCGCGGGGCCCGGCCCCCCGGCGCGGGCCGTCTCCGGCATGCCCGGACCGCGGGTCAGCGCGCGCACCGCCAACGCCGCGCACACCGCGGCCATGGGGAGTTCCGCGCCGACCGCGAGGGCCAGCGCGGTCGTCCGCCCGGGCCCCTCGGGGGCGGTGGCCACGTCGAACCAGGCGTCCATGACCAGGAGCGAGGCGGTGGCCGCGGCGGTCAGGCTGTGACGAACATCGCCCCGGGCCATCAGCGTCCCGGTGGCGATCAGCCCGGCCGCGAGCGCCGCGTCCAGGCCGATCCACGCCACGGACCAGTTGGACACCTGCGTCGTCGACGGCAGCCGCGCGGCCAGCACGCCCATCCAGGGCACCAGCGCGACCCCGCCGGCGATCAGCCCCCACGCGGCCGGCCGTGCCTTCCCGCCGGCGAGGCCCGCGAAGCCCTTGCCCGCGAAGCCCTTGCCCGCCAGGCCGCTGTCCGCCAGGCCGCTGTCCGCAGGGGCGTCGCCCGCCAGGCCGTCGTCCGCAGGGCGTGCCGGGGGCCTGTTCCCAGGCCGCGCCGGGCGCCCGCCCTCAAGCCGCGCACGCCACTCCCGCCACTCACGCCGCCGCCGGAACGGGCGGCGGGCTCCCATCGGGGTGGCGACCATCGAAGACCTCCTCGGCTCGGCTCCCCCACAGCCTCCCGCCCGAGCCGAGCGGTTTCAGTAGCGCGAAAATCCGTTTCGGGGGTGGCACCAGGTACAGCCCGGGACTGCATCCCGCTGCATGGCGCGGTCCCATATGGGGCAATACGGTGTGCCCATGGTGTCGTCCCCCTCCCTGCTGCGGCGTGCGCGCGTGCACGCTCCGTGGTCGGCGGCGGCGTGGCGCGACACCGCGTTCACCGCCTCCGGGGTGCCGCTCCAGCTCGGCGCCTGGGTGATCATCGGCGCGCCGTGGATGGTCTGGGAGCCGTGGGACGTCCTGCCCCTCCTGGCGCCGCTGGTGGTCGTGGTCCTGGCGCATCCGCTCGCCGCGGCGCAGCGCGAACGCTGCTGGGCGATGCTGGGCCTGCACGTCCCGCCGCCCGGGGACCGTCCCGGGCGCCTCCGCACGGAAGGACTGTGGCGGTCCCTCGCCTACCACCTGGTCGTCGGCCCGGTCCTGGGCTGCGCGGCGCTGCTGGTCATCGCCGCGTGGGCGGGCGGCGCCGCGCTCGCCGGAATCGCCGCCTACGCCTGGACGCTGCCGCCGATCGCCCCGTACGGGCTGGGCGCGCTCACGGCGGCCGGCGTGCTGCTCCTGATCGCCGCGCCCTGGACCGCGATGGCGGTGCGGCGGCTGGACGCCCGCGCGATCGGGGTGCTCCTCGGCCCGGACCGCGCCAAGGAGCTGGAACGCCGCGTCGAGGACCTGGCCGAGAAGCGCGCCGGGGCGGTCGACGCCGCCGACATCGAGCGCCGCCGCATCGAGCGCGACCTGCACGACGGTGCCCAGCAGCGGCTCGTCGCGCTCGCCATGAACCTCGGCATGGCCCGCGAGACGCTGACCGGCGTCCCGGACGAGGCCATGCGGGTGATCGTCGAGGCGCACGAGGAGGCCAAGGAGGCGCTCACCGAGATGCGCGACCTGATCCGCGGCCTGCATCCCGCCGTGCTGGAGGACCGCGGCCTGGACGCGGCGCTGTCCGGGATCGCCGCGCGGGTGCCGCTGCCGGTGCGGCTGCGCGTGGACGTCCCGCGGCGCGCCTCGTCCACCGTGGAGGCCGTCGCCTACTTCGTGGTCTCCGAGTCCCTCGCCAACGTGGTCAAGCACGCCCGGGCGTCCAGCGTGGAGATCGACGTGGCGCGGCGCGGCGACACGCTGCTGGTGGCGGTCGCCGACGACGGGGTGGGCGGCGCCGACCCGTCCCGGGGTTCGGGTCTGGCCGGGCTGGGGCGCCGGGTCCGGTCGGTGGACGGTACCTTCCGCATCGTCAGCCCCGAAGGGGGACCGACCACCGTGACCGTGGAGCTGCCGTGCGCATTGTGATCGCCGAGGACTCGGTCCTGCTGCGGGCGGGGCTGATCAAGCTGCTGGAGACGGCGGGGTTCCGGGTCCCGGCGGCGGTCGGGGACGCCGAGGCGCTGCTGGCCGCGGTGGAGGAGCACCGGCCGGACGCGGCCATCGTGGACGTGCGGATGCCGCCGGCGTTCACCGACGAGGGCGTGCGGGCGGCGCTGGTGATCCGGCGGCAGTGGCCGGAGGTGGCGCTGCTGCTGCTCTCGCAGTACGTGGAGGAGCGGTACGCGGCGGACCTGCTGTCCACCAACACCAGCGGGGTCGGCTACCTCCTCAAGGACCGGGTCGCGGACGTGCCGGCGTTCCTGGACGCGCTGCGCCGGGTGGCGGGCGGCGGCACGGCGCTGGACCCGGAGGTGGTCGCGCAGCTGCTCCTGCGCCGGCAGAGCGACCCGCTGGACCGGCTCACTCCGCGCGAGCGCGAGGTGCTGGGGCTCATGGCCGAGGGCCGGTCGAACGCGGGCATCGCCGCCGCCCTGGTGGTCAGCGAGAGCGCGGTCGCCAAGCACATCAACGGCATCTTCGCCAAGCTGGACCTCCCGGACGCCGAGGGCGACCATCGGCGCGTGCTGGCCGTGCTGCGCTTCCTCGGCGGAGGCGGGGGAGGCCCCGGCGGTGCTCATGGCGGCGGCACGCGCGGCGGCGGGGAAGCATGACGCGGACCGCTCCTCCCGCGCCGGACGGTGGCGGGGAAGGACGGCCGCGGCGCCGCGGCATTTGGGTGATGCTGGCGATCGGGACCGCCCTGGCCGTGGTGATGCCGGTCGGGCTGCGGGTCTACGGGACGGCCGTCCGCCGTACCGTCGCCGAGGCGGTGGTGCACCATCGCCCGATCAGCGAGGTGGAGATCGACGCCGGGCGGGCGCGGGTGGCGGTCGGGCCGGGCCAGGCCGGGCAGGTCCGGGTCTTCCGCCGGTTGACCTGGGCGTTCAGCAGGCCGGAGGTGGAGCAGATCTGGGCCGGGGACCTGCTGCTGGTCCGGTTCACCTGCGAGGGGGACAAGGGCGTCTACTCCGACATGGAGTGCGGCGCCGACATCGACATCCAGGTCCCGCCGCGGGTGCGGATCCGGGCCACGGCGGGCTCGGGCGAGATCCGGGTGCGGGGGATCGAGGGCGACCTCCGGCTGGAGGCGCGGTCGGGCCTGCTGGACATGGCCGAGGTCCGCGGCCGGGTCTGGGCGCGGGCGGCCTCCGGGCGGATCACCGGAACGGGCCTGGCCGTCCCGGACCTGGAGGCCGAGGTGGGCTCGGGACGGATCGGCGTCGGCTTCGCCGTGCCGCCGCGGCACGTGAAGGTGTCCGCCGGGTCGGGGGAGGCGCGGGTGACCGTGCCGAGGGGCTCCTACTACCGGGTGGGGATCGCGTCCGGTTCCGGGGACGTGCGGGTGGACCCGGCGCTCGACGACCGCTCGTCGCCGCGGACGATCGTCGCGAAGGTCGGCTCGGGTCCCGTCCGGGTCGGCTACCGCGGCGGCTCCGGCTGACCACGTCCGGGGCCCGCCGCCGGGGCTGTGATCCTGTTCACGAGGCCCCCGGGAAATTTGCGTCAGCTGTGAACGACGGGTTTACTAATGGCATGACCGCCGTACGCCCCTGCCCTGCGCCGTGCCGCCCGCGCGCCGTCCGGGCCGTCGGCTGTACGAGCCACCGGCGAATGTGCGGGTGTTGAGGGCCCCCGCCTGACCTCGCGCCCCGAAGCGAGCCACTCACTCCGAGGATCGCCGCCGCCATGAACTTCGAGCGCCACCTCCTGAGCCATGCGCCGTACCCGCCCGGCCGCTCCTGAGCCCAGGCGCGCCCTCCCCTGCCGGCCTCGTCCGGTCTGACCGGGCTGCCCGGTTCGCCCCCATCCCATCTGCCCGCCTGGACGGATGATTTCCTGTGATTCAGATCGAAAAACTCAGCAAGGTCTACCGCTCCCGAGGGCGCGAGGTGACCGCCGTCGACGGCGTCGACCTCACCGTCCGCGAGGGCGAGGTCTTCGGCGTCCTCGGCCGCAGCGGCGCCGGCAAGAGCACCCTGCTGCGCTGCGTCAACCTGCTGGAACGCCCGGACTCCGGCCGGATCGTGGTCGACGGCCGGGACCTGCTGTCCCTGGACGGCCGCGAACTGCGCCGGGCGCGCCAGGGCATCGGGATGATCCACCAGCACTTCGGACTGCTGTCGAGCCGTACCGTGGCCGGCAACGTGGCCTTCCCGCTGGAGGTCATGGGCGTGCCGAGGTCCGAGCGCGCCGCCCGCGTCGCCGAGCTGCTCGAACTGGTCGGCCTGGACGAGCACGCCCGGGCGTTCCCGGCCCAGCTGTCGGGCGGGCAGAAGCAGCGCGTCGGGATCGCCCGCGCGCTCGCCGGCCGTCCCAAGGTGCTGCTGTCGGACGAGGCGACCTCCGCGCTCGACCCCGAGACCACCGCCTCCATCCTGGAGCTGCTGCGCGACCTCAACCGCCGCCTCGGCCTCACCGTGCTGCTGATCACCCACGAGATGGAGGTGGTCAAGCGGATCTGCGACTCGGCCGCGATCATGCGGCGGGGCCGCGTGGCGGAGTCCGGGCCGCTGCGCGAGCTGCTGCTGCGCCCCGGCTCCGAACTGGCCCGCGACCTGCTGCCGCTGCCCGACGCCGCGCCGCACCCGGACACGGGGACGACCGTGGTCGACGTCACCTTCGAGGGCGACAGCGCGGACCGGCCGTTCGTGTCCTCGCTCGCCCGCACCTACTCCATCGACGTCAACATCCTGGGCGGCGCGGTCGAGCGGATCGGCGGCACCCGGATCGGCCGGCTGCGGATCGAGTTGCCCGGCGACCCCGACGTCAACGCCGCCCAGCTCGCCCACCTGCGCGAGGCCGGGCTCACCGTCGAGGTCCGCACCCCCGCCACCGACGCCCCGGACGGCCCCGAGGGCGGCGCCGACCGCTCCGCGGACGCGCCGGACCGTCCCGCCGCGGAGGAGGCGTCGCTGTCATGACCTGGGACGAGATGGCGCCGCTGCTGCGCCAGGGCACCCTCGAGACCCTCCAGATGACCTTCTGGTCGACGCTGTTCACCGCGGCCGGCGGGATCCTGGTCGGGGTTCTGCTGATCCTCACCACCCGGGACGGCCTGATGCCCTCCCGCCCGGTGAACGCCGTCCTCGGCCTGGTCGTCAACGTCGGCCGGTCGATCCCGTTCGTCATCCTGATGATGGGCATCATCCCGTTCACCCGGCTGCTGGTGGGCACCTCGATCGGCACGCAGGCGGCGATCGTGCCGCTGACCGTCGGGGCGATCCCGTTCTACGCCCGGCTGGTGGAGACCGCGCTGCGCGAGGTCGACCCCGGCACGCTCGCCGCCGCCCGCGCGATGGGCGCCTCCCGGCCCGAACTGGTCCGCAAGGTGCTGCTGCGGGAGGCCGCGCCGGGCCTGATCGCCGGGCTCACCATCACCGTCATCGCGCTGATCAGCTACTCCGCCATCGCCGGCGCGATCGGCGGCGGCGGGCTGGGCGACCTGGCCATCCGGTACGGCTACCAGCGCTTCGAGACCCAGATGATGCTGGCCATCCTGGTGCTGCTGGTGCTGCTGGTGGCGGTCGTCCAGCTGATCGGCGACCTGTTCGTCCGGCGGCTCTCGCACCGATGACGCCGCACCCACCGGTGAGTCATCACGCACCGGCGGGCCGCCGCGGCACCCGTCCACCCTCCGCCCTCCCAACGAGAAAGGCACTCCTCGTGCTGCGCAAGATCACCACCGTCCTCGCGTCCGCCGGGCTGCTGCTGGGCCTGTCGGCCTGCGGCGGCTCGGGCAACGACAGCGGGACCCTGACCGTCGGCGCCACCTCGGTGCCGCACGCCGAGGTCCTCACCTACGTCAAGGACAACCTGGCCGGCAAGGCCGGGATCAAGCTCGAGATCAAGGAGTTCAGCAACTACGAGCAGCTGAACCCCGCCCTCAACGACGGCCAGCTCGACGCCAACTACTTCCAGCACCGGCCGTACCTGGCCGAGTCCAACCAGAAGACCGGGCAGAAGCTGGAGTTCGTCGCGGGCGTCCACCTGGAGCCGCTGGGCGTCTACTCCAAGAAGGTCACCAGGCTGCAGGACCTACCCCAGGGCGCCACCGTCGCGCTGCCCAGCGACCCGTCCAACCTGGCCCGCGGGCTGAAGCTGCTGGCCGACAACGGCGTGGTCACCCTCAAGCCGGGCGCGGGCGAGAACGCCACCGAGAAGGACGTCGCCGGCAACCCCAAGGGCATCAAGTTCCGTCCCACCGACGCCGCCGCGCTGCCCCGCCAGCTCGCCGACGTCGACGCCTCGGTCATCAACGGCAACTACGCCCTGGAGGGCGGCCTGACCCCCGCCAAGGACGCGCTCGCCAGCGAGAAGCCGGATAACAACCCCTACGTCAACGGGCTCGTGGTCAAGCCCGAGAACAAGAACGGCGCCGACATCAAGAAGCTCTCCGAGCTGCTGACCGGCCCCGAGGTCAAGAAGTTCATCCAGGACAAGTACAAGGGGTCGGTCCTCCCCGCCGCCTGACGGCCCGCGGCCCGAGGCCGCGGTGCCCGCGCGGCGCCCCGCGCGTTCCTCCGTGCCGCGAAGCCCCCGGACGTTCGTCTTGAGTTCTAGAGGTCGTTGCAACACCCCGTCGCAGGGGATGTGCAGTGGACGACTTCGAGATCCGTGAGGACCGAAGGCCGCAAGGGCGTAAGAAGCTTCTCCGCGAGCGTGATCGCTACCTTGCCCTGGTGGCACAGGGCATGAGCAACGCGGAGGCGAGCCGGGTCGTGGGCGTGAACCCACGAACCGGGCGGGAGTGGCGTTACGGGCGGCCCGAGGGCCGCAGGAAGAGGCCGAGGTTGGCGGCGCAGGACGCGCCGGCGACCTCGGCCTCTAGCACGTCCTACCAGCGGGTGATCGAGGCCCGGGGGACGGGGCGTTACCTGGGCGAGGACGAGCGCATCCACATCGCCGACCGGCTGCGTGAGAAGGCCGGTGTCCGGACGATCGCCGCCGAACTGGGCCGCAGCCCTTCCACCATCAGCCGGGAGATCCGTCGCAACCGGCACCCCACCAGCCACCAGTACCGGCCCCATGCCGCCCAAGCACGCGCCAGGGCCAGGCGGCCCCGCCCCAAGGGCGGCAAGATCGCGAACAACCCGCGGCTGCGTGAGGTGATCCAGGACCGGCTGGGCATGAAGTGGAGTCCAGAGCAGATCAGCCGCAGTCTGCGTCTGCGCTACCCCGACCAGCCGGAGATGCAGGTGTCGCACGAGACGATCTACCAGGCACTCTACGTCCAAGGCCGGGGCGAGCTGCGCCGCGAACTCACTCGGGCGCTGCGCACCGGCCGCGCGCTGCGCAGACCACGCCGCCAACCCGGCCAGCGCATCCCGCGCTTTCCCCAGCCCATGGTGATGATCAGTGAGCGCCCGGCCGAGGCCGCCGACCGGGCGGTGCCCGGACACTGGGAAGGCGACCTGATCATCGGCAAGAACCAGGCGTCACAGATCGGCACGCTGGTCGAGCGGGCCACCCGCTATGTGATGCTGGTCCATCTCCCCGGGGCCCGTGACAGCGCGACCGTCCGCGACGCGCTCATCGACACCATCGGCACGCTCCCGGCCCATCTGCGCCGTTCGCTCACCTGGGATCAAGGCTCGGAGATGGGACTTCACCACGACTTCTCGATGGCCACCGACATGCCCGTCTACTTCTGCGATCCCTCCAGCCCCTGGCAGCGGGGCTCCAACGAAAACACCAACGGACTGTTGCGCCAGTACTTCCCCAAGGGCACCGACCTCGCCGTCCACGGCCGAGAGCACCTGGACGACGTCGCCGCCGAACTCAACTCCCGCCCACGAAAGACGCTCGGCTGGGAGACCCCAGCCGAGCGTCTCGCTAAGCTCCTGACCGAAGCCAGTTGACCATCGGTGTTGCGACGACCCCTTGAATCCGCCCGTCTCGTCCGGGGGCTTCGGCCTTCCCTGGACGCGATCCGCCCGGCCTTTCCCCAGAAGAAGGCGATGATTTCGACGGATTCGAGGAGGATGTCGCCGGCGACTGATAGGACGGTCCCCGACTCGAAGGGGAACCGATACCGATGAGCATTCACGAGCACCTCAGCACGTTCGCCGGCCTGGGGGTGTGCGACTTCCAGCACGAGCACGAGGGGGAGTCCCCCGCCGACCACTACAGCGGGGAGGAGGAGCCCGGCTTGCCCGGGGAGGCGGCCTGGCGCGTGGGCAGCTGGTTCGACGGTCCCGCGCTCGACGACGTCTTCGCGGCGTTCCTGGACAGGGTAGACACCACCGAGATCACGCACCTGGTCATCGGCTACTGGGGCGTCGAGTACGACGACGGGGCGGTCGATCCCGTGCCGCTGCTCGCCGGCGCCGCCGACCGCCTGCCCAACCTGCGCGCGCTGTTCCTCGGGGACATCGTGATGGAGCAGTCCGAGATCTCCTGGATCGGGCAGTCCGACATCACACCGCTGTTCACCGCGTTCCCGAACCTGGAGCACCTGGGCGTCCGCGGGGGATCGGGCCTTGCCGTCCAGCCGTTCCGCGGACCGGCTTTGAAGACGCTGCGGTTCGAGACGGGCGGGCTTCCGGCCGGGGTGGTGCGGGCGGTCGGCGCCAGTGACCTGCCCGTACTGGAGCACCTCGACCTGTGGCTGGGCACCGCGAACTACGGCGGCGACGCCACCGTCGACGACCTGGCGCCCATCCTTGGCGGTGAGCGGCTGCCGTCGCTGCGCCACCTGGGCCTGGAGGACAGCGAGATCCAGGACGAGATCGCGGCGGCGGTCGCCGGAGCCCCGATCGTGGCGCGGCTGGAGTCGCTGAGCCTGGCCATGGGGACGCTCACCGACCTGGGGGCGGAGTCGCTGCTGTCGGGGCAGCCGCTCACCCATCTCAAGCGGCTCGACCTCCACCACCACTTCCTCACCGATCCGGTGGTGGAGCGTCTGCGCGCCGCCCTCCCGGAGGTCGAGCTGAACGTCGGCGACCGGCAGCGGAGCGACCGCGACTGGCGCTACGTGGCGGTCTCCGAATAGCCGCCCCGAACGATCACCAAGGGACCCGTATGACGATCAACAGCCATCTGACGGAGTTCGACGGTCTTCCGGTGACCGTCTTCGACGCCGCGACCGCCCCGGACGCCGCCGAACCGCCGCCGGCCGCGTCCTGCGCCTGGCGGGTCGACCTGACCAGAGACCGGCGGGGGGAGAGGATCGCCCCGGAGGTCCTCGACCGCTTCACCGGCGCGGTCGACACCGCCGCGATCACCCACCTGATCTTGGGGCACTGGGGCATGCGCGCGCCGAGCGATCCCACGCCCGTCGAGGTGCTGACCGCCGCCGCCGGCCGCTTCCCCGCCCTGCGCGCCCTCTTCCTCGGCGACATCGTCATGGAGGAACGCGAGATCTCCTGGATCGAGCAGTGCGACATCACACCGCTGTTCGCGGCGTTCCCCCGCCTGGAGACGCTGGAGGTGCGCGGCGGCGAGGACCTGGAGCTCAAGCCCGTGCGCGCCGAGCGGCTGAAGAGGCTGCGGTTCGAGTCGGGCGGGCTGCCCGGCGCCGTCGTACGCGGCGTCGCCGCCTGCGACTTCCCCGCGCTGGAGCACCTCGACCTGTGGCTGGGCATGGAGAACTACGGCGGCGACGCCACCGTCGACGACCTGGCGCCCATCCTGGGCGGTGAGCGGCTGCCGTCACTGCGGCACCTGGGCCTGGAGGACAGCGAGATCCAGGACGAGATCGCGGCGGCGGTCGCCGGAGCCCCGATCGTGGCGCGGCTGGAGTCGCTCAGCCTGGCCATGGGGACGCTCACCGACCGGGGCGCCGAGTCGCTGCTGGCCGGGCAGCCCCTCACCCACCTGAAGCGGCTCGACCTGAACCACCACTACATGACCGACGAGATGGCCGACCGTGTCAGGGCGTCGCTCCCGGGCGTCGCGGTGGACGTCGGCGACGGCCAGGACCCGGACGACGACTGGCCCTTCGTCGCCGTCGCCGAATAACCCCCTCACGCAGTCCACGCAAGGAAGTCCATGAGCTTCGACGAGCACCTGACCGAGTTCGCCGGCACCGGAGGACGGCTGGGAGGAGTGGGAGGGCTTCATGTACGTCGCGGTCACCGAATGACGTCCGCCGCGTTCACCGTGATCGGCACGCCCGGCGACCGGCGCACCGCGCTCTTCGCCGCCGCCTGCCGTGCCGCGGGCCTGCCGGGGCCGCGTGTGATCGGCTGGCAGGACGTTCTGACCGCCCCCTCCCTGGGCATGGGGGCCGGGGACGGGGCGGCGGGGCCCGTGCTGGTGCGGATCGACTCACCGGGCGAAGACGCCGCGGTCGACGCCCTGCTGCGCGGCCCGGGGGAGCCGGCGCGGGTGGGCGGAGGCGCCCGCTGGTACCGGGCCTTCACAGCGGGCCTGGCGCGCATCGCGGCCGAGGCGGGCGGGGCCGGAGCGCGGCTGCTCAACGACGTCGGCGAGATCGCCGTCATGTGCGACAAGCGGCGCTGCCACGCGCGCCTCCAGGCCGCCGGCGTGCCCGTACCGGAAGCCCTACCGCCCGTGGCCTCGTACGCCGAGCTCCGCACACGCATGGCCGAGGCGCGGATGCACCGCGTCTTCGTCAAGCCCGCGCACGGCTCGTCGGCCTCCGGCGTCATCGCCCTCCAGACCGCGCCGGGCGGCCGCATCAAGGCGGTCACCTCCGCCGCCCCCCGGAACGCTGCCTCCGGGAACGCCGCCTCCGATGCGGCCTCGGGCCCGCGTGCCGGGTACGTCAATTCGCTGCGCGTCCGGTCGTACGAGACGGAGACCGAGGTCGCCGACCTGGTCGACGCGCTGGCCCCCGACGGCCTCCACGTCGAGCGCTGGGTTCCCAAGGCGGGGCTGGACGGCCGCGTCCTCGACCTGCGCGTGGTCGTCGTCGCGGGCGAGCCGACGCACGCGGTCGTCCGGACGAGCCGTTCGCCCATGACCAACCTCCATCTCGGCGGCGCGCGCGGCGACCTCGACGCCGTACGGCGGGCCATGGGCGAGCACGCCTGGCGGCACGCGCTCGACGTGTGCGCGCGTGCCGCCGCCTGCTTCCCCGGCAGCCTCATGGTCGGCGTCGACCTGCTCGTCCGGATCGGCTGGCGCGGGTGCGCGGTCGGAGAGGTCAACGCGTTCGGCGACCTGCTTCCCGGCCTGACCGGGCTCCCCGGGAGCGGCGCCGAGGGGATCGACACCTACACTGCCCAGGTCAGAGCCGCCCTGTCAGGAAACCTCCCAGCATGGACGACATGAACGAGGTCATCGGCAGCCACGACCTGCTGCTGGTGACCCTCGACACGCTGCGCTACGACGTGGCGGCCGAACTCGCCGCCGCCGGGGAGATCCCGACGCTCACCGGGCTGCTCCCCGGCGGGCGCTGGGAACGGCGCCACAGCCCCGGCAGCTTCACCTACGCCGCGCACGCCGCCATGCTGGCCGGCTTCCTCCCGACACCCGCCCGGCCCGGCCCGCATCCGAGGCCGTTCGCCGCCCGGTTCCCGGGCAGCGAGACCACCGCCGCCGGCACCTGGACGTTCGACGCCGCCGACCTGCCCACCGGCCTCGCTCAGGCCGGCTACCACACGGTCTGCGTCGGCGGCGTGGGCTTCTTCAACAAGCGCACGCCGCTCGGCTCCGCCCTGCCCGCGCTCTTCGCCGAGAGCCACTGGGAGCCGGAATTCGGCGTGACCGAGCCCGACTCGATCGTCCACCAGATCGACCGGATCGCCGGGACGATCCGGCGGCTGCCGTCCACCCGCCGCCTGTTCCTCCTGCTCAACGTGTCCGCCCTGCACCAGCCCAACTGGTTCTACCTGGACGGCGCCACCCGCGAGCACGGCGACTCGCGGGAGAGCCACGCCGCCGCCCTCCGCCATGTCGACCGGCACCTGGACCGCCTCTTCGCGCTCATGCGCCGCCCCTGCTTCGTGATCGTCTGCTCCGACCACGGCACGGCGTACGGGGAGGACGGCCACACCGGTCACCGGATCGGCCACGAGGTCGTCTGGACCGTTCCGTACGGGGAGTTCGTGCTGACATGACCGGGCCCTACCAGGGATACGTGTACGCCTATCCCCACAAGACCGCCTACCGCCCCCTGGACCCTCGGCCCTCCCTCCGGGAGGTGTGGGCGGACGAGGACCGCAGTGCCCTCTTCCTCTACCTCCACGTGCCGTTCTGCGAGATGCGCTGCGGATTCTGCAACCTCTTCACCCGTACGGGGGCGCCCGAGGAGCTCACCACCGCCTACCTGGACGCACTCGACCGCCAGGCGACCGCTGTCCTGGACGCCCTGGCCGAGGCCACGCCCGCGGCGGGGTCCGCCACGACGAGGTTCGCCACGACGAGGTTCGCCACGGCGGCGTTCGGCGGTGGCACGCCCACCTACCTGACCGCACCCGAGCTGGACCGGCTGTGCGACATCGCGGGCCGTTTCGCCGACCTCGGATCGATCCCGCTGTGCGTGGAGACCTCACCCGCCACCGCCACCGGCGACCGGCTCGCCGTCCTCGCCGAACGCGGCGCCACCCGCGTCTCGATCGGCGTCCAGAGCTTCCTGGACGAGGAGGCCCGCGCCGCCGTCCGTCCACAGAAACGCGCCGAGGTCGAGGCCGCCCTGGACCGCATCCGCGCCGCCGCCTTCCCGACGCTCAACATCGACCTCATCTACGGCATCGACGGCCAGACCCCGGCGACCTGGCTGCACTCGCTCAACGCCGCCCTCGCCTGGGAACCCGAGGAGCTGTATCTCTACCCCTTGTACGTCCGTCCCCTGACGGGCCTGGGCCGCCGGGCGCGTGACTGGGACGACCAGCGCATGGAGCTGTACCGGACAGGCCGCGACCACCTCCTCTCCCAGGGGTACGAGCAGGTCTCCATGCGCATGTTCCGCCGCCCCGGCGAGGAGGACACCGCCGCGACGCAGCCGGGCCCGGCACGGCCCACCGCCGGGGTCGAATACTGCTGCCAGACCGACGGGATGATCGGGCTGGGCTGCGGGGCGCGCTCGTACACCACCGGGCTGCACTACTCGTTCGAGTACGCGGTGGGCGCGACCCCGGTCCGCGCCATCATCGACTCCTACGTGCGGGAGACCGACTTCACCACGGCACGGGTCGGATACCCCCTGGACGACGGCGAACGGCGGCGCCGCCATCTCATCCAGTCGCTGCTCCAGGCCTCCGGCCTCGACCGCGCCGCCTACCGCGAACGCTTCGGCGCCGACGCCGCCGCCGACTTCGACCTGGAGCCGTTCGCCGAGCGCGGCTGGCTGGAGGAAGACCGGCACGTCGTCCGGCTCACCCCCGAAGGCCTGGCCCACTCCGACGCCATCGGACCGGCGCTGTTCTCACCGGAGGTGCGAACCCTGATGGATTCCTACGAGGCGCGCTGATGGGGGACGGGCATCTCACGATCCTCTACCGGGGGCCGCTGGCGAGCTGCGACTACGACTGCCCCTACTGCCCGTTCGCGAAGCGGCGCGACACCCCCGAGCAGCTGCGGGCCGACCGCGCCGCCCTCGAACGGTTCACCGGCTGGGTGCGGGACCGGGAGCACGCGGTCTCGGTCCTCTTCACGCCGTGGGGCGAGGGCCTGGTGCGGTCCTGGTACCGGCGGGCGCTGGTCGAGCTCAGCCACCTGCCCCATGTCGAACGCGTCGCGATCCAGACGAACCTGAGCCACCGCGTCGACTGGACGGCCGAGGCGGACCTTTCCCGGCTGGCGCTGTGGACCACGTACCATCCCGGCCAGGTCCCCTACGAGCGATTCCTCGGCAAGTGCCGTGACCTCGCCGCGCGCGGGGTGCGGTTCAGCGTGGGCGTCGTGGGGCAGCCGGAGCATCTCGACGCGGCCCGCCGCCTTCGCGCCGACCTGCCGGGCGAGGTGTACCTGTGGGTGAACGCGGCCGAGGGGCGCACCTACACCGATGCCGAGGCCGCCGAGTGGACGGCCCTGGACCCGCTCTTCGCCTACAGCCGCGAGCCGCATCCCAGCAAGGGGCTGCCCTGCCGTACCGGCGAAACGGTCGTTTCCGTGGACGGCGAAGGGACGGTGCGGCGCTGCCACTTCATCCCGACCGTCCTGGGAAACCTCTATGACGGCTCTTACCGGACGGCCCTACGCCCCCGCCCCTGCCCCGCGGACATGTGCGACTGCCACATCGGCTACGTCCACCTGGAACCGCTCGGGCTCTACGACGTCTTCGCCGGAGGCATCCTGGAACGCATCCGCACAACGAGCTGACCCCGCCTGGACCCCCTCCGCGCCGCCCCGGAACTGGAAGGCGCCGCCGCTGAGGAACCGGGGCGCGGGGGCTCGCGCGTGGCACGTGAGGCCGTAGGGCGGGAGGGATGCCTGGGCGGATGTCCCCTGATGACTAGGGAAGTGATCATCAAGGGACATCCGCCGCGGCGGGCCGGGGACGCCGCCCCGGCCGGTCTCGGGCCGCCGCTCTTGCGGGAGCCGGTCCCGGAGGCTCAGAGCCCTGCGGGAGCGGCTGCGCAGGAGGCCGTCAGGTCTCCTTCTCCGGGCGGTAGTCGCGCGGGTCGATGCCGAACGTCCAGGCCACGCCCTCGCGGGCGGTGCGCGTGCCCGGCGGGACCCGCAGGAAGTAGGTGCGGTACGACCCGTCCGGCTCCGGGGTGGAGTTGACCACCTCCACCATGGCGATGGGCTCGTCGCCGGGAAGGTCGATCCGCCACAGCACCCCGGACTCGCCCCGGTTCACGGGCTTGGCCCCCGTCTCGGCGAGGTAGCGGTCATAGCCGAAGATCTCGAGCATGATCCGCCGCTGCTCGGCGTTGGCCTCGGCCCTGATCCGCTCGGGCGTCAGGTCGGTCAGCGACTCGATGAAACCGCCGGGCATCGGCATGCCGCGCCAGGCGTGCAGGGCGAGCCCGTCACCGTAGGCCAGGGCGGGGCCGTCGCCGCGGTGCAGGCGGCCCTGCTCGTCCCGGTGCAGGTCGACCGGGCGTTCGGAGATGATCGCGATCCGCTCGTACGGCCACCACCAGCCGGCCACCCGGGCGACCTCCGCCATCCCGGCCAGCGCGGCGCCGGGGTGGCCGGGCGCGCCGAGGTGGCCCAGGGCGTCGACCAGCGACAGCCACGGGGCGTCGTGCTGGCCGAGGACGGCGTCGAGGGTGACGCCGCGCAGCAGGGTCGCGGTCGCGTGGTGGTCGCCGGCCAGCTCGCCGATGGCACGGCGGACCCGCCTCGCGAGATCGTCGACCTGGGCCCAGAGGCGGCCGCCGGTCTCCGCCCAGGCGCGCGCCCACTGCTCCGGCCCCAGTTCGGAGCATGCGGCGGTGCGCGCCTTCTCCCACGGGAGGGTGCGCACGGCCTCGCGCACGCTCGCACCCGTGTCCGGCATGTCGATCAAGGGCGCGATCGGCGCGATGTACTCGCCGAGCCCCGCCTCCCGCAACCGGTCCTCATGGCCGGCGATCAGCGCGGCGGCGATCGCGCCGTGCGCGGGGGAGGGCACCCAGACGATGCGCTCGGGCGGTGCCAGGCCCGCCGCCGTGTAAGCGGTGCGGACGCCGGCCTCGGCGCGCTCGTGCTCGGCGGTACCGGTCGGGCCGGAGGAGAAGGCGACGGCGCCGCGCGTCCGGCCGGACGCGCGCGGGGCCTCGGCGGCGGTCTCCTGGGTCGTGGTCTGCACGTCGGGCCTCCGGATCAGTCGGCCACGACGCGGACGGCGCCCGGCACGTACTCGCGCTGGCGGATGACGCGGAACCAGCCCTTCGGCAGCGCGATCGCCGCGTGCTCCTCGTGCACCAGGCGCCCGCCGAACGGCAGGTGCAGGTGGTCGGGGCGCAGCGGGTCGGCGTCGCGCAGCAGCTCGCCGGGAGCGGCCACGGCGTGCGCGTGGCCGGTCGCCTCGCCCAGCGCGAGCACCATGCGGCCGCGCTCGTCGCGGGGCGCGGGCGCGAGTTCGCGCACGGCCGCGGGGATCTCGTCCTCCGGGACGGGAACGATGAGGATGTCTCCCTGTCGGTACATGCTCCGCAACGTAGCCGGGGCCACTGACAATTCCGCGTCACCCGGCACAGGGAGACCCGCCGCCCGCCCCGGAACCACCCCGCCCGCGACGCTCTGACCAGCGCGTTGACCCGCTCCCGAGATCGCCGGAAAATCGGTGCCGGACGCTCGGCGAAGGAAAGACCGTCCAGCCGGGACCGGACGGTCAGTAACCGCGGGTGCGGCGGGCGGCGGGACGCGCCCAGCGGCCCGAGGCGCTGAGGCCGACCCGCTGGAAGGCCCGGACGAGTTCACCGCCGAGGTTGACCCCCGCGCCCAGGGCCAGCGCCACCGACAGGGCGCCGATGAGGCTGAGCACGCCCGCCTGAGGGTCGCTCGTGTTGAGCTCGACCATGCCCCGGTAAAGGAGCGTTCCAGGAAGCAGCGGCGCGATGGCCGGGACGACGTAGGGCAGCACGGGCGCGTTGCGGCGGCGCGCCAGCATGTTGGCCAGCAGGCCGATGACGATGGCGGAGATGGCCGAGGCCAGGACCGAGGTCACGTTCCAGTTGATCAGGAGCACGTACATGATCCAGATCAGGCCCCCGCCCAGGGCCGCCGCGACGAGTACGTTCTTGGGCACGGCCAGGGATATGGCGAACGCCAGTGACACCGCCGCGGCCGCCAGTACGGGCACGGGCTCGAAGAGGGCGGGGGAGTCGGGCAGGTGGGCGACGCTCACCTGTACGTTCAGCTTCACCGCCACGTACACGGCCACGCCCAGTCCGGCGACGATCGCGGCGATGATGAAGAACACCTCCAGCAGGCGCGCGCCCGCGCTGACCAGGTCGCCGGTGATGCCGTCCTGGATGCTCGCCACCAGGGGGCGGCCGGGCAGCAGCGCGAGGATCGCACCGGTCACCACCGTGGACGCGCGCGCGGGGCTGCCCATGGCCACCACCATCGCGGCGGCCGCGGCGCCGAACGACGAGGCGACCAGGAGCTGGAAGAACTCGGCGATGCCCCGGCGGGCCAGCGCGGCGGCGGCGCGGTCGCCCAGCATCGTGGCCACGAACGCGGTCGCGGCGACCAGCGGCCCGCCGCCCACCAGCACGCTGGCGGACGCCGAGATCAGCCCGAACGACACCACCAGCAGCCACGGCGGGTAGGGGCCGCGGCCCCGCTTGATCCCGGCCAGGCGGGTGTGCGCCTCCTCGAGGTCCAGCATCCCGATCGAGGCTTCCTGGACGATCTGGTGCAGCGCGGTGAGCCGCCAGTACGCGGGGGTGCGGCGCCGGATCGCGCGCGAGCCGGTGACCGGGAGCGCGCTGCCCCCCGGGTGGGCCGACACCAGCAGGCTGGTGAAGGTGACCTGGACCTCACACCGCGGCAGTTCGTAGGCGACCGCCAGGCCGAGCATCGCCTCGTTCACCCGTTCGGTGGACTCGCCGCTGGCCAGCAGCAGTTCCCCCACGCGCAGCACGAGGTCGATCGCTCGCGCGTTGACGATCTCGCCGGGTTCGTCCTCCGGCGCTTCCGGGGGCGAGCCGTCCATCAGGACCTGCCAGGTTCGCCGCAAGCGCTCCGTCGCCCGCCCCATTCCCGGTTCTACGCCTCCGTCCGTTCCCAGCACCGAATCCGACGGCAGGCTACCCGTTGGCGGATCATGCTCGATCCCGCGGAGCGGGGACGGGTTATCCCCAGAACCGGGTTCGGGTGCGGGTCGTCGCCGGCGGCTGGTAGCAAGGACGAATGAGCCTTCCCGAGACGCCGTCCGGCCCCGCCACCTCCTCCGACGACGGGCTGCGCGCCGAGGCCGAGCGCTGCCTGCGCGCCCTGGCGGGGGAGGGCGCACGGCTGCGCGACGACCAGTGGACCGCGATCCACGCGCTGGTCGTCGGGCGGCGCCGGGCGCTGGTCGTGCAGCGCACCGGCTGGGGCAAGTCCGCCGTCTACTTCGTGGCGACCCGGCTGCTGCGCGCGCGCGGCGCCGGCCCCACGGTGATCGTCTCGCCGCTGCTGGCGCTGATGCGCAACCAGATCGACGCCGCCCACCGGGCCGGGATCCACGCCCGGACGATCAACTCCGCCAACACCGAGGACTGGGAGCCGATCTTCGCCGAGGTCGAGGCGGGCGCGGTGGACGTGCTGCTGGTCAGCCCCGAGCGGCTCAACAACCCCGACTTCCGCGATCTGGTGCTGCCCAAGCTCGCCGCCGGGGCCGGCCTGGTCGTGGTCGACGAGGCGCACTGCATCTCCGACTGGGGCCACGACTTCCGCCCCGACTACCGGCGCCTGCGCACCCTGCTGGCCGAGCTGCCGCCGGGCATCCCCGTCCTGGCCACCACCGCGACCGCCAACGCCCGCGTCACCCAGGACGTCGCCGAGCAACTGGCCGCCGACGACGCGCTGGTGCTGCGCGGGGCCCTCGAACGCGACTCGCTGCGCCTGGCCGTGGTGCGGCTAGCCGAGCCCGAACGCCGGATCGCCTGGCTGGGCGAGCACCTCGACGCGCTCCCCGGCTCGGGCATCGTCTACACCCTCACCGTCGCCGCCGCCCACGAGATCGCCGGCTACCTGCGCGACCGCGGATACGAGGTGGCCGCCTACTCCGGGCAGACCGAGCCCGCCGAGCGCCTCCAGGCCGAGCGCGACCTCCTCGACAACAAGCTGAAGGCCCTGGTCGCCACCAGCGCCCTGGGCATGGGCTTCGACAAGCCCGACCTGGGCTTCATCGTCCATGTGGGCGCGCCGCAGTCGCCGGTGGCCTACTACCAGCAGATCGGCCGGGCCGGGCGCGGCGTCGACCGCGCCGAGGTGATCCTCCTTCCGGGCCTGGAGGACCGCGACATCTGGGCCTACTTCGCCAGCCTGGCGTTCCCGCCCGAGCCGGTCGTGCGGGCCACGCTCGAGGTGCTGGAGGCGGCGGGCCGCCCGCTGTCCACCAGCGCTCTGGAGCCCCGCGTCGACCTGGGCCGGGCCCGTCTGGAGATGATGCTCAAGGTCCTGGACGTCGACGGCGCCGTCCGCCGGGTCAAGGGCGGCTGGACGGCCACCGGCCGGGCCTGGTCCTACGACCGCGAACGCTACGAGCGGGTGGCCGCCGAACGCGCCCGTGAGCAGCGCGCCATGCTCGACTACCTCGCCACCGAGGGCTGCCGCGAGGAGTTCCTGCGCCGCCAGCTCGACGACCCCGCGGCCGGCCCGTGCGGCCGCTGCGACAACTGCACCGGCCGGCACTGGCCCGCCGAGGTGTCCGAGGCGGGCGCCGCCGGCGCCCGCGAGCGCCTGCGCCGTCCCGGCGTGGAGATCGCCCCGCGCCGCATGTGGCCCACCGGGGTCAAGGACGACCTCGGTGTCTCCGGCCGCATCGCCCCCGGCCACCAGGCCGAGCCCGGCCGGGCCCTGGGCCGCCTCACCGACATCGGCTGGGGCAACCGGCTGCGCGAGCTTTTCGCCGGGCCCGACACCGACGTCTCCCCGGAGATGTTCGACGCCGTGGTGAAGGTCCTGGCCGCCTGGGACTGGCCGCGGCGTCCGGCCGGCGTGGTCACCGTCGGCTCCCGCTCCCGCCCCCGCCTGGTCGAGGGCCTGGGGCGGCGGCTGGCGGAGATCGGCCGGCTGCCCTACCTGGGCGGGTTCGTCCCGCTGGGCGAGCCGGTCCCGCGCCGCCATAACAGCGCGCAGCGCCTGCGCTCGGTCTGGCACGCCCTGACCCTGCCCGACGACGTCGCGGCCGCCGTCGGCGGGGCGGACGGTCCCGTCCTGCTGGTCGACGACCGACTGGAGACCGGCTGGACCATGACCGTTGCCGCCCGCCGCCTCCGCGAAGCCGGCGCCCCGGCCGTGCTCCCCCTGACCCTCGCCGTGACCACCTGACCCATGACCACTGACCCATGACCACCTGATCCGTGACCACGGCCCCCGCCCCGCACCCGCCCGGGCAGGCCCGATCCGCAGGACTCGCCCCTGCGCGTGACCGCCCCTCGTGGGTCGCGCGCAGGGAGGCCTGCCGGCGCGGGTGGGCGGGGGGACGGGGCCCGTACGGCCCCGGGCAACGGGAGAAAAGTGTTCTAGAGGTCAGTAAAGATCGTCTAGCTGTTTAGGAGAACATCTCGAGATTAGTTCGGGGGTAATTGTCATCAGTTCCCATTGGAATGGCCGAACGGCCATTTCGCGGGCCCGTCGCCCGCCGATCGGACGGGGTAGTACCGTCCGTGTCCGTGTCGTCCTCTTTGCCGTCCTCCGCCCGTCCGCTGCTCGACGAGCTCCTCGACTGCCCGCCCGGGCTCCTGGACACCACCTTCGACCAGCTGCGGACGCTGCTGGTGGTGTACGAGACGGGCTCGGCGCTGCGGGCCGCCCGGGCCCTGGGCC
Organism: Spirillospora sp. CA-255316; assembly: GCA_050942275.1. Lineage (GTDB taxonomy): Bacteria > Actinomycetota > Actinomycetes > Streptosporangiales > Streptosporangiaceae > Spirillospora. The sequence goes on along the minus strand of CP192047.1, from coordinate 9,188,190 downwards.
GCGAGCAGTCCAGCGTCCAGAAGCAGCTCGACACGCTCAACCGCAACTGCCAGGCGCTGTGCGGGGAGGTCCTCACGCTGCGGCAGGGGCGCGGCAAGGACTTCCTCTTCACCCCCACCGGAGAGGGCGCGGCACGGCTGGCGCGCAAGACCCTGCGGGAGTGGCTGGACGCGGTGCACCTGAGCCGCCGCCGCCTCGGCCGGATGATCACCGTGGGCACCACCGAGTTCACCCTGCCGATCGTGTCCCGCGCCTGGGACCTGGTGGCCGAGGAGCTGCGGCAGCGCGAGGTGGAGTTCAAGGTCGTGCACGTGCGGACCAAGGACCTGTGGTCGCGGCTGGAGTCCAAGGAGATGGACCTGATCTGCGGCACGATCGTCAGCACCCCCGACGGCGACCGGAGGCTGCGCGACCACGAGGTGGTGGAGTACGCGCGCGGGAGGGCCATGCTGCTCACCAACCTGGGCGAGCCGGAGCTGCCCGGCACCTCGGCCCGCACCAGCGACCTGGCGGGCCTGCCGCTGGTGGTCCCGCCGGCCGGGCTGATCGCCGACTTCCTGGCCTGCTGGTACGGGCCCGGCTTCCGGGACCGGCTCAACGTCGTCGCCGACATCGACGACGTGCACTACGGCTTCTCGCTGCTGCGCTCCGGCTTCGTCCGCGGCTGCATGATCGTCACGGCGTCGATCGGCCGCCGCATGGCCGAGCGGATCGAACCGGGGGAACGGCCGCTGCGCACCCTGGACCTGCACGACGACCTGGAGCCCAAGGCCGAGCTGATGACCGGCGCGTTCGTCCGCAGGGCCGACCTCGAACGCTACGACACGGGCCATCCGCTGAACCGCCTGTGGCACGCCGTACAGGAGGACGCCCGCCGGTACACCGCCGACCCGCCGCCCTCCGCCTGACCCCGGAGCCCCGCTCCGCGACCGCCCGCACGGCAAGCCCGCGCCCAAGCCCTCAAGGCGCGAGGGGGCCGAGGTTGCGCTGGGGGTTCGAGGGTGCGAGGTCGCGCCTCAGGCGTCGGGCGGTCACGCTCGGGGGCGTCGAGGTCATGCCGGGTGCTCGAAAGATCGCGATCAAGGTCGCTTCGGCGTGCCGGGGCCGTGCTCGACGTCGTGAGGGCGGACTCGAACTCGACCGGGAAGTCGCGCTCACAGCGGAGGGCCCGGAGCCTCGCGGCGCCGGGCCCTCCGGTGGAGCGTCAGTTCTTGATCTGGTTGTCGACCACGTCGAGGGTCGGGCGGGCGCCCAGGTGCTGCATGGCGCGGGCGGCCAGGCGGCAGCCGGCGTTCAGCGCCTCGGCGGGGGGCTTGCCGTCCAGCCAGACCGGGAGGAAGCCCGCGACGAACGCGTCCCCGGCGCCGGTACCGTCGATGATCTTGTCGACCGGCTCGGCGGCGACGGTGACCGGCTCGGGACGGCCGTTGGTGTACCAGAGCGCGCCTTCACCACCGTTCATGATCACCACCTGCGGGTACCAGGCGGTGAGCACCTTGGCGGCCTGGTCGGGCGTGTCCCGCCCGGTCAGCACCTCGGCCTCCTTGGCGTTGACCACCAGCAGCCGGGCGCCCTGCGTCCACTCCAGGAACGGCTCGGCGCCCATCCGCTTGAGCGGGGACGAGGAGCCCGCGTCCACCGAGATGGACATCTGGGCCTTGCGGGCCAGCTCCAGGGTGTGGACGGCGGCCTTCCGCGATCCCTCGTTGATCAGGGAGTACCCGGACATGTGCAGGTGGGTCCCCTGGTTGAAAAGGTCTCTGCAGCGTTCGATGTCCTCCGGGAGGAGCGCCGCGTTGGCCCCGGGATCGGACAGCATGGTCCGGTCACCCTTGTGGGTGATCAGCACCACACAGGTCCCGGTGGGCCGCTCCTGGTCCATGACCAGGCGGGCGTCCACGCCGTACCCCATGAGCTCCATGTCCCGGTTCCGGCCCGCGATGTCGGAGCCTCGCCGGCCGACGAAGGCGGCCTCGACCCCCTCCAGGGCAAGCCACGAGGCCACGTTGGCGCCCGAGCCGCCCCCGTGCGTCGTCACGGCGGCGGGCGTGTCGCTGCCCTTGGCCAGGGGGAATGCGGCACGAGCCACGGTGTCAGTCATCAAATCGCCGACCACGACCACGCGCGTCATGGAGTCATCACCTCGATCAACACGGCCCGCGCGAGCGGCATTCTGGGCGTGTGGTCGACCGTAACAGTTCTTGACCCCCGATTAGGTCTCGAACGCGCAGCGAAACCAGGGAACCCGGCGTTTTTCCCTGCGCGCGGTCACGGAGCGGTGACGGAGGCGAGGGCGGGCGGCGTGCCATAACCTCGGGTACGTGAGCGAGCGGTATCCGGACCACTGGGAGGCCGACGTCGTCCTCACCGACGGCGGGACGGCGCATCTGCGTCCCATCCGGCGCGACGACGCCGACCTGCTGCGCGCCTTCTACGCCCGCCTGTCGCCCGAGTCGATCTACTACCGGTTCTTCTCGCCGCGGCCGAAGCTGTCCGACCGTGAGATCGACCACTTCGTCAACGTCGACCACGACCGCCGGGTCGCGCTGATCGCGACGATCGGCGGGTCGATGGTGGCGGTGGTCCGCTACGACCGGCTGGCCGACCGTCCCGGCACGGCCGAGGTGGCCTTCCTGGTCGAGGACGCCCACCAGGGGCGGGGCCTGGGCGCGGTGCTGCTGGAGCACATCGCGGCCGCGGCCCGGGAACGCGGGGTGGACCGGTTCGTGGCGAGCGTGCTGCCCGACAACCGGCGGATGACCCGGGTGTTCCGGGAGGTCGGGTACCGGGCCGAGCAGCGGTTCGAGGACGGCGTGATCGAGATGCGGCTGGACCTGGAGCCGACCGAGACGTCGGTGGAGGTGATGGCGGCCCGCGAGCACCGTGCCGAGTCCCGGTCGATCCAGCGGCTGCTGTTCCCCGGGTCGGTGGCGGTGGTCGGCGCCAGCCGGGCCGCCCACAGCGTCGGGCAGACCGTGCTGCGGCACCTGCTGCGCGGCGACTTCAGCGGGCCGGTCTACCCGGTGCACCCCACCGCCACGGCTGTGGCGGGGGTACGGGCCTACGCCTCGGTCCTGGACATCCCCGACGACATCGACCTGGCCGTGGTGTCCGTCCCCGCCGAGTCCGTGCACGAGGTGGTCGAGCAGTGCGCGAGCAAGGGCGTGCGCGGCCTCATCGTGGTGTCGTCCGGTTTCGGGGAGACGGGCCCGGAGGGCAGGGCGCGGCAGGAGGAACTGGTCCGGCTGGCCCGCGCGTACGGGATGCGCGTGGTCGGCCCCAACTGCCTCGGCATCGCCAACACCGACCCCGACGTGCGCCTGAACGCGACCCTCGCCCCCACCATGCCCGGCAGGGGCCCGGTCGGCTTCTTCTCGCAGTCGGGCGCGCTGGGCATCGCCATCCTGCAGCGCACGGCGGAACGCGGCCTGGGCCTGTCGTCCTTCGTCTCGGCCGGCAACCGGGCGGACGTGTCGGGCAACGACCTGATGCAGTACTGGGAGGAGGACCCCGCCACCAGGGCGGTCCTGCTCTACCTGGAGTCGCTGGGCAACCCCCGCAAGTTCGCGCGGCTGGCGCGCCGCCTCAGCCGCCGCAAGCCGATCGTGGCGGTCAAGAGCGGCCGCAGCACCCAGGGCATCCCGATCGGGCACGCCGCGCAGGCGCTGAGCCTGCCCGACCACGCGGTCAGCGCGCTGTTCGCCCAGGCGGGCGTGATCCGGGTGGACGACCTGTCGGAGCTGTTCGACGTGGCCCAGCTGCTGGCGTACCAGCCGCTGCCCTCCGGCGACCGCATCGCGATCATCGACAACGCCGACTCGCTGGGCCTGCTCGCCCAGGACGCCGCCGTCGCCCTCGGCCTGGACGTGGGCACCCCCGTCAACCTCGGCCCCGGCGCCGGCGCCGACGAGTACGAGGCGGCGCTCGCCCGGGTCCTGGAGGACGAGAGCGTGGACGCCGTCGTGGCGCTGTTCACCCCTCCCACGATCGGCGGTTACGACGTCCGGGTTCCGGAGAAGCTGCTGCGGCTGGCCGCAGGGACTTCCAAGCCGATCGTGGCGACGTACCTGGGCTCCGAGGGCATGCCAGAGGAACTGCGCGTCGCCGGTCCCGACGGGGCGGCGGCGGAGGGGTCGATCCCCTCGTACCCGGCCCCGGAGGACGCGGTACGGGCCCTGGCCTATGTCATCCGGTACGCGCAGTGGCGGCAGCGCCCGCAGGGCACCGTGCCGGAGCTGCCGGGCACCGATCGCAAGCGCGCGCGGGCGCTGGTCGGCGAGTGGCTGGATTCGGGCGCCCCGGTGGACGCCACCCCGGAGCAGGCCGCCGAGCTGCTGGCCTGCTATGGGGTCGCGCTCGTCGGCAAGGACGAAGACGAGGATGCGGGCGAGGCCCTGGGCGACGGCGTCCCCGCGCGCATCGTCACCATGGAGGACCCCTCGTTCGGGGCGGTGGTGTCGTTCGGGCTGGCCGATGAGACGGCGGCGCTGCTGGACGACCGGGCCTACCGGCTGGCCCCCCTGACAGATGTCGAGGCCGCGGAGCTGGTGCGGGCGATCCGTACGGCACCGCTCCTCCTGGGCCACCGTGGAGCGGAGCCCGTCGACGTGCCCGCCCTGGAGGAACTGCTCCTGCGGGTGTCCCGGCTGGGCGACGACCTGCCGGAGGTGGCGAGGCTGGACCTCAACCCGGTGATGGTGGGCGCCTCCGGCATCGCCGTACGCGAGGTGGCGTTGCGCCTGGAGCGCCCCAGGGGGCCTCGCCCCGAGCTAGGCCCCCGCCGCCTCCGCTAGACGTTCCCCGCCCGCGAGGGCTTCGTCCCCATCCACCGGCTTCGACCGGTTTCCACCGGCCCGCCGGCGCGCGGTGGCGGGGGTGGGTGGATCAGTCCGGCGGGCTGGGAGGGCTGGGTTCGGGCGTGGGCGGGATCGGGTCGGGGGCCGGTCCGGGCGGCTCGGGTTCGGGGCCGGGGCCCGGCGGTACCGGCTCGGGTTCCGGGGTCGGCGGAACGGGATCGGGCGCGGGCCCCGGCGGCACGGGCTGCGGCGGACGCGGCGGAGGCTGCGGCGTCGGCCCGGGTGGCGGCATCGGGGGCGGCACCGGCGGCTGAGGGGGAGGGGCCGGATCCGGTGTGGGCGGCGGAACCGGCGGCGGAGAAGGCAACGGATCGCGATCCAGCATGCACCTCCCCTACCCAGAGGGGGCCCAAATGACCACGTTGGGGGGACGGCATGTGCGCCGCCCACCCAGGACAGGGCAGGATGGGGGCCATGAGGGAAACCCGAGCGACGGCTCACGGGTTGCGCACGGCCATCGAGCGCAGCGGTTACTACCCGGCCCTGGTGGCGGACGCGGTCGAGTCGGCGATAGGCGACGAGCGGGTGATCGCTTACGTGGTGCACCACGAGGCGACGTTCGACCCCGCGATGGAGGTGCGGCGGCATGTGACCGTCCTGGTGCTGTCGGCCACCCGGCTGCTGGTCTGCCATACCGACGAGCACCCTCCCGGCGAGGGGATGGCCCAGCCGCACGCGTCCACCACGACCGAGGCGGTCAAGCTCGACCGCGTCCAGTCGGTCGCCGTGACCCGGGTGGTGCCCGACCCGGCCTCCTACGTCCCGGGGACGCCGCCCACGGAGGTCGTGCTGACCATCGGCTGGGGCGCCATCGCCCACATCGACCTGGAGCCGGCGACCTGCGGCGACGAGAACTGCGAGGCCGACCACGGCTACACCGGCAGCGTCACGGCCGACGACCTGTCGCTGCGGGTGAGCGAGGCCGCCGACGGCCGGGACGCGGTCGCCCAGGTCCTGGCGTTCGCCGAAGCGCTCTCGGTAGAGACCGCCAAGTGAGCGCCCCGCCCGTCCCGCGTTACGGAGCGGCCGCGCTCGCCGATCTCCCTCCTGCGGTGCTGGCGTCCCTCGGCGTCCCGGGCACGGTCGACGTCCTGGGGCTGGAGGCGCTGCCGCGCGCCTGCGTGCTGATCATCGACGGGCTGGGCAGCGACCTGCTGGAGGCGCACGGCGCGCAGGCGCCGTTCCTGTCCTCGCTGGCGCGCCGCACGCTGACCGCCGGGTTCCCGGCCACGACCGTCGCGAGCCTGGGGTCGCTGGCCACCGGGCTGCCGCCGGGCGGGCACGGGCTGCTGGGCGTCCAGGTGGCGATCCCGGGCACCGGGCGGCTGCTCAACTGCCTGCGCTGGCAGGACGACTCGGTGGACCCGGAGACCTTCCAGCCGGCGCCCACCATGTACGAGCGGGCGGCGGCCGACGGAGTGGCGGTCTCCTATGTGGCGCTGCGCATGTACCGGGGGAGCGGGCTGAGCCGGGCGACGGTGCGCGGGGCGGAGTACGCGGGCGCCGACGGACTGGGCGAGCTCGTGGGGCGTGCCGAGCGCGCGCTGCGGCTGGGGGACCGGGCCTACGTCACCGTCTACCACGCCGACCTCGACTCCACCGGCCACCGGTACGGGGTGGGGTCGTCCGAGTGGCGGCACCACCTCCGGTTCGTCGACCTCCTCACCGAGCAGATCGCCGAGGTGCTGCCGCCGGGGACGGCCATGTACGTCACCGCCGACCACGGCATGGTCGACCCCACCGAACGCGTGGACGTCGACACCACACCGGCCCTCCGGCAGGGTGTCGCCCTGATCGGAGGGGACGCCCGCGCCCGGTACGTCTACAGCGAACCCGGCGCCCACGACGACGTCCTGGCCGCGTGGGAGGAGACGCTGGGCGACAGGGCGTGGGTGTGCCCGCGGGACGAGGCGGTGGCCGCCGGGTGGTTCGGCCCGGTCGCGCCCGGACTGCTGGACCGGATCGGCGACATCATCGCGGTGCCCCACACGGACCTGGCCATCGTGGCGTCGGAACGCGAGCCGTGGCTGGAGCGGATGGTCGGCATGCACGGCTCGCTCGTCCCGGCGGAACTGATGGTGCCGCTGCTCAGCCTCACCCGCTCCTAGCGTCCCCTGCGGGGTGCGAGGCGCGCCGGGTCAGGCGAGGCGCTCCTCGAGCCGCTCCAGGCGCTGGACGAGTGGTGCCAGCTCCTGCCGGATCGCCGCCGCCAGGATCTCCGGCCCGGCCTGACCGGCTCCGGCCGCCGCCTGGGCGGGCTGCGCCGCCTGGGCAGGCTGAGCGGGCTGAGCGGGCTGCGCGGTCACGGCGGTCTGGGCGCGGAGGTGGACGTAGCCGGCGAGGGCGGCGCTGACGGCCCGCCTGGCCAGCCGGGGCTCGGCTCCGAGGGAGCGGAGGATGTGCCCGGCGGGCCCGTCCGGCTCGCTGATCAGGCCGAGCAGCAGGTGCTCGCAGCCGATGTAGTTGTGGCCGAGCGAGGTGGCCTCGGTGACGGTCAGCTCCAGTGCGGCGGCGGCCTGGGCGCCGAAGCGCAGCGCGGGGTCGTCCTGGACGGGCCCGCCGTCCGCGGTGGTGCGGACGATCTCGCTCCAGATCCGGTCGGGGTCGATCTCGAGGGCGCGCAGCACCTGCAGGGCCAGGTTGCCGCCTTCGGCCAGGAGCCCGCCGAGGAGATGCTCGGTGCCGATCTCGGTGGCGCCCGCCGCGCGGGCCTGCTCGTGCCCGAGCGTGACGGCGGCCCGGGCGCGTTGGGTGAAGCTGTTCAGCTCCGCCATGGCGGCGGCGATGTCGGAGGTGGTGGAGGCGGTCTCCCGGATGGCCGTCACGCGCCGTACGGCCTGCTCAAGGGCCCGCTGGCAGACCGCCGAGACCGGGATCCCGGTCTCCTTGACCGCGTCGGCGAGCTCGTCCGGCAGATAGACGTTGATCTTCGGCATCGCGTCCCTCTCCGTAACTGCTGTTGGGGTTATATGGGGGTTATGACCCCAATGTAACCCCAAGTGCGGGCGGCGTCCAGCGGGGCGTCGTAGGCTCGGGAGGTGACGAACGCGACTCCGCCCCTCCCGTATCGGGGCAAGGAGGGTCAAACTGGCGATGTGCACCCTCTCATCGACGTCCCCGCGCTGGCCCGGCTCCTTCGGAGCGACCCCCCGCCCGTCCTGCTGGACGTGAGATGGCGCCTCACCGGCCCCCCGGGGATCGACTCCTACCGGCAGGGCCACCTCCCCGGGGCGGTGTTCGTCGACCTGGACCGTGACGTCGCGGGACCGCCGGGCAAGGGCGGACGCCACCCGCTGCCCGCGCCCGGCGATTTCGAGGCGGCGATGAAGCGTGCCGGCGTGTCGGGCGACCGGTTCGTGGTGGTCTACGACGACGCCGACTCCACCGCGGCGGCACGCCTGTGGTGGACGCTGCGCTACTTCGGCCACGACCGCGTCCGCGTCCTGGACGGCGGCTTCCGGGCCTGGAACGAGGCAGGCCACCCCGTGACCGACGAGGAGCCCGCCGTCAAGCCGGGCGACTTCATCGCCCGTCCCGCGCGGCTGCCCGTCCTGGACGCCGAGGGCGCCGCCGCCCTCGCCAAGGCCGGCGCCCTCCTGGACGCCCGCGCCGCCGAACGCTTCCGCGGCGAGACCGAGCCCGTCGATCCCGTCGCGGGCCACATCCCGGGCGCCCGCAGCGCCCCCACCGTGGGCAACGTCGGCGTCGACGGCCGCTTCCTGCCGCCCGCCCTGCTCCGCGAGCGCTTCGCCGAACTGGGCGCCACCGACGCCGTCGACGTGGGCGCCTACTGCGGCTCCGGCGTCACCGCCGCCCACGAGATCCTCGCCCTCACCCTGGCGGGCATCCCCGCCGCGCTCTACGTCGGCTCATGGTCCGACTGGATCACCGACCCGGCCAACCCCGTCGCCACCGGCGGCACCTGAGCTTGCCGCTCCTGCCCTGGCCGCCGGTCCTGCTTCCCGCCGGTCCTGCTTCCCGCCTCCCGTAGCGGCGGCGGGAAGCAGGACCGCGTCAGGCGTCGCACCACGGATATCGCTCCGCCGTGCGCCGGACCGGCGCCGCACGGCGGACGGTGCGGACCGGCAGGCGTCACACGTCAGGCGTCGGATGGTCGGGGTCAGCCCGCGCCGTAGCAGTTGAAACCGGTCACGCCTGGCGGGCGTGGCGTGGTGGCCAGTGCCTGGGCGGGGCTCAGGCCCTTGGCGAGCGCGGAGTGGAAGGCGGCCATGAAGGGCGGGGCGTCCGCGTCGCGTACCGGGGTCACGCTGGCGATCACCGTGGCGGTGCCGAGCGCGAGGAGGACGCCGACCATGCCGAGCACCGCGTCCTGGCTCCCGGCGCGGCCGAGATCGCACGCCGACAGGACGACCACCCGCGGCGGCGCCTCCAGCTCCTCCAGGTCGCACAGCAGCAGCGGGCCGTCGGCCAGGCGGAGGCTGGAGAACAGGACGTTGCCGTCGCGGAACTCGCCGTGCGCGGCCACGTGGGCGAGGTCGGCGCCGTCGAGGGCGTCGCGTACGGTCTCCGCCTCCGCGCGGGGGCCCGTGTACGTGCGCGCGTCCGGATAAAGCTCCGCGAGCAGGCGGATCTCCTCCTCTGCGTGGTCCAGGGCCGGGCCCGAGGCGAGCACCACATGACCCGTTCCGCGACTGCCGGTGGCGTCCGCAGCGCGCGCTTGGAGCCATGCGGCGGCCGAGGGAACGACGGTGTACGGACGTCCTTCCAGGGACGGGAGCATGCTCCAGGGAAGGCCGTGCAGAGGACCGACGGGTGCCAGGACGACATCAGCCTCACCGGGCAGCTCCGCCTTGAGCGGTGCCAGGAGCAGGTCGTCCAGACGGTGCACGGCATGCACGAGCCCCGAACGGTCGTGCGGATCGTCATCGCCCCGCTCGACGAGGCGGCGCAGGGCGAAACGGCACAGGCGGGCCTCCTGGACCACCCGCTGGTACGGCCCCAGGCCATGGCGCTCCAGCCGCCCTTCCCGGACGGTCACGGCCTGCAACTCCTCCCCGACCCGGATCAGCTCGACCAGGACGCGCCGTCCGAGGGCCGAGGCCAGCCCGGCAAGAGCAGGCCACTGCGCGGCGCCCCCGCCAGAGCGGCTCCGGGTCCGGGCCCGGATCGAGTCCTCCAGTCTTTCCAGACGCCCCGACAGCGCGTCGTCGGGAGCCTGACCGTGGGCGAGGGCCGCGGCGTGCCGGGCGCTGAGAGCACGCAGTTCGGACAGGGCCGCCGCCCGGACCGGATCACGCGGCGGCCGCAGCGACGCCGGACGTGCCAGGGCGCGGCGGCGCTCCTCGGCCGACAGCAGCTCGCGCGGCGACCGGGCCGCGTGCAGGCCCAGGTCGGCCAGCTCGGCGCCCAGACCGGCGGCCCGGGCGCGCAGTTCGAGCGCCCCGAACACCTCCGCGTGCTCCTCCACGACGCGCAGCCCCGCCTGGATCGCGGCACGGGCCCCGTCGTCGTCGTGCCGCGCCGACCGTTCGAGCGCGGTCGCGTGCCAGGCCGCCGCGCGCAGGGCGGCGGGCCCGTGGTCGCGCGCCCGGGCGACCGGCTCCAGCAGGTGACCGGCGGGACGGCCCAGGAACAGGGCGATGCGGGCGGCGATGACGCGGGCCTCGGCCGAGGTCTCCGCCCAGCCCCGCTCGTGCAGCCGGTCGGCCGTCGCCACCGCCGAGCGCAGGAAGACCGCCGAACGGTCGCCCGCGGCCCAGCGCGCGCGGAGCAGGAGGTGCTCGGCCAGCAGCATCCAGCCCCCGCGCCCGTGGTCGGCGAAGGCGGCGCGGGCGCGCTCGGCGGTCTCCGCGGCCCGCTCCGGGTCGCCGTCCGCCAGCTCGGCGTGCCCGAGGAGAAGGAGGCCGTCGGCGACGTCGCAGCGGTAGCCGTTGGCGGTCACCTCGGCGAGTGTGGCCTCCAGGAGGGGACGCGCCTCGCCGGGCAGCCCCGCCTGGATCAGGGTCTCGGCGACATCGAAACGGCACTGCGCGACGCGCTCGGGGGTCAGCCCGGGTTCGGCGGCGGCGAAGAGGCGCAGCGCCAGAGGGACGTCGCCGCGTCTGGACGCGACGAAGGCGAGGTTGCCCCGGGCCATCGCGGCGACGTGGCACAGGCCGGCGTCCTCTCCGACGGTGACGGCCTCGGTGAGCGCCGTCTCGGCGGTGTCGAGGTCGCCGCGCAGGGCGCGGGCCAGGCCGAGGTTGGTGAGGAGGCCGGCCAGTGTGACGGGGTCGTCCGTCTCGCGCAGGCGGGGGAGGGCCTGGGACGCGACGGCATCGGCCTCGGGAACCCGTCCCGCACGTGCCAGCGCGCAGGCGATGTTGGCCGACAGCCGGTCCGCGTCGGCGCCCCGCAGGACACCCTCCGCGCGAGCCCCTTCGGCCAGCGCACCATGGAAGTCGCCGCGTGCGGTCAGCAGGCCGACGAGGTTCATCCGTACCAGAGCGGCCTGGTAACCCTGCGCGCGGGCAAGGGCCTCCTTGAGCAGGCCGATGCCTTCTTCGAGCAAGCCCAGCTCCTTGGCGGCCAGCCCCGCGGCGCGTAACGCGATGACCACGGCCCTGCCGCCTGGGGGAGCGTCCGCGCGGGCAAGGAAGGCCTGAGCTTTCGTATACGAGGAGGCAGGGTCGGACATCGCCAGCCGCAGCAGCGACTCCGCCTCCCGCTCCCTTGCCTCGCGCCCCCTTGCCTCGCGCCCCCTTGCCTCGCGCCCCCTTGCCTCGCGCCCCCTTGCCTCGCGCTCCCTTGCCTCGCGGGTGCCGGTCTCGCTCATCCGGTCCGTTGTCACAGGCGGATCCAGCTGGTCACGACGGACGTGCCGTCCGGCAGCAGGAAGATGATGCTGACCAGCCCCTCCGGCAGGCCGGGCAGGACGAACTGCCCCGCCCGGTCGGCCTCGGCCGTGGGCTGCTCGGGGACGAGCGCCAGGTGACGGACGCGTACCCGGGCCGGCACCGGCGGCGCCAGCCGGCCGACGATCTCCCGCATCCGTCCCGTCCCGCCGATCTCCAGCTCGATGACCAGGTCGGGCGCGGTGAACGCCAGCGACCGCGCGCCGCCCCCGGCGGCCCGCACCCCGGACCCGGCGGCGGCCGGGCCGTCCCCGGAGGACTCGGCCAGCACCGCCCCCGGCACCCGCCACGCGAGCGCCGACCGCGCCGCGGAGAGCACCTCGCCCGGCACCGGATCGAGCGCCTGGAACGTCGCCCGGATCCGGGCCAGCAGCTCCTCGCTCATGAGGCGAGCTTTCGCGCGAGGCTGTCGAGGCAGCGGGCGCGGGTCGGGCCGATGCTGCCCACCGGCATCTCCAGCGCCGCCGCCAGCTCGGCGTAGCTCGGCGCGACCGCGAACAGCCGCAGCAGCACCTGGCAGCGCCGCGGCAGCGCCTCCAGCGCGACGGCGACCTGCCCGAGCCGTTCCCGGGCCAGGGTCAGCTCCTCGGGCGTGGTGTGCGCGGGCGAGGGCAGGGCGGGCTCGGCGACGAGGTCACCGTGCGCGGTGGCGCGGCGGGCCGTGCGGAGGCTCTCCCGGCGCGCCGTCACCACCAGCCAGCGACCGATCGCCGCGGGCTCCTCGATCCGGTCGATCCGCTCCACCAGCCGCAGCCACGTCGTCTGCACCACGTCGCCCGCGTCCGCCGAGCCCAGGCCGTAGGAGCGCGCGATCGACCAGAGCAGCCCGCTGTAGCGTTCGACCAGCCGCGACCAGGCGGCCCCGTCCCCCGCCTGCGCGCGGACCACCAGCGCCACGACGTCCTCCGCCCGGGCGCCGCCTGCCTCGCGGTCGCCCGTGTCCTGCCCTCCCCGCGCCGCGGCCACCCCGCCGCCGCCGTGTGTCGCCGTCGCGGACTCCTCGGGCCCGGTCACGTCGCCTCGCACCCGGTGTCGACGACGACGCCCAGGTCGGGCAGGGCGCGGCTGGACGAGGGATCCAGCAGGCGGTCGGCGGCCTCGTCCGCGTCGATCCCCTCCGCGGCGGCCAGCCCCGCGATCCGTCCCGCCACCGCCGGGGTCGCGAACGACGTGCCGCTCCAGGTGGCGAAACCGCGGAACTCGTCGGGATCGGCCTCGCGCATCCCCGGGCGCGGCCCGTCGAAGCACACGTAGCTGCTGGCGACGTCCACGCCGGGCGCGCAGGCGTCCACCCACCAGCCGTAGTTGGAGAACCAGGCGCGGTCCGCGCCGTCGCGGTCCAGCGCCGCCACCCCGATCACCCGCTTGAGCGCGGCGGGCCAGAACGGGCGTTCGCCGCCGGTGTTGCCCGCGCAGGCCACCACCACGGTGCGGCGGCCGAGCGCGGCCACGGCCCGGGCCATCAGCGGGGACGGCCGGTCGTCGAAGGTGTGGCAGCCGATCGAGAGGTTGACCACGTCGGCCCGGCCCCGCGCCGCCACCCGGGCCAGCGCCCGGATGACCTCCAGCTCGTCGCCCACGCCGTCGCCGCCGATGACCCGGTGGGCGCGCAGCCGCGCGGTCGGCGCGTGCCGCAGCAGCACCCCGGCGATGAACGTGCCGTGCCCGGCCTGCGCGTCCAGCTCGAAGTCCAGGTCGGCGTCGAGGACCTCCGCGACCTCGGCGCGCTGCTCGGCGAACCAGTCGGCGTCCTCGTACCAGGGGTGGGGCGACATCCCGGTGTCGAGCAGCGCGACCGTGACCTCGCGGCGCGCGGTCGCGGCGCCCGGCGCGGGCAGGGGCGGGGCCGGACGGGGCAGGTCCGCCGGACCGCTCCACCACATGGGCTGGCCGTGCACGAGGTGGTTGGGCGACAGGCTCAGCCTGCGGTGCCGCCCGTCGCCGCTCAGGCCCGCCACGAGCTCGCACACATCGACCTTGGCGGGGGCGCGCAGGCGCAGGCTGGTGACCCCGTGCTCGTCATGGCTGGAGTCGTGCCAGCGGCGGACCAGCTCCTGCGCGGCGGGCGCGTCGCGCTCGGCGACCAGGAGCTGGTCGCGGCGGATCAGCGCGCGGCGGCCCGGCACCGGCTCGACGACGACGGCGTCGCTGTGGCGGGCCAGCAGGCGTTCCAGACGGGCTTCCTGATCGAACATCCACCCCTCGCTCTTCACTTAGTGTGATCATTCAATGACCCATGGTGCCCGCTCATGTCGCCCGGCGACGGTCTTTCGAGAAAATGTGCGTTACTGGAGAGGTGATCGGACGCGAGGGGGCCCGCGGGCCGGAGCGCCCGTCCGGTCCCCGCCCGGAGGCGCCGCCCTCCGGGCCCGCGGGTGCCGTCCACCCGGGGGGCCCGGGACGCTGGCGCATGCGCGCCGCCTGCCTGGTGGCGGGCGCGCTGCCCGTGCTCACCTTCCCCCGGCCCGGCCTGTCCTGGCTGGCCTGGGCGGTGCTGGTGCCCGGCCTGATGCTCATGCGCACGGCGCCCACTGTCAGGGCGGCGGCGGGGCGCGGCTGGTGGTTCGGGGGCGCCTACCTGTTCGCCGCCCTCTACTGGACGATCCCCAACATCGGCCCCGGCCTCCTCCTCGTCGCCCTCGTCTTCGGCGCGATGTGGGCGGGCTGGGGAGCGGCGGCCCGATGGCTTCATCCGCTCGCGGCAGTGGCCGTCCTCCCCTGCATATGGGTCGCCATAGAGTTCGTGCGGTCGTGGCCGCGTCTGGGCGGCCCCTGGGCGCTGCTGGGGGCGAGCCAGTGGAGCCATCCGACCGCCCTGAGCCTGGCGGCGCTGGGAGGCGTGTGGCTGATCTCGCTCGTCCTCGTGGCGGTGAACACGGCACTGGCGCTCGCGCTGCTCTCCCCCCGATATCGCCTCGTGCTCCTGACGAGTGCCCTCGCGCTGGTGGCCGCGGGGCCCGCCGCGTACGCCGTCCGTAGCGAACCCCCTGCCGACCGCACGTTCCGGGTGGCGCTGGTCCAGCCGGGCGTCGTGCACAGCCCCGCGGCCCGGCTGGCCCAAGGGGAACGCATCACCGCCCAAGTGCCCCCGGTCGACCTGATCGTGTGGGGGGAGAGCAGCGTGGGCTACGACGTCGTCGGCAGCCGCGATGTGGCGGCCCGCCTCAACGCGCTCGCCACCACGACCCCGCTCCTTGTGAACGAGGACGCCCGGGACGCCCGTGGCCGCATCTCCAAGAGCGCGATCCTGCTCCGCCCTGACGGCACCCGCGAACGCTACGTCAAGACCCGCCTGGTGCCGTTCGGCGAGTACATCCCGTTCCGGTCGGCGTTCGGCTGGCTCGCCCACATCAGCAGGGCGGCGGGCGAGGACAGGGTGCCCGGCACGGGGAACGTGGTCATGCCCACCTCGCCCGGCGGTGTGGTGATAGGGCCGCTGATCTGCTTCGAGTCGTCGTTCCCCGACCTCGGACGGGCCGTCACCCGGCAGGGCGCGCAGCTGCTCGTCTACCAGTCCTCCACGTCGACCTTCCAGGGCAGCTGGGCCCCGCCCCAGCACGCCTCGCTCGCCGCCGTGCGCGCCGCCGAGACCGGCCGTCCGGCCGTCCAGGCCGCGCTCACGGGGGTCTCCGCCGCGTTCGACGCCCAGGGGCGACGGCTCGCCTGGGCCGACACCGACCGCCGAGGCTTCACCGTCGTCACCCTGAGAACGCCCCCGCCGGGGTTCCGGACGCCGTACGACCGCCTCGGCGACTACATCGCCTACCTGGCCTTCGCCGTCACCGCGGGCACCGCCGTCGCCGCGCCGGCGGCCGCGGCCCGTAGCCGGCGCCCGGCGGAGGACGCCCCCGGCGCCTAGCCGCTCCCCGCCGATCGCGGCCCCCGGCCGGGCCCGGCACGGACGGGACCGCAGTCCCTCGTGTCCGGGACGGCACCCCCCGTAGTTTCTTTACCGCGACGGCCACCTGACCACCGCTCGCCGCGTCCGCAGACGGGGGTTTCCGCGAGACCGCGAGCGGGGTCGTCGCGTTTCCGCATCCGGGGGCGGCCCGTTTCCACATCCGCCCGGTCCGGGTTCCCGTTTTCGCACCCCGTGCCAGTCCTTTCGGCGTACCGTCCTCGTGATGGACGGAGCACGTCCTGTGGTCAAGGTCTCGGCAAACAGCGGACGTGCGGTGGTGCGACCCGTGCCGATGATGCAGAATGAGGGACGCGGACGCCGTTCTGGGATGTACGAGGCCGTAGGGGAAGACGAGCCTCAGTACAGATCCAGGAGGTCCGGTGACCGCACGTGGCGTTTTCTACGTCCACTCCGCGCCACCTGCGCTGAGCCCGCATATCGAATGGGCAGCCGCAGGTGTTCTTGGCGTGCCTGTTTCCCTTGAGTGGGCCGATCAGGCGGCCGCGCCGGGAACCCTGCGCGCCGAGCTGCATTGGGAGGGCAAGCCCGGTACCGCCGCCGGGATCACCTCCGCGCTGCGCAACTGGAAACTCCTGCGCTTCGAGGTCACCGAGGACGCCACCACCGGCTGCGACGGCGTGCGCTACAGCTTCACGCCGTCCCTGGGCGTCTTCACGGGCGTGATCGGAGCGAGCGGCGACATCATGGTCCCCGAGGACCGCCTGCGCGCCGTCATGGCCAACGCCGCGGTCGGCAAGGCCTCCCTCGAGAACGAGCTGGAACGCCTCCTCGGCACCCCGTGGGACAACGAGCTGGAGCCGTTCCGGCGGGCCGGCGACGGCGCCCCCGTCCGCTGGCTGCACGCCGCTGTGTAGTGTTTTTTGGCTCTTCCGAGCGGCGGCCTCGCCTGGCGGCTCGGCCTTGTCGGAAGCGCGGCGAGCGCTGGCATCGCTTCGCGATCTGCCGCGGGGAACCTCGCCTTCGGCTTGTTCCCCGCGGCAGGCCTTCGGACGCGCTCGCGGCGGTCTAGGTCGCCACGTGGCCGGTGAGGGGGCTGGGGTGGGTGCGGCGGTGCCTTGAACGCGCGAGGACCCGGCCCCTGGGGGCCGGGTCCTCTTCGCTTGCTGGGCGGGGTGGTGCCGGTCGCCGCAGCGGTGACGTGTGGGTCCTCAGGCGCGGCGGAAGGCTACCGAGACGTTGTGGCCGCCGAAACCGAACGAGTTGTTGAGCGCGGCGAGCGGGCCGTCCGGGAGCTTGCGCGGCTCGCCGCGCACGATGTCCAGGTCGACCTCGTCGTCGAGGTCCTCGAGGTTCGCCGTGGGCGGGACGAGGCCCTCCTTCAGCGACACGACCGTGATGACCGACTCCAGCGCGCCGGCGCCGCCGAGCAGGTGGCCGGTCATCGACTTGGTGCCCGTGATGATCACCTTGCCGCTGGCCTCCGGGCCGAGCGCGTTCTTGATGGAGGCGAGCTCGGCGACGTCGCCCTGCGGCGTGGAGGTCGCGTGCGCGTTGATGTGGGCGATGTCGGCGGGCTCCAGCCCGGCGTCGGTCATCGCCCGGCGCATCGCCTTGGCCTGGCCGGTTCCGGTGGGCTCGGGCTGGACGATGTCGTGCGCGTCGCCGGAGTAGCCGCAGCCGGCGGCGATGCCGTACACCTTGGCACCGCGGGCGCGGGCGTGCTCCTCCGACTCCAGGATCATGACGGCGGCGCCCTCGCCGAGCACGAACCCGTCGCGGTTCTTGTCGTACGGGCGGGACGCGCGCTCGGGCTCGTCGTTGCGGGTGGACAGCGCCCGCATCACGCCGAACGAGGCCATCTGCAGCGGGTGGATGCACGCCTCGGTGCCGCCGCAGATCACCACGTCGGCGCGGCCGTTGCGGATCATGTCGACGGCGTAGCCGACCGCCTCGGCGCTGGAGGCGCAGGCGCTGACCAGCGCGTGCGACCCGGCCATCGCGCCGAACTCGATGCCCACGTGCCCGGAGGCGCCGTTGGGCATCAGCATCGGGACGGTGAACGGGGTGACCCGCGTCCACCCCTTCTCGCGGTACACGTCGTAGCTGCCGAGCGCGGTGTGCAGCCCGCCGATGCCGCTGGACACCACCACGCCGAGCCGGTCGCCGTCGACCGTGTAGCCGCCGGCGGCCTCGTCCTCGGCGTCCTTACGGGAGCGGGCGGGCGGGGCGAAGCCCGCGTCGTTCCAGGCCTCGCGGGCGGCGATCAGCGCGATCGCCTGGTTGCGGTCGAGCCGGCGCAGCTGCTGCTTGGGCATGACCTCGGACGGCTCCACCGCGAGCGTGGCGGCGAACCGGACCGGCAGCTGGTCCACGTCCTCCCAGTCCAGCCTGCGCACCCCGGACCTTCCGGCGAGCAACGCGGACCAGGTCGACGGCCAGTCGCCGCCGAGTGGGGTCGTGGCACCCAGCCCGGTGACGACGACGGTGGTCTGGCTGGTGCTCATGTGTGAGTGCTCCTCGCGAACTGGGGAAATGGGACCGCGGCGCGCCGCCACCCGGCCCGCCCCCCCGGAGCGGGGGGCGGGTGGCGCGACGGCGCGCCGCTCCAGCCGCCTTACGGCTGCAGGTTCTGGACGAAGTTGATGACGTCCTTGACCGTCTTCAGGTTGCGCAGCTCGTCGTCGGGGATCTCCACGCCGAACTTGTCCTGGGCGGCCACGGCGATCTCCACCATCGACAGCGAGTCGATGTCGAGGTCGTCGATGAAGTTCTTCTCCGGGGTCACCTCGGCCTTGTCGATGCCGACGATCTCATCGATGATCTCGGCGAGACCGTCCAGGATCTCCTTCTCGCTGACTGCCATGTGGTGCGTTCTCCTTCTTGGGTCGGGTCCCAGGTGCCCTGGTTGCGGTCCTCGCCGGTCGGCGGGGGCGTTACGGGATCTGGATGACCTGGGCAGCGTAGGCCAGTCCGGCGCCGAAGCCGACCAGGAGGGCCGGTGCGCCGGACGGGACGTCGCCGCGTTCGATCATCCGGGAGAGCGCCAGGGGGATGGACGCTCCGGAGGTGTTGCCGGAGTGGACGACGTCGTCGGCCACGACGGCGTTGGTCGCCTTCACCTTGCGGGCGATGGCGTCCACGATGCGCAGGTTGGCCTGGTGCGGGACGATGGCGGCGAGCTCGTCGGGACGGACCCCGGCCCGTTCGCACGCCTCGATCGCGACCGGTGCGATGGCGCTGGTGGCCCAGCGGAACACCGCCTGGCCCTCCTGCTGGATGAAGGAGTGCCGGTCCGGAATGATGATCTTGTCGTACTGGTCGCCCGCGCTGCCCCACACGACCGGGCCGATGCCGGGCTCGTCGCCGGCCGCGACCACCGCGGCGCCGGCGCCGTCGGCGAAGATGATGCAGGTGGAGCGGTCGGTCCAGTCGAGCCACTGCGACATCTTCTCGGCCCCGACGACCAGCACGTTGCGGGCGCTGCCGTCGCGGACCGCCGAGGCGGCGGCGGCCAGCGCGTAGCAGAACCCGGCGCAGGCGGCGTTGAGGTCGAACGCGCCGGGCGCGCCGATGCCGAGCCGGTGCGCGACGATGCCGGCGTGGCTGGGCATCGGGGACTCGGCCGAGCAGGTGGCCAGGATCACCAGGTCGATGTCCTCGGGCGCCAGGCCGCTGCCGGCGATGGCCTTGCCGCCGGCCTGCACGGCCATCTCGACGATGCCCTCCTCGGGCCCGGCGATGCGGCGCTCGACGATGCCGGTGCGGGCGCGGATCCACGCGTCGTCGGTGTCGACCTTCTCGGCGATGTCGTCGTTGGTGACGACCGTGGCGGGCTGGTAGTCGCCGAACGCCAGGATGCGGGCGCCGGCGGCCGCCTCGGGGATGGTCAGCTTCACGACGCCACCTCTCCGGCGGGCTCGGCGGCCTGTCCGGCGTCCTCGCGGATGAGGTCGCGCGCCTTGGCGAGGTCGTCGGGGGTCTTCAGGGCCAGCGTGGCGACGCCCTTCAGCTCGCGGCGGGCGAGGCCGACCAGCGTGCCCGCGGGCGGCAGCTCGATGACGGCGGTGACGCCGATCTCCCGCATGGTCGCCATGCACGCGTCCCAGCGGACGGGGGCGCTGACCTGCTCGACCAGCCGGGACAGGAACTCGCGGCCGGAGGCGACGGCGGCGCCGTCGCGGTTCTGCAGCAGCGTGACGCGCGGGTCGGCGACCGGGACGCCCGGCGCGAGCCGGCCCAGCGTGCCGACGGCGGGCGCCATGTGCTCGGTGTGGAACGCCCCGGCGACCGACAGCGGCCGGAGCCGGGCCTTGGCCGGGGGCTCGTCGGCGAACTCGGCGAGCCGCTCGGTGGTGCCGGCGGCGACCACCTGGCCGGCGCCGTTGACGTTGGCGGGGGTGAGGCCGTGCTTCTCGATGGCGGCCAGGACCTCCTCGGAGTCGCCGCCGAGCACGGCGGTCATGCCGGTCGCGGTGACAGCGGCGGCCTCGGCCATCGCCCGGCCGCGCTCGCGCACCAGGACCAGCGCCGACTCCGGGGACAGCACCCCGGCGATCGCGGCGGCGGCCAGTTCGCCGACGCTGTGCCCGGCGACGGCTCCCGGCCCCGCGTCGGGAGCGTCGCCGTACAGCGCCTCGTAGGCGGCCAGCGCGGCGGCGACCAGCAGCGGCTGGGCCACGGCGGTGTCGCGGATCTCCTCGGCGTCGGCGGTCGTCCCGTAGCGGACCAGGTCCAGACCGGTGACCGCGGACCACCACGCCAGGCGGTCGGCGACTCCGGGGACCTCTAGCCACGGCTGCAGGAATCCGGGGGTCTGGGCGCCCTGGCCGGGCGATGCGAGGAGAATCACGGGCTCAAGCCTGCCGGGTATGCCGCCCGCTCTCGATGCCGATCGGTACGAAGTTTCGCCGGAGGGCTTTGTACGACCCCTACAAGCACCCCCTAGGGCCGACCCCTACGCGTCGAGCCGGAGGTCAGGCCTGCGGCGAGCGGTCGGTGAAACGGCCGAGGACCAGCGCTATCCGGAGCGTGAACGCGTTGCGGCCGTCGGTGGGCGCCAGCGCCGTGAGCTCCGCGACGCGACGCAGCCGGTAGCGGACCGTGTTCGGGTGGACGAAGAGCAGCCGCGCCGTCGCCTCCAGTGACGAACCCTGCTCCAGGTAGGTGGTGAGGGTGTCCAGCAGCGGGGCGCCCGCAGCCAGCATCGGGTTGTAGACCTCCTCCACCAGGTAGCGGCGGGCGGCCTCGTCGCCGTCCAGGGCGCGTTCCGGGAGGAGCTCGGCGGCCAGGACGGGACGGGGCGCGTCCGGCCATCCGGCGGCGGCGCGCAGCCCGGCCATCGCGGCCCGCGCGGAGCCGGTGGACTCGTACAGGTCGTCGACCTGCGGGCCGATGACGACCGGGCCGGGCCCGCACTTGGCGGCGATGGGCCGGGCGGCCTCCTGCGGGTCGGCGGCCCCGCCGACGATCACCACCACGCGGCGGCCCTGCACGCCCGCGAGGACGTCGACCCGGGCGCGGCGGGCGGCCAGCTGCATCTGGTCGATGGTGACCTCGGGCTCCTCGTCCTCGGGGGTGTACCCGGCGATGACGGTGACGGGCTTGGACGTCCAGCCCAGCGCCGCCGCCCAGGAGTGCATGCCGTCGTCGACCTCGCCGCGCAGCACCGCGTTGACGACCAGGGCCTCCAGGCGGGCGTCCCAGGCGGCGCGGGTCTCGGCGGCGCGGGCGTACACCTGCGCGGCGCCGAACGCCACGTCACGGGTGTACCGCAGGATCGCCTCGCGCAGCTGGGCCTCGCCGCCGGGCACGGCCAGCTCGTCCAGCCGGGTCTCCACCACATCGATGATCACGCGGATCATGTCGATGGTGTGCTGCAGCTTCATGGAGCGCAGCAGCTCGCGGGGGGCGGTGCCGAACACCTCGCCGGCGAGCGCGGGACGGGTCCGCTCGGCGCTCTTGAACCACTCCACGAACGCGGCGATGCCGGCCTGGGCGACCAGGCCGATCCAGGACCGCTGGTCGGGCGGCATCCGCCGGAACCAGGGCAGCTGCTCCTCCATGCGGGCCAGCGCCGCGGTCCCGAAGGTGCCCATCGCCCTCTCCAGGCGTTCGGTCGTCTGCTCCCGGATCGCGGCCTCGCTCGTGGTGTCCACCTCCCCAGAGTGCCACCATCGCGGCGGTGAAGGGGCGCGGCCCGGCCGAGCGGCCCGTCGCGCCGGTCCTGGTGAAGCGCCGCTCCGGCCGCTTCCGGACGGCCCGGAGGCGGTTCCGCGGCGCGGCCGGAGGCTCAGGCGGAGGAGACCCTTGTCACGTGCGACGGCCGTCCGAGGGCGATGCCGGCGAGGTTGCGCAGGGACGCGGAACCGGGTTCGAGGTAGTCGCTGTGGCCGCCGGAGCCCGCGTCGAAGACGCGCGCGCCGAACTCCGGCGACACCGGGTCGGGGCCGAGGCCGAGCCCGAAGATGCGCACGTGCGGGACGTCCTCCATCCAGTCGGAGGCGCCGCGCGCGGCCCACACCCGGGCGGCGCCGCCCAGGCGGGAGGCCGACCAGGCCGTCGTGCCGGGGCTGCCGTACAGCGCGATGTCGGTGACCGACCGCCAGGCCGCGCCGCCCGGGCCGCGGCCTTCGAGCGCGGCGCGGCCGCAGACCACCGAGCCGTAGCTGTGGCACAGCAGGCTCACCTGCGCGCCCGGGTTGACCCTGTCCAGGCCGCCGAGGAAGGCGCGCAGCTCCCGCCCGCCCTGGCCGGCCCGCTCGTCGGTGAGCACGTCGCTGCTGAAGGTGCGCGGCGCCGCGTACCCGAGCCAGGCGACCACCGCCAGCCCCGCCGCCGTCCCCGCCGCGCCGCCGGCCGGGACGCGCGGGTCGAGCCCGCGGGCCTGGTCGTACAGGGCGCGCGCCCCGCCGCCCGGCGTCGACCACGGCTTCCCGGAACGGTCGTCGAACGCGCTGAGGGTCGTGTCGGCGCCCGGGACGATCAGCGCGACCCGCCGGGCGCGGGCCAGGTCGCCGACCACCTCGACGGCGCGGCCGCGGCCCCGCGGGTCGAAGAACAGGAACCGGCGGCCCGGGGAGAGGAAGCCGCCGAGCGCGCGGGCCCGCTCGCGGTCGCCGACCTCCCGCGCGGTGCCCAGCGCCGTCTCGATGGACCGCCGCTCGGCCGCGTACCGGGCTTCGAGGGTGGCGGAGCTGAGGGACGGGGCGGGCGCGGGCGCGGCGTAGGGGTCGGCGTGCCCGGTCCCGGCGGTCGTCAGCAGCACTCCCGAGAACGTCGCGGCGCAGGCCAGGACCCGTCTCAGCCGTCGGGCGCGCGGCGAGGACGTACGTGGCGGCGGCATGGTCCGCCTTTCTACCGGATGGCCGGTGATGCTCGGTGCACCCGATGATCGTCTGCGTGTTGGGAGGTACGTCCCGGCCCGCGCCCCCGGATCAGCGCCGGGGGCGTTCGAAGCGGTGCGCCGCCGCCCACAGTACGGCCAGCGCGGCGGCGAACACCGGCAGCCAGCACAGCCGGTCGAACGCCCACCCCGGGTGGTCCGGCCGGGAGTGCAGGCCCGGCAGCGCGCCGGCGAGCAGGAACGCGCCGACCGTGACGCACATCATCGCGGTCTGGTGCCAGAGGAACACCGTCATCGCCGACATGTTGGCCACCGCCACCGCCGCCCAGGCGCGGGGCCGCCGCATCCAGCCCTCCAGCCGGTCCCGGACGAGCAGCGCCAGCCCGGCCTGCGCGATCCCGAACGCGACGGCCGCGAGCGTGGGCGGGTTGAGGTTGGACACCGCGGCGCCGGGGACCCCGACCATGCTCGCCGGATACCCCGCGAACAGGACCAGCGCGGCCGTCGCGGCGGCGCACCCGGCCAGCAGGGACGCGGCGGCGCGGCGCGAGCCGAGCGCTCCGTCCGCCCACGCGACGCCCAGGTAGAACGGCACCAGCCAGCCCGCCAGCACCGTCCCCCAGCCCAGCCACGCGGGGCCGCCGAGCCCGAACCGGGCCGCGTCGATCGCGGCGGTGGCGGCGACCGGGACGGCGGCGCCCCACACCCCGGCGCGCCGGTACGCGGTCACGACCAGCGGCGCCAGCGCGGTCAGCGCCCCGTACACCAGCAGGAACCACAGCGGGCTCAGCACCAGCTTCACCAGCGCCCGCGCGGTGTCCCCGGAGAACCCGGCCCACAGCAGCCCGGCGGTCGCGGGAACCCACGCGAGCAGCAGCACCGGCACGGGCCGCAGCAGCCGCGCCGTCCGCCGCCGCGCCCACGGCGCCCACGGCTCGCCCGGCCGGTAGCCCTTGCCCGCCGTGTAACCGCCGACCAGGAAGAACACCGCCAGCGTCTGGAGCACCCAGGAGATCGGGGTGAACGCGGGCATCGGCGACAGCGGGCTCGTCACCCGCAGCTCGGTGCCGTCGCCGGCCGCGACGAACGCCGTGACCAGCCAGTGGCCCAGCACCACGCCCAGGATCGCGAACGCGCGCAGCGCGTCCACGGCCCGGTCGCGGCCCGGCGGCGTCGCGGCGTTGATACGGGCGACCAGCCCGGACGCGCCGGAGCGCGGCCCGGTTCCGGAGGGGGGCTTACGCGTGGCGAGCATGGGTGACCTCCGTGTCGTGCGCTTGCGGGGCACGGCCGAGCGCGATGGAAGTGAGGCTGCGCAGCGAGCGGGAGCCGGCCCGCAGGTAGGCGCTGTGCGGTCCCGAGCCCGCGTCGAAGCGGAGCGCGCCGAACGACGGCGCGACCGGGTCATGGCCGAGACCGATCCCGGCGACGCGAACCTTCGGGACGAACCGCGTCCAGTCGCCCGTCGACCGTCCCGCCCAGATCCGGGCGCCGGACGCCAGCGCGGCGGCCGTCGCGGCGGGGACGCCCGGGCTGCCGTACAGCGCGACCTCGTCCACGGGCAGCCGCTGCCGGGCCAGGCGCGGCGCGGCCTTGCCGCACACCACCGACCCGTAGCTGTGGCAGAGCAGCGCGACCTCGGCGCGGCCGTTGACACGGTGCAGCTCGCCGACGAACCGGGTCAGCTCCCGCGCCCCGTCTGCGGCGCGGCCGCCGGTGAGGACGGCGGGGCTGCGCGTGGACGGCGAGTCGTACCCGAGCCAGGCCACGACCGCCAGCCGCGTCCCGGGCGCGGTCCGCGCGGCCTCCCGGTGGAGCGAGCGGGCACCGCCGCCGGCCCATTTCCAGGAGTCGAAGTTGGTGAGCAGGCCGTCGGCGCCGGGGACGACGACCGCGACGCGGTCCGCCCGCGCCAGGTCGCCGAGCACCTCGACCGCCCGGCCGTGGCCTCGGGCGTCGAACGACAGGAAGCGGCGCCCGGGTGCCAGGAACCCCGACAGCGCCTTCAGCCGGCCGCCGTCCTGGGCGCGGGCCGCGTCCGCGTGCGCCCGCCGGATGTCTCGCGCGACCGCGTCGAACCTGGCCGCAAGGGAGTACGCCCCCGACAGCGCGGGGAGCGCGCCCGGCGCCGCGTACGGCTCGGCCCGGCCCGGGGCCGCCGCGGTGGTGGTGACCGCGGCCAGCGCCGTCATGGCGGCGGCGGTCCTGCGGAGGGTGCGCACTGGAGGCGTCCTTCCTGCTCAGCGTTTTGTTCACTGAGCAGGAAGGTAGGAATCGGAGCCTGTAGCGCAGATCAACCTGGAGAGCGGTCTTCCCCCGTAGGACCGCGGTACTAGGACGGCGACGGCCTCACCTGGGCCGCGGCCTAGCCGCCGGGGGTGACCAGCCCGACCTCGTAGGCGAAGACGATCGCCTGCGGGCGGTCGCGCAGGCCGAGCTTCATCAGGATCCGGCCGAAGTGCGTCTTGACGGTCTGCTCCGCCACCACCAGCTCGGCGGCGATCTCGCCGTTGGACAGGCCGCGGGCGACCAGGATCAGCACCTCGGTCTCCCGCTCGGTCAGCTCCTCCAGCCGCTTGCGGGACGGGGCGCGCGGCGCGCCCAGCCGGGAGAACTCGGCGATCAGCCGGCGGGTGATGGACGGGGACAGCAGCGCGTCGCCGGCGGCGACGATGCGCACCGCGTCGGACAGCTCGCCCGCGGAGGCGTCCTTGAGGAGGAACCCGCTGGCGCCCGCGCGCAGCGCCTCGTACACGTAGTCGTCGAGGTCGAAGGTGGTCAGCATCAGCACCTTCGGCCCCGCGCGACCGCCGCCGTGGCCGTCCCTGCCGCCGTGGCCGTCCCCGCCGTCGCCGGAAGCTCCGGCGAGCAGGCGGCGGGTCGCCTCCAGGCCGTCCATGACCGGCATCCGCACGTCCATCAGGACCACGTCGGGCTCCAGTTCGGCGATGACCCGCAGGCCCTCCTCGCCGTTGACGGCCTCGCCGACCACCTCGATGTCGGGCTGGGCGTTCAGGAGCACCCCGAAACCGGTGCGGACCATGCCCTGGTCGTCGACGATCACGACCTTGATCGTCATGCCTCCGGCCCCAGCGGGAGCGTGGCGGTCACGGCGAACCCTCCTTCGGGGGTGGGGTTGGCGGTCAGGCCGCCGCCCAGCATCGCGGCGCGTTCGCGCATCCCCAGCAGCCCGTGACCGCTGCCCGGCGGTGACAGCACGGACAGGTCCGAGGTGGCGGGCGGGCCGTTGATGACGCTGACGAGGAGTATGCCGTCCTTGTGTATCAGCTCGACGTCCACCCGGGAGGCGGGAGCGTGCCGCATCGCGTTGCTCAGCGCCTCCTGGAGGATGCGGTACGCGGTGATGCCGACGCCCTGCGGCACCTTCTCCAGCTCGCCGACCACCTTGGTGTGGATCGACAGGCCGCTGCCGTGGGTCCCGGCGAGCAGCGAGTCGAGCCGTTCCAGGCCGGGCTGCGGAGCCGTCTCCGCGCCGTCCTCCGAGCGCAGCACGCCGAGGATCCGCCGCATCTCGGTGAGCGCGTCCAGCGCGGTCGCGCGGATCTCGGCGAGATCGGAGCGGATCTTGTCGGGCACCTCGGGGACGGTGTACGGCGCGGCCTCCGCCTGGATCGCGATCATCGACATGTGGTGGGCGACCACGTCGTGCAGCTCGCGGGCGATCCGCTGCCGCTCCTTCAGCACGGCCTCGGTGTCGCGGTGGCGGCGCTCCTGCTCGGCGAGCTCGCGCTGGGCGGCCTCGTCCCGTTCGGCCAGCTCGCGGTTCGCGAGAAGGCGCTGCCGTACCAGGTAACCGCTCAGCAGCGGCAGCAGGGCCAGTACCGCGGCGCCGAACGCGGACTGCTCGTGGATGAAGAACGCCCCGGCGAACAGCACCAGGCCCGCGCCGATCGTGACCTCGCGCGGGCTGCGCACCGCGACCGAGTACAGGCACAGGATCATGACGAAGACCCCGCCGGGCACGTACGGCATGTCCTTGGGACTGTCCAGCATCCAGCCGTGCAGCGAGGTGACCGTGAGCGCGAACGCCGACAGCCGGAACGCCCCCACCGGGTGCCGCTGCCGCAGCGCCGCCGGAGCGGCCAGCGCGATCGAGCACGCCAGCAGGTACCAGTGCGGGGCGAGCGGGTCGGTCATCCTGGTCTGCGACTGCAGCAGCGAGTACGTCCCGAACATCGTGGCCACCGCGATGACCAGGTCGACGATCTGGACCGCGAGGTCGTACGGGACGCGCTGTACGCCGTAGCGCCGCGTCCAGCGGAACCAGGAGGGCCAGGGCCGGCCCGTCGGCGGGGGGTCGGCCCTGCCGGTCACCAGGGCCGCGAACGGCCAGGCCACCGGCCGGGTCAGGAGCCGGAGCGTCGCCGCGGCGCCGTGGCTGTTCTCGCTGGTCATGTCGCTCAGGCTAGAGGTGTCCGGGGACGTCCCGAATGCGACCACGGTGCCATGGCGGCGTAGTACTTGGGTACGGTGCGTTGGTGGAACCCGTTGAGGCGCTGCGCCGGATCGCCTTCCTGCTGGAGCGCGCGCACGAGCCGACCTACCGTGTGCGTGCCTTCCGCAAGGCCGCCGACGTCGTGGCGGGCCTGCCCCCCGGCGAGCTTGAGGAGAGGGCCGGCGAGGGCACGCTGACCGCGCTGGACGGGATCGGGAAGGTCACCGCGCTGGTGGTCGAGGAGGCGCTGCGCGGCGAGGTCCCGGTGTACCTGCGGCGGCTGGAGGCCACCGAGGGCGAACCCCTGGACGAGTCGACGGCCGCGCTGCGGACGGCCCTGAAGGGCGACCTGCACACCCACAGCGACTGGTCGGACGGCGGCTCGCCGATCCGGGAGATGGCGGAGGCGGCGCGCGGCCTCGGCCACGACTACATCGCGCTGACCGACCACTCGCCGCGCCTGACGGTCGCCAACGGCCTGTCCGCCGACCGGCTGCGCCGCCAGCTCGACGTGGTCGCGGAGCTGAACGAGGAGCTGGCGCCGTTCCGGATCCTCACCGGGATCGAGGTCGACATCCTGGAGGACGGCTCCCTCGACCAGGAACCCGGCCTGCTCGACCGCCTCGACGTGGTGGTCGCCAGCGTGCACTCCAAGCTGCGCATGGAGAGGGTCGAGATGACCCGGCGGATGGTCGCGGCCGTCGCGAACCCGCGCGTGAACGTGCTGGGGCACTGCACCGGCCGCATCGTGAAAGCGGGCGGCAGGCGCGGCGGGCTGCGCCCGGAGTCGGAGTTCGACGCCGGCCTGGTCTTCGACGCCTGCGCCGCCTACGGGGTCGCCGTCGAGATCAACTCCCGTCCCGAACGGCTCGACCCGCCCAAGCGGCTGCTGCGGCTGGCCCTGGAGGCGGGCTGCGACTTCTCCATCGACTCCGACGCGCACGCACCCGGGCAGCTCGACTGGCAGCCCCACGGGTGCGAGCGCGCCGCGCGCTGCGGCGTGCCGGCCGACCGCATCGTCAACACGTTGAGCGTCGACGCGCTGCTGGCCTGGACGACCGACTCCCGCTGACTCCCGCTGACCCGTGCCGGCTACCGGGCGAGGGTGCAGGTGTTGGCGAGGTCCCCGGTCGTGGGGCGGGGGAGTGTCGCGCTGGGCGGAGGGGCCTGTCCCCCTGGGGCCGTCCAGCGTTCCAGGGCCGTGAAGGCGGTGCGCATGCACGGCAGGAGCGGACGCAGCTTGTCGGGGTACGCGTCGTACAGGCCGTCCACGTGGTTGCCGCCTTCCAGGCGGTAGTAGCGGTGGTCCTTGCCTCTTCCCTGCGACCGGACCATCGACGCGTAGAGGTCGGAGTTCTTGGTGATGGGCAGGAGCGTGTCGTACGTTCCGTGCAGGGTGAGCATCGGTTTGCGGATGCGGCCTGTCAGGGCGATGCGCGCGACCGCCTGGCGTACGTCCTTCGGACGCGAGGCGTAGTCGTAGTCGGCGTCGCACCGCGGTGTGCCGCTGGCACAGAACGGCGTGCCCGCCAGGGCGTCGCCGTCGTAGGACGGGTCGATTTCCTCGCGGTAGATGCGCTGGGTGAGGTCCCAGTAGACCCGGTAGTGGTAGTCCCAGAGGAACTCCGATCCGGCCGTGTAACCGGCGCGCAGGATCGCCTTGCGGGCCTCCGGGTCTCCGGTGGCGGCGTACGAGGGGTAGGCGCGCAGCACCGGTGGGAGGTAGGTGAGCAGGTTCGGGCCGTCCGCGCGCCACAGGGTGCCCTCGGAGTCGATGCCCCCGTCATAGAGGTCGGGCCGATTCTCCAGTTGCCAGCGGACGAGGTAGCCGCCGTTGGAGATGCCCGCCGCGTACGTCCGCCGCGGGGCGCGGCCGTAGCGCTGCGCGACGGCGGCCTTGGCCGCGAGGGTCAGCTGGGTGGTCCGGTGGTTCCACTCCGCGATGGCGTCGCCGGGGCGGCGCCCGTCGCGGAAGAACTCCGCGCCGCCGTTGCCCTTGTCGGTGGAGGCGAAGGCGTATCCCTTGGCCAGCACCCAGTCGGAGATGGTCACGTCGTTGGCGTACTGCCGCCGCGTCCCCGGTGACCCGGAGACGACCAGGCCGCCGTTCCAGCGCTCGGGGAGGCGGATCACGAACTGCGCGTCGTGGTTCCAGCCGTGGTTGGTGTTGGAGGAGGAGGTGTCGGGGAAGTAGCCGTCGATCTGGACGCCCGGCACCCCGGCGGGATTGCGCGTGCCCGCGGGGTGCAGTCCCGCCCAGTCGGCGGGCACGGTGTGGCCGGAGGCGACCGTCCCGGCGGTCGTGAGGTCGCCGAGGCAGGCGGCGGCCTGGCGCTCCGCGCCGGGGACGGCGATGCGGTCCATGCGGGCGCAGCGGTCGCCGGCGGCCTGCGCGGACGCGGCGGCCGGCGGGAAGGCCGCTGGGAAGGGCGACAGGAGGGCGGTCAGCGCCGCGGCTGCGACGGTCGTTCCGCGGAGGATGGGCATCGGGGGCTCCCAGGGGGTGGGGGACCACGCCATGGTTCAGGACCGGCCACGGCCCCGGCCACGTGTGCGGGCGCCACTCTCGGCGGGGCCGGTGTGGGCGGCGCCCCCATGCCGGTGCGGGCGCCCCCGCCGCGCCGTCCACATGCCCGCAGGTCACCGCATGGGCCCCCAGGACGGCCGGGATGTGGTGTAGCTCACATCCGTATCGGGCGGTCCGAATGTGTGGGCCGGTCACATGGCCGGGTCACCTTGCGCGACCTAGCGTTCACGGTCACGGCGGCCCGGATGTGGTCCGGGTCACCTCACGGACGCGAGGAGGGCGCATGGCAGAGGAACGCGGGGACGCCCCGGCCCCCGTTCTGGCGGCGCGGGGGCTGGTCAGGGAGTTCCGGGGGTTCCGCGCCGTGGACGGCGTGGACCTCGACGTCGCCGAGGGCGACGTGCACGCGCTGGTGGGCCCCAACGGTGCCGGGAAGACCACCCTGTTCAACCTGCTCACCGGCTTCCTGCGGCCCACCTCGGGCAGCGTCGTGCTGGAGGGGCGGCGCGAGCTGGCCGGGCGCAGCCCCGAGGCGATCGCGCGGCTGGGCGTGGCCCGCTCGTTCCAGATCACCAGCCTGTTCGCGGAGATGACGCCGCGCCGGCACGTGGAACTGGCACTGGCGAGCCGCACCGGACTGGGCTGGCGGTTCTGGCGCTCGGACAAGGCCCTGGGCCGGTTCGCCGCGCGCGCTTCCGAACTCCTCCACCAGGTGGGGCTGGACGAGCACGGCGACATCCCGGCCGGGTCTCTCTCGTACGGACGCAAGCGCGCGCTGGAACTGGCCCTCGCCCTGGCACTCGACCCCAAGGTGCTGCTCCTGGACGAGCCGACCGCCGGGATGGGCGTGGAGGACGTCGACCGCACCATCGAACTCGTCCGCCGGATCCGCACCGGCCGCACCGTCGTCCTGGTCGAGCACAACATGAACGTCGTCGCCAGCCTCGCCGACAGGGTGACCGTGCTCCAGCACGGCGCCGTCCTGGCCGAGGGGCCCTACGCCGAGATCCGCCACGACCCGCGCGTCATCACCGCCTACCTCGGAGACTCCCATGCTGCGCGTTGACGGACTGTCGTCCTGGTACGGCGAGGCGCAGGCACTGCGCGAGGTGTCGCTGGAGGTCGGCAAGGGCGAGATCGTCACCCTCGTCGGCCGCAACGGCGCGGGCAAGACCACGCTGCTGCGGTGCCTGATGGGCCTGCACCCCGCGTCCGGCACGGTCTCCCTCCTGGACGAGGACATCACCGCCCTCGGCCCGCACCGCCGGGCCCGGCGCGGGCTCGGCTACGTCCCCGACGACCGCGGCATCTACGCCACCCTGTCCGTGGAAGAGAACCTGCTCCTTCCCTCTGCACGGCCGCCCCAGAGCCCGGAGGGCGGCCGTGCGTTCTTGCCGGGTGTGAGGGGTCGTCCCCCCGCAGGCAACACGGCAGGGCCGGAGCCCTGGTCGCTGGAGCGGGTGTACGAGGCGTTCCCCCGGCTGCGCGAGCGGCGCCGCTTCCCCGGCACGAAGCTGTCCGGCGGCGAGCAGCAGATGCTCGCCCTCGCCCGGGTGCTGCGCATGGGCGCCCGGCTGCTGCTGTGCGACGAGCCCACCGAGGGCCTGTCGCCGCTGATCGTCGCCCAGATCGGCGACATCCTGCGCGAGGTCAAGGCCGCCGGGGTCACCGTCCTGCTCATCGAGCAGAACGTGCACTTCGCCGCCACCGTCGCCGACCGCCACTACCTGCTCGCCGAGGGCCGGATCGTCGAGTCGCTGGACAACGACGAGGTCCGCGAGCGGGAGCACGAGCTGCTCGACTATCTCGGAATCTAAGAGGAGAACCCCGATGAGACTCATGGGCTGGGGCGGCCTCGCCGCCGCGGGAGTGCTGCTGGCCGGCTGCGCGGGGGGACCGGGCGGCGGCGGAGGCAAGATCAGCGACGGCAAGGTGGTGCTGGCCGTGCTGAACGACCAGACCGCCATCTACGCCGACCTGTCCGGCCGCAACAGCATCGAGGCCGTGCGGATGGCCGTCGCCGACTACAAGGCCAAGTACGGGGACAAGGCCGCCGCCAAGGAGGTCGAGGTCGTCTCCGCCGACCACCAGAACAAGCCCGACGTCGCCAACACCAAGGCCCAGGAGCTGTACGACCGGCAGCGCGCCGACATGATCCTGGATGTGCCCACCTCCTCGGCCGCGCTCGCCGTCGCCAATGTCGCCAAGAACAAGAAGAAGGTCTTCATCGACGTGGGCGCGGCGACGACCGAGCTGGAAGGCAAGCAGTGCAACAAGTACACCTTCCACTACGGCTACAACTCCTACATGCTGGCGCACGGCACCGGCACGGCCGTCACCCAGGACGGCGCCAAGAACTGGTACATCGTCTACCCGGACTACGCGTTCGGGCAGGACATGAACAAGACGTTCACCGCGGCGGTGCAGGCGGCGGGCGGCAAGGTGGTCAAGGCCGACCCGGCGCCGTTCCCCAACGACAACTTCTCGACCTTCCTCCTCAAGGCGCCCGGCCTCAACCCCAAGCCGCAGGTGCTCGGCACCATGCAGGCCGGCGGTGACCTGGTCAACCTGGTGAAGCAGTACAACGAGTACAAGCTCAAGGACAAGGGCGTGCAGCTCGCCGCCGGGCTGATGTTCCTCACCGACATCCACTCCCTCGGCCCCGACGCCATGGCCGGGACGCGCTTCACCGACGCCTGGTACTGGAACGCCAACCCGCAGAACCGCGCCTGGGCCGACAAGTTCCAGGCCAAGACGGGCAAGCGGCCCACGTCCGTGCACGCCGCCAACTACTCGGCCGCCCTCCAGTACCTGGAGGCCGTGCAGCGCGGCGGCACCGACGCCGCCGACGACATCGTCAAGCAGCTCGAAGGCCGCAAGGTCGACGACGTCTTCGCCCGCAACGGCACCATCCGCGCCCAGGACCACCTGCTCCTGCACGACGCCTACCTGGCCCAGGTGAAGCCGTCCAGCGAGGTCAAGGAGCCCTGGGACTACCAGCGGATCCTCAAGACGATCCCGGCGTCGGAGGCGTTCCAGCCGCAGCCCGACCCGGCCTGCAAGCCGTAGGCGGCCGGCATGCTCCAGCAGGCGTTCAACGGGCTGGTGGGCGGGGCGTTCTACGCCCTGCTCGCCCTCGGCCTCGCCGTCATCTTCGGCATGCTCGGCGTCGTCAACTTCGCCCACGGCGCGTTCTACATGCTCGGCGCCTTCGGCGCGTTCGTGCTCCTCGACTCCTTCGGCGTGAACTTCTGGCTCGCCCTGGTGCTGGTACCGGTCGTGCTGGGGGTCGTGGGGGTCGTTCTGGAGCGGCTGTTCATCCGGCGGCTCACGCCCCTGGACCCGCTCTACAACTTCCTGTTCACCTTCGGCCTCGCGCTGATCCTTCAGGACCTGGTGAAGCGGCAGTACGGGGTGCAGTCCCAGCCCTACCCCCGCCCGCCCGCGCTGAGCGGCTCGATCGACCTGATCGTGTTCAGCTACCCCGCGTACCAGGTGTTCGTGCTGGCGGTGTCGGCCGTGGTGTGCGGCGCGGTCTGGGTCGTCCTCACCCGCACCCGGGTCGGGATGATCGTCCGGGCCGCCACCGAGCGGCCCGAGCTGACCCGCGCCCTCGGCATCGACGTCGGCCGCTGGGTCACCCCGGTCTTCGGCTTCGGGATCGCGCTGGCCGGGTTCGCCGGGGTGCTGGCCGCGCCGATGCGCGCGGTCAACCCCCTGATGGGCGCCGACCTGATCATCACCGTGTTCGCGGTCGTCGTCATCGGCGGGCTCGGCTCGGTGTTCGGCTCGGTCGCCGCCGGCTTCGCCGTCGGGCTGGTGTCGGCGCTGGGCAACCTCTACGTTCCCGCGCTCTCCCAGACGCTGGTGTTCATCCTCATGGCCGCCGTCCTGCTGTGGCGCCCGGCCGGCCTGTTCGGACGCGAGGAGGCGTTCCGTTGATCCTCTCCAAGCTGGCCGGGCGCCCGATCCTGCTGGCGGTCGGCCTGTTCGCCGCCCTGGCCCTGCCCTGGATGGTGTATCCGCCGGTCGCCCTGGACATCGCCTGCTGGGCGCTGTTCGCCGCGGCCGTGGACCTGCTGCTCGGCTTCACCGGGCTGCTGTCGTTCGGGCACGCCGCGTTCTGGGGCGGGTCGGCGTACTGCACCGGTCTCATCGCCCTGCACTCCGGGCTGCCGTTCCCGCTGGCCATCCTGGGCGGCGCCGCGTTCGCCGCGGTGCTCGCGCTCCCGATCGGCTACCTCTCGGTACGGCTGAGCGGCATCTACTTCGCCATGGTCACCCTGGCCTTCGCCCAGATGCTGTACTTCGTCGCCAACCAGTGGAGGGACGTCACCGGCGGAGAGAACGGCCTCCAGGGCATCCCGCGCGAACTCTTCGGGATCGACCTGTCCGACCCGTTCTTCTTCTACTACGCGGGCCTGCCCTTCGTGCTGTTCGGGCTCTTCGCGGCCTGGCGCATCGTCCGCTCACCATTCGGGCGCGTCCTGGTCTCCATCCGCGACAACCCCGCGCGGGCCCGCGCCCTCGGCTACCCCGTGGACCGCTACAAGCTGCTCGCCTTCGTGCTGTCCGCCGCCCTGTCCGGCATCGCCGGCGGCCTGTTCGCCATCAGCCACGGCTTCGCCTCCCTCCAGGAGGTCTACTGGACCACCTCGGGGCAGGCCGTGATGATGGTCGTCCTGGGCGGCATCGGCACGCTGTGGGGCGCCGTCGTGGGGGCGGCCCTGATCGTCCAGCTGCACGACTACCTCGCCACCGCCGGCTTCCAGGAGATCGGCATCGTCACCGGCTCCATCTTCATCGCCGTCGTGCTCCTCTTCCGCCGCGGCATCTGGGGCACCGCCCGCCACCTCCTCGCCGCCCGCTCGTCCCGCCGCCGCACGCAAGACCCCTCCGCCGCCTCCGAACCCGAACGCAGGACAGCCGGCGCCTCCACCTGACACCGCAGCCGCGACGGGCCCGCCACCAGCGGGCCCGCCGCCGCCTAGCGGCGGAGGCGGTGGAGGCGGAGGGCCAGCTGGATCTCCAGTGCGCGGTCGGGGGCCTGCCAGTCCTCGCCGAGGAGGCGGGCCACCCGGTCCAGGCGCTGGGTGACCGTGTTGACGTGGATGTGCAGGCGCTCGGCGGTCTTCGAGAGGCTGCAGCCGGTGCCGAAGTAGTCCTCCAGCGTGCGGACGAGCGTGGTGCCGCGGCGGGCGTCGTAGTCCAGCACCGGTCCGAGGGCGTCGGTGAGGAACCCGCCCACGTCGCGGCCCTCGCCGATCAGCAGGCCCACAAAGCCCAGCTCGGCCGCGCCCGCGCCGTCGCCGGCGCGGCCCAGTGCCAGCAGCGCCTCCGCGCAGCGCAGCGCCTCGCCGTGCGCGGCGACGATCGCGTCCGGGGCGCGCACCGGGCCGGCGGCGCCGACCGTGGCCGGGGCGTTCAGCGACGCGCCCAGCTCCTTGGCGACCCGGCGGGCCGCCTCCCCGGGACGGTCGCCCGGCAGCAGCAGCACGATCTCCTCACCGCGCGCCGCCGCCAGCCCGCGCGCCACCGCGGCGTGCGAGGACGCCCAGAACGCCGCCCGCCCGCGGAGCTCGGGCGACGCGCAGCGGGCCGACAGCACCACGTGCGGCGCCTCCAGGTCCACGTTCACCCGGTGCGCCCGGGCCTTCAGGGCCTCGGTGTCGCTGGCCCGGCCGGTCAGCAGGTCGTCCAGCAGCTCGCCGCGCACCCGCCCCTCGGCCTCGGTCACGCTGCGCCGCAGCAGCATCAGCAGCGCCGTGACCAGCGCGGCGCGCTCCAGGATGCGCTGGTCGGCGTCGGAGAGCTCCTCGGCGGTGCGCAGCACCAGCGTGCCCAGCACCTCGTCGCCGGTGGAGACCGACGCGATCCACAGGTCGCCGCGCCGTACCGTGCGGCCCTGGGCGCGGGCCGAGTACGCGGAGGCCAGCACCCCCGACAGCTCGTCGCCGTCCAGCGGCGCCGGGGCGCCCGAGGTGGCCAGGGAACGGCCGTCGGCGTCCAGGACGTGCAGCGTCCCGCCGAGGATCTCGGTGACGACGGCCGCCACGTCCTCGGCGCCGCCGCCCCGCACCACGAGCGCGGTCATCCGGTCGTGCGCCTGCGCGGCCCGCTCCACCGCCGCGCTGCGCGCCTGCACGACCGCGTTGGCCGCGCTCAGCTCCTCCAGCGCCGTCCGGGTCTCCTCCAGCAGGCGGGCGTTGTCGATCGCCACGGCGGCGTGCGCGGCCAGCGAGCCGAGCAGCACCGCCTCCTCCGGCTCGAACGGCCGCTCGCTGCGGTTGGCCGCGTACAGCACGCCGATCACCCGGTTGCCCAGCCTCATCGGGACGCCCAGGATCGCCACCAGCGCCTCCTCGGCCACCGCGTCGTCGATGAAGGCGCGGTGCCGGAACTGCGGGTCCTCCAGGTAGTGGGCGCTGGTGTACGGCATCGCGGTCTGCGCGACCAGCCCGCCCAGGCCCGCGCCCATCGGCAGCCGCAGCCGCCGGAACGCCGCGGACACCGACCCGTCGGTCACCCGCATGTAGGTGTCGCCGCGCTCGTCGTCGTTCAGGGTCATGTAGGCGATGTCGGCGTTCAGGAGGCGCCGGGCGCGGCGGACGATCGCCTCCAGGACCGCGTCGTGGTCGCGCAGCCCGGCCAGGTCGCCGGCGGTGTCGAACAGCGCCGCCAGCTCCGCCTCCCGCCGCGCGTGCCGGCGCATGATCGTGCGCACCCGCAGCGCGGCGAGCTTGGCGGCCTCCAGCTCCGCCAGGGCCTCGGGCGCCGCGCCGGCCGCGCGCGCCTCCACCAGCGGCCCCTCGAACTCCACGGGGGACGCCTCCCTGGCCAGCAGTTCGAGGAAGACGGTGCAGGTCATGCGGGACATTGTCAATGCGCGGCCCATCCCCCGTCGAGTGTCAGCGACGCACCGGTGATCATCGCGGCGGGGGGTGCGCACAGGTAGGCGACCAGTTCGGCCACCTCCTCCGGCTCGATCAGCCGCTTCATCGCCGCCTTGGCCAGCAGCACCTCGGCGGTCACGGCGTCCGCGGACATCCCGTGCACCCGCGCCTGGTCCTCGATCTGCCCCTCCACCAGCGGCGTGCGGACGTAGGCGGGGCACACGCAGTTGGAGGTGACCCCGTGCTCGGCGCCCTCCAGCGCGATCACCTTGGACAGCCCCTCGAGGGCGTGCTTGGCCGCCACGTAGGCCGCCTTGTACGGCGAGGCCCGCAGCCCGTGCACCGAGGAGATGTTGACGATCCGGCCCCAGCCCCGCCCGTACATGGCCGGCAGGCTCGCCCGGACCAGCCGGAACGGCGCCTCCACCATCGTCCGCATGATCCGCGAGAAGATCTCCGGCGGGAACTCCTCCAGCGGCGCCACATGCTGGAACCCGGCGTTGTTGACCAGGATGTCGGCGCCGCAGTCGCGGCCCAGCGCCTCGGCCGCGTCCAGGTCGGCCAGGTCGGCGGCACGGGCCGTGCCGCCGATCCGCGCGGCCGCCTCCGCCGCGGCCTCCGCCCTTATGTCGGCCACCACCACATGGGCCCCTGCGGACGCGAGGCGGCGCGCGCAGGCCAGTCCGATACCGCCCGCGGCGCCGGTGACCAGGGCGGTGCGCCCGGAGAGGTCGGGGCGGGCATCCATGTGGGGTGTCATGCGCCGAACTTACGGAGCGTGAGCCCGCCCCTCCTATGGAGCGGATCGACATAATCCGGCACCGTCCCATGTGGGGCGCCGCCGCTTCCGGCCGGGGCGCTAGCGTCGAAGGCCCGTCGATCGTCCGCCGATCGCCCGCCGACCGCGGAGGTGCCCGTCATGACCGAGATCTCCCACCGATTCGTGGAGTCCACCAGCGGCCTGCGGATGCACGTCGCGGAGGCCGGCTCCGGTCCGCTCGTGCTGCTCCTGCACGGCTTCCCCGAGTGCTGGTACTCATGGCGGCACCAGCTCGTCGCACTCGCCGAGGCCGGCTACCACGCGGTGGCGCCCGACCAGCGCGGATACGCCCGGACGGGCGGGCCCGCCGACCCCGGGCAGTACACGATCCACCATCTGGTCGGCGACGCGGTCGGGCTGATCGACGCGCTGGGCGAGGAGCAGGCGGTGGTCGCCGGGCACGACTGGGGCGCGCCGGTCGCGTGGGCCGCCGCGCAGTTCCGCCCCGAACGGGTCCGCGCCGTCATCGGCATGTCGGTGCCGCACCGGCCGCGCAGCTCCCGGCCGCCGGTGCAGGCGATGCGGGAGATGTTCGGCGATGGCTTCTACATGGTGCACTTCCAGCGGCCGGGCGTGCCCGAGGCGGAGCTCGACCAGGACCGGACCGCGACGTTCCGGCGGGTGCTCTCCGGGGTGTCCGCCGGGATGCCGGTCGTCCCGGGCGGCGGCGGGTTCCTCGACGCGGCCCCCGAGCCGGACGGGCTCCCGGACTGGCTCACCGAGGAGGACATCGCCGCGTACGTGCGGGAGTACGAGACCGCCGGCTTCACCGGCCCCCTCAACTGGTACCGCAACCTCGACCGCAACTGGGAGCTCACCGCCGCCTGGCACCGCGCCCCGGTCACCCCGCCCGCGCTCTACATCGGCGGCGACCGCGACCCGGTCGTGGCCGGCGGCGCGCGGACGGCGGTCGACCGGCTGGCCGACTTCGTCCCGAACCTCCGCGACACGGTGTGGCTGGCCGGATGCGGCCACTGGACGCAGCAGGAACGCCCCGGCGAGGTGAGCGAGGCCATGATCCGCTTCCTGCGGGGCCTCTGATCCCGGCGGGAGTGTCGGAGGCGCGGCGTACGGTCGCCGGGTGAACCGTACCGATCGGCTGTACGCCTTGGTGGAGGAGCTGCGGGCCCGGGCGCCGCGCCGGGTCAGCGCGCGCGAGCTGGCCGCCCGCTACGAGGTCAGCGTGCGGACGATCGAGCGCGACATCGGCGCGCTGCAGGAGGCCGGCGTGCCGATCTTCGCCGACGTGGGCCGCAACGGCGGCTACACCCTCGACAAGAGCCGCACGCTGCCGCCGCTCAACTTCACCCCCGCTGAGGCCGTCGCGATCGCCATCGTGCTGGGCCGGGCCGGCGGCTCCCCGTTCGCCCGGTCCGCCCGCACCGCGCTGCACAAGATCGTCACCGCGATGTCGGCGGCCGACGGCGCGACCGCGCGCGAGCTGGCGGGCCGGATCCGCTTCCTGGCCCATCCGTCCGCCGACGAGGCCGCCGCCGGGTCCGCCGCCCGGCCCGCGTCCGTGCCCGCCGTGCTGGAGGAGGCGATGTCGGCCCGCCGGGTGGTGCGGCTGACCTACGTCGACCGCGACGGCGCCGAGACCGAGCGGGAGGTCGAGCCGGTGGCCTTCACCGGCGCGTCCAGGGGCTGGTACCTGCTCGGCTGGTGCCGGCTGCGCGACGACTCCCGGGTGTTCCGGATCGACCGCGTGCGGCGGGCGTCGCTGCTGGACGAGGTCGCACCCGAGCGCCGTTTCGAGGACTGCGACGGCGACCGGCCGCCCGACTACGTGGTGCGTCCCCTGGAATTCGTCTGACGGGAGTTCGTCTGACCCTGAAACGCGGGAAACGTTCGAAAATCTGTTCGGAAACACCGACATGGGGTTGTCGCGGCCCTCCCGGATCGTGGTGCTCGCGCCGCACGACGCGGACGCGCGAGGAACGACGCACCACACGGAGGCAGTGATGGCCATGGAGGCCCCCGCATACGACACCGTCAGCTGGTTCCAGATCGGCACCGACGACTCCGAGGCAGCGCAGAGTTTCTACGGCGGCCTGTTCGGGTGGAAGTTCACCCTCGACCCGGACTCCGACGGCTACGACCTGATCGGCTACCCCGGCTCCGAGGCCCCCAGCGGCGGCATCGCCCACACCGCCGGGGGAGCCGAGAACCACGCCATGTTCCTGGTGGTGGTCAAGGACGTGAAGGCAGCGTGCGCCCAGACGGAGAAGCTCGGCGGCACGGTCGAGACGGAGCCCGCGACCTCCGCGAGCGGTCTGGTCTTCGCCTACCTGCGCGACCCGGCCGGGAACCGGTTCGGCGTGTTCACGCCCCCGCCCGTCCCCGCCTGACCGGCCCGGCCGCGCCCCCGGAGCCGCCGCGGCCCGGGGACGGCCGCCCTTCGCGGGCACGGGCGCGGCTCCCGGTCCGGCTCCGGCGCCGGTGGAGGCTCCTGTGGAAGAGGGGGTCGGCGCCGGCCACGTCCAGTTCCGGGTGCCGCGGGGCGGGGCCGCCGTCGCGGAGCAGGCCGGTGAGACTGTCGACCAGCGCCCAGCCGTGGCGGTGGACGTTCCGGTCGGAGGCGATCCACTCCCCGGCGGCGCTGATCACGTCGCCGGTGTGCAGCAGCAGCGCCGCCGGACCGCTGACCAGCAGCGCCCGTCCGGGCTCGGCCAGGACGAGGCCGCCGTGCGGAGGGCCGGGCCTCCCGCCGGCGGGCTCTCCGTACGGCTCGCGGGGCGGGGGCGGGCGGAGCGTCACCGGGCGTCCGGCGGGCAGCCTCCGCCTGACCCCTGGCCAGGCGGAGGGCCGCAGCCCGAGGTCCGAGCGCATGATCACCAGGTCGGCCGAGCCCTCGGGCGGGCCGTACCACGGGATGCCCTCGGGGCGCGCCCCGCCGACGGGCAGGTGCACGAGGCTGCGCGGGCTGATCGCGGCCATCCGGAACCAGGCGCCCAGATGCAGCAGCCCGGCCCGTGAGCCCACGATCAGCCCGAGGTTGCCGGACGACGGCGGGCAGATCCACAGCCCGTGTGGCGCCCGGCGCGGCTCCAGCACCCGGCACGGGCCGCGCGACCCGGGCACGGCGCGCGCGAGCGCCCGCAATCGCATGCGCCCCTCGCCCGGCGTCACCGCATGCGCTCCCTCGCCCGGGGTCCGCGCTCCGGTGGTCATCGGGCCATGCAACCGCGTGCGAGCCCGGCATGCCACCGCTTATCGCCACGAGCCCGCGCCAGCAGCCCGAGAAGGCCCGGGCAGGCCCGGGCAGGCCCGGAACCCCCACCCACGGCCCGGAGGCCCCCACGAACAAGGGTGGGGGCCTCCGGGACCGTTGGGGAGCCCCGGAGGCCCCCATGCGCGGGGCCTGAGCGAGATTCGTGAGCGCGATTCCCGCCGAGACGCGGGGGTCGTCCCCCGCGATGCGGCGTCATCACGGCCTACACCTCCGTGATCACGGCCGCCTGGCGGTGCGCGGGCTCAGCGGTGCGCGATCAGGTCAGGCGTCACCGCCGGTGTTGCTCTCGGCCGAGCCGACACCGCCCGCGAACACCGTGCTGACGTCCGCGTTGAGCCGGTAGCGCTCGATCGCCTGCTGCAGCTTCTCCGGCTTGACCTCGCCCTGCCGGGCCAGCCGGGTCAGCACCGCCAGCGTGATCGACGCCGCGTCCACGAGGAACGTCCGGCGCGCCGCGGCGCGGGTGTCGGAGAGCCCGAACCCGTCGGTGCCGAGCGAGGAGTAGTCCCCGGGCACCCACGGCGCGATCTGGTCCGGCACGGCCCGCATGTAGTCCGACACCGCCACGATCGGGCCGGGCGCGTTCTCCAGGGCGCCGGCGACGTACGGGACGCGCTGCTCCGCGTCGGGGTGCAGCAGGTTCCACTCGTCGCAGGCCTGGGCCTCGCGGGCCAGCTCGTTCCACGAGGTGGCCGACCACACGTCCGCGGCCACGCCCCACTCCTCGGCCAGCAGCCGCTGGGCCTCCAGGGCCCACCGGCCGGCCACGCCGGAGGCCATGATCTGGGCCCTGGGCGCCTGGCCGTTCTCGGTCTCGGGGGCCGGACGCAGCCGGTAGAGCCCCTTGAGGAGGCCCTGCACGTCGAGGCCCTCGGGCTCGGCGGGCTGCTGGTACGGCTCGTTGTAGACCGTCAGGTAGTAGAAGATGTCCTCGCCCTGCGGGTGCTCCTCGGACGAGCCGTACATCCGGCGCAGCGCGTCCTGCACGATGTGCGCCAGCTCGAACGCCCAGGTCGGGTCGTAGTGCACGCAGGCCGGGTTGGTGGCCGCGATGAGCGGCGAGTGCCCGTCGGCGTGCTGCAGGCCCTCGCCGGTGAGGGTGGTGCGGCCCGCGGTGGCGCCGAGCAGGAAGCCGCGGCCCATCTGGTCGCCGAGCGCCCACATCTGGTCGCCGGTCCGCTGGAACCCGAACATCGAGTAGAAGATGTAGACCGGGATCATGTGCTCGCCGTGCGTGGCGTAGGCGGTGCCCGCGGCGATCGTGGAGGCCATCGAGCCGGCCTCGCTGATGCCCTCGTGCAGCATCTGGCCCTGCTCGGACTCCTTGTAGGCGAGCAGCAGCTTGCGGTCGACGCCCTCGTAGGTCTGCCCGTGCGGGGCGTAGATCTTGGACGTGGGGAACAGCGAGTCCATGCCGAACGTCCGGTACTCGTCCGGGGCGATCGGGACGAACCGGGCACCGATGTTCTCGTCCTTGATCAGGTCCTTGAGCAGCCGGACGAACGCCATGGTGGTGGCGACGTTCTGCTTGCCCGAGCCCTTCTTCAGCTCCGCGTACACCGGGTCGCCCGGCAGCTTGAGCGCCTTGGCCCGCACGACCCGTCTGGGCAGGAACCCGCCCAGCGCGGCGCGCCGCTCGCGCATGTACTCGATCTCGTCGGAGTCCTCGCCCGGGTGGTAGTACGGCGGCAGCGGCTGCTCCAGCGCCGAGTCGGGGATGTCGAGGTAGAGCCGGTCGCGGAACTCCTTCAGCTCGGCCTTGGTGAGCTTCTTCATCTGGTGGGTGGCGTTGCGGGCCTCGAAGTCAGGGCCCAGCGTCCAGCCCTTGATGGTGTGGGCGAGGATCACGGTCGGCTGGCCGACGTGCTCACGGGCGGCCTTGAACGCCGCGTACACCTTGCGGTAGTCGTGCCCGCCGCGCGAGAGCTTGCGCAGGTCGTCGTCGGACAGGTGCTCGACAATCTTGCGCAGCCGCGGGTCGTCGCCGAAGAAGTGGTCGCGGATGTAGGCGCCGGACTCGACGGTGTAGGTCTGGAACTGGCCGTCGGGCGTGGTGTTCATCTTGTTGACCAGCACGCCGTCGGCGTCCTGGGCCAGCAGCGGGTCCCAGTCGCGGCCCCA
Source organism: Spirillospora sp. CA-255316 (assembly GCA_050942275.1). Classification (GTDB taxonomy): domain Bacteria; phylum Actinomycetota; class Actinomycetes; order Streptosporangiales; family Streptosporangiaceae; genus Spirillospora. Next base: position 9,145,227 of record CP192047.1, on the reverse strand, counting down.
CACCACCTTGATCACGTTCCAGCCGGCGCCGCGGAAGAACGACTCCAGCTCCTGGATGATCTTGCCGTTGCCGCGCACCGGGCCGTCGAGCTGCTGCAGGTTGCAGTTGACGACGAAGGTGAGGTTGTCCAGCTCCTCGCGGGCGGCCAGGCCGATGGCGCCCAGCGACTCGGGCTCGCCCATCTCGCCGTCGCCCAGGAACGCCCACACGTGCGACCGCGAGGTGTCCTTGATCTTGCGGTTGTAGAGGTAGCGGTTGAAGCGGGCCTGGTAGATCGAGTCGATCGCGGTGAGGCCCATGGACACCGTGGGGAACTCCCAGAAGTCCGGCATCAGCCGCGGGTGCGGGTAGGACGACAGCCCGCCGCCCGGATGGGACCGCTCCTGCCGGAAGCCGTCCAGCTTGTCCTGCGGGAGCCGGCCCTCGAGGTAGGCGCGGGCGTAGATGCCCGGCGCGGCGTGGCCCTGGATGAAGACCTGGTCGCCGGACTCGCCGTGGTCCTTGCCGCGGAAGAAGTGGTTGAAGCCGACCTCGTAGAGGGAGGCGGCCGAGGCGTAGGTGGCGATGTGGCCGCCGACGCCCAGTTCGGGACGGTTGGCGCGGGACACCATGATCGCCGCGTTCCACCGGATGTAGGCCCGGATCCGTCGTTCGATGTGCTCGTCGCCGGGGAACCAGGGCTCCCTCTCCGGCGGGATGGTGTTGATGAAATCGGTGCTGCGCAGGCCGGGCACCCCGACCTGTTGCTCGCGGGCACGCTCCAGCAGCCGGAGCATCACATAGCGTGCCCGGCTGCGGCCCTCGGTCTTGATCACCGTGTCGAGCGACTCCAGCCACTCCCGGGTCTCGTCCGGGTTGATGTCCGGCAGCTGGCTCGGCAGCCCGTCACTGATGATCGAATAACGTTGACGTCCGGAAGCCACGGGGTCCCCTCTGCGCTTACCGTCTTCTCTGGTGAGCCCGCCGCCCGCCCGGTGAGCCGGCGGCGACCTCGTGCACGGCTGTCGGCCGTGGTGGTTCGTGATCCCCATCGTCGCCGTTTATTTCGGCTAACGCATCTCTACCAACCAGTAACCATTGTGGCTGGTCGCCAGGGGTGCCCCGACCGCGAACGCGCAGTTCGGACCGTGTTTGACACACCCCTCGACGAGGCACGGAAGACGTACGAAGCTGGAACCGTACGCGCTGGGAACAGCGAACGGCACCACGCCCGGAGCGGTCGCGGAACCGGCCGCGGCCGCACGCGCCTGGGGGAGTGATGAAGGCATCGATCGGAGATCGGCTGCACGTGCACGGCAACACCGTCGGCCAGCCCGACAGGTCCGGCGAGATCGTCGAGGTCCGCGGGCCGTCGGGTGAGCCGCCCTACATGGTCCGTTTCGACGACGGCCACACACGCCTGGTCTTCCCGGGCCCCGACGCGGTCGTCGAGGGGCCCCACGAGACCCGTGCCGGGGAGCGCGCCCGCGAACGCGCCTGGTGACCGGGTGGGGCCTGGTGGCCGGGTGAGGCGCTCGGGTCCGCCGAGTCCGCCGAGTCCGCCGAGTCCGCCGAGTCCGCCGAGTCCGCCGAGTCCGCCGAGTCCGCCGAGTCCGCCGAGTCCGCCGGAACGCCTCCTGCGGGGTCGCCGGGACGCCCGGCGAGGGCGCGGCACGACGCCCGGTGAGCGCCGGGCGGCGCGCCCTCGCCGCCGGGGCCGGGCCCGCCGCGCGGCGGGAACGGGCTGCGCCTCCGCGCGACCGCGGCCCCGATGGGGTAGACCTGGTGTCATGGAGAGCACCGTGGTCCAGGTGGCCACCGGGAGCCGGGAGGTCGTGCACGACATCACCGGCGAGTGCGAGCGTTTCGCCGCCTCGCGGGGCGGGGACGGGCTGCTGCACGTCTTCGTGCCGCACGCCACCGCGGGCATCGCGATCATCGAGCTGGGGGCGGGCAGCGACGACGACCTGCTGGCGGCGCTGCGCGACCTGCTGCCCGCCGACGACCGCTGGCGGCACGCGCACGGCTCCCGGGGGCACGGCCGCTCGCACGTGATGCCCGCGCTGGTCCCGCCGTACGCGACCCTGCCCGTCCTGGGCGGCCGGCTGGCCCTGGGCACGTGGCAGTCGGTGGCGTTGGTCGATCTCAACGTCGACAACCCCGACCGTCAGGTAAGGTTGACGTTTCTCGCGGGATGAGCCCGCGTTGTTACGCTCGGCAGGTGTCCAGTGACCACCGAGGCCGTAATCGGTCCCATGAGGCCACCAAAAGCCGGGAAGACACTTGCGCTGGGGCCGCCTACTTGTGTGGACTGTCCCGCAAAACCCGAACCAGTGCGGAGGGGTCGCCACCAGGGCGGCACGTCATCGCAGCTGGCGGACTACCGACCATGGGAGGACTTTCGTGAGCGCGACCGCGGGTCAGGCGCAGTCTGAGCGCAGCCTGGCCGAACGGCTCGGCCTCAAGCCGGGCCAGGTGGTGCAGGAGATCGGCTTCGATGACGACGTCGACGAGGAGCTCCGCAGCTCCGTCGAGTCCGTCACGGGGAACGAGCTGGTCGATGAAGACTACGAGGACGTGGTCGACGTCGTGCTGCTGTGGTGGCGTGAAGAGGACGGTGACCTCTTCGACGAGCTCACCAACGCGATGGTGCCCCTGACCGGTGGCGGCCACATCTGGCTGCTGACGCCGAAGGCGGGCCGGGACGGCCACGTGGAGCCGAGCGACATCGGCGAGGCGGCGCAGACGGCGGGGCTCGCCCAGACCAGCAGCGTCAGCGCCGCCAAGGAGTGGTCGGGCACCCGCCTGGTCGCCCCCAAGGGCCACAAGTAGGTCCTCCGGGTCCTGGCCGAGGTCCTTGCCGCACGTCGCCCGCACGGGGCGGGATGGCAGACTGGCCCCCGTAGGACGACCTTTACCCCCGCGGGCGCGCGGGGGAATCGACCCGCGGGAGAGGCATGGCGGTTGAGGTAGGCGACGTCGCACCGGACTTCGAGCTGAAGGACCAGCACGGCACACCGGTCAAGCTGTCGGATTTCCGGGGCCGCAAGAACGTGGTCCTGGTCTTCTACCCGCTGGCCTTCAGCGGCGTCTGCACGGGCGAGCTGTGCGCGATCCGTGACGAGCTGCCCACGCTCGGCGGCGACGACGTCCAGGTGCTCGCGGTGTCGGTCGACTCGATGTTCGCGCTGCGCGCCTGGTCCGACCAGGAGAAGTACCGGTTCCCGCTGCTGGCGGACTTCTGGCCGCACGGCGGCACCGCGCAGGCGTACGGGGTCTTCGACGAGGAGAAGGGGCTGGCGTTGCGCGGCACCTTCATCATCGACACCGAGGGCGTCGTGCGCTGGAAGGTCGTCAACGCCATTCCCGACGCGCGGGACCTCGACGAGTACCGCAAGGCGCTCGCCGGACTCTGAGTGATCCCGGGCCGGCCCGGCAGGTCCGTCCGCGCCCGCCCGGGCGCCCGTTCCCGGGCGCCCGGCGGGCCGGCGGCCGCGGGCCTCCGGCCCCCGCACCCCTGGAGGTGTGATGCCCTGCTTCCGATGCGGGGCGCGGCAGACCGATCCCGTGCGCGGCGCGAGCCCGTGGAAGCGCGGGGTCCGCGCCGACCGGCAGGTGCTGATCTGCCCCGGCTGCCAGGCCGCCCATGACGGCATGGCCCCGCTCGACCGCTGCGTCGCGTGCGGCTCGGTGGCGCTGGGCTGCCGGCTCGGCGAGATCGAGTGCCGCGACTGCGGCCACACCCGCGAGGCCGTCCGGGACGAGGACGGCGGGGGCTCGCCCGCCGGCGATCTCGTGCCCTCGGGCGCCCATCCGGCCGATACCGGCCTCTCCGAGGAGGTGGCCGCGGCGCTGACCCGTTTCTTCAAGCGGGCGCCGGGCGCCTGAGACCGCGCGGTCTCGTCCCGGCGGTCGGCGCCGGGCGATCCGGCCGATCCGGCCGATCGTGGCCGTTCTGGGGGTTGACGTCTGATTTGTCGGGCTGCCACGCTGCCACGCACATCCGCGAGCGAGCGACTGGGGGTCCGACGATGCCGCTCGTCCTCATGCGCGTGGTCCATCGGATCGCCGCCCGCGCCTGGCGCGCGCCGGCCCTGGTGCTGCTGGCCGCCGCGGTGCTCGGCTGGCTGCTGATCGCCGCGTTCGAGAAGCCCGGCGCCGAGATCAGGGACCCGCTGCACTACCTCTGGTACTTCTTCGTCAGCGGCACCACCACCGGCTACGGCGACCTGTACCCGGAGACGACCGGCGGCCGGATCGGCGGCGTCGTCGTCATCGTGGCCGGGCTGACCGCCGGGCTGATGCTGTTCGCGGAGCTCACCCTCTGGATGGCGAAGGGCAGGACGATGAAGGCCAACGGGCGGGCCCGGCTGCACCACCGCCGGCACATCGTGGTCATCGGGTACGAGCGGGACGGGCTGCGCGCGATCATCGGCCAGTTGCGCGCCGATCCCGAGTACGCCAAGACCCCGGTGGTCACGGTCTTCTGGACGGACCAGCTGCTCGGCGAGAACCCCGACCCCGAGCTGTACGACGTGGTGCTCTTCGACGACACCGCCTACGAGCGGGCCCGGCTCGAGGAGGCCCGCACCGTCCTGGTCGCGGGCCGCAGCGACGACGAGACCGTCCGGGTGATGCTCGGCGTCAACGCCTACCTGCGGCGGCACGGCGACGCGTCCGCGCACCTGCTGGCCGGGGTGCACGACGGCGGGCGCCGGGCGGAGATCAGTGAGGCGCTGGAGCTGATCGGCGCCGGGATCGAGCCGGTGGACCTGGACGATCCCGCGGTGGTCGCGGTCGCGATCCGCAATCCCGGGATCGCCTCGATCTACCACAACCTGGCCAGCACGCTGGACAGCGACTCGACGCTGTTCCGGGTGGACGTGCCCGAGGGGGCGGGCGAGTGGCCCCGGCTGGAGCTGGCGATCTTCCTGCTGCGGCGGGGCAGCACGCTGCTGGCGGTGGGGGACTCGCACCGGCCCAACGCCCGGTTCCGGCTGGCCGCCGAGCCCGGGGACATCGTCCGGGGCGGGCAGTCGCTGGCGGTGGTGGCGCCGGACCGTCCGGAGATCCCCTGGCATGAGCTGTCCGAGGGAACGGCCGTGGGCGCCGCGCGGGACTGAACCCCGAGGTGGAGTGAGCCAGGAGGGCACCTCTGGCGCCCACCGAGGTGTCCTCCTGGCTCGCCGCGGTCGCACGGCCCGGAAGGGCAGAACCGGGGCCTCCCCGCGCGTCCCGCGGAACCTGGGACCCGGACGTTCCTCCGTGTGAGGAGTCCGGGCGCTCCCTGTGGGGGAGTTCGGGCGGTCCCTGTCGGGGGAGTTCGGGCGCCGGGCGGTGGCGGGCCGCCGCCGTGGACGGCGTGGAGCCGGCGTTCCGCCACCGCCCGGCGGGTCCGGGGGGCCGCCGGCCGTCAGGCGGCCTGGCGGCGGTCGGCGTCCAGCAGGTGGTAGAGGAGCAGCAGCTGGGTGATGGCGAGGGGATCGCTGGTGCCGTTCTCGCCGAAGCGGCCGAGCGCGCCGGGGTCCAGGCCGCCGTTGCCGGCGCGGGGCCCGAGCCGCTCCCAGATGGCCTTCTTGACCACCTGCGACTCCTCGGGGGAGACATAGCCGTGCACGTGCAGGGCGTCCACCGGGCGGCCGTCGGTGTCGCGGTGCAGCCGCAGGTGCATGGCGTTCCCGCCGCCGCCCGGGTCGGCCTCGCCGACGACCCCGCCCAGCTCGGGATGGTCGATGGTGGGACGCAGCAGCAGCTCGGCCGACAGCGGGGTGTCCGGTGGGTCGTGCCGCTCGGCGACGGGCGCGAACCGCACGACGATGTCGGCCCACCGGCGCTGGGGACGGATGTAGGCGGCGCTCTCGGGCTCCCGCCGGGCCAGCTCGGCCGCGACCTGCTCGGGGGTGTAGCCGCGCTTCTCGCAGTCGCGGCGCACCTTCCAGGAGTGCCGCAGCCGTTCGGGCGGGTCCAGGTAGACGGTGATGTCGAAGCAGGCGCGGGCCAGCCGGGTGTGCAGCGGCAGCAGCCCCTCCACGATCACGAAGTCGCGCGGTTCCACCAGCTCGGGGCGCACCAGCTCCCCGGTCGCGTGGTCGTACACGGGTTTGAGGATCGGCTCGCCCATCGACAGCAGCTGCAGGTGCTGCTCCATGATGTCGACGTGGTTGCAGTCGGGGTGGAGCGCCGTGAACGGCTTGTCCCTTCGCTCGGCCCGGTCGTAGCGGTGGTAGTCGTCCACGCAGACCGCGGTCATCCGGTCCGCCCCCAGACACTGCACGAGCCCCCTGGTCAGTGTCGTCTTGCCCGCGGCGCTGTCCCCGGCGATGGCGAGCATGACGGGGCGCCGGCCCGACCCGCGCGCCCGGAGCATATGCACGATCCGATGGGGCACCTGTGTCCTCCGTCCCGGCGGTTCGCGTTGTCGTCCAGGACGGTAGGGCGGCCGCGGCGCGAGTTCTTCCCCCAATCAGGTGAGTCCGGGGGTGAGAACGGCGGGGCGCTCGGCCGGGAGAGGCCTACTGGCCAGTAGATTCCGGTTGTTATCGTGCCGGAATGGGCCCCCCTGTGCGCGTCGTCCTCGTCGACGACCACGAGATGATCCTCGCCGGCCTGCAGGCGATGCTGGCCGGTTTCGCGGGACGCGTGCGCGTCGTCGGGCAGGCCGGCGCCTCCGCCGAGGCCACCCGGCTGGTCACCAGCCTCCGCCCCGACGTGGTCCTGCTGGACGTGCGGCTCGGCCAGGAGAGCGGCCTGGACCTGTGCCGGGTGATCACCGCCCGGGTGCCCGAGGCCCGGGTGGTGTTCCTGTCGGTGTACGACGACGAGCAGTACGTCTTCGAGGCCCTGCGCGCCGGCGCCGGCGGCTACCTGCTCAAGCGGGTGGACGGCTCGGAGCTGGTCCGCCGCCTGGAGGAGGTCGCCCAGGGCGAGACCGTCGTCGACCCGACCCTGGCGGGCCGGATGGCGGTCACCGCGGCCCGGCTCACCCGCGGCGAGTTCTGGCCGGGCGCCAACCGGGGCCTCACCCAGCGCGAGAGCGAGGTGCTGTCGCTGCTGGTCGGCGGGCTGTCCAACAAGGCGATCGCGGCCCGGCTGGTGCTCAGCGAGGAGACGGTCAAGAGCCATCTGCGGGCGCTGTACCGCAAGCTGGAGGTGGCCGACCGGTCGGCGGCGATCGCCGTCGCCCTCCGCGAGGGGCTGTTCCGGTGACCGCCGCCGGGACGGAGGCGGGCGCGGGCGCCGTGCCGGGACCGCTGGAGCCGCTGGCCGGGCGCGGGCGCGACCTGCTGGTGCGGATCGTGACCGTCGCCTGCTCCGACCGCGCCCTGCCGGAGATGGCCGGGGAACTGGCCGGGCTGGTCGTGCGCTCGGCGCGCGAGCTGGCGTTCTGCGACGTGTACGTCCTCGACGAGGACGAGCGGGCCCTCCAGGGACCCGCCGGGCCGCCGGTGCCCCTGGGGGAGGGCGACGTCGGCTGGGTCGCCGCGCACGGCCGTCCCCGCGAGCACGCCGACGGCCGGGGCGTGGCGGTGCCCGTGCACAGCGGCCGGTCCACGATCGCGGTGGTGGACGTGCGGTCCGCCGGGCGCTGCCTGCCCGAGGACGCGGCGCTGGTGGCCGCGCTGGCCGAGCTGTTCGCGCCGGTGCTGTGCTCGTGCCGCCGGCTGCGCGCCGCGCAGGAGCGCGAGCACGCCGCCGAGCGGTTCGCCGAACGGGCCGTCCAGGTCCAGGAGGCCGAGCGGTCGCGGCTCAGCCGGGAGATCCACGACGGCATCGCGCAGCGGCTCGCCGGGCTGGGCTTCCACCTGTCGGCGGCCGAGGGCGCGCTGCCCGACCACCATCCCGAGGCGCGCGAGCAGATCCGGCACGCGCGGGAGCTGTGCGAGCTGGCCGCGGCCGAGATCCGCGCGGCGATCGGCGGGCTGCGGCCGCCCGTCCTGGACGACCTCGGCCTGTCCGCGGCGCTGGCCACCCTCGCCCGGGAGGTCGGCGGCCCGCCGCCGCGCGGCGGCGGGCTGGACGTGACCGTGGCCGTGTCGGGCGAGCTGGAGGACGCGCTGCCCGACCACGTCCAGACCGCGCTGTACCGGATCGCGCAGGAGGCGGTCGGCAACTGCGTGCGGCACGCGTCGGCGTCGTACGTGGACCTGCTGCTGGAGCACGACCGCGAGCGGGTGCGGCTGGTGGTCAAGGACGACGGGGCGGGCTTCTCGGTCCAGGACGTCCTCGCGCCGCGCGGCGGCGGCCGGGGGCAGGGCCGCCGTCCCGACTCCTACGGGCTGCGCGGCATGGCGGAGCGGGCGGAGTTGCTGGGCGGCCGGGTGATCGTCAGCAGCCGCCCGGGCGTCGGCACGACCATCGAGGCCGTGATCCCGCTGCCGCGCTCGTAGCCCGTTCCGCGTCCCGGGGTGTGAGGCGATCCGCCTGGGCCCGCATACGATGCTCAGGGGCGGGGTCAAGGGGGAGGGCGACGTGACGGTTGTCGCTGCGACGATGGACATCGCCGCCGTGCTGCTGCTGGCCTGGGCGCGTTTCCTGTCGGCCGGGCCGGGCTCGGAGGCGCGCTGGAGCCGCACCGGAGTGATCATGATCGCGGCCAGCCTGGTGCTGGTCTCCCTGGCAGTCTGGATGGCCTCCGCGGCCGGTTAGCGACGCCCCGGCGCGGACCCCTCTGGAGCGGTCCACCCGGGAGCGTCCAGGAGATGCCGGACGAACAGCAGCGTCGTCGGCGTGGGCTCAGGGCCGCAGACCGCGTGCCACGGCCGGTCCAGCGGCATCCCCGGCGCGTCCACCACCACCAGCCGCCCCGCGGCCAGCTCGGCGCCCACCGCGTCCCGCGACACCAGGGCGACGCCCAGCCCGGCGGCCGCCCCCGCGATCACCGCGCCGTTCGACCCCAGCACCAGGCTCGGCGGGGCCACACCGCGCTCGGCCAGGTACGCCTCAGCGGTGACGCGCGTGCCCGACCCCGGCTCCCGCATCACCCACGGCGTCACGGCCTCCTCGAACCCCTCCGCCGGCTCCGGCGCCCCCACCACGACCAGCTCGTTGGGACGGCGCGCCAGCACCGTCGCCGCCGCCCCCGCCGGAGGCCGCCCGGCCAGCACCAGATCGGCCTCGTGCGCGGCCAGGCTGCCCCACACCCGCCGGCTGGGCCCCACCTCCAGCGCCAGCTCCACCCCCGGCCACCGGTCCCGGAAACCCGCCAGCAGATCCGGCAGGACCTGGTCGGCGGCGGTCGTCACGGCCGCCAGCCGCAGCGTGCCGCGCCCCGGATCGGCCGCCCCGCGCGCCGCCGCCCGGCCCTGGTCGAGCAGGCCCAGGACCCGCCGGGCGTACGCGGCGTACACCGTCCCGGCCTCGGTCAGGGCGACCCCGCGCCCCACCCGCCGCACGAGCGGGACGCCCAGGTCGCGTCCCAGCGCCGCCACCGAGGCCGACACCGCCGACTCGGTCACGTACAGCCGCCGCGCCGACTCCCGCACCGACCCCGTGTCGGCCAGCGCCACGAACGTCCGCAGCCGCGCCTCCGTCACCGCCGACCTCCTCGATCAACCGATCACTTGATGATGACCGGAGAACACTTGATGGACATCGCAAGTATGGGCGCGGCACCCTCGAACCGCCAAGCAACCAACCGCCGAGCAGGCCACCCCACGCGGGGCGGCGAACGGAGGAACGGTCGAATGAGCGCGGGCAGATGGGCGGCGGGCGTGATCCCGTACGCGGAGATGGGCTACTGGCGCCCCGACTACCAGCCGAAGGACAGCGACATCCTGGCCGCCTTCCGGATCACGCCGCAGCCCGGCGTGCCGCCGGAGGAGGCGGGCGCCGCCGTCGCGGGCGAGTCGTCCACCGCCACCTGGACGGTGGTGTGGACCGACCGGCTCACCTCGTACGAGAACTACCAGGCCAAGTGCTACCGGGTGGAGCCGGTGCCCGGCCAGGACGACCAGTTCATCGCCTACATCGCCTACGACCTCGACCTGTTCGAGGAGGGGTCGATCGCCAACCTCACCTCGTCCATCATCGGGAACGTCTTCGGCTTCAAGGCCCTCAGGGCGCTGCGCCTGGAGGACATGCGGATCCCGACCCACTACGTCAAGACCTTCCAGGGGCCCGCGCACGGCATCGTCATGGAGCGCGAGTACCTCGGGAAGTTCGGCCGCCCCCTGCTCGGCGCCACCGTCAAGCCCAAGCTCGGCCTGTCGGCACGCAACTACGGCCGCGTCGTGTATGAGGCCCTGCGCGGCGGCCTCGACTTCACCAAGGACGACGAGAACATCAACTCCCAGCCCTTCATGCGCTGGCGCGACCGCTACCTGTACTGCATGGAGGGCGTCAACAGAGCGCAGGCCGCCACCGGTGAGGTCAAGGGCCACTACCTCAACGTCACCGCCGGGACCATGGAGGCGATGTACGAGCGCGCCGAGTTCGCCAAGGAACTCGGCAGCGTCATCGTCATGATCGACCTGACCGTCGGCTACACCGCCATCCAGTCGATGGCGCACTGGGCCCGCGCCAACGGCGTCCTGCTGCACCTGCACCGCGCCGGGCACTCCACCTACACCCGGCAGAAGAACCACGGCGTCAGCTTCCGCGTGATCGCCAAGTGGATGCGGCTGGCCGGCGTCGACCACATCCACGCCGGAACGGTCGTGGGCAAGCTCGAGGGCGACCCCAACAGCGTCGCCGGCTTCTACGACACCCTCCGCCGCGACCGGATCGCCGCCGACCCCGTCAAGGGCCTGTACTTCGACCAGGAATGGGCCTCGCTGCCCGGCTGCATGCCCGTCGCCTCCGGCGGCATCCACGCCGGGCAGATGCACCAGCTCCTCCACTACCTGGACGAGGACGTCATCCTGCAGTTCGGCGGCGGCACCATCGGCCACCCCATGGGCATCGCCGCGGGCGCGGCCGCCAACCGCGTCGCCCTCGAAGCGATGATCAAGGCCCGGAACGAGGGCCGCGACTACCTCGCCGAGGGCCCCGACATCCTCCGCGCCGCCGCCAAGCACAGCCGCGAACTCGACGTCGCCCTCTCCACCTGGGGCGACATCACCTTCACCTACGAATCCACCGACACCCCCGACGTCGTCGAAACCCCTGTGTTCTCACCGACCCCCTGAAGGGGGCCACCCCCCAACCGCGGAGCCTGTGATGCGGATCACCCAAGGAACCTTCTCCTACCTGCCCGACCTCACCGACGAGGAGATCACCGCCCAGGTCGCCTACGCCCTCGGCAACGGCTGGCCCTGCTCGATCGAGTTCACCGACGACCCCCACCCGCGCAACTCCTACTGGGAGATGTGGGGCCTGCCGATGTTCGACCTCACCGACCCCGCCGGCGTGCTGTACGAGGTCAACGAGTGCCGCAAGGCCTACCCGGGCCACTACATCCGGCTCAACGCCTACGACGCCGGCTACGGCAGGCAGACCACGGCCCTGTCGTTCATCGTCCAGCGGCCGGCCGAAGAGCCCGGCTTCCGCCTGGACCGGGAGGAGACCTCGGACCGCCGGGTGCGCGTCCGCGTCCACCCCTACGCCCTCGACCGCCCCCAGGGTGAACGGTACCGATGAGCGAACGCCCCGGATTCGGCATGCGCCCGTCCGACAACGGCGGCTCCCCGCCGGGGGGACGTCCCCCCGGCGGGGAGGCCCCGGAGCCGCCCTCCCCCGAACCCCTCCCGCCCGACGCCGTGGTCGACCTGGCCCGCGAACGCGCCGACTCCCACATCGACGAGGTCCTGGACGCCCTCGACTCCGAACTCGTCGGGCTGGCCCCGGTCAAGACCCGCATCCGGGAGATCGCCGCGCTGCTCCTGGTCGACCGCGTCCGCGCCCGCTTCGGCATCGACTCGGAACGCCCCAACCTGCACATGTGCTTCACCGGCAGCCCCGGTACCGGGAAGACCACCGTCGCCACCAGGCTCGCCGAACTCCTCCACCGCCTCGGCTACGTCCGCCAGGGCCACCTGGTCTCGGTCACCCGCGACGACCTGGTCGGCCAGTACGTCGGCCACACCGCCCCCAAGACCAAGGAGGTCCTCAAACGGGCCATGGGCGGCGTCCTGTTCATCGACGAGGCCTACTACCTCTACCGGGCCGAGAACGAGCGCGACTACGGCCAGGAGGCCATCGAGATCCTCCTCCAGGTCATGGAGAACCGCCGGGACGACCTGGTCGTCGTCCTGGCCGGCTACAAGGACCGGATGGACTCCTTCTTCTCGTCCAACCCCGGCATGAGCTCCCGCATCGCCCACCACATCGACTTCCCCGACTACGAGCCCGCCGAACTGGAGGAGATCGGCCGCCTCATGACCCGCCGCGAGGGCTACCGCCTCGCGCCCGAGACCGAACCCGTCTTCCGCGACTATCTCCAACGCCGCCGCGCCCAGCCGCGTTTCGCCAACGCCCGCTCCGTCCGCAACGCCATCGAACGCGCCCGCCTCAGACACGCGAACCGCCTGATGGCAGGGGGCGGCGAGGTCTCCAGGGACGACCTGACCACACTGCGCCCCGAGGACTTTCAGGCCAGCCGCGTCTTCACCCGCTAACCCCGGCAGGAATCTGGCGACAGATCGCAGGCTTTAATCTGGAGACTGTCGACATGAACATGTGGGGGAGACGGTGCTAAACCCTGAGGATCTGTACGAGCTCGACACCGACCTGCCGGAGATGGCGGGGCCGGTGCTGCTGCACAGCCTCGACGGCTTCGTGGACGCGGGCTCCACGGGCCAGCTGGTCCGCGAGCACCTCCTGGACTCCCTGGAGCACCGTGTGGCGGCCCGGTTCGACGTGGACTCGCTGATCGACTACCGGGCCCGCCGCCCGCTGATGACCTACGACCGCGACCACTGGGCCTCCTACGATGCCCCGGAACTGGTCGTCCACCTGCTGCGGGACGAGGTCGGCAGCCCCTTCCTCTTCCTGACGGGCCCCGAGCCCGACCGGCTCTGGGAGGGCTTCACCGCCGCCGTCCGCGCCCTGGTGGAGCGCCTGGGCGTCAGCCTGGTCGTCGGCTTCCACGGCATCCCGATGGGCGTCCCGCACACCCGCCCGGTCGGGATGACCTCGCACGCCACCCGGCCCGAGCTGATCACCAAGAACTCGTGGTTCGACAAGGTCCAGGTCCCCGGCAGCGCGGCCGGGCTGCTGGAACTGCGGCTGGGCGAGTCCGGCCACGACGCCCTGGGCTTCGCCGTGCACGTCCCGCACTACCTCGCCCAGTCCGCCTACCCGGCCGCGGGCCTGGCCGCCCTGGAGGCCGTGGTCGCCGCCACCGGCCTGGTCCTGCCCACCGACGGCCTGCGCAAGGCCGCCGCCAAGACCGACGCCGAGATCGCCGAGCAGGTCGCGGGCAACGACGAGGTGGAGAAGGTCGTCCGGGCCCTGGAGCAGCAGTACGACGCCTTCGCCGGCGCCGCCGAGCGGGAGAACCTGCTGGCCGAGTCCCAGGACATGCCGACCGCCGAGGAGCTGGCCGCCCAGTTCGAACGCTTCCTCGCCGAACAGGACGGCCCCGACTCGTCCCAACCCTAGAATTCCGTTTCGCGCCCGCCCCCCACGACCGGGTACGCTTGCCCGGTCACGGGGGCGCGTAGCTCAGGGGTAGAGCACTCGCCTTACAAGCGAGGAGTCGGCGGTTCGAAACCGTCCGCGCCCACCAGCCCCAAGACCCCGTTCCCAGTCATGGAAACGGGGTCTTCGTGGCATTGGAGTGCCATTAGCCCGCGGGGGGACGGTCTCCGGCGCCCGGCGGGGCGGTTCAGGGTGGGGGGAGGCTGTCGGTGCGGATCAGGCGGATGGCTTCGGTGAGCGCGGGGTACCTGTCCTCGGGCGTCGGCTCGTGCTGTCCGGGATCGTTGAGGAACTCCCCGGCGCGCCCGCCGGGGAGCGGTGGCGTGATCCATTGGCAGAGGGACGTGCCGCGGAAGGTGCTCTGCGCGACAAGGAGGCGGCCGTCGTACCGGCGCCGGGGCTGCGCCTCGTTCAGTTCCTGGAGGGCGTCGAGCAGTTCGCCGCAACGGCTCAACATCGTCCTGACATCGGCGGCCGACTTCTTCGCGTCCATGTAGACGCCGCCCCAGCCGGTCTGGGCGAAGACGGCGACCGGTCCCATGACGAGGTGATAGTTGACGGCGTAGGAGTTGACGCCGTGGCCCGCGTGCGAAACGGCCATGTAGTCCTCGACCGGGCCGCTGAGCACTTCGAGGATGTGATCCAGGAACATGTACATGCCCATCGGGTCGATGTCGCGCGTCGCGAACGCCCACCGTTCGCGCTTCTCGACCAGGGATCCCATTTCCTCCGGAACGGGCGGCGTGCCGAGTCCGGCCTCCCGGAAGACCCGGCGCATCTCGTCGATGCCGCCCTCCCGCCGTTCGCCGGCCCTCCCCTTCACGCTCGCTCCTTCCACGCGCCCTGCCTGTCGTCGCCATCCTGCTGCATGGGCGGGCCGTGCCGCTGATCATCCGGGAATGGCGTGCGGCTTTCTATTCGGGCATCGCGGCACCACGCCGTCGGGCGGGCAGCGGCAGCGGGTCCGCGATCGCGCGGGCGCTGCTGCGCCGTCCGAGGCTGCTGCTCCTGGACGAGGCCACCTCGCAGCTCGACGCGGCGAACGAGGCGGCGCTCAAGGAGGTCGTCGACGACATCGCGCGGTCCACGACGGTGCTGGTGATCGCGCACCGGCTCTCCACGGTGACCGGCGCCGACCGGATCGTGGTGCTGGAGGAGGGCGCGGTACGGGCCGTCGGCACGCACGCCGAGCCGGTCGGCGCCGACGAGCTGTACCGTGATCTTGTCGTCCCCCAGTTCTCCGCTGACCGAAATCCGGCGATGTGAGCAGGCTCTCACCCTTGTTCGGCCAGGTCAGGGCCGGTTTAACATGCCGTTCACATAAGGGCAACAGGTCCGAAATGGCAGATTGTCAACCTCGTCAAGGCCGATAACTGACGAGAGGGACCGACGTTGAGCTACAAGGCCGAGTACATCTGGATCGACGGCACCGAGCCCACCGCGCGGCTCCGTTCCAAGACCAAGATCCTGCCCGACGGCGCCGACCTGCCGGACTGGGGTTTCGACGGCTCCAGCACCAACCAGGCGCCGGGTGACAACTCGGACTGCGTGCTCAAGCCCGTCTTCTCCTGCCCGGACCCCATCCGCGGCGGCGACCACAAACTCGTCCTGTGCGAGGTCTACCTGGTCGACGGCACCCCGCACCCCACCAACACCCGCGCCAAGCTGCGCCCCGTCGCCGAGAAGTACGCCGCGCAGGACTCCTGGTACGGCATCGAGCAGGAGTACACCTTCTTCAAGGACGGCCGCCCCCTCGGCTTCCCCGAGCGCGGCTTCCCCGCCCCCCAGGGCATGTACTACTGCGGCGTCGGCGACGACGAGGTCCACGGCCGCGACATCGTCGAGCGCCACCTCGACGCCTGCCTCGACGCCGGCCTCAAGGTCTCCGGCATCAACGCCGAGGTCATGCCCGGCCAGTGGGAGTTCCAGATCGGCCCCGCCGGCCCCATCGAGGTCGCCGACCACCTGTGGGTCGCCCGCTGGCTCCTCTACCGCGTCGCCGAGGACTTCGGCGTCGCCGCCACCCTCGACCCCAAGCCCGTCGAAGGCGACTGGAACGGCGCCGGCGCCCACACCAACTTCTCCACCAAGGCGATGCGCGAAGGCTACGACGCCATCATCACCGCCTGCGAAGCCCTCGGCACCAAGGTCCAGGAGCACGTCGACGGCTACGGCGCCGGCGTCGAGCGCCGCCTGACCGGCATGCACGAGACCGCCCCCTGGAGCGAGTACAGCTACGGCGTCTCCGACCGCGGCGCCTCCGTCCGCATCCCCTGGCAGGTCGAGGTGGAGAAGAAGGGCTACATCGAGGACCGCCGCCCCAACGCCAACGTCGACCCCTACGTCGTCACCCGCCTGATCACCGGAACCTGCTGCGAGGCCCTGGAGAAGGCCGGGCAGGTCTGATCCGAGACCCGGCCGCACGCGCGGCGGCCGACAGGCCGAGGGGATCCCGGGGCGGGGCGCTTCCGGGGTCCCCTCGTTTCATTGTGGGGGTCTTTTCATTGTGGGGGGGCGACCCCCCACGCCCCCCGGGACGGCGCGAAGCGCCTCCTTCGCTCGCCTGGGGGCTCGCTGCGGAAACGCTCCCCGCCGCCTGCCCGTCTTTTCATTGTGGGGGGGCGACCCCCCACGCCCCCCGGGACGGCGGGAAGCGCCTCCTTCGCTCGCCTGGGGGCTCGCTGCGGAAACGCTCCCCGCCGCCTGCCCGTCCCTCCGCTCCGCTAGCGCTCCGCTCCAGGCCGGACAGTGGAAAGACAGGTAGTTGCGGGGCTGAGCGTTGTGGAGGCCCCAAGGCCCCCTGGGACGGCGCGAAGTGCCGCGTGTTCAGGTCAGGGGGCGGCGGCCGGCGAAGCCTAGGTCTGTGCGGTGGTACCAGGCCAGGTCCGGGTCGCCTTCCAGCCAGCACAGGCGGACCGAGCGGCCGTCCAGGACGGCGGGGAAGTCGATGAGGAAGGGCGCCAGGCCCTTGACCTCGATGCCCTGGCCGGTGAACCAGGCGATCTCCTCGTCCAGCCTCGCCTCGGTGGCCTTCACCTCGGGGATGCCGCCGCGTTCGGAGGTGCCGCGGGTGCGCAGGTCCAGGGTCAGCTCGGCGAGGTCGGCGCGCAGCCGGACGATCTCGGCCGCGTGCGCCTTCACCTCGGGGATCAGGGCGCGTGCCTCGGCTACGGTGAACTCCCGTTCCGCGGTGTCCATGATCTCTCCCGGGGTCGGTGCCGTGTCGTCGTCCGCAACGTTACCCAGGTGTGGCAGAACCGCCGCCGGACGGTAGCTGCCTTGTCAGTGTTTTCCCCGATATGCCAGGACCGTTCCAGGGGAGAATGGTGAACGGCAAGGGTGGGGAGAGGTGCACCCACCCGGAGGGAGGCACGCGATGTCGTCCACTCTGACCGGGCCCGAACGGGCGCGGGCACTGTTCGCATCGCCGCTGCAGGAATCGGGGCGGCCTACGCCGCAGCAGATCAGGGCGGCCGTCGAGGCGGCGCTGCCGGGGGAGTGCCTGGAGTGCGTGGCGCAGGAGGCGGGGGACCATCCGGAGGTCTACCTGATCAGGATGCGCTGGGCGCTGCACGCGGTCGCCGAGGCATATGCGCCCGAGACGGCCGCAGGGTGACAAAAACTCCACAAAACCTCCGAAGTGTCGTGGAGGCTACCTAAGGGGACGGGGTAGCTACCCGGTCATGGGGGAGACGCCGTTCGAGCCGTTCTTCCACGGTCCGCGAGGACGTGGCAACCGGCAACGGCCGCCGTTGCAGGGGACATTCCGCTGCCGGGCGGCGCTCCCGGGGCCGACGGCGGCGCCGATGGCCCGGTACGAGGAGTTCGTGCGGCTGCACGAGGCCTTCTCGGCGCGGCCTAGGGTGCATGCCAGACGGTTGTGGGCGTGCGGGGCCGGGACGGCGATGATCGTGTCGGCGCTGATGTTCACGGGCGTGGCCCTGGTCCGGGGCGGGCTGGGGATCGACGCGCCGGTGTTCGTGGGGGCGCGGGCCAGTACGGAGACCGCCGCTCTCGCCTACGGGGTCTCCGCGCTGATCGCCTCGGTCCAGGCGACGGCGCTGCTGCACGTGCTGCTCGCGATGGCCGAGCGTCCCGTGCGGGCGTTCGTCTGCCTGGGCGCCATGGCGGTGACGCTGCTGACGCTCCTGCCGCTGACGCTGCGGATTCCGGCGTCGTCCGCGTGGGCGACCGCCGCGTTGAACCTGGTCGGTGGAGTCGCCCTGGTGGGGTTGCTGGCCGTTGTCGCCCGGGCCTGTGTCACCTGGCCCCGCAGACGTTTCTAGGGGACGACGGTGACCGGCCAGCGGCCGGCGCGGACGAGCCGTACCGCGACCGAGCCGATCAGCCGGTGCCCGGCCTGCATGGACGCGCCCACGATCACCATGTCGGCGCGGTTCTCGTCGGCGATCCGGGCCAGCACGGTGGCGGCGTCGCCGCGTTCCTGCACCAGCTCGTGCCGGACGGCCGGACCGCGCTCGATCGCCTGCCGCAGTTCCTCGCGCAGCTCCCGGGCGATCTCGTCGGCCGCCCCCAGCAGCGCCGCCGCGCCGCCCGGGGTCAGCGTGGAGATCGACGAGACCGGCGACACGTGCACCAGGATCAGCCGGGAGTCGTTGCGGCGGGCCAGGCCCCAGGCGTAGGCGCCCGCGCGCATCGAGGTGTCCGACCCGTCGACGCCGGCCACGATCACCTTCGGGCCGTCGGTGCCGAGTTCGAAGGTCACCCGGCCAGCCTAGTGGCCGGTGAAGCGGGCGAGCAGGTCGTCCAGGGCGAGCGCGCCGTCGGCCAGCGCCGCGTACATGTGGTCGACCTCGGAGTGGCCCAGCTCCCGTGCGATCCGCAGCGAGTCGCCGTGCGCCTCGGCGGCCAGCAGGTCGACCTGCCGCGCCGCGAGCGCCTGGAGGAGGGCGCGGCGCCCGGCGGCGGCCGCCTCCTCGGCGTAGCGGCGGTCCAGCGAGCGGCGGATGTGGACGCGGGCCGGGGCGGTCACCGCGAAGCGCAGCCACTCCTCGGACGGGCCGCCGCCCGGCTCGGTGAGCACCTCCACCACGTTGCCGCTGCGCAGCTCGGCCGACAGCGCCGCCAGCCGGCCGTTGACCAGTGCCCCGATGCACAGGTCGCCGGTCTCGGGGCCCAGCGCGTAGGCCAGGTCGAGCGCGGTCGCCCCGGCGGGCAGCGCCACGACCTCGCCGGACGGGGTGAACACCGCGACGTCGCCGGGCGCCAGGTCGGCCCGCAGGCTGTCGAGGAACGCCGCAGACGGCGCGTCGGACTGCCAGGCCAGCAACCGGCTCAGCCACACCAGATCGCGCCGCTCGGCGGTGGCCGCGCCCGTCCCGGCCTCGCGGATGTGGGCGACGATGCCGTACTCGGCGACCGGGTGCATGGCCCGGCTGCGGATGATCACATCGAGCAGGTCGCCGTCCGGGCTGATCACCCGGGTGTGCAGCGACTGGTACATGTTGAACTTGGGCAGCGCGATGAAGTCCTTGACCCGCCCGGGGATCGGGTGCAGCGCCGAGTGCACCGCGCCGAGCGCCACGTAGCAGTCCCGCTCGCCGCCGTCGACCAGGAGCAGCAGCCGGGCGGCGTCGCACGGCCGCAGCCCGGACAGGTCGCCCTCGCGCTCGCGGTGCACCGCGTACAGGTGGCGGGGCCGGATCGAGAACCGCCCGGAGATCCCCTGCTCGGCCAGCGCGGGGCGGAGCCGGTCCAGGGCGGGCCCGAACGCCGGTCCGGCGGCGCTCAGCGCGGCCCGCACGGCCCGGTCGGCGGTCCGGTGCGCGGCCGGGTCGCGGGCGGCGAACGCCAGGTCGTCCATCTCCCGCTTGAGCATGTGGATGCCCAGCCGTTCGGCGAACGGGACCAGCAGCTCCTGCGAGGCCTTGGCGTACCTGCCGCGCTTGTGCTCGGGCTGGAAGCCCAGCGTGCGCAGGTTGTGCAGGCGGTCCGCCAGCTTGATCACCAGGACCCGCAGGTCGGCGGCGGCCGCCAGCACGATCTTGCGGAAGGTCTCGGCCTCGGCCCGCTCGCCCCAGCGCTCGCCGTCGAGCTTGGTCACCCCGTCCACCAGCACCGCGACCTCCTCGCCGAAGTCGGCGCGCAGCTCGCCCAGGGTGTAGGGGGTGTCCTCCACGGTGTCGTGCAGCAGCGCCGCCACCAGGGTGGCGGTGTCCATGCCCATCCCGGCCAGGATGATCGCCACGGCGAGGGGGTGGGTGATGTAGGGCGCCCCGGACTTGCGGAGCTGGCCGCGGTGCAGGCGCTCGGCGATCTCGTACCCGCGCAGCAGCTCGGTCTCGTCCCGGTCCGGTGCGGCGGAGCGGAGGACGGCCAGCAGCGGCGCCACGGCGGGCCGCGCGGGGGGCGGGGCGGTGCGGGCGCGGGGGGCGCGGCCCCGCGGCGGGACGCGGAAGCCGGTGCGGGCGCGCGGGGAGGCGGCGCCGGGAGCGGCTGGGCTCCCCGGCGGAGTGATCGAACCTGCCTGGTTGAGGGTCGTCATCACGCACCCCGCTCGGCGGCCTGGCCCGTGGCGGGGCGCTACGGGCCGTGACTGGCATTATGCGCGATGTCGCCGTGCCGGCGCGAGGGCGCGACCGGATCGGGACGGTAAAAGCACGGCGGCGGTCGTTTCGAGAATTTCTATTCCAGGCGGGGTACGGCGCTCTGTCAAGACGAATTAACACGCCCTTCACAGCGCCGTGATCGCGGTTCCGGTGCGCGGTGTGAGAATGCGGTCAGGAAGCCGGGGCGGGGCCCGCCGCCTGCCCCGTCCCGGCCGCTCCGCACCGCTTTCCGGCCGTCGAACGGAGCTGGGACACCGCGATGATCGTGTCACCCCGGGGCCTGCGCACCGCCGCGTCCAACCTCGCCCGCAAGCTGGTGTACGGGCATGTCGCCGATCTGCGCCCGATGCCCGCGCGTACGGTCGGCGGAGGGGCCCGCACCTCGCCGGTGTACCGCTACCGAGGGCTCGAGGGGGTGGTGCCGGCCGGGCCGCCGGTGCTGCTCGTGCCGTCCCCGTCCGCGCCCGCGCGATGCTTCGACCTGCGGCGGGGGTGCAGCCTCGCCGAGCACGTGGTGAACGCCGGACGGCTGGGCTACCTGCTCGACCACGGGCCGGCCGGGCCCGGGGACGGCGCCGCGGAGTGGGTCGGGGAGGTGCTGCCGGAGGCGATCCGCACGGTCAGCCGGGACGCGTCGGGGCAGCCGGTGCAACTGGTCGGCTGGTGCCTGGGCGGGCTCTACTCGCTCCTGGCCGCGGCCGCCGATCCGGACCTGCCCGTCGCCTCCGTCGCGATGATCGCCACCCCGTCCCGGGCGCCCGCTCCGGGATCGGCGCGGGCGGCGCGGACCGTCCCCGGAAGGCTGGGCGCCGTCGACGCGCGGCTGAAACGCGATTACCGGACATTGACCAATCTCGACCGGACCGAATATCTGGCGCAGGCCGAGGCGTTCGACCATTTTCACGCGCTGGCGGAGGCGACTTCGCGGCGCCCGGCCCGGGAGGCGTATTCGGCCCTTCTGGGGGGCGGCGGCATCGGGATCGGTGGCCGGGCGATCGCCCTGGACGCCGTCCGGGTGCCGGTTCTGGCCATCGCGGGACGCGCCGACGCGCTGGCGCCGGTGAGTTCCGTCCGGCCGTTCGCGCGGCTGCTGCCGAACGCGCCCGAGGTGCGGTTCGCGGCCGTGCCCGGCGGCCATCTGGGCGCGCTGACCGGGCTCGCGGCCCGTACGACCACGTGGGCGCGGCTTGACCGCTGGCTGGACGAGGGCATCGTGCGGCACGGCATCCGCCCCCACCCGCGCCGCGCGCAGGCGCGGCGGGCAGGCCGCGGGGGGCCCGCCACCGCGCTGTGAAAGCTTCCCTGAGAGGCCGGGTGATCGTCGGTCACCCGGTTTTTCCTTGGGTCAAGGCAGTGTCCAGGGATTCTTTCCAGTCCCTGTGGTCGGCCGTGCCGCTGGTGTGTCGCCTCCGTGGTGGTGGTGTGACCGACCGTAGTGTGGCTCGGCGTTGAGGCAGCCAGGGTTTCGAGCCGTGCGCCCGCAGGTGGGCTGCCGGGCGCACGGGACGGTCGGGGGGCACGTGCATGACGGCTGAGGGTGGCGCGAGCGGGATCATCGGCATCTCCCCGTTCGGACGGCCCGCGCCCCATCTCACGGTGGCGGTGGCCCGGGCCGGCGGGATAGGGATCCTGGACCTCGGGACCGACCGCGCCGCCGCGCTGGCCGCGCTGGCCGACGTGGGCCGCTGGTGGCGGGGGCCGTTCGGCGTCCGCGTGCCCGCCGGGTGCGGTGTGCGGCCCGGCGACCTCCCGGACGCCGTGGACACGGTCCTGATCGACTTTCCCGCCCTGCGGCCGGAGGCGCCGCCGCGCGCCGCTCGCGCCGCCGTGGTCGAGGCCCCCGAGGCCGCCGAGTCCACGATGCCCCTGCCGGTCGTGACGCCGGGCCCGGCTGGCGACGCGTACCGGGACGAGGGCGAGGACGAGGACGACGGCGGCTGGACGGTGCGGACCATCCCGCCGAGGCGGATCACCGATGAGCGCGCCGAGCGCGTGGAGCATGTGGAGCGCGCCGAGCGCGTGCGGCGCGTGGATCCCGCCGCGTACGAGCGCGGTGGAATCGAGAACGACGAGGGCGACGAGCACGACGCCGCCGGGCTGATCGACCCCTGGGCGTTCGCCGCGGGCGGGCGCCGCCGGCTGCTGATCGAGGTCGTGAACCCGGAGGAGGCGGGCGAGGTCGTCCGCAGGCTGGGCCCGCAGGCACCCGGACGCCCCGCGCACGGGCTGATCGCGCGGGGCGGCGAGGGCGGCGGCCGGGTCGGCGAGCTGTCCACGTTCGTCCTGCTTCAGCGGCTGCTCGGGGACGCCAGGATCGGGCTGCCGGTGTGGGCGGCCGGCGGGATCGGGCCGCACACCGCCGCCGCGGCGGTCGCGGGCGGCGCCGCCGGCGTGGTCCTGGACTCCCAGCTCGCGCTCGTGCGGGAGACGGACCTGCCCGCCGACGTCGCCGCCGCGGTGGCGGCGATGGACGGCTCGGAGACGCGGATCGTCGAGGGGCACCGCGTCTACGCCCGCCCCGACCTGCCCCGCATCGACCTGGCCGGGCTCGACCTCGCCGGGAT
Organism: Spirillospora sp. CA-255316; assembly: GCA_050942275.1. Taxonomy (GTDB): domain Bacteria; phylum Actinomycetota; class Actinomycetes; order Streptosporangiales; family Streptosporangiaceae; genus Spirillospora. The sequence goes on along the minus strand of CP192047.1, from coordinate 9,122,536 downwards.
GAACGCCAGGATGGGCGCGACCGGGCTGCGGTCGCGGCTGCTGCCGGTCGGCCAGGACGGCGCGCTGGCCCGCCCGCTGGCCGAGCGGTACCGGACGGCGGGCGGCGTGGTGCAGGCCGTCCGGGCGCAGATCGCCGCGAGCATCCGCGCCGCCGTGCGCACCGAGCCGCTGGCACCCCGGGACGCCTCGTCCGGCGGTGCGTCCGGGGCCGGGAAGGACCGCGCGTACCCGGTGGCGCAGGGCCCGATGACCAGGGTGAGCGACCGGTCGGCGTTCGCGGCGGCGGTCGCGCGGGACGGCGGCCTGCCGTTCCTCGCGCTGGCGCTGATGAGCGGCGATGAGACCCGCGAGCTGCTGCGCGACACCGCCGGCCGGCTCGGCGACCGGCCGTGGGGCGTGGGCGTGCTCGGGTTCGCGCCGCCCGAGGTGCGGGAGGCGCAGCTCGCCGCCGTCCGGGCGGTGCGGCCCCCGTACGCGCTGGTCGCCGGTGGCCGTCCCGCCCAGGCCGAGCCCCTGGAGGAGGTCGGGATCCGCACGTACCTGCACGTCCCGTCGCCGGGCCTGCTGGAGCGGTTCCTGGCCGAGGGCGCCCGCAGGTTCGTGTTCGAGGGCAGCGAGTGCGGCGGCCACGTCGGGCCCCGCGCGAGCTTCCCGCTGTGGGAGGCGCAGGTCGAGCGGCTGCTGGCGTTCTGCGACGCGCACGAGGGCGCGGCCGGCGGGCTGTCGGTGATGTTCGCGGGCGGGATCCACGACGAGCGTTCGGCGGCGATGGTGGCCGCGTTGGCGGGGCCGCTGGCCGCGCGCGGCGTGGAGGTCCGTGTCCTGATGGGGACCGCGTACCTGTTCACCTACGAGGCGGTCGCCGCCGGGGCGATCACCCCGGGGTTCCAGCGGGCCGCGATCGAGTGCGACGGGACCGCGCTGCTGGAGACCTCGCCGGGGCACGCGACCCGGTGCGCCCGGACCCCGTACGTCGAGACTTTCGAGGAGCGGCGGCGCCGGCTGGAGGAGGCCGGGACGCCCCGCCAGGAGATGTGGCGGCTGCTGGAGGAGCTGAACCTCGGCCGGCTGCGGATCGCCAGCAAGGGCCTGCGCCGGGAGCCGGGCCGGGGGCCGCTGGCCGGGGCGGCCGGCGCCGCCGAGCCGGGCGGCCTGGTCCCGGTCGGCGTGGACGAGCAGCGTGCCGAGGGCATGTTCATGCTGGGGCAGGCGGCGGCGCTGCGCTGGTCCACCACCAGCATCACCGGCCTGCACGAGCAGGTCAGCACGGGCGCGACCTTCTTCCTGGCCACGCGCGCGGCCACGCTCGGGCTCGCCGGTCCAGGCGAGGAGCCCGCGGGGGCCCGCGCCGTGCCGCAAGCCGCGGCCGGTGCCGTCGAGGGCGGCGGGGGCGGCGGGGGCGGCGGGGGCGCGGCCGGGGAGCCGATGGACATCGCGATCATCGGCATCGGCTGCGTGTTCCCGGGCGCCGGCGACTCGGCGACCTTCTGGGCCAACATCGTCCGCGGCGTGGACTCGATCTCCGAGGTGCCGCCCGAACGGTGGGACCCGGAGGTCTACTTCGACCCGGCGGCGCTGCGCGAGGACGCGGGCGCGGGCGCCAAGACCCCGTCCAAGTGGGGCGGGTTCATCCCGGACGTCCCGTTCGACGCCCTCGCCTACGGCATCCCGCCCGCCTCGCTCGGCAGCGTCGAGCCCATGCAGCTGCTCGGCCTGGAGGTCGCCGCGCGTGCGCTGCGCGACGCGGGCTACGAGCACCGGCCGTTCGACCGCTCCCGCACCTCGGTGTTCTTCGGCGCGGAGGCGGGCACCGACCTGGGCAACGCCTACGGCGCGCGTGCGCTGCTGCCGATGTACTACGGCCAGGTGCCGCCCGGCCTGGACGAGCAGCTCCCGCGGCTGACCGAGGACTCCTGCCCGGGCGTGCTCACCAACGTGATCGCCGGGCGGATCGCCAACCGGCTGGACCTGGGCGGCGCCAACTACACCGTCGACGCCGCCTGCGCCGCGTCCCTGGCCGCGCTCGACGCCGCCTGCAAGGAACTGCTCTCCGGCGGCAGCGACATGGTGCTGTGCGGCGGCGCCGACCTGCACAACGGCATCTACGACTACCTGCTCTTCTCCGCCGTGCGGGCGCTGTCGCCGCGCGGGCGGTGCACGCCGTTCGACGCCGCCGCCGACGGGATCGCGCTCGGCGAGGGCGTGGGCTGCGTGGCGCTGAAGCGGCTGGCCGACGCCGAGCGCGACGGAGACCGCGTCTACGCGGTGATCAAGTCGGTGGCGGCGGCCAGCGACGGCCGCTCGGTGGGGATCACCGCGCCGCGCGCGGAGGGCCAGCGGCGGGTGCTGGAGCGCGCCTACCGGCGGGCCGGGGTGTCGCCGTCCCGGGTCGGCCTGGTGGAGGCGCACGGCACCGGCACCGAGGTCGGCGACCGGGTGGAGCTGTCCACGCTCACCGAGACGTTCGCCGAGGCCGGGGCACGGCCGGGCGGGACGGCGCTGGGCTCGGTGAAGTCCCAGATCGGCCACACCAAGTGCGCCGCGGGGCTGGCCGGGCTGATCAAGACCGCGTACGCGCTGCACACCGGCGTCCTGCCCGGCACCCTGCACCTGGAGCGGCCCAACGCGGCCTGGGACGCGGCCACCAGCCCGTTCGCGTTCGGACGGGCGGCGCGGCCGTGGGCGGCGGCGCCGGGCGAGCGGTACGCGGGGCTGAGCGCCTTCGGGTTCGGCGGCGCCAACTTCCACGCCGTCCTGGCCGGGTACGACGGGGCGCCCGAGCCGGTGTCCGGGCTCGCCGAGTGGCCCGCCGAGCTCTTCCTGATCCGCGGCGCCGACCGGGCCGCGGCCGGCGCCGAACTGGACCGGCTCGAGGCGCTGCTGCCCGCCGGGCCGTCGGGGCCGGGCGCCGGCGCGGCCTGGCCGCGGGTGCGGCTGCGCGACCTGGCCCGGACGTTCGCCGAGGGCGAGGGCCCGGTGCAGGCCGCGCTGGTCGCCACCGGCCTGGACGACCTGCGCGCCAAGATCGCCGTCGCCCGCGGGTTCCGCGGCGCCCCGGGCGTGCACGTGGCGGGTGACGGCGCGGTGACCGGAGGCCGGGTCGCCTTCCTCTACCCGGGGCAGGGCAGCCAGCGGCCGAACATGCTCGCCGACCTCTTCGTGACGTTCCCGCGCCTGCAGCGGCTGCTGCGGCTGGGCGGAGGCCGCTACGCCGCCGCGATGTTCCCGCCCGCCGCGTTCACCCCGGAGGAGGCGGAGCGGCAGCGCCTGGCGGTCACCGACACGCGGGTCGCGCAGCCCGCGCTGGGCATCGCCGGGCTGGCCGTCCACCGGCTCCTCACCGCGCTGGGCGTGCGGCCGGACCTGGCCGCCGGGCACAGCTACGGCGAGCTGGTCGCGCTGTGCGCCGCCGGGGTGTTCGGCGAGGAGGACCTGATCGGCCTGAGCGCCGCCCGCGCCGAGGCCATCCTGGCCGCGGCCGGGGTCAGGGTCGGGACCGGCGCGTCCGGCGACGCGGGCGCCATGGCCGCCGTCGCCGCCCGCCTGGAGGACGTCCGCGCCGCCCTGGACGGAGTCGGCGAGGTCGTCGTCGCCAACCACAACGCGCCCCGCCAGGTGGTGATCTCCGGCTCCTCGGCGGGCATCGAGCGGGCCCTGGTGATCCTGGCCGAGCGGGGGATCGCGGCCAGGCGGCTGCCGGTCGCGTGCGCCTTCCACAGCCCGCTGGTCGCGGGGGCGTCCGCCGTGCTGCGCGCCGAGCTGCACTCCCGCGACCTGCGCTCGCCCGCCTACCCGGTGTGGTCCAACTCCGGCGCCGCGCCGTACGACACCGACCCGGACCGGCTGCGCGCCACGCTCGCCGGGCAGGTCGCGGTGCCGGTCCGGTTCGTCGAGCAGATCGAGGCGATGTACGCGGCGGGCGCCCGGATCTTCGTCGAGTCCGGGCCCGGACGCGTCCTGACACAGCTCACCGGGATGATCCTCGGCGACCGGCCGCACACGGCCGTGGCCGTCGACGTCCCCGGCGAGGACGGGATCGGGCGGCTGCTCTCGGCGCTGGCCGAGCTGGCCGTGGCGGGGGTGCCGGTGGACCCGCTGCCGCTGTTCGCCGGGCGGGACGCGCGGACCGTGCCGTCCGCCGGCGCCGCGCGCGGAACCGGGGCCGCGACCGCCGGGCCCGGCTGGATCGTGAACGGACATCTCGTACGCACCGCCGACGGCGGCCATCTGACCAACGGGCTGCGTCCCGCCGAGCGGATCGCGCCTCCGCTCGCGGGCGCGCCGCAGGGGGAGACCATGGATTCCGGACAGAACGTTCCCGCGCCGCCCCAGCCGGGACGGACGGCAGGCGCGACCGCGGGCGCGACCGCGGGCGCGAGCGCGGGCCCGGGCGGCGCACGGGCGGGCGGTGCGCGCGCCGCCGCCGCGCAGCCCTCGTCGCCCCCCGCGGCCTCCGCATCCTCCGCGTCCCCGGCGCCCTCGGCGGACCCTGCGGAGGGCGAGGCGGCGGTGCTGGAGTTCCTGCGCGCCGGACGGGAGATCATCGCGGCCCAGCGGGAGGTCGTGCTCAACTACCTGGCCGGCGAGCAGCGGCCCGGGGCGGCGGCCGTGCCGAGGCCGCCCGCGCCGGCCCGGTCCCGCGCGCCGTTGCCCGTGCCGGTCCCGGGGCCGCGCAGGGCGCTGCCGGGCGAGGCCGTGGGCGCCTCGGCCCCGAGCGGCGGCGCGGACGCCCGCACGACCGGCCCGGAGCCCGAGCCGGAGACCGCGCCCGCGGCGCCGGGCCCGGCGGAGATCAGGTCGACGGTGCTGGAGGTGATCGGCTCCCGCACCGGCTACCCGGAGGGGATGCTGGCCGTGGAGCTGGACCTGGAGGCCGATCTGTCGATCGACTCCATCAAGCGGACCGAGATCATCGGTGAGCTGGCCGAGCGGGTCGGGCTGGCCCCGGCCGGGACGCGGCTGGACGAGACCGTCGCCGAACGCCTCGCCCGCATCAAGACCATCGCCGAGCTGGTCGCCTGGATCGGCGAGCGCCTCGCCGGGAAGGCGAACCCCGCCCCGGCCCCGGCCCCCGCCGAGAGGGCCGCGGCCTCCGCCGAAACGGCCGCGGCCGGCGGCACCGCCGTGGCGGGTACGGCGCCGCTGCGGCACGTCGTCCGCATGACCGAGCTGCCCGAGCCGCCCCCCGGGTTCCCGGACGCCGCCGGGCGGTTCGCGGGCCGCACCTTCGTGATCGTCGACGACGGCTGCGGGATCGCCCTCGAACTGGCCGCCCTGCTCGAGGACCAGGGCGCGCACGTGCGCACGCCGCGCGAGCCGGACGGGCCGTGCGACGGCCTGGTCCACCTCGGCTCGCTCCAGCCGGGCGGCGGGCCGGTGCTGCCGGGCGCGTACGCGCCGATCCGGGCGGCGCTGGTGGGCGGCCTGCGCTGGCTGGTCCTGGCGGGCGGGACGGGCGGCACGTTCGCCCGCCGCTACGACGGCGGCGACGCCGGCGACCCGACCCCGGGCGCCGGGCTGCGCGGCCTGGCCCGGACGCTGGCGCGCGAGTTCCCCGAGACGCTGGTGCGCGCCCTGGACGTCAACACCAAGGAGACCCCGCGCGCGGTCGCGCTGCGCATCCTGGCGGAGATGGCCGACCCGGAGGCGCCCGTGGACGTCGGCCACGACGGCGAGACCCGGCGCACGCTCACCGTCGTCCCCGCGGCGCTGGAGCTCCCCGCCGCGGCCCTCGGGCCCGACGGCAGGCCCGCGCTCGGCCTGGACGCCGACAGCGTCGTGCTGCTGACCGGAGGCGCGCGCGGCATCACCGCCCGGGTGGCCCTGGAACTGGCACGCTCGACCGGCTGCCACATCGAGCTGGCGGGCCGCACACCGCTGCCCGGCGCCGAGCCGGCCGGGTCCCCGCCCGCGGACGCGCACGACGAGGCGGCGCTGCGCCGCTTCCTGGTGGCGCGGGGAGGGGACCGCGGCCCCGCCGAGATCGAGGCGGAGGTCCGCCGGATCCTCGCCGGCCGGGAGGTCGCCGCGACGCTGGAGGCGCTGCGCGAGCACGCCGCCTCCGTCCGCTACCAGACCCTGGACGTGCGGGAGGCCCAGGCCGTCCGGGGGCTGGTGGAGGACCTGTACGCCCGCCACGGCCGCCTCGACGGGGTGGTCCACGGCGCGGGGCTGGTGGAGGACCGGCTGGTCCGCGACAAGGATCCGGCCTCGTTCGACCGGGTCTACCGGACCAAGGTCGACGGGGCGTGCGCGCTGGCCGCCTCCGTCCGCCCGGACCTCGGCTTCTTCGTGGTCTTCGGCAGCGTCTCGGGCGTCCGCGGCAACCGCGGCCAGGCCGACTACGCCGCCGCGAACGACGCCTGCGACACCCTGGCGCACGCCTGGCGGACCCGGCTGCGCGGCCGGGTCCTGGTGGCCGACTGGGGGCCGTGGGCGGGCGGCGGGATGGTCACGCCCGAACTGGCCCGCGAGTACGCCCGCCGGGGCGTGCCGCTGATCGATCCGGACGCGGGCGTGGCCGCGCTGCTGCGCGAGATCGTCCACGGCGACGAGGTCCAGGTCGTCTTCACGGGGGTGCCCTCATGAACCGTGCCCGCGCGAACGGGAAGGTCGCGGCGGCGGCCAGGTGGGGCCCATGAGCGGCGGTGCGGGCCGCGCGGGCGCGGCCGCCGAGCCGATCGCGATCGTCGGGCTCGGGGCGATCTTCCCCGGGGCAGGGACGGCGGCCGCGTTCTGGCGCAACGTGCAGAACGGCGTGGACGCGATCGGCGACGTGCCCCCGAACCGCTGGGACCCCGAGATCTACTACGACCCGGGCGCCTACGACCGCCCGCCCGAGAGCGACCGCTTCTACTGCCGCAGGGGCGGGTTCATCGACGACCTGGCGACGTTCGACCCGGCCCGGTTCGGGATCATGCCCGCCGCGGTGGGCGGGATGGAGCCCGACCAGCTGCTGGCGCTGCGCACCGCCGCCGAGGCGATCGCGGACGCGGGCGGCGAGGAGCGGCTGCCGGACCGGGAGCGGATCGGCGTGGTCATCGGCCGCGGCGGCTACCTGACCCCGGGCGTGGCCCGTTTCGACCAGCTGGTGAGCGTGTCGCACCAGGTCACCGGGGTGCTGGCGGAGCTGCTGCCGGAGCTGGGCGGGGACCGGCTGGCCGAGATCGGCGCGGCGTTCCGGGCCAGGCTCGGCCGGGCGGAGGACTCCGGCGGGCTGGTGCCCAGCTTCGCCGCGTCCCGCATCGCCAACCGCTTCGACCTGCGCGGCCCCGCCTACACGCTGGACGCGGCGTGCGCGTCGTCGCTGCTGGCGGTGGAGCACGCCGTGCGGGCGCTGCGGTCCGGTGAGTGCGACGCGATGCTGGCGGGGGCCGTGCACCACGCGCACCACGTCACGGTGTGGAGCGTGTTCAGCCGGCTGCGGGCGCTGAGCAGGGGCGAGCGGATCCGCCCGTTCGACCGGGCGGCCGACGGGACGCTGCTGGCCGAGGGCACCGGGATGGTGCTGCTGAAGCGGCTGGCCGACGCCGAGCGCGACGGTGACCGGGTGCACGCGGTGATCCGCGGCGTCGGGTCCTCCAGCGACGGCCGGGCGGGCGGGATCATGAGCCCGCAGGTGGACGGCCAGGTGCTCGCGGTGGAGCGGGCCTGGCGGGACGCCGGTCTGGACCCGTCCGTGCCGGGCGCGGCGGGGCTGGTCGAGGCGCACGGCACCGCGACCCCGGCCGGGGACGAGGCGGAGCTGGCCACGCTGCGGCGCGTCTTCGGGACCGCCCCGGCCGGTCCGGGGGCCGGCGGGCCGCCGCTGTGGCTGGGCACGGTCAAGTCGATGATCGGGCACGCGATGCCCGCCGCGGGGATGGCCGGGCTGATCAAGGCGGTGTGCGCCGTGCGGGACGCGGTGCTGCCGCCGACGCTGAACATCGAGGAGCCGCACGCCGCGCTGGCCGGGACTCGGCTGCGGCCCGTACGGGAGCTGGCGGAGTGGGAGCCCTCGGCGGAGGGGACGCCGCGCCGCGCCGTCGTGAACGCCTTCGGGTTCGGCGGTGTCAACGCGCACGTGGTCGTGGAGGAGCCGCCCTCGTCGTCGGCGTCCCCGGCGTCGGGACGTGGCCCGCGGCGGGTCTTCGCGGCGAGCGCCGCCGGATCGTTCGGCGCCGCCGCGGACGGCGGGCTGGGCGCGGGGCAGGGCGGCGGGCCGTGCGGTGAACCCGTGCTGCGCCTGTCGGCCGGATCCCCGGACGCCCTCACCGAGTTGCTGTCCCTTCCGGATGAGGAGCTCATGGCGCGCGGCGAGTCCCCCGCCGGGAGCGGAGACGGCGGCGCGGCGGCGGGCGCGTGCCGGGTCGCGATCGTCGAGCCGACGGCGCGCAAGCTCGACCTGGCCCGCGCGGTCGTCGCCCGCGGCACCCCGTGGCGGGGCCGCAGCGACATCTGGTTCTCGCCGCGGCCGATGCTCGGCGGCGGCTCCGGCACAGGTTCGGGTTCGGGCGCGGGAGCGGGTCGCACGGCGTTCCTGTTCCCCGGCTTCGAGCCCGCCTTCGAGCCCCGGATCGACGACATCGCCGCGCACTTCGGCCTGGAGCCGCCGCGGCTGACCGGCCGCGCCGACGTGCTCGGCCACGCCGCCGACGTGATCGCCGCCGGCCGGCTGCTGGCCGCCGCGCTGGCCCGGCTGGGCATCGAACCGGACGTGGCCGCCGGGCACAGCCTCGGCGAGTGGACCGCGATGATCGTGTCCGGGATGTACCCGCCGGAGGCGGTGAACTCCTTCATCGCCGCGCTCGACGAGGAACCGCCGATGCGGATGCCGGACGCGGCGTACGCGGCGCTCGGCTGCGGCGCGCACCGCGCCCAGGAGATCCTCGGCGGCCGCGGCGACGTGGTCGTCAGCCATGACAACTGCCCGCACCAGTCGGTGATCTGCGGGCCCCCGGTGGCGGTCCGGGAGGTGCTCGGGCGGCTCGCCGCCGAGGGCGTCCTCGGGCAGGAGCTGCCGTTCCGGTCGGGCTTCCACACCCCGATGGCGCGGGTCCACCTGGACGCGGCGCGGCGCTCGTTCCGGGCGCTGCCGATCCGGGAGCCGCGGTACCCGGTGTGGTCGGCCACCACGGTCGCGCCGTTCCCGTCCGATCCGGCCGAGGTGCGCGAGCTGATCATCCGGCATCTGCTGGAGCCGGTCCGGTTCAGCGAGCTGATCGAGGAGCTGTACGGCTGGGGCGTCCGGGCGTTCGTGCAGGTCGGTCCGGGCAGCCTCACCGGGTTCGTCGGTGACCGGCTGGGCGGGCGCGACCATCTGGCGCTTGCGGTGAACGTGCCCAAGCGCGACGGGATGGCGCAGCTGCGCCGCGTGGTGGCCGCGCTCTGGGCCGAGGGGTACGGGTCGGCCGGCGCCGGTGCGGCGCCGTTCCCGGGCGCCGACGACGCGGGCGGCCACCAGGGGCCCACGGGCATCCGGCTGGACCTGGGCACCCCGCTGGTGCGGCTGGACGGGGCCGTCCCGCCGCTGGTGCGGTCCTGGCAGGGCCGCGACGACGGCTGGCCCGACCTGCCCGCGCGCGACCCCGTGATGGCCGAGCTCGACGCGCTGCTGCGGGAGGCCACGGCCAGCGCGCAGAGCGTGGTGGACGCGCTGGGCCCGGGCGGGGGCGTCGACGCCGACGCCGTCCTCGGCGAGGACATCGGGGTCGACACGGGCTTCGACACGGGGTTCGACGCGGGGTTCGACGCGGGGTTCGACGCGGGGTTCGAGCCGGGCATCGATCCCGGTGCCGACGGCGGCGCCGGGCCGGGCTTCGACCGGGACCTCGGCGCCGGGCCGCGGCCGGCCGGGCCAGGCGGCAGAGCCGGAGGCGCCGGTTCGGCCGGTTCGGCCGGTTCGGCCGGGCCGGTGGGGGAGCCCGAGGTGACGGAGCTGACGACCTCCCGCACCTTCTCGCTGGAGGCGATGCCGTACCTCACCGACCACTGCGTGATCCAGCAGCCCGCGGGCTGGCCCGAGATGTCGGACCGGTTCCCGGTCGTCCCGCTGACCACCCTCCTGGAGGTGATGGCCGAAACCGCCCGGGAACTGCTGCCCGAGCTGGTGGTCGTCGGGTTCGAGGACGTGCGGGCGCTGCGCTGGGTGGTGGCCTGCCCGCCGACGACCGCCGACATCCGGGCGCAGCTCGTCCGGGACGAGGGCGCGCGCGGTGCCGGGCCGCGCCGGGTGCGGGTGTCGGTGCAGGGGCACGCCGACGGCACCGTGCTGCTCGCCGAGCGGTACCCGGCCGTCCCGCTGCGGACCCTGGACGACCGCGGGCCGCTGGACGGGGAGGGCCCGCCGCCGGTGACGGCCGCGCAGCTCTACGACGAGCGGTGGATGTTCCACGGGCCGCTGTTCCAGGGCGTCTCGGAGATCTCCTCGATGGCCGGCGACGGGCTGCGCGGAGTGCTGGTCGCGTCCGCCACGCCGGGCGCGCTGCTGGACAGCGCCGGGCAGCTGTGCGGCCACTGGATCCAGGTGTACGGGGAGAAGGACCAGACCGTCTTCCCGATCGGCATCGGCCGGGTGTCCTTCTACGGCCCGCCGCCGCCCGCGGGGGAGCGGCTCGACACCACCGTCTGGAACCGTTCGATGTCGGAGACCACCGTCAAGTACGACGTCGAGATGACCCGGTGCACCGGAGGCGCGGTCTGGGGGCGGATCGAGTCGTGGACGACGCGCCGCTTCACCACCGACGAGGCGACCTGGCGGATGAAGTTCACCCCGGAGGTGTCGGGGGTGGGCGATCCGCGGCCGGGCGGCTGGTGCCTGGCGCGCCGGCACTGGGACGGCTCGTCCGCCCGCGACCTGCTGATGCGGCAGTACCTCGGCGCCGCCGAGCGCGAGGTGTACCACCGGCTGCGGCCGCGCGAGCGCGGGCCGTGGCTGCTGGGCCGGATCGCGATCAAGGACGCGGTGCGGCACTGGCTGTGGGAGCGGGGGCACGGGCCGCTGTTCCCGGCCGAGCTGACCGTGCACGAGGACCTGGGCGCGGCCGGCGGCCCGGGGGAGGGGCGGCCGGTCGTGACGGGGCCGTTCGAGACGGACCTGACGGTCGCGGTCGCGAGCACGTCCGAGCTGGGGGCGGCGCTGGTACGGCCCGCTCCCGAGCCCGCCGGGATCGCGGTCGAGCCGGTCGGCGATCCGGAGGACGGCTCGGACGGCGGCTCGGACGGCGGCTCGGACGGCGCCTCGGAGGCGATGCGCCGCGCGGTCCGCTCCGCGGCGGCACGGGCCGCCGCGGCACGGGCGGCCGGTCTCGCCGGAGGCGCGGCGCCGGAGGTGGAGTCGTGCCTGCTGGACGGGCACGCCGTGGCCTGGACGGTCGCGGCGCACGGTGACGGGGAAGCGGGCGGCGGCGATGGCGGCCGCGACGATACGGGCAACGGGGAAACGGGGGAGCAGAGAGCATGACACGCGCGGACGGCGTCCTCTCCGAGGTCGTCCAGATGCTGGTCGACGTGGTCGGCGACGACTTCCTGCTGGAGGTCGAGGTTGGCCCGGAGACCACGCTGAACGAGGACCTGGCGCTGGAGAGCATCGAGTTCGTCGCGCTGGCCGAGCGGCTGCGGCGCCGCTACGGCGACCGTGCCGACCTCGCCTCGCTCGTCGCCGGCATGGATCTGGAGCAGATCATGCGGATGACGGTCGGCGACCTGGTGCGCCACATCGAGTCCCGGCCGGAGTCCCCGGCCGAGACCGCCGGGGTCTGAACCGTTGGCCGCCTTCGTGCACGCGCGGGGCGTGCGTTTCCACGTCGTCGACCTGGGCGCGGGACGGCCCGGCGCCGACCCGCGGACGAACGGGCCGCCCGCCGAGCCGCTGGTGATGCTGCACGGGCTGTTCACCGGCAGCGCCGCGTCCTGGTTCTTCACGGTCGCCCCCGCGCTCGCCCGGACCCGTCCCGTCCGGCTTCCGGACATGCGGGGGCACGGGCTCAGCGAGCGCACCCCGACCGGGTACGACACCGGGACCCTGGCCGCCGACCTGGCGGCGCTGACGGCCGACCTGCCGCCGTTCGCGATCGCCGGGCACAGCTACGGCGCCGTGGTCGCCGTGCGGTTCGCCCGGGCCCATCCGGGCCGGGTGACCCGGCTGGCGTTGATCGAGCCTCCGTTCGGCGGGGCGCTCGGCGGCGGCCCGGACGGCGTCCCGGCCTCGGTCCGGCCGGCGCGCGGGCCGGGACGCGGGCCGGGACGGCGCGGCGGTGTGCGCGCCCTGCTGGAGCGGACGAGCGTGCTGGCCGACCTGGCCGCCGAACCGGCCGTGACCGCCGCCGAGCTGGGCGCCCTGGAGGGACTGCCGGTGCTGGCCGTCGCGGGGGCGGACTCGCCGTTCCGCGCGGCCTGCGACCTGGTCGGGCAGGCGCTGCCCGCGGCCCGGCGGCACGTCCTGCCCGGCGGACACGACCTGCACCTCACCGCGCGGCACCTGCTGGCACCCCTGCTCGGCGCCTTCCTCACCGAGAACCCCGTCGGGGAGGCGAGTCCGGCCCATGCCTGAGGTGATCGCGCGGGGGAACCGCTTCCATGTCCAGACGCTCGACCCCGCCGGCGCGCCCGGCGGGGCCGCGCCCGTCGTGGTGTTCGTCCACGGCCTGGTCATGGACAACCTGTCGAGCTTCTACTACACGCTGGCCGCCCCGGTCGCCGAGGCCGGGGCGAGGGCCGTCCTGTACGACCTGCGCGGGCACGGCCGGTCCGGCCGCACCCCGACCGGGTACGGGATCGCGGACGCGGTCGCCGACCTGTTCGCCGTCCTGGACGCGCTGGGGGAACGGCGTCCGGTGCACCTGGTCGCCAACAGCTTCGGCGGCGTGATCGCGCTGAACGCGGCGCTGGCCCGGCCCGGACGCGTCGCCGGGCTGGTGCTGGTCGAGGCGTACGGGCCGTCCGAGCGCCCCGCGGAGTGGACCGAGTCCATGCTCAACACCCTCGGCAAGTCGGCGCTGGTGCTGGAGTACGAGCGGCTCGCCGACCAGCTGCTGTCGATCGGGTGGCGGCGGCACGGCAGGCAGGCCGCCACCGCCGACGCGCTGGTCAACGGCACCAGCCTGCTGGAGGACCTGGCGGCCGTGGAACCGGTCGCGCCGGGGGCGCTGGCCGCCCTGTCCTGCCCTGTGCTCGCGGTGTACGGGGAGCACTCCGACATGGGCGAGGCCGGGCGGCTGCTGCGGCGCTCCGTACCCGACTGCACGTTGCACACCCTGGCGGGCCACGCGCACAGCGTGCTGAGCGAAGGCACCGCCGAGCTTCTGGAGGTCATGTTGCCCTGGCTGTCCGATCATGCGGGCACGAGGAGCCCCGCCGCCGCACGCCGCACGCCCTCGCGTTCCGGCGCCGCGCGTCCGGGGGCAGAGCGTCCGGGAACGGAGCGTCCGGGCGCGGTGAGCCCCGGCGCCCTCCAGACGGCCGTCCTGAGCGGGGGTGCGGCGCGGTGAGCGGGCGCAGGGTGAAGGTGCCCTCGCTGCTGGGCGAGGACGGCTCGGTGGCCCGGCCCCCGGCGGCCCGGGAGGGCGGGGCGCGGCGGCGCTTCCTGTTCGCCGTCCCGCCGCTGACCGGGCACGTCAACCCCACCGTGGCGGTGGGCGCGGAGCTGGCCCGGCGCGGCCACAAGGTGGCGTGGGTGGGCCAGCGGGCCTTCCTCGAACCGCTGCTGCGCCGCGGCTCGACGATCTTCGCGGCGGAGGACGAGGCGTTCGCGGCCCGCCTCCAGGAGGCCCGCCGGGAGTGGCTCGGGCTGCGCGGCCCGGCGGCGCTGCGGTTCCTGTGGGAGGAGTTCATCGTCCCGCTGGGGCACGCGATGATGCCCGGCGTGGAGAACGCGATCAAGCGGTTCCACCCGGACGTGGTGATCGGCGACCAGCAGGTGCTGGCGGCCCCCGTCGCGGCCCGGCGGCGCGGCCTGCCGTGGGCCACGGCGGCTACGACATCGGCCGAGTTCACCCGGCCGCTGGCGGGCATGCCGCTGGTGGAGGAGTGGGTCCGGGAGCTGATCGGGGAGTTCCAGCTCGACCACGGCATCGAGGACCTGCTGGACCTGCGCTTCTCCGACCATCTGGTGCTGGCGTTCACCACGGGCGCGCTGATCGGGGACGTCTCGTTCTTCCCCGAGCATTTCGCGTTCGTCGGGCCCGCGCTGCGCCGGCCGTCGGCGGGCGACTTCCCGTGGCAGTGGCTGGACGAGGGCGGCGGCCGCCCGGCGGTGCTGGTCTCGCTGGGCACCATCGACGGGCCGGCCGGGGAGCGGTTCTTCCGGGTCGCGGCCGAGGCCGTAGGAGGCATGGACGTGCGCGCGGTGTTCGTGGCACCGCCCGCGACGCTGCCCGACCCGCCGCCGAACGTGCTCGTCCGCGAGCACGTCCCGCAGCTGTCGCTGCTGAAGCGGATGTCTGCGGTGGTCTCGCACGGCGGCCACAACACCGTCTGCGAAACGCTGGCGCAGGGCCTCCCGCTGGTGGTCGCGCCGATCCGGGCGGACCAGCCGGTGGTGGCGCGGCAGGTGGTGGGCGCGGGCGCGGGGATCACCGTGCGGTACGGCCGGGTCGGGCCGGGGGAACTGCGGTCCGCGCTGGGCTCGGTGCTGGAGAACGCCGCGTACCGGGAGGCGGCGGCCCGGGTCGCCGAGTCGTTCGCGGCGGCCGGCGGGGCCGCGCACGCCGCCGACCGCCTGGAGAAGCTGGCGTGATCCTGGACGCGGCCGCCGCCACCGCCGCGGCCGTCACGGGGGTGCCCGCGCCCTTGCTGCCCCTGGCGGTCGGCGCGGGAGTGCTGGTGAACGCGGTGCGGTTGCGCAGGCGCATCATATGCCTGAGCCGCGTCTCACCGGCAGTACGGGACGCGCCGCTGTGCTGGGCGGCGGACGGCCGCGAGGCGGAGGGGCCCTACGGCCCGTACGAACTGCTCACGGCGGAGAAGGCCGTGCTGAGCGGCCAGGCGCGGAGGGCGGCGCTCGCCCACGCGCGCGCACACGACCTTCAGGTCCTCGACCTGATTCCCTCGGACCTGCCCGTGGAGAGGGCGTTGGACCTTGCCCGTGGCTTCGACCCCAGGAAGTACCGGGTCGATCCACTCGCCGTGGGGTGCGGCGCAGGATTCGCCACGGTCGTCGCCGCCGACGTGCTGGGAAGGGCCCGACTGAACCCCGGTCCGCTGGAGCCGGGCGAGTACGGCGCCGCCACCGCCCGGCTGCGGCAGTTCGCGCAGCCGCGGCGCTGGGGGAAGGACTTCGCGGCGGACCTGGCGGTCGTGTCGGCGCACACCACCCCGCGCGCGCCCGCCTGCGCCGCACGGAAGGCCTGGCTGCGCGGCCTCGGCGTCTCGATGTGGGGCGCCCTGGGCGGATCGGCGCTGGGCTACGCCCTGGTGTGGCTCGCCCTGGCGGCCGACGTCACCTGGGGGATGCCGGCCGTCGCGGCCTACTGCCTCGTGCCGTACGTGGTCTTCGCCAAGACACCGCTCAGGCCGCGCGATCTGCACCGGTCGGCGTTGCTGCGCCTTGTGCAGACCCCTTGGAACTGGTGGCAGACCCTGCGCGCGCCCGAGACCGTGTGGGAGCGGGTCCAGGCGGCCCGCGAGGCCGAGGCGCGCGAGCACTACCGGGACGACCTGACCGAAGGGCTCGAGCGCTTCTTCGAGCCACCCAGGGACGTCTGCCCCTGGTGCGGGGGATGGTCGCTGGAAGAGCATGTGACGAGTCGGGACGTGGTCCAGGCCAAGCCGGGACGCTTCACCCTCGACCGCTGTGCCGAATGCGGGCACATCTTCCAGAACCCGCGGCTCAACCAGGCGGGCCTTGAGTTCTACTACCGGGACGCGTACGACGGCCTGGGAGCGGCGGCCAGCGAACGGCTCTTCGCCATGCAGGGGGCCGCCTACCAAGCGCGCGCGGAGTTGGCCGCCTTGCACCTGGGCCCGCGTACCTGGCTGGATGTGGGGGCAGGGCACGGCCATTTCTGCCGCACAGCAAGGAAGGTCCTCCCCGAGACCGAGTTCGACGGCCTCGACCTGGGAGCGGGCGTCGAAGAGGGCGCGCGCCGGGGCTGGCTGCGGCGCGCCTACCGGGGCCGCTTCCCCGACCTGGTGGACGACCTCGCCGGGCGCTACGACATCGTCAGCATGCACCACTACCTGGAGCACACCACCGACCCGCCCGGCGAGCTGGACGCCGCCGTCAAGATCCTCGCCCCGGGCGGGCACCTGCTGATCGAGCTGCCCGACCCCGAGTGCCGTACCGCCCGGCTGCTGGGCCGCCGCTGGGGCTCCTGGCTGCAGCCCCAGCACCTGCACATGATCTCGATCGGGAATCTGGAACGGGCCCTGGCCGCGCGCGGCATGCACGTGGTGGCCAGGGAGCGGCGCGGCGCGCGCCAGCCTCACGACCTGGCCTTCTCGGTGCTGACCGCGCTCACGGCGCTCGCCCCGGACCCGTCCCGTCCCTGGGCGCCGCCAGGGGGAGGCCACCGCCTCACCCGTCTCGCCAAGCGTGCGCTGCGCGTGGCCGGTCTGCTCTGTGCCGGGCCACTGCTGATCCTGGCCGTGCTGCTGGACCGCCTGCTGCTGCCGCTGATCCCGGGGACGAGCAACGCCTACCGCCTCCTGGCGCGAAAGGACGAAGGCTGATCAGCACCACGGAACCCAGGGTCGCCGCCGAACCGGCCGCCGACCCGGACGTAAGGATCACCGCGTACGTGTTCGAGCGGGTCTTCGGTGAGCCGCCGGGGAGCGTACGGCACGTGCCCGGTGCGCTCACCCTGCTCAACAGCGGCCCCGGGCCCGGGGGACGGAGCCTGAGCGTGGCCATTCCCTGGGGCGCGATCGTCGCCGTGGGCGCAGGCCCGCTCGACCTCTATTCCATGAACCAGCACGCCGACCGCCATACGGAAGGGGAGCCGCCCGCGTGGGCGGCCCCAGCGCTCAGGGCCCTGCGCGTCCATGACGTGGCGACGGCCCAGATGGTGGTGAACTGCGAGTTGCCCGCGCAGACCGGCCTCCTCCAAGGGGCCGAGACCTTCTGCGCGGTCTCCCAGGCCCTGCAGGACATCCACGGCCGATCGGCCCCGGCCCTGGACGCGGCGTCCGCGCCCTACGACGACCCTGCCTACATGACGGGCTTGTATGCCCGCTCTGGGCACGCCTTGCTCGTGAAGGGCGACCACGGTGTGGAGCACCTTCCGTGCGATCTGGCCGGGAAAGGCCTGCGTCTCCTCATCATCGAGACAGGCGTCAAGGAGAAGCCTCCTGAGGCGCGCTGCCATCCCCTCCTCGTGGAGACGGCCGCCGCCGCACTCAGGGGCCGCGACCTGGAGGCCTTCGGTGCCCTGCTGGACAGCGGGCACGTACGGGGAGAACCGGCCCTCGACCGTGCCCTGGACGCCGCGCGCGAGGCCGGAGCGCTGGGCGGCCTGATCGCCGGGCGGTGCGCCGTGGCACTGGTGCCCGTGACGGCCGTCCGCCGCGTACGCAAGAACGTGAAGGCGAGCCTCGCCGGATCGGCCCGGCGCCCGCCCCGCTTCCTCACCACCGTCCCGGCAGGCCACCGAGAACACCCCTGCCACCCAGAGCACCCAGAGCACCCGGACCGCGCAGACCACCGGGGCGATCGGGACGCGGCGGCGCCGGTCAGAGCTTCGGCTTGAACGGGCGGCGGTAGTCGGGATCGTCGGGCTGGGCCAGGCCGCGCAGCGCCGTCTCGACCAGTTCGATCCCCTGGAGCAGCGCGACCAGCCGCCCGCCCTCACGGCGGTAGGTGTCGAGCACGGCCTCGATCCCGTGCGGCGGGACGACGTCGCCGAGATCGACCCGGGCCGTGCGGAACCCCTCCCGTGCCGCCTCCACCGAGGCGTTCACATGGTGCCGGGCCATCCTGGCCAGCGCCACCGGGTAGCGCCGCAGCACCCCGTACCTGCGGTACTCGGGCGGCACGAGTTCGAGCAGCCAGGCCAGCGCGGTGTCCTCGAAGCGCTCGGTGCCCGGAGGGTGGACCTGCGACGGCCAGCCGGGCGGAACGTACGTGCTCACACCGTCACGATAACCCAGACTCGAACGTCTGTTCGATGCGGCGGGGTCATACGTTCCTTACTGGGCTCTACCGGGACTGTCCGGGCTCGGGCCGGCCGGGCGCCGGGGAGCGCCGGATGCGGATCTTGCCCGACTGCAGGTCGTCGCGGGCGCCGCCGTCGCCGGCCTGCTCGTGGTCGTCCTGGCGGCGCGTCTTCTGCGCCTCCTGCTCCTCCATCTTGACCTTCTTGGAGCCCTCGAACGCGGAGGCCAGATCCTCGAACATGCCCCCGCCGAATCCGGCGCCGGTCTCGCCGTCCCCGCGGATCGCGCCCATCAGGGACGTCTTGCCGGTGCCCTCCTGCGGCCAGTCGACGACCTCCGGCTCGGCGGCCGGCTTCGCCGTGCCCATGGCACGGCCCTTGAGGCGCTTGCGGCGACGGAAGGGTGACTTCACACGAACTCCAACGCGATGGGTCTCCGAATTTATCCCGCCCCCCGGTGGCGGGCGGACGGGAGAGCGGGCGAAGCCTCCCCTCCACGGGATGCCGAGGATCGCCCGGGTCCCGGGGAGAACCCACACGATAGCCGGTGGCGCCCGATTTCCGTCCTCGCCGCCGGGGCGTCCGGGAAACCGTGCGGCGCGCCGTTCCGACCCACGTGGGCGACTCGGCTGGAGCGGTCCGAGCCGGTAGCCTGCGGGACGTGCGCCTATCCCATGTCATCGCGGTCCTGGAGGAGCTCTATCCCCCGTCGTGGGCCGAGCCGTGGGACGCCGTCGGGCTCGTCTGCGGCGACCCCGGCCAGGAGGTCGGGCGCGTGCTGTTCGCCGTCGACCCGGTCGCGGCCGTGGCGGACGAGGCGCTGGAGTGGGGCGCGGACCTGGTGGTCACCCACCATCCGCTGCTGCTGCGCGGGGTGACCAGCGTCGCCGCCACCACGCCCAAGGGACGGCTCGTCCACCGGCTGATCGGGAACGGGGTGGCGCTGTACACCGCCCACACCAACGCCGACGTGGCCGATCCCGGGGTCTCGGACGCGCTGGCCCGGGCGGTCGGCGTGACCGGGGCGCTGCGCCCGCTGGCGCCCTCCGCCGATGATCCGCGCCGGGGCCTGGGCCGGATCGGGGAACTGCCCGAGCCGATGCCGCTGAGCGATTTCACGGCGCGTGCCGCGGCCGGGCTGCCGGCCACGGCCTGGGGGGTGCGGGCGGCCGGCGATCCGGGGCGCGCCGTCCGTACCGTCGCGGTCTGCGGCGGCGCGGGCGACTCGCTGCTGGACGCCGCGCGCGCGGCCGGGGTGGACGTCTACCTCACCGCCGACCTGCGGCACCATCCCGCGTCGGAGTTCACCGAGCACGACGGTCCCGCGCTGCTCGACGCCGCGCACTGGGCCACCGAGTGGCCGTGGCTGGCCGACGCCGAAAGGCGCCTCACCGAGGCCTGGGCCGGCGCCGCCTCCGGGGAGGCGGGGGCCCGGCCGGAGACGCGGGTGTCCACGATCGTCACCGACGCGTGGAGCCTGCACGGCGCCTCGCACGGCGCCTCGCACGGCGCCTCGCACGGCGCCTCCCCGGGGCCGGACGCCCGGCCCGCCGGGGCCGCGCCCGAAGTCAACGTCTTTCCGGGGGCGGGCCCCCAGGTAACCGGGGCCGCGCCCGGAGTCAGCGAAGGAGCAAAGTGAAAGCCGCACCGCAAGCCCAGCACCGCCTGCTCGACCTGCAGGAGCTCGACAGCACACTGGACCGGCTGGCGCACCGCCGCCGGACGCTGCCCGAGCTGGCCGAGGTCGAGCGGCTGGAGGGCCGGCTGACCGAGCTGCGCGACGCCATCGTCGCGGCCGAGACCGAGGTCGGCGACCTCGACCGGGAGCAGAAGAAGGCCGAGCAGGACGTCGACCAGGTCCGGGCCCGGGCGGAGCGCGACCAGAAGCGGCTCGACTCCGGCCAGGTGACCTCGGCCAAGGACCTCAGCGGCCTGCAGACCGAGATCGCCTCGCTCCAGCGCCGCCAGTCCGACCTGGAGGAGGTCGTGCTGGAGATCATGGAGCGCCGGGAGGAGGCCGAGGGCCGGGTTTCCGCGCTGCGGACCGAGCGCACCGGCGCGCAGGAGGAGCGCGACACCGTCGCCCATCGCCGCGACACCGCGCAGAAGGAGATCGACGAGGAGGCCGGGAGCACCACCGCGGCCCGCGCCGCGGTCGCCAAGGACGTCCCAGAGGACCTGCTGGCCCTGTACGAGAAGCTGCGCGGCCAGTTCGGCGGCGTCGGCGCCGCCAAGCTCCACCGGGGCGCCTGCCAGGGCTGCCACCTGGCCCTCAACACCGTCGACCTCAACCGCATCCGCGCCGCCGCCGAGGACGAGGTGATCCGCTGCGAGGAGTGCCGCCGCATCCTCGTCCGTACCCCCGAGTCGGGCCTGTGAGCCGCAGGCTCGTCGTCGAGGCGGACGGCGGCTCCCGGGGCAACCCGGGCCCCGCCGGGTACGGCGCGCTCGCCCGCGACGCCGTCACCGGCGAGGTGCTGGCCGAGGTCGCCGAGGCCATCGGGCACGCCACCAACAACGTGGCCGAGTACCGCGGCCTGATCGCCGGGCTGCGCGCCGCGGCCGGTGTCGACCCGTCCGCCCGGGTCGAGGTGCGGATGGACTCCAAGCTGGTGGTCGAGCAGATGTCCGGCCGCTGGAAGATCAAGCACCCGGACATGGTCCCGCTGGCCCGGGAGGCCCGCGACCTGGCGTCCCGCCTGGGCTCGGTCACCTACACCTGGGTGCCGCGCGACCGCAACGCGCACGCCGACCGGCTCGCCAACGAGGCCATGGACGCCGCCGCCCGCGGCGAGTCGTGGAGCCGCCGCGAGGAGCCCGGGCGGTCCGAGCCGGACCAGGACGAGTCGGAGGGCGAGCAGCCCGGCCCGGCCCGGTCCTGGGCGCCCGCCACCGCGGCGGCCACCACCACGCTGCTGCTGCGCCACGGCGAGACCCCGCTGTCGATCGAGAAGCGGTTCGCCGGCATCGGCGACGTCCCGCTGACCGACAACGGCCTGGCCCAGGCCCGCGCGGCCGCCCGCGCCCTCAAGGGCCGCGGCGTCGACGCGATCGTCACCTCGCCGCTCGCCCGCTGCCGCGACACCGCCGCCGAGGTCGCCGCCGCCACCGGCGCCGACGTCCGCGTCGAGGACGGTTTCCGCGAGACCGACTTCGGCGAGTGGGAGGGCCTCACCTTCGCCGAGGCGGAGCGGCACCGCCCCGACGCGCTCAAGGCCTGGCTCGCCGACCCGAACGTCGCCCCGCCCGGCGGCGAGAGCTTCACCCAGGTCTCCCGGCGCGTCCGCACCGCCCTCGACAAGGTCAAGGTCCGCTACCGGCACCGGACCGTCGTCGTGGTCTCGCACGTCACCCCGATCAAGATGCTGGTGCGGGAGGCGCTCGGCGCGCCGATGGCCTCCCTCTACCGGATGCGGCTGGACGTGGCCTCGCTCTCGGCGATCGACTGGTACGACGACGGGCCGGCGACGCTGCGCTCGTTCAACGACGCCCACCACCTGCTCTGACCGGTTCCGGACGCCGCGCAGGCGGCGCGCGCCCGCCTGCCGCGCGCGGAGGGTGCCGCCGCGCCGCCTGTGGAGGCCCGCGCTCGCGCACCTTCCATGATCCCCGGTAATCTGGACGGACGGCGGACGAGCCGGCCGGACGGCCGCGTCGAGGCGATGCCTCGCCGAGGAAGGTCCGGGCTCCACAGGGCAGGGTGGTCGGTAACGCCGACCCGGGGCGACCCGCGGGACAGTGCCACAGAAAACAGACCGCCACCGCTGGGTGGTAAGGGTGAAACGGTGAGGTAAGAGCTCACCAGCGCCCACGGTGACGTGGGCGGCTAGGTAAACCCCACCTGGAGCAAGGTCAAGAAGGGGCGCCGGCAGGCACCCCGCGCAGGCGTTCGAGGGCGGCCCGCCCGAGGCCTGCGGGTAGACCGCTGGAGGCCGCTGGCAACAGCGGCCCGAGATGGATGGCCGTCACCCGCCGCAAGGCGGGTACAAAACCCGGCCTACAGGCCGACTCGTCCGCCGCCGACTCTCTGACCGGTGCCGCGAGGCGGGGCCGGCTGCTCTGGCGCCGGTGTCCTCGCACGCCAGGGCAGCCGGTGTCCTTCTCAGGGCGTGCTGGGCGAGAAGCCCTTCATCAGGTCGGCGTCAGGGGGCATGCGCCGCTCTCACGTTCGCGCGGTCAGCATTCGGGGGAATCGAAGCTACTACGCCGGTCACACCATCGCGGACGGTGACCCGGAACGGCTCGCGGCCGCCGTCGGCGCCGCCTTCGAGCGGTTCCGTTCGCCAGGAGCGTGAAGGGGTTCCGGCGGGACGCGGCCCCGGGCAGAGTGGCGGGCATGAGGCTGCTGATCTTGGGTGGGACGGAGTTCGCCGGGCGGGCCTACGTCGAGGAGGGGCTCGCCCGCGGCTGGGACGTCAGCGTCCTCAACCGCGGCACGCACGCCGCGCCCGGCGGCGTGACCGCGCTGCGCGGCGACCGCCGCGCACCCGGCGGGCTCGCCGCGATCGAGCGGGGCGAGTGGGACATCGTCGTCGACACCTGGTCGTGGGCGCCGGTCGCCGTCCGCGACGCCGCCAGGACGCTGGCCGGCAGGGCGGGCCGCTACGTGTACGTGTCCACCCGCTCGGTGTACGCCTCCCCCACCCCGGCGGGCGCCGACGAGAGCGCGCCCCTGGTCGAGGGGTCGCCCGACGACACCGGCGACGAGGCGTACGCCACCATCAAGCGCGGCGCCGAGATCGCCGCCGTGGACGGCTTCGGAGACCGCGCGCTGCTGGTGAGGGCGGGCCTGGTGCTCGGGCCGTACGAGAACATCGGCCGCCTCCCCTGGTGGCTGCTGCGGATCGCGCGGGGCGGCCCCGTGCTCGCCCCCGGGCCGCCGGACCTGGGGTTGCAGTACATCGACGTCCGGGACATGGCCGCGTGGAGCCTGGACGCCGCCGTCGCCGGGCTCGGCGGCCCGTACAACGTCATCAGCCCGCCCGGTTTCACGACCACGCGGGAACTGCTCGAAACCTGCGTGGAAATCACCGGCTCGGACGCGGAACTGCGCTGGACGGACCCCGAACGTATTCTCCGGGCCGGTGTCGAGCCCTGGCAGGATCTGCCTATCTGGCTTCCCCCTGGGGAGACGCACGAAATGATGCACCAGGGCGATGTCTCGAAGGCGCTCGCGGCGGGCCTGAAATGCCGTCCGGTCGCGGAGACCGTCGCCGACACCTGGGCCTGGCTGCGGAGCATCGGGGGAGAGGCCCCGCAGCGGCCCGACCGTCCTCAGGTGGGCCTGGATCCCGAGGTCGAGGCGTCGCTGCTCTGATCCCAGAACGCCTTCACCTCGGCCCAGGGGAACAGCGGCCCCGGGTCGATCCGGCGCCGCACCAGGCGGCTCCCGTCGTCGGCGGCGGGCACCATCTCCTGATCGAGATCGCTGTGCCGCACCAGTTCCTCCAGCTTTGAGAAGTCACCGAGAAGCCCCCGCAAGACCTCTTTCAGCGCCTCGATCTGCTCCGCGCCGAACCTTTCCTCCGGCACCTGCGATCGAGAATCGAAATGCCGCGGATAGCGTCCCCGGTTGACGAGTTCGATCCCGATCGAGGGCGTGTTGTATCCGCGCACATGCGAGGCCACCCGGTCCAGCGGGACGAACCGGTGAACGCTCCCGTCCCGATCGATGTAAATATGCCCGCACACCCGGGGCCCGTGCTCCGCCAGCTCCCAGGCCGCCGCCAGGTCCGGCGTCTCGGTCGCGTGCAGCACGACGGCGGTCACCTCCGCCGCGGACCGCTCCGGCAGGGCCCGCCACCAATTCACCAACCGCTCCTCGACCACCACACCCCAATGAGACCAGCCACCCCGGCCCGCCCAGACCCCGGGGCCACCGCAGTCCGGTCACTGGTGGTGAGGGGGAGGGCTGGACGATCTCGGTTGGTGTCCGTGGAACTTCCCCGTTGGGGGGAAATGCGAAATTTTCAGTGTCTCTCCGTGTTCGGTGTCATGCGACACAAACGGTCTTGGCGCGGGCGCTTACCTTCCAAGTAGAGCTGATCGACTTGGGGAGATCGGCGGTGGCGGCGGGGCGCTGGGATCGGCCCCGCGGAGAGGAGCACCGATGTTCATCGCTATGACAGCGGTCGCGCTCATCGGGTTGCTGGCGTCACTGGTGTATCTGGTGGAGTTCGCAAGGGCGAGCCGGGGCGACGCACTGTTCCTGCCCGCCTCGACGGGGCGCGCGCGGCGGGCGCGCCGGGTCACGGGAATGTACGCGCGCGGGACCGTGGACGACGTCCACACCCGCGGGAACGACGACCAGCTCGTCGGGCGCTGAGCGGGCATGGGCCGTCACCGGCGACGGCCCATTGAACCGCGGCGGGGTCAGGTGAGCGTACGGGCGTCGTCGTCGGGGGCCTCGTCCGGAACGGGGACGAAGGCCTCCGCGGCGGGGTCGAGGATGTGCACGTTGGCGGTCTCGAGGTCGAGGTAGAGGCCCACCAGCTCGAGATCGCCGGCCTCCACCCGGTTGCGGAGCCAGGGGTAGGTGAGCAGGTTGTCCAGTTGCTGCATCACGTTGACCTGGCACAGGCGGGTGAGGGGCGGCTCGTCGCCGCCGGGCTCGGCGGAGAGGAAGCGGGCCAGGCTGTGGTTGCCGTGCCGCAGCCAGCGGGACAGGCTCGGCAGGTGATCGACCTCGGAGCCGCCCGCCAGCAGCGCGGCCATGGCACCGCAGTTGGAGTGGCCGCACACGGTGATGGTGCGGATCCCCAGGACCTCGGTGGCGTACTCGACGGTTGCGGCGACCGAGTCGTCGGGCGTGCGGGACCCGTGCCGCGGGATCATGTTGCCGACGTTGCGGTTGATGAACAGGTCGCCGGGGCCGCTGGCGGTGATGATGTTGGGCACCACCCGCGAGTCGACGCAGGTGATGAACAGATGCTCGGGTTTCTGCTCGAACGCCAGCTCGGCCATGATGGGCCGCACCAGCGGCGCGGTACGGCCGTGGTACTCCCGGACGCCCGCCAGCAGCAGGGCGCTCGGCGAGACCTCGGGGGCGTCCAGTTCGGGGCCGTCGGAGCGCCGCCGCCGATTCGCCCATGGCGCCCACCAACGGGCAGGCGGAGACGACTTGCGCGGGGGCGACATATCACCAGTCACCGCTCTTTCATACCAACTCTCGTGGACCTCGTCGATATCGACCCTGCCCCCGAGGCGCTCATGTGCCCGACGCCACTCATGGATCGCGTCGAACGCGGCGTGGTCCATGAAGTCGACGTTCAGGTCCAGGTCGACCGCGGTGCCCGCCGGGATCCGCTGCAGCACGGCGGTCACCTTCGGCACCCCGAGGAAGGTCAGTGTCCCCTCAACGACCACATGCCACCGAGCCGGAGACCCATCGGCGGCCCCACCCCCGACCCGAACCGCCGCCGCCCCACCGGCAGCGCCGTCAGCCGCGACCCGAACCCGCGCCGCCTCGCCGGCAACGGGTTCGCCCGCGGGCCGGACGTCCGCCGCGCCATCAGCGGCGGACTCGGCCGCGGACCGGACGGCCGCCGGGGCGCCGGCGATGTGGACGGCGGCCGCCGCCTCGCCGGCAGCGGTGTCGGCCGCGGGCCGGATGGCCGCCGGGCGGCCGGTGGCGCGGCCGGTGGCGCGGCCGATGGCGTGGCCGGTGGCGTGGTCGGCGGTGGGCTGGGCGGTGGCCGAGGGGCCGCGGGCGGGGTTGATGGCGGCTTGAACGCCCGTCGTGTCGCCGGGAGCGGGGTCGGCCGTGGGTTGGACGGTTGTCGTGGTGGCGGCGGGGATCGGGGTGAGAGGGAGGGCGAGGGCGGCCGGCGGGTCGGTGGAGGGCGTCGCGGCCTCCTCGACGCGTACGGTCAGGCGTGTCAGGCGGCGGAGCGCCAGGATCCCCATGACGCCCAGGCCGAGCAGCACGCCCTCGCCGAGTCCGAGCAGCACCACGCCGGCGAGGGTGACGAAGTAGGCGGGCGCCTCGCGGTGGTGGCGCAGGTCGCGGACCCGGGCGGTGTCGATCATCTTGACGCCCAGCGCGACCAGCAGGGCCGCCAGCGCCGCCAGCGGCACCTGCTCGATGACCGGGCCGCAGGACAGCGCCAGCACCAGGATCCAGACGCCGTGCAGCACGGTGGACGCGCGGGTGCGGGCGCCCGCCTCGACGTTGGCGGTGCTGCGCACGATCACGCCCGCGACCGGCAGGCCGCCCAGCAGGCCGGACAGGGCGTTGGCCGTGCCCTGGCCGGCCAGCTCGCGGTCCAGCTCGGCGCGGGGGACCCCGCTGGGGCGCCGCCGGTCGATCGCCACGCTGCACAGCAGCGACTCCACGGCGGCGACCAGCGCGATCGCGACGACCGCGCCGACGACCTCGGGCAGCGGGCCGTGCGGCAGGGCGGGGGCGTGCCATCCCGCCAGCAGCGAACCGGGCAACTCGACGCGCGGCGCGTCCCAGGACAGCAGCCAGGCGGTCAGCGTGGCCACGGCGATCGCGGGGAGCGGGCCGGGGACCCAGCGGGCCACCGAGAGCCTTCCGGAGTCCTTCGGCAGGCGCGACCACAGCAGCAGGACGGCGATGGTCAGCAGGCCGAGCAGCGTCGCCTGGGAGTGGTGGGCGACCAGCTGGCCGGGCAGCTCGCGCAGGTTGCTGATCGCCGAGTGCTGCGGGCTGCCGCCCAGGACGACGTGCAGCTGCGCCAGCACCATGACCACGCCGACCCCGGCCAGCATGCCGTGCACGATCGCCGGTGACACCGCCAGCGCGGTACGGGCCACCCGGCAGGCGCCGAGCGCGAGTTGGAGCAGCCCACCCAGCAACGTGATCATGCAGGTGGCACGCCATCCGTACGCCTGGACCAGCTCGGCGACGATCACGGTGAGCCCGGCGGCGGGACCGCTGACCTGCAAGGGTGCCCCGCCGGCCAGCCCGGCCACGATGCCGCCGACGATCGCGGCGATCAGCCCGGCGGCGATCGGGGCGTTGGAGGCGACCGCGATGCCGAGCGAGAGCGGGATCGCGACCAGGAAGACCACGAACGACGCGGGCACGTCCCAGCGCAGCGTCGATACACTCTGTGTTTTTATCATCACACAGCGTATGCAATCACGAGGTGCCGACATTCCGCCGACTCGGCCGGGGCCCGGGGCGAAAACGAGGCGGGGCCCACCGGTGTCGGTGGGCCCCGCCTCGTCAGCGGTGGTGCGGGTCAGCGGCGGCGGTCGCGGTGGTTCTCCCAGTCGTCCTGCTGCCGGTTCTGGTCGGAACCGGGGTAGGAGGACCCGTACGAGCCCCCGCCGGTGTCGGACGGCGAGCCCGGGTAGCCGCCCTGCGAGCCGAGGTAGCCGCCCCCGTACGCCTGGGTGGCGTTGGGGTCGTAGGCCTGCGTGGCGTTGGGGTCGCCGTAGCCGGGGCCGCCCGGGGCCGAGCCCGCGCCGCCGGCGTCGGACTCGGCGTTGCCGTTGTAGCTGCTGCCGCTGAAGTCGCCGTAGCGTCCGGCCTCGCTGCCCGAGCCCCCGCCCAGGCCGGGGCCGGAGCCCGTGTCGCCGCCGAACGAGCCGTAGGAGTCGCGGCCCGTGCCCAGCGGGTCGTCGTAGCGCGAGGAGTCGCCGTACGCCGGAGCCGTCGGGTAGCCCTCGCTCTGGCCGGAGCCGCCGTACCCCGAGCCCGACCCGGACGGCAGCCCCGACAGGCTCTGCGTCGACCCCGGAGAGTCGGAGCCGGAGCCCGGGGGCGACCAGGGCCCGGTGGAGCCGCCCGACCCGTACGAGGACGGCGGCGAGGTGCTGGAGCCCAGCGGGTCGTTCAGCGGGTCGTTCAGGGATCCGCCGCCGTACGAGCCGCCCGTGTCGGGCAGGCCCGGGGCAGAGCCCGAGCCGGACGAGCGCTGCCGGTCGTGCTGGATGCGCTGCAGCAGCTCGTCCACGGTCGGCAGCTTGTGGCCGTCGGTGTCGGTGGGAGAGCCGCCCGTGGCGCCGCCGCCGTAGCTGCCGGCGGGGGTGGCGGGCGGAGCCGGAGAGGCGGGCTCGGCCGGGCGCGGCGGCTCGGCGTGCGAGCCGAGCGGCAGCCCGAGCGGGTCGGACGCGCGCGGGTCGCCGGCGCCCGGCGGGGGCGGCAGCGGCCGGTCGAACGCGTCG
Organism: Spirillospora sp. CA-255316; assembly: GCA_050942275.1. Classification (GTDB taxonomy): domain Bacteria; phylum Actinomycetota; class Actinomycetes; order Streptosporangiales; family Streptosporangiaceae; genus Spirillospora. The sequence continues at coordinate 9,094,330 of CP192047.1, read as the reverse complement.
GGCCGGGACGATCCGGGCGGCGGGCCCGCGGCGGCGGCCGGACGGCCGCCCAGCGGGTCGCCGGTGTCGGACGGCGGCGGGGATGGCCGGTACGACGACAGGTCGGAGCCCCCGTAGGACGGCTCGGAGCTCCCGTAGGGCGGCTCGGAGCTCCCGTAGGGCGGCTCGGAGCTCCCGTAGGGCGGCTCGGAGCTCCCGTAGGGCGGCTCGGAGCTGCCGTAGGGCGGCTCGGCGCCGCCGTAGGAGGGCTCGGAACCTCCATAGGACGGCTCGGCGCCGCCGTAGGAGGGCTCGGGCCCCCCGTAGGAGGGCTGGTCGAGCCCGGAGCCCGTCCCGAACGACGACGTGGACGACGGCGACGGCGAGGGGTCGGAGGACCCGTAGTCCGAGCCGCGGTAGTCGGAGCCGCCGAACGGCCCCTGCGGGCCGGTGCCCATGGACTGGCCGAGCGGGTCGGCGTTCATCGGGTCGCCGGCGGTGGCGCTGGGGTCGCCCCCGTAGGGGCCGCCCAGGCCGGGGTCGCCCCCGTAGGGCGGGGACTGCGGGAACGCGGGCTGCTGCGAGGGCGCCTGCTGCGGGCCGGTCGCGCCGTACTCGCCGCCGGGACCGGGCGCCGCGGCGGCCAGGCCGCCGGGCGCTCCGGGAGCGCCGTGCTGGCCGGGGCCGCCGCCCAGCGCGCCGGGCCCCCCTGGCCCGGCGAGCCCGCCGGCGACGCCGCGTGAACCGGGCGCGTCGGCGCCCATCGAGACGGGCTGGGTCAGCATCGGCTCGGGAGCGGACGGCATGGGCGGCTCGTTGCGGTGGATTCCTATCGGGTCGCCTTGCGCGTGCATCGGGTGCTCGTGGACGGGCTCGCCCGGATGCGGCTCCCCGGGCATCGGCTCGTCGGCGCGCGCGTTCAGCGGGTCGGCGGCCGGGTCGACGGCCTCGTCCGAGTGCTTGTCGTGCTGCCAGGGGAACTTGGGCTTGTCGAAGGTGATGGTGGCCCAGTAGTCGTCGTCTTCCATCTCGTCGCTGGCCTGGCCGCCGGGAGCGGGCGGCGCGGGAGCCGGGGCGGGGGTGGGAGCGGCGAGCGGGCCGCCGGCGACGCGGCGGTCGTAGTCGGGCTCGGGCTGGCCGGGCCCGGGGGCGTAGCCGTCGCCCTCGTAGCCGCCGGCCTCGTAGCCGTTGTCGTAGCCGGTGTTGTCGTAACCGGAGTCGTACCCGGGGCCGTAGCCGTCGTCGGCCATCTCCTCCGGCGGGGCGGAGCGGTGGCCACGGGGCGCCGGCCTATCGTCGGCCATCCAGTCATCGTCGTCGTCGCGTCCCGCCCTGCTGGCCCGCAGGCCCAGGGCCACCAGGACGACCACCAGTACCACGACCACGCTGAGGCCGAAGACCACGAAATACGTCATGCCACCACCCAATGCCTTGGTCCGGCGAGAGTCGCCAGCGCGGCCCCCGGGATCGTCCCGATTATCGCCAGCGGCCGGACCTCGGCGGTTCTAAACCGAGTCTGGCCGACCGCTATGACCGTTGTCACACCCTTCGCGCACATCTACCCTCACATGGCGCGCACCGATTGGCCAACCCGGCGCTCATGCCCGTTCCGGCCCATCTGTACGCCCCCTTTCGGTTCCGGCCCCCCCGAGGGGTCCGCCCTGACCTCGCGTCCCGGTGACGTCGCCGTTCCGTGACCGCAGGGTCAACGCGACTCGTCGCTTCCGAATTTCCCGGTCATCCGGCCCCGGCCCACCGTGTGCTCGGCGATGGCACCCAGTGACTCCTTCAGCGAAGCGCCGCTGCGGAACGGGACCTCGGTGTCCAGCGCGTAGATGGTGAAGCGGTACCGGCGCTCCTTGCCCTTGGGAGGGCAAGGTGGCGCGTACCCGACCTTCTCGCTCGTGTTCAGTCCTTCTACGGTCTTGGGCAACCGGGCGCCCTCGACCAGTTGCTGGACGGTCCCGTCGATTCCGCCGATCACCCAGTGGACGTAGGCGCCGGTGTCGGCGTCCGGGTCGTCCATGACGATCGCGAACGAACGGGTCCCCGCGGGAGTCCCCGACCATCGCAGCGGCGGGGTCGTGCCCGCTCCGCCAGGGTACGTCCTGCAGCCGTACCGCGTGGGCAAGTCGCGCCCATCGCGGAAGACGGGGCTGGTCACGGTGAACCACTCCGACAGTTCGGCGCTGGCTTTCTGCGGTTGCCCGATGAACCCGCAGCCGCTGAGGCCGAGGGTGCCGGCGAGCGCGAGGGCGCCCGCGGCGGCCGGGATCGGACGCCGGTCTTTGCTCATCATCGCTACGCTCCCCGGGCGGTTCGTACGCCGCACCCCGCCGGATTCCCTTCTCTGGGGGTCTTCAACGGCGGCGCGCGCTCCCGGTGGCGCGCCCCCTTCCTCGTCCGGCCCCACCTTAGAGGTTCACCACCCGTGGGACGGGGCTTTCGCGGCCCGGGTTCCACGCCTCTCGTACCCCGCGGCGCAGGTCGTCCGGCCGCTGTGATGTTCGTCATGTGACGTATCGTGCTTTCTGTCCGAATCTTTGCGAAGGAGTGGTGTAATTCACGCGTAAGCACCGGTCCAAGTTGACTAGATAGAAACTTTTTACAATTTTTCTCCATGATCAATTGGTGTTCGGCACGGTTCATGAGGTAGCTTGTGAATGTCTTCACAAGCCGACCGTGACTTAGGAGGCCGCAATGGCCAGGACCGCCGAGGGCACCCCTGGCGCTCCCCACGTCCTCATCGTGGGTGGCGGCTACGTGGGCATGTACACGGCACTTCGACTGCAGAAGAAGCTCCGCCGCGAGCTCAAGCGGGACGAGGTCAGGATCACGATCGTCGACCCGAACTCGTACATGACGTACCAGCCGTTCCTCCCCGAGGCCGCCGCGGGCAACGTCTCCCCGCGGCACGTCGTCGCCCCGCTGCGCCGCGTGCTGCCCCGCTGCACCGTCCGCAACGCCCGGGTGACCGAGCTGAACCACGGCGAGCGATGGGCCATCCTGCAGCCGCTGGCCGGCCCGCCCGAGCGGATCTCCTACGACTACCTGGTCATGGCCGCGGGTTCGGTGTCCCGCACCCTGCCCATCCCGGGCCTGGCCGAGCACGGCATCGGCTTCAAGACCATCGGCGAGGCCATCCACCTGCGCAACCACGTGCTGGCCCAGCTGGAGATCGCCGAGTCCACCGACGAGGAGGAGATCCGCCGCAAGGCGCTCACCTTCGTCTTCGTCGGCGGCGGCTTCGCCGGCGTGGAGGCGCTGGCCGAGCTGGAGGACATGGCCCGCGGCGCGGTCAAGTACATGCGCAAGGTCACACCGCAGGACCTGCGGTTCGTCCTCATCGAGGCGGCCGACCGGATCCTGCCCGAGGTCGGCCCCGACATGGGCAAGTGGACCGCCGAGCAGCTGCGCGGGCGCGGCATCGACGTCAAGCTCAAGACCTTCCTGCAGTCCGCGGTCGGCGGGAACATCGAGTGCTCCGACGGCAGCAGCTTCGCCGCCGGCACCCTGGTGTGGACGGCCGGCGTCAAGGCCTCGCCGGTCGTGCGCAACTCCGACCTGCCGCTGAACGAGCGCGGCCAGGTCAAGGCCACCGAGTACCTCACCATCGAGGGCGTCGTGCGGGCGTTCACCGCCGGCGACAACGCGGCCGTGCCCGACCTCACCCAGGAGGGCATGTACTGCGCCCCCAACGCGCAGCACGCCGTCCGCCAGGCCAAGGTCCTCGCCGACAACCTGGTGCGCTCGCTGCGGGGCAAGTCCCTCAAGCCCTACGTGCACAACAGCGTCGGCTCCGTCGCGGGCCTGGGCCTGCACAAGGGCGTGGCCAACACCTACGGCTTCAAGGTCAAGGGCTTCCCGGCCTGGGTGATGCACCGCACGTACCACGTGTCCCGGGTGCCGACCTTCAACCGCAAGGTGCGGGTGCTGGCCGACTGGACGCTGGCGCTGTTCTTCAAGCGCGAGACCGTCTCCCTCGGCAGCATCGAGCAGCCGCGCGCCGAGTTCGAGCTGGCCGCCCTGGGCGACGCCAAGCCCAAGGAGCGAGCCGGCGACGAGCCCAGGGAGAAGGCCGCCGAGAACGCCGCCTGACGCCCCTGCACCCGGCCGGACGCTCAGACGCCCGGCCGGAGCCTCGGCGGAAACCGCTGAAAACTCCATATGCGACACCCCGACGGTCCGTGGGATCGTCGGGGTCGTCCGTTTTCAGGGGCGGAACGGGGTTTCGGCGGGGTGGGGGAGAACCGACGGATGCGGCATCCACCAGCAGTTCGGCGAGTTCGCCCGGCGGGAGGGCGACCGCGCCGAGGCGATCCGGCGCTTCGACCGGGCCGAGGAACTCTGCCCCCGGACGGGCGGCCGCCGCAGTACCGCGCGCTGATCCTGGCGTCCCGCGCCATCCTGGACGCCGAGCACGGCGACGTCGACGCGGCCCGGGCCCGGCTGGCGGAGGCGCTGGCCGACGCCGTCCTCGACGCCTTCGGCCTGAAAAAGCCCACTCCGCCAACCGCCCTCGCGGGCCCGTCCTGCGACACGCCCCCGCCCGACTGGCCCCGTCCCGGTTCCCGGTTCCTTAACGGCTCCCGTTCCGGGCGCCGTTGTCGGGCGCCCGGAACGCCCGGAACGCCCGGAACGCTCGGAAGGGGAGAGCGGGGGCAGACGGGTCAGGCGCGCTTCTTGAAGGCGCGCAGCGACAGCGGGGCGAACACCAGGGAGATGCCGACGCCCCAGGCCAGCGCGATCAGGGCGTGCTCCATGACCGGACCGCCGACCAGCAGCCCGCGCATCGCCTCGACCAGCTGCGTCACCGGGCTGTTGTCCATCACCCAGGCCACCGGGCCCGGGATGCGGTCGGTGCTCGGGATGAACGCGGTGCTGAGGAAGCTCAGCGGGAAGATCACCACGAACCCGAAGATCTGCACCTTCTCCGGCTCGTTCACCTTCATCGCGATGTAGACCGACGTCCACGAGAACAGCACCGCGAAGCTGAGCAGCAGCAGGAACGACACCAGCAGCGCCAGCGGGCCGGTCTCGATCCGGAACCCGATGATGAACCCCACGACCAGCAGCACCAGCATCGACCAGGCCTGCTTGGTGGTGTCGGCGATGATCCGGCCCACCAGCGGGGCGCTGCGGGCGATCGGCAGGCTCCGGAACCGGTCGAACACCCCCTTGGTGATGTCGGTGTTGAGCCCGAAACCCGTCGTCATCCCGGCGAACAGCGCGTTCTGCGCGATGATCCCCGGGATCACCACCGGCAGGTACGCCTCCACGCTGCCGGCCATCGACGGCCCGAACACGTACGCGAACAGCAGCACGAACATGATCGGCTGGATGCTGAGGTCCAGCAGTTCCATCGGGTTGTGCTTGATCTGCACCAGGTTGCGCCAGGCCAGCGTGGCGATGTTGCGCGCGGCGGTGGCCGGCGAGACCCGCCGGGACAGGCTCGGCACCGCCGGCGCGGCGACTCCCGAAACACTCATGCCGCGTCCCCCGTTCGCCTTCGGGGCGCCTTGTGGCGCCGCCTTCCTTCGTCGCTCGTGCCTCGCTTCTCAGTCCAGGCGGCACCGCGCCCCTGCGGCTCACTCATGCCGCGTCCCCCGTTCGCCTTCGGGGCGCCTTGTGGCGCCGCCTTCCTTCGTCGCTCGTGCCTCGCTTCTCAGTCCAGGCGGCACCGCGCCCCTGCGGCTCACTCATGCCCTGGCCTCTTCCTTCTGGTCGGCCTTGGCCAGTTCGCCGGCCTCGGCGTCGATGTCGTCGGTGTGGTGGCCGGTGAGGGCGAAGAAGACCTCGTCCAGGCTGGACTTGCGCATGGACAGCTCGCTCAGGACGACGCCGGCGTCGTCGAGCCGGCGGACCAGCGCGGGCATGATCGCCGGATCGGTGATCGGGACCGACACCAGGCCCTCGCGGACCTCCGGGGCCGTCCCGGCCAGCTCGCCCGCGACCCGGGTGACCGTCCCGTTGTCGGCCTCGTGCACCGGCCGCAGCTCCAGCACCTGCCCGCCCACCTGGGCCTTGAGCTCGTCGGAGGTGCCGTGCGCGATGACCTGGCCGCGGTCGATCACGATGATGTCGTCGGCCAGCTGGTCGGCCTCCTCCAGGTACTGGGTGGTCAGCAGCACCGTGACGCCCTCGGCGGTCAGGCCGCGCACGATGTCCCACAGGCCGGTGCGGCTGCGCGGGTCGAGCCCGGTGGTGGGCTCGTCCAGGAACAGGATCTGCGGCCGCCCCACCAGGCTGGACGCCAGGTCGAGCCGGCGGCGCATCCCGCCCGAGTAGGTCTTGGCCGCCCGGTCGGCCGCCTCGACCAGGTCGAAGCGGTCCAGCAGCTCGGCCGCGCGGGCCTTGGACGCCGCGCGCGGCAGGCCCAGCAGCCGGCCGATCATGATGAGGTTCTCGGTGCCGGTGAGCATCTCGTCCACCCCGGCGTACTGGCCGGTCAGGCCGATCAGCTGCCGGACCTGGTGGGCCTCCTTCACCACGTCGTGGCCGCCGACCCGGGCGCTGCCCTCGGTCGGCTCGATCAGCGTGGCCAGGATGCGGGTGGTGGTGGTCTTGCCCGCGCCGTTGGGGCCGAGCACGCCCAGGACCGTTCCGGTGTCGGCGGTGAGCGAGACCCCGGCCAGCGCCTGGGTCTCACCGAAGCGCTTTACCAGGCCTTCGGCCTGGATGGCATAGGTCATGTGATCTCCTGTTTCGGGACAGCCGGACCGTGCGCGGTCTTGGCAGAAGCGGCCTGCCAACCTACGTGCAGTCCGGAACGATGCGCATCCAGTTTTCTCGCCCCCGCTGACAGACTGCTGACAGCGCGCTCCTGCCTGGTGCCAGGCTCCCATCCGGGTCTGACAAAACCCTGAGACGGCGTCGACACCTGCTGGAACGGGACGCGACACAGGGGCTATTCCGTCACCGGCGTGTCGCGCTCCGTCCCGCCGCGACCGAGCCGCGACCGAGCCCCGGCCGAGTCCCGGCCGAGTCCCCGACCGGGCCCTCGGCCGGGACCGGACGGACCGTGGCCTGGGTGGATCTAGACTCGTCACCGTGACGGCGGTGCGGCCCACCAACCCACCCGACGGCGGAGAACCGCACCCGCCGCGGTGGCGGCCGCCCGCCCATCGGGTCTCGCCGCGCGCCATCGCGCACTGGGCGATCGAGGCGCTGCTGGTGTGGGGGCTGGCGTTCGGGCTCGCCTGGGGCGTGGCCGCCTGGGTCGACGCCGCCGGCTGGGCGGACGGCACCGACTGGACGGGCGTCCCCCGCTGGCTGCTGCTGAATCTCGGCTGGCTGCCCGCGCTCACCGCGGCGATCGGCCTGGTCATGGTGTTCGTCGCCCCGGTATGGCGGTTCCGGGTGCATCGCTGGGAGGTGCGCGCCGATGTCGTCTACACCCGCACCGGGTGGTTCAGCCGCGAATGGCTGCTGGTGCCGGTGAGCCGGATCCAGACCGTCGACACCCGCCAGGGGTGGATCGAGCGCCTGCTGGGCCTGGCCACCATCGAGGTCAACACCGCCTCGCACACCGGCTCATCGGAGGTCTCCGGGCTGCCGGCCGCGATGGCCGCCCGGCTCGCCGAGGACCTGGCCCACCGCGCGCACGACCTGCGCGACGACGCCACGTGAGCGTTCCGGCCGCCGAGCCGCCTCCGCGGCCACGGCAGCACGGCGGCGCGGCGGCCCGGACCGCGCGGCTGCACCCGCTGACGTTCGTCGTCGGCGCCGCCCGCGAGCTGCTGGCCCTGCTGGCGGCGGGCGCCGCCGGGCTGGCCGTGGGCGGCCTGTCCACGGCGTTCTACTTCACCCTCGTCGGGCTCGGCTTCGGGCTCGTGATCCACGTGGTGACCTGGGTCACCTTCACCTACACCCTGTACGACGACCGCATCGAGCTGCGCCGGTCGCTGGTCGGCCGCTCGGTCAAGACGATCCCGCGGCAGCGGATCCGCGGCGTCGACATCAGCGCCGCCCTGCCGCACCGGGTGCTGGGGCTGGCGATCGTGCACATCGACGCCGGCGCCGACGGCGGCGAGGGCGAGCTGAACGCCGTGTCCCGGCAGGAGGCCGAGCGGCTGCGCGCCCTGCTGCTCGGCCGGGCCGGCGCCGAGCCCGAACCGCGCCGGGAACTGGCCCGGATGCCGCGGCGCTGGTTCGTGTTCGCCCCGCTGAGCGGCGCGTACCTGCTCACCCCGTTCGCGCTCGCGGGCAGCCTGCTGGGCACCCTGTACAACCTCAGCGACGACTTCGGGCTGATCACCGCCGAGCGGCTCGCCGACCTCGGGCACGACCTGGTCGGGCTGCCCACCGTCGTCGTCCTCGCGGCGGCGGTGCTGACGCTGCTGGCCATGCCGGTGATGTCGGTGCTCGCCTTCGCCGCGATCAACTGGGACTTCACGGTGTACGCGCGGGACGGGTCGATCGTGGCCGAACGCGGCCTGGTCACGCGCCGCAGCGTCTCGCTGGAGCGCCGCCGCATCCGCGGCGTGGAGCTCACCGACAACCCGTTCGAGCGGCTCGCCGGAGTCGTACGGCCGGACGCGCTGGTCACGGGGCTGGGCGACGCCGTCCACCGGGGGCGGCTGTTCCCCGCTGCGCCGCGTCCCATCGCCGAGGGCCTCGCGGCCCGCGTGCTCGGGCCGCCGCCGGCGCCGCTGGTGCCGCATCCGCCGGCCGCGCGCGGGCGCCGCGTCGTGCGGGCCGTCACGCCCCCGCTCGGCGTGGGAGTGCTGGCGTTGCTGGCGGGGCAGCCCTGGGTGATGTACGGGTGCCTCGCCGCCGCGGTGCTGGCCGTGCCGCTGGGCATCGACCGCTACCGGCAGCTCGGCCACGCCACCGACGGGGTACGGCTGACGCTGCGGTCGGGCTCGCTGCGCCGCCGCCAGGTCGTCGTCGACCACGACGCCGTCATCGGGTGGCGGCTCCGCCAGACCCTGTTCCAGCGCCGCCTGGGCTTGGCGACCCTGTACGCGGCCGTGGGCGCGGGGGAGGGCGGCTACCCCGCCCTGGACATGGCCGAAGAGGACGCGATCGCCTTCGCCGCCCACGTCACGCCCCACTGGGTGGAGCCTTTGTCATTGTGGGGGGACGACCCTCCACAGCCCTCGGTGCGGGGCGGGTGATCCCTCCGCTCGCCTGGGGGCTCGCTACGGGCTCAACCACCCCGGTGGGGCTCCGCCCCACACCCCCGGCTCAGCCGATGGCCGGGAGAGTGGGGCCGTGGGAGTCCCCGTGCGTCAGTCGGGGCGGCGGGCGCCGAACATGATCTCGTCCCAGGACGGGACGGAGGCGCGCTTGCCCTTGGACTTGCGGCGGTTGCGGGCGGGACGCTGCGGTGCCGACGGCGGGTCGCCGGCGGCCGCGGCCGCGGCGGCGGGCGGGCCGACCGGCTTGTCGGCCGGGGCCGCGGGCATCGTCGGGCGTCCGGTGGACTTCTTCTTGGCCGGGGGACGGTTCGGCTCCCGGTGCGCGGGCCGCTGCGGCTTGGGCGGGGGCTGCGCCTTCTCTCGCGCGGCGGGCTTCTCCGGCGCGGCCGGGGGCGGCTCCTCGGCGACCGGCTCCTCGCCGGCCGGTTCCTCGACCGCGGGCTCCTCGGCGGCCGGCTCCCCGGCCTCCGCGGCGGCGGGCTCGGGCTCGGATTCGGGCTCCTGAGGCGCCTGCTCCCCGGCGACGGCGGGCTCCGGCTCGGGCTCTTCGACCGCCTCGGCGGCCTCGGTCTCCTCTGCGCCCTCGGCGTCCTCGTCCTTGGCCGCGGGCTGCTCGGCCGGTCCGGGCTCGGTCTCCGGCTCGGTCTCCGGGGCGGGGTCTTCCTGGACCGCCTCGGGCTCGTCCGCGGGCTCGGGATCGAGGTCGGGCTCGGCGACGGGTTCCCGCTCCTCGGCGGCCGGCTCCTCCGGCTCGGCGGCGGCGTCCTCGTCCGGCGCCCCGGGCTCGGCGCGCGGTGCCTCCGAGGCAGGCTCCGGGGCGGGCTTCGCGACAGGGGCGGGGACGGGCGCGGCCTCGGCGGCCTCGGCCGCCTCCTCGGGCTCGGGTGCGGTGGAACGCTCCTCCGGCTCCTGGGGCGCCTCCTGGAGCTGCCGGGCGGCCGGACGCGACGCGACCGGCGGTTCGGAGGGACGCGCGGGACGCGGCTCGGGCGGCGGCTCGGCGATGCGGGGCCGGTTGACGCGCGGCGGCTCGGCGGCGCGCAGCGGCTCGGGACGGGGCTCGGGGCGGGACGGGACGTGCGGCCGCTCGGCGGCGGGCTCGGGCTCGAACCCGATGCCGCGGGCGGGCGGCGGCGCGGAGGCGAAGTCGCGGTTGTCGGAGACGACCTTCATCGCCGGGCGCCGCGGCACCAGCGGGGTGACGGTGTCGCCGCCGAGCGCCTCGTCGTCCCACTCCACGGCGGTGAGCCGGGCGGCGACCTCGTCCAGCGGGGAGACGTGCCGGCGGCGCGGGTCGAACACCCACTCGGCGGCGTGCGGGCGGCCGTTGTCGAAGAACGACAGCCGGATTCGCCAGGTGCTGTCCTCGCACTTCCAGGAGTCCCACTCGACCTCTTCGAGGTCGACCCCGCCGCGGCCGAGCCGTTCCTCGACGGTCTCGCCCAGCGGCGGCCCGGGCGTGGACTCGCCGGGGCGGCGCACCGCCACCCGTTGCGCCTGCTGGGCCATGTACTCGCGTTCCTGCAGGACCGGACCCTCGAACCAGCGGACGCGTTCGACCGGGATGCCGGCCGACTCGGCGATCTCCTCCGCGGTCTCGCCGGACCGGATGCGAGCCTGGATCTCCTTGGGGCGCAAGGGACTCTCCACTTCGATCTCGAACTGGCCGAGGCGGGAGAAGTGCCCACGGACCGCTGCGCGCAGCCGATCGTCGACGGGCAGGGTGAACCGGGTGCCTCGGCCCGCGGTGGCCAGGACGAGGTACGTACCGTCCTCGCTGACCGCGACGAGGCGCAGCTCCTGCATGCGTGTCCTTCCTGCCCTTCCTGACGGCACGGAGGGTGCCGGACCGACCACGCCGTTCCGTGCCCGTCGTGCCACGGGCGCGGGCCGGCGGTTCGTCCGGTGCCCACCGAGGGCGCATGCGTGCCCTTCCCCCGGGTTCCCGAGTCTCTCTTTCGGACACACCTGCTGCCAGCACCGTACCCGGCATGTCCGAACATCGCCGCTCTCGAAGCCCTCCTCACAAGGCCGAAGAGGGCGCTGACCAAGCTTGCCGGGGCCGGAGTGCGGCGGGGGTCGCCCTATCCGATTCTTGTGGATCCTTTTCCACACTGTGCCCCACGGGACGACCAGGCTCCAGTCCTTTGGCGTTGCCATCATCACGTGCCTGGCCGGAACACGACCGGGATGTCGCGAGTTCCCGTGTTGGAGTTGTTGTGGTCGACCGAAACGGGGGATTGAGCCGATGCGGCGCTGGGCCCGGCGCCGGATGAGCACGGCCGGGTCTGCCCCCCGCCCCGCCTCGTGCTTCGTCAGGCGCCGAAGACCTGGCGGACGTACGGGTTGGTGAAGCGGCGGTCGGGGTCGAGTTCGTCCCGCAGCGCCTGGAAGTCGGCGAACCGCGGGTAGACCTTCTCCAGGTACGCGGCGTCGCGCGTGTGGAGTTTGCCCCAGTGCGGCCGCCCCCCGGCCGCGGTCATGATCTCCTCCACCCCCCGGAAGTACTCCTCATGGGGATCGCGGTGGTAGACGTGCACGGCGATGAACGCGGTGCGCCGCCCGTAGGCCATCGACAGCCAGGCGTCCTCCTCCGGCAGCAGCCGGACCTCGATGGGGAAGCTGATCCGCCAGTCCCGCCCGTCGAAGAGCGCGCGTAGGTCGCGCAGCGCCGGCACCAGGTGCTCGCGCGGGATCGCGTACTCCTGCTCCTTGAAGCGCACCGAGCGGGGGCTGGTGAAGACCTTGTACGAGACGTCGCTGTAGGTGCGCGCGCCCAGCGCCTTGGCGGAGACGCCGTTGACGAAGGGGGTGGTGGCCGGGGCCCGGTGGGTGACCCGGTTGACCAGGCCGAACACCGTATTGGAGAGGAACCGGTCGTCCACCCAGTACTTCAGCTTGGACAGCGGCTCCGCCGGGCCCTCGACGCGGTTGTTGCGTTTGGTCAGGCAGCCCTCGGTGTGGGGGAACCAGTAGAACTCGAAGTGCTCGTTGGCGTCGTCGAACTCGTCCAGGCGGGCGAGCACCTCGTCCCAGCGCATCGGTTCCTCGCGCGCCCGGAGCACGAACGCGGGGACGGTCCGCCAAGTGATCGCGGTGACGACGCCCAGCGCGCCCAGTCCGGCGCGGGCCGCGTCGAACAGGTCGGGACGCTCCTCGCGCGAGCACGTCACCACGCTGCCGTCGGCGAGCACCATCTCCAGCGCGGTGACCTGGGAGACCAGCCCGGCGGCGTCGCGGCCGGTGCCGTGCGTGGCGGTCTGGAGCGCGCCCGCGACGGTCTGCTCCTGGATGTCCCCCATGTTGGCCAGGGCCAGGCCGTGCTCGGCCAGGACCTTGTTGAACGCGTGCAGCGGGAGCCCCGCCTCGACCGTGACGAGACCGCTGCCGGTGTCGACGGAGCGGACCGCCGTGAGGCCGCCCGGCCTCAGCAGCACGTCCTCCGCCACGGCGGCGCCGGTGAAGGAGTGGCCGGTGCCGACCATCCGGACCGTCTGGTTCGCGGCGGCGGCCGCGCGCACCGCGGCGGCGACCTCGGCCGTGGTCCGCGGGCTCGTCGCGCGCCGCGGGGTGGCGCGCTGGTTGCCTGCCCAGTTGCGCCAGGTATGTGTGCTGCCGGGGGACATGGGAGGACTCTACTCGGAGCGGCTATTGCGAGGAAAGTTCATGTTTTGCCCGAAGGTCCCGGAGAACCCGGTGGCCACGGCTACGCCGGCGGCTCCGGCGGACGGCGGCGGGCGAGCGCCCGCGCCCCCGCCAGGCCCAGCGCCACCGCGGCCAGCGCCGCCGCCAGCGGCACCAGGAACGCCGTCTCGGCCCCGTGCGCGTCGACCACCCGCCCCGCCGCCGACGACCCGGCCGCCACTCCGATCCCGACCGAGGTGGACACCAGCGCCAGCCCCTCGGTGAGCTGGTGCCCGGGCACGAGCCGCTCCACCAGCCCGTACCCCGGGATGATCGTCGGCGAGATCGCCAGCCCGGAGAAGAAGACCACCGCCATCATCAGCCACAGATCGCCGACCAGCGTGGGCGGCACCATCGCGACCGCCAGCAGCCCCAGCCCGATCCGGAAGCGCCGCTCCAGCGGGGTGCGCCAGTGCCGCGCCCCGTACCAGAGCGCCGCCGCACCGCTGCCCAGCGCGTAGCAGCCCAGCAGCACCCCGGCCAACCCCTTGTGCCCCTGCTCGTCGGCGAACGCGACCGCGCTCAAGTCGATCCCGCCGAAGACCGTCCCCAGCAGCAGGAACACCGGCGTGATCACCCTGATCGCCGGGTTGGCCAGCACCCCGCCCCGGCTGCCGGGCGCGCGCGGCCGCGGCGGGGGCTCGGTGCCGCGCTGCGCCGCCAGCGCCAGGCAGCCCGCCAGCGTGAACGCGGCGGCGGCGCCCAGCCCGGCCGCCGGATGCACGCCGGTGGCCAGCGCCGTCACGATCAGCGGCCCGGTCACGAAGATCGTCTCGTCCACCACCGACTCGAACGAGAACGCCGTGTGCAGCCGGGCCGGACGCTCCCGGAGCGCGTGCGACCACCGTGCCCGCACCCAGGCGCCCAGCGACACCTGGGTCAGCCCCGCCAGCGCCGCCGCCGGGAAGAGCGTCCACACGGGGAGGTCCACGATGGCGCACAGGATCAGCGCGGTGACGCTCGCCGCGTTGGCCAGCACCACCGGAACCAGCACGCGGTGCTGCCCGTACCGGTCGGCGAAGCGCGCGCTCAGCGGGGACCCCACCGCGTACGCCAGGGACAGGGTGGCGGCCACCGCCCCGGCGATACCGTACGATCCGGTAACCGCGGACACCAGCAGCACGACGCCGATCCCGACCATGGACATCGACATGCGGCCGACGAAGCCCGCCGTCACGAAGAGCCGTGCCCCGGGAACGCCGAGAAGCTCCCGGTAAGGGCTGCTCACCCGCGCCTCCCTCCGCCCCCGGGGAGCCGCTGTCCACCCCTGGCCCGTCACTCGACTTCCACTCCAAGATCACGTTACCTGGGCGAAATAAGTGCAAAGACGTGTAACCCCGCCATAGCGACTCTCGTTGGGAATGGATGTGGCTCCTCCTCCTTCACCACCGTCACCACCGCCCGCCCCCGCGGACGCCGGTGCCGGCGCCGGTGCCCACGACGCCGGTGCCGGCGCCGGGAACGAGGCCCGGAAGGCGGGACAGGACGGGACCGCCGGCGGCCGGCAGCGGCGGACCCGACCGCCGCGGCGACCGGCACGGCAGGCACGGCCGACCCGCCCGGCGCCGTCCGCCCGGCCGCAGCGCCGCCCGGGGCTGCGCCGCGCCGCGTTCACGATCGCGCTCCTGATCGCCGGAAGCCTCGGCGGCGGCGCCTTCGCCGCCGTCCAGGCCCAGGACGACCGGGACCGCCGCGCCGCCGCGCCGCGCGACCCCGCCCGGCCCTCCGGCGGCCCCGCGGGGCCGGGCGGCCCGGTGACCAACGTCGCCGACGGCGCCCGGGTCGCCCCGCTGCGCCGGGTCGTGCCGCCGGACGTCCTCGCGGTCGGCGGCGGACCCATCTCCGCGGCACAGATCCAGCGGATCGCCAGGCTCGGCCGGGTCCGGGACGTGATCGCCGTCGCGGGCGGCGCCGTCCAGCTCCAGGGCCGCTCGGTGAACGCCTTCGCGGTCGACCCGTCCACGTTCCGCTCCTGGACGCCGCCGCGCACCGCCAAGGCCGAGGAACTGTGGACGGCGCTGGCCGCCGACCAGTTCGTCGTCTCCACCTCCGCCGCCGACCAGCTGCGGCTCAGCAAGGGCTTCCCGTACCCGGTGGTGGGACGCACGATGCCGACCATGATGATGGGCGGCTCGGGCGCGCTGGGCCTGCCGGGGATCGACATGCTCGTCCACCAGAAGACCGGCCGGTCGATGGGCCTGGTCCCCAACATCGCCGTCCTGGTCAACGCGCCGGGCGTCCCGCCCACCACCACCGCGCGGGCGGTCGGCAGGATCCTCGGGCCGGGCGCCAACGTCGTGAACCTGCACGAGCAGCGTTTCCAGTCGCCCGCCAACGGCAGCTACCTCGACCTCTACAAGGACGCCGCCAAGAAGTGCCCCGGCCTGTCCTGGACGGTCCTCGCCGCCATCGGCCAGGTCGAGAGCGACCACGGGCGCAACCCCGGCCGTTCCAGCGCCGGCGCCCTGGGCCCCATGCAGTTCATGCCCGCGACGTGGAAGGCCTACGGCGTGGACGGCGACGCTGACGGCAAGGCCGACATCATGAACCCCTACGACGCCATCCCGGGAGCGGCCCGCTACCTGTGCGCGAACGGGGCCGGCAAGGGGGGCAGCCAGCTCTACCGGGCGATCTGGCACTACAACCACGCCGACTGGTACGTGCAGAAGGTCCTCGCCCTGGCCAAGGCCTACGCCGCCCAATATCGCTAGGCGGCGTGATCCTTGCCACCGCGCTCCCGCCGGTGGATGGGCACCGCGTCCGTCCTGGTTGGATGGAGGCATGAGTCAAGCGAGCACGTACGATGCGTTGCTCCTGGTGTCCTTCGGCGGGCCGGAGGGGCCCGACGACGTGATCCCGTTCCTGGAGAACGTCACCCGGGGACGCGGCATCCCGCGCGAGCGCCTCGAGAAGGTGGGGGAGCACTACCACCTCTTCGGCGGCGTGAGCCCGATCAACCGGCAGTGCCGGGAACTCAAGGCCGCCATCGAGGCCGACTTCGCCCGGCACGGGCTCGACCTGCCGGTGTACTGGGGCAATCGCCACTGGGATCCGTACCTGGCCGACACCGTGCGGCGGATGCGGGACGACGGCGTCCGGCGCGCGGCGGCGTTCGTGACCTCCGCCTACAGCGGCTACTCGTGCAGCGACCAGTACGTCGAGGACATCGAACGGGCGCGCGCGGAGGTGCCGGGAGCGCCGGAGATCGAGAAGCTGCCGGTGTACTGCCTGCGCCCCGGGTTCATCGACCCGTTCGCGGACGCTGCGCGCCGGGCCCTGGACGCGCTGCCGCAGGGCGCCGCCCGCCGCCTGGTCTTCACCGCGCACAGCGTCCCGCTGGCCCAGCCGGGCCGTCCCGACTACGTCGCCGAGCTGGAACGCGTCGCGGAGACCGTCGCGGGGCGCGCCGCGCCCGGCGTCCCGTGGGCGCTGGTCTACCAGAGCCGCAGCGGACCGCCGTCCCAGCCCTGGCTGGAGCCCGACGTCGCCGACCACCTGGACAAGCTGCACAAGGACGGCGTGACGGCGGTCGCGGTAGTGCCGATCGGCTTCGTGTCCGACCACATGGAGGTCAAGTACGACCTCGACGTCGAGGCCGCGCAGCGTGCCGAGGAGCTGGGGATGGCCTTCGTCCGCGCCGGGACGCCCCATACCGACCCGCGCTACGTGGCGCTGGCCCGCGAACTGCTGCTCGAGCAGGGGCACGCCGACGGCTGACCGCCCGCAGCCGGCCGACCGCTCACCGACCTGCCGATTTCCGACCTGCCGCTTTCCGAACCGGCGCCGACCGAACCGGCGCCGACCGAACCGGCGCCGACCGAACCGGCGCCGACCGAACCGGCGCCGACCGAACCGGCGCCGACCGAACCGGCGCCGACCGAACCGGCGCCGACCGAACCGGCGCCGACCGAACCGGCGCCGACCGAACCGCCGCGAGCCTGGGGGACCTGAGATGAGCCTGCCCGAAGACCTGCTGGAGCTGGCGGTGGCCACCGCGCGGGAGGCCGGCCGGATGCTGGTCGACAAGCGCCCCGCCGGCGGGCCCGACGTGGTCCAGACCAAGAGCAGCCCGACCGACGTGGTCACCCAGATGGATCAGGCGGCCGAACGCCTGATCATCGAGCGGATCCGCGCGACCCGTCCCGACGACGGCTTCCTCGGCGAGGAGGGCGGCACCCGGGCCGGGGCCTCCGCGGTCCGCTGGGTGGTCGACCCGATCGACGGGACCGTCAACTACCTCTACGACCTGCCCGACTGGGCGGTCAGCATCGCCGCCGAGGTCGACGGCGTCACCGTGGCCGGCGCCGTGGACATGCCGCGGCGCGGCGAGACCTACACCGCGGTGCGGGGCGGCGGCGCCCTGCTGCACACCGCGTCCGGCACCCGCGAGCTGCGCTGCAACGCCGAGGTGCCGCTGGAGCGGGCGCTGGTCGCCACCGGGTTCGGGTACGCCGCCGAGCGCCGCGCCCACCAGGCGCGGGTGCTCACGGGGGTGCTGCCGAACGTCCGCGACATCCGCCGCGGCGGCTCATGCTGCGTGGACCTGTGCTCGCTGGCCGCCGGACGGGTCGACGCCTACTACGAGCGCGGCGTGCAGGCCTGGGACATCGCGGCCGGCGCTCTGGTCGTGCAGGAGTCGGGTGGACGGGTCGAGGGCCTGGACGGCGCTCCCGCCGGGCCGGAGCTGACCATCGCGGGCGGGCCGGGCACGTTCGAGGCCCTGCACGCCCTCCTGAAGCCGCTGGAGCCCACCCGCGGCTGAAGCCGTCCCCCGAGCCGTCCCCCGGGCCGTCCAGGCGGCTGCGCGGGTCTCAGCGGGCTTTACGGAGTCTTGGGCTCTACGGAGTCTTCCGGGATTTCTCAGGGATCCGGAGGAGGTTCCCCGGAGGGATCGTCGGGGCGGCCGCGCCGGGCGCTGCGTCCGTCGTGACCGCCCCGTGGATCTGGCGTCCTCTCAGTCGCAGCGGGGTGGTTCGACGCCGATGTCGTGATTCGCTGCGATCCGGCGCAGTTCCTTGATCTCCTCCTGGCGGATGTCGGCCAGGTAGATGTCGCCGTCGGCGTGGGCGTGGCGCAACGACTCGTACGCGTCGTCGAGTCGCTGCTGGATCGTGCGTGACAGTTCGCCCATGGGCCTCCCTCCGGATCAGGCCCTCTCTACCCAGACCTACGCTGAAGATAAACCTGTTTCCCGCAAGTGGCTTCGCGGTGATTTTCCGGTGGATTCGCGGTGCGTCGCGAGACCCTCCTGAGCAGGACCCTTGACGGGAGCATGAACACCGGCCGGCCGGGAGACGGGGCCCGGTCCGCCGGCGATGAGGACGGCTTACGAGCGTCTTACGGGCGCCGTGAAATACCTGATCGTGGACGGCTCCGCGCCCCGGTGGGCCGCCGTCCCGATCACCGGACCGATGAGGGGGCACAGTGCGTGTTCTAGTCGTCGAGGACGAGCGGGTGCTCGCCGACGCGATCGCCACCGGCCTGCGCCGCGAGGCGCTGGCCGTGGACGTCGCGTACGACGGCGCCGGGGCGCTGGAGCGGGCGGGCGTCAACGAGTACGACGTGATCGTGCTCGACCGGGACCTGCCCCGGGTGCACGGCGACGACGTCTGCAAGCAGCTGGTGACGCAGCGCTACCCGGCGCGGATCATCATGCTCACCGCGGCGGGCGAGCTGGACGACAAGGTGGAGGGCCTGTCCATCGGGGCCGACGACTACCTGGCCAAGCCGTTCGCGTTCGCCGAGCTCATCGCCCGGGTGCGCGCGCTGGGCCGGCGCGCCGCGGCGCCGCTGCCGCCGGTGCTGGAGCGCGCGGGCATCACCCTCGACCCGGCGCGCCGGGAGGTGGCCCGCGACGGCCGCGCGATCGAGCTGACCCGCAAGGAGTTCGCGGTGCTGGAGGTGCTGCTGAGCGCGGACGGCGCGGTGGTCAGCTCCGAGCAGCTGCTGGAGAAGGCATGGGACGAGCACATCGACCCGTTCACGAACGTGGTCCGGGTCACGATGATGACGCTGCGCAAGAAGCTGGGCGACCCGCCGGTGATCGAGACGGTGCCGGGCGTGGGGTACCGCCTGTGAGCTACGGACCGTCCGATCCGTCCAAGGGGCCCGCCGCCGGGACGGCCGCCGCGGAGGACACCGCCCCGCGGCCCGGGCAGGACGCCGGGCAGCGGGACGCCGGGCAGCGGGACACCGGTCCGGCCGCCGGTCCGGCCGCTGGTCCGGCCACCGGTCCGGGGGGCGCCGCGCCGCCGCCCGCAGGGGCCTCGCCGCTCGCGGGGGCGGCGACGAGGCCCGTGCCGGGCGGCCCGGCGCGGGGCTGGGGCGGCGGCGGCCTGCGCGGCGGTGGCCCCGGGCTCCGGGCCGACATGCGCGGGCTGCCCAGCAGGGTCAGCGTCCGGCTCCGGCTCACCGTCCTGTACGGCCTGCTGTTCTTCATGGCCGGGGCGCTGCTGCTCTTCGTGACGTACCTGCTGGTGGGGCAGATCCTCGACCAGGTCTTCCCGAAGGGCTACATCATCTACACCCCGTCCGGCACACTCGATCCCGAGGTCCTCAAGGAACTCACGATGCGGCAGCTGGTCGGGCGGTCGCTGGTGGCGCTGGCCGGGGTCGGGATCATCGCGCTGGCCCTGGGCTACTTCGTCGCCGACCGCGCGCTCAGCCCGCTGCAGCGGGTGACGACCACCGCCCGCCGCCTGTCGGAGAGCACCCTGCACGAGCGCATCGCGCTGGAGGGCCCCGACGACGAGATCAAGGAGCTGGCCGACACCTTCGACGCGATGCTGGAACGCCTCGGCCAGGCCTTCGACTCCCAGCGCCGCTTCGTCGCCAACGCCTCGCACGAGCTGCGCACCCCGCTGGCGATCAACCGGACGCTGCTGGAGGTGGCGCTGGGCGACCCGGAGGCCTCCGACGACCTGCGCACGGTCGGCCGCACGCTGCTGGCCACCAACGCCCGCCACGAGCGGCTCATCGAGGGCCTGCTGCTGCTGGCGCGCAGCGAGCGCGAGCTGACCGCCCGCACCCCGGTCGACCTGGCCGAGGTCGCCGTCGCCGTGCTGGAGAACTCCGCGCGCCGGGCGGGCGACCGCGAGCACGAGATCACCGTGCACCAGGAGCTGACCCCGGGCACCACGCTGGGCGACCCGGTGCTGCTGGAGCACCTGGTGTCCAACCTGGTCGACAACGCGGTCAAGCACAACGCCGAGGGCGGCGAGGTGTGGGTGCGCACCGGGATCCTGGAGGGGCTGGCCGCCGTCCAGGTGGAGAACACCGGGCCGGTGGTGCCCGCCTACGAGGTGGAGCGGCTGTTCGAGCCGTTCCGCAGGCTGAACTCCGACCGGGTCGAGTCGGCCAAGGGCGCCGGGCTGGGGCTGTCGATCGTGCGGTCGGTGGTACTGGCGCACCGGGGGTCGGTGCACGCGGCTCCGCGCCACGGCGGCGGCCTCATCGTGACCGTACGGCTGCCGCTGGGCCCGCCCCCCGCGGCCGCCTGATCACTCCCTGATCATTTGTACGCGGCGGTGGCCAGCGTGGGGTCGCCGTCGTAGTCCATGCCCAGCCCCACCATCCGGTCGCTGCGCAGCGCGGCGTTCGCGGTGAAGACGACCGGGATCAGCGCCATCTGGTCGAGGGCGATCCGCTCGGCCTCCCGCAGCCGGTTGGTGCGGGTGGCCTCGTCGCGGGTCCGGGGGACCTCGTTCATGATCCGGTCGAACTCGGCGTTGCGCCAGCCGGAGAAGTTGACCCTGCCGTTGTCGGCGGTGGCGGCCTGGTCGCCCGCCAGCAGCGGCCGCATGAGGTTGTGCGCCGAGGGGTAGTCGGGCCGCCAGGCGAAGGTGGCCAGCCCGGAGGCGTCCTTGGAGGTGATCTCCCTGGCGTAGGTGCGGAAGTCGAAGTCGCCGGTCGGCCTCAGCTGCACCGACCAGCCGAGGGTGCGGTTGAGCTGGGCCATCACCAGCTCGCCCCAGCGCTTGTGGGTGGGGATGTTGCGCACGTACAGCCGCACGGCCGTCCCCGGCCCCAGTCCGGCCTCCTGGGCGAGCGTCCTGGCCCGCGCCGGGTCGTGCTTCTCGCACGACGGGCACGTGCCGCGCCTGCTGAAGCCGGAGATGGTCGTCGGGACGATCCCGGTCGCCGGCGGGTACGCGCCCGCGTACAGGCCGCTGCTCAGGGCCTGGCGGTCGAGGGCGTACGACACCGCGAGCCTGGCCTTGTCGGAGGCCATCGGCCCGCGCGCCGTGATCGGGACGAGGTAGTTGAGGCCTGTGGTGGTCCTGGAGACCATGGCCCGGTCGCCGCTGGAGGCGCCCAGGTTCGAGGAGTCGAGCGGCGCCCACTGGTACAGCCGCGCCTGGAAGCCGGCCCGCCCCTTGGCGAGGGCGTCGGAGGTCAGATCGATGACGACCTTGTCGAGCCTGGCCTTGCCGAACGCCCACGCGTCGTTGCGGACGAGGGTGAGGCTGCGGTCCTTGACGTGGGACTCCACCCTGAACGGTCCGTTGCCGACGGGCTGGTCGTTGTAGGCGGCGTTGTCGGGCGCCCCCGCGTTCTCCGGGACGGGGGACAGGAGAGGGTCGCCCAGCCGCCGCCCGAACTCGCAGTCGGAGTCGTTGAGGTCGACCTGGAATCCCGGCCCGTACACCCGCAGGCCGGACATCGTCGAGCTCTTGCGGGAGGCGACGTCCTGGAACCCCCGGACCTCGCCGATCAGCAGTGAGGCGAGCCCGTTCCGGGCCTGCGCGGCGCGGATCCAGCCGCGCACGAACGATTCGGGCGTCACCGGCGTCCCGTCGCTGAACCTGGTGCCGGTGCGCACCTCGATCTTCCAGCTCCTGCAGGCCGGGTCGGGCGTGATCGAGGTGGCCAGCCGGTTGCGGACGGTGCCGTCGAGGGCGGTCTCGGTCAGCCCGGTGTAGAGCTGCTTGGCCAGCAGCCGTTCGGTGCCGTACCCGGCGTTGGACGGCGAGAGGCCGCTGCTCTCGGTCGATATGGTGGCGAGGGACATCCTGAGCTGCCCGCCCGTCCTGCCTCCCGGCGTGCCGCCCTCGGAGGTGCCGCCGTCGTCGCCGAGGAGCTGGACGGCGATGACGCTGCCGGCCACGATCAGCGCGACGAGCGCGGCGCTGCCCGCCCCCGCCAGGACGCCGATGCCCCGCTTCTTGCGGCCGCCGCGCCCGTTGGCCTGGCCGGGCCCGGGGGAGCCGGTGCCGCCGCCCGGCCACGTGCCCGGCAGACCCCACGGCTGCTGCGGCCCTGGCTGGTGCTGGTACGGCGGGGGCGGCGGGGGCGGCCAGGCGCTCGGCTGGGGCTGGGGCTGGGGCTGGGGTTGCGGGAAGGGCGCGGGCACAGGCTGCGGCGTGGCCGGCGTCGCCGAGGCCTGGGGCAGTGCCGGAGGGGTCGTCCCGGGCAGGGAGGCGAGCCGGATGCCGGTGTTGGTCGCGACGACCTCGGCCCCGTGGTTGATGATCGCGGCGGGCTCGGTGCCGGGCGCCCGCGGCTCCGTCCCGCCGCCCGCGCCGCCCGCCTGGGGAAGGCTGCCGGCCAGGTGCAGCAGGTGGATGAGGACCTGCTGCGAGGACGGCCGGTGCGCCGCCTGCTTGGTCAGGCACGCCTGGACGAGCCCGCGCAGCGGCTCGCCCAGCGACCCGAGGTCGGGCGGGAAGTTGAGGATGCGGTGCATGACCGCGGGGATCGAGTCCTGGCCGAAGGCGGGCCGCCCGTTCGCCGCGTAGATCATCGTGGCGCCCCAGGCGAAGATGTCGGCCTGCGGCCCGACCGGGGCTCCGGTGATCTGCTCGGGGGCCATGTACGCGGGCGTGCCCACGGCGGTGCTGGACAGCGTGCCGGTGGCGTCCAGCGCGCGGGCGATGCCGAAGTCGATGACGCGCGGGCCGTCCGGGGCCAGCAGCACGTTGGCGGGCTTGAAGTCGCGGTGCACCACGCCCGCCTGGTGGATCGCGGCCAGCGCCGTCATGGTGCCGATCGCCAGCCGGTCCAGGTCGGCGCCGGAGCGGGGCCCCTCGGCCGCCAGCACCTGCGACAGCGGCGGGCCGTCGATGTACTCGCTGACGATGTAGGGGCGGTCGCCCTCGACGTCGGAGTCCAGGATGCGGGCGGTGCAGAAGGCCGCGACGCGCTGCGCCACCCGCAGCTCGGCGGCGAACCGCGCCCGTGCCCGGGCGTCCCCGCTGAGCCGCGCGTGCAGCAGCTTGATCGCCACGCGCCGCCCGCCGCGCCCGGCTCCGCCGCTCTCGCTCTCGCCCTTGCCCTCTCCCGCGTCCTGGTCCGAGTCCGAGTCCTCGGAGGCCGCGGAGGCCTCGCCGGGCGGGGCGTCGTCGTCGGGGGGCGACTCCTCGCCGAGGAAGACCGACCCCTGGCCGCCCTCCCCGAGCAGGCCGACCAGCCGGTAGGGCCCCAGCCGGTCGGGATCACCCACGCGCAACGGGGTGATCTCGGGCATCGTTCTCCTCGGGACCCGGGGGGACGGGAGGCGGCGGGCGGGGCCGCCGGCGACTCGAAAGCGTAGCGGCGACCCGGGCCTCACGGCACCGGATCGCCGCCTCGCGGATCAGTTCTCGATCACGGTCCCGAAGGCCGCGGCCGAGGTGGCGGACTGGGTCTGCCGCCACTCCCAGCGCATGGTGGTGCCGGTGAAGTTGCTGAAGGTGACGTAACCGGCCGCGCACTCGGAGGGGTCCTGGCCGGCCGACGGGGTCTCCCGGTACTCGGCCCGCCCGGCCTGCTCGCTGCCCGACAGCAGGCTCAGGCTCGTCCGGCAGGTCTTGCCGTCGCTGTAGGTGTAGGTCCCGTTGGCGGCGCTGTTGAACATGCCGAACCGGACCCGGAACGACGTGCGGCCCGTCCCGGCGCCGGGCTGGAACCCGGTGCCGGTGTAGATGCCGCTGACGCCCCGGTCGGAGGCGCTCGACCCCGTGGACGGGCGGTCGGAGGGCGGCGTGTAGATCGACGACGGCGTCGGGAGGGTGTAGGGCGGGTCGTCGTCATCGCCGCTGCTGACCACCGCGACGACCACGATCACCACGATCACCAGCACCGCGAGCACGGCGCACCCGATGCCCGCGATGACCGGCCCGTTGGACGACGACCGCTGCTGCGGCGGCGGCCCCGGGTAGGGCGGCCGCGGCCCGGGCGGCATCCCGCCCTGCTGCATCGGCATCGGCGGTGGCGGCGTCGCCCCCTGCTGATACATCGGCATCGGCGGCGGGGTGATCGGCTGCGGCGGCGGGGTGTTGGGGCCCGCGCCCTGGTGCATCGGCATCGGGGGCGGGGTGATCGGCTGCGGCGGCGGGGTGTGCTGCGGCGCGGGCGGCACCCGCGGCGGCGCCGGCATCTGCGCGGCGATCCGGGTGCCCTGGTTGAGCAGGTCCTCCTGGCCGGCCGAGGGGTTGGCCGGGGCCGCCCCGACATGGCCGAGCAGGTTCAGCAGCAGCTGCGCGGCCGGCGGGCGCAGGCCCGCGTCCTTGGACAGGCAGCGGCCGATCAGGTCGCGCAGCGGCCCGGCGGGCAGCGCCGACAGGTCCGGCTCCTCGTTGAGGATCCGGTTGATGATCACCGGCAGGGTGTCGGCCTCGAACGGCGACTGCCCGGTGCCGGCGAACACCATCGTCGCGCCCCAGGCGAAGATGTCGACCGCGGGCGTCAGCGGCGCCCCGGTCAGCTGCTCGGGGGCCAGGTAGCCGGGGGTGCCCACGACCATCCCGGTCGCGGTGACCGCGCTCTCCTGCGAGTTGACCGTGCGGGCGATGCCGAAGTCGACCACCCGCGGCCCGTCGGAGGCCAGCATGACGTTGTTGGGCTTGAAGTCGCGGTGGACGATCCCGGCCTCGTGGATGGCCGCCAGGGCGGTCACCGTGCCGATCGCCAGCCGCTCCAGCTCGGCCGCCCCGCGCGGCCCGTTGTGGGCGACCACGTCGTGCAGCGACGGGCCGTCGATGAACTCGCTGACCACGTACGGCTGGTCGCCGTGCAGGTCGGCCTCGAGCACCCGGGCGGTACAGAACGGCTCGACCTTCTGCGCCGCGTTCACCTCACGGGTGAACCGGGCGCGCGCGGCCGGGTCGCTCGCCATCTGGGCGTGCAGCAGTTTGACGGCGACGTACTGGCCGCCCGGCGACTTGCCGAGGAAAACCGCGCCCTGCCCGCCCGCGCCGAGCCGCCCGACGACCTCGTACTGACCCAGTGCCCGGGGATCGCCTGGCTCCAGCGGAGCGGCATCCGGCATTTCTGATCCTCCAGTGACCCGCAGTGATGTCCCGCGATGAATTGGTATCGGTTACTTGCTGGTAATGATGGGGTGTCGTCGCCGGCCCCCGCCGGCCGCCGGCCCGTTTCGGTCCGCCCGCCCGTCCGGGGCCGCCTCCTCATACCTCAGGCGGGCACGATATCGCGTAACTTCTGACGTTTCACCGCAGCGTCCGGTTCGCCTCCGCGCGGATCCGATCCGGTCGATGGCCGACCGCGGCCGGGTCGGCGCGCGCGAGCCCCCCGGGACCGATATGATCCCCGCCGCCGCGGGATGCCCGGGTGGGCGTCTCGGCCCAGATCAACGTCGTGACGACCGTCCGCTTCTGTGACATGTGCCACATCGGCTTGACCGGGTCCAGGTGATCGGTGTCACCACAGGGACCCGTCGCGCCTCGTGTGTCGCACGCCACCGCCCGTGACAGAATTTCCCGCCCGGATCGGGCACAAGAACGGCCCCCCGTGCGTTAGATCCGCGCGACGGGGCGCATAAAGCACTGAGGGGGATGGAGATAGAAGATGGCGACCGACTACGACAGCCCGCGTAAGACGGACGACGACCTCAGCGAGGACAGCCTCCAGGAGCTCCAGGCCCGCCGGGCCGACAAGGCCGCGAGCATCATCGACGAGGACCTGGACGCCGGCGAGGTGGCCGAGCTGCCGGGCGCCGACCTGTCGAACGAGGAGCTGACCTTCCGGGTCGTCCCGCGCCAGGCCGACGAGTTCACCTGCACGCGCTGCTTCCTGGTGCACCACCGCAGCCAGCTGGCCTCCGAGAAGAACGGCCAGCCGGTCTGCCGCGAATGCGCCGCCTGAGAGGCGCCGCACGTGACGGGAGAACTCGAACGCCACGAGGACGACCGAGGCGCGGAAGCGAAAAGCGAGCACGGTGACCTCCTGCCGGAGAGCAGCGGCGGCTCCGCCGAGATCGGCGAGCTGATCGGGCGGCTCTCCGGCGAGGAGGACATGGACCGTGAGACCCGCGGCCGCCTGTTGGGGCGGCTGGCCCGACTAATGGGCCAGTCCGCCCGCAGGGCGGGGGCCGCGGGCATCGCGCGGGGCCGCTGGCTGGCCGACCTGCTGGTGGCGGCGGCTCCGCACATCCCCATCCGGGACGTGCAGACGCTCAGCGAGCACCACCACGGGCTGAGCGGCGAGGAACTGGCCGACAGCGTGGTCCGGGTGGCCACCAACACCACCACCGCGGTGGGCGCGGCCGCGGGCACGCTGGCGGCGGCTCAGTTCGCCGCGCCGCCGCTGCTGCTGACCACCCCCGCCCAGCTGGCGGCCGAGACCCTGGTGGTCGCGGCGATCGAGGTCAAGATGATCGCCGAGCTGCACGAGATCTACGGGGTGCGGGTGGAGGGCACGGGCGCCACGCGGGGCGCCGCGTTCGTCACCTCCTGGGCCCGCCAGCGCGGCATCAACCCGCTCGAGGCGGGCTCGTTCACCAGCGCGCTGGGCTCGGCGGCCAAGTCGGCGCTGCGCAAGCGGCTGCTGAAGGCGCTCGGCAAGAACATGACCATGCTCGGGCCGTTCCTGACCGGGGCCGCCGCCGGAGCCGTGCTGAACCGCACCGCCACCAAGAGCCTCGCCGCGGCCGTCCGGAAGGACCTGGCCGCCGACCTGATGACCCCGGCCCCGCTGCCAGGGCCGCACCCGCTGCCCGGGCCGCATTCCAAGCCCGCCCTGGAGGCCGGCAAGCAGCGCATGTTCCGACGGAAACGCCCTTAGAGATCCCTACGGTCTTCCCCGCCGTCCAGCCCGGCCCGCTCTCCCGCCCGTCCGCCCGTCCCCCTGAAGCCGTCCCCCTGGCCCCCGAGACCCCCGCCTGAGACCGTCCCCCGAACGCGCACCCTCCGGGCGGCTCCGCCGCTCACTCAGGCGAACTCGAGTTCTCCGGAGACCGAGTCGCGCCCGGCCAGCCACAGGCCGAGCGCCTCGCGCGTGCCGCGCACCTCTGCGTCGCGGGCGCCCGGCAGCGCGACGGGACGGTGGCCGTCGGTGGGCACCAGCCGGTGGCGCAGCACCCGCCGGTTGAGCCACAGGCTGAGCTGCAGCCCCTCACGGAAGATCGCGGTGGCCACGGCTTCGGGAACGTCCCGCTTCCGGTTCAGGCCCCGCACGATGTCCTGGTGGTGGATGCCCAGATCGCCGAGCAGCACCGCGGCGCCCATCCGGCTGGTGAGGCCGGGGCCGTCGGCCCGGCGCCGGGCCCACTCCATGAGCCGGTCGCGGGACATCCGCCGCGCCCGGTCGGCCTGCGCCTGGTTGGCGTCGTTGATCCGCGGCCCGAACGGCAGGTACGAGGCGAGGAGGTAGTCGATGCCGATCACGTGCCCGAGCACGTCGCGGGGCGCCCAGCCCGCGCACAGCGTGGTGCCGGAGTCGAACTCCTCGTCCGGCAGCGCCTCCAGGGTCTCGATCAGCCGGAACCGCTCGGCGCGCAGTTCGTTCTCCAACGGGAACGCGAAGCCGTCGAGGGGGAGCATCGTGGTCGGTCCCTTCGTGAGGCCGGGACCGACCACGATACGCAGGCTCCGCCGGCGGGGAAACCGGACCCCCCGTCCAATAGGAGGGGGAGGTTCAGACCTCGGCCTTGAGGTGCGAGGGCAGCTCGCCGGTGCCCTTCGCCCACTGCTTGGCGGCCGCCCGGGTGGCCAGCAGCCGGGCCAGCTCCATGCCGATGCCCATCACCACGACCCAGGCGATCGCCTCTTTGAGTTCGACCTCGGGCGACTCGGGGTTGGTCGGCGGCTCCTTGCCGGTGCCCTTCTTCCAGGCGAATGCGATCGCCTTCTTGGCGACGAAACCGCCCGCGAAGGCCGCGGCACCGGCCATCACCCGCCAGCCGAGGTCGCCTCTGTCCGCCATGATCGTCCTTCCGTCGTCCACGTCTGACCGACGCTACCGGAACGGCGTGCCCCGGATGACCTTCGCCATGCATGCCGCCCGCGCGGTAAATGGCATGCGTGCCACCGGGATGTCAATACCATTGGCGCATGACAGGACAGCCGCGTACTCCGAACGTTCCCCCCAAGCCCTCCCTGGACGGCCTGGAGGAGAAGTGGGTACGCCGCTGGGACGACGACGGCACCTACCGCTTCGACCGCGACCAGCCGCGCGAGCGCGTCTACTCCATCGACACCCCGCCGCCCACGGTCAGCGGGTCCCTGCACGTCGGCCACGTCTTCTCCTACACCCACACCGACACCGTCGCGCGCTTCCAGCGGATGCGCGGCCGCGCGGTCTTCTACCCGATGGGCTGGGACGACAACGGCCTGCCCACCGAGCGCCGCGTGCAGAACCACTTCGGCGTCCGCTGCGACCCGTCGCTGCCGTACGACCCGGAGTTCGAGCCGCCGGAGAGACCCGACCCCAAGCGCCAGGTCTCGATCAGCCGGCGCAACTTCATCGAGCTGTGCGAGCGGCTCACCGAGGTCGACGAGCGGGCGTTCGAGGAGATGTGGCGCCGGGTCGGCCTGTCGGTCGACTGGAGCCACCTCTACACCACGATCGGGGACGAGGCGCGGGCCGCGTCGCAGCGCGCGTTCCTGCGGAACCTGGCGCGCGGCGAGGCGTACGTCTCCGAGGCGCCGACGCTGTGGGACGTCACGTTCCGCACCGCCGTCGCCCAGGCCGAGCTGGAGGACCGCGACCACCCCGGCGCGTTCTACAAGATCCGCTTCCGGGGTCCGGGGTCGTCCCCGGGGAGGCAGGGCCATGGAGACGGCCGGCCGGTCCACATCGAGACCACGCGGCCCGAGCTGCTGCCCGCGTGCGTCGCGCTGGTCGCGCACCCCGACGACGAGCGCTACCGGGAGCTGTTCGGCACGACCGTCCGCACCCCGCTGTTCGGCGTCGAGGTCCCGGTCGTCGCGCACCGGCTGGCCGAGCCCGACAAGGGCACCGGCATCGCGATGATCTGCACCTTCGGCGACGTCACCGACGTCACCTGGTGGCGCGAGCTGGACCTGCCCACCCGTGCGGTCGTCGGCTGGGACGGCCGGCTGGCCGCCGAGCCGCCGCCCGGCGTCCCGGCGCATCCCTACGACGAGCTGGCGGGCAAGACGGTCTTCTCGGCCAAGGAGCGGGTCGTCGAGCTGCTGCGGGAGTCCGGCGACCTGGACGGCGAGCCGCGCAAGGTCGTCCGCCCGGTGAAGTTCTACGAGAGGGGCGCCAAGCCGCTCGAGATCGTCACCACCCGGCAGTGGTACATCCGCAACGGCGGGCGCGACCGCGAGCTGCGCGCGTCGCTGCTGGCGCGGGGCGGCGAGCTGGTCTGGCACCCGCCCTACATGCGGGGCCGCTACGAAAACTGGGTCGAGGGCCTCAACGGCGACTGGCTGATCTCCCGGCAGCGGTTCTTCGGCGTCCCGATCCCGGTCTGGTACCGGCTGGACGACTCCGGCGACCCGCTGCACGACGACCCGATCCTGCCGGCGGAGGACGCGCTGCCGGTCGACCCGTCCTCGGACGTCCCGCCCGGGTTCACCGAGGACCAGCGCGGCAAGCCGAACGGCTTCGCCGGCGACCCGGACGTGATGGACACCTGGGCGACCTCCTCGCTCACCCCGCAGATCGCGGGGGGCTGGGAGCGCGATCCCGGCCTGTTCTCCCGCGTCTTCCCCTACGATCTGCGCCCGCAGGGCCACGACATCATCCGCACCTGGCTGTTCTCCACGGTCGTCCGCGCCCATCTGGAGCACGGGACGCTGCCGTGGACGGACACCGCGCTGTCGGGGTGGATCCTGGACCCCGACCGCAAGAAGATGTCCAAGTCCAAGGGCAACGTCGTCACGCCGATCGCGCTGCTGGAGGAGTACGGCTCCGACGCCGTCCGCTACTGGTCGGCCAGCGGCCGTCCCGGCACCGACACCGCGTTCGACACCGGCCAGATCAAGGTCGGCCGGCGGCTCGCCATCAAGATCCTGAACGCGTCGAAGTTCGTCCTGGGGCTGGGGGAGGTCGCGCCGGACGCGGCCGTCACCGAGCCCCTCGACCTGTCGATGCTGGCGGCGCTGGGCGCGGTCGTGGGCGAGGCCACCGAGGCGTTCGAGGGGTATGACTACACGCGCGCGCTGGAGCGCACCGAGCGTTTCTTCTGGGAGTTCTGCGACGACTACCTGGAGCTGGTGAAGGCCCGCGCCTACGGTGACGGACCCGAGGCGCAGTCGGCCCGTGCCGCGCTGCGGACCGCGCTGTCCACGCTGCTGCGGCTGTTCGCGCCGATCCTGCCGTTCGTGACCGAGGAGGTCTGGTCGTGGTGGCGGGACGGCTCGGTGCACCGCGCGGCGTGGCCGGAGGCGTCCGAGCTGCCCTCGGGCGGTGACCCGGCGGTCCTGGCGGTGACCGCGGAGGCGCTGCGCCAGGTCCGCAAGGCCAAGTCGGAGGCGAAGGCGTCGATGCGCGCCGATGTCGCGCACGCGGCCGTCCGGGGTTCCGCGACCGGCCGTGTCGCGCGCGGCGACTTGATCTCGGCGGGCCGTATCGCGGCGCTGTCCGTGGAGGAGTCCCCGGACGACCTGACCGTGGAGGTCACGCTCGCCTGATCCGTCCGTTCTGTTCGTTCCGCCGGACGGCGACACCCCGCCCACCCGAACCGAATGACATTCGGGCGGGCGGGGACTAGCGTAAGTGGACGCTGATCGTCGTGTTCGGAGGAGCGTCACATGACCGATCTGGACGAGTACGGGCGGCGGGCCCGCGCCTGGCTGGAGGCCAACGCCCGCGACCTGCCCCGCGACCCCGATCTCAAGACCGCCAAGGCCTTCATGGCCACGATGTACGACGCCGGGTACTCGGGTATCACCTGGCCGGCGGAGTACGGCGGGCAGGGTCTGAGCGCGGCC
This sequence comes from Spirillospora sp. CA-255316, assembly GCA_050942275.1. Lineage (GTDB taxonomy): Bacteria > Actinomycetota > Actinomycetes > Streptosporangiales > Streptosporangiaceae > Spirillospora. The sequence goes on along the minus strand of CP192047.1, from coordinate 9,063,405 downwards.
GAGGAGCGCGCCTTCCAGGAGGCGGCCCGCGACATCAGCCTGCCGGTCGGGCCGTTCGGCATCGGGTTCGGTATGTGCGGGCCGACGCTGCTGTCGATCGGCACCGAGGAGCAGAAGCGGCGCTACATCCGGCCGCTGCTGCGCGGCGAGGAGATCTGGTGCCAGATGTTCTCCGAGCCCGGTGCCGGGTCGGACGTGGCGTCCCTGCAGACCCGCGCGGTGCTCGACGGCGACACCTGGGTCGTCAACGGGCAGAAGGTGTGGACCTCGGTGGCACGGCACGCCGACTACGGCCTGCTCATCGCGCGCACGGACCCGGACGTGCCCAAGCACCAGGGCATCACGATGTTCGTGATCGACATGCACGACCCGGGCGTGACGGTGCGGCCGCTGCGCGACATGACCGGGGACGCGCACTTCAACGAGATCTTCTTCGACGACGTCCGCGTCGCCCCCGACCAGGTGGTCGGGGAGGTGAACGGGGGCTGGTCGGCGGCGGTGACGACGCTGCTGCACGAGCGGGTCTCGATCGGGATGGGCGCGACCCGGACCGAGCGGCCCGCCTCGTACGCGAACATGGCCGAGGCGGCGCGGAAGCGGGGCCTGCTGGCCGACCCCGCAGTCCGTGACCAGCTCGTGGACCTGTACCTGGCGGAGCGGGCCTTCGACCTGTTCAACGCCCGGCTGTCGCAGGAGGTCAAGGCGGGGATCCAGCCGGGAGCGCGCGGGTCGGTCGCCAAGCTGCTGCTGGCCGAGCTCACCGTGTCCGGGGCGGATGTGGCCAGCGAGATCCTCGGCGCGGACGCGGTGGCCTACGAGGGCCGCAGCAAGATCGCCGCCGCGCTGTCGTTCGCGCCCGGGATGGCGCTGGGCGGCGGCACCAACGAGATCATGCGCAACATCATCGGCGACCGGGTTCTGGGGCTGCCGCGCGAACCGCAGGTGGACCGCGGGGTCCCGTTCCGCGATCTCAAGGTCGGCACGCAGGAGAAGGAGCCGGGCCGGTGAGACTGATCCGCAGCGAGGAGCAGAACGAGCTGGCGGCGTCCGTGCGGGCGTTCCTGGCCGACACCGCGCCGATGGCGCGGGTGCGCGAGATCGCCGAGTCGGACGAGCCGTACGACCGGTGGGTGTGGCAGCGGCTGGCCGGCGAGCTGGGGCTGGCCGGGCTGGCCGTCCCCGAGGAGCACGGCGGGTCCGGCGCCGGGCACGCCGAGGTCGCCGTGGTCATGGAGGAGCTGGGCGCGGCGCTGACGCCCTCGCCGTACTTCGCCTCGGCGGTGCTGGCCGCGAACGTCCTGCTCCAGGCGGGCGACGAGGAGGCGGCCAAGGGGCTGCTGCCGGGAATCGCGTCGGGCGGCGTGGTGGCGACCTTCGCCGTCCCGGTGCCCGGCGAGGAGACGCCGGGCGCGCGGGCGGCGGCGGGCGGCGGCCACGAGCTGCACGGCGTCGCGCCGCACGTGCTGGACGGCGCGGACGCCGACCTGATCCTGGTCGCGGCGGTCCTGGCCGACGAGGCCGTGGACGGGGACGGCCCGCTGGGGCTGTTCGCGGTCGAGGCGGGGGCGAGCGGGGTCGTCCGCACGCCGCTGACCACGCTCGACCTGACCCGTCCGCAGGCCCGCGTGGAGTTCTCCGGCGCCCCGGCCCGCAGGATCGGGTCCGGCGACGCCGGGGAGCCGGTCCGGCGGGCGCTGGACCTGGCCGCCGTGGCGCTGGCGGCCGAGCAGCTGGGCGGTCTGCGCCGCTGCCTCGACACCATCGTGGAGTACGCCAAACTGCGCGTGCAGTTCGGCCGGTTCGTCGGCTCCTTCCAGGGCGTCAAGCACAAGCTGGCCGACATGCACTGCGTTCTGGAACAGGCCGAGTCGGTCGTGCGGTACGCGGCGTGGGCGGCCGACGAGAGCCCGGAGGAACTGCCCGTGGCCGCGGCGACGGCGCAGTCGTACATGGGCCGCGCCTATTTCCAGGTCGCCAAGGACCACCTGCTCCTGCACGGCGGAATCGGTTTCACCTGGGAGCACGACGCGCACCTTTACTACAAGCGGGCCAAGAGCGCCCAGCTCCTCCTGGGCTCTCCGCGGCACCACCGCGCCCTGCTGGCGGAGCGGCTCGGCCTGCTTGCCTGACCTGCGGCGATCGGCGTCCCGGGCGGTTCCCGCGGAGGAAGCGCCCGGGCCGTCTCGCCGTCAGTAGGTGAACCGCAGGTGCTTGATGCCGTTGATGAAATTGGAGAAGAGCCGGTCGGGCTCGCCCACCGCGCGGATTTCCGGGACCCGGGTGAACAGTTCCCGGAACATCACGGTGATCTCCCGGCGGGCGAGGTTGGCGCCCAGGCAGAAATGCGGTCCGGGGCCGCCGAATCCGACATGCGGGTTCGGTGAACGGGTGATGTCGAAGGTGTCGGGGTCCTCGAACACCGCCGCGTCCCGGTTCGCGGAATTGTAGAAGAGCAGGACCTTGTCGCCGGGCCGGTAGAGGTGCCCGTTCATCTCGTGCTCGCGCGTCACCGTGCGGCGGAACTGGATGACCGGCGTGGCCATGCGGACGATCTCCTCCACGGCCCCGGCGATGCGGCCGTCGAAGTCGTCCAGCAGCAGCTCGCGCTGGCCGGGGTTGTCGGTCAGCAGCTTCAGGCCGTGCGACATGGCGTTGCGGGTGGTCTCGTTGCCCGCGACGACCAGCAGGATGAAGAACGAGCCGATCTCCTGGTCGGTGAGGGACTCCCCGCCCTGCCCGTTTCCGCCGCCCGAACCGACCTCGGCGGTCACCAGCGCCGAGACGAGGTCGTCGCCGGGGTCGCGGCGGCGCCTGCGGGCGAGCTTCATGGCCAGGTGGTTGAGCTCGTACCCGGCGGTCATGGCCTTGGCGAGGCCGTACAGGACGCCGGAGCGGGTGATGCGCTCCCGCACGAACTCGCGCCCGCCGGTGTACTCGGGGTCGCCCAGGCCCAGGATGGTGTTGGTCGCCTCGTACACCATGGGGCGGGCGGCTTCGGGAATGCCCATCATGTCGCAGATCACCTGGACGGGCAGGCGCGCCGCCACGTCCGTGACGAAGTCCCCGTCCTCGCCGGGGCCGCGGGCCAGGAGGTCGTCGACGATCCGGGTCGCGGTCGCCTGCAGGTCGGTCTCCAGCTTGGCCAGCACCCGCGGGGTGAACGCGCGGGATACGATCCGCCGGATCTTGGCGTGCCGCGGATCGTCCATGTTGATCATGGAGCCGAAGTAGCGGGCCATGTAGCGGGGGAGGTCGGCGATGCTGTTGGAGCACGGCTCGCTGCTGAAGACGTCCGGCGTGCGGCTGGCCTCCACCACGTCGGCGTGCCGGACCAGCGCGTAGTAGCCCGCGCCCGACTTGATGAAGGGCAGCTTGAGTTCGGGGAAGAACGGCGGGGCGTCGAGTTCCCGCAGCGCCGCGAAGGCCCGCTCCCGGGCGGCGGGGGGCCGGGACCAGAACGTCAGGTCCGACAGGTCGGCCTCGGGCGGGTGGTGGGTCCGGGTCGTCATGCCGTCCCTCCATGTTCAGAATGTGATTCGGTTTCCATCGAACCCACCGTCCCGCCGCGGCGTCAAGCGTCAGGACGCCGTTACCACGCGGCGGTGCAGGATCGCCCGCTCAGCCGCCGCCCACGCCGTGGAGGTCAGCAGGTAGAGGCCCGCCGCCAGCGGGACGAAAACCGCGACGGCCAGCGTGCCGAACGGCAGCAGCCGCAGCACCCGCCCCATCGGCCCCTCGGCGGTCACCCGCCGCGACGACCACCACGCCACCAGGCCCAGCAGCACCAGCAGCGCGAGGAACACCGGCGTGCCCGGGGAGAACAGCCCGACGCTGAGCAGGTTCTGGCCGAGCGGGACACCCAGGAGGGTGTGCGTCAGCAGGAGGTTCTGGTGCCCGGCGACGGTCGCGGAGATGAAGAGCTGATACATGACGGCGAAGAACGGCCACTGCGCCAGGGCGGGCAGGCACCCGGCGAGCGGCGACGCGCCCTCGGCCGCGTACAGGCCGGCCATCTCGCTGCGCAGCCGTTCGGGGTCGCGGGCGTGCTTCTTCTGCAGCGCCCGCATCTTGGGGAGGAGCCGCAGCCGGGCCCGTTCCCCGCGGGCCTGGGCGACCGCCAGCGGCACCAGCAGGAGCCGTACGGCGGCGGTGAACAGGACGATCGCGGCGGAGGCGGCCAGGCCGCCCGCGACCGGGTCGAGCGCGCCGGCCAGCGAGCCGACCAGGTCATGCGTGATGGAGACGGGGACGTCGAGCAGGAACATCAGGAGCCTTCCGGGAGGAGGAGATCGACGGGACGGTCGTGATCTCCAGCCCGGGGGCTCTGGGGCGGGGGCGCCCCGCCGCGTCGGGGTCGCGCTGGGGCAGGAAGGCCGTGCGGAGCGTGCGTTCGCGCAGCGTGGTGCGGACACCCGAGGGGAAGGCGCGCCGGCCGCGCCGTACGACGAGGCGCGCGGACAGCAGCAGCAGGCCCGCGATCGTCAGCGCCGCCAGGCTCGCCGCCGTGCTCTGCCCCGTGAAGAGGTCGGCCACGGCGAGCAGCAGTGGCAGCAGGAACACGGCGGGGCCTTCCTCAGGACGATCGATGCACCCACATGGACGTCCGGAGCGTCCCAAGGGTTCCCACCCGGGAGTGCCCAGGAGCATGGAGGGCCAGCCGCAAGCGGACGGGCGCGCCTGGACGGTGCGGGGCGGGACGATCGGTAAGGTCGGTCTGGCCGGTCCGAACGGTTCTGTGGCCGTACGGCGAGCCATGCCTGCCGTCCCACCATCGCGACCGTGAGGTGACATCCCGTGACGAACAAGGTCGACGTCCTCGTCCGCCGGCTGGACCCCGAACTGCCCCTCCCGTCCTACGCCCACGCCGGTGACGCGGGCGCGGACCTGGTCGCCGCCGTCGACGTCGAGCTGCCCCCCGGCGAGCGCGCGGTCGTGCCCACCGGCATCTCCATCGCACTGCCGGACGGCTACGCCGCCTTCGTTCACCCCCGCTCCGGATTGGGCGCTAGGTTGGGGGTGACCATAGTGAACGCTCCCGGTACCGTCGATGCCGGCTACCGGGGTGAGATCAAGGTGACCCTGCTGAACACCGATCTCCGCGGCACCGTCCGGCTGCGGCGCGGCGACCGCATCGCCCAGATGGTCGTGCAGCGGGTGGAGCACGCGGTCTTCCACGAGGTCACCGAGCTTCCGGGATCGGCACGCGGCACCGGCGGGTTCGGTTCCACGGGCGGATTCGCGGATAATGGGCACAGCGAAGAAGGAGCGTGAGTCGTGGCTTTTGGACGTCGCCGTCAGGCCGATGAGCCCGCCAAGGGGCCCGAGCCGGCCGACGAGAAGACCGAGGCCGCCTCGGCCGAGGACGCCGCGGCCGACGAGGCTCCCGAGAAGGACGCCGCGAGCGGCCCCTGGGACTCCGATGACGAGTATCCGGAGCTGCAGCGCCTCGACTTCGGGTCGCTGCAGGTGCCGGTGGCCCCCGGGCTGGGCTTCCAGGTGAACTTCGAGGCCACCCAGGTCGACGACGAGGGCAACCCGCTGGACGGGCGCCCGGTCGCGGTGCTGGTGCAGTACGAGGAGAGCGCCATGCAGCTGCAGGCGTTCGCCGCTCCCAAGCGCAGCGGGATCTGGGACGACGTCCGGCGGGAGACCGCCAAGGACATCCAGGAGGAGGCCCAGGGCCAGACCCAGGAGAACGAGGGCCCCTTCGGCCCCGAGCTGCTGGCGATGGTCCCCGCGGCGCTGACCGAGGAGGTCCTCGCCGAGATGCCGCAGGAGGTCCGGGAGCAGATCCCGGCCGAGTTCGTCGAGCAGGGCTGGGCGCCGCAGCTGATCCGCTTCATCGGGGTGGACGGCCCGCGCTGGTTCCTCCAGGCCGTGGTGCAGGGCGCCGCGATCGAGGACGAGGAGCAGTGGCAGGTCCTGGAGGACGTGTTCCGCAACATCGTGATCGTGCGGGGCGAGTCGCCGATGCCGCCGCGGGAGCTGCTGGAGCTGCAGATCCCCAAGGAGTTCACCGAGGCCTCCGAGGACGACGAGGAGGAGAAGGTCGAGACCTTCAACCCCTTCGAACGCGGCCCGGAGATCACCGAGGTCCGCTGACCCCCGGGTCTTCCGCCGAGGGCCCGCCGGAGCGACCGCTCCGGCGGGATGTTCCCGCCCGCCGCCGAAAAGAGGGTTGAAACCCGGCGTCAGGGCTCGATGAGCTCGAACGGCATCGCGTGGGTCACGCCGACCTGCTCGCCCGCGGGGCCGACCAGGCCGGTCAGGAACTCACGTGCGTGCTGTTCGGCGCCCAGGCCGGCGAAGTAGACCTTGTGGGCCTCCAGGGAGGCGATGCCCGCGTCGAGGTGACCGGTGACGTCCACGTAGTGGGTGCACTCCGGGGAGCCGCCGAACAGCGCGAACCGCACGCCCTGCCACGGCTCCAGGCCCAGGTCGCGGAACACCCAGCGGTTGGAGGCGTCCCGGATGGCGTCCACCACGGCCAGGCCGAGCACCCGGTGGTCGGCCATGTTGAAGAACCCGCCGGGGAAGGTGTCGCGGAAGTTCAGCGAGATGACGACCTCGGGCCGGTGCCGCCGGATGGCCTCGGCCAGGAGCCGGCGCAGCGGCAGCCCGTACTCCAGGACGCCGTCGGCCAGGTCCAGGAACTCGACGGCCTCCACGCCGACGGCGCGGGCCGCCTCGACCTGCTCCACGCTGCGGACCCGGGCCGCCTCCTCCGGGTCCATCCCGTCGATGCCGGCCTCGCCCCGGGTGGCCAGCAGTTCGACCACGGTCTTGCCCTGCGCGGTCCACTTGGCGACGGCGGTGGAGCCGCCGTACTCCAGGTCGTCGGGGTGCGCCACGATCGCCAGCGCGCGCGTCCAGTCCTCAGGTACCGGTTCCATGCCCCGATTCTGGCCGATCTTGCTTGTCCGCGGGCGCGGGAGGGTGGGGTTTTGCCTACCTCCCGCGGCGGTCTGGGACCATCGTCGGCCGCCCGCCGCGTCCGTAGCGTCGATCTCAGACGCCGAGGGGCGAGTTCAAGGAGGTAGGGCGATGTTGGGAAGCAGGAGCAGGCGGCGGGCGGGCGAGCCGGTCACCACGGGCGAGGCGCTCAGGCTCGAGGGCGTGCGCAAGATCTACGGGACGGAGGGGAACAGCGTGGCGGCGCTGGACGGCGTGTCGCTGTCCCTGCCGGCCGGGACGTTCACCGCGGTGATGGGCCCGTCCGGTTCGGGCAAGAGCACGCTGCTCCAGTGCGCGGCGGGGCTGGACCGTCCGACCGAGGGCCGGGTCTTCGTGGACGGCGCCGAGCTCCGGGCCGACGGCGGCGAGGCCGCGCTGACCAAGTTCCGGCGGCGGCGGATCGGGTTCGTGTTCCAGCGGTTCAACCTGCTGCCGACGCTGACGGTGATGCAGAACGTGACGCTGCCGTTGAAGCTGGCGGGCGGGAAGGTCGACCGGGCCCGGGCGCGGGAGGTCCTGGTGCGGGTGGGGCTGGGCGACCGGCTGCACCACCTGCCCTCGGAGCTGTCGGGCGGCCAGCAGCAGCGGGTCGCGATCGCGCGGGCGCTGGTGACCGAGCCGAAGGTCGTGTTCGGGGACGAGCCCACCGGCGCGCTCGACACCCGCAGCGCCCGGGAGGTGCTGGGGCTGCTGCAGGAGTCGGTGCGGCTGTACGGGCGGACGGTGGTCATGGTCACCCACGACCCGGTCGCGGCCTCCTACGCCGACTCGGTGCTGTTCCTGGCCGACGGCCGGCTGGTCGGGCTGCTCCGGACGCCCACCGCCGAGGCGGTGGCCGAGCGGATGACGCATCTGGCCGACGAGGTCGAGCGCCAGCGCGTCGCGGCGGGGGTGTGACGATGCTCGGGCTGGCTCTGCGGTCGCTGCGGGCGCGGGCGGGCGGGTTCGCCGCCAGCTTCCTGGCGATGTTCCTGGGGGCGACGATCCTGATGGCCTTCGCGTCGATGCTGGACACCGCGCTGGCCGGCGAGGCCACCGGCGCGGCCCGGGAGACGCTGGTGGTCATGGCGACGGTGGTGGGGTTCTGGGGGCTGATGCTGGTGATCCTCGCGGTCACCTCCACGCTGACGCTCTCGGTCCGGCAGCGGGCCGAGGAGATGGCGCTGCTCAAGAGCGTCGGCGCCACTCCGGCCCAGATCGGGCGGATGGTGGTGGGCGAGGCGGCCGGGCTGGCCGTGGCCGCCTGGGCGCTGGCGGTCCTGCCCGGCTTCCTGGCGGGCACGGGCCTGCTGGAGCTGCTGCACTCCACCGACCAGGTGCCGGAGTCGGTGTCGTACGCCTTCGGCCCGTTCGCCCTGTCGATGGGCCTGGGCATCACGCTGGTGTCGGCCGCCGGCGCCGCCGTCATCACGGTGCGCCGGACGGTCCGGGGCCGGGTGGCCGAGTCGCTGGCCGACGCCGCCGTGGGCCGGGCCCGGGCGGGCAGGGTCAGGCTCGTGGCCGGGATCGTGCTCCTGCTGCTGGCGCTGAACCTGGCCGTGGTCACCGCCACCGTGATGCGCAATGAGGGCAGTGACGCGATGGCCACCGCGGGGCAGGCCGACATCTTCGCCTCGCTCGGGCTGGCGCTGCTGGCGCCGTGGCTGATCCGGGCGGCCGCCCGGGTGCTGGCCCGCCCGCTGGGGCGGTTCGGCGTGGCCGGTGACCTGGCGGTCAGCACGCTGCGCCGGCGGACCGGCCAGATGGCCGGGGTGATCATGCCGATCATCCTGTTCACCGGGGCCGCGATCGGCACGCTCTACCTGCAGGAGATCGAGAACGACGCCACGGCCGCGGCCGGGCTGGTGTCCACGGTGGAGCAGAAGAACATCGCCACGCTCAACTTCGTGGTCATCGGGATGATCCTGGTCTTCACCGCGCTGATGCTGGTCAACACGCTGATCGCGGCGACCGCGTACCGGCGCCGGGAGTTCGGGCAGCAGCGGCTGGCGGGGGCGACACCGGGGCAGGTGCTCGGCGCGGTCACGCTGGAGGGCGTGCTGCTGACCGGGATCGGGGTGGCGTGCGGGGCGTTCGCGTCGGTGTTCACCGTCCTGCCGTTCGGCATCGCCCGGGCCGGGACGGCGGTGCCGGAACTGGAGCCGCTGACCTTCGCGGCGGTCGCCGCCTTCGCGGTGGCGCTGACGATGGCGTCGGCGGTCGGTTCGGCGCGGCGCGCGGTGCGCGTCCCGGCGGTGGAGGCGGTGGGCGTCTGAGGCTGAGAGCGCGCACCTGGGAGCGGGGCGGTCGCCGTGCGGCGGGCGCCCCGCTCCGGCGTGAGCTTGGTGCGGTGTTGACGATCCGGTGTTCACAGAGGTCGGACGCGTCCGCGTAGGGTCCCTCGTGTGGACGAGCGGGTGAACCGGCAACCGGACGACGGCGGGCGACCGCTCTCGGGCGAGGCGCGGGAGGCGCCGCCCGGCGGGTGGTCCCGGGAACGGCGGGCCGGCGAGGAGCGCGCCGCGCCCGTGATGCCCGCCGTCTTCGACGCCGCCGAGCGGTACGAGCCGCCCACCGAGCCGGAGGTCGGCCTGGTCCCGCTGCGCGACCCGGGCGACGTCGGGGACCCGGGCGTGGCCGACCGGCCGGGCGCCGAGCGGGACGAGGTCAGCATCGCCGCCCGGGCGTCCCGGCCCGGGATGGCGCACTCCAGCGCGGTGATGGCGATCGGCACGGTCTTCTCCCGCGCCACCGGGTTCCTGCGCACCACCGTGCTGAGCGCGGCGCTGGGCGTGGGGCTGCTGGGCGACGCGTACCAGACCGCCGACATGATCCCCTTCGCGGTGTACGCGCTGCTGCTGGGCGGCCTGCTGTCGAGCGTGTTCGTGCCGTTCCTGGTCAAGCGGCGCAGGCGGGACGCCGACGGCGGCATCGCCACCGAGCACCGGCTGTTCACCGCCGCGCTCGTCGGGCTGCTGGTGCTCACCGTGGCCGCGATGCTGGCCGCGGGCCCGCTGGTGTCGGCGTACTCGGGCTATGCGGGCCGACAGTACGAGATCGCGGTGCTGCTGACCAGGTTGCTGCTGGTGCAGATCCTGTTCATCGGCGTGAGCGGGGTGGCGGGGGCGCTGCTGAACGCGCGGGAGCGGTTCGGCGCGCCGATGTGGGCGCCGATCGTCAACAACCTCATCACCGTCGGGGCCGGGCTGGCGTTCCTGGCGGTCGCGGGGCCGGGCCGGACGGTGGACTCGGTGACCGACGCCCAGTTGACCGTCCTGGCCCTGGGGTCGGCGCTGGGCACGGCGGTGCAGAGCCTCCTCCTGGTCTGGTCGCTGTGGCGGGCGGGGTTCCGCTGGCGGCCCCGGCTGGACCTGCGCGGCTCGGGTTTCGGGGAGGCGGCGCGGACCGCGCTGTGGATGCTGGTCTACATCGTGGTGGCGCAGGCCGGGCTGCTGGTCTCCACGAACGTGGCGACCCGCGCGGGCGCCCGGGCGGCCGAGGAGTCGGGCGACCAGGGCGCGGGGCTGGCGGCGTACAAGTTCGCCGAGGTGGTGTTCCAGCTCCCGTACGCGATCATCGCGGTGTCGGTGATCACCGCGCTGCTGCCGCGGATGAGCGCGCACGTGGCCGACGGGCGGCGCGACCTGCTGCGGTCGGACTTCTCGCGCGGGCTGCGGCTGGCCTCGGCGCTGCTGGTGCCGCTGTCGGTGGCGATGCTGGTGTTCGCGGTCCCGGCGGCGGTGCTGCTGTTCGCGTACGGGAGCACGGATCCGGGCGACGCGCGGCGGATCGGCCTGGTGCTGATGGTGTTCGCCGTGATGGTGATCCCGTTCACGCTGTTCCAGTTGCAGATGCGGGTGTTCTACGCGCTGGGGGACACCCGGACGCCGGGGCTGCTGGCCGTTCCGGCGGGCCTGGTGCAGGCGGTCACGGCGCTGGGGCTGCTGGCGCTGCTGCCGGCCCGGCACGTGGTGTTCTGGCTTCCGGTGTCCTACGGGCTGTTCTATGTCGTCGGCACGGCGGGGGCGACGCTGGTGCTGCGGCGGAGGCTGGCCGGCATGGACGGGCGGCGGATCCTGCGCTCGCTGACGCTGCTGTATCTTGCGGCGCTGCCGGGCGGGCTGTTCGGGGCCGCGTGCGTGTGGGCGTTCGGGCACCTGCCGGGGGACCGGGTGCCGGGGCTGCTGGCGATGGCGGTGGGCGGGCTCGGGGGCGGGCTGCTGTACGTCGCGGCCGCCCGGCTGCTGCGGGTGGCCGAGGTGGGCTACTTCCTGGACGTGGCGCGGGCGAGGTTGCCGCTGCTCCGCCGGAAGACCGGACAGAAAACTCCCTGATTACCGACAATCAGGAATAAACCGGCGGCCGGGGTGCTCGCGCGTCCATGATGATTCCGCCGCCCGCCACGGCGCGGGACGTGTCACGCCACACCGTGCCGGCAGCGCCGTCCCCGTCCCGCACTGACCGTCCCGCACTGACCGTCCCGCGCCGACAGTCCCGCACTGACCGTCCCGCACCGGCCGGTGGACGTCACCGGGCGCGGCCGTTCACGACGGGGTCCTTGAGGGCGCTGCCCGCCACCCACCGCTTCCAGGGGATCTGCCAGTAGCCCCACCCGTTGTGCGGCTCCAGGGGACGGTCCGTGCCCGTCACGTTGACGATGTCGCCGCGCAGCGAACGCGCGTAGAACCACTGGGCGAAGGAGGGGGAGGCGTTGACGCAGCCGTGGCTGACGTTCGCGCGCCCCTGCTGCCGGACCGACCAGGGCGCCGCGTGCACGTACTCCCCGCTGCTGGAAATCTGCACGGCGTGGCGCACGCTCTTCTTGTAGTAGCGGGGGTCCTCCTTGTCGGTCACGCCCATCCACGCCGACGTCATGATGATCGGGTCGCTCTTGCCCATCGCCAGGTGGACGCCGCTGGTGGTGGTGTACGCGCGCTTCCCGCCCTTGCCCGCGCTGATCCCCGCCGACCGCACCGTGACGCCGTTCTCCCGGACGGTCATGCGGTGCCGCCGCACGTCCACGGTGCTGATCCGGCGCGGCCCCACCCGGAACCCCGCGGTGCGGCCGGACGCCCCGTACACGCCGGGGGCCGCCCGCACCCCGGCCGTATGGGCCAGCAGCGTCACCCGCTGGCCCGACGGCCAGTAGCGGCGCGGGCGGAACACCACCTGGCGCGGTCCCGTCCAGTGCCAGGCGCCCTGCACCGCCCGCCTCATGCGGACCTCCAGGGCCTCCTCCACGGCGGCGCGGCGGGCGATCGGGCGGTCGAAGGTGACGATCAGCGGCATGCCCGCCCCGACCAGCTCGCCCGCGCGCGGCGTGACGTCGGCGATCGAGAACGTCCCCAGCGGCCGGAGCGTGGTGAACCGGCCGGTCAGTGCGGTCGGCTCGCCCGCGGCGCCGGTGCCGGTCGCGGTCACGCTGTAGGTGGTGGCGGGACGCAGCGTCCAGCGGGTGCGCCAGGTGCGCCGGTCGCGGGACAGCCGCCCGTCCGCGCGGTCGCCGCCGCCCCGCAGGACGACCTTGTGGAGCGTTCCGCGCACGGCCGTGACGATCACCGGCCGGTCCGGCCGCACGTCGCGGGCCCCGTCACCGGGCGTGAACTGGATCGGGGCGGGCGGGGACGGGGCGGCCCGCTCGGGACGCGCGCCCGGACCACCGGAACCGTCCCCTCCGCCGTCGCCGCCCCCGCACGCCACGGCCCCCGGCGCCACCAGGACCATGGCCGGTACCAGCCGATACGCGCGTCGCAGCATCCCGCCCCCATTGCCTTTGCCGCGTTCATCCATATCCGTAATGATTTATTTACCGAGCGTGATGTTCGCACGCCAACCTAGCCCGTCGGCCGCCGCGGCGCGGTCGTGTCGGCCCGTCCGTGCGGTCTCGGTTCGGTGAAGGCTCCGGGGATTCTGGGCGGATCCGCCCTTCTCTCCATCCGTCCGCTCATCTGGAGATTCATCGGCCGCCGGGCGGTTCGTCGGGCGGTGTGATGCCTTAGGGTTTCGAACATGGACGAGGTGCCGGCCGACAGGAAGCCGGAAAGCGACGAGCCCGCTTCGCCCGCCGCTCCCGGCGACGGGCGCGGCCGCGGCGGGCTGCGGCGCTTCCTGCGCCGCATGGCCTCGAGCAAGGCCGAGCTCGAGGCGGAAGAGCTGCAGAAGACCTCCGACGAGGAGGGGGCCACGCCCATCACGGCGTGCGCCGCCCGCAAGCGCGCCCGCGTGGCGGGTACGCTACGGACCGTGACCCTGCGACCCCGTGGCGGTGCCCCGGCCCTGGAGGCCGAGCTCTACGACGGCACCGACGTGATCAACCTGGTCTGGCTGGGCCGGCGCAAGATCGCCGGGATCGACCCCGGCCGGCGGCTGCACGCCGAGGGCCTGGTGAGCCTGCAGGACGGCCGCAAGGTCATGTTCAACCCCCGGTACGAGCTGCGCGGCGGCTCGTGACGGGCCCCGGACAGGTACCGACCGACGGATCCGAGCGGGAGACGCCTTGCGACCGATGAGCGAGGGACCAGCGGCCACCGGCGCGGCCGCCGAGACCGAGAGCACCGCGGCCGAGTCCGCCGAGGGCGGCGAGGGCGCCGAGGGAGCGGCCGTCGGCGCGACCCGGGCGCGGGGCGGCGACGCGCACGACACGGTCGAGGCGGCGGTGCGGGCGCAGCTGTCCAAGGCGCTCGGCGGCGTCCGCGGCATGATCGAGGCGGCCGTCCCCACCATCGGCTTCACCGCCACCTTCGTGGTGACCGACGAGGTCAGGACGGCCGTCCTGGTCGGCATCGGCGCGGCGGTGGCGCTGCTGGCGGTCCGGCTCGTCCAGCGCTCCAACCCGCAGTTCGTCCTCAACAGCCTCCTCGGCATCGGGATCGCGGCGTTCTTCGCGCTGCGCTCGGGCAAGGCCGAGGACGCCTTCATGCCCGGCATCCTGCTCAACGCCGGCTACGGCGCGGCGATGCTGGTGTCGATCCTGGCCCGCTGGCCGGTGGTGGGCTTCATCATCGGCTCGGTCACCGGTGACCCGACCGGCTGGCGGTCCGACCCGGGGATCCTGCGGCTGTGCTCCCGGCTGACCTGGATCCTGCTGGCGCCCTGCGTGCTTCGGGTGGTCGTGCAGTACCCGATCTACCTCGCCGACGGCGACCAGAGCGCGCTGCTGGGCGCCGCCAAGATCGCCATGGGCTGGCCGCTGCAGGTGGCGGCGCTGGCCACGATGGTCTGGGTGCTGGCCCGCGGCCGCACCCCACTCGAACCGGCGTCCGGCACCCGCTGACGGCGCCGGACGCCCGCGCGCCGACCGGGGTCGGCGGGCGGGGTCGGCGGGGGCGGAGGAGCGCGGAGGAGCGCGGAGGAGCGCGGAGGGTCAGCGGGCGCCGAGGAGTTCGGCCAGCTCGTCCTCCACGTCCTGGCTGGCCACGAACATCAGCTCGTCGCCGGGCTCCAGCGTGTCGTCGGCGGCCGGCACCAGCACCCGACCCTCCCGCAGGATCGCCACCAGGGCGGTGTCGCGCGGCCAGTTCACCGACCCGACCCGCTCGCCGCCCAGCGGCGCGTCCTCCGGCAGCGTCAGCTCCACCAGGTTGGCCTCGCCCTGCCGGAAGGTCATCAGCCGGACCAGGTCGCCGACGCTGACCGCCTCCTCCACCAGGGCCGACAGCAGCCGCGGCGTGGAGACGGCCACGTCCACGCCCCACGACTCGTTGAACAGCCACTCGTTCTTGGGGTGGTTGATCCGGGCCACCACGCGCGGCACCCCGTACTCGGTCTTGGCCAGCAGCGACACCACCAGGTTGACCTTGTCGTCCCCGGAGGAGGCGACCACCACCTGGCAGCGCTCCAGGGCGGCGTCGTCCAGCGAGGCGATCTCGCAGGCGTCGGCCAGCAGCCACTCCGCCCGCGGCACCATCTCCACCTTGATGGCCTTGGGGCTCTTGTCGATCAGCAGCACCTCGTGGCCGTTCTCCAGCAGCTCCTGGGCGATGGAGCGGCCCACCGCGCCCGCCCCGGCGATCGCGACCCGCATCACGCGTCCTCCTCCGTGCGCACCGCGACCGCGGCGTTGATCCGTTCCAGGTCGCCGGCGCGGGCGATGATGTGCACGATGTCGCCGTCCTGGATCACCGTGTCGGCGTGCGGGACGACCGCCTCGCCCATCCGCGACAGGAACGCCACCCGGGTGCCGGCCGCCTCCTCCAGCGCGGTCACCTTGTCGCCCACCCAGATCGGCCCGGTGTCCAGCTCGGCCAGCACCACCTCGCCGGTCGGGTCGCGCCACAGCGGCTCGGCGCCCTCGGGCAGCAGCCGCCGCAGGATCTGGTCGGCGGTCCACCGCACCGTCGCCACCGTCGGGATGCCCAGGCGCTGGTAGACCTCGGCGCGGCGGGGGTCGTAGATCCGCGCCACCACGTTGTCGACGCCGAAGGTCTCCCGGGCCACCCGGGCGGAGATGATGTTGGAGTTGTCGCCGCTGCTGACCGCCACGAACGCGGAGGCGTGCTCGATGCCGGCCTCGGCGATCACGTCGCGGTCGAAGCCGAAGCCGGTGATGCGGCGGCCCTTGAACCCGCTGCGGAGCCGGCGGAACGCCTCCGGGTTCTGGTCGATGATGGCCACCGAATGACCCTTGTCCTCCAGGATATGGGCGAGCGTCGACCCGACGCGGCCGCACCCCATGATCACGATATGCACGCCCGTTCCCGTTCCTTCCCCGTTCGACGCGGGACCGCTCCGGCTCACTGGTCCTGCCGGGCTGCAAAACTACACATCCGCCCAGACAAGTACTACCCGGCCGCTCCGCCGTTCGCCACGCCCACCAGCAGCTTGGCGTGATTCGTCCGCAAGGGGTGGGCTTATCGCGGGGATGTCATGCGCGGGGGCTAGAGTCTCATTCCGTGTCGAAGGCTCCGGACCTTGTGAAACGCGCCCTGCTGGGCCGCGCGCTGCGCAGCGCCCAGCAGCATGAGCAGTTGCTTCCCAAAAGGATCGCGCTGCCGGTGTTCGCCAGCGACGCGCTGTCCTCGGTCGCCTACGCTCCGCAGGAGATCCTCATCACCCTGGGGATCGCCGGGCTCGCCGCCTACCAGTTCACCCCGTGGGTGGCGGTGGCCGTGGTGGTCATCCTGCTCACCGTGGTCGCCTCGTACCGGCAGAACGTGCGCGCCTACACCAGCGGCGGCGGCGACTTCGAGGTCGCCACCGAGAACCTGGGCGGCAACTGGGGCGTGGTGGTCGCCAGCGCGCTGCTGGTCGACTACGTCCTCACCGTCGCGGTGTCGATCTCCTCGGCGGTCGACAACCTCGGAGCGTTCCTGCACATCGTGGGCGAGCACAAGGTCGCGTCCGCGATCATCCTGGTGGCCATCCTGACCGTGCTCAACCTGCGCGGGCTCAAGGAGTCCGGGATGGCCTTCGCGATCCCGACCTACCTGTTCATGTTCGGCATCTTCGCCATGCTCGTCTGGGGGTTCGGACGGCTCCTGCTGGGCGCCGACCTGCGGGCCGAGACCGCCCACTACGAGGTCCGCGGCGAGGAGATGGGCGTCGGCGGCTTCGCGCTGATCTTCCTGCTGATGCGGGCGTTCGCGTCCGGCTGCGCCGCGCTGACGGGCGTCGAGGCGATCAGCAACGGCGTGCCCGCCTTCCGCAAGCCCAAGGGGAAGAACGCCGCGGCCACCCTGCTGATGCTCGGCCTGCTCGCGATGACGATGTTCTGCGGCGTGACCGCGCTGGCCTACATCACCGACGCCAAGTTCGCCGACCCCACCCACGGCAGCAGCCTGGTCGACCCGGCCACCGGGCGGGACGTCTCCGAGCAGGACCCGGTGGTCGCCCAGGTCGCCCACACCGTCTTCAGCAACCTCCCGGCGATGTTCGGCTTCGTCACCCTGATGACCGCGCTGATCCTGGTGCTGGCCGCCAACACCGCCTACAACGGCTTCCCGGTGCTGGGCTCGGTGCTGGCGCAGAACCGCTACCTGCCCCGCCAGCTGCACACCCGCGGCGACCGGCTGGCCTTCAGCAACGGCATCATCATCCTGGCCACCGCGGCCGGGCTGCTGATCTACGCCTACGGCGCCGACGTCTCCAAGCTGATCCAGCTCTACATCGTGGGCGTGTTCGTGTCGTTCACCGTCAGCCAGACCGGCATGGTGCGGCACTGGAACAAGCTGCTGGCCACCGAGACCGAACCGGCCGCGCGCCGCCAGATGAAGCGGTCCCGCGCCATCAACGCCTTCGGCCTGATGATGACCGGGACGGTCCTGGTGATCGTACTGGTGACCAAGTTCACCCACGGCGCCTACATCGTCTGCATCGCGATGCCGGTGCTGTACCTGCTGATGAAGGGGATCCGGCGGCACTACGACCGGGTCGCCGCGGAGCTGGTGCCCAGCGGCGAGGACGTGGCGCTGCCCGCCCGCAACCACGCGATCGTGCTGGTGTCGAAGATCCACAAGCCGACGCTGCGCGCCCTGGCGTACGCCCGCGCCACCCGGCCGTCCACGCTGGAGGCCGTCACGGTCGCGGTGGACGCCCAGGAGTCGCGGCGGCTCCAGGAGGAGTGGGACGCGCTGGACGTCCCCGTACCCCTCAAGATCCTCGACTCGCCGTTCCGGGAGATCACCCGGCCGGTGCTCAACTACGTCAAGAACGTGCGGCGCAAGAGCCCCCGCGACGTGATCACCGTGTTCATCCCCGAGTACGTCGTGGGCCGCTGGTGGGAGCATCTGCTGCACAACCAGAGCGCGCTGCGGCTCAAGGGCAGGCTGCTGTTCGTGCCCGGGGTCATGGTCACCAGCGTGCCGTGGCAGCTGCGCTCGTCCGACCGGCTCAAGGGCCGGCCCGAACCGGTCGCGCCGGGCGCGTCGCGGCGGCCCCCGCGCCCGCCGGCCGAGCAGGAGGGAGCACGCCCGGGCGGCGGTATCGTTTCGGACCGTGACTGATAGCGGACCCGAAACCCCCGACCTGCTCGACCTGGAGGTCGGCAACGTCGCCAACGGCGGATTCTGCGTGGCCCGGTACGAGGGCCGGGTGGTGTTCGTCCGGCACGCCCTGCCGGGGGAGCGGGTCCGGGCCCGGGTGACCGACCGCACCCGCAACTTCCTGCGCGCCGACGCCGTGGAGATCCTCTCGGCGTCCCCGGACCGGGTGCAGGCGCCCTGCCCGTTCGCCGGGCCGGGCCGCTGCGGCGGCTGCGACTGGCAGCACGCCTCGCTGCCCGCGCAGCGCCGCCTGAAGGCGGCCGTGGTCGAGGAGCAGCTCCAGCGGGTGGCGGGCATCACCCGTACCGTCACCGTCGAGGAAGTGCCCTCCCCGCCCGCCGAGGTGGACCGCGGGCCCGGGCTCGGCTGGCGCACCCGGGTGCAGTTCACCGCCGTGGACGGCACGATCGGCCTGCGCCGCCACCGCTCCCACGACATCGAGCCGGTCGACGAGTGCCTGATCGCCCACCCCGGGGTGGAGATGATGGGCATCGAGCGCAAGCGCTGGCCGGGGGCGTCGTCGGTCGAGGGCATCGTGTCGGCGACCACCGGCGACCGGCTGGTCTCCCTCAAGGGCCGCCGCAACGCCCGGGTGCCGCGGCTGGACGTCCCGGTCCGCCTGGTCCGCAAGGGCCCGCCGCGCAAGCAGGGCGGCGGCCCCGCGCAGGTCCCGTACGTGCGCGAGGAGGTGTCGGGCCGCCTGTTCCAGGTGAGCGGAAGCGGCTTCTGGCAGGTCCACCCCGGTGCCGCGCAGCTGCTGGCCGACGCGGTCCTGGACGCCCTCGACCCCAGGCCGGGCGAGATCGCCCTCGACCTCTACTGCGGCGTGGGCCTGTTCGCGGCCCTGCTGGCCGAGCGCGTCGGCGCCGACGGCCTGGTGGTCGGGGTCGAGTCGGACGCCCAGGCCGTCCGGGACGCCAAGTTCAACCTGCGCGACCTGCCGCAGACGGCGGTGGAGCGGGGCCAGGTGGAGGAGGTCCTGCCCGACCTGGAGTTCGGCCGGGCCGACGGCTCGGACCGCACCCAGTCCAAGCGCGGCGGCGGCCACCACCGCGGCGCCCGGGTGCGCGGCGCCGACGTCGTCGTCCTCGACCCGCCCCGCGCGGGCGCGGGCCGCGAGGTCGTCGACCAGATCGCCCGGCTGGCCGCCCGCAAGATCGCCTATGTCTCCTGCGACCCCGCGACGCTGGCCCGCGACCTGGCCTACTTCAGCGAGCGCGGCTGGACGCTGGAGTCCCTGCGCGCCTTCGACGCCTTCCCGATGACGCAGCATGTGGAGTGCCTGGCGGTGCTGGTCAAGGGCTGATCGCCGCTCGCCGGCGGGCTGACCGGCGGATCGCCTTCCCGTGCCGGGCCCACGGTCAGGGGGCGGCCAGGGCCTCGGTGGGGGAGAGGCGGGCGGCCCTGATCGCCGGGTAGAGGCCCGCCACCGCGCCGATGGCCAGGGTCGCGACGATGCCCCCCGCCATCGCCCACGCCGGGACGACCGTCGGCCAGTCCTGGCTGACGGCGTAGACCGCCGTCACCACGATGCCCAGGCCGACCCCGCCCACGCCGCCCAGGGCCGCCAGGAGCTGCGACTCGGTGAGGAACTGCAGGCGGATCTGCCCCCGCGTGGCGCCCAGCGAGCGGCGCAGGCCGATCTCGGCGCGGCGCTCCAGCACGGAGATCACCATCGTGTTGGCCACGCCGACGCCCCCGACCAGCAGCGCGACCCCGCCCAGGCCCAGCAGCAGGCCCGTGAAGGCCTGGTCGGTGGCGTTCTGTGCGGCCAGCGCGTCCGAGGGCCGGCCGACCTCGATCTCGTTGGGCGCCTCCGGGTCGGCGGTCGCCGCGAGCAGCTCTCGCACCTCCTCGACCGCGTGCTTGTCCGCGCGCGTGTAGACCGTCGTGGGATGGCCGTCGAATCCCAGCCGGGCCCGCGCCGCGTCCCAGCCGACCAGCGCCGCCGCGTCCAGTTCGGGCGCCAGGTCGTTGGCGTTCAGGATCCCCACGACGGTGAACCACTGCGAGCCCAGCCAGACCTGAGCGCCGGGCGCGGCCACCCCGAGGCGCTCGGCGGCGGACGAGCCGAGCACCACGGCCGGATACCGGGCGGTGCCGTCGTTCAGCCAGGTCCCGGCGGCCATGGTGAGGCCCACCGTGCGGGGCAGGTCGACCCGGGCCGCCAGCACGCTGATCCCGCCCGTCTCACCCTCGGGGATGCGGTCGTTGCGGTAGACGGCGGTGTCGGGGACCTTGCCGGTCGCCGAGGCCGACTCCACCTTCGCCATCCGGCCGATCATGCCGACCGCCTCCTCGGGCATGCTGGCGTCCTCGCCGAAGAAGTCCCGGCCGGGCGCCACCGTCAGCAGGTTGGTGCCGAGCCGGTCCAGGGTGGCCTGGAGCTGGGCGCGGCTGGAGGTGGAGATCCCGACCACGCCGATCATCGCGGCGATGCCGATCGCGATGCCGAGCGCGGACAGGAACACCCGCAGCGGGCGGGCGCGCAGGCCGGCGGCGCCGACCCGGAGCACGTCGCCGGGGCCCAGCCGGGCGGGGACGTCGTCGGCGGAGCCGTCGTTCACCGGGGCGTTCGCCCGGTCGCTCATCGGGACGCTCACCGCGCGGCCTCCATCGGGGTCGCGCCGGGGACGGCGCGGTCGTCGCGGACGATGCGGCCGTCGTGCATCCGCACCTGCCGGGGCAGCGTCGCCGCGATGTCCCGGTCGTGGGTGATGAGCAGCACCGTCGTGCCGCCCGCGGCCAGCTCGCGCAGCAGATCGAGGACGCCGGCGCCCGACGCCGAGTCCAGGGCGCCGGTCGGCTCGTCGGCCAGCAGCATCGCCGGCTCGCCCGCCACCGCGCGGGCGATCGCCACCCGCTGCTTCTCCCCGCCCGACAGCTGGTGCGGCCGGTGGTCGAGGCGGTGCCCCAGCCCGACCCGCTCCAGCGCCTCGCGCGCGCGGCGGCGGCGCCGGGCCGCCGGGACGCCCCCGTACAGCAGCCCGTCTGCGACGTTGTCCAGCGCGGTCACCCCGGGCGCCAGGTGGAACTGCTGGAACACGAACCCGATCCGGCGGGCCCGCAGCGCCGACAGCCGCCGGTCCGGAAGCCGCGACACGTCCCGGCCCCGCACCAGCACGGTGCCCGAGCTGGGCCGGTCCAGCGTGCCGATCATGTGCAGCATGGTCGACTTGCCGGAGCCGGACGGCCCCACGATCGCCACCAGCTCGCCCGCCGAGACCGACAGGGAGACCGAGTCGAGCGCGGTGACGTCCCCCGGGTAGGTCTTGGTGACCTCGCGCAGCTCCACGACCGGTGCTTCACCGCGCGAGTCGTCTCCGGGGGCGGTCCCCCGGACTCCCCGAAAGGCTCCGCCCCGCGAGTCGTCTCCGGGGGCGGTCCCCCGGACCCCCCGAAAGGCTCCGCCCCGCGAGTTGTCTCCGGGGGCGGTCCCCCGGACCCCCCGAAAGGCTCCGCCCCGCGAGTTGTCTCCGGGGGCGGTCCCCCGGACCCCCCGAAAGGCTCCGCCCCGCGAGTTG
The DNA here is from genome assembly GCA_050942275.1 of Spirillospora sp. CA-255316. GTDB lineage: Bacteria > Actinomycetota > Actinomycetes > Streptosporangiales > Streptosporangiaceae > Spirillospora. Next base: position 9,041,969 of record CP192047.1, on the reverse strand, counting down.
TCTCCGGGGGCGGTCCCCCGGACCCCCCGAAAGGCTCCGCCCCGCGAGTTGTCTCCGGGGGCGGTCCCCCGGACCCCCCGAAAGGCTCCGCCCCGCGAGTTGTCTCCGGGGGCGGTCCCCCGGACCCCCCGAAAGGCTCCGCCCCTCATGTGGGCACCCCCACCCGCATACCCTCGGCCAGGCCCGATCCGGAGACCTCCACCTTGCCGTCGGTGAACACGCCGGTCTCCACCGGCACGGTGCGGACCCGTCCGCCCTCCACCACCTGCACCGCGTAGCCGCCGCCCGGCCGGGCCGTCAGCGCCGCGATCGGCACGGCCAGCACGCCCGCGTGCCGGTCGGCGATGATGCGCACGGTCACCGGCGCCTTGTCGTAGGAGCCGAGCGAGTCCTGACCCTCGACCGCGATCGTGACCGCGACCGTCGTCGGCTCGTCGCCCTGCCCCTCCTCGGCGACCTTCCCCACGCCGATGATCGTGCCCTTGACGGTGTCGCCCTCCGGCAGCTCGATCGACACCGCGGCGCCCTTCTTCGCCAGCCGCTGGTACTGCACGTCCAGGTCGACGCTCACCTTCCGGGCGGTGCCGGTGTAGGTGAACACCACCCCGCCGAGCCGGTCGCCGACGGTCGCCTTGCGCTGGGCGACCCGGATCTCGCCGGACGCGACCAGCACCGAACCCGGCGCCACCGTCCCGGTCTCGGCCACGCCGAGATCGTCCTGCCAGCGCTCGACGGCGGCGGTGGTGCCCGACTCGAAGGAGTCGTCGACCGTAAAGCCGGTGTAGCCGAGCGCCCTCAGATTGCGTTCGAGCTGCTTGACGTCGGGGCCCTCGCGGCCCTCCGACAGCGTCCGGTAGAGGGGGAGCGACCCGTACAGCAGCGGCACCGGACGGTTGTCGACCTTGTAGGCGGTCCGCCCGCGCGCGATGCGGTCGCCCGGCCCGGGCAGCCACGTCACGGTACCGCTGCCGGAACCGGTGGCCGAGCGCTCCGAGCCGTAGCCCAGGGTGCCGTCGGCCTGCCGCGTCTCCACCAGCGTGGTCCGCTCGACGACCGCGGTGTCGGGCGGCAGCGCCCCCTGCACCGCGGCGGGGCGGCCCCCGCCGCCGAGGCCGGCGGTCGCCAGCCCGGCGCCGGCGACCACCACCACCCCGGCGGCGCTCAGGACCGCGGCGCGCGTCCGGTTCACTTCTCGTCCCCGGTGGTCAGGCTGGGACCGTCACCGCCGCGGGAGGACATCCGCGCTCCGCCGGGCTGCCCGCACTTCTTCTGCGCGTTCTTGAACGTCTGGCTGTCGGGGTCCAGGGAGCCGCCCTTCTCGCCCTTGATCGAGATGCCGCCGGTCGAGGGGTCGGGATCGGGGAAGTCCGGCACCCCGTTCTCCCGCATGCACTTGGCCTCCTCGCGCATCTTCGCCAGTTGCTCGGGCTTGGGCTTGGGCGGCTTGCCGCCGTTCGGCATCAGATGGCGGCACTTGGCCTCGGCCGCCCTCATCTTGGTGTCGGCCTTGGCGGGCCTGCCCGAGTGCCGTACGGTGACCCGGCCCTCGGCGTCCGGGTCGGGCATGTCCACGCCGTTGGCGCGCATGCACCTGGCGTACTCGCGCATCCTGTCCTCCTCCTTGGCGGCGGGCCTGCCGGTGGCGGCGCCGTTCCCCTGGCCGTCCCCGCCCCCGCAGGCGGACGCCCCGAGGGCGAGCATCGGCACCATGACCAGCGCCGCGAGCGTCTGTCGTCGCATGGATCGAACTCCTCGTGACCGCCCGCAGGGCGCTTCCCGGCGGGCGGGAGCAGTCCAGCCCGCGGCCGATAACCCCCGCGTAACCGGTTCGCGTTATGCCCGCGTTACGCCGGTTGCCGGAAGCTGTGGCGCGGACCGGTGCGACCGGGCGGAAGCGACCGGGCGGAAGTGCGAACGGGCGAATGGGGACGGGACCGTGCGGATACTGATCGCCGAGGACGAGCGGATGCTCGCCGACTCGATCGCCGAGGGGCTGCGGGCGGAGGCGCTGGCCGTCGACGTGGTCAACGACGGCGACGCCGCGCTGGAGCGGCTGGGCGTCAACGACTACGACGTGCTCGTCCTGGACCGGGACCTGCCGATCGTGCACGGCGACGACGTGTGCCGCGCCGTGGTTGAGTCCGGCGCGCCGGTGCGGGTGCTGATGCTCACCGCGGCCGCCGCCGTCCCGGCGCGGGTGGACGGGCTGCGGCTGGGCGCCGACGACTACCTGACCAAGCCGTTCGCGTTCGAGGAGCTGGTGGCGCGGGTGCACGCGCTGGGCCGCCGCGCCCGTCCGGCCGACCCGCCGCTGCTGGAGCGCGCCGGCGTCCGCCTCGACCCCGCCCGCCGCGAGGTCTACCGGGACGGCCGGTACGTCCACCTGGCCCGCAAGGAGTTCGGGCTGCTGGCCGAGCTGCTGCGCGCCGGCGGCACGGTCGTGTCCGCCGAGCGGCTGCTGGAGAAGGTGTGGGACGAGCACGCCGACCCGTTCACCAACACCGTGCGGGTGACGCTGATGAAGCTGCGCCGCAAGCTCGGCGACCCGCCGGTGATCGAGACCGTTCCGGGAGTGGGGTACCGGATCCCATGACCTTCGCCGCCGACAGGTTCAGGCCCACGATCCGGGTACGGCTCACGCTGCTGTACGGCGGGCTGTTCATCGCCGCGGGCATCGTGCTGCTGGCCCTCACCTACTTCCTGGTGCAGAACAACCTCCGGCAGACGATGCCGCCGCAGGGCACGGTCAGGACGGCCACCGCTCCGGGCCAGCCGCCCCAGGAGGGGGCCGCGCGGGTGGCGGGGCCGGGGCCGGGCCAGGAGATATCGGTGCACCAGGTGGAGGGGGTGCTGATCCGGGAGCGCCAGGACTACCAGGAGAAGACGACGCGGTCGCTGCTGACCCAGGGCGGCATCGCGCTGGCCGTGGTGGGCACGGCGGCGCTGGGGCTGGGCTGGCTGCTGGCGGACCGGGCGCTGCGGCCCGTGCACACGATCACCGAGACCGCCCGGCGGGTGGCGCACAGCCGCAACCTCACCGAGCGGATCGCCTACCGGGGGCCGCGCGACGACGTGCGGGAGCTGGCCGACACCTTCGACACGATGCTGGAGCGGCTGGCGCGGTCGTTCGACGGGCAGCGCCGGTTCGTCGCCAACGCCTCGCACGAGCTGCGCACCCCACTGGCGATCAACCGGACGCTGGTGGACGTGGCGCTGCGCCGCCCGGACGCCACCGACGACGTGCGGCGGCTGGGGGAGTCGCTGCTGGTGGTGAACGGCCGGCACGAGCGCCTCATCGACGGGCTGCTCACCCTGGCCGGCGGGGAGAACGCGGTCACCGACCCGGCGCCGCTGGACCTGGCGGTCGTGGCCGGGCACGTGCTGGACCAGGCGGCCGGCGAGGCCGCGGAGCGGCGGCTGACGGTGCGGCGGACCGCGCGGCCGGCGCCCGCCTCGGGCGATCCGGTGCTGGTGGAGCGGCTGGTGCAGAACCTGGTGGAGAACGCGGTCCGGCACAACCACGACGGCGGCGAGGTGTGGATCTCCACCGGGCGGCGGGACGGCGGGGCGGAGCTGGTGGTGAGCAACACCGGGCCGGTGGTGCCGCCGTACGAGGTGGAGACGATCTTCGAGCCGTTCCGCCGGCTGGCGCAGGACCGGGTGCGCTCGGACCGCGGGTCGGGGCTGGGGCTGTCGATCGTGCGGGCGGTGGCGACGGCCCACCACGGGTCGGTGGCCGCCGAGCCGCGGGAGGGCGGCGGGCTGGTCGTCACCGTGCGGCTGCCGGCCCGCGGCGAACGCGGCGAACGCGGCGAACGCGTCGGGGGCGTCGCGGCCAGGGGCGTGCCTCAGGCGCCGTGACGGACGCGGAGCTTCGACTGGCGGTGGTCGTTGTCCCGTTCCCAGTCGTCCATGAACCGGGCGGACAGGCGGTGCTTCTCGGCCAGGGCGACCAGCGTGGCGGTGCGGTAGTAGAAGTCCTCGCGCAGGACGTGGTGCTCGGCGCCCTCGGTGCGGTTGAAGGTGAAGTCGAAGAAGCCGCCCGGGGCCAGGACGCGGCCGACGTTGGCGAGGCACTCGTCGATGACCTCGATGGGCGAATGCGAGAAGACGCTGTGGGCGTGGACGACGTCGAAGCGGCCCTCGGGCAGGAACTCCAGGCGCAGGTCCCGCACCGGGGTCAGGTGGGGCAGCTTGTCCTGGAGGCCGTACTCGGAGACGGTGTCCTGGGCGGCGAACAGGATGTCGGGTGAGATGTCGATCCCGTAGTAGTGGCCCGGCTCCAGGTGGTCGATGAACAGCCGCCCGGCGCGCAGGTTGCCGCAGCCGATCTCCAGGATCCGGTGCGAGGGCTCCAGGCCGTGCCGGGTCAGGTAGTCGAACTGGAGCCGGCCGAGCCTCTCCCAGTGGCCGCGTTCGGCGGTGCCGACGGCGCCGTAGGGGCTGCGGGCGGTGTCGGACCGCATGACCGACCGGTAGTAGCCGACATGGTCGCGGGTGCGGGCGCGCAGCCACGCGTCGCGGGCGAGCCGGCGCGCGTACGGCACGATCCGCTCGGGGTTCCGGGCGGCGTAGCGCAGCCGGTAGGTGAGGCTCGCGCGGTTCTTGGGCTCCATCGTTCCAGTCAAGGAGCGCTCGGCGCGGGTCGCAAGACCCTGGCCTTCTGGGCGTTTCGGCGCATCCCGGCGGGTATGCATGAGTCATGCATGATAGCCGTACCGCGAACCTGCTCGGCGCCACCGCGCTCGCCGTGACGGACCTGGTCCTGGCCGGGGCCGCGGGGGCCGCCGGGGTCTCGCCCAGCGGGGCGGCGGCGCTGGTGGTGCTGGCCGCCTCTCCCGAGGTGACCGTCACCGAGCTGGGACGCCGCGTCGGGCTGACGCAGTCCGCGGCGGTCCGCATGGTGGACGGCCTGGCCGCCGCCGGCCTGGTCGAACGCGGCCGGGGCCCGGGGCGGGCGGTGCCCGTCCGGCTCACCGGGCGGGGGCGGCGCACGGCGCGCGAGCTGCTGGCCGCCCGCGACGCCCCGCTGGCCGCCGCGCTCGGCGCCCTCGGCGCGGACGAGCGCGAGACCCTGGCCGATCTGCTGTCCCGGGTGCTCACCCGCCTGTACGACGAGGTCGGCGACGCGGAGCGGATGTGCCGGCTGTGCGACCGCGAGGCCTGCACGACCGGTGCCGCCTGCCCCGTCGGCGCGGCCGAGCGCCGCCGCGCCAGCGAGCGGGACGACCGCGCGGGGCGGGGAGGCGGCTGATGGGGCCGCTGCTCGCGCTCGCCTCGGCGGTGTTCTACGGCATCGCCGACGTGGCGGGCGGGCTGCTGTCGCGCCGCGCGGGCTTCGCCGCCGTCGCCCTGGCCGGGCAGCTCGGCGGGCTGGTGCTGACCCTGGCGGCCGCGCCACTGGTGTCCGGCTCCGCCCCGGCCGCCGCCGACCTGGGCTGGGGCGCGCTGTCGGGCGTCGGCACCGGGCTCGGCATGCTCTACCTCTACCGGGGGCTGAGCCGGGGGACGATGAGCGTGGTCGTCCCGGTCAGCGCGGTGAACGGGCTCGCGCTGCCCGTGCTGGCCGGGGTGGTGCTGCTGGGCGACCGCCCGTCGGCCCCGGCCTGGCTGGGGGTGGCCGTCGCGGCGCCCGCCCTGTGGCTCGTCTCGCGCGAGGCCGGGAACGGCACCGGAGACGGTGGCCACGGCGACGGCGGCGACGGCGACGGCGCGTCCGGGAACCGGGCCGCGACCGTGGACGCCATGATCGCCGGGGTGGGGATCGGCGTGCAGTACCTCGCGCTCGCCCAGGCCGGTCCCGGGTCCGGGCTCTGGCCCGTCGTCGCCGGCCGGTGCGCGGCGGCGCTCGCCATCCTGCCGCTGCTGCGGTCCTCGGACGGGGCCCGCGACCTGCCCGCGCGGCTCGTCCCGTGGGCGGCGCTGACCGGGGGCCTGGCGGCGCTCGCGCTGGTCTGCTACATGCTGGCCACGCGGCTGCAACTGGTCGCGGTGGCCGTCGTGCTCTCCTCGCTGTACCCGGTGATCCCGGTGCTGCTGGGCGTCACCGTGCTGCGCGAGCGGCTCTGCCGGGCGCAGGCGGCCGGGCTCGCCGGTGTCGCGGCGGCCATCGCGCTGCTCACGGCCGGATAGCGCGCCGCCCCGTCCGCCCGCCCCCGCACCGCCGCCCGCGCACCGGGGCTTGGCCGAGTTTTGACCGTCCGCGACGGTGGACACGCCGCGCCCGGGCTAGATGATCAAGCGGCTAGGCACTACAACGAAGATCATCGGCTGGACCCGACCGGTGTCCGGCCAGGTCGACGGGGGACGACATGAACAACGACGGATCGAAGGGACGCGCCGCCGCGCGCGGCCTCGCCGCGCTCGCCGCGGCACCGCTGCTCGGCGCCGTGGCCCAGGCGGGCGTGCCCGCGGCGGCGGCCGCGGCCGCGCCGGACGTGGCCGACGTCTCGGTGGAGGCGCAGGCCCCGGCACGGGTCCGGCCCGGCGCGGCGGTCCCGTTCGAGGTGACCGTCCGCAACGCGGGCCCGGCCCGGGCGCGGAACGTGATGATCACGGCGACGCTGCCGGACGGCGCGGTCCGCACCGAGACGCTGGGGCCCGTCCAGTGGACCTCGTGCACCCGGGCCGGGGAGACGCTGGGGTGCGCGCTCGGCTCGCTGGAGGCGCGGGAGGAGCGGACGATGCGGATCACGCTGCGGACGTCGAAGGGCGTGCGGCCCGGCACGGTCCTGCGGGCGCCGGTGCGCGTGAGCACCTCCACCCGCGAGACGAACCTGTCCGACAACCAGGCCCAGGCCCGCACGACGGTGGACGCCGCCGCGAACGCCCAGCAGGGCCAGCAAGGTCAGCAGGACCAGGAGGGTCAGCAGGGTCAGCAGGGTCAGCAAGGGCGGCCGCCGTCGTCGAAGGGGCGGCCCTCGACCAAGGAGCGGCCGTCGAAGAAGTACCGGCCGTCCAAGAAGGACAGGGAGTACTTCAAGGATCGGCCGTCGTCCTCGCGGGACTGACGCCGGGCGGGATCCGGGACGGTTTCGGGCCCCGCGGCGCGCGGGGCCGTCCGTTCGTACGAGGATGGGATCATGCGTCTTCGGATCTTCACCGAGCCCCAGCAGGGGGCCACGTACGAGACATTGCTGGCGGTCGCCAAGGCCGCCGAGGACCTTGGTTTCGACGCCTTCTTCCGCTCGGACCACTACCTGAAGATGGGGGAGATGTCCGGGGACCCGGGGCCGACCGACTCCTGGGTCACGCTGGGCGCGCTGGCCCGCGAGACCAGCCGGATCCGGCTGGGCACGCTGGTGACGGCGGCGACGTTCCGGCTGCCCGGCCCGCTGGCGATCTCGGTCGCGCAGGTCGACCAGATGAGCGGCGGCCGGGTCGACTTCGGGATCGGCACCGGCTGGTTCGACGCCGAGCACACCGCCTACGGGATCCCCTTCCCCGGTCTGAACGAGCGCTTCGAGCGGCTGGAGGAGCAGCTGGAGATCATCACGGGGCTGTGGCGGACGCCGGCCGGTTCGACCTTCGACTTCGAGGGCCGCTACTACCGTCTCGCCGAGTCCCCGGCGCTGCCCAAGCCGGCGCAGGACGGCGGGCCGCCGGTGGTGATCGGCGGGGTGGGCGCCAAGCGCACGCCGCGCCTGGCCGTCGCGCACGCCGACGAGTACAACGTGCCCTTCCACAAGGCCAAGGACACGGGGGCGGCGTTCGACAGGGTGCGGGCGGCCTGCCGGGAGGCGGGGCGGACCAAGCCGATGGTCTACTCGGCCGCGCAGGTGGTGTGCGTGGGCCGGGACGAGGCGGAGGTGAAGCGGCGGGCCGACGCGATCGGCCGCGCGGTGCCCGAGCTGCGGGAGAACGGCCTGACCGGGACGCCCGGCGAGGTGCTGGAGAAGATCGGCACGTACCGCGAGCTGGGCACCGAGTGCCTGTACCTCCAGGTCCTGGACCCGCACGATCTCGATCACCTGGAGCTGGTGGCCGCGGAGGTCCTGGCCAAGCTGTAGCGCTGAGGCAGCGGGCCGTCCCACGCGAACGGGGGCGGCCCGCCCCGGTGTGCACGGAAGGTGGCACGCCTCCAGAGCCTCGGCAGGGACGGGTCTCAGCCGGTGAGGCCGGCGAAGACCTCCTGGAAGGCGGTGTGCCTGGGCGAGCCCTTGGCGGTGTCCCAGACCGCGAACACCACGTGCTCGAACGCGCCCGCCCACTCCCCGTCCGGGCCGAGCAGCCCGGCGAAGGCGGCGGCGACCTCGTGCGGGTCGTTCCCGAAGACCCCGCAGCCCCACGCGCCCAGCACCAGCCGGCCGTGGCCGTGCACGGCCGCGACCGCCAGCACCTTGCGGGCCCGCTCCGCCAGCACCGCCGGGACCAGCGCGGCCTTCTCCGGGTCGCGGATCGCTCCGCGGTTGGGCGCGGGCGAGGTGAGGAAGGCGACCGGGTACGGCTCCTCCAGCAGCCGGCCGTCGTCGTCGCGGAACACCGGGACGGCGGGCGAGTAGATCATGTGGTCGCTGTAGAGCAGGTCGCCCTGCCCGCGGTGGAAGTCGTAGAACTCGCGGCGGGCGCGCAGCGAGGCGTACAGGCCGGAGGAGCGCGCCAGGCCCTCCTCCTGCGCGTGCGCGCCATTGAGGAATCCGCCGCCGGGATTCTTGGCGGAGGCGAAATTGAGCGCGAGCGGCACTTCCCCGGCGTCCCGCAGGCGCCGCGCCGCCGCCAGCGTCGTCTCGCCGGTGACCTCCAGCCGGGTCCCCGCGGCGGGCTCGGCCGCCGCGCGGGACGGCCCGGAGGCCAGCAGCGCATCCAGCTCCTCCGGGGTGTGCAGGACGCTGCCGAGCACGGATCGTTCGAGGTCATCGGCGATCCGGACGGTGCGGCCCGACGGCGCCGCGTACTCGCCGCGGTCGAGGATCGCCACGGTCTCCTGTGCGGTCGCCCGCCGCGGATGTCTGCTCATAACGCCGAGCATTCTGGCAGAAATGATTCGAAACGGCTTCCGAATATCGGCCACACTGAACGCGTGCTTTTGACGATCACCACAACGGTCTCCCCGGCGTCCGACCTCGGTTTCCTGCTGCACAAGCATCCGGACAAGGTGCAGGCGTTCGGGCAGTCCTACGGCACCGCGCACGTGTTCTATCCCGAGGCGGGGGAGGAGCGCTGCACGGCCGCGCTGCTGCTGGACGTCGATCCGGTCGCGCTGGTGCGGACGCGGGGCAAGAGCACGCCCGACTTCTCCCTCGGCCAGTACGTCAACGACCGGCCCTACTCGGCGTCGTCCCTGCTCGCCTCGGCGATGGCCAACACCTTCCGCACGGCGATGCGCGGCCGCTGCGACGCCCGTCCCGAGCTGGCCGCGCGCACGATCCCACTGGAGATCACGCTGCCCGCGCTGCCGTGCCGGGGCGGCCCGGAACGCGCCGAGCGGTACTTCGGGCCGCTGGGCTGGCGGGTCGAGGCCGCCCCGGTGCCGCTCGACCCCGGCTTCCCCGAGTGGGGCGACTCCCGCTACGTCACGCTCCGCCTCACCGGCGAGCTGCGCCTGGCCGACGCGCTCAACCAGCTGTACGTGCTGCTGCCCGTCCTGGACGACGCCAAGCACTACTGGGTCGCCTCCGACGAGGTCGACAAGCTGATCAGGGCGGGGGAGGGCTGGCTGGCCGCGCATCCGGACCGGGCCGCGATCACCCGCCGCTACCTGGCGAACCGGCGCGGACTGGTGCGGGCCGCGCTGGGCCGGCTGGCCGACGCCGACGGCGCGCCCGAGGACGAACTGGACCGCGACCCGCTCGAGGAGGAGCCCGCGCCGGTCGACCCGACCGCCGCCGAACCGGGCGCGTCCGGGCCCGAGGCGGAAACGGAGGGTGCCGCCGCGCCGCCGGTGCCGCTGGCCGAGCGGCGGATGCGCGCTGTACTGGAGACGCTGCACACCGAGCGCGCCGCGCGCGTCATCGACCTGGGCTGCGGCACCGGCAAGCTGGTCGCCCGCCTCAAGCAGGACCGCCGCTTCGAGAAGATCACCGGGGTGGACGTGTCGTACCGGGCCGTGGAGATCGCGCACCGCCGCGGCCTGCCCGACCCGTCCGGCCCGGACCGGCCGCCGCGGGTGGAGATCCTGCAGAGCGCGCTGACCTACACCGACGAGCGGTTCCGCGGCTACGACGCGGCGGTGCTGATGGAGGTGATCGAGCATGTCGACCCGCCCCGGCTCGGCGCCGTGGAGCGCGTGGTGTTCGGCGACGCCAGGCCCGGGGTGGTGGTCGTGACCACGCCGAACGTCGAGTACAACGTCCGCTACGAGGGCCTGGCCCCCGGCGCGACGCGCCACCCCGACCACCGTTTCGAATGGACCCGGGCCGAGTTCCGGGAGTGGTCGGACCGGGTCGCCGCCGCGTTCGGCTACCGGGTCCGGTACGTGCCCGTGGGCGACGACGACCCCGAGGTCGGCGCACCCACCCAGATGGGCGTTTTCACGAAGGAGGCGTCTTGACCGAGCGAAGCGAGGGCAAGAGCGCGGCTCTTGCCGGGGGGCGCGGGGGGCCGCCCCCCGCAGGAGGAGACGGCTTGGCGGCGCCGACGACGATCAGGGTGCCGGAGATGGGTCTGGTCGTGCTCGTGGGGATCTCCGGCTCCGGCAAGTCGCACTTCGCCCGCAAGCACTTCACGCCGTCCCAGGTGGTGTCGTCAGACCGCTGCCGGGCGATGGTGTCCGACGACGAGAACGACCAGTCCGCCACCGGTGACGCGTTCGACCTGCTGCACTACATCGTCCGCAAGCGGCTGCGGCGCGGGCTGCTGACCGTCGTCGACGCCACCAACGTGCAGCCCAAGGCGCGCGAGGCGCTGCTGCGGATCGCCAAGGACCACGACGTGCTGTCGGTCGCGATCGTGCTGGACGTCCCCGAGCGGGTGGCCGCCGAGCGCAACGCGGCCCGCCCTGAGCGGTCCCACCTGCCCCCGCACGTGATCCCGCGGCAGCGCCGCGAGCTGCGCCGGAGCCTGCGGGCGCTGGCGGGGCGGGAGTTCCGGCGGTTCTACGTCCTGGAGGGCACGGAGGCGATCGACGCCGCGACGATCGCCTATGAGAAGGCCTGGAACGACAAGCGGGAACTGACCGGGCCGTTCGACGTCATCGGCGACGTGCACGGCTGCCGGGCCGAGCTGGAGGACCTTCTCGGCGACCTCGGCTACGAGATCGAACGCGACGCGCTCGGCCGCGCCGCCGGGGCGAACCACCCCGGCGGCCGCACCGCCGTGTTCGTCGGCGACCTGGTCGACCGCGGCCCCGACACGCCGGGGGTGCTGCGGCTGGTCATGGGGATGGCCGCCGCCGGGCAGGCGCTGTGCGTGGCCGGCAACCACGAGGCCAAGCTGGTGCGGGCGCTGCGCGGCCGGAAGGTGCGGGTGGCGCACGGGCTGGCGGAGTCGCTGGAGCAGCTGGAGGCCGAACCCGCCGGCTTCCGGGACGATGCGCTGCGGTTCATGGACGGTCTCATCAGCCACTACGTGCTCGACGGCGGCCGGCTGGTGGTCGCGCACGCCGGGTTGAAGGAGGACTACCACGGGCGCGCCTCGGGACGGGTCCGCTCGTTCGCGCTCTACGGCGACACCACCGGGGAGACCGACGAGTACGGCCTGCCGGTGCGCTACCCGTGGGCCCGCGACTACCGGGGCGAGGCGATGGTCGTCTACGGGCACACGCCCGTGCCCGTACCGGAGTGGATCAACAACACCATCTGCCTGGACACCGGGGCGGTGTTCGGCGGGAGGCTGACCGCGCTGCGCTACCCCGAGCGCGAGCTGGTCTCCCGTCCCGCCCGGCAGGTCTGGTACGAGCCGGTCCGCCCGTTCGAGGCCGAGCCGGAGACGCCGCCTGCCGGGAGCCACCGGGAGAGCGACGTCCTGAAGATCGAGGACGTGCTGGACGCCGAGGGCGTGCACACCCGGCTGCTCGGCCGGGTCGCGGTCCGGCACGAGAACGCCGTGGCCGCGCTGGAGGTGATGAGCCGGTTCGCGGTCGACCCGCGCTGGCTGGTGTACCTGCCGCCGACGATGGCGCCCGCCGGCACGTCCGCGCTGTCCGGCCACCTGGAGCATCCGGCCGAGGCGCTGGCGGCGTACCGCGACGCGGGCGTGGAGCGGGTGGCGTGCGAGGAGAAGCACATGGGCTCGCGCGCCGTGGTCGTGGTGTGCCGCGACGCCGATGTCGCCGCCGCCCGCTTCGGGGTCAACGACGGCACGACCGGCGCGGTCTACACCCGCACCGGGCGGTCGTTCTTCCGCGACCCCGCCCGTGGCGTTGAGGTCCTCGACCGGGTGCGCGCGGCCATCACAGCTGCGGGGCTCTGGGACGAGCTGGAGACCGGCTGGCTGGCACTGGACTGCGAGCTGCTGCCGTGGTCGGCCAAGGCGATGGACCTGATCCGCACGCAGTACGCCGCGACCGGGGCGGCGGCCAGGGCGGCGCTGCCGATGGCGTCGGAGGTGCTGGCGGCCGCCGCCGCGCGGGGCCTGGACGTGGGCGGGCTGCGCGAGCGCGTCGACCGCCGCGCGGCCAACGCCGCCCTCTTCCGGGACGCCTACGCCCGGTACTGCTGGACGGTCGACGGCCTGGACGGGATCAGGCTGGCCCCGTTCCAGGTGCTGGCGGGCGAGGGCACGGCCTGGGCGATGCGGCACGGCCACGACTGGCACATGGCGGTGGCCGGGAGGCTCGCGGCGGCCGACGGGTCCGGGCTGCTCCAGGCCACCGAGTGGCGCGCGGTGGACCTGGGCTCGGAGCGTTCCGTCGCCGACGCCACCGCGTGGTGGGAGAAGCTGACCGCCGCGGGCGGTGAGGGCATGGTCGTCAAGCCGCTGCTCGGGGAGCAGAGCGCCGCCCCGGAGGAGAGGAGGATCCAGCCGGGCATCAAGTGCCGCGGCCGGGAGTACCTGCGGATCATCTACGGGCCGGACTACACCGAGTCCGTGAATCTGCAGCGGCTGCGGCGCCGTTCACTGGGCCGCAAGCGGTCGCTGGCGATGCGGGAGCACGCGCTGGGGCAGGAGGCCCTGGCACGGCTCGCGGGCGGGGAGCCGCTGTGGCGCGTCCACCAGGCGGTGTTCGCCGTGCTGGCGCTGGAGTCCGAGCCCGTCGACCCCCGCCTCTGACAAGCTCCGCCTCTGAGAGGCCCGCCCGGACTCGGGCGGGCACGCGTTGGGCCCGCGGGATCGGCCGATCCCGCGGGCTCTTCCCTCTTGTCGCTCCCCCGCCTGAGATCAGGTGGAGAAGAGCAGGTGGAAAACGCCAGGGGGGCGGTGGTAGTGCGCCCCACCGTGGTGGTGATGGTGCACCTGCGCGGGCGCGGCCGGGGCGCCCCACGCGGGCGCGGCCGGAGCGGCCGGCGGGGCGGCCCTGTACTGGGCCTCCATCCTGCTCAGCGCCTCCAGCTCACCGTAGTCGAGGAAGATCCCCCGGCAGTTGTCGCATTGCTCGATGTGGACGCCGTTGCGGGTGTAGGTCCGCATGACGCCACGACACTTGGGACAGTGCATCGCCTTGTCGTCCTTCCGGTATGGATCCCCAGGTAGAGGCTAAAGGTAGGGCAGCTTAGACGCCAGGTCATGCCGGGGACCCCACGCTGGAGATCCTCGTGCAGGTGTCGACGAGCGCCTGTTCGGGCCCGTCGAGCGGTCGTTCGTCCTTCCGCGCGGATTGGACGCACGTGGCGGCGATCTGGATCACCAGAGTTCGCGCGGGGACGTCCAGAACCTCCCAGGGGTCGCCCTCCGGCGGCACGGCGGGCCCTCGGAAGGCGCGGTAGGCGCCCAGGAAGCGGGACCAGTCGGCGTGCTCGAGCACCCCGGCGGAGTACAGCGCCGCCGGACGGGCCAGGTCCCAGGCCGGGTCCCCGACGCCGAGGTCCTCCACGTCGATCAGCCGCCATGTGCCTTGGACGCGCACCATCTGCCCCAGGTGCCAGTCACCGTGCAGCAGACCGCTCGGCGTGCCCGTCGGCGGGACCGCGCCCGAGGCCGCCTCGCCGCGGACCCAGGCGGGGAGCGTGCCGAACGCGCGCCGGATCTCCCGCTCGGCGGCCGTGCCGCCGTCCAGGCCCGCGACCAGCCGCGCCACCCGCTCCGGCCGCCCCCAGCCCGGGGTGCCATCGGGCGGCGGCGTGGCGTGCAGCCGGGCCAGCAGCCGGGCCGCGTCCTCCCACGGCAGGGCGCCGGGCTCGGGCGTCACCGGCTCCCCGTACGGCCACAGCGTGACCACGCGGCCGTCGACGTCCCGCGGCGGCCCCAGCGAGGTCAGCAGCAACTCGGGCAGCGCATCGGCCACCCGCATCCGCGCTTCCAGCAGCGGGCCGCCGTCACGGTCGGCCTGGTGGGCCTTGACGACCACGTCGCCGACCCGCACCACCAGCACGCCGTGCCGGTCGTACAGGACCCGCGGCTCGTGGCCGGGCCCGGCCTCGGCCGCCCCGATCTCCGCGAGCCTGCCGAACAGGCCGGACTGGCCGGGCTGGCCAGGAGGGCCGGACTGGCCGGAGGGGGACGGCCGATCGGCGACGGGAGGCATCCGTCCAGTGAACACCATCCCGCCCCCGCCCGCGTCAGCGGTCGTAGATCTCCATCTCCCAGAGCGAGTAGCCGTACGTCGTCGCCCGTTTGACGCCGTACACGCGCACCCAGCGGGCGTCGCGCGGCGTGAACGGGACGACGTCGATCTGCCCGTCGCCGTTCGTGCGGGTGTGCACGGTCGTCCAGACGCCGCCCCCGGTGGAGGTCTGGATCCGGTACTCCGTCCCGTAGGCGGCCTCCCAGCGCAGCAGCACGTAGCCGACACTGCGCACGGAACCGAGGTCCACCTCCAGCCACTGCGGATCGGAGCGCGCGCTGGACCAGCGCGTCCCCGGCGGCGGGTTGGCCGGGATCCCGTCGACCGCCTTCGGGCCCTCCAGCCCGGCCTTCTCCACGCTGGACACCTTCACCGGCCGGTTCAGCGCCAGGTTGGCCTTCAGCTTGTAGTTGGCGGTGAGGGTGACGTCCCCGTCGTTCGCGGTGATGTTGTGGGTGGCGGCGCCGCCGTCGGACCAGCCGGTGAACTCGTACACCTTGCTCCCGACCAGCTGCGTCTGCGTCGGCGCGGACACCGACACCGTGGAACCGTTGATCACCGTGCCGGTGAACGGCGCCGCCTGCGTCCGCTCCAGCAGCGTCAGCGGCACGCCCGGCGGGTCGCTGGCCAGCGTGACCTGGCTGGTCTTGGGGTGCAGCTCCACGCTGCGGGTGTCGGTGAGCCCGTCGGCGTCGGTCGCGGTCAGCCGCAGTTCCAGCCACGACGGATGCTCGTGGTCGGGCGCGGTGAACTCGCCGCTCTGCCCGTCCTGCCCGGTGATGGTGTGGACGTGGCAGTTGCTCGGGCAGTGGTGCATGATGATCTGCCACTTCAGGGAGGCCCCGGTCAGCTCGCCGTCCTCGGCGTCGGTCGCGCGCCCGCTGAACGGGATGTCGTCGCCGACCGTCCAGGTCAGGTCGGAGCCGGGCGAGGTGATCGCGGCGACCGGCGGGGTGGACCCGGCGGTGATCACCGTGGTGGCGGTGTCGGTGGCGCCGCGGGTGTCGGTCACCCTGAGCCCGACGGTGTGCCTGCCCTTGGCCGTGTAGGTGTGGGCCGGCCTCGCCTCGGTGGAGTCGTCGTAGGCGCCGTCGCCGTCCAGGTCCCAGGCGTAGGTCAGCGGCGTGTTGCCGTCGGCGTCGCTGGAGGCGCTGCCGTCGAAGGTCACCGTCAGCGGCAGCGGGCCGCTGGTCACGTCAGACTTCACGACCGACACCGGCGGGTTGTTGACGCCGTTGTACACGTAGCGGACCACCCGGCCGCCGCCGATGTCGACGGCGAAGATGTCCCCGCCCGGCCCCTGCTGGAGCTCCACCATGGCCCCCGACCCGGTGGCGAACGTCTCGATCCTGGTCTTGTCGGGCAGCCCGTCGGCGCCCGGCTTCATCGCCCACACGCAGTTGCGGGCGTAGTCGGTGAAGAACAGCGCGTTCCTGTACTGCGCCGGGTAGGTCGTCCCGGCGTAGAAGGACAGGCCGCTGATGGACGAGCTGCCGGTGCCGCAGTTCTCCCCGGCCACGATCTTGTCGCTGTGCTTGTAGATGTAGCGGGCGTAGACCGTCGCCGAGTCGCCCGCCGCGTACAGGTTCTCGCAGACGTCCAGGTTGGCGGCGTCGTAGCCGGGGGTGCGGCCGTACCCCTCGTAGCAGGGCCAGCCGAAGTTGCGCACCTCGGTCGTCGGCGACCACACCCGGTTGATCTCCTCCCAGGTGGTGTAGCCGACGTCGCCGACCCAGGCCTCGCTGGTGCCCGGACGCATCGTGAACCGGTACGGGTTGCGCAGCCCGTAGGCCACGATCCGCTTGGCGTTCTCGTCACCGGAGGTGGTCGGGTTGCCCGGGGCGGCCCGGCCGGTGTCGGGGTCGAGCCGGACGATCGTGCCGTCCAGCGTGGTCGGGTCGGACGGGGTGCGCCGGTCCTGGGCGCGCAGTGCCCCGCCCTCGCCGGTCGGCGCGGTGAGCGAGGTGCCCGCGGGCCGGGGCGGGTCGCCGCACGGGTTGTTCTTCTGGCCGTAGTCGGCGTACTGGAAGCTGGCGCCGTCCCCGCCGCCCGCGTACAGCATCCCGTCGGAGCCGAACGCGATCGTGCCGACCGAGTGGCTGGAGAACTGCTGGCAGTAGTCCTCCAGCAGCACCTGCTCGGTGGGCGCGGCCCGCGCCGCCTTCAGCGCTCCCTGCGCTTGCACCGCCTGGGTCAGCACGGAGATCCGCCCGGCGACGACGCAGCCCTCGTTGTTGGCGCCGGGAGGGTCGGGGCACTGCTCGTTGCTGCCGTCGGAGGAGGGCCAGCGCGGGTAGGTGCCGCCCAGCACGCCGTTGTAGGTGTACATCACGTACACCCTCGGGTCGGTGGGGAAGTCGGGGTGCAGGGCCAGGCCGAGGAGGCCGCGGTCCCAGCCGTTGAACGTCTGCGGCCGCAGGTCGGCGAACACGGTCGCGGTGGTGTCGGTGAGCGAGTCGAACACCTTGATGATCCCGCTCTTCTCGGCCACGAACACCCGGCCGTCGGGGGAGAACTCCACGTTCGTCGGCATCGTCAGACCGGACAGGACCGTCCGCTCCTGGAAGTTGGCCGGCAGCGCCGCGGCCCGCGCGGGGCGCGGCCAGTTCACGGCGGCCAGGAGCGTTCCCACGAGGGCGAGGGCGAGGAGCCCGGCGAGAAGGGCCCGGCCGCGATCGCCGCGCGGCGCCGAACGGCGCCTGGAATCGTCAATGACCACGACGGAACCCCTTCTGTGCCCCAAGGGGAGTCAAGCGATCTGCCGCCCCGACTGGAACGATGAACGATTTCCGTCGTGATAGGGATGATCGGACCAAACGTGGCCAGCGTCCCAACCGCATGCGGTCAGCCGGTCAACGGCGGGCCCGGGAGCCGCGTCTCACGCTCCGTCGCGCGGCCGAACCCGGCTCACAGGCCGCTCCGGGCGCGCGGGGCGGCGGCGGCCGCGGCGGCCTCCTCGCGGATGCGGCGCCGCACGACCTTGCCGAGCAGGTTGCGGGGCAGGGTGGGCCGGGGGCGGAACTCGGCCGGCACCTTGTAGCGGGTGAGGTACTTCTCGCAGTGGCGGCGCAGCTCGTCGGCGGAGAACGGGTAGGCGGGGTGCTCGACCACGTGGGCGATGACGCGCTCGCCGCGCCGCTCGTCCGGCTCGCCGGTGACCGCGCAGTCGAACACGGCCGGGTGGCGGCGCAGCACCTCCTCCACCTGTGAGGGGAACACGCTGTACCCGTTCACCTTGATCAGGTCGCTGCGGCGCTCCAGCACGGTGACGAACCCGTCCCGGTCCATGACCGCGATGTCGCCGGTGCGCAGCCAGCCCTTCGACAGTACCTGGGCGGTGGCCAGGGGAGCGTTCCAGTACCCGGCGAACACCTGCGGGCCCCGGACGACCAGCTCGCCCGGCTCCCCGGGCTCCAGCACCCGCGTCGGCCGCTCCTGGTCGACCACCACCACCTCGGTGCCCGGCAGCGGCACCCCGACCGTGAGGTTGCGGGCGCCCGGTCCGATCGGGTTGGCGGTGACGGCGGGCGAGGCCTCGGTCAGCCCGTAGCACTGGATCAGCCGGTGCCCGCCGAGCGCGCCGAGCCGCCCGGCGGTGCGCTCGCCCAGCTCGGACGCGCCGGAGATGAAGACGCGCACGCACCGCAGATCGGACGGCCGCAGCCGCGGGTCGTCGAGCACCTGGTCGTACAGCGTCGGCACGCCCGGGAACATGGTGGGCCGGTACCGGCGCAGCGCCTTGATGACCTGGACGCAGTCGAAGCGCGGCAGCAGCACCACCGCGCCCGCCTTCATCACCGGCGCGACCAAGGAGCTGGTCAGGCCGAAGGAGTGGAACAGCGGCAGGATGCCCAGCGTGACCTCCGCCCCGTCGCGCACCCCGGTGTCCCAGGCGTGCTGCTGGCAGGCGTTGGCGACCAGGTTGCGGTGGGTGAGCATGGCGCCCTTGGGACGGCCCTCCGTCCCGCCGGTGTAACAGATCACGGCCAGCTGCCGGGACGGGTCCACCCGGTGCCCCAGGGACCGCCGCGACCGCCGGTGCGAGGGCCGCTGCAGCTCCGCGAACGGCACCACGCCCGGGTCGTCCGGGACCGGCGCGGTCAGCAGCGCCCGCCGCCGCTGCGCCTGCACCAGCGGCAGCCGCAGCGCCAGCCGCCTGCTCCACGGCAGGTAGTCCATGAGGGAGGTCACGATGACGTGCTCCAGCGGCAGGGAGCCGCGTATCGCGCTCACCTTCATGTAGGAACGATCCAGCACGACGGCGACGCGGGCCCCGCAGTCCGCGAGCTGGTGGCGCAGCTCCTCCTCGGTGTAGAGCGGGTTGTGCGGGACGGCGATCGCCCCGCGCCGCAGCACCCCGTAGAACGCGATCACCTGCTGCGGGCAGTTCGGCAGGATCAGCGCCACCCGGTCGCCGGGCTGCACGCCGAGCCGGTGCAGCCCCGCCGCGAACCGGTCCGCGGCCTCGCGCAGCGCCCGGTAGCCGATCGTGCGGCCGAGGAAGTGCAGCGCCGGACGGCGCGGATGGCGCTCGGCGGCGTCGTCCAGCAGCCGCGGCACGGAGACGCCGGGCACCTCCGGATCGGCGGGAACCCCCGGCTGATACCACCGCAGCCACGGAAGTGATCTTTGTGACGACGGCCACATATCGTCCGATTCAACCATCAATCAGCTGCGCGTGTCGCGCCCGCCACGCGAACGACAGGTCACGCATGGTCGGATGGAACGGCCGCGCTCCGACGGACGGGGACGCGGCGCAGACCGAGAGCGAGGGCAGGACGCGATGGAACCGACGACCGAACCGGCGATCCGCACCGTCTCCTCCCGCGTGGTGTACGAGAACCGCTGGATGAGGGTCCGCGAGGACCGGATCGAGCGGCTCGACGGCTCCCGCGGCATCTACGGCGTCATCGAGAAGAGCGACTTCGCCCTGGTGATCCCGGCGGAGAACGGCGGCTTCCACATGGTCGAGGAGTACCGCTACCCGATCGGGCGCCGCACCTGGAACTTTCCGCAGGGCTCCTACCCCGACCGCCGCGCCGGCGACCCCGAGGACCTGGCCCGGCACGAGCTGGCCGAGGAGACCGGGTTCCGCGCGGGCACCATGACCCGGCTCGGCTACCTGCACTGCGCCCACGGCACCAGCACCCAGGGCTTTCACGTCTTCCTCGCCACCGACCTGGAGGCGGGCGAGACGGCGCGCGAACCGGAGGAGCAGGACATGCGGCAGCGCTTCGTCACCCGCGAGGAGTTCAAGCGCCACATCCGCGACGGCGTCATCACCGACGACTCCAGCCTCGCCGCGTACACCCTGCTCCTGCTCCACGAGGAAGGCCAGGGCTGAACGCTCAGGGCTTGCGCGCGACACCGCAGAACTGCGCCACCTCCGGATGCTCCCCGGGCTCGTCGGGACGCCAGCGCGAGCACGCCACCACCCCGGGCTCCAGCAGCTCCAGCCCCTCGAAGAACCCCTCCAGCTGCCGCCGCGACCGCGCCACCAGGGGCGTGCCGCCGCGCTCCATGACCCGCCGCATCGACTCGTGCATCGCCTCGCCGTGCACGTCCGCCGTCGGATGGCTGATGGCCAGATGGCTGCCCGGCGGGAGGGCGTCCACCAGGCCGCGCACCACCATGCGGGCCTCGCCGTCGTCCAGGATGTGGTTGAGGATGCCCAGCAGCATCAGCGCGACCGGCTCGCCGAGGTCCAGCGTCCCGGCGGCGGCCTGGAGGATCGCGTCCGGGCGGCGCACGTCGGCGTCGACGTAGTCGGTGGCGCCCTCCGGGGTGCTGGTGAGCAGCGCGAGGGCGTGCACCAGCACCAGCGGGTCGTTGTCGACGTACACGATCCTCGACTCGGGCGCGAGCCGCTGCGCCACCTCGTGGGTGTTGTTCTCGGTCGGCAGGCCCGTGCCGATGTCCAGGAACTGCCGGATGCCGGCCTCGGTGACGAAGTGGGTCACGACCCGTACCAGGAACGCCCGCGTCGCCCGCGCCGCCTCCACGATCCCCGGCACGATCTCCGCCACCGCGTCACCGGCCTCCCGGTCGGCGGCGTAGTGGTCCCTCCCGCCCACCCAGTAGTTCCAGATGCGGGCCGAGTGGGGCCGGTCGGTCTGCAGCTCGGGCTCCCGGCTCATACCCGCCATCCTTCCCCGTCCCGCCACCGGCGACCCGCGCCCGGCGGCGCTTCCTTTACCTCCCACGTCATCGCCCCGCCCACCCGCCGTCCGCCACCCTGGACCCATGACCCGTGAGACCGTCCAGCTCCTCCTGACCCGCATGGCCGCCGGCGAGGACGTCGCCGACCTGTTCGCCGAGCACGTCGACTGGCGCCTGGACTGGCCCGACGAGGAGCACCCGGCCACCCCCTGGATCCGCCCCCGCTCCACCCGCGAGGAGGCCGCCGCCCACTTCCGCGAGCTGCGCGCCCACCACGTCCCCGAGAAGGACGCCTCCCGCGTCCACCAGATCCTCGTGGACGGCCCGGACGCGGTCGTCCTCGCCACCATCGACCAGACCGCCCGCTCCACCGGCCGCGCCTACACCGCCGCCTGCGCCCTCCGCATCACCGTCGCCGACGGCCTCATCACCCGCTACCACGTCTACGAGGACAGCCTGTCGGTGGCCCGAGCCCACCGGCTGCCCTAAAGTTGATCAGACCGTTGAACGGGGGCCACCGGGCGTGATCAAGCGGACCGTCATCGCGCTCCTCGCGCTGGCCGTCGCCGCGGGCGGGTTCTCCTACTTCAGCCGGGACACCCGGCATGACGTCGTGATGCGCCACGCGGCCGAGTTCGCCACCATCCGCGGCCAGCTCGCACGCCTCGCCGCAGTGATCAAGCCCCCGCCTCCGCCACCCCGCAGCATCCCTTCCACCGGCTGCGGCGGCGTCCCGGCCGGGGCCCGGTTGTTCAAGTACGACCATGACGACATGACCGGGACCAACACGGGCCTGGTGACCTACGACCAGCTGAGGGATCCGTCCAGGCCCGCGGGCAAGTGGGCGGTCACCGGCACGGCCCTCGCCGGCTACGTCGCCGCCGCGGCGCCCGGGTACCGTCCGACCGATGCCGACAGGGAGTGGGCGAGCGAGGAGTACACCCGCTCGGTCGAGACGATGGCGAAGGCGCGCTACGTGGTCGCGATCTGGACGAGGCACACCGAAGGCTTCCAGCAGAACGGTCCGTGGGACGACACCCTGGGCGTCGAGGCCCATATAGCCGACCTCCGCACCGGCAAGAGCCTCTGCTTCGTCCACGCGGCCGGCGGACTGAGAGATCGCGTCTACTACGCCTACCCCCGCGACGCCGGCCCAGACGTCCAGCGGCAACGCGCCGGCGAGGCGATCGAAAGCCGGCTACGCACCGCCGGAACCGCCGCCTTCGAACAAAAGCTGAACAGCCTGGGCCACGGCCCCTTCGACCTCCCCGACCTCTAACCCCTGAACCCCCGCCAGAACCCCTCCCAGCGGGTGCCGAATCGCGGGACGAGAGCCGTGTCTCAACGGTTCCTTAAGCACGGCATAAGTGGGTGTTCTCGGGGGGCGTCGGGTGCGAGGTTCGAGGCGTGGCACTGCGATCCGGCAAGAACACCGACGCGTACCTTCCCGCCAGGCCGGGGGAGCGGGTGCGGCCGGTGAGCGTCGTTCGGGCCTTCCAGGCGTTGCCGTCCGCTCACCGGGAGATCCTCAACGAGACCGTCTTCCGCGAGCGGTCGGTCAACGAGGCCGCCGTTTCGCTGGGGATTCCGGTGGACGTGGTGAAGACCCGCGTCTACCACGCCCTGCGCGCCCTCAGAGTGGCGCTCGACACGCCCGAGCCGGGGCGGTACGGCACCGGCTAGGCCAGGTCGCGGACGGTGTCGGCGAAGCTGAGCACGAGGGGGTCGTCGCCCTCGGCCCAGGCTAGGGCGACGCGCAGGGGCTCCACGTCCGTCAGCGGCACCCAGGCGAGGTCGGGCCGCGAGTAGTACAGGGACATGCTGAACGGGGCGAAGCAGATCGCCGTACCCTCCGCCACCTGTTCCAGCATCTCCTCCACGTTGTCATTGGTCGGGCCCCAGCGCGGGGCAGAGCCGTCCGGGCGCGGGTTGACCGCCCACCAGTCGACCCATGCGCGGGGCGCCTGCTCGGTCCACAGGAGGGGCTCGTCCTTGACGTCCATGATGGAGACGTTCCCTCTGGCGGCGAGGGGGTGGTCTGCGGGGAGGCCCACCACCCTGGGCTCGGTGTGGACGACCTCGGCGTGCAACCCCGTCAGGTCGGCAGGAAGCCACACGAAGGCGATGTCCACCCGTCCTTCCCGGAGGGCGGTCACCTCTCCGCCCCAGTCGAACCGCTTGGGCTCGACCCGGACGCCTGGGTTGCGGCGGGTGAACTCGGCACGGGCCTTGGTGGTGAGCTCGCCGGCGCCGCTGGCCTCGAACCCGACCCGCAGCGTGCGGGCGGTGCGGTGGCGTCCGGCGGCGGCGGTGACGCGGTCGGCCTGGACGAGGGTTTTGCGGGCCTCGGTCAGGACGTCGCGTCCGGCGGGGGTCGGGGTGACGCCGCCCGCGTGCCGTTCGAACAGGCGGACGCCTAATTCTCCTTCCAGGTTCTTCAGCGCGTAAGAGAGGGCGGGCTGGCTGACGTAGAGGTTCTGCGCGGCCCGGCCGATGTTGCCCTCGTCCGCGATCGCCACAAGGTAGCGCAGCTGCCGCAACTCCATGCAGCGATCATAAGCGCTCTTTATGGAAACAGTGATCTTCTGTCTTGGACGGGCCGTGCCCGGCGGTGCCATTAATCGGGTGTCGAACAAGGGAGGTAAGGACATGAAGGTCTGGCTGATAACGGGGGCCTCGTCGGGGTTCGGGAGGGCGATCGCGGAGGCGGCGCTGGAGGCCGGCGACACGGTGGTGGCCGCCGCACGCCGTCCCGAGGCGCTGGAGGACCTGGCCGCCGCCTACCCGGGGAGGGTGAACGCCGTCCAGTTGGACGTGACCGACCAGGCGCGGATCTCGGCAGTCGTGGCCGAGGCCGTGCTGTGGCACGGCAGGATCGACGTGCTGGTCAACAACGCCGGCCGTGGCCTGGTGGGTGCGGTCGAGGAGACCGGCGACCGGGAGTTGCGGGATCTGATGGACCTGCACTTCTTCGGGCCGGCCGCGCTGACCCGCGCCGTGCTGCCGCACATGCGCAAGCAGGGGTCGGGCGCGGTGGTGCAGATGTCGAGCATGGGCGGCCGCTTCTCCTTCCCGGGGGTCGGCGGCTACTCGGCCACCAAGTTCGCGATCGAGGGGCTGTCGGAGGCGCTGGCCGCGGAGGTCGCCCCGTTCGGGATCAAGGTGCTGGTGGTGGAGCCGGGCGCGTTCCGGACCGCGTTCGCGGGTGAGAGGGCGCTGCTCCAGTCGGCCGCCCTGCCGGCCTACGAGGCGTCGGTCGGCCCGGTCCGCAGCGACCTGCCCAGCACCGACGGCAAGCAGCCGGGCGACCCGGCCAAGGCCGCCGCGGCGATCCTCCGGGCTCTGGACGCGGAGGAGACGCCGCTGCGGCTGCCGCTGGGCAACGACGCCGCCGACGCGGTCTCCGCGAGCCTCGAACGGGCCCGCGCCGAATTCGCCGCCTGGGAGGACGTCGCCCGCGGCACCGACTTCTGACGGGTCACGGAAAGGCCGCCCGGTCCGGGCGGCCTTTCCGTGGAAAAATGCGTTGCGTGCACGGAACCGATCCGGCACAGTGAAAGTCGAACGAAGCGGGCCGAGACTGGAAGGGGTGCGGAAGGATGCGACGCCGAATGCGCGGCGGCAGCCGCCGCCAGAGCCTCTCCGGTCCCGGGCGTCACCGGACGTGACCAGCACGTCCTGAACGTACACCGCCCTCGGAGACCGGATCCGCGAGGGCGGTTCTTCTTTTCCCGGGAGGGTTGGCCGAACGGTAAGGCAGCGGCTTGCTAAGCCGTCGTCAGGGGCGACCCTGCGCGAGTTCGAATCTCGCACCCTCCGCCCGGGCGGGTAGGAACGCTGGTGCGTTCGGCGGCCTCATAAACCGCTGCAGGTGGGTTCGATTCCCACACCCGCTACGCGGATTTCGGTAGCGAAGTCCCAACAGAAGTTCTCGTCTCCGTGGCGCAGTGGAGAGCGCGTCGGGTTGCGGACCCGAAGGCCGCAGGTTCGAGTCCTGCCGGAGACGCCTTGTCCCGGCCGCCGTCGGCGGCCAGGGGCGTTCACCGGCTCGCTCGCGGGGTGATCTGGCTGCTGACCGGGTGGAAGACGACCCCCTGCCGGTCGGTGAGCGTCGCCTGCACGGAGGCCGTTCCGCCGGCCCAGCGGTCGTCTGCGAAGCGGAAGGTCTGGATGGGACGGCCCGGAGGAGCTGCGTGTATGTCCGGTTCGTGTGGGCAGGGTGCGTAGTGACCGCGTTCATCACTCCAAGACCGCTGGCGCGGCCCGACTGCACGGGCCGGCTGCTTTTCGCATTCGGGGATATCCCCTCGGTGCGCATTGGCGGTACGCATTGTGCGGTCTCTGATCGGTGGGCCGCCGCCGCTTTTCCCGTTGCCCGGATACGGTCCCGGCAGCGGCCTCCGGGCGGGTTCGATCACTGTGTTTACGCTGGTCGAGAACGGAAACACAGGTAGTAGTCAGACAACTCCGGAATCGGAGAACGGGTACGGGGGAAGCCCCGCTCAGTGGGGGCGTCGCCGCGGTCCACGTCCGCGGGTCCGGCCTGGGGAACCCTTGACCCGTCGCGCGCGGCGCCGGATCCGGCCCTGCCGAGAGCACGGCCGCCCGCGCGCGTACGGGGCCGCCCGCCCGCAGGGACGTCAGTGGAACAGGGGTGTTTTCGCGTGCAGACACAGACGAATATCAAGGACCTGATGGACTGCGACGTGACCGACAGTTCCGGCCACAAGGTCGGGACGGTCAAGCAGGTTTATCTGAACGACGTTTCCGGAGAACCGGAATGGGTCAGAGTGCACACCGGGTGGTTCGGCACGCGGGAGAGCTTCGTCCCGCTGGCCGACGCCCGCCGCACCGGTGACGCCCTCCAGGTGCCCTACGACAAGGACATGGTCAAGCACGCCCCGGCCGTGGACGCCGACCAGCACCTGTCCCGCGAGCAGGTCGCCGATCTCTACCGCTACTACGGGCTCCGCGCCCCGGCCGGGCGCAAGGCCGTCCCGGACCAGGTGGGCACCGCGCGCGAGGGCCGCACCCAGGCACAGGCGGCGCAGGCGCAGGCACAGGCGCAGCCGCAAGCGCAGCCGCAGGGCGGCATGAAGGGCGCCGCGGGCACGGCGGGAGCGGGCGACCCGGCCATGCACGACCAGTCCATGCGCGACCAGACGATGCGCGACCAGACGATGCGCGGGCGGGCGTCCCAGGCCCAGACCGGGAGCGAGACCGGCGTCGAGGGCGGCCGGAGGGTCGCGGGCGAGTCCGCGTCCATGACCGACCAGCCCAGGACCAGGCCCGACCAGCCGAAGTCGAAGACCGAGCAGATGCGCACCGCCCACGGCCGGGTGGCCGGGGAGCGCGCGGCGGCGCGCGGCGCCCCCGCCGACGACGGCATGATCGAGCTGACCCTCTCGGAGGAGCGGCTGCGGGTGGGCACCGAGCGGCACATGTCCGAGCGGGTCCGGCTGCGCAAGCGGATCGAGATCGAGCAGATCGAGCGGACCGTCGCGGTCTACCGCGAGGAGCTGCGGATCGAGCGCGAGCCGATCGGCGAGGACGAGGCGGAGGCGGGGATCGGCCGGTTCCGCATCGGCGAGGCGGAGGAGCGGGAGATCATCCTGCACGAGGAGCGCCCGGTGGTCTCCAAGGAGATCGTCCCGGTGGAGCGCATCCGGGTGCGCGCCGAGCGGGTCGCCGGCGAGCAGACCGTGCGGGACGAGATCCGCAAGGAGCGCATCGACATCGCGCACGACGGCGCCGAGGGCCTGGCCGAGGGCCGCGGCGAGCCGGCCGGCGGCGGGGCCGCCGGCGGCCGGATGGGCGAGCGCGAGATGACCGGCCACGAGATGACCGGCCACGAGATGGGCGCCCATGAGATGGCCGACCGCGACATGGGCGGGCGCGAGATGGGCGGGCACGAGAGCAGGCGTGACATGGGCCGCGAGATGGGGCGCGACATGCGTCCCCCAAGCGGCGGCGGGCGCCACGAGCGCCGGTAGCGGCGAGCGTGCGCGGACAGGCCCCGGCCCGAGGCGGATTCAAGGGGTCGTCGCAACACCGATGGTCAACTGGCTTCGGTCAGGAGCTTAGCGAGACGCTCGGCTGGGGTCTCCCAGCCGAGCGTCTTTCGTGGGCGGGAGTTGAGTTCGGCGGCGACGTCGTCCAGGTGCTCTCGGCCGTGGACGGCGAGGTCGGTGCCCTTGGGGAAGTACTGGCGCAACAGTCCGTTGGTGTTTTCGTTGGAGCCCCGCTGCCAGGAGCTGGAGGGATCGCAGAAGTAGACGGGCATGTCGGTGGCCATCGAGAAGTCGTGGTGAAGTCCCATCTCCGAGCCTTGATCCCAGGTGAGCGAACGGCGCAGATGGGCCGGGAGCGTGCCGATGGTGTCGATGAGCGCGTCGCGGACGGTCGCGCTGTCACGGGCCCCGGGGAGATGGACCAGCATCACATAGCGGGTGGCCCGCTCGACCAGCGTGCCGATCTGTGACGCCTGGTTCTTGCCGATGATCAGGTCGCCTTCCCAGTGTCCGGGCACCGCCCGGTCGGCGGCCTCGGCCGGGCGCTCACTGATCATCACCATGGGCTGGGGAAAGCGCGGGATGCGCTGGCCGGGTTGGCGGCGTGGTCTGCGCAGCGCGCGGCCGGTGCGCAGCGCCCGGGTGAGTTCGCGGCGCAGCTCGCCCCGGCCTTGGACGTAGAGTGCCTGGTAGATCGTCTCGTGCGACACCTGCATCTCCGGCTGGTCGGGGTAGCGCAGACGCAGACTGCGGCTGATCTGCTCTGGACTCCACTTCATGCCCAGCCGGTCCTGGATCACCTCACGCAGCCGCGGGTTGTTCGCGATCTTGCCGCCCTTGGGGCGGGGCCGCCTGGCCCTGGCGCGTGCTTGGGCGGCATGGGGCCGGTACTGGTGGCTGGTGGGGTGCCGGTTGCGACGGATCTCCCGGCTGATGGTGGAAGGGCTGCGGCCCAGTTCGGCGGCGATCGTCCGGACACCGGCCTTCTCACGCAGCCGGTCGGCGATGTGGATGCGCTCGTCCTCGCCCAGGTAACGCCCCGTCCCCCGGGCCTCGATCACCCGCTGGTAGGACGTGCTAGAGGCCGAGGTCGCCGGCGCGTCCTGCGCCGCCAACCTCGGCCTCTTCCTGCGGCCCTCGGGCCGCCCGTAACGCCACTCCCGCCCGGTTCGTGGGTTCACGCCCACGACCCGGCTCGCCTCCGCGTTGCTCATGCCCTGTGCCACCAGGGCAAGGTAGCGATCACGCTCGCGGAGAAGCTTCTTACGCCCTTGCGGCCTTCGGTCCTCACGGATCTCGAAGTCGTCCACTGCACATCCCCTGCGACGGGGTGTTGCAACGACCTCTAGAACTCAAGCGATCCGGCCGGGGCCTTCGCATGCCGGACGGTCGCCGCCGGCGCACCGTCCCCCACATGGCCGCCGTCACGCACCGGGACGGCGCGGGCGCGGAGGGCCCGCGAGCGGGGTGGACGCAGGTCCCTCACGGGTATTGTCGCGACGCCGTGAACGACTTACGTTGCTTTTTGTTGGGGCAGAACACAAATCTGCCGACATGCCCTGAGCGGAGGCGACGATGCACCGCAGTCCACCCCGGTCCCTCGTACTCGGCCTGCTGACCGCGCTCACGCTGCCCGCCGCCGCGGCCGGCGCCGCGGCGGGGACGGCCCCCGCCCACCTCGACTCCGGACGCCCGGTGAAGGACCGCGTCGAACGGCTGCTGTCCACGATGACCCTGGACGAGAAGATCGGCCAGATGACGCAGCCGGAGCGGCAGAACGTCACCGCCGACGACATCACCCGGTACCGGATCGGGTCGCTGCTGTCGGGCGGCGGCTCGGTGCCCACGCCGAACACCCCCGAGTCGTGGGCGGACATGTACGACGGCTTCCAGCGGGCCGCGCTGGCGACGCCGCGGCGCGTGCCGCTCATCTACGGCGTGGACGCCGTGCACGGCCACAACAACGTGGTCGGCGCGACGATCTTCCCGCACAACATCGGGCTCGGCGCGACCCGCGACCCGGAACTGGTCCGCAGGATCGGCGCCGCGACCGCCGAGGAGGTGTCCGGCACCGGCGTCGACTGGAACTTCGCGCCCTGCCTGTGTGTGGCCCGCAACGACCGCTGGGGACGCACCTACGAGTCGTTCGGCGAGGTGCCCGAGCTGCCCGCCGCGATGTCGTCCGTCGTGACCGGGCTGCAGGGCCCGCGGCTCGGCGGCCCCACCTCGATCCTGGCCACCGCCAAGCACTACGTCGGCGACGGCGGCACCACGGGCGGCACCGACCAGGGGAACACCGAGGTGTCCGAGGCCGAGCTGCGCAGGATCCACCTGCCGCCGTTCCAGGCCGCGCTGCGCCGCGGCGTCGGCTCGGTGATGATCACCTACAGCTCGTGGAACGGCGCCAAGGTGCACGGCCACAGGTACCTGATCACCGACCTGCTGAAGAGGGAGCTGCGCTTCTCCGGCTTCGTGATCTCCGACTACAACGGGATCGACCAGATCGACGGGCAGCCCGGCTTCACCCCCGCCGAGGTCAGCACCGCGATCAACGCGGGCATCGACATGGTGATGGTGCCGAGCGAGTGGAAGAGGTTCATCGAGACGCTCAAGGCCGAGGTCGAGGCGGGCCGGGTGCCGATGGCGCGGATCGACGACGCCAACCGGCGGATCCTCACCAAGAAGGTCGAGCTGGGCCTGTTCGAGCGGCCGCTGACCGACCGCCGCCACCTCGGGACCGTCGGCAGCGCCGAGCACCGGGCGCTGGCGCGGCAGGCGGTGGCCCGCTCCCAGGTGCTGCTGAAGAACGACCGGAACGTGCTCCCGCTGGCCCGGCACAACAACAAGATCTTCGTGGCCGGGAAGAACGCCGACGACATCGGCAACCAGTCCGGCGGCTGGACGATCACCTGGCAGGGCTCGTCCGGGCCGATCACGCCGGGCACCACCGTCCTTGAGGGGATCAGGGAGACCGCCGGCCGGTCCAGCACGGTCACCTACAACAAGGACGGCACCGGCATCGACGGGTCGTACAAGGCCGCGGTGGCGGTGGTCGGCGAGAAGCCGTACGCCGAGTTCATGGGCGACCGGCCCGGCGCGATGGGGCTGGACGCCGAGGACCTGCAGACGATCGAGCGGCTGCGCGCCTCCGGCGTGCCGGTGATCGTGGTGCTGGTCTCGGGCCGTCCGCTGGACGTCGCGGCGGAGCTGCCGCGGTGGAACGCGCTGCTGGCGTCGTGGCTGCCGGGGACCGAGGGACGCGGCGTGGCCGACGTGCTGTTCGGCGTCACCCGGCCCACCGGCAAGCTCCCGGTGACATGGATGAAGAGCGCCGACCAGCAGCCGATCAACCGCGGTGACGGCAAGGCGCCGCTGTTCCCGTTCGGCTACGGCCTGACCTACCGCCGCTGACCGGCCGCCACTGATCACCTGGTTCGCTGGCCCCGCCTGACCACGCCTCGACCCGCGTCCCGGCCGTACGCCGCCGCCGGCGGCGGAAAGCCGCGCCGGAAAGGGGTGGCCGGGTGGGGCCGGCCACCCCTTTCTCATGCGTTCAACGTGTGAAGACGCCCAGTGCGTCGAAGGCGTGCCAGGAACCGATCTGCTTGTCGATGGTCAGGACGTTCTCCCCCGCCTTGAGCGCGGACAAGGGCAGGGCCAGTTCGACGTAGGACGGCTTGAGCGGAGTGTTGGGAAGGGTGGCGTCGCCCTCCAGCGAGCCGCGGGTGCCACCGTTCTCCAGCTTGACCTCGCGTACGGGGGTGCCGTTGAGGGCGAGCTGGATCGTGCCCGGAATGGAGGCGTGGGTGTCCACGAGCCAGATGGCCAGCCACGTCTCGGCGGTGGGGACGCTCTCCAACGGGAACCGGAACGTCGTGCGGCTCGCCTTGTTGCCCGCCCAGGCGTCGGACGGGCCCGGCTGGATGTAGGACCAGTCCGTCCCGGGAGAGCTCGTGCCGTAGGTGTAGTCGACCCCGTTGGGGAAACGCGTCCGGTATTGGGCGTAGCCCGCCGGGGCCAGGGCGAGCTCCAGGGTCTTGTGGTCGAAGTTCCCGACCGTGGCCAGGGCCTTGCCGGAGACGGTCACCGACTCGGCGCTGTGGGCGGACAGCTCCGCCGTGGGGCGGCTGCGGTTCCCGGCGGCGTCCACGGTGACGACGCGGTAGTGCCAGTCCTGGCGGCGTCCGCCCATGCGGTCGTGCAGGAAGTAGGTGTACACGGTCTTGCCGAGGAGCGTCTCCGGGCCGATCTCGAAGCCGCGCGACCGCGACCCGTAGACGGCGTAGTGGTCGACGAGGGGTTCGTACGCCTCGCCCTTCCAGGTCAGCCGGACCCGGCCGATCTCGCCCGTGCCGCGCAGGCGCTCGACGGGACGCGGCCCTCGCGACGCCTGTCCCAGGCCGAGGGCGGAGCGGCGGTTGACGGCGGTATCGGTCATCGGTCACACCTCTCGATTCAGGCCGGGCCGTCCGGCCTCGGTGACGAAGCGCGCCGTGGTGCGGATCGGGGCGCCGGGCTGGCGGACATAGGGGACGGTCTTGAACTCGGAGGTGAGTTGCCGCGGCGTGAGGGTGGCGCTGACGTAGCCGCGGCGGGCGTTGTAGAGCTTGACGTGCGGGTTGCCCAGCCAGATCGGGCCGGTCCCGTCGGTCTCGGCGCCGTCGCCGTCGGAGGCGATCGACCCGGTGACCAGCTCGGTGCCGATCGTGCGCGAGCCCGGGTCCTTCCAGTCGGCCTTAAGTTCGGCGGCGACATGGCGGTGGATGTCGCCGGACAGCACCACCGGGTTGGCGATCTCATGGCGGGCGAAGGCGTCCCACAGCCGGTCGCGGTTGGCGGGGAAGCCGTCCCACATGTCGTTGCTGTAGAGCTCGCCGGAGCCGGTGTCGCGGTCGATCTGGGCCATGACGACGCCGGTGCCGAGCAGGTTCCAGGTCGCGTCGGACCCGCGGAGGCCGTCGTAGAGCCACTTCTCCTGGCGGCCGCCGAGGATCGTGCGGCGCGGGTCGTGCCGTTCGGGGGAGTTATCGATGACCTGCCCGGCGGGGTAGACGTCGCGGAACTGCCGGTTGTCGAGCATGTCGATCTGGGCCAGGCGGCCCCAGCGGTAGCGCCGGTAGAGGTCCAGGTCGGGGCCGTCCGGGCGCATCACGCTGCGCAGCGGCAAGTTCTCGTAGAAGGCGCGGTAGGCCACGGCCCGGCGGCGCAGGAAGTCGGCGGCCGGGATCCCGGTCTCCGACCACTCGTCGGCGTAGTTGTTCTGCACCTCGTGGTCATCGGTGGTGAACAGCCAGGGCGCGTTGGCGTGCGCGGCCTGCAGGTCGGGATCGGTCTTGAACAGGGCGTAGCGGAGGCGGTACTGCTCAAGGGTCTGGATCTCGACGGCGTGCTCCGGGGCGGGCAGGGGCACGCCCTGGCGCCACAGGTTGGTCTGGGTGATGCCGTACTCGTAGATGTAGTCGCCCAGGAACAGGACGAGGTCGAGGTCCTGCTCCTTGGCCATGTGCTCGTAGGCGGTGAAGTGCCCGTGGTACCAGGCGGCACAGGACGCGGTGGCGAAACGCAGCGCGGACGGCGTCGCCCCAGGGGCGGGCGCCGTCTTCGTACGGCCAACCGGGCTCAGCTCCGAACCCGCGCGGAACCGGTAGAAGTACTCCCGGCCGGGACGCAGTCCGTGCACCTCGGCGTGGACGGAGTGGGCCAGCTCGGGTGTCGCCACGGCCTGGCCCCGCTTGACCACGCGGGTGAACGCCTCGTCCTCGGCGACCTCGTACCGCACCGTGTACGGGCGCGGCGGCATCCCGCCGTGCCCGTCCGGGGCCAGCGGGGCGGGCGCCAGCCTCGTCCACAGCACGACGCCGTCGGGCAGCGGGTCGCCGGACGCGACGCCCAGCCCGAACGGGTCGGCGGGCACCTTGCCGCCGATGGTCTCGTCGGCGGCGGCGTGACCGGTACCGACCGCGAACGCGGCGGCGCCGACGCCGGTCATGGCCAGGAACGACCGGCGCCTGGGGGCGGGCAGGGGGGATCTCATGCACGTACTCCAGAGGGATAGGGCCCCGCGCGGGGGCGACTGGAGGAATCTTGGGCACGTCGGGTGGACGGGATCGGTCCGGCGGATCAACCCGCGGTGAGCAGCAGCGGTGCGATCACGGGGTCACTTGAGGCCGCCGGAGGTGAGACCGGCGACGATGCGGCGCTGGAAGGCCAGGACGACCAGCACCAGCGGCACGGTGACGATCACCCCGGCCGCCATCTGGGTGCCGAACGGCTGGTCGTAGCCGTGCTGGCCGGTGAACTGGGCGACGATGACGTTGGCGGTCTTCATCGACTGCTCGTTGACCATGCTGACCGCGATCAGGTACTCGTTCCACGCCACCACGAACGTGATGATCGCGGTGGTGAACACCCCGGGCGCGGCCAGCGGCAGGATGATCCTCCGGAAGGCCTGCCCGGCGGTGCAGCCGTCCACCATCGCGGCCTGCTCCAGCTCGAACGGCAGCCTGCGGAAGAAGGCGGTCAGGTTCCACACCGCCAGCGGCAGCGCGAACGACAGGTTCGGCACCACCATCGCCTGGTAGGAGTTGACCCAGCCGATGTCGGTGAACAGCCGCAGCAGCGGGACGATCAGCAGGCTGCCGGGGAACATCGAGGTGGACACCACGATCGCCAGCACCGCCCGCTTGAACCGGAACCGCAGCCGCGCCAGCGCGTACGCGGCGGTGGTCCCGATGACCAGTGTGAGCACGGTGGTGGTCCCGGCCACCACCACGCTGTTGCCGAGCGCGCGGACGAAGCCGTTGCCGGGCTGGAACACGGCCCGGTAGTTCTCCAGCGAGAAGGGGCTGGGCAGCACCGACATGTCGAGGACGTCGTTGGTGCGGCGCAGGCTGGAGACGACCATCCAGTAGAACGGCGCCAGGCAGAACAGCGCCATGAGGACCGGGGAGAGCCGGTCGGTCCACCGCCGGATCATGCGTCGTCCTCCTCGCCGATGACGTCGGCGCCTAGGAGCCGCACGAAGACGTAGGCGGCCAGGGCGATGTAGAGGAACAGGACGGTCGCGGTGGCGGCGGCCGGGCCGTACCGGAGGTTCATCGCCTCGTCCCAGGCGAGCTGGGAGAGGGTCTCCACCGACGGCTTGCGGGTGCCGATCAGGACCTGCGGGAGGTCGAACATCCGCAGCGAGTCCATCATCCGGAACATCACCGCGACCAGCAGCGACGGCATCACCAGCGGCAGCGTGACACTGCGGAGGCGCTGCCACGCCCCGGCGCCGTCGACGCGGGCCGCCTCGTACACCTCCTCCGGGATCACCTGGAGGCCGGCCAGCACCAGCAGCGCCACGAACGGCGCCGTCTTCCAGGTGTCGGCGATGATCACCGCGAGTTTGGCCTCCAGCCCGTCGGCGGTCCACAGGATCTCCCGGCCCAGGACCGCGTTGGCCACCCCGTCCGCGGAGAAGATCCACCGCCACAGCAGCGCGGAGATCGCGGTGGGGATCGCCCACGGCACCAGCACGCTGGCCCGGAAGACCGCCCGGCCGCGGAACGCCCGGTGCATCAGCAGCGCCATCGCCAGCCCGATGACGGTCTCGATCGCGACCGTGGTGACGGTGAAGAACGTGGTGTTCCACAGCGCGGTGGTGAACCGGTCGTTCCCGATCAGCGAGGTGTAGTTGGCGAGGCCGCTGAACCGCTCGGCCTGCACGACCATGCCGCCGGCGTCCACCTCTTCGCTGGTGCGGTGCAGCGAGTCCCACACCGCCGCGACGATCGGGAACGCGATCACCACGCCCAGCACGGCGAAGGTGGGCGACAGCAGCGCCGCCGCCAGCCGCCCGTGCCCGTCGCCGTGCCGCCCGTCGCCGAACTGCCCGCCGCCGTGCCGCCCGTTTCCGCGCCCGCGTGCCCGCCGGGACGGTCGTCCCGGCGGGCGGGACGGCCGTCCCCGGCCGGGGCCCTCGTGGCCTGGGGAGGCGTTCCCGGCCGGGGACGTGACCGACGGCGCGGCCGGATCGCGGCCGGCGTCGGTGGTCGGGTTCCTCATCGCTCGCGGTCAGTCCGCCAGGCCCGACAGGGCGGTCTGCAGGTCGGCCGACGCCTGGTCCACCGTCTTCTTCCCGGTGACCGCCGCGGTGACGTGGTCCTGGACGGCCGCGCTCACCTCGCTGTAGCGGATCGCGACCGGCCGCGGCCTGGCGGCCTCCAGGCTCTTCTTCATGACCGGCAGGTACGGGTACTGCTTGATCATCGCCGGGTCGTCGTAGAGCGCGGACCGCGACAGCGGGAACGACTGCTCCTTGCCGTACTCGCGCTGCACGTCCAGGCTCACGATGTACTGGACGAAGTCCCGCGCGGTGGCCTGGTGCTTGGAGAAGGCCGACACCGACAGGTTGTTGCCGCCGAGCGTGCCCGACCCCGGGCCGTCCTTGCCGGGCAGGGGCGCGACGTCGAACTTGCCGTTCACCTTGGACGTGCCGTCCTTGGCGGAGGCGAGCGCGTACACATAGGCCCAATTGCGGTGGAAGACGAGCCCGCCGTCCTGGAACGCGCGGCGGCCCTCCTCCTCCTTCAGGGTGACGCCCTTGGACGGGATCGTGCCGTTCTTGAAGCCGTCCACCAGGAACTGGAGCCCGGCCTTGGCCTGGGGCGTGGTCACCTGGGGCTTGCCGCTCGCATCGAAGACCTGGCCTCCGGCCGACTGCACCGCCTCGGAGTAGTTGACGGTGAGGCCCTCGTACTTGTCGTACTGGCCCGCGTAGCAGTCGACCCCCTTGCCCTCGGGGGTCTCCTTCACCTTGGCGCAGGCGTCCTGGAGCTGGGCCCAGGTCGTGGGCGGGCTCTTCACGCCCGCCGCGTCCAGCAGGTCCTTGCGGTAGTAGAGGATGCCGGTGCCGGTGAGCCACGGCGCGGCGTACAGCTTGCCGCGGTACTTGCCGGTCTCCAGGGCGGCCGGGACGAACGTGCCCGGGTCCATCCCGGTCTCGTCCAGGGGCAGCACCCAGCGGCGGGCGGCGAACTCGGCCGTCCACACCGCGTCCAGGCGGATCACGTCGTAGGCGTCCGACTTGATCTGGGCGTTCTGGACGAGCTGCCGGCGGGTCTGGTCGCCGTCCTCGGGCAGCTCGATGATCCGCACCTGCTCCTTGGGGTGGGCGGCGTTCCACCGGGCGGCCAGCTTCTGGACGGTGCCGGACAGGTCCTTGCCGGTGGCGAAGGTGATGTTCCCGCGCCCCTGGTTGGTGGCCGGCGCGGACGCCTCGCCCCCGCCGGAGCCGCCGCAGGCGCCCAGCGCGAGCGTCAGGGCCAGGGCCGGCGCGGCTCCGGCGAAGAGTTTCTTGGTCATCGGATCCCAGTACCTTTCGCGGGGGAGTGCGGGGGTGGGGTGGCGGGCCCGTCCTGAGGCGAGACGGGGTCGCCTGGGGAAGGGGCGAGGTCGCCTGGGGGTGGGGCGAGGTCGACGACCGTGCCCGCGTGCCGGGCGCGCTCGGCCGCCCACACCACGCGGTGCGAGTCCAGGCTCTGCCTGCCGTTGGAGCTGAGCGGGGAGGGGTCGCCGGTGGCCAGCGCCTCCACGAAGGCGTCGGCCAGGGCCTCGTCGGCCGCGTCGTGCCGGCCGTCGGGCGACTCGTGATCGGACCCGGTGTCGAAGGTCTCCAGCTCGCCGGTGACGAAGTCGCGCAGCGAGATCCGCACGCCGTCGCCCTCGACGCAGCCCGCCGAGCCGAAGATCCGGGTCTGCCGCTGGGCGTACGGGGAGAAGGCGGTCACGGTGAAGGTGCCGGTCGCCCCGGACGGGAACTCCATGTTGACGACCTGGTGGTCGACCACGTCGTTGTCGCAGGCGTACACGCAGCGCCCGTACGGGCCTTCGCGCAGCGCCCTCAGCACGCCTTCCCCGGTGAGGTCGTGGGTGACCGCGCCGAGCGGCCAGGTCTCCCGTTCGGGGTCGCCGAGGCAGGACAGGTAGAGCCGCTTGGCCGAGTACGCGCAGCCCGGTTCGATCGGGCAGTCCAGGCAGCGGTCGGCCGCACCGGCCGGGCGGTTCTCGGGGCGCAGGTGCGACAGCCGCCCGAACGAGGCGACCCGGGACGGCAGTTCGCCCATCACGTGCACGATCCAGTCGATGTCGTGCACCGACTTGGTCATCAGCATCGGGCCGGACTCGTCCTCCCGGCGCCAGTTCCCGCGGACGTAGGAGTGGGCGTGGTGCCACCAGCCGACCGGCTCCAGATGCTGGACGCTGATCGGCGTCCCGATCCGGCCGTCCTCGATCAGCCGCCTGATCGCCCGGGTGTAGGGCGTATAACGGAGCACGTGACAGACGGCCAGCATGGTCCCGGCGCGCTCGACGGCGGCGACCACCCGCTCCGCGTCGGCCTCGGTGGTGGCCATCGGCTTCTCCAGCAGGATGTGGTAGCCCTGCCCGGCGAGCCGTACGGCCGGTTCGGCGTGCTCGGCGTCCTGCGTCGCGATGATCACGCCGTCCGCCAGGCGCCCGGCGCCGTGCCCGGCTCCGGCGGCGGCCAGTTCGCGCCAGCCGGGGAAGACCCGGCCGGGCGGGATCCGGTGCTCGGCCGCGAACCGCTCGCGCCGTACCGGATCCGGCTCGGCCACCGCGACCACCCGGCCGCGGCCGGCGGCCAGCACCCGCCGCGCGTAGGCGGTGCCGCGCAGGCCCGCCCCCACGACCGCGATCGCGGGTCCCGTGGTGTCGACTGGCGCCAACCCGTCACCTGCCCTCTGAGCTGCGGTTCCCTTTACGAAGGGACATTTCATAAGTAGGTTGGCAATAATGTCCTCGGTCCGCCCATCCCTGTCAAGGGCCGATTTCCGATCATGAGGTGACGTGTCCGAAGGTTTCGACGGGGGACGATCCCCCGCTCCCCCCGGCGGGGCCGCGTCCTCCGAGGGGGGACGGCTCCCCGGAGAGAGGAAGGCCGCCCTGCACGGGGGCGACCCGTCGGTGCTCCGCCGGCTCAACTCCGCCGCCACGCTGCGCGCCCTGCGCGCCGGCGGCGAGCCGACCCTCAGCGAGCTGGCCCGCCAGGTCGGGCTGTCCCGCCCCACCACCGAGGGCGTGATCGCCGAGCTGGCCGACCGCGGCCTGGTCACCGAGGTCGCGCCGCGCACCGGAACCGGCCTCGGCCGGCCCGCCCGCCGCTACCGCTTCCGCGCCGACGCCGGCTACGCGCTCGGCCTCGACATCGACGCGCACTGGGTGCAGATCTTCGTCGCCGACCTCAACGGCGAGGTCGTCGGCTCCCACCGCGCCGGCCTGGACGTCGGCTGGGAGCCCCCCGAACGGCTCGCCGCCGTACGCGCGGCGATCAAGGCCTGCCTGGCCGGGTCCGGCGTCGAGCGCTCGGCGCTGTGGGCGGTGGCGGCCGGCACCCCCGGCGTCGTCGCGCCCGACGGCTCGGTGGCGTTCTGCACCGTCGTCCCCGGCTGGCAGGGCCTCCACCTGGCCCGCGAGCTGGGCCGCTCCTTCTCCTGCCCGGTGTACGTGGAGAACGACGCCAACCTCGCCGCCATCGCCGAGCGCTGGCGCGGCATCGCCGAGGACGTCGACGACGTGATCTGCGTGCTGGCCGGGCTGCACACCGGAGTCGGCGCCGTCATCGGCGGCCGCCTGCACCGCGGCCGCTGGGGCGCCGCCGGCGAGATCGGGATGCTGCCCGAGCTGGGCCTGCGCGACACCATGGCCGCCCTCACCGGCGCGCCGATCGGCCGGTCCGGGCCGGGCGAGGGCGAGGCCGAGGCGGTCCTGGCCGCCGCGCGGGACGACGACCCCGAGGCCGTCGCCCTGGTCGAGCGGCTCGCCGCCCGGATGAGCCGCGGCATCGCCGCGATGGCCCTCGCCATCGACCCCGAGATGATCGTCGTCGGCGGTGCCATGACCCGGGCCGGCGACCGGCTCATCGACGAGCTGCGGCGCCGGGTGCGGCCGCTGTGCCTCAGCGATCCCCGCATCGAGGCGTCCCGGCTCGGCGACGAGGCCGTGGGACTGGGCGCCGTGCGGCTCGCGCTCGACCGGATCGACGACAACCTCTTCCGGATCGACTAGCCGTTTATCCGCCGACCCATTCGCCCGTTTTGCTCTGCGTTTCGCTCCCCGCTTCGCGTGGCGGTTCGCGTGACGGTTCGGTCCCGGGACGTTGCGGCACGGGAAGTTTCATCCGGCGGGTTGCGTTCGGCAGGTTTTGATCAATATCTGAAAGGAGCATTGACGGAGTCCCACGCGCCGCTTAACGTCCCAGGCATAGACGTCCACCCCGTCCGTCTAACGCTGTTTCGGGCCTTGTCAGGGGGCGGCCCGCGAGGAGGCGCCGCGTACATGCCCGCACGCTTTCTGCTCCCACGCCTTCCATTCCCGGCCCATCGGCCACTGGCCCTGTCCCTTCGGCCTCCGGCCCCGTCCCCCGCCCGCGCGGCGACCGCCGTACTGGCGATGACCGCGCTCGTGCTGACGCTCGTCCAGGGCGCCGCCACCGCCGCCCCCCGCCTCGCCCCGCCACCGGACGCCTACACCTACCTCGACGACCCGGAGATGGTCGCCGAGGGCCAGGAACCCGCCCACGCCGTGCTGCGGCCCTCCGACGCCCGCCGCTGGACCCGCACCCTGGACGGCGAGTGGCGCCTGAAGATGGCCGAGCGCCCGGGTGAGGTCCCCGCCGGCTTCCACGGCAAGGGGTACGACACCTCCGCCTGGCCCAAGGTGAAGGTGCCCCACACCTGGCAGAGCGACCGGCTCGACCACCCGGTGTTCCGGAACATCCCCACCGAGGTGTGGCCGGACGACCCGCCCAGGACCCCGCGCGACATCAACCCGACCGGCGCCTACGTCAAGACCCTCGACATCCCCCGCGACTGGGACGGGCGCCGCACCTTCCTGCGCTTCGAGGGCGTGACCAGCGCCTACTTCGTGTGGGTGAACGGCGAGTACGCCGGCTACGACCAGGGCGGCTACACGCCCGCCGAGTTCGACGTCAGCGACCATGTCCGTCCCGGCGCCAACACGGTGGCGGTGCAGGTGCACCGGTGGAGCGCTGGCTCCTACCTGGAGGACGTCGACCAGTGGCGCTACAGCGGCATCTTCCGTTCCGTCTGGGCCTACTCCACGCCCAGGACGTACGTGCGCGACGCCGCCATCACCACCGACCTCGACCCGTCCTACAGGGACGCGACGCTCAACGCCACCCTCACCCTGGCCAGCAAGCAGGGCACGCAGGGCGAGCACACCGTGAAGGCGACCCTCCTGGACCCCGGCGGCGCCCCGGTGAAGACTTTCTCCGGCAAGACCTCCATAACCGGGGAAACGGCGACAATCCGGATGAGCACCACCGTTTCCGAACCCGCCACATGGACGGATGAAACGCCGCATCTTTATACACTCCGGATGGAACTGAGCGACCCATCCGGAAACATCACCCACACCACTACCCAGAACGTCGGTTTCCGGGAAATCGAGATCAGGGACCGGCAACTGCTGGTGAACGGCAAACGCATTCTCATCAAGGGCGTGAACCGTCCCGAGACCGACCCCGACACCGGACGCCACCAGACGCGCCGGCGCCAGGAAGGCGACGTCGCCCTGATGAAGCGCCTCAACATCAACGCCGTCCGCACCGCGCACTACCCCTCCGACCCCTACCTCTACGAACTGGCCGACCGGCGCGGGCTGTGGATCGACGACGAGGTCGACATCGAGACCCACAACTACGAGGACTGCACCAAGCCCGACGGCCACCCGCAGGACTGCCTGGCCGACCGGCCCGAGTGGCAGAAGGCCTTCCTGGAGCGCTTCCAGGCGATGGTGGCCCGCGACAAGAACCACCCCAGCGTCTTCCTCTGGGACACCGGGAACGAGGCAGGCCTGGGGAAGGCCCACGACAGGATGGCCGAATGGGCGCGGGCGGCCGATCCCACCCGTCCCCTCTACCACCAGCCCAACAGCCCTGACGGCGACGCCCCGTTCGCCGACGTGTGGGGCCCCCGCTACCCCACCCCGGCCAGACTCCAGCAGCAGGCCGCCTCGACCAAGAAGCCCATCATCATGGGGGAGTACGCCCACGCCATGGGCAACAGCCTGGGCAACTTCCGGGAGTTCTGGGACGTCGTACGGCGCAACCCCCAGGTCCAGGGCGGCTTCATCTGGGACTGGGCCGAGGCCAACATCCGGCACCCGCTCATCACCACACCCGACACCTCGGGCAACGACATCCTGGCCTGGCTCCAGGGCATGCCCAAGACGGTCGACGGCCACAGGGGCAAAGCCCTCTACTTCTCGGGCCTGGACGACTTCGTCGAGGTCTACCGCGACCGCAGGCTCGACCTCACCGGCAAGGCCGTCACCCTCGACGCCCGGGTCAAACCCGCGCGCCCCTGGACGGGCGACTTCACCATGATGACCAAGGGCGACCACCAGTACGGCCTCAAGATGTCGAACGAGACGACACTGGAGTTCTACATCCACAGCGGCGGAACCTGGCGCACCGTGCGCGCGCCGGTGCCGTCCAACTGGTACGACACCTGGCACCGCGTCACCGGCGCCTACGACGGCACGGCCCTGCGCCTCTACGTCGACGGGCGCGAGGCCGCCCGCGTCCCCTACACGGGGAACATCGACTGGTCGTCCGGGGACGTCAACATCGGCCGCAACTCCGGGACCATGCAGGACAACTACAAGGGGCGCATGGCCAAGGGCACCATCGACGACGTCCGCATCTACGGACGCGCCCTGACACCCGCCGAACTGGCCTCCGGCGCCGACCCGTCCAAGGACGCCCTGCTCGCCCTCGACTTCGACGACTTCACCCGCAAGGGCTCGTTCCTGTCCAACGGCCAGAGCCTCTCCGGGGTGGACGGCCTGGTCGGCACGGACCGCTACCTCCAGCCCGAACTCGCCCAGCTCTCCTGGGTCCACGCACCGATCCGCATCACCCGCGCGGGGAACGGCGGCACCGTCACGGTCACCAGCGAGCGCGCGTTCACCGGCACCTCCGACCTGGAGCTGCGCTGGCGCCACATCGAGGGCCGCCGCACGATCCGTTCCGGCGAGCAGCCCCTCGACCTGGGGCCCGGCGGCTCGGCCCAGGTGACGATCCCGCCCGCCCCGTCCGGGAACGAGCGCTGGCTGAACGTCGACGTCGTCCTCAAGAAGAAGACCTGGTACGCCCCCGCGGGGCATGTGGTGGGCTTCGGCCAGTTCTCCTCCGGCGGCTCAGCCGTCCCCGGTATCAGGCAGAAGCCCACAGGCACCGTCAAGACCACCGAACAGGGCGACAGGATCGTCGTCACCGGCCGCGGCTTCCGCTACGTCTTCGACCGCGCCAAGGGCACCCTCACCTCGATGCGCCACAACGGCACCGAGCTCATCCGCACGGGCCCCGAACTGGACGTGTGGCGCCCGCCCATCAGCAACGAGACCTACACCTGGGGCCGCGCCGAAGGCGAGGACTGGCGCAAGGCGGGCCTGGACCGCCTCACCACCGCACCGGGCCCGATCACCGTCACCCCGAACGGCACCACCGGTGTGAAGGTCGAGATCCCCAGCAGGGTCACCGGCACCGGCAACGCCTACTTCGACCAGACCACCACCTACGCCATCGACGGCTCCGGCCAGGTCGAACTGCGCCACCAGGTCGTGCCCCAGGGCGGCGCACGCTCCCTGCCCTACCTCGCCCGCATCGGCTACACGGTCAAGATGCCCGACCGCTTCACGACCCTGTCTTGGTACGGGCGCGGACCGGTGGAGAACTACAACGACCGCAAGGACGGCACCCGTATGGGCGTCTGGTCCTCATCCCTGGACGACCAGTACGTCTCCTACTACCGCCCCCAGGACTATGGCAACCACGACGACGTGCGCTGGGCGATGCTCACCGACGGCCGCGCGGGCCTCCTCGTGGGCGGAGACCTGGAAGTCAGCGCCACCCAGTACGACGACCTGGATCGGGCCCTCTACCCCTTCGCCCGCCAACGCAACAAGGGCTGGAACACCCTGCACGTGAACCATGCCGTGACGGGTGTGGGCGACACCCCCAACCCCGTACGCCCCGAGTACCAGGTCCGCCCCGACCGGACGTACACCTACACGACCATCCTCCGCCCCCTGTCCCCGAGCGAGGCGCGTACCGGGACTCCCGGCTGACAGCACAACGCGTACCCAGCCCCGCCTCCCACGGCGGGGCCGCACCGCGTCCCCGCGGGTGGCGCTCGGCCACGTGCTCGCCGATCGCCGCGTCGCGATGGAGCGGTTCACCACGCATGAACTGCCCGAGACCGACCACAGCGCCGTCCAGGCCGACCTCACCCTTCCCCGCTGCCAGCCCGCCGCGCGTCAGGGACGCTCGCCCTGACGCGCGGAGCGGCCTCAGGCGACGATGAGCAGCGGGTTCTCCAGGAGTTCGGCGAGGTGGGCGAGGAAGGCGGCGCCGGTGGCGCCGTCGCAGGCGCGGTGGTCCACCGACAGCGTCACCGACAGGCGCTTGCCCGGGACGACCTGGCCGTCGCGGACGACCGGCTCGTCGCGGACCGCGCCGACCGCCAGGATCGCCGCCTCCGGCGGGTTGATCACCGCGGCGAAGGAGGCGATGCCGTACATGCCCAGGTTGCTGACGCTGAACGTGCCGCCGCTCATCTCCTGGGCGGTCAGCCTGCCCTCGCGGGCCTTCCCGGCCAGCTCGCGGGTCTCGGCGCCGATCCGCGAGACGCTCTTGCGGTCGGCGTCCCTGATCACCGGGACGAGCAGGCCGTCGTCGACGGCCACGGCGACGCCCACGTTCACCCGCTGGTGGAAGAGCAGCTCCTCCTCGGTGTAGGAGACGTTCACCGCGGGATGCTCGCGCAGCGCGGTCGCGCACGCCTTCACGATCAGGTCGTTCACGCTGACCTTCGCGGGCGCGAGCGCCGTGTTGAGCGTGGCGCGGAAGGCCAGCAGCTCCTCGGCGTCGACCTCGCGGGTGAGGTAGAAGTGCGGGGCGTTCCGCTTGCTCTCGGTGAGGCGGCGGGCCGCGACCTTGCGGAAGCGGTTCAGCGGGACGCGTTCCACGTCGGCGTCGTCGACCTTCGGAGCGGGCGCGGCGGACACCGGGGCCGCAGCCGGGGCCGGTGCCGGAGCGGAGGCGCGTACGGCGGCCTCGATGTCGGCCCGTACGATGCGGCCGCCGGGGCCGCTGCCGGTCAGCGTGGCCAGGTCGATCCCGTGGTCGCGGGCCAGGCGCCGCGCCAGCGGGGACGACGGCGGACGCGACGCCCGCGGCGGAGCGGGCGAGCCCGCGGCGGGCGCCGGAGCAGCCGGGGCGGCGGCCGGGGCCGGGGGAGCCGGGGCGGAAGCCGCGGGGGCCGGAGCGGCGGCCGGGACCGTGGCCTTCTCCTCGGCCGGGCGCTCGACCTTGGTGCCGGCCGGGACGAGGACCGCGATGGGCGCGCCGATCGGGGCCGACTCGCCCTCCGCCACGAGGATCTCGCCGAGCACGCCGTCCTCGTAGGCCTCGTACTCCATGACGGCCTTGTCGGTCTCGATGTCGACGATCACGTCGCCGACGGCGATCGCGTCTCCCGGCTTCTTCTGCCAGGAGCTGATGACGCCCTCCTCCATGGTGTCGGAGAGGCGGGGCATGAGGATCTCGGTCATGGGGCGGTCTTCTCCAGGGCGGCGCGGCCGGTCGCGCGGAGGGTGTCGCGGACGGCGGTGAGGAGGGAGTCGGCGGAGGGCAGCGCGGCCAGCTCCAGCGACTTGGCGTACGGCAGGGGCACCTCGGCCATCGCCACCCGGCGCACCGGGGCGTCCAGCCAGTCGAAGGCGCCCTCCTGGATGGTCGCGGCGATCTCGGCGCCGATGCCGTAGGTCAGCCAGTCGTCCTCGGCGACCACGGCGCAGCCGGTGCGGCGCACCGACGCGACGACGGTCTCGCGGTCCAGCGGGCGCAGGCTGCGCAGGTCGACGACCTCGGCGGAGACGCCCTCCGCGGCGAGGGTCTCGGCGACCTCGGCGGCGACCCGCGCCATCCGCGAGTAGCCGATGATGGTGATGTCG
The DNA here is from genome assembly GCA_050942275.1 of Spirillospora sp. CA-255316. GTDB lineage: Bacteria > Actinomycetota > Actinomycetes > Streptosporangiales > Streptosporangiaceae > Spirillospora. The sequence continues at coordinate 8,997,158 of CP192047.1, read as the reverse complement.
GTGCCGGGCCGGGTCACGGCGGCGCGGCCGATCTCGGCGGGCTCGATGTCGGCGACGTCGGCCGGCAGCTCGCCCTTGGTGTTGTAGAGGGCGAGGTTCTCCAGGAACAGCACCGGGTCGTCGTCGCGGATCGCGGCCTTGAGCATGGCCGACGCCTCCGCGGGCGTGCTCGGCGCCAGGACCTTCAGGCCGGGGATGAACGAGTAGAACAGCTCGACGTTCTGCGAGTGGGTGGCGCCGAGCTGCTGCCCGCCGCCGCCCGGGGTGCGGATGACCATCGGGACGCTGCACTGCCCGCCGAACATCCCGTAGATCTTGGCGGCGTGGTTGACGATCTGGTCCAGCGCCAGCAGCGAGAAGTTGATCGTCATGATCTCGACCACCGGGCGCAGCCCCAGCATGGCGGCGCCGATGGCCGCGCCGACGAAGCCCTCCTCGGCGATCGGGGTGTCGCGGACGCGACGCGGGCCGAACTCCTTGAGCAGCCCCTCGGTGATCTTGTACGAGCCCTCGAAGAGCCCGATCTCCTCGCCCATCAGGAAGACGTTCTCGTCGCGCAGCATCTCCGCGCGGAGCGTGTCCCGGAGGGCCTGGCGGTAGGTGGCAGGTGCCATGGGACGACTCCTCAGGAACGGAAGACCGGGTCGGCGGGCAGGCGGCGCGCCTCGCCCGGCACCGGGGTGGCGTAGGTGTAGTCGAACAGGGTGGACGGGTCGGGCGCCGGGCTCCGGTCGGCGAACGCGGCGGCGGCCTCGACCTCGGCCATGACCTCGGCCTCGACGGCGGCGCGGTCGGCCTCCGGCAGCACGCCGTCCTTCTCCAGCCGGGCGGCGAAGGCGGTGAGCGGGTCCCGCTCCAGCAGCGCCTGCCGCTCCTCCTTGGTGCGGTAGCGGGCCGGGTCGACGACCGAGTGGCCGCGCAGCCGGGGGCTGACGGCCTCCAGCAGGTAGGGGCGGCTCTCGGCGCGGGCGCGTTCGACGGCGAGGCGGGCGGCGTCGCGGACGGCGATCACGTCGGCGCCGTCGACCCGGGCGCTCTCCATCCGGTACGCGGCGCCGCGCCGGTACAGCTCGGGCTCGGCGGCGGACGCCTGCACGGTGGTGCCCATCCCGAGCCCGTTGTTGATCACGACGAAGACGGCGGGCAGGTTCCACAGCGCGGCGATGTTCAGCGACTCGTGGAAGGCGCCGATGGCGGCGGTGCCGTCGCCCATCTGGCACATGACGACCTCGTCGCCGCCCTTGTAGGAGACGGCGAGCGCCGCGCCGGTGGCCAGCGGGAGCTGCCCGCCGACGATGCCGTACCCGCCCAGCAGCCGGGCCTCGGCGTCGAACAGGTGCATGGACCCGCCCCAGCCCTTGGACACCCCGGTGGAGCGGCCGTACAGCTCGGCCATCACGCGGTCGGCGGAGATGCCCTTGGCCAGGGCGTAGCCGTGCTCGCGGTAGTTGGTGAACAGGTAGTCGGTGGGGCGCAGCGCGGCCATCAGCCCGACGACGGTGGCCTCCTCGCCGAGGTTGAGGTGGCAGTAGCCGCCGATCTTGGCCTCGGTGTAGGCGCGGGCGGCGCGCTCCTCGAACCTGCGGATCAGCAGCATCCGCCGGTAGTAGGCGACCAGCTCGTCGCGGTCGGCGGAGGGCGCCGGAACGGCGCCGTTCGCGGCGTTGTTCGCGGCGCCGGACGCCGGCCCGGCGGCGGGCCGGCCGGCGGCCTTGGTCCGGGGCGTCCTCCGGGGCCGGGTCTCCGCGCCCCGTGCTCTGGTGGTCTCAGCCATCGGCGTTCTCCTCACGGCCTCGGGAGCGCGCCGCGGGGTCGCCGCGGGACTCCACCCGATCATCATTGATCAATGATCGATCATATCTCCTCAAGGGTCAGTATGCACTGATCCGCAAGTTACCGGGCGGTCACCTGGCGCACCCGTCCTGACCTTTACCATTGTGCGCGTGAACGTCTCCGCTCAGCTGCTGCGCACCGGCCTCGCCGACCAGATCCGGGAGTTCATCGTCGAGGGGATCAGCTCGGGCCGCTGGGAGCCGGGCGAGCGCATCGTCGAGCGGCGGATCGCCGCCGAGCTGGGCGTCAGCCAGGGCCCGGTCCGCGAGGCGCTGCGCCAGCTGGAGGCGCTGCGGCTGGTGGAGAGCCTGCCCAACCGCGGGGCCCGGGTGCGGGCGTTCACCGAGGAGGACCTGGGCGAGATCTTCCCCGTCCGGGCGGGCCTGGAGCGCACCGCCGCCGAGCTGGCGCTGCCCCGCCTGGCCGAGCGGGTGGACGCCTTGGAGCGGCACAACGCCCTGCTGGCCGAGGCCGCCGAGACCGGCGACCTGCACGCGCAGATGCGGCTGAGCATCGAGTTCCACCGCGAGGTCGTGGAAACGGCCGGCAACCGGCTGCTGATGTCGGTGTGGGAGTCGCTGGGCATCGAGCTGTGGACGACGCTGTCGCTGCGCCTGCACCAGACGGAGATCTACTCCAAGTCCGCCGAGCACGCCCTGTTGATCGAGGCGTTCCGCCGCCAGGACCCCGAGGCTCCGCGGATGCTGCACGACCATGTGATGAACTACGCCCCCTGAGCCCGCCCCCGGCACGCGCCGCCGGTCCATTGTGCGACGGCACACAGCGGTTTAGGCTGCACACGGCCGAGAAATTTTCGAAAAGTTTCGAAGGTCGCCGTGCCGCGGAGCCGGAGGAGGGGCATTGCTGGTCGCCGGGATCGATTCCTCGACGCAGTCGGTCAAGGTCCTGCTGTGCCGGGCGGAGGACGGGACGGTGGTCGACTCGGCCGCCGCACCGCACCCCGACGGTACCGAATGCGACCCGCGGCACTGGTGGGACGCCCTTCAGCGTGCCCGTGACCTGCTTGAACGGGCCGACGCGGTGGCGGTGGCCGCCCAGCAGCACGGCATGGTCGCACTGGACGAGGACGGCACCGTGGTCCGCCCCGCCCTGCTGTGGAACGACACCCGCTCCGCCCCGCAGGCCCGCGCGCTGGTCGGGGAACTGGGCGGCGCCGAGACCTGGGCCGAGCGGGCCGGGAGCGTCCCGCTCGCCTCGTTCACCGTCTCCAAGCTGCGCTGGATGGCCGAGCACGAGCCGGACAACGCCCGCCGCACCGCGACCGTCCTGCTGCCGCACGACTGGCTGACCCTGCGGCTGGGCGCGGCCGGGCCGGTCACCGACCGCGGCGACGCCTCCGGTACCGGCTACTGGTCGCCCGGCGAGGGCCGCTACCTGCCGGAGTTCGTCCGGGCCGCGCTCGGGCACGAGCCGGTGCTGCCGCGGGTGGCCGGTCCAGCCGAGACGGTCGGCGAGACCCCGTGGGGCGGGCGGCTGGCGCCGGGCACCGGCGACAACATGGGCGCCGCGCTCGGACTGGGGCTCGCGGAGGGCGACATGGTGGTGTCGATCGGCACCTCCGGCACCGTTTTCGCGGTCGCGCCGCGTCCCGCCGCCGACCCGTCCGGGCTGGTCGCCGGGTTCGCCGACGCCACCGGGCGCTACCTGCCGCTGGTCTGCACGCTGAACGCGGCGCGCGTGCTGACCTCGGCGGCCGCGCTGGTGGGCGCCGGCCTGGACGGCCTGTCGGAGCTGGCGCTGGCCGCCGAGCCGGGCGCCGGGGGCCTGACCCTGCTGCCCTACCTCGACGGCGAGCGCACCCCCGACCGCCCGGACGCGACCGGGACGCTGGCCGGGCTGACCACGTCCAACGCCACCCGGGAGAACCTGGCCCGCGCCGCGGTCGAGGCGCTGCTGTGCTCGCTGGCCGACGCCGCCGGCCACCTGGTCGCGCAGGGCGCCCGGCCGCGCCGCACCCTGCTGATCGGGGGCGGGGCCCGGTCGGCCGCGGTCCGGGCACTGGCGCCCGCGATCCTGGGTACGCCCGTGACCGTGCCCGAACCCGCCGAGTACGTGGCGCTCGGCGCCGCCCGCCAGGCCGCGTGGGCGCTGGCGGGTACGCCGCGGCCGCCGGAGTGGCCCGCGCCGCCCGCCACCGAGCACACCGCCGACCCCGCCGCGGCCGCGGCGGTGGAGGAGATCCGCGGCCGGTACGCCCTGCTCCGGGACGCCGGCCGCGCGACACCACTGGAGGACAGGAATCGTGAGTGACGACCGTTTCGCGCCGCGGCCGGAGGACCGGTTCTCGTTCGGCATCTGGACGGTGGGCTGGCAGGGGGTCGACGTGTTCGGCCCCGGCACCCGCCCGCCGATGCCCGCCGACCGCGCCGTGCGGAAGCTGGCCGAGCTGGGCGCCTACGGCGTGAACTTCCACGACAACGACGTGTTCGACTTCGACGCGACCGCCGCCGAGCGGGACGAGCGCGTCGGTGCGTTCCGCAAGGCCCTGGACGAGACCGGGCTGGTGGTGACGACCGCGACCACCAACCTGTTCTCGCATCCGGTGTTCAAGGACGGCGCGTTCACCGCCAACGACCGGGACGTGCGCCGGTTCGCGCTGCGCAAGGTGATGGACAACCTGGACCTGGCCGCCGAGCTCGGGGCCCGCACCTACGTCTGCTGGGGCGGCCGGGAGGGTGCCGAGTCGGGTGCGGCCAAGGACGTGCGGACCGCGTTGGACCGCTACAAGGAGGCGTTCGACACCCTCGCGTCCTATGTCGTGGAGAAGGGCTACGACCTGAGGTTCGCCATCGAGCCGAAGCCGAACGAGCCGCGCGGCGACATCCTGCTGCCGACCGTCGGGCACGCGCTGGCGTTCATCGAGGCGCTGGAGCGTCCCGACCTGGTGGGCCTCAACCCCGAGGTGGGGCACGAGGAGATGGCCGGGCTCAACTACGTGCACGGCCTGGCGCAGGCGCTGTGGCACGGCAAGCTGTTCCACATCGACCTGAACGGCCAGCACGGCCCGCGCTACGACCAGGACCTGCGGTTCGGCGCGGGGAACGCGCGCGGCGCGTTCTGGGTGGTCGACCTGATCGAGCACAGCGACTACGACGGCCCGGTCCACTTCGACTTCAAGCCGCCGCGCACCGAGGACGACGAGGGCGTGTGGGAGTCGGCGCGCGGCTGCATGCGCAACTGGCTGATCCTGCGGGAGAAGGCGCGGGCGTTCCGCGCCGACCCCGAGGTACGGGAGGCCCTGCGCGCCGCGCGTGTCGACGAGCTGGCCGTGCCCACCCTGGCCGAGGGCGAGGACTGGCGCGCGGTGCGCGACTTCACGCCCGACATCGAGGGGCTCGCCGAGCGCGGCATGGCGTTCGAGCGCCTCGACCAGCTCGCCCTGGAGCATCTCTACGGAACCCGCTGACAGTCCGGCGGCCACGGGGGCGGCGCATCGCTCCCGTGGCACTGCTTGGTCAATATGGGAGCGCTCCCATGCAACGCCCCAGGTCAGCGGCCCGCGCCGATTTCGGTGCGGTCGGAAGTATTGTGTCGCAGCTCACGCGAGGCATACGATCCCCGCACGATCTTCAGTCGAAGCGCTTCGACTCAACGGGCCCTCGATACCCACCCCCCGGAGGAAACCCATGATCAAGGCACCCGGGAGCGCGGCGCTGACGGCCGTGCTCGCCGCGGGATCCCTCGTGCTGGCCGCGTGCGGAGGCGGCGCCGAGTCCAACCCCAACGAACTGCGCCTGTGGCACTACGAGGCCCCCGAGAGCGCCATGGGCGTGGCCTGGAGCCAGGCGATCAAGGAGTTCGAGAGCACCCACCCCGGCGTCAAGGTGAAGTTCGAGGAGAAGGGCTTCGAGCAGATCCAGAAGACCGCGCCGATGGTGCTCAACTCCAAGGACGCCCCCGACGTCATGGAGTACAACAAGGGCAACGCCACCGCGGGCATGCTGTCGCGGCAGGGCCTCCTGGAGGACATGACCTCGGAGGTCACCAAGCGCGGCTGGGACAAGCTGCTCAGCCCCAACGTCCAGGTCACCTCCAAGTACGACGCCAAGGGCACCATGGGCGGCGACAAGTGGTTCGGGGTGCCCAACTACGCCGAGTACCTGCAGGTCTACTACAACAAGGACCTGTTCGAGCAGCACGACGTCAAGGTGCCCAGCACCTACGCCGAACTGGTCGCCGCGATGGACGCCTTCGTCAAGAAGAACGTCGTCCCCCTGACCAACGCGGGCGCCGAGTACATGGCGCACCAGTTCGTCTACCAGCTCGCCCTGGACAAGGCCGACCGTCCCTGGGTGGACGCCTTCCAGCGCTACACGTCCAAGGCGAACCTCACCGACCCCGCCTGGACCTACGGCGCCGCCACTTTCGCCGACTGGGTGAAGAAGGGCTACGTCTCCAGGAGCTCGGTGGGGATCAAGGCCGAGGACGCCGGGGTCGCGTTCATGAGCGGCAAGTTCCCGATGATGTTCTCCGGCAGCTGGTGGTTCGGCCGCGTGGCCAAGGAGGCCAAGTTCGAGTGGGACACCTCCGTGTGGCCGGGCGCCAAGCTGACCCCCGGCTCGGGCGGCAACCTGTGGGTCGTCCCCAAGGGGTCGAAGAAAAAGAAGCTCGCCTACGACTTCATCGACATCACGATGAAGAAGCACATCCAGAACACGCTGGGCAACGCGGGCGGCATCCCGGTCGCGGCCGACGCCGCGGCCATCACCAACCCCAAGGCCAAGAAGCTCATCGAGAACTTCAACACCCTCGCCCAGAACAACTCCCTGGCCTACTACCCCGACTGGCCGGTGGCCGCGTTCTATGACAAGTGGGTGGCCGAGGTCCAGAAGCTCATGAACGGCACGGCCACGCCCGCCCAGGCCCTGGGCGCCGTCCAGCGCGCCTACGACGACGGCCTGCCCAAGTGACCTCTGCGACCTCCGCGCCTTCCGGCTCCACGCGTTCCAGGGCGTCGCGGCGGGAGCGGCTGGCGTACCTGCCGTACCTGATCCCCGGCCTGGTCCTGTTCACCGGCGTCATCGGGGTGCCGTTCCTGATGAACGTCGGCACCAGCTTCACCGAGTGGGCCGGCGTCGGCACCCCCGAATGGGTCGGCCTGGCCAACTACCGGGAACTGGCCGGGGACGGGGAGTTCTGGTCCTCGTTCCGCAACAACGCGCTGGTCATCCTGGCGATGGCTATCGCGCCGACCGGGATCGGGCTGGTGCTGGCCGCGCTGCTGACCGACCTGGTGGACCGCCACTTCGGTCCGCGCCCCGCAAGCTTCCTGCGCGCGTGCATCTACCTGCCGCAGGTGCTGCCGATGGTCATCGCCGGCGTGGTGTGGAGCTGGCTGCTCAACCCCGACAGCGGCGCGGTCAACGAGGTGCTGCGCACGCTCGGCCTGGACTCGCTCGCGCGCGACTGGCTCGGCGACCCCGGCACCGCGCTGTGGGCCGTGATGGCCGTCATGGTGTGGGTGCAGATCGGGTTCCCGCTGGTGGTGTTCATGTCCGGGCTGCAGCGGGTGGAGCCGTCCCTGTACGAGGCGGCCGAGATCGACGGCGCCACCTGGTGGCGGCGGTTCTGGCACGTCACGGTGCCGCAGATCCGGCCGGAGATCTTCGTGGTGCTGCTGTGGACGACCATCGCGTCGCTGAAGGTGTTCGCGCCGATCTACGTCCTCACCAAGGGCGGCCCCGGCGGGGCGACCAACGTGCCCTCCTACTACTCGTACCAGAACTTCTTCGACAAGACCGAGGTCGGCTACGGCTCCGCGATCACCACCGTGCTCACGCTGATCATCGTGGCGCTGACCGTGGTGTTCCTCCGCCTGCAGGGCCGGGCCGGGCAGGGCCCGGAGGGGGAGCGATGACCACCGCCCTCACCGGATCGGCGACAGGCGCCCGCGCCGACCGCTCGCGGCGCGGCCGGCCCCGCCGGCGGCGCCGCGGCCCCTCGGCCTACCTGGTGCTGGTGGCGCTGCTCGGGCTGGCCGGGATCATGCTGGTCCCGTTCGGCGTGGTGGTGCTGAACGCGCTGAAGACGCCGCAGGAGTACTCCACCAACGGCCCGCTGGCGCTGCCGGAGGGGCTCAATCTCGACGGCATCACCGCGTTCTGGGAGCGGGTCGGCTTCGGGCAGGTGCTGCTGAACAGCGCGCTCATCAGCGGGTCCGTGGCCGTCCTGGCGGTGCTGCTGTCGGTGCTGAACGCCTACGCGCTCGGCATCGGCCGGATCCGGGGCCGGATGTGGATCCTGGTGCTCCTGCTGCTGGCCAACACACTGCCGCAGGAGGCGCTGGTCTACCCGCTGTACCACCTGTCCAAGCAGGTCGGCCTGTACGACACCCGGCTCGCCGTGATCATCGTCTTCACGGTGATCCAGAGCGCGTTCGGCACCTACCTGCTGGCGTCGGTGCTGGCGGCGTTCCCGCGCCCGCTGCTGGAGGCGGCGCGGATCGACGGCGCGAGCCGGTGGCAGGTGCTGTGGCAGGTGGTCGTGCCGGTGATCCGGCCGACCATGGCGGTGCTGGTGGTCTTCTTCTTCGTGTGGACCTGGAACGAGTTCCTGATCCCGCTGGTGTTCCTGGTCAGCAACGACAACCAGACGGTGTCGGTGGCGCTGGGCGTGCTGCAGGGGCAGCGGCTGATGGACGCCACCATGTCCAGCGCCGCCTCGCTGCTCGGGCTGCTGCCCACCGTGGTCTTCTTCCTCATCTTCCAGCGCACGCTGTCCCGCGGCCTCACGGCAGGAGCGATCAAGTAATGAAGTTCAGCGACGGCTACTGGATGATGCGCGAGGGCGTGCGCGCCGTGCACCCGGTCGAGGTCCTCGACTGCACGGCGTCCTCCGCGGTGTCGTCCGGCACGGGGGAGGCGGGGCCGGGCGGCGCCTCGCTGGTCGTCCACGCGCCCGTCCAGCGCATCCGGCACCGCGGCGACCTGCTGAAGGGGCCGCTGGTCACGTTCGAGTGCACGGCGCCGATGCCGGACGTCATCGGCGTGACGATCACCCACTTCGCCGGGGAGGAGCCGCGCGGCCCGGCGTTCGCGCTGGCCACCGACCCGCCCGCGGACGCCGCGGCGGAGGTGGCCGAGGACGCGGCCACCCTCACCTCGGGCGAGCTGACCGTGCGGTTCGCCCGCGGCGACGAGTGGGCGGTGGACTTCCTGGCCGGGGGCCGCCGGCTGACCGGCACCCGGCCCAAGGCGACCGCGGTCATCGACACCGACGACGGCCGGCACTACGTGCGCGAGCAGCTCGACCTCGGCGTCGACCACTTCGTGTACGGGCTCGGCGAGCGGTTCGGCCCGCTGGTGAAGAACGGCCAGTCGGTGGACGTGTGGAACGCCGACGGCGGCACCGCCAGCGAGCAGGCGTACAAGAACGTGCCGTTCTTCCTCACCAACGCCGGATACGGGGTGTTCGTCGACCATCCCGGGAAGGTGTCGTTCGAGGTCGCCTCGGAGGCGGTGGCCCGGGCGCAGTTCAGCGTCGAGGGCCAGTCGATGCGGTACTTCCTCATCTACGGGCCCACGCCCAAGGAGATCCTGCGCAAGTACACGGCGCTGACGGGGCGGCCCGCGCGCGTCCCGGACTGGTCGTTCGGGCTGTGGCTGTCCACCTCGTTCACCACCTCCTACGACGAGGAGACCGTCTCCTCCTTCATCGACGGGATGGCCGCGCGGGACCTGCCGCTGAGCGTGTTCCACTTCGACTGCTTCTGGATGCGCGAGTTCCAGTGGTGCGACTTCGAGTGGGATCCGCGGGTGTTCCCCGACCCGCCGGGGATGCTGCGCCGCCTCAAGGAGCGCGGCCTGCGGATCTCGGTGTGGATCAACCCCTACATCGCGCAGCGCTCGCCGCTGTTCGCCGAGGCGAAGGCGCGCGGCTACCTGCTCAAGCGCCCCGACGGCGACGTGTGGCAGTGGGACCTGTGGCAGCCGGGCCTGGCGGTGGTCGACTTCACCAACCCCGAGGCCCGCGAGTGGTACGCGGCGAAGCTGGACGCGCTCATGGAGATGGGCGTCGACTGCTTCAAGACCGACTTCGGCGAACGCATCCCGACAGACGTCGTCTACTTCGACGGCTCCGACCCTGAGCGGGCGCACAACTACTACACCTACCTCTACAACCAGACGGTGTTCGAGCTGCTGCGCAAGCGGCGCGGCGAGGGGGAGGCGGTCGTGTTCGCCCGCTCCGCCACCGTGGGCGGGCAGCGCTTCCCCGTCCACTGGGGCGGGGACTGCGAGTCGACCTTCGAGGCGATGGGGGAGAGCCTGCGCGGGGGCCTCTCCCTCGGGCTGTCGGGGTTCGGCTACTGGAGCCACGACATCGGCGGCTTCGAGGGGACGCCCGACGCGGGCCTGTTCAAGAGGTGGATCGCTTTCGGACTGCTGTCGTCGCACAGCCGCCTGCACGGCAGCCACTCCTACCGGGTGCCGTGGCTGTTCGACGAGGAGTCGGTGGACGTCCTGCGGCACTTCACCCGCCTGAAGATGCGGCTGATGCCCTACCTGGCGGGGGCGGCGCGGCAGGCGTACGAGGAGGGCCTGCCGGTGATGCGGGCGATGGTACTGAACTTCCCGGACGACCCCGCGTGCACCCATCTGGAGCGCCAGTACATGCTGGGCGACGACCTGCTGGTGGCCCCGGTCTTCTCCGCGGGCGACGAGGTCGCCTACTACGTCCCCGGCGGCGTGTGGACGCACTACCTCACCGGCGAGCGGGTGCACGGGGGCCGGTGGGTGCGGGAGCGGCACGGCTACGGCAGCGTGCCGCTGCTGGTGCGGCCGGGCGCAGTCGTCCCCGAGGGCGCGGTCGAGGACCGGCCCGACTACGACCACGCGGAGGGCGTGACCCTGCGCGTGTACGAGCCGGCGGACGGCGCGTCCGTCACCACCGAGATCGGCGCGGCGTCGTTCACCACCTCCCGGAACGGCGCCGTGCTCACGGCCTCCGCCACGGGCGCGGGGGCGTGGAGCCTGCTGCTGGTCAACGCCGACCCGGCGGCCGTGACCGCCGAGGGCGGCACCGTGACCGGGCACGAACTGGGCGCCCTCGTGCGCGCCGAAGCCCGCGAAGTGGTCGTCGACATGGAGGGGGCCGGGCAATGACCCTGCCGGACGGGTTCCTGTGGGGCGCCGCGACCGCCGCGTACCAGATCGAGGGCGCGGCGGACGAGGACGGCCGGGCCCCCTCCATCTGGGACACCTTCAGCCGCACCCCGGGCAGGACGCTGAACGGCGACACCGGCGACGTGGCCGCCGACCACTACCACCGCTGGCGCGAGGACGTCGCGGCGATGGCCGACCTGGGCATCTCGGCCTACCGGTTCTCCATCTCCTGGCCGCGGGTGATGCCGGGGGGCAAGGTCAACCCGAAGGGCGTCGACTTCTATTCGCGGCTGGTCGACGCGCTGCTCGACAGCGGGATCGCGCCCGTCGCCACCCTCTACCACTGGGACCTCCCGCAGGATCTGGAGGACGCGGGCGGCTGGCCCGAGCGTTCGACGGCGTTCCGGTTCGCCGAGTACGCCGTCCAGATGGGGCGCGCCCTGGGAGACCGGGTGCACACCTGGACGACGCTGAACGAGCCGTGGTGCTCGGCGTTCCTCGGCTACGCCGCGGGGGTGCACGCGCCGGGCCGTACCGACCCGGTGGCGGCGCTCACCGCCGCTCACCACCTCAACCTGGCGCACGGCCTCGCCTCCCGCGCGCTGCGCGAGGAGGCCGCCGCGTCGGCCCGGCACTCGATCACGCTCAACCTGCACCATCTGCGCGGGGAGCCGGAGGCGGTGCGAAGGGTCGACGCCGTCGCCAACCGGATCTTCCTGGACCCGCTGACCGGGCGCGGCTACCCCGCCGACCTGCTGGAGGACACGGCCGCGCTGACCGACTGGTCGTTCGTGCGGGACGGCGACGAGAAGACCACGGCCGCGCCGCTGGACGTCCTGGGCGTCAACTACTACTCGCCCACCCTGGTGCGGACCTGGGACGGCGTCTCGCCCCGCGCCAGTGCGGACGGGCACAAGCAGGGCGCCGCCACCCCGTTCGTCGGCTGCGAGGGGATCGACTTCCTCGAACAGCCCGGCCCGCACACCGCGATGGGCTGGCCGGTGGACGCGACCGGCCTGGAGGAAATGCTGCTGGCCCTGCACCGCGACCATCCCGGCCTGCCGCTGATGATCACCGAGAACGGGGCCGCGTTCGCCGACGAGATCGGCCCGGACGGCCGGATCCGCGACGACGACCGCATCGCCTACCTGCGCGACCACCTGGCGGCGATGCGGCGCGCGATCGAGGCCGGCGGGGTGGACGTGCGCGGCTACTTCGCCTGGTCGCTGCTCGACAACTTCGAGTGGGCCTACGGCTACGACCGCCGCTTCGGACTGATCCACGTCGACTACGCCACGGGGGAGCGCCGCTGGAAGGACAGCGCGCACTTCTACAAGGAGGCGATCTCCCGGGGCGGCGGGCCGCCGTGACCGGCGCGGGCCGGCGGCCCGCTGCTGCCGGTGTACGGTGTGCGCGCCACCGCTCTCGCGGGCGCCCTCGCGGCAGGCGCGGCGGCGGTCCTGGTGTACGGCGGGCCCGGCTGCTGGCCGGGCCCGCCCGCCCGGTGCCGGCCCGTCCCGCCGTGCCTGGGCCCGGGCCCGCGCTTGGGGCCGCGCCCAGGACCGGGGCGGGGTCCGAGCCGGGCGGGGCGGTCGCGCTCGAGAAGGAACTGGAGACACCTGGTGGTCAAGATCACTGATGTGGCCCGGCATGCCGGGGTCTCGCCCAGCACGGTCTCCTACGTGCTGAGCGGCAAGCGCTCGATCTCGCCGGAGACCCGCGAGCGGGTGCTGGCCAGCATCGCGGTGCTCGGCTACCGGCCGCACGCGGGCGCCCGCGCGCTGGCCAGCAGCCGGTCCAACGTGCTGGCGCTGATGATCCCGCTGCGCAGCGGCATCCATGTCCCGGTGGTCATGCAGATCGCCGTCGCCGCGGTGACCGAGGCCCGCCGGCACGACCACGACGTGCTGCTGCTCACCCAGGAGGAGGGCGTGGAGGGGCTGCGCCGGGTGGCCGACAGCGCGCTGGTCGACGCGCTGATCGTGATGGACGTCCAGATGCACGACCCGCGGCTGCCGATGCTGCGCGGGCTGGACCGGCCCAGCGTGCTGATCGGGTTCCCGGCCGAGGCCGGCGACCTCACCTGCATCGACCTGGACTTCCGGGCCGCGGGCCGGGCGTGCGCGGAGCGGCTGGCCGAGCTCGGGCACCGCCGGATCGCGCTGATCGGCTCGCCGCCGGAGGTGTACGCGAGGCAGACCGGCTACGCGCAGCGGGTCGCCGAGGGGTTCCGCACGGCGGTGGAGCGCCGCGGCCTGGACGGGGAGGTGTACCCGTGCGAGGCCGGCGCCGAGGCCGCCCGCGCACTGGTGGACCGGCTGCTGGCGGAGCGGCCCGGCCTCACCGGGGTCGTGGTGCACAACGAGCCGGTCATGGAGCCGCTGGTGCGGGCGTTCCGCGCGGCCGGGCGGCGGGTCCCCGAGGACCTGTCGGTGGTCGCGATCTGCCCGGAGGACCTGGCCGAGCACGCCGAGCCGCCGCTGACCTCGGTCGCCATCCCGGCCGAGGAGGTGGGCCGCCGCTCGGTGGAGCTGCTGATGGCCAAGCTCGGCGGGGCGGAGGTGCCCGCCGCCACCCTGCTGCCGCCCCGCCTCACGGTGCGGGCCAGCGACCGCTGAGCCGGACCAGAGAAAGCCGAGGAGAAGAAAGGAGGAGGGAAACGGAGCGCCGTAAATCGAAGCGCTTCGATTTACGCCGTCATTCGGGGGGCCAGGTTTCATCCGAGGAGAAGTCGTGGTACTTGACCCGTCCGGGCGGCTCGCCCGCCGGCCGCTGATCCCCGTGCTCGCCGCGGCGGCGCTGGTCGCCTCCCTGACCGCCGCCCCGGCCGCCGCCCGCGAGACCTACCCGTTCCAGAACCCGCGCCTGCCCGCCGGCGCCCGCGTCGAGGACCTGCTCAAGCGCCTCACGCTCGACGAGAAGGTGTCGCTGCTGCACCAGTACCAGCCCGCGATCCCGAGGCTGGGCATCAAGAGGTTCAAGACCGGCACCGAGGCCCTGCACGGGCTGGCCTGGTCCACCGACGCCGACTCCACGCCGAAGCCCGGCGCGGTCCGTACCGCGACCGCGACCGTGTTCCCGCAGTCGGTCGGCCTGGGCGCCACCTGGAACCCCGACCTGATGAAGAAGGTCGGCTCGGCCGTGGGCGACGAGGCGCGCGGCTGCAACAAGGAGAACTCCGACGTCTGGGGCCTGCAGCTGTGGGCGCCCGTGGTGAACCTGCTGCGCGACCCCCGCTGGGGCCGCAACGAGGAGGGCTACTCCGAGGACGCCCTGCTCACCGCTTTGCTCGCCACCGCGTACGGCAAGGGCATGCAGGGCGACGACCCGCGCCACCTGAAGGCCGCGCCCGTCCTCAAGCACTACCTGGCCAACAACAACGAGATCCGGCGCGACCAGACCTCCTCCAGCCTGCGCCCCAGGGTGAAGAAGGAGTACGACGAGGTCCCGTTCAAGCTGCCGATCTCGGCCGACGCCGCCACCGGCGTCATGACCGCCTACAACCTGATCAACGGCCGTCCCGCCACCGCGCACGCCGACGTCGACGAGCTGGTGCGGTCCTGGACCCGCAAGACGCTGTTCAACGTCAGCGACGCGGGCGGGCCCAACAACCTGGTCGGCTCGCAGAAGTACTACGGCACCCTGGCCGAGGCCGACGCCGCCGCGCTCAAGGCCGGCGTGGACAGCTTCACCACCGACGACACCAAGTCCGAGATCACGATCGCCGCGGTGAAGGAGGCGCTGGGCAAGGGACTGCTGGCCGAGTCCGACGTCGACACCGCCGTCCGGCACATCCTGGACCTGCGGGTGCGGCTGGGCGAGTTCGACCCGGGCGGCGGCCCCTACGGGAAGATCACCAAGGATGTGGTGGACAGCCCCGCGCACCGGAGGCTGGCCCGGCAGGCCGCCACCGAGCAGATGGTGCTGCTCAAGAACCAGGCGCCGCCCGGGAGGCCGAAGACGCTGCCGCTGGACGCCGCCAAGACCGGCAAGGTCGCCGTCGTCGGCCCCCTCTCGGACACCCTCTACACCGACTGGTACTCCGGCGCTCTGCCGTACCGCGTCACCCCGGTGGACGGCATCAGGCAGCGGCTGGGCTCGCGCGGCACGGTCGCCGGCACCGAGGGCGTCGACCGCATCGCGCTCAAGGACCCCAAGACCGGCAGGTACGTCACCGGCGGCTCCGACGCCGACGGAGACTTCCTCAAGCTCGCCTCGGCGACGGCGGACGCGACCGCGCGGTTCGACGTGTTCGACTGGGGCCAGGGCGTGCTGACGCTGCGGAACGCGGCCAACGGCAAGACCGTCGGCCGCTACGTCGAGCCCGACGGCGACTGGACCGACAGGTTCGCCAACGACCAGGCGCAGCCGGCGGGCTGGTTCGTCCAGCAGATGTTCAAGCTGGAGGCCGCCGGCGACGGCTACCTGCTCCGGTACGCCGGCTACGAGAAGAACGAGGGCTGGGCCGAGCCCCAGAAGACCTACGTCAAGGCCGATGCGGACGGCACCCTGCTCCTCGGCACGAAGGAGGAGGCCACCACCTTCGCCCGCGAGGTGGTCCGCAGCGGCGTGGACGAGGCCGTGAAGGCCGCCACGGGCGCGGACGCGGCGGTCGTGGTGGTCGGCAGCATGCCGTTCATCAACGGCCGCGAGAACCACGACCGCACGACGATGGCGCTGGCCGAAGGCCAGTCCGAGCTGGTCAGGGCCGTGCGGAAGGCCAACCCGAACACGGTCGTGGTCGTCGAGAACAGCTATCCGACCACGCTGAACTGGGAGCAGGAGAACGTCCCGGCGATCCTGTGGTCCAGCCACGCGGGTGCCGAGACCGGGAACGCGCTGGCGTCGGTGCTGTTCGGCGACGCGAGCCCCTCGGGGCGGTTGCCGCAGACGTGGTACCGGTCGGACCGGGACCTGCCCGACATTCTCGACTACGACATCATCAAGTCGGACCGGACCTACCTGTACTTCAAGGGGGCGCCGCTCTACCCGTTCGGGCACGGCCTCTCCTACAGCACCTTCCGGTACGGCAAGCCGCGCGTGCAGAACCGGGGCGGCTCGGTGACGGTGACCGTGCCCCTCACCAACACCGGCAAGGTCGCCGCCGACGAGGTCGTGCAGCTCTACACGCACCAGAAGGACTCGCGGGTGAAGCAGCCGGTGAAGCAGCTGCGCGCCTTCGAGAAGGTCCGCGTCGCCCCGGGGCGCAGCACGACGGTCACGCTCGGCTTCCGCGTCTCCGACCTCGCCCACTGGGACGTGACCCGCGGCAAGTGGACGGTGGAGAACTCCGAGCACGACGTCATGGTCGGCGCGTCCTCGTCCGACATCAGGCAGCGCGCCTCGCTGCGCGTGCGGGGCGAGACCGTCCCGGCGCGCGACCTGTCCAAGGCCACCCGGGCCGCCGACTTCGACGACCACCAGGGCGCCGAGCTGGTCGACGAGAGCAAGGTGCGCGGTGACGCGGTGGGCGCCGGGGCGGGCGGCTGGATCAAGTTCGCGGGCGCCGACCTGGGCTCGGGCTTGCGCGGGTTCGCGGCGCGGGTGGCGAAGGAGAGCGCGGGCGCGACCACGATCCAGGTACGGCTCGGCGGTCCGGCCGGGCGGCTGGTGGGCACGGTGAACGTGCCGTCGACCGGCGACAGGTACGCCTACCGGGACGTCACCGCCGCGATCAGCGGGGCTGCCGGGCGCCAGGACGTCTACCTGGTGTTCGGCGGTGACGCGCGGCTGAGCTCCTTCTCGTTCACGAGGTGAGGGGGCCGGCGTGAAGAGGATCCTGATCGCCCTCGTGCTGGCGCTGACCATGGTGCCGGTGCCCCCGGCCGCCGCGGCGGACCGCGGCGCCCCCGGCGGCGCCGCGGAGCGCATCGCCTACGACCGCTACTCGATGATCGTGGACGGCAGGCGCGTCCTGCTGTGGGCCTCGGAACTGCTCACCCACACCACCTCCGGCGGCCGTGACGTGGCCGTCCTCTACGGCACGGAGGGCGTTCCGGGAAAGACCGTGCGGTATTCGTCACGGCCCACGGTGAAGGTCCTGGACGGCGACGTCCGCACCTCCTACGGCAACGGTGACCTTCACCTCGACTACACGCACCGCGGCCTGGCGCGCGTCCTCATCTCCGACGGCGGCCGCCGTCCCCTCCTCCTGCTGCTGGGGACCGAGGCCGAGGCCGCGAAGTTCTGGCGTTCGGGCGGGGTGCTCCCATCTCGCGATCCCCGTCAGGCGGAGGCGCAGCGCCTGTGCAGCTCGCGCATCCGCTCGGAGAACCGCTCGACGGGCCCTTCCACGACCACGCCGGGCGCGACCTCCTGGGCGGGCAGCGCGGCGACCGGCGACGGCTCCACACCCCACCCCGCCCGCCACTCCGTGAGCCGGGCCGAGGAGACCGCGTACACGATCCGCCCCAACCCCACCCAGCCGTGGGCCGCCGAGCACATCGGGCAGTGCTCGCCGGAGGTGTAGACGGTGGCGGCCGCCCGCTCCTCCTCGGTCATGTTCGCCGCGGCCCACCGGGCCAGCTCGAACTCCGGGTGCGCGGTCGGGTCGCCGGTCGAGGTGATCCGGTTGTGGTCCTCGGCCAGGACCGTCCCGTCCCCGCCGACCAGGACGGACCCGAACGGCTCCTCCCCGGCGTCGAGGGCCTGTTCCGCCAGCTCGGCGCACCGTTCCAGATGCCGGAGCGCAACCTCATCGATCATGGGCACCGTCCTACCACAACGGCCTCGCGGTCAGAACGCGGTCGTGAAGTGGGTGGTCGCCGTCGGGGCCGTCAGGACCGCGTCGAACGCCTCGGGCACGGGCGTCACCATCTCGGCGCTCTGGCTGCGGATGCTGCCGGGCAGCGCGGACCCGTCCGCGGCGCGCGGGGTGCCCCGCAGATCGGTGAGCGTGATGCCGGAGCCGAGACCCGCGTCGATGAGGGCGCCCTCGACGCTGCCCGGGCCGGGCGGGTCCATGGGGGTCTCGACGATCGAGAAGCCGACCTCGCCGCTCCCGTCGGGGTCCATCTCCGGGACGCTGTCCGCGGTGTGCGTCATGGCGATCACCCGGTAGTCGCCGCCGAGCGCGCCCGCCAGGTAGTGGCCCATGACGTACGCCCACAGCTCGCCGTCGTAGCGGACGGGTGTCTTCTGGATGTGGTTGTTGTGGGCGGCCACCACGATGCGGTCGTCCGGCGCGGCGCGCTCGAGCTGCCAGAGCAGGCTGTCGGCCATGTAGCGGTCCCGCACCGAGGTGTCGAGCGGGAGGCCGGTGCCGGTGAAGACGCCGTTCAGGGCGCCGACCATGTAGTCGGCGTGCCAGGCCGCCTCGATCCGGCGCAGCGCGGTCTCGTACCGCTCCCGGCCGCCGCGCTCGACGTAGGCAGGTTCGAGCGCGCGGCAGCGCAGGACGACGCGGCCCAGCAGCGCGCTCAGGGCGTCCTGGTCGGCGCGGTCGAGTTCGGCCCAGCGCGGCGCGGCCACGGCCACCGACCCGCCGGCGAACCGGTCGGAGATCTCCAGGGCCCGCTCCACGTAGGGGACGGCGTCCGGGTCGACCTCCCGCAGGTAGCCGGCCACCGGTTCCAGCGCGGGACGCAGCGTCCCGCCCGCCTGCGGCACGTCGATCCCCAGGAACCGCAGCGGATGGCCCCCGGCCGCGTTGTACCGGCGGAGCCAGCGCGCCAGCTCCCCGGTCACGCCGGACGAGGTCGTCCCGCCGAGCGCGGCGAGGCCGGCCTCCTCGCCCTCGCCTCGCAGCCAGCGGTCGAGGGCCGGGGCCTCGGCGAAGCCGAACTCGAACGCCAGCGCGGTGAACCCGCAGCGCTCGGCGAGGAACCGCAGGATCCGGCGGCGGGCGGTGGTGAACTCGCGGACGAAGTGGCAGCCCTCGCCCAGGGCGACGACGCGGGCGTCGCCGATGATGTCGCGCAGCGGCTCCAGGTCGTCCAGCGGCGCGTCGGGGTCCAGGGTGTCCAGGGCGGCCGCGTTCTCGCGGATCCAGCCGGAAAGGCGGGCTCGGTCGTCGTTCTCGATGTTCTCAGGCATGACGAAGTCGCTCCATGGTGAGAGTGGTCGTTGTCACCCGGGGGGAGCGCGCTGCGCGCGGCGCTCCTGGAGCGCGTCAGAGGAAGAGGCTGCCCACTGCCATGATCCACACAGTATCAGCGGGCCCGCGACGCGGATCCTCCGATGCGGCGGCCCGTCAGGGGTACCCTCGGCAAGAGGAGCGACATGACCAGGTGATCTCATGAGCGCGCTTCCCGGCGACCCCGCCGCGCTGACGCCCGAGCAGGCCCGCGCCCTCTTCAGGTCCGGGCTGCGGGTGCCCACGGCCGGCTGGTGCGCGGGCAGCACCCAGGCGAACCTGATCGCCGTGCCGCGCGAGCACGCCTACGACCTCCTCCTCTTCGCCCAGCGCAACCCCAAGCCGTGCCCGGTCCTGGACGTCACCGAGCCCGGCCGCACCTCCGCCCGCCTGTTCTCCGGCGACCTGCGCACCGACCTGCCCGGCTACGTCGTGTACGAGGACGGAGAGCCGGTCGCCGAGGTGACCGACGCCACCGCCCACTGGCGGGACGACCTGGTCGCCTTCCTCATCGGCTGCAGCTTCACCTTCGAGAACGCCCTCCTGGAGGAGGGCGTCCCGGTCCGCCACATCGAGCAGGGGCGCAACGTCCCCATGTACCGGACGAACCGCTCGTGCCGCCGCGCCGGCGGGCTGGGCGGCCCGCTGGTGGTGTCCATGCGCCCGATCCCCGCCGGGCGGGTCGCCGACGCCGTCCGCGTCACCGCCCGCTACCCGTCCGTGCACGGCGCCCCCGTCCATGTCGGCGACCCGTCCGAGCTGGGCATCGCCGACCTCGGCCGCCCTGACTTCGGCGACCCCGCCGACGTCCGGCCCGGCGAGATCCCCGTCTTCTGGGCCTGCGGCGTCACCCCGCAGGCGGCCGTGATGGCCTCCCGCCCGGAGTTCGCCATCGGCCACGCCCCCGGACACATGGCCATCACCGACGCCCGCGACTCCGACCACCTCGTCCCCTGACGGCACCCGGCCCCGGAGGTTGCGGGACCTGTACCGTCAGGCTTCGGTGTCCTTCGGGTGGCGAGGCGACGCGTAGACGATCCAGACGGTGCGGAGCACTACCCCGAGGTCGCCTTCGTCCCCTGCACCGCCGGGGGCGTTCAGTGCCGGACGGCGTGGACGATGATGTTGTCCCGGTAGCTACCCCTGGCACGGTCGAACGTGCCGCCGCAGGTGACGAGGCGGAGTTCCGGGCCGGGCGCGGGCCGGTAGACCGAGTCCGGCACCCCGTTCTTGCTGTGGCGGGCGACCCGCGTCACCCGGAACCGGGCGGTGCTGCCGTCGGCCCGGTCGACCTCGACCCGGTCGCCGGCCCTCAGCTCGCGCAGGCGGTAGAAGACCGCCGGTCCGGTGCGGGAGTCGACGTGCCCGGCGATGACGGCGGTGCCGCGCTCGCCGGGTTCGGGGCCCGCCTCGTTCCAGCCCGCGACGTCGTAGGCCTTCGGCGCGGCGAGCGTTCCGGAGCGGTCGATCGCCAGGGGGACGATCCCGGCCGACACCTTGATGGACGGGATGCGCACCCGTGCCGGGGCCGCCGCCTGCGGGTCGGCGGCCGAGGCCCGTGCGGGCTCCGCCGAGGGCTGCGCCGGCGCCGGATGCGACCGGGGTACGGCCGCGCCGCCCGCGCAGCCGCCGAGCACGGTGACCGCCACGGCGGCCGCGAGGATCACTGCCCCGCGACCGCCATGGCCCCGGACCGGGACGGGCACCGTCAGCCCGCCGCGCCGCGCCGCCGCGCCCACAGCAGGCCGCCGCCGGTCAGCGCCGCCGCGCCCAGGAGCGCGCCGATCGCCCACACGGTGGAGGCACCGCCGGAGTCGCGAGCGGTGCCGCCGTGGCCGGTGTCCACGCCGCCGCGCGGCTGCCGGTCGTCGCCGCCGCGCGCGGGCGGCGCGCCGCCCGCGCCGCCACCGTCATCGTCATCGTCGTCGTCATCGTCAGGGTCGTCGTCGGCGTGCACGATGGCCGAGATGCCCGGCCCGCCGAGACCTGCCGTCGTCGTGACCGCG
This sequence comes from Spirillospora sp. CA-255316, assembly GCA_050942275.1. Lineage (GTDB taxonomy): Bacteria > Actinomycetota > Actinomycetes > Streptosporangiales > Streptosporangiaceae > Spirillospora. The sequence goes on along the minus strand of CP192047.1, from coordinate 8,976,123 downwards.
GCGACGCCCGCCGCCGCGCCGAGCGTCAGGGCCAGCACCAGCAGGCAGCGCTGGAACACTGCCACCATGGCAACCTCCTCCCGAGGGGGCCGCGACGTCTTCGCGGCCGTGCTTCGAGGCTCGGGCGCGACGATGAGCCGGGGATGAGCGCCATATGAGGCGGCTTTCACAAAGCGCGCTGACGCGTTTACGGCCGGATCGGCGGGGCGCTGGAAGCCCAGCCCTTTCCCGGGAGGGTGTCCTGAATGTTCGGTGCGGATTCGAGCCCGGGAGCGGCCGTGCGGACGGCCGCGCGCCTACCCTCCTCGCATGGACGGGGAAGCGCGGCGGGAGCGGGGCCGGCTCGTCCGGCGGATCTTCGGGGAGATCGGGGACGAGGCCGTCCGGGCACTGGAGACGGCCTTCTTCTGCGCCGTCATGGCGGCGTGGATTCTGGGGGCCGTGCTCGGCGGGCTCTTCTTCGGCATCGCGGGCTTCGCGGTCGTCGCCTCGCTGGCGCTGGCCCATCTCGTTCACCTCCTGGTCCGGGCGGGGCGCGTGCACTACGCCCGAGCGCGCGCGGCGGGCAGCCCGGTCACGGCGCGGGGGGACTTCAAGGAGGCGGCGGGGTGCATCGGCGCCATCATCGGCGCGGCCATGATCTTCGCCCTGCTGCTGATGCTGGCGCTGGCATGAAGGAACCGCTCCGGTGGGAAGAACTGCGCAAGGCAGGTCCGTACCTCCTGAGTTTTTCCCCGTGGACGCGGTGCTCGCACTGGCCGGGAGCCGCGGGAGGAGATCAGCCGGGCCCGTGCGGGGTGAGGGGGGCTGTGAAGGTCCAGCCCTTGTCGAGGAGGGCTTCCACTGCGGTGAGGGCATCGGCCAAGCGGGACTCGTGGGGGCCCGTGACGGTGATGTGGGGAAGGGCGCGGCGCTCCAGTTCCTCGCGGAAGCGGCCGGCCATCCAGTGGCGGATCGATGCGCCGTCGCGCCAGCCGTCCTGCTCGAACGGGATCCCGGCGGGGTCGGTGAGGATCCACAGGTGGTGGCGGTCGTTGTGCCGGTGGTACGACTCGGGCGCGGGCTCGCCCAGGTAGCGCTCGTACCAGAGGGCCGTGGCGAACGCGTCGGTGTCGCAGACCAGGACGGGCGAGCCGGTGCGGGCCGCCGCGTCCTCGAGGGCGAGGTGGCGTTCGGCGATGAGGGCGAAGTCGGCGGGCGTCCAGGTGAGGTCGTCCAGCCAGAGGGACGGGTCGTCGGCGGCCCGGCGGGCGGCGGCGAGCTTCTCCTCGGTGTAGGTGCGGCCGTACTCGGGGACGCAGCGGGTCGCCGCCCAGGCGCCGCCGCGCTCGGCCAGGACGGCGGCGAGGGCGCGGGCGAGGGTGGTGGTGCCGGTCGACTCGGCGCCGGCGACGACGACGCGGCGGGCCAGGTGGCCGCGGACGGGCGGGGCCAGGTGGTGCCAGTGCCCGGCCGGGTCGTCGCGGACCGCGGTGCCGCTGACGGGGAAGCGCGTGCGGGGCGGGTCGACGGGGACGTGGGCGGCGCCGAGGCGGCGGGCCAGTTCGGGGCCGTAGGCCTCGGAGGTGAAGACGGCGTCGACCGGGGCGGCGAGGCCGGAGCGGAACGCGGCGACGTGGGCGTCCCAGGCGTCCTCCGAGCCGTAGTCGATCTTGTGGTCGTCCACCACCGGGACGATCTCCACGTGCGGCTGCGGGTGGGTCTCGCGGAGCCAGGCGGCGCGCAGGGCGAGGGGGACGCTCTCCACCGTGGACGCCGCGACGATCACGGTGAGCCGGTCGCAGGCCGCGGCGGCGGTGTCGACGAGGTGGTGGTGGCCGGCGTGCGGCGGGTAGAACTTGCCGACGACGAGGCCGTGCCGGTGGGTCATGCGGGCGCCGGGGCGGTGCGGGCGCGGTGGTCGGTGCGCCAGGCGTTCAGGCCGAGGACGCACAGCGTCAGGAAGATGACGTAGAGGGCGCTGGTGAGCTTCAGGTCCTTGTGGAAGTAGAGCGGGATGTAGACCAGGTCCGCGGTGATCCAGATCCACCAGGACTCCAGCAGCTTGCGGGACTGGCCGTAGATCGCCATCAGGGAGAGCGCGGTGGTGAGTGCGTCCCAGAACGGGACGGTGGAGTCGGTCCAGGCGGTCAGCATCCAGGTGAGCACGGCGGTGGCGGCGGTGCCCGCGGCGATCAGCGCGATCCAGGTGTCGCGGGTCGTGCGGGTGACGGGCAGGTCGTCGCGGCCCTCGCCGCCGTACAGCCACACCCACCAGCCGTAGGCCTGGAGCGCGACGTAGACGACCTGGAGCCCGGCGTCGGCGTACAGGCCGCCGTCGAGGAAGACCAGGCCGAGCAGGATGACGTTGGCGATGCCGACCGGCCAGTTGAGGATGTTCTGCCGGACGACCAGCCAGACGTTGACGGCGCCGGTGGCGAAGCCGAGCAGCTCGGCCCAGGTCGTGGGGACCGTTCCAAGGTGGAAGGCGGGCTGGAGCAGCGGGCCGAGCAGGTCGTGCAGCGTCATCGACGGCTCCCCTGGATCACAAATCGTCGAAGAGACGATAACAGGGCCGGGAACCGGCCCGGATGACGGGCGTCAGGCGCTCTCCCGCACCACCAGATGGGGCTGGAGGATCACCACGGGATCGGCGAGGGCCTCGCCCTGGATCCGGGAGATCAGCAGCCGGGCCATCCGCCGCCCCATCTCCTCCACCGACTGGTGCACGGTCGTCAGCGGCGGATCGGCGATCGGGGCGCTGGCCGAGTCCTCGAACCCGATCACCGCCACGTCCTCGGGGATCCGCCGCCCCCGCTTCTTCAGCACCCGCATCGCGCCCAGCGCCATCGGGTCGTCGGCGGCGAACACCGCGTCCAGCTCCGGATCGAGCTCCAGCAGCTCCGCCGCCGCCGCGACCCCGCTGGCCTCGCTGAAGTCGCCGTACACCACCAGCTCGGGCAGCCCCGCCCCGGCCAGCGCCTCGCGGTAGCCGGCCAGCCGGTCCACGCCCACGCCCATGTCCTGCGGGCCGGCGATCGTCGCGATCCGGCGCCGGCCGCGCCGCAGCAGGTGCTCGACGGCCTGCCGGGCGCCGTCGCGGTTGTCGACGTCCACGTACGACACCGGCGTCAGCCCCGGCGGACGGCCGCCCAGCACCGTCGGCACCCCGCCCGCCTCCAGCTTGGCCGGAAGCGGGTCGTCGCCGTGCAGCGAGGTCAGCAGCACCCCGTCCACGTGCTGCCCGGTCAGGTAGTTCTCCAGCCGGGCGTACTCCTCGGGGGAGCGGGCCAGGGCCAGCAGGAGCTGCAGCCCGGTGTCGTTCAGCTCCGGGCTGATCCCCCGGATGATCCCGGCGAAGAACGGCTCGTCGAAGATCCGCTGCTCGGACTCGGCCACCACCAGCGCCACCGTGTCGGTGCGCCGGGTCACCAGCGTCCGGGCGGCCCGGTTGGGCACGTAGCCCAGCTCGTCGATCGCCGCCAGCACCGCCTCCCGGGCCTCCGCGCTCACCCGCGGCGAGCCGTTGACCACCCGCGAGACGGTGCCCCGGCCCACCCCGGCCCGGGCCGCCACCTCCTCCAGCGTGGGACGCCCCGAGACACGCCTCACCACCCTCGCCTGCCCATCGCCCGTGTCGCCCCTTCCAAGCCCGACCCGCACCCGCCGCCGCACGCCCGCTCAGCGGTGATCCGGCGGTCCGCCCGCCCGGATCACGCCCGCGTACCAGCGCGCGCTGTCCTTGGGCACCCGGCGCTGGGTGGCGTAGTCCACATGGACCAGCCCGAAGCGCTTGGAGTAACCCCACGACCACTCGAAATTATCCAGCAGCGACCAGGTGAAGTAGCCGCGCAGCGGAACTCCCTCGGCGATCGCGGCGTGCGAGGCGCGCAGATGCGCGTCGATGTAGGCGATCCGGCCGTCGTCGCGGACCGTCCCCTCGCCGTTGAGGGTCTCGTCGTAGCCCGCGCCGTTCTCGGTGATGTAGATGTCGACCGGCGGGTAGTCGCGGTGCAGCCGGGTCAGCACCTCGTGCAGCCCGCCCGCGTCGATCTCCCACCCCATCCCGGTGACCGGGCGGCCGCCGTCGACGAACCCGACGAACTCGCTGCCCACCCACGGCGAGTGGGTGGAGAACGGCGACGACACCGCCTGGCCGCTCACCTCCGCGTCACCGGTCACCGTGAACCGCGAGTAGTAGTTGACGCCGAGCTGGTCGATCCGCTGGTTGATGGTGGCCAGGTCGCCGTCCTGGACACACGAGTCGAAGTCCAGCTCCTCCAGGTCGGTGAGGACGTCCGCCGGGTACGAGCCGCGCAGCAGCGGGTCGAGGAAGAACCGGTTCTGCATCCCGTCGATCCGCCGCGCCGCGTCCAGGTCCCGCTCCGCCCCGCTCGCCGCGGAGATCGCGTACAGGTTGACGGCGGCGCCGAGCCGGTGCTCGGGGTGCCGGGCCCGCATCGCCCGGACCGCCGTGCCGTGCCCCAGCATCAGGTGGTGCGCGGCCCGCAGCGCCGCGGCCGGCTCCCGGCGGCCGGGCGCGTGCTCGCCCGAGGCGTAGCCGAGGAACGCCGCGCACCACGGCTCGTTGATCGTCATCCATTGCTCCACCCGGTCGCCCAGCGCCGCGTGCACGTGGCCGGCGTAGTCGGCGAACCGGAACGCGGTGTCGCGCTCGGGCCAGCCGCCCGCGTCCTCCAGCGCCTGCGGCAGGTCCCAGTGGTAGAGGGTCGGCCACGGCTCGATGCCCGCCTCCAGCAGGACGTCCACCAGCCGCCGGTAGAAGTCCAGCCCGGCCTGGTTGGGCGGCCCGGCGCCGTCCGGCTGCACCCGCGGCCAGGAGATCGAGAACCGGTAGGCCGTCAGGCCCAGCTCGGCCATCAGCGCCACGTCGTCCCGGAACCGGTGGTAGTGGTCGACCGCCATGTCGCCGGTGTCGCCGCCCAGCACCTTCCCCGGGGTGCGGCAGAAGGTGTCCCAGATGGAGGGGCCGCGGCCGTCCTCGGCCGTCGCGCCCTCGATCTGGTACGCGGCGGTGGCGGCGCCCCAGCGGAAACCGGCAGGGAACGCCAGGGCCGCGGCCGGGGACATGCCGTCGCCGTGCTGCCTGTCGCTCTGTGTGGGAGAGGTCACGCCTTGATCGCACCTTCCATGATTCCGCCGATGATCTGGCGGCCGAACACGATGAACACGACCAGCAGCGGCAGGATCGCCACCGTCGTCCCGGCGAACATGAGGGTGTAGTCCTTGAAGTGGGCGTTGGCCAGGTTGTTGATGGACAGCTGCACGGTCGGGTTCTCGGGGTTGAGGACCGCCAGCGGCCACATGAACTCGTTCCAGGTCTGCATGAACGTGAACAGCCCCAGCACGCCCGCCGCCGGCCGCAGCGCCGGCAGCACGACCCGCCAGTAGATGCCGAAGGTGGTGCAGCCGTCCACGCGCGCGGCCTCGATCAGCTCGTCGGGCACCGCCTGCTGCGCGTACTGCCGCATCATGAACACCCCGAACCCGGTGACCAGGAACGGGACGATGACCGCCTGGAGGCTGTTCTGCCAGCCCAGCTCCACCATGATCATGTAGAGCGGGATGATGCCCATCTGGACCGGGATCATCATGGTCGCGATGATCGTCAGTAGCAGCGCGTTCTTGCCGCGGAAGCGCAGCTTGGCGAACGCGAACCCGGCCAGCGAGGCGAAGAACACCGTCGACACCGTCACGGCGGACGCGACGATCGCCGAGTTCAGCAGGCCCTGCGCGAAGTAGGCGTCGGGGTTGTCGAACAGCCGGCCCACGTTGTCGCCGAGGTTGCCGCCGGGCACCAGCGGCGGCGGGACGTCCGCGACCACCTCGTTGGTCCGGGTCGCCACCACGATCATCCAGTAGATCGGGAAGATCGACAGTGCCACCGCCACGACCAGCGTGACGTAGGTCAGCGGGCTGGCCTCCCACAGGCCGCGGAACCGGCCGTGGCCGCCGCCGCGGCGCCCGCGCCCGGGCGGGCCCCCGGAGCCGGCGCCCGCCGGGCCCTTCCCGGCGGGGGAGGAGATCAGCGTGGTCATCGGGTGCCTCCCGTGCGCCGCACGAACAGGAAGTTGAGCAGGGAGAACACGATGATCAGCAGGAACAGCGCCCAGGCCACCGTCGCGCCGTAGCCGTAGCGGTCGTCGGTGAAGGCGTTGTCGTACATGTACATCGTGATCGTCTGGAACTGGCCCAGCGAGCCGCCGTCCATCTTGTTGGTGATGCCGCCGCCGGCCCCGAACAGCACCGGCTCGGTGAACAGCTGGAGCCCGCCGATCGTGGCGATGATGACGGTGAAGATGATCGTCGGTTGCAGCATCGGCACCGTGATCTTCCAGAACTGCCGGGCCCGGGACGCGCCGTCGATCGCCGCCGCCTCGTACAGGTCCTTGGGGATGGCCTGCATCGCGGCCAGGTAGATCAGCGCGTTGTAGCCGGTCCACCGCCAGTCGACCATCACCGCGATCGCCAGCCAGGACCAGTACCGGCTCGCCTGCCAGTCGATCGCGTCCACGCCGATCAGGTCCAGCGCCCAGTTGATCATGCCGAAGTCGCGGTCGAACATCTGCGTGAACACGATCGCGACCGCGGCGGTGGAGGTGACCAGCGGCGCCACCATCCCGATCCGGAACAGCGTGCTCGCCCGCATCCGCCGGGCCAGCGTGTTGGCGACGAACAGCGCGATCAGCAGCTGCGGGACCGTCGCCACGACGAAGATCCCGATGGTGTTGACGGTCGCGTGCCAGAAGTCGCCGTCGGTGAGCAGGTACCGGTAGTTCTCCAGGCCGGTCCACTCGCGCGTGCCCGAGGCCAGCCCCCACTCGTGCAGCGACACCCACAGCGTGTAGAGCAGCGGGAAGAGCCCGAAGAGGATGAAGACCAGGTAGAACGGCGAGATGAACAGGTAGGGCGAGGCCTTGACGTCGAGCCGGGCCAGCCGGGACCGCCAGCCGCGGCGCGGGGCGCCGCCGGGGGCCGGGGGCGGGGCCTCGGCCTTGGCGGCGGGACGCACAGAGACGCTCATGCGCCTCCTTCCGGGTTTCGCGCCGGTCCGTGGCGCGTCCGCCGAACGGCGGACGGGGGAGGCGCCACGGACCGGCGTCGCGGGGGCGGGGTTACCTGGCGGCCTTCTTGGCGGCGTCGACCGCCTGCGTCCAGGCCTCTTCGGGCTTGACCTTGCCCTGGCCGACCGCGATCAGGATGTTCTCCACGGCCTGCCGGACGTCCTCGTTCTTCGGGCCGAGGTACACCGGCTTGACCTGCGAGGCCATCTCGCCGAACAGCTTGCCGGTGGGCGCGCCGCTGAAGTAGGCGTTCGTGGCCCCGGCCACCGCCGGGTCCTGCGCGGCCTGCGGCGAGGACGGGAAGGTGTTCTTGTCCTTGAACGCCCCGATCTGGCCCTGCGGCGAGCTCAGGAACTTGGCCAGCTCGGCGGCCTCCTTCTGGTGCTTGGACTGCTTGGGCACCGCCAGCCACGAGCCGCCCCAGTATCCGCCGCCTCCGGGCACCGACGCCACGTCCCACTTGCCCTTGCCGAAGCCGGCGGAGAACTCCTCGATGCCGCCGAGCATCCAGGACGGGCACGGCACGGTCGCGAACGAGTCGCGCTTGAGGGCGGTCTGCCACGGCGGGGTGAAGATCGCCATGTCGGCGGTCATCTTCGCCTGGGCGAACTTCAGCGCGGTGTCGAAGGCCTGCTTCACCGCGGGGTTGGTGTCGAAGACCAGGTTGTTGTTCTTGTCGAAGTAGCTGTAACCGGGGCCCGCGCCGGCGTTCTGCAGCACGGTGGCGCGCAGGATCGCGGTCGGCCCGTCCAGCCACTTGGTGCCGGGGACCTCCTGCTGGAACTTCTGCCCGGTCGTCAGGAACGCGTCCCAGGTCGGCCAGAGCTTGCCGACCGCCTCGCGGTCGGTGGGCAGGCCGGCCTTCTCGAACAGGTCCTTGCGGTAGCACATGGCCAGCGGGCCGATGTCGCTGCCGAGCCCGACCAGCTGCTTGCCGTCGGGGCTGAGCCCCATCTGCCACTTCCAGGGCAGGAAGTTCTGCTGCAGCGCCCGTCCGCCGTGGTCGAAGAGGTTCACGAACTTGCCGCGCTGCTGCATGTAGGTGGGCAGGATGCCCTCCTCCAGCGCGACCACGTCGCCGGCCCCGCTGTTGGTGGCGATCCACTGCTGCAGCCGCGGCTTGTAGTCGTCCAGCGTGGAGACCTTCCGCTGCCGGATCTTCACGTTGGGGTGGGACTGCTCGTACTGCTTGTAGAGCTGCTCGTAGCCGAACTCGCCGAACACGTCGACGGTCAGCTCGACCGGCCCGGAGGCGCTGTCGCCGTCGTCCCCGCCGCCGCAGGCGGAGGCGGCGGCCAGGACGCCGGCCAGCAGCGCGGCGATCGCGGTCCTGGCAGCGGTCCTGCGTCCGCCTCGCTTGGTGACCCTCATTCCGACCCCTCTCAGGTCGTGCCGGGTAATGGGATGGGTGTGCGCGGACGCCGAACCGGCCGGGCGGCCTCCGCATGGGAGCGCTCCCACGAAGCGAAGCCGTCCCGTCATGGGCTTGTCAATGGCCCGCAACACAACCGTTATCTCGCCGCCCGCGAGCTTTCCGGACGGTGTTGACAGCGGGCGCGGAACGAGTGAGGCTCTGCTTTGGGAGCGCTCCCACTCCGACCGGTTCCGTGGGCGACGACGGTGATCGCCCTGCCCTGGGCGCGACATGCCCGGGCGGGCCGAGCCTCGGACGCCGGCACGGCGGGCCGTACCTCCCCCGGCCGCGCCCGGCGTCCTCCCCAGGGGAGGAGGGGTCGCTCCTCGTGTACGCGGGGTGCACGAGGAGCGACCCCTCCACCCGACCCCGGAACCACTCGAAACCCGGAGCGAAGGAGGGCGAGAGCCGCGCGGGGCGGTGGCGGCGCTCAGCCCTCGGCGGCGACCGACAGGGGCGCGGCGACCGGCGCGGTCGAGCGCCGCACCACCAGCTCCGGCCGGTACAGCAGCTCCGTGCTGGGCACCCGCGTGCCGCCGATCTCCTCCAGCAGCGTGCTCACCGCCGCCAGCCCCATCTCCCGCACCGGCTGGCGCACCGTGGTCAGCGGCGGATCGAGGTAGGCCGTCATCGGCGAGTCGTCGAACCCCACGATCGACACGTCCTCCGGCACCCGCAGATGCCGCTGCCGCGCGCCCCGGATCGCCCCGATCGCGATGATGTCGCTGCCGCAGCAGATGGCGGTGCAGCCGCGGTCCAGCAGCCGCTGCACCGCCGCCTGACCGCCCTCCACGGTGAACAGCGTGTTGGCGACCAGATCGTCCACCTCGGTGACACCGAGATGCTCGGCCATGCCCCGGCGGAACCCCTCGGTCTTGCGGATCGAGGGCACGAACCGGTCCTGGCCCATCGCCAGCCCGATCCGCCGGTGGCCGAGAGAGGCCAGATGCGCCACCGCCATCTCCAGCGAGGCGACGTCGTCGTTGGAGATGAACGGCGCCTCGATGTCGGGCCGGTAGCCGTTGATCAGGACGATCGGCAGCCCCCGGTCGATCAGCCGCGCGTACCGGGCCCGGTCCGAACGGGAGTCGGCGTGCAGGCCGTTCACGAAGACGATGCCCGACACCCCGCGCTCCAGCAGCAGCTCGGTGTAGTCGTCCTCGGTGATGCCGCCCGGCGTCTGCGTGCACAGCACCGCCGTGTAGCCCGCCAGCGCCAGCGCGCTCTCGATGACCTGCGCGAACGCGGGGAAGATCGGGTTGCTCAGCTCGGGCACGATCAACCCGATCAGCCCCGCCCGCTGCTGCCGCAGCCGCGCCGGCCGCTCGTAGCCCAGCACGTCCAGCGCGGTGAGCACCGCCTGCCGGGTGGCCGCCGCCACGCCTGGCCTGCCGTTGAGCACGCGGCTCACCGTCGCCTCGCTCACCCCCGCGTGGGCGGCGATGTCGGCCAGGCGCATCGTCATGGCCATAAACCTACCCGTCCCCGTCCTGGGCGCCCGTGTCCGTGACTTCGCACCATACGGCGGTGTCCGGGGGAAGAACCAGGCATTCGCCGTCCGGCCGTACCGGTCCGCTGGCGAGCAGCGGCCGGCCGTAGGAGGGGATCCGGACGGTCCGGTCGCTCACGTTCACCGCGCAGGTGATCCGCCGCCCGCCGTCCGCGGGCGGGTCCTCGCGCGAGAAGACCAGCGTGCCGGGCGGCCCGACCAGCCAGCGCAGCGTGCCGTCCCCCAGCGCCGGATGCTCGCGCCGGATACGCAGCGCCGCACGGTAGAGCGAGAGCATCGACTCCGGGTCCTGCGACTGCCGCTCGACCGTGAGCCCCGCCCACCCCGGCGGCATCGGCAGCCAGCTCGTGCCGCCCTGGCTGAAGCCGAACGGCGGCTCGTCGCCCGACCAGGGCAGCGGCACCCGGCAGCCGTCCCGACCCGACTCCGGGTCGCGGGCCCGCTGCGGATCCTGCAGATACTCCTCCGGCAGGTCCAGAACCTCGTTCAGGCCCAGCTCCTCGCCCTGGTAGATGTAGGCCGAGCCGGGCAGCGCCAGCATGAGCAGCACCGCCGCCCGGGCCCGCCGCAGGCCCACCTCGCCGTCGCCGTACCGGGTGACGTGCCGCTTCACGTCGTGGTTGGACAGCACCCAGGTCGACGGGGCGCCCACCTGCCCGGCGGTGAGCAGCGACGCGTCGATCACCTCGCGCTTGGCGCGCGCGTCCCAGTCCACGGTCAGGTAGTGGAAGTTGAACGCCTGGTGCAGCTCGTCCGGGCGCACGTACAGCGCGAGGCGGTCCTGCGTCGGCGCCCACGCCTCAGCCACGGCGATCCGCTCGCCGTCGTAGGAGTCCAGCAGGCGGCGCCACGACCGGTGGATCTCGTGGACGCCGTCCTGGTCGAAGTAGGGCAGCACGGTGCGCCCCAGCATCGTCACCTGGTCGCTGAAGCCCACGTCCGGCAGGCCGGGGGCCTTCACCATGCCGTGTGCCACGTCCACCCGGAAGCCGTCCACGCCCAGGTCGAGCCAGAACCGCAGCACGTCCTCGAACTCGGCGCGGACCTCGGGATTCTCCCAGTTCAGATCCGGCTGCTCGGGGGCGAACAGGTGCAGGTACCACTGCCCGTCCGGCACGCGCGTCCAGGCGGGGCCGCCGAACACCGACTCCCAGTCGTTGGGCGGCAGCTCCCCGCCCTCGCCGCGGCCGTCGCGGAAGACGTACCGGGCCCGCTCGGGGCCGCCCGGCGCCGCCTCCAGCGCGGCCTGGAACCAGGCGTGCCGGTCGGAGGTGTGGTTGGGGACGACGTCCACGATGACCCGCAGGCCGAGCCCGTGCGCGTCCCGGACCAGCGCGCGGGCGTCCTCCAGCGTCCCGAAGATCGGGTCCACGTCCCGGTAGTCGGCGACGTCGTAGCCGAAGTCGGCCATCGGGGAGGTGTAGAACGGCGTCAGCCACACCGCGTCCACGCCCAGCTCCGCCAGATGGGGCAGCCGCGCGCGCACCCCGGTCAGGTCGCCGATGCCGTCGCCGTCGGAGTCGGCGAAGCTGCGGACGTACACCTGGTAGATGACCGCGTCACGCCACCAGCGGGCCTGCGGTTCACGCGGGCCCTCGGGGGCGGGCGTGACGTCGACGATGTTCTGCGTCATAGTGTCCTTTTCTACTTCACGCCGCCGGCCGTGAGACCCGCCACGATCCGGCGCTGGAATATCAGCACCACCACGACCAGCGGCACGGTGACGATCACTCCGGCCGCCATCTGGGTGCCGAACGGCTGGTCGAACCCGGAGACCCCGGTGAACTTGGAGATCGCCACGGTGGCGGTCTGCATCTCCTTCTCGTTGACCACCGACAGCGCGATGATGAACTCGTTCCACGTGGTGAGGAACGTGATGATCGCGGTGGTGAACACCCCGGGCGCCGCCAGCGGCATGATGATCTTCCGGAACGCCTGGCCGCGGGTGCAGCCGTCCACCATCGCGGCCTGCTCCAGTTCGAACGGCAACTGGCGGAAGAAGGCGGTCAGCAGCCACACCGTGAGCGGCAGCGCGAACCCCAGACTGGGCAGGATCATGGCCTGGTAGGTGTTGATCCACTTGATGTCGGTGAACAGTTTCAGCAACGGGATCAGCTGGGAGATTCCCGGGAACATGGTGGTCCCGATGATGACGCCCAGGATCGCGTTCTTGAACGGGAAGCTCAGCCGGGCCAGCGCGTAGGCGGTGAACACGCCGGCCAGCAGGGTCAGCGCGGTGGTCGCCCCGGCGACCACGAAGCTGTTCACCAGCGCTCGTCCGAAGCCGTTCCCGCCGCCGAACACCGCGCCGAAGTTCTCCAGCGACCAGCGGACCGGGACGATCGAGTTGTCGAACTGGTCCTGCGGCCGCCGGAACGCCGACACGACCATCCAGTAGAACGGGACCAGGCAGTACAGCACCACGGCGGCGATGCCGATGTACGGCAGGAGGCGGCGCGCCGTGCGGGCCCGCGCCCGCCGCGGCCCGCCGCGGGAGTCGCGGGAGTCGCGGCCCGGTGTGGCGACGGCGGCGGTCATACGGCCTGCCTCCTCTTCTTCCCGGCGCCCTTTCGCGAGCCGCGGGCCTGCTGCCGCGCCTCCCCGATGATGTCGGCGCCGAGCAGCTTCACGAACAGGTAGGAGATCACCGCGATGTAGACGAACAGGATCGTGGCGTAGGCGGCGGCCGAGCCGTACCGCAGGTTGTTCGCCTCGAACCAGGAGATCATCGTGAGCGTCTCCACGGACTTCTTGTTGACGCCGATCAGCACCGCCGGCAGGTCGAACATGCGCAGCACGTCCAGCATCCGGAACAGCACCGCGACCAGCAGCGCGGGCTTCACCAGCGGCAGCGTGATCCGCCAGAACCGCTGCAGCGGGCCCGCGCCGTCCACCCGGGCCGCCTCGTACACGTCCCGGGGGATCAGCTGCAGCCCGGCCAGCACCAGCAGCCCGATGAACGGCGAGGTCTTCCACACCTCCGCGATCACCACGGCCAGCTTGGAGGCGAAGCCGTCGGCGGTCCACAGCACCTGGTGCCGGATGACCGCGTTGAACGCCCCGTCCGCCTGGAAGATCCAGCGCCACAGCAGCCCGGAGATGGCGGTCGGGATCGCCCACGGCACCAGCACGCTGGCCCGCACCAGTCCGCGGCCGCGGAACGCCCACGCCATGATCAGCGCCATGCAGACCCCGATCACCGTCTCCAGCGTCACGGTGGTGACGGTGAAGAAGGTGGTGTTGGAGAAGGCGTTCCAGAACGCGTCGGACCGCTCCCCGCTGAAGATCGCGGTGTAGTTGTCCAGGCCGACGAACCGTTCGCCCTCGACCACGAAGCCGTCGGCGTCCAGCGTCTCCCCGCGGGTGAACAGCGACTCGCGGAACCCGGCGACCACCGGGTAGCCGACCACGAGCCCCAGCACCAGCAGCGTCGGCGACAGCAGCAGCGCGGCCAGCCGGCGCGAACCCGACACGTCCTTGCCGGACTTGCCGGGCCCGCGCTTCCGGGTGCGCGGGGCCTCATCGCCCCCGCCCGAGCCCCCGCCCGGCGGTGCCTTCCGGGCCGCCCGGCCCGTGCCGGTCTCGGGGGCGGCTCCGGACGCGGCGTCCGGTGCCCGGCCGGTGTCAGGGGGCGTGGCCATACGCCTCATCTCTCTGCGCGCCATCACGGATCACTGGGCCGCGGTGAGCTGCCCCAGCTTGGACTGGAGGCCGGAGAGGGCCCGGTCGGTGGACGTCCGGCCGCTGAGCGCGTCGTACACCGCGCCCTGGATCGCGGAGGTGACGTCGCCGTACTTCACCGCCGACGGGCGCGACTTCGCCTTCTCGATCGCGGTCTTCAGCGTCGGCAGGAACGGATACTTCTTCACCATGTCGGGGTCGTCGTAGAGCGCCGCGACCGTCGGGGCCTGCGAGGTGGCCAGCGAGTTCGCCTTCTGCTGGGCGCCGTCGGCCATGTACGTGATGAAGTCGAGCGCGGTCGCCTTGTTCTTGGCGAACGCGGAGATCGCGTAGTTGTGGCCGCCCAGGTTGGCGGCGCCGGGCCCGTTCGGGCCGGGGATCGGCGCCACCCCGAACCTGCCCGCGACCTTGGACGACCCGTCGGTCTTGCTCGCCAGGTCGTACTGGTACGGCCACTGCCGGTGGAAGAGCACCTTGCCCGCCTGGAAGTGGCGGCGCCCGCCCTCGCCGTCCAGGGTGAGCGCGGCCCTGGGCATCCGCCCGTCCTTGACGGCCTTCACCAGGAAGTCCAGCCCGGCCCTGGCCTGCGGGGTGTTCACGGTCGGCCTGCCGTCGGGGCCGACGATCGTCCCGCCCGCGCTGCCGATCGCCTCGGCGGTGGAGACGGTGAGGCCCTCGGTCTTGCCGACCTCGGTGAGGAAGCAGTCCACGCCCTTGCCCTCGGGCAGCGCCTTGACCTTGTCGCAGGCGGCCCACATCGCCTGCCACGTGGCGGGCGGGTCGGAGATGCCCGCCTTCTCCAGCAGGTCGGTGCGGTAGTAGAGGAGGCCGGCGTCGGAGGTCAGCGGCATCGCGTACAGGCGGCCCCGGTACTCGCCGGTGGTGACGGTGGCGGGCAGCAGCTTGGAGGTGTCCAGGCCGCCGGAGCCCTCGGGCAGCTGCGCCAGCCACCGGTTGGCGGCGAACTCGGCGGTCCACACCACGTCGAGGTTGAGGACGGAGTAGGCGTCCGACCTGGTGGTCGCGTTCTGGATCATCTGCTGGCGCTGGTCGTTGGGCTCGTCCGGCAGCTCGATGACGCGGGCCTGCTCGCCGGGATGGGCCCGGTTCCAGGCGTCCACCATCTTCTGCATGTTGCCGGAGCGGTCCTTCCCCGTGGCCAGGGTGATCGGACCGCGGCCGGTGAGCGGGGCGCCGGCCGCGGCCTTGCCGTCGCCCTCGGACGAGCCGCCGTCGCCTCCGCCGCACGCGGCCAGGGTGAGCGTGAGTCCGGCGAACGCGCAGGCCAGGGGGGTGCGCCGCATGGGGTCCTCCTCGAAGTGGGCGCCTGGTGTGCCGGGAACGTAGCAACGTCCTTGCAAACCGGTAAATCCCTTGCAGAAACTTTCTGCAGGATCGTGGCCGGACCGTTACCTTGATCACGCCGCGACGGCGCTCAGGGACTTGATAGGGCCATCGGGATAAGGTTCGGACGCGTCTTTCTGCAATTTCTTGCAGAAGTATCGCAAGGCTGCTGCGATCCATGTGTGACCATCCGGCATCACGGAACGACTCCACACCTGCCCCCGAGCCGTGGAGGCCCGTATGGCATCGAACGTCCCGGCCGCTGCGCGCCACCGGCGTCCCACGAGTCGACAATTATGTGTGGTTCGGCGCAACCGAGCAGGCGGACCGTTACGTACCAGTGGTGAGGTACCGACGGTGACGAGGGGGAAGATGCGCGACCACGCCATTGGCTACGAGGACATCGCGGAGGCCGAGCTGGTGACCCGGAGGGGAACCTTCCGGGCCGTGGCGTTCCGGGATCCGCTCGACGGCAACGAGCACATGGCCCTGGTACGGGGCGAACCGGGCACGCGCGACAGTGTCCTGGTACGGGTGCATTCGGAGTGCATGACGGGAGACATCTTCGGGGCGACGCGCTGCGAGTGCGGCGACCAGCTCGGCGCGGCCCTGGACGCGATCGTCCGCGAGGGCGCCGGAGTGCTGGTCTACCTGCGCGGCCACGAGGGACGCGGGATCGGGCTGGTCGCCAAGGTGCGCACCCACATCCTGCAGGACGAGCAGGGCCTGGACACGGTCGACTCGGCGACCGCGCTGGGCCTTCCGGTGGACGTCCGCGACTACGGCCCCGCGGCCCGGGTGCTGCGGCATCTGGGGATCGGCCCGGTGCGGCTGATGACCAACAATCCCGACAAGGTGGGCGCGCTGGAGGCGTGCGGGATCGAGGTGGCCGCGCGGGTCCCGCTGCTGGTGAAGGCCAGCGACGACAACGTCGCCTACCTCACCGCCAAGCGGGACCGGCTCGGCCACGACCTGCCGCAGCTCGACGCCTTCCCGGCCGCCCGGCTGGGCGGGGCGAGCGGGTCGGCGTGAGCGGCGGGCCCTCAGGGCGCCGCGACCCGCTCGGCGACCTTCCCTCCGGCGGGCTCTGCGAGGGCGGGGGCGTGCGCGCCGCGCCACAGCCCGAGGACGTCGCGGCCGAACGACCACAGCAGCGCGGCCAGCGCCGCGATGACGGTGGCCACCGCGGCGGGACCGGGCAGCGCGCCCGATCCGGCCGCGACCAGCACGATCCCCTGGACGGCCGCGACCGTCTTGCGGGCGAAGCTGGGCGGCAGCGGCCCGCGCAGCCACGGCAGCGACCAGGACGCGGCGACGAACGCGTACCGCATGGCGCCGATCGCCAGCACCCACGCGCCGAGGGACGCGGCGACGTGCACGCTCAGCACCAGGACCAGGAACGCGTCGGTCTCCATGTCGAAGCGGGCTCCGAAGGAGGAGACGGTCCCGGTGCGGCGGGCGACCTGGCCGTCCACCCAGTCCAGCGCCAGGGCGACGGCGGCCACGGCGGTCAGCGCCGCGACGGCCGAGCCGTCCACGACCAGTGCCGCCACGACGCCGGTGAGGACGGCGCGGGCCAGGGTGACCCGGTCGGCGGGGCCGAACGGGCCGCGCCGGCAGCGGTGGAGGATCGCCCAGAGCGTGACCGCGTACAGCGCCCCGGCCAGCCAGGCCAGCGGAGTGATCATCACGTCGGTTCGTCGTCCTTTCGGGATCGCCGGGAACCGTACTCCCAGGAAGAGAGCCGTCCGGGAGGGACGACGATGGAACGTACGGCTGCACTCGCCTTCTGGGTACGTGAACCCGGCCATGGTGAGATCAAATCTGTTGAAATGGACGACCGCGGGCCGATAGATGTCCTAGTTCGTACGCTTTTTTCGGGTGTGAGTCGGGGCACCGAGGCGCTGGTCTTCCGCGGCGGCGTACCGGAGAGCCAGCACGAGGCGATGCGCGCCCCGTTCCAGGAGGGCGACTTCCCGGGGCCGGTCAAGTACGGCTACCTCAACGTCGGCGTGGTGGAGGACGGGCCGCCGGACCTGCTCGGCCGCACCGTCTTCTGCCTCTACCCGCACCAGACCCGGTACGTGGTCCCCGCCGAGGCCGTCACCCCCGTCCCGGACGACGTGCCGCCCGGCCGCGCGATCCTGGCCGGCACCGTGGAGACCGCCGTCAACGCCGTCTGGGACGCGGCGCCGCTGGTCGGCGACCGGATCGCGGTCGTCGGCGGCGGGATGGTCGGCTGCGCGGTCGCGGCCGTGCTCGCCGGGATCCCCGGCGCCCGGGTCCAGCTGGTCGACGCCGACCCGTCCCGCGCCGAGGTCGCGCGGGCGCTCGGCGTCGGCTTCGCCCCGCCCGGCGACGCCGGCGGCGGATGCGACCTGGTCGTGCACGCCAGCGCCACCGAGGCGGGACTGGCCCGCTCGCTGGAACTGCTCGCGGACGAGGGCGAGGTCATCGAGCTCAGCTGGTACGGGGACCGGGCGGTGCGCGTCCCGCTCGGGGAGTTCTTCCACTCCCGCCGCCTGACCGTACGGGCCAGCCAGGTCGGCGCGGTGTCCCCGGCCCGCCGGTCGCGCCGCACCCACGCCGACCGGATGCGGCTGGCGCTGCGCCTGCTGGCCGACCCCCGGTTCGACGCGCTGATCACCGGGGAGAGCGGCTTCGCCGACCTGCCCCGCGTGCTGCCCCGGCTCGCGTCCGGCGACCTGCCGGCGCTGTGCCACCGCATCGCCTACGACGACGCCCCCGACCAGCCCGACCCGCCGCACCACCGCACCGCCGAGGACACCGCACCGGTCGAGGAGGCCGCCCTTGTTCAGCGTCACCGTCCGTGACCACTTCATGATCGCGCACAGCTTCCGCGGCGAGGTCTTCGGCCCCGCGCAGCGCCTGCACGGCGCGACGTACCTGGTCGACGCGGCGTTCCGCCGTCCCGAGCTGGACCCCGACGGGCTCGTGGTCGACATCGGGCTGGCCACCCGCGAACTGGGCGCCGTGCTCGCGGAGTTCAACTACCGCAACCTCGACGACATGCCCGACTTCGCCGGGACCAACACCTCGACCGAGTTCCTCGCCAAGGTCGTCGCCGACCGGCTGGTGGAGCGCATCCGCGCGGGCGCCCTGGGCGAGCACGCCGGCGGTCTGGCGGGACTCACCGTCACGCTGCACGAGTCGCACGTCGCGTGGGCGAGTTACGAGTGCACGCTGTGACGCCGCCGCGCGACGTCCGGCCGCGCGAGGTGCACCCGCGCGAGGTCCACGTCGTGCTGCCCGGCGACGTCGACGACCCGTCGGTGCCCAGCGGCGGCAACGTCTACGACCGGCGCGTCTGCGAACGCCTCGCCGCCGGGCGGCCCGTGCGGGAGACCGCCGTCCCGGGCGCCTGGCCGCAGCCCGACGCCACGGCGCGCGACGCGCTGGCCCGCGCCCTCGCCGCGCTGCCCGACGGGTCCGCGGTGCTGCTGGACGGCCTCGTCGCCTGCGGTGTCCCGGAGATCGTCGTGCCGGAGGCGCGGCGGCTGCGGCTGGCCGTCCTGGTGCACCTGCCGCTGGCCGACGAGCCGGGCCCCTCCGACCTGGACGAGCGGGAGCGGGCGACGCTGCGCGCGGCCGCCGCCGTCATCACCACCAGCCCGTGGGCCTCCCGCCGCCTGATCCGGCACCACGGCCTGGACCCGGCCCGGCTGCACGTCGCCGAACCCGGCACCGACCCCGCGCCGGCCGCGCCCGGCGCCCCTGCGGTTTCGGCCGCGCCCGGCGGCCCTGCCGTTTCCGCCGCCTCCGGCGGCCCTGCCGTTTCCGCCGCGTCCGGCGGCGATGGGTCGCGGCTGCTGTGCGTGGCGTCGCTGACCCCGCGCAAAGGCCACGACCTGCTCGTCGAAGCCCTCGCCACGGTGGCGGCCCGGCCCTGGACCTGCGAGTTCGTCGGCCCGCTGCGCCGCGACCCCGCCCACGTCGACCGGATCGCCGGGCTCGTGCGGCGGTACGGCCTCGGCCGCCGCGTCCACTTCGCCGGGCCGCTGCAGGGCGCCGGGCTGGACGCCGCGTACGCCGCCGCCGACCTGGTCGTGCTGCCGTCCCGGGCCGAGACCTACGGCATGGTCGTGGCCGAGGCGCTGGCGCGCGGCCTACCGGTGCTGGCCACCTCCGTCGGCGGCGTGCCGGCCACCCTGGGACGGGCACCCGGCGGCGAGATCCCCGGCCTGCTCGTGCCGCCGCGCGACGTCGGGGAACTGGCGTCCGCGCTGCGCCACTGGCTCGACGACCCCGACCTGCGGCACCGCCTGCGCGCCGCGGCCATGGCCCGCCGCGAGACGCTCCCCACCTGGGACGACACCGCGCGCCGCCTCGCCGCCGTCCTGGACGGCCCCCTCGCCGCCGTACCGGCCGGGCCCGGCGTGGGGGAGGCCCGGTGAACCTTCCGGAAGCGGCCCGCTTCACCCCGGACTGGCTGGCGCTGCGCGAGCCCGCCGACGCCGACGCCCGCGCCACCGACCTGCTCGCCCCCCTGCGCGCCCACCTGGCCCGCACGGCCGCCGGCAGGCCCCTGGTCGTCCGCGACCTCGGCTGCGGCACCGGCGCCCAGGCCCGCTGGCTCGCCGGGCGGCTGCCCGGCCCCCAGCGCTGGATCCTGCACGACCGCGATCCCGACCTGCTCGCCCGGGCCCGGGCGAGCCTGCCCCCGTCCGTCCCGGCCGAGGCCCGCGAGGGCGACGTCACCGCGCTGACCGCCGCCGACCTGGCCGGCACCTCCCTGGTGACCGCCTCCGCGCTGCTCGACCTCCTCACCTACGACGAGGTGGACGATCTCGCCGCCGCGGCCGCCGGAGCCGGATGCCCCGCCCTGCTGACCCTCAGCGTCGTCGGGCGGGTCACGCTGCACCCCTACGACCCCCTGGACACCGTGATCACCGCCGCCTTCAACGACCACCAGCGCCGCTCCACGGGAGGCCGCCGCCTCCTCGGACCGGACGCCGTCACCGCCGCCGCCGACGCCTTCCAACGCCGCGGCGCCGCCGTCCGCACCAGCGCCAGCCCCTGGCGGCTCGGCCCCGAGCGGGCCGCGCTGGCCGCCGAATGGCTGCGCGGCTGGGTCGCCGCCGCCTGCGAGCAGCAGCCCGACCTGCCCGGCGAGGAGTACCTGCGCCGCCGCCTCGACGCGTGCGCCGCCGGGAAACTGAGCGTCGTCGTCCACCACCGCGACCTCCTCGCGCTTCCCGCGTCCGCCGGGGGTGACGCCTCATGACCGCGGTGAGCGACGGCCTGGGCGCACTCCTGCCCGCGAGCCGGACCCACTCCGCGCCCACGGCGCTCGCGGGCCGAGTCGTGCCCGTGGTGCCCGCGGGGCAGGTCGCGGTCGCCGGGGGCATCGCGGGCTTCTCGCACGGAGAGGCCGGCATGACGGGGCGCCACGAGGGCATGAATGTTGATCTTCATCCGGGGGCGCCGCCGGCCGTCTCCATACGGGGAGGCGGCATGGGCGCGGGGAACGAGGACACGGGCGGCGACCCGCCCCCTCACCGGCGGGCGGGCCGCGGGCGGGCCGCCTACGGCCCCTGGCTCCGCACGCTCGCCGGCGCCGCCATCATCGGCGCGCTCATCTGGTGGCACAGCACCGACGCCTTCGTCGCCGCGCTCGGCACCATCACGACCGGCTCGGTCGTCGCCGCGCTCGGCATCGGCCTGCTGACCACCGTGGTCAGCGCCCTGCGCTGGCGGCTGGTCGCGCGCCGCCTCGGCCTGCGGCTGCGCTGCGGCGCCGCCGTCGCCGACTACTACCGGGCGCTGTTCCTGAACGCGGTGCTCCCCGCCGGGGTGCTCGGCGACGTGCACCGCGCCGTCAGCCACGGCCGCGACGCAGGCGACGTCGGCAGGGCCGTGCGCGCCGTCGTCCTGGAACGCCTCGCCGGGCTGATCGTCGTCATCGTGGCCGGGTCCGCCGTCCTGCTCGCCCAGCCCGCGCCGCTCGCCGCCATGGCCCCCGGCCTCGTCCCGGTGGCCGTGGTCGCGGCGGGCGTCCTCGCGGTGGCCGCCGTCGTCGTCCTCGCACGCGGCCGGCTCGGACGCGCGCTTTCCGCGGCCACCGCGGACGCCCGCCGCGTCCTGCTCGGCCGCGACACCTGGCCGGGGATCGTCCTGCTGTCCGCCGCCGGGTTCGCGGGCCACATCACCCTGTTCCTGGTCGCGGCCCGCGTCGCCGGCGCGGACGCGCCGCTCACCCGGCTCCTCCCGCTGGTCGTGCTGGCGCTGCTGGCGATGGGCCTGCCCGTGAACGTCGGCGGCTGGGGCCCGCGCGAGGCGGCCACGGCGCTGGCGTTCGGCGCCGCCGGGCTCGGCGCCGGCCAGGGCCTGGCCGTCGCCGTCGTGTACGGGGCGCTCACGCTCGTCTCCAGCCTCCCCGGCGCCGCCGTGCTCATCTTCCGGGCCGTCCCCCGGGCCGTCCCCGCCCTAGCGGTCGAGGACGCGGAGGTGGTCCCCGAACGCCTCGACGAGCGCCCCGAGAAGGTCCCGGCCCTTACGGGAGGAGGCCAGTGACGGCCGCCCGACGATCCCCGAGCCGGTGTACTCCTCCAGCCCCAGGGTGAGCAGGTGCCGCCGGTCGTCGGCCACCACGTCGCCCGCCTCGTACCCCGGCCGCACCAGCTCGGGGTGGGCGTGCAGCAGGATCGAGGTCTCGATCTCCCCGGCGTGCATGTCGCTGTCGACCGGCGTCCGGATCCCGGCGGCGGTCAGCGCGTCCGCCCAGTCCTGCACGCCCGGGAACAGCGCCATGTCCCCGCCCGCCTCCTGGACGACGTTGCCCAGCACGTAGTTGCCGCCGTGCCCGTTCACCAGGACCAGCTTGGGCACCCCGGCCCGCCGCAGCGACTCCGCCACGTCCTGGACGATCGCCGACAGCGTCCGCGCCGAGACGCTCACCGTCCCGGGCCAGGCCGCGTGCTCGTGCGAGCAGGAGATCGTCACCGGCGGCAGCGTCCGGACCGGATGGACGGCGGCGATCTCCCTGACGAGAGTGCAGGCGATCACTGTGTCGGTGGCCAGCGGCAGGTACGGCCCGTGCTGCTCGAAGCTGCCCACCGGCAGCAGCGCCACGGCGGCGTCCCGGCCGGCCTCGTCGGCGGTGGTCGTCATCGGAAGGAGGTACGCGCTCGCATCTGGGCCCATGCCGACAGATCATCTCTCATCCCGTCCCCGCCGGCACCCGCGCGTCCCCGCCCAGACGCTTCCGCGTCAACGCCGGCATGGTCTGACCCGTGGCCCCTGGGCGGCGACCGCCCGGGCGCCACGGCCGCGTGCGGTCGCTAGACGCGGACCACCGCCTTGGCCTCCCGGTTCCGGACCGGCCGGCTGTAGATCTTGGCGATGCAGGCGGGGATCGCGTTGTCCCACTGGTGGGAGCGCGCCTTGTAGGCGCTGGGGCTCTCGCCGACCAGCTCGGTGAACCGGGAGCTGAACGAGCCCAGCGATGAGCACCCGACGGCGAAGCAGACCTCCGTCACCGACAGGTCGCCGCGCCGCAGCAGCGCCTTGGCCCGCTCGATCCGCCGCGTCATCAGGTAGCTGTAGGGCGACTCGCCGAAGGCGGCGCGGAAGCTCCGCGAGAAATGCCCCGGCGACATCAGGGCCGTACGCGCCAGCGCCGCCACGTCCAGCGGACGCGCGTACTCACGGTCGATCTGATCGCGGGCCCGCCGCAACCGCTTCAGGTCCTCGAGCGAAGTCACCCCTCCAGCATCCCACCCCCCACCGACAAACCACCCGCCGACCATCCGGCGTACCGGTCGGGAATGGGGGAGGTCAGCGGTGGGGCATGCCCCCTAGAGGGCTGTTCACGATCATGGGGGCCGACCCTTCCCCGAGGTAGGGGTGGTCCGGGTAGTGCTCGATGTGGACGTGGCCGCCGTCCGTGGAAGCGGCCATGTCTTCGAGGATGCCGGCCAGGGCGCTCAGGTGTTCGGGGGCGCCGCTGATGGTCAGGGTGCGGGTCTCCGCGTCTCCTGCGAGGAGGACCAGGCCATCGGTCGTGCGGACCTCCGCGCGGGTGAGCGCGATCTCGCCGTAGGGGGAGGCGGCTTCCTCCGCCGCCAGCGTCCCGCCGCCGGACGCCACCAGGGAGGCCAGGCGTGCGAGGCCCGCACGGTCGGACGACACGTCGACCATCGTGCTCGGCGGATGGAACATGAGCTTCATGACTCCTCCTTGAAGCCCGGAGCCGTTCCGGGTTGTCACCCTCTACACGAACGACTTCCGCCCGGATCGACAGCCCACACGGATATGCCGGGAAAATCTGACCGGCCTCGGCGGGGTCAGGCCGGTGAGGGGTGGGCCAGGGCCGTGTCGACGGCTTCGGGGGTCAGGATGTGGTCCAGGACCAGGGCCGCGCAGCCGATCAGCCCGGCGGTGTCGCCCAGCCGGCTGGGCTCGATGCGCAGGCGGCGGGTCGCCAGGGCCGTGGCGCGCTGGTAGACGACCTCGCGGACGCCCGCGATCAGCGGTTCGTACGCGCCGGTCAGGTCGCCGCCGAGCAGTACCACCGCCGGGTTGAGCAGGTTGACCGCGCCCGCGACGACCTCGCCGATGCGGCGGCCCGCCTCCCGGACGAGGGTCACGGTCGCCGGGTCGCCCGCGCGCGCGAGGGCGACCAGCGCGGCCAGGTCGCCGGTGCCGGGGGAGCGGGCGAGCAGCGCGGCGCCGCCCGCGACGGCCTCCACGCAGTCGAGGTTGCCGCAGCGGCACCGGACGCCGCCGCCGTCGCGCACCGGGATGTGGCCGATCTCCCCGGCCGCGCCGAGCGCGCCGCGCTGCACCCGGCCGCCGGTGATCAGGCCGGCGCCGATGCCGGTGGACAGCTTGACGAACAGCAGGTCGTCGGTCTCCTGGCGGAACCTGGACTGGTACTCGCCCAGTGCCGCGACGTTGACGTCGTTGTCGAGGTAGGCGGGGACGCCGAAGCGTTCGGTGATGGGCGGGCCGATGGGGACGCCCTCCCAGCGGGCGGGCGCGAACTCCACGGCGTCGGGCACGCCGATGCCCGCGCCGCGCACCGAGGAGCGGCCGGTCCGGCCGAGGAGCCCGGCCCATTCGGTGAGGAGGACGGGGAGGGTCGCCTCCGGGGTGCGCCCGGTGGTGATGCCGGTCCGGGCGAGGATCGTCCCGGCGAGGTCGGTGACGGCGACCTGGCCGCGCGACTGGCCCAGGTTGGCGACCAGGAGGGTGCCTCCGGAGGCGTTGAACGACAGCCGCGCCGGGGGACGGCCGCCGGTGGAGGGGCCGTCGGCGCTCTCGGTGACCAGGCCGTGCGCGATCAGCTCGTTCACCCGGAGGGCCACGGCGGGCCGGGACAGGCCGGTGACCCGGCCGATCTCGGCGCGGGTGGCGACGCCCTCCTCGCGGATCAGGCGGAGCACGTCCCCGCTGGACGACGGGCGTCGGGTCATCCGGTCAGTGAAGCATGGCCGCGAGGCTGTCACAAGATGGCCGACTTTTGTTAATCGCGATGCCTAAGTAGGTTGTGATACTTGTCGGAAGGGCTTAGCTTTGCCGGAGTCCTCCTCCCCCCGGCCGACAGCAGGAGCGTCTCGATGACAGGCTCACCGCAGGCAGGCACGCCGCACCCCGTCGTCGCACGGGTCACCGAGCGCATCGCCGCACGCAGCGCCGCGCGGCGCACCGCCTACCTGGACCGGATCAAGGAGGCGCGGAGCCAGGGCCCCGCCCGGGCCGGGCTCGGCTGCGCCAACCTCGCGCACGGCTTCGCCGCCTGCGGACCCGCGGAGAAACTCCAGCTCAAGGGGACGACGGCGAAGAACATCGCGATCGTTTCGGCGTACAACGACATGCTGTCGGCCCACCAGCCGCTCCGCGACTACCCCGAGCGGATCAAGGCCGCCGTCCGGGACGCGGGGGGCACCGCCCAGTTCGCCGGGGGCGTGCCCGCGATGTGCGACGGGATCACCCAGGGCCGCGCGGGCATGGAGCTGTCGCTGTTCAGCCGGGACGTGGTGGCCATGTCCACCGCCGTCGCCCTCGCGCACGACATGTTCGACGGCGCGCTGATGCTGGGCGTCTGCGACAAGATCGTGCCCGGGCTGGTGATCGGCGCGCTGTCGTTCGGGCACCTCCCCGTGATCCTGGTCCCGGCCGGGCCGATGCCCTCCGGGCTGCCCAACGCGGAGAAGGCCAGGGTCCGCAAGCGGCACGCGGCGGGCGAGGCCGGCCGCGACGAGCTGCTGGCCGCCGAGGCCGCCTCGTACCACTCGCCCGGCACGTGCACCTTCTACGGCACGGCCAACTCCAACCAGATGCTGATGGAGGTCATGGGCCTCCACCTGCCGGGCGCCAGTTTCGTCCCGCCGGGCACGCCGCTGCGCGACGCGCTGACCGACGAGGCCGCGCGGCGCGTGCTGCGGCTGACCACCCCGGTCGGGGAGATGCTGGACGAGCGCGCGTTCGTCAACGGCGTCGTCGCCCTGCTCGCCACCGGCGGCTCCACCAACCACACGCTGCACCTGGTCGCCATGGCCGCCGCCGCGGGCATCGAGCTGACCTGGGACGACTTCGACGAGCTGTCCTCGGTCACCCCCCTCCTGACCCGGATGTACCCCAACGGCACCGCCGATGTGAACCACTTCCACGCGGCCGGCGGCACCGCCTTCCTCATCGGCGAGCTGGCCGGCGCCGGCCTGCTGCACGAGGACGCCCGGACGGTCGGCGGCGAGACGCTGGCCGCCTACCGGCGGGCCCCGGCGCTCACCGGCGAGGGCCTGACCTGGCATCCGGCCCCCGCCGTCTCGGGCGACCCGGAGGTCCTCCGCCCGGTCGGCGAGCCGTTCGACGCCCAGGGCGGCCTGAACACCGTGCGCGGCAACCTCGGCCGTGCCGTGATCAAGGTGTCGGCCGTCCGGGAGGAGCACCGCGCGATCGAGGCCCCGGCCCGCGTCTTCGACTCCCAGCAGCAGCTCCAGGACGCCTTCTCCGCCGGTGAGCTGGACGGTGACCTGGTCGCGGTCGTCCGCTTCCAGGGCCCGCAGGCCAACGGCATGCCCGAGCTGCACAAGCTCACCCCGCCGCTGTCGGTCCTGCAGGACCGCGGGCACAGGGTCGCGCTGGTCACCGACGGCCGCATGTCGGGCGCGTCGGGCACGGTCCCGGCCGCCATCCACGCCTCCCCGGAAGCGGCGTCCGGCGGCCCCTTGGCCCGCGTTCGGGACGGGGACGTCATCAGGCTCGACGCGGGCAAGGGCCTGCTGGAGGTCCTCGTCCCCGACGAGGAGTTCGCAGCCCGGGAGCCGGCGGCCTCCACCGCCCCGCCCGGCGACGAGGGCACGGGCCGGGAGCTCTTCCAGGCCTTCCGCCGGGCGGTCGGTCCCGCCGAACGGGGCGCCGGGGTCTTCGCATGACCGGGCACGGTATGAACGGGCACGGCATGACCGG
This sequence comes from Spirillospora sp. CA-255316, assembly GCA_050942275.1. Taxonomy (GTDB): domain Bacteria; phylum Actinomycetota; class Actinomycetes; order Streptosporangiales; family Streptosporangiaceae; genus Spirillospora. The sequence goes on along the minus strand of CP192047.1, from coordinate 8,949,677 downwards.
GCACGGCATGACCGGGGAACGCACGGCCGGGTACCCGTGGCTGATCGCCGACGTGGGCGGCACCAACGCCCGCTTCGCGCTGGTCGAAGGCCCGGGCGAGCCGCCCGCCCGGATCCGCGCCCTGCACACGCGCGACCACGCCGGCCTCGCCGAGGCCGCCGCCGCGTACCTGGCCGGCCTCGGCGTGCGCCCCGGGGCGGGCTGCCTGGCGGTCGCGGGCCCGGTCGCCGGCGGCCGGATCAGGCTGACCAACGCGGGCTGGGCCTCCGACTCCATCGAGCGGATCCGCGCCCACCTGGACCTTCCCCGTCTGGAGGTCATCAACGACTTCGCCGCGCTGGCCCTCTCCCTTCCGCACCTGAGCCCGGAGCATGATCTGCGCCCCATCGGCGTCGCCGCACCCCCCGCGGCCGACGGCACCGCCCCCTTGGCCGTCCTGGGCCCGGGCACCGGAATGGGCGTGGCCGGCCTGGTCCCCGCCCCCGCGCAGGGAGCGCCCACCCGCTGGATCCCGCTGCCGGGCGAGGGCGGCCATGTGGACCTGCCCGCCGCGACCGACCGCGAGATCGAACTGATGCGCCTGCTCCGCGCCGAACTCGGCGCGGGCAACGCCGAGTACCTCCTCTCCGGCGACGGTCTGACCCGCATCCACCGCCTCCTGGCCGTGATCCACGGAATCAAGGCCACCCCTCAGACCCCCGCCCAGATCTGCGCGACGGCGGCCGAGTCGGAGCGCGGGGACGATGCCCTGCGGGCTGAGGCGGTCGAGGTCTTCTGCGGGTTGCTCGGGTCCTTCGCGGGGAACGTCGCGCTGACGCTCGGCGCGCGCGGAGGGGTGTACCTCGGCGGCGGCATCCTGCCGCGGATCGCCGGCACGCTGGCGAGCAGCGGCTTCCGGCGGCGGTTCGAGGGCAAGCCACCGGTCGAGGACTTCCTGCGGTCCATCCCGACCGCGCTCATCGTTCATCCCCATCCGGCGCTTCTCGGCGCCGCCGCCCACCTTGCACAGAGCCGCGACACCTCATCCCTGGAGCCCGCGTGAAAGCCGAAGAACTGCTGGACCTCGCCCCCGTCGTGCCCGTCGTCGTCCTGGACGAGCCGGACGCCGCCGTATCGCTGGCGCGGGCGCTGGTGGCGGGCGGGCTGCCGGTCATCGAGGTCACGCTCCGGACCGAGGGGGCGCTCGCCGCCATCGAGCGGATCGCCGCCGAGGTGCCGGACGCCGTCGTGGGCGCGGGCACGATCGTCCGGCCCGAGGACGCGGAACGCTCGGCGCGGGCGGGGGCGCGTTTCCTGGTCAGCCCGGGTTGCACGGACCGTCTCCGGGAGGCGATGGCGGCCACCGCGCTGCCGTTCCTGCCCGGGGTGTCGAGCGCCTCGGAGGCGATGGCGCTGCTGGAGCACGGCGTCACCGCGATGAAGTTCTTCCCGGCCGAGGCGGCCGGGGGCGCGGCGTACCTCAAGGCGCTGAACGGCCCCCTGCCCCAGATCCGCTTCTGCCCCACCGGCGGCATCACCCAGGACAACGCCACCCGTTACCTCGGCCTCCCCAATGTGGGCTGCGTCGGCGGCAGCTGGCTCACCCCCGCCGACGCCGTCCGGGACGGCGACTGGGCCCGGATCGAGGACCTGGCCCGCAAGGCCGCCGCGCTCCGCTGACCCGCGGTCCGTCCGCCCTGCCCGCCAGGCCGCGCCAGTCGTTGATCGCGGCGGAGGGCGGGCCGCCCGAACGGCGGTTCGTGGTGGGGGAGGAGCCGCCGGAATTCGACGACGGCTTCCGAGGCCGCCGACGAGTGGCGTGCCGGTGGCCGGGGTGCCCCCGGCCGGGGCCGGGGGCATTGGGTGTTCTAGCGGGGGCGTGTGCGGCGTGCGGCCACTGCCAGGAGTATCGCCTTGACCGTCCAGACCAGCAGCGCCAGTTGCAGCACCGCCAGCATCGCCGCGCCCGGGCCGATGGTGAACGCCACGACCATGAACACGCCTATCAGCAGCGGGAACGCCGGGAAGGGCCCGTGCCGGTGGCCGTGGTGGCGGGCCGGATGGCCGTGCGCCCACGCCGCTTGCGGCGGCCCCCAGTGCGGGTGCCACGGCGCGGGGTGGTGCCCCCTGGCCCGGGACGGTTCGGGTAGGCCGTTGGCCCCGGGCAGGTCGCGGACGATCGGCTTGAGGTCGCCCTGCGTCTTGGCGGCCAGCGTCGCCGTGAGCCGCTCGTCGAGCTCCTCGCGGTCGAGGCGGCCCGCGGCGAAGTGGTCGTGCAGGGCCGTCGTCACCGCGTCGCGCTCGGCGTCACCGATGCGCATCTCGTCCAGACGGGTCACCGTCGTTCACTCCTCCGGGGTGTCGCGGGTCGTGGGACCCGGATCGTCCGCACCGGCGTCGTCGCCGGTGTCGTCGTCCTCGGCCAGGATGAGGTAGAGCCTGCGCCGGGCGTCCGCCAGCACCTCCTTGGCCTGGGCGACCTGCTCCGGCGACCCCGAGTGGACGACCTGCATCAGCGCGGCGCCGGTCTGGGCCGCGTGCTTGAACAGGTCGGGCACGCCCTCGCCGAAGTCGGGCGCCATCTCCGCCCAGGGTTCCGCCAGGTCGTCGGCGTGCTCGGCGACGTGGGCTCTGCCCTCGTCGGTCAGGTGGAACGTCCGGCGGCCCTCGCCCTCCTCGCCGCGGATGAGCCCCTCGTCGGCCAGTTGCTGGAGCGCCGGGTAGACCGCGCCGGGGCTCGGCTTCCAGCCCCCGCCGCTGCGCTCGTTGATCTCCTGGATGATCTGGTAGCCGTTGCGCGGCTCCTCGGCCAGCAGGGCGAGGATGGCCGCGCGCACGTTCCCCTTGCGCGCCCTCGGCCCCCGGCCGCCCGGGCCTCTGGCCCATGGCGGACGGCCCCGGCCCCACGGCCCGCCCCAGGGGCCGGGCCCGGGAGGCGGGCCCCACGGCCCCGGGCCGCCGCCGAAGAACCATCCGAAACCGCCCGGCATGTCGCCGCGGGCCTTCGGGCCGCAGCCGCCCGACCGGCCCCGTGCGTGTCCGTGCTCATGCCCGCGCGCCGCGTGCGCCGCCAGGTGCGCGGCCTTCGCGCCGAGCGCCGCCGCGGCGAAGGCCCAGCGCAGGTCCGGACCCGGACCGTGCGTCGTCCCCATATTCTCCACCGCCTTCCGAGATCTCTCTTTGATCTCTCGCGATACGACAACGATATATCGAAGACGTATCCGGAGACCAGAAGGTTCCCGGGGCCGTGATGGTTCGGCGCGGCGGCGGTATTGCCTCAGGAACCGGTAGGGGACCCGGCGACCCTCCATGGTGCGGGTGCTCCGGCGCGCGAAAGCCCTGGCAGGGGGGCGAGTCCGGCCGGGGCGAGATAACTTGATATCGAGATAAATCGGAGATAGCTTGACGTCAAGAGAAACCCTGCGGAAGTTAGGCGGACCCGGGTCTCGAGCAGGCTCGCCACTAGGGCAGGATTCAGGGAGAAGACGACCATCCGCCCGCGCGGATCGCCGCACCGCCCGGCCGGCAGGGGCGACGGCCCGGTGGGCGCCGGTATCGACCGGTATATCGACACATGACGCAAGCGTCGCGCGCTCACGTCCCGGACCCGACGCGCGACGGTGACGGAGGAGGAGTCCGTGTCCGCGAACAGCTTCGGCAGCCGTAACACGCTGCAGGTGGGCGAAAAGTCGTACGAGATCTACCGGCTGGACGCAGTCGAGGGCTCGGCCCGGCTCCCGTACAGCCTCAAGGTGCTGCTGGAGAACCTGCTGCGCACCGAGGACGGCGCCAACGTGACCGCCGACCACATCCGCGCGCTGGCCGGCTGGGACTCCCAGGCCCAGCCCAGCAAGGAGATCCAGTTCACCCCCGCCCGGGTGATCATGCAGGACTTCACCGGCGTGCCGTGCGTGGTCGACCTCGCCACCATGCGCGAGGCCGTGCGCGACCTGGGCGGCGACCCGTCCCGGATCAACCCGCTCGCGCCCGCCGAGATGGTCATCGACCACTCCGTCATCGTCGACTACTTCGGCTCGCCGGACGCCTTCGAGCGCAACGTCCAGCGCGAGTACGAGCGCAACGGCGAGCGCTACCAGTTCCTGCGCTGGGGCCAGACCGCGTTCGACGAGTTCAAGGTCGTCCCGCCCGGCACCGGCATCGTCCACCAGGTCAACATCGAGCACCTGGCCCGCGTGGTGTTCGACCGCGACGCCGGTGGTGGGATAACGCGCGCCTACCCCGACACCTGCGTCGGCACCGACTCCCACACCACCATGGAGAACGGCATCGGCGTCCTCGGCTGGGGCGTCGGCGGCATCGAGGCCGAGGCCGCGATGCTCGGCCAGCCGATCTCCATGCTCATCCCGCGGGTCGTCGGTTTCAAGCTGACCGGCAAGCTGCCCGCCGGCACCACCGCCACCGACCTGGTGCTCACCATCACCGAGATGCTGCGCAAGCACGGCGTGGTCGGCAAGTTCGTCGAGTTCTACGGCGAGGGCGTGGCCGCGCTGCCGGTCGCCGACCGCGCCACCATCGGCAACATGAGCCCCGAGTTCGGCTCCACCTGCGCCATCTTCCCGATCGACGGCGAGACCCTGTCCTACCTGCGCCTCACCGGCCGCACCGAGGAGCAGGTCGCGCTCGCCGAGGCCTACGCCAAGGCGCAGGGCATGTGGCTCGACCCGTCCGCCGAGCCCGAGTTCTCCGAGTACCTCGAGCTCGACCTGTCCACCGTGGTCCCCTCCATCGCCGGGCCCAAGCGCCCGCAGGACCGCATCTCGGTCGCCGAGGCCAAGGAGACCTGGCGCCGCGACGTCCGCAACTACGTCGCCGCCGACAGCATCCTGGGCCCCGCCGACGAGGCCTCGGCCGAGTCGTTCCCGGCCTCCGACTCCCCGGCGATCTCCCATGACGGCAACGGCGACAAGCCGCGCGAGCACGGCACCAACGGCGGCGGCCGGCCGTACGCCCCGACCCCGGTGACCCTCGCCGACGGCACCACCTTCGAGATCGACCACGGCGCCGTCGTCATCGCCGCGATCACCTCCTGCACCAACACCTCCAACCCCTACGTCATGGTCGGCGCCGGGCTGCTGGCCAAGAAGGCGGTGGAGAAGGGCCTGACCCGCAAGCCGTGGGTCAAGACCTCGCTGGCCCCCGGCTCCCAGGTCGTCACCGGCTACCTGGAGCGCTCGGGCCTCGCCCCGTACCTCGACAAGATCGGCTACAACCTGGTCGGGTACGGCTGCACCACCTGCATCGGCAACTCCGGCCCGCTGCAGGAGGAGATCTCCAAGGCGATCAACGACGCCGACCTGGCGGTCACCTCCGTCCTGTCGGGCAACCGCAACTTCGAGGGCCGCATCAACCCCGACGTGAAGATGAACTACCTGGCCTCGCCGCCGCTGGTGGTCGCCTACGCGCTCGCGGGCTCGATGGACGTCGACATCCTCAACGACCCCATCGGCGAGGGCACCGACGGCCCGGTCTACCTGCGCGACCTCTGGCCGTCCGCCGAGGAGGTCAAGGAGATCGTCGAGGGCTCGATCGGCCAAGAGATGTTCCTCCAGGACTACGCCGACGTGTTCAAGGGCGACTCCCGCTGGCAGGAGCTGGCGATCCCGACCGGCGACACCTTCGAGTGGGACGCGGCCTCCACCTACGTCCGCAAGGCCCCCTACTTCGACGGCATGGGCATGGAGCCCGCCCCGGTCACCGACATCACCGGCGCCCGCGTCCTGGCCAAGCTGGGCGACTCGGTCACCACCGACCACATCTCCCCGGCCGGCGCCATCAAGGTCGGCACCCCCGCCGCGCAGTACCTCCAGGACAACGGCGTCACCGCCAAGGACTTCAACTCCTACGGCTCGCGCCGCGGCAACCACGAGGTCATGATCCGCGGCACGTTCGCCAACATCCGGCTGCGCAACCAGCTGCTGGACGACGTCGAGGGCGGCTACACCCGCGACTTCACCCAGGAGGGCGCGCCGCAGTCGTTCATCTACGACGCCGCGCAGAACTACGCCGCCCAGGGCACCCCGCTGGTGGTCATCGCGGGCAAGGAGTACGGCTCCGGCTCGTCCCGCGACTGGGCCGCCAAGGGCACCGCCCTGCTGGGCGTCCGCGCCGTCATCGCCGAGTCGTACGAGCGGATCCACCGCTCCAACCTCATCGGCATGGGAGTCCTCCCGCTCCAGTTCAAGGAGGGCGAGTCGGCCGCCTCGCTCGGCCTGACCGGCACCGAGACCTTCGACATCACCGGCGTCACCGCGCTCAACGAGGGCGGCGTCCCCGACGAGGTCACGGTCAGGGCCGACGGCAAGGAGTTCACCGCCACCGTCCGCATCGACACCCCGGGCGAGGCCGACTACTACCGCAACGGGGGCATCATGCAGTACGTCCTCCGCAACCTCCTCCGCAAGTAACCCGCGCCCGCACCCGGCGCCGAACGGCGGAACGGGCCGCCTTCCAGGGGAAGGCGGCCCGTTCCGCGTCTACCGGTGGGGGCGGTTGTGGAGATGGTGGGGCGGGCGCGATTGGATCGTGTCATGGCGGAGATCAGGAACACGATCGGGGACATGGACGTCTATCCGCTCGCGCTCGGCGGCAACGTCTTCGGCTGGACCGCGGACAGGGACGGGTCGTTCGCCGTCCTGGACGCCTACGCCGGGGCCGGCGGCAACTTCGTCGACACCGCCGACACCTACTCGGCCTGGGTGGAGGGCAACCGGGGCGGCGAGTCCGAGGAGATCATCGGGGAGTGGCTGTCGGCGCGCGGCGGCCGCGACCGGATGGTCCTGGCGACCAAGGTCGGGGGGCATCCCGAGTACCGGGGCCTGGCCGCCGGGACGATCAAGGCGGCGGCCGAGGCCTCGCTGCGCCGCCTGCGCACCGACCGGATCGACCTCTACTACACCCACGTCGACGACCTCACGGTGCCGGTCGAAGAGATCATCACCGCGCTGGACGGGCTGGTGCGAGAGGGCAAGGTCCGCCACATCGGCGTGTCCAACATCGAACCGGACCGGCTGGAGGCCTCGCTGGCGTTCAGCGACCGCGAGGGCATGGCCAAGTACGTCGCCATCCAGGCCCACTACAACCTGGTGTCCCGCGACACCTACGAGGGCCCGCGGATGCGGATCGCGCGGGAGCACGGGCTGGCCGCGGTGCCGTACTACGGGCTGGCCTCGGGATTCCTCACCGGCAAGTACCGCGCCGGGGTCAAGGTCGACAGCGCCCGCGCCAAGAAGGCCGGCCTGCACCTGGCGACCGAGCGCGGCCGCCGGGTCCTGGCCGTGCTGGACGAGATCGCCGCGGACCGCGGCGTGCCGGTGCCGACCGTGGCGCTGGCCTGGCTGCTGGCCCGGCCCACCGTGGTGGCGCCGATCGCCAGCGCCCGCACGGTCCGGCAGGTGCCCGCGCTGATGAAGGCCGCCGAACTCGACCTCACCGCGCGGGAGGTGGAGCGGCTGACGGCCGCGTCCGCGTGACCGTCCCTTTCCGGACCTGATCGTACGTAGCCTGATCTGATGCGTCCGACCAAGGCCGACCTGGACGCGGCCCGCGACCGCGTCATCCCCGACGTCCTCCCGTCCGGCGGTGAACCGCTGCGCGTGCTGTTCTGCGGCATCAACCCGGGCCTCTACTCGGGGGCGACGGGCCACCACTTCGCCCGCCCCGGCAACCGCTTCTGGCCCGCCCTGCACCGCTCGGGCTTCACCGACCGGCAGCTGTCACCCTCCGAGCAGGACCTGCTGCCTTCGTACGGCCTGGGCATCACCAACCTCGCCCACCGCACCACCGCCCGCGCGGACGAGCTGACCGACGAGGAACTGCGCGAGGGCGGTCGCCTGCTGCGCGCCCTGGTCGAACGCCACCGTCCCACCTACCTGGCCGTCGCCGGGGTCACCGCCTACCGCACGGCCTTCGGCAGGCCCCGCACGCGGATCGGCCCGCAGGACGAGACCTTCGGCCCCTCCCGGCTGTGGGTCCTGCCCAACCCCAGCGGCCTCAACGCGAGCTGGACGCTCGACAGGCTCGCCGGGGAGTTCGGCCGCCTCCGCGACGCCGCGTTCGGCTGAAGGCGCTCAGGGGGCGGGGTTGGACGGCGCCGGGGTCGGCGCCGGGGCGAGCATCGTCTGAACCTTGGTCATGAGCGTGGCCGTGGGCTCCCACAGGCTTGGACGGCCCAGCGCGACGATGGGACGGGGCAGCGCCCGCACGGAGGTCAGCTGCCAGTGGTGGGCGCCCGGCTCGGCCCAGGGGCCGCAGTCGCACGGCTCGCCCCGCGGCGCGGCGGAGCACACGTCGTCGAGCTCGGCCATCGCGATGACCGCGCCGATGGTGGCCAGCGGGTCGCGCGGATCCCAGCCGGCGGCGCGGATCAGCGGCGAGTCGCAGGCCTTGAGGTCGACGCGCATGGAGGCGTGGATGAGCAGCGGGCCGCGATAGGCGGTGGGCACCGCCTGGTTGGAGATCGCCCGGCCGCCCCGGGCGATCGCGAACGCCCAGGGCTGCTGAATGCTGATCGCCTGCACGCGGTCTCCTTATCGTGCTTTGACTGTGTCCCCGTCCCGGCCGGTTGTCCGCGGGGTGGGCCGGACGCTCGCCGCCTCGGCGGCCTTGCTCGGCCGGGCCGGTGAACGGGGTTGGAAGTGATTTTCCCCGATTTGTCGTTATCGGCCAAGCCGGGCGCGCCGGGCGGGGACCGTTCCCCCTCCGGATGGGGGAGGGGGAACGGGGCCGGAAAGCAGGTCAGGCGGCCTGGACCAGCTTCGCGAAGGCGATGAGATTCTCTTTGTAATGCCCGGTGCCCGCATCGAAGGCGCCACCGCAGGTCACCAGGCGCAGCGAGGAGTAGTCGATCTCCTCGCCGAACACCTTCCGGTGCGGGAAGGCCTCCTTGTCCACGCTCTGCAGGCGCTGCACCGCGAAGGTCGCGGTGGAACCGTCCTGCCGGACCACCTGGATCAGGTCACCCGCCTTCAGCTCCTTCAGCCGGTAGAAGACCGCCGCCTTCTTGTTGGCGTCCACATGCCCCAGGATCACCGAGGGCCCGGCCTCGCCGGGCGTGACGCCCTCCTTGTACCAGCCGGTCAGGTTGGGACGGCTCAGCGGGGGCTCCTCGATCCGCCCGTCGGGCCGCAGCCCGATCTGGGAAACCGGGGCGGAGACGCCGATCTTGGCGATCTTGATGGTCTTCGGCAGCGACTCGCTCATCGGCGCCGCGTCCCGCACCGCCTTCTTCGCGGACGGGGCCGACGGCGAGGCGGCCGCAGGGGCGACCGGGGGATCGCCGCCGCCGCCGTCGTCGTCACCGCCGCAGGCGGTCAGCAGGAGAGCGGAGAGCAGCACGCCGGCCGCCGCGGCCAGAGCCCGGCGGCCGGCATGCGCGCTGCGAAAGGACGGCGTGCGCTCGGGCAACTCAGGAACGCTCCTGCCCGATCCCGCGGCGGCGCAGCAGCACGACGCCCGCGCCCGCGGCGGCCAGCACGGCGGCCGAACCGCCGGCCAGCAGCGCGGCCGAGCCGTCGCCGCCCGCCACCGTGCTGCCGTCACCGGTGTCGATCCGGCCGGTGGGGATCTTCCCGGTCGGCTTCTTCGGCGACAGGTCGCCCTTCTCCGGGCTGGTGGAGTACTTGACCGAGCCGTGGCCCTCGCACTTCACGGTCGCGAGCGTGGGGTCGGGGAGCGAGGACTTGAACGTGCCCGTCGCGGTCCAGGTCTTCGCGCCGGTCTTCTTCACCGGCAGCGGGTTCTTGGTGTAGCCGTTGCTGGTGATGGTGACCGTGGTCGGGCAGGTGACCGTGAACGTGGTCTTGCCGTTGGGGACGACGCGGGTCGTGGACATCTTCACGTCGTCGTACCCGAACTCGAACTTCGGCGGCTCGGGCTCCTCGTCGTCCTTCTGCGGGCTCGTCGTCACATCGAAGTCGGTCGTGCCGCCGTCGAAGGTGCAGCTGAACTTGGCGGTGTAGGTCTTGCCGGGCGTGAGGGTCTTCTTGGTGGCGGTGGTGGAGTTCCAGCCGCTCGAGGCCGCTCCGCTCCATTCGGGCGTCCCGGCGAAGAGACCGGTGTCGCTCGTCAGCTTCGGAGCGTCCTCGCACTCGGTCACCTTGAGCGTGAGACTGTCGCCGGGCTTGAAGGCCTTGGGCGTGACCGTGATCGTCGGCTTGGCGTAGGCGGGCGCGGCGGTCAGCGTGAGAGCTCCCAGGCTCATGGCTCCGGCGGCCCCCAGGGCGGCCAGTCGTCTGATGGTCATTGACATTCCCTGTGGTCAGGCGGGGTTTCCTGGCACTGGCCTTTATACGACGCTTATGTGGCCGCTGTGGTTGACGTGAATTCCGTCCTTGTTCGCTGATCGCCCGCTGAAAAAACCGGGAACGCCCGCTGATCAGCCCTTGAGCGCGCCGGCCATCAGACCGCGCATGAAGAAACGGCCGAGGAGAAGGTAAACCAGCAGCGTGGGCAGCGACGCCAGCAGCGCCGAGGCCATCTGCTGGTTGTACTGGACGGCCACCGCCCCCGACCCCGCGGTGTTGTTGAGCAGCACCGTCACCGGCCAGCTGTCCGGCGCGCCCAGGAACACCGCGAACAGGAAGTCGTTCCACGCCGAGGTGAACTGCCAGATCAGCGTGACCGCGAATGCGGGGCCCGACACCGGGAGCATGATCGACCAGTAGGTGCGCAGCATTCCCGCGCCGTCCACCCGGGCCGCCTCGATCAGCTCGTCCGGGACCGTGACGTAGTAGTTCCGGAAGATCAGCGTGCAGATCGGGATGCCGTACACCACATGGGTGAGGACCAGGCCGCGAATGGTGCCGACCAGTTCGATGTCGGTGAGCATTCCGGCCAGCGGGATCATCACCGCCTGGTACGGGATGAACATGCCGAACAGGAACAGCGTGAACACCGCGTCCGCGCCCGGGAAACGCCATTTCGACAGCACATAGCCGTTCAGCGAGCCCAGCACCGCCGAGATCAGCGATGCCGCGACCGCGATCTTGACGCTGTTCTCCAGTCCGGGGCGCAGCGTCTCCCACGCCGACGACCAGCCCTGCGTGCTCCACTGCGAGGGCAGGCTCCAGGCGGTGCTCGGGTCGGCCTCCTGGAGCGACTTGAAGCTGGTGACGAACAGCACGTACACCGGCATCAGGAAGACCAGGACGAACGCCATGAGGATGACGAAGCGCACGATCCGCACGGTGCGGGGGTCGCGCAGCCGCGAGCGCCGTACCTCCGGCGCCTTCCTCGGGGCAGGCTTCCCCGCCGCCGCCTTCGTCGCCGCCTCCGCGCTCATCGCGTGTCCTTCCTGGGGGTGGTCCCCCAGACCCCCCGAACGGCTCCGCCGCTCACGGTGTCTTTCCTGGGGGTGGTCCCCCAGACCCCCCGAACGGCTCCGCCGCTCACGGTGTCTTTCCTGGGGGTGGTCCCCCAGACCCCCCGAACGGCTCCGCCGCTCACGGTGTCTTTCCTGGGGCTGGTCCCCCAGACCCCCCGAACGGCTCCGCCGCTCATCGGGGGCGCTCCGCCCGCACCGACCACACCAGGTATGGGATCACCAGCACCGCCACCGCGAGCAGCAGGTACGTGGCGATGGTGGCGCCGTTGGCCGGGTCGTGGGAGTCGAACACCTCCACGTACGTGGCGATGGCCGGCACGTACGTGATGATCTGCTTGCCCGCGATCGCCATGATCAGGTCGAACACCTTCAGCGAGATATGGCCGAGAATGATCAGCGCGGAGAGCGTCACCGGCCGCAGCTGCGGAAAGACCACGTACCGGTAGACCTTCCACTCGGAGGCCCCGTCGACCCGCGCGGCCTCGCGCAGGTCCTCGGGGACGGCGCGGAACCCGGCGAGGTACAGCGCCATCACGTACCCCGACATCTGCCAGATCGCGGGGAGCGCCATGGCCGCCATGCCCCAGTCGGGGTTCTGCCACCAGTTGTTGGCCAGCGCGTCCAGGCCGACCTTGTTGAACAGCTGGTTGAGGCCGACCGCGCGTTCGGGCGGCGCGGGGTTCATCAGCCAGCGCCACACCACCCCGCTCGCGATGAACGAGATCGCCATCGGGAACAGGTAGACGGCGCGGAACCCGGCCTCCCACTGGATGCCCTTCTCCATCAGGAAGGCCAGGAAGGCGCCCAGCAGCAGCGCGCCGCCCACGAACACGACGGTGAACAGGAGAGCGTGCCGCACCGCGGGCGGCCAGCTCGGGTCGTCCCACAGGTCGATGAAGTTCCGGCCCTTGTCGAACCCGTACGGTGTGACCTCGTCGTGCCGGCCGCTCACCGCGACCCGCGTGTTCCAGAAGATCAGCCCGTACACGAACAGGCCGATCGCCAGGATCGACGGCGAGACCAGCAGCAGTCCGGGGAGCCATCGTCGGCTGCGTCCCAGCGTCCACCGGCGTCTCACGCGGGAGCTCTCCAATCACATCCTCGACGGGCGGGCGGGGGGCACGGCGGGCGGCAAGGCGGCCGCGGCACCGCGGGGTGCGGTGCCGCGGCGGCCCGGCCGCGGCCGGTTACTGGGCGTTGCTCTTGGCGGCGGTCACCAGGGCCTGCTGGAGCTTGGAGACGTTCTTGTCCTGCAAGAACAGGCCCACCGCGGTGTCGATGTCGGTGTGCCACTTCTTGTTGGAGTACACGCCGTGCCAGAACGAGCCCGCCAGCTTGATCCCCGGCTTGTTCCACTCGTTGAAGGCGTACTCCAGGTAGCCCTTGTAGAGGCTCTTGTCGGCGTCCTTGCGCGCGGGGATGGAGCCCTTCTTCGGGTTGAAGATGTCCTGGCCCTCCTTGCTGGAGACCTGCTTGAGCCAGGCCAGGGCCCCGCCGCGGTGCGGCGCGTTGCGCGGCAGCGTGAAGCTGTCCGACAGCCACATGTAGGTGCCGTCGGTGCCCGGGGACGCCGCGTACTTGAAGTCGGTGTCCAGCTTCTTGCCGAGCCCGTTGGGAGCCGGGTTCACGAAGTAGCCGTAGGCCCAGTCGCCCATGATGTTGAACGCGGCCTTGCCGTCCACGACCGCCTTGGACGCGCCCTGCCAGTCGGTGGAGGCCGCCTCCGCCGTCGTGTACTTCATGATCTCGGCGAAGTCGGTGAGCGCCTTGGTGACCGCGGGGCTGCTCCAGTCGCCGCCCGGCTTCCACAGCGCGTTGTAGGCGTCCGTGCCCAGGTCGCCGAGCAGGACGTTCTCCAGCAGGTGGTCGGCGGTCCACTGGGCGCCCAGCGACAGCGGCACCTTGCCGGTCTTGTCCTTGACCGCCTTCAGCGCGGTGATGAACTCGGCGATCGTCTTGGGCGGCCCGGAGATCCCCGCGTCCTCGAGGATCTTGGGGTTGTACCAGAGCACGTTGGAGCGGTGGATGTTCACCGGCACCGAGTAGATCTTGCCCTGGTAGGTGATCTGCTCCAGCAGCTGCTGCGGGTAGGCCTGTTTGAGGTTGTTCTCCTCGTAGAAGGAGTCCAGCGGCTCGATCTGGCCGGCCTTGATGTAGTCGAGCAACTCGGCGCCCGCATGCCCCTGGAAGGAGTCCGGGGGCTTGCGGTTCTGCAGCCGGCTGGCCAGCACGGCCTGCGCCTGGGTGCCCGAGCCGCCGGCGATCGCGGCGTTGTTGAACTTGGTCCCGGGGTTCTTCTTCTCGAAGTCGGCCTGCAACGCCTTCAGGCCGTCGGCCTCGCCGGGCCCGGTCCACCAGGAGAAGACCTCCACCTCGGAGGTGTCGCCGCCACCGTCATCGCCGCCGCCGCAGCCGGAGAGCGCCAGCGCGCCGCCGATGGCCACGGCGGCGAGCGCCTTCCATCGTCCTCGCATCGCACGTCCCTTCGTCACCCAGAAGAACAAGCGTCTGCTCGACTGAGGGAGGGGTCAACAGCCGGAGGAGAAAAGAGATCTCGCGGTTACCGGCTGGCGGCCGGGAGGTGATGATCGTGGTTCGGCCGTTACCAAACCAGGGACGGGGGGAGGCCGCCGACGCCCGCGTCCGGCCAGTCCTGCGGGGCTCCGAGCGGGGCGAGCTCGGCCATCTGCAGCCGGAACCAGGGGGAGGACTCGGGACGCTCGGCCAGCGCCAGGCACTCCTCCCACGTCCACCACTCGGCGTCCTCGACCTCCTTGGGGTCGCGGCGGACGGCGGGCGCGGCCGAGGAGGTGAGCGCGCGCACGACCGGGCAGCGCTCGTTCTCCAGCGTCCCGTCGGCGGCGGTCGCGCGGTAGCGGAAGCGGGGTAGGACCGGCACCAGCGAGCGCGCCGACACGCCGAGCTCGTCGCGCAGCCGGCGCAGCACCGCCGCCCGCAGCCCCTCGCCCGGGCCCGGGTGGCCGCAGCAGCTGCCCGTCCACACGCCGGGGAAGGTGCGCTTCACCAGTGCACGCCGCGTGATCAGGACCTTGCCGTCCGTGTCCACCAGAAAGCATGAAAAAGCCAGGTGGTAGGGGGTCTCCCTGTGGTGGCTCGGCACCTTGGGCGCCGATCCGATGACTTCGTCGACCTCGTTGAGCAGCACGATCTCTTCGACACCCATGGCCCCCTTCCTACCCCATGGCCCCCGGCCTCGCGCGTGAGGGTTCTGTGCGGGAAACGTGAGGGAAATCGGCCTCCGGCACGCGGCAGGCAAAGCCGGACTAAACTCGGAACGGCCCGACGACCAGGGGCAGAGGGGCCCCTGATAGAGGAGTTGACGCGCGTGTCTCTGCTGGAGTCGATCAAGGGTCCGGAGGACCTCAAACGACTGGACGCCACGCAGGTGCCGCGGCTCGCCGGGGAGATCCGGGAGTTCCTCGTGGACGCCGTGGCCAAGACCGGCGGTCACCTGGGCCCCAACCTGGGAGTCGTCGAGCTCACGATCGCGCTGCACCGGGTCTTCGACTCGCCGCGCGACAAGATCCTCTTCGACACCGGCCACCAGGCCTACGTGCACAAGCTGCTCACCGGCCGGCACGACTTCGGCCTGCTCAAGCAGCGCGGCGGCCTCTCGGGCTACCCGAGCCGGGCCGAGTCCGAGCACGACATCATCGAGAACTCGCACGCCTCCACCGCGCTGTCGTACGCCGACGGGCTGGCCAAGGCGTTCGAGCTGCGCGGCGAGGGCGACCGCGTGGTGGTGCCCGTCGTCGGCGACGGCGCACTCACCGGCGGGATGTGCTGGGAGGCGCTCAACAACATCGCCGAGGGCAAGGACCGCCGCGTCATCATCGTGGTGAACGACAACGGCCGCTCCTACTCCCCGACCATCGGCGGGCTGGCCAGCCACCTGGCCGACCTGCGGGTCACCTCCACCTACGAGACCGCGCTGGAGCTGGTCAAGAAGACCGTCCCGCGGACCCCGGTCGTCGGCACCGTCGCCTACGAGGCGCTGCACGGCATCAAGAAGGGCCTCAAGGACATCCTGCAGCCGCAGGCGATGTTCGAGGACCTCGGCCTCAAGTACGTCGGCCCGATCGACGGCCACGACGAGCAGGCCGTCGAGCACGCGCTGCGCAAGGCGCACGACTTCGGCGGCCCGGTCATCGTGCACTGCATCACCCGCAAGGGGCACGGCTACGCGCCCGCGGAGAACGACGAGGAGGAGCAGTTCCACTCGCCCGGGCCGTACGACCGCGAGACCGGCGTGCAGAAGCCCAAGGGCCGGATCTGGACGAACGTCTTCAGCGAGGAGATGGTCGCGCTCGGCGCGGAGCGTCCCGACATCGTCGGCATCACCGCGGCCATGCTGCACCCGGTGGGCCTGGCCGCCTTCGCCGACGCCTACCCCGACCGCATCTACGACGTCGGCATCGCCGAGCAGCACGCGGTCACCTCGGCGGCGGGCCTGGCGATGGGCGGCATGCACCCGGTGGTGGCCATCTACGCCACGTTCCTCAACCGGGCGTTCGACCAGGTGCTGATGGACGTGGCGCTGCACAAGCAGGGCGTCACGTTCGTGCTGGACCGTGCCGGGATCACCGGCGACGACGGGCCCAGCCACAACGGCATGTGGGACCTGTCGATCCTGCAGCTCGTCCCGGGCATGCGGATCGCGGTGCCGCGCGACGGCGCGCGGGTGCGCGAACTGCTGCGCGAGGCGGTGCAGGTCGGCGACGCGCCCACCGCGCTGCGCTTCCCCAAGGGCCCGGTCGCCGACGACATCGAGGCGGTCGGCGCGCTCGGCGGCATGGACGTGCTGGCCCGGCACGACGGCGCCAACGGCGCCCGGGTGCTGGTGGTCGCGGCCGGCGCGATGGCCGCCCCGGCGGTCGAGGTGGGCGAGCGGCTCGCCGCCCAGGGCATCGGCGCCACCGTGGTCGACCCGCGCTGGGTCAAGCCGCTCGACCCGGCGCTGGTGGAGGCCGCCGCCGGGCACAGCATGGTCGCGGTCGTGGAGGACAACGGCCGGGTCGGCGCGGTCGGCGACGCGGTGGCGCGGCTGCTGCGCGACGCCGACGTCGACACGCCCGTGCGCACGTTCGGGATCCCGCAGGAGTTCCTCGACCACGCCAAGCGGGCCATGATCCTGGCCGACCTGGGGCTGACTCCGCAGGACCTCGCCCGCGACATCATCGAGGCGGTGTCCCGGGCCACCTCCGCCGAGACGCGGGAGCCCGCACCGTCCGACTGAGCGGACCGCCGGGCAGGCCGGGCGGACGGTCTCGTCCGCCCGTCCGGTTCCGTCGGTTCCGTCCGGTCATCCGATCCGCCTCCGCCCCGCCCGGATGCTTCGGGCGGGGCGGAGCCGCGCCGTGTTCTCAAGTCCCGGCCTACGGCGCTCGCCTGGCGGCTCTCGTTTTATCGGCTCTCGTCTTATCGGCTCTCGCCTACCGGGTCTTGGCGAGCGCGACATCGCTTCGCGATCCGGCCGGTGAGGCCCCGCCTCCGGCGTCGCATCCCCGCCCGGTAACGCGCTCGCGCGGTACCTGAGGTCACGTCGAGACAGGCCCTAGAACCCCGGAGGACCGGCGAACTCGCGCGGCATAGAGGGCATGCGCGGCTCCCTCGGCATGCGGGGCTCGCGCGGCATGGCGGGCATGCGGGGCTCGCGCAGCCACGCGTTCGACCTGCGCGACTGGGCGCGGGCCTTCTGCGCCCGGCGCGGCTTGTGCGCCGCGCGCCTCGGCGCGGCCGACGACGGCCGGGCCAGCTCGCGCGGGCCGCCGGGGCCGGAGCTCGTCCCGGACACGCCGCGGCCGGACCTGCCGGCCGGAGCCTTCCGCCCGGCGGGCTTGCGCGTGCCCTCGGACGCGCCGTTCGCGGCGGGTCCGCCGTTCCGGGCCTGCCCGCCCTCGCCGTTCCGCGCGTCGCCGTTCTGGCCGGCGGCTCCTGCGCGTTCACCGGGCGCCGTGCCCTGGGCGGGACCGTCGGCGACGCTGTGGGTCCGGTGGACCTCGGCCTTGTGCGCGGTCGCCACGTACAGCGAGTCGGTGTAGTGGGTGCGCCCATCGGCGCCGACGCTGACATCCCGCACGTGGAGCGCCGCACCGTAGGGGCGGCCGACCGCCGTGCTGGAGGAGTGGGCGGTGGAGGCTTCGGCCCACACGACCGTGGGCGTGGCAGTGACGAGGCCGAACGCGGCAAGGCCCGGCAGGGCGATGCGGCGTGCCGTGCGTCTGCTCATGGAAGTGCCTTTCGAGAGCCAAAATCCTGAACGGCCCCGCCCGTGAGCTCGGGCGGGGCCTGGAACCGGGAACGGGTCCCGATCAGGGAACGTCAGTCAGCGAAGCTGCCGATCTTGAACGAGGTGGCGCCGTGCTTGTCGGCGATCGCGCCCCACTTCTTGAAAAACGCCTTGCCGTGGCCGTGGTGGCCGTCCTTCCCGTCATGGCCGTGGCCGGCGGCGGAGACGAGACCGAAGGCCGCGGCGCCCTTCGGGGTGGCCGTCTCGAACTCGCGGGAGTGCCAGGTGTCGGCCATCGCCGCCGACCCGAACATGGCCATGCCGGCCGCGGCGAAGCCGACGATCGCGACGCGTTGCAGGTTGTTCATGTGCTCGTATTCCCTTCTCGCCGGGGCGGCGCCCTCGCACCGCCGCGGCCGCGTGGACGCGGACCGTACCCCCGATCACGACCTCGGCGGCGGACCCGCGCGCTTCCACGCCAACAATTACCCTGCGTGCGTGAATAAACACAGCTCGTGATTCAACGTCCACAGACGTGGATTTGGCCCTTCGATGACCCGCGCGGCGTACGGTTTCAAGGTGTCGCCTTCTGGTAACAGTGTGTAGTTGACCGAAGTGATCAAGGTTTCGGCGTGACGGGGGACGAAGAACATGCGACACGGGAACGCACGACACGGGGACGGCAGACCCGGGAGCGGGAACGGGCGGGGCGCGGGGACGGTCCGGCGGGCCGCGGTGCCGGCGGCGGTGCTGGCGGTGGTGGCCGCGCTGCCCGCCGTGGCGCTGGCGGCGCCCGCGCCCACTCCCGGACAGGAGAAGGAGCAGGAACCGGCGGCGCCCGCGCAGACTTCCGAGCACGCTCCGGCGCAGGACCAGGCCCCGGCGCAGGACCAGGCCCCGGCGCAGGCTCCCGCGCAGGTTCCGGCCCAGAGCCCGGCGCAGGTTCCCGCCCGGGACACGCCCGCCCAGCATGGCCCGCAGCTGCCGCGGAACCTGCTGGGCTCGCAGAACGCGTCGGCCCCGGTGCCGTGCCCGCTGGGCGTGGGGGACGAGGACAAGCTGGCGGACGCGTTCAGGCGGGCCGGCACCATCACGCTGCAGCCCGGCTGCACCTACACCGTGACCAAGCGGCACGGCGCGCTCTCGGCGCTGCCGCCGATCGAGTACGACACCATCGTTGAGGGCCAGGGCTCCACGATCGCCTGGGGCGGGACCGAGCGGGTCGGGTCACTGATGGAGATCGGCGGGTCGCGGGTCCGGCTCGACCTGCGGGACGTCCGGCTCAAGCCCGGCGACGGGATGACCGCGATGCGGATCCGGCGCGGCTCGTCGGCGTCGATCACCCAGACCTCGGGTGGTCGCGAGCTGGGCGACCTGGGCGGGTTCAGCAGCGGCCGCGGCGACTTCCGGGACAAGTTCGAGCAGGCGGGGCTGCTGGCCTCGTGGCTGGTGCCGTGGCTGATGCAGGCGCCCCGGGACGGGTTCGGCGCGCTGGGGGAGGCCATGCGCGAGGAACTGGGCCAGCGGGACGGTGGTCAGCGGGACGGTGGTCAGCGGCCCGGAGATCAGACGCCTTCCGCCGACTCCAGCCGCCAGTAGTGGGTGATGGACGCGGCGGCGGTGCCGAGGTCGCGGCCGGAGTAGGTCCACCGGCCGCGCAGCCGCCACGGCCGCCCGGCGCCGTCCTGGACGAACACCTGCAGCGCGAAGGTCGCGTCATGCGCCCGGATCACCCCGGACGGATCGACGGTCGGCCGTAGCTCGGGCACGCCCTCGCAGCGCACGCCCATGACGCGCGTCCCCGCGTCCTGGCGCAGCAGGCCGCGCGTGAGGTCGTACACGAGCACGGACACGTAGTCGGGGCCGAGCCACCGCAGATCGGGCAGCCTGCCGGGAGGAGGGAATCCGTACAGCTCTGGACCGCCGGTCACACGCGCACCGTAGCGCTCCGGTCAGGTCCGAGTCACTACCTCGCGGCCGGGTTGTCCGGCGGACCGGGGGGTTTCACCGGTATCGGCGGGGACCATTCGGGCGGACCGCCCGCCCGGCGGTCAGCCCGGGTGGCAGGCCGACCGCATCGCCTCCCAGCGGGCCAGCTTCACCCGCTCGCCGCGGCCCAGCGAACGGCCCAGCTCGACCTCGGCGGTGTCCAGGTTGAGCCAGTCGGCGTAGGTGACCACGCGCAGGCCCCGCGACTCCAGCAGCTCCTCGATGGTGCGGTCGGGGCGGGGGCCCTCGGGGTCGAGGTCCTCCAGCAGGTGCCGGACGGTCTCGGCGGCGTCGGACTTGTTGGTGCCGACGACCCCGGTGGGCCCGCGCTTGATCCATCCGGCCACGTACTCGCGCGGGACCGCGGCGCCGTCCGGACCCATGATCCGGCCGCCCTCGTTCGGCACGACGTAGGCGCGCTCGTCGAAGGGGACGCCGTCGAGCGCCACGCTCTGGTAGCCGACCGAGCGCAGCACCAGCCCGACCGGCAGCGTCTCGTACTCGCCGGTGCCGCGCACCCGGCCCGTCTCGTTCAGCGTGGTGCGCTCGACCCGCAGCCCCTCGACCCGCTCGGTGCCGAGGATCTCCACCGGGGCGCGCCAGAACCGCACGTCGATGCGGCGCGGGGCGCCGTCGTCCGGCTCGCCGGTCCAGCCGTTGAGGACCTTGACGTTGCCGCGCACGTGCCGGTCGGACTCGGCCAGCTCCGCGCTCGCCGGGTCCAGCTCCATGTCCTCGGGCCGCACGTGGACGGTCACGCCGGGCAGCTCGCCCAGCTCGCGCAGCTCCTTGGTGGTGAACTTGGCCTGCGCCGGGCCGCGCCGCCCGATCATGTGGACGCGGCGCACCCGGCTGGCGGCCAGCGCCTCCAGCACCTGCTCGGGCACGTCGGTCTCGCGCAGCTCGTCGGCGGTCTTGGCCAGGATGCGCACCACGTCCACGGCCACGTTCCCGACCCCGATGACCGCGACCTCCTCGGCGGTCAGGTCGAAGACGTGGTCGGCGGCGTCGGGGTGGCCGCAGTACCAGTTGACGAAGTCGGTGGCGGCGATGCTGCCGGGCAGATCCTCGCCCGGCACGCCCAGGTGCCGGTCGACCATGGCGCCGGTGGAGTACAGCACCGCGTCGTAGCAGTCGAGCAGGTCGGCCCGGGTCACGTCACGGCCCAGCTCGACGCAGCCGAAGAACCGGACGGCCGGGTTCTCCAGGACCTTCTGCAGGTAGCGGGCGATCGACTTGATGGACTTGTGGTCGGGCGCGACCCCATATCTGACCAGCCCGTAGGGCGTCGGCAGCCGGTCGAAGACGTCCACGCGGACGTTCCCGTCGGTCTGCTTGACGAGGGCCTCGGCGGCGTACAGGCCCGCGGGCCCGGAGCCGATCACTGCGACACGCAGAGGAGCAGCCATGCGCGCCATTGTGCCCATCCGGCCGCGCGTTTGACACAGCGACCCCGGAAATGGCTGCGAATTCGCAGGTCACGGCGCTTCTCCGGAACGCGCCGGGCGGTTCGGCGGGCCGCGCGGGGCGGCTCACCGGGCCTGGGGGGATCAGCGGGCCTGGGGGATCAGCGGGTGACGGCGCGGCGTCCGGCGGCGCCGAGGTGGCTGTGCCGGCGGCTGTACAGGAAGTAGATCGCGAAGCCGATCGCCATCCAGGCCAGGAACCGCAGCCAGGTCTCCAGCGGCAGGTTGAGCATCACGAACAGGCAGGCCAGCACCGACAGCGCCGGGACCAGCGGCACCAGCGGGGTGCGGAAGGCGCGGTGCAGGTCGGGACGGGTGCGGCGGAGCACCACCACCGCGACCGACACCACCACGAACGCGAACAGCGTGCCGATGTTGACCAGCTCGGCCAGCGCGGCCAGCGGGATGAACCCGGCCAGCACCGCGGCGATCACGCCCATCAGGATCGTCGAGCGGTACGGCGTGCCGAAGCGCGGATGCACGGCCGACAGCCAGTCCGGCAGCAGCCCGTCCCGGCTCATCGCGAAGAACACCCGGCTCTGCCCGAGCAGCAGGATCAGCACCACGGTGGTGAGACCGGCCACCGCGCCGACGCTGATCACGGTGGCGAAGCCGGGACTGCCGACCGCCTTGAACGCGTCGGCCAGCGGCGCCGCGTCGCTCAGCCGCGTGTAGTTCTGCATGCCGACCACGACCAGCGACACCGCCGCGTACAGCACCGCGGTGATCACCAGCGAGCCGATCAGGCCCAGCGGCAGGTCGCGCTGCGGGCGGCGGGCCTCCTCGGCGGCGGTGGCGACGATGTCGAACCCGATGTAGGCGAAGAACACGATCGCGATGGCGGCGAAGATGCCGAGCCAGCCGTAGCTGACCGGGCTGATGCCGAACAGCACCTGCATCAGCGGGGCCTTGAGGCCCGCGACGTCGGGGGTGGGCTCCGCCGGGGGGATGAACGGGCTGTAGTTGTCGGACCGGACGTAGAACAGCCCGGCGATGATCACCAGCAGGACCACCGACACCTTGATGGCGACCACCACGGCGTTGACCCGGGAGGAGAGCTTCACGCCCAGCACCAGCACCGCGGTCACCGCGAGGACCAGCAGGATGGCGGGCACGTTGACGATCCCGTCCGCCTCGCCCGGTGGATTGGCCAGCGACGCCGGCACCGTGATCCCCATGGTGTCCAGGAGCGACACCGCGTACCCCGACCAGCCGACGGACACCACGGCCGCGGCCAGCGCCAGCTCCAGGATGAGGTCCCAGCCGATGATCCAGGCGGGCAGCTCGCCCAGCGTGGCGTAGGAGAAGGTGTAGGCCGACCCCGCCACCGGGACCGTCGAGGCGAACTCGGCGTAGCACACCGCGGCCAGCCCGCACACCACCGCGGCGAGGACGAACGAGATCGCCACCGCCGGCCCGGCCTTGTCCTTGGCGACCTGCCCGGTCAGCACGAAGATCCCGGTCCCGATGATCACGCCGACGCCGAACACCACCAGGTCCACGGCCGACAGTTCGCGGCGCAGCCGGTGCTCGGGGGCCTCGGCCTCGGTGTCGGCGATCGACTCCTCGACGCTCTTGGTGCGGAACAGGCTCAAGCCGTCCTCCTCGGCGGGGAGATGCTCTGGCCCTATATCGCCGATCGCGACCGTCCGAAACCAGCGTGTGATGGTTGGGGAGAAAGGCCCGGAAAGGGCGCTCCAGAGAAAGGCTCTGGAGCGCCCTTTCCGTGATCGGCGGAGGATCCGCGGGAGGAGACGGCCCGCCGTCAGCGCGGCGGCGAGGCCACGCCGGGCTCCAGGAAGCGGGCGCCGTTCACCCGCTCGGAGATCCCGGTCCGGTCCAGATACGGGGTGATGCCGCCCAGGTGGAACGGCCAGCCCGCGCCCAGGATCATGCACAGGTCGATGTCCTGCGCGGCGGCCACCACGCCCTCGTCCAGCATGATGCGGATCTCCTCGGCCAGCGCCCGCAGCGCCCGGTCCAGGACCTGCTCCTCGGTGGACGGCGACGTGCCGCCCGCGAAGATCTCCACCGCCTCGGGGTCGAGGGTGAAGTCGGGCCGGTACACGCCCGGCTTCCCGGCCTTGACGAAGGCGGCGAACTTCTCCGACAGCGGGAACCGGCCGGGGAACGCGCCGTGCAGCGTCTCGTTGACGTGCAGCGCGATCGCCGGGCCGACCAGCCCCATCAGCACGAACGGCGGCATCGGCAGGCCCAGCGGCGCGGCGGCCCGCTCGGCCACCTCGATCGGGGTGCCCTCGTCCACCGTCTGGATGATCTCGGCCATCAGCCGCAGCAGGATCCGGTTGACCACGAACGCGGGCGCGTCCTCGACCAGCACGCACGACTTCTTCAGCGTCCTGCCGGTGGCGAACGCGGTGGCCAGCGCGGCGTCGTCGGTCTTCTCGCCCCGGACGATCTCCAGCAGCGGCAGCACCGCGACCGGGTTGAAGAAGTGGAAGCCCACGACCCGCTCGGGGTTCCTCAGGCCGGAGGCCATCTCCGTCACCGACAGCGAGGAGGTGTTGGTCGCCAGCACGCATTCGGGGGAGACGTGCTCCTCCAGCTCGGCGAACACCTTCTGCTTGACCGCCATCTCCTCGAACACGGCCTCGATCACGAAGTCGGCGTCGGCGAAGGCGTCCTTGGACAGCGAGCCGCCGATGAGCGACTTGAGCCGGGTGGCCTTGTCCGCCGAGATCCGGCCCTTGCCGAGCAGCTTGTCGATCTCGCCGTGCGCGTACCCGACGCCCTTGTCCAGGCGGTCCCGGTCGAGGTCGGTCAGCACGACCGGGACCTCCAGGCGGCGGGCGAACAGCAGCGCCAGCTGGGAGGCCATCAGGCCCGCCCCGACCACGCCGACCTTGGTCACCGGGCGGGCCAGCTCCCTGGCGGGCGCCCCGGCGGGCCGCTTGGCGCGCTTCTGGGTGAGGTCGAAGGCGTACAGGCCGGCGCGCAGTTCCTCGCTCATGATGAGGTCGGCCAGTGCTTCGTCCTCGGCGGCGAAGCCCTCGTCGCGGGTGCGGTCCTTGGCGGCGGCCACCAGCTCCAGGGCGCGGGTGTAGGACGGCGCGGCGCCGTGCAGCTTGCCCTCGACCGTCCAGCGTGCCTGCGCGATCGCGTCGTCCCAGGCCTTGCCGGTGTCGACGGCGGGCCGCTCCACCTTGAGGTCGCCGTTGAGGACGCGGGCGGTCCAGGCCAGCGACTCCTCCAGGAAGTCCGCCGACTCGAAGATCGCGTCCGCGATGCCCAGCTCGTAGGCCTGCCGCCCGCCGAGCATGCGGTTCTGGGCGAGCGGGTTGTCGATGATCACCTTGAGCGCCCGCTCCGCGCCGACCAGCCGGGGGAGCAGGTAGGTGCCGCCCCATCCGGGCACCAGGCCCAGGAACGCCTCCGGCAGCGCCAGCGCCGGGACGCCCGCGGAGATCGTCCGGTACGCGCAATGCAGGGCGACCTCCACGCCGCCGCCCATCGCCGCGCCGTTGACGTAGGCGAAGGAGGGCACGTCCAGCTCGCCCAACCGCCGGAAGACGTCGTGGCCGAGCCTGCCGATGGCGTGCGCGTCCTCCCGCCGCCGGATCAGCGGGACGCCCTTGAGGTCGGCCCCGACCGCGAAGATGAACGGCTTGCCGGTCACGCCGACCGCCGCGATGTCGTCGCGGGCGGCCACGGCGTCGAGCGCGGCGTTCAGCTCGGTCAGGCCGCCGGGGCCGAAGGTGTTGGGCTTGGTGTGGTCGTGCCCGTTGTCGAGGGTGATCAGTGCCAGGGTGCCCGCGCCGTACGGCAGCGTCACGTCGCGGACGCGCGCGTGCGTGACGACCTCGTCGGCGAAGAGCTCGTTGACCGCCTCACTCATGGTCTTCTTCCCGGGGGCGGTCCCCCGGACCCCCCGAACGACTTCGTCGCTCATGGTCTTCTTCCCGGGGGCGGTCCCCCGGACCCCCCGAACGACTTCGTCGCTCATTTGGCGCCCTCCCAGTTCGCGTTCTCCCACAGGACGGTGCCGCCCATGCCCATGCCGACGCACATGGTGGTCAGCCCGTACCGGACGTCGGTGCGCTCCTCGAAGAGGCGGGCCAGCTGGTTCATCAGCCGGACGCCGGAGGAGGCCAGCGGGTGGCCGAGCGCGATCGCGCCGCCCCACGGGTTCACCCGCGGATCGTCGTCGGCGATCTTGAAGTGCTCGAGGAACGCCAGGACCTGGACGGCGAACGCCTCGTTGATCTCGATCAGGCCGATGTCGTCCATGGTGAGGGAGTTGCGGGCGAGCAGCCGCTCGGTGGCCGGCACCGGGCCGACGCCCATCACCTCGGGCTCGACCCCGGCGAAGGAGAAGTCGGCCAGCCGCATCCGGGGCGTGAGGCCCAGCTCGCGGGCGACGTCCTCGGCGGCCAGCAGGCAGGCGGTGGCGCCGTCGTTGAGCCCGGCGGAGTTGCCCGCGGTGACGTTGCCGGCGACCCGGAACGAGGTCTTCAGCCCGGCCAGCCCCTCCATCGTGGTGCCGGGACGGGGTGGCTCGTCCTCGGTGGCCAGGCCCCAGCCCTTCTCGGCGGAGCGGATCGCGGTCGGCACCAGGTCCGGCTGGATCTTCCCGGCGGCGTAGGCGGCGGCGACCTTCCGCTGGCTGCGCACCGAGTACGCGTCGGCGCGCTCCTTGGTGATCTGCGGGAACCGGTCGTGCAGGTTCTCCGCGGTGGAGCCCATCACCAGCGCGGACGGGTCGACCAGCTTGTCGGCGAGGAAGCGGGGGTTCGGGTCGACGCCCTCGCCCATCGGGTGGCGGCCCATGTGCTCGACGCCGCCGGCGATGACCACGTCGTAGGAGCCGAAGGAGATGCCCGCGCCGGAGGTGGTCACGGCGGTCATCGCGCCCGCGCACATCCGGTCGATGGCGTACCCGGGGACGCTCTTGGGCAGCCCGGCCAGCACGGCGGCGGACCGGCCGATGGTCAGGCCCTGGTCGCCGGTCTGAGTGGTGGCGGCGATGGCGACCTCGTCGACCCGCTCGGGCGGGAGGGACGGGTTGCGGCGCATCAGCTCGCGTATCGCGCGGACGACCAGGTCGTCGGCGCGGGTCTCCGCGTACAGGCCCTTGGGGCCCGCCTTGCCGAACGGCGTGCGTACGCCGTCGACGAACACGACGTCACGTGCGGTACGGGGCACGGCTCGTCCCTCCTCTACTCGTCAGTAACCACCAATACTACTCGTCAGTAACCACTGACCGGGGCGAACTCCGCCCAGGCCGCCCCAAGCGCCCTTGTTCGGTAGGCAACCCGTGGGTAACGTGGCCGTAAATCACCGGAGGAGGACACGACGGTGGTGCACGCGAGGCCCGCCTACCGTCCGGGGGCGCGACGGCGGATCGGGCACGTGCGGGACCTCACCGCCCTCTTCCTGCGCTCCGGGGTCGCCTTCCACGGCCGCCCGCTGCGCGTGTTCCGGCAGATGGGCGCGCTGCGCCGGTGGGGCACCACGCTCGCCGGCCTGGTGGCCGCCGCCGTCGCCCGCGTCCCCGACCGGCCCGCCGTCATCGACGAGCGCGGCATGCTCACCTTCGCCGAGCTCGACGACCGCAGCACCCGGCTCGCCGTCGGCCTGCCCCTGGACGGCCCCCACCCCCGGGTGGGCGTACTGTGCCGCAACCACCGCGGCATGGTCGAGACCCTGGTGGCGTGCAGCAAGCGCGGCGCCGAGGTCGTCCTGATCAACACGGGGTTCGGGGCGGGGCAGGTGCGGGCCGTGCTCGGCGAGCTGCGGACGGACCTCATCGTCGCCGACGCCGAGTTCGCGCCGCTGCTGGCCACCGTGCCGATCGCGCTGCGCCGCACCGTGGTGTGGGCCGACCACGCCCCCGGCCCGGACGGCGGCCCACCGGGCCCCGCCGGCGGATCGGGCGCCTTCGCCGCGGCCGCCGCCGCGGCCGCCGGCCACGCGGGCCCGACCATCGACCAGATCGTGCACTCCGCGCCCGCCCCCGAACTGGCGCCCCCGCAGATCCAGAGCCGCACCATCGTGCTCAGCTCGGGCACCACCGGACGCCCCAAGGGCGCCCGCCGCCGGCCCCGCCCAGGGCTGTGGTCGCTGGCCTCGATGGCCTCCCGGATCCCGCTGCGTGCCCGGCAGACGATGATCATCGAGGCGCCGCTGTTCCACACCTGGGGATACGCCGCCCTCCAGATGGCCTGGGGGCTGCGCGCCCCCGTCGTGCTGCGCCGCCGCTTCGACCCCGAGGTCACACTGCGCTCGATCGCCTCCTACCGGGAGACCGCGGTGTTCCTCGTCCCGGTGATGCTGCACCGGATCATGGAGCTGCCCGAGGAGGTCCGGCGCCGCCACGACGCCTCGTCGCTGCGCGTCGTCGCCCTCAGCGGCGCCGCCCTCCCCGGCGACCTCGCCACCCGCTTCATGGACGCCTTCGGCGACCGGCTCTACAACGTCTACGGGTCCACCGAGGTCTCCTGGGTCTCCATCGCCACCCCCAAGGACCTGCGGACCGACCCCCGCACCGCGGGACGGCCGCCGCGCAACACCTCCCTGGCCATCCTGGACGAGGACGGCCGCGCGGTCGGCCGCTCCACCATGGGCCAGATCTTCGTCGCCAACGAGCTGCTGTTCGAGGGCTACACCGGCGGCGAGCCCATGGAGGTCCGCGACGGCCT
Organism: Spirillospora sp. CA-255316; assembly: GCA_050942275.1. Lineage (GTDB taxonomy): Bacteria > Actinomycetota > Actinomycetes > Streptosporangiales > Streptosporangiaceae > Spirillospora. The sequence goes on along the minus strand of CP192047.1, from coordinate 8,921,993 downwards.
GCTGGCCACCGGCGACCTCGGCCACATCGACCACCGCGGCCTGCTGTTCGTGGACGGCCGCCGCGACGGCGTCGTGGTGTCGGGCGGGGAGAACGTCGTGCCGCGCGACGTCGAGGACGCCCTGGCCCGGCTGCCGCAGGTGCGCGAGGCCGCCGTGATCGGCGTCCCGGACGCCGCCTGGGGGCAGCGGCTGGCCGCCTACGTCGTGCTGCGGCCGGGCGCGGTGCTGGACGCCGACGCCGTCCGCGCGCACGTCCACGACGAGGTGGCCCGCTACGCGGCGCCGCGCGACGTGCACTTCATCGACGAGCTGCCGCGCAACGCCACCGGCAAGGTCGTGCACCGCTGGCTGGCCGCCGGGCCCCGCGGCTCGGCGCCGGAGGGGCGGGTCAGCTGGTCGCGGCCGCGTACGGAACCCGCGGCGCGGGCTCCGGGCGAGTGGCCGCCGCCGTCCGGCCCGCCCAGGTCGTGGCGCGACCCCTCGCCGGGCGTGGAACTGGCCGCCGCGCCCGTCCCGGACGACGTCGACCTCCCACCATCGGGCACCGGGAGCGGTGAGGGCGGCCCTACGGCACCGGATCCCGCACCAGGGCCGGGTTCCGCCCCGCAGTGACCCGGCCCGACGCCGCCGGCGGCGCCGCGGACGACGCCGGGAACCGCACCGTGATCGCCAGGCCGCCGTCCGGGCGCGGCACCGTCTCGACCGTGCCGCCGTGCGCCTCCACCACCGCCCGCACGATCGACAGCCCCAGCCCCGCCCCGTCCGCCGACCCCACCCGGTCGGCGCGCAGCCGCCGGAAAGGCTCGAAGATCCGCTCCACCTCGTAGGAGGGGACGGGCTTGCCGGTGTTGGCCACGTGCAGCACCGCCGTTCCGTCGCGGCGCCCGGTGCGCACCCACACCCGGCCGCCCGGCACGTTGTACTTCAGCGCGTTCTCCAGCAGGTTCACCGCGCACCGCTCCAGCAGCACCGGGTCGCCGTCGACGGCCGCGTCCCCCAGCCTGGCCTCCACCTCGATCTCGCCGGACGGCTCCTCCAGCTGGTCCAGCGCGCTGCGCACCACGTCCGGCAGCGGCGTCGGGGTGCGGGCCTGCAGCTCCCGCTCCGACCGGGCGAGCAGCAGCAGCCCCTCGATCAGCCGCTCGTGCCGGGCGGTGTTGCCCAGCAGCACCTCGGCCAGCGCCTTGGTCTCCGGCGGGTTCCTCCGGCCGGCCAGCGCCACCTCCAGCACGGTCCGGTTGATCGTCAAGGGGGTGCGCAGCTCGTGCGAGGCGTTGGCGACGAACCGCCGCTGCGCGTCGAAAGCGCCGCCGAGACGGTCCAGCATCCGGTCGAAGGTGTCGGCCAGGTCCTTGATCTCGTCCTGCGGCCCCTCCAGCGCGATCCGCTCGTGCAGATTGCTCTCCGACAGCCGCCGGGCGGTCGCGGTGACGGTGTGCAGCGGGCGCAGCATCCGGCCCGCCACCAGGTACCCGATCAGCACCGCGAGCACCCCGAACGCCAGCAGCATGAGCAGCGAGGACTGGAGCAGCTGCGCCAGCACGTCGGCCTTCTGCTCGTTCAGCTGCCGGTTGAGCTCGGCCTTGGCGGCCGTGGCCGCCTGCGCCCGGTCGGCCGCGGTGAGGATCCTCTCCAGCTGCTCGGGCCGGATCCTCCCGGCCATCGGGTTGACGCTGAACCGCTGCTCGATGGCGCTGGCCGTGAGGAAGTAGCTCACCGCGACCAGCACGGTGACCGACACCAGGAACAGCGCCCCGTACACCAGGGTCAGCCGGGCGCGCACGCTCATCCGCGTCATCACCGCGCCTCCAGCCGGTAGCCGGACCCGGTCACCGTCTCGATCACGGGCGGGTCGCCGAGCTTCTTGCGCAGCGTGGCCATGGTGACCCGGACGATGTTGCTGAACGGGTCGATGTGCTCGTCCCAGGCCCGGTCCAGCAGCGCCTCGGCGCTCACCACCCCGCCGTCGGCGCGCAGCAGCTCCTCCAGCACGGAGAACTCCTTCTTGGTGAGCCGCAGCGCGCGCCCGTCGCGGTCGACGGTGCGCCGGTGCGGGTCCAGGCGGATCCCCGCCCGCTCCAGCACCGGCGGCACGGCCGGTCCCGACCGCCGCGCCAGCGCCCGCACCCGCGCCACCAGCTCGTGGAACACGAACGGCTTGGGCAGGTAGTCGTCGGCGCCGAGCATCAGGCCGTCCACCCGCTCGTCCACGTCCCCGGCCGCCGTCAGCATGAGGATCCGGCCGGGATGCCGTCCGGCCAGCTCGCGGCAGACGTCGTCGCCGTGCACCGTCGGCAGGTCCCGGTCCAGCACCACCACGTCGTAGTCGGTGTACGAGGCGCGTTCGAGGGCGTCGTCGCCGTCGTACACCACGTCGACGGCGATCGCCTCCTCCCGCAGCCCCTCGGCGATCGTGTCCGCGAGCACGCGCTCGTCCTCGACGATCAGTACGCGCACACCAGCCCCCTCCCGGTCCGGGCCCCTCGGCGAACCCCGGGCCAGCATGCACGAACCCGGGTTAAACGCCGATAAGCCCGGCCGGGGGCGCCTCGCGTCAGCGCCTGATGGAGACCACGTCGTAGGGGGTCTCGGGTGTCGGGGGCGTGGTGAAGCGGGCGTTGGGGAAGTAGAGGCGGTCCTTGTAGCGGGCCACGGTGGCCGGCACGTCGAACTTGGCGTCGCCGACACGCTCCACGACCCGCGCCTTGGACCCGTCCCGGGCGACCTTCAGCACGGCCACCACGTTGAGGCGGTTCTGCACCACGAAGAGGGTGTCGCCGTTCAGCAGCATGCCGTCGCCGTTGGGCAGGGACTCCCCGCCCAGGTCCACGGCCTTGGTGTCACCGCTCTCGGGGTCGACCTTGAACAGCTTCCCGGTGTTGGACTGGACGATCAGCAGCGACCTGCGGTCGGGGGTCTGCACGATCCCGTTGGCGTTGACGCCCGTCTGGTAGGCGATCTCGCCCGTGAGCGGCAGCGTGCGGGCCTTGCCGTGGACGCCGCGCGGCAGCCGGTACAGCACCTTGTTGGTCGAGTCGGTCGCCCAGGCGGCGTCCCTGGTCAAAACCACGTCGTTGACGAACGAGGGGGCGGTGCTCAGGACGTACCGCTTCAGCACCTTCCCGCTGCGCTGGTCGATGACCCGGGCGTCGCCGCCGCTGCCGCCCGCGACGTACAGCAGCCCGTCACCGGTCTTCAGGCCGAGGGAGGGGGTGCCGGGGCCCGCGCTGAACACCCCGCCCTTGCCGGTGCGCAGGTCGGCGCGGTAGATGCGGCCGTCCACGCGCGACCCCAGGTACGCCACCGGGCCGGGTCCGATCGCGATGCCCTCGGGCTGGAAGCCGTTCGGCAGGGCGATCCGGTCGGGGAACGGCTTGCCGTGGTGTGTTCCCGCCTGGGCGGCACCGCCCGCGGAGACCAGCAGACCCATCGTCAACGCCGCGGCCGCAGGCAGCAATCGTGATCTTCTCATGCCCCCCAAGATTGCGCGTTTCGGGCGAAGGCGACAGGCCCATCTTGATCGGGAACTGGCAGGATCAGGCCACCGCGATCGGGAACCCTCCGCCGCATGGCGGACCGACGGTCCGGTGGCGAGGATGGGCGGATGGCGACCGAACCGAATCTGATCCCCCGCCCGTCCCGGTTCGACTGGAACGGGGAGTCCGGGCCGTTCAACGGAGAGGTGCGCACCGGCCTCGACCCGTCGCTCGCGCCTGAGGCGTACCGGCTGACGGTGTCGGCCGGCGGCGCCGACATCACGGGCGGTGACGACGCCGGCGTCTTCTGGGGGCACCAGACCCTGAGGCAGTTGCAGGGCCTGGACGCGTTCCGCCGCGCCCCCATCGAAACGGAACCGGCCACGGTGCCCTACGTGACCGTCGAGGACGCGCCGCGCTTCGCCTGGCGGGGCTTCATGCTCGATGTCGCGCGGCACTTCCTGCCCAAGGACGACGTGCTGCGCTACATCGACCTGCTGGCCGTCCACAGCTCAACGTGCTGCACCTCCACCTCACCGACGACCAGGGGTGGCGCGTGGAGATCGAGCGGTACCCCCGGCTCACCGAGGTCGGCGCCTGGCGGCGGCGGACCCGGATGGGCTGGGGCGAGCCCCTGCTCTGGGACGAGCGCCCGCACGGCGGCTTCTACACCCGCGACGACCTGCGCGAGATCGTCGCCTACGCGGCGCGGCGGCACGTCACGGTCGTCCCCGAGATCGACCTGCCGGGCCACTCGCAGGCGGCCATCGCCGCCTACCCCGAACTCGGGAACGCCGACGTCATCGACACCGCCGCGCTGGAGGTGAAGACCGACTGGGGCATCAACCCCAACGTGCTGGCCCCCACCGAGGCCGTGCTGCGCTTCTACGAAGGCGTGCTGGACGAAGTGCTGGACATCTTCCCCGGCCGGTTCGTCCACATCGGCGGCGACGAGTGCCGCAAGGACCAGTGGCGCGCGTCGCCGACCGCTCAGCAGCGCATCCGCGAACTGGGCCTCAAGGACGAGGACGAACTCCAATCCTGGATGATCCGCCACTTCGACCGCCGGCTCGCCGCGCGCGGTCGCCGCCTCATCGGCTGGGACGAGATCCTGGAGGGTGGCCTGGCGGAGGGCGCCGCCGTCATGAGCTGGCGCTGGTACCGCGGCGGCGTCGCCGCCGCCGAGGCCGGCCACGACGTGGTGATGTGCCCCCAGCAGGAGGTCTACCTCGACCACGTCCAGGCCCCCGGCGACGCGGAGCCCGTCCCGTTCGGATGGGTCCACACGCTTGAGGACGTCTACCGCTTCGAGCCCGTACCGCCGAGCCTGGCCGGGACGCCCCACGAGGCCCGCGTCATCGGCGCCCAGGCCAACCTGTGGACCGAGGTCGCCGAGAACCGCGCCCGCGTGGACTACCAGGCCTTCCCCCGCCTCGCCGCGTTCGCCGAAGTGGCCTGGTCGAGGCTGCCCGGCCCGGACGAGCGCGACTACGGCGACTTCGAGCGCCGGATGAACGCGGCACACTACGCCCGCCTGGACGCGCTGGGCGTCGACTACCGCAGGCCGTCGGGCCCCCGCCCCTGGCAGCAGCGCCCGGGCATCCCTGGACGCATGCACAACAAACCCCGCCGAACCTGGCACAACGCCTGACCCCGGCCGAGCGGCCAAGCGACTAATCAAGGTTTAACCCCCGGGCGGGTCGAATGTGTTTCCGCCGGGGGTGTGTCGCCTCCGGTGGAGAGGACGACATGAGGATTCGCGCATGGGCGCTGGGCCTGGCCGCTCCGCTGGTGTTCGGGCTCGCGGGCTGCGGGGACGATCAGCAGGGGAGCGGCGTCGCCAGCGCCGGGGGAGCGTCGGCGGCACGGGCGTCGGCGTCGCCGACGCAGTCGCTCAGCCCCGAGGACGCGCAGCTGAAGTTCGCGCAGTGCATGCGGCAGAACGGCATCGACGTGCCCGACCCCAAGAGCGGCACGAACTTCCGGATGGAGATCGCCAAGGGCACCGACCGGGAGAAGCTCCAGGCCGCGATGGAGAAGTGCCGCCCCTACCTGGAGGCCAGCGGGAGGCTGCCCGACCTCAACGACCCCAAGGTCAAGGACCAGATGGTGAAGTTCGCGCAGTGCGCGCGCAGCCATGGCATCAACATCCCCGACCCGTCCGGGGAGGGGCTGCAGGGCGTCATGGAGGGCGTGGACCGGGCGCAGATGGAGAAGGCCCGCGAGCTGTGCGGCCAGCACCTTCCGGGGAGGGGGCGGTGAGGCGTGCGCTTGTCGTGGGCGCGGCCGTGACCGTGGTCGCGGGTGGCGGCGCCGCGTTCGCCCTGACCGGGGACGGCGGCGAGGCGCAGGCCAAGGGCGGCGGGGTGAAGCTGTCCACGGCCGCCATCACCAAGGGCGACCTGGTCGACACCGAGAAGGTGCAGGGCACGCTCACCTTCGACGGGGAGCAGTCGGTGTGGGCGGGGGCCTCGGGGGTCGTCACCTGGGCGCCTGCACAGGGCGCCACCATCGAACGGGGCGACCCCCTGGTGCGGGTGCAGGGCAAGCCCGTGACGCTGATGTACGGGGGCACGCCCATGTACCGGACCCTCCAGTCAGGCGTGTCGGACGGCTCCGACGTACGGACGCTGGAGACCAACCTGAAGGCCCTCGGCTACGGGGACGACCTCACGGTCGACAAGCAGTTCACCGCCGCCACCGACGCGGCCGTCAGGGAATGGCAGGACGACAGGGGACTTGAGGAGACGGGCAAGGTCGACTCCGCCCAGGTGGTGTTCCTCCCGGGCGCCGTACGGGTGAAGGAGGTCAAGGCGCCTGAGGGCAAGCAGGCCGCGCCGGGGCAGCCGGTGCTGACCGTGGCCGGGACGCGGCGCGTCGTCCACGTCGACCTGGAGGCCGACAAGCAGGACCTGGCGGAGAAGGGCGCCAAGGTGTCGGTCGAGCTGCCCGGAGGGAAGGTCGTCCCGGGACACATCGCCTCGGTCGGCACGATCGCGGAGAGCACCGGCACCGAGCAGAACCCCAAGACGACCGTGGACGTGGAGATCACCCTCGACCAGGGCGCCGGCACGGGACGGCTCGACCAGGCGCCGGTGACCGTGGAACTGGAGAGCGAGCGCCGCAAGGGCGTCCTGTCGGTGCCGATCGAGGCGCTGCTGGCGCTGCGCGAGGGCGGCTTCGGCGTCGAGGTCGTGGAGGGCGCGGCCAAGCGGGTCGTGCCCGTCACCACCGGCACCTTCGGCGGCGGGCGGGTCGAGATCAGCGGGAACGGCCTGGCCGAGGGCATGAAGGTCGGGGTGCCGTCCGGTGAGTGAGCGACCGCCGATCGTGGAGCTGACCGGGGTCGCCAAGCGCTACCCGGGCGGCGTGGAGGCGCTGCGCGGCGTGGACCTGGTGATCGGGGAGGGGGAGATGACCGCGATCGTGGGCCCGTCCGGCTCGGGCAAGTCCACGCTGCTGCACATGATCGGGACGCTGGACCGGCCCAGCGAGGGCAGCGTCCGCATCGCCGGGTACGAGGTCGCCGAGCTGTCGGACCGGGCGCTGTCGGCGCTGCGGGCCCGGCACATCGGGTTCGTGTTCCAGCAGTTCCACCTGGCCGTGGGCGTGAGCGCGCTCGACAACGTGGCCGACGGCATCCTGTACGGCGGAGCCGGTCTGCGCGAGCGGCGGGAACGGGCGCGGGCCGCCCTCGAACGGGTCGGCCTCGGCCACCGCGTCCAGCACCGGCCGCACCAGATGTCGGGCGGCGAGCAGCAGCGGGTCGCGGTGGCCCGCGCCGTCGTCGGCGAGCCCGGCCTGCTGCTGGCCGACGAGCCCACCGGCAACCTCGACACCGCCTCCGGCACCGAGGTCCTGGAACTGCTGGCCGACCTGCACGAGACCGGGACCACCGTCGCGATCATCACCCATGACCGGGACGTGGCCGCCCGCGCGCCGCGCCGGGTCCGGGTGCGGGACGGCGCGATCGTGGCCGACGAGCGGGCCGGGGCGGTGACCCGGTGAACCGGGCGCGGGAGGAGCTCGTCCCGGCCAGGCTGGGCGCGCGGGACGTGCTGCGCGTCGGCCTCGGCGGGCTGCGCGCACGGCCCGCCCGGGTGGTGCTGTCCGCGCTGGGCATCGCCATCGGGATCGCCACGATGGTCGCCGTCATCGGGATCTCCTCCTCCAGCAAGGAGGACCTGCTGCGGCGCCTGGACCGGCTCGGCACCAACCTGCTGACCGCCCAGCCCGGCGACACCCTCTTCGGCGAGGAGGCCGTGCTGCCCGAGTCGGCACCGGAGATGGTCTCCCGGATCGGGCCGGTCACCGCGGTCGGCGCGACCGGCGCGGTGCAGGCCTCGGTACGGCGCACCGACCGCATCCCCGCGGAGATCACCCACGGCATCGGCGTCCAGGCGGCCTCCACCGGCCTGCTCGAAACGCTCGACGTGACCGTCCGGCACGGCGTCTGGCTGAACGCCGGAACCGGCCGCTACCCGAGCGTGGTCCTGGGCGCGGAGGCGGCGCGGCGACTCGGCTTCGACCGGGCCGGCGGGCAGGTGTGGATCGGCGGCCGCTGGTTCACCGTGCTCGGCGTCCTGAACGGTGCCGAGCTGGCGCCGGAGGTCGACCGGTCGGCGCTGGTCGGCTGGGAGGCCGCCCGGACCTACCTGGGCTTCGACGGGCATCCCACCACGGTGTACGAGCGGTCCGACGACGCCGCGGTCGAGGACGTGCGGGCGGTGCTGGCCCGCACCGTCAACCCGGAGAACCCCGAGGAGGTCGAGGTCAGCCGACCCTCGGACGCGCTGGAGGCCAAGGCCGCGGCGGCGGGCGCGTTCACCAACCTGCTGCTCGGGCTGGGCGCGGTCGCCCTCCTGGTCGGCGGGGTCGGGGTCGCCAACACGATGGTGATCTCGGTGCTGGAGCGGCGCCGCGAGATCGGGCTGCGCCGTTCCCTGGGGGCCACCCGGGGCCAGGTGCGGACCCAGTTCCTGGCCGAGTCGCTGCTGCTGTCGGCGCTGGGCGGCGCCGTGGGGGTCGTCCTCGGCTCGGGCGTGACCGTGGCGTTCGCGCTCTACCGGGACTGGCCGCCGGTCGTGCCGGCGTGGGCCCTGGGCGGGGCGCTGGCCGCGACGCTGGCGATCGGGACGGCCGCAGGGCTCTACCCGGCGATGCGGGCGGCGCGGCTGTCCCCGACCGCGGCCCTGGCCACCGTCTGAGGAACCGGTGCATGATGGGGGCGATCCGACGACGCCCGTCCCGGGAGGTTGCCGCCGTCATGCCGGTTCCACGCCCGCTGCGCGAACGGTGCCGCGAGTTCCTCGGCATCGAGGGGGAGATCCGCTATATCTTCCCCGCGATGACGTACGGCGGCGGCGCCGGTTTCCTCTTCGTCGTGACCGACGAGCAGATCGCCGTGATCTCCACCGGGTCGCTGAGCGCCTCCAAGCTCACGAGCGTGTGGGGCACCTACCCGCGCGGCACCCGGATCGGCCCGGTGGAGACCGGCGACGGCGCCTCCTTCGAGTTCGCGGGCGCGTTCTTCGAGGTGGACGACGAGTACGTCCCGGTCGTGAACGCCGCCGACACCGAGATCTTCGCCCGCGACAGCCTGCCCCGGGACCCGCTCCCCGACCTGTGACCGCCCGGCCCCGCCGGAACGGACCCCGCCGGAATAGACCCGGGGCGGCCGTGGTTGGGCCGGGCATGATGATGGAGCAGCACTTCGAGACCTACGAGAGGGCCCGCCTGTACTTCGAGCTGCGCGACCCGGCCGAGGCGGCGCGGATCCTCGAGCCCCTCGCGGACGCGCAGCCCGGCAACCGCACCGTCATCGAGTTGCTCGCCCGCTCCTACTTCCACTCCGCCCAGCTCTCCCGGGCGGAGTCGGCCTTCCGCCGGCTGCTGGACCTCGACCCGTGCAACGCCTGGGCCCACGAGGCGCTGGCCCGCACGCTGGAGCGCCAGAGCCGTCCGGCCGAGGCCGAGCCGTTCCGGAAGCTCGCCCTGGCGATGGGCGGGAAGACCGCCTACTGAGCCCGGCCCGGGCGGCCAGGCCGGCCCGCCCCGGGCTCCAGCGCCCCAGGACATGAACCCATGTCCTGGGGCGAGGCCGTTCCAGCGGTCGCCTTGAGCCGCCTCGTCGTGAGCCGCCTCGTCGTGAGCCGCCTCGTCGTGAGCCGCCTCAGAGGTCGCCCTTGCACTCCAGGCGCAGGAGCGCCTTGGCCAGGGGGGTGGCGACGACGCCGACCTGCCAGGCGCGGGCGCCGAGCGTCAGCAGGGCCGCGCTGATGGCCTCCGGCGTGCTCTCCTCGGGGGGCGTCCAGGCCAGCCGGCGCACGAAGTCGGGCTGGAGGAGGTTCTCGGTCGGCATGGTGTGCTCGTCGGCCAGGGCGGCGACCACGGTACGGGCGGCGTTGAGGCGCTTGGCGGCCTCCGGATCGCGCTCCGGCCACCGGTGCGCGGGCGGGGGGCCGTCGCCGGGCAGATTGGCCTCGGGCAGCGCCCTGTCGGGCAGCGTGCGCGCCCGCGACACCGCGCGCAGCCAGGCCGACTGGTGGCGGCGGGCGCCGCGGCTGCGCAGCGCCGGGAGGGCCTGCAGCTCGGCCGGGGTCTTCGGCGTGTTCAGCGCCAGCTCGACGATCGCCGCGTCCTGCAGCACCCGGCCGGGGGACAGGTCGCGCTCCTGCGCGATCCGGTCGCGGGTCTCCCACACCTCGCGGACCACCGCCAGCGCCCGCCGGTTCCGCACGCGGTGGATGCCGGACGTGCGGCGCCACGGATCGGGGCGCGGCGCGCGCGGCGGCGTGGCCAGGATCGCCGCGAACTCCTCCAGCGCCCACTCCAGCTTGCCGGCCTGCTTCAGCAGGGTGTCCAGCGCGTCCCGCAGCTCCACCAGCAGCTCGACGTCCAGCGCCGCGTACCTCAGCCAGTCGTCGGGCAGCGGCCGGGTGGACCAGTCGGCCGCCGAATGGCCCTTCTCCAGGGTGAACCCGAGGATGTTCTCCACCATCGAGCCGAGCCCCACCCGGGGGTAGCCCAGCAGCCGGCCGGCCAGCTCGGTGTCGAACAGCCGCCGGGGCACCAGGCCGACCTCGGCCAGGCACGGCAGGTCCTGGTTGGCTGCGTGCAGGACCATCTCGGCCCCGGCCAGCGCCTCGTCGAGCGCGGACAGGTCGGGACAGGCGATCGGGTCGACCAGCGCCGTGCCCGCCCCGGCGCGGCGGAGCTGGATCAGGTAGGCGCGCTGGCCGTACCGGTAGCCGGAGGCGCGCTCGGCGTCGACGGCGACGGGGCCGTTGCCGGCGGCGAACGCCTCGATGACACGTTCCAAAGCGGCCGCGTCGGTGACCACGGGCGGCACGCCCTCGCGCGGCTCCAGCAAGGGGGTAGGAGGGGGACCCTCGGGGGGTGCGGACGGCGGGGGAGCCGCGGGCTCGGGCGCCTCCCCTGGGCCGGTGGGCTGGGCGGTCGTGGCGGACTCCTCGGACGCTGATACGGGCCGGACGGCCTGCGGGCCTGGCGCTCGCGCGCCTGCGCCGGTCGCCTCGGTCTCGGACGCTGTGCTTCCCACGCCCCCTACCGTACGTCGCTCAGCCGGTCCCGCCGCCGGGGCGGTCGGGCAGCGAACTGACGCCGGCGGGCGGCAGGCCGGCCGTGGTGCACATCACCTCGCACCAGGCCGCGACGTGCCCGGCCAGGTCCTCGCCGGTCGGCGACCAGGAGGCGCGCAGCTCCAGCTCGGTGGTGGACGGCTCGTCGCTCTTGTCGCCGAAGCTCTCGGACACGGCGCGGGTGATCGTGCCCGACTCGCCCGCGTACCCGGCCGGCTCCAGGGCCTCCAGCAGCCAGCTCCAGGCCACCGAGCCGATCAGCTCGTCGGCGGCGATCTCCGGCTCCAGGTCGGCCCGGATGTAGGCGACCACGCGGAATCCGCCCGTCCAGCCGCTGCGGCCCTCGGGGTCGTACAGCACGATCAGCCGGCCCATGGCGATCTCGGTGTCGTCGTCGCGGTAGACGGACCCGGAGATCGCGGCGGCGTACGGCGCGAGGCGCTGCGGGGCCGGCATCTCCTCCAGGTCGAGCTCGGGCCGCAGCGGCGGGCCCTCCAGGAAGGACCGCAGCGTGTCGACGGCCCGCTGGAAGGGGGCCGGGGGGCGCGGGCCGCCCCCTCCGCCGCCCGCGTCTCCGCCGTCCTGGCCGGGGAACGGGGACGGAGCCGGGGCCTCCGGGCTCATGCCCGTACCGGCCGGCGGACGGGCGTGGCCTCCCGGCGGGCGGCTCCCGCAGGACGGCCCGTGCGGCTGCCCGGCCAGCGGCTGGACGGGCTGCTGGGCGCGGTGCTGGGGCGGGCCCGGCGGCGGGCCGCCGGGGGCGCGCTGGAGCGGCGCCTGACCGGGGGGCGTGGTGACGGGCGTAGAGGACGGGGATGCAGGCACAGCACAGATGGTTTCGTTTCGGGGGCCGGGCCGGTCAGGCCACGGCCCGCTGGGACGCGGCCCGGGCGGAGCCGGACGGGTCGGAACCGGGCAGGTCGGCGGCCGGGGGGCGCGGAAGGGCGGACCGGCCCGGGTCGTCCCCGGGCATCGGGGGCTCGACCAGGACGGCCGAGCCGCACGCGGTGCAGGCCCGCTCGGGGCAGTCGGCACCGTGCCCGTCCGGACAGGGCGGCCGCTCGAATTCGCGCTCGTCGCCGCAGGTGGAACAGTACAAGGGGGACCTCCCTCGGCTATGACACGGATCACGTTCGCATGCGGGAGTGACAGAATGCGGGACTTCGCTCGGCGTGTCCGGAACTTCGCGGCGCAGGGGTCCCGATGGTCCCTTACGCCCGCTTCTTCCCTGGCGTCCCGGCCGTGACCGCGCGGGACGGCGCGGCTGACGGCGCGGACGGCGGCGCGACGGCGGCGCGACGGCGGCGGATCGTTCACCTCGGTGCCCGGCGGCGGTGAGACCGTGGGACCATCGAGAGGTGGCTGTCGACGCTGATGTTCCGCAGGACTCCGCCGGGCTCCGGGAGAGCGCCTTCCTGAAGGCGTGCCGCCGGGAGCCGGTTCCGCACACCCCGGTCTGGTTCATGCGCCAGGCCGGCCGCTCGCTGCCGGAGTACCTCAAGGCCCGCGAGGGCGTGGCGATGCTGGAGGCGTGCGCCCGGCCGGACCTGATCGTGGAGATCACGATGCAGCCGGTACGGCGGTACGCGGTGGACGCGGCGATCTTCTTCAGCGACATCATGGTGCCGCTGCGCGCGATCGGCGTGGACCTCGACATCAAGCCGGGCGTGGGCCCGGTGATCGCCGACCCGATCCGCGACCGGCAGGGGGCGGCGCGGCTGCGCCCGCTGGAGCCCGGCGACGTCCCGTACGTCACCGAGGCGGTCCGCGGGCTGGTGGGCGAGCTGGGCGGCACGCCGCTGATCGGGTTCGCGGGCGGGCCGTTCACCCTGGCCTCGTACCTGATCGAGGGCGGCCCGTCCAAGAACCACGACCGCACCAAGGCCCTGATGTACGGCGAGCCCGAGCTGTGGGCCGAGCTGATGGAGCGGCTGGCCGACATCACGATCGGCTTCCTGAAGGTGCAGGTGGCGGCCGGGGCGAGCGCCGTCCAGGTCTTCGACTCGTGGGTGGGCGCGGTCGCGCCGGAGGACTACCGGGCCTCGGTGCTGCCGCACACGAGCCGGATCTTCGGCGAGATCGCGTCGCTGGGCGTGCCGCGGATCCACTTCGGCGTCGGGACGGGCGAGCTGCTCGGCCTGATGGGCGAGGCCGGCGCCGACGTGGTGGGCGTCGACTGGCGGGTCCCGCTGGACGAGGCGGTGCTGCGGGTCGGGCCGGGCAAGGCGCTGCAGGGCAACCTCGACCCGGCGCTGCTGTTCGCGCCCTGGGAGGTCGTCGAGCGGCGCGCCCGGGACGTGCTGGAGCGGGGCCGCACCGCCGAGGGCCACGTGTTCAACCTCGGGCACGGCGTGCTGCCGACCACCGATCCCGACAAGCTTGCTCGCCTCGCGGAGCTGGTCCACGAGGCGAGCGCGCGCTGACGTCGTCGCCCTGCCGGGCGCGCCGGGGCGGCCGGGCCGGTCAGAGGCCGTGCTCGGGGGCGCCCGCTTTCACTCGGGCGGCTTGGGCGCGTCCGCGTCCGGTTCCGGTTCCGGCTTCGGCGGCGTGGCCTGCTCCGGCGGCGCGGCCTGCGGGGGTGGCGCTTGCCGGGGTGCTGCCTGCGGGGGTGCGGCGGGCTGGGGTCGCCCGGCGGCCTGCGGAGGCGGAACGGCCCCGACCGGAACGGGCTCCGGTTCCGGGGCGGAGGCTGCCGGGGAGCCCAGGGAGGAACGTGATCCGCGCGCCGTCCCGCCCGCCGGGCGCTCCTTGAACCGGCGCCGGACGACCAGTGCCGGTCCGCCGATCGCCGCGGCCAGGGCCAGGAACGGCAGCAGCCAGCCCAGGACCGTCGCCAGGCCGGACAGGAACGCGGTGAAGGCCTCCCAGCCGTTCTTCAGGCCGCCCAGGAACCCGCCCTCGGGCTTCTCCGGCGCGGCGCGCGTGCCCGGCGACTCCAGCGTGATCGACACCGTGGCGTACCTGGTGCTGTGCTGCAGCGCCTTCTGGCGGGCCTGCAGCGACTCCAGGTCGGCCTGCCGCCGCGCGATCTCCTCCTCCACGTTGATCACCTCGCCGACCGTGTTGGCCCGGTCGAGGAGCTTGCGGAAGGACGCCAGCGTGGCCTGCGCCGACCGCACCCTGCTGTCGACGTCGGCGACCTCCCGGGTGACGTCCTCGGCCTGCTGCCGCAGGGACAGCTTCTTGCCGAGCCGGGCGGTGAGGTCGTTCAGGACGGTCACGTACCGGTCGGCGGGGATCTTCAGGGACAGGGTGGCGCCGGCCGGTTCGCTGGCCGACGACTCGTTCTCCACGTACCCGCCCGCCGAGGTGGCCAGCTGCTTGGCGCGGGCGGCGGCCTGCTCGACGTTGTCCGCGCGGACCCGCAGGTCGGCCGTGTAGACCACGGACCGCGCGGTGGGCAGGGGCTCCTGGTTCGTCTGGCGATTCCCGGAGTCACCGGTGCCCGAGCCGCTTCCGCCGGTTCCGCCTCCCGAGGTGCGGTTCCCGCTGGAGTCGCGGTCGGCGCCGCCCTCGGGGGCGGCGGGGGCGGGCCGGCCCGCCTGGCTGGAGGAGGCATCGTTTCCGCCGCCCCCGCCGCAGGCGGCCAGGGCGCCGGCCAGCAGCAGGACGACGAGCACGCACAGAGCGTGTCTGACGGTTCTCTCGATCCGCATGGCGTTTCGACGGTGTGTTCCAGATCACCGTTCCCGGGGGCGGATCGCGATAAGGGCACGAAGAGGCCGCGCCCAGATCACGCCCGGCTGTGAGTGGGCGCGCCGGGTGGGGGTGTCGGCGGGTCCGCGGCGGGTATCTGGGATCGTTGGAGGCATGAGCACCTCCCATGTCGTGGTCGTCGGGGCGGGCATCGCGGGACTGGTGGCGGCGCGCCTGCTCGCCCGCGGCGGCGCGCGCGTGACCGTCCTGGAGGGCTCCCCGCGCATCGGCGGCAAGCTCCAGGTCAGCGAGATCGGCGGGCTGCCGGTGGACGAGGGCGCCGAGGCCCTGCTGGTCCGCCGTCCCGAGGGGCTTGACCTGGTCGGCGATCTCGGGCACGGCGAAGAACTCGTGCACCCCGGGACGACCTCCTCGGCGATCCTGAGCCACGGAGCGCTGCGGAGGCTGCCCGAGGGGCATGTCATGGGCGTTCCGTCCGATCTGCGGGCGCTGGCGGCCTCCCAGGTGCTCTCCCCGGCCGGGCTGGCCCGGGTGCCGCTGGATCTCGTCCTCCCGGAGACGCCGCGCGGCGCCGACGTGTCGGTGTCGGACTTCATCGGGGCGCGGATGGGGCGCGAGGTCGTGGACCGCCTGGTGGAGCCGCTCCTGGGCGGGGTCTACGCGGGGCGGGCCGAGGAGCTGTCGTTCGAGGCGACCCTTCCGGCCGTGGCGGCCGCCGCCCGTTCGCACCGGTCCCTGCTCAGCGCCGTGCGCGGCATCAAGCAGGCCGCTCCCGCGACCGCGGACCCGGGTCCTGTTTTCGCGACGCTGCCCGGCGGCCTGGGCCGCCTGCCCCACCTGGTGGCCGAGGACCTCGCCGCGGCCGGGGGAACGGTCCGTACCGGCGCGATGGTGCGGGAGCTGCGGCGGCGTCCCGCACGACCGGCCGCGAGCCCGGAGGGCGATCGTGCGTTTTTGCCGGGGGATGTGGGGGGTCGTCCCTCCACAAAGACCGGCTGGCGGCTGACCCTCGGCCCCGCGCGCGACCCCGAGGTACTGGACGCGGACGCGGTCGTGCTGGCCGTGCCCGCCGCGCCCGCATCGCGCCTGCTGTCGGAGGACGTACCGGCCGCGGCCCGGGAACTGGCACGCATCGACTACGCCAGCATGGCGATCATCACCCTGGCCTATCCCGCGACCGCGTTCCCCAGGCTTCCCCGCGGCAGCGGCTATCTCGTGCCGTCGGTCGAGGGGCGCCAGGTGAAGGCCGTCACCTTCAGCTCCGTCAAGTGGCCCCACCTGCGCGACCGGGAGCCCGGCGTCATCGCCGTACGATGTTCCATCGGCCGGTACGGGGAAGAGCACACCCTCCAGCGCGACGACGACGAGCTCAAGGCCGCCGCGATGACGGAGCTGGCCGCGACCTGCGGTGTCTCGGAGCTTCCCGTGGAAAGCCGGGTCACCCGCTGGGGCGGGGGGCTGCCGCAGTACAACGTTGGCCATGTCGACCGGGTGGCGCGCATCCGCGCCGCCGTGCTGCAGGAGCCGGGGCTGGCCGTGGCCGGTGCGGCGTACGACGGACTGGGCATCCCGGCCTGCATCGCCAGCGCGCGCGCTGCGGCGGCCAGGGTGCAGGAACATCTGGACAGAGAAGAGTTGAGTCATGGCAGCGACGGACAAGGCGAGCAAGCCCAAAGCACGCGACCTTAACCAGGTCATCCGCTACACGATGTGGTCGGTCTTCCGGGTGAAGGACACCGGTCAGATCGGGGAGCAGCACGCCGGAGAGGTGCAGGACCTCCTCGACCAGGCCGCGCAGAAGGACGTGACCACGCGGGGCCTGTACGACGTCGCCGGCCTGCGCGCCGACGCCGACTACATGTTCTGGTGGCACGCGCCCTCCTCGGAGGACCTCCAGGAGATCTACTCCCGGTTCCGCCGCACCGCGCTGGGCCGCGCCAGCGAGCCGGTGTGGTCGCAGATGGCTCTGCACCGGCCCGCCGAGTTCAACAAGAGCCACATCCCGGCCTTCCTCGCCGACGAGGAGCCCCGCGCGCACGTGTGCGTGTACCCGTTCGTGCGGTCCTACGAGTGGTACCTGCTGCCGGACGAGGAGCGCCGCGGGATGCTCGCCGAGCACGGGAAGATGGCGCGCGGCTACCCGGACGTGCGGGCCAACACGGTCCCCGCGTTCGCGCTGGGCGACTACGAGTGGATCCTGGCGTTCGAGGCCGACGAGCTGCACCGCATCGTCGACCTCATGCGGCACCTGCGCGGCTCCACGGCGCGCCGCCACGTCCGCGAGGAGGTGCCGTTCTTCACCGGCCGCCGCAAGCCGGTGGCCGAGCTCATCGCGAGCCTGCCGTAGCGTCCGGACCGTCCGGGAAGCTCCGGGCGGCTCCGGGGAATCGGTGCGCCGGCCCGCGCGGCGGTGTGCGCGTCGCGGGCCGGACCCAACCCAAAGCCCAGTAAAGTGCTGGCCGTGACCAATGCTCCACCGAGGCACGGCCGTGGAAAACACGCCAAACCGCCCTCCGAGATCAGCGTCCGCTGGAACCGGCTGATCACGTCGTCGCTCAAGGGCTCGGGCCGGCGCAGGCTGGTCGCGGCCGGCACGGGCACCGCCGCCGTCGCGCTCGTCGCGGTGGCCGCCGTGGCGGGGTTCGCGGCCACCGGCGAGGCGGAGAGGTCCCCGCAGGCGGCCGTGGCGGCGCAGCGGGGCAAGCCCGCCGCCTCGGCGTCGCCGGAGGCGACCGACCCCGCCCGCACCGCCGGCGCTCCCGACGAGACCGCCGAGGTCCTGCCCTACCTCCAGACCAAGGACCCGGACAAGAAGGTCGCCAAGTACGTCAAGGACGTCCAGCGCACCGGCGACTTCCTGCGGGTCTACACCGACCTGAAGGAGGGCGACGAGAACTCCAAGCCCGCCGTCTCCCTCTGCGAGTGGACGACCGAGTTCCTGCGCGGGGGCGGCGACGAGGAGCCCCGCGTCTTCATCCACGGCAAGAGCGAGGGCAACGGCAGCATCGTCCTGGCCAACAAGCAGAGCGACAAGGACGACTGCGAGGTCGGCGAGACCCGCTGACCCGGGCCCCGGCCGATCCCGGCCGGCTACTCCAGCGGTTCGAGGGTGAGCGAGATCGAGTTGATGCAGTAGCGCTGGTCGGTCGGGGTGCCGTACCCCTCGCCCTCGAACACGTGCCCCAGGTGCGAGTCGCAGGTGGCGCACCGCACCTCGGTGCGGACCATGCCGAGCGAGCGGTCCTCGATCAGGACCACCGCGTCCGACTTGGACGGCTCGTAGAACGACGGCCAGCCGCAGTGCGAGTCGAACTTGGTCTCCGACCGGAACAGCTCGGTGCCGCACGCCCGGCACCGGTAGACCCCGACGGTCTTGGTGTCGGTGTACTCGCCGGTGAACGGCCGCTCGGTGCCCGCCTCGCGGAGCACGTGGTACTCCTCGGGGGTGAGCCGCGCCCGCCATTCGGCGTCGCTCTTCTGGATCTTCGCCATGCTTCGACGGTACCTCGCACGGGCCGCGATGCGCCTGTTCGGGGACCCGCCGGGGTCCGGCACCGATCTTGTCGGGGCCGTGGGTTAACGTGCCGTCATGGCCTCGCCGTTCATTGAGATCCCGGTCGGGGATCGGCTCGTCAAGGTGACCAATCCCGACAAGGTGTACTTCCCGCAGCGCGGTTACACCAAGCGGCAGCTGGTGGAGTACTTCATCGCCGTCGGCGACGGGATCCTGCGCGCCACCCGCGACCGCCCCACCACGCTGGAGCGGTGGCCCGGCGGGGTCTTCGAGGGGGCCAGGCTGGCCACCCGCGACAACCCGCGCGGCGCCGACGCCTTCTACCAGAAGCGCATCCCCAAGGGCGCCCCCGACTGGGTGCCCTCGGCCCGGATCGACTTCCCCAGCGGGCGCTCCGCCGACGAGGTGGCCCCGTCGGAGGTCGCGGTGATCGCCTGGGCCGCCAACCTGGGCACGCTCACCTTCCACCCGTGGCCGGTCCGGTCCGGCGACGTCGACCATCCCGACGAGCTGCGCATCGACCTCGACCCGCAGCCCGGCACCGACTTCGGCGACGCCAAGCGGATCGCGCTGGGCCCGGCCCGCGACCTGCTGGGGGAGTTGGGCTACACCGGGTTCGTCAAGACCTCCGGCAAGGGCGGCGTGCACATCTACGTGCGGATCGAGCCGCGCTGGACGTTCACCGAGGTCCGCCGCTCGGCGCTGGCCTTCGGACGGGAGATCGAGCGGCGCGTCCCCGAGCAGGTCACCACCAAGTGGTGGAAGGAGGAGCGCGGCGAGCAGATCTTCGTCGACTTCAACCAGAACGCCCGCGACCGCACGATCGCCTCGGCCTACAGCGTCCGCCCCGCCCCGCACGCCCCGGTGTCCGCCCCGGTCACCTGGGAGGAGCTGCCCGACGTGGAGCCGGAGGACTTCACGATCGTGACCATGCCCGAGCGCTTCGCCGAGGTCGGCGACCCGCACGCCGCCATCGACGACCGGGCCTTCTCCCTGGAGCCGCTGCTGGAGATGGCCGACCGCGACGAGGCCGACCACGGCCTGGGCGACATGCCGTACCCGCCCAACTACCCGAAGATGCCCGGCGAGCCCAGGCGCGTCCAGCCCAGCAAGAAGCGCGACGACTGACCCCGTCCGGCGCGGGCCGGTGCCCGTCCGCACACGGGACGAGCCGCCGGCCACGGAGGCCGGCGGCTCGTTCGCGGTCGGATCAGAAGAGGTTGCGCGGCTGGCGCGGCAGCACCACGTTGGACGGGCCCCGCCAGGCGTCCCGGGTCTGCGGGGTCACCAGCGACGACACGTCCGCGTCACCGGCGGGCACGACCGGGACGGTGACCGAGCTGCCCGCCAGGTCCACCGTCACCTGCGCGCCGGTGGGCGTCTCGGTGGTGTAGTCGGCGTCGGTGCCGGCCAGCACCAGCGCCAGCCGGTGGCCCTTCTTGACCACGTACTCCTGGCTGAGCGTCTGCCAGCGCACCGTGTGGTACCTGCCCGGGGTGAGCGGGGACGGGTCGCTGAGCGAGGAGCGGTTCTGGGCGTCCAGCCAGCCGCGTCCCACCACGTTCACCGGGGAGGTGACCGTCTTGGTGCGGGTCTGCTTGTAGCAGGGGTCGTCGGCCGGGGTGCTCTCGCCGTGGCAGCTCTCGGTGGTGAGGGTCTCGATGCCCTCGCCCCTGCCGAGGTAGTCGATGCGGGTGTCCTCGCCGTAGTCGACCAGCAGGGCGGTGAGGTTGGCGGTGGGCTTGTCCAGCTTGACCTTGAGCTGCGCCGCCGGGGTACCGGAGATGCGGGCGTCGGCGGGGACGGGCCCCGACACGTAGGCGAGGCGGTACGGCTTGGCGGCCGTGGGGTCGCTGACCAGGTCGCCTTCGGGGTGGCCCGTGCCCTCGGGGCCGGCGGAGTCGGTGTAGGACGCGGTCGTGCCCTTGGCGGCGGGCCGGGTGCCGAGGGAGCCGTCCTGGCCGGGACGCAGCGTCAGCGTGCGGGCGCCGGGGGACGGCCAGTCGGCCTGCGTGATCCAGCGGTCCGGGCCGACCTCGATGTCCGCGCGCGGCTGCCGCAGCACGTCGTTGCGCACCTTGTGCAGCTCGTGGTCGAACCACTTGTGCAGCGTGGCGATCCACTCCTCGCGGCGGGTGTCGAACGGGTCGACGTGGCCGCGCTGGGAGATCCACACCTTGCGGGTCACGCCCCGCTCGGCCAGGGCCCGCCACCACAGGGAGAAGTGGTTGGTCTTGACGTTGAGGTCGTTGGCGCCGTGGAAGGCGAACACGCTGGCGCGCACGTTCCCGGCGTTCCCGACCGTGCCGCGCCGGTAGTTCGACTCGGCCCAGTACCGGTTGTAGTTCCCGGTGGCGTCGTCCTCGCCCCGGTCGAGCTCGGCGCGGACGGCGGCGCACTTGGCGGGCGGGTCGGTGTCGACGTAGTCGGCCAGCCAGGGCTGCTCGTCGGTCCAGTACTTCACGCCGTTCATACGGCTGTAGTCGTACCAGCTGCTGATCGCCGAGATCGGGACGATGGTCTCCAGCCCCTCGACCCCGGTGGCGGCGACCCCGTTGGCCAGGGTGCCGTCATAGGACTTGCCGATCATGCCGGTGCGGCCGGTGCTCCAGGACGCCTTCACGGCGCTGCCGTCGGGCCGGTAGGCCCTGGCGCGGCCGTTGAGCCAGTCGACCACGGCCTTGGCGCCCAGCACGTCGGGCGCGCCGCCGCTGGTGGGGCAGCCGTCGGACTTCGTGGTGCCGATCATGTCGACGGCCAGGAACGCGTACCCGCGCGGCACGAAGTAGTTGTCGTAGAACAGCGGGAACTTCACCGGGTTCCCGGCCGCGTCGTAGACCTTGCGCTCGGCCTCGTTGCCGCGCCCGGAGTTGTCGTAGTACGGGCTGGCGTCCATGATCACCGGGACTCTGAGGCCGCGGTCGGACTCCCTGGGCCGCACGATGTCGACGTTGACCCGGTCCTTGCGGCCGTCGCGGTCGCTGTCGATGGGCGACTCGACGTACACGTGCTCGCGGATCGCGTCCTGGTAGGAGAAGACCGGCTGGGTGACGCCGCCCTTCACCACGATCTTCGGCGCGGCGGCGCCGGCGTGCGCGACGCCGCCCGTGCCGGCCACGGCCGCGGCGGTCAGCACGGCGGCCGTGCCGGTCGCGAGCCCGCGGCGGCGTGCCGCTGGGACCTGTGGGGTTCGACGCAGGGGTCTCCTGGGCAACCCGCACCTCCGGGGAAATCGAAAATGATCTCTACGGGGGCACAGGCTCCTCGTCCCGGAGCGTCCGGTAAAGATCGACGCCGCAGTAACTCTGGCCGGTTTTGGTCGCATGTTGCCCTTGCGCCCCGCGCCCGCGTCCCGGCGTGTCCGCAACCGTGATTACGGTCCGCGCCCGGCGGCTCGGGGGCGTGCGGTCCGGACGCCCGGGAAGGGACGGCCGTGACCACCGGCCGAGTCGAACGGAGGAGACGGTGGGCTGGCACTACCGGAAGTCGATCAAGATCGGGCCGTTCCGGCTCAACCTGTCGCGTTCGGGTGTCGGGCACAGTGTCGGCGCCCGCGGCGCCCGCTACACCAAGGGCGCCGACGGCCGCAAGGCGGTGACTCTGCGCGTGCCCGGGACGGGGCTGTCCTGGCGCCGCTCCGTCGGGACGCGAAGCTCCGGGCGGTCCGGAGGCGCACGGTCGTCCCGGCGGTCCAGGCGCCCGGCCTGGCGCGAGATCTTCCGCTAGACGGGACCAGCGGCGGGCCGCCGGCACGACAGGGGCTGCGGCACCGGCGGCCCGCCGCATCCTCAGCGCCCGGCGGCGCGCGCCCTGGCCGCGGCGGAGCGGTTGACGGCGGACAGGACCGCCCGTACCGCAGCGCCTCGGCCGTCGCGTCCCGGCCCGCGCCCCAGCACGGCACGCCGTCCACGCGGCATTCGGCGTAGGAGACGCCGTCGCCGTCCACGCGGTCGAGGACCTCCACCTTGGTCCCGGCCGACGCCAGCGCGTCGGTGAGCGCGGCGACGGGGCCGTCGCCGCCGCGCTCGAACCGCTCGTCCCGCACGCGGACCGCGCAGGTGAAGTCGTGCCGCCCGGGGCCGCTGTGGGTGGTGCGAAACCGTCCAGGACGACCGGGCCGGCGTCCGCGCGGTCCAGGTAGGACGCGCGGAACAGCTCCCACAGCCCGTCCGCGGCCGGGCCGGGCGGGCCGTCCGGGTCGGCGGGGCCGGCCGGGCCGGTGGGCGTCGAGCGGTTCGTGGACGCCGACATCGCCGTGCACCGGGCCGTCGTCGCCGCCGCGCACAACCCGATCCTGGCCGGCCTGTTCGCCGAGTTCGTCCCGGTGCTGCGCGAAGGCCTGCTCGACCTGCTGCGCCTGGTGGACGTCCGCGAGCACCACGGGCGCGAGTCGCACGCCGCCCTCGTGGAGGCCGTCCGGGCCCGCGACGCCGCCGCCGCGAGCCGGGTCGTGGCCGGTGACCTGCGCCGGACCCTCGCCCACCTGGAAGCGCTCTGACGGTTTTTGCCGTTACTTGGCCGTTTCATACAGTGGGGCCGTGGAGATCGTCCCCATGCTTCCCGAGCACGCCGCCGAGGTGCTCGCCATCTTCCAGGACGGGATCGACGGCGGTAACGCCACCTTCGAGACCGCCGCCCCGACCTGGGAGAAGTTCTCGTCCGGCAAGCTGCCCGGGCACCGCTTCGTCGCCCGCGACGCCGAACGGGTGCTGGGCTGGGCCGCGCTCTCCCCGACCTCCGACCGCCCGGTCTTCGCCGGCGTCGCGGAGGTGTCGATCTACATCCTGCCCGCCGCGCGGGGCCGCGGCGCCGGCCGGGCGCTGCTCGGCGCCGTGATCGACTCCAGCGAGCGCGGCGGCCTGTGGACGCTCCAGGCGGGCATCTTCCCCGAGAACACCGCGAGCCTGCGCCTGCACGAGGCCCTCGGCTTCCGCCTGGTCGGGATCCGCGAGCGCGTGGGACGGCACGATTTCGGCGGCCGCTCGGTGTGGCGCGACGTCGCCCTTTTGGAACGCCGCAGCCCGTCGATCGGCTGATCAGCGGGTGGTGCACGGGGCCGCACCGCGATCATGGCCTCCCGCGAGGCCGCCCCCGGCCGCCCCCCGCCGCGCCAGCTCCGGCAGCGGCGCCTCGGCGTCGTTGAACGAGGCGTGCCGCCTGCGGCTCCTACCCGGGTACTCCTCTCCTCGGGAGCCGGTCAGAACTCGAAGATGCCGGCCTTCTCCCGGGTGTAGGCGAGGAGGGAGTCGTGGCCGTAGCCGCTGTCCTTGGTGCCCTCCAGGGGGAACAGGACCTTGCGGAAGGTGTTGACCCAGACCGTGCCCGTCTCCAGGTTGCGGAACATGCGCTGGGCGGTGCCGAGGTCGCGGGTCCAGACTCCGGCGGCCAGGCCGTAGGTGGAGTCGTTGGCGATGGCGACGGCCTCCTCCTCGGTGTCGAAGGGCAGGACGACCGCGACCGGGCCGAAGATCTCCTCCTGGCAGACGCGGAGGGAGTTGTCCTCCGTGGCGAAGAGGGTGGGCTCGACCCAGTAGCCGCCCGCGAACCTCGGGTCGTCGACCGCCTCGGGGCCGAAGCGGCCGCCGAAGACCAGCTCGGCGCCCTCCTTCGCCCCGATCTCGAGGTAGGAGGTGACCCGCTCGTACTGCTCCGCGGAGACGATCGGGCCCATCGTGGTGTCGGGCGACAGCGGGTCGCCCAGCCTGATCCCGGCGGCGATCGTCCGCATCCGCTCGATCATCTCGGCGTAGACGGGCCGCTGGACGAGGACGCGCGAGCCGCCGTAGCAGATCTGGCCGGCGTTGGCGGTGAAGATGGCCTGGGTGGTGACGCCCGGGGCGGCCTTGTCGAGGTCGGCGTCGGCGAACACGATGTTGGGGGACTTGCCGCCCAGTTCGAGGGCGAGCGGCTTGAGCGCGTCCGCCGAGGCCCGCGTGATGATCTTGGCGGTCTGCACCGAGCCGGTGAGGCTGATCTTGTTGACGCCGCGGTGGCGGACCAGCGGGTCGCCGACCTCCTCGCCCAGGCCGGACACGATGTTGAGGACGCCGGGCGGCAGCACCTCGCGCAGCAGTTCGCCGACGCGCAGGCTGGAG
The DNA here is from genome assembly GCA_050942275.1 of Spirillospora sp. CA-255316. GTDB lineage: Bacteria > Actinomycetota > Actinomycetes > Streptosporangiales > Streptosporangiaceae > Spirillospora. Next base: position 8,897,649 of record CP192047.1, on the reverse strand, counting down.
GCCGTGGCCTGCTCGGCGGGCTTGATGATGACGGTGTTGCCCGCGGCCAGCGCGAAGGCGGCCTTGGCGGAGAGGGTGGAGATCGGCGAGTTCCACGGGATGATGCCGAGCGTGACCCCGTAGGGCTCGCGCCGCGTGACGCCCTGGCTGGAGGGCCCGAAGTCGACGCTCCGCCCTTCGGTGGCGGCGGCGCATTCGGCGGCGGCGTTGTTCCAGAGGTAGGTCATGCCGGGCAGGTCGCGCTTGGCGGTCTCGCTGATGATCCGCCCGTTGTCCCGGGTCTCCAGCTCGGCCAGCTCCTGGGCGTGCTCGGCGAAGACCCCGGCGACCTTGCGCAGGTGGTGGGCGCGGGCGGCGGCGGGCAGGGCCGACCAGGCGGGGAACGCGGCGCGCGCGGCGGCGACCGCGGCCTCGGCGTCGCCGGTTCCGCCGCGGGGGATCGCCGCCCAGACCTCGCCGGTGGCCGGATCGACCGAGTCCAGCGTGCGGCCGTCGGCCGCGGGCCGCAGTTCGCCGCCGATCAGGTTGGAGTACTCCCGTGTCATCGCCGTCCCTTCCCGGATGGTGTGGAAGCAAGCGTACGCTTGGTTGCCCGGAAGTGGGAAGCGGGCGCCGGTTCAGAGCACGTGGATGTCGTCCACCTCCACCCGCGGGCCGTCCGGGCCCTCGGTGACGGTCGCCTCGACGGTCAGGTCGCTGCGCCCCTCCTCCGCCGTCCAGAGCGGGACGCAGACCGCCCACGCGCCGTCGCCGATCGCGAAGGCGTCCGCGTACCGCCAGCCCTCGTCCGGGAGGTCGACCGGCTCGAACGGGTACTCGCGCACCCACACGCCGAGATCGTCGCCGAAGTGGCGGGGTGCGAGGCCGTCGGCGACCAGCCCCGCGAAGTCCCCCGCGACGATGCGCGCGATCACCGGCACCAGCGCCGCCCGGACGTGCCCGGGCACCTCGTCCTCGCTCATCGGAACGCGGCGGCCGGCGCGGCCGGGTCGGTCCGGTAGCGCTTCACAAGCGGATCCTCCCTCTTCGTCCGGGCGTGCGCCCGCGTTCGACGCCAGGCAGGTTAGCGATCGCGGGTGACGGTGCGGTGACGGAACCGGCGTTGCGCGGCCGATCCGATATTCCCTACTATCTCGGTTGGTTTTACTTTCAAGGTAGGGAAAACGGGTTTCTGTGGGCGGGATCGGTAGGAGAAGCGCCGTGGCCGGGGCCGCGGCCGTCGCCGCGGGGGCGGCACTGGGCGCCGCGACGAGCGCCGAAGCGGGCGAGCGGGCGGAGGACGACTTCCGCGCCGACCCGTCCCGCGGGCGGTCGCGGCGCCCGAACGTGCTGGTCATCCTGGGCGACGACCTCGGCTGGGCGGATCTGGGCTGCTACGGCTCACCGCACATCCGCACGCCCGAACTGGACCGGCTCGCCGCCGGGGGAGTGCGCTTCACCGACGCCTACTCGGCAGCCGCCGTGTGCTCGCCCACCCGGTTCGGCCTCTACACCGGCCGCTACCCGGGACGCCTCAAGGGCGGCCTGGAGGAGCCGATCGCCAGGCCGGACGAGCTGCACGGCATCCCGCCCGGCCACCCGACGCTGGCCTCGCTGCTCAAGGCCGCCGGGTACGAGACCGCGATGTTCGGCAAGTGGCACTGCGGCTTCCTGCCCTGGTACAGCCCCGTCAAGTCCGGCTGGGACACCTTCTTCGGCAACCTGTCCGGCGCCGTCGACTACTACTCCAAGATCAGCTCCAACGGCGTCGACCTCTACGAGGGTGAGGTGCCCACCGAGTCGCTCGGCTACTACACCGAGACCATCGCCGAGCGCGCCGCCGCGTTCGTCCGCCAGAGGCACGGCGGCCCGTGGCTGCTCAACCTCAACTTCACCGCGCCGCACTGGCCCTGGGAGGGCCCGGGCGACCGCAGGACGAGCGAGGAGATCACCGCGCGCGTGAAAGCCGGCGACCAGCGGGCGCTCTGGCACGACGACGGCGGGTCCCTCGCCACCTACCGCAGGATGGTCGAGGCCCTGGACTCGGCCGTCGGCGAGGTGCTGCGGGCCCTGCGCGAGACCGGGCAGGAGCGCGACACCCTCGTGCTGTTCTCCAGCGACAACGGCGGGGAGCGCTGGTCGTACCAGTGGCCGCTCAGCGGCGCCAAGGCGAGCCTGAACGAGGGCGGCATCCGGGTGCCCAACATCCTGCGCTGGCCCGCCCGCATCCGCCCGCGGCAGATCAGCCGCGTCCCGGTGATCACCCAGGACTGGACGGCCACCATCCTGGACGCCGCCGCGGTGAAGCCCGCCGCGAGCCATCCGCTGGACGGCCGCAGCCTCGCGCCGTACCTCCTCCAGGGCGCCAAGGCCCCCGAGCACGACCTGTTCTGGCGCACCAGGTCCTCGCGCGCGCTGCGCCGCGGCCGCTGGAAGTACCTGCGCGCCACCACCGCCGACGCCCTGTACGACCTCGACGCCGACCCCCGGGAGCAGGCGAACCTGGCCCGCCGCCACCCCGAGGTCCTCAAGGCGCTCGCCGCCCGCTGGGAGGAGATCGACAAGGACCTCCTCCCGTACGGGTGAGGCGGGCGGCGCCGGCCGCTCAGCCCGCCGGGGCCAGCGACGCCAGGGCGGCCGGCAGGTCGCCGTCGTGGACGACCGTCAACCGGCGGGTGGCGCGGGTGATGGCGACGTAGAGGTCCTGGCCGCCGCGCGGGGACTCGGCGGTGATGCCCGCCGGATCCACCACGATCACCGAGTCGAACTCAAGGCCCTTGGCCTCCTCGCAGGTCAGCACCACCACCGGGGCGTCCAGGGCGTCCGGGGTGGCACCGGCCGGGGCGCCGGGCAGCGCGGCGCACACGGCGGGATGCCGGCCGGCGGAGGAGATCACCGCCAGCCGGCCCTCACCGCGGTCGCCGCCGCCGATCTCGCCCAGCTCCGCCCGGACCAGCCCGGGCAGCCGGCGCGGCAGCTCGGACGGGGCCATCCGGGCGGAGAACGGCGGCGGGCCGTCGTCGCGCACCGGCTCCGGCGGGACCTGCTCGGGCGCGACCGCGGCCAGCACCTCCGCCGCCACCCGCATGATCGCGGCCGGGGTGCGGTAGTTGACCATCAGCCGCTGCTCCCGCCACCGGCCCGGCACGTACCGGTCCAGCATCTGGCCCCAGGAGCGGGCCCCGGCCGGGCTGCCGGTCTGCGCGATGTCCCCGACCACGGTCAGCGAGCGGGTCGGGACCCGGCGCATGATCGTGCGCCAGGCCATCTCCGACAGCTCCTGCGCCTCGTCCACGATCACGTGCCCGTACGCCCACTGCCGGTCGGAGCGGGCGCGCTCGGCGGTGGTGAGCTCCGGGCCGTCGTCGCGGTTGCGGCCGGCGAGCAGGGCGGCGTCCAGCAGCGGGTCGTCCACCCCGGTCAGCTCGATCACCCCGCGGGCGTAGCGCTCCTCCTCGGCGCGCTCGGCCGCGGCCCGGCGCTCCCGGACGCGGTCCGCGGTGTCGTCCTGGCCCAGCCACTCGGCGGCCTCGTCGAGCAGCGGCACGTCGGGGACGGTCCAGGGCGAGCCGGCGGGGCGGTGCAGCAGCCGGCGCTCGGCCGGGGACAGGCCGGCGGTGGCCCCGGCCCGCTCCAGGGCGGCGGGGTCGGAGTACAGGTCGGCGAGCAGGCGCTGCGGGGTCAGCTCGGGCCACAGCGCGTCGAGGGCGCGGCGGACGGCCGGGTCCTGCCAGAGCGCCTCCTTGGCCAGGCGCAGGTCGGTCTCGTCCAGGAGAGGGGTGTCCTCGGCCTCGTCCATCAGCTCCTGGAGCCATTCGGGCGCGCCGTTGGCCATCACCTCCTCCAGGGGCTCGTCGGCGAGCCGGTCGTACTGCTCGGCCCGGTCGAGCGCCAGGCCGTCCAGCAGCTCGTGCAGGTAGCGGCGGCGCTGGATGTTGTGCGGCACGCGCAGCGCGCGGGCGCGGTCGCGGGCCTGGACGCAGGCGTCGTGGGTCACCCGCAGCGTCATGTCGTCGGCCTCGACCTCCAGGTCGCCCTCGGGCGCGCGCTGCCGGTCCCGTACCGCGGCCTCCACCAGCTCCGTCATGCGCAGGTCGCCCTTCAGGACGGCGACGGCGGGCGGCTCGGCGGCGGTGGCGCGCACCCCCGGGTACAGCTCGCCGACGGTCGCGAGGGCGACGTCGGTCTCGCCGAGCCCGGGCAGGACCTGCTCGATGTAGCGCAGGAAGGTCGCGTTCGGCCCGACGACCAGGACCCCGCGGCGTTCCAGCACGTCCCGGTGGGTGTAGAGGAGGTAGGCGGCGCGGTGCAGGGCCGCGACGGTCTTGCCGGTGCCCGGGCCGCCCTGCACGACCAGCACCCCGTGCAGCCCCGAGCGGATGACCTGGTCCTGCTCCTCCTGGATGGTGGCGACCACGTCGGTCATCCGGCCGGTGCGGCCGCGGCGCAGCGTGGCCAGCAGCGCCGCCTCGCCGACGATGCTGCTCCGGTCCTCCTCGGCGAGCCCGTCGAGGTCGAACACCTCGTCGTCGAGCCCGGCCACCGTGCGCTCGCGCAGGTGCAGGTGGCGGCGGCGGGCGAGCGTCCCGGGCGAGCCCGGGGTGGCGGTGTAGAAAGGGCGGGCCGCCGCGGCGCGCCAGTCGATCAGCAGCGGCTCGCGATCCTCGTCGCGCAGCCCGATCCGGCCGATGTAGAAGGTGTCGCCCGGGGCGTCGCCGTCCGGGCGGTGGTCGATGCGGCCGAAGCACAGGGCGCGTTCGACGGCGGTGAAGCGGGCCAGCCTGCGGGACGCCTCGGTGGTGGTCACCTCCCGCTCCACCCTGGCCTGGAAGCCGGAGCCGCCGCCGGGGCCGGGGCCGGTGCGCAGCTCGGCCGCGGCCTTCTCGCGCTCGGCGTCCAGCCTTGCGTACACGCGGTCGACGTACTTCTGCTCGGTGCGCGTCGCGGCCTCGCGGGCGTCGTCAGCGCCGCCGCGGTCGGTGCCGGGCGCCGAAACTTCTTCCGTGACGGGCTTGACTTGACGGGCTCGCATGCGTCCGGTACTCTCCTATCCATAGGGTGGAGGATTTGTACGCCCAATTTGCAAGCGGAAGCCTATCATCCTTCTTCACGTCCCCGGACCGTGCGCGCCCGCGCCGCCGGGGTTTTTTTCTTGCCTCCCGTTCCCCGTTCCCCGTTCCCCGTTCCCGTGCCACGGCATGTCGGGCATGCCGGTCACCCACTGTGACGTGGGTAAAGGAACGGTTCTGTTGGAGGAAGAGTCATCTGTACGGAACGCTCCGGCCATCGTGCCAAGTGAGGCTTTCGGGCGATCACGACCGACCCCCCGAAAGGTCACCTCGCCATGGCCGACGTTCCGTACCCGCCCAACCGGAGATCGTTCCTCGTCACGACGGGCCTGGTGGCCGGCACCGCCGCCGCCGTGCTGCCCGCCGGCGCCGCCGGGGCCGCGGAGCCCGCCCTGGCCTCCGCCCGCCGCGCGCCCGGAACGCTGCCCGCCGACCCGTTCACCCTCGGCGTCGCCTCCGGCGACCCCGCCCCCGACGGCTTCGTCATCTGGACCCGGCTGGCGCTGCGGCCCCTGGCCGAGGACGGCCTCGGCGGCATGCCGAACCAGGCCTTCCAGGTGCGCTGGGAGGTCGCCTCCGACGACCGCTTCAGCAGGATCGAGCGCCGCGGCACCGCCAACGCCCGCCCCGAGTCCGCGCACAGCGTGCACGTCGAGCTGAAGGGCCTGCGCCACGGCCGCGACTACTGGTACCGCTTCCGGGTCGGAAACCACGTCTCGCCGGTCGGCCGCGCCCTCACCGCGCCCCGCGACGACTCCTTCGGCCCCGAGCTGGCGATGGCGTTCGTGTCCTGCTCACAGTACGAGCACGGCCTGTTCACCGCCTACCGGCGGCTGGCCGAAGAGCACCCCGACCTGATCCTGCACCTCGGCGACTACCAGTACGAGTACAAGAAGGGCTCCTACAACATCCCCGGCGGCAACGTCCGCGACCACGAGGGGCCCGAGACCGTCACCCTCGCCGGCTACCGGCAGCGGCACGCCCAGTACAAGTCCGACCCCGATCTCCAGGCCGCCCACCAGGCCGCGCCCTGGCTGGTCATCTGGGACGACCACGAGACCGAGAACAACTGGGCCGCCGCCGTCCCCGAGGCGAACTCCGACACGCCCGACCCCGAAGACTTCCGCAAGCGCCGCGCCGCCGCGTTCCAGGCGTACTACGAGAACATGCCGCTGCGCCGCAGCTCCGTCCCGCACGGCCCGGAGATGCAGCTCTACCGCCGGATCCGCTGGGGCCGGCTGGCCAACTTCCACATGCTCGACACCCGCCAGTACCGCGACGACCAGGGCTGCGGCGACGGCTACAAGGACTGCCCCGCCGCCGTCGACCCCCAGCGCTCCATCACCGGCGACGCCCAGGAGAAGTGGCTCGTCGAGGGGTTCCGCCGCTCCACCGCCCGCTGGGACGTCATCGGCCAGCAGGTCTTCTTCGCCCAGCGCGACAACAACGCCGGGCCGCTCAAGGTCACCAGCATGGACTCCTGGGACGGCTACGTCGCCTCCCGCGACCGCATCACCAAGGGCTGGCTGGACGCCGGCGTCCGCAACCCCGTCGTGCTCACCGGCGACGTGCACGCCCACTGGGCCAGCGACATCAAGGCGGACTTCGACGACCCCGACTCCAAGACGATCGGGGCCGAGCTGGTGTGCACCTCCATCACCAGCGGCGGTGACGGCGCCGACTCCAACCCCGCCGACCACCCCTTCCTCAAGATCAACCCGCATCTGCGCTTCTACAACAACCAGCGCGGCTACGTGATCAGCAGGATCGGCAAGGAGGAGATGCGGTCGGACTTCAAGACGCTGCCGACCGTCCGCACCGCCGGCGCCCAGGCCTCCACCAAGGCCACCTTCGTGGTCGAGGACCGGGTGCCGGGCGTGCGGCAGACCTACCTGCGGCCGCTGGCCTCCACCAAGTCGGCCCGGTCGGCGGACGACCTGATCCGCGAGACCGTCGAGAACGAGACCAAGCGCCCCTGACCCCGGCGCCCCTGACCGACCCGGGCCCCTGACCCGGGGCCCCTGACGCGGCGCCCGTAAGACCTGGGCAGGCCCGTCCCTTCTAGCAGCCTGTCTGCTCGGGGGGACGGGCCTCAAGCGTTGCGAGCGCGTCCGAAGGCGGCGAGACCGAAGCCGGAGGCGAGATCTCGCAGATCGCGCACGCGATCAACCAGCCTCGCCCGGCGGCGTGGCGTCGGGGCCCGAAAAGATGTCGTCCAGGTCGTAGGCGATGGGTACTTCGAGCTGCTCGTAGTTGCACGACGCGGCGGTGCGGTCGGGGCGCCAGTGGCGGAACCGGGCGGTGTGGCGGATCCGGTCGCCCTCCATGCCCTCGTAGGCCACCTCGGCCACCAGCTCGGGCCGCAGCGCCACCCAGCTCAGGTCCTTCTTGCCGGTCCAGCGGGAGACCGCGCCCGGCATCCGGTCGCCGGTCGCCTCCGGGTCGGCCTGCCGCGCCCAGCCCTCCCACGGGTGGCCGGTGTAGTCGTCCATCCGGTACGGCTTGAGCTCTTCGACCAGCTCCGCCCGCCGCTTCATGGTGAACGAGGCGGCCACCCCGACATGCTGCAGATGGCCCTCGGCGTTGTAGAGGCCGAGGAGGAGGGAGCCCACGATCGGGCCGGACTTGTGCCAGCGGAAGCCCGCGACCACGCAGTCGGCCGTGCGCTCGTGCTTGACCTTGAACAGCACTCGCTTGTCGGGCTCGTAGCCGATGCCGAGCGGCTTGGCGATGACGCCGTCGAGCCCGGCGCCCTCGAACTCGTCGAACCAGCGCAGCGCCAGCTCGTAGGAGTCGGAGGCGGGCGTCACGTGGATCGGCGCCCGCACCTCGCGCAGCGTCTCGACCAGCCTCCGGCGCCGCTCGCCCAGCGGCACCTCCAGCAGCGACTCCCCGCCGAGGGCCAGCAGGTCGAACGCCACGAACGAGGCGGGGATCTGCTCGGAGAGGAGCTTGATCCGGGACGCGGCCGGGTGGATGCGCCACTGGAGCCGCTCGAAGTCGAGCCGCGACCCCTGCCGCAGCACGATCTCGCCGTCCACCACGCACCGCTCGGGCAGCTCCCGCTTCACCGCCTCGACCAGCTCGGGGAAGTACCGGGTCAGCGGGCGCTCGCCGCGGCTGGACAGCTCCACCTCGTCGCCGTCGCGGAAGACGATGCAGCGGAAGCCGTCCCACTTCGGCTCGTACAGCAGGTCGCCCTTGGGCATGGTCTTGACCGCTTTGGCCAGCATCGGCGACAGCGGCAGGCTGATCGGCAGGTCCATGCCCCCATCATGCGCCCCACCACTGACAACTCGCCTCATCGGGGGCCTCATCGGGGGCCGTCGGCCTGCCGCCGCGCGCCGTCTGCCGCCCGGCCCTACCGTCTCCGCGCGTAGCGGAGGAAGAGGAAGCCTTCGTCCTCCGGGACGTCCGCCGGGGCCTGGAGGGCGTGGGCGAGGCGCAGCTCCTCCGGCGCGGGCAGCGACGGCCCGTCCAGGACGCGCGGCGCGTGGCCCGCCCCGAGCACGGGGCTCAGCGTCAGGCACAGCTCGTCCAGCGCGCCCGAGGCCGTGACCTGCGCCAGCACCGTCGGCCCGCCCTCGCACAGCAGCCGGGGGCGGCCGGCCTCGGCGAGCCGGGCGAACGCGGCGGGGAAGTCGACCCGGCCCCGGCCCGCCGTGATCACCTCGGCGGCGCCGCGGGCGGCCCGCAGCCGGTCCGGATCGGCGTCCTCGGTGGTGAGCACGGCCGTCGGGGCGTCCGGGGCGGCCTCGGTGAAGACGGGGGCGCCGAAGTCCAGGTCCAGGGCCCGGGAGACGATCACCAGCGCCGGGGTCGTGGAGCGGCCCGCGCGCAGCGAGCCCCAGGCGGGGGCGGGGCGCGGCGGGCCGTACCCCTCGGCGCGCACCGTCCCGGCGCCCACGACGACCGCGTCGGCGAGGCCGCGCAGCAGGGAGAACAGGTACCGGTCGGCCGGACCGCCCAGGCCGCCGCTGCGCCCCTCCAGCGCCGCGGCCCCGTCCACGCTGGCGATCATGTTGGCGCGCACCCACAGACCGGAGGACGCGTACGCGTACGCCTCCGCCGGGTCGACCGGGCTCTCGTCGGGGGACAGCCGCCGCATCAGCATGGCGCCAAGCTACCGCGCCCCCCACCGCGCCCCGTGGGGGCAGCGGGACAGGAACCGGTGTTCCGTGCACGCGGAGGACACCTTCCATAACGTTCTGTGCTGCGATCCGCACGTTTCCGTCATGTCGGCGGTCCGGCGGCGGGACACTACGTGCCACCAGAGGGAGAACCGCACCGGAGGGAGCGGGAGGTGGAGTTCGCAGCACTGGGCACGTGGATCACCGCCGCGGCCGCGGGAACGTACCTGATGGCCGGCTGGTTCGCGCAGGGCGGCCTGATGGAGCAGGCCACGAAGGTGACGCGGTACCCGGTCCTGGTCCTGGTCGGGCACCCGCTGGCCGCGCTCGTCGGCCTGGCGGTCTGGGTGGCCTACCTGGCGACGGATCAGGCGCGGTACGCGTGGGCCGCCTTCGCGGCCCTGCTGGTGGTGATCTTGCAGGGGTTCCTGCTGTTCACGCGCTGGCTGGTGGGACGGGGCGGGCGGCACGCCAAGGACGCCGGGCAGCCGTTCCCGGCGGCGGCCGTCCTCGTGCACGGCGCGGTCGCGGTCGCCACGTTCGTGCTGGTGTTCCTGACCGCGATCGAGGTGAGCCGCGGCTAGGTCAGGCGGCGCAGCACGGTCAGCGAGCGGCTGACCACCGTCACCTGGTCGCGGGCCTTGACGCGCGGGCGCTCCCCGACGGCCCGCGGGTCGGCGGTGTCGAGGGTGTACTCCCAGCGCTCCCCGTACTCCGGGCCGGGCAGGACGAACTCCACCGGCTCGGAGTGGGCGTTGAACAGCAGCAGGAACGAGTCGTCCTCGATCCTGCGGCCCCGCTGGTCGGGCTCGCTGATGGCGTCGCCGTTGAGGAAGACGCCCAGCGACTTGGCGAAGCCCGCGTGCCAGTCGTGGTCGGTCATCCGGTCGCCGCCCGGGGTCAGCCAGGCGATGTCGGCCGGCTCGGCGCCGGGCTCGCCGCCGGTGAAGAACCGCCGCCGCCGGAAGATCGGATGGTCGCGCCGCAGCCGCGACAGGATCCGGACGAACTCCAGGTCGCGGGCCGTCGCGGCGCCCGAGTCCCAAGGCACCCAGGCCAGCTCGCCGTCCTGGCAGTAGGCGTTGTTGTTGCCGTGCTGCGTGCGGCCGAACTCGTCGCCGTGCGAGAGCATCGGCACGCCCTGCGACAGGAACAGGGTCGCCAGGAAGTTGCGGCGCTGCCGGGCCCGGAGGGTGAGGATGTCGGTGTCGTCGGTGGGCCCCTCGTGCCCGCAGTTCCAGGAGCGGTTGTCGTCGGTGCCGTCCCGGTTGCCCTCGCCGTTGGCCTCGTTGTGCTTGCGGTCGTAGGCGACCAGGTCGTGCATCGTGAAGCCGTCGTGGCAGGTCACGAAGTTGATGGACGCGAACGGGCGGCGCGAGCTGTTCTCGTACAGGTCGCTGGAGCCGGTCAGCCGGGACGCGAACTCCGGCAGCGTCGCGGGCTTCCCTCGCCAGTAGTCGCGGACGGTGTCGCGGTACTTGCCGTTCCACTCGGTCCACAGCGGGGGGAAGTTGCCGACCTGGTAGCCGCCCTCGCCCACGTCCCACGGCTCGGCGATCAGCTTGACCTGCGACACCACCGGGTCCTGCTGGACGAGGTCGAAGAAGGCCGCCAGCCGGTCGACGTCGTGCAGCTCCCGCGCCAGCGCCGAGGCCAGGTCGAAGCGGAACCCGTCGACGTGCATCTCCAGCACCCAGTACCGCAGCGAGTCCATGATCAGTTGGAGTGCGTGCGGGCTGCGCACGTTGAGCGAGTTCCCGCAGCCGGTGTAGTCGAGGTGGTAGCGCTTGTCGTCGTCGCGCAGCCGGTAGTACGAGGCGTTGTCGATGCCCCGGTACGACAGCGTCGGCCCCAGGTGGTCGCCCTCGGCGGTGTGGTTGTAGACCACGTCGAGGATCACCTCGATGCCCGCCGCGTGCAGCGCCCGCACCATCGCCTTGAACTCCAGCACCTGCTCGCCGAGCTGCCCGGAGGAGCTGTAGGCGTTGTGCGGCGCCAGGTAGCCCAGCGTGTTGTAGCCCCAGTAGTTGGTCAGGCCGCGGGCCACCAGCGCGTGCTCGGGGACGAACTGGTGGACCGGCATCAGCTCCACCGCCGTCACCCCGAGATCGGTGAGATGGTCGATCATCACCGGGTGGGACAGCGCCGCGTACGTGCCGCGCCGCTCCGGAGGGATCGCCGGATGGAGCTTCGTCAGCCCCTTCACGTGCGCCTCGTAGATCAGGCTCTGGTGGTAGGGCACCCGCGGCGGCCGGTCGTCGCCCCAGTCGAAGAACGGGTTGATCACCACGTTCTTCGGCATGTACGGGGCGCTGTCGTCGGTGTTGAGGGTGTCGGGGTCGGCGAAGCGGTAGGAGAACAGCGACTCGTGCCAGCGCACTTCCCCGTCGACCGCCTTGGTGTACGGGTCGATCAGCAGCTTGGACGGGTTGCAGCGGTGGCCCTCGCGCGGCTCGTACGGGCCGTGGACCCGGTAGCCGTAGCGCTGCCCGGGGCCGATGCCGGGCAGGTAGCCGTGCCAGACGAACCCGTCGACCTCGGGCAGGTCGTGGCGTTCCTCCCGGCCCTCGTCGTCGAACAGGCACAGCTGCACGCGCTGGGCGACCTCGGAGAATAGCGCGAAGTTGGTCCCGGTGCCGTCCCATGTGGCGCCCAGGGGGTAGGCCTCGCCGGGCCACACCTCCTGCATCTCCCCACCTTTCGGCTCCGGCGTGGCACGAGTTGCCACCGTCCCGGCCTACGATTTTCCCTTACCCACCGGACTGCCCGGACCGGCACGCGCGGAACGGGGCGGTTCACCGGGCCGCGCCGCGGGCGTTGTGGGCGAACTCCGCCCACACCACGGTGTGGCGGCCTCGCTGCTCCGATCCCCAGGCCAGGCTCAGCGCCTCGACCACGTGCAGGCCGCGCCCGCTCTCACGGTCGTCGTCGGGGACGCGCAGCCGCGGCGAGCCGGCTCCGCCCTGGTCGGCCATCTCCAGCCGGAGAAGGCCGTCACCGGTGAGAAAGGTGATCGTGACCTGGCCGGCGCCGTCCTCTCCCGCGAGACGCCCCGAACGGGAGTGTCGCACGGCGTTGGTGAAGAGTTCGCTCGCCACGACGGTGAGCTCGTACAGTTCCGGGAAGCCGGGGCCGAGCAGCGCCCGCGCGTACCGGCGCACCAGCGCGACCGCCGGCTCGATGCCCGGCAGCACGACGGCCCCCAGCACGGCCAGGGGGGCTTCCCTCGGGGAGCGCGGAACGTCCGGGGCTCGGGAGGCCATGCGCCGACTCCTCTCCGTGAGCGGAACGCCGAAATGGACCGGCTCACCTGGAGGTACGGCGGGGCGGGCGGGTAGCGCCGCCTCCGGGGCGGGAAATTTCGCCCTTTTCTGGGGCTCAGGTGTCCCTTGCGTCGCTCCAGACCTCCTCGTCCCCGGCGTGCTCGCCGGTGGGGTGCAGCCCGGCGCGGCGGGCGACGGCGGCGGAGGCGAGGTTGCCGGGGTGCACGTTGGCGACCACGTGGCGCACGCCGTGCGCGGTGAGCCAGTCCACGAGCGCACGGGCGGTCTCGGAGGCGAACCCGAATCCCTGGTAGGGCATGCCGATCACCCAGGCCACCGAGGCCCGGGGCCCGTCCGGGCCGGGGGTCACCGTGGCCTGGACGGTGCCGACGGCGCGGCCGTCCCGGCGCCGCCGCACGATCCAGTTGAGCCATTGCTCCTGGTGGAAGAGGGAGGGGCCGGCGACCAGGTGCTCGTAGCGGGCCCGCAGTTCCTCCAGGGTGAGCGGGGCGCCGCCGATGTAGCGGTGCAGCCGGGGGTCGCCGAGCACGTCCGCCATCTCCTCGGCGTGGTGGACGGCCAGCGGTTCGAGCCGGAGCCGCGGCGTCTGGACGGTCTCGGTGATCGGCCGGTGCACCAGCCGACCCTATGCCCCTGTCCGATTCCCCAGCGCCTCTGCCTAGGACACCGAGGCGGACAGCCGGCGCGTCCAGGTGCCCTCGGGGTGCTGGCGCGGGTCGAGCCACAGCCAGGGCTGGGAGCGGCGAAAGGGCAGTTCGGTGCCGGGCTGCCACGGGTAGAGGCCGTTCTCGTCGGGCCACACCACCTGGAGGAAGGGCAGCGGCGGGCGGCGGTAGAAGGCGACGGCGCCGCCGAAGGCGCCCTCGTACCACCGGGTGTCGACGGTGCGGAAGGCCGCCGGGCGGCCCCGGACGACGTCGTCGCGCTGTTCGCCGTCGGCGGGTACGCGGCCCTCGGCCGCCAGCCGGCCGAGGGAGTTGAGGATCTCCTCCATCTCGTACACGTCGCCGCCGAACATGGCCAGTTCGGGGGAGCGGTGGCTGTGCCAGAGCCCGATGGTGTACGCCCAGCCCGGCTCCGTGTCGTCGGCGGAGACCAGTACGACGCTCCAGCCGTACTGGGTGATGTGCACGATCGTGCGGAGCTGGAAGTTGTCCAGGCGGTCGCGATCGCCGTAGTCGTGGCAGATGATGCATGCGCAGGCGGGGCGGCCGTCGGACATGATTTTCAGCTTAAGCCCAGTGATCGCCTCCACAGTCCTGATGTACGTGCAGATGCACACCCGTTCTGCACGTGCATCACCGTGGTCCGGCTTCGACATCGCCGGCGTCAGCCTCTACCGCATGGTCCCGGTCTCGGCGCGCCGCCACATCTGGAGGTAGGTCTCGGCGCCGCGCGCCAGGTCCTCGGTGATCTCGGGCCCGGCGAGGGTGCGCATGTCGGCGATCCAGTCCGGGACGAGGCCGTAGTTGGCGACGCCCTCGGTGTTGACGTCCCAGGTGCGCAGGCCGGTGTGCTGCCGGTCGAGCGTGACCCCGGGGTCGATCGGCGAGGTGAACGGGTAGCGCAGCCGGTTCCCATCGTTGCCCGGCCTGGGCGGCGGCAGCGCGCCCATGCCGTTGGCGTCCAGGCCGTAGCCGTACCCGAAGGCGCGGCCCGGGTCGCGGTGCGCCTTGTTGGCCCGCCACTCCCTGACGAACCGGTCCGCGGCGTGCCCGTACCCGGTGATCATCCCGCCCAGCCGGTAGAGGCGGCGCGCGTAGTTCCCGTCCATCCAGCTGTGGGAGGAGACCACGCCCGAGTAGCCGCGCTCCTCCAGGATCGCGAGGGTCCGGTCGGCGGCCTTGACGCTCATGTGGTCGATCTCGACGATCATGTTGCGGTCGATCAAGCCCTTCAGCGCGTACTCGCCGAGCTCGCTGAGGCCGTGCACGTTGCAGTGCGGCGGGCTGGGATACAGCGGCAGGGTGAGCCCGGCCCGGCCAAGGCCGCTGAGCGGCCCCCTGAGCAGGTCGCCGAGCGCGCCGGACGGCTGGACCGTGTTGTCGTGCTCGGTGCCGGCGCACCGCTCCACCTGCCAGAACCGCCCCGTCCCGAGGAAGTTGCCCAGGTTCACGATGACGCCCGTGGTGTCGGAGTCGAACCGCACGCCGCACAGCGCGTTGTCGAACTTGTGGCACAGGAACATCGAGCCGCCGGGGTCGAACGGCTTGCCGCAGAACAGCCGGCCGCCGAATGCCTCGTACGCCATCAGGTGGGTGTGCGCGTCGACGTACCCGCGCACCTCCGCGGCGGGAGTGGTCCCCTTGAACGGGACGCCGGTCGCGCAGGTGCCCGGCTCGGGCACCCGCCCGGCGGCGGTGGCGGGGGGCAGGGGAGCGGCGGTCGCGGGCTGCATCCGGGCGAGGAGGACGGCGACGAGGAGGGCCAGGAGGGTCAGGGTGAGCGGTGCCGGGGCGGAGCGCGGCAGGGGGCGGATGGCGGACATGCGCACCTCGACGTGGGGGAGCGTCCCGTGGAGGATCGGTCCACGGCCGTTGGTGCAGGGATATCACCGATCCGGACAAAAGTGAATAAACCTCATGTTATCGGGCGGGCCGGGCGGGGCCGGTGCCCTAATATGAATCTCTCTCATGTCGTCTCGGGGTGGACCAGGCAGGAGTGGAGCATGGACGCGCTTCCCCGCTTTCCCGGCGGCTTCCTCTGGGGGACGGCCACCTCGGCGTACCAGATCGAGGGCGCGGTCACGGAGGACGGCCGCGGCACGAGCGTCTGGGACGCCTTCTGCGCCGAACCCGGCCGGATCAAGAACGGCGACACCGGCGAGACCGCCTGCGACCACTACCACCGCTGGCCCGAGGACATCGCGCTGATGGCCGGGCTGGGCGTGAACGCCTACCGCTTCTCGGTCGCCTGGCCCCGGATCCAGCCGGAGGGCCGAGGCGCCGCCAACCCCGCGGGCCTGGACTTCTACGACCGCCTCGTCGACGCCCTCGCCGGACGCGGCATCGAGCCCGCCGTGACGCTCTACCACTGGGACCTCCCGCAGGCCCTGCAGGACGAGGGCGGCTGGATGAACCGCGACACCGCCCACCGCTTCGCCGAGTACGCGGCCCTGGTCGCCGACCGGCTGGGCGACCGCGTACCGACCTGGATCACCCTGAACGAGCCGTTCGTCCACATGACCGAGGGCTACGGCCTCGGCACCCACGCGCCCGGGCAGGCGCTCCTGCTGGACGCCCTGCCCGCGGCCCACCACCTGCTGCTCGGCCACGGGCTCGCGGTGCCCGCGCTGCGGGAGCGGACCGCCGGCCGGATCGCGATCACCAACAACTACAGCCCCGTCCGGGCCGCCACCGGCTCGGCCGCCGACCGCGCCGCCGCCACCGCGTTCGACGCCCTGCAGAACCGGCTGTTCACCGATCCGGTGCTGCTGGGCCGCCTGCCGGAGCTGACCGCCTTCGGGATCGGCGGCGAGCTGCCGTTCGTCCGGGACGGCGACCTCCGGGCCGTCTCCGCCCCGATCGACCGGCTCGGGGTCAACTACTACAGCCCGACCATGGTCGCCGCCCCGCACTCGGCGCCCGTGCAGTCCGGGCCGTCCGGAGCCTCGGTGCTCAGCGAGGTGGGGGACCGGCTCGAGGGCGCGGGGCTGCCCTTCCAGGACGTCCCGATCGAGGGCCACCCGTCCACCGCGTTCGGCTGGCCGGTGGTGCCCGACGGCCTGCGCGAGCTGCTGGTCGGGCTCCGGGACCGGTACGGCGAGGCCCTCCCGCCGATCCTGGTCACCGAGAACGGGTGCTCGGCGCGGGACGAGCCCGGCCGCCCCGACCTGGAGCGGATCGCGTACCTCGACGGCCATCTGCGCGCCCTGCACCGCGCCGTCGAGGCCGGGGTGGACGTGCGCGGCTACTTCGTCTGGTCGCTGCTGGACAACTTCGAGTGGGCCGAGGGGTACGACCAGCGGTTCGGGCTCGTCCACGTCGACTTCGCCACCCAGGAGCGCACGCCCAAGGCGTCCTACCACTGGCTCCGCGGGCAGCTCGAAGCGCAGCGCCGCCTTCCCCGCGGCCCGCTCGGCTGACATGGGAAACGGCCGGCGCGCACGGCCGAAAACGACGCCGCGCGGAACTCACCAAGCCGGACCGCGCCCTGGACGCCCTAGATGGTGCCGGCGGCGGCCAGGGCGGAGATCTCCTCGTCCGACAGCCCGAGGAGACCGCCGTACACGTCCGTGTTGTGCTGGCCGAGGGCCGGGCCCAGGGAGCGGACCTCCCCCGGAGTGGACGAGAGCTTCGGGAACACGTTGTGCATGGGGAAGTCGCCGAAGTCCGGGTGGGCCATCCGGATGATGGCCTCGCGGGCCCGGTAGTGGGGGTCGGCGAGCATGTCCTTGGCGCGGTAGGTGAGCCCGGCCGGGATGCCGTTCTCGTGCAGGAGCTCCAGCAGCGCGGCCGAGTCCTGCCCGGCGGTCCAGGCGGCGATGAGGTCGTCCAGCTCCTCGGCGTTGGCGCCGCGCGCGCCGTGGGTGGCGAACCGCTCGTCGCCGGCCAGCTCGGGACGCCCCATCAGCGCCGCCAGCCGCCGCCAGATCGTGTCGCGGTTGGCGGCGATGAGGACCGGCCCGTCCTTGGTCGGGTAGACGTTGCTGGGCGCGACGTTGGGCAGCACCGAGCCGGTGCGCTCGCGCTGGTAGCCGGCGATCTCCCACTCGGGGACCAGCGACTCCATCATCGCCAGGACGGCCTCGTACAGCGCCGAGTCGACGATCTGGCCGCGCCCGGTGCGGTGCCGCGCGTGCACGGCGACCAGGGTGCCGAGCGCCGCGAACGTGCCCGCCAGCTCGTCCCCGAGCGAGATCCCGGCGCGGGACGGCGGCATGCCCGGATCGCCGGTCACGTACCGGATCCCGCCCATCGCCTCGCCGATGGAGCCGAACCCGGCGCGGGGCGCGTAGGGGCCGTCCTGCCCGTACCCGGTGACCCGGGCGACGATCAGGCCCGGGTTCTCGGCGTGCAGGTCGGCGGGGGCCAGGCCCCAGCGCTCCAGGGTGCCGGGGCGGAAGTTCTCCACCAGGACGTCGGCGCGCGCGATGACGCGGCGGGCCAGCGCCTGCCCCTCGGGCGTGCGCAGGTCGCAGGTGACCGACTTCTTGTTGCGGGCGAGGATCGGCCACCACAGCGACTTGCCGTGCGGCTTCTCCCGCCCCCACTCGCGCATCGGGTCGCCGGCGCCCGGCGGCTCGATCTTGATGATCTCGGCGCCGAAGTCGCCGAGGAGCTGGCCGCAGAACGGCCCGGCCAGCAGCTGGCCCATCTCCACGACCCGCAGGTCGCCGAGGGCTCGGGGGGAGGTGTCTTCGCTCATCGTTCCCTGTCGTTCGTGCCGTCGGTGGGGCGGTCGCCGGCGGTCGCGCCGGAGAGGTGGGCCGCGGCGGCGCGCACGTGGGCCCGCATCACCGACTCGGCCCAGGCGGCGTCGCCCGCGCTGATCGCGGTGACCAGCTCCCGGTGGTGGTTCATGCTCCGGGCCATGGCGTCCGCGTCGTACCGGCGGAAGGTGCCGAGGATCAGCGGGGCGTGCATGACCGAGGTGAGCATCCCGGGCAGCCGGTCGTTGCCGGAGGCGTCGATGATCGCGGCATGGAAGCGGGAGTTCAGCTGGGCGACCCTGCCGAGGTCGCCGTCCGCCGCCGCCCGCTCCATCGCCGCGCACTGGCCGCGCAGGCCGTCCAGGACGGCCTCGTCCTGGCCGCGCCGGGCCGCGCGCGCCGCCGCGTACGGCTCCAGCAGCGAGCGCAGCTCGAAGATCTCGGTCAGGTCCTTGCGCGTCCAGCGCACCACCCGGGCGCCGCGGTGCGGCAGCACCTCGACCAGCCCGTCCGCGCCGAGGCGCTGGAGCGCCTCCCGCACGGGGGTGCGGGACAGGCCCAGCGTCTCGGCCAGTTCGGCCTCGCCGAGCCGGCTGCCCGCCTCGACCTCCCCGGACAGGATCATCTGGCGCACCGCCTCGTAGGCGGTGTCGGTGGCGCGGGGCATCGACTCTCCTTGAGGTATTGCATGCAATATAGTCGAGTTGGCAGGGAAACTGCGAGTCTGGGAGACAGATTGCATACAACGGTGCTGGAGGTCGGTCCTCGGGACGGACTCCAGAACGAAGAGCGCACCCTGTCCCCGGAGGACAGGATCGCGTTCATCACCCGCTGCGTGGAAGCCGGGGCGCGCCGGATCGAGGCCGTCTCGTTCGTCAACCCCGAGCGCGTGCCGCAGATGGCGGGCGCGGAAGAAGTCATGGCGGGCGTGCCGCGCCGCGACGGCGTGTCCTACAGCGGCCTGGTGCTCAACCGCAGAGGGCTCGACCGCGCCCTCACCGCCGGGGTGGACGAGGTGAACGTGGTCGTGGTCGCCTCCGACACCTTCAGCGTCCGCAACCAGGGCTGCACCACGGCCGAGATGCTGGACGCATGGGACGCGATCGCCGCGGCCGCCGCGGACGCGGGCGTGCCCGCCGGGATGACGATCGCCGCCGCCTTCGGCTGCCCCTTCGAGGGCGAGACGCCGCCCGGCCGGGTCGCGGAGATCGCCCGCCGCGCGCACGCGGCCGGGGCGTCCGAGATCGCGCTCGCCGACACGATCGGGGTGGGCGTCCCGGCGCAGGTCCGCGACCTGACGCGGCGCGCGCGCGAGGCCGCCCCCGGCACCCCGCTGCGGTTCCACTTCCACAACACCCGCAACACCGGCTACGCCAACGCCCTCACCGCCGTGGACGAGGGCGTCACCGTCCTGGACGCCGCCGCCGGCGGGTTCGGCGGCTGCCCCTTCGCGCCCGCGGCCACCGGCAACATCGCCACCGAGGACCTCCTGTACGCGCTGCACCGCAGCGGCGTCGAGACCGGGTACGACATGGAGGCCGCCGCCGCGACGGGCATCTGGCTCGGCGAACTGCTCGGCAAGCCCGCCCCGGCCCTGCTGGGACGCGCAGGCCCCTTCTGAGGCCGGTGGACCGCGCACCAACGACCGACCCAGGCGGGGAGCCGCAGCCCGTCCGGGGTGGCCCACGAGATGCACGACGGGGTGTTCGCCCGGTCCTTCTTCTTCCAGGACCCCGATGGGATCCTGCTGGAGTTCGCGTGCCGACGCCCCACCCGCCGGCGCCCCCGCCGGCGCACGCCGCCAGAGAAGGAGAACGATGCCCCGCCTGCGTGAGGTCCCCCGCGCCGAGGTCACCGACGAGCGGATCCTCTTTTTCTACGACCGCCTGTTCGCCCCCGACCGCGACCCGGCCGTCGACCACGGCACGGCCACCGGCTCGCCCGGCGACTGGTGGACGGTGTTCGCCCAGTCCCCGGACGTCTTCCGGCACGCCGTCCGCGGCTTCGCCCTCTACCGCAACGCCTCCCTCGACCCCGTCCTGCGCGAACTCGGGCAGTGCCGGGCCGGCTGGGCGCGCGGCAGCCAGTTCGTCTTCTCCCAGCACTGCAAGCAGATGCGGGCGCTCGGCATACCGGAGGAGAAGATCCAGGCGATCCCGCACTGGCAGACCGCCGACTGCTACTCGCGGCTGGAGCGCGCCGTCCTGGCCTACACCGACGCGCTCGTCCTGGACGGCGGCCGGGTGTCCGACGAGATCTTCGACATCCTGCGCGAGCACCTGCCCGACAGTGAGGTCCTCCAGCTCACCTACATCACCTGCATGTACGAGATGCACGCGACCATGGCGCGGGCGCTGCGGCTGGAGTTCGACGACCGTCCCGAGCCGGTCGTGGAGGTGGCGGCGCCCGAGGGCTACGGCAACCGCGACATCGCCGCCGACCTGACCGGGGACAACTGATGCTGTTCCCCGTGCCCGACCGGATCCGCAAGGTGCGGGACGAGGTGCACGCGTTCATGACCGAGCGCGTGGAACCGGCCGAGCCCGTGCTCAACGCGGGGGGAGAGGAGTCCCGCGACACCCTGCTCAGGCTCCGCCGCGAGGCCAAGGAGGCCGGGCTGTGGGCCCTGGGCCATCCCGCCGAGCTGGGCGGGGGCGGGCTGCCGTTCCTGGACTACGTGTACGTCAACGAAGTCCAGGGGCGCAGTGAGTGGGGGCAGCTCGCCCTCGGCACGTTCACCCTGCAGGACTCGCTGATGCTGCACCAGTACGCGAGCCCCCGCTGGCGCGAGCGCTACCTGACCCCGATGGTCCAGGGCGAGGTGTCGCCGTCGTTCGCGATGACCGAGCCGGACGTGGCCGGATCCGACCCGACCGGGCTGCGCACCACCGCCGAACTGGACGGGGACCACTGGGTCATCCGCGGCCGAAAGTGGTTCACCACCGGGGCGGCGCAAGCCGCGTACACGACGGTAATGTGCCGCACCGAGCCGGACGCGGCGTCCCCGCACCGCGCCTTCAGCATGATCATCGTGCCGACCGACACGCCCGGGTACCGGATCGTCCGCGAGACCCCGGTGCTGGGCCTGCACGGAGGCCACTACGAGGTCGCCTACGAGGACGTCCGGGTCCCGGCCGACAACCTGCTCGGCCCGCGCGGGCACGGCTTCGTCATCGCCCAGGAACGGCTCGGCCCCGGGCGGATCTTCCACTGCATGCGCTGGCTCGGGCAGGCGCAGCGGGCGTTCGAGCTGATGTGCGCCCGGCTGGACTCCCGCGTCGCGTTCGGGGAGCCGCTGTCGGCCAAGCAGCTCATGCAGCAGCACGTGTTCGACTCCTACACGCAGATCCAGGCCGCCCGGCTGCTCACCCTCCAGGCGGCGGAGCGGATCGACGCGGGAGATCAGACGAGGATCGAGATCGGGGCGATCAAGGTCGTCGGGGCGCGGATGCTGCACGACGTGATCGACCGCGCCGTCCAGGTGCACGGGGCGGCCGGCCTCACCGACGACACGCCGCTGTCGCGCATGTACCGGCACGCCCGCGAGGCCCGCCTGTACGACGGGCCCGACGAGGTCCACATCCAGAGCACCGCGCGCCGCATCCTGCGGAGGATGTCGTCCTAGTAGCGACGCGGCGTCCGGACCCGCGCCAGCCCGTGGCACCCCACGGGTCGGCGCGGCGCCTGGGGCCGCGCAACCGCGCGCGTCCGAAAGGTCCACGGCCTGGATGCCTCCGGCGAAAACGAACCCGCCCACCTCGAAGCGCCGCAGACCGCCGCTGATCGGCACCCTCCCGGCACCACCGCGGTCGATAGGATCCGCCCGGGCGACTGAGGAGGACGATGCGCTACCGACTGCTTGGACGGACCGGACTGCGGGTGTCGGAGGTGTTCCTCGGAGCGCTCGCGTTCGGCGAGGCGGCGGGCGGGGCCTCGCTGAAGGAGGCCCGCCGCATCCTGGACGTCTACGCCGACGCGGGCGGCAACGTCCTCGACACGGCGATCAACTACGGTGGCGGGCACAGCGAACGGGACCTCGGCGAACTCCTGGAGGGGCGGCGCGACCGGTTCGTCCTCGGCACCAAGTACACCTGGACCCGCGACCCCTCCGACCCCAACGCGGCGGGCAACCACCGCAAGAACCTGGTCCGGTCGCTGGAGGAGAGCCTGCGCAGGCTGCGCACCGACTACGTGGACCTGTACTGGGTGCACATCTGGGACCCGTACACGCCGATCGAGGAGACCGTCCGCGCCCTCGACGACGCGGTCCGCTCGGGCAAGGTGCTGCACGTCGGCTTCTCCGACACCCCGGCCTGGACCGTCGCCCGCGCCGTCACGCTGGCCGAATCGCACGGCTGGGAGCGGCCCGCCGCCATCCAGGTGCCCTACAACGTCCTGCAGCGCGACGTCGAGCGCGAGCTGCTGCCGATGGCCGAGACGCTCGGGCTCACGGTCGCGGCCTGGAGCCCCCTCGCCAAGGGCGCGCTGGCCGGCCGCCACGACCCCGCCACCCTGGAGGGGCCCGCGCGCCGCGCGGCGCAAGAAGTCGCCGCCATCGCCGCCGAGACCGGCGCGACCCCGGCGCAGGTGGCGCTGGCGTGGACGCGGGCGCGCTCGCGGGCCGTCCACCCGCTGGTGGGGGTGAGCAAGGCCGGGCAGTTGGAAGACGTCCTCGGCGCCCTCGACCTCGTCCTCCCCGAGGAGGCGGTGGCACGGCTCGACGCCGCCGGCGATTTCGAGCTCGGCTTCCCGGGCAGCTTCATCACCCAGGCGGCGCCGCTCTATGGCGAGACCTACCACCGCATCGACCCCGCCTGACCCAGAGCATTGCAGCGCCTCCACCGGCTGATCACACCCGGGATCACGTGCCGGACGCCGGTGGCACGGCGCCGCGGGTCCCCGTTCGACGGCCGGCTCCAACGGGCCGCCGGGGGAGTGCGCGCGGCGGCCCGTGTTCGTACTGTGGGCCTGTGATGAGCGATCCCCCGCCCCCCGGGGCCTACCCGCCCGCCGGGGCCTATCCGCCGCCCGGGCCCTACCCGCCGCCTCCCGCGCCGCCTCGCAGGATGTGGCTCATACCCGTCCTGGTGGTCGCGCTGGCGATCGTCGTCGCGGCGGTGTCGCTGACGGTCGCCCTGCTGCTCGCCGGCGATGACGACGACGAGCCTCCGAGCGGGCCGGCGGTGCTGCGCCGCCCGGTGCAGTTCGTCCCCGTCCGCGCGGTGGAGCCCGCCCCGTGCAAGCCGGGGTGGCTGCCCGACACCTCCGCCGGCGAATGCCTCCAGATGGGCGCCGGCATGTCGATCGGCCGGGTCGACGACATCCGCGCCCAGCCGCCCGACCCCTCGCGCGGCAGTACGGGATTCACGGTGGCCATCACCCTGACCAGGCAGGACGCTCAGTCGTTCGGCCGGCTGACGACGACGGCCTCCCAATCGCAGCCGCCCGCCAACCGGATCGCCATCCTCGCCGAAGGGCAGGTGCTGTCCGCTCCGCAGGTCACCACGCCCATCACCGGCGGGAAGGTCGAGATCAGCGGCCCCGCCCACGAGTTCACCAGGGATCGCACCGAGGGGCTGGTACGCCGGATCACCGGCCGCTGAGGCTCGGGCGCGGCCTGATTCACCGGCGCGGGCGCTGGAGAAAGTCGGCCACCGTGGCCCCGGTCGGCGCCCGGCGATCGCATCGTTGACCGGCCCGTCGAAATGGGCGCGGACCCCGCCCCCAGCGGGGAAACTGCTGTTGCTGCACGGCTGGCCGGAGACCTGGTACTCCTGGCGCCACCAGATCCGGCGCTGGCCGCCGCCGACCTGGACGCGCTGCCTGGCGGCGTTCGCGCAGAGTGAGAGCCCCATCGGGTCGCGGTCTCGCCCTTGGCAGCGGTGCAACTGCGGCCCGTCCAAGCTCGGCAGACCAGCTACCACCTCAGCTGCGCTGCCACTTATGATTGCGCGATGTCGCTCGCAGTGCGCTGGACTCGGCTGCTGATGGTGGTATCGGCAACCGGTTTTGCAGGCGCGGCCTTCGCAATTCGCGCCACGATGGACGGGCCCATCGAACAGTACTCAGGCGCTGCTTTGTCCGCGGCCATCGTCTACACGATAGTGATTTTCATATGGCCGCTGATCTCCCCACTGCCCACCGGCAGCGCCGCGATCGCATACTGCTGGTTCATCGAGTTTGCACAGCTCACTCCCATACCTGCGGCACTCTCCCAGCGCAGCTGGCTCGCGCGCCAGCTGCTAGGCGCCCGGTTCGACCTCATTGATGTTGCCTGGTACCCCGTCGGCGTCATCCCCTTGGTCGCCGCGCATTGGTTCCTCCGGGCCCGCACACGTTCCCGAACCGACCCAACACCCGCCCTCACATCATGATCTTGGAACAGCCGTGCGGTTCCCAGTGAGGCGCCGTCGTGATTCGCGGTGCGGCGGGCACGACCGGTGATTTCGCCGATCACCTTTTGTGGAGGGGGCTCACCCTGCGGGTGGGCGCGGTGTTCTTCGGAATGGCCTAGCGGGTGCGCCGGCACCGAACCGGTGCGTGGGCGGCGTCAGGGTATGGGGTCCAGGGCCAGGGCCGGATCCAGGGGCGGGGTGGCCACGGCCAGGGACAGGAAGACGATCGCCAGGTGGAACTGCGGGGAGAAGTCGCTGACGCGCAGGTGGGTGTAGAGGGCGCAGACGAAGTAGACGGCGAGGCCGGCCGCGGCGGCGGTCCCGGCCAGCGGGACGCCGGCGAGCCCGAGTGCCAGGCCCGCGGCCCTGGCCGCCTTGAGCGCGCCGATGGGCCAGACCAGCCAGGTCAACGGCACGCCCGCCCGCTCCAGGGCCGGTTCGAGCGTTTCGACTGGACGGTCATGCGCATGCCGTACGTGGTCCACAAGCCGCTGACCGGCGTCTACCGGACCGCCTACGGGAGGAGCCTGCGCAGCGCCTTCCGCATCGGGCGGGCCGACGCGGCCCGGCAGATGCTCACGATGATCCGGGAGCGCGAGGCCGTGCGGACGGTGGTCACCATCGCCTACTGACCCCGGAACGCGCAGCGTCCCCGCCCGGCTCGGGGGAGCCTGGCCGGGCGGCGGCGCGTCACGCGACCTTGGGGGTGGCGCGCATGCCGACGTACACGCACGGGGCCCCGGCGGTCAGCGTGGCGAAGACGACGGGCATGTGGTCCTCGCTGAAGGACGGGCTGCGAACACCGTCTCCGGGTGTGGGCCCGCCGCCGGCGGCAGCGCGAGCAGCCCGCGTCGCCGAGGCCGTCCTGGACGAGGAGGGCCTCGACGCCCTGAGCATGCGCAGCCTCGGCAACCGGCTGGGCGCCGGGGCGACCTCGCTCTACCGGCACGTGGCCAACAAGGATGAGCTGATCGAACGTGGTGGACGAGATCTACGGCGAGATGCGGGTGCCCGAGGCGGGAGCCACCCGCGGTTCGAGGACGGCTACGCCGCGCGCCGCGACCAGGACCCGGGAAGCCTCCGGGAGAACAACTTCGCCTACGGCCTCCGCTGCGTCCTCGAAACCAGACTCGCCTAGCCCGCCGCACGGCGGGGTGCGGGGTCAGGGGATCTTCGGGGTCGCGCGTTCGATGACGGGGGCGAGGTCGAGGCCGGCCGGGAGGGTCCCGAAGGCGTGGCCCCAGTCGCCGGTCAGCCGGGACGCGCAGAAGGCGTCGGCGACCGCCGGGTGACCGTGCCGGACCAGCAGCGACGCCTGGAGGGTGAGGGCGAGGCGTTCGACGACCCGGCGGGCGCGCAGCTCGATCGTCGCCACGTCGGCGAGGGAGTCCTTCACCTCGCGGACGGCGGCGTCCAGGCGGGCGTCGGCGCCCGCCGCGCGGCCGATCTCGTCGAAGAGCGCCTCGATGGTCTGCGGCTCCCTGGCCATGGCCCGCAGGACGTCCAGGGCGGCCACGTTGCCCGAGCCCTCCCAGATCGAGTTCAGCGGGGATTCGCGGAAGAGGCGGGGCATGCCCGACTCCTCGACGTAGCCGTTGCCGCCCAGGCATTCGAGGGCCTCGGCCGCGTGGGCGGGCCAGCGCTTGCAGACCCAGTACTTGCTGACCGCCAGACCCAGCCGCTTGAACGCCGTCTCCCGCTCGTCGCCCCGCACGGAGCGGTCCGTGGCGCCCGCCAGCCGCGTCATCAGCGTGGTCGCCGCCTCCGACTCCAGCGCCAGGTCGGCCAGCACATTGCGCATCAGCGGCTGCTCGATCAGGTACCGGCCGAACGCCTTGCGGTGCGCGGCGTGGTGGACGGCCGCGGTCACGCCCTGGCGCATCCCGGCCGCCGCGCCGATGACGCAGTCCAGCCGGGTCAAGTTGACCATCTCGATGATGGTGCGGACGCCGCGGCCCTCGTCACCGGCCCGCCACGCCACCGCGCCGTCGTACTCGACCTCGGCCGAGGCGTTCGACCGGTTGCCCAGCTTGTCCTTGAGGCGCATCAGCCGCATCGGGTTGAGGGTGCCGTCCGGCAGCACGCGCGGCACGAGGAAGCAGGTCAGGCCGCCCGGGGCCTGCGCCAGCGTCAGGAACAGGTCGCACATCGGCGCGCTGGTGAACCACTTGTGCCCCACCAGCCGGTACGTGCCGTCCGGCCGGGGCGCGGCCGCGGTGGTGTTCGCGCGGACGTCGGAGCCGCCCTGCTTCTCGGTCATCGACATCCCGGCCAGCAGGCCGCGCTTGCCGGACGGCTCGCGCAGCCCGAAGTCGTACACCGGCGCGGCCAGCAGCGGCTCGAACCGCGCGGCCGGTTCGGGGGCCTGCCGCAGCGCCGGGACGGCCGCGTACGTCATCGAGATCGGGCACCCGTGCCCGGCGTCGACCCGCCACACGTAGAACTTCGCGGCGCGGGCGACGTGGGCGCCCTCGCGGCCGTCGGCCCAGGGGGCGGCGTGCAGGCCGTGCTCGACGGCGGTGCGCATCAGCTCGTGCCAGGCGGGATGGAACTCGACCTCGTCCACGCGGTGCCCGTAGCGGTCGTGCGTGCGCAGCACGGGCGGGTGCTCGTTGGCGAGCCGCCCCCACTCCTGGGCCTCCTCGGTGCCGGCGAGCCGGCCGAGCGCGTGGACCTCGGCCAGCGCCGGTTCGGCGCCCTCCCGGACGAGCCCGTCCAGCAGGGCGGGGTCGTCGGCCAGGTCGTGGCCGGCCAGCGGGGGGACCTGATTGAACACCTCGTGCGTCGACGTCACCGCACCGCTCCCTGCACCCGTCGCCGGCCGTTTCCACCCGAAGGATACCGAGCCGGGTTCGGCGCTCAGAGGACCGCAGGCGCTTTGCCAGGGCGCTGGACAGGGCCACGCCGGGCCGGCGGGCGCCATGGCCGCGGCGTCCTCCTGAAGAGCCGGGGTGATCTCGTCCGCGCGGCGGATTGCCTGCCGGTCCGGAGGGCATATTTTCTGAATCATGAGTCAGCCCACCCCGCCGCAGGGGCGACGGCCGTCCGAGCACAGGCCGACCGCTCCGTCCGAGTCCCCGTACACCTCCGCCGCACCGGCGGGCGGCGCGGCGGAGGGCTCGGTGCGGGCCTCCGACGCCGAGCGCGAGGCCGTGGTGGAGGGGCTGCGGGTGGCGTCGGTGGAGGGCCGGCTGACCTTCGAGGAGCTGGCCGAGCGCACCGAGGCGGCCTACCTGGCCGTCACCCGCGGCGATCTGGAGAGCGTCACCGCCGACCTGCCCGGGATGGGCGCGCCCGGCGCCGACCCGGCGCCGCTGCAGGTGAAGCGCCGCTTCACCGCGATCATGGGCGACTGCAAGGAGCGCATCAGCGGCCGTGTGGAGCAGCAGCTGGAGGCGCTGTCGGTGATGGGCGACATCGTCCTCGACCTGCGCGGCGCCCAGGTTCCCAGCGGCGAGGTCAGCGTGGTCGCCACCGCCGTGATGGGCGATGTGAAGGTGATCGTGCCGGACGGTGTGACGGTCGAGATGTCCGGCTACTGCGTCATGGGCGACCGCCGCGTGGAGGTCCGGGAGCCCAAGGAGGGGCGCCGGGTCCCGCTGGTACGGGTGCGGGCGCAGGTCGTCATGGGCGATGTGAAGATCGTCGACGATGAGCACCACGCCCCCGTCCGGCGCGCGCTGGCGTCCTGGTGGGAGGAGCGCAAGGCCCGCCGCGACTGATCGGCCGGCGGCGGGCCCATGCGTCGACCGGCGGGGCCGGCCGATCCGTTGACCGGCCGGGCCGGTGACCGGCGGAGGGCCGGTCGATCGGGTGACCGGCGGAGGGCCGGTCGATCGGGTGACCGGCGGAGGGCCGGCCGGGCGGTCAGCGGGAGTGGTCGCGGGAAGGGTCGCCGCGCTCGGCGCGCCGGACGCCTTCCTCGTCGGGCGGCAGCGCGTCGGGCTGCCCCACGTCCACGCCGGGCACGCCCGTGCCGCTCACCTCGTCCTCCTGCCGTGCCATGCCCTCCTCCTCGGGCAGGGTGCCGGGGGGCCGGTCCTCCTCCACCGTCCGGCCGCGGGCGTCGCCGCTCCGGGTGACCGGCGCGAACCGCTCGTCGTGCGTCTCCTCCGGCTCGTGGCCGAGGTTCTCGCGATCAGTCATGTGATCCGCATACCCGCTGTGGCGGCGGTATGCGTGCGCGGACGGCGCGCGGCGGCGGGGGTGGTGTCCCGGTCACGTTCTGCGATATGCTGACTACAGGCGGCCAACGATGTTGCGCGCCTGCTCCCAGTCTCGCAGTCGACATCCGAATCCCGCAGTCCCAGTCCCGCAGTCGCAGTCGCGAGTCCTCATCACGCGTCGGCGTCCTCATGTTCTCGTCGTAGTTCCCCGTCCCAGTCACGCAGTCCGCGTCCGTCAGGAAGTCAGCGTCTTAGTTCGAGTCGCCCGGAACGACCAACGTCAGAGGCGATGATGGACCAAGAGACCGAGTTTCTGATCTGTGCGGCGGTGCTCACCGGAACGGCTGTGGCGGCGGCGACCCTGCCGGAGCAGACGATCAGTCTGCTGGCGGGTCTGCTGATCGACGCCCTTCTGAGGTGGGCCCTCCTCAAGCGGAATCGGCCATGAGGCGATCCCGCTCACTCAGCTTCCGCTGGGGACCTCATCGCTCGGTGATGAGGTCCCCAGCGCAATCGGAGGGACCATGGACAGGTTTCTGATCGATCTCACCCGGGCGCACGCGGGAACCGAGGGCGAGGTTCTCCGGGCGCTCTACGACGCGCACCCCTGGAGCCCGGACACCACGGTCGAATGCCTCGTACTGGCCGCGCAGGCCGTCGTGGACGGCCAGTACGGCATCGTCCGCGCCGACGTGGGGGAGGCGTCCGACGACGCCGAGGTGGCCGCGGCCGTCCACCAGCGGGTGAGCCAGGCCCGCGCCGAAGGCCGGGAGGTGACCGTCGCGTCCTTCCGCGGCAGCGTGAAGAACGTGGCGGAGATGCTCGGCGTCATGCTCGGCGGCGTCACCTTCGTCCACCTGGCGCCCTTCGCCCCCGCGACGGAGACGGCGGCCGAGGGCATGGTCTGGGACGAGACGTGGATGCCCCGCGACGAGGCCGTCGACGCGCTGGTCCAGACGATCGGCCGGTCGGCGTCGCGCATGCGGATGACCGATCTGCGCAAGGCCCTGGCCGCCTACAACCCGCGGTTCCGCAAGCAGGTCGGCACGTTCAACTCCCGGCCCAAGTTCGTCTCGACGCTGGTCGGCTTCGCGGTCGACCGCGGGCTCGTCGTCACCGCGCACACCTCCGGCGAGGACAACAACCCCGTGCTGGAACTGACCCCGGCGGGCCGCGCCCGCGTCACCGTGCCGGTGCTGCCGCCGCAGGCCCTGCCCGCGGTCCAGGACGCCGGCCCCATGGCGGCGGCGGACGGCGGCCGCTCCCGCTCGCACCTGTTCATCGACGTGCTGCGCAAGAACGAGATGGGGCCGTTCCAGGAACTGCGCCTGGACATCTACGAGGAGCTGGAGCGCCTCGTCAAGGAGGGGACCCGGCCGCCGCAGCAGCTGATCCGGGACGCGGTGAACGCGGTCCGCGACCGGCGCAAGGGGGCGCCCAGCAAGTCGGGCAAGCAGTTCCCGTGGACCGGTGTCAGGACGTTCATGAGCAAGCTGACCAGGCGGGTCCCGGTGCTGCTGAACGACGGCCGCCCGGTGACGATGTCCCTGGGGCGGGACGCCGTCGCGGTCACCGAGCTGGCCGCGGACTGGCGGCTGACCCTCGACGGCGAGCTGATCTGCTTCATGCTGGAGCGGGGCGTGCAGATCACCGTCGACGACTACGACGAGCTCGCCGGGGCCCTCTACAACAGCCGCCGCGACCAGTTCTACGACCTCGCCCACGAGGTCGTCGCCCATCTCGCGAGGAGCGGGCGCGTCGTGGAGTCGCCCGACGACGAGATGACGATCGTCCTCGCGCCGCCGGCGGGCCCCGGCGCCGCCGCGCACCCGTCCGGCTGAGCGCCCGTCCGGCTGAGCACCCGTCCGGCTGAGCGCCTGCCCGACAGTCGTCTGTCCGACCGGACATCCCGCCCGACCCAAGCTCGTCCGAGCGGGCACTTCGCCCGGGCGGTCGTCCCGCCCAGGCTGAGCGCCTCGTCAGATCGGTCGCCCCGTCCGACCGTGGACCTCGCCGAGCGACTGCCGTGTCCGCGCGCCGCACGGCCACGCCCGCGACCGGCTAGGCCGTGGCCAGCACGCCCGCCCTGGACGGTCCCGGCGTCCTTCCGCCCGCCCCTTCGTCACGGCCGGCGTCCAGCGCCTCGTCGTAGCGCCGCAGGACCAGCGTGGCCAGCTCGGGAGCGGCGCCCAGGACGGGCGACACGGCGCACGCCCCGGCGGCCATGGCCTCGTCCCGCACCTTGTCGGCGAAGTAGCCGGGCGCCAGGAAGTACGACGCCACCACCACGCGCGGCGCCCCCGCCGCGCGCAGGGCCGCCACGGCCCCGCCCGGCGCCGGGCTCGCCGCGGACGCGAAGGCGGGCACCACGCCCCGCCACCCCCGCTCCCGCCACCTCCGGGCCATCGCCCAGATCGTCGCGTTCGCGGACGCGTCACTGGACCCCGCCGACACCAGCACCACCGCGGTGTCCGGGTCGCCGATCTCCACGCCCGCCTCGGCCAGCCGCCGCTCCAGCGCGGCCATCAGCAGCGGGTGCGGGCCCAGCGTCGCCGCCGTGCGCAGGCCCAGCAGCGGATGCCGCCTCCTGACCTGCGCGAGCACCCCCGGAATGTCGCTCTTGCTGTGGTACGCGGCGGTCAGCAGCAGCGGCAGCACGACCGCCTCGCCCGCACCCCCCTCGGCCAGCCCGTCCAGCACCGCGCCGGGAGAGGGCGGCGCATGGTCCAGGAACGAGGTCAGGACCGGTAGCTCCGGCCGCCTCGCCCGTACCGCCGACAGCAGCTCCTCAACGGTGGCGGCGGCGCGCGGATCCTTGCTCCCGTGCGCCACCGCGACCATCGGCGGGCCCACCGTCACAGGTGGATGCCGCATTCGGTCTTGCCCGTCCCGGCCCAGCGGCCGCTGCGCGGGTCCTCGCCGGGGGCGACGGGACGCGTGCACGGCGCGCAGCCGATCGAGGGGTAGCCGTCGTAGTGCAGCGGGTTCACGATGACGCCGTTGTCGGACATGTAGTTGTCCATGTCCTCCTGCGTCCAGTCCAGGATCGGGTTGACCTTGACCATCCCGCGCTTGCGGTCCCACTCGACCACCTTGCGGCCGCGGCGGCTGGCGGTCTCGTCCCGGCGGATGCCGCTGAACCAGGCCATGTAGCCCTCCAGCGCCCGGCCCAGCGGCTCCACCTTGCGCAGGTGGCAGCACAGGTCCGGGTTGCGGCCGTACAGCCGGGGGCCGAGCGCGGCCTCCTGCTCCTCGACCGTGCGGGACGGCGTCACGTTGATCACGTTCACCGGGTAGACGGCCTCGACCGCGTCCCGGGTGCCGATGGTCTCGGCGAAGTGGTAGCCGGTGTCGACGAACAGCACGTCGATGCCGGGCTTGACCTTGGACACCAGATGGATCAGCGCCGCGTCCGACATCGAGGAGGTCAGGCAGATCCGGTCGCCGAACGTGGCCGCCGCCCAGCGGATGACCTCCAGCGAGGAGGCGCCCTCCAGGGCGACCGCGGCCGATTCGACGATGTCTTCGAGATCAAGGGTCGGTCTGTCGGTCTCCAGCAGCGTCACCGAAGTGTCTCCTTGTGTGTGCGGGGCGCTCCAACACCGAGGAACTTCAACATGAAGGAACGGAGGCAGTCACGGCAGAACCACGCCGCTCCCTCGGACTTGGACTTCGACGGGCCCCCGGCGTCGCCGGAGGCGGGGGCGGGTGCTTCACGCGGCTCGAGATTCTCGTCGCCGCAGTACGGGCAGTAGAACGGCGCGGCACGTTCGCTCATTCCGGTTGCCCGTTTACTTCAGGTCCGTGTCGTCGGCGCGCTGGACCCAGGCGGCGAAGGTCTCGCCGTCCCGGCGCTGCTCGTCGTACTTGCGCACGACCCGCTCGACGTAGTCGGTCAGCCCTGCCGAGGTGGTCTTCAGCCCGCGGACCTTCTTGCCGAACGTGGCGCCGACCTGGCCGCCCAGATGGATCTGGAAGCCCTCCACCTGGTCGCCGTTCTCGTCCACCACCAGCTGGCCCTTGAGGCCGATGTCGGCGACCTGGATGCGGGCGCAGGCGTTCGGGCAGCCGTTGACGTTGATGGTCAGCGGCTGGTCGAAGCCGGGCAGCCGCTTCTCCAGCTCGTCGATGAGGTCCATGGCGCGCTGCTTGGTCTCGACGATCGCCAGCTTGCAGTACTCGATGCCGGTGCACGCCATCGTCTGCCGGCGGAACGTCGAGGGGCGGACCTGCAGGTCGTGCTCGGCCAGCGCGGCGGCCAGCGGCTCGGTGTTCTCCTCGGGCACGTCGAGGATCACCATCTTCTGCTCGACCGTGGTCGCCACGCGGCCCGACCCGTACCGCTCGGCGAGGTCGGCGATGACGCTCAGCAGCGGGCCGTTGACCCGGCCGACCTTGGGCGCGAAGCCGACGTAGTAGAGGCCGTCCTTCTGCCGGCGGATGCCGACGTGGTCGCGCTGGGCGAGCGGGGCGGCGGGCTCGGGGCCGTCCGGCAGCGCGTAGCCGAGGTACTCCTTCTCCAGCACCTCGCGGAACTTCGCCGCGCCCCAGTCCTTCATCAGGAACTTGATCCGGGCGCGGTGCCGCAGCCGCCGGTACCCGTAGTCCCGGAAGATCGACACGACGCCCTTCCAGACCTCGTGCGCCTGCTCGGGCTTGACGAACACGCCGAGGCTCTGGGCGAACATCGGGTTGGTCGACAGGCCGCCGCCGACGAACGCCTGGTAGCCGGCCTCGCCGTTCTCGTTCACCGTCCCGACGAACGCCACGTCGTTGATCTCGTGGACGGTGCAGTGCGAGGTGCAGCCCGACACCGCGGTCTTGAACTTGCGCGGCAGGTTGGAGAACTCCGGCGAGCCGATGTAGCGGTCGTGGATCTCGCGGATGTGCGGGGTGGCGTCGATCACCTCGTCGTCGGCGATCCCGGCCAGCGGGCAGCCGATGATCACGCGCGGGGTGTCGCCGCAGGCCTCCATGGTGGACAGCCCGACGGCCTCCAGCCGCTCCCAGATCGCCGGGACGTCCTCGATCGCGATCCAGTGGAACTGGACGTTCTGCCGGTCGGTGATGTCGGCGGTGCCGCGCGCGTAGGTCGTCGCGATGTCCGCGACGGCCCGCAGCTGCGGCCCGGAGAGCTGGCCGCCGTCGATGCGCACCCGCATCATGAAGTAGCGGTCGTCGAGCTCCTCGTCCTCGAGGATCGCCGTCTTGCCCCCGTCGATGCCGGGCTTGCGCTGCGTGTACAGCCCGAACCACCGGAACCGGCCGCGCAGGTCGGCGGGGTCGATCGAGTCGAACCCGGCCTTGGAGTAGATGTCGATGATGCGGCGGCGGACGTTGAGGCCGTCGTCGTTCTTCTTGTTCTCTTCGTTCTTGTTGAGCGGTTCCCGGTAGCCGAGGGCCCACTGGCCCTCGCCTTTCTTGCGCTTCGTCGCAGGTGGCACGGCGCGATCCTCATCCATCTGGTGGTGGGACGCGTGGCGCACCGGCAGTCGCGAACAGCCGGCTCGACGCTGAGCAGGGGTCGATCAAAGGTGACGCCGGGGCACCACGCGCCTGTGCGAAAACAGGGGGCGTGGTCGGGGCGTCACAGACAGATCGCGCTGCGGACGCGCAGGAAGTCCACGTGCCGGCGCATTACCAGCAACGGATCCGCAGCAGTCATATCTGAACTTTGACACGCCGTCTCGCGGGCTGTCCAGTTGCGTCCGGCATGCGGACGGGTGAGAAGAGTCATCTCCGCCGCCCTCACCCCTGCCGCTTCCAGTTCACCGGCGGCTCGGACCGCCCGGCGGAGCGCTCCCCGCCGCGGCGGCCGCCCTCCGCGCCACCGTCCGTACCGCCGTCCGGGCCGCCGTCCGCGCCGGCCTCGGGCGCCGTCCCCGGTGCGGCGCGCCGCGTCGCGGGGGACGGCTGGTGCTGGCAGTCGCACCACGACCCGCCACGGCACTCCCCGTGGCGGTCGTCACGGCACGCCTGGCAGATCACCCCTCCATTGTCACCGACGCCCGGCGATGCGCCGACCACCGGGGGGCCGACGCGCCGAAGCGACGCCGGAATGAGCGATCCCGCAGGTAACAGACGGACGGCACTCTACGGTGTATCGGTGTGACCACGGTTTCGGACGCCGCCGGGACCCCGGCAGAGGAGGGCGACGCGGACCCCAGCAAGGAACGGGCCGCTTCCAGCGGAGGGCCGGCCGGACGCCTGCGCGCCGCGCTCCTGCTCCCGGCACTGCTGATCGGGCGCCTGCGCGCCGCGCTGCGCACCGCCCGGCGGACCGGCTGGGAACTGGCCCGCGGCACGGCCGTGGCGGCGTTCCGCCACCGCGTGACGGGGCTGGCGGCCGAGGCCGCCTTCTTCGCGCTGCTGTCGCTGCCGCCGCTGGTCATCGGACTGATCGGGACGATGGGGCACTTCCGCGGCGCGCTGGGCCCGGGCACCGTGGCCGAGATCCGGACCTGGCTGATCGAGCGGGCGCAGACCGTGCTGACCGGACCGGCGGTGGACTCGGTGGTGGTCCCGCTGATCGACGACGTGATCCGCGGCGGCAGCCCGGACATCGTCTCGGTGAGCTTCCTGATCTCGCTGTGGGCCGGTTCGCGGGCCACCAACGTCTACGTCGACACGATCACCATCGCCTACGGGCTGTCCGGGCTGCGCGGGGTGATCCGCACCCGGCTGCGCGCGTTCGTGCTCTACCTGCTCGGGCTGCTGGTCATGATCGTGGTGATCCCGCTGCTGGTGGCGGGGCCGGCGCTGGTACAGCAGGCGCTGCCGGAGAGCGCCGGGTTCCTGCCGGTGCTGTACTGGCCGGTGGTGGTGACGCTGTCGATCCTGTTCCTGGCGATGCTCTACCACATGAGCGTCCCGGTGCGGACGTCCTGGTGGCGCGAGGTGCCGGGCGCGGTGGTGGCGCTGCTGATCTGGATCCTGGGCAGCTTCACCCTGCGGCTCTACCTGGCCGGGTCGCTGGCGGGGGTGTCGGTGTACGGGTCGCTGGCGGCGTCCATCGCGGTGCTCGCGTGGCTGTACGTGGCGGCGCTGGCGGTGCTGATCGGGGCCGCGCTGAACGCCGAGATCGACCGGCGGTGGCCGAGCGCGGACACCGCCCGGGCCCGCGCCGTCCGCGAGGCCGCCGAGCCCGCGGACGCGGCCGCTTCGGCCGAATCGTCGGCCGAAGCCGCCGGCGGGGAAAGGTAAGAATGTCCCCACACTCGGTCCTGAAAAGGCCAAATATGTCGTAACCTCGCATGATATGACCCCCCGCGAGGAGCCCGGGCGGCTGCGCACCGTGACCGGAACGATCCCGATCTCCGCCATCACCGGCCCGGTGCTGCCGCACGAGCATCTGCAGCTCGATCTGCGCTGGCCCTCCCGGCCCGCGAAGCTGGACTCCGACCCCCGCCGCTGGCTGGACGAGGAGAAGCCGGTCACCCGCGAGCTGGCCGCCCTGCGCGACGCGCACGACCTCGGCCTCGTCGTCGACCTGACCTGCTGCGGAATGGGCCGCAGCGCCGCCGCGCTGGCCCGGATCGGCGCCGGCGCGCGGGTCGCGGTGGTCGCCGGGACGGGATTCTTCACCGAGCCGTTCCACCCCGCCTTCGTCCAGGAGGCCGACGCCGACGCGCTGGCCGAGCGGCTGCTGGCCGAGATCGGCTTCGGGCTGGACGGCACCAACGCGCTGCCCGGCGTGATCGGCGAGATCGGCACCTGGGGCGAGACGCCCACCGACACCGAGGAACGCTGCCTGCGCGCCGCCGCCCACGCGGCCCGGTACTCGGGGCTTTCGGTGGCCACCTACGGCCGTGCCGGGCTGGCCCAACTGGAGATCCTCACCGGCGCCGGACTCCCCCCGCACCGCGTCGCGGTCGGCCAGCAGGACCTTGTGGACGAGCCCGCCGCACACCGCAAGATCGCCGAGGCCGGCGCCTACGTCTCGTTCGGCTCCCTGGGCCTGGCCGCCGGAAACCCCGACGCCCTGGCCGCCCGCGTCCGCAACGTGATGGAGTTCCTGGACGGCGGCCACGCCGACCGGCTGCTGCTGAGCACCGGCATCTCGCGCATGACGCAGATCTCCCGCTACGGGGGCCACGGCTTCGGCTTCCTCTTCGACACCTTCGTCCCCGCGCTACGCGCCGCCGGCGCCGACGACACCACGCTGCGCCGAGTCCTCCACGACAACCCCCTACGCTGGCTCGCTGGTTGACCTGGGGGCTGTGTCTATCTGGGGGGCTGTGTTTACCCGGGGGGCGACCCCCCGGACCCCCACGGCCGGGCCGCGCACCTCCTGCGCTCGCCTGGGGGCTCGCTCCGGAGGCACCCGGCCCTTGGCAGGGGGCTCCGCCCCCCGCACCCCCCGCTGGGGGCGCTTCGCCCCCTAGCCCCCAAGCCCTGGGGCTGTGTTGACCTGGGGGGCGACCCCCCAGACCCCCACGTCCGGGCCGCGCACCCCCTCCAGTCGCTGGCGCTCCTTACGGGGGCACCCGGCCCTTGGCAGGGGGCTCCGCCCCCCGCACCCCCCGCTGGGGGCGCTTCGCCCCCTAGCCCCCAAGCCCTGGGGGCCGTGGATGCGTACCCCGCAACGACCTGGTTTTCCACTGTCCGGCCTGGAGCGGAGCGCTAGCGGAGTGGAGGGACGGGCAGGCGGCGGGGAGCGTTTCTGTAGCGAGCCCCCAGGCGAGCGGAGGAGGCGCTTCGCGCCGTCCCGGGTGGTGTGGAGGGTCGCCCCTCCACAATGAAAAGAGGTCTCTCTTCCACAATGACGGGTAGGGCATCTAATAGGTGTTCTGCCGCGTCCCCAGGGAGGGGTGACGCTGATGCGCTGGAACAGGAACGCGCGTACGAGCGCGCCGGGCGCTGGGGCGGAGACCGATCGTCCTTCCGTTCGGCTCCCGTTCACCGATCGCGCGGAGGCGGGCCGTGTTCTCGCCGAGCGGCTGGTGCCGCTGGATCTCGACGGGGCGGTCGTTCTCGCGCTGCCCCGGGGCGGCGTGCCGGTCGCGTACGAGGTCGCGCGGAGGCTGTCGGCCCCCGGCAGCCCGGCTCCGCTGGACGTGCTGGTGACCCGCAAGATCGGCTATCCGCGCCAGCCGGAGCTGGGCGTGGGGGCGATCGCCGAGGGCGGCGAGCCCGTCTTCGACTCTGACCTGCTCGCGCGGCTCGCGCTGGACGAGGAGGACCTGGCCGCCACGGTGGAGGCCGAACGCGCGGAGCTGGAGCGCCGGGTGAGCGCCTACCGGGGCGAGCGGTCGCTGCCCGCCCTGGAGGGGCGGTCCGTGATCGTCGTGGACGACGGGCTGGCCACCGGGGGCACCGCGCGGGCGGCGTTGCGCGCCGTACGGCGGCAGCGGCCGGCCCGGCTGGTGCTGGCGGTGCCGGTGGGGGCCGCGGAGACGGTACGGGCGATGGAACGCGAGGCCGACGAGGTGGTGGTGCTGGCCGCGCCCTGGGCGTTCCGGGCCGTGGGCCAGTGGTACCGGCGGTTCGAGCAGCTGTCGGACGGCGATGTCATCGGGCTGCTGGAACGCTACGCCACCGCCCGGGAGGGGGCGGCGAGGGGGACCGAGCGGTGACCGGCGTCCAGGTGCCGGTCGGGGACGTGCTCCTGGAGGGCGACCTGGTCGAGCCGCACGGCTCCCGCGGGATGATCGTCTTCGCGCACGGCAGCGGCAGCGGACGGCACAGCCCGCGCAACCGGCAGGTGGCCATCGCGCTCAACGCCGAGGGGCTCGGCACCCTGCTGTTCGACCTGCTCACCGCCGAGGAGGAGATCGAGGACCGGCGCACCGCCCGGCTGCGGTTCGACGTGCCGCTGCTGGCGGGCCGGCTCGGCCAGGTGGTGGCGTGGGTGCGGGCGGAGGGCCGCGGGCCCGTCGGGTTGTTCGGTGCCAGCACGGGCGCGGCCGCCGCGCTGGTCGCCGCCGCGGCCGCGCCTGAGAGCGTGGGCGCGGTGGTGTCGCGCGGCGGGCGGCCCGATCTGGCCGCGGGGGCGCTGAAGGGGGTGCGGGCGCCGACGCTGCTCATCGTCGGGGGCCGTGACCTTGAGGTGCTGTCGCTGAATCAGGGGGCCCTGGACGGTATGGACCAGGGCGCCGGGCACCGGCTCGTCGTCGTGCCGGGGGCCGGGCACCTGTTCGAGGAGCCCGGGGCGCTGGAGGAGGTGGCCCGGCTGAGCGCGGAATGGTTCTCGGCCAATTTGTGAGAATGGCCCGCACCGCGATGGTGTATGCGGTATCTGTGAGAGTTTTTCGTCGGCCATTCAGGGTCGGTGGCCGGACGCACATGTGACGCACATGTGATGAACGCCGCGCCGGGAAGGGCGTGATCGGTTGGTATGGGCCGGGCCGGGAACGTCCGGAGTCATCCGGAGTTCCCGGCCCGGGCAACGCAAACGGCCCCGCCGGGCGGGGCCGTAACGTTTTCCGGTGGCGTGCCGGGGTGCGCGAGGGGAGCAGGCCCGCGTTCGCGGGCCGGGGCCGCCGGAGCGGCCTCACGCGCCGGGTATGAGTCCGTGCACGTGGCCGTGCACGTGGCCTGCGCGAGCGGCCGGACCGCCGGGCCGAAGCCGGTGGTCAGGCGGCGTTGGCGCGACGCATCCGGCGACGGCGCTCGGACGCGCGCTCGTCTTCGTTGAGGCCGCCCCAGGTGCCGTACTTCTCGGGCCGGGACACCGCGTAGTCCAGGCACTCCGAGCGGACGGGACAGCCCATGCAGATCTGCTTGGCCTTGCGCTCGCGAATCTCGCGCTCTGGCTGACGCTCACCGTCGGGGCCGAAGAAGAGCACGAGGTCTTCCCCCCGGCACGCCGCGGCGTCCTGCCAGCCCCAGCTGGGACGAGGGAGGTTTGCCTGCCGACGTACCTGAGCCATGGAACACCCACCTTGATTGGTTTGCTGAGCAATTTCGGACATGGACGCTCGACATGCTTCGAAGACATGCGTCAGAAGCGCCGAAAGGTCCAACGTCTAGAGTTGCCGCTCTGTTCCCCCCGCCCGGTTCACCGGGTGCCTGAGGGGCAACGTGCGACAGGGAGACCCTCGAATGGGGCCTTGGAGAGATTACACGAGGGCCGCTTCGTTGAGAAGGGTGATGTCCCTAACAAAGTAGGTCCGGAGGTTCTCCTGGCAGTCCGGGCCGCACGGATCATTCGTGAGGGACGACCCTCCGTCACCCACCGGGGTAAGGCGATGGGCCTGTGCGGCGCTCTCGAAGATCACCCGGTAACGGTTCTGGCGGGCCCGGACCACGGCCTCGTACGGAGATGTCCCGGTGACCGATTCCACCGCCACGCCACCGATCTCGAAGATCCCGGAATGTTCGCGGACGAAGTGCTCGGCGGCCTGGACCGGCTCGGGACTGCCCGCCCGCCCGCGCAGCCGGTGCAGGCTGACCTGGCCTTTCAGGTACGCCTCCACCGCTGCCGTGGCCTCCTGCGGGCCAAGGTCGCCGTAGTAGAGCGCGTGTGGGAGACATACGAGATTCGCGGCGTAACGGTCACCGCCGACATGGGTCGTTTCCCATACAAAGGCGTCAAAACGCGCTGAGAGGTACCGAGCCAGCGGAGCCCCGGTCCGGGCGCAGCACACGTTGCGCCGCCCGTGCGTGCACACCAGCAGCAGCGGGTCGTTCACCGGCTCCCCGAACCCGGGCCGCACGCCCGCCGCCACCGCGCCCAGGTCGAGCCCCGCCAGCTCGGCGGGGTCGGACAGCTCGCGGCCCTCCAGCCAGGCGTCGTCGCCCGCCGAGTAGCCCACGTACACCTGCACGGGCGGGGTGGCGCGGCGCCGGCCGGGCCTGCGGATGAGCTGCGGGCGGACGCCGGCGGCCAGGGCGGCCCGCACGGCGTCGGCGATGGGGGAGGGGCCGGGCAGGTTCTCGACGCGCTCGGGCCAGGGCCCGGGGTGCTCGATCAGCAGCCAGGCGCGCGCCTTCACCGTCGCGCTGGCCAGGCACGGCCGATCGCCCGAGTGGCTGCCCGGGCAATGATCGCAACTGTTCCGGCGCGTCACGCGGTCCCTCCGAAGATCAGTACAGTCTTAGGTTAGGGTAACCTAACCCAGATCCCCGCGTCCTAACCACGTGACACACGTCATAGTGCGTGACGGCGGTGACAGGTGCGTTCACACCGCGTGACCCTTGCGAGCTCAGCGCCCCGCAGGAGCCGGGGGAGGGGCGCCGCGGGCCGCCAGCGCCGCCTCTGCGGCGGGCACGGCTGCGGCGCGGTCCTCGGCGACCAGGCCGATCCGGGTGCGCCGGTCCAGGAGATCGTCCACGTCCAGGGCGCCCTCGTGCCGCACCGCCCAGTCCAGCTCCGCCCGCAGCACGGGCAGCCCCGGAGCGACCGGCTCCAGGCCGCCCTCTCCATCACCGCCGACACCGGTGAGCGCGGCCAGCGACGGCGCCTCCGCGCCGTACCGGCGGACCAGCCGTGCCGGGGCGTCGAGGGCGGCCAGCCGCTCCGGCGGGGCGGCACCCACCAGCGGGATGCGGGCGGTGCGGCTGCGCCGTCCGGCAACGCCCGCGCCCCCGCCCGCGAGGCCGTTCGCCAGCACCGCGTCCACCGCGTCCTCGGCCATCCGCCGGTAGGTGGTCAGCTTGCCGCCGACGATCGTCACCACGCCGTCCGGCGAGGTCATCACCCGGTGCCGCCGGGACAGGTCGGCGGTCGCGCGGCGCCCGCCCTCCGGAGCCCCGTCGTCCAGCAGCGGGCGCAGGCCCGCGTACGCCCCGGCGACCTCGTCCCGGCGCACCGGGACGTCCAGCGCCGACCCCAGCACGTCCAGCAGGAACCCGATCTCGCCCTCGGTGGGCTCGGGCACGTCCGGGATCGGCCCGTCGGCGGGCTCGTCGGTCAGGCCCACGTAGACCCGGCCGTCGCCCTGCGGCAGCACGAGCAGGAAACGGGCGGTCGACCCGGGCACCGGGACATGCATCCCCGCCGTCAGCCCGCGCAGGCTCTCGGCCCGCACGACCAGGTGGGTGCCGCGCGAGGGGCGCAGCCGCACCCCGTCCACCAGCCCGCCGGCCCACACCCCGGCCGCGTTGATGACCGAGCGGGCCCGGACGGTGATCGTCTCGCCGGTCAGCTCGTCCCGGACCAGCGCCCCGTCGCCGGCCAGCGCCAGCGCCCGGCAGCGGGTGAGGATCCGGGCGCCGTGCGCGGCGGCGGTCCGGGCGATCGCCGTGACGAGCCGGGCGTCGTCGGCGAGCTGGCCGTCCCATGACAGCAGCCCGCCGCGCAGCCCGTACGGGCGCAGCGCGGGCGCCGCCCGCAGTGTCTCCACCGCGGACAGAGCGCGCGGGCGGGGCAGCACGGAACGCGGGGTGCGGGCGGCAAACCGCAGCGCGTCCCCGGCCGCCAGCGCTACGCGCACCAGGGCCGCCTGCCGCCGCGGCACCAGCGAGGTGAGCGGCAGGACGAACGGCAGGGCGCGCACCAGGTGCGGGGCCGTGCGCCGCATCAGCACGTCGCGTTCGACGGCGCTCTCATAGGCCACGTCGACCTGCCCGGAGGCCAGGTAGCGCAGCCCGCCGTGGATCAGCTTGGAACTCCACCGGGAGGTCCCGAAGGCCAGGTCGTGCGCGTCGATCGCGGCGACGGTCAGGCCCCGCGAGGCCGCGTCCAGGGCGGCCCCGGCGCCGGTCGCGCCGAGCCCGACGACCAGCACGTCGACCACCTCGCCGGGCAGCGCGGCCAGCTCGCGGGCGCGGCGGGCGGCGTTCAGGGAGGAGCCCGCGGGCGGGTGAGGCCCTGGGGCGGCGGACGCGGGGCCGGTGCTCAGAGGGCCGGTGCTCAGAGGGCCGGTGCTCAGAGGGCCGGTGCTCAGAGGGCCGGTGCTCAGAGGGCCGGTGCTCAGAGGGCCGGTGCTCAGAGGGCCGGTGCTCACGGTGCCAGGGTCCTCTCCAGGATGTGCGCCAGCTCGGCGTCGAACGCGTCGTCGCCCAGCTCGGGGTCGGCGCCGTCGGTCATGGTCCGGGCCGAGAGCGCGAACGACTGGACGACCAGCAGCAGCGCGCGGGCCTGCCGCCCCGGATGGCCGGCGCGGATCGAGCCGTCCTCGTGGCCGGCCCGCAGCATCCGCTCGAACATCTCCAGGAAGGCCAGCTGGCTGGTGCCGCAGCGCTCCAGCACGTAGGGCAGCAGCAGCTCCGGGTCCACCTCGACGATCTTGCGCAGCAGCGGGTGGGCGCGGAAGGCGCGCACGCCCGCCACCAGGCCCGCCACCATCCGGGGGCGGACCGGCCCGGCGTCCTCGGGGGGCTGCGCCTCGATCGCGGTGGCCAGCCACTCGCGGGTCATCAGATCGCCCACCAGGGAGCGCACGTCCGGCCACCGCCGGTACAGCGTCATCCGGGAGACCCCGGCGCGCCGGGCGACGTCGGTCAGTGTCGTCCGGCGGACCCCGACGGCCAGCACGCAGTCGCGGGCGGCGTCCAGCACGGCGTCGCGCCTGCCCTCGTCGCCGGAACCTTCCTCCATCGTCTTGTGACGTTCTGACGTCATATGTCACAGTGTAAGCCATGGAGATCCGGGACATGCTGTGGAGCGGCTGGGGCGACCCGGCCCGGGCCACCCCGCTGCCGGACGCGGCGACCGGCCTGCTGCGCGAGCTGCTCGGCGTGCGGCCGGCGGCGTCGCCGCCCGTCGCGCTGGCGGACATCGAGGTGCCGGCCTCCCGGCTCCCCGCCGACCGCCTCGCCGCCCTCGCCAAGGCCGCCGGGGGCGAGGCGCACGTGCGCGCGGACGACGAGTCCCGCGTCCGGCACACCCGCGGCAAGTCCACCCCCGACCTGCTGCGCGTCCGGTCCGGCGACGTCGCCGACGCCCCGGACGCCGTCGTCCTGCCCGGATCGCACGACGAGGTCCTGGCCGTGCTGGCGGAGTGCGCCGAGCACCGCGTCGCGGTCGTGCCGTTCGGCGGCGGCACCTCGGTCGTCGGCGGGCTCGCCCCGCAGGGCGGCCGCCCGTTCGTCGCCCTCGACCTGCGCCGGATGGACGCGCTCGCCTCCCTCGACCCGGTGTCGCGCACCGCCGTGCTCCAGCCGGGCCTGCGCGCCCCGCGCGCCGAGGAACTGCTGCGCGAGCACGGCTTCACGCTCGGGCACTACCCGCAGTCCTACGAGTGGGCCACCATCGGCGGGTTCGCCGCCGCGCGCTCCAGCGGGCAGTCCTCCGCCGGGTACGGGCGCTTCGACGAGATGGTCACCGGCCTCACCGTCGCCACCCCCGAGGGCACCCTGGAGCTGGGACGCGCCCCCAGGTCGGCCGCCGGTCCGGACCTGCGGCAGCTCGTGCTCGGCTCCGAGGGCGCGTTCGGCGTGATCACCTCGGTGACGGTGCGGGTGCGGCCCGTGCCCGCGGCGGCGGCGTACGAGGGATGGCGGTTCCCCTCGTTCGAGACGGGCGCCGCGGCGCTGCGCCGCCTCGCCCAGGACGGCCCGCTCCCCACCGTGCTGCGGCTGTCGGACGAGACCGAGACCGCCATCGGCCTCGCCGACCCGGGCGCCGTCGGCACGTCCACGGTGTCGTCGCGCTCCGCCGGGTGCCTGGCCGTCCTGGGATTCGAGGGGACGCCGGACGGGATCGCCGCGCGGCGGGAGGCGGCCCGCGCCGTCCTGGACGAGCAGGGCGGCGAGCCCCTCGGCGCCGAGCCGGGGGAGAAGTGGGAGCACGGCCGCTTCAACGCCCCGTACCTACGTGACGCCCTCCTGGACGCCGGCGCCTTCGCCGAGACGCTGGAGACCGCCGCGTACTGGTCGGGCATCCCGCGGCTGTACGCGGCCGTGCGCGAGGCGCTGATCCGCGAGCTGTCGGGCGCGGGCACGCCGCCGCTGGTCATGTGCCACATCTCCCACGTCTATCCCGCCGGCGCCTCGCTCTACTTCACGGTCGTGTCCGCGCAGGGGGACCCCGCGGTGGCGCACTGGGAGAGGGCCAAGCACGCCGCCAACGACGCGATCATCGCGGCGGGCGGCACCATCAGCCACCACCACGGGGTCGGCACCGACCACCGCGACTGGTACGCCCGCGAGATCGGGCCGCTCGGCATGGAGATCGTGCGGGCGGTCAAGCGCCGGGTCGATCCGCACGGCATCCTCAACCCCGGCGTCCTCACCGCCCCCCTCGCCCAGGAGTGATCCCGATGCCGCCCGCCCGCCGAGTCTTCACCGCGGTCGTCAACCCCTCCGCCGGGGGATCGGCCGCCGCCGCCTCGCTGGTCCCGCTCGCCCGCGCGCTGCGCGACGCCGGCTCGGAGATCCTCGTGGAGTACAGCCGCGGCCTGGAGCACGCCGCGGTGCTCGCCCGCAGCGCCGCCAAGCGCGGGCACGTGGTGCTGGGCGTGGGCGGCGACGGCCTGGTCGGCCGTGTCGGCGGCGCCCTGGCCGGCACCGGCGCGGTCTTCGGCATCGTCCCGGCCGGGCGCGGCAACGACTTCGCGCGGCAGCTGGGCGTCCCCTCCGACCCGGCCGCGCTCGC
The DNA here is from genome assembly GCA_050942275.1 of Spirillospora sp. CA-255316. GTDB lineage: Bacteria > Actinomycetota > Actinomycetes > Streptosporangiales > Streptosporangiaceae > Spirillospora. Next base: position 8,852,775 of record CP192047.1, on the reverse strand, counting down.
CGCACTGCTGCTGGAGGCCGAGCCGCGCGAGGTGGACGCCGTCGAGGCCAACGGCACCCCCGTGCTCGGGAGCGTGTACGCGGGCGTGGACGCCGTCGCCAACGACAACGCCAACCGGACCCGGCTGCTGCGCGGCTCGGCGGCGTACTACGTCGGCGCGCTGCGGGCCGTCCTGGCCTGGCGCCCGGCCGCGTACCGCGTCACGGTGGACGGCGAGGTCATCGAACGGCGCGGCTACACGGTCGTCGCCGCCAACTCCGGCTACTACGGCTTCGGGCGCCACATCGCCCCGGACGCCCGCGTCGACGACGGCCTGCTGGACGTGGTGATCATCAAGGACGCCCCCCGGCCGCTGTTCTTCGCCGTGATGCGCGAGCTGGAGGACGGCTCGCACGTGCGCCGCCCGCAGGTCGAGGTGCGGCGCGGGCGGGAGGTGCGGATCGAGCTGGCCGCGCCGGGCCGGACGCTGCCGTACGGGGCCGACGGCGAGCTGCCCGGGACGCTCCCGGTGACCGCCCGGGTCATGCCGGGCGCGCTGCGGGTGCTCGCGCCCTGATCCGGGAGGGACGGCCCGCCCGGAGGGGGCGCGCTCGGAGGCCGTCCGGAGGCCGTCCGGAGGCGGCTCAGAGGCGGCTCAGAGGACGTGCGGGCTCCTCGCGATGGTGACGTTACGCGCGCGTTCCGTAACCTTGGGCCCCTCATTGACCCGATTTACGCGGGCATTACGGACGTCCGGATAATGTTGTTTCTGTCCCGCAAGGCGGGGCTTTCGGGTCGTCTGTGCGGACATCATGAGAAGGCGACAGCTCGCCGTTCTGGGGGGACTCATGATGCGCACAGGCGCCCTGTACGCGGTGGCGCCGGCGCCCCCGGGGGTTGGCGCCGGCGCCCACCGCGGCACACGCGCCCGTTCCCGGAGCGCGGCCGCCACGCCACGTAGAGTGGTGCGATGCGCACCCTGCTGAACATCATCTGGCTTGTCCTGTCGGGGTTCTGGCTGGCGATCGGTTACGCGGTCGCCGGCATCGTCTGCTGCATCCTGATCATCACCATCCCGTTCGGCGTCGCCGCGTTCCGCATCGCGCTCTTCGCGCTCTGGCCGTTCGGCAACACCGTCGTCCGCCGCTCCGACGCCGGGGCCGGCTCCTGCATCGGCAACGCGATCTGGCTGGTCCTGGCCGGGTGGTGGCTGGCGCTGGGGCACCTCGTGACCGGCATCGCGCTGTGCGTCACGATCATCGGCATCCCGTTCGGGATCGCCAACTTCAAGCTGATCCCGGTGTCGCTGCTGCCGCTCGGCCGGGAGATCGTCCCCACCGGCGACCCGCGCACCTTCGTCGTCGAGTAGCGGTCCGGACGAATCGGCGGACCGGCTGCGCCGCCCCCGCGAAGTCACTACCCTCCGTGAGGTCGCTACCCTCCGTGAGGTCCCTACGCTTCGTGAGGCCGAGGTCTCGTTCCGGCATCGAGCCCGCATCGACCGGGTCTCCACTCTTTTGGCACCAACCAACATCTTGGTCGAATAGCCCCCCATCGGCCACGCCGGTGCCGCCGTCACCGTGCCGCGCGCGGTGGCACGGCGGAAGACCCACAGCCGGAGGTATGCGTGACAACGGACTCCCCAGGGCCCGCGACGCCGGGGGCCGCCGGAGGCGGCGGGCTCGACGAGGCGGCCTTCGTCCAGATGAACCAGAGCCCCGAGTTCCAGCGGCTCAAGTCGACCTTCCGCCGCTTCGTGTTCCCGATGACCGCGGCGTTCCTGATCTGGTACCTGCTGTACGTGGTGCTGTCGGCGTACGCGCGCGGCTTCATGGGCACCAAGGTCGTCGGCAACATCAACGTGGCGCTGGTGTTCGGCCTCCTCCAGTTCGTCTCGACCTTCCTCATCGCCTGGGCGTACGAGCGGCACGCGCGCCGCAAGCTGGAGCCGCTGGCCGCGCAGGTCGTCGCCCCCGGCGCGGCGGGCCCGGCGGACGGCGGCAAGGCGGCCGACGAGCCCCAGGCCGATGAGAGCCCGGCGGACGGCGGCAAGGCGGCGGACGAGCCCCGGGCCGATGTGAGCCCGGCGGACGGCAAGCCCGCCGTAGGGGAGTCCGCCGACGGGAAGCCGGCGGACGAGGGCGACGGCCCCGAGGAGGAGAAGAAGTGACGCCACTGCTCGCCGGGCCGCTGTCGGCGGCCCCGTCCGGGGTGCTCGCCGCCCCCGCCGAGAACGAGCACCGCACGTTCTCGCTGGTCCTGTTCGCCCTCTTCGTGGCCCTGACCCTCTGGATCACCATCTGGGCCAGCCGCCAGACCCGCACCGCCGCCGACTTCTACGCCGGCGGCCGGCAGTTCTCCGCCGTCCAGAACGGCCTGGCGATCGGCGGCGACTACATGTCGGCCGCCTCCTTCCTCGGCATCGCCGGCATGTTCGCGCTGTCGGGCTACGACGGGTTCCTGTACTCGATCGGCTTCCTGGTCGCTTGGCTGGTGGCGCTGCTGCTGGTGGCGGAGCTGCTGCGGAACTCGGGCCGGTTCACGATGGCCGACGTGCTGGCGTTCCGGATGCGGCAGCGGCCGGTCCGCGCCGCCGCCGGCATCTCCACCATCGTGGTCTCGATCTTCTACCTGCTGGCGCAGATGGTCGGCGCGGGCGCGCTGGTGGCGCTGCTGCTCGGCGCCGAGGGCGAGGCCGCCAAGATCTGGACGATCGTGGTCGTCGGCGCGCTGATGATCTTCTACGTCACGGTCGGCGGGATGAAGGGCACCACCTGGGTGCAGATCGTCAAGGCCGTGCTGCTCATGGGCGGCGCCGCCGTCATGACCGTCTGGGTGCTGGCCAAGTACGGCTTCAACCTCTCCAGCCTGCTGGGGGCCGCCGCCGACGCCAGTGGCAAGGGCCAGGCGTTCCTGGAGCCGGGGCTGAAGTACGGCGCCACCGACATGTGGTCCAAGCTCGACCTGCTCTCGCTCGGCCTGGCGCTGGTGCTGGGCACCGCCGGGCTGCCGCACATCCTGATCCGCTTCTACACCGTGCCCAACTCCAAGGCCGCCCGTGCCTCGGTGAACTGGGCGATCGGCATCATCGGCACGTTCTACCTGATGACGCTGGTGATCGGGTTCGGCGCGGCGGCGCTGGTGGGCAGCAAGGAGGTCGCGGCGCAGGACAAGGGCGGCAACACCGCGGCGGTGCAGGTCGCCCAGGAACTCGGCGGCGGTGCCGGCTCCACCGGTGGCGCGATCTTCCTGGCGATCATCGCGGCGGTGGCGTTCGCGACGATCCTGGCCGTGGTCGCGGGGCTCACCCTGGCCTCCTCGTCCTCGTTCGCGCACGACCTGTTCGCCAACGTGTTCAAGCGCGGCAAGGCCACCGAGCGCGACGAGGTGAGGATGGCGCGGATCGCCGCGCTGGTCATCGGCGCCATCGCGATCGTGCTGTCCATCTTCGCCCGCGGGCTGAACGTGGCGTTCCTGGTGGCGCTGGCGTTCGCGGTCGCCGCCTCGGCCAACCTGCCGACACTGCTGTTCTCGCTGTTCTGGAAGCGGTTCAACACCGCGGGCGCGGTGGCCGGCATCTACGGCGGGCTGATCTCGGCGGTGGCGCTGGTGATGTGCAGCTCCATCTGCTGGGGCGGCAAGTCCGGCACCCTGCCGAAGGGCAACCCGGACGCGCTGTTCAGCGAGACGATCGTGGCGCCGTTCCCGATGCAGAACCCGGGCCTGATCTCCATCCCGCTCGGTTTCCTGTGCGCCTATCTCGGCACGGTGCTGTCCAAGGAGAAGACGGACGAGAAGTTCGCCGAACTGGAGGTCAGGGCGCTCACCGGCACCGGAGCGCACTAGCCCTGCCGAGACCTGCCGAGACCCGTCGAGACCTGTCGAGACGGGCTGGGCCCGCCCGGCCCGTCGAGTACATGACGCGGCGCCGTCCCCCGTGGGGGCGGCGCCGCGTCGCTTCGGCGTCAGGGTCGCGGTCGGCCGGGACAGGTGTTCCGGATTCGCTTGACGCACAGATCACCCCGCCCAATACATTTGGCACTGACCCCCTCGAACCCCCCGGAGGTTGCTTGTGCGCGCCGAGGAGGCGGAGGCACCCGGACGCGTGCCCGACAACTCGCGTGTCTCCGAGGCCGGAGCGGGCTGGGAGTGCGGCACGCGCGGCACCTTCTGGAACCTGATGCCCGAGCGCGTCTCCGGGTTCTCCTGGCGCCATCCCCTGGTGCTGTGGCGGTCCCGCAACGACGTCATCGCGAAGGTGTTCGGCGACCCGTCCAACGGGATCCGCCGCCGCTGCATCTCCGCGCTCGCCGAGCGGGGCACCCGCGCCGGGTTCACCATGCACCGCTCGGACGAGGCGTTCTCGTTCCTGCTGCTCGGGGACACCGGCGAGGGCGACCGGTCGCAGTACGCCGTGGTGCCGCCGGCCCTGCAGGCGGGCGCCGGCACCGACTTCATGGTCATCGTCAGCGACGTCATCTACCCCAGCGGCGAGGCCGCCGACTACCCGGAGAAGTTCTTCCGCCCGTACAAGGACTATCCCGGGCCGATCTACGCCGTGCCGGGCAACCACGACTGGTACGACGGGCTGCGCGGGTTCCTGCGCGTGTTCTGCGACCTCGACCTGGACTGCCGCCCCGAGCCGTGGAAGGGGCCCCTGGGGTTCCTGCCGCGGCTGCTGTGGCGGCGTCCCGGCCCGGTCGACGAGAAGGCGCTGGCGGAGGCGCGCGAGACCTACCGCGGCGCGCCGGGGCAGCGCTCCCTCCAGCCGGGCCCGTACTGGGTGATCGACACGCCCGCGCTGCGGATCGTCGGCATCGACACCGGCATCACCGGCGGCCTCGACCGCGACCAGGGCGCGTGGCTGCGCGAGGTGTCGGCCGGGCCCAAGCCCAAGCTGCTCATCACCGGCAAGCCGCTGTACGTGGACGACAGCGTCCGGCCCGGGAGGATCGAGGGCGGCGGCACGGTCGACGCGATCGTGAAGGACCCCGAGCACAACTACGTCGCCGCGATCGGCGGCGACATCCACAACTACCAGCGCTATCCGGTGCGGGTCGGCGACCGCACCCTGCAGTACCTGGTGACGGGCGGGGGCGGCGCGTTCATGCACGCCACGCACACCATTCCCAGGACGCGGGTGGCCGAGGAGAAGGACTTCCGCTGCTACCCGCTGCGCGGCGACTCCCTCTCCCGCTACAGCAGGCTGTACGGGCGTGTCCTGCGGCTGCCGAAGCTGTTCGAGCTGACGCCGCAGGAGGCGACCGAGGTGATCCGCTACCGGCTGGGCATCGAGCCGGGGCGCGGGTACGGCGGCGACCCGTCCCCGTCGTCGGCGGCCGAGGGCATGGATCAGGGCGATGGGCGGGCGCCGGTGCCGAGGTCGGTCGCGGCGCCGAGGCTGCCGGGGAAGCGTCAGGACCAGGCGGTGCCCTCGCGGCGGGCGCGGTTCGTGGCGTCGCTGCTGGGCGTGCCGCGCGGGAGGCGGCGGCGCTCGGGGATGGCGCGGCTGCCGGTGCGCAAGGTGCCGCAGCGGTTCCGCTCGGAGATGGCCGACTGGGACCGCCCGCCGTTCTTCAAGAGTTTCCTGCGCGTCGACGTGACCGCGGCGGAGCTGCGCATCCGCTGCTACGCGGCGACCGGCTGCGGTGACCAGGAGCTGAGCCCGCCGTGCGAGGACGAGGTGACGATCTCGTTGCGCCAGGACGGGGGCCGCAGTGGAAATCGGGATATCTCACCTGATCTATAGAAAATCTGCGCGTTGTTCCGGTATGACGTGCTCTTCTGTCGTACAGTCGGGCGTCGTCATCGATCACCAAGGAACCCGGGTGCCGAGTCCAACCGGAGCCGCGCCCTCAGGAGTGAGCACAGCATGAGCTACCCGCAGCAGGGTGCGCAGCAGCACTACCAGCAGCCCCACAAGGGCCAGCAGGCGCCGGTGCACGCGCCGCAGCACGCCCCGGCCGCCGCCGGGACGGGCCTCAACATGAAGCGCCGCAACCCCGTGGCCGCCTGGCTCGGCCTGCCGATCATCACCTTCGGCATCTACGGGCTGGTCTGGTTCTTCAAGGTCCACGCCGAGCTGTTCAACTACGACCGCCGCACCGGCGACGCCGCGACCAACGCGCTGCTGTCGCTCATCTTCGGCTTCGTCACGCTGGGGATCTGGCCGCTGGTCATGTTCGTGAAGCTGGGCGGGCGCATCGCGCAGGCCCAGCGCGCCGCGGGCCTGGCCCCGTCGTGCAGCGGCGGCATCGGCTTCCTGCTCGGCATCTTCGGCTTCGGCGTGCTGTACTACCAGATCCAGCTCAACAAGATCGTGGACCGGTACGGCAACGTCCCCGAGGGCCAGCAGGTCTCCCTGGCGGCCTGACCCGCCGCCGGACCGCGCCGCGACGGCGCCACGGCCGTGCCGCGACCGCGCCGCGAACCTTCGCGAAACCCCTCCGCGCCCCTCCCGGGGCTCGGAGGGGTTCGCCGTTTCCGGGCTCGCGGTTTTGTCGGTGCCGCGGGCGAGAATGGCCGGGTGAGGATCGCGGTGGCCGCCGGAGAGGGCGGCGGGGGTGTGCTGCGGCCGCTCGCCGACGACGGCGCGCCGGCCGGCCCCGCCGAGACCGTCGGCGACCTGGTGGCCGCCATCGCCGAGCGCGAGCGGGCCGCCGCGCCGCGCTGGGTGTGGCCCGCCACCGCCCGGCTCTACCCCCGGTTGCTGGAGGCGGGGGTGCGGGTCGCCCGCTGCCACGACCTCGAACTGGTGGAGAGCCTGCTGCTCGGCCACCAGGGGAGGTACGGCGAGCCGCGTTCGGTGCGGGCCGCGTGGGCGCGGTTGCGCGGCGAGCCCGTCCCGGACGATCCGCCGCCCCCGCGGGAGGCGCCTCCGCAGGGCTCGCTGTTCGACCCCGCTTTCGACACCGCCTTCGACCCCGCTTTCGACGCGGCCTTCGACGCGGCCTCCGGCGGCGCGGGGCCCGGCGCGGACGGCCGCCCCGCAGCGCACGGCCCCGGCTCCGCCCGCGACTCCGCCGCCGCCGAGCTCGAACGGATCGTCGCCGTGCACGCCGAGCAGCGGCGGCGCGTCGCCGAGCTGCCCGGCTTCGGCCTGCTGACCGCGGCCGAGTCCGCCGGCGCGCTGGTCGCGGCCGAGCTGAGCCACGACGGGCTGCCCTGGTCCGCGGAACGGCACGACGAACTGCTCACCGACCTGCTCGGCCCCCGCCCGACCGGCGGCATGCGGCCGCGCAGGCTGCAGGCCCTGGCCGACCGGATCAGCGCCGCGTTCGGGCTGCGCACCCCGGTCAACCCCGACTCGCCCGCGCAGATCATGAAGGCGTTCGCGGCGGCCGGCCTGCCGGTCACCTCCACCCGCGCGCACGTCCTCAAGCGCGTCGACCACCCGGCGGTGCCGCTCCTGCTGGAGTACAAGGAGCTGTCCCGGCTGCACACCGCGCACGGCTGGTCCTGGGCCGACACGTGGGTGCGCGACGGGCGGTTCCGTCCCGAGTACGTCGTCGGCGGCGTGGTGTCCGGCCGCTGGGCCACCAACGGCGGCGGCGCGCTGCAGATCCCGCGCGTGCTGCGCAGGGCGGTGGTCGCCGATCCGGGCTGGTCACTGGTGGTCGCCGACGCCGCCCAGCTCGAACCGCGGGTGCTGGCCGCGCTGGCCGGAGACCGGGCGTTCGCCGCGGCCGCCGCCGAGGGCGACCTGTACGCCGCGCTCTCGGAGGCGTTCCGCGGCACCGCCTCGGACGGGACGACCGCCCGCGACCAGGCCAAGATCGCGCTGCTGTCGGCGATGTACGGCGGCGGCACCGGCGAGGCGGTGCGGCTCCTGGCCGTCCTCAAGAGCCGGTTCCCGCAGGCCTTCGAGTACGTGGAGGCGGCGGCGCGGGCGGGCGAGCGGGGCGCGCTCGTGCGGTCGCGGCTGGGCCGCACCTGCCCGCCGCCCTCGGCGGGCTGGCGCCGGCTGACCTCCGAGGGGGACGAGGCGGGCGACGGCGGCGACGGGGCGCCGGGCGAGCCGGGCGGCGGGGCGTCCCGCCAGGTCACCGCCGCGCAGGCGCTGCGCAGCCGGGGCCGCTTCACCCGCAACTTCGTCGTCCAGGCCACCGCCGCCGACTGGGCGCTGGCGCTGCTGGCCACGCTGCGGCGGCGGCTGACCGCGCTCGGCCCGCCGCGCCTTGTGTTCTTCCAGCACGACGAGGTGGTCGTGCACGCGCCCGCCGAGCTGGCCGGCCAGGTCCGCGAGGCGGTGCACGCCTCGGCGGAGGAGGCGGGGCGGCTGCTGTTCGGCCGGACGCCGGTCGTGTTCCCGATGGAGGTCGCCGTGGTCGACTGCTATGCCGACGCCAAGTGAGGCGAGCGCGGGTGCGGGCACGGGTGTGGGCGCGTCCGGCGCCCGCCGCCCGCTACTTCCCGGTGCCCTCGCCCCCGGCCGCCCCAGCGGCCGGGGAGGCGTCGCCCGCGGCGCTGCCGCGCACCAGCCGCCCGACCTCGGCGCGCAGCCGGACGAACTCCGGCAGCCCGCGCGTCTCGATCTGGTCGCGCGCCGACGGCAGCCCGACCGTCAGCTCCGAGCGCACCCGGCCCGGGTCGCGGGCCAGCACGACCACCCGGTCGCCGACGTAGACGCTCTCGTCGATGTCATGCGTGACCAGCAGGATCGTCATGCCGCCGTCCCGGTGCACGCGCAGCACCAGGTCCTCCAGGTCCTCGCGGGTCTGGGCGTCCACCGACCCGAACGGCTCGTCCATCAGCAGCAGCGACGGCCGGTACGCCAGCGCCCTGGCGATGGAGACGCGCTGCTGCATGCCGCCCGACAGCTGCCAGGGGAACTTGCGGCCCGCGTCGCCCAGGCCCACCGACTCCAGCGCCTCCTGCGCCGCCGCGCGCCGTTCCGCCCGGCCCTTGCCCTTGCGGCGCAGCGGCAGCGCCACGTTGTCGCGCACGCTCAGCCAGGGGAACAGCGAGCGGCTGTAGTCCTGGAAGACCACGGCCAGGTCGTCGGGGACGCCGTCGATCGGGTTCCCGTTCAGCACGACCTGGCCGCCGGTCGGCCGGATCAGCCCGGCCACGCAGCGCAGCAGCGTCGATTTGCCGCAGCCGGACGGCCCGACCAGGCTGACCAGCTCGCCCTCGGCGACCTTCAGGTTCAGCCCCGCCAGCACGGTGTGGTCGCCGTAGCGGTGCGTCAGTTCGTTGATCTCCAGCATGTCCTTCACCTGGCTGAGCGCCGTTGAGCGCGTACGGGAGCGGTGGCCTGGGCGAGGGCCCAGGGCGAGTCGCTGTTCACATCGTCGGTATGGGTGATGGTGCGGTGGCCGTCGGCGAGCGGGGCGAGCTCCTCGGCGGCCAGCACGTCCTCGACGCGGCCGAACCCGCCCGGGGCGGGTTCGGCCACGATGTCCAGTATGGCGTCGCCGGGATCGCCGCGGTTCGCGAGCACGATCGCGTTCACGGTGCCGCGGCGCGCGGCATCGTAGGCGGCCAGGCCCTCCTCCGGGGAGGAGGCCCCGGCCGGTTCACGCTGAGCGCGGTGGTGAGCCCGCCGATGCCGGCTCCCGCGATCAGGACGCGCATGTCCGGTGCCCCCCTCCGGCCGGTCCCGCCCAGGGCGGGCGGGACGGTCAGGACGTCAGCCGCCGGGCGCCGCCGTGCCAGGCGAGCATGCGCCGCTCCAGCAGCTGGAACACCAGGTTGAACAGGCAGCCCAGCACGCCGAGCAGCACGATGCCCGCCCACATCTCGGTCATCTGCAGTGTCTGCTGGGCGGTGGTGAGGTGCGCCCCGATACCGAAGGCGCTGCCGACCAGCTCCGAGATGACCATCAGGATCAGCGCGAAGCCCAGGCTGACCCGCAGCCCCGCGAAGATCTTCGGTGCCGCGGCGGGCAGGATCACCCGGCGCAGCCGCAGCGTCCCGCCGATGCCGAACACCCGGGCGGTGTCGAGCTGGAGGCGGTCCACGGTGCGGACGCCGTCGATGGTGTTGAGCAGCACCGGCCAGATCACCCCGAACACGATCGTGGTGATCTGCATCGGGGCGCCCAGGTCCAGCACCGCCAGCAGGAACGGGATCAGCGTGGGCGGCGGGACGGACCGGCCGAACTGCAGCACCGGGTCCAGCACGTCGCCCAGCGTCCGGAACCGGCCGATGACGACGCCCAGCGCGATCCCCGCCACCGCGGCGATCGCCCACCCGGCGAACAGGTTGGTGAAGCTGGGCTTGAAGTCGTCCAGGGCCTTGTCGGTGAGGAAGAAGCGGTCCACCGGCCCGGAGAACCAGATCTCGTACAGTGTCGTCACGATCTGCGACGGCGGCGGGAAGAACTGGTCGGCGGCGGCCCGTGCGGCGATCTCCCAGACGCCGACCAGCAGCGCGAACAGCCACAGCCGTCCCACGCCCGCCAGCGCCGCCCGCAGCGCCCGCCCGGCGCCGCCGCGACCGGCGGCCTTCCCGGACGGCCCGGCGGACGCGCCGCCGGGTCCCTTCAGCACGTCCTGCCCGGCCTTCTCCCCGGGCGCGTGCCCGGTGGTCTGGTCGGTGCTCATGTCGCGGCCCCCGTTCCCGCGGTGTTCCAGCGGAAGGCGCGGCGCTCGACCCCGACCAGCAGCATGTTGGCGAGCAGGCCGAGCGTGCCCGCCCAGACCGCGCCCGCGAGCATGAGGTCGGGGTGCCCGCCGCCCGACTGGCTCTCCATCAGATAGCCGCCGACGCCTTCACCGGCGCCGGCGACCAGCTCGGTGCTGACCACGACGACCAGCCCGACCGAGGTCGCGATCCGCACGCCGGTGGCCACGAACGGCGCGGCGCTGGGCAGGCTCACCCGCAGCAGCACCGCCAGGTCGCCGAAGCCGAAGCTGCGCAGCGTCTCCTTGGCGACCGGGTCGACGTCCCGCAGCGCGTACAGCGTGTTGATGAGGATCGGCCAGGTCGCCGCGTAGAACACCAGCGACATCTTCGACTGGGTGACCGAGCTGAAGGTGACGATCGCCAGCGGGATCAGCGCCAGCGAGGGGATCGGGCGCAGCAGCTCCACCACCACGCGGGCGGCGTTGTTGAGCCACGGCGTGGCGCTCAGCAGGACGCCCAGCGCCACGGCGGTGACGGTGGCCAGCAGCAGCCCGCCCACCCAGGCGCGCACCGTGTCGAACACGCCGGTCAGGTACTCGCCGTCGACGGCGAGCTCGCCGGCGCGCACGAGCACGGTGGAGGCGGGCGGGACGGCGTCCGGGTCGACCAGGCCGGTCCGGGTGACCAGCTCGGCGATCGCGAACGCCCCCGCCACGCCTGCCGCGCCGCGTGCGGCTCTGCCCCACCTCATCCGTTCTGCAGCACGAACGTCTTGACGTCGAAGGGCTGCTTCAAGTAGCCGAACTGCTGCATGACGTCGGCCACCCGCTGGATGCGGGTCGCGCTCGTGGAGGTCGGGAAGCCGTTCAGGTTGATGACGCTGACCAGCTTGGGGTCGAGCTTGGTGAACTTGGGCATCGCGTCCTGCAGGACGGCGCGGTCGCCGGCCAGCGCCTGCGCCTTGACCAGCGCGCGCTGGAACGCGGCGACGGTCTTGGGGTTCTTGGTGGCGAACTCCTCGGTGGAGGCGAACCCGGTGATCGGGAAGTCCTTGGTCGGGCCGCCGGAGAAGTCGGTGAGGATGCGCGCGCCGAGGGTCTGCTGGATCTGGGTGACGAACGGCTCGGGGACGATGATGGCTTCCACCTTGCCGCTCTTCAGCAGCTGCTCCTGGTTGGGGAACGGGGCGACGACGACGTCCTTGCTCTCGTCGACCTGGACCCCGTAGGGCTGCAGGGTGGCGCGCAGCAGCAGGCTGTTCTGGTTCCCGCGCGCGTTGGTGCCGATCTTCTTGCCGGCCAGGTCCTTGGGGGTCTTGATGGCGGAGTCCTTGGCGACCAGCACGCCGTTGAGGTTCTTGGTCATGGACGAGGCCTCGGCCACGACCCGCAGCTTGTAGGCGCCGTCGGCCTGGGCCTGGATGAGGCCGACGTGGCCGCCGTGTGCGATGTCGAGGCTGCCGCCCTTGAGGAGGGGGAGGGCCTCGGCGGCGCCGGTCACGGTCCGCATCTTCACCTCGAGGCCCTCGGCCTTGAAGAAACCCCGCGAGATGGCGATCTGGATGCCGGCGCCCTCGGTGATCGGCATGACCCCGACGGTGATCTCGGACTGCTCCAGGCCGTTGGCGGACGCCTCGTCGCCGCCTCCGCAGGCGGCCAGGGACAGCGCGAGCGTGCCGGCGAGCGCACCGGCGAGCCAGGCGCGCCGTGCTTTGGCGAACCTCATGAGCGCTCCTTCAAGAGGGAGGGATATGGGGGGTATGCCATGGATCGGCATGATCGTGCGGACTCTAGCGCAGTAACCCTAGGTAACCCCGGATCGTTGTCGCGATGTTTACGTGAGTGAGACGCAAATCGGGCAAACAGGACATCGTAGAGCACGGATGTGCTAAGCGTGCTGAAGTGTGAAATGAGTCATCTTGAGGTTTGTCCTTCGGATTACTCTGTGCTGCAATGACCCTCGCCCCAGAGGTATCAAAAGGCCCACCGGCCGCCCCGTCGGGGCGCGTCCGGAATCCGCGGCGGGGGGTCCGGAACGTGGACCGCGAGAGGTGATGGAGGGACGTGCGACCAGCGACGGAGCAGGACCGCGCCGTAGGGCCGGATGCTCACTCCCTCCCGCCTGACGGCGACGCAAAGGCCGGTCGCCGGCCGGGCGGGCGCCGTTTCAGGCTGGCCAACACCCGTGTGACCACCCGTCTGGTGGTGCTGATCCTCATTCCGGCGGTGGTCGCCGGGATTCTGGCGGGCCTGCGGGTGCGCGACGGCGTGAACGAGGCCGGGCTCTATACGAGGATCGAACGCCTGGCTACGCTGAGTGAAAGCGTGGCTCGTCTTGTTCAGGAGCTACAAGACGAACGAGACCTTACGGTGCAATACCTGACCGTCCCCCGGGACGGCCAGGACCAGGCGGTCCGGGAGCAACAGAGCGTGACCGATCGGGCCGCCCGCGGTGTCCGCGGCCGGCTCGGCGGCATCGACGGCGAGTACTCCGACCAGGTCCGCGCCAAGGTCCGCGACGTCCGCTACCGGCTCGACTCGCTCGCGGGCCTGCGCCAGGTGGCCGGGCAGAACAGCGCCTCGGCGTTCTCGACCCTGGACATCTACGGCCAGCTCATCACCTCACTGCTGGACCTGAACGACCTGGTCGCGCAGGGCAGCCCGAACGCCGACGTCTCCGAGAGCACCCGCGCGTTCGCCGCGCTCGCGCGCGCCAAGGACTTCGCCTCCCAGGAACGGGCGCTGACCACCTCGGTGCTACTCACCCGGCGGTTCGCGAACCCGTCCGACCGGGAGCGGCTGCTGGCGCTGCGCTCGCAGCAGGACGGCCAGATGGCCATCTTCCGGACGACCGCCGACACCGGCCAGCGGCAGCTGCTGGAGGACACCGTCACCGGCCCCGACATCGGCCGGGTCGAGGGCCTCTACCAGCAGGTGCTGGTCCGTTCCGGCTCGTCCAGCACGATGTCGGTCCGCCCGCTGGGCCCCAGCGACGCGGCCACCTGGCGGAACGCCTCGACCTCCCGGATCGAGCAGCTCCGCAGGGTCGAGGAGAACCTGGCCGGCTCCATCAGGCGCGACAGCGAGGAGCTGAAGGACGGCGCCTACGTCGGCGTGGCCATCGACGCCGCGCTGCTGCTCATCGGGCTGCTGCTGGCCGCGCTGGCCACCGGCGCGGTGGCCCGCTCGCTGGTGCGGCCGCTGCGCCGCCTGCAGGCGGGCGCGCTGGAGGTCGCCGGCACCCGGCTGCCCGGGCTGGTGGACCGGCTGCGCGATCCCGAGGCGGCCGCCGACGGCATCGAGGTGGAGCCGATCGACGTCGACTCCTCCGACGAGATCGGCCAGGTCGCGCGGGCGTTCGACGAGGTGCACCGGGAGGCGGTCCGGCTGGCCGCCGACGAGGCGGTGCTGCGCGGCAACATCAACGCGATGTTCGTCAACCTGTCGCGGCGCAGCCAGTCCCTCATCGAGCGCCAGCTGCGGCTGATCGAGGAGCTGGAGCAGAGCGAGCGCGACGAGGAGCAGCTGGCCAACCTGTTCCGGCTGGACCACCTGGCCACCCGCATGCGCCGCAACTGCGAGAACCTGCTGGTCCTCGGCGGCCAGGACCAGGTGCGCCGGTGGAACCGCCCGGTCCCGCTCATCGACGTGGTGCGCGCCTCGCTGTCGGAGGTGGAGCAGTACGAGCGGGTGGCGCTGCGCGTGCACGGCGACATGACCGTCGGCGGCCCGGTCGTCAACGACCTGGTCCACCTGCTGGCCGAGCTGGTGGAGAACGCCACGGTGTTCTCCGCCGAGCACACCCGCGTGACCGTCTCCGGCCAGTTGCTCAGCGGCGGCGGGGCGATGCTCCAGATCACCGACAACGGTGTGGGCATGTCCCAGGACGAGCTGGAGCAGGCCAACTGGCGGCTGGCCAACCCGCCGGTCATCGACTTCTCCGCGGCCCGCCGCATGGGCCTGTTCGTGGTCGGCCGGCTCGCGGTCCGGCACGGCATCCGCGTCGAGCTGCGCGCGGCGCAGGGCGGCGGGCTCACCGCGTTCGTGGTGCTGCCCGAGATGGTGATCAGCCCGAGCGAGTCCGGGGGAGTGGGCTCCCGCGGGTTCGGCGCGATGGACGAGGGCGCCGGCCGCAGCGGCGAGTTCGCCGCGATGGCGGCCCCGTCGGGCACCGTCCCGTCCGGGCCGGGCGGGCAGTTCCGCCCGAGCGGCTCCGGCGAGTACGGGGTGCCGCGCCCGCGTCCGGGCGGCGCGCCGGCCCAGCCTCCCGGCACCGGCCCGCAGCCGGTGATGGGCGAGGACCCGCGCCGTCCCGGCGGCCCGCGGCCCCCCGGCTACGGCGCCACCGGCCCGCAGCCGGTGTACGACGGCGGCCCCTTCGAGGGCGCGGGCTTCGACGACCGCCCGTACGAGGACCGGCGGTTCGACGACCGCCCGTTCGATGACCGGCCGTTCGACGACCGGCCGTTCGACGACCGGCCGTTCGATGACCGGCCGTTCGACGGCCCGCAGATGCCGTCCGACGCCCGCGACCTCGACCCGCGCGGATTCGACCGGCGGCGCTTCGACGCCCGCCGCCCGGAAGACCGCGCGCCCGGTGCCCCGGGGCCGTACGAGAACGGCACGCCGTACCAGAACGGCACGCCCTACGAGAACGCGCAGTTCGACCGGTCGCCCAACACGACCGGACCGCTGCCGGCCGCCGGCGGCCACGGCACCGGGCCGCACCCGCCCGTGGCCGGAACCGGCCCGATGCCCGTGGTGCCGCCCGCCGAGCAGGGCGAGCACGAGCAGGGACCGCCGGAGGAGCGGCCGGGACGGCGCGGGCCGAGGCTGCCCGTCCGGCGGCCGGGCGCCCAGCATCCGGCGCGCGGCGGCACGCCCGCCGACCCGGCCCCGCCCCCTGCCCCCGGGCCCGGCCCCGCACCGGGCGACCCGCGGCAGACCGGCCCCCTGCCGGTCGACCCGCGGCAGACCGGGCCGCTTCCGGTGGACCCGCGCCAGACCGGGCCGCTTCCGGTCGTGCCGGAGGCGCAGCCGGCCGTCCCGGGCACCGGGCCGCTGCCGCGCGTGCCCTGGGAGACCGGGCCGCTTCCGGTGGTGCCGGAGATCGCGGGCCAGGGCCCCTCCGACCAGGCCCCGCACGCCCAGAACCCGCCCGGGCGCCCCGCGTCCGAGCGCGCCCCCCGCCATGACCAGGCCCCCGAGCACGCCCCGCCGCACGGCACCGGGCATGATCCTGGGCATGACCCCGTGCACGACGCCGGGCCCCCCGAGCCCGGGAATGCCGCTCCCCCCGGTCTGCGGGAACGTTCGCCGATCTTCGATGCGATGCAGTCGGAGTGGTTCCAGCGCCGGACCGACCAGACACCGAGTGAGGATCCCGTGAGAGGTTGGGAATCTCCCGCCGACGCCGGGTTCCAGGCCGCCGAGGCGGCACGGGAACCGGTGGCCGGCGAGCGCACCGCCGCGGGCCTGCCCAAGCGGGTGCCCGGCCGGAACCGGGTGCCCGGCGCGGTGGGGTCCCAGCGGCCCTCCGGTCGGCAGGCGGCACAGGCGCCGCCGGCCGGGCAGGGCGGGCGCCCCGCGGCGCCGGTCCCCGCCCAGTCGGCCGACACCGTGCGGAACCGGTTCGCCAGCCTCCAGCGCGGCGTGCGCAAGGGCCGCACCGAGACGCGCGGTCCCGGCGGGCCCGGCGAGGGATCCGGCTCGGCCAACACAGGTGAGACTCCCTCGCCGAGCGAGGGTGAGAACGGAGGCGCCCGGTGAGCGGGCAGGATCTCAACTGGCTGGTGACCAATTTCGCGGATCGGGTGCCGAAGGTCGCGCACGCGGTCGTGGTGTCCTCCGACGGGTTGCCGATGGCCTACTCGGCCGGGTTCCCGCCCGAGCGCGCCGACCAGCTGTCGGCCATCGCCTCCGGGCTGATGAGCCTGACCCAGGGCGCGGCCAAGATCTTCGACGCGGGCGGTGTGAGCCAGACCGTCGTGGAGATGGATCGCGGGCTGCTGTTCGTGATGTCCATCGCCAACGGGTCGGTGTTCGCGGTGCTGGCGGCCTCGGACTGCGATCTCGGGCTGGTGGCCTACGAGATGACGCTGCTGGTGGAGCGCGTCGGGAGGGTGCTGACCCCGGCGCTGCGCGCCCCCGGGGACCAGGGGCAGCAACCGCCCTACGGGGGACCGGCCGTACCGGAGATGGGCACCGGGCCGGCCCGTTACTGATCTTGATTGAGTCTGACGGAGGTCGGCGAGATGGATCGAGGCAGTCCTTGGGGAGCCGGTCCCGGTGGCCCGCCGCGGTGGGGAGGTGAGCCCGGCCGCGCCCAGGGGCGGCCGGAGGAGCCCGGGGCCAGCTCCCTGGTGCGCCCGTACGCCGTCACCGGCGGGCGCACCAAGCCGCGGTACGACCTGGCGATGGAGGCGCTGGTCACCGCCACGCCGTACCCGCCGCGGGACGTGGCGCAGCTGACCCCCGAGTACCGGGCGATCATGGACCTGTGCCGCTCCGCCCGCTCCGTGGCCGAGGTCTCGGCGCTGCTGCGGCTGCCGCTCGGCGTGGCCCGGGTGCTGATCGCCGACATGTGCCTCGAAGGACTGCTGCGGTTGCACCAGTCGCGTCCCGCCGGCGCGCAGCCGGACCTCCGCCTTCTAGAAAGGGTGCTCAGTGGCCTTCGGAACCTCTGATCAGGCCCCGCCGCCGGCCGGGCCGGGCGGGGACCCCGAACTGACCTCGGTGAAGATCGTCGTGGGCGGCGGCTTCGGGGTGGGCAAGACGACCTTCGTCGGGTCGGTGTCGGAGATCATGCCGCTCACCACCGAGGCGGTGATGACGGCGGCCAGCGCGGACGTGGACGACCTGTCGGCGGTGCCGGACAAGACGACGACCACGGTCGCGATGGACTTCGGCCGGGTGTCGCTGGACTCGGAGCTGATCCTCTACCTGTTCGGCACGCCGGGCCAGCACCGGTTCTGGTTCATGTGGGACGACCTGGTCAAGGGCGCGATCGGCGCGGTGGTGCTGGTGGACACCCGGCGGCTGGAGGACTGCTTCGCCGCGGTCGACTACTTCGAGGAGCTGGGCCTGCCGTTCGTGGTCGGGGTGAACGGCTTCAACGGCGAGTTCCCCTACGGCGCCGAGGACATCCGGGAGGCGCTGTCGATCAGCGCGCACGTGCCGATCCTGCAGTGCGACGCGCGCAGCCGGGAGTCCACCAAGCAGGTCCTGATCACGCTGGTGAAGCACGCGATCGGGATGCACTCGGCCGCGGCGGGGGCGGCGGCCCCGGCCCCGCAGGCGGGCCCGGCCGGGCCTCCCGGCGGGCCGCTCGGCACCACCTCGCCGACCTGGACCTGAGCCGCGCCGGGACGTGTCGCCCGAGGCCGGACGTGTGGCCCGAGGTGGGATCCTACGGTCGCGTAGGGATGTGTGTACGCTGCATCATTATTCCTCGTGAGTCTGGACGAAACCGTTCGAGGTGATGCGATGGACGCCTTGGAACAGGTCGGCACGTACGTCGCCATCGGGGACAGCTTCACCGAGGGCCTGAACGACCCCTATCCCGGGGAGCACGACCGCTTCCGCGGCTGGGCGGACCGGCTGGCCGAGCATCTGGCCGAGCGCGACCCCGGCCTGCGCTACGCCAACCTGGCGGTGCGCGGCAAGCTGCTGCGCCAGATCGCGGCCGACCAGGTGCCGCGCGCCGTCGAGCTGGACCCGGACCTGGTGACCTTCTGCGCGGGCGGCAACGACATGATCCGCCCGGGCGCCGATCCGGACGCGCTGGCGGTGCTGTTCGACGACGCGGTGCGGCGGTTGCGGGCCACCGGCGCCCGGGTGGTGATCTTCACCGGTTTCGACACCCGGGGGCTGCGCGCGGGGCACCGCATCCGCGGCAAGGCCGCCACGTACAACATGCACCTGCGCGCGATCGCCGACCGGCGCGGCTGCGACGTGGTGGACCTGTGGTCGAGCCGGGTCTTCAACGACCCCAGGGCCTGGTACGAGGACCGGCTGCACCTGTCCCCGGAGGGGCACCGGCGGATGGCGCTGCTGGTGGCGCACGTGCTGGGCGTGCCGGTGACGGGTGACTGGCGCGAGCCGTGGCCGCCCTTCGAGTCGGGCGGCTGGCTGGTCTCGCGCCGCGAGGACATCCACTGGGCCAGGACGTACCTGCTGCCGTGGATCGGGCGGCGCGCGACGGGGCGTTCGTCCGGTGACGGCCGCGGGCCCAAGCGGCCCACCCCCTCGCCGCTCTGACTCCGGCCGTGAGCCGCGCGTCGCGGGCGTGCCCCGCGACGCGCGGGCGGCGACGGCCCGTTCACGGTGATTTCGAGACCCCCCGGGCCTCAGGCCCCGACCGGGCCTTGCCCGGGGTCGCGTTTGCCGGGGTGCCCGCCGGGTCAGGTGGGACGGTGGGCCGTCCGCGCGGTCGGCGGCGGTGTTTCGTCGCAGGCCGAGGCGCCGTTCGAGCGCGCCGCCTCCGCGGGCGTGCTCTCCGGTGAGGCCGGGTCGGGATGCGCCTCGTGGGAGCGGGCGGGGTCGGGGCGCGCGGCGAGCGCCTCCTCGACCGTGGGGGTGACGGTGATCCGCCGGTGCAGCCCGGTGATCTCCAGGGTGCGGCGGACGATCGGCCGCGGCGCGGCCAGCACCAGGCCGCCGCCCGCCTCTGAGACCGCCTTGTAGCAGTCGATGATGATCGACAGACCGTGCGAGTCCATGAACCGCAGGTCGGTCAGGTCGAGGACCAGATGGTCGCCGTACGAGCGGCGCACCGCGCGCAACCGCTCCCTCAGGTCGTCGCCGTTGGCGATGTCGAGCTCACCGCTCAGCCGCACGACGGCGCGGCCGTCCTGCGGGAGGGCGGTCACGTCCAAGGGGAGCACTGCGGCTTCCTCTCCGCCGGGGACATCCGTCGCGGGGTGCACGGATGCTTTCCATGTGACAACTATCCACGAGGAGTCGTCCTATGCCAACCCGCCGCACCGCCGCGCGGCCCGGACCCGCCGCGCGGCGGGAGGTGTGCGCGGTCGCGGAGCGCCGTAGGGTGCATGCCAGACGTGATGCCAGTACGCCCCGAAGACTGCGCAGGAACCGCACAGGAACCCTTCACGAACCCGTAGGAAAGGGCCCAGCCAGTTGAGCGCCCCACGGTTGCCGGAACACCTCGAACTGCTCCTGACCGACGAACCGGTCCTGGACGTCTACGCCCACGGACCGTGGCGGGTGCCCGACGGGACGTACGAGGAGATGCGCGAGCGGGCGCTGGAGTTCAACCGCGATCCGCGCGCCGTCGTCCTCACCCGGCAGCTCAGCGAGTTCTACGGCCCCGGCACCTCGGCCGCGGGCGCCGAGCAGTGGTCGCTGCTGACGTTCCTGCTCGGCGCGTCGGCGCTGCGCGGCGGCTCGCGCGGCGACGTGGACTACGAGCTGCTCGGGGAGTTCCTGGCGACGCCCGAGCCGGCGGTGCGCGACCCGCTGGCGTGGTTCACCCAGGGCGGGCGGTGGCGCCCGCCGGGGCTGTGGCTGCCCGAGCCGGCGGGCGACGACCGCGAGCGCCGCTCGGTGATGTACGAGCTGGCCCGGGACGGCCTGGACGTCTTCGAGGGCCTGGAGCCGGTGGAGCGGCGCCGCGCCGCGCTGGCGGAGCTCTTCGAGGGGCGGCTGGGCGACCCCGCCGGCCGCGAAGAGGCGATGACGGTGCCGCAGGACCGGCTGGAGGCGTGGTGGAACGCCGGGCTGCCGGACGAGACGCTGGCGGTGCTGCCCGAGCTGGCCGGTCCGCTGGGCTACCTCGGCTGGGTGTGCGAGGGCCTGGGGGCCGCGCACGAGCGGCTCGCCGGCGCGGTCGGGGACGACGTGCCGCTGGAGACCGCCCTGGCGCGGCTGCTGCTGGCCGCCGAGGTGACGTCCGTCCCGGCCGAGATGGCGGTCGCGCTGGGCACCGCGCGCTACGAGAACCTGGTCGACCGGGTGCGGGCGCTGCGGCAGGGCTTCGCGGCCGAGGCGTGGCAGCAGGAGACGCGGGCGTGGCTGGCGCGCGGCCTGGTGGCGGGGGAGGCCGACGCCTGCCGGGCCTGGCTGGACATGGCGGTGCGGGTGACCGGCGCGGCGCAGGGCCTGCCCGAGTCGGCGACCAGCCCGCGCTGCCGGGTGCCGGTCCGCGCGTTCCAGCACGACCTGCGGCGGCTGTTCGACCACCGACCGGTCGCCAACCCGCTGGGGGAGTGGCTGAACAGGTCGTCCCGTCCGTCCCCGGAGACGAGTTCCGGCACGGCCGGTGGAACCGAGACCGGCACCGACACCGACACCGGCGCCGGGACGGGCACGGACGGCGGGACCGCGGCCCGCGAGGAGGACGACGTGCTGTCCGGGCTGCTGGTCGGGCAGCCCGAGCTGACCAGGGCGCTGCGCGAGGTCCTCGTCGCGCGCCTGGCCGGGGAGCGGCCCGCGCGCCTGCTGGTCTCCGGCTCCGAGGGCACCGGCAAGGGCACCGCCGCCGAGATCCTGGAGCGCCTGCTGGCCCGGCGCGGGGTGGTCCGGGAGGCGCTGTGGGTCTCCGACCAGGTGTTCGCCTCGCTCGGCGTCAGCGACGCCGTGCTGTGGCTGCAGGCCCGGGTCCGCGAGTGCGTCGAGGGACGGCTGCTGCTGGTGATCGACGACCTGGAGCGGCTGACCGGCTACGAGCGCTGCGGCGCCGCGGCGCTGGAGGAACTGCGCCGGCTGATGGCGCGCTCGCCCGGCCTGGACGTGGTGGCGCTGTGCCGCCCCGGCGGCGACCGCCGGCTGTTCGACGCCAACCCGGCGCTGGTGCGGTCCTTCGAGGTGACCCGCACCCGCGAGTTCGGCGAGGAGGACTACGCCGAGCTGTTCCACCGCGCCGTGACCGCGCGCGGGGTCCCGGTGGCCCGGTCGGTGGCCGCGGCCGCCGGGGTGCTGATCACCCGTACCCCGCCGCTGCTGAACCTGCGCGGCGCCCGGCTGGCCGAGCATCTGGCCGCGCAGGCGGTGACGGCGGCCCGCGCCCGCGCCGCGTCCGCGTCGTCCGCGTCCTCCGCCGCCTCCGGAGCCGAGCCGGAGGTCACCGCGGCCGACCTGCCGCAGCGCCTGATCGGCGGCGCCCGCGCGGTGCACGACCCGCTCGCCGAGCTGGCCGCCATGGCCGGGATCGAGCCGGTCAAGCGGGAGGTCGAGGCGCTGGTCGCCGAGGCCAAGGCGGCGCGGCTGCGCGAGGAGGCGGGCATGGCGGTCGCCGCCCGTCCCCGCCACCTGGTCTTCGCCGGAAACCCCGGCACGGGCAAGAGCAAGGTCGCGCAGATCCTCGGCACCGTGTACGCCGACCTGGGCGTGCTGTCCACCGGGCACCTGTTCGAGGTCGACCGGTCCGACCTGCTGGGCGAGTACACCAGCGAGAGCGCGGTCAAGGTGCGGCGCGCGGTGGAGCGCGCCGTGGGCGGCGTGCTGCTGGTACGGGACGCGCACGCGTTCGCCTCGGCGGAGGCGGTCCGCGGCCGGGAGATCGTGGACGTGCTGCTGGGCGCCGTCCAGGCACATCCCAGCGATCTGGTGGTGGTGCTGACCGGCCCCGAGGCCGAGCTGAACGGGCTGCTGAAGTCGCACGAGGACCTGGCCGCCTACTTCCCCCGTACCGTCCGCTTCCCCGACCTCACCGACGAGGAGCTGGTCGAGGTCTTCCAGGCGAAGGCCGCCTCGGCCGGGTTCGCCCTGGCCGACGGCGTGCTCGACCGGGTCGCCGCGCTGGTGCGGGCCGCGCCGCGCGACCGCGGCTTCGGCAACGCCCGCACCATGAACGGGCTGCTGGACCGGGCGGTGGCCAACCAGGGGCGGCGCGTCCTCGCCGACGGCGTCGTGGACGAGAGCGAGTCCCTGGACGTCATCCTCCTCGACGACGTGCCCGACACCCTCGCCCCCGGCCGGGACGCGGTGCCCGGCGACCCCCTCGAGGAGGTCGAGCGGCTCATCGGCCTGGACGACATCAAGCGCGAGATCAGCGCGCTGGTCGCCGAGGCGCGAATGGAGGAGCGGCGCAGGGAGGCGGGCGTGCCGCTGGCCTTCCCCACCCGGCACATGGTGTTCATGGGCAATCCCGGCACCGCCAAGACCACCGTCGCCCGGCTGATCGCCGCCGTGTACGCCCAGCTCGGCCTGCTGTCGTCGGGGCACCTGGTGGAGGTGACCCGGGCGGACCTGGTGGCGGAGTTCATCGGGCAGACCGCGCACCGCGTGCGCGCCGCCGTCGACCGGGCGCTGGGCGGGGTGCTGTTCGTCGACGAGGCGTACGCGCTGACCGCGGGCGGCGGCGACCGCCGCGACTTCGGCCACGAGGCGGTCGCCGAGCTGCTGAAGCTGATGGAGGAGCACCGCTCGGACCTGGTGGTGATCGTGGCCGGGTACGACGCCGAGATGGAGCGGTTCCTGAAGTTCAACCCCGGGCTGGAGTCCCGCTTCCCCAAGACGCTGCGGTTCCCCGACTACTCCGACGACGAGCTGGCCACGATCTTCGAGTCGATGGCCGCGGCGGCGGGGTTCGCGCTGGCCGAGGGCGCCCTGGCCGCGCTGCGCCGCAGGCTGGCCGCCGAGCCGCGCGGTGCCTCGTTCGGCAACGCCCGGCTGGTGCGCAACGTGCTGGAGGAGGCCATCGCGCGGCAGGCGCAGCGGATCACCGCCGGCGACGGGGCCGGGGCAGGCGGCGCGGACGAGGAGGACGTGGACCCGGCCGAGGTGCGGCTGCTGCGGCCCGAGGACGTCCCGGCCGAGCCCGCCAGGCGCGAGCCGGACCTGCCCACCGGCCCCTACATCTGATCGGCCCGCGCCCCCGGAACCTCCGGCGGCCCCACCGTGTCGGCGGACTCAACGGCGGCGCGGTAGGCCGACGCCTGCAGCCCGTACAACTCGGCGTACAGGCCGCCCAGCGCCATCAGCGCCGCGTGGTCGCCCTCCTCGATCACCTTGCCCTGCTCCAGCACGTAGATCCGGTCGGCGTGGCGGACGCTGGCCAGCCGGTGCGTGATCAGCAGCACGGTGCGGCCGTCGGCGTGCGTGCGGATCCGCTCGAACAGATGGTGCTCGGCGCGCGCGTCGAGCGCGGCGGTCGGCTCGTCGCAGATCAGCAGCGGCGCGTCCCGGAAGAAGCCGCGGGCCACCGCCAGCCGCTGCCACTGGCCGCCCGACAGCTCGGCGCCGCCCTGGAACCGCCGGTCCAGAAGGGTGTCGTAACCGTGCGCGAGCTCCTCGACCACCTCGGCGGCGCCCGACGCCCGGGCCGCGGCCAGCAGCTCCTCCTCGCCCGCGTCACGCCCCATGGTGATGTTCTGCCGCGCGGTCATCGGCCAGTGCGTGTACTCCTGGGCGATCACCGCGACGCGCTCCCACACCCGCTCCGGCGGGACGGACCGCAGCGGCACCTCGTCCCAGCGGATCTCGCCGCCGTCCGGGTCGTACAGCCCCGCGAGGATCTTGGCCAGGGTGCTCTTGCCGGAGCCGTTCTCGCCCACCAGCGCCACCACCTCGCCCCGGCGGACCTCCAGCGAGACGCCCCTCAGCGACGGCGCCTCGGCGCCCGGATAGGTGAAGGTGAGCTTCTCCGCGGTGATCCGGTCGAAGTCCGCCGGCAGCCGCACGGCCGCCGCCTCCGACCCGTCCCCGGCCATGCCGGCCCCCCTTGGCACGCGCTTCTCCGCCTCGGCGCAGAAGTCGAGATAGTCGCCGAAGTACAGGCCCTCCTCGTAGCAGCGGTTGACCGCGAACACGAGAGTGACCAGCGAACTCTGCCCGGAACGGATGGCGAGCACGGCCGTGCCCGCCACCGCCAGCGGCACCGTGCCGGCCCACAGCATCAGCCCGAGCGTCACGTAGACGCCGGCGGTGGTCACGCCCTGCATCATGTCGCCGAAAACCCGCGTGACCGCCTGCCGCCGGGCCAGGTCCAGCTCCACCCCCCGCTGGTACGCGGCGACCCGGTCGTACTCGCCCAGCAGGAACCCCCGCATGGTGAACGAGCGGATCTCCGCCGCGTGCCGCCGCTCGGCCATCAGGTTCGACAGGATCCACTTGCGCCGCAGCGCGCCGACCAGGGTCAGCTCGGTGACGTAGCGCATCCGCGCCGCCCGCACCGACGCCCATCCCTCCGGCACCGCGGTGAGCAGCAGCAGCGGCAGCAGCAGCGGGTGCAGCACGCCCAGCGTCCCGGCCGCCGCGACCAGGCCGACCACCCCGGTGAGGACGTCCACCGCGTGCTGGACGACCATCGGCGCCGACCGCATCCCGCGGCCCTCGGCGCGCTTGAGATCGTCGAGGAACTCCGAGTCCTCCAGCGCCGCCAGGTCCACGGCCGTGGTCGCCTCGTACAGCCGCAGCTCCACCAGCCGCTCCACCTGCGGGTCGAGCCGGGCCTGCGCCCACCCGGCCGCCGCCTGCAGCCCCGCCCGCAGCGCGGTCGCCCCGGCCACCAGCGCCAGCGACGGCAGCGCGTCCCGCACCCGGTCAGGCGTGGGGCCCGCGCTGAACAGCGCGGTCAGCACCCCGGTGGTGGCCAGCAGCCCGAACGCGGTGAACACCCCGGCGACCAGGTTGCACCCGATGGTGACCGCCGTGTCGGCGGGGTTGGCCCGCCAGGCCAGGCGGGCCGAACGCCAGATCACCGACGGCAGGCGCCTGGCGACCGTCCGCATGCTGGTCTCGTTCAGCTCCCGCGTCCGGGACGCCCAGAGCGCCGCCGTCAGCTCCGGCAGCGCGGCGGCGTCCGGGGCCGCCTCGGAACGCCTCCTGCGCCACAGGCGAAACCGTTCGAGCCTGGAGAAAACACGCCGAGAACCCATCCGCCGCCCCTCGCAGGTACGTACCACCCAACGGGAGTGTGCACCGCCGGGACGATGGGCTCCGCTGCATTTGTCACATGCCGCGCTGATTTAGAGCTGTGGACAATCATGCGGCGGGGGGACGCGCCCGGCGGCGGCCTTGCCCTAGGGTCTACGGCATGACGGACGCCTGGCCAGGACGGGAGGACCGCGGGATGGCACGTAACAGGCCCGCACCAGGGCCGGCGGAGTACGCCGGAGAGCGCGACCCGTACGGGGGCGCCTACCCCGGCGACCAGTACGCGGACCCCTACGCGGGGGACCAGTACCGCGGCGGGGACCCCTACGACGACATGCCGCGCCGCAGGCGCCGCCGCCGCTGGCCGCGGGTCCTGGCGGTGCTCCTGGTGATCGTCCTCGGGCTGACCGTGGCCGGCTACTTCTACCTCGACTCCAGGCTCAAGCGCGAACCGGTGCTGGACCAGGCCGGGCGCCTCGCCGACACCCCCGGCACCAACTGGCTGATCGTCGGCTCCGACAGCCGCGAGGGCCTGTCGGCCGCCGACCGCAAGCGGATGGCCACCGGAAAGGCCCAGGGCCGCCGCACCGACTCCATGATGCTGCTGCACTACGGCTCGGGCGGCACCTCGCTGATCAGCCTGCCGCGCGACTCCTACGTCTCCATCCCGGGCCGCGGCATGAACAAGCTCAACGCCGCGTTCGCCTTCGGCGGCCCCAAGCTCCTGGTGAAGACGCTCGAGCAGGCCACCGGCGTCCGGATCGACCACTACGCCGAGATCGGCTTCGGCGGCTTCGTGGGCGTCGTGGACGCCGTCGGCGGCGTGGAGATGTGCGTCAAGGAGCGGATGCGCGACCCCAAGGCCGGGCTGAACCTCGCACCGGGCTGCCAGACCCTCGACGGCGCCCAGGCCCTCGGCTACGTCCGCACCCGCGCCTCGGCCCGCGCCGACCTCGACCGGGTCGACCGCCAGCGCCAGTTCTTCGGCGCCCTCATGAAGAAGGCCACCAGCCCCGGCGTGATGTTCAACCCGGCGCGCAGCGTCCCGCTGGCGCTGAACGCCACCAGCAACTTCCTCGTGGACGAGGACGACCACCTGCACGACCTGGTCCGGATGATGTGGGCGATGAAGGGCGTCAGCGGCGGCGACGGCGTCACCACCGCCGTCCCGATCGGCGGGGCCGGCAGCTCGCCGTCGGTGGGCGCCTACATCACCTGGGACAAGCGCAAGGCTGGCGCGCTGTTCGACGCCCTGAAGAACGACGAGAAGATCCCCTCGGACGTCGTCTCCAAGTAGCGGACGATTAGAGACCGGCCGCGCGGTTACAGTCGGGTCATGTCCGATGTGACGCCCGAGGCCGCCGCCGCGCGGCTGGAGAACCTGTCGTCCAAGGAACTGCACGACCGGGCGCTGGCCCGCGCCCGCGAACGCCGCGACGTCGGCTTCCTGTGGGAACTGCTGCGGGCCATCCCCGCCGCGGCCGCCTCACTGGGCCACCTCGACCGCGCCAAGTTCGACCTCCTCCACGGGCTGTCGCTGCTGGAGGAGTTCACGCACGCGGGCGAGGGCGACATGGCCGACGCGCTGCGGCCGCTCTACATCGGCTACCTCGTGGAGCACGGCCCGCCCTCGGTCTCCTGAACCGCGGGCGAGCCGGGTTTTACCCGCTCTTGATCTCCGTCCCGCCGCACCCGGGGAACTACTCTGCGTAGGCAAGTGGACTCGGAAAGTGGGGGACGTGAACAAGAAGCACCTGAAGATGGTCGCGATCGCCTTCGCGATCTGGTACGTGATCAGCAGGCCCGAGGGTGCCGCCAACCTGGTGAACAGCGCCCTCGGCGGGCTCGGCGGCGCGGCCGAGTCCATGTCGCAGTTCGTGAGCGCGATTCCCTGACCTGCGGTCCGTCGGCCCCGTACCTCCGCGCGGGTGCGGGGCTTCTTCGCGTGTCGCGAACACCCGCGCCGCAACCCCGCAGGCCCCGGCCCCGCGGGGCTTCCGGGGCGCGCCGACCGCCCGGGGGGATCAAGCGCTGGCCGCGCCGTAACAGTAAAATACCGCTTTGCGGGCACGAGCAGCTGGGCACAATTGAATCGGGTCAGTGTGTCGCTGCGCTTACTAAGGGACGGCGTTTGGCATGAACAAGAAGAACCTCCAGCGAGTAGGCATCGTCTTCTTGATCTTCTATGTGCTCACCTCACCCCGGGATGCGGCCAACATGGTGAACAACGCCTTCTCGCAGCTCGGCAACGCGGGCAACCAGCTCGCGGCGTTCGTCAACACGCTGGGCACGTGAGGTAGGCAGGCGCGCCGTCCCCGCCCCAGGGGACGGCGACGGCGGACAGGCCCGGTCCCTCTTCTAGGATCGGGCCCATGTCTGTCTACGATGTGGAGATCGCGGGTCTGCGCGGTGGATCCGCCGACCTCGCGCAGTACCAGGGCAAGACCGTGCTGATCGTCAACGTCGCCTCCAAGTGCGGTCTGACGCCGCAGTACACCGGTCTCGAACGGCTCCAGGAGCGGTACGCCGACCGGGGCTTCACCGTCCTCGGCGTCCCGTGCAACCAGTTCATGGGCCAGGAGCCGGGCACCCCCGAGGAGATCGCGGAGTTCTGCTCCACCACCTACGGTGTCACCTTCCCCCTCACCGAGAAGGTCGAGGTCAACGGCGAAGGCCGGCACCCCCTCTACCAGGCGCTGGTCGGCACCCCCGACGCCGAGGGACACACCGGCGACATCCGCTGGAACTTCGAGAAGTTCCTCATCGCCCCCGACGGCACCGTGGCCGCCCGCTTCTCCCCCCAGACCGACCCGGAGTCCCCCGAGGTAGTAGAGGCCATCGAACGCACTGTGTGAACCCGGGGGCTGTGTTTACCCGGGGGGCTGTGTTTACCCGGGGGGCCACCCCCCGGACCCCCAGGCGGGGTGGGCGCGCCCTTGCGCTCGCCTGGGGGCTCGCTCCAGGGCACGCCCACCCCGGTGGGGGGCCAGCCCCCCACGCCCCCCGGCGGGGGCTCCGCCCCCACACCCCCTTTTTTGGGGCTTCGCCCCTTGCCCCCTTTGGGGCTTTGCCCCGTGCCTTCCGGCGGGGGTGCGTTTCACAACCTGAACGCGGTGGGGACCTTCCGGACCTGCGGTGGGCAGGCGGGTCTCTGCCCTCGCCCGGTGGCCGGTTCCGGCTGCTCGTGGTGCGTGGGCCTGTAGGGATTGAGGTTCGGTGGTGGTCGGGGGTGCAGGGGGGCGGAGCCCTCCCTGCCGGGGGCGTGGGGGCTTGGCTGGCCCCCACCGGGGTGAAAGCCCCCGTAGCGAGCCTCCAGGCGAGCGGAGGGGGAATTCGCCCCGCACCGGGTGGTGTGGAGGGTCGCCCCTCCACAATGATAGAGCCATGCGTAAGTGGACGGTTGCTGACATTCCTGACCTGAGTGGGCGGCGGGCGATCGTCACCGGTGCCAACAGCGGGATCGGGTTCCACACCGCTCTGCAGTTGGCACGGCACGGTGCCGAGGTGGTGATGGCGTGCCGTAGTGCCGAGCGGGGGCAGGCGGCTCTCGATCGGCTGAAGGCCGCGGCGCCGGACGCCGAGGTCGAGTTGGCCTCGCTGGATCTGGCCGATCTGGCGTCGGTGCGGGAGTTCGCGGGCGGCCGGGTCGATCGGCCGCTGGACGTTCTGGTCAACAACGCCGGGGTCATGGCGTTGCCCAGGCGGACCACGGCGGACGGGTTCGAGATGCAGTTCGGCACCAACCATCTGGGGCATTTCGCGCTCACGGGGCTGCTGCTGCCGGCGCTGCGGGCGGCCGGGGCGCCGCGGGTGGTGACGGTGACGAGCGCGTTCGCGTGGGCGGGCCGGATCCGTTTCGACGATCTGCAGGGGGAGCGGCGCTACCGGAAGTGGGGTGCCTACGCGCAGTCGAAGCTGGCGAACCTTCTGTTCACGCGGGAGCTGGGGCGGCGCGTGCCGGAGGTGCTGAGCGTGTCGGCGCATCCGGGTTTCGCCGCGACGAACCTCCAGCAGGCCGGTCCGCGGATGGAGGGCAGCCGGTTCGTTGAGCGCGGTGCCGGGGTCGTCAACGCGATCGTCGCGCAGCCGGCCGCGGCCGGGGCGTTGCCGACGCTGTACGCGGCGACCGCGCCCGATGTGGCGGAGGGGGCCTGTTACGGTCCGCGGCTGTTGCAGTGGCGCGGTGCTCCGACCGAGGTGGTGACGCATCCGCAGGCGAAGCGGCCGGAGTTGGGTGCCCGGTTGTGGGAGGTGTCGGAGTCGCTGACGGGCGTCCGGTACGAGATTCCCGCGGACGGCTGAGGCCCGCCGGTTTCAGGTGAGGCCGCGGACGGCCTGCGCGACGGCCGCGTCCACGATCGTCTTGGCCGGGGTGCCGCCGGGGCGGCGCTGGGCGAGCTTGGCGGCGGCGTCCACGATGCCCTGGACGAGTTCGGCCCGCAGTTCCGGTTCGGGGATGCCCCCTTCGGCGAGTGCGGCGGTCAGGGGGCGCAGCAGTTGCGCATGGCCGTCCCTGATGCGTTCCCGCGCGGGTTCGGCGAGGGCGTGTTCGACGAGGGCGACGGCGGCCGCGTGCCGCCCGTCGGTCATGACCTCGAGTTGGGTCCGCACGTACGACTCGACCTTGCCGGGGAGGTCGGCGGAGGCGTCGAGGGAGCCTTCGACCAGCGCCGCCCAGCGCGGCAGTTCCTCCTCGACGATCGCGGCGACCAGGTCGTCGCGGGAGCGGAAGTACTCGTAGAGGCCGGGCCGGGACAGCCCGACGCGGCGGGCGAGGGCGGCCAGTGACAGCGCTTCGATGCCTTCTTCGGCGACCAGGGTGCGGGCCGCGTCGAGGAGGGTGCGCAGTTGGCGCGCCCGGTGCTCGGCGACCGTGGGTTCGCTGATCCTGGGCACCGGTTCATTCTACGATTACGCCCTCGGGCCGGTGGCGAGGTCCCAGTCGAGGGTGGCGGGGAGGGCGCCTTCGAGGGTGAGCAGCCACCGTTTCACCTCGATTCCCGAGCCGCCGCTGTAGCCGCCGAGGCCGTTGGACGCCACGACCCGGTGGCAGGGGACGATGACGGGGATCGGGTTGCTCCCCATGACCTGGCCGATGGCCTGGGCCGGGACGCCGGCGCCGCTGCGGTCGCCCAGTTCGCCGTAGGTGACGACCTTGCCGTAGGGCACCGACTCGTACAGCGTCGCCAGCACCTGCCGCTGGAGCGGGGAGGTGAGGCGCCAGTCGATCGGGACGGCGAAGGAGTGCGGTTCGCCGGCGAAGTAGGCGGCCAGGCCGTCCAGGGCGGCGGCGACCCGGGCGGGGTCGTCGACCACCGGGAGGCCCGCCCGCTTGGTCGCGCGGGCGCGCGTGCCGGGGGTGTCGCGGAAGCCCAGCCAGGCGACGCCGGTCTCGGTCGCGCCGACCAGCAGCCGGCCGAGCGGGGTGTCGGCCGCGCCGAACGCGAGCGTCGCGGTGCGGACGTGGGTCTGGGTCTGGGTCTGGTGCATGTCACTCTCGCTTGGTCAGTATCAGCGCCACCGTCATGGGGAACACCAGTGCCATCGCGGCGGTTGCGAGTGCACCGTACGACAGGGCGGTGACGATCGCGCCCGCGGCCAGTCCGCCGATCGCCGCGCCGCCGTTCATGAGCAGGTCGGACAGGCCCTGGACGGACGGCCGCCGCGCGGGCGGGACCGACTCGGTCAGCAGCGCCGACCCGCCCACCAGCCCGAACGACCAGCCGAGACCGAGCAGGGTGAGCGCGATCGACAGCCGGGTGACGTGGTGCGGCGCGGAGACCGCGGCCAGGGCCGCCGCGGCGGCCAGCAGCACCATGCCGGCGAGCAGGACGGGGATCCGCCCGAACCGGTCGGCCAGCCAGCCGGGGAGCGGGGACAGCGCGTACATCCCCGCGATGTGCAGGCTGATCACGACCCCGACGACGGTGAGGCTCGCGTGGCCGTGGCCGAGGTGGACGGGGGTCATCACCATGACCGAGACCATCACCATGTGGCTGACCACGATGGCGGCGACCGCGAGGCGGGCCCGGGGGACG
This sequence comes from Spirillospora sp. CA-255316, assembly GCA_050942275.1. GTDB lineage: Bacteria > Actinomycetota > Actinomycetes > Streptosporangiales > Streptosporangiaceae > Spirillospora. Next base: position 8,821,355 of record CP192047.1, on the reverse strand, counting down.
GTGCGCAGCACCTCCCAGCCGCCGCCGGAGTCGGCGGGCGTCCCCTGGTCGGTGGGACGGTCCGCCGCGTGCAGCGGGTCGGGGCGCAGCAGGACGACGATCCCGGCCAGGGTGAGCGCGAACGCGAGCGCGGCCAGCGCGTACGGGCCGGACCAGGCGGCCAGGCCCAGTTCCCGCCCGAGGCGGTCGGCGGGTTCGGCCAGGTTGGGGCCCGCGATGGAGCCGATCGTGGTGGCCCAGACGACGGTGGACAGGTCGCGGGCGGTGCGGCCGGGTCCGGACAGGTCGGTGGCGGCGTACCGGGCGGCCAGGCCGCCGGCGGCGCCGCCGCCCGCCAGGAACAGCCCGAGCATCAGCAGCGGCCAGTGGCTCAGCGCGGTGGCGGCGGTGGCGATCACCGTGCCCGCCACGGCCGCGCCGTAGCCGACGGCCAGCGCGGCGCGCCGGCCGTGCCGGGCGGCGGCCCGCGCCATCGGCACGGCCAGCACACCGGCGCCCGCGACCGCGCTGGTCTGCGCCAGCCCGCCGATCGCCTCCGAGCCCGAGATGGTGGCGGCGGCCAGGGTGCTGATCGCGACGCCGGTGCCCACGCCGATGCCGCCGAGCACCTGGGACGCGGTGAGCACGGCGAGGATCCGGCGCTGTGCGGGGTGGGGCCCGGAGAGGGCCTGGGTGGCGGTCGTGCCCGGTACCGTCATCGGGCCCCCTTGCCGTCGAGTAAGCCGCGAATATGCGGATTGTTCGTGAAGTGCCCGATCACTATACGGCTCAGGGGTATCGAATGGGGGGCCGCTTCCGGACGGTTCAGTTCCGGGCCAGCAGATCGCGCAGCCGGATCGCCTCCTTGACCGTCCGGGTGGAGCCGCCGCGCCCGGCCGCCGCCGCCAGCCCGTCCGGCGCCGGCCCCCGCGCCCCGCAGGCCTCCGCGGTGCGGACGCCCAGCGCCAGCAGGTCGGCCATGCCCGTCACCGGCTTGCCCGCATGGGCGGCGAGCACCCCCGGGAGGGCGGCCTCGACCGCCGCCCAGACCTCGGTGTGCGCCCCCGCGGCGGCGGCGTCGCCGAGCGCTCCCACGACCCGGCCGAGCTTGACCTGCCGGTGCCCGGCCAGGGCGCCGACGGCCGTGCCGACCGCGGCGGCGGGCAACCGGCCGCGGGCCGCCAGGTGGAGGAAGGCGTCCACAGCCCCGGTCCGCTCCCGCAGGGGTTCGACCATGAAGCCGTAGGCCAGCGCCGCCCCGGTCGCCTCGCCGGCCGGGCCGTCGCACTCGGCCAGCCCGAGCAGCGCCGCGCCCTGGTCGTTCGAGTAGTCGAGCCTCGCGACCAGCTGCGGCAGCAGGTGCGCCGCGGCGAGCTCGGCGTGGGACGGCGCCATCGCGGGCCACCAGGCCGGCGGGCTGGAGTAGCTGACGTTGGTGAAGTACTCCGGCACCTTCCGCCACGTCGCCTCGTCGCCGGGGTAGTCCCAGATCGGGGCCAGCCGCTCCGGGACGTCCCCGGCCGGGCGCACCATCCCCATGACGGCGACCGACGGCAGGTACGGGTGCTCGGGGAGCCGGACCTCGGCGCGTTCGACGACCGGGTCGGCGATGCCGCCCGCCCGCAGCCAGGAGGCCACCGTCCGGCCGGCCGGGGACTCCAGCCGTTCCGCGCGGGCGGTCACGCCGGATCCCGCTCCGGCGGCGTCGCGGGGCAGGCGCAGCAGGGCCTGGGCGAGGTCGTACGGGCCCGGCTCGGCGCCCACCGCCTCAAGCCGCTCCATCCGCTCCACCAGCACCTCCGGGTCGAGGTGGCCGTTGGCCTGTGTCGGCGTCGCCAGCAGCAGCGGCACCCGCTCGATCAGCGCGGCGATCTCCCGCATCCGCCGGATCAGGAAGACGCTCACCGGCGGGTCGTGCGGCCCGGGCAGGCGGCGGCCGTCGCTCCGGGCCTCCTCGCCGGGCTTCGGGCGCCAGGACGGCCGCAGCACCGAACGGGCCGCCAGGACCGGCCAGGCGTGCGGCGAGTACATGTACCGGTCGAAGTCGCGCGACATGTACCAGGCGCCCCGGTCGCCGTCGAAGAAGCCCTTCAGCGCGGCCCGGACGGCCTCCGCGTCACGGTGGGCGAGTTCGGTGATCGCGGCCATGACCCGTTCGGTGTCGGTCCAGGACGGCTCGTGGCGCACCAGGACGGTGAACTCCTCGGCCAGCTCGGCCGGGCTGCCGAACGGGCCGGGGAACGAGGCCGGTGGAGGCGGCGGGGGCAGCGCCCCGGGCGCGGCGTGCGCGGCAGGGGCCTCGACCTCGCCGAACACCGCGGCGATCCGCTCCCGCAGGTCGTGGGGGAGCGCCGCGGCGGCCTCCCGGACCCGCAGGCCGGCCTCCTGGCCCGCTCCGGGCCCGATCTTGACGGCCAGGCTCGTGGCGCGTTCCTGGAGGGCGTGCGCCTCGTGCGAGAACGCGACGGCCAGCGCGGAGAGGGTCGCGTCCCTCCGGTCCGCCCGGTCCCCGCCGTCGCCGGAAGCGGCCGCGCCCTCGGCCAGCCACGCCAGCGTCGCCCGCACCAGCTTCTGCTCTGGACGGAACAGCAGCGCCTCGGCGGCCTCGGAGTACGCGGCCGGGTCAAGGCGCCCGGCCGCGTCGACCCGGCGCACCTCACGCAGCGCCAGCTCGGCGACCCGGGGCGGCGCCGCGGGCAGCAGCCGCAGGTAGTCGCGCAGCCGCGCGGTCGCCTCGGCGAGGTCGGGGGCCAGCCTGTCGTGCAGGTCCGCGTACCAGCGCAGCTCCCCCTGGGCGCCGCCGCGCAGGAACCGGCGCAGGCAGCCGTCCAGCACGGTCGCACGGTCCAGCCGGTTCTCCTCCACCAGGGTGAGCACGGCCCTGATCCAGGGCTCCATTCCCTCCAGCGAGGCGATCAGCCGGCCGATCGCCTCCACCTCGAAGATCCGCCCGACCATGACCGCCGCCAGCGGATCGCCGGACACGGCGCGCGGGTCCGTCCAGCGCACCCAGCCCACGGCGAAGGCGTCCTCCTCCGGCACGGGCGCGTCGGCGGAACGCAGCAGCAGCGCGCACGTCGACCAGGCGGTCACGTCACCGTTCCAGCTCGCCTGGTCGGTGACGCGCAGCCGGCCCGCGAGCCGCCGCCCGACCTCGGCCCGCCACTCGCCGGGACGGCCCTCGACCGCCTTGACCACGAGCTCGGCGTGACGGCGGTGCCCGTCGAAACCGAACGCCCTTGTGAGCCGCAGGTCCGCGCGGGTCAGCCACTGCGCGGCCGCCGCCGGGCCGGACATGCATCCGGCGCCCGCGACCAGCAGCGCCGACTTGACCCCGGCGGCGCTCCAGCCCCACGAGGAGTCCGCGTCCCGGAGCTCGGCCAGCAGGCCGGGCAGGTCCCTGGCGGCCCGCCGCCGCTCCTCGTCGGCCAGGCGGTTCACCAGGGCCGCGGCGTACCGGGCGTTGCCGCCCCTGACCGCGTTGAACAGGGCGTCCACTTTGGGCATGCTCATCGGGCGGCCTCCCCGCGCACGAGCCGGGCGGCGATCACGTGCTTGCACGGGCCCCGCCCGCCCCGGTACTCCGTCCACCACTGGCACGTGCAGGACGCGCCGTCCCCGCCGCCGTCCTTGTTGCCACCGCCGCCGAACCGGACCCGGTGCGTGCGCTCTTCGACCCGCACCGTCGCCACGCCAGGCTCGGTCAGGGTGACCATGCCCCGCTCGGCCAGCGCGCGGGCGTCGCGCAGGCGCGGGTTCATCGCCGTGACGCGCTCGGGGTCGTAGGGCAGCTCGCGGTGGAAGAAGCCCGCCTCGGCGGTGTCGTACCCGACCCGCCCGGCCGTGCCGAGCCGGGTCAGGGCGGCGCGGGCCCGGCGCACGTCGATGCCCGCCCGCTCGGCCAGCAGGTCGGGCTCCACCCGCGGCTCGAACGACAGCAGCGCCCCCAGCATCTCGGCGTCGTCGGCGGCCTCCTCGCTGGCGAGCGCGTCGAGCACCGCGCCCTCGCCGGAGAACCCGCGGTGCGGCTCGGGCGACAGCGCCAGCACATACCGCATGCCGGGCAGTTCCAGCTCCCACACGCTCGCCGCCGGGCCGCCGCGCGCGTTCACCGCCGGGCCGTAGGCGCGCAGGCCGCGGGCGAAGCGCAGCAGCGGCAGCATCGTCCGCAGCCGGTCGGGGCCGGGCAGGCACACCGCGCCGGGGACGGGACGCGAGGTGATCCGCAGTCCCCTCCCGGCGGGCACCGCCCACAGCACGCCGCCGCCCTGCCCCTTGGGGAGCCCGCGCAGGAACCGCACCGCCTCGGGCCCGGGCAGCGCGGCCCGCGGATCGAACCCGGAGGTGATCACCTGGACCTCGGCGAAGCCGCGCAGCCAGCGCTCGGGCAGCGGCACCTTCTTCTCGACGACCGCGCCGTCCAGCGTGGTGACCGCCAGCTCGTCGGCGCCGACCGCCAGGTGCAGCGGATCGTCCCCGCCCACCCGGGCCAGCGCCTCCCGCAGCGGGCCGTTGACGTCGACGTTCGTGGTGCCGCGCTCGTGCACCTCGCCGTCGAGCGCGGGCTGGAGCACGTCGAGCCGCGCGTACACGCCGCAGCACGCCGAGAACGACTCCAGCCGCAGCCGGTCGCCGTTGCACGTCACGACCGGGTCGCGGAACGCGGTCGGCTGCGGCTTGTGGTAGCGGGTCTGCGCCACGTCCGCCACGGCCAGCAGCGCCGCCGCGGCCGGTGCGGGCCTGGTCAGCAGGCCGCTGAAGAAGTGCGGGTGCTCCCGCGGCCCGGCGGCCGTCGTGCCGCCGGAGGTGGACAGGCCGAGGAGCCCCCCGGCCAGCCCCGAGGGACGCGAATAGGTGTAGGCCTGGGCGGGGCCCGTCGCCGTGCTGGTCGCCATGCCGCGAACCTAGAGGCAGCCGCCGACACTTTTGGCGAAAGCGGCGAACCGCCGAAATCCCGGCAGGGCCGGGGTCGGGCGCGGGCTCGGCGGCACCGGGGGTAGTCTCGATGACGTGCGAAGGTTCCTCACCCCCGGCTGGCTAGGGCTGCATGCGCTGGCGATCACCCTGTGCGTCGCCTTCCTCGGCTTCGGGTGGTGGCAGTACGACCGCGCGCAGGCGGGCAACGACCGCAGCTGGGCCTACACCTTCGAGTGGCCGATCTTCGCGATCTTCGTGATCGTGATGTGGATCAAGATGATGCGGGACGAGCTCGGCGACGACCCCGCGGGCAAGGCCCCCAAGGTCATCGAGGAGCCCGCGGAGGCCGCGGTCAAGCGGACCATCATCCGGCAGCAGGAGGAAGAGGACCCCCAGCTGGCGGCCTACAACCGCTATCTCGCCCGGCTCAACTCCGAGACCCACCGGCGCGACTGACCGTCCACCCGGCACGGTCCCGGGCCTTCGCCGCCCGTTCGCCGTCCGACCCGTACCGCCCAGAGGAGTCATCTGTGGAAGCGGCCATCAACCGGTACCGCGTCATGGCCATCGTCGTCGGCGTGATGCTGCTGCTGGTGGTCTTCGTGGGCATGCCGATCCGCTACATCGGCGGCAACGGCACCCCGTCGGCGATCATCTCCCCGACGCACGGCGCGCTCTACATCGTGTACCTGGGCGTGGCGTTCGACCTGTACCGCAAGGCGGCCTGGCCGCTGAAGCAGATGGTGCTGATGGTGACGGCGGGGCTGATCCCCTTCCTCGCCTTCTTCATCGAGCGCCGCATCGTCGCCGACGCCCGCGCCGAACTGGAGTCGCGCAAGTCCGGGGCCGCCCCCTCCGACGCCGGCGTCCCCGGCACCACCCCCAACAAGGTCTGACCACCGGCAAGGTCTGAGCACCGGGCTCGTCGCCCGCGGCCCTGCCCGGGTGCGGACGCGCCGCGGCCCGTGGGGGCGGGGCACCACCACGGGCCGGGCAATGCGCAGCGGTCATGCTGCTCGGGCGGCCCAGGACGGGGGTCGGGTCTGAGTCCGGGCCGCCGGATCTTCGTCACGGCTCACAGGCTGTCTGCGCTCGGCGCTCACCTCGCTCTCCTCGGACGGTGACGGTCGGGGGCCGGTGAAGGCCGGACCGGCGGCACGGCTCGACGATGCCGCCGGCCCGGCGCGGCGGGCACCGGTGCCGCGGGGGCGTGCGGCACCGGGCTCCTGGGGACGTGCTCCGATCGCGGCGCGGTGGTCGCCGGGCCGAGACGGCCGAGGACCCGAGGTGTGTCCGAGCGCGCCGCCGTCGCCGCCGGCACCAGGGCGAAAGGGGGGAGGCACCGGCGGCGACGCGACGGGCCCGGAACGTCCTCGGCCGTCCGGACCGACCAGTGGGAGGGATGTCGAGGGCGGCGGTCCCGATCTGGCGCGCCGTCCACCGCATGCGACCCTCCCATGATCCGCGGGCTCGGGATCCGGGGGCCTTTGCCGCCCCCGGGGTTTGCCCTTCACCCTGTGTCACGATCTCGTTGCGTTAAGTACCCAGGCTTCACGGCGGCGTAAACCAAGGTCAACGAAGAAATGCCGGAGGTAAAGCCGATCGGCCTCCGGGGCCGCGGTGACGGAGGGTGCGTTTCCGGCCGAAGCCGGGCGGGCCCGAACGGGTCAGCCGCGCTCGGCGTCGTAGGCGGCGACGGCCCGCTTGCCGGCCACCATCCGCCAGGCCTGCTCCAGCAGCGCGCCGATCTCCGGCCAGTCCGGGTCGACCTCGTACAGTTCCACGCCGACCCACGTGCGGACGTACGCCGGGGTGAAGTATCGGCCGGGGTCGGCGGCCAGCAGTGTCTCCAGCTCGCCGGGCGGGGCCTTCACGCACAGCGCGAGCCGCCCGTCCCCGTGGTGGTCGACCAGCAGCCACGCGAGCCGCTTGCGCCCGAGCATGAACGAGACGTGCCCGAACGACTCCTCGCTGGTCACCCCGGGAAGCCCGGCCGTCAGCTCCTCCACGCGCCCGCGCAGCCGCTCGACGTCCGCGTCCGTCCACCCGCCGCTCATGGCGCCACCCTACGGCCTCGCGGGCCGGCCGTCCCCGACGGCGGGAGCCGCAGGAGGGGGCGCGGCGCGATTCCCGGCGGGTAGCGTGATCGCTGAGAGCGAACGTTGCTGCGGAAACAAAATCGTGCTCCGTTTTCTTGAGTGAGTATGACTCAACCCGAGTGGGTCAGATCGCTACAGACTTGGAGCTGAGAGCATGAGCGAGACCCTGACGCTGCCGGTCCTGCCCCTGGACGACGGGGCCGTTCTGCCCGGCATGGTCGTGCCCCTCGACCTGTCCGAGAACGAGGTGCGCGCGGCGATCGAGGCGGCCCGGGCGGTGGCCCAGACCAAGGGCCCGGGGATCAGGTCGGCCGTCAAGCCCCGGGTGCTGCTGGTGCCCAGGAACAACGGCCAGTACGCGGCCGTCGGCACGCTCGGCGTCGTGGAGCAGGAGGGCCGGCTGCCCGGCGGCGAGCCGGGCGCGGTCGTCCGCGGCGTGGAGCGGGTGCGGATCGGCACCGGCACCACCGGGCCGGGCGCGGCGCTGTGGATCGAGGGCACCCGGGTCGAGGTGCCCCCGGCCACCGGGCGCGCCCACGAACTGGCCAAGGAGTACAAGGGCCTGGTCAGCGCGATCCTGCAGAAGCGCGGCGCGTGGCAGGTCGTGGACGTGGTGCAGGCCATCGACGACCCCTCCGCGCTGGCCGACAACGCCGGGTACGCCCCGTACCTGACCGACGAGCAGAAGATCGAGGTGCTGGAGACCGCCGACACCGTCGAGCGGCTCACCAAGGTCATCGGCTGGGCCCGCGACCACCTCGCCGAGCTGGACGTGGCGGAGACCATCCGCAAGGACGTCCAGGAGGGCATGGAGAAGACCCAGCGCGAGTTCCTGCTGCGGCAGCAGCAGGAGGCCATCCGCAAGGAGCTGGCCGAGCTGAACGGCGACCCGGCCGACGAGGAGGACGACTACCGGGCCCGGATCGAGGCCGCGAACCTCCCCGAGAAGGTCCGCGAGGCGGCGCTGAAGGAGGTCGACAAGCTGGAGCGGGCGTCCGACGCCTCCCCGGAGGGCGGCTGGATCCGCACCTGGCTGGACACCGTCCTCGACATCCCGTGGAACGAGCGCACCGAGGACGCCTACGACATCGCCGGCGCCCGGGAGATCCTGGACGCCGACCACGCCGGCCTCGACGACGTCAAGGAGCGCATCATCGAGTACCTGGCGGTGCGCAAGCGGCGCGCCGACCGGGGCATGGGCGTCGTGGGCGGGCGGCGCAGCGGCGCCGTGCTGGCGCTGACCGGTCCTCCCGGGGTCGGCAAGACCTCGCTGGGGGAGTCGGTCGCGCGGGCGATGGGCCGCACGTTCGTCCGGGTGGCGCTGGGCGGCGTCCGGGACGAGGCGGAGATCCGCGGCCACCGGCGCACCTACGTCGGGGCGCTGCCGGGACGCATCGTCCGGGCGATCCGCGAGGCCGGCTCGATGAACCCGGTCGTGCTGCTGGACGAGGTCGACAAGGTCGGCGCCGACTACCGGGGCGACCCGACCGCGGCGCTGCTGGAGGTCCTGGACCCCGAGCAGAACCACACCTTCCGGGACCACTACCTGGAGGTCGAGCTCGACCTGAGCGACGTGCTGTTCCTGGCCACCGCGAACGTGGTGGAGGCGATCCCCGGCCCGCTGCTGGACCGGATGGAGCTGGTGCAGCTGGACGGCTACACCGAGCACGAGAAGGTCACCATCGCCCGCGACCACCTGCTGCCGCGCCAGCTCGACAAGGCGGGGATGGAGGCGTCGGAGGTGTCCTTCGAGGACGGCGCGCTGCGGCTGCTGGCCTCGGAGTACACCCGGGAGGCGGGAGTGCGGTCGCTGGACCGCTCGATCGCCCGGGTGCTGCGCAAGATCGCCGCGAACGTGGCGCTCGAGAAGACCGAGCTGCCCGTCACGGTCGGCGCCGGCGACCTGAAGGACTACCTGGGCCGGCCCCGGTTCACGCCGGAGGTCGAGCTGAGCAGGTCCGAGCGGCGTACCGGGGTGCCGGGCGTGGCGACCGGGCTGGCGGTCACCGGCGCGGGCGGCGACGTCCTCTACATCGAGGCGTCGCTGGCCGACAAGGAGACCGGCGACACCGGGGTGACGCTGACCGGCCAGCTCGGGGACGTCATGAAGGAGTCGGCCCGGATCGCGCTCAGCTACCTGCGCTCGCGCGGGGCGGAGCTGGAGCTTCCGGTCGGCGACCTGAAGGAGCGCGGCGTGCACGTCCACGTGCCCGCCGGGGCGATCCCCAAGGACGGCCCGAGCGCGGGCATCACGATGACCACGGCGCTGGCCTCGCTGCTGTCGGGCCGGCCGGTCCGCTCCGATGTGGCGATGACCGGTGAGGTGTCGCTGACCGGGCGGGTCCTGCCGATCGGCGGGCTGAAGCAGAAGCTGCTCGCCGCCAGCCGGCTGGGCATCACGACCGCGATCGTGCCCAAGCGCAACGAGCCGGACCTGGAGGACGTCCCGGCCGAGGTGCTGGAGAACATGACGGTGTTCGCGGTCAGCGACGTCCGGGAGGTGCTGGACCTGGCGCTGGAGCCGGCGACCAGCGACGCGACTGTCGCGGCCTGAGCGAGCGGAGGAACGGGCGCCCGTGCCGGATTCCGGCGCGGGCGCCCGCCCATTCCCGGACGTGCCCCTCGGGCGCGGCGGCGCTTAGCGGATTCTTAGCGGCGTGCGTCATGCTCTGCGCACAGGGTGGCCTGTAGCGGCCCCTACGGGGGCGGGCATGGTGTGGGTCCTGCGGGGGAAGGTGCTGGTCCGCAGATGCTCCGGGTGCGGCAGGCGGCCCTGTGGCGCGGGGCCTGGGAGGAGCCTCGCGTCACAGCGTCCGGGGTGGACGGGGGCGTGCCCTTCCCCGTTCACCCGGACGCTCGGAAACGGCTTGGAAACGGCTTGGAAACGGCTCGGAAACGGCGAGGGCCGACCGGCCGCATGTGGCCTCCGCGCGGCCGTGGGATCCCTTCGGCGGCGCGGGGACGCTCGTTAGAGTTGCGGGCGTATGGGCGGTGGGCTCTATTTTCGCGTGCTCGGTCCTGTGTCGGCCGAGCGTGCGGGCCGCCCGCTGGATCTCGGCGGCCCGCAGGTGCGTACGGTGCTGGCGCTGCTCCTGCTGGAGCGCGACCGGGTGGTGTCGGTGGATCGCCTCGTCGACGTCCTGTGGGAGGGCGATCCGCCGAACTCGTGGCGCGTGCAGCTGCAGGGCATGGTGTCGCGGCTGCGCAGGGTGCTGGGCGCGGGCGGCGACCGCGCGTCCGCGCCGATCGAGACGCGCCCGCCCGGCTACCGGATGCGGATCTCCGAGGGGCAGCTCGACCTCGACGACTTCCGCGACGAGGTCCGGCGGGCGAGGGAGCGGCTGGCGGCGGGGGAGCCCGGCCCGGCCGCCGCGCTGCTGCGCACCGCGTTGGCCCGCTGGCGCGGCCCGGTCTGCGCCGACCTGCCCTCCCCGTACGTCCGGGGCGCGGCCGACTGGGAGGAGCTGCGGCTGGCCGCGGTGGAGGACCGCGTGGACGCCGACATCGCGCTGGGCCGCCACGACGGCCTGGTCGTGGAGCTGCGCGGGCTGATCCGGGACCATCCGCTGCGGGAGCGCTGCCGGGGGCAGCTGATGACCGTGCTGGCGCGGGCCGGGCGTCCCGCCGACGCGCTGCGCGTGTTCCGCGACCTGCGGGACCGGATGGTGGACGAGCTGGGCATCGAGCCGTCCACCGGCCTCCAGCAGCTGCACCGCGCGATCCTGACGGGCGTGCAGGGGCCGGACGAGCCGGAGGCGGTGCGCGGCCGCCCCTACGTGGTGCCGCGGCAGCTCCCCGCCGACGTCCCGGGGCATGTGGGCCGGGAGGGCCTGCTGGCGGAGCTGTCGGCCGTCCTCGCCGATCCGGCGCGGACGGCGCCCGCCCGCGTGGCCGTGACCGGGCCCGGCGGCATCGGCAAGACGGCGTTCGCGCTGCGGCTGGCGCACGCGCACCGCGCGGCCTACGGCGACGGGCAGCTGTACGCGCGGTTACGCGGCCGTCCGGGCGGCCCGGCGGAGGTGCTGGCCGGTTTCCTGCACGCGCTGGGCGTCCCGCCCGCGGGGGTGCCGTCCGGGCTGGACGAGCGCGCCGCCCTCTTCCGGGAGCTGCTGGCGACCCGGCGGGTGCTGATCGTGCTCGACGACGTGACGGATCTGGCGGACCTGGAGCCGCTGCTGCCGGCCGAGCCGCGCTGCGCCGTGCTGCTGACCAGCCGCCGCAGGCTTCCGGGGGCCGGGGCGGCGGGCGGCGGCGCGGGCGAGATGCGGGTGGTGCCGCTGGAGGCGCTGCCGCGGGACGCGGGCGCGGCGCTCTTCCGCTCGATCGCGGTTGTGAAGGACGATGAGGCCGCGGGCGAGATCGCCGAGATCGTCCGGCTGTGCGGCGGGCTGCCGCTGGCCATCCGGATCGCCGCGGCCAGGCTGGCGTCGCGGCCCGGCTGGACGGTGGCCGACATGGCGCGGCGGCTGGCCTCGCACCGCGACCGGCTCGACTGGCTCCAGGTCGGGGATCTGGGCGTGCGGGCCAGCTTCCAGGACGCCTACGACGCCCTCACCGGCGATCAGCGGCGCCTGTTCCGCGGTCTGGGCCTGCTGGAGGACGCCGAGTTCCCCGCGTGGGTGCCGGGGGCGCTGCTGGGCGGGCGCGCGGAGACCGCGGAACGGCTGCTGAACGATCTGGTCGACGCCCATCTGGTCGAGCCCGCCGGGCGCGGTGTCACGGGCCCGCGGTACCGGGTCCACGACCTGATCCACCTGCTGGCGCGCGAGCTGGTCGCGCGGGACGACGCCGCGACGCGCCGCGCGGCGGTGCGCAGGCTCCTGGGCGCCTGGCAGGACCTGGCGGCGGCGGCCGACGCGGGGCTGCCGCACTGGTACGGCCTCGACCCCGCCCCCGATCCGCTCTGGACTGCTCCCGAGGAGGCGCGCGCCGCGGCCCGCGCGGACCCGCTGACCTGGTTCGACGAGGAGCGTCCCCATCTGCGCGCCCAGGTCCTCCGGGCGGGTGACGCGGGGTGCCCCGCGTGGCCGTTCGCGCAGAGCCTCACGACGTACTTCGACATGCGCGGCCGGTACGACGAGTGGGTGGCCGTGCTGCACGAGGGGCTGCGGGTGGCCGAGCACCAGGACGACCGGCGCGGGAGGGCGTGCATGCTCGGCCTCCTCGTCGACGCCGAGGGCAGCAGGCTCGATCTGGGCGCCGGCCTCCAGTACGCCGAGCGTGCCATGACCACCTACCAGTCGCTGCCGCACGAGCCGGCCGAGGGGGCGACGGTCCCGTCCCGGCCGCTGTTCGACCCTCTCGGGAGGGGCCGCGCCCTGTTCACTCTGTGCCTGCGCCGCCGCGAGCGCGGCGAGCACGGCGGCTACCTGCCGCTGTTCGAGGAGGCCCGGCAGGCGTTCGAGGCGTGCGGGGCGCCGATGTCCGAGCTGTGGATGCTGAAGAACTGCTGGCTGGCGTACCTGAAGCAGGGCCGGATGGCGGACGCGGCGGCGTGCCTGGAGCGCGGCCTGACGATTCTGGTCAATCTCGGGGACGACTTCGAGACCGGTTCGGTCATCGGCGAGATCGGAGCGCTGCTGGCCGCCGAGGGACGGCACGGGGAGGCCGAGGAGCTGGCCCGGGAGACGCTGGAACGTTCGCCGCACCCTTGGGACGAGGCGGCCGCGCTGGACATCATGGCGGTGCTCGCCCGTTCGGCGGGCGACCACCACGCGGCCATCGACGCCCATCTGAAGGCGCTGGCGGTGTGGCGGCGGCTCGGGGCGCGGGTGCGGGTGGCGCACACGATGCGTGCGCTGGCCCGGCTGTGCGAGGAGATCGGTGACATCGAGGCGGCCGAGCTCTACCGGTCCGACCCCCTTCTCGCCGGGCCCTGATCGCGCGGCAGGAACACGCGGGCCACCCCCGCCCGTTCCCCCGCGTATGGAGTTCGGCATCAACATCCTCAACTTCGGCCCCTCGGCGACCCCGGAGACGCTCGCCGGCTGGGCGCGCTTCGCCGAGGACGAGGGCTTCGGCTTCGCGATGATCTCCGACCATGTGGCGGTGACGCCGGACGTGGCCGAGCAGTATCCGGCGCCGTTCTACGACCCGTTCACCACCCTGGCCTGGCTCGCCGGGCAGACCGGGCGCATCGGGCTCGGCACGACGGTGACCGTCCTGCCCTACCGGCACCCGTTGCAGACCGCCCGGGTCACCGCGAACCTCGACCGGTTCAGCGGGGGGCGGTTGATCTTCGGGGTCGGTGTCGGCTGGGCCCGCAAGGAGTACGCGGCGCTGGGCGTCCCGTACGGGCGCCGCGGCGCCCTTACCGACGAGTACCTGGACGTCGTCGTCCGCGCCTGGACCGAGGACTCGGTCACCTACGGCGGCGAGACCGTCGACCCGCGGCCGCATCCCGCCGCCTCGCCGCACCCGCCGGTCTGGGTCGGCGGGCAGAGCGCCGCCGCCTTCCGCCGGGCGGCCCGCCACGGGGACGCCTGGCACCCGATCAACCAGACCCCCGAGTGGGTCCGCGACACCGGCCTGCCCGCGCTCCGCGCCGCCGCCGAGGAGCTGGGCCGTCCCGTTCCCGCGCTGGCGCCGCGCGTCCGCCTGGACGCCGCCGACCCGGACCGGGCCCTCCGCGAGGCGGCGGCGTTCGCCCGTCTGGGCGCCACCCACCTCCTTCTGGACACCTACACCGGCGATCCGGCGACCGCCCGTCCGCCCGAGGAGGACCGGCGCCTGCTGGCCGATTTCGCGGCCCGGGCCTGACCCGCCCTTTGCATAGTCGCGCCCGGATCGGGGACAAGCACCGGCAGCGAAGCGGTTCTCCGGACGCGGTGGAGGTGCGGGGCGTGGCGGGCACGTCGGCCAAGAAGACGGAAACCCAGCAGCCGGCTCCTCAGTCCGAGGACAGGTCCAAGAACAAGGGCGGAGCCAAGCCCAGGGCCGGGAACAAACCCGGGAACAAACCCGGAGGCAAGACCGCGGCCAAGGCCGGCGGCGCCAAGGGGAACCGCAGGACCGGAGGCCGGAGCGCGAGCCGCGCAGGCGGCGCCGCCGCGCGCACGGCCGGCTCCAGACCGCCCTGGTACGTCCTGCTGCTGAGGGCGCTCGCCGTGGTGGTCGCGCTCGCGGCGCTGGCGGCGTTCTTCTACTTCGCCTTCCGCCTCACCCTGAGCCCGGTGTCCGACAACGGGCAGGCGGGCGGCAACACCGATCCCGGGCGGTCGCTGCGGTTCTACTTCGACCAGCCGGTGCGGGACGCGCTGCCGCAGGTCGGCGGGAACCTGCTGCTGCTGGCGCCGCTCGGGGTGCTGCTGCCGGTGCTGTCGGCGAAGCTGCGCGGCCCGGTGCGGCTGGCGGTGCTGGCGGTGCTGCTGTCGCTGGCGATCGAGACCGTGCAGGGCTTGGCGGTGCTGGGCCGGGCGTTCGACGTCGACGACGTGATCCTCAACGCGCTGGGCGTGGTGCTGGCCTACGCGCTGGCCGGGCGGGCGCTCGCCCGCAAGATCATGGGGCCGGCGTGAGGCGGAAGACGCGCAGCCGGCGGTCGACGCGCTCCACGTAGCGGTCGTAGACGGGCCAGACGCGCACCAGCCGGGGCCACACCTCGTCCCGCTCGGCCCCCTCCAGGAGGGCGGCGGTCACCTTGACGGTGCGGCCGCGGAAGCTGACCTCGGCGGCGGGGTTCTTGAGCAGGTTGCCGGTCCAGGCGGGGTGCCGCTCGCGGCCGAAGTTGGAGCCGACCACGATCCACGAGCCGTCGGGCTCGGGCATGCAGGCCAGCGGCGCCTGCCGCGGCTGCCCGCTGACGGCGCCGGTGGTGGTCAGCACCAGGCTCGGCACCAGCGACTGGCCGAGCAGGAACCGGCCGCCGCTGGCCTTGTGGAGGGCGCGGTCGAGCGGCGGGACGATCTTCGGCCCCACCTTGGAGAACCAGGGCGCCCCCGAGATGCGCTCGAAGAGCGGCCCCAGGTAGCGCTTGGCGAGGGTCGGCATGGGTCGCTCCTTCGTGGTGGTGGGCTTCTTCGTGGCGGCGGGGTTCTTCGCGGACGTGACGGGCCGGGGCGCCAGCCTTCCGGCCCGGCGGAGGTGGCCGGCCTCGGCCAGCCAGCGCAGCCCGTCCTCGACCGTCTCCTCGACCGGGCGGAGGGTGAGGGAGAGGGCGTCGAGGGCGGGTGCGTCGTCGGTGGGCACGAGCCTGACCATGAACTCGGCGGCGTCGCGGGTCAGCGGGTAGTCGAAGTCGCGGACGCGCTTGGCCGCGTCCAGCAGCGAGCCGGCGCCGAGCATGACGCCGGCCGGGACGCGCAGGCGGCGGCAGCGGAGGCCGGTCAGCCGGTCGCACAGGTCGGCGTACTGCGGCCAGGTCAGGTAGTGGCCGCCCAGCAGGAGCCGGTCGGGGGTGGGCCTGGTGGCGGCGCGGGCGAGGGCCTCGCCGAGGTCGCGCACGTCGATGACCGAGACGCCGCCCGGGGGCAGCGGCCAGGCCAGGTCGAGCGCGGCGGAGAGCCCTTCCATGAGGGCGTCCAGGACGGGCTGGTCGGGGCCGCAGACGCCGCCGGGGTAGACGATGGTGACGGGCGCGCCCTCGGCCTGGAGGTCGCGCACGTAGCGTTCGGCGGCGAGCTTGGAGCGGCCGTAGCCGGTGCGCGGCGCCGCCAGCGGGCCGTCGGTGGTGATGCGGGGGCCCGGCGACGGGACGAACACCGCGATGGTCGAGACGTGGACGACGCGTTCCAGGCCGCGGGCGACGGCGCCGCCGACGACGTTGCGGGTGCCGGCGACGTTGACGCGGACCAGGCCGTTCTCGGGGTCGCCGCCGCCGGCCGCGGCGCCTCCGGTGGCGCCGCCTCCGGTCACGCCGATCGCGGCGGCGGCGTGGACGGCGGCGTCGCAGCCGTCGAGCGCCTCGTTGACCGCGCCGGCGTCGAGCATGTCGCCGGGGAACAGTTCGACGTCGCCGGCGGGGACGCCGATCCGGGCCAGCACCTTGGCGGCCTTGCCGGGGTCGCGGACCAGGGCGCGCGGCCGGTGCCCGGCGGCCAGCAGGGAGCGCACGGTGTGGGAGCCGACGAAGCCGGACGCGCCGGTGAGGAAGACCCGCATGGCAACAAACTAGCGCTTGGTCACGTTTCACGGAACCGGCGCGCCGGAGCCGCCCGCCGCGAGACGGGACCATTTGCGGACAGGTCGGAACGGCCCGGGCGCCAGGGTAGGGCGTTGACGCAGGTGGAACGCTCCAGCACACTCGGGTTCCATCCGGCCGCCGGCTCCGGCCGGAGCGCCGCCCGGCGCCCTCGGTCCCGGCTCCGGCGTCCGGTGCCGCCGGGGTCGGCCGGCGGCGTCCCCCAGCGAGGCCGACCGGGAGGATCGATGAGGATCGGACTGGCCGGAGCGGGGCGCATCGGGGCGCGCCACGCCGCGGCACTGTGCGAGCTGCCCGAGGTGGAGGCGCTGGTCGTGGCCGACGCCGACCCGTCCCGGGCGAGGGAGCTGGCGGCCCGGCTGCGCGCCGGACCGGCATGCGGACCGGCGCGCGGAGCGGCGGCGGGCGGGCGGCCGGACGGCGCCGGGCCCGTGGACGTGCGGGCGGCGGAGTCGGTGGCGGACCTGTTCGGGGAGGGCCCGCCGGGGCCGCGCCTGGACGGCCTGGTGGTGACCGCGGCGACGGACGCGCACGCGGCGCTGGTCGAGCGGGGCCTGCGCGCGCGGATACCGGTGTTCTGCGAGAAGCCGCTCGCCGCGGATCTTGATGGAACGTTCCAGATCGTCCGGTCGGCCCGCGCCGCCCGCGTCCCGGTGCAGGTCGGCTTCCAGCGCCGCTTCGACGCCGGCCACATCGCCGCCCGCGAGGCCGTCTCCGCGGGCCGGCTCGGCTGGCTGCACACCGTGCGGTCGTGCAGCTTCGACCCCGCCCCGCCGCCGCCCGGCTACATCCCCGCCTCCGGCGGCCTGTTCCGCGACTGCGCGATCCACGACCTGGACGCCATCCGCCACGTCACCGGACGGGACGTCGCCTGGGTGATGGCCGCCGGCTCCAACAGGGGCGACGAGATCTTCCGCGCGTGCGGCGACGTCGACACCGGCGCCGCACTGCTCGGCCTCGACGACGGCACCCTCGCCATGATCGGCGCGAGCCGCTACAACGCCGCCGGCTACGACGTGCGGCTGGAGCTGTTCGGCTCCAAGGAGAGCCTCGTCGCCGGGCTCGACGACCGCACGCCCGTCACGCCCGTCCCGGCACCGGGCCCGGCCGCGGGACGCCCGGCGCGACGGCACGCGGCGGGCGACGCGGCGGCCGACGCGGAGGGCGAGGCGGCGGCCGAGGAGAAGGCCGCGCGCCCGCCCGCCTACAGCGGCTTCCTGGAGCGGTTCGCCGACGCCTACGACGCCGAACTGCGCGCCTTCGCCGACGTGATCGCGGGACGGCGCACCAACCCCTGCCCGCCCGAGGAGGCGCTCGAGGCGTTCTACCTCGCCGAGGCGTGCGAGATCTCCCGGCGCGAGGGCCGGGTCGTCCAACCTGAGGAGGTCCGGCGATGAGGCTGGCAGGCGCACCCATTTCCTGGGGGGTTTGCGAGGTCCCCGGCTGGGGTCACCAGCTCTCCCCCCGGCGGGTCCTGGCCGAGATGCGCGACCTTGGCCTGACCGCCACCGAACTCGGCCCGGACGGGTTCCTGCCCGCCGCCCCCGGCGAGCGCGACCGGCTGCTGGCCGAGTACGAGCTGGAGCCGGTCGGCGCGTTCGTCCCGGCCGTCCTGCACGATCCGGCGCACGACCCGCTGCCGGAGGTCGAGCGGGCGATGGACGCGCTGGGCAACGGCGCGACGCTGGTCCTGGCCGCCGCCACCGGCCTCCCCGGCTACGACCGGCGGCCCGGCCTCGACACCCGGGCGTGGCGGACGCTGCTGGACAACCTCGACGCGATCACCGTGCGCGCCGGCGAGCGCGGCCGCTCGGTCGCCCTGCACCCCCACGTCGGCACGGTCGTGGAGGGCCGCGCGGACGTCGAGCGCGTGCTCGGCGGATGCAGCGTGCCGCTGTGCCTGGACACCGGCCACCTGCTCGTCGGCGGCACCGACCCCCTGTTGCTGGCGCGGTTCGCGGCGCCGCGCATCTCCCACGTCCACCTCAAGGACGTGGACGTGCCGCTCGCCGATCGCGTACGGCAGGGGCTGACCCCCTACACCCAGGCCGTGCGCGAGGGCCTGTACCGGCCCCTGGGGCAGGGGGACATCGACGTCTCCGGGATCATCCGCGCCCTGGAGCACTCCGGCTACGAGGGCTGGTACGTCATGGAGCAGGACGCCATCATCACAGAGGAGCCCGAACCCGCCTCCGGACCGTACGAGGACGTCCGCGCCTGCCTGGAGTACCTGTCGGAGGTCGCCGCGTGAAAGTCACCACCGAAACGTAAGTCACTTCTGATACATACTCAGTTCACCCAGACCCACCCCTCAGGGAGAACGGAGCCCAGCGATGAGCCGCACCGCCGCGAAGAAGATCCCGAGGCAAGCCGAGAGCACGAAGCGCACCGCGCCCAGACGCCTGCCGGCCCTGGCGGCCGCCGGGTTGCTGGCCCTGGCCCTGAGCGCGTGCAGCGGTTCGGGCGGCAAGAAGGCCGAGGAGTCCGCCGGCGCCGGCGGCGCCAGGACCGAACGGATGACCGTCGCCATGGTGACCCACTCCGGGCCGGGCGACACGTTCTGGGACATCGTGCAGAAGGGCGCCCAGGCGGCCGCGGCCAAGAGCAACGTCGAGTTCCTGTACTCGGCCGACCCGGACGGCGGCAAGCAGGCCCAGCTCGTCCAGGCGGCCATCGACAAGAAGGTGGACGGCATCATCGTCACCTTCGCCAAGCCCGACGCCATGAAGGACGTCGTCGCCCGCGCCGTCGCCGCCAAGATCCCGGTCGTGTCCATCAACTCCGGCGCCGACGTGTCGGCGAGGTTCGGCGCGGTCGCGCACTTCGGGCAGGACGAGTCGATCGCGGGCGAGGCCGCCGGCCGCGAGCTCGCCAAGATCGGTTCCAAGCGGGCGCTGTGCGTCATCCACGAGCAGGGCAACGTGGGCCTGGAGGACCGCTGCGCCGGGGCGAAGAAGACCTTCGGCGGGGAGCTGGAGAACCTGTTCGTGCCTGGCACCAACATGCCGCAGGTGAAGTCGTCCATCACCGCCAAGCTCCAGGCCGACAAGGACGTCGACGGCATCCTCACGCTCGGGGCGCCGTTCGCCGCGACCGCCGTCGACTCGGTGAAGGAGACCGGCGGCAAGGCCAAGGTCGCCACCTTCGACATGAACAAGGACCTGGTGGCCTCGCTCAAGGCCGGGACCATCCAGTTCGCCGTCGACCAGCAGCCCTATCTGCAGGGGTACGGGGCCGTCGACGAGCTGTGGCTGCTGAAGAACAACGGCAACGTGATCGGCGGCGGGCGTCCGGTGCTGACCGGGCCCGCCATCGTCACCAAGGACACCGCGGCGGCGATCGAGCAGTTCGCCAACCGGGGCACCCGATGAGCGGCGGAGCCGTTCGGGGGGTCTGGGGGATCGCCCCCGGGAAGGGCAGCGAGAGCGGCGGAGCCGTTCGGGGGGTCTGGGGGATCGCCCCCGGGAAGGGCAGCGAGAGCGGCGGAGCCGTTCGGGGGGTCTGGGGGACCGCCCCCAGGAAGGAGGCGGCATGAGCCAGGCCGTCGCCCGGCCGCCGGTCGCCGCGGACGAGCGGCTGGCCCGGCGCTCCCCGCTGCGCCGGCTGCTGGGCCGTCCCGAGCTGGGGGCGCTGCTGGGCGCGGTCGCGGTGTTCGTGTTCTTCTCCGTGGTCGCGGACGCGTTCCTGCGGGCCGGGTCGTTCTCCACGGTGCTGTACGCGAGCTCGACGTTCGGGATCATGGCGGTGGGGGTGTCCCTGCTGATGATCGGCGGGGAGTTCGACCTGTCCGCCGGGGTGATGGTGACGACCTCGGCGCTGATCGCGTCCCTGGTCAGCTACCAGCTCACCCTGAACGTGTGGGCCGGGGTGGCGATCTCGCTGGTGCTCACCCTCGGGCTGGGGCTGCTGAACGGCGTCCTCTACGTGAGGACGGGGCTGCCGAGCTTCATCATCACGCTGGCCACGTTCTTCATGCTCGCCGGGGCCAACCTCGGCGTCACCAAGGCCGTCACCGGCAACGTCGCCACCGACTCGATCCGCGACATGGACGGCTTCTCCTCCGCCCGCGCGGTGTTCGCCTCCGACGTCGAGCTGGCCGGGGTCAACGTGAACATCACGGTGTTCTGGTGGATCCTGCTGGTCGCGGCGGCGACCTGGCTGCTGCTGCGCACTCGCACCGGGAACTGGATCTTCGCGTCGGGCGGGGCGGCGGCCAGCGCCCGGGCGGTCGGCGTCCCGGTCGACCGGACCAAGATCGGCCTGTTCATGGGCGTGGCGTTCTGCGCCTGGGTCTCCGGGATGCACCTGCTGTTCGCGTTCGCCTCCGTCCAGTCGGGTGAGGGCGTGGGCAACGAGTTCTTTTTCATCATCTGCGCGGTGATCGGCGGCTGCCTGCTGACCGGCGGCTACGGCTCGGCCATCGGCGCCGCGATCGGCGCGTTCATCTTCGGCATGACCAACAAGGGCATCGTGTACGCCGAGTGGAACCCCGACTGGTTCAAGTTCTTCCTCGGCGCGATGCTGCTCCTCGCCACGGTGGTCAACCTGGTGGTGCGGCGCAGGGTGGAGGCCTCCCGGTGACCGAGCATCCCCTGGTGCGCCTGGACGGCGTCGGCAAGAACTACGGCAACGTGATCGCCCTCCGCGAGGTGTCCCTGGAGGTCGCCGCGGGCGAGGTGACCTGCGTGCTCGGCGACAACGGCGCGGGCAAGTCCACCCTCATCAAGATCGTCGCCGGGCTGCACCGGCACGACTCCGGCACCTTCCACGTGGAGGGGACCCCGGTCGCGTTCGACTCTCCCCGCCAGGCCCTCGACCGGGGCATCGCCACCGTCTACCAGGACCTGGCCGTGGTGCCGCTGATGCCCGTCTGGCGCAACTTCTTCCTCGGCTCGGAGAAGCGCAAGGGCTTCGGCCGCCTCGACACCGAGTACATGCGCCGCACGACCAGGGCCCGGCTCCTGGAGATGGGCATCGACCTGCGGGACGTCGACCAGCCCATCGGCACCCTGTCCGGCGGCGAACGCCAGTGCGTGGCGATCGCCCGCGCCGTCCACTTCGGCGCGAAGGTGCTGGTGCTGGACGAGCCCACGGCCGCGCTGGGCGTCAAGCAGGCCGGTGTCGTCCTGCGCTACATCGTGCAGGCCCGGGAACGCGGGCTGGGCGTCATCTTCATCACCCACAACCCGCACCACGCCCACCCGGTGGGGGACCGGTTCCTCGTCCTCAAGCGGGGCCGCAGCGTCGCGTACCGGGCGAAGGAGGAGATCACGCGGGACGAGGTGACCGCGCTCATGGCGGGCGGCGCAGAACTGGAGCAGCTCGCCCACGAGCTCCAGGCCGCGACCGAGGGCGGCGGCGCCGCCGAGGAACTGACCCGGGAGGCCAAGCGCCTGGGCATCACCACCGACCCCGAATGAGTCCGGCCCGGCGCCTTCCAGCGGTTCCCGGTCTACTGGAAGGCGCCGGTGTTCAGGGGGCGTCCCGCTTCGCCTCCTCCCCGTTCCCCGTGTGGGGAGGGGCAGGGCGACGACCGCCCCGCTCGTGGCCCCCGCCTCCCTGCCCCTCCGGAATTCGAGGAAAGCAAGCCGGGGCGAAAGGGATCATAAGGACGTACGGACGTTCGCGCCCCGTGAGCCGGCCATTACGATCACCCGATGGACTTCCGGAGCGGGCGGCGGGCGATGCTGCTCTTCGGCGCACTGTCGGTGCTGTCGGCCTGCTCGTCGGAGCAGAAGAGCGCGGGCGAGGGCGCGAAGGTCCGCACCGACACCGAGCCGCTGGAGCGCCGGTTCCGCGCGCTCGGCCCCCTCTCGGACGCGCACTGGCTCGGCTACGCGCTGGGCAAGGACTCCAGGGGATCGGTCCCCGGGCCCACCGACGTCCGCGTCGTGGGAATCGCCCGCCTGGGATCGGGCCGCGCCGACGCCATCGTGCGGGACCCGCGCCACGGGTTCCGGCCCGAGACGCCGACCGGCGTTCCGGAGGCGCTCGCCGGCCTCATGCCCAAGGGCGCGAGATGGCTGCACAGCGGACGCTTCGACGCCGAGATCACGGCCACGGGCGCCTTCTACCTCGATCCCGTCGCCGGCCGGGCGTACTTCGACACGCTCAATCCGGAGCCTTCCGCGAGCCCCGGTCCGTGAGCCAGGCCTCGGCGTGCTCGGTCTCTTCCGAGCGGACCGGGCCGGGGCGTGCCTCGGCGAGCTGCCAGCGGGTGGTGACGCCGTCAGGGCCGTCCAGGACGCCTGCGGACAAGGCGGCCTCGATCCGGGCGCGCACCTCGGTCTCGTCCGCCGGGTCGGCCGCGAACAGCACGCGCAGCCTCAGCCGGTCGCCGTCGCGCTCGGCGGTGGTGCGGTGGGGCGCCAGCGGGCAGGGCGGCTCGTGGTCCCAGTGCCCGCACAGCGCGACCGTGACGGCCCCGCCCGGGGCCCTGGAGTCTCCACCGGCCTCCATGAGGACGGCCGCTTCGTGGACGAAAGGTCGGCGCACCCCATCAGTATGACCGGGTCAGCGGAGGAGGAGCTGGACGATGGACGTGCCGCCGACCACCACGATCAGGGTCCGCAGGACCGCGGGGCTGAAACGGCGGCCCGCCGCGGCCCCGGCCTGGGCGCCGATGGCCGAGCCCACGGCCAGCAGCGCGACGGCCGTCCAGTCGAACTCGGCGGCGAACAGGAAGAACGCGGCGGCGACGGTGTTGACGAGGGCGACGAACACGTTTTTGACCGCGTTGAGGCGCTGCATCTCCTCGTCGAGCAGGATGCCCATCAGGGACATGTAGATGATCCCCTGGGCGGCGGCGAAGTAGCCGCCGTAGACGCTGGCCAGCGCCAGCCCCACGAACAGCAGAGGACCCCCGTCGGGGTGTGCGGCCTCGCCGGTCCGTTCGCGGCGCTCGCGTAGCCTCCGGCTGATCCGGGGCTGGAGGACGACCAAGACCAGCGCGAGGCCCACCAGCACCGGCACGATCGTCTCGAAGAACGAGGCGGGCAGGGCCAGCAGCAGCGCGGCCCCGGTGACACCGCCGATCAGTGACGCGGCGCCGAGCCTCAGGACGCGCCGCCGCTGCCCGGCCAGTTCCCGCCGGTAGCCGATGGCGCCGCTGACGGAGCCGGGGATCAGGCCGAGCGCGTTGGAGACCGTCGCCGTGACCGGCGGCATCCCGGTGGCCAGCAGCACCGGGAACGTGATCAGCGTCCCGGACCCGACCGCGGTGTTGATCGCGCCCGCGCCCATGCCCGCCACGAACACGGCGAGCGCCTCACCCGGCGTCACGCGCGTCCAGGGCCCGGCAGGGGCGGTACACGGAGGCGGGAGACGTTCACGGAGTGCAGCATACGAGCCGCTCATTTCGCCCCCGACCGAAGGGTCACGACCACACGGCACAGGCTGTCGCGGGTGAGGTCGCCACTGCGCGGGCGCAAGGCCCTTCCAGTTCGACACGGGGGACGAGGCAGGCGAGCTGCTGTTCGCCGGCTCCGACGTCTTCCGCGTGCAGACCCGGAAAGAGGGGGAACGGACGGGCACGGCGTGGAGGTGGCACGAGGAACGCCCGGCGGGCTGGGCGGACGGCTGGCGCATGACGAGCGCCGGAGTCCACCGGCTCTCGCGTCCGCTCCACGCCGGGGTCGAGGAGGTCGCGGGCGAGCCGGTGCACCGGTATTCGCTGGGCCTTGAGCCCCCGCGCTCCGACGTCGATGACCCGCTTCTGGCCGCGCTCGGCGACCATCTGCGGCGCCACGGCATCAGGCGCCTGACCTTCGACGTGTGGCTCGGCACGGACGGCGCGCTGCGGCAGACCCGCGAGCACGCCGTCTACTACTACAGCACCTACGCGTACCGGACCGGCGTGGACGAGTTGTACCAGGACCACTGGGACTTCGGCGCCGGGCTTCCCGACCTTTCGGTCCCGCCGTCCGAGGCGGTGCCGCGGCCCGAGTCCGATTCGCCGCGGCCGGGACTGCGGATCCTGATCGATGGCCGGGAGAGCTCCTACTGAGGTCTCCGGTCGGTGACCGGCCGTTGCGGCCCCCTGAGCCGACGCAGGGCCGCCGCCTGCGATCCTGCAAGGCTGGTCAGGGCTGTTCTTGCGGGTCGGGGATGCGGTAGCCGACGCCGGGCGTGGTGGTGATGATGGGCGGGGGGCCGAGCTTGCGGCGCAGGCGGCCGATGGTGACCGGGACGGTGTTGGTGAACGGGTCGGTGTTCTCGTCCCAGACCTGGTCGAGGAGGTCCTCGGCGCTGAGGAAGGCGGGGCTGGCGCGCAGCAGCGCCTCCAGGACCGCGAACTCCTTGACGGACAGGTTGAGCCGCCGCCCGTCGCGGGTGGCCAGGCGCCGTACGGGGTCGAGTTCCACGCCGGCCGCGCGCAGCGTGCGCGGGCGGGCGGAGGGGCGGCGGCGGGCCAGTGCGCGGACGCGCAGTACCAGCTCCGGGAAGTGGAACGGCTTGGCGAGGTAGTCGTCGGCCCCGAGCGTCAGGCCCGTGACCCGGTCGCCCGGCGAGCCGGCCGCGGTGAGCATGAGGACCATGGCGCGGTCGTCCCGCTCGGTGATCATCTGGCAGAGGGTGTCGCCGTGGACGCCGGGCAGGTCCCGGTCGAGGACGACCACGTCGTAGCCGGCGAGGTCGAGCTTGGCGGCGGCGGACAGCCCGTCGTGGGCGATGTCGACGGCCATGCCCTGGTCGCGCAGCCCCTCGGCCACGACCTCGGCGAGCGCGACCGCGTCCTCGACCACCAGGATCCTCACGCCGCGCCGCCTGCGCGGGGGAGGGAGACGGTGGCGCGCAGCCCGCCTTCGGGCGGGGCGAACAGGTCGAGGCGGCCGCCGTGGGCGTCGGCGATCGCCTCGACGATCGACAGCCCGAGGCCGGAGCCGGTTCCCGAAGTGGTGCGGTCGGCGGCGAGCCGCTGGAAGGGGCGGCCGAGCCGGGCGACGTGCCGCGGATCGAGGATCGGGCCGCCGGTCTCCACGGTCAGCCGGACGGTCGCTCTGCCGGCGGTGGCGGATACCCGGATGCGGCCTCCGTCGCGGTTGTGGACGACGGCGTTGTCGATCAGGTTGTCGGCCATCCGGGTCAGGAGCGTGCGGCTGCCCCGCGTCCATGCCGCGTCTCCAAGGTCGCCGTCGTCCACGGTCAGGCTCTTGGCGTCGATGGCGGGGGCGCGGGCGGCCAGCGCCTTGGACGCCAGGTCGCCGAGCGAGACCGGTTCGCGGTCGGCGAGCGTGCCGTGCTGCGCCTGGGCGAGGGCGAGGAGCCCCTCCAGGAGGCTGTCGACCCGGTCGAGTTCGGTGCGCAGCCGGTCGGCCAGCGCGACCGTCGAGGGCGGGGCAGGTTCCGGTTTGGCCAGGGCCACGTCCACCGAGGCCCGCATGGTGGCCAGCGGTGTGCGCAGTTCGTGGGAGGCGTTGGCGACGAAGCGGCGCTGGGCGGCGAAGGAGGCCTCCAGGCGTTCCAGCAGCCCGTCGATGGTGTCGGCGAGGTCCTTGACCTCGTCGGCGGGGCCCGCGACGGCAAGCCGTTCGTGCAGGTTCTCGGCGGTGATCCGGCGCGTCGCGGCGGTGATCGTCCGCAGTGGCCGGAGGACCCGGCCGGACGCGGCGTTGCCCAGCGGGATCGAGACCGCCGCCATCACCGCCAGCGCGACGAGCGAGCCCGTCAGGAGCTGCCTCGAGCCCGACTCCCGGGTCTCCGACAGCCGCGTCTCCAGGTCGGCGATGCGTTGCCGCGCGGCGGCGACGTCGGCCTGCTGCCCGGCGCCGGTCTGGGCGGGGGCGGAGACCTGGGTGGAGTTCCCGCCGACCAGCAGGTTGGTGAGGGCCAGCAGGAGCAGTCCGGAGGCGAGGAACAGGGCGGCGTACAGGACGGTGAAACGCAACCTGACCGTCCGGCCTCGCAGTGCCAGACGTGCCCTCAAGCTCATGCTTCCCCCTCGCGTGCCGCCCCCAGAATGCCGGACGGCACCTAACAGCGGCATAACCGCGGTCGTTGGGGCCGCGTTATGACCGGACCTCTAGAACCGGTCGCATGCAAGCGACCGACAAGACCACCGCTGTACTACGCCACGAGTGGGCCGCGTTCCGCAGCCGAGGCCGGCTGATCGCCATGGCCGCCGTGCCGCTGACCGTCATCCTGATCGGCGTCCTCTACGCGTTCGGCCACCCCGCAGGCACCTGTAGCGAGGGGCCCGTGGAGGTACCCTGCCCCACCGACCCCGTGGGACCGCACGGTGAGGCGGTGAGCGACAAGTTCCTCTTCGTCCACCGGCCGCTCGGCGAGCACGGCGCCATCACCGTGCGCCTGACGTCGATGAAGGGCATCATCACCTACCCGCCGCCCGACCATGACGAGATCGTCGAGGGCCTGGTGCCGTGGGCGAAGGCCGGCATCGTCATCAAGGACGGCCTCACCCAGGGCTCCTCGTACGCGGCGCTCATGGTCACCGGAAGCCACGGCGTCCGGATGCAGCACGACTACGTCCACGATGTGGCGGGCAGCCCGGGTCGTGTCTCCGCGGGGTCGCCGCGCTGGCTGCGCCTGGCCCGGTCCGGCGACACCATCACCGGCAGCGAGTCGGCCGACGGCCGGCGCTGGACGAGGGTGGGCACCGCGCGCCTTCCCGGCCTTCCCGCCACCGTGCGGGTCGGGTTGTTCACCGCGTCCCCGGACGATCTGACCCTGGCGCGCACGGGCCTTGGGGCGAGCCTGCCGGAATCCCGCTTCACGCAGGCCACCGGCGTGTTCGACAACGTCGCCCTCGACGGCGCCCCGGCCGCCGGCTGGAGCAGCGGCCCGGTCGGGGAGATGGGCCGCACCGACTGGGAGCGCTTTCACCGGGCGCCGGGACTGGTCGAGTCGGGCGGGACGTTCACGGTCACCGGGAGCGGGGACATCGGGCCGCTCGACCCGGGGGGCGGCATCGGGGGGCTGAGCGTGAGCAGCACGCTCATCGGCGTTCCCATCGGGGCGGTCGTCCTGCTCGTGGTCGCCGTCCGGTTCGGGACGTCCGGTGACCGGCGGGGCCGGAACGGAGCCGGAACGGGCGGTGGCCGGGTCCTGGCGGCGAGGTCCGCCGTGGTCGGCGGCGCCGCCTTCGCCGCCGGACTGGTCGCCGCGGGAGTCGTCGTACTCGCCGCCCCGGCGATCATCCGGGCCCGGGGCCTCGCCGTCGCCGCCGTGCCCGCGCTCACCGAAGTCAGGGTGGTCGGCGGCGTCGCCGCGATGCTCGCCGTCGCCGCCGTCCTCGCGTTCGCCCTCGGCACGCTCGCGGGGCGTGCGAGGGCGGCGATCCCGCTCGCGGTCACGGCGGTCGTGCTTCCCTACCTCCTCGCGGCCCTGCCGCTCTTCCCGGACGAGGTCGCCCGGTGGCTGCTGCGCGTCACCCCGGCCGCGGCCTTCGCCGTCCAGCAGACAGTCCGCGAGTATCCGCAGGTGACCGTCCTGTATTCGCCCTCGGGCGGCTACTTCCCGCTGCCCTGGTGGGGCGGGCTGGCCGTCCTCTGCGGCTACGCGGCGGCCGTGCTCGCCCTGGTGCTCGCCCGCCGGCGATCGCGGACCGGCCCCCGGCGGGACGCCGCCGCCCGATGAGGCCGCCGCGGGACAGGGAGTTCGCCCCCTGCCCGGACCGGGCAGGGGGCGGTGCGGGTCAGAACTGGTCGTCGTCGACGTCGTAGCGGCGGGCGGGGGTCTTGAGGGCGCGCTGTTCGCGCTCGGGGGACACCTGGTCGACGACGCGGATCCCGGGCCGGCCGGCCTCGACCTCGAACGACGCGGCCGTCTCGACCGTCGTGCCCTCCGGTGTCCAGACCGTGCTGACGGTGCGGAGGGACGACAGCATCCGGGTCGGCGTCACGTCGCAGACGACGTAGCCGCGCCGGTTGCCGATGTACTTCCAGTGCGGGCTCTCGGCCATGATCGGGTCGTAGGTCCGGTGGAACGAGGCGGGGTCGGAGTCGCCGCCGGAGCTGATGGACGTGCCGGTGATCTCCGCGCCCACGACCGGGGACGCCGGGTCGTCGAAGTCGGGCTTCAGGTCGCACACCCAGGTGGCGTGCCGGTCGCCGGTGAGCACGACCGGGTTGCCCGCGCGGCCCGAGCCGAAGAACTCCAGCAGGCGGCGGCGCTGGGCCCGGTAGCCGTCCCAGTTGTCGAAGTCGAAGACCTGCTCGGGCCCGGCCTTGCGGTCGTTGGACGCCCACATCAGCTGGTTGGCGAGCAGGTTCCACCGGGCACCCGAGCGGGACATGCCGTCCACCAGCCACTTCTCCTGGGCGGCGCCGGTCATGGTGCGGCTCGGGTCCTCCGCCTCGGCGAGCGTGGACGGCTGGTCGTCGCGGTACTGGCGGGTGTCCAGGACGTGCACCGAGGCGAGCCGGCCGAAACCGAACCGGCGGTGCAGCCGCATGTCGATGCCGCTGGGACGGGTGGAGCGGCGCAGCGGCATGTGCTCGTAGTAGGCCTGGAACGCGGCGGCGCGGCGGGCGAGGAACTTCTCGCGCGGCTGCGCGTCCGGGTCCTGCGGGATCTCGTCCGCCCAGTTGTTGTCGACCTCGTGGTCGTCCCACGTCACGATCCACGGGCAGGCGGCGTGCGCGGCCTGCAGGTCGGGGTCGGTCTTGTACTGGGCGTGCCGGTTGCGGTACTGGACGAGCGAGTACGGCTCGTCCGTCCCCTCGTGGGTGCGGACGGTCGTCGTGCGGGGGACGGACTCGTAGATGTAGTCCCCGAGGAAGGCGACGAACGCCAGGTCCTCCTGGGCGAGATGGCCGTAGGCGGTGAAGTAGCCGTCCTGCCAGTTCTGGCAGGACGCGAACGCGAACCGCAGGTGCCGGTTGACGGCACCCTGCCACGGCGCCGTCCGGGTGCGTCCGGCCGGGGAGAGCTCCTGACCGGCGCGGAACCGGTAGTGGTACTCGCGGTCGGGGCGCAGGCCGCCGACCTCGACGTGCACCGCGTGGCCCATCTCGGTGCGGGCGTGCTGCACCCCGCTCGCGCGGACGCGCCGGAAGCCCTCGTCCTCGGCGACCTGCCAGGCCACCGGCACCGCCCGGTCCGGCATGCCGCCGCCGTCGACGGGCCGCGGCGCCAGCCGCGTCCACAGCACGAAGCCGTCGGGGAGCGGGTCGCCGGACGCGACGCCGAGGGTGAACAGGCCGGTCGGCAGCGGGCCGCCGGCGGGGGAGCGGACGGCGGCCGCCGCGCCGTCCTGCCCCACCAGCGCCGGGCCGAGCAGGACGTGACCGGCGGCCAGCGCCGTGGCGGCGCCGCCTGCGGCGATGAATCGACGCCGGGGGAACGTCTCGGTCATGCATCCTCCTAGTGATCGCACAGGAGGATGGCGCCGGATCGGTGAACGAGGGCAGGCGCCCGAGCCGAAGGCAGGGCGACCGGGGTGCGAACTCTGGATCGGCGGGCGGCTCAGCCGATGTGGAAGGTCAGGAGGAGCGAGCCGTCCGCGCCGCCGGAGATCGTCGCGCCCGACACCGTCTGGGAAGGGGCTGTTTCGATCGAGATGTAACAGCCGGTCTCGCTGCGGCATCTGTTCGGTGGTGTGGCCTCGTGCACCACGCGCACGCCTTGCTGCTCAGTGAGCCATTTCCGGGTGGCGGCGACCTTGGCGTCGACGTCGCAGTCCCGCATATCGGAGCACAGGGTGCGCGTCACCCGCCATCTGTCGGGGGTGCGCCGCTCGATGGAGCGCTCTTCGCCCGGAGGCGTTCCGAGTGCCCGCAATTCGCGCATGGTGGCCCGGTTCCGCTCCTCGTCCGACGGATCGCCCCACCACATGAACGCCGACGCCGCGCCGCCCGCGACGAGGGCGAGCGCCGCGGCGGCGGTCGCGACGACGACCCGGCGCCTGCGCCTTGGTGGCCGAGGGCCGGGCGGCGCCGTGTCCACCGCGGTCGGCGCCGTGGCGGGTGCCTGGGTCAGGCGGGTGAGCCGGTCGTGGAGCTGCTCGGGGGACGGGCGCCGGTGCGGGTCCCGTCGCAGCAATTCCAAGATCGTGGGTTCGAGGGGGCCCGCCCGTCCGGCGGGAGGGGGATCCTCGGTCGCGACGGCGACGAAGACCGCTGCTGCGCTGGGGCCATTGAAAGGCGGACGGCCTTCCACAGCCGTGTAGAGCCTCGCGCCGAGCGACCAAAGGTCGGAGGCGGGGGTCGCCGCCTGGCCGCGCACCTGTTCGGGGGACATGTAGGCGGGGGTGCCGATGACCGCGCCCGTCCGGGTCAGGGTCGCGTCGCCGTCGACCGCCGCGATCCCGAAGTCGGTCAGGACGACGCGCTCCTCCTCCAGCAGCACGTTGGCCGGTTTGATGTCGCGGTGCGTGATGCCCGCCCGGTGGGCCGCGCGCAGGGCGGCGAGCATCTCCAGGCCGATCCGCGCGACCCGGTGGGGCGGCAGCGGACCCTCTGTTCTCAGCAGGTCTTCCAGGGAGCGTCCGTGGACCAGTTCCATGACGATCCAGGGGCGGCCGTCCTCGCCCGTGACCCGGTCGTGGACGGTGATGATGCCCGGGTGCTTCAGCCCGGCGGCGGCGCGCGCCTCCCGGTCCAGCCGCGCGATCCAGGTGCGCCGCTCGTCGTCGCCGAGGTCCTCGGGGAGGCGGAGTTCCTTGACCGCCACCTCGCGGTCGAGCCGCTCGTCACGAGCCCGCCAGACGGCCCCCATCCCGCCCCGGCCCAGCAGCGAGACCAACCGGTAGCGGCCCGCCAGCACATGATCGTCCACGGCGCAGACCCTAACCCCGCCAAGGCCCTCGAAGAACGCTTTCCCCCCGTACGGTCGGCCGATGGCGAGGCGCTACCGTACGTCGGCGCCTCGCCACCACAATCACCGGGGTCAGGCTAGGCCGAGGGTGCCGTACTTGATCTTCTTCACCAGGTCACCGAACGCAGCACCGCTCACAGCGAGCCGGTCGCCGTCGGGATCCTTGGAGTCTCGAAGCTTCACGGCTCCGGAAAACCTGGCAACCTCAATGCACATCTCGTCGCTTGAGCCACCGCTGTAGGAGCTCTTGCGCCACTGAGTCATTAGCCCTACCCCTTCATGAGCTTCCTGATCAGGGCGCGGGAGGTGTCCTCGGACGAGGCTCTTGCCCCGATCATCTCGAAATCTACGGCTAGATCCCGAACCTCGGAAGGGTCTTGGATCAAACGTCCGCCTCCGAAGGCGCCGACGTACGCAACATCCCTATTCTCGAGGCTCATGATCTGGAAGGGGCCGTCCATGCCATGATGAGCGCCTTCGGACTTCGCGATCACGCGAATGATGACGTTCGGCTGCTCGCCCAGATCGAGCAGGCGCTGGAGTTGTGCCCTCATGATGATCTCACCGCCGACCGGGCGGTCGAGTGCTTCTTCGGTGAGTTGTACCAAGAGCAACGGTGGATCTTCGCCGCCGAGGATGCCCTCCTGCCGGTTCATCCGTTTCTGCACGGCCTCTTCGACGTCCTTCGTCCGTCCCACGCTGAGGACGGCGCGGGCGTAGTCCTCGGTCTGGAAGGGGATGGGGATGACCAGTCCCTGGTAGATGCGGATGATCTTGGCCTTGGCCTCGTACTCGGTGCTCTGACGGAACCAGTCCGGATCGTGGGCGGCGCGGGCGAACCAGAGCAGCCGCTGGAAGTGGCCTCCGGTGTCCCACAACTCGTCGAGGGCCTTGGCCTGGGTCATGTCGATCCGGGCGCGTCCCGCCTCCAGGTTCGCAACGTGGGAACGAACGCAGCCGATGACCTTGCCCATCTGAGTGCCGGTGAGACCGTGTTTCTGCCGGTAAAACCGCAGGTCATGGGCTAGCCAGGCGTAGAGCGAGGCGTAGGGGTCGAGATCGTCGGCGGCGGACATTGAGGCACCCCCATGTTTGGGTTGTTTGTGAATACACAAACAATCTACTCCGAGCAAGCGAACCTGAAAGGAGAAATGGAAAAACTCCAAGAAAGGCGGGTGGATGATGGCGACAGGTCGAGATTGTCTGCTTATTTCCATGTTGGCGTCCGCGGCGGCTGCCGGGTTGGCCCGAACTCTGATGAATGCCCGACTTTCTTCCTGGGGGTATTCGCATATCTCGGACGATGCCGCCCTCATCGCGTCCGAGCTGATCACCAACGCGATCAACGAGACGCTCGGTAAGGAGATCCGGTACCGGATGAGCCTGGAAGGGGACGAGGTCCTCCTGGCCGTCTGGGACTCGTCCGCGCGCATGCCGTGCCCCAGGGAGCCCACCCACGTCGCGCTCGACCTCTCACCCGAGGCCTGGGACGACAACGGCGGCTGGGGGCTGTCCATCGTGGCCGCGCTCGCGATCAGCTGCGGCTACACCGTCGACCCGAACGGGGGGAAGTGGGTGTGGGCGCGTCTCAAGCCCTGAGGCCGGCGAGCGGAACGGATCGAAGTGGCGTGAACTTTCCGGGCGTCCGTGGCGAAAGGGAGATGTTCGAAGCGAGATCGAGTGCAGGTGACGATCGGAGCCGCAGTGGTTCTCACAGCCCGCATGTCCTTGGGTGAGGACGAGGAGGACGGAGCGCTCATAGCGCTCCGAACACGAACCCGAGGTCTTCGCCGCGCTCTACGACCGGCATGCGCCGCCGCTGCACCGGTACGTGGCGCGGCGGCTCGGGGACGAGCACGCCGACGACATCGTGTCCGAGACCTTCCTCATCGCCTTCCGGCGCCGGCACCGCTACGACACCGCGCGGGCCGACGCGCTGCCGTGGCTTTACGGGATCGCCGCCAACCTCATCGCCCGGCATCGGCGGGCAGAGGTCAGGGCCCTTCGCGCCTGGGCCAGGAGCGGACCGGACCCCGCGACGCCGTCGCACGCCGACGAGGTGGAGGCACAGGTGACGGCCGCAGTCGCGATGGCCGGGCTGGCCGCCAAAGATCGTGAGGTCTTGTTGCTGGTGGCATGGGCGGACCTGACCTACGACCAGGTCGCCGAGGCGTTGAGCATTCCGCTGGGGACGGTGCGGTCCCGGCTGTACCGGGCGCGGCGCACGGTGCGCCATGCCCTTGCTGACATCAATCCGGTGACGACGACAGATGAGGAGCGCAGGGCATGAACGAACTCGATGTGATCAGCAGCGTCCGGGACGAGGTCGAGGAGCCGTCCCCCGCGCGGCTCGGCCCCGGCCGTGCCCGGCTGATGGCCGAAGTCACCCGGGGACGACCGGTCAGGCCCCGTCGCCGCCTGGCGGGTTGGCGGGTGGCCTGGCCGTGGCCGCCGCCGGTGTGCTGATCGCGGTGCAGAGCGGCGGTCCCGGCTCCCCGGTCAAGGTGCTGCCGCGCACCGAGGCCCTCGCCGCCGTGCTGACGAAGGCATCGCAGGCCGCCACCGACATCAGGGTGCCCGAGGGGAAGGCCCTCTACATCGAGCAGAAGCTGGCGTTCGGCACGCAGCACGGACCCTTCTGGCGGGGCACTCTGGAGTACTGGGAGGTGAACGATCCCGACTGGTGGAAGAAGCCGAACGGTCCGGTCCAGCGCCGCGGCCCGAAGCCGAAGGGCTTCAAGGTCCGGTCCGACACGCCGTCCTGGAACTTCTCCTGGCTGAGCCAGGCCGACCTGGACAAGACCCCGACCGATCCCGACGCGCTGCTGGCCAAGATGCACTGGAACAGGAAGACCACGAAGGGCGGGAAGGTCGACAACGGGTCCTCGGCGGCGTCCGTGAGGTACATGCTGGGTGATCTGCTCAAGCAGCCCACCACACCGGCCAAAGTGCGTTCGGCCGCCTTCAAGGCGCTGGCCAAGGTCCCCGGATCGAAACTGGTCGGCGACCTGACCGATGCCGCCGGACGGCACGGCATCGGCATCCATCTGGGCACCCCCCCCGGCGCATGGACCCGAAGCTCCCCGAGGACACCACGCTGATCCTGGACAAGCGCACCTACCAGCTGCTCGGCACCCGGGAGCGGGACTCACACGGCTTCGTGGACGAGTCCGGCCGATTCGGCGTCGAGACCGAGCTGATGATCACCGCCACCATGCGGACCGCCGTGGTGGACGAGTACGGCGACCGTCCCTGAGGATCTCCGCCCCCTGGCCGGCCGACAAGGTCCCATGTCCGTGAACATTCGCGTTGAACTGGACGTCCGGGAACTCGCCTCTCGCGAGCAGGCCGAGGAAGCGCGCCGTCCAGAAGGTGGTCGACAGCGAAGGCATCGAGAACGAAGTGAGGCTCTCGCTGCGCGAGGCCGACGGAGAATTCATGGTGCTGGGGCGGGCCGGCCGGCCGGTCGTCATCTCGGGCGTCCGGTCGCGACCAGGGCGAGGGACGCGAGGATCATCAGGATGAGTTCGGCGCCGGCGAGCAAGAAGATGTGATGGTGCTCCATGGCTCCTTCGTCACCGGCCAGCCTTGCCTTGTCCGACCTCCCCTCGGGGTTGTGATGCACGCGGACGCGCTGGTCCACCCGCAGGGTGCGGTCGGAGCGGGTGACCGAGGTGGGGCCGCGGCCGTCGCAGGCCAGCCGGTGGACGTAGACGGTACTCGCCCCGTTGAAGCCCTCCTCTGTCGAAGATCGCCCACGACATGCCGAACACTGCGGCGGCCAACAGCGACAGCAGCCCCGCCGCCATGCATCTCAAAAGCCGCCGCACATCTGCCTCCTCCGTCCGCTCACGACAGGATCGCACCGGCTGTTCGGCGGCGATCAGCCCGGCGACCGACGGCGTCCCTTCGGCCGGGGCCGGGGACGCCTGGGGCGGCGGGGATACCGGCCGCCTCTCAATCTTCCCGTCGGCGGCCTTCCTGGGCCCTCATCTCCTCCCGCTTTCACGGCGGAGAGGGCATCGAGGCGTCAACCCACGAGGCTTTCCCGCCAGGCGCCGCCATCGTCGGGAACGATGGCGGCCATATGAATCCCGACGCCCTTGTAGACGCCCTCGACCAGGAGATGAAGGGTCTCGTACTGCGTGTGGGGCCGCGTCACCACGTCCACGTCGAGGAAACGAGCCCACTGCTCGATCTCCTCGTGGGCGGCCGCGATGCCCTTCGGCGTCTCGGCGCCTGAATGCACGACCTGACCGTAGAGGCGCAGCGGCTCGGGCACTCGCACCTTTACCTACGGCCTGGACGCCAACCTGCACCAGGTCTCCCTCGAAGCCGGCCGCAACCTCACCTACGCCTACGACGAGAACGGCAACCGCACCGGCCGCTCCGTCAACGGAGCTCAGGACGCCGGATGGCAATGGGACAGCCTCGGCGACCTCCCCGTCCGCATCAGCGAGACCAACGCCGCCGGTGTCCCCACTCACCAATGGTGGGGGCCCCGTCACCTCACTGGGCTCGGCGTTGCTCGACGCCCCGGCCAACGCGCCCCCGCTCTGGCTGCTGGACGACTTCCAGGGCAGCATCACCGACACCGCCGACGGCTCCACCACCCTCACCGGCACCGCCCTGCTCGACCCGTACGGCTCACCGATCACCACCAGCGGCGCGGCCCACCCACTGCGTTTCCACGGCCAGTACCAGGACTCCCTGACCGTCCTCTACGACATCCGCGCCCGCGACTACAACCCCGGCAGCGGAACCTTCACCGCCCCGGACCCCGTCAAGCCCAAGCCCGGCACCCCCTACACCAGCACCTACCACTACGGCTACAACAACCCTGCCGCCTTCACCGACCCCTCGGGTGAATGGGGCTTCCTGATCAAGCCGGTGGTCGGGAGCCATCATCGGCGGTGCCATCGGCTACGTCGCCCATGGCGCGACCACGGGCGACTGGTGGAGCCGCAACGCAGCTTGGGCTGCCGGCAGCGGCGCACTGGCAGGCGCGATCGGCGGCGGCTTCGCCGGCGCAGGCTCACGCCTGGCACGCTACGGCGGCTACGCCCTCAGCGGAGGCGCAGGAAGCGTCGCCTACGGCTACGGCACCAGCGGCGGCAACTACTCCTGGGGCCAGGCAAGCCGCGACTTCGCCTTCGGCGCCGCCGCCCGCTACATCAAAACCATCATCCCCCACAGATCGCCGCCTGGAGCAAAGCCGGCTTCGCAAAAGCCTGGGGCCCCCTCACCAGTCCCTCACCAAGTGTCCTGGCGGTAAGAGCAAGCTCCCTGTGATCGAGCACATACCGCCCCGAAAGATCCTTTGTGACACCTGGTTGAACTATCCGAAAGTCACTCGGGACGGCCAGGTTTACGCCAACGTGGGGGGCGACTCTACTCCCAACATGCTATTGACAGGCTTGCTCCGAGTGGCCTGCGATACCGTCCAAAGCCGAAGGATGGCAGCAAGACGGGCGGCGTCCCGCAGATCAGGAGGCTGGAACATATGATTACGGAAGGAGCGTGTCGCCGACCTTTATCGAGTACATCCTGAGAAGTACGATCGGGATTCGTCAGGCTAACGGAAGCAAGTCCTGGAGATCCGGCGATCTCGAGGTAATAACCAACGGATGGGGTGGCGTTGTGACCGTGATTACTCATTAGCGTGAATGGTAAATTGATATCGTCAATTGAGGGTGCTCTTGCCTGCTATAAAAACGGAGAAATCGATCCCTTGGAGTTTGGGCAAAGATTGGACGATCTCCAGTACCAGGTGGAAGGAGTGTCGTCCGAGCAGGAGGTCGCTCTGTCAAATCATATCAACGAGATTGAGATCGCAATATTCACCGCCAGTGCCGGGGATTTGTCTATTAGGATCGAAGGCATAGTTGTAGAAATGATAAGAATTATTCGCGGTATAGATGTATGAATGTCCGGCAAAAGTCTGCACGGGCCTCGGCTTTCTTGATCAAGAAAGGAAGACGTCGCCAACTCCAGCGGAGACGATGCGGTCGGATCCGCTGGCGGATCCGGCGGCGGCTCAGTGTCAAGCCAGGTCGAACAAGAGCGTGCTGCGGTGGAGAAGGTCCTCCAGAAGCATGGATTTGCTACCCTTTCTGCCGCCGGGCGAGGTGCAGGAACTGGAAAGCACTTGGGCCCCGGTCCAGGGAAGCGCTGGGACAATCAGGGCGGCAGTCAAGGCCTCAAGATTCCCGAGCAAGTCAAGCATGTGAAGGATATGGGATTCTCTATTGGTGATCTGAAGGTCATTGGAACCTATTTCGCAAAGATAGACAAGGTCTCTACGGCCAGAGAAAACCAAATCCGAGCGCACGCCCGAGAGTGGAGTTGATAAAATACTACATTCAGAATTGGTTCAAGTGAGATAGACTTTCACAACTCGCAAACGTGCACACGAAGAGCGCTTGAGGGGAGTGACCGTCCATGACGGAGAGGAAAATGATGAGATATAAACTCGAAAATAGTCGCGAAACAACTTTGACTGTTCAATTCGAGCCGTCAGGTGCCATCTTCGATATCGAGAGGGGCGATCACATTACCCTTCTCTTTCCCGTATTCGAGGGAGGGGAAAGATGGGCTTGGGGGTATGACATTGAAATACTCGACGACAGAATCATTGTCGGCAATAATAGCGGAATTCCCATGGAGGGATGGGACTCGACTGGAGAGGAATTTTAATACTAGGCTAACTCGATTGAAGAACAGAGTGCCAAGATGGACGGGAGTGCGCGATAAAAATGCATTGGCGTGCTGGCCTTGCTGGCGTTTGGCCTGCCGGTAACCGGAATTGACTGCCCACATCAAGGCATGCAGGGTTTACGTCTGGCGAGGCCAGGTGATTGTCGCTCCCATTTCGGTGACGAAGGACGATTTCGGGATCGAGGACTCTCCGACGCTGCTGAGTGAAATCAGTCCTGAATCCTTGTCGGAGACCGTGCAGCAAGCGCTGAATGCCTCCCGTGGGGGGATTCAAAACCCAGGTCTAAATGTTCAGGAGAGAG
This sequence comes from Spirillospora sp. CA-255316, assembly GCA_050942275.1. Classification (GTDB taxonomy): domain Bacteria; phylum Actinomycetota; class Actinomycetes; order Streptosporangiales; family Streptosporangiaceae; genus Spirillospora. The sequence continues at coordinate 8,783,427 of CP192047.1, read as the reverse complement.
CCTTCACCTACGCCGACTCTGCTTATGGGAAGTGTCTGATGTGGCACGGGTTGAAGGATTTCCCTCCCTTGAGCAAAGCGTTGGTGCTCAACACGGCCGATCCCACGGTCGCACGCGCGGTACATGCTGCCGCAACCTGGCTCCTACGTCCCCCAGCCCCGCGCCGAGTTGAGCCACACAACCTTTTTCTGGTAGCTGCCGCCTTAACTCGCTGAAGGGCTAAGTTAGCGGCCGCTCCGCTGTCGGCACTCCAGGTGGGCTACCGAGGTTGAAAGGTCGTGTTTACGGTGGCTGGGCGAGGTTGTGGCCGGTCTCGGCGATGATGGCGTTCGAGCAGCGGCATTTAGGTGAGAAAACCCAGGAGCCCGCGTTCTGGAAGGTCGCTGCGCTCACCGAGCGTGGTCGGATTGATGCTCCATTCCGCCGCGACCGTCATGACGGTTTCTTCGTCGGCGAAGTCGAAGGCGTCCCAGTCGCCGTCCAGGTTTGCCGCCCGCAGCAGGTTCCCTTCTGCGCTGATCGGCTCGCCCTCGTCGAACCGGATCTCACCTGACTCGCCGATCCAGCGGTAGCGGCGGACGGACGAGCCGTTGACCCACCGTTGCCACTCCTGGTAGTCCACGACCCGGCATGTCGCGAACTTTTGTACCTCGCCGAAGCGATGGCTCAACGCCGGCAAGTCAATAGCGCCGCCCCCGACGCCGTTGTCCTCGAACAGTTCGCTTCCGCCGAGCACAGCCAGCGTCCAGCCGTCCACAACAGGTGTCAGGAATACCGGTGCCCGCCCTTGCTCCGCTCCATATGCCGCGTCGATGCCCTCAGCCCACGACGCGGCGTGAGTATCGGCCACGTGGAGTGCCTCGGCAGCGGCCTGCGTGTCCTCGGCGCGAATCGCGAGCCAGGCGATCTTGTAGCCGAATCCCACCGGGCCCGTTCCTGCTGCGCCCGAGTCATCTCCGCCAACGCTGACGGTCCCAGCCTCGCTAGGCTTCGGCAGTGCCTCGTCGCGCTTCTGCCTAAAGAACTTCACTAGCACAAGCTACCGAGGTTGAGCGTCTTTACGGTGGCTGGGCGAGGTTGAGGCCGGTCCCGGTGATGATGACGTCCAGCAGGCCGGGTCGGTATTGCATGCGCTTGAGGTGGCTTTTGACGACTAGGGTGAGCTGGTCGACGCCACGGACGGCCAGGTTACGCAGCCGGGATTCGAGGTTGGGCCACACGCCCCCGGCCGGGTTGAGTTCGGGTGCGTTAACCGGGAAGCGGAACACCGTCAGCCAGTCGTGGGCGTCGACGAATCCGTGCATGGTGGGGCCGATGTGGGTGGTGAAGTCGGCCTGGGGCGCGGTGCCGGTCTTGTCGACCGGTCCGTTTCCCCGGACCGCTTCCCGCACCCGGCGTGTCTGTTTCCAGGCACCGGGCGCTCCACAAGCCCGGTTGGGTGGTTGTGTGGGTTCCTCATCCCGTGGCTGGCCAGGGGGTTGGGATGACTGTTCCCCGGTAGCGGTAGCGTGTCGTGCTGACCTTTGCGGGGTTGAACGGCGATCTTTCTTCCGAGGTCGGCCACCATCCGTCCGTGCAGTAGCGGCGGCGGAGTTCCTTCCAGGTGGCTCGGCGGTGTTTGCGGCGCAGCCATCGCCCGACCTGTTGCCAGCTGTAGTAGCTCAGGTAGGCGAAGACGGCGCTGGACACGCCGGGCCGGAAGTAGGCGCTCCAGCCCCGCAGCACCGGGTTGAGCTGGCGCAGCAGGGCATTGAGCGGCTGGCTCGTGTCCATTCTCCGGCAGATCGTCTTGACCTTGCCCGTGATGGCCCTGACGGCCTTGCGGGAGGGATAGGTGTAGACGTAGTACCGGTCGGTGCCTCGCTTGCGGTGGCGCTGGATGCGCCAGCCGAGGAAGTCGAGGCCCTCGTCGATATGGGTGATCAAGGTCTTGTCCCCCGACAGGCGCAGGCCCATCGTGGACAGCACCTCGGCGATCTTGTCCCGAAGGGCTTGGGCGTCCGCCTTGGTGCCCGCGACCATCAAGCACCAGTCGTCCGCGTAACGGATCAACCGGTAGTTGGGCAGGCCGTGACGGCGTCGCTTGGCCCGTTCCCCCTGAGTGGAGGCCGGACCTCCCGGACCCTGGGCGATGTGTTCGTCCAGGACCGTCAGGGCGACGTTGCTGAGCAACGGGGACAAGATCGAGCCCTGCGGGGTGCCGGTGTGGTTCGCTCGCAGCATGCGGTCCTCACCGAGATGCCCGCCTTGAGGAACGCCTTCACCAGGGCCAGGACGCGTTTGTCACCGACGCGTTCGCGAACCCGGTCCATGAGGGCGGGATGCGAGATCTCGTCGAAACAGGCCTTGATGTCGCCCTCGACGATCCACTCATAGGAGTGGGACGCCAGGAGACGCACCTCGGCCACCGCGTCGTGAGCCCGGCGGTTCGGGCGGAACCCGTAGGAACACGGGAGGAAGTCCGCCTCGAAGATCGGCTCCAGCACCAGCTTCACCGATGCTTGGACCACCCGGTCGGCGATGGTGGCGATCCCCAGCCGACGCAGCTTGCCGCCGCTTTTGGGGGATCATCCGCTCACGGACCGGCAACGGGCGGAAGCTGCGGTCCTTCAACTGCGACCGCAGCCCGTCGAGAAACTCCTCGACTCCCTGTCCGGCCTCGATGGCGGGCACTGTGCGCCCATCCACCCCGGCCGTCCGCGCACCTTTGTTGCCCCGCACCCGATACCACGCCACCAGCAGGAAGGCGGGATCGGCGACGAGGTTGAACAGATCATCGAACCGGCGATGAGGATCATCACTGGCCCAACCGTGCAGCTTGGTCTGGATCCTCAGCACCCTGCGCTCCGCCTCGTATAAGACGTGCTCAAGCTCGTCGGTGTTCACCGGCGACAGCCTCCTGACCTTCCAGCTTCCGTACTGCCGGCTTGCTGGCCTTCTTCGCCATGTACGGAGCTCTCCTCCGCGCGGACTACTACAAGGCCTCCGCCCCACCCGTGGCCATCGGTCGGCAACGAGCCTGCCCGCCGCCGGACTGGCTGCCCGGCGGGAAGGGCGACCGCGGATGGTTCCCACGTTCACCACGAAATCGATCAAGGACGGAGGCGTCCACCTCTACCCCGGCAGCCTCGCCACGACTATGCCGCAGACCTTCACTGTGGCCTCCCCACCGGACCTAAAAACCGGCTTCGGAGTTGGCCGCCCACGCCGTGCGGCGATGGCGGCCACGCGCTGCAACCCCGGTCACCATCCGCCAGGTTCGAGCCGGGTGGGACAGTTACGGGGCGTCAGACAGTGGTTCCTCGCGTACGCCTTCTCCTCGCTGCTTGCCGAACCCGGGCCGTCTGGCAGTACCGGTCCGCCTCGTACGTTGTCAGGGCTGCTCCCACCCGGCCGTGCGTTCCCACGGCCCGGCTGCCCTCAGCTTCACCATCCAGCTGCGACTGGCCAGCGGCAGGGTCCTTTCACCCCCACTCGATTCCGCGGCGCCTCGTGGCGCACTTCAGGTTGCCCCAGACCAGAACGATCTTCCCGCCGGGCAGCTGCTGGTGCGCGGCGGCCAGCAGGGCCTTGAGCTCGGCGAGGGCGGACCCCTTCTTCTCACCCTTGCGGCCACGGTAGGTGATGGTGCGGTAGAGCAGCCGGGTGCTGCCCAGGCCGCTGGCACACCAGCCCGGCGATCGACACCCGTCCCGAACCTTTGCCGGTGACCTTCACGATCGGGGGTTTGCCCGAGCGGTGCCCAGGTGCGGCCCTGGGGTGGCCTCAGCGACTGGCCGGACTCATCGGCGAAACAGATCCACGCCCCGCCCGGGCTGCCGCTCTTCTACCCGCGGCCAGGTCTCCTGACGCGAGGCGGCGATCGCCTATCTCACTCCGCTGGCGTCGACGGCCGCGCCATCTGGCTACACGGGCGCCTCCGTGGTGCTGTCGTGCATGGACGCCCGTAACCACGCAGAGGTGCTGTTCCGCCTGATCGCCTCGGTCACCGCCGCCTGGTTGTGGGAACGCGGAATGGCCGGTGACCGCCGACGCTTCGCCCGCCGCGACGACAACGGCGACCGCGGCCGATCCGCCTGGCCGACCATCACTGAGTTGCTGATGTGTGTCGGATTGCTCGCTGCGCCTGGCGAGGACGCGATCCCAGACATCCACGCACAGCGTCGGCTGCTGAGTGTGGCCCGAGCAGTGCATCAGGTCCGGATAAACGCGAGGCCGGCATCACCGGCCGCAAGCACGCAGACGGACGGGTCGAGGAGACCGTCCAGGCTGGCATCGGCCTGGATGGATTGGACGAACACCAGTTCAGACGCTGGACGTCGTGGCGCCGCTGGATCACCCTCGTGATGCCGCGCCTTCCTCACCGCCGTCCGCGCCAACGAGGACACCCCGGTCAGGCTTGGTCGAGGGTGCCTTCCTTGATCTTCGTCACGAGGTCGCCGAACGCGGCGCCGCTGACGGCGAGCCGGTCGCCGTCGGGATCTTTGGAGTCCCTGATCGCTACAGCCTCCGACGACCCGGCCACCTCGACGCACGTCGCATCGTTCGCGCCTCCGCTGTGAGAGCTCTTGCGCCACGACAAGGCGATGTCGTCAGGGAGTGAGGCGGCTTCAACGCACGCGGAGTCGTCCACGTCCCCGCGGTAGGAGCTTTTGCGCCACTGGGCGGTCATAGGGGTCTCCTGGTGTCCGGACGGCTGGTGGCGAGGTGCTGAGGGGCGTCGGCGCCTCGCCACCACTCAAACACCAGGGTCAGGCTTGGTCGAGTATGCCGTCCTTGAGCTTCTTCACCAGATCGCCGAATGCGGCGCCGCTCACGGCGAGCCGGTCGCCGTCGGGATCCTTGGAGTCCCTGATTCCCACAGCCCCTGGAAGCCCAGCGACCTCAACGCAGGTCGCGTCGTTTGAACCACCGCTGTAGGTGCTCTTGCGCCACTGCACACTCATGTGCACTTCTCCAACCACTGCTCGATCAGTGTCCGAGAGTCGTCCTCGGAGGCGGCCTTTGCGCCTATGCGATCGAACATAAAAGCCAACTCGCGTACTTCGCTCGGATCTTCGATCAGACTGCCACCCTTCTGCGCACCCGCGTACGCGATGTCGCGGTCCTTCAAGCTGATGACCTGGAAGTATCCGTCTACACCTAAGTGAGCGCCCGCTGAGAAGGGAAGGACCCGCAGGCTGACGTTCGGTAGCTCCCACATCTCGTGGAGGTGTTGGAGTTGTACTCTCATGACCTCCGGATTGCCCAATCGCCGGGCCAGAGCCGCCTCACCGATCACGATCCGAGGAACGCTGGATCGTTGCGTTCCACCACGGCGTGCTTGCGCTGGAGACGGGCCGTCTGTTCGGCTTCGAAGTCTTTGCTGAGACAGGTTTGCACATAGGCCCATGTGTACTCGTCCGTCTGAAGTGGCGGCGGCACCAGCTCCCCATGATGGATCTTGATCGATGAGGCGTCCTGCTCGTATTGGCTGAATTGGCGGAACCAGTTGGGGTTGTGGGCCATGCGGGTGAACCACAGCAGTAGTTCGACGAGTCGCCCCGTGCCGCATCGTTCGTCGATGATCTTTGCCTGATCTCTTCGTAAGGCTTGTGGCATTTTGCCTCCTGGTTGCAAACAGTGGAGCGGGCGGCTCCGATCATCTTGCCCTACTGGGCCAGCGAGCGCCCCTCCTTTCCGCGAAGAAAACGCAGGTAGAAGGCCAGGAAGTGCCACAGTGAGATCTTGGGGTTGAGCGGGGGGCGGGCCTTCGGCATGGGGGGCTCCAGTGTTTGTGATTTTGGCGGGTACAACTGAGGTTAGCTTCGAACGCGCATTGTTAAGGAGGAAAACCAGCATGTAGTGGAAGGGGAAGTGGCAATGCCGAATGGGCCGGATTGCCTGCTTATTTCCATGTGGCGTCCGCGGCGGCTGCCGGGTTGGCCCGAACTCTGATGAATGCCCGACTTTCTACATGGGGGTGTGCTCACATCTCGGACGATGCCGCCCTTATCGCCTCTGAATTGATCACCAATGCGATCAACGAGACGCCCGGCAAGGAGATTCGGTACCGGATGAGCCTGGAGGGCGACGAGGTCCTCCTAGCCGTGTGGGACTCGTCCGAGCGCACGCCGTACCCCAAGGAGCCCGCCCACGTCGAGCTCGACCTCTCGCCCGAGGGCTGGGACGACAACGGGGGCTGGGGGCTGTCCATCGTGACCGCGCTCGCGGTCAGCTCCGGCTACACCATCGACCCGGGCGGCGAGAAATGGCTCTGGGCCCGTCTCAAGCCCTGAGGCACGCCCTAGGGTGGCTGCCATGTCGGTGAACATTCGCGTCGAACTGGACGTTCGGGGACTCGCCTCTTGCGAGCAGGCCGACGAAGTGCGGCAGGCCGTTCAAAAGGTGATCAACAGCGAGGGCATCCACAACGAAGTGACGCTCTCGCTGCGCGAGCTCGAAGGAGAGTTCGTGGTCGAGGGGCGGACGGGCTGGCCGGTCGTCATCTCGGGTGTCCGGTACTGGGAGCCGCAATTCGAGGCGCGGATCGAGGACGCCGTCGGGCAGGTGACGGCGGAGGCCAAGATTTGGCTGTTCTGCATCGACACCGACCTGGAGCGGGCCATGGAGGGAGACACGCTCTGACGAGCCCGGGGACGCGGCCTCATGCCTCATGGTCGGGTCGGCCGGTCGCGACCAGGACGAGGGATGCGAGGAGGATCAGGCTGAGTTCGGCGCCGGCGAGCAAGAAGATGTCACGGTGCTCCATGGCTCCTTTGTCACCGGCCAGCCTTGCCTCGTCCGACCTCCCCTCGGGGTCGTAACGCACGCGGACGCGCTGGTCCACCCGCAGAGTGCGGTCGGACCGGGTGACCGAGGTGGGGCCGCGGCCGTCGCAGGCCAGTCGGTGGACGTAGACGGTACTGGCCCCGTTGAAGCCCTCCTCTTCGGTGACGCTGAGGACCCGGCAGGTGGTGAACCGTCCGCGCTCGTGCAGCAGCCACTCACTGAACCCGGCCGGAACGGTCCCGGCGAAGAACAGGGCGACGACCCCGGCGAAGACCACGCCGCCGGGGTGCGCCCCGGCCTTGAGCAACAGGACCGTCCACAGCCCCATCACCACGAGACCGGCCAGGACGAACGCCAGGATCAGCGCCCATCCCGGTACGCCGCCGGGCCCGTCGAAGATCGCCCACGACATGCCGAACACCGCGACGGCCAACAGCGCCAGCAGCCCTGCCGCCTCCATGCATCTCAAGAACCGCCGCACGGCCGCCGCCTCCGGTCCTTCGTCGCACTTGCACCCGAGGCCAACGAGGTCGCGCCGAACACCAGCAGGGCCAGACCGCCCAGAAGCCACCACGTGCCCCAGTACTTCCAGATGATCACACCGCCGAAGGCCAGGGAGGCGAGGGACGTCAAGCAGGTCCCCCACCCCAGGAGGGCGAGCATGGTCAGGGCCGCCACCAGAAACCACGAGCCCTCCGCCAGGAAGGTGGTGATCGCTCCGGCGGCGGCGAGGAATGGCACGCAACCCCGCACGGTGTGAACCTGGGGCATGGCCGTGCGTTCGCCGGGCTCCCCAGCGTCGTTCGCCGGGAGGGACTCCCGCCACTTTTCGAGGGCGGCGGCCTCCGTCTGGCGGCCGATGTCCTTGAGCGCCTCGACGGCCTGGTCAGCGGCCTGCCGTGCCGCGGTGTACCGGCCTGTCTCGGCCAGTCGCAGGGCCAGAATCTTCAGCTCCCCGGCCTCGGCCTCGCGGTCGGCAAGCTCGCGCCAGATGTCGACGGCCTCCTGGTGGGCTTGGATCGAGCCCGCCAGGTTTCCTCCCGCGGCCAGGACCTGCCCAAGGTGCGAGCAGGCCGACGCCTCGGCCGACCGGTTGCCGGCGGCGCGGCAGACCTCGACGGCTCGCTGCTGCGCGGCGACCGCGGCCCGGGGCCGGCCCGCTCTGGTGTGGATGGCCGCGAGGTTGGACAGCGCGGTGCTCTCACCCTCCACATCGCCCAGTGATCGGAAGGTCGCGAGGGCCTCGTCATGAGCGGCGAGGGCCTCCTTGATCCGGCCGCACCACGCGGTGGTCACGGACAGGTTGTCCAACGCGGTGGCCAGGGCCTTCGGGTGACCGGCGGCCCGGCTGATCTCGACCGCTCGCTGATAGGCGGTGATCGCCTCCTCAAGCCGTCCCTCCCCTGACAAGGCCGTACCGCGGTTGTTCAACTCCGCGGCTTCGGCCCACGCGTCGTCGGCCGCTTCTGAAGCCATTTCGCGAGAGTAGGGGCACGAGTCCGGGAGGGCTCCCCGGCGTCGAACAGAACACGGTCCGACAGCGCGGTTGTGGTCGTGCGCCGGATCGGTAGCGTCTCCTGCCATGGACGCCACCGCCCCGGAGTGGGCACCCGAGCACGAGGTCGGTCCGGACCTGGCGGCGCGGCTGGTGGCGGAGCGCTGGCCGGAGCTCCGCGGCGTCGCGATGGAGCCGCTGGGCATCGGATGGGACAACACCGTGTTCGTGGCCGGTGGCGAGTGGGTCTTCCGCTTCCCGCGCCGCTCGGTCGCGGTGCCCCTGATCGAACGGGAGATCGCCGCGTTGCCCGTGCTGGGCCCCCGGCTGCCGCTGCCGATCCCCGTACCGGAGTACGTGGCGCGGGGCGGCTCGCCGGACTTCCCGTGGCCGTTCTGGGGAGCCCGGATGGTGCCCGGACGCGAACTGGCCGAAGCCGGGCTCGGTGACGGCGCGCGTGAACGGGCGGCGGCCGGGGTCATCGACTGGGGAGATGCCTGCCTGGCCGACCCGGCGGTCGACCTGTCCCTGGCGTACGGAGCCTTCGCCGGTACGGCCCGTGCCGTACTGCTGGAGGCCTACGGACGCCCGGTGCCCCCCGAGCGTGAACTGGCCGCCCGTGTCCTGGCCTTGTTCCTCTGCGCAGCCCTCGCCCAGTACGCCGCGGCCGAGGGACATCGCACGCTACTGGCCGAAGCCCTCACCGGCATCGGCCGAGCGGCACGGGGGTGAGGACACGGGACCGCCGGGAGCGGTAGGACGGCCAGTCCCGCCAAGACCGGCGCGCCTGTGAGCGTCAGTTCCCGAGGCGTTCCCGCCAGGCGCCGCCGTCATCAGGGATGACGGAGTACATCTGGATCTCGACGCCCTTGTAGACGCCATCGGCGTTGAGATGGATGGTCTCGTGCCGCGCGACGGGCTCCACCACGACATCCACGCCGAGAAAACGGGCCCACCGCTCGATCTTGTCGTGTGCGGCGGCGATGCCGTCCGGTGTCTGGGCCTCGTGCGTAGCTGAGACAAGACCGTGGAGCCGCGCCCCCCATTTGGGAGGCACGGTCCAGCTGGCGGGCGGCAGGTCATGGGACAGCAGGTCGGCCAGCACCTGCACGGCCTTGAGCTGATCCCCCACGTCAGATTCCTTCGATCGTTTCGCTCGGCGCACGGGAGTGATCCTTTGCGACTCCGGGCCGGTGCGCAAGGGGCCGCCGTCAGGTCCACTTGGCGCGGGTGAGGATCTGCGGCAGGTTCGGGGTGTTCCATTCGTCGACGATGAGGACGCGCGAGGTCGGCAGGTACCACAGGCGCTGGACGAAGAAGACGTTCACCGGGCGTGCGCCGCCGTCACCGCACTGCATCCGCCATTCGCGGTATTCGGCGGTGCGGCCGCCGACCTGGACGAAGCTCTTCTTGAGGAGGCGGTCGCCGCGTGCCGTGGGGAGGCTGGGGCGGGGCGGGCAGTCGTGCGACGGGTCGGTGCCCGGGTGCCACGCATAGCTGGGCTGGTAGCTCTCGATGCGCGCGTCCAGGGGCGGGTCTATCCACTGGCGGCCGAGCACCTTGATCTCCGGACAGAGCTCGTCGCGGTACTCGGTGGGTGAGCATCTCCCGGGCAGCCGGATCTGGTATCCGCCCAGATCTCCCGTCATGCGGGTGACGCGCCAGGTCAGGGGAGTGGTGATGGAGAAGTCGCCGAGGTCCAGCCGTTTGCCCGGCGGGCTGGGGCTCACGGTGGAGGCCACGGGGCGTTCCACGGGTTCGGGCCGGGTGGCCTGGTAGACGCCGATGCCGCCGCCCACGGTGGCGGTCGCGACGGCGGTGCCCGCCACGGCGACGCCTGCTTTGGTGCCCAGCGCGCCGAGGACGCCCGTCGTGCCCGCCGTCGCGGTTGCGGCGCCTCCGGCCGACGCCAGGCCCGCGGCTGTCAGCGGGAACAGCGCGGCCAGGGCGATCACGCCTCCGGCGAGGGCGCGCATGCCGCGGGTCTCCCAGTCCACGCCGTAGGTGGTGCGGGCGACGTCCTCCAGCTCCGCGACGAACGCTTCGGCGCTGTCGGGGCGTTCGGCGGGGTCCTTGGCCATGCCGCGGGCGACCAGTTCCCGCAGCTTCTCGGGGACGTGTTCGACCGGGACGGGTGCGTTGAGGTGTCCGGCTCTGATGGTGGCGCGGTCGCCGGGCGGGTAGGGGCGGCGGCCGGTGACGCATTCGTAGAAGACGCAGGTGGCGGCGTAGACGTCGGTCGCGGGGGACGCCGGTTCGCCGCGCCATTGTTCAGGGGCCATGTAATACGGGGTTCCGGCGAAGCTGCCCTCTCCGGAGTACACGGCGACGCCGAAGTCGATGAGCTTGCTGCGGCCGTCGGCCGGGACGATGACGTTGGCGGGTTTGTAGTCACGATGGACGACCCCGGCGTCGTGGGCGGCGGCGAGGCCGAGGAGGGAGCCCTTCAGGACGGTCAGTGCCGCTTCGGGTTCCAGCGTCCGGTGGTGGCTGAGGACCTTGGTGAGGGGGACGCCGTTGACGGCCTCCATCACGATGGCGATGCCGTGCTCGTTCTCCACGAGCCTGTAGAGGCGCGCCACGTGCGGGTGGGTGACGCGGCCGAGCATCTGGGACTCGTGGCGGAAGCGTTCCCTGCTGCCGGGGTCGGCCTCGGCAGGGAGATACTTGATGGCGACGGGGGTGCCCGCGCGGGCGTGCCGGGCCAGGACCACCCGGCCCTGGCCGCCCCGGCCCAGTTCCCGTACCTCCCGGAAGCCGCGCACGTGCCAGTCGGTCACCTGTTCCACCTTGCCTGGTCGAGGATGGCGCTGAGGTTCGGGGTGTCGAACTCGTCGACGACGAGGAGCTTCTGCGCGGCCAGGTACCAGAGCCGCTGGGTGAAGTAGACGCCCGACTTCTGCGTGCCGTCGAGCCCGCCGTAGCACTCCATGCGCCATTCCTTGTACTGGGCCGGTCGCCCGCCGATGGAGACCTGGGTCTGCTTCTGCACGGAGACGGGCTTGGCGACGCTGTACTTCTCGGGGTCGCGCGGGCAGAACGCGGCGATGTCGGTGCCGGGGTTGAACGGGCCGGCCGGGTTGTAGCCGACGTTGCTGTCGCCGGGGTCGATCCACTGGGAGCGCAGGACGGCGAAGCCGGGGCAGTTGTCGGTGTAGACGCGGTCGGCGAACGGCACCGTCTTGGGGCCGGTGCAGCGGCCTGGGACGTCGACCCGGTGACCGGTGTCGATCAGCCGCGGGTCGGTCGTGGAGCCGTCGCTGCCCTTGATGGCGCGGGCCTTCCAGGTGGCGGGGGCGGTGATGGTGAGGTCGCCGACGCGCAGCGGCACGCCGGACAGCGACGGGCGAGGGCTCGTGCTGGTCTCCGAACCGGCGGCCGGGCGGCCCCGGGGGTCGTCGGAGTCGCGCAGCGTGTAGACGGCGACGCCGATCGCGGCGACGCCCACCACGGCCGCGGAGACCGCGGCCAGCGACTTGACCGAGGTCGTCTTCGCCGCGCCCTTGGCGGCCCCGTGCTGGAGCGCGGACTCGCCGCCGGGCGGCGCGGCCGCCGCGGTCGCCGGTGCCGGCGCGGCCGGGGCCAGGCCCGCGGCGGTCAGCGGGAACAGGGCCGCGAAGGCGGTGGCGGCGGCCAGCGCCCGGACGGCCCGGTGCTCCCAGTCGGCGCCGTACGCCTCGGCCGCGATCGCGTCCAGTTCGGTGACGAACGCGGCGGCGCCCGGCGGGCGCTGCGCCGGGTCCTTGGCCAGCCCGCGGGCGACGAGCGGGCGGAGCGGCTCGGGCGCCTCCGCGACCGGAATGGGCCCGGTCAGGTGCTGCCCCATCAGCGCCACCCGGTCGGCCGGGTCGTACGGGCGGCGGCCGGTCACGCATTCGTAGAACACGCAGGTGGCGGCGTACACGTCGGTGGCCGGGGTCGCCGGGTCGCCGCGCCACTGCTCGGGCGCCATGTAGTACGGCGTCCCCGCCCGGCTGCCCTGCCCCGACCACACCGCCACGCCGAAGTCGATGAGCTTGCTCAGCCCGTCCCCGCGCACGACGACGTTGGCGGGCTTGTAGTCGCGGTGGACGACCCCGGCCCGGTGCGCGGCGGCCAGCCCCAGCAGCGACCCCTTCAGGACCAGCAGTGACGCCTCGGGCCCCAGCGCGCCGTGCTCGGCCAGGATCCTCCGCAGCGGGACGCCGTCGACCGCCTCCATGATGATCGCGGCGCCCTGCTCGCCCATGACGAGGCGGTAGAGGCGGGCGACGTTGGGGTGCCGCACCTGGCCGAGCATCCGCGCCTCGCGCTCGAACAGCGCCCGGTCGGCCTCGGCCGCGTCCGCGGGCAGGTACTTGATGGCGACCGGGGTGCCCGCCGTCGCGTGGCGGGCCAGGACGACCCTGCCCTGCGCGCCCCGTCCGAGCTCGCGCACCTCGCTGAAGCCGGAGACCGACCACTCGCTCATGTGCCCTCCCCGTTCCGCCGTCACGGTTCGTCGCTGCGTGTGACGCGCGAAGGGGAGCGCGAGTTCACTCCTCCGCGGTAAGGATGGTGCGCGCGGCGTACACGACGTCGGGGTGCGGGTGGGCGCGCAGGCGCCGCAGCACGGCGCGCCACTCCTCCGGCCAGCCCGCCCGCGGGCCGTGCGCGTCGGCCAGGGCGCAGGCGAAGAGGCCGGAGGCCAGGTCGTCGCGGGAGGCCAGCCGGACGGCGTGCGGCAGGGCCGCCTCGGGCCCGGGTTCCAGCTCGCCCTCGTGCCAGGGGCTCACCCCTTCGCCCAGGTCCGCGACGTGGCGGCCGAACGCGAGCGAGCGCGCGACCCATTCGACGGCGAAGGCGCCGCCGATGGGCCGGGCGGCGAGGGCGTCCAGCCGCGCCTCGGCGTCCGGGGCGTCCCAGGGGAGGGTGGCGGCGAGGAGCTCCGACGCCAGCGGCTCGGGGAGGCACCCGTCAAGGGCGCGGACGACCGGCTCGCTGCGGGCGGGGTTCATGCCGTAGTCGACGCGGGCCCGCCCCACGAGCGAGGCGAGGCGCTGCGCGGCGGGCAGGTCGCGTTCGGCCTCGGCGTCGTGCGCGTCCCGGGCGGCGGCCAGGTCCCGCGCCGCCGCCGCCAGCTCCTCCAGGCCGTGCCCGGCCTCGGCGCACTGGAAGAGGGAACCGAGCGCGGCGGTCCAGTCGGCGGTCTCCTCCAGGTCCGTCAGGTACCCGGCCAGAAGCGCGGGGATCCCAGGGGCGTACGACACCCACAGGTGCAGCCAGGGGAGCGCGGACGACGACGCCTCCCGGTCATCCGAACGGGCGACGTCCACGACCAGCTCGGCGTAGCGCGGGCGGTGCAGCTCCTCCACCATGTACGGGCGGGCGTCGGTCACCTGCCGGGCCACGTCCCGCGGGCCGTGCGCGGCCTCCTCCAGGATCCGCAGCGCCCGCGGGTCGTCCAGCCGGTCGCGGGCGGCCGAGGCGATCGCCGCCCGCACGTCCCGGTGCTGGCCGGGATCGTCCCAGGCCGCGGCGACCACGCCCATCGCGTCCGGCACCCGGTCGCGCAGCAGGATCCGCAGCGCCTCCTTCCGCGCCGTGATCTTGCCGTCGGTGAGCACCGGCGCCAGCGCGGCGGTCAGCCCGGACGGCGGGACGAACCGCGCCGCCCGGCTCGCGGCGTACATCGCCACGTGCGCGTCGTCGGAGGACGCCAGGTCCAGCAAGTCGGGCAGCACCTCGCCCGGCGAGGCCAGCCACACCGCGGAGGTGAGCGCCAGCCGGGACAGGTAGGCGTCGTCCTCGTCGAAGTAGGCGCGCAGCTCGGGGTCGTAGTAGCGGCGCAGGTCGTCGCGCGTCGCGCCGGGCACCCGGGCGATGATCGAGACGGCGCGGCCGCGCTCCCCGGAGGGCGTGTCGGCGTCACTGGCGACGCGGTGCAGCAGCTCCCGGTACTCCGCCCGCTGCCGGCCCGTCCAGCGGCGGGTCAGCGCCGGGTCCGCCAGCGGCACGTACCGGACGCCGGGATGCCGGAAGCGGCCGGGCGGCGCCTCGTCCGACAGCACCAGGTGCAGCAGGTCGGTGCGGTCGCGGGCGATCGCGTTGAACACCGCGGGCACGACGACGGCCGACGGGTCCTTCTCCACGACGCGGCCCACCCGTTCCGAGCGGGTGCCCGGCGCGGCGAGCCACAGCGTGATCGCCTCCTTGATCACGCCGTCGTCGCGGGCGTCCAGGGCCCGCTCCAGCCCCTGCTGGATCTCCGGGACGCCGGCGGCCCGGTCGCGCAGGGAGCGCGCGAGGGCCAGCACCAGCCGGTGGTCGTCCCGGTCGCCCGACCGGCCCAGGTGCGCGGCCAGCGCCCGCCCGAGCGCCACCTCCCGGCCCGCGGGCAGGCCGTCGCGGAGCCGTCCCAGGTTCAGGGTGCCGGACTGGCCGGCGAGCCTGCGCAGCATGTCGAACGCCAGCTCCAGCAGCTCCGTTCCGGCGTCCGCCGCGCCCTGCCGGCACAGCGCGACGGCCAGCCGGGTCAGCAGGTCGCGCGTCCCGTACGAGCAGTCGCGGGCCGCCAGCGCGTCATCGGTGATGCGGGCGAACGCGGGGGCGTGCCCGGCCCGCAGCATCGAGGTGGGCAGCGCGGCGAGCGAGCCGAGAGCGCTGATCCGCACCGGGTCCTGCTCGTTGCGGAGCCGCCCGAGGTCCTGGTCGAGCAGCCGGGTCAGCACCTCCGGGGAGCGGGTGCGGCCGGCGCACTGGACCAGCAGCCGGTAGCCGGTCGCGCGCGCGTCGGCGTCCGGCCTGCGGGTCAGCTCGCCCAGTACGGGCAGCGCCTCGTCGTAGGGGAGGTAGGAGGTGAGGTCCCAGACCTTGAAGTGGTCCTGGGCCACCCGGGTCAGGCCCAGCGTCCGGCGGGCCTCCCGGGCGCGGGCCGCGTGCGGGAGCACCTCCATGAGGCCATGGTCGAGCTCGGCGGTGGACAGGTCCACGCCCGCCATCGCCGCCGCGAACAGCTCGTCGCGGCGGGACGGCGGCGCCGCCTTCAGCAGCAGCGTCAGGACGTAGGTGTCCTCCCGGACGGCGCGCGCGAACGCGGCCTCGTCCACGCCGCCGAGGCGGATCACCCGCTCGCGCACCGCCCGGGGGGCCAGCAGGCCGGGCAGGTACCTGCGGTGCTCCTTGGCCAGCAGCAGCCGCTGCATGCGCTCGGGTTCGGCCTTCAGCAGCTCGCCGAGCCTCGGCTGCAGCGAGTAGGGCAGCGGCTCCTCGCCCCAGTGGCGCTCCAGTATCCCGAGCACGCGGCCCGGGTCGTGCGGGACCGCCGCCGCCACACCCGGGCCGTGCACGATCCACCAGAAGCCGCGAAGGGTGCCGGGCGTCTCCCCAAGGCGGCGTTCGGCGTGCTCGAGCACCACGTCAGGGTGCGCGGTGCCCAGCGACTTCCAGTTCGGCACGGCGTGCGCGAGGGCGTCCAGGCGCTCCCGCACCGCCTCCCCGCCGCACGCCGGCAGCAGCGCCGCCGCCTCCGACGCGCCCCACAGGTCCGCCACGCCGTCGATGAGCCGCTCGGCCAGGTCGGCGCGCCGATGCCGCCGGACCGCGTCGTAGGCCGCCGCCCGCAGCGCCGCCGGGGCGTCCCGCAGCAGCTCCTCGAACGGCTCGTACGGGGCGCCCAGCCGGGCCGCCCAGTCGATCGCGCCGAACGCCAGGTCGGTCGCCGGGTCGCGCATCATGCGGCCGACGTGGGCGACGGACGCCTCGTCCCGCACGGCGGTCGCGACGAACAGCGCCAGCTCCCGCTCGTAGTGGCCGCGGCCGCCCAGCTCCTCCAGCAGGCCGCGCAGCTCCGCCGAACCGGCCAGCCGCCGCAGGTCCGCCAGGCGGCGGCAGCGTGCGGAGTAGGCGAGCGGTTCGACGTCGGTCAGAAGGTCATCGGCGCGCATGCCGCGCCATCCTGCCGGATCAGCGATCAGGATTCATCTGAAATATCCGGATCCAGACCGGGCGCCGGCGCCGGGGCGGGCCGCGCGGCGGTCACCTGGGCGGCCAGCATCCGCACCCGCGCCTCGTGCTCGTCGTACCCCACCACGACCGGAGGCTCGTTGTAGGGCATCGTGTCCGACGAGCGGCGCAGCTTCACGTACTGGCCGCACGCGTCGATCGCGTACGGCTCCATGTCGTCCTGCAGCGCGCCGATCACCGTGATCCCGTGCGTCTCGCCGATCTTGCGGAACAGCGCCACCGCCTCCTTGCGGTGCTCCTTGCCCAGGTTGCGGCCCAGCTCGTCCAAGACCAGGCAGAGGCGCCCGCCGCCGGAGCTGGCCAGCGCCGCCGCGCACACCAGCTTGACCGCCTTCTCGTCCATCAGCGCCGTGTTGGCCCGCCGGTTGTAGGGCACGTACCGCTGCCCGTCCGAGCGCCGCCACTTCGGCGTGACCCGCCACCGCCACTCCTGCTCGGGGTCGCCGGGCGGCTCGGGCGTCGGGAACTCCAGCGTCGCGCCGTAACCGCCGTAGGACACGTCCAGCTTCTCGAACTCCTCCGACACCCGCTGCAACCGCGCCCGGATCGCGGCGGTCAGCGCCGTGCGGTGCGCCTCGGCCGCGCCCGCCGCCTCCTCGGCGCCCTTCTGCGCCTTCTCCAGGTCGGCGCGGCGGCCCGACAACTGCACCTCGATCTGCCGCCGCTGGTGGCGCTCGTAGTCCTCCTGCTGCCGCAGGTAACCCTCCAGCGCCTTCACCAGGCGGGGGAAGGTGGACTGCTCGCGCTCGGTGCGGCGGCCCTCCCCTTCGGTGCGCTCGCGCAGCAGGAACCGGACCTCCTCCGGCATGTCCTCGTCGGACGGGCCTTCGGGGAACACCTGGCGCAACGCCTCCGACAGGTGCTTCTCCGCGCTGTGCCACCACTCGGCGGGCGTCCAGGTGCTCTCGTCGGCGTCCAGCGTCGCCAGCCACTCGGCGGCGCCCTCCCGGGACCCGCCCCAGTCCTTCTCCAGCTCGGCCAGCCCCAGCTCGGCGCGCCGGTCGGCCAGCTCGGCGGACGCGGTGCGGATCCGGTCGCGCTCGCGCTCGTGCGCCTCCCGCCGCCCGCGCAGCCGGTCCACCTCCAGGGCCCGCGTGTCGGCCTTGGCCTGCAACCGGCGCAGCGTCTGCTCGGCCGCCCCCAGGCGCGGGCCGAGGCGCGCCTCGCCGCCCGCCAGCTCCTCCAGCCGCTCGCGCAGCGACACCATCCGCTCCCGGGCGCTGTGCAGTTCTGCCGCCGCCCGCGCCGCCGTCAGCCGCCGCGCCGCCACCGCCACATCGGCCGCGGCGTCCTCCGCGCCGCGCCGCGCCTCCTCGAGCGCCTCCCCGGCCTCCTCCAGCGCCGCCCGGGCCGCCCGCAGCCGCGCCACCCGGCCGGTCACCGGCTCGGGGAAACCGCCCACGATCACCACGCCCGTGCCGCCACCGTCGCCCTCGCCGTCGCCCTCGCCGTCGAGCGCGGCGAAGAACCGGGTCAGCGGCCGGACGCAGCGCACCCCCTCGGGGTGGCCGTCCGTGCCGTCGCCGGAGGCGCCGTCCAGCTCGGCGTCCGCCGGGACGATCATCGAGCCGGGCAGCCCGGCCAGCGCCTCCGCCGCACCGCCGAGATCACCCGGGCCGACCACCACGGCCTCCCGGTACGGCCACAGCGCCGCCTCCCAGCGGTCCCGGACCTCCGGCGCCAGCTCCACCGCGTCCAGCAGCCCGACCGCCGCGATCCCCGCACCGGCCAGCGCCCGGATCTGCGCCGGGGCGCTGCTCTCGCCCGCCTCGGCCTCGGCCACCGCCCGCTCCGCCCGGGCCAGGGCGCCCTTGGCCATCCCGAACCGCTGCTGCGCCTCGTCGCGCCGCGCCTCCGCCTCGGCCAGCTCCCTGCCCGCCGCCTCGGCGTCCCGCCCGTCCGCCTCCCGCAGCCGCTCCTCCAGCGCCGACACCTGATGGCGCAGCTCCTCCAGCCGGTTGCGGGCCACCGCCTTGTCGGCGCCGAGCGTGTCGGCCTGCCCCTTCAGGTCGGCCAGCGCCGCGCCCGCCTCCGCCAGCCGCTCCTCCAGCGCCCCGCCGGTGAGCTGCTCGATCTCCTTCTCGGCCGCGCGGATCGCCGCCACGGCCTCCTCGTTCTCCTGCCGCAGCCGCTCCTGCCCGGCCGCGTGCGCGGCGTCGGCCGCCGCCGCGTCCACCAGCAGCCGCGCCTGCCGCGTCCGCCAGAACCGCAGCGCCGCCGCCACCGCCTCGCGGGCCCGGTCCCGCCGGTCGAAGGTCTTCAGCAGCGCCGCCGCCTCGCGCTCCCACCCGGCCAGCCGCTCGGACGCCTCGGCCGCCCGCGCCCGCTCGCGGTGCTCCTCGGCCCGCGAGGTCCGCTCGGCCTCCAGCTCCCGGTCCAGCCCGGTCAGCGCCGCGATCGCGCTGAAGATCCGCTCCGGGCTGATCTCGTTCAGCGGCTGCGACAGCAGGTTGGTGGCGACCTTGGAACGCACCGAGGTCGAAAGGAACGACACGCACCGCACCTTCCCGCCGTACAGGACCCGGTTCAGGTCCTTGGCGACCAGGTCGCGGCGGCCCGCGCTGCGCGGCAGCCCCGCCCACAGCCGGTCGGCCAGCGCCACCCGCTCGGCCTCCGACGGCGCCGCCGCCAGATGCACGCCCGGCCGCCAGCGGATCTCCAGGTGCGGCGCGTCCGCGTTCACCCGCAGCCACACCGTCAGCGGGCCGGCCTCGCCGTCCGGGACGCCGCCGCCGTCCGCGCCGTCCCCGGCGTCCGCGGTCCCGGCGCGGGCGCCGCCGTCGGCGTGGTCGAAGACGCCGACGATGTAGCCGTGGTCCGCGCTGGCCCACTGGCTGTCGCCCTGCGCCGCCAGCTCGGCGTTGAACAGCAGCTCCGCCACCGCCCGCGCGCCCGAGGCGAACCGCCACTGCTCGTCGCCCAGCAGCGCCGTGATCGCCGCGATGAACGACGACTTGCCCGCCCCGTTGGAGTCCTTGGGGCCCTGCCCGGCCACCACGATCAGCGTCCCGGGCACGGTCGGCACCGGATGCGTCGACAGCCGCGAGATGTTCACCGCCTGCACCGCCACCAGCGTCCGGTCGCCGACGATGTCGTCCCCGGCCGGACGCGCCGCCGCGACCCCCGGCAGCAGCGGTTCCGGTTCCAGCACGGCCGTCATGAGGTCCCCCGAACGTCGTCGTACTCGCGGCCCCGGCGGCGCGCCCGGATCGCCGCGGCCAGCGGCGAGTCCGGCCCCGCGGCCAGGATCAGCTCCTCCTGGAGGCGGCGCCGCGCGGCGGGTGTGAGCCGGTGGAACTGCGCCCCCGGCACGAACCCGCCCGCCTCCTCGCCGGCCCCCTTGACCTGCGCCACCAGCCCCGCGGTGCGCAGCCGCCGCAGCGACGCCTCCAGCTCCCCGACCGGCAGCTGCGAGCGCCGCCGCAGCTCCTCCAGCGGAGCCGGGTACGTCGAAGTCCACGAGTCGTCCGACAGCAGCCCCGCAGCGCGCGGGATCGCCACGCTGTGGATCAGCACCAGCACCAGCGCGGCCCGGTCCTCGACGGACGGGACGCAGCCGGGATCGGCGCCCAGCACGGCCGCCACGTCGTCGCGGTAACCGGAGATCCACCCCGTCCCGTCACCGCGGGCGGACGGCCCCCCGCGCCCCCCGGACCGGCTCGACCGCACCAGCGTCCGCCCGCCCAGCCGCAGCATCTCCTCCAGCGTGCGGCGCAGCGCGGGCTCGCGCAGCGCCGCGAACCGCACCTCGGGGACCGGCTCGGCCGCGTACTCCACCGCCATGTAGGCCGCCACCAGCTCCGCCCGCCGCCGCTCGTCGTACGAGCGCAGCAGCGGCTCGAACATCTCCCCGCTCATCCGGCCGCCCCCTCCGGCTCCTCGGCGGCCTCCGCCGCTTCGGCGGGCACCGGGGCCTCGGCGGCCTCCGGCTCTTCGGCGGGCGGCTGCGGGAGGCGGCGCAGCAGGTCGCGGAGCGAGGCCAGCGACTCCTCCCGCCACAGCGCGACCCGCGGGCCCGGCCGGACCGTCCCGCCCGCCTCGTCCAGGAGCAGCCAGCCCGTGTCGGCCAGCCGGCGCAGCTCGCCGGTCGCCCAGCGGCGCGCCAGCTCCGGATCGCCGCGCGACATCCCCGCGTACACCTCCAGCACCGCCGCGACCGCCGCCGGACCGCCCGGCCACGGCGCGTCGTCCAGCCGCGTCCAGCAGCAGCGCAGCGCCGCCGCCAGCACCCGCCGCGCCTGCCCGGTGCGGTCCAGCGGGACGGGCGCGACCTCGTACTCCTCCAGCAGCGCCGGCGTCGCCCCGTCGGGCCACGACGGCAGCGGCCACACGCGCTCGCCGTCCGACGCCCCCGCCATCCCGGCGGGCATCGGCTCCGACACCGGGACCGGCACCAGCCCCAGCACGCGGGCCCGCGCCCGCGCCAGCACCTCCGGATCGACGCCCGCCGCGAACTCCCCGGTCACGCGCCCGTCCTCTCGAAGACACCCGGCGTGACCCACGTCGGGACGCCGTCGGGACGGGCGTCCAGGCCGTCCGACCACACCAGCCGGTAGGGCAGCTCGGGATGCAGGTTGACCGACGACAGGTCGGCCAGCAGCCGCCGCGCCCCCACCCAGTCCTGGGCGAGGACCTCCTCCACGGCGACGCGGTCGCGGCCCCGCAGCACCTGCTCGGCCACGCCGCGCAGCCGCTCGACGGCCGCGGCGTCGCCGCCGGTGTCGTCCGACAGGCCCGGGTCCGGCAGCGACGGGCGCGGCGGCGCCGGACGCGGCGGGGTGGTGCGCGGTCCGTCCTCGACCGCCGTCACCACCGCCGACGGCTCGTGCCACGGCGCCGCCGCGTCGAACACGAACCCGTCCAGGATGCCCGCCAGCTCCTCCCGCGAGGCCGTCCGCGCGAACGTCCGCCACGTCTCCGGCGGCAGCAGCGTCAGGTTGCGGGTGGTGCCCGCCGAGTCCGACAGCCGCGCCGCCGCCCGCCGCGAGGCGTCGCCGTAGGCGTAGATGGCCGTGCGCAGGTCGGTGCAGGCCCGGTCCAGCTCGGGCCAGCGCCGCAGGATCGCCCCGTGCAGCCGCTCGGCCCGCCGCAGGATCTCCTCGGTGCCCCACAGCTTGGGCGCCTGCTCCCGCAGCTCCTCGATCGTCCCGTTGGTCAGCGTGACCAGCTCCACGCTCCACAGCCGGAACGCCCGCGCCAGCCCCTCGGCCCCCGCCCGCGCCTGCTTCGCCGTCATCCGCGGGTCGGCCACGTTCAGCTGCTCCAGCGCCAGCAGCCGGTGCATCTCGCTCTGCCCGCCGTCCAGCATCATCCGCCGGACGAACATCAGCCCGACGACGCTGGTGAACGACGCCCGGTAGCGCAGTTGGTTGGGCTTGGGGAACACCTCCCGGATCGCGCCGAGCCCCTTGAGGACGCGCAGCCGGTTCTCGAAGACCTCGGTGGAGTAGCGGCGGCACACGTACCGCATCTGCTCGCGGCTCAGCCCTTCCTCGCCCGCGTCGGCGAACGCCGCCAGCAGCGTCTCGGCGACGTCCACCAGCTCGGGGTCGTCCACCACGGCGCCGCTGTCGCGGGCCAGCGCGGCGAACATCTGCCGGTAGACCCCCAGCACGGCCTCGCCCACCAGCACGTCGTCGAGGCTGGGGGCGCCGGTGCCGCCGGACGCGTTCTCTGAGGTGGGGGACACGGCGAACTACGGTACGGCCACACGGCCGCCAACGTGGAATCGGCGCCGCCGGGGCGTGCCGCGCCGCGCCGCCGGACCCTTCGTCAACACCTGTCAAACCACGGACGCTGCACGTGCAGCGGTGTCAGACTCGGGGACCACACGGGGGAAGTCACGGGCCGCCATCGGAACACTTGTGGGCGCATGACACAGCTTAAGAGCACCACCACCACCGGCGGCGGCGACAGGGGTCCGGTTCTTCCCCGGCCTCAAGGCCGCGGTCTCCTCGGAGGTATCCGATGAGCGACCGGGAGATGTCCGACCGGGACACCGGCCTGCCGGCCGTCTCCGACATCACGGTCACCGGGACCGTCCTGGAGGCCGCCCGCGGGCACGCCGCGGCCCGGCGCGGGCGTCCCGCGCTCGTCGGCTCCGGCCGGGAGGTCGGCTACTCGCGGTTCGCCGCGGTCGTGCCCGCCGCCGCGGCGGGACTGGCCCGGTACGGCGTCCGCCCCGGCGACGTCGGCGCGATCCACCTCGCCGACCCGTGCGACGCGGCGCTGGCCGTGCACGCCGTGACGGCGGCGGGCGCCGTGCCCGCCCCGCTGCCCGCGCACGCCTCCGCCGCCGAGCTGGCCCGGCTGATGAACGGGTGCGGCGCGCGGTTCCTGATGACCGGCTCCGGCGAGGAGGCGGTGCCGGCGCTGGCCGCGACCGAGCGCGCCTGCGTGCGCCAGGTGTTCGCGTTCGGCGACCTGCCGGGGGCCACGCCGTTCGCCCGGCTCGCCGACGACCACGGCGCCGCCGCGCCGCCCGCCGCCGTGATCGACCCGCTGCACGACGTCGGCCTGCGCCTCGCCGAACCGCCCGAGGACCTCACCCACGCCGACCGGCTCGCCGACCTGTACCGGCTGGACGGCGCGGCCGGGATCGCGCCCGAGGACGTGCTCGCCTGCTGCGCCGGCGACTGCACGCCCCCGACCTGGCTCGGCCTGATGGACCTGTGCCTGGCGCAGGGCGCCACGTTCGCGGGCGTGCACGACACCGGCGCCGCCGCGCTGCTCGCCGCCGTCGAGTCACACGCGGCGACGCTCGCGGTCGCCGGGCCCGCCAAGCTGCGGGCGCTCGCCTACGAGACCGCGCCGCTGCCGTCCGCCCGCGAGGTGAGGCTGCTGGCCACCGGCCCGATCGAGCCCGAGGTCGTGCGCGCCTGCCGGGAACGCCACGGCTGGACGGTCACCTTCCTCGGCTGACCACTCGGCCGGCCCCGGTCATGCCGGACGCGGGATGGCCTTGTGCTCCAGGTAGGGGGAGAGGCCCTCGGGGCCGAGTTCGCGTCCCAGGCCGCTGTCCTTGTAGCCGCCGAACGGGGTGTTGGGGTCGAGCACGTACAGGTTGACGCCGCAGCTTCCCGTGCGGATGCGCCGCGCGACCTCCACGCCGTGGTCGACGTCGGCGGTCCACACCGAGCCGCCGAGGCCGTAGTCGCTGTCGTTGGCGATGCGGACCGCGTCCTCCTCGTCCTCGTAGGGCAGCAGCGCCAGCACCGGCCCGAAGATCTCCTCGCGGGCGATCCGCATGTCGTTGCGCACGTCGCCGAACAGGGTGGGGGCGACGTACCAGCCGCGGTCGTGGGGTCGGTTCAGGCCGCCGGTGATGAGCTTGGCGCCCTCGTCCTGGCCGAGGCGGATGTAGCCCTCGACGCGCTCCTGCTGGCGGCGTGCGGCCAGCGGGCCGATCTCGGTGCCGTAGTCGGCGGGGTCGCCGACGTTCAGGCCGGAGACCATGGCGGCCAGGGCGTCGGCGACCTCCTCGTAGCGGGACCGGGGCGCCAGGATGCGGGTCTGGGCGGCGCAGGCCTCGCCGTTGTTCATCAGCGAGGCCATCTTGAAGCCCTCGATGGTGGAGGCCAGGTCGGCGTCCTCCAGGATGATCGCCGCCGACTTGCCGCCCAGCTCCAGGGTGGCGGGACGCAGCCGCCGCCCGCAGGCGGCGCCGATCTGGCGGCCCGCCTCGGTGGAGCCGGTGAAGGCCACCTTGTCGACTCCGGGGTGCTCGACCAGGTAGGCGCCGGTCTCCCGGCCCGCCGGGACGAAGTTGACCACGCCCTCGGGCAGTCCGGCCTCCTGGATCCACTCGGCCAGCAGGTAGGAGTCCAGCGGCGCCTCGGGGGACGGTTTGGCCACCACCGTGCAACCGGCGATGAGCGCCGGGGCCAGCTTCATCATGAGGGTGAACTGGGGGACGTTCCACGGGTAGATCGCCGCCACCACCCCGACCGGCTCGCGGGTGACCGTCACCGGGCCCAGCATCCCCGGCCGCTCCTCCTCCCAGGTGAACGAGGAGGCCAGGTCGACGTAGTACTGGAGCACCATCTGCGGGAGGGCGGCCTGGCCGAAGATGGAGAACAGGATGGGGGAGCCCATCTCCTCGGTGACCAGGTCGGCCATCGCCTGCTGGCGCTCGGCGTAGATCGCCGACAGGCGGCCGAGGACCTCGGCGCGCTCCGCGGGGGTCATGCGCGGCCAGGGGCCGTGGTCGAAGGCGCGGCGGGCGGCGGCGACGGCGGCGTCGATGTCGGCGGGGACGCCGTCGGGGACGCGGCCGACGATCTCCTCGGTGTGCGGCGAGAGGACGTTGATCGTGCCGGTTCCGGCCGGGGCGGTCCACTGGCCGCCGATGAACAGCCGATCGTGCTCGCGCATGCTGCCGTACCTCCGGGCGGGTAGGTGCTTGACCGATAAGGTGCTTGACCGAGTGCTTGCTTGGTCCCTGTCCGGTCACAGCATCGCATGCCTCCCCCGGGGATTGGCAAGGGTGAACGAGACTCCCGTCTCATGCCCGTTCCGCCCGGCCGATGCCATCCTGGGCGGATGCGACCGACACCGACGCGACCGACACCGACGCGACCCACACCGACGCGACCGACATCGTTGGGACCGACATCGCTGGGACGGACACTGCGCGCCGACATCTGGTTCGACCCCTCCTGCCCGTACACCTGGATCACCTCCCGGTGGCTGCTGGAGGCGGCCCGGGCGCGGGAGTTCGAGATCGGCTGGCACGTGCTGAGCCTGTCGGTCCTCAACGAGCACCGCGACGACGACCCGGAAGGCGACCCCGAGGGCTACCTGTGGCTGCCCGTGCGCATCTGCGCCGCCGTCGCCGAGCGCCACGGCCAGGAGGCGCTCGGCCGCTACTACACCGCCTTCGGCGCCCGCGTCCACGAGGCCGGGAGCTGGGACCCGCGGGCCGTCCCGGACGCCCTCGGCGAGGCCGGCCTGCCCGATGACCTGGCCGAGGCCGCCAACGACCCGGCCGCGGACGCCGCCGTGCGCGCCTCGCACGCCGAGGGCATCGCCAAGGTCGGCGACCACGTCGGCACCCCGATCATCGAGGCGACCGCCGAGGACGGCGCGCGGACGGCCTTCTTCGGGCCGGTCGTCTCCCGCATCCCGCGCGGCGAGGAGGCCGGGCGGCTCTGGGACGGCGCCGTTCTGGTCTCGGCCGTCCGCGGGTTCCACGAGCTCAAGGGCGCGCCCCACGCCGAGCCCGACTTCGGCTGACCGGCCCCCCGGGCCGGGCGGGCGGCCTCAGCCGAGCAGGTGCGCGTTCGGCACGCGGGCCCGGCCGGCCAGCTCCGGCAGCTCCACGACCTCGACGCCGTGCGCGCGCAGCCGGTCCACCCCGCCGCCCGCGCCCGGCACGAACAGCGGCGGCTCGCGCCAGGCGAACACCACCCGGCCCAGGCCCGCCGCGATGATCAGATCGCTGCACGGCGTGGGGTGCGAGGAGCGCTCGCCGCACGGCTCCAGCGAGGTGTAGATCGTCGCGCCCGCCAGGCCCGTCCCGGGCAGCGCCGCCAGGTCGGCGGGCGCCGTGCCGCCGTGCCGCCGGGCGATCCTGGCGAGCGCCGACTCCTCGGCGTGGTCGTGCGGGTCGTCCTCGCGCGAGAAGCCGCGGGCCAGCTCGGCCCCGCCGGCGTCCACGACCACCGCGCCCACCGAGAACGCGGTCGCCGACGGCGGGCAGCGGCGCGCCAGATCGCACGCCAGCCGCAGCCACCGCAGATCATCCACGGCCGTTGCCGCCGACCAGGTAGCGAAGCAGGACCAGGTCGCCGATCCGGGTGGCCTCGGCCAGCCGCATCGGACGCCCCGGCGACTGCGGGAACACGCCCGGCCCCGCGAACCGCGGCGCCGACGGGTCGCCGATGAAGAACGGCGCCACCACCAGCTGCAGCTCGTCGGCCAGCCCGGCGGTGAGGAACCGGGTGTGGATCTCCCCGCCGCCCTCCACCATCAGCCGCCGCACGCCCCGGGCCGCCAGGTCGGCCAGCATCACCGCGAAGTCCACCGGGTCGCCCGCGCCGACCACCTCGGCGCGGTCGCCCAGCCGGCCGGCCAGCGCGGGCACGGCGGCGGACGGCGCGTACACCAGCTTGGGCGACTCGCCGGTGGTGAAGAAGCGCGCGTCCGGGTCGAGGTCGCCGCCGGCGGTCACCGTCACCTTGGTCAGGTCGGGCGGCAGGCCGCGCTCCACCCGCCGCTTCCGCCGGGTCTCCGAGCGGATCAGCAGCCTGGGGTCGTCGCGGCGGACCGTGCCGGCGCCGACCAGGATGGCGTCGCACGCCGCGCGGACCCCGTCGACCCGGTCGAAGTCGGCGGGGCTGGACAGGCGCAGCCGTTCGGGGCTCGCGTCGTCGATGTACCCGTCGACCGACATCGCGCAGCTCAGCAGCACATGGGGACGCTCGCTCACGCCGCCACCCTACGCGCACCCGGGAGCGGCGGGTTCGGCCGATTCGGGGAACCACGGCGTTTCTGCGCCGGATGTGTCGGAGGTGATGCCTAGGGTGTGCGACGACATGCGACTCCTCCACACCTCCGACTGGCATCTCGGCAGATCCTTCCACCGCGAGGGCCTCCTCGGCGCCCAGGCCCGCTTCGCCGACCACCTGGTCGAGACGGTACGGGCGGAGCGGGTCGACTGCGTGCTGGTCTCCGGCGACGTCTACGACCGCGCGCTGCCCGCCGTCGACGCCGTCCGGCTGTGCGACGAGACGCTGGTGAGGCTGCGCGAGCTGACCAGGGTGGTGCTGATCGCGGGCAACCACGACTCGGTCCAGCGGCTGGGCTTCGGCGCGGCGCTGATGGACGACTCGGGCGTGCACATCCGCACCGACCCGGCCCGCGTGGGGGAGCCCGTCGTCGTCGGCGACGCCGCGATCTACGGCATCCCCTACCTGGAGCCGGAGCTGGTCCGCGACCCGTGGGGCCTGGACGAGCGCAGCCACGCCGCCGCGCTCACCGAGGGCATGCGCCGCGTGCGGGCCGACCTGGACGCGCGGCGGCGGCAGGGCCTGCACTCGGTGGTGATGGCGCACGCCTTCGTCACCGGCGGCATGGGCGGGGAGCCGGAGACCAGCGACAGCGAGCGCGACATCTCCGTCGGCGGCGCGGCGCACGTCCCCTCCGGGGTGTTCGACGGGATCGACTACGTGGCCCTCGGCCACCTGCACGGGCGGCAGCGGATGACCGACCGGGTGCGCTACTCGGGCTCCCCGCTGGCCTACTCGTTCTCCGAGGAGCGGCACGTCAAGGGCTCCTGGCTGATCGAGCTGGAGGACGGCGGGGAGGGCGGCGCCGCGGTGCGGCCGGAGTTCGTGGAGGCGCCGGTGCCGCGGCGGGTCGCCCGCGTCCGGGGCCGGATCGACGACCTGCTCGCCGACCCCCGCTACGAGACCTACCGGGACCACTGGCTGCAGATCACGCTCACCGATACGCGCCGCCCGTCCTCGGCCATGGAGCGGCTGCGCCGGCGCTTCCCGCACGCCCTGGTGCTCGGCTTCGAGCCCGAGGGCGACGCCGGGGAGGACGCCCGCACCTGGTCCGAGCGGATCAAGGAGCGCTCCGAGCTCGACATCGCGGGCGACTTCGTCGCCGAAATGGGCGAGGCCGAGGCGTCGGAGGCCGAGCGGGAGCTGCTGCACGAGGCGTTCGAGAGCTGCCGGCAGAGGGACGCGCTCCTATGAGGCTGCACCGGTTGGAGATCACCGCGTTCGGGCCCTTCTCGGGCACCGAGGAGATCGACTTCGACGCGCTGTCGGACGCCGGGCTGTTCCTCATCCAGGGGCAGACGGGGGCGGGCAAGACCAGCGTGCTCGACGCGGTCTGCTTCGCCCTGTACGGGCAGGTCCCCGGCGCGCGGAACGCGGTGAAGGGCCTGCGCAGCGACCACGCGGCGGCGAGCACGGCGCCGCGGGTGGAACTGGAGGTCACGATCCGCGGGCGGCGGCTGCGGATCCGCCGGTCGCCCGCGTGGGACCGTCCCAAGCTGCGCGGCTCGGGCACCACGCAGGAGAAGGCCAAGGTCCTGCTGGAGGAGCTGGAGCACGGCGACTGGATCGCCCTGTCCACCCGGCTGGACGAGGCGGGCGACCAGATCGGGCAGCTGCTCGGCATGACGGCCGCGCAGTTCTGCCAGGTGGCGATGCTGCCGCAGGGCGAGTTCGCGTCCTTCCTGCGCGCGGGCGCGGAGGAGCGCCGCAAGGTCCTGGAGCGCCTGTTCGCCGCCGAGGTCTACACCCAGGTCGAGAAGTGGCTGGCCGACCGCCGCGCCGCCACCGGCCGGGACGCGGCCGCGCTGCGGTCGGCGGCCGAGTCGGTCGCCGACCGGATCGCCGAGACGGCCGGGGCCCCGCCGCCGCGCGCGGTGCCGCCGCCGCCGTCCGGGCCGGTGCCGCGGCCGCGCCGGGGCGAGCCAGCCGCCGAGCCGGACGGGCCGTTCGGCGACGTCGAGGCGCTGCCCGCGTGGGCGGCCGAGCTGGCGGGCCACCACCACGACGTGCGCCGGTCGGCGGAGGAGCTGCTGGGCGGTGCCGCCGACGGCGTGGACGCGGCGCGCGCCGCCTACGACGACGCCCGGTCCCTCGCCGACGCGCAGCGCCGCCACACCGACGCGCTGCGCCGCCGCGACGCCCTCCGGGAGGGCGCCGAGGAGCGCTCCCGCCTCACCTCGCGGCTCGACGCCGCCGCGCGCGCCGACCGGGTCGTGCCGCTGATCCGCAACCTCACCGACCGCACGCACCGCGCCAAGAGCGCCCACGACAGTGCCGGGCTGGCGCGGTCCCGGGTCGCCGCGCTGGCCGGGCCCGGCGCCGCCGAGGACGTGCTGGCCAAGGCCGAGCGGTCGCGCCGCGACGACATCGCCGCGCTCGACGGCAAGCGCGCCGCCGCCCAGCGGCTCACCGAGGTCACCGCCGAGCGCCACCGCCTGGCGGCCGAGCGCGAGCGCCTGGAGCCCGAGGAGGCGCGGGCCGCCGCGGCCCTCGAGGAGCTGCCCGCGGTGGTCGAGGAGCGGCGGTCCGCCCACGAGGACGCCCGGATCGCCGCCGCGGCCCGTCCCGGCGCCGAGGCCGCCGTGCAGGACGCGCGGCGCCGCCTCGGCCTCGCCCAGCGCCGCGACCAGGTCCTCGGACGGCTCGGGCAGGCCGAGGACGAGCACCGCGCCGCGGTCGACGCGGCCCAGGCGGCCCGCGAACGCTTCCAGGAGCTGCGGCAGGCGCGGCTGGAGGGCATGGCCGCGACCCTCGCCGACGACCTGAAACCCGGCGAGCCCTGCCTGGTCTGCGGCTCCACCGAGCATCCCCGGCCCGCCGCCACCCTCGGGCCGCTCATCGACGAGGAGGACGAGGCCCGCGCCGAGTCCGCCTACGAGCAGGCCCAGCGGCGGCGCGAGGACGCCTCCCGCGCCGTCGAGTCGCTGCGCGCCGAACGCGACGCGACGCTGGAGGGCGTCGGGGAGACGGGCGTGGCCGAGCTGGCCGCCGAGCTGGAGGACGCCGAGCACGCCCTCGCCGCCGCCGGGGCCGCCGCGGCCGAGGCGGAGCGGCTGGAGGCCGCCGTGCACCGCGCCGAGCGGGAGCTGGAGCAGGCCCGCGACCGGCGCGACGAGATCGCCCAGGCGCTCACCGCCGGCCGCGCCCGCGACGGCGAGCTGGCCGCCGAGCAGGCCCGGCTGCGCACCGAGCTGGACGAGGCGCGCGGCGACGACCCGTCCCTTGAAGCGCGCGTGCAGCGGCTGCGCCGCGAGGCCGACGCCCTCGCCGAGGCGGTACGGGCGCTGCAGGAGGCCGACCGCGCCGCCGGGGAGCTGGCCGCCGCCCGTGCCGAGGCCAAGGCCGCCGCCGCGAACGAGGGCTTCCGCGACCCCGGCGAGGTCACCGCCGCCGCGCTCGCCGACGAGGACCAGGCCGTCCTGCGCGACCGGGTCCGCCGCTTCGACGACGAGGAGGCCGCGATCCGCTCGGCCCTCGCCGATCCCGCGCTGAAGGCCGCGGCCGCCGCGCCCGCCCCCGACCTGCCCGCCCTGGAGGCGGCCGTCGAGCTCGCCGAGTCCGCGCGGGAGGCCGCCGCGAGCGCGGTCGCGCAGGCCCGCCGCCGCTGCGACCGCCTGGCCGAGCTGCGCGCCGAGCTGGCCGGCGCCGTCCGCGCCTGGCGCCCCGCCGCCGAGCGCCACCGGGTCGCCGAACGGCTCGCCGGGCTCGCGTCCGGGAAGTCCGCCGCCAACCGGCTCGGCATGTCGCTGTCGGCGTACGTGCTCGCCGCCCGGCTGGAGCAGGTCGTCGCCGCGGCCAACGAGCGCCTCCACCGGATGTCCGCCGGCCGGTACGCGCTCCAGCACACCACCGACAAGGCCGCCGGCGACCGCGCCAAGGGCGCCGGCGGCCTCGGCCTGCGCGTCGTCGACGGCTGGACCGGGCGGCGGCGCGACCCGGTCACGCTGTCGGGCGGCGAGTCGTTCATCACCTCGCTGGCGCTGGCGCTCGGGCTCGCCGACGTGGTCACCGCCGAGGCCGGCGGCACCGAGATCAACACGCTGTTCGTCGACGAGGGCTTCGGCACCCTCGACGAGGAGACCCTGGACGAGGTCATGGACGTCCTGGACGGCCTGCGCGACGGCGGCCGCGCCGTCGGGATCGTCAGCCACGTCGCCGAACTGCGCGCCCGCATCCCCGCCCAGCTCCGCATCGCCAAGGCACGGGCCGGGTCGACGGCGGCGATCGTCGTCTGACCCCGGCCTCGCCCCCCGGGTCGGCGCGGACCGGGGCCGGCCGTCACGTCACGTCTTGCGGGCCACCGCCGCCAGCAGCCAGCCGGTGGGGTCGTCGTACGGGCGGTCAGGCCGCCACTCGGGCGCGTACACCAGGCCCGGGTCGACCGGCTCGAACCCGTCGAGGAACCCCGCGAGCCGGTCACGGCACCGGAAGTTGATCACCACGCCGGTCCGCCGGATCAGCTCGTCGCTGATGGCACGTTCCCGGGCCGTCAGGTTCTCGTCGGTGAAATCGCACAGCGCCAGATGGCTGCCGGGCGCCAGGGCCTCCCGGAACGCGGCGACGGTGGCCTCCGGCTCCTCCTCGTCCAGCAGATGGGACAGCACGCTGATCATCAGCACGCCCACCGGACGGTCGAAGTCGATCAGCTCGGCGACCTCCGGATGCTTGAGGATGCTCTCCGGCTCCCGGGCGTCGGCGCGCACGGCGATGGCGGTGGGCAGCGTGTGCAGCTGCGCCTGGAAGTGCACCACCGCGACCGGGTCGTGGTCGACGTACACCACCCGCGCCTCCGGATCGACCCCGTGCGCCACCTGGTGCACGTTGCCCTTGCCGGGCAGGCCGCAGCCGACGTCGATGAACTGGCGGACCCCCGCGTCGAGGAGGAAACGCACCGCGCGCCGCATGAACTTGCGGTTCTCGCGGGGAAGGAGCCTGGCCGCGGGGAACGCCGCGAAGGCCTCGAGGGCGGCCTCACGATCGGGGGTGTAGTTGTCCTTGCCGCCGATCGAGAAGTCGTAGATGCGGGAGCTGGCGGGGCCGCTGAGGCCGTGCGGGTCGCGCTCTGTCATGATCCTTACCTGGTCCACCGGCCACGGGATCATCACATCTTGGCATCGGAGCGCGACTTTTTCAGTACGCAGCGCGTGCGAATTTCGGGCAGAGGTGCGGTTTTCCGGCTAGAGGTACAGGCCGGTGCCGTGCTCGGGACGCTCGCTGGCGATGGCGTGCAGATCGCGCTCCCGCATGACCAGGTAATTCTCGCCCTGGATCTCCACCTCGTACTGGTCCTCGGGGTGGAACAGCACGCGGTCGCCGACCTTGACCGTGCGGGCGTGCGTGCCGACCCCGCAGACCTCGCCCCAGACCAGGCGGTTGGACTGCTCCACCGTGGCGGGAATGACGATGCCTCCGGTGCTGCGGCGCTCTCCGGCCTCCTTCTCGACCTTGATCATGACGCGGTCGTGGAGCATCTGCACTTCGAACTTGGGCTCGGACACGCTCGAATTTTATCCGCCCCTGGAGAGCAGAGCGGCCCACGCGTCCGCGATGATCTCCGGGAGCGCGGAGCGGACCGGCCGCCAGCCGAGCTCGCGGCGGACCGCGCGGGCGTCGCAGACCAGCAGCGGCGGCTCGGGCTGCGGCGGGCGCCGCACCGTCGGCACCGCCCGCCCGGTGACCTCCTCCACCGCCGTGACCACCTCCAGCACCGACGCGCCCGCCCCGCTGCCGACGTTGTAGACCCGCTCGTCGCCGCGCCGGACGGTTTCCAGCGCCCGCACGTGCGCGGCGGCGAGATCGTCCACGTGCAGGTACTCGCGGACCGCCCCGCCCGAACCGTTGATCTCCAGGTGCGGGGCCGTCCCGGCGGCCACCGCCAGCGCCTTGGGGATCAGCCGGGTCTCGTCGGGATCGGGCCGCCCGTCCACCGAACCGGCCACGTTGAACGTGCGCAGCACCACCGCCCCGGCCGACCCGGCACGGGCGTGGAACCGGACCACCTGCTCGGCGGCCAGCTTCGACGCCCCGTACGGGCTGGTCGGCGCGGGCGTCTGCTCCTCGGGGATCGGCTGCCGGTCGGGCGTCCCGTACACGGCGGCGGTCGACCCGTACACGATCCCGGTGACCGTCGGCGGCAGCGCCTCCAGGAGGTTGACCGTCCCCTGCACGTTGGCGGTGAAGAACCGCAGCGGCTCGGCGAACGACTCGCGCACCCGGGTGAGCGCCGCCAGATGGCAGACCGCGTCGTACGGCTCGTCCAGCACCGCGCCCAGCCCGGCCGGATCGAGCAGGTCACCGATGATCGGCCGCACGCCCGGCGGCAGCGCCCGGTCGGCGCCCCGGACCAGCCCCGTCACCTCGTGCCCCGCCGCGAGAAGCCGCCGCCCCACCGCGTACCCGACATAACCCGCCGCGCCCGTCACCAGCACCCGCATGCGCCCCAGCATCCCGGTCCGGACGGGCCGCGGGCAACGCGAACGGGTCAGAGCATCGAGGAACGGACCCCGCGCGCGGCGGCCGCCCGCTGCACCCCGGCCGCCTCCTCCGCCTCGGGCTCCTCGTACCGCGGGAAGCTCGCCAGCGCGATCAGCGCCAGCGTCAGGCCCCCGGCCCGCAGCATGAACGGCCCCATCTCCTGCGGCCAGTCCTCCCCGAACAGCACGATGCTGCTGAGCACCAGGTACGCCCGCCCGATCACGGTCAGCACGGTCGCCACGATCGCGACCCGGCAGCGCTGCAGCGCCACCTGCAACTGGATCAGCGCGAGCCCCGCCATGCCCAGCGTCAGGTACGGGTAGGGCGAGGCCAGCACGCTCACGATGTCACCGGTGTCCTCGTACACCAGCGAGATGCCCCGGATGCCCGCCTCGGCCAGCCCGGCGCACGCCCCCGCGCCGATCCCGTACGCGACCCCGGCCAGCTTGCGTGCATGCCTGCCGCCCGCCCGGCGATCCCCGACCAGCCACACCATCGTCGCCACGACCAGGGCCGGGGCCATCACCGCGAGCATCGGCCACGGCGCCTTCAGCGTCTCCAGCAGCGTGGCGTCGGCCTTCAGCGGCCGCTCCGACCCCGACGACAGCCCGATCAGGATCGTCGCGACGACGAACAGCGCCACGCTGAACCACTCGCGGCCGTTCAGCCGCTCGCCCAGGAACCACACGGCGTACACCACCAGGAGCACCAGGCTGATCGCGAAGATCGGCTGCGCCATCGCCAGCGGCATCGCGGTGAACGCCACCACCTGGTACGCCAGCCCCAGGAACAGGATCAGCCCCCCGGAGAACCAGACCGGATCCGTCACCATGTGCCACGCCGCATGGAACGGACGGCTCCCGCGCAGCGGCGGCATCCGCCCCGCCGCGATCCGGAAGACGAGAAAGGCCACGTAGTAGGCGCTGGTGGAGAGGAGGGCAAGGGCGGCGTAACCGAGGTCGTGACCCATCGGGAAGCCTTTCGCGGGACGGCACGAGGTGGGCCGGCCCCCCGACGCCGACGCTCGACACCCTGCCTTGTCTCACGCGCTGTGACAAGAGATCTTCTCTTGTGGAGGGCGGTCAGCGCCGGGGGCCGTAGCGGCGGCCGGTTCTGGAGGAGAGGCGGCCCACCAGGTCGCGGGGGATCAGGCGGGTGATGCCGACGATGGCCTTGTACTGGGCGCCCGGCACGCTGACCTGGACGCCGCGGCGCAGGTCGCGCAGGGCGGCGGCGACGACCTCGTCCCGGTCGAGCCACATGAAGCCGGGGACGCTGGAGACGTCCATGCCCGCGCGGTCGTGGAACTCGGTGTGGACGAAGCCGGGGCACAGCGCCATCACCTTGACGCGGTCGCCGCCGGGTCGGCCGGCGATGTCCTGCGCCACGCCCTGGCTGAACGACACCACCCAGGCCTTGGAGGCGCCGTAGGTGCCGCGGGTGGCGAACGCCGAGACCGACGAGACGTTCACGACGCCGCCCCGGCCGCGCTCCAGCATCCCGGGGAGGGCGGCGTGGGTGAGGCGCAGCACGGCCTCGCAGTGCACCTTCAGCATGGTGATCTCGTCGGTCACGGGGACGTCGAGGAAGGTGCCCTTGTGGCCGAAGCCGGCGTTGTTGACCAGGAGGTCCACGCCCTCGCGGCAGCGGTCCTCCGCGGCGGCGAGGCCGTCCTC
This sequence comes from Spirillospora sp. CA-255316, assembly GCA_050942275.1. GTDB lineage: Bacteria > Actinomycetota > Actinomycetes > Streptosporangiales > Streptosporangiaceae > Spirillospora. Next base: position 8,748,520 of record CP192047.1, on the reverse strand, counting down.
GGCGGCCAGGTCGGCGACCAGGGTCCCGGCGCGGACGGCGTACTGGTCGTGCAGCTCGCGGGCGGCCCGGTCCAGCCGGTCGCCGTCGCGGGCGAGCAGCACCAGGTCGAATCCGTCGGAGGCCAGGCGGCGGGCGAAGGCGGCGCCGATGCCCGCCGTGGCCCCGGTGATGAGAGCGGTCGGCATGCACCGAGCTTAGGGCTTGTTGCGAAGTGGCCCCAGGCGCCGCGCGAGCGCGCTACCTGGGCGCTGAGGCGATGGCGGAGGCGAGCGTCACCGGCCAGATCGCGAAGCGATACCACGCTCGCCAAGGCCCGGTAGGCGAGAGCGGGTGAGACCGGCGCCGCCAGGCGAGCGCCGTAGGCCGGGACTATGAAACGCAGCGGCGCGCGCGGAAGTGGCGCGGGTCGGGGCGGCGGGTGGCACGGCGGTAGGCGAAGGTGAACCCGGGCCAGTTGTTGACGACCTTGCCGTCCTCGGTCATATACCAGCTCGTGCAGCCGGAATCCCACACGGTGGAGCGGAGCCGCTCGCGCATCTCGCGGCCGAAGGCGTCCTGGGCGTCCGGGCGCACCTCGATCCAGTCCAGGCGGGCGTCCCGCATGGCGCGCAGGCAGCCCAGCACGTACCGGATCTGGGACTCCAGCATGTAGATGATCGAGTTGTGGCCGAGGTTGGTGTACGGGCCGTACAGCAGGAACAGGTTGGGGAAACCGCTGACCGTGATGCCGAGGTGGGCGAGGGCGCCGTCCCGCCACTCCTCGTTCAGCTCGCGGCCGTCCCGTCCGGTGATCTTCATCGGGGCGACGAAGCCGGAGGCCGCGAACCCGGTCGCGTACACGATCACGTCGGCCCCGTGCTCCCGGCCGCCGGCGGTGCGGACCCCGGACGGGGTGATCCGCTCGATCGGGTCGGTGACCAGGTCGACGTGGGGTTCGGCGAGCGCCGGGTAGTAGTCGCCGGACAGGAGGATGCGCTTGCAGCCCATCGGGTAGTCGGGGGTCAGCGTCTCGCGCAGCGCGGGGTCGGCGATCTGGTCGTGCATGGTGTCGCGGAAGCGGCGCACGAGCAGGTCCATCAGCTTCGGGTACTTGACGAAGCCGAGCGCGCGGGCCTCGTAGAGGGCGTAGATCCGGGCGCGGCTCAGCTCGTGCAGGCCGGGCACGGTCTTCAGCAGCGCCTTCTCCCACGCCCGGTAGGGCCGGTCGGGCTTGTCGATGACGTACGGCGCGGACCGCTGGAACACGGTGAGGCGCCGGGCCCGCCGGGCGATCTCGGGGATGATCTGGATCGCGCTGGCGCCGGTGCCGATGATCGCGATCCGCCGGCCGTCCAGGGCGGCGCCGTGGTCCCAGCGGGCGGAGTGGAAGGAGGTGCCGGTGAAGGTGCCGCGGCCCGGGATGGGCGGCAGCACGGGCCGGTTGAGCTGGCCGCACGCCGAGACCACGACGCGGGCCGAGAGCGTGTCGCCGCGGCCGGTGGCGATGTGCCAGCGGCCGGTGCTCTCGTCGAAGCGGGCCTCGGTCACCTCGGTGCCGAACCTGATGAGCGGCAGGACTCCGTACTTGCGGGCGCAGTGCCGCAGGTAGTCCAGGATCTCCTCCTGCGGCGGGAAGCGGCGGCTCCAGTCGGTCTTGCGCTCGAAGGAGAAGGAGTAGAGGTGGGAGGGGATGTCGCAGGCCGCGCCGGGGTAGGTGTTGTCGCGCCAGGTGCCGCCCAGGTCGGCGGCCTTCTCCAGGACGACCACGTCCCCGTGGCCCTCCTGGAGCAGGCGGATCGCCATCCCGATGCCGCCGAAACCGCTACCGATGATCACAACGTCGTGCGGAGCGTCCATCAACCTGTCCCGAACATGGTTCTGTTTTGTTGCCCCGAGCGTAGGTGCCGCCCGGACGGTTGAACAGTGCCCCTTGCTCCGCGGTTGTGGGGAAACCCCGGTTCTGTCCCTGCCACATGTCAAGATCTTCCGCATGCCGAACGACAACGCGCTCCACCCGGGCCTCGACGCGCACCTCGCCAAGCTGCAGGCCCCCCGCCCCGGGAAGCGGTGGCGGGAGCGCACCCGCGAACTGCTGCAGACCGCGGAGGTCCGCGAGCACGTGCTCGCCACCGTGCGCGGGTACGCCCACACCGACCTCCCGGGGCCGATCGAGGGGGTTCCCGGCCGCGGCACCGCCGCCGTGCTGGTCGAGGACGAGAGCGCCCGCGGCTACGTGTGGGCGGCGGCACTGACCGGCGACGCCGCCGCGCTTGACGATCTCGTCACCGTCATCCGCCGCGCGGGCTGCGTCACCGGCGAGCCGGTGTGGGACGCCGCGCTGGCCAACGCCGCGATCAACGCGCTGGGCGCGTTCGGCGACCCCGCGGCGCTGGACGCGCTGCGCAGGCTCGAGAAGGAGCTGCGCTACCCCGGGGCGCGCAAACAGGTGCAGGCCGCGATCCAGGCCGCCGCCGCGCTGCAGGGGATCACGCCCGGCCAGCTCCTCGAACGCGGCGTCCCCCGGCACGGCCTGGACGTCCACGGCTCGCTCATGCGCGAGATCGGCGGCTACCAGGCGGTGCTGACGATCGAGGACCCGCGGACGGTGCGGTGCACGTTCACCGGGGCGGAGGGCCGTCTCCTGCGGGCCGTGCCCGCCTCGCTCAAGGGCGACGACGCCCACGCGGCCGAGATCAAGGACCTGAAGGCGGTCACCAAGGAGGTGCGCGGCACGCTCGCCGGCGAGCGCCGCCGCGTCGAGGGGCTGCTGGCGGCGGACCGCCACTGGGCGTACGGGGAATGGTGCCGCCACTACCGCGACCATCCGATCACCGGCGCCGTCACCCGCGGGCTGATCTGGGAGTTCGAGGGCCGGGACGGGGTGTGGCGGGCGGCGTCTCCGGCCCGGGAGGTGCTGGTGACCGTGGACGGCAACGCGCTCGCCCGCCCGGACCCCGGCGCGCGGGTACGGCTGTGGCACCCGATCCGCGCGACGGCGCCGCAGGTCCGCGCCTGGCGGGCGTTCGTGGACGAGAACGCGATGGTGCAGCCGTTCAAGCAGGCGTTCCGGGAGATCTACCTGCTCACCCCGGCCGAGGAGCGGACCGGCACCTACTCCAACCGGTTCGCCGCGCACATCGTCCGGTACGGGCAGCTTTACGCGCTGTTCAAGGAGCGCGGCTGGCAGTCCAACTATCTGGGGCGGCACTACGAGGGCGCCCACGGGCAGGCCAGGGGGGTCTTCGCGGAAGGGGAGTGGCGTGCGAGCCTCTACCACGAGGCCGCCGAGGAGGGGTTCGAGTACGCGCCCGCGTACGCCGCGACCGACCAGGTGCGCTTCGAGCGGCGCGACGGCCGCCGCTGGCGCGAGGTGCCGCTGGCCGAGGTGCCCGCCGCCGTGTTCAGCGAGGCGATGCGGGACGTGGACCTGTTCGTCGGCGTGACCTCGATCGCCGCCGACCCGGAATGGCAGGACCGCGGCGAGGACCGGCACCTGGCCTACTGGCGGGAGACGAGCTTCGGTGAGCTGACGGCGAGCGCCGAGGTGCGCCGGGACGCGCTGGCCCGGATCGTCCCCCGCACCAAGATCGCGGGACGGTGCTCGGTCGAGGGCCGCTTCCTGGTGGTGCGCGGCGACCTGCGCACGTACAAGATCCATCTGGGCAGCGGCAACGTCCTGATGGAGCCCGACGACTCCTACCTGTGCGTCGTCCCGTCGCGGCGCGCCTCCACGGGGAAGGTGTTCCTGCCGTTCGAGGACGAGCGCCTGGCGCTGATCCTCAGCAAGGCGTTCCTGCTGGCCGCCGATGGTTCGATCACCGACGACACCATCCTCCGGCAGATCAAGGGGGAGCGGTGACCGCGGCGGCCGGCCCGGCCGGTGACGGCTACTCCCCGCGGCTCCTGTTGCAGGGGGCGGCCAGGGGGCGGCACCTGACCTTCAGCCCCGAAGCCTGCGAAGGGTTCCTCTCGTACCTGGTCGCCGACCCCGGCGTGCGGTACCCGCGTGGTGCGGACCTGGCGATGAACCTGCTGCTGCGCTGCACCGGCCCGTGGCCCGAGGGCCTCGCCGCGACCGCCCGCGTGCTCACCCGCCGGGAACTGGACGCCCGCGAGGAAGACCCGCCGTTCTCGGTGCTCGGCTTCGCCGCGCTGGCCGGCCCCGACCTGTACGCCGAGGCGGTCGCCCGCGCGGAGGAGGGGTGCGGGCCGATCGCGCGGGACGAGCTGCGGCGGGTGGCCGGATGGGACGCCACCGGTTACGCCCTGCTCACCGAGGCGTGCCAGAGTCCCGCAACGGCCCCGCTTGCCCCGCTCCCGGACGTCTGGGAGCGCCTGGCGGATCACGGGTACGCCGGTTTCGCGCGGTCCCTGCTGGAGTCGGCCGGTGACCGGGTCGACGCCGTCCGGACGGGGAAGATCCCGTACCGGGCCGACAAGGCCTTCGACCCCGGCGAGGTCCGGGCGCTGGGCCGCGCCGCGCGGGTCGCCCTCGCACGCGACGAGCCGTGGCTGCCCGACCTGCTCGACCGGATCCTGCGCGGCGTCGCGGTCGCGCCGACCTCCGCCAAGTCGCTGCCCTCCCAGGCGCTGCTGTACGAGCTGGCCCGCGCCGCCCAGGACCTCCCCACGCCCGAGCTGGCCGCCTCGCTGCGCACGGTCCGCACGATCACGCGGCACGGCGGTGTCCCCAAGCAGCTCGACAAGATGCTCAAGAAGACCGACGCCGCCCTCGCCGAGCGCGCCGAGGTCGCGCTGCGCCTCCCCGCCCTCGGCTTCGCCGCCGACGGCACGCACCGCACCGCCCTCGGCGAGCACGAGGCCGTCATCACCGTCACCGGCGGCGCCGCCGAGCTGGAGTGGCGCGGCCCGGGCGGCAAACCGCTGCGCTCGGTGCCCGCCGCCGTGCGCCGTGATCACGCCGCGGCCGTCAAGGACGTGCGCGACCTGGTCAAGCGGGTCCGCGCCCACCTCACCACCCTCGCCCGCGCCCTGGAGGGCGGGTTCCCGGGCGAGACCGCGATGCCGTACGCCGAGTGGCGGGCACGTTTGGCCGCCCACCCGATGGCCGGCCCGATGGCCCGACGCCTGATCTGGGAGGTCGAGGTCGCGCCGGGCGAGTGGCGCGTCTTCCTTCCAGGCGAGGACCCGGACGAGGCGCCGGTGGACGCGGCGGGCGTGCCGGTGCCGCTGCTCGGTGACGCGGCGCCCGGTGACGCGGCGCGCGTCCGGCTCTGGCATCCGATCAGGTCCACGCCCGAGGAGGTGCGGGCCTGGCGCGACATGCTCACCGCGCGGCGGATCCGGCAGCCGTTCAAGCAGGCGTTCCGGGAGATCTACCTGCTCACCCCGGCCGAGGAGGAGACCCGCGTCTACTCCAACCGGTTCGCCGGCCACATCGTCCACTACCGGCGGCTGTTCGCGCTGTTCCGGGCACGCGGCTGGCAGAGCCGGCTGCTGGGGCCCTGGGACGGCGGGAGCGAGGACGGCGCCCACCGCACGCTGGCGTCGGGGGAGTGGTGGGTGGTCTTCCACCACGAGTACGCCGAGCACGCCGGGGACCGCGAGCTGGCCGCGACCGACCAGGTCAGGCTGGCGCGGCGGCAGGACGGGGTCTGGCGCGAGGTGCCGCTGGCCGAGGTGCCCGCCGCGGTGTTCAGCGAGGCGATGCGGGACGTGGACCTCTTCGTGGGCGTGACCTCGATCGCGGCCGACCCGGAATGGGAGGACCGCGGCGAGGAACGGCACTGGGCCTACTGGCGGGAGGCCGGATTCGGCGCGCTGACGGCGAGCGCCGAGGTGCGGCGGGACGCGCTGGCCCGGATCGTCCCCCGCACCAAGATCGCGGAACGGTGCGAGCTGGACGGCCGCTTCCTGGTCGTCCGGGGCGACCTGCGCACGTACAGGATCCATCTGGGCAGCGGCAACGTCCTGATGGAGCCCGACCATTCCTACCTGTGCATCGTCCCCGCGCGCGGCAAGGACGCGGGCGGCACGGGCTCCGGCGGCGCGGGGAAGGTGTTCCTGCCGTTCGAGGACGAGCGCCTGGCGCTGATCCTGAGCAAGGCGTTCCTGCTGGCCGCCGACGCGACCATCACCGACCCGACCATTCTCGCCCAGCTCAGGCGGGACGCCTGAACGATCCAGGAGTGTGAGCCATGCCCGCGGTGACCTTCCGCGACGAGACCGCGACCGGGAAGGAGCTGGCCTCCTTCCAGGTCGGCGACCTGCCCGGCAGTATGACGGCGCGCGAGCTGATCCGGCTGCGGGTCCGGGAGGAGGTCGCGCGGCACAACGCCCGGCCCGTGCACCGCTTCAACGGCCTGGTCCGGCCCGACGACGCCGAGGCCGACCTCAACGGCTACCGGCTGCGCGAGCCGCGCCGCCTCGACTGGGAGCGGCAGGCCGACGTCGCCGAGCGGGCCTTCCTGTCCAACGGCTTCTTCATGCTCGTCGGCGACCGGCAGGTGGAGGACCTGGACGAGGCGGTCGACCTGGCCGGTGATCCTGACCTCGTCTTCATCCGGCTCGTCCCGCTCGTCGGCGGCTGACGGCGCCCGGCGGGAGCCGGGCCGGTCAGTTCAGCAGGCCCAGTTCGTGGGCGCGGAGCCCGGCCTGGAACCGGGAGTCGGCGTCGAGCAGGGTGAGGATCTCCGCGACCCGGCGCCGGTAGGTGCGCAGCGACAGGCCCAGGCGGCGGGCGGCCGTCTCGTCCTTGAACCCCTCGCCCAGCAGCCGCAGGATCTCCCGGCTCTGCTCGCTCAGCGCCGGCGGCCGGCCGCGCCGGAACTCGGCAAGCGCGATCGACGAGTCCCACGTCGCCCAGTACAGCGACCGCACGCTCTTGACCACCTCCGGGGAGCGCACCACCGTGTAGGTCCGCTGCCCCTGGACGGGCGGCCCGGCCAGCACCGCGACCCGCCGGTCGATGATGATCGTCTCCTGGGGCAGCCGGGTGGGGCAGATCCGGATCTCCACCCCGCGCCCCGCCATGGCCAGCAGCCGCCGCTCGGACTCCTCGTCGGCCAGCGCCCGCGGGTTGTAGAGCTTGCAGACCCGCAGCTCGCGCGGCGGCGTCCAGCGGGAGGCCAGGATCTGGTCGCGCACCTCGGGCATCACCCACGTGTCGGGACCGACCGCGGCGCAGACGAACTCCTCCTGCGCGTGACCGAACAGGTGACCGGCGCGCTCGGCCAGCTCCGCCTCGCCGCGCAGGGTCACGTTCCGGTCCTGGTCGGGGCTCATCGCCGTCCAGTCTGCTCGGCCGCCGCCGAAACGGTCAAACCCGGCGGTGGACTGGCAGCAAGCTGCCAGCCGGGCGGGATCGGGCCGGGCCCGCGGCAGGGTGGGGGCATGAGCGAAACGATCAACCGTGACTGGGAGCTCGGCGGGGACCTGCGCGTCTCCCGCCTGGGATTCGGAGCGATGCGGCTGCCCGCGAGCACCCGCGGCGGCCCCGCCAACGACCGGGGCACCGGTCTGGCCGTGCTGCGCCGGGCCGTGGAACTCGGCGTCGACCACATCGACACCGCCGCCTTCTACTCCCTCGGGGACCTGGCCGCCAACGACATGATCCGGGAGGCGCTGTCGCCGTACCCGGACGGCCTGGTGATCGCCACGAAGGTGGGGCCGAAGAAGGGGCCGGACGATCCCGTTCCGACCCGGCAGATGGAGGCGGGCGAGCTGCGCGCCGAGGTGGAGCGGAACCTGACCGAGCTGGGCCTGGACCGGCTCGACCTGGTCTACCTGCGCCCCGGCGGCCTCGAACCGCCCTCCGCCGGGGAGTCCATCGCCGAGCGGTTCGAGGTGCTGGCCGGGCTGCGCGAGGAGGGCCTCATCCGCCATCTGGGCGTCAGCCACGTCACCGCCGCGCATGTCGCCGAGGCCCGTGCGATCGCGCCGGTCGCGGCCGTGCAGAACTGGTTCGACATGACCAAGCCGCGGGATTCCGAGCTGCTGGAGCTGTGCGCGCGGGACGGCATCGCCTACGTGCCGTTCTTCCCGCTCGGCGGGTTCGGCATCCCCGACGACCCGCGCCTGAAGGAGGTCGCGGACCGGCACGACGCGACCGTGCCGCAGGTGCTGCTGGCCGGGCTGCTCGCGCTGTCGCCGGCCATGCTGGCGATCCCGGGCACCTCTTCCCCGGCGCACCTGGAGGAGAACATGGGCGCCGCCGATCTCCGCCTGACCGGCGAGGACCTGGCCGCCCTCGCCGAGATCGCGGAGACCCCGGCCGCGTGACGGGGACGCGCCGGGACGGGGACCGGGACCTGGGGCGGGGGCGGGGGCGGGGCGCGGAGGAGATCAGCCGCGAGGGACCGCCTCCGGCGTGACCGCGAGGGGCGGGGCCGCCGGGGGAGCGGGGACGCCTGGCGCGACCGGGCTGAGCTCCCCGGGCGGCGGCTCCGTCCCGGCGTGGCGCAGGTCGTACCGGCGCTCCTCGGCCGGAGGCTCCAGGTCGACGGCGGCGGCGCCCGGAGCCGGTCGCGGACGGCGCGGCACGGGCGACCCCGACGAGCCGCCGCGGCCCCGGTAGACGTGCAGCCCGTTCACGGGATCGGGCACCGCGTCCAGCGCCGCCCGGGTGCCGGGCAGCTCCCGCCACAGCCGCCAGGCCTCCTCGTCGGCGAAGGACACCTCGAACACCAGGCCCCAGCGGTGCTCGTGCCACTCCCAGTGGTCGGCGCCGTAGGTCAGCGCCGACTCGATCAGCGCGTCGCCCCAGGAGTACCGCCAGGACGACGCGGGAAACTCGGCATCGAAAACCTCGATCGACCACCAATCGGACATGGTTCGACGGTAGGCGCGGCGGGTGGGCAGCACCAGACCCACAACGCCGTACTGGCCCCTCCGGATGCGCGCGCGGCGAGGGCATACGCTGTCCTGACCCGGACGCCACGGGACGGACAGGGGGGACGATGTCGGCGACGCGGTTGCTGGTGCTCGGCGGGGTGCGCTCCTTCGGGCGCGCGCACGGGTACGAGGTGCGCCGGGAACTGCTGTCGTGGGGCTCCGACGAGTGGGCCAACGTCAACCCCGGGTCGATCTACCACGCGCTCAAGCAGCTGGCCAAGGAGGGGCTGCTGCGCGCGTACGAGGTGCCCGAGAACGACGCCGGGCCGCCCCGCACCGACTACGAGATCACCGAGAGCGGCGAGGCGGAGTTCTTCCGGCTGCTGCGCGCCGCCGTCGTCGAGGTGGACGTGCGCCGCCCGGAGCTGCTGTCGGCCGCGCTGGGCTTCCTCACCGAGCTGCCCCGCGCCGAGGCGATCGCGCTGTTCGAACGGCGGCTGGAGGGCCTGGCCGCATGGCGCGCCTCGGTGGCGCCGCACCTGCGGGAGGCCCGGGCGGCCGGCGGCGGGCCGCCGCTCGGCCACCTGGGGGAGCTGCTCGACTGGTGGGTGTACTCGGCCGACACCGCCTCCGAGTGGACCCGCGGGCTGATCGAGCGGCTGCGCGACGGCGCGTACGTCATGGCGGGCGAGCCCGCGTCCGAGCCCCGGTCCGAGGCCAAGCCCGCGTCCGAGGCCGCGTCCGAGCCCGCGCCGGCGACCGCAACGGAACCGGAACCCGCCGAACACCCGGCCGGGTAGGCGCCGCGGGTCAGGCGAGGCAGACCAGGGCGCCGCGCAGCTCCGGGGCCGGCGCGTGGTCGGTGGAGAGCCGCCCGGTCGTGGCGTCCACGAAGTCGGCCGCCGACAGCTCGGCCGACAGGTCGTCCAGCTCCACCCGGAAACCGCCCGCGATCTCCTCCACGCGGACGGGAGAGTTCTGCTCGTCCAGCGCGAACAGGCCCACCCGGGCGCGCCACGCCGTGCGCCCCGGCTCCTCGCCCGGCTCCACCGGCACCTTCACGTCGTCGGCGTGCGTGGCGTACTCCGAGGCGTAGTGGAAGGTCTGCATGCCCACCGGGTACGGGCCCGCCATGGTGGGGATGGTGGCTTCGGCGCCCAGATCGCGCATCCGGCGGCGGGTCTCGCCGTTCTTCCGGCGCCACTCCTCCACGACCTCGCCGACCGGCACGCCGCGGCGCTGCCGCACGCACCACTCGTTGAACGAGCCGACGTCCTCGACACCCTCCTTCTGCAACAGGGCGAACAGGCCGTCGAGGTCGTCGTCCAGGCAGGCGTGGTTGTAGAGCTCCTCGCCGGCCAGGTGCGCCAGCACGTCGCGTACCGACCAGCCCTCGCAGCGCGAGGCGTGGTCCCAGTCCGGCCCGGTGAGCGAGGCGAAGTAGGAGTCGAGGCGGTGCGCTTCGGCGTCGAAGACGTCGAAGGGGTCCAGTTCACGGAGGATCTCGGCGTTCATGCCGCCATGCTGCCCCGTCCCGCCGGTTGTGAACGCCTCCCGGGCGGGCGGCGGTCAAGTGTCCACGAACGAGGGCGGGACGATCACCCGCAGGGCGTTGCCGAGCAGCCGGACGGTCACCGGCGTGCGGCCCCTGATCTCGCCGTCGACGTCCACGCTCATGGGCGGGTCGGTCTCGATGTGGACGTGGTCGGTGGTGATGAACGCGTCCTCGGCCAGCGACCGCCACTGCCCCGTGAGCACGTGCCGGGCGGTCGCCGAGGCCAGCCGCAGCCGCCGCCGGTCGCCGAGCCGGTAGACCGCCAGCAGCCGGTCGTCCGGGCTGGCGTCGCGGGCGATGCGCTGGCCGCTGTGGTGGGCGCCGTTGGCCACGTTGAGCTGGTGGGTGTCCATCTCGTAGGTGTCGTCGCCGATCCGGATCGTGGCCTTGAACGCCTCGTGCCGGGGCAGCAGCCAGGCCGCGGTCAGCGCGTACGCGGCGCGGCCCAGGACCCGCTTGAGCTCGTGCGGCACCCGCTCGGCGACGTTCACCGACAGCCCGAGGCTGACCATGTTGGCGAAGATGTGCTTGGCCGGATCGGCCGCCGGCCCGGGCTCCTCCTCCGGCCCGGCCTCCCCCTTCGGCCCGGTCTCCCTCTTCGGCCCGGCGGGGGTGGTGCCCTCGAACCAGCCGACGTCGACGTCGGCGACCTTGCCGTCGCGCAGCACCGCCACCGCGCCCGGCAGGTCGAGCGGCAGCTCCAGGCTGCGCGCGAAGTTGTTGGTGGTGCCCAGCGGGAGCACGCCCAGCGCGATGTCGCGGTGGGTCAGATGGCCGACCGCCTCGGCGATCGTGCCGTCGCCGCCGCCCACCACGACCAGGTCGGGCTCCAGCGCCAGCACGTCCTCGAACAGCTCGTTCAGCCGCTCGGGCTCGACCACCGGGAACACCTCGGCGAACTCCAGCCCCGCCTCGGCGAGCAGGTGGCGGGCGGTGCCGTACATCCGGCGGCCCCGGCGGGAGCGGACGTTGACCAGCAGGATCGCGCGCCCGCCCTGGCGGATCGCCGTCTGCAGCTCCCCCTTGCTCCGCATCTCGACCGGTCGTCTCCCTCCAGCGTCCGGGCACACCCTACCGGGCGCCCCGGACCCGCCCCCGCTCCAGGTATTTTATATTCCGTTACCGTGCGTTGAACCGGCGCCGAACGTGGGGATATTCCCCGGTAATGGCGGCAGGGTAAAGTCCGGGGCGTAAGTATGTGGCGGCACGGTCTGTTCAGCATGGGATTTATTGCCGGAATGGCGGGGCTTGTGGCTTCCATTGCCCCGGACGGTCCCGCGCCCCCCGCCGCACCCGGCTCCGGTGACGGCGCCACCGTCGTCGGCGAGCGCTCGCCGGGCCCCCGGCTGCTGGACCTCACCGTCCGCTCGCCCGCCCTGGCGGGGGTCGCGCGCGTCCGGCTGCTGCTGCCCGCGGGCTGGTCACGGGCGGCTGTGGCCGCCGGGCGGACCTGGCCGGCGCTGTGGCTGCTGCACGGCAGCGGCGGCGACGCCGACCACACCTCCTGGACGGCCAACACCGCGCTGGAACGGCTCGCAGGCGGCCACGGCGTCATCGTGGTGATGCCCGACGGCGGCCGCTGCGGCAATTACTCCGACTGGTGGAATCGCGGCGACGGCGGGCCGCCCCGATGGGAGACGTTCCATCTGACCGAGCTCCGTCAGATCCTGGAACGCGGATACGGCGCGGGTACGGCGCGCGCCATTGCGGGCGCGGGAATGGGCGGCACGGGCGCGCTGGCGTACGCGGCGCGTCACCGCGGGCTGTTCCGGGCGGCCGCCTCCTTCAGCGGGGCGCTCAACACCCTGCACCACGACGAGTGCGGGCTGGACGTCGCCGATCTCGTCGAGCTGGGCGTCGCGATCGGCGGCGGCCGGGCCGCCGACTGGACCGACCTGTGGGGCGATCCGCGCGAGCAGCGCGTGGTGTGGCGGCAGCACAACCCGCACGACCTGGCCGACCGGCTCGCCGGGGTGCGCCTCTACATCAGCTCCGGCGACGGCGCCCCGGGCCCCTATGACCCGCGGCCCTGGCCCGGCCCCGGCCGGGACGTGCTGGAGGCGGTGGCCCATCGGGTGGGCCTGGAGTTCGCGGACAGGCTGAAGCGGCTGGGCATCCCCGCGTCGACGCACTTCTACCAGGGCACCCATCGGTGGCCGTACTGGGGCCGTGAACTGCATGCCGCGCTCCCGGTGCTGCTGGCCGAGATCACCTGAACGGTCGCTTGTTCGGTTTTTCTGGCCGTGCGGCCCCGGTCGTGAGCTGCCGCGGGATAGGCTCCGGCAGTGTGACTGAATCCCGTTCTGTCGCCGGTCCGCGGTCCGACGGCGAGGTCCCCGCGTTCTGGCGCGCGCTGGGCCTGCCCGGCCTCATCGACGTGCACGTGCACTTCATGCCGCCCCGGCTGATGTCGCGCGTATGGGAGTACTTCGACTCGGCGGGACCGCTCGTCGGGCACGAGTGGCCGATCCGCTACAAGATCCCCGAGGAGGAGCGGATCGGGCACCTGCGCGGCCTGGGCGTCCGCGCGTTCACCTCGCTGGCCTACCCGCACAAGCCCGGCATGGCCGAGACCCTGAACGAGTGGACGGCCGGGTTCGCCGCCAGGGTCCCCGAGTGCGTGCCGACCGCGACCTTCTACCCCGAGCCGGGGGCCGCCGGCTACGTGCGCCGCGCCATCGACGCCGGAACCAAGATCTTCAAGGTGCATCTGCAGGTCGGCGGGTTCGACCCGCGGGCGCGCGAGCTGGACGCGGTGTGGGGGCTGCTCGCCGCCGCCGGCGTCCCGGCGGTCGTGCACGCCGGCTCCGGCCCGGTCGCCAACGGGTTCACCGGGCCCGGGCCGTTCGGCGAGGTGCTGGCCCGGCACCCCAGGCTCCCCGCGATCATCGCGCATCTGGGCGCCCCCGAGTTCGAGGGGTTCTTCGCACTGGCCGACCGGTACGAACGGGTCCATCTCGACACCACGATGGCGTTCACCGACTTCTTCGGCGGCCTGGGCACCTTCCCGCCCGAGATGCTGCCGCGCCTGCGCGACCTGGGGATGGAGGGCCGGATCCTGCTCGGCACCGACTTCCCCAACATCCCCTACGAGTACGCCCACCAGCTCGAGGCGCTCGCCGCCCTGGACCTGGGCGACGACTGGCTGCGCACCGTCTGCTGGGACGCCGCCCTCAAGCTCCTCGACATCTCGCCGCCGCTGAGCTGAGCCCCGCGTCCCCCGGGCCTCACCTCACCTCGCCGTAGCAACGTGAGTGGGGCGCACCGCTTCAGTGCGCCGCACCCGGTTCAGTGGCCGCAGCGGCTGTCGCCGACGTGCTCGTGCGGCTCGGAGTTCGCGGCCACATGGCGGGGGCCGTGCGGGTCCTCGCAGTGGAAATCGTCGTCGAGATGATCCACCTCCAGGGTGGTGTGGGTGATCCCGTACGACGACCGCAGCAACTCCTGGAGGTCGCGCCGCACCGCGTGGCAGTCGCCCTTCGGCTCCACCAGCACGTGCGCCGACAGCGCCGGGTAGCCCGAGCTGACCTCCCACACGTGCAGGTCGTGGACCTCCTCCACGCAGGGCCGCTCGGCCAGCCGCGCGCCCAGCTCGCTCGGGTCCAGCCCGGCCGGCGCCGCCTCCATGAGCACCCGCCCGGCGTCGCGCAGCAGCCCGTAGCCCGCCTTGAGCATCAGCCCCGCCACCAGCAGCGAGGCGATCGCGTCCGCGCGGGCGAACCCGGTCGTCCAGACCACCAGGCCGGCGACGGCCGTGGAGATGAACGCGTACAGGTCGTTGAGGATGTGCTGGAAGGCGCCCTCGACGTTCAGGCTGCGCCGGTCGGCCCTGCCGATCAGCCAGGTGGCGGCCACGTTCACCGCGATCCCGGCCAGCGAGGTGAAGAAGACCAGCTGCCCGGCCACATCCGGCGGGTGGATGAGCCGTTCCACGCCCTCGTAGACGAAGAACGCGGCCAGCAGGATCAGCGTCAGCCCGTTCAGCTGCGCCGACAGGATCTCGGCACGGCGCAGCCCGTAGGTGTAGCCGCCGCGCGGCGGGCGGGCGGCGATCCGCATCGCGATCAGGGCCAGCGCGATCGCGAACGCGTCGGTCATCATGTGCGCGGCGTCGGAGATCAGCGCCAGCGACCGCGCCACCAGGCCGATGACCACCTCGCCGGTCATGAACGCCAGGATCAGCGCGAGCGCGGCCGCCAGGTAGCGCCGGTCGGCGTCGGGGGAGACCGCGTGCCCGTGCCCGTGGCCATGCCCGTGCCCGGCCGGCCCGCTCATCCGGCCTCCTCTCGGTGGCCGACGTGGGCGAGGGCGAGGTCGACCAGCATCCGCACGTGCGAGTCGTCCAGCCGGTAGTAGGCGCGGCGTCCCGAGCGGCGCACCCGCACCACCCGGTTGGCGCGCAGCAGGCGCAGGGAGTGGGAGACGGCCGACTCGCTGTGCCCGCAGGCCGCCGCGATGTCGCACACGCACATCTCGCCGCCCTCGAGCAGCGCCGTGATGACGCGCAGCCGGCCCGGATCCGACAGCAGCCCGAACACCTGCGCCAGCTCGCCGATCATTTCGCCGTCCGGCATCGCGGCGGTCACCATGGTCACCTTCGCCGGGTCGACGACCCGCACCGCACAGGCGTCGGCGGCGGCCGCCGCCTCGGCGACCTTGATATCTGAAGCACCGCTCATATGAGCAAAGGTAGCGTACGGTTCCCGCTCAGGACGAGGCGGGGCCCTCCGGCCGCGTCGCCGGCGTCACGAGCGATGCCGGCGGGGGCTCCTCGGGTTGCTCCTCCGGTTGCTGTTCGGGTTGCTGTTCGGGCTGCTGCTCCGGTTGCCGTTCGGTCTGCTGCTGCCGGTTCGGCGACTCCGGGTCGCCGCCGCCCGTCTGGCGGTCGGGCGTTCCCGGTTCCCCGCCGCCCGGCTGCTGGTCCGGTGTCCCGGGCCGGCCGCCACCGGGCTGCTGCCCCGGCGAGCCGGGTTCGCTGCCTCCGGGCTGCTGATCCGGTGTCCCGGGCTGCTCACCGGTGGTGCCCGGCTCCGGCGTCCCGCCGCCCGGGGTCCCGCCGCCCGGCCCGTCCGAGGGGACCTCGGACGGGCCCCCGGTACCCGGTGACGTGCCCGGGTCCAGGGTGCCCGATCCCTCCGGGTGCGGCGTGGCCGTCTCCTCCACCGGCAGCGGCTCGGGCGGCCCGTCGGCGGTCCCCGTCGTCGCGACCGGCCGGTCGAACGCCATCGTGCCGTCCGGATTCACCAGGACGAACTCCGTCACCACCGAGCTATTACGGATCTTGGTCACCGTGTCCGGCCTGAATCCCGGCCAGGAGGCACCTTTGTACTTCGCCTTGCCCGGGGAGATCTTTTTTTCCGGTGGGGTGAGCGGATTGCCGCAATTGCACTTCACGACCGGGATGCCGTATTGGTCCACCAGTACGCCCATTCCGGCCCGCAGCACCGCCGGGATCTTGTTCGCTTTGCCGTTCTTGTAGCCGTGGTTGGTCACCAGCGTGTCCACCCGCAGCAGCACCGGCGTGAGCCGCCGCACGTACTGCGGGATGTCCTTGGCCGCGATCCCGTGCACCTTCCCCCACGCCCCGGCCTTGTCCGGGTTGGCCTGCAGGAACGCCACAAGCTTCGCCGAATCGCAGTTCGCGGAGCGCCGCGTCCCCCCGTACAGGCCGGGCATGTCGCCGTCCTCGGTGCCCCCGGCCCGCCGGCTCGGCTTGATCTGCTGCTTGTCCGTCCCGGCCGCAAGCATGTACGGATCGGGCCCCGGCGTGCCCACCGTCAGCCTCGTGATCGTCGCGCCGGCCTCCCCGCAGCCGCCCGCGACGAAGGTCGTCACGAGCAGCACCGGAAGTGCCGCCCGCGCAAGAATTCTGAAATCGATCTCCGGCATCCTCATCTCCCGCCCGTGGCCCGCCGAACCTATACTCTTTGATGCCACGGCGGCGCGTTTTGTGCCTGGTCAAAAGCGCGTATTTTCGCAAGCGGGGGGTGGCCGGCGATGACGCTTCCATTGACCGGGGCCGACCCGGTCCGGCTCGGTGACTACGAGATACTGGCCCGGCTCGGTACCGGAGGCCAGGGGGTGGTCTATCTCGGCCGTCCCCTGTCCGGCACCGGCCAGGTGGCGATCAAACTCCTGCACGCCCGGATGGTCGCGGACGCGGGCGCCCGCGCGCGCTTCGTGCGCGAGCTCGCGCTCCTCCAGCGGGTCGCCGGCTTCTGCACGGCGCAGATGCTGGAGGCCGACATGGCCGGCGACCAGCCCTACATCGTCAGCGAGTACGTTCCCGGGCCGTCGCTGCGCGAGCTCGTCCACGACAAGGGGCCCCGCCTCGGCGCCGACCTGGACCGCCTCGCGATCAGCTCGGTCACCGCGCTCACCGCGATCCACCGGGCGGGGATCGTCCACCGCGACTTCAAGCCGCAGAACGTCCTGATGGGCCCGGACGGCCCGCGTGTGATCGATTTCGGGATCGCCCGCGCCCTGGACTCCGGGGCCACGGTCACCAGCCAGATCGTCGGCACGCCCGCCTACATGGCCCCCGAGCAGCTCGCCGGCGCCGAGATCGCGCCCGCCGCCGACATGTTCGCCTGGGCCGCCACGCTGCTCTTCGCGGCGACCGGACGCGACCCCTTCGCGGGCGGTCCCCTGCCCGCGGTGATGTACCGGATCATGCATCACACCCCCGACACCTCGGTCCTGCCCGCCCAGATCGGCGAGATCGCCGACGCCTGCCTCCAGAAGGACCCCACGGCGCGTCCCTCGGCCGAGAGCGTCCTCCTGTGGCTCCTGGGCGAACGTTCGGGTTCTCATGGCGTTACACCGGTCGTCCCCCCATCACCGTCGGTGAACACCCCCGAATACACCGAAGTCGACCCAAGGACCGGGGTGCCCCGGCAGGGCCGCAGGGGGGCTCGCGAGGACGGCCGCGACACCGGCACCGCACCCGCCCCGGGCCCGCCCGGACAGGACCGCGAGCGCACCCCGCCGAGCGTGCCGACGCAGCGGCGCGATCATCCGGATTCGCGCGACACCGAACGCTCCACCACGCGGAACGCGGCCGCCGACCGGGACGCCCCGGCGCGGGAGCGCGACCGCCGCCCTCCCGACGCCGAACGCCCCACCGCCCCCTACCCGCCCAAGTGGGACGAGACCGCGCGTCAGAGCGCCGCCGAGTCCCCGCCCGAGGCCGGGCAGCCGTATGGCGGGCAGCCGTACGAATGGGGCGAGGAGGGCCGTTACGGGCCCGGCGGAGCGCCTCCGGCGGCGCCCCCGCCGGAGGGTGCGTACCCGGACGCCGCGGGCCAGGGCTTCGGCGGCCAGGGAGGGCCCGGCGCCGGGCCCGCCACCCGTCCTTCCAAGCGGCGCGCCAAGAAGGCCGCCCGGGCCCAGGCCCGGGAGCAGGCCAGGGACCAGACCCGGGCCCAGGCCCGTGGGCAGGACGTCCCCGCCCGGCGGCTGCGGCGGCTGCCCCGCAGCGTGCCGGTGATCACCGGACTGCTGCTGGCCGCGCTGCTGGCGGTGATCGACGTGGCCGCGCTGGCGCTGTTCGTCGCCCAGCCCGAACTGACCCAGGGGCCCAAGGGCGAGTGGCTCCTGGTGCTCAGCGCCTCCTTCGTGCTGCTGGCGATCATCACCCTGGTGGGCGTTGTGATGGCGTTCCTGGGGAGTCGAGCGGCGGCGTGGACGGTGCTGCTCGTCCGCGTCCTGCGGGTCCCGCTGTGGGGCGCCCTGAGCGCCCTCACCCTCGTCGTCGTCAGACCGGCCGACCTCGCCATCTACGCGGCGGTGACGGCGCTGGTGGTGGTGCTCCTGACAATGGGACTGAGATCACGATGACGCCGGGACCACGATGACGCCGGGATCATGACGACAGGGTGCGCTCGGCCCACTCCTTGAGATCGCGGCGCTCGACCGCCGCCGCCATCAGGTCCGGGAAGGCGTCCGGCGTGCAGGCGAACGCGGGGACGCCGAGCGCGGCCAGGGCCGCGGCGTTGTCATGGTCGTGGGCGGGCGCGCCCTCGTCCGACAGCGCCAGCAGGACGATCACCTGGACGCCCGCGGCCGTCATCGCGGCGACCCGCCGCAGCATCTCCTCCCGCACCCCGCCCTCGTACAGGTCGCTGATCAGTACGAAGATCGTGTCGTTGGGGCGGGTGATCAGGCCCTGCGCGTAGGCGATGGCCCGGTTGATGTCGGTGCCGCCGCCGAGCTGGGTGCCGAACAGCAGCTCCACCGGGTCGTGCAGCTGGTCGGTGAGGTCCACCACGGCGGTGTCGAACACCACCAGGGACGTGCGCAGCGACCGCATCGAGGCCAGCACGGCGCCGAACACGCCGGCGTACACCACGGAGGAGGCCATCGAGCCGCTCTGGTCGACGCACAGCACCACGTCCCGCTCGACCGCCCGCCTGCGGCGGCCGTACCCGATCAGCCGCTCCGGCACCAGGGTGGCGTGGTCGGGCAGGTAGTGGCGCAGGTTGGCGCGGATCGTGCGGTCCCAGTCGACGTCGGCCAGGCGCCGGGGGCGCAGGACACGGGCCGAGCGGTCCAGCGCGCCGCCGACCGCCGAACGGGTCCGCTGCGCCAGCCGCCGCTCCAGCTCCTCCACGACCGTGCGAACCACGGCCCGGGCCGACTCGCGGGCCCGGTCGGGCATCACCCGGTTGAGCGACAGCAGCGTGCCGACCAGGTGGACGTCCGGCTCCACGGCCTCCAGCATCTCCGGCTCGAGGAGGAGCCGGGTCAGGTTGAGGCGCTCGATCGCGTCCTTCTGCATGACCTGGACGACCGTGGACGGGAAGTAGGAGCGGATGTCGCCGAGCCAGCGCGCCACCGTCGGCGCCGAGTCGCCCAGCCCGCCGCCGCGCCGCCCCGACCGGGACCCGCCCTCGGTGCCGCCGCCGTAGAGCTTCTCCAGCGCGCCGTCCATCCGCGCCTCAGCGCCCTCCAGCCGCACGCCGGTGCCGTCGGCGCCGCCCTCCCCGCCCAGGACCAGCCGCCACCGCCTGAGGCGCTCGGCGGCGCTCCCGGGGTCGCTCCCAGGGGCGTTCCCGGGGCCGCTCGTGCGGGTGCTCATGCCGAAGCCTTCCAGCCGAGGATGGTCAGGGCGGTCGCGGCGGCGCGCTCGGCGCGGGCGGGATCGCTGTCCTCCTCGCCCCCGGGACGGGCCCGCGGCCCGCCCGGCGCCTCCAGGTGGCGGACGCGCTCCCCGATCGTGCGTCGCTCGGCCGCCGCGTACCCGCCGAACGTGCGACGCAGCAGCGGCAGCACGTCGGTGAACGACTCGCCCGGCAGGCCCGCGATCCAGTCGTCCACCAGGCGGAGCAGGTCGTCGTCGTGGACGAGGATCAGCCCCCCGCCCGACAGGAACCCCTCCACCCACGCGGCCGCGCGCTCGGGGGCGGCGCCGACCGACACCGAGCGGGCCATCCGGTCGGCCACGTCCGGCAGCCGGCCCGCGTCCAGCAGCAGCCGGGTCAGCCGCCCCTCCAGCAGCCCGTGCAGGTCGCGGCGGTCGACGACGCCCTCCAGGGCACGCCGCCAGCGCTCGGTGTGCGCGGCGTCGTCGAGCAGGGACAGCGCCCCGTGGACGGCGTCGACCTGGCCCAGCAGCTCGCGGGCGGCGTCGTCGTCCAGGCCCGCGACGGCGGTCGGCAGGCCGACGCAGATCCGCACGACCAGGCCGTCGACGACGGTGCGCAGCGGGCCGGTGGCGGTACCGCGGACGTCCCCGTACCGCAGCGCCCGCACCAGCGCGGGCAGCGCCGACATCAGGTGCGCCACGTCGGAGTCGAGGGCGGCCCGGTCGGCCAGGGCCCCCATCACGCCCGGCAGCGCGGCGCCCAGATCGGCGAGCAGGCAGCGCTCGGCCAGCGAGGTCAGGTCGGACAGGGCGGCGGCGTCGGCGGCCATGGCCTCGGCGCGGGCGGTGGCGGCGCCGAGCACGGTGGTGCCCCACGCGCTCGCCTCGATCAGCTCCACCTCGAACTCCGGCCGCCACATCAGCGTCCAGGTCTCCCGGAAGGTGCCCTTAGACCGGCCCGAACGGCCGTCGTCCAGCGGCACGCCCCAGTCGACGTTCAGCAGCCGCAACCGGTGCAGCAGCCTGCTGCGGTCGAGATCGATCGGCCTGCGCAGGTCGAGGTCCTGCTCCTTGTCCAGCGCGGACGGCGTGAGGCGCAGCCGGCGCCGCTCGGCCTCCAGATCCCGCTGCAGCGGGACCATCGGGGTGCCTTCGGGGACGGCGCCGAGCCGCTCGCCCACCACCATCCGCCGCTGGATCAGCTCCACCGGCAGCTCGGCGCCCTCGCACAGCACGGCGCGGGTGGCCTCGGTGACCTCGTCCAGCCCCGCCAGGGGCCGGCCGCGCAGCGCGGCGAGAGCGCCGGCGAGCCGGACCGCCTCGATCACGTGGGCGGAGGAGACGTGCAGGTCCTCCTCGCGCAGCACCCGGGCGGCCTCGGTCAGCCAGCGCTCGATCGGGCGGTCCTCCGCCGCGAACAGGTGGTGGTACCAGCCGGGGGAGCGCACGCCCGCCCCGTAACCGGAGCGGCCGGCCAGCCGCCCGTGCGTCCACGGCACCCAGGTCATCGCGATCTTCGCCTTGGGCAGGCCGCGCAGCGTCTGGTCGTCGCGCGCCGCGGGGACCTTCCGGCGCAGCGCCGGCACGTGCCAGGCGCCGCAGACCACCGCGACGCGCTCGCGGCCCTCTTTGAGGGTGCGGCGCAGCGTCCTGCGCATGTGGGCCTCGCGCTGCTCCTCGCGCCGCAGGTAGCCGCCGGGGAGCCCGGCGAGGCTCTCCTCGGGCAGCTCGGCCACCCGGTCGCGCAGCTCGGTCATCGCCTCGGCGATCGCGGGGAAGGGGGACGGGCCGTCGTGGCGGTGCTCGACGACGTCGTCCCACCACCGTTCGGCGTCGTCGTACCCGGCGACCTTGGCCAGCCACCCGAGCGGATCCAACCGGATCTCACGCTCGGCGTCCCCATCGCCCTCCCCTTGAGGAGGGTGCCCGGCCCCAGGAGCCTGCGGTGCCTCGGGGGCATCCGGTGCCTCGCGGGCGTCCAGTGCCTCGGGGGTGTCGTCGGGGGCGAGGGGCTCTTCGCCCGGGCCTGCGGGACCCTCCTCCTGCTCTGCCGGGAAGGCGAGTTGGTGGGCGGCCGGCAGGTCGCAGAAGCGGACGGGGACACCGGCGGCCAGGGCGTAGCGGATCGCCTGCCATTCGGGGCTGAACTCGGCGAACGGCCAGAACGCCGCCTGCCGTTCGCGGGGGGCGGCGGGCTCCGTGCCGGAGCCGCCCTCCTCGCCCCGGGACGGGGACCGTCCGCCGGGGGCGTAGGCCAGCAGCGCGACGGGCGGCACCATGCCCGGGTCGCCGGCCAGGCCCACGATGGCGTCGGCCTCGGGCGGGCCCTCGATCAGCACGGCGTCCGGCTTGAACTCCTCCAGGGCCCGCCGCACGGCGCGGGCCGAGCCGGGGCCGTGGTGGCGGATCCCGAAGATCTCGACCCGGGGGCCCTCGCCCCGCGCCTCAGGGGAGTCGGTCGCGGGCACCCGCGTCACGACACCTCCCGGCAGGCGCGGTAGAAGTCGCGCCAGTCGGGGCGCTCGCGGACCACCGTCTCCAGGTACTCCTGCCAGACCACCCGGTCGGACACCGGGTCCTGGACGACCGCGCCGACGATGCCGCCCGCCACGTCGGCGGCCCGCAGCACCCCGTCGCCGAAGTGCGCGGCCAGCGCTAGCCCGCTGGTGATCACGGAGATCGCCTCGGCGGTGCTGAGCGTGCCGCTGGGCGACTTGAGCTTGGTGCGGCCGTCGCCGGTGACGCCGCCGCGCAGCTCCCGGAACACCGTGACCACCCGGCGGATCTCCTCCAGCCCGGCAGGGGTCTCCGGCAGCTCCAGCGCGGAGCCGATCTGCCCGACCCGGCGGGAGACGATCTCCACCTCGTCGTCCGCCGACTCCGGCAGCGGCAGCACCACGGTGTTGAAGCGGCGGCGCAGCGCGCTGGACAGCTCGTTGACGCCCCGGTCGCGGTCGTTGGCGGTGGCGATCACCGTGAACCCCTTGACGGCCTGGACCTCGGTGTTCAGCTCCGGCACCGGCAGCGTCTTCTCGGACAGGATGGTGATCAAGGTGTCCTGGACGTCGCCGGGCATGCGGGTCAGCTCCTCGATCCGGGCCACCGAGCCCAGCCGCATCGCCCGCATCAGGGGGCTCTCCACCAGCGCCCGCTCCGAGGGGCCCTCGGCGAGGAGGCGGGCGTAGTTCCACCCGTACCGGACGGCCTCCTCGGCCGTGCCCGCGGTGCCCTGGACCAGGAGCGTGGAGTCGCCGGAGACGGCGGCGGCCAGATGCTCGGAGACCCAGGTCTTGGCGGTTCCGGGCACGCCGAGCAGCAGCAGCGCCCGGTCGGTCGCCAGCGTCGCCACCGCGACCTCCATCAGCCGGCGCGGCCCCACGTACTTCGGCGTGATCGCGGTGCCGTCGGGAAGCTCGCCGCCCATCAGGTACGTGGTGACGGCCCACGGCGACAGCCGCCAGCCGGGCGGGCGGGGCCGGTCGTCGTGCTCGGCGAGCAGGGCCAGCTCGCCGGCGTGCTGCTGCTCGGCGTGCGGGCGCAGTACCGCCCCGGGCGAAGAGGGGAGCGTCACTGGGCGATCTCCTTCAGCATGTCGTGGCGGAAGCGCAGGGTGCCGATCAGTTCGGTGAGGGCGCGGGACGCGGCGGCCTCGGGTCTCGTCCGGGGGGTGTGGGGGGCCCTCCCCGCACCGTGCGGGGATCCGCTCTCCGCGGCGCCGGGCGCGGCCGCCGCCAGGGATTCCAGGCGCGGGGCCGCGGCGGGGGAGAGCCGCTGGTCGGCCAGGCGGCACAGCTGGGTCAGGGTGTGCTCGTGCCGGTGGGACGAGCGTTCGGCGGCGACCGCGATCGCGGTGACGACGGCGTCGGCGAGCGCGCCCGTCCACGGGCCGGGGACCCGCTCCAGGACGCGCAGCAGGTCGGGCTGGCCCTCGACCCAGCGGATCAGGTCGGCGGCGGCGGTGTCGCGCTCCTCCGCGGGGAGGACGGCCAGCAGGTCGGCCAGGGCCTCCGGCTCGTCGACGACGACGCCGCCCTTCAGCAGGGCCCGGGCCCAGGCGACGTCGCGCTGGCGCAGCGCGGCCCGCGCCCAGCCGATGTGGAGATCCCGCGCGCCGCGGCCGTCGGGTTCGGCTGCGGCGCCCACCGGCAGGCAGACGACCTCCATCGGCGGCAGCCCGAACAGCTCCGTCCAGGTGGACAGCGGGGTGCGGGCGAGGATCTCGCGGAGCCAGGCCGCCTGGGTGCCGACCGGGCCGCCGGCCCGCCGCCCGGGCGCGAACGACCCGGTCGGGTGGAACGGCACGCCGTCCCTGGCCATCTCCTCGTCGTGGGCGCGGGGCGGCTCGACGATGATCCACGTCTGCTCGCGGGCGCGCCCGCCGCCCGCCGCGGGCCGGGTCTCGGGCCGCAGGCACTCCAGGGCCCGCACGGCCATCCGCCGCCCGTAGTCGGAGTGGGGCAGCCGGGCCAGCAGGTCGGAGGCCAGCTGCCGGACGTCCTTGCCGCGGTCCTCCAGGGCGGCCTCCAGGAACTCCTCGTCGCCCGCCGACAGCCCGTGGTCGAAGGTGGCCAGGTACGCCGCCCGGTCGGGGGCGGGCTCGCTCGACCACGTCTCCCGCAGGGCCTCCCGCGCCGCCGCGGGGTCGGTGCCGCGCAGCCGGGTCAGGTACGCCACCCGCTGCTGCCGCGTGCCGGTCTGCCAGACCTCGGCGTCGCCGCCCGGGTCGTCGCCCGAGCCGACCAGGTAGGCCCAGTCGGTGTTCTGGAGGGCCAGCCAGACACCGCGCCGCCCGGCCGCCCGCGCGATCGCCGGGCGCAGCACCCGGTCGCTGCGGCCCCGCTCCAGCAGCTCGGGCAGCAGCCGGGACGGGACGCGGCGGCCGTGAGCGGCGGCGGCCTCCAGCCATTCGGGCAGCACCCGGATCTGCTCGCCGCCGAGGATCCGCGCCAGCCGGGCGGCCGCCGCGGGCGGCACGACCGGGGCGTCCTCCTGGGGCGCGGGCGCGATCGGGTCGGTGCCGGACAGCGGCAGGCGCCCGGCCCGCCGGGCGACGGTCAGGACCGCCGCCTGGTCGAGCAGCCGGCCCGCCGGGTCGCCGCCGGCACCGGGCTCGGCACCGGGCCCGGCGGGGGCCTCGGGCAGCGGCGGAGGCGGCCGGCGCCCGGTGCCCAGCAGCGCGGCGCTGACGTGCTCGCTCCAGGCGCTCACAGGATCACGACCCCCTCGTCCTCGTCCCAGGCGGCCAGCGGCCACAGGCCCCGCGGCGTCCACTCCCCGGCGAGCGTCACCGGGCGGCCGCCCGACACCGCCAGCAGCCGCCACGGGTCGGACGGCAGCAGCGGCAGGGCATCGCCCGCGCCGTCCACCACCCGCAGCCCGTCGCCGGCCCGGGCCAGCCGCACCCCGCCCAGCACGGCGGGCCAGCGGTCGAGCCAGGGATCGCGCTCCAGGGCCGCCGCGTACTCCTCCAGGAAACCACCCACGGCCAAGCCCGCGGGCGCCGCCGGGGCCGCCACGCCGTGCCGTTCGGCGACCAGGGCCCGCAGCGGCTGCGCGCCCGGGTAGAAGGCCAGCTCGGCGTCGACCCGCGTGCCCACCGGGAGGGAGGCGTCCAGCGGGCGCCCGGGGGCGGCGAACGACAGCACCAGCGCCGGCCGCCCCGTCGCGCCGCCGCGCAGCCACACCCGCCTGGTGGTGAGCTGCTCCAGCGCGATGTCGCGCGAGCCGGTCACGCACCACAGGTCGCGGACCCGCTCGCCGTCGCGGACGACGTCCTCCTGCTGCACGGTGAACCCGATCCGCGACCGGACCGTCTCCCGCAGCGCCTCGGGCAGCTCCGCACGCCGCCGGTGGGCCCGTACCAGCAGGCGGAGCAGGGCGTACTCCTCCAGCAGCCGCTCCGGCCAGCCCGGCTGCCGGGGGATCGCCGCCAGCGCCCTGACCTGCCCGGCCAGCCCGCCCGCCTGCGCGTCGACCAGGCGGCGGGCCGCGTCGTCCCACAGCTTGTAGGGGGCCTTCTCGGCCTGCGCCAGGCCGTGCGCCACCTGGTCGCGCAGCCACTGGTCGAGCTCGGCGACGCCGCCGTCGACGCGCTGCTCGCGCCGCTCGGCCGTCCGGGGGTCCTTGGCCTTGGCGGCGGAGGCCTCCTTGCGGACCTGCGCCTTCTCCGCGCGCTCCCGCCGCTGCTCCAGCCATTCGGCGACCCAGGCGGGGCGCGGCCCGGCGTCGACGGCGCCCTCGCTCCACAGCAGCAGCAGGCCCAGGGCGTGCTTGCAGGGGAACTTGCGGCTCGGGCACGAGCACCGGAACGCGGGCTCGGCCAGGTCGGCCGAGGCCCGGTAGAGGCTCTTGCCGCTGCCCTTGCACTCGCCCCACACGGCGTCGCCGTCGCAGCCCGTGCCGCTCCACCTGGCCGGTTTGGAGACGCTCGCCGCGGCCTTGGCCGCCGCCGCATCGGGCGCCAGCCCGAGCACCCGCTCCCGGCCCCATCGATCGCTCACAGTGTCGAAACTATCGACGAGGTCGGACATTCGCGCGCCCGCGGGGGCCTAGCGAGCCCTGCCCTTGCCCTTGCCCTTGCCCGCGGTGGGACGGGACCGGTGCCGCGAGCGGCGCAGGCGCGCCTTCCGCTTGCGGTGGTATTCGGCGCGGTCGAGCTTCCTGTGGGCCATGAACCATCGTGGGCCCGTTCCGCCGGACGGTCACCGCCCCTGACCGCATCCGGCCCGCGGCTCCGGTCAGCCGGAGATGCCCGGCGGTTTGGGGACCTCCGGGAGCGAGTCCGAGTCGGGGGTCAGCATCAGGCCGCCGGTGAGCAGCGCCCCCAGCGCGACCACGCCGAACAGGCTCACCCAGGCCAGCCCGGGGACGCCCGTGAGATGCGCCAGCTGGTCGGCGTCGGAGCTGGGCGCCATGTGCCGCGCCCGCATCCGCTGCAGCTCCACCACCGGCCGGGCCGCCGCGAAGAGGAGGAAGAACGCCGCCAGGTAGGCGAAGCCCGCCTGCGTCTTGTCCCCGCCCAGCCACGAGACGCCGAAGATGATCGCGCCGGTGACGGCGATGGAGAGCACCCCGTAGGCGTTCCGGATCATGATCAGCATCGCGGCCAGCAGCCCCAGCGAGAACCACAGCATCAGCGTGATCCGGCCGCCCGCCAGCAGCGCCGCGAACAGCAGCCCCAGCAGCGGCGGCGTCAGGTAGCCCGCCATCGCGGTGAACACCATCCCGGGGCCGTGCGGCTTGCCGCGCGAGACCGTGACGCCCGAGGTGTCGGAGTGCAGCTTGATCCCGTCCAGCTTGCGCCCGGTCACCAGCGCGATCAGCGCGTGCCCGCCCTCGTGCGCGATCGTGACCACGTTGCGGGCCACCCGCCAGGTCGGGCCGTGCAGCACGGCGGCGAGCGCGATCAGCGCGGCCAGGATGACCAGCCACCACGGCGGGTCCGGCCTCGTCCCCGTCACCCGGTCCCACATGTCGGCGATGCTTACCGTGTCCACGTCCACCTCGTGTCGTCCTCGCCGCGCCGCCCCGGCGCCGGAAGCGCGCTGCCCCAGGTTAGGACGTCCGGCATAACGTTCGCGTTCGGTTCTTCGCGCTAAGTACTCGAATGCGTGATGCGCGTCACTATCCCATCGCCCCGTAAGCCTTGTCCCGCCGCGGGATTCTCGGCCTTCCCCGGGTGGATCGGGGAGCGGCTGTCATGTTGTGGTGTTCGAGCGCATTGGTGTGCCCTTCGCGCCGACGGAAGGGTGGCGGGTCAGCCGGCGTGGGCGTGCTGGACGCGGCCCCGCTCGGGGCACCAGCTCGACTGGAGCAGTTCGTGGGGCCAGTCCGCGGTGACCGCGCCGGCCTCGTACGCGCTCTGCAGGAAGTCCAGCAGCGCGCCGCGCGGGTCGCTGGACCCGCGCACGACGTCCCAGTCCAGCCGCGCCTGGTGGGTGTCCCCCTCCGCGCCCATGGGAGCCCAGCGCGCCGCCCCCGGCCGCAGCGGCCGCCCGGTGAGCCCTTCGGGTTCGGGATGGGTGTAGGAGTAGAACGCCGGAGCGGGCGCGGACGGGTCGCCGGGCCACCACCCGAAGCTGATGACCTCGTCGCGGTAGGCCTCGCGGGCCACCGGGTCCGCGTCCTCGAGCTCGGGCGCCCGGCGGCCGGAGAACCGGGCGGTGGCGAGGTCGAAGCTGTGCCAGAACAGCTGCACCGGGCTGGCCTTGCCGCCGAACCAGCCGCGGAACTCCAGGAACACCTCGTCCACCCACTCCAGGACCCGCCGGAAGTCCTCGACCAGGGCCCGGTCGTAGGAGGCGTGCTCGGTGTCCTCGGGGAACGGGGTCGTCATCGGCAGCCCGTACGGCCTCGCCCTGATCTTGACGTTGACGCCCAGCTCCCGCAGCAGCGCGAAGAGGTCGCCGTAGAACCCGGCCACCGACAGCCCCTCGCGCAGCGGCAGGGCGTGCTCGCCGTCCGCCGTCCGGACCAGCAGGCGATGCCTGACCAGGTCGAACGAGATGGTGAGGGCGACGCCGTCATGGACCATCCGGCCGGTGCGGTAGCCGTGCTCGTCGACCCGGAAGGTGGCGTGCCACCAGTGGTTGGACGGCGGCGCCGAGGCGAGCTGGATCTTCCCGACGATCTGCGTCCACAGGTGCAGGGTGTTCTTGGTCGGCTCCCATGCCTCCAGGGGCAGGGCCGGCAGCGCGTCGCTCATGCCGTGCTCCTACCCGCACACCGGCGCATTCTGGGAGATTTGCCTGGTCTTGGGGTGTTCTTGTGCCGCGGGTGCCCGGTCAGCGGCGCCCGGTGGATCCCGGCGCCCCCGAGGCGGGCGGGACCACCACGCTGATCTCCCCGCCCAGGCGCGCGCCCATCTCCAGGCCGAGGTCGTCGCCGCTCCAGAACCGGCCCGGGTCGTACCAGTTGGGACGGCGCCCGCCGGGCAGCAGGCCCATCGCCTGGTACGTCACCGCCACGATCTCGGCGCAGAACGCGGTCTCCAGGCTCATGTCGCGCTCGGCGGGGCGGCGGAACGGGATCCGCCCGCGCAGCCAGCGCGTGGCCAGCCGGGACGTGGACGGGAACGGGGTGCCGTCCAGCCGCGCCACCGCCTTCAGCGCCGCGTTCTCCATCTCCCGGGTCGGCGGCGGGTCGAGCTGCCGCAGCCAGGCCCGCTGGCCGTACCGGTTCCCCCAGAGGACCACCGCCTCGCGCAGGTCGTGCAGCTGCGCCCCGCGGTGGTGGCCGCCGGTCCACAGGTCCCGCAGCGACCGGCCCAGCTCGGCGTGCCACATCAGCGGCGGCAGGTCGTCGATGACGACGGCCATCCCGACGTGGTTGACCGGGCTGTTGGTGGTCATCTGGATCGCCCGATCGGCCGGCGTGCGGCCGCGGAAGAGCCACACGTCGCCGGTGCGGGTCAGGTCGGCGGCCTCGTCGAGGCCGATGCTCGTCCCGGACATGATCGCTACCCTAGGCGGATGCGGTGGTGGAAGGTGCTGGGAGTGGCGGGATTCGTCGGCGTCGCGGCGACCGGGGCGGTGATCGCGCGGGCGGAGCGGCGCCGCCGCGCCTACACCCCCGACGAGATCAGGGATCGCCTGCACCAGCGGGTCGCCGAGGGCGACGGCACGCCGGGGAAAGCTTGAGAGGTGCTGCTGGGATTCCATTTCGTCAACGCTTTTGAAGACGGTGACGACATCATGGTGGAATTCGTGCGTTTTCATGATTGGGACTCGGGTGGCCACCGCCTTCCGTGAATTCCGCACCCGCGATTTCCCGTGGGGCCGCGCGCTGATGCGCTACCGCGTGACGCCGGAGAGCGCCGCTCCCGGCTGCTCGGCCTGCGCCATCACGTTCCCATCGGCATGGCGCGTTCACGGAACGCGTCGCCCATAGCGGGAAATAACGCCCCGCTCGGTTAATCGTTCTGCCAATTGAGGGGGCGCGCGGCCGCGACGCTGCCTAATGTCTGGTCCGCATCTGCCGGTGTACTCGGGGAGCGGACGCGATGCGCAACGAAGCGAAGGAGAAGCCCGGCGCCGAGCCGGGCCCCAAGCCGGAGCCGAAGCCCGGTGCCGACGAACGGGCCGACCGGAGGGCCGGCCGGAGCGGAGCCCGGACGCCCGCGACGGACGGGACGGACGGGACGGACGGCGACCGGCCGACCGGGCCCGACGGCGACCAGACGGCCAGGACGGACGCGGCGGCGGAGGCGGAGTACCGGGAGCTCGTCCGGCTGGCGTACTTCGTCCTTCCGGGCAAGGGCAAGCGGATCTACCGGCTGGCCCTGGCCCGCCGGATCGTCGAGCGCACCGCCGGGCGGGGGCCGGGCCGCGGGCTCGGCCGCGAGCGGGGCCGGGCACGGCGCCGCACCCGGGTGCTGCGGCAGGCGATGCGCCCGTCCCGCCGCAGGCAGATCGGCCTGGCCCCGTGGCTGCGCTCCATGCCGGCCCGGCTGCCCGACCCGGCCCTCACCGCCATGCTCTCGACGCTGGAGCCGCGGGTCCGGCTCGCCTACGTGCTGCTGTACGTGGCGGGGCTGCCCCGCTACGAGGTGCGCGACCAGCTCGCCGAACTGCGCGTCCCCGGCCCCTGGGCGGTGATCCGGGCGGCCGAGGAGCGGTCCCGGGAGGCGGCGCGGACGGCGTCCGAGCGCGGGGCCGGGCGGACGGCGCTGGAGCGCGGCGGGCCGCCCTCGACCGTTCCGCGGCGCAGGGGGACCGATCCGTTCGCCCCGCCCCGGGTGCGTTCCGCCCGCGGCCGGGCGCCCATCCCGATCGGCGTCGCCGTGGCGCTGACGGTGGTGCTGATCGGCGCGCTGGCGGTCAGCGAGAGCGGCGTCGCGGGACGACTCTTCGGTGGCACCTCCTCGGCGGACGCCCACCACCTGCGCATGGTCACCGCGGCGGCGGACGCCTGGCGCCGGGCCCCGCACAGCCTGGACGTCTGGCCCGCGCGGGGCGGCCTCGCCCGCGACAAGGCGTTCACCGACCGGGCGCTGCGCGCGTGGGCCGCCGCCGCGAAGGCCGGGCGCACCGGGCCGGGCGGCGGAGGCGATCCCCAACTGCTCTTCGCGGGCCGCGTCGACGGCCGTCCGGTGGCGCTGATGCGGCGCGGCGACCGGGTCGGCCGCTACACCGGGGCGGACGACCGGCTCGTCGTCTCCTCCGCCGGCACGGACCCGTCGAGGCCGATGGCGGTCGGCGGGGGACGGTACCTGCTCGCCCCCTGGGACCGTGCCGAGACGCTCGCCGGGGTGGAGGTGGCCGCGCACGAGGGCGTCACCGCGCCTCTCCCGTCCCGGTCGCGGTGCGGCCGCGGCCCGGTGCTGAACCTCAGGAGCGACGACGGGTCCCGGACCGTGGGGGAGTTCGGCGGTCCCCGCCCGGTCGTGCTCGTGCACCGTTCGCCCAAGTCCACCGTTCCCGCGCCCCCGAAGAAGGGCGCCACCGCCAAGAAGCCCGCCCTGCCCGCACGGCCTTCTCCGTCCGCTCGCCCGGCGGAGCCCGCCAAGCCCGCGAAACCGGTCAAGCCCGCCAAGCCGGTGAAGCCCGCCCAGCTGTCGGAGCAGGGGCTGAGCGTCTGGGAGCGCGTGGCGTGCCTGACGCCCCCTGATCACGGACGGCCCGTGACCGAGGCGACGGCCTGGGAGTTCTGGTCGGGCACCCTGCCCCGAGGAGGCGGGCGGGCCCAGTGGGTCTGCACGAGCATGGCCTCCTCCGGGAGCGGGAGCGCGCGGAGCGGCGGAAGCGCGGCCACGGGGCCGGGGCAGTCCGTGCTCCTGGTCCAGAAGACCGTCCACGCCACCGGCGCGTGCGACCCGCAGCGGCCCCTCGCCGGCACCTGGCGGCAGTCGGCCCGGGGCGAGTGGCACTACCTCGCCGCCTCGGCCCGCGGGCTCACGCCACAGGTGAAGGGGCCGTTCCGGACCGGCAAGGTGGAGTCGCGGCTCCTGCACGCCACCCCGCCCGATCCCGAGCGCCGTCCGGCCGAGCCCGTCACCCTCACCGCGCGTCCCTCGTCCTGAGCCGCCGCCCCGGGTCAGGGAGCGCTTACGAGCGTCGTGCACACTGAGGGGGCACCGAATAGGATTCAGCCGGGCCGTGGGGCTCGGTGAAAGGGGTCTGGGATGGGCAAGGGGCCGCTGTCCGGAGTACGGGTGATCGAGCTGGCCGGGATCGGGCCGGCGCCGTTCGCCGCGATGCTGCTGGCCGACCTGGGCGCCGACGTGATCCAGGTCGACCGCCCGTCCGCCGTCAGGGAGGGCGAGGTCACCGGCGGCACCGAGTTCAGCAACCGCGGCAAGCGCTCGATCGCCGTCGACCTCAAGAGCGAGCGGGGCAGGGACGTCGTGCTCGGCCTGGTCGAGAAGTCCGACGTCCTGCTGGAGGGCTTCCGGCCCCGCGTCACCGAGCGGCTCGGCATCGGCCCCGACGACTGCCTGTCCCGCAACCCCCGGCTCGTGTACGGCCGCATGACCGGCTGGGGACAGGAGGGCGCCCTCTCCAGGAGCGCCGGGCACGACATCGGCTACATCGCCATCACCGGCTCGCTGCACGCCATCGGCCGTGAGGGCGGCCCGCCCCAGGTCCCGCTGAACCTCCTGGGCGACTTCGCCGGCGGCAGCATGTACCTGGTCGTCGGAGTGCTGTCGGCGCTGCTGGAGTCGAAGACCAGCGGGCGGGGCCAGGTCGTGGACGCCGCCATCGTCGACGGCACCGCCCACCTGTCCACCTTCATCCACGGCATGCTGGCCGGCGGCATCTGGCAGGACCGCCGCGGCGTCAACATGCTCGACACCGGCGCCCCCTGGTACGACGTGTACGAGACCGCCGACGGCAGGCACATGGCGGTCGGCGCGATCGAGCCCCAGTTCTACGCCGAGTTCGTCCGGCTGCTGGGCCTGGAGGACCAGGAGGGCGCGGCGGACCTGCCCGGTCAGCACGACCAGCCGCGCTGGCCCGAGATGCGGGAGCGGTTCGCCGCCGCGTTCAAGACCAGGACCAGGGACGAATGGACGAAGGTCTTCCTGCCCAGCGACGCGTGCGTGGCCCCCGTGCTGTCCCTCAAGGAGGCCGCCGAGCACCCGTACAACACCGAGCGGGGCGTGTTCCTGGAGCGCGACGGGACGCACCAGCCCGCCCCGGCGCCGCGGTTCTCCCGCACGGTGACCGAGACCGACGGGGTCCCGGCCCTGCCGGGCGGGCAGACCCGGGACGTGCTCACCGACCTCGGCTTCGAGGACGTGGAGGGCCTGCTGGCCAGCGGCGCGGTCGTCCAGAGCTGACGGCCTCTGACCCGCCTCCGACCCGCCGCTGACCCGCCGCCGAACCGCCGCTGACCTGGCCCTGGGCATTGCCGCCGATCGGTAAATTCCGCTCCCCGCCGGTGTCGTCCCGCACGCCCGGGGTACTTGCGACGCTGCGTGAAGGCGACGCTGCCGGCAGGTGGCGCGGTGGGAGGGTGACGCGGTGGGAGTGCTCGGGTCGGCGGCACGGCTCGTGCCCCGTGCGGCCATCCATGCCGCCGGACTGGCCTCGGAAACCGCCCGCCTGAGCGCCGCGACGGCCGCCGAGGCCGCGGTGCTGGTGTCCGGGGCCGTCGCCGGGACGGCGGTGCTGGCGTCCGGGACCGTCTCCAGGACCGCCGGGCTGGCCTCGGCCGGGCTCTCCCGGGTGCCC
This sequence comes from Spirillospora sp. CA-255316, assembly GCA_050942275.1. GTDB lineage: Bacteria > Actinomycetota > Actinomycetes > Streptosporangiales > Streptosporangiaceae > Spirillospora. The sequence continues at coordinate 8,715,434 of CP192047.1, read as the reverse complement.
CGGCCCCGCGTGCCGCGGTCGCCCCGCCCGTCCGGGCTCGGGGAGATGGTGGAGCGCGCCGAGCTGGGCAACCTGATCGGTCCCCGGACCCGGCGGCGGGTCTGGGCCCGCGAGGGCCGCGCCTACATCGAGCTGCGCGGCCACCCGGCCACCCGCACCGCGGCGGGCGCCGCGCTGCGCGACGCCGCCGCCGAGGCGGTGCGCCGCCTCAAGGGCGTCCGGTGGGCGGATGTCAACGCGGTCACCGGCGAGGTCCTCGCCGCGTTCGACGAGGACCAGGTCGGCCTGGAGGACGTGCTCGACGCCATCGCCGCCGTGGAGGAGGCCCACAAGGTCACCGATGAGGCCTTCCCCATGGAGGAGGGCCATCCCGCCGACCGCGCGCCGGCCACCGCCGAGGCGATCGCGATGGCCTCCGACTGCGCCGCGTTCGCGCTGGCCACCACCGGCCGGTTCGTCCGGCTGCCCCGGCTGCCCCGCGCCACCCGGGTCGCGGTGGCCTGGGTGGACGGCCAGCCGCGGCTGCGCAGGCGGCTGGAGGGCCGGCTCGGGCCGCACGGCACCGATCTGGTGCTGGCCGTCGCCGGCTCCGTGCTGCACGCCCTCACCCAGGAGCCGTCGGCGCTGGTCGTGAGCGCGGTGGGGCACGGCGTCCAACTGGCCGAGCTGAAGGCCCGGCGGGCCGCCTGGTGCCGCTGGGAGCCGGACCTGGCCGGGGCCGGCCTGCCCACCGAGGCCCCGCACCGGCCCGACCGGCCCGAGCCGCTGCCGCCCGGCCCGGTGGAGGCCTGCGCCGACCGGTCCGCGATCGCCGCGCTGGCCGGCGCGGCGGGCGTGGCGGGCCTCGGCCGCGCCCCCGGCGCCGCCGCCGACGTGCTGCTGGCGATGGTGCCGCGCGCCGCCCACACCGGCCGGGCCGGGTTCGCCGCCGGCCTCGGCCGCGAGCTGGCCCGGCAAGGGGTCGTCCCGATGGACGGCCGCTGCTACCGGCGGCTGGACCGGGTGACCGCCGTCGTGGTGGACTCGGCCGCGCTGTGCGGCACCGAAGCGCAGATCATCTCCGCCGACGGGCCCGAGGTGTGGCGGACCGCGTCCCGGCTGCTGGAGGTCGACCCCGGGCTGGAGGGCGTGCCCGATGCCGACGGGTGGCGGCTGGAGCGCACCCGCGGCGCCGTCGGGACCCCGGCGGATGCCGGCGGGCTCCGCCTGCGCGTGCTCCGGCCCGACGGCACCGCGCTGGGGGAGACCCTGGTGGGGCGCCGCCTCGATCCGCTGGCCGAGTCCCTGCTGGTCGCGGCGCGGGACGGCGGCGCCCGCGTCCTGCTGACCCAGCACGTCTCCACCGCCGATCTGCTGCCCATGGCCGACGACGCGCTGGACGCCTCCACGCCGCTGCTGGAGCACGTCCGGGCGCTGCAGCGCGACGGCGAGGGCGTGCTGGTCGTCACCGCCTCCGACCAGGGCGCCGCACTGGCCGCCGACGTGGCCGTCGGGGTGCAGGCCGCCGGCACGGCCGACGTCGGCGCCCCCGCCTGCTGGGGCGCCGACCTGATCTGCACGGGCGGCCTCGAGCACGCCTGGCGGGTGACGGCCGCGATCGGCGCGGCCCGGGAGGCGAGCAGGCGCGGCGTGCGGCTGGCCGTGGGCGGCTCGTGCCTGGGCATCCTGCTGGTGCTGACCGGGCGCCGCTCGGCCAGGGTGATGGACCTGGCCCCGGTGCACAGCGCCGCGCTGATCGCGCTGCTCAGCGGGCTGCTGGCGGGCCGCAGGCTGGCGGCCCGCCCCGCGCCGAAGCCGCTGCCCCGCGTCCAGTGGCACGCGCTCGACCCGGTCGCCGCCGCGGAGCAGGCACTGCGGCTGCGCGAGGCCATGGCCGCGGACCAGGCCCCCGCCCGTACCGGGCTCCTGCCGGGCCCGCTGCGCTCCGCGCCGCCGGTGCGGACGCTCGGGGAGGTCGCCGACGCCGTCCGGCACGAGCTGCGCGACCCGCTGACGCCCGTCCTGGTCCTGGGCGCCGCCGCGTCCGCCGTCGTCGGATCCGGCATCGACGCCGCGCTGGTCGGCGGGGTCATGGCCGGGAACGCGCTGATCAGCGGCGTCCAGCGGGCCCGGGCCGAGCGGGCGCTGCGCGGCCTGCTGCTCGGCCAGCGCGCCCCCGCCCGCCGGGTGCGCACCGGCCGCGGCGGCCCGCGCACCTGGACGTTCAAGCTCGACGGCCGGACCGGATGGGCGCCGCACGACGTCATCCCGGCGGCCGGGCTGCGCCCCGGCGACGTCATCGCGGTCGGCCCCTCCGACGTGGTGCCCGCCGACGCCCGCCTGCTGGAGGCCGAGCACCTGGAGGTCGACGAGGCGAGCCTGACCGGCGAGTCGCTGCCGGTGTCCAAATCGGTCGCCGCCGTGCCCGGCGCCGGCCTCGACGAGCGCACCAGCATGCTGTACGAGGAGACCACCGTGCTGGCCGGCCGCGGGTACGCGGTCGTGGTCGCCACCGGCGAGGCCACCCAGGCGGGACGCGCCGCCGCGCTGGCCGGCGGGGGCGCCGCGCCCACCGGCGTGCAGGCCCGGCTGAACGAGCTGACCCGGATCTCGCTGCCGGTGACCGGGCTGAGCGGCGGCCTGGTCAGCGTGCTCGGCCTGCTGCGCGGCGGCTCCGCCCGGCAGGCGATCTCCTCGGGCGTCGCGGTCGCGGTCGCCGCCGTGCCGGAGGGGCTCACGCTGGTGGCGACGGTGGCGCAGCTGGCCGCCGCGCGCCGGCTGTCCCGCCGCGACGTGCTGGTGCGCTCGTCCCGGACGCTCGGCACGCTGGGCCGCGCCGACACCCTGTGCTTCGACAAGACCGGCACGCTCACCGAGGGGCGGCTGCGCGTCACCAGGGTCAGCGGCCCGCTGCGCGGCACCGGCCTCGACGGGCCGCTCGGCCGCCGCGTCCTGGCCGTCGCGGCCCGCGCCTGCCCGAACGGCGAGGCCGGGCCCGTCAAGCACGCCACCGACCGGGCCGTCCTGGACGCCGCCGAGACCCTCCCCGGCGGTGACCCGGACTGGGAGCCGCTGAACCGCACCCCGTTCGAGCCCAGCCGCGGCTACTCGGCCGCCACCGGACGGGACGGCGGCGAGCCGTACCTGGCCGTGAAGGGCGCCCCGGAGGTCGTCCTGCCGCGCTGCCACCGCGTCGTCGCCCGCGCCCGCGCCGGGACCGGCCGGGACACCGAGCCGATGACCGCGCGGCGCCGCGCGGCCGTCGAGCGGACCGTGCACCGCCTGGCGGGCCGCGGGCTGCGCGTGCTGGCGGTCGCCGAGGCCCGTCCCGGAGATCTGGAGGACGCCGAGAAGCTGCCCGAGACCGCCGATCTGGTGCTCGTCGGGTTCGTCGGCATCGCCGACCCGACCCGCCCGGCCGCGGCCGAGGCGGTCGGCACCCTCACCGCCGCCGGGATCCGGGTCACGATGATCACCGGCGACCATCCCCACACCGCCCGGGCGGTGGCCGCCGAGCTGGGCGTCCCGCATCCCGAGCGCACCCTGACCGGCGCCGAGCTGGACCGGCTCAGCGACCGCGAGCGGACCGCCCGGATCGCCGCGACCTCGGTGTTCGCCCGGGTCACCCCCGAGCACAAGGTCCGCATCGTGCAGGCGCTGCAGCGCGCCGGCCGGGTGGTGGCGATGACCGGCGACGGCGCCAACGACGCCGCCGCGATCCGGCTGGCGGACGTGGGCATCGGCCTGTCCAACGGCGACTCGCGGGCCGCGCCGTCGGCGGCCGACCTGATCCTGCGCGGCGGCGACCTGCCCGGCATCGTCGCGGCGCTGCTGGAGGGCCGCGCGCTGTGGCAGAGCGTCCGCAACGCCGTGTCGATCCTGGTCGGCGGGAACGCCGGCGAGGTCGCCTTCACCGTCTACGGCACCGCGCTGGGCGGGCGGGCACCGCTCACCACCCGGCAGCTGCTGCTGGTCAACATGCTCACCGACATGATGCCCGCGCTGGCCGTGGCGCTGGCCCCGCCCGACGGCGACGCCGACCCGGCGGCCGGCCCGGCCGGCCCGCCCCGGCACGGCCTGCTCGGCGACCCGATGTACGACGCGATCGTGGCCCGCGGCGTGGTCACCGCGCTGGGCGCCGTGCTGGCCTGGCAGCTCGGGCGGTTCACCGGACGGCGCCGGCGGGCCGGGACGATGGGCCTGGCCGCCCTCGTCATCACCCAGCTCGCGCAGACCCTGCAGACCGGGTGGCGCAGCCCGGCCGTGCTGGCCACCTGCGCCGCCTCGCTGCTGGTGCTGTGCGCGGTGATCGAGACGCCGGGCGTCAGCCGGTTCTTCGGCAGCACCCCGCTGGGGCCGGTGGCCTGGGCGATCGTCCTGGGCGCCGCGGCGGCGGCCGCCGCTGCCCCGCTGCTGGCCCCGCGGATGAAGGCGCTGGCCGCCCGGACCGGCCTCTGCTAGAGGCCCAGGCGCTTGCCGATGATCTCGTTCATGATCTCGCTGGTGCCGCCGCCGATGCCCAGGATGCGCGCGTCGCGGTAGTGCCGCTCCACCTCCGACTCGCGCATGTAGCCCATCCCGCCGTGCAGCTGGACGGCCTCGTGCACCACGTGCTCCACCGCGTACACGGCGGTGTTCTTGGCGTAGGCGGTCTCGGTCAGCACATCCTCGCCGTCCGCGTACCGCTCGGCCACCCCCCGGGTGTACGCGCGCGCCACGTCCACCTGCCGGGCCATCTCGGCGATCTTGTGCCGGACCACCTGCCGCGACGACAGCGGCCGCCCGAAGGTCTCCCGGGCCCGCACGAACTCCAGCGTCAGGTCCAGGCACCGCTGCGCCGTCGCGTACGCCTGGACGGCCAGCGACAGCCGCTCGGTCACGAAGTTCCGCACGATCTGCAGGAAGCCTGAGCCCTCCTCGCCCACGAGGTTGGCGGCGGGCACCCGCACGTCGGTGAACGACAGCTCGGCGGTGTCGGAGCACAGCCAGCCCATCTTGTTCAGCGACCGCGACACCGCGAACCCCGGGGAGCCCTTCTCGATCACGAGCAGCGAGATCCCGCCGTACCCGGGCTCGCCGGTCCGTACCGCCGTGGTCACGAAGTCGGCCCGCACGCCCGAGGTGATGAACAGCTTGGCGCCGTTGACGACGTAGTGGTCGCCGTCCCGGACGGCGGTGGTGCGCAGGCCCGCCACGTCCGAGCCGGCCTCGGGCTCGGTGACGCCCAGCGCGCCGATCATCTCCCCGGCCAGCGTCGGCCGCGCGAACCGCTCCACCAGGTCCTTGTCACCCGAGGCGACGATGTGGGGCAGCGCGATCCCGTGGGTGAACAGCGAGGCCACCACGCCGCCCGACCCGCCCGCCTGGATCAGCTCCTCGGCGACGATCATCGCGTCGAAGAGGTCGCCGCCCCCGCCGCCGGCCTCCTCGGGGAACCCCGCGCCCAGCAGCCCGGCCGCGGCGGCCTTGCGGTGCAGCTCCCGGGGCAGCTCCCCGGCGTCCTCCCAGGCGGCCAGGTGCGGGACGATCTCCCGGACGGTGAAGTCGCGCACCAGGCGGCGCAGTGCGACGCGTTCGGGCGTGTTCCAGGGGCTCATGGCGGGGCTCCTCGGGCTAGAACAAGATTCGGAATCTAACAGAGGAGCCCCGCGGAAGCTCAGCCGGTCGCCTCGGCCACCGCCTCGCGCCACAGCGCCAGCGCGTCGTCGATCTGGTCGCCGTCGACCACCAGCGCCGGGATCATCCGGACCACGTTGCCGTGCGCGCCGCAGGTGAGCAGCAGCAGGCCGCGGTCGGCGGCGGCCTTGTGCGCCCGCTGCGCGGTGCCGGCGTCCGGCTCGCCGCCGGGCGCGGTGAACTCGCTGGCCTGCATCAGCCCGAGCCCGCGCACGTCGCCCACCACCGGATGCTCGGCGGCGATCTTGCGGAGGCCGTCCTGGAGGCGGGCGCCCATCTCGGCCGCGTTCTCCACCAGGCCCTCCTCCTGGATGACGTCCAGCGTCGCCAGGGCGGCCGCGCAGGCCACGGCGTTGCCGCCGTAGGTGCCGCCCTGCGAGCCGGGCCAGGCCTTCTCCATCAGCGCGGCCGGCGCGGCGATCGCCGACAGCGGGAAGCCGCTGGCCAGCCCCTTGGCCGTGATGACCACGTCGGGCCTGACGCCCGCGTGCTCGTGGCCCCAGAACCGCCCGGTGCGCCCGAAGCCGGTCTGCACCTCGTCGACGATCAGCAGGATGCCGTGCCGGTCGGCGCGCTCGCGCAGGCCCTGCAGGAACGCGGGCGGCGCCGGGATGTACCCGCCCTCGCCCAGCACCGGCTCCACCAGGAACGCGGCGGTGTCCTGCGGCGGCCCCGAGGTGGCCAGGACGTAGTCCAGTTCGCGCAGCGCGAACCGGGTGGCCTCGTCCTCGTCCCAGCCGTACCGGTAGGCCTGCGGGAACGGCGCCACCACGGCGCCCGGCATCAGCGGCCCGATGCCCGCCCGGAACTTGGTGCCCGCGGTGGTGAGCGCGGCGGCGCCCATGGTGCGGCCGTGGAAGCCGCCCTGGAAGACCAGGATGTTCTGCCGCCCGGTGACGTGCCGGGCCAGCCGCACCGACGCCTCCACCGCCTCGCTGCCGCTGTTCATGTAGAACAGCGAGTCGACCCCCTCGGGAAGGACCTCGCCGAGCCGCTCGGTCAGGCGCAGCAGGGGCTTGTGCATCACGGTCGTGTACTGGCCGTGGATCAGCGTCGCGACCTGCTCCTGGGCGGCCGCGACGACCCGCGGATGGCAGTGGCCGGTGCTCGTGACGCCGATCCCCGCCGTGAAGTCGAGATGGCGGCGCCCCGCCTCGTCGTAGAGGTACACGCCCTCGCCGCGCTCCGCCAGCACGGGCGTGGCCTGCTTGAGCGCGGGAGACAGCTGAGCCATCCGGTCCTCCCAGTAGGATTGTCGACAATCTGCAACCCATGGCAACACGCCAAGCCCCACCCTGTCCACCCCCGGCCACAACCATCTACCCACAGGTTTCTGATTCGACCTGGAGCGGAGCGCTTCCCCACTACCCTCCGCTCCGCGACGACCTCGTTTTCCACTGTCCGGCCTGGAGCGGAGCGCTAGCGGAGCGGAGGGACGGGCGTCCCGGGTGGTGTGGAGGGTCGCCCCTCCACAATGACGCGTCCCCCCACAATTAAGAGAGCCGTTTTATCGAGTCGGTCATGTGGTCTTCGATGAGGCGCAGGAGTCGTTCCTCTTCGCCGTCGGAGATGGCGTCGACCAGGCGCCGGTGCTCCTCGACCAGTTCTCCGGGCTCGGGGTAGGTGTCCTGGAGGGCGTTCAGGCACATGCGGGTCTCGACCAGCAGGGTCTGGGCCATGCGTTCGAGCCGGGGGCTGCCCGAGGAGCTGACCAGTACCTCGTGGAAGGCCTGGTCGGCGTCGCTCATCTTGACCCGGTCGCGTTCCCGGGCGGCTTCGACGAGGTGTTCCAGCGCCTCGGTGAGCCGCGCCACGGCCTCGCCGCGGTTGCGGTCCATGACGAGGGTGCAGGCGGCCCGTTCGATGGCGAGCCGGGCCAGATAGACGTCCTCGACATCCCCCCGGTCCAAGGTGATCACGAACAGGCCGCGGTGCGGTTCGCTGTGCAGCAGGCCTTCCTGGACGAGCCGCTGCATGGCCTCGCGCAGCGGGCCGCGGCTGATGCCGAGGCGGCCGGCCAGCTCGGCCTCGCCGAGCTGCTCGCCGGGCGCCAGGTGGCCGTACATGATCGCCGAGCGCAGCTCGTCGTAGACGATCTCGACGGTGGACTTGCGGGGGACGGGTTCCAGCTCACCCAATCGGCCCATGCGCAGGGCCCCTCTCTCATAGCGTGCGACGGTGCGCACCCGGCACCGGAGACTCGGCCGACCAGGGGGCGGCGGTGACGGCGGGGGAGCGCGCGTCGAGTCCGGTGGCGAACAGCCGGCCCAGGCCCGTGCGGGAGCGCAGCGCGGACGCGGCCCCGTCGCCGCTTCCGGCCGCGAGCCGCAGGCCCTCCCAGACGCTCACCTGGTTGGCGGTGAGGACGGGCTTGCCCAGGCGCGCCTCGAGGTCGTCCAGCCAGGCGACCGTGTGCAGCGCGGTGTCGGGCACCAGCACGGCCTCGGCCTCGGGGTGGTCGTTGGCCGCGACGAAGTCCAGCACCTCGTCCCGGCCCAGCGTGCCGACCTCGGCGGCGGTGATGATGCCGCGGCATGACAGCGCGACGACATCGATGCCCGCGCGCCCCAGGAAGTCCACGAACCGATCGGCCACGTCGGCCGGGTAGGTGGCCGCGACCGCCACCCGGCGCAGGCCGAGATGGCGGGCCGCGTTGACGAAGGCGAAGGAGGTGCTGGACGCGGGCGCGCCGGCGGCCTCCCGTACGCCCTCGACCTGTCCCGCCGCGCCGTCCCAGCCGAACACGAAGCTGCCGCTGGTGCACGCCCAGACGGCGGCCCGCACGTCCATTCCCGCCAGCGTGCGCGCTCCCTCCGACAGCACGTCGGCGCCGCCCACGTCCAGCAGGGCGTCGACGCGGTGGGCGTCCTCGCGCATGAGGGTGTGCACGACCGGCAGGCGCACGTCGCCGAGCATCCGTTCGATGACCGGATAGTCGTCCTCGGCCGAGTAGCCGGGGTAGAGGAATCCGATCGCGGGCGCCGTGGGTGCCATCCGTCCTCCGCTCCGAATCCGGGTGCAGATTCAGATTGTTGACAATCCTAACATTTCTGATCTTTTGCGCGCGGGCTGCTCGCGGTGACGGCCCGGACGGTGCGGGCACCGGCCGGGCCGTCCCCTCCATTCCGCGTGCTCAGGCCCTGGTCAGGCCGTGGGTCAGGCCGCCGTGGCCCGGCCGAGCTGCACCAGCCACTGGCCTTCACCGGCCGCCTGGCAGCCCATGGCCCGCAGCGCCGAGCACATGGTCACCTGGTTGGCGGTGAGGACCGGCTTGCCGATCATCCGCTCCAGGGGCGCGATGATGTCGTAGGTCGGCACGTTGGTGCAGCTGATGAAGACCGCCTCGGCCTCGGGGCGGTCGACCGCCGACACCGCGTTGACGACCTCGCCGTAGCCGACCTTCCAGATGTGGTTGAGCAGGCCCATGCCGACCGACGACACCACCCCGACGCCGTGCGCGCCGAGGAAGGACACCAGCCGGTCGGTGACGCTGTCGATGTACGGCGTCACCACGGCGATCCGGTCGACGTCCAGCAGCCGCAGCGACTCCACCAGGGCGCCCGAGCTGGTCGTGGCGGAGGGGGCGCCCGCCGACAGCATCGCCTGGGTCAGCTCCCGTTCGCCCCGCGCGCCCCGGATGAAGCTGCCGGAGGCGCACGCGTAGGCGACCGCCAGCGGTTCGGGCGCCAGCACGTCGCGGACGGCCTGGCGGACGATCGAGTGGTCGGACAGGGCGGAGGCCATCTCCACCGTCACCGGCACCGGCACGTAGGGCAGCCGGGTCATGAACAGCGACACGTCGTCGGGCGTCCAGCGCCACAGCTCCCGGTCGAGCGCGAAGTCGAACGGGGCCACCACGCCGATGCCGTGCTGGGCGGTCAGCTCGGGGCCGACGATGAGCTGGGGGTCGAATGCCATCCCCGCCGCCGCTCAGCCGCCGTGCCGTGCGTACACCAGGCGCTCTCCGACGCCGCCCGAGCGCCACACGTCGTTGCACGCCTCGGCCATGCGGTCGAGGCCGTCGACGATGGTGGCGTAGACGTTGCCGGGCACCCAGCCGACGTCCCCGTTGAGCAGCAGGTTGTTGCGCCCGTAGAAGATGGCCAGGTCGATCACGCCGGGCAGCTCGTGGATGCCCTTCTCCTCCTTGAAGCCGCGGTCGAGCATGCCGCCGTGGAAGGAGAAGTAGACCACGTCGCCGGGGATCGGGGTGACGGTCGGGTTCTCCTGGCCGACCTCTTCGCCGAATCGCTCGACCATCGTGTAGACCTCGTTGCGGGCGTACTTGGCGTGGTAGGCGTCGCCCCCGAGGGGGAGCGACTGCCAGACCGCCTCGCACGTCCTGGGGGCGTCTTTCTCGAGCAGTTCCGCGACGCAGGAGACGCCGCGGCGCTCGAGCGTGATGGTCATGAGCTTGGGCATGCCGGCCTCCCCGGGCACAGGGGTGGGCGACGCGTCGCTCACCCGAGAGGACTCTTCCGATTAGAGCGCCTTGGGATCCGCCCTGGCCTTTGGAACGGTTGCGACGGTCTTGCAGCACGATCAGTGCGGTCACCTGGTGAGTAACCCGGTGGGTTCATGCCCCGCGCTGATTGTTGACAATCCTACGAAGGCTTCCTAGCGTGTCAATGCCCCCACACGTTGCGTTCTAGTTAATTGAGCGACCCCAGAGAGTGAGCCGATGGAGCCTGCCCAGCCACGTCCCTCCCGGCCGCCCCAGGTGGTGGTGCTCCAGGGGGACGACCGGCCGCCGGGAATGGAGCCGGTCGAGCGCGCCGCCGACGTGCGCTACGTGCGCGAGGACGGGTTGGCGGAGGCGCTCCCGGGGGCCGACGTGCTGTTCGTTTACGAGTTCTGGACCGAGGCGGTCGCCGGCGCCTGGCCCGCCGAGGACGCACCGCCCTGGGTGCACATCGCCAGTGCCGGCGTGGACCGTCTGCTGTTCCCCGCCCTGGTCGACAGTGACACCATCGTCACCAACTCGCGAGGGGTGTTCGACCGGCCGATCGCCGAGTACGTCCTCGGGCTGGTGCTCTGCTTCGCCAAGGACCTGCACACCACGCTGCGGCTGCAGGCCGCGGGCGTGTGGCGGCACCGCGAGACCGAGCCGATCGCGGGCGCCCGCGCGGTGGTCGTCGGGACCGGCCCGATCGGCCGGGCCATCGGCCGCGCGCTGGCGGCGGCGGGCCTGCGGGTGAGCGGGGTGGGGCGCACGGCCCGGTCCGGCGACCCCGACCTGGGGGAGGTGCTGCCCGACGACCGGCTGCACGAGGCGCTGGCCGAGGCCGACTACGCGGTGCTGGCGGCGCCGCTCACCGACCGCACCCGCGGCATGATCGACAGGGCCGCGCTGCGGCGGATGCGCCCCGCCGCGCGGCTGATCAACGTCGGCCGGGGGCCGCTGGTGGTGGAGGACGACCTGGTCGCCGCGCTGCGCGCGGGCGAGATCGCGGGCGCCGCACTGGACGTGTTCGTGGACGAGCCGCTGCCGTCCCCGTCCCCGCTCTGGGACCTGCCCAACGTGATCGTGTCCCCGCACATGTCGGGCGACATCGTCGGCTGGCGGGAGGAGCTGGTCCGGCTCTTCGCCGACAACCTCGACCGCCGCGTCAACGGCCGGCCGCTGCGCAACGTGGTCGACAAGCGCCTCGGCTACGTCGGCTCGGGCGCGCCCGCCCCCTCGTCCTGACCGCCGCCCGTCCTGACCGCCGCCCCGGCAGGGGCGGCGTCCGTCCCGCACCGCTGCGACCCCTGGGGGGAACGATGACCGGCACCGAGAGCACCGGCGGCGAGCGCGCCGGGTCCGCGGCCGCGGACCCGGCGAACCTGACCGCGACCGAGCTGCTGGCGGCCTACCGAGCCGGCGCGCTGTCCCCGGTGGAGGCCGCCGAGGCCGTGCTGGCCCGGATCGAGCGGGTCGACTCCGAGCTGAACGCCTTCTGCCTGGTCGATCCCGAGTGGACGCTGGAGGCGGCGCGCGCGTCGGCCGAGCGGTGGCGGCGCGGGGAGCCGGCCGGGCTGCTCGACGGGGTGCCGGTGTCGATCAAGGACGTGCTGCTCACCCGGGGCCGGCCGACGCTGCGCGGGTCCCGTTCGATCAGTCCCGGCCAGGAGTGGCCCGACGACGCGCCGTCGGTGGCGCGCCTGTTCGAGCACGGCGCGGTCCCGGTGGGCAAGACGACCACGCCGGAGTTCGCGTGGAAGGGCGTCACCGACTCCCCGCTCACCGGCGTCACGCGCAACCCGTGGGACGTCTCCCGGACGCCGGGCGGCTCCAGCGGCGGCGCGGGCGCGGCGGTGGCGGCGGGGATGGCGCCGCTGGCGCTGGGCACCGACGGCGGCGGCTCGGTGCGCATCCCGGCCTCGTTCACCGGCACCTTCGCGCTCAAGCCGACCTACGGTCGGGTGCCGCACTTCCCGGCCAGCCCGTTCGGGACCCTCGCCCATGTCGGGCCGATGACCTGGACGGTCGAGGACGCGGCGCTGCTCATGGACGTGATCTCCGGGTTCGACAGCCGGGACTGGTCGGCGCTGGCGCCGCCGCACGCGCCGCTCTCGCCGCTCTCGCCGCTCCGGGGCGAGGTGTCCGGGCTGCGGATCGCCTACAGCCCGACGCTGGGGTTCGCGCGGGTGGACCCGGAGGTCGCCGAGCTGGTCGAGGCGGCCGTGGAGGTCTTCGTCGAGCTGGGCGCCAAGGTGGAGAAGGTCGATCCCGGCTTCGGCGACCCGGTGGCCGAGTTCGAGGTGCTGTGGTTCTCGGGCGCGGCGAAGGTGGTCGAGCACCTCGGCCCGGAGGAGCGCGCCGCGCTCGACCCCGGCCTGCGCGAGATCTGCGACATCGGGGCGGGCTACTCGGCCTCCGACTACCTGGACGCGACCGCCCGGCGGATGGAGCTGGGGCGGATCATGGGCCGCTTCCACGAGCAGTACGACCTGCTGCTCACCCCGACGATGCCGATCCCGGCGTTCGAGGCCGGCCGCGCGGCGCCGGCGGACGGGCCCTGGGCCGCCGAGGACCGCTGGACGGGCTGGACGCCGTTCACCTACCCGTTCAACATGACCCAGCAGCCCGCGGCCAGCGTGCCGTGCGGGTTCACCGCCGGCGGGCTGCCGGTCGGGTTGCAGGTCGTGGGCCCGCGGCATGCCGACGGGCCGGTGCTGGACGCCTGCCTGGCCTTCGAGCGGGCCCGCCCGTGGCAGGGCCGCCGCCCGCCGCTCGCCGTGTGACGCGGTCGCGGCGCTCTTGTCGAGGCGTGGCGGTGCGGCTAGTGTCCCGACCAAGCAATCGCTTGGGTCGGGTCTGGGAGGCTTCATGCGCCGCGGCATCTACCTGCTCGAAGAGGTCGAGTTCCACCCGATGAACTCGCGCAGGCCGCTGGAGTACCTGCGCTGGCTCACCGAGTACAAGCGCGAGGACGACCGGATGGAGGCCGGCGCGCACGAGCTCACCGAGGGCATGTCGATCCGCTCCCGGGAGATCGACCTGGTCGGCGCCTTCTACGCGGTCGGCATCACGGGCCACCCGCAGTTCAAGGTGGTGACGCTGTGGGACTGCCACGGCGGCTGGGCCGGCGGCTGGCGGCAGATGCTGGAGATCTACGACGACGTGCAGAAGAACCTGTTCCTGTCCGACATCGACGACCTGCGGCACGGCGCGTTCTCCCGCCCGCTCGGCGCCGCCCCCGGCTCGCCCGCCATCGCCGACCTGCTCGCGGAGGGGTACGCGGCCCCGCTCTACCTCTTCGAGAGCGCGCAGGTCCGTCCCGGCGCCGCGCTGGACTACCTGGACGCCGTACGCCGGGAACGGGCGCCGATCCTGGCCGACCACGGCCACCGGCTGGTCGGCTCGTACGAGGTGCAGTTCTGCGACACCGAGGTCGTGACGCTGTGGGGCACCGGCATCGACGCGCACCTGGAACTCCAGCGGGCCAGGGACGCGGCGCTGGGCCTGGACGACGAGACCGAGCCCGACCACCGCCTGATCAGCTGGCGCAAGACCGCCCGCCGATTCCTGGAAGGGCCGTGGCGCGAAAACCTCCTGAGCCCCTACCCGGGCAGCAAACTCGCCCCCCGCGACTGAGGGCTACTCGAGCTCGTCACGCTTCCGTTGCTCCTTGCGGAGTTTCTTCTCCTGGCGGCGGGCCTTGCGCTTGACGGTGACCCCGCCCCAGAAGGACAGGCCGGACACCGTGACCCGGGGCGACCCCGGGGCGCCGGGGCCGCTGGCGCGCTGGTCGAAGCCGCCCATGATGGCCAGGCCCTTGACGTGCACGGTCAGGTCGTCGGGCGCGAGCACCTCGATCCCGCCCATGACCGCGAACGCCCGGATCCGCACCTCGCCCTCGGCGAACCGGGCCTCCCGCAGGTCGATCTTGCCGCCGCCCCAGAACGCGATCGCGGTGAAGGTCTTCGGCACCGTCCACACGCCCTGGCGGTGGAACCCGGCCAGGATCCCGATCGCGGTCTTCCAGCTGGGCGCCCCCTCCGCGGGCCCGGCCGCGCGGTGGGCGGGGGCCGGGGCGGTGGGGGTGCTGCCGTCCGGGACGGGCAGGTCGCGGGTGATCGGCTCCAGCTCGGCGTAGGTCCTGGCCGAGTAGACGGCGTTCAGCCGCTCGTCGAGCTCCTCCAGGGTGAGCCGCCCCTCGCCCGCCGCGTCGCGCAGCACATTCGCCACGCGGTCGCGGTCGGCGTCGGAGGCGCGCAGCTCTGGCAGGTGACCGGACGGGGAGCCCGCGCCGTCGGGCTCGGCCGGGGGCTGGGACGCTGTCATGGCCCGAGCCTAGAACAGGCTCCGCCCCCGCGACGACCGGTCAGGCGCGGCCGGCGGCCCCCGGCGGTTCGAGGCGCACGACGACCGACTTGGAGGTGGGGGTGTTGCTGATGTCGGCGGTGCTGTCGAGCGGGACGAGCACGTTGGTCTCGGGGAAGTAGGCCGCCGCGCAGCCCCGCGCCGTCGGGTACGCCACGATCCGGAAGGCGGGCGCCCGCCGCTCCACGCCGTCGGACCACTCCGACACCAGGTCGACCGTCGCGCCGTCGGCCAGGCCCAGCGCTTCGAGGTCGCCCGTGTTGACGAAGACGACGCGGCGGCCGGCCTTGACGCCCCGGTAGCGGTCGTCCATGCCGTAGACGGTGGTGTTGTACTGGTCGTGGCTGCGGACGGTCTGGAGCAGCAGCCGCCCCTCCGGGACGCGCAGCACCTCCAGCTCGTTCACCGTCAGGTTGGCCTTGCCGGTGGCGGTGGGGAAGCGGCGCTCGTCGCGCGGTGCGTGCGGCAGCGTGAACCCGCCGGGCTCGCGGATCCGCTCGTTGTAGCGCTCGAAGCCGGGCACGACCCGCGAGACGTGGTCGCGGATCACGTCGTAGTCGTGCTCCATCGCGGCCCAGTCGATGCCGGACCCGGGCAGCGCGGCGCGGGCGAGCCGGCAGACGATCGCCACCTCCGACAGCAGCTTGGGCCCGGCCGGGGCGAGGCGGCCGCGCGAGGCGTGCACCATGCCCATGGAGTCCTCGACGGACACGAACTGCGGGCCGGTCGCCTGCTCGTCGCGTTCGGTGCGGCCCAGCGCCGGCAGGATCAGCGCCTGCTCCCCGGTCACCGCGTGCGAGCGGTTCAGCTTCGTGGACACGTGCGCGGTGAGCCTGCAGCGGCGCATGGCGGCCTCGCTCACGTCCGAGTCGGGGGTGGCGCGGACGAAGTTGCCGCCCATGCCCAGGAACACCTTGGCCGTGCCGTCCCGCATGGCCCGGATCGCCTCGACGGTGTCGAGACCGTGCTCGCGCGGCGGCTCGAAGGAGAACTCGGCGGCCAGGGCGTCCAGGAACGCGGCGGCCGGGCGCTCGAAGATCCCCATCGTGCGGTCGCCCTGGACGTTGGAGTGGCCGCGGACCGGGCACACGCCCGCGCCGGGACGGCCGATGTTGCCGCGCAGCAGCAGGAAGTTGACGACCTCGCGGATGGTGGCGACGGCGTTGCGGTGCTGGGTGAGGCCCATCGCCCAGCACACCACGATCCGCTCGGAGCCCAGCACGTCGCCGAGGGCGGCGTCGATGTCGGCCCTGGTCAGGCCGGTGGCCTCCAGGACCTCGTCCCAGTCCAGGCCGGTCAGGTGCTCCTTGAGGGCCTCGAAACCGGCGGTGTGCTCGGCGATGAAGGCGTGGTCGACCGCGTCCTTCTCGACCAGCAGCCGGTTGAGGGCCTGGAAGAGGGCGAGGTCGCCGTTCAGCCGGATCTGCAGGTAGCGGTCGGCCAGCGCGGTGCCCCGCCCGGCGACCCCGGAGGGGCGCTGCGGGTTCTTGAACCGCATCAGCCCGGCCTCCGGCAGCGGGTTGACGGCGATGATCCGCGCGCCCGCCTTCTTGGCCTCCTCCAGCGCCGACAGCATCCGGGGGTGGTTGGTGCCGGGGTTCTGGCCGACGACGAGGATCAGGTCGGCCCGGTGCAGGTCCTCCAGCAGCACCGAGCCCTTGCCGATGCCGATCGTCTCGGTCAGCGCCGAGCCGGACGACTCGTGGCACATGTTGCTGCAGTCGGGCAGGTTGTTGGTGCCGAACGCGCGCACGAACAGCTGGTAGGCGAAGGCGGCCTCGTTGCTGGTGCGGCCCGAGGTGTAGAAGACGGCCTCGTCGGGGGAGGCGAGGGCGTTCAGTTCGGAGGCGAGCAGCCCGAACGCCTCGTCCCAGGACACCGGCTCGTAGTGGTCGGACCCGGCGCGCTTGAGCATCGGCTCGGTCAGCCGCCCCTGCTGCCCGAGCCACAGGTCGCTGCGCCCGGCCAGCTCGGTGACGCCGTGGCGGGCGAAGAACTCCCGGGTGATCCGCCGGGTGGTGGCCTCCTCGGCCACGGCCTTGGCGCCGTTCTCGCAGAACTCGGCCACGTGCCGCTTGCCGCCCTCGGGCCAGGCGCAGCCGGGGCAGTCGAAGCCCTGCTTCTGGTTGACCCGCAGCAGGGTCAGCGCGGTGCGGCCGACGCCCATCTGGTCGTAGGACTGCCGCAGCGCCGCCGTGACGCCGGGGACCCCGGCCGCCCAGTCCTTGGGCGCGGTCACCTCCAGGCCGCTGTCGTCGAAGTCCTCCCGCGGGGCCTTCCGGCTCATGACACCCATCCTCCGTGCTCGTGCTCGTCTCCACTCTCGCATCCCGGGCCGGGTGCCTCGCACGCCGCCGTCTGATACCAAGCGCTTGCTCAACGTACTGGTGTGGCGTTACCGTCCCGACAGGACAGGGACTCGGTGTGAGGGACGGCGCCCATGGGTGTACCGGTTCTGCAGGCCCCCGTACGCGAGGTGACCGACGCGGAGATCGCCCGCTTCCGGGAACGGGGCTGGGCCAGGCTGCCCGGCCTGGTCGACCCCGGCTTCGTCGCCGGCCTGCGCGAGCGCGCCCTGGCGCGGCTCGACGCCCGGCGCGGGGCCTTCCGCAACGGCTTCGTCGACCGGGCGTTCGGCCAGGACCGCGACGTCGCCCGCCACGACGAGGCCTTCGCCGCCCTGGCCACGGACCCGGTGCTGGCCCGCAACGTCACCCGCCTGCTGGTCGGCGTGCACGCCGTGCGCCTCCAGGTCACCAACCTCCTGATCAAGGAACCGGCGCACGGCGACGGGCACGGTGCCACCGTCTTCCACCAGGACTTCCCCTGGATGCCGATGGACCGCTCGGCCATGCTCACCGTCTGGCTCGCCCTGGACGAGGTGCCCGCCGACATGGGCGCCCTGCGCTTCTACGAGCGCTCCCACCTCTACGGGCCGCTGGGCCGCAGCTTCGTCCGCGAGGGCGACGACGCCCTCAGCCAGCACCCCTGGCTGGCGGGCCTGGAACTGTCGGAGCCGTTCGACCTGGCTTCGGGCGACGCCACCGTGCACAGCAGCCTGGTGATCCACGGCGCCCCCGCCAACGGCCGCGACCGGCCCCGGCTGTCGTTCACCGCGACCTACTTCGACGCCGCCGCCCTCTACACCGGCGCCCCGTACGGGCAGACCGACGGCCTCGGGCTCAAGGTCAACGAACCGTTCGACCACCCCCTCTTCCCCGTCGTGGAGGCGGCATGAGCGTCGAGACCGTCCGCGGCCCGATCACCGACCCAGGCGCCGTCCTGATGCACGAGCACATCTTCGGGCTGAGCCCGGAGATCCTGTGGAACTGGCCCGACATCCCCGAGGGCTGGGACCTGGAGGCCCGCGCCCGCGAGGCCGCCGCCCGGCTCGACGAGCTCAAGGCCGCCGGGATCGACACGATCGTCGACCTCACCGTGATCGGGCTCGGCCGGTACGTCCCCGCCGTGCAGCGCGTCGCCGAGCTGACCGGACTCCACATCGTCGCCGCCACCGGCCTCTACACCTACGACGCGCTCCCGCCCTACTTCGGCAACCGCGGCCCCGGCACCCTCTTCGGCGGCCCGGACCGGCTCGCCGAATTCTTCGTCCGCGACATCACCGAGGGCATCGGCCGCACCGGCGTCAAGGCGGGCATGCTCAAGTGCGCCACCGGCCGCCAGGGCATCACGCCCGGCGTCGAACGCGTCATCCGCGCCGTCGCCCAGGCCCACCGCCAGACCGGGGTGCCGATCACCACGCACAGCGAGTCCGCCACCCGCAACGGCCTGGACCAGCAGAAACTCCTCGCCGAAGAGGGCGTCGACCTGTCCCGCGTCGTGATCGGGCACGCCGGCGACTCCACCGACCTGGACTACCTCGAAGAACTGGTCGCGGGCGGCTCCTACATCGGCATGGACCGCTTCGGAATCGAGTTCACCTCCTTCGAGGACCGCGTCGCCACCGTCGTCGCCATGTGCGAGCGCGGCCACGCCGGGCGCATGGTCCTCTCGCACGACTCGTACTGCTTCAACGACCGCTTCGACATCGAGGTCGTCAAACGGCGGCATCCCAACTACCACCTGCTGCACATCTCCCGCGACGTCCTGCCCGCCCTGCGCGCCGCGGGCGTCACCGAGGAGCAGATCCACCAGATGCTCGTCGCCAACCCCCGAGCGATCCTCACCGGAGGCCGTCCGTGACCGTCCCCGAGACCGCCGCCGACTTCGACGTCACCGCGGCGTGGCACGTGGCGAACCCCTACCCGTTCCTGCGCCGCCTCCGCCACGAGCAGCCCGTCTTCTGGAGCGACCACCTGCGGATGTGGGTGCTGACCCGCTACCCGGACGTGCGCGCCGCCTACCGCGACCACGAGACCTACTCCAGCGTCGGCTCGCTCACCATCTCCCGCACGCTCACCGACGAGGTCAAGGAGAGCCTGGGGGAGCACCGCTCCTTCCTGGACGACTTCGCCGCCAACGTCGACCCGCCCAAGCACACCCGCATGCGGCGGGCCATCTCCCGCGCGTTCACGCCCCGCGCCGTCGCCCGCCTCGGCGACCGGTTCCGCGCCGAGGTCGACGCCGTCCTGGACGACGTCGTCCCCGAAGGCGGTACCGACTTCACCGCCCGGATCGCCCACCTGCCCTCGGCCCGCCTCGCCGCCGTCTTCATCGGTGTCCCGCCCGAGGACGAGGACCGCGTCAAGCACTGGGTGACGTCCTGGTTCCAGCTGTTCCTGTCGCCGCAGCCGCCCGAGCGGCAGCGCGAGCTCGCCCAGGACTTCCTCAAGTACCTCGACTACGTCGACCGGCTGGTCAGCGAGCGCCGCGCCGAGCCCCGCGACGACTTCGTCTCGCTCATGGCCGAGCTCATCGGCACCGACCTCTCGCACCGCGAGGTGGTCGAGACGATCAGCGCGCTGCTGCTGGGCGGCAACGACACCGTGCCCAACGGGCTGTCCAACGCCGTCCACCGGCTGCTGCGCGAGCGCCACGTGTGGGAGGAGATCGTCGCGGACCGGTCGCTGATCCCCGGCATGATCGAGGAGAGCCTGCGCGCCGACGGCGCCAGCCTGGGCAGCTTCCGCACCACCACCCGCGAGGTGACCCTGCACGGCACCGTGATCCCCGCCGGCGTCCAGGTGCTCCTGCACGCCGACTCGGCCGGGCACGACGAGACCGTCTTCCCCGACCCCGAGCGCTTCGACATCCGCCGTCCCAACGCCCGCGAGCACATGGTGTTCGGCTACGGCGTCCACCACTGCGTGGGCGCCGCGCTGAGCCGCCTCAAAATGGAGATCGCCTTCGAGCGCCTCACCACCCGCCTCCCCAGCCTCCGCCTGGCCCCCGGCGCCACCCCCGCCTACCGCAGGAGCCTGGTGGGCCGGGGTCTGGAGTCGCTCCCCGTCGAGTGGGACGAGCGATGAGGTTCGCCGGCCGCGCCGCGCTGGTCACCGGGGCCGGCTCCGGAATCGGACGCGCCTGCGCGCTGCGCCTGGCCGCCGAGGGCGCCGCCGTCACGGCCGCCGACATCGACCCCGACACGGCCGCCGAGACCGCCGCGCTGATCGTGAAGGCCGGCGGCACCGCCCGCGCCGCCACCGCCGACGTCAGCGACGAGGACGACGTCCGCGCCATGGTCGCCGCCGCCATGGAGGCGCACGGCCGGCTGGACGTCCTGCACAACAACGCCGCCGTCCTGTCACCGGACGTCTACGGCCGCGACCTGGACCTGACCGAGATGGACGTGGAGGTCTGGGACCGCACCCTCGCGGTCGACCTGCGCGGCGCGATGCTGTGCGTCAAGCACGCGATCCCGCACATGGACGCGGGCGCGGCCGTGGTCAACACCACCTCGGTGTCCGCCCTGGTCGGCGACACCGACCACGCCGCCTACGGGGCCGCCAAGGCGGGGCTCATCTCCTTCACCCGGTACGTCGCCACGATGTACGGCGCGCGCGGCATCCGCTGCAACGCCGTCGCGCCCGCCCTGGTCCTGACCCCGGCGGCGCGGCGTGCGATGACCCCCGCCCGGCTGGCGGAGAAGGCCGCCGAGCGGCTGCTGCCCGACGCCTGCGAGCCCGAGGACGTCGCCGCCCTGGTCGCCTTCCTGGCCTCCGGCGAGGCCCGCTGCATCACCGGGCAGACCATCGTCATCGACGGCGGCACCACCGCCCACCGCCCCGAACACGCCATCCGCCAAGCCCAGGCCCCAGCGACCCGAACTCCGCAGCCACCCCGCTTTTCCAGCTTTTCCTCTGTCCGGCCTGGAGCGGAGCGCTAGCGGAGTGGAGGGACGGGCAGGCGGCGTGGAGCGTGTCCGGAGCGGAGCGCCAGCGGAGTGGAGGGCGCGTTTCGCGCCGTCCCGGGGGGTGTGGGGGGTCGTCCCTCCACAGGGTCACTGCGGCGGGCCTTCAGCCAGCAGAACCGCCGTGGTGTAGTTGCGGCCGTCGGTGTCGACCCAGGCGACCTGGACGGTGTCACCGGGGTGGTGGAGCAGGAGCAGGTCGGTGAGGGCGCCGGGGGAGGTGACGGGGCGCCCGTTCAGCGCGACGATGACCGCGCCGCGGCGTAGCCCGGCGGCTTCGGCGGGGCCTCCGGTGATGAGGCCGGAGATCAGTGCGCCGGAGGCCGCGGGCGCCGGGTCGGGCTCGCCCGCCGTGCGCGCGCCCACGGAGCGGACCTCCACGCCGAGCATGGGGGTCTTGCCGATGTGGACGGTCGGGGAGGCCTCCCCGCGCTGGATCTGGCGGGCCACGGTCAGCGCCCGGTTGGACGGGATCGCGAAGCCGCGCCGCGCGCCGTCCTGCTCCATCCGGAATCCGGCGGCGGCGGCGGTGTTCATGCCGATGACCTCTCCGGCGGAGTTGAGCAGCGGTCCGCCGGAGTCGCCGGGGCGGATCGGCGCGTCGGTCTCGATCATCTGGGTGAGCCGTTCGAAGCTGCCGTCGCTCTGGTCGGTGGCGGTGATCTGCCGGTCCAGCGCGATGATGGTGCCGGTGACGGCGCGGGGCGCGCCGCCCTTGCCGCCCGCGTTGCCCACGGCGGTGACCGGGTCGCCCGGGACGGCGCGGGTCGAGTCGCCGAACACGGCCGGGCGCAGCCCGGTGGCGCCGCGCAGCCGGATCACCGCGATGTCGCCGGACTTGTCGTAGCCGAGGACGTCGGCGGTGAAGCGGCGGCCGCCGTCGGTGACGGTGCCGCGGATGCGGGTCGCGCCCTGGATGACGTGGTTGTTGGTCAGGACCAGGCCGGTGCCGTCCAGCAGGATGCCGGTCCCGGCGGCGCGGGTCATGCGCAGGCCCTGCTCGGTGTCGATGTTGACCACGCCGGGCCGCCGCCCCGAGGGCCTGGCGGCGTCGCCCGTCCGGGACGGCGAAGGCGACGGCGGCGCGCTCAGCAGCGGCGGCGCGGCCTTCTCCGGGCCGCCCTCCAGCAGCGGGCGGCCGGCGAGCACGGCCACGACGGCGGCGAGGACGGCCAGGATCAGCAGGCATCCGGCGCACCCGCCGGGTCCCCGGCGCTCGGCGGTCTGGTCCACTCCGTGCCTCCTCCGGCCGCGCCGGTGACCCCCGCGTGGTCGTTACGGTGAACGATCTACCCGCGCCGGGCGCTCCCGATCTCTACGGGGAGAAGTAGCGCCGCGGGTTCTCCACCAGCATCTGGTCGAGCTGGGCGCCGGTGACGCCCAGCGCCCGCAGCGCCGGGAGGACGTCGTCGCTGATGTGCCGGTAGTTCCAGTTCGGCGCCATGCCGCGCAGGGCCTGGGGGTCGGGGCCGAACCAGTCGATGTAGCAGCTGGCGTCGTGGCTGAGCACCATCCGGTCGGCGTAGCCCTGCGCGCACAGGGCGGCGACGGTTCCGGCGCGCTCGGCGGTGGAGTTGTAGGCGTCCAGGCCGAACCGGTCCATGCCGAGGATGGCGCCCGTGTCGGCCAGCGCCTTGAGGTAGTCGAGGTCGTTGGAGTCGCCGGCGTGGCCGATGACGACCTTGCCCAGGTCGACGCCCTCCTTGCCGAGCAGGTCGACGACGGGCCGTCCCGTCTCGGCGGAGCTGGCGGTGTGGACGGTGATGGGCGCGCCGGTCTCGCGGTGCGCGGCGGCGACGGCGCGCAGCACCCGTTCCACGCCGGGGACCAGGCCGGAGGTGTCGACGGCGCACTTGAGGAAGGCGGCCCGCACGCCGGTGTCGCCGATGCCCTCGGTCAGGTCGCGGACGAAGTCGGCGACCAGCGGCTCGGGGCCGCCGAGCAGCGTGCCGGGGCCGCGGTAGAGCAGCTGGAACGGCAGGTCGTGGTAGGTGTAGAGCCCGGTCGCGACGATGATGTTGAGCTCGGGGACCTGCTCGGCGATCCGCCTGATGCGCGGAATGTAGCGGCCCAGCCCCCACACGGTCGGGTCGGCGATGGTGGCGATGCCCAGGCCGGCCAGCTCGCGGAGCTTGGCGACGGCGTCGGCGACCCGTTCCTCCTCGTCCCACCAGGAGCCGGCGCCGTAGTTGTCGATGTGCTCGGTGGACAGGACGAAGACGTGCTCGTGCATCAGCGTGCGGCCGAGGGAGCCGACGTCGACGGGTCCGCGGGCGGTCTCGACTGAGGGCATGGGGCGGGGTCTCCTCGGGGACGGCGGGGCCATACCGACCGGTCGGTTTTCTGGCAAGCTATGACCGGGCCGCGGCGGTCGTCAATGGAGGGACACGGGATCATGGCGGGAGCGGAGCGCGCCGCCGCCGCGCGGCGGAGCCCGGTCGAGCGGCGGATCCTGGACGCGGCCGTCCGGCTGTTCGCCGAGCGCGGCTTCGACGGCACGTCCGTGCAGGAGGTCGTGGCGGCGGCCGAGGTCACCAAGGGCGCGCTCTACCACTACTTCGACTCCAAGGACGACCTGCTCTACGAGATCTACCACTCGCTGATCACCCGGCAGCTGGCCGATCTGGACCGGGTGCTGGCCGCCGGCCGGCCGCCCGCGGAGACGGTCCGGGCGATCATCACCGAGCTGATCCGGAGCACCGCCGACCACATCGACGAGGCCAAGGTGTTCACCCGCGAGATGCACCGGCTCGACCACGACCGGATGCACGCGGTGCGGGCCGACCGGCGCCGCTACCACGTGCGGTTCCGCGGGCTGGTGGAACGTGCCCAGCGGGACGGGGTGTTCGCGGCGCAGACGTCGGCCGACACGGTCACGATCGTCGCCCTGGGCATGGTCAACCAGATGCCGCACTGGTACCGCGCGGACGGCCCCAAGAGCGCGGCCGAGCTGGCCGACGAAGTCTCGGCGTTCGTGCTGGCCGCGCTCCGCCCGGAGGGCGGGGCGCCCGCCCCCGGCGGTTAGGGCCTGCGGGTCTGGAGGTGCAGGACGGCGTCGCGCACGTCCGCCAGCTCGGCGTCCCAGTCCCGCACCGGCGCCAGCGGGAACAGCACGAACTTCGACAGCCCGGCCTCCACCATCCGCTTGAGGTGGGGCTCCACGTCCTCCAGGGCGGGGGCGACGTCGTCGGGCGCGGCGGGGCCGTGCACCCGGCGGGCGGCGCCCGTCAGCAGCCGCTCCAGCTCGGGGGTGACCGGCCCGCGGCGGTAGGGGATCACCGCGCCGAAGTGCTCCTCGTCGATCTCCCGGCCGGCCTCGGCGGCGGTCCGCTGGATCAGCCGCCGGCCGCGCTCGCCCTCGGCGGGGGTGGTGAAGGAGGCGAGCCAGCCGTCCGACAGGCGGCCGGTGCGGCGCAGCTCGGCGTCGGACGCCCCGCCCAGCCACACGTCGAAGCCCCGCGCGGCCGGTTTGGGGGTGAGGCGGAGCCCGTCGTAGCGGTAGAAGCCGCCGTGGTGGGTGACCTCGTCCTCGGCCCAGAGGCGGCGCAGCAGCGGCAGCGCCTCCTCCAGCATGGCCGCGCGGTCCTCGCGCCGGACGCCGAACGCCTGCTGCTCGGCGGTGCCGCGGACGCCGAGCCCGAACGCGGGCAGCAGCCGCCCGCCGGAGAGCAGGTCGAGGGAGGCCAGTTCCTGCGCCACCAGCGCGGGCGGGCGGCCCGGCAGCGCCATCACGGCGGTGCCGAGCTTGATCCGGGTGGTGAGTGCGGCCGCGAAGGTGAGCGCGACGACCGGGTCGCCGGCGGGGCCGGTGGGCCGCTCGGAGACCCACAGCGAGTCGAACCCCTCGCGTTCCAGTCCCAGGACCAGGGCGGTGAGGTCGTCCCGGTCGGGCGGGGCGGGTGCGGGCATGTAGCCGATTCTGACGATCACCCTTCCGACCGTACGGCGGGTCAGTCCTGTGACGCAACCTTTGCGGGACGGGCGACGAGGGAGGCGTACAGGTCTCGGCGAACATCGAATGGGACAGCAACTTCAGCCGGCGGTTCGCGGAGTAAAACATACAGTGCTGGCGGGTTTTAGGGCCATGGTTGGTACGATCGCCGTCACAGCGAGTCGAGGAGTCTGCGTGAGCGGCGAGCGCACCACCCTGATCGCGCCTCTGGGTGCAGCCGGACGGGCGGACGAGATCACGGTGCGCATCTCCGAAGCCATTCAGCTCGGACTCCTGACGGACGGAGAGCGGCTGCCACCGGAGTCCGAGTTCGCACTGCAGTTCGGCGTGTCACCGGTCACTCTTCGCGAGGCGATCGCCACGCTGCGCGAGCGCGGCCTGATTGAGACCCGGCGGGGGAGGAACGGCGGCTCGTTCGTCCGTCGGATCGCCGAGCCTGACGAAGCCCCGGACATCGCACGTCTCCACGATCTGTCCGCCACCGCCCTGCGCGACATGTCCGACGAGCACACCGCGATTGCCGGCCTGTCGGCGCGACTCGCGGCAGAACGGGCGGACGCATCCAACGTCCGGCGCATCCAATTGCTGGTCGAGCAGCTGAGTGGCGCGGCGACGCGTGGCGAACGCATGAAGGCGGACAGTCGCTTCCACATCGAAGTCGCGATCGCGACACGGTCCGAGCGGCTGACCCGGCGCGAGGTCGCACTCCAAGCCGAGACCGTCGGACTCCTCTGGACCTCCCATCTGCCCGAATCCGAGATCAGCGAACTCGACAACGAGCACCGTGCCATCGCCGAGGCGATCGCCGCCGAGGACGGTGTGGCGGCCGGGGCATGCGCAGAGCGTCATGTGAAGAACAACCTCAGGCGGCTCACGGCGGCACACATGAGCTTGATGAACCCGGTAAGGAGGGGACGATGATCCCGAGCTCGGTTGGGGCCCCTCAGGCCGAACTGGACCGTGTGCGGACATGGTTCGAGAACGAGATCACCGCACGCGTGACCCCTCTGCTCGAGTACGCGACCGCGCTCGTCGGCCTCGCCCGTGACATCGACAGCGACGCGGGCGCACCGGTTCTGTCCGCTTCTGCCGTCGAAGGTCTCAACCCGACCGTCGAGGCGATCATCGACGACTCCCCTACCACCATCGGAGCGGGATTCATCGCCGGGCCCGACATCGTCGACGCGCGCGACCGCTACATGCTCTGGCTGCAACGGCGTAACGGCGCCATTCGGCGTCTCCGCCTCAACTTCGACACCACAGATATGAACGCCTACGACTATGTGCACATGGACTGGTACGTCCGAACACGCGATCGCAGGCGACCGACCCTGACCGGGCCGTACCTGGACTACTCAGGCTCCGATGCGCTCGTACTCACGGTTGCCGTGCCGGTTGTCGCCGACGAGGAGTTCCTGGGTGTGGTCGCCCTTGACCTGATGGCTCAAGCGGCTGAGGAGCTGATGACGTCACAGCTGTGCGGCCTGCCCGGTGAGGTCGTCGTGGTCAACCGGGATCGAACGGTCGTCGCCACGAACTCGGTGCGGTGGATGCCGGGCGAACGCCTGCGAGTGATGCCGGACCAAGAGCCGGATCGCTACGAGTCGATCGTCCCGATCCGAACCTTGTCCGACTGGCAACTCGCCGTGGCCAAGCCGCAGTCCGCATGACATCGAGGGCCGGCGCCCGACCGAGGCGCCGGCCCTGCCCCAAGCCCGGCTAGGTGGCCACCGCATCCGAACGGACGTGAGCCTGGGGCCTTTGACGCGGCGACCACCGAGCCGCATCGATCCCGTTCAGTTCGTCCTCCGCGCTGACGCGAAGTTTCATGAACGACCCGAGAATCCCCAGCAGGACCACGGCCGAGACCAGGCCGATGGCGACAGTGACCGCGGTGCCGGCCAACTGCCACCAGAGGTTGATCTCGGCGTGCTGGAATCCGTAGTCGCCCTTGAGCCCGAAATAGCCGCCGGTGGGCGTACCCCAGGCGAGAAGGCCGACCAGCACGTCGCCCGCGACGGCGGCGCATGCCAGCGGGAGGACCTTCGCGTCGTCGATGCCCCGCTTGTTGACCCAGGTGCAGACGAGGGCGACGACCAGTGGACCGACGACGGCGACGATCATGGTTTCCCACGGCTTGAAGACATCGAAGCCGGTCGTGTTCGCCACGTACCCCGCCACCGGCCCGAGGATGGCGTGCACCGGGTTCCGCGTCGCGTACGCAAGGATGCCGCCGACGATTCCGCCGACCACGAAGGAGACGAACACGTTGATGTAGACCGAGCCGAGGCCCGACGTGGTCATCGAAATACCGTAGTAGCCGTCCTCGGGCACGAAGAAGCCGCACCCCATGACGATCAGTGGCGCGGCGAAAAGGAGCACGACGACGCCGAGGAGTGCCATGGGGACGTTGTGCGGGACCAGGGTCGCCGCCTCCCCCGGCTTCGGAAACAGGCCCAGCCGCGGCTTGAGCTTCACGGTGAGCACCAGGCCGAAGGCACCGGCGAAGATGTACGAGCTGTACGCGCCCACGAAGTCATGCGTGCCCGCGTTGGTGAGCGGGCTCGTCGAGCCCCAGGTCAGCCACAGCACGACGGGGTAGATCACGCCGCCGATGACGGCCGAGATCGCATACAGGGGTGCGCTCCTGATCCGCTCGGATGCGGCGGTGTGGACGAGTGCGCACACGAACCCGCCATAGACCGCGAGGAACACGAAGAAGATCTGCGAATTGCCCACGGAGGGCGCGACGGCCGGATCGATCTTCTGGGCGTAGTCGCTCAGGAAATTGCCTCCGAACCACCAGTCCTTGAGCGCCTGCATGAACCCGTTCTTGACCCCGAATGCCTTGTTGTACTGGTAATTCCACAGGGCGAAACCAGCCACCATGTAGGCGGCGGTGCCGACCGAGAACGCGACCAGCTTCTGCACCGCCGTCGACAGGACGTTGTTGCGTCGCACGAGTCCCGCGTCGATGAGGACCAGGCCGAGGAGACCGAGAACGACCGCGGTCGACGACATGATGTAGAAGAAGTTCTGGGTGAACGCGTCGGAGTTGACCTGGTCTCCGAACGGTCCGGCTGCGAACGGCGCGCTCATGCTCGCTTCCCCTTGAGGTAGGTGTGGAGGTCGAACGCCCGGTACCTCAGCCGGGGCAGCTTCTCTGTCGTGACGAATCCCGGCTCGGCGTTGATGACGTCGGGGATTCGATTCACGAGCTGGGTGCAGGTGGTGATCTGGGTCGGGACCGTCCCGTTGGAAAGGACCAGGTCCGGCTCGCCCTTGATCTCCCACTCGTTGATGTCGCCGTCACTGTCACGGTAGACGCGGCCGGACATCTCGAAGGTGAAGACCGGTCCCTGGTCGGTCTGGATCTCGTCGACGTCGGTGAACCCGATCACCTGGCCGGCTTCGATGTCGAGGCCCAGCGCGCCGGAGTGCATCGGGGCCTGAGCGATGTCCGGGCGCGTGGTCGAGGTGATCGACTTGACCGTCAGGCCGGTGTCGGCCACGAGTGCGTCGAGGACGTTGCGCCCGAATGTCGGCGGCCGCTCAGCCCCGCGCAGCCACTGCTCGAACTGCTCGGAGGTCTTACCGACCTGCTGGTCGCCCGCGACCTCGGGGCCGTAGTCGTCGACGTTCCAGCTCGCGTGGCCCGTGACGTGGTCGATGCGGTGCGAGGTGCCCATCATCAGCGCGACGATGTTGACCCAATAGGTGTCCTGGTGGCCGGTGCCGGTGAGCGTGACACCGGTGCGCTTCGCGATCGCGTCGAGCTCCGCGGTGATCTCCGGCGAGGTGTTCCAGGGATAGAGCGCCTCTTCTGACAGCGTGACCGCGTTGAGGCCGGCCTCGGCGCAGTTGCGCAACTGCTCGACAGCGTCGGTCATGTAGCTGTTCACCGCGATGACCGCGATGTCCGCGTTGCATTCGGCCAATGCCGACTGTGCGTCGTCGGTCACCGGCACGCCGATTTTGCGTCCGAGTCCGGTGAGTTCGCCAAGGTCCTTACCGACCTTGTGCTTGCTCCGCGAAATCGCGGCGACGATGTCGACGTTCTTGTCGAGCAGCATTCGCGTCGAGATCGAGTTCATCGAGCCGACGCCGTAGATGACAGCCTTGATCGGTTCCATGTTCGCGCGACCCCTCAGTTGCTTTCCGGTTCGGTCGGCGGTCCGGGGTCCGGCCCCTCGCCTGCCAGCAGCACCTCGTCGGCGAATTCACGATGTACTGCGTCGAGGTGATCCCACCTGGCGGCAACGATCCGCTTGGTGTCCCAGGGCGCCATCTTCTGCTGGCGGAAATGGACCCACATGCGGTCGGGGTCGACCTCGAGGACATGCTCGAAGCGCTGGATCACCTGGTCGGTCACGCGCTCTGGCTCGGGGAGTACCTGCTCGGCAGGGACCCACCGGCCGAACCTGTACTCGCCGCTCACGGTGCCACCTTCTGGTACGCCTCGTCCAGGCTCTGCTTGCCCGGGTTCATGATGTTGTTCGGATCCAGGGCGCGCTTGATCGTCTTCATGACCTCCCACGACGCGCCCATCTCGGTGGGCACCAGTTCGGCGTCGCCGGCTCGGGTCGCCCCGTGACACGACGACATCGTTCCTCCGTGGTCGATCGCGACCTGGGCGATCTCGCGCTTGAGTGAAACGAAGGCCTTCCACGACTCCTCGGCGATCCGGTCCTCCCAGAGGCCCATGTCGATCTCGACCAGGACGTCGCCCCACGGCTTGTGCCCGCCGTTGGTGTACTGGAAGGCCCCCCAGTCGTCGAAGATGTCGTACTCGTCGACGTACCGCTTGGCGATCTCGTGCCACTTGCGCAGGACCTCGGGCACTTCGCTGTACGGGACCGCCGCGTCCTCGCAGTGCCATGACATCGGGACGACCTTGCCGTTCTTGTCACGGCCGTGGAGCGGGTTGGCGTACCGGTCGTGTCGCGCCGCCCAGTCACCGGACGCGATCTCGTCGCCGATGTACCTGCCGCCGAGGCTTCGTCCGAGCTCCATCACCGTCGTGGCCGCGACCTGGACCTCGGCCTTCGTCCCGAACAGCGACGCCGCACACACGCTCTTCACCCAGTCGGGCTGGATGATGTACGCCTCGTCGTCGCGCCGGAGGTACTCGACCTTCTCAGGGTCGAACATCATGACGCCGGCGAGGGTCGCCAAGCCGCTCTTGGCGATCAACGAGAACGTTCGGTAGGCGGTTTCGTAGTCCTCGAAGAGGAAGAATGCCGCGAACTCCGCCTCAGCGCGCGGCACCAACTCCAAGGTCGCCTCCGTCACGATGCCGAGGGTGCCTTGGTGGCCCATGAAGAGCTGCTTCAGGTGGTATCCGGTCGACGATTTCCGGATCTTTCGGCCGCCGCCCTCGCCGACCTCGATGATCTCACCGGTCGGCGTGACGATCTCGAAGGAGATCACCAGGTCGCGGGTGTGGCCGTACCGGGCGCCGAGCAGCGACAGCCCGCTGGTGCCGATGCGGCCGCCTACGAGCGAGCAGGCGTAGGAAGCCGGGTCGTCGGGATAGATGACACCGTGGGGCCGCAGGCTCCGGTTGAGTGTCTGCATGTTGATGCCTGGACCGACGGTGACGGTGCTGTTCACCAGATCGATCTCCTTGATCTGGTCCATTCGCTTCACGTCGACGACGATGCCGCCCTTCATCGGGACGGCGCCGTCCGCCAATCCGGTCCCGCCGGCCCGGGGAACGATCGGGATCTTGAACTCGTTGGCGAGCTTCACGATCCGGGAGACCTGCTCGGCGGTACGGGGCAGGACCACGATGTCCGGGATGAACTCCTCCCACCGGTGGACCGGGAACGGAGCCGGAACACGAGCCCGGTTGAAGCGGCTGGACTTGTTCGTCAGAACGGCACCGTCTTCGTCAAGAATGGCGTTGAGCCGGTCGACGACCTCGTCTTCGATGCTGATCGCGGTCATGGGCGGGTCCTCCCGCCGATCTCGATTCCGGCCGACTCCGCGACCAGTTCGATGATGTCCTTGACCTCGATCCCGGCCTCGTCTCCTGCTGCGGTCAGCGGGCGCTCCGACCAGACGCACGCGGAGACGAGCGTGTCGACCTCGAGTTCCGACGCCTTCTCCAGGCGCCGGCGGCTGATTTCGGCAGTGATCTCGGGCTTCTCGATCGGGAGACCGCCACCGCCACCGGAGCAGTAGGACCACTGGGTGACCCGGTCGACGTCCTTGAAGGTGAGTCCCGGGATGGAATGCAGGATCTCGCGAGGTGCCTCGTGGATGCCCTTGCGCTTGTTGAGACGACAGGGGTCGTGGTAGGTCACGACGCGGTCGATCGGCTTGGTCAGCTTCAGGCGGCCATCGCGGATCAATTCGGCGACGAGGTCGATGATCTGCACGACCTCGAAGTCGAACTCGTCCCCGAAGTACGCCGGATAGTCCTCGGTGAAGTGGATGTAGTCGTGCGGCTCGATCGCGATGATCCGTTTGACGCCGGACTCGCGCCAGTCGTCGATGTTGTGTCGCGCGAACCGCATCGACTGCTCGACGTAACCCATCTCGGCGGCCGGGCCCCCACAGCACCACTGCTCGTTCATCAGGCCGAACTCATAGCCTGCGCGTTGGAGGATCTGGGCGGTGGCGCGCGGGATCGAGGTCCGGTAGTACGCGGCCTCGCAGTCGACGAACATGATGGTGTCGCCACCGACAGGGATGTTCAGGCCCTCGGCCCAGTCGCGGACCTGCGCCTGACCGCCCGGCTGATCCCCCTCGACGCCGAGCACCGGCTCGTTCTTGAGCTCGTTGGTGAGGCGGTTCCACATCTTCCAGCCCGGACGGTCCAGGCTCTTGTCCACCATCATCGCGCGCATCGCGCGGACGACCTTCACGGTCTCGGTCCGGGCACGGTAGAAGTCGCCCACCATGAGGGTGTTCGGGCACCGGACCTCGCAGCCGCCGCACTGAGTGCAGTGCACGTAGTCGTCTGCGACATCCTCGACGGTCAGGTGCCCTTTCTCGAGCGCGATCACATTGGCGTGGAACGCGGTCGGGGTGTGGTTCTCGTTCCTGGTCACTTGGGTCACCGGACAGACCTCGCGGCAGAACTTGTGACCGGACGAGAAGCACCCGGTCGCGTTCTCGTGCCACTTCTCGACGAAGGCACGCTCTACCTCGCCGAGGATCTGAGGCGTACCCAGATCGACGGTCATGCCGGTAGAGGCATCTTCGAGCACTTCGTGCTTGTCGCTCACGTGGGGTTCCTTCAGGCAGTCTTGGTCATGATGTGCTTGATACGGGTGTATTCCTCGAGCCCGTATATCGACATGTCCTTGCCGTAGCCGGACTGCTTGAAGCCGCCGTGCGGCATTTCAGACACCACCGGCAGGTGGTCGTTCACCCAGACGCAGCCGAAGTCGAGGTCACGTGCCGCTCGAGCGGCCATGTTCAGGTTCTGGGTCCAGATCGACGAGGCCAGGCCGAAGTCGACATCGTTGGCCCAGGCGAAGGCCTGATCGACGTCCTTCGCCCGCTGGACGGAGACGACCGGCCCGAAGAGCTCCGTCTGGACGACGACGTCGCCCTGGCTCGGGTCGATGACGACCGCCGGCTCGATGAAGAAGCCCTTGCCGGGCATCGCCTTGCCCCCGGTGGCGATGGTGCCGTTGGTCTTCTCGAGCACGTCAAGGATCGACTGGCGGTGGACGGCCGATACGACCGGGCCCATGTCGAGATCCTCGGTCTCGGCCGGGTTGCCGACCTTGAGCGCCTGGACCGCGGGAACGAGTTGCTCGACGAGCCGGTCGTAGATGCCCGGGGTGGCGATGACGCGGCAAGCGGCGGTGCAGTCCTGACCGGAGTTCACGAAGGCGCCGAGGGTGATGCCGGCGACAACGGCGTCGATGTCGGCGTCGTCGAGCACGATCACCGGCGCCTTGCCACCGAGTTCGAGGTGGGTCTTTGCGACGTGCTCGGAAGCGACCTTGGCGATGTGCCGTCCCGTGCTGGTGTCGCCGGTGACCGACACGAGCCCGACACGGCGATCGCTCACCAGCGAATTCCCCATCTCGGCCGCAGGGCCGGACAGCACGTTGAAGACGCCGGCCGGGAAGATGTCGCTGGCCAGCTTTGCCACGTACAGCGCGGTAAGGGGCGTCTGCCGGGACGGCTTGAGAACGCTGCAGTTACCCGCGGCGAGCGCCGGTCCGAACTTCCATGCCGCCATGAGCAGGGGATAGTTCCACGGGGCGATCCCGGCCACGACGCCGATGGGCTCGCGCCGGATGTAGGACTCATAACCGGACAGGTACTCGCCGCCGGCCCGGCCCTCGAGTGCGCGAGCCGCACCCGCGAAGAAGCGGAGGTTGTCGACGACGAGCGGAACCTCTTCGCGGGCGACCGGGAGAGGCTTGCCGACGTTCCGTGACTCCAACTTCGCCAGGTGCTCGGCGTTCTCCTCGATTCTGGAAGCGAGGGCCAGCAGCATGTCGGACCGCTCCCCGGGCGTGGTCCGCCTCCAAGTTTTGAACGCTTCGGTGGCCGCGGTGACGGCGGCGTCGACGTCCTCGCTCCCGCTTGCGGGCACGCGCGCGAGCACGTCCTCGGTTGCCGGCTCGATGACGTCCAGGAGGCGCCCGGACTGGGCCTCCACCACCTCGCCGTTCACGAGGTTCAACGCGCTGACCTCGTTTGCTTCAAGCATCGTGCGCCCCTTCTTCTTCTTCGCAGGCGCCGTGAACCGACAACTGCTTCTTGAGTTCGAACTTCTGGATCTTCCCGGTGGCGGTCTTCGGCAGATTCGCGAACTCGAAGCGGTCCGGAATCTTGAACTTGGCGACCCGATCCAGCAGATGGGCGCGCAGCTCCTCGGCCGTGACGGCCGCGCCTGGACGGCAGGAAACAAAGGCGACGGGGCGTTCTCCCCAGTGTTCGTGGGGCATTGCCACGACGGCGGCCTCGTGGACATCAGGGTGTTCGAGAATGGCCTGTTCGACCTCCACCGAGCTGATGTTCTCTCCGCCGGAGATGATGAGGTCCTTGGCGCGATCGCGGATCTCGATGTAGCCGTCCGGGTGTCGGACGGCCAGATCTCCGCTTCGGAACCAGCCGTCGGCGACGGCCGCAGTGGTCGCGTTGGGGTCCTGGTAGTACTCGGGGGTGACGTTGTTGCCGCGAAGGGCGATTTCACCGACGGTGACCGCATCGGCCGGCACGTCGATCCCGTCGGCGTCGACAACACGCACGAGGTCGGAGACGACATTGCCGATCCCCTGCCGGGCGTTGAGGCGGTCGCGTTCGGCAGCCGGGAGACGGTCCCATTCGCGTCGCCACTCGTTGATGACCACCGGGCCGTAGGTCTCGGTCATTCCGTACAGGTGAGTGACGTCAAGTCCGCAGGCTCGCGCGCGGGCGAGCAGAGCCGGCGCCGGTGGGGCTCCCCCGGTGGCGACTCGGACGAACCAGTCGAGAGCGACCGCCTGGTCCGGGTCTGCGGTGATCGTGGACAACACTGTCGGTGCTGCGCACATGTGCGTGACCCGATGGTCCTCGATCGCGTTCCAGACCGAATCTGCGTCGACCTTGGCCAAGCAGATGTGGGTACCACCGGCAGCCGTGACCGCCCATGTGAAGCACCAGCCGTTGCAGTGGAACATCGGCAACGTCCAGAGGTAGGTCGAGTCGAGTGTCATGCCGCTGTGAAACGCCATCGCGAGCGACTGCAGATACGCACCGCGGTGCGTGTAGATGACGCCTTTGGGCTTCCCTGTGGTGCCGCTGGTGTAGTTGATCGCGATCATCGACTGCTCGTCGGTCACGAGCGCCTCGTGGGGAACCGCCGCAGCGAGCATCGCCTCGTATCGCTCGCCGACGACGAGCGTCGTCACGTCGCGACCGCTCAGCGCGACGGCCTCCCGCGCGAGTCCTCGTAGCACTTCGGTGACGATCAGGATCGTCGCGCCCGAATGCCGCAGGATGTAGGCGATCTCGCCGGCACTCAGCCGGGAGTTGAGCGGAACGAGGACGCCGCCCGCGTACGGGACGCCGTAATGCGCCTCCAGCATCTCGCGCGTGTTGCCGGCGAGGATCGCGACGCGGCCGCCGGCGGGCAGGTCGAGCTCGAGCAGCGCTCCCGCCATTCGCTTGGCCCTCTGGTGCAGCTCGGAGTAGGAGTACCTGAGGCCGCGGTCAACGACGGCCGGCTTCTGACCGTGCACGGCCGCTGCACGGTCGAGGAACCTCACCGGGGACAGTGCGCTGAAGTCATGTCTCATCGGAGTGCCTCCTCGGCCAGCCGCGCGCCCTTCGACGCGATCGCGCGCGCTGGCAGATCGCCCATGGACAGGAGGCCCGGGGCGGCGTCGACAACCGCCGCCGCCGTGTTCACGGCGGTGGCGATCGTGCTCAGGAACGACTCGAACCCGACCGCGGATGACAGGTCGACGACCTGCTCAGCTCCCTCGATCCGGTACTCATCGCCGGGAGCGACCGGGTCGCCAGGGTCGAAGAAGCCGAACATGATCTCGAGGTCGATGACGGCGACGCCGGCGAGGACGCCACGAGCAGCGTGGGTGACCGCTGAGATGCACCCCGGCTCGATGGTCGCGTGTTCGCCGACGCGGACGCCGTCGCTCACGATGCTCGGGACGACCTGGTCGACCTCGATGGCGTCGAGGTCCCATCCCAGGCCGCTTGCAACGGCGCTGATGGCCTGCTCGAACCCGTGGTGTCCGGCGACCCTGCTCGCTGCCTGTGCCTCGGCGAACCGTTCCGGGCTCAGGCCGAGCCCGAACTTGGCGAGGATCGCCCCGTATCGGGACATGTTCGTCCGCCGCCGGATGACGACTCGCTCGACTCGCTGGGTCAGCGCACTGAGCAGGAGCGGCAGGGTGTCCATGAGGATCCCCGGGTTCGCGCCGCTGCCGAGGACGGTTACGCCGTTCGCCTTCGCTGCCGTGTCAAGACGTTCGGCCGCCTCGGGGTGGCTGGTCCATGGATAGGCCAGCTCCTCACAGATGCTCAGGACGTTGTAGGACCGCTTCAGGAGCGGGAGGAGCGTGTCGGCGACCTGGTTCAGGTCGGAGGTCGTGGCGACGATCGCCAGATCCGCCGGCGGGAGGTGCTCGATGTGCTCGGTGACGGTAACGCCGGCGGACCCGGTGTGGAGGAGAACGCCGAGGTCCTCGCCAAGCGTCCGCGGATTCCTGTCGGCGGCACCGACGACCTCGAAGTCGGTCCGACGCAGGAGTGACCGCGCCATGGCGAGCCCGGTGACTCCCAGGCCGACGAGGACGACACGCTTGGCCAACTTCTTGCTCCTTCGGCTTCGACCTTCGTTAAACCGGAAACATACAGTGTTATCGTATTTATGGGTAGACCAACCTCACACCTTTCTGGACAACCGTGGGCTGCCCCTCATGCACCTGTGGCGTTACGCCTCACGAAACGATCTGCGACGGCGCGCCACCCCCACCATGAACAGGCCAAAGAACGCCAGCGCGACAAGCATGAAGGCGGGCTCGGTTCCCTGGACCGGAGATGACGCGCAACGCCATGCCGACGGCGACGGTCGCGATCCGGACGCCGATGTCGGTGCCGCCCGGCGCCCCGGGACGGCGCCAGCCCGACACCACCAATCCGCAGACGAGTTACGTAACAGCCTTTAAGAGTGCAGACGGATGCCGAGCCTTCTGCCGGGCGGCGCTGACGACTCGTGCGCGCCCCGGTCGGGGGCGCCCTGGTAAAGCGGGGTGCCGAAGAAGTCCTGTGCGCCGGGGGAGGGGACGGCCGCTCCGGTGTCGATGCCGGGCGAATCGGGCTTGAGCCGGTAGGCGATCGCGGTGGACAGGCCGGACGCGCCGCCGGGCGAGACGAACCGCGGGCTCGCGACGATCTTGTGCGGGTCGTTGGGCTGGCCGGAGTTGGTGCCGGAGAAGATGTTGTGGTCGTAGGTCGCGTTGCCGCTGAGGCTGTAGGCGCCGGTGCCCCGGTTGACGAAGATGTTGTTGGTGTAGGAGACCTTGCCGGTGGAGGCCCCGGTCATCTGCCCCCGCTGGCCCGCCGAGCGGTAGAAGACGTTGTTGTGGACCTTCAGGTCGCCCGAGCCGCTGGTCAGGTGGAACACCCCGACGCTGAGGTCCTTGTCGTTCTGGGAGATGTTGTAGCGGAACACGTTGTCGTCGGTCTGGTCCATGACGAGGAGCGTCCCGCCCTCGTTGTCCTGGCTGTAGTTGTACTGGTAGACGCTGCGGTAGACCATCTTGTCGAAGTCCCACGGCTGGCCGTCGCCGTCCAGCCTGCGGGTGCGGAAAGCCTGGTTGAACTGGAAGACCGCGTCGGTCGTGGAGTACATCCACTGGGCGGCGACGACGTCGATGTCGTCGAGGTAGGGCAGCGTCGAGGTGGTCGACTCACCGATCAGGTCGGTGGTGTTGCCCTCCACCAGCGGGGCCAGGCCCGACCGGACGAGGATGCCGTCCCGGTGGATCCGGGTGACGGTGTTCCCCCTGATCACCACGTTCTTGAACGCGTCGAAGTCGTGCGCCCACGTGGTGTTGAGCAGGGCGTCGGTCATCGTCTGGATGCCGGTGTCGGCGACGTTGTCGACGGTGTTGCCCTCGATCAGGACGTCGGTCCAGGTGCTCTCGGGCTGTGACGCCGTCCCGCGCGCGTGGAAGTTGATCCCGCCGGTGCGCCGATCCGTGCCGAACACGTCGTGGATGTCCATGCCGGTGACGTGGATGTGGGTGAAGTCCCCGGCGCCCGTGCCCTCACCGACCACGAGGACGCCGCTGCGCCGCCGGTCGGTCGGCTGCTCGCCGCTGGTGATCTCCAGATCGCTGATCTCCCAGTGGGAGACGTTCTTGAGCCGGACTCCGAACCCCTCACCGCCGACGGCGGTGTCCGCGAAATCGATCAGCGGCTTGGCGCCGGTCCCGTACCGCCCGAGGACGATCGGCGCGCCGGGGGAACCGGAGCCGTGCAGGTCGAGGTACTGGCCGCTCCACACGCCGCCGGACTTCAGCAGGACGCGGTCAGCGGGCCCGAAGGTCCGGGCGTTGACCTTGCCCAGCGTCCGCCAGGGGGTGCGCGTGGACGTCCCGGACGCGGCGTCGGATCCGCCCGTCGCGTCCACGTAGTAGGTGGTGCCCGCCGCGTGGGCCGGCTGGGGCAGGAGCAGGGCGGCGGCGAGCGCGAGCGCCGCTGAGGCGGGGTGGAGCCTCATGCTGATACCTCTGATTCGTATTAGTAATACATGACCAGCGGAAATACGAGATCCTCCGATTCGTACGTGACGATAAGGTCTGGGTTTTCCGAGCGTCAAGGAAGGCCTGCCCGGCGGGTTCCATGATTCTTTCGCCGAGGTGTTGACAGCACCCCGTCCGGCTTGCGACGGTTCTCGCCAATACGAATCAGTCAGTGGCCTCCGGCTGGCGGCTATCCCTCAGCTGATACGAATCAGGAGATCGAATGGACGGTCAGCGTCGCAGGGCCCGCCAGGCGGACGTGGCCAAGCTCGCCGGGGTCTCCCAGGCGACGGTATCCGCGGTCATCAACGGGCGCGGCCCCGAGACCGGCATCCCCGAGCAGACCGTCCGGCGGGTCCAGGAAGCGGTGCGCCAGCTCGGGTATGTGGCCAACCCCGCCGCCCGGAGCCTGCGCGGCAAGCGCAACCGGCTGCTGGGCGTGCACACCTTCGAATCGATCTTCCCGCTCGACCAGCTCGACTTCTACCACGCGTTCCTCGTCGGCATCGAGCAGCAGGCCATCGCCGACGGCTACGACCTGGTGCTCTTCGCCTCCACCGAGGACTCCGCCGGCCGCCGCCGCATCTACCGCGACGGCGTCAACCGCCTCGCCCTCGCCGACGGCAGCGTGCTGCTCGGTGTCGAGGACGGCTCGACCGAGCTGGCCAGGCTGGCCGCCGAGGGATACCCCTTCGTCCATATAGGGCGCCGGACGGTCCCCGGCGCCGAGATCGCCTGGGTGGGCGCCGACTACGCCAGCGCGACCCGCGACGTCGTCGCCCGCCTCGCCGAGCTGGGCCACCGGCGGATCGCCTACGTCACGGGCCCGGACCGGTTGGAGGTCTTCCTCGACAAGGAGGCGGGCTACCGGGCGGGCTGCGCCGAGGCCGGGCTGCCGGAACTGATGTACGTCACCTCGCAGATCGACCCCGCCTGGGTGGACGCCGCCCACGAGGGAGGCGTCACGGCCGTCCTCGCGGAAAACGACGTCCTGGCCCGCCAGCTCGTCGCGGCCCTGGCCGAACGCGGCATGTCCGCTCCCGCCGACATGTCCCTGGTCGTCCTGGTGACGATGGCCGAGGACGGCTGGAGCAGCCTGCGGATCCCGCGGCACGAGATGGGCCGGGCCGCGGTGAAGATGCTCGCCCAGATCCTGGGCGGCACCGGAAAGCCCGGCGAGCACCAGCAGCTCCTTCCGTGCGGGCCGCCCGCCGACGACATGATCGGCCCGCCGGGGGTCTGACCACTCCTACTTGAACATCCCCGGCTCCCGGTGGGTCACCGCCGGAAGACGACCTCCCACCCCCCGAAACAGGAGCAAGGCATGAACATCGACAGACGCGGTTTCC
Organism: Spirillospora sp. CA-255316; assembly: GCA_050942275.1. Taxonomy (GTDB): domain Bacteria; phylum Actinomycetota; class Actinomycetes; order Streptosporangiales; family Streptosporangiaceae; genus Spirillospora. The sequence continues at coordinate 8,676,133 of CP192047.1, read as the reverse complement.
TCGCCACCGCGGTCGGCGCGAGCGTGGTCCTCGCCGCGGCGGCCTGCGGCACCGGCGGCGGCGAGAGCGGCGGTTCGTCGCGGGCCCTGACCGTCTGGTTCCCCGGCAACTCCGCGCCGGAGATCGAGCTGGTGACCAAGAAGCTGGTGCCGGAGTTCGAGACCGCCAACGGCGTCAAGGTCGAGGTGACGTTCGTCGACTGGACGCAGATGTCGCCCAAGCTCAACGCGGGTTTCGCCGGCAACAGCGCCCCCGACGTCTTCGGCCACGGCCCGGCCGTCGCCGCGGGCTTCGCCGCCGCCCGGCGCATCGAGCCGCTGGACGACCGGATCGCCGCCCTGCCCGCCGCCGACAACACCGACCTCGCGCCCTACATGACGAGCGGCCGGGTCGGCGGCAAGCAGTACCTGATGCCGCTGGTCGGCAACGGCGTGCTCATCGCCTACCGCAAGGACCTCCTGGACAAGGCGGGCGTCGCCGAGCCGAAGACCTGGACGGAGGCCGCCGGCGCGGCCCAGAAGCTGACCGTCCGGGACGGCACGACCGTCGAGCAGGCGGGCCTCATGCTCCAGTCCGCCAAGATCCAGCGGGTGCAGAGCTTCCAGGCGCTGCTCGGCTCCGAGGGTGGAACGCTCCTTTCCGCCGACGGCAAGTCCGCGACGTGGAACTCGGCCGAGGGCGTCAGGGCGCTGGAGTACTTCGCCGGGCTCTACAACGGCGACGGCAAGGTCAGCGACCAGCTCGGCCTCGACTTCGCCAACCAGCCCGCCGCGCAGAACCCCCTCGCCACCGGTAAGGCCGCGATGGTCTCCGCGACCGCCGGCCAGGTGCTCCAGATGGCCAAGACGGTGCCCGGCCTCGCCGGGAAGATCGGCGTGCTGTCGCCGCTGAAGACCGCCGACGCCAAGACCTTCGGCGGCGCGACCACCGGCCTGTTCGTCAACGCCGACTCGGCGAAGAAGGACCTGGCCTGGAAGTTCGTCGAGTTCATGGTCTCCAAGGGCGTGAACGAGCGGTACGCCGAGACCGTCGGCGCGCTCGGCGTGCGCGCATCGTCCGCCGGAGGCTCCTACGTTACCGGCCAGCCGCTGCTGAAGCCGTTCATCGACGCCGCCCCCGCCTACGTGGGCAGCCCGAACGTCCCGGCGTGGGTGCAGGTCCGCGACGTCCTCGACAAGCACCTGGAGCAGGCGCTCGCCGGGAAGACCACCGCGAAGAAGGCCCTCGACGATGCGGCGGCCGAGGCCGGTCCCCTGCTCACGAGGCAGTGATGGCCACCCTCACCAAGGCCCCGCAGCGTGAGTCCCGGTCCGCGGTGATGCCGCGGGCCGGGGCCCGGCGGAGGGGCCCGACCGGGCGCCGCAGGCTCATGGGGCTGGTCTTCACCGCCCCGGTCCTGGCCTATCTGGCGATCTTCCAGCTCTTCCCGGTGCTGTACGGGTTCTACCTGAGCTTCACCAGCTACAGCCCGCTCGACCGGAGCGTGCCGAAGCCGGTCGGGGTCGACAACTACATCGCGCTGTTCCACTCGGCCGACTTCCTGAAGTCCCTGCGGGTGACGGCCCAGTTCGTCGGCGAGGTGCTGCCGCTCGCCGTCGGCATCGCGCTCGGGCTGGCGCTGCTGGCCAACCGGAAGATCCCGGGGATCGGGCTGTTCCGGGCCGGGCTGTTCCTGCCCAGGATCGTGCCGCTGACGGCCGTCAGCCTGGTGTGGCTCTGGATGTACTCCCCGGACGGCTGGTTCAACGACCTCGCGGCGTCCGTCGGACTCGACCCGCGCGACTGGCTCCTCAACGAGGACACCGCGCTGCACTCGGTCGCGGTGATGCGGGTGTGGAAGGCGCTCGGCGGCAACATGGTCCTGTTCCTCGCCGGGCTCCAGGCGATCCCGGCCACGCTGTACGAGGCCGCCAAGATGGACGGCGCCGGCCGCTGGGCCCGGTTCCGGCACGTGACGCTGCCCGGCCTGCGCCCCGTCATGGTCTACGTGATCACGATCAACATCGTGTACCTGTCGCAGTCGTTCGCCGAGATCTTCATCCTGACCGGCGGCGGGCCCCTCGCCTCGACGACGACCACCAACTACCTGATCTACCAGGAGGCGTTCCAGAACAACCGGTTCGGCTCCGCCAGCGCCATGGCGTTCGTGCTGTTCGCGGCGATCTTCGCCTTCGCGCTCGTCACGATGCGCGGGAACGGACGGAAGTGATGAAGAGACCCGGATCCGTCATCGCACTGGTCATCGCGACGGTGCTGGTGCTCGTCCCGTTCTGGTGGATGGTGTCGATCGCGTTCAAGCCGGAGGCGGAGGTGTTCTCCTCCGAGCCGCGGCTGCTGCCGCAGAACCCGGTCACCGGCAACTTCACGACCGCGCTGGAGGCGGGCAACCTCGGCCGGGCCATGACGAACTCGCTGATCGTCGCGCTCCTGGTCGTCGTCGCGAACTGCGTGTTCGCCCTGCTCGCCGGGTACGCCTTCGCCAAGCTGCCCTTCCGCGGCAGCAACGCGATCTTCGTGACGATCGTCGCGACCACGATGATCCCGGTGGCGGTCACGCTCATCCCGCTGTACCTGATCACCAAGGGAATCCCGCTGGCGGGCGGCAACGACGTCACCGGGCAGGGCGGTTCGGGCCTGCTCGACTCGCTGGCCGGGCTGACCTTGCCGCACCTGATCGGCCCGCTCAACGTCTTCCTGGCCCGCCAGTACTTCCTCGGGCTCCCCGACGAGCTGGGCGAGGCCGCCCGGGTCGACGGCGCGAGCGAGTTCCGGCTGTTCTGGACGGTCTACCTGCCGCTGGCCAGGCCGCTCGTCGCGACCGTCGCGGTGTTCGCCTTCACCGCCGTCTGGGACGACTTCCTCTGGCCGCTCGTCGTGACGAGCTCGCCCGAGACGCAGACCGTCCAGCTGGCGCTGAGCAAGTTCCTGACCGGCGGAAACGTCGCCTACGGGCCCGCCATGGCCGGATCGGTGCTGGTGCTGCTGCCGGTCCTGGCCGTCTTCGTCTTCAACCAACGCAGTTTCGTCGCCGGTCTGTCCGAGGGCGGCGTGAAGGGATGATCATGCAGGAGACCCACACGCCGGTGCTGGTCGTCGGGGGAGGCCTCGGCGGTGTCGCCGCGGCGCTGACCGCCGCGCGGATGGGGCACCGGGTCGTGCTCACCGAGGAGACCGACTGGCTCGGCGGACAGCTGACCAGCCAGGCCGTCCCGCCAGACGAGAACCCGTGGATCGAGTCCCGGTACGCGTCGCCGAGTTACCGCCGGCTCCGCCAGGGCGTGCGCGAGTATTACCGCCGCAACTACCCGCTGCGAGACGACGTCGCCGCCCAGCGACTGCTCAACCCGGGCAAGGGTGTGGTCAGCGGGCTCTGCCACGAGCCCCGGGCGGCGCTGGCGGTCATCGAGGGCATGCTCGCGCCCTACCGAACGGCCGGGCTGCTGACCGTCCATCTCCGGCACACGCCGGTGTCGGCCGACGTGACCGGCGACCGGGTCGAGGCCGTGACCTTCACCCGTCCCGACGGGACCCGGCTGGTCGTCGCCGCCGACTACATCGTGGACGCCACCGAGCTCGGCGACCTGCTCCCCCTCGCCGGGGTCGAGCACGTCGTGGGCGCGGAGGGCGTCGACGAGACCGGGGAGCTCCACGCGGCGGCGGTCGCCGACCCGCTCGACCAGCAGGCCGTCAGCTGGTGTTTTCCGCTGGAGTACCGGCCGGGCGAGGACCACACGATCGACCGGCCCGCGGGCTACTCCTACTGGAGCACCCGCAAGGCGCCGTTCTGGCCCGGATCGCAGCTCTCGTGGACGGACGTGGAGCCGATCGACCTGTCCGTGCGCTCGCGCGGGCTCTTCCACGACAACGGGCACATTCCGGGCAAGCATGATTTGTGGCACTACCGCCGGATCGTGGCCGCCGCCCAGTACGAGCCCGGCACCATCACCCACGACGTCACGCTGGTCAACTGGCCGCAGATCGACTACTGGGACCGGCCGCTGATCGGCCCCGGCGCGGACAAGGACGCTGCGCTCGCCGGCGCGCGCGACCTGTCGCTGTCGTTCCTGTACTGGATGCAGACCGAGGCGGGCTTCCCCGGGCTGCGGCCGCGTCCCGACCTCGTCGGCACCTCGGACGGCCTGGCGAAGGCGGTGTACGTCCGGGAGTCGCGGCGGATCAAGGCCGAGTTCACGGTCCTGGAGCAGCACGTCGGGGTCGAGGCACGCGGTGCGCTCGGAGGCTCGGAGGTGTTCGGCGATTCGGTCGGGCTCGGCTCCTACCGGATCGACCTGCACCCGAGCGCGTCCGGCCGCACCTATGTGGACGTCGACTGCTACCCGTTCCAGATCCCCCTCGGAGCGCTGCTGCCCCAGCGGGTCGACAACCTGCTGCCCGCGAACAAGAACATCGGCACCACCCACATCACCAACGGCTGCTACCGCCTGCACCCGGTCGAGTGGGCCATCGGCGAGGCCGTCGGCGCACTGGCCGCGCAGGCCCTCGCGACCGGCCTGCCGCCCCGCAAGATCCGCAACGACGCGACGCGACTCGCCGACTTCCAGGGCATGCTCAGCAGCGTCCTCGGACTGACGCTCGCCTGGTCGGACGAGATCAGGAGCACCCCGTGCGGCCGCCAGCCCGCGGTCCCCCAGCTCGTAGAGGACTGATCATGTCGACCGCACCGGACCTCCCGGTCTTCCCCACCGGATTCGTGTGGGGCGCGGCGTCGGCCGCCTACCAGATCGAGGGTGCCGTCCACGAGGACGGACGCGGCCCGTCGATCTGGGACACCTTCTCCCGGACGCCCGGCAAGGTGGCGTCCGGCCACACCGGCGACGTCGCGTGCGACCACTACCACCGGTACGCCGACGATGTCGCCCTGATGAAGTCGCTCGGCCTGGCCGCCTACCGCTTCTCGGTGGCCTGGCCCCGCGTCCAGCCCGACGGCTCGGGCCCGGTGAACCCGCGCGGCCTCGACTTCTACGACCGCCTCGTCGACTCACTGCTGGACGCCGGAATCGACCCCTATCTGACGCTCTACCACTGGGACCTGCCGCAAGCCCTGGAAGACCGGGGCGGCTGGACGTCGCGGGACACCGCCTACCGGTTCGCGTCCTACGCCGATGCCGTGCACACCCGGCTCGGCGACCGCGTCCACACCTGGACGACGCTCAACGAGCCCTGGGTGGCGGCCTTCCTCGGCCACGGCAGCGGCATCCACGCCCCGGGCCGGACCGACCCGGCCGACGCGTTCCGGGCCGCCCACCACCTGCTGCTCGCCCACGGCCTCGGCGCGCGGGCACTGCGCGACGCGGGCGTCCGCAACCTGGCGCTGACCCTCAACCTGTCGCCCGCGATCGGCGACTCGGCCGCCGCCGAACGCGTCGACCTGCTCCTCAACCGCCAGTTCCTCGACCCCGCGCTACGCGGCGAGATGCCCGGCGACCTCCTGAAGATCGTCGACCGGCACGCGGGCCTCGACCACCTGCACGCCGGCGACCTCGCCCTCATCCACCAGCCGGTCGATCTCCTCGGCATCAACTACTACTGCCCCCAGTACGTCGTGGACGCCCCGGGCACCGCCGCCGACCCGGCCTGGCCGGGCGCCGAGGACATCGCGTTCGTGCACCCCGGCGGACCGAGCACCGCCATGGGCTGGCCGATCGCCCCCTCCGGCCTCACCACCCTCCTGACCCGCCTCTCCCGCGACCACCCGTCAGTCGGCCTGATCATCACCGAGAACGGCGCCGCCTTCGACGACGTCCGCACGCCCGACGGCGTCGCCGACCCCGACCGCGTCGCCTACCTCGACTCCCACCTCAGAGCCGCCCACGCCGCCCTCTCCGCGGGCGCCGACCTCCGCGGCTACCTGGTCTGGTCGATCCTCGACAACTTCGAATGGGCCGAGGGCTACCACAAACGCTTCGGCATCGTCCACGTCGACTACACCACCCAACGCCGAACCCCGAAGCCCAGCGCCCTCTGGCTCCGGGACCTGATCACCCACCAGCGATGACCGGGAGGTGCTCTATCCCCGACACACCGTTCGACGGTGTTTCGTTCCGACCGTACGGCGGGTCAGTCCTGTGACGCAACCTTCGTGGGACGGGCGACGATGCCGGCCGTGAGGGCGGCCCCGGCGACCAGCGCGGCGATCGCGGCGGCCATCGGCGCCGCGGTGTCCGAGCCGCCGAGCCCGGCCAGCGGCGCCGCCGCGCCGCCGATGGCGAACTGGGCGACGCCCAGGAGCGCCGAGGCGCTGCCGGCCACCCGCGGCGGCCGGCCCGCCAGGCCCAGCGCCGTCGCGTTCGGCAGGATCAGCCCCTGCGCGGCGATCACCAGGAACAGCGCGGGCAGCACGATCGCGAGCCCGGCCCCGGCGAGCACGGCCGCGAGCAGCGCGGCGCCGCCGGCCGCGGCCACCGCCAGCCCGCAGCCCAGCAGCCGCCGCAGCGGGACGCGCCCGGCCAGCCGCCCGCCGACCTGCCCGGCGGCCACGATGCCGACCGCGTTGATCCCGAACACCGCGCTGAACGCCTGCGGGGACAGGTGGTGCAGGTCCTGCAGCACGAACGGCGATCCGGAGATGTACACGAACATCGCCCCGAAGGACAGGCCGAGCGCCAGCGCGTACCCGACGAAGACCCGGTCGGCCAGCAGCCCGCGGAAGGTGGCCAGGGTCGCGCGCACGCCCCCGCCCGCGCGCGACCCTGGCGGCAGGGTCTCCGGGAGCCCCGCCAGGGCGGCCAGGAACAGCGCCACCCCGATCCCGGCGAGCGCCACGAACACGCCGGGCCAGGGGGTGACCCGCAGCAGCTGGCCGCCCAGCACCGGCGCCAGGATCGGCGCGAGGCCGTTCACCAGCATCAGCGTGGAGAAGAACCGGGCGGCGGCGACGCCGTCGTAGCGGTCCCGGACGATCGCGCGGGCGATCACGATCCCGGCGGCCCCGGTGGCGCCCTGCACCAGCCGCAGTGCGATCAGCGTCTCCACGGTGGGCGCCAGCGCGCACAGCAGGGACGCGATCGCGTACGCGGCGACGCCGGCCAGCAGCGGGCGGCGGCGGCCGAACGCGTCGCTGAGCGGCCCGGCGATCGCCTGCCCGGCGGCCAGGCCGACGACGCAGGCGGTCAGGGTGAGCTGGGCCTGCACGGCGCCGGTCGACAGGTCCTCGGTGAGCTGCGGCAGCGCGGGCAGGTACATGTCGATCGACAGCGGCGCGACCGCGGTCAGCGCGCCCAGGATGACGATCATCCGCAGCAGCCGGTCCGGCTTGCCGGCCGACCCCGGCCCCGCACCCGCACCCGCACCTGGGCCCGGCGGCGGGTCCGCTTCCGGCGTCGAGCCCGGGCGCGGGTCAGGGGCCGGGGGCGTCGGGCCGGAGCGCGAGACGGCCTGCGACATGGGCATCTCCGTGGGGCGTTGGAGGACGAGGGGCTGCGGGACGGGTCAGACCGTGGTGACGACCTGGTCGTAGTCGAGCCGCGGGTTGCGCTGGAACCAGGCGTCGGGCCCGGGACGGCCGATGTTCACCACCGCCACGGGCTCCTGGTTGGTGTCGGCCAGGAACTCCTTCTTCACGCCGACCGCGTCGAACCCGGCCATCGGCCCGGCGGCCAGGCCGAGCGCGCGGATGCCGAGGATCAGGTACCCGAGCTGGATGCTGGCGTTGAAGTGCGCGATCCGCTCCCGTCCCGGGTGCGCGGCCAGCGACTCCCGCGCGTCCGCCCGGTGCGGGAACAGGGCCGGCAGGTGCTCGTGGAAGTCGGTGTCCGCCGCGACGATCAGCGTCAGCGGCGCGGAGGCGGTCTTGGCGCGGTTGCCCTCGGCCATCAGGGGGAGGAGCCGCTCGCGGGCCCCGGCGGAACGGACCAGCACCAGCCGCAGCGGCTGGCTGTTCATCGCGGTCGGCCCCCACTTGACCAGGTCGTAGATGGCGCGGACCTGCTCGTCGGTCACCGGCTCGTCGGTGAAGCTGTTGGCGGTGCGGGCCTCGCGGAACAGCAGGTCCTGCGCCGCCTCGTCGAGGATCGGGTGAGGGGTCGTCGGCCGGGCCTCGTCGGGAGCGGTCGCCATGTCGTTACCTCTCTGTCGCGTTCCCGGGACCGGGCCGGGGCGGTACGCGGGGGTTGCGTAGGTCCGGGTCCCAACGGGTGAAACAGGATGACGGTCCGTTATCTGCCTCGTCAGAGAGTGGAGTGCATCACATTCGGGACATTGCGGGCGTACTGGGGCGTCCTCAAGTGGCCAATAGCGGGCGAGCGCCGTTCGGTTTCGCCGGGACGGGGTGCATCGTGATCGTCATAGGATCCTGGCTGACCGACGGCGAAAGGAACGCGATGCCCCCGCAGTCAGAGGGCGTGCAGGAGCAGGCGCCGGAGCAGGGCGCGGCGAACGGAGCCGCGGGCCGACTGGGCTGGGCGTGGCCGGAGCTGCCGCCCGGCGCGTTCGGGCCGCCGTCCCCGCGCTTCGCCGAGCGGCACGCGACCGCGCCGCTGGCACCGCTCACCCTGCCCAGCGGCGACCGGATCCGCGCGATCGCCCGGCACGACGACATCCGCACCGTGCTGGCGCACTCGGCGGCCAGCCGCAACCTGCGCTACGAGGGCGCCCCGCGGCTGACCAAGGGCATGAGCCTGGAGGACAACCCGACCTCCATCCTCAACATGGACCCGCCCGAGCACACCCGGCTGCGCCGGATCCTGTCCGGCACGTTCACCCCCCGGCAGATCGAGGGCTGGCGGCCCCGGGTCCGCGAGATCACGGCGGGGCTGGTCGACCGGATCGCCGCCGGGCCCGCCCCGGTCGACCTGGTGGAGACCTTCGCGTTCCCGCTGCCCAGCCTGGTCATCTGCGAGCTGATGGGCGTGGCGCCCGAGGACCAGCCGCGGTTCCGGCGCTGGACGGAGCTGTTCCTGTCCACCGCCGACGCCTCCGCCGAGGACCGGATGGTCGCCGCGATGGAGTTCGCCGGGTACGCGGCGGAGCTGGTCGCCTCCCACCGCGCGCGGTCCGGCGACGGCCCCGAGGACCTGATCGACGTGCTGGTGCAGGCCCGCGACGAGGACGACCGGCTGAGCGAGGACGAGCTGGTCGGCCTGGTGTTCGGGCTGATCCTGGCCGGGCACGAGACCACCGCCGCGCAGATCTCCCGGGGCGCGCTGCGGCTGCTGAGCCACCCCGAGCGGTGGGCGGCGCTGGCCGCCGACCCGGGCCTGGTCCCCGCGGCGGTCGAGGAGATCCTGCGCTACGACGGCCCCGGCGGGTACGGCGTGCTGCGCCGGATGACCGAGCGCGTGGAACTCGGCGGCGGCGTCGTCGAGGCCGGCGAGGCGGTGTTCCTGCTGCTGCCCGCGGGCAACCTGGACCCGGAGGTCTTCCCCGAGCCCGAACGGTTCGACGTGGCGCGCTTCGCCGGCGAGCGGGCCCCCGACGGGAGCCTGGACGGGGCGCGCCGGCACCACCTCAGCTTCGGTCACGGCCCGCACTACTGCCTGGGCGCCAACCTCGCCCGGATGGAGCTGCAGGAGGCGTTCGGGGCGCTGGCGACGCGGCTGCCGGGGCTGCGCCTGGCGGGCCCGGCCACGGCCGTCCCGTGGATCGGCGAGGCGGTCATCCACCGCCCCGTGGAGGTCCCGGTCGACGCCGGCGGGGCGGCGGACGGGTGACGGCGACGGAGGAGCGCGGCGGGCCGATCGCCGGCGTCGACGCGAACGTCCCCAACGTCGCCCGCATCTACGACTACCTGCTCGGCGGCAAGGACCACTACGCCGCCGACCGGGAGGCCGCCGAGCGGCTGCTGGCCGCCGCGCCGGAGACCCTCGTCACCGTCCGGGAGAACCGGGCGTTCCTGCGGCGCGCGGTGCGGCGGCTGGCGCGGGCGGGCATCCGCCAGTTCGTCGACATCGGCGCGGGGCTGCCGACCCGGCCCAACGTGCACGAGGTCGCGCAGGAGGTCGACCCCGCGGCGCGGGTCGTCTACGCCGACATCGACCCCGTGGTGGTGACGCACGGGCGGGCGCTGCTGGCCTCCGCGCCGGGCGTGACCGTGGTGCAGGGCGACGTGCGCGACCCCGACGCGATCCTGGACGACCCGGCGACCCGCGAGCTGATCGACCTCTCCGAGCCGGTGGCGGTGCTGCTGCTGGCGGTGCTGCACTTCGTCACCGACGAGCAGGACCCGGCGGGCGTGGTGCGGCGGGTGCGCGCGCGCATGGCGCCCGGCAGCGCGCTGGCGTTCAGCCACGTCACCAGCGAGGGCAACCGCCCCGAGGCCGCCGGGACGGCCCGGACGGTGTACGACTCGTCCACGGCGTCGATCGCGCTGCGCTCCCGCCCGGAGATCGCCGCGCTGATGGACGGCTTCGAACTGGAGGAGCCGGGCCTGGTGTACGCGCCGGAGTGGTGGCCGGACGACGGCCAGGACGGCCCGGCGCACTCCGTCGACCCGGCGGGGACGTTCCTGTTCGCCGCCGTCGGCCGCCTCTGACCCGGGGGGCCGGCCGGGCGCGGTTCAGAAGGGCGCCCAGTAGGGGAACGGGAAGCGCTCGGCCGCGGCGACGATCGCCCCGGTCAGCGTGGCGACGGTGAGGACCGACAGCCCGGCCAGGACGGCCCAGCGCCCCGCCTGGTATCCGGCGGGCACGCGGGTGGCGTCGCGGCCCCGCACCGGCCAGGGCGCGCGCAGCGGGGCCGTGCCGGGAAGGCGGTCGGCGCCGGGGGCCGCGCCGGAGGGCTGCCGCCGGTCGGCGGGCAGTCCGGACGCCCAGGCCAGCAGGTCGGCCACGTCGTCGGGCTCGGTGCCCAGCCCGGAGCCGAAGTAGCGGACCTCGCCCGCGACCTGGTCGAGGGCGCGGACGGTGTTGCCGAGGCCGACGTGGTCGAGCCAGGCGCGCAGCGCCGCGTCGCCGCCCGGCTCGCCGCCCTCCGGGTTCTCGCCGTCCAGGTTCTCGCCGTCCAGGTCGTCGCCGTCCGGGGCCCCGCGGCCGGGGACGCGGCCGATCTCGGTGGCGGCCAGCAGGTCGGCCTTGGTGACGATGACCGCGACCCGCTTCTGGCGGCCCCGGTCGGGGCGGGAGCGCAGGCCGTTCAGGACGCGCTGCAGCGTGTCGGCGGGGTCCTCGTCGGAGGAGGCCGCCGAGCGGTCCACGCGGTCGCGCTCCTCGGTGGTGAGGGCGGCGCGGACCTGCGGCAGCGCGAACGGGTCGACGACGAACAGCAGCGCCTCGCCGTGGTCGAGGTAGCGCAGCGACTCGACCTCGGTGGCGCCGGTGTAGTGCTCCCCGGCCGGGTCGAACAGGTAGAGGATCCTGCGGGCGCGGCCAGGCAGGTCGACGTCGACCATGGTGGCCAGGGGCAGTTCGGGCCCGGTCTTGGCGGGACGGCCGCCGCGCTGGAACTCCTCGATCGCGACCGCGTACGCCTGGGCGTGGCGCTGCTCGACGAACGCCAGCCGCCCGCCGAGGGCCTGGGCGCGGGCGTGCAGGGCGCGGATGCCGAGCACCATGAACGTCGTCTTGCCCGCGGCGGGCCCGCCCACGAAGGGCAGCGGCTCCACCCGGACGCGCCCGATCCGTTCCGGGAGGCGGCCGTTGCAGTGCGGGCAGTACGCGCCCAGGCGGAAGCGTCCCAGGAACACGGTCGTGGGCAGGCGGGCGCCGCAGCGGCACACGTGCCGGAACGCGCCCGCCGGTCCGGGGGTGAGCCGGGGATGCCGCGCCCCGCATCCCGGGCATTCGTACACGGGCAGGGCGATCTTCTCGTAGCAGAAGGGGTGCGGGCAGGTCTGCAGGATGCGCGCGTAGGCCATGAAGAGGCGTTCCACCGCGGCGAGCACGAACACGCACACCAGCCAGGCGGCAAGGCCCACGGCGGCGACCGCCCCGTACAGGACGGTGAGGGCCGCCCCTATGGCGGCGGCCGGTACCGCTGCCGCGGCTATGCCCGCGCACAGGGCCAGCCAGATGGGAAGGGCGAAGAACCCCCACGGCCCGCCCATCAGGGTCTTGGTGAGCGTCACCACGATGCCCGAGGCGGTCTTCCAGACGCGGGGGACCACGGTACGGGCGATGGCCCACCAGTCCCACCACACCTGTGAGAGGAGGTAGTGCCGGTAGGAGATCTCGGGCTCGGCCACGGGGGAGGGGCCCTTCACCGTGGACGGCCCCAAGGTGCGGCACGCGTGCAGGTAGTACAGGCCGAGCGCGGCGACGCCCGCGATGACGAGCGTCGCGGGGAACAGCACGGGGAACACGACCGCGAACCCCAGCCACATGGCGCCCACCCAGGCGGCGGCCAGGAGCAGCAGGACGATGGGATGCATCCCTCACTCACCCCGTCCCCGCGCCTCGGCGATCAGGTCCTTGAGGGCGGCGCGCAGGTCCCGGTCGCCCGCGAAGTGCGCGTCCAGCTGCCGTGCCGACAGCCAGCGGCCCGCCGCCGCCCGCGCCCAGGTCTCCAGCGCGGGCTCGGCGACGCCGCGGCGCCGCAGCCGCAGCACCACCTCGAACAGCTCGTTGCGCCGCGCGATCTCCTCGCCGCGCACCGGGGAGCGGCCGGACCGGGCGCGGCCGGGCAGGGCGGCCGTCCACAGCGCGCCCAGCCGGGACCGCACCGGCCCGGCCAGTTCGGCCAGCAGCGCCGCCCGGAAGCGCGGGCCGCGCCGGGTGAGCCGGTGCGCTGCGGCGGCGAGCAGCTCCTCGGCGAGCCGCGGCGGCGCGCCCGAGGACGCGAGGGCGCCGAGCGCGGCCGCGGCGGGCTCGGGACGCTCGGCCGTGACGGCATCGGTGTACGCCTGGATCGCGGCGGCGGCCCGGGCCGACTCGCCGTCCCCGGGCAGCGTCGCGCGCACGCGGGCGGCCAGCCGCAGCGTCGCGGGCGCCGACAGCGCCCCGTCGCCCTCCCGCGCGTCGCCGGGGCCGGCGTCGGCGTCCGCGCCGGCGCCGTAGGCGAGGCGGGCGAACGTTCGGGCCGGGAGCGCCGCGAGGACGCCGTGCGCCGCGAACGCCTCCCCGTGGGCCTCCAGCAGCGCGAGGCAGCCGTCCGCCGTCGGCGGCGCCTTCCAGACCCGGTCGAGCGCGCGGTCGACGCTCCCGGCCGTCTCCGGCCGCGCCGCCGCCAGCCGCAGCAGCTCGCCGGTCACCGCGGCGCGGCGTTCGGGACGCCGCCCGCCGACCGACACCAGCACGGGCAGCGCGACCTCAGGGAGGGCCCGCAGCCGGCCGGGGTCCTCCTCGTACAGCAGGTCGCAGGCGGCGCCGGTCAGCACCGCACGCCGCGCCTCGCGCCCGGCCGCGGCCAGACCGTCCAGGACGCCGTCGACCAGCGGCCCGCGCAGCCCGGCCGGGACGCGCCCCAGCGCGGCGGGCAGGTCGGCGGCGCCGCCGCGGGCGCACCGCTCCGCCGCCGCCCGTACCCCGCCCGGGTCGGCCGCCACGCCCGCGCCGGACGCCGCCGCCGCGATCCGCGCGACCTCGCCCAGGTCGGGCGCCGCCGCCAGCGCCGCCGTGATCGCGGGCCCCGGACCGGCGTCCGCGGCCCGCTCACCGGCCCCGCCGGTCGCGGGCGCCCCTTCCGGCGCCGCCGGCCCGGCGTCCCGCGCCCGCCCGTGGACGGCGAGGGCGAGATCGAGCCCCATGGCCGGCGCGCCCTGCGCCAGCTCCCGCCACACCCAGCCGGGGACCTCCCCGCCCCGGCGCGTGAGCAGGTCCGCGACGGCCACCTGCTCCTCGGGCGTCACCGTCAGGTCGCCCCGGCACAGCGACAGCAGCGCCGCCGCGCGGTCGAGCACCTCGGGCGCGGCGCGCGCGCCGGGCGGCGCCAGCTCGCCCAGCTCGCCGAGCGCGTCCAGGCCCGCGAAATCGAAGTCGCGCCAGCACGCGGCGACCGTGCGGGCGAAGCGGCTCACCGGCGGCCCGTCCTGGAACCCGAGGCCACCGACGTGGAAGGCGTGCTCGGTGAGGCGCTGCGCCGACGCCCACACGTCCGGCGTGGTGCCGACGAGCCGCTGCGCCGCGCCGTCGGGATCGGCGCTGTAGGTCACGAACGACATCCGCGCCGCCGCCGCCACCGGCAGCGAGTACGACACCACCGCGATCCACCGGGCGATCGGCTCCACGTCCTCGGCGATCAGCACGACCCGGCCGTGGCCCCGCGCCAGCACCCCGGCCACCGCGTCCATCAACCGGGCCAGCAGCGCGTACGCCCCGCCCGCGCCGTCCCCGTTCCCGTTCCCGGCCGTGCCGTGCTCCGCCAGCCAGCGGGCCAGCGACTCGGGATCGGAGTCCGCGCCGGGCGACAGCTCGTCGAGCACCGGCAGCTCCGCGCCCGCCGCACCGCCGCCGTCCAGCGGCCGGTCGGTCCACAGCGGCGCGTGCCACAGCTCGGCGGGACGCAGCCCCTCCAGCTCCTCCTCCTCGGCCACGACCGCGTGCGCGAAGAAGTTGCCGTACCGGCCGCTGTAGTCGCGGCCCAGGTACCGGCAGCGCAGCAGCAGCGGCCGCCCCGCCACCCGGTCGTACAGCAGCGCGACCGGGAAACGGTCGACCTCGGCGTCGTCGGGCGACAGCGGCGCGTCCGGCGGCGGACGGTACGACAGGTACGGCGTCACCCCCGCCCGGGCGCCCTCCGGCAGCCCCGGCGTCTCGGCCACGAACTGGAAACCGGCCCGGCCCGTCGGACCCCGCCGCGCCGAGGTGTAGTGGAGCTGCCAGGCCATGCCGCCCCTCACCGCCCCCGCGCGCCGGACGGCCCGTCCCCGGCGCCGGGACGGACCCCGTCGAGCATCCCGAACCGGTACAGCAGCCACAGCAGCGGATCCTCCGCCCGGTACGGCCGCACGCCGCCCGCCCCCACCCGGCCGTCCTCGGGCACGCCGCCCAGCGCCGAGATGCCGAACAGCGCGTGCTCGTCGTACTGCTGGCCGAGATAGGTGTCCAGCTGCCCGGCCTCCCACTCGTGCAGCAGCGACCGGACCTGCGCGTCCACCGCCTCCCGGTCGTCGAGGTCCAGGACGCCCGCGCCGCCGCGCGAGCGGTGCAGCGCCGACTGCCGGGTCAGCGCCGGCCGCAGCACGTCGATCTTGGTCAGCGCCACCGCGACCGGCACCGGCAGCCGCTCGCCGGTCCGGGCCCCGTGGCGCTGCCGCAGCGCCTCGGTGACCCGGGCGATGATGTTGATCGGCTCGCTGTCGGGATCGTCGCCCGGCGGCCGCGGCGCCGCGTCCACCAGCGCCGGCCGGGCGCCGGGCAGCTCCAGCGGATCGACCAGGAAGATGATCGCGTCCGCCGCCTCCAGGTAGCGCAGATGCAGATCGCGCACCTCGCGGCTGCGCAGGTCCTCGCCCGCGGTGTCGAACAGCACCAGCGCCAGCGAGTCGTTGCGCGCCCGAGCCAGCCGGCCCGGCGCCAGCCGCCCGGACCCGAACCGCGGGCGGCGGGTGCGGGTCAGCAGGTAGACCAGCGGCTCGCGCGGCCCCGTCGCGGCGCTGGCCGTGGTCGGCAGCAGCCGCCGCTCCTCCAGCAGCGGCCGGGCGAAGTCGCGCTTGTACCGCTCGATCGTACGGTCGTCGCAGGCCACCAGCGAGGCGTCCAGCTCCGTCCCGACCCGGTTCATCAGCTCGTGCAGCAGCACCGCGATGTAGGTGCTCTTGCCCGCGTTCTTGGCGCCGACCAGCGCCACGATCCGCCCCGGCGAGTCCACGTACGCCGGCGGCAGCGGGTTGTGGCACTCAGGGCAGACCCGGTTGCCGGTGGCCTGCCCGCACGCGGGGCAGTCCGCCCGGCCCGCGGCGGCGCCCCGGCGGCCCGGCGCCGCGAACACCGGCGGCAGCGACGCGCCCGCCGTCGACCCCAGATAGTCGGCCAGCGGCCGGTCGAGCACCGGCTCGCACCCCTGCCGCCGCCCCGCCCGCCCCCGGCACCGGTACGGGATCCGCTGCGGCGCCACCACCGCGAAACAGTATGGACAGGTCAGCCCCTGCCGGGCGCGCGCACCGGGGAGCGGCACCCGAGACGCCAACGACACGGCAGCCTCACCTCGTGACCTGGAGACGGCGAACCGGCGGGTCGCGCAGTTCGATGACATCATCCTCGGCGAAGCACCGCAGCCAACACCCCCCGGCCGCACCGGCCCTCGGCAGCGCCACCGACAGCTCGCCCGGCACCGGCACCTCCTCCCAGTCGGCGACCACCTCGCCATCCGCCGCCCGGTGCGGCATCACCCGCCCGTCGCGCCGCACCAGCACCAGCCGCCGGACCCGCACCGGGCGCGCGCAGCTCAACCTGACCGTGAGGGTGCGCCGCCACGGCGGCCCGCCCCGCTCCAGGTCGTAGTGGACCAGGACGCGGGCCTCGACCCGCGCGGTGACCGGCGGGCCGGTGACCAGCGCGCCGCCGACCGTCCCGGCCGCCGCCACCGACACCTCCACCGGCAGATCCTCGGGCACCGGCACCCGGATCCCGCCCTGGGTGCCGTACGCGGCCCGGGAGACGATCTCCCGCTCCACCGGCCCGGCCTCGCCGCCCCGGCCGTCGACCGGCCGCCCGGGCCCGGCCCGCCAGGCCACCTCCACCTCGGCCACCTCGACCGGCCAGTCGAACCCCACATGCACGTACCCGCCGCGGCGCTCGGCGACCAGGCGGCGCGGCGGCGGCAGATGGACGTGCCGGTGGTACGCGCCGACCGCCGCCATGCCCTCGGCCACCGTCACCGCCAGCAGCCAGCCGGACGCGCCCGGCCGCACCGCCATGCCGTCGGCCGCCGGAGTACCAGCCAGCCGCCGGCTCGCCGCCCGCACCTCCTCCACCGGCACCAGCGCGCTGCGCGGCCACGGCGGCGACCGGTCCAGCAGCACCAGCTCCGGCACCCCGTGCCCGGGCCGTCCGAACCGCACCCGCAGCAGCCCGGGATCGGACGGGTCGGGCTCGGCGGACAGCTCGTACACCGGCTCGGGCGGCGCGCTCGGCGTGACCGTCACCCGCACCCCCGGCGTGACCACCTCACGGTCGTCGCCGTCGAGGTACACGGCCGAGACCCGGTAACGGTGCGCGGCGCCGTTGGGGACCCGCTCCTGGAACCCCTCCCGGCCCGCGGGGACCGGCCGCCCGTCCCGGGCCACCTCCACCCGCACCGCCTCCGCCGGGCACCGCCACCGGCCCGTCACCACCCCGTCGCCCGGGACGAGCTCCACCTCGCCCGGCTCCGGCCGCACCACCACCGGCCCGGCGACCGCGGGCGGCGCCGCCGCCTCGCCCCGCACGGCGACCACGCCGTAGTACAGCGGGACGTTCACCGGCGGCCGTTCGTCGCGCCCGCCCTCCACCGGCTCGCCGTCGCCGGCGCCCCGCGGCGGGCGGTCCCGGCACCGCACCACCCGGTAGGCCACCTCGCCCGCCGCGGACGGCGACGGCTCCCACGAAAGCCGCACCGCCGCGCCCGCGCCCGCCCCGCCCTGAGAGCCGTCGACGTCGGCGCGCAGCGCCGGCACCGGCCGGGGCGGCAGCCGCCGCTGAAGCTCCCGCGCCCCCGGCAGGTCCCGCACCAGCCGTAACGCGTCGGCCAGCAGCAGCCACGCCCGGTCCGGATCGGCCGCCGCCACCGCGTGCTCGCGCAACCGCACCGCGGTGTCGACCCGGTGCCGCGCCTCAGCCGCCAGCACCAGCGCCTCGTCCGGCTCCTCGCCCGCCCGCGGCGCCCCGGCCGGAGGCGCCGGCACCTGCGCCGCCTCGGCCAGCTCCGCCGCCGCGTACACCTCGCCCGCGTCCAGCAGCGCCCGCAACCGCCCCGCCAGCCCCCCGGCGCCGCCCGGCCCCGCCTCCCGCAGCACCGCGAACACCAGCCGGTGCGCGTCCTCGCGGTCGACGCCCAGATCCTCCAGCGCGTGCCGCAGCAGCGCCCGCTCCGACGCCCGCTGCCCGAACCGCTCCCGCAACCGGTCGACCAGGTCGTACCGCACCAGCTCGGCCAGGTCCGCGCCCGACCGCAGCGCCGCCAGCACCGTGTCGGCGTGCGTGGTGCTGGTGTCACGGCCGCGCCGCGCCCACTCCGCCGCCGTCGCCGCCACCGCCTCCGCGTCCAGCCGCAGCGGCCGCCCGCCCGGACCCGGCGCCGCGAACCCGTGCAGCACCCGCATCGGCCCGCGCAGCCTCCCCCCGAACACGAAATCCGCCAGATGCCGCCGGCCCAGCACGTCCAGCGACTCCCGCACCTTCCGGTACGCCGCGTACGGCGCCGCCGCCGGCAGCGGATCCGGCTCGCGCACCTCGATCCGGTCCGCGGCGGCCAGCGATTCCAGCTCCGCCCGCGACACCCCGGAGGTCCGCGCGATCCCCTCCACCTCCGCCGGGGCCACCGCCCGCAGCATCCCCGCCGCGTCCGCCAGCCGCGCCCGCGCCTGCGCCCGCCGCTCCCGGCTCCGCTCCCGGCCGCCCGCCAGCCGCTCGGCCAGCGGCCGCAGATCACCCCGCTCCGCCGCCAAGAACAGCGGCGCCAGCTCCCGGTGCTCGGCCTCCAGCCGGTCGATCAGCTTGCGGTACTTCAGCTGCCCCCGCGCCCGCCGCCAGCACTGCCGCACCTCCTTGACCCGCGCCGCCACCGCCGGCGCGGTCAGCGGATCGGGCAGCGCGTACCGCACCCGCAGATCCTCCGGCGGCTGATCCCCCGCCGCCCGCGCGGGCTCCAGCACCTCCCGCTGGTAAACGGCATCGTCAGTGCTCATTGCCTCGCTCCGCTCGGCGGCTCGCGGCCGTCTTTTCGCGGCGGCTTCCTTCGTCGCTGCGGTCGCTCGTGCCTCGCTCCCTGCGCTCCTCAGTCCAGCCGCCGCGCGGCCGCTCGCGGCCCATGGCCGTCCGCTCGGCGCGGCTCGCGCTCATCGGACCGGCGGGGGAGATCAGGTGACCTGGACCTTGGAGAGCGCCCGCCGGGACTGCTCGACCTCCTCCTCCGACATGCCGCCCACGTCGACCTTCAGCTCCAGCCGCTCCCCGGTCTCCTTCTCCACGGCGGTGACGTTGAGCAGCCCGGAGGAGTCGAGCTCGAAGGTCACCCCGATCGGCCAGCCCGCCTTCTTGCCCGGCGGGACCCGGATGTCCCCCGTCGCGATCTCGGTGTTGTCGATCAGCTCCACCGACTCCACGCTCCCCGCCTGCTCCATCACCCGGATGTCGGCCGAGGTCTGGTCGTCGTAGACGGTGAAGAAGTCCTCCGTACGGGACGCGGGCAGCTCGTCGTTGGCGTGCACCAGATGCGCCACGTGCTCGGCGCCCGACTCGCGGTCCACCACCACGATCCCGAACGCGTGCGAGGCCACCGTCCGGATCTGCCGGGCCGCGATCCGGCGCTGCTGCTCGGCCGACAGCCCCGCGCGCCCCGCCATCTCCTCGGCCCGGTCCTGGTCGCCGGCCGCCAGCAGCCGCCGGTAGGTCTCCTCGAACGCGTACAGCGCCGCGCCCTTGGCCACCGCCAGGTCCGGATCCTGCAGCCGCGGCTTCAGGCCCAGCTCGGTCTCCAGCCGCGCCGCCACCACCGGCATCTTCGTCGACCCGCCCACCAGCACCAGGTCGTCGTAGTCCTCCACGCCCTTGTCCGCCGCCGTCGCCAGCGTCCGGCCGGTGATCTCGATGGTGCGGTCGAGAAGGTCCCTGGTCAGCTCCTCCAGCCGCTCCCGGGTCACCTCGACCGACGACACCCGGCCGTCATGCATCACCCGGACCGTGTGCGCCGTACGGGAGGTGAGGGCCTTCTTGGCGTCCTCGGCGTCGCGGCGCAGCTGCTGCTCGGTCTGCCGGTCGTCGAGCGGGTCGCCCGCGTCGGGATGCTCGGCGCGGAACCGCTCGGCCAGGTACTCCACCAGCCGGGCGTCCCAGTCGGCGCCGCCCAGCTCGTGGTCGCCGTCGGTGCACACCACCTCGATGTGCCCCCCGCGCAGCGCGATCACGGTCGTGTCGAACGTGCCGCCGCCCAGGTCGTACACCAGGATCGTGCGATCGGCCTCGGGATTCAGCACCCCGTAGGTGATCGCGGCGGCGATCGGCTCGGACACGATGTCGATGACGTTCAGCCCGGCGATCCGGCCCGCCTTGCGGGTGGCGTCCCGCTCGGCCGCGCCGAAGTAGGCCGGCACGGTCACCACCACGTCCCGGGCCTCCTCCCCGTCGGTGGTGCGCGCGTCGGTCGCCAGCTTCAGCAGGATGAACGCCGACAATTCCTCGGGCGTGTAGTCGAACCCCCCGATCCGCCGCGTCACGTCCCGCCCCATGTCCCGCTTGATCAGGCTCACCACCTGGTCGGGCGCCAGGACGGCGGTGTCCTTGGCGGTGGCGCCGACGACCACGTTGTCGCCACTCTCGAAATAGACCACCGACGGGGTGGTGTCGGTGCCCTCCAGGTTGCGAAGGACCGTGGGGCGCCCCACCTCGTCGATGGAGGCGATGCACGAGTACGTGGTTCCCAGGTCGATCCCGTAGACGGCCATCAGAGTCGCGCGTCGCCCCGGCCATCGGCCGCGGCGGTGCTCGCGCTCGCTCCCTTCCTGATGTCGGTGGCGGCGGGGGGAGGCACCTCCCGATCGCCTGCTCTTGGGCTCAGCGGGGTCTCAGGCGCACGGCCCGGGTCTCATGGTCTCGCCTCGGCCGTTCTCGCGCAGGCCACTTGACCCGGACGAGAGGAACGGGCCGTCCTCGGCGGCCGTTCCCACGGTCACCTCGGCCTTGCGCACGACGCGCCCGTCCCGTTCGAAGCCGTCCGAGCGCACCCCGACCACCATGCCGGCGGCGGCCGGATCGGCGACCGGCTCGGCCGCCACGGGACGGTGCCGCGCCGGGTCGTACGGCGCGCCCGGCTCGACGGTGAACCGCTCGGCGCCGGTGCGGGCCAGGGCGTCGGCCACCTCGTCGGCCACCGCCGCGAACAGCGCGGCGGCGTGCGCGGGGTCGGGGGGCTCGGGCCCGGCCCAGCGGGCGGCCTCGCGGCGGGCCATGTCGTGCAGGCGGTAGAGGGCGCCCCGGACCGGCTCGAAGGCCGACTGGATCTCGCCGCGGCGCAGGGCCTGGTTCTCCTCGTGCAGCCGGTCGATGATCGCCTCGCGGTGGGCGGCGCGCTCGTGCTCACGGTCCAGCCGCCCGGCCAGCTCGGCGATCGCCGCGATGATCTCGTCGCGGGCGGGGCCCGGTTCCTCCGGATCGCCGTCGGCGTCGGGATCGGGGTCCGGCTCGGGGGCCGCGGGAGGCGGCGCCGGCCTGGCGGCGGCCTCGGCGACCGTACGCGGCGCCGCGGCGCCCTCGCCCTCGTCCTCGGCCGGTGCAGGTGGCGGTGCCGGTGCGGCGGGGGCGGACCCCTCGCTGACTCGACGATCCCGGGCGCTCGACACGTGCAGTTACCCTAATGGGCCGCACCTGACGAGGATAGACCTTCGACCTTCCCGTTCCCGTCACACTTCCGAGCCCCTTCCGGCCCGTCCGATCCGCACCCGTCCGGGCTTCTTAACGCCGACATGCCGGGGTAACACCAAGGAAACGACGGTGCCGCACCGTGGAACGCACCGTTGGATGACAGGAGGGACCCATGTTGCTGCGGATTCGTATCAGGCTGCCGGACCGGCCCGGCTCGCTCGGCAAGGTCGCGCGGATCCTGGGTGCGGCCGGGGCGGACGTGGCCCAGATGGCGGTGCTGGAGCGCGACAACGGCCGTGCCCTGGACGACTTCACCGTCGCCTGGCCGGCCGGCGCCGGGATCGACAGGCTCTGCGACGGGCTGGACTCCATCCCCGGCGTCGACATCGTGGGGATCTGGCCGACCGCCGAGCCCCAGGGGGCGTTCCCCGACGTCGCCCTGATCGGGCAGCTGGCGGCCGTCCCCGAGCGGGGCGCGGTGACGCTGGCCGACGCCGTCCCCGCACTGCTCAGCGCCGACTGGGCGGGACTGGCCGAGATCGGCCCGGAGGGGGCGGCGCTGGTGCACGTCAGCCTGGGCGGGCTGGACGGGCTGGAACTTCCGCCACTGGAGCCGGTACGTGCCCGCGCCTTCACCGCCCAGGACGGAACCCAGTTCGCGCTCTGCCCGATCGCCACCGCCCCCGGCTCCACACAGGTCCTCGTCGTCGCCCGCACGGGCGCGCCGCCGTTCCACCGCACCGAGGTCTTCCGGCTGTCCCAGCTGGTGGGCGCCGCCGAGGCGGTACTCGGCGTCCCGCGCCCGCGAGCGGAAGATCTGGTACGTAGCTCGTAACGAGGATGAAACCGGCTAGACGCCGCGAGCGTCTACTTTGTTGGACACTCCCCTTGACGCGGCGGCGCGGCCGCGCCAAGGGGAGTGCTGTGTCTAACTGGGGGCCACCCCAGACCCCAGGCGGGGTGGGCGCGCCCTTGCGCTCGCCTGGGGGCTCGCTCCAGGGCACATCCACCCCGGTGGGGGGCCAGCCCCCCACGCCCCCCGGCGGGGGCTCCGCCCCCACACCCCCTTTTGGGGCTTCGCCCCTTGCCCCCTTTGGGGCTTTGCCCCGTGCCTTCCGGCGGGGGTGCGTTTCACAACCTGAACGCGGTGGGGCCACCTCCCGGACCTCCGATGGGTAGACGGGTCTCTGCCCTCGCCCGGTGGTGCGTGGGCCTGTAGGGATTGAGGTCTGGGGTTCGGTGGTGGTCGGGGGGTGCAGGGGGGCGGAGCCTCCCCTGCCGGGGGCGTGGGGGCTGGCCCCCACCGGGGTGGGTGTGCCCGGTAGCGAGCCCCCAGGCGAGCGGACGGGTGCGCCCACCCCGCCTGGGGGTCTGGGGGTGGCCCCCCAGATAGACACAGCCCCCCACAATGAAGCTATGTGGGATGAGCGGGTGGCGTTGTGTTCGGTGGGGCGGCGGATGGCCGAGAGTGGGCTGGTGAGTGGGGCCAGCGGGAACATCAGTGTGCGGGTCGGTGATCTGGTGGCGGTCACGCCGGGCGGGATGATGTTGGACCGGATGGAGCCGGAGGACTGCCCGGTCCTGGATCTGGACGGCACGGTGGTCGAGGGGGAGCGGGCGCCGTCGTCGGAGACGCCCATGCATCTGGCGATCTACGAGGTGTCCGATGCCGCGGCGATCGTGCACACGCATTCGACGTACGGGGCCGTGGTGGCGACCACGATGGCGGAGTTGCCGCCGATCCACTACAACTCGCTGGCGCTCGGGGGTGTGGTGAAGGTCGCCGAGTACGCCACGTACGGGACGGCGGAGCTGGCGGCCAATGTGCGCGCGGCGCTGGAGGGCGGCAGGTGGGGGCGGATGCATGCCGCTCTGATGGCCAACCACGGCGGGGTCACGCTGGGGAGGGATCTGGAGGAGGCGTACGAGAACGCCCGGCTCCTGGAGTGGCTGTGCGGCGTCTACGTGCGGGCCCGGATGATCGGGGAGCCTCGTGTGCTGACGGAGGAGGAGTTGCAGCGGGTCGTGGAGCGCGGGCTGGTTCCTCCTGGCTATTCGCCCGAGTAGGGGGCGGGGTCAGGGG
Organism: Spirillospora sp. CA-255316; assembly: GCA_050942275.1. Lineage (GTDB taxonomy): Bacteria > Actinomycetota > Actinomycetes > Streptosporangiales > Streptosporangiaceae > Spirillospora. The sequence goes on along the minus strand of CP192047.1, from coordinate 8,652,664 downwards.
CTCGCCTGGCCGGCGGTGGCGTGACAGGCTGCTGGGGTGGCCCGGCTCACTCCTGACGACGCGCTCCGGCGGCTGGCGACCGTTCCCGTCGTGCGGCTCGCGACGGCCGACGAGCACGGCCGCCCTCACCTGGTCGCGGTCACGTTCGCCGTGGCCAGGGGCATGGTCTACACGGCCGTGGACCACAAGCCCAAGACCACCCGCGACCTGAAGCGGCTGGCCAACATCCGCGCCAACCCGCGGGTGTCGCTGCTGGCCGACCACTACGAGGACGACTGGGAGCGGCTGTGGTGGGTGCGGGTGGACGGCCACGCACGTGTTCTCGACGATCCCGCGCTGATGGCGGGGCCGGTCGCGCTGCTGCAGGAGCGTTACGAGCAGTACCGGGGGCGCCCCCCTGAGGGGCCGGTGATCGCGATCGTGATCGACCACTGGACGGGCTGGTCGGCCTCCTAGTCCCAGGCGCGGCCGATCCTGGCGAGGGTGTCGGCGTACTCGATCCGGGACGCCCATTCGGGGGGCCAGGCGTCCATGCCCAGGTGGGCCCCGGCGAAGGCGCCGGCCAGGCAGGCGATCGAGTCGGAGTCGCCGGAGCTGGCGGCGCCGCGCGAGATGGCCGAGACGGGGTCGTCGGGGAACAGCAGGAAGCACAGGAGGCCGGTGCCGAAGGCCTCCTCCGCGATCCAGCCGCCGCCGGTGGCCTCGCACGGGTCGGCGCGGCGGTCGGGCCGGGCCAGCGCGGCGTCGAGGCGGTCGAGGATCCCGAGGCACTCGTCCCAGCCGTGGGAGATGAAGTCCTCGGGGGTCTTGACGCCCCACCGGGCCCACAGGTCGGACAGCCAGCGCTCGTGGTAGGTGAGCCGCTGGGAGTGGGCGCGCTCGCGGAGCGCGGCGGGCAGGTCGGCGGGGGCCATGCCCTCGCGCAGCCACCAGACGGTGAAGGCGGTCAGTTCGCTGGCGGCCAGCCCGGTGGGGTGGCCGTGCGTCATGGCGGCCTGGAGCTGGGCGGCGCCCGCGCGCGTCGCGTCGGTGAGGCCGGGCGCCAGGCCGACGGGGGTGACGCGCATGTTGGCGCCGCATCCCTTGGAGTTGTGCTGGGTGGCCTCCAGCCAGTGGCGGCCGTCCTGGAGGCCCCGGCAGGCGCGGATGCAGGTGCCGCCGGGGGCGCGGGTGTTGTCGGGGCTGACCAGCCAGTCGACGAACCGGCGCCGCCACATCGGCGTGATCAGGTCGGGGGTGAACGGGGGGTTCTCCAGGGCGTCCAGCAGCCCGAGCGCGACAGCGATGCCCATCTGGGTGTCGTCGGTGACCAGCGCGGGGGTGCCGGTCAGCTCGCGGGGGCCCGCGTCGCCGTACCGGTCCCGGATTCGGCGCATGTCGAGGAACTCGGTGGGGGCGCCCAGGGCGTCCCCGTAGGCCAGCCCGAACATGCTGCCGCTCGCAAGTGAAGTCCGCATCGGACCATTGTCGATCAGATGCCGACCAGGTCGGCCAGCCGCCGGCGGTGCAGCGCCGGGGGCCCGAGGAGCTCCTGGGACGCCTTGGCGCGTTTGAAGTACAGGTGGGCGTCGTGCTCCCAGGTGAAGCCGATGCCGCCGTGGAGCTGGATGGTCTCGGCCGCGACGTGGAAGTAGGCGTCGGAGCAGTAGGCCTTGGCCAGCGCCGCGGCGGCGGGCAGTTCGGAGGGCCGCTCGTCGGCGGTCTCGGCGGCGTTCAGCACGGCCGACCGCGCCGACTCGACCTGCACGAACATGTCGGCGCACCGGTGCTTGACCGCCTGGAAGCCGCCGATGGGACGGCCGAACTGGTGCCGCACCTTGGCGTATTCCACGGTCATCTCCAGCGTGCGCTCGGCCCCGCCGAGCTGCTCGGCGGCCAGCGCGACCGCCGTGATGTCCAGGGCCCGGCTCAGGGCAGGGCCGGCGTCGGGGGTGAGGAGGCGGGCGGGTGTGGTGGTGAAGGCGAGGCGGGCCAGGCGGCGGGTCTGGTCGAGCGTGGTCAGCGGGGTCCGGGTGAGGCCGGGCGCGGAGCCGTCCACGGCGAAGAGCGCGAGCGCGTCGCCGGCGCGGGCGGCGACCAGGACGAGGCCGGCGGCATGGCCGTCGAGGACGTAGGACTTGGCGCCGTCCAGGACCCAGCCGCGGGGGTCGCGCCGGGCCTCCATGGTCACGGCGGCGGGGTCCCAGTCGCCGTCCTCCATCCAGGCGAGGGTGGCGAGGGTGCTCCCGGCGGCGATCCCGGGGAGCAGTTCGCGCTTGGCGTCCTCGTCGTCGCAGGCCAGCAGGGTCGCGGCGGCGAGGACGGCGCTGGAGAGGTACGGCGCGCACACCAGCGCGCGCCCCATCTCCTCCATCACCACCGCGATCTCGCGGATGCCGAAGCCCGCGCCGCCGTACTCCTCGGGGATCGCCAGCGACTGGAGGCCGAGCTGCCCGGCCATCCGCTCCCAGACGTCCGGGTCGTAGCCCTCGGGGGTCTCCATCAGCCGCCGCACCTCGGCCGACGGCGACCTTTCGGCGAAGAACCGCCGCAGCGCCGCCCGCAGCTCCTCCTGCTCCGGCGTGACCTGGAGCTCCATGCACCCACCTTAAATCAAACAGATGTTAGTTAGATTATCTTGCCCCAGGCGGGCAGCGGACGGCCAGCCCGGCGACCCGGGAGGGGCCGGGCGGGCCGCCGCGCGAGAGGCGTCAGGGTGCCCAGTCGTGGGAGCCCAGGACGAAGCCGCCGGAGGTGGACCGGAGGTGGTTGGCGGAGACCAGGTGGCTCAGGGCCGCCCAGATTTCCTCCTCCGGCCGCTCGATCAGCCGGGTGAGCGTGCCGATGTCGGCGGCCCCGCCCTCCTTGTCGATCTCCGCGACCGTCTCGTACACCGCCAGCTCGAAGTCGCTCATCTCCTGGACGTCGCCGCGTTTCTCATCCATAAGGGCGGCATGCCCGCTCTGGCGGAGATCAGCCGTAGCGTTTGAGCTCGTGGAAGAAGCCCTGCACGGTCCGCAGGCCGCCCGAGGCCTCCACCCGGTCGTAGACGTAGCTCGCCACCGCCAGGTCGAGGACGCCCAGGCCGAACGGCGAGAACACCACCGGCCGGTCCGCGGGCGGCGCGGCCCGGCCGGTCAGGACGTCGTAGAGGGTCCCGCCGACGAAGTCGCGGTTCCCCGTCCGCTGCTCGGCCAGATGGGGCGAGGTGCCGGCCTTCAGGCAGTGCTCGACGTCGTCGACGATGTTGTACGACGACAGGATGATCTCCGGCGCCAGGTCGCGCAGCGAGATGTGCAGCACCAGCGGGTTGTGGGAGAACCAGCCCGGATCGGTGACGTGCGGCTCGCCCGCCACGGTGGCGAAGACGACCAGGTCGCTGGAGCGGATCAGGTCCTCGGGCCGGTCGTGGATCGTGATCGGGGCGGTCTCGGTGCGCTCCAGGTAGCCCTTGAAGCCCGCCGCGTGGTCGGGGTTCAGGTCGTGCACGCCGAGCGCGGAGAAGGAGAAGCCGTTGGCGGCCAGGTAGGTGTGCAGGTAGCGGGCGATCAGCCCGACGCCGAAGAATCCCGCGCGCAGCTCGCGGCGCCCGGTGAGCACGGTCGCGGCGAGCGCGGCGGACGCGGCCGTCCGCGCCGCGCTGATGATGGACGACTCCAGGCAGGCGAACGGGTACCCGGTCTCGGCGTCGTTCAGGATCAGCACCGCGGACGCGCGCGGCAGCCCCGCGGCGACGTTCTCCGGGAAGCTGGAGATCCACTTGATGCCGTGCACCCCGACCGGGCCGCCGATCGAGGCGGGCAGCGCGATGATCCGCGCCGACGGCCGGTCCGGGAAGCGCAGGAAGTAGGAGTCGGGGTTGACGGTGGCGCCCTCGCCGTGCAGCCGGTAGGCGGCCTCCACCATGCGGGTGACCTGCTCCTCGCGGCCTCCGATCGCCTCGTGCACCTGCTCACCGGAGATGACGGCGAAGGAGGGGGGCCGCGTCGCCTGCTCGGTCGCGGGCCGGGTCGTCGGCTGGGTCATCGGACTTCGATCTCCTGGACGTCGGTGCCGGGCAGGTTCAGCTCGGGCACGATCGGGGCGAAGTTGGCGCGCAGCCAGCTCTCCTCGTAGATCGAGTCGAGGTAGCGCTCGCCGAGATCGGGGGCGACCGCCACGGTCACCGGATGCTCGCCGGGGTACTTCTCCTCCAGCCAGCGGGCCGCGCCCGACACCACGGTGCCGGTGGACCCGCCGAACAGGAAGCCGCGCGCCGACAGCCGGTGCACGGTGCGGATCGTGTCGGTCTCCGGCACGTGCACCACGTCGTCGATGTACGACTCGTCCACCAGTTCCGGGCGGGTGCTGGTGCCCAGGCCCGGCACCATGCGGCGCTCGGGGATGCCGCCGAAGGTGACCGAGCCGACCGCGTCCACGGCCACGATCGTCACCGGGCGGCGGCGCTCGCGGAAGTAGCGGGCGCAGCCCATCAGCGTCCCGGTGGTGCCGGCGCCGACGAACAGCACCTCAAGGCCGGGGAAGCGGCGGTCGATCGCCGGGGCCGTGCCGTGGTAGTGCGCCTTCCAGTTGGCGTCGTTGGCGTACTGGTTGAGCCACACGTAGCGGTCGTCGGAGGCGCACAGGTCGCGGACGTAGCGGATGCGGCTCTCCAGGTAGCCGCCGTTGGCGTCCTGGGTCGACACCACCCTGACCTCGGCGCCCAGCGCCCGCATCGCCCGCATCGACGCCGGGTTGCAGCGCGGGTCGGTGACGCACAGGAAGCGGAGCCCCTGCGCGGCGGCGAGGGCGCTCAGCGCGATGCCGAGATTGCCCGAGGACGACTCGACGATCGTGGAGCCGGGGGACAGCAGCCCGTCCCGGCGGGCCGCGGCCACCATCTCGGCGGCGGCCTTGAGCTTGACCGAGCCGGCGAAATTGAACCCCTCGCACTTGAGGTAGATCGGGTGTCCGAGGACCTGCCGCAGGTCCACGTAGAGGTCCTCGACGTTGAATTCGTGCGGCGCGGTGATGATGGGCACGCTGCCACCCTCGGGATGAATGACAATTTATTGGGGCCGTGGAGTTTTCTCGCCATTCCCCGCTTCCCCCGATGATTCTCCGCAGGGTTCTGACCGAACCGTGGCGGAGCCTCACCGTACCTTCGGTGATCTGTGCCCGCAACCCCGCATAACTGCCCGGTAGCGCCGAATGCGGGGAATCCGGTGCCCTTCCCGAGGGGGCGGACATAAGCTGTGCCGACCCGCTCGGGCGGCGCTGTTTTCCCGATGACGGTGGAGAAGTTCGATCTTACGGAGAGTGATGATGGACGCTCGCGGACCCGTGTCCACCCGGCTCCTTGACCGCGCGGAGCTGCCCGTCCTGGAGATCGGCGAGGAGCAGGCGCGGCGGGCGGCGGAGCTGGCCGAGCGGCTCGGCATGACCCGTGACCTGACCGTCGACCTGGACGATCCCGTCATCACCGCGGTCGAGCGGATCGCCGCCGAGCGCGACCGTCCCGCCGTCGCCGACGCCTCCCGTACCCTCACCTACGGCGGGCTGGCCGCCGAGGCGCGCCGGCTGGCCGCGCTGCTGGAGCGGTCCGGGGCCGGGCCCGGCACGGTCGTCGGCGTGGGCGGCGGCAGGTGCGCGACCGTGGTGGCGGCGTTCCTGGCGATCGAGCTGGTCGGCGCCCTGTACGTGCCCGCCGACGCGACCTGGCCGGCGGCCCGGGTCCGGGACGTGCTCGCCCAGGCGGGCGCGCCGTTCCTGCTGGTCGTGGACGAGGGCGAGACCGCGCCCGCGCTGCTGGAGGGCGCCGCCGCGGCGGGCTGCGCGGTCGTGCGGGCGGGGGAGGCGGCGGCGTGCGAGCCGTGGCGCGGCCCGGCCCGCCTGGAGTCGCCGGACCAGCCCCGGTACGTCCTGTTCACCTCGGGTTCCACCGGCCGTCCCAAGGGCGCGGTCGTCGAGCACCGGGGCATGCTCAACCATCTCCGGGCGAAGATCGTCGACCTGGGGCTGACCGGCGCGGACGTGGTGGCGCAGACCGCCCCGCTGGGCTTCGACATCTCGGTGTGGCAGATGCTGTGCCCGCTCCTGGTGGGCGGCCGGGTGGACGTGGTGGGCGACGAGGTCGGGCACGATCCGGTGGCGCTCGCGCGTGCCGTGGCGGAGCAGGGCATCACCGTCGTCGAGCTCGTCCCGACCATGGTCAGGCACCTGCTGGACGACCTCGCCGGCGGCGCGGCCGGCGGGGCCGCGGACGGCGGCGGCACCGCCCTGGACGGGCTGCGCTGGATGATCGCCACGGGGGAGGAGCTGCCCGCCGAGCTGGCCCGCCGCTGGCTGGAGGCGATGCCGCGGGCCGGGCTGCTGAACGCCTACGGGCCCACCGAGTGCTCCGACGACGTCACCCACCACACCGTCACGGCCCTCGACCTGGACCTTCTCCGCCTTCCGATCGGGACGCCCATCGTCAACGCGCGGCTGTACGTGCTGCGCCGCCTCGAGGACGGAGGCCCGGAGGGCGCGGGGTGGGCCGCGTGCGACGTCGGCGAGACGGGGGAGCTGTTCGTCGGCGGCATCTGCGTCGGGCGCGGCTACCTGGGCGATCCCGAGCGCACCCGCGACGCCTTCTATCAGGACCCCTTCGTCGGCGGCGCCGGGCGCCTCTACCGGACCGGCGACGCGGTGCGGCTGCTGCCGCCCGGCGCGGGCGGCGAGGACCGGCCCGTCCTGCAGTACCTGGGACGCGTCGACCGGCAGGTGAAGATCTCGGGGGTGCGGATGGAGCTCGGCGAGATCGAGGCCGTGCTGCAGCGCCATCCGTCGGTGGGGGCGGCGGCGGTCGTCGTGCACGAGTACCCCGCGCGCTGACGCCGCCCTGACGCCGCCCTGACGCCGGAGGATGACGGCGTGCGAGGGCGCGATCGCTCACTGTACGTAATCAGGATGACCGAAAAGGGTGGCCGATCCTTGTCACTTCCCGCGCGACAGACGCGTCCGGCGATGCGCGGGCGCGCCGATCTTTTGTCACAGACGTGAGCGATTCCAGGGGCCAAGTTCTACACATGAGGGGATTGCGGGCCGCGTGACGCCGCTGGTTGACTGTCCCTCCGCTACTCCTGAGTAGAGACGTGGTCGAGAACGGATCTCGCCGGCGGTGGAAAGTGGCGGCCCCGGTCACCGGTGGGGTCCGTACCGGCATGCGCGGCCAACGCCGGGCATGCCTTCCGGCGACCCGGGGGAAGGCTCGGGAAAGGGGATGGGGACAGTCCGACGCATTGTGCTCGTTCTGCATTTTCCGCTTCGGTTCCGCCGTGCGCACGGCGCCGCTTCCGGCTGCGCGCGGACGGCGCGAAAAAGCCTCTGACCGGGAAAGTACCGCGTGATGTCCGCTATCGAGTACGTGCCCCTTTCCGCCGCCCAGCGCAGTGTCTGGTACGCGCAGCAACTGGCGCCGCGCACCCCGATTCACATCGCGCAGTACATCGACATCGAAGGACCGGTCGACCCGGCGGTGTTCGACCGGGTGGCCCGGATCGCCGCGCCCGAGGCCGAGGCGCTGCACCTGCGGATCGCCGAGCGCGACGGGGCGCCCTGCCAGATCATCGATCCCGCCGCGCCGGCGGCCGTCCCGCTGGTCGACCTGAGCGGCGCGGCCGACCCGGAGGCCGCGTCGCGGGACTGGATGCGGGCGCGGATGGCCGAGCCGCTGCCGATGGACGCCGAGCGGCTGTACGTGACCGCGCTGCTGAGGCTCGGCCCGGACCGGTACCGGTGGTTCATCCGCGCGCACCACATCCTGGGGGACGCCCACAGCGGGTCGGTGATCAGCCGCCGCTTCGCCGAGATCTACACCGTGCTGGCCCGCGGCGGCGAGTACGAGCCGGCCGCGCGCGGCTCGTACCGGGCGCTGCTGGCCGAGGACGCCGCCTACCGGGACTCGGAGCGGTACGAGCGGGACCGCGCGTACTGGACCGAGCGGTTCGCCGACCGGCCGGTCGCGGTGAGCCTGGCCGAGGGGATGGCCGAGCCGACCGCCGACTACCTGAGCCGGACCACCGTGATCCCGCCGGAGGAGTCGGCGGCGCTGGCGAAGGGGGCGCGCCGGCTGCGCACCGCCGCGCAGGGCCTGGCGATCGCCGCGACCGCCGCGTACGTGGCCCGGATGACCGGCACCGGCGATGTGATCCTGGGCCTGGCGGTCGCCGGCCGCACCTCCCAGGTCGCGGTGGAGACGCCCGCCCAGCTGTCGACCGTCCTGCCGCTGCGGGTGGCGGTGCGGCCGGAGATGACGGTCGAGGAACTGGTGCGCGCGGCGACCCGGGCCGCCGCGCGGGCGCTGCGGCACCAGCGCTACCGGCGCGAGGACCTGCTGCGGGACCTGCGGCTGCTGGGGGAGCGGCGCCGCCTGCACGGGCCGGTCATCAACATCATGGCCTACGACTACCGGCTGGACTTCGCCGGGACGCCCGCCCGGATGCACGCCATCACCACCGGCCCGGTCGACGACCTGTCGATCAACATCTACGACAACTTCGACGGCGCCGGCATGCGCGTCGACTTCGACGCCCACCCCGGCCTCTACACCGCGGCGCAGGTCGCCTCCCACCAGGACCGTTACATCCGCTACCTGCGCGCCCTGGGGGAGGCCGACCCGTCCACCCCGCTGCGCGAGGTGGAGATCCTGGACGAGGCCGAGCGGCGGCGGGTGCTGCACGGCTGGAACGACACGGCGCTGCCCGTGCCGGGCGGCGTCGTCCCGGAACTGGTGGAGGCGCAGGCGGCGCGCACCCCCGACGCCGTCGCGGTGGTGCACGACGGCGCCGAGCTGACGTTCGCGGAGCTGAACGGCCGCGCCAACCGGCTGGCCCGCCACCTGATCGGCCTCGGCGTCGGCCCGGAGGACTTCGTCGCGCTCGCGCTGCCGCGCGACGCCGGCCTGGTGGTGGCGGCGCTGGCGGTCCTGAAGGCGGGCGGCGCGTACCTGCCGGTCGACCCGGCCTACCCGGCCGACCGCGTCGCGTTCATGCTGGACGACGCCTCCCCCGCGTGCGTGATCACGACGGCGGGGGACGCCGGGCGCGTGCCGGACGGCGTCCCGCGCGTCCTGCCGGACCGGACGGCCCTCGACCGCCACCCGGCCGGGGACGTGACCGACGCCGAGCGGCTGCGGCCGCTGCGCCCGGAGAACGCCGCCTACGCCATCTACACCTCGGGCTCGACCGGGCGCCCCAAGGGCGTGGTGGTGTCGCACGCCGGCGCGGTCGGGTTCTGCGCGTGGGCGGAGGAGGACTTCGGGCCCGAGCGGCTGGCGCGGGTGCTGTTCTCCACGTCCATGAACTTCGACGTGTCGGTGTTCGAGTGGCTCGCGCCGCTGGCGGTGGGCGGCCGGATCGAGATCGTGCGGGACCTGCTGGAGGTCGCCGAGCGCGGCGGCTGGGAGGGCACGCTGGTCAGCGGGGTGCCGTCGGCGATGGCGGCGCTGCTGGAGACCGGCCCGAAGCTGGCGGCCGGGGACGTGGTGCTGGCGGGCGAGGCGCTGCCCGCCCGGCTCGTCCAGGACCTGCGGGCCGCCGTCCCCGGCGCCCGCGTCTCCAACATCTACGGGCCCACCGAGGCCACCGTCTACGCCGCCGCCTGGCACGACGACGGCAACGCGGCCGGGCACGCGCCGATCGGCCGCCCGCTGGCCAACACCCGCGCCTACGTCCTGGACGCGGCGCTGTGCCCGGTCGCCGCCGGAGTGCCGGGCGAGTTGTACCTCGCGGGCGGCGGGCTGGCCCGCGGTTACCTGCGCCGCCCCGGGCCGAGCGCCGAACGGTTCGTGGCCTGCCCGTTCGGGGCGCCGGGCGAGCGCATGTACCGGACCGGCGACCTGGTCCGCTGGGACGAGGCCGGGCGGCTGGAGTACCTGGGACGGGTCGACGACCAGGTCAAGGTGCGGGGCTTCCGGATCGAGCCCGGCGAGATCGAGGCCGCGCTGGACGCGCACCCGGCCGTCGCGCGCAGCGCCGTGGTCGCGCGCCGGGACGCCGCCGGGGACACGGTCCTGGTCGGCTACGCGGTGCCGGCCGGGCACGCGGCCGGTGCCGCGACGGGCGCGGAACTGCGGGCGCACGTGGCGGCCCGGCTGCCGGAGTACATGGTCCCGGCGGCGGTGGTCGTCCTGGACGCGCTGCCGCTCAACCCCAACGGCAAGCTCGACCGCGCCGCGCTGCCCGCCCCCGACTTCGCGGCGTCCGCCGCCTCCGCCGGGAGCCGCGGCCCGCGCGACGCCCGCGAGGAGGCCCTCTGCGCGATCTTCGCCGAGGTCCTGGGCGTGGAACGGGTCGGCGTCGACGACGGCTTCTTCGCGCTGGGCGGCGACTCCCTCAAGGCCACCCGCGCGGTGTCCCGCGCCCGCACCGCGCTCGGCGCCGACCTGCCCGTCCGGGCGCTGTTCGAGAACCCGACCGTCGCCGCCCTGGCCGCCCTCCTCGCCGGATCCGCGGACGGCGGGCCCGCGAACGAGGGCCCCGCGCGGCCCGCACTGATGCCCGCCGAACGGCCGGACACGGCGGCGGACGCGCCCGCGACACGTTCGGCGCCGGTCTCGTACGCGCAGCGGCGGCTGTGGTTCCTGAACGATCTCGAAGGCCCGTCCGCCACCTACAACATCCCGATCCCGCTGCGCCTCACCGGGCCGCTGGACCTGGACGCCGTCCGCGCCGCCATGCGCGACGTCCTCGCCCGCCACGAGCCGCTGCGGACCGTGTTCACCGAGTCCGGGGGCGAGCCGTACCAGCGGATCCTCGCCCCGGGCGAGGCGGCGGCCGAACCGGAGACCGTCGCCGTCACCGCCGCGGACCTGCCCGGGGCTGTGCTCGCCGAGGCCACCCGGGGCTTCGACCTCACCGCCGAGATCCCGATCCGCGCCACCGTCTTCCGCCTCGGACCCGAGGAGCACGTGCTGCTGCTCGTGCTGCACCACATCGCCGGGGACGGCTGGTCGATGGGGCCGCTGGCCACCGACGTGATCACGGCGTACGCGGCGCGGGCCGAGGGGCGGGCCCCGGAGTGGGCGCCGCTGCCCGTCCGGTACGCCGACTACGCCGTCTGGCAGCGCGCGCTGCTCGGCGCCGAGGACGACCCCGGCAGCGTCATCGCCCGCCAGCTCGGCTACTGGCGGCGCGCCCTGGCCGGGCTGCCGGAGGAACTGGAACTGCCCGCCGACCGGCCCCGCCCGGCACGCGCGTCGTACCGGGGCGCGCAGGAGCCGTTCACGATCCCCGCCGACCTGCACGCGGCGCTCACCGGACTCGCCCGCGAGCACCGGGCGAGCCTGTTCATGGTCGTGCAGGCCGCGCTGGCCGCGCTGTTCACCAGGCTGGGCGCGGGCACCGACATCCCGATCGGGTCCCCGGTCGCCGGACGGACCGAGGAGAAGCTCGATGACCTGGTGGGGGTCTTCGTCAACACGCTGGTGCTGCGGACCGACACCTCCGGCGACCCGGCGTTCGCCGAACTCCTCGCGCGCGTCCGGGAGACCGACCTGGCCGCCTTCGCCCACCAGGACGTCCCGTTCGAGCGGCTGGTCGAGGTGCTCAATCCGCGGCGCTCCATGGCGCGGCACCCGCTGTTCCAGACGATGATCTCCGTCCAGAACAACCCGGCCCGCCGCGTGGAGCTGCCCGGCCTGACCGTCGAGGCCGAGCCCGTCGACCCCGGCGTCTCCCGCTTCGACCTGGCGCTGCTGGTCGAGGAGCTGACCGGCCCCGGCGGCGAGCCCGGCGGGCTCGACTGCCGCCTGGAGTACGCCCTCGACCTGTTCGACCCCGGGACCGCCTCCGCCCTGGCCGCCCGCCTGGTGCGGCTGCTCGCCCACGCCGCCGCCCACCCGGACCGGCCGATCAGCGAGGCGGACCTGCTCGACGAGGCCGAACGGCACCGGCTGCTGCGCGAGTGGAACGACACCGCGCTGCAGGTCCCGGCCGGTGTCGTCCCCGACCTGGTGGAGGCCCAGGCCGCCCGCACGCCCGGCGCCCCCGCCGTCATCTCCGCCGGTGGCGCCCGCACCCTGACCTACGCCGAGCTGAACGCCCGCGCCAACCGGCTGGCCCGCCACCTGATCGGCATGGGCGTCGGCGCCGAGGACTTCGTCGCCCTGGCGCTGCCGCGCGACGCCGACCTGGTGGTGGCCGCGCTGGCCGTGCTGAAGGCGGGCGCCGCGTACCTGCCGATCGACCCCGCCTACCCGGCCGACCGCATCGCCTACATGCTCGCCGACGCCGCCCCCGCCTGCGCCCTCGTCAGCGGCGGCGCGGAACTGCCCGGCGGCACGCCCGGCGTCGACCTCGGCACGCTCGACCTGACGGCCTACTCCGGCGCCGACGTCACCGACGCCGACCGGGCCCGCCCGCTGCGGCCGGGCAACCCCGCCTACGCCATCTACACCTCCGGCTCCACCGGCAGGCCCAAGGGCGTCGTCGTCTCGCACGCCAACGTCGTCGACTTCGCCGCCGGGGCGGTGGCGGGCTACGGCGCCGCCCGGCTGTCGCGGGTCCTGTTCGCCGCCTCGCTGAGCTTCGACCTGTCGGTGTTCGAATGGCTGGTGCCGCTCACCGCCGGGGGCTCGGTCGAGATCGTCCAGGACCTGCTGGAGGTCGCCGGGCGCGGCGGCTGGGAGGGCACCCTCGCCAGCGGCGTGCCGTCCGCGGTGTCCGCGCTGCTGGCGCGCGGCGGGCTGGGGCTGCGGGTGGACGATGTCGTGCTCGGCGGGGAGATGCTGCCGCCCCGGCTGGTGCACGAGGTCCGCGCCGCCCTGCCGGACGCGCGGATCTCCAACATCTACGGCCCCACCGAGGCGACCGTCTACGTCACCAGCTGGTTCGACGACGGCAACGCGGCAGGGCACGCGCCGATCGGCCGGCCGGCCGCCAACACCCGGCTGCACGTGCTGGACACCGCGCTGCGGCCGGTGCCCGTGGGCGTGCCGGGCGAGCTGTACATCTCGGGCGGCGGCCTGGCCCGCGGCTACCTGCGGCGTCCGGACCTGACCGCGGAACGGTTCGTCGCCTGCCCGTTCGGAGAGCCCGGCGAGCGGATGTACCGCACCGGCGACCTCGTCCGGTGGACCCCCGGCGGGCAGCTCGACCACCTCGGGCGCCTCGACGACCAGGTGAAGATCCGCGGCTTCCGGATCGAGCCGGCCGAGATCGAGGCCGCGCTGGCGGCCCACCCGGCCGTGACGCGGAGCGCGGTCGTGGCCCGCCTGGACGCCGCGGGCGACACCGCGCTGGTCGGCTACGTCACCGCCGGCGCCCCCTGCGACCCCGCCGAGCTGCGCGCCTTCGTCGCCGGAACGCTCCCCGCCCACATGGTCCCGGCGGCGGTCGTGGTGCTGGACGCGATGCCGCTCAACCCCAACGGGAAGCTGGACCGCTCCGCGCTGCCCGCCCCCGACCTCTCCACGCCCGCCGGGCCCGCCCCGAGCCGCGGCCCCCGCGACGCCCGCGAGGAGATCCTGCGCGGCATCGTCGCCGACGTCCTCGGCCTCCCCGACATCGGCGTCGACGACGGCTTCTTCGACCACGGCGGCGACTCGCTCAAGGCCACCCGCGTGGCCGCCCGCGCCCGCGCCGCCTTCGGCGCCGAACTGTCCGTCCGCGCCCTGTTCGAGACCCCGACCGTCGCGGGCCTGGCCGCGCAACTCGACGCCGCCGCCGCTGGGACCGGGCACGGGCGGCCCGCCCTGGAACCCGTGCCCGCCGCCCGCCGCCCCGACCCCCTGCCGGTGTCGTACGCGCAGGAACGGCTCTGGTTCCTGGACCGGCTGGAAGGGCCGGGCGCGACCTACAGCATGCCGATCCCGCTGCGGATCACCGGTGAGCTGGACCCTGCGGCGATGCGCGCCGCCCTCGCCGACGTCGTCGCCCGCCACGAGTCGCTCCGCACCGTCTTCGGCGACATCGACGGCGCGCCCCACCAGCGGATCCTGACCCCGGACGACGCCGCCGCGCGCCTGATCCTCACCACCGGCGAGGTCGCGGCGGGCAGCCTGCACGACGCGGTCTTCGCCGACGCCACCCGCGGCTTCGACCTGACCGCCGACCTCCCCGTCCGGGCCCACCTCTACCGGACCGCGCCCGGCGAGCACCTCCTGCTGCTCGTCCTGCACCACATCGCCGGGGACGGCTGGTCCATGGCCCCGCTGGCCCGCGACGTCATCACCGCCTACCTGGCACGCCGCGACGGCGCAGCCCCCCGGTGGCCCGCGCCGCTCCCGGTGCAGTACGCCGACTACGCCCTCTGGCAGCGCGCCCTCCTCGGCGCCGAGGACGACCCCGGCAGCCTCGCCGCACGCCAGCTCGCCTACTGGAAGCAGGCCCTGGCCGGGCTGCCCGACCAGCTCGACCTGCCCGCCGACCGGCCGCGCCCGCCGCGCGCCTCCTACCGGGGAGGGCAGGTGCCCTTCCAGGTGGACGCCGCCCTGTACGCCAAGGTCACCGCGCTGGCCCGCGAGCACCAGGTCAGCGTGTTCATGGTGCTCCAGGCCGCGCTCGCCGCCCTGCTCACCAGGCTGGGCGCGGGCACCGACATCCCGATCGGCACGCCGGTCGCGGGACGGACCGACGCCGGGCTCGACGACCTGGTGGGCGTCTTCGTCAACACCCTGGTGCTGCGGACCGACACCTCCGGCGACCCCGCGTTCGCCGAACTGCTCACCCGCGTCCGGGAGACCGACCTGGCCGCCCACGCCCACCAGGACGTCCCGTTCGAGCGGCTCGTCGAAGCCCTCAACCCGGCGCGGTCACTGGCCCGGCACCCGCTCTTCCAGGTCATGCTCACCCTCCAGAACAACCCCCGGGCGGCCGTCGAACTGCCCGGCCTGACCGTGGAGCCCGAACCGATCGACGCCGGGGTCGCCAAGTTCGACCTCGAATTCCTCCTCGAGGAACGCGACGGCGCGCTCGCCGGGACGCTGGAGCACGCCCTCGACCTCTTCGACCGCGCCACCGCCGAGCAGTTCACCGCCTGGTACGTCCAGGTCCTGGCGGCCGTCACCGCCGACGCCGCCGCCACCGTCTCCGGCCTGGACCTGCCAGGCGCCGACGACCGCCGCCGCGCCACGGAGACCGCGGCCGCCGCGGCCGCCGCCGTGGAACCCGCGGTGAAACGCCTGGTCGCCTACGTCGTCGCCGCGCCCGGCCAGACCGTCGACCCCGAGGAACTGCGCGCCCACGTGCGCGCCGGCCTCCCCGAATCGATGGTCCCGGCCGCCGTCGTCGTCCTCGACGCACTACCCCTCACCCCCAACGGGAAGGTCGACACCAAGGCGCTGCCCAGGCCCGACCTGGACGCCGCGCCCGCCGCGGCCCCGTACCGGGCGCCGCGCGACGCCCGCGAGGAGACCGTCGCCGCCGTCTTCGCCGACCTGCTCGGCGTCCCCCGCGTCGGGATCGACGACGACTTCTTCGCCCTCGGCGGCAACTCGCTGATCGCCATGCGGGTCGCGGGCCGGATCCGCCGCGCCCTCGCCGCCGAACTGCCCGTCCGGGCGCTGTTCGAGGCGCCCACCGTCGCCGGGATCGCCGCGCTGCTCGACGGCCTCCACGACCCGGACACCGGCCGCCCCGCCCGCCCGCCGCTGGAACCGCGCGAACGCCCGGATCCGCTCCCGCCGTCGTACGCGCAGCGGCGGCTGTGGTTCCTCAACCGCTTCGAGGGCCCCTCGGCCACCTACAACATGCCGGCCGCGCTGCGCATCCGCGGCGCCCTCGACCCCGCCGCGCTCCAGGAGGCCCTCGGCGACCTCGTCGCCCGCCACGAGTCGCTCCGCACGATCCTGCCCGACAGCGACGGCGTCCCCCGGCAGGTGGTCCTCGACCCCGCCGCCGCCCGTCCCGAGCTGGAGACCACCGACACCACCGAGGCCGAGCTGCCCGCCCGGCTCGGCATGGCCGCCGGCCACGCCTTCGACATCTCCGCCGAGCCGCCGCTGCGCGCCCACCTGTTCCGGCTCGCCCCCGACGAACACGTCGCGCTGCTGCTCATGCACCACATCGCGGGCGACGGCTGGTCGATGGCGCCGCTGGCCCGGGACCTGATCGCGGCGTATGCGGCGCGGGTGGAGGGGCGTGCGCCGGGGTGGGCGGCGTTGCCGGTGCAGTACGCGGATTACACGTTGTGGCAGGAGGAGCTGTTCGGGTCGGAGGGTGATCCGGAGAGTCTGGTGTCGCGGCAGATCGCGTACTGGCGGGAGGCTCTGGAGGGGTTGCCGGAGGAGCTGGTCCTGCCCGCCGACCGGCCCCGGCCCGCGGAAGCCTCGTACCGGGGCGGCACCGCCCGCTTCCGCCTCGGCGCCGAAGTGCGCGACGCGCTCCTCGCCCTCGCCCGCGAGACCGGCGCCAGCCCGTTCATGGTCGCCCAGGCCGCCTTCGCCGCCCTCCTCACCAGGCTCGGCGCCGGAACCGACGTCCCCATCGGCTCACCCATCGCCGGACGCACCGACGACGCGCTGGACGACCTGGTCGGCATGTTCGTCAACATGCTCGTCTTCCGCACCGACACCTCCGGCGACCCCTCGTTCCGGGAGCTCGTCGCACGGGTCCGGGAGACCGGCCTGGCCGCCTACGCCCACCAGGACGTCCCGTTCGAACGGCTCGTGGAGGTCCTCAACCCGCCCCGCCACCTCGGCCGCCACCCGCTATTCCAGGTCGGGCTCACCTTCCAGAACAACCCCGAGGCCAGGCTGGAGATGCCCGGCTTCAGCGCCGAACCCGAGCCGCTGAACGCCGGAGTGTCCCGCTTCGACCTGCTGATGATCCTCACCGAGCGCGCCGACGGTCTCGACGGCGAACTCGAGTATGCCCTCGACCTGTACGACCCCGCCACCGCCGAGCGCCTGACCGCCCGCTTCGAGCGCTACCTGACCGGGCTCCTCGCCGCCCCCGACGCCCCGATCGGCACCGTCGACGTCCTCGACCCCGCCGAACGGGAGACCATCCTCACCCGCTGGGCCGGAGGCGGCACCGACACCGCCGACACCGGCACCGACACCGCCGCCGCCGGGACGGGCGACGGCGCGACCATCCCGGCGCTGTTCGAGGCGCGTGCGGCCGAGCGTCCGGACGCTCCGGCGGTGACGTTCGAGGGGCGGACGTGGTCGTACGGCGAGGTGAACGCGCGGGCCAACCGCCTCGCCCGGTATCTGATCGAGCGCGGCGCGGGTCCCGAACGCTTCGTGGCCCTGAGACTGCCGCGCTCCGCGGACCTGGTCGTGGCGATCCTCGCGGTGCTGAAGACCGGGGCCGCGTACGTGCCGATCGACCCGGACTACCCGGCCGAGCGCATCGCCCACATGCTGGACGACGCCCGGCCCGTCCTGACCCTCGATGCAGTCGAGGTCCCCGGCGACCTTCCCGACACCGATCCGGGCGTTCCGGTGTCGCCGGGGAGTGCGGCGTATGTGATTTATACGTCGGGGTCGACGGGGTGGCCGAAGGGTGTGGTGGTTCCGCATGTGAATGTGGTGCGGTTGCTGGGGTCGACGGCGGGGTGGTTCGGGTTCGGTGCGGATGATGTGTGGACGTTGTTCCATTCGTTCGCGTTCGATTTCTCGGTGTGGGAGTTGTGGGGTGCGTTGTGTCATGGCGGCCGTGTGGTCGTCGTCCCGTACCTGACCTCGCGCTCGCCGGGTGAGTTCCTTGAGTTGCTGGAGCGGGAGCGCGTCACTGTTCTGAATCAGACGCCGTCGGCGTTTTACCAGTTGATGGCCGCCGATCGGGAGCGTCCGGGGGCGGATTTGTCGGCGTTGCGGTATGTGGTCTTCGGTGGTGAGGCTCTTGAGTTGGGCCGTCTGGAGGAGTGGTATTCACGGCACGGGGATGATGCTCCGGTCCTGGTGAACATGTACGGGATCACCGAGACGACGGTGCATGTGTCCTACCAGCGTCTGGACCGGGCGTTGGCTGCTAC
The DNA here is from genome assembly GCA_050942275.1 of Spirillospora sp. CA-255316. Taxonomy (GTDB): domain Bacteria; phylum Actinomycetota; class Actinomycetes; order Streptosporangiales; family Streptosporangiaceae; genus Spirillospora. The sequence continues at coordinate 8,634,745 of CP192047.1, read as the reverse complement.
CGCGTCGGGGAGTGTCATCGGGACCGGCATCCCTGAACTGCGTGTTTACGTGCTCGACGATCGTTTGCAGCCCGTTCCGGCTGGTGTGGCGGGCGAGTTGTATGTGGCGGGTGCGGGTCTGGCGCGTGGTTATCTCAATCGGCCTGCGCTCTCGTCGGAGCGGTTCGTCGCTGATCCCTTCGGGGTTCCTGGTGCGCGGATGTATCGGACGGGGGATGTGGCGCGGTGGCGTCCGGACGGGCGGCTGGAATACCTGGGGCGTTCGGATCAGCAGGTACAACTTCGCGGGTTCCGAATCGAGTTGGGTGAGATCGAGGCGGTGCTGGCGCGCCACGAGAGCGTGTCCGATGTTGCGGTGGTGGTGCGGGACGAGCGTCTGATCGCCTATGTCGTCGGGGCGGACGATGATCTGCGCGGGTATGCCTCGGAGCGGTTGCCCGATTACATGGTTCCGGCGGCCGTTGTCGAACTCGACGCCCTGCCGCTCACCGCCAACGGCAAACTCGACCGCAACGCCCTTCCCGCGCCGGATTTCGCGGCGAAGGTGTCCTTGCGGGAGCCCGGCTCGCCTTTCGAGGAAATCCTCGCCAGGCTGTTCGCGGAGGTTCTCGGGCTGGAGCGGGTCGGGGTCGACGACGGGTTCTTCGACCTCGGCGGCGACTCCATCATCGCGATCCAGCTGGTCTCCCGGGCCCGCCAGTCGGGTCTGGTGATCACGCCGCGCGAGGTGTTCCAGCACCAGAGCGTCGAGCGGCTCGCCGCCATCGCCCGCACCACCGGCGACGACACCGGCGAGACCATCGAGGCCGAACCGCCCGGGACCGCCGTCGGCCCGGTGCCGGTCACGCCGATCGTGGCGTGGCTGCGGGAGCGGGTGGGCGGGGACGCCTCGCTGATCAGCGGCTTCCACCAGTCGATGCTGCTGCGCACCCCGGCCGGTCTGGGCGGCGACGATCTGGAGCGGCTCACGGGCGCGCTCCAGATCCTGCTCGACCACCACGACGCGCTCCGGCTCCGGCTCGACGTGGACGGCGACCGGTGGCAGCCGGTCGTGCGCCCGCACGGCACCGTCACGGCCGCCGATCTCGTCACCCGGGTCGACGTCGGCGGCCTGGACGAGCACAAGCTGAGCGCGGTCGTCGCCGAGCACGCGGCCGCCGCGCGCGAACGCCTCGACCCGGCGGGCGGGACGGTGGCGCAGCTCGTCTGGTTCGACGCCGGCGACGCGCAGGGCCGCCTGCTGGTGATGCTGCACCACCTGGTCGTGGACGGCGTCTCCTGGCGGATCCTGCTGCCCGACCTGGTCGTCGCGTGGGCGGGCGGCGAGCTCCAGCCGGTCCCGACCTCGTTCCGGCGCTGGGCGCAGCGCCTCCAGGCGGCGGCGTCCGATCCCGCGCGGGCCGGGGACGAGCTGGAGACCTGGCTGGACATCGTGGACGGCCCGCCGCAGCGCGTCGCCGCCCGCGCGCTCGACCCGCGCGTCGACATCGCGGCCCGCGCGGAGTCGCTGACGCTCGTCCTGCCCGCCGAGGTCACCGGGCGGCTCCTGACCGACGTGCCCGCCGCGTTCCGCGCCCGGGCCGACGACGTGCTGCTGACCGGGCTGGCCCTGGCCGTCGCGCACTGGCGCAGGCAGCACCGCGGCGGCGGGCGCAGGACAGGCGGCGCAGGCGGGGGAGGCGGCGGAGTGCTGGTGGAGGTGGAGGGCCACGGCCGTACGGACATCGTCCCCGGCCTGGACCTGTCCCGGACGGTGGGCTGGTTCACCTCGATCCATCCCGTCCGGCTGGACCCGGGGACGGCCGACTGGGCCGAGGTCAGAAGGGGCGGTCCCGCGGCCGGAGCGGCGCTGAAGCGGGTGAAGGAGCAGCTCCGCGCCGTTCCGGACGGCGTCGGATACGGGCTGCTGCGCCATCTGGGCGGACCGGCCGCCGCCGAGCTGGCCGATCTCCCGCCCGCCGAGATCGCGTTCAACTACCTGGGCCGGGTCGCGCCGGGCGAGGACGGCGGCGACTGGACGCTCGCCCCCGAGGAGCCGCCCGCCGGGGAGGACCCGCGGATGCCGATGGCGCACGCCCTGGAGATCAACGCCGTGACCCGCGACCACCCGGACGGCCGCGCCGAACTGTCGGCCACCTGGACCTGGCCGGACGGGGTGCTGTCCCGCGACGAGGTGCGGGACCTGGCCGAGGGCTGGTTCACCGCGCTGCGCGGGCTGGCCGAGCACGCCGGGTCCGGCGGGGACGGCGGCGAGGGCGGCGGCGGGTTCACCCCGTCCGATCTCCTCGTCGACCTCGGCCAAGCGGAGATCGACAAACTGCAGGACGCCTGGAGGAGCAAGAATTGAACCGTGGGGACCTGGAGGACATTCTGCCGCTGTCCCCGTTGCAGCAGGGGTTCTTCTTCCACGCGCTCCTCGACGAGGACGGCACCGACGTCTACACGGCGCAGTTCGTCCTCGACCTGGAAGGACCGCTGGACGCGGCGGCGCTGAAGACCGCCGCCGCCACCCTGCTGCGCCGCCACTCCAACCTGCGCGCCGCGTTCTGGCACGAGGACCTGTCGCGTCCCGTGCAGGTGATCCCGCGCGCGGTGGACCTGCCGTGGGAGGAGGTCGACGCGGCCACGGACGCGGAGGCCGACGCGGTGGTGGCGCGGGAGCGGGCGCGCGGGTTCGCGATGACGGCGCCGCCGCTGCTGCGGTTCGTGCTGGTGCGGCGCGGGCCCGGCCGGCACCGGCTGGTCTTCACCAACCACCACATCCTCCTGGACGGCTGGTCCACGCCGGTTCTGGCGACCGAGCTGTTCCTGCTGTACGTGCAGGGCGGGCACGACACCGGGTTCCCCCGCGTCACCCCGTACAAGAGCTATCTGGCCTGGCTGGCGGAGCAGGACCGGCGGGCCGCCGAGGACGCCTGGCGCCGTGCCCTGGACGGCGTCGAAGGACCCTCCCTGGTCGCCCCGGAGGCGGCCGGCCGCCCGCCGGCGCCGCCCGAGGCGGTCGCCGCCCACCTGGACGAGCGGCTCACCCGCAGGCTCGGCCGGGCCGCGCGCCGCCACGGTGTGACGCTGTCCACCGTGCTGCAGGGGGCGTGGGGGCTGGTGCTCGGCCGCCTGCTGGGCAGCGACGACGTCGTGTTCGGCGCGACCGTGTCGGGGCGTCCGCCGGAACTGCCCGGGATCGAGCAGATGATCGGCCTGTTCATCAACACGCTGCCGGTGCGGGTGCGGTACCGGCCCGGCGAGCCCCTGGCCACGCTCATGGAACGGCTCCAGGACGAGCAGACCGACCTGCTCCCGCACCACCACCTCGGCCTCACCGACGTGCAGCGGGCGGCGGGCCACCGGGGTGCGCTGTTCGACACGATGACGGTGCTGGAGAACTACCCGTTCGACCCGGCGTCCATGGACGGCTCCCTCAACGGCGTGCGGATCGCCGCCGCGGAGTCCCACGACGCGACCCACTTCCCGCTGTCGCTGGTCGCGGCGCCCGGCCCCGAACTGTCGCTGCGCCTGCACTACCGGCCCGACGTGTTCGGCCGGGACACGGCCGAGGCGCTGCTGGCGCGGGTCCGCCGGTTCCTGGAGGCGTTCGCCGAGGACTCCTCCCGCCCCATCGGGTCGGTCGAGCTGGGCGACGAGGCGGAGCGGGCCCGGCAGGCGGCGTGGAACGACACCGCCGCGGGCGTGCGCCCCGGGACGCTGCCGGGGCTGTTCGAGGAACGGGCCGCGCTCGCGCCGGACGAGGTCGCGCTCGTCTGCGAAGGCCACGACCCGCTGACCTACGCGCAGCTCAACGCCCGCGCCAACCGGGTCGCACACGCCCTGATCGCGCACGGGATCGGCGCCGAGGACCGGGTGGCGCTCGTGCTGCCCCGCACCCCGGAGATCGTCGTCGCGCTGCTGGGCGTGCTGAAGGCCGGCGCGGCGTACGTGCCCGTCGATCCCGAGTACCCGGCCGACCGGATCGCCTGGCTGCTGGAGGACTGCCGCCCCGCGCTGACCGTCCGCGCCGGCGACCGGCCGGACGACGCCGCCGGGGCCCCGCGCGACCACGACCCCACCGACGCCGATCGCGTCAGGCCGCTGCTGCCGGGCAACGCCGCCTACGTCATCCACACCTCCGGCTCCACGGGCCGCCCCAAGGGGGTGACCGTCACGCACGAGGCCGTCCTCAACTACTTCGAGGCCCACCGGGCCGCCTTCTTCGACCCCGCGGTCGCCGCGCACGCCGAGCGCGGCGGAGGGCGGCGGATGCGGTTCGCGCACCTGGCGTCGTTCTCCTTCGACACCTCGTGGATGGGTCTGCTGTGGATGGCGTACGGCCAGGAGCTGCACCTCATCGACGACCGGACCCGCCGCGACGTCGAGGCCTACGCCGCCTACGTCGACCGGGCCAGGATCGACCTGGTCAACACCACCCCCTCGCACCTGCGCGCGCTCCGCGAGGCCGGGCTGCTGGACGGCGGCCGGCACCGCCCGTCCCAGCTGCTGCTCGGCGGCGAGGCGATCGGCGACGACCTGTGGCGCGAGCTGGGCGCCCTCGGCGGCACCACCACCCGCAACTTCTACGGGCCCACCGAGTCGACGATCGACACGATGAACGCGACGGTGTCGGACGGCGGGCCGCCCGTGGTCGGCTCCCCCTACCGCAACACCCGCGCCTACGTCCTGGACCCGGCGCTGCAACCGGCGCCGCCCGGGACGCCCGGCGAGCTGTACCTGGCGGGCGTCCAGCTCGCCCGCGGCTACCACGACCGGCCGGGCCTCACCGCCGAACGGTTCGTCGCCGACCCGTACGGCGCCCCGGGCGAGCGGATGTACCGCACCGGGGACCGGGCCCGCCGGCTGCCCGACGGCACGATCGAGCACCTCGGCCGGGTCGACGACCAGGTCAAGATCCGCGGCCACCGGGTCGAGCCCGGCGAGGTCGAGAGCGTGCTGGCCCGGTACCCGGGCGTGGCGCGGGCCGCCGTGATCGTCCGCGACGGGCGGCTGGCCGCCTACGTCGTCCCCGCGACCGCCGACCTGGCCGGGCTGCGCCGGCACGCCGCCGCGCACCTGCCCGGCTACATGATCCCCACGCTCACCGCGCTGGACGGGCTGCCGCTGACCGTCAACGGCAAGCTCGACCGCGCCGCGCTGCCCGCCCCCGGCGGCGGCCCGGGCGGTGGTCCTGGCGCGGGCGGCACCGGGGGAGCGGAGGCGGAGCGGGCGCCCCGGACGCCGCAGGAGGACATCCTGTGCGGGCTGTTCGCCGAGGTCCTGGGCGTGGCGCGGGTCGGCGCCGGCGACGGGTTCTTCGACCTCGGCGGGGACTCTCTCACCGCCACCCGCCTTATCGGCAGGGTGCGTTCGGCGTTCGGCGTGGACCTGCCCGTCCGGGCGCTGTTCGAGGCGCCCACCGCCGCCGGGCTGGCCGAACGCGTGGCGCGGGCGTCGGGGAGCGTGCGGCCCGCCCTGGTGCGCGCGGCCGAACGCCCCGAGACGATCCCGCTGTCGTACGCGCAGCGGCGGCTGTGGTTCCTCAACCGGTTCGAGGGGCGCTCGGCGGCGTTCAACATGCCGATCGCGCTGCGCCTGCACGGGGCCCTCGACCGCGACGCCCTGCGCGCGGCGCTGGGCGATGTCGTCACCCGGCACGAACCGCTCCGCACGATCTTCCCGGACGCCTCCGGAACCGCCCGGCAGCTCGTCCTCGACCCCGCGACCGCCCGGCCCGCGCTCACCGTCACCGACACCGACGAGGCCCGCCTCCCCGCCGGGCTGGCCGCCGCCGCCGGGCAGGGCTTCGACCTGTCGGTGGAGCCGCCGCTGCGGGCGCGGCTGTTCGCCCTCGACGGCGACACGCACGTCCTGCTGCTCGTGCTCCACCACATCGCGGGCGACGGCTGGTCGATGGCGCCGCTGGCCCGCGACGTGATCGCGGCGTATGCGGCGCGGGTGGAGGGGCGTGCGCCGGGGTGGGCGCCGTTGCCGGTGCAGTACGCGGACTACACGCTGTGGCAGGAGGAGTTGCTCGGGTCGGAGGGTGATCCGGAGAGTCTGGTGTCGCGGCAGATCGCGTACTGGCGGGAGGCTCTGGAGGGGTTGCCGGAGGAGCTGGTCCTGCCCGCCGACCGGCCCCGGCCCGCGGAAGCCTCGTACCGGGGCGGCACCGTCCCCTTCGAACTGGACGCCGACCTCCACGGCGCCCTCCTGGAACTCGCCCGCGAAACCGGCGCCAGCCTCTTCATGGTGATGCAGGCCGCCTACGCGGCACTGCTCACCAGGCTCGGCGCCGGAACCGACGTCCCCATCGGGGCGCCGATCGCCGGACGCACGGACGAGGCCCTCGACGACCTGGTCGGCATGTTCGTCAACATGCTCGTCCTCCGCACCGACACGGCGGGCGACCCCTCCTTCCGGGAGCTCATCGCACGGGTCAAGGAGACCGACCTCGCCGCGTACGCCCACCAGGACCTTCCGTTCGAACGCCTCGTGGAGATCCTCAACCCGGTCCGCTCCATGGCCAGGCACCCGCTGTTCCAGGTCGTGCTGTCCTTCCAGAACAACCCCGGGGCCACGCTCGAAATGGACGGCCTCAGCGGCGCCGCCGAGCCGCTGCCGTCCGGCACCGCCAAGTACGACCTGTCCCTCTACCTGGAGGAACGGCACGGCGCCGGCGGCGCCCCGGCCGGGATCGACGGCGGTCTCGAATACTCCCTCGACCTGTTCGACCCCGCCACCGCCCGCTCGATCGCCGCCCGCTTCGAACGGCTGCTGCGCGGCCTGTCCGCCGACCCCGACGCGCCCATCGGCACCGCCGAGATCCTCGACCGCTCCGAACGCCGCACGCTCCTGCGCGAATGGGCGGGAGGCCGCACGGTCACAGCGCCCGAAACCGGGGACGCGACCATCCCGGCGCTGTTCGAGGCGCGTGCGGCCGAGCGTCCGGACGCTCCGGCGGTGACGTTCGAGGGGCGGACGTGGTCGTACGGCGAGGTGAACGCGCGGGCCAACCGCCTCGCCCGGCACCTGGCCGCGCAGGGCGTCCGCCCGGGGGAACTGGTGGCGCTGAGACTGCCGCGCTCGGCAGACCTGGTCGTGGCGATCCTGGGCGTGCTGAAGGCGGGCGCGGCGTACGTGCCGATCGACCCGGACTACCCGGCGGAACGGATCGCGTACGTGCTGGAGGACGCGCGACCGGCCTTCACCCTCGACACCCTGGAAACGTACGAGGAGTACCCCGACAGCGATCTGGGTGTGGCCGTTCATCCGGGGAGTGCGGCGTATGTGATTTATACGTCGGGGTCGACGGGGTGGCCGAAGGGTGTGGTGGTTCCGCATGTGAATGTGGTGCGGTTGCTGGGGTCGACGGCGGGGTGGTTCGGGTTCGGTGCGGATGATGTGTGGACGTTGTTCCATTCGTTCGCGTTCGATTTCTCGGTGTGGGAGTTGTGGGGTGCGTTGTGTCATGGCGGCCGTGTGGTCGTCGTCCCGTACCTGACGTCGCGTTCGCCGGGTGAGTTCCTTGAGTTGCTGGCGGCGGAGAAGGTCACTGTTCTGAATCAGACGCCGTCGGCGTTCTACCAGTTGATGGCCGCCGATCGGGAGCGTCCGGGGGCGGACTTGTCGGCGTTGCGGTATGTGGTCTTCGGTGGTGAGGCTCTTGAGTTGGGCCGTCTGGAGGAGTGGTATTCACGGCACGGGGATGATGCTCCGGTCCTGGTGAACATGTACGGGATCACCGAGACGACGGTGCATGTGTCCTACCAGCGTCTGGACCGGGCGTTGGCTGCTACCGCGTCGGGCAGTGTCATCGGGACCGGCATCCCTGACCTGCGCGTTTACGTGCTCGACGATCGTCTCCAGCCCGTTCCTGCTGGTGTGGCGGGCGAGTTGTATGTGGCGGGTGCGGGTCTGGCGCGTGGTTATCTCAATCGGCCTGCGCTCTCGTCGGAGCGGTTCGTCGCTGATCCCTTCGGGGTTCCTGGTGCGCGGATGTATCGGACGGGGGATGTGGCGCGGTGGCGTCCGGACGGGCGCTTGGAATACTTGGGGCGTTCGGATCAGCAGGTGCAGGTGCGCGGGTTCCGGATCGAACTCGGTGAAGTCGAGGCGGTGCTGGCGCGCCACGAGAGCGTGTCCGATGTCGCGGTGGTGGTGCGGGACGAGCGTCTGATCGCCTATGTCGTCGGGGCGGACGATGATCTGCGCGGGTATGCCTCGGAGCGGTTGCCCGATTACATGGTTCCGGCGGCCGTCGTCGAACTCGACGCCCTGCCGCTCACCGCCAACGGCAAACTCGACCGCAACGCCCTTCCCGCACCCGACTTCTCCGCCAAGGTCTCCTCCCGCACGCCTCGCACCGAGCACGAAGAAATCCTCGCGAAGCTGTTCGCGGAGGTTCTCGGGCTGGAGCGGGTCGGGGTCGACGACGGGTTCTTCGACCTCGGCGGCGACTCCATCATCGCGATCCAGCTGGTCTCGCGGGCCCGCCAGTCGGGTCTGGTGATCACGCCGCGCGAGGTGTTCCAGCACCAGAGCGTCGAGCGGCTCGCCGCCATCGCCCGCACCACCGGCGACGACACCGGCGGGACCATCGAGGCCGAACCGCCCGGGACCGCCGTCGGGCCCGTTCCGGCCACGCCGATCATGCGGTGGTTCCGGGAGCTGAACGGCCCCGTCGACGACTACAGCCAGCGGATGCTCCTCCAGGTCCCGCCCGGCCTTGGCGTCCGGGACCTCGCGCGCGCGTTGCGGCGGCTCATCGACCATCACGACATGCTGCGGCTGCGCGTGGACCGCACCACCCCGGACTGGGAGTTCGAGGTCGCCGAGCCGGGCACGGTCGACGCGGACCCGCTCGTCCGGCGCGTGGACGTCGCCGGGCTCGACGGCGAGGCGCTGCGCTCGGTCCTCGCCCGCGAGGCCCTGGCGGCACGGCGCGGCCTCGATCCCGAACGCGGCGTCATGGCCCGGCTCGTCTGGTTCGACGCCGGCCCGGGCAGCCCCGGGCGGCTGCTCCTCACCCTCCACCACCTGGTCGTGGACGGCGTCTCCTGGCGGATCCTGCTGCCCGACCTGGTGACCGCGTGGGCGGGCGGCGACCTCCAGCCGGTCCCGACCTCCTTCCGCCGCTGGGCGCAGCGCCTCCAGGCCGCCGCGTCCGACCCGGGACGGCTCGCGGAACTGCCGCTGTGGACGGAGATCCTCGCCACCCCCGATCCGCCGCTCGCGCACCGGCCGCTCGACCCGGCGACCGACACGTTCGGGACCGCCCGGCACCTGACCGTCGCCCTGCCCGCAGAGATCACCGGGCCGCTGCTCACCGACGTGCCCGCCGCCTTCCACGGCCGCGTCAACGACGTGCTGCTGACCGGCCTGGCGATCGCGGTCGCCGGCTGGCGCGGCGGCGACGGGACGGCCGTGCTCGTCGACCTGGAGGCGCACGGCCGCGAGGAGATCGTGCCGGGCGTGGACCTGTCCCGCACGGCCGGCTGGTTCACCTCCCTCTTCCCGGTGCGGCTCGACGCCGGCCCGATCGGCCGCGCGGAGGTCCGGGACGGCGGGCAGGCCGTCGGCACCGCGCTGAAGAGGGTCAAGGAGCAGCTCCGCGAGATCCCGGACAACGGCATCGGCTTCGGCCTGCTCCGCCCCCGCCTCGCGGGCACCGGCTCGGGCCCGCCGCCCACGCCGCAGATCGCGTTCAACTACCTGGGCCGGTCCGCCGTGCCGGAGGGCACCGACTGGGGACCGGCGGACGCGGCCGAGAGCGCGGCGCTCGGCGGCGGCCAGGACGGCGCGCTGGCGCTCGTCCACGCGATCGAGGTCGACGCCCACACCCGCGACCTGCCCGGGACCGGCCCCGAGCTGACCGCCACCTGGACCTGGGCGGGCGGCCTGTTCGACGCCGCCCGCGTCCAGGACCTGGCCGACCGGTGGTGCGAGGCGCTCCGCGGCCTGGTCGCACATGTCGTGGACGGCCGGGAGGACGGCGGCCCCGTCGGCGGGTTCACCCCCTCCGACCTGACGCTGGTGTCGATCGACCAGGACGAGATCGACGAACTGGCCGCCGAACTCGACGACCTGGACGGGGAAGAGGAGCCGGATTGACCGCGCAGCAGCACCGGAAGTCTCAGCTCGAAGACATCCTTCCCCTCTCGCCACTCCAGCAGGGCCTGTTCTTCCACGCGCTCCACGACGCGGAGGCGGGCGGGGACGTCTATACCGCCCAGATCGTCTTCGACCTGCGCGGGCCGCTGGACGTCGCGGCGCTGCGCGCGGCCGCCGCGGCGCTGCTGCGCCGGCACGCCAACCTGCGGGCCGGGTTCCGCCAGCGCAAGGAGGGGACGGCCGTGCAGGTCGTCCACCGCACCGTGCGGCTGCCGTGGGAGGAGGCCGACCTGACCGGCCTGCCCGGTCCGGCCGAGCGCGAGGCGGAGGCGCGGGCGCTGGCCGAGCGGGAACGGGCCCGGCCGTTCGACATGGCCCGGCCGCCGCTGCTGCGCTTCCTGCTGGTCAGGCTCGGCGACGACCTGCACCGGATGGTGTTCACCAACCACCACATCCTCCTGGACGGCTGGTCCACGCCGGTCCTGCAGACCGAGCTGTTCGCGCTCTACCTGGCCGGGGGCGACGACGGCGGGCTGCCGCGCGTCGTCCCGTACAAGAACCACCTGGCCTGGCTTGCCGAGCAGGACCGGGGGGCGGCCGAGGACGCCTGGCGCCGGGCCCTGGACGGCGTCGACGAGCCGACGCTCCTCGCCCCCCGCGCCCGGAACGCCCCGCCGCCCGGGGACGCCGCCCCCGGGCGCGTCCGCGTCCGGCTCACCGAGGAGCTCACCGCCGCGCTGTCCGCGCGCGCCCGCGCGGAGGGCGTCACCCTCGGCACCGTCCTGCAACTCGCGTGGGGCGTGCTGATCGGCGGCGTGACCGGCCGCACCGACGTCGTGTTCGGCGCGGCCGTGTCCGGGCGCCCGCCCGAACTGCCCGGCGTGGAACAGATGATCGGGCTGTTCATCAACACGCTCCCGGTGCGGGTGCGGATCGCGCCCGGTGACACGGTCGCCGGCGCGCTGGCCCGGTTGCAGCGCGAGCAGGCCGACCTGCTGCCGCACCACCACCTCGGTCTCGCCGACGTCCAGCGGCTCGCCGGCGCCGGTGGCGGCGCGTTGTTCGACACGATGACGGTGCTGGAGAACTACCCGTTCGACCCCGGCGCCGCCGGCACCGACCTGGGCGGTCTCACCCTGCACGCCGTGGACGGCCACGACGCCAGCCACTACCCGTTCACCTTCGCCGCCGTCCCCGGCCCCCGCCTCTCGCTGCGCCTGGACCACCGCCCCGACGTGTGCGCGCCCGCCGACGCCGAGCGGATGATGCGCCGGTTCGAGCGGATCCTCGACACGATCGCCCACCGGCCCGGCGCCCGGCTCGCGGGCGTCGACGTCCTGGACGAAGGCGAACGCGCGCACGTCCTGCGCGACTGGCAGGGCCGCGCGACCGGCCGCCGCCCCGCCACCGTCACCGGACGCTTCGCCGCCACGGCCGCCGCGCACCCCCGCGCCGTCGCCGTCCGAACCCCGGCGGGGGAGGCGATCACCTATGCCGGCCTGGACGCGCGCGCCAACCGCCTCGCACACCGCCTCATCGATCTCGGCGTCGGCCCCGAGACCCCGGTCGCCGTCCTGCTGGAACGGTCGGCCGAGATGGTCGTGGGCAGCCTGGCGGTCCTGAAGGCGGGCGGCGCGTACGCGCCCGTCCACCAGGGCTACCCGCCGGAGCGGACGGCCTGGGCGGTCGCCGAGATCGGGGCGCCGGTCGTCCTCACCGACACCGCCATGGCGGGCCGGGTGGCCGCCGCCGGCACGCGGGCCCGCGTCCTGGTCGTGGACGACGACGCCGAACTCGCCGCCCGGCCCGCCACCGACCCCGGCGTGCCGTGCCATCCCGAACGGCTCGCCTGCGTCCTGTTCACCTCCGGCTCCACGGGCGTGCCCAAGGGCGTCATGCTGCGGCACCGCGACGTGGCCGACCTGGCGACCGACGCCCGGCTGGCCGGCGAAGCGCACGAACGGGTCCTGGTGCACTCCGCGCACGCCTTCGACGCCTCCCTCTACGAGCTCTGGACGCCGCTGCTGCGCGGCGGCACCGCCGTCGTCGCCCCGCCCGGCCGTCTGCACGGCGACGACCTCGCCCGGATCATCGAGGCCGGCGGCGTGACCGGGCTCTTCCTCACCACCACCCTGTTCAACCTGGTCGCCGAGGAGCGGCCGGAGGCGTTCGCGGGGGTGCGGGAGGTCCTCACCGGCGGCGAGGCCGGGTCGCCGGCGGCGATCCGCAAGGTGCTGGCCGCCTGCCCCGGGACCGAGGTCGGCAACGTGTACGGGCCGACCGAGGCGACCACCTACACCACGATCGCCGGGCAGCGCGGCCCGCTCGCCGACCCCGCCGAGACCTCCGCCGTCCTCGGCCGCCCGATCGACGACATGCGGGTGTACGTCCTGGACGGGGCGCTGCGGCCGGTGCCGCCGGGCGTGCCGGGCGAGGCCTACATCGCGGGCGCCGGGCTCGGCCGCGGCTACCTGGGCCGTCCCGTGCTGACCGCGGAACGCTACGTCGCCGACCCGTTCGGTGCCCCCGGCGACCGGATGTACCGGACCGGGGACCTGGTGAGGTGGCGCCCCGGCGGCGTCCTGGAGTACCTCGACCGCGCCGACTTCCAGGTCAAGGTCCGCGGGTTCCGGATCGAGCCGGGCGAGGTCGAGGCGGCCGTCGCCGCCCATCCCGGCGTCGCGAACGTCGCGGTCGCCGCCCGCGCGGACGCGTCCGGGACGAAACGCCTCGTCGCCTACGTCGTCTCGCACGTGCCGCCGCAGGAGCTGCGGGCGTTCGCGGCCGAGCGGCTCCCCGAGTACATGGTCCCCGCGGCGTTCGTGCCGCTGGACACCCTCCCGGTCAACCCGAACGGCAAGCTCGACCGCGCCGCGCTGCCCGCCCCCGACCTCGGCGGTGCCGCGGCCGCCGGCCGCGACCCGCGCACCCCGCGCGAGGAACTGCTGTGCGGACTGTTCGCCGACGTCCTCGGCCTGGACAGGGCCGGCGCCGACGTCGGCTTCTTCGACCTTGGCGGCGACAGCATCGCCGTGCTGCGGCTCGTCACCCGCGCCCGCCGCGCCGGCCTGGAGTTCACGCCCCGGGACGTGTTCACCCACCAGACTGCGGAGGCCCTCACCCGACTCGGCGAGCCCGAGGACCGGCTGGGCTTCGAGGTGCTGCTGCCGATCAGGGCGGCCGGGGACCGTCCCCCGGTGTTCTTCGTCCACCCGGCGGGCGGGCTGTCGTGGGGCTACTTCGGCTTCCAGCGCCACCTCGGCGCCGACCGGCCGGTGTACGGCCTCCAGGCCCGCGCGTTCACCCAGGCCGACCTGCCCGGGTCGGTGGAGGAGATGGCCGAGGACTACCTGGAGCAGATCCGCTCCGTGCGCCCGGACGGCGGGCCGTGGCACCTGGCGGGCTGGTCGCTGGGCGGGCTGGTCGCCTACGAGATGGCCCGGCGCCTCCAGGAGCGCGGCGAACGGGTCGGGCTGCTCGCGCTCATCGACGCCTACCACGGCCAGGACCTGGAGACCGAGAAGCGGGAGGTCCTGCCCGAGCTGCTGGAGGCCATCGGCATCGACGCCCGCATGGTCGCCGCCGACGGCAACCCCGACATGGCGCAGATCATGGCCGTGCTCGCCGAACGCGGCGACGCCCTCGCCACCCTCGGCGAGGACGACCTGGTCAACGTCTACCGCAACTACGAGAACGGGCTGCGGCAGGCCGAGGCGTACCGGCCCGGGCCGTACCGCGGCGACCTCCTCTTCTTCACCGCCGTCCGGGGCCGCACCGCCGGATCGCCCACCGCCCGCTCCACCTGGGGCCCGCTGGTCGGCGGCGACATCGAGGACCACCCGGTCGACGCCGACCACCACCTCCTCATGGAACCGGGCCCGGTCGCCGAGATCGGCGCCGTCCTCGCCGCCCGCCTCGACAAGCTCGACTGACCCTCCACCGACCCGGACCGACGACCCCCCGACCCACCCGGAAGGAACCCGATGACCAACCCCTTCGAAGACCCCGACGGCACCTACCTCGTGCTCGTCAACGGCGAGGGCCAGCACTCCCTGTGGCCCTCGTTCGCCGAGGTCCCCGCCGGCTGGACGGTCGCCAAGGACGAGGACACCCGCCAGGCCTGCCTCGACTACGTCGAGGAGCACTGGACCGACATGCGCCCCGCCAGCCTGATCGAGGCGATGGGCGATCGGTGACGTGCCCGGCGACGTCGAGGTCCCGGCGGTCACCGAGTGGGCGATGGAGATGCTCGACGCCGCCGACCTGCGGCCCGCGCCGCTGCCCGCCGTCGAGATGACCTTCACCCTCGCCCGCCGCCCGTCGGCCGACGTCAACCGGGCCCTGTACGCGGCGGTCGGCGCCCGCGTCTGCTGGACCGACCGGTTCCCCTGGACGCACGAGGACTGGCGGGCCTGGGTGGAGCGCCCCGAACTGGGCACCTGGCTGGCCATGGCCGACGGCACCCTCGCCGGGTTCTTCGAGCTGGAGGCGCAGCCCGGCGGCGACACCGAGGTGCACCTGGTCGGCCTCACCCCGGCGTTCGTGGGCCTGGGGTACGGCGGCTACCTGGTCGAGCAGTGCACGCGGCGGGCCTGGCAGCGCGGACGCCTGTGGGCGGAGCACGCGGGCCCGGCTACCAGGGTGTGGCTGCGGACCAGTACGCTCGATCATCCGAACGCCATGGCCAACTACCGGCGCCGCGGCTTCCGGGTGGCGGCCGAATCCACCGGCCCCAAGCGGGTGCCCGACCCGCGCCTGGCGCCGTGGCCGCTGCCGTACGACCCGAGGCCGCGCCGCACGGCCGGGCGACGGGCCGAGCGGCCGGCCGCGAGGGAGGAGCTGATCCCTTGACCTGGTTCCGCTGCGTCGAGACGCGTCCCTGGGCGTCGCTGCGGCTGTTCTGCCTGCCGCACGCGGGCGGGTCCGCGGTCTTCTACCGCACCTGGGCCAGGGAGACCGGCCCCGCCGTCGAGGTGCACACGGTGCAGTACCCGGGCCGCGCCGACCGGATGTCGGACCCGATGGTCTCCGACGCCCACCAGCTCGCCCGGCTCATCGCCGCGGCGATGTCGCCGCTGATGGACCGTCCCGCCGCGCTGTTCGGGCACAGCATGGGCGCGCTGCTGGCCTACGAGGTCGCGCGGCTGCTCCAGGAGCGCGGCACACCGCCCGTGCACCTGTTCGCCTCCGCCGCCCGCCCGCCGCACGACCGCGACGAGGACCGGATCTCCGAGCGCGACGACGACGGCGTGGTCGCGGCGCTGGAGGAGCTGGGCGGCACCGACGCCGAGGTGCTCCAGGACGAGGAGCTGCGCGAGCTGGTGCTGCCCTACGTCCGCAACGACTTCGCCCTCCTCGAGCGCTACGAGCACCGGCCGGAGCCGCGGCTGAAGGTGCCGGTGACCGTGCTGCTGGGCGAGTCCGACTCCCACGTCGACGCCGGCGCCGCCGCCCGATGGCGCGAGCTCACCGACGGGGAGCCGTTCAAGGTGGAGGTGTGGCCCGGCGACCACTTCTACCTGGCCGAGCGCCAGTCCCAGGTGATCGCCGAGATCCTGCGGACGCTCGAGGTGCCCGCCGGCCCCTGACCCGCGCGGGCCAGGGGCCGGGAGCGATCATCCGGTGCGGCTTCACCGGCCGATCAGTGACCGGTGATCAGTAGATCTCGACACCGTAGGCGCTGAGCGCCTCGCCCACCGGCTGGAAGAACGTCGTCCCTCCGGAGGTGCAGTTGCCGCTGCCGCCCGAGGTCAGCCCGAGCGCGGTCGACCCGGCGAACAGCGAGCCGCCGCTGTCGCCGGGCTCGGCGCACACCGTGGTCTCGATGAGGCCGCTGACGGTCCCCTCGGCGTAGTTCACCGTCTGGTTGAGGGCCGTCACCTCCCCTTCGTGGACCTGGGTGGTGCTGCCGCTGCGGGTGACGCTCTGGCCGACCGTCGCCTCGCCCGCGCCCGTGATGTCCTGCGTGCCGCCGTACAGGTGGACGGTCCCCTGCGTGTCGGCCGGGGAGCCGGTGTACTTGACGATGCCGTAGTCGTTGCCCGGGAAGCTGCTGCCGTCGGTGTCGCCCAGCTTCTGGGTGTTGGCCTGGTCGGAGAACCACGCGCCGCCGATCTCGGTGCAGTGGCCCGCGGTCAGGAAGAAGAACTCGCTTCCTTTCTTGACGTTGAATCCGAGCGAGCAGCGCCCGCCTCCGGCGTAGATGGCCTGGCCGCCGGCGGTGAAGGTGCGGAACTGGCCCGCGACCTTCCGGGTGCGGATCGCGGCGCCGTGCTTCTGCGCCGCGGACCGCACCTTCTCCAGCTTCGTGCCGGTGACCGTGGAGTCGAGGGACAGCACCACCTGGTTGGCGGCGGGGTCCACGGCCCAGGCCGTGCCGGGCACGGTCGCGTCCCGCTTGAGGGCGGCCATGACCTTCTTCAGGTCCGCGTCGCTGCGCTGGACCGTCCGCGCCTCGGCGCCGGCGGCGCGCACGGTCTGCGCGGCCCCGGCGTCGGTCACGGTGACCACCAGCCTGCCGGTGGTCCTGTCGATGTACGCGCCCGGGCTGCGCGCTCCGAGCGTCCCCGCGAGGGAGCGGGCGAGCTTGGCGGTGCTCGCCTGCGGGGAGGGGGTTGGCGGGACGTCCGACCCGGCCGGGGAGCCGGCCGCGGCCTGGGCGGCGGGGACGGCGACCAGCGCGGTCGCCACCAGTCCCGTGACCGTCCCGATGGCCGCGGTGCCGCGGATGCGGGCATGACGGTGTTTCACTGAGCCTCCAGTGGGGGTTGGGCGCGCCCCTGTTGACGCGCCGGAGGTCACCGCACATGGTCCGAGATCAGCATTCGTCTGGCAAAGTCATAAAAGTGCCTAAGATCCCGCGGTGGGTTTGTTAAACGGGGGGCGGATGGTCACCTGACCTCTTGGGCAAGGGGCGTGACCTGACGGAGTCAAGAGGCTGTCCGACGCCGCGTCCGACACGGCGGCGGCCGGCGTCCCGCCTGACCCCGGTGCCCGGAACGCCCGGACCGGGCACCGCATGATCACCTATCATCGCCGGATGGCGACGATGACGGCCCTGCGCGCCGACGACCCCCGGCACCTGGGCCCGTACCGGTTGCTGCACCTGCTGGGCGAGGGCGGCCAGGGCACGGTCTACCTGGGCGAGGACACCGGCGGAGGACTCGTCGCGATCAAGATCCTGCACGCCCGGCTGGCCGACGACGCCCGGGCCCGCCGGCTGTTCCTGCGGGAGGGCTCCCTCGCCCGCGAGGTCGAGCCGTACTGCACCGCCCGCGTGCTGCACGCCGGCGTCGAGGACGACCGGCCGTACATCGTCAGCGAGTACATCGAGGGCGAGTCGCTCGAGGACCTGGTCCGCCGCACCGGGCCGCGCGACCGCGGGAGCGTGGAGCGGCTGGCCATCGGCACGGCCGCCGCCCTCAACGGCATCCACCGTGCCGGGATCGTGCACCGCGACTTCAAGCCGAGCAACGTGCTGCTGGCCCCCGACGGGCCCCGCGTCATCGACTTCGGCATCGCCCGGGCGGTGGCCTCGACGACCACGGTGACCAGCGGTGTCCTCGGTACGCCCGCGTACATGTCGCCCGAGCAGGTGGCGGGCGACGAGGTCGGCCCGGCCTCGGACGTGTTCTCCTGGGCGGTCACCCTCACCTTCGCCGCCACCGGGGAGCCGGCGTTCGGCGCCGACGGCATCCCGGCCGTGCTGCACCGCATCATCAACGCCGACCCGGACCTGTCGGCGTTCCCCGAGCACCGGCGGGAGCTGCTGGCCGCCTGCCTCGACAAGGAGCCCGTCCGGCGCCCGACGATGGCGGAGGTCCTGACCGAGCTGCACGGCGGCGCCCCCGCACCGCGCCCGCCCGCGCCGGCGGCCGTCACCGTCCCCGAGACGCCGCTCCCGCGGACCGCCGCACGTCCGGGCACCGCCCCCGCCCCGCCGCCCTCCGGCTCCCCGCCCGGCGACCCTCCGCCCGGAAGCGCCCCGCCCTCCGGCCCTCCGCCCGGCGGCGTTCCGCCGGCAGGACCTCCGCCCGGAAGCGCCCCGCTCGCCGCGTCGCCGCCACCGCCGGCGGGCGCCGCGCCCGGTGCGGGATCCACCGCGCGGCCCCGGCCGGCCTCCACCGCCCCGATGGCGCCCGGACGCAAGGCCGGCGGGCCGCCGCGGGCCCGCCGCGACAACGCGCCCGAGCCGATGTCGCCTGGCCTGCTCCTCACCGCCACCGTCGCGCAGGTCGCGGTCGCCGTCCTCACGGCCCTGGCCATGGGGCTGTGGCTGCGCGACGCCCCGGCCCTCCAGGCGGTGGGCGAGGTGCTGTTCCTGGCGCTGGGCACCACGGCCGCCGTCCTGCTGCACCGCCGCAACCGGCGGCGCCGGACGGGTGACGGCCGGTGAACCCCGTCGTCCTCGTCATCTGCGTCGTGGTCGTCGCGGTGTGCGCGGTGGCCGCCGGCCGGCCCCGCGCCGCACGCGCCCTGGCCCGCTACCCGATCCTCGCCGGGGCGCTGATGCCGTCGGTGCTGTCGCTGCCGCTGATCGCCGCGCTGGCGGCCGGCGGGGAGACGCGGGGCGCGGTCATGGTCGCCATGGTGTACGCCAACGCCGTCGTCGCGTTCGCGCTCGTGATAGAACTCAAACCCCCGGAAAAGTGAGAATCTCACCTCGACGCGCGGTCGGGATCACCCCGAGAATGGTCCGGTGACCCTGCTCCTGAGCCGTAGCGACCTCGAGGGCCTGCTCGACCCGGCCGAGTGCGTGGCCGCGCTGCGCCGCGGGTTCACCGCCGCGCCCGCCGAGGTCCCGCCGCACCGCGCGGTCACCCGGCTGCCCGGCCCCGGCGGCGCCACCGCGCTGCTGCCCGGCCTGGTCGACGGCATCCCGGCCTACACCGTCAAGGTCAACGCCAAGTTCCCGGGCAGCCGCCCGGCGCTGCGCGGCGTGGTGTGCCTGCACGACCTGGAGACCGGCGAGCTGCTGGCGCTGCTGGACTCGGCCACCGTCACCTCCTGGCGCACCGGGCTGGCCGCCGCCCTCGGCACGCACGCGCTGGCCCGCCGGGACGCCGAGGCCGTCACCGTGATCGGCGCCGGCGCCCAGTCCGAGCTGGTCATGCGCGGCCTGTCGGAGCTGCGCGGGGTGCGCTCGCTCACCGTCACCGACCTGGACGCCGGGCGCGCGGGCGACTTCGCCCGGCGGCACGGCGAGCGTCTCGACGTCCCCGCGTCGGTGGCGCCCGACCTGCGCACCGCCGTGCAGGGCGCGGAGATCGTGGTGGTGGCGACCTGGTCGCGGCGGCCGCTGCTGCACGCCGCCGACATCGCCCCCGGCACCCAGGTCACCTCGCTGGGCGCCGACGAGCACGGCAAGACCGAGCTGTCGCCGGACCTGCTGGAGAGCGCCCGCGTCGTGGTCGACGACATCCCGCTGGCCGTGGAGATGGGCGCGCTGGCCGACGCCGGGCTGGGCGTCCGGCACGCCGCCGGGACGCTGCGCGACCTGCTGTGCGGCGAGGTCCCGGGACGGGTGAAGGACAGCGAGATCACCGTGTACGCGCCGGTCGGCCTGCCCTGGCAGGACCTCTCGCTGGCCTGGACGGCCTACCGCGCCGCGGCCGAGGCGGGCGCCGGCCGCCCCTACGACTTCCTCGCCTAGCACCCGGAATTATTGAAACATGTTCTAGTTCTGGTTACGCTGGCGGCCGGAGGTGAACGCCGGTGATCATGGACCGCTTCCGGCTGGCCGGCCGCGCCGCGATCGTCACCGGCGCGGGCCGCGGCATCGGCGCCGCCTGCGCCGTCGCGCTCGCCGAGGCGGGCGCCGACGTGCTCGTCTCCGCCCGCACCGAGGACCAGCTGCGCAAGGTGGCGCAGCAGATCGAGGCGGCCGGCGCGCGGGCGCTGGTCGTCCCCGCCGACCTCGGCGACCCCGCCGTCGCCGCCGAGCTGGCCGGCCGCGCCGCCGACGCCTTCGGCCGCCTCGACATCGTGGTGAACAACATGGGCGGTGCCCTGCCCCGCGCGTTCATGGACACCGAACCGCGGCATCTCGAGAACGCGTTTCAGTTCAATGTGAGCACCGCGCACGCGCTCACCCGCGCCGCCGTCCCGCACCTGCTCGGCCACGGCGGCTCGGTCGTCAACATCTCCTCGGTCATGGGCCGCGTCGCGGGCCGCGGCTACCTCGCCTACGGCAGCGCCAAGGCCGCCCTCGCCCACTACACCCGCCTGGCCGCCCTCGACCTGGCCCCCAGGATCCGCGTCAACGCCATCGCCGTCGGCTCGGTCGCGACCTCCGCCCTCGACATCGTGATGGCCGACGACGCCATGCGCACCCAGATGGAGGAGGGCACGCCCCTCGGCCGCATCGGCGACCCCGACGACGTCGCCGCCGCCGTGCTCTACCTGGCCTCCCCGGCCGCCGCGTACGTCACCGGCAGCGTCCTGCGCGTCGACGGCGGCATCGACGTGCCCAACCTCGACCTCGGCCTGCCCGACCTCTAGGAGACCCCGATGACCTACCGCGTCGTCCAGTGGAGCACGGGCAACGTGGGCCGCAACGCGCTGATCGGCATCGACGCCCACCCCGACCTCGAACTCGCGGGCGTGTGGGTCTCCGACCCCGCCAAGGCCGGCCGGGACGCCGGCGACCTCGCCGGGCTCGACCGCGCCCTCAACGTGACCGCCACCGGCGACGCCGATGCCCTCCTGGCGCTGCGCCCCGACTGCGTCGTCTACACGGCCATGGCCGACGTCCGCATCATGGAGGCGATCGACGACCTGTGCCGCATCCTGCGGTCCGGCGCCAACGTCGTCTCCAGCAGCCCCGTCTTCCTCCAGTTCCCGGACGGCGTCGTGCCCCCGGAGATGTCCGAGCCCGTCCGGCGGGCCGCCGCGGACGGCGGCGCCTCCATCTTCGTCAACGGCATCGACCCCGGCTTCGCCAACGACGTCCTCCCCCTCGCCCTGACGGGCATCAGCGAGCGCGTCGACGAGATCCGCTGCATCGAGATCCTGAACTACGCCACCTACGACCAGAAGACCGTGCTGTTCGACATCATGGGCTTCGGCCGCCCGCTGGACGAGGTGCCCATGCTGCTCCAGCCGGGCGTGCTCACCATGGCGTGGGGCAGCGTCGTCCGCCAGATCGCCGCCGCACTGGACGTCGAACTCGACGAGGTCGGCGAATGGCACCACCGCTACCCCGCCCCCGAGACCTTCGAGGTCTCCTCCGGCACCATCGAGAAGGGCACCGCCGCCGCCCTCCGCTTCGAGGTCCGCGGCCTGCGCGCGGGCAAGCCCGTCATCGTCCTGGAGCACGTCACCCGCCTCCGCGACGACCTCGCCCCCGCCTGGCCCCAGCCCGCCGGCGCGGGCTGCTACCGCGTCGAGGTGCGCGGCGAACCCGACTACACCCTCGACCTCCAGCTGCTGGGCAGCGACGGCGACCACAACACCGCGGGCCTGAAGGCCACCGCGATGCGCCTGGTCAACGCGGTCCCCGCCGTCGTGGAGGCGCCGCCCGGCCTGCTCACCGCCATGGACCTCCCGCTGATCCCGGGGCGCGGCCTCCTGTAGTTTCGGCCGATGGCCATCCCGGAGCGGCTCCGCTGGGCGGTGGAGACCCTGGCCGTCCGCCCGGACGAGCGCGTACTCGATCCGCGCCCTGATCCGGGCGCACCGGTGGTGGGAGAACCGACGGTCAGTCGGTGAGGAGGCCGTCGGTGTGGGCTTTGGCGGCTGCCTGGGTGCGGCTGGTGACGTTCAGCTTCGCGAGGATGTTGGAGACGTGGACGCTGGCCGTCTTGGGGCTGATGAAGAGCGCCGCGGCTATCTCCTTGTTGTTGCGGCCTTCGGCGACCAGCTTGAGCACCTCGCGTTCGCGGGCGGTCAGGCCGCCGGCCGGGGGCCCGGCGGTGGCGGGCTGCTGGGCGGCGAGGCGGGCGCGGGCGCCGAGGTCGTTCAACGCCCGGACGAGCGGAGCCGCGCCCAGCGTCTCTGCCTCCTCCAGGGCCCGGCGCCATTCGTTCACGGCTTCGTCGCGGGCGCCCTGGGCGGCGAGGGATTCGGCCAGGCGCCATCGGGAACGCGCCACCTCGTAGGTGAAGCCGTATGAGAAGGCGTCGAGGGCGGTGCGCCACAGCTCGGGGTCGCCCTTGCCGTGCGCGCGGGCGTGCTCGGCCCTGGCGCGCGCCAGCCAGGCCTGACCCTCCACGCCGAGCCATGCGCGGGGCGTGCCGTTCACGACGGTGGACGCGGCGCCCTCCGCGCGCTCCAGCAGGGCGTCGGCGGCCTTGGCGGACTGCTCGGCGGTCGCGGTGTCGCCCACGGCGCGGGCCTGGACGGCGCGGTCGGCGTGCGCCCAGAGCGCGGTGGTGGCGATCCGGATGCTCGCGTCGTCGTACCGGGGCAGCAGGTCGGCCAGGATGACGTCGGTGTGGCCGAGCGCGGTGCCGGTGTCGCCCTGCCAGAGGGCGTGCTCGGCGGCCAGGCCGCGTGCGACGTAGGCGACGAAGATGTCCTGCGGCCAGATGGCCTCCAGCCAGCGCAGCCGGTCGGTGACGTCGGCGCCCTGCGCGACCTCCAGGAACAGGGCGTACGCGGAGATCTGGGCCTCGGCCGGGCGGGTCACCTGGAGCGGGAAGTCGGCGGTCAGCCGCTCGGCCTCCGCCCACTCGCCGGCCGTGTAGCGGATCAGGAAGTCCAGGCAGCGCAGGATGACGCCGAAGTTGCTCCAGCCGAGGCCGTGGTCGAGGGTGAACCTCACGTCCTCCGCGGCTGCGGCGCGGGCCCCGGCCAGGTCGCCGCGATCGAACAGGCTGCGGGCGCGGTGGAAGGCGGCGCGCAGCCCGATCAGGCTGTCGCCCTTGCCCAGCGCGAGGGCGCGGGCGCGCTCCAGCATGGCCCCGACCTCGGGGTCGGCCTCGTGGGACTCCCGGTACAGGGCCAGCGAGACCAGGGCGGCGGCCTCGGCGTCGGTGTGGCCGACGGCGCGGGCGGTGGCGATGGCCTCCTCGGCGACGGCGGGCGGGGAAGGGCCGTCGTTCTCGTCGCTCAGCAGCGTGCGCAGGTAGACCGACAGGGCGACCGCGCGCTCGGCGGTGGGCGGGGCGGCGGGCAGCATGCCGACGGCCTCCCGCGACACCCTGACGGCCTCCTCCACCTGGTCGAGGTCGCCCAGGTAATGCGCCAGTTGCGAGCGCACCACCACGCCCCGGCGGAGGTCGGCGGGATCCAGCTCGTCGAGCAGGCGGCGCAGGCGGGCCACGGCGTGCCGCGCCTCCCCTGCGCGGCCGGACGCGCGCACTGCCTCCAGTTCGAGGTCGATGCGGTCGAGCCCCGCGAGCCGCTCGGGATCGGGGACGGCGTCCCAGAGCGACAGGGCGCGGTCGTAGTGCTCGTGGGCCTCGTCCGGGGCGCCCATCCGCTTCGCCCAGTGGCCCGCCCGGACGGACGCGGCGAGGGCGGCGGGCAGGTCGTGCGCGGCGAAGGAGTGGTGGGCCAGCTCGGCCGCGGACTTGGCCGCCTTGCCCGGCCCGTCCGGCTCAGACGACACCAGCGCGGCGTAGGCGGCGTGCAGCCGGGTCCGCTCGCCGGGCAGCAGGTCGGCGTAGACGGCCTCGCGCAGCAGCGCGTGCCGGAAACGGTAGCCGTCGGGGCCGTCGGGGATCAGCAGCCGGTGCGAGACGATCTCGCGCAGCGCCTCGCCCGCGGCGGCCTCGTCCAGCCCGCAGACCCGGCGCAGCAGCTCGTCGTCGACCCGGCGCCCCGCCACGGACGCGGCCCGCACCACGCGGGACGCCGGCTCGGAGAGCCGCTCGACGCGGGCCAGCAGCAGGTCGGCCAGCCCGGAGGGCAGCTCCTCGCCGGTGCGGGAGGCGCTGAACAGCTCGGCGGCGTAGAACGCGTTGCCGTCGGAGCGGCGCTGCACCCGCGCGATCTCCTCGGCGGTCGGCGGGTCGCCGTCGGAGGCCAGTGCGGTGAGGTACTCGGCGGTCTCGTCCTGCCCGAAGGGGCGCAGGTCGACGCCGGTGACCTCGGGCAGCCGCAGCAGCTCGGCGATCACCGGGCGCAGCGGGTGCCGCCGGTGCAGGTCGTCGGTGCGGTAGGCGCCGACCAGGCACACCCGCTCGCGCTGCAGCACGCGGCACAGAAAGGTCAGCAGGTGGCGGGTGGAGCGGTCGGCCCAGTGCAGGTCCTCCAGGACGAGCACGACCGGCTCGGTGCGTCCCAGCTCTCCCAGCAGCCCGAGCACGGCGCCGAAGAGCTGCTGCTGGACCAGTTCGCCCTTGAGGCCGCCGCCGCTCTCCTGGCCGTCGGGCAGCAGGCGGCGCAACACGGGACGGCTCTCCAGGGCGGCGGCCACCGCGGGGTCGCGGGAGCCGGTCCACAGGGCGTCGGCCAGGGGCAGGTAGGGCATGCTCTCGCCGAGTTCGGCGCACTGGCCGACCAGGACGGTGCAGCCGCGGTCGCGGGCGATGCGGGTGAGCGCGCCGACCAGGTGCGACTTGCCGACGCCGGCGTCGCCGCCGACCAGCACGACCCCGGCGGCGCCCGCGGCGGCCCGGTCCAGTGCCCCGGTGAGCGCGGCCAGCTCGGCGGCCCGGCCGATCAGCGTCCCGGAGCGATCGCCTCCTCCCATGCCGCCGAGTATCGCACCCGCGGGGGGATGCGCCGTCCGGGGGACGCGCCGGCCCGCCCCGGCATGCTCGGACCCCCGGACCCGGGGGTGGGGTCTGGGGGTCCGAGGGTCCGAGCGCCGTCCGGGTCAGCCGACCAGAACGGGCTCTTCGACGTCGGCGCCGGTCTCTTCGGCGACGGCCTCCTGGGCCGCGGGCTCGGGCTCGGGGGGCAGCACCTTGGCGTAGGCGCGCAGCGTCTCGGCGGCGATGCGGTCCCAGGAGAAGCGGGAGTGGGCCCGGTCGGCGGCGGCGATGGCGTACCCGTGCAGGGTGGTCTCCTCCGACAGCAGGTGCCGGACGGCGCGGCCGATCTGCACCGGCCGGCCGGCAGGGACGTGGATGCCGGTGATGCCGTCCAGCACGGTGTCGGCGTTGCCGCCGGCCCGGGTGGCGACCACCGGGACGCCGCAGGCCATGGCCTCCAGCGGCACCAGCGGGGACGGCTGGACGGGCGCCAGGCACAGCGCCAGCTTGGCGGTGCGCAGCAGCCGGGGGAGCGACTTGCGCGGTACCCGGCCCAGGAAGATCACCCGGTCTTCGACGTGCAGTTCCTTGGCCAGCAGCCGCAGCCGGTGCACGGCGGCGTCGTTCTCCAGGTCCTCGCGGGGCGGGCCGCCGGCGATGGTGAGCTCGGCGCCGGGCACGTGCGCGAGGGCGCGGATGGCGGTGGCGACCCCGCCGTCCTCCAGGTCGTGGGCGACGGTGACGAGCCGGTCCCGGCCGCCCTGCGGCATGGCCGGGCCGATCTGCGAGAACTGGTCGCCGTCGACCCCGTACGGCACCACGGTGATGGTGCGGCGGGGGATGCCCATCCGCACCAGCGTGGCGGTCTCGTCGCCGCAGGCGGTGACGACCGCCGCGGCCTCCCGCCCGATCGCCTTCTCCAGGCGCGCCCGGGCCGGGTGGACCCCGCGCCCGGCCTGCCGCTCGGCGGCGCCCAGGCCGTGCGGGCTCACCACGAAGGGGATGCCCAGCTCGCGGGCCACCGCGCAGGCGGCCAGGCCGCCGATCCAGCCGTGCGCGTGGACCAGGTCGGGGCGTCCGGCGCCGCACCAGCGGTCGCGCAGCCCCTGCGCGAAGTCCCGGACGTGCTGGAGCAGTTCGTCGTCGTTCAGCGGCCGGGCAGGGCCCGCGTCGATCAGTTGCACGGCCGCGCCGGGTCCCAGCCTGCCGCGCGAGCGCGCCGCGGCGTCGTGGCGGCGCGTGTACAGCGTGACCTGGTGGCCCGCGGAGTCGTCGGACTCCGGATGGGCGAGCGCGCGGGCGAGCTCCCGGGTGTGGATCGCCTGGACGTGTTCGCCGTCGAGGTCGGAGGCGGACACCAGGGCGATGTTCAACGGACGCTGCATGACGAGAACCTCCGGGTTTAGCACAGGAGAAACCTGGAGGTATCTGCGTCGTAGACACCCGCTCGATCTTTGTGTTTCCGGTCGAGCGCCGCTGAAACGTACGTCTCTCGAAAAAAGGGCCGGACAAGGGGGAACGTGACCGGTGCCATACGGTCGGGCGGTGATCGGCGGCGTTCGTAAACTTGTGCGTCATGAGCGGGGAAGCGGCGGTCTGGTACGTGGCTTACGGGTCCAACCTCTATCAGGAGCGCTTTTCCTGCTACCTGGCCGGAGGGCGGCCCAGGGGCGGCGCCCGCACCTACACCGGCTGCCGCGACACCAGTCCCGCGCGGGACTCGCGGGCGGTCACGCTTCCCGGCGGCATCTACTTCGCGCTGACCTCGCTGACGTGGGGCGGCGGCATGGCCTTCTACGACCCGGAGCTGCCCGGGCGCGCGGCGGCGCGCGCGTACCTTCTCACCCGGCAGCAGTTCTGCGACGTGGTGGCGCAGGAGATGCGGCGGGAGGTGGGCGCGGACCCGGACCTGTCGGAGGTGCTGCGGACCGGGCGGCAGGCGCTCGGCCCGGGCCGGTACGAGACCGTCATCAAGGTCGGGGAGCGCGAGGGGCACCCGATGCTCACCTTCACCTCGCCCGACGGCGCGGCCCGCGCCGAACTGAACGCGCCGACCGCCCCGTACCTCACCATGCTCGGCAACGGGCTGCGGGAGGCGCACGGCTGGACGGCCGGGCGCGCCGCCGCCTATCTCGGCGCCCGCCCGGGCGCGGCGAGGGCGTGGACGGTGGCGGACATCACCGTGCTGCTGGGCTGATCGGCCCCTGCCGCCGGGCGTGCCGCTGTTGTACGTTCGGTCCATGAAGGTGGGAGACGTGGTCGACGACTTCGAACTGCCGGACGAGACGGGCCGCACCCGTACGCTCAGCGGCCTGCTGGAGGACGGCCCGGTCGTCCTCTTCTTCTACCCCGCCGCGCTGACGCCGGGGTGCACCTCCGAGGCCTGCCACTTCCGCGACCTGAAGGGGGAGCTGGCCGAGGTCGGCGCGCACCCGGTGGGGATCAGCGGCGACGACGTGGCCAAGCAGAAGGAGTTCGCCGACAAGCACGGCTTCGGCTACCCGCTCCTGGCCGACCCCGAGGGCAGGGTGCGCGCCCTCTTCGGGGTGAAGCGCGGGGTGGCGCTGGCGCCGACCAAGCGGCAGACGTTCGTCATCGACACCGACCGCCGCGTCCTGGAGATCGTGAAGAGCGAGATCCGGATGAACGTGCACGCCGACCGGGCCCTGGCCGCGCTGCGCGCCCGCTCCCCCCAGGGCTAGCCGGCCCGGCCGGGCCCGGCCCTGCCCGGCCCCGGCCCTGCCCGGCCCCGGAGCGGTTCAGGAGCGCGTTAGGCGTCCTCGTCCGAGGACGGGGCGCCGTCGTCGTCCGAGGCGGCGGAGGGCGCGGCCTGGGCGGGACGGGGCGGCATCTCGGGCAGCACGATCGCCGACGGCCGGCCCGGCTCGTGGAAGATCTCCTGGTCGGCGGTGAGCATCCGGGACGCGGTGCCGATCGGCTCGCCCGTGCCGGGGTTGCGCGCCACCCGCGGGTAGGCGCCGCTGCACACCTGCACGCGGAGGCGGTGCCCGGCCAGGAACCGGTGGCCGGCGGGCCACAGCTCCACCGGCACGCGGCGCACGCCCTCCTCGTCGGCCTCGGGCGTGCCGGGGACCAGCCGCCGCATGCCCTCGCACAGGTTCAGCGACTTCCCGTCGGGGTCCACGTCGCACAGCCGCACCACGAAGTCGGTGTGCTCCCGGTCGGACCGGACGAACAGCTCGGCCGTGACCGGGCCGATGATCTCCAGATCCTCCTCCAGCGCCTCCGAGGTGTAGGTCAGCACGTCGCGGCGGCGCTCCAGGCGGCGCTGGTCGGTCACCGGGTGGTTGTCGCCCAGCAGCGTCGGGCCGCCCAGGAACGGAGTCGGGTGGTCGGGGTCGTACCGGTAGCGGTCGGGCTCGGACTCGGGCGCGCGGTCGTGGCCGAGCCCGCCGCCGGGCTGCAGGTGCCAGCGCCGCTCCCGCATCCCCGGGACGGGCCAGTCCGGGAACTCCCGCCACTCCTCCGCGCCCGTGACGAACAGCCGGACCGGCTCCTCGCGCAGGCCGCCGGGATCGTCCAGCAGGTGGGCGCGGAACCAGCTCAGCGACTCCCCGATCGAGTCGCGCATCATCCGCTGGTCGGCGTGGAACCACGGGCCGATGGTCAGGTAGGGCCGGTGGCCGCCCGCCCGCAGCGCCGCGTAGTCCTTGAGCTGCCAGGGCAGGAAGATGTCGTACCAGCCGCCGGTCATGTTCACCGGCGCCTTCACCTCCGACACCGTCGGGCTGAAGTCGCGCCGGTCCCAGAACGGCGTGTCGGGGCCGTTCACCAGCAGGTCCTGGAAGAAGCGCTGCTGCTCGCCGGTCGCGAGCACGTCCAGCTCGGCCAGCGGGCGGCCCGACAGCGCGGCCCGGCGGGCCCGGCGCGGCGACATGATGCCGGTGGTGATGCCCGACAGCGGGTGCTTCATCCGGGAGGTGAGGTCGACCCAGATCAGCGTGGACTCCAGCGCGAAGGTGCCGCCGACGTTGATGGCGTCGCGGAACTGCGACGCCGTCACCTGCATCGACAGGGCCTTCAGCTCGGGGCCGGCCTCGGCGGCCACCGCCCACTGCACGTAGCCGAGGTAGCTGGGGCCGTGCATGGCGAAGGTGCCGCCGAACCACGGCTGCTCCTTCAGCCACGCGATCGTGGCCAGGCCGTCCTCGCTCTCGTCCAGCGGCTCGAACACCCCGCCGGAGCCGAAGCCGCCGCGCACGCTCTGCACCACGGCCTGGAAGCCGTGCGAGGCGAACGCCTGCCCGCACATGAGCCCGAACGGGCCGCGCCTGCCGTAGGGCGAGCGGACCAGCACGGTCGGCGGGCGGTCCACGTCCACCGGCGCGTAGTGATCGGCCAGCAGGGTGATCCCGTCGGCGGCCGGAACCTCCAGATCGCGGCGCACCGACACCCGGTGGGGACCGTTCGGAAGCCCGAGCGCCGTGGTCCCCAGACGGCGCATGAGACCCAGACCTACCATTCGATCAAGCGTAATCGGCGACCTCCGCCGTTCGGCGGGCGGGGACGGGAGGTCCGCGCCACATTTTTCACCGCCCGTGCCCGTGACGTTTCACTTACAGCTCGTGACCTGCGTTTGCGCTACTTACCGTGTGGCCTTACCGACAGTGGGCAGGGTCTTGCGAGATCGTCCCGGGCGCCGCTCATTTTCACTACGATCGGGCGAATCGGAAGCAGTGCAGCAGAGCGAATTAATGCCGCGTACTGCCAGAAAACGGTGCGGCCGGCCCGACCGGGCCGCCGTCCGGAGGGAGAGATTCACGTCATGCCTGAGTCGCTGGACTGGGGCCGGATCATCGCCGCCGCCGTGGTGCTGGCGGTGGCGCTGTTCGTCGCGGTCGTCCTGCGCATCCTGTCGGGACGGCTGAACAAGCGGGCGGTCGACAGCCGCTGGGCCTGGGACGACCTGGCCGCGAAGCTGCTGCACGACCTGGCCGTCCCGCTGGCCCTGCTCGGCGGTGCCTGGATCGCGGCGAACGTGCTGGTCCTCAAGCCCGGCACGCTCTCGGTCACCGCCAAGGTGATCACCGCCGCGACGATCATCATCGTGTCGCTGGCCTGCGCCAGGCTGATCGCCGGCATCGTCACCTCGATCGCGCTGGCCCGGCAGGGCGTGGCCGCCAACGTGACGATCTTCGCCAACATCACCCGGGTGCTCGTGCTGGGCATCGGCATGCTGGTGATGCTGCAGAGCCTCGGGGTCTCCATCACCCCGCTGCTGGGCGCCCTGGGCGTCGGCGGCCTGGCGGTCGCGCTGGCCCTGCAGGACACCCTCGCCAACCTGTTCGCGGGCGTGCACGTGCTGGCGTCCAAGACCATCGAGCCCGGCGACTACATCAGGCTCAGCAGCGGCCAGGAGGGCTACGTCGTCGACATCAACTGGCGCAACACCTCCATCCGGACCCTGTCCGACAACGTCGAGGTGATCCCCAACCAGCGTTTCTCCGACACGATCCTCACCAACTACCACCGCCCGGCGCAGGACATGTCCCTGCTGATCCAGGCGAAGGTGGCCTACGGCAGCGACCTGGAGCACGTGGAGAAGGTCGTCGTCGAGATCGGCACCGAGGTGATGAACGAGATCGAGGGCGCGGTGAAGGAGCACGAGACCCTGGTCCGCTTCCACACCTTCGCCGACTCGGCGATCAACTTCACCGTCATCCTGCGGATCAGCGAGTTCGGCGAGCAGTTCCGCCTCAAGCACGAGTTCATCAAGCGGCTGCACCGCCGCTTCCAGGCCGAGGGCATCGAGATCCCGCTCCCGGCGCGGCGCGTCCTGCTCGCCGAGGGGCAGAACGGCCACACCGTGGGCCTGGCCTCGGCCGACCACTGAGCCGGCCGCCCGGCGAGAGTCAGTGCGCGATCGAGTGGAGGTCCCTTCCGGCGAGCGGGCCGCCCACGGCCGGACGCGTCGTTAAGGGATGAAGCGGACGTCCGGATGGCGGGGCGAGGGCCGGTCGAGGAGCCGTCCGGGCCGATCCCGCAGGTGCCGGTCGAAGAACGCGCCGATGTAGGCCCGCTGCGAGGTCATGATCCGTTCCGGGGCCACGGTGCCGATGAAGTCCGCGCGCGCCTCCGCCGGGATGTCGAGCCGCTCGTCCAGGGCGGGCAGCACGGCCTGCAGGTCGGTGAAGGTGTAGTGGCCGCCCGCCGGGACGTTCAGGTCGCGCTTCCAGCCGGTCGAGCGCTCCCAGAACGACCTCCAGGACGGGGAGGTCAGATGGGTCTGCGGCGACCCGCCGGTGGCCGCGCCCATCAGCATGAACGGTCGGGGCAGGCCCTCCTCGGCGACCCGGACGAAGTCGTTCTCGGCGTACTGCATGGTGCCGTCCAGGTCGATGCCCGCGTCCACCCGCCGGTCCACCCGCATCGTCTCGGCGGCCTGGATGCCCCCTGCGGAGTGTCCGAACATGCCGATCCGCGACAGGTCGAGCGTCCGGCCGAGGCCGCGGGGGAGGGACCGCGCCTCCGCGTCGGGGTTGGTCCCGGCGCGCAGCGCGGTCAGCCGGTCCAGGACGAACCGGGTGTCCTGGACGCGGGTGGCCAGGGCGGTCTTGAGCCGTTCCGGGCCCTGCGGGGGGAGCCGCTGCGGTTCGACGCGCCCGCCGGGGAACTCCACCGGCGCGGTCTCGTAGGTGTGGTCGATCGTCACCACGACGTAGCCGCGGCTGACCAGTTCCTCGGCGAGCGTGGTGCCCAGTGCGCGGGGCACGCCGAATCCGGGGGAGTACAGCACGACCGGCCGGGCGCCGCCGCGCGCGTCGGCGGGCGCGGCCTCGGCGGCGTGCGTGCGGGCGCCCGCCCAGTCGACCTGGCCCGGCTTGAAGATCCCGAGGGCGCCCTGCCGGTCGATGGCGGCGGCGACCCCGGGACGCAGGTACGGGGCCGGGCGGGCATCGCCGCCGCGCCGGTCGGCCGGGTACCACATGCTGATCATGAGCTCCCGGGTCCGGCCCGCCACCCACGGGTCGGTGCGGCGGCGGTCGACCAGGTGCAGCT
The DNA here is from genome assembly GCA_050942275.1 of Spirillospora sp. CA-255316. Classification (GTDB taxonomy): domain Bacteria; phylum Actinomycetota; class Actinomycetes; order Streptosporangiales; family Streptosporangiaceae; genus Spirillospora. Next base: position 8,602,985 of record CP192047.1, on the reverse strand, counting down.
CGGTGGTGCCGACGGCCTGCCGCCCGGTGGGCGGGGGCAGCGTGAACCGGGCGGGCCCGGCGGCCGGGTCCGTGGCGGCCGAGCGCGCGGCGGGGACGGACCCGGCGGATCCGCAGGCCGCCGCCGTCGCCATCAGGCAGGACGCCCCGGCGGCCAGGGCGATGGTGCGCGTCATGGTTCGCATGCGCCCAGCCTGGCGGCCCGGGCCCGCGCGCGATCATGCCCGAACGGCCCCCGCCGCCCCCGACTTTCGTCAGGGGGTCAGGCCGAAGGCGCCGCGCGTTCGTCGAACCATGCCACGAACTCGGCGTGGCCGAACATCTGCGCGGTGTCGTAGGCCGAGGGCGTCCCGGCCCTGGGGTCGGCGCCGGCTTCGAGCAGGGCCTGCACCACCGCCGCCTCCGTCTTGAAGACGGCGCCGGCCAGCGGGCGCTGGCCGCGGTCGTTCTCCCGGTCCGGGTCGGCGCCGCGGGCCGCGAGGGCGCGCACGGTGTCGGCGTGGCCGTGGTAGGCGGCCAGCATGAGCAGCGTGTCGCCCCTTTCGTTGCTGAGGTTGGCGGGGACGCCCGCCTCGACGTAGGCGACCAGTTGCTCGGTCTGCCCCTCCCTGGCCAGGTCGAACAGCTTGGTGGCGAACTCCTGCAGTTCCGGATCGGCCTCGTTCATGAGCCGCACCCTGCTTCCGGGGGGCGGCCCGTTCCCGTTCGGCCAGGCGGAGTCGGCGAGCCGCCGGCCCAGCGTGTCGCCGCCGTAGTGGAGCTTCTTCTCCAGGGCCACCAGGGCGCCGTGCTCGGGGTAGGAGTGCAGCCGCACCTGGTCGGCCAGGCTCTCCATGATCAGCATGCCGCGGCCGTGCTCGGCGGTGGGGTCGGCGGCGACCGCGCGGGTCACCGTCAGGCGGCCCGGGTCGAAGCCGCGGCCGTGGTCGATGACCTTGATGACGCAGCGCTCGTCCATGATGAGGACGCGGACGGTGTACGCGTCGCCGGCCCGGGCGTGCTGGACGACGTTGCCGCACGCCTCGGTCAGCATCAGCCTGATGTCGCCGCGGATCGGCTCCTCGACCCCGAGCACGTCCAGCGAGGCGTCCAGCAGCCGGCGGATCGCCGGGACGCTCGCCGCGTCCCTGGGGAACCGAAGATCGATATTGATCTCCACGTCGTCTCCGTAGAACGCTGCTCCTCCTAGGTGCTGGTCTGCCCTTGCCATGTCCGTCAAACCACGTGGCGGGTATGGAAACGGGACAGCCCGGACAGGGCCAAGGGAAAAATTGTGCACAACTAAGTTGTGCTATCTTCAGTTGAGCAAGGTGGGATCGGCCCGCCGGGCACGAAGGAGGGCGACATGGCGGACGGCGCGACGACGGACGGCGGCACCGCGGTGCACTACACGGCCGTGGCCACGGCCAACGGCAGGGACGGGCGCGCGGTCAGCTCCGACGGGCGGCTCGACCTGTCCCTCGCCCCGCCGCGCGAGATGGGCGGCAGCGGCGAGGGCACCAACCCCGAGCAGCTCTTCGCCGCCGGGTACGCGGCCTGCTTCGCCAGCGCGCTGGGCGCCGTCGCCCGCGCGGGACGGCACGACGTCAAGGACGTCTCGGTCACCGCGGAGGTCGGCATCGGCGGCGACGTGAAGACCGGCTTCGGCCTCAGCGTCGTGCTCCGGGTCGAACTGCCCGACGAACTGGCCGGCGACACCGGCCGCGCGCTGGTCGAGCAGGCCCACCAGGTCTGCCCCTACTCCAACGCGACCCGCGGCAACATCCCGGTCGAGCTCGTCCTCGAATGATCGGGTGATCGAATGATCGGGTGATCGGGTCGTGGACGGGCTCGACCGGGCGGCGCCGGGCCGACAGCGGGCCGGCGCGGTCAGCCGATCGGGCGGCCGTCCAGCAGGGCCTGGAGCCGGCCGCGCACGGACTCGTCGGGCTCCCGGGCCAGGGCGGCGGTGACCGCGTCCCCGACGCCCTCGGGCCACGCGTCCCGGCCCCATCCCTCCAGCGTCCGGATGGCCATGTTCCGGTTGCGCACGACCGGGCTCGCCAGGCCCGCCATCACCAGCGGCACCCCGCGGCCCGGCCAGGGGCCGAGGTCCTGCAGCAGCATGTCCAGGCAGCGGTGCGGCGCGAAGCGGGGGCCCGTGCCCGCACTGTCGGCCGGTCCGGTGGCGATCTCGTCCAGGGGAAGCAGCCCGGCCGCGAGCGCGACCACCTCGTCGATCGTCTCCGGCCCGGCCTGCCGGACGGCGCCGTACCAGTCGCCGGAGTCGAACGGGTCGCGGGCGCGCAGCCGGTCCAGATGCGCGCGCAGCGTCGGGATGCCCAGGACCTGGCAGGCCGCGGCGGCGCGGCGGAACTCCGCCGGATCCTCCGAGGCCAGTCCCCGCCGGGCCAGGCCGGCCCACAGCGGCCGGTCCATGATCTCCGCGCAGCGCGCCCCGAGCTCCGGCCATTCGCGCTCGGCGTAGGCGCGCAGATCCCGGACGGCAAGGAAATGCCGCAGGTCGCCCGCCCGCGCCGACATATGCCCGAGGAAAAGGGCCGTCGCGCGTTCCCCGTCCGCGTAGGCGGGCATTCCCTGCATCGGCCCGCCCTCGTCGGCGAGCGTGCTGAGAATGTCGCCCGCCGCGTGGAGGAGTTCGTCGTCGGGCCCGCCGGCCGCGTCCCCGGAAAGGGCGTCGGCCAGCCCGCCGGTCTCGGCCGCGATTCCGGCGAGGTAGGCGTCCATCACCTCGTTGCGGAACCCCTCGCGCAGGATCCATTCCCGCAGCCGCGGATCCGCGGTCTCGGACAGGCGCTCGACGAGGTGGACGCGTCCCCAGCCCCGCACCAGGCGGGCCAGTTCCCACAGGTCCGCCTCGGCGCCGTCGTCCTCGCGGTTGCCCAGGGCCACCGCGGCGAAGAGGGTGAACTCGTCGTGCCGTCCCAGGACCATGAGCTCGTCGCGGTGGTGCCCCACGTCGAACAGGCCGAGCAGCGCGATGCCGAGCTTCACCGGCTCCCGGTGCCGCCCCTCGGTCGCCAGGCGGTGGGCGAGCCGGTAGCAGGCCTCGGGGTCCACACCGGACGAGCGCATCCCGGTCAGGACGCCGTCGACGACCGTGACGATCGTCGTCTCCCTGGCGGCCTCGTACAGCGCCTCGAACGCCTTCCCCGCATCGCGCCTGGACGCGGACGCGGCCTCGATCAGCGCGTCCGAAAGCCGCCGCACTTCCTCGGGATCGGCCGATCCGCCCCAGTGGTGGGTGAGCACGCCGTCGTGCGCCCCCGGGGCCCACATGGCCCTGTCGCCGGCGGCGTCCTGGTCGGGCAGCGTTTCGCCGCCCGGGGAAAGCCCCGGGCCGTGCTCGGGAATATGCGCGCGGATGTGCTCGAAAATCGTGGGGGAAGACGCGTTCGCCCGTTTCCTGCTGATCATTCGGACACCCTAGGGTGCGCCATTCTCGGCCGCACATGATTTTCCTTGCGGGGCCTTCTCCGCGCGCCCGTCCCCGTCGCCGTCCCTGTCGCCGTCCCTGCCGCCCGCCCCGGCTTCGACGCCTTCGGTGCCGTGGACGCGGGGCGGCCGGTTGGACAGCCGGTTGGACAGGGAGGCGAAGGCGCAGATCAGGGAGGCCGCCAGCAGCAGCGCGAACGCCCGCCGGTAGCCGGTGACCAGATCGTCGATGGAGTTGCGCGACAGCCCCGCCGCCGCGCCCTGGTACAGCAGGTGCCGGTCGGGGCGGGCGAGCGCGGAGGCGGCCAGGGCCAGGCACAGCGCGGCGCTCAGCACGTTCCCGACGTTCTGCAGCGCCATCCGCAGCCCGTTGACGATGCCGAGCCGCTCGGAGGGGACCGTCGCCAGGATCGCGGCGGTGTTGCCGGTGGTGAACACCCCGCTGCCGATCGACACCACCGCCAGGCACAGCGCGACCAGCCAGTACGGGGTGTGCCCGGACAGCAGCGGCAGCATCATCGCCAGCCCCGCGGAGGTGATCAGCGAACCGGCGACGGCGAGGGTGCGCGGGGGCACGCGCCGTCCCAGGAAGCCGCCGGCCGGCGCGGCCACCATGCCCGCCAGCGGCCCGGGCAGCACGGCCAGCCCTGCCTGCGCGGGCGTCATGCCGCTGATCGCCTGCAGGAACAGCGCCAGCAGCAGCAGGGTGCCGAACCGGGCCAGGGTGTTGAACAGCGCGGCCAGCGAGCCCAGGGTGAACCCGCGGTCGCCGAACAGCGCCAGGTCGACCAGCGGATGCCGGATCCGGCGCTGCCGGAGCACGAACAGCGGGAACACCAGCGCGCAGACCGCGGCGCCCGCGAGCGTCGCCGGTCCGCTCCAGCCCCGCGACCCCGCCTCCGACAGCGCGATCACCAGCGCGCCCAGCCAGCCGACCAGCAGCACGGCGCCCAGCGCGTCGATCGGCTCCCGCGCCCCGCGCGGCATCCGGGGCAGCGACAGGAACCCCCAGCCCAGCGCCAGCGCGCCGAGCGGGACGTTGAACCAGAACACCCACTGCCAGCCCGCCGTCTCGGCGAGGTAGCCGCCGATCGAGGGCCCGAGCAGCGGGGCCGCGCCCAGCACGCCCAGGTAGACGCCCAGGCCCTGGCTGAGCCGCGCCGGTCCGAACGCCCAGGCGATGATCGCGGTCCCGTTGGCCAGCAGCACCGCCCCGCCGACGCCCTGCAGCACCCGCAGCGCGATCAGGATCTCCACGTTCGGCGCGAACCCGGCCAGCAGGCTGGCCACGGTGAACGCGGCCAGTCCGCACAGGTAGGTGCCGCGCCGGCCGAACAGGTCGGCGATCCGGCCGAACACCACCAGCAGGGAGGTCTGGGTGAGCATGAAGGCCAGCAGTATCCAGCCGGCCGCGGACGCGCTCGCGTCGAAGTGGCGGACCACCACCGGGAGCGCGATGTTGAGCGTGCTGACGTTGACGACCAGGAGCACCGTGCCGAGGCTGACCGCCGACAGCACCCGCCAGGGGCCGCGGACCGGTGCCCGCCCGTCGTGCGCCGGTCCGTCCTCGCCCGTGCCCGGGCGGGGCGCCTCCGGTCCGCCGCCCCGCTCGCCTCGCCGCACCGGTCGCCCCTTCGTACGGGATCACAGGCCACATATCGTGAGCTAGCCGTCAATCCGGCATTATCCCCCAGGCTTCCGGGCCTCCCCGAAGCCCGGGAGACCGGGCGGGTGCGGCGCGGGACCGGTCAGCCGGCGGGTGCGGCGGGGGACCGGTCAGCCGGCGGCCGCCGCGTGGTAGGCCTGGATCACCTTGCGGGCGGCGGGGGCGGCCGGGCCGGACCGCGCGGTCAGCTCCGCGATCCGCCGCTTGTGCCGCCGCCGGTCCGCGCCCGGCAGCACGGTCTTGAACTCGCCCGCCGCCGCCAGCGCGACCGCCGCCGCGTCATAGCTGTTGACGTGCGCGACCGGACGGCCGCGCAGCGCCGAGGACGCCCCGCCCCACAGCGTCTTGACCACCCGCGGGTCCTTCACCGTGACCTCGTGGTAGGGGAAGAGGCCGAGCACCCGGCGGTGCCGGACCCGGATCCAGCCGCCGCCGCTCAGCTCCTCCCGCACGGTCCGCACCATGGCCCGGCTGTCCTTGCGCACCCAGTGCTGCCAGGAGCGCGGCCGGGACGACGCGATGTCGGCGAGCAGCCCGTACGGGTCGTCGCCGGGGGTGTCGGGCTTGGGCTTGCGCCGCTCCTCGGTGAGCCGGCCGTCCAGGTACAGCTCGGTGAGGGCGGCGGCGCGCAGCACGTAGCCGAGGCGGCTGCCCGACACGGCCATGCGCTTCTTCTCCAGGTCGTAGGCCAGCAGGAACATCCTGGCCGGCAGGGAGTCGGGAATCTCGACCATGACCTAATCCTCGTCCTCGCTCGTGCGCTCCCCGTCGGATGGGGGGCCTGAAGGCCGGTCACCGGAGGGCCGTTCCCCGGAGTTCTCGTCTCCGGAGGGGCTCTCCGCGGCGGCGCCCTCGTCGGGGCCGCTCTCCCCGGCGGGTTCGTCCCCGGTCCCGGGCCGGGGCTTGGCCGGCCGGCCGGGCCGCCGCATCCGTCCCGCGGAGCGGGGCATCCGCCCGGCGTCGCTCAGGGCCTGGCGCAGCAGGAACTCGATCTGCGCGTTGGTGCTGCGCAGCTCGTCCCCCGCCCAACGGGCCAGCGCGTCGTGCACGGCGGGGTCGAGCCGCAGCAGGATCTTCTTACGCTCGGAAGCCACAGGTCACTGGTAGAGCGAACCGGCGTTGACCACCGGCTGGGCGTCGCGGTCGGCGCACAGCACCACCAGCAGGTTGCTGACCATGGCGGCCTTGCGCTCCTCGTCCAGCTCGACCACGTTCTCCTCGTCGAGCCGCTCCAGGGCCAGCTGCACCATGCCGACCGCGCCCTCGACGATCCGCTGCCGGGCCGCCACCACCGCGCCGGCCTGCTGGCGGCGCAGCATGGCCTGGGCGATCTCCGGGGCGTAGGCCAGCCGGGTGATCCGCGACTCGATGATCGACACGCCCGCGGAGGCGACGCGCAGCGCCAGCTCCTCCGACAGCTTGCCGGTGATCTCGTCGGCGTTGTCGCGCAGCGAGAGCCGCTCGTGGGAGTCGTAGGGGAAGCTGCCGGCGATGTGCCGGACCGCGGCCTCGGTCTGGAAGGCCACGAACTCCACGAAGTCGTCGACCGCGAACTCGGCCAGGGCGGTGTCCTCGACCTGCCAGACGACCACCGCGGAGATCTCGATCGGGTTGCCGTCCAGGTCGTTGACCTTGGCCAGCCCGGTCTCGTGGTTGCGGATCCGGGTGGAGATCCGCTTGCGGTCGCTGATCGGGTTGACCCAGCGCAGCCCGTCGCTGCGGACCGTGCCGGTGTAGCGGCCGAGCACCTGCAGCACCCGGGCCTCGCCGGGCGCGACGGGGGTCAGCCCGACCGCGACCACCACCGCGGCCACCACCAGCACCGAGCCGATGGTGAGCCCGGCGGCGATGGCGGCGCCTCCGGCCGCGATCCCGGCCAGGACCGCGACCGCGCCCAGGACGAGCAGCAGCAGGGCCAGGCCGAGCATCGGCCAGCCGTTCCTGTCGCGGGCGGCTCGCTCCTTGATGCCGGGACGCGGCATCTCGGGCGGCGCCTCGGGGGTGAGTGCCATGGGGGCGGGATCGTTCATCGCATCCTCCTCGCGCATGGCATCAAACTAGCAAAGTGATATCACTTTTTACAAGGCCCGCCCGGCCGGGACCTCCTCCCCGCCCGGTGCGCCCGGCGCGCCCGGCTCCACATGCTCGGGGATCACCTTGGGCACCCGGCGCAGCGCGACCAGGGCGAACACCGCGACCGACGCGGCCAGCGCGGCGCTGGTCAGCAGCGCCGCCTCCATGCCGTCCACGAACGCCCGCCCCGCCGCTCCGGTGACGGCCTCCGCCGGCCGCCCCGGCAGCCCGGCCGCGACCTCCACCGCCCCGGCCAGGGAGTCGCGCGCCGCGTGCCCGGCCTCCGGCGGCAGCCCGCCGGGCAGCTCCACGTTGTGGCGGTAGACGGCGTTCAGGACGCTGCCCAGCACCGCCGTGCCCAGCGCGCCGCCCAGCTCCATCCCGGTCTCGGAGATCGCCGACGCCGCGCCCGAACGCTCCCGCGGCACCGTCGCCAGCACGGTGTCGGCGGTGACCGTCATGACCATCCCGATGCCCAGGCCCGACAGGACCATCGGTACCAGCACCGCGGGGAAGTAATCGACCTCCGTCCCGATCCGGGACAGCAGCGCGAACGCCGTCGCGCCCAACGCCAGCCCGGCCGCCACCACGCGCGCCCGGCCCACCGCCCCGATCAGCGGCGGGGCCAGCGCGGCGCCGCCGACCATCGCGCCCAGCGCGCCGGGCAGCCCGGCCAGCCCCGACTGCAGCGGCGACCATCCCAGCACCAGCTGGAAGTACAGCGAGAAGATCAGCGACTGGGCGACCAGCGCGAACATCGCGAACATGTTGGTGGTCACCGAACCCGAGAACGCGATCCGCCGGAACAGCCGCACGTCGATCAGCGGGTCGTCCAGCCGCGCCTGCCGCACCACGAACGCCGCCAGCGCCAGCACGCCCGCCAGCGCCGCGCCCGCCGCCCCGGCGCTCACGCCGTCCGCCGCGGTCTCCTTGAGCGCGTACACCACGCCGAGCAGCCCGGCGATCGACAGCGGGACACTGGGCAGGTCCAGCCGTCCGGGACTCGGGTTGCGGGTCTCGGGCAGCACCGCCGACCCGGCGACCAGCACCGCGACCATGATCGGCACGTTGATGAGGAACACCGAGCCCCACCAGAAGTGGTCCAGCAGCGCGCCGCCGACCACCGGGCCCAGCCCGACCGCCAGCCCGCCGATCCCGCCGAACGCCCCGATCGCCATCGTGCGCTCCTTCGGATCGGTGAAGACCCGGCGGATCAGCGACAGCGCCGAGGGCATCAGCGTCGCCCCCGCCACGCCCAGCAGGAACCGGGCGGCGATCAGCTGCTCGGCGCTGCCCGCGTACGCGGTCAGCGCGGAGGTGACGCCGAACAGCGCGGTGCCGATGAGCAGCAGCCGCTTGTGCCCGATCCGGTCGCCGATCCCGCCCATCGTGATCAGCAGCCCGGCCAGGGCGAAGCCGTAGGCGTCGGCGATCCACAGGATCTGCGTGGCCGACGGGCGCAGGTCGGCGGTCAGGTGGGGGATGGCCTGGTTCAGCGCGGTCAGGTCGAGATTGGGCACCAGGACCAGCAGCAGGCAGATCCCGAACGTGCCCCACTTGCGGGACGCGGCGAAACCCGCCGCCGGCGGGGGCGCGGGGGACGATGTCGTCTTCATGCCGGTCAGCGTCGGCGGCGGCGCTGACCGTCCGCGCACCGTTCACGCACCGCCGCTGACGGCGCCTCGGCTCCGGCGGGACGGGGCCGTCAGGAGACGAGGGGCGTCAGGAGGCGGGTGCGGTCAGGAGGGTAGGGCGTCAGGAGGCGAGGGCGGTCTGCACGGCCTGCTCGGAGGTCAGCGCGGCGCCGCGGGCCCGGGCGGCCTCGTACGCGGCGTCCCCCAGCGCCTCCCGCGTCCCGGCCTCGATCCGGGCCAGGTCGGGATCGCCCTGCAGTGACGCCCCGCGCACAGCCCTGACGGCCCCCAGCAGCAGCCCGGCCCGCGGCGCGTCGCCCTCCAGCAGTGCGACCCCCGCCAGGCCCACGATCGCCTGCGCCCGGTGCGAGAACACCGGATGGTCGAACGTCAGCTCCAGCGCCTGCCGCATCCGCGCCCGCGCCCCGGCCGCGTCGCCGTCGCCCAGCGCGATCCAGCCCAGCCCCGTGAACACCGTCGCGCGGGTCGCCACCGTGATGAACCGCTCGGCGTGCACCCCGGTCAGCGCCTCGTCGTACAGGCGCCGCGCCTCGTCCAGGTCGCCGCGCAGCCGGGCCAGCTCGGCCAGGCCGTGGAGGGCGGCCGCCACCTTGTCGGGGGCGCCCGCGCGGCGGGCCAGCTCCGCGGCGCGCTCGTAGTCGGCGCGCGCGGCCCCCGGGTCGCCGTTGTTGACCAGGAGGGCGGCGCGGCGGCACAGCAGGTCGGCCTGCTCCTCCAGCGCGCCGATCTCCCCGACCAGCTCCAGCGCCTCGTCCACCAGCTCCATCGCCCGCGCCCGATCGCCGCGCTGGTCGGCGATCTGGGCCAGCGGGTCGAGGGAGTTGGCGACGCCCCACCGGTCGCCCAGCGCCCGGAACCCCTCCAGCGCCTCCCTGCTGTACCGCTCTGCCTCGTCGATGTCACCGCGGTGCTGCGCCAGGAAGCCCTCGCTCATGTCGAGCAGCGCCCTGGACCAGGGGGCCCAGCCCGTCTGGAGCAGGTGGGCGTCGGTCTCGGTGCGCTCGGGGCCGGCGGTGAGCGCCCACATCACCAGGGTGGGCGGGTAGGCGACCTGCCAGCGCAGCGCCGCCATCTTCTCCGTCGCCAGATCCAGCGCCGCCGTCGCCGCCGGGCCCGACGCCCCGGCCGACACGGCGTTGGTCACGCACAGGATGTACTCCTCGTCGCAGCCCTCGGGCGGCTCCACGCCGACGGCGTCCAGCAGCTCGATCGACAGCGGCCCGCCCTCGACCCGCCCGCGCAGCCACCAGTACCAGGACAGCGCGGCCACCAGCCGCAGCGCCGTCACATGGTCGGAGCGCACGGCGCGGCGCAGCGCGGCGTGCAGGTTCGCGTGGTCGGCCGCCAGCAGCGCCAGCCACTCCAGCTGCCCGGCCTCGCGCAGCCGGGGGTCGGCGCGCCGCGCGAAGTCGAGGAAGTACGCGCTGTGCGCGCGGCCGAAACGCTCCTCCTCGCCCGCCTCGGCGAGCCGCTCGGCGCAGAACGCGTGCACCGTGCTGAGCATGCGGTAGCGGGTCCCGTCGGTCTGGAGCAGGGACTTCTCCACCAGCCCGATCAGCAGCTCATCCACGTCGGCGTCCATGTAGGCGTCCATGTCGGCGTCCATGTCGGCGTCCATGGCGCAGACCCGCTCGGCCGCCTCCAGCGTCGCGCCGCCGGCGAACACCGTCAGCCGCCGCGCCAGCGTCCGCTCGGCCTCGTCGAGCAGGTCCCAGCTCCACTCCACCACCGCGCGCAGCGTCTGGTGCCGCGGGGCCGCCGAACGGTCGCCGCGCGACAGCAGCCGGAACCGGTCGTCCAGGCGCCGCGCGACCTCCTCCACCGGCAGCGACCGCAGCCGCGCCGCCGCCAGCTCGATCGCCAGCGGCAGGCCGTCCAGCGCCGCGCAGATGTGCACCACGGCGGCGGCGTTGCCGGACGTGACCGCGAAGCCGGGCCGCACGGCGGCCGCCCGGTCGGCGAACAGCCGGACCGCCGGATAGGTGGCCGCCTCGGCCGCCCCGGCCCCGCCCGGCGGAAGCTCCAGCGGCGGCAGCGGGCGCAGCGACTCCCCGGTCACGCCCAGCGCCTCCCGGCTGGTCGCCAGCACCCGCAGCGCGGGCAGCGCCCCCAGCAGCCGGTGCGCCAGCCGCGCCGCCGCCTCGATCACATGCTCGCAGTTGTCCAGCACGATCAGCATCCGGCGCCCGACCAGCGCCGTCACCAGCCGCTCCATCTCCTCCTGGTGCCGCACGCCCGGCCGGATCGCCCCCTCCCGGACGCCCAGCGCCCCCAGCACCGCCTTCGGCACCTCGGCGGCGTCGCCCACCGGGGACAGGTCGACGAAGCAGACCTCGCCCTCCTCGCGTCCCGCCGCCTCCAGCGCCAGCCGGGTCTTGCCCGCGCCGCCCGGGCCCAGCAGCGTCACCAGCCGCCCCTCGGCGAGCATCTTCCCGACCCGCTTCAGCTCCGCCTCGCGCCCGACGAAGCTGGTCAGCTGCGCGGGCAGCGCCGCCGCCGGGCCCGGCCCGGCGCCGCCGTCACCGCCGTCGCCGTCACCGCGCAGGATCGCCATGTGGATCCGCGCCAGCTCACCCGACGGATCGGCGCCCAGCTCGTCGGCCAGCAGCCTGCGGGTCTCCTCGAAGAGCTCCAGCGCCTCGGCCTGCCGCCCGGTCGCGTGCAGCGCCCGCATGAGCAGCCCGCGCGCCCGCTCGCGCAGCGGATGCGCCGCGACGAGCTCCGGCAGGTCGCGCAGCGGCCCCGCGTACTCGCCGGCGGCGATCTCCGCCTCGGCGCACGCCTCGACCGCCCCTGCCCGCAGCTCCTCCAGCCGCGCCGCCTGCGCCGCCGCGAACGGCGCCGAGAGCCCGGCCAGCGCCGGGCCGCGCCACAGCCCCAGCGCCTCCCGCAGCACCGCCGCGTCCCCCCGCGCCTCCCTGACCAGCCGCTCGAACCGGTGGACGTCGACGTCCTCGCGCCGCACCGCCAGCCGGTACCCCGCCGGATGCCCCTCCACCAGGCCCGCGTCGCCCAGGCCCCGGCGCAGCCGCGACACCTGCGACTGGAGCGCATTGGCGGCACCGGCCGGGGGCTCCTCCCCGTACAGGCCGTCGATCAGCCGTTCCGTGCCGACGATGTTGCCCGCGTCCAGCAGGAGCATCGCCAGCAGCGCCCGCACCCGCGGACCCCCCACCGCGACGGCCTCCCCGTCGCGGCACGCCTCCACCGGACCCAGAACGCCGAACCGCATGCCCCGATTCTCCCGTACGGCGGGTTAGCGTGGAGCACCCCCACACCAGCGGAGGAGCCCATGTCCACCGAGATCGTGACCGACTTCCTCTCGGCCCTCGAGGATCTCGACATCGACCGCGCCCTCGCCCTCGCCGACCCCGGCATCGTGTACCAGAACGTCCCGCTCCCGCCGTCCCGCGGAATCAAGGCGTTCGAACGGCAGCTGCGCCTGCTGTCGCGCTACTGCACCGGATTCGAGGCCCGCGTCCACAACATCGCCGCCAACGGCCCGGTCGTCCTCACCGAGCGCACCGACGTCCTCGTCGTGGGCGCCTGGCGGACCGAGTTCTGGGTGTGCGGGCGGTACGAGGTCCGCGACGGCAGGATCACCGTGTGGAAGGACTACTTCGACTGGACGACGTTCATCGCCTCCGGCGTCAAGGGCCTCGTCCTGGCCGGCCTGAAGACCCTCCGGACCGGGCCCGCTCACCAGTCGTCGAACGTGAAGTCCTGAGCGAGCCCGTCCCAGGGCAGCTCGTACATGCGGGCCGCCGCGTCCGGGTGGACGACCCGCTCTCCCGCGTCCTGGAACCACACCACTGCGAGCGAGCTGGTCCACCAATCGTCCTTGGCACGCGGCGTCGGCGGCCCGTCGAACAGCCCCATGCACTCCATCGCCGGCAGCAACTCGACGGGCTCACCGCGGAACCCCGACGTCGCACCCTCCTGGACCTCCCGCTCCGGCGGCACCACGTACACCGGCCGCATGAACCGCTTGCCCGCCTTCTCCGCCGCCCTCTTGATCACGCGGTCGTTGAAGGTGGCCGTGGGCACGCCCACTATCAGCCCGCCGTAGGTCATCCGCAGCTCGACCACTTTCAGGCGGATCGTCCCGCGCCGGATCTCGACCGAGCAGATCTCATGAGCCTTCTTCACCCGCGGCATTATGGCCCCATCAAATGACCATGGAGACATCCTCCAGCATCCGGACGACCTCCTCGCGGGCCTCTCCGTCGACCTCCCGCTCGTACGCCTCCGCGACCGCCACCGCCACGTCCCCGCCGGTCAGCCAGCCGACGACCGTCTCGTACGCCGCGCTCCGCCGACCCCAGTACGAATAGAGCAGCCTCGGCCCGCCCTCCCACGCAACTTCCCGCAACACGAACTCGTGCAGATGGGAGACCGCCTCTTCCGTCTCCAGCCGCCCCCACCGCTCCAGGAACGGCCCGAGACCGACCCCGGTGGTGCCAAGGCTGTACAGGACCGTCGCAACGTCGGGACGCGAGGGATACCGCTCCAGCGTCGAGTCCCACCACCCGCGCATGAAGGCTTCGATGGCCTCGCGCTCGTCGTCCGCCCACCCCGTCCACCCAGCTTGGGCCAGCTTGCCGAACACGATCGGCGGATCCGGAAAGGCGAACGCGTCCTCCGAGGCGCACTCCAGCAACCGGGGCAGGAAGTACCGGAACTCCTCGACGCCACCCCAGGTGTTCAGAGCCTTGGCGGCGTACCGAGCGAGAACGTCCGCCTCAAGCTCCCGCACCGGTCGCTCCAGCAATGGGCGATCCTCATCCGGGTCCACACAGTGCGAGCACCCCTCCACACACGCCGACCGAGCCACCCACCCGAACACCTCATAAAGCCCCTCGACACCCTCCACCACCCCGAAAGCCTAAACCGCCCATCGCGAAGGGGTGCTGAGCTGCGATGACAGGTCGCTGATAGGGCCTGGACAGCGCGGGCGGGTTATCCCTGGACGCAACTCGCCCAGCTCGCAGAAGGGGAATTCATGGCGTCCGCCCAAATGCCCGCAAGTCAACGGCCTTCCCGGGGCGCTTCGAGACGGCCGGTCAGCGTCGTCATCGGCGGGCTGTTCTGCGTGCTCGCCTGCACGGCCTGGACCGTGCTCGTCGTCACCTGCCTGGTACGCGCCGCGACCGACGCCGGATACGGGTTGCTCTTCGCGGTGGGCGCCCTCGCGCTGCCCGCCGCGGTCGTGGCCCTTCCGGCCGACCGCGCGCTGCCGCGCTTCCTCGGGGCGCTGGGCCGGGCGTCCGAGGGAGGACGGCGCCTGGCGATCCTGATCCTCATCGCGCCGATGGCCGTGCTCGCCTTCGTCTTCGGCATCGACCCGGGCCGGTTGTTCGCGGGCATCCTCTGGCTGGTCCTCGCCCTGCCGTGCCTGGCGTTCGCCTTCCTGGCAGGCCGGGCGGCCACCGCCCGCGGACGCGCCGACCTCGGCAGCGGCCGCATGGTCGCGGGACCGGGCGTCTTCGCGGCCGTCATCTCGACGTTGTTCGTGCTCGGCGTCGTGTTCGGGGACGACCCCTGGTCCAACTGGATGCCGGTCGGGTTCGTCCTAGGCGCCCTCGGAGCCTTGGCCGACATGTTCTGGGCCCTTCCGTCCGCTCGCAGGTACGTCCAAGCCCAGGCGGTGGCGGCGGTGGGGTGATGGCAGTGAGGGCCGGCGTACGACGGTGGGGGTAGGGGACGAGCCGCCCTTGGGGGGACGCCGGGGTCCTGACCGTGCGGCGATCGTTGCGGCGATCGGCAGGTACAGGACGAAGGGAGCCCCCCATGGAACAGTGGAAGAAGTTGCGGATCGTGGCCCCGGCCGTCGGGGTGGTGGTGCTGCTCTCGGGCGGTGTCGGGCTGGCCGCGCAGGCCGTGGCGGCCGAGGGCGGCGCGGCCGGGGTGGTGGCCGCCGCTCGCGTGCCGGGCGTGCAGGACTCGCGGGCGGTCGCGGCATGGGTGGAGCGGAACGCTGAGCGGCTCCGTACCGCCGACCCGGCCGCGCCCCTGGACGACATGGAGTTCCTGCGCCGTTCGGTCGGGGACGCGGCGATCGTCGGGCTGGGGGAGCCGGCGCACCGGGTCAGCGAGGTGACCGCCCTCAAGCACCGCTCCGTGCGGTACCTGGTGGAGCGCATGGGTTTCCGGTCCGTCGCCTGGGAGGGCGACTGGACGCTGGGCCTCGAAGTGGACGAGTACGTCCGGACCGGCAAGGGGAACGTGACCGCACTCCTCAACCGCATGAGCCCTGCCTGGCGTACGCGCGAGACCGCCGACCTCCTGAACTGGATGCGCGACTACAACGCCGGGCGCAAGGCCGCAGACCAGGTGGGGTTCTTCGGGACGGAGTACTACACGACCTGGCTGCCCGCCTACGACGCGGTCGACCGTTACGTGGCCGAGGTCGCTCCCGGACGGATACCAGAGCTGCGCAGGCACATGAAGGACATCCGCCCGAAGAAGCCCGACGCCTTCGCCCACGCCCAGTGGTACATGAACGAGGTGACGGACAAGAAGCCGTACATCGCCGACGCCCGCCGCGTCCACGAGCTGGTGAAGGGGCTGCCCCACGGGAGCGGGGACAAAGCCCATTCGCTGGCGTCGCACAGCGCGCGGCAGATCCTGTGGTTCTACGAGCACTACGACCTGCCGTGGGACGAGGCCTACGTCTCCCGGGACGCCCGTGCCGCCGAGAACCTGCGGTGGTGGCGTTCCCACGGCCGGGCCAAGGTCGTCTACTGGGCGGCGAGCGCGCACAGCGCCGTCGCGCCCGGCCTGCGGGTCACCGCCCCGCCCGGCCCGGATGTGGCGTGGCCCTCGGTCGGCTCCTACCTGCACCGCTGGTACGGGAACGGGTACCGGTCGATCGGCTTCACCTTCGACCACGGGACGGTCGGCACCGACTCCGGCGGGACCGTCACCGCGCCCTCGCCCGCCCCGGACTGGTTCGAGCGGCCGATCGGCCAGGCGAAGGGGTTCCGGCAACTGGCGATCGACCTGCGCGGGCCGGTCCCGGCGCCGGTACTGGAGTGGCTGCGGGCGCCCGTCAAGACCCGTGGCGTCACCGACACGGAGCGGCCGTACGACTCGTACATGAGCGGCGGCACGCTCGAGCAGTGGTTCGACGTGATCGTCCACCGGCAGGAGGTCACCGCGGCCCGGCCGCTGTGATCGGGGTCAGAGCCGCTGGTTGAGGGCGGCGCGGTCCTCGTCCGGGAGCCAGGTCCCCTCGGGCGGCGCCTCCGGATGCGGGAGCGCCCGGAGGAGCCGCGCCAGCCGGGGATCGCGGTTCTCGCGGTGCCAGACGATCGACCAGACGTGCAGCGGCGTCGGCTCGACGATCGGGATCTGCCGCAGCCGCGGGTCGTGCGGCAGGTCGATGTCCTTCTCGCCCACGGCCACGGCGCGGCGCTCCCGCTGCAACTGGCGCGCCGAGTCCCGGACGCCCACCGCGACCTCCCCGTACCGCACCGGCACGTCGAGGTCCTCGCTGAGCCGGGCGAGGTAGGCACGCCACTCGTCGGCGCCGCCGGGGTCGGGCATCGCGATACCGGATTCCCTGAGATCCGCGACGCGCAGCGCCGGCCGGCCGGCGAGGGCGTGTCCCTCGTACGCGAACGCGTACAGGGCCACCACCGACACCGGCCGGTGCGCCAGCTCGGCCGGCCACGGCCGCGCGGCATCGTGGACGCGGCCGAACGCGGCGTCCAGTTCCCGGTTCCGCACGGCCGGCAGCGCGTTCGCCAGGCCCTGCCGCATGCTGGGCTCCACGCCGAGGTCGGGTTCGCGCTCGGCGATCTCGCGCAGCAGCGCCAGCGGCGTGAAGCGCTCAGCGAACACGTCGACGCGCAGCGGCGCCCCCGGCGCGGGCGCCGGGGGACGCACCGCGGCGACGGCGGCGTCGAACGCGGCGACCGCCTCCCGCGCCGGCACCAGCAGCCGGTGGCCCGCGGCGGTCAGCTCGACCCTGCGGGTCGTCCGCGCGAACAGGGGCGTGGCCAGGGCGTTCTCCAGTCGGCGAACGCGCTTGGACAACGCCTGCTGCGTCAGGAGCAGGCGGGCCGCGGCGCGTCCGAAGTGAAGCTCCTCGGCCGCGGCGACGAACGCGCGCAGTCCCTGGACGTCGGGTTCCATACGCCAAGCCTCGATTGACAACCTTCAGTTGTCAAAGGTGTGTGAGCGGTTGTTGGACGCCCTTCCCAGGACGAGGGTTACCTGACGGGCATGACGCTCCAGATGCTGCACGTTCCCGGCGAACCGTCGTCCCGCACCACCGAAGCCCCCAAGCCGCCGCTGCTCGGCGAGGAGGTGTTCCAGCGGCTGCTGCGGCACCGCGTCATCGTCCTGGGCCAGCAGGTCGACGACGACATCGCCAACCGGATCTGCGCCGAGATGCTTCTGCTCTCCGCCGAGGATCGTCGGCGCGACATCCACCTCTACATCAACTCGCCGGGCGGCTCGGTCACCGCCGGCCTGGCCATCTACGACATCATGCAGTTCATCCCGAACGACGTCGCGACCCTCTCCATGGGCTTCACCGCGTCGATGGGGCAGTTCCTGCTGTGCGCGGGGACGCCCGGCAAGCGGTACGCGCTGCCGCACGCCAGCATCCTCATGCACCAGCCGTCGGGCGGGATCGCCGGAACCGCCTCCGACATCCGAATCCAGGCCGAGCACATGCGCTCGGTCAAGCACCTGGTCCAGGAACGCATCGCCCACCACACCGGCCAGCCCATCGAACGCATCGAGGCCGACTCCGACCGCGACCGCTACTACACGGCCGACGAGGCCCGCGCGTACGGCTTCGTCGACCACGTCGTCCGATCGGCCGACCAGATCCTCGCCGCCACCCCCTGACCCGCCCCCACGCCCGGCCGCCCCGCAAGCGGCCGGGCCCTGCCTTTCAGCATTCGGACTCACCCAGGTCGGCTCCTTCGTGGTCCCCCGCGGCCAGGTCCTCCAGCTGTGGTGCGACGACGAGGGCCTGCGCCGCGACGCCGCGTACGCCCGCGCCCTCCTCTACGCCACCTCGTCGCGGACACGCCAGGCCGACGAGGTCACCGAACTCCTCGACCGGATCTGCCGGCAACTCGAGATCGCCCCGATCCCCCTCTCCGACCTCCGCCGCCACGCCCGCACCGCCGGCCACCCCGACCTCCTTCTGAGACCGGTCACGTGACGGATGACGGCTGCGGGCTCGGCCTCCTAGCGTCGGTCGTATCAACGGACGGAGGGACCAGTGAGGGAGCAGGGCCTTCGGGCAGCGGTGACCGAGTGGATCGAGAAGAACGCCCTTCCCCTGACCACACTGGACGCCTCCGCACCGCTCGACGATCTGCGTCCGCTGCTCGGGATACTGGAACGCGCGTCGGTGGTGGGGTACGGCGGCGGTACGCGAGGCGCCCACGAATTCTTCGCCATGCAACTGCGCATCGCCAGGCTCCTGGTTGGCGAGGCCGGTTTCCGCGCCATCGCGTTCGACCAGGACTGGACGCTCGGCGTCAAGCTCGACACTTTCGTCCGCACCGGCGCAGGCGACCCACGGGCGTTGCTGAAGGAAGCGGACGCGTTCACCGACACCGAAGAGGTTCTCGCCCTCATCGAATGGATGCGGACTTTCAACGAGTCCCATCCGGATGACCCGGTGAGGCTCGTCGGAGTGAGCCCAGCCAGGCTGCATGCAACGGCCTACGACGTGGTCACCGCCTATGTTCGGGACACAGCGCCTGAGCACTCGGAATGGCTGGAAGACCAGTTCGCAGCCCTGCGACCCGGCGAAGACCTCTATGCGCACATCGGAGGCTTCCTCAAACTCGCCGACAGGAAGACGTGGATCGACAGCGCGCGTGCCGTCCACGACCAGGTGGCCGCCCTTCCGGGCAACGCATGGGCACTGCGGAACGCACGCCTGATCGTCCAGTTCTACGAGTTGCACGACCACGACCACGGGCCTGAGGACCCGTTCAACATGGCCTACCTGGAGCGGGCTTTCGCCGAGAACATCGCCTGGTGGAACGGCCACTTCAATCAGAAAGTGCTCTTCTGGTCGTCCAGCTCGCACTCCTCCAACGGTCCCGGACGGGCGATGAGCTTCCCGCCAAAACCGGTCCGGGCCTGCCCCAATGCGGGCAGCCACCTGAGGACGCGCCTCGGCGCGGGGTACGCCTCGCTCGGCCTCACCTTCCATGACGGAGAGCTGGCCACCTACGCGGACGCGACCACCTACAAAGTGCCGGGCGCCGCCCCCGAACTCGCGGAATCGGTACTGAACGTCGAAGTCCTGGACGCCTACCTACTGGACCTCACCGCCGCCCGCCCGCGCCCGGTCGACGAGTGGCTTTCCCGCACCGCGAAGTTCCGCGCCATAGGCCCGGTCTACGACCCGTCCAACGACGGTGCCCACCACATGACGGGCGGCTCACCCGCCGAGTGGTTCGACGCCATCCTCCACATCCCCCATGTCACACCCGCTCGCCCCCTGCCCTGAGACCCGGCCGGCGAATTAATGCGTTGCCGGATGCTCAAGACGTTGCGACCCTTGCCGGAAACTTACGGAAGGGACGGTCATGTCGACGCTGCGCGTGACGGCCGAGCGGCTGACGATTCACCCGCACGACAACGCCGACGCACTGGAACTCGCCCAGGTCGGGCTCTACCGGGCGGTGGTGGCCAAGGGGCAGTTCCAGACCGGCGACTGGGCCCTCTACATTCCCGAGGGGTCCCTGCTGCCGGACGAGCTGATCGCCGAACTCGGGCTCACCGGGAAGCTCGCCGGGTCCGAGAAGAATCGGGTCAAGGCGGTGCGGCTGCGCGGCGAACTGTCCCAGGGCATCGTGTGCGTGCCGCAGGCCGTGAACGGCGTGGATCTCGCGGAGGCGCACGCCCAGGAACGCGACTTCGCCGCCGAACTGGGCGTCACCAAGTGGGTGCCGCCGATCCCCGTGCACATGGCCGGTGACGTGATACCCGCCGCCGACCTGCTCCGCTGGATCGAGATCGAGGACATCAAGCGCTACCCGTCCATCTTCGAGGCGGGCGAGCCGGTGGTCGCCACGGAGAAGATCCACGGCTCCGCGTGCCTGTTCACGCTGGTCGGGGGAGAGGCGTTCGTGTCGTCCAAGGGGTTCGGCGGCAAGAGCCTGGCCCTGGCGCACAACCCGAAGAACCTCTACTGGCGCGCGATCGAGTCGTACGGCGTCGCGGACGCGGCGCGGCGCATCGCCGAGATCCTCGACGCCGACAAGGTCGGCGTGTTCGGCGAGGTGTTCGGTCGCGGCGTCCAGGACCTCGCCTACGGCGCGAACGCGACCGGCGATCAGCTGGGCTACGCCGTGTTCGACGTGGCGATCGTGTCCACCGAAGGCGTCAAGCGCTGGATCGACCAGGCCGCCCTACCCGACCTCCTCTCCAAGGTCGACCTCCCCGCCGTCCCCCGCCTCTACGAGGGCCCGTACGACGAGGCGGCCCTGATGGAGCTGGCGAGCGGCCGTGAGACGGTGTCCGGCTCGTCGGCGCACCTGCGCGAGGGCCTGGTCGTCCGCCCGGCCGTCGAACGCTACAGCCCGGTGACCGGCGGCCGCGCGATCGCCAAGTTCGTCTCGCCCGCCTACCTCACCCGCAAGGGCGGCACCGAATACGAATGACCCGCCTCACCCCGCCCCGTACCGCCCCGGCGGTACGGGGCGGAATGGTCTCTATGTAACGAAACGTGGCGCCTGATAAGCGGAAAGCCTTGTATGGTTGGCACGCGCAGATGATCGTGGTCGAGCGAAATTCCGCGCTTTCTGTACGAGCAGTATGACCGATAATGAATTCCCGGTGAAGGGTTGGCGAAGCCCCGGATCGGTGTCGCATCATCGGTCACCGGACCCGGAGGCACTGATGCGTGTCGGCCCCCTGCGCGAAGAGCAGGCGATTCAGCAGGTCATCGATCGGCTCACGGCGGAGTACGCCGACTCCCGGCCCGGCGCCGAGGTCGCGGACCTCGTCGCGTCCGCCCAGGCGAGATTCGACGGCCACCGCGTCCGGGATTTCGTTCCCATCTTCGTCGAGAACATCGCCCGGCGGGAACTCGCGGAGCCCGCCGAAGAAACCCAGGTGAACACAGAGGAAAATCCGGGGGACCTCGAAAAGGAGACGGCCGAACGCCGCCTCCCGGATTCTCCTTCCCCGCGGCGGATCCGGATACCGCGCTCGGTGGCCAAGCCGCTCATCGCCGTCCTCGCCGCGCTCGGAGTCGCGGGCGCCGCAGTAGTGGTCTACGTCTCCACCCAAGACGAAGAGCCCGCCAAGCTCACCCTCATCCGCGGCGTCGTCGGCTCGGAGAAACAGGCCTTCTTCAACGACCCCCAGGTGAAGGACGCACTGGCGAAGCAGGGGATCGAGGTCAAGGTCGAACCGGCCGGCTCCCGGCAGATCGCCACGTCCATCGACCTCGGCAAGTTCGACTTCGCCTTCCCGTCCAGCGCCCCGGCGGCCGACCGCATCCAGCGGCAGCGCGGCGTCAACACCGAGTACACCCCGTTCTCCTCGCCCATGGCGATCGCCACGTTCCAGCCGATCGCCGACCTCCTCGCCAAGGAGGGCATCGTCAGGCGCGGCGCCACCTGGACCTTCAACGTCGGCCGCTACCTCGACCTGGTCGCCGCCCGCACGCAGTGGAAGGACCTGGAGGGCAACCGCACCTACCCGGTCCGCCGCAACATCCTGGTCTCCACCACGGACCCGCGCACGTCGAACTCCGCGGCCATGTACCTGGCCATCACCGGCTACGTGGCCAACCGCAACTCCGTCGTCCAGGGCCCCGACGCCGAACGCCGCGTCCTGCCGACCCTCTCCCCGCTCTTCCTCGGCCAGGGCTACACCGACAACACCACCGAAGGCCCCTTCGAGGACTACCTGTCGATCGGCATGGGCAAGGCACCGCTGGTCTGCATCTACGAGGCCCAGTACGTCGGCGCCGCCATCCGCGGTCAGACCAAGCCCGGCATGGTCATGATGTACCCGTCGCCCACCGTGCTGTCCAAGCACACGCTCGTCCCGTTCAACCCCTCGGGAGACCGGGTCGGCCGGCTCCTCTCCACCGACCCCACTCTCCAGCGCCTCGCCGCCCGCCACGGCTTCCGCACCCGCGACCCGCAACAGTTCGCCCAGGTGGCCACCGAAAGCAAGGTGAGGGTCTCGTCCAACCTCATCGACGTAGTAGACACCCCCAGCTACGAAACCCTGGAAAACCTCCTCAACGGCATAGCCAAACAATACGGCCGCGCCTGACCACCCCACCGCAGTTCTCTCGGGCCCAGGTCCGTGCGCGTAGTTAGGCGGGTCCCCAGTTCCATTCCGCGAGGACGGTCCGCTCCACGGGTGCAGAACCTAGCCATCGAGCCCGATCGCCGCACTGGGCCGGAGCGATGATTGACAGGCTCCGGGCCTGGCGCCGGGGACGCCTACACATCATTGCAGCAGCATGGCCAGGTACGCCTGAGTCTGTTCGTCCACGAACAGCGCAGGGTGCCCACGATTCCGCGGGTCGGGAGGACCTTGTAGGTGTTGCGGAAGAACACGTGCGCCGCATACCCGTAGGGCGACGGAGCGCCGGTCAGTGGACGAGGCCGGCCAGGTAGTCCTGGGTCTCCTTGTCGACCGAGTAGAGGGCGGTGCCTACCATTCCCCGGGTCAGCAGCACCTTGTAGGTGTTGCGGATCAGCCGGTCGGCGGCCTCGTCGCTCACGGTGCGCGGCTTGAGCGCAGGATCCCTGCTGGCGGCCCGTTTCGTGATCAGCTTGCCGTCGCGGTAGACCAGGTCGGGGCCGAGGATCACGCCGTTCCAGTCGTATTCGAAACCCTGCGCCGTGTAGACGCAGCCGACCTGCCCGAAGCCGCCTTCGTGTGTGGCCCACAGCTGGCTGGGCGGGGCGTCGCCGACCGCGCGGTCGCCCTTGACGTTCCAGGGATGCGCCCAGCCGCCGATCACCACGTCCGCGACGAGCGAGTGAGCGCCCGTCGCGTCCTTGTGCGGCTCGCTCCATGGCCAGCAGAACCCCGCCGTCATCCGCGCCGAATACCCCTGCTCGGACCTCTCCCGCATGAGCGCCTCAAGGTCGTACGGCGAGTCGGCGAGGGTCACCTCGAAGTGGTCGTCACCCGTCCACGGCTGAGGGGAACCGCCATCGAGGCCCAGCAGGTTCAGCACCCACTCCTCGTACTTGCGGCTGCCGCCGCAGCGGAACTGCTCGTCCAGCGACACCGTGTGCACCGTCAGCCCCCTGGCCTCGGCGTGCTCCCGGATCCGGTCGAGCGTCCCCATCTCGCCCGGACGGACCACTTGGTGCTCGTCCAGTAGGAACACCGGCACCCTGGCAGCGTCGAGCAACTCCTCCACTTGCGGCCGCCCCGTGCGCAGCCTGGCGGGCGTGAAGCGGTTCGCCGAGACCTCCCGGATCCGGTGCGCCTCGTCGCAGATCAGCACGTCGAGGTCGTTCTTGCCGGCGTCCATGAAGTTGTTGAAGTACTTGAACATGGCCTTGGTCTTGGGAGAGCCCTTGGCCACGTACCGGCGCATCGTCTCGGTGAACGATTTGGACCCGGTCGCGTGCAGGACGGAGTACTTCTGCCGGGACAGCTCGCCCAGCAGCGACAGGGCGATGACGCTCTTCCCGCTCCCCGGACCGCCCGTGATCACCACGACCGTCTTGACGTCCTCGCGGCGCGCTTTGTCCACCGCGTGCCAGACCATCTCGTACGCCAGGCGCTGCTCGGCGAGCAGGACGAACTGCTCGCGGTTCCTGATCTCCTCAGCGGCGTACTTCAGCAGCTGCTTGGACGGGCGCACGGCGCTCGTCAGCAGGCGGTCGGCGGCCTCCCGTCCTGGCGCGGGAGCGAAACGATCCTTGAGATAGTCGACGAAGGCGCCACGGGTCGACTGGGTGAACAACCGTGTCCGGTCGTCCTCGACCACGTCGTAGAGATCGACCACATCGAGCTTCGCCGCGTTGTGCAGGTAGGCCACCGCGTGCACCGCGTCCCAATGCTCCGCCAGGACGCTGACGAAGTCGAAGATGTAGTCGCTGTACCCCTTCGCCTGGAGCGCCGGGTGCAGCTTTGGCTTCCCGGTCATGTTGTGGACGAGAACCCGGTGCGGGTCGTCCTCCCAGACCTCGGCGCGGCTCCACTGCTTGAGCTCAACGATCACGTAGGCGTCGCCGTTCGTGCGCCGGTCCACTCCCGCCAGAACCACGTCGGCACGCTTGCTCGTCAGGGGAAGCTGGTACTCGATCAGCATTTCGACCTGGCCCAGCCCCGCCTCGACCAGGTCGTGCGCGAGCACGGGGAGGCTCCGCTCCCACGACCGCTGTTCGGAGGCCGAGACCGTGATGCCGTCCCGCATCTTCAACTGCTCGGCGAGAACGGCGGCGAAGCGGCTCTCGGCCGGTGACAGCAAGGATTCGGCGGTACGACGGAAGACCGTCAAGAGACCTACCCCCAGGCAGCACGAAGACATCCGTGCGGTATGGGGGCATGTCCGGCGCCGGCCGAGGCCGGTCAATGGAAGCCCGTCGGGCCGCAACCTTCCCGGAAAGGCTAGCGGCGGTAACTGGCACTCCGGCCCGAGTTACCCAAGAAGCCCCACCCGAGTGCCGCGGCTCTCGCTCACCGTTTCGCGTCAACGGCGGAGGGCCCGAGGGGGATGAGTGCCAATAGGGCGACTGCTCCTGCGGCGAAGACGCCCCTGAAACGGCGGCGGGAGACGTGTAGGTGGGGCTGCGACTCGGGCTCGAGGGAAGCTGGGGCGCGGTTGTTCGCCCCGTCGTGGAAACGGAGGGTGTGTCCATGAGCCGGCGCCGGGCTTTGCGCTCCCCGCCGTCGGGGACCGGCCCTCCATCCCTCTCCAGGTTGAGGGCGTCCACGGCCGACTTGAGCAGGTCGGCGATCGCGGAACCACCAGCGCCTTTGCGGGCCATCCGCGTTCCACATACCTGGAGGATGAGCGTGGCCGCCGGTTCCGAGGAGTGCAAGAACGGCCAGGCGAGAGCCGAGGCGGCGCCGTAGGCCTGCCCGATAAAGCTCAGCTGGGGAAACGTGCAAGCTCTCAGGTTGGACTATGAGAAGGCGTTCGGTGCCACATCAGACGCGGTCTTGGGGCCACGCGAGCAGATGGACGTTTGCTGCCGGTCAACGGACGTTGGGGACGTGGCCTGGCGCTCGGCTGGGGGGACTGGCCGTCGATTTTCGCTGTCGTCGCGGGAGTGATCACCACGTATTCAACGAGTGCAGGGGTTCATCAGCGCCTCGACCAGATCGGGGCGGAGCACTCGGAGGACCCCTGGGCGGGGGTTTCGGTAGGACTCCTCGGGCCGGTCCTTCAGAACCGATCCATCATGAGACGCCGTCTCGGGGGATCCTCCGCACGTCACCGAGGAAAGCCGCCCACTCTGCTTGCGTGAACTCCAAGACGGGCGCCTTCGCATCCGCCTTGGAGTCACGGATACCGATGGTGCCGTCGGCGGCGCGTGCCACCTCGACGCACTCGCCATTCGGCTCGCTGTGCCGCGACTTGCGCCAGCCTCTGTAGTTCTTCGTCATGCGCTCGATCCTGCCTCGTCTGTGAGGCGGTCGGCTACCCGGTCGAGCAAGGCGAGGCTCTCTTCGGAAGGCAGCGCTGCCTGGCTGAGGCGATCGAACATTTCCTTGTAACGCGCCACCTCGCTCTTTTGCGTGAGAACGAGGTCGGTGGTGACCGTGTCGACGACGGCCATCGGCGGATCCGCTCGCTCGGGAAAGGTGAAGAGGTAGAACGACGACCTGGGCAGGAAGCCGCCGGGGATGGGCGCGTCGTGCGGCAGCACCCGGACCGTGATTCGCTCCTGGGCCGCAACCACCGACAGCAGATGCCGGAGTTGTGCGGCCATCGCCGCGGGAGGGACGGCCAGGCGATGGATGATGCATTCGTCCAGGACGGTCTCGTACGAGGGACCGTCCTCGCGGAGCAGGCACTGCTGCCGTTGTGCGCGCGCGTCGGCCATGCGCTCGGGCTGGTAGCTGAGCGGGCCCTGGCACCTGTCGAGTTCCACCAGGGCCAGGATGAACTCGGGGCTCTGCAGAACTGCGGGCATCGCAGTCTGATTGAAGCTCCGGATCGTGGCAGCGCCGGACTCGAGGTCGGCGTAGAGCTTCTGCCGAGGCCCCATGGGGTTGCCGTAGCGGTCCCACCAGCCCTTCACGGCCGCGTCACGCGCGAGACGGACGATCCGGTCGTACCGGCGGCCCTCGACGCCGAGAACTTCGAGCATGGTCATGATCTCGGCCAGGTCGGGACGGATCTGTCCCAGTTCCAGGCGGGTGATCTTCGTGCGGGACTGGTAGACGCGCTTGGCCAACTCGTCGGTCGTGAGCCCGCGATTCTCCCGAATCTTGCGAAGCTCGGCCGCGAGCCGGCGGCGGCGGACGTAGGGGCTCGGCATGACCGTTCTCCTCGCGTCTCATGGAAGTTGTGACGGGATAGTCACTGTGAGTGCCGGGCAATATTTGCACTAGCAAACTCGAACTGGCAATCGATTGGCCGGATCGGGTCACGTTATCGAGATCTCTGCACGTCGCTGGGCAGTCTTGGGAGATCCGCATGTGCGAAATCCGCACGTGCGGACTTTGACTGTGCAAACGCCTCATCGGCGAGGTTGCGCGTTCAAGGTTCGAGGAGTGCGCAGGGTAAGTGTGCTGATTGGCTGGCCAGAGGGAGTGGCGTACCGATTCATCGTGTTCGGGCAACCACGTCTTGTGACGATGTGGTGGTGGCAGAGTGCGTCCCCGAGTGCTCTGCAATCGGAACCAGACCCGAGGAGTTCGATGTCCCTGGCACTCCTTCCCGCGGTGGAATCCGCGGTGCCGCTGTACTGGCGGCGGACCTTCCCCGGCCGTACCGACCAGGTCCGTGCGGCGCGCGGCTTCGTCGGCTGCCTGCTGGCCTGCTGTCCATATCTCGACGACGTCCTGATCGCGGCGGGCGAACTCGTCGGGAACGCGCTTCGGCACACCAAGTCAGGCCAGGACGGCGGCGCGTTCACCGTCGAGGTCCTCCGCGGCTGCGGTGGCGTGATGATCGCGGTCGCCGACCAGGGAGGCCCGAACGAGCCTGCCATTCCCGACGCCGATCAGCTGGACGAGTGCGGGCGCGGCCTGCTCACCGTCGCCTTCGTCGCTGCGAGCTGGGGCTGGTATGGCAATGAGGACGGCCGGAAGGTCACCGTCACTTTCGCGGGGGAGTGGACGGAGTGACGCGCACCGTCACCGGTATACGCCGTCAGGTCCGACAGCGCGTGCACTTAATGACCGCTGCCATGCGCGCCAATCCCACTGCACTGGACCAAGGAGTATCGGACCCGGACATCGACCCTCACGGCCGGAGGTCCGTCCGAGAGGCGTGCCGCTTTATGCGGACCCGCGGCACGGCGTTGTCCACCGCGCTGGCGAGACACCGGCCCGGCCCGGACGCTTTTGGCACGGAGAGGGCGGCCCGTCCAGTGGCGGTCGACCGGGACGAGGTATGGCGTCGGGCGGGCGGTCAATCTCGTGGCGGGCCACCTGGGCTGCGAAGCATGGAGGAGCCTGGCGGCGGTTGCATCACTCGGCCGGTCGGCCGGGCACTCTTGGCGGCTGCCGCGCTCCTCGGAATCGCGTCCGCCTTGATCCTTCAGGCACGTGGAGAGTGGATCGCCCGCGAAGAGGCACGGCGTTCCGCGATCGCCGACCTGCTGAAGATGGCCATGGACGACCCCGACCTTGACGAGGCATGGGGCCCGGTGCCCGAAGACGCAGACCGCAAGGCGCGTCGCCAGTTCATGTACATCAACATGATTCTGTCCGAGTGGCAGATGTCGTTCGAGAGCAAGGCCCTCGGAGAGGCCGGGCTGCGAGAGATCGCCCGGGAGATGTTCAGCGGCCGTCCTGGCCGCGCCTTCTGGGAGGCCGCCCGTGACGTCCGGGGCCGCACCTCCGGCACAAGGCGCGCCCGCCGCTTCCATCAGATCCTCGACGAGGAGTACCGCCGCGCCGCCGTCCCACCGCCGGAAGAGCCGGCCCCGCACCCTAGCCGCTCCCGTTGGCGAAGGTCGCTGCTGGTCGCCACCGGCGCTGCGGTCGCCGTCTTCGCAGGCATGGCCTTGTGCCGACGGATCCTCCGCCGCTCCTGACGCAACGCCGTGCCCAGCCGACCTGTCGTGCCCACAACGATGAGTTGGACCGGAATCCGCCGGGCGGGGTTCGCTGTGCCAGGGAGGATACCCAGCGCACCGAAGACATGGGGCATGCTCTCAGTCGCCGGTGTCTAGAAGGCGTGAGTGCGTTCGCGCTTCCAGAATCTCGGCTCGAGTAAACCTCTTGTGGTGCGCGGCGTGGCAGGAGTTCGCGAGGGCCCTGCGGAGGCGGTCAGGCGTCGGGGATGTCTGGTTTGGCGGCGGAGAGCATGCGGCCGGAGATGATGACCAGGCGTTCGTCGGAGCCGATGCTCACTCCGGGTGGGAGGCGGTCCGCGTAGGCGGTGGTGGCGTCACGGCCGATCACGGCTATGTCGCCGTTGTCGAGCTGCCAGATCTCCGGGCAGTCCTGGGTCGTGCGGCTGTCGCCCACTTCAGCGGCCGTCTTGCCCAGGCGGCGGTGGAACTCGGCGTTGTGATCGGCTTCCCACGGTCTCGTCATGAGGCCACCCGCTTCCGTTCATCGGTTGTGCGGCGATCTTCGCATTCGTATTAGGCGGCGGCAAGTGCGGCGAATGGGTCGCGCTCGTTATGCGGGTGGTCAACAGGGTGGTGGACCGCCCTATTGCCTAGGGGTGACGTGCCGTTGTGCGGCGAATGGTTAAAAGTCGTTGGCCTGCCGTGATGATGTTTGTGGCTCATTGGCTACTTGCGTGGATCAGGACAGGGGTGGGGCTTTGCGGGCTGTGCCTCGGTAGGTTTCGGGGGTGTAGCGGCGGGCGCTGTGTTCGAGCTTGTCGGCGGCGGCCTGCAGGAGGTCGACGTCGAGGAGATCGGCCAGTCGGGTGAGGTAGATGAAGACGTCGCCGAGTTCGGCGCGGATGCGGGCGCCGGCCTCGGGGTCGGTTGCGATCGTGCGGGACTCTTCTGGGGTCAGCCACTGGAACTCGGCTACGAGTTCGCCTACCTCGCCGGCCAGGGCCATCGCGAGGTTCTTGGGGGTGTGGAACTGCTCCCAGTCGCGTTCGGCCGCGAACGCTCTGAGTCGTGTGGCCAGTTCGTCGAGATCCTGCATGCCGCCAGGTTAGGAGGTGGCGGTCAGGAAGTCGGTGATCTCCTGGTGGGTGGGGGCCGTGGTGGGGCCCCGGTGGAGGACGGAGAGGGCGGCTGCGGCGTTGGCCCGGCGGGCGGCTGTTTCCAGGTCGGTGCCGCGGAGGAGTTCGGCGGCCAGGACTCCGCAGTGGGTGTCTCCGGCGCCGTTGGTGTCCACAGGGTCGACGGGGTGGCCGGCGATGTGAGTGGTTCGGCCCTCGTGGGCGAGGGTGCAGCCTGAGGGGCCGGTTCGGACGATAACGGTGGCCTGGGGAGGGAGTTGTTTGAGGAGGGTGGATGCTGCGGTGGTGGGGGTGGGTTGGTTGGTCAGGGCCTGGGCTTCGGTGATGTTGCAGCTGAGGATCGATACGTGCTTGAGGAAGTCGTCCAGGGGGAGGTCGGCGGCCAAGGGGCCTGGGTCCAGGAGGACTTTCGCGGGTGGGAGAGTGGCCAGCCAGGTTTGCAGGGTGGTGTGGTTGGCGGGGTTGAGGAGGGTGTAGCCGGTGACGTAGATGAGGTCCGCCTCGGTGACCTGGACGGCGGTGAGGTCGTTCAGGTGGAGGCGGCCTTCTGCGCCTGTGCCGGTGATGAAGGTGCGTTCGCCGTTCTCTTCTATGAGGGCCACGCACATGCCTGTGGCTGATTCGTCGCCGGGAGGGTGGGCGAGAGTGATGCCTTCGGTCTTTAGGGCTGCTCGGACGCGGTCGCCGAAGGGGCCTGTGCCGTGGGTGCCCGCGTAGAGGACGTCCGCGCCCGAACGGGCGGCCGCCGCCATCACGTTGATGCCGCCTCCGGGGAGGAGGTCGGTTGTGGTGGCCAGTACGTCGTGCCCCGAGGTGGGGAGCGCCGGGACGCGCATGACGACGTCGAGGATGACCTGGCCGGTGTGGATGAGTCGTCCGTTCAGCACGTGTCGAACCTACTCAGAAGGCGCTGGTGATCGCGCCGCCCTTCTCGACGCGCTCGGGCAGGGACGGCCGTCGATGAACTCTGTGACGACGAACGGCGCTCCAGCCTCCTCGCCCACGTCCAGGAGCCGGGCCGTGCAGAAGGACGCGACCTTGCGGGCGGTGCTCGTCTCCTTGAAGAGGGTCGCGCGGGTGCCGGCGCGCTCGTGAAAGAGCTTGATCGCGACACGGTCGCCGGGGCCCGTGCCGGTGGCGGCCAGGTAGACCACGCCTTGGCCGCCTTCTCCCAGGCGGCAGAGCAGCCGGTGGCCGCCGATGCGCTCCGGGGCGCGGGAGGTCAAAGGACGGATCCTCGCTTTGCTCACTGGCCGGCTCCATGGCGTGGGCGGGGCGTTCCTCGGTGCTGCCGAGACTTGGACGGCTGAAAAGGAACGGGCGTTTACCGGCGGCTGAACATCAGGCTGTTCGTGTGGTTCATCCTTTTCCGGGCGGAAGGTGATCAACCGAAGGGATCTTGCTGATCTGCGGAGGTGCTGGGAAAAGGGATTTCAATGGCGAAGTCTGACGAAAACGGGTGATCACGTCGTGGCTTCGCGGAAAGGCGCTCGGGGTATAAGTGGTCCGAGACATCTCGCTCGCCCCCACCGCTTCCCAGTGACGGAGTAAGGAATGCACGCCTCCCGCCTTGGCGCGATCACTCTCGGTACTCTGATGTTCACCGCATGTTCTTTCGTGGCCGCCGGGACGGCGTCCGCGGCCGGCACCCACTACGTCGCGCTCGGCGACTCCTACTCCTCCGGGACGGGGGCGGGGAGCTACGACCCTGGGGCGGGCGCCTGCAACCGCAGCGCCAACGCCTACCCGAAGCTCTGGGCGGCTGCCAAGTCGCCCGAGTCGTTCGCGTTCGCGGCGTGCTCGGGCGCCACGACCGCGAGCGTGGCCAGCGGGCAGCTGGGCTCGTTGAAGTCGACGACGACGCTGGTGACCATCACCGTGGGCGGCAACGACGCCGGGTTCGCGAAGGTGATGGAGACGTGCGTGCTCCAGTCCACGGCCAACTGCGAGACCGCGGTGAAGAACGCCGAGACGTACATGCGGGACACGCTGCCCGGACGGCTCGACTCCCTCTATGGATCGATCCGGTCCAAGGCCTCGTCGGCGCGCGTGGTCGTGCTCGGGTACCCCCGCCTCTACATCCCCAACAGCGCGGGCTGTGTCGGCCTCAACCAGACCAAGCGGGCCGTGCTGAACCGCGCCGCCGACACGTTGAACACCTCGATCGAGAAGGCGGTCGCGCGGGCCGGGTTCGTGTTCTCGGACGTGCGGGACGAGTTCTCCGGCCACGAGCTGTGCTCGGGGGACGGCTGGCTCAACTCGGTGACCTATCCGATCGGCGACTCCTACCACCCGACCGCCCGCGGTCACGCGAACGGCTACCTGCCCGCCATGAACTCGGCGGCGCGGCGCTCCCTGGCCCTGCAGCGTTAGCCGTCCTCCTCGAGGATCAGGGCGATGGCGGCGTTGGGGCAGGCGGCGACCGCGGTGCGTGCGGTCGCCAGCCGCTCGGCGCCGGGGAAGGGCTGGAGGACGACCACCAGCCCTTCCTCCTCGTCCTGGTCGAAGAGGTCGGGGGCGTTGAACGCGCACTGGCCCGCCCCGCGGCAGGCCGCGTGATCGGCCACGAGGCGCGCCGCGTTCACCATGTGACCGGGAGGCGCTCGACGCCGTAGACGATCGAGTCGCGGAAACGCAGCTCGGAGGGATCGCAGGCCAGGGCGAGCCCCGGGAACCGTTCCAGCAGCCTGCCGAACGCGATCTCCATCTCCACGCGCGCGAGGGTCTGCCCGATGCACTGGTGCATGCCGAACCCGAACGCGACGTGGTGGCGGGCGGAGCGCGTCAGGTCCAGGGAGTCCGGGTCGGCGTACCGGTCCGGGTCGCGGTTGGCGGAGGGCAGCGCGATGATGACGCCCTCCCCGGCCGGGATCGCCACCCCGCCGAGCCGGACGGGTTCGGCCGTGACCCTGGACGTGCCGCGCTGCACGACCGTCAGGTAGCGCAGCAGTTCCTCCACCGCCTGGGGGATCAGGCCGGGGTCGTCGCGCAGCAGGGCGAGCTGGTCGGGGCGGCTCAGCAGCGCCAGGGTGCCCAGGCCGATCATGTTGGCGGTGGTCTCGTGCCCGGCGATGAGCAGCAGCCGGGCGATCGCGACCAGTTCGCCGTGCCCGAGTTCGCCGGCGTTGACCCGTGCCGCCGCGCGCCCCAGCAGGTCGTCGGTCGGCTCGCGCTCCTTGTCGGCGACCAGGCCGTCGAGGTAGTCGGCCAGTTCGCCGAAGGCCGCGTCCGTCTCCTCGTCGGTGAGGGTGAGGGAGAGCGTCGCGACGCTGCGGGACTGGAAGAAGTCGCGGTCGGTGTACGGCACGCCGAGCAGCCGGCAGATCACCAGGGAGGGGAGCGGGAGGGCGAAGTGCTCCACCAGGTCGGCCGGCGGATCGCCGGTCGCCATGGCGTCGAGCAGGGCGTCGACGGCGGCGGTGATGCCGGGGCGGAGCCGGCTGGTGCGCCGGACGGTGAACTCGGCGGCCAGCGCGCGCCGCAGCCGCCCGTGGTCGGGGTCGTCCATGCGCAGGAACGACAGCGCCCCCGGGGCCGGGGGAAGCGGGAACAGCCTGGGGAAGGCGGGGTGGGTGTCGTCGGCGCTGAGGCCGGGGTGGGCGAGGGCCTCGCGGACGTCGGCGTGGCGCGACACCAGCCAGTGCTCGGTGCCGTCGGGCAGCGACACACGCGAGGGCGGGCCCTCGCGCAGCACGGCGAACTCGGGAGCCGGGTCGAACGCGTTGGCCCGGTTGAGGGGGAAGGGCGCCGGCCGGGTTGAGGGGCCATTCATGAACGGTCCTCCGAAAGCCATCGTGCCGATCCGTTCGCGAAGTCCGAAAAATGGCGTGATGATACCGCCGGATCGACGTGATCCGCTGTGGTCGGATTCGACGCTAACCTGTGCCGATCGGGCGTCAAGCGAGGGAGTGCGGGCGTGGGCGGAGCCGGGTTTCGGGCCTTGCTGACGAGCGAGAACGCGTGTGAACGACCGAGCCGGATGATGACCTGGGGCCGCCTTGCCCGTCGAGTGCCGCCGCCTCGCGATAACCGCCCTTAAAGGAGCGGGTTTAACCGGGGCCGGCCCGCCTCCATAATGAAGGGGAATGACTTTATGGCGTGCCGGTGGGATAGGTTCGGCCGCCTCCTTCGTGACCTGGAGGAAGCCCCCCACAAGCCCGCGGCGGCCGGGTGCCGCCCGGGGCCCGGCGCGGGGACGGCGAGCCGCGGCGGCCCTGCTCCGGTAACCGACACTGTCGCCCGGGTAAGGGGACGGCCTCGCGCCCGCCGCCATCGACCGGAGTCGCCGGGTACCGATTTTGGTGTGAACCGGAATCTGTCGGACGGCTCCTCTAGCGTGATCCGCCATGAGCGACCGACCGCCGGACGAGAGCACCCTGCTGATCCCCGATGCGTGGCGGGCGGAGGCGCATCCCCGCCGCGGCGGGCTGCCTCCGGTATCCGAGGCGGTGCTCGACCCGTCCGCTCGGGAGCGGGTACGGGAACGCGTGGAGGCGGCCCGGCCGAGCATCGAACAGGCGCTGGAGGGGTGGAACGCCCGGAACCGGAGGTTCGTCGAGGCCGGGCGGGCGTACCTGCGGGGCGAGCCCGACCCGGTAGGGGCGGCGGTGGTCGCCCGGCTGGAGATGCTCGTGACCTTCGGGCCGTGGAAGCGGCTGTCGGACGAGTCGTGGATCGACGCCTGGTGCGCCGAGCACGGCCTCGCCTTCGCGGCCTGCGCCGGCGCGGAGGTCGACGGCATTCTCGCGGAGACGTATCCGCACCTGCGTGGCGAGTCCATCAGGGTCTGGGGTGACAACTGGGGGGACGACTACGCGTACTGGACCCTGGAGGGCGCCGGGCGGCGGATGCGGGCGCTGCTGGCCGCGGCGGGCGACGCCGACTACGCGGAGGCGGTCGAACGGCTGGCAGGCCACCGGCGGCACCCCATGCAGAACGCCGTGGTGTCCTACCTGGTGCCGGCACGGCAGGACTGGGTGGACGAATGCCTTGCCGAGAGCGACCTGTCGCTGCACGCGCGAAGGCTGCTCTGGTGCTCGATCACGACCGTCGAGCAGGCCGCGCGGCTCGGCAGTCCGAGGGTGTTCGAGTATTACCAGCCGCAGTTCGACTTCCTGCCGGGAATGCTCGCCACGGTGGCCGAAGGCGTCGGCCCGGCCATCGCCCCTCAACTGGTGAAGGCCCTCGACGAGGAATCCGACGTCAAGATCCGGAAGGTGTTCCTCGACGCGCTCGCCGCGCTTCCCACCGACCAGGCGTTCGGGATGCTGGCCGAACGGCTGGGCGAGGATGACGTGCGGCCCGCCGTGGTGACGATGACGAGGCGTTTCCCGGGCCGGACGCTGCGCGTCCTGGCGCGGGTCGCGGAGGGGGAATCGGAGGCGGCGCGGGTGGCGGTGTCCCTGCTGGACGAGCATCTGCGGGCCTGGCACGAGCCGGCCGCCGAGGAACTGCCCGCGAAGGTCCGCTCCGCTCTGGAGCGCGTACGGGAGCGCCGGGTGGAGGAGGCCGCCGCCCGAGACCTTCCCAAGGCGCTGACCTCGGGGAGGGCCCCGGAGCCGCCGGCCTGGGCGGCGCCCGCCATGCTGCCGCAGCTCCTGCTCCGCGGACGGCACCGGGCGCTGTCGGCGGACGCCGCCGCCCGCCTGATCGCCGCGCTGTCCAAGACGGGCCCGCGCCGCGCGCCCGCGGCGAACGTCAGGGAGGCGCTGGAGGCGTGCGACCCGGTGTCGCTGGCCGCGTTCGGCTGGGCCCTGTTCGACCGCTGGCGGACCTCCGGCGAGGTGGGGGACAACGGCTGGCCGCTGTCCCAGCTCCGCTGGACCGGCGACGACGCGACGGCGCGCAGGATAGGCACGATGGTCCGGTCCGCGGCCTGGCGGGACGGTGTCAAGCTCCCGCAGAACGCGCTGACAGTGCTGGCCGCCATGGGGACCGACGTCGCGATGATGCAGCTGAGCTCCGTCGCCGAGAACGTCAAACCCAAGGCCATCAAGCGGAGGGCCCGCAAGCTGCTCGACCAGGTCGCGGAGGAGCGCGGGCTCACCCGCGACCAGCTCGCCGACCGGCTGGTGCCCGACTTCGGCCTGGACGCCGACGGGAGCATGACCCTGGACTACGGGCCCCGCCGCTTCACGGTGGGTTTCGACGAGCAGCTCAGGCCGCAGGTGTTCGACGAGAAGGGCGTGCTGCGCAAGAGCCTGCCCAAGCCGGGCGCCAAGGACGACCCCGCGCTGGCGCCCGCCGCCCACCAGAGGTTCGCCGGGCTGAAGAAGGACGTCCGCACGCTCGCCAGCGCGCAGATCCGCCGCATGGAGCGGGCGATGGCCGAACGGCGCCGCTGGGAGTCCGGCGACTTCCAGGAGCTTCTGGTCCGCCACCCCCTCATGTGGCATGTCGTGCGGCGGCTGGTGTGGCTGCACGAGGACGGCGGGAAGGCCACCGCGTTCCGTGTCGCCGAGGACCGCACCCTGGCCGACGCGGACGACGACGTCCTGACGTTGCCGGAGTCGGGCCGCGTCGGCGTCGCGCATCCCGTGGAGCTCGGGGACGAGCTGGACGACTGGGGCCGCACGTTCGCGGACTACGAGATCATGCAGCCGTTCCCGCAGCTCGGCCGCACCACCTACGCGTTCACCCCGCAGGAGCGGGAGGCCGTGCTGCTGGAGCGGTTCGAGGGCCTCGCCGCCGGGGCGGGCCCGGTGCTGGGCCTGGAACGCCGGGGATGGGTGCGCGGCGGCTCGGAGGACGGGGGCATGCAGCCGTGGTTCCACTGGAACGTCCCTGAAACCGGCCGGAC
Source organism: Spirillospora sp. CA-255316 (assembly GCA_050942275.1). GTDB lineage: Bacteria > Actinomycetota > Actinomycetes > Streptosporangiales > Streptosporangiaceae > Spirillospora. The sequence continues at coordinate 8,567,050 of CP192047.1, read as the reverse complement.
GGTCACCATCGAGGTCAGCCCTGGCGTCCCGGCCTGGAACCCGGGCGCGACCGAGCCGCAGACGGTCCGGTCCGTCCGGATCGCCGCGTCACCCGGCGGCGACGACCAGGACATCCGTGTGCGCTTCGGTGACCTGGACCCGGTGAGCGCCTCGGAGCTGCTCCTCACCTTGCACACCATGACCGAGACCACCGACTGAACACCGGGCCCGATCAGGCGGCCGCGGCAGGATCGCGGGCAGGGGAGCGGAAGACCTGTGCGGTGTGCCAGTCGATGTGGCCGGCGTCAGTGGTACCTGCGTCAGTGGTACTTGCCGGGCCCCGTTTCGCCTTCACCGTCGAAGTCGATGGTGTGCTCCATGTCGAGGTACTCGTCCTCCGGCCACAGGTCGTCGGCGAGGAAGGCGAGGTACTCCTCTTCCCAGGGGTCCAGTTCGGCGGTCAGCGACTCCGGGTAGGGGCCGGGGCCGGTGTCTGCATGGGCGGGCGGCGGCACCGTGGGCGGCACCGTGGCCGTCTCCGAGCAGGCGCCGTCCGCGCGGGCGGGCCGTGCTCGGCGGGTTCCCCGGGAACGCTGGAGCAGCCGTGGCAGGCTCAGGGCGAGCAGCGCCGCCGCGGAGGCGAGGACGAGGGCCGCGATCACACAGCTGTCCTTCCGTAAGAGCCTTTCGTAAGGAGCAAAGTAGTTGAAAGCTACTAGCCGGATGTTTCGGATCGGCAACGACATGCCGCATGCGGGGGAGAGTGATGCCGTGAAGTTTTCCGCTCCTTGGCCGGAGGTCCGGGAGCTGGGGCGGCTGGTTTGGGACCACCTGGTGCTGGTCACGCCGATGGCGCCGAGCCAGGTCATCCTGGCCATGGGCTGCCACGACCTGCGGGTCGCGGTGCAGGCCGCGCGGCTGTGGCACGAGGGGTGGGCGCCCCTGGTCGTGGTCTCCGGCGGCAGAGGCAAGGTCACCTCGGGCTGGGCGGAGACGGAGGCCCGGGCGTTCGCGCGGGTCGTGCGCGGGCACGGCGTGCCCGACGACGCGGTGCTGCTGGAGGAGACGGCCGCCAACACCGGGGAGAACATCACCGCCACCCGGGCCCTGCTCGCCGACCGCGGGGTTCCGGTCGAGCGCGGCATCCTCGTCGCCAAGCCCTACATGACCAGGCGCTCCCTGGCCACGGCGACGCGGCAGTGGCCGGGCGTCGAGTGGCTCGCCTCCGCGCCGGAGGTGTCGTACGAGGCGTACCTGGAAGGGGACGCGCGCCGGTTCCTGGAACTCATGGTCGGTGATCTGCAGCGCATGGTCGTGTACGCCGAGCGCGGCTTCCAGGATCCGATGCCCGTTCCGGAGGCGGCCTGGGCGGCGTACGAGGAACTCGCGCGCCTCGGCTACGACCGCTACGTGATCACCTGACCGCTCCCGGGGCGGCGAGCGAGCGGCCCCGGTGGGCGCGGGCGGGGGGCATGGTGCACAATCGGGCCATGGGCATCACGCAAGCGTCCACTTACTGCCGTATCTGTGAGCCGCTGTGCGGGCTGGAGGCCACCGTCGAGGACGGCGCGCTGCTCCAGATCCGGCCCGACCGCGAGCACCCGCTGTCCAAGGGCTTCGCCTGCCCCAAGGGCATCGCCATGACCGAGGTCCAGAACGACCCCGACCGCGTCGTCCATCCGCTGCGGCGCCGCCCCGACGGCGAGTTCGAACGGGTGACCTGGGACGAGGCGCTCACCGACATCGCCGCCAGGCTCCGCCGCATCCGGGCCGACCACGGCGGCGAGGCCATCGGCTGGTACTTCGGCAACCCCGCGACCTTCTCCTACAGCCACCCGCTGTGGCTGAACTCCTTCATGGCCGCGCTGAAGTCGCCGCACTTCTACTCGGCCGGGTCGCAGGACGTCAACAACCGGTTCGCGGCGAGCGCGCTGCTGTACGGCTCGCCCGCGCTGGTCCCGATCCCCGACCTCAAGCGCACCGACCTCCTGCTGATGCTCGGCGCCAACCCGCTCGTCTCGCACGGCAGCATCATCACCGCGCCGCGGATCAAGGAGGAGCTGGCGGCGATCACGGCGCGCGGCGGCCGGGTCGTGGTCGCCGACCCGCGGCGCACCGAGACCGCCCGCGCCCACGAGCACCTGCCGGTGGCCCCCGACGGGGACGCGTGGCTGCTGCTCTCCCTGCTGAACGTGATCTTCGAGGAGGGGCTGGAGGACCGGCGGGACGGCGGCGTCCGGGCGCGGGGAACCGCGACGCTGCGCCGCCTGGCCGCGGACTTCCCGCCCGAGGCCACCGCGGCGCGCAGCGGCGTCCCGGCGGGGACGGCCCGCGCCCTCGCGCGGGACCTGGCCTCCGCCGGACGCGCCGTCGTCTACGGCCGCACCGGAACATGCCTGGGCCGGTACGGCACGCTCACCGCGTTCCTCATCGACGCGGTGACGTTCGTGACGGGCAACCTCGACCGTCCCGGCGGCGGGATCTTCGGGGCGGCGCCGCTGCGCGTGGACGAGATCCTCCGCCTGTCCGGGCTGGCCACCTACGGCAGGACCAGGTCGCGGGTCGGCGGCTACCCCGACGTGCTGGGCACCTTCCCCGCCGGGGTGATGGCCGAGGAGATCACCACCCCGGGGCCGGGCCGGCTGCGGGCGCTGCTGGTCTCGGCCGGGAACCCGCTGCGGACCGTGCCGGGCACCGCCGCGCTGGAGTCCGCGCTGGAGGAGCTCGACCTGCTGGTCTGCATCGACCTGTACGTCACCGACACCGGCCGCAAGGCCGACTACGTGCTGCCCGCGACCACGTTCCTGGAGCGCGAGGACTTCCCGCTGCCGTTCCTGCAGAACCACCTCACCCCGTTCGTGACCTGGACCGAGCCGGTGGTGCCGCCGCGCGGCGAGGCCCGCCAGGAGTGGGAGATCATCGACGGGCTCGCCCGCCGGATGGGCCTGGCGCTGGGCGCCGTCGGCGCGCAGCGGCTCGCGTACCGGATGGGCGTGCGGCCCTCGCCCCGCCTGCTGGTCGACCTGCTGCTGCGCACCGGTCCGCGCGGCGACTGGTTCGGGCTGCGCCGGGGCGGGCTGAGCGTCCGGAAGCTGCGCGCCAACCCGCACGGGATCGTCCTGGCCGAGCACCAGCGGACGGGGACGCTGCGCCGCAGGATCCTGCACAAGGACAAGCGGGTGCACCTGGACCCGCCCGAGATCGTCGCCGAGATCCAGCGGCTGGCCGCGGCGCCCGAGCCGCCGCCGGAGTACCCGCTGCGCCTCATCGGCCTGCGCGAGCTGCGCTCGCACAACTCCTGGATGCACAACGCCCCCGCCCTGATGCGGGGCAAGCGCCGGCACGCGGCGCGCGTCAACCCCAAGGACGCCGCCGAGTACGGCCTCCAGGACGGGCAGCGGTGCCGGATCGCCTCCGAGCACGGGACGGTCGAGGTCCCGGTCGTCGTCACCGACGAGATGACGCCCGGAACGGTCGCCGTACCGCACGGCTGGGGGCACGAGGGCGGCGGCTGGAAGCGGGCCAACGAGGCCGGTGGCGCGAACGTCAACCTGCTGGCCTCGCCCAGGGCCGACGACCTCGAACCGCTCGCGGGGATGGCGCACCTCAACGGCGTCCCGGTCGCCATAGGCCCCGCCACCTGAGGGCACGCGACACCGCTCTCTCACCAGGTGACCGGATACAGTCTCACATGCGTGTGAGGGTCCGGCGGTGAGGGGACGGGGGCGGGAAGGGTGCGCATCGGGGAGCTGGCGCGGCGTACCGGCGTGAACCACCGGCTGCTGCGCTACTACGAGGAGCAGGGCCTGATCGAGGCGGAGCGCTCGCCGAACGGGTACCGCGAGTACGGTGACGAGGTCGTGCTCCAGGTCAAGCAGATCAGGGCGCTGCTCGGCGCCGGTCTCAACACCGGGGCGATCAGGACCATCCTGCCGTGCGCGCAGGGGACCGGGCCCACGTTCGATCCGTGCCCGGAACTGGTGGCCACGCTGCACCGCGAACTCGCCTCGATCGACGAGCACATGGAGAACCTGGAGCGGGCGCGCAGGGCGCTGAGCGGATTCCTCGCGGACGCCTCAGAAGGCGAGGCCCGGGAGACGGAGCGCGATACGGCCGGTCAAGGGCGCGTATAGCTTGCGTACAACTTGCGTACAGGCCGGGTCAAGGACGGTTTGGCCAGGCCTGCCGGGCTTGGGCGGCGTTCAGGCGGGCGCCGGGTGGGCGTGCTCGGTGGGACGGTGCGGGGCGATGGCCCGGCCGTCGGGGAGCAGCTCACCGGTGTCATCGAAGAGCACGATGCCGTTGCACAGAAGGCTCCAGCCCTGTTCGGGGTGGCTGGCCACGATGCGGGCGGCCTCCCGGTCGAGCCTCTCGGGCGTGGGGCAGGGCGGCTGGTGCTGGCAGACCCGCTGGGTCGGGGTGGACGGGGTCGGGGTGGACGGGGATCGGGCGGACATCGGGTAGTACCTCCACTGTGTCCTAATTTAGGACATAGTGAATCTTGCCTACAGACGACCTAAATATGCAAGTAGATGGGGAATTCTTTACCTTGCCCCAGGTGTAGATCGTGTCCGGGTGGGTCAGCGGCGCAGGTCGTCGTCCGCCTCGTCCCCGTGGTCCACGTCGAGCCCGACGATCGACATGCAGCCGGTGCAGATCCATTCGGCGATGACCGCCTCGGGATTGGTGGCCTGCGTCCGGTACGGGTGCGCCAGGCGCCGCCGGCGCATGCCATGGCCGCAGGTGGAGTGCAGCAGCCTCCCGCACTGCGGGCACGGCCAGACGTCCTCGCGGTGGCGCAGGCACTGCGGGCACTGCGGCGCCTCGTACTGCCCGGTGAGCTCGAAGGCGTCGGGGAGGTCGGTCGAGGCGAGCTCGTTGCGCCACTCGACCTCCAGGTCGAGGTACTCGTCGGCGGGCCAGTGATGGTCGGCCAGCCAGGCCAGGTACTCCTCCGAGGCGGGGTCGAGCACCGCGGTGAGCGACTCGGGGTGGTCGGCGTCGCCGGCGGCGCGGGCGGTCGCCGGCGCGGGGGAGCGTCCTGGTCCGCGCCGTGCCAGGGCCAGCAGCGTGAGCAGGCCCAAGAGCACGGTGGCGGCCAAGCCTGTCGCCGTGGCCATCGTGGCGTCCTTTCATGATCTTGCTGCGAGGGTGTCCGATCATGAATTCAGTTCACAAAACGCTGCGCACGCTACAAGAAAGGCTCTTTACGGAAAAGTCGATCACAAAAGAATCTTCGCCGGGTCCCCGTCGCCGGAGGTGTCCGAAACCCCCTCCGGACGGGGCCTGTGGAGGCCCTGCCGCACGGGGCCGCGACGCAACCGCCCCGTTCCGTCCCGCCGGTCCCATCCGTCCCGTTCCGTACGGGTCCGGTGTGGGATTGGTCTCTCCTCCGCCGCCGATCGGGATGTCCATGATCGACCCGCCCTCTACGCTGGCGTGGCGTGAACGGATGATTCCGGGCGGTGTGCTCCGTCCGGATCCTGGAAGGGCTGGGGGGACCTAGCGTGAGCGAGGAGGCGGTCCGGCCGCGGACCGACGACCTGGAGGCGGCCCTGACCTCGGTCGCCACCGGGCCCGAGCTGGGCGCGCTGCTGCTGGAGCTGCGCCACCGCGCCGGGCGGTCGCTGCACGATCTGGCGGGGGGCAGCGGGCTGGCCGAGGACGTGATCACCGGCATGCTCACCGGCCGGCGGTTCCCCGCCGAGCGGGGGCTGCGCGCGTTCCTGCGGGCCTGCGGCGTCCCGGAGGCGCGGTCGGCGCCGTGGGTGGCGGCCTACACCGCGCTGGCCGGCGGCGGCCTGACCTCGCCCGGCCTCCACCCCGGCCCGAGCCCGGACCCCGGCCCGGGCTCGGGGTTCGATCCCGCGGAGGACGACGACGGGCTCAGCGTCACGATCGTGGACGGGGCGAAGTTCTTCGACGCCGTCCCCGAGCAGATCGAGGCCACGCCACCCACCGAGACCGGGAACCACCACGCCGATCCGCGGGCCGGGATCCGGGCCGGGATCCGCGAGGAGATCCGGGAGGAGCTCCGCGCGGAACTGCGGGCGGAATTGCGGGCGGAGCTGCGTGAGGAACTGCGGGCCGAACTCCGTGCCGAGCTGCTGGAGGAGCTGGAGGAGGTCCGCCGGCGCGCCTCCGCGATCCTGGCGTCCGCCGAGCGCGACGCCCGCACCCTCCTCGACGAGGCACTGAGGTCGCGGCTGAGCGCCGTCCGGAAGGAAGAGGCCCAGGCCCAGGCGGACGGCCCGGTCTCGCTGACCGGCCTGCTCGGCGAGGCCGCCCCGGAAGGGCCGCTACCGCATGAGCGCCACGGCAAGGAGCACCACGGCAAGGAGCACGACGGCAAGGAGCACGGCCCCGAGGAGCGCGGGGAGGAGGCGCCGCGGGCCCGCGAGGCCTTGTGCGTGCCGATCGGCCTGGACGCCGAGCACCGCCCCGTCGAACTCGACCTCAGGGAAAGCGGACACGGCCCCCACGGCATGATCATCGGGGCGCCCGGCTCGGGGAAGTCGGCGCTGCTGCGCGCGATCGTGCTCGGCCTGGCCATGACGCACCCGCCGGAGGAGCTCAACCTCGTCCTGCTGGAGGACGGGGACGGCGGGACGTTCGCGGGCGTGGACCGCCTCCCGCACGTCTCGGCGCACGTGCCGCTCCTCTCCGGTGAGCCCGCCCGCGCCGAGCGCGTGTACGAGGCGCTGTCCGGCGAGATCGTCCGGCGCCAGCAGGCGCTGCGCGCCGCCGGCGACCTGCCGTCGGTGCGCGAGTACGAGCGGGCCCGGGACGAGCGCGCCGGCCTGGACGCGCTGCCGCCGCTGCTGATCGTTGTCGACGACGCCTCCGAGCTGCTCGCCCGCAGGCCCGACTTCGGCGACCTGTTCCAGCTGATCGCCCGGCTCGGCCGGGCACTGGGCCTGCACCTGCTGGTCGCCGCCCGCAGCCACGCGGACAAGAGCCTGCGCGCGCTGCACCGGCGGACCGGCTACGTGATCGCGCTGCGGACGGTCGCCGCCACGGAATCGCGCGACCTGCTCGGCGTCCCGGACGCCCACTGGCTGCCCGACACCCCCGGCCACGGCTACTTCAGGTGGGGGTCCGAACCGGCGGTGCGGTTCAGGGCCGCCTCCGCCGCCGACGTCCACCAGGTCGCGATCGAGAGGCTGGCCGCACGCGGCGGCACCCCCGCGTTCCGGATCTGGCGGCCGCCGCTGGAGGAGCCGCCGGGCCTGGAGGATCTGCTGCCGCCGCTGTCGGTCACCGCCGAGCACGGCCTCACCGCGGACGGCTGGGAGCACCGCGGCGGGCTGCGCGCCGTCGCCGGGATCGTGGACCGGCCGTTCTACCACCGGCGCGACCCGTACTGGCTGGACCTGTCGGGCGAGGCCGGGCACGTCGCGGTGGTGGGCGGCCCGGAGAGCGGCAAGACCACGGCCGTCCGCGCGCTGGTCGCGTCGCTGGCGCTCACCCACACCCCCGAGGAGGCGTGGTTCTACTGCCTCGACCTCGCGAGCCCCGGCGCCGGCGCCGGGGCGAGTGCCGGAGGCGGGGCGAGCGCCGGGCGCCGGGGCGATCCCGCGGCGGGCCTGACCGCCCTGGAGGGACTGCCGCACGTGGGGGCCGTCGTCACCCGCGACCCCGGAACGTCCGCCACCGCCCGCCGCGACAGCGACCACGAGCACGACCGCGTGCGGCGGACGGTCGCGCAGGTCACCGCGATCCTGGAGCGCCGCGAGCACGGATCCGCCCACGACGCGGACACCGACACCGACGCGGACGCCGCCGCAGACCCGGAGGAGGACCGCGCCCACGTGTTCCTGGTCGTGGACGGCTGGGGCGCGCTCCGCGACGACTTCCCCGAGATCGAGGCCGCCGTCGCCGACCTGGCCGAACGCGGTCTCCCGCACCGGGTCCACGTGATCGCCTCCGCCGCCGCGTGGAGCGACCTCGGCGACCGGGCGCGGGAGGCGTTCGGGACGAAGCTGGAGCTGCGCCTGGCCGACCCGTCCGCGTCGGAGCTCGGCGCCAAGCGCGCGGTGAACGTCCCGCAGGCGAGCCCGGGACGGGGCCTGACCAGCGACGGGTTCCACTTCCTGACCGCGCTCGCCGACCTCGGGCGGCTGGTGCCCGAGATCGCCAAGGCGTGGACGGGCCCGGCGGCGCCCGACGTCCTCCCGCTCCCCGACGTGCTGCCCGCGGCGCGGCTGCCCGTCCTGGTGCCGTCCGATCCGCGGAGCCGCGCCCGGATCCCGATCGGCGTCGAGGAGGGGACGCTGGCGACCGTGCACGCGGACTTCGCCGCGCACCCGCACTTCCTGGTCCTCGGGGGCGCGGAGTCGGGCCGCTCCAACCTGCTCCGCCACATCACCGCCGCGATCACCGCCCGGCACGCGCCCGAGCAGGCCCGGGTGGTCTTCATCGACTACCGCCACTCGCTGGTCCAGGTCGCCGACACCGAGCACCAGATCGGGTTCACCGTCTACGCCGACAGCGCGACCTCGCTGGTGAAGGACATCCGCGACTCGCTGAGCCGCCGCCTCCCCCCGTCCGGCGGCCCCGCCGTCCCGGGGCGGGACTGGACGGGCGCCGAGCTGTTCGTGGTCGTCGACGACTACGACCTGGTGGCGGTCCGCGGCGCCGACCCGCTGCGCCCCCTGGCCGACCTGCTGCCGCACGGCGGTGAGATCGGTCTCCATCTCGTCCTCGCCCGGTCCCTGCACGGGGCCTCGCGCGCGCTGCCGGCCGAGGTCGTCGCGCCGATGCTGGACATGGGCACGCCGTGCCTCCTCCTGTCCGCCGAAGCGGACGCGGCGGGCGAGAAGGCCCTGATGGAACGCCTGTCGCCCCGTCCGCCCGCCCCCCGGCGCCTCCCGCCGGGACGCGGCCGGCTCGTGGACGCGCGGCCCGGCTCCGCGCGCCTGGTCCAGACGCCGCTGCACGCCCCCGCGGACCCGGCCCCGCCCGTTCCTTAAGTCCGCTTTCGCTCCCGCTTGCTGTGATCGTGCCTGCCGGCCCGGAACGGACCGGGCCGGCGGTACCGATCACGGAGGGAACAGAGCATGGCTCTCAGCGGACGTACCAAGATCGGAATCCTGGTGGCGGGGGCCGCCGGGGCGGCGGCGCTCGGCCTGGGCGGCGCGGCGCTCGCCGATCCCGGGCAGACCGAGCTGCGGATCGTCGGCGGCCACGAGGAGGCGCCCGGGACCGGCCCCGGCACGACCGGCGCCTCGTGGAACACCGGCGCGCCCGGTAAGGACTGCCCCGAGCGCACCGCCACGCCCGACCCCGCGCAGGCGGCCGACGGACGATGACGCAGTCCCGGGTCGCCGAGAGCGCGCTCGCCGAGCGGGCCCTCTTCGAGATGAAGAGGATCATCGTCGGCCAGGACCACATGATCGAGCGGATGCTGGTCGCGGTCCTGGCCGGGGGCCACTGCCTGCTGGAGGGCGTGCCGGGGGTCGCCAAGACCCTCGCCGCCGAGACGCTGGCCACCGTGGCCGGCGGCTCCTTCTCCCGCGTGCAGTTCACCCCCGACCTGGTGCCGTCGGACATCGTCGGCACCCGCATCTACCGGCCGTCGGCCGAGGCCTTCGACATCGAGCTCGGCCCGGTCATGGCGAACGTGGTGCTGGCGGACGAGATCAACCGGGCGCCCGCCAAGGTGCAGTCGGCGCTGCTGGAGGTCATGGCGGAGCGGCAGGTCAGCATCGGCGGCCGCACCTTCCGGGTGCCCTCGCCGTTCCTGGTCCTGGCCACCCAGAACCCGATCGAGTCCGAGGGCGTCTACCAGCTGCCCGAGGCGCAGCGCGACCGGTTCCTGATGAAGATCGACGTCGGCTACCCGACGGAGGCGCAGGAGCTGGCGGTGCTCTACCGGATGAGCGTGGACCCGCCCGCGCCCGCCCCGGTGCTGGACACCGAGCTGGTGGACGCGCTGAGGCGGGCCGCCGAGCTGGTGTTCGTGCACGACGAGGTGGCGCGGTACGCGGTGCGGCTGGTGGCGGTCACCCGGGACCCGATCGCCCACGGGGTGGACGAGATCGCCCGGCTGATCGCCTACGGCGCGGGGCCGCGGGCCACGCTGGGGCTGGTCGCCGCGGCCCGCGCGCTGGCGCTGCTGCGCGGCCGCGACTACGTCCTGCCGGGGGACGTGCGGGACCTGGCGCAGGACGTGATGGCGCACCGGCTGGTGCTGTCGTTCGACGCGCTGGCCGACGGCGTGGACGCCCGGACGATCGTGGGCCGGGTGGTGTCGGCCGTTCCCGCGCCGCGGATCGCCCCGCGCGAGGACGACCCCGGCGGCGGGGGCGGCGGGCCGGACGCCGGGCCCGACGCCCTGCCGCACGCGGGGCCGCACGCGGGGCCGCGCGCCCCCGGGACGGAGGCGGCGTGAGCGTCGCGAACGCCTCCCTCGACCTGCGCGACCTCGCTCCGGAGCAGGCCCTGCGGCGCCTGGAGCTGGTCATCACGCGGCGCCTGGACGGGCTGCTGCAGGGCGAGCACCTGGGGCTCCTGCCGGGTCCGGGGACGGAGGCCGCCGAGGGCCGCGAGTACCGGGCCGGGGACGACGTGCGGACCATGGACTGGAATCTCACGGCCCGCACGACGATTCCGCACGTCCGGGACCGGATCGCCGACCGGGAGCTGGAGACCTGGGCGCTGGTCGACGCGACCGCGAGCATGGACTTCGGCACCGGCCGGCTGGAGAAGCGGGACCTGGCGGTCTTCGCGGTCGCGGCCGTCGCGTTCCTCACCGAGCGGACCGGCAACCGGATCGGGGCGCAGATCGTGCACGGGGACGGGCTGCGGCACGTGCCCGCCAGGTCGGGGCGCCCGCACCTGCTGGCGCTGCTGCGCGCGCTGCTGGCCTCCCCGCGCTCCGGCCCGGGCGGGCCCGGCGGCGAGGGGAGCCCGACGCTGGGCGCGGCGGCCGAGCTGATGCTGCGGACGGCGTCGCGGCGGCGGGGGCTGGTCGTGGTGGTCTCCGACTTCCTCGAACCGGTGGAGTCGTGGCAGCGGCGGCTGCGGCTGCTGGCGCACCGGCACCAGCTGCTGGCGGTCGAGGTCGTCGACCCGCGCGAGCTGACGCTGCCGGACGTGGGGCTGCTGGCGGTGGTCGACCCCGAGTCGGGACGGCGCCGCGAGATCTCCACGGCGAACCCGCGGCTGCGGCGCCGGTACGCGGAGGCGGCGGCGGAGCAGCGCGCGGAGATCGGGGCGGCGCTGCGCCGGGCGGGCGCGTCCCATCTGCGGCTGCGCACGGACGGCGACTGGATGCGGGACGTCGTTGAGCACGTTCTGTCCCGGCGCCGCGCCGCCACCGCCGCACCGGGCCCGGCCGGAGCGGGCCTCGGCGGAGTCGGCCTGAACGGGGCGGGCCAGGCGGGAGCAGGCCCGGCGGGAGCGGGCCTGAACGGGGCGGGCCTGAACGGGGCGGGCCTGAACGGAGCGGGGGCGTGAACGGTATGAGCGGCACCAGCGCGTGCCCTCGACGGGAAAGGCGGGGGCCGCGGGCCCCCACGGGGGAGGCGGCGTGAATTTCCTGGCGCCCGGCCGGCTGCTGCTGCTGATCGCGCTGCTGGTCCTGGTCGGACTGTACGTGGCCGTGCAGGTGCGACGGGGGCGGTACGCGGTCCGGTTCACCAACCTGGCCCTGCTGGAGAAGGTCGCCCCGGTCACGCCCGGCTGGCGGCGGCACGTCCCGGCGGCGGCGTTCCTGCTGATGATGGGGCTGTTCGTCACGGGGTTCGCGCGTCCGGCGACCGATGTGCGGGTGCCGCGCGAACAGGCCACGATCATGGTGGCGGTGGACGTGTCGCACTCGATGGAGGCCACCGACGTCGAGCCCGACCGGCTCACCGCGGCCAAGCGGGCGGCCGGGACGTTCCTGGACCGCCTGCCGGCCCGGTTCAACGTGGGCCTGGTGGCGTTCTCCGGCACGGCCACGGTCACGGTCCCGCCGACCACCGACCGGCGCGCGATGCGGGCCGGGATCGACCGGCTGGCGCTGGGCCCGCGCACCGCGATCGGGGAGGGCGTGATCGCCTCGCTGGAGGCCATCGCCTCGTTCGGCGCGCAGTACGGCGAGAACGCCCCGCCCGGACGGGTCGTGCTGCTGTCGGACGGCACCAACACCTCCGGCCGCAGCCCGGAGGAGGCCGCCGAGCGCGCGACGCGGGCGCGGATCCCCGTCTCGACCATCGCGTACGGGACGCCGGAGGGCGTCTTCTACCAGAACGGGACCGCGGTGCCGGTCCCGGTGGACGGGCCGTCCCTGGAGCGGCTCGCGCAGGGCACCGGCGGCCGTTTCTACGAGGCCGCCTCCGGCAGCGAGCTGCGCCAGGTCTACGAGGACATCGGCAGCAGCGTCGGCTACCGCACCGAGCGCCGCGAGGTGTGGGGGTGGTTCATCGCGGCCGGATTGCTGCTGGCCTGCGCCGCCGCCGGGGCCTCGCTGCTGTGGTTCTCGCGGCTGCCTTAGGGGTTGGGGGAATTCGATGAGTCAGAGTTCGATGGGTTCGACGGGTTCGATGGGTTCGATGAACCAGAGCCCGGCGGGGCACGGGCCCCCGGGCGCCGCCCCGGGGGCGTCCGAGGCCGATGCGAGATACGGCCTCGGGGAGCCGCGCGGGCCCGACTTCCAGCCCGCGCCGCCGCCGCAGGGGTGGGCCTCCGGCCCGGTGCCCTCTGCCCCGTGGACGACACCGGTCGTCGTGCCCGGCCCGCCCGGGGCCCCCGGGGCGCGGGGCGGGCGGCCCGCGCGGCTCCTGCTCGCGGCGGTCCTCGCCGCGGCGCTGGCCGGCGGCGTCGCCGGTGCCGCCGCAGGGTGGGCGACCGGCGACCGGGCCGCCGCGCCGCTCGCGCAGTCGACCGCGGGACCGGCCAACGGCGCCGGCGACCTCAGCGACGTCGCGGCGCGGGTCCAGCCCAGCGTCGTGTCGGTCGAGGTGCGGACCGGGTCGGGGCGCGGCGGCGGGTCCGGTTTCGTCATCGACCGGTCCGGCCACATCCTGACCAACGCGCACGTCGTGGAGGGCGCCGGCGAGGTCGACGTGGTGCTGGCCGACCGCCGCCGGCTGCCGGCCCGGGTGCTGGGCGCGCTGCCCGACCAGGACCTGGCGGTGCTGTCGATCAGCCCGTCCGACAGCCCGTCCCCGCTGGTGTTCGGCCGGTCGGCGGACGTGCGGGTGGGCGACCCGGTGATGGCGCTGGGCTCCCCGCTCGGGCTCGCCGGAACCGTCACCGGCGGGATCGTCAGCGCGCTCGACCGGGAGGTGCGGCTGGGCGACGGCGAGCGCCGCACCGCGCTGCAGACCGACGCGTCCATCAACCCCGGCAACTCCGGCGGCCCGCTGGTGAACGCGCGCGGCGAGGTCGTCGGGGTCAACACCGCGATCGCGACGCTGAGCCGGGGCGGCGGGGGCGGCTCCATCGGCATCGGGTTCGCCATCCCGGTGGACCGGGCCGTGGACGGCGCCGAGCGGATCATCCGCTGACCCGTACGCCGTACCGTCGAAACCGGGAAGACGGGACTGAGAAGATACGACCATGCGAAAAGGGAGGTAGCGGGCGCATGAGGATTCTCGTGGTCGAGGACGAGGAGGACCTCGCCGAGGCGCTCCGGTACGGGCTGGTCCGCGCCGACTATGCGGTCGACGTCGCCTACGACGTGGCCCAGGCGTCGGAGAAGCTCTACGCCGCCTCCTACGACCTGATGATCCTCGACCTCAACCTGCCGGACGGGGACGGCTTCGACCTGTGCCGTTCCCTCCGCCGGGGCGAGCTGGACGGGGAGAGCGGCCCGGGCCTGCGGATCCTGATGCTCACCGCGCGGGACCGCCTGGCCGACCGGGTGCACGGCCTCGACCTGGGCGCCGACGACTACCTGGTCAAGCCGTTCGCCTTCCCTGAGCTGCTGGCCCGGGTCCGCGCCCTGCTGCGCCGCGACACCGGCCCGGCCGCCTCCGCGGTCTGGCAGGTCGGCGAGCTGCGGCTCGACACGGGACGGCACGAGGTGTTCCGCGGCGACCGGCGGCTGCAGCTGACGCCCAAGGAGTTCGCGGTGCTGCGCTACCTGATGAGCCGTCCCGGGCAGGTGGTGTCGTCGGAGGACCTGCTGGAGCACGTCTGGGACGAGCACGCCGACCCGTTCACCAACACCGTCCGGGTCACCATCGGGACGCTGCGCCGCAAGCTGACCGTGGAGCCGGAGGAGCAGCTGATCGAGACCGTCGTGCGGCAGGGCTACCGGCTCAGGGACCCGGAAAGCGACACCGGGCCCGCGCCCGAGCCCGCGTCCACCACCGTCGCCCCCGCGGGGCGAGCACGAGAGATGACCGACTGACAATGCGCCCGCGCCCGCGCCTCCGCTTCCGACCGCGTCCACGCCTCCGCCCGCCCGGGTTCGCCCAGTCGATCCGGTTCCGGCTGACGGTGATGTACTCCACCCTGCTGTTCGTCCTCATAGCGGCGGTGCTGGGCGGCATCTACCTCGCGGTCGACGCCAGCACCGACGCCGAGCCGATCACCAGCACGATGCGCGCCGGCAAGTACTACCCCGGCACCCTCACCAAGTACGCCGAGGTGGAGGTCGTCAAGGTCCAGCAGGTGGAACGGGCCGTCAACTACGAGACCCAGCAGGCGCTCAAGCGCTACTCGCTGCTGATGCTGGGCGGGATGTTCGTCGCCAGCCTCGGCATCGGCTGGGTGCTGTCGGGCCGGGCGCTCAAGCCGGTCCGCGCGATCGCCCGGGCCGCCGAGGAGATCCAGGCGACCGACCTGTCCCGGCGGATCCGGCTGGAGGGGCCCAAGGACGAGCTGCGCTACCTGGCCGACACCGTCGACTCGATGCTGGACCGGCTGGACGAGGCGTTCGGCGCGCAGCGGCAGCTCATCGACGACGCCTCGCACGAGCTGCGCAGCCCGCTGGCCATCATCCGGGCCAACCTGGACACCGTGCTGACCGCGCCGGACGCCGAGGACGCCGACCGGCGGCGCGCCGTCCAGGTCGTCGACCGCGCCACCACCCGCATGACCCGGCTGGTGGAGGACCTGCTGGCCACCGCCCGCCGCTCCGCGCCCGCCTTCCACGACACCGACGTCGACCTGGCGGTGGTGGCCCGGGAGGCGGCCGAGGAGTTCGACTCGCTGGCCGCCGCCCGCCGCCTCACCATCGACCGCGACCTGCGCCGCGGCCTCACCCTCATCGGCGACCACGACGCGCTGCGCCGCGCGGTGGGCAACCTGCTGTCCAACGCGGTGCGGCTGGCCCCCGCCGGATCGGCGATCACGGTCGCGGCCGACCGGTCCGGCGGCTGGCAGTGGGTCGCGGTCAAGGACTCCGGACCCGGCATCGGCCCGGACGAGCAGGAGCGGGTGTTCGACCGGTTCTGGCGCGGCGCGGACGCGCGCCGTTCCCGGGACCGCCGCACCGGGCTGGGCCTGGCGATCGTCCGGCACATCGTGGAGGCGCACGGCGGCCACGTCAGGCTGTTCTCCACCCCGGACGTCGGCAGCACGTTCGTCCTGTGGCTCCCGGTCACCTCCGGCGACGCCGCCGCCCCGCAGGCCCCGCCCGACACCGACCCGATGGAGGGACGCGGTGATCCGGCGTTCGGCGTGACGTCATCGCGGTGACACGGGCGCGTCACGCCCGCGTGAGGGAATGGGGGCGCACCGCCGTCCCCCCGCCCGGAACGCAGGACAGCCCGCCCCCCGGAGTGCCCCGCATGCGCGAGCAGACCTTCCCCTACGACCACCACGTCCTGGCGGGTTTCCCGGGAGCCCGGTCGTACGAGCGCACCGCGGAACACATCACCTACCTGGCTGAGCGCGCCGGGATGCCGTGCCTCCTGGTCGTCCCGATCGCGGCGAATGACGGACCGCTCGCCGTAACCGTTCTAGAATTCGAGGACGAACGCGAGCGCGGCGCCTACCTGGCCGCCCGTGATCGCACCGCTTCCGCCGCCACCTGAGCCTCTGTGGCGGGTGCGGTTTTCCGCAGGGGAGGATTGCGGCGCGTGCCCGGGTACGCCGGTGGTCGTCTCCATGGTGAACGGGCTCGCCACTTCATAACGTATGCGCATGATCACGACGACTCTGACGGCGGCCGCCGCGGCGAACGGCGGGGAAGCACCCGCCGGGGGCATCGCGGGCTGGGCCACCGACCTCATGGAAAGCCTCGGCGCGATCGGCGCGGGCATCGCCATCGCCCTGGAGAACATCTTCCCCCCGCTGCCCAGCGAGGTGATCCTGCCGCTGGCCGGGTTCACCGCCGCGCAGGGCAAGATGAACCTGGCCGCCGCGCTGGTGTGCACCACGCTCGGCTCGGTGGTCGGCGCGCTGGCGCTGTACGGGATCGGCGCGGTGATCGGCCGTGACCGGATCCGCCGGATCGTGGCCAGGATGCCGCTGATCAAACTGGAGGACCTGGACAAGACGGAGGCCTGGTTCGCCAAGCACGGCACGAAGGCGGTGTTCTTCGGCCGGATGATCCCGATCTTCCGCAGCCTGATCTCGGTCCCGGCGGGCGTGGAGCGGATGCCGGTGCCGATCTTCCTGCTGTTCACGACGCTGGGCAGCCTGATCTGGAACACCGTGTTCGTGATGCTCGGGTACTGGCTCGGCGACCAGTGGCACAAGGTCGAGGAGTACGTCGGCGTCTACTCCAAGGGCGTCCTGGCGGTGGCGGCCGTGGCGGTGGCGGCCTTCATCGTGCTGCGCATCGTGAAGGCGCGCCGGAAGAACAACGGGGAGGGCGGCCCCACCCGGCAGCCCGACGAGCAGCCGCCCTACGGCGGCCAGCAGGCGTACGGCGGGCAGCAGCAGTACGGCCAGCAGGGGAACCCGCAGGCCTACCAGCAGCCCCAGCCCCAGCAGCAGCCGCAGCCGCAGCCGGGCCACGGCCAGCAGGGCTATGGCCAGGACGGTTACGGCCAGCAGGGCTACGGCCAGCAGCAGGGGTACGGCCAGCAGCAGGGGTACGGCCAGCAGCCGCCCCAGGGCTACGGCGCCCAGTCCCAGCAGCAGGGTTACGGCCACCACGGCGGGTGACGTGCGCCTCAGGCGGGGGCGGTCATGAAGCCTGACCGCGGCGGCCTGGCCCGGCGCCTGGTGAGGGCCCCGGTGGGGCTGGCGCTGGGAGCGGCCACCGCGGGCGTCGAAGTGGTGCTGCTGGCGCTGGCGGCGCTGCTCATGGCGTACGCGTTCGCGTTCTCGCGGGGCCGCCGCGCCGTCCCGGACGTGGTCGCGGCGGGGGCGCTGGCGGGCGCGCGGTGGGAGCGCAGGAGGCTGGCGGTGTTCTTCGGCCATGACGAGGCGGCCGAGTACGGCCCGCTGCGCGCGCTGGCCTACCTGGTGCTGCGGGTCCCGCTGGGGCTGCTCGGCGGGGCGATCCTCATCCTGACCGCCTACGGGGCGGTCGTGGGGGCGGCGCTCGCGGGCAGCTGGTGGATCACCGGCGAGTACATGGACGGCATCCCGCCCGAGCCGTGGATCGTCTTCTACGTCGCGGCCCTGGGGGTGATCCTGCTGTTCATCGCGGTGCAGGGGCTGGCGGGCGTGGTGGCGCTGGAGCGGAAGGTGGCGCACCGGTGCCTGGGGCCGAGTCCGCTGGCCCAGTACGAGCGCCGCATCGCCGAGCTGGCGGCGTCCCGGGCCGAGGTCGTCGACGCGGTGGACGACGAGCGCCGCCGCATCGAGCGGGATCTGCACGACGGCGTCCAGCAGCGGCTGGTGGCGCTGGGCATGCTGATCGGCCGGGCGCGGCGGGCCGGGGACGCGGAACGGTCCCGGGAGCTGCTGCGGCAGGCGCACGAGGAGTCGCAGCGGGCGCTGGAGGACCTGCGGGAGGTCACCTGGCGGGTCTACCCGGCCGCGCTGGACGGCGAGGGCCTGCGGGCGGCGCTGGAGACGGTGGCCGAGCGGTCCCCGCTGCCGGTGACGATCGAGTACGAGCCGACCGGGCGGCCCCCGCACGCGGTGGAGACCGCCGCGTACTTCGTGGTCTGCGAGGCCGTGACGAACGCGGCCAAGCACTCGGGGGCCACCCGCGTCGCCGTCCGGGTCGCCGAGACCGCGTGCACGGGGAAGGGCGCGGAGAGGGGCACGGTGATCGGTGTGCGCATCGAGGACGACGGCCGCGGCGGGGCCGACCCCGCCGGCGGCGGGCTGGCGGGGTTGGCCCGGCGGGTGGCCGCCCTGGACGGGGCGTTCCGGGTGGAGAGCCCGCCGGGCGGGCCGACGGTGATCGGGGCGGAGTTCCCGTGCGGGTGATCCTGGCGGAGGACTCCACGCTGCTGCGGGAGGGCCTGATCCGGCTGCTGGCCGAGGAGGGCCACGAGGTGCTCGCGGCGGTCGGCGACGCCGAGGCGCTGCTGGCGGCGGTGCTGGAGGACGGCATGGCGCCGGACGTGGTCGTCGTGGACGTGCGGATGCCGCCCACGCACACCGACGAGGGGCTGCGGGCGGCGCTGGAGATCCGGCGGCGCCGCCCGGGGATCGGCGTGCTGGTGCTGTCGCAGTACGTGGAGAAGCGCTACGCCACCGAGCTGATCACGGCCGACACCACCGGGGTGGGCTACCTGCTGAAGGACAGGGTCGCGCAGGTCGACGAGTTCCTGGACGCCCTGGACCGGGTCGCGGAGGGCGGTGCCGCGTTCGACCCGGAGGTGGTGCGGCAGCTGCTGATGCGCAGCTCGCACACCGATCCGCTGAGCCGGCTGACGCCCCGCGAGCAGGACGTGCTGGGGCACATGGCGCAGGGCCGGACCAACGCGGCGATCGCCGAGCAGCTGTACATCTCGCAGAGCGCGGTGGAGAAGCACGTCAACGCGATCTTCGACAAGCTGGATCTGTCGCACGCCACCGGCTACAGCCGCCGCGTTCTGGCGGTGCTCCGCTACCTGGGCTCCTGAGCGCCGGGTGAGGCGGTCCGTACGGCCGCCCGCCCGGCCCCCGCCGAGGAGGGCGGGAACCGGGCGGTCCGTTAGTCCGGGCGGTCGTCGCGGGGCCGGCCCGCGGCGCCGCCCGGTGCCGGTGCCCCTGCGGGGAGCGCGCCTGGCGGGCGCGTCCCCGCGGGGCCGCTTTCAAGTGGCGTCAGGCGGCGCGGCCCCGCGGCCGGCGGGTGCGCCTGGCCGGAGCCGTGCCACCGCCGCCGATGAGGCGGGACAGCACGCGGAAGGGCAGGGTGACGACGTTGATGGCGGTTGCGATCACGGCCTGAAGCGCGGCGGTGATGCGTCGCATCCTTCTCAACTCCTATCACTCGTGTTCGCTGTTTCCCGTGGTCGTTCGGGGTCTCCCTCACACCGACCCCTACCCCAGGTCAGGTTTCTACACATCCACGGAGATTTTCCGAAAGATTCCGGGTCGTGAGGTCGAGGAGCGCCGGCCCGCGCCGGCCCTTCCGTGATCGAGAAGGCCGGGAACGTCGCCCACCTCACCCGCTGACCGCCCGCGTCCGGCCCCGGGCCGATGCCCGGCCCCGGAACCCGTGGTCAGGCGTACTGGAGGTCGGCCCCGGTGATCAGCCCGCGGGCGACGGTGAAGTCGTAGTGGGCGCGCCACCCCGGCGAGCCGGACGGGGCCCAGTGGACCAGCAGCCGCTGCCCGTCCGGCCTGCGTTCCATGACGGACAGCACGCGCAGCGCGCCGCCGATGACCTCGGCGCGCGCCCAGGCGCGGATGGCCGCGCGGCCGGAGATCGTGCGC
Organism: Spirillospora sp. CA-255316; assembly: GCA_050942275.1. GTDB lineage: Bacteria > Actinomycetota > Actinomycetes > Streptosporangiales > Streptosporangiaceae > Spirillospora. The sequence goes on along the minus strand of CP192047.1, from coordinate 8,547,360 downwards.
GAGACGTCGACGACGCGCGCGTCCGGCGCGAAGGCCGCCGCCAGCGCGTCCAGATCCCGCGCGCCGACGGCGGCGACGTACGCGCCGATCGCGGGATCGACGCCCGCGACGGCCGGCGAGCCCGCACCCGGGCCCGCGCTCCCCGCCGAGGACCGGGGGGACACGGGACGGGCACCGTCCGCGCCGTCGCCGCCACCGCATCCGCCCGCGAGCATCCCCGTCGCGAGGACGAGAGGCACGGCGGCGAGCAGGCCCGGGCGGGCCGGAAATAGGGGCATGAGTCAACGTTCGCCGGACGTCGAGCGCTTTGTCTAAGACATCTTGGTATAACCAGGGGTTATGGACGCGCATCTACGGGAGCTGCGCTACTTCGCCGCGGTCGCCGACGAGCTGAGCTTCACCAGGGCGGCGGCCCGGCTCTTCGTCTCGCAGCCCGCGCTGTCCAAGCAGATCCGCGCCCTGGAACGGCGGCTCGGCTTCGAGCTGTTCGAGCGCCGCTCCCGGGAGGTCGTCCTGACCGGGCAGGGCGAGGAACTGCTCCCGGCCGCAAGGGAGATCCTGGAGACCTGGGACCGCGCCTACGCGCGGACGCGGGGGCTGGACCGCCCGCCGACGCTGACCGTCGGGATGCAGACGGCCGTGGGCCGCGACCTGCAGCGGCGGGCGCTGGCCCGGTTCCGCGAGCTGGCGCCGGGCTGGTCGGTGTCGCTGCGCCTGGTCGGCTGGGACGATCCCACCGCGGGGTTGGCCGACGGCTCCAGCGACGTGGCGTTCGTGTGGCTGCCGGTTACCGCCGAGGGCATCAGCGCCCGTACCCTGGCCCGGGAGCGCCGCTGGGCGGCGCTGCCCGACGACCATCCGCTGGCCGGACGCGCCGAGATCGACTTCGCCGACCTGCTGGACGAGCCGTTCATCGCGCTGCCCCGCGAGGCCGGGCCGCTGCGCGACTTCTGGCTGGCCGTCCCGGCCCGCGGCGGCCGTCCGCCGCGGATCGGCGCCGAGGCCGCCGCGCCCGACGAGGTGTTCGAGGGCGTCGCCTCCGGCCTCGGCGTGGTCCTGCTGGCCGAGGGGAACGCCGGACTGTACCGGCGGCCGGGCGTGACCTGCCGTCCCGTGGCCGGCCTGGAGCCCGCCGAGCTGGCCGTGGCCTGGCGCAGCGGTGACGGGCGGGAGGCGCCGCGGCTGTTCATGGAAGGCCTGGAGGCCCTGGACCGTTTGTGACCTGTGCGGCGGTGTCCGCGGCGGGCCGCCGCGAAGATGGCGACGAGAGTGTGTGTGTTCCGCGAAGGAGCGGAATTTCCGGAAATGGGAGGGACGTCGATGGTGGGGAGCCTGGAGTGGGGACCGGCGGCCGAGCGGCCCGGACTGCTCGCCGGGCCGGTCGCCGCGGCGATCGGCGCGCGGCCCGAGGCCCGGGTCGCCGAGATCGACCCCGAACTGGCCGACACCGCCGCGTTCTGCGAGCGGTACGGGGTGCCGTTGGAGGCCAGCGCCAACTGCGTGGTCGTCGCGGCCAAGCGCGGCGGCGAGGTCACCTACGCCGCCTGCATGGTCCTGGCCACCGGCCGGGCCGACGTGAACGGCGTCGTGCGCCGGCACCTGGGGGCCCGCAAGGTCTCGTTCGCGCCGATGGCCGAGGCGACCTCCCTCACGTCGATGGAGTACGGGGGGATCACCCCGGTCGGGCTGCCGTCCGGCTGGCCGGTCCTGGTGGACGAGGCCGTCGCCGCCGCCCCCGAGGTGGTGATCGGCAGCGGCGTGCGGCGCTCCAAGCTGCTCCTGCCGGGCAAGGCCGTCGCCGACCTGCCCGGCGCCGAGGTCCTGGCGCTGGCCTTGGGAGGGGCGCGATGACGGCCGCCGAGGCGCTCCGCCGGGCCCTGGACGAGCCCGGCTTCCGCCCGCTCCCCGGACCGGTCACCGTGCTGCTCGAGGCCGTCGAGGCGCCGCCCCGGCTGGCCGCCCACCTGCGGATCGTCCACGACGTGGCCTGCGACCTGGCCGCCTGGGTCGATGAGCGCTATCCGGCGGCGGGCGCCGACCCGGCCGCGGTGGCCTTCGGCGCCGCCACCCATGACATCGGCAAGGCGCTGCACCCCGCCGAACTGTCCGGGGCGGGCGCCGAGCACGAGCCCGCCGGGTACGAGCTGCTGCTCTCCTACGGCGTGGAGGAGCGGCTGGCCCGTTTCGCCCGTACCCACGCCGCCTGGCACGAGGACGGCATCGGCATCGACGACCTTCTGGTCAGCCTCGCCGACAAGGTGTGGAAGGCCAAGCGGGTGCGCGACCTGGAGCAGCTCGTCGTCGACCGGCTGGCGGTGGCGGCCGGGGAGGCGCCCTGGCAGGCGTTCCTGATGCTGGACGACGTGCTCGGCGGCATCGCCGAAGGCGCCGACCGGCGCCTGGCCTACCAGTCGGCCCATCCGGTAGGAGCGGCCTGACCCTCTCCGATGCGGCGGGACGGTCGTCCTCCGTGGCGGGTCAGTCCTCCTACGGAGCGGGACGGTCGTCCTCCGTGGCGGGTCAGCCCTCCTCCGCTGCCGGTCGGCCGTCCTCTGGGGCGGGCCGGTCGTTCTCCGGGGCGGCGGCAGGGTAGGGGCGGCCTCCGGCGGCGCGGGCGCGGGCGCGGAAATCCCGGTTGGCGGCGATCATCTCCTCGGGGGACGCGCAGCCGGGTGAGGCGGTGCGCAGCAGGCCGAACAGGACGGGCTCGGGCACGGCTTCGATGCCGGTCAGTGCCTTGACCAGCACGATCCCGCTCAGCCCGAGGTCGGCCGGGCCCATGGCGGCCAGCGTGTCCTCGATGACGCGGGCCGCCGCGGCGCCGGGCAGGAACGCCATCGCCCACGGGTGCGGCCGCTCCCACTCTCCGAGCGCGACCAGCTCTAGCACGTCGGGACGCAAGCGGTCGGCGAATTCCGGGTAAGGGAGCGCCTCGACCTGCGTGCACTCCAGGCCTGGCGGGGGAGCGTCGGCGTCGTACAGGACGGCCTTCGCCTCGTACCGCCAGCCGCCCGTCTCCGACGGCTTGGCCTGCCCGGAGATGTGGTCGGCGCGGGTCCGGGTCTGGACGGCCAGCAGCCCGGCGGCGTCGCGGCACGGCACCGTGCACGCCAGCACGTGCCGCGGCGCGGGCACCAGCCGCAGCGTGGCGGCGGTGATGACGCCGTGCCGGCCCATCCCGCCCCGTACGGCGTCGAACAGCGGCCGGTTCTCGGACGCCGAGCACCGGACGATCGCGCCGTCCCCGGTGACCACCTCCAGGGCGATCACGTTGGCGGTCTGCGGCCCGTGGACGTGGGAGGCGCCGCCCACGCCGCCCGCCGAGAGGGTGCCGCCGACGGTCATGTCGAGCAGGTCGGTGAGGACGGGCGGGGTCAGCCCGTGCGGGAGCGTGGCGTCCAGGACCTCCCGCCAGGTCGCGCCCGCCTCCACGCGCACCCGGTCGCCGCCGACCTCGCGGATGGCGGCGAGGGCGCGCATGTCGAGCGTGACGCCGCCGGTGAGGGAGCTTCCGTCGGTGGAGTGCCCGCAACCGCGCGGGACCACTGGTCCGGCGCCGGGGGCCTGCCCGTCCGGGCGCGCCGGACCGTGCCGCAGCAGCACGTCGGCGACCTCGCGTGCGGACGCGGGCCGCACCACCGCGCTGGGGGTCCTGCGCACCGTGCCGCCGAAGTCGCCCAGCGCGGCGGGCGGGGGCCCGGCGGGCGAAGGCGCGGCGGGCGGGGGCGCCGCGGGGCCGGTCACCGGGCCCGGAGCCGGTCGGCGACCCGGCCGAGGGCGTCGCCGAGCGTGTCGAGCTCGTCGGGGGTGAGCAGGCCGATGAGGTTCTCCCGGACGACGCGGCGGTGGCCGGGCCGTACCCGGGCCAGCGCCTCCGCGCCCTCCTCGGTCAGCTCGGCCCACACCGCCCGGCGGTCGCCCGGGCACGCGGTGCGGCGGACGAGGCCGGCCCGCTCCAGCTGGGTGACCTGGTAGGTCAGCCGGCTCTTGGAGATCATCGCCTCCCGGGCCAGGTCGGACATGCGCATCCTGCGATCGGCCGCGGTGCACAGCTTGAGCAGCACCTCGAAGTCGCCGTGGGAGAGCCCGCCGTCGTTCTTGAGCTGCCGTCCGACCTCGTGCTCGACCAGATGGGCGGCCTCCAGGAACGCCATCCAGGCACGCAGTTCCCGGGGGTGAAGGGGACCGTCATCCATGCGTTGATGATAGTTGGTTTGAATTTGAACTAAATACTGGTACGGTCGCAAGAAATTGAACGCTCAAGCAACCGTGCATGCCCGTGCCGCCACGGAATGGAACCGGGCGACGCGTGCACGGGGACGGCGCCAGCCGCCCTACCCAGACCTGGAGGACTCATGCTCCCCGCCCGCCGCATCCCGTACCTGGCCGACGTGGGCCTGCTGGTCGGCCGTGTCGCACTCGGCGCGATCTTCATCGCGCACGGCTGGCAGAAGCTCATCGACACCGGGCACGAGGGCGTCACCAAGGGCTTCGAGGCCATGGGCATCCCGCTGCCCGGCCTGGCCGCCCACTACGCCACCTGGGTCGAACTGGTCGGGGGGATCGCCCTCGTGGTCGGCGTCCTGGTCCCGGTGGCCGGGCTGCTGCTGTTGCTCGACATGATCGGCGCGTTCTGGTTCGTGCACATGGACAAGGGGCTTTTCGTCTCGGAGGGCGGCTACGAACTGGTGCTCATCCTGGGGGCCACGGCCCTCATGCTCGCCTGCACCGGCTCGGGCCGCTTCGGCCTCGACGCACTCCTGTTCGGCCGTGGCGACACCCGCGACCGTGCCGACCGCGAACACGCCCGCGCCTGAGCCCGTCCCGCGCCCTCACGCGAGCGCCCCGCCTTCACGCGAGCCCCCGTGCCCCGGGGGCTCGCGTGCTTTCATGGACGAATGGACGTGGCCTTGGTCGGGGCGGTGGTCGCCGAGCACACACGCCTCGAGGAACGCCTCACCGACCCGGCCGTCCTTCGCGACCACCTGCTCGCACGGCGCATCCGCCGTGGCGTGGCGGCGCTGGAGAGCCTCCTGGACGGCATCCAGGACGGCCAGGCCACCGAGTGGGACCGCTACGACCCGTACGACGTGGTCCTGACCATCGAGGCCGAGCCGGAGGACGTGGACCTGCTCTGGCGCCACTACCGGGACCTTGCCGCGCACCGCCCCGAGGGCTGGCGGGCCGTACCGCTGGACGGCGAGCCCCGCGGGCGGCGCCGGGCGGTGCTCGCGATCACCGCGGGCGAGACCGGGCCGGGCGCGTGGTCGGTCCTCAAGACCGACAACGGCATCATGGCCGCGCGCCGCGATGTCCGCCAGGCTCGGGTGACCGTCCTTCCCCATGCCGGCGAGCGCGTGGTCCTTCCGGGCTCCGAGGGGGACTGGCGCCTCGACCTCCACTGCACGCGCTCGCCGGAACCGCCGTCCTCGATCACCATCACCCATCTGCCCTCGGGCGCGCGCTTCCATGGGGAGGCGGCGACGCCTCGCGAGGCGCACGCCAACGCGGTACGGCAGGCGCTCGCCCGCGCCCTGGCCGACTCGATCACGGTGGACGAGCCCGCGTACCGGTACCTCCACCGGGGAGACGAGCCGAAACGCCATCCGAAACCGAGAGAGCGCGCCTAATCCCTCCTACCTCACCAACTTCACCAACTTTCCCTACTTTGGGTCGCCTTGAATTGCATTACGGCCCTGTCTGAAATTGGGGATGCGGCAAGATGGTGCGTCACTCTCCGTATACCGCGGATGTGCCGTCCGTGGCCTGAGATGTGCGCCGAAAGTCGGTGACATGCACATTCGCGACATCCAGCCTGGTCGGCCCGAGGGCGGCGCGGAACGGGCCCCCAAGCGGTCGCGACACGCCGCCTGCGCGATAACCGAAAACACGCCAGCGAATCCCGCCTTCGGGGACGACCGAATCGAGGGAGAGGGCATCTGTGCAGGTCAGAAGCATCTGTGGCTTTGGTCGAGCGCGCCTGTCCTCTCCCTCCCGCTCGACCGTAATAGGGTGCCGCCAGGCGAGTCATCAGGCGCCGGCGACCGGCCTCGTGTCATGTCCGCAGTCAGAGAGCGCCACTGCCGACTATGGGCACCCGGCCTCCAGATCGCTCCGGCGTCCATCCGGACCGCGACGCGGTGTCGCCGCCGAGTCGGGAGCAGGCTTTTCCGCCAGGTCTCGGTTGCGTCTCGGCCGAGCCGGGCGACCCGCTCGCCCAACGCAGCCCCGCCTCTCGGCCTCGCCCGTCGGCCCGACCGTCGGCCCGCCCGGCTTCCGCCCCGCGAGCCTGCCCCCTGGCTTCCGCCCGGGGCTTGGACGCAGGGTCTGAGCGTGGCTCCCGGGTTCGGCTTCTCGTCCTGCCGGGGCCCGGAATCCGGCTCTCGGGCCGGCTCCTGACCGAGGGTTCTGACTCCCGGTCGGTGGCTGGCCCTCGCGCGGCGGCACCGGACCCGGCGTTGATCGAAATGAGGTGATCGATCCGTCATCGCCCCACTACGGTGGGCGTTCCGCCAAGACGAGGAGGTCGTATGGAAATCAGCGCGGCCGAGGTCGCGGCCTTCGTGGCGCGCCTGTTCGGTGAAGGGCACGCCCTGGAGACGCGCGTCGAGGGCGCGGTCGTCCACCTGCCCGGGGCCGGGCTGCGCGTCGCCGTGGACGCCCCGCACCCCGAACCGAACGGCATGGTCGTCCGGATCCCGATCGGGGTCGGCCATCCGTCGTGGGGCGAGCCGTACGCCTGGGACCAGGCCGTGGGCATCGCCGCCGGAGAGCGCCATCCGGTGGCCGACGCGGTCGACGGCTGGGTGCACAACGTGTTCCCCGTCTTCGCCGCGATGGCGATGCCCGGGAGCGACCTGGCGCGGCGCGCGCATCCGTTCACCATCGCGAGCGGGGACCGCACCGCCGACGTCTACTGCGGGCCCCTGGCGATCCGCGACTTCGGCGGGCTGTCGGAAGGGGTGCGGCAGGCCGCCGCCGAACGGCCGCCGGCGATGGCCCTCGTCCAGGAGTTGTTCACCGGGTACGCGATCCCGGATCGGCCGGTGTGGGCGTGCGTGTACGCGGCGCGGATGCCCGACGGCCCCCTCACCGAGGTCACGCTGCTGAACGGCGACAGCAGCGAGGCGTTCGCGCACATCGCCGACCATCTCCCCTGGGAAGGCCATGGTTCGGTCAAATCCTGGGCGCTGGCCGTCCCGCACGCCTGAGGCGCCGCGTCCCGGAGAGCACCGGAAATCACGCTCTGACCTGCGGTGACATCACCTGTCGGGGGGTCGGTCGTGACCGTGCGGGCACCACCGCGAAACCGCCGGTTAACGTCAACCTGACACAATGGCCTAACAAGGTTATTTCTGGGCACATGGTGATCGTTAACGCTCTCCGGGAGGCTGGTCGCTCGTGTCGCAAGTCAGTGAGTTCGTGGTCGTCGCAAACAGGCTTCCGGTGGACCGGGTGCCGGGCACCGGGACGGGCGACGGGGCGGCCTGGCGACGCAGCCCGGGCGGCCTGGTCAGCGCGATCGCCCCGGTCATGCGGCGCCGCGAGGGCACCTGGGTGGGCTGGCACGGGGCGCCCGACGAGGTCCTCGAGCCGTTCGAGACCGACGGCATGAAGCTGGTCCCCGTCCCGCAGTCCGCCGAGGACGTCGAGCTCTACTACGAGGGCTTCTCCAACGCGACCCTGTGGCCGCTCTACCACGACGTGGTCGCGCCCCCCGTCTACAGCCGCGAGATGTGGGACGCCTACGTCCGCGTCAACGAGCGGTTCGCGAAGGCGGCGTCGGAGGTGGCCGCCGAGGACGCCATCGTCTGGGTGCAGGACTACCAGCTCCAGCTCGTACCGGCGCTGCTGCGCGCGCTGCGCCCCGACCTGCGCATCGGGTTCTTCCTGCACATCCCGTTCCCGCCGCTGGAGCTGTTCTGGCAGTTGCCGTGGCGGCGGCAGATCCTGGAGGGGCTGCTGGGGGCGGACCTGGTCGGGTTCCAGCTCCCGGGCGCGGCGTCCAACTTCGTGCGGCTGTGCCGCCGGCTGCTGGACGCCCGCTACAACAAGCAGGACGTGTACTGGGACGACCGGGTCGTGCGGGCCCGCGCGTTCCCCATCTCCGTCGACATGGGCGAGCTGAACGAGCTCATCGCGCGGCCCTCGGTGCGGGAGCGGGCCGAGGAGATCCGCACCGACCTGGGGGACGCCACCGTCCTGCTGGGCGTGGACCGGCTCGACTACACCAAGGGGATCACGCAGCGGCTGGAGGCTTTCGGGGAGCTGTTCGGCGACGGGCACCTCAAGCCCGGCCAGGCGGTCTTCGTGCAGATCGCCACGCCGAGCCGGGAGCGGGTCGAGCAGTACCAGCTGCTGCGCGACCAGATCGAGCAGCAGGTCGGCCGGATCAACGGTGAGTACGGCGAGATCGGCTTCCCGGTGGTGCACTACATGCACACCTCCTACAACCGGGACGAGCTCGCCGCGCTCTACCTCGCCGCCGACGTCATGGTGGTGACGCCGCTGCGGGACGGGATGAACCTGGTCGCCAAGGAGTACGTGGCGTGCCGGTCCGACCTGCGCGGCACCCTGGTGCTCAGCGAGTTCGCCGGGGCGGCCGCCGAGCTGCGCCGCGCCTACCAGGTCAATCCGTACGACATCGACGGCCTCAAGGAGACCCTGCTGCGGGCGCTGAACGCCGAGCCCGCCGAGCAGGCGCGGCGGATGCGCGCCATGCGCAAGCGGGTCATCGAGCACGACGTCGACCGCTGGGCCCGGGAGTTCCTGAGCGCGCTGGAGGAGTCGCGGCACGCCCGTCCCGAGACCCTGGGCGCGGCAATGGGCTAACCGCCGGGCCACCGCATTAAGACCCTCCGGCGGCCGCTCTGGGCCCCCTGCGGCCGTCCCAAAGCCGCCATTTGAGCCCGCCGGGGCGCCGGTCCGGCGCCTCCGGCGGGCTCACCGGCCGTCGCCGGTCGCCTCTCCGGGGTTCTGGTTCTCGGGCTCTGGGCGAGTTCAGGCCGCCCTGGAGTCGTTCCGCAGGTCGAAGGCCGCCCAGACCGCCTTGCCGCCGGTGGTGAGCGGGGCCCAGCCCCATGCGCCGCTGACGGCTCCCACGACCAGCAGGCCCCGGCCGCCCTCGCCGAACCGGCCCGGCTCGATGTCGATGGGCTCGGGCGTGCGCTCCCCGGGGTCGGTCACGGTCACGACCAGGCGCCGCGGGTGGCCGAGCAGCACCAGCTGGATCGGCCCGGCGGGCAACGGCTTGGGGAGCCCGCGCAGGCCGTGCTGCAGCGCGTTGGTCACCAGTTCGGAGACGGCGATGAGCGCGTCGTCGGCGGCGGCGTCCAGGCCCCATTCGCGCAGCGTGGCACGGGTGAAGGAGCGGGCCTCCTTCGGTGCGGTGTTCTCGGCCGGGAGGACCCGCCGCGCGGTGCGCGGAGACCCTGCCGTGGGGGCGGGCCACAGCCCCGCCAGCCCCGGTACGGGGGCGGGCGCGCCGTGCGTCTGCGGCGCGGCGTGCGGAGTGCGGGCGCCCGGGCGGGGCGGGTGGTCCTGCTGCTGGTGATGGCGCGGGTGCCGGCGGCCGCGCGGGGCGGGCGGAGCCGCCACGTCGTCTGCCTGGTCAACGATCATTGTCAAACCCCAGAGGCGTGCGGGTCGGTACGGGCCGAGCGTTCGCTATCTTGCTCCCCATGTCGTGCAGATGCAAGACCGTCTGCATGAACCAATGCAAGAACGAATGCACGTGCATCTCGTACCATGACGTTGGGGTGGGGCGAGATCGCGAGCCTCCCGCTGGGAGGCGAGTACGCCTAGAGGGGGCAGAAGATGGACGGCGCCGAGCTGTCGGACGTCCGGCGAGCCGAACTCGCCTGGCAGAAGAGCCGCCGGAGCAACCCGAGCGGCAACTGCGTCGAGATGGCGGAGCTCCCGACCGGGGAGATCGCCGTGCGCAACTCCCGGTATCCGGAAGGGCCGGTCCTCATCTACACGCGAGAGGAGGTCGAGGCCTTCGTCGGCGGCGCCAAGGACGGTGATTTCGATCACATGCTGGTCTGAGCCGTCCCGGGCGACTAAACCGAATCCCATTCCAAATCGGTGTTCCGCTCGGTAGCGTGCGGTTTCATGCACCTGGGGCAGATCGCTGAACGGACCCCCGGCAAGCCCGCCGTCATCATGGCGGGCTCCGGGCTGGTCATCACCTACCGTGAGCTGAACGAGGCGTCCAACCGCCTGGCCCGCCTCCTGCACGCCGAGGGCCTGCGGCCCGGTGACCACATCGCCTTCATGCTGGAGAACCACCCGCTGTTCCTGGCCGTCGCCTGGGCCGCCCAGCGCTCCGGGCTCTACTACACGGCCATCAGCTCCCGCCTCCAGGCCGACGAACTCGCCTACATCGTCGACAACTGCGAGGCCAAGGTCTTCATCACCGGCCACGCGCTCGCCGAGACCGCCGGGGCCATCACCGAGCAGACCCCCGGAGTGCGGCTGCGCCTCATGCTGGACGGCACCGCCCCCGGCTTCCTGTCGTACGAGGACGAGGTGGCCAAGCACCCGGCGACCCCCATCGACAACGAGTGCGAGGGGGTGGACATGCTCTACTCCTCAGGCACCACGGGCCGCCCCAAGGGCATCAAGCCGAACCTGTCCCTCGCCCCCATGGGAGAGCCCGGCCCGCTCTACCACCTGATCTCGCTGCTCTTCCAGCCCGACGAGAACTCGGTCTACCTCTCGCCCGCGCCCCTCTACCACGCGGCCCCGCTGCGCTACAGCCTCACCTTCCAGCGGTTCGGCGCCACGGTCGTGGTGATGGAGAAGTTCGACCCCGAGCGCGCGCTGGAGGCCGTCGAGAAGTACGGGGTCACCCACAGCCAGTGGGTGCCGACCATGTTCATCCGGATGCTCAAGCTGCCCGAGGAGACCCGCGCACGGTACGACCTGTCGACGCTGCGCTGCGCCGTCCACGCCGCCGCGCCCTGCCCCGTGCCCGTCAAGGAGCAGATGATCGACTGGTGGGGCCCGGTGCTCCACGAGTACTACGCCGGCACAGAGGGCAACTGCTTCGTCTACACCAACTCCGAGGACTGGCTCGCCCACAAGGGCACCGTGGGGCGTCCCCTGCTCGGCCAGATCCACGTGTGCGACGAGGAGGGCAGGGAAGTGCCGCCCGGCACCCCCGGGACGCTCTACTTCGGCGAGGGCCCCGTCTTCGAGTACCACGGGGACGAGGCCAAGACCAAGGCGTCCCGCGACCCCTGGGGCCACGGCTGGAGCACGCTGGGCGACGTCGGCTACGTCGACGAGGACGGCTTCCTCTACCTCACCGACCGCCGCTCCTACACGATCATCAGCGGCGGGGTGAACATCTACCCGCAGGAGGCCGAGAACGTCCTGGCCGTCCACCCCAAGGTCGCCGACGTGGCCGTGTTCGGGGTGCCGGACGCGGAGATGGGCGAGGCGGTCAAGGCCGTCGTGCAGCCCCAGGACCCCGCCGAGGCCGGCCCGGAGCTGGAGGCCGAGCTGATCGCCTACGCGCGCGAGCACCTCGCCCACTACAAGTGCCCCCGCACGGTCGACTTCCGGTCCGAGCTGCCCCGCCACCCCACGGGCAAGCTCTACAAGCGCCTGCTGCGCGACGAGTACTGGAAGGACCACCACCAGGGCACGCTGACGGCCTAGAGAGCCCCCACGGCCGGGTGAGGACCGTCCCGGGGCGCGTGCGACGCGCCGGGAGACGGGAACGCCCCGTCCCGGGAACCGGGACGGGGCGTCACGCGCCGCGCGGCGGACCGCGGAGCGGTCAGTGCATCACCATCGGCTTCTCGAGCGGGACGGCGTCGTCGGAGTCGACGGCGACCGGCTTCTTGCGCGGCAGCAGCAGCGCCGGCAGGAACGCCAGGACCAGCAGGCCCAGCGACCACCAGTAGGTGCTCTGGAACGCGTCCGCCATCTTGTCCATGATCTGCGCCATGATCTGCGGCGGAACCTGGGTGCCGGCGGGCGGCTCGGCGCCCATGCCGCCGCTCATGTCCAGCCCCCGGTCGCGCAGCTGGGTGGCCAGCAGGACGGCGACGAACGCGGTGCCGATGGAACCGGCGACCTGCTGGATGATGTTCAGCGAGGTGCTGGCCCGCGGGACCTCGTCGTGCTGCAGGGTCTGCATGGCCGCGGACATGGTCGGCATCATCGTCATGCCCATGCCCAGACCCATCACGAACAGCGCCGCGCCCAGGGCCCAGTACGAGGCGTCCGGGGTGAGCTGGGTGGCGAAGCCCGCCACGCCCGCGACCACGATCGTGAGGCCGACCAGGACCACCTTGCCCGGGCCCAGCCGGTCGGTCAGCTTGCCGCCGATCGGCATCGTGACCATCGCGCCGAAGCCCTGCGGCGCAAGCAGCAGGCCCGCGGCGAACGCGGTCTCGCCCCGTACCGTCTGGTAGTACAGCGGCAGGATCAGCATCGCGCCGAAGAACGCGCACGCGAACAGCACCAGCGTGCCGGAGGCCGCGGCCACCGAGCGCCGCCGGAACAGCCGCAGGTCGATCAGCGGGTTGGTGTTGGAGCGGCGCAGCGCGTGCGCGATGAAGCCCAGCACCAGCAGCGCGCCGCCGATCGTGGTGATCAGCACGTCGGTACGGCCGAAGTCCTGCTTCTCGGCACCGGTGGCCAGGCCGTACAGCAGCGCGGCCAGACCGGGCGACAGCAGCACCAGGCCCAGGAAGTCCAGCCGTTCGGCCGGGCGGGGCTCGTCGCGCTTGAGGATCCGCGCCGCCAGCAGCAGCGCCACCGCGCCGATCGGCACGTTGATGTAGAAGATCCAGCGCCAGGACACGTCGTCCACCAGCCAGCCGCCCAGGATCGGACCCGCGATCGGGCCGAGCAGCATCGGGATCCCCACGACGCTCATCACCTGGCCGACCCGCTGCGGCCCGGCCGCCTGGGTCAGGATCGTCATGCCGGCGGGCATGATCATGCCGCCGCCCAGGCCCTGCAGGACCCGGAAGGCGATCAGCGACTCGGCGTTCCACGCCATCCCGGCCAGCGCCGAACCGATGACGAACAGGCCGATCGAGATCATGTAGAGGCGCTTGGTGCCGAACCGGGCCGAGGCCCAGCCGGTCACCGGGATCACCGTGGCCAGCGCGAGGGTGTAGCCGGTCGCCACCCACTGGATGGTCGACAGGGGGGCGTTGAAGTCCTCGGTCAGATGCTTGAGCGCGACGTTGACGACCGTGACGTCCAGGATGGACATGATCGCGCCGAGGACCACGACCATGGCCACCGCCAGCACGCCGCGGTCAAGCCCTCCACCTGAGTCCGCGGTCTTTGGAGACGCGGTAGCGGTCAACTGTGCCTTCCAATCGTCAGGCCCGGCCGTGCGGGCACGCGGGCAGCGTCAAGGGGGTCAAGAGGGCTGGGGGGGTGTGTAGCAAAAATAGTGCAGTGACTGACACTTTTGCGAACCATTAAACTTCCAGGGCTCCGGGAGTATTCCACCGGGGTCCGACAAAATCCCCCGCGTCAGCTCCCACCCTCGAACCTCCAGTCCGGTGGAGGTCAAGCGCGTGTGACGCAGGTGACACCGACCCCCGCCGTCACCAGGGAAGACTCCGCGCGGCACCGGAACTGATCGCCCGCCGCCGCGATGTGGCCCACCCCACACATCCCGGTTCGTACCGGTCCCCGTCCGGACCCGCCGAGCCGCGGCGCTCCGGACCCCGCCGGGCCGCGGCGCTCCGGACCCCGCCGGGCCGCGGCGCCCCCGGACCCGCCGGGCCGGCACGCCTCGCCCGGGTCGGGACGGCCACCGTGCCGGGACGGTGGCGGGACGCCCTCCGGCCGGTGCACAGGGGGCTGATAGCGTTGCAGTTCAAGCGCGTCACGGAGCGAAGTCCGGTGAGATTCCGGCGCTGTCCCGCAACTGTGAAGCCCTCCGAGAACCCCCTCCGATGGGCGAGCCAGGTCGCCTCCCTCGCGCGCCGACGTTCATCGACCTCGCGGAAGGGCGATCCGTCCCCCCATGGCGGCGGCTCCTGCCTTCCCGTAGCCATGGAGGCCCCCTTGAGACCCCTACGTGCCCTGGGCGCGGCCCTGCTGCTCGGTGTCGTGACGCTCGCGGCCGGCTGCGGCTCCGGTGACGGAGACGCCGGCGGCCCGGCCGGGTCCGGAGGCGGCGCGGTCACCGTCCAGGCCGCCAACGGCGCCGTCACCGTCCCCGCCACCCCCAAGCGGATCGTGTCGCTGTCGCCCACCCACACCGAGACGCTGTACGCCATCGGCGCGGGCGCGCAGGTGGTCGCGGTCGACGAGTACTCCAACCACCCGGCGAACGCGCCCAGGACGAAGTTGTCGGGGTTCAAGCCGAACGCCGAGGCGATCATCGGGCACAAGCCCGACCTGGTGGTGCTGTCGGACGACATGGACGGCATCGTCAAGGCCCTGGAGAAGGTCAAGGTCCCCGTGCTGCTGGAACCCTCGGCCACCAAGCTGGACGAGGCGTACGACGAGATCCTCGACCTCGGCACCGCCACCGGCCACGCCGCCGAGGCCAAGAGGCTCACCGACGACATGCGGACCCGCATCCAGCGGACCGTCGCCGCCTCCACCAAGGGCAAGGGCCTCACCTACTACCACGAGCTGGACAACCAGCTGCACACGGTGACGTCCAAGACCTTCATCGGGCAGGTCTACGGACTGTTCGGCCTGGAGAACATCGCCGACAAGGCAGAGAAGGCGGCGGGCGGCTACCCGCAGCTGTCGCGCGAGTACCTCGTCAAGAGCGACCCCGACCTGGTGTTCCTGGGCGACACCAAGTGCTGCGGCCAGAACGCCGCCGCCATCGCCAAGCGACCCGGCTGGCAGGACCTCACCTCCGTGAAGAAGGGCGGTGTCGTCGAACTGGACGACGACATCGCCTCCCGCTGGGGCCCGCGCCTGCCCGAGTTCGTCCAGGCCATCGGCGACGCGGTACAGAAGTCCCCGGCCGCCCAGTGACCGACCACCGCCCCGACCGCCCACCCTCCACCGACCCGCCACCGACCACAGACCCACCGTCGGAGGCGGCGGAACCGTCCTCGTCCGCGACCCCCTCGTCGTCCGTGGAATCGTCGGTGTCCGTGGCAGCGGAGCCTGCGGCACCGTCGAAGGGCGCGGTGGTGCCGGACGGCGTCGTGGAGGGGGCCGCGGGGCCGCGGGCTGCGCGGTTGCGGCCTTTGCCGCTGGCGGTGACGCTGCTTCTGCTGCTGGCCACGCTGGCGGCCGGGCTGCTGGTCGGGGCGGCGGAACTGCCCGTGGGCGGGGTGCTCAGGGCGGTGCTCGACCGGCTGCCGTTCGTGGACGTCGCGTCCGGGCTGAGCGTCGTGGAGCAGAACGTGCTGTTCGAGCTGCGCCTCCCGCGCGTTCTGATGGCCGCGATGGTCGGCGGGATGCTCGCCCTGGCCGGCGCGGGCTACCAGGGCGTCTTCCGCAACCCCCTCGCCGACCCGTACCTGCTCGGCGCCGCCGCCGGGGCGGGGGTGGGCGCCACGCTCGTCATCGTGCTCACGCCCGGCGACCCCGGATACAGCGTGCCGGTGGCGGCGTTCGCGGGCGCGATCGGCGGGGTGTTCCTGGCGTACGCGCTCGGCAACATGGCCGGGCACGGCGGATCCGGCGCGGCCACGCTCGTCCTGGCGGGCGTGGCCGTCTCCAGCTTCCTCGCCGCGGTGCAGACGTTCCTGCAGCAGGCGCGGGCGCAGGAACTCCAGCGGATCTACTCGTGGATCCTCGGCGGGGTCGGCTCGGCCGACTGGCGCCAGCTCGGCATGGTCGCCCCCTACGCGCTGATCTCCACCGTGGTGCTGCTCCTGCACGGCAGGCTCCTGGACGTGCTCGGTGTGGGCGACGAGGAGGCGTCGTCGCTCGGGGTGGCGGCGGCGCGGGTGCGGCTGGTCGTGCTGGTCGCCGCGTCGCTGGCCACGGCCTGCGCGGTGGCGGTCAGCGGCCTGATCGGCTTCGTCGGGATCGTGGTGCCGCACATCGTGCGGCGTCTCGCGGGCGGCTCGTACCGGATCGTGCTGCCGCTGTCGCTGCTGGGCGGGGCCGCCTTCCTCGGCCTGGCGGACCTGGTCGCGCGGAGCGTGGTCGCCCCCGGCGAGCTGCCGCTCGGCGTGGTGACGGCGTTCGTCGGCGGGCCCTTCTTCGTGGCGGTGCTGCGCGCGGTCCGGAGGGAGGTCGGGACATGACGATCGCGGTGCGGGACCTGAGCGTGACCCTGGGCGGGCGGAAGGTCCTGGACGGCGTGTCCCTGGAGGCGCCGCCGGGCTCCTGGACGGCGATCATCGGCCCGAACGGCGCGGGCAAGTCCACGCTGCTGCGCGCCGTCCTCGGCCTGCGCCCCGGACCCGGCAGGATCACGGTCGCGGGCACCGACCCGCGCGCCCTCAAGCCCCGGCAGCGCGCCCGGCTGCTCGCCTACGCGCCGCAGAACCCCCAGCTGCCCGCCGGGATGACGGTGTTCGACTACACGCTGCTGGGTCGTTCCCCCTACATCCCGCACCTGGGGCGGGAGAGCGCGCGTGACCGCGCCATCGCCCGTGACGTCCTGGAGCGGCTGGACCTGACGGGACTGGCGGCGCGGCCCCTCGACCAGCTGTCGGGCGGCGAACGGCAGCGCGTGGTGCTGGCCCGCGCCCTGGCCCAGCAGACCTCGGTCCTGCTGCTGGACGAGCCCACGACCGCGCTGGACATCGGCCATCAGCAGCAGGTGCTGGAGCTGATCGACCGGCTGCGGCTGGCGGACCGGCTCACCGTGGTGACCACCATCCACGACCTGACCCTGGCCGGGCAGTACGCTGACCGGCTGCTGCTGTTGTCCTCGGGACGGGTGGCGGCCGCCGGTCCGCCCGCGCGGGTGCTCACGCGGGAGGCCGTCGCGGCGCACTTCGACGCCCGCGTCCAGGTCACCGCCGGCGCCGACGGCCGTCCCATCCTCTCCCCGGAGCGTCCATGAGACTGCAGACCACGTGGCGTGCCGAAGACGGCACCAGGCTCGCGTCCACCGTGTGGCGCGCGGGGCCCGGCATGCGCATGATCTCCTCGGCGATGGTGGGCGGTGGGATCGGCCCGGGCGGCTGGGTCCTCAACGCCCAGGTCGCGGGGGATTACGCGCGCCTGGACCCCGTCGGGCACCTGCGCGAGCTGGCCGCCGCGTCGGGGCTGCGCGGCCCCGGTGTCGGCATGCTCACCGCCGCCGCGGTGGACCGTACGGCGCGCGGCGCCGACGGCGGGGTGCAGGCCGCCGCGACGGTCGGCCTCCGCGTCCCTACGTGGGCCGCCGCGCCGCCCGGCGCCCTCGACCCCGAGCTCGCGCCCATCAGTGACCCGCGGCCCGCCCCTGCCGTCCACCCGGCTCCGACCGCCGGAGCCGACCTGGGCGGCCGGGACGACCGAACGGGCCTGTTCTCGAGCGTCACGCCGCGTCCCGCCCCAAGTGGCGGGACGCAACTCGGCCGCGATCGCCGCGCGGAGCCCGTATCGAGTGGCGGGGCGAAGCCGGCCCAAGGCGGGGCTGAGATGGGGCAGAGCGGCCCTGTGGCGCCCCGAGGTGGAGCAGGGGCGGCCCCGGGTGGCGGGGCGCACGGTGGGGCCGGGACGCTGCCTCCCTGGAAGCCGGGGACGGTGAACGTGGTCGTCGAGGTCCCGGCCGCGCTGTCGGACGCGGCGCTCGTCAACGCGGTCGTGACGGCGACGGAGGCCAAGACCCAGGCCCTCCTGGAAGCGGGGTACGCCTGCACGGGCACCGCCTCGGACGCGATCTGCATCGCCGCGCCGATCCGCGGCGCGGGCGAGGCGGAACCGTTCGCCGGCCCTCGTTCCATCTGGGGCGCCCGCATCGCACGGGCCGTGCACGCCGCCGTCCATGCGGGCGCGCTCGACTACAGCCGGTGGCTCAAGAACCGGGATGAAGAGCGTTCCTAGGACACGCGCACGGTGGTCTCGGCCCCGGGCATGGCGTGGCCGCCGCGCCACCCCGGTGCGGCGCGGCGGCCTCCAGGGCCAATGCAGTGTGGGAAGAGACCACCTCCTCTAGGTCGACTCGGCCGGCATCTGGGATCAGCCGGCGTGGGGGAGGCGCATGCCGTTCAGCCGATGCAGGCCGGTGGGCGGCTCATGCTCGGCCGGTGGGCGGACGCCGTTGCGCGGGGTGTTCAGCTGGGTGAGGGCGTCCACGCGGCGGCGTGCGCGCTCGGCCTCGGCCCGGGCCGCGTCACGTTCGCCGGTGAGCGCCGACACGGCGGCGCGCAGTTCCTCGACCGTGTGGGACAGCTGCCAGTTGTGCTGCTCGCATTCGTGCACCCGTGCCTGCATCTGGTCGCGGTCGGCGACCGCCTGCCCGCGCTTGGCCTCGGCGTCCCGGAGCTGGGACCGCAGGTCCTCGGTGGCGCGGAGCGCGGCGGCGGCCTCGATGCGCTGGCCCTCCACGATGGTCTCCGACTCCGACAGGCGCGCGTGCAGGCTGACCAGTTCGGATCGTGCGTTCTCCAGCGCCGCCAGCAGTTCGCCCTCGCGCCCCCGCACGTGGTCGCGTTCGCTTTCGGCGGCGAGCCGTGCCGCCCCGGACTGTTCCGCGGCCTCCTTGGCCTGGGCGGCTTCGCGGAGCGCGGCGTCCCGCTCCGCGATCGCCTTCTCCGCCTCGGCACGGGCCGCCGCCGCTTCACGTTCGGCGTTCTCCGCACGCGTACGGGCCGAAGTCGTTTCCCGCCAGGCCGCTTCGACCTGGCGTTGGGAGGCGTCGCGTTCCTCTTGGGCGATGGCCACCTGCATGGCGGCTTCTGCGCGCGCGCTGGAGACCTGGCGTTCGACACCGGAGACGCTGAGTTCGGAGGACAGCGACCCGGCGAGTCGTTCCGCCATGCTCTGCAGCCGATCGACCATCTCCCCGACCCAGGCGACCTGGCCGGTGAGGCTGGACGGGTCGTGGCCGCGTTCGCGCCACCGCCGTGCCTCGTCGCTGCACGCGCCGTCGTTGTCCAGGCAGTAGCGCACCGCCTGCCCGCCGTCCAAGGGCTGCTGTACGGGACGGCCGCACGTGGCGCAGGGCCGGACCCGGAACGCGACGGTCTCCTCCCCCGGCAGGCGGCCGGTGTCGAGCGGTGGTGTTGGAGCGGTCTCACGCGAACGCGTCGTCTCCAGGTCGGTGACGGTCGCCCGCACCTTCTCGTGCTCCGACCCGAGGGTCGGCAGATCTCGGTGGGTGTCGTCAGGGTCGCCTGCCGCCGGCCCTGCTCGTCCAGGACCCGCGTCGTTCGCAGCGGGCGCGGGTGCGGCCGCCGGCGCGGGCCGGGACGAGAACGGCGACGGGAGAGGGACCGTGGTGGACGTGGGGGAGGGCGAGGCGGCGCCTGAGGGACCGGTCGGCGAGGCTTCCGCCGCACGGCGGGCATGCCGGGCCGATGTCGCCGCCTCGCCTCGTGCGGTCCGGCCTGTGAGCGCGTCATCGCCGAGTGGAGCGACCTTCTGGTCCGTCATGTGCCGTTGTACGCACGCGCGTCGCGAACCGTTCGACGCATCCCCCGACGAATTCGCCACTCCCGTCCCAATCCGCCTTCGGGACCGGTCCGTTATCCCCGCTCGCTCCGTTCCCGCAGATCAGAGGGCGGGCGGAGGGGCGCACAAGGCGGCATGGGCCATCGTGTGCAGAAGCGACGCCATCGCCTCGCGGTCCAGGCCGCTGGCACTGTGCGGCGTGGAGTTGATCAGTCCGAAGCAGGCGTGGACGGCGGCGCGCGCACGGTCCGCGGGCTCGTCCGGGCGCAGCCGCCGCAGCACCCCCACCCACTCCTCGACGTAGGCCCGCTGCAACCGCCGGACCCGATGGCGCTCGGCCTCCGGGACGTTGTCCAGTTCCCGCCCGTGCACGGTGATCAGCGCGGGCTCGTCCAGCGCGAACGCGATGTGCCCGCGCAGCAGGGCGTCCAGCGCCTCGGCCGGATCGTCGGCCGCCGCCCGGCGGGTGCCCTCGGCCAGCAGCCGCTCGCTGATGTCCAGCAGCATCTCCGCCAGCACCGTCTCCTTGCTGCGGAAGTGCCGGTAGAGCGCGGGCCCGGTCAGGCCCACGGCGCGTCCCAGCTCCCCGATCGACACGCCGTGGTAGCCGCGCCGGGCGAACAGTTCGGCGGCCGCTCCCAGGATCTCGTCACGCCGCGGGTTCGCCGGGACGGCCCGTCCCGCGCCGTCTCCGCCCGCAGCGGAGGCGGGGGAGGCCGGTGCTCCCGGAGCGGCGCCGGTACCGCCCCGGGCGAGGCCGGAGCCGCCACTGGGGTAGGGGGTGGGGTCGCTGGTGGCCTGACTCATGGGTGCAGTCTAGACTGGCGTTGTTAATAGTGGTTAACATCGCCTTTGTTAATGAGCATTAACTGTCACGCCAGAGGGACGAGGACGGGCGAGGACGGACGATGAGCGGACCACCCGAGCTGGGCACCCGCGCCGATCCCGGCGACGAGGCGTTCAAGCGCAACATCGCGCACAACGAGGCCCTGGTCGCCGAGCTGCGCGAGAACATCGACCGGGCCGGGCAGGGCGGGCCGCCGCGCTCCCGGGAACGGCACGTCGCGCGCGGCAAACTGCTGCCGCGCGACCGCGTCGACACGCTGCTCGACCCCGGCTCGCCGTTCCTGGAACTGTCGCCGCTCGCGGCGCACGGCATGTACGACGACGAGGCCCCCGGCGCGGGGATCATCACCGGGATCGGGCGGGTCGCCGGCCGCGAATGCGTCGTGGTCGCCAACGACGCCACCGTCAAGGGCGGCACCTACTACCCGGTCACGGTGAAGAAGCACCTGCGCGCGCAGGAGGTGGCCCTCCACAACCGGCTGCCGTGCGTGTACCTGGTCGACTCCGGCGGCGCGTTCCTGCCCCGCCAGGACGAGGTCTTCCCCGACCGCGAGCACTTCGGGCGCATCTTCTACAACCAGGCCACCATGTCGCGCGAGGGCATCCCGCAGATCGCGGCGGTGCTGGGGTCGTGCACGGCCGGCGGCGCCTACGTCCCGGCGATGAGCGACGAGGCCGTGATCGTGCGCGGCCAGGGCACGATCTTCCTGGGCGGCCCGCCGCTGGTGAAGGCCGCCACGGGTGAGGTCGTCACCGCCGAGGAACTCGGCGGCGGCGAGCTGCACTCCCGCACCTCCGGCGTCACCGACCACCTGGCCGAGAACGACGCGCACGCGCTGGCGATCGTCCGCGACATCGTCGGCACGCTCGGGCCGCGCGAGCCGCGCCCCTGGGACGTCGCCGCCCCCGAGGAGCCCGCCTACGACCCAGGGGAGCTGTACGGCGTCGTCCCTCCCGACGCCCGCACCCCCTACGACGTGCGCGAGGTCATCGCGCGGATCGTCGACGGCAGCCGTTTCCAGGAGTTCAAGAAGGAGTACGGGACGACGCTGGTCACCGGCTTCGCCCGCATCCACGGCCACCCGGTCGGGATCATCGCCAACAACGGGATCCTGTTCAGCGAGTCGGCGCTGAAGGGCGCCCACTTCATCGAGCTGTGCGACCGCCGCTCGATCCCCCTGGTGTTCCTGCAGAACATCACCGGGTTCATGGTCGGCCGCGAGTACGAGGCGGGCGGCATCGCCAAGAACGGCGCGAAGATGGTCACGGCGGTGTCGTGCGCGCGCGTCCCGAAGTTCACGGTGGTGATCGGCGGGTCGTTCGGCGCCGGGAACTACGCGATGTGCGGCCGCGCCTACGCGCCCCGGTTCCTGTGGATGTGGCCGAACGCCCGGATCTCGGTCATGGGCGGCGAGCAGGCCGCCAGCGTGCTGGCCACGGTGCGCCGCGACCAGCTCGGCGACTCCTGGACGGCCGAGGCGGAGGAGGAGTTCAAGGCGCCGATCCGCGAGCAGTACGAGCACCAGGGCAACCCGTACTACTCCACCGCCCGGCTCTGGGACGACGGCGTCATCGACCCCCGCGACACCCGCCGCGTCCTCGGCCTGGGCCTGTCCGCCGCCGCCAACGCGCCGCTGGAGCCCGTCGGCTACGGCGTCTTCCGCATGTGAGGCGGCCCGGGATGCCGAGAAATGAACCTGACCTGCCCTGCACGGCCGTGAAGACCACGGCGGCCACGTCCGCGTTCGTGCGGGTGGCGCCGTCGCCGGGACGGAGCGTGCGGGCTGGGTCGCCGGTCGGGGAATGGGGAGGCCTGAGGGTGTGGGGAGCGTGATGTTCGAAAGCGTCCTGGTCGCGAACCGGGGAGAGATCGCGGTCCGGGTGTTCCGGACGCTGCGACGCCTCGGGATCCGGTCCGTGGCCGTGCACACCGACGCCGACGCCGGGGCCCCGCACGTGCGGGACGCCGACGAGGCGGTGCGGATTCCGACCTACCTCGACATCGAGGCGATCATCGAGGCCGCCCGCGACGCCGGGGCCGAGGCCATCCATCCCGGATACGGGTTCCTCGCCGAGAACGCCGCGTTCGCCCGTGCCTGCTCCGCCGCCGGGCTCGCCTTCGTCGGGCCGCCCGCCGAGGCGATCGAGACGATGGGCGACAAGATCCGCGCCAAGCGGACCGTGGCGGAGGCCGGGGTCCCGGTGGTCCCGGGACGGGACGAGCCGGGCCTGTCCGACGAGGAGCTCGCCGAGGCCGCCCTCGCCGTCGGGCTGCCCGTGCTGCTCAAGCCCTCGGCGGGCGGCGGCGGCAAGGGCATGCGGCTGGTCCGCGAGGAGGGCGAACTGGCCGACGCGATCGCCTCCGCCCGCCGCGAGGCGCGCGCGTCGTTCGGCGACGACACCCTGCTGGCCGAACGGTACGTCGGCAACCCCCGGCACATCGAGATCCAGATCTTCGCCGACGCGCACGGCGGCGCCGTCCACCTCGGCGAGCGCGAATGCAGCCTCCAGCGCCGCCACCAGAAGATCGTCGAGGAGGCCCCGTCGCCGCTGCTGGACGAGGCCGCCCGCGACCGCATGGGCGCCGCCGCCGTCGCCGCGGCCCGCGCGGTCGGCTACACCGGCGCCGGAACGGTCGAGTACATCGTCTCCGCCGACCGCCCCGACGAGTACTTCTTCATGGAGATGAACACCCGCCTCCAGGTGGAGCACCCCGTCACCGAACTCGTCACCGGCCTCGACCTGGTCGAACTCCAGCTCCGGGTCGCCGCCGGGGAGCCGCTGCCGGTCACCCAGGACCAGGTCGCACTGCGCGGGCACGCCGTCGAGGCCCGCGTCTACGCCGAGGACCCCGCGCGCGGCTTCCTGCCCACCGGCGGACGCGTGCTGTCGCTGGACGAACCGGCCGGCGAGCACGTCCGCGTCGACTCCGGCCTCGCCGAGGGCACCGAGGTCGGCGGCTCCTACGACCCCATGCTCGCCAAGGTCATCACCTGGGGCGCCGACCGCGCCGAGGCCCTCGGCCGGCTCGACCGCGCGCTCGCCTCGTACACGCTGCTGGGCGTCCCCACCAATGTCGCGTTCCTGCGGGCCCTGGTGCGCCACCCCGAGGTGATCGCGGGACGGCTCGACACCGGCCTGGTCGAACGCTCCCTCGGCGATCTCGTCGGTGCCGCCGCCGGGGCGTCCGCCCCGGTGTCCGCCCAGGTGTCCGCCTCGGCGCCCGGCTCCGCACCCGTGCCGTCCGAGGTCCTGGCGGCCGCGGCGCTCGAACGGATGCTGGCGCTGGAGACCGGGGACCCCGACCCCTGGGCCGTCCCGGACGGCTGGCGCCCCGGTGCGCCCGCCTGGACGCCGTGGATCATCACGCCGTCCGGCGGCGACCCCGTCGAGGTGCGCGTGCAGGGCCGCGCGCACGACGCACGGGTGGCCGTCGGCGGCGACGCGCCCGTGCCCGCGTCCCTGCGGGCGGACGGCACGTCGCTGGTCCTCGCCTTCGGCGGCCGGACGATCGCGTTCACCGCCGCCCGCGAGGACCACACCCTGTGGCTCGGCCGCGACGGCCGCACCTGGGCGCTGGCCGAGCATGTCAGGGCGGAGACGGGCGCCGCCGCGTCCGCCGCGGGGGACGGCGTGCTGCGCAGCCCCATGCCCGGGACCGTCCTGGCCGTCAAGGCCGCCGAGGGCGACCACGTGACCGAGGGCCAGCCGCTGGTCGTCGTGGAGGCGATGAAGATGGAGCACACGGTCACCGCGCCGGTCACGGGCGTCGTCGCGCGGCTGCCCGCCCGGACCGGGGCCCAGGTGGCCCTGGACGCCGTCCTCGCCGTGATCGAGAGCACGGACGGATGACGCCCGCGCGCGACCGCGCGCCCCGGCGGCGGGCGGCGGACGCCCGGACAGAACCGACGAGCCGGCCCCGGCCGACAGGCGACCGGCGCATGACATGTGGAGGCGTGAACGATGCAGGTCCCGCTTGACGGGCTCCCCGAACGGGTGACGATCTACGAGGTCGGGCCGCGCGACGGGCTGCAGAACGAGAAGGCGATCATCCCGATCGAGGACAAGGCCGAGTTCGTCGTGCGGCTGGCCGAGGCCGGGCTGCGGACCATCGAGACCACCAGCTTCGTCCACCCCAAGTGGGTCCCGCAGCTCGCCGACGCCGAAGAGCTCCTCGGCACGCTGCCCCCCGCGGACGGGGTGCGCCGGCCCGTCCTGGTCCCCAACGAACGCGGCCTGGACCGCGCGCTCGCCAACGGCGTCACCGACATCGCCATCTTCGCCAGCGCCACCGAGTCGTTCGCCCGCCGCAACCTCAACCGCACGGTCGACGAGTCCCTGGCCATGTTCGCGCCCGTCGTCGAGCGCGCCCGGGCCGAGGGGATGTGGGTCCGCGTGTACGTCTCGATGGCCTGCGGAGACCCGTGGGAGGGCGACGTGCCGATCGAGCAGGTCGTCTCCGTGTCCAGGCGCGTGATGGACCTCGGCTGCTCCCAGCTCAGCCTGGGCGACACCATCGGGGTCGGCACGCCCGGCCAGGTCACCGCGCTCATCACCGCGCTCGGCGAGGCCGGGATCGGCCCCGGCGAACTCGGCGTCCACTTCCACGACACCTACGGTCAGGCCCTCGCCAACACCCTCGCCGCGCTCCGTGCGGGCGTGACCGTCGTGGACGCCTCCGCCGGCGGCATCGGCGGCTGCCCGTACGCCGAGAGCTCCACCGGCAACCTCGCCACCGAGGACCTGGTGTGGATGCTGCACGGGCTGGGCATCGAGACCGGTGTCGACCTGGACAAACTCGCCGAGACCAGCCGCTGGATGGCGGGCCGCCTGGGACGCCCCAGCCCCTCCCGGGTCGTCCAGGCTCTCTCCCCCTGAGCCAAGACCCCTGCCGCGCGGGGACCCCTGAACGCGGCGCGACGACCGAAACGGCAAGGGCACACGAGAAGGAGTGACCCCCGATGATCGATTTCACGCTCACCGATGAGCAGGAAGAGCTGCGGCGCACCGTCGAACGGTTCGCCCGTGAAAGCGTCGCCCCGGTCATCGGGGACCTGTACGAGCGGGGCGAGTTCCCGTACGAGATCGTCGCCGCGATGGGCAAGATGGGGCTGTTCGGCCTGCCGTTCCCCGAAGAGCACGGCGGCATGGGCGGCGACTACTTCGCGCTCTGCCTCGCCCTGGAGGAGCTCGCCCGCGTCGACTCCTCCGTCGCCATCACCCTGGAGGCGGGGGTGTCGCTGGGGGCGATGCCCATCTACCGTTTCGGTTCCGACGCGCAGAAGGCCGAGTGGCTGCCCCGCCTGACCTCCGCCGAGAGGCTCGCCGCCTTCGGGCTCACCGAACCGGGCGGCGGGTCGGACGTCCCCGGCGGCATGCGCACCACCGCCCGCCTCGACGGCGACCACTGGGTCATCAACGGGACGAAGTCGTTCATCACCAACTCCGGCACCGACATCACCGCGTTCGTCACCGTCACGGCCCTCACCGGGGAGCGCGAGATCTCCACGATCATCGTGCCGAACGGGACCCCGGGCTTCACCGTGGGGAAGAAGTACTCCAAGGTCGGCTGGTCGGCGTCCGACACCCGTGAGCTGTCGTTCGACGACGTCCGCGTACCGGCGGGGAACCTCGTCGGCGAGCGCGGCCGCGGCTACGCCCAGTTCCTGCGCATCCTGGACGAGGGCCGCATCGCGATCGCCGCGCTGTCGGTCGGCCTGGCCCAGGGCTGCGTGGACGAGTGCCTGCGCTACGTCCGGGAGCGGGAGGCGTTCGGCAAGGAGATCGGCCGCTACCAGGCCATCCAGTTCAAGATCGCCGACATGGAGCTCCGTGCCCACACCGCCCGCCTCGCCTACTACGCCGCGGCCGCGAAACTGCTGGCCGGGCAGCCGTTCAAGAAGGAGGCCGCCATCGCCAAGCTCGCCGCCTCCAACGCCGCGATGGACAACGCGCGGGAGGCCACCCAGATCTTCGGCGGCTACGGCTTCATGAACGAGTACGCCGTCGGCCGCTTCTACCGCGACGCCAAGATCCTCGAAGTGGGGGAGGGCACGTCGGAGGTCCAGCGCATGCTCATCGCCAGAGCCCTGGGCCTTCCCGCCTCCTGACCGCGGCCGTGCCGGACCCGCGCCGGACCCGTGCCGGAGCCGGGGCGGCAGTGGTCACTCGCTTCCCAGGTAGAAGCGGCTGCCTTGGTCGTCCACGCATTCGGCGAGGGTGCCGTAGGGGCGTCGTTCCGGCTCGGTGGCGGTGCCGCCGGCGGCGCGGACACGGGAGACGGCGGCGTCGATGTCGTCGACCGCGTAGACGGGGACGGCGGTGGGGCGGTCGTGCCCGCCGTGCATGCCCGTCATGGGGTGGAGCTCTCCGTCGTCGATCTGCACCGACCAGCCGTCGGGGACTCGGCCGGGGGAGAAGCGCCAGTCGAGCACCGTGCCGAAGAAGGCCCGGGCGCGGGCGGAGTCGGGGACCTCCAGGGTCACGTAGGAGATCTCGCCCTGGGCCGCGCTCTGCGGCGGCGAGGGACGGCCGGAGGCGGTCGCCGGAGTGCCCGCGGGGTCGTCGTAGACGGCGAAGGCCATCCCCTGGTCGTCGGTGCACATCGAGACCCGCCCGTAGGGCTCGTCGTGCGGCTCCTCGGCCTCACCGCCGGCCGAGCGGACGCGCTCGACGGCCGCCTGGACGTCCTCGACCGCGAAGCACAGGAACAGGGTGCGGTGGTCCTGGCCGCCCCACAGGCCGATGTGCTGGTGGGGGAGCCCTTCGACCTGGCGGCCCTGCGCGGCGGCGCCGGCGGCGAAGTGCCAGTCCAGGACGGAGCCGTAGAAGGCGGCGGCCCGCTCGACGTCGGGCAGCCAGAGCGCGGCGTAGCCGATGTCGCCGTGCCGGGGACCGGACACGGGCGCGGGCGGGGAGGTCACCATCCAGCGGTGGCCGAACGGGTCGACGATCACGCCGTTGCGGCCGTAGGGGTGGTCCTCGACCGGACGGGCGAGCTCGGCGCCCTCCTCGACCGCGCGGGCGACCACCGCGTCGACGTCGGGCACGGTGAGATAGATCGACTGGCTGGGGCCGCCGCGCGTCTTGGGCCCCAGCAGCTCCAGCTCGGGCCATTCGTCGGCCAGCATCAGCACCGAGTCGCCGATGTCCAGCTCGGCGTGGCCGACCCGGCCGTCCTCCATCATCACCGGCTCGCCGCGCGGCCGGGCGCCGAGCACCGACGCGTACCACTCGAGGGCGCGCGGGGCGTCGTCGACGCACAGGTAGGGGGTGAGCGAGTGCACCCGGGGCTCGGTCTCCGGGGACGCGGGGCCGGGGGCCCCGCCGCGGGTCTGGGCGGTCGTGCCGGGCATGATGCCTTCCACCTCCTGCCTCGGTTGCCCCATACCCCTCCATCGCTCGACGCCCCGAACCTCCGACGGGTGGAAGCGAAAAATCTTCTTCACCCGGTGGTCGATCGATGATCGGTTGTGACGAGCGGCCGGACGGGGCGTCAGGCGGCCCCGTCCGAGGCGTCCGGCCCGGGCTCGAAGACGCTGTTGCGGGGACGTGGGAGGTCGTAGTGGTCCCGCAGCGTCGTGCCCGTGTACTCCTTGCGGAAGAGGCCGCGGCGCTGGAGTTCGGGCACCACGTGGTCGATGAAGTCGTCCAGGCCGCCAGGCAGGTACGGGGGCATGACGTTGAAGCCGTCGGCCGCGCCCGCCTCGGCCCATGCCTCGATCCGGTCGGCGACCTGCTCGGGCGTCCCGGCCACGACCAGGTGGCCGCGTCCCCCGGCGAGCCGGTGCAGGAGTTCGCGCAGGGTGGGCCGTTCCCGCCGGACCAGCTCGGTGATGAGCGCGGCCCGGCTCTGCGGCCCCTGCACGTCCCCCGGCTCCGGGAGCGCGTCCAGGGGAACGGGCTCGTCCAGCGGCAGTCCGGACAGGTCCACGCCGTCGAAGCGGGCCGAAAGGTGGCGTAGCCCCACCTCGGGGACGGTCAGCTCGTTCAGCTCGCGCTCCAGCCGCCGGGCCTCCTCCTCGGTCGAGCCGATGATGGGGCTCAGCCCGGGCAGGATCTTGATGTGCCGGGGGTCGCGGCCCGCGGCGGACGCCCGGCGCCGTACGTCGGCGGCGAAGTCGCGCGCCTCGCCCAGGTCCTGCTGCGCGGTGAAGATCGCCTCCGCGTACCGTGCGGCGAACCGGCGGCCCTCCTCCGACGACCCCGCCTGCACGAGGACGGGATGCCCCTGCGGCGGCCGCGGGACGGTCAGCGCGCCGCTCACCCGGTAGTACCGGCCCTCGAACCCGGCCCCCTTGATCTTGCCGGGGTCGGCGAAGCGCCCGGACTCGCGGTCGTGCAGGATCGCGTCGTCGGCCCAGCTGTCCCACAGCCGGGTGACGACCTCCATGTACTCGAACGCGCGGGCGTACCGCTCGTCGTGCGGGACGGGCCGGTCGAGCCCGAAGTTGCGCGCCGCCCCCCGCGCCCACGAGGTGACGATGTTCCACCCGATCCGGCCATGGCTGATGTGGTCGAGCGAGGCGAGCTGCCGGGCCAGGTTGTACGGCTCGGTGTAGGTGGTGGACGCCGTCGCGATCAGCCCGATCCGCTCGGTCGCGGTGGCCAGCGCGGCCAGTAGCGTCAGCGGCTCCAGACCGCTGCGCGGGCGGTGCTCGGTGTCGCCGCCCACGATCAGCTGGTCGGCGAAGAACACCGAGTCGAGCAGGCCCTCCTCGGCCCGCTGCGCCAGCCGCCGGTAGTGCGCGACATCGGTGATGGCGGCGGTGGTGGACCGGGGATGCCGCCAGGCCGCCTCGTGGTGGCCGTGGCCCATCACGAAAACGTTAAGGTGCAGTTGCTCCGGCGCCATCGAGGGCGTCCTCCTTCGTGATGCCCAGCCCTTGCAGCAGGGTCCTTCTCGTGTCCAGGAAGTCGGGGTGCTCGTGGTCCCTGGGGCGGGCCAGGCCGATCCGCACGTCCACGGCGATGCGGCCCTCGTCCAGGACCAGGACGCGGTCGGCCAGGGTGATGGCCTCGTCCACGTCGTGCGTCACCAGCAGTACGGCGGGGCGGTGCCGTGCGCACAGGTCGACCAGTAGTGCGTGCATGCGGATACGGGTCAGCGCGTCCAGGGCCCCGAACGGCTCGTCGGCCAGGAGCAGCGCCGGTTCACGCACCAGGGAACGTGCCAGGGCGACGCGTTGCTGCTCGCCACCCGACAGTGCGTTGGGCCATGCGCGTTCCCGTCCCGCCAAGCCCACGTCCGCCAGCGCCGCGCGCCCCCGTTCGGGGCCGTCGGCGTTGTCCAAGCCCAGGACGACGTTGTCCAGCGCCCGTGCCCATGGCAGCAACCGGGAGTCCTGGAACATCACCGAACGGTTCTCGGGGACCTCCAAGTGCCCGGAGCCGTCCACGTCCGGGTCCAGCCGTGCCAGGGCACGCAGCAGCGTGCTCTTACCCGACCCGCTCCGGCCGATCAGGGCGACGAACTCGCCTGGGGCGATGTCCAGGTCGATCGCGTCCAGGACGGTGCGGTCCCCGTAGCGGCGGGTCAGGCCGGCGACGCTCACCACGGGTTCGCCGGTCGCCCCCTCCTCCGTCAGGCCCCCAGCGACGTCCGCCATGACAGCGCCCTCCTCTCCGCGAGCCGGACGAGGCCGTCGGAGACCAGCCCCATCGTGGCGTAGATGACCAGGCCGACCACGATGATGTCGGTCTGCCCGTAGTCCCGCGCCTTGGTCATGACGTAGCCGATGCCCTCGGTCGCGTTGATCTGCTCCAGGACGACCAGCGCCGTCCACGACATGGTGGCCGCCAGCCGGAGACCGGTGAAGAAGCCGGGCAGCGCCCCCGGGAGGGCCACCTTCCGGACGAACTGCCACCGGCTCAGGTTCACCGTGTAGGCCAGCTCGACGTACCGGTAGTCGATGCCGCGCAGCGCCGCGTGCGTGTTGATGTAGACCGGGACGAGCACGCTGAGCGTGATCAGCGTGACCTTCATGGCCTCGCCGATGCCGAGCCACAGGATGGCCAGCGGGATCAGCGCGAGCGTCGGGATCGCCCGCTTGATCTGGACCAGCCCGTCCACCGCGGCCTCGCCGGCCCGTGACAGCCCGGAGACCAGCGCCAGGACCGTTCCCAGCAGCACGCCGCAGACCAGGGCGCCGACCGCGCGGCGCGCCGACGCCGCCAGATGCGGCAGCAGGTCTCCGTCGGCGAGCATCTGGGCGCCGGTGCGCACCGCGGTGCTCGGCGCCTCGAGCTGGCGGGGGTCGATCAGGCCGGTGCTGGACGCGATCTGCCACACCACCAGGACCACGAGCGGTCCGAGCAG
Source organism: Spirillospora sp. CA-255316 (assembly GCA_050942275.1). GTDB lineage: Bacteria > Actinomycetota > Actinomycetes > Streptosporangiales > Streptosporangiaceae > Spirillospora. The sequence goes on along the minus strand of CP192047.1, from coordinate 8,516,681 downwards.
CCGGGCCGCGCCCAGCGGACGGCGTGAGGCCAGCCGCACCGTGCGCTTGGAACGGGGACCGCGCGAGCCTGCTCGCGATCCGCGCGAGGCGGCTCTTGATACGCGTGAGGCGGCTTTTGATGCGCGCGAGGTGGCCCTGGCCTTGTGCGCGTCGGGCTCGGATGCGTGCGAGTCGGGCCGGGCTTCGCCGTGGTCCGTGCGCGCCGTGCTCCCGGATTTGGTCACCGCCATCAGGACCCGCCCCCCGAAGGCCGTGCCGCCGCACGGCTCGCCGGGCTTGCCGGGCTCGCGGGAGGGCTCGACCCGTCGGCGGGCTGCGGGGGCGCGGTGCCCCTGGCGGCGCCCACGCTGTCCGCCGCGGCCTGGATCACCGCGTCGAAACGGGTGTCGATGGCCTCCTCGGCCTTCAGCCGCTTGGGAAGGTCACCGGCGTCGAAGAGGAGGTCCATCGTCTGCTGCTGGCGGTTGATGAGGGCCTTGTCCAGCTTGGGGAAGGCGAAGGTCCCCTGGGACCGGGTGATGGTCTGGCCGTCGGCGACCGTCAGCTTCTGGTTCTTCACGAAGTAGGCGTTGATCCAGGCTTCGCGGTTGGCGTTCGACCACGCCTGTGCCCGCACCCAGTGGCGCACGTACTCGGCGATGCCAGCGGCCTTCGCGGGGTCTTTCAGTGCCTCGCGCCGCGCGTACAGGAAGGAGAGCCCGGTCGCCAGCCCCGCGGTCTCCGCCTCGGGCAGCCCGCTTCCGCCGCGGTCGCGGTACTCGGTCACGTACCGGGTGAAGTGCGGTTCGTTCAGCGGCGCCGCGTCCACCTGCCGGGTGCGCACCGCGTCGGGGAAGTCGCCCGCTTTCAGAGGGACGAGCGTGACGTCCTTGGTCGTCAGGCCCGCCTTCTTGAGCGCGCGCAGGATGTAGGGCTGCCGTCCCGTGCCCTCCCCGTAGGCGACCTTCTTGCCCTTGAGGTCGCGCAGCGTCCTGATCCCCGCGCCAGGGGCGATGGCGAGCTTGTAGTCGTACGGCCGTTCCTGCCGCGCGGCGATGATGGGGACGTCCTCGCCCGCGGCCTGTGCCTGGATCGGCGGCGTGTCGGCCACCACGGCCAGGTCGACCGCGTCGGCGCGGAACGCCTCCAGGATCGCCGGGCCGCCCAGGAAGTTGGCGTACCGGACCTTGGTCTTCATCTTGGCCAGCTCGCCCGAGGTCCTGAGCAGGGTCTGGTCCTGCTCGTTCTGGTCGGCGAAGGTGATCTTCGTGCCGGCCGGGACGGCGGTGGGGAGCGGCGCGGTGGCCGACAGGCCGCCCTCCTCGCCGCCCCCGCACCCGGCCAGGGCGAGCGGCAGCGCGACGGCGAGCGCCAGCAGCGTGGTGGGAGCGGCCGGGGACCGCCGCGCCTGCGTGAATCGGTTGAACATCTTTCCGCGCTCTTTCTTGGGACGTTCGAGGACGTGCGGCCGGGCGTCAGCGGCCCGCCGCGGCGTTCGGTGCGGGACGGCCCGCGGGACCGTTCCCGGGACGGCTCGGGGGATCTCCTGCGCGACCACCCGCGGAGTGGTCGCTTGCCGGGCGACTCGTGGGGTCGCTCACGGGACGGCCCGCGGAAGCCCTTGGGGGAGGGCCGGCTGGAGAGGATGTGGAACGGCTCGAGTGAGTGCGCGCGTAGCGGCTCTCAGGGCGGGGCAGCCCGTAGTGCTCGCGCAGTGTCGAGCCCGTGTACGCCGTCCGGAACAGCCCCCGGCGCCGCAACTCAGGAACGACATGGTCGACGAACGACTCCAGCCCGCCGGGCAGGTAGGGCGCCATGACGTTGAAGCCGTCCGCAGCGCCCGCCTCGAACCAGGTCTGGATCTGGTCGGCGATCTGCTCGGGCGTCCCGGCGACGACCCGGTGGCCGCGCGCACCTGCGAGGCGTTGCAGGAGCCTGCGCACCGTGGGACGCTCCCGCCGCACGATGTCGGCCACCAGCGCGCGGCGGCTCTTGCTGCTCTCCACGCCGTCGCCGTCCAGCAGGCCGGGCGGGACGGGGGCGTCCAGCGGCGTGCCGGACAGGTCGATGCCGGCCAGCCGCTGAAGCTGGAGGAGGCCGTACTCGGGGATGGCCAGCTCGTCCAGCTCCTGCTTGCGGGCCAGCGCCGCGGCCTCGGTGTCGCCGATCACGGGGCTCAGCCCGGGCAGGATCCGCAGCGTCCCCGGATCACGGCCCTGCGCCGCGGCCCGCCGCCGCACGTCCGCGGCGAACGCGACCGCGTCGTCCAGGTCCTGCTGCGCGGTGAAGATCGCCTCGGCGTGCCGGGCGGCGAAGTCCCGGCCCTCCTCCGACGAGCCCGCCTGGACCAGGACGGGCCGCCCCTGCGGCGAGCGCGGAACGTTCAGCGGCCCGCGCACCCGGAGCAGGGGGCCCTCGTGCTCGATCGCGTGGACCTTGCCGGCGTCGGCGCACACACCGGCGGCGCGGTCGCCGACGATCGCGTCGTCCTCCCAGCTGTCCCACAGTTTCGTGACCACGTCGACGAACTCGTCCGCGCGCACGTAGCGGTCGTGGTGGGCGGGCTGCTCGCCGAACCCGAAGTTGTAGGCCGCGGCGGTGGCGGAGGAGGTGACGATGTTCCAGCCGGCCCGCCCGCCGCTGATGTGGTCCACGGACGCGAACTGCCGGGCCAGGTTGTACGGCTCGGTGTAGGTCGTGGACGCCGTCGCGATCAGCCCGATCCGCTCGGTCGCCACGGCGATGGCGGCCAGCATCGTCAGCGGTTCCGGCCGCCGGACGGGCTGGTACCGGACGTCCTCGGTCAGCGACAGCGCGTCGGCGAAGAACACCGAGTCCAGCGCGCCCCGCTCGGCGATGCGGGCGACCTCCTGGAAGTACCGGACATCGGTCAGCCGCGCCGGGTCGGTCTCCGGATGCCGCCATGCCGCCTCGTGGTGGCCGACACCCTGGATGAAGGCGTTCAGATGCAGCTTCCGGCCGCTCGCCGCCGTCACATGCCCTCCCTCGCTTCCGAATCCCTGGTTAGCTGACTATACATACCTCTTTTATAGGAAATCACGTGAGGTGGCCGGTTCGTAGGCATGCGCGACCCCGTGGGCGAATCATGGGGAGGCCGGGAAAACGCAGGACACGACCGCCTTCCAGGGTGGGGAGCGGTCCAGGGGGGATGCTTAGGTCCGTGGGTTCCGAACGGGGGTGGGGATGGGGCTGGGCAGGCGCAAGCCGGACGATCGCGGAGCTGCTGGGACAAGGCGGTCACGAGGTCCGGCACCAAGGCCTTCTAACCGGACAAAACCGAAAGTTCGCGATGATGAGGCCGTGAGGGAACCCGAGCCGCTGACCCTGTTCACCCGCGACGGCGTCCGCATCGACGCGGGCCACACGCCCGGTGACCGCCGCCTGTGCATCGTGCTGGCACACGGGTTCACCTGCTCCTGGAGGCAGCCCCCGCTGCGCAGGATCGCCGTCGTGCTCAACGCCCACAGCGGCGTGATCGGCCTCGATCTCCGCGGGCACGGACGGTCCGGTGGCCGCTCAACGGTGGGCGACAGGGAGGTCCTTGACATCGAGGCCGCCGTCGCCGCCGCACGCCGTCGCGGATACGAACGCGTCGCGGTGGCGGGCTTCTCCCTGGGCGGGGCGGTGGCCGTGCGGCACGCCGCCCTGCACGGGGGCGTCGACGCCGTCGTCTCCGTGAGCGCGCCCGCGCGGTGGTACTACCGCGACACGGTGCCCATGCGTCGCGTTCACTGGGTCATCGAGCGCCGCGTGGGCCGCCTGGCGGTGCGCCTGGCCCGGGGCACGCGCGTCGCCGCGAACGGCTGGAACCCCGAACCGGAGGCGCCGCACGTGGTCGCCGCACGCATCGCCCCGATTCCGCTGCTGATCGTCCACGGCGACGCCGACCCGTTCCTGCCCCTGGAGCACGCCCACCAGCTGTACGACGCGGCACGTGACCCCCGCGAGCTGTGGATCGAACCCGGCTTCGGACATGCCGAGGTGGCGGCCACCCCGGATCTCATCAAACGCATAGGGAAATGGGCCCTCGCGCAACGCTAGGCCACGCCGACTCCGGCACCACCGGCCGCCGGCCCCGATGTTCCATGATCATCCTTATGGTCTCCCGGTTATCCACAGCTTCCCGAGCCACTTCCGATCAGCCGGCCGGGGTCGGCAGCATCGACGGCATGACGACGACCAACCTCCGCTGGCGACTCGCGGACACGACCGCCGGTCCCCTCACCGGCGAACAGGCGACCACCATCGCGACCCGGGCGGCTCTGATCGGCAAGCTCGGCCCGCCCCGGGTCGTGGCGCGCCGTACCGCCGCATGGATCTGGGGCCTGGACGTCTTACCGCCTGGCCCGTCCGCGCCGGACCGTGAGATCGACATGGTCGCCGAAGACGAGGAATTGCCGCCGTCCCACGTCGTCGAGGAGGTGGGAGTGCGTTTGACGTCCCGGGCCCGGACGGCCCTCGACTGTGCTCGCCGGCTACCCCGTCTCGAAGCGATCGCGGCCCTTGACCAGTTCCTCCGCGCGGGTGTTGAGGCGGCGACGCTCAAACGCATGGCCCGGCACCTGAACGGGCTTCCCCACTCCTCTCGCCTGTGGGAAATGCTCCGGTTGGGCGATCCGGGCGCCGCGTCCCCCGGTGAAAGCTGGACCCGTTTCCTTCTCGTCGATGCGGGATTTCCGAGACCTCGGACGCAGATTCCCGTCACGGGTCCGCGCGGCGACCCTTTCTACGTCGACCTCGGCTACGAGGAGTTCCGGGTCGGTATGGAGTACGACGGCGAGCCGCACCACACCGGTCCCCGGGCGAGAGCCAGGGACGAGGGACGCCGCCGCTGGCTCGCCCGCCAGAAGGGATGGGAGATCATCCCCGTCACCAGAGACTTCCTTCCACGCCCCGGCCCCTACCTCGAGGCCCTGCTGACGGCCCTCCTCCACCGCGGCTGGGACCCCGACGACAGGACCATGGACCGCATAGCCAGCCGCCTGGCCCGCCTCCACAGAGGCCCCACCTGAGCAATCGCTCGTGCCATCCGCGGCCGAAGCCGGGCGCAGGGGTGATGGTGGAGTTCCAGGCCCGCCAGACCATGGCCCCCGCCGTTGGAGGCCGTGGGGCAGCAGCGGGGGGCCGTCGGGCGGGGGTGGACTGGTTGGCCGAGCGGGGCTCCAGCCGGAGCCTGGTGCCAGCCCGGTCCTTGCGGGGGAGAGCGGCGGTGCTTGCGGGGGAGGTGGTTCCGGGAGCGGGTGGCAGAGAGTGACGGGAGGAGGACAGGAGCATCATGTCGAACGAACTCGCCGCTGCCCCAATGCCGCCCAGATGGGCGGTGTGGGCGGCCTATGCCGTACCGCTGTGCGTGCTGCCTTCGGCCCTGTGGCGGCTCGCTCTGGTGGCCGGGCTCTTCGATGAAGACGAGGTGCGGCCGCTCGGAGGGTCGTTGGGGGAACAGCTCTACGTGCCCTCGCTCAGCGTCGTGTCCGTAGGACTGGCCCTGCTCACGTTGGGGCTGGTCCACCCGTGGGGGGAGGTGGTGCCGGGATGGATTCCGTTCCTCGGCGGCAGGCGGGTCGCGCCGATGGCGGCGGTCGTTCCCGCCGTGGCCGGCAGCATCTGCCTCTTCGGGCTCTACGCCTACCTGCTGCTGAACAGCATCTTCGACTGGGTGGACCGAGGCCCTGTCGCCATAGGCACCGAGCAGCCCGTCCCGCCGCCGTCCGGGTTCGCCGAGCGGCTGGAGGTGATCTGCTACGCGCCCTTGCTGGCGTGGGCGCCGCTCCTGATGGTCGTCACCGTCGCGTACCACAAGCGCCGGTCCGCGGAGGGAGGAGGCGGTGCCCGTCGCGTCGCCAGGGCAGGCGCCTAGCGACTGGACGGGGGCAGGGGGCGGCGTCGGAGGTGCCACCGGGGTTGTAGAAGAATGTTCTAGTGGACCAGAATATAGCTCTATGGGGCGGGAGCGGATTCTTCGGGCGGCGCTGGAGCTTTTCGGGCGGGACGGGGTGAACGGGACGACGCTGAGCCGGCTGCGGGAGGCCGGTGGTGTCAGCGTCGGGAGCTTCTACCACCACTTCGCGTCCAAGGAGCAGGTCGCCGAAGCGCTGTTCGTGGAGTGCATCGAGCGCTACCAGGCCGACTTCCTGGTGGAGCTGCGCAAGCACGCCGACCCTCGTGAGGGCGTCGCCGGGGTGGTGGCGTTCCACGTGCGTTGGTGCATGGAGCACCCGGAACGGGCCAGGTTCCTGTTCACCGAACGACCGCCCGGCGCGAGCGCCTTGCGAGGCCGCAACCGGGCGTTCCACGGAGAAGTACTGGGCTGGTGGCGCGCGCATGCGCACCATGGCGCCCTGCCCGAGCTCGACCTGGTGACCGCCTTCGTGCTGTGGCTCGGCCCGGCCCAGGAGCTGTGCCGGCTCTGGCTGAACGGGGAGATCCCCGCGCCGGACGACCGGCAGGTCGCGCGGCTGGGCCAAGCCGCATGGAGGTCTCTGGAAGGAGACAGTGATGATCGTTGACGCATGGATGCAGCACGGCACGGTCCGGTTCCTGCAACACGAGATGCTCGACTCGCTGTGGCGCTGGATCGGGCGGAAACCCTCGGAGGAACAGGTCCCGGTCGAGGACACCGTGGCCGCAATGGACGCCGGGGGAGTGGACGTCGGCCTCATCAGCGCCTGGTACGGGCCCGAGGGCGATCTCGTGAGCAACGACGAGGTGGCCGGGTTCGTGGCGGAGGCGCCCGACCGGCTGGTGGGCGTCGCCTCGGTCGACCTGCGCAAACCCATGGAGGCCGTAAGAGAGCTGCGGCGCTGCGTGAACGAGCTCGGTTTCAAGGCGCTGCGCGTCGTGCCCTGGCTATGGGAACGGCCGCCCACCGACCGGCTCTTCTATCCGCTGTACGCGGAATGCGTGGGGCTGGGCATCCCGTTCTGCACGCAGGTAGGCCACACCGGACCGCTGCGTCCGAGCGAGGTGGGGCGGCCCATCCCGTACATCGACCAGGTCGCGCTGGACTTTCCCGAGCTGGTCATCGTCGGGGGCCACATCGGCTACCCGTGGACGGAGGAGATGGTCGCGGTCTGCCGCAAGCATCCGAACGTCTACATCGACACCTCGGCGTACACGGTGGATCGTTATCCGCCCGAGCTGGTGCGCTACATGGAGCAGCGCGGCCACAAGGTCATGTTCGGCACCAACTTCCCCATGATCACCGCCGAGCGGGCGCTGCGCGGTCTGGACGGCCTGGGGCTGGCGGAAGGGCAACGGGAGGCCTTCCTGGCCGGGAACGCGCGGAAGGTCTTCGGCTTGTGATCTACAATGTAAAGGCGCTGGGCGGGGACATCGCGCGATATCGCCGCCACCTTCCCGCATCGACGACCAAGGGCGCGACCGCTATCCCTACCCGGCAGGCGGCCCGCGTGCGGGCCCGGGCGGAGGCCGAGCGGTAGCGCCAGCATGTGAGGACGGCAGCCGGCCCGCCCGGGTGGCGTGCAGGGCCGACGCAGGTCATCCGCGATTCAGCTCTTGCTGAGATGGCCGCGTAGCCGATCGCAAATCCCGCAACGAAAACATGTACGCCCCAGGGGGCCCTCTCATCCTGCGGTAGGTGCTCCCACATGGAGGGGGTCGCGCGTTCGGTGATATTCAGAAAGGCCTCGTGGGCGCCTCCGTAGGCGGCGAAATCGGCTCTGCTGTTCGCTCGCCCACATAGGCCATTGGGCCTGTGCAACAGAAGTGCGATACCCCTCCCTGCCAGGACGAGGACGAGGACGAGGGGTGCGGATGAGTTCCAGTAGCTCTGATTCGGGAATGTTCACCGACTTTCAGTCGGCCCTGTCCGGCTTGTTCAAGGCCGTGTCCTCACCCGCCGAGGCGTGGCCCAGAAAGCCCTCCGGGTGTAGGCTTGCGCCGCGTCCTGCCAGCGCAGCAGGCCGTACTCGGTGTCCTTGGTCAGAGCGACGCGCCCCTCCCGGATGCAGGAGAAACAGACGGCGGGCTTCCTACCCAAAGACGGGAAGGGGCCCGGGAGTTGCGGTGAGGACATTCCGTGTCGGCCTGAGAGGTGGCGAAGGGGCGCCGCATCGCCCGCGCTGGCGTATGCGCCGGTCGCCGACGGAAAGACCGAGGCGGCCGCCGGCGTCGTTGTGGCAGAGAGCGCATGCGCCGCGTCCCGCGTAAGAGGCGGCGGCCTCGATCGGCGCGGCGCCGAGTCGGAATGGCCCCGCGCTTTCCATTCGTGTGATCGTATACGGCCTTCCCGGGATTGTCGGAGGTTTCCTCTAGGCTGAACCCGTCCGGTGGACGACAGGCGCCGAAAGGGCGGGGAACATGAAGTGGTTCGGCAGGCGTGACTCCACCGGAGGTGGAGAGGGAAATGCCGGTGGTGGTCGTGACGGCGGGGGCGGGGGTGCGGCGGTGGTGAACGTCACCGACGATCCCCTGATCGGGCTGGTGTGCGCGGTGGTCGAGCACCACGGGTACGCGTGCACGGTCGTCGACGGTGACGAGTTGGAACTGCTGCGGCAGGGACGCGATGAGCCGGTGCGGATGTACCTCACCAACCTGCGGCAGTGGGTCGCGCGGGAGCCCGAGGACCAGTGGCCCGCGATCGTGGCCGACTTCGTGGGAACGCTGATCGCCACGACGGAGGTCGAGGACGACGAGGCGCTCGACCTCGGCGACTACGCGCTGGTGCGGCCCCTGCTGCGGATGCGGCTGTACGCCGACGACTTCCAGACCGGGCTGGAGATCGTGCAGCGGTCGGTGGCTCCCGGCCTGGTGGAGGTGCTGGTCATCGACAAGCCGACGTCGCTGCTGATCGTGAGCACCGATATGGCGGCGGAATGGGAGGCCGGGCAGGACGAACTGTTCCGCGTCGCGCGCGGCAACGTGCGGGCCGACGGCCCGCTGGAGCTGGAGGACGGCGACTTCAACGGTGTACGGCTGTGCTCGCTCGGCGGGGAGACCGCCTACGTCACGGCGCACGCGTTGTGGGCGGGCGACTATCCCGTCACCGGTCCGCACGGGGCGCTGATCGTCGTCCCCGCGCAGGGCGTGGTGCACGCCGCTCCGGTGCGCGGCGCCGAGGTGCCGGGCTCGATGAACATGCTGATCAGGCTGGCGTGGGCGGGGTTCCAGGAGGGGCCGCGTTCGGTCAGCCCGAACGTCTACTGGTGGCAGGACGGGGAGTTGCGGCTGGCGGGCGCGGTCGAGGAGCAGGACGACACGCTGGCCGTGTCGATCAGCGCGGAGTTCCAGTCCCTTCTGGAGCGGCTGGTTCGGGAGTGATCCGGCGGCGGAGCGTGCGCCAGGTGAACAGGCCGACCGGTACCGGGGCCCAGTAGGTGATGGCGCGGAAGAGCAGCACCGCCTGAAGGGCCGTACCGGCGCCGATGCCCACCGCGGCGAGCGTGCCGACCAGGGCGGCCTCGGTCGAGCCGAGCCCTCCGGGTGCGGGCAGTGCCGCGCCGGCGGCGGCGCCCACGAGGTAGGCGGCCAGCAGCGGCAGGATGTCGTTCGGTGTGGCGGTGCCGGGGACGGCCAGGACGCTGAGCGCGAAGGCCAGCCCGAGCACGAACGTGGTCGCGGCGGAGGCGGCGAGCGTGAGGGCCAGGTCGCCGGGGCGGCGGCACAGGTCGGTCATACCGGTGAGTGCTTGGCCGACCGCGGGGGAGCGCAGTGCCCGTCGGATCAGGAGGACGGCCACGGGCAGCAGCAGCGCCGCGGCGATCAGCGCCGGGACGGGAGGAAGGAGATCGACGATCTTGGCGGCTTGGCCGGCCACCGTCTCCAGCATGCGCGAGTCCTGGGCGATCAGGAGCACGATGATGAGCAGGATGAGGTCGGCCGGTGCTCCGGCCACCTGAAGGGAGGCGACGCTCACGGCAGCCTTGCGGAGGGGCATGCCCCTGCACACCAGGTAGCGCGTGTTGACGGCGACGGCTCCCAGACCGCTGGGAGTGACGCGGTTGGCGGCGGCCGCGGTGAACTGGGTCAGGGTCGTCTCGTACAGCGGGAGCCTGTGCCCGGCGGCGCCGCGCAAAGCGATCGCGGCCAGCACGTAGTGCAGGACCGACAGCACCGCGAGCGCGGGCACGAACTCCCAGCGGACGTTGCGGAACGCCGCGGCCATGGAACGCCAGGGGTCGTCGCCGTAGAGCGCGAACAGCGCAGCGAGCAACCCGAGCACGACCGCCGCGCCCAGCCCGCAGTGCACGACCAGGTTCCAGCGACCGAGCATGCGGAAAGGCGATGCGGAGGGCCGTCGCGTGGTCATCGCGCCGCGCACGCGCATGCGCACGCGTCCAAAGCCTGCCGGAAGGTGCGCGAGCGTCGTGCGCAGGCGCCCGCCGACGGCCACGGCCCGCACGCGCCCGGAGTTGGCTAGTGCTTGGGAAGCACTGTCGGGTGGCCGCGTGGAGGTGCCTTGTGTCGGTGCCTCGCCAGACTGCGGGTGTTCGGTGATGGTCGGCGCGGGCAAACCGGTGCCCTGCGCGGGTTCGGTGACCTGTGCACACGTGTTGGCGGCACGCGTGGGTGCGGTGACCTGCGGGTCTGTGATGCCTTTTGCTCGCGGGTGTGCGGCATGCGGGTGTGCGGCATGCGGGTGCGCGGACGCGGGGTTGGAGGGCGTCTGGTCGGGAGACGCTTGGAGCGGCTGGGCTGCTGTTGGGGTGGTCGTGATGTTCGCGGCGTCACCGTTGAGGGCCGGGAGCCCGGTGGACGCCGCGCGTTCGGCGCCGGCGGCGATCGTCTCCACACCTTCAGTTGTCGGCTACTTGTCTGAAGAGTATGCGACCGGCCGCTACACCTGAGACGAACAACAAGGCACGCTCCGTCACTGGCGGCGCCACCAGGGAAAACGAGCCATCCCCCTACGCCGCCGTTCGTGGACGAGGGCGGCAGAGCACGGTTCGGTGGTTAGGCGGCGGGTTGGTAGCGGGCCGGGCGGGTCTGGGAGCCGATGTAGCGGAGGGTGCTGCGGAGCGTCCAGTGGTTGAGGCGGGTTGGGACGACCCGGTAGCCCTGCCGGTTGGCCATCGCCAGGGCGGAGAAACGCACCTGGTCGGTGGGGGACCACGGGATGTCGAAGCGTTCGCGGACGATGGACGGCAGGCATCCGAAGGTGAGCAGGCGCAGAGGGCGTTCGGCCACGAAGCGTCCGGCGCGTTCGAGGCGGGCGCCGCCGACGGGCATGAGGGAGACGGTTTCGGAGCCGTACCTGGCGATGTCGAGGGCGCGGGCGGCGGCCGGGGTGAGTTCCAGCCGTTTGGCGCAGATGTGCCAGAACTTGGACTGGAACGATGCGTAGTCGGGCGGGACAGGGCGCATGCTGATGCCGTAGCGGGAGTACCAGGTGACGGTCTCGGCGTAGAGCTGCTCGTGGTCCTCGGCGGTGAGGGAGCGCGGGTGGAAGAGTTCGGCGGCCTTGAAGATCTCCCAGGTGAACGTGGCGTGCGCCCACCAGTAGGTCTCCGGTTCGAGTGCGTGGTAGCGGCGGCGGTGCTCGTCGACGCCGCCGATGGCGCGGTGCAGCGCGGATGCCGAGGGCGCGCTGCTCGCCGTCCGGGGCGAGGATGGTGGCCCAGATCTGCGGGACGGACCGGTAGATGCGGTCGAACGGGGCGTCGAAGAACTGCGAGTGCTCGAAGACGCCCGCGCCGATGCCGGGGTGCATGAGCTGCATGAGTCCGGCGGCGGCGCCCGGGAGCAGGGAGCGCATGTCGGCGGCGTACGACCACAGCAGTGAGCCGGGGCCTAGCGGCGCCTTGCGGGGCGTGGCCGTGGGGGCGGTGGGCGTGGACATCGCACCTCCAGTGACGGCGCGCCGCTGACGCGCCTCCTCTGGACGCCATGATGAGACAAGAGCCGATTTTTGTCTAATGTCTAGGATCGGCCGGTCGGCGGTCATTGTGTGAGCCACGAACTCAGAGGTGCGTATCGGGGCCTGGCCGCTCCAGGAGGTGTGCTGGCCGTGGTTGGTGGGCGCTCCCCGTTCCCGGGTCCAGGTGGATCCCGGGAACGGGGGCGAGGTGGCGGGGCTTCCGGAAGCGGGCCTCAGGAAGCGGGCTTGTAGACGGCCACTGCGCAGGCGCTGCCCAGGCCGATGTTGTGCTGCAGGGCGACGCGGGCGTTCTCGACCTGGCGCTTGCCCGCCTCGCCGCGCAGCTGCCAGGTGAGCTCGGCGCACTGGGCGATGCCGGTGGCGCCGAGCGGGTGGCCCTTGGAGATGAGTCCGCCGGACGGGTTCACCACCCACCTGCCGCCGTACGTGGTGGCCTTGTCGTCCACGAGCTTGTGGCCCTCGCCGGCCTCCGCCATGCCCAGGGCCTCGTAGGTGATGAGCTCGTTGGCGCTGAAGCAGTCGTGCAACTCGATCACGTCGACGTCGTCGATGCCGACCTGCGCCTCGTCCATGGCCTTCCGCGCGGCGCGCTGCGAGCAGCCGAACCCGACCACGCGGATGGAGGAGTGGTCGGCGAAGCTGTCGGGGGTGTCGGTGGCGATGTGGTGCCCGGCGATCTCGATGGCCCGGCCCCACAGGTCGTGCTCGTCCACGAACCGCTCGCTGACCACGATGGCGGCGGCGGCGCCGTCGGAGGTCGGCGAGCACTGCAGCTTGGTGAGCGGCTCGTAGATCATCGTGGCGTTCTTGACGTCGTCCAGGGAGTACTCGTCCTGGAACTGGGCGTAGGGGTTGTGCACCGAGTGCTTGTGGTTCTTCCAGCCGATCCAGGCGTAGTGGTCGGGGGTGGAGCCGTACTTCTCGATGTGCTCGCGGCCGGCGTTGCCGAACATCTGCGGCATCGGCGCCTTGTCCATCTCCCAGGGGCGCCCGGCGACCATGGAGTTGAGATGGTGGTCGATGATGGTGACCTTGGACTTGCCCATTCCGGCGCCGAGCGAGCCCTTCTCCATTTTCTCCATGCCGAACGCGAGCGCGCAGTCGGCGAGTCCGCCCTTGACGGCCTGCCGGGCCATGAACAGGGCACTGGACCCGGTGGCGCAAGCATTGGAGACGGTCATCACGGGGATGCCGGTCATGCCGGTCTCGTACAGGGCGCGCTGGCCCATCGCGCCGTAGGCGGAGCCCGCGTACGCCTGCTCGACCTGCTCGAAGGCGACGCCCGCGTCCTCCAGGGCCTTGCCGACGGCCTCCTTGGCCATGTCGGGGTACTCCCAGTCGCGGGAGCCCGGCTTCTCGAACTTGGTCATGCCGACGCCGACGACGAACGTGCGATTGCCCATCAGGCCCGCCTCTCTTACCGAATCCAGTTCGGCTTCACGATAACCCGCGGCCCGATCGAGCGCTCGCTCGGGACAGGTGTCAGCCGCGCGGGGCCGGTTCGAACAGTTCCACCGGATTGCCCGCCGGGTCCTCGATCAGCAACTGCCGCCCGCCCCGGCCCTCGACGATCTCGCCGCGGAAGGTCACGCGCGCTTCCCGCAGTTCCTCGGCCGTCCGGGCCAGGTCCGTGACCTCGATCTGGAAGCGGTTCCACCCGCCGGGCTCGGGGCGCCTCCCGTCCGGCATGGGCTGGGACGCCCCACCCGGCCCCGACACCGCGTTCAGCAGCAGCCGCAGGTCGCCCCGCGACAGCAGCGCGAACCCTGGACCGGGCTGGAACTCCACCTCGAAGCCGAGCCGCTCGCGGTAGAACGCGGCGGCGACGTCGACGTCGTCCACGATGTAACGCACACTGACCGTCCCCATGGCCACCAGAGTGCCCACGGCGGCCCCCGCCAACCCTGAGACCGCACGCCGGAGACGTTTCGCGCAGAGGGCACGGGATGCTCCACGTAGGGTGCGGCATGCCTGCCGATGCGCGCCGCCGTTCGCTCCCGCGCGGTCAGCGACGCACCGGCTGGGTTCCCGGCCCGCAGCGCCGCGGTGGGTTACGCGCGGGCGCCCCTCGCCTGCGCGGCGCGGGACGTCCCGAGGCTCAGGCGGTCATCTCCTCGGCCAGGGCTCGAGCGAAGGCCGCGATGTCGTCCTCGGTGGTGTCGAAGGCGCACATCCAGCGGACCTCGCCGGTTTGCTCGTTCCACGTCGAGAACGCGTAGCGCTTGCGCAGCCGGTCGGCCACGTCCGCCGGGATGACGGCGAACACGGCGTTCGCCTGGACCGGCTGGGTGATCCGCACCCCGGGCACGGCGCGCACCGCCGAGGCCAGATGCTGGGCCATCGCGTTGGCGTGCGCGGCGTTGCGCAGCCACAGATCGCCCTCCAGCAGCGCGATCAGCTGCGCCGACACGAACCGCATCTTGGACGCGAGCTGCATGCCCATCTTGCGCAGGAACTCCATGCCCCGCACGGCGGAGGGGGCGAGCACGACGATCGCCTCGCCGATCATGAGGCCGTTCTTGGTGCCGCCGTACGACAGGACGTCCACCCCGGCGTCGGTGGTGAACGCCCGGGGCGGCTGGTCCAGTGCGGACGCGGCGTTGGAGAGGCGGGCGCCGTCCATGTGCAGGAGCATGCCGCGCTCGTGCGCGCACGAGGCGAGCGCCGTGACCTCCGCGGCCGTGTAGAGGGTGCCCATCTCGGTGCTCTGGGTGATGGACACGATCTTGGGCTGGGCGTGGTGCGGGTCGCCCCAGCCCCACGCGTACCGGTCGACCAGCTCGGGGGTCAGCTTGCCGTCGGGCGTGGGGATCGGGATGAGCTTGAGCCCGGCGACCCGCTCCGCGGCGCCGCATTCGTCCACGTGGATGTGGGACGTCTCTGTGCACAGGACCGAACTCCACGGGTCCGCCATCGCCTGCAGCCCGACCACGTTGGCTCCGGTGCCGTTGAACACCGGGTACGTCTCGGCCTGCTCCCCGAAGTGGCGCCGCATCACCTCGCGCAGCCGGGCGGTGTACGTGTCGTCGCCGTAGGCGGGCTGGTGGCCCTCGTTGGCGGCGGCGAGCGCGGCGAGGACCTCGGGGTGGACGCCCGCGTGGTTGTCGCTGGCGAACCCCCGGAACGGTCCAGAGAAGGCAGGCGAGGTGGCGGCGGGCTCGGAGGGCGCTGTGGGCGCCGGCGAAGAGTCGGCGGGGGCGGACGGGCGATCAGCGTGAGAGGCCAAGGTGTGATCCGTTCAATTCGGCGGCGGGCCGCTTCCAGAGGGCACAGTGACCTGGGCGAGGTCGACGATGGTGGGGGAGACGCGCCCGTCGTCCCACCAGGTTGGCATCCGGCCGGCGGATGCGCCGTGGACGGTCGACGCCCGCGCGACAGCCCGTCCGGTCGGCCCGCTCCCGCCGGCGACGATGGCCTTGCGGCCGTCACCTGCCGTCCTGGACCTCTGCGTCATGCCTCCATTGTCCCGCAGGCCCGATGGCCCGGAGGCCGTGGTCGGATGCCTCCGACCCCGGCCGGGCCGTGGCAGGGCGGTGGCGGCGGGCTTGGACGAGTGCGGGTCTCGGACGCCGCATCCCGCAAGCGGAATGAACGGGAGGCCGTTATCGGGTGGTCTCCTGGGCTTGGCTAAGGCTCAGGGACGCCACCGCCGTAGGCCCGGTGGTCGGAGGCCGTTGTCGGACGGTTCCCGGGCTCGGGCTCGATTGCCGTGGCGGGCGGTGGGGTGGAGTTGGGTGAGCATGGGCTTCAGAGGCCGTGCTCCATAGGCCTCATGACCTGCTCACCGTGGTCGGACGGCTCCTGAGCTCGCGCTTGGGCGTGCATGGGCTCTCGCTCGTGGAGGTCCTGGGCGAGTGTGGGCCTCGGACGCGGTTGGGCCGGATGGTCAGGAGGCCTGGGAGTGTGCGTCGGGGGCGTTGAGTTGCTGCGGGCCGCCCTCGCCGAGGGAGGGTGAGGCCGCGGCGGCGGGCGTGGCGGGCTGCGGGGTGGCGGCGACCTGCGGCGCGGGGGCGGAACGGACGTTCAGCCGCGTGCGCAGCGTGTCGATGTCGTCGCCGAGCCGCGCCATCGTGGCCTGCAGGTCGCGCCACAGCCCGGCGCGCTGCTCCATGCGGACGAGCCTTTCGCGCAGGTCGGCCACGCGGTTCTCCACCGCCTCCAGGCGGGTGCGGGTCGAGGCGGCCTCCCGGCCGGACCGGACCAGGCCGGTGGCCAGCGCGGTGAGGTCGCGCTCGGTGTCGTGCATCCGCTCGTCGATCCGGGGCAGCAGCCGGTCGTTGAGCTGGGTGATCAGCGAGTCCAGGTCGGTGCGCAGCGCGCCCAGGTCGCGGTCGTGGCCCTCCAGGACGCGCTCGACGATCTCCTCCAGCCGCCGGATCCGCGCCTCCTGCTCCGCGCGCGCCTCCCGCTCACGCTGGAGATCGGCCGTGCGCTCGGGATCCTCGGCGATCGCGGCGAGCAGATCGACGCCCGCGCGCAGTCGGCGCTCCGCCTCCAGAGCGGCGCGGCGGACGAGGCCCGAGAACACGGTCATGAAGGCTCCTCGAGGGTGGAGGTGAGGGAAGGGGCTGCTCCCTAAACTTTAGGCGAACCTCAAGAAAACAGGGCATGTCCCGCCGGTGTTCTTCCGGTTAACGCCCTGGTGGTCGAATGCCCGGAGCCTCATCGTGATATCGGCCACCACCCGATTCCGAGCCCGCGTTCCCTGCGCCTCCCGCTGTTCGCGCGGGTTCCGCGAATCCGGCGGGACGCGGTCCCGCGCAGACGCACAGGCCATGGTGGACGATCAGCCGTGCGCGCCGCGCGGTGTACTCGCCCGGACGTACGGCCGGACGAACCCGACGGCAGGTCAAGCACAACAAGAGTAAGCCCTCCCCCCACAAAAGACCTCAGAAGGCCCCCGATACCTCTCAATCCCCACTAAGCGGGCGTCGACCGTCGGGGCGGCCGGCGCGGCGTCCCAGGTGCATCCCCCCCGGATACGCGCCTGGGACGCCGACGTTCCTCGCGGCCGGAACCGGACATCCGGCGATGCCCGTACCGTAAGTCCGGCGGGGTTGCGCGCACGTTGCAACCGGGTGATGACGCTTCGTGACGGTGAGCGCCGAAGTCCGGTTCACGGGAATCGCTTGCACGCTGATCCCCCGGCAGAGATTCTCAGTCTTTAGTCCACGGGTTCTCATCTGGGGGGAGAGTGCCAATGGAGCGCCGTTCCGGCGTGCCATCGCCGCATGCCTGCCGCGAACCGCATGATCTCGTGCCCGCGATCGCGGCGCTTCACGACGCGTTCCACAGCTCGGGCGCGCCCCTGGAGGGACGCGGCACCGGCAAGACCGTCCTGCCGGGCCGACCGCCCGGCTCGGGCGGGCCGTGCGGCCCGGCCCATGCGCCGCGGACGGAGGACGAGCCCGAGGCGGCGTCCGGCACCGGCGTGGGAGAGGCGGGCGGGACGGGAACCTCGCCTGGCCAAGGCCGCCTCACCGCCGACCCCGGCGATCCCGGCGATCCCCTCGGGCCTGGAGGGCCTGGAGGGCCGGGAGGCGGTGACCTCCCTGGCCCCGGCGGCCCGGGTCGTCCACCCGAATCCGGCGACAGCGGCCCGCAGGACCGCGACCGCGGCGGACTCGGCGACCGCGACCCGGACGACCCGGACGATCCGGTCCGTTCCCTCCGGCGTCCCATCTCCGAATCGTGGCGGCGCTCGCACGAGGCCGGGATCGCCCTCGCGACCTCCGCCGCCCCGCAGGTGTACGACCGCGGCGAGCTGGCCGAGGCCCGCGCCGGGCACCTCCTCGACCCGCACCTCCCGGCGCTGCGCGGCCTGCTGCGCTCCTACACCGACGAGACCGAGCATCTCATGGTGGTCACCGACGCCGACGGGCACGCGCTGTGGAGCGAGGGCGCCCCGGCGGCGCTGCGCGAGGCGAGCCGGATCGGGCTGCTGGAGGGGTTCTGCTGGTCGGAACGGTCGATCGGCACCAACGGCATCGGCACCGCGCTCGCGACCGGCACCCCGCAGTACGTCTACTCGGCCGAGCACCTGGTCTCGGCGCTGCACCGCTGGTCGTGCGCCGGCGCGCCCATCACCGACCCCGACACCGGCCGGGTGATCGGCTGCGTCGACGTCAGCGGCACCGTCGAGGCGCTGCACCCGGCGGCGGTCGCGCTGGTCGGCGCCGCCGCCGCGTTCGCCGAGGCACGCCTGGAACTGGAGATGCGCCGCCGCGACGAGCTGCTGCGCGAACGCTACCGCCGCCATCTGGACGCGCTGCGCGGCGAGCCAGGCGTGCTGGCGACCCCCACCGGCAGGATCCTGCTGGCCGAGCCCGCCGAATGGTGCGGTCGGCGCCTGCACGCGCCGGTACCCGAAGGACCCGTCGCCCTCCCCGACGGACGATGGGCGCTGGCGGAGCCGGTCGGCGAGGTGTTCCTGCTCCGGGCACCGCCCACCGGCCGCCACCGGCCGCCCCCACCCGTGCCCGCGCCGCGGCCGGCGACTCCAGGGCCCTGGCCCACCGATGATCCGCCCTCGTCCAAGGACACCGGCACCCTCCGCGCCACCCCGGCTGGGCACACGCCCCCGCCCGGCTCCACGCGGCACACCGCGCACGCTCCCGCGGGCGGCCTCTCCCGCGCGCCCGCGCCCGCCGCCGCGGGCACGCCGATGCTGGCCCTGGCGTTCCTGGGCGACGACCCGCCCTCGGCCTGGCTGGACGGCCGTCGCCTGCCGCTGTCGCTGCGGCACGCCGAGATCCTCGCCCTGCTGACCCTGCACCCCCGCGGCCTCAACGCCGACCGGCTCTCCCTGCACCTGTACGGCGGCGAGGGCAGCCCGGTCACGGTCCGCGCGGAGATCCACCGGCTGCGCGCCCAGCTCGGCGACATCGTGGACGCCAAACCGTACCGGCTCGACTGCTCCGTCGACGCCGACTTCCTAGCCGTGCGGCGGCTGCTGGAAGCGGGCGAGGTCGCCGGCGCGGTACGGCTGTCGCGCGGCGACCTGCTGCCGCACTCCGACGCCCCCGCCATCCGGGCCGAGCGCGACGAGCTGTCGGTGCTGCTGCGGAGCCGGCTGCTGGAGCACGGCGGCGTCGAATCACTGTGGACGTACGCGTGCACCGAACCCGGCCGGGACGACCTGGAGGTCCTGGAACGCCTCCAGGAACTCCTCCCGCCCGCCGACGTCCGCCGCGACACGGTCGCCGCGCGCCGCCACCGGCTCCTCGCCGAGGACGACTGACAGACCTGCGCTGCCATGACAGACCTGCGCTGCCCTGACAAGCCAGCGCTGCCATGGGGCGGCGGTCGGGCCGCGGCGGCAGGAGGCGGCCGGCCGGGCCGCGCCCGCAGGGGTGGCGGTCAGGCGGTGGCGACGCCGGCGCTCGTCAGGTGTGCGCAGTCGTTGTACGACACCGCGCGCAGCCGTCCCTCGTCCTGTCGCCACCGGGTCACCGAGCAGTTGGCGATCGGGGTCTTCTCGATTTCGAGCACCTCCCGCTCCGAGAGGTTCTCCACCAGGTAGCGGGTCATCACCACGATCGCGTCGTGCGCGGCCACCAGCACGCGCTCGCCCGCCGCCTCGTGCTCCAGGTCGCGGTACAGGCTGCGCAGCCGCAGCGCCAGGTCCGTCCACGACTCCCCGCCGGGCGGCCGGTAGTAGAACTTGCCGATCCGGTGCAGGCGCTCGGCCTCCTCGGGGTGGCGGCGCCGGACCCCCAGCGGCGTGAGACCCTCCAGGACGCCCTGGTCACGGTCGCGCAGCCGCTCGTCCACGCGGATCTCCACGTCGAAGGGCGCCTGCTCCAGCGCGATCCGCGCCGTGTCCACCGCGCGAACGTACGGCGAGGTCAGCACGCGGGTGGGGCGCTGGTCTTCGGGCAGCCCCGCCAGCCAGTGGCCGAGCGCCACCGCCTGCTTGCGGCCGGTCTCCGACAGGGGGATGTCGGCGTCGCGCTCGGCGATCCCGGTCTCCTCCGCGTCGGTGTCCTGGACCGCCTGGTAGGCCAGGTTGCCGGTGCTCTCGCCGTGCCGGACGAGGGTCAGCCACTGGAGCGCGTTCACGCGAGCCATGATCCCACGCCGGGCGGGGTGGAACGTCCCGATCGCCCGTTCGCGCGAGCCGGCACGCCGTGCTCGCCAGCCGGGAGAACGTCGCGGTCACGGCGCACCAGCGCCACGAGCCGCGAATCGGCGGAGACGGCGCGCCCTTGGAGAACCGCGAGGCCGCGCTCGCGCGGCCACGCGTGGGAGGGCCCATGCCGAGGGTGAGCCCGTACCCCTCTGCCTGGGACTCGGAGTGGTCAGCTGCGAGCCTTGGAGATCTGGTCGACGCGTGCCGTCGTCACCCCGAGGAGGTCGGCCACCTCTCGGAGCTTGAGCGTCTTGCGCAGTTCCGCGACGTCGGCCTGGCGGATCGCCTTGATCTCCTGCTGTACCTCGATCAGTGCGTTCAGCAGGCGGCCCGCCGCCTGTGCGCGCTCGGTCGTGTCATCTATGGCGGCCAGGTCCGCGACGAGCTTGGCGAGGGGGGCGTCGATCTCCATGAGCATGACTCTAGAGTCCCTATAAAAGATCTTTCGGGGCTCTCTCGCGATTCATGACCGGTGGGGCCGTCCACGGCCGGCGGCAGGGATCCGCCGTCGCTGGAGCCGGCCGTGCGCCAGACTCCTGCCGGCGGTTCGGGGCCGTTCGGTCAGGTCGCACTTGCTCTACAGGCGGTAGTACTCTCGGAGGCCTATGACGAGCGTCCTGGCCAACGTGATCATCGTGGTGTCGTTGCTGGCGGCCCTCTACGCCCTGATCAGCGCCTGGCGGGACCGTCCCATGGACTGGTGGCACCTGGGCGCGCTGGGCGTGCTGGAGGCGCTGCTGGTCGCCCAGGCCGTGACCGGGTTCGTCAAGCTGTCCGGGGACGAGGGGCCCGCCGACTCGGCCACGTTCGTCGGCTACCTGATCGGGGTGCTGCTGATCCCCGCCGCGGGCGCCGGGTGGGGCCTGCTGGAGCGCACCCGCTGGGGCCCCGGGGTGATCGTGGTCGCCTGCCTGTCGGTCGCCGTGATGATCGTCAGGATGCGGCAGATCTGGGAGGGCACCGTTGCCTGACCCCGCGCCCTCCTCCTCCGGCGCCGGGACGGGTGCGGCGGCGACCCGCAGCGGCCCGGGACGGCTGCTGGTGGCGGTGTACGCCATCTTCGCGCTGGCCGCCGGCGCCCGCGCGGGCGTGCAGATCGCCACCCGCTTCTCCGAGGCGCCCGTCGCCTACGCCCTGTCGGCCTTCGCCGCCGTCGTCTACGTGCTGGCCACGGTCGCGCTGGCGCTGGGCGGGCGCACCTCCCGACGGATAGCGCTCGCCGCGCTGACGATCGAGCTCGCCGGCGTCCTGGTCGTCGGGACGCTGAGCCTGGCCGACCCCGCGGCGTTCCCCGACGCGACGGTCTGGTCGGCCTACGGCCGCGGATACGGGTTCATCCCGCTGGTGCTGCCGATCGTCGGCCTGTACTGGCTGCGCCGCACCGCCCCGGCCGCCGCCGGGAGCCGTACGGCCACCAAGTCCTGACACCGCGGCCCGGACGTCGAGGAGAAGAGCAGGCCGCCTCCGGCGGGGACACCCATCAAGTGGGGTCGCGCTCTGTGTGTACGGGCGTCCCCGCTGGAGGAAGCTCCCTCTCCTCTGGCGCCCTCCTCTCAGGCGTCCTGCCCTCCGCGTCCAGGTCGTGGTCTCGTCGCGGGGCCTGCGGCCGTCTCAGGCGTTGCTCATGGTGCGGCCGCCGATCGGCAGCACGTGCACGGCCGCGCGCGCGATCTCCTCCACGTCCTCGGAGGAGAAGTCGGCGACCGGGTTGCGCAGGATGTGGCGGACCATCTTCAGCGGCGGCGCGAAGACGATGGCGTCGGCGCGGAACGGGGCCTTCTTGATCCGCCCGCCGTGCACCACCATCACCGGCACCACCTTCACCTCGATCCGCGCGCGCTCGGCGATCAGCCGCCCGGCCTCGGCGGCGGTCTCGGTGAACCCGCGGACCATCTGCGACTTGGTGCGGCCGTCGACGAACAGCGTCCCGCCGTGCGAGCCGATCTCGGTCTCGGGATGCCAGGCGTCGTTGTGCACCACCCACAGCCCGCCGGGCCCGATGATCAGCTGGTCGACCGTCCCATGGCCGGGCACCGTCCGGTTGTGCAGCACCCGGTGGCCGCGGCGTTCCAGGGTGTGGCGCAGCAGCCGGGCCATCCGCTCCTCGCCGCGCAGCCCGCGCCGCCACACCTTGGATGCGTTGTAACCGTGCCAGTGGAAGTAGGCGTCGGCTGCCGCCACGACGACGGCCATCACGACTCCGAAAACGGCGTTGACGAGCCATCCGCACAACAGCAGCGTCAGCACGGCCAGAATTGCCCGCGTCCGGAGCCTGCCCTTTCGCCCGCGCTGCCACAGCTCCTCATAGACCGCCTGCGGGGAGCCGCCCGTGAAGGCGTCCCTGCCCCTGAGATAGATGGAGCTGCCGAACATCCTGACCTCCCTGCACCCGGGCCTGCCGCGCCTCCTACGATGCTGATTATGGAATACCCCCTTTCATTGCCCGCGCGCGACCCCAGGTGAGGGAAGTCCACCTGAAAGGCAACGGACGCTGAAAGAGGTATTGCCCCATGCTGGCCTCGGCGGAGCTTCTCCGGTGCCTTGTTGAAGTGCGCTTTAGAACGTTCTACCGGGAATGGCGAAAAACGCGATGCAACTATCACCGCAAGCCTCGCCGCCAAATCGGGCAGTGGCATTTATCACATGCGGCGGACCGGATGGGACGCGGTCCGGGCACCGCCGCGCGGCCGCCACACTGGTGCGATGGACGCTTCCGCCCGGACACCCCGCCGGACCGGCTCCGCGGCTCCGCGCCGTCCCGGCGTCCCCGCCGGGCGCGGGCCGGACCTCCCCGTGCGCGCCGCCGTCCCCGCGCTCCTGACGGCGCTGGCACAGCGCGGCACGGCCGTCCTGTCGGCACCGCCCGGCACCGGCAAGACCACCTTCGTCCCGCTGGCGCTCGCGGGCCTCGTCCCGGACCTGCCCCCGGCACCCGTCCAGGCACCGGAGCCCGGCCCGGCCCCGGCCCCGGACGAGGCGGGCGGCAAGGTGATCGTGGTGGAGCCGCGCCGCCTGGCCGCCCGCGCCGCCGCCCGGCGCATGGCCTGGCTCCTGGACGAACGCGTCGGCCGCTCGGTCGGCGTGAGCGTGCGCGGCGAGCACCGCCCCGGCGCGCTGGTCGAGGTGGTCACCACCGGGGTGCTGCTCCAGCGGCTCCAGCGCGAGCCCGAACTGCCCGGCGTCGGCACCGTGATCCTGGACGAGTGCCACGAGCGCCACCTGGACGCCGACACCGCGATGGCGTTCGTCCTCGACGTGCGCGCCGCGCTCCGCCCCGACCTGCGCCTGGTCGCCGCCTCCGCGACCGCCGACACCCGACCCTGGGCCCGCCTCCTGGCCGGCGACGACGGGGAACCGGCGCCGGTCGTGGAGACCGCGGCGGCCTCGCACCCGGTCGAGGTCGTCTGGTCCCCGCCCGACCGGACGCCGCCGCCCCCGCACGGGATGCGGGTCGACCCGGCGTTCCTCGCGCACGTCACCGCGACGGTGCGCCGCGCCCTCGCCGAGCGCGGCGGCGACGTGCTGTGCTTCCTGCCCGGCGCCGGGGAGATCGCCCGCGTCGCCGGGGCGCTGCGCGACACGGCCGCCGCCGCGGGCGCCGAGGTCCTGCAGGTGCACGGGCAGGCGCCCGCGGCCGTGCAGGACGCGGTGCTCGCGCCGGGGGAGCGGCGCCGGGTGGTGCTGGCCACCTCGGTCGCCGAGTCCAGCCTGACCGTGCCGGGCGTACGGGTCGTGGTCGACTCCGGCCTGGCCCGCGAGCCCCGCACCGACCACGCCCGCGGCCTGGGCGCGCTGACCACCGTCCGAGCCTCGCGGGCGACCGCCGACCAGCGCGCCGGACGGGCCGGGCGGGAGGCCCCCGGAACCGTGTACCGCTGCTGGACGCAGGCCGAGCACGAACGGCTCCCGGCACGTCCCAGGCCCGAGATCGAGCTGGCCGACCTGACCGCCTTCGCGCTGCAGACCGCCTGCTGGGGAGAGCCCGACGCGCAGGGGCTGGCCCTGCTGGACCCGCCTCCCGAGGCCGCGCTGCGCGCCGCCCGTGCCACCCTGCGCGCCCTCGGCGCCGTCGAGCCCCAAGCCGCCGGGGGCCGGGTCACCGAACGCGGCCGTGCCCTCGCCCGCGTCGGCGTGGAGCCGCGGCTGGCCCGCGCCCTGATCGACGGCTCCCGGGAGGTCGGCGCGCGGGCCGCCGCCGAGATCGTGGCGCTGCTGTCGGAGCCCCCGCCGCGCGCCGCCGGGGACGACCTCACCGCCGCCTGGCGGGCGCTGCGCCGCGAGGGCCCGCCCGCCGACGCGCACGCCGCCCGCTGGCGCGACGAGGCGCGCCGCCTCCGCAAGGCACTGGACGAGGCGTCCGCCGACGACCCGTCGCACCGCCCCGCACCCGTCCGCCCCGCATCCGACCGGTCCGCGCACGACCGGTCTGTGCCGCTTCGGGGTGGTGGTGATGACACGGTGGCGGGCACCGTGGTCGCGCTGGCCTTCCCGGAGCGGGTCGCCCGGGCGCGGCCGGGCGGCGGCCACCTCATGGCCTCCGGTACCGGCGCGGACCTGGCGGAAGGGTCGGCGCTGGCGGCCGCGCGCGCCCCCTGGCTGGCCGTGGCCATCGCCGACCGGCCCGCGGGGTCGGCCTCCGCCCGGATCCGGCAGGCCGTGGTCATCGACGAGGACGTGGCCCGGCTCGCCGCCGCGCCGCTCCTGGCGGCGGAGGAGGAGGTCGCCTGGCGGGACGGCGACGTGGTCGCGCGCAGCGTCGAACGTCTCGGCGCCATCGAGCTGACGGCCCGGCCCCTGGCCCGCCCCGACCCAGCCCGGGTGCGCGCCGCGCTCGCCGACGGCCTGCGCGCCGAGGGCCTCGCCCTGCTCACCTGGACTCCGGCCGCCACCGCCCTGCGCGAGCGCCTGGCCTTCTGCCACCGCTCGCTGGGCCCGCCCTGGCCCGCGATGGACGACGCCGCGCTGCTGGAGCACGCCGAGGACTGGCTCGCGGCCTCCGGCGCCCGCCGCCGCGCCGACCTGGCCCGCCTCGACGTCACCGCCGCGCTGCGCGGCCTGCTGCCCTGGGAGTGCGCGGCCCGCCTGGACGAGGTGGCGCCCGAACGCGTCGAGGTCCCCACCGGCTCGCGGATCCGCGTCGACTACTCCGGGGAGCAGCCCGTGCTGGCCGTGAAGCTTCAGGAACTGTTCGGCTGGGAGTCGGCATCCCGGCTCGCGGACGGCAGGGTGCCGCTGGTGGTGCACCTGCTGTCCCCGGCGGGCAGGCCCGCGGCGGTCACGGCGGACCTCGCCTCCTTCTGGCGCGAGGGCTACAAGGCGGTACGGGCGGAACTGCGCGGCCGCTACCCGCGGCATCCCTGGCCCGAGGACCCCGCCCACGCCGAGCCCACGCGCCGCGCCAACCCCCGCCGCCGCTGACCCGGCGCTGACCCGGCGCTGACCCGGGGCAGGCCCGGGAGCCGGAGGGCGGCGCCACACATCTCGTTCGCCGTCAGCGGCGCGCAACAGAACGCAGGTCCGTGAAACGCCTCAGGAGGCGCGGCGGGTGCGGATGAGGGCCTCGATGCCGTCCAGCACGCGTTCCAGGCCGAACTCGAAGGCGTGGCCGGGGCCGACGGCTCCGCCGTACTCCTGCCCGGCGACCGTCCCGACCCGGCTTCCCAGCGGGTAGCGGGAGAAGTCGATCAGCTTTTCCAGGACGGGGGCGGTGGCCTCCCACCACTGCTCGTCGCTCATCCCGGTGCGCTGCTCGGCCTGGGCGGCGTTCACCGACACCCGCGCCGCACTCTCGGCGAACCCGGTCACCAGGGCCACCACCGAGTCCATCTCCAGGTCGGTCAGCCCCAGGCCGTCGACGGCGCGCAGCTCGCGCTCGTACTTGTCCAGGAGGTTGGGGCCCATCGGGGGACGTTCCATCGCGACCTGGAGCAACCACGGGTGCGCGTGGTAGAGATCCCAGTGGTCGCGGGCGATGCGCTCCAGCCGGTCGCGCCACCCCGCGGCCCACTCCGCCTCGTCCGCGGTGCCCGCCGTGTCCGCGCCAGCCGCCGATGCGGCGTCCGAGCCGTCGGCGGGGGACGGGGCCAGCTCCCCGAACGTACGGTCGAGCATGAGGTCGAGCAGCTCGGACTTGCCCGGCACGTAGGTGTAGATCGACATCGGGGCGACGCCGAGCGACTCGGCGATCCGGCGCATCGACAGCGCCTCCAGCCCCTCGGCGTCGGCGATGGCGACCGCCGCGCGGACGATCTCCTCCACGGTCAGCCGCGGCCGGGGCCCGCGGCGCGGCCTGGGCTGGGCGCCCCACAGCAGTTCCAGGCTGCGCCCGGGGTCGCCCGTGCCGGTGTACTCGGTGGTCACGGCTCCCATCCTCGCAGAGATCGCGCACGTTCCCGGCTGCCGGTACGTGGCCGAGAACAAACTCCGTATGGCGTACGTTATAGTGTGCACGCTAACTCCGTACAACGTACAAAGTTAGGAGCGGCAGATGGGCCAGCCCGCGACCGGGCCCGCGATCGAGGCCGAGGGCCTGCGCAAGCGCTACGGCGGCACCACCGCCCTGGACGGGGTCGACCTGACCGTGCCCGCCGGGACGGTGCACGGCGTGCTCGGCCCCAACGGGGCGGGCAAGACCGATGCGGGATTGTGACACTTCTGCCGGGGGCTGCGTCATGGCTGGTCGGGGGCTGGGGCGTCACTGTGGGTGGACGGATGCGGCCTTGTCCGGGGCGGCGGGCTGCTAGCCTCGCGCGGCTCCGGGCTGCCGTCCGGCTGCCCACATCAGGCCGGTGGCGGCCCGCCGGAGGGGTCCCCGGTCAAGGACGCATCCGGCCACCTGACGCACGCACACCCCGTGCGGGTCTGCCCCGTTCCTGGTTCGGCCTGCGGGGCGGCGGCCTGGGCGCGCTGACCGTACCGCCCGTGCTCTTTCAAGCACTGCGGCCGACGGAGGCGGCCTCCCCGCAAAGGGCGGGGGTGGGGTTGGTTGGGAATCAAATCCGCAAGATGGCACCTTCCGCCTTCGGTGGCACCCGCGTGCGGTAGGCGTGGCGGCGGCTACTTCCACAGCGGGCAGCTACCGGGGGCGCAACCGGCGGCGTGCAAGACCAGGTTTCCGCGGCCGTCACGGTCCCACGGCTCGATGGTGGCGTGCCGTCCGGGCCATGCGCGCTCGGCGGCCTGGGCGTCATCGGCGGTGAATGAGCCGTAGAAGATCGGGTGGCCGTCGTCCAGCTCGACCCGATCGACGCCCATAGGCCAGTGGTCGCGGTAGGTGTCGGCGTCGAACAGCTCGTCGGGCTGGGGGCGCGTCATGGGTCCAGTCTGGTGGGTGGTGCGGGGCGTTGCGGTGTGGTCGTCGAATCGTCCGGGTATCACCTGGCTTGCTCGGGGGGACGGTGCGAGCGGGAGACGGGGCCGCATGACGCAGGTACGGGTGACGTTCACGGAGCCAACACGGTTCGGCCAGGTCACGGTGACAGAACTGACGGTGGAGGCGGATCAGATCGTGCTGCTGAGTGAGGGGCGGCCGGTCCTGGATGTACCCGCCGAGTCGCTCAAGTCGGCAGACCGGGGAGAGCGCGGGCGGGTGGCGCGGCTGCGGTCGCAGCATCCCAATCACGGCAAAGCGTGGACGGCTGAGGAGGATGCGGAACTTCGGCGGCTGTTCGGCGCCGGGGTGGGAACGGCGGACCTGGTGCGGCACTTCGGGCGGAGTCGCGGGGCGGTGCGGTCGGCGCTGCTTCGGCTGAACCTGGTGGAGCGTGGTGTGCCTGGTCAGAGCGGTGGTCAGGCGTCGCAGGGATGAGCAGCCGGCGGCCCGCTGCCGGGGAATGCGGTACCTGGGTCGCGGCGAAAGCGGGCTGCCGGTCGCGGAACGTGCGCCGGGCATGCCGGGGGTAGTGGGGAGGGGGCGCGTGGGTGCGCGTGGCTGGCGTCAGGGGCGTCGGGAGGGGCCGTCACGGCGTCGGCGGGCCGAGTCGAGTGGGGTAGGGGCCCCGCTCGATCTCGTGCCCAACCGTGCGCCGATGACGGTCCCCGACTCGATCGTTCCTGGCGCCGGGCCAGCGTCACCAGAGGCGACCCTGACCGGCGTGCCACCGGCGCGACAGACGCACGGCGCGTGCCGAACCGGCACGCGCCTGCCTTGACCTAGTAGGGAAAAGCCTCACACACGATGGCGTGATGGTCATGGATCCGCTCTACAGCTCCTTGTAGCTTCCGCCGGGGTTACTTAGCGGCCACTCGACGGGCCAGGATGCCGACGCGTCCCGTTCCACTGCGGAGATGACTTCGACCCGATCGCCGGGGATGATCATCATGGAGACGTCTGCCGGGGTGCCGGTAAGGGCGGACTCTGCCACCCGGGAGATCTCCAGGATTGGGAGGTTGGTGGCGATGCGTAGGAAGTTGGCCTCCTGCTTGTCGGGCATGCGCGTTCTGGTCAGCTCATACCAGGTCAGCGGGCCGTGCCCGGCCATCTCGATCCAGTCGAGATAGCGTCCTGGGACGCCTTGCTCCTGGACCTTCGGGGCTGCCTCGACGATGTGGGGTGGGATCCAGGAGAACGTCAAGGCGAAAGGCGGTTCGCCTGGCGGGCTGGTAACTCGCCTGCGGCAGAACACCGGCGTCCCGGGCTCAACGGCGAGGAGTTCGGCGGCCCGGGGTGGGATGGGCAGCTCTCCCATGAACGGGTCGACGTGGTGAATCCATGTCGGGTCACCGGGCTGGGTGGCTCCGAAGCTGTACCCACCTTCCTTCGGGCGGCGCCGGGAGACCCACCGGCCCCGCGCTATGCGGCGTCGTTCACGGGGCGGGAGCACTTCGGTGCCCTTGCGAGGGATGGACTTGAGCAAGCCTTCCTGCTCCAGGGCCTTGACCGCTTCGGCGACAGTGCCGCGTGCTGCTGCGTAGTGCCTGGCCAGGTCTTCCATCCTGGGCAGGACTTCGCCGGGCTCCCATTCATGTTCCCTGAGGCGTCGTCGCAGGTCGTTGGCTATCTCAACCTTCCTCGACGGGGGCATATCTCAACTTCCTTCCGACCTAGTTGTTCAAACTTATTGACGGATACTACTACCATAGGGCAGGCTTCAATAAGTTCAACCTTATTGGGAGCGGGTTGGCGTGCGGGACGTTTGCCCTGGCCTGGCTCCTCAAGGACAACCGCCGAACCGGTCCATCCGGTGGACGATCCGGCGAAGGAGGTCGGGGCCATGGCCAGAACGAACCCGAGTGAGGCGTTGCCAGTAACGCCCGGAGATCACGGATGCTCGGCGGGCACGTCATGAGCGCGGACACGGAGACCTCGGCCGCACTGGAGATGGCCTTCCTGGCGGCGGCGACGGCTCCCGGTCAGGTTCGAACGCACGTCAGGTTCCGGCTCACGGAGTGGGATCTTCTGCGCATCGCGGATGACCTGGATCTGATCGCTACCGAGTTGGTGACGAACGCGGTGGAGGCGACGCCGGATGGCGAGATCCGGGTGAGGTTCACGCGTGAGGTGCGGAGCGTGTGGTTCGGGGTGTGGGACTCCTCGGCGGCGCGACCGGTGAGTCGGCCGGTGCGGGAACTGGCGCTGGCGGACATCGCGCCTGACGCGCTGGCGCTGCTGCCTGGTCATGAGGACGGTACGGGCGGTTGGGGCCTGCCGATGGTGGAGGCGCTGTCGTCTGAGTGCGGGGTGCGGTGGACCGACCCGTGCGGCAAGTGGGTGTGGTCTCGGGTGGCGCTGTGAGCCGTTCCGATCGATCCGGCGCGGGCCGGAGTGGGCAACCATCACAGGAAGAGAGGGAGACGACGGTGGGTGGTACGCGCGGTGTCAGCGCTGCGCCGATGGGCTGGGCGCTGTGGTGGCGTACTCGTCGGGAGCGCGCAACGGTGGTGCGTTACCTGGATCTGCTGGCGGTGGTGCTGCGCCGGAAGGGGTGGCGCTGCGTGGAGTTGTACCGCAGACAGGAGTTCCCGGGTACGGTGCCGCTGCTGTGGGTCTACGCGCGGGGCGTCAGGGATGACGTCGGGGTGGTGGTGACGGTGTACGCGGTGCCGGGCGGGCGCTGGGCCTACGTCGATGCGGGGGGCGGGGATCGGCGGGTCCTGGTCCCGTGCGGTGACGCGTTGGCGGCGGCTGACCACCTTGACCGGGATCTCAAGGGTCGGCTGTTCCCGGGGACGTTCGCGGCGCGGGTGGCTGGTGCGGAGGTGGCGCGGTGAGCGACGATCACTACCCGGGGCATGGGGGCGTGGGGCTGGATTGCCCGATCGGGTGCTTGGGGCTGAACACGGTCGGGGATCTCCTGCACTCGCTGACGGCCGCCGTGGGCGTGGCGGGCTTGGTGGGCCTGGCCGACCGGGCGGGGCCGGAGCATCACCATGAGCGGGTGGGGCCGGGGTGTCCGCTGGCGTGCCTGGGGCTGCCGACGCGGACGCGTCTGTCCCTGGAGCGGCGTGACCCGGATCCGGTGAGGACGGTCGGGGCGCTGCTGGCGCTGCTGCGTACGGGCGGGATCGATGACGTGCGCCACATCGGGCCGGTGGCGGTGCATGGGATCTGGGGTGCGCTCCAGGCGGCGGGCCTGGCGTCACTGGTCCAACCGGGCGGGGCGGCGGGTGGGTCGTCGGGGGGCCTGTAGGGCGTTCCCGTTACAGACTCCGGTGGGCCAGGGCGTCAAAGTCACCTCTCGGGCCGGTTCCGCTTTCACGGCCTGGGGGGATCCAAGGGCGCCGTTCGGTGTACCTCGCGCGTTTAGTGGACGTGCGTGGCGCTCTGCGCCCTGGCCTGCCGGTTCCTGGGTGGTGAGGTGGATACGAGGTGAGGAGTTGTGCAGATGGAGCGGCAGGGTGAAGGTGCTGAGGTTGAGCGGCTGTACAGGCCCGGTGAGGTGGCGGAGATGCTGAGGGTGCGGCCGTGGACGGTGGCGAGGTGGGCGCGTGCGGGCCTGCTGCCCGAACGGCGGACGTTGGGCGGGCAGCGCCGGTATCCGGCTGACGTCGTGGATGCGCTGGTGGAGTCCGGGGCCGGGATGCTACCGGGTGCCGGTGTGGGTGCGGCGCGGGCGGTGGTGCTGGATCTGGTCGAGCAGCATTTCGGCGGGGACGGCGCGGCGGCGCTGCGGGAGTTGGCGGCGGGGTGTCGGCTCGCGGTGGTTCGCGTGGATCGGGAGTGGTTCGCGGCCTATCTGCGGGCGCGGGGCCACACGCTGACCGATGCGCAGTGGGGGCGGATCGCGGGGTACCTGGATGCGTACTGCGCGGAGTGGAACCGGGGGGCGGGGGCGGCGGCGGAGGCGTTCGCCGTGGCGGCACTGGAGGCGGCGGGTGTGCCTGGGGCGCTGAGCGTGCGGGGTTAGCGGGGTCAGGTGGAAGGGGCCGCGGCTTCGGCTGCGTGCCTGCGTGAGGTCGGGGCCGGTGGATCTGGCCGGAGGCCACCCCGGAGGGGCGACCGCTAGGGAGGTCGGCCGGCGCCGACCGCCGGGGCGATTTCCAGGGTCGGGCGCGGCGGGGTAGAAGCCGCTGCCCCGGCTGCTGCCTGGGCGTTTCGCGGGGTTCGGGGCGGTTGCGGGGGGTCAGGTGATGGGGTGCTGGGGGGCGTGGATGGTGGTGGTCTCGGCTGGCCAGACGCTGACGGTCAGGTCTATGGGCGGGCCTAGTTCGCTGTGGTGGGTGGTGGCGCGTACGAGAACGATCGCGTGCGGGGGAACGCGCAGCGTCGCGCCCTCGTAGGGGGTGGGGTGGCGGGCGTTGATGGTGCTGGCGGTGGCGGTGACGGTGTGGACGGTGTGGGCGTTGAGGGCTTGGTGCCAGCACTCGGGGATGGGGTCGGTGCGGGTGATGGGGCCCTCGGGGACGTGGATGGTGTAGCTCGTCCTGATCTCCAGGGGGGTGGTGCTGGCGCCGTCGGTGATGATGCGGCGGCGGACGTGGATGGGGGTTCCGGGGCCGTGGAGTCTGAGGGCGTGGGCAACGTCGGCGGGGGCGGGTTCGATGGCGGCTTGGATGGCGGTGACGGCGGTGAACTGGTCGGGGATGTCTCCGTCCAGCGGGACGGTGTGGGCGGGCCGGGCCGGTAGGGGGCTGGCGGGTGCGGGCGGCGCGGGGTAGGGCGGCGGTGGGATGCCGGGGTGGCCGGTGAGTGCGGGTTCGGGGTCGGGGCCGGTCGGATCCGGGTTGACGGGTGCGGGTCCGGCGGTGGCGATGTACCCGCGCGTTCCCAGGAACTGGGCCCATCCCGCCTCGGCCAGCTCGGCGAGCACTCGGCGGCTGGTGGTGTGGGACACGCCCCACTTTTCTTGAATCTGGGCGTTGGTGGGGAGCATGGCGCCGGGGGCGTAGGTGCCAAGCTGTATCGCCCGGATGATCTGGTCCCGGATGGTGGCGTAGAGCGCCGGGGTGCTGCCCGTGGCCGCTGGCGTGGCTCTAAACCTGTCCTTTTGGCTCAATGTGGCCACCTCCACCTCTTGTGAGCTGCGCGGATACCGTTTCGTGTCACAGCGTACTGTGCCTAGCTTGGCACGTCGATGTTTACAGCTCGGCACCACTTGGCACACTGATGGTGTAAAGGTGCCGAGTTCGGCACCTTCCAACCATCGGAAGGGGTGCGCTGGTGGAATTTCGCGTAGCGATGGACGGCATGCGGTGGCTGGTGGCGGACACACCGGAACAGCGCAAGGACTACGAAAGCGGCCAACTCCGGACGGCGGAGGACGGTAGTCCGCTGTTCCAGGTGCGTCTGTTGGCGATGGACGGGACGGGGAGCGTGCCGATCCGGGTGGGGCTGGTGGGTGACCCCGGGCTCGCGCAAGGCACGTTCGTGCGGCCGGTGGGCCTGATCCTCAACAGCATCGATCGGCGGGGGGACACGGTGACGTGGTGGACCGCTGAGCGGCTGGAACCGGAGGAGCCGGGGGCCCCTGGCGGGGCGGCGCCGGTGAAGCCGGGCGCGGGTAAGGGCTCGGCGGGCGCGGCCGGTAAGGGGGCCGAGTGATGACGGGAGCGTCGGGGGGTCCGCTGGCCGGGTCGGTGTCGGTGGCGGTCGGTGCCCATGAGCACGGCTGGGAGTACGGGCGGTGCTCGGTGGTGGTGACGCTGGGCGCGACGGGGCCGCTGCGGGTTCAGTACTCGATGGTCGAACCGTCGGGGCCGTCCTGGCTGCGGCTGGTGCGGGTGCGTGGGTGGCGTCGGCGTCGGGTGCTGGCGGCGGCGCTGCGGTGCGGTGCGCTGAGCGGCGCGGGCGGTGCGGTGGACACCACCGACGGCGGGCCGGTGGACGGCGGGGTGGCGCTGTACGGGTGGCTGGTGGTGGCGGCGGGCGACCGGATGGTACGGCTGCGGCTGCCGGGCGACGGGCGCATCGGTGGGGTGCCGATGCGTGAGATGGTGCTCGGGCTGGTGCCGGGGCGGGTCTGGCGTGAACTGCACGCGCGGCGTGATGAGGCGTGGATCGCCTGGGCGGAGCGGGCGCGCGGGGACGTGCGGGTCCTGAGCACGGAGGAGACCGTGCCCGACCCGTCCGGCTTCGACGCGGACGCGACCGTGCGTGACCCGTCCGCGCTGGACCTGGGCGGGCCGCCCTCGGGCACGGGCGGGGGTGGCACGGAGACGACCTTGCCGGAGCCGGGGGCGGTGGGCCCGGTGGGCGGTGAGGTCGGTGACCGGCACGTGGCGGGCCGCAACGGTCCCGACGGCTCGCACGGTCGGGGCGGTCCGGCGGGGCCGGGTGGTGAGGGGTATCCGGGGATCTGGCACGGCGGGGGCCGTGGGGGTGTGTGGTGAGCGGCGGGGGTCCCTCGCGGCGGTTCTCGGGGGTGGAGGCTCCGGGGCGGGTGGGGCTGCCTCCGGTGGTGCAGCGTCCGGAGATTCCGGTGCGGGCTCGGCTGACGGCCGGGTCGGCGGTGATGCTGTGGGTGGTGCGGCCCTCCTGGCTGTGGCGGCGTGAGCTGGTGGCGGTGGTGCTGTTGGCCGGGCTGGCTGCGGTCGGGTGGCTGCGGCGTGGCTGGCCGGGGTCGCTGGGGGCGCCGGTGGGGCTGGTGCTGGTGGTGGTGGCGCTGCCGTGGGCGCGGGCCTGGGTGGTGCGGTCGTGGCGGCGGGGCAGGCTGCGGCGGCACTGGGACCGCGCCATGCGGTTCGCGACGCTGACCACGGTCAATGACCGGATCCCGCGTATCCGGCGGGATCGGCAGGTTCCGGCGGGTGATCGGCTGGTGGTGCGGGTGCCTCGGGGCGCGACGGTGGATGAGCTGGCCGGTGAGGCTGAGCGGGTGGCGGCGGTGCTGCGGGTGCGTGAGGTGCGGGTGGCTCGGGACCTGGGCCGGGCCGACCTTGCGCACGTGGACATCGTGCGGCGGGACCCGTGGGCGGAAGGGTCGATGGCGGGGCCGGTGGTCTGGCCGTGGGCGGGGGCCGGTCAGGTCTCGCTGTGGGATCCGGTGCCGGTGGCGGTGGACGACATGGGCGATCCGGTCACCATGCGCCTGCCGGGCCGGAACCTGCTGCTGGGCGGCGAGCCCGAATCGGGCAAGAGTGCGGCGCTGTCGGTGGTGCTGGCTGCGGCGGCGCTGGATCCGTGGACGCGGATCTACGGGTGGGACGCCAAACGGCTCGAACTCGCGCTATGGCGGCCGGTGATGGAACGGGTGGTGCCCAACGACATCGACGCGGCGATCGATCTGCTGGAAGATCTGATCGCTGAGATGGATGAGCGGTACGAACTGCTGGAGAACACGGGGCGGCGGTCCTGGGGCCGCTCTGACGGGCCGCTCTACCTGCTGCCGATCGATGAGCTGAGGTTCTACACCGCGCATCCGGACCGGACGGCGCGGGCCCGGTTCCGGGACCTGTCCATCGACCTGGCGGCCAGGGGGCGGGCGGCCGGAATGATCATGGCGTCCGCGACGCAGAAACCTAGCAGTGACGTGGTGCCGACCAGTTACCGGGATCTGCTGGCGTACCGGTGGGCGATGCGGTGCACGACGCGGGACGCCAGTGACACGATCCTGGGCGCGGGGTGGGCGTCGAACGGGTACAGCGCGTCGGAGATCGACGTGGAAACGCGGGGTGTGGGGCTGCTGCTGGCTGAGGGGGCCAGCGTGCCCCGGCGGTGCCGGTCCTACTACCTGACCGATCATGAGATCCGGTCGATTGCGGCGCGGGGTGCGGCGCTGCGTCGGCTGGTGGCGGGCGAGCACTCCATCTGAGGCATCGCCCCTCTCCCCTCCTCTTCTTCTCTCTCCTTCCTTCTTCACCTGGTGGGCTCCGCGTGGCGGGGTCGGCGGGAGCGTGCCCGCCGTGCGGTGCCTGCCCAACCTTCGGGAGTGACGTATGGCAACGATCAATCGGCCGCTCGACCCCTCGGTTTGCCCGTGTGCGGCGGTGGTGGCCGGGCGGGTGTACCCGGTGGCGCGGCCTGCGGCGGCGTGGGATGAGCGGTTCACGGCTGAGCTGGTGCGTGAGGTGGGTGACGCGCTGGCCGGTCAGGGGTACCCGGCGATCGAGGAGGATTCGCCGGACTGGTACGCGCTGATGTGGTGCCTGTGGCGGTACGTCTACGGGCACGCGGGCTCCCCTCCTGAGCCGGGGCCGGGCGCGGGTGAGGGCTCGGGCGGGGCGGCCGGTTCGGGGCCGCTGGGATGAGCCGCCGGCAAGATGTCCGCAGGTCACCCGTAGGGCGACCGCAGGTCGTCTTGCCGTCCGCGCACCGTTCGCGGGTGAACCTGTCCCCCTCAGGCTCGGGGTCGGGTGCGGCGGTGGCGGGTGGCGTGCTGGCGGGGATGCTGGCGCGGGTCGGTGATGCGGACGGGTGGCGGGCGTGGTCGGGTCAGGTGGCTCATGCGGGTCACTGCCTGCGGCCGGTGCGGGTGCGTGGCGGTGCTGCGGCGGTGGATGCGGGCACTGGTGAGGTGCTGGCGGAGTACTCGACCGACGGCGGGCCCGATGGTGCGCTGCTGCTGGCGTGCGGGGATCGGCGGACGGCGGTGTGCCCGTCGTGCGCGGAGACCTACCGGCGTGACACGTGGCAGATGATCGCGGCGGGGCTGCGGGGGCGGGTCGGTCGGCTGGCCGGTGGCCTGGATGCGGTGCCGGACTCGGTGGCGGGTCATCCGGTGGTGCTGGCCACGTTCACGGCGCCTTCGTTCGGGGCGGTGCACCGGGCGTCGTCGGATGGGCCGTGCCGGGTGGCGTTCGGGCGGCCGGTGTGCCCGCATGGGCGTCCGCTGGTCTGCCATGCGCGGCATGGGGCCGGGGATGGGCTGGTGGGTCAGGCGCTGTGTGTGGCCTGCTACGACTACACCGGTCACGTGCTGTGGCATGCGGCGGTGCCGGAGGTGTGGCGCCGGACGGTGATCTACCTGTACCGGGCGCTGGCGCGGCTGGGGTCGGAGGCGAGCGGGACGCCGATCACCGCGCGCACGGTCCGCGACGTGATCCGCGTGAGCTATGTCAAGGTGGCCGAGTACCAGCGGCGCGGGGCGGTGCATCTGCACGCGGTGATCCGGCTGGACGGGGTGGACCCGTCCGCCCCTGGGCGGGTGGTGCCTCCTCCGCCGTGGGCGGGCGTGGGGCTGCTGTCGGCGGCGATCCGGGATGCGGCGGGCCGGGCGTCGGTACCGCTGCCGGAGGTGGGGTCACGGGGCCGGGTGGCGCGCTGGGGCGGCCAGCTCGACATCGCGCCAGTGGCCGATCCGGGGCGCGCGGCTGCCTACCTGGCCAAGTACGCGACGAAGACGGCCGGTGACGTGCTGGGTGGGCTGCCTGCTCGGCGGTTCACGATCCGGGATGCGGCGCGCGTCTCCCGGCGGGTGAACAACCCGCACATCATGCTCCTGGTGGCGGCGTGCTGGCGGCTGGCGCGGCGTGAGGACTGCGCCCGCTACCGGTTGGACGACTACCCGCACACGCTGGGGTTTAGGGGACATTTCTCGACGAAATCGCGGCGGTACGCGGTGACGCTGGGCGCGCTGCGGGCGGTGCGGCGGGCCTGGCGGTCCCGGCACCGCGCCGATGATCGGGCGGACCCGTGGGCGCGGGCGCGTGCCGATGAGGACGGCGGCGCGGTGCTGGTGCGCGACTGGCGGTACTTGGGGACGGGGTGGGCGCGTCCGGGTGATGCGGATCTGGCGGCGACGCTGGCGCGTGATCACGCGGCGGCTCGGGAGTGGGCCGATATCGCGACCGTGAGCCGGACCGGCGACGGTGGCGACGGGGGCGACGGGGGTGGCGATGGGGGTGGCGACGGTGGGTGAACTGGGTGACCTGCTCGGGCTCGGGGTGGCGCTCTGGCTGCTCTGGCACCTGGTGCGGCTGCCGGGGCGGTCCTCGCGCGGGTTGCGGATCACGGTTCGGGTGCCGTGGCGGTCGCGGTTCCCGCGTGCGTGGCGGGCGCTGGTGGTGTTCGTGCTGCTGGTGGTGGTGCCGGTGCTGTGGCTGGCGTCCTCGTGCGGGTGGTGGGGGCTGTGAGCGGGCCCCGTCGGTCCAAAGGGGTGGCGCGGGGGCTGCTGGATCTGCGGTTCCGGACGGTGGTCACGCCGTGGTTGATCGGGTGGCTGTATGCGGCGGCGGCCGGGTTCATGGCGCTGGGCGCGCTGGCGGGGGTCGCGCTGATCGCTGGCCTGGCGTCCTGGCTGGGCGCGGGCTGGCTCATCTTCGCTCCGGTGGTGATCGCGGCCGGTGCGGCGGGCGTGCTGGCGGTCCGGGTCGGCTGCGAATGGCTCCTCATGAGCTTCACGCGCGGCCGTGGCCTGACGGGTGAGACGGACAAGAGCGGACGGGCGGCCGATGGCCGCTGGCGACAGGAAGGGGACCGGTGGCGATGAGTAGGCGGGGCGAACGGATGGGGCGCGGTCGCGGGCGTGGGTGGCGGCCGGGGCCGGGCGCGTGGCGGTGGGTCTGGCGGTCGGCGGTGGTGGCGCTGGGCCTGGCGGTGATGGCGGCGGCGCTGGTCGGGCCGGTGGCCAAGGTCACGGCGGACCGGTCGGCCAGCTACAGCGGGGCGCCCTCGGCGGGTACCTCGGGTGCGGTCCCGTCTGCGGCCCGGTCGGCGGTGCGGGAGCCGATGCCGACACTGAGCCGTGAGCGGGTGCGGGCGGCGGTGGTCTCGCCGGAGGCGGCGGGCGGGTTCCGGCGGGTGCCGTTGCAGCGGGATCCGGTGGGCTTCATTCAGGACCGGACCGGGGTGGCTGGGTGCTACTCGCGCGGGGTGGAGATTCCCGGCCGGGTGCTGGAGATCGGCGGGATTCGGGCTGTGCCCGGCGCTCGGATCCGCGACGGGTACGCGGTTCAGGCGGTGGCCTACGGCTCTGCGGCGGAGGCGCGGCGGGCGATGGGGGTCCTGCGGGCGCGGGCTCGGGCGTGCCCGGTCAAGAGCCGGTACCCGCGTACCCCCATGGGACGGCGGACGTATGCGATCGGGCATGACCTGGCCTGGCGGGTGACCGGCGACCGGACCGGGCCGGACTGGTCGATGGTGCGCGGGGTGGAGCGCAAAAGCTACGGCAAGGGGTGGCGGGAACCCACTGAGGTCATCCGCACGACCGACTACATGCAGCGGGGCAACGTGCTGCTGATTCAGACGCTGCACCTGTGGGGGCACAGTGGGCGGTCGGAGGGGCCGGTGATGCGGGAGGCGGCGGGCCTGCTGGATCGCACCGTGGCGGGGCTGGGCGGTCCGCCGTGTACGTGGACGGCGCGGTACCTGGCGTGTGAGGTGGCGGGCGGCTGAGCCTGTGGGAGGGGGTGCGCCTGGTGGTGCCTGCGCGACGGCGGCCGGGTACCGCCGGGCGACTCGCCCCCAGATGATGAGTGCCGCTTGCGGCTCCTACAAAGGGCGGCGGGTGGGGGTTTGTGGGACGGCTGCGGGCAACACGCCGAAACCATGATCACTTAGCGGGTGGGGTGATGGCAGAACGCGACGGGGAACCGGCGACCGAACCGGGCACCGATGATGACGGGGGTTCGGCGGCCGATGGGCTGAGTGATGCGGCGCGTGAGTGGGTGCGGCGCAACGTGGCGGAGATGGGGCCGCTGAGCCGGGAAGATCGCGAATACCTGGCCTACATGTTCCATCGGCGCGACTGATGACGCTGGCCAGGTACGGGGCGTCCCGCCTCCCGGAGATCGGGGGCGGGACGCTCGGCGTTGGCGGACTAGGCGGCGATCAGCTCGGCGGCCGGTGCGGGCTGCTGCTCGCGGGACTGCTTGCGGGACTTGCGGGGCTGCTTGCGCGGGGGCTTGGGCCGCTTGGTGCGGGTGATGATCACGCGCTCGTGAACCGCTGCCCGCTTGCCGCGTCCAACCGGCTGGACCTCCACGCTCAACAACCGGGCGGTGATCTTGCGCTGTTCCCCCAGCGTCAGGGCGTCCCAAGCGGCCCTGATGTCCTTGGCTCCGACCAACTGAGCGGCGGGGTCCTCCTCGGCGGCCACTGCGGCAAGCCTCTCCTTGACCTTCTCCAGCTTGCGGCGGCGCGTGGCGGTCATCTCCAGCATCTGTTCCCGCGTGATGACGTCGGCTTCGCGGTCGGCGGCGATCTCCTCCAACCGCTTGCTGTGCTCGGCCTGCTCGGCGTACAGAGCGGCAACGTCCTCGGCGGCGGTGCGGGTCCCGATGATGTCGGCCGGGTCGGAGGTGGCGATCAGCTCCAGCAAGGTCGCCACCACAAGGCGGTCAAGCTCGGCACGCTCACAAGTGACATGCCCGCTGCTGCTCTGCTGGCACCGGTACACCTCGCGCTCCTCGACCCATGTCCGCTTGGTGCGGCGGTCGGTGCGCTTGTACTTCTTGTTCTGCACCCGCAACGGCGACCCGCACGGGCACCGGAAGATGCCCGATCCGAACCACCGGACGGCGGTCCCCGGGGTGGTGGTGCGCTCGGGGTCGGTCAGCTTGCGGACCAGGGTCCAGTACCGCTCCGGCTCGATGATCGGCCTGCCGGGCAGCTTCCCGACCACATCGTCGGGCGTGTAGTAGATCCGCTCTCCCTGCCTGCCGGACACGTGCACGGTGAGTCCGGCATTGCAGGGACGCAGCAACATGTCACGGACTCCTACGCTGGTCCACTGCTCTCCGTCGGGACGGCGCCACCCCTGGGCGGTCAGGTCCCGCGTCAACTCCCTGATCGGGACATCCCCCATGGCCAACCGCGTGGCCTTGCGGATCCACTTGGCCTCCTCCTGGCGGACGGTGATCCCGTCCTCGGCGAACCCGTAGCGTCGCGGTCCTCCGCCATGGCGGCCTTCCTGGGCAAGGGCTCGGCGCTTGTCGCTGACCCGTCGCGCGGTGTCCCGGCTGGCCGCGTTGGCGATCGCGCACATCACGCGCGCCATGGTGATGTCGGCGTCACACGCGAGCTTCAAGCTTCCGGTGACGCTGTCGCACACGATCCGGGGGCGGGACTGCTCCACCACATCGATCAAGTCCTCTAGATCGCGGGGGTCACGGACGGCCCGGTCCAGATGGACCGCAAGGAACCGCGTGTATTCGCCCCTGTCCAGCAAGCGGAGAGCCTTACGGAATTGCGGCCGCACGGTCCGAAGCTGCTTGTCGCCGTTGGGAAGGGTGATCTTGCGGCGCTTGAATGCGCTGGTGTCGTTCTCGACCAGAATCCGGCCGATACGGGCGTCGGTCTTGCGGGCGTGAATGATTGCGTTGGCGACTTGGCGGGCCACTCCGTCCGCGTCGCCTTCCTCGGCGTCACTGATGCGGACCAGGACCAACGTGTCCACGTCGGCGCTGAGGTCGGTGGCGGTCCACTGGAGACCGTCCTCGCTCCACCGTCCCATGACGCCGTTAATCGGCATCGCTGCGGCGGTGCTCATCGCTTCCTGAATCTCCGCGCTGGTGACCATTCCGCTAGGGCTCGTCCCGACCATTCCGCCACCTCCGTGTCCGTTCCTGCCGTTCTACCTCTATTCTGCCCAAAAGAAGTGTCGAATTATCGTCTCCGGGAAGACCACCACCGTCCGCATCCTCACCACCCTGACCAGGCCCGACGGCGGCAGCGCCCGCGTCGCCGGGCACGACGTGGTCCGCGGGGCGCGGCGCGTCCGCGCCCGCATCGGCCTGGTCGGCCAGCACGCGGCCGTGGACGAGGTCCTCGGCGGCCGGCAGAACCTGGTGATGTTCGGCCGGCTCTACCACCTGGACGCCCGCGCGGCCCGGCGCAGGGCCGACGAACTGCTGGAGAGCTTCGGCCTGGCCGACGCCGGCGACCGGCCCGCCGGCCGGTACTCCGGCGGCATGCGGCGACGCCTCGACCTGGCCGCCGGGATGATCCTCTCCCCGCCCGTGCTGTTCCTGGACGAGCCCACCACCGGGCTCGACCCGCGCAGCCGCATCGAGGTCTGGGACGCCGTCCGCGCGCTGGCCGCCGGCGGCACCACCGTCCTGCTCACCACCCAGTACCTGGACGAGGCCGACCGGCTCGCCGACGGGATCTCGGTGATCGACCACGGCCGCGTCATCGCGGGCGGCACCCCCGAGTCGCTGAAGAGCGACCTGGGCGGCGACCGGCTCGACGTCGTCGTCCGCGAGGCCGCCGACCTGCCCCGAGCAGCTGCGATCATCGCCCGCGTCGCCGCGCCCGGAACCGGGCCTGGGCCCGGTGGCCGCGGCGGGCCGGGGACGCAGGCCGGGGTCGAGGTCGACCGGGACGCGCTGCGCGCCGGAGCCCCGGTGGCCGACCGGGTCGGCGCGCTCACCGAGACCGTCCGGGCACTGGACGAGGCGGGCGTCGCCGTCGCCGACATCGGCCTGCGCCGCCCCACCCTGGACGAGGTGTTCCTGCACCTCACCGGCCGCCGGCCCGACACCGCGAGCGACCCCGGCGGCGCGCCCGGCGCGTCCGCCGGCACCACCGCCCGTACGACCGGGCCGAACGACGCACAGGAGGCACTGGCGTGACCACGATGACCACCCCGCCCCCGTACACCGCCGCGGACGAGGACCCGCGCGGCCTGCGCAGGCTGCTCCTGGCCGCCGGCGACTGCAAGGTCCTGACCGGGCGCGCCCTGGCGCACTGGGCCCGGCAGCCGGGCACGGTCGTCGCCGGGCTGCTGTTCCCGGTGATGGTGGTGCTCATGATGGGCTACCTGTTCGGCGGCCAGATGAACGTGCCCGGCGGCGGCAGCTACCGCGAGTTCATCATGCCCGGCATGTTCGCGATGACGATGATCTTCGGCATCGAGACCACCTTCGCCGCGATCGCCGCCGACGCCGCCAAGGGCGTGGCCGACCGGTTCCGCACCATGCCCATGGCCTCCTCGGCGGTGGTGGTGGGCCGCGGCCTCGCCGACATGCTGCACGCCGTCGCCGCCCTGGCCGTCATGGTCGTGTGCGGCCTGCTGGTCGGCTGGCGCTGGCACGAGGGGATCGGGAACGCGCTGGCCGCGGTGGGACTGCTGCTGCTGTTGCGCTTCGCCGTGCTGTGGGTCGGCACCTACCTCGGCCTGGTCGCCAAGGGGCCGGAGTCGATCGTGGCGGTGCAGGTCCTGGTGTGGCCGGTCAGCTTCCTGTCCAGCGCCATGATCGCGCCGAGCACGATGCCCGGCTGGCTGGGCGCCGCCGCCGAATGGAACCCGATGTCGGCCACCATCACCGCCTGCCGCGACCTGTTCGGAGGCCCGGGCGCCGCGGCGGGCGGCTCCTGGGCCGTCGAGCACGCCCTGATGATGGCGGTGGTGTGGCCGCTGCTGATCGTGGCGGTGTTCCTGCCGCTGTCGGTACGCCGCTACCGCGCCATGGGCCGCTGACCGGGCCGCCCACCGAGCCGCGGGCGGGTGGGATCAAGGGAGGGCGGCCGCGCGGTGGCGGGCCAGCGCCAGCGCCGGGTAGCAGTCCTCGGGGAGGGTCTCCGCGCCGTCGAGCGCGGCGCGGAGACGCGCTCCCACCGCCGCCGCGCCGCAGGGCTGGACCACGCACAGCTCGGCCTGCATCGCCTGCCGCGCGGCGGCCA
This sequence comes from Spirillospora sp. CA-255316, assembly GCA_050942275.1. GTDB lineage: Bacteria > Actinomycetota > Actinomycetes > Streptosporangiales > Streptosporangiaceae > Spirillospora. Next base: position 8,473,774 of record CP192047.1, on the reverse strand, counting down.
TCATCGCGCGCACGTCGCCGACCACGACGATCTCCGCGGGCACGTCGCCGTACGACAGCCGCACCGCGAGCGCGTGCAGGTCGGCGCCGCCCTCGTACCGGAACTCGCAGACCAGCCGGTCGCCGTCCAGCGGCCCCTCCTGGATCAGCCACGCCTGGCCGGGCGTCACCGCGCCCAGCGCGTCCGCCCACGGCGGCTCGGGCAGCCCGCGCAGCTCACCGGCCGCCCGCCCGGCGACCCGCCGGATCCCGGCCGGGCCGATCGCCGCCAGCGCCCGCAGGAACGCGCGCGACCCCGGCGTCCCGGCCCCCCGCAGCACGGTCACCAGGTCGCCCAGCGCGGCCCACCGGCCCTGCTCGTGCGGCGCGGCCGACTCCAGCGCGCCCAGCTGCGCGGAGGTCCACACCTCCGCCTGGAGCGCGCCGGGCAGGGCGGGCAGCTCGTCGGCCGCCCGCGCGTACGCCCCGTACACCTCGCGCAGGCCGGGCAGCATCAGCCGGGGCGGCCCGGCGGCCCTGGCGTCGGATCGGGTGGCACTCACCGCTCCAGGCTAGGCGACCCCGCGTCCCGCCCGATCCGCGGGGCCTGCCCCGGTCCGCCGGATCCGCCCGATCCGCTCACCGCGGGCGCGCGGGCAGGACGGGGTACCGCCGCGGCTCAGGTGCGGGGGACGGTCAGGAGGGTCCGGCCCGACCCGATCGTCCGCACCTCGAACCGGGTGATCTCATCCGGGTTGAGCGCCGTGCCGCCCTGCAGCGTCAGCGCGGGCGGGGAGCCGGGGAACCCGTACCCCTTCCGCGGGACGGCCCAGCCCGCCACCGTGTGCGCGTGTCCCGCATGGTCGACCGCGACCAGCTCGCACTCCAGCGGCCCCCGCACCCGGCTCAGCCGCAGCCCGACCAGGCTGCCCCACTGCTTGCGCTCGGTGGCGACCTGGCCGGTGATGCCGGTGCGCGCGTCGGTGGCCGCGACCGGGCGGCCGTTGCGGAAGAGCGCCTCCACCCCGCTCTCCACCACCGGCGGCGTCTCCTCCCGGTCCGCGCCGACCGTGACGCCCAGCCCGGCGGCCCCGCCCATCAGCACCAGCCCCGCGGCCACGCCGACCAGCGCCTGCGACAGCCGCCGGCGCCGGTCCCGCCTCCGGCGGCGCAGCAGCAGATCCGTCACCACGGCCGGATCGGGCCGCACCGGCGGCGCCGGATCCTCGGCGATCGGCGGCAGCCCGTCCAGGGTGGCGGCCAGGCCGCGTAGCGCGCCCAGCTCCTCCCGGCACGGCGGGCAGACCGCCAGATGCGACTCGAACGCGCGCCGGTCCGGCTCCTCGAGCAGGCCCAGGGCGTAGGCGCCCACATCGGTGTGCTGGATGATCGCGTTCACGGTGTCACCCCCCTCTCCTCCAGGGCGACCCGCAGCGCCCGGAGCGCGTAGTACACCCGGGACTTCACCGTGCCCACGGGGATGCCGAGGGCCTTGGCGGCCTCGTTGACCGAACGGTCCCGGAAGAAGGTCTCGTTGAGGATCTCGCGGTGCGCGGGGGACAGCGACAGGAGGGCTTCGGAGACGACGACGGAGCGCAGAAGATCCTCCAACCCGTCGGGGGCGCGCAGGTTCTCCAGCGGGCCCTCGCCCGCCTCCTGCGGCCGGGCGTTCTTGCGGCGCTGGTCGTCGATCACGATCCGCCGCGCCACCGTGGCCAGCCAGGGGAGCAGGGACGTGGCGTTGGCGTCCAGTTGGTGCGCGCTGCGCCAGGCGCGGATCATCGTCTCCTGCACCACGTCCTCGGCCCAGTGCCGGTCGCCGCCGGTCAGCCGCAGCACGAACGACAGCAGCGGCCGCCCGTACACCCGGTACAGCTCGTTCACCAGGACCTGGTCGTCCACGGTGTCGCCGGGGCGCGGGCCGCGGAACCAGCTCCAGGGCCCGGCCGCGGGGGTGCGCGCCTTGTCGCGGGCCGCCGGAACGGTCGTCGGGGATCTATGGGCCATCGGGGGTCTCCGGCTGTGGGTGCGGGGGTGCGGGGTGCGGGGTGCGGTGGTGCGGAGAAGCGGAGAGACGGAGGGGCGGTGGTGCCCGGCACTGGGCTCGGCGACCGCCTCAGGACCCGGGGGAGGCGCCCGAGCCCGTGCCGCCGCTGCCGGGGCCGTAGCCGGGCGGGACGGGGATCCCGGGGTCGAAGCCGGCCCTGGCGCCGTCGGGCCTGACGGCGAACCACGCGCCGCCCATGCCCTGCCCGGCCGCGTCGCCCGGCGCGGTGTCCCTGGCGGAGCGGTACAGCGGCCAGCCGGCGAGCGTGAGCTGCAGCGTGCCGTCGGCCCGCCTGATCCGGCCCAGCGCCGCCTGGCTCACCCCGCCGCTTGCCCGGACGGTGGGCGTCCAGCGCACCGGCGGCCACATCCGGGCGCAGGTGGCCGCGCAGGTGCTGGCAGACGGGCGGACACGGTCCCGGTCGTAGCGGTACAGGGTGCGGCCGGCGCTGTCGACCACGACGTTGCCGAGCGGGCCGGCGGAGTTGACGTGCAGCCTGGTGACGGCGACCGGCGACCCGTCCCCGGGGACCCCGTCGCCCGGGGCGGCCGCAGGTGGCGCGCCCTGGGCCGGCTTGCCGTAGCCGTCGCCCTTCTCCAGCGCGCTCAGCGGGACGCTGCCGGAGGCCTGGCAGGCGGTCAGCGTGGCGACCGCCACCGCCGCGAGACCGATCGGGGCGGCCCGTCGCCGGAGTGTCATGGGCGGCTTCCTTCCGGGTTACCAGGGGTGCCTGTCGGGAGGCTGTACGCGGATGCGGCGCGCGGGGTTCAATGCCGGAGGGCCGTTCGGACGCCGCACAGGGGCGGGCCATGCCGTTTGACCGGCTTGTTCGCATTTCGCCCTTACTTGTTCGCGAGGTTTTGCTTACCTTGGCGACCATCGGGCCGCCTCCCTCGTCCAAAGGGGCGTTCGACGGCATCACACAGACGGCAGGAGGAGGTGCCCCCCGGAGCGACCGCGGAAGCATCGCGGAGGTCCTCCGCACGAGGCGAACACTCACTCCGCAATTGGAGCGAATGAGGGCAACCGGCCCGATTCGCTCGGAGGACCGAGAGGCGATCGGGAGTGAACGGGAACGGACTGGTCTACCGGCTGCTTCTGGCCGTGGACATCCAGGCGTACAGCAAACGGAGCACCCGCGAGCAGTTGCAGGCGCAGCACCTGCTGACCCGGGCCCTGGACCGGGCCGCCTCGGGCATCGGCCTGGAGCGCGCCCGCTGGGACAAGCAGGTCGGCGGCGACGGCGAGCTGGCCACCCTCCCCGAGGGCGTCGACCCGGCCCCCGTGGCCGGCGACTTCGTCATCGGCCTGGCGTCCGAGCTGCGCGGGCTCAACGGCGGGCGGGACGGCGGCCCGCCGCTGCGGGTACGGCTCGCCCTCCACCACGGCACCATGACCGCGGGGCCGTTCGGACCGGCCGGCGACGCGCCCATCGTGGTGCAGCGCCTGCTGGACTCGGCGCCGCTGCGCCGGCTGCTGACCGACGACCCCGAGCGCGACCTGGCCTACGTCGTCTCGGAGTCGCTGTACGGCGACGTCGTGCGGACCGGGTTCTGCTCGCTGCCGCCCTCGGCGTTCCAGGCCGTCAAGGTCACCGCCAAGGGCAAGGCGTTCCGGGGCCACATCCTCACCGGGCGCGCCGAAGCCGGCGACGCGCCGGCACGCGGGGAACGGCGAGGCGAAAGGGGCGGGCCGGGCGACCGGCCCGCCCTCCCGCCGGACGCCCGCGTCCTCGAATTCCCCGTGCTGGTCCGGCAGCGCGCCTGACCGCGCGGGCGGGACGGGGAAGGATGATCCGCCGCACGGGGTTGTGCCGTTCGACACCTGACGCACGGCGACGGAGGAGGCCCCGCATGGCGGACGAGAAGGCACTGGCGAAACTGGTGGCCGGACGCGACCTGGGCGTGCTGGCGACGGTGAAACGGGACGGCCGTCCCCAGCTGTCCAACATCAACTACCACTACGACGAGGGGCGCGGCCTGGTCCGGATCTCCATCACCGACGACCGGGCCAAGGCGCGCAACCTCAGCCGCGACCCCCGGGCCAGCCTGCACGTCAGCGCGCCCGACGGCTGGTCCTGGGCGGTCGCCGAGGGCGACGCCGAGCTGTCGCCGGTGGCCGCGGACCCGCACGACGCCGCCGTCGAGGAGCTGATCGAGGTCTACCGCGACATCCGCGGGGAGCATCCCGACTGGGACGACTACCGGCGCGCCATGGTCGCCGACCGCCGCCGGGTCGTCCGGCTGCGCGTCGCGCGCCTCTACGGCCAGCCCCCGCGCGGCTGAGCCGTCGCACAAGGTCCGCCGGGGGTGCCACGGGCGGGCTACCACGGGCGGGGTAGCGGGGCGCGGCCCGGCTACCCCGCGCGACGTACGGGCGAAGCCGCCGGTGATGCGATGCACCCGGCGCGACCGTCCCGGCACCGTCGGCGGTATGACGACGACACAGCCCACACCCATCACCCCCGGCGCCGACACCACCACCTCCGCTTCCCGCACCTCCACCGCGCCACCGACCGGCGCCGCGAACGCGTCCACCGCCGGCGCCGCGCGCACCGGCCGCACCCGCGCGCCCGCCCGCGCCAGGTTCGCGCCCCGCACCCGCAGGGCGATCCTGCTGCTGCACGTGATCAGCTCCATGACCTGGCTGGGCCTGGACGTCGGGCTGCTGGCGCTGAGCATCACCGGCTACCTCAGCGACGACCCCGTCACCATGCGGGCCGCCTACCTGTCCATGAACATGCTGGGCGACACCGTGCTGATCCCGGCGAGCCTGCTCGCCCTCGTCACCGGAGTGCTGCTGGGCGTGGGCACCAAGTGGGGCCTGGTCCGCCACACCTGGGTGCTGACCAAGCTGGTGCTCACCGTCGTGACCGCCGTGCTGACCGTGGTCGCGCTGCGCGACAGCCTGAACGAGGCGGCCGCCGGGATGCTGGCCGCGCGGCCCAGCGCCGGCGACGCCGCCGACGGCCTGCTGTTCGCACCGGTGGTGTCGCTCACCTGCTACATGTTCATGACCGTGCTGTCGATCTACAAGCCGTGGGGCCGCACCCGCTGGGGACGCCGCGCCACGGCCGCATGACCGCCGCACACCGGGCCCACCCCCTAATATCCCCGTATGGCGGAAGTGGGCTCCCGCGACGGGGCGTGGACCTTCGACGGCGAAGTGGTGCGGATCGTGCCCGGGCATGATCGCGGAGTGCACAAGCTGCGCAAGGCCCTCGGCGAGCTGGTCGTGCCGTTGCAGGCCATCCGGGGCGTGGCGTACGAGCCGGGGCGCAAGGGCGGGCGGCTGAGGCTGCGCCTGCGGGACGGCGCCGACCCCCTCAGCCAGGCCGTCGCCGGAGGGCTTCCCGACGCCGCCGACCCGTACACCCTGGCCATCTCCTCCGACCGTGTCGGCGCGGCCGAGTTCTTCGTCGACGACGTCCGCAACTCCCTGCTGGTGTGGGAGGTGCCCGAGGGGCCGTCCGACCGCTACCTGCTGCCGGGGCCGGGCGTGCCGCTGACCGCCGGCGCCGGGGACGGCTCCGCCTCCTTCGACGGCGAGCGGGTCCGCCTGGAGTGGAACTGGCTGGCCAGCGGGGCGAAGACGGCCGCGGGCACGCAGGTGTTCGAACTGAAGGACCTGGTCGGCGTGGAGTGGGGCCGCCAGGCCGGGATGGGGTACGGGTACCTGCGCTTCAGGCTCCGCACCCCCGGCCCCGACCGGTCTCCGGAAGAGGACCCGCGCGCCCTTTCGTGGGGGATACAGAAGGAGGGCGGGACGACGGCGCTGCTGGCCGCCGCCGTGCTGGCCCGGCTCCCGCATCCGTCCGCCGCGACGCTCCCCGCCGCGGACGCCCGTCCCGCCCTGGAGAAGCCGGCCGACGCCGCCGCCGATCACGACGCCATGCTGCGCAGGCTGCGCGAGCTCGGCGAGCTGCACCGCGAGGGCGTGCTCACCGACGAGGAGTTCACCGCCGCGAAACGCACCCTGCTCGGCATGTGAGCCCCGGCGGAACCGCCCCGGCCCCGGCCCGCCCCGCTTCCCAAAGGGACCGCCTTCCCTGAACGGGCTCGGCCTACCCGCGCACGGCGGCGAGCAGGCGGTGACCGCCTGGAGGAGCTCCTGCGCGCCCAGGGCCGGTTCGACACCGGCGGCCAGCTCACCGACCACCTCGACCTGATCGACCAGGCCCGCGGCGTCTACCGCGACCGCCTCCGCAGGCCCCGCCGCTCCCGCCGCGCCTGAGACGCGGCCGGAACGCGGCCGGAGCGCGGTTGAAAAAGGTGCGAGCGGAGAGCACCCCGCAGTTCTCTCCGCTCGCACGTCCTCGGACGGCCCACCTCAGTCGAGGTCGGGGCCGTACACCTCCCACAGTTCCCCGGCGAAGAAGCGGCCGAAGGACACCAGGGCCGCGGGACCGCCGGCGCCCGCCGTGCGGAAGGTGGTCAGCTGACGGGCGAAATCGGTCAGCTGGATGTGCAGCACGCCCGCGCCCAGCACCGCCGCCCCCTCGGGGAGCTCCCCCTCGGCGGCGTCCTCGGCGGCCTCCTCCCCGGCATGGCCGTCCAGCAGGTGGACGTACAGCGTCGAGGTGTCGGGCCAGATCCGGGTCGGCGGGCCGTGCAGGACGTTCTTGTGACCGATGAGGGTGCGGGGCCGGCCCCGGTCGTCGGCGAAATGCAGCCGGTACTTCATCAGCCGGCGGTCCTCGTCGCCCCCCGGCGCGAAGAGGTTGAACCAGCCCCGCTGGACGGGCCGCCGGCCCCCCTGGCCGGCGGCGTCCACCCATCCCTCGGCCCGCGCGGTGTGCTCGGGCTCGGCCAGGAAACGATCCACGTCGTCGGCGGTGATGGTGAGCCGGAACGAGAACCGCTCGCGGTCCTCCTCCAGCTCACCCGCCCGCGGATCGGTCGCCCCGTAGGTGATGAACCCCTTCATCTCCTCGGTGAACGACAGCGACGTACGGCCGGACGACCCCTCCGGGGACGGTCCCCTGGTCCCCATCGGCGCCCCCGATTCCGTGCCGTACGCCGTGCCGCCCACCGCCCCGCCGGGCGAGCCGGACCCCGTCGCCGGCTCGGCCCCCGTGTCGGCGGGGCGGGACGTTCCCTCCAGGATCCGCGTGGCCATGCGGTCGGCCATCGCGGCGATCGTGAGCGAGGGGTTCGGCCCCACCGGCCCCGGCATCGCCGCCCCGTCGGCGATGTACAGGCCGGGGAAGCCGAACACCTCCCCGAAGGCGTCGCAGACGCCCTCGACCGGATGGCGCCCCATCGGGGCGCCGCCCAGCGGATGAACGGTGACCACGCGCTTGCGGAACCACATCGGGTTGTCGGCGTACTCGGCGCCCAGCACGTCGGCGATGCCCTGCATCGTCGTGCGCAGCCGCTCGAAGTGCGCCGCGCTGGTCTCGGCCGACCAGTCGGCCGTCAGCCGCCCGTCCTTGAGCGCCAGCCGCCCGTCGGCGCTGTCGCGGCCCATGCCCAGCAGCGGCAGCGAACTCACCGACAGCGCCCCGTCGCCGATCAGGTCGGCCAGTTCCTTGGACAGGTTGGTGTCGGGCGCGCCCGAGAAGAACTCGGTGAAGCGGTTCCACAGGAACTTCACCGCGCGGTCGATCTGGTCGCCCAGGTCGAACGGCTGCACCATCCAGTCGACGAAGGCCGGGTAGCCGCCGTCCTGGATGTAGGCGCCGCGGCCCGCGTCCGGGTGGCCGTCCAGCTCGTCGGGGAGCCGGATCGCACTGGTGATCACGGGGCCGCGGCTGGCGTCCAGCGGCCGCACCCGGTTGCGGTCGCGCGCCTTCAGCAGGAAGGTCAGCAGGTCGCCGTTGCCGCTGAACCGCGAGCCCAGCGCCGGGCTGAGCCCGGGGAACGCCTTGCGCGACTTCAGCAGCAGGAACACGGTGCCGTAGGTGCCGGCGCCCAGGATCAGCCGGTCGCAGGTGATCGTGCGGACCGGCGGCTTCCCCGCCTTGCGCCCGGGGTCGTGGTGGACGTAGTCGACCTCGTATCCGCCGCGCGACCGCGGCCGTATCGCCTTGACCTCGTGCGAGGTGCGCAGGTCGGCGCCGTGGAACGCGGCCGCCGACAGGTAGTTGTGGTCGAGGGAGTTCTTCGAGCCCTCGTTGCAGCCGATGTTGCACTCCCCGCACAGCCGGCAGGTGCGCCGCCCGCCGCCGTGCAGGTTGCCGTAGCCGGGGTCGGCGATCGGCAGGCTGACGCCCGGCGCGGCGCCGCGCTCGGGGGCGAAGCTGACCGACAGCGGCGGCAGCGCCCAGTTGAGGCCGAGCTCGGCCGCGGCGTCCTGCATCGCGTGCGTCTTGGGGGTGTCGTCGAACGGGGCGCGGTCCAGCGGGTACGCCGTCGCGCCCATCATCTCCTCGACCCGGTCGTAGTACGGGTCGAGGTCGGCGCGCGACACCGGCCACGGCTCGTGCCCGCCGTCCAGGCCCTCGTGGACGAACCACCGCTCGTCCTTGCGCAGCAGCACGTTGGCGTAGATGAGCGAGCCGCCGCCCAGGCCGGAGGAGACGACCGAGTCGCAGCCCTTGAAGCGCCACACGTCGTACATGCCGTACAGCCCGGCCGACGGGTCCCAGAACGCCCGGCCCATCTCCGAGGGCGAGCGGGGGAACGACCCGGGCGGGTAGGGCTGGCCGCGCTCCAGCAACACCACCGACCGGCCGGCCTCGGCCAGCCGGTAGGCGGCGACCGACCCGCCGAACCCCGAGCCGACGACGACCGTGTCGGCGTGCTCGGTGCCCACGTGCTCGGTCATCTCATGCGGCCCTTCGGTCGGTGCTGTGCTTCTGGAAGTGCGCGAGGATCCTCGGATAGACCTGCTCGTGGGCGTTCTTGCCGAGGATCGGGTCGATGTGGCCGTAGCCCGGCAGCACCTCCAGCTCGTGCCGGCCCGGCGCGAGCTTCGACAGCAGCGCGTGGCAGACCACGTTGGAGTCGGTGAAGATCCGGTTGTGGTCGCCGGTGGTGAACAGGATCGGCGTCTCGATCTCCGAGGCGCGGGCGAGGAAGTTGGTCGGCAGCGCCTTCAGCTTCGGATCGCGGGGGTCGTAGCGGACCGCCCTGCCCGCCTTCACCATCTTGCGGATGTGCCGGTAGTAGTGGACGGTCGAGGCCCCGTTGATGTCGGCGAGCCGGTCGTGGGTGTGCGTCTCGGGCGCGAGGTTCTCGTGCATGAAGAACCCGGGCCGGCCGCTCGCCCACATGAAGCTCTGCATGTGGCAGGCCGGCTCCTTGCACTCGGGATGGAACGCCGAGATGACCTGGGACATCAGCCACCGGCCGCTCAGCTTCGGAGCCTCGGTGAAGCGCGGGTCGATGTAGGGCGAGCCGAGGATGTAGTCGGCGAAGTTCGGGCCGACCGCCATCTTGACCTTCGACCACGACGGCACCCGCGGCGTCAGGGAGACGCTGTTGACGACCAGGCTGGCCAGGTCGTCCTCCACCGCTCCGCCGAACAGGCTCATGCTGAACGACAGCGCGCCCAGGCAGTGCGCGAACACGTGCACCCGGCGGTCGCCGACGTGGCGGCGCAGCTCGGCCATCGCGGCCGGGTAGTCGAACAGCGCGATGTCGTCGAGGGAGTAGCGGCGCCCGCTGGTGTTGTACGGGAAGCGGTTGCTCATCCGGAAGTCGAGCGCCCACACGTCGCCGAAGCCGTTGTCCAGCAGGTAGCTCACCATGTTGTAGATCTCCGGCATGGTGAACAGGTCGCTGGAGGAGGTGAGCCCGTGCATGAGCAGGACGACGTCGTCGCAGTCCGCGCGGTGGAATCGGGACAGGGTGAGCAGCAGGTCGTCCTGGGTCGTGAACGGGTGCAGCGACACCTCGGCGTCCTTGACGCCCTCACCCGAGAAACGTCGGATTCGGCGTGCCATGTCTCTGTCCTCCCGGTTCAATGACGGTCCAACGATGGCAGTCCCGTACGACGGCGCGGCATCGTGGAAAACCCGTAATCGCCCGCGCGGTACGTGGTGCCCGTGTGAAGTGAGAGTCCGTTTTCGACCTGACGGTTCATTCTCGTCCGGATCTTGGCACGAATCTGTGCCGCGTGGCACGGGCCCGCCTCCGTTCCGCAAGCCCGCGCAACGAAGATCACAGCAACGGGACGCGGATCACCCCGGGGGCGGTGGATTCGGGGGTGGCGGTGCGGGGCGCGGCAGGGCTCAGGAGTCGCGGTCGCCGGGGCGCCCGTTCAGCGCGGTGGCGACGCCGACCCGCGAGGTCACCCCGAGCTTGCCGAAGACCCGCGACAGATGCGTCTCGACCGTGCGGACGCTGAGGAACAGCTTCTCGGCCACCTGCTGGTTGGTGCAGCCCTGCGCGACCAGCATGGCGATCTCGTACTCGCGCGGCGACAGCCCGAACGGCTCGTCGCCCCGCCCGCCCCGCCGCGGCGAGGCCACCCGTACCCCGAGCCGGCGCTGCTCCCGGACGGTCTGCGCGAGCAGCGCCCGCGCCCCGCACCGCTCGAACAGCTCCGCGGCGGACCGCAGCCGCTCGCGGGCCGGGTCGCGCTCACCGGCGGCCTGGTGCGCCAGCCCCGCGGTCAGCTCGGCGCGGCCCGCCTCCAGGCGGCGCCCGGCGGCGAGCAGCATCCGGCCCGCCTCGGTCGCCAGCCCGGCGGCCGCGGACGGATCGGACGGGCGCGCCGCGTGCGCCTGCGTGAGCCGCACCATCCCGGCGTCGGCCGCTCCGCCGATCCCGCCGAGCATCTCGGCGATCTCCGCCCAGCGGCCCGGCTCGCCGTCCTTCTCCCGGGCCGCCTCGACCTGGGCCAGCATCTCCGCGCAGCACAGCAGCGTGGACGGGTCGAGCTGCGGCGCGGCCGGATCGCCGCACGCCTCCAGCGCGGCGACCGCCCCCTCCTCGATGCGGCCGGAGTTGATCAGCGCGACGCCGCGGGCGAACCGGGCCATCGCGCCCCACCACTCGCCGGCGCCGAGGTCCCCGGCCACCGCCTCCTCGCCCAGCCGCAGCGCCCGGTCGTGGTCGCCCTGCCACGTCGCGACCAGGCACTGCTGGGTCAGCCCGAACACCAGCGTCTCACCGGACCGCACCAGCCGGGCCGTCTCGGTGGCCTCCTCAGCCGCGTCCGCCGCCTCGGCCAGCCGCCCCAGCAGCGTGTACAGCCTCGCCTGCGCGTTCAGCAGGTAGGTGATGTAGGGCGCCTGGCCGGTGGCGCGCGCGATGGCGATGCAGCGCTCGAGCCGGCGCAGCGCGTGGTCGTACCGGCCCAGCATGACCTCCGCCCAGCACAGCCAGGGGGCGTGGTCGAGGGCCTCGGCGATGTGGCTGTCGGGGGACTCGGCGAACACCGTGTCGGCGGCCTCGGCGAGGGCGATCGCGTCGTCCAGCCGCCCGGCCCCGTAGGCGGGCATCACCCGCAGCGAGGCGACCGCCACCCGCAGGCCCGGCTGCCAGCCGGGCGCGTTCTCCGGCATCCGGTCCAGCACGGCCTGGGCGCCGCGGATGTCGAGGCGCATCAGCCGGTCGGCGACCAGCCGGACACGCAGCAGGATGGCGGCGGGCGCCTGCGGGTCGGGGATGCGGTGCAGCTCGTCCAGCACCAGCGCGCGGGCCTCCTGGTGGCGCTGCAACTGCCGCTCGATCACCGCGCACATCTGGACGGCGCGGGCGCGCCGGGCATGGTCGTCGGGCGGCAGCAGCCGCAGCAGCGTGCGGGACGTCTCCCGGCCCTCCACCAGCTGTCCGCTGACCGTCTGCGCGTGCGCCAGCTCGACCAGGAGCCGGACGTGCGCGGGCTGCCCGCCGCCGTCCTCGCCCGGTCCGAGCCCGGCGTCCGCCGGGTCGGGGTCCTCGGGCATCAGGCGCAGCGCGGCCTTCAGCCAGTGCGCGGCGGTGGCGGGGGCCTGCGGCGCCACGGTGCGGGCCGCCTCGACCAGCGTCGCAATCGCCTGCTGGTCGCCGTAGCCGGCCGAACGTTCCACGTGGTGGGCGCGCAGCGTCGCCGGGGCGCCCAGGTCGGCCAGATGGCGGGCGATCCGCGCGTGCGCGCCCAGCCGCCAGCCGGCCGCGGCCGAGCCGTACACCACATGCCGGACCAGCGGGTGCCGGAACCGGAACCGGCCGGCGGAGGCGGGCCGCACCACGTCGCGGGCGGCCAGGTCGTCGAGCGCGGCCAGCGCCCGCTCCTCGGTGATCTCCGCCCCGGCGGCGGCCAGCGCGGGCTCGAACTCGTCGGCCGCGACCGCGGCCGAGCGCGCCACCAGCAGCGCGGTCTCGTGCAGCCCGCTCAGCTCGACCTGCAGCGCGGTGCGGACCGCGGGCGGCAGTTCGGTGATCTCGCCGAGGTCGGGCAGCGCGCCCCAGCGTTCGGCGACGCCCTCCTCGGCCGGGGACGGCTCGGCGCCGTCGCGCCCGTCGCGTCCGTCGCGTCCGCCGGGGCGGCGGGCCAGCGCCTCCAGGTAGAACGGGTTGCCGCCGCTGGCCTCGTACAGCGCCTGGCAGCGGGACCGGGGCACCGCCGGGCCCAGGAACTCCTCGACCTCGACCCGGGTGAACGGCTCGGCGGTGACGCTGACACCGTGCTCGCCCGCGATGTCGACGAGGGTGGCCAGCCGCGGCGAGGCCTGCGCGGGACGGTAGGCGACGCCGATCAGGACCCGTCCGCGCGGCGGATGGCGGACCAGGTAGCCGAGCAGCTCGATCGAGGCGTCGTCGGCCCAGTGCACGTCGTCGAGCAGGAACACCAGGCCGTTGCCGGAGGCCAGCTCCTCCAGGAGATGGCGGACGGCGCGGTGCAGCTGGTAGCGGGCCACGCCGAGCGGCCCCGCGTCCGCCGCCGCCTCGCCCGCCGCCTCGCCCGCCGCGGCCTCGCCGGGCACGGCGTCGCCGGGCGCCTGGCCCCGGGTACCGGAGTCGGTCGCGGAGGAGACGGCGGGGGAGTGCGCCGGGCCCGCCGCCCACGCGCCGTTCAGCGCCGGGAACACCGTCGACAGCAGCCGCGCGGTGGCGGGATCGAGCGCCGGGCGGCTGCGCTCCAGGCGGTCGTCGAGCGCGTCGACCAGGGCGGCGAAGGGCATCTGCTGCTCGAACTCGGCGGCGCGTCCGGCCAGCACCGGCAGCGAGCGGGCGCCGGCCGCCGCGGCCAGCTCGCCCAGCAGCCGGGTCTTGCCCGCGCCCGGGTCCCCGGACAGCGCCAGGAAGCGGAAGGAGCCCCCGAACGCGGCGTCGAGTGCCTGGTCCAGGACGCGCAGTGCCGTCCGCCGCCCGACGAGCGGGGCGTTGGCGGGCAGGCCTCCCGCGTTCCGGTCCGCGCGACCCTCCATGTCCACACCCCAACAGTGACAGGCGGTCGATGCGCCGTGATCGTTCTACTTGCGTGAGTACCGGGTGTCGCCCGGGACATAGTACTGATCTCCCGGTGACGGGGGCAGGTGCGCGAGAACGCCCGCGGGGGGCCGCCGCACCGTTCCGTCCCGGTCTCCCACCGTGCAACCGGTCATGTGCTATCAACCGTCATCCGTGCCCCTGTGTCAACAGGGGCGCCCGAACCGGTCGCCCGGACGGCCGCGTGGCGCCCGCCAACCCTCGCTATCCTCGCAGCCGCGCCCAGGATCTGCGGGGGGAATCGGCGACCCGGCTGAGGGCCACCAGCGCCGCCGGGGGACGCCCGGCGCGCTCGCCGTCCAGCCGCCGCATGAACGCGATCTGCTCCAGCGACGGCGGCCCCACCGCCAGGCTGCGCCGCGTCGCGGTGGGGGCGTCGGCCTGCCCCGTGCGGACCAGGTACGCCGCCGACATCGACCCCGTACGGCCCACGCCCGCGCCGCAGTGCACGAACACCGGCCCCTGCGCGCTCCGCACCACCGCGAGGAAACGGGCGACCTGGTCGGCGGCGGGCGGCTGGCCGTCGCGCACCGGCAGCCGCACGACCGCGAGCCCGGCCCGCGCGGGGACGGCCAGCGCGGCCGGGGAGAGCCGCTCGGCGCGCAGGTCGACCACCGTGCGGACGCCGAGCCCGGCCAGCCTGCGGTACCCCTCGGCGCTGGGCGCGGCGCCCCGCCACACGCGGTCGTCGACCCGGGCGAAGTGGCCGATGCCGGGCACCTGCGCCGGACCGCCGCCCTGCCGGGCGTGCGCGGCCGCGCGCTCGCTGCCGCGGCACGCCTGGCTCATGGCCAGGATGACCAGGCTCACCACCGCCCAGACCAGCGCGTACCCGGCCACCCCGCCCAGGAGCAGCCTGCCGGTCGTGCGAGCCGGGACAGCGAACCGCATCCGGCGAGCATAACCGCGTCCCCGGAGCGGCGCGGTGCGGCGGACGCGCGGGTCAGGCGAGGCGGGCGGCGGCCTCGTCCCAGGCGGCGGTGTCGCGGGACGGCTCGTACCGGCGCAGCCGCTGGGTCCCCGCGACCAGCTCGCGCATCTCCGCCAGCCCGCCGACGACGCCGTGCGCCCGCGCCTGCACCAGCACGTTGCCCAGCGCCGTGGCCTCCACCGGACCGGCGACCACGGGCAGCCCGCAGGCGTCGGCGGTGAGGCGGCACAGCAGGTCGTTGCGGCTGCCGCCGCCGACCAGGTGCACCACCTCGACCTCCCGGCCCGACAGCCGCACCGCCTCCCGCAGCGTGGTCCGGTGCGCGAGCGCCAGGCTGTCCAGCACGCACCGCACGACCTCGGCGCGCGTGACCGGCTCGGGGAACCCGCGCCGCACGCAGTGCGCCGCGATCCGGGCGGGCATGTCGCCCGGCGGCAGGAACTCCGGGTCGTCGGGGTCGATCAGCGAGCGGCGCGCCGGGACGTGCTCGGCCTCGGCCAGCAGCGCGCCCAGGCCGGGCGACCCCCAGGTGCGCAGCGTCTCCTGGAGCAGCCACAGGCCCATCACGTTGCGCAGGTAACGGACCGTGCCGTCGACGCCGCCTTCGTTGGTGAAGTTGGCCTTGCGGCTCTCCGCGCTCAGCACGGGCGCGGGCAGCTCCACGCCGACCAGCGACCACGTCCCGCAGGAGATGTAGCCGAAGCGGTCCCCGGCGGCCGGGACGGCGGCGACCGCGGAGGCGGTGTCGTGGGAGCCGACCGCCGTCACCGCCAGCCCGCCCGGGAGCCCGGTCTCCGCGGCCACATCCGGCCGCGGCGTCCCGATCACCTCGCCCGGCTCGCGCAGCGCCGGCAGCAGCCCGCCGGGGAGGCCGAGCCGGTCCAGGAGCCGCCGCGACCAGGTCCCGTCGCGGACGTCCAGGAGCCCGGTGGTGGAGGCGTTGGTGCGCTCGGCGCCGACCTCGCCGGTCAGCCAGTACGCCAGCAGGTCGGGGACGAGCAGCAGGGTGCGGGCCCGCTCCAGGCCCGTCCCGGCCGCCACCAGCTGGTAGACGGTGTTGAACGGCAGGAACTGCAGCCCCGACACCTGGTAGAGCAGGTCGTCGCCCACCTCGGCGCGGACCCGTTCCATCACCCCGTCGGTGCGGGAGTCGCGGTAGTGGACGGGGTTGCCGAGCAGGTCGCCGTTTCCGTCCAGCAGGCCGTAGTCGACCGCCCACGAGTCGATGCCGGCCGACACCAGGCCGCCGGACGCGGCGGACGCCGCGTCGCGCAACCCGTCGAGCACGTTGCCGTACAGGCCGAGGACGTCCCAGTGCAGGGTGCCGTTCACGCGCACCGGACGGTTGGGGAAGCGGCGCACCTCGGTGAGGTCGAGCGTGCCCGCGCCGACCCGGGCGGTCATCACGCGCCCGCTGGAGGCGCCGAGGTCCACGGCCGCGAAAGTGGGGGTGGTCATGTGCGTCGTGCCGTTCGTTCGGTGTCGGATCGTGTCGGATCGTTCGGTGTCGGACAGGTGGCGGGATGTCAGGTGACGAGGAGGACTTCCAGGGTGCGCGGGCCGTGCACGCCCTCGACCCTGGACAGCTCGATGTCACTGGTGGCGGAGGGCCCGGAGACGAAGGTCAGCGGACGGTGCGGATCGAGCCGTTCGAGGGCCTCGGGGACGTCGGCGGCGACCTGGGCGGCCTCGACGACGATCAGGTGGTAGTCGGGGACCAGCGACAGCGCCCGCGGGCCCTGGCCGGGGCCGTGGTCGAGCACGATCGTGCCGGTCTCGGCGATCGCGGCGGCGCAGCCGGTGACCGCTCCCGCGAGCCCGTCCAGGTCGGCGACGGCGGGGTCGCGGGCCAGCCGCGCCTCGTCGAGGCCGGCGGTCCACGCGGCGGGCAGCCCGGCGGGCGCGCCGACGACCCCGGAACGGGCCGACAGCGCCGCGGCGACCGCCCCCGGCAGCTCGGCGGCCGTGACCGCCCGCACCTCCGCGCGGTAGTGGGCCACCCGTTCGGCGAACAGGTCCAGGATCCCGGCGTCATGGTGGCGCCGCAGGTAGGACCGGTCGATCTCGGCGTAGGCCTTGGCGACCTCATCGGCGGGTCTGGTCGGGACGATCCGCTCGATCCGCCGGAGGATCTCCTCGCGCGCGCTCATTTCCCCGCCTCCCCCGTGCGGCCCTTCCCCGTGCGGCCCTCCCCTGTGCGGCCCTCCCCTGTGCGGTCCTCCCCTGTGCGGTCCTCCCCGGTACGGCCCTCCCCGGTACGGCCGCCGCCGGTCCGCGCCCACCAGGCGCGGAACGACTCCTTCGGCGGCGCGGGCGCGTCGCGGGTGTCCGTCCAGGCCTTCAGCGGTCCGGGCAGGCGGCTGATGCGCCCGTTCCGCCCCACCACCCAGCGGCTCGCCGACGCCGCGCGCTGCGCCATCCCGAGCCGGGCGGGCGAGCGCAGCGTCCAGCCGGCCACGCCCATCACCGCCCGCTCCACCGGGTGCCTGCGCGGCCCCTCCACCGAGCGCTCGCGCAGATGCACCAGCACCTCGGGGATGTCGATCGCGACCGGGCACGCCTCGAAGCACGCCCCGCACAGCGACGACGCGTACGGCAGCGAGGCGTCCACCTCCGACCCGATCCCGCGGATCTGCGGCGACAGGATCGCCCCGATCGGACCCGGGTAGGGCGAGCCGTAGGCGTGGCCGCCCGCCCGCGAGTACACCGGGCACACGTTCAGGCACGCCGAGCAGCGGATGCAGCGCAGCGCCTGCCGCCCGACCTCGTCGCGCAGCGTGTCGGTGCGGCCGTTGTCCAGCAGCACCAGGTGGAAGTCGCGCGGCCCGTCGCCGGGGGTGCTGCCCGTCCACGTCGAGGTGTACGGGTTCATCCGCTCGGCGGTGGACGAGCGCGGCAGCAGCTGCAGGAAGACCTCCAGGTCCCGCCAGCTCGGCACCACCTTCTCCACGCCCATCACCGAGATCAGCGTCTCGGGGAGGGTGAGGCACATCCGCCCGTTGCCCTCCGACTCCAGCACCACCAGCGTGCCGGTGTCGGCGACGGCGAAGTTGACGCCCGACACCGCGACCTTGGCCGACAGGAACTTGGCCCGCAGATGCCGGCGCGCGGCCTCGGCCAGCTCCGCGGGGGAGTCCGACAGGCCCGCGGGCGCGTCCTCCATCTCGCGGCGGAAGATGTCGCGGATGTCGGACCGGTTGCGGTGGATCGCCGGGACCAGGATGTGCGAGGGCCGGTCGTGGCCCAGCTGCACGATCAGCTCCGCCAGGTCGGTCTCGTAGGCGGCGATGCCCTCCTCGGCCAGCGCCTCGTTCAGCCCGATCTCCTGGGTGGCCATCGACTTGACCTTGACCACCTCGGTCTCGCCGGTGGCCTTCACCAGGTCGGCGACGATCCGGTTGGCCTCGGCGGCGTCGCGCGCCCAGTGCACGGTGCCGCCCGCCGCGGTGACCTTCTCCTCCAGCAGGCGCAGGTAGTGCCCGAGATGGGCCAGCACGTGGTCCTTGATCTGCTTGCCGGCCTCGCGCAGCGCCGCCCAGTCGTCCAGTTCGGCGACCGCCCCCGCGCGCCGCCCCCGGATCGTGGACGTGGCGTGCGCCAGGTTGTGCCGCAGCCGGGTGTCGCCGACGGCGCGGCGGGCGGCGTCGGGGAAGGACGGCATGCCCACGTAGGTCGGCATGGCCCTGGCGCCGGCGGCCGTGGTCTTTCCGCTCATGGTGTGTCCTTCCGGCCGCTCATGAGGGGGCCTCGTCGGTGGCGGCGAGGATCTCGGCCAGGTGCACGGCCCGTACACCGGACCGGGTCCGGGTCAGCGCGCCGCCGATGTGCATCAGGCAGGAGTTGTCGGCCGCGCACAGTGCCTCGGCCCCGGTGCGCCGCACGTTGGTGACCTTGTCCGCGCACATGGCCGCCGACACCTCGGAGTTCTTCAGCGCGAACGTCCCGCCGAACCCGCAGCACTCGGTGGCCTCGGGCAGCTCGACCAGGTCGATGCCGCGCACCTCGCGCAGCAGCCGCAGCGGCCGGTCGCCCACGTGCAGCATCCGCAGCGAGTGGCACGTGGGGTGGTAGGTGACCCGGTACGGGAAGTAGGCGCCCACGTCGGTGACCCCGAGCACGTCGACCAGGAACTCCGACAGCTCGTACACCTTGGGCACGGGATCGTCGATGAGGCGGGGATGCCAGTCGCGGACCATCGCCGCGCACGACGCCGACGGGCTCACCACGGCGTCGTACCCGGCGAACGCCTTGGCGAAGCCCCGCGCCAGCGGGACGGCCTGGCTCCGGTAGCCGGTGTTGAGATGCATCTGGCCGCAGCAGGTCTGCGCGGCGGGGAAGTCCACCTCGTGCCCGAGCCTGCGCAGCAGCCGCACGACGGCCTTCCCCGTGTCGGGGAACATCGTGTCGTTGAGGCAGGTGATGAACAGCGCGACCTTCACAGCGGCCGCCCTCCTTCCAAGCGGTGGGCCTCGCGGCGGCTGGAGTCGCGGACGACCAGCTCCGGCTGGAACATGACCTGCTGGTGGGCATGCCCGTCGGGGTCGTCGCACTCCTCCAGCAGCAGTTCGGTGGCGATCCGCCCGAGCTGGTAGGTGGGCTGGCGCACCGAGCTGAGCGGGACCGCGGCCGCCGCCGAGAACTCGATGTCGTCGTACCCCATCAGCGCCACGTCGGTCGGAACCTTGACCCCCGCTTGAAGAAGAACCCGCAGCACGCCCAGGGCGAGCAGGTCGTTGGCGCAGAAGACGGCGTCGGGCAGCGGCCCGTCGTCCAGCAGGCGCCGGGCGGCCTCCTGGCCGGCCCGCGCGTTCATCGCCGGGACGCTCAGCTCCCGCATCGCCTCGCGGCCCAGCCCGGCGGCGCGCAGCGCCCGCAGCGCGCCCTTGCGCCGGTCGGCGCACTGCCGCAGCGCGGCCGGGCCGGTGACGAACGCGAGGGTGCGGGCGCCGTCGGCCAGCAGCTGGCCGGCCGCCAGCTCGCCGCCGGCCACGTCGTCGACCGCGACCGAGCACTGGTTGGCGCGGGGGGTCGGATGGTCCAGCAGGACGACCGGGACGCCGCGTTCGCGCAGCTGGTCGGCGTTGTGGCCGTCGTCGCCGACGGGGGTGAGCAGGACGCCGCGCACCCGCTGCTCGGCGAACACCCGGATGTTGCGCTGCTCGCGCTCGTCGGACTCGGCGGAGGAGGACAGCAGCACCGCGTAGCCGCGCTCGCTGGCGACGTCCTCGACCCCGCGGGCCACGTCGGTGAAGAACGGGTTGGCCAGGTCGAGCACCATCAGCCCGACCGTGCTGCTGTGCCCGGCGCGCAGCGTGGAGGCCGAGCCGTTGCGGACGAAGCCCAGCTCGCGGATGGCCTGCTCGACCCGGGCGCGGGTGCCCGCGGCGACCCGCTCGGGGCGGTTGAGCACGTTGGAGACCGTGCCGGGGGACACCCCGGCGCGCTCGGCGACCTGCTTGATCCCCACGGTGCCCACTGTGTGCCCCCGGTCTCGTCCGCTGGTGTGCCGCGCTCACTTTGGGTCATGTGTTTAAAACGTGTCAACCCTGAGGTCGGAACTTCGCCCCCGCCTCGTCAGGCCGGGAGGGTGCCGGACGGGGCGTCCCGGGGAACTCGCAAAGATCCCTTCAGGCCCGGTGGGCATGGGGTTTTGGGGGTTCGAGGCCGGATCCGGGCCGAGGTTCCCTCTTGACGAGTGCTCCGGCTCACATCTAGCGTCCTGCGCAACATCTTGTTAAAACGTTTTTCATCATCCGGTTACAGATCACCCCAGCGAGGAGGGTGGCCGTGAGCGCACCCGCTCGGTCGGCGCCGCCGACATTGGCACTGGTCAACGTGAGCAAATCGTTCGGCGCCGTCAAGGCCCTGCAGGGCGTCACCCTGGAGCTGCACGCCGGTGAGGTGCACGCACTCGCCGGCGAGAACGGCGCGGGCAAGTCCACCGTCGTAAAAACGTTCGCAGGCGTGCACCGCCCCGACGCGGGCGAGGTACGGGTGGACGGCCGGGCGGTGGACTTCCACGGCCCCGCCGACGCCCAGCAGGCCGGCGTCGCGGTCATCTACCAGGAGCCCACCCTGTTCCCCGACCTGTCGGTCGCCGAGAACATCTTCATGGGCCGCCAGCCTCGCACCGGGCTCGGCCGCATCGACCGCCGCGCCATGCACGAGCGCACCGCCGAGCTGTTCGCCCGGCTCGGCGTCGCGCTGGACCCGCAGCAGCCCGCGCGCGGGCTGTCCATCGCCGACCAGCAGGTCGTGGAGATCGCCAAGGCCATCTCCCGGGACGCCCGGGTGCTGATCATGGACGAGCCCACCGCCGCGCTGACCGGCCAGGAGGTCGCCCGCCTGTTCGGCGTCACCCGCACGCTGCGCGAGCAGGGCTGCGCGATCCTGTTCATCTCGCACCGGCTCGAGGAGATCTTCGAGCTGTGCCAGCGGGTGACCACGCTGCGCGACGGCACCTACATCGGCACCGAGCCGGTCGACGGCCTCACCCCCGACGACCTCGTCCAGCGGATGGTCGGCCGCGAACTCGGCCAGCTCTACCCCAAGCAGGACGTCACGCCCGGCCAGGTCGCGCTGAAGGTGTCCCGGCTGACCCGCGAGGGCGCGTTCACCGACGTGTCCTTCGAGGTGCGGCGCGGCGAGATCGTCGCGCTGGCCGGGCTGGTCGGCGCGGGCCGCAGCGAGGTCGCCCGCGCGATCTTCGGGGTGGACCGGTGGGACGCCGGCACCGTCGAGGTCGCCGGCAGCAAACTGCCCGCGGGCAGCCCCACCGCGGCGATGTCGGCCGGGCTGGCCCTGGTCCCCGAGGACCGCCGCCAGCAGGGCCTGGTCATGGACATGTCCATCGAGCGCAACATGGGCCTCACCCAGCTGCGCACGCTGCGCCGCGCCACCGGGCGCGGGCCCCTGATCTCCCGCAAGGTGGAACGGGACCGCGCCGCCGACTGGGCGCTGCGGCTCCAGCTCAAGTACGCCCGCCTCACCGACACCGTCGGCGTGCTGTCGGGCGGCAACCAGCAGAAGGTCGTCCTGGCCAAGTGGCTGGCCACCGAGCCCGCCGTGCTGATCGTGGACGAGCCCACCCGCGGCATCGACGTCGGCACCAAGGCCGAGGTCCACCGGCTGCTGTCGGAACTGGCCGCGCAGGACCTGGCGGTGCTGATGATCTCCTCTGACCTGCCGGAGGTGCTGGGCATGGCCGACCGGGTGCTGGTCATGCACGAGGGCCGGCTGACCGCCGAGATCTCCCGCGCCGACGCCACCGAGGAGACCGTCATGGCCGCCGCGACCGGGCGCAACGGCAACGGCGACGCGGGAAAGGCGGCCTGAACCCATGACCGTACTCGCCGAGACCCCCACCAAGCCGCCCGCCGGAGGGCCGCCCGCGAGCAGCGGACGCCGGCTCGTCGAGGTGGTGCTGCGCGCCCGCGAGATGAGCATCGTCGGCGCGCTGGTCGTCCTGGTGGTCGTCACCACGGCCGTCAACCCGCGGTTCCTGTCGGCGCAGGGCATCGAGGACATCTTCCTCAACGCCTCCATCCTGGCGCTGCTGGCCGTCGGGCAGACCATGGTCGTCATCACCCGCAACATCGACCTGTCGGTCGGCTCGCTGGTCGGCCTGGTCGCCTTCGTCACCGGCGACCTCGCCTCGGGCACCGACACCAACGTGCTGCTGGTCGCCCTGCTGGGCGTGCTGATCGGAACCGCCTGCGGGCTGGTGAACGGGCTGCTGGTCAGCTTCTGCCGAGTGCCCGCCCTGGTCGTCACGCTGGGCACGCTGTACGTGATCCAGGGACTGGACTACTACATCGCCTCCGGGGACCAGATCAGCGCGTCCGAGCTGCCGTCCTCGGTGCTGTCGCTGGGCAACGACGCGATCCTCGGGATCCCCTACCTGCCGATCATCACCGTCGCGGTGATGCTGGCGATCGGCTTCTACCTGCGCTCCTACTCCTCCGGCCGCGAGTACTACGCGATCGGGTCCAGCCCGGAGGCGGCCCGGCTCGCGGGCGTGCCGATCCGGCGCCGGGTGCTGACCGCCTACCTGGTCAGCGGAGCGCTCGCCGGACTGGCGGGCGTGCTGTGGCTGGCCCGGTTCGGCACCGTCGTGGCCGACGCCGCCAACGGCTGGGAACTGCGGGTGGTCAGCGCGGTCGTGGTCGGCGGCGTGGCGATCGTCGGCGGTGTCGGCACCGTGTACGGCGCGGTGCTGGGCGCCCTGCTCATCACGATCATCGGCAGCGTGCTGGTGGTCCTCAAGGTCAACCCGTTCTGGCAGGACGCCATCACCGGCCTGCTGCTCCTGCTGGCGATCAGCGTCGACCGGCTGCTGGCCCTGCGGACGACCCGCGCGCTGAAGGTCAGGTCACGGTCCCGGCGCGGCCGGCGCCGCCTCAACGGCAACGGGGCGGCACCCCCGGGCGCCGCGGCGGGCGCGGGCACGAGCGCGGGTCCGGGCGCGGGCTCGGGCAAGGCCAAGGCCACGGAAGAAGGGAGCGACCGCGATGCGGTTTGACGCGCGCGGGCTGATCCGCTGGGAGACCGCCGTCCTCGTGCTGCTGGTCGCGGTGTTCTGCGGCGGCGCCGGCCTCTCCCCGGACTTCGCCAACTCCGACAACCTGTCGTTCGCGCTCGGCGACCTGAGCGAGATCGCGCTGATCGCGCTGCCGATGACGCTGCTGGTGGTCTGCGGGCAGGTGGACCTGTCGGTCGCCTCCGTGCTCGGCCTGTGCAGCGCGCTGACCGGCGGGCTGTGGGACGCCGGCTGGGCGATCGAGACGATCATCCCGGTGGTGCTGATCGTCGGGATCGTCTGCGGACTGGTCAACGGCCTGCTGGTGACCCGCCTCGGGCTGCCCTCGCTGGCGGTGACGATCGGCACGATGACCCTCTACCGCGGCCTGGCCTACGTGGTGCTGGGCACCAAGGCGGTCGCCGAGTTCCCGCAGCGGTACACCGACCTGGCGACCAAGACCGTGCCGGGCACCCCGATCCCGTACCCGATGGCGCTGTTCGCCCTGCTGGCGATCGTCACCGCCGTGACGCTGCACGCCACCGGCGTCGGCCGCTCGCTGTTCGCGATCGGCTCGCAGGAGGACGCCGCCTACTTCGCCGGCATCCGGGTCAAGCGGATCAAGCTGGTGCTGTTCGTGGTGTCCGGGCTGATCGCCGGCCTGGCCGGGATCGTGTACACGCTCCGGTACGGCAGCGCCCGCGCCGACAACGGCCTCGGGCTGGAGCTGACCGTCATCGCCGCGGTGCTGCTGGGCGGCATCGACTTCGACGGCGGCAAGGGCACCCTCGGCGGCGTCATCACCGCGGTGCTGCTGATCGGCCTGCTGCGCAACCTGCTGATGCTCAACGACGTGTCCACCGAGATCCAGTCGGTCGTCACCGGGCTGCTGCTGATCGTCTCCGTGCTCACGCCCCGGCTGATCGCCGTGGTCAGAGAGTCGCGGGGGGCCAGGGGAGCGCGATCCGCGTCCCCGGCGGCCGCCACCCCGTCCTGACACCGAACCTCCCCGCTCACCTCCCTCCCACCCACCCCCGAAAGGCATACGACCATGACCGTTCGTCTGCGCGCGCCGCGCCGCCTGATGGCGATGGCCTCCATCGGCGCCCTGGCGCTGACCCTGACGGCCTGCGGCGGCACCACCAAGGACTCCGCCGAGACGGGTGGCACGGCCGCGGGCGGGAACGCCTCCGCGAACCCGAACGCGCCCATCAAGAAGGGCCTGAAGATCGCCTTCCTGCCCAAGCAGGTCAACAACCCGTACCTGACGATCCTCGACAACGCCGGCATCGCGGCGGCCAAGGAGTACGGCGGCGAGGCCAAGGAGGTCGGCCCGTCCGACGCGTCCGCGTCCTCGCAGGTCTCCTACATCAACACCCTCGTCCAGCAGCGGCACGACGCGATCCTGATCTCCGCCAACGACGAGAACGCGGTGTGCGGCCCGCTCAAGCAGGCCATGGGCAAGGGCATCAAGATCGTCTCCTATGACTCCGACACCGCCAAGGACTGCCGGAACCTGTTCATCAACCAGGCCAGCTCCGAGGAGATCGGGCGCAGCCAGATCAAGCTGATCAGCGACCAGCTGGGCGGCAAGGGCGACATCGCGATCCTGTCGGCGACCGCCAACGCCACCAACCAGAACACCTGGATCAACTTCATGAAGGAGGAGCTGAAGAAGCCCGAGTACTCCGGGCTGAAGCTGGTCGACACCGTCTACGGCGACGACGACGACCAGAAGTCCTTCCAGCAGACCCAGGGCCTGCTGCAGGCGCACCCGAACCTTAAGGGCATCATCTCCCCGACCACGGTCGGCATCGCCGCCGCGGCCCGCTACATCAGCGGCTCGCAGTACAAGGGCAAGGTCGCCCTGACCGGCCTGGGCACGCCCAACCAGATGCGCCAGTTCGTCAAGGACGGCACCGTCAAGCAGTTCGCCCTCTGGGA
Organism: Spirillospora sp. CA-255316; assembly: GCA_050942275.1. GTDB lineage: Bacteria > Actinomycetota > Actinomycetes > Streptosporangiales > Streptosporangiaceae > Spirillospora. The sequence continues at coordinate 8,448,993 of CP192047.1, read as the reverse complement.
CCCCAAGAACCTGGGCTACCTGGCCTCCTACGCCGCCGCTTCGCTGGCCTCCGGGCAGATCACCGGGGCGCAGGGCGAGAAGTTCAAGGTCGGCAAGCTCGGCGAGCGCACCATCGGCGCCAACGGCGAGGTCATCCTCGGCCCGCCGACCGTCTTCGACGCCAAGAACATCGATCAATACAATTTCTGACCCCGTCCCGCCGCGGCCGGGCGACCGGCCGCGGCGGACCGGGCGGCCCACCGGACGGAGTGCCCGTGAAACGCGTCTGCTTCCTGCTCAAGGTGAGGCAGGACCGCCTGGAGGAGTACCGCGAGCGGCACGCCGAGGTCTGGCCGGAGATGCGGGCGGCGCTGCGTGACACCGGCTGGCGCAACTACTCGCTCTTCCTGCGCGAGGACGGCCTGCTGGTCGGCTACCTGGAGACCGACGACTTCGACAAGGCCCTCGACGAGATGGAGCGGACCGAGGTCAACGCCCGCTGGCAGGCCGAGATGGCGCCGTTCTTCGAGGACCTCGACGGCCGCCCCGACCAGGGGATGCGGCCGCTCGCCGAGGTCTTCCACCTGGACTGAACCCCCAGCGGGGCCAAGGACCAAGCGGGCCCAAGGATTCGGAGAGGAAACCCCCGTGACCGACACCAGCGCGGTGAAGGACGCCCTTCGCCGCCAGCACATCGAGACTCCCTCGTGGGCGTACGGCAACTCCGGCACCCGGTTCAAGGTCTTCGCCCAGCGGGGCGTGCCGCGCACCCCCCAGGAGAAGATCGACGACGCCGCCCAGGTGCACCGCTTCACCGGCGTGGCTCCCAGCGTCGCCCTGCACATCCCGTGGGACAGGGTGGACGACTACGCGGCGCTGGCGGCCTACGCCAAGGAGCGCGGTGTCCAGATCGGCGCGATCAACACCAACGTGTTCCAGGACGACGACTACATGCTGGGCAGCGTCACCAACCCCGACCCGGCGATCCGCCGCAAGGCCCTGGGCCACCTGCTGGAATGCGTCGACATCATGGACGCCGCCGGTTCCCGCGACCTGAAGCTGTGGTTCTCCGACGGGACGAACTACCCGGGCCAGGACGACATCCGCGCCCGCCAGGACCGCATGGCCGAGGCGCTGGCCGCGGTGTACGAGCGGCTCGGCGACCACCAGCGCTTCCTGCTGGAGTACAAGCTGTTCGAGCCCGCCTTCTACATGACCGACCTGCCGGACTGGGGCGCCTCGTACGCGCACTGCCTCAAGCTCGGCCCCAAGGCGCAGGTGGTCGTGGACACCGGGCACCACGCGCCGGGCACCAACATCGAGTTCATCGTGGCGTTCCTGCTGCGCGAGGGGAAGCTCGGCGGGTTCGACTTCAACTCGCGGTTCTACGCCGACGACGACCTGATGGTGGGCGCGGCCGACCCGTTCCAGCTGTTCCGGATCATGTACGAGGTGGTCCGCGGCGGCGGTTACGAGCCCGAGGCCGGGGTGGCGTTCATGCTCGACCAGTGCCACAACATCGAGCCGAAGATCCAGGGGCAGATCCGCTCGGTGATGAACGTCCAGGAGGCCACCGCCAAGGCCCTGCTGGTGGACGCCGACGCGTTGCGGGCCGCGCAGGGCTCCGGAGACGTGCTGGGCGCCAACGCGGTGTTCATGGACGCCTACAACACCGACGTGCGCCCGCTGCTGGCGGAGTTGCGCGAGGAGATGGGCCTGCACCCGGACCCGATCGCCGCGTACCGGGCCTCCGGCTACTACGAGTCGGTCGTGGAGGCGCGCAAGGACGGCCAGGCGGCCGGCTGGGGGGCCTGATCCCCCGGACCGCCGCCGAGCCCGGCTGATCCGGCCCGCCCCCAGGTCCAGCGCGACAAGGAGCACTGCCTCGGGCTCCTACCGATTCAACGCACGCAAGTGAGGAGATATCCATGACCGCCACTCCACCCGAGGTGGAGCAACTGCTGGAGCGGGCCCACACTCTGGGCTCGGACCCGCGCAACACCAACTACGCGGGCGGCAACGCCTCGGCCAAGGGCACCGTCACCGACCCCGTGACCGCCCGGGACATCGAGCTGATGTGGGTCAAGGGCTCCGGCGGCGACCTCGGCACCCTCACCGAGGCGGGGCTGGCCGTGCTGCGGCTGGACCGCATGCGCGCGCTGGTGGACGTCTACCCGGGCGTCGAGCGCGAGGACGAGATGGTCGCCGCGTTCGACTTCTGCCTGCACGGCAAGGGCGGCGCGGCGCCGTCCATCGACACCGCCATGCACGGCCTGGTCGACGCCGCGCACGTCGACCACCTGCACCCCGACTCGGGCATCGCGATCGCGACCGCGGCCGAGGGCGAGGAGCTGACCCGGCGGATCTTCGGCGACCGGGTGCTGTGGGTGCCGTGGCGGCGGCCCGGGTTCCAGCTCGGCCTGGACATCGCCGCGATCAGGAAGGACAACCCGGGCGCCATCGGCGTGATCCTCGGCGGGCACGGCATCACCGCCTGGGGCGAGACCAGCGCGGAGTGCCAGGCGAACGCGCTGGAGATCATCCGTACCGCCGAGGCGTACATCGCCGAGCACGGCAAGGCCGACCCGTTCGGCGAGGTGGTGTACGAGACCCTGCCCGAGGACGCGCGGCGCGAGCGCGCCGCGGCGCTGTTCCCGCTGGTGCGCGGGCTGGCCTCGACCGACCGGCCGCAGGTGGGGCACTACACCGACAGCCCCGAGGTGCTGGACTTCGTCTCCCGCGCCGAGCATCCGCGCCTGGCCGCGCTGGGCACCTCCTGCCCGGACCACTTCCTGCGCACGAAGGTGGCGCCGCTGGTCCTGGACATGCCGCCGGACGCGCCGCTGGAGGACGTGACCGCCCGGCTCCGCGAGCTGCACGCGCGGTACCGCGAGGACTACGCCGCCTACTACGCGCGGCACGCCACGGCCGGCTCCCCGGCGATGCGCGGCGCCGACCCGGCGATCGTGCTGGTGCCCGGCGTCGGCATGTTCAGCTTCGGCGCCGACAAGCAGACCGCGCGGGTCGCCGGCGAGTTCTACGTCAACGCGATCAACGTGATGCGCGGCGCCGAGGCGCTGTCCTCCTACGCGCCCATCCCCGAGTCGGAGAAGTTCCGGATCGAGTACTGGGAGCTGGAGGAGGCCAAGCTCCGCCGGATGCCCAAGCCCAAGCCACTGGCCACCCGGGTCGCGCTGGTCACCGGCGGCGGGTCGGGCATCGGCGCGGCCACCGCCCGCCGGCTGGCCGCGGAGGGCGCCTGTGTCGTGGTCGCCGACCGCGACCTGGCCGGGGCGGAGAAGGTCGCCGCCGAGATCGGGGCGGGCGCGCTGCGGGAGTCGGACGTCGCGGTCGCGGCCGGCGTCGACGTCACCGACGAGGCGCAGATCGCCGCGGCCGTGCGGGCCGCGGTTCTCGCTTTCGGAGGGGTCGACCTGGTGGTCAACAACGCCGGGCTGTCGATCTCCAAGCCGCTGCTGGAGACCACGGCCGCCGACTGGGACCTGCAGCACGACGTGATGGCGCGCGGTTCGTTCCTGGTCTCCCGGGAGACCGCCCGGGTCATGATCGACCAGGACATGGGCGGGGACATCGTCTACATCTCCTCCAAGAACGCCGTGTTCGCCGGGCCGAACAACGTCGCCTACGGCGCGACCAAGGCCGACCAGGCCCACCAGGTGCGGCTGCTGGCGGCCGAGCTGGGCGGCCATGGCATCCGGGTCAACGGCATCAACCCCGACGGGGTGGTGCGCGGCTCGGGCATCTTCGCCGGGGGCTGGGGCGCCAAGCGCGCCGCCGTCTACGGCGTGGAGGAGGAGAAGCTCGGCGAGTTCTACGCCCAGCGCACCCTGCTCAAGCGCGAGGTGCTGCCCGAGCACGTCGCCGCGGCCGTCTTCGCCCTCACCGGCGGGGACCTGACCCACACCACCGGACTGCACGTGCCCGTGGACGCCGGCGTCGCCGCCGCGTTCCTCCGTTAACACCCGAGAGCAGGTGGGGGCGGCGCCCGGTCACGCAGGAGCCGCGCCGCCCCCGCCCTTCCAACCGAGGGAGCAGACATGTCCGCCAATCCCGTCAAGGTGGGACTGGTCGCCGGTGGGCTGGGCGCCTACTGGCCGCAGTTCCCCGACCTGCTGCCGCAGCTGGAACGGTCCGCCGCGCGCGTGTCGGAGCGCATGCGCGGCCTGGGCGCCGAGGTGGTGGACGTCGGGTTCATCTCCGACGCCGAGGAGGGCGCCGCGGCGGCCGAGCGGCTGCGCGCGGCCGGGTGCGACATCATCGTCGGCTTCCTCACCACCTACATGACCGCCACCATGCTGGTGCCGATCGCCCAGCGGTCCGGTGCCCCGGTGCTGCTGATCAACCTGCAGCCGACCGAGTCCATGGACCACGAGACCTTCGACACCGGCCAGTGGCTGGCCTACTGCGGCGCCTGCCCGCTGCCGGAGATGGCCAACGCCTTCATGCGCTGCGGCATCCCGTTCCGCTCGGTGTCGGGCCACCTGGAGGACGAGCGCGCCTGGGCCAAGATCGGCCGCTGGGTGCGCGCCGCCGGCGTGCGGGCCGCGCTGCGCAGGGGCCGGCACGGCCTGATGGGCCACCTCTACCCGGGCATGCTCGACGTCTCCACCGACCTGACGCTGGTCAGCGCCAACTTCGGCGGCCATGTCGAGGTGCTGGAGTTCGACGACCTGCGGGTGCGGGTGGAGAAGGTCACCGACGCCGAGGCCAAGGCGAAGGAGGACGAGGCCCGGGAGATCTTCGAGCTGGCCGACTCGGTCAACGACGACGACCTGGCCTGGGCGGCGCGCGTCTCGGCCGGCCTGGACCACCTGGTGGAGGACTTCGGGCTGGACAGCCTGGCCTACTACCACCGCGGCCTGGACGGGGAGATCCACGAGCGGCTCGGCGCCGGGATGATCCTCGGCGCCTCGCTGCTCACCGCGCGCGGCGTCCCGGCGGCGGGCGAGTACGAGCTGCGCACCTCACTGGCCATGCTGATCGCCGACCGGCTGGGTGCGGGCGGGTCGTTCACCGAGCTGCAGGCGCTGGACTTCCACCGCGGCCATGTGGAGATGGGCCACGACGGCCCCGCCCACCTGGCCATCAGCGCCCGCAGGCCGCTGCTGCGCGGTCTCGGCGTCTACCACGGCAAGCGCGGCTACGGCGTCTCGGTGGAGTTCGACGTCAAGCACGGCCCGGTCACCGCGTTCGGGATCATCCAGCGGCGGGACGGCCGGTTCGCGTTCGTCGCCTCCGAGGGCGAGACCGTCGAGGGCCCGCTGCTGCAGATCGGCAACACCACCTCGCGGGTCGACTTCGGCTGCGACCCGGGGGAGTGGATCGACGCCTGGAGCGCCACCGGCATCTCCCACCACTGGGCCCTCGGCACCGGCCACCGGATCACCGACCTGAAGGCCCTGGCCGACCTGATGGACCTCGAACTCGTGGAGGTCAGCCCCTGACAGCCGCCGCCCGCCGTTCCTAGCGCCCTTTCCCAACCGCAGAGTGTGATCGGGGGATCCCACCCTAGGCGCCGGTGACGGCCCCGGCCGCGCGCGCTCCGGCGCGACGCGGCCGAGGGCTCTGCTCGCCGTGCCCGCACAAACCGGAGGTAGCCCCATGCGGGTGTCCCGTCGGCGAACACCGTCCAGAGTCCTCTCCCTCCCCGTGGCGGCGGCGCTGCTCGTCCCCGTCGTGGCGGCGCCCGGCACCTCCAGCGCGGCGGTGCGCGCCGCCGGGCACGCCCCGCAGGCCCCCGCCCAGCTCACCGTGGGCGACCGGGCCGAGCCCCTGAACGTGGAGGGCACGCCCATGTTCGGCTGGCGTCCCCGTGACGCCGACCCCGGCGAGGTCCAGTCGGCGTACCAGATCGCCGTGCGGACCGACCCGGCCAAGGGACGGGGCGAGACCGTCTGGGACAGCGGCAAGGTGGCCTCGGCGCGGCAGGAGTACGTGCCGTACGCGGGCCCCGCACTCGCCCACGGCGCCGCCTACACCTGGACCGTCCGCACCTGGGACCGGACGGGCAAGCGCTCGTCCTGGTCGCGGCCCGCCTCGTTCGAGGTCGGGCTGCGCGACCAGGACTGGCAGGCGAGCTGGATCCGCCGCACCACGGCCGAGGCCGACGACTACACCCTGGCCCGCAAGGACATCACCGTCGGCGACTCCCGGGTGGTGCGGGCGCGCGTCCACATCGCCGCGAGCCACCAGTACGCCCTGCACCTCAACGGCGAGGTCGTCGACCGGGGACCCGCGTTCTCCTACCCCGACGACGGCTTCTACCGGACGGTCGACGTCACCGCCAAGCTGCGCGCCGGGCGGCAGGCGACGCTCGGCGCCCTCGTCCACTGGTACGGGTCGGGCCAGGGCCGTCCCAAGGGCGAGCCCGGCCTGCTGGCGCGGCTGGTGATCGAGCACGCCGACGGCGGCCGCCAGGTGGTCGTCACCGACGGCACCTGGCAGGTCCAGCGCGGCCCGTGGAAGCAGGCGCCGCGCCGCAACGGCGACGGCGGCGACTACGTCGAGGAGATCGACGGCCCGGCCGAGGAGGCGCTGCGCGGCTGGGACCGTCCCGGCTTCGACGCCTCAGGCTGGCAGCCCGCCCAGGTCATCGGCGCCCACCCGACCCCGGTGTTCAAGAAGCTCCAGGGCCAGGAGGCCGGGCTCACCTACACCACCGTCCGGCCGGAGAAGGTGACCCGGCTCGCCTCGGGCGCGCTGGTCGCCGACTTCGGCAAGGTCATCCCCGCCGTGCCGGTCGTGCGGTTCCGCGATGGCCAGGCTGGGCGGCACGTGGACATGGACGCCGGCTACGTGCTGACCGCCGACGGCTCGGTGTCACGCTCCAAGAGCGACAACCAGAGCACCGACCTCAGCTACGGCTACACCCAGCGCGACGGCGACCAGACCTTCCGCGCCTTCACCTACGAGGGCTTCCGCTACTTCGAGATCGCCCCCGGCAGCGGCGCGGAGCCCGGCGACATCACCGCGGTCGTGCAGCACACCGACGTGGACCTGTCCCGGACGGCGGAACTGCGCACCTCCGACCGCGGGGTCGACGCCGCCTACGACCTGATGCGCCGGTCGGCCCTGTACGGCTCGCAGACCCAGTTCCTGGACACGCCCACCCGCGAGAAGGGCCAGTTCCTCGGCGACGCGGTGGACATCTCCCTGGCCACGATGGCCGCGTACGGGGAGCGCCGCCTCAGCCGCCAGGCCATCCGGGAGTTCATCGCCTCGCAGGCCCGCTACTGGCCGGACGGACGGCTCAACGCCGTCTACCCCAACGGCGACGGCAAGCGCGACATCCCCGACTACACCGAGATGTTCCCCGGCTGGGTCTGGGACTACTACGAGCAGTCCGGCGACACCGGCACCCTCGCCGTGGCGTACCCGGTGATGACCGCGGTGGCCGGGTACGTGCGCCGGCACATCGACTCCGGCAGCGGCCTGGTCGTCGACCTCACCGGCGGCTCCGGCCAGTACCGGTACGGGATCATCGACTGGCCCGCGACGATGCGCTACGGGCACGACATGGACACCTCCGCCCGCACGGTGATCAACGTGCTGGGGGTGGACGTGTTCAACGCCTCCGCCCGCACCGCCGAGGCGCTCGGGAAGAAGGACGAGGCCGCCGCGTTCCGCCGCGAGGCCCAGGCCCTCACCGAGGCGATCAACGCCAGGCTGCGCCGCGCCTCCGACGGCGTCTACATCGACGGGCTCAAGGCCGACGGCTCGCAGAGCGCGCACGCCTCGCAGATCGCCAACGCCTACGCGCTCGCGTACGGCATCACGCCCGCCGCCGACCGGGCGAAGGTGCTCGACCACACCGCGGGCCTGGGGATGCGGATGGGCCCGTTCACCGCGCACCGGCTGATGCAGGCGCTGGGCGAGCGGCCCGGCTCCTTCGTCACCCGGCTCACCGACACCCAGGGGCCGGGCTGGGGCAACATCCTGGCCCGCGGCGGCACGTTCACCTGGGAGTCGTGGGACGCGCCGGAGACCGGGCAGAGCCATTCCCACCCCTGGGGCGCCACCGCGCTGCTCGACATCAACCGCACCCTGCTCGGCGTGACCGTGACCGCCCCGGCGGGCGCCGCGGTGCGGGTCCGCCCGCCCGCCTCCGGCGTGGACCGGGCCTCGGGCACCATCCCGCTCCAGCGCGGCGACGTGTCCGTCGACTGGCGCAGGCGCGGCGGCGGCTTCTCCATGACCGTCGACGTGCCCGTGAACATGCGCGCAGAGGTGCACGTCCCGGCCGCTTCCGCGGACCGCGTTCGAGTGCGGGGCCAGGCCCGCTTCATCGAACTGCGCGACGGCCACGCCGTCTACGAGATCGGCTCCGGCCGCGTCTCCTTCACCAGCTGACCGGTCCGCCGCCCCCCGCCACCACCGGCCCGCGCTTTCGGCGGGCCCTGACCCACCCCGCATCGACAGGAGGACCCATGGACGACGACCGCACCGGGCAGGGCGGGCTCACCCGCCGCCACGTGCTGCAGATCGGCACGGTGGCCGGCGGGGGCGCGATGGTCGCCGCCGCACTGCCCATCGGGGGCGGAGCGGTCGCCCACGCCGCGACGGGGCTGCCCGAGGGCCGCTTCGCCCGCCCCGCCGCGGCGGTCCGGCCCAAGTTCCGCTGGTGGTGGCCGGACGCGCACGTCACGCCCGCCGAGATCCGGCGGGAGATCGACCAGATCGCCGACGCGGGCTTCGGCGGCGCGGAGATCGTCGCCGTGCACCACAGCATCCGCGACAAGTCCGTGCTGGACCCCGTGCACCACGGGTGGGGCACCCCCGCCTGGAACGCGGGCGTCGAGGCGGCGCTGGACCAGGCCCGCAGGCGCGGCATCACCGTGGACCTCACCATCGGCCCGGCCTGGCCCGCCGCCGTCCCGACCATCACCCCCGACAGCGAAGCGGCCGTGCAGGAACTGGCGTACGGCGCGGTCACCGTCGCCGGGGGAGCGACCCACGACGGGCCCGTGCCCGAACCCGCCGTCGGCCCGCACACCGGGGTGACGCGGCGGCACCTGGAGGCCGTCCACGCCGTGCGCAAGGACCCCGCCAACAACAGCGGGAAGGTCGCCGGCCTCGCCCGCGACTCCTGGCAGGACCTCACCTCCCGCGTCCGGGACGGCCGGATCGCCTGGACCGCGCCCGAGGGCGGGGAGTGGCTGCTGCTGTCGTACTGGCGGCGCGGCAGCGGGCAGCGCCCCGAGTCCGGGCCGCACAGCGCCCCGGACTGCGCCGTCGTCGACCACTTCAGCCGCGCCGGCACCCAGGCCGTCATCGACTTCTGGGAGGAGCGGCTGCTCACCCCGAAGATCCGGCGGCTGATCCGGCAGGCGGGCGGGGCCCTGTTCGAGGACTCCATCGAGCTGGAGACCGAGGCCCTCAACTGGACCCCCGGCCTGGCCGGGGAGTTCCAGAAGCGCCGCGGGTACGCCCTCTGGCCGTACCTGCCGGTGATCGTGCTGAACGACGAGGACCCCGTGTTCTCCTACGAGGCCGACGTGACCCGGCACGCCCGCCACGACTTCTGGCTGACCGTCTCCGAGCTGTTCAACGAGAACCACTTCGTCCCGCTCACCAAGTGGGCGCACTCGATCGGGCTGGAGTTCCGCGCCCAGCCCTACGGCCTCCAGACCGACACCATCCACGCCGCCGCCATCGTCGACATCCCCGAGGGGGAGTCGCTGGGCTTCAAGAACCTCGACGACTACCGCACCCTTGCGGGCGGCCGCGACATGGGCGGGCGCAAGGTGCTGTCGTGCGAGGCCGGCGCCTACCAGGGCGGCGCGTACAACACCACCTGGGACAAGCTGCTGCGCACCATGGGCGGCGCCTACGCGGCAGGACTCAACATGACCGTCCTGCACGGGTTCTCCTACGCGACCGCTCCCGGCGTCAACTGGCCGGGGTTCGCGGGGTTCACCCCGTACAACGGCGGGATCGGGTACGCCGAGTCGTGGGGCCCGCGCCAGCCCACCTGGCGGCACGCCCCCGACGTGTCCGCCTACCTGGGCCGGGTCCACCAGCTCACCCAGGCCGGGCAGAACCGGATCGACATCGCCGTGTTCCGGCAGAAGGGCCTCAGCAAGACCGGCATCGGAGCCGGCTGGTTCACCGCCGGCGGCATCCCGATCGGCTGGACGCACCAGTTCGCCAGCGAACCCGTCCTGGACCTGCCGAGCGCGACCGTCTCCGGCGGGCGGCTCGCCCCCCGCGGCCCCGCCTACAAGGCCCTCTTCGTCGAGGGCGACCGCTTCTCCGGAAGGGAGACCACCCTCACCGTCTCCGCCGCGCGGCGCATCCTCGACCTCACCCGCGAGGGCCTGCCGGTCGTCTTCGTGGGCGACTGGAGCGCCGCCACCGTCCCCGGCGTCGCCAAGGACGGCGAGAACGAGCGGCTGCGGGCCGTCCTGAAGGAGCTGTTCGCCCAGCCGAAGGTACGCGCCGTCGCCACCGAGCCGGAGGTGCCCGGCGCCCTGGAGGCCCTGGGCGTGCGGCGGGACGTCACCTACGCCACCGCCTCGACCCTCCTGCACGCCCACCGGGTCGACGACGGCGTCGACTACTACTACCTGGTCAACGGCAAGCACAACGAGACCCCCAAGCCGCCGATCGCGGCCATCGACCACGAGGTCACGCTGACCCGGACCGACCGGAGGGCCGTGCCGCACCGGCTCGACCTCTGGACCGGCGAGATCGAGCCGATCGCCCTCTACCGGGCCGACGGCGACACGGTCACGCTGCGGGTGGCGCTCCAGCCGGGCGAGGCCACCGCCATCGCCCTGGCCCGGCCCGCCGGCCGCGCCGCCCCGTACGCCACCGCCACCGAGGCCGCCGAGATCCGCGTCGCCTCCGGGAACCGGCTGGCGATCCGCGACACCAGGGCGGGGACGTACACCACGACCCTGCCCGGAGGCCGCACCGCCCGCGCCACCATCGGCGAGCTGCCCGCCGCGATCGCCCTGACCGGCTGGCGGCTGCGGGTGGAGGACTTCCAACCCGGCCGGTCCGCCGCCGAGACCGCGACCGTCCGGCACGACCTCGTCCTGGACGCGCTCAAGCCGTGGCCGCAGATACCCGAGCTGGCCGACGTCTCCGGCGTCGGCCGCTACACCGCCACCGTCGACCTCGGCGGGGACGGCTGGCCCGGCGCATACCTGGAGCTCGGCGAGGTCTTCGACACCTGCCGGGTCACGGTCAACGGGCGGAGGCTGCCGCCCGTCGACCTGATCAACCCGGTGGTTGACGTCGGCCCGTACCTGCGGCGCGGCGCCAACACGATCGAGGTGGAGGTCGCCACCACCCTCAACAACCGGCTGCGGGTGTCCGACCCGGCCGTGTACGGCGGCGCGTCCCGGCAGAACTACGGGCTGGTCGGCCCGGTCCGGCTGGTCCCGTACGGCGAGGCGACCGTCAGGACCTCCTGACGCCATTCCCCCGAGAAAGCGTGCGGGAGGGCGCTGGCACCGCCCTTCCGCACGGTGAATCCCTCATCCCCAGTCCAGTAGCGAACCGGAACACGAGGAACCCATGCAGCACAGCGTAGTCAGAGATGGAAGCTCCGTAGTCGGGCGCATGCGCGGCCGGGCCGCGCTGGCCCTGGGCCTGGCGGCGGTCACCGTCCCGCTGGTCGTCACCGCCCCGGCGGCCGCGGGCGCGGCCGACGACCGGCGCCCGTCGCGGCCCTGGGAGGCCTACAACCTCTCGCCCTCCGACCGGACGGTCCGCCCGGTCGCGGTCTTCGCCACCCAGGGCGAGGTCACCGACCCGCAGGCGGTGCTCAAGGGGCGGCGCACCGCCCTGAACGGCGCCGGCGCGTCCCTCACCCTGGACTTCGGAAAGGAGGTCAGCGGCCTGACCACGGTGAACTTCGCCGGGTCGGACGGGCCGCAGAAGGTCGGGCTGGCGTTCGCGGAGTCGTCGGTGTACGCGGGCCAGCCCACCAGCGACGCCTCCACCGGCGGCCCCCGCAGCCGCGACGGCGCCCTGTCCGCCGAGGTCGACGGCCGCACCACGTACACGACCCCGGCCAAGTACCTGCGCGGCGGCTTCCGCTACCTGACGATCTTCCTGGAGTCGGCCGGGCGGGTGGAGCTGGACGGTGTCTCCCTCCACTTCACCGCCGCCCCCAAGATGAAGGACCCCGCCCGCTACGCCAACCACTTCTACTCCAGCGACGAGCTCCTCAACCGGATCTGGTACGCGGGCGCCTACACCATCCAGCTCAACACCATCGCGCCGAAGACCGGCCGGGTCTGGGAGGCGCCGGCCGAGCTGTGGGACAACGGCGGCACGATCGGCGTGGGCGACACGATCCTGGTGGACGGGGCCAAGCGGGACCGCACCGTGTGGCCGGGCGACCTGGGGATCGAGATCCCGGCGGCGTACGCGGCGTTCAACGACACCGTGTCGGCCCGCAACGCGCTCTCCACCGTCTACCAGCACCAGCGCGACACCGGGGAGCTGCCCTACGCCGGGCCGATGCTGGAGAAGTACGGCTCGGACACCTACCACCTGTGGACCCTGGCCACCAGCTGGGACTACTACAACTACACCGGCGACCGCCGCTGGCTCGGGCAGGTGTGGGAACGCTACAAGCACGGCGTCGACTTCATCACCGGCAAGGTGAACGACCGGGGGCTGCTGTCCATCACAGGCACGTCCGACTCGGTGCGGATCCTGGCCAAGGGCGAGAACCTCATCGCCAACGTGCTGCTGTGGCGGGTGCTGGACACCGGCTCCCGGCTCGCCGCCGTGCAGGGCGACAAGGAACTGGCCGCGTCGTACGCCGCCCGCGCCAAGGCGCTCCGCACCGCGGTCGACACCCACCTGTGGGACGAGAGCGCCGGGGCCTACAAGTTCTACCCCAACTCGCCCATCCACGCCCAGGACGGCAACTCGCTCGCGGTCTGGTACGGCCTGGCCGGCCGCGACAAGGCCCGCCGCATCAGCACCAAGCTCACCGGCAACTGGAACGAGGTCGCCACGACCGCCCCCGAGAACAAGGGCAACCCCGGCGTCTTCTCCGGATCGATGGAGGTCAACGCCCATTTCGCCGCGGGCGGGCAGGCCGCGGACAAGGCGGGCGTGGACATCATCCGGCGCCAGTGGGGCTACATGCTCAACCACCCGCAGGGCACCAGGAGCACCTTCTGGGAGTCGTTCCGCAACCCCGAGGACGGCTGCGTCTTCTGCAGCTCCTACGTGAGCCTGGCGCACGCCTGGGCGACCGGTCCGACCCCCGCGCTCACCTTCTACGTGCTGGGGCTCAACGTCACCGGGACGGGCGGGCGCACGTTCGACTTCGTCCCGCACACCGCCGACCTGTCCTTCGCCCAGGGCCGCATCACCACCACCTACGGCGCGGTGGACGCCTCCTGGAAGGTGGCCAAGGGCGAGTACAGCGCCCGGCTGACCGCGCCGCGCGGCACCGAGGGGCGCGCGGGCGTGCCCACCTTCGGTTCGCGCATCGACGTGTTCGTCGACGGCAAGAAGGTCTGGGACGGCGCCACGGGCAAGGCCCGGGGCAACCACCGCGCCTACACCGACGGCGAGTACGTCTACCTGGACGGGCTGCGCGGCGGCCACTCCATCAGCAGCGACCGCCTGGGCGCCCGGTGAGCGCGACCGGACAGTCCGGCCAGGTTTCCCGCCGTGCCTTCATCGGCACGGCGGGCGCCACGGCGACGGCCGTCGGCATCGGGCTCCCCGCGGCGGCCCGGCCCGCCGCCGCGGACACGGCCGTCGCCGCGCGGGTGGCGCCGTTCCCGCTGTCGGCCGTCACGCTGCTGGACGGTGCACACCTTCCGCGTCAACTTCTCAGCCGTGAACGGCCGAGCAAGCGGCTGGCCGTGCACGCCTCGTCGCGCTCCCCGACTGCCCCCGACGGCAGGACGGTGACAGGGTCGCATCTCCCCTCTGCTTCCGGACTAACCGGAGGGATCAGGGACGGGCATGTTGACGAATACCCACGCCGAGCGTGCCCGGTTGCGCACGTTGATCCCGGCGACGACGTCGGCGGGGCCAGCGAACCCACACCCACGACAACAAAAACGGTCTCGATCAGGCCGGTTGGCCTTGCCGGTCTGCCCGCACCAAGGCACGGGACACATTTGCGATGTGTAAGCCGCATCCACCTTCAGTACCGGCACACCGGCGCGGCTCACCGGCCCGGCGGCCTGGAGCGGCGGGACGCTGACGCTGGACGGCACCGGCGGGCACGTCGTCCTCCCGCCCGGCCTGCTCGCCGGGCTGGACGCGCTCACGGTCGCGATGTGGGTGCGGCTGGAGACGGTCACCAGCAATGTCCGGATCTTCGACCTGGGCTTCAACCGGCAGACGTTCTTCTACGTCAATCCGCGCACCGGGTCGGGCCGGGCGCGGTTCTCGATGAAGCTCGGCGGGATGGAGGGCGAGGACTTCGCCGACGCCCCCGCGCCCCTCCTCGCAGGGACCTGGACGCACGTCGCGGTCGCCGTCACCGGCGAGGGCGACGGTTCGGCCGTCCTGTACGTCGACGGCGCCGAGGCGGGACGCAAGGACGGCCTGATCATGAGCCCGCTGGCCCTGGGCGCCACGTCGCAGAACTTCGTCGGCCGGTCCCAGGACACCCGCCACCCGTTCATGCACGGCCAGGCCGCCGACTTCCGCATCTACAACCACGCGCTGCCGGCCGCCGACATCCGCAGCGTAGCGAGGAATGTCGGCGCAGCCGTTGCCGGGGGGTCTGGGGGGGCGTCCCCCCAGAGGGATCCCGACGTGGCCGCGCTGCACCAGCGCGGAAGGCCGTCGTGAGGCCCGTCCGCTGACGGGCCGCCCCCGCCGCTCAGCCTTTTCACTAGGAGTTCGTTTTGCGCATGCCCCCCTTGCGCGGCCTCGCGGCCGCGGCACTCACCGCCGCGCTACCGCTGACGGCTCTGGCCGTCCCCGCGGCGCACGCCGACCCCGGAGGCGGAACCGGAGCCGCCACCGGCCTCCGTGCCGCCGACCTGACCAAGGCCCTCGGCATCGACGACACCACGCCCCCGCTGACCTGGCGGCTCGCCGCCGGCGGCCGGGGGACCGCCCAGACCGCGTACCGGATCCAGGCCGCCACCAGCGAGAGCCGCCTGCGCGGCGGGCGCGCCGACCTGTGGGACACCGGCCGCGTCGGCTCGGCCGCCCAGCGCGTCGACTACGCGGGCAGGAAACTGGGCAGCCGCGCCCGCGTGTACTGGCGCGTCAAGGTCTGGACCGGCGGCCGGGAGTCGGGCTGGTCGTCGCCCGCCTGGTTCGAGACCGGGCTGACCTCGCCGTCGGACTGGTCGGGCCGGTGGATCGGCCACGAGGACTGGCAGGTCTCGCAGAAGAAGCCCACCCCGATCATGGTGAAGCTGCCGAAGACCACCGCCCGCTACGTCCGCATCGACGTGACCAAGCTCGGCCTGCCCAGGGTCGAGAACCTGCCCGACCGGACCTGGCGGCTCCAGCTCGCCGAGCTGGAGGTCCGCGACTCCGCCGACCCGGGCGCCAACCTGGCCGCCGGGACGACCGTGACGCCCTCCGACACCGGCGGCAACGTCAACCGCGTCTGGGCGCCGCGGTACCTCACCGACGGCACCCAGACCACCGACCAGGGCTTCGCCGGATGGTCCAGCTCCGCCTACACGAAGGCCGACGTCTCCGACAGGCCGCTGGTCCTGACGGTCGACCTCAAGGAGGCCAAGACCTTCGACCAGGTGCTGCTCTACCCGCGTACCGACGGCCCGGCCAAGGACAGCTCCAAGGTCCCCTACTCGCCGGCCGACTTCACGGTCGGGACGAGCGACGCCGCCGCCGGCCCGTACGAGACCAGGGCGACGGTCACCGGGCAGGAGCCGCCCGAGTCCCCCGTTCCCGAGGCCCTGCCGATCTTCGCCAAGGACTTCGCGCTGCCGCGCGGCGCACGCTCCGCCCGGCTCTACGTCAGCGGCCTGGGCGTGTACGAGGCCCGCCTGAACGGCACCCGGATCGGCGACGCCGAGCTGGAGCCCGCCAACACCGGGTTCGCCGAGCGCACCACCTACGCCACCTACGACGTGACGGGCATGCTCCGCCCAGGCGGCAACACCCTCGGCGTCGAGCTCGGCAACGGCGCCGCCAACGTCATCTCCACCCCCGACCGGTACCGCAAGTTCGCCGGCACCATCAGCGACCCCAAGCTGATCGCCCAGCTGGAGGTCACGCTCGCCGACGGCAGCGTCCGGCGGATCGGCAGCGACGGGTCCTGGCGCACCGCGCTCGGCCCGGTCACCTTCTCCAACTGGTACGGCGGCGAGGACCACGACGCCCGCCGCGAGCGGCCCGGCTGGGACTGGCCCGGCGCCTCCCGCACGGGCTGGGACACCGCCGTCCCGGTCGCCGCGCCCGGCCCGTCCACCGTGCTCGGCGGGCGGTCCATCGAGCCGGTCCGGGTGATCGAGAACCTGGACGGGAAGAAGATCGGCTCCGGCGACGGCCACCAGGTCTACGACATCGGCCGGAACATCGCCGGCCGTCCCGAGATCACCATCGACGCCCCGGCCGGCACCACGGTGCGGATCGTCATGGCCGAGAGCCTGCGCGACGGCCGGCCCCACCAGTCGATCAGCAACGTCGGCAGCCCCATCTGGGACGAGTACACCACCCGGAGCGCGAGCCCCGAGACGTGGCATCCGCGGTTCGGCTATCACGGCTTCCGCTACCTGGAGGTGCGCGGGCTGCCCGAGGGCGCCTCCATCAGGGTGCGCGGCCAGGTGCTGCACGCCGCCAACGACTCCGCCGGCTCGTTCACCTCCTCCAACGGCCTCGTCAACGGCATCCACGGGCTGGTCCGCCGGGCCGTCGAGGGCAACATGATGAGCGTGTTCACCGACTGCCCCAGCCGCGAGAAGCTCGGCTGGCTGGAGCAGACGCACCTGGTCGGCGACACCCTCGCGGCCAACTACGACGTGCACGCCCACCTGCGCAAGGTCGTCCAGGACATGGCGGACGCGCAGACCGAGACCGGGCTGATCCCCTCCACCGTGCCCGACTACACGGTGCTGTCCGGGTCCTACCGCGACGACTCGAACTGGGGCGGCGCGTTCGTCGTCGTGCCGTGGCAGCTGTACCGCGCCTACGGCGACACCGAGACCATGCGCACCCACTACGCGGCGATGAAGCGGTACGCCGCGCACCTGGAGAACCGGGTCACCGGCGGGCTGACCGACTACACCCTCGGCGACTGGATCACCCCCGACCGGACCTTCCCCAAGCTGGTCTCCGGCACCTACGGCTGGTGGCGGGTCAATGAGACCCTCGCCAAGATCGCCGGCACGCTCGGGCACGCCTCGGAGGCCGCCGCGTTCAAGGCCAAGGCCGACCTCAGCGCCAAGGCCCTGTCGGACCGGCTGTACGACCCGGCGACCGGCACGTTCGGCGGCGGCGGGATGGGCGCCGAGGCGATGGCGCTCGACATGGGCGCGGTGCCCGCCGACCAGCGGCAGCGGCTGCTCGGCCACCTGGTGTCCAGCATCGAGCAGGCCGGCTGGCACCTGCTGCTCGGCGAGATCTCGCTGCCCTCGGCGATCCGTGTGCTGTCGGAGGCGGGCCGCGACGACGTCCTCTACAAGATCGTGTCGCAGACGGACAGCCCCAGCTACGGCTACCAGGTCGTCAGCGGCAACACCGCGCTCGGCGAGATGTGGGACGGCGGCAGCGGCCAGTCGCAGAACCACTTCATGCTCGGCGCCATCGACGCCTGGTTCACCTCCCGGCTGGCCGGGATCGACCAGGCGCCCGACTCGGTCGGCTTCCGCGAGCTGCTGATCAGGCCGTCGGTGGTCGGCGACCTGAGCCACGCGTCGGCGACCCGCCGGACCCCGTACGGCGAGGTCCGTACGTCGTGGAAGAAGGCGGGCGACGGGGTGGAGCTGACCGTGACCGTGCCGCCGGGCAGCACCGCCGAGGTGCACGTCCCGGGCGGCGCCGTCCGCACCGTCGGCTCGGGCACCTGGACCTTCACGTCCTGACCGACCCGCGCGCACCGGATACCGGGAGGGGCTCCGCGCCAGGGGCCCCTCCCGGCTTTTCACGTCCCGGGCGGTAGCCCGACGAAGTCGGCCATCAGCTCGACCGTGTGGGCGAAGAACGCGCCGGCCGGGTCCATGGTGCGGTCGAGGTGGCCGAACAGCTCGAACCCGATCATGCCGAACAGCTGGGTCCACGCGATCATGCCGCGGACCACGGCGGGTTCGGGCACATCGAGGTCGGCCAGCCCTGCCGTCCGGGCCGCCTGCGCGTCGAGCTCGGGCGCCAGGCCGTCGTCCGGCACCCGCAGCACCCCGGCCCGCGCGGCGTCCTGGAGCACCTCCAGCAGGGCGATGGGGGTGCGGGACGCGGGGCCGATCGTGGTCTCGGGTGCCTCGTAGCCTGGGACGGGCGATCCGTAGACCAGTGCGTACTCGTGCGGGTGCGCGAGCGCCCACTCCCGGACGGCGGCGCAGCGGGCCCGCCAGCGTGCGCGGGGGGCGTCGCCGCCGGCCGTGCCCGCCCGCTCGACCCGCTCGCCGAGCGCGTCGTACGCGTCGATGATCAGCTCGGTCAGCAGCCGGTCCCGGCTCGGGAAGTAGCGGTACAGCGCCGAGGACACCATGCCCAGCTCGCGCGCGACGGCGCGCAGCGACAGCCCCTGCGCGCCCGACGCCCGCAACTGGCGCCGGGCCTCGTCCTTGATCTCCCGGGTCAGCTCCGCGCGGGCGCGCTCCCGGGCGGTACGGCTCGCGTTCATGCCGGCAGTCTGCCAGATTTCGGAGCGCTGACCAAAATAGAGAGCACTGCTCTTGCAAGATGCGTCGTTCTCGTGCACACTGCTCTTAAGCGAGAGCACTGCTCACAAACCGCAAGGAGAGATCATGAACGCCGCCGAGAAGAACCCGGCCGACCGGAACGTCACCGCCAGCGGATTCGAGCCCTACTTCAACCGGGCCGTCGGCTTCCTGACCCGGCACGGGATCAGCCTGTTCGGCACCCGCATCCTCGCCGTCCGGGGCCGGACCAGCGGGAAGTGGCGCAGCAACCCGGTCAACCTGCTCACCCACGAGGGGGCGCGCTACCTGGTCGCCGCGCGCGGCAACACCCAGTGGGTCCGCAACATCCGCGCCTCCGGCGGCGGCGAGCTGCACCTCGGGCGCGCCACCGAGGCGATCACCGTCACCGAGCTGCCCGACGAGGAGAAGCTCCCCATCGTGCGCGCCTACTTCAAGCGCTGGGGCTGGGAGGTCGCCCGCTTCTTCGAGGACCTGCCCAAGAAGCCCACCGACGAGCAGCTGACCGGGGTCCTGCCCGGCGTCCCCGTCTTTCGCATCGACTCTTGACGAGAACGACGGACCGGGCCGCCCCCAATCGAGGAGGACGGCCCGGTCCCTCGCGCGCCGGCAAATCCGTGCGGTCAGCCGTGGCGTTCCGCTTCCCAGGACGCCGCCGACGGTACGGGCGCGGGCTGAGCGGACGGCCCCGCCGGAGCCGCGTGCTGCGGCGCGGGCGCGGGCTGCGGTACGGGCTGCGGCGCCGGTTCGGGCTGGGGTGCCGGCTGCGCGGCGGCGGCCTTCTTGCGGCGCCCGCCCGCGCCCGACTGGCGGGGACGGCCGCGCGGGCGCCGCTCCGGATCGGCGAAGTCCAGCTCCTTCAGCTCCGACTCCTGCCAGCCGGCCCGCTCGGCCTCGGCGTACCGGGCGCCGTACTCCCGTTCGGCGTCCTCCAGTTCGGCCCGGAGCCGGTCGCGGTCCCGCCGCGCCACGGCCAGCTCGCGGATCGCCGCCACGCGCCCGTCCAGCAGCCGCTGCGCCGCCCGTTCCAGTTCCGCGATCTCGTCTGAGGCTGTCATGCGCGGCAGCGTACGGGCTCGATCATGAAGACGGAAGGCGGGCCGCGCTCCGGCGCCGCGCGGCCACCGCCCAGGCGAGCGGCGCGGTCCCGGCGGCCAGGACGAGGATCGCGGCGGGGGCGAGGAAGCCGAAGCGCAGGCCGATCGAGGCGTGCGCGTCGACGCCGGGACGGCCGTCCAGGCGCATGACCACGACCGACCAGGCACCCCCGGTCTTGTTCCAGGTCAGCGTGCGGGTGCCGGTGCCCGATGAGGTGGCCGTCCAGAACGGCCGGCCGGCCGGGGGAGCGCCGGCCCGGGGCGTGCCGGGGCGGTGGTGGAACACGGGCGTGAACGGGGCGAGGCCGGCGGAGACGAACTCCTCGTGCGCCACCCCGCGCAGGTAGTCCTCAGCCTGGTTCTTGGGGGCGATCCCCACGAAGAGGGGGACGCGGGGGTCCGCCGGGCGGACCACGATCTTGACCTGGGCGAGTTCGCCGACGTCGGGCATGGGGTTCCCGGCGCGGGCCTGCTCGGCCCCCACTTCGATCTCGT
Source organism: Spirillospora sp. CA-255316 (assembly GCA_050942275.1). Taxonomy (GTDB): domain Bacteria; phylum Actinomycetota; class Actinomycetes; order Streptosporangiales; family Streptosporangiaceae; genus Spirillospora. Next base: position 8,428,603 of record CP192047.1, on the reverse strand, counting down.
CGGTCTTGAGCGCGGCGGTCGCGGTGGTGAAGCGGTGTTCGGGGGTGGTGAAGGCGCCGCCGCCGGCGGCCTGCGCGGCGGCGGCCGCGGCGACTCCCGAGCCGGTGAGCAGGAGCGGGGCGGTGGTGAGCGTGACCAGGAGGGTGCGGTTCATGACCGGTCCTTTTTTAGTACGACTGTGCCATCACCGCGAATGTAGCACGCTTGTGCTATAAAAGTCCCATGCCGAAGGTGGTGGATCCGGCCAGGCGCCGGCAGGAAGTGGCCGCGGCCGTGTGGCGGGTGGTCCGGCGGGACGGCCTGGACCGGGCCTCGGTCCGCAACGTGGCCCGCGAGGCGGGGCTGGCGACGGGCTCGCTGCGCCACTACTTCGCCACCCAGCCCGAGCTGCTGGCGTTCACGTTGCGCACGATCATCGAGCGGATCGAGCGGCGGATCGAGGGCATCCCCGCGGCCGGCGGCGATCCGCGCGAGCGCGCCGCCCGCGTCCTGGAGGAGCTGCTCCCGATGGACGCCGAGCGCGCCGCCGAGAACCAGGTGTGGCTCGCCTTCACCGCCCGCGCCCTCGTCGACCCGGAGCTGCGGGCGCTGTGCGAGGAGGCGCACGGCGCGCTGCGCTCGGGCTGCCTGGCGCTGATCAGGCCCCTCGCCCCGGAGGCGGACGCCGAGCTCGAGGCCGACCGGCTGCACGCCCTGCTGGACGGCCTGGCCGTCCACGCCGCCCTGCATCCGCGGGTCACGACCCCCGAGCGGATGCGCGCCGCGGTGGCCGCCCACCTCGACGGGCTGCGCCGCGCCTATCCTGGATAAAGATCATGAATCGATGCCGACAGGGGGAACCGTGACCGTTCCAGACGTCACGCTGAACAACGGCGTCGCGATGCCGCAGCTCGGGTTCGGGGTGTGGCAGGTGGGCGACGCCGAGGCCGAGAGCGCGGTGCGGACGGCCCTGGAGACGGGCTACCGCAGCGTCGACACCGCCCAGATCTACGGCAACGAGGCGGGCACCGGCCGGGGCCTGCGCGCCTCCGGGGTGCCGCGCGAGGAGCTGTTCGTCACCACCAAGCTGTGGAACTCCGACCAGGGGTACGACGCCACGCTGCGCGCGTTCGACGCCAGCATGAAGCGGCTCGGCCTGGAGTACCTGGACCTCTACCTGATCCACTGGCCGATGCCGGGCCGCGGGCGCTACCTGGACACCTGGCGCGCGTTCGAGAAGCTGCTCGCCGACGGCCGCGTCCGCGCCGTCGGGGTGTCGAACTTCACCCTGGAGACGCTGCGAAGGATCATCGACGAGGCCTCCGTCGTCCCGGCCGTCAACCAGATCGAGCTGCACCCCTACCTCCAGCAGGACGGCCTGCGCGCCTTCCACCAGGAGCACGGCATCGCCACCGAGGCGTGGAGCCCGCTCGGGCAGGGCCAGGGCCTGCTCGACGACCCCGCACTGGCCCCGATCGCGAAGGCGCACGGCCGCACCCCCGCGCAGGTGGTGCTGCGCTGGCACCTTCAGCTGGGGAACGTCGTCATCCCCAAGTCGGTGACGCCGTCCCGGATCGCGGAGAACGCCGAGGTGTTCGGGTTCGAGCTGACCGGCGAGGAGATGGCCGCGATCGGCGCGCTCGACAGCGGCACCCGGCTCGGCCCGGATCCGGAGACCTTCGACCTCGCCTGACGACCCGCGCGGTGCCTCCCGGCGGCGGCGCCGGGAGGCCCTGCCGGCGCCGCCGCCGGACCGTTCCGTTCAGAGTCCGTCCTAGAGTGGGACGTTTCTAGAGCGGGACGTTGTAGGACATCAGCGCGGTGTCGTCCCCGGCCATCCGCAGCTCGGTGACCGCGCAGTTCCCCACCCTCGGGAACACCGCGCGGTAGCGGGAGGCCGGGATGCCCAGCAGCTCGCACAGCATCAGCCGCAGCAGCGTGTTGTGCGTGACCACCAGCACCCGCTCGCCCTCGTGCCGGTGCGCGATGCGGCGCAGCGCGCCGATGCCGCGCGCCGCCGCCTTGACCGGATGCTCCCCGCCAGGGAACGCGCCCGCGACCGGATCGGCCCGGAACGCCGCCACATCGGCGGGCGGCAGCTCGGCCAGCACATGCCCCTCGGCGGTGCCGAAGTCCAGCTCCACCAGGTCGCCGTCCACGGTGACCGGCAGCCCGAGCGCGTTGGCGGCGGGCGCGGCCGTGGCCCGGGTACGGCTCAGCGGCGACGCCCAGACCGCGTCGATCGCGGTGCCCGCCGCCCACTCCGCCAGCCGCCGGGCCTGCTCGCGGCCCGTGCCGGTCAGCCCGATGTCGCTGATCCCGGCGTAGCGGTTCTCGGCGTGCCACACGGTCTGCCCGTGCCGCACCAGGTACAGGGTCGTCGCCGCGGCCTCCCCGGCTGGCGCGGTGCCGCTCGCGGTCATCACTCGTTCCCCCTCGCGTGGGCGGCCACCTCGGGGGGCAGCCAGCCGCGCCGTTCCAACTCGTCCAGCAGCCGCCGGTACGGCCCGGCGAACCGCTCGGCCCCGCCGGGCCGGGGCTCGACGGTGGCGCGGATCCGGACCATGGACTCGGCGATGTCCGCCAGCGAGCGGCCGGGCCCAGGGGCCGTGGTGCCGTAGGCGGCCAGGACCGCCATCCCGAGCGCGGCGTCGGCGTGCTCGGGGATCCGCACCGGCCGGCCGAGCACGTCCGCCCGGAGCCGGCACCAGTACGCGCTGCGCGCCGCCCCGCCGGTGAACGTCACCGGCCCTTCGACCGGGGCGCCCAATGCCTGAACGTAGGACAGCGCGAGCCGTTCCACCAGCGCGACGCCCTGGAGCAGCGCCGCGTGCCGGTCGGCCTCGCCGGCAGGCTCGCCGAGCATGAACCCGACCGCGTCGGGGGCCAGGAACGGGAACCGCTCGCCCCGGGAGACCAGCGGGTAGGCCACGGCGGTGGACGGCTCGAAGGCCGCCGCCTCGGCGTCCAGCACCGCCAGCCGGTCGCGGTCGCCGGAGAGCACGCCCGCGCCCACGCTCGACGCGCCGCCGGGCAGCCAGCCGCCGTCGGGGGAGCGGTGGCTGTACATCACCCCGGCCGGGTCGCGGACGGGCTCGGCGGTGACGCCCTTGAGCACCAGGGTGGTGCCGAGGACGGAGTTCCACCGCCCCACGCGCAGCGCGCCGGAGCCGAGCTGGGAGGCGCAGCCGTCGGTCATCCCGGCGATCACGGGGGTGCCGGCGGGGATCCCGGTGGCCTCGGCCGCCGCCGCGCAGACCTCGCCGAGCACCGTGCCGGGCCGGACGACGGCGGGCAGCAGCGCGCCGTCCAGGCCCAGGGACTCGAGGACCTCGCACGGCCAGCCTTCGGAGAGCAGGTCGTAGCCGGTCTTGAGGGCGTGGCTGGAGTCGGTGGGGACGGCGCCGCCGACGAGCCGCCCGGTGATGACGTCGGCCTGGTGGAGGAGGCGGGCGCCGGGGGGCGGCGCGTGCCGCCGGACCAGCCACAGCGCCTTGGCCAGCGCCCAGGACGTCTGGATGCGCACGCCGAGCCGGTCCCAGACCTCGGCCCCGGCGGCCTGCGCCTCGGCGGCCTCGTCGCCCGCGCGGCCGTCGTCGTACATGAGCCCGGGTGTCAGCGGCTCGCCGGACGGCCCGGCAAGCAGCACCGTCCCGGAGGTGCTGCAGACGGCGACGCCGCGCACGGACGCCGCGTCCGGGCCGGCGAGCGCCGCGCGGACGGCGGCGCGGACGGCCGACCACCAGTCCTCGGGGTCCTGCTCGTGCCGTCCGGGGGAGGGGCGGTGCCCGGCGAGCGGGGCGGCGCCGCGGCCGAGCACCCGCCCGGTCGCGTCGGCCAGCAGCGCCCGCGCGCTCTGCGTGCCGAGATCGATGCCCAGCCAGCAGGGAGGACGGTCGCCATCGGATACGGGCACGATGTCCTCCGTTAAGTTCTCGGCTGGTCCTGTGAAGTTATAACAATCCGGGTGACCTCTAGCAAGGCGGCCGGTCGCTCGACCGGACCATGGTCGGAGCCGCTTCGGTGGTCGTGAACTCGTGCGCCGCAGGCCTTGGACGGCCAGGGCTTCCTGTTACAATCTCTGTGAATTAACCCACTTTCAATGTTAATAACTCCCTCCAGCGGTGTTAGATCCAGGATTTCCGCCGGCCTGAGACTCCCACCCCGGATGCCGACACCGAGGAAGCGCTACCGAAGATGGAGAGCCGATGACGATCCTTGCCGCCGGAGACCATTTCGTCCGGACCGACCTGTTGGTGGGCGCGCTGCGCGCCGAGATCGGGGACGGGCCCGCGGTGCGGGAGCTGACCCTGCCCTGGCCGGTGGAGCCGTTCGGGCCCGTCGCCGAGGTGGACGAGGCGTCCGGCTCCGAGGACACCATGATCGAGGCGGTGGAGGGGATCGAGGTGGCCGTCACCCAGATGGGCCCGTTCACCCGCAAGGTGCTGGAGAACGCGCCCGGCCTGCGCCTGGTCGTGGTCAGCCGGGGCGGCCCCGTCAACGTCAACGTGGAGGCGGCCACCGAACGCGGCGTGCGGGTCTGCTACGCGCCGGGCCGCAACGCCACCGCGACGGCCGAGTTCACCGTCGGGATCCTGCTGGCGACGCTGCGCCGGATCCCCGAGACGCACGCGGCGCTCGCGCTGCGCGGCCAGTGGGCCGGGGACCACTACTCCTACGAGAACTGCGGGCTGGAACTGGAAGGCACCACGGTCGGGCTGGTCGGCGCGGGCGCGGTCGGCGGCCGGGTCGCCCGGATCCTGGCGGGTTTCGGCGCCGAGGTGCTGGTCTTCGACCCCTACGCCGAGGGCGAGGTCCCGGGCGAGCTTGTTGCCTCGCTGGACGAGCTGCTGCGCCGCTCCCGCATCGTCTCCCTGCACGCGCGGCTGACCCCCGAGACCCGGGGACTGATCGGCGCCCGCGAGATCGGCCTGATGCCGCACGGGTCCGTGCTGGTGAACGTCGCCCGGGGCCCGCTGCTGGACCAGGACGCGCTGTGCGACGCCCTGGAGTCCGGTCAGCTGATGGGCGCGGGCCTGGACACCTTCGCCGAGGAGCCGCCCCCGCCGGGATCCCGGATCTTCACCGCGCCCAACCTGGTCATGACCCCGCACCTGGGCGGGGCCAGCCGGGCGGTCGCCGAGAAGGCCGCCCGGATCGTCGCCGCCGAGGTCGGCCGGTACCGCCGCGGCGAGCCCCTGGCGCACTGCCTCAATCCGTGATCGGGTGGCCGTGCCGCAAAGTCCCGGCCCACGGCGCTCGCCTTACCGGGCTCTCGCTTACCGGTTCTCGCTCACCGGCTCCCGCTACCGGGCCTGGGCGAGCGCGGCATCGCGCTCGCGCGGCGCTTGAGCCCGGTCTGAGACAGGCCCTAGTTTCTACCCTTTCCAGGCGCTCCGAGGAGGCCGCGATGTTCGTCGGGATCGATGCGGGCACGTCCGTGGTCAAGGCCGCCGCGTTCGGCGCGGGCGGTGAGATCCTCGCGGTCGAGTCCGTCCCCCTGGCGCTCGACATGCACGACGGCCGTGTCGAGCAGGACGCCGAGGCGGTGTACGGCGCTGTCGAGCAGGTCGTGCGGACGCTGGTCGCCGGGCTGCCCGCGCCGCCCGAGCTGGCCGGGCTGACCGGGCAGGGCGACGGGGTGTGGCTGGTGGACGCCGCCGCCCGCCCGGTCCGTCCGGCGATCTCCTGGATGGACGCCCGCGCCACCGGCCTGCTCGCCGAGTGGATGGCCGGCGGGACGGCCGCGGAGGTGTGGCGGGCGACCGGGTCGGCCATGTTCCCCGGCTGCCCGGCGCCGGTGCTGGCCTGGCTGGACCGCCACGAGCCGCGGTCGCTGGACGCCGCCGCGACCGCCGCGTACTGCAAGGACGTGATCTTCCAGCGGTTCACCGGGATCCGGGCCACCGACGTCTCGGACGCCTCGATGCCGTTCCTGGACCCGTGGTCCCGCTCGTACCACCGGGGCGCGATCGAGGCGTGCGGGCTGGCGCACCGGGCGGGGCTGCTGGCGCCGGTCGAGGACCCGCTGCCGGCGGGCGAGGCCCGGCCGGGCGGCTCCGGGCTGCCCGCCGGGACCCCGGTCGCGGGCGGGCCGTTCGACCTGTCGGCGTGCGCGCTCGGCGCCGGGGTCACCGAGCCCGGCGACGGGCTGGTGATCATCGGGACCACGCTGGCCTGCCAGGTCGTGGTGGACCGCGTCGACCTGGACGCCGAGCCGTCCGGCTACCACCTGGCGATGACCCGGCCGGGCCGGTGGCTGCGCGCGATGCCCGCGATGGTCGGGACGGCCGCGCTGGACTGGACGCTGCGGACGGCCGGGCTGCGGCACGACGCGCTCGCCGGGCTGCTGGCCGGCTCGCCGCCGGGCGCGGGCGGCGTGAAGGTGCTGCCCTACTTCGCGCCGTCGGGGGAGCGGGCGCCGTTCGTGGAGACGCGCGCGCGGGCGGAGTTCACCGGGGTGAGCCTGGAGACCACCCCCGCCGACCTGGTCCGCGCCACCTGCGAGGGGATCGCCTACGCGGCGCGGCACTGCCTGGACGCCGCGGGGCTCACCGGCGAGCTGGCGGTGTGCGGCGGCGGGACGCGCAGTGAGGCGTTGCTCCAGCTGTTCGCCGACGTGCTGGGCCGTCCGATCAGGATCGCGGCCGGGGAGGTCGGCGCGCGCGGCGCCGTGCTGGCCGCCGCCGAACGCCTCGGGACCCCGCTGGAGAGCACGGAGTGGACGGCCGCCACCGCCCGCTACGAGCCCGACCCGGACCGGGCCGCCTTCCACGCCGAGGGCTATGCCGACTACCTCGGCCGCGTGGCCGTCGCCCGGGAGCGCTGGGCCGCGGCGGCGTGAGCCGGGCACGGCCGGGTCCGGCGCCCGATCCGGCCGCCGCTTCCCGCCGTTCCGGCCCGCCCGCGGGTGGAGAATAAGGGGATGGCAAAGGACGGCGGGCGGCGCGGCCCGGCCTCGCGTCAGGAGGCGATCGCGGAGCAGGTGCTCTCGGCGGGCTCGGCCACCGCGGCCGAGCTGGCGGAGCGGTTCCGGGTCAGCCTGATGACCATCCACCGGGACCTGGACGAGCTGGAGCGGCAGGGCGTCGTCCGCAAGTTCCGCGGCGGGGTGACGGCGCAGCCGTCCGGGGTGTTCGAGAGCAACGTGGCCTTCCGCCGCAAGTCGATGCTGGCGGAGAAGGAGGCGGTGGCGCGGCGGGCGCTGGAGCTGATCGAGCCGGGCATGGCGGTGATGCTGGACGACTCCACCACCGTGCTGGCCCTGGCCCGGCTCCTTCCGGGCATCACCCCGCTGACCGTCGTCACCAACTTCCTGGAGGGGCTCAACCTGCTGTCGGACGCGCCCGGCATCCGGCTGATGGCGCTCGGCGGCGACTACGACGCGCTGCACGAGTCGTTCCTCGGGGTGTCGTGCGTGGAGGCGGTCGAGTCGCTGAGCGTGGACCTGTGCTTCGTGTCCACCTCGGCGGTGTCCGGCGGCTACGCCCACCACCAGGAGCAGCACATCGTCTCGGTCAAGCGGGCCATGATCTCCTCGGCGGCGCGCACCGTGCTGATGCTGGACCACTCCAAGCTCGGCCGGGTCGCGCTGCACCGGCTGGCGCCGCTGTCGGCGTTCGATCGGGTGCTGGTCGACTCGGGCGCCTCGGCGGAGGCGCTGCGCGACCTGGACGAGCACAAGGTCGACTACGAGGTCGTCGCCACGTAGTCACGCGGCCGTCATCCGGTGGGTGATCAGGCGTTCCACGGGGTGGGGACGTTGCCGGTGTGCGCATCGCCTCCCGCCGAAGGCCCCGCCTCCGCCTGCTCGCCGTGCTCTGCCTGATCGGTGTTCCGGGCGCGTCGGCGCCGCTGGTCGCCGTCGTCGCGCCCGTTCCGGGGGACCGGGGCCCGGCCGGGGCGCTGCCGGCCGCGTATGTCCCGACGGGGCCGTGCCGGGCCGCCGAGCTGATCGCCGGGGCGCCGTACGCCGCGTCCGGCGGGCGGTCCCGGGCCGGGGCCGTCGCCGTCCGGTACGGGGACGCCGCCGCGCCCGTCCTGCTCGCCCAGGCCCCGCCCGAGCCGGGTGCCGGCTTCGGGGCGGCGCTCGCGGTCGGCGACTTCGACCGCGACAGGTGCGCGGACCTGGCGGTCGGCGTGCCCGACCGGGTCTTCGGCACCCGCCGCCCCGGCGCGGAGGGGCACGGCGCCGTGCGGATCTACCTCGGCTCCCCGAGCGGGCTGCGCGCCGACCGGATCCTGTCGGCCGCGGATCTCGGCCGCCCGCACGGGACCGACCGGTTCGGCGCGGCCCTCGCCGCCGCCGACCTCGACGGCGACCGGGACGACGAGCTGGTCGTCGGGGCGCCGGGCATGGACGGCGGCGGCGGTGTCGCGGTCTTCGGGCTGAAGGGGCGCGGGCTGCGGCCGGGGCCGGTCGTCGGGCAGGGCACCTCCTGGGTCGGGCAGTCCCCGGCGGAGACCGACGGGTTCGGGGCCGTGCTCGCGGCCGGCGACCTCGACGGCGACGACGCCGCGGAGATCGCGGTGGGCGCGCCGGGCGACGGTCCCAAGAGCCAGGGCTCGGTGACGGTGCTCGACCCGGTCGCGCGCACCGCCGACTATGTATCCCAGGACGAACCGGGCGTCGGCGGATCGCGGGAACGGCTCGACCACTTCGGATCGGCGCTGGCCACCGGGGACTTCGACGGCGACGGCCGCGACGAGCTGGCGATCGGCGTCCCGGGCGAGGAGGGCGACGAGGGCGCGTCCACCGGCTACAGCGAGGGCGCCGTGCAGGTCCTGGACGGCGGCTCGCTCCGGCAGACGGGCCGGACCTGGACCGGACGCGGGCACGAGGGGCCGTACGACCGGTTCGGGGCGGCGCTCGCGTCCGGCGACCTCACCGGGGACGGCACCGACGATCTCGCGGTGGGCGCCCCCGGACGGAGCGCGGTGACCGTGCTGCGCGGCCGGGACGGAAGCGGCCTGACCGGGCGGAGGGCGGCCACGATCGGCTCCCCGCTCGGGCCGGACGGGCAGTTCGGCTGGTCGCTGGCGGTCCGCCGCGGCGGCCTGCTGATCGGCGCGCCGGGCGCGGCCGGATACGGTGGCGCGGTCGCCTCCTTCGGCGGCGCCGCCTCCGCGCGAGCCGCCTCCACGCCGGCCGCCTCCGCGCCGGCCACGGCCGTCGTGCCCCTCACCGTCCGCGGCCTGCTCGGCTACTCGTTCGGGTGACGCCGCGGGCCCGCCCCGCCCGGTGGTCGGCCGGGCGGTCAGGCGCTGCCCAGCGAGCGGGCGCCGTCCGGGACGGTGAACACGGCCGAGACCGAGCCCGGGGCGCCCTTGCGGGTGATGTGCGGAACGGTGTGGAACTCGGCGCGCAGCTCTCCCGGCGCCGCCCTGCACAGCACGTGGCCGCGGCGCTGGTCGATGTAGGCGATGTGCGGGTTCTCCGCGCGGATCGCCGAATTGGACACCGGGTCGTGGTAGCCGTCGCCGTCGCTGGCGATCGAGGTGGCGACCAGCTCGATGCCGACCCGCGCCGAGCCGGGGTCGTCGAAGTCGGCCCGCAGTTCGTTGGCGTGCGCCACGTGGACGTCGCCGGTCAGCACGACCGGGTTGCGGGCGCGGGAGGCCAGCAGGGAGTTGAGGAGGCGCTCGCGTTCGGCCGCGTAGCCGTCCCAGCCGTCCAGCGCGACCTCCAGGCCCGGCCCGAGCAGGTGGTCGCGCTGGGCGAGGAAGATCTGCTGGGCCAGCACGTTCCAGCGGGCGCGCGAGCCCCGCAGGCCCGCGTCCAGCCATTCGAGCTGGCCGTTGCCCAGCAGGGTGCGGCGCCGCTGCAGGCGGTCGTCGCAGCCGGTGCGCACACCGTCCTCGCAGGGCTGGTCGGCCCGGAACTGCCGGGTGTCGAGCATGTGGAACGCCGCCAGGTCGCCCCAGTACAGCCGGCGGGTCAGCCGGAGGCTCCCGTTGGGACGGAGCGAGGAACGCCGCAGCGGCATGTGCTCGTAGTAGGCGCGGAAGCCCGCCTCCTTGCGTGAGGCGAACCCGGGCGTCTTCTTGCCCGGGTTGTCGCCCGCCCAGTTGTTCTCCACCTCGTGGTCGTCCCACACCACGGCCCAGGGCGCGGCGGCGTGCGCGGCCTGCAGGTCGGGGTCGGTCTTGTACTGCGCGTGGCGCAGCCGGAAGTCGGCGAGCGTCCGGCAGGTGCCGCCGACGTGCCTGCGCACGATCGGGAGCGGTTGCGGCTTGTCCCCGGCGGAGTCCTCGTAGATGTAGTCGCCCAGGTGCACCACCAGGTCGGGGTGCTGCTCGGCCATGCGCCTGTAGGCGGTGAAGTAGCCGTGCTCGTAGTAGGCGCAGGACGCGGCGGCGAAGGTCAGCGGCGTCAGGGCCCCGGCCTGGGGCGTCGTCCGGGTGCGTCCCACCGGGGAGAGGTGCCCGCCCGCGCGGAAGCGGTAGAAGTACTCGCGCCCGGGGCGCAGCCCGTGCAGCTCGACGTGCACGCTGCCCGCGCTCGCCCGCCGCGCCGTGGCCCGCCCCGACCGGACGACCCGCGCGAACCGCTCGTCCTCGGCGACCTGCCACTCCACGCCGACGCCGCTTCCCGGCGACGGCAGCCCGCCCAGCCCGTCCTCCGCCAGCGGACGGGGGGCCAGCCTGGTCCAGAGGACGAACCCGTCATGGGACGGATCGCCCGAGGCGACCCCCAGTTCGAAGGGGTCGGCCAGGCGCCGGGCCGGCGACCGCGACCCGGCCGGCGCGAGCGGAGCCAGGCCGGTGCCCGCCAGGAACGACCTGCGCGAAATATCCACACATCAAGTGCAGGTCACGTTATTGAGGCCGATGGAAGGAACAGTCGACAACGAACGCAACACACAGTGAAGTGGTCGTTTCACCATTCGTCAGGAGCGGTCGAGGGCGCGGTCGAGGTTGACGGCGGCGCTGATGAGCGCCAGGTGGGTGAAGGCCTGCGGGAAGTTCCCCAGGGCCTCCCCGGACGCGCCGATCTCCTCGGCGTACAGGCCGACGTGGTTGGCGTACGTGAGCATCTTCTCGAAGACCATCCGCGCCTCCCGGACCTGCCCCGCCCGGGTGAGCGCCTCCACGTACCAGAACGAGCAGAGGTTGAACGTCCCCTCCTCGCCCGACAGCCCGTCGTGGCCGTTGATGGCGTAGCGGTGCACCAGGCTGTCGGAGACCAGCTCCTTGCCGATCCGCTCCAGTGTCATCAGGAAGCGCGGGTCGGTCGGGCCGGAGAACTTGAGCAGCGGCATGCACAGCAGCGAGGCGTCCAGCTGCCTGCTGCCGGGGTGCATGACGTAGCTGCCCACGTCGGGGTCCCAGCACTGCTGCTGCACGAACCGGTACGCCTTCGCGGCCAGGTCGTGCCACTCGCCCAGCGGGGCGGGCAGGCCGCGGTCGCGGGCGATCCGCCCGGCGCGCTCGAACGCCACCCAGGTCATCAGGCTGGAGTAGGTGAAGCGCTGGCGCGGGCCGCGCACCTCCCAGACGCCCTCGTCGGGTTCCTCCCAGTGGTCGGCCAGCCAGTCCAGCCGCCTGGACAGGGCGTCCCAGAGGGAGTAGGAGATGGGCACCTCGCGGTTGTAGAGGTAGACCGAGTCCATGATCTCGCCGTACACGTCCAGCTGGCGCTGCCCCACCGCGTTGTTGCCGATGCGGACCGGCTTGGACCCCATGTAGCCGTCCAGGTGGTCCAGCACCTGCTCGGGGATCTTGTCGCTGCCGTCCACCGTGTACATGATCATTATGTCGCGTTCCAAAGTCGCGGACTCGCAACGCCGCTCGATCCACTCCATGAAGGCCGCTGCTTCTTCCAGAAAGCCCAGCGTCATCAGCGCGTAGATGGTGAACGCGGCGTCCCGCAGCCAGCTGTAGCGGTAGTCCCAGTTGCGGACCCCGCCCAGGTGCTCGGGCAGCGACGTGGTCGGCGCGGCGATCAGCGCGCCCGTCGGGTGGTACACCAGCAGCTTGAGGGCCAGCGCCGAGCGGTGCACCATCTCCCGCCACCGGCCCTTGTACCGGGACTGCCCGACCCAGCGCTGCCAGAAGTCGGACGTGCGCAGGAACAGCTCGTCGGCCTCGCCGGGGACCAGCGGGTGCGTCTCGCCGTTCCATTCCAGGACCAGGTCGACGGTCTCGCCCTCCTCCAGCGTGAACGTCGCCGTCGCCCCGAGCCCGTCCGCGTCGATCCGCAGCGGGACGCTGGAGCGCAGCACGCAACGCCCGGCCGCCGAGGTGAACACCGCGCCGACCCCCTCGACCAGGTCGACGGTGTGCGCGGCGCGGGCGTAGTCGAACGCCGGACGGCAGCACAGCTCGAAGGTCGCCTGCCCCCGCACCGCCCTGGCCTGCCGGACCAGCAGGTCGCGCGGCGGCGCCACGCCACTGGTCTCCGGCACCATGAAGTCGATGATCTCGCCGACCGCCTCCGCCGTGAGGAAGCGGGTCATCAGGATGTTGGTGTCGGGCAGGTAGAGCTGCTTGGGCCGGGTCGTCGTACGGCAGGACAGCGAGAAGTAGCCGCCCTTGCGGGCGTCCAGCAGCGAGCCGAACAGCGAGGGGGCGTCGAAACGGGCCGGGCAGTACCAGTCGATCGTCCCGTCGGTGCCGACCAGGGCGACGGTCCGCAGATCGCCGACGATGCCGTGCTCCTCGATCGGGAGGTACCGGCCGGAGGGCCCGGAGGATCCGGAGACCGCGGGGAGAGTGGGGGTCGGGAAGGGCGCGGAGGGAGGGGTTCGCGGAGGCACATCTCCGATGATCCGGCCGAATGTTTCCACCGCGTTCCCGAAGTGTTACGTGCTCCTCTCTCACTGTGACGGTTTCCGGCCGTGCGCGTTCACCCGCATGCCGATCAAGGTTGGCCGGGCCGTCACCGGCGGCCCCTGGCCCGGCCTCGCCCTCTCGGTACTTTTCCGGCGCACGCGGTGATCTCCCGGCGAGGGTCGCACGTGGGACGCCGCGGGAGAGGAGCCGACATGGCCGCCGGCGGAACGACGCGGAGGACCCAGCGGGCACGGCCGAGGAGGCGGCGCGGGGCGGCGCTGCTGGGCGCGGCGGCGGTCCTGCTGCCGCTGCTGACGGTCGCGGGCCCGGCCACCGCGGCCCCCGGCACGGCGGAGGCGCGAGGGAAGGCTGCGCCGATCGTGCTCGGCCACCGCGGGGCCTCGGGCTACCGCCCCGAGCACACCCTCGCCTCGTACGAGCTGGCCGTCCAGATGGGCGCCGACTACATCGAGCCCGACCTGGTGCCGACCAAGGACGGCCAGCTGGTGGCGCGGCACGAGAACGAGATCGGCGGGACGACCGACGTCGGCGGCCGGGCGGAGTTCGCGGCCCGCAAGAAGACCAAGACGATCGACGGACGCAAGGTCACCGGCTGGTTCACCGAGGACTTCACCCTCGCCGAGCTGAAGACGCTGCGCGCCGTCGAGCGGCTGCCCGACGTCCGCCAGCACAACACCCTCTACAACGGGCGCTACCAGGTTCCGACCCTTCAGGAGGTCATCGACCTGGCCCAGCGGCTGGGCCGCGAAAACCGCCGCCGCGTCGGGATCTTCCCCGAGACCAAGCACCCGACCTACTTCCGCTCCATCGGGCTGCCGCTGGAGAACACCCTCATCGCCACCCTCAAGCGCAACGGCCTGGACCACCGCGACGGCCGCGCCATCGTCCAGTCGTTCGAGCCGACCAGCCTGCGCACCCTCGACAAGGCGCTGAAGGTCCCGGTGCTCCAGGCGATCTCGACCTCGGGCGCCCCGTACGACACCGTCGCGGGCGGCAAGGGACCCACCTACGCCCAGATGATCACCCCCGCCGGTCTCAAGGAGGTCGGCACCTACGCCGACTGGATCGGCCCCGAGAAGACGCTGGTGATCCCCAACAAGGCCGACGGGACGATCGGCACGCCCACCTCCCTCGTGAAGGACGCGCACGCCGCCGGGCTGAAGGTCAGCCCGTACACCTTCCGCAACGAGAACCAGTTCCTGCCCGCCGACCTGCGCAACGGCACCGCGCCCGGCGCGTACGGGCAGGCGCTCAAGGAGTACGACCTGTTCTACCGGACGGGCATCGACGGGCTGTTCAGCGACAACCCGGACACCGCCGTCGTCGCCCGCACCGAGTTCCTGGCCGCGAAGTAGAGGCCCGCGAACGCGGGCACGACCTGTCCGTCCCGGACGTCGAGGCGGCCGGGACGGACAGGCCACGATCCGGGCCTCAGGGCGGGAACCGTCAGGGGGTGCGCCAGCCGTCCAGGACGGCGTCGACGCGGGCGCGGATGCGGTCCCGGGCCTCCTGGCGGGGGAGGCCCGACATCAGCAGCTCGTCGTAGTCGGTGTCCAGATGCCGGACGGACGCGGCGACGGCGAGCAGTAGGGCGTTCTCGTCCAGTTCCCGGCCCGCCGCCGAACGGCCGACCCGGCCGCTGCCCCGCAGCCCCGCGTGCTCGGCGATCGCCCGCGCCCGCTCCGCCGGGCATCCGGGGAACAGCCGGACGATCTCGGCCGCCATCCTGGACTGGAACTCCACGTCCTGGTGCGCGCGGCGTTCCTGGTCGCGGGCGCGGCGGCGGGCCCGCGCGTCCTCGTCGGCCAGGCACTGCTCCTCGGCGCGGGCCAGCGCCTCCTCCTCGACCAGGACGCCCTGCCGCTCGTACCGTTTGCGGCGCCGGTTGTGCCGGACGACGATCGCCGACAGCCCGCTCTCCTTCTTGGCGCGCCGGCTGAGCGCCGCGTTCCCGGCGGGCAGGAAGACCAGGTGGTCCAGGTCGGCGCAGGCCAGGCAGAGCGGCTCGCCGTCCTCCATGACCAGCATGTCGCCGGTGCCGCGGCAGGAGGCGCAGGTCCAGTCCTTGAGCGGGAGTACCGCCACCAGGTCGGGCGCCTGGTTCTGGCGCGCGGCGAGGCGTTCGCGGCGCGCGGGGGTGAGGTCGGGGGAGATCCAGTGCGTGCGGTACGCGCGGTCGGTCTCCTCGTCCGCGCGTGCGGTGAAGCGCAGCGGCCTGCGGTCGCGGGTGGCGGCGATGTAGGCGGCCTCCGCGGGTTCGAGGCCCTTGGCCTCGGCCCAGGCGCGCAGCGCCAGGAGCGCCGTGGCGATCTTGTCCTGCCGTACGGTCATGGCGGCCTCGAGCGGGCCGAGCCGACCCTGGCGCCATTCGTCCACGCGCGGGCCCGGGAGCCAGCCGATCTGCTGGAAGACCTCGACGGCCGACACCGAGTGCGAGCGCCTCAGGAGTGTGTCGGCGGCTTCGGCCACACGGCGGGCCAGCCGCGTCTCGTGCACCTCGGTCACGGCGGACAACGCTATACCAGGCTATGACGTAGTCGATCCATTACGTTACGTAACGTCGATCTCGTGGGGGAAGGGCAGGAGGAGGGCACCCGCTGGGCCGGGCCGGGCAGGGTGAAGGTCACCGCGGTGCGGCTGGCGGGGGCGCATCGCGTGTGGGCCTCGTACATGGGGGTTCCGACCGCGGTGGACGCGGCGTTCCTGGTCACCGACGGCGGAGCCTTCGTCGGACGCGGCTACTACACCTCGATCGAGGAGCTGGCCGAGGTGGTCGATCTCGCCGCGCTCACCCCGTACTGACGGCAACCCGGGTTGCCGGTTCCGGGATGGGCGGGGTGCAATGGGGACGTGAATCACGCACCCTCCATCGAGCAGGCCCTGGCCGAGGTCGGCCCCCGCCTCAAGCGCCTGCGCGCCGAGCGCGGCGTCACGCTCGCGGCGCTGTCCGAGGCGACGGGCATCTCCAAGAGCACACTGTCCCGGCTGGAGTCCGGCCTGCGCCGTCCCAGCCTGGAGCTGCTGTTCCCGCTCGCCCAGGCCCACCAGGTCCCGCTGGACGAGCTGGTCGGCGCCCCCGAGGTCGGCGATCCGCGGGTGCGGCTCAGGCCCCGGCGCGGGGACGACAAGGTGGTCGTGCCGCTCACGCGGCATCCCGGCCCTTTGCAGGCGTACAAGATGGTCTTCCCTGAGACGCGGACCAGGCCGGAGCCGTGCACCCATGAGGGGTACGAGTGGCTCTACGTGCTGGCCGGCCGGCTGCGGCTGGTGCTGGCGGATCACGACCTGGTCCTGGGGACGGGGGAGGTCGCCGAGTTCGACACCCGGGTCCCGCACTGGTTCGGCAGCACGGGCGAGGGGCCGGTCGAGATGCTGAGCCTGTTCGGCCGCCAGGGTGAGCGCATGCACGTCCGTGCCCGGCCCCGCGCCCGGGCCGAGCGCGCGGACTGACGGCACCCCGGACGGCATCAAGGCCGTCCAGGCGGGCACGATGAACGCCACCGTCGCGCAGCAGCCGCGGCTGCTGGGGCGGATGGCGGTGCAGAGCGCGGTCGGGGCGGCCGAGGGCGAGCGGCTCGGCGCCACCTCGATGGTGCCGGTGAAGATGGCCACCCGCGCGAACGCGGCCGAGTTCGCCACCTCGTAGCGTGGGCTCCGGCGGCCGCCCGGTGCGGCCGCCCGGTGCGTCCGCCGGAAGGAACAGGGAGAGGGCTCAGTGTCGGAACGGCATGACGTGGTCGTGGTCGGATCGGTCAACGCGGACCTGGTGATCGGGGTGGAACGCCGTCCCGCGCCCGGCGAGACCGTGCTCGGCTCCGACCTGGCCACCTACCCGGGCGGCAAGGGCGCCAACCAGGCCGTCGCCGCCGCCCGGCTCGGCGGACGGGTCGGCATCCTCGGCCGGATCGGCGACGACGGCCACGGCGCCCTGCTCCGGGAGGCCCTCGCGGCCGCGGGCGTGGACCTGGCCCACCTGCTGGTCACGGAGGGCCCCAGCGGCGTCGCGCTCATCACCGTGGACACCGGTGGCGACAACAGCATCATCGTCTCGCCGGGCGCCAACGCCCGGCTCACCCCGGCCGACGTCGAACGGGCGGCGGCCATGCTCACCGGTGCCGCGGTCGTCTCCTTCCAGCTGGAGACCCCGATCGAGACGGTCGAGGCCGCCGCCCGCACCGCGGCCGGCGCGGGGGCCCGGGTGGTGCTCAACCTCTCGCCCCCGGCGCCGCTTCCCGGAGACCTGCCGGCCCTGTGCGACCCGCTGGTGGTGAACGAGCACGAGGCGGCCTTCCTGCTGGGCCACCGGGGCGAACCTGCCACGATGGCCGGGGAGCTGCTGGGCCGCGGCCCCCGCTCGGTGCTGATCACGCTGGGTGCGGACGGCGCGCTGGTCGCCGACCCGTCCGGCGTGACCGCCGTCCCCTCGCCGAAGGTCGATGTGGTGGACACCACGGGCGCCGGGGACGCCTTCACCGCGGCCCTGTGCCTGCGCCTGGCCCGCGGCGACGCCCTCGCGGACGCCGCCCGCTACGCGGCCCGCGTGGGCGCCGCCGCCGTACGGAAACCGGGCGCGCAGAGCTCCTACCCGAGCGCCGACGAGGAACTGCCCGCCTGAGTCCCGCCGCCCGCCGACCGGGTCGTGGGAGGCTTGTGGCTCTGCTCAGGGACGGGGCGCGGGGGCGCCGGATTCGTCGTGCTCGCGCTCGTCACCGCGCTCGTCACCGCGCTCGTCACCGCGCTCGGCCGCCCGATCCTCGGCGGGACGGCGGCGCCGGCGCAGCACGACGAACACGCCCATCAGCGCGCAGACCGCCGCCACCAGCGCCGCGACGGCCACCGGCGAACGGCCGAAGATCTCCAGCCAGCCCCAGATCACCGCGTACCCGCCGACCACCCACGGCGGCGTCCAGAGCAGCGACCCCAGCGCGGAGGCGACCAGGTAGCGCGGCAGCGGCATCCGCATCGCCCCGGCGCAGACCGGGATGGCGTGCCGCAGGCCCGCGACCCAGTGGGCCCCGAACACCGCCAGCGCCCCGCGCCGCGCCACCAGGCGCTCGACCTTGCGCAGCCGCTCCTCGCCGATCCGCCGTCCCGGCCGCGAGGTGTAGACCCGCTCGCCCAGCGCGCGGCCGATCCAGTAGTAGACCTGGCCCCGCACGAAGATGATCAGTACGGCGACCAGGACGCCCAGCCACAGCGGCATGCCCCAGAAGGTGTCTCGCATGAACCGGCGCCTCGCTCGATCGACTCTCCCGGTAGATGTTAGGTGACCCTAATCTGACCTGGAAGGCGGAAGGGCTCAGCGATCGGCGCGGGCCCGGAGGCGTTCGAGCTCCGCGGCGACGTCCCGGACGTCCTCGCCCAGGTCGAAGGCGCTGAACAGGTGGAGGTCGTCGGCGGTCTCGATCTCCAGCAGCCGCGTGTGCAGCAGCAGCCGCTGCCGCTCGTCCACCCGCAGCGCCGTCACCGCCGGCCACGGCAGCCGGCGGCGCCCCGCGTAGCCGGTGACGACGGTCACGCCCTCGGCGTCCGCCGCGACCCTCACCGGCGCCAGCACGTCGCGCAGCGCCAGCGCCGCCAGCCCGGCCGTGGCGATCCCGGCCATCAGCAGGAACGGCCGGTCGTCCAGGGACAGCGCCGCCAGCAGGGCGAACGCCACCGCCGCGCCCGCCTTGAGCGCCATGTGCGCCACCGGCACCCGCCACCGCTGCTCCGCGTCGCTCACGCGCTCCACGTTAGCGGGACGCGTCCGGGACGCTGCTCACTGCTCCTCAGGTCGAGGAATCCGCGGGTGGGACGGCCATTGAGAGGGCGGGTGCGGTTGCGCGTACGGCTGTTCTTGCGGTGGCGCGTACGGGTAGGACGGCGGCTGAGGGGCGGCGATGGCGGGCGGCGGTGTGGCGCCGCTCCGCTCGCCCCGTTCGCTGCGTCGATCCGCGTAGGTCCGTTTGGCCTTGTCCAGGGCCTTGCGGCTGGTCTCGGTGGCCTTTCCGGCCGCGTCACGCCCCAGCCCCTGCATCCGCTGTGCCGGGTCGGACTCCCGTAGCCGCTGGAGTCTTTCGTTCTCGGCGAGACGCTGCGCGCCCTGCCGCGCGCCCTGCACCGCGCGCTGGCCGCCGTGAACGGCCTGCGCGGCGGCGGCGCGGTAGAGATGAGCGCGCGCCACATGGGTTCCGGCCATCCGGTCATGGAGCGTGCGTCGCCCGGGAAAGAGGAGCGGAAGCGCGTTGGCCCAGAAGACGGCGACGGCGATCGCCCAGCACAGCACCGACAGCACGAAGAGCCCCTCAAGGAGCAGGCAGCATGCGAGTGCGTAGAGACCGATGTCGGTGAGGGTGGCCGCGCCGGCGCGCAGGAGGGCTTGACCTTTGCCGAGCCTGGCCCGCCGGTGCGGTTGCACTCGCAGGTCCAGGACGAGCTTGCCGACCGTACGGCCCTTCCAGGCGAGCGCGGCGAAGTGGTAGACGAACACGATCAGCACGAGCGCCGCGAAGGCCTGCACCACGTACGACGTCGCCGTGTTCCAGAGCGAGAGGCCGAAGTCGACCGAGGCGCCCTTGACGTCCCCCCGCGAGGTGAGGACCTGCCAGGCGCTCTCCTGGGCCAGCGCGGGGACGTTGGTGATCAGCTCGGTGGTCCGGGTCCACGTCCACGAACCGAGGGCGACGGCCAGCACGACCACCAGCGCGAAGTCGATTCCCCACGCCGCCGTGCGCCGTCCCGGTCCCACCGCGGCCGGGGCGCCTCCGGCACCGCCGATCCCCGGGGCGGGGGCGGCGCCCGGCGGAGGTGCATAGGCAGGGGGGAAGTGGGGGTTCATCAAACTCCTAGAGGGGAGCGGGACGGGCTCTGGGAGCGCCAAGGGGGCAAGTTACTACTCACCGAGTAGTCGCATGGAAACGGATGAATGTTACGAGCCGGCCATCGGTGACCGCCACCCGGTTCTGGACGTGTAGTTCCGGTGGCGTGGTTCCGGCCATGTGATTTCAGGGCCGTAGTTCCCGTGGCGTAGTTCCACGGATGGGGTTCTGGAGGGCATAGGAGTGTCCGGGGGGTAATTATCCCGTGATCCGGTGCCAGGCGAGATCTGTCTGATTGGTGGTGATCCGGCGAAAATTTCGTGCTTCGCGTTCGGTAGCGTCATGCCCATGCGACTCGGCGTGCTGGACGTGGGCTCGAACACGGTGCATCTGCTGGTCGTGGACGCGCACCGTGGCGCGCGTCCACTGCCGGCGTTCTCACACAAGGCGGAACTGCGGCTGGCCGCGCACCTGGAGGACGGAGACCGGCTGTCGGCGGAGGGGGAGGGACTGCTGCGCGACTTCGTCCAGGAGGCCCTCCAGATCGCCGAGGACAAGGGGGTGGAGGACCTGGTCGCCTTCGCCACCTCGGCGGTCCGGGACGCCGCCAACGGCGAGCAGATCCTGGACCGCATCCGGCAGGACGCCCAGGTCGACATCACCGTGCTGTCCGGAACCGAGGAGGCCCGGCTGACCTTCCTGGCGGTGCGGCGCTGGTTCGGCTGGTCCTCGGGACGGCTCCTGGTCGTCGACATCGGCGGCGGCTCCCTGGAGGTCGCCGCGGGCATCGACGAGGAGCCGGACGTGGCGATCTCGCTGCCGCTCGGCGCGGTCCGGCTCACCCGCGACTGGTTCACCGCCGACCCGGTCCCCGCGGACGAGGCGCGCAAGCTGCGCCGCCACGTCCGCGCCGAGATCGCCCGCCATGTCGGGGAGATCGCCCGCTACGGGCCGCCCGACCACGCGGTCGCCACCTCCAAGACGTTCAAGCAGCTCGCCCGCATCGCCGGGTCGGCGCCCTCGTCGGAGGGCCCGTACGCGCGGCGGGTGCTGCGCCACGAGAGCGTCACGGAATGGGCCGAGAAGCTCGGCTCGATGCCCCCGGAGGAACGTTCCGAACTGCCGGGGGTCTCCGAGCGCCGCGTCCCGCAGCTGCCCGCCGGGGCCATCGTCGCGGACGCCGCCATGGACCTGTTCGGGGTCACCGAGCTGGAGGTGTGCCCCTGGGCCCTCCGCGAGGGCGTCATCCTCCGCCGCCTCGACATGATCACCGGCTGAGGCGGGTCCTTCGGCGCCCGGTCGGGGCGAGCGGGACAACGGGTGAGCGTGGCCGGTGGCGGGCGGTCAGCGGCCGCCGGAGGTGGAACCGGGCACCAGGGAGCGGCCGGCCAGGAGCGCGCTGACGGTCACGACCGCGTACCCGTCCCGTTCCAGCCGGTCCAGAATCTCCGGGACCGCGTCCACCGAGGCCTCCCGCACGTCGTGCATGCGGATGATGCCGCCGGGCCTGGCCTGGGACACGGCGCGGTCGGCGATGGCGCGCGGATCCGCCCCGGCCTGGTCGTCGCCGTCCCCGTTCCAGAGGATCTGGGCCAGGCCCTGCGAACGGGCGATCCGGGCCACCGTTCCCCCGCCCTCGCCGTACGGGGGCCGCAGCAGCGTCGGCGTACGGCCCGTCGCGGACCGCACGACCTCCTGGGTGCGCTGGATCTCGGAATTCACCCGCAGGGCGGGCAGCCGCGCGAGGTCGCGATGGGCCTGGGTGTGGTTGCCGATCTCGTGGGCCTCGCGATGCATGCGGCGCAGGACGGCCGGATACGCGGCCGCGTTCGCGCCCACGACGAAGAACGTGGCCCGGGCGCCGTGCGCGGCCAGCGTGTCCAGGAGACGGCCGGTGCCGGGCCCCGGACCGTCGTCGAAGGTGAGCGCGACGCACTTGGCGACCCGGCAGTCCACCCACGGCGCCGCCCGCCGAGGCGGCGACGGCGCGCCGTCGGCGGGTCTCCCCGTCGGCGCGTTCTCGGTGGGCCGCTCCGGCTGCGTGGTGCTGGTCGGCTGCTCCGGGGGCACGGTGTCCGGGCGTTCCTGTCGTGCCGTGTCCGGGCGGTCCGGCGGCGCCGAGGGGGCGGCCGTCCGGGCCGGGTCGGGCCGCACGGCCAGCGCCGCGTCCCGGGCACGCCGTCCGAACGGCGACAGCAGCGGCTCGTACGCGGCGTGCCCCAGGACGACCGCCACCCGTCCCGCCACGGCGGGCGCCACCGAACCGTCGCTGAACTCGGCGACCAGATCGCCCTGCCCGTTGAACCCCAGCGAGGAGAAGACGGCCCGCGGATCCGCCGTGATTTTCGCCGGGACGGCCGGCGCCGCGGCCCTCGACGCGACCAGCGAGGCCAGCCTCGTCAGCGCGGACGGGCCGTTCAGGAGGTCGGCGGAGGAGCGCACCGCCCGGGCCGCCCCGTCGTACCAGAGCGTGCGCCGCGTCTCGCCGCCGGACGCCGTCCCGAGGGAGCGGGCCGTCACCAGCCGCACGCCGACCACGTCGCCCGACGCCGCGGCCAGCGACCACTCGACGTTCAGCTCCGGGACGGCCCCGGCCGCCGGACGCGGCCCGGCGCCCTCCGCCCGCTCGACGAACGGCCGGACGTCCCCGTCCACCCGCTCGGCCAGCGCCCCGTTGAGCGGTTCGGCGCCGGCGACCCGCGGATGACCGGCGAAGAGGCGGAGCCGCGCGCCGTGCTCGCCGATCGTCACCGTGCTCAGCCCCGGCACGCCGCCCGGGTCGATCTGCCGGATCGCGGTGGGGTCGGTGACCGCCGGCGGCGGCTCCAGGTCGCCGCCCGAGACGCAGCCCGCCGCCAGGGCCGCTCCCGTGATCGCGGCGGCGAGGCCCGGCGGAGGCCGCCCGCGGCGCCGGGTCCGGGCCACCAAGGCACCCTCCGATGGTCGACGTGGGCGGCGATGTCCTGCGAATGTCAGTGTCGAGGGCGTCCCGGGCCGTTTTGCCGATCATCGGAAAAGGTTTGGCGGAACCTTGACCTTTTCCGGCCTGCGCATATCCCGCCTGGTCCCTGCCATCGGCCGCCGACCTCTGCCATCGTGTTGGGCGGGTGGGTCCATGCGGCGTTCCGGCGACGGCGGCCGACCGAGGGGGGACCCCGGGCGGGCGAGAGGTGAACGTCAATGGAGAGCCGACCTGGCCGGAGGCCGGGGCCGGTGGCGCTGCGCGAACTGCAGCCCCACGACCCGACCCGGGTGGGCCCGTACGCACTCGACGCCAAGGTCGGCGAGGGCGGGATGGGCGCCGTCTACCTGGGCCACGGCACCGACGGCCGCCCCGTCGCGGTGAAGGTGGTACGCCCCGAACTGGCCGGCGACCGCGCCTTCCTGGCCCGCTTCAACGACGAATGCCGCAACGCCGAACGCGTCGCTTCCTTCTGCACCGCGCAGGTCCTGGACCACGGCCAGGACCTGGGCATGGCATACATGGTCACCGAGTACATCGAAGGCCCGTCCCTCCTCCAGCACATCGCCGAGAACGGCACGCTGTCCCCGGGCATGCTCCACGGAGTCGCCGTGGGCGTGGCCGCGGCCCTGGTCGCCATCCACGCCGCTGGGCTCGTCCACCGCGACCTGAAGCCGAGCAACGTGCTGCTGTCCATCTCCGGGCCCCGGGTCATCGACTTCGGCATCGCCCGCGCCCTGGACATGGCCACCTCCCACACCCGTACCGGGCAGGTCGTGGGCACTCCCGGCTACATCGCCCCCGAGCAGATCCTCACCCAGCAGATCACCCCCGCGGTCGACGTCTTCGCCTGGGGCTGCCTGGTGGCGTACGCCGCCAACGGCCGCAACCCGTTCGGCCAGGGGTCGATCCACGTCATGGTCGGCCGCGCCCTGCACGCCGAACCCGAACTGGGCGCTCTCACCGAACCGCTCGCGAGCCTGGTGAAGGCGGCTCTCAGCAAGGAGCCCGAGACGCGTCCAAGCGCGCGCGACCTGCTCCTCAATCTTGTGGGCGGCGGTGCCAGCGAGTCCGCCGTGACGACCACCCTGGGCCAATCGTGGATGCCGCCGTTGGCCCCCGTCCAGGAACCCTCACCCGCCCCCACCCAGCACTCGCCCGCCGCCCCCAACCAGCAGGTGGCAGCCCCCGTCCAGCAGCCGTCGGCCGCGCCCACCCAGCAGCCGTCCGCCGCCTCCGCCCAGGAGTCGACCGCCCCCGCTCAGCAGTCGGCCGCCTCGCTCCAGCAGGCACCGCTCGCCGCGCCCGTTCAGGAGTCGGTGCCTCAGTCCACCGTCCCTCCCAGCAGGCCGCTGGCTCCTCCGCCGCCGACCGAGCCCAGGCAGAATGACCCTGGGGCGCTCCAACAGGTGGCGGCTGTTCCGGAGGGGGCCACGGACCCGGCCGGAGAGACCATCACCGATCCGTCCACACTCGGCGGCGCCTCCATACCCCCACCACCCCCACCACCCCTACCACCCGCACCGACTCTTCTACCGGCGCGGCCGTCCAAGCCCCGGCGAAGGGCACCGGCGATAGCGGGCGCGGTGGCCGCCGTGGCGCTGCTCCTGGCCGGGGGCGGGCTGCTGAGGGCATACCTGGGCGACGACGGCCAGAACACCGCGGATTCTCCCGCGAAGAAGTCCGGCGGCCCGCCGATCGAGCCGATGCTCGTGCGGATCGACACCAAGGCCGGATGGCCCAAGGAGTGCCACGCCGACATCGGCACGTACACCCCCGGCCAGGCCGCCCCCGTCCCCCTCCTGCGCGGGGACGCGTGCGACACCCTTCCGGAGCGGTCCCCCGACCGCATGAAGATCGCCTTCACCCGCAGGGTCGGCGACCAGAACGAGGCCTGGGTGATGAACGCCGACGGCAGCGAGGCGAAGCGGGTCGTCGGCGGGCTGTCGGGCGGACGGGTGACCTGGTCGCCGGACGGCAGCCAGCTGGCGTTCATGCGCAGGGACGGGGGCGTGCGGCAGATCTACGCGATCGCGCTCGGCCAGACCGAGCCGCGCCGCCTCACCGGCGACTCCGCCGACAAGGACGACCCGATGTGGTCGTCCACCGGCCGGCTGGCGTTCTGGAGCAAACGCGAAGGCGTCGAGCAGATCTACACCCTCACCCCGGAGAACCCCGCCGCCCCGTGGACCAGGCTCAGCAGGGACGGCGTCAAGTCGCTCGACCCCGAATGGTCACCTGACGGGACGAAGATCGCCTACACCCGCGGCGACTACCCTGACGGGCATGTCTGGGTGATGAACGCCGACGGCTCCAGCCCCAGGCGGCTCACGACGGGCAGCCGGCACGAGATGGACGCCGCGTGGTCGCGCGACGGCAAATGGATCTGCTACGCCCGCGGCCCGTACGAGTCGCCGGAGATCCGCACGATCCGCGCCGACGGCACAGGCGATCGCCCCTTCGGCCCGACGAACGGCGTGATCGGCCACCCCAACTGGTCCTGACCCCTTCCTCAGCCCTCGCCCTCCCGGTCAGTGGAAGTTGCGGGCGCGGACGCGGCCGGGAACAGGGAGGCGGCGCAGACGGGTGGCACGGATGTTGGTGACCCCATCGGCGCGCTCAAGGCGCCCGTTCACCAGCAGGGCCTGCGCGTCCACCGCCAGGGCTCGGAACCGCTGGAACACCTGGGGCGGGCAGATCACATTGAGGATGCCGGTCTCGTCCTCCAGCGTCATGAACACCATGCCGCCCGCCGTCGGCGGCCTCTGGCGGTGCGTGACGAGCCCGGCCACCACCAGGTTCGTGTCGCTCGGCACACCGGAGAGCCCGCGCGAGGCGGTCGCCCCCAGTTCGTCCAGGGCCTGCCGGACATGGGCCATGGGGTGCGTATGGGAGACACCCGTCGCCCACAGGTCGGCCAGGGTCTCCTCAACGGGAGTCATCGCGGGGAGCGGGGGCGCGTTCGCTCCGGGGGTGACCCCCTCCAACTGCCCGGGCCCGGTCCCCGCGAGAGCACCTGCCGCCCACAGGGCCTCCCGCCTTGTCAGG
The DNA here is from genome assembly GCA_050942275.1 of Spirillospora sp. CA-255316. Classification (GTDB taxonomy): domain Bacteria; phylum Actinomycetota; class Actinomycetes; order Streptosporangiales; family Streptosporangiaceae; genus Spirillospora. Next base: position 8,403,019 of record CP192047.1, on the reverse strand, counting down.
CCACCGGTGCCATCGCCGTCCCGTACAGGGACCGAACCGAAGGCGCCCGCCGTCGCGAGGGCCTCCAGGGCCGCCGCCGAGAGACGCACTCGCCGGGCCAGATCCTCCATGCTCGTATAAGGGCGGCCTGCGGCGATGGCCTCGGCCGCCTCGTCGCCCAGGTTGCGGATGCCGGTGAACCCGAGTCGTATCGCGGGCTGCGGCTTCACAGGGGCGTGCGGGTGGTCGCTGTCGACGGGCAGGGGCTCCTCCAGGGTGGGATGGGCGCCGCTGGCGTTGATGTCCACGCCCCGGACGACCACCCCGTGGCGGCGCGCGTCGGCCAGCAGACTCTGCGGGCTGTAGAACCCCATGGGCTGGTTGCGCACGAGCGCCGCCGTGAAGGCCGCGGGGTAATGCCGCTTGAGGTAGGCGCTCGCGTACACCAGGTGGGCGAAGCTCTGCGCGTGCGACTCGGGGAAGCCGAAGCCCGTGAACCCCAGGATCTTCTCGTACACGTCCTCGGCGATGTCGGCGGGGATTCCGCGTTCGGCCATGCCGTCCAGCAGGCGCTGCTTGAGCCGCTCCACCCGTTCCGGCGCGCGCTTGGCCCCCATCGCCTGCCGCAGCTCGTCGGACTCCGCCGGGGAGAAGCCCGCACAGTCCACGGCCAACTGCATCATCTGCTCCTGGAACAACGGGACGCCCAGGGTGCGGGCGAGCGCGCTCTCCATCAGGGGATGCGGGCAGGTCGCCGCCTCCAGACCCTTGCGCCGCCGCAGGTACGGGTGAACGGACCCGCCTTGGATCGGCCCGGGCCGGATGAGGGCGACCTCAACCACCAGGTCGTAGAACTCCCGCGGCCTGAGCCGGGGCAGCGTGGCCATCTGCGCGCGCGACTCGACCTGGAACACCCCGACCGTGTCCGCGTCCGAGAGCATCTCGTACACCTTCGGGTCCTCCGGGGGGATCGACTGGAGGTCGTACCGCACGCCGTGGTGCTCGTCCACCAGGTCGAAGCAGTCGTGCAGCGCCGCGAGCATGCCCAGCCCCAGCAGGTCGAACTTCACCAGGCCCGCCGCCGCGCAGTCGTCCTTGTCCCACTGCAGCACGCTGCGCTTCGGCATCCGCGCCCACTCGATCGGGCAGATCTCCCCGACCGGCCGGTCCGCGATCACCATCCCCCCCGAGTGGATCCCCAGATGGCGCGGCAGCGCCAGCATCCGCCCCGCCAGCCCCGTCACCGCCGCCGGGATCTCCGACTCCGTCCCCACCGGGTCTCGGGGGTCCACGCCCCGCGACCAGGCGTCCTGCTGCCCCGGCGAGAAACCCAGCGCCCGCGCCGCGTCCCGCACCGCCATCCGCGGCCGGTACGAGATCACGTTGGCGACCTGGGCGGTGCACTCCCGCCCGTACTTGTCGTAGACGTACTGGATGGCCTCCTCACGGCGGCGGTGCTCGATGTCCAGATCGATGTCCGGCGGGCCGTCCCGCCCCGGCGACAGGAACCGCTCGAACAGCAGCCCGTGCCGCACCGCGTCCACCCCCGTGATCCCGAGCGCGAAGCAGACGGCCGAGTTCGCCGCCGAACCCCGGCCCTGGCACAGGATGTTCTCCCTCCGGCAGAACTCCACGATGTCGTGCACGATCAGGAAGTAGCCCGGGAACCCCAGCCCCTCGATCACATCCAGCTCCCGGGCGATCTGCGCGTACGCGCCCGCGACCCGCTCCCGCTCCGGCGGCCCGTACCGCTCCAGCGCGCCCTCCGCCACCAGGTGCCGCAGCCAGCTCGCCTCCGTGTGCCCCTCCGGGACGGGCCGGTCCGGCAGCCGGGGCGCCACCACCTGGAAGTCGAACGCGCACTCCCGCGCCAGCGCCACCGTCCGCTCCCGCACCCCCGGGAACCGAGCCAGCCGCGCCGCCATCTCCGCCCCGCTCCGGACGTGCGCCGTCCCGCCCGCGGGCAGCCAGCCGACCATGTCGTCCAGACCGCGCCGCGACCGCACCGCCGCCAGCGCCTGGGCCAGCCGCGCGTCCGGCCCCGGCGCCGCGAAATGCACGTTGTTGGACGCCACCACCCCCACCCCGACCCGGGCGGCCAGCTCGAACAGCGCGTCGTTGCGGGGATCGTCGCCCGGCTGGTCGTGGTCGACCAGCTCCACGAACACGCCGTCCCTGCCGAACAGCCCGACCATGCGCCGCAGCTCCCGCTCCGCCGCCTCCGGCCCGCCCTCCTCCAGCGCCGCCGGCACCGGACCCTTCCGGCAGCCCGTCAGCACCGCCCAGTGCCCGCCGTGGGCGGCGGCCAGCGCCTCCAGGTCGTACACGGGCCGGCCCTTCTCACCGCCCGCCAGCTGCGCCGCCGTGATCGCCGAGCAGAGCCGCGCGTACCCCTGCGCGCCCCGCGCCAGCACGAGCAGATGCCGTCCCGCCGGATCCGGCTCCCCGGTCTGCGGGCCCGGCAGCTCCAGGCTCAGCTCGGCCCCGAACACCGTCCCAATCCCGGCCTCGCCCGCCGCCTGCGCGAACTGCACCGCCCCGTACATGCCGTCGTGATCGGTGACGGCCATCGCCTCGACCCCGAGCCGCACCGCCTCCGCCACCAGCGCCGCAGGATCGCTGGCCCCGTCCAGGAAGCTGAACGACGAATGGCAGTGCAACTCCGCCCAGGGCACATCCGCGTCGCCACGCCGCCGGACGGCCGGTCCGGCAGCGGCCGAAGGCGTGCTGCCGCCCTCCTCCGCCTTGGGGCCGCGCCAGGAAAGGCGCTCCTCGAACTCACGCCAGGAAACAGGCGGGTTGTGCCAACCCATCAGCCCTCGCCCTCCGAGCCGGCGGTCGTGCGCGGTTCAGTCATAGGCGGCCTCCACGTGCCAGCTCCCGCCCTCGACGGCGAGAAGGTAGGCGCGCCCGTCGTCGGTCACCGCCTGGAACCGGGCGCGGCGGCGCGACCGGGCGGGATCCCACCAGCGCTCGACGGCGGGCCACGGCCCCGTCCAGGACGTGATCGCCGCGCGCGGGCCGTCACCGACCGCCAGGTGCGCGGGCGGCGCCGAGACCACGCAGCGCGCCGACACCGTCACCGGGGCGCCCGCGGCGTCCACCACCCCCGCGGGCCACGGCCGCCGCGGCACCACGGCGGGCGCGGGCGCCGGGATCCGCCCCGGCCAGGGCCCGTCGGGCACATCGCCCGGAGGCAGGTCGCCGACCGGCACCTTCACCACCCGCTCGCCCGGCGCGCGGCCGCCGGTGAGGACCGGACGGGTGATCGCCCGATGCCCGAGCAGCGCCTGGATCCGGTCGGCCGCCCGGGCGATCCGCTCGGTGACCGCGGACCGCCCCCACAGCGACCCCTGGGTCCCCTCGTCCGGAACGAGCTGGTCAGGGGCCAGCTCCAGCCAGACGACCCCGCCCCAGACGGCCTCGTCCCGCGGCGGCTCCTCGACGCCGTCGGCATCGGTGCCGGACACGGGCCGCCCGCTCCGCCACGCCGCCAGCTGCCAGCGGACCCGCTCGGCCACCGCCGTCGCCGACAGCCGCCCCTCGTGCCGCCACAGCCGGCGGAGCACGTGCCCGTCGGCGAAACCGATCTCCACCTCGAGCCGGACGCTGGTCAGCCTGCCCGCCGCCAGCCCGTCGTGCAACTCCGCCGCCAGCCGCCTCGCCCCGAACACGACCTGCTCGGCCTGCCCCGCCGGGGGATCGAACTCGCTCCGGACGGACAGGTCGGCGGACGCCGCCGCGGGCGCCACCGGGCGGGGCTCCTCACCGCGAGCCAGGCGATGCGCCAGCGCCCCGTCCGCCCCGAACCGCCCCGCCACGTGCCCCGAAGGCAGCGCCGCGAAATCGCCCAGCGTCCGCACACCGAGCCGGTTGAGCAGGTCCGCCAGCTCCGGCCGGTCGAGCACGGACAGCGGGTAGGGCGCCAGGAAGGCGGCGCCACACCCCTCTTCGACCACCACGCCCCCACCGCCGCTGCGCGCGGCCAGCTCGGCCGTGAACAAACCGTCCGCCACGCCCGCGCCGCAGTCGAACCCAGCCTCCACCACCGCGTCCTGGACGAGCAGCCGCAACGCCTCCTCGCCCCCGTAAAAGTGCGCCGCCCCCCGCGCGGGCACGGCGCACAGCCCTGGCCGCACCACCTCGACCTTGGGCGTGAGCTCCGCGACGGCGTTGGCGACCGTCTCGAACAGCCGCCCCTCGGCGTCGGTGTCCCGTTCCCGAACGACCAGGCCGGGGCAGCGTCGCTGGGCGTCGCGGATGCGCTGCCCGCGGCGCACCCCTTCCGCCCTGGCCGCCGCGGTGCAGGCCGCCACCCGCCCGTCCACGACCACGGCCCCGGGCGTCGCCGCGTCCACCCCCACCGCCGTGACCGGCCAGTCGGGACACCAGACCACCAGCACCCGGCTCACGCACGCCCCTCCCCGTCACCACCGGCCCGCGCCTCCGACCTCTCGCCAGGAGACACCCGGATGTCCTTCATCTCGCACGGCAACCCCGTGACATCCCGCCCATCCCCGCACCGCCCCTTGCCTGCAACAGGCCGCAGCAGCCCATCGGGCCCACGCCACAAGCCCGCCTCCGCACCCATGCCTTCGGCACCCCACACGCCCCGCGCCCCATCGGCGTTTTCGCTCGGACGCATGCCGCCCTCCGGCCGTGGAAACGCAGCCACCAGCCCTGCCCGAGGGGTCTCGGACCCCTCGGGCAGGGTCTGGTCGGCGACGACCTCCAGAGACGGCCGCGTCGGCTCGGGCTCGGCGGGCAGGACCTCCCCGCTCGGACCGGGAAGCCAGACCAGAGCCTGACGGCCTCGCCCCGGCGCGTCCCGGCCCTCTGCGGTGATCTGCGCGCGGCGGCCTGTGAGAACGCCATGTCCGTCGCCGAGACCTTCCCAGGTTGCTTCGTCCACGCGCAGGCGCAGCCGCGTCCCGGGCCAGGTGCGCGCGAACGCTCCGGTGAGGGCCAGCACGCAGCCGTGCTTGCGGGCCAGTGCGGACAGTCGTCTCACGGCGGTCGCCGAAGGAGCCTCGGGCGTCCGGATCAGCACGAGATCGACAGCCTCGACCAGGGCCGCCACCACGTCCGGCCAACGATCACCCGGCTCGTCGACCAGCAGGAGCCGCTCCGGGGCCGCCCCCATGCCCGCGGCGGCGACGACCCCGAAGTCGGGGAGGCCGACGATCCCGCACCATCCGCGGGCTTCGCGTCCCGAGACCCCGGCCACGAGGGCCAGGCCGAGAGAGGAGGCCCCGGGGCCGTCCAGACCCACGATGGACCCCGGTCTCAGGCCCCCGCCGGGGATGGCCGGGCGCAAGGCGGGGAGCACCGGGATCAGATCCCGTGCGGTCGCCGTCGGGTCGAGCCGCAGGGCGTCCACGGAGGAAAGCTCCGCCCGCGCCGCGTCCGCCACCCGGCAGCCTCCCCTCGTGGTCGCCTACAATCTCGAACACAGATTCGACTCGTGTCAAGTTATCGCAGGTCAAACAAGAGAGGGAAGGTGCCTCCGCCGCATCGCCCAGACACGCGGGAACGCCCAGAACGCCTGGCATCCAGCCCGTTTCGCCGAGCAACGTGAGGCGGTCGTCACACGTGCCTGCAGCGACAAAAGCTCCCGACCCACTGCCATCGACACCTGCCACACATCTTCCAAACACCGCCGAGCCGCCGGGGCAGCCGGGGCAGCCGGGCCACCGAGCCGTCCGGGCCGGAACAACCGGGACCCGAACCTCCGGGCCGCCGGATGCCGCCTGGCCCCATGGGCCTCCAACCCTCAACCTGAAGCATTGTGCGGCTGCTTGGCAGGGCCATGATCGTCAATCGAGGGCCGGAGGAGCCTGGACGAGGCGCGGAGCGTGAAAAATGGTCCTGTCGGCGAGATAGTCATGGAGTGGGGGCATGGTGGACGACATTCGCGCTGTGGAATGGACGGGAGATGGGCTGCGGCTCATCGATCAGACCGTGCTGCCCGGCCGGTTCGAGCATCTCGATGTTCGGGACACCGGAACGCTGGTGGATGCGATCCGGCGGCTGGTCGTGCGCGGGGCGCCTGCACTCGGGGTCACGGGGGCGTTCGGGGTGGCGATCGCCATGCTCGAGGCCGAGCGTCAGGGTTGGGACGACGCCGAGCGGGATGCGGCCGTCGAGCGGATCCGGACGGCCCGCCCAACGGCCGTGAATCTCGCGGCCGGTGTTGACCGTGTCGTGCCGTTCGTGCCCAAGGGCGTCGAGGCTGTGGTCGCCGAGGCACAGAGGCTTCTGGACGAGGATGTGCAGGGCAACCGGGCCATCGGCAGGGCCGGGGCCGACTGGATCCTTGCCCGCGCCGTGAGGCGGCCGCTGCGCGTGCTGACGCACTGCAACACGGGAGCGCTCGCCACGGCAGGCTGGGGGACGGCGTTCGGGGTCATCCGCGAGTTGTCCGAACGGCGGGCACTGGAGTTGGTGTACGCCGACGAGACCCGCCCCCTGCTCCAGGGCTCCCGGCTCACCGCGTGGGAATTGGAGCAGGTCGGTATCCCGTATCTCGTCCAGGCGGACGGGGCGGCGGCGAGCACGATCCTGCGAGGCCTGGTCGATGTCGCGATCATCGGCGCGGACCGGATCGCCGCCAACGGGGACACCGCGAACAAGATCGGGTCCGTGGGTGTGGCCCTGGCCTGCGCGGACGCGGGCATCCCGTTCATGGTGGCGGCTCCCTGGAGCACCATCGATCTGAGTACGCCGTCCGGCGCAGGTATCCCCATTGAGGAACGTCCGGGCGACGAGGTGCTGGCTTGGGAAGGCAAACCTGTTGCTCCGGAAGGCGCTCGCGGCTTCAACCCGGCATTCGACGTCGTCCCGGCACGACTCGTGACAGCACTCGTCACCGAGACCGGCGTGCTGGAGGTATCCGCCGGCGTGAAACCGCTCGCCTGACCTCCCATGTGGACACCTGATGAGAGATCAGCCGTCCTACCAGGCCTTCCGCCACTTTTCGGGCCCGCCGCGCCGATCGCGCTCACGCTGTGATCGCCGCACCTCGACCTGCCACTGAAAGGGATTAGTGGTGGTGGCGCTGAGGTGAGTTAGGGGAGGGGCTCTTTGGGGGTTGGTTTGTTTCCGGGTAGGGGCGGAGGCTTTGGGTTATTGCTGGTTGGGGTTGTGGGTTCTTGGGGTGAGGAGAGGGCTCGGAGGGTGCGGATTCTTTGGGGAGTGGCGTGGCGGGGTGTGTAAGGGCCTGGGGGGAGGGTGTCTGCCCGGCCCTTTTCGTAGACGTTGAGTGATGCGGTGAGCCCTAGAGGGACGAGGAGGAGTTCGGTGATGAGGCCTCTCCAGGCGTAGTAGGTGTTGATGACCCTCGCCGGGTAGACGCAGGGGATGTTGGCCAGGATGCGGCGCAGCGGGATGCGGCGGCGTCGGGCGGCGTAGATGAGCGGGGGAGCCATGAGGAGGAGCTCGGTGCCCCACCACCAGGCGACGGCCTGCTCGACGGGCATGTGCCAGGCGACGGTGAGCAGCACCGGCGTCACCCACCACAGGGGCGCGAAGAGGATCTCCAGTACGGCCAGGAGGACCCACAGGGCGAGCATGGGTTTGCGGACGACGAGCTGTCGCAGGTGGAGCCGTACGTTCTGGAAGAAGCCCGCCATCCAGCGGCGGACCTGGCGGCGCAGGTAGGGGAGGGTTTCGGGGTCGGCGGCCCATGCCACGGCGTCGCCCACGTAGACGGCCTTGTGGCCGGTGATCTGGGCGGACCAGGTGAGGTCCATGTCCTCGACGATGGTGCGTTCGGGAAAGCCTCCGTGCTCGAGGAGAAGGTCACGGCGGAACACCGAGCAGCAGCCGGAGCAGACCATCGGGCTGGCCGCGCTCGCCTGGATGGGGCGATGCCAGTGGAATCCGAACAGATACTCGATCGACCGGCCGCGTTCCCAGAGCGTGCGGGTGAAACGGGTCTGGACGTTACCGGCCGCGATTGCGACGGCGGGGTCGGTGAAGGCGGGTTTGAGCCGTTCGATGTAGTCGGGCGCGAGGACGGTGTCGGCGTCGACGGCCAGGACGAGGTCGCCCCGGCAGTGCGGCAGGGCGTGGTTCTGGGCCCTGGCCTTGCTGCCGAGATTGGCCGGCGGCCGCAGCACGGTGGCGCCGTACGAGCGGGCGACCTCGCCGGTGCGGTCGGTGGAGCCGTCGTCGACGACGATGATCTGGTCGGCCTGGACGGTCTGCGCCAGCAGGGACGCCAGCGTGGCGGGCAGGCCCTGCTCTTCGTTGTGGGCCGGGACGATGACGGAGACCTTCATCCCCGGCCCCGGAAGGCGCACGCGATGATCATGAAGATCCACACGGTGCCGTAGACGAGGTTGCTGATGCCGATGCCGGGTATCGTGCCGTTCATTCTCGCTCTCCTTTTCTCGATTCCGATGCCGCCATGGTCGAAGCGGTGCACGGTGCTCCGCCAGGGGGCGCGGAAATTGTGGATAACTTCGCGAGGCGGGTTATCCACAGGCCGATCGGGAATCGGGAACTGTCGCTGCCGATGCGTACAATCCCTCTGCATGAGGGGTGACGGCTGGAAGGGGCGATGCTGGTGACTGCGGCCGGTGACAGGCCGGCGCCGGCCGTGCTCGAGGCGGTCCTCGAACGGATTACGTACGCGAACGAGGACACCGGCTACACCGTGGCCCGGGTGGCGACCGAGCGGACCGGGAACGAGCTGCTCACGGTGGTGGGGGCGCTGCTGGGGGCGCAGGTGGGGGAGAGCCTGCGGCTGACGGGGAGATGGCGGTCCCACCCCAAGTACGGGCGGCAGTTCGAGGTGGAGTCGTACACGACGGTGCTGCCGGCGACCGTGCAGGGCATCCGGCGTTACCTCGGCTCAGGGATGATCAAGGGCATCGGGCCGGTGATGGCGGACCGCATGGTCGGCCACTTCGGCACCGACATCCTGCGGATCATCGAGGAGGAGCCCGAGCGGCTGGTGGAGGTGCCGGGGCTGGGGCCCAAGCGCACCAAGCGGATCGGGGACGCCTGGGAGGAACAGAAGGCGATCAAGGAGGTGATGGTCTTCCTCCAGGGCGTGGGAGTGTCGACCTCCCTCGCCGTGCGGATCTACAAGCAGTACGGGGACGCGTCGGTGGACACGGTGCGGCGCGAGCCGTACCGGCTGGCGGCGGACGTGTGGGGGATCGGGTTCAAGACCGCCGACACCATCGCCCAGGCGGTCGGCATCCCGCACGACAGCCCGGAACGGATCAAGGCCGGGCTGCAGTACACGCTCTCGGAGGCGGCCGACGACGGGCACTGCTTTCTGCCCGAGCCGAACCTGATCACGGCGGCGGAGAAGATCCTCGGCGTACCGCGTGAGCTGATCGGGCCGGCGCTCGACGGGCTCGTGCAGGAGGATGGGGCGGTCAGGGAGGCGATCCCGGGCCCCGGTGAGGACGCGGCCACGGTCCCGGCGGTGTACCTGGTGCCGTTCCACCGGGCCGAGCGGTCGCTGGCGTACGGGCTGCGGGAGCTTCTGGACGCCGGGCACGACCGGTTGAAGGCGTTCGCCGACGTGGACTGGGACAAGGCGCTGTCCTGGCTGCGCAAGAAGACCGGTGCCGATCTGGCCCCCGAGCAGGAGGAGGCGGTACGGCTCGCGCTGACGTCCAAGGTCGCGGTGCTGACCGGTGGCCCGGGTTGCGGCAAGAGCTTCACGGTGCGGTCGATCGTGGAACTGGCGGCCGCGAAGAAGGCGAGCATCGTGCTGGTCGCGCCCACCGGGCGGGCCGCCAAGCGGCTCGCCGAGCTGACCGGGCACGAGGCGGCCACCGTCCACCGGCTGCTGCAGCTCCAGCCCGGCGGGGACGCCAAATACGACCAGGACAATCCGCTGGACGCCGATCTGGTGGTGGTCGACGAGAGCTCCATGGTCGACCTGATCCTGGCCAACAAGCTGGTCAAGGCGATCCCGCGCGGCGCCCACCTGCTGCTGGTCGGGGATGTCGACCAGCTGCCCTCGGTCGGCGCCGGTGAGGTCCTGGCCGACCTGCTGGCGGCCGAGGTCGTCCCGAGGGTGCGGCTGACCAAGATCTTCCGGCAGGCGCAGCAGTCGGGCATCGTCGTGAACGCCCACCGCGTCAACTCGGGCGATCACCCGCACACGCAGGGCTACCCGGACTTCTTCCTGTTCCCGTGCGAGGAGTCAGAGGCCGCCGCCGAACTCACCGTGGACGTCGTCGCCAACCGCGTACCGCGCAAGTTCGGCCTCGATCCGCGCCGGGACGTGCAGGTCCTCACGCCGATGCATCGAGGGGCGGCGGGCGCGGGCACGCTCAACGGCCTCCTGCAGGAGGCGCTCACCCCGCACCGGGACGACCGAGCCGAGCGCCGTTACGGCGGCCGGGTCTTCCGCGTGGGGGACAAGGTCACGCAGCTGCGCAACAACTACGACAAGGGGGAGGCGGGTGTTTTCAACGGCACCGTGGGCGTGGTGACGTCGGTGTCGCTCGAGGAGCACACGCTGACCGTGCAGACGGACGAGGACGAGACCATCGACTATTCCTTCGACGAGCTGGACGAGCTGGCCCACGCGTACGCCATCACCATCCACCGATCACAGGGCAGCGAATATCCGGCCGTGGTCATGCCGCTGACGACCAGTTCATGGATGATGCTGCGACGGAATCTGCTCTACACGGGAATCACGCGGGCGAAGAAACTCGTCGTGCTGGTCGGCTCACGCCGCGCCTTGGCCGCCGCGGTCCGTACGGCCGGGGCAGGGCGACGCCATACCGCCTTGGCCCATCGCCTCAGCCTTACCTAGGGAACGGCAACCCGCCGCGCAGGCCGGAGATCTTTGCTGATCAGCCTGTCGCTGCTTGGCTCACCTCGTCGCCGGCACGGTAGAGCACATCTGCGCGCCAGGCCGCACCGGCGTCCACCAGCCGCACCGGTGGCTCGGGTGGGATGTGGAATGGTTGCGGTGGGAAGTGTTCGGGAGAGGTGGTTTCAGGATTTGGTTTTCAGGGTGGAGAGGTGGAGGCCGGTGAAAGGGGCGGCGGTTATTTTGTCCAGGCGTTCGGACCATACGAAATGGTCGTGGGCGGACCACAGGGGCATGGTCGCCATGTCGCGTAGAAGGGCCGACTCGGCCAGGCGGGCCGGGGTGACGCCGGCGTCTGGAGTGGGGGCGGTTTCCGCTTGGGTGATGAGGTCCGAGACGTATTCGTCCTCGTAGCCCATGCCGGTTTCCAGGAGGGCGCGGAGGGGTGCCACGGGGGCGGGGAAGGGCGCGGTGGCGTGGACGACGAAGGGGCCGTCGACCTTGCGTTCGTCCAGTGCCTTGCGCAGCTCCGCCGCGGAGACCCGGCGTGGCTGGACGTCGATGGTCAGCGTCTTGCGGAGTTGTTCGGCGACGGCCTCCACCCAGGCGGCGTCGGACGGTTCGTGCCACAGGTTGAGCGTGCCGTTGAGGCCGCCCGCGTCGGTCAGGGCGGCGGTGGCCGCCCGGGTGTCGTGCAGGCACAGACGGCATTGACCCTCGCGCCGGCCTGGGAGGACTCCCGGTGGCACCAGGGAATCGGCGGGAGTGGCCTGGTGGCCCAAAGGGCCTTCCGTTATGGCGCTGCGGTCGATGGCCATGGATAGGGCTTGGCGGATGGCGGGGGTGAAGCGGTCCTCCCATGAGGGAAAGGCCAGATAGGTCATCGCCCGTCCCGGCAGGGTGAGATGCCGGTTGCGGAACTCGGTGTCCATCGTCTCGTGGCGGCCGGACGGGACGGCCGTGGCGACGTCCAGGCGGTTCAGCTCCACGGCGGAGTACTGGTCGCTCGGGTTCGGGACGGACTTCACCACGATGGTGCGCGAGTTGGGTCGTTCCAGGACGGTCTCACGAGACCCGTGGGACGTGATGCGGTAGGGGCCGTTCCCTATGGGGCGACGTCCGTACGCGGCCCAGTCCCGGGAACGGAGCACGCTCTCGGGCATCGGCAGGAAGGCCGGGTCTCCCAGTAGGGCGGGGAAGCCGTTGAGGGGGCGGTCCAGGGTGACCTCGAACGTCCGGTCGTCCGTGACCTTCAGGCCCTCGATGCCCTTGCCGGCCGTCGCCCCTGTGATCCGGGCCGTCTCGGTGATCGTCCGGGCGCCGTGCCAGCCCTCGCGGACGACGGCCGTCCACGCGTCGGTGAAGGAGCGGGCGGTGACGGGCGTGCCGTCGTGGAAGCGGCCGCCGGGCCTGAGCCGCACGGTCCAGACCTTGCGGTCGCCGGAGGTGATCGACTCGGCGGCGGCCGGGGCGGGGGAGCCGGTGCGCGGGTCGTAGGCCACCAGCCCCGACCACACGGCGCCGGCGATCATCCGGCCGGTGGCGTCCCGGACGTCGCCGGGCACGAGCGTGGCGGCCGGTGCGGCGCCGACCGACAGGCGCGGGTCGTCCGGTTCGCGCAGCGCCTTCATGGCGGCCGGCGGCGCCACCAGCATCGCCACCGCTCCGGCGACCAGTGCGGCGGTACGCGTGACGCTGTTCAAAGGCCGCTCCCGGGGCGCTGACGACGACGCCGGTGAGCGTACGGCACCGCCGTCCGGGGCGGGAAGGCCGCCGCCGGTCACGGGACGGTTCCGGCTTCGTCGCGGCCCCTTCACCTGCCGGACGGCCGGTGGATTACAGCGGGGCCGTGGACATTTTGTGACTCCTCGCCGATTGATCATGAAGATCCGGCAGTTCAGACTTGGCTCGGCGATACCCGCCATGACTTCCCCGCTGAAGGTGGAGGCGCGATGCCGGCGCGCACGCAGGTCGAACGCACGCAGGTCGAACGCATGCAGGAACGCGCGCGCATCGGCGCGCCCGCACGCACGCACGGAAAGAGGCGCTCCAGACGCGTCCTGTTCGGCGCGGCCGGGACCGTCTCAGTGGCGGCGCTCACGGCCGGGACCGCCTGGGCGTGCCCACCGGAACCCGGCAATCAGCAGACGCGCGTAGGCGGAGTGGCCCAGGCGCAGAGTGAAGGGCGTGACCTTGGGGCGCATTCAGGGCACGCACCCCGCAGCGTGGGCAGCAAGACGTCGTCGAAGGCGTCCGACGCGGTCAAGGGCGTTCAGCGCGTCGGGAACGTCCCCGATGCCAAGGAGTCCACGTCGCTGGTCTTCATGGACTACGGCGAGGGCCCCGCCAAGCGCACCATCATGTACGTGAGCGGCCGGTTCGGCCTCAAGGGCTACGACATCAGCGCCGACCCGCGCAGCCCCAGGCTCGTCGGTTCGTTCGACCTGCCCGGCTTCTGGCAGGGCGAGGACACCGAGGCCGACCACAAACGCAAGATCATCTATCTCTCCCGCGACCCCCGCGCGTACGGCGGCGATACCGACACCGGCGAGTCGGGGGTGTACGTCATCGACGTGTCCAAGCCGGAGAGCCTGAAGCAGCTCGCCTACCAGGTCATTCCCGCGGGCCACACGACGTCGTGCGTCAACGACTGCCAGTACCTGTGGACGGGCGGCCCGGCCAAGGCGAGCTGGATGCCCGCGGACTGGGGCGGCCGTCCCGTCTGGGTGACCGACGTCAGGAACCCGCGCAAGCCCAAGGTCTTCAAGGACCCCATCGACACTGGGCGCAACGACGGCAAGACCGACTACACCCACGACATCCAGGTCGATTCCAGCGGTGTCGCGTGGGCCTCAGGACGTGGCGGGGTGCGCGGCTACCACACCAGCGGCCGCCACTACGACCCGGTGAAGAAGCGCTTCCGCACGGCGACGGCCTGGGACCCCGTCCCGTACGCGGGCGGAGGCATCGACGAGGCCACGACGAACTCCTCGTTCATGCACAACAGCTACCGGGCCGTGGGACGAACCCGCGACCAGGGCCCCGACCCGCGCAAGTGGGGGGACGGCCAGACGCTCATCGTCACGGAGGAGACCTTCAACGACGGGTGCGTGAACGACGGTCTGCTGGTCATCGCCTCGCTCAAGGGCTCCTACGGCGGGCAGGGCTGGCGCTCCACCCCCGAGAAGCCGTTCCGCCTGCGCACGCTCGGAACGTGGGGCGTCGCGGGACAGGAGGGCAGCCTCCCGAACGCGGAGGAGTGCTCGGCCCACTACTTCGACATCAGGGACGGCGTGGTCGTCCAGTCGTTCTACCAGCAGGGCACGCGCTTCATCGACGTCCGCGATCCCACCGACCCGCGCCAGGTCGCCTACTTCCGGCCGGGCGACGCGATGGCTTGGGCCTCGTACTACCACGGCGGTTACGTCTACGTGGCGGACCACAACCGTGGGATCGACGTGCTGAAGCCCACCTTCCGGTAGCCGGCGGTCGCCCGGCCTGGCCCGGGCCGGCCTGTCACCGCTCAACGGGTGGCGGCTCGGCCGGGCGACCGGTCGGCCGGGGCCGGGGCCGGTGGAACGGTCGCTGGACGGCCCGTCCCTGGGCGGTCGTGCGGCGATCGCAGAAGTAGATCAGTCGGGCCATGCCGGGGGTGGTGCCCGTCCGCCGCAATCGTCAGGAGGCTCCCTCGTGCGACCCGTGGCCGCGCGTACGACCCGTATCCTCACCGCCGGTCTCTCCGCCGCCGCCCTCGTCGCGGGCGCGCTCGCGGCCCCGGCCACCGCCGCCGCGCCCACCGCCGGCGCCGCGGCCGCAGCGCCGTCCGTGCCGCCCGCGCCCTCCGCGGCGGCGGCGCAGGCCGCCGCCGAAGCCGCCGGAAAGGGCGGTGCGCGCCTGCACGGCAACGCCGAACTCGCGCGCGAGCTCAAGCGCATCGAACGCGCGAGCCACGGCCGGGTTCGCGTCCGCAGCATCGGCACGTCCAACCAGGGGCGCCCGCTCTGGTTCGCCACGCTCGGCACCGGTCCCCAGCGCCTGATGTACGTGACGCAGCAGCACGGCGACGAGCCCCTCGGGACCGAGTCCGCCCTGATGGCGCTGCGCACCCTCGGGCTGAGGAACGACCGCGCCTCCCGCGCGCTCCGGTCGAAGATCACGCTGGGGGTGCTCGTCCGCGCCAACCCGGACGGCCACCACTACCAGTGGCGTTACAACTACGACCCCGACGCGCAGCCCGAGTACGGCGAACCGGGCAAGGGCTACGACATCAACCGCTACCACGACCCGGCGGTGCGTCCCGAGGACAACCCGGTGCCCGAGGCCGCGGCGATCCAGCGCCGGTACGCGGCGTTCCGCCCCTCCATCGTGGTCGACTACCACATGCAGGGCCGGTACGCCTTCCCGCCGCCGGACGGCCGGGAGATCACCACCTCCATCCTGTGGCCGACCGCCGAGGGCGTCCCCGCCGGGGCGCTCACGGCCTCCAAGCGGGTCGGGGTGCGGGTGCACGACGCGTTCACCCGGGCGGGCGCAGTGGTCTCCCAGTACCCGGGCGGCTCGTACCAGGGGATCGCCCGCAACGCCTACGGCCTGCGCGGAAGCGCCTCGCTACTGGTGGAACTGAGCAACCTGCCGCCGGAGCGGGAGAACTTCCAGATCCGCACCGCCTACGTCTCGATGGTGGATCTCGCGCGGGCGGCCGCGAGCGGCGCGCTGGACGGCATCGACCCGTCCCGCGCCGACGCGATCCCGCCCCGCGGCCCCGAACTCCCCGACGACTCCGCCACGCAGGCATCCGCCGCCCGGCACACCGGCACCGGCTGACGAAGCCGCCCGTCGTGGGCATGACCCCCTACCCATGCCAACGACCTTCCGGTGGGGGTCAGGTTTCTCGTTTGCGGGCGCGGAAGGCGGCCACGTTGGTGCGGTTGGCGCACGACTCCGAGCAGAAGCGGCGCCGCCCCGCACGGGAGGTGTCGGCGTAGACGCGGTCGCAGCCTCTGGCCGCGCACACCCCCGTACGGCTCAGCCCGTACTTGCACACCAGCTCCGACAGGTTCATGAGCGTGGTGGCCCTGAACCGGTGCGGCAGGTCCGCCGACGGCGGCGCGTAGTGGATGTGCAGGCCCACCGGGTCGTCGTGGTCGGCCAGGTGCGGATGCATCGGGATCTGCAGCAGCAGCCGGTTGAGCAGCTCCACGGCCGCGGTGAGCTCGGTGGCCTCGAAGAAGTGCCGCAGCGTGCGGCCCCACTCCCGGAACGACCCGGCGTGCCGCGGCTCGAACTGGTGCCAGAAGAAGCCGTGCTCGCGCAGCAGTTCCCGCAGCGCCTCCTCCGAGTCGTCGCCGTCCGCGCTCGTGACGGCGTTCACCAGAGCGACCGAGGCGGCCACGCCGTGACTCCTGTACCCGGTGATCTGCATTGCCTCGGCTCCCGCGGTCTGTCATGCTGTAAACGACATTTTAGCTATAACCCTTACATACGGCCAGTGAAGACGGGATGCACGGTGGACGAGTGCCCGCGCTGCGGTTGGCCCCAGTCCGATGTCTACGAGGTGCTGTCGAGGCATCTGACCTCCGAGGGCGTGGTGACCTACACCCGCTGCGCGTGCGGTGCGGTTCAGATGCGCTTCCAGTCGTTCGCCCCCGGCCCGGTCGTGCCCGCCGCCGAGGCCCGCGGAGGCGGCGGGACTGAACGGCGAGCCGGGGGGCGCTAAGACACGCGCGGGCGGCTCTCGGAGAATCGGCGCCCCCGGCCCTTGCCGCGCCCGACTCCCTGACGGACCATCAAAGGACCTCCGAGGAAATCCCGGCCTCTTGATCTTGAGGCCGGGGACGAATCGGACCCCTGCGGAGCAGGACCGGGAAACGGATATCCGTTGACTAGGCGCTATCCGGCACGTTTCGCCCCTGTGTTCGAGCGTGAACGCTACGCTCGCCCCGTGCCGCGCTACCGCCTGGCCCCCACGCCCGAGCAGGAGCAAGCCCTGCTCGGGCTTTTGTTTATTTGCGAGGGCGAGGAGGTCGAGCAGGCAGCCGAGGAGGCTTCTTCTCCATCGGTGACCCGCTCATCGCGTTCTGAATCGGTGTCCCCCGGGGTCTCCGCCCGCCCGGGGCGTCAGTGGCGCCAGCGGGTGGCGGTGGCGATCTCCTCCGGGGACGCGCCCTCGAACAGCTCGATCTCGCCGCGCCGCACCACCCCGACGGTTTCGACCAGCTCGTCGCCGAACGCCTCCCGCAGCACAGGGTCGTTCTCGAAGGCCCGGAGGGACTCCTCCAGCGAGGACGGCAGGGCCGCGATCCCGCGTGCGGCGCGTTCGGCGTCGGTGAGCGAGACCGGGTCGACGTCGACGGGCTCGGGCAGGACGGACTCGTTCCCGATCCCGGCGCGTCCGGCGGCCAGCAGCGCGGCCAGGGCCAGGTAGGGGTTGGCCGCGCCGTCGAAGCACTTGACCTCCAGGTTGGCGGCACTGGCCCTCATCCCGGCGGGACCGGTGATGAACCGCAGCGCCGCCTCACGGTTCTCCAGCCCCCAGCAGGAGAACGCGCCCGCCCAGTGCGACGGGACGAGGCGCAGGTAGCTCGCCACGGACGGCGCGCCCACGGCCAGGAGCGCGGGGAGCCGTTCCAGGATCCCTGCGGTGAACGCCTCGCCCGCATCGGTCATGCCGTACGGGCCCTCTCCGCCCGCCATCGCGTTGACCGGCCCCTCCGCGAGGTCGTCTCCCCAGAGGCTCATGTGGACGTGCCCGCCGTTGCCCACCCCGTCGGCGAGGACCTTGGGGGAGAACGAGGCGACCATGTCGTGCTGGAAGGACACCGCCCGGATCGTCTCCCGCACCAGGACGAGGGTGTCGGCCGCCCCGATCGGGTCCTGCGGGGCCACCGACAGCTCCAGCTGGCCCGCCGCGTACTCGGGATGGATCTGCAAAACGGTGACCTTGCTCGCCTCGAGCGCGCGCAGCAGGTCGCGGAGATACTCGGAAAGCTCGGCGATCCGCGTCATCCCGTAGGCGGGGCCGTTGCACGCGGGGATGAAGTCCTCTCCGTCCCCGTCCGACACGGCCCATTCCACTTCGAAGGCGGTACGGACCGACCAGCCCTGCTCGGCCAGCCGTGCGACCTCCTGGCGCAGCACTCTCCTGGCGTCGAGAAGGTGTTCGGTGCCCTCGTCCTGGGTGAAGCGCTCGGCGGGCGCCCACGCCCACCCGGGCATCCCGGCCATCGGTACGAGTCGTTCGAGCACGGGGTGCAGGCGCAGGTCGCCCACGGGGCCGCCCGCGTACCGGCCCTTGACGATGGAGTCGTCCAGGAGGAACGCGTCGAACACCGGGGACATGCCGATGCCCCAGGCCGCGGCCTCCTCCAGCCGCCGCACCGGTACGGCCTTGGTCCTGGTGATCCCGCTGGTGTCCACCCAGGTGAGCGCCACGGCCGCGATGTTCTTGACGGAGAGTTCCGCGGCGATCGTGGCGGCCCGCTCGCCGCGCCGCGCCCGCTCACGGTCGTCCAGGCGCAGGCCCCCGCCCGCGTCCGCAGGCCCGGCCGGGGACGCGCCATGGGCGGCTTGGTCCTTTTCTTCCACGATGACGCTCCCAACCGGGGGTTACGGCGACGGCCTGGCGGTAACGGCATCGTAGGAACACCGAGGTCCCGGTGCACGTAAGGGGAGCACATGGTCGGGAACATGTTTCCGGAGATCGAGCCGCTGCGCCTGGTCGACCACCACTGCCACGGGGTGCTGCCGAGGGACCTCGGCTCCGAGGACTTCGAACGCTTCCTGACCGAGGCCTCGGAGCCGCCCCCGCTGGGAGGCAGCCTTTTCGACTCCCGTCTCGGGTTCGCGCTGCGGCGCTGGTGCGCGCCCGTACTGGACCTGGAACCGCATGCCTCTCCCGCCGACTACCTCGCGCGACGCTCCTCGCTGGGCGCCACCGAAGTGAACCGCCGTTTCCTGAGCGCCTCCGGCCTGGAGGCGCTGTGCGTCGACACCGGCTACACGCCCGAGCCGCTGCTGGAACCCGCCGAACTGGGGCGGCTGGCGGGGGCCGCCGGGCATGAGGTCGTACGGCTGGAGGACCTGGCGGAGAGGGCGATCGTGGAAGGGGTCAGCGCGCACGCCTTCGCCGAGGACGTGCGGGGCCGTATCGCCGCACGTGCCGGGCACGCGGTGGGGGCCAAGTGCATTGCCGCCTACAGGGTGGGGCTGGAGCTGTCGGGAGAACGGCCGTCGGGGGCCGAGGTCAGGGCGGCGGCGGAGCGTCTCCACCGGCAGGCCGAGCGCGCGTTGGCGGGAGGCAGCGGCCCGCCCCGGCTCGCCGACGAGACGCTGCACCGTTTCCTGGTCTGGTGCGCGGTCGACAGCGGGCTCCCCGTCCAGTTCCATGTCGGCTACGGCGACTCGGACGTCGACCTGCACCGGGTGGATCCGGTACGGATGACCCCGCTGCTGCGGGCGCTGGAGCCGACCGGCACACCCGTCCTGCTGCTGCACAACTACCCGTACCAGCGTCACGCCGGGTATCTCGCACAGGTCTTCCAGAACGTCTTCGTGGACGTCAGCCTGGCCACGCACAACCTCGGCCATCGCGCCCCCGTCATCCTGGACGAACTCCTGGAACTCGCGCCGTTCGGCAAGGTGCTGTACGCCTCCGACGCGTTCGGCCTCGCCGAGCACTACTACCTGGGCGCCCTGCTGTTCAGGCGCGGACTGGGACGCATCCTGGACGAGGGCGTGGAGGAGGGGGCGTGGACGCGTCCGGACGCCGCACGCATCGCGCGCCTCATCACCTCAGAGAACGCCCGGCGCGTCTACGGGCTCGACGGCAAGCCCGACGACATCTTCGACGAAGCCGGCACGACCGACCGCCCCGGCATGCCATAGGGCGAGTGCGAGCGACGGGCGAGCGAGTCAGCTCAGCGCGTCCCGGACCTTCTCCGGCACCGGTACAGGCGTGGGCGTCTCATGCTCACCCGGCTTGATGCTGATGAAGACGCACTCGGCCACGCCGATGGGCCGATCCTTCACCGACATGTGCACCCGCACGTCGAACGACGACCGCCCCCACCGCGTGACCTCGGGCCTCAACTCCAGCACGTCGCGGTACCTGGCCGAGGCCTCCCACTCGATGGAGGCCTTCTTGACCATGTAGTCGAAATCCTGCTGCAGGTAGTCGCCGTCCAGCACCGCCCCCAACCACATGTCCATGGTGTCGTCGAGGTAGTTGAAGTAGTTGGGGTTGAATACCACGCCCTGCATGTCGCAGTCGCCGTAGCGGACCCGGATCTGGTGCGTGAAACCCATGTGCCCCGCCTGTTCGTCGGTCATTCGGCCAGCCTCGAAACAGGTCAGACTCTAATAAGCCGCACCACCAACCGCGATCATCGGCATTTCGGAACGCCGGTGATCTGTCGGAGGCCTCCTCTACGTTGGCGGCATGAACGAGGAGACCCTGCGGCTTCCGTCCGCCTGGGCGCGCAGGCTGCACCCGCGCCGCGGCGGTGCGCCCGTCCCGGCGGTCACGGTGGACGCCGCCGCCCCCGGCGCGGTCGCCTCGCTGACCGGCGGCTCCGGGGCGCGCAGCTCGATCAAGGCGGCGCTGGGCTCTCCCGACAGCACGCCCGAGGTGGTGGAGGCCGCCCGCCGCCACCTGGACGGCGACCTGAGCCCCCTCGGCGCCGCCGCTCTCGCCTCCCTCCTCGTGGGGCGCGAGCGCGAGGACTACGCCGAGCTGTTCGAGCGGTTCGTCGACTCCTGGATCGCCGGGCACGGGCTGCCCTTCGCCGCGTGCGCCCTGACCGAGTTGAGCCGCCTGTCGTTCACCCACGAGAGCCGGGGGTTCCGCTACCGCGAGGTCGACCCCAAGGCCGTCGTGTACCTGGGGCCCGAGGAGAGCTCGTACCGGATCTGGCAGTCCCGGCGCGTCGTCCGCAAGGTCCGGGCCCTGCTCGCGGTCGCGGGCGACGACGAGCACGAGGAGACGATCAAGCGCCTGTCCGACCACCGGGAGGCCCCGATCCAGCAGGCCATGGCGTCCTACCTGGTGCCGGGGCGGCTCGACTGGGTGGAGGAGGCCTGCGCGAACGTGCCGCCGGACGGCTGGCACTACGCCTGGTGGCTGCTGTGGTGCGCGCTGGGCTCGCCCGCCCGGTTCGAGCGGGTCGGCTCGCGGCTCGCGTTCCGGGCGGCCGAGGTGGAGGCCGACCTCCTCGCGACGATCCTCGACGGGGTGGGCCCGGCGATCGTCCCGCGCCTGGTCCGGGCCCTGGACGACGCCCATGTCGACGCCGCCGGGCGCAAGCTGCTCCTCCAGGCGATCGGGACGGTGCCGTCCGACGAGGCGTTCCAGGTCCTGATCGAGCGGATCGGCGAGCCCCACGTCCAGGGCGCCGCGGCCGCGGCCGCCCACCGGTACCCGCGGCGCGGGCTGCGGATGCTGGCGGTGGCGGCCGAGGGCACCGCCAAGCCCGCCGTGCTGGCCGCCGAACTGCTGCGCGGCCACGTGCCCGCCCACCGGGACTTGGTCCCCGAGGTGCTGCCCGCCCTCCCCGAGCGGGCCCGCCGGACGCTGGAGGCGGCCGCCGAGTCCACCGCCCGGCTCCCCGCGGTCCCGCCGGAGGCGCTGCCGCCGGTGCTGGCCTCCCCGCCCTGGACCCGCCGCAAGGCCGCCAAGCCCGTCGTCGTCGCCGGGCTGGAGCCGCCCGACCTGCGCTCGGTGTCCTGGGCCCCCGGCGAGCCCGAACGCTGGAAGGACGATGCGGACGGCACCTGGCGCTTCAAGGACCCCTGGCCCGTCCTGATCGCCAGATTCCCCAAGATCGGCGGGTACGCCCAGGCGGGTGTGATCGCCACCGGCCCGAAGCTCCTGGCCCGTCCCCTGCTGGCGGTCTGGGAGCCGGCCGACCTGTGGTACGCGCACCACTGGATCCGCCCGATCGTGGCGCGCTTCGGGCTCGACGCGCTGCCCCTCGCGCTCCGCGTCGCCGAGTCCGGCCCGGCCGAGTCCGGCGATGTCCTGCTGCCCTTCCTCGCCCCCGAGGTGGCGGTGCTCCAGGCGCGCTGGCTGGCCCGGCTGAAGACCGCCCGCAAGCACGCCCTCGCCTGGTTCGAGCGGCACGGCCCGGAGGCCGCGATGATGCTCGTCCCGGACGCGCTCGGCCGGCCTGGCCCCGCCCGCGCCAACGCCGAGGGCGCGCTGCGCCACATCGCCGCCGGGCACGGCGCCGACGAGGTCGTCGGCGTCGCCCGCCGGTACGGCGGGCAGGCCGGCGAGGCGATCGCGGAGCTGCTGGCCTCCGACCCCCTGGACGTCCTCCCGGCCCGGATGCCCAAGCTCCCGGACTGGGCGGACCCGCTCGTCCTCCCGCAGGTGCCGCTGCGCGGCCGAGACCGGGCCCTACCGGCCGATGCGACCGGCCACCTGCTCACGATGCTGGCGATGTCCAAGCCCGACGGCGTCTACCCGGGGGTCGGGATCGTCCGGGACGCCTGCGACCCGGCGTCGCTGGCCGAGTTCTCCTGGGCGGTGTTCCGCCGCTGGCAGATGCACGACTCGCCGGCCAAGGACGGCTGGGCACAGGACCAGCTCGCCTGGCTCGGCGACGACGAGACGGTGCGCCGCCTCACCCCCGTCGTCCGCGCCTGGCCGGGCGAGGGCGGGCACGCCAAGGCCGTGAAGGGCCTGGACGTCCTCGCCGCCATCGGCACCGACGTCGCCCTGATGCACCTGCACGGCATCGCGCAGAAGGTGAAGTTCAAGGGGCTCAAGACCCGCGCCCAGGAGATGATCCGGCAGGTTGCCGAGCGACTGGAGCTGACCCCCGAGCAGCTCGCCGACCGGCTGGTGCCCGACTTCGGACTGGACGCCGGCGGCGGCATGACGCTCGACTACGGCCCGCGCCGTTTCACGGTGGGCTTCGACGAGCAGCTCAAGCCGTACGTCGTCGACGGCGACGGCAAGCGCCGCAAGGCCCTGCCCAAGCCGGGCGCCAAGGACGACGACGAGCTGGCCGCCGCCGCGTACAAGCGGTTCGCGGGCCTGAAGAAGGACGTGCGGACGGTCGCCGCCGACCAGATCCGCCGCCTGGAGTCGGCCATGGTGATGGGGCGCCGGTGGCCGCTCGCGGAGTTCACCGAGCTGTTCGTGGGGCACCCGCTGGTCTGGCACATCGTCC
This sequence comes from Spirillospora sp. CA-255316, assembly GCA_050942275.1. Taxonomy (GTDB): domain Bacteria; phylum Actinomycetota; class Actinomycetes; order Streptosporangiales; family Streptosporangiaceae; genus Spirillospora. The sequence continues at coordinate 8,380,075 of CP192047.1, read as the reverse complement.
GGCGGCTGGTGTGGGCCGCCGAGCACGACGGTGCCACCACCATGTTCCGCGTCGCCGAGGACCGCACCTTCGCCGATCTGGACGACGCCACCCTCACCCTGCCCGCCTCCGCCGAGATCCGGCTCCCGCACCCGGTTCACCTGGCCGGGGGCCGCGCCGCCTGGGCCGAGGTCTTCGCCGACTACGAGATCGCGCAGCCGTTCCCTCAGCTCGGCCGGGCCGTCCACACCCTGCCCGCGGGCGGCCTGGCCCGCTTCCAGGGGATCAAGGTCCCGGTCGGCGCGCTGCTGGGGCTGCAACGTTCGGGCTGGGAGCGAGGCGAGCCGCAGGACGCCGGCATCGAGACGTACCTGTCGCGCCCGCTCGGCTCCGGCCGCCACGCCGTCCTCTGGCTGAATCCCGGCATCGTCGCCGGGACGCCCGACACCTTCCCCGAGCAGACGATCGAGCAGGTCGAGGTGGGCGCCCACCCGTACGGCCGCTGGTCGTGGGAGGAGACCGGCGGGCGGGCCGGCTCCGATCTCGACCCCGTCGACGCCTCCGAACTCCTCGCCGACCTGATCACCCTGACCGCCTCCACCCACGCCTGACCCCGCCCGAGCCCCGGCCCGACCCCCCGCCCGAGGCTCTGCCCGAGCCCCGGCCCGAGCCCCGGCCCGAGCCCCGGCCCGAGCCCCGGCCCGAGCCCCGGCCCGAGCCCCGGCCCGAGCCCCGGCCCGAGGCTTTGCCGTCCCGGACGAGTCGTAGTTCCTCCTCGCTGAGCCCGCTGTCGCGGAACGCGCTGTGGTAGATCGACACGCCCATCGCTTCGTCCTCCGCCAGAAATCCGGACACGGTGATCGGAGCACGGTAGCGAGTACGGCCAGCGCGCGCGGGGGCGAACGCCCCGCAGGGCGTGCGCGTGCCATGTGCGGTGGTACGTCCTTGCCCGGCTTGATGGAGCCTTCGTGAAGTTCCGGCGGTTTGTCGGAGACCTCCTCTACGGTGGGGCGACATGGAAGATCGGCTTTTCCCCGACGAGAACGCCCTGGTGGTCCCGGACGCCTGGCTGCCCCTGCTGCATCCGAGGCGCGGCGGCGTGCCGGTGCCGGCGCCCAAGGTCTCGGGGTCGGTGACGAAGCGGCTGGCGGCCAAGGTCGCGGACGCCGCGCCGCTCATCGATCGGGCGCTGGCGGGGAAGAAGACCGACCCCGGCCTGGCCGAGCGGGCCCGCGCGCACCTGGACGGCACGGCCGACCCGCTGGGCGCGGCCGTGGTCGCCGGGCTGACCGTCACCTGGCGGCGCTGGACCCCGGCGGACGCGCGCAGCGCGTTCCAGTTCGTGGACGCGTGGGTCGCCGCGCACGGCGTCGCGTTCGCCGCCCGCGCCTTCGCGGAGCTGTGCGACCTGTCGGTGACCCTGGACGACTGGAACGGACGGCCGCTGTCCGTGCAGCGCCTCGATGCGGGCCTGGAGCATCCGTGGGAGCCGATGGAGAGGACGATCGGCCGCCGTGTGCGGACGTTCCTGGCCCTCGCCGACGACCCCGCGCACAAGGAGGCGGAGGTCAGCCTGGAGGAGTTCCGGTCGAGCCCGCGGCGCCGGCTGCTGGCCGCCTACCTGGTACCGTCCCGGCGCGACTGGGTGGAGGAGTGCGTCGCCGAGCCGCCGCGGCTGATCGGCCTGGAGGGTGTGCGGTTGCTGCTCTGCTCGGCGACCGCCGCCGACCTCGACGCGATCGGCGACCGGTTCTCGCCGCGCTGGGCGGAGGACGCCGGCGACGTCGTCTGGAGCCTGGCCGAGGGCGCCGGGGCGCGGGCGGCCCCGCTGCTGGCGCGCATCGCCGACGACTCCGCCGGCGACGCCGCCGAGCGCGGCGCCGCGCTGGACGCCCTCGCGGCGCTGCCGTCCGACGAGGCCCTCGCCCTCCTGGTCGACAGGATCGGGCAGCACGACGCGCGGGAGGCGCTGCTGGCCGCCGCCGGGCGCTTCCCGGTCCGGGCGATCCGCGTGCTGGCGCGGTCGGCCGAGGACTCGCCGCGGGTCGCCGGTCTGCTGACCGCGCACCTGCGGCTGTTCCCCGGGCTTCCGTCCGGGCTTCCCGCCGATGTCCGCGAGACCGCCGGGGCGCTGGCCGCGGCCGACGCACGGGTCGAGGAGGCGCCCGCGGAGGCCCTGCCCGGGCTGCTGGTGGATCCGCCGTGGTCCCACGGGGAAGCGGAAGCCGCACCGGTCGTGCTCAAGGGGCCGGCGGCTCCGGACGGGTGCACCGTCCGCTGGGCGGAGGGCGAGCGGGAGCGGTGGGCCGCTTCGCACCGGCTGCCCGCCGAGACCGACGACGGCACCGACTGGGAAAGCCGACTGGAGATCTTCGGGGAGAGGCTGGCCTTCTCCGAAGAGGTGCTCGCGGTGGCCCTGCGGGCACCGGAGGAGAAGGTCCGGCCGCGTCTGGCGGGCTGGTCGCCGTACGGTTCCTGGGACGCGCACGAGTGGATCAAGCCGATCGCCGCGCGGTTCGAGGGCGACGCCCTCCCGCCGCTGCTGGCCGTCGCCCGGGAGAACTCGCTCGGCAACGGCGGGCTGCTGCTGCCCTTCCTGGACACCGCCGTCGCGCGGCTGATGGCCGAGTGGAACAGGCGGCGCACGATCACGCGGGGGACGGCCCGGGAGTGGTTCGGGCGCCATGGCGTGGCGGCCGTGCCGATGCTCGTCCCGGCCGCGGTCGGGAAGCCGGGGCCCGGACGCCTGGACGCGGAGGCGGCGCTGCGTCTGATCGCGTCCGCGCACGGCGCCGAGGCGGTCGTGGAGGCCGCGCGCACCCACGGCGACCAGGCCGCCGAGGCCGTGGCGGCGCTGCTGGCGGTCGATCCGCTCACGGTGCTGCCCGCGGACCGGCCGCGGCCCCCCGTGTGGGCGGCCGCGCATCTGCTCCCGCAGATCCTGCTGCGCGGGCGGGAGCGCGCGCTGCCGCTGGACGCGGCCGGGCACCTGCTGACCCTGCTGGCGGCGTCCCGTCCGGACGAGGTGCACCCGGGCGTGGAGATCGTCCGGGATCTGTGCGATCCGGCGTCGCTGGCCGCGTTCGGGTGGGCGCTGTTCGAGGAGTGGCGGGCGGCGGGCATGCCGGCGGAGCACGCGTGGGCGATGCACCAGCTCGGCCTTCTCGGCGACGACGGCACGGTGCGCCGCCTCACGCCCCTCATCCGGGCCTGGCCGGGCGAGGCCGGCCATCACCGCGCCGTCGCCGGGCTGGACGTCCTCGCCGCCATCGGCACCGACACCGCGCTGCTGCACCTGCACGGGATCGCGCAGCGGGTCAAGTTCAAGGGCCTGAAGGGGCGCGCGCAGGAGAAGATCGCCGAGGTGGCGGCCGGGCTGGGCCTGGGTCCGGAGCAGCTGGCCGACCGGCTGGTGCCCGACTTCGGGCTGGACGCCGACGGCGGCCTCACGCTCGACTACGGGCCGCGGCGCTTCGTGGTGGGCTTCGACGAGCACATCAAGCCGTTCGTGACCGACGAGGACGGCAAGCGCCGCAAGGCCCTCCCGAAACCCGGCGCCAAGGACGACGCGGAACTGGCGCCCGCCGCGTACAAGCGGTTCGCGGAGCTGAGGAAGGACGTGCGGACGGTCGCCGCCGACCAGGTCTCCCGGCTGGAGTCGGCGATGGTGACGGGGCGGCGCTGGTCGCCGGAGGAGTTCCGCGGCCTCTTCGTCGAGCACCCGCTGATGTGGCACATCGCCCGCCGCCTGGTCTGGGCCGCGGAGACGCCCGGGGAGGAGTCCGGAGAGGAGGGGGCAGCGCCCGGACCGGGGGCCGCCGTGACGTTCCGGATCGCCGAGGACCGCACGTTCGCCGGCCTCGACGACGACGTCCTGACCCTGCCCGAGCCGTGCCGGATCGGCCTTCCGCACCCCGCGCTGATGGACGGCCGCGAGCGCGCGGCCTGGGCGGACGTCCTGGCCGACTACGAGATCATGCAGCCGTTCCGCCAGCTGGGCAGGCCCGTCCTCGCGCTCACCGACGAGGAGCGGGCGTCGGGGCGGCTGGCCCGCTTCGAGGGGTACACGGTTCCGGTGCACGCGGTGCTGGCCCTGGTCCGGCGCGGCTGGGACCGAGGCGCGCCGCAGGACGCGGGCGGCGAGCGGTGGATCTCCCGAAGGGTCGCCCCCGACCGGTACGTGATCATCGACCTGAAGTACGGGATCACCGTCGGCAACGTCGAGGCCAGCGGCCCGCAGACCCTGGAGTACGTCTGGATCGGTGACCGTCCGACGGACTTCCACTTCGGGAAGGGGGAGTACACCTTCGGCGAGCTGGACCCGGTGACGGCCTCCGAGGTGCTCGACGACCTGACCGAACTCACCGCGACCGAGGGGGCCGGCCGATGAGCGCCGCGGGCACCGTCCAACACGACACCGTCCAGCACGACACCGACCACGACGACACCGGCGGCGACCGCGAGGACGTCGGCGAGCCGTACACGGAGGACGCGCTGCACTTCCCCGAGGGCTGGCGGCGCCACCTGCACCCCCGGCGCGGCGGCGAGCCCGGCCCGCAGGTCAAGCTCGCCAAGGGGGCGCCGAAGAAGGCGCGGGCGTGGATCGAGCAGGCCGGGACCGCGTTCGAGGCGCTGGAGGGCGAGTACGGCGACCCGGACCTGGCCGGCCGGGCGCGGCGGCACCTGGCGGGCGACCCCGACCCGGCGGGCGCCGTCGTCGTGGCCCTGGTCACGGGCATGGAGATCGCGCGCCACGGCACCGGCATCGGCCATCCCGAGGTGTTCAGGACGTTCGTCGACGCCTGGGCCATCGAGCACGGACCGGCGTTCGCCGCGTGCGCCATCGTGGAGTTCGCCTCGATCCGGGTCGACCGCAAGGGCCCCGACGGCCCCTGGGCCGGGACCTGGATCGGCGCCCGCCGCGCCGAGGGCGCCGTCTTCCGGGACGACGTGCGCGAGAGCGCCCGCCGCGTCCGGGGCCTGCTGGCGGTCGCGAGCGACGCCGAGTACCAGGAGGCCGTCGACCGGCTGGCGGGCCTGCGCGACACGGTCGTGCGGCGGCTGGCGGTGTCGTACCTGGTCCCGACCCGGTACGACTGGGTGGACGAGTGCTGCGCCGAGCCGCACACCTCCTACCAGCGCGACGGCCTCAACCTCACGCTGCTCCACATGATCGGCACTGCGGAGCAGGTGCGGACGCTGGGCGGCCGGGCGGTCCTGAGGTGGGGCGAGTGCACCCTCGGCCTGCTGGCGACGCTGCTGGACGGTCTGGGCGCCGACGTCCTGCCCGTCCTGGTCTGGTCCCTCGACCACGGGTACTTGGAGAGCTCCGACCGCAGGCGGTTGCTGGAGGTCGTCACGCTGCTGCCGGGCGACGAGCCGTTCCAGGCCCTGATCGACCGGCTCGACCGGCAGCACGAGGAGAAGCACGTCCGGGCGGCGCTGCTGGACGCGATGAACCGGTTCCCGGCGCGTGCGGTCAGGCTGCTGGCCGTGGCCGCCGCCGCCCACCGGTCCCCGGGCGGCCCCAGGTCCGCCGCCGTCGCGCGGGACCTGCTCGCGGGCCATCTGGTCGCCCATCCCGAACGGGCCGCCGCCGTGGCGCCGGAGCTGCCGGAGGAGAGCCGGACGGTGATCGCCTCGCTCGCGGAGGCGACGGCGCGGGTACCGGACGCGCCCGCGGACGCGCTGCCGCCCCTGCTGGTCGAGCCGCCGTGGACGCGCGCCCGCAAGGCGGCCAAGCCGGTCGTCGTGGCGGGCCTGCCCGTCCCGGGGGAGCGGAGCGTACGCTGGGCCGAGGGGGAGCGGGAGGCCTGGGCGGCGCGGACCCCGGCCCGCTGGGCCGCCCACGCCAGGGCCGAGTCCCGATGGGACGAGATCGCCAAGCGCTACGCCGAGAAGCGGAACGCCTACGACGCGGCCCGGCTGATCGCGAACGGCCCCGAGGAGCTGGCCCGGCCGCTGCTGGCCGAATGGGAGGGCTTCGCCTACTGGGACGCCGAAGACCTGGAGTGGATGCGGACGGTCTTGGCCCGGTACGAGGTGGACGCGCTGCCCCTGGCGATGCGGGCCGCCCGGCAGAACCCGGGCAGCTGCGCGAAACTCCTGCTGCCCTACCTGTCCGCCGAGGTCGCGACGCTGATGGCCGACTGGCTGGCCAGGGTCAAGTCGGCCAGGCAGACGGCGATGGCCTACTTCGAGCGGCACGGGACGGACGCGGCGCGGCTGCTGGTGCCCGCGGCGCTCGGCAAGGCGGGCCCGGCGCGGCGGCAGGCGGAGGGCGCGCTGCTGCTGGTGGCCGACCGGACCGGCGCCGAGGCGGTCGAGTCCGCCGCGCGCGGGCACGGCGGCCCGGCCGCCGCCGCGGTCGCGGCGCTGCTGGCCACCGACCCGCTGGACCGCCTTCCGGCCGCCAAGCCCAAGCCCGTCGACTGGGCCGACCCGGTCAGGTTGCCGCAGGTGCTGCTGCGCGGCCGTGACCGCGCGCTGCCGGCCGAGGCGACCGGCCACCTGCTCACGATGCTGGCGATGTCCAGGATCGGCGAGGTGTACGCGGGCGTCGACGCCGTCCGCGAGCTGTGCGACCCGGCGTCGCTGGCCGAGTTCTCCTGGGCGCTGTTCCAGGACTGGGAGATGCGCGGCGCGCCGTCCAAGGACGGCTGGGCGCTGGAGCAGCTGGCCTGGCTCGGCGACGACGACACGGTGCGCCGCCTGACCTCGGTGATCCGCGCGTGGCCGGGCGACGGCGGCCACCGGAAGGCGGTGAACGGGCTGGACGTGCTCGCCGCCGTCGGCACCGACGTGGCGCTGCTGCACCTGCACGGGATCGCGCAGAAGGTGAAGTTCAAGGGGCTGAAGGGGCGGGCGCAGGAGAAGATCGCCGAGGTGGCGGCCGGGCTGGGGCTGGGGGCCGAGCAACTGGCCGACCGGCTGGTGCCCGACTTCGGCCTGGACGCCGACGGCGGCATGACGCTCGACTACGGCCCGCGGCGTTTCGTCGTCGGGTTCGACGAGCTGCTCAAGCCGTTCGTGACCGACGAGGACGGCACGCGCCGCAAGGCCCTTCCCAAGCCGGGCGCCAAGGACGACGAGGAGCTGGCCTCCGCCGCGTACAAGCGGTTCGCGGGCCTGAAGAAGGACGTGCGGACGGTCGCCGCCGACCAGGTCTCCCGGCTGGAGTCGGCGATGGTGGCGCGGCGCCGCTGGACGCCCGAGGAGTTCCGGACCCTGTTCGTCGGGCATCCACTCGTCTGGCACGTCGCCCGCCGGCTGGTCTGGATCGCCGAGCCCGCCGAGGGGGAGGGCGCGGGGTGGGCGTTCCGGGTGGCCGAGGACCGCACCTTCGCCGACGCCGCCGACGACGCGGTGACGCTTCCCGCCGGGGCGTCGATCGGCATCGCCCACCCGCTCGACCTCGGCGGGGACGTGGCGGCCTGGTCGGAGGTGTTCGCCGACTACGAGATCACCCAGCCGTTCCCGCAACTGGGCCGGGAGGTGCACGCGCTGACCGCGCAGGAGCGGGCGGCGGGGCGGCTGGAGCGGTTCGAGAGCGTCCGGGTGCCGGTGCACACGGTGCTCGGCCTGGTCCGGCGCGGCTGGTCGCGCGGCGAGCCGCTGGACGGCGGCGGCGAGCGGTGGATCTCCCGCGCCGTCCCCGGCGGGCTGCACGTGGTGATCGACCTGCACCCCGGCATCAGCGTCGGCTACGTGGAGGACAGCGGCGACCAGGCCCTCCGGGCCGTCTGGATCAACGACCACCCCACCGACTACCACCGCGGCGCCCAGCGCCACACTTTCGGGGAGCTGGACCCGGTGGCGGCCTCGGAGGTCCTGGCCGACCTCACGTGGCTGTCGGCCTCCGCGCTCTGAACCCCCGCCCTGACCGAGAAAGACGAAGAAGAAGAGACGATGACCGCAGATACGGCACGCAAGGCGAAGGCAGCGAAGAAGGCGGGCGCGGCAGGCCGGCCGGCCGAGGCGCAGGAGCAGTTGCAGCGACCACCCGCCGAGGTGCGGTTCGCCGACGAGCTGGCGCGGCTGCGCGAGGACGACACCGCCCCGCGCCCGCCCGGCTGGGCGCTCAGCCTGGAGGCGGCCCGCCGCTTCATCGTGGGCGACCCCGGACGCGGCATCCGGCGCAAGTTCGTCGGCGACCCCTCGCTGATCGACCGCGCCCTGGTCGCCCTCGCCACCAGCCGCGGGCTGATGATGGTGGGCGAGCCCGGCACCGCCAAGTCGCTGCTGTCGGAGCTGATCGCCGCGGCGGTCAGCGGCGACTCCACCCTCACCATCCAGGGCGGCGCGGCCACCACCGAGGACCAGATCAAGTACTCCTGGAACTACGCGCTGCTGGTCTCCGAGGGCCCTTCCACCCGGTCGCTGGTCCCCGCGCCGCTGCTGCGCGGGATGGCCGAGGGCAAGGTCGTGCGGTTCGAGGAGATCACCCGCTGCCCGCTGGAGGTGCAGGACTCGCTGCTGTCCCCGCTGTCGGACCGGGTGCTGGGCATCCCCGAGCTGACCGGCCCGGACGCGATGGTCTTCGCCCGCGAGGGCTTCAACATCATCGCCACCGCCAACACCCGGGACCGCGGCGTGAACGAGATGAGCGCGGCGCTCAAGCGCCGGTTCAACTTCGAGACGGTGTTCCCGATCGCCGACTTCGCCACCGAGCTGGACCTGGTCGAGGCCGAGGCCCGCCGGCTGCTGGAGCAGTCGGGCGTCGGGGTGGCGCCGCGGCGGGACGTGCTGGAGGTGCTGGTCACCACGTTCCGTGAGCTGCGCAGCGGCAAGACGGGCGCCGGCGAGTCCATGGACCGGCTGTCGACCGTGATGAGCACCGCGGAGGCGGTGTCGGTCGCGCACGCGGTCGGGATCCGCGGCTGGTTCCTGCGCGGCGAGGAGGGCAACCCGGCCGACATCGTGGAGTGCCTGGCCGGCGCCGCGGCCAAGGACAGCCCGGACGACCTCGCCCGGCTCCGCCGCTACCTGGAGCAGCAGGCGCCGCGCCGGCAGGGGAGCCAGTGGAAGGCCCTGCACGCCGCCCGCCACCTGCTGCCGGGCTGATGGCCGCCCAGACCGCCGCCCCCCGGACCACCCGCGGCACGGACGGCGTCACCTTCGTCGGGGTCCGGCACCACAGCCCCGCGTGCGCCCGGCTCGTCCGGCGCGTGATCCGCAGGCTGAACCCGGCGTACGTGCTGGTGGAGGGCCCCGCCGACTTCTCCGGCAGGATCGGGGAGATGCTGCTCGGCCACGACCTGCCCATCGCGATCTACAGCCACTACCGGGACGAGATGCGGGTGCAGTCCTCCTGGACGCCGTTCTGCGCCTACTCACCGGAATGGGTGGCGATCAACGAGGGCCGGGCGTGCGGCGCCGACGTGCGCTTCATCGACCTGCCGGCCTGGCATCCGGCGCTGGCCGACCGGCGCAACCGGTACGCCGACGCCGACGAGCGCTACGCGGACGTGACCGAGCGGCTGTGCCGGTCGTTCGCCGTGGACAACACCGACACCCTCTGGGACCACATGTTCGAGGGCGCCTTCAACGACGAGGGCGACGAGGGCGAAGGAGGCGAGTCCGGAAGCGACGGCGAGGACGCGCTGGAGGAGCGGCTGTCGGCCTACTTCGAGCTGCTGCGCGGCGAGTCGGAGGCCGGGCCGGACGACACCGAGCGCGAGGCGTACATGGCCCGCTGGATCCGCGCGGCGGCGGCCGGCGCGGGCGGGCGGCCGGTCGTGGTGGTCACCGGCGGTTTCCACAGCCCCGCGCTGCGCCGCCTCACCGACCAGGCGGCCGACCACGCCGACGGCGACGGCGGCGCGGACGCCGGCTGGCCGGACGTGCCGCAGCCGCCGGAGGGCGCGATCGGCGGCAGCTACCTGGTGCCGTACTCCTTCCAGCGGCTGGACGCCTTCACCGGCTACCAGTCCGGCATGCCCTCGCCCGAGTACTACCAGCGGCTCTGGGAGGGCGGGCCGGAGTCCGCCGCCGAGGGCCTCACCGAGATCGTGGTGCGCCGGCTGCGCAAGCGCCGCCAGCCGGTGTCGACCGCCGACCTGATCGCCGCCCGCACCCTCACCGAGGGACTGGCACGGCTGCGCGGGCACCGCGCCCCCGTCCGCACCGACCTGCTGGACGGCCTGGTGGCGGCACTGGTCACCGACGACCTCGAACAGCGGCTGCCCTGGACCTCCCGCGGCCCGCTCGCCCCCGGCGCGCATCCGGCGGTGGCGGAGATGGTCGCGGCGCTCAGCGGCGACCGGATCGGCGCGCTGCGTCCGGGCACGCCCGCGCCGCCGCTGGTGGCCGACGCGATCGCGGAGCTGGAACGGCTCAAGCTCGACGGCCGGGGCGAGGTGACCGTGCGGCTGCCCGACGCCAAGGGCCTGCTGCGCAGCCGCGTCCTGCACCGCCTCCGGGTGCTGGGCATTCCCGGGTTCGAGCGCGAGTCGGGCCCCGACTCCGGCGACGAGCCCGTGCTGGAGGAGCGGTGGACGCTCACGCCCGGCGACCACCGGCTGCCCGCACTGATCGAGGCGGGCGCCTACGGCGCGACCCTCCTGGACGCGGCCGCCGCCGTGCTGGAGGAACGGGTGGTGCGGGCCGGCGCCGACATGGGGCGGCTGGCCTCGGTGCTGTTCGACGCCGCGCTGTGCGGCTGCACCGACCTGTCCGACCGGATCGCCGGGACCATCGGCGCCGCCGTCGCGGGGGCCTCGGAACTGGGCGAGCTCGGCGAGGTCCTCGGCACGACGCTGGGCCTGTGGCGGCACGACCGGCTGCTGGGCACGGCGGGCAGCACGCTGTTCGGCCGGGTCGTCGAGGGCTGCGTGGTCCGGGTGCTGTGGCTGGTGGAGGGGGTGCGCGGCGGTCCCGCGCCGGCCGATCCCAAGCGGCTGCGCGCGCTGGCGGCAGCCCGTGACGCGCTGCTGCACGCGGCCGGGCCGCTCGGCCTGGACCGGGACGGGGCGCTCGCCGTCGCCGCCCGCGTCAGCGCCTGCGCCGACGCGCCCCCCGACCTCCGCGGCGCCGCGTTCGGCCTCGGCTGGTCGCTGGGCGAGGCCGCCGATCCGGTGCGCGCCGTGCTGGGCGCGGCCCGGCCGCACATCATCGGCGACTGGCTCGCCGGGCTGTTCGCGCTGGCCCGCGACGAGGTGTTCGCCGAGGAGAGTTCGGACGGCGGCACGGGCGGCGCGGACGGGCCGGGGGTGCTCGCCGTCCTCGACGACCTGATCGCCGGGATGTCCGAGGACGAGTTCCTGATCGCGCTGCCCGCGCTGCGCCAGGCGTTCGAGTTCTTCCCGCCGCGCGAGCGCGAGGCGATCGCCCGGCGGCTGCTGGAGCGGCGCGGGGTCCAGGGGTCGGGCCGCGCCCTGCTGCGCACCGGCGGCGACCCGATGGTGATCGCCGCGGCCCGTGCCCTGGAGGAGAAGGTGAACCGGCTGCTGGCGGCGGAGGGCCTGGCCCCGCTCGCCGCGGCGGGAGAGGAGATCACAGCATGAGCGGCGGAGCCGTTCGGGGGGTCTGGGGGATCGCCCCCAGGGAGGACACGGCATGAGCGGCGGAGCCGTTCGGGGGGTCTGGGGGATCGCCCCCAGGAAGGACACAGCATGAGCAGCCCCGACCCGGGACTCGAACGCTGGCGGCTCATCCTGGGCCCGCCCGCCGAGGCGTGCGCCGGCGGCGACGGTCTCGGCGGCGACGCCGCCGCCCGCGACCGGGCGCTGGGCTGGCTGTACGGGCGCGACTCCGACCTGGAGCAGCGCGGGGTGCGCCGCGGCGGGGTCAAGCCGTCCGACGACCGGACCGGCGGCGACGGCCCCTCGGTGCTCACCACCGTCGACTGGCTCGACGACGTGCACCGGCTGTTCCCCAAGGAGACCATCGAGCGGCTCGAACGCGACGCGGTCGAGCGCTACGAGATCCACGAGGTGGTCACCGACCCGGCCGTCCTGGAACGGATCGAGCCCAACCCCACCCTGCTGCGCGCCGTGCTGCGCACCAAGCACCTGATGAACCCCGAGGTGCTGGCGATGGCCCGGCGCATCGTCGACAAGGTCGTCCAGGAGCTGCTGCGCAAGATGGCCACCGAGGTGCGGCAGGCCTTCCACGGCACCCGGTCCCGGCGGCCGAGCCGGTGGAAGCAGGCCCGCAACTTCGACTTCCACGCCACCATCCGCGCCAACCTTGGCCACTACCAGCCCGAGGAGAAGAAGGTCTACATCGAGGAGCCGCGGTTCCTGTCCCGGACCCGGCGGCAGCTCGACCAGTGGCAGATGATCCTCATCGTGGACCAGTCGGGATCGATGGTCGGCTCGGTGATCCACTCGGCGGTCACCGCGGCCTGCCTGTGGGGGCTGCCCGGCCTGAAGACCCATCTGATCGCGTTCGACACCAGCGTGGTCGACCTGACCTCCGACGTGACCGACCCGGTCGAGCTGCTGATGAAGGTGCAGCTGGGCGGCGGCACCGACATCGCGCGGGCGGTGGAGTACGGCGCCGGGCTGATCGAGAACCCGCGCCGCGCCATCGTCGCGGTGATCACCGACTTCTATGAGGGCGGCGACCCGTACCGGCTGATCCGCACGGTGCGGCAGATGGTGGAGCAGGGCAGCCACGTGCTGGGCCTGGCCGCGCTGGACGAGGACGCCAACCCGGCCTACGACCGGGACCTGGCGCAGCGCCTGGCCGATGTCGGCGCCCAGGTCGGCGCGATGACCCCCGGCCAGCTCGCCGAGTTCGTCGCGGAACGGATGGGCCGATGACCCGGACCGACCTGCTCGCCCTCACCCCCGACTCGCTGGCGGCGCTGGCCAACCGGGGGCTGGTCAAGCGCGCCACCAAGGACCTCGACGCGGGGAACATGCCGGAGCTGGGCGTCGACGGCGACGGCTCGGTGCGCGGCACGTTCCCCGACGGCGTCCAGACCACCCTTCCGGGCGGCGGCGGCCTCGAAGGGGCGTCCTGTACGTGCGCGGCCACGGGCGTGTGCCGCCACCAGATCGGCCTCGTCCTGGCCTACCAGCGGCAGGCCGCCGCAGAGGACGGCCCGGCCGAGGACGTTCCCGCGGCCGGCGCGTCCGTCGAGGGCGGCGCCGGGCAGGGCGGCCCGTCGCCCGGCGGCACGGAAGCGGACGCCGCCGCCGGTGACGCCCCGGCCAAGGAGCCTGCGGAGCCCGCCGCGGGGGGCGCGAACCGGCCGGCCTTCACCGACTGGTCGCCGGGAGGCTACGACGACGAGGCCCTCGCCCGCGTCCTGGGGGAACGCCCGCTCACCGCGGCCCGGCGCACGCACAGGGCCGGGTACGCCGCGCGCGTGCACCGCCCGACCGCCGCCGACCCGGTCGCCTCCGTCGAGCTGCCGACCTGCACGGTCCGCTTCCTCGTCCCGCACGAGTTCGGCTACGTGCACACCGACGCCGTGGCGACGATGCGCGGCGAGGTCATCGTGCTGGCCGTGTGGGCGTTCCGCGCGGCCGACGAACTGGGGCTCACCGGCTCCGACGTCCGCGTCGACGTCGGCGGCAGGGGCCGCGGCACCGGCAAGGGCGCGGGCGGCGCGGACACCGGGACCGGCCTGGAACTCACCCTCGACCTGGTCGACCAGCTCCTCCTGGAGGGCGCGATGCACGCCGGGCCGGTGCTGGGCACGGCGCTGCACCGGGCCTCCCGCGAGCTCACGGCCAAGAACCTGCACTGGCCCGCCGCCACGCTCGACGACATCGCCGGGCAGCTGACCGCCTACCGCGAGCGCCTGGCGGGCCACGCCCCCGAACGCCTCGCCGCCCTGGTCGCCGAGTTCCACGCCCGCCACCGGGCGGTCCTGCACGAGGGCGGCAGCCCGCGCTCGCAGGTGCTCGGCACCAACGAGACCGCCGAGACCCCGCTGCGCCGCGTCCGGCTGACCGCGCTCGGCTGCCGCGTCGGCGGCACCGACGAGGAGCGCACCGCCGACGTCTTCCTGGCCCACGCGGACTCCGGCATCGTCCTGGTGCTCAAGCGGCGCTGGGCGGTCACCGAGGACCAGCCCCTGACCGGCCAGGTGCTCGCGCCGCGCCGGATCGCCGGCGCCCCGCTGCGCGCCCTGGCCGCCGCCAACGTCGTCTCCGAGAACGCCACCCGCAGCCCCAGCCGGGTCGTGCGGCTGGGCACCGGCAGGGTGTCGAAGACGTCGGTGACACCGGTCGGCACCTCCTGGGGCGATCTTCCCGGCACGGTCCTGGTCCGCGACCTGCGCTCGCTGGAGGAGGAGATGGAGGCCTCGCCGCCCCGGCTCGTCCGGCCCCGGGTGGAGGCCGAGACGGTCCGGGTCCTGGAGATAGCCGAGGTCAAGGACGTCGGCTACCTGCCGGGCGCGCAGCGGCTCGAGGCCTCCTTCCGCGACGGCGCCGGGACCACCGCGGTCGTGTCGGCGTCGTACTCGCCGTACCGGCCCGCGGCGCTGGACGAGCTCGCCGGGGCGCTCGCCGGCGAGCGCGGCGAGCCGCTCTACGTCAGCGGATCGGTACGGCGCGCCCGCGGCACGCTGGTCGTCGACCCGATCGCGGTGATGACGACCGAGGGCGTGGTGGTGCCCGACCTCGCGGCGGGCGACGGCAGCGGCGCCCTCGACGCGCACGCCGGGCAGGAGGACGACACGCTGACGGCGGCGCTGGCCGGGGCCCTGGACGTGTGCGCCGACGCCGCCCACCGCGGGCTCCGGCACGTCCCCGCCGGCACCCGCGCCCGCATCGGCCGGTCCGCCGCCGAGCTGCGGCGGACCGGGCTCGAAACCACCGCGGCCCTGCTGGACGCCCTCGCCGCGGCGCTCGGCGGGGACGACCCGCGGCGGACCGTCACGACCTGGGTGGACGCCCAGATCCGCCTCATCACGGCCATGGACATGAGGTGAGACGGACGTGCGGTGGGACGGAGGCGCGGTGAGACGCGGCCCGCCGGGCTAGGCCCGGCAGGTCAGCGGCTTCCCGCCGTTGTAGGTGATCATGTCGGCGAGCGCGGTGACCACGTCGATCACCGCGCCGCGCGGCTCCCCGTCCAGCTCGGCGTAGGCGCGGTGCAGGTTGCCGACGAGCCGCTCCCGGTCGGACAGCTCCGCGTACGGGCCCAGGTCGGTCTCCCGCGCGGCCTCCAGCGGCGTCAGCCCGGCCTCCTTGCCCGCCTTCGCCGTCGTCTGCACGAAACGCAGGTAGCCCAGCACTGTGTCGATCAGCTCCGGGCCGGCGACCGGCCCGTGCCCCGGCACGATCGTCTCGGCGCCCAGCGGCGCGATGACCTCCTCCAGCACCTCGACGGCTCCGGCCACCGAGCCCTGCAGCAGGAACGGCGTGCCGCCGTTGAACAGCAGGTCGCCGCAGAACAGCACGTTCTTGCCGGGGATCCAGACGATCGAGTCGTTGGTGGTGTGCGCCGGGGAGCCGACGTGCCGCACCTCGCAGCGCAGGTCGTCCACCCACAGCGTGACGCCCTCGGTGTAGGTGAGGAACGGCGGCTCCAGCGCGAACTCGCCCCAGTCGACATGGGTCCAGACCGGCTCGGAGAACGGCGCCCCCCAGTCCAGGGCGCCCGCGCGGGTCTCCTCGTGGCCGACGACGGTGGCGCCCCGGAACAGGTGGTTGCCGAAGGTGTGGTCGCCGTGGTGGTGGGTGTTGACCAGGGTCCGCACCGGCCGGTCGGTGACCGAGCGGATCGCCTCGAGGTACGCGCGGGTGCGCCGCTCGGTGGAGCACGAGTCGACGCTGGTCACCCCGCGCGAGCCCACCAGGAAGCCGGTGTTGTTGATCCACCAGGTGCCGTCCGGCTGGAGGTAGGCGAAGACGCCGTCACCGATCTCCTCCAGCCGGGGCGGGGCGGGGGAGGTGATCGCGGTGGGGGAGTCGTGCGGGCTGCTGCTCATCGACGGAGCGTACTACCGGGCCGGCTGGGTGATCCGGATCGTTTCGGCCCAGGCCGGCGGCGTCGGCGCCGCGTCCCCGACCAGTGCCGCGATGAGGCGGCAGGTGGTGGGCTCCTCCGGCCACGGGGTGTACCCGTCGGTCAGCACGATGACCACGTTCGGCCGGTCCCGCGAGGCCAGCGCCCGCTCGATGCCGACCCGCATGTCGGTGCCCCCGCCGCCGCCCAGCTCGACCTGCTCGGCGGAGGTCACCCGCGACACCGCGTGCACGTCGGCGTCGCAGGCCAGCACGCTGACCCGGTTGCCGCGCACGCCGACCTCGCGCAGCACGCCGGTCACCTCCGCCATCGCGGCGGCCAGCTCGTCCTCGCCCATGGACCCCGAGGTGTCCACGACGATCGCGACGCGCGGCAGCGGGCGGCGCAGCGTCGGCAGCACCACGCCGCGCATCGCCGCGGTGCGCCGCGACGGCCGCCGGTAGGTGTAGTCGACGGCGCCGCCGACCCAGGCGACCGCCTCCCGCACCGCGCCCGCCAGCATCCGCCGCCAGTCGACGGTCGGCTCCAGCACCTCCTCCGCCCAGCGCCGCCAGCCCGCCGGGACCGTGCCGCGGCCGCGCTGGTGGGAGCGGATCGCCTCGGCCGTCGCCCGCCGCAGGGCGTCCGCCTCGACCGCGCTGACCCGCGGCAGGCCGGGGTCGTCCAGCTCCCACGGCGCGGGGACGCCGTGCGCGCCCGACCCGCAGTCCAGATGCGCGTGCTGCGGCGGGACGCCGGGCAGGTACTCCTCGAACAGCCGGCCCTCCGGCAGCCCGAAGGTCTTGGGCTCCATCCGCCCCTCGGGCAGCGCCAGCCCGTCGGAGATCAGGTCGTCGTTGATCTCGCAGTCCTGGGCGATGTTGACCCGGGCCCGGTCGCGCTGCTCGGAGGCCGGGAGCCGCTCGGCGCGACCGTGGTGGTCGCGCAGCAGGTGCGCCGTCTCGTGGATCCACACCCCGGCCAGCTCGGGCACGGGCGTCCGCTCGACGAACGACGGCGAGACGTAGCAGCGCCAGTGCCGGTCCACGCCCATCGTCGGCACCCCGTCCGAGGGCACCACCGACAGCGAGTACAGCGCCGAGGCCAGGTAGGGGCGGTCGGTCGCGGCGCGGTAGCGGGCGGCCAGCAGCTTGTTGCGGTCGAGCCGCTCGGCCGCGCGCTCTGACGCCCGCTCCGGCGCCCGTCCCGATGCCCGCCCCGGAGCTTCCTCCGCCATGTCAGCCCCCGCCCGGCATGGCGCCGGACAGCCGCAGGATGTCGATGAACCCGTCGATCCCGCTCGGTACCGCCCAGTCGGTGTCGCGCAGCGCGGCCAGGTCGACGGCGGCCCGCGCGGCCACGTCCGGCACGCCCGCGTCCACCGCCTTGGCCAGCACGACCCAGCCGGCCTCCCACCGCCGCCGGCTGAGGTTCCCCTGGACGGCCGAGACCACCGCCGTGAGGAAGGCCAGCTGCCGGTCGCCGCGCTTGGGCAGCGCGAAAGCCTCCGGGTTGGCCAGCACCCGGTCGGGATCGGGCAGGTCCAGCTCCTCCAGGTACGACAGCAGCTCGATCCCCGCGCCGTCGCCGATGGCCCCGACCACCGCCGCCGACAGGCCCTCCCGGCTCGCGCCCGTCGCGTACCCGACGGCCAGCAGCCGCAGCGCCATCTCCCACGTGCGCGGCGACGGCCAGGCGCCGCCCCGGCCCTCGGCGTCGGCGGGCAGGTGGTGCGCCAGGCCGGGCCTGGCGGTGAGGAAACCGGAGATCGCGCCCCGCGCCCGGGCCACCGCGCCGGGCGCCTTCCCGACGTCGACCACCGGGATCGACACCGCCGGCCAGGTGCCGGCCATGCCGCGGGCGACCGTGCGCGGCTCGTGCGTCCAGTGCAGGTGGACGAACCGGTTGGCCAGCGGCGGGCTCAGATGCCAGCCGTCGGCGGCGCTGGAGGGCGGGTTGGCCGCCGCGACCACCCGGACCGGCTCGGGCAGGGACAGGCTGCCCACCCGGCGCTCCAGCACCACCCGCAGCAGCGCCGCCTGCACGGCGGGCGGCGCCGACGACAGCTCGTCGAAGAACACCAGGCCGCGGCCCGCGGCGGCGAGCCGCACCGCCCAGTCAGGCGGCGCCATCGGCACCCCGGTGGTGGCCGGATCGTCCCCGATGATCGGCAGCCCGGCGAAGTCGGACGGCTCGTGCACGCTGGCGATGACCGTCTCCAGCGGCACGTCCAGCCCGGCGGCCAGCTGCTCCATGCCCGCCGACTTGCCGATGCCCGGCTCGCCCCACAGCAGCACCGGCAGGTTCGCCGTCACCGCCAGCGCGAGCGCCTCCAGCTGCGGGTTCTCCGAAGGCTCGGTCCGCGACGCGCGCGCCCGCGCGTTCAGCGCGTCCGCCGCGGCCAGCGGGTCGGGGGATAGGGGGTCCAACGGTCGTCCTCTCTCGTTCTCTCGTGCGTGCGCGGGCCGGGGAGCGTCCTAGTGCAGGCGCCCCTGCGGATCGAACATGATCATTTCGCCGAGCCCGTCGGGGTGCTCGCGGCGGATCCGCTCCGCCAGGAACAGCAGCTCGGCCCGGCCCGGACCGCGCATGGCGTTGCGGCGGCGGAGCAGGCTGCGCAGCGACTTCTCGCGGGCGTCGAGGGTGTCGATCCTGGCCCCGGCGTCGAGCAGCGCCCGGACGAGATCCTCCGAGCCGTGCTCGCCGACCGCCATGTGCAGCGGGGTGCGGTCCTGGTGGTCGCGCGCCTCGAGGTCGAGCCCGGCCGCCAGCAGGCGGGGGAGCAGCTCGGCGTGGTCGACCTTGTGGAGGTGGTGGAGCAGGGTCCGGCCCCGGCCGTCGCGGACGTGCGGATCGAAGCCCGCGTCCAGGAGGCTCAGCACGCCCGGGGCGTCGCCGTGCTGAACGCACAGGAACATCGTCTCGCGCTGGGCGCGCAGGGCCTTGGGGAGGCGCCCGCCGCGCTCGCCCCATTCCCGCTGGACGGCGAAGCATCCGGCGACCTCGCCGCCCAGCGCGCGGACCGCTCGCTCCCGGGCGTACTCCTCGTCGCTGTGCGGGCCTTTCAGCACGCCGTCGCGCACGCGTACCTCGTGCCAGCGGCCACGGCAGCGCACCCGCACGGGCCTGGGCCCCTCGGGGACGGGCGGCCCCACCGGCCCGGCGGGGGCGGGACGGGCCGGAAACAGCGCCGACCGCACCAGCGGATGCAGCTCCTCAGGGCCGATCAGGCCCGACCTCAACAGGTCCAGGTCGGGGAGCCGCCGCCAGACCGCCTCGGGCAACTCGTCGGCCCACTCGCGCGGCTTCCTCAGCCCGACCCGGACCACGAGCCGCGTCAGCCCGTCGGCGTCCGGTGCCGCCTGCACGCGTACGCAGCGGGGGAACCGTCCCGGCACGGGGATCAGGAAGGGGACGTTCCGGCCTCTGCCTCGGGCGGCGGACTCCGCGCGCACCCTGGCCGGTGCCGCGGGGAGCCGGCGCAGGATGTCCTCCGGGTCGCCGTGGACGCCGATCTCCTCCGTGCTCAGGTCGAGCGCGAAGCCCGCGGCGGCGTAGGCGGCCTCGACCCGCCCCTCGTCCTGGAACAGCGTGATCCACTCGGTGAGCCGTACGGGGTCGTCCGGGCCGGGATCGGCGTGCGGCAGCTCGTGCCCGGTGAGGGGCGTGCCGTCGGGGTGGAAGAACGGGACGCGCTCGCCGCCGCCGGCGTGGGCGAGGAGACCGGCGGTGTGCCGGGCGTCCCAGAGGTGGCGCAGCCGCGTCCAGTCGGTCCGCCGGACCGTGCGGGAGACCAGCGCCGCCGGCGGTGTCCCGAAGGCGAGCCGGAGGCGCTGCGGGCCGTCGACCAGGGTGGGCGTCAGGACGTAGAGGCAGTGGCTCGGGCAGCCGCAGCAGACGTTGAGGACGTCCTCGCCCTTGAGGGCCAGGTCGTAGTCGGCCAGCACGACCGCGCGGTGGGTCGCGAGGGTGGTCCGGCCGTGCAGCGCCCGGGGGAGGTGCCAGCGCAGCAGGTCGGGGACCAGATGGGCCAGATCGTCGGCCAGCAGCTCGGCGAGGAGCGGGCTGTGGTCGCGGGCCACGCCCGCCACGTCGAAGGCGACGTCGACACCGGCGGCGGCGCACGCGCCGCGCCGGTCCCCTGCCAGGCGGCGCTCGGTGGCGCGCCCGATCATCCAGCGCGGCACCGCGTGGCGGCGGATCCGCCGCCAGTCCGCCAGTTCCTGGTCCATGGGGCCGGTCATTCCTCGTCGTAGTCCCACCAGCGGCCGCCGAGGCCGGGGCACTCCGCCTCCAGCCGCTCGGTGAGCCAGCCGAGGTCGGTGCGGCGGATCCGCTTGATGAGGTCGGACAGCGACCATTCGAGGTCGTCGACCACGTCGATCCGGGCGCCGGCGTCCACCAGGGCGCGCACCAGAGCCTCCGAGCCGTGGTCGCCGACGGCCATGTGCAGCGGCGTCCGGTTGTTCTGGTCCTTGGCCTCCAGGTCGAGACCCGCCTGGAGGAGGCGCGGCAGCAGCTCCTCGTGGTCGAGCATGTGCAGCATGTGCAGGAGCGTGCGTTTGCGGCCGTCGCGGGCGTGCGGGTCGACGCCGGCGTCCAGCAGCCTCAGCACGCCCAGGGTGTCGCCGTGCTGGACCCGCGCGAAGAGCTCCTGCCGCTGGGCGCGCAGCTGGCGGGGAAGCCGTCCGCCCTGCCCGTTCCAGGCGTGCTTGACCGCGAAGCATCCCGCCGTGGCTCCGCCCAGTGCGTGCAGGGCGGACTCGCGTTGCTGCTCTTCGTCGGTGTGCGGGATCCGGAGGCCGCCGTCGCGCAGCTGGACCTCGTGCCAGTCGCCGCGGCAGCGGACGCGTACGGGGCCGGGGAGGCGCGGGCCGGGCGGGCCGGCGGCGCCGTCGGCTTCGGGGCGCGCGGGGAACAGGGCGGAGCGGACGAGCGGATGCAACTCCTCCAGGGTGATCCGCCCGGCGCGCAGCAGGTCGAGATCGGGAAGCCGGCGCCAGAGCGCGTCCGGCAGGGCCGACGGCCCGTGGGACGAGGCCTGCTCGACCCGCACCCAGGGACGATCCTTCGGCACCACCAGCACCGTGGTCGGCCATCCGCTCGGGATCTGGTACGGCTCGCCGGGATCCGCGGCGGAGGCGGCCTGCAGGCGGATCTCCGCGGCGAGCCGGTGCAGGGCCAGCGGCAGCGTCGCCAGGATCTCGCGCGGCGTCCGTGACCGGTAGTAGCTCGGCAGCTCCGGCGCCTTCGGATCGAGGTCCAGGCCCGCGGCGTCGAACGCGGCCTCGATCTCGCCGCTCTCCTGCAGCATGATCACCCGCTCGGCCAGTCCCGCGGGCCCCGGGCCCCGCAGCTCGCCGGCGCCGAGCGGCGTGCCGTCAGGGTGGAAGAACGGCGCGCGTGCGTCGCCGCCGCAGCGTTCGAGGAGTTCGCCCGACCGGCGCGCGTCCCACAGGTGCCGGGCCGTGGCCCAGCTCTGCACGCTCCCGCGGTAGTAGTCGTCGGGCATCTCGACCCGGCCGAAACCCAGTCTGAGATGCTGGGGCCCGTCCGCCATCGTGGGCGTGACGACGTGCAGCGACCGGCCGTCCCCGTACTCCGCCAGCACGACCGTCAGATGGGTGACGAGGGTGCTGCGGCCGTGGCCGAGCCGGGGCAGGTGCCAGCGCACCAGGTCGGGCGCCAGGTGCCGCAGGTCGTCCAGGACGGCCCCGGCGACCTCGGCGCCGTGCTCGCGGGCGATGCCGTCCAGGTCGAACCCGACCCTGACCAGTGCCGCCGCGCACGCGCCCTGCCAGTCCCCGGCCAGGCGGCGCCCGGTGGCGCGCTCGATCATCCAGCGCGGCACCGCGTAGCGGCGGACTCGCTGCCAGTCGGCCAGCTCCTGGGTTCGGTGATCGATCATTCGTCTGCTTCCAACCAGTCCGTACCTGGATCGAGGCCGTGCCGCCTGAGCGGCCTGGCGAGCCGGCCCATGCGGCGCCGCCGGTTCGGGGCGATCATGTCGACGGGCCTGAACCCCCTGTCGTCGGCCGCGTCGATCCACGCCGAGAGCGCTGCGCGGGCGGCGCGGCGGAACCGGTCAACGGTAGACGCTGCCGATCGCCCGCATGTCCGGGTGGGTGCCCGGGTCCGGGCGCAGCCGCGGCGCCATGGCCCGCTTCACCCGCCGGGGCACGCCCGGGCCCAGCCCCACGTACTCCAGCCGGGTGTCGTCGGGCACGCACGCCAGCAGCGTCTTGGCGCCGCGCCCGGTGATGCCGGTGCGGCGCAGGTCGAGGCGGCGCAGCGGGCTGCCGGGCAGCGCGGCGGCGAGCACGGCCGCGCCCTCGTCCCCGGTCACGTTGGGCGGCGCGCCCAGCGCCCGCTCCGACGGCGGGCGGGCCAGGTCGAGCGACTCGATCGCCTCCAGCGACTCCGCCAGCGCCCGGGCGCCCTCCGGCCCGATCCCGTTGCCGCCCAGCCCGAGCCGCACCGGACGGGACGCGCCGCCCGCCTCCATCGCGGCGCCCGCCAGCACGGCCGCGCCCTCGTCGCCCAGATGGTTGGCCGACAGGTACAGCTCCCGGACGCCCGCGTCGCGGATCAGCGCCGCCAGCAGATCGGCCTCGGCCATGCTCAGCCCGTTGCCGCCGAGGAAGAGCCGTTCGAGCGGGCGCGGGCGGTCGAGCAGGGCGTCCAGCAGCGCGCGCAGGCCGTCGGCGCGCAGCCCGGTGTTGACCAGGTCGAGGGTCCGGACGGTGCGGTTGCGGCGCAGCATCGCCGCCAGCGCCCGCGCGCCCTCGTCGCCGACCGGGTTGCGCTTGAGCCACACGGCGTGCACCGTCTCATCCTCGGCCAGGCTCTCGGCCAGCGCCGCGACGCCCTCCGGCCGGATCCGGTTGCAGCCCAGGTAGAGGGTCTCCAGGCCGTGCCCGGGACGCAGCGCGGCCGCCACCGACCGCGCCCCCTCGTCGCCCATGGCGTTGGTACCCAGCAGCACGTGCACGGCGTGCGGGGACCGCGCGGCGGCGGGCAGCAGCCGGGCCGTGCCCGCCGCGCCCAGCCCCTGCTTGCACAGGTCGACCCGGCCGTCGGCGCGCAGCGTGCCGAGCGGGAAGGTCTCGTCGTCCTCGACCCCGTCCGCCGCGGCCAGCCGGTCGAGCAACGGGTCGAGCTCCGTCGGGTCGGCGACCGGCACGTCGGGGTGCTCGATCGCCGGGCAGCGTACGGGCGTCGGTTCAGCCATCACCACTCCACCGGTCGGTAGTCCTTCAGGAAAA
This sequence comes from Spirillospora sp. CA-255316, assembly GCA_050942275.1. Classification (GTDB taxonomy): domain Bacteria; phylum Actinomycetota; class Actinomycetes; order Streptosporangiales; family Streptosporangiaceae; genus Spirillospora. The sequence continues at coordinate 8,356,919 of CP192047.1, read as the reverse complement.
GCCCGGACAGCCGCTCGCCGCCGACGCCGCGCACCACCGGGTCGTACACGCGGGCCGCCCCGTCGATGACGTCCAGCGGCGGGCGGAACCCGGCCGCGCGCTGCGCCTGCTTGGACGGGTGCGGGCGCTCGTCGGTGACCCACCCGGTGTCCACGCTGGTCATGTGGATGCCGGAGGCCGCGTAGTCGGCGGCGGCCGTGCGGGTCAGCATGTTGAGCGAGGCCTTGGCCATGTTGGTGTGCGGGTGCCGGACGGTCTTGTCCTTGCGGGAGAAGCTGCCCTCCATCGCCGACACCTGGACCACGTAGCGGTCGGGCCACGGGGAGGCCTCCAGCAGCCCGCGCAGCCGCGAGGTCAGCAGGAACGGCGCGAACGCGTTCACCATCTGGACCTCCAGCCACTCGCCGGGGTCGACCTCGTGCAGCCGCAGCGTCCAGCTGTTGCGGTCGCGCAGGTCGAGCGGCTGGCCCGTCTCGTCGGTGCGGCCCGCGGGGAACAGCGCCTCCAGCGCGGCGGGCTCGGGACCTTCGAGCGAGGGCAGCGCGGGCAGGGCCGCCAGCGCGGGGACCACGGACGCCGCGGACGCCGCGGACGGCCCGGACGCCGCGTCGCCGGCGGGCTGCAGCTCGCGCGGCGCCCCCTCGGCGAGGGCTCCGGCGGCGTCCCCGGTGACGCGCACCCGGGCGGCGAGGCCCGTGAGCGGCTCGGCCTCGCCGGCGCGGACCTCGCGGTGGTAGGCGGCGGGCCGCCGGATCGTCTGGGCCGCGTTGTTGATCAGGATGTCGAGGTGGTCGTAACGCTCGTGCGCCATGCGCAGCAGCCCGGCCACCCCGGGCAGGTCGAGCAGGTCGACGCCGTGCACCTGGAGCCGGTCGAGCCAGTCGCCCGCGTCGGGCACCTCGGCGAACCGGCGGGCGGCGTCGCGCGGGAAGCGGGTGGTGACCAGCACCTCGGCGCCGTCGCGCAGCAGCTTCAGCGCCACCTGGAACCCGATCTTCACCCGGCCGCCGGTGACCACGGCGCGGCGCCCGCGCAGGTCGCAGCGCGCGAACCGGCGGGCCATGTTCTCCGCGGCGCACTCCGGGCAGAGCATGTGGTACTCGGGGTGCAGTTCGCGGTAGGGCGCCTTGCACACGTAGCAGTGCCGCGCACCGCCGAGGGTGCGCCGCGGCGGGCCGGGCGTGGCCGGCGCGGACGCGGCCGGGGAGGCCGCCGCTGGGGAAGCCGCCGGCGGGGAGGGCGCGGACGGCTCCGGGGCCGGCGCGGGCGCCGGGGCGGGGTCCTGGTCGCGGAAACGGGCGGTGGCCTCGGTCGCGGCGCGGTCGTGGTCGCGGCGCTCGGCGCGGCGCGCGGTCTTGCGGGCCTTCTTGACGTCGCGGTGCGCCCGCTCGACGGCCTGCCACACGTGCCGCCAGCGCGGGTCGGCGGCCTCGTCCGAGTCGTGCTCCGGCAGGCTCGCCAGCACCCGCAGGCAGGCCTCCAGATCGTCGGCGTCCGGGCCGAGCGGCGTCATCGAGAACCCCCCGAACCTTCCGAACCGCGTGCGCGTGGCGAATGAGGATGGAGCCGGCCGGATTCGAACCGGCGTCCTCCGGCATGCCGTGCCGACGCGCCGCCACTGCGCTACGGCCCCATCGGACGGCACGATATCGGCCGGATCGGACGATTCGCCATCCGTTTACGATCGCCCCCGCCCGGCGACGGGCGGGAACGGTTCGTGGGGCAGGACCGGCCGGATTCGAACCGGCGTCCTCCAGCTTGCCGCTAAGGCGCGACGACCTCTGCGCTACGGCCCTGCCGCGCAGGAGCATATCGGTGATCTCGGACAGGCCGCCCGGCGTACGCCGCATCGTGATCGCGTTCACCCGAATGATCGCCGCGCCCGGCGGGTATCAAGGCACCTCGCCCGGTCCCGCCGGGGCCGGGCGCCCGGAACCGACATCGAGATCACGACCGACAGGAGGAGCCATGCAGCAGGATCCACGGACCGGCGCGGCGCCCGGCTCGGTACATCCGCCGCCCGCGCCCCAGCCCGCACCGGCTCCGGCGCCGCCCCCCGCCCCTGAGCCCGGCCCCTCGGAGCCCGGCCCGCTGGTGCCGCCCACCCCCATGCCCGACCCCGGGCCGCCCCAGCCCGAGCCCGAACCCGAACCCGTCTGAGCGCCGGGGCGGCCCTCAGCGGCCGGCCCGGGCCGCGCCGGGGACGCCGGGCCAGTCGGTGCCGAAGATCCACCGCTCGGCCAGCCGGGACAGGCCGAAGCGGGCGTAGTACTCCGGGAGCCGCTTGGGAGGCAGCCCGGCCAGGTCGAGCCACACGTTCGGCTTGGCGAGGGCGAGGAAGGCGGCGGTGTCGTACCACCAGCCCCGGCCGCCGTGGGCGAACACGAAGTGCACGTCGGGGAAGTCCTCGATGGGCTGGACGCCCGTCGCCCGCGGACTGTACTCGCAGAACAGCAGTGCCCGGTCGACGCCCTCGGCCTCCATCAGGGCGTCCAGCCGCTCGGGCACGGGGTCGCCCTAATCGTCGTAGGCGTCCCGCCACGGGTGCGGCCCGGAGACCGGTCCGCCCACTCCAGCCAGGCCGGCTTGAGCGTGGACAGCCGCGGGGCGTGCACGTGCGCGTCCACGACCATGAGATCGTTGATCACCCGGCCGCCTCTCCCGCCGTGTTCCTGCCCGCCGCGGCCGGGACCGCCGACACCGCCAGGAACTCGGAGCGGGCCAGCTCCCGCAGCACGTTGCGGCGGATCTTGCCGGTCGCGGTCTTGGGCAGCTCGGTCAGCCCCACCACGCCCCGGGGCCGCTTGAACGCGGCGAGCCCCTCCCGGCACCAGGCGATCAGCTCGTCCGGGTCCACCGTGCCGCCCGGGATCGGGACCACGCAGGCCACCGGCTTGTCGAGGTCGTCGGCGTCGGGGACCCCGACGACCGCCACCTCGGCCACCGAGGGGTGGGCGAGCAGGCGCTCCTCGACCTCGGTGGGCGAGACCCAGATGCCGCCCGCCTTGAGCAGGTCGTCGGTCCGGCCGAGGCAGGTGTAGGTGCCGTCGCCGTTGCGGACGTAGGTGTCGCCCGTCCGGACCCAATCGCCCAGGAACACCTGCCGGGACGTCGTCGCACGGCACCAGTACCCCACGGCGGCGGACTCCCCACAGCAGCGTGGCCTGGTCGGCGGTGGCGCGGCGCGCGAACAGGGCGGGGGAGGGCCGGGACGGTTCCAGCAGCGCCGTGGCGCCCACCGACAACGGGAAGAACATCGAATTGCCGATGGAGGGCCTCGCGCACGGCCTGCCCGAACTCGCCCGACCCCAGCACGACCCGGCACCGGGAGTCGGCCACGAGCCTGCCGAGCTCGGGGCCGGTCAGCATGGTCGAGCAGGGGACGGCCACGGCTCCGGCGCGCATCACGGCGAGGAGGGCGGCGAACAGTTCGACGTCGTCCACCATGCACATCAGGACGCGCTCTTCGGGCCGGACGCCGAGCGCGCGCAGCCCGGCCGTGACCCGGCGCACCTCGTCGGCCAGCCGCCGGTAGGTGAGCGCCCGGCCGGGGGTGATCACGGCCGCGCGCTCGCCGTCTCCCGCGCGCAGGTGCCGGTCGACCAGGTAGTCCGCGACGTTGAACGCCTCAGTCATGAGGGCCGCCTCTCGGTCCGGAAGCACGTGCGCCAATCTTCTACATCTGCTCTCCACATCGTCAAGGTTCTGTAGAACATCATCCGGTCGTTGACGCGTACCACAAACGTTTTCCTACTCCGCGTACGACCTCGATCCGCGCGGTCGCCACGGCCGCCGGGGTCTCGGCCTCCACCGTCTCGCGGACGCTCAAGTGATCCGGCCGGAAAGGCCGGAGCGGCCGGGGGCGCCCGGCCGCTCCGGCGGTTCGGCGGTCAGTACGGGCAGGTCGAGCGGTACTCCTGGATGGTGGAGCTGTTCCCGGGCGGGGGCGGGCACAGGAACCGGGTGTAGCGGGTGTCGTTGTCGACCCACCGCTTCATCCACGAGATCGCGTGCTTGGCGATGGTGGTGTTGTCGCCGGTGAAGGTCAGGTGGCCGGCGTTCTCCAGCTCCATGTACGCCTTCTCCACCCGGATCTGCTCGTAGAACGGCTCGGCGTGGGCCCCGGTGCCCGCGACGATGTCGTTGTCGGCGCCCATGACGAACGTCGGCACCTGGATGTTGGAGAAGTTCACGCCCAGGTCCCAGGGGGCGAGCGGGATCGCGGCCTTGAGCGAGGGGGTCTTCTGCGCGGCGCGCAGAGTGCCGCCGCCGCCCATCGACCAGCCCATGACGGCCATCCGGTTCGGGTCGATCCGGTTCCGCACGGTGGTGTCCTGCTTCAGGTAGTCCAGCGCCGACAGCAGCTGCGCGGCGCGGGCCTCGGGCAGGTCGAAACCGGTGCTGATCTCCAGTGTGATGACCACGAAGCCCTGGGAGGCCAGCCGCGGGCCGTACCAGGCGACGGTGGCCTCGGGCGAGACGAAACCGGGTGCCACCGAGATCGCGCCGAAGGTCCCCTGGCTGGTGTCGGTCGGGTAGTAGATGGTGCCCTCCCGGATGCCCGGGTGGCTGAACGCTGAGACCTTCTTGGAGGCGATCGCGAACGGGCCCCGCCGGGCCGTGACGCTGGCCTCGGTGGGCTCGGGCCCGCGCTGGTAGGGGTTGGCGGCGGCCTGGGCGGCCTGGGCGGCACGCGCGGCGGCCGCCTGGGCCGGGGCCTGCGCCGCCGTCGCCGCGGTGGCGGCGGCGGTGGCCGCCGGGGCCGCCAGGACGCCGGCGGCCAGCGCGGCGATCAGCGCGCGCCGCTTGAACGAAGAGTGCACGGGTCGGATGTCCTTCCTTGCGCCTGTGCCGGCCCGCCCGCGGCCGGAGCGAACACGGCCGCGGGCGGGACCGGCGGGGGGTGGGCGGCACAAGTGTCGGGACGGTCGCGGCGCCCGAACATGACGGCGCCTGCGCGCGTTCCGCGGGCCTTTTGTCAGCGGGCGGAGCGGTCGGCGGAAAGGCCCCGGCGACTACTCACCCGGCTGAGTCAAAACGGCCCTGGCGTTTGGCGACCGTCGCGTTTCGGCACCCGGTGCACTCGACGATCATCGCCTTTCCACTTCCCTCGTCCCCCGCTGCGAAGGGTCCGACATGCGCATGCGATCGACGCTGCCGCTGGTGGCGGCCGGCCTGGTGGCCGACGCCCTGTGGCGAAGGAACCGGGCGGCCCGGCTGGCCGCGCTGCCGCCCTCCGGCGAGCCCGTCCAGGACGACCACTGCTTCGTGACCGCCGCGGGCGTGGTGCTGGACGAGGCCGCCCGGCGGGCCGCCTCCGCCTACGCCCGCGAACGGAACCTGCAGGTGCTCGACCTCGTCCCGGCCGGTCTGGACAGCGCCCGCGCGCTGGAGCTGGTGCGCCGCGTGGACGCCGAGACCTACCAGGGCGCCCGGCTGGCCGTCGGCGCCGGCGGCGGGCACGCGATGCTCGTGACCGCGGACGTGGCGGGGCGGGCCGGCGTCACCCGGTTCGCCGGGCTGAGCGCGGCCGAGATGGAGCGGCTGGCGGTACGGCTCAAGCGGTACGCCCCGGTGGGCACCGATCTGGCCGTGACCCCGGCGATCGACCCGGTCGGCTGCCCGCCCGGCGACCGGCGCGCGATCCTGCGCGGGCGGTGGCCCGCCGACCTGCCCGTCTACCTGTCCGGGAACCTCATCGGGCTGGCGGCGCTGGGGTTCGCGGTGGGCCGGGGGCTGCTGGGGGCGCGGCGGCCGGCCGACGCGCTGCCCGCGGTCTCGGTGCTGGCGGCCGCGGCCGCGCAGCCGTACCTGGCCACGGCCGGGACGCCGCTGCGCCCGCACGACCGCCACCGGTTCGCGCTCACGCGCCCGGTGGGAGCGCTCACCCGGTGGGTGCGCGTCGCCGCCCAGCGGGAGCGGCCCGACCCGGCGCTGGCCCGGGCCCGCGTGGAGTACGCGGCCGAACTGGCCGGCGGGGTGGAGCGCTTCTTCGAGCCGCGCCGCGACGACTGCCCCTGGTGCGGCAGCCGGGCCCTGCGGCACCGCCTCACCAGCGGCGACCACCAGCACCACCGCCCCGGCGTCTTCACCCTCGACGCCTGCGACGCCTGCGGGCACGTCTTCCAGAACCCGAGGCTGAACCCGGCCGGGCTGGAGTTCCACTACCGCGACTTCTACGACGGCCCCGGCGAGCCCGAGGTGGAGCGCGGGTTCCGGCTGGCCCTCCCGCACTACCGCGACCGCGCCCGCATGCTGCGCGGCCACGCCGTGCCCAAGGCGTGGCTGGACGTCGGCGGCGGCCACGGGCACTTCTGCAACGCCGCCCGCGACGTGTGGCCGCAGACCCGCTTCGACGCGCTCGACATGAGCGTCAGCGTCAAGGAGGCCGAGGACCGCGGCTGGATCGACGGCGGCCACATGGGCTTCTTCCCCGAGTACGCCGACAAGCTCGTCGGCGCCTACGACGTGGTCAGCATGCACCACTACCTGGAGCACACCGTCGACCCGCGGGCCGAACTGGACGCCGCCGCGCGCGTGCTGCCGCCGGGCGGGCACCTGCTGATCGAGGTGCCCGACCCGGAGTGGATCGTCGGGCGGCTGGCGGGCCGCTGGTGGCACGCCTGGTTCCAGCCGCAGCACCTGCACTTCGTCCCGGTCGGCAACCTGGTGGAGGCGCTGGAGCAGCGCGGGTTCCAGGTGGTCGAGGTGCATCGCGGGGAGGCGAACCAGCCGGTCGACCTCCTCATGATCGTGATGATGCTGGCGCACCGGGTGGTGCCCGACCCGGACAAGCCCTGGACCCCGGCGCGTTACCGCAGACTGCGCGGGGCGGCCCGCACGGCGGTGTACCTCGCCGCGGGGCCGCCGATGTTCGCGGCGGCGTCACTGGACCAGTTCCTGCACCCGCTGATCAAGAGGTCGGGCCGGTCCAACACCTACCGCGTCCTGGCGCGGCGGCTCCCCGACGGCGACGCCCGGTGAGCCGGGGCGGGCACCGGTCAGAACGGCTCGTTCGCCAGCTCGTCGCGGCGACGGCGGCGGACCAGCAGGGCGGTGCCCAGCCCCAGCAGCACCAGTCCGGCGACCAGCCCGGCGGCCGGGCCGACCGTGCGGACCACGGCGACGGACCGGGCCGAGTCGTCCGCCCTGGCGATCAGCCCGCGCCGGGTCTCGGGCGACATCCTCAGGTCGAAGTCGGCGGCGACCAGCTCGCCCTGGCCGTCCCGGGCCCGCACGGTCGAGGTGATCCGCTGGCGCCGGTCGACGATGATCCCGGTGCGCGGGTCGATCCACGCGGTCACGGTGCCCCGGTAGTAGCGGTCGGCCGCGACGGTGCGGGACGGGCCGGGCAGGCCGAGCAGCGCGGACGGCACGCCGCCGGACTGCTCGCCGATGTCGGTCTCCTCGATCCGCTGCACGTAGCGGTAGGCGCGCAGGCCGCCGACGGTCTCGGTGGCCTCGTACCGCATCGGCCACGCCCGCCCGGTGGACGGGTCGTGGACCTGGTAGGTGCGCTTGCCGACCCCGATCGGGAGGAACAGGCCGTACGCCCGCTGCCCGGACGGCGGCCTGGCGGTGGCGCCGCAGCAGTTCACCAGACCGGCGGTGCGCCGGTCGAAGGCCATCCGGTGCTGGGAGATGTCCAGCCGGTTGCCGTTGGCCAGGTCCTCTAGCACCACGAAGGTGTCCCAGACGACGACGTCGCCCTTCGCCGCCCGCACGTTGCCGCGCACGGTGCTGGTCAGGGTGAGGGTGGCGCCGGTGCGCGGCCGCACCGCCCGCCGGTCGAAGTAGGTCGCGTTGGTGGCGCGCAGTTCCGCGCGGGTGTAGGCGTCGGCGGGGGCGACCAGGATCCGGTCGGCGACGAAGAAGCGCAGCAGCGCGGCGAGGGCGAGCGCGAAGAACGCGACGGCCAGCACCACCACGGCCGCGACGCCCGGACCGCGGCGGCGCCCGGACGGACCTCCGCGCCGGGAGGGGGAGCGGTCGGGTGATCTGCGGCGGGTTCTGCCTTGGCTCATCTCGAACTCCTGGCTGCCCTGATGCGCGCCTGGATCCGCGCACACTTTGACCTGCACTGTGAACCTCTTGAGCCGAAGAGGCCATAGGCAATTTCACCCGGGACCCCGATCTCGCGGCCGCGTTTCCTCAACCGGCTGACAACGAATCCGCGCGGGCTCCTGCGCCGGCTGAGTTTCCCCGGCACGGCGGGCGGGTGATATTGGAGCGCCGCGCGATCATCGGCGCGGCGTCTTCCGGGACGCTCCCCACCGGAGGTGTGCAGGTGGCCGAACGAACCTTTCCCATGCTGACCGCGCCCCCGCGCGCGGAACTGTCGCGGCACGACACCGAGTCGCTGCGCGTGCAGATCGAGGCCGCGGCGGAGGAGATGGTGCTGGAGATCCGGCGGCAGGTCCCCGGGTACGCCTGCCCGCCGGGCAGCCGGCTGGCCCCGCGGATCCGCTGGACCGTCGGCCAGACCGTCGCGCACTTCGTGGAGGCGATCGCCGGCGGCCGGTTGGACTGGCGGTCGCTGACCGACATCTACGCCGAGGTCGGCGCGTACGAGGCGGGCAAGGGCCGCAGCCTGGACGGCCTGCAGACCGCGATCCGGGTGGCCGGTCAGGTGGCCTGCCGCCGCTTCATCGGCGAGGCGCGGCGGCGGGACTGGTCGCTGGAGACGCTCGGTCAGATCACCGAGTCGCTGTTCGTGTTCCTGGAGCGGGTCGCCGCCGCGGCCTCGCAGGGGTACGCGGAGGCGACCGAGCGGATGGCGACCGAGCGGGAGCGGCTGCGCTGGCGGCTGCGCGACCTGCTGATCGCCGACCCGCCGGCCAGCGACGCCGCCATCGGCGAGCTGGCCCGCCCGGCCGGGTGGGGGCTGCCGCGCACGGTCGCGGCCGTCGCGGTGCACCGGCCCGCCGGGCGGCCGGTGCCGGTGCTGCCGCCGTCGATCCTGGCCGACTGGCACTGCGCGGAGCCGTACCTGATCGTCCCGGATCCGGAGGGGCCCGGGCAGGACGGCGTGCTGGAGTCGCTGCTGGGCGGCTGCCGCGCGGCGATCGGGCCGACCGTGCCGCCGAACGCGGGCGCGCTGTCGCTGCGCTGGGCGCGCCGGACGCTCGCGCTGGACGGGGAGGAACCCGACGGCGGAGCACGGGTGGTCCGGTGCATGGACCGGGTGCCCGCGGTGATCACCTCGATGTGCGGGGAGCTGCTCTCCCTGGCCGCCCGGGAGCGGCTGCGCCCGCTGGAGGCGCTGCCGCCGCACCGGCGGGCCCTGTTCGCCCGCACGCTGCTGGAGTACATCAAGTGCCGCGACAACGCCGTCGACGCCGCCGCGCGCCTGATGGTGCACGACCAGACCGTGCGCTACCGCGTCCGGCGGCTCAAGGCGCTGATGGGGGACGAGGTCAACGACCCCCGCCGCCGCACGGAACTGCTCCTGCTGCTGAACGCGGCGGTGGAGCTCGACCTGATCGGGGCCGCGACCGGCCCGTCCGAGACCACCACCTGACCTGCGGAGCCCTCGCAACGAACCGAACTGGAACGAGGTGGACGATGACACGTCACGAAGGCCGGCCCGGCGCCGACCGCCGGCCGCGCCCCGACCGCCGGCCGCGCGCCGGGCGCCGGTCCCGCGCCGGATCGCTCCTGGCCGCGGCCGCGCTGGTCATGGGGGCGCCGGTGGTGGCCGCGCCCCCGGGAGCGGCGGCCGCCGCGCCGGGGGCCGCGCGGGCGCAGCAGTTCCGGCCCGCCGACACGGGCGCGCGCATCACCGCCGAGACCCGGCTGGGCCCGCGGGAGGTGGACATCACCATCGAGTCCCCCTCCCTCGGCCGGTCGGTGAAGACCCGCATCCTGCTGCCCCGGGACTGGCGCGCCGACGCCACCACGACCTGGCCGGTGCTGTACGCCTACCACGGCGGCCAGGACGACTACACCTCCTGGCCCCGCAACACCGACATCGAGACCTGGGCGGCGGGCTACGACGCCATCGTCGTCATGCCGGAGGCCGCCGACGGCGCGTACGCCGACTGGTACAACTACGGGCTCGGCGGCACGCCCAAGTGGGAGACCTTCCACACCAAGGAGGTCGTCCAGCTGGTCGAGCGCAACTACCACGCCGGCGGCGTGCGCGCCGCGATCGGCGACTCCTCGGGCGGGCAGGGCGCGATCACCTACGCCGCGAAGTACCCGGGCATGTTCCGGCACGTGGCGTCGCTGAGCGGGGTGCTGTGGCTGCGCGCGCCCGGCATGCCCTCGCTGATCATGGCGACCAACGCGGTCAACGGCCAGGACCCGATCGCGATCTACGGCTTCCTGGTCCTCAACGCCGCCAACTGGCGGGCGCACGACCCCTACGAGCTGGCGCCCCGGCTGGCCGGCACCAAGGTCTTCTTCTCCTCGGGCACCACCGGGAACCCCGGCCCCGGCGATCCCGAGGCACCGCCGTGGGACGTCGGGCTGTTCGGCGAGCAGGCGGTCGGCGCCACCAACATCGCCTTCCGCGACCGGCTCGACCGGCTCGGCATCCCGTACACGGCCGACCTGTACGGGGACGGCCGGCACAACTGGCCCGCCTGGATCAGGGTCGCGTCCCGGATCTGGCCCGACCTGATGGCCTCGATCGGCGCCCGCGAACTCTGAGCCCCGGGCGCCGCCGGGCGGCCCGGACGCCGCCGAGCCGGTGCCGGGCCGGTGCGGGGCGGGTGCGGGGCGGGTGCGGGGCCGGATCGAGGCCGGCCCCGCCCCGGACCCCGATCCGGGCTCAGGCGGAACGGGGATGCGACAGCTCGCGCGCGAACCACTCGATCGTCGCGCGCAGCCCCTCCTCGACCGTCACCTCGGGCGCCCAGCCCAGCACGTCCCGGGCCAGCGAGGTGTCCGGACGGCGCACGCACGGGTCGTCCACCGGCCGCTCCACGAACCGGATCGCCGACCCCGACCCGGTCAACCCGATGATCAGCCGGGCCAGGTCCAGCATCGAGGTCTCGAACGGGCTGCCGATGTTCATCGGCCCCGGATGGCCGGACAGCGCCAGCGCCGTGATCCCCCGCACCGTGTCGTCGACATGGCAGATCGAGCGGGTCTGCGAGCCGTCCCCGGCCACGGTCAGCGGCTCCTCCCGCAGCGCCTGCCGCAGGAACGTCGGGATCGCCCGGCCGTCGTCGGGCCGCATCCGCGGACCGTAGGTGTTGAAGATCCGCACGATCCCCGTGTCGAGCCCGCGCGAGTGCCGGAACGCCGACGTCAGCGCCTCGGCGAACCGCTTGGCCTCGTCGTACACGCTGCGCGGCCCCACCGGGTTGACGTTGCCCCAGTACGACTCGCGCTGCGGATGCTCGCGCGGATCGCCGTACACCTCCGAGGTGGAGGCCAGCACGAACCGGGCGCCCTTGCGCTCGGCGAGGTCGAGCGCGTTGCGGGTGCCCTGGCTGCCGACCTCCAGCGTCTGGATCGGCCAGCGCAGGTAGTCGGCCGGCGACGCCGCCGAGGCCAGGTGGAACACGTACCCGACCGGGCCCCGCACCCGCACCGGGCCGGTGAGGTCGAGCCTGAGGAAGGTGAAGTCGTCGCGCGGCAGCAGGTGCGCGATGGTACGGGCCGACCCCGTCAGCAGGTTATCCAGGCAGACCACCGAGATGCCGCGGGCCAGCAGCGCTTCGCACAGATGCGACCCCAGGAAGCCCGCGCCCCCTGTCACGACCGCGCGCGGATGTCTCATCGTGAACTCCTCCCTCCGCGAGTTCCGGGCGTTGCAGGGCCAGCGTCGCCGCCTCGACGACCCGGCCCACCGGGATCTCCAGCAGCCCGGGATCCGGCTCGAGGCCGTGCGGGTCGCCGCGGCGCCCGCTCCACAGGACCAGGTGCTGGGTGCGTTCGGGCGGCGGACCCCACAGCGCGGGCGGGGTCGGGCCGAACAGCAGCACCGACGGGGTGCGGAACGCGGTCGCCAGATGGGCGGTGCCGGTGTCGCCGCAGATCACCAGCCGGGCGCGGGCGACCAACGCGGCCAGCTCCAGCGGCCCGGTGCGGCCGGACAGGTCCGCGGCGGGCCCGAGCCCGCCCAGGATCGCCACCCGCCGCGCCGTCTGCGACTCGCCCGGCCCGCCGGTGACCACGACCCGCTCGCCGAGCCCCCGCAGCGCCGCCGCGACCGCGCCGAACCGTTCGGCGGGCCAGCGGCGGGACGGGTGGCCCGCCCCCGGGTGGATCACCACCGTGCCGGGGGCCGGGGACGCCACCGGCGGCCGCGGCAGATCCAGGTCGGCGGGGTCGGCGTCGAAGCCGTGCGCCTCCACCAGCCGGCACCAGCGCGCCACCTCGTGCTCGCCAGGGTTCCACGCCGGGCCGTCCACCTCCGTGTCCGCGTTGGCGTAGGCGATCAGCTGCCGCGGCCGCAGCGACTGGAGCAGCCGGTGGCTCTGCGGGCCGCAGCCGTGCAGGTTGACCGCCAGCTCCACGGGACCGTCCGGCGGCGGCAGCGGCGCCAGGCCGCAGGCCGGGAACACGTCGTCGACCGCCCCGCAGAGCAGCGCGATCGGCGCCACCCGGCGCGGCGCCGTCAGGGTCACCCGCCAGCCGGGCAGGCCTCGGCGCAGCGCCCGCAGCGCGGGCACGGCGGTCAGCAGATCCCCGAGGCCGAGCGCCCGCAGCACCAGCGCCCGCGGCGGCCGCGCCGCCCTCACGGCCACGACGGCTCCCGCGACGGGCAGACCACCAGCTCGCGCAGCTCGCACCCGGCCGGCTGGGACAGCGCGTACACGACCGCGGCGGCCACGTCCTCGGGCCGGTTCAGCTGCGCGCCCGGCCCGGGACGGTACCGCTCGTCGCGGCCGTCGAAGAACGCGGTGTCCATGCCGCCCGGCACCAGCATCGTGACGCCGATGTGCCCGGCCAGCTCGGCGGCCAGCGCCCGGGTGAACCCCACCACGCCGAACTTGGACGCGCAGTAGGCGGTGGCGTCGCTCAGCGCCTTAAGCCCCAGCGTGGAGGCGCAGGTGACGATCCGGCCGTCCGGCGCGTGCTCCAGGTAGGGGAGCGCGGCCCGGACGACGGCGGCGGTGCCGAGCAGGTTGACCTGCACGACCCGTTCCCAGTCCTCGGCCGGGACGTCGGCCAGCCTGCCGCATGAGTCGATCCCGGCGGCGGTGACGACCGCGTCCAGCCCGCCGGCGTCGCGGGCCAGGCAGTGCACGGCCCGCTCGGCGCAGTGCCGGTCGGCCAGGTCGGCCTGCATGTGCTTGATGCGCGAGTCGGGTGAGCCGTCCCCGTTCTTGGGCGGATGCCGGTCTATGACCAGCGGGATGCCGCCGTCGTCGGCGACGCGGTGGGCGACGGCCCGGCCCAGACCGGAGGCGCCGCCGGTGATGAGCACCTTCATGACGTGCTTCCCTTCGCGGTGGACGGTTGTGCGGTGGACAGCATGCGGGTGGTCGAGCGGCCCTCCAGGAGCGGCAGCAGCACGATCTCCCCGCCGCCGGCCCGGACGATGCCCGCCTCGGGCAGCGGCACGCCCGCGTAGTCGGCCCCCTTGACCCAGATGCCGGGACGCAGCCGCTCCAGGAGCGGCTCGGGCGTGTCCTCGTCGAACACCAGGGTCGCGTCGACGTCGGAGAGCGCGCGCAGCACCCGGACCCGGTCGCCGACGGGGGTGACGGGCCGGTCGGGGCCCTTGCGGCGCCGTACCGAGGCGTCGGAGTTCACGCAGACGATGAGGCAGTCGCCGAGGCGGCGGGCCTGCTGGAGCAGGTTGACGTGCCCGGCGTGCAGGAGGTCGAAGCAGCCGCCGGTCGCCACGACGGTGCCGCCGGCGCGGCGGGTGCGCTCGGCCACGTCCCAGGCGTCGGCCTCCTCGCGCGGCGGACGCACGACCGGGGAGCCGGTGTCGGCCAGCCGGGACGCGACCGCCGAAGCGGCCCCGGCGTGCACGAAATCGCAGGCGCGGCGCACGCCCTCCCCGACGGCCTGGGCCAGCCCGCCGCCCTCGGCCAGCACCTCGGTGGCGCGGACGGCGAAGCTGTCGCCCGCGCCGCAGGAGTCCGCCGGGCCGTGGACGAAGGCGGGCTCGGCCGGCGCCAGGAACGGCGCGCCCGCCCCGTCGCACAGCAGGGCGCCGTCGGCGCCGAGCGTCACCGCGACCGCCTCCAGCTCCCACGACCAGGCCAGATGGCGGGCGCGGCGGGTGGCGGAGGCCAGCCCGCCGCCCTTGATCTCGGCGCCGTCGGCGGCGGCGAGCCGGGCCGCCTCGTCCTCGTTCGGCGTCATCAGCCGGGTGCGGGGGACCGGCGGCTCGCCCCGGGGGTGCGGGTCCCACACCACGGGGATCTCGGTGGCCAGCCCCTCCAGGAGGGTCCGGATCGCGGCGTGGCCCGTCACGCCGCGGCCGTAGTCGGACACCAGCACCGCGCCGGCCTCCGACAGCGCCTCGGTCACCCGGGGGCCGACCGGACCGTCCAGGGCCCGGCCCTCGCCGACGTCCAGCCGGGCGACCGGCTGCCCCTCGGCCTGGATGCGCAGCTTGCAGGGGGTGCCGCCGTGCAGGTGGAAGGCGGCCAGCTCCAGGTGCGGTTCGAGCAGTGCCCGCAGCCGGTGCCCGGGCTCGTCGTCGGCGAGCGCGGTGACCAGCACCACCTCGCGTCCCTCGGCCGCGGCCAGCAGCGCCGCCAGGCCCGCGCCGCCGGGGCGGGGCCGCTCGTCGGCCTGGTCGATCACCGGGACGGGCGCGTCCGGGCAGAGTCGGGACGCGGCGCCCACGATGTCGATGTCGAGCAGGACGTCCCCGACCACGACGAGGGGACCGGCGTTCATCACATCCTCCCTCCTCCGTGGGGGCGCGGGCCCCCGCGCGTACGGGCGGCGGCCGCGCTCGCCGCGGCCCGGGTCATGGCGACCCCAGCGAGTCGTCGATCACCCCGCAGAGCAGGTGGATGGCGGCCAGCTGGATCTCCTGTACGGTGGCGGTGGCGGTGGCCTCCACGGTGACGGCGTCGTCGCAGGCGTCGGTGAGCGGGTTGGGGCCCGGCCCGGTGATCGCCCAGGCGGTGATGCCCAGCCGCCGGGCGCGGTGCGCGGCGGCGATCACGTTGGCGCTGCGGCCGCTGGTGGACAGGCAGATCAGCACGTCCCCGGGGCGGCCGTGCGCCTGCACCTGCCGGGCGAAGGCGTCGGCCGGGCCGTAGTCGTTGCCGATCGCGGTCATGGACGAGGTGTCGGCGTGCAGCGGGATCGCCGACAGCGGGCGCCGCTCGTCCTCGAACCGGCCGACCAGCTCGGCGGTCAGATGCTGGGCCTCGGCGGCGCTGCCGCCGTTCCCGCAGGCCAGCAGGCGGCCACCGGATCCCAGCACGCGGGCCAGCCGGCGCCCCCACACGGTGATGGTCGGCGCGGCGGCGCGGAACCGCAGCGCCGCGGCGGCAAGCTCCTCCAACCGGTCCTCCCGCGCGAGCCCGCCCGCCGCGGTGACCGCACCGCCCCCGCCTGGCCCGGTCATGCCCTCCGTCATGCCGTGTTCCTTGTGGGGGGGCGACCCCCCACGCCCCCCGGCAAAAGCCGCACTCATGCCCTCGCTCCGCTCGGTCATGCTGCGACCTCGCTTCGGGCGGCGGCGCGGGCGTAGACGGCGAGGGTCTCCTGCGCGATGCGGGCCCAGGAGTAGCGGGACCGGGCACGGTCGGAACCGGCGAAGCCCATCGCCGCGCGCCGGGTCGGGTCGGCCAGCAGGTCCCGGATCCGGCGCGCCGCCTCGCCCGGGCGCCGCGGCGGCACCCGGACGCCGGTGACGCCGTCCACGATGCTGTCCAGGTGCCCGCCGACATCGGTCGCCACCACCGGCACGCCGCAGGCCATCGCCTCCAGCGGCACCATGCCGAACGGCTCGTACCAGGGCAGCGTCACGACCAGGGCGGCCGAGCGGAGCAGGGCGGGGGCCTCGTCGCGGCGGACGCGGCCCAGAAAGGTGACCCGGCCGCGGACGCCGGCGGTCTGCGCCACCGCGCGCAGCCGGCGCACCTCCGGGTCGGCGTCCAGGCCGGTGGGCGACGGACCGCCCGCCACGACCAGTTCGGCCCCGGGGATCTGGGCGAGCGCCTCGATGGCGGTGTCCACCCCCTTGCGCCGCACCAGCCGGGACAGCACCACCAGCCGGGCGCCGCCGGCGGCCCGGCCCGCGAGATCCACCGCCCCGGCCGGGCCGGCGGGCCCGTCGGGCCGGAACCGGTCCAGGTCGACGCCGCAGGGCACCACCCCGATCCGCTCCCGCGGGATGCCCATCCGCAGCAGCTCCCTGGTCTCCTCGGCGCAGGTGGCGACGACGGCGGCGGCGGTGCGGCCGATCGCCGCCTCCAGCCGCAGCCGCTCCGCCGGACTGGTGTCCTGGTCGCCCTGGTGGCGCCGCTTCACGGTGCCGAGCGCGTGGAAGGTCTGCACGACCGGGACGTTGGCCGCCTCGCGGGCCCGGAGCCGCCCGGCCGCCTGGAGCGCGGCCAGGCCGCTCATCCAGAAGTGGGCGTGCGCGACGTCGGGCGGCGACTGCGCCCAGCGCCGCTCCAGATACCCGCCGAACTCGGGCATGTACGGCAGCAGTTCGTCCTTGGGGACGGGGCCCGGTGGTCCCGCCGGCACGTGCTCGACCGTCACCCCCGGGGCCAGCCGCACCCGCTGGGGCAGGGTGGGCGCGTCCCGCCGGGTGTAGACGGTGACGTGATGACCTTGGCGGCCCATCTCGGTCGCGAGGTCGGCCACGAACACGTTCTGGCCGCCTCCGTCGGCTCCGCCGAGGCCCGCCCTGGTGGCGAGCGGGCTCGCGTGCTCGGAGATCATCGCTATGGTCATCGGGTTCATCCGGTCACCTCCGTGAGCAGGTGCCGCCAGTCCCGCAGGAAGCGCGGCAGCCCGTAGCGGTCGACGGCGAAGGCGCGCGCCTCCTTGCCCATCTGGCGGGCGTGCGGGGCGTCCGCGGTGAGCGACCGCGCCGCCTCGGCGAGCGTGTCGACGCGGGTCGACAGCACCCCGGCCTCGGGCGGCACGGCCTCGACCGCCTCGGTCGTGGCCAGGGCCACCACGGGCAGGCCGAGCATCATCGCCTCGATCAGTGCGAGACCGAGGGACGTCCAGCGGTAGGGGTGGAGGTAGACGCGGCGGCGGGCGAGCTCGCCGTGCATCCGCGCCTGCGGCAGGTCCTCGTAGGTCCACAGCGACTCGGGCGCGATGCCGAGACGCTGCGGCACGTCCAGCACGTTCATGCCGAACAGGTCGAGGGGGACGGCGCGGGCCAGCCGCGGGAGCAGGTCGGTGCCGGCCAGCCGGCCGCGGCGCAGCGGGTCGTTGATCACGACGGCGGCGCGCGGCCAGTCGCCCCGGAACCGGTAGCCGGGGTCGGCCACGCCGTGCTCGATCACGGTGGTGGGGGCGCGGCCGCAGTTCCAGAAGAGCCGGTTGAAATGGGTGACGTGGACGACGGGGATGTCGGAGCGGTCGTGCAGGAAGTGCCTGCTGTCGGGGACGACCTCCTCGGGCATGCTCGCGTCGGACGGGGTGCGGCGCGGCGTGTCGTGCTCGACGTAGACGGCGGGCAGGTCGCGGCCGGGGCTGCGGCCGAGCCAGCGCTCGCACAGCTCGATCTCCCGGGGCCGCTGCAGGACGACCGCGTCCACGCGCTCGTCGCGGAGGCGGTCGTGCGGGATCTCGACGGCCCGGTCCGGCCAGTCGAAGGTGTCGGGGCGGCCCCTCCCGTCGGGCCCGCGGCCGGGCGTGACGGGCACGAGCGTCGTGTGCGGCCCGCGCACGAACGAGGTGGCCCAGGACCCGTGGACGTGCCAGAGCAGGACCCTCATCCCGCGATCACCTCCTCGACGGCCTCGACGACCCGTTCGGCGCCGACCGAGGTCAGGCAGGGGTGGCCGGGCACGGGGCACACGCGGGCGCGGGTGTCCTTGCACGGCGCGTCCTGGTCGCCCAGCAGCACCGTGCGGACGCCGTACGGCGCCCACCGCGCGGCGGGCACGGTCGGCGCGAACAGCGACACGACCGGGGTGCCGACGGCGGCGGCCAGGTGGGCGGGGCCGGTGTTGCCCGCCACGACCGCGCGGGCCTCGGCGAGCACCCCGGCCAGTTCGGCGAGGGAGGTCCGCCCGCCCAGGTCCAGGCCGGTGTCCCCGGCGACGCGCGCGGTCAACTCCTTCTCGTCGCGGTGCCCGGTGACCACGACTCGGTGCCCGGCCTCGTGCAGCAGCCGGACCGCCTCGGCGCAGCGCTCCGGCGGCCAGGCGCGGGCGGGCACCGAGGCGCCGGGGTGCACGACGACGTGCCCGGCGCCGCCGGTGAACGGCCACGCCTCGGGCAGCGGGCGGCGGACCCGCAGCCGGGTGCCGTCGGCGGCCGGGAAGCCCGCGTCGGCGGCGAGAGCCAGCATCCGCTCGGCCTCGGGGATGTCGGTGTCGGGGCGGTGCCGCAGGTCCAGCAGCGAGCCCGGGTAGTCCTCGCTGATCCCGCCGATCCACGGGATCCCGGCGAGCCGGAACTGGAGCGCCAGCGGCAGCGGCGACTGGTGGAACGAGGTGAAGATCAGCGCCCGGTCGAACCGGCCCGCGCGGACGGTCCGCACCAGCGCGTCGAGCGCGGCGCCGTCCACCGGGTCCGGGTCGGGGTCGATCCACGGCGCGCGCCACTCCAGCACGCGGTCCACGCCGGGCAGCAGGTCGGCGGCGGCGCGGCCGCGCGGACCGCACAGCAGGGCGACCTCGTCGGCCCGCGCGGCCACCGCGCGGATCGCCGGGCCGGCCAGCAGGACGTCCCCCAGGTTGTCGAGCCGGGCGACCAGCGCCCTCACGGCCGGGCCTCCTCGCCGAGGACGAGGTCGACGGCGCTGCCGAGGTCGGGCGCCACCTCCCGGGCCCGGGCGATCTCCTCCAGCCGGGTCCGCGCGGTCGGGACGAGGATGCCGCGCGCCCCCGCGGCCGCGGCGGCCTCGATGTCCCCGCCGATGTCGCCGATGACGACGCAGTCGGCGGGGCGGGCGCCCAGCCGCCGCGCGGCGCGTTCCACCAGGCCCGGCCGGGGCTTGCGGCAGGCGCAGCCGTCGGAGCGGTCGTGCGGGCAGATCTCCCACACGTCGATGCGGCCGAGGAGCTCCTCCACGCGCGCGTTGACGCGCAGCACGTCCTGCGCGGTGATGTGGCCCTTGCCCACGCCCGACTGGTTGGAGACCACGCCGATGCGCACGCCGTGGCGGCGGAGCCGCGCCAGCGCGCCCGCGGCGCCGGGCATCGGCTCGACGAACTCGGGGTCGCCGTTGTACGGCACGTCGTGGATGAGGGTGTCGTCGCGGTCGAACAGCACCACGCGGCGGCGCGGCCAGGGCCCGGCGCCGTGGTGCCGCGCCAGCCCGCGCAGGCGGTGCCGGACGGCGGCGGGCGGGATGGCCAGGCTGGTCACGAGCATCGCCGCGACCTCGCGGGGCGTGCGCGGACCGGGCCGGATGCGGGCGGCGGCGAACTCGGCGGTCAGCGCGGCCCAGACGGCGCCGGACGCGGCGGCGGTGCGCCTGGCCCCGGCGGCGAGCGCGGTGAGGGCGAGCAGGCCCGAGCCGGTGGTCAGCGCGTGCCGGCGGAGGCGTCCCCGCCCCTCGCCGGCGTGGACGCGCCAGTCGCGGCCGTGCATGCGGCGCATGAGCACGTCGTCGGCGTTGCCCGCCTGGGCCCGTACGGAGGCCCAGAAGCCGGCGGGCCGGACGGGGTGCGTCACCCGCCGCCGGCCGCGCACCAGCCGGTGCCCGGCCTCCTCGACCCGCAGGGCCAGGTCGGCGTCCTCGCGGTAGGCGCGGCGGTACCGTTCGTCGAAACCGCCGCGGTCGGCCAGGACCGAGCGGCGGTAGGCCATGTCGGCGGTGATCCAGTACGCGGTCTCCAGTCCCGCGGTGTTGCGCTCCCAGTCGGTCGGGCGGCGGCCTTCGGGGGCCGGTACCCGCACGCGGCCCTGGCAGCCGCCCACCTCGGGCGGCGCCGCCGCGAGGTCGGCGGCCAGGTCGGAGCCCCAGCCGGGGGAGGGGACGACGTCGTCGTCCAGGAAGACCACCCATTCGGTGGCGGCGGTGCGCCAGCCCGCGTTCCGCGCGGCGGCGGGGCCGCGCCCGCCGGAGCGGATCACCCGCACCGTCTCCCCGGCGGAGGCGGGGAGCGGAAGGGGCGCGCCCGGCTCGGGCCGGTCGTCCACGACGACGATCGCCTCGGGCGGGTGGGCCGCGGTCGCGCCGATCAGCGCGTCGAGGAGCGTGCGGAGGCTGGGCCGCCCCACGGTGGGGACGACGACCGTGTAGGAGGGCGCCGGCGGCTTCACAGCGCGCGCGCCGCCCGTCATGCGAACACCTCGGAACGGCGCACGAGACAGGGGCCGATCGCCAGCAGGTCGACCGGCGCGGACCCGAAGCACTCCAGCGCGTCGCGCGGGTCGTCGACCATCGGCCGCCCGGCGGTGTTGAGGCTGGTGTTGATGACCACGGGCAGCCCGGTGCGGGCCTGGAACGCCTCCAGCAGGGCGGCGACCAGCGGCTCGTCCTCGGGTGCCACGGTCTGGATCCGCGCGGTGCCGTCCACGTGCACCGCGGCCGGTATGCGCTCGCGCCACCCCGGCTTCACCCGGTGCACGAACAGCATGTACGGGCTGGGCAGCGGCCCCTCGAAGATCTGGGCGGCGTGCCGGAGCGCGACCATCGGCGCGATCGGCCGGAACTGCTCGCGGCCCTTGACCACGTTCAGCCGCTCCAGGTTGCCGGGGTTGCCCGGGTGGGCGAGCAGGGACCGGTGCCCGAGCGCGCGCGGGCCGAACTCGCTGCGGCCCTGGAACCAGGCGACGATCTGGTCGCGGGCCAGCGCGTCGGCGACGGCGGCGGGGAGGTCGGCGGGGCGCTCGTAGGGCACGCGGGCGGTGTCGAGCCGCGCGGCCAGCTCCTCGTCGGACCAGCCGCGGCCCAGGTCGGCGCCGGGCATGGGCTCGATCCGCTCACCCGCCTCCCGGGCCAGGTGCAGCGCGGCGCCCAGCGCGGTGCCCGCGTCGCCCGCCGCGGGCTGCACCCAGATCTCCTGGTACGGGCCGGCCTCCGCGAGCCGGGAGTTGGCCACACAGTTGAGCGCCACCCCGCCGGCCAGCGTGAGCCGCGTGGAGCCGCCGCGGGCATGCGTCCAGAACGCCAGCTCCAGCAGGACCTCCTCAAGCCGCGCCTGCACGCTCGCGGCCAGGTCGGCCTGGTCGGCCGTCCAGCGCTCGCCGTCGCCGCCGGAGCGGGCCTTGGCCAGCGCGCCCCAGTCGATCGGCGCGACCGCGAACCCGCCGTCGCCCGTGGCGCGCACCCGGTCGCGCAGCTCGTCGAGGAAGCGCGGCTCGCCGTAGGAGGCCAGCGCCATGACCTTGTACTCGTCGCTGGAGCGCAGGAAGCCCAGGTGCTCGGTCAGCTCCTCGTACATGAGGCCGAGCGAGTGGGGCAGCCGCTGGGCGGCGAAGGTGGTGAAGGCGCCGCCCTCGTAGGTCCCGGCCAGGTGGGAGTGGGCCTCGCCGCGGCCGTCCAGGACCAGGACGTCGCCGCGGCCGGGGTCGGGCGCGGCCAGCGCGGCCGACGCGGCGTGCGCCAGATGGTGCGGGACGAACCGCACGATGCCGGGGTCCAGGCCCGGCAGCGCGGTCGCCAGGAAGCGGGGCGCGCGGCGCGCGTAGCGGGTGCGCAGGTCCTCCCAGCCCGCGTCGTGACCTTCCAGGCCCGGCTCGGCGAGCCGCGGGTCGTAGGAGTAGGCGACGGCGTCGAGGTCGCCGGGTTCCAGCCCGGCCTCCTCCAGGCACCATCGCGCGGCCAGTTCGGGCAGTTCCCAGGCGGAGAAGGGGACGGGGCGCTTGCCGTGCTTGCGCCGGCTGAACCGCTCCTCTTCGGCGGCGGCGACCACCCGCCCGTCCACCACCAGCGCGGCGGAGGGATCATGGAAGATCGCGTTGATCCCGAGAATGCGCATAGGCCAGCTCCGTTCCGGCATGAGGTCATGCGACGGGAAAGGCACGGCGGCTGGTCAGCCACAATGGCTTTGCGCTGGCGCCGTGCTCGCCGCGGACGCACCCACGGCGGGAAAGATGCGACGGATGCCCGTTTCTCGGGTATCGGGTCGCGTGGTGTTGTCGCCTGCAGGTGATGTCGGGCGTTTGGCAGGAGCGCCTAATCACCTATAGGTCATTCACTTCTCCCCTCACCTGGGAGAAGCGGTACAAACGGGAGTGCCGAGATGAAGTGCTGTGATCTGAGTCACATCAGGGTGCGGTAGGGGCGGCCCCGCACACGGGGTACGGCGCGGCTATGCGCAGCACCTTCGTTGTGATCACCCGCGACCGGCGCCGCACGCTGCTGCACACCCTGCCCCGGCTGCTCGACCTGCCCGGCAGCCCGCCGGTCATCGTGGTCGACAACGCCTCGCGGGACGGCACCGCCGACGCCGTCGCCGCCCGGTACCCGCAGGTCACCCTGCTCCGCGCCGCCGCCAACCTGGGCGCGGTCGGCCGCAACCTCGCCGTCGACCACGTCCGCACCCCCTACGTGGGCTTCTGCGACGACGACACCTGGTGGGAGCCCGCCGCGCCCGGCCGCGCCGCCGACCTGCTCGACGCCCACCCCCGCCTGGCCGTCGTGACCGGCCGGATCCTGGTCGAGCCGGGCGGCCGCGAGGACCCGATCGTCCCCGAGCTGCGCGACTCGCCCCTGCCGCGCCCCGCGGGGCTGCCCGGACCCGCCCTCGGCTCCTTCCTCGCCGGCGCCTCCATGCTCCGCGCCGAGGCGTTCCGCCAGGCCGGCGGCTTCTCCGCCAGGATCCGGCTCGGCGGCGAGGAGGAACTGCTCGCCGCCGACCTCATGACCCTCGGCTGGCAGCTGTGCTACGCCGACGACGTGATCGTCCACCACGAGCCGTCCGGCGCCCGCGACCCGCACCGGCGCCGCCGCGACGGCATCCGCAACACGCTGTGGACCACCTGGCTGCGCCGGCCGCTGCCCAGCGCGCTGCGCCGGACCGGCGGCCTGCTGCGGGACCTGCCCCGCGACCGGGTCACCGCCGCCGCGCTCGCGCGCGCCGCCGCGGGCGTCCCGTGGGTGGTCCGCGAGCGCCGCCCCGTGCCGCCCGACGTCGAGCGGCGGCTGCGGATCCTGGACGGCCCGCAGCGGCGCTCGCGCGCCCGCCGGTACGTCAGCTGAGAGGACCGCGGAGAGGACCGCCATGAGCGATGTCACCATCGTCGTCGCGACCCGCGACCGGGCCGCCGAGCTGAGCCGCAGCCTGGCCCGGCACACCGCCCCGGTGATCGTGGTCGACAACGCCTCCGCCGACGGGACCGCCGAGGTCGCCCGCCGGGCCGGGGCACGGGTCCTGCGGCTGCCCGGCAACCGCGGCGCCGCCGCCCGCAACGTGGGCGTCCGGGAGGCCGCCACCCGGTACGTCGCCTTCGCCGACGACGACTCCTGGTGGGCGCCCGGCGCGCTGGAGCACGCCGCCGCCGTCCTGGACGCCCACCCCGGCACGGCGCTGCTGGCCGCGCGGGTCCTGGTCGGCGAGCGCGAGGACCTCGAACCGGTCTCCGAGCTGATGGCCCGGTCCCCGCTGGGCATCCCCGACGGCCTCCCCGGCCGGGCCATCCTCGGCTTCCTGGCCTGCTCGGCGGTCGTCCGCCGGGACGCCTTCCTGGACGTCGGCGGCTTCTCCGGCACGCTGCACTTCGCGGGCGAGGAGGAGCTGCTGGCGCTCGACCTGGCCGCCGCCGGGTGGGGGCTGGCGTACCTGCCGGAGCTGGTCGTCCACCACCACCCCTCGCCGAACCGCCCGGGCACGCCCGAGCGGCGCCGCCGGGAGGCCCGCAACCGGCTGCTGACCGCCTGGCTCCGCCGCCCGCTGTCCACGTTCGTCCGGATGGCACTGGCGTCCCTGACCACCGCGGAGGGGCGCGGCGGGCTGGCCGACGCCGCCCGGATATGGCCGGAGGTCGCCCACGCCCGGCGCCCCCTGCCGCCCGACGTGGAACGGGCCCGCGCCTCCCTGCACGGCTACTAGAGCCGTACCGCGACGGCCACTAGTGGTGCCAGGGGAGGGTCACGGGCTCGTCCGGGACGTTCCCGGCGAGCAGCGCCTTGAGCAGCGGGGCCAGCTCCAGGGGGTAGACCACCTCGTCGGTGTTCTCCAGCTCCTCCAGCGTCCACCAGCGGTGGGCGCTCACGTTGGCCCGCTCGACCGGCTGGAAACCGGCCGTGTCGATCTCGATCTCGGGCGCGGCGGCGCGGTACACGAAGAAGTCGTCGCGGAACACCCCGCGCGCCCAGCCGAAGTCGGCGTAGCCGGAGGCGACCGCGACCGGCCCGGTGAACTCGCCGGGCTCGGCGACCAGGCCGGTCTCCTCGCGCAGCTCCCGCGCGGCGGCCTCGGTCAGCGTCTCGCCGTCGTCGACGCCGCCGCCGGGGGTGATCCAGCAGTGCCCCCGCTCGGGCCGGTCGGCGGAGATCGGCCACCGGAACATCAGGAACCGGTCGCTGCCGTCGAGGAGCAGGACGCGGGCCGTGCGCCGCCGGTACCCGTCGCCGGAACCGGAACCGGAACGGCGCCTCACGCGCCGAGCTCGGCGTCGAGCTTGGCCAGCTGCTCGTCGTAGATCCGCTGGAGGCCGCGCGGCGCGAACGTGCGCTCGAAGAACCCGCCGACGCCGCCCGCGCCCTTCCAGGTCGTCTCGACCCGCACCCGGGCGCCCGCACCGGCCGGGGACACCGTCCACGTGGTGACCATGGAGGAGTTGGCGTCCCGTTCGACCAGCGTGTTCTCGCGCGGGACGGTGACCGACACCAGGCAGTCGCGCACCCGCTTGCTGGTCGCGGCCAGCTTCCAGTGCACCGTGGTGCCCTCGCCCTGGCCGCCCTCGCGGACCTCGTACTCGCTGAAGTGCTCGGTGAGCAGTTTCGGGCGGGTGCCGGTGTAGTCGCCGAGCGCCGCGAACACCCGCTCCGCGCCCGCGCCGACGGTTTTCTCTGCGGTAGCCGTGACCTGACCCATGCGGCCATCCTTCCAGAAGCCCGTCAGCCGAGGGGCTCCCGGCCGGGCGGTACCAGGATCACGTCGCGCGACCCGTACCTGGGGAGCGGCGCGTCGGCGTCCAGCTCCGCGTCGGTGATCGGGTGCAGCCCCCGTTCGCCGATCGCGTGCACCGCGTACCCGGCGTCGCGCAGCTCCCGGATGAGGCTCCGCAGCCGGTGCGCCTCCCTGAGCACCTCCACGACGATGGTCGGGCGGGCCTCCAGCAGCCAGGGCCGCACCGACTCCAGGACGTTCGCCTCGTACCCCTCGATGTCGAGCTTGACCAGGTCGACGCCCTCCACCAGCGCGCTCATCGCGACCGTCGGCACGGTCACGGTCGCGGACGCGGGACGACCCGCGATGCCCTCGGTGCCGGTGGCGAGGTACGCGCCGGTCGGGGCGGCGTAGCGCTCCTGGTCTGGCAGGGCCAGCTCCATCGTCGCGGGCGCGTCGTCGCCGACCACGGCGGCCTGGACGACGGTCACGCCGGTGAGGCCGTTCAGCTCGACGTTGCGGCCGACGATCTCCGCCGACTCCGGGTTGGCCTCGACGGCCGTGTACGGCACGCCCGGGGCCGCCCGCGCGCCCTGGACGGTGTAGTAGCCGATGTTCGCGCCGACCTCCAGGATCCGGGTGGCCCGCCCGCACAGCACGCGCCACCAGTGGGTCTCGGCGCCCTCGTAGCCGCCCTCGCCGTACCAGAACAGCAGCTGCACCAGCCGCGAGCGGGCCGCCGCCAGCCGCACCTCGCGGTTGTCGGGCAGCGGGAATTCACTGAGCGGGGACAGCGGGCGGTGCCGCAGGATTCCGGCGAGGGATTTCCAGAAACGGTGACCGGATGTCGCGCTCCGGTCGCGAACGGCGACGGTGGCGCGCATGGGGACGAGGGTTAACAGGCGGGCGAGCGCGATTCTCGCCTGTACGCGCAGCCTCACCGAAAGTGGTAGTGCCATGGAATGTCCTCACGTCGAAGATTTGACGTGGGACCTTCACAGTTTTTGTGCTGATTGGCAAGTCGGTGGCCGCCGGATTATCGGCCAATTCCATTCTCCTGCCCGGTGGTTGTAATGAATTGACAAATGGACCGTTCCCGTCAAGGGTCGTGGAAAAGGGCGGCGCCCCGGCGCCGCCGGAGGGGACGGCGGCGCCGGGGCGCCCGGCGGGACGCCGGGCTTGTACGTGGCGCGCAGCAGCGCTCCCGGCGCGTTGAACTTCGCCGTGTCGGTGGGCGTGGCGTTCTCGACCGGCAGGTCCAGCAGCTGCCGCGCCGTCTCCGACCCGCTCCCGACCGCCACCAGGTTGCCGCCGCCCTTGACGAAGTCGCCCAGCGCCTTCCAGCCCTCCTCGCCGACGCCGCGCGCCCACGCGAACTGCGGCGCCCCGCCATGTTCCTGCCGCGCCCGCCCGGGTAGAGCGCGTGCATGGTCACATGGGGAGTGCAGGTCACGGCAGGGGCGCTCCTGGTGGGTACGGCCTGCTTCGGGTTCTGCGCGGGATGCGGCACGGGCGATGAGAAGGCCGCCGTGCGCGAGACCGCGTCCGCGCTGTTCCAGGATGTCCGCGACGGCGACGGCGGTGCCGCGTGCGCGCGCCTCGTACCGCGGGCCGCGAGTTCCCTCGAGATCGGCGGGGCCTCCTGCGCCCGGCAGATCCTGCGGCTCGGCCTGGAGGGCGGGGCCCTCGGCCGCGTCGAGGTGTGGTCGGACCAGGCCCGGGTCCGCGCCGGCGCCGACACCGTGTTCTTGACCCGCTGGGGGACGGGCTGGCGCGTCACGGCGGCGGGGTGCGAGCCGCGGCGGGAGGGCCCCTACGACTGCGAAGTGGAGGCGTGACCCCGAGGTGAAGGCGTGACCCGAGGTGAAGGCGTGAAGGGAGAACGGCCGTGCGGACGGTTTTCGCGCTGACCCTGCTGATCATCCTGGGTGGGCTGGCGTATTTCGCCGCGATCGGACTGCTGCACCGCTGACCCGCGGGGAGGAGGAGAGATGAGGCGGTTCCTGCGCGACAACGGGCTGACGCTGTTCTTCCTGGGCGCGCTGGCGTTCGCGCTGGCCGGGCAAGCGATCTCCGGCCTGTCGGTCGCCAATGACCGGCAGCTGGAGTTGGGCGCGCAGCCGCTCGGGATGACCGACTACCTGACCAGCTCGGAATTTGCGGTCGACGTGACCGAGAACTGGCAGTCGGAGTATCTCCAGTTCTTCCTCTACATCTTCGTCACGGTGTGGCTGGTCCAGCGCGGTTCGACCGAGTCCAAACCGCCGGGGCGGGAGGGCGCCGAGTCGGACGAGGAGCAGCGCACGGGACCCTACGCCGGACCCGGCTCGCCCGCCGCGGCGGGCGCCGGCGGCCTGCGCGAGGTGCTGTTCTCCCGTTCGCTCGGGCTGGCGATGGGCGCGATCTTCCTGCTGTCCTGGCTGGTGCAGTCGATCACCGGGTGGGTGGCCTTCAACGCCGACCGGCTGGCCGAGCACGAGGACACCCTGTCGTGGGCGGGGTACCTCGGCTCGGCCGATTTCTGGAACCGATCGCTGCAGAACTGGCAGTCGGAGTTCCTGGCGGTCGCGTCCATCGCGGCGCTGTCGATCTACCTGCGGCAGCGGGGATCGCCGCAGTCCAAGCCGGTCGGCACGTCCCACGACGCGACGGGTGTCGAGGGCTGAGCACGGCCCCCCGGCGGGGCAGGGCTCGGGTGGAATGCCGGTCACTTCCCGTTCGGGTCCGGGTGCGCCGCGAGTTCCCTGTCGTGGCGGAACCGTTAAGGTCGTCACACGATCGCGTGACACGCGACGAGTACGGAGGTGTGGCATGGCCGCGGGGGAGTGGTCGCCGACGGGGATCGATCTGACGACCCCCAACACGGCTCGGATCTACGACTACCTGCTGGGCGGCAAGGACAACTACGACGCCGACCGGCGGGTGGGCGACCAGCTGATCAAGATCATTCCGGAGGCCCGGGCGGCGGCGCGGCAGAACCATCTGTTCATCGGGCGGGCGGTGCGCTACCTGGTCAAGGAGGGCGTCCGCCAGTTCGTCGACATCGGCACCAAGCTGCCGGCCGCCGGCAACGTGCACGAGGTCGCGGCCGAGATCGCCCCGGACGCCCGGGTGGTGTTCGCCGACGACGACCCCGTCACGCTGGCGCACGCGAGGGCACTGCTGACCGGCATCGGCACCGGCAGCACGCTGGTCGCCCGCACCGACCCGCGCCGACCCGACGTTGTGATCGACGACCCGGAGGTGCGGCGGCTGATCGACTTCGAGCGGCCGGTGGCGGTCATCCTGGACCGCGTCCTGCACTTCATCGAGGACGCCGACGAGGCCGTGGCCGTCGTCGCCCGGCTGCACGCCGCGCTGCCCTCCGGCAGCCACCTGGTCTTCACCCACATCACCGACGATCCCGCGCCCGAGGCGAGCGACGACGTCAGCCGGGTGTTCCGGCCGACGAGCGGGTTCTTCTGGAGCCGGAAGCGCGCCGAGGTCGCGCGCATGGTCGCGCCGTTCACCCTGGTGGACCCGGGGCTGACCTACACCCCGCAGTGGCGTCCCGACCCGGCCGAGGAGCAGATCGCCGTCCCCGAGCGCACCTACACGCTCGCGGGTGTCGGACGCCGCGACTGACACGGCCGGACCGGCGCACGGCGCGCCGTCTAGGGACCGCAGTACGACGTCGCGCACGAGGGCGCGTTCACCGCCTGCGACACCTTGGCGTTGGCCGCGCCGACGATCCCCGCGCCGATGGTCAGCATGATGACGGTCGCGAGCAGCAGCAGTCCCTTGTGAGACACGTTCTCCTCCTGAGGGTCGCTCAGGCCAGGGGGGAGTACGGCCACGTTGCCGCCCGGCGGGAGGACACAGGCTCCGCCCGTGCGCGGCCGGTGTCAATACGCGCGGCGTCCGGCCGGCGGTCTCCGGCCCTCCGACCAGCGCCGCCCGCCGCGCCGGGACTCCAAGTCGGGCGATCTCGCCGGTCCCGGTGCCGCCCGCCGCGACCCGCCTCTTGCTCCCCGGCCTCGCGCCCGCGTCGATGATGTCCGCGCGCGCCGGGTGCCCTTTGGGCGGCGCATCCGTTATCCCTTTTATGACCGTTCCAATCTCGCTACAGTGACACCTCGTCCCAGCAAGATCGGCCGTTCGGGCGGTCGCGGCCTGCCGTGGCCGTTGCCGCGCCCGCGGTCGTGGCCGAGCGAGGGAGAGCCATGGAGGCCCACCGGTCCGCTCCCGGGTCCGCGCACCCGGGATCGTCCTTGGAGGCGTCGGCCGTCCGGCCGCTGATCGACCGGGACTTCGACGCCCGCCCCGCACTGGTCTACGAGCGGCTGCGCGCCGAGTACGGCCCGGTCGCCCCCGTCGAGCTGCTGGGCGTGCCGGTCTGGCTGGCGCTCGGCTACCCCCAGGTGCTGGAGGTCCTGCGCAACCAGCGCGGCATCTGGAGCAAGCGGCTGGCCGACTGGCGCGCCTGGAACGACGGCCGGGTCCCCGCGGACTGGCCGCTGCGCGCCGCCCTCGAGGTCAACCATGTGATCTTCCAGGAGGGGGACCGGCTGCGGGGGCTGCGCGCGGCGTACCACGAAGCCCTCAAGCCGTTCCAGGACGCCGCGCACCCGCAGGGCCGGCAGCTGCGCGCCGCCATCACCCGCTACGCCGACGACCTCATCGACGTGATGGCGGAGGGCGGCGGCAGCGGCTGGGCCGACCTGTCCGCCCAGTACGCGCGCCCGCTGCCGCTCATGGTCGTCGACCGGCTGCTGGGCTTCCGCGGCGAGGGCGGCGACCACGTGCTCATGGACATGTGGCGGGTGCTGGACGCCGGCCCCGACTCCGCCGCCGCCCTGGAGCGGCTGCTGGGCGCGCTGGCCGAGCTGGCCGCCGAGAAGGCCGCCCGGCCCGGGGACGACCTGCCCTCGTACATGCTGGCCGCCCATCCGGGGTTCACCGTCGACGAGCTGTCCCGCGAGCTGTTCATGATCGTGGGGGTGATCGGCGACCACACCGGGACGCTGATCAGCAACACCGTGGCGGAGGTCATCACCGCCAACCCCGAGGTCCGGGCCAGCCTGTCGGTCGGCATGATCCGGGAGACGGTCAACCGGGTGGCGATGGTGAACCCGCCGATGGCCAACCTCACCTTCCGCTGCCCGTCGGTCGACACCCGGCTGGGCGACGTCACGATCGCGGCGGGCGACCCGGTGATGCTGTCGGTCGCGGCGGCGCACGCCGACCCGGTCTTCGCCGGGGGCATGAACGGCGAGGCGCTGTACAGCTCGCGGGCGCACCTGGCCTGGGGCGCCGGACCGCACGACTGCCTGGGCCGGGAGCTGGCCACCACCATCGTCACGATCGCGATCAGCCGGTTGTTCGAGCGGTTCAGCGGCCTGTCCCTGACGCTGCCCGCCGACCAGCTGCCGTGGCGCTCGTCGCCGCTGATGCGGGGGCTGCGCTCGCTGCCGGTGCGCTACGAGCCGGCCGAGCCCGCCAGGCCGCCCGCGGGCGCCGCGCCGGGTGCGGGCGCCGCCCAGGGGCCGCCCGTGCCCGCGCACGAGGTGCGGGACGAGCCGGCGCGGCCCTCGCTCTGGCGGTTCCTCCGGAGCCTGCGCCGGCCGAGGTGACCCGCCGCGGTCAGGTGTTGGGCGGCAGGTCGGTCCCCGCTCCGCGGCGGCGCAGCGCGACCGCGACGGGTCCTCTTCCCGTGGTGGCCGGCGACGGCGCCGTCGTGGGCCACGAGGCGTCCCCGCCGGTGGCCTTCCACGTCCTCGGCGACGACGGGCGGCTGGTCACGCACCACCGCGCCGCCGTGTGACCGGCTCGCCCCGCGCGGATATGGTTGGGATTTCAACCACATGGGGGTGGCATCATGATCGATCTCGCCGCCGTCGAGGCGGAGCGCGAGCGGCTGAGGCGCGAGTACCTGGTCGCGCGGGAGGACCGGCCGGCCGGCTCGGCCCGCGGGCTGCACCACATCGCCCTGCTGTCCTCGGACGTGGAGCGGACGATCCGGTTCTACCAGGGCCTGCTGGAGTTCCCGCTGACCGAGATCTTCGAGAACCGCGACTACCGGGGCTCCAACCACTTCTTCTTCGACATCGGCAACGGCAACCTGCTGGCCTTCTTCGACTTCCCCGGGCTCGACCTGGGGCCGTACGCGGAGGTGCTCGGCGGGCTGCACCACGTGGCGATCTCCGTGGAGCCCTCCAAATGGGAGCGGCTGCGCGGCAGGCTGGACGAGGCGGGCGTCCCGTATCAGCTCGAGAGCGAGGTGTCGCTGTACTTCCGCGACCCCGACGGCGCCCGGCTGGAGCTGCTGGCCGACCCGCTCGGGGAGATGTACGGCGACCGCGTCGGCTGAACCAGCCGGGCCGGGCCTCCGTCCGGCCCGAAGTGGTGCGCGGGCGCGGCGTGCGACACCCCGGCGCCGGGCCAGCGCGCGCCCGGGTCGTTTCCCTGGGAGGAGGTGGAACGCCGCATCGCCGCGCACCGCGAGGAGGGCGGCACCCGCGAGCAGGCCGACACCCGCAACCCGACCGACACCGCGGCGTGACCGGCCCGGACGTCCCTCAAGCGTGAAGCCCTCCCCGCGCGCACGGGGAGGGCTTCAGAAGGGTTCGGGACGGCTCAGGAGCGGCGCTGGGCGGTGTACTGCACCGCCGCGAACCCCGCCACCGCCACGGCCTGGAGGATCGCCCACACCGAACCGGCCGTGTTCAGCGACAGCCAGCCGGTCACCACCGCCACCACGCTCAGCACCGTCCAGAGCAGGTTCGCCTCGACCACCGCGGTCACCGCCACCCGGTTCGGCACGCGCGGCATCGACACCGCCCACACGGCCGCCGCGTAGAGCAGCAGGAACGCGCCCAGCGCCCGCCCCGTCCCGGCCCCGAGGCCGAGCAGGTCCTCCAGCGGGCCCGCCAGCGCCAGGTAGGCCAGGCCGTTGACGCCGGTCACCACCGCGTCCAGCCGCAGCGCGAGCCGCAGCAGCCGGCGGCCGTCGGCGAGGATCCCGGTGCCGTTCAGGGAACGCGTCGTGGTCATCAGTGCCTCCTCATCGGGGTCGACGCTCCGTCGACGACCCCGACGCTAGAGGCCGCGCCGCGCCCCGGCGATTACCCCGGAGGTAGCCGGGCGCCCGACGGCCTGCGCGCCCGAAAACCCTTCGCGCCCGTACGGTTCGTCCGATTACTGTCCTGATCATCGCGAGAAGTACGCCGATCGCGCGCCCGCGAAGGGCGGGCGCCGGTCACCCCTGCCGGCGGCAGCCATCGATCCAGAGCCGAGAAAGGACAGCACGATGGTGACCACCACGCTCGACCTCGCCCGGGTCCGCAACATCGGGATCATGGCCCACATCGACGCCGGCAAGACCACCACCACGGAGCGGATCCTGTTCTACACCGGCGTCTCGCACCGCATCGGCGAGGTCCACGACGGCGCCACCCAGATGGACTACCTCAAGCAGGAACGCGACCGCGGCATCACCATCACCTCCGCGGCCACGACCTGCCACTGGCCGCTGGACGGCGCCGACCACACCGTCAACATCATCGACACCCCCGGGCACGTCGACTTCACCGTCGAGGTGGAGCGCTGCCTGCGGGTGCTCGACGGCGCCGTGACGGTGTTCGACGGCGTCGCCGGGGTGGAGCCGCAGTCGGAGACGGTGTGGCGCCAGGCCGACCGCTACGGCGTGCCGCGGATCTGCTTCGTCAACAAGCTCGACCGCGCGGGCGCCGACTTCCACCGGTGCGTCGAGATGATCGTCGACCGGCTGGGCGCGGTCCCGCTGGTGACGCAGCTGCCGATCGGCGCCGAGGCCGCGTTCACCGGCGTGGTCGACCTGGTCGCCATGAGGGCGCTGGTCTGGTCCGCCGAGGCGGAACCGGGCGAGGCCTACCAGGTGACCGGCATACCGGACGACCTCGCCGAGGACGCCCGGCGATGGCGGAGCACGCTCCTCGACACGCTGGCCGAGCACGACGACGAGATCATGGAGCTGTACCTGGAGGGCGCCGAGCCCTCCCCGGAACGGCTGCACGCCGCGATCCGCCGTCTCACGCTCTCCTCCGGCGCGTCCGGCGGCACCACGATCACCCCCGTGCTGTGCGGGACCGCGTTCAGGAACAAGGGCGTGCAGCCCTTGCTGGACGCGGTGGTGCGCTACCTGCCGTCCCCGCTCGACGTCGAGGCCGTCGAGGGCCTGGCCGCCGACGGGACGGGCGCGGCGGTGCGCCGCCGGCCCTCCGACGGCGAGCCGCTGTCCGCCCTGGCGTTCAAGATCATGAGCGATCCGCACCTGGGCCGGCTCACCTTCGTCCGGATCTACTCCGGACGGCTGGCGTCGGGCGCCTCCGTGCTCAACCCGGTCAAGGGCGGCAAGGAGCGGATCGGCAAGGTCTACCGCGTCCACGCCGGCAGGCGGGTGGAGATCGCCTCGGCGGGCGCCGGCGACATCGTCGCGGTCATGGGCCTGAAACGGACCACGACCGGCGAGACGCTGTGCGACCCCGCCGCGCCCGTCGTCCTGGAGTCGATGGACTTCCCGGCCCCGGTCATCGAGGTCGCCATCGAGCCCAGGTCCCGGGGCGACCAGGAGAGGCTGGGCGCGGCGATCCAGCGCCTGGCCGAGGAGGACCCCTCGTTCCGGGTGCGCGCCGACGCCGAGACCGGCCAGACCGTCATCGGCGGCATGGGCGAGCTCCATCTCGAGGTGCTCATCGACCGGATGAAGGAGGACCACAAGGTCGAGGCAACCGTCGGCCGTCCCCGGGTCGCCTACCGGGAGACGATCCGGCGGGCGGTGGACAGGGTCGACTTCCTGTACCGCAAGCAGCACGGCGGCAAGGGCCACTACGCGAAGGTCCGGATCTCGGTCGAGCCGATCGGGGACGGCGGCCCCGCGTACGAGTTCGTCAACCGGGTCACCGGCGGCCGCGTCCCGAAGGAGTTCATCCCCTCCGTGGACGCGGGCTGCCAGGAGGCCATGCAGGCCGGCGTGCTGGCCGGGTACGAGATGACCGGCGTGCGCGTCGTCCTGCTGGACGGCGACTTCCACGTCGTCGACTCCTCGGAGTTCGCGTTCCGGATCGCCGGGTCGATGGCGTTCAAGGAGGCCGTGCGGCAGGCGTCGCCCGTGCTGCTGGAGCCGGTGATGGCGGTCGAGGTCACCACTCCGGAGGAGTACATGGGCGAGGTCATCGGCGACGTCAACGCCCGCCGCGGCCACGTGCGGGCGATGCGCGAGCGGTCCGGCGCGCGGGTCGTCGACGCGCTGGTGCCGCTGTCGGAGATGTTCGGCTACGTCGGCGACCTGCGCAGCGCGACCTCGGGCCGCGCCGCGTACTCGATGCAGTTCGACTCCTACGGCGAGGTCCCGCGCGCCGTGGCCGAGAAGATCATCGGCGCCGGCCGGCCGTGATCTGACGCCGCCGGACCCCGGCCGCCGCCGCCCGCGCGGCGGCGGCCGGGGTTCCGGCGCGCAATTCCGCCAATCCACTTCGTGATCATTTGATTACTGGTAGACACTAGGCGATGAAAAGCGGCCTTGGCTGAGGCCTGTGGCGGGGACCGGCGGAGGCGACATGGCCCAGGGAGGTGCAGGCGGCCCGGGGCCGCGGCCGTGGGCGGGGTCGCCCGCGCTGCTCGCACGTGCCGAGCGCTTCCTGGTCAGCCGTCTGGGGTGCGGGCCGGAGGAGGCCCGGCAGTACCTGCGCGGCCTCGTCGGTTCCGGGCCGCCCGCGGAGTCCGGGCGCGGCGCCGGGCCGCCCGGGCCCGGCGGGCCGGAAGCGGCCGGTGGAGCGGATCGCTCCTGTGCGGCGGCCCGGCCCGCCACGACCGCCGAGGGGCGTCCCATCGTCTCCGCGCGGCGGCCCGGCGACGTCACCGTGATGCTCGCGGAGATGACCGACGGCGCGGCGGGCCCGGGCGGGCCGGGCGGCGCCGGTGCTCCCGGCGCCACCGCAGACGCCGGAAGCCATGCCGAGGCGGACGTCGCCGATGACCTCGGCACGCCGCAGGACGCGGACGCGTCCGGCACCTCCGGCGGCCGCGGGACGTCCTCGCCGGGCACGTCCTCGTCGGGCACGTCCTCGTCGGGCACGTCCTCGCCGGGGGCGCCGCCGCCCGTCTCCGGGGCGGTCCCGGCGGCGGCGCCGATGTCCCCGCGCGACCCGGAGGACTCCGACTACCTGCGTTTCTCCGAGGAGCTGAGCGCCGCCCGCACCCCGGGCGAGCTGGCCCGCCTGCTGCACCGCAGGCTCCGCCCGTACGGCGCCCGCGCGATCCTGCTGGTGGTGCTCGACGGTGACGGCCTGCTCCGCATGAGCGGGGTGGCGGGCGACGGCGCCGAGCCCGTCGACGACTGGGCGCGCGCCCCGCTGCGCTACGCGCTGCCGCTGATCCGGATGTGCCCCGCCGACCGGCTGCTGTGGCTCGACGACGACACCGGCGACCGGCTGCTCACCTGGTCCTCCGCCGTCGGCGGCCTGCGGCCCGGCCGGCCCGGCCGGTCCGGCGACGGGCTGGCCTGCGTGGTCTGCACGGTCTGGCCCCGCACCGGCCCGCCCGCCGGGGACTCCGGCCGGGCCCGCGCCGAGGCCCTCACCGTGTGCGGCGGACGGCGGCTGCGCGACCTGGCCGCGCTGAGCGCCCCGGTCGACGATCTCGGCGGCCCCTGGCTCGACTCCGTCCTCGACGCGATCCCGATCCCCGCGGCCCTGCTGTTCCCCATCCGCGACCGCGAGGGCCGCGTCGCCGAGTTCTACGTCGACCGCTGCAACGCGCACGCCACCGGCCTGCTGAGGCGCACGCCCGAGCAGATCACCGGCGGCCGGCTGCTGGACTCCTTCCCCGGCCTGGCCCTGTCCGGCATGTTCGACGCCTACGTGCGCGTCCTGGAGACCGGCGTGCCGCTGACCCGGGAGCCGTTCGCCTACGAGGAGCCCTTCCGCGGCGTGCTGTACCCGGCGGTGCTGAGCCTGCGCGCCCAGCGGGTGGGCGGCGGCCTGCTGGTGAGCTGGCAGTTCCACGACGAGCAGGCGCGGACCGCCGCCCGGATGGGCGACGCCGAGCGGCTGATGAACCTGGGCTGGGCGGAGTGGAACCTGGTCACCGGGGAGATCGCGTGGTCCCGGCGGATCTACGACATCTTCGACCTCGACCCGCGGCAGGGCCCCCTCGCCCTCGACCGGATGGCCGCGCACGTGTACGAGGACGACCTGCCCGCGGTCGTCCGCGCGGTGGCGGCGCTCTCCGAGCGGCGGGCCGCGGCCACGTTCGAGTTCCGCACCCGCCGGGCCGCCGGCGCGCCCCGCCATGTGAACGTCACGGCCGAGCCGGTGGTGGACGCCCTCGGCCACCTGATCGCCCTGCGCGGCGTCGTCCAGGACGTCACCGCCCGGCGCCGGATCGAGGCGGCGCTGAAGACCTCGCGCGGCGAGCTGGAACGGCACCGCCGCCGGGTGGCCGAGGAGCTGCAGCGCGCGCTGCTGCCCGAGTGGAGCCCCGACCTGCCCGGCCTGCGCGTCGCCGTCCGCTACCAGCCCGCCGAGGACAGCGCGCAGGTCGGCGGCGACTGGTACGAGGCGACGACGCTGCCCGACGGCCGGGTGCTGATCGCGATCGGCGACGCCGGCGGGCACGGCCTGCGGGCGGCGGCGCGGATGGCGCAGCTGCGCAACGCCCTGCTGGGCATGGCCTTCACCGGCGCCGGCCCGGCCCGGATGCTGGAAAGCCTCAACCTGATGGCCTTCCACGGCCGGGACGAGCACGCGATCGCCACCGCGATCGTCGCCCATTTCGACCCGGTGGAGCGCACGCTGACCTGGGCCCGGGCGGGCCATCCGGCGCCGATCCTGGCGCGCGAGGCTGGCGCCCGCCGGCTCGCCAACGCGCACGGCGCCGCGCTGGGCGTGACCCTGGAGGCCGGCTACCGGGCGGTGACGACGCGGCTGCGGCCCGGCGACAGCGTCGTCCTCTACACCGACGGGCTGGTCGAGCGGCACGCCGATCGCGGCGACGACCGGTTCCGGCTGCTGCTGGACGTGGCCGGGCAGAGCGCCGGCGCCGACCCCGACCACCAGCTGCGGTCCCTGCTGTCCGCGCTCGACACCGATCCGCAGGACGACACGTGCGTCATCGTCCTGCGCGCGACAGGGGAGGCGACGTGACCCCCGCGACGGCCGTTCGGGGTGCGGAACGCCACGTCCCGCCGCGTCCGCCGCGTCCGGGAGGTGCGAGGTGAGCCTGCAACCGCCGCTCAGCGTGCTGCGCCGCTTCCACGAGCCCGAGCCGCGCCGGAGGAGGAGCGCGTGCGAGGTCTGCGGCGAGGCCTTCGGCACGTCGGACGGCCCGCCTGCGCACGCCGTCGACCTGGAGCGGCGCGGGATGGTGTGCGTCTGCCGGGCCTGCGCGCTGCTCGTCACCCACGGCGAGGGATGGGAGCCTTCGGGCAGGCGCTTCCGGATCGTTCCCGACCGCCACCGCCACCGCCACGTCCGCGATTTCGCCCTCACCGCGCGGCAGTGGGAGACACTGGGGCTTCCCGTCGGCATCGCCTTCCTGTTCCGCAACTCCCGCCTGGGCCGGTTCGTCGCGCTGTACCCGAGCCCGGGCGGGACGACCGAGTGGCTCCCGCCCGAGGGCGCGTGGGAGGCGGTCGTCGCCGCCAACCCGCCCCTCGCCGACCTGGCCGACGACGTCGAGGCGGTGGTGCTGCGGCGCGGCCGGCGGCCGTCCTCCGGCGGCGCGGTGGAGTGCCATCTGGTGCCGATCTCCGTCTGCCACGACCTGGTCGGGCGGCTGCGGCTGTACTGGCTCGGGCTGGACGGCGGGCCGCGGGTCCGCGACGAGATCGACGGCTTCTTCGACGCCCTGCGCGAGCGCGGCGGGGCCCATGGGTGAGGAGTGCTTCGCACCGGAGGAGGTGGAGCTGCTGTGAGGGTGCTGGTCGCGGGTATGGGCAACATCTTCCTCGGCGACGACGGATTCGGCGTCGAGACGGCAGGGCGGCTGAAGGACGCGCCGTTGCCCGAGGGGGTGCGGGTCGCCGACGCCGGCCTCCGCGGCGCGCACCTGGCGCATGAGCTGCTGGACGGCTACGACGGGCTCGTGCTGATCGACGCGGTCCGGCTCGGCGACCCGCCCGGCACCCTGTCGATCATCGAGCCGGAGACGTGGGCGGGCCATGCCTCGCCCGCGGTCGACGCCCACGACCTCGCGCCCGGGGCCGTGCTCGACCTGATCGCGCGGCTGGACGCGGAGCCGCCGTGGATCCGTATCGTCGGGTGCGAGGCGGCGCGGTGCGGCCGGG
Organism: Spirillospora sp. CA-255316; assembly: GCA_050942275.1. Lineage (GTDB taxonomy): Bacteria > Actinomycetota > Actinomycetes > Streptosporangiales > Streptosporangiaceae > Spirillospora. Next base: position 8,318,540 of record CP192047.1, on the reverse strand, counting down.
GAAAGGGGCTGAGCGAGCCGGTCGCCGCGGCGGTCGAGGGTGCCGTCCGGCTCGTCCGGGAGCTGGTGGACGACCTGACCGCGTGCGGCCGTACCGGAACGCCCCGGACACGGACGCCACGGGCGCGGACGGCGCGGACGGGCACGGCGCGGACGGGCACGGAGCCGGGCCGGAACGCATGAGATCGGCGCACGCGAGCCGATACCGACCGGCCCGGCGGCCGGGAGCAGTGGTCAGGATTCGGTGACCAGGACGGTCTGGGCCTGGTGGCGGTCGAGCAGGACGGCCCGGTCGCCGGTGCGGAGTTCGACGCCGCGGCCGGGGCGGAGGGCGAGGCCGACCCGCTCGCCGGGCAGCATCCCGGCGGTGTAGAGGGAGTGCAGGAAGGGCACGTCGTCCTGCACGCGCTCGCTGATCCGGTTGATCACGGCGGTGGTGTGCCCGGCCAGGACGGCCACCGCGACCGGGCTGGCGGGCGTGACCGCGTCCTCGGGTTCGGGGGCCCCGCCGGGCGGTGAGCCGAGTTCGCGCAGTCCGGGGATCGGGTTGCCGTGGGGGCAGTACCGGGGCCGGCCGCACAGGTCGAGGATGCGCCGTTCCACCGGTTCGGACATCACGTGCTCCCAGCGGCACGCCTCGACATGGACCTGCCGCCACTCCATCCCGATGAGCTGGAACAGCAGCACCTCGGCGAGCCGGTGCTTGCGCATGACGCGGACGGCTTCGAGGCGGCCCCGCGCGGACAGGGCGATGTGGCCGCCGGCGTGGACGACCAGCAGGCCGTCGCGTTCCAGCCGGGAGACGGTCTGGCTGACCGTCGGGGCCTTCAGGCCGAGCCTGTCGACGATCCGGGCCCGCAGCGGCAGGATGCCGTCCTCCTCCATCTCGAGCATGACCTTCAGGTACATCTCGGTGGTGTCGATGAGTCCGTGGGAGGTCATGGCGCCAGGCCCTGCGGGTTCGGGCCGGGACGGGAGCGAGAAGCCGGGGCCGTCACTCCATCCTGAACCCCGTCCCGGATTACTTAGGCAAGCCTATCCTAACTTTCTGCCTTCGAGGGTAGGACTATCCATCGCGAGGGGTCGGTGGGACCGGAGGAGCGCGGGAGGCGCCGCCTCCATATCGCGGGCAGGTCCGTCAGGTGTCGGCGAGAATGCCCGCGAGGATGTCGCGGGTGGCGTCGCGCGGCGCGGCCAGCACGCTGAGCTCGTTCATGATCTGCGCGTAGTTCTCGACGTCGGGCCGTTTGTCGAGGTACAGGGCGCTGCTGACCTGCTCGATGTAGACCAGGTCGGCGATCTCGGGCTGGGCGAAGCGCAGGATGGTGAAGGCGCCCCCGGCGGCGGGGTGGCCCCCGGCCTCGAACGGCACGACCTGCAGCGTGAGGTTGGGCAGGTCGCTGAGCTCGATGAGGTGCTCCAGCTGGGCGCGCATCACCCGGCGGCCGCCCAGCGGGCGGCGCAGCGCCGCCTCGTCGATCACCGACCACAGCCGCGGTGCCTCCCGCTGGAGGAGCTGCTGCCGGCGCATCCGCAGCGCCACCCGCCGCTCGATCTGCTCCCGCTCCCCGGCGGAGTGCCGCAGGCCGACGACCGCGCGGGCGTAGTCCTCGGTCTGCATCAGCCCGTGCACGAACTGCACCTCGTAGGTGCGCAGGACCGACGCGGCCTCCTCCAGACCGATGTAGAGCTCCAGCCAGGGCGGGATGACGTCGTGGTACTGCTGCCACCAGCCGGGCGCGCTCGCGCGGCGGGCCAGCGCCAGCAGGCTCTCGCGGTCCTCGTCGGCGGAGATGCCGAACAGCGTCAGCAGGTCGGCCACGTCGCGCTGCTTGAACCCGCTGCGACCCAGCTCCAGGCGGCTGATCTTGGATTCGGTGGCGCGGATCGCGCGGGCGGCGTCACCGCGGCTGACCCCGCCCTGCTCCCGCAGCCGGCGCAGCTGCGCGCCCAGCAGGATCCGCAGCGCGGTCGGGCCGCCGAGATCGGTCTTCGACGCCGCCAGTCCGTTCATGCCAGCACCCAACCTCACCCATGGTCGCCGCGAAGTCCGGGTGTTCCCGCCCCGGACGCACCGCAGGGGGGTCACCGGTCCCGGCCCGTCCCGACGGTAGGTCCAGTAAAGCCGTGTCGAGGGCGGCTGTACACGCGTCGCGCGCTGATTAATCGATGTGTTCTTAGCGGCCGGCCGTGGAGGGGCCCGCCGGAGCGCTTTATCAGCGCGCCGGACGATCGAGCAGGTAGTCGAACTCGCCGTCCTTGACGCCGAGCAGGAACGCCCGCACTTCGGCGGGCGTGTAGACCAGGGCGGGACCGTCGGGGAACCGCGAATTGCGGACGGCGATGGCGCCGCAGTCCAGGACCGCGACCTCCATGCAGCTGCCGTCGGGGTTGCTGTACCGGCTCTTGCGCCAGGCGTCCGCGGGGAGTGCGGAGGCGCTCATGCCGTTGTGGATCTGGGAGGCCATCGCAACCCCTTCCGGCGAACCGTGCCGCGCCGTTCGTCCGAATTTCGGTCCGCGCATATATCCCGTTGAGTCCAGTCTTCAAGTCCTCGGTCGTTACGTGATCATAACCCTTCGCACGTGCGGATGACCGTTCTGATCGGATTTCATCCGTTTGAATTCCCATCTGCTCTTGCAGACGCACGTGCATCAAGAGCACGATGGCGTTGACAGCAGCCAGGTCCGCCCGTCCCCGAGGAGATGCCCATGCCCGTGGAACCGCCGTTCGGCACGTGCGGGCCCGGCGGCCGCGAGGTGAGCTGAGTGGCCGGCGCCCACGGAACCCCGGCCTGGCCCGCCGTCCCCGGCGCGAAGCCGCCGCCCCGCCCCCCGGAGCCGCGCCGCACCGCACCGCGGGCGCACTGGAGCGTCGGCGATCTGCTGCTCTCGGGCGCGCGACCGGCGTGCTGGCCCGAACCGGGTCCGGGACGGGAGCGGATCGCCCGGCTGGACCTGGCCGCGGAGCCCGGCTCCCTGCAGGCCGCCCGCGATCTGGCCCGGCGGAGCGTGGCAGACTGGGGCATGTCCGGCCTGGACTGGGACGCCACCACCGTCGTCTCGGAACTGCTCACGAACGCGATCACGCACGCGCCGCCGCCGGGACCACCGCCGGGGCCGTCGTGGGGCGGCGAGCTGCGCGTGCTGCTCGTCGGCGGGTCCGGCGGCCTGGCGGTCGTGGTGACCGATCCGGGCGTCCGGGCGCCGGTGCTGCGGACGGCGTCCCCCGCCTCCGGCGAGGCGGGGGCCTGCGAGCTGCTGCTGGCCGAGGGCGGACGCGGGCTGCACATCGTGGACGGACTGAGCCGGGCCTGGGGATGGGCCCCGCTGATCACGGGGGGAAAGGCCGTCTGGGCCGTACTCGATCACGCGGGCTAGCCGCGCGGACGACGGGCGCGGGCACCGCCGCGCCGGGGGCTCCAGGCAGGTGAGGGCGGATGAACGGAATCTGGTACGGCCCGGACGGACGGGCGATCGCCGCGGAGGACGCGGAGCGGCTGCTGCGCGACTGGCCCGGCCGCGTGATCGCCGAGGACGTGATCCCCGCCGGTCCCATCGTGATCCTGGTGGTGACCTCGTTCACCGTCATCCCGGCCTGGCAGCGCCCGCCCGACCCGCGCCAGCAGGATCCGCGCCTCCAGCAGGAGCAGCCGCCGATCCTCTGGGAGACCATGGTCACCGTCGAGCACAGCGGCGCGCTGATCGGCCGCTACCGCTCCCGCGGGGAGGCCGAGGCCGGGCACGCGCAGATCGTCGCGCACGTGTACCGCCTGCTGGAGACGATGCATCCCGGCCAGGCGCTGACCGCCCTCCAGCAGGCGCGGATGTGGTGAACGCACCCCGTGCCGGGGGCGCCCTCTAGAGCTTGACGGCCAGTGCGTAGACCCGGGTGGTCTGTGCGCTGTTGCCGTTGTCGTCCGAGACCAGGTACAGCACGTGCCGCCCGCCGTAGGTGCGCGGGCCGAGCGCCATTCCCTCGATGTTGTCCAGCAGCGCGTTGGGCTGCGGCTGCTTGGCGGTGGCGCCGGAGGGAGGGCAGGTCACCAGGTCGACCAGCAGCCTCTTCTGCAGCGCGGCGCCGGGGGCGGACGCGAGCGAGGGGACGTTCGACACGTCCCGGGCGCCCTTGGTGGACGCACGGTAGAGCCGGACGGTGTTGCCGACCCCGGCCGTGAACCCTCGTTCCAGGGCGAGCAGGTCGCCGTCCTTCAGCGCCACCAGTTCGACCAGGCCGAGTGAGGGGTCGGTCTGGTAGGCGTACTGGGCGGAGGGCGCGTAGCCGCCGCCGGGCCGTCCCTGGTAGCGGAGGATGCGCTGCGGTCCGGGGGAGTCGGCGGCCAGCGGACCCTCCATGCCCGCGTACAGCGTCCTGCCGTCGGGCGTGGCGGCCAGCGACTCGAACGTCTGATTGACGGCGGCCTCACCGGCCGGGGCGACCCGGAACCGCGCCGGGACGGGCAACTCGGCCACCTGGCGCCCGTCGGACCGGCGGAAGCGGCGGATGGACGGCTCGGTCTCCGAGCCGGCGAGCACGGTGCGGCCGCCCCGCTCGACCACCAGGCTCTCGCCGTCGAAGTCGGCGCCGGTGTAGGCGGTCCCGTCCGGGCGCTTCAGCGTCGTGACATTGTGCGCCGCCACGCGCATCCCGCCGCGGCCGAGCCGCAGGGACAGGTCGTAGAGGCGGGCCGGGGTGGTGCCGATGTTGTCGACGAGCGCGAGCGCCCGCCCGGGGCCGGTCAGGCCGAGCGCGGAGAGCCCGGCGACGGCCGTCCCGTCCAGCTGGGTTTTGTCGAGCGCGTCGGAGAACCCCAGGAGCGAGGCCGACGGGGAGCACGTCCCGGCGTGGAGGCGCGGGGGCGCGCCGGGGCCGGGCGACGCGGCGGCCGCGGGCGCGGGGCCCGTGCCGATGACCGCGAGCCCGAGCACGGGCATGAGCGCGGGTCCGAGCAGCTTGCGTGACCACATGGCGACCTCCCTGGGACGGATTCGCCAGCGTAGAGGCGGGCCGGAGCCCGCGGAGGCGGCGTGGCCGGAGCAGCCGCCGAACAGCGGATGAACGCCCGGTGCCCCGCGCTGCCGCACACCGGATCGTTGCCGGGCTTGCCAAAGCATTGCGAAAACGCAATGATGAGTACGTGACGGGCAAGGATAAGCGAGGCGACCGCAAGAAGACGGCCGTGCACAACCGGCTCGCGGTGCTCCGGGCGGAACGGGGCGTGTCCCGGGCCGAGCTGGCCGCCGCGGTGGGGGTGAACCCGCAGACCATCGGCTTCCTCGAGCGCGGCGACTACGGGCCGTCCGCGGAGCTGGGGCTGAAGATCTGCGAGTTCTTCGGGCTGCCGTTCGAGGCCGTGTTCTCGCTGCGGCCCTTCGCCCCGATGTCCAGCCAGCTGTACCGGTCCGCGGACCAGGATCCAGGAGGACAGCCATGACCGAGCCGACCACCGGCGGCCTCAGGGGCCGGCTGCGGCACCACCGCGAGGTGCTCTCCGCCGCCAGGGACGCCGCCCCCGAGGAGCGCCGCGCACTCCTGGACGGAGTCCGGGACGACAAGGAGGAGCGGCGGCGCGTCCGGCGGGCCCGGCCCGTGCCGAGGTGGCTCGCGCGCCCCGGCGCCCGCCGCGCCCTGGCCGCGATCGCCGTGGTCCCGTTCGCCTGCGGGATGGTGACCGCGTACCTGGCGCCCGAGTCGCTCCCCGCGGTCGCGGCGCAGGCGGCGGGCGTGGCCGGGCTGGTGGCGGGCCTGGTGCTGCTGCGGCGGGCGACCCGGCTGCTGACCGAGGTGCCCGACGCCGACCTCGACGAGCGGGAGCTGGGCGAGCGCGACCGGGCCCTCGGCACCGCCTACGCGGCCCTGGCCTGCTGCGTGGGCGTCGTCGTCCTCGCCGCCATCGCCGACGGGCCGCTGCTGGACGCGCGCGCCTGGGAGCCGATGGTTATCGGCACCCTGTTCACGGCGCTGCTGCTGCCCTCGGCCGCCGCGGCCTGGCGGTGGCACGAGCTGGACGACGCCGAGGTCTGAGAACGTCGCCGCGATCCCTCCCCGGGCGCGCATGACAAGGCCCCGCCGCCGGCCCGGTGGCGGGGCCGTCGGCGGGGCGGGGACGGGACGTTCGGGCGGGTCTACTGCTTGGGGTCGCGGTTGTACAGCCGCATCGCCCACAGGAAGGAGGCCAGCGTGATCCCGGCGCACCAGGCGATCGCGATGAGCGCGCTGTTCCCGATCGGCGTGCCCAGCAGCAGCCCGCGCAGTGTCTCGATGATGGGCGTGAACGGCTGGTACTCGGCGAACCAGCGCAGCCCGGCCGGCATCGAGTCGGTGGGGACGAACCCGCTGCCCAGGAACGGCAGCAGCATCAGCGGCATCGGGGTGTTGCTGGCGCTCTCCACGCTGTCGGCGACCAGGCCGAGCGCGACCGTCAGCCAGGTCAGCGCCAGCGCGAACATCATGAGGGCTCCGGCGGCGGCCAGCCATTCGACGGCGCCGGCGTTCGGCCGGAACCCGATCAGCAGTGCGACGCCGAGGACGACCACCATGCTCAGCGCGGCCTGCATCAGGCTGCTGACGACATGCCCGGTCAGCACCGAGGAGCGCGAGATCGCCATGGTGCGGAAGCGGGCCACGATGCCCTCGGTCATGTCCATGGCCACCGACACCGCCGTTCCCTGGGCGGACGCGGCGATGGTCATCAGGAGGATTCCGGGGGTGACGTACGCGGCGTACTCCGACCGGCCGGCCGTGGCGCCGCCGAGCCCGGCGCCCAGCGTGCCGCCGAACACGTACACGAACAGCAGCAGGAAGATCACGGGCATGCCGATGAGCATCAGCGTCAACGACGGGTAGCGCAGCATGTGCCGCAGGTTGCGGCGCAGCATCGTCGCCGAGTCGCTCATGGTGTGGTTGAGGGCGGTCATCGGAGGGATCCCTTCACTGCTTCTTCGGGGCGGCCCGTGAGGGCCAGGAACACGTCGTCGAGGTCGGGGGTGTGGACCGACAGCTCCTCGACCTCGACGGACCGCTCGTCCAGCCGGGCCAGCACGTTCCGCAGCGACCGGACGCCGCCGTCGCTGGGAATCCGCAGGGTGAGCTCGTCGTCGTCGAGCGAGGCGCCGCCGCCCAGGGCGTCGAGGGCCGACGCCAGCCCGGCGGGGTCGGCGAACCGCAGCCGGATGTGCCCGCCGGGGATCAGCCGCTTCAGCTCCCCGGCGGTGCCCTGGGCGATCAGCGTGCCGTGGTCGAGGAACGCGATCCGGTCGGCGAGCTCGTCGGCCTCCTCCAGGTACTGCGTGGTCAGGAAGATCGTGACGCCGCCGGCCACCAGGTCCCGGATGATCCGCCACATGGTGCGGCGGCTGCGCGGGTCGAGGCCGGTGGTGGGCTCGTCCAGGAAGATGAGGCTCGGGTCGCCGACCAGCGTCATCGCCAGGTCGAGCCGGCGCCGCATCCCGCCGGAGTAGGTGCCGGCCATCTTCCGGCCCGCCTCGACGAGGTCGAAGCGTTCGAGCAGGTCGGCGGCGCGGCGCCGGCCCTCGCGGCGGCCGAGGTGGTGCAGGTCGGCCATCAGGACGAGGTTCTCCTCGCCGGTGAGGAGCCGGTCCACCGCCGAGTACTGGCCGGTGACGCCGATCGCCGCGCGCACCGCGTCCGGGTCGCGGGCGAGGTCGTGCCCGGCGACGCGGACCTCGCCCGCGTCGGAGCCGATCAGCGTGGACAGGATCTGCACCATGGTCGTCTTGCCGGCGCCGTTGGGGCCGAGCAGCGAGAAGATCGTGCCCTCGGCGACCTCCAGGTCGACGCCGTCGAGCACCACCTTGTCGCCGTACGACTTGCGCAGCCCCCGGACCGAGATCGCGGTGCGGGGCGGAGGGTTCGTCATGGTCTCTTCCTTCGTGATGCGGGCGGGGGGACGCGGGCGGAACCGCGGAGGGGTGCCGCCCTTCGGGGACGTGGGTCAGGGGCGGTGGATGAGGATGTCGCCGTAGCCGGTGCGGGCGTGCACCTCGACGGTCTCGCCGCTCTCCGGCGGGCCGTCGGAGGTCTCCAGTTCGCTGCGCACGCTGCCGTGCCGGGAGCCGACGTCCAGCCAGGCGGCGGTGCCCTCGGGGATCCCGATCTCCAGCTCGCCGAAGCGGGTCTCGAGCGTGATGGCGCCGCGCACCGCCTCGCCGATGCGGACGTTGCCGAACGCGGTCCTGGCGCCGACGGCGTCCAGCGCGCGGTCGACGGTGATGTCGCCGTGCGCGGTGTTGAGGCGGATCTCGCCGGTGGCCTCGCCGACCGTGATGTCGCCGTTGGAGGTCCGGGCCACCGCGGTGCCGTCGATCGCGCCGAACCAGATCTTGCCGGTCGAGGTGCGGACGTCGGTGTGCCCGTCCGACCGGTTGACCCGGACGTCGCCGGCGGCCGAGCGCAGCTTCAGCCTGCCGGTCCGGTCGAGGCGGATCGACCCGGCCGCGGTGTCGAAGGAGGAGTCGCCGAGGCGGCCCTCGCCGCGGAAGTGCGCGGCGCCCTTGGCGTCCACCCGGGAACCGGCCGGCAGCTCCACCGTCACCTCGATCGACGGCGACCGGCCGAAGAGCGAGCGGATCGTGTTCCTGGGCGCCTTCACGTGCAGCCGCCCGGCGGCGTACTCGACGCGGGTCTGCTCGGCGAACTGGACGTCCCCGGCGGCGGACTCGTCGGTCGGCTGGACCTCGACGACGGTGTCGGCGCGGTCGCTCGCACGGATCCAGACGTGCCCGCACAGCAGCTCGATGGTCGCGGTGATCGGATCGGGGGTCTCGAAAACGGGCATGGCGCGGCCCTCCTCGGGCGTGACGAAGTCGTGGGTGACGGGCCGGGGATCGGACGGGCGTCAGCGGAACCAGCCGGTGTGGTGGCGCCCGAGCGGGCGTCCCTCATCCGGGCCGCCGGGGGAGGGGGGCGTGGGGCCGGCGAGGGCGGCGGACACGGTGCGGACGAGCCAGGCGTTGACCGACAGGTCGGCCAGGGCCGCCGCCTCCTCCAGCCGCGCCTTGAGGTGCTCGGGGAGGCGCAGCGTGACCCGCGAGGTGCCGCCGCCCTCGTCGTGCTCCGGCGGTAGGGGCGGTGCGGGCAACCGGACGCCCATCGCGACCTCCACCGCCCCGGCCAGGGCGCTCCTGAGGCCGCCGGCGCCGGGTGATGGCGTCTGTGACGGCATTTCCGGCGGTGGTGGCGTCACGATGAAGTCAGGGTCGAGACCGCGCAGGCGCACCTCGACCGAGCCCGGCGCCAGCTCGCTGGTGATCTCGTCGGCGGCGGCCGAGAGCACCTCGATCAGAGTCATCCGGACGGCGGACTCCAGTGGTGCGGTGAGCCGTTCGGCGAGCGCCCGGGCGTCGTCGCCGCCTGCTCCGGCGGCGACCGCGAGTTCGTGGCGCAGCCTGTCGACATAGGGCGTGACATCCATGACGTCACTATGACATCGAGATGACGTCAATGCAAGTGCGCATACGGGCTAAGTGACGTCATCGCTGGTGGGGGCAGAAAAAGAAAGAGGCGGCACCGGCCGTCAGGCCGGTGCCGCCCCTCGGTGAGCCCGCCTCTAGCGCGGGCCGTCGCCGTCCTCCACGCGCCGCCAGGCCTCGGCGAACAGCTCGGGCAGCGTGCGCGGCAGGACCACGGTGTCCTTCTCCACCTTGGTCCGGTCGCCTGACAGCCGCACCCCGAGCAGGTCGGCCTTCCAGGTCTCCAGCGGCGTCGCCTTCTTGGCCGCCGCCCAGCCGCCCGGCAGGAAAACGCTCCGTCCCGCGCGCGGCCGCTTGCCCTGGACGACCAGACCCGCGTCCACGAGGCAGGTCACGGCCTGGTGGTGCCGCGCCGCCTTCCACCCGTTCCACCTGCGGACGGCGCCGTCGGCGGGGGCGGGCAGCGCGAGCAGCTGGAGGTAGAGGCGGGCCGCGTCCTCGGTCAGGGCGTGCCGCTCCGCGACGTGTGCCACCAGGCCGGGGACGACCGCGAGCGGGTCGGGCTCGTAGCGGCCGTCCGCAAGCCCGCCCGAAACGATCCGCTCGACGATGCGGTCGCACAGACCGTCCCGGAGCCACTCGAAGGCGCGGAGGCTCTGGTCGGTGTAACGGGCCTCGGCCGACAGCAGGCGCGCCCGTGCGTCGCCGCCGTCGTAGAAGGCGGGACGGAAGAAGATCGAAGGGAGACCCTGCTTGGACGGGGCGGCGATGCTCAGCCCGTCGTCCGCCGTCGGGTAGTTCAGGTGCGGGTAGGGGACGGCGCCGAACTTCAGCTGCAACGCCGCGATCGTCCCGTCCGCGCTGTCCAGCGCGCCCGCGTCCAGGATCAGCCCGGGATGGGACAGGCGCTCGCGCACCAGCGCGACCACCTCCGGAACGCCCCCGCGCACCGGGTCGCCCGCGGGCAGCTCCGCGTACGCCCACCTGATCAGGCGCGGCAGGGCGTTCAGAAGCTCGACGAACCTCCGCTGCCCCTCGCCCTCGGCCCAGCACCCGTACCTGGTCTCCGTCAGCGAGGTGTCCACGTCACGGGTGAGCCGCGCGTCCGGCCGCGGATCGGTGAACACCGCGCAGATGTCGGCGGCCGACAGGCACACGTCGGACACCTTCATCGCGGCGGCCAGCGTCTCCTCCGGCACGACCGGCCGGCGCCCGTACCGCCGCCGCCACGCCGCGGCGATCCGCTCCGCCAGGGCGAGGGCCCCGCCGGGCTCCCACAGCTCGGCGGGATCGGCGGGCAGGACGTCCGCGAGCAGGTCGAGCCGCTCCACGGTGTTCAGGCCGCCCAGCTCGGTCAGGACGTCGGCGGCCTCAGCGGTCCTGATCTTCAGGACCGCGCGCTCGCCGGCGTCCAGGAAGGGCTTGGCGTAGACGTTGGTGCCCGGGATGCCCGCCAGCGTCAGGGCCGCCGCCGCGCGGCTCATGCCCGTCCCGTCGGCCAGCGCCTTCACCGCGGCGGGATCCCACGGCATCGGCCCGCGGCCGCGCACCAGCCCGACCAGCGCGCGGAGCTGCCCGGGGTCGCCCCAGCCGCGCGGGACGTCGCTCACCTCGGCGACCGGTCCCAGCTCCGGCGGCGTCCCCTCGCCGCGGCGCAGGTCGACGAACCGGCGGCGATGCCGGCCGTGGGAGTCCCAGTAGACGGCGACGGCGGTGCCGTGCTGGTCGCGCGCGGTCCAGCGCTCGGTCTCGGCCACGCCCAGCCGCAGCGGCGCCTCCGGGTCGGCGAACGGCGTCGCGGCCCAGGTCTCCAGGAAGGCGAGCAGCAGCTCGCGGCGCTCGTCCCTGGTGGACGGCGCGGCGGCGCGCAGCGCGACGGCCCCGATCCGCCCGATGAACTGGGTCCAGGTGCCGCCGCCGGCGGTGGGAAGGGCCTCGCCGTCGGGGGGTTCCTCGAGGTCTCCGGTGAGGAGACGGCCGGTCATCGCGATCGTCTGGAGGGTCCCGGGCCGCCACAGGCCCATCGCGTCGATCAGCCCGTAGAGCGCGGTATGGAGCCGGGTGTCGTCCACTGTGGTGCTCATCGACCGCGATCATGCCAGAGCCGCCGGCCGGCCGTGGTCCGGATGCGGCCAGGGCGTGCTCCCATGATCGATCGTGGGAACGTTGACGGGTGAGCGTCCGCGCGCCAGGGCCGGAGCGCCCCCGGGCCGCGCGGGCGGGGTCGGAGGTCGGGATGGGCTTCCCGCGGGCGCGGCGGGCCGCCGCGGCGATCGCGGCGATCACGGTGGGCTGCGCCGCCCCGGCGGGATGCGCGGGCGGCGGGGAGTCCTCGCTGCTGGCGAAGGACACGCTGGTCGCAGGGGTGCGGCCGGACCTGCCAGGGGTGGGGATCCGGCGGCCGGACGGCGGTTTCGAGGGCCTGGACGTGGACGTCGCCCGGTACGTGGCCGGGCGCTTGGGAAAGAGCGTGCGGTTCAGGGCGGCGCTGGCGGGCGACAGGGAGCGGATGCTCCGCGAGGGCCGGGTGGACCTGGTGCCGACGTTCTGGGTGGAGCCGGAATGGAAGCTCAGGCTGGCGTTCGCCGGCCCCTACTACCTGTCGTACCAGGACATCCTCGTCCGCTCGGACGAGCGCGGCGTGCGCGGGGTGCGGGACCTGAAGGGGCGCAGGCTGTGCGCCGTCGCCGGGTCCGGCGCGGCCGAGCAGGTCATCGAGGAGCGGCAGGTGGCGGCCGTGCCGGTGCCGGCGCGGAGCTACGACGAGTGCGCGGCCATGCTCGCCGCAGGCCGGGTCGACGCGATCACCACCAACGACACGATCCTCGCCGGGCTGCAGAAGCGGCAGGGCCGGGGCTTCCGGCTGGTGAACGCCAGGTACGGGGAGCGGCGCACGGGGATCGGGATGCGGCGCGACGACCCCGCCGGATGCGAGGCGGTCAACAAGGCGATCACCCGGATGTACCAGGACGGCACCGCGGCCAGGCTGCTGGCCAAGTGGTTCGGCGGCTCCGGCATGGACCTCTCCGTCGTGGAGGTGCCGCAGTTCGAGGGCTGCGAATGAGCCGCGCCCGGTAGGCGCGCCGGCACCCCGCGGTAAGTGAGTTGCCCACGCTGCGGATATAACGATGCGCATTCGTGTCACTACACACTGTGTGGTGAAAGAGGGTGATGGCGTGCGTTTCTGGTTCGGACGCTCTTCGGCGGCCCCCGCGGACGCCGCGAAGGTGCCGGGGCTGGCGCCCCTGGGCTCGTTTCCCGGCTCGTCCTGGGACGCCAAGTTCAAGGAGGCCCTGTCCTACGCGGGGGCGCAGACCTACCGCCCGGTGATCGTCCTGCCGAACGACAAGATCGAGCTGTCCGGCGGCCCCCACCCCTTCCTGGACGGGCTGCGGCTCTCCGGCCCCCCGGGAGGGTCGGAGCGCGAGTTCGGCGGGCGCGGCCCGCAGACGATCGTCACCGTCAAGGGCAAGCCGCTGTTCGCGATGCCCAAGGAGGGCGTCCGGTCGATGTCGATGCGCGGAATCCAGTTCCGCGCCTCCGGGACGGTCGACTGGATGGTCCGCGAGACCGACTTCGCCCGCGGTCCCATCATGAGCGACGCCACCTTCCTGGACGTCGGCTGGGTCGGCTTCCGCTCGGTCATGCACGCCCGGCACCTGCGCGTGACCATCGACCGCGCCTACATCAACAACGGCACCGACGTGCAGCTGAAACTCGGCGGCAGCGACAACTACTACTTCACCGCCGGGCATTCGTTCATGTCCGGCTCGCTGCCGCCCACGGCCGCCGCGTACGTCCATTTCACGAGCATGTCCCGCACGCGCGTCGGCCCGCTCTACATCACCCCGCAGCACGCCACGGCGTTCCGCATCGAGAGCGGGTACGGCGGGCTGTCGTTCGAGGGCACGATCATCGACTGCACGGGCCGGGACAAGGAGACCGCCTGCCAGGGCGCGGCGATCTACGTCCACTCCGGCGAGGGGCACCTCTTCTCCAACCTCTGGTTCTTCAACTGCGCGACCGATCCCGGCTCCACCGGGCGGGACGGCGAGAAGGGGCACGTCTACATCGGCAAGGCCGCCAAGGAGATCGCGTTCGTCGGCTGCCAGTGGTCGGGCGGGGCGAAGCAGCGCGTCCACACCCCCGCGGGCACGCCCGCGATCTACTGCGCGTCCGGCGCCTCGGGCGTCCGCGTGCGGGCGCCGCTGGCACCCAACGGCGGCGAGAAACGCCTCCAGCAGGCCGCCGCCGGCGCCCTGACCTGCGACGACCCCGACTGGAAGATCGTCACCTCGCGCTGAGTGCCGGCGACGTGCCCAGGACGGCGCCGCGGGGGCGCCGCCCGGCGGCCGTGCGGTCGATCAGTTGAGCCGCTTCTTGAGGAGCTGCTTGCCCTGCTCGGCGCCCTTGCGGCTCTCGTTCTGCGCGCGCTTGAAGAACTCGGCGAGTTCGCCGTCGCCGGCGCGCTCCGCGTCCTTGATGTAGGTCTCCAGGCGCAGCGCGTTGCTCAGGCAGGTCTCGACGAACCAGATGATGTCGTAGTCCTTGTCCTTGGTGCCGGTCACATCCCCGGTTTCCTGAACGGACATGGTTCCTCCTTCCATCGGTGGTCCTGGTCGCCTACCCGCGCACCCTCCGGTAAACGTGTCGGCCTGCGCCCAAACCTTTCGACCGCCCGTCGCACCGTCACTATCCGATCTCGGTGGACCGGGGGTACCCGAGGGTTGACCTGCGGCTCTGACATGGCAGAGTGACACGATGGGCGCCGATGACACGAGGGGCGAGGTCCGGGACGGGGTCTCGCTGACCAACCTCGACCAGCCGCTGTTCGAGGGGGCGGAGGCGAGCAAGCGCGACCTGGTGGACTACCTCGACGCGGTGGCCGGGCGCCTCGTCCCGCAGTTGGCGGGACGGCCGCTGTCGGTGATCCGCGTGCTGCGGGGCCAGAAGCCGTTCATGCAGAAAAACGTGCCCAAGTACACCCCGCCATGGGTGCGGACGGTGACGCTGTGGGCGGAGAGCTCCCGCCGGAAGGTCTCCTACGCCCTGTGCGACGACCGGCGCACGCTGCTGTGGTTCGCCAACCAGCGCGCGGTGGAGTACCACCCGACGCTGGTCCGCGCCGACGCCCTCGGCACGCCCACCCACCTCGTGCTCGACATCGACCCGCCGGAGGGCGAGGGGTTCGCCGCGGCGGTGGGCGCGGCCCGCCTGGTGCGCCGGGCGCTGGCCGACGCGGGGCTCGAGGGCGCGGTGAAGACCAGCGGAGCCAAGGGCGTCCACGTGTTCGCGCCCATCGAGCCGGCCTCGGCCGTCGACGTGGCCGCGGCCACCCGCGCGGTCGCCGCCCGCGCCGAGCGCCTCGACCCGGGGCTGGCCACGACCGCGTTCATCCGGGAGGACCGCGCGGGCAAGGTGTTCCTCGACTCCACCCGCGCGGGCGGCGCCACCGTGGCCGCCGCCTACAGCCCGCGGATCCGGCCCGGCGTGCCCGTGTCGTTCCCGGTGCCGTGGGACGAGCTCGACGGCGTGCGCCCGGCCGACTTCACCATCCGCACCGCGGCCCGCCGCATCGCCGAGGACGACCCGTGGACCGCCCTGATGCCCGCCCCGCGGCCGCTGGACGCCGATCTGGTCGCCGAGGGGCACACCATCCCGATCGCCCGCGTCCAGGCCATGCACGAGGGGAAGCGGCGGGCCCGCGCCCGCCGGGACGCCCGTCCCGGCGACGGCGGGTAGCCGGGCGGTGGAAAGGCGCGTCCTGACAGACACACCTGACTCGGCCCCGGGTCGTGCGCGAGTGTGCGCACGTCAGGCGACCGATTGGCGGAGTTCGGGCAAAGTCGCGGTGACTAGTGACTGAAGTCGCGCATGGGTGCTAGCTTCCCGTGCGTGACATCGAGCATGCGTCGCGCGCAGATCGTGTCGTCCCTGCGTACGAAGGGTGCGGCGTCCGTCCGGGAGCTGGCCGAGACCCTCCAGGTGAGCGAGTCGACGATCCGCCGCGATCTCGACGTGCTGGACCGCAACGGGGAACTGGTCCGCACCTACGGAGGGGCGGCGCTGTCACCTCAGGCGGCGGTGCCGGAGATCTCCTTCGCCGCGTCCGCCGAGCGCGACAGCGCGGGCAAGCAGGCGGTGGCCGAGCGCGCCGCCGCGCTGGTCGAGGACGACATGGTGGTGGTGCTCGACATCGGCACCAGCACCCGGCTGATCGCGCGCCGGCTGCGCGGCCGGCCCGTCACCGTCATCACCGCCAACCTGGCCGTCTTCGACGAGCTGCGCGACGACGAGGCCGTGCGGCTGTGCCTGCTGGGCGGGGTGGTGCGGCGCAACTACCTCTCGCTCGTCGGCTCGCTCACCGAGGCCGCGTTCCGCCAGGTCAGCGCCGACCTGGTGTTCCTCAGCTGCACGGGGGTGCGGCCCAACGGCCATGTCGTGGACGACATGGAGGTCGAGACGCTGAACAAGCAGGCGATGATCGAGGCCGCGGACCGGGTCGTCCTGGTCGCGTCCGAGACCAAGTTCCCCGGCACCGGATCGCTGCGCGTGTGCTCGCTGGAGCGGATCGACACGCTCGTCACCACCTCCGGTGCCGATCCCCAGACTCTCGAGCTCTGCCGCCAGGCGGGCGGGAAGGTGATCATCGGATGAAGCTGGCCATTCTCGGGGGCGGCGGGTTCCGGGTGCCGTACGTGTACCAGGCCCTGCTGCGCGACCGGAGCTCCCCGCGGATCGAGGAGGTCTGGCTGCAGGACTCCGACGCCGGCCGCCTGGGGGCCATGGCGGCGGTGCTGGCGCGGTTCGCCGAGGGGGTCCCCGGCGCGCCGAAGGTGTTCACGTCCACGGACCTGGACCCGGCGCTGGAGGGGGCGGACTTCGTGTTCGCCGCCATCCGGGTCGGCGGCCTGGCGGGGCGGGTCTGCGACGAGCGGGTGGCGCTCGACCTCAACGTGCTCGGCCAGGAGACCACCGGCCCGGGCGGCCTGGCGTACGGGCTGCGCACGATCCCGGTGATGATGCACATCGCGCGGCGGGTGAAGGCGCTGGCCCCGGGCGCGTACGTCATCAACTTCACCAACCCGGCCGGGATGATCACCGAGGCGATGCAGGGGGTGCTGGGGGACCGGGTGCTGGGCATCTGCGACACCCCGTCCGGGCTGGGCACCCGCGTGGCCGCGGCCCTGGGCCTGGATCCGGCGCGGACGCACCTGGACTACGTCGGGCTCAACCACCTCGGCTGGATGCGCCGCATCCTGCACGACGGGGTGGACGTGCTGCCCGGCCTGCTCGCCGACGACGACCTGCTCGGCGGGCTGGAGGAGGGGGTGGTGTTCGGCCGGGAGTGGCTGCGCGAGCTCGGCGTCATCCCCAACGAGTACCTGTACTACTACTACTTCAACCGCGAGGCGGTGCGGGCCACGCTGGACGCCCCGCAGACCCGCGGCGAGTTCCTGCTCAAGCAGCAGGGCGCGTTCTACGAGCGGATCGCCGAGGCGTCCGGCGGCGCGGCCATGGAGCTGTGGCGGGAGACGGTCGCCGCCCGCAGCGCCAGCTACATGGCCGAGATGAAGGGCGCCGAGACCGGGCAGGAATTGGCGGACCACGCCGGGGTCGACCCGGTGGACGAGGGCTACGCCGGGGTCGCGCTGAGCGTGATGGCCGCGATCAGCCGCAACGAGCCCGCCACCATGATCCTGAACGTGCGGAACGGCTCGACCGTCGCCGCGCTGCCCCCGGACGCGGTCGTCGAGGTGCCGGCCACCGTCGACGCCGCGGGCGTCCACCCGCTGGCCGCCGACCCGCCGGACCTGTCGCAGCTCGGGCTGATGCAGCAGGTCAAGGCGGTGGAGCGGCTCACGATCAGTGCCGCCCTCACCGGCTCGCGGACCGACGCCGCCAAGGCGTTCGGGCTGCACCCGCTGGTCGACTCGGTCTCGGTCGGGCGCCGGCTGCTCGACGGCTACATCGACCGCATTCCCGAGGTGGCGGCCGTCTTCGCGGGCGGCCGGCCGTCCCGGCCGTGACCCCCTCCGACCCCTGACCGCGATCGTCCGTCCCGTCCCGTCCCGCCCGCTCCCGTCCCCGTCCCCGATCCGACCATCACCTCTCGATCCGAGATTGTCCTGACATTCGGTCAAACAGACCGTTGTGGATCACCGACGGCCCTCGAAGAGGAGGCGCCTTGACCGAGACCCTGAACGAGGCCCCGGCCGCGGGACCCGCGGCGACCGGCGGCGCGACCGCGCCGCCCGGACGGCCCCCCGAGCCCTCGCTGGACGATCCGTGCGCCGAGCGCGGCCAGGCCGGCGAGCGGCTGCGCCGCGCGGGCGCCCCCCGCGACGAGGGCCCCCTGCCCGACCTGGACGTGTTCCTGAGCGGCCAGGTCTTCATGGACATGATCTTCACCGGGCTGCCGGGGCTGCCGCCGCCCGGGACCGAGCTGTTCACCGAGGGGCTCGGCTCGGCGCCCGGCGGCGTGGCCAACATCGCGGTGGCGATGAGCCGCCTCGGGCTGCGCGTCGGCCTGGCCGCCCCGTTCGGCGACGACCTCTTCGGCGCGTACCTGTGGCGCACCCTCGCCGAGCAGGAGGGCATCGACCTGGGCAGGTCCCGGCGGGTGCCGTCCTGGCCCACCCCCGTCACGGTGTCCCTGGCCTACGACTCCGACCGCAGCATGGTCACCTACGCCAAGCCGATGCCGGACGCGGCGGCGCGGGCCCCGGGGGAGGGCGATCCGCTCGCCTCGCCGCCGTCGGCCCGCGCCTGCTTCGTGGACATCGAACGCCCCGTCCCCGCCTGGACGAGGGAGATGCGGAGCCGGGGCACCACGGTGTTCGCCGACCTCGGCTGGGACGCCACCGAGACCTGGTCGCGGGAGGTCCTCGACCGGCTGGAGCACGTCGACGTGTTCCTGCCGAACGCGGTGGAGGCGATGGCCTACACCCGTACCGGCTCGCCCGAGGAGGCCGCCCGCGCGCTCGCCGAGCGGGTCCCCGTCGTGGTCGTCAAGCGCGGCGGCGACGGCGCGATCGCGATCGACGCCGCGACCGGGGAGGTCGCCGAGACCGAGGCGCTGCCGGTGGAGGCGCTCGACGCGACCGGCGCGGGCGACGTGTTCGCCGCCGGGTTCGTCTTCGGCACGCTGGCGGGCCTGCCGCTGGCCGAGCGGCTGAGGTTCGCCAACCTGTGCGCCGGGCTGTCGGTACGGCATCGCAGCGGCTCCCTGGGGGCACCCTGCTGGGGGGAGATCGCCGCGTTCGGCGAGTCCGGCGAGGTCCCCGAGTCCGTGCTGGAGGAGTACGCCTTCGTCGTCCCCTACATCCCCGACTCGGCCGACGACACCGTCGTGCGGGCCGAGCCCACGCTGCGGGCCGACCTCCCGCAGCCCTCCTGACCCCGCCGCCCCCAGAAAGGAGCCGCAGGAATGCCGACACCGAAGAGGCGAGGGACGCTCGCCGTCGCGGCGGCCCTGGTGACCGCGCTCGCCACGGCCTGTGCCCCCGGATCGTCCAATGAGCAGCCCGAGGCCAAGGCGCCCTCGGCGATCAGCACCGACGTCGCCAAGGCCGGGAACGTGACGCTGACCGTCTGGGACCAGGAGGTCCAGGGCGGGCAGAAGAAGCAGATCGAGGAGCTCAACAAGCGGTTCCAGGCCAAGTACCCGAACGTGAAGATCAACCGGGTGTCGCGGTCGTTCAGCGACCTGCAGAAGACGCTGCGGCTGGCGCTGTCGGGCGACAGCCCGCCCGACGTGGTCGAGGCCAACCAGGGGTACGCGTCGATGGCGCAGTTCGTCAAGGCGGGCATGCTGCTGCCGCTGGACGCCTACGACAGCGCCTACGGCTGGAAGAAGCGCTACCCCAAGGGCTTGATCGAGCTGAACAGCGTCACCAAGGACGGCAAGCTCATCGGCTCGGGCAACCTGTACGGCGTCTCCCTCAACGGTGAGATCGTCGGCCTCTACTACAACAAGGAGAAGCTCTCCAAGCTGGGCATCCAGCCGCCGAAGACGTGGGCCGAGTTCGACCAGGCGCTCGCCACCGCCAAGGGCAAGGGGGAGGTGCCGATCGCGTTCGGCAACGTGGAGAAGCTCCCGGCGATGCAGCTGTACGGCATCGTCCAGGACGGCCTGGTCCCCAAGGAGAACGTTCGCAAGCTCGTGTTCGGCAGCGGCGGGGCCTGGACCGACGCGCCGAACGTGCAGGCCGCGCAGAAGCTGGCCGACTGGAGCAAGCAGGGCTACTTCACCAAGGACGCCAACGCGGTGAAGTGGGACGACACCCCGGTGAACTTCGCCAAGGGCGAGGGCGTGTTCATGTTCGGCGGGACCTGGTGGGCCCCTGAGCTGAACGACCGGATGAAGGACAAGGTCGGCTTCATGCTGCCGCCGCCGTCGCAGGCGGGGGCGCCGGCGGCGACGATGGGCGGCGAGAGCCTGCCGTGGGCGGTCACCTCCAAGTCCAAGCACCCCGACGTGGCGGCGGCCTACATCAACTTCATCACCTCGCCGGAGGCCATGGACGTCGCCGTCGAGACCGGGAACCTGCCGGTCCTGCAGGCGCCGTCCAAGCAGCCGTCGGCGGCGCTGATGAAGGAGGTGTCGGCGGCCTGGGCGACGCTCAGCGGGAACGACGGCACCACGCCGTACATCGACTACGCCACGCCGACCTTCACCGACGCCTTCGGCGGCCCGCTGCAGAAGCTGGTGGCCGGGCAGGCGACGGCGCAGGAGGTCATGCAGGCGGCCCAGGACGACTACGCCGCCTTCCAGCAGAAGAAGTAACGAGCAGCCCGAGGGAGCGCGCACATGACGACCGTCGCGCGGCACAACAGGCCCGATTCCCGGCGCGGCGCGCCCGGACCGCGGCACGCCGGGGCCGGTGCCGGGGGCCGGTCCGGGCCGGCCGGGGAGCCCCGCCGCATCGGCTGGCTCTATGTCCTGCCGGCGCTGCTGGTGTACGGGGCGTTCCTGCTGTGGCCGCTGGTGCGCGGGGCGCAGTTCTCCCTGTACGAGTGGGACGGTCTCGGCCCCGCGACGTGGGCCGGGATCTCCAACTACACGGCGACCTGGTCCGATCCGGTGCTGCGGGGCGCGTTCGGGCATCTGCTGGTGCTGGTGGTGTTCTACGCGGTGCTGCCGTGCTGCATCGCGTTCGTGCTGGTGGCGGCGATGTCCCGGACGAGGATCCGCGGGCTGACGTTCTTCCGCACGGTGCTGTTCCTGCCGCAGGTCGTCGCGATGGTGGCGGTGGCGGTGGCCTGGCGGTGGGTGTACTCGGCGGACGGGCCGGTCAACACGGTGCTGGGGTGGCTGCACGCGCTCGGGCTGCCCGACTGGTCCCGCGGCTGGCTGGGCGACTTCACCTTCGCCCTGCCGGCCGTGGGACTGATCGGGACCTGGGTCGGGATCGGGCTGGCGCTGGTGCTGTTCCTGGCCGGGGTGCAGAAGATCCCGCCGGAGCTGTACGAGGCCGCGCGGGTCGACGGGGCCGGGCCGGTGCGCGAGTTCTTCGCGGTCACGCTGCCGGGGCTGCGGCGCGAGCTGGCGGTGGCGCTGACGCTGACCACGATCATGGCGATCCGCAACTTCGACCTGATCTACATGGCCACCGGCGGCGGGCCCGGCGACTCGACCAAGGTGCCCGCCTACGAGGTCTACAACCGCACGTTTAACACCGGCGAGGTCGGCCTGGGCTGCGCCGTCGGCATCACGCTGGCGGTGCTGGCGTTCGCGGCCACCGCCGGCATCGGCCGCCTGGTCGAAGGGAGGGGCCGATGAGCAGGCGCAGGCCCCGGAGGCGAGCGGGGAGCAGCGAGAGCGAGCCGGAGGGGCGCGGCGGCGCCTGGACTGAGGAGCGCAGGGAGCGAGGAACGAGCGACCGGAGCGAGGAGGGAAGGCGTCGCCACAAGGCGCCCCGGAGGCGAGCGGGGAGCACCGAGCGGCTGGTCAACCACGCGATTCTGGCGGTGTTCGCGGTCATCGCGGTGTTCCCGATGATCGGCGTGGTGGCGCAGGCGCTGCAGTTGCCCGACCTGAGCTTCGCCACGTTCGGGCAGGCGTGGCGGGAGGGGCACTTCGGCACGTACATGCGCAACAGCGTGATCGTCACGGCGGTCACGGTGGTGGTGGCGAGCGTACTGTCGATCATGGCCGGGTACGCGCTGGGCACCATGCGGTTCCGCGGCGCGTCGGTGGTGTTCCTGCTGTTCCTGGCGGGGCTGACCATCCCGACCGAGGCGATCGTGGTGCCGCTGTATTTCGACCTGCGCACGGTGGGCCTGGACAACACCTACGCGGGGCTGATCCTGCCGCAGGTCGCGATGTCGGTGGCGTTCGGCACATTCTGGATGCGGGCCTACTTCCGCAGCGTGCCGCGCTCGCTGGTGGAGGCGTCCCGGCTGGACGGCGCGTCGAGCTGGGTGACGCTGTGGCGGGTGCTGGTGCCGATGGGCCGCCCGGCGATCCTCACCATGATCGTGCTGACCACCATGTGGACGTGGAACGAGTTCCTGCTGCCGCTGGTGATCGTCAACTCCGACGAGGGGCTGCGCACCGCGCCGCTGGGGCTGTCGTTCTTCCAGGGGACGCACAAGACCGACTATTCGCTGCTCATGGCGGGCGCGCTGATCATCGCTGCGCCCATCGTGTGCGTCTATGTCTTCCTGCAGCGCCAGTTCATCGCAGGAATGCTCTCGGGGGCCGTCAAGGAGTAAGGGAGCCGGGGCCGCGTGCCACCCCGCCGGACCCGCAGCGGGCCGGACAACCGAACAGGAGAGTTCATGCGAAGACTCGCGCTACCCGCCGTCCTGTCGGCCGTGCTGGCGGCCTCGTCGCTCGCCCTGGCCGGAGCCCCGGCGCGGGCGCAGGCGGCGGCGCCCGCGCCCGACCGGGGCGGGCTGGACGTCCTTTTCGTCGGGGCGCATCCCGACGACGAGGCGGGCGGCCTGTCGACCTACGGGCAGTGGAACGAGTTCGACGGCGCCCGGGTCGGGGTGCTGACCGTGACCCGCGGCGAGGGCGGCGGCAACGCGGTCGGCACCGAGGAGGGCCCGCCGCTGGGCCTGCTGCGGGAGAACGAGGAGCGCCGGGCGGTCGGCAAGGCCGGCGTCGGCGACATCCACTACCTGGACAAGGTCGACTTCTACTACACCGTCAGCGCGCCGCTGACCGACGAGGCGTGGGGGCACGACGAGAGCCTGGCCAAGGTGGTGCGGCTGGTGCGCGCGACCCGGCCCAAGCTGATCGTGACCATGGAGCCGGCGCCGCTGCCGGGCCAGCACGGCCACCACCAGCAGGCGGCGCGGCTGGCGACGGAGGCGTACTTCGCCGCGGCCGACGCCCGCAAATTCCCCGAGCAGCTCGGGCGGGAGAAGCTGCGGCCGTGGTCGACCGGGCGGCTTTTCTACCAGGGCGGGGCGTCGGGGGCCACCGGGTCGGCGTGCGCCCGCGACTTCACCCCCACGACCCAGGGGGCGCTCGCGTACGGGGTCTGGAGCGGCCGGGCGTCCGCCCGCAACGGCGGCAGGACGTGGGCGCAGGTCGAGCGGGACGCGCAGCGGACCTACGTCAGCCAGGGCTGGGGCGGCTTCCCCGACGTCCCGGCCGATCCCGAGAAGGTCGGCTGCGACTACTTCACGCAGATCCACAGCCGGGTTCCGTTCACGCTCGGCAACACCGACCCGACCGGTCCGCTGGAGGGCGCGCTCAAGCCGGCCAAGGGCGGGCTGCCGCTGGGCACCGAGTTCTTCCTGACGACGGAGTCGTTCGGGGTGTCGCCGGGCCGGCCGTTCGAGGTCACGGCGCACGCCCGCGCACCGCGGGACCTGCCGGGCGGGAAGGCCGCGCTGTCCGTCCCGTCCGGGTGGACCGTGAAGGGGACGGGCGAGCTCGGCACGGTCGGCTCCAGGGAGCGCACGGCGACGTTCACCGTCACGCCCCCGGCGGGCACCGCCAACGGGCGCGTACGGCTCGCGGCGAACCTGACCACCCGGAACGGTTCCGGGCAGACCGCCGCCCCGGTGGAGGTCCGGCCCGCAGTCACGGGCGTGCAGGAACCGCTGCCGCGCGTGGCCGACTTCGACGCCTGGGCCGAGAAGACCGGTGTGCCCGCGCTGAGCGGGCGGATGAAGCGGGTGCTCACGCTGGCGTCCGGCAAGTCCCGGACGGTGCGCGTCGACCTGTCCAACACCGGTGGCTCCGCCCAGCAGGGGACGGTCAGGCTCGGCCTGCCCGAGGGCTTCGCCGCCGACGCCGCGTCCAAGCCGTACGAACTGGCGGCCGGGGCCAAGGGTTCGGTGACCTTCACCGTCACCAACACCGACGCCTCGCTGCCCACCTCGAACCAGGGCGGTGACGGCGGCGACTACGACTTCACCGTCACCACCGCGTCCGCGTCCGGCGGCACCGACGTGCAGCGGGGCGCCCTGGAGTTGGTCCCCACCGCCGAGCTGCCCAAGGCGCGGAGCGCGCCGACGGTCGACGGCAAGGAGGGGCCCGGCGAGTATCCCGGGCCGGAGCTCGACCTGTCCCGGCTCTGGGAGGGCACGGCCTGCGAGTCGGCCGCCGATTGCTCCGCCACCGGCAAGGTGACCTGGACCGATGAGAGCCTCAACGTCCTGGTCAAGGTCCGCGACGAGGCGCGCGGGACGGTGCTGGGCGCCGACGACTGCAAGCGGCACTGGCGCACCGACTCGGTGGAGATCGCCGTCGATCCGCGCGGGGACTCCGAGAACACCTCGACCACGTTCAAGACCGGCGTCTTCCCGGGGATGGCCGACGGTGAGCCGTGCTTCGAGCGCGACGCCGACCACCACCAGGGGCCCGGTGCGGAGACCGCCCCCGGCATGCGCGTCGCGTCCACCGTCAATGAGCCCTACGACGGCTACGTGATCGAGACGAGCATCCCGTTCACGGCGCTGCCCTCGGCCGTCGATCCGGCGCGGACGGGCCTGAACATCTTCGTGTACGACTCCGACACCCAGGACAAGGTCGGCCAGACCCGGATCGGCTGGTCCACCTGGGGCGGTGTGCAGGGCGACCCGTACCGGTGGGGGCTGGTGTCGCTGCCGGGCCACACCCCGCCGTCCGGGGTGCCGGGCACGCCGGAGCCGCCGGTGATGCCGACGGATGCGGCGGCGTCGGTCGACTCGCCCGAGTCGATCATCCAGGCGGCCCGTACGGGCGTGCCGCTGGCCGCGGGCCCGGCCGCGCCGCCGTGGCGCACGGCGCGCATCGACGGGAAGCCGTCGGTGTCCGGCGGTTCGGTCACCTTCAGGCTGGCGGCCACCGGACCGGGCACCGCGCACGTCCACGTCTGGGACGGGAAGGTCCTCGGCACGAAGAAGGTCGTGGTCGACCGCGCCGGGACCTGGACCGTGACGGTGCCGGGCGCGAGCGGCGTCCTCGCCGTGGCCTTCGCGGCGAAGGGGGGAGGGACGGCGAGCAGCGTGGCCCCGGTCTCCGGGTGACGGGTCTCCGGGTGATCGCGCCGGGAGCCGGCTGACGTCCGTGCCGGGCGGGGTCCGTGAGGGCCCGCCCGGCACGGCCCCGGGCCCGGTGGGCGCCCGCTCTACTTGCCGACGAGGGTGTGCGAGAACGAGTAGCGGGCGGCCCGGTAGACGTGCGTCGCGTACTCGACGGCGGTGCCCTTGTCGTCGAAGGCGGTCCGGGTCATGGTGAGCAGCGGGGTTCCGCGCCGCTCGTCGAGCAGCCGGGCCTCGGCCGCGGTGGCGGCGCGGGCGCCGATCGTCTGGTGGGCGATGCGCAGGTTGACGGCCGCGGCGCGGAGCGTCTCGTACAGGCCGTGCTCCTCCAGTTCCGCGGCGGTGACCCGGAGCAGCCCGGCGGGCAGGTGGTTGGTCATCAGCGCGAGCGGCTCGGCGCCGGTGAGGCGGAGCCGGTGCACCCGGATGACCGGCGTGCCGGGCGCGAGGCCGAGCCCGGCGGCGATCTCTCCCTCGGCCGGGACGGTGTCCAGCTCCAGCACCCGGGTGCGGGGCTCGCGTCCGGCGGCCTTGAGGTCGTCGTAGAGGCTGGACAGTTCGAGGGGGCGCTGGACCTGGGACTGGACGACCTGGGTGCCGACCCCGCGGCGGCGGACCAGCAGGCCCTTGTCGACCAGATGCTGGATGGCCTGGCGCACGGTCGGCCGCGACAGCCGGTAGCGGGCGGCCAGCTCCAGCTCGTTCTCCAGGCGGCTGCCGGGGGAGAGGTCGCCGGCGAGGATCGCGGCCTCGAGCTGCTGGGCCATCTGGAAGTAGAGCGGGACGGGGCTGCCGCGGTCCAGCGTCAGGGCGGGCGTCGGGGCGGGCCCCGGTGCGGTGCGTGGCACGACGGCGGCTCCCTCGGGTCGGTCGTTCCGAGAATACCGGACCGTCCGAAAGCAAGTCGTTAAGTCCATATGTCCAGACATAGTCTTGACACGAATTGGAGCGTTCCATGAGACTCGCTCACGTGGGCGCCGAACCGGGGAGCCAGAGGCGTCTCCCCACGAGGAGGGCTGCATGAGGGTCGGACTGGCCGGAGCAGGCCGTATCGGGGCGGGGCACGCGGAGACGCTGCGCGGCCTCGCCGAGATCGATGAGGTCGTCGTCGCCGACGCCGACCCCGGACGGGCCCGGGAGGTGGCCGGCAAGCTCGGCCTGCGGGCCGTGGACGGCGTCGACGCGCTGTTCGCGGCCGGACTCGACGCCCTGGTCATCGCCACCCCGACCGCCGCGCACGCCGAGCTGCTGGTCAGGGCGGTGGAGGCGGGCCTGCCGGCGTTCGTGGAGAAGCCCGTCGCGGCCGGCCTCGATGAGACGATCAAGGTGCTGGCCGCGATCCGCGGCGCGGAGTCCCCCGTCCAGGTCGGGTTCCAGCGCCGCTTCGACCCCGGCCACGTCGCCGCCCGGGACGCGGTGCGCTCGGGCCGGCTCGGCTGGGTGCACACGGTGCGCTCGACCACCTTCGACCCCGTGCCGCCGCCGGACGCCTACATCCCCACCTCGGGCGGGCTGTTCCGCGACTGCTCGGTGCACGACTTCGACGCCGTCCGGTTCGTCACCGGACGGGAGGTCGCCGAGGTCACCGCGACCGGCGCCAACCGGGGCGCGCCGGTCTTCACCGAGCACGGCGACATCGACACCGGCTCGGCACTGCTCACCCTGGACGACGGCACCCTGGCCGCCGTCTCCGCCACCCGCTACAACGGGGCCGGGTACGACGTGCGGCTGGAGGTGTTCGGCTCCCGCGACAGCGTGGTCGCCGGGCTCGACGACCGCACCCCGCTGTCCCCGGCGGGCGACGGCCTCCACCCCGCCGGCCCGCCGCACGCCGGCTTCCTGCAGCGGTTCGCCGAGGCGTACACGGCCGAGCTGCGCGCCTTCGTGGACGTGGCCGCCGGGCGCGCGGCCAGCCCCTGTCCCCCCGAGGAGAGCCTGGAGGCGTTCTACGTGGCCGAGGCGTGCGAGATCTCCCGGAGGGAACGGCGCGCCGTGACGCTCGAGGAGGTCCGCCGATGATCCCCGCGCGGCGCGTGGCCGCGGCCCCGATCTCGTGGGGCGTGTGCGAGGTGCCCGGCTGGGGCCACCAGCTCTCCGCCGGGCGGGTGCTCGCCGAGATGCGCGAGCTGGGCGTGGCCGCCACCGAGTTCGGCCCCGACGGATTCCTGCCCGCCGACCCCGGCGAGCGGGCCCGGCTGCTCGGCTCCCACGGCCTGCGGCCGGTCGGCGGCTTCGTCCCGCTCGTCCTGCACGACCCGGGCCGCGATCCGCTGCCGGAGGCCTCGCGCGCCCTCGACTCGTTCGGGGAGGCGGGCGCGACCGTCGTGCTCGCCGCCGCCACCGGCCTGGACGGCTACGACGGGCGGCCCGCGCTCGACGGCGACGCCTGGGCGACCCTGCTGCGCAACCTCGGCCGCGTCACCGCCCACGCCGCCGAACGCGGCCACCGCGCCACGCTCCACCCGCACGTCGGGACGGTCGTCGAGGACCGGGCGGACGTGGAACGCGTGCTGGACGGCTCGCAGGTCCCGCTCTGCCTGGACACCGGACACCTGCTCATCGGCGGCACCGACCCGCTCGCCCTGGCGCGGGCGGCGGGCGACCGGATCTCGCACGTCCACCTCAAGGACGTCGACGCCGCGCTCGCCGAGGCCGTCCGGACCGGGCGCACCTCCTACACCCGGGCCGTCCGCGACGGGATCTACCGGCCGCTCGGGCGCGGCGACATCGACGTCCGCGGCATCATCGAGGCCCTCGAAGGGGCCGGGTACGGCGGCTGGTACGTCCTGGAGCAGGACACGGTCCTGACCGGCGAGCCCGCCCCCGGAACCGGCCCCAAGGACGACGTCCGCGCCTGCCTGGACTTCCTCGCCCCGCTGGAGGACGCGTGAGCCACGACCTGATCACCATGGGCCGGGTCAGCGTGGACGTCTACCCCCGGGACGTGGGCGTCCCGCTGGAGGAGGTCGAGACGTTCGGCAAGTACCTGGGCGGGAGCCCGACCAACGTGGCGGTCGCCGCGGCCCGCTACGGGCACCGCACCGCCGTCGTCACCCGCACCGGC
This sequence comes from Spirillospora sp. CA-255316, assembly GCA_050942275.1. Classification (GTDB taxonomy): domain Bacteria; phylum Actinomycetota; class Actinomycetes; order Streptosporangiales; family Streptosporangiaceae; genus Spirillospora. Next base: position 8,290,557 of record CP192047.1, on the reverse strand, counting down.
GACGATCCCTTCGGCCGCTTCATCCACCGGGCGCTGCGCAAGTACGGCGTGGACGACCGGTTCGTCACGGCGGTGCCGGGCCTGCCGACCCCGCTCGCCTTCTGCGAGATCTTCCCGCCCGACGACTTCCCCCTCTACTTCTACCGCTACCCCAAGGCGCCCGACATGGAGATCCGCGCCGGGGAGCTGGAGCTCGGCGCGATCGCCGCGGCGCGGATCTTCTGGGCGACGGTCACCGGGCTGTCGCAGGAGCCCAGCCGGGAGGCGACGCTGGCCGCGCTCGCCGCCCATCCCGGCACCACCGTCCTGGACCTGGACTACCGGCCGATGTTCTGGGAGTCGCCGGAGGAGGCGCGGCGCCGTACCGCGCCAGCGCTCGAACATGCCACCGTCGCGATCGGGAACCTGGAGGAGTGCGAGGTCGCGGTCGGGGAGCGCGAACCGCGCGCCGCCGCCCGCGCCCTGCTGGAGCGCGGCGTGTCGGTCGCGATCGTCAAGCAGGGGCCGCGCGGGGTGCTGGCCGCGTCCGCGGACGAGGTCGTCGAGGTGCCGCCCACCCCGGTCGAGGTCGTCAACGGGCTCGGTGCCGGCGACGCGTTCGGGGGAGCGGTCTGCCACGGACTCCTGGAAGGCTGGCCGCTGAAGCGGATCCTGCGGTTCGCGGGCGCGGCCGGGGCGATCGTCGCCTCCCGGCTCGCCTGCGCGGACGCCATGCCGACCGCGGGCGAGGTGGAGCGGTTGATCGAGCGGAACGGAGAGGCCACGCCATGAGCGGGGAACAGGGCACGGGCGCGGGCTCCTTCGCCGCGCGCTACGCCGAGCTGCTGGAGGTCAGGGCGGCGCGGCCGCAGGCGATCGCCGAGGCCGCCGCGCGCCGCCTCCGTCCCCCGGCGCCCCCGGGCGCCGCCGGACCGCTGATGATCATCGCGGCCGACCATCCGGCCCGCGGGGCCCTGGCCGCGGGGCCGCTCCCGCTGGCCATGGGCGACCGGCGCGACCTGCTGGAGCGGCTCTGCGCCGGGCTGGCGCGGCCGGGCGTCAACGGCGTGCTCGGCACCCCCGACGTGATCGAGGACCTGCTGCTGCTCGGCGCGCTGGACGGCAAGTTCGCCATCGGCTCGATGAACCGGGGCGGGCTGGCGGGCGCGGCGTTCGAGATCGACGACCGGTTCACCGCCTACACCGCCGCTGCGATCGCCGCCGCCGGGCTGGACGGCGGCAAGATGCTGCTGCGCCTGGACCTGTCCGACCCCGCCACCGCCCGTACGCTGGAGTCCTGCGCGCACGCCGTGACCGGACTGGCCGGGCACGGGCTGATGGCGATGGTCGAGCCGTTCATGTCGGCCCGGCGCGGCGACGGCAGGGTCGGCAACCTGCTCACCCCGGAGGCCATGATCAAGGCGATCGCGATCGCGTCCGGCCTGGGCGCCACCTCCGCCCGCACCTGGCTGAAGGTCCCCGTCGTCGACCGGATGGAGGAGGTCATGGCGGCCTCGACACTGCCCGCGCTGCTGCTGGGCGGCGAGGTGACCGGCGACCCCGGCGCCGCGCTGGCGGGGTGGAAGGCGGCGCTGGCGCTGCCGTCCGTCCGCGGCCTGGTGGTCGGCCGCACGCTGCTGTACCCGCCGGACGACGATGTCGCCGGCGCCGTCGACGCCGCGGTGGGGGTGCTGTGACCATGCCCGTCACCACCGAGATCACCCCCGCGGGCGCGGGCTGGACCTACTCCGGGCTGCGCGTGGTCACGCTGGCCCCGGGCGAGGAGGCCGCGTTCGAGACCGGGGACGCCGAGACGCTGGTGCTGCCGCTGTCGGGGGCGTGCGAGGCGGCGATCGGCGTCCCGGCGGACGAGGTCGCGGTCACCTTCCGCCTGCACGGCCGCCCCGACGTGTTCTCCCGGGTCACCGACTTCGCGTACGCGCCCCGCGACGCGACGATCGTGCTGTCCTCCCGGGACGGCGGCCGGTTCGCGCTGCCGTCCGCGCGGTGCGAGCGGCGCTTGCCGGCCCGCTACGGCCCGGCCGAGCAGGTCCCGGTCGAGCTGCGCGGCGCCGGGACGATGAGCCGCCAGGTCAACAACTTCTGCACGCCCGAGGCGTTCGAGGCCGACCGCCTGATCGCGTGCGAGGTGCTGACGCCGGGCGGCAACTGGTCGTCCTACCCGCCGCACAAGCACGACGAGGAGACGCCGACCGAGGCGGTGCTGGAGGAGATCTACTACTTCGAGGTCGCCGCCGGGCGGGAGGGCCACCGGGGGCTGGGCTACCAGCGCGTCTACGGGACCGCCGAGCGCCCCATCGACGTGCTGGAGGAGGTGCGCACCGGCGACACCGTCGTCATCCCGCACGGCTGGCACGGCCCGTCCATCGCCGCGCCCGGCTACGACCTGTACTACCTGAACGTGATGGCCGGGCCGGGCGCCGAGCGCGCGTGGCTGATCTGCGACGACCCGGCGCACGCGTGGATCCGCGACACCTGGCCGGGGCAGCCGGTCGACCCGAGGCTGCCGATGTGCTCGGCCGCCGGACCGGAGGGAGAGCGATGACGGGGACCGAGCGGCTGACCGTCGGGCAGGCGGTCGTGCGCTTCCTGGCCAACCAGTGGACCGAGCGCGACGGGACGCGGCGGCGCTTCTTCGCGGGCTGCTTCGGGATCTTCGGGCACGGCAACGTGGCGGGCCTGGGGCAGGCGCTGCTGGAGTACGGCGACCTGCTGCCGTACCGGGCCGCGCGCAACGAGCAGGCGATGGTGCATGCCGCGGCCGGGTACGCGCGGATGAGCGACCGGCTGGAGGCGTGGGCGTGCACGACCTCGATCGGGCCGGGTGCGACCAACATGGTGACGGGCGCGGCGCTGGCGACGATCAACCGGCTGCCGGTGCTGCTGCTGCCGGGCGATGTGTTCGCGACGCGCCCGGCCAATCCCGTGCTGCAGGAGCTGGAGGACGCGCGGTCCTACGACGTGTCGGTCAACGACTGCCTCCGGCCGGTGTCGAGGTACTGGGACCGGATCAACCGTCCCGAGCAGCTTCCCCCGGCGCTGCTGGCGGCGATGCGGGTGCTGACCGATCCGGCGGAGACGGGCGCGGTGACGCTGGCGCTGCCCCAGGACGTGCAGGCCGAGGCCTACGACTGGCCGGCCGAGCTGTTCGCCGAGCGGGTCTGGCGGATCCGGCGCCCCGTACCCGAGCCGGAGGCCCTGGCCGAGGCCGCCGCGGTCCTGACCGCCGCGGAGCGGCCGCTGGTCGTGGCCGGGGGCGGGGTGATCTACTCGGGGGCGACCGCCGAGCTGGCCTCGTTCGCCGAGGCGACCGGGATCCCGGTGGCCGAGACGCAGGCGGGCAAGGGCTCGCTGCCCTGGGACCACGCCTGCTCGGCGGGCGCCGTCGGCGCGACGGGGACCACCGCCGCCAACGCGCTCGCCCGCGAGGCCGACGCCGTCCTCGGCATCGGGACCCGCTACAGCGACTTCACCACGGCCTCGCGGAGCCTGTTCGCCCGCCCCGGCGTCCGCTTCGTCAACCTCAACGTCGCGACGCCGGACGCCGTCAAGCACGCGGGCGTGCCGCTGGTCGCCGACGCCCGCGCGGGCCTGGCCGCCCTGCGCGGCGCGGTCGGGGCGTACTCGGTGGCGCCGTCGTACCGGCGGGAGACCGCGGAGCTGGCCGCGCGCTGGAACGCCGCCGTGGACGGCGCCCACGCGCTCGGCAACACCCCGCTGCCCGCCCAGTCGGAGATCATCGGGATCGTCAACGAGGTGAGCGGGCCCCGCGACGTGGTGGTGTGCGCGGCCGGCTCGATGCCCGGAGACCTGCACAAGCTCTGGCGGACCAGGGATCCCAAGGGCTACCACGTCGAGTACGGCTACTCGTGCATGGGCTACGAGATCGCCGGCGGGCTCGGGGTGAAGCTGGCCGCGCCCGACCGCGAGGTGTTCGTCCTCGTCGGCGACGGCTCGTACCTGATGATGGCGCAGGAGCTGGTCACCGCCGTCGCCGACGGCATCAAGCTCGTCGTCGTGCTGGTGCAGAACCACGGGTTCGCCTCGATCGGCAACCTGTCGGAGTCGGTCGGGGCCGAGCGGTTCGGCACCAGGTTCCGGCTGCCGGGCGACCTGGCCGCCGGTGCCGCCGCGATGGGCGCCGACGTGCTGCGCGCCGGCACCGCCGCGGAGTTCCGCGACGCGCTGCGGCGGGCCCGGGACTCCTCCCGCACGACGGTCGTGCACGTCGAGACCGATCCGCTGGTGCCCGCGCCGGACGGCGAGGCCTGGTGGGACGTCCCCGTCGCCGAGGTCTCCGGGCTGGAGCCGACGCGCCGGGCCCGCGCCGGGTACGAGGAGGCGAAGAAAGCCCAGCGCCCCCTGCTTTAGACGGCCGTCGCGGACGGGTGCCATGCCGCGTCCCCGGCGGGCCGTGCCGGTACGGCCGCACCGGGGACGCGGGTCTCAGTGGTTTCCGGTCGTCAGCGGGTCAGGAGCTCGCGACCACCTCGAACTTCACGGTCTTGGTGGTGGCGTGCCCGGCCCGGTCGGTGGCGGTGACGACCAGCTCGTGCGCGCCGGCGCCCAGCTCCGACAGCGGGATCGGATCACCGGAAGCGACCTTGTCCCCGTCGATCTCGGCCTTCAGGGTGCCCACGCCCGAGACGGCGTCGGCCGCGGAGAACACCGGGGTGATCGTCTCGGCGATGCCGTACCGCCTGGCCTCCACCCCGCTCACCGTCAGGCCCGGAGCGGTCTTGTCGATCTTCACCTTGGCCCGGCCGGCCTCCGAGAGGTTGCCGGCGCTGTCGATCGCCCGGTAGCGGACCTGCGTCTCGCCCTCGGCGCTCAGCACCAGCCCCGCCGCCGGCACGTTCACCCAGGTGGCGCCGCCGTCGAGGGAGTACTGGCGGGCCGACACCGCGCCGTCGTCGCTCGCGTCCACCCGCACGGTCACGTTGGTCCTGTACCAGCCGTGCGAGCCGTCCGGCTGGGCCGGGCTGAGCGTCAGCGCGGCGGTCGGCGGGGTCGCGTCGGCGATCCCGTCGCCCCGGAAGGCGAACGAGTCCACCTCCAGGCCGCCGGTCGAGGTGACGTACAGCCTGCCCGTCCCGGTCGGCGCCTTGCCGAGTTCGGTGGTGACCGTCCGCCAGCCCGAGCCGCGCTCCACCGGCACGGTGGCGAACGGTTCGGCCGTGGGCGAGTTCCACCGCAGCGACAGCGTCCCGGCGCCCGCCGCCCGGGTCTCCACCGCGTCGATCCCGGTGAAGTTCACCGGGTCGTAGGCGATCCAGTCCCCGGCGTCGAACGACGTGATCTTGAACTTGCCGGAGGCGGTGTCGTCGGCCGTCCTGGTCACCCCGCTGGTGATGTCACCGTGCTCGGCCTGCAGCAGCTTCGGGTTCACGATCAGGCTGGCCTCGCCCTGCGCAGGCGGGACGCCGTTGGCGCCGTTGTCGCGGTAGGTCACGACGACAACGCCGTAGATGTTCTCGGTCTCGCCGTGCTCGGGCGCGTTCGCGGGCGTCGGCCACGCGCCGCTGCAGCCCGTGCCGAGCGTCTCCGGGTGGGCGTGGGAGTCGTGGCCGAGCCCGAACGTCCACTGCACCCGGCTGCACACGGGGCTGTTCCCGTCCTCGGCGTCCGACACGCCGATCTTGAACGGCAGCGGCTGGCCCCAGTCGAAGAACCCGCCGTTGGCCGGGGTCTGGATCGTCACCTCGGGCGCGGTGTTGCCCACCGAGATCTCGATCGAGGTCAGGCCGGCCCGGCCGCCGGAGTCGGTGACCCGCAGCCGCGCGATGTACTGTCCCAGCACGGTGTAGGTGTGCGAGGCGGTGGCCCCGGTGGCGTCGAAGGTGCCGTCGCCGTCGAAGTCCCACTCGTAGGTCAGCGCGCCCGGCTCGGTGTCGGTGGAGGTGGACGCGTCGAACGCCACCGTCAGCGGCGCCGTGCTGCTGGAGGTCTTGTCCACCCTGATCTTCGCCTGGGGCGTCTTGTTGTCGGGCGAGTAGTCGATCCGGTAGAGGCCGGCGTCGGGGTTGGCCCGGAAGAAGCCGTCGCCGTAGTCCAGCACGTACAGCGACCCGTCCGGACCGAACTCGATGTCCATCGGGCTGTCGGTGATCGGCATCGCGGCGTTGCGCAGCGCACTGTTGGGCAGGAAGTGCTCGATGGAGGTGACCGGCCCGTCGGGGTGCGTCACGCCGAACGCCGCCAGGTAGTCCTGCGAGAACTCGGCGAAGAACGCCTTCTTGTCCCAGTACGCCGGGAACTTACTCTTGGACGGGTTGTCGGCGTCGTAGTGGTAGATCGGCCCGCCCATCGGACCCTGCCCGCCCTGCGGGTCGAAGTCGGTGAGCCCGGCCCACTCGGCGGGCTGGTGGGTGGCGTTGTCCCCGTAGTAGAGGTCCGCGGGCACGGCCGCCGGCAGCTGCTCGATTCCGGTGTTCCACCGCGAGGTGTTCTTCGGACCGGCCGCGCAGTCGAACCATTCGCGCGGCTGCGAGGTCGCGAAGTTCCAGTCGTTGTAGTTGAAGTCGTCGCCCGTGCAGTACGGCCAGCCGCTGTTCATCGGCTTGCCGATCGGGGTGATGTTCCACTCGACGTAGCCGAGCGGCCCGCGCTGCGGGTCGCCGGTCCCGGCGTCGGGCCCGTAGTCGGCCCACGACACCGTGCCGGTCCTGGCGTCGACGTCGATGCGGAACGGGTTCCGCACCCCCGTCACGAAGATCTCCGGCCGGGTCCTGGGCGTGCCGGGCGCGAACAGGTTCCCCGCCGGGACGCTGTACGACCCGTCCGCGGCCACCTTGATCCGCAGGATCTTCCCGCGCAGGTCGTTGCTGTTGCCCGCGCCGCGCCGGGCGTCGAACCCGGGGTTCATCCGGGGCGCGTCGTTGTTGGGCGCGTACCCGTTGGCGCCCGGCGTGCCCGCGGGCGTGTTGTCACCGGTGGCCAGGTACAGGTTGCCGTCGGCGTCCCAGTCCATGTCGCCCGCGACGTGGCAGCACTGCCCGCGCTGCGTCTCGACCTTGATGATGACCTGCTCGGTGGACAGGTCCAGCGCGCCGCCCGTCCACTTGAAGCGGGACAGCTGGTTGTAGCCCTTCCACCGGTCCCAGTACGAGTCGTCCTCGCCCTCGGGCAGCGAGTTCGGCGCCGACCCGGCCGGGGTCGTCTCCGGGTACGGCGCCGTCATCGTCCTGGGCGCGTAGTAGACGTAGACCCACTTGTTCTGGTCGAAGTCGGGGTCGATGGCGATGGTCTGGAGGCCGTCCTCGGAGTTGGCGTACACCGGGATGGTGTTGATCACCTTCGTGACGCCGGTGGACGGGTCGGTCATCCGGACCTCGCCGTTGCGGGCGGTGTGCAGGACCCGCCGGTCGGGCAGGACGGCCAGGTCGACCGGCTCGCCCACGTTCTTGGTCAGCGTGATCTTCTCGTAGTTCGTCCACTCGGTCGCCGGATCGTGGCCCGGATGGGCCTGGGCCGGCGTGCCGAGCGCCGTCAGCACGAGTGCCGCGGCGGCCGCGAGGGCGCCGAGCACAGCTGAAGTACGCTTCATCGTGATGCTGCTCCTCGGGGAGTGGTGTCGGTCCCCCGGGCCGCCACGCCTGCCGCGGCAACGGCAGGTGCCGCGTGGCGGCCCGGCTTCGCCTCCGGTGCCGGTCCGGTGCCGGTCTGGTCCGGTCCGGCGTCCGGGCAGGGCCCTCGGTCAGCGGCGCAGCTTGGACATGTTGTCGTAGCTCAGCTCGGCGAACCGCAGGGACTGCGCCGGGTCGGCGGTGCCGCCGGGCGCGTTGTCCTGCTCGTACATGGGGTAGTGGTGGCCGCTCTTCAGCTCGCGGAAGAACGCCGCGTAGTCGATGTCGCCCGTCCCGAACGGGACCATGTCGTAGCCGTTGGCGTTGGCGGGGTTGCTCCGGCCGTCCTTGGCGTGGAACAGCGGGAAGCGCCGCTCCACCGGCTTGACCACGGCGACGGGGTCGAAGACGTCGGTCTGGACGGAGCCGTCGGGCGCGGTGAAGGTCTTGAATCTGTGCTGCGCCACGTGCGCCCAGTAGATGTCCATCTCCAGGTAGACGTACTTCGGGTCGGTGATCTTGAGGAAGTACTCCAGCCTGCGGATGCCCGACGAGCGGGTCGGCCTGCCCAGGGCGTCGAGCGGGCCGCTGTCGAGGAGGAAGTCGTAGGCGGCGTCGTGGTTGTGGGTGTAGAGCTTGGTCCCGCCGGCCTGCCGGGCGATGGCGCCGAGCTGGTGCCACTTCTCCGCGGCCACGTCCCAGTCGGCCTTGTACGCGCTGTTGGTGGGATCGGCCCCGGTGCCCATGTGGTCCAGGCCCAGGATGTTGGCGATCTCCAGGGTGCGCTTGAAGCGGTCCAGGTCGGCCTGCGTCAGCGGCCACGAGGACGGGATGAAGCCGTGGTTGCCCTCGGCCCGCAGCCCGTTGTCGTCCAGCCACCGGCGCAGCAGCCGGGCGCCCTCGACGGTCTCCAGGTCGGCGCCGCCCTCGGCGTTGGCGTGCTGCCGGTAGCCGGCGAACTCCACGCGCTCGAAGCCGATCTCCGAGAGCGCCTCCAGGACGCGGCGGAAACCGGACGGCAGGTTCGTGGTCAGCGGGTCGCGGGAGATCGCGTCCCGGACGGTGTAGAGGATGATGCCGCGCTTGCTCTCGCGGATCAGCGGACCGTCCGCGGCGGCCGCGCGGGGGAAGGCGGGCAGGGCCGCGGCGGCGGCGATCCCGGTGCCGGCCGCCAGGACCTGGCGGCGGCTCAGGCCCAGCCGGCGGCCCAGGACGGCGTCCTGCTCCTGCCCGGCGAGGGCCTCGTCGGACGGCTGGAACTCAGGTGACCCGGAACGGGGTGAATGAGGGAAGGCCACGCACGTATCCCTTCTCGGGGAACGCGTGCGCCGACCGCGTCGCGTCGAAACAGCCTCCGCCCCGTCGGGCGTGCCACCGCCGTCCGGCTCGGATCGCCCACATTGTCATACGGGGGTGTGGCGGGGTCAATGGTGCGGAGCGGGTCCTCAACCGGCCACGGTCCGGTCGATGGTGTCGGGCGCGAGCACGTACTCCACCACCATGACCGCGGCCCCGATGACGCCGGCCCGGTCGCCCAGCTCGCTGGCCCGGATGCTCAGGTGCTGGGTGGCCAGCGGCAGCGAGCGGCTGTAGATGACCTCCCGCACGCCCGCCAGCACCTGCTCGCCCGCCTCGGCGATGTCGCCGCCGATGACGATGACCGACGGGTTGAAGAAGTTCACGATCGAGGCCATCACGCCGCCGACCTCGCGGCCCGCCTGCCGGACGAGCTGCGCCGCCCTGGTGTTGCCCGCGCGCATCAGCGCCACCACGTCGCGGCTGCCGCCCGCGTCGATGCCCTCGGCGCGCAGCGCCGCCGCCAGCGCCGCGCCGCCGGCGACCGCCTCGACGCAGCCGACGTTGCCGCACCGGCACAGCACGTCGGAGGAGCCCAGGCGGATGTGGCCGACGTCGCCCGCGGCGCCCTGCGCGCCGCGGTGCAGGCGGCGGTCGGAGACGATCCCGCAGCCGATGCCGGTGCCCATCTTGATGAAGATCATGTGGTCGGCCTCGGGACGCGCCGCCCAGTGCTCGCCCAGCGCCATGATGTTCACGTCGTTGTCGACCAGGACGGGCGCGCCGAGCCGCTCGCCGAGCCACTCGGGCACGGGGAAGCCGTCCCAGCCGGGCATGATCGGCGGGTTGACCGGCTGCCCGGTGGTGTGCTCGACCGGGCCGGGCAGGCCCACCCCCACCCCGCACACCTGCGCCGGATCGCGTCCGGCCTCGGCCAGCATCTCCCGGAAGGCGGTGACCAGCCAGCCGAGGGTGGCCTCGGGGCCCTGGTCGATGGGCAGCTCCGCGGCCCGTTCGAGCAGGACTGTCATGCCGAGGTCGATGACGGCCAGCCGGGCGTGGGTGGCGCCCAGGTCGGCCGCGAGCACGACCCGGACGCTCTCGTTGAAGGCGAACGCGGCGGCGGGCCGTCCTCCCGAGGAGATGGCGTCCTCGGTGGCCACCACCCAGCGGTGGTTCATCAGCGCGTCGAGCCGCTGCGACACCGTGGAGCGGGCCAGCCCGGTGAGCTGGGCCAGCTCGGCGCGGGTCCGGGCCTGGCCGTCCCGGAGGATCGTCAGCAGTGCCCCCGCGCCGATGTTCTGACTGCTGGCTTCGCCTGGCATGCGGCCCCTCTTTGTCCGAACTGCAACTGACTTCCGTTGACAGAAATCATAAGTCGAGCTTATCGTCCCCAAATATGCCGGAGATCGGGGTTCGGTCGCGCGGAATACCGCTACCGCCGGGCGATCGGCCCCATGGCGTGCACTTGGAGGTGCGAGCCGGTGAGGATGCACCGCCTGCTCGGCCAGGACGGCGCGGGCATCGGGATCGGGGCGCCCTGAACGTCGATCACGACCCCGCCGCCCGGCGGGTCCGGTCCGGTTCCCACTCCGTCGTCGCGCCGAGACGCGGGGATCGGGGAGTGCCACCCTGACCGGATCCGCCAGGCGGTGAGGCCCGCACCGGCGCGGGGCGGCGTATCCCGGACAGGGTCGCCGTCGCCGAGTCGTGGCCGTGGCGGTCGCCGAGGTCCAGGAAATGGGCCGCGGCGGACTCGGCCAGCGCGGCGGCCTCGTCGTGCCGGCCGCGGGCGGGCCGCGATGAGGGCCGACTCCCTGAGCAGCCAGGCCGCGCTGCGGCGGTCGTGGGCGCCGTCCAGCAGCCGCATGGCCTCCTGGCACGCCTCGGCCGCCGCGTCCGGGTCGCCGAGTTCCAGGGTGCACCGGGTGATGCGGCTGAGCGCCGTCGCCTGGAAGTGGGGCTCGCCGAGGGTACGGGCCAGGCGCAGGGCGGTCTGCGCGGCGGCCAGTGCCTCGTCGTAGCGTTCGGAGGCGACCAGGGCGTCGGCCTTGGCGCTGAGGGACACGACCTCGGAGCAACGGTCGCCCGCGTCCCGCGCCAAGTCGACGGCTCGTCCGGCCAGGGCGAACGGGTCTTCCAGGGCCGCCATCCCGTCCGGGGCCTGGACGTGGAGGAAGGTGAGCATGCTCAGCGCGTACGACAGCTCGCGGCGCATGCCGAGCCGCTCGAAGGCCCCCGCACACGCCCGCGCCGCCCCGGCCGCCTCCGCGATCGGAGCCGTGTAGACCGTCAGAACGGCCAGCCCGTACTCCTCGCGCCACCTGATCGGCTCATGGCCGGCGTCCCGGGCGGCGTCGCGTACGGTCCGCCGCAGCCGCCGCAGCGCCGCCGCGTCCACCTGCCGGTGCAACAGCGGCACCACCAGGTCCACCAGCCGGGCCGCCTCCTCGTACAGCCCGGCCGCGCACGCCCGGCCGACGGCGTGCTCGATCAGGGAGCGGTGCGCGGCCAGCCAGCCGATCGGCTCGCCCGCACCGCCCCGGAAAGCCGCCGGGAGGACGTCCGCGTCGATCGCCGGCGGCGCCGCGCCCGCGGCGTCCTCCGCGGGCAGGTCGTTGGACGAGCGCGCCCGCGCGTGCTGGGCCAGCGCGGCCAGCGCCGTGAGGGCCCCGGCGAGCCGGCCCAGCACGGCCCGGTTGGCCGGATGCTCCGGCGGACCGGCGAGCTCGGCGGCGAAGTCGGCCGTGAGGTCGTGGAACCGGTAGCACGGCTCGCCGGTCGCGTCCACGCCCGTGGGCTGCAGCAGGCCCGCGTTCACCAGGGCCTCCAGCGGACGCTCCTGGTCGCCGCCCGACAGCAGCGCCAGCAGCCACGCCGTGACGTCGGCGCGCGCGACCAGGCCCAGCCTGCGGAAGGCGGCGGCCGCCGCCGCGTCCAGCGCCCGGTACCCCACCCGCAGCCCGGCCCGGACCTCCAGCCCGCCCAGCGCCAGCTCGTCCAGCCTGCGGCCGTCCTCGCGCAGCCGCCGGTCGAGCGCCGCCAGCGCGACCGACGGGCGCGCCGCCAGCCGCGCCCCGGCGATCCGCAGCGCCAGCGGCAGATGCCCGCACGCCTCGGCGACCCGGCGGGCCGCCCCGGGCTCGGCCTCGACACGCGCGTCCCCGATCATCCGGCGCAGCAGCCCCGCCGCCTCCTCCGGAGCGAACGGGGCGAGCCGGACGGTCCGGTTCCCCGGCAGCTCCGCCAGCGGGCTCCGGCTCGTCACCAGCACGGCGCACCCGGCCGTCCCCGGCAGCAGCGCCTCCACCTGCCGGGCGTCGGCCGCGTCGTCCAGGACCAGCAGCACGCGCCGGTCGGCGAGACGGGCCCGCAGCGCCGCGGCCCGCGGCTGCGCGCCGTCCGGTACGGCCTCCGGCGGAACGCCCAGCGCCCGCAGGAAGTCCCCGGCGACCTCGGCCGGATCGCCGGTGCCCAGGGAGGCGTACAGCTGGGCGTCGGGAAACCGCTCCCGCAGCCGGTGCGCCGCGCGGACGGCCAGCGCCGTCTTGCCCACCCCGGCGGTGCCGGACACCGTCACGACCGGGACCGGGAACCGGCCCGGAACCAGGAGCCGCTCCACTTCGGCGAGCGTTCGCGCGCGTCCCGTGAAGTCACCGGGCGGAGAGGGGAGCTGGCACAGCGTCTGCCGGAATGTCGCTGGGCCGCGTCCTAGGACCACCCTCCCCGGGGAGTGGCCGTCCCGGTCCTCGGTACGGGTGAGGATCGCCTGCCGCAGCTCCTTCAGGTCGTCGCCGGGATCGAGCCCGAACTCCTCCCCGAGCGCGGCGGCGGTGCGGTCGTAGACGTCCAGGGCCTCGGCCTGCCGCCCCGACCGGTACAGCGCCCGCATCAGCAGGCCGTGCAGCGACTCGCGCAGCGGGTGCGCCGCGGTGAGCGCGCGCAGGTCCGCGACGGCCGCCTCGTGGCGGCCGAGGACGAGCTCCAGCTCGTAGCGCCGCTCGACCGTTTCCAGGCAGCGCTCGGTGAGCTGCGGCGTCTCCCTGGCGTGCAACGAGGACGAGGCCACGTTCGACAGGATCGGCCCCCGCCACAGGGACGCGGCCGCGCGCAGCATCCCCAGCGCGCCCTCCAGGTCGCCGGCCTCCCGCGCCCGGTCGGCGCCGCCGGTGAGCGCGTCGAGACGGCGGAGGTCGTGCGGGCCCTCCTCCATGAGGTAGCCGCCGGGCCGGGTGCGGATGACCTCGCCGTCCCCCAGGGCACGGCGCAACCGCAGCAGATGCACCTGCAGCGTGCCGCGCGCGTCGCGCGGCGGATCGTCGTCCCAGAGCCGGTCGACGAGCGAGGCGACCGGGACCGGCCGTCCGGCGCCCAGCAGCAGGCAGGCCAGCAGCGTGCGCTGCCGTCCGGAGGCCAGCGGCACCTCCCGCCCGGCGCGGACCGCCTCGAGCGGGCCGAGCACGCGGAATTCCAGGCCGGGGGCGTCCATCGCCGCTCAAAGTACCAAGGCGCTCCGGCCTTAAGCATCGCGCAGGCGAGGTGAAAGCGGCCCGCGGTCTACTGGTCCGCCGACGTCCTCACCGAGCGCGGCGAACGGCCGCCGATGTTGCACAGGAGCACCGCATGGGCGAGTCGAGCCTGCCCGTTCACGCCGCCGACCCGACGCTGGAGGACTTCGGCCGCGACCCGTGGTGGCTGATCGGCGGCAAGGTGCTGTGCATCTTCGCGTTCCTCATGCTGACCGTGCTGGTCGCCATGTGGGTCGAGCGCCGGGTCATCGGCCGGATGCAGCTGCGGGTCGGCCCCAACCGCGCCGGGCCCGCGGGCCTCCTCCAGGGCGTGGCCGACGCGTTCAAGCTGGCGCTGAAGGAGGACATCGTCCCGCGCCAGGTCGACAGAATCGTGTTCGTGCTGGCGCCGATCATGTCCGCGGTGCCGGCGTTCATATCGTTCGTCATCATCCCGTTCGGGCCGACGGTGTCGGTGTTCGGGCATCAGACGGCGTTGCAGGGCACGGATCTGCCGGTGGCGGTGCTGCTGGTTCTGGCGATGTCGTCGATGGGCGTGTACGGGATCGTGCTGGCGGGGTGGTCGTCGATGTCGCCGTACTCGCTTTTGGGCGGGTTGCGGTCCTCGGCGCAGGTGATCTCGTACGAGATCGCGATGGGGTTGTCGTTCGTGGCGGTGTTCCTGTTCGCCGGGACGATGTCGACCACCGGGATCGTCAACGCGCAGGCCGACCGGTGGTTCGTCCTCCTGCTGCTGCCCTCGTTCGTGATCTATGTGGTGACGATGATGGGGGAGTCGAACCGGATTCCCTTCGACCTGCCCGAGGGTGAGGGGGAGCTGGTCGGCGGGTTCCACACCGAGTACTCCTCGCTGAAGTTCGCGATGTTCTTCCTGGCCGAGTACATCAACCTGGCCACGTTGTCGGCGTTGGCGACGACGCTGTTCCTGGGTGGGTGGCGGGCGCCGGCGCCGATCTCCACGGTGTGGGCGGGCGCCAACGCGGGCTGGTGGCCGGTGTTGTGGTTCCTGGTGAAGATGTGGCTGTTCATCTTCTTCTTCGTCTGGTTGCGGGGGTCGCTGCCGCGGGTGCGCTACGACCAGTTGATGCGGCTGGGGTGGAAGGTTCTGATGCCGGCCTCGCTGGGCTGGATCCTGCTGGTGGCCACGGTGCGGGCGCTGCGCAACGAGGGCCACGACATGCGGCAGATCGCGTTGTACGCGGCGATCGTGGCCGGGGTGGTGCTGGTGGCCACGGTGCTGTGGGAGCTGCTGCGCGGCGAGGGCGACAAGGACAAGCAGATCGTCCCCGATGTCGGCCCGGGCGGGCCCAAGGGTGGCGCCGCCGCGGCGGCGGCCGGGTTCCCGGTGCCCCCGATGGACGCCCCGCACTACCACGGCCGCCGATGACGTCACGCGCGCAGGTCACGGCCTTGCCGCGACCACGCGACACGCCGGTCGCCGCTGATCAGTGCAGGCCTCGCTTGCCCGGGGTCCAGAACGGCTTGACCTTGATGGCGGTGCGCTGCCAGCCGCGCTCGCGCACCAGGTGGTCGCGGACCATCTGGCATGTCCTGGCCTCTCCGGCGATGTAGGCGGCGCCGTCCCTACCGGGCAGGTCGAGGTCGGCGACGGCCGAGAGCAGGATCCGCGAGGAGGCGGCCGGTGCCCCGGCGCGGTGCACGCGGCGCAGCCGGTGGGGGCCGGGCATCGGCAGGTCGTGCTCGGCCGATTCGCTCTCCAGCACGCCGTACACGCGGGCTTCCGCGTCCAGGCCGCGCAGCATCGGGCCGAACGCGGCGGACGCGGTCTCCTCTCCGACGAACACGTGGAAGGGGGCGTCGCGGGTGAAGAAGTCGCCCTGCGGCCACCAGAACGTCACGCGGTCGCCGGGCCTGGCCTCGCGGGCCCACCGCAGCCCGATGCCGTCGCCGTCGTACAGGTGCGCGCGCAGCTCCAGCGCCCGCTCCTCCGGCTCGAACCGCCAGATCGTGTAGGTGCGGAGCGTTTCGACGGGACGCAGGATCCCGTACACCGACAGCGGGTCGTTGATCTGGATCCGCACATGCTGCCCCGGGGTGTACGGGAAGGTGATCGGCTCGTCGGCGACCAGGCGGATCCGCCGCATCGAGGCCGTGACCGGCTCGGCGTCCGTGACCGTGGCCTCCCTGGAGTACTTGGCGAAGACGCCGGTCAGGGGTGCGCGCCGTCGGGTTCGCATGCCATCTCCTTAATAGTTCTAGATTTCCTTAGAGCTATTAAGCAAACATAGAGGCATTAGGATGTCAAGGCGTCCGGCGAGGCCGGGCGTCCACCGAGGGAGAGCGAGGCTGGGATGAGCGCGCGGAGCGGCACACGGCGCGACAAGATCCGGCAGGCGACGCTGGAGGAGATCCGCGAAGCGGCCCGCCGGCTGCTGACCACCCGGGGACCGGCGGCCGTGACGATCAACGCCGTCGCCCGCGAGATGGGGATGAGCGGCCCCGCGCTGTACCACTACTACGCCGGCCACGAGGAACTGGTCGCCGCGGTGACCGCGGACTTCTTCCGCGAACTGGCCGAGGTGATGGAGGAGGCGCGCGACCGCGACCCCGCCGCGTCCCCCGCCGGACGGCTCCTGGCCACCTGCCGCGCCATGCGGACCTGGGCGATCGGTCACCCCGCCGAGTTCTCATGGATCTTCGCCACCCCGATCCCGGCCTCCGTGTCCGCCAAGAACGCCCCCGGCTCGCCGCGCAGTCTGGCGGGCCGCGACTTCGAGCGGGTCTTCCTGGAGGAGATCGAGGCGCTCTGGGCGAGCAGGCGTTTCCCCGTGCCGAGCCGGGAGTCCCTGGGGCCGTCCAACTACGGGCAGTTGGAGGCCTACGCGAAGACGGCCGGCCACGCCCTGCCGCCCGAGGCGCTGCATGTCGCGCTCTCCTGCTGGATCCGCCTGTACGGCCTGCTGTGCATGGAGGTCCTCAACCAGCTCGACTTCGCCTACTCCGACCTCGCACCCGTCTACGAGGAGTGCCTGCGCGATCTCAGCCGCACACTGGACCTCGACTACGAGCCGCCCGCGACGACCTGAGAAGGAAGGGCGAACCCGGTGCGGCAGACTTCTGGGGATGGAAGTGCTGATCGCGGGGCATCGTCTCGGCGGCCGCTACCGGCTGGTGGAGCCGCTGGGGCACGGTGGCATGGCCGTGGTGTGGCGCGCGGTCGACACGGTCCTGGACCGCGAGGTGGCGGTCAAGGTGCCGCGTACGGACGGGCCAGAGGAGTTCACCCGCAGGCTCCGGCGCGAGGCGCGCACGGCCGCCGGGCTGGAGCACCCGGCCATCACCAGCGTCTACGACTTCGGGGAGGCCGAGCTGCCCTCGGGCGGCCGGCTGCCCTTCGTGGTGATGGAGCTGCTGGGCGGCGCGAGCCTGGCCGACCGGCTGGCGGGCGGGCCGCTGCCCTGGGCCGAGGCCGCCGCGGTGGGCGCGCGGCTCGCCGAGGCCCTGGCGGTCGCGCACGCGGCCGGGGTCGTGCACCGGGACGTCAAGCCGGCGAACGTGTTCCTGACCCCGACCGGCGTCAAGGTCCTGGACTTCGGGATCGCGTTCACCGCGGCGGCGCACGGCGACGACGCGCTGCTGGGCACCCCCGCCTACCTCGCACCCGAGCTGCGGACGGGCGCCGAACCCACCGCGGCCGCCGACGTCTACGCCCTCGGCGTCACCCTGGTGGAAACGATCACCGGACGACCGGAGCCGCCCGGCGCGGAGGTGCTGGCCGCGGCGGGCGTCCCAGAGCGGGCGGCGACGGGAATCCGGCGCTGCCTGGACGAGCGTCCAGAGGTCCGCCCCGGAGCACGCGAGGTCGCGTCGATGCTGGGCGCGACCGTCCCGCCGTTGCCCGGGACGGCCGCGTCCGGCGTCCCCGGCGGCTCCGAGTCCCCCGAGGGCGAGGCCGCCACGGATCGGCGGACGAAGGTCATCGATGAGCCCGTTCTAGTGCCCGCGGCCGTCCCGGAGCGGCGCGGCCCAGGGCTCAGGCCCTTCGCCGTCGCCGCGGCGATCGCCGCGGGGATCACCGGCCTCGCCGTGCTGGCCGCCGTACTGGCCCCGTCCGGCCCCCCGCCGCGCACGGCGCCCCCGCCCCCGTCCACCCGGAGCGCCGAAGCCCCGGGGCGGTGCTCGGTGGCCTACTCGGTAACCGCGGAATGGCCGGGCGGCTTCCAGGCGCAGGTGCGCGTCACCAACCTGGGCGAGCCGGTCGACGGATGGCGGCTGGCCTGGTCGTTCCCGGACGATCAGCGGATCACCCAGATGTGGAACGGCACCCAGGCCCAGGACGGCTCCGAGGTGACGGTGACCGCCGCCCAATGGAACCGGGCCATCCCGTCGCGCGGCACGGTCGAGTTCGGCTTCCTCGGCCGGTTCGGGGGCGGCAACGGCGTGCCGGGACGGTTCACGCTGAACGGCGAGTCCTGCCAGACCGGCCGTTGACCCGCCCGGGCGGGGCCTACTTCCTGCACAGCGGGTCGGGGACGCCGTAGACCGCGCGCTGTTCCACGTGCTCGGACACGGTCCAGACCCGCCCCTGGCTTCCCCAGCAGGACAGCGCCTCGGGACCGATTCCCAGGGCCGCCTTGGCGGGGGACAGGACCGTCCACGTGACGCCGTCGACCCACCCCCGCCGGTACATCGTCCCCGGCTGGACCGCTGGTCCGGGCCTGGCCGGGCAAGGGCGGCCACGCCCGCGCGGTCGCCGGGCTGGACGTGCTGGACGGGATCGGCGCCGACCTCGCCCTGACCCACCTGCACGGCATCGCGGAACGGGCCGGGACAGGCTAGGAGTTGCCGGGAATTTCAGCGAAAAGTAGTTTCCGTACCTGTGTCCGGTCGGCATTTCCGTCCATTCCACTGATCAAACGTGGGTAATGGCCGCCGGGTGGCGCGTGATTGCTGCTATGAGTGTCGGCATGGGTTTTCGTGCCGGCAGGATCGTTCTTGTTTTCGTTGTGGTGGCGGCGTTTTCGGCTCCGTTCGCGGTCCCGAACACGACCGCCGCGGCCGCGCCGCATGCCCCTTCGTGGCGGGAATGTGCGAAAAGCCTGGGGTGCACCATCGCCCAGCTCGACCGGATGTCCATGCGGGACCGTCTCCGCCTCGTCCGCGCCTTCCAGCGCGGCCCCGCGCGGCGTTTCGAGCGCGGCTTCGCCCGCTGGAACGTGATCGAGGCCGTCATCGAGCTCTTCATCGAGCACGGCATGGGCGCCCCCGGGACCTGGGCCTCCTACACCGACGCGGCGATCGTGGAAGGCGTCCAGCGCGGTCTCGCCCTCGCCGGCGGCAGGTCCGGCGGCGACCACGGCAATCCCGGAGCGCGCCTGTGGGCCCGTTATCTCACCGACCTCCGAGCCGGGCGGCTGAAGGACAAGGCCACTCATAACGCCGCGTGGGGGAATGCCGAGCAGGCCTCCACGGAATGGGGGATCCGGCCCGCCAACAATCCCGCGACGCCCACCGTTCCGGAACTCACCCTTTTCACCGCGAGCGAGTCGTACCGCCAGACGCTGCGCAACGAGCCCACCACCAGGCCGCTGCTGCGCGCCCTCAACCAGCCGCAGCTCCTCGACTGCTACGACTGGCTCACCGACGTCACCAACCGCAAGCCCATCCGCAACGCGGGCAACGTCCTGCTGCGCCTGTCCCGCACGCCGGGCAACCCGCAGCTGGCTTCCGACGTCCTCACCGGCCTCGCCACCACCTACCCCGAGTGCACGCGGGGAGCGCGGCACCGACTCACCCCTCGGGGCTGACTCATCCCTTGAGCCGGTCCCGCACCCAGGTCGTCCCGTCTCAGCAGCGCCCCCTCCCCGGGGCCCCGGACGGAGAGGTGACCGAACGCGCCACCGCCACCGCGCGCGCCGGATTCGACCTGCTCGGGGGACTACGCCGGCCGCACAGGCGGCCCGGCCCGCTGACGGCGCGGCCCGGGCGGGCATGACCGCCGGCGCGTCGTCGATCCTTGCCGTGGACGGGCGGGCCGCCCCGGGCTAGCGTGCGGAGAAAGTTGATCATCTTTCGGGGGCGGAAGGAGCCGACATGGCCGGTTCCCGTGCGCACCGGTGCCTGGCCGCGATCACCGCGGCGGCCGTCGCGGCGAGCTGTCTCGCCGCGCCCGGTGCCCGTGCCGACGGCAAGGACCCGCGGCTGCTCAGGCTGATGCGGTCGATGACGCTGGAGGAGAAGGCGGCGCAGCTGTTCGTCCTCCAGGTGTACGGCAAGAGCGCCGACACCACGGACCCCGCGGACGTCGCCGCCAACCGGAAGCTGTACGGCGTCGACAACGCCGCCCAGATCATGGCGCGGTACCGCCCCGGCGGGTTCATCTACTACGCCGCGAGCCCCGCCAACGTGGCGAGCCCCCGGCAGCTCGCCGCGTTCTCCAACGGCATCCAGCGCGCCGCCATGGCGCAGCGCGTCCCGATCCCGGCGACGATAGCGACCGACCAGGAGGGCGGCATCGTCGCCCGGGTCCCGCCGCCCGCGACGCAGTCGCCCGGCAGCATGGCGCTGGCCGCCGGGCGCCGCACGGGCGACGCCAGGACGCTCGCCCGGATCACCGGCCGGGAACTGCGGGCGATCGGCATCAACCAGAACTACGCGCCCGACGCCGACGTGAACGTGAACCCCGCCAACCCGGTGATCGGCGTGCGGTCGTTCGGCTCCGACCCCGAACTGGTGTCGGACCTGGTGGCCGCGCAGGTCGCCGGGTACCGGGACGGCGGCGTCACCGCCACGATCAAGCACTTCCCCGGGCACGGCGACACCACCACCGACAGCCACATCGGAGTGCCGAGGATCGGCCACACGCGCGAGGAGTGGGAGCGGCTCGACCTGCCGCCGTTCCGCGAGGCGATCAGGCGGGGCGTCGACTCGATCATGACCGCGCACATCATCGTCCCCGCGCTGGACGCCTCGGAGGACCCGGCCACCCTGTCGCGGCCCATCCTCACCGGCATCCTGCGCGAGCGGCTGCGGTACCGCGGCGTGGTCGTCACCGACGCCCTGGACATGCAGGGCGTCCGCGACAAGTACGGCGACGAGCGCGTCCCCGTCCTGGCGCTCAAGGCCGGGGTCGACGTGCTGCTCAAGCCCCCGGCCGACGCCGCGGGCAACGGGGTGTTCGCCCGGCAGCTCGCCGCGGTGGTGGACGCGGTCCGGAGCGGGGAGCTGACCGAGCGCCGCATCGACGAGTCGGTCTACCGGATCCTGGAGCTCAAGCAGCGGCGCGGGCTGTTCCGCGACCCCTACGCCGACGAGTCGAAGATCGACGAGATCGTGGGGACGCCCCGGCACCTCGCGGCGGCCCAGAGTGCCGCGGACCGCACCACCACGCTGGTCAAGAACGACGCCGGCCTCCTGCCGCTGAGCCCGGGAGCGCGGAAGGTGCTCGTGGCCGGATGGGGCGCCGCCACGACGGGCGCGCTCGCCGCCGAGTTCGCCCGGCGCGGGGCCTCGACGACCGTGCGGGAGAGCGGGCTGAGCCCCGGGCAGGCGCAGATCGACCAGGCCGTCGCCGCGGCCGGGGAGTCCGACCTGGTGGTCGCCGTCACGAACCGGGCCTGGGACGTGAAACCCGAGAGCCCGCACAACGGCCCCGGGCAGATGAACCTCGTCAAGGCGCTGGTCGCCACCGGCAGGCCCGTGGTGGTCATCGGCGCCCGCGACCCGTACGACATCGCCTACTTCACCGAGGCGACCACCTTCCTGGCCACCTACTCCTACACCGCCGAGGCGCTGCGCTCGGCGGCCAAGGTGCTGTTCGGCGAACTCGATCCGGCGGGACGGCTGCCGGTGACCATCCCTGTCCGCGACCAGACCGGCACCCTCTACCCGTTCGGGCACGGCCTCGGCTACCAGCGCTGACCGCTGCCTCCGCCCGGAGACCGGAGAAAGGTCTCCGGGCGGCCCCGCCCCTGCGGGCGGCCCCGCCCCTGCGGGCGGTGCGGCGGCGCATGTCGCGCGGCCCGTCCGGCCGGACGCCCGCGCCGGTCGGCCTGCTAGCGGGCGCAGGTCGCGTCGACGGACCGGGTGAGGATCTCCAGTCCCTCGTCCAGCTCCTCATCGGTGGTGGTGAGCGGCGGGATCAGCTTGACGACCTCGGACTCGGGCCCGGAGGTCTCCATCAGCAGGCCGCGCTCGAAGGCCGTCCGGCACACCGCCGCCGACCGGGCGGGGTCGGAGAAGGCCAGGCCCCAGACCAGGCCCCGGCCGCGGACCTCGGTGACGGCGTCCCGGTGGTCGCCGGCGATCCGGTCGAGGACCTGCCTGACCCGGTCGCCCTTGCCGAGGGTCTGGTGCTCCAGCCCGTCCCCGGTCCAGAAGTCCAGCGCGGCGGTCGCGGTGACGAAGGCGGGGTCGGTGCCGCGGAAGGTGCCGTTGTGCTCGCCCGGCTCCCAGACGTCCAGTTCGGGACGGAGCAGGGTGAGGGCCAGCGGCAGGCCGTAGCCGCTGAGGGACTTCGACAGGCAGACGATGTCGGGGACGATCCCGGCGATCTCGAAGCTGAAGAACGGGCCGGTGCGGCCGCAGCCCATCTGGATGTCGTCGACGATCAGCAGGATGTCGTGCCGTTTGCACAGGTCGGCCAGGTCGCACAGCCACTGCGGGCCGGCCGTGTGTACTCCGCCCTCGCCCTGGAGGGTTTCGACGATCACGGCCGCGGGCCAGTCCAGCCCGCTGCCCTTGTCCTCGAGCATGCGCTCCAGGAGGGGGAGGTGCGACGGGCGCCGGTCGAGGTAGTTGTCGTAGGGCATGGTGACCGTGTGCCCGAGCTGGACGCCCGCGCCGCCGCGCTTCATGGCGTTGCCGGTGACGGCCAGTGAGCCGAGGGACATGCCGTGGAAGGCGTTGGTGAAGTTGACGACCGTCTGGCGGCCGGTGTACTTGCGGGCCAGCTTCAGCGCGGCCTCGACGGCGTTGGTGCCGGCGGGCCCGGGCAGCTGGACCTTGTACTGGAGCTTGCGGGGCGCCAGCACGATCTCCTGGAAGGCCTCCAGGAACCGGCGTTTGGCGACCGTGCGCATGTCCAGGCTGTGCACGACGGAATCGCCGTTCAGGTAGTCCAGCAGCCGCTTTTTCAGATGGCGGTGGTTGTGGCCGTAGTTCAGCGCCCCCGCCCCGGCGAAGAAGTCGAGGAAGGGTCGGCCGGTCTCATCGTAGAGATGGCTTCCCAGGGCGGTGTCGAAGACCGCGGGCCAGCTCCTGGAATAGCTCCTGACCTCGGATTCGAGCAGTTCAAAAACATCCATGGCAAGCACCGTGAAAGTCGATGTCAAGGACCGTTGGAGTGTCGCCATTCATTGGGCCATCACCTGCCCTGGTTTGTGATCGGGGCCGCCCGTGCCCGCCGCGGCGGGCGTGCCGGTCGGGTGCCCCAGGCGCCCCCGTGCGCCTTTCCTGCCAGCGTACCCCACGGTAACGGCGGTGGCCGGGGGTGCGTACCGGGGCGGAGGGCGGGCCGGCCGGGTCCGGCGGGGCGTGTCGGGACCTTCCGGCGGTGCCGGGCCGCCCGGTCCGGAATCCGGAAATCCCCAGGACATCATCGGTCATGTCTTCGCCACCTCGGGGCGACGTCCCGGCACCGCTGTCAAAGCGGAGGAAAATCCTGATGACTCCGAGGGTCAAATCGGTGCTCCGGGCCTGGCGTGACGGCGATTTACCGGAACTGGAGCGGGTTCGTCGCGGTCTCGGCCAACTAGACTCGCAATGGATTGGTGGGCACCACCCCGCGGGCCCGGCATCGTCACGAGTCACGAGTGGTAATTGATGGGTTACCAGTCCTGGGGAGCGAGGATGACGGCGAACGGCATCGACTGTGCCACCCTCGGGAGGGCGACCGGCCAGGTCTCGGCCGAAGGCGTCCTGGCCTGCGCGGGGAGCGGGCAGTGGACCCGCTGGCGGGCAGGGGAACGCCTTGAGCACCTGTTCGAGGAGCGCTGCGACCTGCTGCGGGCGGAGGGCCTGCACGGCCACCCGGCCGTCGACGCCGACGACGTCGCGCTGACCTACGACGAACTGGACGCCCGGGCCAACCGCCTGGCCCGCCACCTGCTGGCGGGCGGGGTCGGGCCCGGTGACAGGGTCGGCCTGCTGTTCGACCGCGCGGTCCACTCGTATGTGGGCATGCTGGCCGTCCTGAAGATCAACGCGGCGTACGTGCCGCTGGATCCGGGCTACCCGCCCGACCGGCTGTCCTTCATCGTGGGGGACGCGGGTGTGCGGACCGTGCTGTCGCTCGCGCACCTGCGCGACCACCTGCGGGACGCCGGCGCCGGGATCCTCTGCGTCGACGAGGCGGAGCCGCTGATCGCCGAGCGTCCCGGCCACCGCCTCACGGACGCGGAGAAGGGCCTCCCGGCCGACGATCTCTGCTACGTCGTCTACACGTCGGGATCGACCGGACGACCCAAGGGCGTGGCGGTCGAGCACTCCGCCATCTGCAACTTCGTGCGGGTCGCTGGCGAGGTGTACGGCATCGAGCGGTCGGACCGCGTGTACCAGGGGATGACCATCGCCTTCGACTTCTCGGTCGAGGAGATCTGGGTGCCCCTGGCGGCGGGCGCGACCCTGGTGCCCAGGCCGTCCGGCGCCGCGCTGGTCGGCGCCGAGCTGGGCGAGTTCCTCCGTGACCGGCGGGTCAGCGCGCTGTGCTGCGTCCCGACGCTGCTGGCCACGCTGGACCGCGACGTCCCCGGGCTGCGCTTCCTGCTGGTCTCGGGCGAGGCGTGCCCGCAGGACCTGGTGGCGCGGTGGCACCGGCCCGGCCGCAGGTTCCTGAACGTCTACGGGCCGACGGAGGCGACCGTCACCGCGACCTGGACGACGCTGCATCCGGACCGGCCGGTGACGATCGGCGTTCCGCTGCCCACGTACTCGGTGGTCATCCTCGACCCGGTGGAGGACCGGGCGCTGGAGCCCGGGCGCAGCGGCGAGATCGGCATCGCGGGGCCGGGGCTGGCGGTCGGGTACGTCGGCCGCGACGATCTGACGCGCCGCCGGTTCGTGCCCGATTTCCTGGGGATCGAGCCCAACCCGTCGGGGCGGATCTACCGCACCGGGGATCTGGGACGGATCAACGCCGAGGGCGAGGTCGAGTACCACGGGCGCATCGACACCCAGGTCAAGATCCGGGGCTACCGGATCGAGCTGTCGGAGATCGAGTCGGTCCTGTCGGAGGTGCCGGGCATCGCGCAGGCGGTGGTGGGCACCTACGAGCCCGAACCGGGCATGGTCGAGCTCGTCGCGTACTACACCTGCCAGAACGGCAACGGAAACGGGCACGGCCATGGCCACGGGAACGGCAACGGCCACGGCAACGGCCGCGCCCACGGCAACGGCCACCACGCCAACGGCCATCGCGAGCGCCTCCACCGGCGCGCGCGGGAACGGCTGCCCGGTTACATGGTCCCGGCGTACTTCGAGGAGCTCGACGTCATCCCGATGCTCCCCAGCGACAAGGCCGACCGCAAACGGCTCCCGGTGCCCAAGGGCCCGCGCAGCATGGCCGGCTCCGGGAACGGCCACTCCGCTCCGGCGACCGCGACCGAAAGGCTCCTGGCCGGCACGCTCTCCGA
Organism: Spirillospora sp. CA-255316; assembly: GCA_050942275.1. Lineage (GTDB taxonomy): Bacteria > Actinomycetota > Actinomycetes > Streptosporangiales > Streptosporangiaceae > Spirillospora. Next base: position 8,265,576 of record CP192047.1, on the reverse strand, counting down.
GGTCATGCGCCTGGAGCACGTCCCGGCCGACGCCCACTTCTTCGAGGACCTGGGCGCCAACTCGCTGCTGATGGCCCGGGCCCTCGCCGCGCTGCGCGAGCGGACGGGCACGGCGGCGCTCTCGATGGCCGACGTCTACAAGAACCCGACGGTCAGGAAGCTGGCCACGACGCTGGACGCCCTGGCACCCGAGCCCGCCGGGCCGGTGCCGGAACACCCGGGCGGGGCGGATCCGGGCCGCGCGACGGCGGCGGGACGGTGGCCGAGGCGGACCTCGCAGTACGTGCTGTGCGGCGCCCTGCAACTGCTGCTGTTCCTCGGGACGGTCTACCTGAGCGCCCAGGTCGTCCTTGGATACGGGTGGGTGATCGGCGCGTCCGGGGTCGCCGAGCTCTACCTGCGGTCGGCGGCCTACGGCTGCGTGTTCTTCGGGTTCCTGTGCGTCCTGCCCGTCCTGGCGAAATGGGCGCTCGTCGGCCGCTGGAGACCGTGCCGGATCCGCGTGTGGACCCTGGCCTACGTGCGCTTCTGGACGGTGAAGACGCTGATCCGCTCCAGCCCGCTGATGCTCTCCGCCGGGTCGCCCCTGTACATGGTCTACCTCAGGATGCTGGGGGCCAGGATCGGCCGGGGAGCGGTGATCTTCTCCCGTACCCCGGTGTGCACCGACCTGATCACCGTCGGCGCCGGAGCGGTGGTCCGGGAGCGCTGCGCGATGTCCGGCTACCGCGCCGACGACGGGGTGATCACCACCGGCCCCGTGACGCTCGGCGCGGGTGCCTTCGCCGGCGAGCAGACCGTGCTCGACATCGGCACGGCGGTGGGCGACGGGGCCCAGCTCGGCCACGCCTCCTCCCTGCACGCCTCGCAGGTCGTGCCGGCGGGCGAACGCTGGCACGGCTGCCCGGCCCGTCCCACCGGCTCCGGCACCGAGTACGTGCCGATCCCGGGGGCCCGCTGCGGCACCCTGAGGAGGTTCGGCTACGGGTTCATGCAGCTGTTCGTCATGCTCGCGGTCAGCCTGCCGCTGACGGTCGTGGTGCTGGTCGAGGTCTTCACCCGCGTCCCCGTGCTGGACCGGGTGATCGGCCCGCATCCGGCGGGGCTGGGCAGCGCGGCGTTCTTCCTGGACGCCCTGGTGATGTCGCTCGTGCTGTTCTTCGGCGGGGCGATCGTCGGTCTGGTGCTGGTGGTCACCGTCCCGCGCCTGGTCGCCCTGCTGGTCAGGCCCGGCCGGGTCTACCGGCTCTACGGGATCCACTTCTGGGCCCAGAACGTGGTGAAGCGCGCCACGAACTCGAAGTTCTACATGCTGCTGTTCGGGGACAGCTCCTACGTCGTCCCGTACCTGCGCGTGCTCGGGTACCGCTTCGCGCGCCCGATCGTGCAGACCGGCACCAACTTCGGCACCGAGCTGCGCCACCACTCGCCCTACCGGACCACGGTCGGCAGCGGGACCATGGTCTCCGACGGCCTGTCGATCATGAACGCCGACTACACCGGCACCTCGTTCCGGGTGGCCGACGTCCGGATCGGGGAGCGGACCTTCTTCGGCAACAACATCGTGCTGACGCCGCAGTCCGCCATCGGCGACAACCTGCTGCTCGGGACGAAGACGGCGCTGCCCGTCGACGGCCGGCCCCGCGAGGGCATCGGGCTGCTGGGCTCGCCGCCCTTCGAGATCCCCCGGTCCGTCCAGCGCGACCGCGCCTTCGAGCAGCTGGAGACCGGTGCGGAGTTCCGCCGGCGCCTCGCCGGCAAGAACCGCTACAACCTCGGCACCATGGGGCTCTTCCTCCTGGTCAGATGGTTCGGGTTCTTCGTGGTGGCCTTGATGTGGACGGTCTCCGAAGAGGTGTTCCAGGGGGCGCGCGCGCTGGCGATCGTGGCGGCGGTCCTCACCAGCCTGGTGTTCACCGTCGTGTACGCCGCGCTCGCCGAGCGCGCCGTCGCGCGGTTCCGCTCGCTCAGGCCCCGGCTGTGCTCGATCTACGACCCGTACTTCTGGTGGCACGAGCGCCTGTGGAAGCTGAGCGGGCCGACGCCGTTCAACGGGACCCCGTTCAAGAACCTGGTCTGGCGCCTGCAGGGCGTGCGCGTGGGCCGCCGCGTCTTCGACGACGGCTGCCAGATGCCGGAGCGGACGTCGGTCACCATCGGGGACGACGCCACGCTCAACGCCGGCTGCACGGTCCAGTGCCATTCCCTGGAGGAGGGCGTGTTCAAGCTGGACCGGATCGTGCTCGGCGCGGGCTGCACGCTGGGGGTCGAGTCCTTCATCCACTACGGGGTGCGCGTGGGGGAGGGCGCGACGGTCGACGCCGACTCCTTCCTCATGAAGGGCGAGGAGGTCCCGCCGAACGCCGTGTGGCGCGGGAATCCCGCCGGGCAGATCCGCGCAACCCCCCGCGAGCTGCCCCGGCCGACTGCGGCCGCCGTCCCGGCCCCGGCGGGGGGCCCTACTCCCCGGGCGCTCCCGTGACCGTGACATCTGTCATCAGGGCCGCGATCTCCGGCCTGATCAGCTCGTGCGCCTTCGCGTAGTTGATCCGCGGCAGAATCAGCTGCGACCCGGGGGCGGCTCAGCGCAGGTCCGGCTGGAGGTCGGAGCTGACGATCCACATGGCGAAGTACTGGGCCGCCCCGCCGTAGGCGTGCCCCAGCGCCACGCGCGCCCCGTCCACCTGGTGGCCGCCCGCGGTCCCGCGCACCTGCCGGGCCGCCTCCAGGCACCGGACGAGCCCGGACGCGCCGATCGGGTTGGACGACAGCACCCCGCCGGACGGATTGACCGGGAAGGCGCCGCCGATCTCCGTGTCCCCGGCGTCGGTCAGCTTCCACCCCTCGCCCTCGGGGGCGATGAGGTGCCCCTCCAGCCACATCGGCTCGTACCAGGAGAACGGCACGTAGAGCTCGGCGCAGTCGATCTGGCGCAGCGGGTCGGTGATGCCGGCCTCCTCGTACAGGGCCCGCGCGCACTCCACGCCCGCGACGGGATGTACGGGGTCGCGCCCGGGGAAGGAGGCGAACTCGCTCCGCTTGGCGTGGGCGATGACCCAGGCCGGGACGCCGCCGGACCGGCGCGCCGCGTCCTCGGAGGCGAGCACGACGGCCGCGGCGCCGTCGGAGGACGGGCAGGACTCCAGGTAGCGCAGCGGGTCCCAGAGCATCGGCGAGTCCCTGACCTTCTCCAGGGAGATGTCCTCGATCCGCAGGTGCGCGTGCGGGTTGCGCAGCGCGTTGCGGCGGTCCTTCACGGCGACCTGCCATCCGATGTGCTCGGGGGCGCCGGAACGCTCGATGTAGCCGCGGATCCACGGTGCGAACGTGCCCCCGGCACCCTGCCCGCCCGACTTCCCGCCGGACAGCGCCCAGGTGGCGTTGCCCTCGGACTGCTTCTCGTAGCAGACCACCAGGACGCGTTCGTAGCGTCCCGACTGGATCATGGTGACGCCGCTGATGGCCGTCGCCGCGCCCACCGAGCCGGCGGTGTGCACCCGGTGCACGGGCTTGCCCACCGCCCCCAGCGCGTGCGCCAGGGACAGCTCGGGGGACATCACCCCCTCCAGCAGGTCCGGCGCCTTGCCGATGATGACCGCGTCGATGTCGGCGAACGACAGCCCGGCGTCCTCCAGGGCCTCCAGCGCGGCCCACCGGACCAGGCCCTCGAGACTGACGTCGAGCCGTTTGCGGTAGTCGGTCTGGCCGATGCCGACGACGGCGCACGCACGGGGCATCAACGTTCTCCTTCGAGCACGGCGACGAGGTTGTGCTGCAGGCAGGGCCCGCTGGAGGCGTGGGCGAGGCCCCGCCCGGCCTCCCCGGCGGCGATCCTCCGGGCCACCTCGATGACGCGGACGAGCCCGGTGGCCATGGCCGGATGGCCTGCCCCCAGCGGCCCGCCGGACGGGTTGACCGCGGTCGCGCCGTCCAGGCCCAGCGCCGCCCGGAGCACCAGCTCCTCGGGACTGTGGGTGACCATCAGCTCGGCGACGTCCAGGGGGCCGTCGTGCGCCCCCGCGCCCTCGGCCGCGAGCCTTGCCGACGGCGAGTCGGTCAGGTCGCGCAGGCCGAGATGGTGCGACTCGATCCGCTGGTCGACGCCCCGGACCCAGACGGGGGAGCCGGTGAGCCGCCGGGCGCGGTCGCCGGCGGCCAGGATCAGCGCGGCGGCCCCGTCCGCGGGCGCGGCCACGTCGTGCCGCCGCAGGGGCTCCGACCAGTAGGGCGCCTCCAGCAGGCCGGCCGCGCCCGTGCCCGCCCCCGCACCGGCTCCCGTACCGGCGCCGGCACGCGCGGCGCGCGCGGCGACCTCGGCGAAGTCTTGCTCCGTTGCCTTGCCTGCGTCGAGGAGGGCGCGCGCCTGGAGCCCGGCCATGGACACCGGGTCCAGCCCCAGGGGCGCCATCGTGTACGGGTCGGTCTGGAGCGCGAACACCTCGCGGGGCCGTCCCGGAGACGACCGGCCCGACCCGATGACCAGCGCGGTGTCGATGTCCCCGCACTGCAACCGCAGCCACGCCTCGTGGAAGGCCCAGGCGCCGTCCATCTCCACGTGGCTCTCGTACACCGGCGGCCAGGCCCCGACCCCGTCGAGGTTCATCACGAACGCGAACGGGGCCCCGGCCAGGTAGTCGCAGCTCCCGGCGATCGTGAAGCCGATCTCGCGGCGGTCGAGGCCGGCCGTTTCCAGGAGGTCGTTGACGCACCGCATGACGAGCGAGGCCTCGGAATCCTCGTACGCCTCGTACACCGGCGTCTGCGCCACGGCCACGATCGCGACGTCGCGGCCCGCCGGCGGGACCGGTGCCGCGCTCACCACGCGTGCTCCCCGAGGGCGCGGGCGTCCACGTCGGGCTCCCCGGTGGGCTCCCACCGTTCGACGACGCCCTCCCAGCCGCCCACCGACCGGTTGTCGAACCCGCTCACGTCCCGCTCGCCGGGGGGACGCCAGACGGCCCGCAGCCGCATGCCGACGCGGAACTCCTCCACGGGCACGGTGCGGATGTCCACGCCGGTGATCGGCGCGTCGCTGCCGTCGAGGACGATCGACGCGCGGATGTAGGGCTCGGTCTCCTTCTGGCCGTAGTAGCGCACCGGGGTGATCCGGGTGAAGGAGGAGACCGTCCCGCGGTCGGCGACCGGCACGTCGTCGGCCTCGGTCATCAGCGCGCGTTCCAGCTGGTCGTAGCCGCGCCCGGGCACGTACACCTTGCCGGAGACGGGGGAGCGCTGGCCGGTGATCCGCCCCTCCAGCAGCCCCCGGACGAAGCGCACGCGGTGCGGGTGGAGGGGCTCGCCGTACTCCAGGGAGATCAGATGCTCGGTGATCGTCACGGGCTCGCCCTGCGGCTCGATCCGCCGGGCGGCGGCGTCCTCCACGTCCACCTCGGTCCCCTCGGGGACGAAGTGGACGTCGGTGATCGAGCCGCGCCGCTCCTCCCGGAAGCGGGCGCGGACCCGCATGCCGGTGGCCATCCGCTCCGGGCCACCCGCGTCGACGGCGTGCACGAGCGGGGTGTCCGCGCCGTCCAGCAGGATCAGGGCGAAGGCGAACGGGTGCGGGAACGGGTGGTGCCGGGTGGGCTCGGCGACCCAGGTCCAGGAGGTGACGGCGCCTCCGGGGCCGACGTCCACCAGGTCCAGGGGGAGCGGTGCCGCGGTGGCCGGGTCGTACTCCAGGGGCGGGCACAGCACGCGGCCGTCGCAGCGGCCGCCCAGGATCCTGCCGTCGCGCAGCCCGGTCAGGAACGGGCCGAGCACCGGGCCGGGGGTGCGGGTGTAGGGGTATTCGACGGTTCTCGTCAGGGTGGGCGGTGCGCCGCCCGGCGGGCCGGATCCCATCGGTCGCCTCCAGCATTGTGATGTGGAATAACATATCAAATATTCGACTGGTGCCCCGGCCGTCTCCGGTCGCCGGCCGGGCGGCTCAGTCCACCCAGTCGACGCGGTCGTCGCGGCTGGGCTGGCGGCCCGTCCTGAACGGGCACAGCGGCGAGTCGGCCAGCAGGACCCGCCGCCGGTCCCGGATCAGCGGGGCGACCCGGCGCAGGAGGCGGCGGTGCCCCGCGGCCTCGGCCTTCTCGACGTCCGCCCAGGCCTCCCAGGTGGGGATCGCCCACAGCAGAACGCACTCCTGGTCGTTGCGCATCGCGGTGGTCCACGCCCCCGCCAGCCGCCAGCCGTGGCCGCCGGGTCCGTCCGCCTCCTCCTCGACCACCGACTCCAGAGCGCGCCGGGCGGTGCCGGGCGCCACCTCGACCAGCTCGTGCGCGTACACCTCGCCGCGCACCCCCTCCCGGCAGATCTCCTCGATGGTGGGCATGGCGGGGTGCGGGACGATGAGCCGGTCCACGCCGCCCGAGCGCAGGCCGGCCGCCGCTGCCCACCACTTCTCCAGCGCCGGGTCCTGGAGCGTGGCGCTGCCGAGCTCGTGCCGGAAGGAGGACGCCAGCCCGGCGAAGCCGTCCTCCTCCCAGATGTTCACCACCTGCGGCCAGCGGCCGGTGGACCCGACCACGCCCCAGACGCCGTAGCAGAGCTGGCCGCGCTGGTCCTGGCCGATGGGGCTCCAGTTGGCGGTCATGTGGTGCATGTACCGCGCCCGGTTCTGCCGGGTGATGTCGATGAACTCGTGGATGTAGACCTTGTCGTTCACACCGCCGCCTCGGGCTCCCTCGGGATTATATACCGTATATATTATCCCGGACGTGTTCGGGACTGCTCGGCCACCGCGTCCGCGGCACGGCGCCGCAGCTCGGTACGGTCGATCTTGTACGTGGTGTTGACCGGAAGGTCGTCGAGCCACACCACGACGTCGGGCGCCTTGTAGTCCGCGATCCGGCCGCGGCACCACGCCCGGATCTCCGCGGTCTCCGGCGGCGGCCCCGCCCCGTCCGGGACGGCGAACGCCACGCCCACCTCGCCGATCACCGGGGCGGGCGCGCCCACGACCGTGGCCCGCCGGATCCGCGGATGGGCCAGCAGCACCGGCTCGACCTCCGACGGGTGCACGTTGTAGCCGCCGCGGATGTACGCGTCGTCCACCCGCCCGACGATCGCGAGGTTGCCGGCCTCGTCCAGCGAACCCAGGTCGCTGGAGGCGATCCAGCCGTCCGGGGCCATGGTCTCCGCCGTCATTCCGGGCTCCCGCCAGTACCCGCGCATCGACCCCCGCGAGCGCAGGAACACCCGGCCGGTCTCGCCCGGGCCGAGCCGCGTGCCGTCCGCCGCGCGGATCTCCGCGCTGCGGTCACGATCACCGCGGGCGCCGTCCGGCCGATGATGTGGGCGATCTCGTCCCGTCCCAGCCGGGGGTTGGCGGCCGTCACGATCGCGTTCAGCCGCAGCGCCGCCACGTAGCACACGGCGAAGTCGGCGGAGGACGGCAGGACCAGGCAGACCACGTCGCCCGGCCCGACCCCCAGATCGGACAGCGCGGTCGCGGCGATCCCCGACCGCCGCCACCACTCGCCGAAGGTCAGGCACAACCCGCCGTCGACGACGGCCTCGGCGCCGCGCGCCTCCCGCAGGACGGCGTCGAAGCACGCGTGCAGGCCGTCCGGGTCCGGGAAGCGGCGGCGGCCGTCGCGGCTCACGCCGCCCCCTCCCCGGCGCGGCGGGCTGCAGGCGCCGACCCCGTACCGGAACCGCGGACGGTCGCCGGCTCCGCGGCGGAACCGCGGGCGGTCAGTGCCGGGCCCGCGCACCCTCCGGGGACGACGCCGCCGCCGCGAGCACCTGCCGGACGACCTCCTCGCCGTCCTCCCCCCGCCGCGCGGCGACGCCCGCCAGCACGGTCGCGACCCGCTCGGCGAACGCCGCCCGCCGCAGCGAGCCGCCCTCCAGCAGCCTCCGGATGCGCGGCATCCCGCCCGCCGGACGGCCCGCCAGCACCCTGCGCAGGCCCAGGTCCAGCGGCTCGCCCGCCCGCGCGTCCCGGCCGTCCCGGATCTCCGAGATCGCACCGCCCAGGGCGCACTCGGAGACCAGCTCGTAGAGGTCGAAGGCGTCCTGCTCGGAGAACCCCTGCCGGACGCACAGGCCGATGGCCGCCTCGATGTGGTCGGCCATCACCGTGGCGCCGAGGGCGCCGTCGATGTACTGCTTCAGCAGCTCCGGGTCGGCGACGAACGCCCGCCGGGTGTAGTCGGCCCACTGGTAGCACCACGCCGCCCAGTGCTGGCCCTCGTCCCGGGGCAGCGTCATGCGCAGCCCCGACTGCTCCGCCGCCAGGCGCAGCAGCTCGTCGCGGCCCGACACGTGGTGGTAGAGCCCCGCGACGCTCACCCCCAGGCGCTCGGCGACCGAGCGCATCGTGAGCTCCTCCAGCGGCAGCTCGCCCGCCGCGCGGGCGATCGCCGCGCGGTCGATGCGCGGCGGACGGCCGACCCGGCGGGAGCCCCCGCCGGCCCTGCCGCCCCCTGGTCGTGCCGGCGCGTCGCCGCCCTCGGTCACCGCGTCCCCTCGTCGCTCGTGCCCCGCGCATGTCAGTCCGTGTCGAGGATGCCATGGCCCGCCGCGACCGTGGGCACCTCGCCCCGCCCGAAGCGCTCGGCGCGCTCGTGCAGGACGCGCGCCGACTCCGCCCGGTCCAGGGCGATGCAGTAGACCCCGTCCAGGATCCCCGCCAGGACCGTCTCCGCCAGCTCGTCCAGCGGCTGGACGCGCAGCGTCCTGCCCGCGGCCTCGGCGGAGGAGACCAGCTGCGCCACGGTGATCGCCGGGGTGGTGCGCGGGCGCTCCCTGGCCAGCGCGGCGGGACGGTTCCGGTCCGCGGTCCACAGCCCGGTGTCCAGCAGGCCGCCGGAGGGCAGGAAGAGCGAGACCCCGATCGGCGCCCCGCGCTCGGCGAGCTGGACGGCGAGGCACTCGGTCAGCGTCGACACCGCCGCCTTGCTCGCCGCGTACACCGACGCAGCGGGGAGCGGGTCGACCGCGCCGTCCCCCGAGGAGGTGTTGACGACGTGGCCGGGCTCCCCTCCCGCCAGCATCCTCGGCACGAACGACTGGATCCCGTGCGCCACGCCGAACACGTTGACCGAGTGCACCCACCGCCAGTCGTTGGGCGTGGTGTCCCACACGTCGGCCGACGGGGCGCCGACCCCGGCGTTGTTGACCACGACGTGGACGGCGCCGAACCGGTCGTAGACCTCCTCCGCCAGCCGCTCCACCGAATCGGGGTCGGTCACGTCGGTGACCACACCGGTCACCGTGCCTCCCGGCCCCGCCCCGGCCGCGGACAGCTCCGCCGCGGTCCCCTCCAGCCTGCCCTTCTCGACGTCGGCCAGCACGACCCGGGAACCGGCCGCGGCGAAGGCCGCGCCGAGCGCCCGCCCGATGCCCGACGCCCCGCCGGTGATCACCACGACCCGTCCGGCGAAATCGGTGAGGCGGCCGCTTCCGAGTCCGCTTCCGAGTCCGCTTCCGAGTCCGCTCATGAGGCCGTCTTCGTGCCGTGGATCTCGGCGACCGTGGGCCCGACCCTCCGCACATGCGGTGCCAGGGCGTCCAGGTCGAAGCCGTAGACCTCGGCGGCGGTGAGTCCCAGGATGCGCCGCACGTCCTCCTGCGGCACGTCCCGGAACCGGTCGGCCAGCCACTGCCGGGTGTTCGGCCACGACCCCTCGGGATGCGGATAGTCGCTGCCCCACATGAGGTTCCCGACCCCGATGGCATGCCTCCGCTCCACCTCGACGTCGCCCATGACCGACGCCGCCATCCAGCAGTTGCGGTCGAAGTACTCGCTGGGACGCAGGCTGAGACCCGAGCGGAAGGCCGCGGGCCCGAACTTGCGGGTGGCGTGGTCGCCTTCCCATTTGGAGTCCATCCGGCCGATGATGTCGGGCACCCACCAGGCGCCGTTCTCCGCGATGACGTACTTGAGCGCGGGGTGCCGCTCGAACACGCCGCCGAGGATGAGGGCCCACAGCGGCCGGGCGGCCCACCAGTACGCCTCGGTGGTGTAGATGGCGATCAGGCCGGGGGTGATCCCGTAGTCGTCGTCGTCCGGGCCGACGCCCGAATGGGTGTGCACCGGCAGCCCGGTGCCGGCCGCCGCCGCCCACACCGGGTCGTAGACCGGGTCGTTGTAGGAGGGCAGCGCCCCCCACTTGGTCGGGATCATGACGCCGCCGCGGAGCCCCTGGCCGGCGGCCCACTCGATCATCTCGACCGCCGCGCCGATGTCGTGCAGCGGGACGATCGCCACGCCCGCCCTGCGCTCCGGGCCGTCCTGGCAGAACTCCACCAGCCAGCGGTTGTGCGCCCACGCCCCGGCGAGGGTGAGCTCGGCGTCGTCGTCGCCGGTCGAGCCGAGACCGGCGGTGAACGGCGTCCTGGAGACACCGCCCACCCCGGCCGAGTCCGCGTCGGGGAAGACCACCTCGGCGGCGACGCCGTCGTGGTCCATCTCCTTGTCGCGGATCGCGGGGTCCCAGGCGCCCTTCATGCCGCCGTGGTGGCCGATCTCCTTGTCCCACTCGGCGAGGAACCTCAGGTGGTCGTCGTTCCGCGCGAGCTCGCGCATGGCCTCGGCCTCGGCCGCCGCCTCGTCGAACGCCCGGCGGTGCCCGGGGTCGACGTACTCGCGGTACCGCTCGGCGGGCAGCCCGGCGTGGCTGTCGGTGGAGATGAGGGTGTACCTGCTGTCGTCCATCGTGGTCTCCGGAGCGGGCTCAGTAGCGGGCGGCGGCGTACGGCGCGAAGGCCACGGGGTCGACCTCGGCCACGACCCGCGGGGTGTTCTCGCTGGAGCGCCGCACCCACTGGATCGAGACGACCTCCCGCACGGGAAGGTCGACGACCGGGCAGCTCGGCAGGTCGCGCAGCACGAGCGTGCCGTCCACGCGCTCCACCGACTCGGGCTTGCGCACCTGTTCCATCCGCACCAGCAGCGGGCCCGCGTCGAAGCCGGGGCCCTCCACCGCGGGCAGGAACTTGAACCAGAACTGGCGGGCCGGGTACGGCGCGGGCACCGGCAGCGGCTCGACGACCCGGCCCTCGATCTCGACGAACGTCACGCCCTGCCGGGTCATGCGGCCGGCCACCCGGTCGCCGTCGCGGGTCAGCTCGATGTCGGCCAGCTTCTTCGGCTCCCCGTAGCGCTCCCGGCTGATCGCCACGGCCGGTTCCATGTCGATCGGGATCAGCAGCGGGTACTCGCCGGGCTCACCCTCGTACTCGGCGTCGACGGCGTAGTAGCCGACCAGCTCCTTGTGCCGGTACTCGCCGAAGGCCAGGTCGACGTCGGTGATCCGGACATGGACGCGGGGTTCGGCGGGCGGCGCCAGCGGGGGCGGCAGGACCTCGGCGAGCAGGCCGGGGTCGGTCAGGTAGACGACCTCGACGGCGGGGAGCACCGGGACGGACTTGGTCAGCGCGTCGCCGGCGGCGGGCTCCCGGACCCAGCGGGTGCGGCTCATCGGATCTCCTCGCGGGGTGGTGGGGGCGGGGTGTGGGCGAGCGCCCGGGTCAGTCGTCCTCGGGCAGCGTGTAGAACTGCCGCGACCAGCGGCGGTGCTCGCCGATCTCCTTCTCCATCGGCCGCAGCACCGGCCGGTCGCGGTAGACCTTGTTCTCCCAGATGGGGATGTCCTGGCTGATCCCCTCGCAGAACGCCGCGGCGGCCTCCTCGGCCGCGTTCTCGCCGAGCGACCGCGGGGAGGTGAAGATCCACCGGACGTGCACGTTGTCCTCGTCGATCGGGGTGGTGCTGGAGATGAACGTCGTCCAGCCCTTGAGCCTCAGCACGCCGAGCCCGAGGCCGAAGCCCTCGCGCACGAAGTCCCCGCCCGCGCCCACGGCGCGCTTGTAGGCGCCGTCGACGTGGAACTCCTCCTCGGGGACGGCGCCGGTGCCGTGGACGTACTTGAAATGCGCCCGGTCCACGTTGTTCTCGGCCATCTCCTGGCAGCAGGTGGCGATCCGGAACTCCCTCACGACGGGCGGCGACCACGCGCCGTCGTCGAACTCGGGCACCTCGGGGACGTCGTAGAAGGGCGCCCCGCCGGTCAGGTGGTGCCAGGCCCAGACCATCCCGTTGCGCTCGACCGTCGGGTGGGCGCGGGTCTCGGCGCGGCGCGGGATGTGGTCGTGCTCGTCGTAGGGGACGTCCACGCAGCGCCCGCTGGAGCCGTCGAAGGCCCAGCCGTGGAACGGGCAGCGGATGCGGTCCTCCTCGACCCGGCCGCCGACCGCCAGGTGCGCGCCCAGGTGCGGGCAGTGGGCGTCGAGCAGGTGCGGCGCGCCGTCCTCGCCGCGGAACAGCACCAGGTCGCGGCCGAAGTAGTACAGCGGCAGCACGTCGCCGGCGCCGAGCTCGCCGCCGCGGGCGACGATGAACCAGCCGTTGGGGACGGGGAACGGGAAGCGGCCCTCGGGGCGCCGGATGACCCTGGTGCGGCGGGATTCGTCGGACAGCAGGCCGGCGTCCCGCGGCATCGGCAGCCCAGCGAGGGCGCGCGGGCCGGTAGGGGGTGCGGTCTCGGAGGTGGTCATCGCTGCCTCCATTACCGGATGCATTTTCGAAATCCGTTCAAAAATGCCTCCGGCACGGCTCCCTGTCAAGGCGTCCGGCTCAGGAGGGAGGCTCGAAGGCCAGCCCGCGCAGCCCGGACTCGCCGAACAGCGGCTCGAAGAGCGAGGAGTAGTCCGGCCCCCGCCGCAGGTGGTGCCCGCCGTCGACGTTGACGACCTGGCCGGTGATCCAGGACGACTCGGGGCCGACCAGGAAGCGCGCCGCGGCGGCGATGTCCTCGGGCTCGCCCACCCTGGAGATCGGCATGCAGGACAGGTAGTCGTCCAGGACGGGCCCGGGGTCGGTGATGCCCGCGACCAGCTCGGTGCGCACCAGGCCGGGCCGGATGCCGTTCACCCGGATCCCCGCGCCGCCCAGCTCGTCGGCGGCCAGCCGGACCAGATGGTCGACGGCCGCCTTGGACACCCCGTAGGCGCCGAACCAGCGGTGCGTGTTGGACGCGGCGATCGACGAGATCGCCACGACCGCGCCGCCGCCCGCGCCCGCCATCGCCCGCGCCGCGTGCTTGATCGTGAACATGGTGCCGGTGACGTTGAGGTCCAGGGTGTCCCGCCAGGCCGCGGCGTCGAGCATGCCGACCGGGCCGATGGAGCCGGAGCCGCCCGCGCTCGCGACCACCGCGCGCAGCGGTCCGCGCTCCGCCGCGGCCCGCACCGCGGCGGCGACCTGCTCCTCGTCGGTCACGTCCGCGACGACGTAGGAGAGGTCGCCGGCCGCGCCCGCGGCGGCCTCCCGCAGCCGCGCCTCGGTCCGGCCGCAGATGGTGACCGCGGCGCCGTCCGCCGCCAGCCGGGCCGCGCAGCCCAGCCCGATGCCGCTGCCGCCGCCGGTCACCAGCGCGGCCGTCCCCTCCAGGGGCTTGCTGTCGCCGGAATCGCTCATGGCTCGCCTCGTCTCTGTGCCGGGGTCGTCTCTGTGCCGGGGGTCGTCTCTGTGCCGGGGGAGGGCCTTGGTCAGCGGTCGACGGCGGTGGTCCCGCCGTCCACGGTGAGACGGCCGGGCCGGGACGCCCGGCACGCCGTACGCTCAGCGCAGCCGCCACTCGGGACGGCGGCCCGAGGCGAAGGCGCGCTGCCCCTCGGCCATGGACTTCTCGTCGATGCCGAGCTGGACGAGCGTCTTGCCCACGTCGATCGCCTGCCGGTGCCCGAGCTCCTGGGCGTACCAGATCGCCCGCACGGTGGCCTGGACGGCCAGCGCCGGCTGGCTCGCGATCGCCCGCGCCGCCCGCGCCGCCGCCTCCCGCAGCTCCCCGGCGGGCACCACCTCCTGCACCAGCCCGATCTCGTAGGCGCGGCGCGCGCTCAGCCGCTCGTGCGTCCCCATCAGCGACATCCGCATGACCTCGCCCAGCGGCATCCGCTGCAGCATCAGCATCGGCTCGAACACCGCCGCCATCCCGGTCGTGGTGTGCGGGTCGAAGAAGGTGGCGTGCTCGGCGGCGATGATGAACTCCACCTCGCCCAGCATGTAGAACGCGCCGCCGCACGCCATGCCGTTCACCGCGGCGATCACCGGCTTCCACAGCTGCGCCCCCGTCTTGGGCGGCAGCAGGTCGACCGGATCGTTGGCGTGCAGGGGAGTGTCGCCGCGCTGCTGGCCGAACTCCTTCGGCGCGTCCGGGTTGCTCACCGCCGAGCGGTCCAGCCCGGTGCAGAACGCCTTGTCGCCCTCCCCGGTCAGGACGATCACCCTGACCTCGTCGTCGTCCCGCAGCGCCCGCCAGCACGCGTGCACCTCGCGCATCATCTGCAGGTCGAAGGCGTTGTGCACGTCGGGGCGGTTCAGCGTCACCCACGCGACGCCGTCCTCGGCCTCGTAGCGGATGGTCGTGTAGTCCGGCATGCGGCGCGTCCTCCGTCAGATCAGGTCGAGCGAGCCCAGCTCCCGGATCGCGGCGCAGGAGCGGGCCGCCATGGTCAGGAACATCTCGTCGCCGCGCTCGGTCCGCGCCCCGTACCCGCAGCCGAGCACGGTGATGAGCGGTCCCTGGAGGGCGGCGAAGCGGTAGTCCTCGAAGCAGGTGGCCGGGTCGTAGCCTTTCACGCCGTACCGGGCCAGGGCCGTGCGGTACGCCTCCACGAGCGTCCGCTCGTGCTCGGCGCGGTCATCGGGTTCCAGGCTCGTGCACAGGAAGTAGGACAGGTCGCGCGCGCCGACCCGCCGCCGCGCCACCGCCGTCACGGTGCCGCCGAGGGCCTCGCTCAGCCACTCCGGGGTGAGGCCCGCCGGATCGTCGACCACGGCCGCGCCCATCTCAGCCCCTCCCCGGGTTGAGGATCGCGCTCCCGGCGGCCGCGGCCGCCCCGTCCTGGCGCACCTCGCGGTAGGCCGTCACGACCGGTTCGGCCTCGGCGGGGGTGACGCCGTGCAGGATGACGCCGTCCGCCCCCGCCCCGAACTGCCCCAGCAGGTCGCGCGGCGTGCCGGCATGGCCCGCCAGCCCGTAGAAGCCGATCTCGGGGAGTGCGCCGATCCCGTCGCGTTCGCCCATGTCAGGCCGCCGCCGGCGCGGTCGGGGTGAACCTCACCCTGAACGACTCGTAACCGGAGACGAAGTTGGCGGGCCGGCAGGCCGGCTCGCCCTCCCCCACCGGCTCGATGTCGGGCAGCCGCGCCAGCAGCCGCTCGAACATCACCTTCAGCTCCAGCCGCGCCAGGCTGTTGCCGAGACAGAAATGCGGGCCATTGCCGAAGGCGAGATGGTCGTTGGGGGCGCGCCCGGCATCGAACCGGAACGGGTCGTCGAAGACCTCCTCGTCCCGGTTGGCCGACGGGTAGAGGAGCAGGACGGAGTCGCCCTCGCGGATCAGCTGCCCGCCCAGCTCCACGTCCCGGACCGCCGTCCGGTTCATGTTCTTGATCGGGGAAACCCAGCGCAGCATCTCCTCCACCGCCGCGGGGATCCCGCCCGGATCCTCGATCAGCGCCCGCCGCTGGCCCGGATGGACGCACAGCTGGTACAGCCCGCCGGAGATCACGTGCCGGGTGGTCTCGTCACCGCCGATGAGGATCAGCAGCGACTCCTGGACCAGCGAGTCCAGGTCCAGGCGGTCGCCGTCGATCTCGGCGTGCACGAGCACGCTCAGCAGGTCGTCGCGCGGCTCGTCCCGCCGCTCCTCGACCGCGCGGGCCGCATACCCGGTGAACCCGGCGAACGCCTCGCCCGCCTTGACCAGCAGATCCGGGTCATCGCCCCCGGTCAGGCCCCGCAGCATGTCGTCGGACCAGGTCAGCAGCATCCCGCGGTCCTCGGGCGCCACGCCGAGCGCGTCGCCGATCACGATCAGCGGCAGCGGGGCGGCGATGTCGGCGACGACGTCGCACTCGCCGCGCTCGCAGACCGCGTCGATGATCTCGTCGCAGACCCGGCGCAGGTAGTCCTCCTGCGCCGCCACCCGGCGCGGGGTGAAACCGGCGCTGACCAGCTTGCGGCGCAGCTTGTGCCCCGGATCGTCCATGTCGATCATCATCGGCATCGGGTCGGCGTCGGCCCGGATCCCGTGCGCGCTGGAGAACACCTCGGGCATCCGGGAGACCCGCTTGACGTCGGCGTGCCTGGAGATCCCCCACACGCCGGCGTTCCCGTCCCGGTAGACGGGCGCGTTCTCCCGCATCCACCGCAGCTCGTCGTGCGGGTCGCGGCCCCAGAACTCGCCGCTGACCAGGTTGATGGCGTCGTTGACGGGGTGGTCGGGCATCGCCGTCGCTCCTTTCACACGGTCCGGGACGAACGCGACCGCTCCACGAGCAGCGGCAGCCGGGACAGGCCCCGGACGTTGCTGGAGTAGTGCCGCTCCACGCCGGTCTCGTCGAAGGTGAAGTCCGGGAACCGCCGGAGCAGCTCCTCGAACGCGACCCGGGTCTCCAGCCGGGCCAGCGACGCCCCCAGGCACAGGTGCCGCCCGAAACCGAAGCTGACGTGCCGGTCGATGTCGCGGTGGATGTCGAACAGCTCCGGATCGGGGTACTTGCGCTCGTCGTGGATGGCCGACCCGGTCACCAGGACGACCCGCTGCCCGGCCGGGATGACGGTGCCGTGCAGCTCGACGTCCTTGAGCGTCCAGCGGCCCTGGTAGTGCGAGGGCGGGTCCCAGCGCAGCATCTCCTCCACCGCGTTGGGGATCAGCGACGGGTCCGCCACCAGCTCGCGCCGCTGGTCGGGATACCAGCTCAGCGCGATCGCCCCGTTCGGGATGAGCTTGGCGACCGTCTCGTGCCCGGCGAAGGCCAGCTCCAGGAACCGGGAGGCCAGCTCGCCGTCGCTCAGCGAGCGCGTGCCGCCCTCCCCGTCCTCCACCGGCGTGTTCATCAGCAGGGTGATCACGTCGTCGCCCGGGTTGGCGCGCCGGTCCTTCACCAGCTCCGCCAGCAGCCCCCACAGCTCGGCGCTCGCCTCGTAGCCGTCGGGCGGCATCCCCATGTCCTCGGTGCGCGCGGCGATCCGGTCGCTCAGCTCGTGGATCCGCTCGCGCCGCTCCTCCGGGATGCCGATCAGCTCGCTGATGACGTCCAGCGGCAGCCGGAACGAGAAGTCCTGCACCAGGTCGAAGCGGTCGGCGCCCAGGAGCCGGTCCAGCAGCCTGGCGGCCGTGCGGCGGATGAACGGCTCCAGCAGGCCGATCCGCCGCTGGGTGAACAGCCGCGCCACCACCTTGCGGTGCACGGTGTGCTCGGGCGGGTCCTTGGTGATGAGGAACGGCGCGCCCTGGTCGGCGCCCTCGATCGTCACGCCGTGCGCGCTGGAGAAGGCGTCGGTGTCCAGATGCGCGTCGATGACGTCCTGGTAGCGCGACAGGGCCCAGAACCCCACGTCCTCGTTGTGGTAGACGGGCGCCTCGTCGCGCAGGCGCCGGTAGACGGGGAACGGATTGTGCACCGTTTCCTTGCGGAAGGGGTTGTACTCAACCATGCAGCGCTCCTGGTCCGGGGGGCGGGGGACCGGCCTGGGCGCCGCGGCCCCCGGCCGATCGGGAGATGGCGCCGCCGAAGGCGCCGACGACCGGGGACGGCGACCGGACGGTCAGATGGTCGAGTCCGATCGCGGGACGGCCCGCGGCCGCCGCGATCACCTCGGCCAGCACGTCGGCCACCTCTCCGGGCGCCATGAACTCCTCCTGCGCCAGCCCGCGCACGCTCCAGTCCTCCAGCGCGCGGTGCAGCAGGTCCGGTTCGAAGCCGGCGCCGAATTCGGTGGGGAAGGTGGCGCCGACCCTGACGACGGTGAACCGCAGGCCGGGATGCTCCACCCGCCAGGCCTCCACCAGCCGTTCCAGCGCGGCCTTGGCGGTGGCGTAGCCGCCCAGCGCCGTGCGCGGCTGGCCGACGGTCTCCGACGACAGCACCATCGCCATGGCGCCGGGCGCCAGCTCCGGGAGGCAGGCGCGCAGCAGCCGGTGCGCGCTCAGCACGTTGGCGTCGAACAGGCCGCGCACCTCGTCGCCGGTGGTGTCGGCGATCATGCGGAGCCGGGCGGCGCCCACGCAGAAGACCACGACGTCGATACCGCCGAGCGCCCGGCGCGCGGTCGCCGCGATCCGGGCGCAGTCGTCCTCGCGGCACAGGTCGGCGGCCAGCCGCTCGCCGCCGCCCGCCTCCGCGACCGCGGTCTCGAGCAGCTCCGCCCGGCGCGCGGTCAGCAGGACGCGCGCGCCGTCCCGCACCGCGCGCACGGCCAGCGCCCGCCCGATGCCCGCGGACGCGCCCGCCACCAGGATCCGCCGCCCCGCCAAGCCCCCACCGCCAGTCGCGGTGCGGCCGTCCACCGCGAGGTTGTCGTCCTCTGCGGGTTGGTCGCCCGCCTGGGGTTTGTCGTCCACGGAGGGTTTGTCGCCCTGCTCGGGTTTGTCGCTTACCGTGGGGCGGCGGCCCGCAGGAGGCTTGTCGCCCTCCGTGGGTTTGTCGCCGGCCCGGGGTTTGTCGCCTGCCGCGGAGCCGTCGCCGGTCGCGGCGGCGCCGGTCGGCGCAGAGTGGTCGCTCATGAGGTGCCGCTCACCCCGCCTCCGCGATGGTCTTGATCTCCAGGTACTCCTCGAAGCCGGCCACGCCGCTCTCGCGCCCGACACCGCTCTGCCGGTATCCGCCGAAGGGCGCGTCGGCGCCGTAGAACAGGCCGCCGTTGACCGAGATCGTCCCGGTCCGGACCCGGTGGGCGACCGCGCGGGCGCGCTCGTCGGACGCGCTGACCACCATCCCGGACAGGCCGTACCGGGAGTTGTTCGCGATACGGACCGCGTCGTCGTCGCCGTCGTGCGCCAGCACGGCGATGACCGGCCCGAAGATCTCCTCCTGGGCGACCGTGGCGTCGGGGTGGACGTCGGCCAGCACGGTCGGCTCCACGTAGTAGCCGCTCGGCAGGTGGCCTGGCACGCCGCCGCCGAGGGCGAGGCGGGCCCCCTCCCGCACCCCGGTCGCGATGTATCCGAGGACGCGCTCGCGCTGCCGTTCGCTGATCAGCGGCCCCATCAGGTTGCCGGGGTCGGTCGGATCCCCGTACGGCCAGCCGCGCAGGGTCTCCACCAGCAGCTCCAGTCCCTCCTCGTAGCGGGAGCGGGGCAGGACGAGCCGGGTGAGGATGGCGCAGCCCTGGCCGGCGTGCGTGGTGATCTGGAACGCGGCGTTGCCGACGGCCTTCTTGAGGTCGGCGTCGTCCAGGGCGAGGAGGGCCGACTTGCCGCCCAGTTCCAGGAAGACCTTCTTGATGGTGCCCGCCCCGGCCCGCATGACCATGCGACCGGTCGCGGTGGACCCGGTGAAGGAGACCATGTCGACGCGCTCGTCCTCGGCCAGCATCTGGCCGATCCCATGGCGGGACGAGGTCACGACGTTGAGCACGCCCGGCGGCAGATCGGTCTCCTCGGCGGCGAGGCGGCCGAGGAGGGTGGCGGTGTAGGGGGTGTCGGGCGCGGGTTTGAGCACGACCGTGTTGCCCGCCGCCAGCGCGGGGCCGACCTTCGCCAGGTTGATCTGCATGGGGAAGTTCCACGGGGTGATCGCCCCGACGACACCGGTCGGCTCGCGGCGCAGGTAGCGGTGTGAGCGGATGCCGTACGGCTCGGCGACGCCCAGGTCGGTGGTCCACGCGTACCGTTCGGCCAGGTCGGCGACCCAGCCGAGGCCCTCGCGGGGGATGTCGAGCTGGGCGCCGTGGGTGAGGGCGACGGGCGCGCCCGCCTCGGCGACGATCGTCGCGCGCATCTCTTCGGCGTGCTTGGCCAGCGCCTCCTGGAGCTGGCGCAGGCAGCGCGCGCGGAAGCCGGGGTCGGTGGACCAGCCGGTCTCGTCGAAGGCCGCGCGCGCCGCATGGACGGCGGCGTCCATGTCGGCGGCGGTGCCGTCGGCCGCCACCCCGATCTCCTCCTCGGTCGCCGGGTTGACGTCGGGAAACGTGCCGCCGCCGGACGCCGGGACGAGCCGCCCCCCGATCAGCATCCGTTCCTCGCGCTCGACCTCCGGCATGGGGCCTCCACTGGTGCTCGGCGAACGGGTCCGGCCGGGAGGGTGACCGGGGTCAACCACGGCCGTTTTGTAGACTTGATGCTATATATAATCCGCACAACAGTGAACAGCAATGCCGGGCCAGCGCCGTCCGCCCGCCGGCACGGGCGGACGGGCTCCGGCGCAGCGTCGAAGGGTGCGCCATGCGCTTCGAGGAACGGGTCGCCGTCGTCACCGGTGCGGGCCAGGGCATCGGCGAGGCCTACGCCAAGGCCTTGGCCGCCGAGGGCGCCCGGGTCGTGGTCGCCGACCTCAACGGCGAGCGCGCCGCGGCGGTCGCCAAGGACATCGAGGCCGCCGGCGGCACCGCCCGCGCCGTGGTGACCGACGTGGCCGACCCCGCCAGCGCGCAGGCCATGGCCGACGCGGCCGTGGAGGCCTTCGGCGGCATCGACCACCTGGTCAACAACGCAGCGATCTACGGGGGGATGAAGGTCGAGGCGCTGACCAAGGTCGACCTGGACTACTACCAGCGGTTCATGGCGGTGAACCTCAACGGCGCGCTGCACTGCACCCGCGCGGTATACCGCTCGATGCGCGAGCGCGGCGGCGGCTCCATCGTCAACCAGTCGTCGACGGCGGCCTGGATGGCGGGCGGCTTCTACTCGCTCGCCAAGGCGGCCCTCAACAGCCTCACCGTCAACCTGGCCGCGGAGATGGGCTGGATGAACATCCGGGTCAACGCCCTGGCACCGGGCCCGACGGACACCGCCGCGACCCGCGACGTCGTGCCCGAGGAGTTCATCGACCCCATGGTCCAGGGGCTCGCGCTCAAGCGCCTCGGCAAGCCGCAGGACCATGTGGGCGCCCTGCTGTTCATGCTCTCCGACGAAGCCGCCTGGATGACCGGCCAGATCGTGGCCATCGACGGCGGCCACATCGTGCGCCTCTGAGCGGGCCCTGCGCCGCCCGGCCGGGCTCAGCCGCGCGGGACCTCCCGCCACGGCCTGCCCTCCCACGGGTCTGGCTCCTTGGGCAGGCCCAGGACCCGCTCCGCCAGGATGTTCTTGTTGACCTCGCTCGTCCCGCCCTCGATGGTGTTGGCGCGGCTGCGCAGCATGCCGCGCACCTCCGCGGGCATCGACCCGGCGTACTCGCCCGGGTCGCCCTTCCACGCGGTGCCGGCCGCGCCGAGCATGCGGGCGGCGGCCTCCTGGACGCGCTGGTTGAGCTCCGAGCCGTGCACCTTGCCGATGGAGCTCTCGGGTCCGGGCGGCAGGCCCGCCTTCAGGCCGGAGCGGACGCGGTCGTTGGTCCACGCCCTGATCTGCTCCTCGCACCACAGCCGCACGAGCCGGTGCCTGGTGTCCCGGTCGTCCCAGCCGTAGGGCAGGCCGCGGGCCGACCGTTCCCGGGCGAGCCGGACCAGCCTCCGGGTGCCCGAGCCGCCGATGCGGTCCACGCCGCCCGAGCCCGACCCGGAGACCATCTGCCGCTCGCCGCTCAGCGTCGCCCGGGCCACCTTCCAGCCCTGGCCGACCTCGCCGACGCGCTGGGCGTCGGGCACGACGGCGCCGTCCAGGAACACCTCGTTGAAGTCGACCTCCCCGCCGATGTGGCGGAGCGGGCGGACCTCGACCCCCGGCTGGCGCATGTCGATGAGGAAGTAGGTGATGCCCCGGCGCTTGGGGACGTCGGGGTCGGTACGGGCCAGCAGCACGCCGTAGTCGGCCAGGTGCGCCCAGGTCGTCCACACCTTCTGGCCGGTGACGCGCCAGAGGTCCCCGTCGCGCTCGGCGCGCGTGGCCAGGGAGGCCAGGTCGCTGCCCGCGCCGGGCTCGCTGAACAGCTGGCACCACACCTCCTCGTTGGACACGATCCGGGGCAGGTACCGGAGGCGCTGCTCGGGCGTCCCGTGCTCGAACAGGGCGGGGGCGGCCAGGTTCAGCCCGAGCGGGTTGAGGCGCGGCAGGTGGTAGGGGGCCAGTTCGCGTTCGGCGGCACGGGCCAGGACGCGTGGCCAGCCGAGACCGCCGTACTCCGCCGGCCACTGCGGCACGACGAGTCCGCTGCGGGCGAAGGCGGGGTACCAGGCGCGGTACTCCTCGGGCTCGCGGACCGACCGCACCGCGCTCGGCCCGCCCCGTTCCGCGGCCTCCCGCCAGGCCGCGGGGACGTGCCCGGCGATCCACCGCCGGACGGCGCGGACCGCCTCCTCCTCGGTGCGGCTCGCGGCCAGGGACGGCTCATCGCTCACCGGCGTCTCCTCTCGCGCTGGTCAGTCCGGTCTCCAGGGCGCGCCACAGGGCGCGCTTGGCGGCGGCGACGGCCGCCGGGTCGTTCCGGGCGATCCGCTCGCCGAGCCGCTGCGCGGTCTCCCGCAGGTCATCGGGTTCGACGACCTCGCTCACCCAGCCCAGCCGCAGGGCGTCGGCGGCCGAGACGGACTCGTGCGCGCCGGTCAGCGCCATCCGGGCGACCGTGCCGAAGGCGGCGCGGCGCGCCATGCCGATGGGCTCGAACGCGCTGGCCTGCCCGACGCTGACGTGCGGGTCGAGGAAGCGGGCGCGGGTGGAGGCGACGACGATGTCGGAGTCGGCCACGAAGTGCAGGCCGCCGCCGGCGCACACCCCGTTGACCGCGGTGACGACCGGCTTGGCGACGCCGAGGTGCCAGGCGGTCAGGCGCGGGTCGGCGCGCCTGGTCCGTCGCGACATCTCTTTCAGGGCGTCCGGGTCGCGGCTGAGCTGGACCATGTCCAGGCCGGTCTGGAAGGCGCGGCTGGCGCCGGTGACGACGATGGCCCGCACCGCGGGGTCGGCGTCCAGAGACGTCCAGGCGTGCGGCAGCGCGGCCATCATCTCCGCGTCCATCGCGTTGCCGACCTCGGGCCGGTGGAAGGTCAGCCAGCCGACCGGGCCGTGCCGTTCGACCAGCAGGGTCCCTCCGACCGCGTCCGCCACGTTCGCTCCTCGCCCCCCGGGCGGGCCGGCCGCCCTTGAACGCCATGAGATCAATATTGTATAAAATAGTCTGGCCAGGCAAGCGTGGGACACGCCCGGACCGGCGAGCGCGCCGGACGGCCGCGCCGCCGAAGGGACGGGATGAGCGACGTGGCTACCGGCACGATCACCGACGAGGGGGTCGAGCGGCTCCGAGCCCGGATCGGGATCCCGCAGGTCTATCCCGCGCCGCCGCACTACCGCCGCCCCGGCGAGGACGCCTTCCGCCACGTCGCCTGGTCCTACGGCGACGACAACCCGCTGTGGTCGGACCCCGGCTACGCGGCCGGCACGCGCTGGAAGGGCACCATCGCCCCGCCCGCCCTGGTCGGGGGCGACAGCCTGATCGGCGAGGACGCGCTCAGCGACGCCGAGATGGAACGGCAGGACGAGCTGCGCGGCGACCCGCTGCGCGGCGTGCACGCCTTCTACGCCGCGAGCGAGCGCGAGTGGTGGGCCCCGCTGACCCCCGGCCACGAGATCCTGCGCCGCACCGCCCTGGTCGGCGTCGTCGACAGGCCCAGCGACTTCGGCGGGCGCGGCGTCCAGGAGTGGACCGCCCAGGCGTTCCAGACCGACGAGGGGACGCTGCTGGGCGCCCAGTACCGCATGATGTTCCGCACCGAGCGCGGCAAGGCCCGCGAGCGCCGGAAGTACGACGACGTCGCGATCGAGCCGTGGACCGAGGAGGCCATCGCCGATCTCGACGCCCGCTGCGCCGCCGAGGCCCCGCGCGGCGCCGAACCGCGCTGGTGGGAGGACGTCCGGGTGGGCGACCCCGTCGGGCCGCTGGTCAAGGGGCCGCTCACCGTCACCGACATGGTCTGCTGGCACGTCGGCATGGGCATGGGGATGTACAACGTCGCGCCGCTGCGGCTGGCGTACCGGAACCGGCGGCGCGTTCCGCGCTTCTACCACCGCGACGAGCTGGGCGTGCCGGACGCCATGCAGCGGGTGCACTGGGACCCCGCCTTCGCCCGCAAGTCGGGCAACCCGACCACGTTCGACTACGGGCGGATGCGCGAGACCTGGCTGATCCACGCGTGCACCGACTGGATGGGCGACGACGGCTGGCTGTGGCGGCTGCGGGTGGAGTTCCGCCGCTTCAACTACGTCGGCGACGTCCAGTTCGCCGAGGGCGAGGTGACCCGCCGCTACCTGGCCGAGGGCGACCGCCCCGCGGTCGACCTGGAGCTGCGCACCCGCAACCAGCGCGGCGAGGTCACCTCCCCGGCGAGCGCGACGATCCTGCTGCCCAGCCGCGAGCACGGCCCGGTCCGGCTCCCCGGACCGCCCGGCCGCGCCACCACTCTGGAGGGTGCGTTCGACGCCACCATCGAGCGCTTCGCCCGGGAGCGCGCGTGAGCGCGGCGGCCGGCGTCGGCGGCGACGAGCCGGGCCTGCTGCGCGCGTCGGTCCGCGAGGCCCTGCGGGACCTGTCGCCCCCGGCGGAGGTCAGGCGGCAGATGGACACCGCGCGCGGCTGGGACCCCAGGACGTGGCGGCGCCTGTGCGGGGAGCTGGGCCTGGCCGGCCTGGCGGTCCCCGAGGAGCACGGCGGGAGCGGCTTCTCCTACGTGGAGCTGGGCGTGGTGTTCGAGGAGGCGGGCCGCGCGCTGCTGTGCGCCCCGCTGCTGGCCACCGCCGGCCTCGCGATCCCCCTGCTGCTCTGCCTCGACGACGCGCGGGCGCGGCGCGAGTTCCTGCCGGACCTGTGCTCCGGGGCGCTGGTGGTGGCCGTCGCCACGATGGACCCCGACGGGCGCCTGCTGCCGGACGGCGCCGCCGCCCAGGCCTCGCAGCGGGGCGACGGCCACGTGCTGCACGGCGCCGCCGGCTACGTGGTCGATGGGGCGTCCGCCGACCTGATCTTCGTGCCCGCGCGTCTGGACGGCGGGGAGACGGCGGTGTTCGCGGTGCGGGCCGATGCGCCGGGGCTGGCCGTGACCCCGCTCGTCACGCTCGACCCCACCAGGAAGCAGGCGGCCGTGACCTTCGATGGCGCGCCCGCGCGGCGGCTCGGCGGGGCGGACGCCGCCCGTGCGCTCGGACGGGCCCTGGACGTCGGCCGTGCCCTGCTGGCCTGCGAGCAGGCCGGTGGTGCCGCGCGCTGCGTGGAGGCCGTCGTCGAGCACGCCTGTTCGCGGGTGCAGTTCGGCCGTCCGATCGGCTCCTTCCAGGCGGTCAAGCAGCGGGCCGCGGAGATGCTGATCCGGGTCGAGTCGGCGCGGTCGGCGGCGATGGCCGCCGCGCAGGCCGCGGCGGAGGACCCGCTCGCCGGGACCGGCCGCGGCGCCGGCGACCTGCGCGACCTTCCCGGCCTCGCGGTGGCCGCCGCGGTCGCCGGGTCGTACTGCGCCGAGGCGTACGCCTTCGTGGCGGCCGAGACGATCCAGCTGCACGGCGGCATCGGCTTCACCTGGGAGCACGACGCGCACCTGTACTACAAGCGCGCCTGGACGAGCGGCGAGCTGCTCGGCAGGCCGGCCGAGCACGTCGAGAGCCTCGCGCGGCACCTGGAGCGGACCGTATGAGGCCGGTGAGGGGGAGCCGGTGCCCGAGCTGACGGAAGGGCCGGCCGGAGAGGGGCTGGCCGCGTTCCTCACCCGGCATCCGGGTCCGCCCGGCGGCGCGGTGCTGCACTGGAAGGACGGAGCGCTCACCCTCGCCGAGCTGACGGAGGCGGCGCGGGCGCTGGCGCACCGGCTCGGCCGGGTGGAGGGCACCGCCGTCGCCTGCGTCGTGGACGCGGGCGCGAGCGCGATGACCGCCATGTTCGCCACCTGGCTGGCGGGCGGGGTGTACGTCCCGGTCAACGCCAGGCTCTCCGACGCGGAGGTGCGCGGCCATCTCGAGGCGGCGGCGCCCGCCGTCGTGCTCACGGGTCCCGCCGATGCCGGCCGCGTGCCGCACCACCTCGACCGGCTGGTCGAGCGCTCGCGCGGCTCGTGGACCCACCACCCGGCGACCGCGGCCCGCCGCCCCGGAGGGGGCCTGCCGGACGACGCCGCCATCATCATGCGGACCTCGGGCACGACCGGGGCGTCCAAGCCGGTGGTGCTGCGCCACGAGGGCGTGCGCGACGGCATCGACACCGTGATCGCCAAGCTGCGCGGCGGCTCCGGCGGCTCCGGCGGCTCGGGTGGTTCAGGTGCTTCGGGCGGCTCGAACGGCTCGCGCGGCGCGGGCGCGGGTGCGGGTGCGGGCGGGGTCGCCAAGGCCCCGATGCCGAACCTGATCCCCACCTCGCTCGCGCTGTGGGCCGGGATCTGGAACGCCCTGTTCGCGTTCCGGCTGGGCGCCCCGGCCGTCCTGCTCGACCGGTTCGACCCCGCCGACTTCGCCGCCCTGGTGAAGCGCTTCGGGATCAGGTCGACGATCCTGGCGCCCGCCATGATGGCCATGCTGTCGGAGGACCCGCGGGTCACCGACCTGGCGCCGCTGAAGCTCGTCCGCTCGATCACCGCGCCGCTGACGCCCGCCCAGGCCCGGCGCTTCCGCGACCGGTTCGGCGTCGCGATCCTCAACTCCTACGGGCAGACCGAGCTCGGCGGCGAGGTGGTCGGCTGGACGGCCGCGGACACGCGCGAATTCGGCGACGCGAAGCTGGGCGCGGTGGGCCGCCCGCACCCCGGCATCGCCGTCCGGATCATGGACGAGGAGTCCCGCGAGCTGCCGCCCGGCGAGGTCGGGGAGATCTGGATCCGCTCCTCCTTCGGCATGCGCGAGGGGGAGATCGAGCCGGACCGCCTGGCCGGCGGTTTCCTGCGCACCGGCGACCTGGGGCGGCTGGACGCCGACGGGTTCCTGTGGATCGAGGGCCGGGTCTCCGACATGATCAACCGCGGCGGGTTCAAGATCGTGCCCGCGGAGGTGGAGGAGGTGCTGCGCCGCCATCCGGGCGTCGCGGACGCCTGCGTGGCCGGGGTGCCCGACCGGCGGCTGGGCGAGGTCCCGGTGGCCTGGATCCGACCGGCGGCGGGGGAGCGTCCCGAGGCGGAGGCGCTGCTGGCCTCCGCCCGCGCGTCGCTGGCGGGCTACAAGGTGCCGGTGGACGTGCGGTTCGTCGACGACTTCCCGCGGACCGAGATCGGCAAGGTACGGCGGCGCGAGCTGGCCGAGAGCTACGGGCCCACGCCGGGGGGCGGCGGCCACGACCCGACACAGCCATCCGGCGGAACGGACCCACCATGACCTACGAGACCCTCGTCGTCGAGCGGCGCGGCCATGTCGGCTGGCTGATCTTCGACCGTCC
Organism: Spirillospora sp. CA-255316; assembly: GCA_050942275.1. Classification (GTDB taxonomy): domain Bacteria; phylum Actinomycetota; class Actinomycetes; order Streptosporangiales; family Streptosporangiaceae; genus Spirillospora. Next base: position 8,238,344 of record CP192047.1, on the reverse strand, counting down.
CGACCGGCGCAACGCGATGAACAACCGGATGCGGGACGAGCTGCGCGAGGCCTGGACCGAGCTGGCCGGGGACCCCGAGGTCCGGGTCATCGTCAACACCGGCAACGGCCCGGCCTTCCAGACCGGCGCCGACGTCATGGAGCTGGCGAGCGACGGCGTGGGCATGGAGCGCTACCGGGAGTCGGTGGAGAGATGGGACCTGGGCTTCACCTCCTGGTTCCTGGGCATCGACAAGCCGGTGATCGCGGCCGTCAACGGTGTCTGCGCGGGCGGCGGGCTGCACTTCGTCGCCGACGCCGACATCGTGCTGGCCGCGTCCGACGCCACGTTCACCGACCCGCACGTGTCGGTCGGGCAGGCCAGTACCATCGAGATGATCGGCCTGATGCGCAAGATGCCGGCCGAGGCGGTGCTGCGGATGGCGCTGGTGGGCCGGTACGAGCGGATGCCCGCCGCGCGGGCCTACGAGCTGGGCATGGTGAGCGAGGTCGTCGATCCCCCGGAGCGGCTGCGCGAGGCGGCGGCGGAGCTCGCGGAGAAGATCGCGCGCAACTCGCCCGCGGCGCTGCGCGCGACCAAGCGGGCGCTGTGGGGCGCGCTGGAGCAGGGGCTCACCGACGCCTGCAGGGCGGGCGCCGCCGAGCTGACCGGGCTGTGGGGCCACCCGGACCAGGCCGAGGGCCCGGCGGCCTTCGCGGAGAAGCGCGAGCCGCGCTGGAAGGCAGAATGAGGCGACCGGGAGACCGCCCGCCCTCGTCAACGCCCGGCGTCATCACCCGGTGTCACCGCCCGCCGAACTCGGGGGAGCGGCGGTCGGCGAACGCCTTGAGGCCCTCACGGAAGTCGGGGCTGCGCGAGCTGAGCTCCATCGCGTACGCCTCGTCGGCCAGGTGCCGCCGCAGGTCGTGCCCGGGGGCGGCGTTGAGCAGCGCCTTGGTCAGCCCCAGGGCCACCGTGGGGCCCGCGGCCAGCTCGGCGGCCAGGTCGCGGGCGGTCTCCGGGACGTCGTCGCCGTCGACGGCCGTGTCGGCGATGCCCCACTCCACCGCCTCCGTGCCGCTGAACTTGCGGTCGAGCATCAGCAGCCGCCGCGCCCGCGCCGGCCCGACGACCCGGGGGAGCAGCCAGGTGCTGCCGGAGTCGGGCGTGAAGCCGCGCCGCAGGAACGGATACCAGTACACCGCGTCGCGGGCGGTCACGGTGAAGTCGGCGGCGAGGGCGAGCTGCGCCCCGATGCCCACCGCCCAGCCGCGCACCGCGCACACCACGGGGAGCTGCAGTTCCAGGAGCAGCGGGATCAGCCGGTTGGCCTGCGCCGGCATCCGGCGCTGGATGCTGCCGGTCCGGGGCCTGGTGGCGCCGGAGCCGCCGGCGTTTCGGCCGACGATGTCGAAGCCGCTGCAGAAGTCGTCCCCGGCCCCGGTCAGCAGGACGGCCCGCAGCCGGTCGTCGGTCGCCGCGGCCTCGAGGTTGGCGATGAGGGCGGCCATGGAGGTGTCGGTGAGGGCGTTGCGGTGCCGCGGCCGATCCAGGACGAGCCGCAGCACGGCGCCGTCCACCGCGGCCTCAAGACCGTCCACCGACCGGTACGGATCTTCCATGCCCATGGCCGTCCTCACCCCAAGATTGTAGTTTGAATATAATAAACAAACCTCATGAGCGGGAGGCGCAGTGGACGCGAACGCCGGGCCACGGGGGCCCCAGCTCCTGTCGGGGCTGCGGGTGGTGGAGTGCTCGATGCTGGGGCCGGGCGCCGTCTCGACGCCGCTGGCCGACCTCGGCGCCGACGTGATCAAGGTGGAGCCGCCCTCCGGCGACTACATCCGCTCGATGAGCTGGCCCATCGTCGCCGGGCGCTCGCTGCTGCACCTGCACATCAGCAGGGGCAAGCGCAGCATCGTGCTCGACCTGCGCGCCGAGGCCGGCCGCGAGACGTTCCTGGAGCTGGCGGCCGGAGCAGACGTGGTCGTGGAGGCGATGCGCCCCGGCGGCCTGGAGCGCCGCGGCCTCGGCTACGAGCGGCTCCGCGAGGCCAACCCGCGCGTGGTGATGTTCACCATCACCGGGTACGGCATGACCGGCCCGTACCGCGACCTGCCGAGCCACGGCATCGCCTACGACGCCTGGGCGGGCACGGTCGTGCCGGTGCCGGGGCCCGAGGGCATGCCGTCGATCCCCGACCACACCTCGATCGGCATCACCGCGGGCCCGCTCTTCGGCGCGGTGGCGATCCTGGCCGCCGTCCTGCGGGCCCGGGAGACCGGGACGGGCAGCCACCTGGAGGTGGCGCAGTCGGACGCGGCGGCGGCCTTCGACTGGCTGCGCAGCGAGGGCCACCGCGCCTACCTGCGCCCGGCCGAGGAGGTCACCGGCAATCCGGCCGACGGCTTCGAGCGCCGCCCGCCGGGCACCGCGGGCATGGCCGACGGCGTGCGCTACCAGTTCTACGAGTCCCGCGACGGGCACGTGCTCTTCATGGCCTCCGAGCGCAAGTTCTGGAAGAACTTCTGCCAGGCGGTCGGGCGGGACGACCTGTTCGCCGCGCGCCCGGGGGAGCGGCTGGCCGACCACGCCCGCGGCGACCTCGCCCTCCGGCGCGAGCTGGCCGCGATCTTCCGGGAGCGGACCACCGCCGAGTGGATCGCGCTGGGGTTGCGGCACGACGTCCCCATCGGGCCGGTCAACACGCCCGCGACCATCGCGGACGATCCCCAGTTCGCCGACCGCATGCCCTGGCAGCCCGCCGGCCGCCTGGCGGCCGACCAGCTGCCGTTCCCGGTCCGCGTCGTGGGGGAGCGGCCTCCCGCCGCGGCGCGTCCCGCACCGGAGCCGGGGGAGCACGGCGAGGAGATCCTGCGCGAGGTCCTCGGCCACGACGACGAGCGCATCGCACGGCTGCGGAGCGCAGGGGCCTTCGGCGACCACCAGGGCTGAGCACGGCGGACGGCCCGGCGGCCCCCGGGGGGCGACCCCCCGGGGCCGGTCACACAGAACCGGCCCCACAGAACCTGTCACACAGAACCGGTCACCGGGGCCGGTCACGCTTGCGCGAGGCGCTCGCGCAGGACGTTCTTGAGCACCTTGCCCGAGGCGTTGACCGGCAGCTCGCCGACGACGTGGACCTGGCGGGGGACCTTGTAGTTGGCCATCCGGGTCCGGCACCAGGCGACGAACTCGGCCTCGTCGATCCGCTCGCCGCGGCGCGGCACGACGAAGGCGGCGCCGACCTCGCCCATGCGCTCGTCGGGCACGCCCACGACCGCGGCCTGCGCCACGGCGGGATGCGCCCCGAGCAGGCTCTCGATCTCGGCGGGGTAGGCGTTGAAGCCGCCGACGATGTACATGTCCTTGATGCGGTCGGTGATGCGGACGCGCCCGGAGCCGTCGATCACGCCGACGTCCCCGGTGTGCAGCCAGCCGTCCTCGTCGACGGTGGCGGCGGTCTCGGAGTCCTCGTCGAAGTAGCCCTTCATGACGGTGTAGCCGCGCACCAGGATCTCCCCCTCCGTGCCGGGGGGAACGGGCTGTCCGCGCCGGTCGACCGCGACGACCTCCAGGCCCGGCAGCGGGCGGCCCGCGGTGGAGGCCACCGTCTCCAGCGGGTCGTCGTACCGGCACATCGACACGATCGCGCACGACTCGGTGAGCCCGTAGCCGGTGACGATGTGCTCGAACCCGAGTTCGTCCCTGATGCGGTAGAGGAGGGACGGCGGCACGTTGGCCGCGCCCGTGACCGCGAGGCGGAGGGAGGCCGCGCCCTCGGAGCTGAAGCGCGGATGCTCGAGCATCGTCTGGTAGAGCGTCGGGGTGCCGGGCAGCACGGTGACGCGTTCGCGGCGCACGGTCTCCAGCACCTCGGGCACGTCCAGGGTCTTCTGGGGCAGGATGGTCGCGCCCACCATCAGAGAGACCAGCCAGCCCGCCTTGTAGCCGAACCCGTGGAAGAACGGGTTGACGATCAGGTAGCGGTCCCCCTCGCGCAGGCCCACCACCCCGGCCCACACCGCGTACGCGCGGAGGGTCTGGCCGTGGGTGCACATGGCCCCCTTAGGGCGTCCTGTGGTGCCGGAGGTGAACAGCATGTCGCTCAGGTCGTCGGGGCCGACGCCGGCGGCCCGCCGCTCCACCTCGTCCTCGGGGACGCTCTCGCCGCGTGCGCGGAACTCCTCCCAGGGCGTGACCCGCTCCCTGGGCGGGCCGTCCAGTCCGATCACCGCCTCCAGGCCGGGCAGCCCGTCGTAGGGCCTGTCCTGCCCCGGGCCGCCGCACGCGGCCGACAGGTCGGCGGAGTAGTCGCGGCCGAGGAAGCCGGTCACCGTGCACAGCAGCCGAGCGCGGCTCTTGCCGAGCACGAACGCGGCCTCGGTCCCCTGGAACCGGGTGTTGAGCGGGACGAGGACGCCTCCCACCCGCTGCAGTCCGAGCGCGGCGACGATCCAGCGGGCGGAGTTGGGCGCCCAGACGGCCACCCGGTCGCCCTTGCGCAGGCCCGCGGCCAGGAAGGCCCCGGCCATGGCGGTCACCTCGGCGTCGAGCCGCGCGTAGCCGATGCGCAGGCCGCCGTCGACGATCGCCTCGGCATCGCCGAGCCGGCGGGCCGCGTCGGCCAGCAGCGCGCCCGTCGTGCCCCAGCGCAGGTCGGCGCGGGGATCCTCGTCGCCGGGGGAGAGGGGGCCGGTGGGAGATGAACGGTGCGGGGTCATGGCTGCCTCCGCGCGGTCTCGGACGGGAAACCCTGGCTCCTATTGCATAACATATATACTCTACAAACCTGCGAGGCCGTTCCGGTGCCGTCGATCCGCGTCCCCGCCAAGGAGGCAACCGTGTCCCGTCTGCTGGAGAACAAGATCGCCATCGTCACCGGGGCGGCGCACGGGATAGGCCGGGGGCACGCGCTGGAGCTGGCCCGCCACGGCGCCCGGGTGGTGGTCAACGACCTCGGCACCACCGTGCGCGGCGAGGGCGCCGGCCAGGACGCCGACACGGTGGTCAAGCTGATCGCCGAGCGCGGCGGCACCGCGATCGCCGACCACGGCGACGTCGCCGACGAGGACCAGGCCCGGGCGCTCGTCGACCGCGCGATCGGGGAGTTCGGCCGGGTGGACATCGTGGTCAACAACGCCGGCATCGCCCGCGACAAGGTCATCTGGAACATGACCCCCGAGGACTTCGACCTGGTGATGCGCGTCCACGTCCGCGGAAGCTGGCTCATGACGCACCTGGCCGCGCGGCACTGGCGGGAGCGCGCCAAGGCGGGGGAGACCTTCACCGGACGCGTCATCAACACCACGTCCGGGGCCGGGCTCAGCGGGAACTTCGGGCAGAGCAACTACGCCACGGCCAAGGCCGCGATCGTCGGGCTGACGCTGACCACCAGCCTGGAGCTCCACAAGCTCGGCGTCACCGTCAACGCGGTCGGCCCGGGCGGGATGACCCGGCTGACCGCCACGATGGGCCGCGACCTGAAGGCGTTCGAGCCCGACGACCTGGACGAGGACGAGTACCACCCGATGGACCCGGCCGGCAGCTCCCCGCTGGTCGCCTGGCTGGCCAGCGACCAGGCCCAGCACGTGACCGGGCAGGTCGTCCGGGCGATCCACGACAAGATCCACCTGATGGAGGGGTGGCGGGAGGCCGCCACCATCTCCAGCGGCGAGCGCAGGTGGGACGCCACCGAACTCGGGACGCTGATCGCGACCGACATCTTCCGCACCCGAGCCCCGGGCCTGCGCTGAGCGGAGCCACCATGAACCACCAGGACACCCCCGCACGAGAGGACTTCCGGGCGCGGGCCCGCGCCTGGCTCGCGGAGAACGCGCCGGGCTTCGCCGGCACGGTCCGGCACCGGCTGCACTTCGAGTCGGCGCCCTCCGCCGAGGAGTACGAGAAGGCCGAGGCCGAGAGCGTGCGCGCCGCGCAGGCGTGGCAGGCCAGGCTGTACGAGGGCGGCTGGGCCGGGATCTCCTGGCCGCGGGCCTGCGGCGGGCGCGGCGGCACCCCGGCCGAGGAGGCGGTCTTCGCGGAGGAGGCCGCGGCGTTCGACGTCTCCGTGGGCCCGCTGCTCATCGGGCTGTCGATGGTCGGGCCCACCCTCATGCGCCACGGCACGCCGGAGCAGCGCGCCGCGCACCTGCCGCCGCTGCTGCGCGGCGAACGGGTCTGGTGCCAGCTCTACAGCGAGCCAGAGGCGGGATCCGACCTCGCCGCGCTGCGCACCCGGGCCGTCCGGGACGGCGACGACTGGGTCGTCACCGGGCAGAAGGTGTGGACCTCGCAGGCCCGGACGGCCGACTGGGCGATCCTGCTCGCCCGGACCGACCTCGACGTGCCCAAGCACAAGGGCATCACCTACTTCCTGCTCGACATGCGCTCGGCGGGCGTCGAGGTGCGGCCGCTGCGGCAGATGAACGGGTCGTACCACTTCAACGAGGTCTTTCTCGACCAGGTCCGCGTCCCGGCCGCCAACGTGGTCGGTGAGGCCGGCGGCGGGTGGGCGGTGGCCCACACCACGCTCGCCGGCGAACGCGCCATGATCGGCGGCGGGGGCGGGGCCAAGGCCGCCGAGCTGCTGGCACTGGCCCGGGAGCGCGGGCGCGACGGCGACCCCCTCGTCCGCCAGGCGCTCGCCCGGGTCCACACGCTGGACGAGGTCCTGCGGATCCTGGGCCTGCGCATGCGCGCCGCGCTCGATCGCGGGGAGCGGCCCGGACCCGAGGGCTCGATCATGAAGCTCCTGGTGGCGCGCCGCGCCCACCAGGCCGCCGAGCTCGGTCTCGCCATCGACGGTCCCGGCGGGCTGCTCGCCGGGACGGACGCGCCCGGCGGAGGCGACCGGCAGCAGCAGTTGCTGAGCGCCCAGGGGCTGCGCGTCGGCGGCGGCACCGACTCCATCCAGCGCAACGCCGTCGCCGAGCGCATCCTCGGCCTGCCCAGGGAGCGGGCGGCCGACCGCGACCTGCCGTTCCGCGAGGTCATCGCCCCCCGTACCCCTCCAGTCCCGGACACCGGACAAGGGTCGTGACCGCGCGCCGCGCGGTCCGCCCGGGAAGGTCGCCGTGAACGAGAAAGCCGCACTCACCCGGGCCCCGGCGGCGGACGCGCCGGGCGTGCCGGACGCGCCCGCCGGACCGGTCACCCTCGCCTGGCGTGCCGACGAGGCGCTGGACGAGGACACCCGCACGATGCTGACCGGGCGCGGCGTCAGCCGGTGGCGGCCTCCAGGCGGGCGACCAGCCTCTCCCTGTGCTGGTCGGTGTCGCCGAAGAGCAGCTGGGAGCTCTTCGCCCTCCTGAAGTACAGGTGCGCCGGATGCTCCCAGGTGACGCCGATCCCGCCGAGCACCTGGATCGTCTCGGCGGCGACGCGCATGTAGGCGTCGGCGCAGCAGGACTTGGCCAGCGCCGCCGCCGCGCCGAGGCCGGCGCCGTCCGGATCGGCGTCGCCGGCCTCGGCCGCCGTCCACATGGCGTGGTGCGCGGTCGCCCGCGCCGACTCGACGTCGATGTACATGTCGGCGCACGCGTGCTTGACGGCCTGGAACGCCCCGATCGGGCGGCCGAACTGCACCCGGGTCTTGGCGTGCGCGACGGCGGTCTCCAGCATCCGCCGGGCGCCGCCGGCGCACTCGGCGGCCAGCGCCACGGCCGCGTGGTCGAGCGTCTCCGCCACGATCGCCGCCCCGGCGGCCGGGCCGCCCACCGGATGCGCCGGCGTGGCCGCGAACTCCAGGCGCGCCAGCCTCCTGGTCGGATCCAGCGTCGCCAGACCGGTCCGGGTCATGCCTTCGGCGTCACCGGGCACCGCGTACAGGCCGGTGCCCTCCTCGCCCACGGCGGTGACCAGGACGAGGTCGGCCGCGCAGCCGTCGACGACGAGGTCCTTGACACCGTGCAGCAGCAGCCGTCCACCCGACCGGCGCACCGTGACGTCCCGGGCGGACGGCTCCCAGCCCCGCCCCGGCTCGTGGAAGGCCAGCGTCGCCACGGTCACCCCGCAGGCGATGCCGGGCAGCAGCTCGCGCGCCGCGCCCCCGTCGCCGGAGGCCAGGACGGCGCGGGCCGCCAGGACGCAGGTGGCCAGGTACGGCGCGCACAGCAGCGCCCGCCCCATCTCCTCCATCACCACGCCCGTCTCCACGGCGCCGCCACCGCCGCCCCCGTACTCCTCGGGCACGGCCAGGCCCTGGAGGCCGAGCTGGGCGCCCATCCGCGTCCAGGCGTCCCGGTCGTAGCCGGTGGGGGAGTCCATCAGCCGGCGGACCTCCGCCTCGGGCGAGGTCTCGGCCAGGAAGGCCCGGACGGTGCGGCGCAGCTCTTCCTGCTCGGGGCTGAACACGAGGTCCATGCGCGTCCGCCTCTCAGCGCTCGGCCTGCTTCAGCAGCGGGGAGCGGGTGTTGGACGGCCACGCCGGGCGGTGGTAGCCGCGGAAGTGCAGCTCGCCCCCGCGCAGCTCGCGGACGGTGAGGAAGTCGCCCTTGTAGCCGCGGTGGTCGTACTCGGCGAAGGTCAGGTAGCAGCCGGGACCGCCGTTGGTGCACGGCATCCACTTGATCTTCTCCAGTCCCGCCTTGACCTCTTCGGGGGTGGCGATGCGGGCGTTGGCGATGCCGTGGATCGCGGCGCGGGCGCTGTCGTAGGACAGCGCCACCACGACGTTGCGGGAGACGCGTCCGAAGCGGGCCTCGAAGCGCTCCAGCATGGCCTCGTAGTTGGGGTTGGCGCCGTCCTCGCCGAGCTGGTCGACGCCGTGCCAGCCCTCCAGGCCCTCGGCCCACTTGTTGGAGTTGGAGTAGAACATGAACGCGGTGCCCATGATGCGGGGCGGGTCCCAGCCGAGGGCCTTGAACGCGTCGGCGAAGTGGAAGGTCGAGTAGCCGTACCCCATGTAGACGATCGCCTGGGCGCCCTGCTCGCGCATCGTCGCCAGGTGCCCCTGGAAGTTCCTGGGGTTGGGGGTGAGCCGGACCTCCTTGACGACCTCCAGGTCGTACTGGCGCGCGGCCGTGCGGAAGTAGTCGGCGTACAGGTCGCCCGAGGAGCCCTGCTCCCAGAAGAAGCCGATCTTCTCCAGGCCGTTCTGGAAGCACCAGCTCGCGGCCATGCCGCCCTCGGTGGGGATGTCGCCGTTGGCGACGGTGAAGCAGTACTCGCCGTGGAACAGGGTGGTGCCGGTCCAGCTCAGGGAGGACACACCGGTGGCGTTGACGGTGTCGCGCAGGTTCAGCGCGTTGTCGGAGATGAACGGGCCGATGATCACCGTGCAGCCCGCCTCCACCAGCCGCCGGTAGCCCTTGCGGACCTTGAGGTAGTTCTCCCTGGGCAGGCCGCGCGCGTCCACCGTGAGGATCTCGACGGGACGGTCGTAGACCCCCTCGTTGAGGGCGTCCTCCACGGCCAGGATGATCGGGTCGATGGTGTCGGCGAGCAGCTGGCCGAGGTCCATGTCGATCAGCAGGCCGATCCTGACCGGCTCGAACGGGTCGCCCTGGCCCACCACGCCCCGGGTGGGCGGGTAGACGACGACCGACTCCACCGCCTTCTCGCCGATCCGGCCGCTGCCCTGGTACCACAGCTCGTTCCGGTGGTCGCCGGCCGCGGTGTCGGTGCCCGAGCGGACCGTGGCGACGGCCCGGTCCGGGCGGGCGATGCCGTGGTCGACCGGGGCGGGGAACATGCGTTCCGCGTGGCGCGCGCCGTCCTGCTCGGTCATGCGGGAGATCCCTCCTTCGGGCCGGTGCCGCGGGCGCGGCGCCCGGCCGGCCAGGTCCTTCATGGACAGCCGTCGTCAACTTATATATAAAATTCAGAATCAGACAAGGAGCCGGTCCGCCCGGGTGGCCGGCGAGCGGAGGTGGGCGGCGATGGCCGGCGCGACGGACGCCGACGGCGCGGGCGGGATCCGCGCGGTCAGGGACGAGGTGGAGATCCGGGGCGTGCTCGCGCGGATCGCCATGCTGTCGGACATGGGCGACCTGGACGACTACGCGGCCCAGTTCACCGAGGACGCCGTCTGGGAGATGCCCGGCGTCCCGGTCAGGCGGGGCCGGGCCGAGATCCGGGCGGCGGGCGCGGCCCGGCGGGCGGACGGGGCCACCGGCCCGGGCAGTGGCACCCGCCACGTCATCGGCACCACCACGGTGGAGGTCGACGGCGGGACGGCGGTGGCGGAGTCGTACTGGCAGTTCTACGCCCGCACCGGCACCGAGCCGCACCTCCAGTCGATGGGGCACTACCGCGACACCTTCCGCCGGGAGCCGGCGGGCTGGAGGCTGGCCCACCGCCAGATCACCCGCGGCTGACCCGCCTCGTCCACTTCGGCCCCGACCCTGTGGCCGGCCCGCCGACGGCGGCGATCGTGGGCACCGGCGCGCCCGACAGTCTATTGTATATAAAATTAAGTGTGGATGGCGGGTGCTCCGGCCGCTCCGCCTGGCCGGGGCCCGGGGGACGGTGTTACCTTCGATTGAAGAGACCTCTTTATTTCTCGAGGAGGAACGCATGCCGCGCTTCCCGTTCCCCGTCCCGAACGGCTGGTTCGCCGTCGCGCGCAGCGACGAGCTGGCGGCCGGCGAGGTCAGGCCCGCCCGCTACTTCGGACGCGACCTGGTGCTGTACCGCACCGCCTCGGGCGAGGCCCGGGTCATGGACGCCTACTGCCCGCACCTGGGCGCCAGCCTCGCCCACGGCGGCAAGGTGACCGGCGAGCTGCTGGAGTGCCCCTTCCACGCCTGGCGCTTCGACGGGGTGTCGGGCCGCTGCCTGGACGTGCCCTACACCGACGCCGAGCCCTCGCCCAAGGCGGTCGTGCGGGCGTACCCGGTCGTGGAGCGGTTCGACCTGGTCTTCGCCTGGCACCACCTCGGCGGCGCCGAGCCGTACATCGAGATGCCGGTGATGGAGGAGTTCGGCGCGGAGGGCTGGACCGACCCGGTCTTCCACGAGTTCGAGATCGCCACCTGCTGCCAGGAGATGGCCGAGAACAACGCCGACTACGTCCACTTCAAGTACGTGCACGGGATGGACACCGTGCCGGGCGGCGAGGTCGAGTACGACGGCTTCGTCAAGACCGTCACCGAGCGCCAGGAGTTCAAGAGCAGGAGCGGCAAGGTGTACCCGCTCGACTTCACGCGCAAGTCCTACGGGCTGGGCTTGGGCGCGCTGCGGCTCAAGGGCGTGATGTCGTTCGTGTCCTCGGTGACGCCGGTCGACGACGAGAACGTGCACATCCGCTGGGTCTTCACCGTGCCGGAGTCGATGCGGGACTTCTCGGAGAAGATGATCAAAACGTTCGTGGACGCGCTCGCCGAGGACATCCCGATCTGGGAGAACAAGATCTATGTCGAGCGGCCGCTGCTGATCCGCGGGGACGGCCCGGTCATCGAGTTCCGGCACTGGGCCAAGCAGTTCTACGGGGAGCAGGTGCCCGAGCGGCCCTGGCTGCCGTCCCGGGCCAGGCGGCTGGAAGGCAGCGGTGTCTGAGCGGCCTTCCGGGCCGCGCGGCGCGGAGACGCGGGAGCGGATCCTGGACGCCGCGGAGCGGCTGATGGCCGAGCGCGGCATCACCGGGGTGTCGCTCAACGAGATCAACACCGCCGCGGGCCAGCGCAACACCGCCGCCCTGCACTACCACTTCGGCGGCCGGGACGGCCTGCTGCGCGCGATCATGCGCCGGCACGGCGACTGGCTGCGCGCCCGCCACGACGAGCTGTACGCGCGGGTGGCCGGGACCGGGGACGGCCGGGACGTGCGCGGGCTGGTCGAGGTGATCGTCCTGCCGGTGGCCGAGTACATCGGCATGGGCGAGCGCCAGCGGCACGGCATCCGGGTCTGGACCTCGGTCCTGGCCCTGCCGCAGCTGGCCATCGAGGAGGTCCGGTCGGTCGTGGACCCGTCCCTGACCCTCGCCGGGCGCGCCCTGGTGGAGATCATGGCCGCGGGCATGCCCCGCGACCTCGCGGTCGAGCGGCTGGTCGTGGCCTCGCAGTCGGCCATGCACGTGCTCGCGGACCGGGCGGTGCTGGAGGACGCGCCGGAACGCCGGCGCGAGCCGCTGCCGCTGCCGCTGGTGGCGCGCAATCTCGTCGACATGACCGTGGCGGCCCTCAGGGCGCCCGTCAGCGCGGCCACCCGCGAGGAGGCCGCCGGCGCCCTCGGCACGGTCTGAGCCCGAGCCCTCCCGGGGGAGGGCTCGTCAAGGGCTCCCTTGCGGCCTAATCTGTATAAAGAATCCAGTATAAGGAGAAGCTCGTGACCGACCAGATGGCCCGCCCGGACCTGCTGGCGGAGCGGCTGGCGAAGATCCCGCCGCTGGTCGACGTGGACGCCCATGTCGTCGAGCCCCCCGACCTGTGGAGCGCCAGGCTGCCCGCCCGCCACCGCGAGGCCGGTCCGCGGATCGAGTACGCGCCCGCCGGCAAGGTCGAGCTGGTGGACGGGAAGTACGTCGAGACCCCGGGGACCGAGGGCCCCGACGTGGCCTGGTGGGTCTACGAGGACGCCCGGAGCCAGATCAAGCGCTACATCGCCGCCGCCGGCGTCCCCGCCGACGAGGTGACCAACGAGGGCATCACCTACGACGACATGCGCGCCGGGTGCTGGCAGCCCGCCGAACGCCTCGCCGACATGGACGTCAACGGCGTCCAGGCGCAGCTGTGCTTCCCCAACTACCCGCGGTTCTGCGGGCAGATCTTCCTGTGGGGCAAGGACCGCGAGCTGGCCCGGCTGTGCGTCGAGGCCTACAACGACTGGATGGTCGAGGAGTGGTGCGGCTCGGGCGGCGGGCGGCTGATCCCGCTGTGCGTCGTGCCGCTGTGGGACGTGGAGCCGGCCGCCGCCGAGGTCCGCCGCAACGCGGCCCGGGGCGTCCGCGCGGTGGCGTTCAGCGAGCTGCCCTCCTACCTCGGCCTGCCCGGCCTGCACTCGCGCTACTGGGATCCGTTCTTCGCCGCGTGCGAGGAGACCGGGACGGTGCTGTGCATGCACATCGGCTCGGGTACCAAGACCCCGCAGACCTCGCCGGACGCCCCGCCCGCCGTGGGCGCCACCATCATCTTCGGCAACAGCGTCGCCAGCATGACCGACTTCCTGTTCTCCGGCGTCCTGCACCGGTTCCCCAGGCTGAAGCTGCTGTACGCGGAGGCGCAGATCGGCTGGATCCCCTACCTGCTGGAGCGGATCGACGACGTCTGGGAGACCCACCGCGGCTGGGCGCACACCCGCGACAACTGCCCCGAGCCGCCCTCCACGTACTACTACCGGCAGATCACCAGCTGCTTCTTCAAGGACACGGTGGGCGTGGAGATCCTGGACAGGGTCGGCCTGGACAACGTCACGTTCGAGACCGACTACCCGCATCAGGACGGCACCTGGCCGCGCTCGCGCGAGGCGGCCGCGCTGCAGTTCGGCCATCTCGACCGGGAGTCCGTCCACAAGATCGCCCGCGGCAACGCCATCCGCCTCCTCGGCCTCGACCTGCCCGAGGCCTGACACCCGCCCGGACGCCCCGCGCTCCCCCTCCCTGTCGCGGCCCCTGCCGCGGCGGCGCGTGCGGCCTGCCCCGCCGTGTCCTGCGTGACTGCTAGTTTTGGACGGCGATCGGGCGGTGCGGAGCCGCCCCCGGAACCAGGGGTGAGGACGATCCCGCGCAGACAGGAGCCCGCGGTGCAGGAGGCCGGGATGAAGGACTGGGGCGAGGTGCTTCCGGGCCATGACCTGTCCCGGATGAGCAGCGGCGAGCAGGTGCGGCTCTACGTGCGCCGGCTGGTCTTCGACGGGGTGCTGCGGCCGGGGCAGCGGGTCCCGCAGGACGCGGTCGCGCGGGCGCTCGGCGTGTCACGGATCCCGGTGCGGGAGGCGCTGATCGCGCTCGAGCGCGAGGGCTGGGTGACGATCATCCCGCATCGCGGGGCCTTCGTGAACGCGCTGGACGAGTCGGCGGTGCGCGACCACTACGAGCTGTACGGGCTGTTCTACGGTTTCGCCGTCCGGCGCGCGGTGGAACGGCAGGGCGCCGAGCTCGCCGCGCGGCTGGCCCCCGTCCAGCGGGAGATCGCCGCGACCCCGGCCGCCGAGGCGCTGCAGGAGCTGACGCTGCGGTTCCACCGGCTGGTGGTGGAGGCCGCGCAGTCGCCGCGGTTGAAGAGCATGCTCAAGCAGATGACCGGGATCGTGCCGGGCAACTTCTTCGAGCTGGTGCCCGGCGCGCACGCCGTGGAGAAGCGCGGCACCACCGCGATCGTCCGGGCGATCAGGAAGGGCGACGCGGCCAAGGCCGAGGAGGAGTACGCCAAAATGCTGCGCGGCCAGGGCGACCTGGTGGTCAAGCTCTTCCGCGGCCGGGGCATGTTCGAGGAGGAGCCGAAGGCGAGCACCGCCTCCCGCTGAACCCCGGCCCGGCCCCGCCCGCCGGCCCCGACCGCCGGCCTCGGGTCAGGCGGTCGCCTGGTCCGCGAGCCTGCCCATCTCGATCCCCACCTGCTTGTCGAACCGTCCCTTGTCGTAGGAGCGGATGCTCACGTCGTGACCCGCGGCCTCGGCGCGCAGCGCTCCGACGGTCGAGCGCTCCCGGGGACGGTGCGCGAACGGGTCGAAGGAGTACCAGCGCATCGCGTTCTCGAAGGTGATCTTGTTCAGCTCGGCGTCGGGGACGTCCGCGGCGACCTCGGCCAGTTCCTCGGGGGCGTGCGGCCAGGAGGAGTCGGAGTGCGGGTAGTCGCACTCCCACGCGATGTTGTCGATGCCGATCCGGTGGCGCAGTTCGACGCCGACGGGGTCGGAGATGAAGCAGGTCAGGAAGTGCTCGCGGAACACCTCGCTGGGCAGCCGGCCGCCGAAGTCCTGGCCGGTCCACCGGTGGTGCATGTCGTAGGTGCGGTCGACGCGGTCCAGGAAGTAGGGGATCCAGCCCGTCCCGCCCTCAGACAGCGCGAACCTGATGTCCGGGTACTTCTTGATGACGCGCGACCAGAGCAGGTCGGCGGCGGCCTGGCAGATGTTCATCGGCTGCAGGGTGATCATGACGTCGATGGGCGCGTCCGGCGCCGTCACCGACAGCCGCCCGGAGGAGCCGAGGTGGATCGAGACGACGACGTTCTCCTCGCACACCGCGCGCCACAGCGGGTCCCAGTGGTCGGAGTGGAAGCTGGGGTAGCCGAGCGTGGCCGGGTTCTCGGTGAAGGTGATCGAGTGGCAGCCCTTGGCGGCGACCCGGCGGACCTCCTCGGCGCACAGCTCGGCGTCCCACAGGACCGGTAGCGCCATCGGGATGATCCGGCCCGGGTGGGTGCCGGCCCACTCGTCGATGTGCCAGTCGTTGTAGGCGCGCAGCACGGCCAGCGCCAGGTCCTTGTCCTCGGTGGCGGCGAAGACGCGCCCGCTGAAGCCGGGGAAGGACGGGAAGTTCATCGACGCCAGGACGCCGCCGGCGTTCATGTCCTTGATCCGCTCGTCGATGTCGTAGGTGCCGGGGCGGATCTCGTCGAAGGCGGTCGGCTCGATGCCGTACTCCTCCTTGGGGCGGCCGGCGACCGCGTTCAGGCCGATGTTGGGGATGGTGGCGCCGTTGAACGTCCAGACGTCCGAGCCGTCCTCCGTCCTCCTGACCCGGGGCGCCAGGTCGCGGTGGCGGTCGGGGATGTGCCGCTCGAACAGGTCGGGCGGCTCGACCACATGGTCGTCGACGCTGATCATGATGAGGTCTTCGGCCTTCATGCCCCTCCTCGGCGACTGAACAGCGATATCAAAATAGTGAACCGCAGTTCTAAACCTCGCACAAGACCCCGGGCCCGCCGGGTCTCGACGGGCGGCCCTCCAGAATGCAGATTAGATACTGTATGCATGATTCGGTAACGCATGATCCGGTGCGATCCGCTCGCCGCGAGCGGGGAGTGGAGGCAGTGCGACATGTCCGACTGGGTGGACGCCGAGCAGCGCACCCTGCTCGATCTGCTGGACCGCCGGCTGGCCGACGACCCCGGCGGGCCCTTCCTGGACTGCTGCGGTACCCCGTACACCGCCGCCGGCGTGGACGCCGAATCCAACCGGGTGGCCAACGCCCTGGCCGGGCTCGGCGTCGGGCACGGCTCCACCGTCGCCACCATGCTGGAGAACGGCCCGGCGGCGGTGCTGTCCTGGTTCGCGATCCACAAGCTGGGCGCCATCGCGGTCCCCGTCAACACGGCGCTGAAGGGCCCGATGCTGCGGCACCAGCTCGCCGACGCCGGGGCCGCCGTCGTCATCGTCCAGGACGATCTCGCGGAGCGCCCCCGCGAGCTGCTCGGCTCCCTCGGCTCCGTCCGCCACCTCGTGGTCGTGGGCGGCGACGGCGGCGCCGAGGCCGCCGCCCCAGCGGGAGCCGGGGTGACGGCGCACGCCTGGAACGACATCCTGTCCGCCGACGACGCCCGCCCCGGCGTCCTGGTACGCCCCTCCGACCTGGGCACCATCGTCTACACCGGCGGCACCACGGGCCCGTCCAAGGGCTGCGCGCTCAGCCACAACTACCACCTGTCGATCGCCGGCCAGATCATCGCCTCCTGGGGCCGGACGCCCGAGGACGTGGTGTGGAGCCCGCTGCCGCTGTTCCACTTCAACGCGATCTCCTGCATGCTCACCGGCACGCTGCTGCGCGGCGGCCGGGCGGCGCTGGCCCGGCGCTTCTCGGTGTCGGGCTTCTGGCCCGAGATCGACCGGACCGGCGCCACCATCGCCTCCCTGCTCGGCTCCCTGGCCGTGCTGGTGGCCAAGGCCGACGACCATCCGCTGGCCAGGAACTCCGGGCGCCCGGAGGCCAACACGACGCTGCGGCTGCTGACCGGGGCGCCGATGCCGCCGGAGATCGACCAGATCTTCCGCGACCGGTTCGGCCTCACCACCTTCAGCAACGCCTACGGCACCACCGAGGCCTCGCTCGTCTCCTGGCTGCCGCCGGGCCGCCCGGGCAGGCCCGGGTCCGCGGGCATCGTCAACACCGAGGGATTCTCGGTGAAGATCTTCGACGACCGGGACCGGGAGGTCCCGGCCGGGGCGGAGGGCGAGATCGTGTGCCGCCCCCGGATGCCGCACGTGATGTTCGAGGGGTACTGGCGGCGTCCCGAGGCGACCGTGGCGGCCTGGCGCAACCTGTGGTTCCACACCGGCGACATCGGGCGGATCGACGAGGACGGGTACCTGTTCTTCGTCGACCGCAAGGCCGACTACATGCGCCGCCGAGGCGAGAACATCTCCAGCTGGGAACTGGAGAAGGTGTTCCACGAGCATCCGGACGTGGCCGACGTCTGCGTCCACTCCGTGCCGAGCGAGGTCGGCGAGGACGACGTCAAGGCGACCGTCGTCCTCAGGAAGGGGGCCGCGCTCACCGAGGAGGCGCTGTGCCGCTGGTCGGTCGACCACCTGCCCTACTACGCCGTGCCGCGCTACTTCGAGTTCCGCGCGGAGCTGCCGATGAGCCGGACGGGCCGCGCCACCAAGCACCTGCTCCGGGAGGAGGGCGCCGGCCCGTCCACCTGGGACCGGGAGGCCGCCGGCGTCACCTTCGAGCGTCGCTGACGGACGGCCCGTCCGCCGCCGGGCCGCCCACCACGAAGGCGGCGTCCAGCACCTCGTGCAGCTTCTCCAGGGCGAGCAGGCCCGCGGCCTCCGAGGGCGGCGCG
Organism: Spirillospora sp. CA-255316; assembly: GCA_050942275.1. Lineage (GTDB taxonomy): Bacteria > Actinomycetota > Actinomycetes > Streptosporangiales > Streptosporangiaceae > Spirillospora. The sequence goes on along the minus strand of CP192047.1, from coordinate 8,220,696 downwards.
CCCGCGTCCAGCTCGGTGATCTGGAAGGCGCTGACCAGGCCGGTGAACATCCGCGCGAGCAGCAGCGGGTCGCCGTCCCTGAGCTCCCCGGCCTCCTGGCCGAGGCGGAACAGCTCGGCCTGCATCCGCTGGGCGGAGCGGAAGTTCTCCAGGATCCGGCTGTCGCCGGGCGGCTCCGACAGCGGCGGCGCGATCGCCCCGCCGCGCAGCACCAGCCGCCCGAACTCCGGGAACCGCCGGAAGAAGCCCACCTGCCAGTCGGCCAGGTCCAGCAGCCGGCGCCGCGGCGGCAGGTCGGCGGCCACGATCCGCCGCATGCCGGGCAGGAACTCGGCCGCGCGGCGCAGCATCACCTCGCGGTAGATCTCGTCCTTGCCGGTGAACAGGCCGTACACGGTCCCGACCGAGAACTCCGCCAGCTCGGCGATCTCGCGCAGGGAGGCCTCGTGGTAGCCGGCGCGGGCGAACACCTGCTCGGCGGAGTCGAGGATCTGGTCCCTGCTCAGCGCCCGGCGCCGCTCCCGGCGCTGTTCCCGCAGACTGCGCTCGGTCATCGGTGCTGGAGTCTCCCCTCTGGCGGCAGAGTGCATCGTAACCGTTCGCCATCGGAGGGGGCGGCCGGGCCGGCCGGTGAGGCGGGGCTCGACCGGGGGAGGCGGGGCGCAACCGGGGAGGCGGGGCTCAGGCGATCACGCCGTCGGCGCGCAGCGCCTCGATCTCGCCGGCACCGAGCCCCAGCTCACCGGACAGCACCGCCGCGGTGTGCTCGCCGAGCCAGGGCGGACGGTCCTCGTCCGGCGGCGCCACGGCGCTCATCCTGACCGGGTTGCCCGGCACCAGGACCGGCTGCTCCACCCCGTCGCCGCGCGGCACCTCGACCAGCATGCCGCGGGCGGCGACATGGGGATCGGCGACCACCTCCTCGTCGCTGAGGCAGGGCCCGGCGGCGATGCCCGCCCGGCCCAGCGCCTCGCACGCCTCGGCCTTGGTCAGGCCGGAGGCCCAGCCTTCGATCGCGGGCCGCAGCACGTCCTCCAGGTGGTCGACCCAGCCCTGGCGGGTGGCGAGCCGGGGGTCGGCGGTCCATTCGGGGCGGCCGACCAGCTCGGCCAGCCGGGCGAAGTGCGCCTCGCGGCCGACCTGGAGCACGAACCAGCCGTCGCGGGCGCGGAAGCCGTGCAGGATGAGCGGGCCCAGCTCGCCCTTGCGCAGGCCCATCGACCACAGGTTCGTGACGATGTCGGTCATCGCGATCATGGAGTCGAGCATGGCGATGTCGACGTACTGGCCGCGTCCGGTGCGGTCGCGGTGCCGCAGCGCGGCCAGGACCCCGACGGTCGCGAAGAGCGCGGCGCCGATGTCCCCGAGCGCGCCGACCGGCGCCACCGCGGGCGGCCGGCCGTCCTGCCGCTTCATCTCGTAGATGCCCGACATCGCCTCGACGACGGGGGCGAAGGCCGGCCGGTCCCCGTAGGGGGTGGGGACGGTGTTGCCGAAGCCCGACACCGACAGGTAGACCGCGGCCGGGTGCACCGCGGCGATGTCGTCGTAGCCGAGGCCGAGCCGCCGCATCGAGCCGGCCTTGGAGTTCTCGGCGATCACGTCGAAGCGGGGCGCGAGCCGCAGGACGAGGTCGCGGCCCCGCGGGTCCTTGAGGTTCACGCAGGCGCTGCGCTTGCCCAGGTTGTTGCGGAGGAACGTGGCGCCGACCCGGTGGCCCCGGGGGTCGGTCATCGCGGGGAGGGAGGCGCGTGCCGAGTCGCCGTGCCCGGGCGGCTCGATCTTGACCACGTCCGCTCCCAGCCGGGCCAGCAGCTGCGTCGCGTAGGGGAGTGCCTGCATCTGTTCGAGCGCCAGCACGCGCACCCCGTCCAGGGGCCCGCCCGTCGGCGGCTCCGTGGGCGCGGCGGCGCCGGCGGTCTCACCGGTCTCCATGGCGGGGAGTCTAATTGCAGATTAGATTTTATATGCAATCTACGGATGCTGATCGTAGGATGCTCGGTATGCGCGGACTCCTTGGCTGGGGCGGGTACCTCCCCTACCGGCGGCTGGACCGCTCGACCATCCGGGCCGTGGCCGGAGCCGGGGGCGGGCGCGGCACCCGCACCGTGGCCTCGTACGACGAGGACACCACCACCATGGGGGTCGCCGCGGCCCGGTACGCCCTGCGCGGCTCGGCGGTACGCCCCGCGAGCCTGTGGTTCGCCACCACCGGCCCCGCCTACCTCGACAAGACCAACGCCACCGTCGCGCACGCCGCGCTCCGCCTCGACCGGGCCGCGGGCGCGTACGACGCCGCCGGGTCGGTGCGCTCGGCGATGGGCGCGCTGCGGGCCGGGCTCGACGGCGCCGGGCCCGCCCTGGTGGTCTCCTCCGACCTGCGCACCGGGCTGCCCGGCGGCGCCGAGGAGTCGGCGGGCGGCGACGGCGCGGCGGCGCTGCTGGTGGGCCCGGAGGGGCCGGCCGCCCCGGTGCTCGCCGAGCTGGTCGCCTGGACGTCGGCGACCGAGGAGTTCCTCGACCGCTGGAGGCTCCCCGGCGCCCCCGCCTCGCGCACCTGGGAGGAACGCTTCGGCGAGACGCGCTACACCGCCCTCGGCCGGGAGGCCCTCAAGCTCGTCCTCGACCAGGCCGGCCTGGCGCCGGACGAGGTGTCCGCACTGATCGTCGCCGGCCTCCACGCCCGTGCCGCCCGCGCGGTGGCCGCCGGTTCGGGGGTGCCCGCCGAGCGGATCGCCGACCGGCTCGACGGGCGGGTCGGCAACACCGGCGCCGCCCAGCCCGCCCTGCTCCTGACCGCCGAACTGGAACGCGCGATCGCCGGCCGGGCCGGACCGGGACGGGCCATCGTCCTGCTGTCGCTGTCCGACGGCGCCGACGCGGCCGTCTTCCGCACCACCGCGGCGCTCGGCGCCCACCGGCCCCACCGCCCGCTGGCGGAGCAGATCGAGGCCGGCGCGCCGGTCGGGTACGGCACCTACCTGGCGTGGCGGGGACTGCTCCCGGTCGAGCCGCCCCGGCGCCCCGAGCCCGCCCGGCCCTCGGCGCCGGCCGCCGCGCGCAACCTCGACTGGAAGTTCGGATTCGTCGGTTCCCGCGGCGAGGACGGCACCGTCCGGCTGCCGCCCTCGCCCCTGGACGGGGCCCGCCGTCCCATGGCCGAGGAGACCGGCACGATCGCCGCCCTCACCGTCGACCGGCTGGCCTACTCGCCGAGCCCGCCCGTGGTCTTCGCGGTGGTCGACTTCGACGGCGGCGGCCGGCTCCCGGTGGAGCTCACCGACGTCGAGGAGTCCGCCGTCCGCGTCGGCGACCGGATCGAGATGACCTTCCGGCGGCCGTTCACCGCCGAGGGCGTCCACAACTACTTCTGGAAGGGACGGCCGGTGCCGCGGCCCGGCGGGGAAGGGGGCGCCTGAGATGGCCTCGCGGGGAATCAAGGACCGGGTCGCCATCGTCGGGATGGGCTGCACCCGCTTCGCCGAGCACTGGGACCAGGGCGTGGACGAGCTGCTGCTGGACGCCGCCGGCGAGGCGTTCGCGTCCGCCGGGGTCACCAAGGAGCAGGTCGACGCCTACTGGCTGGGCACGGCGCAGTCGGGCATGAGCGGCATGACCCTCTCGCGCCCGCTCCGGCTCCGGGGCAAGCCGGTCACCCGCGTGGAGAACTACTGCGCGACCGGATCGGAGGCGCTGCGGCAGGCCGCCTACGCCGTGGCGAGCGGCGCCTACGACATCGCGATGGCGATCGGCGTCGAGAAGGTCAAGGACTCCGGCTACCAGGGGCTCAACGCGTTCCCGATCCCGGGCGACGGCACGCAGCGCACCCTCACCGCCGCGGCCATGTTCTCCATGGTCGCCCCGGCGTACGCGGACCGGTACGGCGTCAGCGAGGAGGAGATGCGCACTGTCCTGGCCCGCATCGCCTCCAAGAACCACGCCAACGGCGCCCGCAACCCCCGCGCGCAGTTCCGCAAGGAGATGGCGGTGGAACGGCTGTGCGCCATGCCGCCGGTCGCGGGCGGCCTGTCGGTGTTCGACTGCGCGGGCGTGGCCGACGGCGCCGCCGCTGCGGTGCTGGTGCGCGCCGAGGACGCCGCCCGCTACACCCCCGACCCGCTGCTGATCAAGGCGCTGTCGTTCGTCGCGGGCGACGGGTCGGGGGTGACCGACCCGTCCTGCGACTACACCTCCTTTCCCGAGGTCGCGGCGTCGGCCGCGGACGCCTACGCGCAGGCGGGCGTCACCTCGCCGCGCGACGAGCTGGCGATGGCGGAGGTGCACGACTGCTTCACCCCGACCGAGCTCGTGCTGATGGAGGACCTCGGCTTCGCCGACCGCGGCACGGCCTGGAAGCGGGTGCTGGCCGGGGACTTCGACCGCGACGGCGGGCTGCCCGTCAACCCCGACGGGGGGCTCAAGGCGTTCGGCCACCCGGTCGGCGCCTCCGGCCTCCGCATGATGTTCGAGGCGTGGCTGCAGCTGCGTGGCGAGGCGCCGCCGGAACGCCGCATCTCGACCTACGGCTCCCGTTCCCTGGCGCTCACCCACAACCTCGGCGGCTATCCGGGGGAGATGGTCAGCTTCGTATCCGTCGTGGGCACGTCCTGACGCGCGCGCCGCGTCCTCCTCGAACGAACTCGAACGAAAGGCGGCTTGATGAGAGGCGGTCCCGCCGTGGCCGACAGGTCCTCTTCCTCGGATTCCCCGGATCTGCTGTGGGACGTCTCGCCCGAGGGCGTCGCCTGGCTGACCCTGAACCGTCCGGACGCCGGCAACGCCGTGACCGCCGGCCAGCGCCAACGACTCATCGACCTGCTGCGGTCGGCGAGCGGCGACCCGCGCGTCCGCGCGATCGTCCTGACGGGGGCGGGCGAGCGGCACTTCTGCACCGGCGCCGACCTGAGCGCCCCCGCGTCCGCGGCGTCCGCCGCCGCGGAGGGCACGCCCGCCGGGCCGCCCGAGGGCGTGCCCGACCAGCCCGCAGGCTCGATCGCCCGAACCATCGCGGACGGCGCCCAGCGCCTGGTCACCGCACTGCTGGACTGCGACAAACCCGTCATCGCCGCCGTCAACGGGACGGCCGCCGGCATCGGCTGCCACCTCGCCTACGCCTGCGACCTGGTGCTGGCCGCCGACTCCGCCCGCTTCATCGAGGTGTTCGCCCGCCGCGGCCTGGTCGTCGACGGCGGCGGCGCCTACCTGCTGGCCCGGCTGGTCGGCCCGCAGCGCGCCAAGGAACTGATCTTCTTCGGGGACGACCTGCGCGCCCCCGACGCGCACCGGCTGGGGCTGGTCAACCGGGTCGTCCCCGCCGGGGAGCTGCGGGCCACCGCGCAGGAGTGGGCCGCGCGGCTGGCCGCCGGCCCGACCGTCGCCATCGGCCTCGGCAAGCGCCTGGTCAACCGCTCCCTGGACGGCGACCGGGCCACCGCGCTGGCCGAGGAGGCGATGGCCGCCGAGATCAACATGACCAGCGAGGACGGCCGGGAGGGCCTGCGCGCCTTCGCCGAGCGGCGCCGTCCCGAGTTCCGCGGGTGGTGACCCGGGCATGGACCTGCGGCTCACCGACCGCGAGACCGCCTTCCGGGACCGGCTCCGCGACTGGCTCGCCGGAGTCCTGCCGGAGCTGCCCCCGCCGCCGGACCGCGACGACCGGCCCGCCCGGCGCCGCTACGACACCGCCTGGCAGCGGCGGCTGTTCGACGCGGGCTACGCCGGGGTCGACTGGGCGTCCGAGCACGGCGGGCTGGGCGCCTCGCCGACCGAGCAGCTGATCTTCCTGGAGGAGACGGCCCGGGCCCGCGCCCCCTACGTCGGCGCCAACTTCGTCGGTCTGCTGCACGCCGGCCCCACCCTCATCGTGGAGGGGACCGCCGAGCAGCGGGCCCGCCACCTGCCGCGCATTCTGCGCGGCGAGGAGGTGTGGTGCCAGGGCTTCTCCGAGCCCGACGCGGGCTCGGACCTGGCGTCCCTGCGCACCACGGCCGTCCGCGACGGGGACTGCTACATCGTCGACGGGCGCAAGGTGTGGACCTCCCACGCCGAGGTCGCCGACCACTGCGAGCTGCTGGTCCGCACCGACCCGCGGGCGCCCCGGCACAAGGGCCTCACCTGGCTGATCCTGCCCATGGACGCCCCCGGCGTGCAGGTGCGCCCGCTGCGGACCGCCGTCGGCAGCAGCGAGTTCGGCGAGCTGGTCCTGGACGGGGTCCGGGTGCCGGTCGCCGACCGGGTGGGGAAGGAGAACGACGGCTGGCGGGTGGCCATGGTGACCTTCTCCTTCGAGCGCGGCACCGCGTTCATCGGCGACGTGATCGAGTCGCGCAACATCCTGCGGGAGACCGTGGCGGCGGCCCGCGCCACCCCCGTCCCCGGCGGCGGGACGCTGTGGGACGACGCGGCGCTGCGCCGCGACGCGGGCCGGCTGGCCGCCGAGGTGAACGGGCTGTGGGCGCTTATCCGCAAGAACGTGTCGGAGGCCGAGGCCGGGATGGTCCCTGTCCAGGGCGCGTCGGTGTTCAAGCTGCGCTTCACCGAGAGCCGGCAGCGGATCGCCGACCTGGCCGCGCGCGTGCTCGGCCGGGCGGGCCTGGCGATGGGCGGCCTGGAGGGGCCCGGCGGCCGGGACCGCGGGCACCTGGTCGAGGACCGGGTGAACACGCTGTCGTTCACCATCGCCGCCGGCACCTCCCAGATCCAGAAGAACATCCTGGCCGAGCGCGCCCTCGGCCTGCCGCGCGAGCCGCGGGGCGCCGCGTGAGGGCCCCGGGCGCGGGAGCGGCCTCGAACGGGGAGGCCCGATGGACCTGATGATGAGCGCCGACCAGCGCGACCTGCGCGCGGGCCTGCGCGACTTCCTGGACGCCCGGTGGACTCCCGAACGGCTGCGCTCGGCCCCCGCCCGGCTCGATCGCGACGGCTGGACGGCCCTCGCCGAGCTGGGCGTGTTCGGTCTGGAGCTGCCCGAGGGCCGCGGGGGCGCGGGCCTGGCGCTGGTGGACGCGGCGATCGTCTTCGAGGAACTCGGCCGGGCCCTCGTGCCGGGCCCGCTGGTGGCGACCTACCTGGCCGCCGGGCTGGTCCCCGGGGCTGGCGACGGCGCCGCGGTCGTGACGGCCGTGGACCTGGCCGATCCGGTGCCGGTCGCCGAGCACCCGGAGGCGTCCACGCACGCCGTCCTGGTCGGGGACGACGGCCTGCGCGTGGTGCGCGCCGACGAGCTCGAGGGCACGCCCGTCGCGAGACCGCTCGATCCGCTGACGCCGGTGTCGAAGGTCGCGATCCCGCCGGGCGCGGGGGCGGAGTCGGGCGGCGCCGCCGAGGCCGCGCGGTGGCGCGGGCGCGCGACCGTGCTGACGGCGGCGCTGCAGGTGGGGGTGGCGCAAGGGGCGCTCGACCTCGCCGTCGCCTACGCCAAGGAGCGCGAGCAGTTCGGCAGGCCGATCGGCTCGTTCCAGGCGGTGAAGCACCTGCTCGCCGAGGCGCTGGTCCGCGTCGACCTGGCCCGGCCCGCGGTGTGGACGGCCGCGCTGAGCCTGGGCGGCGACGGTGGCGGCGACCCTGAGGCGGGGGAGGCGGGGGAGGCGGTCGCGACCGCCAAGATCCTCGCCGACGACGCGGCGTCGTCCAACGGCCGGTGCTGCGTGCAGGTGCACGGGGGGATGGGCTTCACCTGGGAGGTCACCGCCCACCTGTACCTCAAGCGGGCCTGGCTGCTGGAGACCGCGGGCGGGCGGGCCGGTGACCACGCATCCCGGCTGGCCGCGACGCTTTTGGATATCGACTAAAGTATATCTTCTGGGTGATGAGCGGGCCCCTCCGTCGTCGTCCAGCACGGACGGGAACGCGACCGCAGGGGGCGGAATGCAGGACTGGGGCGAGGTGCTTCCGGGGCACGACCTCTCCCGGATGAGCAGCGGCGAGCAGGTACGGCTGTACCTGCGCCGGCTGATCTTCGACGGGGTGCTCCGCCAAGGGCAGCGGGTCCCGCAGGACGCGGTCGCGCAGGCGCTCGGCGTCTCGCGTATCCCGGTGCGGGAGGCGCTGATCGCCCTGGAGCGCGAGGGCTGGATGACGATCATCGCCCATCGCGGGGCCTTCGTGAACGCGCTGGACGAGTCGGCGGTCCGCGACCACTACGAGCTGTACGGGCTGTTCTACGGTTTCGCCGTCCGGCGCGCGGTCGAGCGGCAGGGCGCCGAGCTGGGCGCCAGGCTGGCCCCGCTCCAGCGGGAGATCGCCAAGGCCGAGAGCCCCGAGTCCCAGCATCAGCTGACGCTGCGGTTCCACCGGCTGGTGGTGGAGGCCGCGCAGTCGCCGCGGTTGAAGAGCATGCTCAAGCAGATGACCGGGATCGTGCCGGGCAACTTCTTCGAGCTGGTGCCGGGCGCGCACGCCGTGGAGAAGCGCGGTACGGCCGCGATCGTCCGGGCGATCAGGAAGGGCGACGCGGCCAAGGCCGAGGAGGAGTACGGCAAGATGCTGCGCGGCCAGGGCGACCTGGTGGTCAAGCTCTTCCGCGGCCGGGGCATGTTCGAGGAGGAGCCGAAGGCGAGCGCCGCCTCCAGGTGACCGCCGCCGGCGGCGCCCGCGGCCGGGCGGTGTCGGGTTTCGATAAACGGCCGCGGCGACCACGCTCGTCCAGGCGCTATTGACGCGGTCGCCTCCGATCCATAGTTGCGGCGGGAACGGACACCTCCCGTCCCACCGGCGGGCGGCGTGCGGGGGACGTGCCCTGACCGGCCACTTCGACTGGATCGGAGAAGCGAACCCCATGAGAGGAACCCGACGGCTTCCCGCCCTGCTGGCCGCGCTGGCCCTGCTGCTGGGAGCCATGCCCGCCTTCGCCGGGAGCGCGGCGGCGGAACGCGTCCGGCAGGCCGTGCGGCCGATCGTCTTCGTGCACGGATTCTTCGGCTCCGGCAGCCAGTTCCAGACCCAGGCCAAACGGTTCGCCGCCAACGGCTACCCGGCGACGCACATCGAGGGCCACGACTACGACTCCCTCTTCGCCAACAACTCGATGGAGCAGGTCCACACCGCGCTGGACCAGCGCATCAGCCGGTTGAAGGCCGCCACCGGCGCCGACAAGGTCGAGCTGGTCGGGCACTCGCTGGGCACGCAGGTGTCGCAGCAGTACCTCAACAGCTCGGCGGCGCGGGCGGCGAACGTGGCCCACTACGTCAACATCGACGGCGCCGGCGCGAGCGCGCTGCCCGGCGGCGTCCCCACCCTCGCGATCTGGGGCGAGGGCAACGAGGGATCGATCACCGGCGCGACCAACGTGTACCAGCCCGGCGAATCCCATGTGGAGACGACCTCGTCGGTGGCCTCGTTCACGCAGATGCACCGGTTCTTCACCGGCCAGGACCCGGCCACGACCGGTGTCGTGCCCCAGACCGGGCCGATCCAGATCGCGGGCCGTGCCGTGCTGTTCCCGTACAACGTCGGCTACACCGCCGGCAACGCCCGGCTGGAGGTGTACGAGCTCGATCCCGCCACCGGGCGCCCCAGAGCGCAGCGGCCGGTCGCCGACTTCCGGCTCACCGGGGACGGCTCGTTCGGCCCGTTCACCGGCAGCCCCACCGCCTACTACGAGTTCCGGCTGGTCCGCACCGACACGGGCCAGCGGCACCACCACTACGTGCCGCCGCTGCGCCGCACCGACCTGGGGTTGCGCATCCTGGGCTCCAACCCGGGAAGCGTGGTGGACGGGCTCATCGAGCGCAACGCCGCGCACGCGGCGCTGCTGGCCTACCGCAACAAGGAGTGGTGGGGCGACCAGGGCGCGAACAGCGACGTCCTCGCCCTCAACGGGACCAACGTGGTCACGTCCGCGACCGCTCCGCGCTCCAAGCGGGCGATCGGCGTGTTCGCCTACGACTGGCACTCCGACCGGCGGACCGACGTGAACCAGACCATCGGGCTGTTCCCGGTGCTCCCGTTCATGACCGGCGCCGACGTCCACCTGCCCGCCTCGCCGCAGGCCGGCGGGACGGTCACGGTGGAGACACGGCAGCGCGGCGGCGGGCCGACCACGCGGTTCGCCATCCCGAACTGGCCGTCTGACCTCCACACCAGCACGATCTACTTCGACGACCACACCGGCTGACACCGGGCGGGATCGCCGCCCGTCCCGCCGCCCCGGCCGGGCCCGCCCCCCGGCCGGGGCGGCGGGAGGCCGTTGCGGAATCTTCGCGGACGTTGATACTAGTACTGATGTACACGTTGGCCGGACGGAAGGGCGCCGTGGGTGCTCCCCGTGATCCAGAAGGGCGCCGGCGGGCCATCATCGAGGCGGCGGGCCAGCTGCTCGCCGAGGTCGGCGTCGGCAGGCTCACCCACCGGCTGGTGGCCGAACGGGCCGGGGTCCCGCTGGGCGCCACCACCTACTACTTCTCCTCCCTTGAGGACCTGGTCGCCCAGACGGTGGAGCACGTCGGCGAGCGGGCCGCGCAGGACCTGCGGCTGCTGTCGGAGCGCCTGGGGCGCGGCGGCGACGTGGCCGCCACCCTGGCCGACGCGTTCGCCGAGTACTCCCGGGAGATCGGTCAGGCGGTGCTGGTGACGGAGATGTACCTGGCCGCCGCCTACCGTCCCGAGCTGCGGCCGGTCGCCCGCCGCTGGTTCGACGAGATGGCCGGCCTGCTGGCCTCCTACGTGCCCCGGCCCGTGGCGGTGGCCGTCGCGACCTACCTGGACGGCATGTGGATCAGGGTGATGCTGCACGAGGAGCCCCCGGACCGCGACGCGCTGGCCGCCTCGCTGCGAGCCCTGATGACGCTGGAAGCATGACCGGCCCCGACGAGCGACGCAGGCTCCGGAAGGCGCTCAGCCTGGCGCGCTTTCTGGCGGAGCGGGGCGCGCGGGCCGTGCAGGAGCATGGACGAGTGCACGCGGACCATTGGCCCTTGCACGTGCTCTGCGACGAAGGGGCCGGCCTGGACCGGGTCCACCTGGTGTGCCGTCCCGCCACCTGGCGGACACTGAACACGCTGCTGGACGACGGCCCCGGCCAGCCCTCCGGCCCCGGTTCCGGCGGCTTGGTGGAGGTCTCCCTCACCCGGCGCCAGGTGGCCGCCCTGGTCCAGCAGATCGCCCGGATGCGGTGGGATCTGTGGAAGCCCCGGGCGCCGCAGCAGGACGCCGCGATCCGCTTCTACCGCGCCGTCGACCGCGCCCTGGAGGAGCTGTCGCGCGCCCGGCGGCCCCTCGCCCAGCCCTTGCGCATCGTCGTGGACGAGCCCCTCCCGCCCAGCTGACCGATGCCGTCCGGTGGCCTCCCCGCCCCTACGCCGCGGGCGCCATGACCACCGCCTTCGTGACTTCTCAGCCGCCATCGACGCGGGGGTGACGCTGGGTCTGGTGCAGATCGCCGCCCACGTCCGAGTCGATCACCGACTGCTCTCCGGTTCCGTGGAGAGATTGCTTGAGCGTACGACCGACCCTGGCGCCTTGGACGCTCTGCCCGCCGGAGCCCCGGCGGCCGGACTCCTCGTCGGAGTTCCGGCGGGGAGGCTGGCCGGAAACGGTCAGCCAGGCCTGCAGCGCGCCGCCGACCACGACCAGCACCGCCACCGCGATTCCCCAGGCCAGGGCCCACTTCTGGGTGAGCATTCCGGTGGCCACGTTCACCGCCGCGGCGATCGCCACCGTCCCCGCGGCGGCCCCGCCGCGTTTGGCCACCTCACTCATCACGCCCTCCTCGGATGGCAGGTGGACGAGATGCCCCTGACTCGTCCGCTTGATGACCAGTATCCCGCGCGTTCCGATCTCGCACGCTGCTTAGCGCTGGCGCGGTCTTCGGGTTCGCGTCCCGGTTGGTTTCCCGGTTCGCGAAGCGGGCGGGGCCGTGGCGGTGCGGGGCGGAGCCTGGAAGGGGCGGGGCACACGCCTGGGCGTCCTGGGCCGGACCCGCCGCGCGGTGCCGGCCGCCGTCCAGCGGGTGGCCGAGGCGGCGTCGGCAACGACCGCGACGAGGACCGTGCGGCGTTCACCGCCACCAAAGGTGAAGGCCTACCGCGCTGACCGGGAAGCCCCAAGAAACGATCAAGCCCCGTCCCACCTGGGACAGGGGCCGCAAATCACCATGATGGTACGCACCCACCCCTGGCGCAGCGCGCCCTAGCGCGCGAGCACCCCGGGGGTCCGGGGGTCGTCCCCCGGGAAGGCATTGCGGGCCTCCGGGAAGGCGCGGCTGCGCCGAACAGGGTGGCCCGACTCGTGGGCGATACTGGGATTGAACCAGTGGCCTCTACCGTGTCAAGGTAGCGCTCTCCCACTGAGCTAATCGCCCTTGGAATGAGGGGGTGAAGTGAGGTGGAGACGGGATTTGAACCCGTGTACACGGCTTTGCAGGCCGTTGCCTCGCCTCTCGGCCACTCCACCGAGCGAGGCCCTCGGCTTCGCTGGGCGTCAAGGCCTCCTCAGAGCGGACGACGGGATTCGAACCCGCGACCCTCACCTTGGCAAGGTGATGCTCTACCAACTGAGCCACGTCCGCGTGTGCCGCCGGGGGTTCCCCCCGGGCTTGCACGGTTAACTCTAGCGGAAGGTTGGAGTGCTTGCGTACTTCCTTTGGCCGGCGTGGGTCTCCGACAGGGCGGCGTCGGCGTGCAGGGAGTTCCAGAAGGCCAGTTCGGCGTCCTCTTCCAGGTGGGCGATCCGGCCCCAGAACTCGCGGTCCTCGGCCTCGTGGGCGGCGGCCAGGGAGAGGGCGGGCATCACGGTGGTGCCGGCGTCGGCGGCGTCGAGGTCGGCCGGGGTGATGTCGGCGGGCAGTTCGACGGGCACGCGGTGGTGCTTGCCCCGCTTGCGGACGCGGATGGGCGAGTTGGTGGGGGCCTTGGCGGCGGCGGCGCGGCCGGCGGCCAGGGCGACGGTGCCGCAGAGGACGAACGCCAGGACGCCCGTGAGGAGGACCTCCTGGGACGGGACGTCGGGGAGGGGGGTCGGGCTCTTGCCGGTCTGGGGCTTGCCGGTCTGCGTTCCGGGGGCGGCGCCGGTGAGGGATTCGACCTTGGGGGCCGGGGCGGCGTGCTTGGGGACGTATTTCTCCTGCTTGACCTTGCCCGGGTAGCCGAAGCCGACGACCGAGTCCATGTCGCGGGTCTTGCGCATGAGCTTGTAGCCGTCGGCGTTGGCCTCGATGGTGTGCAGGGTCTTGCCGTCGACCTTCTCGACGAGGCCGACGTGGTCGATCCGGTCGATGTCGTCGGAGCCGTTCCAGTCGTAGAAGACGAGGGCGCCGGGGACGGGCTTGGTGCCCCAGGCGTCGTGCTTCTTGAACCATTTGGCGTGGTCGACGGTGGCGGCGAACTGGCCGGCCTGGTCGGCGACCCCGGCCTGGTCGGCGGCCCAGGCGAGGAACATGTCGCACCAGGGCGCGGTCTTGAAGTAGGGGTTGTGGTCGGCGTCCATCTTCTCGGTCCACCAGTTGCCGAACTTGGTGTAACCGTCGCCCTTCTCGGTGTAGCCGAGATGGTCCTTGGCGATTTCGAGCAGCTTTTCGCCGATGGGGTCCATGACGCCTCCCTCCTGGTGCGGGCGGCGCCCGACCCGGTCGAACCGCTTCCCTTTCCAAGGTCACGTTCCGATATCGACGGAATGTAGCGGAGGTAAAGACGGGGCGGCAAGCGATTCCCGAGAAACGGTCAATTCGGACTATTAGGAGTAGCCACGCGGGAGGACAGTGACCGGGCAGGGGGCCGCGCGCAGGACCTTGAGGGCCATCTCGCCCAGGAAGACCCGGTGGGCGGAGGCGTCCTCGCTGCTCGCGCAGATGAGCAGCTCCCCCTCGGTCCAGCCGGCGCGGCCGACCGCGTCGGCGACGTCGTCGCCCTCGGCGAGCCCGGCCTCGGCCTCCACGCCGGAGGTGTCGGCGGCGAGCCGCGCGGCCAGCGCCAGGTCGTCGCGGAGCCGGTCCTGGGAGTCGTCCCCCACGGCCAGGGTGAGCAGCCGCAGTGGGACCTCCAGCCGGGCGGCGGCCAGGGCGGCGCGGACCACGGCCTCGTCGCACTGGGGGCGGCGCACGTAGGCCACGGTGATCCGGCCCGGCCGCTCGGACGGCTCGTGCCCGGCGGGGGCGATCATGACGGCCTCGGGCGCGGAGTGCAGCAGGTTGTCGGCGGTGGCCCCGACGGCGATGCGGCCGCGCGCCCCGCCCTCGGCGGAGCCGACGACGATGAGGTCGGCGCCGATCCGGCTGGCCAGGACCGACAGGCCGCGGCCGACGCCGCGGCCCTCCTGGACGGCGGTCTCGGCCTCGGGGGCCTCGGCGGCGGCCTGCTCCAGGAGCGTGAGGGCCTCGCCGGCGGCGGCCGGGCTGCCGGGCGCGTGGACGGTGGCCACGGTGAGCCGCCCGCCGCCGAGGGAGGCGATCTCGCGGGCCAGGGCGAGGGCCTCGCGGGCGCCGGGGCCGGTGGTGTACCCGGCCAGGACGTGCTCTCCGATCATGTCCGCATCTTTCCCGGTTCGGGGACCAGGTCACGTCCCCTTTGGAGGGTTTCAGGTACATTCTGACCTCTTGAGCGAATTGATCTGGGGGGATCACACAGTGACCACTGCGGCACCGGACCTCGCCGCCGGCCGTTGGAGCATCGATCCGGCGCATTCGGAGATCACCTTCACCGTCCGGCATCTGATGACCACCGTCCGCGGCTCCTTCACCGAGTTCGAGGGGGAGATCCGGGTCGCGGAGGACCTGCCGGCGTCCTCCGCCCGCGCGGAGATCTCGATGGCGTCGATCGACACCCGCAACGACGAGCGGGACGCGCACGTCCGGTCGGCGGACATCCTGGACGTGGGGCGCCACCCGGCGATGACCTTCGTCGGCACCGGTGTGGAACGTGCCACAATCGGGCGCCGGGCCCGCCGTCCCCGCTACCACCTCGACGGCGACCTCACGATCCGCGACGTCACCCGCCCGGTGCGGCTCCTGGTGGAGTTCCACGGGATCGAGGGCGACCCGTGGGGCGGCACCCGCGCCGGGTTCACCGCCACGACCTCGGTGAGCCGCCGCGACTTCGGCATCGAGTTCAACGTCCCGCTGCAGGGCGACAAGGTCATGCTGGGCGACACCATCGCCATCCAGCTGGAGATCCAGGCGGTGCTGGACGTGCCCGCCGGCACCTTCGACCAGGCCTGAGGGCCCCTGCAGGCGAGTTTCCGGGGGACGGCTAGGCGCGCGACTGCCGGGTCAGGCCCAGCAGGTCCCTGGCGGGCCCGGCAGGGCGCTGCCCGGACGGCCAGACCGCGCGCAGCGGACGGCCCAGATCCAGATCCCGGACGGGGATCGCGACCAGCCGCCCGCCGGACAGCTCGTCCGCCACGGCGAGCTCGCTCACCACGACCGGGCCCGCGCCCGACACCGCCGCCGCCTTGAGCGCGGTGGTGGAGGCGAGCCGGAGCAGCGGGGGAGCGGTTCCACCGAACGAGGACAGCGCCCGATCGAGCACCTCACGGGTGCCCGAGCCCTCCTCGCGCAGGATCAGCGGGGTGCCCGCCAGTTCCTCGGCGGTCACGCCGTCACGGCGGCGGGCCCAGGCGTGCCTGGGGGCGACCACCACGACGAGCCGGTCGGAGGCCACGACCGTGCCGTTGAGACCGGCGGGCGTACGGGCGCCCTCCACGAACCCGAGGTCGGCCTTACCGGCCCTGACCTGCTCGGCCACCTTCGTGGAATTGGCCGTGCGCAGCGTCACCGCCGTACCGGGGCGCGCCTCGTGCAGGGCGACGAGCCATCCGGGCATGAGGTACTCGGCGACGGTGAGGCTCGCCACCACGCGCAGCCGCGCGTCCCGGCGCTCCTGGAGGGCGGCGATCCCGGCGTCCATCGCCTGGGCGGCGTCAAGGACCTGCTGGGCCCACTCGGCGACCAGGGCGCCCGCCCTGGTGGGACGGGAGCCGCGCGGAGAGCGTTCGAGCAGCGCCATGCCGATCTGCCGTTCCAGCGACCGGATCCGGGCGCTGGCGGCGGGCTGGGTGACGCCGAGCTCGGCCGCAGCCCGGCCGACGCTGCCCAGCCGCACCACGGCCAGCAGCAGCTCAAGGGCTCCCAGGTCGGGCACGCGGCGGGTGACGGCCATGCGCTCATCTTATGAGCGGTCATAAGGCGGCCTTATGTCCTCCGGGATGGATGTCCCTACCGGCGAGGTCTTCCTGACTGGCGCCCGTCTCGCACGTCGAGCCCATCCTGTCGAGGCTGTCGTTCACGTCCCGGGCGCAGATCGCCGCCTGGTTCCCCCGGCGCGCCTGACCGGCCGCCGCCCCTCCCGGGGGCTCACTCGCCCACGCCGCCGTCGATGAGCTCGCGGGCGGCGTCCAGGTGCCCGAGGTGGCGGGCGTACTCCTGGAGCAGGTGGAACAGGATCCAGATCAGCGACGCGGGCCGCTCCGGGTCGTCGAACCGCGGTCCGGGCCGGGCGAAGTCGTCCAGGTCCGCCGCCGCGACGATCTCCCGGGACCGCTCGCAGGTGCTCAGGAACGCGGCGCGCAGGTCCTCGAACGTCTCGTCGTCGCCGACGTGCCAGGCGCCGTCCGCGCCGCGGTCGCCCCACGGCCGTTCCACCGGCTCGCCCCGGAAGCCCCACTGGAGCCAGCGGATCTCGACGTGGGTGAGGTGCTTGAAGAGCTCCAGCGGCGTCCAGCCGGACGGCAGCGGCGCGGTGCGCAGCTGCTCGTCGGTCAGGCCGTCGAGCTTGCGCAGCAGCGCGTCCCGGTAGTAGTCGAGGTAGCCGTCCAGCAGCTCCCGGGGGTCGGTGAGCCGGTCCGGCGGTTCGGCGGGCGGGACGATGCCGTTTGTGACCATACGTGGAGGCTAGTCAGTTCAGGTGCGGAGGTGGGCGCGGAGGTCCTTGAGGAGCAGGTGCGCGTCGTTCAGCCGCGCGGTGTCCTTCAGCGAGCGGTAGATGCCCCACTTGGGGGAGATGCCCTGCGTGCCCAGCCAGGTGTCCAGGCCGTCGCGCTCCACCTCGATCGCGGTGGCGTCCTCGGTGGTGACGCGCCAGCGGACGCGGCCGGCCGGGCCGCGCGCGAAGCCGACCTCCAGCTCTACGCCGATCCAGCGGCTGCGCAGCGGCGGCAGGTCGGTCGCGCCGACGACCACGCCGGCATGGTGGGCGTTCAGCTCCAGCAGGTCGCGCCCGCCGCGGCGGCGCAGCGAGATCATCATCAGCGGCCCGCCGCCCGGCCCGGACGCGAACAGCTGGTGCACGTGGGTGAAGCCGGTCGTGGCGCGCAGCGCGGCGGGCAGATACCACGACCAGCCGAAACGCCAGGTCTCGCCCTCGGCGGCGCGCCGTTCGCGGCCGTCGACGCGCATGTCCTTGACCTCCTGGCGCTGCCGGTCGGGATAGGTGTCCACATCGCCAGGGTGATGGATGTCGAACCGGTACATGGTCCCCAGCGCCCTGATGTGCGGGACGCCGGGGTGCGACCCGGCCCGGTCCTCCTCGATCCGCGTGAAGGCCCGCAGCCCGTCCCGCCGCGGCACCGGGCTCCACATCAGCCGCCACGAACCGCCGTCGTCCGCCGCCATCGGCACGCTCCGTCCCCCCGCCGCCGGGTTCAGTGATCCGGGTGCAGCGCGCCGTCGATGTACGACGCGGCCAGCAGCGTGAAGATATAGGCCTGCAGGGCCTGCACGAAGATCTCGAACGCGGTGAGGACGACGGTCATCACGAGCCCGAGCAGGCCCACCCCCACTCCGGCGGGGGTGAGCTTCTCGCTCAGGAACCAGTACGCCACCGCGGAGAAGAAGACCGACATCAGGAACGGCATGAACCGGTCGCCGTCCTTGCCGATGGTCGGTCTGGCGATCTGGTCCCGCACGAACAGGTAGGCCAGCTCGGCCGCGCTCTGCAACGCCCCCGGGACCAGGACCGGACGGCGGAGCGCGGCCTGGAAGAAGCCGATGACGAGCGCCGCCGCGAGGCCCACGAGCAGCACCGGCTTGGTCAGCCAGCGCAGCCACGGCGGTCCGTCGGGGAAAAGCGGCCCCCATTCGAAGATGCCGCTGTCGGGGGCCTGGAATTCCGATCCGGTGGTGGCGAGGGCGTGCGCGATGATCACGTGGCGGTCCCTCTCTCAAGAGGCCGACGGGATCCCATTGTCCCCGAATGGGATCCCGCCGCCGCATTGGGGTCCCTTTACCTCAGAACGCGGTGCGCTCGAGCCAGTGGGCGAGCAGGCCGGCATCGCCCTTCACCTGGACGCGCGGGTCGTCCGGCGGGATCCTGCGCGAGAAGACCAGCAGCAGGTCGGCGACGCCGCCGTGCAGGACCACGTCGCCGTCGTCGCCCCCGTCCCGCTCCCAGGCGATGCCCTCGGGGGTGCGGGTGATCAGCCAGCCGTCGCCGTCCCGCGGCTGGAGCCGCAGCGTCTGCCCGTCGCCGCGCAGCTCGGCCAGGACGGGCCGCTGCTGCCGCGCGCCCGGCCAGGCCAGCAGCTCCAGGCCCTCGCTGAGCGCGTCGGCGGCGAGATCGTCGGCGAGCGCGAACGGGCGTCCGAGCGCCAGCACCGCGTCGGCGTGGTGGACGGCGGTGTCGTGCAGCATGCGGCGCACCCAGAACGACGCCGGGCGCGGCCCCAGGAAGGTCCACACCCGCGTGCCCGCCTCGCGCACGCCCGCCTCGGCCATCCGGCGCGCGCCCTCGTTCAGCCAGGACGCCCAGTCCGCGGGCGCCACGTCCGTGTCGGGCGGGACCAGTGACTCGGGGCCCGCCGCGCGGGCCTCGACCAGGTCGAGCGACCAGCGGTGGGCGGCGCCGACGTGCTCGACCAGGTCCTTGATCGTCCATTCCGGGCAGGTGGGCACGCGCTCTGCTCCCAGGTCGGCGCCGTCCACGGCGGCGGCGAGGGCGGCGGTCTGCTCGCGCAGCCCGTCCGCGAGCCGCTCCACCGGAGGTGTCGACGTGTTCATGATCGCCTCCAAGGTCGCTGTGCCGACGATGGCCCGTACGGTAGGAGTTCCAGTCGGGTGGAGGTTCAAGTGCCTGTGAGCGACGACACGATCGGGATCGGGGAACTGGCGCGGCTGGCCGGTGTTCCGGTGCGCACCGTCCGCTTCTACTGCGACGAGGGCGTGCTGGAGGCCCGGCGCAGCACGGGCGGGCACCGCCGCTTCGACCCGGGCGCGGTGGAGCGGCTCCGGCTGGTGCGGCGGCTGCGGGCGCTGGGGCTGGGCCTGTCCGCGATCGTGCGGGTGCTGTCGGGCGAGCGGGCGCTGGGCGAGGCGATCGCGGCCGAGCGGGCGGCGCTGGACCGGGAGATGGCCGAGCTGGCGTGGCGGCGGGCGTCGCTGCGGGCCGTCGAGGAGGCCGGCCCGGCCGAGCGGGCCGCGCGGCTGGACCTGCTGGCCGTGGTCGAAGGGGGCGGGTGGCGGGCGTACGAGGCGGTCGCGTCGCTGTGGCGGGACATGGCCGTGGTGCCGATCCCGCCGAAGGTGATGGACGACCTCGTGGCGGGCGTGGTGCCGGAGCCGCCCGCCGAGCCGGCCCCCGGGCAGGTCGTCGCGTACGCCGAACTGGTCGTCCTCACCGCCGACCGGGCGCTGCGGCGGCGCCTGCATGAGCGGGGGAGGACCAACGCCCCCCATATCGCCGACGAGGCCACGCTGCTGATCGGGATCGACGAGGCCTGCGCCATGGCGGCGCCCGGCCTGCTGGCCGGGGACCCTCCCGCCCCCGGGGCCGCGGTCGACCGGCTGGTCATGGCGCACGCGGAGGTGCGCGGCGGGCGCGACACCCCGGAGTTCCGGCGGGGCCTGTACGACCGCCTGGTCGCGGAGGCCGACCCGGACATCGACCGCTACTGGAGCCTGAACGCGGAGGTGACCGGCGACCCGGTCACGCTCGGTGCCGTCCACGGCTGGCTGGTGAAGGGCCTGGCCGCCACCCTGTGACCCGGGCCACGGGCCGTGCGGCGGGGCCGCGGGTGGAACCGGAATAGACGGGCGGGGCGCCCGGTTCCGGTAGCATAGTTGAAACTTCTACTATTTGAGGGAGGCGGCGTGCAGTTCGGAATCTTCTCCGTCGGCGACGTCACCACCGACCCGACGACCGGCCGCACGCCGACCGAGGCGGAGCGGATCAGGGCGATGGTGACCATCGCCCTGAAGGCCGAGGAGGCGGGGCTGGACGTCTTCGCGACCGGCGAGCACCACAACCCGCCGTTCGTGCCGTCGTCGCCGACCACCATGCTCGGCTACATCGCCGCCCGCACCGAGCGGCTGATCCTGTCGACCGCCACCACGCTGATCACCACCAACGACCCGGTGAAGATCGCCGAGGACTTCGCGATGCTCCAGCACCTGGCCGGCGGCCGGGTCGACCTGATGATGGGACGCGGCAACACCGGCCCCGTCTACCCCTGGTTCGGCAAGGACATCCGCGACGGCATCCCGCTGGCCATCGAGAACTACCACCTGCTGCACCGGCTGTGGCGGGAGGACGTGGTCGACTGGGAGGGCAAGCACCGCACCCCGCTGCAGTCGTTCACCTCCACCCCGCGCCCGCTGGACGGGGCGCCGCCCTTCGTCTGGCACGGCTCCATCCGCAGCCCGCAGATCGCCGAGCAGGCCGCCTACTACGGCGACGGCTTCTTCGCCAACCACATCTTCTGGCCGAAGGAGCACTTCATGCGCCTGATCGAGCTGTACCGCCGGCGGTACGAGCACTACGGCCACGGCTCCGCGGACCAGGCGATCGTGGGCCTGGGCGGGCAGGTGTTCATGCGCAAGAACTCCCAGGACGCGGTGCGGGAGTTCCGGCCGTACTTCGACAACGCCCCGGTCTACGGGCACGGGCCGTCACTGGAGGAGTTCACCGCGGAGACCCCGCTGACCGTCGGCAGCCCGCAGCAGGTGATCGACCGGACGCTGACGTTCCGCGACCACTTCGGCGACTACCAGCGGCAGCTGTTCCTGATGGACCACGCGGGCCTGCCGCTCAAGACCGTCCTTGAGCAGATCGACATCCTCGGTGAGGAGGTCGTGCCGGTGCTGCGCGAGGAGTTCGAGGCGCTGCGCCCGGCGCACGTCCCCGCCACCGCGCCCACCCACGCCGACCTCGTCGCCGCCGCCCGCCCGGCCGCGGCGCCGGGGGACGAGGCGGCGGGGCCGAAGGAAGCGGCGGGGCCGAAGGAAGAGGAGGAGGCCGTCCGATGACCGACCGCCGTACCCTCGCCGTCGTCTCGGCGGGGCTGAGCGAGCCGTCCTCGACCCGGCTGCTGGCCGACCGGCTGGCCGGGGCCGCCGCGGCGGCGCTGCCCGGCGGGGCCGAGGTCGTCACCGTCGAGCTGCGCGACCACGCCCACGACCTGGCGAGCAACCTGGTCACCGGGTTCGCCCCGGCCGCCCTGCGCGGCGCCGTCGAGGCCGTGACCGGCGCGGACGGCCTCATCGCGGTGACGCCGATCTTCAACGCCTCCTACAGCGGACTGTTCAAGACCTTCTTCGACGTCCTGGACAAGGACGCGCTGGAGGACCGGCCCGTCCTGCTGGGGGCCACCGGCGGCACCGCCCGGCACTCGCTGTCGCTGGACTTCGCCGTGCGGCCGCTGTTCGCCTACCTGCGGGCGCGGCCCGTCCCGACGGCCGTGTACGCCGCCTCCGAGGACTGGGCGAGCCCCGGCCTGCTCACCGAGCGGATCTCCGCGGCCGGCGGCGAACTGGCCGCGGCGGTCGCCGCGCGCCCCCCGGTGACGCGGGAGGACCCGTACGCCGACCCGACGCCGTTCGAGGAACTGCTGTCCGGATGATCTCCGGCCGCGCCGGTGCCATCCTTGGAAGATGCGGGAGGCGGCGCGGCCGGCGGAAGGACCGGCGTTCACCCAGGCGGTGCTGTCCCTCCTGGAGGACGCCGACGTCGAGGAGCGGCGCACGCTCCGGAGCGCGATCTCCGCGCACGCCGCGGAGATCGCGGGCGGCGGCGCGCGGGACGCCGACCGGCGGGCGGACGGGCTGCGCGCCCGCTGGGCGGGCACCCGCGACCCCGCCGCCCGCCTGGGCATTCTGCTGGCGGCCGGGGAGCTGGCGCGCGTCTGCTCCGCCGCCGTGCTGCCCGAGCTCCTGATCTGGCTGCGCGGCCTGCGGGCCACCGGCGACGATCCGCACGTCCGGCTCGCCGCCGCGATGGCGCTGGCCTTCGCCGTCGAGACCGAACGGCCCGGTGCCGCGATCGGCGCCCTGGCCGAGGCCCCCGACACGGAGGTCTGGCGGGAGGTCCCGTGGGTCGGGGCCATGCCCGCCGAACTGACCGGCCTCCTGGGCGGCACCGGCGCGGCGGTGGTCAGGTGGGCCGGTGACGCGCTCGGCGTGGCCGCCCGCACCGACCTGTGCCTGGCGCTGGCCCGCCACCCGGACGGCGACCGCCGCACCGGCGCCGCCCAGGTCGCCGCCAAGCTGGTCGCGCGGTGGCGGTCCCCGGCCGTGCCGCTGCTGCCCGCCCTCACCGAGTGGACGCGCGATCCCGAGGTCGCGGTCCGCGAGTACGCGACCCATGTCCTGGCCGCCCTGCGCACGGGCGCCGACGCGCTCGCCGGACGCCTCGGCGACGACGCCGCCCGGTCACCCGACCTGAAGTACCGGGTCGCCGACATCGCGGCCTGGGGCCTGGCCAGGCAGGACGATCCGCGCTGCGTCCCGCATCTGGCGGAACGGCTCGGCACCGGCCGCGACCTCGGCCAGGGCGGGGACGGCGGCGGCGCTCCCTACGGCTACTCGCCGGTCCCGCCGGGCATCGCCGCCGCGCTCGTGCCGATGCGCGCGCACGCCGCGCGGCTCCTCCCGTCCATCCGCGCGAGGCTCCGGGGACAGGAGGGAGCCTCCACGCTCCTGCGCGTCCTCGCACGCTGGGGCGACGAGGCCGCCGCGGCCCTGCCGGAGATCCTGCCGCTGCTGGAGACCGAGGCGCACGGCGCGGCGGTGGACGCCCTGGCGGCGACCGGCTCCGCCGAGGCCGCCACGGTGCTCGAAGGGCTTCTCGACCGCCCGCTCGGACGCCTCCCCGGCTGGGACCCCCGCCTGTCACGGCTCGCGGAGGCCAGGGCGTACTGGAGACTCACCGGAGATCCCGACCGCTTCGTGGCGGCCCTCGGCCAGGTGTTCCGGCCGGAGCACGTCCAGGCGCACTGGCGGGACCTCGCCGCCCTGGGCCCGCACGCCGCCGCCTTCACCGCCCCGCTCCGTCCCCTGCTCCAGCACCGGGACATCCTCAAGCGGGTGGCGGCGGCCTACGCGCTCTTCAAGATCACCGGGGAGCCGGAGAAGGCGAGGGACATCCTCTGGGAGGCCGTCCACCCGGTCGCCACCCGCACGCACAGTGAGGTGGCCTGGCAGGCGCTGCGCCACCTCACCGAGATGGGCCCGGCCCAGCCGAGGATGCGGCCGCTCCTGGAGGAGATCCTCGCCTCGGACCGCCGCCACCGCGCCCGCGACGGGTTCCGCGGCATCGACCAGGACGCCGCCCTGCGCGCGGACGCCGCCGCCCTCCTCGCCGGCACCTGAGCGCCGGGGCCCGGCCGGAGGACCAGGTCAGGGAGGGGTCAGGTCGGGGAGGGCAGGTCAGGGACGGTCAGGCGGAGGCGACGGCGGCGTCCAGGCGCTCGGTCACCCTGCCCAGCAGCGCGTGCAGGGTGCGCAGATCGTCGACGTCCAGACCGGTCGCCTCCATGATCCGCAGCGGCAGCTCCGCGGCCCGCTCCCGCAGCCCGGCGCCCCGCCGGGTCAGGTGCACCGACACCGAGCGCTCGTCGCTGCGCCCGCGCCGCCGCTCCACCAGGCCTGCCGCCTCCATTCGCTTGACCAGCGGGGACAGCGTGCCGGAGTCGAGCCGCAGCCGCGCGCCCAGCTCCTTGACCGTCGGCCCGTCGGACTCCCAGAGGGTGAGCATGACGAGGTACTGCGGGTAGGTCAGGCCCAGATCGCGCAGCAGCGACCGGTACAGCGCGTCGAACGCGCGCGAGGTCGTGTGCAGCGCGAAGCACACCTGATGGTCGAGCCGCAGCAGTTCCCCCGGGGGCAGCGCCGCGAGATCGGGGTCCGGGACGCTCATGCCCGTGATTCTACCGTTACCTGGAGGGCGATCGAATTGCCCGCAATTCGGTCGTCTACGGCCGGATCATGGCTTCCAGAAGGGGTCGCGGCCGGTGCGGCCGATGAGCCGGTCCAGCGGCGGCGCCTCCTCGGGGACGCGGACCGGCGTCCCGAACAGGCCCGAGTCCGGCCCCGACGGCGCCTCGGAGACGAACACCAGGCAGGCGTCCACCTCCTCCTGCGAGACGCTGTACGGGCGGCCCACCGTGCGGGCGATGTCCCAGCCGTGCACGACCAGCTCGTCAAGGGCGACCAGGCCCGCGACCTCACCGGGCAGGTCGACCCCGCCCGCCTGGGTCATGCCGGTCCAGGCCGCCGGGTCGCGCCACGCCTCGGCGAGGGCTTCGAGGCGCCCGGTGTACAGCTCGCGCCAGCCGTCCTCCAGCTGGGAGCCGTCCGGCGCCGGGCCGCCGGCCGACAGCGCGGTCTTCGGATCCTTCGTCGCGGCCCAGGTGAACGCCAGCGACAGGCCGCCCACATGGTGGACCAGATCGCCGAGCGTGTACCGCTCGCACGGGGTGGCCGCGCCCAGCGCGTCGTCGGGCACGGCGGCGAGCAGCGCGGCGGTGCGCCGCGCCGCGGGCGTCAGGTCGATCATCGTCGCTGTCTCCTTCGAGGTGGTTACGCGGATGCAGACCGGGTGGACCCCGGAAAGTCATCGCCGCCACGAAAGTATTACTTTCTGTCGCCGAACGAGTGCCGTACGTTGCTGTGCTGACGCAGGACGCCAGCGCGAGGAAACGCAGAGAAGAGGTCGGAACCCCCACATGCAGCCGTTCGAGCTTCCGGAGTTCTACGTCGTCCATCCCGCCCGCCTCAACCCGCACGTCGAGGGCGCCCGCGCGCACAGCACGCGGTGGGCCCGCGCGATGGGCATGCTGGACGACACCCGCGACCCCGGCACCCCGGAGATCTGGACCGAGAGACAGCTCGCCGCGATGGACTACGCGCTGCTGTGCGGCTACACCCATCCCGACTGCGCGGCCCCCGAGCTCGACCTGATCACCGACTGGTACGTGTGGGTGTTCTACTTCGACGACCACTTCCTGGAGGTCTACAAGAAGCCGCGCGACCGTGACGGCGCCCGCGCCTATCTCGACCGGCTCTGCTCGTTCATGGGCCCCGAGCCGCCCGAGCCGCAGAACGCGTGCGAGCGCGGCCTGGCCGACCTGTGGGCGCGGACCGTCCCGTCGATGTCGGCGCACTGGCGCGCGCGGTTCGCCGAGAGCACCGAGGCGCTGCTGCGCGAGTCACTCTGGGAACTGGCCAACATCAGCGCGGACCGGGTGCCCAATCCGGTCGAGTACATCGAGGTGCGGCGCCGGGTCGGCGGCGCCCCGTGGTCGGCCGACCTGGTCGAGCACGCGGTGGGCGCCGAGGTGCCGGCGCGGGTGGCGCGCTCCCGGCCGCTGCGGGTGCTCAAGGACTCCTTCTCCGACGCCGTGCACCTGCGCAACGACATCTTCTCCTACCAGCGCGAGACCGAGAGCGAGGGCGAGGTCAACAACTGCGTGCTGGTGGTCGAGCGGTTCCTGGACGTCGGCGCGCAGCGCGCCGCCGAGGTCGTCAACGAGGCGCTGACCTCGCGGGTGCGCCAGTTCGAGAACACCGCCCTGACCGAGGTCCCGCACATCTTCGAGGAGTACGCGCTCGACCCGGCCGAGCGGGCCGCGGTGGCCGCCTACGTCAAGGGCCTGCAGGACTGGCAGTCGGGCGGCCACGAGTGGCACCTGCGCTCCAGCCGCTACATGAACAAGGGCGGCGGCGCCTCGCTCGGCGGCGGCCCGAACGGCCTGGGCACGGCCGCGGCCCGCGTCACCACCGTGCTGCGGGCGGCGGCGCCGTCCCCGCTGGCCGTCCCGTACCGGCGGGTGGGGCCGACGGCGCTGCCGGAGTTCGCCATGCCGTACACGGCGCAGGTCAACCCCCACCGCGAGCGCGCCGGCCGCAACGTCGTCGCCTGGTGCGCGGAGATGGGGATGTACGGACCGGTGGCGCGGCTGCCCGAGCCCGTGTGGACCCCCGCCGACCTGGAGGGGTTCGCGTTCGAGGTCTGCGCCGCCTCGCTCGACCCCGACTCCACCGCCGACGAGCTGGACCTGTCGACGCAGTGGCTGGCCTGGGGCACCTACGGCGACGACTACTTCCCGGCGGTCTTCCACCGGGACCGCGACATGGCCGGGGCCAAGGTCTTCCTGGCCCGGATGCCGCTGTTCATGCCGCTCGACTGCGGCGCCGTCCCGCCGCCCGCCAACCCGTTCGAGGCGGGGCTGGCCGACCTCTGGCGCCGTACGGCGGGGCCGATGCCGGCGGCCGGCCGCGAGGAGTTCCGCGCCGCCGTGGAACGGATGCTCGAGGGCTGGCTGTGGGAGCTGCACACCCACACGCAGGACCGCATCCCCGACCCGGTCGACTACCTGGAGATGCGGCGGCTCGCCTTCGGGTCGGACCTGACGATCAACCTCACCCGGATCCGGCGGGGCCGCGGCCTCCCGCCCGGGTTCTACCGCACCCGCACGATGCAGGGCCTCGAGAACGCGGTCATGGACTACGCCTGCCTGCTCAACGACGTGTTCTCGTACCAGAAGGAGATCGAGTTCGAGGGGGCGCGGATCAACGGGGTGCTGGCCGTGGAGCACCTGCTGGGCTGCGGGCGCGACGCCGCCGTGGCGATCGTCGACGACCTGATGTCCTCGCGGCTGCGGCAGTTCGAGCGGATGGCCGCCGACGAGCTGCCCGTCCAGGCCGAGGAGTACGGCCTGGACGCCGAGGCCCGCGAGACTCTCGACGCCTACCTGGACGACCTGCGCAACTGGATGGCCGGGATCCTCAAGTGGCACCGCGAGACGCGCCGCTACGGGGAGGAGGAGCTGGTGGAGCGGTACGGCCCCCGCGCCCCCGCCTCCCTGGACGCCGCGTCCCCGGAACGGGCAGGGGCATGGGCGCCGGGGGCGTCCCGCAGGCCGATCGGGCCGAACGGGCTCGGCACCTCGGCTACCCGGGTCCGGCTCCCGCGTCCTGCGGCGCACGGCTCGGCGCACGTTCCGGCGCCGGTTCCGCCGTCCGGGCCGGCGCCCGTTCCGGTGGTGCGTGCGATCCGCGCGCCCGGGCCCGGCCGGGTTCCGCGCGGCGCGTCCGCCGGTCCCGGCGCATCCGGATGATGCGGCGGCCGAGGCGCTGCGCCGGGAGCTCGACATGGCGGTGCGCCAGCGTGCCGAACACCAGCACCGCGATGATCAGCACGGCCAGCCACAGCAGCCGCACCGGCGTGCCGAGGGTCTCCGGCTCGTCGGTGACCTGCCAGATGATCTGCAGCACCGGGAAGTGCAGCAGGTAGACCGAGTAGCTGATCACGCCCAGCCAGGGCAGGACGCGGGGGAAGCGGCGGTGGCGCAGCAGCAGCCCGGCCAGGAACGTCAGCCAGGCCGCGGCCACCGCCGCCGGCCACCCCCACACCCCGGTGGCCTGCCAGGGGGCGGTGCGGTCGGCGATCGCCAGCCCGGCCCCGGCGGCGACGGTGAGCACGGGGACGAGCGCGACCATCAGCACCGGGCGCCATCCGGTGGCCTGGCCGCGCTGGATCCGGTAGATGCCGGTCCCGGCGAACATCGTCGCGATGATGGCCAGGCTCTCCACCCCGCCGACCCGGCTGTTGACCGTGACCAGCGCGAGCGCCAGCACGGCGAGGGCGACCGCGCCGCACCGCCGGGCGGCGGGCCGGCCGCTCATCACCGCCAGCAGGCCCGCGGCCATCAGCAGCGCGGCCGCCACGATCCCGCCCTGCGGGAAGCGGGAGGTGAGCAGGCTGGTCGGCAGCACGGCCCCGGCGACCGCGGCGCCGGCGGCGAACGACAGCGCGGTCCCCGCGCTGGCCCGGTGCACGCCGGCGACGAACATCGCCGTGATGAGCAGGTAGAACGCCATCTCGTACGACAGCGTCCAGAAGACGCTGACGGCGTTGGGCACCGACAGCATGTCCTGGAGCATGGTGAGGTGCGCCAGCGCGGACAGCCCGGGGCGGTCGGTGAGCTGCTGCGGCGGGCTCCAGGTGAGGCCGGCCAGGCCGATCCCGACGCCGATGACGGCGGCGACCGCCCACAGCGGGTAGAGGCGGAACATCCGGCCGATCCAGAACTGCCGGACGCTGCCGCGCCTCTCCAGCGAGGCGGGCACGATGTAGCCGCTGACGATGAAGAAGACGAAGACGCCGTAGCGGCCGAAGTCGAACCAGGGGCTCGCGCCCTTGCGGATCTCGGGGAACAGCACGTCCAGGGAGTGCTCGAAGACCACGACGACGGCGGCCAGGCCGCGCAGGGCGTCCAGCCATTCCAGCCGCGCGCCGCCCGCGGCGGGCGGCGACGCCGGCGATGCCGGCGAGGGCGGCGGTGCGTTCGAGGCCTGAGCGCGCCGGGAGGTGGACGGGACGGTGGCGGAGGGCGAGGTGCTTGCGGGCATCCGGGCCACGCTAGGGCATGCCGCTGGGTGAATGCTCCGGCGAACCTGAACACTTCCTGAATCATTGACTTCCGGGAGTTCGGCCGGCAGTCAGAATCCGGGGCGGTGCCGACCATACCCGTCCGGCCCGGACAGCGGTTCCCGGCCTGGTCGTCCCGGGCCCGGGAGTCCGCGGGACCGGGCGCCGCCGGGATTCTGGAATCTGATTCGGTAATCTGGTGGCCGGTGGCGGTGCGGAGGGACGGACGTGAGGATCTGATGGCGCGCAAGTCGGGCGGCCGTACGGGCGAGACCTCCTGGCAGTGGAGCCGTACCGCCGAGACGCGCAGGGTGATGCTGCGGGCGGCCCGCGACGTCTTCGCCGAGCGCGGCTTCGCCGAGTCCAGCGTGGCCGAGGTCGTGGAACGCGCCGGATCCAGCGTCGGCAGCCTCTACCACCACTTCGGCGGCAAGAGCGAGCTGTTCCTGGCCCTGTGGGAGGACCACCAGGACGCCCACGAGAGCAGCGCGGCCGGCGCCGTCGCCAAGGCCCGCGCGGCGGGCGAGGACGATCCGCTGGAGCTGTTCGTCCACGGCGCCCGGGCGTTCCTGCGGGACTGCTGGGAGCGCCGCCGCCTGATCCTGCTGTTCATGGACGGCGACGCCCCGCCCGGGTTCGAGCTGATGCGCCGCACCCGCAGCCGCGAGTGGGTGAGGCAGAACGCGGTCCTGCTGGGGGCGGGCACCGGGCCGGAGGACCGGGTGACCGTGACCGTTCTCACCACCGTCATCGGCGAGGCGGGCCGCGAGGTCGCGGCGTGCGAGACGGCGGAGGAGGCGGCCGCGGTGGTCGACACCGCCATCCGCCTCATCCGCCGTCTCGACCCGATCACCGCGTTCGCCAGCGGTGCCGGCGGTGGCGGTGGCACGGCCGGTGCCGCCGGCGCCACGGGCGGCGGCTGACCGGCGGGGGACGGGCCGTCAGCCGTCGTCCCTGCTCCCGACGGTCTCCCACCATTCGGCGGCGCGGTCGTAGTCGAGACCGGTCGTCCACAGGTCGGCCGGGTCCGCCGGCATCAGGATCTCGCGCAGCTCGCGGTCGAGCCGGTAGGACCGCTTGGTCTTGGAGCCGCGCTCACCGGTCTCGGGGTCGGTGTAGAGATCGAGGATCTCCTCCGGGTAACGCTCCCGTTCGTCCTCCCGGCCCGCGAAGAACGGGAAGCCGAACGCCGCGGACGCCACCTCGGGCAGCAGCAGGCCGGTGCGGGCGGCCAGCTCGCGGACGCCGTCGATGTCGTAGGGCGCGGGCCCGCGCTCGGCGCGCAGCCGGTCGAACTCCGCGATCCGCCCGGCGCCGCCCCAGCCCTGCGCGACGACGGGACGCAGCTTCGCCCAGCCGGGCATGTCGAACGGCTCGAACCGCCCGTCCGGCGAGTACTCGACCGCCATGGACTCCCGGTCAGGGTGGCCCTGGAACGACAGCATGATCAATGACCCGGACGGGGTGCGCCACAGCTCTCCCTCAGGCTTCCGCGTCCCGCCCCGGGAGGTGAGGGAGTGCAGCCGCCACCGCCCGCTGCCGTCACCCCAGGGGGTGTCGCCCCAGGCGCGGAGGGTGTCGAACAGGCGGACGCGTTCGTACTCGGGCGTCCAGGGCCAGGCGGCCAGCAGGGCCTTGCCGCCCAGCTCGCCGAACGGGAACCAGATGCCCCCGGTGCCGGGCGGCAGCGCGATGGTGCCGAGCGGGTAGGCGGTGCCCCCGCCGGACGGGCGGACGGTGCCCGAGGCCGGGGCCTCGGCCGCCTCCGCCAGCGCCTCGGCCAGGACGCGTACCGTGACGACCTGGGAGACCTCCCGTCCCGGGCGCAGGCCCGACTCGCTGCGGATCAGCGCCGGGACCCGCTCGGGACGGTCGGTGCCGAGCCGGTCGTGCAGCCGCAGCGTCGGGTGCAGGAGCGCCGTGGCG
This sequence comes from Spirillospora sp. CA-255316, assembly GCA_050942275.1. Taxonomy (GTDB): domain Bacteria; phylum Actinomycetota; class Actinomycetes; order Streptosporangiales; family Streptosporangiaceae; genus Spirillospora. The sequence continues at coordinate 8,190,202 of CP192047.1, read as the reverse complement.
CGCCGCACCAGCGACTCGATCGCCCCCTTGAGATGGGGCGCGGTGACCGAGGGCAGCAGCCGGTCGATCGCGGCGGTGCGCTCCTCCGCCCCGCGCAGCGCCTCGTTCACCAGGGCTTCGGCGGTCTCGCGCGTCAGCGCGCGCAGCGACTCCGATCCGGCGGGATCGGCCGGGCGGAGCCCGGGCCACCAGCCGGGCGGCGGCAGCACCGGGGCGTCGGCCGGCCCGGACGGGTGATAGACCTCGCGGTAGGTCAGCGTCCCGTCCGGCGCCGTGATGTGGATCATCGCCCGGTGCAGCCGGACGAACGCGGGCTCGGCGGCGCCCGGGAAGGCCGTCTCGGCGGCGGAGGGTGCGTCCGGCCAGCGGCCCAGCGCCCCGGTGTCGAAGCTGATCTCCCTGTCGTTCACCAGGCGGAAGGTCTTGCGCAGCCTCCTGACCCGGTCGAAGTCGGAGAGGTAGAAGGACTCGCCGTCGTACCAGGGGATCCCGCCGGTGGCCGTGGGGACGCTGCCGCGGTGCACGACGCCGCCCGGGCCGTGGACCTCGACCGTTCCCTTGTCGGTCGAGAGCGTGAGCAGGTCGCCGTGCTGGACCACCGACACGCGCCCGCCGCCGGCCGCCTCGACGACGGGGAGGTCCAGCTCCTCGGGAATGCCGGTGCGCAGCGCCCGGTACAGGACGTCCACGGGGTCGGTGAGCGTCAGGTCCGCGAACGCCTCGGGGGCGAGGCCGGCGAAACCGGCGTCGGCGAGCGGCACCAGATGGGGCAGCGCGATCTCCAGGCCGAGCAGGTCGCCGGCCGAGGCCTCCGCGATCCATTCCCTGACATGCTCCGACAGCGCCTCGCGCAGCTCGGGCCGCCCCCAGAAGCGGCGGAGCGCCGCCGGGTAGTCGACGTTGCCGTAGTAGTTGAGGGTGCGGACGAACCAGTCCATGTCCTGGAGGAACTGGGCGGGCTCGTCCCGCAGCCGCGCGACGAGCATGTCGAGATCTTCCATGCGGTACCAGCCGGGCCCGCCCTCGCTGAACCTGGGCCGGTTCTTGTCGATGTTGCGGAAGGCCAGGGGATGGGCGCCGGCCCACGCGATCATCGGGTCGGAGCCCATGTCGAGCCGCACGCCCGAGGGCGGTGGGAAGAGCCGCTCGGCCGCCTGGCCGGAGAGCCGCAGGAGCGGGCGGATCGGGGCGGGGCCGAGGGCGGCGAACCAGTCCCGGGAGAGGCGTGCGCCCGCCCCGGCGGCGTCCAGCAGCTCCAGCCACGCCAGGCGGAGGCGGGCGTCGAGGTCGGCGTCGTCGTACACGCCGGTGGCGGGCTCGGCGGCGATCAGCAGGTCGAGCAGCTCGGTGGAGCCCTCGCACAGCCGTTGCAGCGCGGTCTGGGAGGCCTCCCAGACCGGCAGCGCCGCCCGGGGCAGCAGGCCGCCGCGCAGCAGCCGTTCGGCGAACCAGTCCTCCTCGGCGGTTGTGCCCGCCCCGGCCGCGGCGGCCACCTCCACCAGGTCGGCCATGAGGTTGGGGTAGGGGAGGACGCCGCCGGCGAAGAACGCCTCGACGATCTCGCGGGCCTCGGCCTGGACGCCCGTCCGGTCGACGCGGGCGGCGAGCCCGGCGAGGTGGTCGTGCAGCAGGCTCGGGGTGATGACGCCGGTCGGCACCAGCTCCAGCAGCGTGCGGTGCGCCCGCGCCGTGTCGGGGACCACGCCCAGCAGCGTCCGGTGGGTCTCCTCGACCTTGCGGGCCCTGCCGAGGAACGTCGAGGCCAGGGCGGTGTGCCCGGCGGCCTGGAAGGCGCGGCAGGCGTGCTCGAAGAACTCCGGCACGGAGCGGACGGCCAGTCCGGCGGCCAGGGCGAGGACCCGCTGCTCCGCCCCGCGCGGATCGTCGGCGGCGCCGCGTACCGCGTCCGAGAGGTCCGGCCACTCCGTCGTTGCGGCGCCGCCCGGCGTGCCTTTCCCGGTCATGGATGCCCCCATTGGTGATGATCTTCCGCAGGAGGGTAGTGCTCCGGACGGACATCCGAGGGCGTATCCGGGGACTGGACGGGACGGCGGGGCAGGAAGCCGCCGGTCCCGTTCCGTGGCAGCGCTACGGGACCGGCGGCCGGCCGGAGGGGTCCGATGGGAACCCGCTCCGCCCCTTCTAACCGGACGCGTTCGCTTCAAACACCTTCGTTCCGGACGATGCCCGGCACGGGGCCCGCGATCCGCCAGGGCGGCATGTTTCGGTCCGGACGGCCGGGTAGGGCCGACCTCGGTCGGTCGGCGACCGTGAGGCGACGGGTCCCGCGCGATGTCGGCGCGGACTTTCTCGGGAGGACGATGATGAAGGCGCTCACCTGGCATGGCAGGCGCGATGTGCGCGTGGAGCGGGTTCCCGACCCGGTGATCAAGGAGGACACCGACGCGATCATCAAGGTCACCAGCAGCGGGATCTGCGGTTCGGACCTGCACCTGTACGAGGTGCTGGGCCCGTTCATGGGCGAGGGCGACATCCTGGGCCACGAGCCCATGGGGGTGGTGGAGGAGGTCGGCTCCTCGGTGACCGGCATCCGGCCGGGAGACCGGGTGGTGATCCCGTTCAACATCGCCTGCGGCCACTGCTACATGTGCGACCGGAAGCTGTACGCGCAGTGCGAGACCACCCAGGTACGGGAGCACGGCACGGGCGCGGCCCTGTTCGGCTACACCAAGCTCTACGGCCAGGTGCCGGGCGGTCAGGCCGAGTACCTGCGGGTCCCGCAGGCCCATTTCGGCCCGATCAAGGTGCCCGCGGGGCCGCCCGACGACCGGTTCCTCTACCTGTCCGACGTGCTGCCGACGTCCTGGCAGGCGGTGGAGTTCGCGGACGTGCCCGAGGGCGGCACCGTCGCGGTACTGGGCCTGGGGCCGATCGGGCAGATGTGCTGCCGCGTCGCCCGCCACCGCGGCTTCCGGGTCATCGGCATCGACCGGGTGCGCGAGCGCCTGGACACCGCCCGCGGGCACGGCGTCGAGGTCGTGGACGAGTCCGAGGCCGACGACCTGGGCGACGCGGTGCGGGCGATGACCCAGGGCCGCGGCGCCGACTCGGTGGTCGAGGCGGTGGGCATGGAGGCGCACGGCTCGCTGGTGGGCCGGCTCGCCCAGACGGTCACCGGGCTGGTGCCCGACCGGGCCGCCGCGCCGCTGATGTCGCGGGTCGGGATGGACCGGATGGGGGCGCTGCTGGAGGCGATCGAGATCGTCCGGCGCGGCGGCACCATCTCGGTCATCGGCGTGTACGGCGGGATGACCGATCCGCTGCCGATGCTGCGGATGTTCGACAAGGGCGTCACGCTGCGGATGGGCCAGGCGCACGTCAAGCGGTGGATCGACGCGCTGATGCCGCTGGTGACCGACGACGCCGACCCGCTCGGCGTGGAGGGGCTGGCCACCCACCACCTGCCGCTGGACGAGGCGCCGCACGGCTACGAGATCTTCCAGAAGAAGCAGGAGGGTGCGCTGAAGGTCGTCCTCAATCCCTGACGGCCCTGACGGCGGGCCGGATTGGAACGGCCCAAGATCGAACTTCCGGGATGGAACGGCCCGGACGGGGTACCTGCCGTCCATGCGCACCGCCATCCTGGACATCGGCTCCAATTCCGCCCATTTGAAGGTCGTCGATCTCGCGCCGGGAGAGCCGGTGCGGACGGTCCGTTCGGTGAAGCGGCCCACCCGGCTGGCCGAGGCGATCACCGTCGACGGGCGGATCGGACCCGCCGCGGCCGGGCGGCTGACGACGGCGGTGGCCGAGGCGCTGTTGGCGGCCCGGGACGAGGGCGCCCACGAACTGGTGGCCTTCGGCACGGCCGCGCTGCGCGACGCGTCGAACCGCGACGAGGTCGTGGCCGGGCTGGCCGCCCGCACCGGGGTGGAGCCGGCGTTCCTGTCGGGGGTGGACGAGGCGCGGCTGACCTTCCTGGCGGCCCGCGGCTGGTACGGGTGGTCGCCGGGGCCGCTGCTGATGGCCGACATCGGCGGCGGGTCACTGGAGATCGCCGCCGGGGACGGCACCGAGCCCGGCTACGCGGTGACGCTGCCGCTGGGCGCCGGCCGTCTCACCCGCGAGCACCTGCCCGGCGACCCGCCGCGCCGGCGCGACGTCAAGCGGCTGCGCCGCCTGGTCGAGGAGCATCTGGCCGACCGGCTCCCGGACGATCCGGGCGAGCTGTGGGACGGCCGTCCCGGCGACGGGCCGGGCTCGGGCCGGGCGATCGCCACGTCCAAGGTCTTCACGCAGCTGGCCAGGTCGCTGCGCGAGCGGGACGCCGAGGGCCGGCGGGTGCTGCGGCGCAAGGCCCTGCGCGACCGGATCCCGCGGCTGGCCCGGATGACCGCCGACGAGCGGGCCGGGCTCAAGGGCGTCTCGGCGACCAGGGCCCGCCAGCTCCTGGCGGGCGCGATCGTCGCCGAGGCGGTCATGCGGCGGCTGAGGGTGCGCCATCTGGAGATCTGCCCGTGGGCGCTGCGCGAGGGCATCGCGCTGCGCCGCCTCCAGCAGATCGGCGGGCCGGGGCCGTGCGTCGACGACATCGGCCACCTGCTGCGCCCGATGCCCGCGCCACGGTCCCGGCTCCACGCGGTGGAGGCGGTGGGCGCCAGCGCGTCCTGATCGCCCGGGGCCCGGTTGGACCGGGCGGTCAGACGTGGGTGTCGCAGGCGGCCAGGTAGCCCGCCAGGTAGGCCTCGGCGACCCGCCCGACCAGGGCGTCGCCGGGAAGGAACTCGCTGTGGTGCAGACCGGGGGCCTCGTCCGGCGCACCGTCCCCGGCCGTGCCCACGAACAGCATGAGCCCGCGCGTGACGTGGCAGTAGTGGGAGAAGTCGTCGGCGCCGAAGGACCGGAACGCGGTGTCGACCGGGATGCCCAGGCCGGTCAGCCGGTGTGCGGCCTCCAGCGCCAGCGGCGGGTCGTTGTGCAGGGACGGCTGCATCTCGTGGATCCGCACCGTCGCCGTGCAGCCGTGCGCGGCGGCGGTGTGCTCGACGATGTCGTGGACCAGGCCGGCGGCGATCTGCCGCTCGTCGTCGCCCATCACCCGGATCCCGCCGCGTGCGGTGGCGGTCCTGGGGATGACGTTGGCGGCGCTGCCCGCGGTGACCTGGCCCACCGAGCACACCGCGCCGCGGACCGGGTCGAAGCGCCTGCTGACCACCTGCTGCAGCGAGACCACCGCCTGGCACAGCGCCAGCACCGGGTCGCGGGCGATGTGCGGGTATCCGGCGTGGCCGCCGCGGCCCTCGATGGTGATCTCGAACTCGTCGGCCGCCGCGTTCACCGGGCCGGGCACGGCCGACACCATGCCCTCGGCCAGGCGGGGCTGCACATGCGCGCCGATCACGGCGTGCGCGCCGTCCAGCGCCCCCTCCCGCACCGCGTCGGCGGCGCCGGAGGGGAAGGTCTCCTCGCGCGGTTGCAGCAGCGCCACGATCGGGGTGGGGCTGCCGACCCGGGCCGCCGCCCGGCACACCGCGACCAGCGCGGCCATGTGGACGTCGTGCCCGCAGGCGTGCATGGCGCTGGTGCGGGACGCCCAGGGCGCCCCGGTCCGCTCGGTGATCGGCAGCGCGTCCAGCTCGGCGCGCAGCACGACGGAGGGGCCGTCGCCGTCGCCGATCCGGATGATCCGGCCGGTGCCCGCGACCGGCTTCCCGGGGCCGGCGTCCAGGGCCCGCACGACGGCGCGGGCGGTGTCGCCCTCGTCGCCGGAGACGCGGGGATCGGCGTGGAGCCGGTGGCGGAGCTCGACCGCGGCGGGCAGTTCGTCGGCGACCGCCGCCCGGAACTTCTCCACCTGCACGCTGTCCACCTGCATCCTTTCCTCCCGTGCCTTCCTGTGAGCGGGCCAAAGCATCCACCGTAGGGGCGCGCGGCGGGATCGTCATGGCGGGACGCGTGACACCGGCCACGCCGTAACACAGATTTCACGTAGACCGATCCGCTCGACCTGGGGTGATATGACTTTGCATATCGCCTTCACTCCGATATCGATCTTGGACTTTGCGCTGGTGAGGTGGTGTTCACACGGTCTCGGTGAAGGTGGACCGCGGCGAGTCCGCGCGAGCCGACCTCACGCAGTGCCGCAAGCGGTTCCACCGATGGGACCGACGTGGTTTCGGACGGTACCGCGGCCCCCGGCGGGTGGTACCGTGCGCAGCCGCTCATTGAACGCGGCCGGATCCCGGTCTAATGTCCGGACATGTGGAACCGGCCTGAATTCCTCAGCGCCGTACCTCCCGGCGCCCCACTTCTTCGGACGGCGCTCGCCGCCCTCGTCGCACCGGCCGTATCCGCCTCCGCCGTTCTCGTCCCGGTCCCCGCGCACGCCGCGGCACCGGCCGCCGCGTGCGGGGACGTGGCCGAACGGCCCTGGTGCCGCACCTCGCTGCCCCCCGACCGGCGCGCGGCGCTGCTGCTGGCCGCCCTGACCCTGGACGAGAAGGCCGATCTGATGGCCGGGGACGAGTTCCTCGGCCAGGTCACCTCCGGCTGGGACCCGAACGCCCGGGCGGGCACGCTCAACGGCATCCCGCGGCTGGGCGTCCCGGCGCTGCGGTTCAGCGGCGGCGACGCGGGGGTGCGGCAGGGCACGGCGACCGCGCTGCCCGCCCCGCTCGCGCTCGCCGCGGCCTTCGACCCGGCCGCCGCCCGCCGCCACGGCGCCCTGGTGGGCGACGAGACGCGCCGCAAGGGCAGTGAGGTCACGCTCGGCCCGGCCCTGGACCTGATCCGCAATCCGCGGTTCGGGCGGTCGTTCGAGCAGTACGGCGAGGACCCGCACCTGACGGCGCGGCTCGGCGTGGAGTGGATCAGGGCGGCCCAGGCGCAGGGCGTGATGGCCTCGCCCAAGCACTTCGCCGCCTACAACCAGGAGGCCGACCGCTACACCGTGGACGCGGTGGTGGGGGAGCGGGCGCTGCGCGAGATCTACCTGCCGCCGTTCGAGGCCGCCGTCCGGGAGGGCGGGGCCGCCACGGTCATGTGCGCCTACAACAAGGTCAACGGCGCCTGGAACTGCGAGAACGGCACGCTGCTCGGCCGCATCCTGCGGGCGGAGTGGCGCTTCCCCGGAATGGTCGTGGCGGACTGGATGGCCCAGGTGTCCGGGGCCGCGTCCGCCGCCCGCGCCGGGCTCGACCTGGAGATGCCGGTCGGCCTGCGCTTCAACCCGCTCTCCCTGCGGGCCGAGATCGCCGCCGGACGGCTCGACCGGGCCACCGTCGACGCCCGGGTCCGGGCGATCCTGCGGACGATGTTCGCCTTCGGCGTCTTCGACCGGCCGCCGTACCCGAACGCCCCCGGGGGCATCGACGTGCCCGCGCACCTGGCCACCGCCCGCGAGCTGGCCGAGGAGGGCGTCACGCTGCTGAAGAACGACCGCGGCGTGCTGCCCCTGGACCGGCCCGGGTCGATCGCGGTCATCGGATCGGCCGCGGACGCGTACGTGAGCGGCGGCGGCTCGTCCCAGGTCCTGCCGCGCTCGCCGGTGACGCCGCTGCGGGGCATCAGGGAGCGCGCCGCCCGCGAAGGGATCCGGGTGGACCACGACGACGGCGCGGACCGGGCCCGCGCCGCCGCGCTCGCCCGCCGCGCCGACGTGGCGATCGTCGTGGCGGCCGACGCCCGCACCGAGTTCGCCGACCAGTGGTGCCTGGCGCTGGTGTGCGGCGACGCGCTGCGCGGCGACCAGGACGCCCTCGTCTCGGCCGTCGCCGCGGCCAACCCGGACACGGTGGTGGTGCTGGAGAACGGCGGCCCGGTCCTGCTCCCGTGGGCCGGCCGGGTCCCGGCGATCGCCCAGGCGTGGTACCCCGGCGAGCAGGGCGGCACCGCGCTGGCCCGGGTGCTGTTCGGCGACGTCGACCCGGGCGGGCGGTCCCCGGTCACCTTCCCGGCCGCCGAACGCGACGCCCCGGCGGCGGGCGGCCCCGGCCAGTACCCGGGCCGGAACGGCAGGGTGCACTACTCCGAGGGGGTCCTCGTCGGCTACCGCCACTACGACGCCCGCGGCATCGCGCCGCGGTTCGCCTTCGGCCACGGCCTGTCCTACACCACGTTCGCGTTCGGCGGCCTCGCCGTCCGCCGCGACCGCGTCGAGATCACCGTGACCAACACCGGCGCCAGGCGCGGCACCGCCGTCCCCCAGCTCTACCTGGGCCTGCCCGGCACGGCCCGCGCTCCCCAGCCGCCCAGGCAGCTCAAAGGCTTCGCCAAGGTGAAACTGGACCCGGGGGAGAGCCGCCGCGTCACCATGCCCCTGGACGAACGGGCCTTCTCCTACTGGGACGAGACCGCCGGCACATGGCGGGTCGCCCCGGGCTGCACGTCGGTCATGGTCGGCACCTCCTCCCGTGACATCGTCGCCACCGGCAGCCTGTGCTGACCGGCCTCAGGGGGAGCAGACGTCGTCGAGCATGAGCCTGCTCAGGCGCAGCAGCTCCTTCTGCGGGTCCCACAGCCCGGGCGCGTCCGTGCCCGGGCCCTTGTGGGGCTCCTCCAGGCGCCGCTGGATCCGGTCGGCCTCGTCGAGCGCCTCCCGGGACGGTTCGGCGGGCAGCGCCCGCACGAGCCCGGCGAGGTGACGCAGCAGGCGGGCGTACTCCTCGCGGAAGGCCCGATGGAAACCGATCCGGCCGGCCCCCACCTCCGCGGCCTCCCGCTCGGCCTCGCGCACCGTGCCGGCCAGGGTGCCCAGGCTCGCCACGGCCCGCTCCAGCGTGTTCATCAGCCGCGGCGCGGGCCACGAGCCGGGCAGGTCCCGCCACCGCCTCCGGTACCCGCGCAGCCGGGCCCGGGGATTGCCGCGCAGGCTGTCGCGGCCGTGGTCGTAGGCCCGGCGCGCGCGCCGCCGGCCGGCCTCCAGGCGCCGGTCCAGCTCGCGCCACCGCGACCACCGGCCGTCCTCCTCGGTGACGGCGCCGGCGAGGTGCTCCATCGCCACGGCCAGCTCGTCCCTCAGCTCCAGCAGCACGAACTCGGCCCGCCGCAGCCGGACCGGCGGGAAGACCACCGCGTTGACCGCCAGGCCGAACGCCAGTCCCACGGCCACGTCCGCCAGCCGGGGCAGCACGTACGCCACCACCTCGTGGCCGCCCATCAGCAGCGCGAACAGACCGGTGAAGGCGACCTGCGAAGCCTGCTCGCCGAGCCACCGCCACCCCGCCACCAGCAGCGCGAACACGAGCACGGCCGCGATGCCCCAGGCGTTCGGGCCCAGGACGACCCCGACCGGTATCGCCAGCAGGGCCCCGAGGAGGAACCCGGCCGCGTAGGCCAGGCTCTCCCGCACCGACCGCGCCACCGTCGGGTACACGCCGAGCAGCGCCGCCAGCGGCGCGAAGTAGGGCTGCTCGTGCCCGAGCACGTACCGTGCCGCCAGCCACGCCAGGACCGCCGCCGCGACCGCCTTGACCGCCACCTCCAGCCGTTCCCGCCAGTACCACCGCCGGCTGCGCGCACCGCGCATCGCCACGAACGCCTCCTTCCGATGATCCCTCTGGGGCATGTCCGTAAAAAGCACGGTCATGTCAGCGAAACGGACACAGCCGGACGTCTCCGGAGCGACAGCATCGGAAACGGCCGGATCGGGACGAGGCCGCTGCGCGTCACATGGAGAGAGAACTCAGTCAGAAGCCGATACGGTCGTCGTACCGTAGTCGTCCGGGTTCGCGGGGGGACCAGCATGGAGTCGAGGAGCCGGTTCGCCACGGGCGATCCCGCCGAGGCCGCCGCCGAGATCGAGCGGCTGCGCCGCGCCAACGACGCCCTGGTCTCGCGGGTGGCGGCGGCCGGCGAGCTGCCGCAGGGGGCGGAGGAGGCGCGCAGGGCGTTCCTGGACCGGGCCGAGCTGGTCCGCCGGTGCGCCGACGAGCCGGTCACGGTCGGCGTGCTGGGCGTCCACAGCACCGGCAAGACGCTGCTGCTCAACATGCTGCTCGGCCGCCCCGACCTGCTGCCCAGCGGGTACGCGCCCACGACCGGGAACGTGACCGTGCTGCACCTGCGCCCGGCCGGCCCGGCCGACGGGGAGGCGGGCGAGTCGCGCCTCACCGGGGCCCGCGTGGAGTTCCTCAACGAGACCGACCTCGCCGGGTGCCTCGCCGCGCTGTTCGACGCGGTCCGCGACACCGCCCGCGGCTCGGGCAAGCTCGACGACCGGGCGCTGGCCGAGCTGGACGGCCTCCTGCCCGAGGGCGCGGCCCGCTTCACCACCGAAGGGTGGGCCGGGCTCGTGCGCTGGTTCGAGGAGCGCGGCTGGCCCACCGGGAGCACCGCGCTGCGGCTGCGGATCCTGGAACTGCTGGCGTTCCGGTCCGCGTGCCTGGCCGGGCGGGAGGTGCTCGGCCGCGAGGAGCAGGTCGACTTCGCCACGCTCAGCGCCAGCGCGATCCGCCTCGACACCGACGTCCTGGAGACCGCCCGCGGCGACATGCCGCCGCGCCCCGGCCCCGGCCTGCCGATCCGGCCCGGCGCCCGGCTCACCGAGGAGGCGCTGGCGGAGGGGTTCGCGTTCGTCCGCCGCATCCACCTGGACGTGCTCGTGCCCGCCTCCGTGTGGCCGCTGGGGGAGCTGGGCGCCGAGTCGGTCAGCCTGGTCGACTTCCCCGGGCTGGGCAGCCTGGCCTCCAAGGAACGCGACGCCTACCTCGCCGACCAGGAGATCGACCGGCTCACCTCGATCGTCATCATGCTGGACGCCGAGTCCCCCTACGACGAGGCGCCGCTGGGGCTCATCACCCGTTTCGAACGGACCCGCTCCGCCAAGCTGGCACCGTCCTGCCTGGTGGTCGCCAACCGGCTGGACCGGCTGCCCGGCGGCCTGCACGGCGCCGAGTCGGCGCCCGACCCGCTGCGCACCGAGACGGTGCTGGGCCACTCGGACGCGCTGCGCACCCTGCTGGGCATCGCCGAGCAGGCCGTCACCCACGGCCACACCGACCGGATCACGCTGGCCTCCGCTCTGTACGCGCGGCTGCGCCAGGAGGGCGATGCGTCCCCGGTCGAGGTGGGCAGCGCCGCGACGACCCGGGCGTGCGCCGACGGCTGGCGCAGGCTGGCGCAGCGGCTCAACGCCGACGACCCGGGCCGCCCGCTGGGCGCGCTCCTGGAGGCCGCCGCGGACGACGGCGGCATCGGGAGGCTGCGCGACACCATCGCCCGGCACGTCGGCGAGCACGGCATGCCGCTGCGACTGGACCGGATGACCCGGCTCGTCGCCGACCGCGTCGACGCGCAGCGCGACCTGGCCCGCGCGCTGCGCCCCGACGAGCGCCGCGCGGCCGGCCGTCCCACCCCCGAGCAGCGGGAGCTGCGCCGCCTGCTCGTCCAGGTCGCCCGGAACGCGCGCGGCCTGCTGCAGAACGTGCGGCCCCAGATGGACCAGGCCGAGGGTGACGCGGGCCTGCGCGCGGCCGTGGAGGAACGCGTCGTCGACGACGTCTTCCGCTGGCCCGAATGGCGGCAGCTGCTGGAGGCGGTGGAGCGCGGCGTCGTCCCGATCCGCCAGCTCGACCGGCGCGAGCTGCACCCCAACGACACCGGCGAGCTGGAGAAGAGCTTCAACGCCGCGCTGGAACGCCTGGAGTCGCAGATCGTCGACCTGGACCGGACGCTGCTGGACCGCTGGATCGCGGCACGCGACGACGACGCCCACGACCTGCGCCGCCAGATCAGGGCGCTGCTGGACGGCGCCGACGGCGCGGGCGACCCGGAGGCGCTCTCCTGGGCCGAGCCGTTCCTGGCGTTCGGCTGGGTGCGGCAGGACGTCGAGCACGCCCGCCGCGCCGCCGCCGCGGACGGCGCGGACCCGCCACCGGCGGCCGGGCCGCCCGCCGAGAGCGCGCAGGTGCAGGAGTTCCCGCTCCGCCGCGAGCACGGCCTGCCCTGGCATCCGGACTACCCGGTCCCGCACGGCTGGCCCACCGACGAGCTGGAGAAGCGCCGCCACCAGATCCAGGTGATGGCGGTGCGCCGGGAGCTGGTCAACGCGCTGACCCGCAAGGTGATGCTCCAGGCCGAGCGGCGCCGCCGCGCGCTGGTGGACGATGTCCGCGCGGCGCTGGTGCGGCGGCTGGACGAGCTGCCCGAGGGCGACTACGGGCGGCTGGCGGCCCAGGCGCTCGGCCAGGCGCGGCGCTCGGAGGGCGCCGCGCTGGGCGCGCTCGCCGGCGCCCTTCTCGAGGACCAGGGACAGGGGGATCTCTGATGCCGCTCATCGTGCGGATCGCGCCGCCGGCCGGAACGCCCGGCCACTGGGGAGGCGGCCCGCTGGAACTGTACGAGCAGGCGGGCCGCTACCTGCTGCCCGACCTGCTGGTCACGCCGACGCATCCGCCGGTGTGGCTGACCGGCGTCGCCGCCGACCTGGAGGCCGGCAGCGGGTCGCGGGTGCTGCGCGAGGTCGTCCGGAACGCCTACCGCGCCGCGCGGGTGCCGGCCGAGCCGCTGCACGCGCAGATCCGGGTGCCGGGCCCGTCGATCCCGGCGATGGACGTGGAGGCGGCCGGCACGGTCCGGCTGGTGCTGGACGTCGTCTACCGTGGGCTGCCCGCGGCGGGCAAGGGCGACCCCGGGATCGAGATGTCCCAGCGGGTCGCGTGCGATGTGATCTTCCGGCCGTCGTCGTCCCGGACGCCGCCGGTCCCCCCGCCGCAGGCCCAGTCGGCGGCCCAGGCCCCGCCGCCGTACGCCCAGTCCCCGTACGCTCCGCCGCCGTCGGCCGTGCAGGAGTTCGCGGTCGCCGGGAAGGCCGCCCGAACCCCGCAGCAGGCCCCTCAGCAGGCCCCTCAGCAGGCTCCGCAGCAGGCCGGGCAGCCGGTCTCCCCGCAGGCGCCGCAGCAGTCTCCGCAGCAGGCCGCCGAGCCCGCGGCCCGCGAGGTCGTCACCGACGGGCACCACGGGTTCGCCGCGGTGGACCTCGGCACGAGCAACTCCACCGTCACCCTCCTGGACAGCGAGCTGGTCCAGCGCGTGGCCATGTCGGCCAACCAGCAGGAGGAACTGCGCGACCGGCTGGTCGCGCTGCTGGAGTCCGTCCCGGACGAGCGGCACGACCCCTACGGCGACGCCGCCGACGAATGGCACGAACTGCTGGCCGAGACCGCCGAGACCCTCCTCCCCTCGGACGGTGAGTCCACCGAGCCGGTGCGGGAGCTGGTCTCGGCGCTGCGGGCGCGCCGCTCCACCAGCGACGAGCTGCTGCACGAGGTGCTGCGCCGCCTCGACCTCGACCTGCAGTTCGCCGGCGACCCGCTGCGCTCGTGGCTGGCGGTCGGGCTGCACCGCTGCTACGACGCGGCGTTCGCGGTGCCCGCCCTCGACACCCGCTCGCTGCACCAGATCGTGCTCGACCCCAACGAGGGCGACACCGTCCTGTCCAGCCGTGCCGAGGTCACCTCGGTCGACCCGCCGCGGGTGCGGCTCGGCCCCGCCACGGTGGACGTCCCCGAACCCGACGGCGGCGACGGCGACGGCGACGGCGACGAGGGCCCGCGGGTCTTCTACGGCGTCAAGGCCCGCTTCGACCGCCTCGACCAGGTCGAGACCACCCTCGAAGGGCGCGAGCTGACCGTCCGCGAGCTGATCGGCGCCTCCTACGCCGACCTGATCGACCGCACCAACCGGCACCTGACCGACCGCCGCGAGCACCGCCGCCTGATGGACCGGCGGCCGGTCGGCCGGGTCGTGGTCACCTACCCCGCGATGGCCTCGCTCAAGGTGCGCGGCGAGCTGCGCCCGATCGTGCGCGAGGCGCTGGGCGTCACCACCGTCTACACCAGCTACGACGAGGCGGTCGGCGCCGCCTTCTTCTTCCTGATGAAGGACGTCGGCGCCCGCTCGGGCAACGGCATCGAGGCGCTGCGGGCGCGCTGCCGCCCGCTGCCCGGCCGCCCCGGCCACTGGCAGCGCAACGTGCTGGTGGTCGACATCGGCGGCGGCACCACCGACATCGCGCTCATCACCTTCGTGCTCAGCGACGAGACCCCGCCGCTGCCCGGGAGCGACCCGCGCTTCACCGGCCGCTACTACCGGATCGTGCCGACGCTGCGCGGCTCCAGCGGCCACGCCAACCTCGGCGGCAACCTCATCACGCTGCGCGTCTTCCACTGGCTCAAGCTGAAGCTGGCCGACGCGCTGCTGGCGTACGACTCCCAGCGGCTGGCCGCCTCCCTCCCCGACGACCTGCGCGGCACCGACGGCCTCTACCTGGCCGGCAGCCTGCCCATGCACGTGGGCGACGAGCTGCCGCTGCCCGGCGAGATCACCGAGCTGGTCGAGGACATCGTCCCGACGCACTGGAAGCGGCACCCGCGCCGCCGCCGCGCCTTCGAACTGCTGTGGGACGAGGCCGAGAAGGCCAAGCGGGAGCTGGGCGCCGCCGGCGGGTCCGGGTCGTACACCGTCTCCAAGGCCGTCCTCGGCCGGATCCTGCGCGCCCTCACCGACTCGCGGGCGCGGATCCCCGAGCAGGGCGTGGACGAGCTGGTGCTGCAGAGCGCCCAGTTCGAGGACCTGGCCCGCCCGTCCGTGCGGCGCGTCGTCGAACTCGCCAACGCGCTGGTCGAGGAGCGGTTCCGGGACCGCGACGAGCGGCTGGACGAGCTGATCCTCACCGGCAACGCCAGCGCGCTGCCGCTGGTGGAGGAGGAGTTCGCCGCCGGGTTCGGGGCCCGCCCCGGCGGCCACGAGACCTTCGCCTGGTCGGCGCACGACATCAAGGTCGAGCGGACGCTGCCGAAGAACGCCGCGTCCATCGGCGCCTGCTGGGCCGAGAGCCTGCGCCAGTTCGGCCACGACCAGCCCGCCAACGCCGCCGCCCGGCTGCGCGAGGACGACTCGGTCATCGACGTCGAGGTGGAGAACCTGTTCCGCGGGCTGCCCAGCTCGTTCGCGCTGGCCGGGCAGGACGGCCAGGAGCTGGTGGTGCTGTCGGCCGGGGACTCCCTCGACATCGTCGACGCCGACCACGGCACCCGCGTCCGCACCACCGGCACCGGCCCGCTGCTGCGCAGCTTTCAGATCATGCGGAAGGTGGAGGGCTCGGCGTCGCTGCGCTGGGGCTCGTTCAGCTACGAGAGCCGGCCGGGCGCCGAGGCGCTCAGCACCTCGGTGTGGCCGGCCGAGATCCGCACCATGCTGGACATGAGCCACGAGCTCACCCCGACCCTGCACCTGTGGCGCGGCGAGCGGCCGCACTACGTCGTGGAGGGGGAGGCGTTCGGCAACGTCCACGACGTGCTGGCCAACATGGGCAGGGGCGACGCGCAGGGTGCGGAGCCCGGGCCGCGGTTCCAGCTCGTGGTGGACACCCCGCCGGAGGATCCCGCGGGCGGATCGGTGGTCTTCGGCGACCTCGCCATCGGGCCGGACGGGCGGATCTACCCGGCGGTGCTGCCCGACCGGTTCCGCGGCCGGGACGGCCGGGTGCGCGCCGGGCTGCTGTCCGCGCTGCCGCTGCGCCGTCCCCCGCGCAACGGCACGTGGTCGTTCCACCTGCGCTTCAACGACAGCAGCGACGTGGTGCGGGTCGGCGAGGGCAGGCCTCCGGCGGAGGCGCCCTACGTGGCGTGCTGGGTGTCGATCGACGAGGACGGCCTGCTGCGGCTGCACCCCGGGGGCCCGCCGTTCGTCCGCGCGGACGACCTGCCCCACGTCGAGCAGGACCCCGGCGCCGTGTTCAGCACCGAGCTGGCCGAGCCCGACCTGCAGCTCGACGAGGCGCGCGACCCGTTCAGCGGTGAGCAGTGAGCACCCCTGACGCGCCCGCCCCCGACGCCGTGCCCGCCGCCGGCACCGTGCCCGCCGCCGGCGCGTTCGGCCCTGCCGGCCCGGGGCAGGACGTCGCCGCGTTCCGCAGCCTTCTCGCCACCGCCGACTCCGAGCTGGCCGGGACGTTCCGCGACGGGCTTCGGCTGCTGGCGCGTGCCCTGGACCACACCGCACTGCTTCATCCCGGCGACCCGGGCGCCGAACCGTTCACGCGCGTGCGCGCCGTCCTGGGCGACCTGCTCGACGACCGGGGCGAGCCCGCGGCGGCGGGACCCGCGCGGCCCCCGGCGGCCGTCTTTGAGCCGGTCCCTGCGCCGGTCCCTGCGCCGGTCCCTGCGCCGGTCCCCGAACCGGAGCCGGACCCGGTCGCCGACCTGCTCGACCGGTTCCGCGCCGATCGCGCCGTCCGCGAGCACCTCGGCGACCTCCGCCGCCAGGACGACCCCGCCCGCCAGTGGATCGCGTTCAACTGCGCGCTGCTGCGGCTGCCCCGCAAGACGGCCGAGTCATGGCGCGGGCAGGCGGCGCGCGCCGTCCCGGCCACGCCGGACGGGCCCGCGCCGCTGCTGCTGCCCGCGCTCGACTCCGAGGAGGACCTGCTGCTGCCCTGGCCCGACCGGGGCATCCGCGGCATCCGGACGGCCGTCGGCGCCGCCCCCGTCCCCGAGGTGGCACAGGCACTGGCCCCGCTCCCGCCCCAGGACCCGACCGGCAAGGCCCTCGCCGCGCTCGCCTCACAGGTGCTGGCCATCACCGAACTCGACCCCGAGGCCCTCTACTTCGAGAGCCTCACGCCCCAGCCGCGCCCGCTCGCCCAGCCGTCCGCCCGGGCCGACCACTCCAGGGAACTGCTCACCAGGCTCGCCGCGTACCCTGCCGCCCTCCCCGGCGGCCCGGCGCGCGCGCTCGAAGCCCTCGTCGCCATCGACGAGGCGCTGTGCTCGGTCGCGCACCTGCCTCCCGCCGCCGACCCCGCCTCCTGGTGGAACGGGCTGGCCTCCCGCGCCCACGAACTGGTGTTCGCGCTCGCCGGGGGCCTGCCCGGTCGGGCGCGGGTCCGGGAACCCGCGCGCCGGTTCCGGGACGTCCGCGACCTCACCGAGGACGACGTCCCCATGGTCAGCCAGGCCTACCCCGGCCGCGTCATCTGGTGCCTGCGCCTCTACTCGGAGATCGACGGCGTCCCCCGCCGAGGCCGCGTCATCTACGGCGTGGATCGTTGACAGATGGCCGTGAGGCCATGGGTCGCTCTTGGGAGTGAGGACAGGGGTGGCGCGGGAACCGATACTTGGGGCCGTGTCGTCCGACTCCTCGTTCTTCTCCCAGGTGCGGACCCGGGCGTTGCCGCCTGTGGCCGTGGACGCGGTCATCGCTGTGGCGTGCCTGGCCAACG
Organism: Spirillospora sp. CA-255316; assembly: GCA_050942275.1. Taxonomy (GTDB): domain Bacteria; phylum Actinomycetota; class Actinomycetes; order Streptosporangiales; family Streptosporangiaceae; genus Spirillospora. Next base: position 8,173,020 of record CP192047.1, on the reverse strand, counting down.
CGATCATCCAGTCGATCGTGAACGAGCGGTTCTTCTGGTACATGCCGCTGGTGGCCGGGACCGCGTCGGCGGCGCTGCTGTGGCGGCGCCGGTACCCCTTCGCGTCCATGCAGGTCGTCGGCGTCTGCACGATCGTGCAGGCGTTGACGGGCGCGCTGGGCGATCTGCCGCCCGCGCAGCTGGTCGCCACCTACACAGTCGCGGCGCTGTGCCCGCCGAAGAAGCGGCTGATCGCCGTGGCGGGCACGTTCGTCGGCGTCATGACGTCGGTGGGTGTGCCGCAGGAGAAGGTGCTTAACCTGGGGCTGGTCGGGATCGCGTTCACGGCCGCGTACGCGCTCGGCGTCGGCGCCCGGGCGCGGCGGGACCGGATCGCGATGCTGGAGGAACGGGCCGCGCGCCTCGCCGAGGGGCAGGCCGCGGCGGCCACCCGTGAGCGGGAGCGGATCGCGCGCGAGATGCACGACATCCTGGCGCATTCCATGAGCATGGTCGTGATCCAGGCCGAGGCGGGGCCGGTCGCCGTGCGCACCGACCCAGACAAGGCCGAGGAGGTGTTCGACACCATCTCCGAGACGGCGCGGGAGGCGCTGGCGCAGCTGCGGCGGGCCCTGGGCGTGCTGCGGGTGGAGGAGGGCGGCGCGTCCCGGCGCCCGCCGCCGGGCCTGGAGGCGCTGCCCGCCCTCGTGGACGACATCCGGCACGCCGGGCTCGAGGCGACCCTGGAGGTGGACGGGGAGCCGCGGCCGGTCCCGCCCGACCTGGCCGTCACCGCGTACCGGATCGTGCAGGAGGCGCTGACGAACACCGTCAAGCACGCGGCGGCCGGCCGCGTCCGGGTGCGGCTGAGCTGGCGGGACGGCGCGCTGGACGTGGAGGTCCGCGACGACGGGCGCGGCGCGTCCGGCGCGTTCGGCGCGTCCGGCGGAGGCGGCGGGGGGTCCGGCGGGTTCGGGCTCGTGGGGATGCGGGAACGGGTCGCCGCGTCCGGCGGGGAACTGGTGGCCGGACCGGGCCCCGGCGGGGACGGCTACCGCGTGACGGCCAGCCTGCCGCTGGCCTAGTGCCGCATCAAGCGACGTTCGCCCTGGTGGGTTGGGGCTTGCGGATTGTGTCGTAGGCACGTGGTGTAGTTGCTCGGTGCCTCGCCGTCGTGATCGGGATGCTCCGAGGGTGGTCCACCGGACCGCCCGGATCGGCCTGCGCACCACCCGCGCGCAACGGCGCCGCTGCTTGGCCCTGCTGACAGCGGCCGCAGACCTGTGGGCCTGCGTACTGGACCTCAACAGGTGGCGGCGCCAAGACCGCCTGGCGCCGATCGTGAACTTCCAGGAGTTGTGCCGTGAGCTGCACCGGGCTGGGCCCGGGGTGTTCGGGGACCTGGACTCCAAGGGCGCCGAGGGCGTGCTGCGCCGCTACAGCGACGCCTGGTTCGCCACCACCCGGCGCCGCCGCGACGGCGATGCCACGGCCCGCTACCCGCGCCGCAAACGCCGCCTGATGCCGATCCGCTACCGGCACGGCACCTTCACCCTGCAGGGCCGTCGGTTGCGGCTGCCGGTCGCGCGGGGGTGCCCGGCGCTGTGGGTGCGACTGGACCGCGACCCGCCCTACCCGGCTGATCAGATCCGCTCGGTCACCCTCCTCAACGAGGGCGGACGGCTGTACGCAGAGGTCACCGCCGAGGTCCCGATCGCCATCCACCCGGCAGGCTGCGGGCCCGATCCGGCGCGGGTGGCCGGGGTCGACCCCGGGATCATCCACCCCTACGCGGTCGCTGGACCCGACCGCCACGGGTCGCTGGTGTCGGGGCGGGCGATCCGCGCCGAAACCCACCTGCACCTGCACGACACCCGGCAACGCCAACGCAAGACCTCCGCACGGGCGCCCAAGCCGGGGCAGGCCGGATCCCGGCGCCGCCCCCATCACGGCGACGCACGAGGGTCACCCGGCCGGCCGTCGGCCCGCCCCGCCGGAAGCGGGGACGTCGCTCGCGCTCCCACATGCGAGGATCAGCCAACTCCACCTCTGGATAAGGGGGCCAACGTTGCCTGAAGCGGCACTAGATTGATCGCGTGCCGATCCGTGTCCTCATCGCCGACGACCAGGCGCTCGTGCGCGACGGCTTCGGCATGATCCTGTCCGCGCAGCCCGACCTGGAGCTGGCCGGCGAGGCCGCCGACGGCGCCGAGGCCATCCGGGCGGCGCGCGAGCTGCGGCCCGACGTGGTGCTGATGGACGTGCGCATGCCCAACGTCGACGGCATCGAGGCGACCGCCGCCATCTGCCGCGACACCGCCGCCAAGGTGCTGGTCCTCACCACCTTCGACCTCGACGAGTACGTCTACGACGCGCTGCGGGCCGGGGCCAGCGGGTTCCTGCTGAAGGACATGCGGCGGGCCGAACTGGTCGAGGCCGTGCGGGTGGTGGCCGCGGGGGAGGCGCTGCTGGCGCCCACGGTGACGCGCCGCCTCATCGCCGACGTGGTGGGGCGGGCCGGGCGGCCCGCGGCGCCGCGTCCCGCCGACGACTCCCGCCTGGCCGCGCTCACCGCCCGCGAGACCGACACGCTCCGGCAGGTCGCCCGCGGCCTGTCGAACGCGGAGATCGCCCGCGAGCTGTACGTCACCGAGCACACCGTGAAGACCCACGTCAGCAGCCTGCTGGGCAAGCTGGGCCTGCGCGACCGCGTCCAGGCCGTGGTGCTGGCCTACGAGACGGGCCTGGTCCAGCCCGGCGAGAACGCGCCGCCCTCCCCCTCCTGAGAGCGAGGCGGACCGCTCCTGAGAGCGGTCCGCAAGTCCGCTCCTCGCGGCGATCCGCCGGACGCGCGTCCGGACGAGCATCGGAGCAGCCACCCAAGCGTAGGAGGCTGTCATGATCCGTACCGTTTCCGCCTTCGCGGTCCGGCGGCCGTGGGTCGTCATCGTGCTCTGGCTCGCCGTCGTGGGCGCCGGCTTCGGCATCGGCGCCGGGGTGTTCGGCCGCCTGGTCGCCGACGTCGGCACCGTGCCCGGCAGCGAGTCCGGCCGCGCCGAGCAGCGCATCGAACGGCTCGCCCCCCGTCCCGAGAGCCTGACCGCCGTCATCTCCGGACGGCCCGCGAACGACCCGCGGCTGAACCGCGAGGTCGCCGCCGCCCTCGCCGGGGTCCGCGCGGTGCCGGGCGTCACCGGCGTCGAGGGGCCGCTGCCGTCGGCCGCGACCGGCGCCGCGCTCCTGGTCGAGATCACGCTGGCGCCCGGCGAGGACGTCCAGGAACGGGCGGCCGAGGCAGCCGCCGAACGGCTGCGCGCCGTGGACGCCCGCGTCACCGTCGCGGGCGGGCCGCTGTCGGACGCCGAGTTCGACGAGCAGGCCGGCCGCGACGTCGCCCGCGCCGAGATGCTCAGCACCCCGGTCGTGCTGGTGCTGCTGCTGGTGGTGTTCGGCGGGCTGCTGGCCGCCGGGCTCCCGCTGCTGGTCGCCTTCGCCGGGGTCGGCTGCACCTTCGGGGTCCTGTTCGCCTTCAGCGCCGTCACCGACATCTCCGTGTACTCCATCCAGATCACCACGATGCTGGCCGTGGGCCTGGCCGTCGACTACGCGCTGCTGATGGTCAACCGGTTCCGCGAGGAGCGGCACGCCGCGCCCGGCGTGCGCGAGGCCGTGGCCCGCACCGTCGCCACCGCGGGACGCACCGTCATGTTCTCCGGCCTGACCGTGGCCGTCGCGCTGGCCGGGCTCGTCGTGTTCCCCGACCCGTTCCTGCGCTCGATGGGACTGGCCGGCGCCGCCGTCGTCGTGGTCGACATGGCGGTCGCGCTGACGCTGCTGCCCGCGCTGCTGGGCCGGTTCGGGCACCGGATCTCCCCGTCCAGGCGCCGCCGGGACGACGGGCACGGCGTGTTCGCGCGGGTCGCGCGCGGCGTGCAGCGGCGGCCGGTGCTGACCCTGGCCGTCGCCGCCCTCGCGATGGTCGCCCTCGCGCTGCCGGTGTTCGGGATGCGCATCTCCCAGGGCGACCCGCGCATGCTGCCGGCCTCGACCGAGACCCGGCGGATGTGGGACGGCGTCACCGCGCACTTCCCCGACCGGGCGGGCCGGGGCGGCGACATCCAGGTGATCGCGGACGCGCCCGCGAGCGACCCCGGCGTCGAGCGGCTGCGCCGGACGCTCGCCGCGCGGCCGGGCGTCACCGACGTGCGGTCCGAGCAGGTCGGGCCGCGCGCCACCATCGTGCTGGCCACCCCGACCGGGCCCGCCGAGGGCGCGGCGGCCCGCCGCGCCGTCGAGGCCGTCCGCGACCTGCCCGCCCCGTTCCGCGTCCAGGTCACCGGGGACACCGCGAGCCTGATCGACTACCGGGCGATGCTGGCCGAGCGGCTGCCCTGGGCCGCCGCGGTCGTGGCGGTGGGCACGCTGCTGCTGCTGTTCGCGTTCACCGGGTCGCTGGTCCTGCCGGTCAAGGCGGTGCTGACCAACCTGCTCAGCATCGGCGCCGCGCTGGGCATCGTGGTCTGGGTCTTCCAGGACGGCCACCTCGCCGGGCTGGTCGGCGCCGACGGCCTCGGGTACGTGCACCTGACCGTTCCCGTCCTGATCGGGGCGATCGCGTTCGGGCTGTCGGTGGACTACGAGGTGTTCCTGCTGTCGCGGATCCGCGAGCGCTGGCTGGCCGGGGCGGGCCCGCGCGGGTCGGTCGCCGGGGGACTGCAGCGCACCGGCGGCATCGTGACGGCGGCGGCCCTGCTCATCGGCGTCGTGTTCGCCGGGTTCGTGGCCGGGGGCTTCGCGCCCATCAAGGCGATCGGGCTGGGCCTGGTGCTGGCGGTGGCGCTGGACGCGACCGTCGTGCGGATGCTGATGGTCCCGGCCACCATGACGCTGCTGGGACGGCGGAACTGGTGGCTGCCGCGGGCGCTGCGTCCCGTCCACGCGCGGCTGGCGCTGTCGGAGGCCGTGCCGCCGTCCGAGGCCGCCGCGGCCGAGCCGGAGGCGGGGGCTCTGGCCGCACGCTGACAGGTCGTGCTCGAAGGGAACGGACGACGGCGCCCCTCGCCGCGAGGGGCGCCGTCGCCATCCGTTCGGGACCGGCGCCGGAAAGTACCCGTGCGGTCAGTGCCGGGGATCGCGCGGTGATTTAGCTTAGGCTAGCCTAAATCTGTGCTGACGTCCGTGCGGAAAGCCCCTCCGAGCGACCGCCCGCCGCCCGTGCGGAGCGGGGTCCGCGCCGGTCGGTGGGCCGGGCTGCTCCTGCTGGCCGGGCTGCTCGTCGCGGCGGTGGCGGCGAGCTTCGCGATCGGGGCGCAGCGGATCCCGCCGGGCGAGGTGCTCGCCGCGCTGTTCGCGCCGGACGGTTCGGAGCACGCTCTGATCGTGCGGGAGCTGCGGCTGCCGCGGACGCTGCTGGGCGTGGCGGTCGGCGGCGCGCTGGGGCTGGCCGGGGCGCTGATGCAGGCGCTGACCCGCAACCCGCTCGCCGAGCCGGGGCTGCTGGGCGTCAACGGCGGCGCCGCGCTGGCCGTGGTGACGGTCATGAGCCTGGTCCGCACGGACGAGGTGATGGTCTACGTGTGGGCCGCGCTCGCCGGCGCGGCCGGGTCGTGGGTGCTGGTCTACCTGATCGGCGCGCACGGCCGGGGCGGGGCCTCGCCCGGGCGGCTGGTGCTGGCCGGTGCGGCGATCAACGCGGTGTTCACCGCGCTGACGGCCGGGCTGATGCTGATGAGCCCGCGCACGTTCAACGGGTTCCGGTTCTGGCAGGTGGGCTCGCTGTCGGGACGCGACCTGGGAGTCTTCTTCAAGGTGCTGCCGTTCCTGCTGGTGGGAACGGTCCTGGCGCTGTCGCTGGCGCGCGCCCTCAACGCGCTCGACCTCGGTGAGGAGTCCGCGCAGGCGCTCGGCGTGCGGCCGGGGCGCACGCGCGCGCTGGGCGCGGTCGCGGTGGTGGTGCTGTGCGGTTCGGCGACCGCGGCGGTGGGGCCGATCGCGTTCCTGGGCCTGGCGGTGCCGTTCGTCGTCCGGGCGTGGATCGGGCCCGACCAGCGCTGGGTGCTGCCGTACTCGCTGCTGCTGGCGCCGGTGCTGATGCTGGGCGCGGACGTGGCGGGACGCGTCGTCACGCCGGGCGAGCTGGAGACGGGGCTGGTCACCGCGTTCCTGGGCGCGCCGATCTTCATGCTGATGGTGCGGCGCGGAGGGATGCGCAAGCTATGAAGTCGTTGGGGGCCGTCGCGGAGCCGCGCCCGGGCAGGGGGCCCGGGCGGGTGGTGCGCGCCGGGGGCGTGTCGGTGCGGTGGGATCCGCGGATCGCCGCGGTCGGCGCGGCGCTGCTGGCCGTCGCCTGCGGCGCCGCGGTCTTCGTGGTGGGGACGGGCGAGTTCCCCATCTCCGCGGCCGAGGTCGTCCGGGTGCTGGCCGGCCAGGGCGACCAGGCCACCGAGTTCATCGTCACCAAGCTGCGGCTGCCGCGGGCGGTCGTGGGGCTGCTGGCGGGGCTGGCGCTGGGGATGAGCGGGGCGATCTTCCAGAGCATGTCGCGCAACCCGCTGGGCAGTCCCGACCTCATCGGGTTCACGACGGGGTCGGCGACCGGGGCGCTGCTGCAGATCCTGGTGTTCGGCGGCGGGTTCGTGGCCATCGCGGCCAGCTCGGTGCTGGGCGCCGTGGTGACCGCGCTGGCGGTGTACCTGGTCGCCTACAAGCGCGGCGGCGTGCACGGCCTGCGGCTGGTGCTGGTCGGCGTGGGCGCCGCCGCGATGCTGGAGGCGTTCAACTCCTACCTCATCACGCGGGCCGAGCTGCGCGACGCCTACGAGGCGGCGTTCTGGCTGACCGGCAGCCTGAACGGGCGGGGCTGGGACCAGGCCGGGCCGCTGGCCCTGGCCCTGCTGGTGCTGGTCCCGCTGGCGCTGGTGCTCGGGCGCCAGCTGGGGATGGGCGAGCTGGGCGACGAGGCGGCGCAGGCGCTCGGCGTGCCGGTGCAGCGGGCGCGGGCGGTGCTCGTGGTCGCCGGGGTGGGGCTGTGCGCGGCGGCGACGGCGTCGGTCGGCCCGGTCCCGTTCGTCGCGCTGGCCGCGCCGCAGCTGGTGCGCCGCCTGACCGGGCGCACCGGGCCGCACCTGCTGTCCGCCGGTCTGATGGGCGCCGCGCTGCTGGTGTGCGGCGACCTCGTCTCGCTGCGGCTGCCCGTGGCGCTGCCGGTCGGTGTGGTGACCGGCGTGCTGGGCGGCCTGTATCTGGTCTGGTTGCTGTCGACTAAGGGACGGAGGGGCATGCCGTGAGCAGACTGCGGGCGGAGGGCCTGACGCTGGCGTACGAGCAGCGCGTGGTGGCGAAGGATCTGGGGGTGGAGATCCCCGACGGGTCGTTCACCGTGATCGTGGGCCCGAACGCGTGCGGCAAGTCGACGCTGCTGCGCTCGCTGGCCCGGTTGCTGAAGCCGAAGGCGGGCGCGGTCTTCCTGGACGACGCGCCGATCACCTCGCTGCACGGCAAGGAGGTCGCGCGGCGGCTGGGGCTGCTGCCGCAGTCGCCGATCACGCCGGACGGCATCACGGTCGCCGATCTGGTGGCGCGCGGCCGGTACCCGTACCAGGGGCTGCTGCGCCAGTGGTCGCGGGCCGACGAGCGTGCGGTGAACGAGGCGATGGACGCGGTCGGCGTCGCCGACCTGGCCGGCCGCGTGGTGGACGAGCTGTCGGGCGGCCAGCGGCAGCGGGTGTGGCTGGCGCTGGTGCTGGCGCAGCAGACGCCCATCATGCTGCTGGACGAGCCGACGACGTTCCTGGACATCGCGCACCAGATCGAGGTGCTCGACCTGTGCTCGCGGCTGCACGAGGAGGGCCGCACGCTGGTGGCGGTGCTGCACGACCTCAACCACGCGTGCCGGTACGCGACGCACCTGGTCGCGATGCGCGGCGGCGAGATCATCGACCAGGGCCGGCCGGAGGAGGTGGTGACGGCGGACCTGGTGGAGCGGGTGTTCGGGCTGCCGTGCCAGGTCATCGACGATCCGGAGTGCGGGACGCCGCTGATCGTCCCGGCGGACCGGCGGCGCTCGGACCGTCCCCGGCCCGCCGCGCCCGCGCCGGCGACGTTGACGGTCAAAGGCGCGTGATTTAGGTTAGCCTTACCTAAATTTCAAGAGGAGTGCCGTGCTGACCTGGGACGAACTGCACACCGCGCTGACCGAGGTGCTGGGCGAGGAGGCCCGGCCCGACGACAACCTCATCGAGCTGGGCATGGACTCGATCCGTCTCATGGGGCTGACCGGGCGGCTGCGCAAACGCGGCATCGAGGTGCGCTTCGCGGAGCTGGCCGAACGGCCCACCCTGAACCAGTGGTGGGAGCTCCTCGAAGAGCGCGGCGTCGTCGAGCCGAAACCGGTGCCCGAGCCCGAGGCCGGGCCCGAGCCCGAGGCCGGCGGCGCGGACGAGGCGTTCCCGCTGGCGCTGATGCAGCACGCGTACTGGATCGGCCGCGATCCCGGGCAGGCGCTCGGCTCGGTCGCCGCGCACCTCTACGTCGAGCTCGACGGCCGCGAGATCGACCCGGCCCGGTTCGAGGCGGCCGTCCGCGCGCTGGTGGAACGGCACCCGATGCTGCGCGTGGCGGTGACGGACGACGGCACGCAGCGCGTCCTGCCCGACCGTCCCGGCCCGGCCGTCACCCTGCACGACCTGCGTGACGCGGGCGTCGGCACCCGCAGCGAAGCGAGGACGGCGGGCGCCCGGCTCGCCGGGGGGTCTGGGGGGTCGTCCCCCCAGAACGACATCGACGGGGCGGCGGCGGAGCTGGAGCGGGTGCGCGCGGAGATGTCCGTGCAGCGCCTCCCGATCGAGGAGGGCCGGGTCTTCGACGCCCGGCTCAGCCTGCTGCCCGGCGGCGGCGCCCGGCTGCACCTGGACGTCGACATGGTCGCCGCGGACGCGATGAGCTACCGCACCCTGCTGGCCGACCTGGCCGCGCTGTACGAGGGCGAGTCGCTCGAGCCGATCACCTACACCTACGCGCGCTACCTGGCGGCCGACCCGCGCGCCGAGGCCCGCGAGCGCGACCGCGAGTGGTGGGCCGGCCGGCTCGCCGACCTGCCCGGCCCGCCCGAGCTGCCGGTGGTGCCCGAGCCCGGCGACCGGGTCGTGCGGATGCACCACTGGCTGTCGCCCGACGACAAGGACCGGCTCATCGCCCGCGCGCACCGCGAGGGCGTCACCCCCGCGATGGCGCTGGCCGCCGTGTTCGCCGAGGTCATCGGGGCCTGGTCGGCCACACCCCGGTTCCTGCTCAACCTGCCGCTGTTCCACCGCGAGCCGGTGCACCCCGAGGTCGACCGGGTGGTCGGCGACTTCACCGGATCGATCATGCTGGAGGTCGACCTCACCGAGGAGCTGCCGTTCGTCGAGCGGGCGCGGGCCGTCCAGGCGCGGCTGCACACCGCCGGCGCGCACAGCGACTACTCCGGCCTGGAGGTGCTGCGCGACCTGTCGCGGGTGCGCGGCGAGCAGGTCCTCGCGCCGATCGTCTACACCAGCGCGCTCAACCTCGGCGAGCTGTTCGGCGAACGGGTGCGGCGCAGCTTCGGCGAGCCGGAGTGGATCGTCTCGCAGGGCCCGCAGGTGCTGCTGGACGCGCAGGTGACCGAGGTGTCGGGCGGCCTGCTGCTCAACTGGGACGTGCGCGACCCGGCGTTCCCCGACGGCGTCGCCGAGACGATGTTCGCCGCCTACACCCGGGAGATCACCCGGCTGGGCGCGCCCGACGCCGACTGGACCGCGCCGCTGCGGATCGCCGCGACGCCCGAGCAGATGCGCGTCCGGCACCGGCTCAACGCCACCGAGGCCCCGCCCGCACGCACGCTCGGCGAGGGCTTCTTCGAACGCGCCGCCGAACGCCCGGACGCGCCCGCGCTGCGCTGGGGGCTGGACGGCACCCACACCTACGGCGAGCTGGCCGACCGGGCGCTGCGCGTCGCCGCCGTCCTGGTGGAGCAGGGCGTGCGCCCCGGCGACCGCGTGTCGGTGGAGCTGCCCAAGGGGCCGGAGCAGGCCGTCGCCGTGCTCGGCGTGCTGGCCGCGGGCGCCGCGTACGTGCCCATCGGTCCCGAGCAGCCCGCCGCCCGCCGCGAGCGGATCCGCGAGCGCGCGGGCGTGGCCGTGTCGCTGACCACCGTCGAGACCGGTGACACCGCGCCGCTGGACGGCCCGGTGCGGGCCCGCCCCGACCAGGTCGCCTACGTGCTGTTCACCTCCGGGTCGACGGGCGAGCCGAAGGGCGTGGAGGTCTCGCACGGCGCGGCGATGAACACCATCGGCGACCTGGTCGAGCGGTTCGCGCTCGGCCCGTCCGACGCCACCCTCGGGGTGTCGGCGCTGGACTTCGACCTGTCGGTGTTCGACCTGTTCGCGCCCTGGTCGTCGGGCGGCGCCGTGGTGCTGCCCGAACAGGACGAGCGGCGCGACGCCGCGCGCTGGGCCGAGCTGGCCGGGCGCTGGTCGGTGACCGTGCTCAACTGCGTGCCGTCGGTGCTGGAGATGCTGCTGGCGACCGGGCTGAATCAAGGTGGGGGGACGACCCCCCACGCCCCCCAGACGGGGATAGGGCCGAGTCTGCGGCTGGTGCTGCTCGGCGGCGACTGGGTCGGCGCGCACCTGCCCGGCCTGCTGCGCGAGCGCGCCCCCGGCGCCCGGTTCGTCGCGCTGGGCGGCACGACCGAGACCGCGATCCACTCCACCGTCCTCGAAGTCGAGGACGGCCGGGTGCCCGAGGGCTGGCACGCGATCCCGTACGGCGTGCCGCTGCGCGGAGTCGCCTGCCGGGTGGTGGACGAACTGGGCCGGGACCGTCCCGACTGGGTCACCGGCGAGCTGTGGATCGGCGGCGGGGGCGTCGCCGACGGCTACACCGGCGACCCCGAGCGCACCGCCGACCGGTTCGTGGTGCACGAGGGCACCCGCTGGTACCGCACCGGCGACCTGGGCCGCTACTGGCCCGACGGGACGATCGAGTTCCTCGGCCGCCGCGACCACCAGGTGAAGGTGCGCGGGTTCCGGATCGAGCTCGGCGAGGTCGAGGCGGCGCTGGAGAGCCATCCTCAGGTGGGCCGCGCGGTCGGCCTGCTGGCCGCCGGGCGGCTGGCCGCCGCCGTCACCGGCCCGGACGCCGATGGCGTCGAGGGGCTGCTCGCCCACGCGCGCGAGCTGCTGCCGCCGCACATGGTGCCCGAGCTGGTCGTCCCGGTGGCCGAGCTGCCGCTGACCGCCAACGGCAAGGTCGACCGCAAGGCGCTGACCGCCCTGGCCGCCGAGGCGGGCGGCGAGGGCGGCCGGGCCTACACCGCGCCGCGCACCGCGGTGGAGAAGGTGCTCGCCCGCGTCGTCGCCGACGTGCTCGGGGTGGAGCGCGTCGGCGCCGACGACGACTTCTTCGCCCTGGGCGGCGACTCGGTGCTGGCCACGTCGGTCATCGCGCGGCTGCGCGAGGCCCTCGACACCACCGCGCTGCCGGTCCGCGTCGTGTTCAACCAGCGGACCGTGGCGGGCATCGCGCGCCGCTTCACCGAGCTGGAGGAGAGCCCCGGACGGCTGGAGGCCGTCGCGGAGATCTGGCTCATGGTGGAGGGCATGTCCGAGGACGAGGTGGACGAGCGCCTCGCCCGCTCCTGAGACTCCGGTCCGGCCGCGTACAGGGGTGGTGTGCGGCCGGGCCGGTCAGGCGCGCTCCGGGTCCGGCGCGGGACCCGGAGCGGGGCCCGGCTCCGGATCCGGCGCGGGATCCGGGGCCGTGGCCTGGCCGGGTTCGAGCGTCGCGCCGCGGAGCCCGGCCAGCGACAGCGCGAGGGCGAGCGCGAGGACGGCGCTGACCGTCCCGTACACGACGATGGCGGCGCCGGGGGCGAGGTAGCGGCCCAGCGCGCCCGCGCCCAGCGAGCCGACGGCCTCGCCGCCGGTCTCCTGCGCCGACCACAGCGCGTTCACCCGGCCGAGGTAGGCGTCGGGCGTGTGGCTCTGGATGAGGCCGTAGCGCAGGATCTCCTCGATGGAGGCGACGAAGCCGTAGCCGAACAGGATGGCGACGGCCAGGACGGGGTGCCGGGCCAGGCCGAGCAGCGCCAGCGTCACGAACCCGGCGACCGACGCGACGAGCAGGACCCGTCCGGGCGCCCGTACCGTCGCGGCCCAGCCGCTGGTGACGGAGGCGAGCACGGCGCCGCAGGCGGGCGCGGCGTACAGGAACCCGATCGTGGTCGGACCGCCGTCCAGGCTCAGCGTGGCGAACGCGGGCAGCAGCACCGGGATGCCGCCCGCGACCATGAACAGCAGGCCGAGCAGCATCAGCGAGCCCACGACCCGGTGCGTCGACACGAAGCGGAAGCCGGAGGCGAGCGCCTTCAGCGGCTTCTCATGCGTCTCGGCGTCGGGCTTGAGCGACGGCAGCCCGGTCAGCAGGAACAGTGTGGCGAGCGTGCCCGCGGCGGCGGCCGCGTAGTTCCAGCCGACGCCGACCGCCGACACCACCATGCCGCCGAGGGCGGGGGAGAGCATCGAACCGAGCCGTACCGTCAGGGCGTTGAGCGCGCCCGCCGCCACGAGCTTGTCCGGCTTGACCAGCGCCGGTGTCGCGGCCAGCAGGGCGGTGACGCTGACGCCGGTGGCCAGGCCGTCCCAGGCTGCCAGGACGTAGAGGGCGGCCAGGGACGGCGACGGCAGGAAGGCGTTGAGCGTGAGCAGCAGGAAGCCGATGCCGGCGGCGGTGCGGGCGCGCAGCATCAGCGTCCGCCGGTCGTTGCGGTCGGCGAGCACGCCGCCCCACAGGAAGCCGACCAGCAGCGCGAAGCCGCTGGAGGCCGCCACCGCGCCGACGTGCACGGTGGAGTCGGTCATCGCGTAGACCTGCACCGGCAGCGCGACCATCAGCATGCCGATGCCGAAGACCGACACCGTTCTGGCGATGAACACGTTCCGGAAAGGTCTGCTGCTGCGCAAGGGGCTGATGTCCATGGCCAGACGGCGAAGCATCTTCGGGGTTCTCCTCGGCAGGGGTAGTAGCTAAGGTAAGCCTAGCCTTAGTTGTTTTCGAGAAAGAGGCCGACCGGTGCAGCGCATGCTGATGAACGGAAAGATCCACCGTGCCACCGTCACCCAGGCGGACCTGCACTACGTGGGGTCGCTGACGATAGACGCCGACCTGATGGCCGCGGCCGACATCGTGGAGGGCGAGCAGGTGCAGGTCGTCGACATCACCAACGGCGCCCGCCTGGTCACCTACGCCATCACCGGCGAGGCCGGCAGCGGCGTGATCGGGATCAACGGCGCGGCGGCGCGGATCGTGCAGCCGGGCGACATGGTCATCATCATCACCTACGCGTCCGTGGACGAAGCGGAACGGAGCGCGCACGACCCGAAGGTGGTGCACGTCGACGGCGCCAACCGGATCGTCGCGCTCGGCTCCGACCCGGCCGAGCCCGTGCCGGGCGCCGAGGCGCAGCTCGCGGGGCGCTGAAATGGGCGGCGAAGCGGCTTCGGGGGGTCCGGGGGACCGCCCCCGGGAAGGGTACGGCCTGGAAGGGTTCACGCCCTGGCCCCCGGAGTTCGAGGAGCGGTACACGCGGGAGGGCTACTGGAGCGACCGGCTGCTCGGCGGCGTGCTGCGCGGCGCACCCGACCGGGTGGCGCTGGTCGCCGGCCCGGAGCGGCTGACCTACGCCGAGCTCGACCGGCGCGCCGACCGCACCGCCGCGGGGTTCCGGCGGCTGGGCGTCGGCCGCGGCGACCGCGTGGTCGTGCAACTGCCCAACACCGCGTCGTTCGTCGTGGTGTTCCTGGCGCTGGTACGGATCGGTGCCGCGCCAGTGCTGGCGCTGCCCGCGCACCGCGAGAGCGAGATCGGCTACCTGTGCGAGCTGTCGGAGGCGCGCGCCTACGTCATCCCTGACGTCGACGGCGGTTTCGACTACCGCGCCCTGGCCCGCACGCTCTCGGTCGAGCACGTCGTGGTGGACGGCGACGCGCAGGAGTTCGTCCCGCTGGCCGACCTGGACGCCGACCCCGCGGACGCGCCCGCGGGCGACGGCCCGGCCCCCGCGGACGTGGGCGTCTTCCTGCTGTCGGGCGGCACCACCGGCCTGCCGAAGCTCATCCCGCGGACGCACCGCGACTACGTCTACAACCTGGAGGCGAGCGCGGAGGTCTGCGGCTTCGGCGAGGACACCGTCTACCTGGTCGTGCTCCCGGCCGCGCACAACTTCGCGCTGGCCTGCCCCGGCATCCTGGGCGTGTTCGCGACGGGCGGCACGGTCGTGCTGTCGCCGTCGGGGTCGCCGGACGAGGCGTTCCCGCTCATCGAGCGCGAGCGGGCCACCGTGTGCGCGGCGGTGCCGCCGATCGCGCTGCTGTGGCTGGACGCGGTGTCGTGGTCCGAGGAGGACCTCTCGTCGCTGGAGCTGCTCCAGGTCGGCGGCGCCAAGTTCGCCGCCGAGCGCGCCGCACAGGTGCCCAAGGTGCTCGGCTGCTCGGTGCAGCAGGTGTTCGGGATGGCCGAGGGGCTGCTCAACTACACCCGGCTGGACGACCCCGCCGACCTGGTCGAGCGGACCCAGGGGCGGCCGCTGTCGCCCGCCGACGAGGTCCGCGTGGTCGACGGCGACGGCGCGGACGTGCCGGACGGCGAGGTCGGCGAGCTGCTCACCCGCGGCCCGTACACGCTGCGCGGCTACTACCGGGCGCCCGAGCACAACGCGCGCTCGTTCACCCCGGACGGGTTCTACCGCACCGGCGACCTGGTGCGGCGGCTGCCGTCCGGCCACCTGATCGTGGAGGGGCGCGAGAAGGACCAGATCAACCGGGGCGGCGACAAGATCTCGGCGGAGGAGCTGGAGAACCACCTGCTGGCCCACCCGGCCGTGCACGACGCCGCCGTGGTCGGCATGCCCGACCCGGTGATGGGGGAGCGGACCTGCGCGTTCCTCATCTTCCGCGAGGCGTCCGGGGACGGCCCCGCGGCTCCGGGGCTGCGCGAGGTCAAGGACTTCCTGCGCGAGCGCGGGGTGGCCGCGTACAAGTTCCCGGACCGGATCGAGCCGATCGACGCCTTCCCCCGCACCCCGGTGGGGAAGATCAACAAGAAGGTGCTGGCCGCCCGGCTGGGCTGAGTCCGGCCGGGGCGAACCCGGCCGGGGCGAACCCGGCCGGGGCGAGCCCGGCCGTCCAGGCGCGCGGCGGACGCCCTCCGCACCCGGGAGGCCGGGTGCGGAGGGCGTTGCCTCTTGCCGGGACGTCAGGAGGCCGGGACGACGTACGGCGCGATGCTGGAGAGCTTCTCGCACGTCTCCTCGTACTCGCGCTCGGGCGTGGAGCCGGTGACGATGCCGGCGCCCGCCCGCAGCCACGCCTCGTTCCCGTCGCTGTAGAGCGCGCGCAGCACGAGCGCGGCGTCCATCGCGCCGTCGTGGGAGATGGTGAGGACCGCGCCCGCGTACAGGCCGCGCGGCTCCTCCAGCCGCCCGATCGCGGCCACCGCCTCGGCCTTGGGGATGCCGGAGGCGGTCACGCCGGGGAACAGCGCGTCCAGGACGTCCCAGCTGGTGCGGCCCGGCGCGAGCAGCCCGCTGACGCTGGAGCCGAGGTGCTGCACGCTGCCGCGCTCCTTCACCGTCATGAACCCGGTGACCTGGACGGTGTCGGGCTCGCACACGCCGTACAGCTCGTCCTGGGAGGTGCGGACGGACACGGCGTGCTCGAAGATCTCCTTGGGGTCGGTCTCCAGCTCGTGGCGGGTCTCCGCGTCCACCTCCGCGCCCCGCCCGAACGCGCGGGTGCCGGCCAGCGGCTGGGTCATGACGGTTCCGGTGCCGTCCACGCCCGCCAGC
The DNA here is from genome assembly GCA_050942275.1 of Spirillospora sp. CA-255316. Taxonomy (GTDB): domain Bacteria; phylum Actinomycetota; class Actinomycetes; order Streptosporangiales; family Streptosporangiaceae; genus Spirillospora. The sequence continues at coordinate 8,157,173 of CP192047.1, read as the reverse complement.
ACCTCGGGGCTGAAGCCGGTGGCGCCGAAGCCGCCGAGGCGGAGCAGGAACGAGCGGGCCGGGGTGTTGGCCTCTCGGCCGCGCACGTAGGTGGAGGTGACATCCACAGGGTAGGAGATGGGTAGCCGCCGGGATATGATCACCTTCTGGTAGAGCCCGGCCGCGATCTCCTCGACGGCCTGGGCGACGCGTGACCGGTAGCGGTCACCGCCGACCCGGACGTCGACCGGCGCCGGCGCGCCGAACTGGAGCGGTCCGGGCGCGGCGAGGAAGGCGGCGACGCCCTCGGCCTCCTCCGCGTCGACGCTGGTGACGGTGGCGGTACCGCCCTCGATCCGCACCTCGGTGCGCGGGACCACCAGATGCGCGAGCCGCTGCCCGGCGGGCCGGTCCGCGCCGCGCGCGAACTCGAAGGCGATCCAGCCGTAGGCGTTCCAGGTGGCGAACGGGCAGGCGCGGAACGCCTCGTCGAGCGCCGCGGACGGCGCGCCGGACCAGGAACGTTCCGATGGCTCGGCGTCGGCCCAGCGCGTGCGCGCCACGCCGTCGTCCAGCACCACCTCGCCGAGCACGCCGCCGGCGAACGTCCACGACCCGGGACGCTCGTAGACGACGTGGTCGTCGAACCGGCCGGAGCCGGAGAGCCCGGCCAACAGGCGCAGCGGCTCGGCACCGGTCACGTCGACCGTGAGCTCCGTGACCGTGAACGTGGTGACCGGGCCGGCCGTGCGTACACCGAAGGACAAGGCACCCAACTCCTCTTCGACCGAAATATGCAGTCAAACTTAGGTAAGGCTAACCTTGTGCGTTTTTCGTAGGCAAGGCTAACCTAACTGACTGCGGTGGCCGACGACGAAAGAGTTGAGCGTGCGGGAACAGACGGCGGCGCGGCGACGCGAGCTGATGCGGCAGATGATGGCGGAGGCCGGGCTCGGTCCGGACACCTCCCGGATACGGCCGCGTGGGTCGGACGGCCCGGCGCCGTTGTCGTACGCGCAGCAGAGTATGTGGTTGCACCACCGGACGTTCCCCGAGAGCCCGGCCTACAACGTGTGCCTGCTCGTGCGGATGTCGGGCGACCTCGACACCGGCGCGCTGCGCGAGGCGCTGCGCGGGCTGATCCGGCGCCACGCCGTCCTGCGCACCGTCTACGCCGACGCCGCGCCGACGACCGAGGCGGCCACTGAGGCGGCCACTGAGCCGGCCGCCGGGCCGGCCGCGAACGGCGAGGGTCCCTCTGGAGCGGTGCAAATCGTCACCGACGACGACACCCTCGACCTGCCCGCGCACGACTGCCCGGCCGAACGGGCGCAGGCGCGCGCCGAGCAACTGGCGGCGCTGCCGTTCGACCTGCGCAAGGAGCGGCCGATCCGGCTGGAGCTGCTGCGCCTCGCGCCGCGCGAGCACGCCCTGGTCCTCGTCGTCCACCACATCGCCTGGGACGGCATGACCTGGGGCTCGCTGTCGGGCGACCTGTCGGCGCTCTACCGCGCCGCGCACGCCGGAACGCCCGGCGCGCACGGCCTGCCCGACCTCGCCGTGCAGTACGCCGACTTCGCCGAGTGGGAGCAGCGGCGCCCCGTCCAGGAGGACGACCTCGCGTACTGGCGGACCCGGCTCGACCCGCCGCCCGCGCCGCTGGACCTGCCCGCCGACCGCCCCCGCGGCGCCACCGTGTCCGAACGGGGCGGGCGCCGCGCCCGCACCTTCGACGACGCGGTCACCGCCGGGATGCGGCGGCTGGCCGCCGAGGAGAACCTCACCCCGTACATGGTGATGATGGCCGCGTACGCGGTCCTGCTGCACCGCTACACCGGGTCGTCCGACATCTCGATCGGCTCGTCGGTGATGAACCGCGAGCACGCCGAGGTGCAGCGGCTGGTCGGCAACTTCGGCAACACCCTCGCGCTGCGCACCGATCTGTCGCCCCAGGCCGAGTCGTCCTCGGACGGGACGGGCGCGCCGACGTTCCGCGAGGCGCTGCGCCGCGTCGGCCGCACGGTCGAGGAGGGCTTCGCGCACCAGGCGCTGCCCTACGACGCGATCGTGCGCGAGCTGCGCCCCGCGCGGACGCAGGGCCGCTCGCCCTTCTTCGACACCATGCTGCTGTTCCTGGTCCAGGAGATCGGCGAGCTGGAGCTGCCCGGCGTCACCACGAGCTGGACCCACATCCACAACGGCACCACGCACTTCGACCTGTCGCTTGAGGCGTTCGTCCGGCCGCAGGGGATGACGGTCGAGGCCACATTCCGCCGCGAGCTGTTCGACGACGCGCGCATGGACGCGCTGCTGGCCCACCTGGAGCGGCTGCTCGGCGACGCGACGGCCGACCCGGACCGTCCCATCGACGCCTACGACCTGACCACCGGCGACGACCGCGCCGTCGTCGACGCCGCCAACGACACCGGCCGCCCCGTCCCCGTGACGAACGTGGTCGAGCTGTTCGCCGACCAGGCCGCCCGCACGCCGGACTCGACCGCCGTCGAAGGCACCGAGGGCACAGGGGGCAACGAGGGGGACACGGCGTCCTACACCTACGCCGAGCTGGACGCGCGGGCGTCCGCCCTCGCCGCGGTCCTGCGGGCGCGCGGCGCCGGTCCGGGCGAGGTCGTGGCGATCGCGCACCCGCGCACGCCCGACCTGGTGGTCGCGCTGCTGGGCGTGCTGCGGTCGGGCGCCGCCTACCTGCCCCTCGATCTCGACCACCCCGCCGACCGGCTCGCCTACATGCTGGACGACGCCGCCCCGCTGTGCGTCATCGCCGCCTCCGGCACCACCGGGAAGCTCCCCGAAGGCCGCGACGTCCTCCTGCTCGACGAGACCGACCTGGACACCGCCGCGCCCCGCGAGCCCTTGCCCGCCCTGTCCCCGGACGACCTCGCCTACGTCATCTACACCTCGGGCTCCACCGGCAGGCCCAAGGGCGTGGCCATCCCGCACGGCGCGCTGGCCAACTTCCTGCTGATGCAGCGCGCCGAACTCGCGCTCGACGGCACCGACCGGCTGGTCGCCGTGACCACCATCGCCTTCGACATCGCGGCGCTCGAACTGTACGTGCCGCTCATCAGCGGGGCCACGGTGGTGCTCGCGGGACGCGCCGCCGTCCGCGACCCCGCCGCGCTGGCCGGGCTGCTCACCGGCGCCACGATCGTCCAGGGCACGCCGTCGCTGCTCGGCTCGCTCGACCCCGAGGCCCTCCGGGGGCTGCGGGTGCTGGTCGGCGGGGAGGCGCTGCCCGCCGACCTCGCCGGGTCGCTGGCGCGGGTCGCGGCGCGCGCCACGAACGTGTACGGGCCCACCGAGGTGACGATCTGGGCCACTTCCGCCGAGCTGCCGTCGGACGGGATCGGGCGCCCGTTCTGGAACACCCGCGCCCACGTGCTGGACGCCGCGCTGCGTCCCGTCCCGGTCGGCGTGCCGGGCGAGCTGTACCTGTCGGGGGCACAGCTCGCGCGCGGCTACGTCGGCCGGCCCGACCTGACCGCCGAGCGGTTCGTCGCCGACCCGTACGGCCCGCCCGGCTCCCGCATGTACCGCACCGGCGACCTGGCCCGCTGGAACCGGGACGGCTCGCTGGAGTACCTGGGCCGCACCGACGACCAGGTGAAGATCCGCGGGTTCCGGATCGAGCCCGCCGAGGTGCAGGCGGTCCTGGCGGCGCAGGAGGGCGTCGCGCAGGCGGCGGTGGTCGTGCGCGAGGACCGCCCGGGCGATCCGCGCCTGGTCGGCTACTACGTGCCCGCGCCCGGCGCCGGATCGGCCGAGGACGCCGCCGAGGGGGCGCTGCGCGGCGCGCTGGCGGAGACGCTGCCCGAGTACATGGTGCCGTCCGCCCTGGTCGCCCTGGACGCGCTGCCCCGCACCGTCAACGGCAAGCTCGACCGCAGGGCGCTGCCCGCCCCCGCGGCCGAGGCCGGGGTCTCGGGCCGGGAGCCCAGGGACGCCCGCGAGAGCGCGCTGTGCGCGGTGTTCGCCGAGGTCCTGGGCCACGACCGGGTGACGATCGACGACGACTTCTTCGCGCTCGGCGGCCATTCGCTGCTGGCCACCCGGCTGGCCGCGCGCGTCCGCGCGGAACTGCGCGCCGAGCTGACCATCGCCGACGTGTTCGAGGCCCCCACCGTCGCCGCGCTCGCGCCCCGCCTGGTCGAGGTCGCCGGCACCCGGGTGCGGGACGTCGAGCGCCCCGCGGTCCTGCCGGTGTCGGCCGCGCAGCGCGGCCTGTGGTTCGAGGAGCGGCTGCGCGGGCCCTCGCCCGCGTACGCGCTGCCGCTGGGCCTGCGGCTGTCCGGGCCGGTCGACCCCGGCGCGCTGCGCGCGGCGTTCGGGGACGTCGTCGACCGGCACGAGGCGCTGCGCACGCTGCTGATCGAGGGCGAGGACGGGCTGCCCGTCCAGCACGTCCTGGACCCCGGCACGCCCGCCGTCTTCAACGTCGTCGACGCGCGCGGCTGGACGCCCGAGCGCCTCGCGGAGGCCGAGGCGGACGCCGCCGCGCACATCTTCGACCTCGGCACCGACCTGCCCATCCGCGCCACCCTCATCCGCACGGCCGAAGAGGAGTGGACGCTGGTGCTGCTCCAGCACCACGCCGCCGCCGACGAATGGTCGTTCACCCCGCTGCTGGCCGACCTGTCCGCCGCCTACGCCGCGCGGCTTGAGGGCCGCGCGCCGGACTGGGCGCCGCTGCCCGTCCAGTACGCCGACTACGCCGTCTGGCAGCGGCAGGCGCCCGACCCGGCCGGCGGCCTCGCGCACTGGGAGCGGGCGCTGGCCGGGCTGCCGGAGGAGACCAGCCTGCCGCTCGACCGGCCGCGGCCCGCCGAGGCCGGCCACCGGGGCGGACTGGTGCCGTTCCGGCTGCCGCTGGAGGGGGTGCGGGAACTGGCACGCGCCACCGGCACCAGCGTGTTCATGGTGCTGCACGCCGCCGTCGCCGCGCTGCTGCAGCGGTCGGGCGCGGGCGACGACATCGCGCTCGGCTCGCCCATCGCGGGCCGCTCCGACGAGGACCTCACCGACCTGGTCGGGGTGTTCGTCAACCTGCTGGTGCTGCGCACCGACCTGTCCGGCGACCCGACGTTCGCCGAGCTGCTCGACCGGGTCCGCGCCGCCGACCTGGACGCCTTCGCGCACGCCGGCGTGCCGTTCGAGCGCGTGGTGGAGCGGCTGGCGCCGGAGCGGTCGCTGGCGCGCAGCCCGCTGTTCCAGGTGATGATCGTGCACCAGCGGCTGGACGACGTGCGGCCGTCCCTGCCGGGCGTGCGGGCCGTCCCGTTCCTGCCCGAGACCGGCGGCGTGAAGTTCGACCTCGACCTGTATTTCGCCGAGGGCGAGGACGAGGTGGAGGGCTTCGCCGCGTACGCCGCCGACCTGTTCGACCCCGACACGATCACCGACCTGGTCGACCGGCTCGGCGAGCTGCTCGGGCAGGTCGCCGCCGACCCGGGCCGCCGGCTGTCGGCGCTCGGCGCTCCGGTCCGGGGGCCCGACACCGCCCGCGATTTCCCGGTGCGGACCGTCGCCGGGCTGGTCGAGGCCCAGGTGGCGCGGACCCCGGACGCGACCGCCGTCGTCTTCGGCGACACCGCGCTGACCTACGCCGAGCTGGACGGGCGCGCCGAGCGGCTGGCCGACCGGCTCGCCGCCGCCGGCGCGGGACCGGAGACCACCGTCGCGATCGCGCTGCCGCGCTCGGCCGACTTCGCGGTGGCGCTGCTGGCCGTGCTCAAGACCGGCGCCGCCTACCTGCCGATCGACGTGACCTACCCGGCCGCCCGCATCGACTTCATGCTCGAGACGGCCCGGCCGCTGCTGGTCCTCGGCCGCGACGAGCCGCCCGCCTCCGCCCCGCCGCGCACCCGGCCGGACGTGCGCCCCGACCACCCGGCCTACGTCATCTTCACCTCCGGCTCCACCGGCACGCCCAAGGCGGTCGTCGGTACGCAGGGGGCGCTGGCCAACCGGCTCGCCTGGGGCGCCGAGCTGACCGCGCCGGGCGTGCGCGCCGCCAAGAGCTCGCCCGCGTTCATCGACGGCACCACCGAGCTGCTCGGCGGGCTGGTCGCCGGGGACACCGTGGTCGTCGCCGACGACGACACCGCCACCGACGCGATCGCCCTCGGCGCCTTCCTCGACCGCCACGGCGTCGGCACCGTCACGCTGGTCCCCAGCCTGCTGTCGGCGCTGCTGGAGGCGGGGCCGCCCGCGTCCGTCACCACCTGGATCAGCAGCGGCGAGGCGCTGCCCGCCGCGCTCGCCGAGCGCGCCCCCGGACGCGTGGTCAACCTGTACGGCTGCTCGGAGGCGGCCGGCGACAGCCTCATCGCCGACGGCGGGACGGGCGGGCTCACGCCGATCGCCAACACCAGGGCGTACGTGCTGGACGCCGCGCTGCGCGAGGTCCCCGTCGGCGAGCTGTACCTGGCGGGCGACGGCCTGGCCCGCGGCTACCTCGGCGACCCGGCCCGCACCGCCGAGCGGTTCGTCGCGAACCCGTTCGGCCCGCCCGGCTCACGGCTCTACCGCACCGGCGACCGGGTCCGTCGGCGCCGGGACGGCTCGCTGGACTTCCTGGGCCGCGCCGACGACCAGCTCAAGATCCGCGGCTTCCGGATCGAGCCCGGCGAGATCGAGACCGTGCTGGCCGCGCAGCCGGGCGTCCGGCAGGCCGCTGTCACCGTCACCGGGGGGGCGTCCCCCCAGAATGACACGGCGGTGCGCGGCGGGTCGCGCCTGGTCGGGTACGTGACCGGGGACGTCGCCGACCCGGACGGGCTGCTCGCCCGGCTCGGCGAGCTGGTGCCCGGCTACCTCGTGCCGTCCGAGCTGGTCGTGCTGGAGGAGATGCCGCTCAATCCCAACGGCAAGGTGGACCGGCGGGCGCTGCCCGAGCCGGGGCGGAGCGCCTCCGGGCGCCCGCCGCGCACCGGGCCGGAGATGGTCCTGGCAGGGCTGGCGGCCCGCCTCCTCGGCCGCGAGGACGTGGCCGCCGACGACGACTTCTTCCGCACCGGCGGCGACAGCATCAGCGCCGCCCTGCTGGTCGCCCGCGCCCGCCGCGCCGGGCTGGTCTTCACCGTCCGGGACGTGTTCCGGCTGCGCACGGTCGAGGCGCTCGCCGCCGCCGCGGCGACCGGCGGCGGCGCCGAGGAGGCCGCGGGCCCAGTGGATGAGCCGTCGGAGCTGCCGCTCTCGCCGCTCCAGGAGGGCCTGCTCTTCCACCTGATGATGGCCGGCGAGGGCCGCGACATCTACGTCCAGCAGGCCGTGGTGAGGCTGTCCGGCCCGGTGGACCCCGACCGGCTCAGGGACGCCGCGCGCGGCGTGCTGGAGAAGTACCCGAACCTGCGCGCCGGGTTCCGCGCCGACGGCGGCCGCACCGTGCAGTTCGTGCCCGGCGAGTTCGAGGTGCCCTGGACGCATGCCGAGGTCGCCGGCGAGGAAGGGCTGGAGGCGTTCGTCGACGCCCAGCGCGCCCGCCCGTTCGACCCGGGACGCCCGCCGCTGATCCGCTTCGGGCTGGCGAGCCTGGGCGAGGACGACCACCGCCTGGTCCTGACCTCCGAGCTGATCCTGCTGGACGGCTGGTCCGGCGGCCTCCTGGTCACCTCGCTGCTGGAGCACTACACCGACGCCGCCGCCGAGGCCGCCCGGCCTACGGCGCCCTTCCGCGCCTACCTGGACTGGGTGAACGCCCGCGACCGCCAGGAGTCCATCGACGCCTGGCGCGCCGAGCTGGACGGGTTCGACGAGCCCGCGCTGCTGCGCCCCGGGCTGCTGGACCGTCCCGCCGACCTGTCCACCGCGGGGGAGGTGCACCGCGACCTGCCCGCCGGGCTCGCCGGACGGCTCGACGCGGTCGCCCGCGAGCGCGGCATCACGCCGGGCACCCTGTTCGAGACCGCGTGGGGCCTGGTGCTGATGGGCCTCACCGGCCGCGACGACGTGGTCTTCGGCGCGTCGGTCTCGGGCCGCCACCCGGACGTGCCGGGGGTGGAGTCGATCGTCGGCCTGCTGTTCAACACCATCCCGGTGCGGGTGCGCGCGGGCGGCGCCGACTCGCTCGGCACCGTGCTGGAACGCGTCCAGGGCGCCCAGTCCGAGCTGTTCGACCACAACCACGTCGCGCTCGCCGACGTCCAGCGCGCCACGGGCCTGGGCACGCTGTTCGACACCCTCTTCGTCTTCCAGAACTTCCCCGGCATGCCCACCGACCGCGGCTTCGGCCCGGACGGCGACGTGCGGGTGCTGGGCCGGGAGGTCCGGGACGCCACCCACTACCCGATCACGATGGTGGTGGAGCCCGGCGCCGGGCTGCGCGTCATGTACCGGGGCGACGCGTTCACCGAGGCCGAGACCGAGCGGATCACCGACCGGTACGTGCGGGTGCTCGAGCAGATCGCCGACGACCCCGGCACCCCGTGTCACCGCCTGGACGTGCTGGTGCCGGAGGAGCACGACCGGCTGCGCGCCGACTGGGCCGAGGCCGTCCGGCCGGTGCCCGAGCTGACCGTCGCCGAACTGCTCGCCGAGCAGGCCGGGCGCACCCCCGACCGCACCGCCCTGGTGTCGCTGCCGGACGTCTCGCTCACCTACGCCGAGCTGAACGCCGAGGTCAACCGGCTCGCCCGGCTGCTGCTGCGGCACGGCGCCGGCCCCGAACGGGTCGTCGCGCTCGCGCTGCCCCGCTCGGCGGAGATGGTCGTGGCGCTGTTCGCGGTGCTGCGCACGGGGGCGGCGTACCTGCCGCTGGAGCTGGACTACCCGGCCGACCGGCTCGACTACATGCTCGCCGACGCCGCCCCGGCCTGCCTGGTCTCGCACGGCCCGATCGCCGCCGGCCTCACCTTCGGCGGCCCGGTGATCGAGCTGGACGACCCCGCCGTCCGCGCGTCCCTCGACGAGCTCCCCGGCGCGGACCTCGCCGGCGACGAGCCGCCCGGCTTCGCGCCCGGCACGCCCGGCCGGATGGACCGCCCCGCCTACGTCATCTACACCTCCGGCTCCACCGGACGGCCCAAAGGCGTGGTCACCCCGTACCGCGGCCTGACGAACATGCAGTTCAACCACCGCGCCAACATCTTCGACCCGGTCGTCGCATCCGCCGGGCGCGGGCTGCGGATCGCGCACACGGTGTCGTTCTCCTTCGACATGTCGTGGGAGGAACTGCTGTGGCTCATCGAGGGCCACGAGGTGCACGTCTGCGACGAGGATCTGCGCCGCGACGCCGAGGCCCTCACCGCCTACCTGCGGCGGCACCGGATCGACGTCATCAACGTGACGCCCACCTACGCCCAGCACCTCCTGGACGAGGGTCTCCTTGACGCCGGGGGGTCTGGGGGCACGACCGGCCGAGCGCCCGGAGGGCGGTCGTGCGGTGCTTCTGGGGGGCGTGGGGGGGCGTCCCCCCACAGTGAGTCGTCCCCCAAGAATGACGGAGCCGACTCCGGTGACGGGCACCGGCCGCCGCTGGTGCTGCTGGGCGGCGAGGCCGTCCCGACCTCGGTGTGGGAGCGGCTCGCCGAGGCCGACGGCGTGCTCGGCTACAACCTGTACGGCCCCACCGAGTACACGATCAACACCCTCGGCGGCGGCACCGAGGACAGCGCCACGCCCACGGTCGGCAAGCCGATCTGGAACACCCGCGGCTACGTGCTGGACCGGTGGCTGCGGCCCGTCCCGCAGGGCGCCCCGGGCGAGCTGTACATCGCCGGCGCCGGGCTGGCCCGCGGCTACCTCGGCCGCCCCGACCTCACCGCCGAGCGGTTCGTGGCCGACCCGTTCGACCAGAGCGGCGGCGGCCGCATGTACCGCACCGGCGACCTGGTCCGGGTACGCGAGGACGGCAACATCGACTTCCTCGGCCGCACCGACGACCAGGTGAAGATCCGCGGCTACCGGGTGGAGCTGGAGGAGATCGAGACCGCGCTGGCCGCCGAGCCCGGTGTCGGCCAGGCCGCCGTGGTCGCCGCCGACACCGACATGCCGGGCGTGAAGCGGCTGCTCGGCTATGTGGTGCCGGACGGCTCGCGCGAGGGCGCGGCCGACGAGCAGCTCGCCGAGTGGCGGCAGATCTACGACGCCGAGTACACCGAGGTCTCCACCGTCGTGCACGGCGAGGAGTTCGCCGGCTGGGACAGCAGCTACGACGGCGGCCCGATCCCGCTGGAGCACATGCGCGAGTGGCGGGAGACGACCGTCGAGCGGATCCGCGCGCTGCGCCCCCGCCGCATGCTGGAGATCGGCGTCGGCACGGGCCTGCTGCTGACCCGTCTCGCGCCCGGCTGCGAGGAGTACCACGGCACCGACTTCTCCGCGCCGGTCATCGACAAGCTCCGCGCCGACCTCGGCCCGGACTCGCCGGTGCGGCTGAGCTGCCGTCCCGCGCACGACACCGAGGGACTGCCCAGGGAGCACTTCGACACGATCGTCATCAACTCGGTCGTCCAGTACTTCCCGGGCGCCGGCTACCTCGCCGACGTGATCGCCAAGGCGATGGAGCTGCTGGTGCCGGGCGGGGCGCTGTTCGTCGGGGACGTGCGCGACCTGCGCTCGGTCCGCGCGTTCCACGCCGCGATCCAGCTCGGCCGCGGCGGCGGCGACCTGGCCGCCGTCGACCGCGCCGTGCGGATGGAGAAGGAGCTGCTGCTGGAACCGGCCTTCTTCGCCTCCGCCGGGGAGTCCGCCGGCGCGGCCCGGGTGGAGGTGCGCACCAAGCGGGGCCTTCACCACAACGAGCTGACCCGGCACCGCTACGACGTCACGCTGTGGAAGGCCTCGCCCGACCGGCCCGCGGAGCTGGAGACGCGGGTCGTCGACTACACCGGCCCCGGCGACCTCCCCGCGCCCGGCGCCGCCCGGGAACCGCTGCGTGTGCGCGGCATCCCCGACCCGCGGCTGTCGGGCGAGGTCGCCGCGCTGCGCGCGCTGGAGGCGGGCGCCACGGCCGACGAGGCCCGTGACCTGCTGCAGGCGCCGCCCGAGGGCGTCGAGCCGGAGCGGCTGTACGAGCTGGACCCGGACGTGGTCACCACCCCGTCGGACGAGGTCGGCCGCTACGACGCCGTCTTCGGCGGCGGAGCCGCCCACCTGCCGATGGACCGCGACGCGGCGCCCGGCCGGCGGGCCGCCTCCTACGCCAACGACCCGGTCGCCGCCCGCGACCTCGGCGTGCTGGCCGCCCGCGTCCGCGAGGGGCTCAAGCGGAAGCTGCCCTCGTACATGGTGCCCAGCGCCATCGTGACGCTGGACGCGCTGCCGCTGACCGTCAACGGCAAGCTGGACCGGCGCGCCCTGCCCGACCCCGGCCGGTCCGGCGGCCCGCGCAAGTCCGGCGGGCGGGCCGCGCGGACCCCGGTCGAGCGGCTGCTGTGCACGCTGTTCGGCGAGGTCCTGGACGCCACCGGCGTCGGCATCGACGACGACTTCTTCGAGCTGGGCGGGCATTCGCTGCTGGCGACCCGGCTGATCGGCCGGGCCCGCACGGTGCTGCGGACCGAGCTGGCGATCCGCGACCTGTTCGAGGCGCCGACGGTGGCCGAGCTGGCGGCCCGCGTCCACCAGCGGGCGGAGGGCGAGCTGCGGCCGGTGCTGGAGCCCCGGGAGCGTCCCGAGCGGATCCCGCTGTCGTTCGCGCAGCGCCGCCTGTGGATGCTCGACCAGCTGCTGCGCGAGGACGACGGGCCGCGCGGCGCGTACCACCTCCCGCTGGCCGTCCACCTGCGCGGCGATCTGGACCTGGCCGCGCTGGAGGCCGCGATCGGCGACGTGACCGCCCGGCACGAGAGCCTGCGGACGGTGTTCGCCGAGGACGACGGCGCCCCCTACCAGCGGATCCTGCCGCCGGAGGAGGCGCGGCCCGCGCTGGAGGTGGCGACCTGCGCGCCGGAGGAGGTCATCGCCCGGCCGTTCGACCTCTCCCGCGACATCCCGCTGCGGGTAGCGATCTTTAGAGAGAGCGAACACAGCCCCGAAGGCGAGGGGGAGCATCTGCTGCTGGCGGTGTTCCACCACATCGCGTTCGACGAGTGGTCGTTCGGGCCGTTCGCGCGGGACGTCGCGGAGGCGTACGCGGCCCGGCTCGGCGGCGGGGAGCCGCCCGCCTGGGAGGCGCCGCCCGTGCAGTACGCCGACTACACGCTCTGGCAGCGCGACCTGCTCGGCGACCCGCTCGACCCCGGCAGCCTGCACGCCCGCCAGCTCGCGCACTGGGCGCAGGCCCTCGCCGGGATCCCCGACGAGATCCCGCTGCCGGTGGACCGGCCCCGTCCCGCCACCGTCGGGCAGCGCGGCGCCACCCGCACCGCCGACCTGCCGCCCGGCCTGGTCGACCGGCTGCGCAAGCTGGCCCGCGGCAACGGCGCCACCATGTTCATGGTGTGCCAGTCCGCGGTCGCCGCGCTGCTGCACCGCATGGGCGCGGGCGACGACGTTCCGCTGGGCAGCCCCGTCGCGGGCCGCACCGACGACGCGGCCCGCGACCTGGTCGGGTTCTTCGTCAACACGCTGGTGCTGCGCGCCGACGTGTCCGGCGACCCGACGTTCACCGAGCTGCTCGGCCGCGTCCGGGAGGCGGTGCTGGCCGGGCTGGCCAACCAGGACCTGCCGTTCGAGGCCGTCGTCGAGGCGCTCCGGCCGCCGCGCGTGCCCGGCCGCAACCCGCTGTTCCAGGTGATGGTCGGGTACGAGAACCAGGGCGCCGGGGACGTGCGCTTCGCGGGCCTGGAGCAGCGCGAGGCGCTGTTCGGGCCCGGCGCGGCCAAGTTCGACCTGGACTTCATCTTCCGCGAGGGGCCCGGCTCGCTCCAGCTGATCGTGGACTACTCGGCGGACCTGTTCGACGACGCCACGGTCGCCACTCTCGCCGACGCCCTCATCGGCCTGATGGAGGCCGTCGCCGACGATCCCGGCGTCCGGGTCGGCGCGCTGCCCGCCGCGCTCACCGCCCGCAGCGTCACCGGCGAGACCGCCGGACCGGCGGGGCGCCGCGACGGCGACCGCGAGGCCGCGCTCTGCCGCGTCTTCGCCGAGGTGCTCGGCGTGGACGAGGTCGGTCCCGACGACGACTTCTTCGACCTCGGCGGCCACTCGCTGCTGGCGATGAAGCTGGTCCGGCGGATCCGGCGGGAGCCCGGCTGCGCCGACCTGAAGATCGCCACCCTGCTGGCCGCGCCGACGGTCGCCCGCCTGCTCGACAGGCTCGGGTAGGGCCAGGCGTGCGGCCCGCCCCCACGAGACCACCCCGGAACCGGTCCGGGACCGTTACCCCACTGTCAGGAAGGACGACCCCCATGCGCCGAATCCTTGTGGAGGGGAGACCCCCCACGCCCCGCGGCAAGAGCGGCTCTGCTTTGGTGGGGGGACGACCCCCCGCACCCCCCGGCAAGAGACGTTCGACGTTGCGCGGCCTGGCCGCCGCCGGGGCTCTGCTGCTGAGCCTCGGCCTCGTGGCCGCCTGCGGAGACGACGAGCCCGCGGAGAACTCCGCCGGTGGCGGGTCCGGGGGCGCGTACCCCGTCACCCTCACCCACAAGCTCGGCACCGCCAAGATCGACAAGAGGCCCGAGCGGATCGTCGCGCTCGGCGAGGTCGACCAGGACGCCCTGCTCGCCCTCGGCGTCCAGCCCGTCGGGATGACCGAGCTGACCGGCGTCCAGCCCGACGGCCTGGCCCCCTGGACGGCGTCCAAGGTCACCGGGACCAAGCCCAAGCTGCTGAAGCCGGCCGAGTCGGGGTTCAACCTGGAGGAGATCGCGGCGCTGAAGCCCGACCTGATCCTGGCCGGCGGCGACTTCACCATCGACAAGGAGTACGGCAAGCTCAAGGAGCTGGCGCCGACCACCGCGTACCAGACCGGCCCGGCCGAGGACAGCTGGCAGGAGATCACCCGGCAGGTCGCGCAGGCCGTCGGGCGCAAGGCCGAGGGCGACAAGCTGATCGCCGACGTCGAGGCCAAGATCGGGTCGGTGAAGACGGCGCATCCCGAGCTGAACGGCAAGGGCTTCGCGTTCACCAGCGTCATGCCGTCGGGCAACATCGCCGTGATGAAGTCCAAGGACGACACCAGCGTCAAGATGCTGGAGCAGTTCGGGATGAAGCTGCCCGACAGCCTCGCCAAGCTGCCCGGCGAGGGCTTCGCCGCCGAGCTGAGCATGGAGAAGGTCTCGGCCCTGGACGTGGACGTCCTGATCAGCCACTACAACGACGACCCGGCCACGCAGAAGAAGATCGAGGGCAACAAGGTGTTCGCCGATCTCGGCGTGGTCAAGCGGGGCGCGTACGTGGCGATCGACCTCAAGTCGTTCTGGCCGCTGCGCACCCCCACCGCGCTGTCGGTCCCGTACGTGGTCGACCAGATCGTGCCGAAGATCGCCCAGGCCGCCAAGGCCGAGAAGACGGGCTGACCGCCCGCCCCTCCGCGGCATCCGGGGCCGGCGGCCGCGGAGGGGTCCTCCCTTGGCCCCGTACGACTTCGGCCCCCCGATTAGTGAGTGAGAGGCGCACATGGCGACACCCGTCCATGACGTTGTGGGCATCGGTTTCGGACCCTCCAATCTGGCCCTGGCCGTGGCGTTGGAGGAGGAGTACGGCTCCGGCGTGGACGCGGTCTTCTTCGAGAAGCAGCCGGCCTTCGGGTGGCACCGCGGCATGCTCATCGAGGGCGCCACGATGCAGGTGAACTTCCTGAAGGACCTGGTGACCCTGCGCAACCCGACCAGCCGGTACTCCTTCGTGTCCTACCTGCACACCAAGGACCGCCTGGTCGACTTCATCAACCACAAGACGATGTTCCCGACGCGGCTGGAGTTCCACGACTACCTGGAATGGGTGGCCGCCTCGTTCTCCGGCATGGTGCGGTACGGGGCGGAGGTGGTCGCGGTCCGCCCGCACGACGCCGACACCCTGGAGGTGGTGGTGCGGCACGACGACGAGCTGCACACCTGCCTGGCCCGCAACCTGGTCATCGGCGCCGGGCTGGAGCCGGTGCTGCCCGACGGCGTCCGGCAGGGCGAGCGGATCTGGCACACCGAGGACCTCCTCACCCGCCTGGAGGAGATGGACGCCCGGGAGGGCGAGCCGCGCCGGCTGGTGGTGCTGGGGGCGGGGCAGAGCGCCGCCGAGGCCGTCGAGCACCTGCACGGCCGCTACCCCCGCGCCGAGGTCTGCGCGGTCTTCACCCGGTACGGGTACTCGCCGGCCGACGACAGCGCCTTCGCCAACCGCATCTTCGACCCGCGGGCCGTCGACCACTACTACCAGGCGCCCGACGACGTGAAGCGGATGCTGTTCGACTACTCCCGCAACACCAACTACTCCGTCGTCGACCTCGACCTCATCGACGAGCTGTACCGCCGCGCGTACGCCGAGAAGGTGGCCGGCGCCGAACGGCTGCGGATCATGAACGTGTCGCGGGTCGTGGACGTGCAGGCCGGGGACGCCGCCGTGGACCTCAAGGTGTGCTTCCTGCCGTCCGGGGAGGTCACCGCGCTGGAGGCCGACGCGCTGGTCTGCGCCACCGGCTACCGCGAGCGCAGCCCGCTCGACCTGCTCGGCGAGGCCGCCGAGCACTGCCGGACCGCGCCCGGCGGCGGCCTGGTGGTCGATCGCGACTACCGGCTCGCCACCGGACCCGACTGCGGCTGGGCGGTGTACCTGCAGGGCTCCACCGAGCACACGCACGGGATCGCCTCGTCGCTGCTGTCGATGATCGCGGTCCGTACCGGGGACATCGTCCGTTCCATCGCCGGGCGCAGCGCCCGCGTCGCCCAGGAGGCCTGACCGATGACCAATCCCTTCGACGACACCGACGGCCGGTTCCTCGTCCTGGTGAACGAGGAGAACCAGCACTCGCTGTGGCCCGAGTTCGCCGACGTGCCCGCCGGATGGACCACCGTGTACGGGCCGGAGGAGCGCGAGCGCTGCCTGGAGTACGTCCGGCTGCACTGGACCGACCTGCGGCCCAGGAGCCTCGCCGACAGCGCCGGCTGAGGCCCGCCCGCGGTCAGGAGCCGGGACCGGGACGGGCGGCGGAGGCCGCGGGGAGCCGGCGAGGCGCGCCTCCGCGGCCCGCTCCGGGCCCTCGCAGTCGACCAAAAATCTCCCGGCCGCCGTCTGCGACCATGACCCGATGGCATCGACGGCTGGGCCGAGGGGCCTCCCGGACTACCTGGACGAGGGACCAGGGCGTCAACGCTGGAGGCGCGCCGCTATGATGGCGCTCATGCCCGAGTCGAATGATCACGCCGCCCGTAGCGGCGGCGTGCACCCCGGGTAACACACGGCTCCACGCTTCGCCGCATCAGCTCCAGCGCCGGTGCGGCGCTCAGCGCTGCCCGGCTCCGCCAACGATCCGCGGAGCTTTCCGTGTCCGACACACTTTCCTCCCCTCCTGCCGCGGCGGGTCCGGCCGGCCCCGGCGGGTACGGCACCGCCCGGCGGCTGCTCGTCCTCGGCGTCGTGCTGGCGTCGATGCTCACCATCCCGCTGACGATCACCGGCGCCTCGGTCGCCCTGCCCGGCATCCGGGCCGACCTGGACGCCGGGCTGGCCGCCGCCCAGTGGGTCGTCAACGGCTACAACGCCTGCTACGCGGGCTTCCTGCTGCTCACCGGCTCGCTCGCCGACGTCCTCGGACGGCGCAGGATCTTCGCCTGGGGCCTGGTGCTGTTCTGCGGCAGCGGCGCCGCCGGCGCCCTGGCCCAGCACATCGTGGTGCTCGACCTGGCCCGCGCCGCCGCCGGGATCGGCGCCGCCGCGGCCACCACGGGCGGTTCGGCGCTGCTGGCCGCGACCTTCCAGGACCCGCGGGCCCGCGCCCGCGCGTTCGGGCTGGTCGGGACCGTGCTGGGCGTCGGGCTGGCGTTCGGGCCCACCATCGGCGGCGTGCTGGTGGACGCGCTGGGCTGGCGCGCCGTCCTGGCCGTCCCGGCCGCCTTCGCGGCGGTGGCCCTGCCGCTGGTCCGCGCGCTGCCGCCCGTCCCGGGAGATCCGGGGCGGACCGTCGACCGGCCCGGCGCGGCCCTGTTCACCGGGGCGCTGCTGGTCCTGATCTTCGCGCTGGACGAGGGCCCCGCGCTCGGCTTCGGCCACCCGCTGGTCGTCGCCGCGTTCGCCGCCGCGACGGCCATGGCCGTCGGGCTCGTCCGGGTCGAGCGGCGCCGCCCCGACCCGATGTTCGCGCTCGATCTGCTGGGCGACCGCCGCTTCCTGGCCCTGGCCGTCGCGGCGGGCGCGCTGATGGGCGTGCTGGTGCCGCTGGTGGTGTACCTGCCGTCGTACCTGATCACCGTGGTCGGCCTGGACGCCGGGCGGGCCGGCGCCTGGCTGCTGATGCTGACGGTCCCGACCGTGCTGCTGCCGACGGCCGGTGCCGCGCTGGCCCGGCGGCTGCCCGCGCCGGTCCTGGTGGCGGGGCCGGTCGCGTTGGCCGGCGCCGGCGTGCTGCTGCTGGCGACCATCGGACCGGACGCCACGCCCGCCCGCCTCCTCGCGCCGTTCGTCCTGCTCGGCGCGGCGGTGGGGGTGTCGAACGGCGTGCTGGACGGGATGGCGATCGGTGGCGTCCCGCCGGAGCGGGCCGGGACCGCGTCGGGCATGTTCAACACCGCCCGGCTGGTCACCGAGACCGTCATGCTCGCGGTGGCGGGCGCGATGCTGGCCGCCCTCAGCGGCGGGCACCTGGAGGGCGCCGGCTTCACCGGCGCGCTGCGCGCGGTCTGCCTGACCCTGGGCGCCTTCGCCGCCGTGGCGGCGGCGGCGTCCGCCCTGCTGCACCGCTCGGCGCGCACCCGTTAGCGGACCGGCTCTCCCGCGTCACCGGACGCGGGAGAGCTGTCTGCCCACCAAGAGGCCCGAAGCGTCCCAAGTGTGACATCACGCCCGGTCCCGGGCCCGAATTCACCGTGCGTTTACCGTGTCGGCACCCGATCCGCGTACGCGAACTGGCAGGTTAGCGCCGTGATCGCCAGCCTCGGAGCGACATCGACCAAGGATGAGGACGCGGTCCCGGCCGGTCACCGCGGCCGGGCGGTGCGGGCATGGCTGGTCCCCGGGCTGCTGGCCCTGGCCTGGCTGGTGGTGCTGCTGGCCCACCTGCGTGTCCCCGCCCCCTCGGACCAGCTCAACTACATGCTGGCCGCGCGCCGGTTCCCCGACCCCGTCACCGAGGGGACCGAGACACACCAGCTCACCCGGTTCGGGCTGGTCGTCCCGGCCGCCCTCGCGGTGAAGGTGTTCGGGTACTCCCAGGCCGCGTACGCGGTCGTGCCCGTGCTGGCGACGCTGTCCCTGCTGCTCGGCACCTACGCGCTGGGGACGCTGCTGTACTCCCGCACCGTCGGCGTCGCGGCGGGCCTGGCGGTGGTCGCGGCCACGCCGGTCTTCAACGACGCCACCGAACTGCTGCCGGACGTGCTCGCGGTCGGCCTGTTCACCTGCGCGCTCGCGATCGCGGTCGCCGTCCGCAAGCGGGAGGGCCCGCCGAGCGTCTGGGTCCTGCTGGGGCTCGGGGCGCTGCTCGGCTGGTCGTACATGACCCGCGAGTTCATCGTCTTCCTCTGGCCCGTGATCCCGGTGCTGCTGTACCGGCGGGCCGGCCTGGCCGGGCTGGCCTGGACCGCGGCGCCGATCGTCGTGCTGGGCGTGACGGAGCTGCTGCTGTGCTGGCGGCTGTACGGCGACCCGCTGGCCCGGCTGCTGGCGATCACCGGGCACGGCAGCGGCCCCTCCCGGCCCGAGATCGCCTCGACGTACCGGGACAAGCCCCGGATGATGTACGTCCTGCGCCTGCCCAACACGCTGCGGGACCACTATCCCGAGGGCGGCCTGCTGGTGGCGATGATCGGCGCCACGTTGCTGGGCGCGCTGGCGTGGCCGCGCCGGCTGGCCCTGCCCGCGGCGCTGTGCGCGCTGTTCTGGGTGCCGCTGACCCTGCTCGGCGGCGTGATCGACCCGAGCGCCCCCAAGCTGCGGCTCCAGCTCATCCGGTACTGGTTCCCGATCTTCCCCGCGTTCGTGCTCGGCGGCCTGGCGGCGCTGTGGCTGCTGGCCGTGCTCCTGGCCGCCCGGCTTCCCGACCGGGGGCGGGTACGGGTCGCGCTGCCCGCGGTGGCGGTCCTCGCCGCGGCGGCGGTCGTCGGCGGGGTCGCGGCGAGCGGCTGGTGGGCGACACCGCAGACCAGGGCCGGCGGCGCCACCCAACTGGAGGCCTTCCGGAGCTGGATGCACGACCACGACGACACCTACCGCCGCCTGTGGACCGACCCCGACACGCGCAGGATCCTGGCCGTCTACCGCAGCGGGCCGTTCGGCGGCGAGGCGTGGCGGGCCGAGATCCTGGTGTCCCGGCTCGGGAAGCCCGGCCCGGCCCCCGGCGACCTCGTGGTGTTCTTCGACTCCGAGCGGGGGAAGGTCTGCCCGTACTGCAAGATAGAGGCGCGCAGGACGTGGGGCGACACCAGCGGGAACCGGCCCGGCTGGCGCCAGGTCTTCGCCACCCGGGACCGTGTGGTCCGGGTGTTCGAGGTCTCCCGCTGACCGCGGTCCCCGGCCTTCGCCGCCCCTTCCCCGCGCCCGGGGCCCGGACGGCGCCGCACGGGCAGGCGGCCCTGCGGGTCAGACCGCTCCGCGGAGGGCGGCGGGCAGCGGCGCGGCGTGCAGCACGTGCAGGGAGCTGACCGCGCGGGTGAGCGCGACGTACAGGCGGTGCAGGCCGCGCGGCTCCGCCGCCACGATCCCGGCAGGTTCGACCAGGACGACCGTGTCGAACTCCAGGCCCTTGGCCAGGGTCGCCGGGACGCACACCAGCCGCGCGTCCTCCATCGCGTTCTCGTTCTCCTCGAGCGACGCCGGTTCCAGGCCCTCCGCCAGCAGCCTCCGGTACAGCCCGGGCAGCGCGGCGTCGGCCGTGATGACGCCGATCGACCCCTCGCCTTTCAGACGCTCGCGGCAGGTCGCGGCCACCGCGTCCGGCAGCCCCTCCGGCGTGGCGGCGGCGACGCGCAGCGCGCCGGGGGAGCGGCGGGCGGAGGTGGGGGCGCCAAGCCCCGGGGCGATCTCGGGGAGCAGCCGCGCCGCGAAGTCGATGATCTGCGCCGGGACGCGGTAGCCGCGCTCCAGCGTCTCCAGCCTGGCGTCCGGTTTGCCGAGGTGGCGCAGCAGCGCCTCCCAGTCGCCCACCGCCGACGGGCCGGTGCCCTGCGCGATGTCGCCCAGCACCGTCATCGAGCCGGTGGCGCAGCGCCGCCCGATCGCCCGGCACTGCATGGGGCTGAGGTCCTGGGCCTCGTCGAGCACGATGTGGCCGATCGAGGCGGTGCGCTCGATGAGGTCGGCCAGCTCGTCCAGCAGCGCGGTGTCGGCGTCCGACCACTTCGCCGAGCGCCATGACCTGGGCGGTTTGCGCCACAGCAGCAGCTCCTGCTCCTCCGGCGCGAGGTCGCGCCGCGCGGCCCGGGCGAGGAACTCCGCGTCCGACAGCAGCCGGAACAGCACCTGCTCGGGCGTGACCTTCGGCCACACCGTGTCGAGCAGCCGCCGGACGGGGTTGGACCGGGCGACGGCGTTGTGGGTGCGGTCGTCGGGCGACTCGCCGCGCCGCTCCATCTGCACCAGGACGGCGTGGGCGATCCGCTTGGCGGCGGCCGTGCGGCCCGGGCCGTACCGCATGGCGCCGCGCAGCCCGGCGACGATCTCGCTGACCTCGTGGCCGGCCACCCGGTGCCGGTAGGTGCCCTTGGCGTACACCAGCCCCTCGTCGGGCCGGGTGACGTGCGACCACAGCGCGCGGTGCAGCACGTCCGCCATCCGTCCGTCGCCCTTGACGCGGGCGACCGCCGGGTCCTCGCGGTGGTGCGCGGGGGCGCGGCCGATCAGCTCCTCGACGGTGGTCTGGGTGACGTTGACCTCGCCCAGCGCGGGGAGCACCCGCCGGATGTAGGACAGGAACGAGCGGTTCGGCCCGACGACGGCGATGCCGGTGCGGCCGAGCCGGTCGCGCTCGGTGTAGAGGAGGTAGGCGACGCGGTGCAGGCCGACGGCGGTCTTGCCGGTGCCGGGGGCGCCCTGCACGCAGACGGTCCGCTCCAGCGGGGCCCGGACGAGGTCGTCCTGCTCGGGCTGGATGGTGGCGACGATGTCGCGCATCGGCCCGGACCGGGGACGTTCGATCTCCGCGGCCAGGAACGCCCCGGCCCGGTCGCCGTCCGCCGCGGGACCGGCCAGCGGCTCGTCCTCGTAGGCGGTGAGCTCGGCGGCGCCGGAGAAGCCGTACCGGCGGCGCAGCCGCACGCCCTGCCGGTCGTCGCGGGTGGCGCGGTAGAACGCGGTGGAGATCGGCGCCCGCCAGTCGATGACCAGCGGGTCCCCGGCGCCGTCGTGGACGTGCCGCCGGCCGATGTACAGCCGCTCGGTGCCGGTCGAGCCCGGGTAGGCGGTGCCGGGGTCGAAGTCGAGACGGCCGAAGAACAGCGGCACGTCGGGCAGGTCGACCAGCAGCAGGGCGCGCAGCTCGCGGGCGCGCTTCTGGAAGAGCCGCTCGGCGAAGTTGTCGTTGTCCTCGGCGGCGGCGGTCAGCTGGGTCTCGGTGGTGACGACGTCGTGGTGCATCCGGTGCAGCGCGGCGCGGGCGGTCGCCAGGTACGCGCGCTCGGCCCGGATCTCGGGTTCGGCGTGGTCGGGGGCAGGGTCGGCATGCGTGCCGGAGGAATCGGCCATGGAAGGACGGCCTCGGCTTTCGGGTCGCGGTGTCGGCAGGGAAGGGGAGGCGGCGGACTCCGGATCCCGCCCCGGAGGAACTCCGGTTCGTTGCGACCCTCAGGCATGGTGCGGGCGCCTGCCTCGAAAAGAAGCGGGAGGTACTGTAGCGCGCCCGCGGTCCGGTGCCAAACGGGTCGTCCGGGGGTTCAAGTGACCTGCCGGTATTCGCCGGGCTTCGTCCGGACCGCTGGCCTATGATCGTCCGGCAGAGGCGCTCAACGGCGGGGACGCGCAACGGCAGGGGGCGATGCGGATGGCGGGAGAGCCCGGGCCGGTCGTGATCGACGGCGGGGACCGCTCCTGCGTGCGGCTGCTGCTGGAGCTGCGCGGCCGGCTGGCCGAGATGGCCGCCGGGACGGTCGTCCACCTGATGGCCAGCGACCCGGCCGCGCCGCTGGACCTGGCGGCCTGGTGCCACATGACCGGGCACGAGTACCTCGGGACGGTCCCGCCGCCGTACGGCGAGACGCCCACCTACGCGTTGCGGGTGGCCGCCGCGCCGCGGCCCACCCGGCCCGAGTCCCCCTGGCGCCCGCAGAACTGAGCGGGCCGGGGCCGGCGGCTTCGGCTACCGGACGACGGTCAGGACGATCTTCCCGGCGGTCCGGTTCGTCTCGCCCCGCTCGTGCGCCTTGGCGGCCTCCTCCAGGGGCACCACGGTGTCGAGCTCGGCGCGCAGCCGGCCTGCCTCGGCCAGCGCGGCGAGCTCCTTCAAGCCCTGCTGGTCCGGCTCGACCAGCAGGACCTCGGTGCGGACTCCGGGCGCGTCCTGGATCCGCACGTCGCGCGGGGTGATGCAGACGATGACGCCGCCCGGGCGCAGCGTCCGCACCGACCGCGTGCCGTAGTCGCCGCCGATCGTGGCGGGGGCGACGGGGGCGAGGGGCTCAGTCCTCGTCGGCGAACCGGGCCGGGAACCCGCCGGTCGCGATGGGACCCCAGCTCTCCGGGCTGATACGGATCAGCGACTTGCCCTGCTCGACCATCGCGGCGCGGTACTCGTCCCAGTCGGGGTGCTCGCCGGAGATGTTGCGGAAGTACTCCACCAGCGGCTCCACCGACTCGGGCGCGTCGATCACCTCCGCCCGGCCGTCGATCTGCACCCACGGCCCGTTCCACTCGTCGGACACGACGATCACGCTGACCCTGGGGTCGCGCCGGGCGTTGCGGACCTTGGCGCGCTCGGGGTAGGTGGAGATGACCACCCGGCCGGCGTCGTCCACGCCGCAGGTCACGGGCGAGCCCTGCGGGCGTCCGTCGGCGCGGGCGGTGAGCAGCAGCGCGCGGTGCCGCGGCCGGACGAACTCCAGCAGCTCCGGCAGCCCCACGGTCCGGTTCGTCGCTATGGTGCGGGCCATCACCGGCCCCCTTCCTTCAGATGTCGTCCGGGCAGGTCCTGCATGTCTGCTCCCTTACCGCGATTCCTCCCGTTTCACTCTGGACCCCGCCGGGCCAGCAGCCGCCGCCTGGCGGCCCCGGGTTCGTCCGGGACGTTCCGCTGGTCGAGAACGGCGAACGCGCCGGGCAGGAGGCTCGCGGGCTCGCCGGGGAGCAGGCACCACTCGGCGGGCAGCGAGGGGCGCTCGCGGCGGGCGTCGGAGGTGAAGGCCTCCCAGGCCAGCAGCCCGCCGTCCATCACCGCCTCGGCGGCCGGGCCGAACACCCGCCGGTCCCAGAAGCCGGTGCACACCACCAGCGCGAAGGCGCGCCGCGGCGGCGTCCATCCGGCCAGGTCCGCGTGGACGAGCGTGATCAGCTCGCGCAGCCCGCGGCGTTCGGCCTCCTGGGCGAGCAGGTCCAGGGCGGTCTCGGAGACGTCCACCGCCGTCACCTCGCGCCCGGAGCCGGCCGCCAGCAGGGCGCAGCCGGACGGGCCGCAGGCCAGGTCGAGGACCGGCCCGTCCGGCGGCGGCACGTCCAGTGCCCGCGCCGCCGCCGGGTGCGCCCTGAACGACGGCCGCGGGGCGGCCTCGTACTTGGCGTTCCAGCGGAGTCTGTCCGGATGGCCGGGTGGCGGAGCGTTCATGATCGGAACACTACGCCGTCCGGGCCGAAGCGGAGGCGGGGACGCAGGTCAGGGCTCGAGAGCGGGTTCGGGAGAGGGGGAGGGGGCGGGGGTCGTGCGGAGCGCGGCCAGGGCGGCGGCGGGGTCGTCGGCGAAGAACCGGATCGTGCCGACCTCGGCCAGCGCGCCCATCGGCCGGACGATCGTGACCGGCTCGGTCAGTTCGACGACCAGGTTGGTCCGCGAGCCGACCACCACGGCGGCGGTGCCGTTCTCGACCCTGATCAGGCCCTTCTCGCCGAGGTTGCGGACGGGCCGGACCGCGGCGATCTTGTCCCGCGGCACCCGGGCGTCGAAGAACGCGCCGTAGCGCAGGCGCAGCTCATCGGCGGTGACCACGTGCGGGCGGGTGACGCATGCCGCGTACACGGCCAGCGCCAGCACCAGCCCGTACACGTCCACCACCAGGACCAGGACGCGCAGCCAGTCCGGCACGCCGAGCCCGCGCAGCAGGATCTCCAGGCCCACCGTCTCCACCGCCATCGCGAAGAGCCACAGCGACGTGGTGAAGGTCTCCTCGCGCGCGTAGGACACCTCGACCGCGCCCTCGGGCACGCCCGAGCGGCGTCGGGCGGCCCACAGCACCAGGCTGTGCGTGCCCTTCAGCTCGAAGCCGGCCAGCCTGGCGACCCGCCGGGGGACGAGCCGGCCGCGGACCTCGCGCAGCGCCGCCCGGCGGCCGGCGCCGGCGCGGCGGGCGGCCGCGAAGATCCGGTACGCCACCGAGGCCTCCAGGGCCAGCACGGCCACGATGAGGGCCTCGGCCGCCACGAGCAGCGGGGCGGGGACGGACACCCCGGCCACCAGCAGGACGACCAGCGTCAGCTCGGCGGGGACCAGTCCCAGCAGGGCCGCACGCGCGATCTTCACCATCATCGTCGTCACCGTCTCTCCATGAGGATGGCCACCATCCGCCGGAACACCGCGAGCTGGGCGGGCGGCAGCTCGCCCAGCAGCGTGTCCAGCCATGCGGCGCCCTGGACCTGTTCGGCGGTGGGGTCGCCGCCGTCCGGCGGCGCCAGGCTGCCGACCATCACCGCCGCCATCTCGGCGGGGATGTGGTCGGCCAGGTCGGCGGCCAGCTCGGCGATGCGGGGATCGTCGGGCGCGACGCCGGTCAGCTCGTCCAGCCGGGCGTAGAGCTTCCGCCCGCGCTCGACCGACTCGGGCTCGGTGAGGGGCCGGAACAGCTCCAGGAACTCCTCCCGCTGCGCCGGGTCGGCCCCGGTGTCGATCAGCGCCATCACCTGGCGGTCGAACTCGGCGAACGCCGACCCGCCGTGCGGCAGGGCGCGCAGCACCTCCGCCAGGTCGGGCGACACCGTCGACTCGGGGTGCAGGTCCGCCTCCGACAGCAGCGCGCCCAGCCTGGCCCGGCGGGCGGCGATGGCCTCCTGCTGCCGGGCCAGGTCGGCGTCCAGCTCCAGGAGCACCTCGCGCAGCTCCCGGCCCCGGTCGTCGGCCAGCACGTCGCGGATCTCGTCCAGCGACAGCCCCAGCTCCGTCAGGCGGCGGACGCGGGCCAGCGCGACCGCGTCCCGCAGCCGGTAGTCCCGGTAGCCGTTGGCCCGCCGCTCGGGCTCGGGCAGCAGGCCCAGATGGTGGTAGTGGCGGACGGTACGGGTGGACACCCCGACCAGCGCCGCGATCTCGCCGATCCGCATGCCTCCATTAGAAAGGTTGACGCTACGTCAAGGTCAAACGGGCGCCGCGACGCTGCTGTGCAGGGTGTAGCGCTCGAAGCCGAGCGGGGTGATCCCCTCCGTGCGGGCGATCAGGGAGCCCAGCCGGTTGCCGCCCCGGGTGGACGCGTCGATCACCGCCTCGTGCGAGGCCGCGTCCACGAACTCGGCGTAGTTGAGCATCCGGGAGCCGTCCACCGCGATGTGGAAGTGCGAGCCGAGGCCGCCCCCGGGCAGGTCGGCGCCGGTGAACTCCTCGATCAGGCCGTCGACCAGGGCACGGGCGGCCCGCTCGTCCCGGGTGCCGAACCGGACGATCACGATGCTGCCCGGCGTGCGCCCCGGCTCCCGGAAACCGGTGCGGTACAGGCGGTACGCGGTGGGCTCGCGGCGGTCGATGCCCGGTGCGATCTCCCCGGTCAGCGGCGGGCGGGCCGTCCCGGCGAACCGGCGGTACGCCTCGTGGCCCGTCCACTGCTCGTACGCCAGGACCGACCGGCCGTCGTCGCCGACGTACAGGTTCAGCGACAGGCAGCCGCCGGGGAGGGGCGCGGAGCGCCAGAGCCGCGCGACGGCGTCGGCGCCGGCGAGCTGCCGCTCGCGGGTCCCCACGTCCCACTGGTCGATCAGGACGGCGCCTGCGTCGGCGCGGGAGATGTCCGGGTACTGCCCGGTGGTCGCGGCCGGACCGGTCACGTCGGCTCCTCGGGTCGCTTCCTCGGTACGGGGTCGTACCGGGGAAGCTACGGGTGGGGCGGCCCGCGGAGCATCAGTCACGTGACCGGTCCGGTGACGGTCGCCCGGGCAGGTCAGGCTCCCGGACGGGTCGGGTGCCCGGACGGGGCGAGCGCCCGGGCGGGTCAGGTGGCCGGACGGGTCAGGTGCGGAGGCGCTCGGCCAGGATCGAGATCAGCGGCTCGCGGCCCGCGCACGCGGCGAGGGTGAACGAGTCGGCCAGCGCGTCCAGCTCGCCGTCGTCCAGGCCGCGGAACAGCTCCGCGTACTCCACGGTCAGCGGCTGCGCGAACAGCAGGTGGCGGACCAGGTCGTCGGTGAACTTGCGGCGCCCGAACGGGTAGGGGTCGAAACCGGGGAACTCCTCGGCCATGAAGGCGTGGAGGGGCTCGGTCAGGTGCCGCACGCCCTCGTCGGTCGACCCCCAGTGATCGGCGCCGATCCGGGCCTTCTTCGCCTGGAACTCCCCGAACCGCCGCATGTACGGGCTGCCGGGGCGGGCGTGCACCACCCCCTGGAGGCCGACGTCCTTGTAGGTCCACAGCGACCAGCCGGCGCCGTGGGCGTCGTAGATGTCGAGCTGGTCCCGCAGGATCTGGTAGCGCTGCGCGTCCCGTTCCGGGTCGCCGGTGTAGACGGGGCCGAACTCGCCGACCCAGACGGGGGTTCCGGTGCGGCGCTGGTAGGCGGTCCGCTCGAGGAACGTCTCCTCCAACCGGTCGCGGTCCACCCACTCGCCCTCGGTGACGCCGGGGTACGGGCCGCCGTACACGAAACCGGCGAGCGCGTAGTCGTGGCAGGTGTACACGGCGTTCTCCGCCGGCTCCCCGAACATGTCGAACCGGGTGGAGTAGGTGTTCCCGTCAAGGAAGATCGTGTGCCGGGGGTCGGCCTCCCGTACCGCCTCCACCAGCCGGGCGTAGAACGGGCCGATGATCTCGCCGGTGGGGTCGGCGGGCTCGTTGAGCAGGTTGTAGCCCGCCACCCACGGGTTCCCGGCGTAGCGGTCGGCGATGGCCTGCCACAGGTGCACGAGCCGGTCCTGGAAGTGGGCGTGCTGCCAGAACGCGGGCACGTGCGTGGGGTTGTCGCTGTGCCAGTGGTGGTTCTGCGAGCCGGGCGCGGCGTGCAGGTCCAGCACGGTGTAGACGCCGTGCCGGGCGCAGTCGCCGACCACCCGGTCCAGGTGCCGGAACCCCTCCTCGATGATCTTGAAGGGGGCGAGGTCGTCCTCGAAGTGCCGGTAGTTCAGCGGCACCCGGACGCAGTTGACGCCCAGGGAGGCCAGGTAGACCGCGTCGTTCTCGTTGAAGAAGGCGGTGAGGAGGCGGTCGAAGAAGCGGTGCTGGCGCTCCTCGCCCAGCACGCCGCGCACCGCCTGCCGCATCAGGGTCTCGGTGGCGGGGTAGCCGGTGATGAAGTTCTCCATGTTCATCCATCCGCCGAGCCCGACGCCGCGCAGGCGCACGGGCGCGCCCGTGCCGTCGGCGAGCGTGGAGCCGGCCACGCGGAGGAAGCGGTCGTCGTCGGTCATGAACTCTCCGTCTCCTTGGATCTCACTTGCCGAACCCCGCGGTCAGCCCGCTCACCAGGCGCCTGCGCCCGAGCACGTAGAACAGGAACACCGGCAGCACCGACAGCGTCATCGCCGCCATCAGGGCCGGGACGTTGGAGGTGTACTGGCCTTGCAGGCTCCACAGGCCCATCGTCAGCACCCGCCGGTCCTGCGACTGGGTGAGCACCAGCGGGAAGAGGAAGCCGTTCCAGGCGTTGACGGCGGTGTAGACGCCGACGGTGACCAGGCCGTGGCGGCTCAGCGGGATCACCAGCGTGCGCAGCGTCCGGGCGGGGCCGCCGCCGTCCAGCGCCATCGCCTCGTACAGCTCCTCGGGGATGTCGCGCAGCGTGCTGGTGAGGACCAGCACCGCCATCGGCAGCAGGAACGCCACCGTGGGCAGCACGATCCCGGTGAGCGAGTCGTACAGGTGCATCCGGGTGATGATCAGGTACACCGGGACGATCACCGCCTGGGCGGGGATGGCCAGGCCGAGGAGCAGCAGCGAGAAGCCGGCGCGCACCAGCCGGCCGGTGCCGCGCACGATGGCGTACGCGGCGGGCAGCGCCAGCACCAGCACCAGCGCCACCGACGCCACGGTCACGACGGCCGTGTTGAGCAGGTACCGCTCGAAGCCGCTGTCGAACACGGTGGCGTAGTTCTCGAACGTGGGGGACGTCGGCGGCGCCAGCGCCCCGGCCGTCAGGTAGTCCTCGCGGGTGCGCAGGCTCACCGCGACCAGGTGGTACAAGGGCAGCCCCACGACCACCAGCCACGCCAGGGCGCCGGCCGCGGCGAGCGGGTCGGCGCGGCGCGGCAGGACCGCGTACCGCCGTGCGCGGCCCGGCCGCCGCGGCGGCACGGCGGCGCG
Source organism: Spirillospora sp. CA-255316 (assembly GCA_050942275.1). Classification (GTDB taxonomy): domain Bacteria; phylum Actinomycetota; class Actinomycetes; order Streptosporangiales; family Streptosporangiaceae; genus Spirillospora. The sequence continues at coordinate 8,128,509 of CP192047.1, read as the reverse complement.
CCGCGGCGGCGACGGCGCCGTCATGCGGTTCAGGGACGCGGTCACAGGCCCTCCCGCGTGCTGCGCATCCGGGCGAAGCCCGTGGCGCGGACGATGACGATCGACAGCGTCGTGCCGACCGCGACCAGCAGGACCGCGAGCGTGCTCGCGTACCCCATCTCGAAGCTGGAGAACCCGGTCAGGTACATGTGCAGCGGCAGCACGCGCGTCGAGGCGCCCGGCCCGCCCCCCGTCATCAGCAGGATCGTCTCGAAGTAGGTGAACGACCCCACCAGGATCAGCACCGTGGACGACACGACGGTGTTGCGGAGCTGGGGAAGGGTGATGGACACGAACCGCCGGACCCGCCCGGCGCCGTCGATGGCCGCCGCGTCGTACAGCATCGCGGGGATCTGCCGGGTCGCCGCCTGGTACAGCAGCACGTGGAACGGGACGAACTGCCACGACACCACCAGCACCACGGCCGCCAGCGCCCGGGACGGCTCGCCCAGGATGTTCCCGTCGCGGGCCGCCAGCAGCGGGCCGACCAGGTCGGCCAGGCCGAAGTCGGGGTCCAGCAGCGACTGCCAGAGCAGCGCGACCGCGGCGTTCGACATCAGCAGCGGCACGAAGAACACCGCGCTCAGCGCCGCCCGGCCCCGGCCGCGTCCCGCCGCCCAGACGCCCAGGAGCAGGCTGAGCGGGGTCTGCACGCACCAGGCCGCGACGGTGAGGATCGCCGACAGCCGCAGCGAGCCGGGCAGCGTCGCGTCGCCGGCCAGCCGGGTCCAGTTCGCCGTGCCCGCCCATTGCGGGGTGCCCAGCCCGTTCCAGGTGGTGAGGCTGAGGTAGGCCACCAGCGCCATGGGCGCCACCGCGAACACCGCGAAGTACGCGATCGCGGGGGCGGCCCACAGCGCTCCGGGACGCTTGGTCATTTGACCCTGTCCATGGCGGCGGTGAACTCCTCGGGGCCCATCTCCTTGAGGAAGAACTTCTGCAGGTTGGTCAGCAGCGCCTGCGACGCCGACGGGGTCAGCGCCTGGTCCCACGACTGGGTGAACTCGGGCGCCGAGCCGACCAGGGAGTAGATGAACGTCGCGTAGCCGGCCTCCGGCGCGGCGCGCAGCGTGGGCTCCAGCCCCTTGATGGCGGGGATCTCGCCCACGCTGATGAGGCCCTTGACGTAGGCGTCCGACGTCATGGACTCCTTGAGGAACCTGATCGCGCCCGCCCTGTCCTTGGACGCGGCGCTGACCGAGTAGAAGTTGGTGGGGTTGCCGACCACGTTGCGGGGGTCGCCGGTGCCGCCCGCGACGGAGGGGAACGCCACCCAGCCCATACGCTTGTTCTTGACGAAGGCGGGGTTCTGGCCGAGCTGGGTCGAGTACTCCCACGAGCCCATCAGGTGCATCGCGGCCTTGCCCGTGGCGAACAGGGTGGAGGCGCCGCCCACGTCGTAGTCGACGGAGGCGAAGTTGCCGCCGAACGCGCCGCGGTCGATCAGCTGCCGGATCATCGTCAGCGCCCGGACGACGGCCGCGTCCTTCCAGGCGCCGGGCGTGCCGTCGGCGATGGCCTTGAACTTGGCGGGACCGCCGATCCGGTCCAGCAGGTACTCCAGCCACATCAGCTCGGTCCAGCCCTGCGACCCGGCCAGTGCGAACGGGGTGATCCTGCGGGCCTTGAACGTGTCGACCAGGGCGAGCACGTCGTCCCAGGTCTTCGGCGGCTGCGCGCCCGCGGCCGCGAACACGTCCTTGTTGTAGAACAGCACGATCGGCTGCATGCCGCGCTCGGGGACGCCGTAGTAGCGCCCGCCCAGCTGCGCCGTCTTCATCACGACCGGGAGGAACCTGGCCGGCCAATTCGGGTCCTTGGTGAACTCGGGGGTCAGGTCGGCGACCTGGCGGGCGTCCACGTACTGCTTGAGGTGGCCGCCGCCCCAGTTGATGAACACGTCCGGCGCGTTGGGCGCGCCCATCGCGACCTGCAGCTTCTGCTTGTAGGGATCGTTGAGGAAGGTCTCCAGCCGCACCTTGGCGCCGGCGGCCCTGTTGAACGCGGCGACACCGTCCCGCTCCACCTTGTTGACCGCGTCGCCCTGCAGCGTCCACGCCCGGATCTCCCCGGAGGCCCCGCCGCCGGCCGGGCCGGAGGTGCCGCACGCGGCCGTGCCGGCCGACAGCGACAGCGCCGCCAGCACGGCGATCAGCGGGCGCCGCCGGGCGCCGCGCCGAGCCCTGAACGAAACGTCGAACACCTTTCGCACCTCCCGAGGCGTCGCCCCCGGACCGCCGATGTTCTCGAAAGTTTGCCGATATGTTTCGGAAAGTACGATCGGGCGGAACCCCTGTCAATACGGAAATTGCGCTTTTTCAAGAGCGTCTCTGGTATCGAAAAGTTTCGGAGTAGGATGCGGCCATCAGGAAGGCGAGGTCCACCTTGACGAACCGGAACCAGACGAGACGGGACCAGCGGCGCGTCACGATCACCGCGATCGCCCGGGAGGCGGGCGTGTCGGTGTCGACGGTCTCCAAGGTGCTCAACGGCCGCGCCGACGTGGCCGACGGCACCCGCAGCCGGGTGGAGGAACTGCTCGACCGGCACGCCTACCCGCGCGCCCGGCGCCGCGGCTCCGACCCCGCCGGGCTGATCGACCTCGTCTTCGACGAGCTCGACAGCCCCTGGGCGGTGGAGATCATCCGCGGTGCCGAGGAGGTCGCGCACGCCTCCGGCGTCGGCACCGTCGTCTCGGCCATCCACGCCCGCTCCGAACCCGCCCGGCAGTGGCTGGACAACCTGGAGCGGCGGCGGTCCGAGGGCGCCATCCTGGTCCTGGACGAGCTCACCCCCGACCAGCACGCCCGGCTCGGGGCGCTGAACGTCCCCTACGTCGTCATCGACCCGCGCGGCGAGCCCGACCCGGAGGTGCCCTCGATCGGCGCCGCCAACTGGGCGGGCGGGCTGGCCGCCACCCAGCACCTCATCGACCTCGGCCACCGCCGCATCGCCATCATCAGCGGCCCCTCCGGCATGCTCTGCAGCCGCGCCCGGCTGGACGGCTACCGCGGCGCCCTGGAGAGCGCCGGGCTCCCCGCCGACGCGGCGCTGATCCGGCACGGCGACTTCCACCACGAGAGCGGCTACGTCCAGGCGGGCCTGCTGCTGGAGCTGCCCGACCCGCCGACCGCCATCTTCGCCGGCTCCGACCAGCAGGCCTACGGCGCGTGCGAGGCGGCCCGCGAGCGCGGTCTGCGCATCCCGCAGGACCTCAGCATCGTCGGCTTCGACGACCTGTCGGTGTCGCGCTGGTTCTCCCCGCCGCTGACCACCGTCCGCCAGCCGCTGGCCGAGATGGGTTCGCTGGCGGCGCGGATGCTGTTCCGCATGGGCCGCGGCGAGACCCTGGAGACCCACCGGGTGGAACTGGCCACCGAACTGGTCGTCCGCGAGAGCACCGCGCCCCCGCCGGCCGGTCGCGGAGCGTGACCGGCCGGCGCCCCGGCGGGGCGGTATGTTCGCCTGCCATTGATTTCTTCGTCACGTGACCGGCCCCGGACGGGCGGAAGCCCCCTCCAAGATCGGCTCGGCGACGGGGCGACGGCGTCCCGCGCGAGAAGGAGATCGGTTCCATGCCTGGGAAGTTCATGTCCGTGCTGGCCGCCACCGTGTTCGCGGCCGGAGGCGCCGTGTTCGGCGGCGCGCTCTCCGGCGGCGGGGTCGCGTCCGCCGCCCCCGCCCCCTGCGCGGACGCTCCCGAGGCCGAGGTCAGGACCGGTGCCGTGTTCGGCGAGCCGGTGGGCGGCGACCCGGCCGCGATCGCGCAGCGGCTGTGCTCGCTGGTCAAGCAGACGCCCGCGGGCGCCACGATCCAGGTCGCGCACTTCGTCATGTCCGGGACGGCGGGCACCGGCTTCGCCGACGAGCTGGTCAAGGCGCACCGGCGCGGCGTCCGGGTCCAGGTCCTGGTCGACGGCGACACCCGCGGCGCGGCCGTGGCGCAGCGGCTCGCGGCGGCGCTGGGCACCGACACCGCGGCCGCCTCGTTCCTGCACGTCTGCACCGGCCCGATGTCGGGCGGGACGGCCGCGTGCATCGGCGACAAGGGCCAGCACAACAAGTTCTACCTGTTCTCGCGGGTGGGCCGGGCCAGGAACGTCGTGGTGCAGTCGTCGGCGAACCTGACCGACCTCAACTCCACCACGTACTGGAACAACGCCGTGACCCTCGTGGGCGACAAGCGGCTCTACGACGCCTACTCCGGCTACTTCGAGGACCTCGCCGCCGAGCGCAAGAACCCCGACTACTACCGGATCGTGAACGCCCGCAAGGTGCAGGCGTCCTTCTTCCCGCGCGCCGGGACCGACGCCTCCACCGACCCGATCGTGGAGAACCTGGACCTGGTGCGCTGCACCCCGGGCACCGCGATCCGGGTCGGCATGTCCGAGTGGGACGCCTACCGCGTCGCGATCGCCGAGCGGCTCCGCGACCTCGCCGGACGCGGCTGCTCCGTCCAGATCGTCTACGGCATCCTCGACGAGGAGGTCAAGCGGGTGCTCCAGAGCGAGCCCCGGATCGAACTGCGCGTGCTGGGCAGCGGTAGCACCCTGCCGGGACGCATCCACTCCAAGTACATGCTGATCGAAGGCTCCTTCGGCCGGGACCACCGCGCCCGCGTCGTGCTCACCGGCAGCCACAACTACAACCAGACCTCGCTGCGCCGCAACGACGAGGCGCTGCTGAGGCTGAACGACAAGGCCGTTTACGCCCAGTACATCCGCAACTTCGAGACCATGCGGGCCGCGGCCCCCGCCGCCTCACCCGCCTGACGCGCGCACGATCCCGGACAGGGTGGGGCCCAGCGGGGCGTTCAGGGTCACCAGGGCGTGTTCGTCGCCGCGGGTGGGGCCCTGGTTGATGATGGCGATCGGGATGGACAGGCCGGCGGCGTGCCGGACGAAGCGCAGGCCCGACATCACCGTCAGCGAGGAGCCCAGGACCAGCAGCGTCCCGGCCCGTCCGGTGAGCGTGAAGCACTCCTGGACGCGCGGCCGGGGCACGTTCTCGCCGAAGAAGATCACATCGGGCTTGAGCACCCCGCCGCAGCGGTCGCAGTCCACGGTCCGGAAGGACTCGATCCGCTCGTCGCTGAGCGCGACGTCGCCGTCGGGGTTGATCGCGGCGGACTCGTCCCGCCAGCCGGGGTTGGCCTCGTTCAGCCGGTCGTGCAGCTCGCGGCGCGGGGAGCGGCGGCCGCAGCCCAGGCACAGGACGCGGTCGAGGCCGCCGTGCAGCTCGATCACGTCCCGCGCCCCGGCGGCCTGGTGGAGCCCGTCGACGTTCTGGGTGATGATGCCCGCGACCAGCCCGCGGCGCTGGAGCTCGGCCACCGCGCGGTGGCCGGCGTTGGGTTCGGCGCGGGCGATGTGCCGCCAGCCCAGGTGCCCGCGGGCCCAGTAGCGGCGGCGGGCGGCGGCGCTGCCGACGAAGGCCTGGTAGGTCATCGGCCGGGCGGTCCGCCGGCGTCCGGTCTCCCCGCGGTAGTCGGGGATACCGGACTCGGTGGACAGCCCGGCGCCGCTCAGGACCACCAGGTCGCCGTCGGTGACCAGGTCCGCCAGCATCTCCAGGCGGCGGCCGGAGGTGAGCGGGAGTACGTCTGCCACCCTCCCATGGTGCCCGACGGGTGCCGCCGTCCGTCAGGGGCGTCCTTCAGGGGCGGACGTCCAGCCAGACCAGGCGGTGGTCGGAGCTCGGGAACGGGTAGGCGCCGGTGAGGCGGGACAGCGGATCCGACGTCACCGGCCAGAACACCCCCGCCCGCGAGGCCTTCAGCCCCTTGGACGGCAGCACGTAGTCGGCCCGCAGGTTTCCGGGCGCGGTGTCGGCGAAGTCGGCGGTGTCGTAACGGGGGTCGCCCTTGTGCCCGGTGTTGGCGCCGCCCTGGAGCCGGCTCGCCTCCGCGGCGCCCTCGCTGGCGGGCCGGACGCGGCCGTTGACGCGTGGGCTGTCGAGGAGCTGCAGGATCGCGCGGTCGTAGCTGTCGCCGTCGTGCGGGTCGGCGTTCTGGTCGCCGGCGATCACGAACTCGGCGCCCGGCCGCAGCCCGCCGCGCCGGCCCCGGTCGTCGTAGAGGTAGCGGCCCTGGGAGGGTCGCACGTAGTCCGCCCACAGGCGGATCTCGTCGTGGTTGCGCCGCCCGTTGCGGTCCTCGGCGCCGTCGAACGTGGGCGGCGTCGGGTGGGAGGCCAGGAAGTGCACGGTGCGGCGGCCCAGGTCGATCGGCACGTCCCAGTGGCTCTTGGACGACAGCCGCACCGCCCTCAACTCCTCGTCGGAGTACCAGCCGGGCGGGAGGACCGCGCCGGGCATGTCCTTCCACAGGAACTTCTGGAACGTCCGGATGTCGCGGTACTCGATCGGATAGCGCGAGTAGACGACCATGCCGTACTGGCCGGGGAAGAAGCCGTAGCCGAGCGCGTCCTGCCCGTAGGCGTCCGAGCCGGGGGCCGTTGTGACGGTGCCGTCGTTGTTGAGGTCGTGGCCGGAGGCGACGCCGGTGTTGCTGGGCGCGGTGTACCGGTAGCGGTAGTGGATGGGGGCGGCGCCGTTGCGGCCCTTGGCCAGGTAGTTGTCCTGGAAGAGGCGGGCGGCCTCGCCCCGGGCGTCGTAGTCGAACTCGTTGATGAGCAGCACGTCCGGCCGGGCCCGCTGGATGATCTCCGCCACGGTGGCGGCCTGCGCGTTGCCGGGGGTGGACAGGTCCTCGACCAGCTGCCCCGCGGCGTTGCGGTTGAGGGACGCGTTGAACGTGGCGAACCGGACGTCCCGCCGCTCCCCGGCATGGGCCGGGACGAGGGGCAGGGCGAGGGTGACCGCGGTCACGGCCGCGGACGCGGAGGCCGTGAGGGCGCCGGCACGGATCATGGGCTTCTCCTCGGAGATCGTCTCGCGCCGATGCTTTCATGACCGGGATGTCCGGAAGGGGGCCTTCAGGCGACGTGACGGCGAACCGCTCCCGCGCCCGGGGCCGTCCCCGCCCGATGTGTCATCGCATGTGAGGGGGTATGCAGCAGCCGACCACCGGAACCTGTCGGCGGGGGAGGACGACATGGCGGTGTCGCCGGAGGGAGCCGGGTGAGCGGACCACTGGCGGTCGTGGCCGCGGCCAGCACCGCGGTCACCACGGAGGCCGATCTCGCTGCCGCGCGCAGCCAGATGGCGCTCTCGCTGGGCTGGCACATCGTGCTGGCCTGCCTGGGGGTGGGCATGCCGGCCATCACCCTGATCGCCGAGTGGCGCGGGCACCGCACCGGGGACGACAACTACAGGCTGCTGGCCCGGCGCTGGGGGCGGGCGATGGGCGTGCTGTTCGCGGTCGGCGCGGTGTCGGGCACCATCCTGTCGTTCGAGATGGGCCTGCTGTGGCCTGGCCTGATGGGGACCTACGGGGAGGTCATCGGGCTGCCGTTCTCGCTGGAGGGCATCGCGTTCTTCATCGAGGCGATCTTCCTGGGCATCTACCTGTACGCCTGGGACCGGCTGCCGCCCGTCCAGCACATGCTCAGCGGGATCCCGATCGTGGTCGCGGGCGTGGCCAGCGCGTTCTTCGTCGTGACGGCCAACGCGTGGATGCAGCAGCCGACCGGGTTCGACGCCGAGGGCGGCCGGATCGTGGCGGTGGACCCGTGGGCGGCGATGTTCAACCCGGCCACGCCGCCGCAGACCGTCCACATGATCCTCGCCGCGTTCATGGTGGCGGGGTTCGCCATGGCGAGCGTGTACGCGGTGGCGATGCTGCGCGGGCGCCGGGACCGCTACCACCGGCTGGGGTTCCTGATCCCGTTCACCGTGGCGGCGGTCATCACCCCGGTGCAGGTCGGCGTGGGGGACTGGGCGGCGCACTTCGTGGCGAGCAACCAGCCGGTCAAGCTGGCGGCGATGGAGGGGGTCTTCGAGACCGGGCGCGGGGTGCCGCTGCACGTGGGCGGCGTGGCGATCGACGGCGAGATGCGGTACGCGCTGGAGATCCCCTACGGGCTGTCGCTGCTGGCGCACTGGAACCCGGACGCGGAGATCGCCGGGCTGAACGAGGTGCCCGAGGCGGACCGGCCGCCGGTGAACGTCGTGCACTGGGCGTTCCAGATCATGGTGGGGCTGGGGCTCGCGCTGCTGGCCCTGGCGGCCTGGGCGGCGTTCTGCTGGTGGCGGCGCCGCGACCTGCCGCGCACGCCGTGGTTCCTGCGGGCCGCGGCGCTGTCGGGCGTGGCCGCGGTGGTGGCGCTGGAGGCCGGCTGGGTGGTGACCGAGGTCGGGCGGCAGCCGTGGATCGTGTACGGGGTGATGCGCACGTCCCAGGCCGTCAACCCGGCGCCCGGCCTGGTGTGGGGGTTCGTGCTGGTCTCCGCCGTGTACGTGGTGCTGACCGTGGCGACGGTGTACGTGCTGCGCCGCATGGCCCGGGACCGGCCGGTGCCGATCGCCCCGCAGGAACGCGACGTCACCGGCTTCAAGGTGGTCTGACGATGCCGCTGCCGGAGATCATGCTGGTCGTCCTGTGGATCGGCCTGACCGCCTACGTGCTGTTCGGCGGCGCCGACTTCGGGGGCGGGGTGTGGGACCTGCTGGCCGGGGGCGCCGAGCGGGGACGGCCGCGGCGGGCGCTGGTGGAGCACTCGATCGGACCGGTGTGGGAGACCAACCACGTCTGGCTGATCTTCGTGCTGGTGGTGACCTGGACCGGGGTGCCGCCGGTGTTCGCGGCGATCGCCTCGACGCTCTACGTCCCGCTGACGCTGGTGGCGCTGGGCATCATCGCGCGGGGGGCGGCGTTCGCGTTCCGCAAGGCGAGCACGGAGCTGTGGCAGCAGCGGCTGTTCGGCGCCACGTTCGCGTTCTCGTCGCTGGTCACGCCGTTCTTCCTGGGCACGGTGGCGGGGGCGGTCGCCTCCGGCCGGGTGCCGCCGGGGATCGCCGCGGGCGATCTGCTGACCAGCTGGCTCAATCCGACCTCGCTGGTCAGCGGGGTGCTGGCGGTCGGGGTCGCGGCCTACCTGGCGGCGGTCTACCTCACCCGGGACGCCGAGCGCGGCGGCGAGGCGGCGCTGGCCGAGGAGTTCCGGCTGCGCGCCCTGGTCACCGGGGTGGTGGTCGGGGTGCTGTCGGCGGCGGGGCTGGCGGTGCTGCGCGCCGACGCGCCGGGGATGTTCACCGAGCTGACCTCGGGGCGGGGGCTGCCGCTGCTGGTGGTGTCGATCGTGGCTGGGCCCGCGTCGCTGGCGCTGCTGTGGCGGCGCGCGTACGTGGCGGTGCGGGTCACCGCGGCCCTGGCCGTCACCGGCCTGCTGTGGGGCTGGGGCGTCAGCCAGTACCCGGAGCTGCTACCGGGCGTGCGGCTGGACGACGCGGCGGCGACCGACACCGTCCTGGCCGCCAGCCTCGGCGCGCTGGCCGTGGGCGCGCTGCTGCTCCTGCCGTCGCTGTGGTGGCTGTACTCGACCTTCCAGCGCGACCATCGCGCCGTGCCGTCGGACGGCTCGGGCGACTCCTGACGGGTCTCGCACCGCCGCCCTCTGATCCGCGTCCACCTGCGCGTTCACGGTGCCTTCACGGGCGCGGGGCGGGCTCCGGGCGCGGGGCCCACTCCAGGATCTCCCCGGCGACGCGCCGCGCCGGGGCCTCGTAGACGCGGCGCAGCCGCAGCGTGACGTGCTCGGCGCGCACGGCGGGCCAGTCGGCGGGCAGGTGCTCCACCGGCAGCCGCGGGTCCTCGCGGACCAGCATCAGCCACTCGGTGAGCAGCAGGAGCTGGCGGGCCAGGTCGTCGCGCGCCGCCGGGACCGGCTCGGGCCGGTCCCAGCGGCCGAGGAAGGCGCGGTAGCGGGCGGCCAGCGCGTCCAGGTCCCAGGCGTCGGCGATCATCTGGTCGACGTCGGTGGGGGCGAGCATGGTCGCCCGGAACGCCTTGACGTGGTCGACCACGTCCAGGCCCTCCAGCAGCCGGTCGACGTCGACGGCGGCGGGGGTGAGCCACAGGCCGTTCTGGAGCAGCCCGAACCCGGCCCACGACAGCCGGGAGCGCAGCAGGTGCCGGTCGCCGCGCTGGCGCTCGGGCAGCGAGAAGCCCAGCAGTGTCCACCGGCCGTCCCAGTCGCGGTTGACCGCGGGCTGCCGCCAGATCCGCTCCTCGCCCTGGCGGAGGACCTCCCGGGCGTGCTCGGTCAGGCCGTAGAAGACGCGCTTGCCGTGGCGGTGGCGGGTGAGCAGGTCGCGCCGGGTCATCCGGGCGAGGGTGGAGCGGGCGGCGTGCTCCTTGACCCCGACCCGGTCGAGCACGTCGATCAGCCCGCCGGAGAAGACGGCGTCGCCGCGGTCGAGCAGGTAGCCGCCGCAGAAGGTGAGCAGCAGCGACTGCGGGCGCAGCCAGGGCGACCCGGGCGCGGTCCGGGCGGCCGTGCCGGCTTCGCCGAGGCCGCCGTCGCCGAGGCCGCCGGGGTCTTCGGTGACTGTCACGCTTCCCCATTCTCCCGGCAGCGAAGATCCAGCGGTAGCGAACGGTTCGCGCCCCTTGGATAAGGTGGTCGGCCTATGGCATCCACCACTTCCTCCGTGACCGCCTCCGTCGTCGGCAGGCTGCGCGCCGCGGGCTGCGTGTTCGCCGAGGACGAGGCGCGGCTGATCATCTCCGCCGCCGCCACGCCCGGCGAGCTCGACGCGATGGTGGAGCGCCGCGCCTCGGGGCTGCCGCTGGAGCACGTGGTGGGCTGGGCCGAGTTCGGCGGGCTGCGGGTGGCCGTCGACCCCGGGGTGTTCGTGCCGCGCCGCCGCACCGAGTTCCTGGTGGAGCGGGCCGTCGCGCTGGCCCGTGCCGCCGCGCGGCCGCCGGCCGTGGTCGTCGACCTGTGCTGCGGCTCGGGGGCGGTCGGCGCCGCGCTGGCCGCCGCGCTGGGGCCGGTGGAGCTGCACGCGGCCGACATCGAGCCGGCCGCCGTGCGCTGCGCCCGCCGCAACCTCGCCACCGCGGGCGGCCGGGTTCACGAGGGCGACCTCTACGAACCCCTTCCGGATGCGCTGCGGGGCCGCGTCGGCATCCTTGCGGCCAACGTGCCGTACGTGCCGTCCGACGAGGTCGAGCTGATGCCCGCCGAGGCCCGCCTGCACGAGCCCAGGGTGGCGCTGGACGGCGGCGCCGACGGCCTGGAGGTGATGCGCCGCGTCACCGCCGCCGCGCCGGACTGGCTGGCACCCGGCGGGCACCTGCTGTTCGAGACGAGCGAGCGGCAGGCCCCGGCCGCCGTCGAGGCGGTCGAGGCCGCCGGGCTGGTCGCGGAGGCCGCCGCGTCCGAGGAGCTGTACGCGACCGTCGTCACCGGGACCAGGCCGCCCGCCCGGCCCTGACGTCCGAACCGAGAAGACCCGCCGGGTTCCCCGGCGGGTCTTCTCGGTTCTGCGGCCCGCTCGGTGGTCAGAGGGTCACGGGCAGCGAGGACAGCCGCCAGTTCCCCGGGTCGGGCGCCCGCAGCTCCTCCACCTTCGCGGCGAGCGCCAGGCCGGGGAAGCGGCGCAGCAGCGCCGACAGCGCGACCTCGGTCTCGACGCGGGCGAGCGAGGCGCCGAGGCAGAAGTGCGGGCCGTGCGAGAAGCCCAGGTGGCCCGCCCCGCCCTGGGCCGGGGCCCGGGTGACGTCGAAGCGGTCCGGGTCCTCGAACACGCGCGGGTCGCGGTTGGCGGCGGCGATGGAGACGGTGACGGGCTCGCCCGCGGGGATCCGCGTCCCGCCGATCTCGACGTCCTCGCGGGTGAACCGGGGGATCGACAGCAGCGCGGGACCGCCCCACCGCATGATCTCCTCGACCGCCCGCGGCATGAGGGCGGGGTCGGCGCGGACCGCGGCGAGCTGGCCGGGGTGCGACAGCAGGACCGCCACGGCGTTGGCCACCAGGTTGGCCGGCGTCTGGCCGGCGATGACCAGGTGCCAGATCAGCGTGACCATCTCGGCCTCGGTGAGCTGGTCGGCGTGCCCGGCCTGGAGGCGGACCAGGTCGGAGATCACGTCGTCGCCGAGCTCGGTGCGGCGGCTCTCGACCGCGGCCTTGGCGCCCGCCATGATCCCGGGGATGGCCGCGGCGAACTCCGGGCCCGCGCTCGCCGCGACCGTGGCGCCGTACTCGCGCCAGCGCGGGTGGTCGGGCTCCGGGATGCCGACCAGCTCGCAGATCACGTCCATCGGCAGCGGCCGGGTGAAGTGCGGCACGAGGTCGATCGGGTCGCCGCCGGCGCGTTCGGGCAGGGCGGCGACGCCGTCCAGGAGCCGGTCGACGAGGGGTTCGATCCGCGGCCGGAACGCGCCGGCGCGGCGCGCGGTGAACGCCGGGGACACCAGGCGCCGCAGCCGGGTGTGCTCCGGGCCGTCCATCTCGCCCATCGTCCGCATGTACGGCAGGCAGTCCTCGGGCACGTCGGGGCGCATGTAGCTGTCGGCCCTGAGCGCGAAGCGCGGGTCGCCGAGCATGTCCCTGGCCTCGGCGTGCCGCGTCACCAGCCACAGCCTGCCGAAGCCCGGCATGGCCAGCCGGGCCAGCGGCGAGCGCTCGCGGGCCTCCCCGTAAACGGTGAACGGGTCGCGCACGACCGCGGGGTCGGTCAGGTCTATCTCCGGCAGGTCGCCCATGCGGCGGCTCCGATCTCACGCTCAGATTCCAGATGGTCAGAACAGATGATCTCATCATCTGAATGCCGACGCTATCTTGCTTCCGGACGGACGGCAACGCGAGCCTGGAATCGCGCACGAGGGACGCACGAGGGGGAGGAGGCCGATGGCCCGGCTCACGAGGGCGGAGACGCAGCGCCGCAACCGGGCGCGCGTCCTGGCGGCGGCCCGCGACGAGTTCGCCGAGCGCGGCTACCGCGAGGCCAAGATCGACGCCATCGCGGAGCGGGCCGAGCTCACCCGCGGCGCGGTCTACTCCAACTTCCCCGGCAAGCGGGCGCTCTACTTCGCCGTGCTCGCCGACCTCGCCGACCGCGAGCCCGCGCCCCCGCCGCCCGGCCCCGCCGGCACGCCCGGCGACGCCCTCGCCGCGTTCGCCCGCGCCTGGGTCGCCCGGCTGCCGCTGGCCACCGACCAGCCGTACGGCGCGGGCCGGCTCGGCATGGACGTGATCCCCGAGATCATCGCCGACGAGCGGCTCCGCAAGCCGTTCGCGCAGCTGATGAAGCTGGACGCCGTCCTGCTCGGGCTCTGCCTGGAACGCCTGGGGCCGCCCGTCCCGCAGCACCTGCCCGGCGGCAGGCTGGTACGGCCGGCCGAGGCCGCGCTCACCACCCTCCAGGGCGCCGCCCAGATGGCCGCCGCCGCGCCCGGGTTCGTCGAGCCGTTCACCATCGTCGGGGCCTGCCGGCGGCTCGCCGACCTGGAGCCCGACGACCGCTGGCCGGGGCCGCCGATCGTCCCGCGGGCGCACCCGGCCGCCGACCCGTGGTCGCCGCCGCCCGCCACCGACGCCTTCCGCGGCGGCCCGGTGCCGTTCACCGGCGACGGGGTGGTCGCGGTGCTGGGCCTGCACCGGCTGGCCGCCGCCGAGGAGATCGTGCGGGACGCGCCGCCGCGGGCCCAGGTCACCGCCGTCCTGGTCACCGGCGCCCCGGACGAGCTGGCCCCGCTGGTCCGCCTCGTCCTGGCCGACCTGCGGGTGTGCCTGCGCCAGGCCGTGCCGGAGGCGGTGTGGCCGCGGCTGCGGATCGTCATGGACGAGACGGGCGAGGCGGCCGCCGCGGCCGGGGTCCCGGCCGTCAGCGACGCCACCGAGACCGCCGTGCGGATCGAGTCGGGCCGGATCGTCGCCCGCGCCGAGGGCTTCGGCGCCTGCCACGCCGCCGCGACCTGGGGCCGGGAGACCGGCGCCCCCGGCAGGCCCGCGGTCGGGCGGGAGAGCGGCTGAGGCACGGAGCCGGCCGAACCGGCCCGCCCGGCCCGGCGCTCAGGCGCGGCGGACGCGGATGTCGCCGTAGGAGGTGCGGGCCCGGATCTCGACGGTCTCCTCCGACCCGCCCGGGCCATCGGCGGCCTCCAGGCGCGAGGTCACCTTGCCGTACGCCGACACCGCGTCGAGCCACGCCGCGGTGCCCGTGCGGACGCCGATCTCCAGGTTCCCGCCCGCGGTCTCCAGCAGGACCGACCCGCGCACCACCTCCCCGACCCTGATCAGGCCGTAGGCGGTCTTGGCGTCGAGGCCGGCCAGGGCGCGCTCGACGGAGATGTCGCCGTAGGCGGTCTGGAGCCGCAGGTCGCCGCCGGCGGTTCCGACCGTGACACCGCCGTTGGACGACTTCACCACCGCCGTCCCGTCGATCTCACCGATCCGGACGTCGCCGTTGGCGGTGGTCACCTCGGACGGGCCGCCCAGGGTATCGGCCGTGATGTCGCCCGAGGAGGTGTCGAGCCTGGACGCGCCGAGGCGGCCGTGGCAGCGCAGTTCCGCCATGCCCGCCTTGACGTCGACACGGGACCCGGCCGGCAGCCGGACGGTGACCTCGACCGACCCGCCCATCCCGAAGAACCGCCAGCCCCGCGTCTTGGGGGACCGGACCGACAGCACGCCGGCGGCGTACTCGACCCTGGTCTGCGCGGCGGCTTCGGCGTCGGAGTCGCTGCCCTCGTCGGAGGGGCGCACCTCGACGAGCGTGTCGGCGCGGTCGCCGGCCTCGATCCTGACGTCGCCGGCCGGGAGCTGGATCGAGGCGAGGATCGGTCCGGGGGTGTCGAAGGCCGGCATCTAGCGCACCCAGCCGGTGTAGCGCTGGCCGTGGCGCGGGCCTCGCGTGTAGCCGCCGGCGCCCGTCCCGGAGCCGGAGCCGGGGGTGCGGCCCTGGTCGCGGTCCCGTCCCCCCGGTTCGAGCGCGGCGGTGACGGCCCGGACGAGCCAGGCGTTGACCGACAGCCCCTCCCGGCCCGCCGCCTCCTCGATCCGCGGCTTGAGATGGTCGGGGACGCGCAGGGTGATCCGCGAGGTGCCGCCGTCGTCGGCCTCCGGGGCGGCGGCGGGGGGCGGGGGAGGGGCGGCCGGGGCCGGCTCGTCCGCCGCGCCGCCCGCTCCCTCGTCGGCGTCGCCGCCGGCGGCCGGGCCGGGCGGCGGCGGCGTCACGACGAAGCCGGGATCGAGCCCGCGCAGGCGGACCTCGACCGAGCCGGGCGCCAGCTCCCGGGTGATCTCGTCCGTGGCGTCGGACAGCGCCTTCAGCAGCGCCAGCCGGGCCGCCGACTCCAGCGGCGCGGCCAGCCGCCCGGCGAGGTCGCGGACGTCCTGGCCGCCGGTCGCCGCGGCGACCTCGAGCTCCCGGCGCAGATGGTCGACGTACGGCGTGAGATCCATGACGTCATTATGGCGTCAGCGTCACGGCCGGGCGCCCTGGTACCGGTGCCACGGGCATCAGCGCGCGGCGCGCTCCGCGAGGTGCGGCGCACCCGCGGCCGGGCGTGGACACGACTCTCCCACCCCATCGGGATCACGACGGCGGCCCTCCGGCCCGGCCACCTTCCACCCAGCGGAAGGCCACCGGCTCCGGCCCACGTGATTCCAGGCCGGCGGGAAGACCAGAATGGCGCCGCTCCCTGGCGATGGGGCGCCACTAGCATGAGCGTTTCCGTCCATCCGGGCATAGGCGGCGACGCGAAGGAACGTGATGATCTGGTCGATGTCGATGAGCACGCGCTGGGTCGAGGTCGACTGCGATTTCGGCGTCTGGCTGCTGCTGCCCCGCGAGATCCCCGCGGACCTGTGGCCCGACGACCTGTCCTGGGCGATGGACCAGGCACAGGCCGTCTGGGACGACTCCGGGCTGCGCCACCGCCGCCGGGACGTCAAGAACCTGGTCACGGTCCTGCTGAACTACCGGGCGTTCATGGCCGGACGGGCCTGGAGCCACCTGGCCTACCTGCACCTGCCCGACCCGCGGGTGGAGCCGCTGGCCGCCTCCGTGAGCGTGTGGCGCGCCCAGGGCGAACGCGACGAGGCGCTGCGCTTCTACACCGGCGCCGACCTCCCCGGGACGGACGGCCCGCCGGAGGTGCTGGAGTTCCCCACCGAGCACCTGGGCGCCGGGTTGCGGGCTCTCTCGCGGCCCGCGACGCTGCGGCCGTCGCCGGGGGCGGCCGAGGCGTCCGCCAGCGTCCTGAGCTACGCCTGGCGGGTGGAGGACGACACCGACGTGAGCCTGTTTCTGCTGTCGCCGGACGCCGCGCGGCTGCGCGAGGCCGTCCCGGACGTGGACGCCTTCGCCCAGGGCATCCGCGTCGTCCCCGACCCGGAGGAGGAGGGCGCCGACGACGAGGACGAGGTCCTCATCGAGGCGCCCTCCTACCTGCACGTGCTCGACCGCATGGAAGAGCTGACCGGCGAGGTCTGACGGGGCCGCGTATCAGCAGGTCATCGTCCAGGAGCATTCGAGTTCGGGAGCGCTCGGAGGCGCCTGGCGCGGGGTGACGACCCGCTTGGCGGCCTCGGATCCTCCGGCCAGCCGGACCGCGATCCTGTCCTCGATGTCCTTGGGCGCGGCACCGCCCGAGTAGCCGTTGAACACGATGGAGAAGATGAGCCGCCGCCCCGACGGGTCGCGCACGTAGCCCGACAGCGCCGTCACGCCCGTCAGCGTTCCGGTCTTGGCGTGCACGTTGCCGGCCGCCGGGGTGCCCGCCATCCGCTTCGCCAGCGTCCCGCCGACCATCGGATCCGGGTCGCCCGCGACCGGCAGCGCCTGGTACCAGGCGGGGAACCAGGGCTTGGAGCGCGCCTTCGCCAGGATGACGGCGAGGTCCCGGGGCGTGGTCCGGTTGGAGCGGGAGAGACCGGAGCCGTCGGCCAGTTCGAGCCGTGCCGGGGAGACGCCCTGGCCGGCCAGGTACTTCTCGACGGCGGGAAGCCCGGCCCGCCAGCTTCCCTCGCCCTTGGCCTTGCGGCCGATCGCCTTCACCAGGGTCTCGCCGATGACGTTGTTGCTCAGCTTGAGGAACGGCGCCGTCAGCTGCGAGAGCGGCATCGAGTCGCGGGTGGCCAGCGCCGCGGCGCCGCGCGGCGTCCGGCCTCGCGAGGTCGTCCCGGCGACCGTGACGCCGTGCCTGCGCAGCGCGTCCCGGAAGACGCCGGCCGCGTACAGCGCGGGCTCCTCGACCGTGCGCAGGAACTCGGCGGGACTGCCGCCGCTCGGGAACGAGCCGGACACCACGACGGTGTTGGCCCCGGCGGGACGGTCGACCGACAGCGTGGAGGGCGAGCCCGCGGCGCCGGTCGTGGCCCGGTTGTCGACCTTCACCACGTCGGTGGGCGGGTCCAGCGCCACCGTGACCGGCTTCCCCGCGGCGCCCGGGGCGACCGTCACCTTGACCGAGCCGGCGTTGAATCGGTCGTCGGGCGAGATGGTCAGCGCGGAGATCTGGGCGGCGTAGGAGTAGGGGAAGTCCTCGGGGTCCCAGCCGGGCGCGGTGCGCTGGGCGTCGAACCAGGTGTCGTCGGCGACCAGGTCGCCGGTCACCCGGGTCACGCCGCGCGCGGCGACCCGGGCGGCCAGCCGGTCGAAGTCCGCGGCGCGGATCGTGGCGTCGCCGGTGCCCTTGAGGTAGAGGTTCCCCTTGACCGTGGAGCCGGTGGGCTTGGCCGCGTACACCCCGGTGCGGAAGCGGTGGCCCGGCCCCAGCAGCGCCAGCGCCGCGGCGGAAGTGTGGATCTTCTGGTTGGACGCGGGCATCAGCGGTTCGGCGGCGTCGCGCTCGTACCGCACCTCGCCGGTCTTCACGTCCCGCACCAGGACGCCGACACGGGCGTCCGCGAGCCGCTCGTCCGCCAGGATGGCGTCCAGGTCCGCCTTCAGATCGCCCGCCCGTGCGGCGGCGGGCGCGGCGGCCGTGGAACCGGCACCGGAGGCGAACGCGGTCACCGCGACCACCGCCGTGGCCGCCAGGGTGGCGAGCGCACCGCCCGCCGAACGACGCAAGATCATGGCCATGACTGTAGAGGCGGGCGGTGTCCCGGCGAGGGAGGTCGCGCGAAGAGTCCCATCAGCGGCCGCAGTGCGTGTCCGAACCCGGATATGGATTTCTCACTCGACATGGGCCATGCCTGATCCCTCCTTCCCTGGCAAGGTTGGTGTGGAAGCCTGGTGCGGCCCGAACGCGGCGCCGGGCCACGGTCGCGGCCCTGCGCGCCCGCCCCCTCGCCCCCTCTGCTGGAGGTCACTGTGACCAGCGACGACGGATCGTCCTCCGCCCCGCGGCCCGACGCCGGGGAGGAGGCACCGGCGGACATCGACACCACCGTCCCGCAGTCGGCCCGGATCTGGAACTACTGGCTCGGCGGCAGGAACAACTACGCCGTCGACCGCGCCGCCGGCGACGAGGTCCTGCGCGTCTACCCGGAGATGCCCGACGCGGCCCGCGCCGCCCGGCACTTCATCGCCCGCGTCGTCCGCCATCTGGTCGCCGACGCCGGCATCCGGCAGTTCCTGGACGTCGGCACCGGCCTGCCCACCGTCGACAACACCCACGAGATCGCGCAGCGCGCCGCGCCCGAATGCAAGATCGTCTACGTGGACAACGACCCCCTGGTGCTGGCGCACGCCCGGGCCCTGCTGACCAGCGCGCCGGAGGGCGTCACCGTCTACGTCGACGCCGACCTGCACGACCCCGGCACGATCCTGCGGGAGGCCGGGGAGACGCTCGACCTCGGCCGTCCCACCGCGCTGATGCTGATGGGCATCCTCGGGCACATCGACTACGACACCGCGCGGACGATCGTGCCGGAGCTGATGGCGGGGCTGCCTTCCGGCAGCCATCTGGCGATCTACGACTTCACCGACACCAGCGCGGGCGTCAAGGAGGCCGAGCGCCTCTACGAGGAGAGCGGCACGCTGCCCTACCACCCGCGCCCGCTGGAGAAGATCGCCGGGTTCTTCGAGGGGCTGGAGCTCGTGCCGCCCGGAGTGGTGGAGGTGTCGCGGTGGCGGCCCGACCCCTCGCCGTTCCCGCACGTCGAGGTGGACGTGGCCGGAGGCGTCGCCCGCAAGCCGTGACGGAGGCCGCCGGGCCGCGGGGCCCGCACCGGGCGAGAGCCTCCGGCGGCGGGCGGGGCCTCAGCGGCGGGCGTCACCGCCGCGCGAGACCGTCCCGGCGGTGACGCCCGCCGGCCGCACGCCGGAGATGGCGAAGCCGCTGCGGGGCCGGGTGGGCACGCGGCGCAGGGGGATGTCCAGGTCCTGGTCGGGCACGTCGTAGCGCAGCCGGGCCAGCCGGGTCGCCAGGTCCGCCAGCAGCGCGATGGTGATCTTCTCGCCCGGGCAGCGGTGGCCGGCGCGCGGATCGCCGCCGCCCTGCGGGATCAGCTCGAACGGGCCGATGTCCCCGTCGGTGAACCGCCGCGGGTCGAACGCGTAGGGCTCGGTCCACAGGGCCTCGTCGTGGTTCTGCCCGTACAGGTCGAGCAGCACCAGCGCGCCCGCCGGGATGGGCTCGCCGCGCCAGGTCAGGTCGCGCGCCGCCCGGCCGCCGACGAACGGCGCGAACGGGTAGAAGCGGCGGACCTCGTGCGCGAACGCCTCGGCGTACCCGGGGTCGCCGGCGGCGAGGGGCTCGCGGTGCCGGGACCACAGGTGCAGCGCGTGCGCGGCGAAGGCGGTGAACCAGGCCACCGCCACCGTGGGCCGGATCACGTTGATCACTTCGACGGCGGCCGTGCGCGCGTCCAGGAGGTCGCCGCCGGCGTCGCGGTGCCGGGCCACGGCGCCGGCCGCCGAGTCCTCGGGCAGGGCGAACCGGCGGGCGCGCACGTCCTCGATCAGGGCCGCCAGCCACGCCTCCCGGCGCCGCCGCGCCGCCCGGGCGCGCCAGTGCCGCGGCCCGGCGGTGGCGAACCCGTCGACCATCGCGATCAGGTCGCGGGCCAGCGGGGCCGCGTCGGTGTCGTAGGGCGGTTCGTCCAGCGGCAGCCCGGCCCACCGGCACACGCCCCGCGTGATCACCTCCCCCGCCTCGTCGAACAGCACGACGCCGGGCCGGTCGGCCCAGGAGGCCGCAGCCTCGTCCCAGGCGGCACCGACGTGCTCGACCAGGCGGTCGATGCCGCCGGGGTCCATGAGCAGCGTGACGAACAGTTCCTTGCGGACGCGGTGCGCGCGCTCGTCGAGGGTGTGCACGGCGCCGTGCCCGAAGAGCGTGCTGAGCACCGGCTCGGGCAGGGCGCCGTGGCGGTGGATGTGCTCCTCGTCGTAGAAGAACCGGGCCGCTTCCGGGCCGTGCAGCGCGACCGCGTGCCGTCCCATCAGCCGGGTGCGGACGAGCGGGCCCTCGGCGGCGCGCCACCGGTCGGGCAGCCAGGCGTACCCGTCGGTCAGGAGGGCGAGAGAGCTGTCGGTCACCGGTCGTCTCCGAAAGTCCATGGGCCGCGCATGCCCTCACCAACGAAGCGCAAACGCGGCGCGCTACGGCGTGCCGAGCGTGCCGAGGAACGCGCGGACGGCGCCGGCGAAGGCGGCCGGATCGTCGTCGTGCGCCCAGTGCCCGCAGCCGGGCAGCTCGCGCAGGACGGTGCCGGGCCGCCGCTCGGCCATCTCCCGGGCCATCGCGGTGGGCAGCACGAAGCTGTCGAGCCCGTGCACGAGCAGGGCGGGGCAGGTGGAGCCGAGCCAGTCGGGCCACCAGTCGCCGACCAGCGCCTCCTGTGACTCCACCATGGCGTCGTGGTCGAACAGGAAGCCCCAGCCGTCGTCGCGTTCGACGGCGCTCTCCAGGAAGTAGCCCGCGTCGGGGATCCCGCGGGCCTCGACCTGGCGGCGCAGCGCGACCAGGGTGGGGGCGCGGCGGGGCCAGGGGCGGACGTCCAGGACCGGATGGGGGATCTCGGGGCGCCGGTTGAGCGCGCCGCCCTCCTCGTTCACCAGGGCCCGGACGAGGGAAGGGTGGCGTGCCGCGAGCCGGAAGCCGATGACCCCGCCCATGGAGTGCCCGACGACGACCACCGGGCCGAGCCCGAGCCGGCGGACGAACGCGGCGACGTCCTCGAGGTAGTCGTCGGGGGTGTGGCGGGCGGCGTGGTCGCTGTGCCCGTGGCCGCGCAGTTCGAGCGCGATGACGCGGTGGCCGGGGGCGAGCGCGGCGGCGAGCGGGGCGAACATCCGGGCCCGCCCGAAGTGGCCGTGCAGGGCGAGGACTGGCGACCCGTCCCCGCCGAAGTCGATGTAGGCCAGGCGCAACCCGCGCACGTTCGCGTGGGACTCAACGGTCATGGTCGTTCCTTTCCCGCCGGGGGCGTGCCCGCCCCTGCGGCGCGATCGCGGTGATGACGGCGGCGGCCGGCGCGAGGGCGGCGGCGCGGGTGGACGGGATCATGGCGAATTACCATAACGACTGTTTTGCGATTTGCATAACGATCGTCATGTGCCTACCGTGGCCTCGGTCCCGTACGCCGCCCGACGACCGTAAGGAGGCCCGCCATGGCCAGGCCCGCGGACCCGGGGCGGCGCACCGAACTGCTCGACGCGATCGTCGGCTACCTCGCCGAGAACGGCATCGCCCAGCTGTCCCTGCGGCCCCTCGCCAAGGCCCTCGGGCACAGCACCTACGTGCTCACCCACCACTTCGCGACCAAGAACGACCTCATCACCGCCGTCCTCGCCCACCTCGACCGGAGGCAGAAGGACAGGCTGCGTGCACTGCCGGGCCGGGAGGAGGGCCGCAGCCTCGGCGCGGTCGTCCGGGCCTCCTGGGAGTGGCACCTCGCCGAGGACCTGCCGCTGACCCGGCTGCTGCACGAGATCGAGGGGCTGTCGGCCGCCGGGCGGCTCAGCGGGCCGTACGTCCCCAGGATGCTGGGCGACCGCGCCGGGTTCGTGGCCGAGGTGCTGCGCGCCCACGGCGTACCCGAAGAGGCGGCCCGCGGGCACGCCACCCTCCTCAACGCCGCCTACGCCGGGCTGCAGATCGACTACCTGACCACCGGCGACCGCGAACGCGTGGAGGAGGCCCTGGAGGAACTCGTCACGCTCGCCGACTCCTGGACGCGCGAAGGCGAAGGCGAAGGCGGGGGCGGGCGCGAAGGCGGGCGCACGGGCCCGTCCCGCTGAACCGGCGCCCGGCGGTCAGCCGATCAGGCCCAGCCGGCGGCCCGCCGCCGCGAAGGCGTCCAGGATCCGCTCCACCTGCGCGTCGGTATGGGCCGCCGTGACGGCGACGCGGATCAGGGCGTGCCCCTCCGGCACCCCCGGAGGGATCATCGCGTTGGTGAACACGCCCTCCTCGAACAGCTCCCGCCAGAGCCGCAGGCACGCCATCGTCCCGCCGACGCGCACCGGGATGGTCGGGGTACCGTCCCGTCCCGCGGCGAAGCCGAGCGCGGCCAGCTCCGCGCCCACCCGCTCGGCAGTCGCCAGCACCCGCCGGCGCCGCCCGGGCTCGGTACGGATGATGTCCAGCGCGGCCAGCGCGGCGGCGGCGCACGGCGCGGGCAGCGACGCCGAGAAGATCGCCGCGCGGGAGTGGTGCCGCAGGTAGCGGATGACCCGCTCCGGCCCGGTCACCGCGCCGCCGAGCGTGCCGAAGCACTTGGAGAAGGTCAGGGTGTACAGGTCGACCGCCGACCCCTGCCCGAAATGCTCGGCGGCGCCGCGCCCGCCGGGGCCGAGCACGCCGATGTCGTGCGCCCCGTCCAGCACGACCCGGGCGCCGTACTGCGCGGCGAGCTTGCTGATACCGGGCAGGTCGCACAGGTCGCCGGTGGTGGAGAACATGCCCTCGGTGAGGATGATGAGCCCGCTCTCGGGATCGGCGCCCTCCAGCAGCCGCCCCAGGTGCCCCATGTCGTTGTGGCGGAACCGGCGCAGCCGGGCCTGCCCGAGCCGGGCCGCGTCGATCAGCGAGGCGTGGATGTACCGGTCGGCCAGCAGCGCGTCGCGCGGGCCCAGCAGCGGGCTCAGGGCCAGGTTGGCCTGGAAGCCGGTGGAGGTCACCATCGCCGCCTCGTGCCCGAGGAAGCCGGCGAGGGCCGCCTCGAGTTCCTCGTGCAGCGCGAGCGTGCCGTTGGTCAGCCGCGACCCGGAGGTGCCCGTGCCGAACCGGCTCAGCGCCTCGGCCGCCGCCGCCTCCGTCCGCGGGTCGGCGGACAGGGCCAGGTAGTCGTTGGAGCCCGCCATCAGCACCGGCCGCCCGCCGATGCGGACCTCGTTCGGGCCGATGCGCTCATCGATCCGGTGGTAGTACGGATTGAGGCCCAGGCCGGTGACGATGTCGTAATCGCGCCAGGAATGGCACTTGCCGAAGGCGTCCCCCACGATGCCGCGTCCCCTCTCCCGCGTGACCACGAAGTGTGATCGGCCGAACCAGGATGATCTCCGAGCGCCGGGGGAGGCGCGAGCGTCTCTGCTGGTGGTTGCGCTCTATTGATCGACTTTTGGCCGACGGTGCGCGACGGAGAGTGATCGTCTCGCCATACTCGTGTGCATGTCGTACGACGTCCGGCCCGGAGCGGCGGACCGGCCGCCGGCCCCTCCCGAGGACCGCCCGGCGGACCGGCCGGCGGGAGCGCCCGTGGCCCGGGCGGCCCGCACCCGGCGGGACCGGCGCCGGTTCGTGGAGTTCCCCTACCGGCTCCACCGCGCAGACCCCGCCTTCGTCCCGCCGCTCCGCCGCGACTGCCGGCGCCTGCTCGACCGCCGCCGCAACCCCTTCTTCGCCTACGGCGAGGTGGAGCTGTTCACCGTCGAGGCGCGGGGCCGTGTCGCGGGACGGATCGCGGCGGTCCACAACCCGCGCCACAACGAGGTCCACCGGGCCCGCGACGGCTTCTTCGGCCTGTTCGAATGCGTCGACGACCCCGCCGTGGCGGGCGCGCTCTTCGACGCCGCCGCCCACTGGCTGCGCGGGCGCGGCCTGCGCGGCATGCTCGGCCCGGTCTCCTTCACCATGAACGACGAGTGCGGCCTGCTGGTGGACGGATTCGGCACACCGGCCCGCGTCCTGATGCCCTACAACCCCGAGTACTACCCGGCGCTGCTGGAACGGTGCGGGCTGCGCAAGGCCAAGGACCTGTGGACGTGGGAGCGCGACAGCGTCCCGCTCGACCCGCGGCTGGTCCGCCTCGCCGAGCACGTCCAGCGGCGCAACGGACTCTCCGCCCGGCCCGTGAACCTGCGCGACTTCGACGCCGAGCTGGCCCGCATCAAACGCGTCTACGACTCGGCGTGGCAGGACAACTGGGGCTTCGTCCCGATGACCGACGCCGAGCTCGGCGCGCTGGCGCGGCGGCTGCGGCGGATCGTCGACCCCGGACTCGTGCAGCTGGTGGAGGCCGGCGGCGAGCCCGTCGCCGTCGGCGTCGGGCTGCCCGACCTCAACCAGGCGCTGCCCGCCGCGCGCGGCCGGCTCACCACGTTCGGCGTCCCGATCGGGGCGGCCCGGCTGGCGCTGGCCGCGCGGCGCGTGGACCGGGTCCGCGGGGTCCTGTTCGGCGTGGTCGCCGAGTACCGCCGCTCCGGCCTGGAGGCGCTGCTCTACACCCGGCTGTGGGAGGCCGTCGCCGCCGGCGGCTACACGGGCGGCAGCATCGAGATGGGCTGGACGCTGGAGGACAACCATCCGATCGCCCAGAGCATGCGGGCCATCGGAGGCGAGCACGCCAAGACCTACCGCATCTACCGGCGGGACCTGTGAGCGGCGGCCGGTTGAGCCGCGACCGGTTCCGGCGCGCCCGGCCGATCCTGTGGCTGGCGGCCGCGGGGTTCCTGGTCGCGCTGCTCGCCGGCCACGACGTCCACGACCGGCTGACCCCGGGCGGCACCACCGCCATCGGGGCGGAGTCGGAGCGGGCCCGCGAACTCCTGGAGAACGGCTTCCGCGCGGGCGACCCGGACCTGATCCTGGTCGCCCGCGCGCAGGGAGGCGCGGACGACCCCCGGGCCGCCGAGGCCGGGCGGAGCCTGACGGCACGGCTCGCCCGGACCCCCGGCGTCGTGCACGCGACCTCGTACTGGGACACGCGGGCGCCGTCCCTGCGCAGCCGGGACGGGCGCGCCGCCCTGGTCCTGGCGCGGTTGCACGGCGACGACATGCGGCGCATCGCCACCGCCCGGCGCGTCGTCTCGCGGGTCTCCGGCCGCATCGGCCCGCTGACCGTCGCCGCGACCGGCAAGGCCCAGGTCAGGGCCGAGACCCAGGACCGCAGCGAGCGCGACCTGCGGCGCGCCGAGCTGGTCGTCGCCCCGCTGACGCTGGCGATCCTGCTGGTGGTCTTCGGCGGCCTCACCGCCGCCGTGCTGCCGGTGCTGGTCGGGGCGCTCGCCGTCGCCGGCACCATGGCGGTGCTGCGGCTGCTCAGCGCGTTCACCGAGGTGTCGGTGTTCGCGATGAGCAT
Organism: Spirillospora sp. CA-255316; assembly: GCA_050942275.1. GTDB lineage: Bacteria > Actinomycetota > Actinomycetes > Streptosporangiales > Streptosporangiaceae > Spirillospora. Next base: position 8,103,142 of record CP192047.1, on the reverse strand, counting down.
CGCGAGCGCGCTCGGCTTCGCGCTCGCGCTCGACTTCAGCCTGTTCATCGTCACCCGCTACCGCGAGGAGCTGGCGGCGGGATTCGGCACGCGCGCGGCGATCGCCGTCACCATGCGCACCACCGGGCGGGCCATGGCGTACTCGGCGGTCACGGTGTCGCTGTCGCTGGCCGCGCTGCTGCTGTTCCCGTTCACGATCCTGCGGTCCATCGCCTACGGCGGCATCACCGTCACGGTGCTGGCCGCGGTCGGCAGCCTCGTCGTGCTGCCCGCCGTCCTGGTGCGGCTGGGCGGGCGCGTCAACGGCCTGGCGATCCCCGGGCCGTGGCGCGCCGGGCGCGCGACCCGCCCCGACGACGCGCCCGGCCTCTGGTTCCGGATCGCCACCGCCGTGATGCGGCGCCCGCTGCGCGTGGCGATCCCCACCGCGCTGCTCCTGCTCGCCCTCGGCTCGCCGTTCCTGGACGTCCGGTTCGGCACGTTCGACGACCGGCTGCTGCCGCCGGAGGCCCCGGCGGCGCAGGCCGCGAACCAGCTCCGCCGCGACTTCGACGCGCGCGACAGCGTCGCCGCCACCACGGTGGTCCTGCCGGAGGCGCGGGTGGCGCCCGCCGCCGCCGCCACCGCACGCCTGGACGGCTACGCGCGGCGCCTGTCGGCCCTCGGCGGCGTCGTCCGCGTGGACGCCGCCACCGGGTCGTACGCGCGCGGCGCCCGCGCCGGGGACGCTCCGCCGGGCGCCGCCGCGCGGTTCGTCCGGCCCGGCGCCCCCGGGACCTGGCTGGCCGTGTCCACCGCCCACGAGCCGTACTCGGTGGAGAACAGCGAACTGGCCGAGCGCGTCCGGGCCCTGGCCGCGCCCGGCCGTGTGCTGGTCGGCGGCCCGGGCGCCGAGCTGGCCGACGTCCGCGCGGGCATCGCCGCCACCCTGCCCGCGGTGCTGGGCCTGATCGCGCTCACCACCTTCCTGCTGATCACCGCGCTGACCGGGAGCGTGGTGCTGGGCGTCAAGGCGCTGCTGATGAACGCGCTGAGCCTGAGCGCGACCTTCGGCGTGCTGGTCCACATCTTCCAGGAGGGCCATCTGCGGTGGCTGGTCGGCGGCTTCTCCGTCTCCGGCAGCACCGACGCGCTGGTCCCCGCGCTGCTGTTCTGCGTCGCCTTCGGCCTGTCGATGGACTACGAGATCTTCCTGCTGTCGCGGATCGTCGAGGAGCACCGCCGGACCGGCGACACCGGCCTGGCGGTCGCCACCGGGCTGGAGCGCACCGGGCGGCTGTTCACCTCGGCCGCCGTGGTCTTCGCCGTCGTGATGGCCGCGCTGGCCACCTCGGGCCTGGCGCTGCTGAAGATGATCGGGGCCGGGCTGGCCCTGGCCGTGCTGCTGGACGCCACCCTCGTCCGCGGCCTGCTGGTGCCCGCCGTCATGCGGCTCGCGGGCCGCGCCAACTGGTGGTCGCCGTGGCGGCGGGGCCGCGCGTCGCGGCGGTACGGCGTGCCGCTCCCGCGTGTCCCGGGGCCCGGCGCGACGAGAGAGCGGGTGCCGTCATGACGGAAGACTTCTCGGTCAAGCAGGCGCACGGCCTGGTGGCCGACCTGTTCACCCCGCGCCCGGCCGTCTACTGGGCCGACCTGGCCGCCTCCTTCGGCGTGAGCGCCGCGGCGTTCTGGGCGGCCCGCCCGGCCGGGTACGCGACACCGGCCGGGGCGCTGCTGTTCGCGGTCTCGACGCTGGCCGCCTACCGGTGCGCCGCGTTCATCCACGAGCTCGCCCACCTGCGGGGGAAGCGGGCGCTGCGCCGGTTCCGGCGGGGCTGGAACGCGCTGGTGGGGATCCCGTTCATGATGCCCGCGTTCATGTTCGACGCCCACGTCAAACACCACAACGTGCGCTCCTACGGCACCCGCGACGACCCCGAGTACCGGCCGCTGGACAGGCTGACGCGCCGGCAGGCGCTGGCGTTCCTGGGGTCCTCCTTCGTGCTGCCGCTGCTGGCGCCGGTCAGGTTCGGCCTGCTCACCCCCGTGTCGCTGGTGAACGCGCGGCTGCGCCGCCACCTCCACACGCATTTCACGACGCTGAAGATCGACCTCGACTACGTGGGCAGTGTCCCGGCCGACCGCCGCCAGGCGCGCGCGTGGCTCGTCCAGGAACTCGCCTGCGCCCTCTGGGCCGCCGTCGCCGCGGCGCTCCTGCTCACCGGGACGATCCCGGTGGAGCGCGCCGTCCAGGCCTACGCGGTCTACAGCGCCCTGCTGCTGGTCAACGCGGTCCGCACGCTCGTCTCCCACCGCTGGAACGGCGACGAGGAACCGATGAGCCTGGTCGAGCAGATGATGGACAGCGTCAACCACCCGCGCCGCCCCCTGCTGACCGAGCTGTGGGCCCCGCTGGGGCTGCGGCTGCACGCCCTCCACCACCTCTTCCCGGGGATGCCGTACCACTCCCTCCCCGAGGCGCACCGCCGCCTCACCGCCGCGCTCCCGCCCGGCTCGGCCTACCACCGGACCGCCAGCGGCGGCCTGCCGGCGTCCATCGCCGCCCTCTGGAACGGCGCCGGGCGCCGCGCGGACCCCCCGCCCCGGGGCGGCGCGCCCCTCACCAGCCCCTGACCCGCCTGACCAGGCGTTCTCTTCTGTCAGGGGGGCCTGCCAGGATGGATCCATGACCGACCGGCCCCGACTGCTCCTGCTGGACGGCCACTCGCTGGCCTACCGGGCGTTCTACGCGCTGCCCGTGGAGAACTTCAGCACGACCGGGGGCCAGCCGACCAACGTGGTCTACGGCTTCGCCAACATGCTGGCCAACGTGCTGCGCGACGAGCGGCCCACCCACGTCGCGGTCGCGTTCGACGTCTCGCGGCAGACGTTCCGCACCGACGCCTACCCCGAGTACAAGGCCGGCCGGGCGCGGTCGCCCGCCGAGTTCCACGACCAGCTGGCGATCCTCGACCGGCTCCTCGCGGCGATGGGCGTCACCACGCTGCGGGTGCCGGGCTACGAGGCCGACGACGTGATCGCGACGCTGGCCGCGGCGGCCGAGTCCGGCGGCTTCGAGGTGCTGATCAGCACCGGCGACCGGGACGTCCTCCAGCTGGTGAGCCCGGACGTCACCGTCCTGTACTACTACCGGACGGCCACCGACGTGATCCGCTACACCCCCGAGCTGGTCGAGGAGAAGTACGGCCTGACCCCGCGGCAGTACCCCGACTTCGCGGCGCTGCGCGGCGACCCGTCCGACAACCTGCCCGGCATCCCCGGCATCGGGGAGAAGACGGCCGCCAAGTGGATCAGGGAGTTCGGGTCGCTGGCCGAACTGCTCGACCGGGCCGGCGAGGTGCGGGGCAAGGCGGGCGAGAAGCTGCGGGCCGCGCTGGACACGGTGCGGCTCAACCGGCGGCTGACCGAGCTGGTCCGCGACGTCGACCTGCCGGTCCGCCCCGGCGACCTGCGGCGCCGGCCGTACGACCTGCCCGCCTTCGCCGCGCTCCTGGACGAGCTGGAGTTCCGCAACGCCAGCCTCCGGCAGCGGCTGTTCGCCGCCGACCCCGGCGGCGGGACGGCCGAGCCCGTCCCCGCCACCGCCACAGCCTCCGCCTCCGGTGAAGAGGCCGGTGCACGGGCGCGCCCGCTGAAGGGCCGCGAACTCGGCCCCGGCGAGTTGCCCGGCTGGCTGGGCGGCAGGGCGGGCGAGGCCGGCGCGCCGGTCGGGCTCGCCGCCGACCTCTCCTGGCAGCGCGGCGAGGGCGAGATCGCCCGGATCGCGCTGGCCACCGGCGACGGTTTCGCGGCCTCCTTCGAGCCCGCCCGGATGACCGCCGCCGACGAGCGCGCCTTCGCCGCCTGGCTCGCCGACGAGGAGCGCCCCAAGGCGCTGCACGACGTCAAGTCGCTGCTGCGCGGGTTCGGCGGGCGGGGCTGGCGGCTCGGCGGCGTCGCCGTCGACACCGCCCTGGCCGCCTACCTCCTGCTGCCCGGGCTGGCCGCGTACGGCATCGCCGACCTGTCGGCCCGCTACCTGGGCCGCCGCCCGGCCGCCGGCGGGCCCGCCGGGCTGATGCTGCGGGCCCGCGCCGTCCTCGACCTGGCGGGCAGGTTCGGCGACGAGCTCGCCGGCACCGGCATGGACGCGGTGCTGCGCGAGGTCGAGCTGCCCCTCTCGGCCCTGCTGGCCCGCATGGAGCGCACCGGCGTCTTCGTCGACGAGCCCCTGCTGCACGAGCTCGACCGGCGGTTCGCCGACGCGATGGAGCGCGCCGCCGGCGAGGCCGCCGAGATCGCCGGCCACCCGTTCAACCCCGGCTCCACCAAGCAGCTCCAGCAGGTGCTGTTCGAGGAGCTCGGGCTGCCCCGCACGAAGAAGATCAAGTCCGGCCATTCCACCGACCTGGACGCGCTGACCTGGCTGGCCGGCCAGACCGACAACGGGCTCCCGCAGATCCTGCTGCGCCACCGCGACCAGTCCCGGCTGCGGATGACGGTCGCCGGGCTGATCAGGGAGATCGGCGCGGACCGCCGGATCCACACCACCTTCCAGCAGACCGTGGCCGCCACCGGGCGGCTGACCTCCACCGAGCCCAACCTCCAGGTCATCCCGATCCGCACCGGGGAGGGCCGGCTCATCCGGCGGGCGTTCCTGCCCGGCGAGGGCTTCGAGTCGCTGCTGACCGCCGACTACGGCCAGCTGGAGCTGCGGATCATGGCGCACCTGTCGCGGGACCCCACCCTGCTGGAGGCGTTCGCCTCCGGGGAGGACCTGCACACCACCATGGCCGCGCAGGTGTTCGGGGTCGCCCCGGGCGGCGTCACCCCCGACATGCGCCGCAAGATCAAGGCGATGTCGTACGGCCTGGCCTACGGGCTGTCGGCGTTCGGCCTGGCCAAGCAGCTCGGCGTCGCGGTGGCCGAGGCCCGCCCGCTGATGGACGCCTACTTCGAGCGGTTCGGCGGCGTCCGCGACTACCTCGACCGGGTGGTCGAGGAGGCGCGCCGCACCGGCTACACCCGCACCGTCCTCGGCCGCCGCCGCTACCTGCCCCACCTGTCCAGCGAGAACCGGCAGCGCCGCGAGACCGCGGAGCGGATGGCGCTGAACGCCCCGATCCAGGGCTCGGCGGCCGACATCGTCAAGATCGCGATGCTGCGGGTGGACGAGGCGCTCACCGCCGCCGGGCTCCGCACCAGGCCGCTGCTGCAGGTCCACGACGAGATCGTGTTCGAGGTGGCCCCCGGCGAGCGTGACCGCGCGGCCGAGCTGGTGCACGAGCGGATGACCACCGCCTACCCGGTCAGCGTGGGCCTGGAGGTCGCCATCGGCGCCGGCGCCGACTGGAACGCCGCCGCCCACTGACCGCCGCGTGCGCCCTCACCGCGTCACCGCCGCGGACGGTCCGCCCGCCGGCTCCGTGACCGGCGGGCTGCGGTGGGCATGGGCGGCCCGCAGCAGCCACTCGACCTCCCGAGGCAGGTCGGGCTGGGAGAGACCGGGCCGCGCGCCCGACTGCGTGGCCTCGGACCGCGAGATCCAGGCGGCGAGGCATCGGGACACGGGGTATCGGGCTGCGCGGAACGCCTCAGGGGCGGGAGCCGCCGGGGGTGTCGTCGTCCGGGGGCGGCGCCAGACCTTCGAGGCGGCGGACCTGCTCGATGATGGTGTGCACCGCCTCCAGGCCGGTGGGGGACAGCCCGGCCGCCCGCAGCGCCACGCCGCGCACGCCGATGTCGCGGAGCGCGGCGAGCGCGGTCAGCTCCTCGTCCACCCGCCGGGTGGTCTCCTCGTCGAAGAAGTAGGCGGGCGGCACGCCGAAGAACCGGGCCAGCGCCTCCAGGTGCTTGAGCGTCGGGTTGTCGCGCTCGCCCCGGCGCAGCAGCGAGAGGTACTGGGCGGAGATGTCGGTGCCGGCGTCGCGGATCCCGGCGGCGACCTCCTGGTTGGTGTACGGCCCGCGCGCCGGCGGGACGATCGTGGCGAACAGGTGGTTCAGCCGGTCGGCCAGCGTCGCGCCCGGGGCCGGGTCCGTCCTGTCCATGCTCGCTCCTCCCCGCCGGCCGGTCCGGTCCGGCCGTGTCATGTCCCGCCCGCCGCCGCGGTCGCGGCGAGGGTGGCGGCGACCGGTCCGCGGCCCCTGAGGCGCGTCCGGTCTCCGGCCGTTCGTTCGGGCATGCGTCCCTCACCCTCGGGCGCGGAGCACCACTGTCGTTTAGGCTGACGATCGGAGAAACAACACCAGTTTAGCCCGCACTGATGCACGGGAAGCAACTGGTGTTGCTGTAGCTTCGCGAATCAGCAATGTGAGTTGACTCGCTCGCCGTCCGGTGATTTCCTCGGGATGACCAGCATCCACCGCGACGGGACGGGCGCGCCGAAGCCTCCGCCCGCCGCCCTGACCCGACTCCGCCGGCGCCGGCGCCGCCTCGCGGGAGGAGGCCGCCATGCCCGAGGCCGCGTTCGAGGTCGCCCCCGGCTTCGACGCCCTGCGTCCCAGTACCGCCCGGATGTACGACTACTTCCTGTCGGGCAAGGACAACTACGCGGCCGACCGGCGCCTGGCCGAGCGGCTCAGGCGGGCGGCGCCCGTCGTCCGCGTCCTGGCCAGGGCCAACCGCGACTTCCTGCTGCGGGCTGTGCGGACGCTCGCCGCCGAAGCCGGGATCGGCCAGTTCCTCGACATCGGCTGCGGCCTGCCGGGGCGCGACAACGTCCACCAGGTCGCCCGCCGCATCCTCCCGGACGCCCGGGTCGCCTACGTCGACAGCGATCCCATGGTGGTCGCGCACGCCCAGGCCCTGATGGCCGCCGACGGTGAGACCGCCGCCTTCCAGGCCGACCTCAGGGCGCCGGAGGCCATGCTCGCCGACCGCAGGCTGCGCACGGTCATCGACCTGGAGCGGCCCGTCGCCGTCCTGATCACCGCGGTCCTGCACCACCTGCCCGACGAGGCCGGCCCGCACGGCCTCGTCGCCCGCGTCCGCGACGCGCTCCCGCCGGGCAGCCACGTCGTCGTCTCCCACGCCGAGACGACGCCCGCGCTCCGGCGCGCCGCCGCGCTGCACACCGGCGCCGACAGCCCCTTCGTGCCGCGCACCCGCGACGCCGTCGCCGCCTTCTTCGACGGCATGGAGCTGCTCTCGCCGGGGCTGGACGGCGCGACCCGCTGGCGGCCCGACGGCGCCGGGAACCGCCTCACCCGGATCGCCCGCGTCCCGCTCCTGGCAGGCGTGGCCAGGATCCCCTTCGGCTGACCCGAGGGCAGACTCACGCCGGCCGTCTCGCCACGCGGTGACGGCCTGTCCGGGAGGTGACCGATGGGTCGCTTGCTTCCGGTTCGGGCCCTTCGTACCGCGACGCAGGGCAGGATGGGCCCCATGGACCTGGTGGAGTTCCTCAGAGCCCGGCTGGCCAAGGACGAGCAGATCGCGCGGGCCTGCTCGGGAGCGCCCTGGTCGGCCTCGCCCTCCGGCACGGTCCACCTCGACACCGCCGCGGCCGGCGGCGAGCCGTCCGGCACCGGGTTCGTGGCGTCGGTGGAGAACGGCGCCTACGCCGAGTTCATCGCGCGGTACGACCCGTCCCGGGCCCTGCGGGAGGTCGCGGCGAGACGGCAGATCGTCGACGACTACGACAAGGGGGCATGGGTGCTGGAGCAGGGCCAGCGCACGGAGGCAGCCGAGGCCGCCCACGCCGCCCGGCTCGCCGTCCTGCGGCTCCTCGCGCTCCCTTACGCGCACCACCCCGAGTACCGCGAGGAGTGGCGCCCCTGACCCGGCGGGCCCCGGTCAGGCCAGCAGGCCCCCGAGCGTGATCATGATGGGGATCGACAGCAGCGTGCTGACCAGGACGGCGCCGCGCGCCAGGCGGGTGGCCGTGCGGTAGTGCGCGGCGTAGACGTAGATGTTCTGGGCGGTGGGCAGGGCCGCGAAGAGCGTGGAGGCCAGCAGCGCGCCGCCGTCCAGCCCGAAGGCGTACCGGCCCGCGAGGTAGGCCACGGCCGGCTGCACGATGATCTTCAGGACGACGGCCAGCGCGATGTCGCGGCGGACCCCAGCGTCCTCCTCCTCGGTGTGCCGGCGGCCGCGCAGGCTCAGCCCGTACGCGATCAGCGCGACCGGCACCGCCGCCCCGGCGACCAGTTCCACCGGGCGCATGAGCGGCTCCGGCGGGTCCACGCCCGCGACCGCGACGCCCAAGCCCAGCAGCGAGGCCACCGTCAGCGGGTTGCGCAGCGGGCGTAGCAGCGCCTTCCGCACCGCGTGTGCGCGCCCGCCCGCACCGCCGCCGCCGTCCAGCACCAGGAACGCCACGGGCGTCATCACCAGCAGCTGGAACAGCAGGATCGGGGCGACCAGCGCGCCGTCGCCCAGCACGTAGACGCTGACCGGGATGCCCAGGTTGCCGGCGTTGACGTACGACGAGGCCAGCACGCCGATGGTCGCCTCGGACCGGGGCCGCCGCAGCACCCAGCGCGCCGCCGCCAGGTACACCGCCTGGACCGCCGCCACCGCGAGCACGTTGACGGGCAGCACGGGCGAGAAGATCGACCCCAGGTCGGCGGTGGCCACCGTGGTGAACATGAGCGCGGGCGCGGCGATGAAGAACGCCAGCCGTGACAGGACCAGCTCGTCCTGCGCCCGCAGGACCCCGGCGACGCCCGCCAGGTAGCCCAGGAGCGCGACCGCGATCAGCGCGGCGAACGCCGTGACGACCCCCGCCAAGGCGGCGGCCCGCGTTCAGGCCCGCGCCGTGGAACGCTCCACGGCGGCGGTTCGGGAGATGATGACGGCTCCTGGGGGGGATGCGGTTAAGGGTGATCGGTACGAGGTTACCTAGACCAGGACACGGCCCTCGACCATGACCGACCGGACGAGGGCGGCGTCGGGGCGGCGCAGGGCCTCGGCCAGCGGCGCGTGCAGCAGGACGAGGTCGGCCGGCGCGCCGGTACGCACCCGCCGTACGGGCCCGCCCGGGTCCTCGGGAGACGTGAGGTAGGCGCGCAGCGCCGCATGCGGGCCGATCCGCTCGGCGTCCCCGGCCACGGCGCCGGACCGGGTGCGGCGCCGGACCGCCGCGTCCATCACCTGCCAGGGGTCCAGTGGGCCGTACGGCGCGTCGCTGGAGAGGCCGACCCCGACGCCCGCGGCGAGCAGGCCGGCGCACCGGTAGAGGTCCGGATGGTCCTCGGCCGGCAGGTCGCGCAGGTAGTCGTCGCCGCGGTCGGCGATGAAGCCGGGCTGGGTCACCACCCGCAGCCCGCGCGCGGCCATGTCCTCGATGACCTCGGCCGGGACGAGCGCGGCGTGCTCCACCCGGTCGCCGCGCACGTGCCCCGCCTGGTCGAGCGCGACCAGCAGCAGGATCAGCGCCTCGCGGGTCACGCAGTGCACGGCCACGGGGCGGCCGAGCCGATGCGCGGCGGCGATCCGTCCGGCGAGGTCGTCCAGGGACGGCAGGCCGGAGTCGGCGATCACGATCTTGTACGGGCCGGTGGTGATGCGCGGATGGGGCGCGGGGGAGGGGGGCGCGCCCTCCAGCGGGGTTCCCAGCAGGTGCAGGCGCTGCGGGAGCGTCCCCTGCCGGACCGCCCGGTCGAACGCGGCCAGCGCCCCGGCGTCCAGGTCGGGCGTGGCGTCGGTGACGGCGGTGATCCCGAACCGGGTCAGGGTGCGCGCGACGCCGTCCAGGGGGACGGGGCCGGTCCGGGGCAGGCGCGAGCGCAGCCAGTCGTCGGCGCGCCACAGCCGCCCGGTCGGCGCCCCGTGCCCGTCGCGCTCGATGCCGGGATGGTCGCCGGCGGCGATGCCGGCCGCGGCAAGGGCGGCGGTGTTGAGCGTCCAGAGGGCGCCGCTGCGGTGCTGGACCCGCACGGGGCGGCGCGGCTCCAGCCGGTCGAGGGCGGCGGCGTCGAGATCGCCCGCGACCGACTCGGCGTACCCGACCCCGCGGATCCAGCCGTGCTCGTCGGGGGACGCGCCGCGCAGGGCGCGGGCCAGCCCGTCCAGGTCGTTCACCTCGGGGGGCCCGCACAGCGCCGAACGGCTCCGGGCGGCGAGGGCGTGCAGGTGCAGGTGGTGATCGCAGAGCCCGGGGAGCAGCGCGCCGCCGCCGCAGCCGACGACCTGCTCGCCCGGCTCGCGGGACAGGCCGCCCCCGATCTCGGTGATCCGGCCACCGGCGACGCGGACGTCGGCGCGGGTCCGCCCGCCGATCTCGGCGTCGCGCAGCAGCAGCCCCGTCACGGGACCGCGATCCCCAGCCCGCGCAGGACCTCCGCGGTGTCGGCGCCCATCTCCGGAGCCTCGCCCGCGTCCCCGGCCCGGGGCTCGCGCCTCGCCGGGAGCGCGACGGGGACGGGGCCGTCGCCCGTCTCCAGGGTCCAGCCACCGGCGCCGTCCGGGACGGCCGCGGGCGAGGGGACGGGGTCGCCGCCGGGATCGAGGGTCGAGGCGACCACGCGCGCCATCGCCACGTCCCACAGCACGCCGCCACCGCCGGGCGGGGCGGTCGAGGCCAGCACGGCGGCGGTGAGCCCGGTGAGCGGGTCGGCGATGGCGTCCCCGCAGAACAGCGGCGCGCCGGACGGGGCGCGGCAGACCAGGCCGGCCGCCGCCGCGACATCGTCGCCGAAGCCGACCCGGTCGGCGGCGCGCCCGTACGCGGTGATCGAGATCCAGGTGGTCCCGGCGTCGGCGGCGGCCCCGGCGTCCAGCCCGAACCGGGCCAGGGCGCGCGGCCGGGACGCCTCGATGACGATGTCGGCGGCGTCGACGAGCGCCGCCAGCGCCCGCCGCCCCTCGCGGGTGCCCGGATCGAGCACCACCGAGCGGTGCCCCGCGTGCAGCAGCCGGTAGAACCCGGGGTCGCCGCGGCGCGCGCCGTCGGGGCGGCCCGGGATCTCCACCTTGACCACCCGCGCCCCGGCCAGGCCGAGCAGGTGCGCGCACAGCGGGCCTGCCCACAGCGCGCTGAAGTCGACGACCAGGGCCCCTCCGAGCGGGCGCGGTTCGAGCGGTTCGGGTGGCGGCGGGGGCGCGGGGGCGCGCACGACCGGCCCGGCGGCGACCCCCAGCAGCCCGGCCCGTTCGGCCAGTTCGGCGCCGGTGTGCTCGCGCAGCCAGGCGGTCACCGCGGCCCAGGGGTCGTCGCCCACCTCGGCGCACGCCAGGGCGCCCAGCAGCGCCGGGTCGTCGGGGCGGGCGCAGGACACCGCGGCCCAGCCGTCGGCGGTCGGCAGCAGCCGGCAGGCGCCGCCCGCCGACACCGCGCCCCGGCGCCGCAGGCCGAGGTGGGCGGCGCGCTCGGTGAGCAGCCGCGCGCCGTCGAGCCGCACGGCGCGGCCCGTGCGGGAGGTGTGGGCGGCGAACCGGTCCGCCAAAGCCCGCGCGGCGGCGGCGCCGCGCCCGGGCGGCACCAGCGGGGGCCCGTCCGGCCGGCCGGTCAGCGCGACCGCGCCGGAGGCGGCCCACGCGGCCCGGACCTCGCCCGCCGTGAGCCCGCTCACCTGCGTCGGCATGGCCCGACGATACACTCCGCCACCGCGGAGCCTTGCGGCCACCGCTTGCGACCACCACTCGCGACCACCCAGGGAGGACGGCGATGGGCGGACCCCCGCGCGTCTCACCGGCCGAGCTCGCGGACGGAACGTCCGGCGGGCCGCTGTTCGACGATGACGGCTCGGTGCCCGTCCCGCTCGTCGCCGTCGATCTGGGCGGCGCCGGCGCGGCGGACGGCGCGACCGCCGGGCGGGCGGCCGGGCAGGTCAGGGAGGCCGATCGGCTCATGATCGGCGTGCTGCCACGCGGCTCCGCCCCGCCCCACCCCGATCTCCTGGACGCCCTCGACCTCACCCTCACCGGCCCGGACGCCGCCGCCGGGCGGGAGGCGGTCGCCCTGCCCGACCCCGAAGCGGCGCTGCGCGAGCTGGGCGAGGCGGCGGCGCGCAACCCGCAGGCTTCGCTGGTGCTGCGGGACGTGCTCCGGACGACGCCGCTGCTGCCCGTCCAGGCCGCGCTGGACGTCGAGTCCTACGCCTACTCCACGCTGCTCGGCGGCCCGGAGTTCGCCCGCTGGCTCGCCGCCCGCGGGCCGCGCCCGCTGCCGCCCGAGGTCCCCGAGCCGGTCCTGGTCGAGCGGACCGGTGACGGGCTGCACATCACCCTCAACCGGCCGGAGCGGCGCAACGCCTACGGCCGGCTGCTCCGCGACGCACTGACCGACGCGCTCCGCCTCGCCGTCCTCGACGAGGGCATCGCCCGCGTCGTGCTGGACGGGGCGGGGCCGTCCTTCTGCGCGGGCGGCGACCTGGACGAGTTCGGCACCACCCCCGACCTGGCCACCGCGCACCTGGTCCGCACCCGCGGCGGCGCCGGACGCCTCGTGCACCGGCTGCGCGACCGGATCGAGGTGCGGGTGCACGGCGCCTGCGTCGGCGCGGGCATCGAGATCCCCGCCTTCGCCGGGACGCTGGTCGCCGCCCCGGACGCCACGTTCCGCCTGCCGGAGGTGTCGATGGGGCTGATCCCCGGGGCGGGCGGGACGGTGAGCATCCCGCGCCGCGCCGGCCGCTGGCGCACGCTGTACCTGGCGCTGTCCGGCAGGGCGATCGACGCGGCCACCGCCCGGGACTGGGGCCTGACCGACGCCTGAGGTCAGGAGCCGAAGGTGGCGCCGGGGGCGGTGCCGTCCACGCTGACGAACCGCCGCTCGAACAGCCACCGGTCGCCCACGGGCACCAGCGTGTCGCGGTAGCGGCCCCAGTGGTCGGGGCCGTGCGCGTTCATCACCAGGAAGTAGGCCGCGGTCCGGATCCGCTCCGGGGTGATCTCCTCGAACCGCAGGTTGGCCACGAAATGCCGGATGATCCCGGGGGCGCCGCCTCTCGGCGCCGAGCCGCGCTCGGCCACCCCCGACAGCATCGCCACGATCGCGTCCCGGCCGACACGGGTCTCGCCGCTCCGCAGCTCCAGCACGCCGTCCTCGGTGAAGGTGGCGGCCAGGTCCTCGATCCGCCCCCGGTCACCGGCGTGGGTGTAGGCGGCCAGCGTGTTGCGGACGCGCTCGCGCGCCACCAGTTCCCAGTTCTCCACCGGCCCTCCCGAGTGATCGTCCGCGGTGAGTGTACTTCGCGCGCCCGGACGCGATCGTGGGGGATCACCCGCTCACGGGCGGGGCGCCGCGTCCGGAGTGCCGGGGCGGGGAGCGGAGCGGGCGTGGGCCGCCACGGCGGCGGCGAACTCGGCGGGGTGGGTCAGGTGCGGGGCGTGGCCTGCGCCCCGGACGGTCGTCGTGCGCGCGCCCGGGACGGCCCGCGCGACCACGCCGACCACCGGCCCGTACCACGGCGGCCCCTGGTCTCCGGTGGTGACGAGGGCCGGAGCGGTGATCCGGGACAGTTGCGCGCGCGTCACCGACAGGCGCTCGGGGTCGCGTGCCTGGTCCAGCCAGGTGTGGGCGTGCGCGGTGAACGTGCGCCTGAGCTCCGGGGTCAGCACCTTCTGCCACGTCCCGGGGCCGAAGCCGATCTGGTCGACGAACATCTCCACGGCCGCCGCGGTACGGCCCCCGGTCAGCAGCTCGACCGCTTGCTTCATCCGCCCCTGCACCTCGGGCAGCAGGGCGTGCTGCTCCGTCTCGGCGAGCAGCGCGAACAGGGGCGGCTCGTGGACGGTCACGGTGCGGCACAGCTCCGGGCGGGTCAGCGCGAGCAGCAGCGCGACCGTCGCGCCGTAGGAGTGCCCCACGACATGGGCGGGGGCGTGGCCGAGCGCCTCGAGGATCCCGGCGAGATCGTCCACGTCCTCCCCGATGCGGCCCTGGCCGGGCGGGCACTCGCTCGCGCCGTGCCCGCGGCGGTCGTACCGGAGCACCCGGAACCGGTCTTCGAGCAGGGGCGCGACCCGGTCCCAGCCGTGCAGGTCGTCCAGGGAGCCGTGGACCAGGACGAGCGGCTCCCCGGACCCCTCCCGCTCGTAGTGCAGGTGCAGCCGGCCGGCCTGTGCGAAGGGCATCGTGATCTCCTCTGGCTTCAGGGGCACGGGGAGCAGAGCCGGGCCCGGAGCGAGGCGAGCGTCCACTCCTCCCAGCGGGACGGGCTCCACCCCCGGGTGTCGACCAGGAGCAGGTACATCTCCGGGCTGAGCAGGGCGAACAGGATGTCGGCTGCCTCGTCGGCGGTGAGGCCCGGCCGAGCGCCCGGCTTCCCGGCCAGGGCCTCGGCCGCCGCGGCCTGCACCTGGAAACGCTGGTCGAGGTTGCGCCGCCACAGCCCGCGGAGTTCGGGATCGGTCGCCGCGGCGGCGCGCAGCGCCTCCACGACCGGCGCCGCCCGCTCCGACACCGCGCGGGTGCCGGCGACGTGCGCCTCCAGCTGCTCTCCGGCGGTCGGGGCGTCCAGGACGGCGGTGAACCAGGGCCGCCGCATCGTCGCGACGGGCTCGTCGTCCCCGGCCACGGCCACGTCCAGGACCTCCTTCAGCACCGTCCGCTTGTTGCCGAAGGTGAAGTAGATCGTCTGGACGGCCACGCCCGCGCGGTCCGCGATGTCCTGCAGGCTCGTCGCCCCGTAGCCGTGCGCGACGAACAGCTCGCGGGCCGCCTCCAGCATGCGCGCCCGGGTGGCCCTGGCCTTGGCGGCCCGCCGGCCCCCGCCCTTGACGTCGGTCATGGCTGTAGCTTAACTCTAGAGTCCTACTCTAGTAAACGGAGGCGAAGAGCGGAGCGCGGTGGCGATGGAGATACGGCAGGCGGGCCGGGACGATCTCGGCTTCCTGGAGTTCGGCCGCCCGGGCGTGAAGCTGCCGGTGCACGAGTACGGGGCGTCATGACGGCTGGCAGGCGCGGCACCAGACGGTCCTGCGGCCGGAGACGCGGCGGCTCGACAGGAGCGCGCCGCAGCGCGGGCAGGGGGCTTCGGGCTCGTCCCGGACACCGGTGAGCCAGGTGTCGCGCGGCGGGACCCGCTCGGCCTCGACCGAGTCCCGCAGGACCTTGCGCATCGCGCGGTGCAGCGCGTCCAGGGCGGCCTCGTCCAGGCTCGCCGCGCTGCGGAGCGGGTCGACGCGGGCGCGCCAGCAGATCTCGTCGGCCAGCAGGTTGCCCAGGCCCGCGATGAGGGACTGGTCGGTCAGCGCGGACTTGAGCCGTGCGCGCCGGCCCGACAGCAGCTCGCCGAGGCGCCGCCGGGTCACCTGGAGCGCGTCGGGGCCGAGACCGTCCAGCACCTGCTCGGCCCGGCGCCGGTCGGGCTCGAGATGGACGCCCTGGAGTTTGCGCATGTCGCGGAAGCGCAGCTCCCCGCCGTCCAGGCGCCACACGACCCGGTCGTGCCGGTGCCTGGGCTCGCCTTCGCGATGCCAGGACAGCGAGCCGGTCATGCCGAAGTGCAGCAGCAGCACGGGTCCCTCGGCCGGGGCGAGCAGCCACTTGCCATGCCGCCGCGGGTGCTCGAAGCGGTGGCCGCGCAGGGCGTCGCCCAGCCTGCGCGCGCTGACGCCGCGCAGGACGCCGGCGTCGTAGACGCGCACGGACTCGATGGGCTCGCCGGTGTGCTCGTCCAGTACCCGGCGGAAACCCTCCACGTCAGGAAGCTCCGGCATACCGCAGCCCTACCCGCCGGCTGGTGCTCAACCGCGTGCCGTCCGATCCTTGGTCAGGTACCCGTCACGCCGGTCGCCCTGCCGGGGCCCGCGGGTCAGCGGCTGTCGCGCCTGGCCTGGCGGCGCGCTCCCATGGCCTTGCTGGAGGCTCGCTGCTTGGGCAGGGCGGGCTGGGTGGGCGTGCGGTCGCGCGTCTGGGACCGCATCCCGCGCCCGGCGGTGGCCTTCGCGGTGGCCTCGGGCGCGGCCCCGGCGGGCCCGGAGTCCCGGCCCGCGCGGGCGGCCTGGAGCCGCTCGGCCTTGAGATCGGCGGCGCTGCGCCTGGCCGCCTTGGCCACGTAGCGGCTCACCCGCGCCAGCGCGTCCTCGAACACCTCGGCCTTCTGGGCGTTGCGGGCGTTGCGGGGCCGGGCGGTGCCGCGCCCGCCCAACTCCTCGACGCGGGCGGCGGCGCCCCGCCGGTACTGCTTGACGTGCTTGTTGCGGGCACGCCGGACACGGTCGTGCACGTCCAGGAGCTCGTCCTCCTCCAAGCCCTCCAGGCGCTCCCGCTCCGTCTCCCGCACCAGGGCCTGCTCGCTGTCGGTCATCGAGTTGATCAGCGCCTTCATCGCGCCCCCTTTCCTCGGTCGTCCAGGACGGCGCGGCCGGGGGCATCCGCGCGGCAGGGTCCTCCCGTACGCCGGTCCTGCCCGCCGGCACCGCGTCCACACCGGGACGGGCCCGGTTTCAGCGAGCGGCGCCGCTCGCCGTGGCGCTCGCGGTGGCGGCGGTGAGCGCCTCCAGCAGGTGGCCGTAGGTGGGCGCCAGGCGTCGCAGCCCGGCTTCCAGCGCCGCGTCGTCCCCGATGACGAGCGGGTGCTGGAGGCCGCCGAGGATCCTGGCCTGACCGGCCGCCACGGCCGCGGCACCGTCCAGGCCCAGCATGGTCAGGCACGAGGCGGCGTCGCCGAGCCGCCGTGCGCCGACGCGGACGCCGAACCCGGCCAGCAGGGCGCGGACGCCCGGGGCGAGACCCCGGCGCACCTGCCCGGCCAGCGCCTCGATCGCGGCCGCCCCGCCGAGCGAGCCCGGCGGCACGGGGTGATCCGCGTCGCCCGACAGCCACCGGACGGCGCGGGGCAGCGACCGCCGCAGCGCCTCGCCGGCGGTCACGTCGCGCTCCCGCACGAAACCGGTCCGCATCACGAACCCCTCGTCGATGTAGGCGACCGCCTCCGCCCGCCAGGACTCGGCGAACGCCTGGACCGGCAGCGTCGCGTACGGGTGCCCGTGCGGGTCGTGCAGGACGACCGTGCCGCCCTCGACGTCGAGGACCACCACGTAGTGGTCGGCCACGTCGTCATCGCCGCGGCCGGTGACCGGGGTTCCGGGCTGGTAGAGGAGCAACCCCATGTCCAGCGGCCCCGCCAGGACCGGGCCGCGGGCGCAGGCGGCGCGCAGGCGCTCCACGGCCTCCTGCGCGGTTCCTCCCGCGCTCCGCTCGCAGCTCCAGCCGAGCAGGTCGATCGCCGCGTCCAGCCCGATCTCCGGATGCCAGCCGTACGGGTCGAACAGCGGCAGGGTTCCGCCCAGCAACTGGGCGCCGAAGGGCGAACCGGTCAGCGTCTCGATGACCGGGGGCGGGGGCGCCTGGACGCCGAGCACCATCGCCAGCGAGCTGCTGTAGCAGTACGGGCCCGAGCCGGTGTAGGGCAGCATGCTCCTCCCTCCCTCACACAGTGGCAGGGTCAACCTTGCAAGCGGGCGTGCCGGTTCGGCAAGTTGAAGGCATGGACGAACTGGACGACGTGCTGAGCGCCGTGGGGCCGCGCCTGCGGGAACTGCGTCGCGGGCGGGGCGTCACCCTGGCCCGCGTCGCGGAACTGACCGGCATCTCCGAGAGCACGCTGTCCCGGCTGGAGGGCGGCCGGCGGCGGCCGAACCTGGAGCTGCTGCTCCCGCTGGCCCGCGTGTACGGGGTCGCGCTGGACGAGCTGGTCGGGGCGCCGCAGACCGGGGATCCGCGCGTGCACTTCGAACCGGTGCGCCGCCACGGGCGGACGTTCGTGCCGCTGACCCGCCGGGCGGGCGGTCTCCAGGCCTACAAGATGATCATCCCGGCGCCGGAGACGCCGGCGATCCCCGACACCAAGACGCACGAGGGCTACGAGTGGCTCTACGTCCTCGACGGCAGGCTCCGGCTGGTGCTCGGCGACCGGGAGCTGGTCATGGAGCCGGGCGAGGCGGCGGAGTTCGACACCCACGTCCCGCACTGGATGGGCGCCGCGGGCGCCGGACCGGTCGAGCTGCTCGTCCTCTACGGCAGCCAGGGCGAACGGGCCCACGTCCGCGCCCGCCCCACCTGACCGCGGCGGGCAGGGCGCCCGGTCACGGTGGTGCGGTGGTCACGGTGAAGCGGCGGGCTGGGGCGGTCCCACGGGACGAACCCCGGGGGCCGCCCCGTCGTGCCATCGGCCGTATCGTCGGTCATGTCGCCTCCTGGATCCCGGACGCCGGCGGGCCGGTGCCCGCCGGAGGGGCGAGGCCGCCCGCACGGGACGCCCGCGTGGCGTCGAGGAGACCGTGCGGCGACGCGCGTCAGATGACCAGGCTGAGGGCCATCACCAGGACGAGCCCGCTGACCGAGATCAGCGTCTCCATCACCGACCAGGACTTGACGTTCTGCCCGACGGTCAGCCCGAAGTACTCCTTGACCAGCCAGAACCCCGCGTCGTTGACGTGCGAGAAGAACAGCGAGCCGGCGCCGATGGCCAGCACCAGCAGCGAGGTCTCACCGGTCTCCAGCGTGGTGACCAGCGGCGCCAGGATGCCCGAGGTGGTGACGGTGGCGACCGTGGCCGATCCGGTGGCCAGGCGGATCAGCACGGCGACCAGCCAGGCCAGCAGGAACACCGACAGCGCGCTGTCGTCCACCCAGTCGGCCACGAGCTTGCCGATGCCGGTGTCGACGAGGGTCTGCTTGAAACCGCCGCCCGCCGCGACGATCAGCAGGATGCCGGCGATCGGCGGCAGCGACCGCTCCAGCGACGTGGCGATCGCCTGGCGGTCCATGCCGGAGCCGAGGCCGAAGGTGAACATCGCGACGACGACGGCGATGAGCAGCGCCACCAGCGGCGTGCCGAGGTAGTCGAGCACGCTGCGGACGCCGTTGCCCTCGTCCAGGAGGATGTCGGCGAAGGCCTTGCCCATCATCAGGACGACCGGCAGCAGCACGGTGGCCAGGGTGACGGCGAACGAGGGCCGGCGCACGGGGCCTGCGGCGGCGGCCTCCCCGCCCTTCCCCTCGGCGGCGTCACCGCCGGGGGCCTGCGCGGTGTCGTACAGGCCCGGGGCGGGGACGTCCACCCAGCGGGCGGCGTACCTGGCGAACAGCGGACCGGAGACGGCGATGGTGGGCAGCGCGACCAGCACGCCCAGCCCGAGGGTGACGCCGAGGTCGGCCTTCAGGGCGTCGATCGCGACGAGCGGGCCCGGGTGGGGCGGGACGAGGCCGTGCATGGCCGACAGCCCGGCCAGCGCCGGCACCCCGATCTGGATCAGCGACAGCCCGGACCGGCGGGCGACCAGGAAGATGACCGGCATCAGCAGCACCAGGCCGATCTCGAAGAACATCGGCAGGCCGATCAGCGCGCCGACCAGCGCCATCGCCCAGGGCAGGGTGCGGGGCCCGGACCGGCCCACGATGGTGTCGACGATCTGGTCGGCGCCGCCGGAGTCGGCCAGCAGCTTGCCGAACATCGCGCCGAGCGCGATGAGCGCGCCGACGCCGGCCGCGGTGCTGCCGAAGCCGTCGGCGAAGCTCTCGACCGTGTCGGCCATCGGCAGCCCGGCGAGGGCCCCGACCAGCAGCGAGCCGATGGTCAGGCTCAGGAACGGGTGCACCTTCAGGTAGGTGATCAGCGCGATGATCAGCACCATGCCGACGAGCGCGGCCGGTACGAGCCGACCGCTCGATGCGGTCTGCGCCGCGGCGAGCGCGGTGAGGTCCATGGCTCATCTCCTCTGGTTCTCCGGGGACCGGGTCCCGGATGCGGGGGGTGGGGTGAGGTGGGACGGGACGGGGGGAGCGTCTGGTCAGGGTCAGGCGGGATCGGGGGATGTCGCGGCGATGTAGGCGGCCACCAGCCGGTCGACGGGGGCGTCGAGGTCGAGGACGAGCCCGCGCTCGTCCGGCCCGAGCGGCTCCAGGGTCCGGAACTGGGAGTCCACGAGCGAGGCCGGCATGAAGTGGTCCTGCCGCTCCGCCACCCGCCGCCGGACGGCCTCGGGGTCGCCGTGCAGGTGCACGAAGGCGACCGACGGGGTCCGTTCGCGGAACAGGTCGCGGTAGCCGCGCTTGAGGGCGGAGCAGGTCACCACGCCGCCGGTGCGCCGGTGCTCGAAGAGCCAGGCGCCGATCGCCCGCAGCCACGGCAGCCGGTCGGCGTCGTCGAGGGGGACGCCGGCCGACATCTTGGCGATGTTGGCCGGGCCGTGGAAGTCGTCCGCGTCGGCGAACGGCACCCCCAGCCGCCGGCTCAGCGCCGTACCGAACGTCGTCTTGCCCGCCCCCGCGACGCCCATGACGACCAGCAGCGGTGCGGAGGACGGGGGCGGGGGTACGGGTCCGGGGTGGGCGAGCATCGGAGCGACCTTTCAGATGACGTTTGCGTGAGTGTCACATGTATCATCGGCTTTTAACAAGCCTGTAGGGCAAAAGATATGATCTTTTACCCTCGATGCCGCCACCTGCGACGCAGTCATGTGATGATTGGGGACCATGGCGGACAACGACTCGGCGACCGGCTTGCACGGCAGCGTCCTCGACCGGTTCGGCATGCTGATCACCTCCGGGGAGCTGCGGCCCGGCGAGGTGCTGCGGATCGAGCAGCTGGAGTCCCGCTTCGGGGTGTCCCGGTCGGTGGTCCGCGAGGCGATCAGGGTGCTGGAGTCGATGGGCATGGTGACCAGCCGCCGCCGGGTCGGCATCACCGTCGCCCCGCGCACCGGATGGAACCTCTTCGATCCGCGCATCATCGGATGGCGCCTGGAGGGCGGCGGAAGGGAGGAGCAGCTCCGGTCGCTCGGCGAGCTGCGCCGGGGCGTCGAGCCGGTCGCCGCCGCCCTGGCCGCCGTGCGCGCCACCCCCGCGCAATGCGGCACGCTGACCGGCGCGGTCATGCAGATGTCGGTGCACGGCAGGTCCGGCGACCTGGAGGCCTACCTGGCCGCCGACATCCTCTTCCACCGTACGCTGCTGGAGGCCTCCGGCAACGAGATGCTGGGGGCGCTCACCAACGTCGTCGCCGCCGTGCTGACCGGCCGGACCCACCACCACCTGATGCCCGCGCGGCCCGAGCCGGTCGCGATCCGCTGGCACGCGGAGGTCGCGCAGGCCGTCCAGGCCGGCGACGCGGCCGCCGCCGAACGCGCCATGCGCGACATCGTCGACGAGGCGACCCGGGCGATGCTGGATTCGGACGCCCCCGGCACCTTCCCCGGCAGCCCCGCCGCCGAGCCCGCCTCACCCTCCCCGTGACCGCCCCGGACGGCGGACACGGCCGAGAAACGCGCCGGTCGCGGCCCCGGGCGAGGTTCCGGCCGCGCGTTCCGGGACGGTGACGCGGCGGGTGGGCGCGCGCGGAGGCGCTACCAGGCGGATCGCTCGATCAGTTCGTCGAGCCGCGCCACCGCGGGCCTCCAGTCGGCGGGGAGCCGGTGGCAGCGGGTGGCGCGCCAGTTCCGGAACGCCAGCGCGTAGGTCACGTGGTCGGGGACGTCGCAGCCCGACGTCGACGACCCGGTGGTGGTGACGCCTTCGAGCGCGGCCAGCAGGCCGGTGTACTCGTCGGTCGTGAGCGAGAATTCGGTGGTCTTCGCGGCGGTCACCACCGTCCGGCCGTCGTCGTCCACCGTGATGCTCTCCCGGACGCCGGCGGACCCTCCGCTCCGTTCGTAGCGGACGAGCACCCTCGCCTTTCCGGTGCCGGGCCGAATCGCGTGTGGAAACGCCGCCGTGGCGCCGGTCGTCATCGTGGTCCGGTCGGGCATCGTCGCTTTCCCTTTCGTGCGCATGCGGAACGGGCCGCCCCATTGCCGGGTCGATGATGCGCGGCGGCGGCTTTCGCCTTGTCGGTAAGGCCTGGAAACGTTCCGCGGCGCCTCAGGAGTGGAACGGGACGCCATCGGTGCGGCGGACGGCCGCGCACCGGCCGGGGCGGTGCCCGGTGAAGCGGGGCGGCGCGACGTTCCGCACGCCACGTGCGCTGACGCACGCCGGCACGGACACCGCGCCGGCGGTGAACCGCAGGGAATCGCGACGGACCTCTCGCCGTCGATGCATGTCGACCTCCTGTGCGCCCGCCGCGATCCGCGGCGCTCGGCATGACGCGACCCGATGGGTGATCGGGTCACATCACATGGCTGGAAGCGGTGCGCGGCCCGTGCCCCGGGTCGGGGCGGGAAACGCGTCCGGTCCATGACGCTAGGAGGGGCCGATCCGTACCACAACCCCGGTTATTGACCGGAGCCGGTCAGCAGATTGAAAGTTCAAAATATCGGCGTTTCCCCGTCGCGGACGGCCGCTATTCCTTTTCTCGGCCGAAGCCATTTGACGGCGAATGCGATGACGATGCCGGGAACGGGGACCGGGGGATCGGGGCCGGGTTTTGGGTGGGTGCCAGGCATCACTGCCTGGCCGGGACGCGAGGGAGGGGTGAGCGGGGCGGGACGCCGTTCGGGCGCGCCCGCCGCCGTCCGCGAGCCGTCGGGACCCACCGGGTGATTCCCGGTCGTCCGTGCGCGGGTCATCGCCCGCGCGCGGGCGGGGCGCGGAGGGTCAGACGCGGTCGGCCGCGATGAGCAGGTACTGGAAGCTCCCGCTCTTGTAGGCGTCGAGGAAGGCCGACTCGATCCCGGTGGCCAGCGTGGACTTGGCGCGCAGCTCCCAGTACGGGATCGTGGCGGCGGTGAGGTCCACGACACCGGCCGGGATCAGGCGGTTGGCCGACAGTTCCCGGAAATAGGTGCTGCGCGGGTGCACGTCGCAGATGTAGTGCGCGTTGATCTGGCTGACGGCCCTGGACGGGAGCCCGTAGGCGTCGTTGTAGCAACCGGTGATGCACACGTACCGGCCGCCGCGGCGCAGCAGCCGGGCGTGCTCGGCGAACAGCAGGGCGAGCTCCACGTACATCGTGCTCTCGTTGTTCCAGATGGCCTGGAACGCGCCCGTCTCGAAACCGGTGTCGAGCATGTTCCGCAGGTGGAAGCGCACCTTGTCGTCCACACCGCGCTGCTTGGCCTGGTCGTTGGCGAAGGCGACCTGGGACTCGGAGATGGAGACCCCGTCCACCTCGCAGCCGAACCGCTGGTTGACCACGAGGCTGGAGCCGCCGCGCCCGGAGCCGGCGTCCAGGACGCGGTCGGCGGAGGTGAGCGGCCCGAGATGGCTCATCAGGAACTCGGTCTGTGCGCACTCCAGGCGGTGCAGCTCCTTGATGGTCCTCTCCTCGCGGGTGTCCTCCGGACCCTCGAGGACCGACCAGTCGACGTCTCCGATCCCGTAGTGGTGGTGGTAGATGCCGTCCACGTCCCCCAGCCTCAGGTTGACGGGGTTCTTCTCGGCGTTCCAGTAGTCGGCGACCGAGCGCTGGTAGAGGCTGTCGAGCACGGGGAGCGCAGGGGAGGTGGTCATGTACACCTTTCCTTTCGATGGGATCGTCACTTGTAGCGGTCAGAGGAGGCGTGCCATTCGAGACCTCCCGCCATCCATGCCTGCACGCCCTGCAGGAAACGCTGGAGCTCGGGGGAGGGGATGCTCGCGAGCTCCTTCTGGCTGGCCTCGAATCCTCGGACGAAGTCGTTGTGCATGGAGACGGCCGCTTCGATCGCCTCCGGAAGCGGGCGGTTCTCCTCGGCGGCGATCAGCAGGACCACGTTGCAGTCCGGCAGGTCGTCGGCCGCCTCGCGTTCCACGGAGTGGAGGTCGTTGACGATCACCGACGCCGTGCCCGCCTGCATGACGGCGCGGTGCACCCTGGGCTCGTAGAAGAGGTCGGCGCCCAGATGGTAGCCGCCCACGATGTCGATCAGGGTCATCGAGGTGTAGAAGCTGTCGTGCTGCCGCGCCGCGAGGTAGCGCCACACCGGGGGCAGCTCGCCGAGGTGCCGCCAGGCCGCGTAGGCGGTCCAGCTCACGTACATCTGGAAGGTGGTGTTGCAGATCCGCATCACCTGGGACGGGCTGGCGTGGCGCCGCAGATGCGAGGTGGCCGACGCGAACGCGCGCAGGACCGGGTCGGCCCGCAGCGCCTCGTCGAGCTGCCCGGTGTACTTGCCGGCGGGCGGGGGCGCGTCCATCGCGGACATCACCAGCGCCAGGCGCGGGGGCAGCTTGGTCGGGGTGGCCCCGAGCTCGCTCTCGTCCGCGTAGTAGTCGTCGCTGGCCCACCACGCGGCGTTCACCTGGGCCCCGAGCAGCAGCATGTCGACGTCGTCGGTGTCGGCGTGGCAGAGCGTGGAGAGCCGTCCGAACCCGGCGTCGCGGAACTGCTCCAGGTGGTCGGCGTAGATGCCGACCTCCTCGGCCCAGGCCACCAGCCGGTCGTTGACCTCGCGGGCGAGGTCGTCGTCGATCCGCGCCGTGATCGGGCAGTACAGCGGCGAGAACGACCCGTCGCCCCATGCCCGCTCGGTGTAGCCGGGGGAGACGGGGCCGCCCACGCGCATCGCCGCGGGCCGGTAGGGCGACCGGGGGCCGCGGCATTCGCCCGCGTCCGCGATCGAGAAGGGGATGTGCGGGACGTGCAGGCCGCCGCCCGCCCCGGACGCGACGGCGGTTGGAACACCGGATGGAAGGCCGGAGGGGACGCCGGGGGGAGGGCCGGAGGGGACGCCGGGCAGGAGCCCGGACGAAAGGGCCGCCGGAAGGGCCGCCGGGAGGTCGGGTGGGAGAGGCGCCGGGAGGGCTGCCGGGAGGCCGGAGGAGACCGCGTCGGGCGGGTCGCCGGCGGGCTCGGAAACGCTCGGGCGGAGCAGGTCGAGGACGCGCGCCGCCGCCGTCCCCAGCCCCGACGGGCCGTGCGGGAGCCGGCTCAGCCCCGGCGCCGGCCCCTCGGCCGCCACCTCGGCCTCGGCCGGCACCGCCGCCGGTGTCTCGGCAAGCGTGCCCGGAGGCGGTTCTACGACCGCACCGTCGGCGCCGGGCGCGGCTTCCTCACGTGTCTCAACCATGCTCTCCTGCCTCAGGCATCGGGGGCTCGGAGACAGTTACTCATAGCTCTGGTTTAACTACAACAGGCGATACCCTGGCGTGAGGGTTACAGTCTGTGCCCGGCTGTAACGATGGAGTGTCGCTCTCGGGAGCCGCTCCCGGGCGTCGTCAGTTCCGCGGCCCGAACGCGGTCAGGAAGCGGTCGCGGAACGCGTGCATCGGCCAGACCGGGGCGTCCGGGCCCGGCCTCAGGCCGTCATGCCAGCCCCAGCCGGAGATCCGCTCCAGTACCGCCTTGTCGCGGGCGACGATCGTGATCGGCACGTCGCGGCTCGCGCCGTCCCCGGTGATGAGCGGGGCGGGCTGGTGGTCGCCGAGGAAGACCAGCACCAGGTCGTCGTCGCCGTACTTCTCGACGTAGGAGATGAGGGTGCTCAGCGTGTACTCGACGGAACGCCGGTATTCGGTGCGCACCTGACCGCGGCCGGGCCACGGGGGCATGCCCGCTCCGGGCATGCCGTTGAACACCGAGCCGTCCCCGACCCGGTCCCAGTCGATGAGGCTGGACACCGACGACCAGGGGGCGTGGCTCGACACGAGAGGGATCTCCGCCATCACCGGGGCGCGGTCCCCCCTGGCGCGTTCGAGGCGTTCGAAGGCCGACAGCGTGTACTGGTCGGGCATGGTCGCGAAGCTGAAGCGCGGCCCGCGGTACCCGAGGTTGCGGGAGTCGTAGACCTTGTCGTAGCCGAAGAACTCCCCCTCCGGCCAGGCCCTGGTGATGCCCGGCATGACGGCCACGGTGCGCCAGGACGCCCGGCGGAAGGCGCCGTTGAGCGTCAGCCGGTCGCTGCCGAGCAGGCCGTGGTAGCGCTGCTGGTTGTCGATCCACAGGCCGGACAGCAGCGTCGCGTGCGCCAGCCAGCTGCCGCCGCCCGCCGTCGGCGAGGTGAGGAAGCCGCTGCGGGACGCGAAGCCCGCCGCGCGCAGCCGACGGCTCCCGGCGTCCAGCAGCGCGCCGACCCGCGGCGCGTACTGCGGGTCCTGGACGGCGTCGCGCCCGTAGCTCTCGACGAAGGCGACGACGACGTCCTTGCCGCGCAGGCCGGTCAGCAGGTCCTCGCCCGGCGTGCCGCGGAAGGCGTCGACGGCGGCCTGCGCCGCGAACACCTCCCGGTCCCGCAGGCCGGCGCGGATCTGGACCGCGCGGTCGTAGGCGAGGGCCGCCATCCCTCCGCCCGCGACGGGCGTGTCCGGGACGATCTGCACACCGGACGCGGCGCACACGGCCCACGCGACCCCGAGCACCGACGCGGTACCGGCCGCCGCGCCGCCGTGCCGGGCCGCCGCGCCGGACAGGCGCACCACCGACAGCGTCATGAGGACGACCACGGCGACGGCCAGGGCCGCGGCCGCGATCACGGCGGCGACCGCCCCGGCCCCGCCCGCCGACTCCGCGACGAACTCCACCGCCGCCCCGATCGAGATCCAGTCGAGGACGGGGTGGAACGGCCGCGCCAGGACCGCCGAGAAGCCCAGGTCCATCACCTTCGACACGGTCAGCAGCCCGAGGGCCGCCCCGCCCAGTACCGCCAGGACGCGCCTCGCCCGCGCGGGGGCGAGCAGCAGCACGGCCACGCCGAGGGCCGCCTCCACCGGGATGCGCACGAACCCGGCGGGCGAGAGGGCGCCGGCCTCGTCGGGGAGGAGCAGGGCGAGCAGCACCAGCGCGAAGGCCGGCACGGTGGCCACCCGTGCCCTGACGGGACGCCTTCCGGAGCCCGCGCCGTCGCCTTCGGTCTCGTCGTCCACGGCCCCGTCCGCCGTGGGGCCGTCGGTCGCGGCGTCGTCGGTCGCGGGGTCGTCGGTCGCGATGCCGCCGCCGGGCGCGGGTTCCGGACGGCGGTACGGCCTCAGGCCGTCCAACGCGGTCGCCCGTGGTGGGCCGGTGGCCGTCCGGCGCGAGTGAGCAGCGGCAATGCGGGAGTCCTCCGTGTCGTCCCCCTGACTGTACGGCCGGAGGCCGGCCCCGGCGGCCGATTTCCGCGGGCCGAGTCTCAGATCACCGCGCCGCGCCGCGACGTGCTCAGCCGGCGCTCCGCCGGTAGATCGTGATCGAGTGGCCGACCGCGTCGATCGGCTCGCTGCTCTCGATCAGCGCCGCCAGCCG
Source organism: Spirillospora sp. CA-255316 (assembly GCA_050942275.1). Classification (GTDB taxonomy): domain Bacteria; phylum Actinomycetota; class Actinomycetes; order Streptosporangiales; family Streptosporangiaceae; genus Spirillospora. The sequence goes on along the minus strand of CP192047.1, from coordinate 8,076,191 downwards.
TCCGCTCGCCTTGGCGACCGAGCTGTCGGACACCACGAGCAGCCCCCGGACCCGGTCCGGCGGGACCCTGAGCGGGTCGGAGGCGCGGATGCCGTAGTGGGACGGCACGCCGCTGCCCTTGTAGACGAGCCAGACCCGTTCGCCGGGGTACCGTGCCCGGAGGCGGTCGGCGAGCCGTCCCAGGTCCTGGCCCCAGTCGACGTTGGAGTCGTGCAGGCGCAGGTGGGTCTTCGAGGGCCCGCCGAACGCCTCGTTGGAGTACGGCAGATAGTACGGGAAGGCCCGCAGCGAGCTGGCCGCTACGAGCACGACCAGGACGGCCGTCACCACCGGCGCCCCCCTCCAGCGGACGGCCACGGTGCCGGCCGCCGCGACCGCCAGGAACACCGGCACGAAGATCGCGTAGCGGACGCCGAGGTCGCGCGAGCCGTTCATGGCCACGGCGAGCAGCACGGCCGCGGGGACGAGCACGTACGGCACCGCCGCACGCAACCGGGGCACCGCGGCCATCGCGGCCGCGCCCCCCGCCCACAGGGCCAGCATGCCGAGCGGCGTCTTCACCAGCAGCGCGGCCGGCAGGTAGTACCAGAGCGAACCCGAATAGTGGCGGCCGAACAGGAAGCCGCCCCAGACCCGGTCCTCGAACCCCCACTGGATGCGCATGCCGTCCCGGTACGGCCTGGGGAACGGCAGCGAGTCGACCGCGAGCGCCCGCAGCCCGTCCACGGCGGGCATGCCCGGGGGCGAGACCCAGCGCAACCGCGGGTCGACGGCCAGGTAGCTCGCCCACACGACGGCGACCGCGACCAAGGCCATCGCCGCCGCGGACGCGCACCCGGCCGCGAGGAGCCGCACCGCGCCGCGCCGCTCTTCACCGTCGCCGTTCCCCTCGCCATCGGCGGGGCGCCGGCGGCCGTACGACCAGACCGACAGCACCGCCAGCGCCATCAGGACGGGGACCGCCGCCAGCGTGCTCATCTTCGTGGCCAGCGCCGCCCCCAGCGCCGCCCCTGCGAGCGGGAGGAACAGGACCGGCCTCCGCCGCGCCCGCCACAGCAGCCACGCCGACGTCAGCAGCAGGCCGGCGGCGAGGACGTCGAGCGTCGCCAGCGACCCGTGTGCGATGACGTCGGGCGAGAACGCGTACAGCGCGAGGGCGGCCAGCCCCCCGGCGCGGCCCGCGAGGTCGGCGGCGAACGCGAACACCACCAGTCCGAACAGCAGCGTCAGCACGATCATGGGCAGCCGCGCGGCCGGCAGCAGGCGCTGCGGGTCGTTGCCCGACTCGTACAGCAGGCGCCGTCCGAGCGCCTCCTGCGTGCCGGTGAAGGCCGGGTCGAGGCGGGGATCGGCGAAGGCCAGCCCGGCCCCGATCACCAGCTTGCCCAGCGGCGGGTGCTCGGGGTTGTAGCGCAGGCTGTGCTGCTGCGTGTAGACCACGGCGGTGCCCGCGTACACGGGTTCGTCGATGGTCGGGGACTGTTCGACGGCCGTCGTGACCATCGCGGCCGCCATCTGCGCGAGCAGCGCGACCACCGCCAGCGCCGTCAGCAGGCGCCGGTGCCGGCGCAGCGCCTCCCACCGGCTCGGCCGCGTTTCGGTACGCGGCGCCGCGGGCGGGTCGGACACGGCGGTCGGCGCCATCATCACCCTCTTCCTTCCCGCCGTCCCACGAGACGGGTTCACCGGCACGGGCGCACGCCGGCCCGCCCCCCACATACTCCTACGCGCACCACGCCACCCCCGGTTCAGCCGACACACCAGGCCAGCCGGCGCGCCGGTTCAGCCATAGGGTGCCGGTGGCGATGCCTGTGAACAGCACGATCGGCAGGTGCACGCCCGGCATCTCGCCGGGGCGGTGTGCTGAGCGGATGACCGGGCCGTCCGGGGTGTGCGGGACGGAGGCTGCACGGGTGCGGTGCTGTGTCGGGGGGCGGCTTGCTGGTGGATGGTCGGTTTGTGTGTGGGTGTTGAGGAGCGGGTCAGTCGCTGCCTCCGCCTCCGCCTCCGGAGTCGAAGCCGCCGCTGTCGCCGCCGGCTCCGTAGTTCCGGGGAGGGGGAGTGGTGTCGTAGGTGACCGTTCCGCCGTACCAGGTCCGCCGCGTCTGTTGGCGACGGGTGAAGATTTTGCGGAGGTCGTCATCGCCGTCGATCCCCTCGACGCCCAGGACGGCCATCCCGTACCCCTCGGGGGGCAGGTCGGTCAGCTCTTTGGAGCATTGCCGGCCGCGCCTGGACAGCGACGGGCGGGCCCCCGACCGTGACCGGCGCAGCAGCCCTCGGTCCCGCAGCCCCGCGACGATCTCCTTGATCTCGGACGACTCGGTGATCTTCTGGATGACGTCGTTCAGCGTCATGCCCTTGGCGGGCACCGCGTCGAGCATTGCGCGCTGGACGGGGTCCTCGCCGCGGTGCTCCAGGACGGTGACCCTGGGCCTGGCGACGGTGACGGCGACCGCGCCCTCCCGGCGCAGCGCGGCCAGAGCCACCATGGCGACGCGCTCCACACCTCCGCACAGGTAGGCGGCCTCGTAGAGGTCCAGTTCCCGAGTCTTCCCGGAGTCCTCCGCCATGACGACACCACCGTTCTCGCTCCCGGGTGATCACTCCATGATCGATCGGTGCCGGCCGGACACTGTGCCGGGAGACGCTCTTGGCCGGGTGCGGCCAGCGCGGGGCCCGTGGGTCAGGCGATGCCGCCGCTGGCGTAGACGATCTGGCCGTTATGCCGTCGCCGGGCGGGCTCCCGGACGACGCACCGGCGGCGCCCGAGCCGGGCGTACCCGCCCTTCCCAGCACCTGGCTCAGCCGTCTTGGTCACCTGGGAGAGGTGACCGGCGCGGCGGCGGGGAAGTGTCGGCCCGCCCACGAGGAAAGCTCGGCATGCGCCGCGGCGAGCCGTTCGGCCGTCGCGGGCGTGCCGGACGAGGTGTCGACGACGAGGGCGAAGTGCAGCGTCCCGGCGGCGTCCCCTGAAGGGGTGAGCTGCAGCCGGTGCGCCGACGCCGCGCCGACCTCGCGGGTGGCCTTGACGGGCCCCGTCCCCGGTACGCCGTCGAACGTGCCGAGATCGCTGACGACGGTGGTGCCCGCCGGCGAGAAGGACTGCGGGAGGTGCAGGTCGGTGGAGGCCGCGGTGGCCGACCCCCTCCACACCAGCACGCCGTACCGGCGGTCCTTGACCAGGGCCGCGACGTTGGGCAGGGACGACGGGACGGTGAGCCAGGCCTGCTGCCGGCCCGCCCCTCCGTACCCGGAGCGGGCCAGGTCCTCGAAGGCGAAGGCCAAGGTGTCGCCGTTCACCGCCGACGGGTAGAGCCGGTCCAGGACGCGGCGGTCGAGCCTGAGCGTGACGTTGCCCGCGTCGTCGGTGGCCACGACCGAGTGGTCCTCGTCGTTCCACCCGTCACCTTCGGTCTGCACCTTGTCGGGGTTGCCGTTCATCAGCTCGTGGTGGCGGCCGCTGTAGACGTCCCAGTGCCACTGGATCGCCGACAGCACCGACCCGCCGGCGGCAGGGCCGTTCCACCAGCTCCGGCCGGGGACGCCGTAGTCCATCGCCTGGTACATGGCCCGGATCATCCAGGGGGTGCGGTCGCTGCCCGTACCGGAGAGCTTGTTGCCGAACTCCGAGACCAGGGGCGCCGTGCCCAGGTCGGCGGCCCGCTGCCGGATCTCGTTCATCGGCGCGTCGTAGGTCCCGTCGGACGCGGGCGTGGGATCGATGGTCATCCGCGCCCCGTCGTAGTAGTGGCTGTTGAAGACCATCCGGGGGCCCAGCCGCCCGACCGACGACAGGCCGCCCTCCTCGAAGAACGTGGTGTTCCAGAAGACCAGCGGCTCGACGAAGGCGGGCTTGGCCGTCCAGCCGGCCTCGTCCATGGCGGTACGGAAGCGCTGGTAGAACGGCATCAGGTGGGTCTTCTCCCACTCCAGGCCGCTCTTGCCGTCCAGGCCGCCGTCGAACGGCTCGTTGAACGGGTCGAACCCCACGATGCTCTCGAAGGCCTGCCGGGGAAGGTTCTGCTTGAGGTGGGCCATGGTCGCCTTGGCCTGCGCGAGGAAGGCGTCCTGGACGCCGACCGGCCCCGCCGCCGTGGTGAGCACCCGGTTGCGCCAGAAGTCGTAGGCGGCCTGGCGCACGGCCGCGTTGTTCTGCATGTTCTGCCCCCACAGCAGGCAGATGCCGCAGGACTCCTTCGGATAGTTCCCCGCGCGGACCACCCATTCGGGGGCGCCGTCGCCGGTGTACCAGCTGCCGGCGTTGAACAGGTGCGAGGAGTACAGGTCCTGGTGGTAGTCCAGCAGGACGCGGAAGCCCCGGTCGGTGAACGCCTGGATCTGCGCGGCGGCCCGGTCGAGGTAGGCGTGGTCGATCCGGTCGGGGGCCGGCTGCACACCCTCCCAGCTGATCAGGAACCGGATCGCGTTGGCGCCGGTCAGGTCGCGCATCGCCTGCGCCGACCTGGCGGCGTCGGCCGTGCTGCGGAACGGGAGCAGGTCGTTCTCGTAGAGCTTGGTGCTTCCCGAGACGTTGAAGCCGCGCAGGGTCACCTCGCGGCCCTCGCCGTCCCGGAACACCCACTGCTGCCGTTTGGGCGAGACGACGACGGCGCCCGGCCCGTCCGCCGCCTGCGCCGCTGTCGCGGCTGTCGCGGTGAGGGCCGGCGCACCGGTCAACGCCAGGAGCGCGGCCGAGACGATTCCGACGGGACGGGCCGATGCGAAGGCGGCACGGAGCGCGGGCATGGGCGGGAGCCTTTCACCCGGGGGCGGGCCTCCAGCGTGCAAGAATCTTCTTGCGCACGCAAGAGCTATCTTGCATCCGTGCCATCCACCACGCGCGAGCGCATCCTCGACGCCGCCCTGGAGCTGATCCAGCGGCGCGGCTTCGGCGGCACGACCGTCACCGGCATCGAGGAGCTGGCCGGGCTCTCTCCCGGCAGCGGCAGCTTCTACCGGCATTTCCGGTCCAAGGAGGAGGTCTTCCGGGCCGTCTTCGAGCGCGAACTGGACCGCGCCCGGCGGCACCGCGAGGCGTTCGAGCGCGGCCCCGTCACCGCCGAGCCGCAGGACGCCCTCACCCGCCGCCTCCTGCAGCAGCTCGACTACCTCACCCGGATCAGGCCGCTGATCACCCTGCTCGCCCGCGAGCACGGCAGGTTCCCCGAGCTCACCCGCACGATCCGCAGCGCGCTCCTGGACCAGGGCATCGCCGAGGAGGCCGAGCACCTCACGCGGGACCTGCCGGACGCGCCCGCCCACGACGACCCGCACGCGCTGCTCGCCGTCGTGGTCTCCGCCCTCACCGGATACCACCTGTCCCGCGAGTTCTTCGGCCGTCCCCCCGCCGGCATCGACCCGGACCGGTTCGCGACGGCCCTCGCCGCCCTCATCACCGGCCAGGCCGGCCGGCCGGAAGAGCCGCCCCGCCACGCCGGGTGAGGCCGCGGAGCGCGTCCCGCGGGACGGCGCGAGGCGGCAGACGGGGCGAGATGGCGGAAACCGGCCAACGACCGGATCTTCTGGACCGTCCCCGCGCATCCGGGATTTGCTGATCGGACGACCGGAACGGCGAACCCGGGCTGAGGAGGGTGTGGCGTTGGACAGCGACAGCACGCACGACAGGGACGGGTCCGGGGAGCACAACGAGGCCGGCCGCCGCGATTTCCTGCGCTGGCTGTCGCTGGCCGGCGCGGGTCTCGCGGCCGGCGGCGCGCTGCCCCTGATCCCCGCGGCCGAGGCGCGGGCCGCGGTGCGGCGGGGCGAGGTGCTCGTGCTGACCGGTGCGACGGTGATCGACGGCACCGGGGCGCCGCCGCGGCGCGACACGACCGTGGTGCTGGTCGGCGATCTGATCGCGTGGGTCGGGCCGCGCCGGGAGGTGCCGGTGCCGGCGGGCGCCCGGGTGGTGGACGCGCGCGGCAGGTTCGTCGTCCCGGGACTGTGGGACATGCACACCCACTGGACGGTCCTGGAGCGGATCGTCCCGCCGCTGTGCCTGGTGAACGGCGTCACCGGGATCCGGGAGATGTGGGGCTACCCCGAGGTGCGCGCCGTCCGCGACCGGATCGACGGCGGCGAGCTGCTCGGCCCGCGCATCGTGATGGCGAGCACCATCATCGACGGGCCCGTCACCCTGCTCGGACCGCCCGCGGCGCTGGTGGGCACGGCCGCGGAGGCGCGCGCGGCGGTGCGGCAGGCCAAGGAGGACGGCTCCGACTTCATCAAGATCTACTCGTATCTGAGCCGGGAGTGCCTGGAGGCGGTCGCGGACGAGGCGCGCCGCGTCGGCCTGCCCTTCGCCGGGCACCACGTGTACCGGATGCCGGTCGGCGAGGTGAGCGACGCGGGCATGCGCAGCTTCGAGCATCTGCACGGCATCCCGGTCCCGCTGTCGAGCAGGGAGGCGGAGTTCCGGGAGATCATGGACCGGACGCCGATGGACCCGGCCGATCCGCGGGCGTTCTTCAAGACCATGCGGGAACTGGAACGGCAGGCCGCGGCCACCTACAGCCCGGACAAGGCCGCGAAGATGTTCGCCCGGTGGGTCCGCAACGGCTCCTGGCAGTCGCCGACGCTGACGGTCAACCGGGTCATGTCCTCTCCGGCCGGCACCTACGCGGACGACCCGCGGCTGAAGTACATGCCCCGGGACGTGCGTCCCTCCTGGGCGAGCGCGGTCAGGGTCTACGCGCCCGCCACGCCGGAGGAGATCGCCCAGCAGCGCGAGTTCCTGCGGTTCCGGCTGGAACTGGTGGGGGCGATGCACCGGGCGGGCGTCGGGATCCTGGCCGGGACCGACTGCGGCAACCCCTACTGCTTCCCCGGCTCCGGCCTGCACGACGAGCTGGAGCTGCTGGTCGAGTCGGGGCTCACCCCGATGCAGGCGCTGCGCACGGTGACGCGGGACGCCGCGCGCTTCCTGGGCCGCGAGTCGACGATGGGCACGGTCACCAGGGGCAAGGTCGCCGACCTGGTGCTCCTGGACGCCGACCCGCTGGCCGACATCCGCAACATCCGGCGGATCGACTCGGTGGTGACCAAGGGCCGCCTCATCACCCGCGAGCAGCGCGCACGGATGCTCGCCGACGTCGAGGCCGCCGCCGAAGAGCCGGCGACGCGGACGCTGCGGTCGCCCGCGCTGCCGGCCTGCGGCTGCCTCCCCGCAGGCTGAACCCGGCGCCCGGGCGGCCCCGGCGGTCCCAGCGGAACCAACCGAACCAACCGAACCAACCGAACCAACCGAACCAACCGAACCAAGCGAACCGGCGGACCCGGCCGAACCGGCACGACCGCCCACGGCGCCGGGCAGGAGGGCCGACCGCCGGCGGTGTCACCCGCCCTGGACGCGCTTGCGCAGGACGCCTCCGTACTCGTACACCTTCGGGTTGAGCTTGGAGGCGCCCTCGTACCGGGCGATCTCGTCGGGCACCGGGGGAAGCGGCGGCTGCAGGTCCATGGGGCGCCACCGCTCCAGGTTCACCAGGCCCGGCTCCACCGGGTCCAGGCCGGACAGCAGCCGGTCGACCTCGGCGGGGGTGCGGGTCTGCCAGGGGATCCCCGCGGCGGTGACGCGCTCGGTCATCAGCGCGCCCTCCTCCGGGTCCTCGCACACCACCTGGGAGAACGTCAGGTGGCTGCCCGGCGCCGCCCGGTCCAGGATCGCCGTCAGGACGCGGCGCGGCTCGAACGCGTCCGGCAGGTGGTGGCCGACGGACAGGAAGAGCACGGCGACCGGCTCGTCGAGGTCGATGAGCCGCCGCAGGTCCGGGTGCTCCAGGATCTCCTCCTGGTCGCGCATGTCCGCGGTGATGACGGCGGTGCTCCTGTTGTCGGCCAGGAGCGCCCGGCCGTGCACCAGTACGACCGGGTCGATGTCGACGTAGACGACCCGGGCGTCCGGAGCGATGCCCTGGGCGACCTGGTGGACGTTCTGGTCGGTGGGAAGCCCGCAGCCCATGTCGACGAACTGCCGGATTCCCGCTTCGACGGTCAGATATCGCACCGCCCGGTAAAGGAACAGCCGGTTCTGCCGGGTGATGTCCAGGCCCGCCGGGAAGTGTTCGAGTTGCGCCTTGATGAACCGCCGGTCGGCCTCGTAGTTGTCCTTGCCGCCCAGCAGCCACCCATAGGCGCGCGCCGAGGTCGGCGCGTCGCTCTGCGTTCCGGGCGGGGCGGGGCGCTGGCTTTCGGTCACTGAGAGTTTCCCCTGGTCGACGTTCCGGTTCCGGACTTCGGCGTTTCACCGGAAACCGTACTCGGTCCGCCCCGAGCGTGTGATCTTCGCGGAAGATCCGGACGCCGCCGCGCGGAAATTCGCGGAATCCCGCCCGGCCCGCGCGATTGACCGGCGAAACAATCGGTACGACACTGAAAAGCGCAGGTAAATCCATTCGGGCAAGGAGGTGCTCGATGGACAGGAAGTGGTATCGCTGGCAGGACTGGGTCGCGCTCGTCGCCGGTGTCCTGGTGGCTCTCACGCCACTGTGGTCCAACCCAGACACGACGGGCGGCACCACGGCGATGGTCGTCCTGGGCGTGCTGCTGGCGGTGGGGGCCCTGTGGTCCCTGGCCGTACCGGGCGCGCTGATGAGCGAGTGGACCCATGTCGTCCTGGGCGTGCTGCTGTTTGTGTCGCCGTGGGTGTTCGCCTACCACGACGTCGCGGTCGCGGCCTGGACGTCCTGGATCGCCGGGGTCGTCGTGGTGGTCGCGGGCCTCATGGTGGCCATTCCGGAGATGCGGACGAGGCGATCCGCCCACGCCTGACCGGTAGGCGCCGACTGGTAAAGGACGACGAACGCTGTCGCCGGCCAGGCCACGGCCCGGCCGGCGACGTAGGGCCTTCGCGGGCCTTCGCGCGATCCCTCAATCCCGTCGATTCCCGATTCGCCCGATCTCCTCGGCCGCTTCGACTGCTTCGCCCGCCGGAGCTCGCCGCCGCCGGGAATGCCCGTCCCGCACGGGTTCGGCCTTTGCGGGCCATCTCGCCCCGGGGCGTGGGCCATTCGTTATACGGTTTCCACGCCCGGCCCGATCTTCACGGCGGGCGGGTGTCGGATGGCCAGCGGAGGTCGAGCGGATGACGAACGACGAAGGCACGTCCACCGACCTCAACGTCCACATCGCCCATCCGGCCCGGATGTACGACTACTACCTCGGCGGCAAGGACAACTTCGAGGCCGACCGCACGGCAGCCGAGGCCGCCCTCGAGGCGGCGCCCGAGCTGCGCGCCATCGCCCGTGAGAACCGCGCCTTCCTCGTCCGGGCCGTCCGGCACCTGGTGGAGTCCGGGGTCAGGCAGTTCCTCGACATCGGCGCCGGGCTGCCGACCCAGCGCAACGTCCACGAGGTCGCCCAGGAGGTCGCGCCCGAGACGCGCGTGGTCTACGTCGACAACGACCCGATCGTGCTGGTGCACGCGCGGGCGCTCCTCAGGACGCACCGGCTGGGGCGGACGGCGGTGGTGCAGGCCGACGTCCGTGATCCGGAGGGGATCCTCGCCCACGAGCGGGTGCGCTCGCTGATCGACTTCGACGAGCCGCTGGCGATCATGCTGGTGTCGGTGCTCCAGTTCGTCCCCGACCGCGAGCCGCACGAGATCGTGGCGCCGCTGCGGGAGGCGCTGCCGAGCGGCGGGTACCTGGTGGTGTCCCATCCCACCCAGGACTTCCGCGGCAGCCAGGTGGACCAGGTCGCCAGCACCTACAACCGGGCCAAGGCCCCCGCGGTGGCGCGCCGCAAGGCCGAGATCGAGCGCGTCTTCGACGGCTTCGAGCTGCTGGACCCGGGCATCGTGCAGACGCCGCTGTGGCGTCCCGACGGGCCGGTCACGCCCAACCTCGACCTCATCTGGATGTACGGTGCCGTCGGCCGCAAGCGCTGAACCGCTCCGCCGGCACCCCCCGAACGCTCTCCGATCCGTCACCGGAGGTGACATGGACGTCATCGAGGCCATGAAGACGACGGGAACCTGCCGTTACTTCCGCTCCGATCCGGTGCCGGATGAGGTCCTGCTGGCGGCCTTCGACGCCGCCAGGTTCGCCCCGCAGGGCGGGAACCGGCAGCCGGTGCGGTGGGTCGTCGTCCGGGACGAGGAGCGCAAGCGGCGGCTGCGCGACTGGTACCTGGAGTTCTGGAAGGTTTACCTGGACGGGATCGGCGCCAACGAGATCAACGTCGACGCCCTGCCCAAGACCGTCGCCGACGCCGACCACTTCGCCGAGCATCTGGACGAGGTGCCGGCCATCGTCGTGCTGTGCGCCGAGCTCGACGGCCTGCACCCGACCGACCTGGACCTCGAGCGGCTCAGCGTCGTGGGCGGCGGGTCGATCTACCCCACGGCCCAGAACTTCTGCCTGGCGCTGCGCGCCCAGGGGGTGGCCAGCGCCCTGACCACCCTCCTGGTCCACTCCGAGCCCCAGGTCAAGGAGCTGCTGGACATCCCGGACGGCTTCATCACCGCCGCGCACATCGCGGTGGGCTACCCCGAGCACGGCTTCCCGGCCAAGCTGACCCGCCGCCCCGTCGACGAGATCGTCTTCGACGGGTCCTTCGGCATCCCGCTGACCGCGCGCTAGCCGGGCCGGGCGCGCCGTCAGGCGGGCCGGCGCGGGTCAGACGGTGCGGCGCGCGCGGCCGATACCCGGGAGGAACCGCCCGACGGCGGCCGTGTAGTCGCGGTAGGCCTCGCCGTGGACGCGCCGCAGGTAGGGCTCCTCCACCGCGCGAACCTGCAGTTCGATCGCCGCGACCGTGAGGAGCAGCCCGAACAGCGAGACCGCGTTGGGGACCATGACGGCCAGCCCGGCGGCGGTGGCGATCATGGCGGTGAAGATCGGGTTGCGGGCGAGGGCGAACGGCCCGGTCGTGACCAGGGCGGTGCGCTCGTCCTCGTCGACGCCGATCCGCCACGAGGCGCCCATGGACATCTGCGCCGCCACGGTCGCGGCCACGCCCAGCAGCGCCAGCGCGACCCCTCCGCCGCGCACGGCCGCGTGGTCGAGGGCGCCGACCTGGGGCAGCCCGGCCAGGTCGGCCGCGGGCCCGGCCGCGCCGATGATCAGCGCGGCCACGAACGCCTTCCGGGCCCACCACTGCACTCCGCCGCGGGCCAGGCCGGTGCCGCGGAATCCGGTGTCGCCGGTGCGGCGCCACTGCAGGACGCTGCGCAGCCCGAACGCCAGGGCGGCCCAGAGAAGGTAGATGATCAGCGCGGCGAGCGCCATGACGTCCTCCGGAGATGCCGCCGGGACCCCATCGTCTGTTTATCTGTACATCTGTTCATAGATCGAAGCATGGCGGCCCGCCCGCCGCCTGTCAACGCCCTCGCGGCGGCCTTTCAGCGCCCGCCGGCGCATCCCCGCGCCCACGATGGGGACGCGGCTTCCTCAGGCCGGGATCAGCGGCCTGAGGTCCTCGGGGACACTGGACTTGACGTCCCGCCACTCGCCTTCCGTCACGAACGGCCGGAGGGCCCGCAGGACCGTCTGCGCCAGGCGCTCGGTGCCGCCGGTGTCGTGCGGGTATTCGTCCTCCACGCGGTGCAGGAACTCCTCCTTGTTCATCTTCTGCGGCGTCCCGCTCGGGTCCCAGTTCTCGTAGAAGGTGCCCCGGATCAGCAGCGGGAGCTGGGCGGCGAGGTGGGCGGCCTCGTCGACCGTCAGGCGGTCCCGCAGCGTGTGCAGGACGGCCCGCAGCGCGTCGTACGACAGGTTCCGCTGCTCCTTCCGCCATCCGTAGGCGTTCTCGATCTCCCTGAGCACCTGGTTCGTCTTGTCCACGGTCTTGTTGAAGGGCGCGTATCCGGTGTCACTCATGAGGCCGACATTGCCGCCGCGCGGACGGCACCACATCATCCGCGCGAGGTGATTCGCCGGGAGATCTCGCGACCCCGGCCGTCAGAGCAACCGGACGGCGCGGGCCTTGCGCACCGCGTCCCGCCGGCCGGTGGCGCCCAGTTTCCGGTAGATGTGCCGGAGGTGGGTCTTCACCGTGTTCACCGACACGTACAGTTCGGCCGCGATCTCCTCGGTCGTCAGCACGCCCGGCAGATGGCGCAGCACCGTCGCCTCGCGCTCGGTCAGGGGCGTCCCGCCGTCCGGCGGTGGACGGCCCCCGTCCGGGCCCGCGCCCGTGCCGGGGGAGCGGAGGAGTTCGGCGATGAACGGCCGGTGCGCCGTCCCGGAGTCGAGATGGCCGGCCAGCAGGTGCAGTGCGGGCGGCCCTTCACCCCTGAACACTCGCAGAAAGCCCTCCTCGCAGGCCGAGCCCAGGGCCGCCTCCAAGGCCTGGGAGGCTTTCCGGCCGTCGCCGAGCCGGTCGGCGGCCAGCGCCTCCAGCAACCGGTGCCGCAGCCGGACGGCCTGCTGCTGGACGGCCCGCGCGGCCCCTGCCGAGCGTGCGATGACGCGCAGCGCCCCGGCCGGATCGCCGTCCCGCAGCCGGGTGCAGGCCAGCACCACGGCCAGCGGCGCGGCGGTCTCCGGCCGTTCGGTACGCGAGGCCAGCAGCGCTGCCGCGGTACCCGTGTCCCCGTGGGCGATCCGCAGGTCGGCTTCGGCCGCCGCGAGCAGGTGTGCGAGGTGACGAGGCGGCGCCCATGCGCCCAGGTCGCGGCGGACGGCCCGCAACGTCTCGTGCGCGTGCGGAAGGTCGCAGCAGGCCAGCTGCACCCAGGCCCGCACGAGTGCCGTCAGGGCGATGAGCGGTTGCTCGCCCGGGCAGCCCCGGGGAAGGGTGGCCAGATCCAGGTAACGCCCGGCGTCGTCGATCCGGTCCCGCTCGTGGTGCACGAGCGCGAGGGCCAGGTAGGCGTGCGCGGCCTCAGGGTCAGCGGGACGGCACGGTGCCAGGCGCAGGGCGGTCCGTGCGGCCTGTGCCGCGTCCCGCAGCTCACCGCGCAGCGCCAGGACGGCGGCCAGCCTGCTGAGGATCCGCGGCCGGGCGTCTTCGGCCCCCGCGCGTTCGGCCGCCGTGAGCGCTCCGGCCAGGGCGCGCTTCGCCGCTCCGAGGTCGCCGTCGGCGAGCCGTGCCCAACCCAGCGCGAGAAGCGTTCCGGCACGGGCGCGCTGACGGGCGCGCTCACCGGCCCGTGACGGCGGCGCGGCGGCCTGGCGGCCGTCGTCCCGGTCCTCGTCTCGCCGGAGGAGTGCGAGCATGCGCGGAGCGGACGACAGCGCCGCCCCGACGTCGCCCGTGAGGCGGGCCTGAGCCAGGCGGACCGCCTCGGCCATCGGCTCCAACCGGCGCCGCCGATCTCCGGGGAGCGCTCGGGCGTGCAGGCCGGCCGTGGTGAGGAAGCCGGAGGCGCCGTTGAGGTCGCCGGTGCTCTGCCGGTCCGCCGCCAGTGCCAAGGCCAGTTCCGGCAGATCGCGCAGCGCCGCGTCCGGCGGCTGCGGTGCGGGCGTCCGCGCCTCCTGGTCGTGGGGGCTCAGCAGCAGCTCATGCCAGTGCCGGACCAGCAGGTCCGCGGCGCCCGCCCAGTCGGGGGCCGCCGTGGCGTGGCGAAGGGCGTCGCGGGGGAGGCCTCGGCCCTCGTACCAGGCGGCGGCGCGGCGGTGCAGCTCCGGGATCCGCCACGCCGCCCGCCGACCGAGCTCGGCGCGCAGCGACTCGCCGAACAGGCGGTGCAGGCGATACCACGAACGCCGGTCGTCGAGGGGGACGACGAAGCCGCTCAAATCCCCGAGACCGGCAAGGACCCGCTCCCCTCCGGACCCTCCGACCAGGGCGTCGAGCAGGCTCCCGCTGAGACGCTCCACCACCGAACCGGCGAGCAGCGCCCTGACCGCCTCCTCCGGCAGCGTGGCGAGGACCTCCGCGGCCAGGTAGCGGGCGATGCCGTCGTGGTCGCCGGTCAGCCGGTCGGCGAATCTGAGCGGGTCGGGATGCCCGCGCATCGCGTGCGCGGCCAGGCGCAGGCCCGCGGGCCAGCCCTCGGTGCGTTCCCGCAGGCTCTCCGCGCAGTCGCAGGGGACCGCCGGGCCTTGGCGGCCCAGTAGGTCCGCCGTCTCCTCGGCGGTGAACGAGAGGTCGGCGGCGTCCAGTTCGGTGACCGCGCCGCCGAGGCGCCAGCGCGCCAGCCACGGCCCGGGGTCGGCGCGGGTGGCGATGACCAGCCGCAGCCGCGCCCCGGCGTGGCGGAGCAGGAACTGCAGCCCGCTCATGACCGCCGGGTCATGGATCTCGTGGAAGCCGTCGAGGACGAGGACGACCGGAGCGCGCAGGCCGGTGAGCGTCCCGGCGAGCGCGGTCAGGGAAGGGCCGCCGGAAAGGGGCTCGGCGGTGCGCAGCGCCGCCCACAGGCAGGGCCAGAAGCGCCGTTCGTCGCCCGGTTCGAGGGACAGCCAGCCGAGCCGCCGCTCCGCCGACCGCGCCCACCAGGCCAGCAGGGCCGTCTTGCCCCAGCCCGCCGGGGCGGTCAGGAGCGTGATCGGGCCCTTCACGCCGGAGTCGAGCAGGGCGCCCAGGCGAGGGCGGGCGACCGCCCCGTCCGGGACGTCCGGCACGGCCAGCTTCGAGGCCGGCAGCGGCCACGGGACGGCCCTGCCCGCAAGCCCCGGCGCGGTCTCCCGCGGGCGGCCGTCCGACACGGCGTGGGGGAGCGTGGCCATCGCGTCACACCTCCTCCTCCGATAGCCGGTGCGGGCGCGTTCCACGATGCGCGGCTCCCGCCGTGGCGCGGATCCTCAGGTCGGGTAGTTCTCTGCCGCCCGGCCCGGACCCCCGCATCCCGTTCGCCGGAACTACCCGGATTGAGGATGTGGCGTCCGGAGGGCGGGACGAGCATCGGGGCGAGGAGGAGGTGCCTGCCCGGGCACCCCAGCGAAGGAGGTTTCGCGATGACGCAGCAACCCGTTCGCCGCCCCACCGGCAGGAACGTCGCCGTGTACGATCCCGCCCGGCAGTTCGAGGAGCTGCACGACCAGATGGGCCAGCTCCTGAACCTGGCCTTCGGGCTGCCCGCGGGCGCCCAGGCGCAGGTGGAGGGGCCCTGGATTCCGGCCGCCGACGTCGCCGAGAGCGAGGAGGCCTACATCGTCGACATCGACGTGCCGGGCGTACGCAGGGAGGACCTGGACATCCAGCTCAACGACCGTGAGCTGTCGGTCGCAGGCGAGATCGTCGAGAAGGAGCGCGCCAAGCTGCGCCGCCGCACCCGCAAGGTGGGCCGGTTCGAGTTCCGC
The DNA here is from genome assembly GCA_050942275.1 of Spirillospora sp. CA-255316. GTDB lineage: Bacteria > Actinomycetota > Actinomycetes > Streptosporangiales > Streptosporangiaceae > Spirillospora. Next base: position 8,061,000 of record CP192047.1, on the reverse strand, counting down.
GGCATGCTGCCGGGCGACGTGGACGTGGACAAGGTCGAGGCGAAGCTCGAGCACGGCGTGCTGACCCTGACGCTGCCCAAGGCCCAGGCCGCGAGGCCGAAGCACATCGAGGTCTCCCGCTGACGGCCCGCCCGCGGCCACGCGCACCGGCGTGGCCGCGGCGACGTGCCGGCCTTGGACACGCGGGCGCCGCGTGCACGTCCCGGGCGCGGGAACCGCCGGGAACGGACCGGAGGAGAGACGGCCCGGCGTCACCGGCCGGCCCGGCGTCAACGGCCCACGGAGCGCAGTGCGGCGAGGGTCTTCCAGGCCCGGGCGGCGAGTTCGAGGCTGAACCGCGTCTCGGGATCGGACAGGTCGTGCCCGGTGAGCAGCCTGATGCGCTGCAGCCGGTACTTGAGCGTGCTGCGATGGATCGACAGCGCCCTGGAGGTGGCGTCGTAGGCGCCGCCGTGTTCCAGGTACCGGCTCAGCGTCGTCACCAGCTCGGAGCCGTGCCGGTCGTCGTAGTCGACCAGCGTGCCCAGCCAGGACTGGACGAACGACTCGACCAGCTCCGGCTCCCCGCCGCCGGCGAGCACCCGGTAGACGCCGAGCCGGTCGAACTCGGTGGCGCCGTCGCCGCCGCCGGCGGCCTCCTGGATCGCCAGCGCGAGCCGGGCCTCACGGTACGACCGCGGGAAGTCGCCGGGCCGGGCGCACCGCCCGCCGACCCCCACCCGGCAGCGCCGGCCGCCCAGCTCCCGGCGCACCGACGCGCGGAACCGGGGCCACGGCCCTTCCGCGGCCGACAGCACCACGACCTCGCGGCCCCGCGCCACCGACAGCGAGCCGCGCCCGGCCCGGCCGACCACCCGCCGCACCGCCTGGGCCAGCGCGTCCCCGGCGGGCGCGCCGGGGCAGTCGACGACGACGATCCGCCGGACGGCGTGCAGGTCGTAGCCGAGCGCCCGCGCCCGGGCGACCGTGGCCTCCTCGCCCGCCCCGTCGCCGCCGAGGAGATCGTCCACCAGGTCGCGGCCCAGCCGCAGCTCCACCTCCACCAGGCTCTGCAGGTGGGCGAGCTCGACCGCCAGGACGGCGGCGGCGTGCTTCAGCGCGGCCTGCTCGGGCGGGCCGGCGGCGCCGTCGGCGTCGATCAGCGCCAGCACGCCGAAGGCGCCGTCGCGCGTCCCGGCCGTGGTGATCAGGCGCCCGCCGTGCCGGACCGGCGCGCCCGCCTCGGCCACGCGGCCCAGGACCCGCTCCCGTTCCTCGGGCGAGGGCTTGGGGTAGGGGTCGGGCCGCCCGGGGCCGGCCCAGGCGTGCAGGTTGCCGTGCCGGTCCTCGACGGCCACGGGACGGCCGGTGAGCTCGAACAGCACGTGCGCGATGCCCTCCACGCCCTCGCCCATCGTGGCGACGCCGGTGAGCCGGTCGTGGAAGGCCCTGCACTGCTCCAGCTCCGCGGCCGTCTCGGAGAGCGCGGCCCTGGCGGCGTGCAACTGCTCGGTGAGCGTGCGCTCCCGCTCGTGCACGCGGGCGTTGTCGAGCGCGATGCCCGTCTGCTGGGCGAGCGCCCGGAGCAGGAACTGCTCGAAGGCGGACGGCTCGGCCTCGGCGCAGACCACCAGGTGGCCGAGGGTCCCGGCGGGGCTGCGCAGCGGATACGCCCAGGCCCATTCTTCTTCCACCGCCGCCACCGAACCACCGGCCTCGCCCAGCGCGGCGAGTCGCGCCTCAAGCGGCCCATCGGGATCGGCGCGCGCGCCGGCGCCGGGGCCCGTGCCGAGGAGGTGGACGCCCAGGGAACGGCACCGGGCGAACTCGGGCACGGAGCTGCCGGTGAGCCGGAGGATCTGGTGCTCGTCGGCGCTCCCGGTCATCACCGTGAACAGCGAGAGGAGCGCCCGCACGCCGGCCAGCCGGTCCAGCACGGTCGCCTCGTCGCCGGGACCCCTCGCGACCGGCGCCGACCCCCTCTTCCGACTGCCGGAAGAATGCCCACCGTGCACCCTTTCAAGGATAGGCGGGGGCGATGCCCCGATAACGGACTGTTGTCGCCTGTTGGTCCTGACGGGACCAAAACCCGATGGCCCTGTGTCCCGCGAGGGGGAGTCCTGGCCTCCGCCATGCCGTCGCCGTGACGAGGCGCGGGTCCCGCTTCGTCCCCGCGTGACCTGACGTCCGCCCGGCCGCCGGACGGATCCTGATCTCATGGTTGGTGCGCGAGCGCGGGCGGCATGGCGGCCGGGTGCGCGGGAGGCCGGTCCGCGCCCATGGCCGGGGCGCGAGATGCGCGGCCGCGAGACCGAAGGGAAACCGGTGCTCGAACTTCTCGATGCCGCCGCGGCGGGCGGCGCGGGCACCCTGCTCGTCGAGGGCGATCCGGGCACCGGCAAATCGATGCTGCGGGCCGAGGCTCTCGGAGCGGCCCGCGATCTTGGGCTCCAGACGGCCGGCGGGCGCTGCGTGGCGCTCGGCCAGGGCCGCCCGCTGCAACCCCTCCTGAACGCGTTCGGCCCGTCCGCCGCCGCGGGCCCCGCGTTCCCGGACCCGGTGGAAGGGCTCGGCCGGGCCATCGCCGAGCGGGCCCGCGGCGGGCCGTTGCTGATCGGCCTGGACGACCTGCAATGGGCCGACTCCGCCACGCTCGCGGCCATCTGCGCGCTGCGCGAGAGCCTTGCCGCGGCACCGGTGAGCTGGCTGCTGCTTCGCCGGCCCGTGCCCGGCCCCTCGGCCCTGCTCTTCGACCTGCTCGAGGACGAGGGAGCGGTCAGGACGGTCCTGGGGCCGCTGGACGGCGAGGCGCAGCGGGCGATGATGTTCGACGCGTTCGGGGCGCCGCCCGGCCGGCGGCTGCGGGCGCTGGCCGGGACGGCCGAGGGCAACCCCTTCCTGCTCGCCGAACTGCTGGCGGGGCTGCGCGAGGACGGCACCGTGCGGCTCGTCGACGGCCTCGCCCGGCCGGAGCCGGCGGGCCTGCCCCGGAGGGCCCTGGACGCCGCGCGCCGCAGGTTCGCCCATCTCAGCGGTCCCACCCGGCGGCTGGTCGGGGTCGCCGTCGTCCTCGGCCGGACCTTCCGGTGCGCCGACGCCTGCGCGGTCCTGGGGGAGTCCCCGGCCTCGCTGCTGCCCAGCGTGCAGGAGGCGATGGCCGCGGGCGTGCTCGCCGCCTCCGGGGGCGAACTGGCCTTCCGCAACGAACTGGTGTGGCGTGCGGCCACCGGCTCGGTGCCGGTGGCCGTCCGGCGCGCGCTGCACCAGCAGGCGGCCGATGTCCTGCTCGACCGGGGCCACCGCTGGCCGGACGTGGCCGGGCACCTGGCGCTCGGCGCCCAGCGCGGCGATGACAGGGCGCTGGCGAGGCTGGATGAGGCGGTCGTACGGATCGGCGCCGCGTCGCCCGGCGCCGCCGCGGCGCTGGCCCTGCACGCCCTGGAACTCACCGGACCGGGCGATCCTGCCAGGCCCGCGCGGACGCTGGCGGCCGCCGGCCGGCTCGCCGCGGACGGCCGTCCCGAGCAGGCGTCCGAACTCGCCCGGTCCGCGCTGGCCGCGCCCATGCCCATGCCCGTGCCCACGGCCGCCCGGCTGCGCTGCATGCTGTCGCGGATCCGCCGTGTGGCGGGCGATCCGGGCGAGGCCGTGGCGGCGGCGGAGACCACCCTGGCCGAGCCCGCACTGGACGACCCGCTGAAGGACGAGGCGCTGCGGTGCCTGCTGCCTGTGCAGGACACAGTCCCGGTGGAGCCCATCCTCGCCAGCCCCGGGGAGCACACCGGCGAAGTGGTCGCCGCGGCACTGCTCCGGCGCGCCCACGAGGCGTGGGACGCGGGCCGGGTGCGTGAGGCGCTGCACACCGCCATGGAGGCCGTCCAGGCCGCCGGGCCGGGCTCAGTGGACGGTTGCGCCGTTCCGGTGCGCCTCATCGTGGCGATGATGCTGAACGACATCGGCCGGGGCGACAAGGCCCGCGCCGTACTCGCCGACACGCAGCTGCCGTGGAGCCCGTTCCCGGCACTGCTGCGGGCGGGCTCCCACCTGGCGTCGGGCAGGCTCCGGCAGGCGCGGGCCGAGGCGGAAACGGCCGTCGCGGGCAGCCGGAGGCTGGGGAACCTGCTGCTGGCCTCCACCGCGACGCCGCTCCTGGCCGAGGCGACGCTGCGCTGCGGCGACGTGGCGGCGGCCGCCGCGCACGCCCGGGACGCCCGCTCGCCCGGCCTGCCGCCGTCGCACGGCATGCTCGACCTGGTCAGGGCACGGCTCATGGAGGCCGAATCCGGACCGGCGGACGCCGTCGCCGCGTACCGGCCCCTCTGGGACGACCTGCCGGCCCGCCAGGGAGTGCTCATCGGGGACGGGGCCGCCGCGGCATGGCTTGTCCGCACCGCGCTGGCCGCCGGGCTGCCCGAAGCGGCCTCGGCCGTGGCCCGTACGGCCGAGCGGCTGGCGCACGGCGACCCCGAAACCGTCCACCTGAGCGTGGCCGCAGCCCACGCGCGCGGGCTGCGCGACCGCGACCCGTCGCCGCTGCTGTGGGCGGCCGGCCGGTACCCCGACCCCTGGGCCGGGGCCACCGCCGCCGAGGACGCCGGCGTCCTTGCCGGCACCCGGCGCGGCGCCGGCCGGAACGCCGCGATCGAGCACCTCGAACGGGCGCTGAACGGCTACGAGGCCCTCGGCGCGGCCCGCGACGAGGCACGGGTCCGCGGACGGCTCCGCAAGTTCGGCGTGCGGCACCGCCACTGGTCCACCACCGACCGCCCGGTCTCGGGGTGGGAGAGCCTCACCGGGACCGAACTCCAGGTCGCCCGCCTGGTGGCCGAGGGCCTGACGAACCGGCAGGCGGCCGAACGGCTCTTCCTCAGCACCCACACCGTCGCCTTCCACCTGCGGCAGATCTTCCGCAAGATGGACGTCAGCTCCCGCGTGGAGCTGACCCGCCTCACCCTCGAGCGGGGCGGCTGAAGGCGGGACGGCTGAAAGGGGGGCGGCGCAGGAGTTCGCGGCGCACGTCCTCGGCGACCGGGCGCCGGTCGCGGCCCGGCCGTCCGGCCGTCCTCGTCCTCGTCCTCCGGGGTGTGATCGAGATCATCGACGGCAGCGCCGGAAAACGGCGAAGACCCCGTCTCAGGATCTGAGACGGGGTCTGCGAGTCGAAGAGAACCGGTGGGCGATACTGGGATTGAACCAGTGGCCTCTACCGTGTCAAGGTAGCGCTCTCCCACTGAGCTAATCGCCCGCGAGCGTGCCCCTCAGGGGCGCGTTCATCGAGGTGGAGACGGGATTTGAACCCGTGTACACGGCTTTGCAGGCCGTTGCCTCGCCTCTCGGCCACTCCACCAGAGCGAGACTGTTGCCTCACCTCAGAGCGGAAGACGGGATTTGAACCCGCGACCCTCACCTTGGCAAGGTGATGCTCTACCCCTGAGCCACTTCCGCGTGTGCTGCTCGGGGCCGGGGCCCCTCGCGGCGACGGGGAAAACATTAGCGTGTCCCGGCCGCTTCCCCAAACTGGATTACCGGGGCGGTTCGAGCGGCGTCGAAGCGTGCGGCGCCTAGGGTCGGACATATGACCGGTTATCAGGCGGACATCGCGCCGGTCGCGGCCCTGATGGGGGACCGCGGGCGGGCGGCGATGCTGACGGCCCTGCTGGACGGGCGGCCGCTGGCGGCCGGGGAGCTGGCGCGCACGGCGGGGGTGAGCGCGCAGACGGCCAGCGCCCACCTGGGGCGGCTGCTGGACGGCGGGCTCGTGACGGTGATCAGGCAGGGGCGGCACCGGTACTACCGGCTGGCGGGGCCCGAGGTGGCGGAGGTCATCGAGGCGCTGAGCCGGATCAGCCCCGCCGCGGAGGTGCGGAGCCTGCGGCAGTCGCGGGAGGCGCGGAGGCTGCACCGGGCGCGCGGCTGCTACGACCACCTGGCCGGTGAGGCGGGCGTCGCCCTGTACGCGGCGCTGCTCGGGGGCGGGCTGATCGAGGCGGCCGCGCAGGGGGCGCCGCTGGTCGATGTGACGGTGAAGGGCGAGGAGCGTTTCGGCGGGCTGGGGATCGACGTACGGGCGCTGCGGCGCGCGCGGCGGCGGTTCGCCGGGGAGTGCCTCGACTGGACGGAACGGCGGCCCCATCTGAACGGCGCGCTGGGAGCGGCCCTGCTGTCCCGGCTCATCGACCTGGGGTGGCTCGAAAGGGGCAAGGGCCGCGAGCTGTACGTGACCGAGGCCGGCGACGCGGGGCTGGCCGATTCGTTCGGGTGCGTACTGCCGTGAACGGGTTCGCCTACGCGGGCGGCCGGCTGGCCACCGGGCTGGTGGATCTGACCTCCGACCTCGGGGCGCTGGAATCGCGGGGCTGGTGGGCCGTCGCCGTCACCTACGAGGGGAAGGTCACCTGCGCCCGGTTCGAGCACGTCGGGTCCGGGACCCATCCCAGGGGACGCTGGGCGCCGCCAGGGGAGTGGAGCACGTCGCTGGACGAGGCGGCCTACATGCACGGTGTCGAACGCATCCGGGACGCCATCGGAAAGGGCATCGTCTACCAGGCCAATCTGTGCCGGGTCCTGAGCGCCCCCATGGGGCGGGACGCGGACATCGCCGGGCTGGGCCGGAGGCTGGAGGAACACCATCCGGCACCGTACGCGATGACCCTCAAGGTTCCCGGCCTGGAGATAGCGAGCGCCTCCCCCGAGCTGTATCTGGCGCGGGACGGCGACGTGGTGGAGTCGCGCCCCATCAAGGGGACGGGCCGTACCGAGGAGGACCTGCTGCCCAAGGACCGGGCCGAGAACGTGATGATCGTGGATCTGGTCCGCAACGACCTGGGCCGGACGGCCGAGGTCGGGTCGGTGACCGTGCCGGAGCTGTGCGCGGTCGAGCGGCATCCGGGGCTGGTGCATCTGGTCTCCACCGTCCGGGCGAGGCTCGCGCCGGGGACCGGCTGGCCGGAACTGGCGGAGGCCACCTTTCCTCCCGGTTCGGTCACCGGCGCGCCGAAGTCCAGCGCGCTGGCCTTGCTGGATGAGCTCGAACCAGTTCCCCGCGGCCCGTACTGTGGGGCCATCGGCTGGGTGGACGCGGACTCCCGGCGCGGGGCCCTGGCGGTCGGCATCCGGACGTTCTGGGCCGAGGAGGGCCTGCTGCGGTTCGGTACCGGGGCGGGGATCACCTGGGGGTCCGAGCCGGCCCGTGAATGGCGCGAGACCGAGCTGAAGGCGGCTCGGCTATTGGAGGTGGCTGCCGGTGACGGCGGTGCAGGGCAAGATCTGGCTGAACGGGGAGCTGCTCGATCCCGACCGGGCGCTGGTGTCGGTGTTCGACCACGGGATGCTGGTGGGGGACGGCGTCTTCGAGACGGTGAAGGCCACCAACGGTGAGCCGTTCGCGCTCACCCGGCACCTGCGGAGGCTGGCGGTCTCGGCCGCCGGGCTGGGGCTGCCCGAGCCCGACCAGGACGCGCTGGCGCACGGCACGCTGGAGGTGCTGGCCGCCGCGCCCAAGTGGCCGCTGGCCCGCGTCCGGATCACCTACACCAGCGGGCCCGGGCCGCTCGGCTCCGACCGGGGGAGCACCGGGCCGACGGTCTCGATCATCGTGGCGGAGCAGAAGCCGTTCCCCGCGACGGCGGCGGTGACGGTGGTGCCCTGGCCGCGCAACGAGCGGGGCGCGCTGAGCGGGCTGAAGACGACCTCGTACGCGGAGAACGCGCTGGCGCTGGCCTACGCCAAGGAGCGCGGTGGCGGCGAGGCGATCTTCGGGAACCTGGCCGGGAACCTGTGCGAGGGCACCGGCACCAACATCTTCGTCGTCCGCGGCGGCCGGCTGGTCACCCCGCCGCTGTCGTCGGGCTGCCTGGCCGGAGTGACCCGGGCGCTGGTGCTGGAGTGGTTCGGCGCCGAGGAGGAGGACCTCCCCCTGGAGGACCTCTACCGGGCCGAGGAGGCGTTCCTGACCTCCACGACCCGTGACGTCCAGCCGATCCGCCTGGTCGACGGCACCGAACTGCCCGCGGCACCCGGCCCGATCACCACCAAGGCGATGGAGGCCTTCACCGGCCGTTCCAGCGAGTTGATGGACCCCTGACACGCCCTCGCGGGCGGTTCAGCCGCGTCGTGCGTCGCGCCGCTCCCGCAGCACGGCCTCCCAGTTGGCGAGGGACGCCGAACGGTCGAGCCAGTACTCCGACTCCACGGGCGACGGCCCGGTCACGCCGCGCACCGCCAGCCAGCGTGCGGCGATCTCGGCCAGCCCGGGATGGCAGTCCTGCTCGCGCACGTGGTCCATGAGGGTCCGCGCCGCCTCCAGCAGCTCGGAGTCGGTGCCGTCGACGGCGGCGAGGAAGGTGCGGGCCAGCAGGACCATCCACCGGTCGGCGAGCCCGTTGCTGGCGTTCAGCAGCTCCTCTCCCCGCACGATGAGCGTGTGCGCGTCCGCGGCCGGATGCGTGCCCGTGCGCGCCACGCCCCGCCAGATGTGGGTCTGCGCGATCCCCACGCCCACCTCCAGGTCCCGGTTGACCTGGAGGGCACGGTCGAGGACGGTCTCGGCGTCCAGCGGCCTGCGGAGGGACATCACCATCCCCAGGTGCCGCCAGCCGGTGTCGCGGAGGACGCCGCCCTCCTCCAGCTCGGGATCGTCGATCAGGTCGTGGAAGCACTGCTCGGCGGCGGCCAGGTCGCCCTGCAGCATGTGGAACTGGCCGAGCAGGTCCAGCGCCTGTGCCCGGTGGAAACCGATCGTCGAGGCGCGGTTGGGCAGCGCCCAGGCGAGGAGGCGGCGGCCGTCGCCGCGGATCCAGCTGATCCAGGCCAGGTCCTTCGCGGCGGTCTCCCGCAGCGTGCTCGGCGCCGCGGCGACCTCGGCGGCCAGCTCCTCGGCCTCGCGGTACCGTCCGACCTCCTCCAGCGCCTTGACGTACCGGTGCTCGATGAAGAGCCGGGCGTACGGGCTGATCCGCGGATGGGCCGCCGCGCGCTCCAGCAGGCGCGCCGAGGCCTCCCGGTCGCCGAGGCTGCGCTGGGCCATGCCCTGGCAGGTGAGGACGAAGGCCTCCAGCGGATGCCCGGCGGGCACCGTCCAGGACGAGACGGCCTCCAGCGCCCCGGTGTGGTGGTGCAGCCTCAGCGCGTAGGCCATGTCGTACAGCCAGTCGGGGACCTTGCCGGTCCGGAGCGAGAGCCGGGCGGCCGCGCTGAAGCCCTGGATGAGCCGGGCCGGGTCGGCGGTCGTGGGGTCCTTGACGTCCTCGCGGAGGCGGGCCCGCAGGTCGTCGACCATGCGGTCGGCCGCGACCCGCCATTCGTTCTCCGACCAGGCGTCGTCGGTCTCGGGGTCGTGCTCGCGGACGGCGTCGCGGATGTACTCGTCGACCGACCGCTGGAGCCAGCCCGAGTCCTCGACCTGCACGATCGGCCGTGCCAGGAAGCGCTCGACGGCCGCGTCGCGGACGTCCGGCACCGCCGCCCTCAGCAGTTCGGCGTCGAACCGGTCGACCATGGACGAGGCGCGCAGCAGGGCGCGCTCCTCGAATGTCAGATCACGCATCACGCGAATAACCATTTCCGCGAACGTCCCCCCGAATCCTTCCGGATCGGGCGACTGTCCGCTTGCTGCGAGTTGATCGAAGTATTCCGCCGAAAGTTCCAGGTAGAGGGGAACTCCACCGGACGAGTCGATGATCTTCTGGCGGATGGGCTCGGGGATGGCGGGCTCGCCCTCGTGCGTCAGCCGGAATCGCAGGTAGCCGTCGGCGTCGTCGTCCTTCAGGCCGGACAGCCGCTGCTGCGAGGGCGCGAAAGGGGCCGGGGGCGCGGCGGCGAGTGCCGGCCAGTAGTTGGAACCGCTGTAATGAATCGCTCCATGGTGACCGTCGCCCCAGGTCAGGCGATTCCGGCCGGTGATCACGAACAGTACGTTGGGCATCAGGTACATGAGCCTGGAGAATTGGTCCTCCAGGCAGCCCTGCACGCGCTGCTGCCCGTCCACCCGTTCGAAGGTGTCCATGAACACCACGGTCTGGATCGGTTCGTCCTGGTGGTGCTGCGCCAGGTCCCAGGAGAGGAGCGCGGGGAGGAAGGGCAGCATCTCCCGGGGGGACTCGGTCTCCAGGACCTCCGCGAAGCCGGGGCATTCGGTGAGGAGCCGGTCCCGCCTGATCTTGTCGCGGATCCTGCCCACGAGCATGCCGGTGGCCTGCCTGGCCAGCCCGGCCAGGGGGACGGGGCCGAGCAGCGCGTTGAGCGACTCGTCGAGCTGGCGCGGCAGCTCCAGCGCGCCGTTGAAACGGCGCAGCGCCGAGTTGCGTTCGAGGACGGCCCGCATCGGCAGGCCGGGGTGGCTGCGCTGCCAGTAGACCGACAGCGCCAGGTCGAAGGCCGGGCAGTGCCCGAGATGCTCGCCCACCGCCGAGCGGATGATGATGACCAGGGTCTCCAGGTCGGTCAGTGCCGGATCGTCCAGGTTGATCCGGCAGACCGGCCTCTTGGACGCCGCGTCCTCGTGCTCCCCGTCGCGGAAGCGCCGCTCCAGCTGTTTGGACAGGGAGGTCTTGCCGATCCCGCCGAGCCCGTAGAAGGCGAGCAGGTTGCGCCTCTGCGGGGGAGCGGTGGCCGCGGGCTGCGCGTGCTCGCCCAGCCGCCGAACGGCGGCGTCGAATGTGTCGATGTGATGCTTCCGGTCGACGAATACCTCGCTGACCGTGATCGGTGAAGCGCGCCGCTGGTCGAACAGCCGGTCCAACTCCATCCGGGAGCATCCTCCTTGCCGTGTCGGCCTTCGGGCGTGAGCCGAAACGGCCGATCCGAGAATGAGACGCGATCCGCGACCGCGAAGTTCCCTCCGGGGCGAGGGGCGGCCGCCGCGCATTTCGGCCGGGAGCCCATCTCGCAGTTTGTCGCCGTGCCGATGCGTGATCAAGAAGGTCGCCGTCGCGCGGCCGGAATCGGTCAGAATTCCTAGAGGTGTGGATAAGCTCAGGTCAGAGGGGGTGTCCAACGCGCCGTCGGGGGCGGAAGGGGCGTCTGGGAGGGCCGGTCGGGCGGGCCGGAAATGCCATGTGGGGGCATGGAACGTGGGGATTCGTACAACGCGGCCGAATGGTTCCGGCATCGGGAGGCGGGCCTGGTGAACTCAGAGGGCCGAACCGATGATTCGATCGTCGTCGTACCGCATACGCATTGGGATCGGGAGTGGTATCTGCCGTTCCAGCGTTTTCGCGTTCGGCTGGTGGCGCTGCTCGACGCCGTCATCGAACAGATGGAACGCGATCCCCGCTGGCGCTTCACCCTCGACGGCCAGATGGCGGCTGTCGACGACTATCTGGAGGTCCGTCCGGAGAATCGAGAGCGCGTCGCGGCCCTCGTCCGGGAGGGGCGCCTCGCGGTCGGGCCCTGGCAGATCCTGCAGGACGAGTTCCTGTGCTCCGGCGAGACCCTCGTCCGCAACCTCCGGCTCGGCCTGAGCCGGGCCGAGGAACTCGGCGCGGCGATGGCGGTGGGCTACCTGCCCGACCAGTTCGGCCACTGCGCGCAGATGCCGCAGATCCTCCTGCTGTCGGGCATCCCGCATGCGTGCGTGTGGCGGGGCGTACCGGCGCGCGTGCAGAACCACGCCTTCGCCTGGGAAGCGCCCGACGGCTCGGTCGTCCGGGCCGTGTACCTGCCCGAAGGCGGTTATGTGAACGCGGCCTGGATGTTCGGGCGCGAGGCGTTCCACGGCGAGGCCGGCCCGCCGCTCTACCGGCGGGCGGCCGAGTTCGTGAGGCGGATGCGGCCCTGGCGGCCCGAGGGCGGTGCGCTGCTGGCGATGTACGGGTCCGACCACACCGCCCCGGCCGGTGATCTGGCCGACCAGGTCGCCGACGCCGGGCTGCCGATGCGGCTGGACACCCTCGCCGGGTACTTCGCGGGCGAGCAGACCTCCGTGGACGGGCTCACCCGCGTGCGCGGCGAGCTGCGGTCGCACGCGCGGGCCAACCTCCTGCCCGGGGTGATCTCGGCCCGCGTGCACCTCAAGCAGGCGATGGGCCGCGCCGAGCGCCTGGTCGAGCGGCAGGCCGAGCCGCTGGCCGCGCTCTGGCACACCGGCCCCGCGCGGCGCTTCCTCGACCTGGCCTGGCGCCGGATCATCGAGGCCGGCTGCCATGACTCGGTCACGGGCTGCGGCAGCGACGAGACCGCCGAGCAGGTCGCGGCGCGCATGGCCGAGGCCGAGCAGCTCGGGCGGGCGGTCTGCGACCTGGTCACCGCCGAGCGCGCCGCCGCCGTCCCCCTCGACGGGCACCTGGTGTTCAACCCGAGCCCGTGGCCGCGCACCGGCCTGGTCACGCTGGACGTGCCGGCCGCCGCCACCGCCGCTCCCGGCGGCCCGGCCGGGTCCGGCGGGCCGGCGCTGCGGACGGCTGACGGGCGGCGCGTCCCGGCCCAGATCCTCGAGAAGGCGCCGACCGTGCTGGACGACGCCGTGCACCCCGCCCGCGACCTCCCGCTCGTGCTCGAGCGGATCTACGGCAACGTCCTGTTCGGCCAGGAGATCCGGGACTGGTCGGTGTCCGCCGCGGACCGCACGCTGACCTTCCACGTGACGCGGCGCGCCGAGACCCGCTTCGACCTCGCCGCCCTCAAGGAGCGGCTGCGCGACGCGGACGGGGCGTGGCGGGTGCGGATCCTCGCCGACCCGCGCTGGACGGTCGCGGCCCTCGTCGAGACGCCGCCGCTGGGGCTCACCAGCCTCGCCCCGGGCGGGGACGGGGAGATGGCGGTGCCGTTCGACATGCCCGTCCAGGCCGAGACGGGCGTTCCCAACGGCACCGCCACCGGCACCGGGCCGGGCCTGGGCACGGCACCGGGGTCGGGTTCGGGGGTGCGCGCCAGGCCGGGGCCCGCGGGCGCCGGGGTCGCGCTCGACAACGGGCTGCTGCGCGTCGAGGCGCGCGCTGACGGCACCCTCACGCTGCGGACCGCGGGCGGGGAGGTGGTCGAGGGCCTCGGGCGGATCGTGGACGGCGGCGATCTCGGCGACACCTACGACCACGCCCCGCCGCCGCGCCGCGACCGCCTCGTCGACGTCCCCTCGTCGGTGCGCGTCGAGCCGGTGTGGCCGGGGCCGCTGGTGGGGGCGTTCGACGTCGTGCGGACCTACGGCTGGCCGGTCGCGGGCGACGTGCGGCGGGGCACCCGCGCGGTGGCCGAGGAGGACGTGGTCGTCACGACCCGGGTGGAGCTGCGGGCGGGCGAGCCGTACCTGCGCCTGTGGGTGACCTTCGACAACCGGTGCGACGACCACCGGGTGCGCCTGCACCTGCCGCTGCCGAGGGCGGCGCGGTCGTCGTTCGCCGAGGGGCAGTTCGCGGTGGTCGAGCGGGGGCTCACGGCCGAGGGCGGCTTCGGGGAGCGGCCGGTGCCGACCTTCCCCGCCTCCGGGTTCGTGGCGGCGGGCGGGCTGGCCGTGCTGCTGGAGCACGTCACCGAGTACGAACTGGTGCGGGACGGCGCCCAGGAGGCGCCGGGGGAGGGGCGCGAGCTGGCGCTGACGCTGCTGCGCGCGGTCGGCCGCCTGTCCCGGGACCGCAACCCCTACCGCGACCAGCCGGCGGGCCCGCAGCTCGCCACGCCGCGGGCGCAGTGCCGGGGCGAGCGCACCGTCGGCCTGGCGATCATGCCGTACCGCGCGCGGGGCGGCGAAGGGCCCGGCCACGAGGTGCTGGCGGCGGCCGAGACCTACCGCCACGACCTGCTATCGGCGCCCGGGTACGGCCCGCGCTCCGCTCCGCTGCCGCCGCCCGCGGCGGGCCCGGAGATCGGCGGGCGGGGCGTGGTGATGACCAGCCTGCGCGAGGTCGCGGACGGGATCGAGGTACGGCTCGTGGCCCAGCAGGCGACGGGCACGACGGCGTTCCTCAGGGGCGGGTTCGGCGAGGCGGCCCGGGTGGACCTGCGGGGACGCCCCATGGCACCGCTGGAGATCGGCCCCGGCGGCACCGTCACCCTGCCGCTGCGGCCCTGGGAGATCGCGACCGTGCTGCTGCGCCGGTGGCGCGGCGGTTCGTCCGGCTGACGGGTCCGCCGGTCCGGTGTCACTCGGGCCTGGCGGGCAGGCCCAGGCGGGCGCGCGATCCCGCGAGCACGGGCCCGTCGTGACGGCGCCGTGCCTCCGGCGGCCGGGCCGGCGGCCTGGACGACCCGGAGGGCGCGGCGGCCCGCCGCTCCGGCCCGGGAACGCCCGCCCCGGCCCCGCCGCCCCCACCGGATCCGCCGCCCCCACCGGCCCCGCCGGCCGCGGATGCGGCGGCCATCGCCGCGCCCACGATGCCCGCGTTGTTGACCAGCCCGGCCGGCACGATCGGCGCCCGCACCCCGCTGATCAGCGGCAGGAACCGGTCGGCCTTGCGGCTCACCCCGCCCCCGACGACGATCAGCGACGGCGAGATCAGGGCCTCCAGCCGGGACAGGTACTCCGACAGCTTCCCGGCCCACTTCTCCCAGGTCAGACCGTGGTCCACGCGGGCCCGCGCGGACGCCCGCGCCTCACCGTCCTTGCCGCGGATCTCCAGATGCCCGAACTCGGTGTTGGGCACCAGCGCGCCGTCGGTGAACAGCGCGCTGCCGATCCCGGTGCCGAGGGTGAGCACCACGACCGTGCCGTCCCGGCCCCGCCCGGCGCCGTGGCCCATCTCGGCGATGCCCGCGGCGTCCGCGTCGTTCAGCAGCGTCACCGGCACCCCGGCGGCCTCGCGGAACAGCGACGCGGCGTCCAGGCCGATCCACTTCTTCGACACGTTGGCGGCCGAGCGCGTCACCCCGTCGACCACCACGCCCGGGAAGGTCACGCCGATGGGGCCCGTCCAGCCGAAGTTCCGGACGATCCGGCCCACGACCTCCGCGACGGGCTCGGGCTGGGCGTGCCGCGGGGTGTCGATCCGCAGCCGCTCGGTGGCCAGCGTCCCGGTGGCGGGATCGACCGGCGCGCCCTTGATCCCCGAGCCGCCGATGTCGATGCCGAGGACCGGAGCGTCCGTGATCGTGCTCAAGCTGCCCATGCCTTACCAGTGCCCGCCGGGACGGTGATTAAAGGAGCGTCCAAGGCAGATCGTCCTGGCGGCCCGGCGAGCGGCCTCCGGCTCAGCCCGCGACGGGGCCGGAGCACCTTTCCCGTTCGTTCCCTCTCGCCTCAGCGGCGCCGGGTCAGGCCGTCACGCCGCCGTCGACGGGGATCGCGGCGCCCGTGACGTAGTCCCCGCCTGGCCCGGCCAGGTGCGCGACCATCGCCGCGATCTCCTCGGCGCGCCCGTACCGGCCCAGGGCGATGAACTCCTTCTCCTGCTCGGCCTCGGGGGAGTCCGCGGGGTTCATCTCGGTGTCGATCGACCCCGGCTGGATCACGTTGGCGGTGATGCCGCGCGGACCCAGTTCGCGGGCCAGGCCGCGGGTGAGGCCGAGCAGCGCCGACTTGCTCGCCGAGTACAGCGTCCAGCCCGCGTAGGGCACCCGCTCGGCCAGCGAGCTGCCGATGCTGACGATCCGCCCGCCGGCGCCCAGATGCCGGGCCGCGGCGGCCTGGGACGCGACGAACACGGCCCGCACGTGGATGTTCAGGGTCTGGTCGATCTCCTCGGCCGTGACGTCCTCCAGGGGCCCGTACGGGGCGATCCCGGCGTTGTTGACGAGGATGTCGAGACCGCCGAGCTCCTCGGCGGCACGGTCGACGGCCGCCGCGACCGCTTCCGGATCGGCGGCGTCCGCCTGGAGGGCGAGCGCGCGGCGGCCGCCCGCCTCGATCTCGTCCACGACTTCGCCGGCGCGGTCGGCGGCGTGCACGTAGGTGATCGCGACGTCGGCGCCGTCCCGGGCCAGGCGCAGCGCGACCGCGGCGCCGATGCCGCGCCCGCCCCCGGTGACCAGGGCCTTCTTCGCCTCCAGCGGCATGCTCATCCCTGCGTTCCCCTCTAATCGGAAATTTCTCCGGTTATTCGCGATCTCCACGCTAAGCGGAGAAATCTCCGGATGCAACCCGGATCGGAGAGCTCTCCGGTTCGGTAGGCTCCCGTCCGGGAAGGGGATTCCGGTGAGCCGGAGAGATGCCCGGTGAGCGACGAGCGCGGACGGACGACGCGGGAAGAGGCGGCGATGGCGGAGCGGCCCGGAGGCGGCGAGCGCGGGCTCCCACTGGCCGACGGCCCCTCGCCGGGGCGCGCCGAACGCGCCGAACGTGCCGAACGCGCCGACGCCGCCCAGAACCGCCGGAAGATCCTCGCCGCCGCCGCCGACCTCCTGGCCTCGCGCGGCGTCGAGGCGCTGTCCATGGACGAGGTGGCCAAGGCCGCTGGCGTGGGCGTCGGCACCGTCTACCGGCGCTTCCGCGACCGCGCCGGCCTCGTCTACGCCGTGCTCGACGACCGCGAGCGCGAATTCCAGGAAGCCTTCCTCCGGGGTGCGCCGCCGCTGGGCCCGGGCGCCCCCGGGACGCCGGACGCGCCCCCCGCCGAGCGGATACGGGCCTTCCTGCACGCCCTCGCCGACCGTACCGAGGCCCAGTCCGAACTCCTGGAGATGGCCGAGACGGACTCGGCGGACGCGCGCTTCCGCGACGGCTGGTACGCCCTCTACCAGAGCCACCTGGCCACGCTCATCGGCCGGATCCGGCCGGACGCCGACGCCCCGTACCTCGCCGACGCCCTGCTCGCCCCCCTGGCGGCCAACCTCTTCCGCTACCAGCGCCACGTGCGGGGCATGCCGCTGGATCGCATCAAGGCGGGCCTGGACGCGCTCCTGGACGGGATCCGGGAGCCCGGCTGACCGATTCCTGGCCCGCAGGGCCTTATGGGATCAGCTCGAATCCGGTCAGACTGGGATCCGTGAGCGATTTCGATCTTCTCGTGCTCGGATCGGGACCCGGCGGGCAGCGGGCGGCCATCGCCGCCGCCAAGCTCGGCCGGCGGGTGGCCGTCGTCGACCGCCGCAACATGATGGGCGGGGTCTGCATCAACACCGGGACGATCCCGTCCAAGACCCTGCGCGAGGCCGTCCTCTACCTGACCGGCCTCAACCAGCGCGAACTGTACGGCCAGAGCTACCGCGTCAAGGAAGAGATCACCGTCGCCGACCTCGGCATGCGCACCCAGCACGTGATCGGCCGGGAGGTCGACGTCATCCGCAGCCAGCTCGCCCGCAACCGGGTCACCGTGCTGCCGGGCACCGGCCGCTTCCTGGCGCCCGACGCCGTGGGCATCGGCAACGGCCAGGACCACGACCGCGAGCAGAAGGTCACCGCGGACCGGATCGTGATCGCCACCGGCACCCGCCCGGCCCGTCCCGACACCGTCGAGTTCGACGACCGCACGGTCATCGACTCCGACGGCATCATCAACATGGACCGCATCCCCGAGACCATGGTCGTGGTCGGCGCCGGGGTGATCGGCATCGAGTACGCCTCGATGTTCGCCGCCCTCGGCACCAAGGTGACCGTGGTCGAACGGCGCGAGCGGATGCTGGAGTTCTGCGACCTGGAGATCGTCGAGGCGCTCAAGTACCACCTGCGCGACCTGGCGGTCACCTTCCGATTCCGCGAGACCGTCGCCTCCGTCGAACGGATGCCGCAGGGCGCGCTCACCGTCCTGGAGAGCGGCAAGCGCATCCCCGCCGACACGGTCATGTACTCGGCCGGCCGGCAGGGCATGACCGCCGACCTCGGCCTGGAGGCCGCCGGGCTGGCCGCCGACCACCGCGGCCGGATCAAGGTCGACGAGCACTACCGCACCGAGGTCCCGCACATCTACGCGGTCGGGGACGTGATCGGGTTCCCGTCGCTGGCCGCGACCTCGATGGAGCAGGGCCGCCTGGCCGCCCACCACGCCTGCGGCGAGCCCGTGCACGGGATGCACGAGCTGCAGCCCATCGGGATCTACACGATCCCCGAGATCAGCTTCGTGGGCCGTACCGAGGACGAGCTGACCGAGGCCAAGGTGCCCTTCGAGGTGGGCGTCTCCCGCTACCGGGAGCTGGCCCGCGGCCAGATCATCGGAGACTCCTACGGCATGCTGAAGCTGCTGGTCTCACCGGAGGACCGGCGGCTGCTGGGAGTGCACGTCTTCGGCACCGGGGCCACCGAGCTGGTCCATATCGGGCAGACCGTGATGGGCTGCGGCGGAACGGTCGACTACCTGGTCAACGCCGTCTTCAACTACCCCACGCTCGCCGAGTCGTACAAGGTCGCGGCGCTGGACGCGATGAACAAGATGCGGCACATCGCCCGGCTGGGCGGATGACTCAGGACGGCCAGAGGAGGTTCTCCAGCTCGGCGTCGATGTCGATGTACTCCGTCTCCCGCCCGGCCGGCACCACCTCGTAGGTGCGGTGCAGGAAGTCGGCCAGGGGGGACAGGGGGGCTTCGAAGAGGGCGTTCCCGAAGGGGGACGACAGCGCGATGTGCAGCGTGTCGTCATCGGGCCCCCCGGGCCACACCTCCACGTCGCCGTCCCCGACCTTGCGCACGATGCCGACGGTGAGCAGCTCCCGAGCGAAAATCCACTCCACCGGCTCGTCCTCGCCAACGTAGAAGGCCATCCGGATGGCATACGGATCGTCGGCCGCGTACTCCAGACCGGCGAGCAGGGGGACGGTCGTGCGGTCAGGGACGACGAGACGAAGGCCCAGCTCGGCTGAGACGGTGGTGCTGCTGTTCATGGCCACTTTCCTTCAGACGTCGGTCCCGCTGGCGCGCGGGCGTTCCGATGGGCTCACTCCCACCCACGGACATCCCCGCGATCTATGACGCGTAACTGCGGGAACACGAGGGAACATTCCAGCTCCACCGGCCTGTGTGACCTATCTCACAACCGGAAAAAGTACTTCTGACCTGGGCAAAAACGGACCAAACGCCTGTGGGGCCGGGCTTGACGGGCGGACGGCGGTACTCAACATGTGTGACGATCGGGAGGGTCCCGATGGTTGCCGGATCGGCGTGGGCGGCCCGAAGCGGCCAGGCTCGTGGCTTACAGTAAAACCGTGGCGATTAACCATGAAAACGAGGCTCCGGCCGTCCCGGCCGAGGTTCCGGCTCCGCCCGCCGCCGAGGAGCCGAGGATGTACCTGAGGTTCCGCGAGTACGTACGCCGGAACGCCCTGCTCAACACCACCTGGCGGATCGGCGTCTTCACCGTCGGCGCGACCGTCCTGGTCGGCGGACTGGTCATGATGGTCGCCCCCGGCCCCGGCATCCTGGGCATCATCGTCGGCCTGGCCATCCTCGCCACCGAGTTCGCCTGGGCCCAGCGCGCGCTGCACCACGCCAAGCAGGCCGCCGAGAAGGCCAAGGAGAAGGCCCTCGACCCCCGCACCAAGCGCCGCAACACCATCCTCGCCGTCATCGGCGGCGTCCTCGCCGGCGCCGCGGTGATCGCCTACCTCGTCGTCTACGACTTCACCCTCCCGTGGGACATCAAGGACTACACCCCGTGGAACTGACCGGGAGCGCGCTCGATGCGCGAACAGCCCCGGAGATGCGCTAGAGTCTTCGACGTCGGAACGCCGCAGGGCGGACCGCCGGGGCGATTAGCTCAGTGGGAGAGCGCTTCGTTCACACCGAAGAGGTCACTGGTTCGAACCCAGTATCGCCCACCCAGGTCAAGGACCACTCCGCCATGCGGAGTGGTCCTTTCAGTACCTGTTGCCTGGCTAACTGCCTGACGAGCGGCCGTGTCCAGTCTGTGTACCCCCTTGCTGGCGCGTACCGCCCTCCTTTCGTTGCAGCCCGTGAAGGGTGGAGGTATGGAGACGTTCCAGCGAGGACTGCGGTGCCAAGACGTGCACTCTGGTCTACGCAACGTGGATCCGCACTCCTCTTTGCTGCACCCCCTGAGCGATACGCGAGTCGTGGGTATGGCCGCCACACTTGCTGGCCTTATTCGCGGTCGTGATGTCATCACGGACGCCCAGTCCCTGGCCGGTGTGGCGGCCACGCAGCTCGACGTCGACATGCTCGCCTTCAACGAGGTCGTGGGCATCCTTGAGGACGTTGGCGTGGTTCAGGGGGTCAAGCGCCGAGGAAACAAGATCGTCTCCTTCACGGAGACGGTGCCGTACTACGAGGATCTGTACGACAAGCTGGGCACCTCCTGGGCTGAACGAGAGCCGACGGACTTCGAACAGCAGATGCTGCTTGTTGTTGACGGACTGTCCACGGTCCCCGTGCCTCTTGAGGAGATGGTGGATTCCTACGGCTTGGATCGCTCGGACGTCCCCAGCCTGCTGGAACTGGGCAAGGGCACCGGCCTGCTGCAGGTCATTCGGACCGTTGACGGCGACCTGGCATACTCCCCATTCTTCGGCTTCGAGAACCCTGATCTGGTCGGCGAGCTCGTACGGGATCACGGGTCCGGTCGGCTCGCGGACGAGTTCGAGAAGCTGCGTCAGCAGCAGGGCCTTCCGATCGACCCGGACCGCTTCCCGATGCTGACCGACGCGGTAGCGCGAGGAATCGTGATGGCCCCTGCAGTGCTCCGTCCCGACGGCCTGCTGCAGCCCTTCGCGGCCCTGCCGTACGTACCTGATCGAGCGCTGCTCGTCTCCCGCAAGCCTGTCGTGGAGAAAGCCCTTGCCGTTCTGGCCTGTCTGCGCTGCGCACAACACTTCGGAGGCTACAGCAGCCTCTCGCCTGCCGGCCTGGTGAACGTCATCGACAAGCTACTGGATCCGAACCGCGGTTTCCTCAGTCCCAACAGCGCACATAAGCGCCAGTACGACTTGCTGGTGCGCGCCGGCCTCATCTATTTCGCTCCGGACCCGGTCCCTGACGGTCAGTGGGTCGTCCCCACCTTCATCGACAGTGAGGACAACCGTCAGGCCCTGCTGCTAGCGCGTGATCTCATCACGCACGGTGAGGCAATGCAGCACCGCATTGACGACTCGGTGGCCCGTAAGGCTCTGGATCTCGGCAAAGGCTACACAGCCCCCATGCAGACCTTGCATCGCAGTCGGGAGATGGTTCAGCCGAGCGCCGACGACTTCCACAAGCTCTTCGAGGCCGCAATGGGCAGGAGCGCCTTGTGACTGAACTGGACCTCGGGCTCAAGATCGGTACACGCAGGCTGTTCTGGAGTATGGGGTACAGCACTCGCATCGATGTCCAACTGCGTGGCTTTCGGCCGCCAACGGACGATGGTGGGCGGAATAGAGCGGCAGAGTCGTTCACTGATCTGGACGTTCTAGGGGTTTCGGTCGTGGGTGGACATCGTCTGTCGCTGGAGATCGCCGATTGCAAGTCCGGCCGGAAGGATAAGCCAGTCGCGCGTATGTTCTGGGTCAGAGGAGTCGCTGATCTATTTGGCGCCGACCATGCCTATCTTGTGCGGGAGTACGACGTCCCCGATGCCACTCGGCAACTGTCCAATCGTTTGGGTATTATGGTGCTGCCGAGTCAAGACCTGAATCGGATGCAGGAACAGTACGGCCCCCCTCTGGAAGATCCCACAGGTCCGCTCTCTATTCTTTTTGACCGTGCAGCCGTCGAAGCGAACCTGGCTGCATTCAATGGCTTGGATAAGCGTCTAGGTGATCTCCTGGAGTACCGGGACTTTGATTACTGGGTGTATGAGCCTCATCGTAATCCAGTTCAAATGATTGCTCACCTGGCAGGAGTCCGCACTCACCTGGATCCGCGTAACCCCATACACGTCGCTCTTCTTCTCGACCTGAGTTGGCTGTACCTGCTAACTCTCATCAAAGTCGTCGCCCATATCAGAGGTGCCTACCTTGGCGATCCCGATCGAGCGCTTCAAGAATATATCTTTGGGGGAGCCACCAATCTAAGAGAAAAGCAGCAGACGGCAACGCTGCTTAAGAAATTTGCTCCTCAGTCAGCGACTGACGATCCTAATCCGCTGGGCCATCTACCCCCGTACTACGGCAATCTGCGGGAGATTGTTACACGTCTACTGCGTCGTCCGGCGCAGATGCAGACTACCCTTCGCTATGCGGAAGCTGCCACCGCGCTGGCGATGGCCAAAAGGCGCACCTCTATCGTAAAGGCCTTCGGTAGGGAGGGTTTCGACCCCGTTGCCGCCAAACTGGTTGCGGATGTCTGTGGGTTCATGATTGCTGCAGCCGACCTAGACAATGGATTCCGGGTGAGAGCACGGGCTTATCTTCTGGCCGAGGAACCCAACTTGGAAGGCCACGAACACCAGGCTGCGGATGGACAGTTGGCCTTGGACGCCACCGAGGTGGCGTCCAAGGCCGACTGAACTTCTACTACCGCAAACGGTGGTGATCGCCGGGGAAGATGCGGTCCATGGCAGTCGCGCCCTCCTCCATGACCGGCTGGATCTGCAGCCGGTACACTGTCTCGGTCACTGCGGTGCCCTTGTGACCGACCAGCCGGGAGATGTGCTCGACGGCGACGCCGTTGGCCGAGAGGACCGAGACGAAGCTATGCCGCATTTCTCGTGGCGTCCACTGCTCGGGATCCAGCCCGGCGCGCTTAATAACCCGGCGGAACTCTCGCCGGACGTTGCCGGCGCTCATCTTGGTGCCGGTGCGGGTGCCGAACACCACCTGCTCGGCGCCCTTGCCCGGGGCGGCGTCCCCTGCGCTCTTGTGGTCCCAGAGCGCTGCGAGGGTGTAGACGCAGAGGCGGGGGAGTTTCAGGGTGCGGCGCGATCTCGGGGTTTTGGTGTCGCCGGTGGCGCGGACTGAGCGCCAAACGTAGAGCGCGAATTCGTCGTGCTCCCAGCCGGCCAAGGTGACCGGAAGCCATTCCTGGCGAGCGGAGTCGTAGGTAACGACATGCGACCACGTCAGTCCCCGCAGTTCTTCGGTGCGGGCGCCGGTCAACAGGGATAGGACGATGTAGGCGTGCAACCACGGCTTGGCGCTTTCGGCCGCCTGCAGCACCGCTTCGGCCTGATCCATGGTCAGGGATTTAGATGGCCGCCCGGGTCGGCCTTGGGGAAGTTCGCAGAGCATCACCACGTTCCGCTTGACCTTGTCTCGGGCTTGAGCGCGGGCAACCGACCGTTTGAGAATTGAGCGGAGTTCTTGCAAGGTGCGGGTGCTGACCTGGGTGGCCTTGCAGGCCAGCCACTCGTCGACGTCATCGGCCGATAGTTCGCGCAGCTTGCGGGCGCCCAGTTCTGAGATGATGTGCCTGTTCGCCAGGATCCGCTTGGTCTCGACGGTTTTGGGATTGCGGCCGTGGAGGCCGTGTTGGAGCCAGTTCTCCACAGCTTGGGCGACTGTGTACCGGGTGTCCTCACTGGGCAGCCCGTCGTCACGGTCACGGAGCTTTTGCTGCAGCTTCTTCAGTGCCCTGCTCTTGCTCTTGTCGCTGGCCGAGCGGACGATCCGCTTGCCTGCGGGCGTGTACCCGATGGTGAGCTCGGCGATCCAGCGCTGTCGGCTCTCGCTCCAGCGCAGGCCACCGTCCCCACGGGGGCGCCGTTTGCGGGTGGGCTTGTCGGCATCGTCCGGCTCCTTTGTGGACCTGGTCATCAGGCATCCGCCTCCGCCTCGCGCTCCAAGAGGTGGATGTACTCCACAACCGCGGTCCCGGGGATGAGCCGGGAACGTCCCTCCTTCACGGCACGCAGGCGGCCAGAGCGGATGAGTTCGAAGATGGTGTTGCGGCCTAGGGACAGCAGGACCATGGCGTCTTCCACCTTGAACATGCGCATCTCGGGCGGGACGGCCGGGGGCTGTTCGGACATGATGGATCACCTCCATTGGTGAGGGAGGCCCCGGCGGGGTTGCGTGGTGGTAGGCCCGCCGGGGCCGTGTTGCTTGCGGCATGGGGAGGGGTAGCCGTACCAGCCGTACCAGCGTCGTTTTTGCTGGTCAGGGCTGGTACGGCTTGGTGGGGTGGTACGGCTTGAGCCGTACCAGGGGGTTAAGCCGTACCGGGGGTGACCTGCTGTTTCGAGGCTGGTACGGCTGGTACGGCTTTCCCGGCCAGGGTGAGCACGGTGGCCTGTCCCAGGGGTTCTGCCGGGGTGTCCTCGGTGGGGCAGTAGCGGGCCCATGCGTCGGTGAAGTCGGCGCGGTGGTAGCCCTTGGCCTGCCCAGTGGGGAACCGGATGGTGTCGGAGCGGATGTCGTATTCGCGCAGCAGGGCGCCGAGTTTCATAGCGGTGAGCCCGTTGGGCCCATAGTCGTTCCAGGGCCCTTCCTGGTCGGACTTGAGCCGTTCCAGTAGCACCGCGGTGGGAAGGGCAGTGTCTTTGCCGAATGCGGTCCGGCAGTCGCTCAGCAGTTTCAGCCGGGGGGACATCTGGCCGTTGTCGTCGGCTTCGGCGGCGAGGGCGAGGACGGCGGCGCGGGCGCGGTCGGGCCAGTGCCCTCCTGCGTGGTCGGCGACGACTACGAGGGGTTCCCAGGTGTCGGCGGCGCGGTCTTCCACGGGCATGGGTGGTTCGGCTTTCTCCAGGGTGTCGAGGTCGGCGCGCAGCCAGCGGGACAGTTCGGTGGCCAACTGGCGCAGCGGGGTGCGGTCGCGCTTGTGGCGGTAGGGGGCGACGGTTTCGCCGGGGCCGCGGCGGCGCATGCGGACGATGACGGCCCGGTCCTCGATGGTGTCGGGCATGGCGCCGATGCCGGCCAGGGCGGCCATGGCGAAGGTGGGGATGGACTCCACCCGGTTGAGCGCGGCGTCGTAGCGCTTGGCGGGCCGGTTGCGCTGGTGCCCGGCGTTCAGCAGCCCGCGCAGGTCCTCGTTGCCTTCGGCTTTGGCGCCGAAGATGGTGTCGGCTTCGTCCACCAGCAGGGTGGGCGGGTCGTCGGTGATGGACCGGTAGACCGCGGCCGAACTGGCGTTGACGCTGATGAAAGGCGTATGGCAGGTGGCCTCCACCACGTCCAGGAGCCGGGATTTGCCGCAGCGTTTTTCGGGGCCGCGGATGACCATGCGGGGTGCGTGTCCCCAGGCGGGTTGGGCGTGGGTGGCGGCGATCCACAGCGTCACGGCGTCGGCGGCGTGCTCGCTGGGCAGGATGACGTACCGCGTCAGCGCCTCCCGTAGCGCGTCCAGGAGAGCGGCGCCAGACATCTGGGGGGCGTCGTCGGGGGCGGGTTGGTCGGGGTGGTTCATGCGGCTTCCCCCTGGGTGATGGTGCGCGGGTTGCGGGCGCCGGCGGCCAGCGCGCTGGTGATGGTGGCGCGGGCGTCGGCGGGGTGGATGTCGGCGATGCGGTCGGGGCCGAGGTGACAAGCGACGGCCTCCCACAGCACCTCCCGCGCTGCGTCTTCGGGCAGGATTCCGGCGCCGGTGAGGCGGCCGAGGTTGTAGGCGGCTTTGTTGAGCGCGTGGTTGCGCCCGCCCGGTACAGCCTCGGCGACGCGGGCCGCCTCTCCCTTGAGTGCCGCTTGGACGTAGCCGGGCAGGTCCGCCACCGCCCCCGACTGGCCAGGGGCACCCAAGGGAGAAGCCGGGGCGCGGGCAGCGGTCAGCAGGTCGCCCAGCCACCCGGGCAGCGGCGCCGCCGGGGCCGGGTTGGCCACCGTGTAGGCGCCCGCACCGTCCGGCTGGTCAACGAAACTGCCGGGCGCCACGACGTAGCCGCCGTTCGCGCGAGTGTCGATCAACCAGCCCAGACCGGTCCGGTACCGCCCCGTGGTGTTGCGGAAGGTGCTGCCGGGCGGGGCGGTGAAGTACAGGTGCATGCCGCCGCGGCGGGTGGTCACGGTGAAGGTCTCGAACGGGAACGGCTGGCCGTGCCGCTCGCACAGCACGGCCAGCACATCGGCGCCGTCGCTGACCCCGGCCATGGTCCACTCGTCGGGCGGGTCCTCGCCGGGCTTGGGCGTGTCCAGGTCGATCACGACCAGCCCGGACGGGCCGCATGCGATGCCGACGTTGTAGCGGGCGCGGGTCCAGAACGCGCGGATGAGGTCCGGGTCGGTGGTGGCGTTGGCCTCCCAGTCGGTGAATCCGGCCAGGGGCGCCTTGTCGCTGGGGGTGAGTGGGAAGACCCGCCAGCCCCGGCGTGCGCACGCCAGGGCGGCGGCGCCGGGGTGCGGGAGGGGATCGGTCATGCTGCGCTCTCCGTCGTCAGATCGTCGGGGGCGCCCCGCCCGTGCTGGGTACGGGCGGTTTCGGCGCATGTCTTGTGGCAGGGGCGGCCGGTCTCGTCACGGCAGAACGCTCCGCGTCCGCAGTGCACGCACGGCAGGCGGCGCCCGCCGCCCCAGTGCTGGGCGGCCCGCCAGTTGAGGCCGGTTCGCTGGGCGGTCATGCTGCGCTGTCCGTCTCGGGGGTCAGGTCGAACAGCGGTGGGGCTTGGCGGTGGCGTAGTTCTGCCAGGGTGAGGGGGTGGGACTGGCCGCGGCGTCGTTCGCGCAGGATCGCCACATCCCCGAGTAGGCCGCGGATGGCGGTTTCGGCGTGTTCGGCGGCGGCGTAGCGGTCGGGGAAGACGCGCAGCAGGTGTTTCCACTGGCGTTGTCCGGCCCGCACGCAGGCGCCGCCGCAGTTGTTGTGTGAGAAGCCCAGGTCGTACAGGCGGGGGGTGCGGATGCCGGCGGAGCGGGCCTGGTCGAGCATCTGGGCTTTGGTCAGCTTCGGCGGGTTGCACATGGGGAACTCCACCCGCCAGGGCGCCCAGCCCTTGACGATCGCAGCCGTGCGGCGTTCCTCCGACCAGTCGATCCCGACATACAGCACCGTGCTGGCGGGGTCGGCGTTCTCCTCCAGCCAGCGGCGGCAGGGGATCTGCTTCAGGTGCGCCGAGCAAGGGGCCAGCCGGGAGTTGCCCAGGAACCGCTGATCGTTGAACACCTGGAAGGGGGTGCGGCCATCGGCAACCCGGGTCACCGGGACGCCCAGGTGCGCGGCGGACTCGTCCAGGAACCGGTACAGGTCGCCGTCTTCCACCCGGGTGTCAGCGAACAACAGCACCATGTTGGCGGTGCCATGCTGGGCGGCCACACGCTGGGCGGCGGCCCAGGAGCCGATCCCGCCGGAGTACTGGACCACGTGCAAGGTGTCCCGGCTCATGCGGCAGCCCTCCCCGCGGTCAGCGCAGCGGCCAGGGCAACGCCGATGTGGTTCGTGTAGGCGGGTGGGATGGCTTCGCGGAGTTCGTCGCGGGTCATCCAGCCGATGCCCATCGCTTGGCGGGCGTAGGCGACGCCGGAGAAGTTGCCGACGACGTGGATGAAGTCGCCGGGCTGGGGCGGGCGGCCCATCTTGCGCAGGGGCGCGGCATGCCCCGGGTGCGGGGGTGCGGTGACGGGGATGCTGGTCTCGAACTCGCGGTGCCGGTAGACCCGCAGTCCGGGGAACATCGCCCCGCACAGGGTGACCGGGTCGCGCAGCGGGGCGCCGGGCACGTTCTCGATCACATACGGCAGCCCGGACGCTTCCAGCAGGGGGCGGGCTGGGGTGATCAGGTCGGGGTGGTCGTTGCCGCGGATGCGCTGGGCCAGGGTGTAGCGCTGGCACGGCGGGCTGATGTGGATCAGGTCGAACCGGGCCAGGAACGACCGGTCGGCCAGCACCTCCAGCGCGTCAGCCTGGAGGAAGGGGAAGGGGTTGCCGGGCTGGGGGGCGATGTCGACCGCGGTGACGGCGTATCCCGCGAGGTGGTAGCCCATCCCGGCGCCGCCGGCGCATGCGCACAGGTCCAGCACCCGCAGCCCGTTCCACGGCCGGTCAGGCAACCTGGTCAGGCGGGATCTCATGCGGCGTCCTCGGGCAGGATGATCAGGCCCTCGGGGGTGAGGGTGAACTCGCGGCCGTGCTCGCACACCCACAGATCCCCCCACTGGTCCAGGTCGAGGGCGGCCCAGCACGTGACCGTGCTCTGGCAATTGGGGCAGCCGGGGCCGTCCAGCACGGGCCAGTGCGTGACGGGGATCGTCCAGTCGGCGGGGCAGGCGCGGCAGCGCCAGACGTTGACCTCGGGCCCGTCCAGGGCGGTGGCGGGGCCGATGAACACCACGTCGGCGGGGCGCTGGCAGGTGGGGCAGTCTGGCGGGGTCAGCAGCGGCCAGTGCTCGGCGGGCGGCTGGTGCGGGTGGGGCATGACGGGGCCTCCCTGGGAAGGGGTGGGCAGCAGGAAGCCCCCCAGGGACCGGCGCGGCGGCCGGTCCCTGGGGGCGCGGGTGGTTCGTGGTCAGCTCCCGGCGGGGAGCTGGGGGCCGCTGGTCGAGGGCGGGTCGTCCGGGGTGGCGGGGGTGGCCGTGGTGGTGGCGTCGTCGATGACGTACACCTCCAGGTAGCGGCGCACCCCGGTGCCGCGGCGGTTGGGGTAGGGGGCGGAGGTCTCGCCGGTCTGGCAGCGTCCCTGCGTCAGCCCGGACAGGTACCGGGTCAGCAGGTCGGCCAGCAGGGCGGTGTCGTCGTCCTCGCCCATCAGGCGGACCTTGACCGCGCGCACGCCGGGGCCGGTCATCATCGGGGCCTTCCGGTGTGGCGGGCGCCGGGTCGGCGCTCGCGGCGGGTGCCGCCGCAGCGGCGGCACACGCGCATGGAGCCGGTGAACACGCTGCCGCGGTGCAGGCCGGTGCCCTCACAGGCGCGGCAGGTGCGCAGCGGGTGGAGCTGGACGGAGATCATGTGCGCGATGAACCAGATGGCGGCGCACAGCACCAGCAGCACCACCAGAGCGCCGCCGCCGTCCCCGGACGGGGGCGGGGCGGGCGTGGGCGTGGGTGACGGGGTGATCGTGACGGCGGTCGAGACCGCGGGTGTGGGTGTGGGCAGCATGCTGTCTCCGCTTGACGGATGCACGTCGGGTGTGTTGATCACAGGCGCGCGCGTGTGGCACGCGCGAGTTCCAGTCGCGAGAGGCGATTACAGATCGTGAGAATCTGGAACTGGGCCACCGAACTGTGCCAACTGTGCCGCGGGTGCGTGCCGCGTCCACGCGTGCGCGCGTAAGGGGCGGTGGCACAGTTGGGTTGGCACAGTTGGTGGCACAGTTCAGGGCGGGCCCGCTGTCACTGCGGGTGATCGTCGGGGTGGTGCTCGGGGAGGTAGTAGCGGGCGGCGGGGCCCTTGCCCGCCCGCACGATGGTTCCCTCGTCCACCAGCGCGCCCAGGAAGCGGGATGCGGTGCGCACCGGCTTGTTGAGGCACTGGGTCAGCTCGTCGCGGCGCGCCCCCTTGGGCCCGCGCTCGCGCAGGAGGCGCACCACCGATTCGGTGGCCGGGTCCGGCACCGTGGTCTCGGCGATCTCGCGTTTGGCGGCGTGCAGGTCCTCCATGCGGGTGGGCTGGTCGGGCGGGGTGACGGTTTCGGCGATGAACTCATCCAGCCGCTCCACCAGCCCCTTGGCGGCCTGGTCCACCGCGGCGTCGTCGGCGGGGTCGAAGCCCCACCCCTGATCGCGGCGTGACCGGTTCCCGGCCGCAGCCGGGGGCTCCGGGGTGGGCGCGGGGGCCGAGTCGGCCCCGGGCGTGCGGTCGTCGGCGGCGTCCCCGCCACCTCCGCCACCCCTTCCCCCGCTGTGGCCTGTGCCGGTGTTGGCGGCCCGGGCGGTGGCGGGGATGGGGTGACGTTCGAGGTAGCCGGGCAGGTCGGCGGCGATGTGGGGTTCGAGGTGGGCGTCGGCGGGCCCGTAGGCGGCGGCCAGCGCCTTGACGGTCGTGGGGTCGAACAGGGCGCGGGTGCGCCCGGCCTGCCAGACCCCGCCGCTCTTGGCCAGCAGGATCACGCCCTCGGCGCCCGATCCGTAGGTGGACATGTCGGGGTAGCCGCGCTTCTCCCAGTCGGGGATGGCCTTGGTCATCTCCTTGGTGTCGGAGACCCGGCCCACGATCTTGGTGACGGTGTTGGCGCTGCCCTCCTTGGTGCCGGTGTGCTGGACGACGTTGCGCTGTTTGGCGGTGACGCCGACCACCCCAGCCGAGCGGCCTCGGCGGTGCACCTTGTCCAGGACCGGCTTGACCCGGTGGGCGATGGCCGAGTCCAGGCCGGTGGCGGTGTCCTGCTCATCGACGATGAAGATGATCACCGGCGCGGTGGGCGTGGGCTGGTGGGTGCCGCCGGCGCAGGCGATCGCGCGCTCGTCCACGATGGCGTCGATCCAGTCCAGGATCTCCAGCGCCTTGTCTTCCTCCCCGACCCCGGCGTGGTCGTGCAGGTGGTCTTCCCACAGGGCGGGGATGACGCCCTTGCCCAGGTCGATGGCGATGGTGAGCACGTCGTAGCACTCGGCGGCCTGCTGGACGATGTTGGACAGGGTGTTGGTCTTGCCGCCGCCGTTGGTGGCCACGATCTCCACGTGCCGGGCGCCGCCCTGGTCGAAGACCACCAGTTCCAGATCGGCGCCGTTCTCGGGGTCGGTGCCCAGGACGAACGGGCCGTCCAGGATGGACCGGTGCCCCTTGGCCGGGGCCGAGACGGGGTCGGCGGCGGCGGGGTGGGGCACCTCGGCGTGCCACAGGTCCACCAGCTGGATGGTGATCCAGGCGATCCGGGCGTTCTTGTGGTTGGTGGTGATGCGCACGGCGTCGGCGCCGATGCCGTAGCAGCGGGCGATCTGCTCGCCCAGGTCCCCGCGCTCCAGCCGGGACGCCGACGGGCCTTCCACGCCCAGGTCGATTTTGAACTTGACGCCGGTGCGGGTGCGTTCGGTGCGCAGCAGCCGCGAGCCCTCCAGCCCGGCCAGACCGGCGATGGTCTCCCACTTGGCTTGCGCCTCGGCGAACCGGCGGCGTTCTTTGAGGACGTCGGACCAGGTGTAGGCCGACCAGGCCGTCGTGGCGGTGAGGGTGTAGCCCAGCAGGGTGGGCAGGTTGGTGATGCCCGTGGTGGCGGCGGTGGCCAGCCACACCGGGACACCGGCCACGATCGCGGCGATGGCACCGGAGTAGCGGGGCGAGCCGTGGGTCTTGTAGGTGGCCACCCACGCGGCCAGCGCGGCCGGTGGCGCGAACGCCCCCAGCAACAGCCCATCACCGGCCGCGTACTCGTGCGCCAGCTGCCCGGCCGGGTAGAGCGCGGCCAGGCCGGTGCCCAGTCCGCGGGTGTCGGGCGCGGCCATCACCCAGCGGACATAGCCGCGGGCCGCCGCGCGGGCCACCGGGCCCATGACCGAGCGGCGTGGCGCCGCGCGCTGGTCGGTGAACTGCGGGAACGGGTCGAACACCTCGGCCTCGGCGTAGCGGTCACGGCGGCCCCGGCGGCCACCGAAGCCACCGATGCGACCACGCCCCCGGGCCGGGGCGCGGCGTGCCGGGCGGCCAAAGCCACGCCGGGCGGGACGATTCATCATGGCGACAGGGTCTCCTTGCAGGTCAGCTCACGAAACGGCCGTGCCGCCGCACCCAAGGAGGGGGCAGCGGCACGGTCGTTTCCGCGCGGAACAGGCGGGCGGGTCGGGCATTCGGGGGGTCAGGCGGCGCGGCGGCGCGGGGCACCGATGATCCGGATGCCGCGGGCGGCGATGGTGCGGGCGTCCTCGAAGTAGTCGGCGAAGTTGGCCGCCGCACCGCGGGCGGCGCGCTCGGCGTCGGCCAGGTCGTCGGCCAGGTGCTCGAACTGGAGCACGATCGCCGGGGGCATGCCCCGGCGGGCGAGTTCCTCGGCCCAGTCCTCCACCTCATCGGCCAGACCGCCCATCAGGGCGGCGATGGCCAGACAGGTGGCGATGAACTCGCCGTCGGAATCGGGGGTGTCGAACTCCACGCTGTAGCGGCCGGGACGCCGGCCGCGGGGAACCGGAAGCATCCTTGCTCTTCTCTCTTCCTCCCCCAGGGCCCACGGAGTTTGCGGGCCGGGCCGGGGGTTATTCGGGGTCGTCGCCGGTGAACTCGATCCCGGCGGCGGCGATCTCGCGGGCCTCGGCGAACCAGTTCTCAAACAGCACCGTCGCCAGCGCCGTGCACGCCGCACCGTCCACCAGCCCCTCGTGCACGCTGTCCAGCGGGCCGGTGACAACCGAGGGCAGGCGGTGTTTGGCCAGGTCCTCGTTCCATTCCTCCACCGCCACCCCGATGCCGCGGAGCATCTGCTGAAGGTCGGCGCAGGCGTCCAGGAATTCCACGTCGGTGTCGGGCGCCTCCAGGTTCAGCGGCACCGCCACCCTCATCCGGGCCCGTGCCCGCCGCCGGGTGCCTCGGCCGCGGCGGGCCGGTGAACGACCCCGGCCGCGGCCACCGCTGCCGGTGCGTGCTGGGGTGCGCCCGGTCGCCCCCGCGGGGGGCGGGCCCGGTGGCATCGGGATGGGCGAGCGCGGGGCGGCCTGGCGCCGCCCGGGCGGCAGCGGCAGCGGCGGCGCATCTTCGCGCCGTCGGCCCGCCGCGCCGTCAGGACGCCGTTCGTCGCCGCCGCCCTCATTCCCAGTTCCGGTGCCGGTGTCGGTGGCGCGGTTGCGGCGGCGGACGATCATGGGGGTTTCCTGGTCGCCGCCACGCTGACGGCGCTGCTGGGAGCGGGTGCGGGCGGCCTGGCGGCGGCGCCGGATCGTGGTGCCGATCGCCCGGCCGCCCAGATCGGCCAGCGCGTCGGCGAGCATGGTCTCGTCGGTGTGCGGGGCACCGGAGGAGTTCCACGCCTTGACCACCAGGGAATCGCGCTTGGCGCGGGCCCGGGGCTGTTGGCGGGTCCCCCGCCGTGATCGGCGCATGGCGTGGGCGCCGCCGGCGAACGCGGCCGATCCCAGGAACAGCAGCTCGATCAC
Source organism: Spirillospora sp. CA-255316 (assembly GCA_050942275.1). Lineage (GTDB taxonomy): Bacteria > Actinomycetota > Actinomycetes > Streptosporangiales > Streptosporangiaceae > Spirillospora. The sequence continues at coordinate 8,028,411 of CP192047.1, read as the reverse complement.
CGGTCGTCCTCCTCACCGTTCGCGGTGCCCAGTTGGGAGGGCACGTCGTGGCCGGTGGGGTGGCGGGCCTCGGCGAGGGACACGGCCAGCATCAGCAGCAGCCACAGCGACCACTGCCCGGCCGCGGTCCACCACAGCGGCCAGCCCAGCACCACGTTGGCCACGCCGGGCCCGGCCAGCAGGCACGCCAGCGTCCCGAGGTTGGGGCGGTTGTCCCACGCCCGGGCCGCCACCAGCCGCGCCCGGGCCGGGCCCGGCCGCGCCGAGGCGGGCCGGGCCTGCGAGGGGTGGCGGGTGCTCACGCGAACCACCCGTCGATCCAGTTGGACAGCTCGTTCAGCCCGTTGACGAGCGGGGCCCCGATCGGGGTGGAGGCGGCCAGCAGCCCCCACCCGCACAGCGCGAACAGCATCACGTAGGAGACCTGACGGGCCCAGACCATGAAGATCAGCGCACCGGTCAGCACGGCCAGCAAAGCCATGGGGATCATCCCTTCACTCAAGGGGAGCGGATTGGGGCATCGGCGGTCCGTGCCGCCGACCCCGCCCACACCAGCGCGCCCCGTACGGCGTGGGCCTGTACGGGGCGGTGGGGTGCGGGCGAGATCCGAGGAACGGGCCTATGGGGCGAGTCCGTACGGGGTGTCACTGACCGGCCGTACGAGCCAGTTCGATCACCTGTCCCGGCTCGGTGTCGGCGGCCGGGCCAGGGGCGGTGTCGGGATCGGTGTCGGGGGTGGTGTGGGTGTCGTCGTGGTGGGTGCGCAGGGCGATGTCGCGAGCGTCGCGGACGACCTTTTCGCACCATGACCGGCGGAAGCCGGTGCGGCTCATCAGCGCGGGGTAGTCGGGGGTCCAGCGCTGGCCGGTGTGCATCGCGGCGTGGATCTCGGCGACCAGATCGGCCACCACCCGGTCCCGGTCCACCGGCTCCCCCGTACGCCCGACTCTTTCCCCTACGCCCGTACGGGCGAGTGCCCCGTCCGTACGGGCGGCCGGTCGCGAGTCCGTACGGTCTGTGCGGGGGCCCGTACGGACCGGGCCCGTACGGGCTCCGGAAGACCCCGGAGCGGGCAGTTCCGCCGTGGTGGTGGGCTGGTCGAGGGCGGGCACCGACCAGGGGGTGGGCGGTGCCAGGTCGGCCAGGGCGGGCGCGTGGTAGAGGGCGGCGATCTGGTCCAGCAGGGCGGCGCGGCGGCCCGGGTCGGTGGCCAGTCCGGCGTGTTCCACGGCGCCGTCCATGGCCCGGTGCAGCCGGGCCAGCGCGCGGCGCTGCCGCCCCGGCCGGGCGCCGGTGGCGCGCAGTCGGCGGACGGTGTGGGCGGCGCGGGCCAGCCGGGTCAACCGGCGGTGCACCTCCACATCGGTGGCGGTGCGGTCGGTGGCCTCGGCGATACCGAGCCGGACCATGATGCGCTCGGGAGTGAGCCGGTAGTTGATCCGCCGGGCGTGGCCGGTGCGGCGGCGTTCCACCGACAGGCCGCGTTCCCACAGCCAGGCGGCCAGGATCGGCGCGGCGAACCGCAGCAGCGCGGCGCGCAAGGAGCCGGCGTCGGTGGCCGACAGCACCGCCGACAGGCCGGTGATCACCCACACCGCGGCGCCGTCCATCCCGGCGGTGCCGTGCTCGCGGACGTTGCGGCGGGCACGGACCGCAGAGGTGACCATGGCCAGCTCCAGGAACGCGAACAGGGCCACCCGAAGCGGCCCGGGAGCGTCCAGCACGTCACCGAAGAACTTCCACATGCCGGTCATGGCCATCGCGGTGGCGGCCAGCGCGGCGATCGGGGTCAAGATCTCATCGGCGGGCCGGCCGCGCGTCAGCCGCCACCCCACCACGGCCAGCCCGGCCACGGCGGCCACCGCCAGCGCGACGGCGGCCAGGGCCAGCCCGGGACGCTCGGCCGCAAGGCCGGTCACCTTGGTGACATCCATCGAAACGGGTCCTTCCAGCAAGCCGACCGCCCCCGGGCGGCGGCCACCCTCACCGGGCGGGCCGCCCCCGGGGGCGGTCGAGAGACGAACACGGGGGAGGTCAGCGCCCCACCCCGGACCTGTCGGCCGGGGGCGCCGCATCGGTGAACGGAAATCGGGGGGAAGGGTCAGGGCTTCCGATGCCGGGCCAGCGTGCTGAATGCCGCGAAGGCGGCCAGCACCGACAGCAGCGCCGCGGCGGCGGGGCGCATGGCGGCCAGGTGGATGCACGCCAGCCAAACCGCCCCGGCCGCGCAGCCGGTCAGCATCAGCACGTCGATCAGGGCCAGGCGAGCCCACCAGCGAGCCCACATCAGCGCGCCCCGGTGATCGGGTGCCGCGCCAGCGCGGCCGGGGACGGCGGCGGGGTGGGGCGCAGGTCGGTCAGCGGCAGCCACACCGCGCCGTCCCCGCCCGACATCAGCGGGGCACCGTCGTAGACCAGCGCCCACACCTGTCGGCACGCCGCGTCGGCGTGCCAGCCCAGCACCACCAGCGGGCCCGCGCCCCACCCGGGAGCGGTGCGCCACACCGTGGAACCGGGCGCGTACCAGCGCCGCACGATCCGCCACCGCCACACCCGCCACGAGTGCGACCAGAGGACCTCATACCGGCCCTCCACCCAGCCCGCCGCCGTGGTGAGGATCGCGTGGGCGCCGACCGCGGCCAGCGCCACCAGCGCGGCGGCGGCCAGCACGCGGTAGGGAACGGCCACCAGGGCAGGCCAGGCCAGCGCGGCACCGAGCAGGAAGAACCCGACCGCGAACCCGGCCCGGGTCCGGCGGTCGATCCGCTCACGGCGCGCGATCTCAGCCAGGTCTGCCGCCCGGTCGTCCGGGCGGGCGCGGGCGGGCGTGCGGGTGGTCAGGGAAGGGGACATGGGCAACTCCTCTGCCATCGCAGGAACGAGGGGGACGGGGACGGCGACCTTCGGCCGGTCGGCCGGTCGGTGGGGGAAGGTCTGGCGTCCTGTCCCGCCCCGGACGCGAGGGGTTCCGGGGCGAGGCAGAGCGTCAGGCCGCGGGCGCCGCCGCATCGGCCAGCAGGTCGGCCAGCGCATCGGCAGGCGGATCGGCGGACGGGTCGATCGGGGAGTAGGCCAGCAACCACAGATCGGGCACCGGCACCAGCCCCAGGCGCCGCACCCGGTAGGCCAGGGCGTGGGCAACGTGGAGGGGGACGTGCAGGCGGCGGGAGATCTCGGCCTGGGGGTGGCCGGCGGCCAGGATCCGGGCCGCGGCCAACAGCCGCTCGGCCGGGGTCAGCGCCACCCGCCGGGAACCGGCCGCGGCGATCTCCACCGCGATCGGGTCCACGATCCCGTCCTCGGGCAACACCCACTCCGACGACTCGGCAGGGCCGCGGCCGGTCGAACCACCGGGCCCGGACCCGGGCGCGGACGGGGGCGTGGTCTGGGGGAAGTCGGCCATGGCAGGTCGGTCCTTTCAACAGGTCAGCGGAACAGGCAGAGCGAGGAAACGAAGAAGTCGGCGCGGGTGCCCGGTCAGGCGGCGTCCAGCTCCCACGGGTGCACGCACTCCAGGCAGCACCCCAGGCGGCGGGGCAGCACGTAGCCGCGATCGGTGCGGCAGCGCGGGCACATCCGGCGGGCGGCCAGCGCCCGGGCCAGCGCGGCACGCTGTGCGGGGGGCGGGGTGCGCTTGGGCAAGGCGAGGCGCCGGTCGTAGAGGTAGGCCACGCCCAGACCGCGCCAGCGTCGCCACAGCACTTGCGCCACCACCTCCTGACCGCCGGGGCGAAGCCCGGCCGCGGCCAGCTGGCGGCGGGTGGCCAGATGCGGCGGCGCCATCCGCCACGGGAAGGTCGGGATGCCATAGCGGTCCCCGCGCGGGTCCCAGAAGACCGCGCTGCTACGCCGCCCCATCCCGCACCCCCAGGATCTCGTTCAGGGTGCCGTCGGGCAGCGGGCGGCCGGGCCGGGCGGTGATGCGCGGGGTGGTGAAGCGCCACCACTCGCCGCCGCGGTGCCGCGCGGCCACGTACCGGCGCACCAGCGGGATGTGGGCGTGCGCGGTGTCGCGGTCGGGGAAGGGCCCCAGCACCAGCGCCGATTCGGCGATGCGGGCGCTGGTGCGAACCGAGACATAGAACCCGCTCTCCCCCACCGGCGCGGGGGTGGTGGTCGGGCGGCGGGGCGGCAGGTACGACACGGCCAAGACGGCCACCTCCAACGATGGGGCGCCCGCAGCCGACCGGCCCGCCCCCCGGAACGCGGGGTGGACGGGCCGGACACGGGGGGGCGGGGGAACAGGACTTCAGGACAGAGGAGATTCGGGAAGCAAGATGTAGACAAAGTTGCTCTACGGCGCCCCAGGAGCCCGCCCACGGGCCGACTCCCAGAGCGCAGCAAAGGGTCTGCCGTTCCGTGAGGCGCTCCACCCCACCGTCCGGGGGTGGGGTGGAGCGCCAGGACGCAACGCCAGAAACCGGCGGGCCTACCGGGCCCGCACCGGCCGGGGGGTCATGAACGGCAGCAGTTGGCGGCCTCGGCCGCCTCGTCGTAGGCGGTTCCGCAGGTGGGGCATTCGTGCCACATCGGGTCTCCTCCTACTTCTTCGGCTTGCCGGACTGCTTGGCGTCGTAGGCGTCGCGGACGCTCTGGGGCTCACCGTTGGGCCAGGTCGAGGACTTGCCCTTGCTCGCGTCGTCGGCCATGGTGGAACTTCCTTCCTGTTGGAGGGTCCCCGGGGCGCCATGTGCTTGCAGGCGTCGGCGTCCCGGGGCACACCCTTTGGGTGCGGGATCGGCGTGGTCTGCCGTTCCGTGAGCCGCTCCCCCCGCGGTGCGAGGGGGAGCGGCCGGACGCAACGTCAGCTTCGGAAAGTGGCTGGCTCAGCCGTCGTCGCGGTATCAGTCCTGCCGCGTGCCGCGGGGGCGGCGGGTCCGGGTGGCGGCCAGTGCCGCCGGGGCACGGTCGGAGGTGGTCACATCCCCGAACTGGGAGTGGGCCTCCACGCTCAGGCCCTCGGCGGTGGCGGCACGGGTGGCGGTGATGGTGATGTCACCCGACACCGACCGGGCGGCGATGGTGCCGCCCTCGGCGGCGTGCACGGTGATGTCACCCGACACCGCGGCCAGGCGGGCGATGCCACCGAAGTCGGCCACCGCGATGTCACCGGAGGTGGTGTCGGCCCGAATGTCGTCACCCCGGCCGATCCGCACATCCCCCGAGACCGTGCTGACCACCGCGGGCCCGTCCACCGCGCCGACCCGCACGTCACCGGAAACCGTCTCGGCGTGCAGCGCGCCGGTGCCGCCCACGCTCACATCACCCGAGAGCGAAGCGGCGTCGATGTCGGCGAACTCCCCGTGCGCGGCCAGCGACGCCGAACGCGTCCGGGCATGCACCCTGCACCCTTCCGGCAGCAGCGCGCGCACCCGGACACCGCCGAACACGACCGCGGCACCGGTGACGACCGTGCCACCGCCGAAGTTGACCGCCCCGCCGGTGATGGTGACGCCGGTGACCGACGCCCCGGCCGCGATGGTGCCGAACCGCTGAACGACCGTGGCCGCCTCGTTGCCGATGATGGTCATGCCCGCCGCGCCGGCGGCCGGGGTGACCTCCGGGACCGTGACGCGCAGCGCCCCCAGGCTCTCGTCCCAGTGCAGTGCCGCGGCCCGGACAGCTCCGGCGACCGCGGCATCGGCGCCGACCGCCGACACGGTGACCTCGGCCACTGTGCGGCCGGGCTCAGCAGTCACGCTCACCTGGCCGTCGGGCAGTTCCACCGCCAGCAGCACCGGGCCGGGACGGCCCGCGGCCAGCGTCCGGGGCGGCACCCCGGCATCGGCGCCGTGGTGGTCGTGGTGGGGGCCGGTCTGGTTGTTCACGCGGCCACCTGCACGTTGTTCTCGTACGAGCGCTGGGCCTCATAGGTGGCCGCCACCGCGTCGGTGAGCCGGGAGAAGCTGTACTGCACACCGGCGAGCACGAACTCGATGCAGGGGCCGCCGTAATCGTCGCGCTCGAACTCGATACCAGCCGCGGTCAGCGCCGCGGCGGCCCGGTCCACGGTCTCGAACGCCTCGGCCTCGGTGCCACCCAGCGCGAACGAGATCGACTGGTGGCGGTAGTGCGGAACCTCCGGCACCTGCTCCAGCAGGTCGGCCAGCATCCGCAGACCGGCGATGAACCCGGCCCGGTTGCGGTCCTGATCGGCAATCAACATCGACGACATCCCTTCCTGTGGGGTGTGGGGAACACACAGCGCCCCGGCCGAACCAGACGGCTCGCCGGGGCGCCGCAAACTCGTGGGGGAAGGTCCCGGGGTCAGGTGATGGCGGCCAGTCGCCGCGAGCGCGAGCGCGCCGGGGCCGGCTTGACAGCCGTCCGCGCTTCCGCTTCGGAGCGCGCGATCGCCGCCAGCGCCGCCGCTTCGGTCGGCCGCTTGACCGGCCGCGTCCCGCGCCGCCGCTCCGCATCACAGGAAGCCACCGCCAGGCTGGCCGCCCACTCCTCATGAGTGAGGTCCATGACGATCTTCTGGCCGCCGCCCGGGCACCACGGCGCGGGCGGGCGGAATTCGGCCGGCCACGCATCCGCCCCTGGAACATGGGGGCCGCGATGGTGGGTGATCATCTTGCGCTTCAGCGAGCGCCAGGCGCCGCACGCCCGGCACTTCACCAGCGTGCGACCACCACGGTCGGACATGCTGATCGTGTTCGGCGGCAGGGCACTGGCCTTGATCGCGGGGGCACCGTTGGACCGCATGGAGCAAGATCCTCCTGAGTGGGACTGTCACCTCTGTGTGCTCTCCGCCCCGCACGGAGAACGGCCCAGACCTCCTGGTCAAACCCCGCCGCACGGGACAGGCAGCACACAAGTGCTGCACCGCACGCCCAAAGGGCGCACGTCGGCATCGGGAACGGCCACGCCGGTCCAGGGACGAAGGTCAACCCGAACGCACGAGGGCGAACAGCCACCGATACCTTGTTCAGTTGGGGCAGACGCCAAACGTTTGGCGTCTGCGTCCCCGATTGTGGCACCGCTCTCAGCGATGTCAAGGGGTGCCAATCGTTTGGCGTTTGGCGCCATCTCTGGTTAGGTGGCCCTAAGAGGGCTAGGAAGGAGCAGGTAGATGCAGCAGTCCGAGCGACACGGGTTCCGTGAGATCGCCGCAAAAATCCGTCAGGAGATCGTCGAGGGTCGGTACCCCACGGGGTCCGTCCTGCCTCCCGAGCCAGAGCTTGCGGACCGGTACGGCGCTTCCCGTAGCTTGGTCAACAGGGCAATGCAGGTACTGGCGGCCGAGGGCATGGTTCGCCCCCGGCAGGGACGAGGGACGATGGTCACTTGGCTCCAGCCGATGCTGCACTCCCCCGCTCGCTACGACCGCACCGCCCGCGAAGGCAAGGGCGCCCGCGGGGCGTTCGACGCCGAGGTACGCGCTCGCGGCCTAGAGCCCCAGCACGAGATCACCACCGAGCACGCCGAGCCGCCAGCCAACGTCGCCGAGATCCTCGGCCTCCCTACCGGTCAGACCAACTGCCTGGTGCGGCGCCGACGACTGCTCGCTAGCGGCATCCCTGTCAGGCTGAACGCCAGCTGGTTCCCGCTCGACATCGCCCAGGGCACCGTCCTGGAGGAGGACGGGCCCGTGATCGTGGGCGGCGTCAAGAGCGCCCTGGCCGAACTCGGCTACCCCCAGGTCTTGGCGAGTGAACAGATCATCCCGAGCCGACTGCCCACGCCCACCGAGGCCAGCGCATTGGAGATCAGCCCAGAACGCACCCTCGTAGAGATCACCCACGTGGGCAGGACCGCCGAGGGACGCGCAGTCGAGGTCACCATCTCGGTAGCCCCCGCCCACTACCTGACGGCCCAGTACGAGTTCCCGCTCACCTGACCCCGGAGACCACACTGATGATCACGCGACTCGTCGAAGACCAAGCCCAGTCGCTCGCCGCTCAGGCGCAACTGCCGGCGTTCGTCTACGACCTAGCTGCACTTCGGGAGCACGCGGCTGAGGTGAAGGACGCACTCACCGTCCCCGGCGCCCCCGAAATCTTCTACGCCGCCAAGGCCAACCCGGACATCCCGATCCTGCACGCCCTGGCGCCGTATGTCGATGGCATCGAGGTCGCTTCGGGCGGTGAACTGGCCCACGTCCGCGAAGCGCTCCCCAACGCACGACTGGCCTTCGGGGGCCCCGGCAAGACCGACGACGAACTCAAACTGGCTCTGACCCTCGGCGTGGAGCGCATCCATGTCGAAAGCCCATACGAACTCTCTCGCCTAGCCAGCATCGCCCGCGCTGCCGGCCAAGAGGTTGACGTTCTCCTACGTCTCAACCTCGCAGGAGACAGAAGGGGTGTCGCGCTGGCCATGAGCGGTCCGTTCGGCATGGACCCCGAACTCATGGAGTCCTGCACGGACATCCTGTCCGCCTCACCAGAACTCCACCTTCGGGGGATACACGCCCACCTCGCCTCCGGCCTGGACGCATCGGCCATGGTGGCCCAGTCGACCGAGATCCTCGCGTGGAGCCGCACCTGGCTCGACAAGATCGGTCACACCGGACCCCGAGAGTTCAACCTCGGCGGCGGCATGGCAGTCGACTACAGCACACCTGACACTCGCTTCGACTGGAAGCAGTACGGCGCCGACGTTGCTGCCCTGGCTCAGCCCGGCGAAACCCTCCGTATCGAACCCGGCCGCGCCATCAGCGTCTACTCAGGCTGGTACATCACCGAGGTACTCGATGTGAAGAAAGCCCACGGCCAGTGGTACGCGATCCTCCGCGGCGGAACCATGCACATCCGGACCCCCGTCACCAAACAGCACAACCACCCGTTCAATGTCCTGAACCGCAGAACCACCGATCCGGCAGTGACCAATGAACCTGTCAGCCTGGTCGGCCAACTCTGCACCCCGAAGGACGTCTTCGCCCGCGAGATCCCCACAGAGCGCATCGCCGTCGGTGACCTGGTGGCCTTCTCAATGTCCGGCGCCTACGCCTGGAACATCTCTCACCACGACTTCCTTATGCACCCCAAGCCGACATTCCGTTACCTAGAGGCGTAGCTCGTAAGCACGGAGACCCTTGGCCGCATACTCCAGGCCAGGGGTCTCACGTTTTAGATCTAGAGGGCTTAAGAGGCCGGATGCGCCGCCGACTCGGCGCCTGGTCCTCTGTGTCTGTGGGGGCGCCGACTCCTGGACCAGGCCGACGTCGGTCGGCAGGCGAAGAGCAGAAGGTACCCGACGCTTGACGAGCGGAACCAGGCCGTCACGGGCCGAGATCATCACGCCCCGTACCGCTGATCGCTTCACGACTTGCGCGGAGGGGGTCCTTAGTTATCGATAGATTGCAGCCAATCGCGCCTGCATCTCGCCGATCCCCCTTGAGCCTGCAAGAGGGGACCTGACTTCTACGAAGACCTTCCGGAGGAAGTTGGCATAGTCCTTGCCGGCCAGCGCAGTGACCGGGGTGTCCAGCAGTCCTAGACCTTCCGCTTGGGTGCGCACAGTGTTCGGGCTGACCGAGCCTGGCTGCCCCAGCCGGAGGTTGTAGGGCTCGATCACCTGATCGAGGCCAAGGAGCCCGTACTTGGCTGACAAGATCATTACTCTGCCCGCCTCCCCGGCTAGAACTTCAGCAGCTCGTCGGCATGCCTTGTGGAAGCCCCCCGTGTACATCTCTCCGGCCGGGCACGGCTGGGACCGCTTAGCAGCGCCACAAGCGACGACAATCAAGCTCATAAGTTCCAACAGTACGCCCGCAGCCGTGAGGCTGCATCCCATGGCCAGATCTCCCGGCCCGCTGGAGCGACTCGGATAGCACCATCCGACTACCGCGCTCCAATAGCTACCAGTAAGGTGGACTCATGGGGCCCGGTGATGTCACGAGTCGCGCTGCAGTCCTCAAGGCCATGGAGGAGTACGACCAGCTAGGGCAGGAAACCTTCCTCGGGAAGTACAAGTTCCAGAAGTCAAGAAAATTTGTCGTCCACTACAACGACCGCGACTATGACTCTAAAGCCCTCCTGGCAGCCGCTCACGGTTTTCAGTATCCCGACAAGGGCCCCCTTCCCAACAAATTTAGCGGCGGCGAGCAGACTACAGGCCGTTTCCGGGCAATGGGATTTCAAATTCGCTCACCCAGAGAAACACCCATCGACATAAACTTCACAGTCGAAGACTGTCAACTCTTCGAGAAGTACCCGGCTCCTGTTCCTTGGCGGGAGCAAAATGTCCCTCTAGCCGATCAGCAGCACTTCAAGGACATACGCGCCCGCCTCAAAAGAGTGGCCGAGTGGCTTAGCGTCAACGTACAGGTCGACCTGGACACCAAGCCTTTCACGAGCATGTACCAGGCAAACGCTCAGACACAAAACGACGTCTGGTGCTGCATCTTCCCTGCCGAGGTAAGTAACAAATCTTACGCGCTCCAAGTAGCACTGATCGTCTCAGCAAGAGGCGCTGAAGTTTGCCTGTGCCTAGGTGCGGGCAGGTCGCAGCTCAAGAACCCCACCGCCGAAGAGAAGGCATTTGAGCTGCTCCAAAGTCGCCTGGCGGCAACACCCGATAGCGTCGTCTCGGAACTCAGCAGATCCCTCCCCGCCGAAGCAAAGTTCCGCAAGTCTTGGCGCGTTTCGCCCAGTGCGGGAGAATTTAGCTCGCTCCGCGAATGGCTACAGCACGCCGCCAGCCCCAGCGGCGCACAGGCAAGCGTCTCAATCTACCTAACACCGGAACAACTGAGCCAAACTCGGGTCACCGACAGCCTCCTGGAAATGGCGAACGCGTCAGCTTCATTGTTCGAGTACTGCTATCTTGGAGAAGTTCCGGCGGTGAACCCCGCAGGCGCCTTTGATGTTGCAGCACTCCAGCGAGCCGCGGCAGAAGCACCCACCAGTCTCGCTTTGGACGAGAAGGTTCATCGCGCCATCATAGCCGCGATCAACAGCGGAAAGCACGTTATTCTGACCGGGCCACCGGGAACCGCGAAGACGACACTCGCTGAAATGGTTGGCCAGCTGGCCCATGACGCGCAGCGTTGCTCGGGCTACACGCTGACTACAGCAACCGCGGATTGGACGACCTACGAGACCATCGGCGGCCTCCGCCCCTCCAAGGAGAAGGGCCTCCTAGAGTTCAAAGATGGCTTGTTCCTAGAAGCCATCCGGAAGAACCGATGGCTGGTGATCGACGAACTCAACCGCTCCAACTTCGATCGCGCCTTCGGGCAGCTGTTCACTGTACTCTCAAAGCAGGCAGTCGTTCTGCCATATGAGGACACTTCTGGCCGTCCCATCGCCCTCGTCCCTGAGGGCGCTAGTGGGCAGTACCGGCCTGACAGCTACGACATAGTCCGTGTCCCCAGGACATGGCGAATCATCGCAACGATGAACGTCTTCGACAAGTCTCTGCTTTTTGAGATGTCTTACGCCCTCATGCGGCGGTTCGCGTTCATCGAAGTTCCGCCACCACCGCGCCAGATATTTGCGGAGCTTTGGCGGAAGGAGCTTGGCTACCCGGATGCCCCCAACAGCGAGGCTATTGACCGCACCCTAGATTCTCTCTACGAAGTGGCGGTCACAAAAGAGATCGGGCCCGCGACCTTCAAGGATATGGCACGGTTCGCCATAGAGTACACCGGGGACGCCCAGCTCGCTGATTCAGAGCGCAAGCAGCTAGCATTTCAGCTTTTCTACACCTACCTACTTCCCCAGTTCGAAGGTATCACCCTTCAGGAAGGCAAACGTCTCTTCAGTAAGGTGCTTAAGCTGGTAGGCGAAGAACATCAAAGCCGTCTTCGGACGACGCTTTCCAGGGTTCTAGGTCTTGATTTCAGTGCTATCTCTCTCCTCAACCTCGGTAGTTCCGATGACGAAAATGAGCTGGCTCCCTGATGAAGAAGGTCGCCTGGAACCGCAAGGCTCGCATCGCCGAGGTTCGGGACCGTATCTGGGCCCACATCAGCACTGCGTCCCAGATGGAAGGTCCAGGGCTGCTGACTGCCGCGGCCCTTCTCGGGTGGCCAGAAGACGAGGCAGCGCGCCTTGGCCACCTCCAGTTCCTGCTCTGCGACGAGGTCGGCGCCTTTCTCGATGACGTGCCGCACCAACTCCGGAGTCTTTCGACAGAGTCAGTACGCGATGAACAGACGACTTCCGAGCGTATCGAAGGCCCGGTCAACTGGAGTCGAACTCATGCTCTGCGCGGAACCTCAGGCAACCAAGCGAGCTTTGTTACCTCGCCGGCCAAGCGCGTCTACCAGACACCGGAAAACGAAATCCTGGTCTATGTGCTCGACACAATCGTGGAGACGGCAACGCTGACCGGCTGGGACAAGAAGGTCGACCAAAAGGGGTTGGCGGAGCTGGTCCGTGAACGCCTGGACTCCGCGATCAGGTATCGGCAGCATAAGATCTTCGCAGGTATCGAACGCACAACCCCAACCGCACGGGCAGTCGCCGGCATCCGCTCCGGCCGCAACGGCACCCGTTACGCGGTCGCGCTGGCCGCCTACGACAGAGCCATCGACCTCGTCGAGCGAGTTGACCGCCAAGCCATTCGCGAATCGATCGAGCATGCAGGCATCGTCACCAGTCTTGAATCCACCCTGTTCGAGTTGCTCACGACCTTCCGGCTCATGGAAGCTCTTCAGGAGCATGGCTGGAAGATGGCACCGTTCTTCACCTTCCAAGGCGCGGTGCAGAGCAACGGGGTCCGCCAGGACGGACGAGAGGTGCAGCTCTGGTATCAGAGCACCCCGCCTGAACTCACCGCACAATCCCACTACACGGGCGTCCTTGCCGCCCACAAGTTCAGATCCATCCAGGTACTGCGACCCGACGTAGTGCTGAGGTGGCGCGATCAATCCAACGTCGACCGCTGGCTCCTGCTCGAATGCAAGCTCAGCCAAAGAGGTGGCGTATCCCGTGCTGCACGCGACGCCCTGACCGACCTGCTCGGCTACCGACGATCCTTCGACCACGTCCTCAGTAACGGCGGTGAGCCGTACGGGATTGGTGTGGCCTGGGGTGAGGGGCTTCAGCCTGCAACCAACGCCGAGGTGGTGCTCTGCACCCCCGATACGCTCCCTTCTGCGATTAGCAGAATCGTCACCTAGTACCTAAGATTGGCGGCCAGCGGATGCTGGCGGTGCGGCCAGCACACGTTCCGCTCCTGCCTGGTGGTTATCCAGCTACAGCCGAGAAGTACAGCAACGACAGCGGGCTGGCCCATACAGAGAGCCCAGGGACGCCTCATGCTGCGCACCTTGAGCCTGGATCATGCCTGCCGGTACCTGGGGGACAAGTGGTCGAAGGACCCGCTCTGCGGGGTCGGTGCTGTCGAGCCTGCATGACGTACTGCATGACGACGGAGGGGGATTGCGATGGATCTGAGGGGACGTAGACGTACGTCCTGCATGTGTCGAGTCGCTTTGCCTGCTGGCGAGATTGGCTCTGGATTGCTTCACACCGAAGAGGTCACTGGTTCGAACCCAGTATCGCCCACTCGTTCCCTGGGCCCAGTGTGGTCGGAGGCTCTAGCCTCCTTCCCCACTGGGCTCTCGTTGTGTTCGCCCAGGGGGCGACCCCCCGGAACCCCCGATGTGGGGCTCCGCCCCACGCCCCGGGCGGGCGCGGGGCTGGGGTTCGAGTAAGGGCCTGGAAGGCCCACCACGTCGATGCAGGTCAGAGAAGATCTCGGAGATCACTCCGAGGCCTTTTTCGATTTTGAAGGGCCGTGGGGAGCCGAACGGGGAGCCACCGTCACGGGACTTACGCGGACGCGCGCCGACCGAAGACGGCGTTCATCGTGGCGGCGCCCTCGTCAGAAGACGAGGCCGGCGCCTTTCCATGCCCGGCCGGCCTTGAGACGCTGGGCCGCCTCGACAGGCCTTCTCTACCCGACTCGCCAACCGGCATGAAGTCCAGCAACGCGACTCCACTCCAGCCGGGGCCCATCAGGGGGTTGGGCGGGGTGGTTCACGCACCGTCATGGTCCTGGTCGGGCAGCGCCTGTGCGAGCTGGTGGCGAGAGGTGATGGCGAGCTTGGTGAACACCTTGCGCAAGTGGTATTCGACGGTGCGTGGGCTGAGGAACAGCTGGGCGCCGATTTCTGGGTTGGACAGGCCCTTGCGGGCTAGTTGGGCGATTTGGCCTTCTTGAGGGGTGAGGCCGTCGGGTGTGCTGGCGACGCGTTTGCGGACGGTCTCGCCGGTGGCGAGGAGTTCGCGGCGGGCGCGGTCGGCGAAGGAGTGGGCGCCGAAGCGCTGCAGCATCTCGTGGGCGGTGCGCAGGTGCTCGCGCGCGTCGCGGCGGCGGTTCTCGCGGCGTAGCCACTCGCCGTACACCAGGTGGGTGCGGGCGAGGTGGACGGCGACGCGGCTGTGCTGAAGGCGTTCGATGGCCTCGCGGTACAGCGGGTCGGCGGCCTGGCCGTCGGTGAGCAGCGCCTTCGATCGGGCGAGCACGCCGAGGGCCCAGTCGGTGCCGCTGGCGGTGGTGCGTTCCTCAAGCTGTCGCAACGCGGTCGTGGCCGCTTCGGGGGTGTTGTTGTAGGCGGCCGCCTCGACCAGTTCGAGGAGGGCGAACCCGGTGAGCCCCAGATCGTCGTGCTCGCACGCCCGTTCCGCGCTGGCCAGGGCGTCCTTGTACCGGCCGAGAGCGTTATACAGCAACGCGCTCATGAAGAGGCGCCCGCCGATCGCTCGCCCCTCATTCCAGGTGCGCGCCCATTCGACGTCGGCCTCGAACGTCACTGGCGCCTCGGGCCCGCCACGCCAGGCCAGGAGCAGGTTGGAGGCGAAGCCGAAGTAGGCGTGGCCGGTCACCTTCACGATCGCGCTGGATTCCTCGATCAACGTGGCGGCCGCGTCGAACTGACCGGCGTAAACGTGTACGGCGGCGCGGTAGGTGAGGGCTTGCGGGAGGAATTGGAGGGCGCCGATCTCGCGGGCGGCTTGGACGGCGTACTCGGCCAGGTCATGCAAGGCCTGGTCGTCCCACATGTCCGTGGCGACCAGGAAGGTCAGTCCCAGCCAGCGCATGTTGTCGTGGGGGTTGCGTTGGGCTTGCTGCCGGAACGCCCGCAGGGCGCGCTTGAGCTGTGGTGCCGCCGGGGTATAGCCGTCTGCGAACCGTGCCACCAGCCCGTCGAGCAGTGTGTCGACCGGGCGTTGCGGCAGTGGGCCCGCAGGTGCGGTGCGGGCGGTCTGGGCCACTGTCCGCAGGAGGCCGGGTTCGCCGAGCCTGCCGGCGAAGACCGCTGATGCGATGGCGTCGGCGTAGGCCTCGCGTGCCTGTCCCGCATCGACGCCGGACAGCCGGCCGGCCGCCTCCAGCAGCGGCTGCAGGGCTTCATCGCCACGCTTGCGCGCGAAGATGATCTGGGCGCGCAGCCAGGCCACCCGTCCGCTCTGGAGTTCGGTCAACGAGCCCATCTCCGCGGAGACCAGCAGCTCCAGCGCCATATCCGGGGCGCCGGCGTCGAAGGCGGCCTGCGCGGCGGCCAGCGCCCTTGCGCCGCGTCCGGCCGGATCGGGCGTCAGCTCGGCCGCCCGCCGCAGGAACGCCGCCGCCGCCGCGATACCGCCGCGCGCCTGAGCCCGGCCCGCCAGCCGCTCCAGCTCCCCGGCCACCGACTCATCGGCCTCCAGCGCCGCGTGCGCGCGATGCCAGGCCCGGCGATCGGGGGCCGAGGCGGGATCGGTCGCCTCGGCCAGCGCCCCGTGCGCCGCCCGCCGCTGCGACAACGACGCCGCCGAGTACACCGCCGACCGCACCAGCGGATGCCGGAACCGCGCCCACGTCCCGATCTCCAGCAACCCCTCGGCCAGCGCCGGCTCCACCGCCGAAGCCGGAACCCCCAGCAGCCCGGCCGCACGCCAGATCAACACCGGGTCACCGGTCGGCTCGGCCGCCGCGACCAGCATCAGCGACCGGGTCAGGGCCGGCAGCCCCGCCAGCCGCCGGCGGAAGCCCTCTTCGACCCGCGCCGGGACCGCCTGGGCCTCCACCAGCCCGAACCCGCCCGCCAGCTGCGCCGGGCTCAACCCGCGCGGCAACTCCAGCAGCGCCAGCGGATTGCCGTTGGTCTCGGCCAGGATCCGGTCCCTGATCCGCTCATCCAGCGGGAAACGCACCACCGAGCGCAGCAGAGCCCGCGCCTCCTGCTCGGGCAGACCGCGCACCTCCAGATCCAC
This sequence comes from Spirillospora sp. CA-255316, assembly GCA_050942275.1. GTDB lineage: Bacteria > Actinomycetota > Actinomycetes > Streptosporangiales > Streptosporangiaceae > Spirillospora. The sequence continues at coordinate 8,012,254 of CP192047.1, read as the reverse complement.
CAGCCCCTGGAACTGGCTGCCCGGCTCACGCGCCGCGAAGATCAACCCCACCGGCTCGGCCAGCAGCCGCCGGGCCACGAACGCCAGCACCTGGGCCGACGACTGATCCAGCCACTGCGCGTCATCGATCACACACAGCAGCGCACGCTCCTCCGCCGCCTCCGCCAGCAGCGTCAACACCGCCAGCCCGACCATGAACCGGTCGGGCGCGGGCCCCTCACGCAACCCGAACGCCACCGCGAGCGCGTCACGCTGCGGGCCGGGCAGCTTCTCGATCCGGTCCAGCAGCGGCGCCACCAGCAGATGCAGACTGGCGAACGCCAGCTCCATCTCCGATTCCGCCCCCACCGCGCGAACCACCCGCATATCGGCTGCCTGCCCCACCGTATGCCGCAGCAGCGCCGACTTGCCCACACCCGCCTCTCCACGCAGCACCAGGGCTCGGCCGCGACCAGAGCGCACATCCCCCAGCAGGCCATCCAGCTCAGCACGCTCGCGCTGCCGATTCAGCAGCGGTGCGCGCCCGGATAGCGACCCCATGCCTCTTACGCCCCCCGTTCAGTGCCCATCCGTCGGCGCGACCAAGTCAGCAGCTAGCGGGAGCTTCGTCAGGATCCCATTTCCGTCAGGTCTCGATCAAGACTCGGCCGACGACGCACTCACCCATGGCGACGGGGCAGAAACCGCGAACCGCACACGTGCGTGGTGCCGTCGGAGAGGCGTAGCGGACGGGGGAGAAGATGGGCGGTGCCACTGTCCTGTCGCGCACCGACCTCCGGTGCTCGGCCGTACGTGAGCACGATGCGTTGAAGGGCCCACCCGTACTCCTCCTCCAGCAGCCGCAGCCAGGTGCATGGTCACCTGACCGTTGGCCGTGCGACAACGCCGCCAGCGCCGAACCGAACCTGGGCGCCGGCGACATGATCTCCGACATCAAGACCCCTACGACGGCGGGGAGTACGGCGACCACCCCACCAAGGGCGAGGACTCATTGCCGCTCAGGAATGACGGGTGGGCTGGAGTCAGCGTTGGTTGGCGAAATGTTCGGCGAAGAGTTGGTGGCGGATTCGGTAGGTGCTGCCTTGGCTGCGGAGGAGGTCCTTGCGGGCGGCATAGCGCAGGAAGCGGTTCAGGTTCCGCGGGAGGTAGCCGATGGAGATCAGGCACAGCGTGGTCAGGGTGCCGGAGTAGAGGTTGAGGCGGCGGCACTGGGCGGCCAGGTAGAGTCCGATGCCCGCGCCGATTCCGAGGGCCAGGAGATGGAAGAAGAGGGGCCGGGAGATCCAGCCCTGCCGCATGACGGCCATGAGGAGCACGCCGGTCAGGATCCCGGCGATCGCGATCCAGGCCACCCACAGCTCCCGTGACTCGTCCTCGGCATGGCCGCCTGACAGGGTGTCGGTCAGGAAGCCGACCGTGCCGCCGGCGGCGAAGAAGGCCAGCGCGCACGTGCCGGTGAGCACGTACGGGGCGGGGACGACGATCAGGGCGAGATAGGCGAGCCCGAGGAAATATCCGGCGACGGCTACGAAGATCATCGCGATGATGATGCTCGGGCCGATCCGCACCGCGAACAGCCGCAGCGCCCGCCGCCATGGCGTGGGGGATCGGAGATCGGTGACCAGCCAGACGACGTCCAATCCGATGCCGGCGACGGCTCCCGCGCTCAGGAAGACCACCAGAACCAGGATCCAGTTGATGGCCGTTCCCGGTTCGCCGCCCTGCGTATCCGACAGTCGCGGAAACAGCTCAACCAGTCTGCTCAGGCCCATCGCGGCGGCCATGGCGGCGCCGGACAAGACGGCGCCGAGGACAACGACGACCGCGCACAGACCCGGCAGCCCCGCAGGCCGCACCGTCGATGCGGGTGAGCCTCCCACCGTCATCCGCCAGACCAGCAGCATGATCAGCGCCGAGGCCAGTTCGGCCCCCGCGACCGCGGCCCCGGCGTGCCGCAGGAGCACGAGCGCCCCGGCGACCGCGACCACGGCCATCAGCGGGCCGGCGAGGCCTGTCTTGACGGCCCTTTCGGCGTCGGCGGGCAGCAGCCAGTAGTCGATGCGGGCGAGCCCCGGCCACCGCCGGGTCGCGACGACATCACCGCGGCCGGCGAGGCGCCCGAGCCACCGCACCACATCGTCCCGCGTGTAGCCGTGCGACTGGTCGCCGCGCCGGAGCGCCTCGTCCACGTAGGCGTCGAGGAGGGCCTGACGGCGTTCGGTCAGCGATCCTCTTCGGGCACGGGACGGCTCGGAGACGGCTGCGAGCACCTCCAGCCAGAGCGGGGCGTCGAGCAGGTCCCACAAGGTCGGGTCGGAGTCGATCGCGCGGCGGAGGTGGTCGAGCGCCGGGCCGCCCGAGGCCAGCCAGGCGACCACCTTCTCCCGGTCCAGGGGTGCGATGCGCACCGCGTGTTGCAGGGTCAGCGACTCGCCGGCATCGGCATAGTCCAGATCCCGGCTGCACACGACCATGGGAGGGACCTTGAAGTGGTCCTGCAGGTGGTTGATCCAGCGCACGCAGATCAGGCGGTGCGTGGCGGGAACCTCGTCCAGCCCGTCCAGCAGCAGGATGAGCCGGTGCTCCGCCAGCCATTCCTCGGCGACCTGGCGGCCCAGCCCGTACTCGGCGCGCAGCGTCTTGAACAGCCAGCGTGTCGCACCGCCGAACTCGTCACCGCCGGAACCGCGCCGCCGCATCCGCAGAATGCGCAACGGACGAAAAGAGCTCAGACCGAGCACCACGGGGATCGGCTGATCGTCGGAGGTCTCCGCAGCGGCCAGCAGCCGGTCGGCGAGATCGAGAAGTTGCGTGGTCTTGCCCGCACCGGGCGCACCCACCAGCAGCAGCGACCGGCTCGACTGCTCGAAAGCGCTGAACACCTCTTCCGAAGGTCCCGAAGGCTCGGCCACCACGGTCATCTCGGCCGGGACCCGCACCCGGTCCGGGGCGTCCACCAGGTCGATTCTTGCCCAGATGCCAGGTTGGTCGGCAAGACGCACGTTCAGTCTTCTGCGGACTTCGCGCAGCGCATTGTCTCGAAACCGGGCGGGAAATCGCGCGGAAGGAGACGTGCGACGGTCCGCCCGGTGCTGCGCTGCCGCCAGCCAGGTGGCCGCCACTCCCAGGACGAACACCCCTGGGATCGCCCACCCAGGCGCGTCCCCGTCCGTTGCCAGATTGATCGTCACGGGCAGAAGCACGAGCCCCACGATCGCCGCAGCGATCACCCGCCCCAGTCCCATCGCACCCCCGGTCCCGCCAGGCGCCCTCGATGCTCCTGGATTTTATGCCCGACAGGTCAGTCAAGGACGGGTTCCTTGGGGAGGCGACGTGATTGTCGCTACCGTCGTGCCCGGCGCGACCTGCTCGTCGATGGCGCCGCCGTCGAGAGCACCGCGAGGACCCGACACCTACCAGCGCCGGTCCATCCATCGGCCACACTCTGCTCGCCAAGCCCGTGCCGGCCGGACCGCCGAACAAACCGACCGCTGATATCGCCGCCCAGGCCCTCCGCGTCTGGTTTCCGGACCTCTCTGTGTCAAGCGGCGGTTAGCGGTTGCTCTGAGCTGGTGAGACGCCATTCGGCGCTTCCCGGCGGGAGTGCCGAATGGTGTTCACACCGCAGAGGCCACGTGTTCGAACCCCATCCGCCCAGGGCGATCATCCGGTCACAGCAGGCCATGGTCGCGGGCGTACAGGGCCGCCTGGGTGCGGTCGCGGAGATCGAGGCGGGTGAGGATGCGGGAGATGTGGTTCTTGACCGTGCCCTCGCTGAGGAACAGCCGGGACGCGATCTCCCGGTTGGTCGCTCCGGCGGCGATCAGCCGCAGTACCTCGATCTCGCGGCCGGTCAGCGTCCCGCCGGACGGTGAGGTGGCCAGATGCCGGGTCACCGACGCGTCGAACTGGGCGACTCCGGCATGCGCCAGGCGAACCGCCGCCGCCGGTTCCGCCGCCGGCAGGTTCTTCAGAAGGTAGCCGGCCGCGTCGGCGCGGAGCGCCTCGACGACGTACTCCCGGTCGTCGAACGTCGTCAGCATCAACACGCGGCAGGACGGCGCCCTCTCGCGGAGAACCCCCACCGTCTCGATGCCGTCCATGCCGGGCATTCGCACGTCCATGAGGACCACGTCGGGACCGCCGGACAGTGCCGTCTCGACCGCCTCCGCGCCGTCGGAGGCCGTGCCGACCACGGTGATGCCGGGCTGGATGCCGAGCAGGGACGCGATGCCCTCGCGGACCAGTTCCTGGTCGTCGACGACCAGCACCCGCACGGGCTCGTCCCCGCTCATCGCGGTACCCGCTCTGAGGCGCGCGGAAGGGTGATGGACAGGGTGGTCCCGCCGCCGGGGCCTGCGCTGATATCGATCTCGCCGCCGAGCAGCCGCACCCGTTCCCGCATCCCCCTCAGGCCCAGCCCGGGACGTCCGTCCGCGCCGGAGAGACCGCGGCCGTCATCGGCGACGACGAGGCGGCCTGCGGACTCCCCGAGGTCCAGCGAGACCACGATGTGCGAGGCTTCCGCGTGCCGGTGGGCGTTGGTCAGTCCTTCCTGCGCTGCCCGGTAGAGGGCGGTGAGCGCCCCGATGTCGTAGCCGTCCTGCTCCCCTGAGACCTTGAGGGTGACGCGGACGCGGCCGCCGTCGACATGCCGTACCAGGTCGTCCAGGGCCGACGGCAGCGAGAACGGCCCGGCCTCGGCGTGCAGCGCGCTGACCGAGTGGCGGATCTCCTCCAGCGCGCGGTCGGCCGACCAGCGGGCGTCGGCCACGGCCCGCTCCGCCGCCGCTCCGTCCCGGTCGCGGAACGCCGCCGCCTTCTCCAACTGGATCGTGATCGCGGTGAGGTGGTGGCCGACACGAACAGCGCCCGCGACACCCCCGACTCGTCACAGGCATTGACCACGGCGAAGAGCACGACCCGCGCCAGGAGCAGCGCGACGGCCGGGCACGTGGGCGTCCGCGTCCGGTATCGCCATCGCTCGGCCGCGTCGAGGACGATCAGCACCACCAGGCCCGTAACGAATGCGGTGAGCCGCCAGGGCCGCGCGGGTTCGTCCCCCACGACCCCGTAGTAGGTACCTCCCAGCAGGACCGCGCCGTAAAGCACCGACGGCACCCAGGTCACCGGACGCGCGGTGTTCGGTGATGAGGCCATTCGCACCCCTGATGTTCGGTGAGGACCCGTTCGGCAAGCGCCGATTCGAGCGCCCCGCGAGCAATCTACGCCGGGGCGCCCGGCGTGCGGCCCGCCGTGCCCGGGTCTGGCCGAAGGTCATGTGCCGTTCGGCCGGAAGGTGTGCCGCTCCGGGACTTATGGCGCCCTCCCCGTGCTCCATATGTTCGCCGTGCCATCACGACGAGGAGGTTCCGTCCCGATTCCTCATGCGCTTCGGTGCTGTCTGCGGAGTGCTGCTCGGCCTCTCGCTCGGTCTCCCGGCGGTCATCGAGATCTTCACCGGCGAGACCGTCGCCACCAGTTTCGTCCTCGGCCTGGGGGCCGCGTTCGGCACGCCCGCGCTGACCGCCTTCTACCTCCACCAGCACGCCGGGACGGTGGCGTACGCCGTGAACGTCGTCGGCCTCGGCCTGTTCTCCGGGGTCGCGTTCGCGCTGAACCTCGTCGTCTTCTTCCTGGACGAGCCCGTCGCCGATGAGCTGCTCGCGGGCCCCACACGCTCGGCCTTCCTCGGCTGCGTACTGGTCTTCGTGGCCGGCACCGTCCTCTTCGCCGTCTCCATGGTCCGCGCGGACGCGGCCGAGCGGGACGTCCTTGCGCGGATGGAGGCCGACCGGCGGCCGCCGCCCGGGCGTCGACGACGACGAACGCGCCGCCGTCCTCGCCCGCCGCCGGCGCGGCGAATCCATCCGCACCATCGCCGCCGGAGTCGAAGTCTCCATCGGTGTCGTCCACAGGACCCTCACGGGCGCCCAGCCCGACGACCAGCGCCGTCCGGCGGGTCAGGCCGCCGGGGGCGCCTGCGTGTAGAAGCGGCTCGGGTCCTCGGCCAGGGACGCCTTGATGTGGGCGCTCCACTCGTCGGCGAGGACCTCGAACGCGCCCCGTTCGACGCCGTCGAGCCCGGCGCGGGCGACGTCGGCGGGGTCGATCTTGTCGCCGTCGTAGTCGGCCATGAGGTCGGTGTCGGCGGCTCCCAGGTGCAGGCCGGTGACCAGGGTCCCCTGGTCCGCCAGTTCGAGCCGGACGCCGTTGGTCAGGCTCCACTCGGCCGCCTTCGCCGCCGCGTAGGCGTTCGCCCCGTCGTGGGAGAACCACGAGAGCGCCGACAGCACGTTGAGGATCGCACCTCCCCCGCCCGCGGCCAGGACCGGCGCGAAGGCGCGGACCATGTGGAGGGTGCCGTAGTAGTGGGTGTCCATCTCCCGGCGGATGCTGTCGAGGTCACCGGTGACCAGGTCCGTTCCGGTCGAGATGCCGGCGTTGTTCACCAGGAGCGTGACGTCCCGGGCGGCCGCGGCCGCGGCCTGCACCGACGCCGGGTCGGTGATGTCGAGGCGGAGCACCTCCACGCCCGGCAGGTCGACGAGCTCAGGGCGCCGGGCGGTCGCGTAGACCTTCTTGGCGCCCCGCTCCAGGAGGTGCGCGGCGAAGTGGCGGCCGATGCCGCGGTTCGCGCCGGTCACCAGTGCGATCGATCCGGAGATGTTCATGGGTCACGTCCCTCGATCTGTACGGACGGCCGTGGGGCGCACGACCGTGCCGGTTGGAGGGATTCACTCCTCCGACCGGCAGGACTAAGGTAAAACCTGACGTTGACGTCAGCTGCAAATCCGAGGATGGGGGAGCTGCGAGATGCGCATCGGCGAACTCGCCGCACGGTCCGGAGTGAGCGTCCGGGCGCTGCGCTACTACGAGGAGCAGAGGCTTCTGGAGTCGTCCCGGACGTCCGGCGGGCAGCGCGAATATCCGGAGACGGCCGTTGACCGCGTGCGGCTGATCCAACAGCTCTACGCCGCCGGCCTGCCGAGCAGGACGATCGTCGACCTGCTGCCCTGCGTGTCCACGGGAATGGCGACCCAGGAGATGCTGGACAAGATCATGAGTGAACGCGGCCGCATCGCCGAGCGCATCGAGGAACTGGGCGAGGCGCTGGCGAAGCTCGACCGGGTGATCGAGGCGGTCATCACCGCCGGCGCGGTCCCCGGCGATCGCGAGCCGGCGGCCTCGGCGCCGGCCAACGGCTGACCCGACCGAGGTCGGCGGGCGGCGGCGAACGGGCCGGACCCGAACCGCTGACCTCCGGCTTCAGCTGGATCAGAGGTTCGTTAACACGCTCTGGCGCCACTGGCCGTTCGGTCGCTGCTCAAGCCCCTTCACCGGCGGGATGTCCCGCCACCGCGATCGGACTACCTGGCGGCCTCCAGACCGGCGGACTGCGTGTCTCGATGCCACGCGGAAGGGATATGTCCCGGCTGCGGGGAACGTGTCGTGGATCGGCTTGATGAGCGAGGTGAGGCGACGAACGTTCGCGTCGCCGATCGGCGTCCACAGCGCGGCGCAGTGCTCGTCGGTCTCGACCTCGATCTGCTCGCGCGCCGCGATGCCGGCATCGGCTGCGGTGCCGTCGGCGTTGAGCCGGCCGCGTGCGACGAGGCGTGTCGTCGCCGCAGCCACCTCCTCGTCTCTGTTCTCTCGGCCGCTGCGGCCACGTGCCGGCAGATGCGCCCGAAGGCGATTGACTGGCTGGTGACGCCCACGGCCTGCGGAAAGGCACTCACCGTCCATGCCGTGTCGTGTGGGCAGTCGATAAGTCGCTCGCCCGCCCCCGCGAGCAGTGGCCTCGCGCCGTCTCGGGCGAAGGGGGCCGGTGGGGCGGCCGGGCCTGGCCGTGATTCGTCAGATCGGTCGGACGGTCGGCCGTGGTCATTTCCTCGCGGCGGTGTGCACCGTGGGGTAGCCCTCGTCATCGAGCGTGAGGCCGGTGTAGCGGTTTGAGGCCAGGGCCGTCCATATCCTCGTCAACAGAGGAATCGCCGCCATGTCGTCCAGGGCGCGCTTCTCGGCCTGGTGGAAGATCGTGTCGCGGGAGTGGGCGTCGCGGGTCCGGCTCGCGGTTTGGATCATGCTGTCGAACGTCGGGTCGCGCCATCTGGTCGAGTCCCGGCTGCGCCCCGGCGTCCTGCCCGGGTTGCGGCAGGGTGCCCGCCAGTGCCAGCAGTTGCACCAGCACGAGGTGGGACGACGGCCGGCCAGCCGGATCCTTGGTCAGGCAGCGGGACACCAGACCGCGCAGCGGTTCGGTCAGGCCATCCAGGTCTGGTGCCATGTGCAGGATGCGGTGCATAACCGCGGGGATCGAGTCCTGGCCGAACGCGGCGCGGCCGGTGGCGGCGAGCGCCATCGTGGCGCCCCAGGCCCACACGTCGGCCGCGGCGCTGATGGATCCGCCGGTGATCTGCTCGGGCGCCATGTAGGCCGGGGTCCCGACCGCGGTGCTGGACAGGGTGCCGGTGGCGTCCAGCGCGCGGGCGATACCGAAGTCGATCACCCGGGGGCCGTCCGGGGCGAGGAGCACGTTGGCGGGCTTGAAATCGCGGTGCACCACCCCGGCCTGGTGGATGGCCGCCAGCGCCGTCATCGTGCCGACCGACCGCGGCCCCTCGGCGGCCAGCACCTCCGACAGCGACAGCCCGTCGATGTACTCGCTGACGATGTACGGCCGGTCGCCTTCGAGGTCGGCGTCCAGGACGCGGGCGGTGCAGAACGGGGCGACGCGCCGCGCCACCGCCAGCTCGGCGGCGAACCGGGACCGGGCCCTGGCATCGCCGCTGAACGGCGTGTGCAGCAGCTTGACGGCGACCTGCCGCCCGTCGTCGTCCTCGGCCAGGAACACCGAGCCCTGGCCGCCCTCGCCGAGCAGCCCCCTCAGTCGGTACCCACCCAGTCGTGCCGGATCATCCGCGCGGAGTGGGACGAGCTTCGCCATCACCCTCCTTCCCCGCCCGTCCGGCGACCGGCCACGACAGGGCCGCCGGCGTGGCCCCTCGCCGGACGACAGGCGCTCGACGTCCCAGGAGCCATCCACCACGGCGGCCTCACCTTCGGCCGCGACCGGTGCCTTCTGGCGCCGGGGCGGGCATGGTCGGCCGCAACCTGCTCCCCGAAGCTGACAGTCCAGTGCGGTGGTCCGGCGGCAAGTCTGTTTCGTGTCAGCCTGGTAGGCGTGGCGCTTGAGGTGTCAGAGGCCGGCCAGCAGGGACCGTAGCCGGACGGACATCTCGTCCGGCAGCTCGTGCTGGCCGTACCAGCCTCCCTCGAGGATCTCCCCCGGGTCGAGGTCGAGGTCGCCGCCCACGATCTCGGCCTCGTAGTACACCTCGACGCGGAAGCGAAACCCGCTGGCGAGCCGGACGGGCGGTCCCTCGACCCTCACCGCGAGGCCCGTCTCCTCCAGAATCTCTCGCCGCACGCCGTCCTCGAGCCGCTCGCCCGCGTTGACGTAACCGCCCGGCAGCCCCCAGGCCCGGTACGGGGGCCACAGCCGGTGCCGCAGCAGCAGGATCCGTCCCAGGTCGTCCCGGACGATCCCGGCGGCGTACACCAGGAACGTGCGGTGCCTGATCCGCGCCACCCGCCACTGGACGCGCCCGCTCAGCCTCCGCCAGACCCGCGCGAGCACTCGCTGCATCACCGATACACGCCGCATGAATCAGATCGTCCCAGACCACGCCTCACGAGCCGGGCCGAACGGCGTGCGGTCACATCTCCTTGGCTGCGGACTGTGGCGGGCGGGAGGGGCCACGTCCTGACGGTCCCGCACATCGTGGTCGACGGCGACCGCGCCACCGGCCGCGGCCACGCCCTCAACATCCGGTGGGACGCCGACGCCGGCCGGTTCTGGGTGGCACGGGTCTCCGCGAACACCTGGCGCCGGGTGCGCACGCCGCACGGCTGGCGCATCGCCGAACGCGTCAACGCCAACCTCGACGGCACCGCCGGACCGCGCGAGATGCTGGCGCCGCCCGGCGCCGGCCCCGCGGAGGCGTGAAGGCGTCCGGCCGCCGCGCGAGCCGCCGGCCGCCCGCCGTCGTCCGGCGGGACCGCGCTCTGACCGCTCGCCGATGGCTCCGTCCTCGTCCGTGAACGAATCGCGGACGCTAGGCGGTCGCGCGCCGCACTCGGTAGTTCCAGCGCCTCAGCACTCGCACGACCGTCTCCGCGCCGCTGGGATTGGCGCTGTGGACGAACACCGTGCCGATCTTGAACGGCCGCCCCTCGAAGGCCGCCTCTTCGAGCAGCGCCACGACCGGCATGATGCTGTCGTCCCCGCCCAGGTCGTGGTCGAGCCAGAGTTCGTCGATCTCGCGGTCGCGATGCTCCTCGAGCAGGTGGATCCCGTCGCGGCTGGTGCGGGCGATCCGCGTCGCGCCGGGCAGGGGGCGCAGGTCGTCGATGCCGAGGATGACGGGCATCCGCGCGCCTGAGCTATCGTCCACCGGGCCAGCATCGCAGCCTCGAGCACGTCCCCGCGCGTCCCGCCACCGATGGCGGGCGGGAGGGGGTCACGTGGTGGCGCGGCCCCTCTTCTCGGCGCCCATGCCCGAGAAGCCGACCGAGTAGCCGCCGTCCACCGGCACCAGGACGCCGGTGATGTAGGAGGCCTCGTCACCGGCCAGGAACAGGGCCGCCGAAGCGATCTCCTCCGCCAGGCCCCAGCGGTCCATCGGGATGCCGGGGACGCGGTAGACCCCGGGAGGCGGCTCGGCGTGCTCCTTGGACTGCGCGACCAGACCGGTCCAGATCGTTCCGGGGCACACGGCGTTCACGCGGATGTTGTCGTCGGCGTAGTCGAGCGCGGCGGCCTTGGTCAGCTGGTTCACCCCGGCCTTGGCGGCCCCGTACACGCTGTGGTGCTTGAACCCGACGACGGCCGTCGCCGAGGAGACGTTGACGATCGAGCCGCCGCCGGTCCTGCGCATCGAGATGATGCCGTACTTCATGCAGAAGAAGACGCCCCGCAGGTTGACGCCGTGCACGCGGTCCCAGTTCTCGGTGGTCTGTTCGTGCAGCGGCTTCAGCCCGCCGCCGAATCCCGCGTTGTTCACCAGGACGTCGACGCGGCCGAACCTCTCCTCCGCGGTCGCGATCATGCGCCGCACGGCCGCCTCGTCGCTCACGTCCGCCCGGAGGCCGACCGCCGTGTCGCCGATCTCCTCGGCGACGTCCTCGGCGCTGCCGCTGATGCTGGCGAGGACGACCTTCGCCCCCTCCTCGGCGAACCGGAGCGCCGTCGCCCTGCCGATCCCCGACCCCGCGCCCGTAATGACCGCGACCTTGTCCTTCAAGCGCATCCGCGCCCTCCCGTCCCTCCCGCACGCCGTCGCCGCCCTGCCGAGGGCGCCGCGCCGGCTCCGTCCACCTCCGGTACCGCTCTTGCGCGCAAGGTACGCGAGCAGCGCTGTTGTATGCAATATCCGCAAATCAATCATGAAAGCTCGCAACATTGCCACAAGATGCCGAGCTGGTGTATGCAATATGGAGGTCCTTGAGCGTGTGGCGGCGTTTCGAAGCACCACCCGCGGACCCGGACGGAAACGGAGCCGACGGATGACCGACCCGCTGGGATGGCGGCTGAAGATCGGGGTGGTGACCCCCTCGGTCAACACGATCGTCCAGCCCGAGTACGACGACATGCGGCCGCGCGGAGTGACCAACCACATCGCGCGGATCCACATCCGGGACTGGGTCGTGAACGACGACGAGGACTTCGCCGGCCTCGTGGGCGACATCGACCGCGGGGTCGACGACGCCGTGGAGCGGGTCCTGACCTGCGAGCCCGACCTGGTCGTGCTCGGGGTGTCCATCGAGGCGGTCTGGGGCGACCCGAAGGCCGGTGACGCGCTCCGGGAGCGGCTGCGCGCGAAGTTCGGGGCCGGCCTCCAACTGGTGCACGCGGGGGAGGCCATCCCGGCCGCGCTGCGGGCCGTCGGTGTCGACGAGGGGCCCGTCGGCGTCCTGACCCCGTACCAGCCCGGCTCGGAGGAGCACCTGCGCGGTTTCGTCGAGGGCTGCGGGTACGAGCTGAGCACCGCGGTCCACCTGCGCTGCCCGACCGCGGTGCAGATCGCCCACACCCCCAGGGAGACCCTGGTGGAGGGGCTGAAGGAGATCGCGGGCAAGCGTCCGCGGGCGATCGTCCAGTTCGGCGCGAACCTGTGCATGGGACGGACCGCGGCCGAGGCCGAGCACTGGCTGGGCCTCCCGGTGATCGCGGTCAACACGGCCACGTACTGGCACGCGCTGCGGAGCAACGGCATCACCGACCAGATGGACGGGTTCGGCGCGCTCCTGGCACGCCACTAGCCGGACGCCCGCGACCCGCCCCGGCTCATCCCGTCCCGTCCCGGCTCCCGTCCGGCGTTGGAGGCACCCGCGTTGCCCGCTCACGCTCAGTATCCGACCCTGTTCTCTCCCATCGCGCTCGGCCCGCGGACGGCGCGGAACCGCGTCTGGATGGCGGCGCACGCCACGGAGTTCTCCACCGACGGCACCTTCGCCGACGCCAGCGCCGACTACTACGCCGAACGCGCCCGCGGCGGCGTCGCCGTCATCACGATGGAGGCGATGGCGGTGCACCCGACGAGCCAGCCGCGGCGCGGGGTGATCCACGCCTACGACGGCGCGGTCGTCGACAGCTACCGCAAGGTCGCCGCCGCCGTCCACCCGCACGGCGCGCTGCTGATGGCGCAGTTGTGGCACCGCGGCCGCCAGACCGACGGCGTCATCTCCCGCCTGCCGACCTGGGCGCCGAGCCCGGTTCCCGACACCGTGTACAGGGAGACGCCGCACGAGATGGACCGCCGCGAGATCGACGAGATGGTCGCGCACTACGTCCTGTCGGCGCGGCACGCGGTGGAGGGCGGCGTCGACGGCATCGAGATCCACGGCCTGGCGCACGGGTACCTGCTCGGCCAGTTCCTCTCCCCGGCGACCAACCACCGCACCGACGAGTACGGCGGCTCGTTCGAGAACCGGCTGCGGATCGTCCGCCGCGTCGTCGAGGCGGTGCGCGCGGCGGTGCCCGCGGACCGGGTGCTCGGGATCCGCCTCAACAGCGACGACGGCGAGGTGGAGAACGGGCTCCGCAACGCCGACTGGGTGCGCATCGCGACCGAGGTCGACCGCTGGGGCGTCCTGGACTACATCTCCACCACGCAGGGCACTTATCTCGACCGGATGCAGATCTACGGCACTTCGGCCGCGCGGCCCGCGGGCTACGAGATCGCCGACACCGCCGCCATCACCCGCGCGGTGTCGGTGCCGGTCATGGCGGTCGGGCGGATCACGACCCCGGAGATGGCCGAGGACGTGCTCGCCTCCGGCAAGGCGCAGTTCGTCGGCATGGCCCGCCAGCTCATCGCCGACCCGCGGTGGCCGGCCAAGGCGCAGCGGGGCGGTCCTGACGACATCCGCCCCTGCGTCGGCGCGAACTGGTGCGTCGCGGCCTTCGCGCGCGGCCCCGTGACGTGCCTCCACAATCCTCACGTCGGCCGCGAACGGGAGTTCCGCCTCGACGACGCGCGGCCACGGCGGTCTCGCCGGGTGGCGGTCGTCGGCGGCGGCCCGGCCGGACTGCGCGCCGCCCTCACCGCCGCCGACCTGGGACACCGGGTCAGCCTCTTCGAGCAGAGCGGCGCCCTCGGCGGGCAGGTCAACCTCCTCGCCCGGGCGGCGTCCTACCGGGAGTGGTCCGGCGTGACCGACTGGCTGACCGGCCGGCTCCAGCGCACCAAGGCCGAGATCCACCTCGGCCACAGGGCCACCGCGGACGACCTCGTCGGCCGCTACGACGCGGTCATCGTCGCCACCGGCTCCACCCCGGTGCGGCACGGCTGGACCGCACGGCGGCCTGCGCGCTGGGCCGCGGACGCCGCCGCGCTGCCGGGCTCCGGCCAGTGGAACGTCTACACCCCGGCGCAGATCCTCTCCGGCCGCGAGGACCTGCCGCACCGGATCCTGATCGTGGACGACACCGGAGACCGGCAGGCGTTCGTCACCGCCGAGTACCTGACCGAACGCCGGCACGCGGTGCACGTGGTCTCCGCCCACCCCCAGCTCGGCCAGGCGTTCGCCGACGCCCACGACCTCCCGTTCGCCTTCGGCCGGCTGCGCCGCGCCGGCGTCACGTTCACGCCCAACGTCGAGGTCACCTCGATCGACGAGGACACCGTCACGCTCGTGGACGTGCACACCGGTGAATCCTCCCGGCTGCACGACATCGACGGCGTGGTGCTGGTCCTCGGCAACGTCGCCGACGACCGTCTGGCCCGTGAACTCCGCGGGCTCGACGGCACCGGCCTTGACGTCCACCTGGTGGGCGACGCGCAGGCGCCACGGCGTATCTTCAACGCCGTCTGGGAGGCGGAGACCGCCGCCCGGGAACTCTGAGCCGATCACCGATCACCGATGCCCGTACGCGAAACGAGCGGCCGCACCGGCCGGAAGGAGATATGACGATGGCCCGGATCGAGCCTGCGACCAGAGACGAGTGGTCTCCCGACATGGCGGAGTTCTTCGCGGAATTCCGGTCCGCCGTCCGGGGAGGGGCACCGGACGAGGGCCGCCAGAGCGGCACCAACCTGCTCGGAACGCTGGTCCGCCATCCGGAGCTGGCCAAGGCCTTCCTCACCTTCAACGGCCACATCCTGTACGGATCCACGCTGTCGGTCAGGCAGCGCGAGCTCCTGGTGCTGCGGGTCGCCACCCTCCGGCGGTGCGACTACGAATGGGCGCAGCACGTGATCCTCGCCGAGAGGGCGGGCATCGGCGCCGAGGAGATCGACCGGGTGGTCGAAGGGCCCGACGCGGCCGGCTGGTCGCCGATCGAGGGCGCCCTGATCAGGGCGGTGGACGAACTGCTCGGCGACGGCGCGGTCAGCGACGGCACCTGGAAGGTCCTCGCGGGCGAGTTCGGCGAGCGGCAGCTCATGGACGTGGTCTTCACCGTCGGCACATACGAGCTGGTCGCCATGGCGCTGCGCTCCTTCGGGGTGGAGCCCGAGGCCGGCCTCCTCCCCTACCTTCCGGACAGGGGGTGATTCCGGCTCCGGCCCGTCAGCCCGCCCGGCGACCCGCTCGTCAGCCCGCCTGGCAAGCCGCTCGACCCGGCTCAGGGCACGCCGTCGAACCGCCACCAGGTGCCCGAGCCCCAGGTGAGGCCGTCCCAGGCGGCGCGTTCGTCCCGCCGGGGGTCGGCCACGGTGTGCGGACCGGCCGGATCGAAGATCATCGTGTCCCGGCGGGGGACGGTGTAGGCGGGCCAGCCGGGGTCCGCCCCTGACGCGAAGGCTCCCCAGGCGGCGTGCATGCGGTCGGACAGCGCGCCGCCGCCGTTCCAGACGCCGATGCCGTCGGCTCCGTGCGCGGCGTGCATGTCCCCGGCGACGGATTCCAGGCCCGCGGGCAGCGGGTCGGGCAGGCCGGTGAACGGCCCGTCGTAGCGGGACCGCCAGACCGGGGCGTGGGCGCTCTGCGCGTCGGCCAGCCGGGTGGTGGGGATGCCGTAGCGCTCGTCGGACATCACGGCGACCCGCAGGGCGGCCGGGTCGTCGGCGAGTTCGGGACGGCTGCGCGCGTAGGCGGCGAGAATCCGGTCGCGCGCCTCGGGGCCGACGTTCTCGGCCAGGACCCGGTCGGCCTGCTCGGCGGCGTCGGGTGCCATCAGCCGGTAGAGGCCGCCCTCGTTGGCGCAGGTCTGGGCGAGCAGCGGGATCCCGGCGGCGGCGCCCGCCGCGATGGCGTCGACGGGCCGGCGGGTGAGCGCGGTCCCGTCCACGGTGGGCCGCCAGATCCAGACGGCCCGCGTCCCGGAGCCGATGGCCTCCTGCGCGGCGAGGATCTCGGCGGCGGGAACCTGGCGGAGCCGGTCGGCCATCGTGCGACCGGCCGCGGTGGCGCCGGCCGCGGTGCCGAGCTCGCGCAGGAAACGGCGGGTGAGGCGGACGGCCCGCTCGGGCGTGCTGACGTGTTCGCCGCCGCCGCTGGAGCAGGCCGCCCGCCCGACGAGTCCGCGGGTCAGCGGCGAGGCGAGCAGGTTGGCCACGGACTTGCCTCCGGCCGACAGCCCGTAGACGGTGACGCGACCGGGATCGCCGCCGAAGGAGGCGATGTTGTCGTGGACCCACCGCAGCGCGGCGATCTGGTCGTGCAGCCCGTACGCGCCCGTTGAGGGCTCGTCCTCCAGATCCAGGAAGCCGAAGGCGCCGAGCCGGTAGTTGAACGTCACCACCACCAGCCCGTGGTCGCGCGCGAAGGCCGAGCCGTCTCCCGCCATGTCCGTGCCGCTCCCGACGCGGTACCCGCCGCCGTGGATCCAGACCAGCACCGGCCGCCGTTCGGCGCCGGCGGGAGCGGTGACGTTGAGGTGCAGGCAGTCCTCTGAGGCGGGCGGTATCTCGATCCCGGGATTCGGTAGGGCGAGGGCCTCGGCGTCGGCCTGGACGGCCCGGGCGCCGTAGGAGGTGGCGTCGCGAACTCCCGCCCAGGCCGGCGGCGGCTCAGGCGTCCGGAAGCGCAGCGGGCCGACCGGGGCGGCGGCGTAGGGGATGCCCCGCCAGCCCACGATCCCGTCGTCGATCTCGAGCCCGCGGACCTTGCCCGCGGTGGTCGCCGCGACGCTCACGCATCCTCCGCTCCGGGCGGATGGGCCCTCTGCCCGTCCGCTCTCCTCGCATGGCCCGCTCGGGACGCCGGTGTCGAATGTCCCGCAGAGGCCCCCGACAGGTTGACACACGGTCACTCGGGAGCGGGAGATGGCGCGCAAGCCCGCAGGGGACGGGCAGGGCGGCCGTGCCTTCTCGGACGCGGCGGACTAGCGCTCGTCCGCGGGGAAGTCGGCCGAGCGGCTCACCTCGGCCCACTTCCGGGTCTCGGCGGCGCGTCTCTCCCCGGCCTCCAGGGCCAAGGCGAGGGCGTCGCCGCCCAGGACGAGCCGCCGCGGCGGGTCGTCGCCGCCCACCACCCCAATGATGATCTTGGCGGCGCGGGCCGGGTCGCCGGGCTGGGTGCCGTCGTTGTCGCGCCGGTAGCGGTTGATGGCGCCCACCGTCTCCTCGTAGTCGGGACCGACCGGGCGGAGCTTCATGGAGGAGCCCTGCCAGTCGGTGCGGAACGCCCCCGGCTCCACGATGACGACCTTCACGCCGAACGGCGCGACCTCGCCGGCGAGCACCTCCGAGAATCCCTCGACCCCGAACTTGGCGGTCTGGTAGGCGCCCATCCCGGGCGTGCCGCCCACGCGCCCTCCGATGGAGGAGAACTGCACGAACACCCCCGACCGCTGCGCGCGCAGGACGGGCAGTGCGGCACGCGTGACGTTCACGACCCCGAACAGGTTGGTCTCGATCTGGGCCCGGAAGTCCTCGTCCGCCATCTCCTCGATCGGCGCGCTGTTGGCGTAGCCGGCGTTGTTGACGACCACGTCGAGGGCGCCGAAGGCGTCGGTGGCCTCCGTCACCGCGCGGGTGGCCGCGGCGGCGTCGGTGACGTCCAGCGCCACCGCCCGTATCCGCTCGCCGTGGCGGGCCGCGAGGTCGTCCAGCTGCTCCGGACGCCGCGCGGTGGCGACGACCTGGCCGCCCGCCTCCAGGACGGCCTCGGTGAGGTGGCGCCCGAAACCCCGCGACGCCCCGGTGATCAACCAAGTCCTGGCCATGGGAAGTTCCTCCGTTCAAGTCCTAACTGCCTCATCAATGTAGCACTTGGATTCTCAATCAGCTCAGGCTCATGACAGTAAAATTCCCATGTGCCACGCGAGCGGTTATGTTGGGAGCGTGAGAGCAGACGCGGCACGCAACCTGGAACGTGTGTTGAGCACCGGCGCCCGCCTGCTCGCCGACGATCCCTCGGCGAGCATCGCCGCCATCGCCGCCGCGGCGGGAGTGGACCGCCGCACCGTCTACCGGCGCTTCTCCTCCCGCGAGGAACTGCTGGCCGCCGTGTACCGGGCGCGGTACGACGCGGTCGAGGAGGCCATCGAGGCCGCCAGGCTGCGCGAGGCCCCGGTCGCGGTCGCGCTGCACCTGTACGTCGAGGGGATCATCGCGGTCAACCGCGAGTGGCCGGTGGAGACCGGCCGCATGCTCGCCGAGGAGACGATCCGCGAGCGCCGCCGGCGCCTGATCGGCGAGGTCGACGCCTTCCTGCGGCGTGCCACCGACGAGGGTCTGCTGCGGTCCGACCTGCCGCCCGGCTGGGTGGCCGCGCTGCTGCCGCCGCTGATGCTGCACGCCGCGGAGGAACTGTCCGAGCTGAGCGCCGCCCAGGCCGCCGATGTGGTGGTCGAGACACTGCTGCGAGGCGTCGGAGCCCCCGAGTCGGGGCAGACCTGACGGCCTTAACCCCGGGCGTCTCGAAGAGGGCTGCGGCGCCTCGGCCAGGCCTGGATCGGTGTCAGTCCGGTAGGCCGACGAGTTCGGCGCTGTCGTTCCAGAGGGCCTGTGTCAGGTCGTCCCGGCGTGCCAGTTCCGATGGGTCCGGCCAGGTGAGCCGTGCTCGTCGCAGGGCGGCGTAGGTGCGTCCGTCCGGGGGAGTGGCACGGCCGAGAGCCAGGTCCGCAAGAGTGTTCCCAGCGGCAGTGCGGCTGTTGAGAGTGCCGTTGAATCGGCGCATCGGCCAGCCCAGCACCGGTGTGCCCAGCATTGACCAGGCCATCCGCAAGGGCAACGACAGTTCCTTGGCCATCCCGGTCCCGAACACCTGTCCGGGGTCGTAGGCGACCGCGGTGAGCCGCCGGTCCTCGGCGTCGCGGTGCCCGGCCAGCGATCGGATGGTGAGGACGGCGCACAGCTTGGACGCGGTGTAGGCGTGCTGGCCCGCCTTGCTCGGGCGGGTGTCCAGGCCGGGGTCGCGCTCGGGGTGCGCCAGCAACCGCGCGTCGGCGTGACGCGGCGGCGCCAACCCGGCGCGGTTGGCGGGATCGTGGGTGCCGCTCGTCGTCAGCACGACGATCGCCCCGTCCGCCAGGTCGGGGAGCAGCAGGCGCAGCAGCAGGTAGTGCGCGAGGTGATTGACGGCGAACGCCGTCTCGAAACCGTCAGCGGTGCGACCGGCGACGTCGGGAAGGACCACTCCGGCGTTGAGCACCAACGCGTCGATGCGAGTGCCGTCCAACCGTTCACGGGCCGATGCCGCGAAGGCGCGGACCGACTCGAGCCTGGTCAGGTCCAGCGGGATCGACGTGCTGTCGGATGCGGGCCGGCGCATGCCCACCAGCAGCCGGGCATCGCCCGACGCCCTGAGCCGCTCAGCCGCGATCGCTCCGAATCCTGACGTGCCTCCGGTCATCACCATCGTTGACACGCCGCCTCCTCGGTGTCCGACGACCGCCCGTTCAGCCTAAGGGCACCGCTTGCCGCCCGGAATGGAGGATTTCGTTCGGCGGCTGCCGGCCAGGGCGGGAAACCGAGCCCACCGGAGGCGCCGGACGCGGTCGCCGAGCTCGGTGTCGGCGTTGGACCACCAGCCGAACACCCGCCGGTGCGGCGCGGCACGGTGGGCAGGAGCCGGGCGAGGTCGCGAGCAGCGCGCTCGCGTTCAACGACCTTCTGTCGACAGACGACGGCGGTACCCGGCGCGCAACGGCCACGGCGCCAGCCTCCGCGAACGCGACGTGACGAACTAACAGATAGCTGAGGAACTGTTCATCAGCACCAACACCGTGGCCGCCCGCGGATGCCGGGATCCCCGCCACACCGGTCTGCTCAACCCGCGAAACCTAATGGCGCCGATCCCGGCCCGGGTTCGCCGCGAGTTCTGTGGCCTGCGCCACTTCACAACCTGTCCTACAGCGCTTGACCTGGGTTTCTACTGGGGATTATGCGGGCCGGCGCCGCTCGCTGATCGGCCCGCCGAGCGCCCTGCGGGGCAGGCCCGGCCACCGGCGGCGGGTGACGACGCTCACAGCCGTGATCGACGGTGGGCGAGGGGGACCTGCCCTGGTCAAGCGAGGTGGGACGCGACCGCGCAGCCTGCGGACCTCGACGGCGGCGAGCCTGTGGGAGCGCGCCCTGCCTCGGTGGCCGTCTGGCCGCGCCGGCCCTGCCGGCACCGGCCCCGGACCGGAATCGGCGGCCTTCCGCCGGCAAGGCCGCATCGCCAATCGCGTCGCCGGCCGTGCCGCGGAGTGCGGAGGCGGCGAAATCACCCGCGTTTAGGCGGCGGACGATCTCCCCGCCGGACATTGGTCGATCGGTGAAACCGAAATCTGGGGCGACGGTTTAGCCCGCGCAATGCGATCAGCCAATGATAAGGGCGTCCGCTGCAGGTATTAGATCGAGTGCGACGGCGAATCGGCGGTATCCGCGGACGTCCGGTACTTCTTTAACCGGACCCGCGATGGCCTGGATCGGCCAATATTGATTCTGGCCGACTTCCGTGGTATCCCAGAGCGGATCGTGCCTCGGTGCGGCGAGTCGGCGTCCGTTGGGGCAGGTCCGGACGTGCTCGAGGGCGTCCGGACGTGACCGGCGGCACCGGGCGACCGACTGGTCGGTAACTCCGATGTGCGCCGTCGGCGGCCGGCCCTAGTGCCGGGCCGCCGAACTCGGCGGCATGGAACGGAAACGGCGCTTTTGTTCTCTTGCCGCCCGCCCGGCCGTCCCGCACGCCCGTTCCTCGACCAGCGAGCCCGCCGCCATGGCACCGAGTCCCGGCCGGCGGCGCGCCCATGGTAGAGGACCATTCTCCAAATCGGTACTTGTTTTTACCGAAACTCGTGAATATGGTTCTCGTGTGGTCGGCGCCGGACGGTACGGGCTTCCAGCCCCTCCGTCCGGGATCGCCGGTGCCGTGCCCTCGTACGGGCACGGCACCGGCCGTCGCCCGCTCGACAAAGGGCTTCAGGGAAAGCGAGCGCTGCATGTTGCTCACCGTCGCGGGTCGGGTCGGCCGCAGTCTCCTGGTGGTGCTGCTGGTCACCTTCGCTGTGGTGGCGTTGATGAGCCTCGCTCCCGGGTCGGCTGCGTCGGTCATCCTCGGAGAGAACGCGACGCCGCAGGCGATCGCGGCGTTGAACGCGAGGCTGGGCCTGGACAAGCCGTTCTGGGAGCAGTATCTGGACTGGCTCGGCAATGCCGTAAGAGGCGATCTGGGAACTTCGCCGATCACCGGTCAGCCGGTGGTCGAGGCGATCATGGAAAGGCTGCCGGTGACGTTGCAGCTGGCGGTGATGGCGCTGCTCATCGCGCTGGTCGTCGCGGTGCTGCTGGCGGTGGCCTCGGCGGTGCGGCCGGGCGGCCCGGTCGACCGGGGGATCAACGTGGTGTCCTCGGTGCTGCTGTCGGTGCCGGCGTTCATCGCGGGCCCGGTGCTGATCTACCTGTTCGCGCTGCAACTGGGCCTGTTCCCGGTGATCGGCTGGTCGGACGTGGGCGAGGGCATCGGGGTGAACCTGCGCGGCGCGCTGCTGCCGGCGATCTCCATCGCGCTGATCGAGATCGCCGCGTTCCACCGGGTGCTGCGCGAGGACCTGATCGGGACGCTGCGGGAGGACTTCGTCGGGGCGGCCCGAGCCAAGGGGATGAGCCCGGCGTATGTGATGTTCCGGCACGCGCTGCGGCCCTCGTCGATGTCGCTGATCACGCTGGCGGGCATCAACCTGGGCCGGCTCGTCGGCGGGACGGTGATCGTGGAGTCGCTGTTCCTGCTGCCGGGACTCGGGCAGTTGCTGACGACCTCGATCGTCGCCCGTGACCTGATCACGGTGCAGGGAGTGGTGGTGTTCATCGCGGTGATCTACGTGCTGGTCAACACGGTGGTCGACCTGAGCTACCGGTTGATCGACCCTCGAGTGCGGAAGGCGGCCACGGCGTGACGCAGACCCAGGCCTCGGCGGGCCGTCTCAAGACGGCCGCGGTCCCGGTCGTACCCAAGGTGCGCAAGTCCCGGTCGGTGCTGGTGTACCTGGCCTTCACCTGGCTGATCGCGATGATCGTGATGGCGCTGTTCGCGAACCTGCTGCCGCTGGCGCCCTACGCCACCGCGGTGGGCACACCCCACCAGGGCCCCCGCTGGGGGTCGCTGGACCTGCTGATGGGCACCGACTACCTGGGCCGCTCGATCCTGTCGCGGGCGGTGCACGGCGCGCGGGTCTCGCTGCTGGTCGGCGCGGTCGCGGGCCTGGTCGGGTTCGTGGTCGGCGGGCTGCTGGGAATGGCCGCCGGCTACTTCGGCAAGCGGCTGGACGCGGTGATGCGGCTGCTGACGGACGCGATGCTGGCCTTCCCGCCGCTGATCCTGCTGATGGCGCTGTCGTCCATCCTCACCCCCAGCATCCGGACCCTGCTGGTGGGCCTGACGCTGCTGGTGATCCCGACCTTCCTGCGGCTGGCGCGGGCGAACACGCTGGCGTGGTCGGCGCGGGAGTTCGTGCTGGCGGCGCGGAACATGGGCGCCGGCCACCGCCGGATCCTGGTGAAGGAGATCCTGCCCAACGTGCTGCCGTCGCTGGGGGCCTACCTGCCGATCGTGATGGCCGCGCTGATCGTCGCGGAGGGCTCGCTGAGCTTCCTGGGGCTGGGCATTCCGCCGCCCACCCCGAGCTGGGGCGGGATGATCAACGACGGCAAGGACGCCCTCGAGGACTCCCCGCACATGGTGCTGATGCCCGCGCTGGTCATCTTCCTGACCGTGTTCTCGCTGAACCTGGCCGGCGACCACCTCCGGCGGCGGTTCGACCGCACCCTGCAGGACTGACCGCCTTGCACGACCGACGGCACCCTGCACGACCGACCACCCCGTCCCACCCCGGACCCCTTGACAAGAGGTCGAACGATGATGCGAAGCATGCCTTTCCAGGCCACCGACGCGGCCGTGCCCGCGGCCTGCGGCGGTGCGGCCCGCGGCGCCCGGGTGACGCCGTGCGCGGGATGACGATGACCGGCGTCGACCGAAGCCCGTCGCCGTCACGCCGTACGGCGACGGCCGGCCCCCGTCCGAACGGCCGGCGGGTCAGCAGCAGCCCCGAACCGCCGATGGGAGGCCAACGGTGATCAGAACCAGACGTTTCGCGGCGGTCGCGGTGGCATGCGCCGCGGCACTGGTGACGGCCGCGTGCAGCGGCCCGACCGCCGGCAGGGTGACCGGGCCGGTCGGCGACCCGGTGCCGGGTGGCACCGCCCGCATCGTCATGATCAACGAACCGCGGAGCCTGGACCCCGCGGCCATGTCGAACGCGTGGGCGTTCAGCGCCGTCCTGGGCAACGCCCTGTACGGCGAGTTGATGGTCAACGACGTCGAGACGGGCGAGATCGGCTACAAGATGGCCGAGAGCTTCACCAGCAAGGACAACGGCGCGACCTTCGAGCTGAAGCTCCGCTCCGGCCTGACCTTCACCGACGGCAGCCCGCTGGACGCGAACGCCGTGAAGTTCAACTGGGACCGGATCCGGAACCCGGCGACCGGCTCGTCCTCCATCCGGGACGCGGCGATGATCGCCTCGACCGAGGTGGTGGACGCCAGGACGCTGAAGATCGCGCTGAGGATGCCGATTCCCAACTACGGCCAGGCCGTGCTCGCCGGGGCTATGAACTGGATCGCGTCGCCGAAGGCGCTGGCGAAGGGGCAGCGGGCGTTCGACGCCAAGCCGATCGGCGCGGGCCCGTTCACCCTGAAGTCGTGGACCCGCCAGGACAAGATCGAGCTGGTGAAGAACCCCAAGTTCTGGGACGCGCCCAAGCCCTACCTCGACGGCATCGAGCTCCGCGCGACGCCCGACAGCATGCAGCGGCTGAGCAGCCTGACCAGCGGCGGCGTCGACGTGTCCGTGGACACCAGCTGGAAGACCATCGACAAGGCGCGCAAGGCGGGCTTCCCGACCCAGGTCGTTCCGCTGAGCGGCGGCCAGAGCCTGACGATGAACACGCGCAAGCCGCCGTTCAACGACCTGCGCGCGCGCCAGGCCGTCGCCGCGGCGCTGGACCTCAACTCGATGAACCTCTCCCAGTACAACGGCAAGGGGGAGATCCCGACCCGGCTGTTCAGCAAGACCTCGCCGTTCTACGAGGACATCGTGCTGACGAAGAGCGACAAGCGGGCCGCGCAGCGGCTGTTCGACCAGCTGGCCGCCGAGGGCAAGCCCGTCTCGTTCACCTTCACCTCGCAGGTCAGCCCGGAGTCCAAGGCCGTGGCGGAGAGCATCCAGGCGCAGCTCAGCGCGTTCAAGAACGTCAAGGTCAAGATCCGGAGCATCGCGTCCGCCGAGACCGCCTCGATCTACGCCAAGCGCGACTTCGAGATGCTCATCTCCTCGGCCCTGATCGTGGACCCCGAGCCGCAGTTGTGGTCGGTCCTCCACGGCAGGTCCTCCGCCAACCTGTCGGGCATCAACGACCCGCAGCTGAACGCGGCGCTGGACCAGGGCCGCAAGTCGACGTCACCGGAAGAACGCAAGGCGGCCTACAAGGTGGTGCAGGAGCGGCTGGTCGCCCTCGTACCCGTCATCTACTACACACGCGCCGCGCCCGCGGCCGAGACGGCCACGAACGTCCACGGGACCAGGCAGTACGGCTTCGGGTCGCTGATGCCGGAGGAACTGTGGATACAGCGGTGACGCCGCCACCGGAGGAGGCTCAGATCATGAGTGGCGAACCCATGCTGCAGGTGCGGAACCTGCACACCTACATCGGTACGGCGCGGGGCGTGGTGCAGGCGGTGCAGGACGTGTCCCTGCACGTCGACCATGGCCAGGCGCTGGGAGTCGTCGGCGAGTCCGGATCCGGGAAGTCGATGATGGCCAAGGCGATCATGGGCCGGCTCCCGGCGCGGGCGGAGTGCTCGGGGGAGGTGTTCTTCAAGGGCCGGGACCTGCTGTCGATGCCGCGCAAGCAGCGGTCGGAGATCTGGGGCAAGCAGGTGGCCATGGTGTTCCAGGACCCCAGCCGCTCCCTCAACCCGGTCGTTCGGGTGGAGCGCCAGCTGACCGAGGGGATGCGCAAGCTGCTGGGCGTCGGCCGCTCCGAGGCGCGCGGCCGGGCCGTGGAGCTGCTGCGGGAGGTGGGGGTGCCCGATCCCGAGCGGCGGCTGCGCAACTACCCGCACGAACTGTCGGGCGGCATGCGCCAGCGCGTGATGATCGCGATCGCGCTGGCCTGCGAACCCGACCTGCTGATCGCCGACGAGCCCACCACCGCGCTGGACGTGACGATCCAGCGGCAGATCCTGGACCTGCTGCGCCGTGTGCAGCGCGATCGCGGGATGTCGCTGCTGCTGATCAGCCACGACCTGGCCGTGGTGGCGGGGCAGACCGACCGGGTGGCGGTGATGTACGCCGGGCGGCTGGCCGAGATCGGCACCACCCGCGGGGTGTTCGAGACGCCCCGGCATCGCTACACCCACGCCCTGCTGGAGGCCACGCCCACCCTCGAGCACGAGCGCAACGCCCCGCTGCGGCTGATCCCCGGTTCGCTGCCGGACCCGACCAACCCTCCGGAGGGGTGCCGGTTCATCGCACGCTGCGCGCATGTCGACGACGAATGCCGCAACCCCGGCCCGAGCATGGAACCGGTCGCGCACGACCACCACGTGGCCTGCATCAGCCCGGTGACCGCGAACGCGGCCGCGGGTCCGGAAGGAGCTGAACTCAATGGCCGGTAGCGGGACCGCGCACCTGCGCGGCGAGGACGCACTGCTGTCGGTGCAGGATCTCGTCGTGGAGTACCCGGGCAAGAGGGGCACCGTCCAGGCGGTCTCCAAGGTCAGCTTCGACGTCCTGCCGGGGGAGACGCTGGGGATCGTGGGGGAGTCGGGGTGCGGCAAGTCCACCACCGGGCGGGCCCTGCTGCGCCTGGACCGCGCCACCTCGGGCCGCATCCGCTTCGGCGGCGAGCAGATCGAGCAGGCCGGTGAGGGCCGGATGCGCACCCTCCGGCGGGACATGCAGATGATCTTCCAGGACCCGGTGGCGTCGCTGAACCCCCGCCGCTCGGTCAAGGACATCGTCGTCGAGGGCCTGGCGGTCAGCGGCGCCCCCGCCGCCGAACGGGCCGCCAAGTCCGCCGACGTGCTGGCCAAGGTCGGCCTGTCCGACGAGCGCTTCACCAGCATGCTCCCCCGGCAGCTGTCGGGCGGGCAGGCGCAGCGGGTCGCGATCGCCCGGGCCCTGGCGGTCAATCCCCAGCTCCTGCTGTGCGACGAGCCGGTGTCGGCGCTGGACGTCTCGGTCCAGGCGCAGATCCTCAACCTCATCTCCGACCTGAAGGCCGAGTACGACCTGACGGTGGTGTTCATCGCGCACGACCTCGGCGTGGTCCGCACCATCAGCGACAACGTCATGGTCATGTACCTGGGCAAGGTGTGCGAGTTCGGCGACGCCGTCGAGGTCTACGACGCCCCCGCCCACCCCTACACCCGTGCCCTCCTCGACTCGGTTCCGTTGACCGACCCGGACAAGGGCTTCGCCGGGCCCTCGCTCGAGGGCGACATGCCCTCACCGCTGTCGCCCCCCACCGGCTGCCGGTTCCGCACCCGCTGCCCCCTGGCCCAGGACCGCTGCGCCGAAGAGGAGCCGGAGGTCCGCCAGATCCGGCCGGGCCAGTACGCCGCGTGCCACTTCCCTCTGCAGCCGGTCGCGAGTGAGGAGTCGAGCTAGACGCCGCTTCCTCCGGCGAGCAGCAGCCCGACCTCGGTCGGGCTGCTGCGCGGACGGTCGGTTCAGGCCCGCCTGATGCGCCGGAGTGCGATGGCGATGAGGATTCCGCCGGTCAGCAGGTAGAGCCCGGTCTCGGTCAGCTGGAACGGCCAGTAACGGCCGCCCGGCTGGTACTTGATTTCGACGTGCAGGTCGAGTTCGGACAGGCACACCGCGGTGTCGCCGAACGTTCCGCCGGCGCCGGTCTTCGGCGGGGTGTCGAGGCACCCGTTGAACGCGCTCGAGGCGACCGTCCGCCCGTCGGCGGTGCGCAGCAGGCTGGTCTCGCTGATCCACGCGTCGGGGGCGCCGGGCACCCGCAGGCCGCCGATGGAGGGCGAGCCGGTGATGCTGCCCAGGTTTCTGGCCTGGTTGATGTTCTGCGCGGTCATCGGCAGGGTCGTCTTCTCGGGGGGTATGAGGTGCGGCCGCACCAGGTTCGGCACCGCGAACTGCAGCGCGAGGAAGGCGGCGCCCGTGATGGCCATCGCCGGGAGCGTCCGGCGCACCAGCAGGCCGACGAGTGTGCCGAGGGCGAAGGCGAGGAACGCGTAGCCGATCGGGGCGATGTTGCGGGCGCCGAACTCCACCGCGCCGAACCGGTCCTCGGCGACCCGGTCGTACGGGGAGGCCGCCCAGGTGAGCAGCAGGCCGGCCAGGCCCGTGAAGAGCATCGCGGCCAAGCCGACGAACGCCGTCCGGCCGAGCAGCCAGCGGCGGCGGGTCACGCTCTGGTTCCACACCAGCCGGTGGGTGCCGAGCTCCAGCTCCCGGGCGATCAGCGGCGCCCCCCAGAACGCGCCGATGATGACGGGGATCAACCCGAGCCCGGCGGCCAGGAACAGCAGCGTGTTCTGGTAGGTGCTCTGGAACCCGCTCCGGGCCTGCGCGCATGTGCCGGGGTCGGAGCACCGGGACCGGTAGGCGTCGTAGGCGTCCCGGATCTCCACACCCAGGTACAGCAGGTAGGCGGCGATCACGACGAGCCCGATGGCGCCGACGAGCGCCTGGAGGCGGAACTGCCGCCAGTTCAACCAGATCATCGCGCTGCCTCCCGGGCCGCGGCCCCGGCGGGGACGGCGGACGCGGCGTCCGCCCGGGACATGTAACCGAGCACCAGTTCCTCGAGCGTGACGGATTCGACCTGGTACGGGATCGACGACGGCGGTACCTGGGTGCGCACCAGGGCACGGCCGAACGGGCCGTGGTGCTCCATCCGGATGACCTCGGCACCGGCGGGCAGCCGGTCGAGCCCGCCCTGGCGCGCGACCAGCCGGTGGTGGCCGGCCAGCAGGTCCCGGACCTTGCCGGCGACCTGGACCCGTGCCCCGCACAGCACGATGAGATGGTCGCAGGCCCGTTCGATGTCGCTGATCAGGTGCGACGACAGCACGGCACTGGCGCCGAGCTCGGCGACGAACTCCACCACGCTCTCCATGAACCCGCGGCGGGCCAGCGGGTCGAGCGCGGCCGCCGGCTCGTCGAAGATCAGCAGTTCGGGGCGCTTGGCGGCGGCGATCGTCAGCGCGAGCTGCGCGCGCTGGCCGCCGGACAGCCCTCCCGCCTTCTGGCCGTGGTTCAGCCCCACCTGCGCGATGCGCCGCTCGGCCAGTCCCCGGTCCCAGGACGGGTTCAGCCGCGCCCCCAGGCGCAGATGGTCGGCCACGCTGAGGGACGGGTACACCGGGGTGTCCTGCGCCACGAACCCGACCCGGGCCAGATGCGCGGCGCTCTCCGCCGGGCGGGACCCCAGGACGCGCAGCGAGCCCGAGGTCGGTTCCAGCAGCCCGCAGGCCAGGTTCAGCAGCGTCGACTTGCCGGCCCCGTTCGGGCCGACCAGGCCGACGACGCGGCCGGCCGGGACGGTCAGGTCGACCTGGTCCAAGGCCACCCTGCGGCCATATCTCTTCGTCAAGCCCTCGGCCTCCAGGACCGGGGAGGATCGCTCGTTCGACATGACCCCATCCTGGAAACCGGCCCCGTCTCGGGGCACCGGTCCAAAGCACGGTTCAGGCCGCGGGCGGTCGTACTTTCGACCGGTTCGCCCGCCGGTGCCGGGCTACCCGGGCTCGACGAGACGGTTCTCCCACGCCCACGCGGCGATCCCCACCCGGTTGCGCACCCCGAGCTTGGCCTGGATGCCCGAAAGGTGGCTCTTGACCGTGCTCAGCGAGATGAACAGCTCCGAGGCGATCTCCTGGTTGGTACGGCCGCGCGCCAGGGCCCGGACGACCTCGAGCTCGCGGTCCGACAGCGGCGCGGACCGCGCGGCGCGGGACGGCGCCGACGCGGCCGTCAGATGCCGCAGCAGCCGGACGGTGACCGACGGCGAGACCAGCGCCTCGCCGTTGTGGGCGGCGCGGACCGCCTCGACGAGCAGGGCGGGCCCGGCGTCCTTGAGGACGAACCCGACCGCCCCGCCGCGCAGCGCCCCGTACACGTACTCGTCGAGGTCGAACGTGGTGACCACGATGACCCGCATCGGCTCGGGCACCCCCGGGCCGGCCAGCGCGCGGGTCACCTCGATGCCGTCGAGCCGGGGCATCCTGATGTCGACCAGGCACACGTCGGGGCGCAGCCGCCGGGCCATGGCGACCGCCTCCGCCCCGTCGGGAGCCTCCCCGACGACGCTGATGTCGGGCTGGTCCTCAAGGATCAGCCGCAGCCCCCGGCGGATCATCGCCTGGTCGTCGGCGAGCAGGACCGAGATGGTCATCGGGGCTCCCTGGTGGGGACGGGCAGGGTCGCCCGTACGGACCAGCCGGAACCGGGGCGCGGTCCGGCGCGCAGCGAGCCGCCGAGGGTCTCGACGCGCTCGCGCATGCCGATCAGACCGTATCCGCCGCGGTGGTGGGGCCGGGCGGGGGCCGCCGGGGCGTCGTCGGCGACCTCCACGGTGACGCCCTGCGCGCTCTGCTCCACGGTGACCGACACCGACCGGGCCCCGGGCGCGTGCCGCAGCACGTTCGTCAGCGCCTCCTGGACGACGCGGTACACGGTGCTGGTCACCTCCGGCGGCCACTCCGCGTCCTCGTCCCGCATGGTCAGCCGCACCTCCGGGCCCCGCCGGCGGAACCGCTCCACCAGCGCGCCGAGCCGCTCCGGCCCGGGGGACGCCGGCGCCGCGTCGTCGTCGTCGCGCAGCAGCCCGACGACCCGCCGCATCGCGGCCAGGGCTTCGGTGCCGGCGGCCTCGATCTCGCCGAGGGACTCGGACACCTGCCCGGGGTCCCGCCGCGCGACCACCTGGGCGCCCTGCGCCTGGATCACCATGCCCGTGATGTGGTGGGCGACGACGTCGTGCAGTTCCCGGGCGAGCTCCAGCCGTTCGGACCGGCGCACCTGCTCGGCGGCGGCGCGCGCCCGGGCGTCCAGCAGCCGCAGCGCCAGGCCCGCCCCGACGGCGGCCACCCAGATCAGGCCGTCCAGCGCCGCCACCGCCGCGATGCCCGAGGACGGCGACTCGGCGGCGAGCTGACTGGCGGCGACCACCGCCAGCCCGGCACCCGCCACCGCACCGGCCGGCACCGGCGGCAGGGCCCGGAGCGCGGAACCGACCAGCACCGCCAGCCCCAGGGCCATGGCCGGACTGGGTTCGGCCGGAAGCTCGACGCCGGACAGGCGCCTGGCGAGGACCGCCAGCGCCGCCGACCCCAGCCCCAAGACCGCCGGCCCGAGCGGCCGCCGCAGCCCGAGCAGCGCGAGCAGGCACACCGCCAGGGCGGAGACGCTGCCCGGCAGCCAGTACCAGGCGCCCCAGCTGTGCGCGATGGCGACGGCCTGGGCGGCGATCGCCGCCAGGAACACGGCGCCGAGCCCTGCCATGGAGGCGGCCCTGACCCATCGTCCCGGCACGGTCACGCCGGCCAGCGTACCGACCCGCCGTGGCCGGACACCCGCAGCAGCGCCCCGCCGGCGAGACCACCGGCCACCGGCAGGGTCGCCATGACCGTCACCCCGGTAGGCCCGCCAATCCAGGCCAGTGCGATCACCCCGGCACCACCCCCGGCGATGGCAAGGGCCGACCGTCCCGGCAGCCTCCTGACCGAGGAGCCGACAAGCACGCCCAGCGCCAGCGCCGCCACGGGCGAGGGCTCCTGCGGCAACTCCGCCACCAGCGACACCACGACGGCAACGGCCGTCACGGCCACTCCCGCAGCCGCGGGCCACGGCCTCCGCCGCCTGCGCAGGAGCGCGAGCGCGCACATCACCACCGCCACGGCGGTGGTGAAGACCCAGTAGGCCTCGCCCCAGCTGTCCATGAGCATGTACGCCGTGAAGACGATCCCCAGCGCGAACACCACGCCCAGCCCGATATCGACCAGCACTCCACCCGGTCCCGCGGGCCGTTCCACAGTATTCATGCCGTGCACGCTAGGAAGCGCAGGCGCCTGCGTAACCGGCCGAAAGTACGGTAACGCGCCACGCGGGCCGGCCTTTGGACCGATTCCGCCAGGGCCCCGCCGCCTCACCAGATAGACATGTATGTCTGTTAATGTTCTGGAATCCGCCGTGGGTAAGGAGAGTGGTCGTGCGCTTGGGCCGTCCGTCGCAGGAGGAGTTGCGGGAGAACTTCGCGGCAGAGCTCGAATCGGTCCTCTCCGGAGGTGGCCTCCGCAGCGAGAACGGCTTCGACACCGAGGTCGACGAGGCTCTCTGGACGATCGCGCGGGCCTACCCGAACGTGCCCGTCGAACTCGTCGCCGCCGCGTACCGCGCGTTCGCCGGCCAGCTCGACGGGTCCAACGCCCGAGCCCACCGCGCACGCCTGGAGCGCCAGATGCAAGCCCTCAGGGAGGCTCGCCGGCAGCGGCCGTGACCGCTGCGACGCTCGGATAGACCCGACCCGAGGGCGCTGATCACGCCCTGGCCCTCGTCCGCGACGTCGCCGACCGGCTCGCCGTCCTGGACGGCGGCCGCGTGGCCGAGCGGGGCGCCCTCGCCCGCGTGCGCCGCTCCGCCTGAACGAGCCCGCCGTCAGACGGTCAGGACGATCTTGCCTCGGGGGTGGCCCGACTCCAGGTGGCGGACGGCGTCGGCGGCCTCGGCCAGGATGTTCGGATGGCCTTGTCCACTGAGGAAGGGCGGTCCGGATGCGGCCATCCGGACCATGAGGGCGGTCAATCCGGCTCCGGGGCGGCGCCTTCCCGGCCGAAGGAGCCGTGGCGTCCGGCCCCGGCGGCGAACCGGGCCGCGCCGTCGAGGGCGCCCGCCTCCAGCGACGCCCGCCCGTGCCGGAACTCGGCCGCCAGCGCCGCGGCCTCGTCCAGCCCGTGCTGCTCCAGGACGGACGCGCGGTCGTTGCGCAGGCACGCCTGCGGGAACGCGGCGAGTTCGGCGGCGAGCGCGCGGGCCGCCTCCAGCGCTCCGCCCGCCGGCACCAGCCGGTTGGCCAGCCCGATCGAGTACGCCTCGGCGGCGTCCACGGGCCGCCCGGTGAGGATCATGTCCATCGCCCGGCTCTGGCCGATGAGGCGGGGCAGCCGCACGGTGCCGCCGTCGATGAGCGGCACGCCCCAGCGCCTGCAGTACACCCCGAACACGGCGGTCTCGTCGGCGACCCGCAGGTCCGCCCAGAGCGCCAGTTCCAGTCCGCCCGCCACCGCGTGCCCGCCGACCGCGGCGATCACCGGCTTGGACAGCGTCAACCGGGTCGGCCCCATCGGGCCGTCGCCGTCGGGCGCGACGCGGTTGCCCTCCCCGGCGGCGACGGCGTGCAGGTCGGCGCCCGCGCAGAACGTCCCGCCCTCCCCGTACAGGACGGCGACGGCGGCGTCCGGGTCGGCGTCGAAGGCGCGGAACGCGTCGGCGAGCGCCTCGGCGGTCGCCCGGTCGACGGCGTTGCGGCGTTCCGGACGGTCGATGCCGACCAGGGTGACCGGCCCGTCCTGGCTGGTGACGACCGTCATCGCGCACCGTCCTTCGTCGGAACCGCCGTCAGCATGGCGCTCGCCTCCAGAAACAGTCCGTCCGGACGGTCTGTGTGTCGACCATCGTGGAGTGCGGGAACGACCGCGTCAACGGCGCTGGGAGCGGACCCGGGCGGCGCTGCTCCAGGCCGCGGTCGACTCCCTGGTCGAGGACGGCTACGCCGAGACGACGCTGCAACGGGTCCAGAGCCGCGCCGGGGTGTCGCGCGGCGCGCTGCTGCACCACTTCGCGTCCAAGGGCGCGCTGCTGGTCGCGGCGATCCACCACCTCGCGGAGCGGCAGGTCGAGCACGTGCGCGCCCGCGCCCGGGAACTGCCCGCACGGCGACGGCCGCAGCGAGGTCGCGCTGGCGCTGCTGCGCGGCCTGGCTCCGAGCAGCGTGCTGCGTGCTGACCGGGGGATCGAGGACGAGGTGCTGAGGCTGTGGGCCTACGAGACCCGGCGGCCGCCGTTCGTCCCGTGAGGGCGGTGCCCGGCGGGCGCGGGCCCGCCGGGAGCCGCGTTCACCGGCGCCGCCCTGGGCGGGACGGAAGGGGACGGCTTGGGCGGGCAGGGCTTGGGCTTCGCGGAACCGGAGTTCCGCGGGTTCGGATCGGCGGGGCGGGGCCGTCGCACGGCGGCGGCGATCTCGGCCAGGGCCGACTCCAGGTCGGGGGCGACCGGGATGCGGCGGGTGACTCCGGCGATGTCGCAGATCCTGCGCACGACGCCGGTCTCGGGGACGACCACCGCCAGCGGGACGCCGGCCGCGTCCGCCCGCACCTTCGCCCGGAAGATCGCGTTGGGGCCGCTGGAGTCGCAGAACGAGCATCCGCTGAGGTCCATGACGAGTCCCGGGGCTCCCTGGCGCAGCAGCCGCAGGGCCTCCCCCAGGATGAGGTCCCCGTTGCTGAGGTCGACCTCCGCGGGGAACCTCACCACCGCGGGCTCCTTGGTCTCTGGGATGCGCGCGGCACCGACGTTCATCGCAGGGCGCTCCCTCCCGGGCCGCCATCGGCCCCATCGCCGGTTGCTCGCTCCGTGCCCTCGGTGGGTACGTGACTTGGACCTTAAACCCCTAACCTGAGTGAAACCTGAAAGAAATGGTCAAGTTCGGGCAGAGTTCTGCCATGCGGCGCGTCGCCGGGCGGAGGGGCGGTCGCGCGCGGATGGACCTCCGAGAAGGGGCGCCGGAACGGTCATCGGGTAGACGTCCGCGGAGATGGCGGCCGGGGCGGGAAGGTCGTGGATGAAACGGCGTGGAGCGCCGCGGGACGGCCCGACGGAACCGGCGGAGAAAAAGAATTTCAGACTGTGATACGCACGGACACGTGTAAGGAGTGTTGTCCGGAGTCGCTCGGCGGTAATGGCCTGGTCGTATCACGGACGGTAACGGGTGCGCCAGGCGCCCATCACCGTACGATAAATAAGGTCGCGGGCAGGGCCGCCCGGCGGCCGTCGGCGCCGGGGCGGGCCGCGCCGGAGGTGAGGCGCGTGCGCTGCGCCGCCATGTCGCGAAGAGGCGGCGGTAGCTCTGACCCTCCTTTCACGCCCGCGGGCCGGCGCCCGGGACGCGGCGTCCGGGCGCCGGCTCCCGCGCGTGCGCGGCGGTCGTTCAGAGTCCTCCGTTGACCTGGCGGTCGCGCAGGTCAGGACCGTTGCGCAGGGCGCGCTCGCGGCCGAGCAGCCAGGCGGTCAGGGTGGCGTGGTAGGCGTCGAGCGAACGGATCAGCGCGCGGCGATCGGCCGGTCGCATCGGGATCTCAGCGATCTTGTGGCGCAGATCGTCACGGGCCGCCTCCCACGACTCGCGGAGCTTTCCGGTCGCATTGCTCATGTCCTTGACCGTAACAGGCGGCGCCGTGCGATCTGAAAAGATCTACCTTACGGGAATCTTTTTTCATGAAGCCCGCCGACGAATCCTTGCCGTTCCTTGTGATTTTTTTCTCTAACTCTGAATTGGTATTCGGAGGCGGGTCGCGGGGCGCGGGCGGCGTGAACCACTGTCCCGGTTAACGGGATCGGATAAACCTCAGGAAATCGGCAGATAGTCCCCGCGCGACGGCAGTCCCGGCGATTCGCCCGCAGCCCCGAGGACGGGAGCCGTCTCCGCGGGCGATCCCGGTGCCGACGCAGGTCAGGGGCGACCGGAGGACCGGAAGGCGGTGCTCGCGGGACGAACGCGGCATCCATGGCCAGAGTGACGGTCAGGACGCCATGTGGTAATTTTTCACAAGTCTTGTGAAGATGCTGGCGGTTTCTGACGCGAGGCGGGATGATCGTGCTGTACCGGGGGAGCCAAGTCCGAGGCGGGGGTCGTCTTCCCGAGAGGACCACGTGACGTGCAGCCACGGCTCCCGGCCGAGGGACCGCGCACCGGTGCCCGAGTGCCCGCCGGTTCCGATCCGCTCCGCGCGCCGGACACGCTCCGCCCGCCCGGTCCGGGCGGTGCCTCCGGCGTGACCGGTGCGCCCGGCCCCGGCGGCGCCGCCGATGCGAACGGCGCTCCCGCCGCCGCAGACCCGTCCGGTCCCTCCGGCCCCTCCGGTCCTTCCGGTGCGGCCGGCCGGGCGGCGGCCACGGCGGCGCTCGCCGTGGGGCCCGACGGCCGCATCGTCCACTGGAGCAGCGCCGCCGCGGAGCTGCTTGGACTGCCGGCCCAGGAGGTCTCGGGCCGCCGCGTCGCCGACCTCGCGCACGACGACGAGGGCCGCGACACGATCGCGGCCGCGCTGGCGGAGGCGGCCGCCGGACGCCGCCGCGCCGGCGTGCGGGCCGTCCTGCGCAACGTCACCGGCGCCCCCGCCCTCGCCGTGGAACTGTCGTGCGACCCGATGGACGACGGCCTGGTGGCCGTCATCGTCGCCCCGGCCGGTTCCCAGCACCCGCCGACCGGCCCGGACGGCGTCCCCGGCCGGGGCGGGCGGGCCCGGCTGGCCCTGCTGAGCGAGGCGGGCGTGCGCCTCGGCAGCACGCTCGACATGGGGCGGACCGGTGCCGAACTGGTCGGCCTCGTCCTTCCCCACCTGGCCGACGCCGCGTGCGTGCTCGTCCTCGAACGGTTCATCGCCGGTGACGGCTTCCCCGACCGCGCCGGGGAGGGAGGCGCCGTCACCCGCAAGATCGCCTCCGGGGCCGTCGATGCCGCGTCGGCCGGATGGCCCGCCTGGCCGGGCTCCCAGGATCTGGTGACCTTCCAGGCCGGGGCGCCGTACGCCGACAGCATGGAACTCGACCGGACGATCGCGTTCGCCGGCGCCGCCTTCGGAGCGGACGGCGCCGAGCAGGCCGGGGCGACCGCGCCGACCGGCGTGAACGGCGTGACCGGCGCTACCGGCGCGGCCGGGGCGACCGGCGGGGGCGCCGGGGCCGCGGGCGGGCCGGCGGCGGGCCTGGCCGTGCCGCTGCGTGCGCGCGGCACCGTGCTCGGCTGCCTCGTGCTGCTGCGCGGCCGGTCCCGGCCCGCGTTCGATGCCCACGACATCGCGCTCGCCGAGGACCTGGCCGCCCGCGCCGCGGTCTGCCTCGACAACGCCCGCCTCTACGACCGCGAACGCCGCACCGCGCTCACGCTGCAGAGCAGCATGCTGCCCACCGGGCTGCGCGAGCCGCTCGGCCTGGAGATCGCGCACCGCTACCTTCCGGCCGGCGACCTCACCTGCGTCGGCGGCGACTGGTACGACGCCATCCCGCTCCCGGGCGGCAGGGTCGCGCTGGTCGTCGGGGACGTGATGGGCCACGGCACCGGGGCCGCGGCGACGATGGGCCAGCTGCGCACCGCGGTCCGCGCCCTTGCCGGGCTGGACCTGCCGCCCGAGGACGTGCTGCACCGCCTCGACGAGATGATCGGCGACATGGGCGGCGCGCCCAACGCCACCTGCGTGTACGCGATCTACGACCCGGTGGCGCAGACCTGCGCGGTGGCGCGGGCCGGGCACGTCCCGCCGGTCGTCCTGCACCCGGACGGCCGCACCGAGATCCTCGACCTCCCGCCGGGCCTGCCGCTGGGCATCGGCGGCGAGGCGTTCGAGACCCGGGAGGTGCGGCTGGCGGACGGGTGCACGCTGGTGCTGGTGACCGACGGGCTGGTGGAGAGCCGCGACCGCGACATCGACGCCGGGATCGAGGCGCTGCGGGCGACCCTGGCGGGGGCGCCGCGCGGGCTGGAGGAGATCTGCGACCTGGCCGTGGAGGCGCTGCGGCCCGGCGGCGACCGTGCCGAACGCGACGACATCGCGCTGCTGCTGGCCCGCGTCCGGCCGCTGCCGCCCGACCGGATCGCCGCGACGACGCTGCCCGCCGAGACCGGGGCGGCGCAGCGGGCCCGCCGCTTCGTCCGCGACGCGCTGGCCGCCTGGGGACTGGACGGCCTCACCCCGGCCGCCGAGCTCGCGGTCGGTGAGCTCGTGGACGACGCCGCGCGGCACGGGCGCGGGCCGATCGGGGTGCGGCTGCTGCGCGGCACCACCCTGGTCTGCGAGGTCGCCGACCGTTCCGGCGCGGACCGTCCGGCCGCCGACCGCTGCCGTGCGGACCCTTCCGGCGCGCTCGCCGGAAACGGCCGGGGCTCGTGGACGGCCGGCGACCCTGCCGTGCGCCGGGGCACCAGGCTCGTGCCCCAGGGAAGGATCCTGTGGTGCGAGGTGCCGATCACGCCTGCTCCCTCCCTCTGACCTCGCGCCGCCGCGTGCGGCCCAGCGGGCAGGAACGCAGCGAATGGGCGGATGGGCAGCCAGTGGGCGGGAGGCGAGAGATGCGAACCGGGCGGACGGGTGCGTTGGGGTTGTGGGGGCAGTCCGTCCGCCCGGCCCGCTGCCGGCCGCGCGTGAGAGTCACGCCTCACGCCCGGCCGGCGGTGGCCCCGCGTTATCTCCGCGGAGCCGCCGGCCGGCTGTCACCCCGGCCGGTAGCTGATCGCGCCGGTGGCGAGCATCCCGCCGGCCGCCGCCTCCGTGAGCCGACGGTCGGCCGTCGTCGAATGGTCGGCGATGTCGATGCAGCCCGCGAACAGCACCAGATGGCCCCGGCGGGAGGCCGCCGCCGTCCACCCCGGCGGGGTCCCGAGCCTCTCGACGCGGCAGAAGGGCCGGGACGGGTCGTCCCGCGGGCTGTGCACGGTGAAGGTGCCGTGCCCGTCCATTCCCGCCCGCCAGCCCGGCGCGAACGGTACGAGCAGGTCCCGGGTGTCGGTGACCAGCCCGAGCCCGGTCTGCAGGCACGCCGCCAGCAGGGCGGTGACCCGCTCGCTGCCGGGATCGGCGTCGGGCGCGGGCGTGCGGGCGGGGTCGTCCAGGAATACCAGCGGCACGTCGCCGTCGGGCGCGGGGAGCAGCGTCAGCAGGACGTCCAGATCGAAGGTCACCGTGGTCCGCCGTCCGGACGGTCTGCCCGGGGACGCGCGGTCGTTCATCGGCCATCCCCCCTGTGCGCAGTGGTGAGGCGGCCGGCCCCCGGGCCGGTGCAAGGGAGTGTCATTCCTCCACGGAGCCCGGCCGCCTCTCCCGATCCCCCCGCCGTTCCGTTCGTTCGGACCCGGTCCGGGGCGGGCGACCGCGCCAGGACGATGACGAGGGATTCGACCGTAACTCCGCAGGTCACGCAGGTGAAGTGACTCGGTGCTTACAGTTGTTTCCCACCCGAGTCGAAAGGCCGCGGTGGATTGATCACCCCCTGTAGATCATCTATTTACGGAACGCGGTCGCGCCCGGGCGGAAACGCGCGGGTAGGTGAAACCGGTCCCGGCCCGGCCGCCGCCCATCACGGACGGGCCCGGCACCGATCCTTCCCGCCGGGCGGGGTAGAACGGGGAGGGTGAACGTGGTCGCGCTCGCCGACACCCACGCGCCCCGCCGCTGGCGCTCCTGCCCGCCCGCGGTCGCCGCCCACCTGCGCCACGCGGACCTCATACTGCACGCGGGCGACGTGTGCACCGCCGCGGTGCTGGACGAGCTCGCGCAGTACGCCCCGGTCAAGGCCGTGCTCGGCAACAACGACGGCCCCGACGTCGCCGCGTGGGGCGCCCCCGAGCGCCTGGAACTGGAACTCGACAGGCTGCGCGTGGCGATGGTCCACGACAGCGGCCAGAAGAAGGGCCGTCTCGCCCGCATGCGCCGCTGGTTCCCCGAGGCCGGCCTGGTGGTGTTCGGGCACTCGCACATCCCGCTGGACGAGAGCGACGGCGAGCTGCGGATCTTCAATCCGGGCTCTCCCACCGACCGGCGCCGCCAGCCGCACGGCACCCTCGGCCTGCTCGACATCCGGGACGGCCGTCTGGTAAACGCGGAGATCGTCCCCGTGACCTGAGCCGAGGAGCCCCCATGACCGAAACGCGCGTCACCGTGAACGTGGACGGCGACGGCGTCGCCGACGTGCGGCTCAACCGTCCCGACAAGCTGAACGCGCTGGACATGGCGATGTTCGAGGCGCTCGCCGAGACCGGCGACACGCTGGCCGCCGACCCCTCGGTGCGCGCCGTCGTGCTGTCCGGGGAGGGCCGCTCGTTCTGCGCCGGGCTCGACTTCGCCAACTTCGCCGCCATGGCGGGGGAGGGGCGGGCGGAGGGCGGCGACCGCGCCCGCCGCCTGGCCCGCGACATCGTGGCCCGCGAGCCTGGCCGCATCACCAACCTCGGCCAGCAGGCCGTGTACACCTGGCGGGAACTGCCGCAGCCGGTGATCGCGGCCGTCGCCGGGCACGCCCTCGGCGGCGGCCTGCAGATCGCCCTGGGCGCGGACCTGCGGATCGTCGCGCCCGACGCGCGGCTGTCGGTGCTGGAGATCCGCTGGGGCCTGGTCCCCGACATGACCGGAACCGCCGCGCTGGTGCGCCTGGTCGGCGACGACGTGGCCAAGGAGCTGACCTTCACCGGCAGGATGGTCTCCGGCGAGGAGGCGGTCCGGTTGGGCCTGGCCACCCGCACCGCCGAGGATCCGCGCGCCGCGGCGCTCGACCTGGCCCGGGAGATCGCCGGTCACAGCCCGGACGCGATCCGCTCCGCCAAGCGCCTGCTCAACCGGGCCACCGACGGCGCCGACCTGCCCGGGCAGCTGCTGGAGGAGTCGCGGGCCCTGGGCGCGCTGCGCGGTTCGCCCAACCAGGTCGAGGCCGTGCGGGCCTACTTCGAGAAGCGGCCCCCGTCGTTCACCGAGCCGAACTCCTGACCCGCCCTGGCCGCGCGCCCCTGGCGGGCAGCGGGGCCACCTCGCCGCACGCCCGGCCGGGGCGGCACGGCAGACTTCCGCCGCACGCGAATGCAACGTTCCAAACCGGAGGGCTCGACAGCGATGGCCGACGCCAAGCACCCCGTCGACGAGGTGCTCCCCATCCCCAGACTGGCGCTGTACGGCTTCCAGCACGTACTGGCCTTCTACGCCGGCGCGGTCGTCGTGCCCATCCTGGTCGCCGGGGCGCTCGGCCTCTCCGGCGAGCAGCTCGTCTACCTGATCAACGCCGACCTGTTCACCTGCGGCATCGCCACCATCATCCAGTCGCTGGGCTTCTGGAAGTTCGGGATCCGGCTGCCGATCGTGCAGGGCGTCACCTTCACCGCGGTCGCCCCCATGATCGCTATCGGGCAGGGCGCGGAGAACGGCACCGCGGCGCTGCTGGCCATCTACGGCGCCACCATCACCGCCGGTCTGGTGATGGTGCTGGTCGCCCCGTTCCTCGGCCGGGTGCTGCGGCTCTTCCCGCCGGTCGTCACCGGCACGGTCCTGACCATCATCGGCCTGACCCTGCTCCCGAACGCGATCAACGACGCCGCGGGCGGCGCCGCGGCCAAGGACCACGGGAGCTGGAAGCACCTGGCCTACGCGGGCGGCACGCTGCTGTTCATCCTGGCCCTCTACCGGCTGCGCCGCCCGTTCCTCAGCAGCATCGCCGTCCTGCTCGGCCTGGTCGGCGGCACCGCGGTCTCCTGGCTGCTCGGCGACACCGCCTTCGACGAGGTCGGCGACGCCGACTGGCTCGGGGTGACCACCCCGTTCCACTTCGGGACGCCGTCCTTCCAGATCGGCCCCATCATCGCGATGCTGCTGGTGATGATGGTCACCGTCGTCGAGACCGTGGGCGACTCCAAGGCCACCGGCGAGATCGTCGGCAAGGA
Source organism: Spirillospora sp. CA-255316 (assembly GCA_050942275.1). Taxonomy (GTDB): domain Bacteria; phylum Actinomycetota; class Actinomycetes; order Streptosporangiales; family Streptosporangiaceae; genus Spirillospora. The sequence continues at coordinate 7,971,593 of CP192047.1, read as the reverse complement.
GGTCACCCGCGACGACATCACCCGGGCCCTGCGCGCCGACGGCCTGTCCACCTTCCTTGGCGGCACGCTGAACGCCTTCCCCTACACCTGTTTCGCGCAGAACGTCGGCCTGGTGCGCCTCACCGGCGTCCGCAGCCGCTTCGTCGTGGTCGCCGCCGGGATCATCATGATGGTGCTCGGCCTGTTCCCCAAGGTCGCCGCGTACGTCGCCGCCATTCCCAGCGACGTGCTCGGCGGCGCCGCCATCGCGATGTTCGGCATGGTCGCGGTCGTCGGCATGCAGACGCTCTCCAAGGCCGACCTGCGCCAGGAGCGCAACGCCCTGGTCGTCGCCGTCAGCATCGCCGTGGCGATGGTGCCCGCCACCATCCCGACCTTCGGCGACAACATGCCCCGCGACGTGGCCGCCATCCTCGACAGCGGCATCACCCTCGGCGGCCTCACCGCCATCATCCTCAACCTGGTCTTCAACGTGTTCACCCGCACGCCGCCGTCCGACGCCGGCGAGCCCCCCGCCGTCACGCCGCCAGAAACGCCCCGAACGGCAGATTCCGAGTGAGCCAGAAGGCCATGACCGCCGCGAACAGCCCCCAGACCAGCCGAGGATCCCCCGCCCGCGTGCGCGCTGGACGGCCCCGCGCCCGCGCGACCGTCCAGCGCACCCAGAAGAAGGCCAGCACGGGCATCATGCCCACCACGAACACGTTGAGGGCGAGCGCCTCCCCGACCTGGCCCTGCGCGAGCGCGTGCAGGGTGCGCAGCGCACCGCAACCGGGGCACTGGAACCCGGTCAGCGACAGGAACGGGCAGGTCGGGTAGTTGCCGGGCTCGTTGGGGTCCACGACGGCGACGGCCGCCATGGCGGCGACGGTCAGCGCCAGCACGCCCCCGGGCGCCGCCAGGCCGCGGATCCGCACCCCCGGTCAGTAGGTGAAGGTGTCGCCGCCGGTGGCCAGCGCCACCGCGACCCAGATCACGATGCCGACCAGGCCCACGGCGGCGGACACGATCGCCCAGGTGCGTGCGTTCTTGGAGGCGTTGTACGCGCCGTGCTGGTCACCTCCCTGCCACTTGGAGTTGACCTGCGCCGCGTACACGATCGACACCACGCCGGCGGGCAGGCAGCAGAAGATCGTCGTCAGGATGGCCCACACCAGATGGTTGGGCGGAGGCGAAGAGGGCGGCGCCGCATAACCGCCTTGGCCCGGCGGCGGGTAGTAGCTCACTGGCAGACCTCCAGAACGTGCGAGAACGACCGATAACAGGTCGCGATCACCATACGTAGCCTTCCCATCTCCATCCGTGACAATCACCGCCCTCGGGCGCCGCGAATCCGCAGGCCAGCACACAAGCAACTCAGCCGGTCGCCAGGCGCACACAGCACCCAACCCGGCGACGCCACACAACGGAATGCGTGGAGAGAAGAGATCGAAGAGAGCCATGCCTTGGCCCGCCACTTGCCGCGGATGCTCTGCCCGGCGCCCTGTGCAGCTACTGCATGTATGAGCCAGAGCGCCCGCTCAAGGCCCCGCCCCGAGGACCGCCCGCGTTAAGTACGAGAGAAGCCGCCCAGGACGCTGCCCCCGGGCGCGGAGCGAAGGGGGCTGATGGTGAACCACGCCGCGACACCTCTGCCCGTCCCCACCGCTGGCTGTGCTCGCCCAGAGCGGCGAATCGCCCAGGCGCCGCCGTAGCCCCGCTGAGAGGAACCGACCGGAGCACCTCCCCAAGCCCGCCAACCCGCACCGGCAGGACGAGTCCATCCCGGAGAGCATCGTGCTGCCCGGCGGAGCTTGGACTTGCTTGCCCGGCCGAGGAGGACTTCGTCTTGTCCAGCACGTTTGTACTGGACGCGCCGCCCGCGGCCAGGCGATTTGACGAGCGCGATCCGAGGGTATAGCTTCTCTCTTCGTCCCTTGGAGATGCGTGACGCCATCCTGCATGGCGGCCGGCCCAAGGGGTAACCATCCTCGATCAAGCCGACATGGCTTTGCCGTGCCCGGCGTTCGTCTGATGGCTTCAGAACGGCCCGATTTTGACAATCGAGCCGGATCTGATGAAATAGCTCCACCGCCCGGAAGGGCCCGCGCAAGCGGGACTGGAAAGGCGAATCGGAAAAGCCCGGAATTGACACTCCGAGCGGATCTGATAAAGTAAAAGAGTCGCCCCGGGGCGGGAAACGCGAAAGCGGGACCAGCGCGGTGGGTGTCCGTTTCTTGAGAACTCAACAGCGTGTTAAAAGCCAGTGCCTTTATTGGTCCGGCCGGTAGGTCGGATCGCCCCGTGGCCACGGTCTCCTTCTTGTGGAGGGGGTTGTGGTGGGGATTTCTTTGAGGCAGTGCATCGGCCCGTGTATGCGGGTTGGTGTTTTGCTGGGATTGTTTCCTGAGGTTTGGCGGCTTTTCGGAGTCGTCGTGCGGACCTTGATGGAGAGTTTGATCCTGGCTCAGGACGAACGCTGGCGGCGTGCTTAACACATGCAAGTCGAGCGGAAAGGCCCCTTCGGGGGTACTCGAGCGGCGAACGGGTGAGTAACACGTGAGCAACCTGCCCCTGACTCTGGGATAAGCCTGGGAAACCGGGTCTAATACCGGATATGACGTGCTCTCGCATGGGATGTGCGTGGAAAGTTTTTCGGTTGGGGATGGGCTCGCGGCCTATCAGCTTGTTGGTGGGGTGATGGCCTACCAAGGCGACGACGGGTAACCGGCCTGAGAGGGCGACCGGTCACACTGGGACTGAGACACGGCCCAGACTCCTACGGGAGGCAGCAGTGGGGAATCTTGCGCAATGGGCGGAAGCCTGACGCAGCGACGCCGCGTGGGGGATGACGGCCTTCGGGTTGTAAACCTCTTTCAGCAGGGACGAAGCTAACGTGACGGTACCTGCAGAAGAAGCGCCGGCTAACTACGTGCCAGCAGCCGCGGTAATACGTAGGGCGCAAGCGTTGTCCGGAATTATTGGGCGTAAAGAGCTCGTAGGCGGTTTGTTGCGTCCGTCGTGAAAGCCCACGGCTTAACTGTGGGTCTGCGGTGGATACGGGCAGACTAGAGGCAGGTAGGGGAGCATGGAATTCCCGGTGTAGCGGTGAAATGCGCAGATATCGGGAGGAACACCGGTGGCGAAGGCGGTGCTCTGGGCCTGTACTGACGCTGAGGAGCGAAAGCGTGGGGAGCGAACAGGATTAGATACCCTGGTAGTCCACGCCGTAAACGTTGGGCGCTAGGTGTGGGGTTCTTCCACGGATTCCGCGCCGTAGCTAACGCATTAAGCGCCCCGCCTGGGGAGTACGGCCGCAAGGCTAAAACTCAAAGGAATTGACGGGGGCCCGCACAAGCGGCGGAGCATGTTGCTTAATTCGACGCAACGCGAAGAACCTTACCAAGGCTTGACATCGCCGGAAAACTCGCAGAGATGCGGGGTCCTTTTTGGGCCGGTGACAGGTGGTGCATGGCTGTCGTCAGCTCGTGTCGTGAGATGTTGGGTTAAGTCCCGCAACGAGCGCAACCCTCGTTCCATGTTGCCAGCACTTCGGGTGGGGACTCATGGGAGACCGCCGGGGTCAACTCGGAGGAAGGTGGGGATGACGTCAAGTCATCATGCCCCTTATGTCTTGGGCTGCAAACATGCTACAATGGCCGGTACAGAGGGCTGCGATACCGTGAGGTGGAGCGAATCCCGTAAAGCCGGTCTCAGTTCGGATCGAAGTCTGCAACTCGACTTCGTGAAGTCGGAGTCGCTAGTAATCGCAGATCAGCAACGCTGCGGTGAATACGTTCCCGGGCCTTGTACACACCGCCCGTCACGTCACGAAAGTCGGCAACACCCGAAGCCCGTGGCCCAACCCTTGTGGGGGGAGCGGTCGAAGGTGGGGCCGGCGATTGGGACGAAGTCGTAACAAGGTAGCCGTACCGGAAGGTGCGGCTGGATCACCTCCTTTCTAAGGAGCATCAACTGGCCGCGTGGACCCGTCAGGGCCGTGTGGTCGGTGGCCGCCGTTGGCAGCGAGTGTCTGTCAGGTGGCTGCTCATAGATGTGGAGCACTGGTTATTCAGTTCACCGTTCGTGTGAGCCGGTTAGTACCGCCTGGCCTCGGCTGGGAGTGGGAACGGCGGTTTCGGGCGGGTGGGGAGCTGGACACGCTGTTGGGTCCTGAGGAAACGGGCCCTTCAGCCCCTGATCATCGGAGTCTTGTGCTCGGGTGGGATGGGGCTGGGTTGTTTCTTCTGGATTGCGGGACCGGGTGCGGTGCGCTGTTGGGTGTGGCCGGCCTGGTGGTCCCGGTTGTTTTTTGAGAACTGCACAGTGGACGCGAGCATCTCTGAACGGGGACTCCTTTTGGGGGTTCTTGTTCTCTGTTGCGATTTGTTGATCGTTTTGTGTGTTCAAGTTTTTAAGGGCATACGGTGGATGCCTTGGCATCAGGAGCCGATGAAGGACGTGGGAGCCTGCGATATGCCTCGGGGAGTCGGCAACCAGACTTTGATCCGGGGATTTCCGAATGGGGAAACCTGGCACCCGTCATGGGGTGTCGCCGCCGTCTGAATGTATAGGGCGGTTGGTGGGAACGCGGGGAAGTGAAACATCTCAGTACCCGCAGGAAGAGAAAACAATAGTGATTCCGTGAGTAGTGGTGAGCGAAAGCGGAGGAGCCTAAACCGTGCGCGTGTGATACCTGGTAGGGGTTGCGTGTGCGGGGTTGTGGGACCATCCGGTCGGGTCTACCAGCCCGGCAGAGAGTTATAAAGCATCGCGGTAGTCGAATGGCATGGGAAGGCCGACCGTAGACGGTGAGAGTCCGGTAGACGAAATCGTGGTGCCTCTTGGGTGTGTTCCCGAGTAGCACGGGGCCCGTGAAATCCCGTGTGAATCTGCCACGACCACGTGGTAAGGCTGAATACTTCCTGGTGACCGATAGCGGACCAGTACCGTGAGGGAAAGGTGAAAAGTGCCCCGGTGAGGGGTCGTGAAAGAGTACCTGAAACCGTGTGCCTACAAGCCGTCAGAGCGTCCTACATGGGGTTCGCCCTGTGTTTCGTGATGGCGTGCCTTTTGAAGAATGAGCCTGCGAGTTATGGTGTGTGGCGAGGTTAACCGGTGGCGGGTAGCCGTAGCGAAAGCGAGTCTGAATAGGGCGTTTGAGTCGCATGCTGTAGACCCGAAGCGGGGTGATCTAGCCATGGGCAGGGTGAAGCGCCGGTAAGACGGTGTGGAGGCCCGAACCCACCAGGGTTGAAAACCTGGGGGATGACCTGTGGTTAGGGGTGAAAGGCCAATCAAACTCCGTGATAGCTGGTTCTCCCCGAAATGCATTTAGGTGCAGCGTTGCGTGTTTCTTGCCGGAGGTAGAGCTACTGGATGGCCGATGGGCCCGACAAGGTTACTGACGTCAGCCAAACTCCGAATGCCGGTAAGTGAGAGCGTGGCAGTGAGACTGCGGGGGATAAGCTTCGTAGTCGAGAGGGAAACAGCCCAGATCATCGGTTAAGGCCCCTAAGCGTGTGCTAAGTGGTAAAGGATGTGGAGTTGCCGTGACAACCAGGAGGTTGGCTTAGAAGCAGCCATCCTTGAAAGAGTGCGTAATAGCTCACTGGTCAAGTGATTCCGCGCCGACAATGTAGCGGGGCTCAAGCACACCGCCGAAGCCGTGGCACTCCAGTCGTGAGGCTGGGGTGGGTAGGGGAGCGTCCTGCGTCCGGTGAAGCCGCCGAGTGATCGTGTGGTGGAGGTCGTGGGAGTGAGAATGCAGGCATGAGTAGCGAATGGAGAGTGAGAAACTCTCCCGCCGGATGACCAAGGGTTCCTGGGGCAGGCTAATCCGCCCAGGGTAAGTCGGGACCTAAGGCGAGGCCGACAGGCGTAGTCGATGGACAACGGGTTGATATTCCCGTACCCGCTGGTATGCGCCAACGCTGAATCCTCTGATGCTAAGACCCCGAATCCTGGTTGGGGCCTTCGGGCTTCTTCCGGGCCTAGCGGTCGACCCGATGGGGTAGTAGGTGAGCGATGGGGTGACGCAGGAGGGTAGCTCAGCCCAGGCGATGGTTGTCCTGGGGTAAGCATGTAGCCCGGCGTGCAGGTAAATCCGCGCGCTTTGTGGGTGAGATGTGATGCCGAGCCGTTTTAGGTGAAGTGAGTGATCCCATGCTGCCGAGAAAAGCCTCTAGTGAGTGTGCCGGCGGCCCGTACCCTAAACCGACTCAGGTGGTCAGGTAGAGAATACCAAGGCGATCGGGTGAACTGTGGTTAAGGAACTCGGCAAATTGCCCCCGTAACTTTGGGAGAAGGGGGACCACGTCTGGTGAACCGTCTTGCGCGGGGAGCTGGGTGTGGTCGCAGAGGCCAGGGGGAAGCGACTGTTTACTAAAAACACAGGTCCGTGCGAAGTCGTAAGACGCTGTATACGGACTGACGCCTGCCCGGTGCCGGAACGTTAAGAGGACCGGTTAGGCTCCTTTGGGGTCGAAGCTGAGAATCTAAGCGCCGGTAAACGGCGGTGGTAACTATAACCATCCTAAGGTAGCGAAATTCCTTGTCGGGTAAGTTCCGACCTGCACGAATGGCGTAACGACTTCCCCGCTGTCTCAACCACAGGCCCGGTGAAATTGCAGTACGAGTAAAGATGCTCGTTTCGCGCAGCAGGACGGAAAGACCCCGGGACCTTCACTATAGCTTGGCATTGGCGTTTGGAGCGTCTTGTGTAGGATAGGTGGGAGACTGTGAAGCCGGCACGCCAGTGTCGGTGGAGTCGTTGGTGAAATACCACTCTGGTCGTTTTGAGCGTCTAACCCGCACCCGTGGATCCGGGTGGGGGACAGTGCCTGGTGGGTAGTTTAACTGGGGCGGTTGCCTCCTAAAGGGTAACGGAGGCGCCCAAAGGTTCCCTCAGCCTGGTTGGCAATCAGGTGGTGAGTGCAAGGGCACAAGGGAGCTTGACTGTGAGACTGACAGGTCGAGCAGGTGCGAAAGCAGGGCCTAGTGATCCGGCACCGGCGTGTGGAAGCGGTGTCGCTCAACGGCTAAAAGGTACCCCGGGGATAACAGGCTGATCTTCCCCAAGAGTCCATATCGACGGGATGGTTTGGCACCTCGATGTCGGCTCGTCGCATCCTGGGGCTGGAGTAGGTCCCAAGGGTTGGGCTGTTCGCCCATTAAAGCGGCACGCGAGCTGGGTTTAGAACGTCGCGAGACAGTTCGGTCCCTATCCGCTGCGCGCGTAGGAGAATTGAGAGGGTCTGTCCCTAGTACGAGAGGACCGGGACGGACGGACCTCTGGTGTGCCAGTTGTCCCGCCAGGGGCACGGCTGGTTGGCTACGTTCGGTCGGGATAACCGCTGAAAGCATCTAAGCGGGAAGCCTTCCTCGAGATGAGTTCTCCCTCCCGCCTTTTGGTGGGGTAAGGCTCCCAGTAGACGACTGGGTTGATAGGCCAGAGATGGAAGCTCGGTAACGGGTGGAGTTGACTGGTACTAATAGGCCGAGTGGCTTGACACACATTTTGGTTGATGGTGTTGCTGCGGTTGGTGTTCGCGTCCCTGTGTGGTTCCCGGAAAACAAACGGGAACCCTGCTTGTTTTGATTTTTGAATATTGAGCTGTACGGCTCGGACGAGCTTGCCGCCGGCCCTTGTGGGTTGGTGTGCGTGGGTCGTTCGGTGGTTATGGCGAGGGGGAAACACCCGGTCCCATCCCGAACCCGGAAGTTAAGCCCTTCAGCGCCGATGGTACTGCATGGGAGACTGTGTGGGAGAGTAGGACACCGCCGGACACATAACTGGCAGGGCCCTTTTCCATTTCCGGGGACTGTGTTTCGCAAGCGGTGAGTTCGCCCCGGGATCATTCGCGGGGGTGGCCCGCGCGGACGTTGCAGATCAGCAGCAGGACGCACAGCAGGGCGGCCGCGGCCGAGAAACGGTTCACAGCGGTGGTCATGCCCTGGTAGGTGATCAGCAGCCCTGCGACGACGCTCGGGAGGACCAGTCCCGCGTAGGAGACCGTGTAGAAGGAGGCCAGCACCGCGCCACGGGCGCCGGGCGCGGCCCCCGCGACCAGCGCGTTGATCTCCTGTATGCCGCCGGAGAAGGTCAGGCCATGCCCGGCGCCCACCAGCGCCGTGGCGAGCAGCAGCAAGGGGAACGACTCCGTCACGGCGACCCCCGGCAGCGCGATCATCCCCGCCGGCAGGCACACGATCCCGGCCCGTTGCGCCAGCCGGTACCGCAGGCCCCGCGCCAGCAGCTGCACGGCGGTCGAGGCCACCATGACCAGGCACGCGGCCGACGCGCCTACCACGAGGTTGCCGTCGCCCAGCAGCCCGGTGACCCAGGAGGGGACGACGGCCTGGAACAGTCCGACGGCGCCCCAGCCCGCCGCCGTCGTGGCCGCCGCCAGCGCGAAGACGGGCCGGACGGCGCGGGGGACGCGGGGCGTCCGGAGCCGGAAACCGGACCGCGCACCGCCCGCCCTCGGGACGGGCAGCAGAGCGAGGAAGACGACGGCGGGCACCAGCGCGCCCAGGTAGAGGAGATAGGGGACGACCAGACCGTGCGGCAGGTACTCGGCGAGAACTCCCGTCAGGAGCGGGCCGAGGGCGGCCCCGGCGGCGGTCGCGGTGGACGCGGCGATGCCCGCCCTGCGGTGGTCTCCGTCCGGTTCGTGCTCCACCAGCGCGGCCGCACCCGCCGCCGAGCAGGTGCCGACCGCCAAGGCCTGCGCGACACGGCCCGCGAACAGCCAGGCCGTGGAGTCGGCGCGGGCCATCAGCACCGCGCCGGCGGCGGCGAACACCAGCGCCGCGCCCAGTACCGGGCGGCGGCCGATCGCGTCCGACAGCGGCCCGAACACCAGCAGCGCCGGGACCAGCGCCGCCGCGTACACGGCGAAGACCAGCGTCTGCACCAGCGGTGAGAAGCCGAACTCCTCCCGGTACACGCCGTAGAGCGGGCTGGGCATGTTGGCGCCGACCAGCAGGACGATCAGCACGTAGCCGACGCCGTGGAAGTGGCGGCGCCCAGACGTTCAACGGGACCCTCCGGCGAGCATCGGGGGTTCGGCCTGCCCGGCAGGCGAATACCGGTGATCAGCCCCACGCTACGGCCGCCCGATCATGTACGGACCGCCAGGGCCGAACGCGGCGTCGCGGCGATGCGTGTTGGCCGTACCCCGGACCGCCCGTAGGCTTCTCGGGTGACCGACAAGGTGTGGGAGATCGAGCCGTCCGGGCCGCTGCGCGGCGACGTCACCGTCCGCGGGGCGAAGAACGCGGTGAGCAAGCACATGGTGGCCGCCATGCTCGGGGACGGGCAGAGTGTCATCCGGAACGCGCCGGACGTCGGCGAGGTCGAGATCACCGCCGCGATGCTGGAGCATCTGGGCATGGGCGTGGAGCGCTCGGGCGACCAGCTGACGATCACCACCGGGCCGGTCGCCGAGCCGAACGTGCCCAAGGCCTTCACCGGCCTCAACCGCATTCCCATCCTGATGCTCGGCCCGCTGCTGCACCGGGCGGGCGAGGCGTTCGTCCCGCTGGTGGGCGGGGACCCGATCGGCCGGCGGCCGATCGACTTCCACGTCGACGCGCTGCGCGCGTTCGGCGCCGAGGTGGAGATCGCCTCCGACGGCGTCCACGCCCGCGCCTCCCGGCTGCGCGGCACCCGGATCGAACTGCCCTACCCCAGCGTGGGCGCCACCGAGACGGTGCTGCTGGCCGCCGTGCTGGCCGAGGGCAAGACGGTGATCCGGAACGCCGCCACCGAACCGGAGATCATCGAGCTGGCGCTGTTCCTGCAGCGGATGGGCGCCGGGATCTCCTTCAGCCCGGACCGGCGGATCGAGGTGGAGGGCGTGGCCCGGCTGAACGGCGCCGAGACCACCCTGGCCGGCGACCGGATCGAGGCGTTCTCCTACCTGGTGGCCGGGCTGGTCACCCGGGGCGAGGTGCGCGTCCACGGCTGCCCGCAGGACCGCCTGGTCACGGCGATCACCACGCTGGCCCGGATGGGCGCCCGGTTCGAGATCACCGACGACTGGATCATGGCTTCGGCGCCGCGGGGGCTGCGGCCCGCCGCCGTGCAGACCGACACCCATCCCGGGTTCGCCACCGACTGGCAGACCCCACTGATGGTCCTGTTCACGCAGGCCGACGGCATGTCGGTGCTGCACGAGACCGTCTACGAGAACCGGCTGGCGTACGCGCCGGCGCTCAAGAGCATGGGCGCGGAGATCGAGGTCTACGACACCTGCCTGGGCGGGCCGGCCTGCCGTTACCACGACACCAGCGCCCTGCACTCGGCCGTGGTCCGCGGCGTGTCCAAGCTGCGCGGCGGCGATGTGACCATGCCCGACATCCGGGCGGGGTTCTCGGCGGTCCTGGCCGCCGCCGTGGCGGAGGGGCCGTCCACGCTGCGCGGCGTCCAGCACATCGAGCGGGGTTACCACCGCCCGGTGGAGCAGTTCCAGAACCTGGGCCTCACCCTCACGCCGCGCTGATCAGGCCGCCCGGCGGCCGTCTCCGGGCCGGGCCCGGGGGAGCGGCGCGAGGTGGTGGTCGTAGAGCCACGCGGTCGAGCGCTCGTAGAAGACGCGGAGGGCCAGCGGCATGACGACGCTCTGGACGCGCCGCGCCAGCGGCCCGGCCGTCTTGGCGTCGCGGTTGGCCGCGGCCATCTTGACCAGTTTGGCGGTACGGGCGCGGCGGTCGCGCTCGTAGGCGGCCAGCGCCGCGTCCACCATGGGTTCGGAGGCGACGGCGCGGTCGCTGGCGGACGAGACCGCCGACTTGCGCGGCCACCTGGAGTACTCGCGCGAGCGCGGGCACCCGCTGCCCGGCGACCCGGAGCTGGTCGCCGCCGGACCCTCGGCCGTCTGACCCGAGCCGTCTGACCTCGGTGACCGTGCGGAGGCTTCGGCGAGCCGCGAAGTTGCGAACGGCCGTCCGCGGGCAGGATGTGAGGGCACGGCAGCCCAGCCCGCTCCCGACAGACGGCTTTGGAGGTCATCGTGGACACCGGCCCGGCCTACACCCCGCTGACCCCGCTGGCGTTCCTCGGACGGTCGGCGGAGGTGTTCCCCGGCAAGACCGCCGTCGTCTACGGCGAGCGGCGCAGCACCTACGCCGAGTTCGCCGCGCACGCCGTCCGCCTCGCGCACGCGCTGCGCTCCCTCGGCGTGGGCCCCGGCGACCGGGTGGCCTACCTGGCGCCGAACGTGCCCGAGTCGCTGGTCGCCCAGTTCGCCGTGCCGCTGGCCGGGGCCGTGCTGGTCGCGATCAACACCCGGCTCGCGCCCGAGGAGGTCCGCTACATCTGCGACCACTCCGGAGCCAAGGTGCTGGTGGTGGACGCGGCCCTGCATCCCACCGTGGCGCCGTCCGCCGGCGGGGGCCTGGCCACGGTCGAGCACATCGTCACCGTGACCGACCCGGAGTCCGGCGCGTCGCCCGACCCCGCGGTCGGCGGCCTCTCCTACGAGGACCTGCTCGAAAGCGGCGCCGACGACCCGCTGCCGTGGGCCGTCGCGGACGAGAACGCGCCGATCTCCATCAACTACACCTCCGGCACCACCGGACGTCCCAAGGGCGTCGTCTACACCCACCGCGGGGCCTACCTCAACGCGCTGGGCGAGATCGTCCACTCGCGGCACACCCCGGGCAGCGTCTACCTGTGGACGCTGCCGATGTTCCACTGCAACGGCTGGTGCACGGGCTGGGCGCTGGCGGCGGTCGGCGGCACCCAGGTGTGCCTGCGGGCGGTGGACGCCGACCGGATCTGGCGGCTGATCGACGAGGAGGGCGTCACGCACCTCAACGGCGCCCCGACCGTGCTCCGCATGATCGCCGACTCGCCCCGCGCCCACCCGCTGCCCCTGCCGCTGGTCATCACCACCGCCGCGGCCCCGCCCAGCCCCACGATCATCGGGCGGATGGAGGACCTGGGGGCGCGGCTGGTCCACGTGTACGGGCTGACCGAGACCTACGGGCCGTACTCGGTGTGCGAGCCGCAGCCGGACTGGCCCGGCCTGGACGCGGGGGAGCGGGCGCGGCTGCTGGCCCGGCAGGGCGTGGGCATGCTGCAGACCGACGGGCTGCGGGTGGTCGACGAGGCGATGGAGGACGTGCCCGCCGACGGCGAGACGCTCGGCGAGATCGTGATGCGCGGCAACAACGTCATGGCCGGGTACCACGACGACCCCGAGGCCACCGGGCACGCCTTCCGCGGCGGCTGGTTCCACTCCGGCGACCTGGGCGTCCGGCACCCCGACGGGTACGTGGAGCTGCGCGACCGGGCCAAGGACATCATCATCTCCGGCGGCGAGAACATCTCCACGGTCGAGGTGGAGAGCGCGCTGGACTCCCACCCGGCCGTGGCGGAGGCGGCGGTCGTGGCGGTGCCGGACGAGCGGTGGGGCGAGCGGCCCAAGGCGTTCGTGGTGCTCCGCGACGGCGCCGCGGTGGAGATGGACGAGCTGGCCGAGCATGTCCGGGCCCGCCTGGCCCGTTTCAAGGTCCCCGACGTCATCGAGTTCGTGGCGGAGCTGCCGAAGACCTCCACCGGCAAGATCCAGAAGTTTCAGCTGCGGGAGAGGGAGTGGCCGGCCCGGGAGGGAAGCGTCCGGGGGTGACCGTCGGGCGCCCGTCCCGGACGCCCGACGGGACGGGCGCGCAGGTGCGAAACGCGGCTCGCTGGGAAGGGTCCCGACCATGGCCGACAAGAGCGAGAGCGACATGGCGCCCGCCGACGTGCTCGTCGTCGGCGCCGGCCCCACAGGACTGCTGCTCGCCGGGGATCTCGCCGCCTCCGGCGTGCGCTGCACGGTGCTGGAGCGGCGCACCGCGGAGCTGAACCTCACCCGGGCGTTCGCGGTGCACGCCCGCACGCTGGAACAGCTGGACGCCCGCGGCGTGGTCGGCGAGCTGCTGCGCACCGGCGAACGGATCTCCGCGCTGCGGCTCCTCGGCCCGGCCCGGCTGCGGCTGGACCGGCTGCCGGGCCGCTTCCCCTTCGTGCTGATCACCCCGCAGTACGAGACCGAACGGGTGCTGGAGGAACGGGCCCTGGAGGCCGGGGCGCGGATCGCCTGGGGCGCCGAGCTGACCGGGATCGAGCAGGACGGCGACGGGGTCCGCGCCCGGGTCCGGCGGGCCGACGGGTCCGAGCACGTCCTGACCGCGAGCTACCTGGTCGGCGCCGACGGGGCGCGCAGCACCGTCCGGCGCGAGCTGGGGATCCCGTTCCCGGGCCGCTCGGTGGTGCGCTCGCTGATGCTGGCCGACGTGCGGCTGAACGACGCGCCCGGCGAGGTGCTGACCGTGAGCGCGGTCGGCGACGCCTTCGCGTTCCTGGTGCCGTTCGGCGACGGCTGGTACCGGGTGATCGCCTGGAACCGGCGGCACCAGGTCCCCGACTCCGAGCCGGTCAGCATGGAGGAGATCCGCGCGGTCACCCGGCGCGCCCTCGGCACCGACTACGGCATGCACGACCCGCGCTGGACGTCCCGGTTCCACAGCGACGAGCGGCAGGTCCCCCGCTACCGCATCGGGCGGGTGTTCCTGGCCGGGGACGCCGCCCACGTGCACTCCCCGGCGGGCGGGCAGGGTATGAACACCGGCATGCAGGACGCCGCCAACCTCGGCTGGAAGCTGGCCGCCGACCTGCGCGGATGGGCTTCGCCCGGGCTGCTGGACAGCTACCACGACGAGCGGTACCCGGTGGGCCGCGCGGTGCTGCGCGGCAGCGGCGCCCTGCTGCGCGGCGCGCTGCTGGAACCGCGCCTGCTGCGCGCGGTCCGCGGGGCGGTCGCGCGCGTCGCGACCCGGATCGGGCCGGTGGAGCGGCGGCTGGCCGGGGCGATCTCCGGCATCGACATCTCCTATCCGGCGCCGCCGGGGGCGCACCGGCTCGCCGGCCGCCGCGCCCCCGACGTGCGGTTGGCCGGGCGGCACAGGCGGCTGTACGAGGCGCTGCGGGACGGCCGGTTCGTCCTGGTCGTGGCGGCCAACGACCCCGCGGTGACCTACCTGGCGACCAAGCGGTGGGCCGACCGCGTGCGCTGCGCCGTCGCGGGCGGGGCGACCCGGACGACCGTGCTGGTCCGGCCGGACGGGTACGTCGCCTGGGCCACCGACGAGACCGCCCCCGACCGGCGGGCCGCCGCCATCCGGGAGGCGCTGACCCGCTGGTGCGGGGCGCCCACCGAGTTCCCCCAGCACGAGCGGAAGGCGTGAGCGCGGGACCGGATCCCGCTGCTCCGCCGCGTCCTCACCGGCCGGGAGACGGGCCGCCGAGGCCCGTCCCGCCCGCCGCCGGGGTGAGGGGCGCGCCCGGCTAGAAGCGGCGCTCCTCCCGCCCGTAACCGAGCTCGTCGGCCACGTCCGCGAGGTTCTCGTACGCCCGGTCCGGCAGGCTCTCCAGCGCGGAGATCGCCGTGTCCGGCGCGTCCGTCCCCGAGACGTGCTCGACCAGCTCGTTCGGCCGGGCCGGGTACCGCACGCCCGTCAGGAGCCGGGCCAGCGCGCTGCGCTCCTCCACGTCCTGCGGGCTCATCCCCGGCGGCGCCCCCTCCCGGCGCCCGCCCGGGACGGTCGCCGGGTCCCACGCGGGCTCGTCGGAAGTGGGCTCGACCTCCCGGAACTCCTCCGCCCGCGTGGAGTGGCCGCCGCGGACCATGCCCTCGGTCTCGTGCTCCAGCTCCTCGTCCAGCCGGGCACCGTGCTTGTCGCTCTTGTCCCTCTGCATGTTCACTCCCCCTTCCCCGCAAGGTCGTTCCCGAGCGTCACGGGATAAACGGGGCCCTGATCGGCGGGCCGCGGCGGTCCACCGCGCGTCGCGCAGCCGATCCGGGCCGTTCGGCCCGGCGCCGCCGGGACGCCATGTGCGCCCGTCACCGTGAGGCGGTCATCGAAGATCTTGAGAAGGGATCGACATGCCCCTCCCGGGTCGATCCGGCGCGCGCCGCCGGTTGCCTCACCTGCTCCTCGCCCTGGCGGTCCTGGTGGCCGGCGTGATCGCCGCCCCGGCCGCCTTCGCCGGCGACGCCAAGCTGCGCGTGATGTCCTACAACATCCGGTTGAACGCCGACGCCCCGCCGAAGGACTGGCCGTCCCGCCTGCCCCTGATGAAGACCGTCCTGCGCAAGCACCAGCCCGACCTGCTGGGCGTCCAGGAGGCGCTGTGGCAGCAGATGCGCGACCTGGACGGCGCGATGCCCGAGCACGACTGGGTCGGCATGGGACGCCAGGGCGGCACCCGGGACGAGTTCTCCGCGATCTTCTACCGCAAGGACCGGTTCGAGGTGCTGGACTTCGACCACTTCTGGCTGTCCGACACCCCGCACGTGATCGGCTCCAAGACCTGGGGCAACAACATCACCCGGATGGTGACCTGGGCCAAGTTCCGCGACCGCCGCACCGGCACGGCCTTCTACCACGTCAACACCCACTTCGACCACCAGTCGGAGAACGCCCGGGTGAAGAGCGCCGGGCTGATCCTGGAGCGGGTGCGCGGCTTCGAGGCCGGGGTCCCGGTGGTGCTGACCGGCGACTTCAACGCCGCCGCGGAGAAGACCGAGCCGTACCGGATCCTGACCGGCGCCGACGCCTTCGCCGACACCTGGAAGACCGCGCAGAAGCGCGGCCCGGCCTACAACACCTTCGGCGGCTGGAAGGCCCCGGTTCCGGACGGCGACCGCATCGACTGGATCCTGACGCGGGGCGCCGTGACGACCGGCTGGGCCGAGATCGACCCGTACCAGAAGGACGGGCTCTACCCCTCCGACCACTACCCGGTGGTCGCGCACGTCACGATCGGGAAGAATGCGTGATCGCGTGACGCGTTCCCCCTGAGGACGAGGAGCGGGATGGTCCCGGATCCGGACTGGTGGCGGGCCGACCCCGAACACCGTGAGCTGCTGGCCTTCGACGGCGGCACCGACGGCGAGGGCCTGCCGTACGACGCGGCCGCGCCCGACCGGCGCGCCGTCCTGGAGGCGCTGCTGCGCGAGGACGGCCCGCCTGCCCGGCACGATCCGGACCTCCCGCTCTACCTGCTGGAGCAGGAGAGGCTCTGGCACCGCCACTCCTGGGGCTTCGGCCACGGCATCGGCATGGCCGCGCTGCTGGTGGCCGAGCACCGCCGCGTCCGGGACGTGTGGCCGCTGTGGGAGGCCAAGACCACCAGCTTCGACACGATGCTCGGCCTGCCCCGCGAGCTGCTGTTCGCCGCGGGCGTCGGCGCGACGGTCGCGTTCGTCGAGGCGGGACGGCACCCGCTGCGCGACCACTTCCTCGGGTTCTTCGAGGACGGCGGCCTGCCCGGAGACGAGCAGGTCGCCCGTACCCTGGCGGACCTGCGCCGCCACTACACCGGCGGCTGACGACCCGTCCCGGAGGCGGGCCCTCAGGGCCGGACGCGGGCCCTTAGGCCGGCGGAAAGCTCTCAGGACCGGCGGAAGGCGCGCAGGACGCGGCGCGCCAGCGACATCTCCGACGGGGGCGGTCCGGGCCGGTCCGCCTCGGGCCCTGCCTCGATCTGCTCGGGCGGGGGCCCGACCGGACGCCTTCCGGCATCCTCCGGGGGCAGCTCGTAGAACACCGGCAGGGAGCGCAGCGAGCGCGACAGCGGTGAGGCGTGCCAGCCCAGCCGCTCCTCCGGGACCGCGAGCCGCAGCGCCGAGAACCGCTCGAACAGCTTGCCGACGGCCAGGGTGGTGACGGTGGTGGCCAGCTCCCGGCCCAGGCAGGCGTGCGCCCCCGCCCCCCAGGCCAGATGCGCCCGGGAGCTGTAGATGGCGTCGGGGTCGATGCCGTCGGCGAAGGCCGGGTCGGTGTGCGCGCCCGCGACGGACAGCATGACCGGGTCGCCGGCGGCGATCCGGAACCGCCCCATCCGCACTTCCGTCTTCGGCCAGCGCAGGGTGGTGTTGGCCAGCGGCGGGCCGGCGATCACCGCCCGGTTGACCACCTCGGTGAGCATCCCGGCCGACAGGCTCTTCCGGATCCGCTCGTCCCCGCCGATCACCTCGACCGCGGTGGTGCAGATCAGCGTGCCGGTGTGGTCGCCGAGCAGCCCCAGGACCAGCGGCACCTCGCGGGCCAGCTCCTCCACGGTCAGGTCGGGCATCGCGGCCAGCATGTGCGAGGGCAGGTCGTCGGCCGGCTCGAGGGCCCGCGCGGCGCACACCTCGGCCATCACTGCGGCGATCCGCGCCGACGCCGCCGCCGCGTCCGGCCCGCCGTCCAGGGCCCGCCACAGGTCCTGGAGCATCTCGTCGCCCTGCCCCGCCCCGAACCCCAGCAGCCGGTTGATGATCATCAGTGGCAGCGGCCGCGCGTACTGCGCGGACAGGTCGGCCTGCCCGGTCGGCCCGCCCTCGCCGATCAGGGTGATGAGGTCGTCGGCGTACCGGGAGACGGCCCGCTCCAGCTCCTTGGCCTGCGGCCGGGTGCGGTCCTGGAACGGGCGCAGGCCCGCGCTCCACGCGCCGCGCAGCCGGGTCAGCTCCGCGCCGTCGCGCATCGCCGAGCTGTCGGAGGTGTAGATCGGCAGCATCGGCCAGTCGGCCGGGACGCGGCCCTCGGCGTACGCCCGCCAGTACTCGGGCCGCTTGCTCCAGATGCCCCGCGGGTCGCGCATGACGTCCAGCACCTGCGGGTACCCGAGGACGAGCCAGATGGGCACGCCGAGGACCTCCACCGGGGCGACCGGACCGTACCGGGCCCGCAGGCTCTCGTAGAACACCGCGGGACGGGTCTGGTAGTCGGGGGTGAGGAGGGGCTCGGCGCTGATCGATTCCAGCGGGGGGTGGGTCTCGTCCGGGGTGGGGGCGTTCATCGACTCAGAACTGTAGGAGAGCGAACCCGGACATGAACGCACAATGGTGGAATCTCACAGAGATCACTCCGGTCGCGCGCCCGCCCGGCGTGCGAGTCTAGGAGGGTCCCAAGGAGAGCGGAGGTCCGCATGACCGACTCGGCCGGAGATCCAGAAGGCGGAGATCGAGAAGGCACCGAGGACGAGGTGAAGCGCAGGTTCCGGGAGGCCCTGGAACGCAAGCGCAGCGCGTCCGCGGGCAAGGGCGCCGGCGGAGGTGGCAGGGGCTCCAAGGTCCGGGGCGCCCACGACCGCGCCGACCACCAGCGCCAGTTCCGCCGCAAGAGCGGCTGACCCGCCGGCTCCGCCGCGGCGGAGCCGGGATGGCGGCCGGACGCGAGTCGGTCCGGCCGCCGTGCGTCAGTCCGCGTAGAGCTTGGCGGCGTACTGCCTGCCGTAGTAGCGCTCCAGTTCCTCCACCGTCTCCTCCACGGGCTGCACGTCCTTGACGATGCGCGCGTGCGAGGGCAGCGCGTCCGGCTCCCAGCTGCCGGGCCGCCACAGCTCCGAACGCATGAACGCCTTGGCGCAGTGGAAGAAGATCTGCTCGATCTCGACCACCAGCGCCAGTATCGGGCGGTGCCCCTTGACCACCATCCGGTCGAAGAACGGAGCCTCCCGGACCAGCCGCGCCCTCCCGTTGATCCGCAGCGTCTCGCCGCGTCCGGGGATCAGGTAGATCAGCCCGACGTGCGGGTTGGACAGGATGTTGCGGAATCCGTCGGCGCGGCGGTTGCCGGGACGCTCGGGGATCGCGATCGTGCCGTCGTCCAGCACCAGCGTGAACCCGGGCGGGTCCCCCTTGGGCGAGACGTCGCAGCCGCCCGCGGCGTCGCTGGTGGCGATCAGGCAGAACGGGGAACGGGCCAGCCATTCGCGGTCCCGGTCGTGCAGGCGCACCCGCTCCTTGGCCACCGCCCTGGGCATGGGCGCGCCGAGGAGCTCCCGCAGCTCGGTCTCCGAAGTGATCTCCGTGAACTCGTGCGACACCGCGACCTCCGGCGCTCGGGAACCGCCAGATTATCGCGGGCGGGAATGGACGAAGCGGTCAGGTGCGGGCGCTGCCTTCCGGCGCGGGTCCGGTGCTGGAGACCATGTCGCGGCGGGTCTGCACGCCCGGCCGCTGACCTCGCCCCTTCGCTGCCGGTGTCCGATCAGTTCTCGGTGTCCAGGCCGACGGCGCCCTGCTGCACCTCGCCCACGCGGCGGTAGGTGCCGATGGTGACGCCGGCGGGAGTGATGCGCCCGCCGGTCCTGGTGTAGCCGCCCGGCGCGACGCCGGGGCCGAACAGCCGCTTGCCGCTCCCGAGGACGACCGGGAAGACGATCAGGTTGATCTCGTCCACCAGGTTCTCGGCGAGCAGCGTCTGGATCAGGCCGTGGCTGCCGTGGACCTGGATCTCGCCGTCCAGCGGCGCCTCCTTCAGGTCGCGGATCGCCTTGACGGCGTCGCCCTTGAGCACGGTCGTCCCCTTCCACTCCAGGCTGTCGCGGGTGCGGGAGGGCACGTATTTGGGCAGGGCGTTCAGCTTGGCGGCGACCGGGTCGCCGGGGTCGGTGATGTGGGGCCAGTGCTGGACGAAGATGTCGTAGGTCCCGCGGCCCAGGAGGAAGGCCCCCGCACGCTGGAACACCTCGTCCATGAAGGCGCCCAGGTCTTCGTCGAAGTGGGGGACGAGCCAGCCGCCCAGGCGGAAGCCGCCGGAGGTGTCCTCCTCGGGGCCGCCGGGGGCCTGCATGACGCCGTCCATGGACACGAAGCCGGTCACGGTCAGTTTCGCCATCGTCGCGCTCTCTCTCGTGTGATGTGTGGTGCCTGCGTGCTCCTCCAGTGTCGTGCCGACAAATTTTTTTGTCAAGGAAGCAGATGTGTTCGGTGGAACGTGTGGCGGGTCCGGTTCGTCAGAGTCCGCATGGGGAGTCGGACCCGCACGGGGAGCGGTATGCGCGCTGACACGAGGACCGGCGGCGGCGCGGACGGCGCGGCCGAGCCGGTGTTCCGGTACGCCTGGGCGGAGGACGGCCTCGCCCGCCACCTCGCGCTCGGCCGGGACGGCGACGGCTGGTGGTTCGAGAGCCTGCCCGGCGGGCGGGCCCCGCTGGTCGACGGCGCCGCCCACCTGGCCGCGTTCGCGCGCTGGCTGCTGGAGCCCCGTCCCGAGGGGCCGTACGAGACGGGGTTCCCGCTGGTGCGCGGGGCCCCCGACGGCACCATCACCGAGGAGGGGCGCGACGGCGGCACCCTGCTCCGGGAGACCGCGCTGGACGTCGACGTCTACCTGTGCCGCGACGAGCCGGGTGGGTCGGAGCGGCTGCTGGCCTTCCCCTCGGCGTCCATCGTCGGCACGCGCACCAGCTACCCGGTGGCGGCGGAGCTGGTCGCCTCCCCGCTGGACCGGGAGCGGCTGCGGCAGGCCGCCCGCGCGCTGCTGGCGGTGACGCAGCCGTCGATCTGCCTGATCCCGGCCGCCTCGGCGGCGCGGCGGAGCCCCCGGACCGATCCGGCGGACCGCGTCGATCCGGGGGCCGCGCGAAGCGGCTGAGCCATCGGCCCCGGGGTGCGGCCATGCCGGGCCCCGGCGCGCGGCGACCCGGCTCGGCCGCGGGTCAGGGCGTCAGGCGGCGCGGAACGCGGCGGCCGCGTCCATCGACTCGATCCCGAAGACGATCGAGCCCACCGGCGCGCCGCCGGCCGCGGCGTGCACCCGGGCGGCGGCGTCGGCGCCGAACCCGCCGAACAGCTCGATCAGGCCCACCTTCTCCCGCGCCGCGACCCGTTCCGCGGCGGCGATGTCGGGTACCGCCACCGCCGTGAACCGGGCGCCGCCGCCGTGCTCCCGGACGATCCGGTCCCGCTCCGGGTCGGCGCCCGGGACCAGCACCAGGAACAGCTCCGACTGGAGCTCCCCGGCCAGGAACGTCAGATGGAAGCGGGAGATCGCGGCCAGCGACTCCGAGCCGTAGCCGATCGCCCCGACCGGCGCCCGGTCGCCGACGGCGGCGATCACCCGGGCGGCGCCGACCGGGCCGAAGCCGCCGCACAGCTCCACCAGCCCGGCGCCCTCGCCGACGAGCCGCTCGACCACCGGGGCCGCCTCGTTCTCGTCCGGCACCGCGACCAGCGTCACGCGGCGGCCGCCCCCCTCGAACTCGACCAGGTCGCCGGCCGGGTCGGCGTCCGGCTGCGGGTAGATCACGATCGTCCGGGGCATCGTCGTCTGGGACATCGCTCGGCTCCTTCGCTCGGTTCTCGCGGGTACGTCGGCGACGCTACGGAGGGCCGCTGATGACCGGCTGACGGTCCGCTTACGATCGCGGCATGCGATTCGGGGTGCTGGGCCCGCTGGCCGTGTGGACCGAGGCGGGCGAGGAGGTCGCCGTACCGGGGGCCAAGGTGCGTGCGCTGCTGGCCGACCTGCTGGTCCATCACGGGCGCGCGGTCCCCGCCGGGACGCTGATCGAGGACGTGTGGGAGGGCGTGCCCCCCGCGGGGGCGACCGGGGCGCTCCAGTCGAAGGTGGCGCAGCTGCGCGCGGCCCTGGAACGGGCCGAGCCGGGAGCGCGCGCCCTGGTGGAGACGGCGCCGCACGGGTACCGCCTGAGGGCCGAGCCGTCCAGGGTGGACGCGGCGGTCTTCGCCGAGCTGCTCGCGGGCGCGCGCTACGAGGAGGCCCTGGCCCTGTGGCGGGGGCCCGCCTTCGGAGAGTACGCCGGCACACCGTTCGCCCGGGCCGCGGCGGAACGGCTGGAGGAGCAGCGCGTCACCGCGTTCGAGGGACTCGCCGAGCAGCGGGTCGAACGCGGCGAGCACCGGGCGCTGGGCGACGAGCTCGCGGCGATGCTGGCCGCCCATCCGCTGCGCGAGCGGCTGCACGCCGTCCGGATCCGCGCCCTCTACCTGGACGGGCGGCAGGCCGAGGCGCTGGAGGCCTACCGCGAGATCAGGGACCGGCTCGACAGGGAACTGGGCGTGGACCCGGGCCCCGAGCTGGCCGCCCTGCACCAGGCCGTGCTGCGCCAGGACCCGGCGCTGGCCGGGCCTCCGCAGCCGCCCGCCACCAACCTGCCCGCGCCGCTCACCGCGCTCGTCGGGCGGGACGAGGCGGTCGCGGAGGTCAGGGAGCTGCTGCGCGCGCACCGCCTGGTCACCCTGACCGGGCCCGCCGGGGTCGGCAAGACGCGGCTGGCGCTGGAGGCGGCCCGGCCGGCGGACGCCGCGGACGGCACCTGGCTGGTCGAGCTGGCCGGTGTCGACGCCGCCGGGGCGCGCGCCGACCCGGCCGTCCTGGCGGAGCGGATCGCGGCGGCGATGGGCGTGCGGGGCGCGCTGTCCGAGGCTCTGCGCAGCCGCCGGACGCTGCTGGTCCTGGACACCGTGGAGCATCTCGCAGCACCGGCGTCCAGGCTCGTCGTGGCGCTGCTGGGGGCCGCGCCCGGGCTGCGGGTCCTGGCCACCGGGCGGGAGCCGCTGGCCGTCCCCGGCGAGCGGCTGTGGCCGGTGCCGCCGCTGGGGCGCGAGGCGGCGGTCCGGCTGTTCCGCGAGCGGGTGGCGGACGCCGTTCCCGGCTTCGCCGCGGGAGCCGGGGACGGCGACACCGAGGAGATCGCCGCGGTGTGCCGCCGCCTCGACGGGCTGCCGCTGGCGATCGAGCTGGCCGCCGCGCGGGTGCGCACGCTCGGCCTGCGGGAGGTGGCGGCCAGGCTCGACGACCGCTTCCGCCTGCTGGGCTCGGGGGCGCGCACGCTGCGCGCCGCGTTCGACTGGAGCTGGGACCTGCTGGACGACCGGGAACGGGCCGTGCTGCGCCGCCTGTCGGTGTGCGCGGGCGGCTTCGACCTGGCCGCGGCCGAGGCGGTCGCCGCGGGAGCGGGCGTGGCCGCGGGGGAGGTCGCGGGCACGGTGGCGGCCCTGGCCGACCGTTCCCTGCTCTCCGTGGACGGCACCGGGACGCGCCGGTTCGGGATGCTGGAGAGCGTCGCGGCGTACGCGCGCGAACGCCTGGCCGAGGCGGGCGAGGCGGAGGAGTGCGCCGACCGTCACGCGGAGAACTTCGCCGACCTGGCGGCGGAGGCCGACCGTCATCTGCGCGGCCCCGCGCAGCGGGAGTGGCTGCGGCGGCTCGACACCGAGACCGCGAACCTGCGCGCCGCGCTGGACCGTCTCCTGGACCGGGGTGCGGGGGAGCGGGCGTTGCGGATGTGCGGGACGCTCGGCTGGTACTGGTTCCTGCGAGGCCGCTACCGCGAGGCGCACCGCGCGTTCGGCAGGGCCCTCGACACCGCCGCCCCGGCCGGCGACCTGGCCGCCGCCCCGGGGAGCGGCCCGGGGAGCGTCGCGCTGGTCTGGCGCGCGGCCCTGGAGGCGTGGGAGCGGATGCCCGCCGGCCCCGTGGAACCGCCCGGCGAGCTGCCCGCCCGGGAGCGCTGGCTGCTCGGCTTCGCCCGGGCCGACGGCGGTGACCTCCCCGCCGCCATCGGCCTGGTGGACGGCGCCCTGGAGGAGTTCCGGCGGCTCGGCGACCGCTGGGGCACCGCCGCGGCGCTCAGCGTCCTCGGCTGGGAGTCGCTCCGGCTGGGAGACCTGCCCGCCGCGCGCCGCGAGGGTGAGGAAGGGCTGGCGCTCTTCCGGGAGACGGGCGACCGCTGGGGCGAGTCGCGCGCCTTGCAACTGCTGGGCGTCCTCGCCGAGGTGGACGGCGACTACGAGCGGGCCGGACTGCTGCACCGGGAGGGCCTGGCCTCCGCCGAGGAGCTGGAGTTGTGGCCGGTGGTCGTGGAGGAGATCTCGCAGCTGGGCAGGCTCGCCGCGCTCGCGGGCGACCATGCCCGCGCCGACGCGCACTACGAGCGCGCGCTGCGGGTGGCGCGCGAGCGGTCGTTCCACCACGGCGTCGTCCACGCCCGCGTGGGGCTGGGGGCCTCGGCGCGCAGGCAGGGACGGCTCGACGCCGCCGAGGAGCATCTGCGCGCCGCCGAGGAGGCGCACCGCGCGGACGGCTACCGCTCCGGGCTCGCCTACGTGCTGGCGGAACTCGGCTTCGTCGCGGAGTTGCGCGGCGACGCGGCCGCGGCGCGCGCCCGCCACGAGGAGAGCCTCGCCCTGGCCCGCGCCGCGGGAGATCCGCGCACGGTGGCGCTGGCGACCGAGGGGCTGGCCGGCGCGCTGTCCCTGGAGGGCGACACCGGGACGGCCGCCCGCCTCCTCGCCGAAGCGTCCGCGATCAGGCCGCTGCCGCCCGCCGAGCGCGGGGATGTCGACCGCATCGCCGCACGCCTCGCCGCCGCCGGCGGGCCTAGCGGAAGGTGACGGCTCCCGGGTAGTGCCCGGCGGCGCACGTGAAGCGCAGCCGGCCCGGGCGCGGCGTGCCCAGGTCGATGCGGGTGTCACCGGTCACGGGCAGCATGCGCTCCAGGCCGCGGGACGGGATCGTGAACGCGCGCGTGCATCCCCGGTTCCCGTGCGTGCGGACGACCAGGACCGTGCGCACCCCGGAGCGGGCCGTGACCAGCGCGGGCCGGTAGCCGCGGTCGGCCGCGCCGATCGTGATGACCTGGGTGCCGGTCGCGTCCGTGGTGACGTTGTGCGTCATCTCGCGCGTCGCGGCCTTGGCCGCCGTTTCCGGGCCGGGCAGCCAGCCGCCCAGCCGCAGTCCCGATATCAGCGTCCATCCCGCGACCGCGACCAGCCCCACGCCGACGAGCGCGGTGAGGCGCCCGCGCAGTACGCTCATGCCGCGTCCCAGCCCTATCCCGAGCAGCCCCGAGATCGGCGCGGTGCCCAGCACGAATCCGGCCATGACGGCGGCCCCCGCGAGGGCGGAGTGCGAGGTGACGGCCAGCAGCTCGGCCGACAGCGTCACGCCGCAGGGCAGCAGTACCGTGGCCGCGCCCAGCGCCGCCGGCCGCCGCAAGCGCCCGGACCGCGGCACCGCGGACGCGCCGTCCACGCCGTGCGGGCCGTCCACGCCGTGCGGGGCGGTGGCGCAGCGGTCGCCGTCCGAGCCCCCGAAACGCCGGAGCAGGCGGCGGGCGGGAGGGAAGCCGACCAGGTCGAGCGCGAAGACCAGCAGCACGGCCGCCGCGGCCACCAGCAGCGCGGCCCGTACGCCGGGCCCCGGCCGGACGGCCGCGCCCGCGACCCCCAGCAGCGCGCCCAGCGCCGTGTGCACCGCCAGCTTGGCCGCCAGGAAGGCCGCGACCGGGGCGGCGGGACGCGGCGCGTGCCGCACCGCCCCGGTCAGCAGCCCCAGCTGGACCGCCGCGCACGAGCCGCCCCCGGCCAGCAGCCCGGTCCCGGCGCCCGTGAGGAAGAGCACGGCGGCGTCATCCACCAGGGTCTCCCGCTCCTCGTCGTCGTGGGCACCGGCGTATCGCCTCCGGTCACCGGGGCCACCCTCAACTCATAGCCGCCGCGGGGCTGACTCGGACGCCACACATCCCGCGCCCGCGCGTGCAGGGGAAGATGTCCTCGAAACCTTTTCGACGCCGCCGCGCGATGACTTCGCCCCGTTTCCACGGTCGGTACCGGGCGAAGGGAGAACCCCCATGACGGCATCGGAGAAGGCACCGGAGAAGGCTTTGGAGAACGCCGAGGACGCGGCGGCGCTCCAGCGGTACGGCTCGCGGCTGCTGCGGCACGCCGCGGCCTTCGCGCTGGAGACCCTGGACGCGCTCCCCGCGTTCACGGAGGACGACCTGCCGCGCCCCACGCCCTGCGCGGGCTGGGACCTGTGGATGCTCCTGCGGCACCTCGACGACTCGCTCGCCGCCCTCCACGAGGCCGTGACCACGGGGTCGGTACGGCTGGTGGGCCCCGGCGCGGCGGTGCCGCCGCAGGCGCGCCGCGACCCGGTCGACGTCCTGCGGGAGCGGACGCGGCGGCTGGCGGCGGCCTGGTCGGACGCCGACCGCGACGGCCGCGTCGTCATGGTCGCCGGCTGCCCGATACTGGGCGGCGTCGTGGCGGGCACCGGCGCGGTCGAGCTCGTCGTGCACGCCTGGGACCTGTCCCGGACGGCCGGGGCGGCCTGCGAGATCCCGGCTCCGCTGGCCGGACGGCTGCTGCGGCTGGCGCCCCTGCTGGTGCCCGACCACGCCCGCGAGGGACTGTTCGGGCCGCCGGTCGCGGTGCCGGACGGCGCCGCGACGGGCGACCGGCTGGTGGCCTTCCTGGGCCGTGACCCCGGCCGGCCCGTTCAGGCTTTGGGCGCGTAGCTCCGCACGCCGCCCTCGTCCACGTGGGAGTCCAGCACCCCCTGGTCGACCAGCACGTCCAGGTGGGCGTCGATCTCCAGGACGGCCAGCATGCGGCTGAAGACGTCCAGGTCGTCCAGCTTGCGCTGCCGCCGGGTCCACGACATCGCACCCGCCACCTCGAACGCGGTCGAGTGCCCGGCGCGGACCTGGGCGGCGGCGATCTCGAGCCGCTCCCGGTGGTGCTCGATCAGCTCGTCGATCCGGGCGTGCACGCTGCCGGTGACCTGGCCGTGCGCGGGCAGCAGCAGGGTGTCGGGCATGTCCCGGACCAGCCGCAGCGACTCCAGGTAGTTGCGCAGCGGCTTGGGGTCGGGCGCGGACTCCAGCCCGATGGAGGGGGAGATGTGCGGCAGCACGTGGTCGCCGGCGAACAGCAGCCCGGCGGCGGCGTCGCGCAGCACGACGTGGCCGCGGGTGTGGCCGGGCGTGGCGAACACGTCCAGGTCCCGCCGGGCCAGCGCGACCCGCTCGCCGTCGTCCAGCCAGGCGTCCGGCGCGGTGTCGAGGATCACACCCTGCTCGCCGCCGCCGTCCATCGCCTCCACCTCGTCGGCCAGCGCCGGGGCGCCGCAGCCGCGCAGCAGCCGGGCCTGGCTGAGGTGGGGCCGGCCGCCGGCCGCGACCATCGCCTCGATCGAGGGACGTTCACCGCGCCCGATCCGCACCCGGGCCCCGAACGCCTCGCGCAGCGCCAGCGCCTGCCCGTAGTGGTCCCAGTGCGCGTGCGTGACCAGGAACTGGGACACGTCCTCCAGGCGGTGGCCGAGCGTGCGCAGCGCGGCCGACAGCGCGGCCCTGCTGTCGGGCAGCGGCCAGCCGGAGTCGACCACGGCCAGCCCGCCGGGGTCCTCGATCACGTAGACGTTGACCGAGTGCAGGCTGTCGATCGGCAGTCTCAGCGGGATCCGGTGCACGCCGGGGGCCACCGGATGGGCCCCCGGCTCGGTCCAGTCCGCCGGTTGCTCCAAGGCCGGTACCGCCACCGCCGCCCCCTCCATTTTTTAGAATCAGGTTCGGCCCGACGGTACTTCATGAATGTTTCCGCTTCGTACACCGGGGCCGGAACACAGCGGTGACAGGCGCGTGACGATCAGCCCGCGCCGGCGGCCTCACCGGCCCGGCGGCGGGCCTTCCCGGCCGCCTCCGCCGCCTTGTCGCGCAGGCGTTCGGCCTTCTTCACGCGCTGTGCGGCGGTCTGCCGCCGGGCGACCGCCCGGTCCAGCTCGCGGCGCAGCCGGCCCACGTCCGCGTCGGCCGAATCCAGGTCGTCGCGGGCCTCGTCGAGCTCGGCCTCGCGGGCCTCGAGGTCGCGATCGGCCTGCTCGGCCTTCCGCTGGGCCGCCCGGTGCGCCCTCTCCCGCTCGGCCCGTACCTTCTCAGCCTGCTTCTGGGCCTGCTCTTCGGCCCGGTCTTCGACGGCCCGGCTCCTGGCCCCGCCGCCCATGGCCGCCTTGCGCTTCCTGGGCGCCGGAACCTCTTCCGGCTCCTCGGCGGCCTCCTCGGCGGCCTCCTCGTGCGCGGTCCGCGTCCGGGGCCCGGCCCCCGCCATCGGAGGCGGGAACCCCGTGAGGACGAACCCGGCGTGGCTGCGGGGCTGGGTCAGGCGGCCCTCCCGGACGTCACCGGCCACGTCGGCGTCGACGGTGGCGGCCTGCAGGGTGTCCTCCACCTCCCGCACCGCGGGCTCGCGCAGCGGATGCCCGGCCTCCTCGGCCAGCTCCCGCGCCCTGCGCACCAGCAGCCGCACCACCTCGCCGCGGCGCTGCTCCAGACCGCCGATGCTCCCGCCCGACGCCCACGCCCCGCGCAACTGCTCCCCGACGTCCAGGAGCCATCCCAGCTCCTCCCCGGCCGACCGGCCGAGGAGGTTCACCGCCCAGGCCGACAGCGTCGGGCGGCGCAGCGTCCCGATCCGCTTGGCCAGCGCCGCGTCACCCTCCGCCCGGGCCTCCTGGACGAGGCGCTTGCGGGTCTCCATGAACGTGTCCGGGGCGACCCCGTAGAGCTCGTGCGCGGCGCTGGCGAAGTCCACGCCCGATCTCTACCCGCGCAGGGCGTCCAGCACGAGTCCGAGCAGCCGCTCCGGCCGCTCGGGATCGGCCGGGTCGGGCTCGCCGGAGGCCAGCGCCACCCCGACCACGAGATCGATCACGTCGGCGGTGGAGACGTCCGGGCGGGCGGCTCCGGCGCGCCGGGCCCGGTCCAGGACGCTCGCCGCGGCGTCCCTGATCAGCTGGTGGCAGTCGATGCCCAGGTCGGCCCGCCCGTCCACCAGCAGCCGGCCGGCCAGGCCGTGGTCGGTGCGCGCGTGCGCCAGGAAGGCGCTCAGCCAGAGGGCCAGCGCCTCGCCGGGCGGCGCGGTGTCGCGCAGTTCCGCGGCGCGCGCGCACAGCCGCTCGATCCGGTCCTTGAGGACGGCCGCCTGGAGGGCCGCCCGGTTGGGGAAGTGGCGGTAGAGCGTGCCGGGGCCGATCCCGGCACGGCGCGCGATCTCGTTCAGGGACGCGCCGGGCCCTTCGGCGGCGAAGGTCTCGCGGGCGGCCTCGACGATCCGTTCCCGGTTGCGGCGCGCGTCGGCACGCGGTGCCCGGCCGTCCTGCGCTGTCGTCATCGCCCCATCCTCGGCGTCCACTCCCGACTGGCCAAACGGAGAAGTTCTCCGTATTGTAGCCCCGAACTAACCGGAGAGGTTCTCCGGAAGTTGTGAGGAGCCACTGATGACCGATGACGCACGCCGGTCCCTGGGCCCGGTCGGGCTGTGGACGTTCGCGCTGGAGGGCCTGCCCGCCGGGCGCGTCCGCGACGCCGCCGCCGAGATCGAGGACCTGGGGTACGGGGCGATCTGGTTCGGGGAGGCCTTCGGCCGCGACACCTTCGGGCAGGCCTGGCTGCTGCTGACGGCCACCCGGCGCATGGTCGTCGCGTCCGGGATCGCCAACATCGCGCTGCGCGACCCGATCGCCACGGCCACCGCCGAACGCACCCTCGGCGAGGCCTTCCCCGGCCGCTACCTGCTCGGCCTGGGCGGCCACCGGGTCGACGACACCCCCGGGCAGATGGACGGCTACACGATGCCTTCAGTGGGCCGGGCCGTGGCGTCCATGACGGAGTACCTGGACAAGATGGACGCGCTGCCGGTCCACTCCGTGCCTCCCGAGATCCCGCCGCGCCGCGTCCTGGCCGCCCTCGGACCCAAGATGCTGGAGCTGGCCGGGCGCCGCACCTGGGGCGCCCACCCCTACTTCGTGCCCGTGCGGCACACCGCGCTGGCCAGGGAGATCATGGGGCCGGACGCCTTCCTCGGCGTCGAGCAGGCCGTCGTCCTGGACACCGACACCGCCCGCGCCCGCGAGATCGCGCGGGAGCACGTCGCCGGTTACGTCGGCCTCGCGCCCCACCAGGAGGCCAGCATGCGGCGCCTGGGCTTCGGCGACGCCGACCTGGCCGGCGGGCCCAGCGACCGGCTGGTGGACGAGATCGTCGCCTACGGGGACGCCGACGCGATCCGCAAGCGCGTCCAGGAGCACCTGGACGCCGGCGCCGACCACGTATGCGTGCAGGTCCTCACCGCCGACCCGGCCGAGCCGCCGCTGCCGCAGTGGAGGGAACTGGCCCCCGCCCTGCTGTGACGACCCGGCGGCATCCCGCGCGCCGCCCCGCGTGCCGCCCCGCGTGCCGCCCCGCCGTGTGACGTTTCACACCCCCTCGACGCTGTTGTTACCAAAGGGCGAGGAGGGGCTCCAGTGCGCGACGGCGCGGACGGTTATCTCGTCGTGGGCCGGAACGATCGGCCGCTGCCTGAACTGTACGTGTTGCGCCCGTTCCTGCCCGCGGTCGCCGGGCACCGGGCGCGCGGCGACGGATGGCAGGTCTGGGAACTGGGCGCGGACGCCGCCGTCGCCGACAGCGTGGCGCTGCTGGTCGACCTCGTCGCCGCGACCCGCGCCCCGGCGCTGCTGGGCTCGGTCCTGGACGCCGGGCACGCCGCCGTCGAGGGTTTCAGCGGAGCGAGCGGCTACTGGCAGGCATTGGTCCCCGCCGCGCCCGGAGCCGCCGCGGACGCCGTCGAGGAGGTCGCGGGGCGCGCGGCGGGCTGGGCCGCCGCCGCGTGCCGCGCCGTCGCCCCCGACCCGATCGCCGAGTTCCTGCGGAAGCCCCCGCACATCCGTGCCGACGGGATGGTCGAGGAACTGCTGTCCCTGCTCGGGCTGCCGGACGCGGCCGAGGCCGCCCCGGAGGGATCGGCGGTCCGCGACGGCAGCACGCCGGAGCGCGCCCGGACCTCCGGCTGAGGGCCTTTCCGGGAGCGGCCGCGGAACGTCGGTGATCGCCCCTACGATCGCCCGCCATGACGATCAACGAGATGACGCCGGCGCCCGGAAGCGGGCCGGAGGCGTTCGAGCGGGCGCTGCGGGCGGCGGACTGGGCCGCGTTCGAGCCGGACCGCGACCTGCCCCCGCTGCGCGCCGCGCTCGCCGGGCTCGAGCGCGATCACGGCGTCACCGCGGCGCACCGGTTCGCGACCGAGCGGATCCTGGAGCGCGGCGCGCTGCTGCGCCACCCGGACGTGCACCGGGTCGAGATCACCGCGCAGGCGCTCAGCCCGTCCGGGCGCTACCTCGCGGTCGCCGACTTCGGCGGCGACGACTACGACGCCGGCGCCACCCTGCAGATCTGGGAGGTGGCCACCGGCCGGTGCGTCAACGTCATCGACGGGATCGTGGGCGGGATCGGCTGGCCCGGTTACGGCGAGGTGCTGGAGTGGTCGGCCGACGAGACGCGGCTGGCCATGGTCTACATGGCCAGCAACGTGGGCGTGTGGGATCCGTTCGGCGAGGACGCCGAGACGCTCGCGACCGTGCGCCTCACCTACAACGGCCGTCCCGACCCGTTCGCCCTTTCGCCCGACGGCCTGCGCGCCTACGTCGTGGACGAGGACTCCCCGACCGCCGCCTCCATCGTGTCGCTGGCCGAAGGACGTGTGCAGCGGGGGGACGCGGAGCCGATCCCGGTGCAGGACGAAGAAGACGACGGCGAGGAAGATGAGGACGAAGAGGGGAACGGGTTCGTCCTCACCCGGCCCGTCTGGTCGCGGGACGGGGCGCGGCTGTACGGGAACCTGCACGACGGGCAAGTCTGCTCGATCGACGTCGCGTCGGGCCGGGTCTCCTGGCTCGCCGAGGGCGATGCGAATTCCAGGTGGCCGTCCGCGGAATGGAGCCGGGACGAGACCGTGGTCGCCTACCACGCGGACCGGCGACTGATCATCGCGGACGCGCTGACCGGCCGCCCGATGGCCGAGCTGACCGGATACCGGGATGTGTCGTTCCAGGATCTCTACATGTCCTGGGGTTCGAGGCTCGCCGTCGTCGTCCCCGAGAGCGGGCACGCCGACCGTCCGCGCGTCGGCATCGTGGACCGTACCGGAGAGCGTCTCTACGACCTCGACCTGGCGGTGCGGCTCCCGGCGTACGACCTGGACGTGCGGTCCTGGGCCTGGGAGCCCGGCGGCGACCGCGCCGCGTGCCTCACCGCGGCGGGCCGGATCGAGATCTGGTCGCTGGACCGTGAGCGCGGGGAAAGGCTGCGCGCCTTCGACGCGCCCGAGAAGGCGTCGGGGGTGCTCTGGGGCGCGGACGGGGTGCTCGTGGCGCTGGGCACGAAGGCGCTGCGCTTCCTGCGCGCGGACACAGGCGAGGTGATCGGCGACTTCACGCTGCTGCGGCAGGTGCGGGCGCCGCGGCCGCTGGAACTGGAGGGCGAGGACCTCGGCGAGGAGTTCGGCTACTCCATGGAGCCGGAGCCCAACCCCACCTTCGCACTGGACGACGAGACGTGGGCGGTCGCCTTTCCGCCCGGTCTCGTGATCGCCCCCTCCGGGCGGGACGACGACCTGGCCGCGGCGCTCGCCTGGTCGGTCGACCGGCGCTACGCCTGGCCCGTCCACTGGGGCGAACTCGAGGTCGTCCCCGACGCGTCCGCCGCCGAGCGGATGGCCGACTCAATGCAGGACGAGTTGCTGGGGGAGTTCCTGGACCCTTTCCACGACCGTACGTTGCCGGAGCCGGGCCCTCAGGAGTGGCCGCCGCCGAACACCGCCACCGTGGACGACCTCTTCCAGGCGTTTTTGCAGGCGGTCGTCGAATACGCCAACGACCGCAATCCCTGGTCTGGCGAGGTGCTCCACGAGGCGGCCCTCATCCGGGCGCGGCGCGGCGAGCCGGAGGGAGCGAACCGGCTCATCGAGGCATGCCCGGAGCACCGCCGGGCGCGCCTGGCGGCCGAGGCCGCGCTGCTGCTCGCGGGCACGGCGGGGCGGCCCGACGACGCACGCTCGCTCATCTCCCGGTACGAGGCGGACATCGGGCGCATCTGGGGTGAGCCCGCGCGGGTGGCGGCGGCTGTGGGCGGAGCGTACGCGGCGCTGGGCGATGACGAGCGAGCCGATCCGTGGTTCGAGCGGGCGCGCGCTGCCCTCCGGAAGAGCGAGGGCTCATGGGACCATCGTCTGCCGGTGGTGTGGGCGCTGCTGGAGTGCGGGCGGGAGGACGAGGCGCAGGCCCTGCTGGACGAGGGGACCGGAGACCCCGGCCACGCCGTCGGCGTTCCCTTCATCGGCTACACGCTGCGCAAGGGCAGGCCCGACCTCGCCGAGAGGATCCTGGGCCCCGCCCGGAACTGGTTCGGCGATTGGCGGGTCGTGCAACTGCTCAGGCGGCATGGCCAGACCCGGCTGATGCACGAGTGGGCGGAGCGCAACGACCTCGCGATCCAGGAGCCCCTGGGGCCCGGCGCCGAGGCGCTCGCCCAGGGGTACGAGAAGCTCGCCCGTACACCCCCGGCCAAGCGCAAGAGCCCCACGGTCGGCCTCATCCTGCACGCGGCGGAGTACGGCCACATCAGCGCGATCCTCGACCTGCTCCCGGGAGTGCCCATGCCGTCGCCCGGCGGCATCATGTCCAGCGACCGTCCGTACGCGGCTTTCAGCGCGCTGCGGATCGTCACGACGGGAATCGACGCCGAGACCTGGTGAGGGGACCGGTCAGCGGGTGTCGAGGAAGCGGTCGAGGACGCGGGTGCCGAACCGCAGGCCCTCGACCGGCACCCGCTCGTCCACGCCGTGGAACATGCCGAAGTAGTCCAGCTCCGGGCCGAGCAGCAGCGGTGCGAAGCCGAAGCTGGTGATGCCGATCCGGTTGAACGACTTGGCGTCGGTGCCGCCGCCCATCACGTACGGCACCGGGTGCGCCCCGGGGTCCTCGGCCCGTAGCGCGGCGGCGAGCGCCGCGAAGGTGGGCCCGGCCGGGTCCGCCGCGGGGGCCTCCTCGTAATTGACGAACTCGCGGGTGACCTTCGGGCCGAGCAGCCGGTCGATCGTCTCCAGGAACTCCTCGCCGGTGCCCGGCAGGTAGCGGCCGTCGACCTGGGCGTACGCCGTCCCCGGCACCACATTGATCTTGTACCCGGCGTCGAGGCGGGTCGGGTTGGCCGAGTTGCGGATCGTGGCCTCGAACAGCCGCCCGGGCGCGCCCAGCCGGCGCGCCTCCTCGTCCAGGCGGTCGTGGTCGATGGCGGTGCCGAGGGCCTCGGCGAGGCCGTCCAGCAGGGCCCGCACGCCCGGGGTCAGCCGTACCGGCCACGCGTAGGAGGCGAGCCGGGACACCGCGTGCGCGATCTCGGCGACCGCGCTGTCGGGCGCGGGCTTGGAACCGTGCCCGGCCTTGCCGCGCGCGGTCAGCTTCATCCACATCGTGCCGCGCTCGCCGGTCGCGATCGGGTAGATCCGCCGGTCGCCGCCCGCGGCGACGCTGAATCCGCCGGACTCGCTGACGGCCTCGGCGCAGCCGGTGAAGAAGTCGCGGTGCTCGCGCGCCACGTACCGGGAGCCGTAGTCGCCGGTGCACTCCTCGTCGGCCAGGAACGCCAGGACGAGGTCGCCGCGCGTGCGCCGCCCCTCGCGCAGCCGCTGCCGCACCACCGCCAGCGTCATCGCGAGCGTGCCCTTCATGTCGACCGCGCCGCGCCCCCACACGCAGCCGTCGTCGGCGATCTCGCCGGAGAACGGGTGCACGCTCCACTCGGCGGGATCGGCGGGCACCACGTCAAGGTGGCCGTGCATCAGGAACGCGGGCGCGGACGGGTCGGTGCCCGGGATCCGGGCCAGCACGCTCGCCCGGCCGCGCGCCGACTCCACCACGACGGGATCGGCGCCGGCCTCGTCCAGCAGCCCGGCGACGTGCTCGGCGGCGGGCCGCTCCGGGTCGGCGTCGCCCTCGCCGCGGTTGACCGTCTCGAAGCGGATCAGGTCCGCGCACAGCCGCGCGACCTCGTCGCCGGCCGTGACCGGCCGGTCCCGTTCCCGCACCTGCGATCCGGTCACGATCTCCGTCCTCTCGGCGCCGCACCGGCGCATATTCGAAGGGTTCCTTCGTTTTTTGGCGCACGCTGACCTGTCGCTATGGCCATGATCGTTGCGGCATGGTCTCGATCCGATGAAGAATCGCCAGTCGCCGTACCGAAATCACGCCAACGGTACAACGCTGCGTGCAGCGCGCCGGGACGCCTCGCCCGGCGCGGGCTCCTGACACTGAGGGAGGATCATGACCATCCTGAGGGGTGTGCGACCGGGCGTCGCCGGGCTCGCCGCGCTGGCGCTCGCGGCGACGGTCGGAGTGGCGGCCTGCGGCGGCGACGGCGGCTCCGGCGACGGGACCTTCACCGTCGGGCACAGCGAGCCCGACCACCTCGTCCCCGGCAACACCACCAGCAGCTACTCCTTCGACGTGCTGAGCGGGCTGTTCGAGAACCTGGTGGGCCTGAGCAAGGACGGCAAGCCGGTCAACCTGGCCGCCGAGTCGGTGCAGACCAAGGACCAGAAGGTCTGGACGATCAAGATCCGGGCCGGGCAGAAGTTCCACAACGGCGAGCCGGTCACCGCCGCCAGCTTCGCCGACGCCTGGAGCAACGCCGCCTACGGGCCCAACGCCTACGAGGCCAACGACTACTTCTCCCAGATCCAGGGGTACGACGAGCTGAACCCGGAGGACGAGAAGGCCAAGCCCGAGACCGACAAGCTGTCCGGGCTGAAGGTGGTGGACGACACCACCCTCGAGGTCACGCTGAAGGAGCCGTTCAACCAGTTCCCGCAGCTGCTCACCTACCCCGCCTTCGCGCCGATGCCCAAGGCCGCGTTCAAGGACCTCAAGGCCTACGAGGACGCGCCGATCGGGAACGGGCCCTATCAGATCAGCGGCAAGTGGGAGCGCAACCGCCAGGTCAAGCTGGTGCCGTTCGCGGGCTACACCGGCACGCGCAAGCCGAAGAACAAGGGCGTGACCTGGAAGAGCTACGCCAGCGCCGACACGATCTACACCGACCTGCGCGCCGGGCGGGTCGACGTGCAGCAGACCATCCCTGCGGCCAAGGTGCCCGAGGCCAAGCGGCTGCTGGGCAACCGTTTCCTGCCGCGCAAGATGGGCACCATCGACTACCTGGGCTTCCCGCTGTTCGACAAGCGCTTCGCCAGCCCCGACCTGCGCAAGGCCATCTCCATGGCCATCGACCGCAACGGCATCAACAAGGCCGTCTACAACGGCGACTACATCGTGGCCGACTCGCTGCTGCCGCCCATCATCGCCGGGTACCGCAAGGGCGCGTGCGGGCAGCTGTGCACCTACAACCCCGCCGAGGCCAAGAAGCTGTACGACAAGGCCGGCGGCTTCAAGGGGACGCTGGAGCTGTACTTCTCCAACGCCCAGCCGACCTACTACCAGTGGATGCAGATCGTCGCGAACTCCCTGAAGCAGAACCTCGGCATCACCGACATCCAGTTCCGCCAGGTGCCCGCCGCCGACTACTTCGGGCTGCTGTCACGGCGCGAGGAGAAGGGCCCGTACCGGCAGAACTGGGAGGCCGACTACCCCAGCGCCCAGAACTACCTGCAGAACATGTGGGGCAGCGCGGGCAACAAGATGGGCTGGGAGAGCACCCCCGAGAACAAGGAGTTCGACGAGCTCATCGCCAAGGGGAACGCGGCCGGCAACGAGCAGGACGCGCTCAGGTTCTACAACCAGGCCGAGGACCTGGCCATCCGCGAGATGCCGCAGATCCCGCTGTGGACCTGGGCCGGGCAGGGCGGCCGTTCCGACAAGGTCGACAACGTGACCATCACCCCGTACGCGGGCGGCCTGATCGTCCACGAAGTGACGGTGAAGTAAGCGCAGATGTGGCGATACGTCCTCCGGCGGCTCCTGCAGGCGATCCCCGTCTTCGTCGGCACCACGCTGCTGATCTACGCGATGGTGTTCGCGCTGCCGGGCGACCCGATCCAGGCGCTCGCCGGGGACAAGCCGATCCCCGACTCGGTGCGGCAGACCCTCCGGGAGCGCTACAACCTCGACGACCCGCTGCTGGTCCAGTACGGCAAGTACATGCTGGGCCTGCTGCAGGGCGACCTCGGGGAGAACTACACCGGCCAGAAGGTCTCGGAGATGCTCAGCGGGCGGTGGGGCGTGACCGTCCAGCTCGCCCTCACCGCCTGGATCTTCGAGCTGGTGGTCGGCATCGCGCTGGGCGTGTGGGCCGGGCTGCGCCGCGGGAAGCTGGCCGACACGCTGGTCCTGGGCGGCACCACGCTGCTGATCGCCGTCCCGGTGTTCGTGCTCGGCTACACCGCGCAGATCCTGCTGGGCGTGCACTGGTCGATCTTCCCGACCGCCGGGACCGACGACGGCTGGCCGCTCAGCTACCTGCTGCCCGGCATGGTGCTGGGATCGCTGGGGCTGTCGTACGTGGCGCGGCTGACCCGCACCAGCCTGGCGGAGAACCTGCGCGCCGACTACGTCCGCACCGCCAGGGCCAAGGGCCTCACCCGGGCCCGGGTGGTGGGACGGCACACCTTGCGCAACTCACTGATCCCCGTGGTGACCTATCTCGGCGTCGACTTCGGCGCGCTGATGGGCGGTGCCATCGTCACCGAGGGGATCTTCAACCTGCCCGGGATCGGCCAGCAGGTGTTCCAGTCCATCCAGCTGAAGGAGGGGCCGGTGGTGGTCGGCGCGGTCACCGTGCTGGTGCTGATCTTCCTGCTGGTCAACCTGGTCGTGGACCTGCTGTACGGGGTCCTGGACCCGCGGATCCGCTACGAATGACGGCACGGACGACGGCACGGACGACGGCACGGACGACGGCACGGACGGCGGCCGGCGACGAGTGATGGAGAAGATGAAGGACGCGGACGACGGCCCGGAGCCCGCCGGCGGCGGCCCCGGCGCCGAGACCGCCGCCCCCGCCCCGGCCGGCGCGGCCGCCCAGGGCGCCGTGGCGCTGGCGGTGGCGGAGGCGGGCGGCGCGGTCGGCGGCGGCCGGCCGGCCTCGCTGTGGCACGACGCCTGGCGCGACCTGCGCCGCCGCTGGGTGTTCTGGTGGGCGGCGGCGGTGCTGCTGCTGGTCGGCACGATGGCGGCGGTGCCCGGGCTGTTCACCGACCGCGGCAGGAACGAGAACTGCGACCCCAACCTGGCCAGGCTGTCGCCCGGCGGCGGCCACCCGTTCGGCACCGACCTGGCCGGGTGCGACTACTTCGCGCACGTGGTGCACGGCGCCCGCCCGACGCTGCTGATCGGTGTCGCGGTGACGCTGTTCGCGCTGCTGATCGCGATGGTGTTCGGGATGCTGGCCGGCTACTACGGCGGCCTGCTGGACACGGTCGTCGCCCGGATCACCGACGTGTTCTTCGGGCTGCCGTTCGTGCTGGGCGCCACCGTCATCCTGGTCGCCTTCCCCGGCCACGGCGTCGGCGCGATGACGCTGGTGCTGGTGCTGCTGGGCTGGACCACGATGATCCGGATCATGCGGGCGCAGGTGATCGCCGTGCGGGACGCCGACTACGTGCAGGCGGCCCGGCTGCTGGGCGCCTCCGACCGGCGGATCATGCTGCGCCACATCCTGCCCAACGCGCTGGCGCCGGTGATCGTGGTGGCGACCCTGAACGTGGGCAACGTGATCTCCGGCGAGGCGACGCTGGACTTCCTCGGCGTCGGCCTGCAGTACCCGCAGGTGTCGTGGGGGCTGCAGCTGAACCTGGCGCAGTCCTACTTCGTCGACCACCCGCATCTGCTGATCTTCCCGGCGGTGTTCCTGTCGGCGACCGTGCTGAGCTTCCTGATGCTCGGCGACGCCGTCCGCGACGCCCTCGACCCGAAACTGCGGTGATGATGGCCGACCCGAAGAAAGCCGCCGCGCTGAAGACCGACCCGGGCGGGGCGGACGGCGCCCCGCTGCTCGAGGTGGCGGACCTGCACGTGGAGTTCCGCGTCCGCGACCAGGACGTCCGGGCCGTCAACGGGCTCTCCTACACCCTGGCGGAGGGCGAGACGGTCGCGATCCTGGGCGAGTCGGGCTCGGGCAAGAGCGTGGCCGCGCAGGCGGTGATGGGCATCCTCGACAGCCCGCCGGCCCGGATCACCCGGGGGTCGGTGCGGCTGCGCGGCGAGGAGCTGCTGGGCCTGCCGGAGCGGCGCCGCCGCGAGTACCGCGGCGACCGCATCTCGATGATCTTCCAGGACGCGCTGACCGCGCTGAACCCGGTGTTCACCGTCGGCGACCAGATCTGCGAGATGTTCCAGGTGCACCGCGGGATGCGCCGCAAGGAGGCCAGGGCCAAGGCGGTCGAGCTGATGGAGCGGGTGCGGATCCCCTCGCCCCGCGAGCGGCTCGGCGACCACCCGCACAACTTCTCCGGCGGCATGCGCCAGCGCATCATGATCGCGATGGCGCTGGCGCTGGAGCCCGACGTGCTCATCGCCGACGAGCCCACCACCGCGCTGGACGTGACCGTCCAGGCGCAGATCATGCGGCTGCTGGCCGACCTCCAGGACGAGCTGCGCATGGGCCTGGTCCTCATCACCCACGACCTCGGCGTGGTCGCCGGCGTCGCGGACCGGATCGTGGTCATGTACGCGGGATCGGTGGCCGAGCAGGCCCCGGCCAGGGCGCTGTACGCGCGGCCCGCCCACCCGTACACCAAGGGGCTGCTGGCCTCGGTGCCGCGCCTGGACCGTACCCCGGTGGGGGGACGGCCCCCCACGGCCACCGGCAGGCGCGGGCGGGGCGCGGAGCGACTCGTACCGATCAAGGGGGCGCCGCCCAACCCGGCCGCGCTGCCCTCGGGCTGCCCGTTCCGGCCGCGCTGCCCGCGCGCCGAGGCCGTCTGCGCCGAGGAGCGCCCGCCGCTGGTCGAGGTCGCCCCGGGCCACGCGGCCGCCTGCCATTTCGCCGAGGAGGTGCACGGTGGCTGACGCCCCTTCCGGCGGCCCTTCCGGGGACGCGCCGATCCTGCGGGTCGAGGGCCTGGTCAAGCACTACCCCGTCACCCAGGGCGTGGTGTTCAAGCGCGAGGTGGGCCGGGTCAAGGCCGTGGACGGCGTCGACCTGGAACTGCGCCGCGGCGAGACCCTCGGCGTGGTCGGCGAGTCCGGCTGCGGCAAGTCCACGCTCGCCCGGCTGCTGCTGGCCGCCGAGCGGCCCACCTCCGGCACCGTCCGGTTCGAGGACCGCGACATCTTCACGCTGCCGCGCCGCGAGCTGAGGGCCCTGCGCCGCCGCATCCAGATGGTGCTGCAGGACCCCTACTCCTCCCTCAACCCGCGGATGACGGTCGGTGACATCGTCGGCGAACCGTTCGCCGTCCACCCGGAGGCCGCGCCCAAGGGGGAGCGGCGGGCGCGCGTGCAGGAGCTGCTGGAGCTGGTCGGCCTCGACCCCGACCACGCCAACCGCTACCCGCACCAGTTCTCGGGCGGGCAGCGCCAGCGCGTCGGCATCGCCAGGGCGCTCGCGCTGCGCCCCGACGTGATCGTGTGCGACGAGCCGGTGTCGGCGCTGGACGTCTCCGTGCAGGCCCAGGTGATGAACCTGCTGGAGGACCTGCAGGCCGAGCTGGGGCTGGCGTACGTGTTCATCGCCCACGACCTGGCCGCCGTGCGGCACATCTCGGACCGGATCGCGGTGATGTACCTGGGGAAGATCGTCGAGACGGGCGACGAGACCCGGATCTACGAGCACCCCACCCACCCCTACACCCAGGCCCTGCTGTCGGCCGTGCCCGTGCCCGACCCGGAGAGGGCGGGCCTGGACGGCCAGATCGTGCTGGAGGGGGACCCGCCGTCGCCGCTGGACCCGCCGTCGGGGTGCCGCTTCCGCACCCGCTGCTGGAAGGCCGAGGACGTGTGCGCCGAGCGGGAGCCGGCCCTGGAGGAGCGGGAGGGCTCCGCGCACCCCAGCGCCTGCCATTTCGCCGCTGAGCGGGCGGTCACCGGCTGAAGCTCGCCGACCGCCCCGAAGGCCTAGAGTGGGGAGACATGGCACGGAAGGCACGGGGGGCGCGACTCCGCTCCGATCTGTACAAGATCGACGGCGGCGAGGCCGAGCTGCTGCGCGACGCCGACCGTGACGGCGGATGGGTGCTGTGCGTGGGCGGTGTGCCGCAGTCCTACGTCGACCTGTCCGACCCGACCTATCTCGACTTCGAGTACATGCGGCTGATGGGCGACGTGGTCGACTGCCTCGACGTCCAGGAGGGCGACGCGCCCGCCGGCGGGCAGGGGAGCGGGCCGGGCCCCGGGGCGCGGGCGCTGGACGCCGTGCACATCGGCGGCGCCGGGTGCACGCTGCCCCGCTACATCGCCGCGACCCGCCCCGGCTCCCGCCAGGTGGTGTTCGAGCCCGACGGCGAGCTGGTCCGGCTGGTGCGCGAGCGGCTGCCGCTCCGGCAGGTCCCCGGCGTCAAGATCAGGATCACCGACGGGCGGACCGGCATGGCCGCGCTGGCCGACGAGGCCGACGACCTGGTGGTGCTGGACGCCTTCGCGGAGGCGTCCATGCCGGTCGAGCTGGCCACCCGCGAGTTCGCCCTGGAGGCCGCGCGGGTGCTGCGGCCCGGCGGGGTCTACCTGATGAACGTCGCCGACGGCTTCCGGCTGCCCTTCGCCCGGCGGGTGGTCGCGACCGTCCGGTCGGTGTTCCGGTACGTGCTCCTGCTGGGCGAGCCGGGCGTGCTGCGCGGGCGCCGGTTCGGGAACCTGATCGTGGCCGCGTCCCGGCGGCCGCTGCCCGCCGCCGAGCTGACCCGGCGGGCCGCGGGTGGGGCGTTCCGGGCCCGCGTGATGGCGGGGGACGAACTGGCCGGGTTCTGCGCGGGCGCCGCGCCGCTGCACGACGGCGAGGACATCGAGGCGCCGGTCCCGCCGCCCCAGGTCTTCGGCCGTTCATGACCGGACCGGGGGATCCGAGGCGGCCGGCGTCGCCGAGGCTGTACGTCGGGCCCTGGCCGCCCGAGCCCGTGCCGACCCGCGGCGGCGCGCCGTCGCTGAGGCCGCTGGAGACCGTGAGGCAGCGCGCCTCGTGGGCATTTACCGGACCAAATATGCGGTGGAACGGCTCGTGGCACTTGAGGAGATGGCCCGGACCTACCTGAACGCGACCGGACGCCGCCGGAGAGTGACGGCGATGCCGCCGCCCGGACGCGTTTCCCGCGCTTTCCGGGACGGCCTCCACCCCGCCTCCGAGCAGGCCGAAGGCAAGGTGACCTGGGCCGATTACCTGGCCGCCCGGCAGGGCTGAGTTACGTCCAGTCGGGTGCGCAGTCATGCCGGGCGCGCGCCTTCGCGCATCCGCCTTCGCGGACGCGCGCAATGTCCCATAATTGAGCGATGCAGTCGTCCACCCGAATTCTTATTCTCGGCATGGATGCGTCGGGCAAAATCCTCCAGTTCGATCGCAACGCCGCCGCCGTGCTCGCCGAGAATCCCGAGGACCTGCTGGGCGCCCGGCTGGGCGAGGTCATCGCCGGCGCGCAGGACCCGCTGGACGAGGCCCTGCGCTTCGAGCGGGAGCGCACCACCATGCTCACCGTCGAGACCCGGCAGGGCGCCACCTACGACGCCGTGGTCACCGTGCACCCGATGAGCGGGAGCCCGGTCCTCGCCGGGGTGTCCGGCGGGCCGTCCCTCCGGGACGACGCGGCCCTGGCCGCCCTCGCGGTCATCCGCGTCCCGGTGCCGCTGGCCGACCGCTTCCTGGACCCGGCGGTGATCAGGCGCGCCCTCCTGGAGGACTCCCTGCCCCGCCTGGGCGCCACCCTCGATCTGGAGCTGCTGGCGCGCGGCCTGATGAGCGTGCTGGTCCCGCACTTCTGCAACTCCGGCGGGCTGCTGCTGATGGAGAGCCTGGTCGACGCCGACGAGGACCCGCCGCAGGCGCCCGCCGGCGCCTCGCCCCTGCTGCGCCGCATGGCGGTCGCCTCCGACGACGGCGACCAGGCCTGGGACGCCACCTTCCCCACCGGCGAGGTGCTCAGCTACCCCGAGGGCACCCCGTACGTGCGCTGCCTGGAGACCGGCGCGCCGGTGCTGGTGGGGCTGGGCGGCGAGGGCGCGGCCAGGATCGCCGACGCCTGGCGCCGCCCGCCGGTGGCCGACCTGCTCAAGGGCGCCTCGATGCTGATCCTGCCGATCTTCGCCGACGGGGCGATGCTCGGCTTCTTCATCTGCACCCGCAACGTGGCGCACCGCCCCTTCGACGCCTACGACATCGAGATCGGGATGGAGTTCGCCAGCCGCGCGGCGATCTTCATCGAGAGCGCCCGCCGGTACGGCCGCGAACGCGCCACCGCGCTCACCCTCCAGCGCAGCATGCTGCCCACCGGCCTGTCGGCGCCGTCGTCGGTCGAGGTGCACCACCGCTACCTGCCCGGCAGCCGGCTGATCGAGGTCGGCGGCGACTGGTACGAGTCCATCGCGCTGCCCGGCGGCCGGGTCGCGCTGGTGGTCGGGGACGTGGCCGGGCACGGTGTGCGGGCCGCCGTCACGATGGGCCGGCTGCGCACCGCCATCCACACCCTCGCCGCGCTGGAGCTGCCGCCCGCCGAGGCGCTGGAGCGCCTCGACTCCCTGATGCGCACCCTCGGCGAGCGCGAACCGCACTTCGCCACCTGCGCCTACGTGGTGTACGACGCCGTCAGCGGGCGGTGCGAGGTCGCCAGCGCCGGGCACCTGCCGCCGCTGCTGGCCCCGCCCGACGCCGACGCGAGGTTCCTGGACGTCCCGCCCGCCCCGCCGCTGGGCGTCGGCGACGGCCCCGTCGTCACCCGCGAGTTCACCGTCGAGGACGGCACGCTGCTGTTCCTCTACACCGACGGTCTGGTGGAGAACCGGGCCCGCGACATCGACGACGGCCTCGCCCGGCTGCGCCGCACCTTCGCGCGCGGTGCGGCGGCCCGCCCCCTGGAGGACCTCTGCCAGGCCACCCTCGACGGCGTCTTCGACGACCAGCACCGCGACGACATCGCCATGCTGGTCGCCCGGCTGCGCCGCATCCCGGCCGGCGACCACGTCTCCTGGGAGCTGCCCGCCGACCCGGCCGCCGTCCGCCGCGCCCGCGGCCTGATCCGCGCCCGGCTCGGCGAGTGGGGGCTGGAGGAGCTGTCGCCGTCCACCGAGCTGCTGGCCTCCGAGCTGGTCACCAACGCCATCCGGCACGCCGGCGGGCGGCTCACCCTGCGCCTGGTCCGGGAGGGCGGGCTGGTGTGCGAGGTCTACGACTCCTCCGACGGCCGCCCGCGCATCCGCCACCAGGAGGACGCCGACCCGGCCGAGTCGGGCCGGGGCCTGCACGTGGTGGGACGCCTGTCGCAGCGCTGGGGCGTCCGCCGCACCGCCGGCGGCAAGGCCGTGTGGTGCGAGCAGGAACTCCCCTGACCCTGGATCGGGCGGTCAGCGCAGCACCGAGATGTGCACGTGGTCGTAGTGGTTCTGGGTGATGCTGCCGCGGTCGGCCATGGGCCGCCAGCCGCCGCCCCGCACGTTCCAGATGTGCTGCTTCCAGATCACGTACGAGATGCCCAGGCGGCGCGCGTTGGTGATCGCGTACTGCGCGACCTGGTCGCCGTGCCGCGCCGCGCTGGAACTGGGCATCCGGCCGCCCACGGTCTCCATGAAGTCGCACGCCCGCCCGTGCGCGTGGTCCTGCGCGTCGGCGCCGCCGCGGAAGCACCCGATGGTGGGGAACGGGCCGAACATCTGGTCCAGCTCCATCACCAGTGACCGCATCGTCGGCGTCATCAGGTTGCCGGTGATGAGCGAGCGCGTCCCCTGCACGCCGTCCGGCCGCCCCGTCACCTGCGGCTGCCGGCGCGCCGGCCCGCCCTTGGACGGCGTGGTCGCCGGGGCGTTGAGCTGCGCGATCCGGGTGCCGCGCGGCAGGATCCGCTTCAGCTTCCTGGACAGGGCCTTGGCGTCGGTCTTGGGCGCGCTCACCACCAGCGCGTTGCCCTGGGGCATGCCGAGCGCGCGGGCCTGCGACCGGGACACCACCGCGTCGACGTCGCCGATGCCCATCGCCGCGTAGGCGCCCACCCGCACCTGCCCCGGCCGGTCGCTCCGTCCCGCCTTCACGACCCCGCCCAGCGGCAGCGACCCGTCCTGG
This sequence comes from Spirillospora sp. CA-255316, assembly GCA_050942275.1. GTDB lineage: Bacteria > Actinomycetota > Actinomycetes > Streptosporangiales > Streptosporangiaceae > Spirillospora. The sequence continues at coordinate 7,926,991 of CP192047.1, read as the reverse complement.
CTCATCGCGAACGAGACCGCCAGCCCGCCCGTCGCGATCGTCTGCCACAGCTGGTCCGACTCCGCCGACTGCGCCGGGACGAACGCGCGGAACGACGACGGGTCCACCCCCAGCAGCCCGACCCTGCGCCCCGCCACCTGCGCCCGCGCCGCGTCCACCACGGTGACCCCGGCGACGCCCTTCAGCCGCCGCGCCCGCTCGACCGCGTCCGGCGGGAGCGTGCCGGTGCCCGCGACCAGCAGATGGGGGGTGTAGCGCTTGGTCAGGGGCGCCACCGGAGGCGCCTGGTTCGCCGCGCCGCCCGCGACCGACACCAGGCGGTCGGAGCCCCCGGCCTCGTCGCCCCCGGCCCGTTTCGCGACGACCACCACCACATCGGCGACCAGCGTGACGGCCAGCGCCGCCCCGATCACGGAAGGCAACGCCCTGCCCGTCCTCCGCCCGGACCCGCCGATGCCCGCCCCGCCCTTCTGCGACCCGCCCCTTCGTGCCCCGCCCGTCCGCACCCGTCCTCCTGTCATTGTGGGGGGCGACCCCCCACACCCCCGGTGCGGGTCGGGCGGTCCCCTCCAGTCGCTGGCGCTCCCTCCGGGGTCCACCCGACCCGGTGGGGGGCCAGCCCTCCACGCCCCCGGCGGGGGGCACCCTCACACCCCCGAACCGCATCGAACGGGACACCTCCGAGCCATGTCGAGAGGATGGCCCTCCAACGAATCGTGGGCATCCCACACCGCATCGCGGAGGGTGTCCTCGACACCTGGGGGCGGGGGCCGGGTCGCGGCGAGGAGGGGCTCGCCGGCGGTCGGTCCCGTGCGCCGCATATTAGACAGCGGGACGAATGCCCCGCCACCCGGAACCGATCACCGGATCAGTCCCACCAGAAGGACCACCAGGTCTTGCCGCGGATCTCCTCGGCGTATCCGGCCAGCGTGCCGGGGCCCTGGAAGAGGATGTCGGGGCAGAAGGCCCAGTGCTCGGCGGCGACGTGCACGGCGTGGCGGGTGGTGACCGGCGGGGCGGCGACGCTGAGTTCGAGGGTGTTGAAGCCCAGCCCGATGACGCGGGCCCCGAACCGCTCCTCCCAGCTCCGCACGACCGCCGCCAGCGGAGCGGTCCACTCGTTGTGGTTGAGCGCCCCCTGCCAGCCCATCGCGGCCAGGGCGTCGGCGCCGCGCTCCACGGCGGCCAGCCCCAGCGACATGCCGCGCCGCGCGAGCACGCGGGCGTGGCGGTCGGCCAGCGCGTCGGGGTCGTCCAGCAGGTGGGCGGGCTCGGCGGGGCCCGGGCAGTGCAGGCCGAACGGCGCGAGGTCGTCGACGTCGTCCTCGGAGGCCTGCTCCGCCCAGTCGCCCCACACCTCGTACATGAAGGCGCCGGGGGCGTAGTTGTCGATGTCGGCGACGGGCTCGGGGGCCACCTGCCCGGCCGCCCACGGCTGGTCGGACTCGTCCAGCAGCAGCGGCCACAGTCCCGATCCGGGGTGCTCGGCCCGCAGCCGCGACCACAGCTCGCCGCTCACGGGGTCGTCGCTGAGCCAGAACGCGGGGCGCAGCACCAGCTGGTGCTGCGGGTAGCCGGGGTCCGGCCAGACCACGTCCCCCTCGGGCAGGCCCGCCGACAGCGTCCGCTCGACGGTGGCGTCGGCGAACAGCTGAGGCAGGTTGCCCGGCAGGGCCGGCCGGAGCTCTAGGTCGTCCATCTCTCGCCGTTCGGGTCCGCGTCGTGCCAACGGGGATCTTGGCACTCCGGAGATGTTAACGGCGTCGGCCCCGCCAGGGGGACCAGCCGCCAGGTTCGGTCGGCCCGCCGCGCCGCGGGCGGGCCGCCGCCGGCCGCCGGTCAGTCCCTCCGGCGGCCCCGCACCAGGTAGTCGACGGCCAGCGCGAGCATCCCCGCGCCGGTCACCGCGCTGATCACGATCTGGTACCAGGAGCCTTCGGCCACCGCCCCGGTGACGACGTTGACGACCAGCAGGGCGGCGAACAGCGTCCAGCGTACGGTGTTGTCCATTCTTCTGCCTTTCTCGGGGATCTCGGGGATATCGGAGGTCAGGGGGTGCCGGGGGAGTCCCGGCGCAGCAGGCCGCGGGCGGGGAGGATCATCGCGGCCGCGCCGGACCCGGCCACGAAGACCAGGACCAGCGCCGCCGGGCCCGGCGGCACCGCCGGGAGCGGCAGCCCGGTGACGGCGGTCGCGAACACCAGCAGCGTCACCGCCGCGATCAGCCCTCCGGCCGCCAGCCCGGTGCCGAGCACGATCACCGCCTCCAGCCGCAGCGACCGCAGCACCTGCCGCCGGGTCGCGCCCGCCAGGCGCAGCAGCGCGAACTCGCGGCGCCGCGCCGCCGTCGCCAGCGCCAGGGTGGTGACCAGGCCGATGACGATGAACCCGCAGATCGCCGCCACCACCACGTTGCTCATGAAGCCCTGGAGGCGGAGCTCTTCGGACACGTGCGCGCCGAACGCCCCGGCGGTGAGGACCCGGGCGCCCGCGTAGCGGGCGGCGACCGGCCGCAGGTCGGCGTCGCCGCGCACCAGCACGTGGTCGTCCAGCGGGGACGTGGCGTGCGCGGCGACCAGGTCGCGGGGGAGCAGCACGTCGCCCAGGCCCAGCCCGCGCTCGTAGATCGCCACCACGCGCGGCCTGATCTTCGTGCCGTCGCCCAGCCACAGCGGCTTGATCGCGCCGACCCGCGTCCCGCCGGCCACGTCCCGGCTGAGCGCGACGGCCTCGCCGCGAAGATCGCCGAGCCGCCCGGACAGCACGCCGGGGTCGGTGGTGGCGGCGAGCCCGTCGGCGCCGACGCCCCGGGCGGGCAGCGAGCGCAGCTGCTTGTCGCCCAGTTCGTTGACCGCCATCACCACCGTCGTGCGCTTGACGGCCGTCGCGGCGGTCACCCCGGGGGTCTCCCGCACGGCCCGCGCGGCCTCGGCGGGCAGACCCGGCCCGGCGGACACCAGGACCTGGGTCGCGCGCGTCGCCTCCCGGGCCTGCACCTCCGTCGCCCGCACCATCGTGGACTGGACGAACAGCTGGGTGCCCGCGAACGCCACCGCCAGCGCCACCGGCGTCAGCACCGCCCCCGCCCGCAGCGCCGCCGCGCCCGCCGCGTGCGCCGCCAGACCGCCCGCGACCGGGTCGAGGCGGCGGACCGTGCCGCCGAGCACCCGCACGCCCGCCCCGGCGATCAGCGGCCCCAGGAACGCCGTCGCCACGATCAGGGAGATCACCAGGCCGCCCACCGACGCCGCGGCGGTGGCGCCGGAGGTCGCCGCGGACGCGCCCAGCGCGCTCGCGCCGAGCGCCAGGAACACCACGCCGGTGCCCACCCGCCAGCGGGGCAGCCCGGGACGCTCCACGGCCGCCTCGCCCAGGGCCTGGACGGGGCGGATCCGCGCCAGGCGCAGCGACGCCAGGAGCGCGGACACGGCCGCCACGAGCACCACGATCAGCAGCGCCGCCAGCACGGGTGCCGGGCTCAGGAACAGGCCGAACCCGGCGGGCAGCACGCCCCTGCCCGTCATCGCCGCGTGCATCGCGGCGCCGGCGGGGAGCGAGAGCGTCCCGCCGAGCACGCCCGCCGCGGCCGCCGCCCGCACGTTCTCCCGCACGATCCCGGCCCGCACCTGCCCCGGCGTCGCGCCGACCGCCCGCAGCAGCGCGAACTCGCGGGCGCGCTCGCGGATCGACAGCGCGATCAGCCCGCCCGCCACCACCAGCGTCGTCATGATCGCCACGGTGCCGAGCGAGCCCCCCATCTCGACGACGTCGGGGCGCGCCGCCGCGACACGAAGGTCCTCGGCGTCCCCGCGCGCCGCGCCCGTGGAGACCTTCAGACCGGGGACGGCACCGCGCAGCGCGGCGGTGTCCACCTCGCCGTCCGTGAAGACCAGCAGCGCGTCGGCATGGGACGGGCGGCCGCTGAGCGCCGCCGCCGTCCGCGGGGCGAAGTAGGCCCCCTCGGCGACCAGCCCGGTCACCGTGTACGGCCGCGGGACCCCGTCGACCTGCACCATCATGCGCCGTCCGACCGCCGCCCCCGACCCGTGCTCCAGGGCGACCTCACCGGCCGTCCGGGGGGCGCGCCCGGTGCGCAGCGAGGCGAGGCGGCTCCAGTTGCGCCCGGTGAACGCTCTGCCGTCCGCCGCGGCCACGGGGAACGACACGTCCGCGACCACGTCCCGGACGCCGGGCACACCCCTGAGCCGCTGCGCCGCCGCGACCGGCACGCGCGCGCGCTCGGTCAGGGGCCGCCGCTGCGTCTCCGGCTCCGACCCCGCCTGCTTGATCAGCATGGAGACCGACTGCGGGGCCGTGACGACCGCCGCGGCCTCCCCGTACCGTGCGACCGGGGCGTGCGCCCGCAGCGCCGATTCCAGGAGCACCCCGCACGCCCCGATGAGCACCGCCGCGAACGCCAGCGCGACGAAGATCCCGTAACGCGTCCTCACAGCGACTCCCACCGGCGCGTCACCTCGGCGGCCGTGGGTGCGGTCAGCTCGTCCACGATCCGGCCGCCGCTCAGGAACACCACCGAGTCGGCCCAGGACGCCGCCAGCGGGTCGTGCGTCACCAGCACGACGGTCTGCCCGGCGGCGTCCACCGCCTCCCGCAGGAGCCGCAGCACCTCCCGGGCCGTGCGCGGGTCCAGCGCGCCCGTCGGCTCGTCGGCGAACACCACCTCCGGCTCGGTGATCAGGGCCCGGGCGATCGCCGCGCGCTGCTGCTGGCCGCCCGACAGCTCCGAGGGACGGTGCGCGGCGCGGTCCGACAGGCCGACCCGCCGCACGATCCCCTCCAGCCGCCCCGGATCGGGGTCGCGTCCCGCCAGCCGCAGCGGCAGTGTGATGTTCTCCGCCACGCTCATCGAGGGGATCAGGTTGAACGCCTGGAAGACGAACCCGATCCGCTCCCGGCGCAGCCGCGTCCGCTTCGCCTCCTTCAGCGCGCCCAGGTCGACGCCGCCGATCCGGACGGTGCCCGAGGTGGGCCGGTCCAGTCCCGAGGCGCAGTGCAGGAAGGTGCTCTTCCCCGACCCCGACGGGCCCATCACGGCGGTGAACCCGCCGCGCGGGAACGCCCAGGTGACCTCTTTCAGCGCGGTGACCTCGCCGTAGGTCCTGGTCACCGTCTCCAACTGCACCGCGCAGGCCGTGTCCGTGCGCGCCCGCATCGTCTGCATCGTCTGCATTGCCTCGTCCGCCCTTCTCACCTGCATGAACGTAGATCGGTGGGAGGGGGCGGCACATGGGCGCGCGCTCCCGAATCGGTGGTGTAGCCCGCTACACCACCGATCGGGGAGTGCGTGACACCGACGTGAGGGCCCGCCGTCATCTACGGTTTCGGTGGACATGAGAGAAACCGTGAGACAGGCGCTCAAGCGCAGCGGCGGCGCCACGGCCTATCTGGCCGCCGGCCTGCGGACCGCGCTGCCCGCGCTGGCGGGCATGGTCGCGCTGCCCGTCGTCCTGTTCCTGTCCGCCGCCCTGATCACGCTGCCCTGGCTGCCCGACGTGCTGCGGCCCGTGCGCGCCCTCGCCGGCCTGGAACGGCGCCGCGCCGGCGCCGCGCTCGGCCGCGAGATCCCCGAGCCCTACGAGCCGCCCCGGGGCACCGCGCTGGAGCAGGCGGTCCGGCTGCTGCGCTCCTCCTCCACCTGGCGCGACCTCGCCTGGATGCCGCTGCACGGCGTCACCGGCCTGCTCATGGCCGTGATGGCGATCGGGCTGTGGCCGGCCGCTCTGTACTCGCTGACCCAGCCGCTGTGGTGGTGGGCGGCGCCGGAGGGCTCGCAGTCGGCCTTCATCGTGCTGGACAGCTGGCCCAAGGCGCTGACCTTGCCGTTCCTCCAGGCCGCGATGAACATCGCCCTGCTGGTCTGGGTCGTGCCGTGGTTCGCGCGCGGGCAGGCCCTGCTCGCCGGGTTCCTGCTGCGTCCCACCCGGCGCTCCCGGCTGACCGAGCGGATCGAGGAACTCGCCGAGACCCGCGCCGAGGCCCTCGAGGCGCACGGCGCCGAGCTCCGCCGCATCGAACGCGACCTGCACGACGGCACCCAGGCCCAGCTCGTCGCCGTCGCCCTCCGGCTCGGCCTGGCCGACCGCCGCTTCGACACCGACCCCGACGCCTCCCGGGCCCTGTTCCTGGAGGCGCGGGACGGCGTCGAGGAGGCGCTCACCCAGCTGCGCACCGTGATCCGCGGGATCTACCCGCCGATCCTGTCCGACCGCGGCCTGCCCGGCGCCATCCGGGCCCTGGCCGCGGGGCAGCACATCCCCGTCCACCTGGACCTGCCCGACCCGGGCCGGGCGCCCGCCGCGGTGGAGGCCGCCGCCTACTTCGTCGTCGCCGAGGCGCTCACCAACATCGCCAGGCACAGCGGCGCCGCGAGCGCGGAGGTCTCGCTCCGGCGTACGGTGGGGTCGCTGCGCGTCCTCGTCCGGGACGACGGCAAGGGCGGCGCCGACCCCGCCGGCGGGAGCGGGCTGGCCGGCATCCGCCGCCGCGTGGCGGCACTGGACGGGACCACCCGCCTCGACAGCCCCGCCGGGCGCGGAACGACCCTGGAGGTGGAGCTGCCGTGCGGATCGTGATCGCCGAGGACAACGTGCTGCTGCGCGAGGGCCTGGTGCTGCTGCTCACCACCGACGGCCACGAGGTGGTGGCGGTCGCCCACGAGGGCCCCGACGTGCTGCCCACCCTGCTGGAGCACCGGCCCGACGTCGCCGTCCTGGACGTGCGCATGCCGCCGGGCTTCCGCGACGAGGGGCTGCGCGCCGCCATCGCCGCCCGCAAGGAGATCCCCGGCCTGCCCGTCCTGGTGCTGTCCCAGTACGTCGAGGAGACCTACGCGGCCGAGCTCCTGGCCGGGGGCGCCGAGGGCATCGGCTACCTGCTCAAGGACCGCGTCGGCCGGGTCGAGGAGTTCCTGGACGCCCTCCGGCGGGTGGCCGACGGCGGCACCGCCCTGGACCCGGAGGTCGTCTCCCAGCTCATGAGCACGCGCAGCGACCCGCTGCGGGCCCTCACGCCGCGCGAGCGCGAGGTGCTGGGGCTCATGGCCCAGGGCCTGGACAACACCACGATCGCCACCACGCTGGTCATCACCGAGCGGTCCGTGAGCAAGCACATCGGGGCGATCTTCACCAAGCTGGGCCTGCCGCACACCGACTCCGGCCACCGCCGCGTCCTGGCCGTCCTGGCCTACCTCAACTCCTGACGAGGCGCTTGGTGAAGAACACCCGCCGCAGCTCTTCGTCCTCACTGCGGTGGGTCTCCACGTACCCCTTGCGCTTGTAATAGGCGATGTTCTCGGTCATGGCCACGCTCGTGTACAGCCGGACCTCGTCGAAGCCCAGCTCGGCCGCCCGCTGCTCGGCCAGCGCCAGCAGCAGCCCGCCGACCCCGCGGCCCTGCGCGTCGGGCCGCACGGCCACGTTCTCCAGCAGCAGGTGGTCGGCGCACGCCCGCAGCACCATGTAGCCGACGACGCCCGCGTCCATCGCCACCCACGTGTCCCCGGCGGCGACCGCCGCGGCGAAGTCCGCCACCATCGGCGGGGGCTTCCTGCCGATGCGCGGCACGTACACCGCGTAGGCGGCCCGGGCCACCTCCGCGATGGCCGGCACATCGGCCGCCGTCGCCAACCGAGTCACCACCATGCCTCCAAACCTAGATCCTTTGGGGCCGCGTGGGTACGGGCTTGTCACGGGGACCGTTGTGTGCCGCTTGCTCCGGCAGCGCTGACCGTCGGTGTTCTCCCGTCAGGGGGCGGCGGTGGCGTGCGGCGCCATGCCGTCCAGGAGGTAGTCCAGGCCCTGCGCGAACGCGGCGTCCCAGTCGCTGCCGCTGAGGTGGCCGTGCTCGGCGAGGCTGGGGTAGCGGTCGCGCTCGCGCCGCAGCAGCTCGTCGGCCGCCTCGCGCTCGGCGGCCTCGTCGCCGCCGCCCGCCTGTGACAGCGCCGCGCCGATCACGTAGTTGGACAGGCCGGAGGCGGCGGCGACCAGGTGCGGGCCGCGGAAGCCCGCGGCGACCAGCGCGGCGTGCATGAACTCGGTGCGGGCCAGCACGTTGGGGCCCAGCAGCGGGCGGTTGAGCAGGGCCGCCGACCAGGGGTGGCGCAGCATCGCGGCGCGCCACTCGCCGAGCAGCGCGGTGACGGCCTCCCGCCAGCCGGTGCCGGCCGCCGGGATCCGGGCCTCGCCGAAGATCGAGTCGAGGGCCAGGTCGAGCACGTCGTCCTTGGTCTTCACGTGCCAGTAGAGGGTCGTGGAGCCGGTGCCCAGGCGCTCGGCGAGGCGGCGCATGGTCAGGCGCTCGTGGCCCTCCTCGTCCAGGAAGGCCACGGCCTCGGCCACGATGCGCTCGCGGGTCAGGGGCGGGGACTCGCGCCGGGGCCGCTCCTGCCGTAGCCACACGCTGCTGCTCATGCGACAGAAGCCTAGTACATTGGGCCGGTAGTGGATCGTCGATCCAGAGTCTCGAACAGCGTACGAGAGAATGTGCGAGGAGGTCGCCGTGGGGCATGTCGACGTGAGCCGCCTGACCTATGCGCTGCCCGACGGGCGGCCCCTGCTGGACGAGGTGTCCTTCCGCGTCGGCGACGGCGTGAAGGCCGCCCTGGTGGGGCCCAACGGGGCAGGGAAGACCACGCTGCTGAGGCTGATTGCCGGTGATCTGCAGGCGTCCGGCGGAACGGTCTCGACCTCGGGCGGGCTAGGCGTGATGCGGCAGTTCATCGGGAGCGTCCGGGACGGCAGGAGCGTGCACGACCTGCTCCTGTCGGTGGCCCCCGCCCCCGTGCGCACCGCCGCCGGCCGCCTCGCGCTGGCCGAACGGGAACTGGCCGAGGACGAGCGGTCGCAGCTCGCCTACGCCCAGGCCATGGCCGACTACGGCGACGCGGGCGGATACGAGATCGAGGTCGTCTGGGACACCTGCGCCACGGCCGCCCTCGGGCTGCCCTACGACGAGGTGAAGGACCGCCCGGTCACCACGCTGTCGGGCGGCGAGCAGAAGCGGCTCGTCCTCGAAGCCTTGCTGCGCGGCCCCGACTCGGTGCTCCTGCTGGACGAGCCGGACAACTACCTGGACGTCCCGGGGAAGGAGTGGCTGGCCGAGAGGCTGCGGGGCGTCCCCAAGACCGTCCTGCTGGTCTCCCACGACCGCAGGCTCCTCGCCGACGTCGCCGATCGCGTCGTGACCGTGGAGTCGGGCGACGTCTGGGTGCACGGCGGCGGCTTCGCCGGCTACGCGCAGGCACGCCGCGAACGCACCGAACGCCTGCACGAGCTGCGCCGCCGCTGGGACGAGGAGCACGCCAGGCTCAAGCAGCTCGTCCACACGCTGCGGCAGCGGGCCACCAACAACGACGCGGTGGCCTCGTCCTACCAGGCCGCCCGCACCAGGCTGAAGCGGTACGAGGAGGCCGGCCCGCCGCGCAGCGCCCCCAAGGAGCAGAACGTGCGGATGAGGCTGCGGGGCGGCCGGACGGGCAAGCGCGCGCTGGTGTGCGAGTCGCTGGAGCTGACGGGCCTGCTGCGCCCCTTCGACCTCGAGGTCTGGTACGGCGAGCGGGTGGCGGTGCTCGGCTCCAACGGCTCGGGGAAGTCGTCGTTCCTGAGGCTGCTGGCGGGGGAGGACGTCCCGCACTCGGGCGTCGCGCGGCTGGGCGCCCGCGTGGCGCCGGGCCTCTTCGTCCAGACGCACACCCGCCCGGACCTGCACGGGCGGACCCCGGCCGAGATCGTGATGGGCGAGCACGCGCTGGTCCGCAACGACGCGATGGCGGCGCTGGCCCGCTACGAGCTGGCGCCCGCCGGGTCGCGGCCGTTCGAGACCCTCTCCGGCGGCCAGCAGGCGCGGCTGCAGATCCTCCTGCTGGAGCTGTCGGGCGCGACCCTGCTGCTCCTGGACGAGCCCACCGACAACCTCGACCTGGCCAGCGCGGAGGCCCTGCAGCAGGGGCTGGAGTCGTACGAGGGCACGGTCCTGGCCGTCACGCACGACCGCTGGTTCGCCGACGACTTCGACCGCTACCTCATCTGCGGCGCGGACGGGCGGGTGCGCGAGTCGGCCGAGCCGGTCTGGCGTGACGAGGCCGTGGCGGGGGGATCCTGACGGCGGCGGCGCGATCATGGCAGCATGCCCGCGACGGGACGGCGGGAGGGACGAACGGCGATGGATCTCGACGACTGGCCAGGGAACGGGCTCACCGACGCGGAGCTGGACACCGCCTACAACGTGCGGGCCCTGGCGGGCGAGGAGCGGTTCGGGCGCCTCATGACGCGCTACCGCGAGATGTCCGACGCGGCGGTCCAGGGGCTGCCGGGCCACCCGGGGATCGTCTACGACGAGGCCGGCGGCGAGCGCCTGGACGTCTGGGGCCCGGGGCGGGACGGCGAGGCGCGGCCGGTGTTCGTCTTCCTCCACGGCGGGTACTGGCGGGCGCTGTCGCGCGCCGACTCGGCGTTCATGGCCCGGATGCTGCACCGCAACGGCGTGGCGACGGTCGTGCCCGACTACACCCTCGCGCCGGCGGCGACCCTGGAGGAGATCGTCCGGCAGGTGCGGGCCGCGGTCGCCTGGGTGCACCGGCACGGCCGCGGGCACGGCCTCGACCCCGGGCGCGTGGTCGTGGGCGGCAGCTCGGCCGGCGGGCACCTGACCGCGATGACCATGCTCGACGGCTGGCAGGCGGGGTTCGGCCTGCCGGACGACGCGGTCAGGGCGGCGATGCCGTTCAGCGGGCTGTTCGACCTCCGGCCGCTGGTGCGGGTCTACGTCAACGAGTGGCTGGGCCTGGACGTGCGGCGCGCCGCCGCGCTCAGCCCGGAGCTGCTGCCGGCCGGACGGCGCGTCCCCGCCGTGGTCGCGGTCGCCGAGCACGACGGGAGGGGCTTCCGGGACCAGTCGCGCCGCTTCGCCCGGCACTGGGGCGGCGCGGCCGAGCTGATGGTCGTCCCGGGCCGGGACCACTTCGACGTGGTGCTCGACCTCGCCGACGAGGGCTCAGCGGTGAGCCGGGCCCTGCTCGGCCTCGTCCGCTCGCTCTGAGCGGACCTCGGCTTCGATCTCCGGGCCGGCGGCCGCGAGCCGGGCCGACAGGCCGGCGGCCTCCCGGCTGAGGTGGTCGAGCATGAGGCGCGCCGAGGGTGTCGGCGGGCGGCGCGCGGGCAGCGTGACGCCGACCCGCCGCCGGACCGGGGCCAGCGGCACCGGCAGCGGCGCGATCCCGTCGCCGGCCCGCGCCACCAGCTCGGGCATCGCCGCGATCGTGTCGGTGTCGCGCACCAGGGTCCGCACGGTCAGGATCGAGGTGCACTCGACCAGGTCGGCCGGGAGCGGCAGCCGCTGGTCGCGGAAGACCTCCTCCAGCTCCTGCCGCAGCGCCGTGCGCTGCAGCGGCAGCACCCACGGGTATTCCAGCAGGTCGGCCAGGCCCGGCCCGTTCCGGGCCCGGACGGGATGGCCGACCCGGGCGACCAGCCGCACCGGCTCGCTGTAGAGGCCGATCTGGCGCAGGTCCGGGGTGTCGCCGATCGGGTTGAGCCGGCCCAGGATGAGGTCGATCTCGCCGTCCATCAGCCGCGGGACCTGGGCGTCGAAGGTGGCCTCCTGGACGATCACGGTGATCCCCGGCCGGGCCCGCTTGAGGGCCGCGATCGCCCGCGGCAGCAGCACGTTGGACCCGGCCAGCAGGGTGCCGATGGTGACGGTGCCGACCTCGCCGTCGGCCAGCCCGGTGATCCGCTCCCCGGCCCGGCGCAGCTCGGCCAGCACCGCCCGGGCGTGCTCGACGAACGCCTCGCCGAACAGCGTCGGCGTCATCCCGCGCGGCCCCCGGGTGAACAGCTCGACGCCGAGGACGTGCTCGACCTCCCGCAGGCTGCGGGTGACGGCGGGCTGGGCCAGCCGCAGGTGCTCGGCGGCGCGCAGCACGCTGCCCTGGTCGGCGACGGCCACCACCAGGACCAGATGGCGGAGCTTGAGCCGCCCGTTGAGCAGGTCGATCGGCCGCATGGCCGCTCACTATAACAGGATGGTGATGGAAGACGGCCAGAAAGAGCATGGGTGATTATGGCCGCCGGGATGCGATTTCCGGCCCATTCCGCCTGATATAGCGACTTTGCAATATCCCTGATGGCAGGAGGTATTGGACAGGTATAGCGGACGGGATGAAGATGATCGTACGAACGGAGACAGGCCGTACGGACGACGACGACCGGACGAGAGGACGCGGTGAGGGGTTCATGAAGCCGGCCCACTACGTTGGCGGGACCTTCCTCGCGGAGGAGCCCGGCGCAGCGGCCTTCGCGCTGCTCGACCCGTCCGACGGCACCGAGCGCGGACGCGTCCCCGAGGCCTCCCGGGAGACGGTCGACGCGGCCGTCCGGGCCGCCCGCGGCGCGCTGGAGGGCGCCTGGGGCGCGGCCGGCGACACCGACCGGGCCGCCGCGCTGCGCCGGATCGCCGACGGCATCGAGGCGCGGTCCGAGGAGTTCGCCGACGCCGAGACAGGCGACACCGGCAAGCCGCGCGAGCTGGCCGCCACCGTCGACATCCCGCGCGCCATCGGCAACTTCCGCGCCTACGCCGACCTGCTGTACGGGCGGCCCGAGCGCGCGTACACCACGCAGATCCCCGGCTGGTCGGCGGGCGCGGGCGGCCGGGCGCTCAACTACACCGTCCGCCGCCCGCTCGGGGTCGTCGCGGTCGTCTCGCCGTGGAACCTGCCGCTGCTCCTGCTGACCTGGAAGGTCGCCCCCGCGCTGGCGGCCGGCAACGCGGTGGTCGCCAAGCCCTCGGAGGAGACGCCCTCCACCGCCACCCTGCTCGCGTCGGTGATCGACGAGGCCGGCCTGCCCGCCGGGGCGTTCAACCTCGTGCACGGGCACGGCGCGGGCGCGGCGGGGGAGTTCCTCACCGGGCACCCGGGGGTGGACGCGATCGCGTTCACCGGCGAGTCGGCCACCGGCGCCGCGATCATGCGCAACGCCGCCGACCACGTCACGCCCGTCTCGTTCGAGCTGGGCGGCAAGAATCCCGCCCTGGTGTTCGCCGACGCCGACCTGGAGGCCGCCGTCGACGGCACGGTCCGCTCCTCCTTCACCCATTCCGGCCAGATCTGCCTGTGCACCGAGCGGGTGTACGTGCAGCGCCCGGTCTTCGAGGAGTTCGTCGCGGCGCTGGGCGAGCGGGCCCGCGCCCTCGGCGGCTACGGGCCGATGATCTCGGCGGAGCACCGCGACAAGGTGCTGTCGTACTACCGGCTGGCCCGGGAGGAGGGCGCGACGGTCGTCGCGGGCGGCGGCGCCCCGCGGTTCGGCGACGAGCGCGACCGCGGCTTCTACGTGGAGCCGACCGTGCTCACCGGGCTGCCGGAGACCGCCCGCACCGTCCGCGAGGAGATCTTCGGGCCGGTCTGCCACGTCGCCCCCTTCGACACCGAGGAGGAGGCGGTGCGGCTGGCCAACGACAGCCCCTACGGCCTGGCCGCCACCGTGTGGACCACCGACCTGTCGCGGGCGCACCGGGTGGCGCCGCGCGTCGAGACCGGCATCGTGTGGGTCAACTGCTGGAACCTGCGCGACCTGCGGACCCCGTTCGGCGGGGTCAAGGCGTCCGGGATCGGGCGCGAGGGCGGGGAGTACTCCCTGGACTTCTTCTCCGAGCCCGTCAACATCTGCGTCCAGATCTGAGATCCGAAGGGGACCCTGAGAGGCACATGGCCATCGAAACCGCCGCCCGGCGCATTCTCGAGGCGTACGCGACCGGCACTCCGTGCGCGCCCGTCCGCGACCTGATCGGCCCGGACGAGGCGTACGACGTGCAGCGGCACCTCGCCCGGCACTGGGTGGCCGAGGGCCGCCGCCCGGTCGGCCGCAAGATCGGGCTGACCTCGGCGGCCGTCCAGCGGCAGCTCGGCGTGGACAGCCCCGACTTCGGCACGCTGTACGCGGACATGGCGGTGCCCGACGGCGCCGAGATCCCCGCCGGGGCGGTGCTGCAGGGCCGGGCGGAGGCGGAGGTCGCGCTCGTCCTGGAGCGGGACCTGCCGCACGAGCGGCACACCGCCGCCGACCTGATCCGGGCGACCGCGTTCGCGCTGCCGGCGATCGAGGTGGCGGGCAGCCGCATCCGCGACTGGGACATCACGCTGGCCGACACCGTCGCCGACAACGCCTCCTCCGGGATGTTCGTGCTGGGCAACCGGCCGGTCCCGCTGGCGGAGGTGGACCTGCGGCTGTGCGGCATGGTCCTGGAGCGGCGCGGCGAGCAGCTGTCGACCGGCACCGGCGCCGCCTGCCTCGGCCACCCGCTGAACGCCGCGCTGTGGCTGGCCGACACGCTGGCCCGGGCCGGAGAGCCGCTGCGCGCGGGCGACATCGTGCTGACCGGCGCGCTGGGCCCGATGGTCCCGGCGGTCCCGGGCGAGGTGCTGGAGGCGCGCATCGAAGGGCTCGGCGACGTGCGCGTCGCCTTCGCCGAGGACGGCGCGAGCGGGGAGGACGCATGAGCGGGACGACGCGCGCGGACGGAACGGACGAAGCGAACGGAACGGACGGGGCGAACGGGACGGGCAGGGTCGCCGCGCTGGCCGAGGCGCTGGAGCGGGCCCGGGCCGAGGCCCGCGCGATCCCGCGGCTGACCGACGGCGCCGACCTGGACGTGGACACCGCCTACCGGGTGCAGCGCGCCGCGATCGACCGGCGGCTGGCCCGCGGCGAACGGCTCGCCGGGGTCAAGATGGGCTTCACCAGCCGCGCCAAGATGGTCCAGATGGGCGTCGACGACGTCATCTGGGGGCTGCTGACCGACGCCATGCTGGTCGAGTCCGCGGTGGACGCCGAGCGGCTGATCCACCCCCGGATCGAGCCGGAGATCGCCTACCTGATCGGCCGGCCGGTCCGGTCCGCCGCCGACGTGGACGCCGCCGTCGCCGGCGTCGCGGTCGGCTTCGAGGTGCTCGACTCGCGCTACCGGGACTTCTCGTTCACGCTGCCCGACGTGGTCGCCGACAACGCCTCGGCGTCCGGCTACGGCGTCGGCGCCTGGCACGACCCGCGCCGGGTCGGGAGCCTGGCCAACCTCGGGATGCTGATGGAGATCGACGGCCGGGCCGTGCAGACCGGCTCCTCGGCCGCGATCCTCGGCGACCCGGCGCGCTCGCTGCGCGCCGCCGCCCGGCTCGCCGAGGCGGCCGGGGTCGTCCTCGAACCGGGCTGGGTGGTGCTGGCGGGCGCCGCGACGGCGGCCGTGCCGCTGCCCAAGGGCGCCCATGTCAGGGTGACGGCCTCCCGGCTGGGCTCGGTGGAGGTGACGACATGACCGGCGACCCCCGCGACGCGCTGCTGGTCGAGGGCAAGGCCCCGCCCCGGGGGCGGTTCCCGCACGTGAAGCGGGCCGGCGACCTGCTCTTCGTGTCCGGCACCAGCTCGCGCCGCCCCGACGGCACCTTCGCCGGCGCCTCCGCCGACCCGATGGGCGTCACCGACCTGGACATCCGCGAGCAGACCCGCGCCGTCATCGAGAACATCCGCGACATCCTCCGGGCCGCCGGCGGCGACCTGGCCGACCTGGTCAGCGTGACGACCTACCTGGTCAGCATGAACGACTTCGGCGGCTACAACGAGGTCTACGGGGAGTACTTCGACGAGACCGGCCCGGCCCGCACCACCGTGGCCGTCCACCAGCTCCCCCACCCGCACCTGCTCATCGAGATCGCCTGCGTGGCGCACGTCCCGGGCGGCCCGACGACGGGCGACCCAATGAAAGGGGCCGGATCGGCATGAGCCTGCCGAAGCTGTCCTTCGGGCAGTCCTTCAACTTCTCCCGCTGGATCGACGAGCACCGCGACCTGCTCAGGCCGCCGGTCGGCAACGTCCAGGTCTGGAAGGACGCCGGCATGATCGTCATGGTGGTCGGCGGCCCCAACCAGCGCACCGACTTCCACGACGACCCGATCGAGGAGTTCTTCTACCAGCTCAGGGGCAACATGGTGCTGCGCGTCATGGAGGAGGAGGGCAGGCCGCCGGTCGACGTGCAGATCAACGAGGGCGACGTGTTCCTGCTGCCGCCGCACGTGCGGCACTCCCCGCAGCGGCCGGAGCCGGGCAGCATCGGCCTGGTCGTGGAGGTCGCCCGGCCGGAGGGGACACGCGAGGCGTTCGAGTGGTACTGCCTCGAATGCCACCACCTCGTGCACCGCGCCGAGCTGCAGGTGCGCTCGATCGTCGACGACCTGCCGCCGGTCTTCCAGGGCTTCTACGACGGCGACCGCACCTGCGGGAACTGCGGCGCGGTCCACCCCGGCAAGGAATGGCCCGAGGAGTTGCGGCCCAGGACGCGGGTCCGCGCGTGAACCGGTCCATCGTCGACGTGCACGCGCACGTCTTCCCGCGCATCTCCCGTGCCGAGGCGCGGCTGCTGGCGGGCGCCGGCGAGCCGTGGCTGCGCGAGCACGGCGACGGCGCCGGCATGATGATGAGCGGCGACGGCGAGTACCGGCCCGTCCGCGCCGAGCTGTGGGACGCCGCCGCGCGGGTCGCCGCGATGGACCGCACCGGGGTGGACGTGCAGGCGGTCTCCTCCACCCCGCTGATGTTCGGGTACGAGGCCGACCCGGCCCGCGCCGCGGACTGGTGCGAGCTGGTCAACCAGCGGATCCTGGAGTACTGCGCGCAGGCCCCCGGGCGGCTGCTCCCGCTGTGCCAGGTCCCGCTGCAGGACGCCGAGCTGGCGTGCGCGGCGGTCACCAAGGCGGTGGCGGCCGGGCACCGCGGCGTCCACATCGGCAACCACGTCGGCTCCCGCTATCCCGACGACCCGGGCGTGGTGGAGTTCCTGGCGCACTGCGCCGCCGAGGGCGTGCCGGTGCTGGTGCACCCGTGGGACATGCTCGGCGACGACCGGATGGGCGGCCGCTACATGCTGCCGTGGCTGGTGGGGATGGCGGCCGAGACCCAGCTGTCGATCCTGTCGCTGATCCTGTCGGGCGCGTTCGAGCGGCTGCCCGCCTCGCTGCGGCTGTGTTTCTGCCACGGCGGCGGGTCGTTCGCCTACCTGCTCGGACGGGCCGACAACGCCTGGCGCAACCGCGACATCGTGCGCCGCGACTCGCCGCGCCCGCCGTCGGCGTACACCGACCGGTTCTACGTCGACTCGGCCGTGTTCGACCCGCGCGCGCTGCGGCTGCTGGTGGAGGTGATGGGCGCGGAGCGGGTGATGCTCGGGACCGACTTCCCGTTCCCGCTGGGCGAGCTGGAGCCCGGCGCGACCGTCCGGGCGTGCGAGCAGCTGAGCGCGTCGGAGTGCGCGGCGATCCTCGGCGGGAACGCCCGGCGCTTCTTCGGCCTCCAGGAGGCGGAGGCGTGAACGGAGGCGCGCACGGCCGGGGGGACGGCCGGCTGGACGGCGGCGCGGACGACGCGGAGCGGGAGGCGCTGCGGCTCGACGAGACCGACCCGCTGCCCGCGCTGCGCGGCGACTTCCACATCCCTCCCGCGCCGGGAGGCCCGTACGCCGAGTCCGCCTACTTCGCGGGCAACTCGCTCGGCCTCCAGCCCAGGAGCGCCGCCCGCCGGGTCGGCGAGGAACTGGAGGACTGGGCGCGGCTGGCCGTCGAGGGGCACACCCGGGGCCGCCGCCCCTGGTTCGACTACCACGAGCAGGCCCGCGAGCCCCTCGCCCGGCTGGTGGGAGGCCTGCCCCACGAGGTCGTCGCGATGAACTCGCTGACGGTCAACCTGCACCTGATGATGGCCAGCTTCTACCGGCCCGCCGGGGAGCGCACCCGCATCGTCATCGAGGACACCGCGTTCCCCTCCGACTCCTACGCCGTGCACAGCCAGGCCGTCCACCACGGCCTGGACCCCGAGCGGACCGTGGTGCGCCTGCGCCCGCGCCCCGGCGAGGAGCATCTGCGCACCGGCGACGTCCTCGGCTACCTCGAACGCGAGGGACGGCACGTCGCCCTGCTGCTGCTCGGCGGCGTCAACTACCTGACCGGCCAGCTCATGGACATGCCGGCCATCACCGCGGCGGGCCGCGCCGCCGGCGCCGCCGTCGGCTGGGACCTCGCGCACGCCGCGGGGAACGTCCCGCTGCGCCTGCACGACTGGGACGTCGACTTCGCCGCCTGGTGCTCCTACAAGTACCTCAACGGCGGACCCGGCGCGGTCGCCGGATGCTTCGTCCACGAACGCCACGTGCGCGACCCCGCGGTGCCCAAACTGGCGGGCTGGTGGGGCACCGACCCGGCGACCCGCTTCAGGATGGCGCCCGAGTTCAGCCCGCCGGCCACCGCCGACGCCTGGCAGCTGTCCAACCCGCCCATCCTCGCGCTCGCCCCCGTGCTGGCCTCGCTGGAGATCTTCGACCGGGCCGGGATGGGCGCCCTGCGCGCCAGGAGCGAGCGCCTCACCGCCTACCTGGCCGCGCGCCTGTCGCGGATCGCGGGACTCGAGGTCGTGACGCCCGCCGACCCGGCGGCGCGCGGCTGCCAGCTGTCGGTCCGGGTGCCGGACGCGGAGGCGGTCGCCGCGCGGCTCGCCGCCGGGCACGGCGTCGTGGCCGATGCCCGCGAGCCCGATGTCGTCCGGCTCGCGCCGGTGCCGCTGTACTCTACGTTCCACGATTGCCACCGCGCCGGCACGGCTCTAGGGGCCGTGCTCGATCACCAACCGAACGGCTGATACGTTCCCCGTATGTTGCTCCGGGGGCTGGATCGGCTCCCGAGGTGAGATGATGGCGACGGAAACGGCACCGGCCGTCCTGCGCGTGGCGGACCTGCTGGCGCACGACGACCTGGCGCTCTCGCTGGTCGCGGGGCACGGCTCGCTCGGCCGCCGGATCAGGCGCGTGCGCGCCACCGACCTGCCCGACCCCGGCGCCCGGCTGCGCGGCGGCGACCTGGTGCTGACCACCGGGCGGTGGTACCGCCGTCCCGCCGACTGCGCGGTCTTCGCCGCCTCCCTGGCCGAACGCGGCGCCGCCGCGCTGGTCGTCGGGCTGGCCGCGCTGGGCGAGCCGCCCGCCTCCCTGGTCGTGGAGTGCGAGCGGCGCGGGCTGCCGCTGCTCGCGGTCCCCGACGACCGCGCGTTCGGCCCGATCGCCGAACGGGTCGCCGAGGCGCACTCGCCCGCCGGCCTGGGCCGCCGCCTGGCCGCGGCGGCGCACCGCGCCGGAGGGGTGCGCGGGGTGGTCCGCCTGCTGCGCGAGGAGACCGGGCTGGACTGCTGGGTGCTCTCGCCGCTGGCCACCGTGCTGGCCTCCGCCGGCGACCCGCCCGGCCGCGAGGACGTGGAGCGCGCGTGGCGGCACGCGACCGGCGCCGCGGCCACGCCGTCGTCCGCCGCTGCCCGGGCCGTGCGCCCGATCCGCGGCGCGGACGGCGGCGTCCGGGGGCATCTGGTGTGCCCGGACCGTGACGCCCCGGCCGCCGCGGACGGCGAGGCGGTGCTGCGGGCGGCCCTGCCCGTCCTCGGCGCCGAACTCGACCGGGTCGACGCGCGGCGCCGCCGCGAGCAGCGCCGCGTCCGGGACCTGCTCGATGTCGCCGCCCGCGACGCGGACCGCCGGGCCCTCGCGGGACGCCTCCGCTCGTTGGGCGCCGACCCTGGCGCGCCGACCGCCGCCGTGGCGGTCGCGCTCGACGCCGCGCTGCCGCGCGCCTGGATCGTCGGCGGCGCCCTGTCGGCGGCCGCGCCCGGCAAGGCCTGCCGGGTGCTGGTGTGCGAGCGCGACGACACGGTGATCGCACTGGTCAACGGACGGGCCGGCGCGGAGCGCGTCGAGGAGGCGCTGCGGGGCGTGGCCGACCGCTACCCGCTGGTCCTGCGCGGTCACGCCGTCGCCGCCGGGGTGAGCGAGGCGGCACGCGACGCCGCCGGCCTCGCCGCGGCGGTGGAGGCCGCGCGGCGCGGACTGCTGCACGCGCGCGACGGCGCCGGCGCGGTGACCATCGTGCGCGAGGCCGACCTCGACTCGCACAGGCTGCTGCTGGCCGTCCTCCCCGACGCCGTACGGCGCTCGTACCGGCAGCGGTTCCTGGGGCCGCTGGAGGACTACGACGCTCAGCACGGCTCGGAGCTGGTCCGGACGCTCGACACCTTCCTGGAGACGTGCGGGTCGTGGCAGCGCACCGCCGACCTGCTGTACGTCCACGTCAACACCCTGCGCTACCGCGTCCAGCGGATCGAGGAGCTGACCGGGCGCAGCATGGGCTCGATGCGCGACCGCACCGACCTCTACCTCGCGCTGCGCTGCACGCCGCCGTCCTGAACGGCCCGGGACGCCCCTCGGGTCAGGAGCAGCGCGGCCATGACCGCGCACCCGACCACGCCGACGAAGCTGGCGGTGCCCAGCTCGCCGCGCACCGCGTACGACGACACCGACGCGGTGAAGACGCCGGTGCACATGGCGAAGGAGAAGGCCAGGGCCGGCACCGCGTGCCGCCGGGGGAGCACGGCGGCCACCAGCAGCAGCCCGCACAGGATGAGGTCCGGCACGAGGAAGAGGTTGTCGCCGCGCCAGGAGTCGTGCAGGAAGAGGAACACGAACGTGCCCGCGCTGAAGATGACGGCGAGCACGCGGCTCGCGGTGATGAGCTCCATGCGCCCCATCCCAGCGGGGCGGGCGGCGCGGCACATCCGCCCGCGGGCCGGACCGGGCCGCCGCCCGGCCGGACTTCGCCCGCCCGTCCGGCCGGTGCGCGGCGGCCGGGCGGAGGAGGCGGCCTCCTGCTCGCGGCGGAGGGCCGGGGCCGCGCCCCCGGCTTACGATCGGTACGTGTTCGCCGACTGGGTGGAGGGCCTCGTCGGGCGCTGGTTCGCCCCGCTGCGCCTGGTGCTGGTCGCCGTGCTCGTGGCCGGGGACCTGGCGCTGATGCACCGTCCCGGGTCCGCCGCCGGCTGGGCGCTGGTACCGGCCGCGTACGCCGCGTACGCCGCCGCCGTCCGGGTGCCGATGCCCGCCGTGGCCGTGCTGTCGGTGCTGCTGGCCATCGCCGAGATCGCCGCGTCCGCGGTGATCGTGCCGGTGAAGGGGATGCTCGCCGTCGCCCTGTTCGAGCTGGCCGTCCGCCGTCCGGCGCGCGAGCTGGTGGCGGGCGCGGCCGCGTTCGCGCTGGCGGTGGCCTCCGGCCGGATCGGCGACCCGGCCGGGGAGATCGTGCCCGCGCTGTTCCGGGTCGCGGTCTTCGCCGCGGTTCTGCTGCTCACGGGCGCCTACATCCGCTCGGTCCGCGCCGTGGCGCGGGAGGCCCGCGAGCGCGCCGCCGAGCAGGAGCGGCGTCGGCACGCCGAGACGCGCGCGGCCCGCGCCGCCGAGCGCACCGCCATCGCCCGCGAGCTGCACGACCTGGTGGCCCACCACGTGTCCTCGATGGTGCTGCGGGTGGGGGTGGCCCGGCACGTGCTGCCCGGCTCCGGCACGCGGGTCGGCGAGGTGCTGGACGACCTGCACGCCACCGGCACCGCGGCGCTGGCCGACCTCGGGCATCTGGTGGCGGTGCTGCGCGACCCGTCGACCGTCCACGACGACCAGCCGCCGGTCGAGCCGGCCGCGCTGCCCGCGGCGCTGGACCGGGTGGTCGAGCAGGGACGCCGCACGGGCCTGGCGGTGGAGGCTTCGGTCGACCCGGCCGTCGCCGGGCTTGACCCGGTCCGCGGCGTCACGCTGCTGCGCCTGGTGCAGGAGGGCCTGGCCAACGCCGCCAAGCACGCCGGTCCGGGCGCCCGCGTCCGGCTGACCGCCCGGGTGGAACCGGACGCGGTACGGCTGATGATCCGCGACGGGGGAGGCGGCGGCCGTGACCGTCCCGCCTCCCCGCCCGGGTACGGGCTGGTCGGCATGCGCGAACGCGTCGCCCTGCTGGGCGGCACGCTGGAGGCGGGTCCGGCCGGCCCGGGCTGGGAGCTGTCCGCCGAGCTGCCCCACGACCCGTCCCCGCACACCACGCCCCCTGAGGCGCCCCCAGAGGCGCGCCCGGACACTCCGCCGGACACGCCGCCGGACGCGCGGGCGGACGCGGAGCGGCTGGAGGCACGTCCTTGATCAGGGTCCTGGTGGCCGACGACCAGCACCTGGTGCGGACCGGCCTGCGCATGCTCTGCGAGTCCGCCCCCGACCTGGAGGTCGTGGGCGAGGCCGCCGACGGTCACGAGGCGGTGGCGCAGGCGGAGCGGTTCGCGCCCGACGTGATCCTCATGGACCTGCGGATGCCCGGCCTGGACGGCACCGCCGCCACCGAGCGGATCACGGCCGCCCGCCCCGCGGCCCGGGTGCTGGCGCTGACGACGTTCGGCGACGACGACCACCTGTACCCGGCGCTGGCCGCCGGGGCGTGCGGGTTCCTGGTGAAGAGCGCGCCGCCCGGGGAACTGCTGGAGGCGGTGCGCCGCGCCGCCGCGGGCGGCACCCCCTTCAGCCAGGAGGTGCTCGGACGATTGGTGGACCGCGCCGTCCGCGCCCGCGACGAGTCCGCCCGCGCCCCCGACCCCGGCCCGCTCACGGCGCGGGAGCGGGAGGTGCTGGCCCTGGTCGCCGCCGGCCTGTCCAACCAGGAGATCGCCGCGCGGCTGCACCTGGGCGTCACCACTGTGAAGACCCACCTCGCCGCGCTGCTGTCCAAGACCGGCTGCCCGAACCGGATCCGCCTGGCGGTGTACGCCGTCCGCGCGGGCCTTGCCGGTGACTGACGGCCCGGCGGAGCCCGCGGCTAGCCGGCGGGGCCCGCCAGACCGTGGCGCGCGCCCCTGGGCAGCAGCGGGAACTGGCTCAGCGGCATGGGCGACCCGCCGCCCGCTGTGACGAGCGCGGCCAGGCGGTCCGGCGGGAGGCCGCCGGCCGCCAGGCTGCACGGGACGCGCAGCCGCGCCGCGGCCCGGGACGCGGACCCGGCGGGCGTGCCCGCCCCCGCCACACCGGCCTTGATCGCGACGCTGGCCAGCGACACCACCAAGGCCACGTCGGAGCCGGTCTCCAGAGCCACCGAGATCCATTCGCCGCCGGGTTGGATCGTTACACGTCCGGAGTCGGCGAGCGCCCCGCCCATCCGCTGCACCACCGGGCGGGTCAGCCGCAACTCGGCCTCCGCGCCGGTATGCAGATGGATGACCTGGACGCCCTGAGCGGCCAGGGCGACCCCTGTGCCGCAGTCCGCCCGGACCTTGGAAACCCCCGGCCAGGCGCTGAGCCGGTCCGCGATGCGACCGGCATGGGAAGTCCCGCCACTTCCGTCGGCTGCCACAGCGTCATCGTTGCGCCGGCGAGGCGACTTGCGGAACCGGTAGAGGCGAAATCGTTACGGGATGGTGCCGTGGGAGCCGGGGCCGGGGAGACGCTCGCCGGACCTCAGCCGGTCGAGGCCCAGCCAGATGAACTCGTAGGCCATCTGCTCGGCGCTCGCCCGCTCGGTGTCGGGATGCTCCAGCCACCACGACACCATCGACAGCATCGAGCCGTACATCAGCGGGACCAGCAGCCGCGCCCTGCGCTCGTTGACCGCCAGCGCGGCCGGCGACAGCGCGGGATCGGCGCGGCGGCGCCGCAGCAGCAGGTCGGCGAACGCGGTGCCGAGCCGGTCGCGGAGCTCGCGCAGCTCCCGCAGCCCCAGCCCCACCTCGGGCTTGTCCAGGTGCCGGATCACCAGCGCCCAGGCGTCCGGCTCCTCGGTGGCGTAGTCGAACAGCACCCGCACCATGGCGCGGATGCCCTCGCCCGAGCCGTGCTGGGCCAGCACGGCCTCGTTGAGCCGCGCGGTCAGGTCGGTGACCACCGAGTCGGTCACCGCGGCGAACAGCTCCTCCTTGGAGGCGAAGTGCTGGTAGAGCAGCGCCTTGGAGACCTGCGCGGCCGCCGCCACGTGCTCCATCTGGGTGAGGTGGTAACCGCGCCGCCCGAACTCGCCCAGCGCCGCCTTCAGCAGCTGCTCGCGGCGCCGGGCGTGCGGCATCCTGCGCCGCACGCCCGGAACGGCCTCCCCCGTCTCGTGCGTCATTTGCCGAGGTACTTACCCAGCTCGGCGCGCGCCACGGAACGGACGTGCACCTCGTCCGGCCCGTCGGCCAGCCGCAGCGTGCGCAGCCCGGCCCACATCGCGGCCAGCGGGGTGTCGTCGCTGACGCCCGCGCCGCCGTGCACCTGGATGGCCTTGTCGACCACGTCCAGCGCCACCCGGGGCGCGATCACCTTGATCGCCGCCACCTCGGAGCGGGCCGCCTTGACGCCCTGCCGGTCGATCAGCCAGGCGGTCTTGAGGGTCAGCAGCCGCGCCTGCTCGATCGCCATCCGGGACTCGGCGATCTGCTGCTGGACGACGCCCTGCCGGGCCAGCGGCTTGCCGAAGGCCACCCGCGACACGGCCCGCTCGCACATCAGCTCCAGCGCCCGCTCGGCCATGCCGATGGCGCGCATGCAGTGGTGGATGCGGCCGGGGCCCAGGCGGGCCTGGGCGATGGCGAAGCCGCCGCCCTCCTCGCCGACCAGGTTCTCCACCGGCACCCGCACGTCGGTCAGCTGGATCTCGCAGTGGCCGTGCTGGTCGGAGTAGCCGAACACGGGCAGCGGCCGGACGATCTCCACGCCCGGGGTGTCCAGCGGCACCAGCACCATCGACTGCTGCCGGTACGGGTGGCCGTCCGGGTCGGTCTTGCCCATCAAGATCATGATCTTGCAGCGCGGGTCGGCGGAGCCGCTGATCCACCATTTCCGGCCGTTGATGACGTAGTGGTCGCCGTCGCGCTCGATGCTGGTGGAGATGTTGGTGGCGTCGGAGCTGGCCACCTCCGGCTCGGTCATCCCGAACGCGCTGCGGATCTCGCCGTTCAGCAGGGGGGTGAGCCAGCGCCGCTTCTGCTCGGGCGTGCCGAACAGGTGCAGCACCTCCATGTTGCCGGTGTCGGGCGCGGCGCAGTTGATGGCCTCGGGGGCGAGGTTGGGGGAGCGGCCGGTGATCTCGGCCAGGCTGGCGTAGTCGGTGACGGAGAGCCCGTGGGCCGGGTCCTCCTCCGCACTCGCCGGGGGGTGCAGGGGGGTCGTCCCCCCTGAATGACTCGCGGGGAGGAAGAGGTTCCACAGGCCGCGCTTGCGGGCCTCGACCTTGAGTTCCTCCACGACCGGGGGGACGGTGTGCTCCTGGCCGGCCGCGCGCAGGTCGCGGCGCTGCTCGGCGTAGAGCGGCTCGGCGGGGTAGACGTGGGAGTCCATGAAGTCCTGCAGGCGGGTGAGATAGTCCTGGGCCCGCTCGCTCAAACCGAAGTCCATTCGGCTATAGTAACTGACGAGTCAGTTACTTGGGAGGGCGGCAGTCACATGGCGGCTTTCGACGGTGCGGGCAAGACGGCGCTGATCACGGGCGGGTCCAACGGCATCGGCGCGGCGGTGGCCCGCCGGCTCGCCGCCGGCGGAGCGCGGGTCGTGCTCGCCGACGTCGACGAGGCGCGGGGCCGCGCGCTCGCCGACGAGCTCGGCGGCCGCTTCGTCCGCTGCGACGTGCGCGACCCCGCCGACAGCGAGGCCGCCGTGGCCGCCGCCGTCGAGGCGTTCGGCGGCCTGGACGTCGCCTTCCTCAACGCCGGGATCGTCTACGGCGGCGGCCTCGGCGACGACTTCGACCCCGACCGGTACCGCCGGGCCATGAGCATCAACCTCGACGGCGTCGTCTACGGCGTCCACGCAGCCCTCCCCGCCCTGCGCGCCCGCGGCGGCGGCGACATCATCGCCACCGCCAGCATGGCCGGCCTCACCGCCACCCCCTTCGACCCCGTCTACGGCGCGAACAAGGCCGCCGTCATCGGCCTGGTCCGCGCCCTGGGCCCCGCCCACGCCCCCGAGGGCATCCGCGTCAACGCGCTGTGCCCCTCGTTCGCCGACACCGACATCCTCGGCGCCAAGAAGGCCGAACTGGAGGAGACGGGCTTCCCCATCCTGGAGGTCAAGGACGTGGTCGAGGCGTTCATGGCCATCCTCGACGGGGAGGACTCCGGCGAGGCGTGGTTCGTCGTCCCCGGGCGCGAGCCCGGCCCCTTCAAGTTCCGCGGCGTCCCGGGTCCCCGCTGACCTGCCGACCCGCGGGCCCGTCCCGATCCAGACCGCCCATCCGAGGGAGAGAGCGTGCGCGCGATCCAGATCACCGAGTTCGGCGGCCCCGAGGTGCTGAACGTCGCCGACCTGCCCGAACCCGTCGCCGGTCCCGGGCAGCTCCTCATCGAGGTGTCCCGGGCCGGCATCAACTACGCCGACACCCACCAGGCCGAGGACAGCTACCTGTCCAAGACCGAGCTGCCGCTGGTGCCGGGCGGCGAGGTCGTCGGCCGCACCCCGGACGGCCGCCGCGTCGTCGCCCTCACCGGCGCCGGCGGGTACGCCGAGAAGGCCGTGGCCGCGGCGGGCATGGCGTGGGACGTCCCCGACGCCGTCGACGACGTCACCGCCCTCGGCATGGTCATCCAGGGTGCGTCCGCCTGGGTGCTGCTGCGCCGCAGCACCCATCTGGAGCCGGGCGAGACGGTCGTCGTGCACGCCGCCGCGGGCGGGGTCGGCACGCTGGCCGTCCAGCTCGCCAAGGCCTGGGGAGCGGGCCGCGTCATCGCCACCGCCTCCTCCAAGGAGAAGCGCGAGCTCGCCTTGGAGCTGGGCGCCGACGCCGCGGTCGACCCCGCCGAGCCCGACCTGACGGCCGCCCTGATCGAGGCCAACGGCGGCCGGCGCGTCGACATCGTGCTGGAGATGACCGGCGGCCGCGTCACCGACCAGAGCCTGCGGGCGCTGGCGCCGTTCGGTCGGCTGGCCTTCTACGGGATGGCCTCCCGGGAGGCGCCCTCGCCCGTCCAGCCCGCCAACCTCATGGCCCACTCCACCACCATCACCGGAATGTGGCTGGCGCACGTCTTCCAGATGCCCGGCGACATCATGGGCACCGCCCTCGGGGAGCTGTTCGGACTGGCCGCCGGCGGCGGGCTGCGGGTGGTCTCCGGCGGCGAGTACGGCCTGAGCGAGGTCCGCCGCGCCCACGAGGACCTGCGCGCCCGCCGCACCAGCGGCAAGCTCGTGCTCGACCCCGCCCGCTGACCCGCCCGCCGACCGGCCACCGCCTGGTCCCCACGGGCCCGACCGGGCCCGGGCGGGCCGATCGGGCCCGCCCGGGGCAGCCCGGGTCAGCCCCCGACCAGGCCGTTCTCGTAGGCGTACACGACCGCCTGGGTGCGGTCGCGCAACGCCAGCTTGGTCAGCACATGGCCGACATGGGTCTTGACCGTCTGCTCGGCCAGCACCAGCTCGGCCGCGATCTCGGCGTTCGACAGGCCCCGCGCGATCAGGCGCAGCACGTCCAGCTCGCGCGGGGTCAGCGACGAGGTCGCGCCCGGGCTGGGCCGCTGGTGGCGGCGGCGCCGGGCGAAGTCGCCGATCAGCCGCCGGGTGATGGACGGGGCCAGCAGCGCGTCGCCGGCCGCCACCACCCGCACCCCGTTGACCAGGTCGGCCGCCGAGGCGTCCTTGAGCAGGAACCCGCTGGCCCCCGAGCCCAGCGCCTCGTACACGTACTCGTCGAGGTCGAAGGTGGTCAGCACCAGCACCTTCGGCCTGATCCCGGCCGGGTCGACGTCGTCGCCGGGCGGCTCGCCGACCAGCTCGGCGGTCGCGGCCAGCCCGTCCATCTCCGGCATCCGGATGTCCATCACGATCACGTCCGGGTCCAGCTCGCGCGCCATCGCCACGGCCTCCAGGCCGTTGCCCGCCTGCCCGATCACCTCGATCTCCGGATCGGAGGACAGCAGCGCGGCCAGCCCGTCGCGGATCATCACCTGGTCGTCGGCGATCAGCACCCGAATCGTCACGAGAGGAACATTAGCCCGGCGCGATCACTCCGAGTCGCCGTACGGCAGTTCGGCGACCACCGACCAGCCGCCCTCCTCGCGCGCCCCGGCGGTCAGCGTGCCGCCGAGCATCGCCACCCGCTCGTGCATTCCCACCAGGCCGTGGCCGCCGCCGTGCGACTCCTCGGGGGTGGTGCGCGGGCCGTCGTCGGTGACCGCGACGTTCAGCCGGCCCTGGCCGTACCGGATCTCGATCGACACCCGGGCCCCGGGCGCGTACCGGGCCGCGTTGCTCAGCGACTCCTGGACGATCCGGAACGCCGACAGGTCCACCCCGACGGCCAGCGGCCGGGGCACCCCGACCACGGTGACGCCCACCGCCAGCCCGGACCGGCGGGCGGTGGCGACCAGGTCGTCCATCCGCTCCAGGCCCGGCTGCGGGGCGCGCTCGGCGCCCTCGTCGTCGGAGCGCAGCAGCCCCACCACCCGGCGGGTCTCGGTCAGCGCCTCGCGGGCGGCGTCCCGCACCACGCCGAAGGTCTGCCGGGCCGCGTCCGGCAGGTCGGGGATCTTGTACGGGGCCGCCTCCGCCTGCATGGCGATCACCGACATGTGGTGGGCGACCACGTCGTGCAGCTCGCGCGCGATCCGGGCGCGCTCCTCCAGCACCGCCTGCCGGGCCAGGTCCTGGCGGCGCAGCTCCTCCTGCTCGCGCAGGATCGCCTCGGCGGTGCGGCGCCCGCCCACCGCGTCCCCGAACGCCAGCACCATCAGCACGATCCCGGCCAGGATCGCGCCGAACCAGCCCGCCATCCCGAACAGCACCGCGGGCCCGATCAGCCCGGCGATGGTGACGGCGCCCACGCCGACCAGCGTCTCGCGGTCGCAGGCGAGCGCGACGAAGAAGAGGATGACCAGGTGGGCCAGGAAGGCGGTGACCGGCCACGGCCAGAAGGCCGTGTCGTGCACCAGCAGGGCCCCGGCCAGCAGCCCGCCGGCGGCGATCCGCCAGGCGGCCAGCGGCCGGCGCACCGCGAACAGCAGCGGGCCCGCCTGCAGCACGCCGAGCAGCGCGCTGATGCCCGGGGGACGGCCGTCGGCCTCGATCGGGATGGCGATGGAGCCCGCCGTGAACCCGATCGTCAACGCCAGCATGAGCAGCAGGACCGGCACGCGCAGCCACAGCGGCGGCGGCAGCATGGTCGCGCGCGGATCGTGCGGGCCCGGGATCAGCGCCGCGCGGACGCCCTGCACCAGGCGCACGTGGTCGTGCCGCGCCGGTTCGGGCCGGGCCGGGCCGTGGGGCGCGTGATCGTCGCGCGGGGGAAGGGGAACCTCGGTCATCGCACCTTGGAGCCTAAGGCGCGGCACCGACGGTCCGCGTGCCCCGGGGGAGGGAGATCGCGACCGGGCCCTGGGTAGCACCCGGCGCACTCCGGTCCGGCGCCTCGACGGGCCGGGCGCGCGTGGCGGAGACTGCGGGAATGACCGATGATCTCAGGCATCCCGTCTTCGCCCGCCTCTACCCGCGACTGGACGCGGCCGCCGCGCGGGCCGGCGGCGACGCGCACCGCGACGAGCTCCTCGCCGGAGCCTCCGGGCGCGTCCTGGAGCTCGGCGCGGGCCACGGCGCCAACTTCGCGCACTATCCGGACGGCGTGACCGAGGTGGTCGCCGTCGAGCCGGAGCCCGCGCTGCGCGCCCGCGCCGTCGCGGCCGCCGCGCAGGCGCCGGTGCCGGTGGCGGTGCGGGCCGGGGTGGCCGAGCGCCTCGACCTGGAGGACGCCTCCTTCGACGTGGCGGTCGCCTCGCTGGTGCTGTGCTCGGTCCGCAACCCGGTCCGGGCGCTGGCGGAGCTGCGCCGCGTGCTGCGTCCCGGCGGGGAGCTGCGCTACTACGAGCACGTGCGGGGCGTCACGGCCGGGATGGTGTCGTTCCAGAAGTACGCCGACATCCTCTGGCCGTACGTGGCGGCGGGCTGCCACGTCTCCCGGCCCACCGACGAGTGGATCGCCAGCTGCGGCTTCACGGTGCGCCGCGAGCGCCGCTTCTCCTTCCCCGCCTCGCGGTTCCCCAACCCGGCCTCCCCGCACGTGATCGGCCTCGCCGTGCGCGAGTAGGCGCTCTGCTTAACGTGCTTTTCATCGGGAAGGGCACGTTCATGGCTCATCACGGGGTACCCGGAAAAGGCGACCTGGGGCCGGCCCACCCCAAGGAGCCGTCGCACGCGGCGGCGACCGCGGCGATGCTGGCCGGCGCCGCGGCACTGGGCGGATTCCTGTTCGGCTACGACTCCTCGGTCATCAACGGCGCCGTCGACGCGATCAAGACCCAGTTCCGCCTCAACTCGGTCGTGGTGGGCCTGGTGGTGTCGTCGGCCCTGCTGGGGTGCGCGGCCGGGGCCTGGTCCGCCGGGCCGCTGGCGGACCGGATCGGCCGGGTCCGGGTGATGCTGATCGCCTCGATCCTCTTCGTGGTCAGCTCGCTGGGGTCGGCGCTGGCCTTCAACGCCTGGGACCTGACGTTCTGGCGCCTGGTCGGCGGGCTGGCGATCGGCGCCGCGTCGGTGATCGCGCCCGCCTACATCGCCGAGATCGCCCCGGCGGAGCTGCGCGGCCGGCTCGGCTCGCTCCAGCAGATGGCGATCGTGCTGGGCATCTTCTCCGCGCTGGTGGTCGACTACGTCATCGCCCGGGTCTCCGAGGGCGGGGCGTCCGGCGAGTTCCCCTGGGGCGGCACGGCCTGGCGCTGGATGTTCGCCAGCGCCGTGGTGCCCGCCGTGATGTACGGGGTGATCGCCACGACCATCCCGGAGTCGCCCCGCTACCTGGTCAAGAAGCACGAATTGGCCAAGGCCCGCGAGGTGCTGGCCCGGGTGCTGGGGCACGGCGACGTCGACTCGAAGATCCGCGACATCGGCCGCTCGCTGGCCCGCGACCGCCCCGTCCACCTGCGCGACCTGCGCGGCCACCGGCTCGGCCTGCTCCCGATCGTGTGGGTGGGCATCCTGCTGTCGGTCTTCCAGCAGTTCGTCGGCATCAACGTGATCTTCTACTACTCGTCCTCGCTGTGGCAGGCCGTCGGGTTCAGCGAGAACGACGCGATGCTCACCTCGGTGATCAACTCGGTGGTGAACGTGCTCGCCACGCTGCTGGCGATCGCGCTGGTCGACAAGATCGGCCGGCGCCCGCTGCTGATGGCCGGGGCCGCCGGGATGACGGTCACGCTGGGGATCATGACGATCTGCTTCGCCACCGCCCCGGTGGTGAACGGAGAGCCCGCGCTCGGCGACGTGGCCGGGCCCGTCGCGCTGATCGCCGCCAACGTCTACGTGCTGTCGTTCGCCGCCACCTGGGGCCCGGTGGTCTGGGTGATGCTCGGCGAGATGTTCAACAACTTCATCCGGGCCTCGGCGCTGGCCGTCGCCGCCGCCGCGCAGTGGATCGCCAACTGGCTGATCACCGTCACCTTCCCCGGCGTCTCCGCGCTCTCGCTGGGGCTGGCGTACGGCATCTACACCGTCTTCGCCGCGCTGGCCTTCGTCTTCGTGATACGGGCCGTGCCGGAGACCAAGGGCCGCGAACTGGAGGACATGGACCAGCTGGTCCCCGCGTCGCGCGCCTGAGCGCACGGCGGCGCCCGCCCGCGTCGGCTATCATGGTCCGCATGGCAGGCATGCGCGCGCATCACGCGCTGGTGACGACGACGCCGGGCACTCCCGGCGCGACCGCCGCCTGACCTGACGAGCCAGCGGCGAGGCCCCGGGAGCGATCCCGGGGCCTTCGCCTTTGCCAGGGCCGTTCCCCCGGGGCCGCTCCCACCGAGACGACGAGCAGGAGCGAACCATGGGACAGGAACCGGCCCCGGGACGAGAACGAGCCCCGGGCCCGCAGGAGGATGCGTCCGGTGACCGGCCGGACTCGGTAGCATCGAACCCCGGTCCGGGATCGGACCCCGTGCACATCCCTTCACCATCGCGAGGAGTACCCGTGTCCACCGTGCCTGAGCTGCGCATCACCCTCGACGGAAGCGAGCGGGTGGTGGAGCCGGGGTCGACCGCAGGCGGTGTGCTGGACGCCGACGGGCGGACCGTCATCGCCGCTCGGGTGGACGGCGAGCTGCGCGACCTGGCCTACCGGGTGCGCGAGGGCGAGACCGTGGAGCCGGTCGAGATCGGCTCGGCCGACGGGCGGGCGATCATGCGGCACTCGGCCGCGCACGTGATGGCGCAGGCCGTGCAGGAGCTGTTCCCCGAGGCGAAGCTGGGCATCGGCCCGCCGGTGGACAACGGCTTCTACTACGACTTCGACGTGCCCGAGCCGTTCACCCCCGACGACCTCAAGCGCATCGAGAAGCGGATGCGCGAGATCGTCAAGCAGGGGCAGCGGTTCTCCCGCCGGGCGGTCTCCGACGAGGAGGCCCGGGAGGAGCTGGCCGGCGAGCCGTACAAGCTGGAGCTGATCGGCCTCAAGGGCTCGGCCCCCGAGGCGGGCGAGGGAGCCGACGTCGAGGTGGGCGCCGGCGAGCTGACCATCTACGACAACCTCGACGCCAAGTCCGGCGAGCTGTGCTGGAAGGACCTGTGCCGGGGCCCGCACCTGCCGACCACCCGCGTCATCCCCGCGTTCAAGCTGATGCGCTCGGGCGGCGCGTACTGGCGGGGCAGCGAGAAGAACCCGCAGCTCCAGCGGATCTACGGCACCGCCTGGGAGTCGCGGGAGAAGCAGGACGAGTACCTGCGGCTGCTGGAGGAGGCCGAGAAGCGCGACCACCGCAGGCTGGGCGCCGAGCTCGACCTGTTCTCCTTCCCGCCCGAGATCGGCAGCGGCCTGGCCGTCTTCCACCCCAAGGGGGGCGTGGTCCGCCGGGTGATGGAGGACTACTCGCGGCGGCGGCACGAGGAGGCGGGCTACGAGTTCGTCAACACCCCGCACATCACCAAGCAGAGCCTCTACGAGGTCTCCGGGCACCTGGGCTGGTACAAGGACGACATGTTCCCGCCCATGGAGGTGGACGGCGGGGACTACTACCTCAAGCCGATGAACTGCCCGATGCACAACCTGATCTTCCGGGCGCGCGGGCGGTCGTACCGGGAGCTGCCGCTGCGGCTGTTCGAGTTCGGCAGCGTCTACCGGTTCGAGAAGTCCGGCGTGGTGCACGGCCTCACCCGGGTGCGCGGGATGACCCAGGACGACGCGCACATCTACTGCACCCGCGAGCAGATGGTCGGGGAGATCAAGAACCTGCTCGGCTTCGTGCTCGACCTGCTGCGCGACTACGGGCTCGACGAGTTCTACCTGGAGCTGTCCACCCGGGACGACTCGGACAAGTTCATCGGCGTCGAGGAGGACTGGGCCGAGGCGACCGCCGCGCTCAAGGAGGCGGCCGACGACTCCGGTCTCGACCTGGTGGACGACCCGGGCGGCGCCGCCTTCTACGGCCCGAAGATCTCCGTCCAGGCCAAGGACGCGATCGGCCGCACCTGGCAGCTGTCCACCATCCAGGTCGACTTCAACCAGCCCAAGCGGTTCGAGCTGGAGTACCAGGCCGCCGACGGGTCGCGGCAGCAGCCGGTGATGATCCACCGGGCGCTGTTCGGGTCGATCGAGCGGTTCTTCGGGGTGCTGCTGGAGCACTACGCGGGCGCGATGCCGCCGTGGCTGGCGCCGGTGCAGGTGGTCGGGATCCCGATCGGCGACGCGCATGTCCCGCACCTGGAGAAGGTCGCGGCCCGGCTGCGCGAGCGGGGGATCCGGGTGGAGGTCGACTCCTCGGCCGACCGGATGCAGAAGAAGATCCGCAACGCGCAGAAGCAGAAGGTGCCCTTCATGCTGCTGGCCGGGGACGACGACGTGGCCAAGGACGCGGTGTCGTTCCGCTACCGCAGCGGCGAGCAGAAGAACGGGGTCTCCATCGACGCGGCGGTCGAGGAGGTCGTGCGGGCCGTCCGGGACCGCGTGCAGGTCTGATCCCGCCCGGGTCCGGCTCTGGTCCCGCTTTGGTCCGGCTCTGGTTCCGCGCGGTCGGATCGCCGGTCTCCGGGCACGGCGACCCGAGAGTTGTTACCGTTCGGTAGTGACGGGCTTGGTAGCCTCGACGCCCACCGCCGGTCCCGGGCGCGCACCGCGCCGGTGGCCGGGGGCGGGAGCATGGGAGCGGGCGGCGGTTTGGAGTCCACGGCGGTATGAAGTCCACGCGCAGGGCCGGACGCGGCGCCCCCGCCTGGAGCCGGTTCGCCGGCTACGGCGGGGCGCTGGCGCTCGTGGCGGCCGCCGTGGCGGTCCTGCTGACGCCGCTGCTCGGCGGGGAGTCGCGCGGGACGGCCGGTAACGGCCGCGCCGCCTCCGGCACGGTGGCGACCCCCGCCGCGACCGTGCCCGCCCAGTCCCCTCCCGGCGGGACGGGCGCCGTCGGCCCCGAGCCCCAGCAGAGCCGGGGGAGCACGCCCGGACAGGGCGGCGGGCAGGGCCAGGGCGGCGGCCCGGCGGGGCCGGGCGGTGGCGGCGGGACCGTCACCTGGTGCCCGGCCGGCACGGCGTTCTACCGGGCGGGGGCCGGCGGCCTGGAGGTCACCGTCAACGTCTCGGCGAGCGGGCTCGTCCGCGCCGAGGTGTCCCTGCGCGGCCGGGCGCCGCAGTCCCGGCAGGGCACCGCGACCGGCGGCCGGCCGCACTCGTTCCGGTTCGCGGGGGTCACCGCGCCGATGGTGGAACGAGTGAAGATCACCACGGTGTCCGTCGGCGTGGCGATGCAGACCTGTTACGCGCGCGCAGGGCGGTAACCGGGCGAAACCGCTTGGTGTGGATCTTCGCGCTGTCTAGAGTGCATGTCCTGGTCGCGATGGCGGCCTGAGGATCGTCGGGGTCGTTCCCGTGGGCGGGAGGGGAACGACCCCGATCTCTCTCGCGAGGTCAGCCGGGGGTTCCTCCGTCGCGGTCCGCCGCGGCGGGCAGGACGACGTCCTCCACGGAGATGTTCACCGCCACCACGCGCATCCCGAGCATCTGGCTGACCACCCGGGCCACGTTGGCCTTGACCTCCTTGGCCACGTCCATGACCACCCTGCCGTACTCGACGGTGAGGGTGAGGTCCAGCGAGATCTCGTTGTCGTGCGCGGGGCTCCGGCCGCCCGGCCGGCCCGTCTCCTCCTGCGGTGCCCCGCCGGCCGCGCCGCCGGGAGAGGAGGGCCGCACGGACGACGCGGCGACCCCCTTCACCTCCAGCGCGGCCAGTCTCGCGATCTTCTCGATCACCTGGTCCTCGATGGTGATACGGCCCTTGACGACCGCGGCGGAGGTGGCGGTCGGGATGGCGGGCGCCTGGCGTTCCTCATCTGCGGGAGCGGGAGCGGGAGCGGGCGGCGGGACCGGTGCCGGGCCCGCCTGCGGGGAGGGCACCGCGGGACCGGCCGGCGGCGCCGCGCCGGGCGGGGCGGGCGGAGCCGCCGGGGCCGGCGGGTGCGGCGCGGCCAGGGGGACGCCGCCGGTCGACGACGGCCCCGAGGTCGGGCCGGACGCGGGCCCCTGCGCGGGCCCCTGCGCGGGGCCGGACCCCGGCCCCGAGGACGGCCCCGAGGACGGCCCTGCGGACGGCCCCGGAGGCGGCCCCGAGGACGGCGGCCCCGGGAAGAACGGCATGGGCCTGACCTCCGGACGCGGGTCCTCCGCGGCGCCGCCCGGGAATTCCTTGTCGAGGTCGGTCATCGTTCGGCTCCCCACGGTCGTAGGCCCGTCCCGTTCGCCCCCCATGGTGTCGAAGTGGCGGCGGTGGCGCGAGGCTACTCGGGTGAAGTCTGTGAAGTTCGGTCAACTCCGCATGTTCGGGAGGTACGCCGCGAACCGGGGGCGCCCGGGGCCTGACCGGGGCCGCGCCCCGGGCATCCCGGCTTCAGCGCCCTCGGCTTCTCTCTCTATGCTGCTGGTCAGGCCGTGGACAAAAGGAGAGCGCCGCCTTGAGCGTAGAGCCGGAGGAGCCTGTGATGCCGGAGGTGCGCGAGGACGCGCCCGAGCCGGGGGCGCAGACCGCTCGCCAGCCCCGTTTCGAGGAGGAACGGGGTGGCGCCGGAGTGCCCGACAACTTCCAGCGGCTGTGGACGCCGCACCGGATGGCCTACATCAAGGGCGAGGGCAAGCCGACCGGCGCGGGCGCCGACGACGGGTGCCCGTTCTGCGAGATCCCCGAGATGAGCGACGAGGACGGCCTGATCGTGGCCCGCGGCCGGTGGGTCTACGCGGTGCTCAACCTCTACCCGTACAACTCCGGGCACCTGATGGTCGTCCCGTTCCGGCACGTGGCCGACTACGCCGAGCTGGACCCGGCCGAGTACGACGAACTGGCCAAGCTGACCCGCCGGGCCCTGACCGCGCTGCGCAAGGCCAGCGGCGCGCAGGGGTTCAACGTCGGCATGAACCTCGGCCACGTCGCCGGCGCCGGGATCGCCGCGCACCTGCACCAGCACGTGGTGCCGCGCTGGGGCGGCGACACCAACTTCATGCCGGTCGTCGGCCGTACCAAGGTGCTCCCGCAGCTGCTGCGCGACACCCGCCAGATCCTCGCCGACGCCTGGCCCGAGCACGACTGACCGCGGCGCCCGGGGGCGTCCTCCGGCAACGCCGGCGACCGGCTTGGGACGCGGACCCGGCGGGCAGGACGGGGACATGATGAAGCGAGACCGGCCCGTGCTGCTGTACGACGGCGACTGCGGCTTC
Organism: Spirillospora sp. CA-255316; assembly: GCA_050942275.1. Classification (GTDB taxonomy): domain Bacteria; phylum Actinomycetota; class Actinomycetes; order Streptosporangiales; family Streptosporangiaceae; genus Spirillospora. Next base: position 7,890,465 of record CP192047.1, on the reverse strand, counting down.
TGCACCGCCTCCGTGCGGTTCGTCGAGCGGCGCATCCCCACCTCGGCCGAGCCGGTGCCCTACCAGCTCGCCGATCTGGACGCCCTCGGCACGACCGCCGAGCGAGCCTCGCGCGAGGTCGTCTGGGTGGCGCGCGACGGCCGGCTGTACGGGGCCGCGCAGGCCGCCGCGATGCTGCTGATCGACGCCGGGGGAGTGTGGCGGCCGCTGGGGCTGCTGCTCCGGGTGCCGCCGTTGCGCTGGGCGGCGCACGGCGTGTACCGCCTGGTGGCCGGCAACCGCGGCCGCCTGCCCGGCGCCACGCCCGCGTGCGCGCTTCCCGCCGAGCGCAGGCCCGGGTCACGCCCCGCGTCCCGCTGACCCCAACCGGACGACGCTCAGCGGCCGCAGGCCCGGGGGCGCGGCGGGTTCGCGCCCCCGGGCCTGCGGCCTGAGGGCCGCGCAGGGCCGGGAAGGGCCGGGCCTGGGGCCGGTCAGCCGACCTTGGCCTCGGCCGACACCTTGTCGGCCATGTGGCTGGGCAGCGGCTCGTACCGCAGGAACACGCGGTTGAAGGTGCCGGTGCCCTGCGACAGCGAGCGCAGGTCGATCGCGTACCGGATGATCTCCAGCTGCGGCACCTCGGCCCTGATCAGCGTGCGCCCGCCGGGCACCGACTCCGAGCCCAGCACGCGCCCGCGGCGCGAGGTCAGGTCGGACATGACCTGGCCCACGTAGTCGTCGCCGATCAGCACCGTGACCTCGTCGACCGGCTCCAGCAGCAGGATCGGGACCTTGGCCGCGGCGTCCTTGAGGCCCAGCGCGCCGGCGGCCTGGAACGCCATGTCGGAGGAGTCGACCGAGTGGGCCTTGCCGTCGTGCAGGGTGACCCTGATGTCGACCAGGGGATAGCCGGCCGACACGCCGCGCGCCATCTGCTGCCTGACGCCCTTCTCCACCGACGGGATGAACTGGCGCGGCACCACCCCGCCGACGATCTTGTCGACGAACTCGAAGCCGCCGCCGGAGGGCAGCGGCTCCACGTCGATGTGGCAGATGCCGTACTGGCCGTGGCCGCCGCTCTGCTTGACGTGCCGTCCCAGGCCCTTGGCGGAACCGCCGAACGTCTCGCGCAGCGGCACCCGCAGCTCGATCCGCTCGACCTCCACGCCGTAGCGGGTGCGCAGCCGCTCGATCAGCACGTCGGCGTGGGCCTCGCCCATGCACCACAGCACCAGCTGGCGGGTCTCGGAGTTGTTCTCCAGCCGCAGCGTCGGGTCCTCGGCGACCAGCCGGCCCAGCGCCTGGCTGAGCTTGTCCTCGTCGGCCTTGGAGTGGGCCTGGATGGCGACGGGCAGCAGCGGGTCGGGCATCGACCAGGGGGCCATCAGCAGCGGCTCGCCGGGATCGGACAGGGTGTCGCCGGTCTCGGCCCGGCCGAGCTTGGCGACGGCGCAGATGTCGCCGGCCGCGCACGAGGAGATGATGCGCTGCGCCTTGCCCAGCGGGGAGCTGAGCGCGCCCACCCGTTCGTCGACGTCGTGGTCCTCGTGGCCGCGGTCCTCCAGGCCGTGCCCGGACACGTGCACGGTGCTGTCGGGACGCAGCGTGCCCGAGAAGACCCGGACCAGCGAGATCCGGCCGACGTAGGGGTCGGAGGTGGTCTTGACGACCTCGGCGACCAGGGGCCCCTCGGGGTCGCACGCGATCTCCCTGGGCGGCCCGCCGTTCACGCCGGTGACGGTCGGGATGCCGTGCTCCAGCGGCGAGGGGAACGCCTGGGTGATGACCTCCAGCAGTTCGAGCATGCCGATCACGGGGCCCGGATGGTCGCCGTGCGGCACGGAGGTGGCCAGCACGGGGTAGAAGCTGCCGCGCGCCACCGCGGTCTCCAGGTCCTCGATGAGCGCCTTGACCGGGAGTTCCTCGCCGGACAGGTACCGCTCCATGAGGGTCTCGTCCTCGCTCTCCTGGATGATCCCCTCGATCAGCGCGGCGCGCTGCTCGGCGATCTGGTCCAGGAACTCCGGGTCGGGGGCGCACTCGACGCGCTCGCCGGAGGAGTAGTCCAGGCAGCGCTGGGTGAGCAGCCCGATCACGCCCTTGAGGCCGTCGCCCGAGCCGACCGGGAAGTAGCAGGGGAGCACGCCCTCGCCGAAGACGTCCTGGCAGGTCATGACGACGTCGTCGAAGTCCCCGCGCTGCTGGTCGATCTTGGTGATGACGACGGCGCGCGGCATGCCGACCGTCGCGCACTCCTCCCACAGGAGCCTGGTGAGGCCGTCGATGCCGTCCACCGCCGAGATGACGAACAGGGCCGCGTCGGCGGCGCGCAGCCCGGCCCGCAGGTCGCCGACGAAGTCGGCGTACCCGGGGGTGTCGATGAGATTGACCTTGACGTCGCCGAAGGTCAGCGGTGCCAGCGCCAGGTTGACCGAGCGCTGCTGGCGCACCTCCACCTCGTCGAAGTCGCTGACCGTGGTGCCGTCCTCCACGCGCCCCCGGCGCTGGACGGTGCCGGTCGCGGCCAGCAGCGCCTCGACCAGCGTGGTCTTGCCCGCCCCCGAATGGCCGACCAGCGCGACATTGCGCACCCTGTCGGGCCGGCCGGCCTCCGGTGCCCTGCCGGCGGCTCCAGAGCTGCCATGTTTGTCCGCCATGACTACCTCCTCGGACGGGCCCCGCGGGGCCGTGTGCGGCTGAGGGCCCGGCCCCTCGCGGGGCCCGGTCCTCTCGTCCGAGTGCGGCGCCAGGCCACCTCCCGACGTGCGTGACCGACGTCACACCCGTGTCAACACCATTTCCCGTGACGGCGAGGAGCACAAGAGGTGAACGGCAAACGTCCGCCATCACTTCTCAGGTGAACCTGCCCACGGCGCGCCGCCTTGACCCCTCGCGACGGGCGCTCGCACTACGATGGGCGCGCGCTGCGCGGCCTGCGGGGCGCCTTGTCGCCGCGGGCCCGGCGCGGACCCCGGAGCGGTCCCGGGACCACCACCACGACTTCACAGGATCGGACGCGATGCTCAACAAACTGCGGCCCGCGCTGGGACGCGTTCTGACCCCCATCGGCCAGACCGTCGCGCGGACCGGGGTCTCGCCCAACGCCATCACCGTGATCGGCACCGCCGGCGTGCTCGCCGGGGCGCTGGGGTTCTTCCCGCGCGGCGAGTTCTTCTGGGGCACCATGGTCATCACCGCGTTCGTGCTGTTCGACATGCTGGACGGGGCGGTGGCCCGGGTCACCGGCAAGATCTCCAAGTGGGGTGCGTTCCTCGACTCCACGATGGACCGGGTGGCGGACGCGGCGATCTTCTCGGGACTGATGATCGGGCTGTACCGGGACGGCCAGGAGGGCCTGGCCGGGGTCGCCCTGTACTGCATGGTCGCCGGGGCCGTGGTCTCGTACGCCAAGGCCCGCGCCGAGGGTCTTGGGTACACCTGCAATGTGGGGATCGCCGAGCGCGCGGAACGGCTGATCGTGGTGCTGGTGGCGGCCGGGTTCGACGGCCTCGGGGTGCCGTTCATCCTGGCCCTGGCACTGTGGGTGCTCGCCGCGCTCAGCACGGTCACGGTCGGGCAGCGGTTCGCGACGGTGCGGGCCCAGGCGCTGGCCGCCGACGCGTCCGGAGAAGGCGGGACGGAGCCCGCCGCCGGTCAGGGCGCCGCGACCGGTCAGAGTGCCGCCGCGGCCGCTCCGGAGGAGAAGGGCGAGGCGGCGCCGGCGGCCCCGCGCGCGGAGCCGAAGACGGTTCCCCCCGACGGCCGCGGCGGTCGCCCTGGTCGCTCCGGTCGCCGCGGCGGCGGCGGCAAGCAGCGGGCGGAGCGCCGCGCGTGACCGCGGGCGCGGCGTCCTCCAGGCTCGCCTCCTTCCGCGAAGAGGTGATGGACACCGCCTACGCGCTCGGCTGGACGGTCGTCCGCAAGATGCCCGAACGGGCCGCCAGGGCCGCCTTCACCGCCCTGGCCGACCGCACCTGGCAGCGGCACGGCGCCGGCGTGCGCCAGCTGGAGCGCAACCTGTGCCGGGTGCTGGGCAAGGACGCCGTCGACGACGAGGTCAGGATCCTCAGCAAGAAGGTCATGCGGTCCTACTTCCGCTACTGGCTGGAGGTCTTCCGGCTGCCGGAGTACGACCGCGAGCGCGTCGTCGGCCGGATGCGGGTCACCGGCCACGAGAAGCTCTTCTCGACGCTCGATTCCGGCCGCGGCGTCATCCTGGCCCTGCCCCACATGGGCAACTACGAGCAGGCGGGCGCCTGGCTGGCGTACCACGGCCAGGCCTTCACCACGGTGGCCGAGCGGCTCCGGCCCGAATCCCTCTTCGACCGGTTCGTCGCCTTCCGTGAGAGCCTGGGAATGGAGGTCCTGGCGCACAAGGGCGCCTCGGCCTACGGACGGCTCGCCCAGCGGCTGCGCGGCGGCGGCATGGTGTGCCTGGTCGTCGACCGCGACCTCACCGAGTCCGGGATCGAGGTGGAGTTCTTCGGGGCCGCCGCGCGGATGCCCGCGGTGTCGGGGGCGCTGGCGATCCAGACGGGGGCCGCGCTGTTCCCGGTCACCCTGTGGTACGAAGGCGAGTACTGGGCGGCACGCGTCCACGACGAGGTCCCGGTTCCGGCCGGGGGCGTCAGACAGGAGAAGATCCAGGCCATGACGCAGCAGCTCGCACGCGTGTTCGAGGAGGGCATCGCCGCGCACCCCGAGGACTGGCACATGCTCCAGAAGGTGTGGGTGGAGGATCTGGAGGAGGCGGGCCGGTGAGGATCGGCATCGTCTGCCCGTACGAGTGGGACGTCCCGGGCGGCGTCCAGCAGCACATCCGCGACCTGGCGGAGGCGCTGATCGGCCTCGGCCACGAGGTTTCGGTGATCGCGCCGGCCGACGACGACGTCCCGCTGCCCCCGTTCGTGGTGCCGGCGGGCCGGGCCGTCCCGGTGCCCTACAACGGCTCGGTCGGACGGGTCGCCTTCGGGTTCCTGTCGGCCGGCCGGGTCCGGCGGTGGATCAACGAGGGCCGCTTCGACGTGCTGCACGTGCACGAGCCCGCCGCGCCGTCGCTGGGCATCCTGGCCTGCTGGGCGGCCGACGGGCCGATCGTCGGCACCTTCCACGCCTCGTACCAGAAGTCGCGGCTGGTGTCGGTCACGGCGCCGATCCTGCAGAGCGCGCTGGAGAAGATCACCGGCCGGATCGCGGTGTCGGAGGCGGCCCGCAAGACGCTGGTGGAGCATCTGGGCGGCGACGCGGTGCTGATCCCCAACGGGGTCGCCACCGAGCGGTACGCGATGGCCGAGCCGCTGCCGGGCTGGGCGGGCCGTGCCGACGGCGGCGAGGCGGACGGGGCCGGCCGCGGCGCCGGCGGCGCGCTGGGCTTCCTGGGGCGCATGGACGAGCAGCGCAAGGGGCTGCCGGTGCTGCTGCGCGCGTTCGAGATCCTCGGGCGCGAGCGGCCCGGGCTGCGGCTGCTGCTGGCCGGGCCGGGCGACGCCGGCGACGTCGTCGCCAAGGTCTCGCCGGAGCTGCGCGACCGGGTGGTGGTGCTGGGCATGGTCAGCGAGGAGGACAAGGTCCGCGCCTACCACTCGGTGGACGTCTTCGTGGCGCCCAACCTGGGCGGGGAGAGCTTCGGCATCGTGCTGGCCGAGGCGATGTCGGCGGGCGCCCCGATCCTGGCCAGCGACATCGAGGCCTTCGACCGGGTGCTGCTGGGCGGCCGCGCCGGGGCGCTGTTCCCGGTCGGCGACCACGAGGCGCTGGCCGCCGCGGCGGGCGAGCTGCTGGACGACCCGGCCCGGCGCAAGCAGCTGTCGGCCGAGGCGCGCGCCGCCGTCCGCCGCTACGACTGGTCGGCGGTGGCCCGGGACGTGCTGCGGGTGTACGAGACGGTCGCCCTGGACGGCGCCGGGGTCGTCGAGTCCGGTCGCGGGGCCTGAGAGGTTTCTGTCACATGTTCCCCGAATGGATCATCGACGTCCTGTTCTGGATCGCGGTCGTCTTCCTCGTCGGCGTGTACGTCTCCTGGCGTGCCACCCGGCTGGACCGGCTGCACGTGCGGGTGGAGACGGCCCGGGCCGCGCTGGACGCGGCGCTGGTGCGGCGCGCGGCGGTGGCGCTGGAGCTGGCCGCCTCGCGGCTGCTGGACCCGGCGACCAGCCTGGTGCTGGCCACCGCGGCGCACGAGGCCCGCACCGCCGACGCCGAGTCCCGCGAGTTCGCCGAGAGCGACCTGTCCCGGGCGCTGCGGGCGGTGGTGGACCAGCCCGACTTCGCCGACACCCTGAAGGAGAAGGGCGACGGGCAGCCGGTGCTGGACGAGATGGGCGGGGCGGCGGCCAAGGTCGTCTACGCCCGCCGCTTTTACAACGACGCGGTGGCGCAGGCACGGACCGCGCGCCGCAAGATGCTGATCCGCGTGCTGCCGCTGGCCGGGCGGGCTCCGCTGCCGGGCTTCTTCGAGATCGACGACGATCCCCCGGAAGCCCTGCGCGGCTGACCCCGCCGGCACGGGATTGAACCGGACCAAAGCGGTATTTCGTATTCGCTACCCTCGGGCAGGTCGCCGACGGGAGGGTGAATCGTGCGAAATGCGTGGGCCGGAGGGGTGCGCGGACGGCTGGCCGCCGGGATCGGCGCCGCCGTGCTCGGCGGCGCCCTGACCGCGTGCTCCGGCTCGGACGGACCGGAGACGGCGGCGCCCCCCAACGCCGCCGGCCCAGGGGGCGCGGAGAAGCCGGCCGCTCCCGCCACCCATCCGTTCACCGGCGGGCGGACCGGGGTGACCAACCCGGTCCTGGCGGTGAAGATCGAGAACACTCAGGCGGCGCTGCCGCAGACCGGGGTGAGCGCGGCCGACATCGTGTACGTGGAGCAGGTGGAGGGCGGCGAGACCCGGCTGATGGCCGTCTACTCCTCGAAACTGCCCGCGCGGGTCGGTCCGGTCCGCAGCGCCCGGATCTCCGACCTGCACATCCTCCCGCAGTTCGGGCGGCCCGCGTTCGCGTTCTCCGGCGTCCAGAGCAAGATGAAGAAGTACATCAAGCAGGCGCCGGTGTACGACATCTCGCAGGACAACGGCGGCCGCGCCTACTTCCGGGCGGGGCCCAAGCCCATCCCCTACAACCTCTACGCCAACCCGAGGACGCTGCTGAGGCAGGCCCCCAAGGCCGAGGGGCCGCGCGACATCGGGTTCCGTTTCGGCCCGGCGCCCGAGGGCGGCAAGCCGACCGCCGCCTTCACGGCCCGCTGGCCGTCCACGCGGATGTCCTTCACCTGGTCGGCCAGGCAGAAGCGGTGGCTGTCGGCCCACAACGGGCGCGCCAACACCGCGACCGAGGGCGGGGTCCTGGGCGGGCGGACGGTGGTCGTCCAGTACGCCGAGACGACCCGTTCGCGGTTCCACGACTTCCTCGGCAACTACACGCCGCTGATCAAGACCACCGGCACCGGCCGCGCCGTGGTGCTGCGCGACGGCAAGGCCTACGACACAACCTGGTCGCGGCCCTCGGAGGACAAGGGGACGACCTTCACCACCGCCGACGGCAAACCGATGACGTTCGCGCCCGGGCAGGTCTGGGTGGTGCTCGTCAACAACGGCAGCCCCCGCATCCCCTAGCGGCGCGGGGCCGCCGCGGCGGGCTCCACTCCGTAAGGAAGGCGCCCGCGATCTTGACACCATGGCGGGTCCATGTCCGGGTCGAGCAGGCAATATCATGGATTCATACCCGTCGTCCGTTCACGTGAGGAATGCCCGTGTCCACTGCGAATCCCGCCCCCGAGCCGACCAACGCTCCCGCCACCGGGACCGCCCGGGTCAAGCGCGGCATGGCGGAGATGCTCAAGGGCGGCGTGATCATGGACGTGGTCACGCCCGACCAGGCGAAGATCGCCGAAGACGCCGGCGCGGTCGCCGTGATGGCGCTGGAGCGGGTGCCCGCCGACATCCGCGCCGAGGGCGGCATCTCCCGGATGAGCGACCCCGACATGGTCGAGGGCATCATCGGGGCGGTGTCGATCCCCGTCATGGCCAAGGCCAGGATCGGGCACTTCGTCGAGGCCCAGGTGCTGCAGGCGCTGGGCGTCGACTATGTGGACGAGTCCGAGGTCCTGACCCCGGCCGACTACGAGAACCACATCGACAAGTGGGCGTTCACCGTCCCGTTCGTGTGCGGGGCCACCAACCTCGGCGAGGCGCTGCGCCGCATCACCGAGGGCGCGGCCATGATCCGCTCCAAGGGCGAGGCCGGCACCGGCGACGTCTCCAACGCCACCACCCACATGCGCAAGATCCGGGCCGAGATCAGGCGCCTCCAGGGGCTCCCCGAGGACGAGCTGTACGTGGCCGCCAAGGAGCTGCAGGCCCCCTACGAGCTGGTCAAGGAGATCGCCGAGGCGGGCAGGCTGCCGGTGGTGCTGTTCACCGCGGGCGGCATCGCCACCCCGGCCGACGCGGCCATGATGATGCAGCTGGGCGCCGAGGGCGTCTTCGTCGGCTCGGGCATCTTCAAGTCCGGCGACCCCGCCAAGCGCGCCAAGGCCATCGTCGAGGCCACCACCTTCCACGACGACCCGGACGTGATCGCCAAGGTCTCGCGCGGCCTGGGCGACGCCATGGTCGGCATCAACGTCGCCTCGCTGGGCGAGGACCAGAAGTTCGCCGGGCGCGGCTGGTGAACCCGGGGCGGTGACCCGCCGGTTACTTGCGACGCCCCCTCCCCAACCCGCGCCCCAGGGTTTACGCTGGCCGCGCGGTCGTTGGGGAGGAGCGGGCCCCCGGGCGGCAGGCGGCCGCGGGAGGGGACGATCATGGGGTGGTCGGTCGCGCTCGCCTGTGCGAGCGCCGGTGAACCCGCCGAGGTGTTCCGGCCGGGCCTTGCCCCCCACCCCGATCCCGAGGCCGCCGCGAGGCTGGCCCGCGGGCTCTACCCCGCCGCCACCCTCACCGAGACCGGCGACACGGTCCTGGACTTCGCGCTGTGGCCGTACGAGGACGAGCTGTTCGTCGGCACCTTCGACCGGGCGCTGCTGCTGTGCGACCGGCGGCTGTTCTGCCTCGACGACGACGCCCGCCGGATCGCCGACAGCGTCGCCGCGGCCCTGCCCGGCGGGAGCTGCGGCGTGCTGGTCCTGCACAGCGTGATCTCCGGCTGCTGGTTCCGCTGGTACGAGGCGGGCCGGCTGCGCCGCGACGTTTTCGTCACCGCCGAGGACGGCGTGGTGGTCGACCAGGGCGAGCGGCTGCCGGTCGAGGCGCCGTTCTGGAAGGCCGTCGACGACGGCGCCCCGGACGTACCCCTGCCGTTCGACCCCGAGGAGTTCGGGCTGGCGCTGGCGGGCGCCCACATGTTCGGCCGCGGCATCGCCGACCGCGGCGAGGACGGCTTCCTGCCGCTGGAGCTGCCGGTGCGCCGCTTCAAGCTCTCCTGACCCCCGGAGCCCGGGAAGACGCGCCAGGCCCGGGGACGTTGTAATGAACGTCTAGGGTTGTCCCGAGGGGCGCCCACGCCTCCTGCACCCTCCCCGGAAGGTTCCACGTGACTGCTGCCGTGCCCACCATCGGCGTCCTCGCCCTCCAGGGCGACGTGCGCGAACACGCCAGGGCCCTCGAGGGCGCCGGAGCGCGGACCGTGCGGGTGCGCCGCCCCGAGGAACTGGAGAGCGTGGACGCGCTGGTCGTCCCGGGCGGGGAGTCCACCACGATGTGGCGGCTGGCGCGGACCTTCGAGCTGCTCGACCCGCTGCGCAAGCGGATCGAGGCGGGCATGCCCGCCTACGGCTCCTGCGCCGGCATGATCATGCTGGCGGACCGGATCCGGGACGGCGCCGACGGGCAGGAGACGATCGGCGGCATCGACATGACGGTGCGCCGCAACGCCTTCGGCCGCCAGGTCGACTCGTTCGAGGCCGAGGTGCCGCTGGAGGGCGTCGGAGACCCGCCGTTCCACGCCGTCTTCATCCGCGCGCCCTGGGTCGAGTCGGTCGGCGCGGGCGTCCAGGTCCTCGGCCGCGCCGAGAGCGGTCCGAACATCGGTAGGATCGTCGCCGTCCGCCAAGGCCGCCTCATGGCGACCGCGTTCCACCCCGAACTGACGGGCGACCACCGCGTGCACCACTACTTCGCCGATCTGGTGCGCCGGGCGATGGAGGAGGAGTAAGAGGATGTCCGGCCATTCCAAATGGGCGACGACCAAGCACAAGAAGGCGGCCCTCGACGCCAAGCGGGGCAAGCTCTTCGCCAAGCTGATCAAGAACGTCGAGGTCGCGGCGCGGACGGGCGGCGGTGACCCCGACGCCAACCCGACGCTGTACGACGCCATCTTCAAGGCGAAGAAGAACTCCGTCCCCAACGACAACATCGAGCGCGCGCGCAAGCGCGGCGCCGGCGAGGAGGCCGGGGGCGCCGACTGGCAGAACATCACCTACGAGGGCTACGCCCCCGGCGGTGTGGCGCTCCTGGTCGAATGCCTGACCGACAACCGCAACCGCGCCGCCTCCGAGGTGCGCGTGGCGCTCACCCGCAACGGCGGCTCCCTGGCCGACCCGGGCTCGGTGTCGTACCTGTTCAACCGCAAGGGCGTGGTGATCGTCCCCAAGGCGGGCACCACCGAGGACGACATCATGCTGGCCGTCCTGGACGCGGGCGCCGAGGAGGTCAACGACCTCGGCGACAACTTCGAGATCGTCTCCGAGGCGGGCGACCTGACCGCGGTGCGCACCGCGCTGCAGGACGCCGGGATCGACTACGAGTCGGCCGACTCCAGCTGGCTGCCCAGCGTCTCGGTCCCGCTGGACGAGGAGAACGCCAAGAAGGTCTTCCGGCTGATCGAGGCCCTGGAGGACTCCGACGACGTCCAGGACGTCTACGCCAACTTCGACGTCTCCGACGAGGTCCTCGCCGCCCTCGACTGAGGCTCCGGTCCGGAGCACGGCATCGGGCGCCGCCGTTCTCGGAACGGCGGCGCCCGCCGTTTCGACACGGCCCCGCGATGCGCGACGATTGTCCGGCGGGTTCGGTAGCGTGGCGCCCGTCGAACAGAAGATCGAAGGAGCGGCGTTGCGGGTGATGGGCGTGGACCCAGGGCTCACCAGATGCGGGGTGGGCGTGGTCGACGGCGCCCCGGGCACACCGCTGCGGCTGGTGCGCGTCGAGGTCGTCCGGACCTCGCCCGGCGACGACATCGCCACCCGCCTGCTGGGCATCGAGACCGGCATCGAGGCGCTGATGGACGAGCTGCGGCCCGACGCGGTCGCGGTCGAGCGGGTCTTCTCCCAGCACAACGTGCGCACCGTCATGGGCACCGCGCAGGCGGCCGGGGTCGCCATGCTGGTCGCGGCCCGGCGCGGGCTGCCGGTGGCGATGCACACCCCCAGCGAGGCCAAGGCCGCCGTCACCGGCAACGGCCGCGCGGACAAGGCCCAGGTCACCAAGATGGTGACCCGGCTGCTGCGGCTGGAGACCGCGCCCAGGCCCGCCGACGCCGCCGACGCGCTGGCGCTGGCGATCTGCCATGTCTGGCGCGGCGGGGCGCAGGCGAGGCTGGCCGCCGCCCGTACCAGGACCAGAGGGGGAGTGGGGCAGTGATCGCCTTCGTCAGCGGCCGGGTGGCCGCCGCGGGACCGGACGCCGCCGTCATCGACGTGCACGGCGTGGGCCTGTCGGTGCAGTGCACCCCGGCGACGCTCGCCGGGCTGCGGGTGGGCGAGGAGGCCAAGGTCCCGACGTCCCTGGTCGTCCGGGAGGACTCGCTGACGCTCTTCGGGTTCGCCGACGAGGACGAGCGGACGGTGTTCGAGCTGCTGCAGACCGCCAGCGGCGTCGGCCCGCGCCTGGCACTGGCGATGCTGGCCGTGCACAGCCCCGACGCGCTGCGCCTGGCGGTGTCCGGCGAGGACCTCGCGGCCCTGACCAAGGTGCCCGGGATCGGCAAGAAGGGCGCCCAGCGGATCGTCCTGGAACTGAAGGACCGGCTCGGCGGCCCGATCGGGACCGGAGCCGACGTGCGCGCCCCCGTGCACGCCGAACCGTGGCGCGAGCAGGTCCAGAACGGCCTGATCAACCTCGGCTGGTCGGCCAGGGACGCCGACGCCGCCGTGGACGCGGTCGCCGCCGACCTCGACGGCGGCGACCCGCCGCCGGTCGCCGTGCTGCTGAAGTCCGCGCTGAAGAAGCTCAGCAGGTGACGGGGCCGATGGACCAGCCCGACAGGATCGTCTCGGCCGACGCCGACGGGCCGGAGGAGCAGGTCATCGAGGCCGCGCTGCGCCCCAAGCGGCTCGACGACTTCATCGGCCAGGAGCGGGTGCGCGAGCAGCTGTCGCTGGTGCTGCACAGCGCGCTGCGGCGCGGCCGCACCCCCGACCACGTGCTGCTGTCGGGCGGGCCCGGGCTGGGCAAGACGACCCTCGCGATGATCATCGCCGCCGAGCTGGGGCAGCCGCTGCGGATCTCCTCCGGCCCGGCGATCGAGCGGGCCGGCGACCTGGCGGCGGTGCTGTCCACCCTCGCGGAGGGGGAGGTGCTGTTCCTGGACGAGATCCACCGGATGGCGCGCCCCGCCGAGGAGATGCTCTACATGGCGATGGAGGACTTCCGCGTCGACGTCGTGGTGGGCAAGGGCCCGGGCGCGACCGCGATCCCGCTCGACATCGCCCCGTTCACGCTGGTCGGCGCCACCACCAGGGCGGGCATGCTGCCGGGGCCGCTGCGCGACCGGTTCGGGTTCGTGGCGCACATGGACTTCTACGAGCCCGCCGAGCTGGAGGTGATCGTCAAGCGGTCGGCCCGGCTGCTGGAGGTCGACATCAGCGACGAGGGCGCCGCGGAGGTCGCCGGGCGCTCCCGCGGCACGCCCCGGATCGCCAACCGGCTGCTGCGCCGCGTCCGCGACTACGCGGAGGTGCGCGCCGACGGCGCCGTCGACCGCGAGCTCGCCCAGGCCGCGCTGAAGCTCTACGAGGTCGACGAGCGCGGGCTGGACCGCCTCGACCGGGCCGTGCTGGCCTCGCTGATGCGCAAGTTCGGCGGCGGCCCGGTGGGGCTGTCGACGCTGGCGGTGTCGGTGGGGGAGGAGCCGGAGACGGTGGAGGTCGTGGCCGAGCCCTTCCTGGTCAGGCAGGGTCTGCTGGCCCGTACGCCGCGGGGCAGGGTGGCCACCCCGGCGGCCTGGGCGCACCTGGGCCTCACGCCGCCCCCGTCCGCGCCGATGGCGGGTACCCTGTTCGCACTGGACGACGACGACCAGCCGGAGCAGTGATCGTCGCCGATGATCACAGAGTGGCGTGCGGGCCGTAACGGCTTGGGAACTTCACGCCGCTCCCGATCGTCACGTCGTTGCCGGTGTCTGGCGTACTCTCTAGACTCCGGGACTTGGTCACCCGTTCCCGGCCGACCGCTCCATCGGACGCCGCCACATCGGCGACAGGCTGGGCAAACCACATCGGAAGGATGCCCCAGTGATGGGCAGCGACATGATTATTGCGGCAGAGCAGAGCGGTAGCGGGGCCTTCAACCTCCTGCTGCTCCTGGCCGTGCCCCTGGTCTTCTACTTCCTGCTGATCCGGCCGCAGAGCAAGCGGCGCAAGGAGCAGCTGCAGATGCAGAGCGCCCTGGCGCCCGGGGCGCGGGTGATGACGACCAGCGGGATGTACGCCGACGTGGTGTCGGTGGACGACGACGGCCTCGTGCTGGAGATCGCCCCCGGTGTCCAGGCCCGGTTCGTCAAGCAGGCCGTGATGCAGGTCGTCACCGAGGCCGACAAGCCCGCCGAGGAGATCGACCTCACCGAGGACGACGACGAGGACCTCGGCGAGGAGACCGCCAAGACCGACCTGAAGAAGGACGGCAAGGGCGAGTCCGCCGACGCCGACGAGGACGGCGCGGACGGCGGGGCCACGGCCGCCGACGCCGACGAGGACGACAAGCCCGCCGCGCAGGGAGCCGGCGCGGGCAAGGGCCTGAAGAAGTCCTCCGGCTGATCCCGGCGATCCGCCGACAACGGCCGGGCGCGCCGCCCGGCCGCCCACCGACGACGACTACGGGAAGTTAGACGACCAGTGGCTCCGCCTCGCAGCAACATTCCCAATCCAGGGCGTACGCTCCTCGCGCTGTTCGTGGTCATGGCGGCCCTCACCGGCGTGATGTTCCTGCAGGGCCAGCCCACCCCCAAGCTGGGGCTGGACCTGGCCGGCGGGACCACCGTCACGCTGACCGCCAAGACCGCCGACGGGCGGACGCCGCCGTCCACCCAGATGGACCAGGCCGTCAAGATCATGACCCAGCGGGTCAACGGTCTGGGCGTCTCCGACGCCGAGGTGGCCAAGCAGGGCTCCAGCAACATCGTGGTGAACGTGCCGGGCGAGGGCCAGGACCGGGTGGTCCAGCTCATCGGCACCACGGCCAAGCTGCAGTTCCGCCAGGTGTACGCGGTGGCCGACGGCAAGCCCACGGGGGCGGCGCCGAGCCCGTCGGCCACGCCCACCGCCAAGAGCTCGGGCAAGGCGAGCCCGTCCCCGAGCGCGTCTCCCAGCGGTTCCTCGAGCGCCTCGCCCAGCGCGTCGCCGTCCTCGCGGGGCCGGGCGATGTCGGAGGCGTTCGCTGCGCCGACGCCCACGCCGTCCGGCTCGGGCGGGGCCTCCCCGTCGCCGTCCGGCTCGGGTTCGCCGGCGCCGACGTCGCTGCCGTCGAACCTGGTGCCGCCGGGCGCCGCCACCGGCGCGCCCGACTACACCGGCATCGACGACAAGAACGTCATCAAGCAGTTCGAGGAGCTGAACTGCTACGTCCCCGACAAGCGGGTGCAGGGGTCCAACGACCCCAACCGCAAGTGGGTGGCCGCCTGCGACCAGAAGGAGGAGCGGGGCCAGGTCGCCAAGTACATCCTCGGCCCGGTCCGGGTGCTGGGCGAGCAGGTCTCCGACGCCTCGGCGATGCCGCCGGACGCCACCCAGGGGCAGAGCAGCTGGTGGGTCAGCCTGAAGTTCAAGTCCCTGGGCGGCCGCCAGTTCGGGCAGGCCACCACCGAGGCCTACCAGGCCTACCAGCAGGACCCCAGCTCCCCGCGCTCCCAGATCGCGATCGTGCTGGACGGCCAGGTCGTGTCGGCGCCCAGCATCAGCCGGGGCGCCATCACCGGCGGCACCGCGCAGATCGACGGCCCGCCGGAGAGCTTCAACCAGACCTACGCCACCGACCTGGCCAACGTGCTCAAGTACGGCGCGCTGCCGCTGGAGTTCACCCAGAGCTCGATCGACGAGGTGTCCTCCACGCTGGGCTCCGACCAGCTGCGCGGCGGCATGATCGCCGGTGCGATCGGGCTGGTGCTGGTGGTGCTGTACTGCCTGTTCTACTACCGGGGCCTGGGGCTGGTGGCGGTCTCCAGCCTGCTGGTGGCCTCCGGGATCACCTACGTGTCGGTGGTGATCCTCGGTGAGAACATGGGCTTCCGGCTGTCGCTGCCGCACATCATCGGTCTGATCGTCTCGATCGGCATCACCGCCGACTCGTTCATCGTCTACTTCGAGCGGCTGCGCGACGAGCTGCGCGCGGGCCGTACGCTGCGGCCCTCGGTCGAGGTGGCGTGGAAGCGGGCGCGGCGCACCATCCTGGTCGCCGACGCGGTGACGTTCCTGGCCGCGCTGGTGCTGTACTTCCTCGCCGTCGGCGGGGTCCGGGGCTTCGCGTTCGCGATGGGCCTGACGACGCTGATCGACGTGGTCGTGGTGTTCTTCTTCACCAAACCGCTGGTGGGGCTGCTGTCGCGGACCAGGTTCTTCGGCCGCGGCCATCCGCTGTCGGGGCTGGACGCCAGGCGGCTGCGCAAGGCGGCGCCCGGCGGCACCGGCGCCGCGGCGCCCGCCGCTGGCCCGGCCAAGGCCACCGCGACCGCCGGCGCCGGCGCCGGTTCCGCCCGCTCCACGAGCCCGAAGAGCCAGGAGGCCTGATGCTGGGGCTGCGCGCAGTCATCTCCCGGATCTACCGGGGCGAGATCAGCGCCGACATCGTCGGCAAGCCCAAGCTGTGGTACTCCATCTCGGGGCTGCTGCTGGTGCTGTCCATCGCCGGCCTGCTGGTCCAGGGCCTGAACTTCGGCGTGGAGTTCAAGGGCGGCTCGGTGTTCACCTTCAGCGCGCCCAGCGCCTCGATCGAGCAGGTGCGCGGCGCCGTCACCGGCGGCGGGGCGCACCAGGCGATCGTGCAGAAGGCGGGCGGCGACTGGCGGGTCACCACCGAGAGCCTCAGTTCCACCAAGGTGACCGAGGTCAAGGAGAACGTCGCCGAGGAGCTGAACGTCCCGGCCCAGCGGGTCAGCACCCAGGTGGTGGGGGCGTCCTGGGGCGGTGAGATCTCCGAGAAGGCCTGGCAGGCGCTGCTGGTCTTCATGGTGCTGATCATCGCCTACCTGTCGGTGGCGTTCGAGTGGCGGATGGCGCTGGCAGCCGTGGTGGCGCTGGTGCACGACCTGGTGATCACGGCGGGCGTGTACGCCTGGTCGGGGTTCGAGGTCACGCCCGCGACGCTGCTGGGCTTCCTGACCATCCTGGGCTACTCGCTGTACGACGCCGTCGTGGTGTTCGACATGATCAAGGAGGTCACCAAGCCGCTCGGCCCGACCTCCAAGATCACCTACAGCGAGGCGGCCAACCAGGCCCTCAGCAGCACCCTGGTCCGCTCATTGAACACCTCGCTGGTGGCGATCCTGCCGGTCGCGGCGATCCTGTTCATCGGCACCACGCTGTTCGGCGCGGGCACGCTGAAGGACCTGTCGCTGTCGCTGTTCGTCGGCATGATCGTCGGCACCTACTCCTCGATCTGCGTGGCCACTCCGCTGCTGGTGCAGCTGAAGGAGCGGGAGCCCAAGTACCGCGAGCTGCGGGCCAACATCGTCCGCCGGGAGAACAGCGCCAAGCGGCAGGCCAAGGCGGCCAAGGCCGAGGCCGCGGTGGCCGTGGGCCGGGGCGGCGGCGCAGCGGGTGACGGCGACGGTGACGACGGCGCGGAGCCGTCCGACGACGTCCCCGCCGACGAGATCCCGGCGTCGGTGACCGTGCGCAAGGTCGTCCAGCAGGGGCCCCGCCAGCAGCCCAAGCGGGGCACCCGGCAGCAGCGCCGGGGCAAGTAGCGAACGAACGGAAGTGTCGGCCGTGTCCACCGTCCCGCGGACGGGGGCACGGCCGAGGCATGACCAGGGAGCACCAGGTGGACCTCGACAGGCTGATCCAGGACCGGATCCGGGACGTGGCCGACTATCCCAAGGCCGGCGTCGTCTTCAAGGACATCACGCCGCTGCTGGCCGACCACGTGGCGTTCGCGGGCGTGGTGGACGCCATCGTCAACCATCACGGCCGCGGCACCGTCGACAAGATCGTCGGGATCGAGGCGCGCGGGTTCATCCTGGCCGCCCCGGTGGCCTACCACTTCGGCGCCGGGTTCGTCCCCGTGCGGAAAAAGGGAAAGCTGCCCTCGCGTTCGTACGAGGAGACCTATGATCTCGAATACGGGACCGAGACCATCGAGATGCACGTGGACGCCTTCGGCCCCGGCGAACGGGTGCTGATCGTCGACGATGTCCTGGCCACGGGGGGCACCGCCCGGGCGGCCGCGGAATTGGTCCGCCGGGCGGGCGGCGAGGTCGTCGGGATTTCGGTCCTGATGGAGCTGTCGTTTCTGCATGGACGGGACAAGCTCGGGAATCTGGACGTTCATTCACTGGTTACGGTCTAGTACGAAATGGGTGGCGGATACACTGACGCCATCGGGTCCGGCGGGGGACGGGCGCATCCCGCGGGGCGAGGAGGGTATGGCGCCCCGAGGTCCAAGGAGGCTGGGTGCCCGGTGAGGTGGTATCGACCGACGCGGTGACCGAAACGGTGGCCGAAGGAACGGCGGGCCCGGCGACGCAGCCGGAGACCAGGCGGGACGCGCACGCGGCCCGGGCCAGGGCCGCCGGTACGGCCGCCGCGCCTCCCGCGCGCGAGCCCGCTCCCGGTGAACCCGGCCGTCCCGCTCCGGCGGGCGAGGCCCCCGGCGGCCAGACCCCGCCCACCGATTCCGGATCCCCGGCACCCGCCGCGGCAGACGCCAACGGCCCGACCGAAAACCCTCCCGCCCGTTCCGGCACCGCCATCCCACCGTCCCAGGCCGCCACGCGTAAGCCGGCCGGTGCACCCGCCGAGCCGCCTTCCACCGAGCCGTCCGCGCCCGAGCCCGGCGATGTCTCGCCGGAGCCGGCGGACGCGTCCGCCGAACGGCCTGCCCAGGGGAAAGGGACCGCCGGGCCCGCTGGAGGGCCCGGTGTGACGGAGAACACCGAAGGGCCGTCCGAGGCGAAGGACCCCACCGGGCCCCGTACGCCGACTCCCTCCCCGGAGGCCGCCTCCGCAGAGCCGGCGCCCTCCGCCCCCACATCTTCCGGGTCCGCTTCTTCCGGCCCCGCTTCTTCCGATCCCGCCTCTTCCGGGTCCGTCTCTTCCGGGTCCGTCTCTTCCGGGTCCGTCTCTTCCGGGTCCGTCTCTTCCGGGTCCGTCTCTTCCGGGTCCGCGTCCTCGGATCCCGCGTCTTCTGACCCCGCGGCTTCGGGGCCTTCGTCCGGCCGGCCCGCTTCCGGCGGTGGAGACACCGGCGGGGAGGGGAGCGCCGTCCCAGGGCGCTCCTCCAGTGGGGCGCCGCCTGCCAGAGCCGCGGGCAGGCAGGGGGCAAGGGCCTCCGAATCCGGGCACAAAGGGCCGGGAGGCCCGTCCACCGGTTCGTCCAGGCCCGGCCGGGCCGCGAACCCGTCCCAGACCACGATTCCGCCGTCCGCCGCCCGGGTGCGCCGCAGGCTCGCCCGCCTGGGCTCCCAGCGCGGTCCCGCTATGAACCCGGTACTCGAACCACTCATCAAGACGGTCCGCAACACGCATCCGAAGGCGGACCTGCGGCTGATCGAACGCGCCTACGACGTCGCGGCGCACTACCACCGCGACCAGAAGCGCAAGAGCGGCGACCCCTACATCACCCATCCGCTCGCCGTCTCCGCCATCCTGGCCGAGCTCGGCATGAACACCGAGACGCTGTGCGCGGCGCTGCTGCACGACACCGTCGAGGACACCCCCTACACGCTGGAGGAGCTGCGCTCCGACTTCGGCGACGAGATCGCCGCGCTGGTCGACGGGGTGACCAAGCTCGACAAGGTCAAGTACGGCGAGGCGGCCGAGGCCGAGACCGTCCGCAAGATGGTCGTGGCGATGTCCCGCGACATCCGGGTGCTGGTGATCAAGCTCGCCGACCGGCTGCACAACATGCGGACGCTGCGCTACATGCCGCGGCACAAGCAGGAGAAGAAGGCCCGCGAGACGCTGGAGGTCTTCGCGCCGCTGGCCCACCGGCTGGGCATGAACACGCTGAAGTGGGAGCTGGAGGACCTCTCCTTCGCCACGCTCTACCCCAAGCGGTTCGACGAGATCGCCCGGCTGGTCGCCGAGCGGGCCCCGCGGCGCGACGACTTCCTGCAGGACGTGATCGAGAACGTGTCGACCGACCTGCGCGAGGCCAAGATCAAGGCCAGCGTGACCGGCCGGCCCAAGCACTACTACTCGATCTACCAGAAGATGATCGCCCGGGATGTCAGCTTCGACGACATCTACGATCTGGTCGGCATCCGGGTGCTGGTCGACAGCGT
Organism: Spirillospora sp. CA-255316; assembly: GCA_050942275.1. GTDB lineage: Bacteria > Actinomycetota > Actinomycetes > Streptosporangiales > Streptosporangiaceae > Spirillospora. The sequence continues at coordinate 7,870,831 of CP192047.1, read as the reverse complement.
CCGCGACTGCTACGCCGCCCTCGGCTCGATCCACGCGCGATGGAACCCGGTCCCCGGCCGGTTCAAGGACTACATCGCGATGCCCAAGTTCAACATGTACCAGTCGCTGCACACGACGGTGATAGGGCCCGAGGGCAAGCCGGTCGAGCTGCAGATCCGCACCTGGGGCATGCACCGGCGGGCCGAGTACGGCGTCGCGGCGCACTGGAAGTACAAGGAGGAGACGGTCGGCGGCCGCAAGGCCGGCGACATGCAGTGGCTGCGGCAGCTGCTGGACTGGCAGAAGGAGACCGCCGACCCGGCCGAGTTCCTGGAGTCGCTGCGGTTCGACCTGTCGGTCTCGGAGGTGTTCGTCTTCACCCCCAAGGGCGACGTGATGGCCCTCCCGCAGGGGGCGACGCCGGTCGACTTCGCCTACGCCATCCACACCGAGGTCGGGCACCGATGTATCGGCGCCCGCGTCAACGGGCGGCTGGTGCCGCTGGAGTCCACCCTGGACAACGGCGACACCGTCGAGGTCTTCACCTCCAAGTCCCAGGACGCCGGGCCCAGCCGCGACTGGCTCAACTTCGTCAAGAGCGCCCGCGCCCGCAACAAGATCAAACACTGGTTCTCCAAGGAGCGGCGGGACACCGCGATCGAGTCCGGGAAGGACTCCATCGCCCGCGCGATGCGCAAGCAGAACATGCCGCTGCAGCGGATGATGTCGGGGGAGGCGCTGCTGGCGCTCGCCCGCGACATGCGCTACCCGGACGTCTCCTCGCTGTACGCCGCCGTCGGCGAGGGCCACATCTCCGCGCAGAACGTCGTCCAGCGGCTGGTGGAGGCCCTCGGCGGAGTGGAGAGCGCCGACGAGGACCTGGCCGAGATCGCGCTTCCCACCAAGCGCAAGCGCACCCGGACGACCGGCGACCCCGGCGTGGTCGTGGCCGGCGACTCCGACGTGTGGGTGCGGCTGTCGCGCTGCTGCACACCGGTGCCCGGCGACGACATCGTGGGCTTCGTGACCCGCGGGCACGGGGTGTCGGTGCACCGCTCCGACTGCGCCAACGTGGCCAGCCTGAAATCCCAGCCCGACCGGCTGATCGATGTCAAGTGGTCGCCCGGCGAGGACTCGGTCTTCCTGGTCGCCATCCAGGTGGAGGCGCTGGACCGGCCGCGGCTGCTGTCGGACGTGACGCGGGTGCTGTCGGACCAGCACGTCAACATCCTGTCGGCGTCGGTCACCACCACCCGCGACCGGGTCGCCGTCAGCCGCTTCACCTTCGAGATGGGCGATCCCAAGCATCTGGGGCACGTCCTGAAGGCGGTCCGCTCGATCGACGGCGTGTACGACGTCTACCGCGTCACCAGCGGCACGCAGCGCTGATTGCAGGTCGCGAGCTGCGCTCTCTCTCATTGCAGGCGCGAGCTGCGCTCCTCGCCTGGCGGCTCGTCGCTTGTCGCGCCTGCGGCGATCGCTGCATCGCTCCGACTCGCCTGGCGGCTCGCTGCGCGATCAGGTTCTCGCTTCGCTCGAACCTGGCTTCGCACGCGATCGCAACGCCTGAGGTCGTCGCGGGGTTGCTCGGTGGGCTGAGGTGGTCTTTCCCGAGGAAAGGGCCGGTCCGCTGGGACCGGCCCTTTCGCGCACGCTCATTCTCCGGGGGCGTCCTCGGGGATGACGTCGACCCCGGCCTCCTTGCGCTGCTGCTCGCTGATGGGCGTGGGAGCGCCGGTCAGCGGGTCGTGCCCGGAGGCGGCCTTCGGGAACGCGATCACGTCGCGGATGGTGTCGACCCCGGCCAGCAGCATGACCATGCGGTCCCAGCCGAACGCGATGCCGCCGTGCGGGGGCGGGCCGTACTTGAACGCCTCCAGCAGGAACCCGAACTTGGACTCGGCCTCCTCCTTGGTCAGCCCCAGCACGTCGAACACCCGCTGCTGCATCTCGGCGCGGTGGATACGGATGGACCCGCCGCCGATCTCGTTGCCGTTGCAGACGATGTCGTAGGCGTCGGCGAGCGCATCGCCGGGACGGTCCTGGAAGTCGCCCCAGAACGCGGGCTTGGGCGCGGTGAACGGGTGGTGCACCGGCGTCCAGCCGATCTGCTCGCCCTTCTCGTCCTCGGCGGGCTCGAACACGGGGGCGTCCACCACCCAGCAGAACGCCCACGCCGACTCGTCGATCAGCTCGCAGCGGCGGCCGATCTCCAGCCGGGCGGCGCCCAGCAGCTCGCGCATCGCGTGCGGCTTCCCGGCCGCGAAGAAGATCGCGTCACCGGGCGCGGCGCCGACCTTGGCGGCCAGGCCGGCCTTCTCGTCCTCGGAGAGGTTCTTGGCGACCGGGCCGCCGAGCGTGCCGTCCTCCTGGACCAGGACGTAGGCCAGGCCGCGGGCGCCGCGGGCCTTGGCCCAGTCCTGCCAGGCGTCCAGCTCCTTGCGGGTCTGGGACGCCCCGCCCGGCATGACGACGGCGCCGACGTAGGGGGCCTGGAAGACGCGGAACGAGGTGCCGGAGAAGTACTCGGTCAGCTCGGTCAGCTCGTTGCCGAACCGCAGGTCGGGCTTGTCGGAGCCGTACCGGGACATGGCCTCGGCGTAGGTGAGGTGGGGGATCGGCCGGGGGACCTCGTAGCCGGCGATCTCCTTCCACAGCCGCGCGACCAGGTCCTCGGCGACCCGGATCACGTCGTCCTGCTCCGCGAACGACATCTCGATGTCGATCTGGGTGAACTCCGGCTGCCGGTCGGCGCGGGAGTCCTCGTCGCGGTAGCAGCGCGCGATCTGGTAGTAACGCTCCAGGCCGGAGACCATCAGCAGCTGCTTGAACAGCTGCGGGGACTGCGGCAGCGCGTACCAGCTGCCCGGCTTGAGGCGGACCGGCACCAGGAAGTCGCGGGCGCCCTCGGGCGTGGAGCGGGTCAGCGTCGGGGTCTCGACGTTGACGAAGCCGTGCTCGCGCATGACCTCGTGCACGAGGAAGGAGCCCTCGGAGCGGACCCGCATCGCCTTGGCGACGGCGTCGCGGCGGATGTCGAGGTACCGGTACTTGAGCCGGACCTCCTCGTTGACGTTGACGTCGCCCTCGATCGGGAACGGCAGCGGCGCCGCCTCCGACAGCACCTCGATGTCGGAGGCGGCCACCTCGATGTCGCCGGTGGGCAGCTCGGGGTTCTCGTTGCCGGAGGGCCGCACCCGCACCTCGCCGGTGATCTTGACGCAGAACTCCGACCGCAGGTCGTGCGCGGTGTCCTCTTCACGGAAGACCACCTGCGCGGTGCCGGAGGCGTCGCGCAGGTCGATGAACGTGACACCGCCGTGGTCGCGGCGGCGGGCCACCCAGCCGGCCAGCGTGACCTGCTGCCCGGCATGCTCCTTGCGGAGCGTCCCCGCCTCGTGCGAGCGGATCATCCTGAAAGCCTTTCCTTCAACGTGGAGACGATCTGGGGGAGCGGCACGGCGGCCTGGTCACCGCCTTCCAGGTCCTTCACCTGCGCGGACCCGGCGGCGATATCTCGCTCGCCCAGGATCACCGCGTACCGCGCCCCGGACCGGTCGGCGTCCTTCATGGCGCCCTTGAGCCTCTTGCCCCCGTAGGCCATGTCGGCGGCGATCCCGGCCTGCCGCAGCTCGTTCACCAGCGCGAACAGTCTGCGGCCCGGCTCGTCGCCGAGCGCGACGCCGAACACCTGGCAGCGCGGCGGCGCGGTGAAGCCGGTGCCCTCGGCCTCCAGCGCCAGGACGGTGCGGTCGAGGCCGAGCCCGAAGCCGATGCCCGGCAGCGGCGGGCCGCCGATGTCCTCCGACAGCCCGTCGTAGCGTCCGCCTCCGCCGATGCCCGACTGGGCGCCGAGCAGCGGGTGGTCGAACTCGTAGGTGGTGCGGGTGTAGTAGTCCAGCCCGCGCACCAGGGTGGGGGTGTCCTCCCAGGCGATGCCCAGATCGGCGAGCAGCTCGCGGACCCGGTCGTGGTGGGCCTTGCAGTCGCCGCACAGGTGGTCGGCCATCAGCGGGGCCCCGTCAAGCTGGGCCCGCACCTCGGGACGCTTGTCGTCCAGCACCCGCAGCGGGTTGATGTCGATCCGGGCGCGGGTGGCGTCGTCCAGGTCCAGGCCGCGCAGGAAGTCCTGCAGCAGGGCCCGGTAGGCGGGACGGCACTCCTTGCAGCCCAGCGAGTTCAGCAGCAGCCGCACCTGGGTGAGGCCGAGCGAGCGGTACCAGTTCCAGGCGATCGCGATCGTCTCGGCGTCGACCTGCGGGTCCTCGCTGCCGATCGCCTCCAGGTCGAGCTGGTAGAACTGCCGGTAGCGGCCCTGCTGGGGCCGTTCGGCGCGGAACGCCGGGCCGGTCGTCCAGATCTTGACCGGCAGCCCGCCCTGCTTGTGCAGGCCGTGCTCCAGCACCGACCGCAGCACCCCGGCGGTGAACTCCGGGCGCAGCGTCAGCGACCGGCCGCCGCGGTCCTCGAAGGTGTACATCTCCTTGCTGACCACGTCGGTGGACTCCCCGACGCCCCGCTTGAAGAGATTGGTGTCCTCGAAGACCGCCAGCTCCAGGTAGCCGTACCCGGCCAGCCTGGCCTGCTCGGCGAACGCCTGGCGGATGGCCGAGAACAGGTCCGCGCGCGGCGGGACGTATTCGCTGACCCCCTTGGGGGCCTGAAAGCTCGAACTCATGATCGTTAGGTCAGAATCCCTGTCGTGGACCGTCCGCGGGCACCGATCCGCCCTCGCGGGCGGAGGCCCCGCCCGCGTCCCCCGCCGGAAGCTCCGAGAGGAAGGGATTGGTGACGCGCTCGCGGCCGATGGTGGTCTGCTGGCCGTGGCCGGGCAGGACGACGGTCTGGTCGGGCAGCTTCAGGCACACCCGGGCCAGGCTGGCGAGGATCTCCTCGTAGGAGCCGCCCGGCAGGTCGGTGCGCCCGATCGACCCCGCGAACAGCAGGTCCCCGGTGAACATCACGTCGGGGATCTCCCCCGTGGGCGGCGTCCGGAACGTCACCGACCCGGGCGTGTGGCCCGGGGCGTGGTCGACGGTGAAGCTCAGCCCCGCCAGCTCCAGCGAGGCCCCGTCGGCCAGCTCCTTCACATCGTCGGGCTCGGACAGCTCCAGCCCGCTGAACAGCTGCTGGCCCGCGTTCAGCGAGAAGCCCTTGGCCGGGTCGGTGAGCAGGTCGCGGTCGTCCGGGTGGATGTAGGCCGGGACGTCCTTGGCGCCGCAGACCGGCGCGACCGACCAGACGTGATCGAGATGGCCGTGGGTGAGGAGCACCGCGACCGGCTTGAGCCGGTGCTCGCGCAGGATCTCCTCGATTCCGGCCTCGGCGTCCTGGCCGGGGTCGATGATGACGCACTCCTCACCCGCGGCGGGCGCCACGACGTAGCAGTTCGCGGCGAACGATCCTGCGGGGAACCCGGCGACGAGCACGGTCGTCCTTCCTTCAGGCCATGGTGCGGCGGCGTAGTCGTCAGCGCGTCCGGGAAGCGGCGTTCCTGAAACTTCGCTGGATGGAGCTGTGGGTCCGGTTCGCGCCGTGGCCGGGCCACACCCGGCCAATCGCGCGGTGCCTCCGAGGGTACCGGCGGGGCCGTGGCCACCGCGAACGGGATTCGCCGATCGTCGTGTCGCGGCGGCACCGGCCCGGGCACCCGCCGTGGCGGGCCGGTCCGGCCGGGTGACGGCGGACCCGCGGCTCGCCGTGGACCGCTACTATGCGCTGCACGTTCACCCGATCTGATCACACCGGAGGCAAGGCACGTGGCGGGGAAGGACCGCAAGAAGGAGCTCGCTCGGCAGCGTTACGAGCGGCAGCAGGCGCGCCGGCGCGCCCAGGAGGCCCGTGCCCGCCGCATCCGGATCATCGGGTCGGTGACCGCGGTGGCGATCATCGCGGGCGGTGCCGCCGGGGTCGTGGCCCTGGTGGGCCGGGACGACACCTCCAACGCCGAGGAGCCGCAGGCCAAGGCCGGTGACTGCACCTACACGCCGGCCCAGGAGGCGGGGGCGCCCAAGGATCTCGGGACCCCGAACGCGAAGCCGCAGTACAAGGGCCCGGTCAAGGCGACGATCAAGACCACGCAGGGCGAGGTGGGCATCGAGCTGGACGGCGCCAAGGCCCCCTGCACCACCAACTCCTTCGTCTTCCTGGCGGCGAAGAAGTTCTTCGAGAAGACCTCGTGCCACCGGCTGTCCACCAGCGAGGGCCTGCGGATGCTGCAGTGCGGCGACCCGACCGGCAGCGGCTCGGGCGGCCCGGGCTACCAGTTCGCCGACGAGAACCTCGAGGGCGCCAAGTACACCAAGGGCACCCTCGCCATGGCCAACTCCGGCCCCGGCACCAACGGCAGCCAGTTCTTCCTCGTCTACGGCGACTCGCAGCTGCAGCCGAACTACTCGGTGTTCGGCAAGATCACCTCGGGTCTGGACGTTCTGGAGAAGATCGCTAAGGGCGGCATCGACAAGCCTGGCGAGGACGGCACGGGGCAGCCGAAGAAGAAGGTCACGATCCAGAGCGTCTCGATCGCCGGGAATTAGGCGAACGGGATACTAAGGTGTGGAGGGTCCGGTGGTTGTGTACACGATCGGGCCCGTGATTCAGGAGGCAAGGGTGTCCAGCGCGACCGATCCCTGGGGCCGGGTGGACGAGGACGGCACCGTCTACGTGAGGACGTCGGACGGCGAGCGCGTCGTGGGTTCCTGGCAGGCCGGTGCACCCGAGGAGGCCCTGGCCTACTTCAAGCGCAAGTACGAGGCGCTGGCCACCGAGATCGGCCTGCTGGAGCAGCGGCTGCGCACCACCGACCTGCAGCCCGCCCAGGCCCAGCAGAGCATCGCCCGGCTGCGCGAGGCCGTCACCGACGCCCACGCCGTCGGCGACCTCGACAGCCTGGTGCGGCGGCTGGACGGCCTCACCGAGCAGGTCGGCCGCAAGCGCGAGGAGGTCAAGGCCCAGCGCGAGCACGCCCGGCACGAGGCCCGCGGGATCAAGGAGCGGATCGTCGAGGAGGCCGAGCGGATCGCGGCCGAGGAGACCCACTGGAAGAACGGCGGCGAGCGGCTGCGCCGGCTGGTGGAGGAGTGGAAGGCGGCCGACCGCATCGACCGTCCCACCGAGGCCGCGCTGTGGAAGCGGCTGTCGGCGGCCCGCAACGCCTTCACCAAGCGCCGCAAGGCCTACTTCAGCACCCTGGACGACCAGCGTGAGGAGGCCCGGCGGGAGAAGGAGCGCCTGGTCTCCGAGGCCGAGGCGCTGCAGGACTCCACGGTCTGGGGTGAGACCGCCGCCGCCTACCGCGACCTGATGCGCCGCTGGAAGCTGGCCGGGCGCGCCTCCCGCGACGTGGAGGAGGAGCTGTGGGCCCGGTTCAAGGGCGCCCAGGACGTCTTCTTCGCCGCCCGCAACGCCGCGCTCGCCGAGCGTGACGCCGAGCTTCAGGTGCACGCCGAGGAGAAGGAGAAGATCCTCGCCGACGCCGAGCGGCTGCTGCCGGTGCAGAACGTGCGGCAGGCGCGGCAGGCGCTGCGCGCGATCCAGGAGCGCTGGGAGGGCGCCGGCCCGGTGCCGCGCGACCAGCGCGACCGGCTGGAGGGGCGGCTCCGCAAGATCGAGGAGACCGTGCGCGCGGCCGAGGAGAAGGAGTGGCGGCGCACCAACCCCGAGGCGCGGGCCCGTGCCGAGGCGACGGTGGCGCAGCTGCGCGGCTCCATCGAGAAGCTGGAGAAGGACCTGGAGAAGGCCCGCGGCGCGGGCCGGGACAAGGCCGTCAAGGACGCCGAGGAGGCGCTGACGGCCCGCCGCGCGTGGCTGGAGGAGGCCGAGCGCACCCTCGCCGAGTTCTCCTAGTCGTGTGGGGGCGACCCCCCTCCCCCCGGGACGCGGCGTCCGCGTCCCTTCGCTCGTAGAACTCCCTCCAGGCCACGGCGTTTTGCCGCGGGCAGGGGCTCCGCCCCCACCACCCCCGTTTGGGGCCTTCGCCCCCTTGCCGCTGGGGCTCCGGCCGCTATGTTTCGGCGGGGGCGCGGCCGAGGAAGGCCAGCAGCCGGGTCTGCTCGTCGGCGCCCCGGGGCGGGGCCAGGGCCGGGCCCAGCCGGCCGTCCCGGCGCAGGTCGGCGGCCACCACCTGGGCCGTGGCGAAGGCGTGGTGCACCAGATCGGCGTCGAGCCGGGCCGGCTGGCCGGTGGCGCGGGCCAGGTCCCAGGAGTGCACCAGGGGCTCCAGGACGCTCGCGCCCAGGTAGTCGATCAGCGGCAGTTCTCCCAGCGTCCCGAACGGGATCGGCCGGCGCAGCGCCTCGGGCGTGAGCGCGGCGTCGCACTCCTTGCGCGCCGTGCGCCAGGCCTGCAGCGCGTCGCCTGCGGCGAACACGCCCGGACGGCAGGGCGCGTCCGGTCCCGGCCGTCCGGTGGCCAGCGCCAGGATGGCGTACTGGCCTGCGATGACGTGTCCGGTGACATCGCGGGCCGTCCACTCCGGGCACGGCGAGGGCGCGGACCAGCGATCGTCGGGCACGCCGCCGACCATGTCCTCGAAGAGGTCCAATGCCCGGTGGTATCCGCTGAGGTTCGGAGCCATGGTGGCCAGTGACCCGCGAACCGGGATCGGTGTCAAGCGTTATCGACAGGTTGGCCTTCCTCCGCCCGGTCGCCCTCGCCCGCCCCCCCGCCCGGCCCCCGCCCGGCCCGGTCACCGGCCGGCGGTGGCGCCGCGCTGCCGGAGCATGTCGGTCATGAGCGTGATCTCCGACCCCTGGCCGTTCACCATCGTGCGGGCCAGCCGCCGTACGCGCTCGTGGCCCGTGCGCGCCAGGACGGCCTCGGCCATCTCCACCCCGGCCCGGTGATGGGTGATCATGAGCTGGAGGTAGAGGACCTCGGCGTCCCGGCCGGAGGCCCGCTCGAGCCGCTCCAGCTGCTCCCGGGACGCCATGCCCGGCATGGCCGCCGCGCCGCCGGGCCGGGCCGCCCCGGACCCGCCGTGGCCGCCGTGGCCGTCCATCCAGCGCATCGGGCCCGCCGGGTCGGTCTTGGGCAGCTCCCACTCGTCCAGCCAGGCGGTCATCATGCCGATCTGGGCCGACTGGGTGTTGATGATGTCGTAGGCCAGCAGCCGGACCCGCTCGTCCTCGGTCCGGTCCCGCACGATGAACGACATCCGCACCGCCTGGGCGTGGTGGACGCTCATGTCCCGCGCGAACCCCGCCTCGGGCCCGTCGCCGCCGGGGCGCGTCGACCGGAGCCCGGCCATGGCGGCCAGGACGCCCGCGACCGCCAGGACGAGCACCGCGAGGACGACGGTGACCCGCCGCCCCCGCGGTGCCCCGGTCACGGCGCGTCCTTGGCGCCGTTGCAGGCGGCGCCGGGCTCGGGCGTCTGCGGACCCTTCACGAAAGCGCGCAGGAACGCGTCCACCCGCGCGTCGGAGGCGTCCTGGAGCTTGAGCTGCTTGCCCCACGCGGTGAGGATGATCGGCGAGTCCTGGCCCGAGTAGGGGCTCATCAGCGTGTAGTCGGTGTTCTCGACCTTGCCGGTGAGCTTCTCGATCTGGTCGGCGGCCAGGCCGGGCCGGTAGGTGATCCACACGGCGCCGTGCTCCAGGGAGTGGACGGCGTTCTCGTTGCGGAGCTGGCGGTCGTAGACCTGAGAGTCGCAGTTCTGCCACACCGGGTCGTGGTCGCCGCCCATCGGCGGGGTGGTGTCGTACTGGACGGCGCTGGAGGTGTGGCCCTGGGCGAGACCGTCCTTCTGGATCAGGCCCGCGATCGAGGCGTCGGCGGAGGACGGGCGGCTCTGGACGAAGGCGTAGCCGATCGCGACGGCCGCGACCAGGCCGATCACGCTGAAGAAGGCGATGGCGCCCCAGGGGACCTGGCGCTGGTTGAGGACGCTGCGCTGCGCTCTGTTGCGTGCGCTCTTGGACATGGTGGAACTCCCTCTCGGGCTGCTGTGCTCGGGACGGCTGGCTGGAACGGGCGTGGCACGGCCTCACGGCCGGCCCGTCACAGCCGGAGCACCTGCAGGGAGGAGAGGGAGCGCGCGAAGGGCGCGGGAAGGGCGGGAGGCGCGAGGATCCAGCCCGTTCGTCGCGGGCGCCGCCCGCCTGTTCGTCGGGGGCGGGAGGCCAGGCTGAGGACCAGGAGGGCCAGCAGCACCGCCAGGCTCAGGCACGCGTCGCCGGGGGCCGTGGGAGGCAGGTGCACGGGCTCGCTGAACGACGGCGCCTCGGAGGGGCCCGGGAGGCCTGCGAGAGGGCCGTCCGCGTGCGGGGAGGCCGCCGCGTCGGCCAGCGCCGCCGGGACGCTGGTGGCGTGAGCGGTGCAGACCCGCAGCGGCGGCGCGTGCCCCAGCCCGTAGCTGAAGGTGAGGCCGGCCACCAGGAACAGCGCCATGAGCAGCCCTGCGGGCCCATGGCGCGGTCGCGGGTTCGTACGGCCCACCGTCACGCTCCGATTCAACCTCCGGGCGAACCAACGCCGAGCGCGGGCCGCAGAGTTCCCGGACAAAGCCCGCGAATCGCGATACTAGCGGCGCCGGCGGACCGTCAGGGACGTCCGTCCGCCGAGATAGTGTCGGAGCGTGACCAGCAGGGCGGAACCAGGGCAACCGGAAGGGCTCTTCGACCATCCGGGGGCAGGGGGGACGGCCCCTCTCGAGGGGCTCGGGAGTTCGGCGCAGGGAGCTTTTCCGGAGGCGGGCCGCGGGCGCGCGGGCGGCGGGGCCGAGCAGCCCCTGGCCGTGCGGATGCGGCCGCGCGCGCTCGACGAGGTCGTCGGCCAGCAGCACCTCCTGGGCCCCGGCACCCCCATCAGGCAGCTCGTCGACCGCGACGTGCCCATGTCGCTGGTGCTGTGGGGCCCGCCAGGCACCGGCAAGACCACCCTGGCCACCGTCGTCAGCCATGTCACCGCGCGCCGCTTCGTCGAGGTCTCCGCGGTCAGCGACGGGGTGAAACGGGTCCGCGCCGAGATCGACCTGGCCCGCCGCGAGCTCGGCATGACCGGCCGGCAGACCGTGCTGTTCGTCGACGAGGTGCACCGCTTCAACAAGGCCCAGCAGGACGCGCTGCTGCCCGCCGTGGAGAACCGCTGGGTCTCCTTCATCGGCGCCACCACCGAGAACCCGTTCTTCTCGGTGATCAGCCCGCTGCTGTCCCGCTCGCTGCTGCTCACCCTGGAGCCGCTCGGCGAGGACGACCTGCGCGAGGTCGTCCGGCGGGCGCTGGCCGACGAGCGCGGCCTCGCCGGGCGGGTCGCGCTCGACCCGGCCGCCGAGGACCACCTGATCCGGCTGGCCGGCGGCGACGCCCGCCGCACCCTCACCTACCTGGAGGCGGCCGCCCTGGTCGCCGACGACGGCGCGGCGATCGACGTGGACGTGCTGGAGAAGGCGGTCGACCGGGCCGCCGTCCGCTACGACCGCGAGGGCGACCAGCACTACGACGTCATCAGCGCGTTCATCAAGAGCATCCGCGGCAGCGACGTCGACGCCGCGCTGCACTACCTGGCCCGGATGATCGAGGCGGGGGAGGACCCGCGGTTCATCGCCCGCCGGCTGATCGTGCACGCCAGCGAGGACGTCGGCATGGCCGACCCGACCGCGCTGCAGACCGCGACCGCCGCGGCGCAGGCGGTGGAGTTCGTCGGGCTCCCCGAGGCGCGGATCAACCTGGCCCAGGCGGTGATCCACCTGTCCCTGGCGCCCAAGTCCAACGCGGTGATCATGGCGGTGGACGCGGCGATCGCCGACGTGAAGAAGGGCGAGGCGGGCCCGGTGCCCGGCCATCTGCGCGACGCCCACTACAAGGGCGCGGCGAAGATCGGGCACGGCCAGGGCTACAAGTACGCCCACGACCATCCGGGCGGCGTCGTGCGCCAGCAGTACGCGCCCGACTCCGTGCACGGCCGCGAGTACTACCGGCCCACGCGGCACGGCGCCGAGGCGCGGTTCTCGGAGGTGCTGTCGCGCATTCGTTCCGTTCTCCGGGGCAGGAGCGAGCCGAGGGACACCTGAGCCGCCGCGCCGCCCGCCCGGCGCGGCGGGTCGGGACGGCCGCACGGGGCGCCGGGCAGGGAGACCGGCGGATTCGATCTTTGCGGCCGTTGCTCCCGCCATCGGCCGCGCTCGCCCGATAGCCTGCCCGGGGACGTGCGGGACCGCAGGGCGCCGCCGTCGGCGCGGGTCCGCGACCCGGCACGGCCTGGGCCGGTCGCCAGGGTAAGGTCTCTCACCAGACCGGGCCCGGTCCGCCGACCCGGCACGTACCCGACAAGCCCACACGCACCCGATAAACGCAACCGACACGCACCCGACTCGTACACATTGCGGACACACAGCGGAACGGAAGCCCTGATGCTTACTGGTGGACAGCTGGCAGGCCTCATCGTGGCCGTGTTCTGGGCGGTGCTGGTCTCCTTCCTGGCCCTGACGCTGCTGAAGCTCGCCCGTGTCCTGAACGAGGCCGGCAAGGTCCTCTCGGAGATCGGCGACCAGGCGCTGCCGCTGATGGAGGACATGACCCGCACGGTGCGCCGGGCCAACGAGCAGCTCGGCCGCACCGACGTGATCACCAAGCAGGTCGCGGGCGTCACGCAGAACGTCTCCGCGGTCACCACCGTCATGACCTCCGTGGTGGGCGGGCCGCTGGTGAAGGCCGCGGCGTTCTCCTACGGCGTGCGCAAGGCGCTGGGCAACCGGGCCGAGGAGGCCCGCGACGCCCGGGGCGGCCGCTCCGGCGGGGGCTCCTTGCGGCCGCAGTTGCAGGCCCGTTCCGGCGGCAGGGGGCGCGGCAGATGATCCCCGGTCGAAGCGAGGCACAATGAGAAGACTGTTCTGGCTCTCGGTGGGCGCCGGCGCGGGCATCTACGCCACGCACCGGGTCAAGCGGCGGGTGGAGCGCCTCGCGCGCAGCTTGTCGCCCGAGGGCGTGGCGGCCCGCGCGGTGACCGCCGGGCAGGGCGCGGGCGACCGGTTGAGGAACTTCGCGGACGACGTGCGTACCGAGATGCGGGCGCGTGAGGCCGAGCTCCGGGACGCCGTCGAGATGGACCAGGCGCCGCCGGAGCCGGACGGCCCCGCGCGCCGCCGGGTGCTCCGCGCGCCGCGTTACACGATCATCGACGACGACAAGGATGGCCACTGATCATGGAGTCGGCAGAGGTTGCACGCCGCTTCCTCGGGTTCTTCGAAGAGCACGGGCACACCGTGGTGCCCTCGGCCAGCCTGGTCGCCGAGGACCCGACCCTGCTGCTGGTGAACGCCGGGATGGTCCCGTTCAAGCCGTACTTCCTCGGCCAGCGCACCCCGCCCGCGGTCCGGATGACCAGCGCGCAGAAGTGCGTGCGGACGCCCGACATCGACGAGGTCGGCAAGACCACCCGGCACGCAACGTTCTTCCAGATGCTGGGCAACTTCTCCATCGGCGACTACTTCAAGGAGGGGGCCATCCCCTTCGCCTGGGAGCTGCTCACCCGCTCCCAGGCCGACGGCGGGTTCGGCTTCCCCGAGGAGAAGCTGTGGGTCACCGTCTACGAGGACGACGACGAGGCCGCACGCATCTGGCACGACAAGGTCGGCGTCCCGCTGGAGCGCATCCAGCGGCGCGGCCTGGCCGACAACTACTGGCACATGGGCGTGCCCGGCCCGGGCGGCCCCTGCTCGGAGATCTACTACGACCGGGGCCCCGAGTACGGCCGTGAGGGCGGCCCGGTCGTCGACGAGGACCGCTACCTGGAGGTGTGGAACCTCGTCTTCATGCAGTCGCAGCTGAGCGAGGTCCGCACCAAGGTCGACTTCGACGTCGCGGGCGACCTGCCGGCCAAGAACATCGACACCGGCATGGGCCTGGAGCGGATGGCCGCCGTCCTGCAGGGCGTCGACAACATCTACGAGACCGACACGCTGTGGAAGGTGCTGACCCGGGCGGCCGAGCTCACCGGCGCCGGCTACGGCCGCGACCACCGCGCCGACGTGTCGCTGCGGGTGATCGCCGACCACGTGCGCAGCGGCACGATGATGGTCGCCGACGGCATCCGCCCCGGCAACGAGGGCCGCGCCTACGTGCTGCGGCGAATCCTGCGCCGCTCCATCCGCAACCTGCGGCTGCTGGGCGGCCAGGACGCCGGGCTCATGCACGAGCTGACCGCGGCCGCGATCGGCGCGATGGGGGAGCAGTACCCCGAGCTGGTCCGCACCGCCCCCACCATCCACACGGTGATCGACGCGGAGGAGGAGTCCTTCCTCCAGACGCTGCGCACCGGCAACACGATCTTCGACCAGGCGGTCGCGGAGGCGCGCCGCGCCGGCACCCCGCTGCTGGCCGGCGACCAGGCGTTCAAGCTCCACGACACCTACGGCTTCCCGATCGACCTGACCCTGGAGATGGCCTCCGAGCAGGGCCTGCGGGTCGACGAGGAGGGCTTCCGCCGGCTCATGGCCGAGCAGCGCGAGATGGCCAAGCGGGACGCGCGCGAGAAGAAGACCGGCAACCTGGACGTCTCGGTCCTGGACGAGCTGCTCGTCGGCACCGGCGGCGCGGTCGACTTCATCGGCTACCGCGAGGTGCTGGGCGAGGCCCGGCTGGCCGGGCTGCTGGTCAACGGCGCGAACGTGCAGGCCGCCGGGGAGGGCGCCGAGGTCGAGGTCGTGCTCGACCGCACCCCCTTCTACGCCGAGGGCGGCGGCCAGCTCGCCGACCACGGTGTGATCCGGCTGGGCGGCGGCGCGGTCATCGAGATCGACGACGTGCAGTCGCCGCTGGCCGGGCTGATCGTGCACCGCGGCCGGGTCCGCTCCGGGGAGGCCCGGGTCGGCGACACCGCCTACGCCGAGATCGACGTGGAGCGGCGGCGGGCGATCTCCCGCTCGCACACCGCGACCCACCTGGTGCACGCCGGGTTCCGGCGGGCGCTGGGCGAGTCGGCGGCGCAGGCGGGTTCGGAGAACTCCCCCGGCCGCTTCCGGTTCGACTTCACCGCCTCCGGCGCCGTCCCGCCCAGCGTGCTGCGCGATGTGGAGGACGAGGTCAACGCGGTCCTGGTGAACGACCTGGACGTGCGGGCCTTCCACACCTCCATCGACGAGGCCCGGGCGATGGGCGCGCTGGCGCTGTTCGGCGAGAAGTACGGCGACGAGGTCCGGGTGGTGGAGGTCGGCGACTACTCCCGGGAGCTGTGCGGCGGCACCCACGTCGCCCGTTCCGGGCAGCTCGGCCTGGTCAAGGTGCTGGGCGAGCAGTCCATCGGCGCCGGCGTGCGCCGGGTCGAGGCGCTGGTCGGCATCGACGCCTTCCGCTTCCTGGCCAGGGAGAGCCTGCTGGTCGCGCAGCTGTCGGAGCAGATGAAGGCGCGCAAGGAGGAGCTGCCCGAGCGGATCTCCGGCGTGCTGACCCGGCTCCGCGACGCCGAGAAGGAGCTGGAGCGGCTGCGCTCGCGCGAGGCGCTGGCGGTCGCCGGGTCGCTGGCCGAGGGCGCCCGCGACATCGGCGGGACGGCGTTCGCGGCGTACCGCGCACCCGACGGCACCGGCGCGGACGACCTGCGCAAGCTGGCCGTCGACGTGCGCGGCCGGCTCGCCGCCCGGCCCGCCGTGGTCATGGTCGTGGGCGTGCCGAAGGACCGCCCGGTCGTGGTGATCGCGGTCACCGAGGGCGCCCGCGAGCGCGGCCTGAAGGCGGGCAGGCTCGTCGGCGTCGCGGCCAAGACGCTCGGCGGCGGCGGTGGCGGCAAGGACGACCTCGCGCAGGGCGGCGGCTCCAACCCGGCCGCCGTCGACGAGGCGCTCGCCGCCGTCGAACGGGCCGTGGGAGCGTCGTGAAAGCGGGCGTGAGTGCTGGGCTTGCCGGGGGTTGCAGGGGGCCGTCCCCTCGCAAGGGGGCCGTGTGAGCCTGCCGGTGAGCGGGGCGGGGGCCGCGGACGAAGCAGCCATGGACGGAGCGGGCCTATGAGGAACGGCGTCCGGCTCGGGGTGGACGTGGGAACCGTGCGGATCGGGGTCGCGCGCAGCGACCCCGCCGGGATCCTCGCCTCGCCCCTGGAGACCGTCAAGCGGGGCAAGGGCGACCTGGACCGGCTGGTGGCGCTGGCCGGCGAACACAAGGCGCTGGAGGTGGTCGTGGGGCTGCCGACGTCGCTGTCGGGCCGGGAGGGGCCGGCGGCGGAGGGGGCGCGTAAGTTCGCCGCCCGGCTCGCCGGGCGCCTCCCCGCCGAGACCGTCCGGCTGTACGACGAGAGGCTCACCACCGTGACGGCCGAGAGCGGCCTGCGCGCGGGCGGGGTGCACGGCCGCGACCGCCGCAAGGTCGTCGACCAGGCGGCGGCGGCCGTACTGCTGCAGGCGGCGCTGGACGGTGAGAGGTTGACGGGGTGCCCCCCCGGCGAGATCGTCCGGGGAAGCTCATGAACGACTTGGACCTGTTCTCCGACTCCGATCCGTACGGCGACCGCGGTTACGCCAGGGGGCCCGAGCCCCGGCGGGGGCGGCGCGCGGGCCGCCAGCGCCAGCGGCGGCGGCGCCGCAACGGCAGGGCGGCGTTCCTGTTCGCGATGGCCTTCCTGGTGGCGGTGCTGGGCACCGGCGGCGTGCTGGGGGTCGCCTGGGTCGACCAGAGGCTGCACCCGCCGGACTACGAGGGCCAGGGAAGCGGCGCTGTCACGGTCCAGATCAAGGACGGCGACAGCGGTTCGACGATCGCCGCGACGCTGCTGAGCCACGAGGTGGTCAAGAGCACCCGGGCGTTCGTGTCGGTGTACGGGAAGAACCCCAAGGCCGCCGGCATCCAGCCGGGCTTCTACCAGATGCGCAAGCGGATGTCCTCGGCGGCGGCGATGGCGCTGCTGCTGGATCCCAAGTCGCGGGCGGGCAACCAGATCACGATCCCGGAGGGGCTGCGGGCCGTCCAGGTGGCGCAGCAGCTGTCCCGCAAGACCGGGATCCCGATGCGCGACTTCCAGCGGGTGATCGACAGGCCGACCGGGCTGGGGCTGCCCGCGTACGCCAAGGGCAAGATCGAGGGCTATCTGTGGCCGGGGCAGTACAACCTCAATCCCAACGCCTCGGCGCGCGAGATCCTCAAGTCGATGGTGGACCGGTTCAACCAGTTCGCCCAGCAGTCGGACCTGGTCGCCCGGGCGCAGCAGAAGAACTGGAACGCGGGCACGGTGATCACCATGGCCAGCCTGATCCAGGCTGAGAGCGGCCGGCCCGAGGACATGCCGAAGATCTCCCGGGTGATCTTCAACCGGCTGCAGCACAAGCCGGTGCCGATGTTCCTGAAGTTCGACAGCACCACGCTGTACGGGCTGGGCAAGTTCGGGATCGTCGCCAGCAATGAGGACATCAAGTCCAAGAACCGCTACAACACCTACAACTACCCGGGGCTGCCGCCGGGCGCGATCTCCAACCCCGGGGAGAAGGCGATCGACGCGGTGTTCGAGCCCGAGGAAGGCAACTGGCTGTTCTTCGTGGCCACCGACCCCAAGAACCGGATCACCGAGTTCGCCGATGACGAGCAGGAGTTCAACAGGCTGAGGCAGAAGCTGAACCAGTACCTCGCCCAGAACGGAGGCAACTAGTGGCGCGGGCGGCGGTGCTCGGCAGGCCGATCGAACACTCGCTGTCGCCGGTGCTGCATCGCGCGGCCTACGCGGCGATGGGCCTGGACGACTGGGTGTACGAGGCGTACGAGTGCGACGAGACCGGCCTGTGGGGCTTCCTCGAGGGGCTCGACGAGGAGTGGGCCGGGCTGTCGCTGACGATGCCGCTCAAGCGGACCGCGCTGAAGCTGGTCGACTCCGTGTCCGACCTGGCGGTCGCCGTGGGCGGCGCGAACACGATCGTGCTCCGCGAGGGCCGCAGGCACGGTGACAACACCGACGTGCACGGGATCGTGGCCGCGCTGACCGAGGCGGGGCTGGGCGCCCCGGCCTCGGCGCTGGTGCTGGGCGGCGGGGCCACGGCGGCCTCGGCGCTGGCGGCGCTGGCCGACCTCGGGCTGACCAAGGCGGGGCTGGCCGTCCGCAACCCCGACCGGGCGGCCGAGTCGAGGGCGGCGGGGGAGCGGTTCGGGCTGGCGCTGCGGATCGGCGCGCTGGACCGGCTGCCCGACCTGCTGGGCGTCGATCTGGTGATCTCGACCCTGCCGGGGATCGCGGCCGATCCGTACGCCGCGCAGCTCGCCGCGTCCGGGGCGGCCCTGTTCGACGTGGTGTACGCGCCGTGGCCGACCACGTGCGCGGCGGCGGTCGAGGCCGCGGGCGGCACGGTGGTCGGCGGCTTCGAGATGCTGCTGCACCAGGCCGCGCGGCAGGTCGTCCTGATGACGGGCCGCGAGGACGTCCCGATCGAGGCGATGCGGGCCGCCGGGGAGGCCGAGCTGGCCCGCCGCGCCTCCGCCTGACACCCCCGACTCGAGCCCCCGGCCCCTGTTCCCCGTTCCCCGTTCCCCTGTTCCCCCGGATGCGCCGTCAGATGGACGAGCGCTGGCCCTGCTGCGGTGCCGGGGGTACGGGCGGCGGGGACCGGCGGCGTTTCATCGCCTCGTGGGTGAAGGTCAGGACGATCGGCAGGATGACGCTGAGCCAGAAGTCCTTCCATCCCCAGAGCCCGGCCCCCACGCCGGCCAGGCTTCCGACCGCGACCAGGGCCAGCACCAGCACCGTCCAGTGCCGCCTGAACAGCTGGACCAGGTCGGCGCGCCGGCGTGCGGGGATGAGGGAGGGCAGGGGACGGTCGCGGGCGTGCGCGCGCTGCACGACCGTCACGTCCGGCGTCCAGTGCAGCATGTCCTTCGGACGCAGCAGCGGCAGCCGTGACAGTTCGATGAGCGCCTCCAGCCGCCACCACAGCGTCCACAGTGAGGTGCGGCCGCTGCCCGGGTAGCCGTTCCAGCGCGGGTTGGTCACCTTCCCCTGGACGAGGGTCTGGAAGGCCCGCGCGACGGTGGCGCCCGACGGGCCGCGGGGGTCGCGCAGCAGCGCCATGAGCGCGATGGGCAGCCCGAAGTGCCACAGGGCCAGGCGCCAGACGGGCTTGGACCCGGCGCCGTGCGGGGAGACGTCGTAGGTCTCGATCCAGGTGTGCTCGTCGTCGGGGTCGAAGTGCCCGCGCAGCCAGTCGTGCGCGGCCAGGAGCCGTTCGTCGCTGTGGCCGGGGCGGGCCTCGGCCAGCGTCACCAGCGCGAACGCGGTGTGCGTCACCGTCGGCGCCGCCGTGGGCGTCGGTCCCCAGCCGGGCCGCTCCCCGGTGCGGTCGGCGGTCAGCCACTCCACGCCCCGCTCGATCGCCGGGTCGTAGGGGTTGAGTTGCGTGAGGGCGCGCAGGGCCAGGCACGTCAGCCACACCCGGGACGGGCAGCCCAGCAGCGACCCCCAGCCGCCGTCGGAGTTCTGGTTGCGCAGCAGCCAGCGGTAGGCGCGCCGCACGTCGGGCGCGTCGTCGCGCAGGTCGCAGCGGGAGCGGGCGAGGAACCGCGCGATCCACGCGGTGGCCTCGACGACGGGCATGCCCAGGCTCGTCTTGGTCGACCAGCCTCCGTCGCGCAGCACGTCGCCCGAGGCGGTCTGCCGCGAGGTGAGGTAGGCCAGGCCGTCGTCGAAGTGCTCGAACGGCCGTCCCGCCTCCGTGAACGCCAGCAGCCCCAGCGCGGTCGCGGTGGTGCCGGGCTCCGGCCGGGTCAGGTCGTGGTACCAGCCGCCGCCGTCGCCGTCGGCCACCGAGTAGGAGTCGCGGAGCACGTCGAACGACTCGTCGAGGCGTGCGGTGAGCACGGCCATGTCAAGAGCCGGAGTCCGGGGCGCCCCCGGCGCCGTTCTGCGGGAGTGGGGGGAGAGGTGCACAGTAACCGCCTTCTACTGGCTATGTGCCCGTTCAGTCAGGTTCTCTACCCCGCCGGTCTGATGGCTGTGGCGGCGGCCGTCCAGAACGATGCCCGTGCGCGGGCACGTTTCAGTTAGGGACATCGAGTTAGGGCGATCAGTCAAGTCGCGGGGCGTGACGGCCCCACCGCCCCGGTGGAGAACTCAGGGAGGACAGGATGGCGCGGCGACCGGAGGAACGGGGAGCCAGACAGGGGGTGGGGGAGGACTGCGTGCTGTGCCCGCCATTGCGGTTCAGGCTCAACGCGATGGCGGACCTTCCGGGCGAGGCGGCGGTGCTCGCCGCCGACGGCGACTTCTTCCTCATGCCTGACCTGGCTCCGTTGGTGGAGGGACATGTGCTCCTGGTGACGTCCGGACATCTCCAGTGTGCCGGAGCGTTCGGGAGGGGTCTCTGGGCGCGGGCGTGGCAATGGCGTCACCGTGTCGCCCGTCTTTACAGAGCCGCCTATGGCGACGATGACCTGGTGATGTTCGAGCACGGTCCGGGGACCTCGCAGGGCGGCGGCGCCTGCGTCGACCACGCGCACTGGCACCTGATGCCGCACGGCGCGGGGACCGGGAGCGGCATGCGCGAGGCACTGGAGGCGAACGGGCTCCCCGGCGCGCGCGCCAAGCGCGACAGCGTGCACCGCTACTTTCTGGCGGGACGCTCCTACCTGCTGCTGGACGAGCAGGGGAAGGCGACCGTCCACCCGGGTGAAGGCGTGCCGAGCCAGTACCTGCGCGGCGTCGCCCTGCACGCGCTCGACGGCGACGCAGAAGAAGAAGATCGGTCCTGGCGATGGCAGGAGTCGTTCTGCCTGCCCGGTAGCCGGGCACGGTTCCTGCGCACGCTGGAGGACCTGCGCGCGGCGGTGACGGCCGACGACGCCCGTCAGCGTCCCGAGCGCGCGGCCAGCCACCAGTAGAGCTCCCCGGCCGCCAGCCGGTCGCCGAACCCGGCGCGCTCGACGCCATCGCCGTACCCGGTCGGGTACTCCAGCAGCAGCCCGTCGCGCCGGTGGGCGAGCACGTGCTCCAGGGAGGTGGCGCCGAAGCGCAGCAGCCACAGGGGGCGCCCCTGCACGGTCGCGTCCAGGAGGGGGATCAGCTCCCGCGCCCCGGCGGAGCCGGTCACGGTGGCGGGCCGCCCGAGGAGCCGGGCGAGCGTGGGCGCCTCGCTGATGACGACGTCGGCCAGGCGCAGCAGCGGCACCACGTCGGAGGCGGGGAGCCGGGCGTCGATGTCGTGCGGGACGAGGTCGAAGGCGACCAGGGTGCCGTGCCGGCGGGCGATGGCCGCGGCCCGGTGCAGCGCCGCCCGCGACACCGGGGACAGCAGCGCGTACCCGTCCAGGAACAGCACGTCCGCCCGGCGGATCTCGGCGGCGGCGGAGCGCACGTCGTGCTCCGACAGCCGGCGCGAGGGCGCGTCGTCGTCGGCCACCAGCAGCCGCGCGGCGCGGCGTTCCGCGGAGGGGCCGTCGCGCAGCATGACGGTCACCCCGTTGGGCGTCCCGCGCTCGACCAGCAGCCGGTGGCGCAGCCCGAGCCGGCGCAGCTCCCGGCGGATCACGGGGGTGTAGTCGTCGTCGCCGACGCGGGCGAGGACGCCGGCCCGGCGGAAGTAGCGGGCCGCGCGCCGCGCCATGTTGACCGCGGTGCCCGCGACCATGGCCCGGGCCGGGGCGTAGGCCAGCCGGTCGTGGGTGACCTCGGTGAAGCGCAGCCCGGGGAGGGTGGCGCGCACCTCGATGCGGACGTCCCCGATCGCCAGCAGCCGGAAGCGGCGGTCGGCGGCGCCTTCGAGGCCGGGCCAGTCCACGGGCGATCGGGTGGGAGTCTCGGTGATGTCCATGGCGGGCGGGGCGGGGGGCTCAGCCCGGCGCGGGGAGGTCCGGAAGGCCCGGGAAGTCGGGCGGGAACCAGGAGGGCGCCGGGTAGGGCGACGTCGAGTACCGCGCCGACGGGGTCGGCGGCTTCGCGGTGGGCGGGACGGCCGGGCCCGACGACGGGCCGGCGGGTGCCGGAGTGGCGGAAGAGGTGACGGAGGGTTGGGCGGCGGCGGTCGGCGGGGCGGCCGTGGCGGGGGACGAGAGCATGGCCGCCGAAGGCATGGCAGCCGAGGGAAGGGACGCCGAGGGCCGGGACGTCGCGGGGCACATCAGCAGGAACGCCCGCATCACCGGTCGCAGACTGGGAATCAGGTCGTACTGGTCGATCTCCGGCAGTGGCACCCAGGTGGGATCGACCAGATGGTCGGTGGCGGTCTGGTTCTCCAGGCTCACCTCGCGGGTCATCGGGCGGCACAGCCGCGCCGCCGCCACCACCCGGACGGGACGGGGGCGGGCCCCCGGGCGGCCGCGCCGCCGGCCCGGCATGAACCACTGCCACAGGTGGAAGGGCGGCCCCGGCGCGATCTTGAGACCGACCTCCTCCCAGACCTCGCGGCGGATGTGGTCGTCCAGGTCGAGGTCACCGGCGACCTCGAGGCGTCCGCCCGGAACCTCCCAGCGCCCGGGGTGGTACGGATCGGACGCGGTCTTGCGCACCATGAGGAGGCGGTCCCCGTCGAGGATGAACGCCTTCTGGGCGAACTCCAGCCTGGGGCGGGCGTCGCCGAAGGAGAGGGGCGGCGGGGCATCGGTCCTGAATGCGGGCATAGCGGGGAATCTTTCCGTGCTACCGACCCTGGCGGTCCGTGCTCGGCTCCACGGTAACAACCGGCGTCCGGCCGGGGAATGAACGCTGACGTTGGGGTGTTGGAACCCTGTGCGTACTCCAGTCAGTGTTTGAACCGGCGCGGAACCCGGAACCGGAGCACGCCGGCCAGGCGGCCGGCGTGCGACCCGTCACGGTGTCGCCGCGCAGGTGATAAACTGAACAACCGACCGGCCCTGTACGGATGCCCACACGGCGCACCGCACGGGGCGCTCAAGCGGAGGCCACCTCCCACCTGACCGGCCAGAAGGCCGGTGGGTCTCGGTCCGGCGTACGGGCGTCACGACGCTCGTACCGTCGGCGTCCTCGGGTCGCTTCGGCGTCCGGGGCGGCCGAAGGTGGCCCCGCATGCGAGTCGTGCGGGGCTTTTCGCATGGAAGGCCTGGGGTACGACCGGTCCACAAGACGTTGAGAACGACGTGAGAACGGCCCCAAGGAGGTCCCATCAGCGCCGAACCGCGTATCAACGACCGCATTCGCGTGCCCGAGGTCCGGCTCGTCGGCCCGAACGGCGAACAGGTGGGCATCGTGCCCATCGCCAAGGCCCTTGAACTCGCGCGTGAGTCGGATCTCGACCTGGTCGAGGTGGCGCCCACCGCGCGTCCGCCCGTCGCCAAGCTCATGGACTACGGCAAGTTCAAGTACGAGTCCGCGATGAAGGCGCGCGAGGCGCGGAAGAACCAGGCGCACACGGTCATCAAGGAGATCAAGCTCCGGCCCAAGATCGACCCGCACGACTACGAGACCAAGAAGGGTCACGTGGTGCGGTTCCTCAAGGCCGGGGACAAGGTCAAGGTCACGATCATGTTCCGTGGTCGTGAGCAGTCCCGGCCGGAGCTGGGCCGGCGGCTGCTGCAGCGGCTGGCCGACGATGTCGAGGAACTCGGCTTCGTCGAGTCCCGGCCCAAGCAGGACGGCCGGAACATGATCATGGTGATCGGCCCGCACAAGAAGAAGGCTGAGGCCAAGGCCGAGCGCGCGGAGGCCAAGGCCGCGCGCGCCCAGCAGGACTCCGGTCCCGCCTCCGTCTGAGGGCCCGGCCCGCCGGGCCCGGGCCGAACGGGGCGGCCGTCACCGCGACCGCCCCGGCCCGATCCTGCGCTCGCCGCGCTTGCGCTCGCAGGGTCGTGACGCACGTACATTGAGCCTGACAGGCGCTCCCGCCAGGCGGGCGGGACGCGTCCGCTCAGGCACGCCTCCGTGCCCGCAGCGGGGGCCAGAGGGATCCAGTGAGGGAGACGACGGCGCCATGCCGAAGACCAAGACCCACAGCGGTGCCAAGAAGCGTTTCAAGCTGACCGGCTCCGGCAAGGTGATGCGCCGCCGCGCCAACCGCAACCACCTGCTCGAGCACAAGCCGTCCAAGCGCACCCGCCGGCTGGACGGCCAGGCCGTGGTGACCCCGGCCGACGCCAAGAACATCAAGAAGCTGCTGCGCAAGTAGCCGCGCCCCAGACCCCGTACGACCGGCCGAGGCCCGGAGGCCCCGGCCCCCACGAAGGAGTTAACACGTGGCACGCGTGAAGCGGGCGGTCAACGCCGCCAAGAAGCGTCGGGTCGTCCTGGAGCGGTCGAGCGGCTACCGCGGCCAGCGCTCGCGGCTGTACCGCAAGGCCAAGGAGCAGCAGCTCCACTCGATGACCTACGCGTTCCGGGACCGCAAGGACCGCAAGGGCCAGTTCCGCCGCCTGTGGATCCAGCGGATCAACGCCGCGGCCCGCGCCAACGGGATGACCTACAACCGGTTCATCCAGGGCCTGAAGGCCGCCGAGGTCGAGGTCGACCGGCGCATGCTGGCCGAGCTGGCCGTCAACGACGCCCCGGCCTTCGCCGCGCTGGTGAAGGTGGCCAAGGCCGCGCTGCCCGCCGAGGGCAGCCAGGCCGCCTGACCGGCGGACGGGCGATCACCGCATGGCGGGCCGCGAGCTGACCTCTGTCCGATCACCCCGGGTGAAGGCGGCTCGGCGGCTCGCCAAACGCGCCTTCCGGCGCCGCGAGCGCCGCTTCCTCGCCGAGGGCCCCCAGGCCGTCCGGGAGGCGCTGGAGATCCCGGGCGGGCTGGCCGAGCTGTTCACCACGGCCGAGGCCGAGGCCCGGCACGGCGAGCTGGTGCAGGCCGCCGAGCGCGCCGGGATCTCGGTGTTACGGGTCAGCGGCGAGATCATGGCCGAGCTGGCGCAGACCGTCACCCCCCAGGGGCTGCTGGCGGTCTGCGAGTTCGTCGACGTTCCCCTGGGCACCGCGCTGGAGACCGCTCCGCGGCTGGTCACGGTGCTGGCCCACGTCCGCGACCCGGGCAACGCGGGCACCGTCCTGCGCACGGCCGACGCCGCAGGGTCGGAGGCGGTGGTGTTCACCGACGCCTCGGTCGACCCGTACAACGGCAAGTGCGTGCGGGCCTCGGCGGGGAGCCTGTTCCACCTTCCCGTGGTCGTCGGCCCCCGCTTCGAGGAGCTGGTGGCCGACCTCAAGGGCGCCGGGCTGACGGTCCTGGCGGCCGACGGCGCCGGCAAGCGCACCCTGGACGAGGCGATCGACGACGGCCTCCTCGCCCGTCCCACGGCCTGGGTGTTCGGCAACGAGGCGTGGGGGCTGCCGGAGGAGATCCTCGCCCATGCCGACGAGGTGATCCGCGTCCCGATCTACGGCCGTGCCGAGAGCCTCAACCTCGCCACCGCCGCCGCCGTCTGCCTCTACGCCTCGGCGCGCGCCCGGCGCTCCGGCGCCTGACGGCCGGCGGCACGCTTTCCCAGGCTCTTCTGTTCTCCTCCTCCCGTCCCGGGCGTGTCGGCCGCCGCGAGTGGAACGCCGTCACCTGGGGTTTTGGGCCGTTGCCCCGCGTGGCCGCCGCTGTTCCATGTTTTGTTGGCCGCAAACGGCCTGTTTCAACCCCGCTTCTCCCATGCTGACCTGCGAAGATGAACGCGCACCGAGGGGAGGCGCAGGGGGATAGCGCAGGCGGTGGGGTCGTTCCTGAGGAGGAGCGTGATAACCGACCCGCGAGGGATCCGCGGGACGTGCCGCGATCCCTACGGTGTTGACCAGGACGGCGACGAGGCCGTGCGATTTGGGGGCGACATGATGACCGACGACGGCAGGACCACCGGCAGGACGTCCGGCAGGCAGCGGCACGCCCGGCGGGCGCCGGACCTGCGCTGCCGTTCCGGCGGGCCGCGGCCGGTGCGCGACTCCGCGTTCCCCGCCTGCCCGCCCCTCCTGGAGGTGGAGGCGGTGGAGACGCGCGGCGACACGGCCCTGGCCGAGGTCCGCGGTGAGATCGACCTGCAGACCGCCGACCTGCTGCGCACCCGGCTGACGGCGCTGCACGCCGCCGGCCACCGCCACCTGGTGGTCGACTTCGCCGCCGTGCCGTTCTGCGACGCCGCGGGCCTGGGCGCGCTGGTCGCCGTGCACAACCGCGTGGCCGCGGAGGGCGGCGAGGTCCGCCTGGCCCGGGTGCGGCCCGCCCAGCGCAAGCTGCTGCGCATCACGGGGCTGCACCGCGTCTTCTCCCTCTACGAGGACGTCGAGGACGCGCTGGCGGGCCACAGCGCCCCCACGGCCACGCCCAGTTCCTGACCACCGGTTCCTGACCACCGGTTCCTGACCACCGGTTCCTGAGCACCGGTTCCCGACCATCGGTCCCTGAGCACCGCCGGCCCGCGCCGCGCCGTCTCTCCGGCACCCGGCTGCGAGTTTCCTGGGTGTTCTGGGGCCTTGTTCGCGTGTGCCGGTCCTGGAATCGAGTCGCGTTCGTCGGGGCTCCCGCGGCCTTGGTGGGCTGCGGGGCCGCTGTGAACCGTGGACCGTGTCATGAGGCCCGTGAGGTGGGGGCGGCGGCTTCCCCGCGCGGCCGGATCCCGGGCGGTGAGGCCACAAATGCCTAGCCGCAGGGAGTTCCGCGGGTCCCGCAAGGTGGCCGTCTCCGGATAGAGTCTCTTCTCGACAGTCCGCGTTCTACCGCGTTCTACCGTGTCTCTACCGTGTCTGGAGGCCGTTGTGGGCGGAGACGACTCCCCGCACGCGCCTCGCCGCGTGCCCTCGGAAGAGGGCACGTCCCGCCCCGCACACGAGTCCGTACAAGAGGACATGACCGACGATCTGCCCGACGGGCTGGTGGTGGCCGACGGCGACGCCCGCGTCATCACCTTCAACGCCGCCGCCGCACGGATGACCAAGATCCCCGCCGCCTCGGCCATCGGCCGCGACTTCCGCGACGTGCTGCCGCTGCACGACGCCGAGGGCCGCGACTGGTGGAAGTGCCTGGCGCCCTACGAGGGGCTGGCCACCCGCACCCGCCATCCCGAGCGGTCGCTGTTCCTGCCCGGGGGCTGCGAGCTGCTGGTCACCGCCGCCTACCGGCGCGACGAGCGGGGCCGGGTGCGGCGCTTCACGCTGTGCCTGCGCGACGCCGCCCACCGCGCCCGGCAGGAGCGCGACCGGGCCGATCTGGTCTCCACCGTCGCGCACGAGCTGCGCTCCCCGCTGACCAGCGTCAAGGGGTTCACCGCGACGCTGCTGTCGAAGTGGCACCGCTTCAACGACGACCAGAAGCGGGTGATGCTGGAGACGGTCAACGCCGACGCCGACCGGGTGACCCGGCTGATCACCGAGCTGCTGGACGTGTCCCGGATCGAGTCGGGCCGGCTGGAGATGCGCCGCCAGGTCGTCGACCTCGTCGAGGAGACCCGCAAGGTCATCGCGGGCCGGATCGCGGCGGGCGACCCGGAGGACCGGTTCCGGTTCGAGTCGCGCGGCGAGCTGCCCGAGATGTGGCTGGACCCGGACAAGATCGACCAGATCCTGGGCAACCTCCTGGAAAACGCGGTGCGGCACGGCGCTGGTACTGTCACCATCGTGGTGGAACCGGACGCGCACAAGGAGGGAGCCGCCGTGTCGGTGCGCGACGAGGGCGAGGGCATCCCGCCCGAGGCCGTCCAGCGCGTGTTCCGGCAGTTCTGGCGCGGCCCCGGCGGCAACCGCCGCGGCGGCACCGGGCTCGGCCTCTACATCGTGAAGGGCCTGGTCGAGGCCCATGGCGGCACCATCACCGTGCGGCGCGCCCCCGGCGGCGGCGCCGAGTTCCGATTTACCATGCCCGCCGGCGCTCCGGACTACGCCTCCTGACCGAGGCGCGCCCCTCCTCCGAGCACCCGCGCGGGCTTTCCCCCGGCACCACCGGGCCGATCGCGCCGCGGCGCGCCGGGCCCGTCCCGGATCCATCCGGGACCTGCCCGCGACGCCGGGACGCGCCCCGCCGTGCGGGCCGGCCCGTCCTTTCCGGATCTTTCCCGTCCGCGGACTAGACTGCGGGCGTTCCACGCCGACCGGAGTTCTCACACCACCATGTCTGCACCCAACAAGTCCTACGACCCCGTCGAGGTGTCCGCGTTGCAGCCCGAGGAGCTCGACCGGGCCCGCGACGAGGCCCTCGCGGCCATCGCCGCCGCGCCCGGTCTCGAAGAGCTGAAGCAGGTCCGGCTGGCGCACGCCGGCGACCGCTCCCCGCTGGCGCTGGCCAACCGGGAGATCGGCGCGCTGCCGCCCGCGGCCCGCGCCGACGCCGGCAAGCGGATCGGGGCCGCCCGCGGCGCCGTCGCCCAGGCCCTGAAGAAGCGCCAGGCCGAGCTGGAGGAGGAGCGCGACCAGCGCGTGCTGGTCGAGGAGACCGTCGACGTCACGCTGCCGTGGGACCGCGCGCCGCGCGGCGCCCGGCATCCGCTGACCACCATGCAGGAGCGGATGGCCGACGTCTTCGTCTCCATGGGCTTCGAGATCGCCGAGGGCCCCGAGGTCGAGGCGGGCTGGTTCAACTTCGACGCGCTCAACTTCAAGCCCGACCACCCGGCGCGCACCATGCAGGACACCTTCTTCGTGGAGTCGGAGGAGACCGACCTGGTGCTGCGCACGCACACCTCGCCGGTGCAGGTGCGCTCGCTGCTGTCGCGGCCCCTCCCGGTGTACGTGGTGGTGCCCGGTCGCACGTACCGCACCGACGAGCTGGACGCCACGCACAGCCCGGTCTTCCACCAGCTGGAGGGCCTGGCGGTGGACGAGGGCCTGACGATGGCCGACCTGCGCGGCGCCATCGACGCGTTCGTCAACGGGATGTTCGGCGAGGGGCTCAAGACGCGGTTCCGGCCGTCCTACTTCCCGTTCACCGAGCCGTCGGCCGAGGTCGACATGCAGTGCTTCGTGTGCCGGGGCGCGTCGGTGGAGCCCGGCGCACCTCATTGCCGCACGTGCGGCTCGGAGGGCTGGATCGAGCTGGGCGGCTGCGGCATGGTCAACCCGCGGGTGCTGGTGGCCTGCGGCATCGACCCCGAGCGCCACAGCGGCTGGGCGTTCGGGCTGGGCGTGGAGCGTTCGCTCATGTTCCGGCACGGGGTCGAGGACATGCACGACATGGTCGAGGGCGACGTGCGCTTCGCCCTTCCGTTCGGGATGGAGATCTGATGCGCGCCCCGCTTTCGTGGCTGCGGGAGTACGTGGCGCTCCCGGCCGACGTCACCGGCCGCGAGCTGGCCGCCCGGCTGATCGACGCCGGGCTGGAGGTGGAGACGGTCGAGCGGGCCGGCGCCGACATCACCGGCCCGCTGGTGGTCGGCCGGGTGCTGGCGATCGAGGAGCTGACCGGGTTCAAGAAGCCGATCCGCTACTGCCAGGTGGACGTCGGGCAGGCCAACGGCACCGGCGAGCCGCAGAACATCATCTGCGGCGCGGTCAACTTCGCGGTGGGCGACCGGGTCGTGGTGATCCTGCCCGGCGGCGAGCTGCCCGGCGGGTTCAAGATCGGTTCGCGGAAGACCTACGGCAAGGTCTCCGAGGGCATGATCTGCTCGGTGCGGGAGCTGGGCATCGGGGACGACCACGACGGCATCCTGGTGCTGCCGCCCGCCCCGGACGGGACCGGCGAGCCGCCCGGCACGGACGCGATCGAGCTGCTGGGCCTGCGCGACGACGTGCTCGACATCGCGGTGACCCCCGACCGGGGCTACGCGCTGTCGATCCGCGGCATCGCCCGGGAGGCCGCCATCGCCTACGGCGTGCCGTTCACCGATCCCGCGGGCATCGAACCGCC
Source organism: Spirillospora sp. CA-255316 (assembly GCA_050942275.1). Lineage (GTDB taxonomy): Bacteria > Actinomycetota > Actinomycetes > Streptosporangiales > Streptosporangiaceae > Spirillospora. Next base: position 7,841,199 of record CP192047.1, on the reverse strand, counting down.
CGCCGGCGACGCGGCGGGCGAGGCGTACCCGGCGAGCATCGCCGACCCGACCGCCTGCGACCGGTTCGTGCTGCGCGAGGTGCGCGGCTTCGACCCGGCGGCGCAGACGCCGATGCGGATGCGGGTGCGGCTGCACCGCGCCGGGATGCGCCCGGTGTCGCTGGCCGTCGACGTCACCAACTACGTGATGCTGGAGCTGGGCCAGCCGCTGCACGCCTTCGACCGCGGCAAGCTCACCGGCCCCATCGTGGTGCGGCGCGCCGAGCCGGGCGAGCGGCTGGAGACCCTCGACCACGTGCGGCGCGAGCTGCACCCCGAGGACATCCTCATCACCGACGGGTCCGGGCCGATCTCGATGGCCGGGACGATGGGCGGCCTGGCCACCGAGATCGACGAGAAGTCCGCGGACATGGTGATCGAGGCCGCGCACTTCGACGACATCGGCACCGCCCGGATGGGGCGGCGGCACAGGCTGCACAGCGAGGCGTCGTACCGGTTCGAGCGCGGCGTCGACCGCGAGCTGCCGCTGTACGCCTCGTACCGGGCGGCGCGGATGCTGGCCGAGCTGGGCGGCGCGGAGATCGTCCCGGGCGTGACCCACGCGCAGGCCCCGGTGGAGCCGGTCACCGTGACGATGGCGGCCGGGCATCCCGGCCGGGTCGCGGGCGTGCCGTACGAGCGGGCGGCCGTGGTGCGGCGGCTGGAGCAGGTCGGCTGCACGGTGACCGGGGACGACACGCTGACGGTGACGCCGCCGTCGTGGCGCCCCGACCTGACCGACCCCAACGACCTGGCCGAGGAGGTCATCCGGCTGGAGGGCTACGAGGCCATTCCGGCGCGGGCGCCGCGGCCGGTGGCCGGGCGGGGTCTCACCCCGCGGCAGCGGCTGCGCCGCCGGATCGGCCGCGCGCTGGCCGGGGCCGGGTACGTGGAGGTGCTGAGCTTCCCGTTCGCCGCCGAGAAGGACTGGGACGCCCTGCAGCTGCCGGCCGGTGACGCGCGCCGCCGGGCGCTGCGGCTGGCCAACCCGATGTCGGAGGACGAGCCGCTGCTGCGCACCACGCTGCTGCCGGGCCTGCTGAAGGCGCTGGCCCGCAACGCGGGGCGGGGCTACGGCGACGCGGGCCTGTACGAGACGGGGCTGGTGTTCCGGCCGCGGTCGGAGTCCCCGGCGCGGGCGCCGCGGCTGCCGGTGGACCGGGGGCCGACGGCCGAGGAGATCGCCTCGGTGGAGGCGGCGCTGCCGGACCAGCCCGAGCGGGTGGCCGTGGTCCTGGCCGGCGAGCGGGAGCCGTCCGGCTGGTGGAGCCGGGGCCGCCCGGCGACCTGGGCGGACGCGATCGAGGCCGCCCGCACGGTGGCGCGCGAGGCCGGGGTGGAGCTGACGGTGCGGGCGGACCGGCACGCGCCGTGGCATCCGGGCCGCTGCGCCGCGCTGTACGTGTCACGTCCGGCCGGTCCGGACGGCGGCGCCGGCGAGGTCCTGGTGGGGCACGCGGGCGAGCTGCACCCCCGGGTGACCAAGGCGTACGGGCTGCCGGCGCGCACCTGCGCGATGGAGCTGGAGCTGCGCGGGCTCGGCGAGCCCGGGGTGGTGCGGGCGCCGCACGTGTCGCCGTACCCGGTCGCCGCGCAGGACGTGGCGCTGGTCGTCGACGCGGCCGTCCCGGCCGCGGAAGTGGAGTCGGCGCTGCGCGAGGGCGCGGGCGAGCTGCTGGAGTCGATCCGGCTGTTCGACGTCTACACCGGCGAGCAGGCGGGGGAGGGGCGCAAGTCGCTGGCCTACAGCCTGCGGTTCCGGGCGCCCGACCGCACGCTGACCGCCGAGGAGGTGAGCGCGTCCCGGGACGCCGCGGTGGCCGCCGCGGTGGAGCGCACCGGGGCGGTGCTCCGGGGCGGCTGACCGGCTCGTCCATCGGGGGAGCGGCCCCGGCGCGCGCATGTCGCGCCGGGGCCGCGCTCTTAATGCTAATTGTGTTGTGTTAACCGTCCGGCTATGCTGGGCCGGTCACATCGTCGCCCGGCTGGGGAGTCCGTTGGAGAACTGAGGTCGCAGACACCGCGCGGTGGGCCTGTCCCACGCGCTTCCGTGACCTTGGTGGACCCTCCCGTCCCGGGCTTTTCTCATGCCCGCGCGGCGTCCCCGGCCAATGCGCGTTCCCGCGGTGTCTCCACACGTGTCCTGATCGATTTCGGCGCGTTCCGGAGGTCCGCACATGTCTTCCGCTTCCCCCTTCTCCGTGGTCTGCTCGGAGCTGTCCTTCTCCTGGCCGGACGGCACCGTCGTCCTGGACGGCCTGGACGCCGCGTTCGGCACCGGCCGCACCGGCCTGATCGGCGTCAACGGCTCCGGCAAGTCCACCCTGCTCAAACTGATCGCGGGCGAGCTGCGCCCGGCGTCCGGCTCGGTCACGGTGGCCGGTGAGATCGGGTACCTGCCGCAGAACCTGCCGCTCGGCACCGCCCGTACCGTGTCCGACCTGCTCGGCATCTCGGCCGTGCGCTCGGCGCTGCACGCCATCGAGCGCGGCGAGGCCACCGAGGAGAACTTCACCGCCGTCGGCGACGGCTGGGACGTGGAGGAGCGGGCCCGCGCCGAGCTTGCCCGCCTCGGCCTCGCGTCCCTGGCCGGCGACGAGGAGGGTCTCGACCGCACCGTCGGCACCCTCTCCGGCGGCGAGGCGATCATGGTGGGGCTGGCCGCCCAGTTCCTGGCCCGCCCCGGCGTGCTGCTGCTGGACGAGCCCACCAACAACCTCGACCTGGACGCGCGCCGCCGCCTGCACGAGGCGGTGTCGTCCTGGCCCGGCGTGCTGATCGTGGTCAGCCACGACCGGGAACTGCTGGACCGGGTGGACGAGATCGCCGACCTGCGCGACGGCGCCGTCCGCACCTTCGGCGGCGACCTCACCGCCTACGAGGAGCTGCTGGCCGTCGAGCGGGACGCGGCCGAGCGGGCCGTCCGCGCCGCCGAGGGCGATCTGCGGCGGCAGCAGCGCGAGCTGGAGGAGGCCCATGTCAAGCTGGCCCGCCGCGTCCGGTACGGCAACAAGATGTTCGAGAACAAGCGCGAGCCGAAGGTCATCATGCAGGAGCGCAAACGGCAGGCGCAGGTGGCGGCGGGCAAGCACCGGACCATGCACGAGGGGCGGCTCGCGGACGCCCGGGACCGGCTGGCCGAGGCCGAGGGGGCGGTCCGCGACGACGCCGGGATCCGGGTGGAGCTGCCGGCCACGCGGGTCCCGGCCGGGAGCACCGTGCTCACCGTCACCGGGCTGCCCGGCGCCCTTGCGGAGCTGATCGTCCGGGGGCCGGAGCGGATCGCGCTGGTCGGGCCGAACGGCGCCGGCAAGACGACGCTGCTGCGGGCGGTGCTCGGCGAGGACGGCGTGCCAGGTGCGGACGGCCTGCCGGTCGAGGCCGGCCTGTCGGTCAAGGTCGGGGTGGAGGGCGTGCGGTACCTGCCGCAGCGGCTGGACGTCCTGGACGACCGGCTGAGCGTGCTGGACAACGTCCGCGCGTTCGCCCCCTCGGCGCCGGTCAACACCGTGCGGGCGGGGCTGGCGCGGTTCCTGTTCCGCGGCGCGCGCGCCGAGCGCATTGCCGGGGTCCTCTCCGGAGGGGAGCGGTTCCGGGCGGTGCTGGCGGCGCTGCTGCTGGCCGAGCCCGCTCCGAAGCTGCTGATGCTGGACGAGCCGACCAACAACCTCGACCTGGCCAGCGTCCGCCAGCTCGCCCAGGCCTTGGAGGCCTACCAGGGCGCCCTGATGGTGGTCAGCCACGACGTCCCGTTCCTGCGGACGATCGGGATCACCCGATGGCTCCGCCTGGACCGGGACGCCGGGCTGACCGAGATCGACCCGATGTAGCCGCGGCGCCCGTCCCTCCGCGGGCGCGGGCCCGCTCAGCGGCCGAGGGGCCGGAACCAGCGGAGGGTGTCGGGCAGGCCCTTGAACACCGTCGCGTTGTGCCCGGCGTCCGGCCCGTAGTCCACGATCTGCGGTCGGGCGCCGTGCGCGCGCAGCGAGCGCGCGCAGCTGCGGGTGTTGGCGAACGCGACGTGCTCGTCCCCGCCGGCGCCGTAGATGCGGACCGGGACGCGGGGCCGCCAGTCGCAGGTGCCGTCCGCCGCCCGGATCGCCCGCAGCAGCGCCCCGGACGGGTGCTCCAGCATCCGCAGGTACCGCGGCGTCGCGAGTTCGCGGACGGTGCCGGGCAGCCGCGTGACGATCTCCTCCTCGCCGGTGGTGCCGTCGAACAGGCCCTCGGCGACCTTGTCGTGAGGGGCGTTGAACACCTCGGAAGGGGAGTCGTAGAGGTGGTGCAGCCGGTTCCACGCCACCGAGACGTAGGACAGGTAGAACACCGAGGCCCTCGGGTCGAGCGTGCCGTCCTCGGACAGGGAGGCGGGGATCTGGGCGTTGCGGATGTCGTAGGGGCCGCTGATGGGGGCGCGCCGGGAGGCTTTCCTGAAGGTGCTCTTCGTCATGCCCATGACGCTAGGGAGCGGGGACGATCAGGCCCCATGGGCTTGAACACCCGGAGCGGGGTGTACCTGACGACACCATCGGGCCGTCGCCGGGCACACCCCGCCGCACCGCGCGCCAACCGGGCCACGAGCCGCGCCACGGACCGCGCCACGGGCCGGGCTCGCGTCCCGCCGGGGCCCGGGGCGGGCTCCGGTCAGGTCAAGACGCGCTTGGTGAACGTGCGCGTCGAGATCCAGGTCAGCACCGCGGTGCCGCCGATGACCGCCAGCATGAACGCCCACGTGGGCATGTGCCCGACATCGGGCGTGAGCGCCGCCCGCAGCCCCTCGCTCACGTAGACCAGGGGGTTGAACAGGCTGGCGATCTGCAGCCAGCGGATCTCGTCCAGCGCCGACCACGGGTAGTAGACGCAGCCGAGCATGGTGACCGGCAGCAGGACCAGCGCGAAGAGGATCTGCGCCTTCTGCGGGTCGATCAGCGTGCCGAGCAGCAGGCCGCCCGAGGCGGCCAGCAGCGAACCGGCCACCATCATCACGATCAGCACCGCCCAGTTGCCGACGTGCACCTGCGGCGCCTGGCCCTCGGCGTGGATGAACAGCACGGCCGGGAAGACCAGCAGACCGCCGATCAGGCCCTGCAGGCCGGCCGCGGTGATCTTCTGGATCGCCAGCATCTGCACGGGCAGCGGGGCCAGCGCCCGGTCGGTGATGGAGCGCTGCCAGGTCAGCTCCATCATCAGCGGCATGATCGCCGCCATCATCGCCTGCATGAGGATCGAGGAGGCCACCAGCCCCGGCACCAGGACGGTGGTGAAGTTGGCGCCCTGCGCCGCGGCGCCGGCCGCGCCCGCCGTCGCCGCGCCCGCGCCGATCTTCGGCAGCACGTAGGAGAACACGAACACGAACATCAGCGGCTGGGCCAGCACGCGCAGGAACGTGGAGATGAAGTTCTTGCGCATCACCCGCACCTCGCGGGCCATCATCGCCAGGAACGTGCGGCCCACGGTCGGGCGCATCGCCGGGGGCTCCAGCAGCACCCGCCCGGCCTGTTCGATCTGCGCGGCCTGCTCGGTGCTCATTCGCGGTACTCCCGTCCGGTGAGGGTGAGGAACACGGTCTCCAGGCTGGGCCGCAGCTGCGCGGCGTCGGTCACGCCGACCCCGGCCGCCGCGCCGATCGCCACCAGCTCGCCGAGCACGCCGTCGGCCTCGCCGGCGAACACCCGCACCTGCCGGCCGGTGATCTCCACCTTGCCGACGGCCGCGCGCTCGCGCAGCGCCGCGACGCCGTCCGGCGGATCCCCGTCGTAGGTCACGGTGATCACGGTGTCGGCGCCCGCGGAGGCCTTGAGCCCGTCGACGGTGCCGCTGGCCAGGACCTTGCCGTGGTCGACGACGGCGAGGCGGTCGCAGAGCGCCTCGGCCTCCTCCATGTAGTGCGTGGTGAGGACGGTCGTCTGCCCGTCGGCCTGCAGCCTGCGCAGCACCTCCCAGAGGTTGACGCGGGTCTGCGGGTCCAGGCCGGCGGTGGGCTCGTCCAGGAACAGCACCTGGGGGCGGTGCACCAGCGCGCGGCAGATCATGAGCCGCTTGGCCTGGCCGCCCGACATCTCGAACGGGTTGCCCTTGCGCCGGTCGGTCAGGTTGAACATCTCCAGCAGCTCGTCGGCGCGGCGCCGGGCGTCCTTGCGGCCCATGCCGAAGTAGCGGCCGCGGAACTCCAGGTTCTCGAACGCGTCGAGGTCGTTGTCGAGGGTGTTGTTCTGCGACACCATCCCGATCCGCCGCTTGACCTCGACCTGGTCGCGCACGACGTCGAGCCCGCACACCTCGGCCCGTCCGGACGTGGGCACCACCAGCGTGGTGAGCATCCCGATGGTGGTCGACTTGCCGGCGCCGTTGGGGCCGAGCAGGCCGAAGAACTCGCCCTGGGCCACGTCCAGGTCGACGCCCTGGACGGCGCGCACGTCGCCGCGCGGGCTGGAGTAGGTCTTGTGCAGGTCGACCGTGCGGACGGCGACGGGGCGCGCGTCGCCGCCGGCCGCGGCCGGGGCGGCCCCGGCCACCTTCACCGCCGCGTCCTCGGGCGCCGCGGCGCCGGAGGACCTGGCGGTCTCCTGGGGTGGGGACACGTGCTCGGTCCTTTCGTCGTGGTGGGGGTCAGCCACAGAGGTGGTCAGCACAGAGGGTGAGTACCGAGGTGGTCAGCCCGGCGGGGCGCAGCCCGGGGCGCCGCCGTCCCGGGCCCCGTCCCCGGGGGAGCGCGGGGGATCGTCTCCGGGGAACCGGTCGAAGCGCTCGATCAGGCGGAGCAGGAACCGGCGGACGGCCGGCTCGTCGGCCTCGTCGACCACGTCGTAGAGCTGCCAGAGGTCGTCCTGGAGGGCGTGCCCGGTCTCGGCGACCAGGCGCCGGCCCGAGTCGGTGATGTGCACCAGCACGGCGCGGCGGTCGCTCGGGTCGCGGCGGCGCTCGGCGTGGCCGTTGCGCTCCAGGGTGCCGACGACGGAGGTGACCGTCGCGGGCGTGATCATCAGCCGTCTGGCCAGTTCGCCGGCGCGCAGCCCGTTCTCCAGCATGAGCGCGCGCAGCAGGAAGAAGCCCGCCGGGCTGACGCCGTGCCGCTCCACCAGCCGCCACATGACCGGGCCGGAGAGCCGGGCGGCCGCGGCGAACAGGCGCCCGACGGGCCACTCGTCGACGGGGCCGAGTGCGGCCAGGTCGCCGAAGCCCAGGTTGGGATGTTCCTGCATGAGCCTATTCTTAGGCAACCGATATTTAGCTGTCAAATGATTAGCTATCGAAGCATCCTTGAGATCGACTTGAATATCCATCCAGTCTCATGCATACTCTTGCCGTTCCATTCATCGGGGAAGGGGCGGAGACCATGGGAGTCAGGGCGGCGGTCGCCGGCGCCAGCGGATACGCGGGCGGCGAGGTGCTGCGCATCCTCGCCGGCCATCCCGAATTCGAGATCGGCACGCTCACGGCCGGCTCCAACGCGGGCACCGAACTCGGCGCGCACCAGCCGCACCTGCGATCGCTCGCCGGGCGCACGCTGGCGCCGACCACGCCGGACGCCCTGGCCGGGCACGACGTGGTGTTCCTGGCGCTGCCGCACGGCCAGTCCGGGCCGCTGGCCGAGAAGCTGGGCGAGGACGTGCTGGTGGTCGACTGCGGCGCCGACTTCCGGCTCGCCGACCCCGCCGACTGGACCGCCTTCTACGGCACCCCGCACGCCGGGACCTGGCCCTACGGGCTGCCCGAGCTGCCCGGCCAGCGCGAGGCCCTGGCCGGGGCCAGGCGGATCGCCGTGCCAGGCTGCTACCCGACCGCGGTGACGCTGGCGCTGTACCCCGCGTTCGCCGCCGGGCTGGTCGAGCCCGACGTGGTCGTCGTCGCCGCCTCCGGCACCTCCGGCGCCGGCCGCAGCCTCAAGCCCCACCTCCTGGGCAGCGAGGTCATGGGCTCGGTCAGCGCGTACGGCGTCGGCGGCGTCCACCGGCACACCCCCGAGATGATCCAGAACCTCAGCGGGGTCGCCGGGGAGCCGGTCACCGTGTCGTTCACGCCCACGCTGGCGCCGATGAGCCGCGGCATCCTGGCCACCTGCACGGCCCGGACGCGTCCCGGCGTCACCCTGGAGACCCTGCGCGACGCCTACGGGCTGGCCTACGACGGCGAGCCGTTCGCCGGCCTGCTGCCCGAGGGGCGGTGGCCGGCCACGTCCATGACCCTCGGCGCCAACACCGCCCTCGTCCAGGTCGCCCACGACGAACGCGCCGGCCGCGCCGTCGTGGTCGCCGCCATCGACAACCTCACCAAGGGCACCGCGGGCGGCGCCGTCCAGAGCGCCAACCTCGCCCTCGGCCTGCCCGAAGAACTCGGTCTCACCACGATCGGAGTGTCCCCTTGAGCGTCACCGCCCCGCAGGGGTTCCGCGCCGCCGGCGTCGTCGCCGGGCTGAAGGACAGCGGAGCCCGCGACCTGGCCCTGGTCGTCAACGACGGGCCGTCCCGCGCCGCGGCCGGCGTCTTCACCCGCAACCGCGTGAAGGCCGCCCCGGTGCTGTGGTCCGAGCAGGTCATCAAGGGCGGCAGGGTGCGCGCGGTGGTGCTCAACTCCGGCGGCGCCAACGCCTGCACCGGCCCCGCCGGCTTCCAGGACACCCACGCCACCGCCGAGAAGGTCGCCGGGATCCTGGACGACTCGGCCGGCGAGATCGCCGTCTGCTCCACCGGGCTGATCGGCGAGCGGCTGCCGATGGACCGGCTGCTGCCCGGCGTGGAGACCGCGGGCGGCGAGCTGTCGCGCGGCGACGGCGGCCTGGCCGCCGCCGACGCCATCCGCACCACCGACACCGTCGCCAAGATCGCCTTCCGGCAGGGCGAGGGCGGCTACATGATCGGCGCGATGGCCAAGGGCGCCGGCATGCTGGCCCCCTCGCTGGCCACCATGCTCTGCGTGATCACCACCGACGCCGACCTGGACGCCGCCGCGCTGGACCGGTCCCTGCGCGCCGCCACCGGCGTCACCCTGGACCGGCTGGACGCCGACGGCTGCATGTCCACCAACGACACCGTGCTGCTGATGGCCTCCGGCGCCTCCGGCGTCACCCCCGACGAGGCCGCCTTCACTGCGCTGCTCACCGAGGTCGCCGCCGACCTGACCCGGCAGCTCCTGGTGGACGCCGAGGGCGCGGCCAAGGCGATCACCATCGAGGTCGTCGGGGCCGCCAGCGAGGACGACGCGGTCACCGTGGGCCGCTCCATCGCCCGCAACAACCTGCTCAAGTGCGCCATCCACGGCGAGGATCCCAACTGGGGCCGGGTGCTGTCGGCGGTCGGCACCACCGACGCCGTCTTCGAGCCCGCCCACCTCAACGTCGCGATCAACGGGGTGTGGGTCTGCCGGAACGGCTCGGTCGGCGACGACCGCGACAAGGTCGACCTGCGCCCCCGCGACGTATCGATCACGGTGGATCTTGCCGCGGGCCCGCATTCGGCCGCGATTTATACGACCGATCTGACTGCCGATTATGTGCATGAAAACTCGGCCTACAGCACTTGACGTCCCCCTGCCAAGGCAGGGTTCCAACCGTTGCCGGTTGAGGTTCCTGCTTCACCGACGACCGCCCGCCCGGAGGACTCCGTTGAGGTCTTACACCGTCTCCACAGGCTGTCACCGCTCGCCCATCGGCCAGTCGCCGACTGTAGTCGGGCAGGCATGGCATGGTGGCGAGAATTCAGGAATGCGCGGATGAGTGAGATCGTTTCGAGCGCGCGGATGCGCAAGAACCGGGCCGGGGTGCTGGCCAAGGCCGGGGCGCTGATCGAGGCGCTGCCCTGGCTGGAGCGGTTCCACGGCACCACCGTCGTGATCAAGTACGGCGGGCACGCGATGACCGACGAGGCGCTGCGCGCCTCGTTCGCCGACGACATCGTCTTCCTGCGCTACGCGGGGCTGCGGCCGGTGATCGTGCACGGCGGCGGCCCGCAGATCAACGCCGCGCTGGACCGGGCCGGGATCGAGTCCAGCTTCACCGCCGGGCTGCGGGTGACCACCCCCGAGGCGATGGAGGTGGTCCGGATGGTGCTGGTCGGCCAGGTCAACCGGGACGTGGTCGGGCTGGTCAACCGGCACGGCGCGTTCGCGGTCGGGATGTCGGGCGAGGACGCCAACCTGTTCACCGCCGAGCGCAAGCTCGCGGTGGTGGACGGCGAACGGGTCGACATCGGCCAGGTCGGCGAGATCGTCGAGGTGCAGGTCGGCGCGGTGCGCGCCCTGCTGGACGACGGCCGCATCCCGGTGGTCTCCAGCGTGGCGCGCGGCGACGACGGCCAGGTCTACAACGTCAACGCCGACACCGCGGCCGCGGCGCTGGCGGTCGCGCTGGACGCCGAGAAACTGGTGGTGCTCACCGATGTGGAGGGCCTGTACGCCGACTGGCCCGACAGCGACGACGTGATCGACAGCCTCACCACCGACGAGCTGGCGGCACTGCTGCCGGAGCTGTCATCGGGGATGGTGCCCAAGATGGAGGCCTGCCTGCATGCGGTGCGGGGCGGGGTCCCGCAGGCGCACGTGCTGGACGGCCGGGTGCCGCACTCCCTGCTGCTGGAGATCTTCACCGACGAGGGCGTCGGGACGATGGTGCAGCCCGGCGCGCCGGGCGCCGCCGCCGTACCGGCCGGGGCCATGGAGAAGGCGAGCCGGGCGGAGGACCCCTCATGAGCGGCGGAGCCGTTCGGGGGGTCTGGGGGACCGCCCCCAGGAAGGACACAGCATGAGCGCGAACGACGATCTCAGGAAGCGGTTCGGGGCCGCGTTCATGCCCAATTACGGGGTGCCGCCGCTGGCGCTGGCGCGCGGCGAGGGCAGCCGGGTGTGGGACGCCGACGGCAACGTCTACCTCGACCTCATCGCCGGCATCGCCGTCAGCAGCCTCGGGCACGGCCACCCCGCTCTGGTCGAGGCGGTGTCCGCGCAGGTCGCGGGGATCGCCCACACCTCCAACCTGTTCCTGCACGAGCCGGAGGTGCTGCTGGCCGAGAAGCTGCTGGAGCTGCTCGGCGCCGACGCCCGGGTGTTCCTGGCCAACAGCGGCACCGAGGCCAACGAGGCCGCGCTCAAGATCGCCATCAAGTACGGCAAGGGCAGCGGCCGGTCCTACTTCGTCGCGACCGAGAACGGCTTCCACGGCCGCAGCATGGGGGCGCTGGCGCTGACCGGCAAGGCCGCCATCCGCGACCCGTTCGGCCCGTACGCGCTGGACGTGCGGTTCGTCCCGTACGGGGACGCCGAGGCGCTCGAGGCCGCGGTGACCGGCGAGTGCGCGGCGGTGTTCCTGGAGCCCACGCAGGGCGAGGCCGGGGTCGTCCCGCCGCCCGAGGGCTACTTCGCCGCCGCGCGGCGGATCTGCGACGCCACCGGGGCGCTGTTCGTGGCCGACGAGATCCAGTCCGCGGTCGGCCGCACCGGGGCCTGGTTCGCCTTCCAGCACGAGCTGGGCGCGGCCACCCCCGACGTCCTCACCCTCGCCAAGGGGCTGGGCGGCGGCCTGCCGATCGGCGCCTGCGTCGCGTTCGGCCCGCACGGGGAGATCTTCGCCAAGGGCGATCACGGCAGCACGTTCGGCGGCAACCCGGTCAGCGCCGCCGCCGCCCTCGCCGTGATCGGCACCATCGAGCAGGAGGGCCTGCTCGAGCAGGTCGTCGCCGTGGGGGAGGGGCTGGCCGCCGGGATCGCCGCCGTCGGCCACCCCCTGCTGGCCGCCGGGGGCGCCGGGGTGCGGGGCCGGGGACTGTGGCGGGCGCTGGTGCTGACCGCCGACCGCTCCGCCGCGGTCGAGGCGGCCGCCCGCTCCGCCGGGTTCCTGGTCAACGCCCTGCAGCCGGACGCGGTCCGGCTCGCCCCGCCCCTCATCCTCACCCCCGACCAGGCGGGTTCGTTCGTGGACGCCCTCCCGGCGATCCTCGACGCCGCCGCCGAGAAGGAGAACTGACCGATGGCCAGGCACTTCCTCCGGGACGACGATCTCACGCCCGCCGAGCAGGCCGAGGTGCTGGAGCTGGCCGCCGCCATGAAGCGCGACCGGTTCGCCCACCGGCCGCTGGAAGGCCCCAGGACGGTGGCGGTGCTGTTCGACAAGCCCTCCACCCGTACCCGGATCTCCTTCGCCACCGGCATCGCCGAGCTCGGCGGCCACCCGCTGGTCCTGGACGCCGGCACCAGCCAGCTCGGCCGCGGCGAGAGCATCTCCGACACCGCCCGCGTCCTGGAGCGGCAGGCCGGCGCGATCGTGTGGCGGACCGCCGGGCAGGAGCGGATCGAGGAGATGGCCGCGGGCACCACCGTGCCGGTGATCAACGCCCTCACCGACCAGTTCCACCCCTGCCAGGTCCTCGCCGACCTCCAGACGGTCAGGGAGTCCAAGGGCGCCCTGGCCGGGCTCACCCTCGCCTACTTCGGCGACGGCGCCAACAACATGGCCCACTCCTACCTGCTGGGCGGCGCCACCGCCGGGATGCACGTCCGGATCGGCGCCCCCGAGTCGCTGCCTCCCGACGCCGCCGTGGTGGCCCGCGCCGCGGAGATCGCCGCGTCCACCGGCGGGTCCGTGACCGTCACCGCCGACGCCAAGCGGGCCGCCGCCGGCGCCGACGTCCTGGCCACCGACACCTGGGTGTCGATGGGCCAGGAGGGCAAGGACACCTCGCTGTACGAGCCGTACGCCGTCGACGAGGCGCTGCTGGCCCAGGCGGACGACGAGGCGATCGTGCTGCACTGCCTGCCCGCCTACCGCGGCAAGGAGATCGCCGCCGCCGTCCTGGACGGCCCCCGCAGCGTGGTCTGGGACGAGGCGGAGAACCGGCTGCACGCCCAGAAGGCGCTGATCGCCTGGCTGCTGGAGCGTTCGGGGGGCGGCGCGCGATGACCATCCCGATGACCAAGACCGCGCGCCAGGCCAAGGTCGTCGACCTGCTGTCCCGCAACCACGTCCACTCGCAGGCGGAACTGGCCAAGCTGCTGGCCGACGAGGGCGTGGAGGTCACCCAGGCGACGCTGTCGCGCGATCTGGTGGAGATCGGCGCGGTCCGGCTGCGCGCCGATGACGGCAGCCTGATCTACGCCGTCCCGGGGGAGGGCGGCGAGCGGATCCGGCGGGCCCGCACCGGCGGCACCGACGCCGAGTCGTTCACCGGCCGCCTGGGCCGGCTGGCCGCCGAACTGCTGGTCTCGGCGGAGGCCTCGGCCAACCTGGTCATGGTGCGGACCCCGCCGGGCGCCGCGCAGTACCTGGCCTCGGCCATCGACCACGCCGAGTGGCCCACGGTCCTGGGCACCGTCGCGGGCGACGACTCCATCCTCGTGATCGCGCGCAGCCCGGACGGTGGCGAGGAACTGGCCCAGGCGCTGCTGAAGCTGGCCGCCGGGAGAGAACGACGGAGCTAGGGGCCCGCCCCGCTCGTCCGGCCCGCGGCATTCGCGTGTGAGGGCCAGGGGGCGCGTGCCGGGCCCGCCCGCCCGGTCCCGGCCGGCGGGCATGATCGGCGAGCGTGCCCAGCGCCTGCGTTGATGCCGGATGCCCGGGTGGCAGTACGGTTAGGGAGGCACCTGCGCGCCCGGGCTCCCGGGGCGCCGGACCCGGCGACGGGGCCGGCGCGCGCGGAGGTGGCCCGGGCCCCCGCCCGGACCGCATCGCCCCGGCCGTGCCGGACTCCGGAGACAGCACAAGACCCGGCGCCCGTGCGGTGACGCGGTCGTGAGGAACAAACCCCTAGCGGTGGGAAAGAGGATTTTCGTGACGAAGGCACCGACGCGACTGTGGGGCGGCCGGTTCGAAGGCGGTCCGTCGGACGCGCTCGCGCGGCTCTCGGTGAGCGTCCAGTTCGACTGGCGGCTCGCCCCGTACGACCTGATGGGCTCGCGCGCGCACGCCCGCGTGCTCAACCGGGCGGGGCTGCTCACCGGCGACGAGCTCGAGCGCATGCTCGGTGCCCTCGACGACCTGGAGACGGCCTGCCGCAACGGCGAGTTCCGCCCCACCGTCGCCGACGAGGACGTGCACACCGCGCTGGAGCGCGGCCTGCTGGAACGCCTCGGCGCCCTCGGCGGCAAGCTGCGCGCCGGCCGCAGCCGCAACGACCAGGTCGCCACCGACCTGCGCCTCTACCTGCGCGACCACGTCCGGCAGATCGTCAGCCGGCTGGTGGAGCTGGAGACCGCCCTCATCACCCAGGCCGAGCACAACCTGGGCGTGGCCGCCCCCGGCATGACCCACCTCCAGCACGCTCAGCCCGTGCTGTTCTCCCACCAGCTGCTGGCGCACGTCCAGCCGCTCACCCGCGACATCGACCGCCTGCGCGACTGGGACCGCCGCGCCGCGGTCTCCCCGCTCGGCTCCGGAGCCCTGGCCGGCTCGTCCCTGCCGCTCGACCCGCAGGCCACCGCCGCCGAGCTCGGCTTCGACGCGGCCGCCCCCAACTCCATGGACGCCGTCGCCGACCGCGACTTCGTCGCCGAGTTCCTCTTCGCCGCCGCGCTGACCGGCGTCCACCTGTCCCGCCTGGGCGAGGAGATCTGCCTGTGGGCCTCGCAGGAGTTCCGGTGGATCGAGATGGACGACACCTACGCCACCGGGTCGTCGATCATGCCGCAGAAGAAGAACCCCGACGTCGCCGAGCTCGCCCGCGGCAAGGCCGGCCGCCTCATCGGCCACCTGGTCGGCCTCCTGACCACCCTCAAGGGCCTGCCGCTGACCTACAACCGCGACCTTCAGGAGGACAAGGAGGGCGCCTTCGACGCGGTCGAGACGCTGCTGCTCGTGCTCCCCGCCATGTCCGGCCTGATCGCGACCATGCGGGTCAACACCGAGCGGCTGGAGTCCTCGGCGCCCGACGGCTTCGCCCTGGCCACCGACCTGGCCGAGCTGCTGGTCCGGCGCGGCGTCGCCTTCCGCGACGCCCACGAGGTCGTCGGCCACCTGGTCGTCTGGTGCCAGGTCAACGACAAGGACTTCGACGACCTCACCGACGAGGAGCTGATCAAGGTCTCCCCGCACCTGACCCCGGACGTCCGCGAGGTCCTCAACGTCCAGGGCGCCCTGGCCAGCCGCAAGGCGCACGGCGGCACCGCCCCCGACCGCGTCCGCGAGCAGCTGGCCTCGCTGCGCGCCCTCGTCGACGACCACGCCGCCTGGGCCGCGGGCTCGGACGGCACCGACACCGACTCCTGACCCCTCCTGGACCTGACCCGCACGATGGCACCCACACAACCCCCCGGGGGGCCTGAAGTCTCGGCCCAGGCCCTCACGCGCGAACCGCTGCCCAGGGAGTTCTTCGACCGGCCCGTGGAAGAGGTGGCCCCCGACCTGCTCGGGCACGTCCTCGTCCACGGCGACGTCGCGCTGCGCCTCACCGAGGTCGAGGCGTACGCGGGCCCGCTCGACCCGGCCTCGCACGCCTACCGCGGGCTCACGCCCCGTACCGCGGTGATGTTCGGGCCTCCCGGGCACGCCTACGTGTACTTCACCTACGGCATGCACTTCTGCGTGAACCTGGTCTGCGGTAAGGAGGGCACCGCCTCCGCCGTCCTGCTGCGCGCCGGACGGATCGTCGCCGGGCTGGACACCGCCAGGGAGCGCCGGCCGAACTCCACCGAACGCGACATGGCGCGCGGCCCCGCACGGCTGTGCACCGCCCTGGGCATCGCGCGCGAGCAGAACGGCTCGGACGTGTGCTCCCCGGACGGCCCGCTGAGGATCACGGCGGGGGAGCCGGCCGACCCGTCCCGGATCAGGTCCGGGCCCCGCACCGGCGTGAACGGGGGCAAGGAGACGCCCTGGCGCTTCTGGATCGACGGCGACCCCACCGTCTCCCCGTACCGCGCCCACGTCCCGCGCAAGCGGAAGCCGACCGCATGACGCCCGGACCGGAACGGCACGGCGCCCAGCCCCGCGGGGCCTCCCGCAGAGCCGCCATCGCGGCCGCCCTCCTGCTCGCCATGGCCATCCTCGTCGTCGGCTTCCTGGACCTGTCGCTGCAGCGCACGACCACCCTGAAGCGACTCCAGCAGCCGTCGACCATCCAGTACCCGGACGAGTCCCGGCACTACATAGCCTTGAAAGAGGGACGCAGCCTGATCTTCGGCCGGGTCGTGGAGCACACGATCTTCACCGGACGCGACCCGAGCCTGTCGTACGGGCACTTCGTGGAGATCGGCCTCCCGGGCGGAGACCGGCCCGTGCTCAAGGACGCCGTCTGGGAACCCGGCGGCGTCCGGGCCCGGTTCGCCTCCGGACACGAACTGTTCGTGCACGCCCGCGCGTTCATGTACGGCCGCTGAAAACCGTTACGGTGAACGGCGGCCCATCAGGCAACCTGGTAGACCTACCACCGGAAATGCTGGAGACGAGGGAGAACGTGACCGACATCCTCGACGATCTCGCGTGGCGCGACCTGATCGCGCAGTCCACCGATCTGGACGAACTGCGGGCCTTGCTCGCCGCGGGGCCGGTCACGCTCTATTGCGGATTCGACCCGACCGCGCCGTCGCTGCACCTGGGCAACCTGATCCAGATCCTGCTGCTGCGCCGCTTCCAGCAGGCCGGGCACCGGCCCATCGGCCTGGTCGGCGGCGCCACCGGACTGATCGGCGACCCCAGCGGCAAGAGCGCCGAGCGGGTCCTGAACTCCGAGGAGACCGTCGCCGGCTGGGTGCAGCGGATCCACGGGCAGATCTCCCGGTTCCTGGACTTCGGCGACGCCCCCAACGCCGCCACCATGGTCAGCAACCTCGACTGGACCGGCGGGTTGTCGGTCATCGAGTTCCTGCGCGACATCGGCAAGCACTTCCCGGTCAACCGCATGCTGGCGCGCGAGACCGTCAAGACCCGTCTCGAGACCGGGATGAGCTACACCGAGTTCAGCTACGTGCTGCTGCAGTCCATGGACTACCTGGAACTGCACCGGCGGCACGGATGCCTGCTCCAGACGGGCGGCAGCGACCAGTGGGGCAACCTCACCGCCGGGGTCGACCTGATCCGCCGGGTGGAGGGGGCGTCCGCGCACGCCCTCACCACCCCGCTGCTCACCAAGGCCGACGGCAGCAAGTTCGGCAAGACCGCCGGCGGCGAGACCTACTGGCTCGACCCCGAGCTGACCTCGCCGTACGCGTTCTACCAGTTCTGGTTCAACGCCGACGACCGCGACGTGGAGAAGTTCCTCAAGGTGTTCTCCTTCCGCTCGCGGGCGGAGATCGAGGACCTGGTCAAGCAGGGCGCCGACCGGCCCGCCGCCCGCGTCCCCCAGCGGGCGCTCGCGGAGGAGATGACCACGCTCGTCCACGGCGCCGACGAGACCGCCCGCGCCGTGGCGGCGTCCCGTGCCCTCTTCGGGCAGGGGGCCCTGGAGGAGCTGGACGAGCGGACCCTGCGGTCGGCGCTGGCCGAGGTTCCCCGCGTGGAGATCCCGGCGGGCGAGCTGCCGCCCGTGGCCGACCTGCTGGCGTCGTCCGGCCTGTGCAAGAGCAAGTCGGAGGCGCGGCGCGCGATCGCCCAGGGCGGCGCGTACCTGAACAACACCAAGGTCGCCTCCGAGGACGCCGTGCCGTCCACGGACGACCTGCTGCACGGCCGCTTCCTCGTCCTGCGGCGGGGCAAGCGCAACATCGGTGGCGTGGAGGTCGGGCGAGACTGACCTTCGTGCGGCCATGAAGCGCATGGAGCCCGGCCCCGGTCCCCATCACCGACCGGGGCCGGGCTCCATGCCGTGCGCCGTGGACGCGCGTGTCGGGCGCGCCGGCATGCGGGGTGGCCCGTCGATCGTCGCCGGCCTTGCGCCCGGGGCGCGGGTCGGCAGCGCGCCGGTGGGGCGCCGCCCGCGCGTGCGGGAGGTTGTGCCGCCCTTGGACGGCCTGGCCGTCCCGGCGAACGGAAAGGCTGGGTAGATTCACGTCACAGTGCGGTCACGGGACAGGTGTTACGGGCCTGTTTCAGAGCCTGAAAACGGCCTGTCACCTGGGGTTTCAGGTCCTCGGATCCCCGATTTGACGCTGTTGCGGGACCGACCTAATGTTCTACCTGCCCCAAGGGGAGCGGGACGCCGACACGGCGGCCGGCCCGAGGGGAACCCTCACAGTCCGTCGACGTGAAGATCCTTCACGCTCTTCGGTCCTGGGAGGTGCATCGAATCGGACGAAGTTTGACATATCGGTCGAATCGGGTAGGCTTGAAGGGTTGCCCCGGAGACAGGGCCTGCGGGAGCGGGTCGGGTCGCGGTGGGTGTCCGTTTCTTGAGAACTCAACAGCGTGTTAAAAGCCAGTGCCTTTATTGGTCCGGCCGGTTGGTCGGATCGCCCCGTGGCCACGATCCCGTTTCGGGGTTGTGGTGGGGATTTCTTTGAGGCAGTGCATCGGCCCGTGTATGCGGGTTGGTGTTTTGCTGGGATTGTTTCCTGAGGTTTGGCGGTCTGCTCTTTGGGGTGGGTCGTCGTTGGACCTTGATGGAGAGTTTGATCCTGGCTCAGGACGAACGCTGGCGGCGTGCTTAACACATGCAAGTCGAGCGGAAAGGCCCCTTCGGGGGTACTCGAGCGGCGAACGGGTGAGTAACACGTGAGCAACCTGCCCCTGACTCTGGGATAAGCCTGGGAAACCGGGTCTAATACCGGATATGACGTGCTCTCGCATGGGATGTGCGTGGAAAGTTTTTCGGTTGGGGATGGGCTCGCGGCCTATCAGCTTGTTGGTGGGGTGATGGCCTACCAAGGCGACGACGGGTAACCGGCCTGAGAGGGCGACCGGTCACACTGGGACTGAGACACGGCCCAGACTCCTACGGGAGGCAGCAGTGGGGAATCTTGCGCAATGGGCGGAAGCCTGACGCAGCGACGCCGCGTGGGGGATGACGGCCTTCGGGTTGTAAACCTCTTTCAGCAGGGACGAAGCTAACGTGACGGTACCTGCAGAAGAAGCGCCGGCTAACTACGTGCCAGCAGCCGCGGTAATACGTAGGGCGCAAGCGTTGTCCGGAATTATTGGGCGTAAAGAGCTCGTAGGCGGTTTGTTGCGTCCGTCGTGAAAGCCCACGGCTTAACTGTGGGTCTGCGGTGGATACGGGCAGACTAGAGGCAGGTAGGGGAGCATGGAATTCCCGGTGTAGCGGTGAAATGCGCAGATATCGGGAGGAACACCGGTGGCGAAGGCGGTGCTCTGGGCCTGTACTGACGCTGAGGAGCGAAAGCGTGGGGAGCGAACAGGATTAGATACCCTGGTAGTCCACGCCGTAAACGTTGGGCGCTAGGTGTGGGGTTCTTCCACGGATTCCGCGCCGTAGCTAACGCATTAAGCGCCCCGCCTGGGGAGTACGGCCGCAAGGCTAAAACTCAAAGGAATTGACGGGGGCCCGCACAAGCGGCGGAGCATGTTGCTTAATTCGACGCAACGCGAAGAACCTTACCAAGGCTTGACATCGCCGGAAAACTCGCAGAGATGCGGGGTCCTTTTTGGGCCGGTGACAGGTGGTGCATGGCTGTCGTCAGCTCGTGTCGTGAGATGTTGGGTTAAGTCCCGCAACGAGCGCAACCCTCGTTCCATGTTGCCAGCACTTCGGGTGGGGACTCATGGGAGACCGCCGGGGTCAACTCGGAGGAAGGTGGGGATGACGTCAAGTCATCATGCCCCTTATGTCTTGGGCTGCAAACATGCTACAATGGCCGGTACAGAGGGCTGCGATACCGTGAGGTGGAGCGAATCCCGTAAAGCCGGTCTCAGTTCGGATCGAAGTCTGCAACTCGACTTCGTGAAGTCGGAGTCGCTAGTAATCGCAGATCAGCAACGCTGCGGTGAATACGTTCCCGGGCCTTGTACACACCGCCCGTCACGTCACGAAAGTCGGCAACACCCGAAGCCCGTGGCCCAACCCTTGTGGGGGGAGCGGTCGAAGGTGGGGCCGGCGATTGGGACGAAGTCGTAACAAGGTAGCCGTACCGGAAGGTGCGGCTGGATCACCTCCTTTCTAAGGAGCATCAACTGGCCTGGGTGAACTCCCGTGAGGGGTTGTCCGGGTCGGTGGCCGTCTGCTCAGCCGAGTGTGCTGGGGGCGGCTGCTCATAGATGTGGAGCACTGGTTATTCAGTTCACCGTTCGTGTGAGCCGGTTAGTACCGCCTGGCCTCGGCTGGGAGTGGGAACGGCGGTTTCGGGCGGGTGGGGAGCTGGACACGCTGTTGGGTCCTGAGGGAACGGGCACGTTTCTTCGGACTGCGGGATCAGATACCGCTCACGCCGTGTGGTGTGGGCGGTTCTGGTGGACCCGGTTGTTTTTTGAGAACTGCACAGTGGACGCGAGCATCTCTGAACGGGGACTCCTTTTGGGGGTTCTTGTTCTCTGTTGCGATTTGTTGATCGTTTTGTGTGTTCAAGTTTTTAAGGGCATACGGTGGATGCCTTGGCATCAGGAGCCGATGAAGGACGTGGGAGCCTGCGATATGCCTCGGGGAGTCGGCAACCAGACTTTGATCCGGGGATTTCCGAATGGGGAAACCTGGCACCCGTCATGGGGTGTCGCCGCCGTCTGAATGTATAGGGCGGTTGGTGGGAACGCGGGGAAGTGAAACATCTCAGTACCCGCAGGAAGAGAAAACAATAGTGATTCCGTGAGTAGTGGTGAGCGAAAGCGGAGGAGCCTAAACCGTGCGCGTGTGATAGCCGGCAGGTGTTGCGTGTGCGGGGTTGTGGGACCATCCGGTCAGTGCTGCCGTGCTGACAAGAAGTTATAAACCGCTCGGGTAGTCGAATGGCATGGGAAGGCCGACCGTAGACGGTGAGAGTCCGGTAGACGAAATTCGAGTGGCTTCTGGGTGTGTTCCCGAGTAGCACGGGGCCCGTGAAATCCCGTGTGAATCTGCCACGACCACGTGGTAAGGCTGAATACTTCCTGGTGACCGATAGCGGACCAGTACCGTGAGGGAAAGGTGAAAAGTGCCCCGGTGAGGGGTCGTGAAAGAGTACCTGAAACCGTATGCCTACAAGCCGTCAGAGCGTCCTACATGGGGTTCGCCCTGTGTTTCGTGATGGCGTGCCTTTTGAAGAATGAGCCTGCGAGTTATGGTGTGTGGCGAGGTTAACCGGTGGCGGGTAGCCGTAGCGAAAGCGAGTCTGAATAGGGCGTTTGAGTCGCATGCTGTAGACCCGAAGCGGGGTGATCTAGCCATGGGCAGGGTGAAGCGCCGGTAAGACGGTGTGGAGGCCCGAACCCACCAGGGTTGAAAACCTGGGGGATGACCTGTGGTTAGGGGTGAAAGGCCAATCAAACTCCGTGATAGCTGGTTCTCCCCGAAATGCATTTAGGTGCAGCGTTGCGTGTTTCTTGCCGGAGGTAGAGCTACTGGATGGCCGATGGGCCCGACAAGGTTACTGACGTCAGCCAAACTCCGAATGCCGGTAAGTGAGAGCGTGGCAGTGAGACTGCGGGGGATAAGCTTCGTAGTCGAGAGGGAAACAGCCCAGATCATCGGTTAAGGCCCCTAAGCGTGTGCTAAGTGGTAAAGGATGTGGAGTTGCCGTGACAACCAGGAGGTTGGCTTAGAAGCAGCCATCCTTGAAAGAGTGCGTAATAGCTCACTGGTCAAGTGATTCCGCGCCGACAATGTAGCGGGGCTCAAGCACACCGCCGAAGCCGTGGCACTCCAGTCGTGAGGCTGGGGTGGGTAGGGGAGCGTCCTGCGTCCGGTGAAGCCGCCGAGTGATCGTGTGGTGGAGGTCGTGGGAGTGAGAATGCAGGCATGAGTAGCGAATGGAGAGTGAGAAACTCTCCCGCCGGATGACCAAGGGTTCCTGGGGCAGGCTAATCCGCCCAGGGTAAGTCGGGACCTAAGGCGAGGCCGACAGGCGTAGTCGATGGACAACGGGTTGATATTCCCGTACCCGCTGGTATGCGCCAACGCTGAATCCTCTGATGCTAAGACCCCGAATCCTGGTTGGGGCCTTCGGGCTTCTTCCGGGCCTAGCGGTCGACCCGATGGGGTAGTAGGTGAGCGATGGGGTGACGCAGGAGGGTAGCTCAGCCCAGGCGATGGTTGTCCTGGGGTAAGCATGTAGCCCGGCGTGCAGGTAAATCCGCGCGCTTTGTGGGTGAGATGTGATGCCGAGCCGTTTTAGGTGAAGTGAGTGATCCCATGCTGCCGAGAAAAGCCTCTAGTGAGTGTGCCGGCGGCCCGTACCCTAAACCGACTCAGGTGGTCAGGTAGAGAATACCAAGGCGATCGGGTGAACTGTGGTTAAGGAACTCGGCAAATTGCCCCCGTAACTTTGGGAGAAGGGGGACCACGTCTGGTGAACCGTCTTGCGCGGGGAGCTGGGTGTGGTCGCAGAGGCCAGGGGGAAGCGACTGTTTACTAAAAACACAGGTCCGTGCGAAGTCGTAAGACGCTGTATACGGACTGACGCCTGCCCGGTGCCGGAACGTTAAGAGGACCGGTTAGGCTCCTTTGGGGTCGAAGCTGAGAATCTAAGCGCCGGTAAACGGCGGTGGTAACTATAACCATCCTAAGGTAGCGAAATTCCTTGTCGGGTAAGTTCCGACCTGCACGAATGGCGTAACGACTTCCCCGCTGTCTCAACCACAGGCCCGGTGAAATTGCAGTACGAGTAAAGATGCTCGTTTCGCGCAGCAGGACGGAAAGACCCCGGGACCTTCACTATAGCTTGGCATTGGCGTTTGGAGCGTCTTGTGTAGGATAGGTGGGAGACTGTGAAGCCGGCACGCCAGTGTCGGTGGAGTCGTTGGTGAAATACCACTCTGGTCGTTTTGAGCGTCTAACCCGCACCCGTGGATCCGGGTGGGGGACAGTGCCTGGTGGGTAGTTTAACTGGGGCGGTTGCCTCCTAAAGGGTAACGGAGGCGCCCAAAGGTTCCCTCAGCCTGGTTGGCAATCAGGTGGTGAGTGCAAGGGCACAAGGGAGCTTGACTGTGAGACTGACAGGTCGAGCAGGTGCGAAAGCAGGGCCTAGTGATCCGGCACCGGCGTGTGGAAGCGGTGTCGCTCAACGGCTAAAAGGTACCCCGGGGATAACAGGCTGATCTTCCCCAAGAGTCCATATCGACGGGATGGTTTGGCACCTCGATGTCGGCTCGTCGCATCCTGGGGCTGGAGTAGGTCCCAAGGGTTGGGCTGTTCGCCCATTAAAGCGGCACGCGAGCTGGGTTTAGAACGTCGCGAGACAGTTCGGTCCCTATCCGCTGCGCGCGTAGGAGAATTGAGAGGGTCTGTCCCTAGTACGAGAGGACCGGGACGGACGGACCTCTGGTGTGCCAGTTGTCCCGCCAGGGGCACGGCTGGTTGGCTACGTTCGGTCGGGATAACCGCTGAAAGCATCTAAGCGGGAAGCCTTCCTCGAGATGAGTTCTCCCTCCCGCCTTTTGGTGGGGTAAGGCTCCCAGTAGACGACTGGGTTGATAGGCCAGAGATGGAAGCTCGGTAACGGGTGGAGTTGACTGGTACTAATAGGCCGAGTGGCTTGACACACATTTTGGTTGATGGTGTTGCTGCGGTTGGTGTTCGCGTCCCTGTGTGGTTCCCGGAAAACAAACGGGAACCCGCTTGTTTGATTTTTGAATATTGAGCCGTACGGCTCGGACGAGCTTGCCGCCAAGCCTTGTGGGTTGGTGTGCGTGGGTCGTTCGGTGGTTATGGCGAGGGGGAAACACCCGGTCCCATCCCGAACCCGGAAGTTAAGCCCTTCAGCGCCGATGGTACTGCATGGGAGACTGTGTGGGAGAGTAGGACACCGCCGGACATTTATTGGTCGAGGGTCGCCCCGATTTATGGGGCGGCCCTCGACGCGTGTCTGGGACCTGTCAATATGGGTGGAACAGGTCCATGGAACCACCGAGAACAGTGACGGACGTGATGAGCGCGGAAGAGGACGGCCGCAGCGACGACAACCGCGAGCGGCGCGGCAAGGACGGGGGGCGCGGTGCGTCGCCCCGTCGCGGGGGGAACACCCGCAGCGGCCCCGGCGGCTCGGGGTACCGCAAGGGCGGTGGCCCGCGCGACCGTGGCTCTCAGGGGAACCGTGGTCGTTACGAGGGCGGCTCGGGCTCGGGCGAAGCCCGCCGGCCTCAGGGCGGCGGCGAACGCGGCCGCTCGTTCGGCGCCGGCCGTCCCGGCTCAGGCGGTGGTTGGAAGAAGCCTCAGGGCGGTAAGAAGGACGACCGCCGTTCGGACCGGCCGTTCAAGCGCGAGGGTGAGCGGCGCGGCCCCGGTGGAGGGGAGTCCGGGTCGCGGGAGCGGGAGTTCCGTCCCGGGGGGCGCTCCGGTGCGCAACGAGGAGGCCCGCGTCCCGGGGGCGGCGGCCCCCAGGGTGAGCGTCGCTTCTCGGGTCGTCCGCAGGGCGAGAGGCCCGGAGGCGGCCCGCAGAGGCGCGACGGAGGCCCACGCAGGGACGACCGGCCCCGTACGCAACGCGACGACCGTTTCCGGCGCGACGACAACGCGCCTCAGGGTGACCGTGGCGGACGAGACGGACGCCCGCGTCGCGATGACCGATTCCGTCGTGACGACCGTGCGCGTCGTGGCGAGCAGTCCAGGGCCGGCGAAGGGCCGCGTCGTGACGACCGTCCAGGACGGGACGAGCGGGCCCCTCGTGATGACCGCTCCCCGAGGGACCGCCACCCCCGTAAGGACGGTCCGCGCCGGGACGACCGTCCGCGCCGGGACGATCGTCCGCGCCGGGACGACCGCGCGGGGCGCGGAGAGCGTCAGGGACAGGGCGGCGGTGGTCGCAGGTTCGAGGGCCGTGGGCCGAGGAGGCCGCAGGACGGCGCCGGCAGGCGCTCGTACGGACCGCCCCGTGATCGTGCCGGTCGCCGGGAACAGTCCCAGGAGAAGCCGGCGCCCAAACACGACGACCCACTGCTCCCCGATGACGTGACGGGCGAGGAACTGGACGTCGATGCGCGCGCGGAACTGCGCACCCTGCCCAAGGACCTGGCCGGACGCGTGGCGCGTCACCTGGTGATGGCGGGACGGCTCGCGGAGGACGACCCTGAGGCCGCCTACCGGCATGCGAAGGCGGCTCGGCGGCTGGCTTCACGCGTGGGCCTGGTACGCGAGGCCGCCGGGCTCGCGGCCTATCACGCGGGCGAGTGGGCGGAGGCCCTCGCCGAGCTGCGCGCGGCGCGGCGCCTCAGTACGAGTGAGGACGCCTACCTGCCCGTCATGGCGGACTGCGAGCGTGGCCTGGGGCGCCCCGAGCGCGCGCTCGACCTCGTCAAGTCGCCTGAGGCCAAGAAGCTCGACCAGGCCGGCCGCATCGAGTTGCGGATCGTCGAGTCGGGTGCGCGGCGCGACCTGGGGCAGTTCGACGCGGCCGTGGTCGCCCTGCAGGTGCCCGAGCTGAGGGACCGCAGGCTGCGGCCTTGGTCGGCGCGGCTGTTCTACGCGTACGCGGACGCTCTCGTGGACGCGCAACGCCAGGAAGAGGCGGCCGAGTGGTTCGCACGGGCCGCCGCGGCCGACCGTGACGGCGAGACCGACGCGGCCGAGCGGTACGCCGAGCTGGAGGGCCTGCACATCCTCGATACCGAGGAGGAGGACTCCGAGGAGCACGGCGGCGTTCCGTCCGACGTGGAAGCCGGGGGGACGGCCGCGTTCCAGGCCGTCGAGGAAGCGCCCGGAGCGCCGGAAGCGCCTGGTCCCGAGGCCGAGAGCCCCGAAGCCGCCGCGGACGAGGACCCAGCCGGTGAGGCCGGGCCGGAGGCGGCCGGGCCGACCTCGATCGAGTTCAAGGCGGCCCAGCCCGAGACGGCCTCAGAGCGCGTTCCGGAGACTCCGGACGAGCCCGCCGAGCCCGCGCCCGGGGCGGAGGCTCCGGAGGCGCCAGCGGTCTTCCTGGAGCCGCAGGCCGCCGACGAGCCGGACGGGCCAGGGCCGGCCGAGAACTGAGAGCGGGGCACGAGTCGAAAAGCCCGCCTGCCTTCAGGGCAGGCGGGCTTTTCGGTGCGCCCGATTCTCGCCACGCGGGCGCCTCGCGGAGGCGCCCGCGGGAGGTATGAACGGACGGGTTGACGCATGTCGTAATTCGCCCGATATTCACATGATCGTGCCGATCGGGGGGTGAGGGAGTCACCCCGGCGTGATCAACTCCCTCACGGTCTTCGCCGATCGTGTGAGGAGCGTCATGTCTACCCCCCTGAATCGACGTATGTTCCTTAGGACGGCCGCCGTCGCCGGTGGTACGACCGCAATCACGGGCGCGTTGTGGCACCAGGCCTTCGCCGCCGGTCCCGCCCAGCCCGGCCCCGGGCCGTACGGTCCTCCGCTGGCCGCGGATGCGAATGGGCTCCAGCTTCCCCAAGGCTTCACCAGCCGTGTCGTGGCCCGCTCGCTTCAACGCGTGCCCGGCACCCGTCACACGTGGCATCCCGCCCCCGATGGCGGCGCCTGCTTCCGTGACGGAAACGGCTGGATCTATGTGAGCAATTCCGAGGTGCCCCTCGTCGGAGGTGCCTCGGCCGTGCGTTTCGGTGCGGACGGCAGCATCACCTCCGCGTACCGCATCCTGAACGGCACGATGCTCAACTGCGCCGGAGGGACCACGCCGTGGGGCACCTGGCTGTCGTGCGAGGAGTACGACCTCGGCCTGGTGTACGAGACCGACCCCCGCGGCGCCGACTCGGCCCGCTCCCGCCCCGCGATGGGGCGTTTCACACACGAGGCGGCCGCCTGCGACCCCGAACGCAAGGTCGTCTATCTCACCGAGGACGAGACGGACGGGTGCTTCTACCGCTTCCGCCCCAGGACCTGGGGCGACCTGTCGGACGGCACTCTCGAGGTGCTGCTGGGTACGGGAACGGGCCCTGTCCGCTGGGCGCGGGTGCCCAGCCCCCAAGTGTGGATCACGCCCACCCGCGACCAGGTCTCCGGGGCCATGCGCTTCAAGGGCGGCGAGGGCTGCTTCTACGCGGAGGGCATCTGCTACTTCACCACCAAGGGCGACAACCGCGTCTGGGCCTACGACGCGGCCGCGGAACGGCTGGACCTGGCGTACGACGACGACCTCGTCACGGGAGGCGAGCCGCCGCTGAAGGGCGTGGACAACATCACCGGCGCGTCCTCGGGCGACCTCTTCGTCGCCGAGGACGGGGGCAACATGGAGATCAACCTCATCACCCCGGACGGGACGGTCGCACCCTTCCTGCGCCTCCTCGGCCATGACGAGTCGGAGATAACCGGCCCCGCCTTCTCTCCCGACGGCAGCCGCCTCTACTTCTCCTCCCAGCGCGGCACGAGCGGATTCGCCGCCGGTACGGACGGCTGCACCTACGAGGTCACCGGCCCCTTCCGCCGTTAGCCGGGCCTCAAGCGACCGAGCGTTCCGCCCGCGCGACGCGCATATGGGGGCTTGCCCGGAACCTGGACCGGCCGCAGGGTTCAGTCCTGCCGATCCAACGAGCGCATGATTCCGGCGACGTTGGCCTCGACGCCGCTGAGCACCTCGTACTTCGCGGCCAGTTCCGGGTCGGCCCCCTCACGCGTCACCGCGTAGCGCTCGTACGTGCGGTCCCTGACCATCGCGACCGCGTGGTCCAGGTCCAGGCCCTGATCCTTCGCGTCGCGCACCGCGTCCACCCAGACCCTGAGCTCCTCCGCCGACCGCTCCAGCGTGTCGTCCACCTCCGACACCGGCCCGTAGTGGGCGAACAGCAGGCGCTGCGGTCCCAGCTCCTGGAACTTGCCCAGCGAGGCCAGCGCCGTGTCCAGGTCGAAGTCCGGTGGGGGCGTGGCGGGCCGCACGTCCCGCGTCTCGGGGATGTACACGCCGGCGGCGTCCCCCACGTACAGGTCGCCGGTCTGCGAGTCCATCAGCCCCACGTGGTGCTTGGCGTGCCCAGGGGAGTGGTACGACTCCAACCGGCGGCCCCCGCCCAGATCGATCACGCCCGTGTTCTCGACGGCGCGGATGCGTGCCGCTTCGGTCGGCTTCAACTCCCCGAACAGCGTGTCGAGCGCGTCCCCGTACACCATGCGCGCACTGCGCATCAGCCGTTCAGGGGAGGCGAGATGCCGTGCCCCCTTCTCGTGCACGACGACCTCGGCCTCGGGATACATCCCCGCGATGTCGCCCACCCCGCCCGCGTGATCCAGGTGGATGTGCGTGACGACCACCGTCGCCAGATCTGACGCCCCCACGCCCAGCTCGCTCAACGCCTCCTGCACCACGGGCGCGGAACCGGCCGTCCCGGGCTCCACCAGGCAGGGCCGGTCGGAGAGGATCAGGTAGCCCGCCGTGATTCCCGTGTAGCCCGCCATCCGCGTGTCGATCTCGTAGACGTCGCCGCCGAGGGGGGTGATCGTGGTAGCCATCCCGCGATCATCTCTCGCGCCCGGCCGAGTTATCCACAGTTCGCGGCGGCTCTTCCGCGCGGACCCTGATCGGTGTCCGGGGCTCGCTCCGCCGCCGTTTCTGGAGCCACGACGCCACCCGCCTGGGCCGGTACGAGGTCGAGGTGCACGAGGCCGAGCCGGTGGAGTTCGCCTCCCGTCCCCTCAGTCCAGCCGGCCCATCGACCTGAGATCGTCGAAGATCAGCTGGTCGACCGGTGCGACCCGTTCCCGGTCGGCATAGGAGAGCCACACCACCTCGGCGATCTCGCTGGAGGCCTTCGGCGTCCCCTGATGGTCGGCGGTGTAACAACTCATCCGCACCGTCACGCCTTCTGAGTGCCCGTGCGCCTGTGCCTCCCACACACCGAGACGCTCGACGCTCCCCGGAAGGATCTCGACGGCCAGCTCCTCCCTGATCTCACGCACCAGCGTCTCGAGGTCGCTCTCCCCGTTCTCCCGCTTCCCACCGGGGAGGTAGAACACCTCCTTGCCACGAGACCGCGTGCTGAGCACCTTCCCGCCTTCCAAACGAACCCACGCCACCTTGTCGATCAACCCGGCCGCCCCTCAACCCGACGCCTCACCGACGACGCACCCTACGCCACCACCCCACCCCCCTCCTCGCCCCAAACCAAAGTGACCCAGCCCGCCCACCCAGCCCCCCGCACTCACAAGCCGAGGTTGGGTGCGAAACCGCCGGAAGGGTGCTCTGGGGGGAATGGCTGGGGTGCGGGCACTTCCAGGTGCGGGCGGTTGTCGGGGGTTAGGGGGTGTCGAGTAGGCGGAGGACCAGGCCGGTGCGTGGTTTGGGGCCGAAGGAGGTTGATTTGCGTGGGACGCGTTCGCCCTCGGCGGCCACGGCCAGGACGTCCTCGACCTTGAGGGGATTGAGGATGACCGCGGTTCCGCCTGTGCGGCGGGCTCGGTCCAGGGCGGCGTGCGGGTCGTCGTGGACGATCTCGACGCTGTGCTCGTCCTCGGGGACGTCCCAGACGCTCTTGATGAGGAGGTGGTCCAGGATCGCCGTGTCGAGGTTGCGCCAGCGGGGCGAGTGATCCGCGGGCACGGTGCGTTCGAGAAGGGCGGGTTCGGGCTCGGTGAGCAGGTGGAAGCTGTCGCCGCCGGCCAGGAGGAAGGCGGGCCCTTCGGTGCTGGTCAGGACGGAGAGGGCGCCCGGCCAGGTGAGTCGGGTGGTGCGGAAGATCCCGCTGGCGCGTTGGAGCGCCACGTCGGGAGGGAGGTGGGGCAGGACGCGGTGGATCGCCCCCAGGTGGGGCGGGTAGCGCGTGGAATCGACCAGGAGGGCCAGGCCGTAGTCCCAGGGCGGGCGGCGGTGGCGGGCCTGGAGGGCGCGGTAGGTGGCGTAGCGGTGGTGGCCGTCGGCGATCAGGGCCTGGCGCGGGTGGAGATCCGCGGCGATGCGGGCGTGCAGGGCCGGATCGGTGATGCTCCACAAGCGGTGCGGCCGGCCGTCGGCGAGGAACTCCATGAGCGGGGGGCGGGCGGCCGTCTCGTCGATGATCCCGGCCGTGTCGCCGCCGCCCCCGTACAGGAGGAAGATCGGCTCCAGGTTGGCGCGGGTCTCGGTCATCAGGGCGAGCCGGTCGCGCACCGGCCCGGGGTAGACGTTCTCGTGCGGGAGCACCACCTTGTCGGCCTCGGCGCGCAGTCCGAGGGCGCCGATCAGCCCGCGCAGGCCGTCGGTCTCGTACAGGTAGAGCGCCGGGTCGGGATCGGTCACCAGGGAGCCGTCGGCGAGCCAGCGGCGGAGCGTGGCGGCGGCCGTGCCGTAGTCGTCGGGAAGGGTGAGCCGGACGATGTTGTGGCCGCCGCCCGCCTTCAGGCGTTCCACCTGGTCGCGGTCCAGCAGATCGTAGGGCGGGCTGGTCACCGAGGCCGGATCGATCCCCGGGGCGAAGCGGACACCGCGGAACGGCGCCAGCACCAGGCCGGCGCCCGACCGAGGACCGGTCGTCCCGAAGATCCGGGCGCTGAACTCCTCCGGCGTGCGGCCGGAGGGGAGATCGTCGTCCACCGTGGGCATGGTAACCAGCGAAGGGTGCGCGCCTGGAGGGTGGGTACGGTCGGAGTGATCGGCGTCCAAGCGGAGGTCCACATGGATGTTCAGGGATCGGGACGAGCGGACGATTCCCCGGGCGAGGATCCGCGCGGCGGCCATCTCGACCCCGCCGGCCCGGACGGCGGGGTGTACGAGTGGTACACGCGCGGCCTGCGACTCCTGAAGTCGGGAAGCGCGGCGGCCGCGGTGCAGCTTCTGGCACGGGCGGCCGACGCCGAGCCCTCGTCGCGCTCCATCCGGGAAGCGCTGGCCCGGGCCCAGTACGGGGCCCGGCGGTTCCGGGAGGCGGCCGACAACTTCCGCTGCATCGTCGAGGACGACCCGGCCGAGGACTACGCGCTGTTCGGCCTCGGGCTGGCGCTGAGCCGCCTCGGGGACTTCGAGGGCGCGGTCGAACCGCTGGCGCTGGCCGTGGCGATGCGGCCGGAGAACAAGGACTACGCCAAGGCGCTGCGCCATGCCCGGGCCACCCTCGCATCGCGAAGATGATCTTCTCGTACGATGGCCGCGATGAAGAGTTGCGACCGGCCGCTGAGTGAGGCCTACGACGTCGCCCTGCTCGATCTCGACGGTGTCGTCTACATCGGCCACCGGCCCGTTCCGGCGGCCGCGGAGTCCCTGGCCAAGGCCCGTGCGGCGGGTCAGCGGCTGGCGTTCGTCACCAACAACGCCTCGCGGACGCCGTCGGCGGTGGCCGCTCTGCTCACCGAGGTGGGCGTTCCGGCGTCGGCCGGGGACGTCGTCACCTCGGCCCAGGCCGCCGCCCGGCTGCTCGCCGAGCGCCTGCCCGCCGGCGCCAAGGTGCTGGTCGTGGGCGGCATGGGGTTGCGTCACGCCCTGTACGGGCAGGGCCTCCGTCCGGTGTCCACGGCCTCGGAAGGGCCTGCGGCGGTCGTCCAGGGGTACGACCCGAGGCTGTCCTACGGTCTGCTGGCGCAAGGGGCGACGGCCGTACGGAACGGGGCCCTGTTCGTCGGCTCCAACGGAGACCTGACCATTCCTGGCGGGGACGGGCCGCCCCAGCCCGGCAACGGGGCGCTCCTGAAGGTCATCAGCGCCGCCACAGGGGTGGAGCCCATCGTCACGGGAAAACCCGAGCGGCCACTGCACCACGAGTCGATCCTCCGCACCGGGGCGCAGCGACCCCTGGTCGTGGGCGACCGGCTCGACACCGATATCGAGGGCGCCTTCAATGGCGGGGCCGACAGCCTCCTGGTCTTCACCGGCGTGACCGACCCCCTCACCGCCCTCACGGCCCCTCCTCATCAACGTCCCGCCTACATCGCCCCCGATCTGGCAGGACTCCTCGTCCCACACCCGGAGGTGCGCCGGCACGGCGACGGCTTCCAGTGCGAGTCCTGGACGGCCCGCTGGGAAGGCGACCGGATCGAGTTCTCCGGCGACGGGGACCCCTACGACGGGCTGCGGGCCTTGGCGGCCGCGGCCTGGCGGGACGAGTCCTCCTCTTCGCCTGAGGCGGTGCGCGGTGCCCTGGAACGCCTCGGCCTTGCCTGAATAGCTGCGCTGTTAGGGAACCCGCCGCCGGGCGTTCGCCCGCCTGTCACGCCTGAATGGTGATCTCTCCTGAGTTATCTCGGGAGGGGTAAATATGAGGCGTTTTGTGGTGGTGGGCGCCGTGGCCGCGGGGCTCGTCGGACTGGGGTCCCCCGTTTCGGCGGGTGAGTCTGCACCGGGCAAGCGCAAGGCGTTCGACCTGCAGGCTCACAGGGGTGGCCTGGGGCTGGTTGTGGAGAGCACGTTGCCCGCGTTCAGCAATGCTCTGCAACTGGGTGTCGGCACCCTGGAACTGGATGTGCAGATCACCGAGGACGGTCAGGCCGTCGTCACCCACGACCGCCGTATCAGCGACCGCAAGTGCGAGGACACCGCGCCCGCGGTGCCGAACGACCCCGAGTACCCGTACGTCGGCAGGTACATCAACACGCTGACGCTCAAGCAGGTCCGCACCATGGACTGCGGTTCGCGGACGCTCGCGGAGTACCCGGGGCAGCGGGCCGTCCCCGGGGCGAAGATGCCGTTGCTGCGCGAGGTGTTCGGGCTCGTCCACCGCCACCGGGCGTACGGCGTCAAGCTCAACGTCGAGACCAAGGTGGAGGCGGGCGCGCCGCACGAGACCGCACCGCGCGAGCAGTTCGTCCAGGTCACGGCGAAGGAGGTGCGTCGTGCCCGCCTGCTGCGCCAGGTCACGATCCAGAGCTTCGACTGGGGCGCCCTCATGCGGATGCGCCAGGTCGAGCGGCGGCTGCCGCTGGTCGCCCTGACCAACTACGACTTCCTGCAGACGGGCCAGCCTGGCAGGTCGCCCTGGCTGGGCGGCATCGACATCGACGACTTCGGCGGCGACCCGCTCAAGGCGGTCACGTCGTTCGGCGCGAGCGCGTTCTCCCCGGTCCACGGCTTCCCGCAGAACGGCAAGATCACCGACCCCGGGTACCGGCCGTACGTGACCAAGGGCATGGTCGACCAGGCCCACCGCCTCGGCCTCAAGGTCGTCCCGTGGACCGTCAACGACGCGCCCACCATGGAGAAGCTCATGGACGACGGCGTGGACGGCATCATCACCGACTACCCCGACCGCCTGCGCGCCGTCATGAAGGAGCGGGGCCTGCGCCTGCCCCGCCCCTACCCCGCCCGCTAGAGGCCGGCCGTACGCCTCGCCCGCCGTACGACCGCACAACGCCGTGCGGCGGGCGCACGCCTGCTTCCCCGGTCGTGGGAGGTGTGGGTGCTCCCGGTTCCGCGGCATGGTGATAAGTGTGTTGCCCAGCGTTATGTGAATGTCTCCATCGAGTCCGCATGGCTGGGGAGGCGGATCTCTTGTGAGATGTGTTGCGACCTGAGCGCCGCGTACGGGAACGGGGCGGAGGGCCGGCAGCGAGAGGAGTCGTCCCATTTCTGATTCCGTTTATGCGCCGCCTGGCCGCGTTGCCCGTCCCGGATCTCTCAATGGCGGATAGTGAGATTACCTCCGCGGCCTTGACTTCTGTGACCAGGGAAAACAGGCTCCGAGAGTGCTGCGGATGCGTTCGGGTCGGCTCGCCCCTGGTCGAAGGGAAGAGGTGGGACTTAGGGCCGCGCTTTGGGTGCGTGCTGCCGGAAATGGCAATGGGCAGGCCTCATATCGTGGGCTCCCGCGAGGAGGCCTTCGCCTGGGTATGGGGAAGGGCGTTCTGGAGCCGTGTCCGGTCAGGTGCCGTATGGCTCTCAGAGGAGTTTTCTGAGGCGTAGCAGGTCGAAGATGCTCGCCTCGATCTTGAGGCGGCCGGACGCCCATGCCTTGGCCGGGTTGAGCTCGTCGTTCGCGAGGGCCACCAGGTCGTCGCTCTTCACGGTCAGCCGGACCTGCGCGCCCCCGGGGTCGTCCGTCCGCTGGAAGGGGTCGAGCCCGCCCGCGTGGAGCCGGGTCAGGTACGCCACCCGCAGGTCGGGGATCCGGCAGCTGATCGTCCGTTCCACCACGTGCTCGGCGAGCCGGTCGGCGTCCACTTCCGCGAGGCGCCCGGAGATGCGGTCGAGCGCGCCACGGCACTCCTCCTCGTTCGCCATGGTCAGGCCGTTCCCCGTTCGGTCGACAACGGTGTCGTGATGGGACGGTAGCGTTCTGACTGGGCCCGAGGCGACTCATGGCAGGGGACGGGCCCCTTCTGGGAGGTGGACGCGATGTCCGACGAGGCCGCGGGGGAGCCCGCGCAGGCGCCGGTCCCGCCCGGCCCCGTGCCGCGGCTCCGGGAGTCCGCGCGCCCCGAGCCGACCGGCGACGCGCGGGTCGACGAGGCGCTGGCACGGCTGGCGGAGCTGGACGCCGCGCCGGTGTCCGGCCACGTGGAGATCTTCGAGGGGATCCACCAGCGGCTCCAGGAACTGCTCGCCTCCGCCGGGCAGGACGACCCCGGCGCCGGGTCCCCCGTGCCCCGGGCTGGTTCGCCCGCTGCGGGTCCGGGGGCGTCCGGGCCGCGCCCGCCCACCCCCATGCCGCGTCCGCCCGCTCCTGGGCCCCGTCCGGGCGCGCCCGGGCCGCGTCCACCCGGCACGGAGCCCCGGGACCGGTGGTACGGGGGCGGGGGATGAGCCGCCGTCGGCTCGACGCCGAGCTGGTGCGCCGCGGGATGGCCCGGTCGCGCGAGCACGCCGCCGAACTGATCGCGGGCGGCCGGGTCCGGGTCGGCGGGCAGACGGCGGGCAAGCCGGCCACCCAGGTCGAGACCGGCGCGGCGCTCGTGGTGGACACCGCGGACGCCGGGCCCGAGTACGTCTCGCGCGGCGGCCACAAGCTGGCCGGGGCGCTGGAGGCGTTCGGCGACCTGAAGACGGCGGGCCGGGTCTGCCTGGACGCGGGCGCGTCCACCGGAGGGTTCACCGACGTGCTGCTGCGCGCGGGCGCCGCGCACGTCTACGCGGTCGACGTGGGCCGCGGCCAGATCGCCTGGTCGCTGCGCACGGACGACCGGGTGACCGTCCTCGAACGGGTCAACATCCGCGATCTCACGCCCGAGCTGCTCGGGCAGCCCGAGGCCGCGCGGCCCGACCTCGTCGTGGGGGACCTGTCGTTCATCTCGCTGCGCCTCGTGCTCGAGCCGGTCCAGCGGTGCGTCTCCCCCGAGGCCGACTACGCCGTCATGGTGAAGCCGCAGTTCGAGGTCGGCAAGGAGCTGGTAGGAGCGGGCGGTGTCGTCCGCGACCCGGGGCTGCGGGCCGACGCCGTGCGCGGCGTCGCGGCGCACGCGGCCACCCTGGGGCTGGGCGTGCTGGGCGTGACCGCCAGCCCGCTGCCCGGCCCGGCCGGGAACGTCGAGTACTTCCTGTGGCTGCGGGCGGGCGCGCCGCCGCTGCGGGAGCCGGACCTGGAACGGGCCGTCGAGGAGGGGCCACGGTGATCTTTTGTGCCGGGGCTGACGTAGAACCGGGCGTGGACGTTGGTTCGGATGTGAGCTTCAGAACGGATGCGAGGAGCGCGGCGGGGCCCGCGCGGCCGGCCGGCGCGGTGCCCGCGCCGCGCCCGCGGCGCGCGGCCCCCGCGGCGGACGTGACGAAGGCGGGGCGGCGGGCCCATGGGTGAGCGGTCGGTACTGGTCGTCACGCACACCGGGCGGCCGGAGGCGGTGCGCAGCGCGCAGCTGGTGATCGAGCGGCTGAGCGAGGCGGGGATCTCGGTGCGCGTGCTGGAGGGCGAGGCCGCCGACATCGGCTGCACCGGCGTGGACGTGCGGCCGGGCACCGCCGCGGCGGCCGAGGAGGCCGAGGTGGTGATGGTGCTCGGCGGCGACGGGACGCTGCTGCGCGCGGCCGACCTGGCGCGCCCCGCGGGCACCCCGCTGCTCGGAGTCAACCTCGGGCACGTCGGCTTCCTCGCCGAGGCCGAGCGCGATGACCTCACCGCCACCGTCGAACGCGTCGTCACCCGCCGCTACGACGTCGAGGAGCGCATGACGATCGATGTCGTGGTCCGGCTGAACGGCGGCGTCGCCGGCACCACCTGGGCGCTCAACGAGGCCACCGTGGAGAAGGCCGAGCGGGAGCGGATGCTGGAGGTCGTCGCCGAGATCGACGGCCGCCCGCTGTCGAACTGGGGCTGCGACGGCGTGGTGTGCGCCACCCCGACCGGCTCCACCGCGTACGCGTTCTCCGCCGGCGGCCCGGTCGTGTGGCCGGAGGTGGAGGCGATGCTGGTCGTCCCGATCAGCGCGCACGCGCTGTTCGCCCGGCCGCTGGTGGTCTCGCCCAGGTCCGCGGTGGCGATCGAGGTGCTGCCCGACACGCCGCGGGCGGTGCTGTGGTGCGACGGCCGCCGCACCCTCGACCTGCCGCCGGGAGCGCGGGTCGAGGTGCGCCGGGGCGCCTCCCCGGTACGGCTCGCACGGCTGCACCTGACCCCGTTCACCGACCGGCTCGTCACCAAGTTCGGGCTGCCGGTGACGGGCTGGCGCGGCCGGGTGCGCCAGCCCGCCGCGCCGCCTCCCGACCCCGCGCCGCCGTGCGACGGCGGCGGGCCGGGCCGGGCGGAACCGGGCCGGGCGGAACCGGGCGCGGGACGATGACCAGGGCCGATGCGAGCAGGGGAGGCCGGATGCGGGCAGGGGCGATAATCTCACCTCCGAGGCGCTGAAACCGGGATCTGTTTTGCGAGGGGTTGTGACGCTGGTGCGTCCGATGGTCGATGAGGTGCGGATCCAGGGCCTCGGTGTGATCGACGAGGCCGTGCTCGATCTGTCACCGGGATTCAACGTCGTCACCGGCGAGACCGGTGCGGGCAAGACCATGGTGGTCACCAGCCTGGGGCTGCTGTTCGGCGGCCGTGCCGACCCGCAGCGGGTCCGGCCGGGCGCCGAGCGGGCGACCGTCGAGGGCCGCATCGTGGTCGATCCGGGCGGCCGGGTGATCGACCGGGTCGAGGAGGCCGGCGGCGAGCTGGACGACGGCGCGCTGATCGTCACCCGTTCGGTGTCCGCGGAGGGCCGGTCGCGGGCGTACCTGGGCGGCCGGTCCGTACCGGTCAGCCTGCTGATCAACCTCGCGGACGACCTGGTCGCCGTGCACGGCCAGTCCGACCAGCAGCGCCTGCTGCAGGCGGGCCGGCAGCGCGGCGCGCTGGACCGCTACGCCGGCGACGCGCTGACCAAGCCGCTGCGCGCCTACAGCGCGGCCTACGAGCGGCACCGCCAGGTGACGGCGCTGCTGGAGGAGCTCACCACCCGCTCCCGGGAACGGGAGCAGGAGGCCGAGATGCTGCGCTTCGGCCTGGAGGAGATCGAGAAGATCGATCCGAAGCCGGGCGAGGACGTGGACCTGGCCACCGAGGAGGAGCGGCTCGGGCACGCCGACGCGCTGCGCGGCGCGGCCGACACCGCGCACGAGGCGCTGCTGGGCGACCCGTCCGCGGCGTTCGAGGCGGCCAACGTGGTGAGCCTGCTCGGCACCGCCCGCAACGCCCTGGACGCCGTGCGCGACCACGATCCCGAGCTGGCCGCGCTGGCCGACCGGCTCGCCGAGGCGGGCTACCTGGTCTCCGACGTCGCCACCGACCTGGCCTCCTACGCCGAGTCGGTGGACGCCGACCCGGCGCGGCTGGCGGTCGTCCAGGAGCGGCGCGCCGAGCTGACCGCGCTGACCCGCAAGTACGGCGGCGGCGAGTCGCTGGAGCAGGTGCTGGAGTGGGCGCGGGCGTCGGCGGCGCGGCTGACCGACCTGGAGGGCGACGACGACCGGATCGAGCAGCTGCGCGCCGAGCACGCCGAGCTGTCGGGGCGGCTGGAGTCGGAGGCGGCCGAGCTGACCGCCGTGCGCACCGCGGCCGCCGAGCGGTTCTCCGCGGCCGTCACCGAGGAGCTGACCGCGCTGGCGATGCCGCACGCCCGCGTGCAGGTGGAGGTCGGCCCGACGGGCGAGTACGGCCCGCACGGCGCCGACGAGGTCGAGGTGCGGCTCGCCCCGCACCCCGGGTCGCCTGCGCTGCCCCTGCACAAGGGCGCCTCGGGCGGCGAGCTGTCGCGCGTGATGCTGGCGATCGAGGTGGTGTTCGCCGGCGCGGACCCGGTCCCGACGTTCGTGTTCGACGAGGTGGACGCCGGCGTCGGCGGCAAGGCGGCGGTGGAGATCGGGCGCCGGCTGGCGCGGCTGGCGCGCAACGCGCAGGTGATCGTCGTCACGCACCTGCCGCAGGTGGCTGCGTTCGCCGACCAGCATCTGCTGGTGGAGAAGTCCGACGACGGCACGGTCACCCGCAGCGGCGTCACCGCCCTCGACCGCGAGGGACGGGTCCGCGAGCTGTCCCGGATGCTGGCCGGTCTGGAGGACTCCGAGCTGGGCCGTGCGCACGCCGAGGAACTCCTCCAGCTCGCCGCCGAGGAGAAATGATCGTTCCATGGGCCCCTGGGCTGCGGAGGTGACGCGGAGCACCCGGGCGGACACGCCCGAGTGCACCGCTTGAGGCATGTCCGCTCGACCGCTCTGGCAGGATGTCAATCGTCGGCCTGCGCCCGGCGGAGTGCGGTGATCGTATGCCGGGCCCTCCGGGGCGCGGGTCCTGTCGCACCGGTTCTTCCTGGTGCACGGGCCGCCGTCGGCCGGGAAGCCGGTTCGCGAGCGGGGCCGGGCCGCCCGTGAGGGCGCGCGGCGTCTCCGCCGGGCGGCGGGGCCCGTCCATGAGGCCGGGAGCGCCTGCCGCCGGGAGCTCCCGCCGCTGACGGACGGTAATCTAGCAGTTGCTCAGGGGAGGGAAGGGCTTGTTCTTCGTATTGGGCGTCTCCGGCCCCGCCGCCGGGAAGCGATGAACGACAAGTCCCCGATCACCGAGCGGCCGGCCGGACGGCCCGCCGGATCGTCCGAGGCTCCTGCCGCCGGCGGCGCGGGCCGGGCGAGCGCGTCTTCCACCGCCGGCGAGAGCGGGGCGTACCCGGTCACCGGGACGGCGGCGGCCGGACCGGGCGCCTCGTCCGCGGATGCCGGCGAGGGGCGCGCGGTCTCCGCGTCAGCGCCCGGACCGGTCCCTGAGCCGGCGCCCGAGCAGCCCCGGCAGGCTCAGCGGTTCGAGCGGGAGAGCGGGACGGCGCCCGGCCACGGGGAGGCGCCGGAGGCGCCCCCGGCGGGCGAGGGAGCGGGCGGGACACGCCCGGGTACCCCCAACGTGACCGAAAAGAGCCCCGCGTCCGGGAACAGTGCGGTGGCGGGCACGCGTCTGACTTCCGAGGAGGAGACCGAGACGCGCCCGGGCCGGGGGAAGGCGCCGGGAACCGGGCACGTGCCCGGGCCGGCGTCGGGAGCGCGTCCCTCCGGGGAGGTGATCGAGGTGCGCACGGCGTCCGAGACGGCGTCCGCGACCGCGGGGCGGAGCGGGGGCGCCGAGGCCCCGGCGGTTCCGGGGGCCGAGGCCCCGGGCGCGGGAGGGCCGGGCCCGTCAGGGGCCTCCGGCGGCGGGGACGCGGCGGCGGCCGAGCGCCGGGCGCGGCTCTCGCGGCGGCTGCTGCGCCGGCGCCGCGGCCGCGAGGAGGGCCGCAACGGCGTGAGCGCCACGGCCCGGCTCGACCGCCGCACCAAGAACCTGACCAAGCGGCTGCAGCCGGGCGAGATCGCCGTGATCGACCATGTCGACCTCGACCGGGTCAGTGCCGAGGCGCTGGTGTCGTGCGAGGTGGGCGGCGTGGTGAACGTGGCGCCCAGCATCTCCGGCCGCTACCCCAACATGGGCCCGCAGATCCTCGTCGACGCGGGGATCCCGCTGGTCGACGACGTGGGCCCGGAGATCTTCACCCGGCTCGCCGAGGGCGACCAGGTCCGGATCGAGGACGAGGTCGTCCGCCGCGGCGACGAGGTGGTGGCCAAGGGCACCGCGCAGACCGCCGAGACGGTCGAGGCGGCCCTGACCGAGGCCAAGGCCGGCCTGTCGCACCAGATCGAGGCGTTCGCCGCCAACACGATGGAGTACATCAAGCGCGAGCGCGACCTCCTCATCGACGGCGTCGGCGTGCCCGAGGTGAAGACCCGGATCGAGGGCCGGCACGCGCTGATCGTCGTGCGCGGCTACCACTACCGGGAGGACATCGCCGCGCTGCGCCCCTACATCCGCGAGTACCGCCCGGTGCTGATCGGGGTGGACGGCGGCGCGGACGCGCTGCTGGAGGCCGGCTACCGGCCCGACATGATCGTCGGTGACATGGACTCGGTCTCCGACGACGCGCTGACCTGCGGCGCGGAGATCGTGGTGCACGCCTACCGGGACGGCCGGGCACCCGGCCTCAAACGGGTGCACGAGCTCGACCTGGAGGCGGTGGTGTTCCCGGCCACCGCCACCAGCGAGGACATCGCGATGCTGCTGGCCGACGACAAGGGCGCCACGCTGATCGTGGCCGTCGGCACGCACGCCAACATGGTGGAGTTCCTCGACAAGGGCCGGGCCGGGATGGCCAGCACGTTCCTCACCCGGTTGCGGGTGGGCAGCAAGCTGGTGGACGCCAAGGGCGTGAGCCGGCTCTACCGCAGCCGGATCTCGACCGGCTCGCTGCTGTTCCTGGTGCTGGGCGCGTTCATCGCGATGACCACCGCGGTGTTCATGTCGCCCGCCGGGGACGTCATCCGTCCGCTGCTGGCCGACCGCTGGCACGCGTTCCTCTTCTGGCTGACCGGACTTTTCACGTGATCGATTTCCGATACCACCTCGTCTCCATCGTCGCGATCTTCCTCGCGCTGGCGCTGGGGATCATCCTGGGCTCCACCACGCTGTCGCAGTCGGTGACCAAGGGCCTGCAGCGGCAGACCTCGTCGCTGGCCAAGAGCAACGACGAGCTGCGCCGCACGCAGGGCCGGCTGGAGGCCCAGCTGGAGGGCGACGAGAACTTCGCCCGCACGATGGGCCCGCAGCTGGTCGCCGAGCGGCTCAAGGGCCAGTCGCTGGTCTTCGTGGAGACGCCCGGCGCCGGCAACGACAGCATCGAGCAGCTGAGCAACCTGGCCAAGAGCGCGGGCGCCGCGGTCACCGGCCGGGTCACGATCCAGAAGAAGTTCCTGGACGACAACCAGGTCGGCACCGTCGACGAGCTGGCCGGCCAGCTCAAGCCCGGCGAGATGGCCTTCCCGCAGGGCGCGGGCGCCTACGAGAAGGCGGCGGCCGTGCTGGCGAGCGCGGTGGTCACCAAGGACGCCGCCAGCACGGGCCGGGAGGACGCCTCCGCTGCGGCCGTCCTGGCCGGGTTCCGGCAGGCCGGGTACGTGACCACCAGCGGAAAGCCGGGCCAGCACGCCACGCTCGCGGTGATGATCGCGCCGTCGTCGCTGTACGCCTACGAGGGCGGCGACACCGACAACAAGGCGCTGCTGGCGCTGGCCGCGGCGCTGGACGGCGCGGGCCGCGGCGCGGTGCTGGGCGGCCCGTCGACCGCCGTCCAGGAGGGCGGGCTGATCGCGGCGCTGCGCGACTCCGACACCGACAAGGCGGTGTCCTCGCAGGACACCGTGGACACCGCGTCCGGCCAGGTGGTGACCATCCTGGCGTTGCAGAATGAGCTGGGCGGCAAGGCCGGCCGGTACGGGACGGGCTCGGGTGTGAACGGGTACCTGCCCTCGCCGGTGCCCGCCGCCGGAGGGAACGGGTGACCCGCATGATCCGACCCACGGTCCGGGTGCTGGCCGGCGCGGCGCTGGGCGCCGTGGCCGCGCAGGCCGCCTACCGCGCGCTGACCGGCCGCCCCCCGGGGCTGAACGGGCTGCCGGGCGAGGAGGTCTGGGGGCGTTCCAACCATCGCGGCGAGCCGGTGACGCTGCTGGAGGGGCCCGCGTTCGTGGCGGGCGCCGCAGCGGCGGGGCTGCTGGCCCCCGGCGCGGGCGGCCGGGTGCGCGCGGCGGCTCTGCTGGCCGGTGCCGGCTCGGGCGTGCTCGGCGGGTACGACGACCTGGCCGGCTCGGCCGGTTCGCGCGGCTTCAAGGGGCATCTGGGCGCGCTGGCGCGCGGCGAGGTGACCAGCGGCGCGGTGAAGATCCTCGGTATCGGCGCCACCGGGCTGGCCGCCGCGGCGATCGCGGGGTCGCCCGCCCCGTCCCGTGCCGGGCGCGCGTTCGACACGCTGCTGAACGGCGCGATCGTGGCCGGGAGCGCCAACCTGATGAACC
Organism: Spirillospora sp. CA-255316; assembly: GCA_050942275.1. Taxonomy (GTDB): domain Bacteria; phylum Actinomycetota; class Actinomycetes; order Streptosporangiales; family Streptosporangiaceae; genus Spirillospora. The sequence continues at coordinate 7,799,124 of CP192047.1, read as the reverse complement.
TGTTCGACCTGCGCCCCGGGCGCGCGATCAAGGTGGGGCTGATCACCGGTGTGCCGCTGGCGCTGACCCCGGGCGGGTCGGCGGTGGTGGCGGCGCCGCTGGGCGCGGCGGCAGCGCTGCTGCCCGAGGACCTCGCGGAGCGGGCCATGCTCGGCGACACCGGTTCCAACGCGCTCGGCGCGCTGCTGGGCCTGGCCGCCACCCGCCTGGGGCGCGGCCCCCGGCTGGCGGTGCTGGCCGGGGTGGCGGGCCTGAACGCCGCGAGCGAGTTCGTCAGCTTCACCAAGGTGATCCGGGAGACTCCCGCGCTGAACTGGGTCGACATGCTGGGGCGCCGTCCTCCTGCGGTGCCCGCGCCCTCGTCCGTTCCGCCGCAGCCGGGCCCGGCCGCCCCCGAGACCGGTGCCGCCGAGACCGGTGCCGCCGCCGAGAGCGGCGCCGGCGGTGGGATCGGGTCCGCGGGTGGAGCCGGTTCCGGCGGCGCGACCGGGAACGGGTCCGATGGGGGAGGCGCGTCCGGGGAGCCGGAAGCCGGGAACGGAGCCGTCACCGACCCAGCCCCCTGAGCCCCGGCCCTCCCGGCCACCGGTACCGCGCGCGGAACGTCCCCCGCTCGGCTGCCGCCCCGGTCTCCGATCGGGTGGACGGCGGCCCGGACCGGTTCCGGTCCCCGGGCCGACCCCGACCCCGACCCCGACCCCGACCCCGACCCCCTGACCGTCCAGCCCCTGCCGCAACCGGCCGGAACCCCTTCCGGCCACCGCCCCCGCCTCCCGACCGCCGAACGAACGCCAGTGGTGAGCCCGAGTCCCGTGACCCCGACCTACCCGCCGCCGTCCCCCCGGGGGCGGGCGTGACGCCGCGGATGCGCCGGCTGACCGGCGGGCTCGCCGGGGCCGCCGTGGTCATCGGGGTCATCACGGTGCTGTCCCGGCTGGCGGGGTTCGGGCGCACCTACGCCTTCTCCCAGACCGTCACCACCTCCTGCCTCAGCCAGGCGTACTTCACCTCGACCCAGCTGCCCAGCATCGTGTACGAGATCGTGGCGGGCGGTGCGCTGGCCGGCATGGTCGTCCCGGTGCTGGCGGGCCCGGCCGAGCGCGGCGACCGCGAGCAGGTCCGCCGGATCGCCTCGGCGCTGCTCACCTGGATCGTGCTGCTGATGGTGCCGCTGTCGGCGCTGCTGGCGCTGCTGGCGCGGCCGATCATGGAACTGCTGGTGGGCCGCGACCTGCAGGGCTGCTCGCGGTCGGGGATCGTGTCGGTCGGCGCCGACATGATGGCGATCATGGCGCCGCAGATGGTGATGTACGGGGTCGCGGTGGTGCTGTACGGGCTGCTGCAGTCGCACCGACGGTTCGTCGCGCCGGCGCTGGCCCCGCTGATGTCCAGCCTGGTGGTGATCGGCGCCTACCTGGCGTACGCGCCGCTGGGCCGCGGGTTCGAGAACGACTTGGCGCGGCTGCCGCTGCCCGCGGAGCTGACGCTGGCGATCGGCACGGCCCTCGGCGGCGTGGCGATGGCCGCGACCGCGGGCGTGGCGGCGTGGCGGCTGCGCCTGGGCCTGCGCCCCACGCTGCGCTTCCCCGACGGGGTCGCGGTGAAGGTGCGGCGGCTGGCGGTCGCCGGCCTGGCGACCGTGGTGGCGCAGCAGGTGTCGGCGCTGCTGGTGGTCCGGCTGAGCTACGAGGGCACGGGCGGCGCCCTGGCCAACTACCAGTACGCCTGGGCGCTCTACCTCCTGCCGTGGGCGATCCTGGCCGTGCCCATCGCGACGAGCGCGTTCCCGATGCTGTCGGCGCGGCTGGAGGACGCGGCCGGGTTCGACCGCGTCACCGCCTCCACCACCCGCGCTGTGATCTTGGTCTCGTGCGCGGGCGCCGCGGTGCTGGCCGCGGTGGCGGTCCCGGCGGCGGCGGTCTTCAACCCCGGCCAGGCCGGCCAGCAGGACGTGCTGGCCCGCGCGGTGCTCGCCTTCGCCCCGGGCCTGCTGGGGTACGGTCTGGTCGCCCACCTCGGCAGGGTGCTGTTCGCCTGCCATCGCGGCAAGATGGGGGCGGTCGCCATCGTCACGGGCTGGCTGGTGGTCATGATCGCCGACGTGCTGCTGGTGCTCGCCGCCGGCCGGGAGTGGGTGGTGGCGGCGCTGGGCCTGGGCAACGCCGCCGGGATGACCGTGGCGGGGGCGTTGCTGATCGCCACACTGGTACGTGCCCGGGGGAGGGCGGCGGTACGCGGCGTACCGCGCGCGCTCGCCGCCGGGATCGCCGGGGGCGCCGCCGGAGGGGCCGCGGGCACCGCGGCGGCGGCCGTCCTCGGCACGGGAGGCCAGCCGCTGAACATCGGTGTCGCGGCACTGGCCGCCCTGGTCGCCGCGGCGGTGTTCGCGGCGTTCGCGTTCGTGATCGACGGCCGGGATCTGCGGGCCGTCCTGAGCCGGAAGGTCGCGCGTCATGACTGAACGATCGGTTGCCGGGCCGGAAGCGGCGGAGCGGCGGGGGGAGGCCGCGGCCCCGGCGGACGTCTCCGCGCTGGACGGGCTGCGGGTGGCGCTCGTGCTGGGCACCAGCGCGGGCGGCGTCGGCCGGCACGTGCGGTCGGTGGCGTCCGGGCTGGCCGCGCGGGGCGCCCGCGTGGTGGTGTGCGGGCCCGCCGACACCGAGCGGACGTTCGGGTTCGAGCGGGACGGGGTGCGGTTCGCCCCGGTCGAGCTGACCGACCGGCCGCGGCCGCTCAGCGACGCCAAGGCGGTCGCGCGGCTGCGGACGCTGCTGCGCGACGCCGACGTGGTGCACGCGCACGGGCTGCGGGCCGGCGGGCTGGCCGTCGCGGCGTGCGCCCGGGTCGCGCCCGGCCCGCTGCGGATGGCCCGCGGCGGCGGGCCGCCGCTGGTGGTCACGCTGCACAACGCGGTGATCGCGGGCGGGCGGACGGCGGTGGCCTACGGGGCGCTGGAGCGCGTGGTGGCGCTGGGCGCCGACGAGGTCCTGGGCGTCTCGCCCGACCTGGAGGACCGGATGCGCGCGCTGGGGGCCCGTTCGGTCGGGCACGCGCTGGTGCCCGCGCCCGTCCCGCGCTCCCAGCCCAGCGCGGCGGTGCGCGCCGACCTGCGGGCCGAGCTGGGCGTGGGCGAGCGCCCGCTGATCCTGACCGTGGGCCGTCTGGCGGACCAGAAGGGCCTGCCGACTCTGCTGGACGCGGCGAAGGGCTGGGCCCGGCGGACCCCGCCGCCGCTGGTCGCGATCGTCGGCAACGGCCCCCTGGAGGGGGAGCTGCGGGCGCGGATCGAGCGCGAGGACCTTCCGGTGCGGCTGCTGGGACGGCGCGCGGACGTGCCCGCGCTGCTGGCTGCGGCCGACGTCACCGTCGTCCCGAGCGTGTGGGAGGGGCAGCCGCTGATCGTCCAGGAGATCCTGCGGACGGGCCGGCCGCTGGTCGCCACCCGGGTCGGCGGGATCCCGCAGATGGTGGGCGCGGTGCGGACCGGTGCCGGGCCGGCCGGCGGGGGGCCGCTGCGGGGCCCGGAGAGCGAGGCGGCGCTGCTGGTGCCGCCGCGCGATCCGGAGGCGCTGGAGCGGGCGGTGAGCCGCGTGCTGGACGATCCGGCGCTGGCCGTGCGGCTCGCCGCGGCGGCGGCGCAGCAGGCGACCTCGCTGCCCGGCGAGTCGGACGCGGTGGACCAGCTCGCGGGCATCTACCTGCGGCTCGCCTCGCCCGGCCGCCGTTGAGGCCGGGGGTCGTCGGGCCTTAGACGGTACGGGCGGCGTTCCGGTTCGGAATTCCCCGCAGAAAAGTTGGGAATCTTGGAACGCGGCCGGTGTGCCCTGCGTTTCAGGTGTTAGTGGAGGGGAGTATCCCTGCGCGGTGATCTCGTCAGCACGGCCGGTCCGTACCGGCCCGGGATCATCGGCCCGTACCGTTCCAGCAGGGCGGGAGAGACCTCCGGCGTTGAGTCATGCCGCCGGAGGTGTTAGTTTTGCACGTCTCGCCATGGGTGTGGGGCCTGACCGTGTTCGGGATCCTCGCCATCATCACCATCGACCTGCTGGTCATCCACCGCGGTGACACCAAGGAGTTCACCACCCGCCGGGCCGCGTTCTGGTCCACCGTCTACATCGGCCTGGCGGTGCTGTTCGGCCTGGGGGTCTGGGCCGTCTCCGGGGGGCAGTACGCCGCCGAGTACTTCGGGGGCTTCGTCACCGAGAAGAGCCTGAGCGTCGACAATCTCTTCGTCTTCATGGTGATCCTGGCGCGGTTCGCGGTGCCCAAGCACTCCCAGCACACCGTGCTGATGGCCGGGATCGTGATCGCGCTGATCCTGCGCGGCGTGTTCATCGCCGCGGGCGCCGCCGCCCTGCACGCCTTCACCTGGGTGTTCATCATCTTCGGCGTCATCCTGCTGTGGACCGCGATCGGGCTGGTGCGCGGCGGCGACGACGAGGAGGTCCCCGAGAACTTCCTGCTGCGCTGGGCGAAGCGGACGCTGCCCACCAGCGACGAGTACGACGGCAACAAGGTCATCACGCGCCGGAACGGCCGCCGGATGGTCACCCCGCTGTTCGTGGTCATCATCGCGATCGGCTCCACCGACGTGATGTTCGCGCTGGACTCCATCCCGGCGATCTTCGGTCTCACCACCGAGCCCTACCTGGTGTTCACGGCCAACGCGTTCGCGCTGATGGGTCTGGTGCAGCTGTACTTCCTGCTGGGCGGGCTGGCCGACCGGCTGGTCTACCTCGGGCACGGGCTGGCGTTCATCCTGGGCTTCATCGGCGTGAAGCTGATCCTGCACGCGCTGCACGAGTACGGCGTGTCCTGGGCGCCCGACATCCCGATCTGGCTGTCGCTGGCGGTGATCGCCGGCACGCTGGTGGCCACCACCGTCGCGAGCCTGGCCGCGAACCGCCGCGGCGCCGGCCGCGCCGCCCCCGCGGCCGCCGCCCAGGCGCCCGCCGGGGAGGCGGCGACCGGGAAGGCCGCCCGGCAGGCGCCGGTGGAGTCCGGTGCCGGCCGCGCTGGCGGCGACGACGAGGACGACCCGCGCCCGCTGGAGTCGCGCGAAGTCTGAGGAAGCGACCGGCACGCGCGGGTCTCGGGCCCGCGCGTGCCGGTTCGCGTGTGCCGGTTCGCGGGTGTACGGACGACCCCCGGTGCGGGCCGGCGGCCGGGTGTGAATCGGCACAGAACCGCGTCACGCGTCATCTGAGACGTAACTCACCACCGCACACGACCCGAATCCTGTTCTAGAATCGGTTCGTCAATGGGGCTGAGAGAAGGTGACGCATGGCCATCGGGCTGACCGAAGAGCACGAGGCACTCGCCGAGTCGGTGCGCGGCTTCGCCGAGCGCAACATTCCGGCGACGGTCGTACGATCCGCGCTGGACGCCGACGAGGAGACCCGTCCGGGGTTCTGGTCGGCCCTGGCCGAGCAGGGGCTGCTCGGCCTGCACCTCGAGGAGGAGCACGGCGGGCAGGGCTTCGGACTGCTGGAGCTGGCGGTCGTGCTGGAGGAGCTGGGCCGCGCCGCGGCGCCCGGCCCGTTCCTGCCGACCGTCCTGGCCAGCGCGGCGGTGAACGCCTCCAGCAACGCCAAGGCACGCGCCTCGCTGCTGCCCGGCCTGGGCGACGGCTCGCGCACCGGCGCGCTGGCCCTGGCCGGCGAGCTGACCGGGCGGCGGGACGGCGACACCCTGGTGGTGTCGGGCACCGCCGCCATCGTGCTGGGCGCCGCGCTGGCCGACGTGCTGGTGCTGCCGGTCACCGTCGACGGCGGCGGCCGCGAGTGGGTGGCGGTCGACGCCGCCGAGGCGACCGTGACGCCCACCCGCAGCCTGGACCGGGTCCGCCGCGTCGCCGCGGTGGAGCTGGCGGACGCGTCGGTGGCCGCCGACCGCGTCCTGGACGGCCTCGACGACGACGCCGTGCGCGACCTGGCGGTCACACTGCTGGGCGCCGAGGCGGCCGGCGTCTCGAGCTGGTGCGTCACCACCGCCGCCGAGTACGCCAAGGTCCGCGAGCAGTTCGGCCGCCCGATCGGGCAGTTCCAGGGCGTCAAGCACAAGGCCGCCCGGATGCTGACCGCGCTGGAGCAGGCCCGCGCCGCCGTCTGGGACGCCGCCCGCGCCCTGGACGACCGCGCGGAGGACGCCCCGTTCGCCGCCGCCGTCGCCGGCGTGGTCGCGCTGGACGGTGCCGCGCAGACCGCCCGCGACGCCGTTCAGATCCTCGGCGGAATCGGGTTCACCTGGGAGCACGACGCGCACGTCTATCTGCGCCGCGCGCTGACGCTGCGGGCGCTGACCGGACCGTCCAAGGCCCACGCGGCCGAGGCCGCCCGGCGCGCCCTGGCCGGCGGGCGCCGCGCGGTCGAGCTGGAGCTGAACGACGACACCCAGCCGCTGCGCGAGCGCATCCGGGCCGAGGTCGCCGAGCTGGCCGCGATCGGCGACAAGGGCGAGCTCAAGCGGACCATGGGCGACCGGGGCTGGACCGTGCCGCACCTGCCCGAGCCGTGGGGCCGCGGGGCCTCCCCGGTCGAGCAGGTCCTCATCCAGCAGGAGCTCAGGGCCGCCAAGGTCAGGCCGCCGAACCTGGTGATCGGCGCGTGGCTGGTGCCCTCGCTGGTCGCCTACGCCAGCGAGGAGCAGAAGGAGCGCTTCCTGCGCCCGACGCTGCGCGGCGAGATGGTGTGGTGCCAGCTGTTCAGCGAGCCCGGCGCGGGCTCCGACCTGGCCTCGCTGTCGATGCGGGCCGAGCGGGTCGAGGGCGGCTGGAAGCTCACCGGCCAGAAGATCTGGACGTCGATGGCGCAGTTCGCGCAGTGGGGCTTCTGCCTGGCGCGCACGAACCCCGACGCGCCCAAGCACGACGGCATCACCTACTTCCTGGTCGACATGCGGTCCGAGGGCGTGGACGTGCGCCCGCTGCGCGAGATGACCGGCGAGTCCCTCTTCAACGAGGTGTTCCTGGACGGCGTCTTCGTCCCCGACGACTGCGTGGTCGGGGAGGTCGACAAGGGCTGGCAGGTGGCCCGCAACACCCTCAGCAACGAGCGGGTGACGCTGTCGACCGGCGGCGGGCTGGGCATGGGCGTGCCCGAGCTCCTGGCGTTCTTCGAGGGCGCCGAGCTGGACCCGGTCGCCGAGGCCGAGGTGGGCAGGCTGATCGCCCAGGGCCACGCCATCGACCTGCTGGGGCTGCGCACCACGCTCAAGCAGCTGAACGGGGTGGAGCCCGGCGCCGAGGCCAGCGTCCGCAAGCTGCTCGGCGTCCAGTTCAGCCAGGACGTGGCCGACTACTGCTGGGCGTCGCAGGGCGCCGGGGCGGTCGTCGAGGTGCCGGACGAGCGCAGCGCGACCATCGCGCGGGCGATGCTGTTCTCCCGGTCGATGACGATCTACGGCGGCACGACCGAGGTGCAGCTCAACATCATCGGTGAGCGCATGCTCGGCCTGCCCCGCGACCCCGAGCCCGGCAAGTGACCTGATCGCCGGCCGCGGCGGGCGGGCGCGCCCCGCCCGCCGCGGCTCAGCGCGGACGGCGGCTGTAGATGAGGTTGACCAGGACGATGGCGACCCAGGCGATCACCAGGCCGGGCATTCCGGCGTTGATGACCCCGATGGCGCTCAGCGGGATGGCCGCGGTCAGGGAGACGATGGCCAGGGCGAGGTCCGAGCCGTGCCCGTGCCCGGTCCTGGGGACGGGCCCTGGGGCGGGGGCGGCGCGGCCGCGGTGGGCGGGGGCGGCCGTCCGTGCCGCGTACGTCTCCTCGATGCGGTCGACGAGCGTCTCGACGAAGGCGTCGTCATAGTCGGGGCCCAGCTCCCGCCGGGCCGCCAGCGCCGCGGCCAGGTCGTCGCGCGGCAGGCGTGGAGTCGTCATCCTCCGGTTATAGGCACAGGGGCACGGCGGGTGCGTCACCCCTGGGGACGAAACACGCCGTACCCCCGTGGGGCCACGCCGTCCGGAGGCTACCGGCCGGTTAAAATGCCGACTTCGTCCACGAACCTCCCGGAGGTCACCGTGAGAGCACGGGTCCGCCCGACCGTCGTCGCCGCCGCCCTTGCCGCCCGCCCCCGGCCAGGGCGGGGCCGGTCGACCAGCCCCGTGAGCGCGCGCCCTCGCCGGGGCGCGCTCGGCGGCGGGGTGCTGGCGTCCGCGCTCATCGTGTCCGCGCTGTCGGGGTGCGGCGGCGACGACAAGACCCCCGCCGGGGCCGGCGCGTCGTCCTCGCCCCCGCCCGTCTCGGTGCCCTCCGCGCCCTCCAGCGTCCCGCCCGGCGCGGGGCAGTCCGCGCTGCCGGCCGTGCCGAACGTGAAGGCCGCCGACGTCAGGCCGCTGGTCGGGCGGTGGGTGAGCCCGGCCGGCGACTACTTCCAGTTCAAGGCGGACGGCAGCGGCTCGTGGATGCAGGGCGGCCATTCCCTCTGGAACGGCCAGGTCATCCCCGAGGGCAAGGGCAAGTACCGCTTCTCCTGGCAAGGCGGCGACCCGAAGTCCGCCTCGTACTGGGGAGCCACGCTCACCGGCGGCAAACTCCTGTTCGCCGGCAACAACCAGACCTACACGAAGGCCAAGGGATGATCTCCGACAGCAGGGTGCACAGCAGCGCGCACGGCAGGGTGCGCGGATGACCGTCGAGGTGAACGGCCGCGGGGACGAGGCGGCGACCTTCGCCTCGCCCGCCGATGTCGGCCGGCGGCTCGCCGAGGTCGACTACCTGGCGGACGAGGGGATCGCGACCACCGTCTTCCTCGCCCAGGCGCTCGGCAAGCCGCTCCTGGTGGAGGGGCCCGCCGGGGTCGGCAAGACCGAGCTGGCCAAGGCGGTCGCCGCCGCGACCGGCTCGGAGCTGATCAGGCTCCAGTGCTACGAGGGCCTGGACGAGGCCCGGGCGCTGTACGAGTTCAACTACAAGAAGCAGCTGCTGGCCATCCAGGCCACGCCGGACGACCGCGGCTGGCAGCAGACCCACGAGGACATCTTCTCCGAGGAGTTCCTGCTGGAGCGGCCGCTGCTGGCGGCGATCCGGCGGACCGGGCCCACCGTGCTGCTGATCGACGAGGCCGACAAGGCCGACGTCGAGGTCGAGGGCATGCTGCTGGAGGTGCTGTCGGACTTCCAGGTGACGATCCCCGAGCTGGGCACGGTCGCCGCCGTCCGCCGCCCGTTCGTGCTGATCACCTCCAACGCGGCGCGGGAGCTGTCGGAGGCCCTCAAGCGCCGCTGCCTCTACCTGCACCTGGACTACCCCGAGCCGGAGCGCGAGCGCGACATCGTGCTGGCGCAGGTCCCGGGGATCGAGGCGGCGCTGGCCGAGCAGCTGGTCCGCACGGTCGGGACGCTGCGCGAGCTGGAGGTCAAGAAGGCGCCGTCGATCGCCGAGACCGTCGACTGGGCCCGCACGCTGCTGGCGCTCGGCCTGGACGAGCTCGACGAGGCGGCGGTGGCGCGCACGCTGGGCGTGGTGCTCAAGCACGTCTCCGACCAGGAGCGCGCCGTCAAGGAACTCGGTCTCCAGGGCTGATCGTGGACGACGTGGACGAGGCGGACGGCGGTACCGGCGGCACGCGGCGGTCGCTGGTCGACCGGCACACCGGGTTCACGGCGGCGCTGCGCGAGGCGGGGATGCCGGTGTCGGTCGCCGAGGGGCTGGACGCGGTGCGCGCCATGCAGGTGATCGACCTGGTCGACCGGGAGGCGCTGCGCGCCGCGTACGCGGCGACGCTGGTCAAGCGGCCCGCGCACCGGCCGACCTTCGACACCCTCTTCGACCTGTGGTTCCCGGCGGCGCTGGGGGACGGCGCGGCGCACGCGGCCGATCCGGAGGCGGCCCGGCGCCGCGAGCGGGACCCGGGCGAGCGGCGCCCGCCCCCGCCGCTGGACTCGGAGGTGCAGGCGCGCCGCCGGGAGCTGTTCGAGCTGCTGCTGGCGGGCGACGATCCGGGGATGCGGCAGTTCGCCCGTACGGCGGTGGCCGAGTACGGGCGGACGCCGGGCCAGGAGTCGTGGTTCTCCTCCGGCGTGCTGCGCGCCCTGTCCCCGGAGACGCTGATGGCCGGGCTGCTGGACGCGGTGCTCGCCGGGCAGGAGCGCGGCGGCATGGCCGAGCGGGTGGCCCGGCGGACCTTCCGGACGCGGATCTCGCATTTCCAGAACCTGGTCGCGACGGAGGTGCGTCGGCGGATCGCCGAGGACACCGGGGTGGAGCGGACCGCGCGGATGGCCGTGCGGCCCCCGCTGGAGCGGCTCGACTTCGGCCGCGCCGCCCGGGCCGACCTGGCGGCGATGCGCCGCGAGGTGTACCCGCTGGCGCGGCGGCTGGCGACCCGGTTGCAGCAGAAGCAGCGGGCGGGCAACCGCGGGCGGCTGGACTTCCGCCGGACCGTGCGGGCGTCGCTGGGTAGCGGCGGGGTGCCGCTGGCCACCCACCACCGGCCGCGCCGCCCGCACAAGCCCGAGCTGGTCATCCTATGCGACGCCAGCGACTCGGTGTCGGCGTTCGCGCACTTCACGCTGCTGCTGACGTTCGCGCTGCGGGAGCAGTTCAGCAAGGTGCGGGCATTCGCGTTCATCGACGCCACCGACGAGATCACCCGGTTCTTCGCGCCCGGCGTGGACGTGGTGGACGCGATGACCCGGCTGGCGCGGGAGGCCGATCTGGTCTGGATCAACGGGCGCAGCAACTACGGGCACGCGATCAAGGTCTTCGAGGAGCGGTACGGTGACGCGGTCACCTCCAGGACGTCCCTGCTGGTCCTGGGCGACGCCCGGTCGAACTACGGACCGCTGTCGCTGCCCGTCCTGCGGGGGATGGCCGACCGGGCGAGGCACGCGTACTGGCTCAATCCCGAGCCGCGCTCGCAGTGGGACACCGGTGACTCGGAGGCCTCCCGGTACGGGGAGATCGTCCCGATGTACGAGTGCCGCAACCTGGCCCAGCTCACCGAGTTCATCGAGGAACTGGCGTGAGTCCCGGATCCCCTGAGCCCCGGCCCCCCGGACTCCGGTAAGCCCCGGCCCCTGGGCTGGGGCGGTTCAGTCCCGTTCCCGGACGAGTGCGGCGAAGACCGCCCCGAGCACGGCGACGGCGCTGCAGACCACCAGCGCGATGTTGGCGCCGTGGGCGAACGTCTCGGCGGGGCGCGCGTGGCCGTCGCCGGTCCCGGTGACGATCGTGCCGACCAGCGCCACGCCGAGCGAGGCGCCGATGTAGCGGGCGGTGTTGCCGGCGCCCGAGCCCATGCCGGCCCGGTCGGCCGGGACGCTCTCCACGGCCAGCCGCGCCAGCATGGCGTTGCCGAGCCCGCTGCCGATCCCGGCGACGACCAGGCCCGGGACCATCCGCCACCAGTGCTCGTCCGGGGCGAAGCCGAGCAGGCCGAGCTGGCCGGCGGCGTTGAGCGCCAGCGCGGCGGCCAGCAGCCGTCCGGCCGGGAGCCGGGCGGGCAGGCGGCGCGCCTGGGCGGCGGCGACGAACGACAGGCCCGACCAGATGGACAGCAGCAGGGCGGCGGCCAGCGGGCTCATGCCCAGCACGACGGCGAGCACGGTGGGCACATAGCTCATCACGCCGATGATGCCCAGGCCGGTGAGCAGCGCGCCGATCACCGACAGCAGGAAGCGGGGCCGCCGGAACAGGGCCAGGTCCAGCAGCGGCGCGCGGCGCCGCGACTCCACCGCCACGAACGCGGTCAGCAGCAGGGCGGCCAGCACCAGCAGCACGGCCACCTCCGGGCGGCCCCAGCCGATCCGTCCCCACGTGATGGCGGCCAGCAGCGCGGCCACGCCCAGGCTCATCGTGGCCACGCCCGGCAGGTCGAGGCCGCGGCGCCGTCCGGCGCGCGACTCGCGCAGCGCGCGGGCGGCGACGGCGGCCAGCAGCGCGGCGGCCGCGACCGTTGCCCAGTACCACAGCCGCCAGCCGCCCAGCGCGCCGAGACCGGCGGCGGCGATCGGGCCGAGCGCGATGCCGAGCCCGAGCATGGCGCCCCAGAGGCCGGTGGCGTGGGACCGCCGCGGACCGGGGGCGAAGGTGGCGCCGATGATGCCCAGCCCGGCGGCGATGAGCGCGGCGCTGGCCGCGCCCTGCGCGATCCGCCCGGCGACGAACACGGCCGCGTTGGGGGCGAGGGCGCAGCCGGCGCTGGAGACCGCCAGCAGGACGGCGCCCAGGACGAAGACCCGCTTGCGGCCGTGGTCGTCGGCCAGGCTGCCGACCGCCAGCAGGGCCGCCGCCAGGCCGAGGCTGATCGAGCTCATCAGCCAGATCTGGGCGGTGGGGCCCGCGCGCAGCCCGGCGGCGGTGTCGGTGAGCACCGCCATCGGCGCGGTGTAGTTCATCAGGGCCAGCAGCGTGGCGGCCCCGGGCAGGGCCAGCGCGGCGATGGTGCCCGCGGCCCGTTCCGGCGCGCGGGGGGCGGCCAGAGTGGTCATCCCGTCTCCGTCTCGAGTTCAATGAACGAACTGCACTGCGCCGACCGTAGCACGCGCCGGTTCGTTCAATGAACCGTGGGCCGGGTAATCTGGCCACCATGGCACTCGGCAAGGACTACGTGCGGCAGGACTGCTCGCTGGCCCGCGCGCTGGAGGTCGTGGGTGAGCGCTGGACGCTGCTGATCGTCCGGGACGCCCTGTACGGCGTGCGCCGCTTCGGCCACTTCCTGGCCCATCTGGAGATACCGCGCGCCGTCCTGTCCGCCCGCCTCCAGTCCCTGGTGGAGGCGGGGGTGCTGGAGAAGCAGGGCCACGACTACGTGATCACCGCCACCGGCCGCGACCTGTGGCCGGTCGTGCACGCGCTGGCCCGCTGGGGCGACCGCAACTACTCCGACCGCGGGCCGTGCCGGCTGTTCTTCCACATCCCCTGCGGCAAGCGCATCGACGCCGACGGCACCTGCCCGTCCTGCGGCCGCGTCGCCCCGCTGGAGGAGCTGGAGATGCATCCCGGCCCCGGCCTGGACCCCGACCGCGACGACCCGGTCAGCCTGGCACTGCGCGGGCCGCACCGCCTCCTGGAGCCCGTCCCGGTCTGAGCCCGGGCCCGCCCGCCCCGGAGCGTCGGAGTCGGACGTGGTCGCGGGCGTGGCGCGGTGACGAGCGGCTAATCTGCACGGCCATGAAGACCGACGCGACGGGCGGCGGGGCCGCACGGCTCCGCGGGCGCCTCCTCGGACCCCTCCGCCGCCTGGTCGACGGCCGTCCCGGCGACTCCCGCGCCCGGATCGCCCGCCGCGCCCGGATCCTCGTCACCGTCGCCACCGGCCTGGCCAACCTGGGCGGCGCGCTGGTCGTCCTGCTGTTCACCGTCGTGGTGCCCGACCCCGGCACCGCGGTCTCCGACCGGCTGCGCACGGTCAACTACCTGGTCTTCACCGCCTACGTGATCGCCGCCGTGCCGGTCGGGCTGGTGCTGGGCGAACGGTTCTTCCGGCGGGTGCGCCGCCTGGCCGAGCGGCACGGCGCCCCCGACCGGCACGAACGCTCCCTGCTGCTGTACGGCCCGCTCCGGCTGATGTCGGTGCACCTCACGCTCTGGGGCATCGGCACCGTCGGCTGGGTGCTGATCAACCTGCCGTTCTCCACCCTGCTGGCGGTCAAGCTCGGCCTCACCAGCCTGCTCGGCGGCCTGACCACCTGCACCGTCGTCTACCTGCTGACCGAGCGGCTGCTGCGGCGCGCGGTCACCACCGCGCTGGCCTCCGGGACGCCCGCCCGCACCGGCCTGCCCGGGGTGGTGGCGCGGTCGGTGCTCGCCTGGGCGCTGGGCACCGCCGTCCCGATCCTCGGCCTGATCGTGCTGGCGCTCGGCTCCTTCCTGATCGCCGAGGTCACGCTGCGCGACTTCGCGGTGGCCGTGCTGGCGCTGGGCGGCACCGCCCTCGCCGTCGGGCTCGGCGTCACCTACTTCGCGGCCCGCGCGATCGCCGACCCGGTGGAGTCGGTGCGGCTCGGCTTGGCCCGGATCGAGGGCGGCGACCTGGACGTGGAGGTCCCCGTCTACGACGCCACCGAGGTCGGGCTGCTGCAGGCCGGCTTCAACCACATGGCCGCCGGGCTGCGCGAGCACGCCCGCCTGCAGGACCTGTTCGGCCGCCAGGTCGGCGAGGACGTGGCCCGGGTGGCGCTGGAGCGCGGCATCGACCTGGGCGGCGAGCTGCGCGAGGTCGCGGTGGTCTTCGTCGACATCATCGGCTCCACCCGGCTGGCCGCCGACCGCCCGCCCACCGAGGTGGTCAAGCTGCTCAACGACTTCTTCGCCGTGGTGGTGGAGACGATCGGGGACCACGGCGGCTGGATCAACAAGTTCGAGGGGGACGCCGCGCTGGCCGTCTTCGGCGCCCCGCTGGCCCTGGACGGCTCCGTCCCCCGCGCCCTGGCGGCGTCCCGGGACCTGGCCGTGCGGCTGCGCCGGGAGGTCCCCGCGCTGCGCGCCGCCGTCGGGGTGTCGGCGGGCGAGGCCGTCGCCGGGCACATCGGCGCCGAGGAGCGCTTCGAGTACACCGTCATCGGCGACCCGGTGAACGAGGCCGCCCGCCTGACGGACCTGGCCAAGGGCACCGAGTCGCGGGTGCTGGCGGCCGGCTCGCTGGTGGAGCGGGCCCGCCGGGACGGGCACGAGGAGGCGCGGCACTGGGAGTTCGGCGAACGGGTCACGCTGCGCGGCCGCGCCGAGCCGACCCGCCTGGCCTCGCCTTCTCCCGCGGACGGCGCTTCCTAGGGGACCGCGCCGATCGTGGCCCTGCGCAGGGTCGTGTAGTACGGCGACTTCTTGAAGCCGGGCCCGGTCTCCTCGCCGATGTAGACGTCGGCGTGGTGCTCGCCGCCGTAGCCGGGACGGAACAGGTCGGTGACCCTCCAGGTCGCGGCGCGGAACCGGTCGCAGACCTGGCGGGCCACCGGGCGGCCCTTCCAGTCGGCGCCGCACTCGACGATCCGGAACCGCTGCCCCCGGGCGATCACGTCCCGGTCGGCCGCCGCCGACGACCAGGCCCTCAGCGGCCTGGCCGTGGAGTCGCGGGTGCTGTCGTCCAGCCACCACCCGACGCTGTGCGACCAGTTGAGATAGCGGCCGCGGTGCGGCCCGGCGGTGATGCGGCCGCTGCCCTCCGTCTGGATCTCCTTGAGGAAGCCCTCCGGATAGGACCCCAGCGGCGTCTTCCCCCACTTGCAGTGCAGCTTCGCGCAGCCGCGCACCGCCTTGGGCCTGCCGCCGTGGAAGGACTGCACCACGGTGTAGTAGGTGGTGATCCGCCACGATCCCGCCTTGCCGAGCGGCTTGAGCAGGCCGGGCTGCCCGGTCGGGCGGCCCCGCGGGGCCGTCGGCGCCACGGCGTCCGGCGCCGCCGGCGCGGATCCCGGGCCGGGCCCGGCTGCCGTCGGGGGCGGGACCTCCAGCGCGCCCGTGGAAGCCGTGGACGGGGCGCCGCATCCCGCCACGAGGACGCACAGCGCCACCACGACGGCCGTCGAAGGCCGCCGAGCCCTCCGCCGCATCGCACCCCCTCCCGGCGCAAACGGACACCATCGTGCCATGCCGCGCCGCCGCGCCGCCCGCTCCCGGCAGCGGGCGGCGCGGCGCCGCAGGCCGGACGCCTGAACCCCGGCGACGAGGAGGCCCTGGCGGGCGCGATCGCGGCGGATGCCGGCACCTTGCTGCGCGCCTGCTCCCCGCGCTCCTCCTGACGGCGGGTCATCCTCGGGAGGGTCCGGGCGCGGCGCCCGGTGATACCCGGGTTCCGTCCCGCACCGCCTCCGGGGTGAGGGAGAGGATCACCATCGCGCGCGATGCCAGCGCGATGCCCGGGACCGCAGGCTGGGACGCGTTCCGATCCGGGTGTTCCGGGCGGACCCGCTGATGAGGAGCCGTCATGCATCGCCTTCGCACATCCGTCGCCGTCGCCGCCCTCTGCGCCGGGCTGACCGCCGTGGCACCCGTCACACCCGTGCTCGCCGGCCTCTCCCCGGGCGACGTGCCCGCCGCCGGGCAGACGCACGGCCGGGCACCGGGCCCGGTGGACGCCGGGCACGAGCCGCGCGGCCAGCAGGGGCAGCGCGGGGAGTACGTGTCGTCGGTGTTCCTGCGCGGCCTCGAGCCCGGTGAGGTCCGGGACTGGCTGGCCGGCGACACGTTCGACACCGGGCCGGTCCGGTACGGCGTGGACGCCTACCGGGTGATCTACCGCACCGTGGACGCCCGGAACCGCCCCACCCTCGCCAGCGGCCTGGTCGTGCTGCCCCGCAACGGGGAGCGGCACCTGCGCACCGTCTCCTACACCCACGGGACGATGAGCTACAAGGAGGACGCCCCCTCCATGTTCAAGGACGTATGGGGCCCGGGCCCGGCCGTCACCTTCGCCTCCGCCGGATTCGCCGCCGTCGCCCCCGACTACCTCGGCCTGGGCGAGGGGCCGGGCGTCCACCCGTGGAAGCACGTGCCGTCCGAGACCACCGCCGCGATGGACCTGCTGCGGGCCGCGCAGCAGTTCGTCCCGCGGCACGGGCGGCGGCTGGAGCGGGACGTCATGGTCACCGGCTTCTCCCAGGGGGCCTCACCGGCCATCGGGCTGGCGCGGGCCATCGAGGCCGACCGCCGGTTCCGGGTGCGCGCCGTCGCCCCGATCGCCGGGGGGTACGACTTCCGCGGGGCCCAGCTGCCCGCGATGCTCGCCGGGGAGCTGCCCTCGAAGCTGGCCGTGGTCTACACCGCCTACCTGCTGACCTCCTGGAACCGCATCCACGGCCTCTACGGCGCGCCCTCGGAGGTCTTCCGGCAGCCCTACGCGGGACGAGTGGAGAAGTTCTTCGACGGGACCACACCCGGCGATGTGATGTTCGCCGGCCTTCCCGGCACCCTGGGCGAACTGCTCACGAAGCGCGGCCGGGCGATGCTCCACGCCCCTGAGGGACGGTTCGCCGAGGCGCTGCGCCAGGACGCGGTCTGCGCCGAGCCGCCGCCCCGCGCCCCGATCCGGCTCTACAAGATCAGCGACGACGAGCAGGCGGTGACCGCGAACACCGACTCCTGCCGGGCCGCGTTCCGCGCGGCGGGCAGGGACGTGCCGGTCGTGGACGTGGGGGAGCGCACCTACGAGGGCTCCCGCCACCTCGGCGCCAACCTCGCGGGGACGGCGCTGGCGGCCCGCTGGTTCGCCGGGCTCGACTGACCCGTCCCGCGGGCTCAGCCGATGCGGATCGCCTCCAGCCCGTCGGCCTCGGTCCGGGTCAGCACGGTGACGGTCGCCGCCGGCGGGACGGCGCCGTCCCGGGCCCGCCGCACCAGCGGCCGCCACCGGCGGCAGTGCCGGGCGAAGGTCACCGCGGTCACCACCCGGCCGCGGGCGACCTGCCCGGCCAGCGCCGTCCCCGGGTCCACGTCGATCAGCACCAGGTGCACCCGGCCGCCGCGCGGCCGCGCCATCCAGGAGAACAGGTGCAGGATGTGCGGCCAGGTGCCCCGGGTGTGGGCGACCACGCCCTCGCCGCGCAGCACCGCCCGCGCGATCCACCACACGTGCGTGGCGTTCACCAGCGGCACCCGGGCGCGCGCCGGCACCGGGGCCAGCAGCCCCGCCCAGTGGTTGCGGGCCTGCCGTGAGTCGATCACCCAGCCGCCGTCGATCGGCACCGGCCCGCTCTCGTCACCGCCCAGCCTGTACAGCCGCTCCAGCAGCGTGCTCTTGCCCGCGCCGGGCAGCCCCGCCACCAGCACGAGCGAACCGGCGGGATAGCGCAGCTCGGCGCCCGCCCCCGCCCCGGACTCCGCCCTCTTGAGTTCGCGGATTATGCATCTCCTGGTCTCGGCCCCGGAAAACACTGGTGGTCGGAAGAACGAACACCCGTGACCAGTGGTTCCGGTGGGCCGCCGCCCGGGTGACGCCGGAGCCGCGGCTCACCAGCCGCGGGAGCGCCATTCGGGCAGGGCCGGGCGCTCCCGGGCGAGCGTGGAGTCCTTGCCGTGGCCGGGATAGAACCAGGTGGCGTCGGGGAGGCGGTCGAACACCCGCTCCTCGACGTCCGACAGCAGCTGCTTGAAACGGGTCTCGTCGCCCCAGGTGTTGCCGACGCCGCCGGGGAAGAGGCTGTCGCCGGTGAACAGGTGGGGCCGGTCGGCCAGCTCGCCGCCCGCGTCGTACAGCAGCGCGATCGACCCGGGCGTGTGGCCGCGCAGGTGGATGACCTCCAGCGACACCTCGCCGACCCGGACGGTGTCGCCGTGCTCGACCGGCTCGGCGACCGGCTCCGGCAGCGCCTCCACGTCGAAGGGGTGCGCCGCCACCGGCGCGCCCGTCGCCTTGACCACCTCGCTCAGCGCCATCCAGTGGTCCTGGTGGCGGTGCGTGGTGACCACCCGGGCCAGCGGGCCGTCGCCGAGCAGCTCCAGCAGCCGGGGCGCCTCGTTGGCCGCGTCGATCAGCAGCCGCTCCCCGGTCGCGGCGCAGCGCAGCAGGTAGGCGTTGTTGTCGTAGGGGCCCACCGCGACCTTGGTGATCGTCAGGCCTGGCAGCTCGCGGACGTCGGGGTCGCCCCCGACCTCGACGTCTCCCGTGTAGCTCATGTGCGCCTCCCGCTGGGGCCGGTCGGTGATCCTCCGGTGGACCATTGTTCCCCTTCGGCCGCCCTCCGATCGCCGAGGGCCCCGGGAAAAGCGCCTGGGGCCGGAATGAGTCATCTGACTCACTCCAAGAGTGCCGTTCCGGACGGAACTTCGCTCCGCGATGTCCCACTATCGACTTGGATAAGAAGGATTCGACCCAGGAGGGCGCGTTGGCCACGGTTTCCCGTTCCGGTGCGTCGCGTCACGACCTGCGCACCGGCCCGGCCCCCGACTCGCCGGAGGAGCTGCTGGGGCACGCCTGCGCGCTGCTCCGGCTGTGCGGGCAGGACGCCGCGCTCGCCGCGGTGCTGCTGGTCCTGGTGGCGGCCGGGACCGTCACCAGGCTCGCCCACGCGGGCTGGCAGGGGCCGGTCGCGCTGGTGCCGCTGCTGGCGGTCGCGGCGTCGTTCGCGGTCTCGGCGGCCCTGGCCGTCGGGTCGCGGCGCACGCTGGTCGCGGCGCTGGGCTCGGTACGGGCGGCCACGGGGGCGCCGCTCGACCCGGCCGTGCCCTGGACCCCGGCCGGTCTGGGCCCGGCGCTGGACCCGCGGGTGCGCGACGCGGAGCTGCGCAGGCTGCTGGGCGCCGCGCACCGCTGCTGCGATCTGGCCTGGCAGGCGGTCCTGTGGGCGGCCGCGGCCGGCGTGCTGTTCGTCCTCTGGTCGGCGGTGTCGGCCGCGGCGGGCGGGTGAGCCGTGATCGACCACGATGTGCGGCCCGGCAGCTTCTGGGAGCGGCTCGGCGCCACCGACCGGCAGGCGCTGCGTGCGATGGGCCGCCGCACCGACGTCCCGCCCGGCGGCATGCTGTGCCACCAGGGTGTGACCGCGCCCGGCGTGTACGTGGTTTTCAAGGCGGGGGCCGGCACCGCGACCGACGTGGTCGCCAAGGAGTTCGTCGACTCCAGCGAGGGCGACGAGTCGATCATCGATCTGGTGGGGCCGGGCGACCTGGTCGGGGCGCTGGCGCCCTGGGGGCATCCGCAGCGCGGCAGCGTGGCCGCGTTCGACCACGTGGCGGCGCTGCGGCTGGACCGGCAGAACTTCGGCAGCCTGCTGGCGGCCAACCCGCGGGTGGCCGAGGCGATGATGCACACCCTGGCGCGGGGGGCGGCGTTCGGGGGACGGCGGCACGCGGTGCGGGCCGCCGAGCACCAGCAGCGCCTGGCCTACCACCTGCTGGAGCTGGCGCACCGCTTCGGGCGCTGGACCTCCCGCGGGGTGGAGATCCCGCTGCGGATGAGCCAGGCGGAGCTGGCCAACTGGTCGGGCATCTCCCGGGAGACGCTGGTGCGCTGGTTCCGGCTGTGGCGGTCGCGGGGGATCCTGGCCCGCCGGGCGCGCCCGCTGACCATCCTCGACCCCGAGGGGCTGCGCCGCGCGGCCAGCCCGTGGGGGGACGAGTGGCCCGACCACCCGGGGGCCGGCTCCCTGCGCGGCGAGGGCGGGGCCGTCCCCGGCGCCGGTCCGGGACGGGACGCGGCCGGCCTGGGCGGGGCGTCGATCGCGGCCCGCTCGCCGGTGCGGCTGGAGCCCGCGTCCGGCGTGCCCGCTGCGCTGCGGCTGCCGGCCGACAAGCCGTTCTTCACCGGCCGGGCGGTCAGCCTCGGCAAGCTCGACCTGCTGGTGTCACAGTCGCAGATGCCGCGCGCCGTCGTCGTCCAGGGGATGGCGGGGGTGGGCAAGACCACGCTCGCCGTGCACTGGGCGCACCGGGTCGCCGACCGCTTCCCCGACGGCGTGATCTTCGCCGATCTGCGCGGGACGACGCAGGCCCCCGCCACGCCGGCCGAGGCGATGGGGCAGGTGCTGCGGGGCGCGGGCGTCCCGGGCGACCAGCTGCCCCGCACCGAGGCGGAGCTGGAGGCGCAGTGCCGCTCGCTGCTGGCCGGCCGGCGGATGCTGCTCATCCTCGACGACGCCGCCGACGCCGCGCAGATCCGCCCGCTGGTCGCGGCCGCCGACGCCGGGCTGGTCGTGGCGACCACGCAGCGGCGGCTGCCCGCCCCGCTGCCCGGGGCCGACGTGCGCACCCTGGAACTGCGCGAGATGGCCGTGCAGGAGGCGGTCGATCTGATCGCGGCGGTGCTGGGCCGCGAGGACGAGCGCATCCGGGAGGAGGACCGGGCCCTGGCCCGGCTGGCCCGCGAGTGCGGCTTCCTCCCGCTGGCCCTGGCGATCATGGGGGCCCGGCTCGCCGACAACCCCGGCCGCTCGATCGCCGACACGGTCCGCGAGCTGGCCGACCGGGACGCGCTCGCGGCGCCGTCCTACACCCCGAGCCTCCCCGCCGCCATGCTGCACGAGACAGGCGCGCACGCCGCCGGGACGCAGGGCCTGCACACCGTGCTCAGCCCCACCTTCGACATCGCCTACCGGGCGCTGCGGCGCGAGCAGCGCGAGGCGTTCCGGCTGCTGGGCCTGGTCGCAGGGCCCGACTTCACCCCCAGCGCGCTCGCCGCGCTGCTGGGCCGGCCGGTGGAGGAGGCGGGCGGCTGCCTGGAGGCGCTGCGCCAGGCCTACCTGGTCCAGGACGTCGCCCCCGGCCGCTACCGCATGCACGACCTGCTGCGCGATTTCGCCCGCGAACGCGGCCTCAGCGAGGACGCCGACAGCGACCGCCTCGCCGCCCAGCGCCGCCTGCTCGCCGGATACCTCGCCGAGGCCCGGGAGGCGGGACGGCAGCTGAGCCGCAGGCGCCGCCCCACCCTGGACGAGGCGACGCGCGCCGTTCCCGAAGGAGAACCGCCCGGCGCCGCCGCCAGGACGGTCGCGCTCTCCTGGTTCGAGGCGGAGCGGCGCAACCTCGTCGCCGCCGTGCACCAGGCCGCGCGGCTGGGGCTCCACCGGACGTGCTGGGAGCTGGCGGACGCACTCTTCGACTTCCAGTGGATCCGCCGCTACAGCCAGGGCAACATCGACGTGCACCAGGCCGGTCTCAGGGCGGCCCGTGCCGAGGAGGACTGGCGCGCCGCCGCCGTCATGCTCCACAACCTCGCGGTGGCCCACTTCGAGCTGGGCGGGTCGGTCCAGGCGATCGGCTATGGAGAGGAGGCCCGGCGCGGTTTCCGCTCAGCGGACCCGCCCGACCGGTTCGGGGAGGCCGCCGCCCAGGCGACCCTTGCCGACGTGCACGCCTCCCTGGGCCGCTACCTGACCGCCATCGAGCACGCACGGCGTTCGCTCGCCATCCACGAGTCCCTGGGGGACAGGGGCGGCGTCGCCAAGGGCCACGAGACCCTCGCCACCGCCTACATCGGCCTGGCCGACTACGACACCGCCCTGCGCCACGCGGGCGAGGCTCGGCATACGCCGCGCCATCGAGGACATGCCGGGCGTGGCCGAGACGCTGCTCACCCTGGCGCAGGTCCACCGGCGGCGCGGCGCCGTCCACGAAGCCGTCTCGCACGCCCTGGAGGCCCTCTACATCCGCCAGGACATGGCCGACCGGCACGGTGCGGCGCAGGCGCTCAACGAACTGGCCCGCATGAACGCATCCCTGGGCCTGCGCGACCTGGCGCTACGCGACGCCGAGCAGGCCCTGCGCACCTACCAGGCCCTGGGGGCGCGCCACGGCGAGGCCAAGGCGCTGACCACGCTGGGCATGCTGATGAGCGACGCCGCCCGGTTCGCCGAGGCGTTCACCTACTGCGGCGAGGCGTTGCGCCTGCACCGCGAGATCGGCGACCGTTCCGGCGAGGCGGAGACCCTGGCCCAGACCGGCGTGGCGCACTGGCGGCTGGGCCGCTACCGGGAGGCCCGCGAGCACCTGGTCCGCGCCCTGGAGATCCGCCGCGAGATCGGCGACCTGCACGGCGAGGCGCACGATCTGGAGCACCTGTCGATGGTCATGCGCCGCCTCGAACGCGACCAGGAGGCCTTCGTCCTCGGCCTGGAGGCACTGGACCTATGGCACCGCCTCGGCGCCAAGGGCGGCCTGGCCGGCACCCTCGGCAGCCTCGCCCGCACCTACCTGCGCCTGCACCTGTACGAGGAGGCCGAGCAGGCCGCCAGGCAGGCCCTGGCGATCCGCCGCGAGATCGGCGACTGGTACGGGATGGGCGTCGGCATGGACACCTTCGCCGCCGTGCTGCGGCACGGCGGGCGCCCCGAGGAGGCGCTGAAGATGGAGCTGGAGGCGCTGCGGGTGCTGGGCGAGGTCGGCGACCGGCACAGCGAGGGGACCGCGCTGGTCCATCTCGCCGCGATCTACCTCGAGCTCGGCCGGGTGGGCGAAGCGCTGGAGACCGGCCGCCAGGCCCTGGACCTGGCGACCGAGCTCGGCGACACCCGCGAGCAGGCGATCGCACACCACACCATGGGCGGCGCCTGCCGGAAGCTGGGCCGCCACTCCCGCGCCCTCGGGCACTTCCAGGCGGAGATCGCCATCCGCCGGGAGATGGCCGACCACCGCGGCCAGCGCGCCGCGCTGGAGGGGCTGCGGGGCGCGTGCCTGGCCCTCGGCGACGACGCCGGGGCGGCCGACTGCGCGCGGCGCATCCGCGCCATCGACAACTGGCTGGAGTCGGACGGGCCCGAGGGGGAGGAGGGCGCCGGCGCCCGTCCCTGACCGTCCCGCGGGGCGGCGGCAAGCGTGCGACCGGGCGCGGGGGGCGACCCCGGACCCGGCGAGGCGGGAGGCGGGGCCGGGGGCCGGGGGTTCCCGATCGAGGCCGCCTGAGGCCGCACGCGGCGGTCGCGGCCCGCGCGGTCAGAAAGCGCTGGGAGCGTGCGGCCACGGCGGCGGCACGGGCAGCGGACCCTCCGGGCGCGCCGCCACGCCCTCGCCCGCGGACCGCCCGGTGAGCCAGCCGAGCAGGGCCCGCGCCGACCCCGAGATCTCCGGCCCGCCCTCCCCGGCGCCCAGGTCCGCGCTCTCCGCGGTGTCGGTGGCCGTCAGCCGGTGCCCCTCCAGGCCGCCCCGCAGGTCCGCGGGCAGGGCCTCCAGGTCGGCGAGCGTGCCGGTCAGCGCCCACCGCAGGTACGACTCGGGCCAGTCGGCGGGCCCGTACCCGGCGGCGAGGTCCACGTGGTGGGTCTCCACCTCCTGCCACCGCCGGTACACCACGAACCAGGCGGGATGGGACCAGCCGAGCATCGCCCGCACGGTCGCCTCCCACGCCTCCTCCGGCAGCGACCGGGCCTGCTCGGAGAACCGCTCGCCCGTCGCGCGGACGTCCTCGGCCAGCGCGCGCGGGTCGCGTCCGGCGCCCGCCTCCAGGTCGGCGTTGCGCGCCTCCAGGCTCGGGTACTGCGGGATCTCCACGCCCGTCCGCGCCCATTCGAGCAGGTTCCAGAGCGAGTCGGCGTTGCGGGCGATGTGGGTGGCCACGTGGCCGCGCGTCCAGCCCGGCAGGCCCGACGGGGCGCGCACCGCCTGCTCGTCCAGGCCGGAAAGCGTCGCCACTATCCGTTCGGTGCCCGCCTCGACCTCCGCCAGGACCCGCCGCCAGTCGCCCATCTCGTCCCTCCCGTACGCCGGTGGCGCGGGCCCTCCACGGGGCGCCGCGCGTCCGGGACCATCCTGCCCGCCCCGCCCCCGGCGCGCCGGGTGAGAATGATCTCCATGACGCATCCCATCTGCGTGACCTGCGGCGTCCAGTACGCCGAGCCCCGCCCTGACTGCCCCGTCTGCGAGGACGAGCGGCAGTACGTCGGCTGGGACGGGCAGCGCTGGACCACGCTCGCCGAACTGAGGGAGGCCGGCCACCGCGGCCGGGTCGAGCCGGAGGGCCCGGGGATCGTGGGCGTCGGCGCCGAGCCCGCCACCGCCATCGGGCAGCGCGCCCTGCTGGTGCGGGCGCCGGGCGGCAACGTGCTCTGGGACATGATCACCTACCTGGACGACGACCTGGTCCGGGAGGTGCGGGCGCTGGGCGGGATCGACGCCATCGCGATCAGCCATCCGCACTACTACGGCACCATGGTCGAATGGGCCCGCGCGTTCGACGCCCCCGTCTACATCCACGAGGCGGACCGGCGGTGGGTGGCCCGCCCCGACGACGCGGTGGTCTTCTGGGAGGGCGACACCCGGGAGATCGCCGAGGGGCTCACCCTGATCAACGCCGGAGTGCACTTCGCCGGCGGGCAGGTCCTGCACTGGCGGGACGGCGAGGACGGCGCCGGCGCGCTGCTGTCGGGCGACATCCTCCAGGTGGTCGGCGACCGCGACTGGGTGAGCTTCATGTACTCCTATCCCAACTACATCCCCGAGCGGCCCCGGACCGTCCGCCGGGCCCTGCGGCTGCTGGAGCCTTACCCGTTCTCCCGCGTGTACGGGGCGTGGTGGGGGCGGATCGTCCGAGCCGACGGCAAGGAGGCCGTGCGCCGCTCCGCCGCCCGCTACCTGGACTTCGCCCTCGACGACGACGTGTCCGGCTGAGGCGCCGGGGGCCGGGCCGGTCGCGGGCCCGTGCGTGCAGGCGCCGGGGCACGATGCCCCGAGACGTACCCTGAGAGCCTGGCGCGGAGGCGGCCCGGCGCGTTCCGGTGGCGATAGATCTTCGAACACGTGTACGGTTCGGGAGCGAAATGCGGCGGCGGGCGCCGCTGTTATGCACACGGGGAAACGTCGTACCGCCCCGCTAGCCTGTCACCGCGCCAGGCCCGTCACCAGACCGTCGTCGCGCCCGGAGGGCACCGAGCCCAGAAGAGGAACCGAGCAACGCCGTGCATGACCGACTCATCGTGCGTGGAGCACGCGAGCACAACCTGAAGGACGTCTCGCTCGACCTGCCCCGAGACTCCATGATCGTGTTCACCGGGCTGTCCGGCTCCGGCAAGTCGAGTCTGGCGTTCGACACGATCTTCGCCGAGGGCCAGCGCCGGTACGTGGAGTCGCTGTCGGCCTACGCCCGGCAGTTCCTGGGCCAGATGGACAAGCCGGACGTCGACTTCATCGAGGGGCTCTCCCCGGCGGTGTCGATCGACCAGAAGTCCACCAGCAAGAACCCGCGCTCCACGGTCGGCACGATCACCGAGGTCTACGACTACCTGCGGCTGCTGTACGCCCGGATCGGCCACCCGCACTGCCCCGAGTGCGGCCGCCCGATCAGCCGGCAGGCGCCGCAGCAGATCGTCGACCGGGTGCTGGAGCTGGAGCCGGGCACCCGGTTCCAGGTGCTGGCCCCGGTGATCCGCGGCCGCAAGGGCGAGTACCTGGAGCTGTTCCGCGAGCTGCAGTCCAAGGGCTACTCGCGGGCGCTGGTCGACGGTCAGATGATCAGGCTGGACGACCCGCCCAGGCTCAAGAAGCAGGAGAAGCACGACATCGCAGTGGTCGTCGACCGGCTCGCCGTCAAGGACTCGGCCCGCCAGCGGCTGGCCGACTCGGTGGAGACCGCGCTCGGGCTGGCCGGCGGCACGATCGTGCTCGACTTCGTCGACCTGCCCGAGGACGACGAGCACCGCACCCGGATGTACTCCGAGCACCTCTACTGCCCCTACGACGACCTGTCGTTCGAGGAGCTGGAGCCGCGCTCGTTCTCGTTCAACTCCCCCTACGGCGCCTGCCCCGACTGCACCGGCCTGGGCACCCGCATGGAGGTCGACGCCGAGCTGGTCGTGCCCGACCCGACGATGACGCTGGGCGAGGGCGCGATCCAGCCCTGGTCCAACGGCCACGTCAGCGACTACTTCCTGCGGCTGCTGTCGGCGCTGGGCGACGCGATGGGCTTCGACCTCAACACCCCCTGGGAGAAGCTGCCCGCCAAGGCGCGCAAGGCGATCCTCAACGGGCACGAGACCCAGGTCCACGTCCGCTACAAGAACCGCTACGGCCGCACCCGCTCCTACTACACCGCCTACGAGGGCGTGATCCCCTACATCCAGCGGCGGCACGCCGAGTCCGAGAGCGACGCCACCCGGGAGAAGTTCGAGGGGTACATGCGGGAGATCCCGTGCCCCTCGTGCCAGGGGGCGCGGCTCAAGCCGGTCGTGCTGGCGGTCACCATGGGCGGGAAGTCGATCGCGGACGTGGCGGCCATGCCGATCGGCGAGTGCGCCAAGTTCCTGCTGGCCATGGAGCTGAGCGAGCGGGATCGGCACATCGCCGAGCGGGTGCTGAAGGAGATCAACGCCCGGCTGGGCTTCCTGCTGGACGTCGGGCTGGACTACCTGACCCTCGACCGCGCCTCGGCCACCCTGGCCGGCGGCGAGGCGCAGCGGATCCGGCTGGCCACCCAGATCGGCTCCGGGCTGGTCGGCGTGCTGTACGTGCTGGACGAGCCGTCCATCGGCCTGCACCAGCGCGACAACCACCGGCTGCTGGACACGCTGCTGCGGCTGCGCGACATGGGCAACACCCTGATCGTCGTCGAGCACGACGAGGACACCATCCAGGCCGCCGACTGGGTGGTCGACATCGGCCCCCGGGCCGGTGAGCACGGCGGGCAGATCGTGGTGTCGGGCACGGTCGAGGACCTGATGACCTCGGAGCGCTCGCTGACCGGGGCCTACCTGTCGGGGCGCCGCGAGATCGCGGTGCCGGAGATCCGCCGTCCCCGGCAGAAGGGCAGGGAGGTCACCGTCAAGGGCGCCCGGCAGAACAACCTCCAGGGCGTCGACGTGGCGTTCCCGCTCGGGGTGTTCACCGCGGTCACCGGCGTCTCCGGATCGGGCAAGTCCACCCTGGTCAACGACATCCTCTACAACTCGCTGGCCAAGCAGCTGCACGGCGCCCGCACGGTGCCGGGCAAGCACCGCCGGGTCAACGGCGTCGACCAGCTCGACAAGGTGGTGCACGTCGACCAGTCGCCGATCGGCCGCACGCCGCGGTCCAACCCGGCCACCTACACCGGGGTGTTCGACCACATCCGCAAGCTCTTCGCGCAGACGACCGAGGCCAAGGTCCGCGGCTACCAGCCGGGCCGGTTCTCCTTCAACGTCAAGGGCGGGCGCTGCGAGAACTGCTCCGGCGACGGCACCATCAAGATCGAGATGAACTTCCTGCCGGACGTCTACGTGCCCTGCGAGGTCTGCCACGGCGCCCGGTACAACCGGGAGACCCTGGAGGTCCACTACAAGGGCAAGACGATCTCCGAGGTGCTGGACATGCCGATCGAGGAGGCCACGGTCTTCTTCGAGCCGATCAACGCGATCCACCGGCACCTGAAGACCCTCAACGACGTGGGCCTGGGCTATGTGCGGCTGGGCCAGCCCGCGCCGACCCTGTCGGGCGGCGAGGCGCAGCGCGTCAAGCTGGCCTCGGAGCTGCAGCGCCGCTCCACCGGCCGCACGATCTACGTGCTGGACGAGCCCACCACCGGCCTGCACTTCGAGGACATCCGCAAGCTGCTGGGCGTGCTGAACGGCCTGGTCGACAAGGGCAACACGGTGATCGTCATCGAGCACAACCTGGACGTCATCAAGACCGCCGACTGGATCATCGACATGGGCCCCGAGGGCGGCTCCCGGGGCGGCACCGTGGTCGCCACGGGCACCCCCGAGGACGTCGCCAAGGTGGAGGCCAGCCACACCGGCCAGTTCCTCGCCAAGATCCTCGACTGACCCGGCCGCACCCACACCCGCACCGCGGGCACCCCCTTCCGCTCCGCACGCGGCCCGGCCCGGCGCGCCCGGCGGGGCCGTCATGGCGGCCGCCGCGGTCACCGTGAACGCGCAGGTGGAAAGGTGGGGGCTCGGTCCGCCGGTCGGAAATTCCCGGTTGGATTGAACCTTCAAACGGCGTCGTACGTGCTCCAGGGTGACAGTGGAGGCACGCGCGGCAAGCACCCACGCGCGCGACACACGGAGGAGACGCATGGCACAGGCGCCCGCAGCGCGGACGGACAGTTCGGAAACGGAGGCCGGCGCCGCGGCGCCGGCCTCCGCGGAGACGGCCGCCGCCGGCACGCCGGAGGGCAGGACCCGCCGGGGGCTCCTGATCGGGGCCGGTCTCGCCGGCGTCGCGGGGCTCGCCGCCGCGTGCGGCGGGGATGACGAGGGCGGCGGTTCGGCCGGCGGCGCCGAGAGCCCGGCGGGCAACGGCAACGGCAACGGCGGTGGCGGTGGCGGTGGCGGCGGGAAGGCGCTGGCCGCGACCAGCGAGATCCCGGTCGGCGGCGGCAAGGTCTTCGAGGCCGAGAAGATCGTCGTCGTGCAGCCCGCCGCGGGCCAGTTCAAGGCCTACAGCTCCCTCTGCACGCACCGGCGCTGCCCGGTCGACGCGGTCGCGGGCGGCACGATCAACTGCCCGTGCCACGGCAGCAAGTTCAAGATCGCGGACGGTTCGGTGGCCAACCCGCCGGCGACCGAGCCGCTGGAGGAGAAGCAGATCACCGTCCAGGGCGACCAGATCATGCTCGCCTGAACCGCCGGTACGGCCGGTGAGGGGGTGGAGGGCGCGCGCCGGGAGCCGACCGGGCCCGGGGCCCGGCGCGCGCCATGCCTCCCTCGGCGCCGCCGGGCACCACGCGCGGGCACCACACACAGGCACCACCCACAGGCACCAGCGCGGGCTCCGGGCGACGGGTGCTCAGGTGTAGGCCGACGATCGGGAGGCGTGGCCCTCGGGTGCCGCCGTGAGATCGGCGCCCGGGCCGGCCGCCGCGCCGGTCAGCTCGGCGCGGAAGCGGGGCAGCGCGTCCGGATGGTTCTCGCGCACGTAGGCGACCAGGTGCTCGCGGGCGTCGCAGCGCAGGTCCCAGGCGCTGGCGGAGTCGGCGGCGCTCATCAGGGCGCGCAGCTGGACCAGGCCGTTCGGCAGCACGTCGGTGACCTGCAGGATCCACTCGCGGCGGTCCCACAGCGGGTTGTCGCGCAGCATCTTGTACAGCTCGGTGCGCAGTTCCTCCACCGGCACCGACCAGTCCACGTGCAGGGTGACCGAGCCGACCACGCGGCTGGTGTGCCGGGTCCAGTTCTCGAACGGCTGCTCGGTGAAGTAGGACACCGGGAGGATCAGCCGCCGGTCGTCCCACAGGCACACGACCACGTACGACAGCGTCAGCTCCTCGATCCGCCCCCACTGGCCCTGGACCACCACCACGTCGTCCAGGCGCAGCGCGTCGCTGAAGGCGATCTGCAGGCCGGCGAACAGGTTGCCCAGCGCCGGCCGGGCCGCGATCCCGACGACCAGTCCGGCCACGCCCGCCGAGGCCAGCATCCCGGCGCCGAGCGTCCGCACCGCGGGGAAGGTGAACAGGGCCGCGCCCACCGCCACGACCACCACCGCGGCCGCCGCGATCCGGCGCAGCAGCAGCATCTGGGTGCGCGCCTTGCGGGCCCGGCGGTTGCGCTCGCCCTCGATCCGGGTCAGCCGGGCCAGGGCCGGCTCGGTGAGCGCGTAGGTGATGCGCAGCACCAGCCAGGTGGTGGCCCCGATGGCGGCGATCTTGAGCAGATGGCGCACCGCGTCCTCGGCCTGGCCGCCGAGCGCGTGGTACGGCATCGCGGCACTCGCACTGATCACCACGGCGAACGTGAACGCGGGCGCGGTGCAGCGCCGGGCCGCCTCCCCGGCCCCGGGCCAGCGCGCCGACAGCCGCCGTCCGGCCAGCAGGCGGCGCGCGCCCTCGACCACGACGACGGCCATGGCCACCGTGGCCGCCAGGATGATCCAGCCCCAGAACGCGGACACGTCTCGTTCCCACCTCCATGACCGGTGTGTCGGAATTGCAAAACTTCGGACATCCCTTTCCGATCCGCCGGTATGCGAACGAGATCTGCGTCACTCCCGGGCGGAGGCCGAGCGGCACGCCGGTTGTCGGCGGGGCCGACTAGGCTTTCGGGCGTGGCAGACCCGGCGACCTACCGACCCGCCCCGGGGTCCATACCGGACTCGCCGGGCGTGTACCGCTTCCGTGACGAGCACGGGAGGGTCATCTACGTGGGCAAGGCCAAGAGCCTGCGCTCGCGGCTCAACTCCTACTTCGCGGACTTCGCCGGTCTCCATCCGCGCACCCAGACGATGTTGCAGACGGCGGCCGGGGTCGACTGGACGGTGGTGGGCACCGAGGTCGAGGCCCTCCAGCTCGAGTACTCCTGGATCAAGGAGTTCGATCCGCGGTTCAACGTCCGTTACCGGGACGACAAGTCCTATCCCTACCTGGCGGTCACCCTCGACGAGGAGTATCCGAGGGTGATGGTGATGCGCGGAGCCAAACGCAAGGGAGTCCGCTACTTCGGGCCGTACTCCCACGCGTGGGCGATCAGGGAGACGGTCGACCAGCTGCTGCGCGTCTTCCCGGTCCGCACCTGCCGTCCCGGGGTGTTCAAGCGGCAGCGCCAGCTCGACCGGCCGTGCCTGCTGGGCTACATCGACAAGTGCTCGGCCCCCTGCGTGGGGCGGGTGACGCCCGAGGAGCACCGGCTGCTCGCCGAGGACTTCTGCGACTTCATGGCGGGCGACACCGGCCGGTTCACCAAGCGGCTCGAGCGCCAGATGCGCGAGGCGTCCGCCGCCATGGAGTACGAGCGGGCCGCCCGGCTGCGCGACGACATCCGCGCCCTGGAGCGGGCGCTGGAGAAGCAGACGGTGGTGCTGCCCGACAGCACCGACTGCGACATGATCGCCTTCGCCGAGGACGAGCTGGAGGCGGCGGTCCAGGTCTTCTACGTGCGCGGCGGCCGGATCCGCGGCCAGCGCGGCTGGGTGGTCGACAAGGTCGAGGCGGTCACCACCTCCGATCTGGTGGAGCACTTCCTCATCCAGATCTACAGCGAGAGCGACTCGGTGCCGCGCGAGGTGCTGGTCCCGGCGCTGCCGCCCGACGCGGACGCGATGACCGAGCTGCTGTCGGAGCAGCGCGGCGGCCCGGTCCGGCTGCGGGTGCCCCGGCGGGGCGACAAGAAGGCGCTGCTGGAGACCGTGGCGCGCAACGCGACGGAGGCGCTGAAGCAGCACAAGACGCGCCGGGCCAGCGATCTGACCACCCGCAGCCGCGCGCTGCGGGAGATCCAGGAGGCCCTGGAGCTGGCGGAGGCGCCGCTGCGGATCGAGTGCTACGACGTGTCCAACCTGCAGGGCTCCAACGTGGTGGCCTCGATGGTGGTGTTCGAGGACGGCCTGGCCCGCAAGAGCGAGTACCGCCGGTTCACGATCAAGGCGGTGGACGGCCAGGACGACGTCCGCTCCATCCACGAGGTGATCACCCGCCGGTTCCGCCGCTACCTGGCCGAGAGCGAGAAGTTCGGCGAGCTGGACGCGCTCGGCGACGACCCCGAGGACGCCGCCGCGGGCACCGGGGGCGCCGCGGCCGGGGCGCCCCCGGACGGCACGGCGGGCGCGGAAGTCTCGGTGGACGGCGCGGCGGTCGCCGACGCGGAGGCCGGCCTCGACGCCGCCGCCCACCAGCCGATCGACCCCGAGACGGGCCGGCCCCGCAAGTTCGCCTACCCGCCCAACCTGGTCGTGGTCGACGGCGGCCCGCCGCAGGTCGCGGCGGCGCGGCTGGCCCTGGACGAGCTGGGCATCGACGACATCGCGGTGTGCGGCATCGCCAAGCGGCTGGAGGAGATCTGGCTGCCCGGCGACCCCGACCCGGTGATCCTGCCGCGCAACAGCGAGGGCATGTTCCTGGTGCAGCGGGTGCGGGACGAGGCCCACCGCTTCGCCATCAATTTCCACCGGCAGCGGCGTTCCAGGTCCATGACCGCGAGCGAACTCGATAGCGTTCCCGGGCTGGGGCCGGCACGCAGGTCGGCCCTGCTGAAACATTTCGGATCGCTGAAGCGGTTGAAGGAGGCGACGCCCGAGCAGATCGCCGAGGTCCCGGGCATCGGCCTGCACGGTGCGACGCAGATCGCCGCGGCCCTGCACGGGGGGTCTCCTTCGGCCGGGCGCGCCCGCGACGACGGCGGGGACGGCGGCCGAGACCACAGGGGGGAGCCGAGTTGACCACCGACACGCAGATCCCGGACATCGTGATCGTCACGGGCATGTCCGGGGCCGGGCGCAGCACGGCCGCCAAGTCGCTGGAGGACCTCGACTGGTTCGTGGTCGACAACCTGCCCCCGGGGCTGCTGGCCACCATGGCCGACCTGGGCGGCCGGGTGAAGGACGCGGTCCCGCGGATCGCGGTCGTGGTGGACGTGCGCAGCCGCGCGTTCACCGAGGACCTCCACTCGGCCATCGCCGAGCTGGAGGCGCGCGGCGTCCACCCCCGGGTGGTGTTCCTGGAGGCGGGCGACGCCGACCTAGTGCGCCGGTTCGAGAGCGTCCGCCGCCCGCACCCGCTGCAGGGCGACGGCCGGCTGGTCGACGGTATCGCCCGGGAGCGGGATCTGGTCCGCGAGGTGCGCGCCGAGGCCGACCTGGTGATCGACACCAGCGGGCTGAACGTGCACGAGCTGCGCGCCAAGATCGTCGGCTTCTTCGGCAACGACACCGGCGAGTCCAGCCTGCGCGCCACGGTGGTGTCCTTCGGCTACAAGTACGGCCTGCCGGTCGACGCCGACCTGGTCGTCGACTGCCGCTTCCTGCCCAACCCGCACTGGGTGCCCGAGCTGCGGCCCAAGACCGGCCGGGACGCCGCCGTCCGCGACTACGTGCTGGGCCAGCGCGGCGCCAAGGAGTTCCTGGACGCCTACACAGAGGTGCTGCGGCTGCTCGCGGACGGGTACGAGCGCGAGGGCAAGCACTACGTGACGCTGGCCGTCGGATGCACCGGCGGCAAACACCGTAGTGTGGCCATGGCGGAGCAGATCGCCGCCCGGCTGAGGGACGAGGGCATCGAGGTGCAGGCCTCGCACCGCGACCTCGGCCGTGAGTGAGGCGCCCCGAGGCGCCCGGACGAGCGAAGCGAGAGAGCGGCACGGTGGACCCTGAGGCGACGACGACGCGCGCGGTGGCCGGTGCGGCGGGCGAGGCGGTGACCGGCCGGGCATGGTGAGCCAATCCGGAGCGGTGAGCCAGTCCGGAGGCCCGGCAGTGGTCGCCCTCGGCGGCGGCCACGGCCTTTACGCCTCGCTGTCGGCGCTGCGCCGCGTCACCCGCCGGCTGAGCGCGGTCGTCACGGTCGCCGACGACGGCGGTTCCAGCGGCCGGCTGCGCCGCGAGCTGGGCGTGCTGCCGCCCGGCGATCTGCGGATGGCGCTGGCCGCGCTGTGCGGCGACGACGAGTGGGGCCAGACCTGGCGCGATGTCGTCCAGCACCGGTTCCGCAGCCAGGGGGAGTTGCACGACCACGCGGTGGGCAACCTGCTGATCGTGGCGCTGTGGGAGCTGCTGGGCGGGGAGTCCGGCGGCGG
This sequence comes from Spirillospora sp. CA-255316, assembly GCA_050942275.1. GTDB lineage: Bacteria > Actinomycetota > Actinomycetes > Streptosporangiales > Streptosporangiaceae > Spirillospora. The sequence goes on along the minus strand of CP192047.1, from coordinate 7,765,340 downwards.
GGGCCCGGCGCCCGGTTCGACCGTGGTCGGCCTGGACTGGGTGGGGCGGCTGCTGGGCGCGCAGGGCAGGGTGCTGCCGATGGCGTCGGTGCCGCTGGACATCGTCGCGGAGGTGCGCGGCGCCGATCCGGCCCGGCCGTACGAGGTAACCCGGGTCAGGGGGCAGGTGGCCTGCGCGAAGACGCCGGGCACGGTGCTGAGCGTGTCGCTGGTGCCGGGCGATCCGCCGGCGTGCCCGGAGGCGCTGGCGGCGGTGAAGGACGCCGACTGGGTGGTGTTCGGGCCGGGGTCGTGGTTCACCAGCGTGCTGCCGCACCTGCAGGTGCCCGAGCTGGCCCGCGCCCTGGTCGCGACCGACGCGCGCCGCGTCGTCGCGCTCAACCTGGCCCCGCAGCCGGGGGAGACCGACGACTTCTCGCCGCAGACGCATCTGGAGGTGCTCCAGGCGCACGCGCCGGATCTGCGGGTCGACGTCGTCCTCGCCGACCGGGGAGTGGTCGACGACCCCGTCGCCCTCGACAAGGCCGTCCGTGACCTGGGCGGGCGGCTGGAACTGGCCGACGTCGCCGCCGACGACGGCTCGCCACGTCACGATCCCGCCCGGCTGGCCCAAGCCTTCGTGAAGATTTTCCGTGACTGACTCCCGGCGGGGCCGACATCGGCCACACTGCTGGGGAGTTCCTAGGGGGAGGTTCATCTATGGCGATGACCGGCGTGGTCAAGGACGAGCTGAGCAGGCTGTCGGTGATGAAGCCGTGCTGCCGCAAGGCCGAGGTGTCGACGCTGCTGCGCTTCGCGGGCGGCCTGCACCTGGTCAGCGGGCGGATCGTGATCGAGGCCGAGATCGACACCGGCTCGGCCGCCCGGCGGCTGCGCAAGGACATCGCCGAGGTCTTCGGCCACACCTCCGACGTGGTGGTGCTGGCCCCCAGCGGGTTGCGGAAGGGCAACCGCTACGTGGTGCGGGTGTTCCGCGAGGGTGAGTCGCTGGCCCGGCAGACCGGGCTGATCGACAACAACGGCCGCCCGGTGCGCGGGCTGCCCCGGCACGTGGTCGCGGGGGCGGCCTGCGACGCCGAATCAGCATGGCGTGGCGCGTTCCTGGCGCACGGGTCGCTGACCGAGCCGGGCCGGTCGATGTCGCTGGAGGTGACCTGCCCGGGTCCGGAGGCCGCGCTGGCGCTGGTCGGCGCCGCCCGCCGGCTGAAGATCCACGCCAAGGCCCGGGAGGTGCGCGGGGTCGACCGGGTCGTGGTGCGCGACGGCGACGCGATCAGCGCCCTGCTCACCCGGCTGGGGGCGCACGACAGCGTGCTGGCCTGGGAGGAGCGGCGGATGCGCCGCGAGGTCCGGGCGACGGCCAACCGGCTGGCCAACTTCGACGACGCCAACCTGCGCCGCTCCGCGCGTGCCGCGGTCGCCGCCGGCGCCCGGGTGGCGCGGGCCCTGGAGATCCTCGGCGAGGAGGCCCCCGAGCACCTGGTCAGCGCGGGCCGGCTGCGGCTGGAGCACAAGCAGGCGTCGCTGGAGGAGCTGGGCCAGCTGGCCGACCCGCCGCTGACCAAGGACGCGATCGCGGGCCGGATCCGCCGGCTGCTGGCCATGGCCGACAAGCGCGCCCAGGACCAGGGCATCCCGGGCACCGACGCCAACCTCACCGCCGAGATGCTCGCCCCCTGACCCGTCAGCGGGTGCGGCGGAGGGTGCCGTCCGGAGCCGCCTCCACGGCCAGCCGCCGTCCGGCGATCTCGGCCTCGATCAGGAAGGCGCCGTCCGGGCGCGGCGGGGTGACCCGTACCGACGGCCGTTCCTCGCCGCGTACGGGTGCGATGAGGGTGAGCAGCCGCACCTCGCTTCCGTGGGCGGGCAGCCTGACCACCGGCGCGGGCACGGTGGTGCGGGGCGCCGGCACGACCCAGCCCTGACGCTGCTCTCTGCTCCCCTTGACGACCGCGGCGGGCAGGCCGGTGCCCGTCCGGGCGGTGCCGCCGGGGACGGGCACGCGCAGGAAGTGCACGCGGACCCCGTCCGCCGCCCCCACCGCGTCCGCGCCGTCCGCGCGGGCCTCGAACGCGGGCGGCAGGTGCCAGAGCTGCTCGACGGTGCGCGGCGCCGCCGAACGCACCTGGTCGAGCACGACCAGCGCGTCCGGGTCGGAGGCGGCCAGTACCGAGCGCGTCCGCGTCGACCCGGCGAACGCGGTGTCGGAGAAGCGGAAGAAGTCGCCGCCCTCGGTGAACCGGTGGCCGGTCAGGGCGGTGGCGGCGGCCGAGTCGAAGGGGACGTCCCGCACGACCACGGTGTTGTGCGCGTGCGGAGACCGCAGCCAGTCGCGCCAGACCGGTTCGCTGTAGCCGGCGTGCCCGCTCGGCACGAGCACGGCGCGGCCCTGGGCGTAGAAGGTGACCGCCATGTGGTCGCCTTGGCCGTGGGCGTACCGGCCGGGCCCGAAACGGGCTGTGTAGGCCATCTCCTCCTTGTACGGCCGGTCGCCGTCGCCCCATCCGGACCGGCCCATGACGTAGCCGGCCTCGTACACGCGTGCCCGCGCGCTCGGTTTGGTCCCGGCCCTGCCCTGGGACAGCGCGTACCTGAGCGGCCCCCGCCCCGGCCGGGAGACGCGGGAGAGCGTCGAGGCGTACGTCTCGCCGATCTGGACCAGGTCGCCCGCCGGGGTGGCCTGGAAGGCGATGAACTCGTCCATCAGGGCGTGCCTGCGGGCCAGCTCGGCGGGGACGCGCCTCCGGCAGGCGCGCATGACCTCCATGGCGTGCCGCCACCGGCTGCGGTTGTAGACCGAGTACTGGGTGGACTGCTCGTTGTCGGCGCCCTCGGCGTCGATGGCGGGCCGGGCTCCGCCGGGCGGCCGCAGCACCGCGCCGACCAGCCGCTCGTAGGCGACGTCGGCGAGGTCATCGCGCCCGATGCGGCAGGCCGCGGCCAGCAGGGTCACGGACTCGTCGGTGCCGTGGTTCCAGGGCCCCGACCAGTTGCGGGGGTCGGCCAGCTCCTCGGCGTGCCGGGCGATGGCGTCGTCCAGCCACCGCGCCTCCAGGTGGACGCGCAGGCAGGTCATCGTGGCGAGGCGGAACTTGGCGCCCTCCTCGATCGCCTCGCGGCGGGCGTGGTCGAAGCGGCCGGGCAGGGCGTTGTCGGCCAGCCAGTCGCGGACGATGGCCGCCGCCAGGTCGAGCGCCGCCCGGTCGCGGACCCGGCCGTACTCCTTGATCAGTCCACCCAGCCATTCCAGCGAGTGCAGCCACAGTTGCCAGGTCCGGTCGCGGTGCGGGTCCAGGCCCCAGTCCACGTCGGCGCCGGCGGCGACCCGGACCGGCGGGGTGCCGGGGATGCGGAAGCGCCCCGCCTTCACCTCCCGGGCGGGGTTGGCGGCGTCCAGGCCGTGGTAGCCCAGGCAGGGGCCCGGCGCGGTCCCTCCGGTGGAGGGCCGGGTGACCGGCGGCCCGGCGACCGGTGCCGCGGCGCCGCCCGCGACGCAGCCCGCCGCGGAGACGGCGGCGAGGACCAGCGCGCCGGACGGCACGGCCCGCCCGCGCCAAGATCGTAGGTGCACATCAGAGAAGACCCGCGAGCCCGTGCCGGAGGTTGACAGGCCGCGCGCAGGAGCGGATGAAGAACGGCTGAACGCACGGTGACGCGCCCGCGTCCCCGCTGATCATCACCCGTGCGGGGGATCGGGGTGCCACCCGCGTAATCACCTGCGGCCGGTGTCGGGGTGAGGGCCCGTCATTCGGTAGGGTCGGACGTGGGGCGCTGCCCCGGCCAGGTGAGACGCAGAGACGACGTACGAGGAGTGCCGTTCCGTGACCATCCGAGTAGGCATCAACGGGTTCGGCCGGATCGGCCGCAACTTCTTCCGTGCCGTTCAAGCGAGCGGGGCCGACATCGAGATCGTGGCGGTCAACGACCTGACCGACAACGCCACCCTCGCCCACCTGCTCAAGTACGACAGCATCCTGGGCCGGCTGGGCCAGGAGGTGAAGGCCACCGCGGACGAGATCGTCGTCGGCGGCAAGGCGATCAAGGCGTTCGAGGAGCGCGACCCGGCCAACCTCAAGTGGAGCGACGTCGGCGTCGACGTGGTGGTGGAGTCCACCGGCTTCTTCACCGACGCCACCAAGGCCAAGGTGCACGCCGACAACGGCGCCAAGAAGGTCATCATCTCGGCGCCGGCCAAGAACGAGGACGTCACCATCGTGATGGGCGTCAACGACGACCAGTACGACCCGGCGAACCACACGGTGATCTCCAACGCCTCCTGCACCACCAACTGCCTGGGTCCGATGGCCAAGGTGCTGAACGACACGTTCGGCATCGAGAAGGGCCTGATGACCACCATCCACGCCTACACCCAGGACCAGAACCTCCAGGACGCGCCGCACAAGGACCTGCGCCGCTCCCGGGCCGCCGCGCTCAACATCGTGCCGACCTCCACCGGCGCCGCCAAGGCCATCGGCCTGGTGCTGCCGGAGCTGAAGGGCAAGCTCGACGGGTACGCGCTGCGGGTGCCGGTGCCGACCGGCTCGGCCACCGACCTGACCGCCACGGTGAGCCGCGACACCACCGTCGAAGAGGTCAACGCGGCGCTCAAGGCCGCCGCCGAGGGCCCGCTGGCCGGCATCCTCACCTACACCGAGGACCCGATCGTGTCGTCCGACATCGTCACCGACCCGGCCTCCTGCATCTTCGACGCCGGCCTGACGAAGGTCATCGGCGACCAGGTCAAGGTCGTCGGCTGGTACGACAACGAGTGGGGCTACTCCAACCGCCTGGCCGACCTGGTCACCCTGGTCGGTTCCCAGCTCTGATCCGCCTTCCCGCCGTGCGCCCGGGCCGCTCCACCGGCTCCGGGCGCACGGCGGGCGTGTATCCGGAAGGATGACGCACTCGATGCGCACCATCGACGATCTGGACGTGTCCGGGAAGCGGGTGCTGGTCCGGGCCGATCTCAACGTGCCGCTCCAGGACGGCGCCCCGAACGAAGAGAGGGGCGCTGCCGGCGCCGCGGGGAGCGTGGAGGGTCGCCCCCCCGCAGTGACTCGGTCGATCACCGACGACGGTCGCATCCGCGCCAGCGTGCCGACGATCGCGGCGCTGCGCGAGCGCGGCGCCAGGGTGATCGTCTGCGCCCACCTGGGCCGCCCCAAGGGAGCGGTGAAGCCGGAGTTCTCGCTGGCCCCGGTGGCCGCGCGGCTCGGCGAGCTGCTCGGTGCCGAGGTGAGGTTCGCCACCGACGTGGTGGGCGACTCGGCCCGCGAGGCCGCGTCCGGCCTGGCCGACGGCGAGGTCGCGCTGCTGGAGAACCTGCGCTTCGAACCCGGCGAGACCAGCAAGGACGACGCCGAGCGCGGCGCGTTCGCCGACCGGCTCGCCGCCCTCGCCGACCTGTACGTCGGCGACGGCTTCGGCGCCGTCCACCGCAGGCACGCCAGCGTCTACGACGTTCCCGGGCGGCTGCCGCACGCCGCCGGCGGGCTGGTCGAGACCGAGGTGCGGGTGCTCAGGCGGCTCACCGAGGACGTCGCCCGCCCCTACGCCGTCGTCCTGGGCGGCTCCAAGGTCTCCGACAAGCTCGGTGTGATCGACAATCTGCTGGGCAAGGCCGACCGGATCCTGGTCGGCGGCGGGATGGTCTTCACCTTCCTCAAGGCCCAGGGGCACGAGGTCGGCCAGAGCCTGCTGGAGGCGGACCAGCTCGACACCGTCCGCGGCTACCTGCGGCGGGCCGAGGAGTCGGGCGTGGAGTTCGTGCTGCCGGTCGACATCGTCGCCGCCACCGCGTTCGCCGCGGACGCCGAGCACGACGTGGTCCCCGCCGGCGCGATCCCCGCCGACCGGATCGGCCTCGACATCGGTCCCGAGTCGGGCAAGCTGTTCGCCTCCCGGCTCGGCGACGCCGCGACCGTGTTCTGGAACGGCCCGATGGGCGTGTTCGAGATGGAGCCCTACTCCCACGGCACCCGCGCGGTCGCGCAGGGCCTGCTGGACTCCGGCGCGTTCACCGTCGTCGGCGGCGGCGACTCGGCCGCGGCGGTCCGGCAGCTCGGCTTCGACGAGAACGGCTTCTCCCACATCTCCACCGGCGGCGGCGCCAGCCTCGAGTACCTCGAGGGCAGGACGCTCCCCGGCCTGCAGGCTCTGGAGGACTGACGCATGGCCCCCAAGAACCCCGCTTCCAAGAACTCCGGCCGCAAGCCGCTGATGGCCGGCAACTGGAAGATGAACATCAACCACCTGGAGGCCATCAGGCTGGTCCAGCAGCTGGCCTTCGGGCTCAAGGAGGCCGACTTCGAGGCGGTGGACGTGGCCGTGCTGCCGCCGTTCACCGACCTGCGCTCGGTGCAGACGCTGGTGGACGCCGACAAGCTGGCCATCGCCTACGGCTCGCAGGACGTGTCCGCGCACGCCTCCGGCGCCTACACCGGCGAGATCTCCGGTGCGTTGCTGGCCAAGCTGGGCTGCTCGTACGCCGCGGTCGGCCACTCCGAGCGCCGCCAGTACCACGGCGAGGACGACGCCCTGGTCAACGCCAAGGCCAGGGCCGCCATCGCCAACGAGATCACCCCGATCGTGTGCGTCGGCGAGGGCCTGGAGGTCCGCCGCGAGGGCCGCCACGTCCAGCACACCCTGGCCCAGGTCGACGGGGCGCTGGAGAAGATCCCCGCCGACCAGGCCCGCACCCTGGTGATCGCCTACGAGCCGGTCTGGGCGATCGGCACCGGCGAGGTCGCCACCCCCGCCGACGCCCAGGAGGTCTGCGCCGCGATCCGGGGACGGCTCGCCGAGCTGTACGACGCCGAGGTCGCCGGTGAGACGCGTATCCTGTATGGGGGCTCGGTCAAGGGCTCGAACATCGCCGGGATCATGGCGCAGTCCGATGTGGACGGCGCGCTGGTCGGCGGGGCGAGCCTGGACCCGGGTGAGTTCATCAAGATCTGCCGTTTCCGGGACCTGCCGGTCTCGGTCTGATCGCGGATCGTCGCGGGCCGGGCGCACGCTCCGGACGGCGATCCGGCCGGTCAGTTCTGATCAATTCGGTCGCGGTACGGGGATTCTTGCCGAACCAACGGGAAGTTCGTCGTACCCTTCCGTACTGACGGGCCGACCGTTCGGCCCGCGACCGCGTCCGAGAACAGAACGTTCCTTGAACACCAAGCCGCACATGAAGAAGCCGCAGAGGAAGCGCCCCGCCGCCGCGGGGTCGGCCGGAAGAGGCACACACAAGTGATCATCGCAACGTCCGCCGTGCTCATCATCACCAGCCTGCTCATGGTGGTCCTCGTGCTCGCGCACAAGGGCAAGGGCGGGGGCCTGTCGGACATGTTCGGCGGCGGCGTCACCTCGTCCCTGGGCGGGTCGTCGGTGGTCGAGCGCAACCTGGACCGGTTGACGGTCGCCACCGGCGTCATCTGGTTCGCCTCGATCATCGTGCTCGGGCTGCTGTTCAAGAGCAAGGGCGTCGGCTGAGCAGGCCGTACCACAGCGAAAGGCCCCGCCGCGAGGTCAGTGCGGCGCGGGCGCACACGAACGAGGAGTGATCCGTGGGTAGTGGAAACGCGATTCGGGGCAGCCGTGTCGGCGCCGGTCCGATGGGGGAGGCCGAGCGCGGAGACGCGGCCCCCCGGGTCTGGGTGACCTTCTACTGCGCCAACCGGCACGAGACCCGCCCCAGTTTCGCGACCGACGTCGCCGTCCCCGACACCTGGGACTGCCCGCGCTGCGGGTTCCCGGCGGGCCAGGACTCCGCCAACCCCCCGGCCCCGCCGAAGACCGAGCCGTACAAGACGCACCTGGCGTACGTGAAGGAGCGGCGCAGCGACGAGGACGGCGAGGCCATCCTCGAGGAGGCGCTGGCCAAGCTCCGGGAGAAGCGCGCCAAGGTGAAGGCAGCCATGGAGTCCGCCGGCCGGGTCTGACCCCCCGCGTTCTCCCGCCACCAGGCCGGCGCCGTCGCGGCGCGACCTGCGCAGCCCGGTTTCCCGAAGGGGAGCCGGGCTTTACGCGTTCCCGGCGGTGTTCCCGGTGGCTGCCTCCGGAGCCGGTGCCGCTCCGGCGTCCGCGCCCGGTTCCGTGCTCGCGTCCGGTTCGGTGTCCCGTTCCGCGCCCGGACCGGGGCCGGCCACGGCCACGTTGGTCGAAGCGGTACAGGCCTGGGCCGGGCCGTCCGGGAGGACGGGGGCGGTGCGCCGTGCGAGCCGCCTGCCGGCGCGCTGCAGGGGCGCCTCGATCCACCGGTGGGTGAGGTGGCTGACGAGCAGCACCGCGATCAGGAAAGGGACGAGCAGCAGCGGGGCGTCGGTGCGGGGTCGCCCGATGGTGATGTCGGAGACCATCAGCAGCACCGGGTGCACCAGGTACACGGAGTAGCTGATCATGCCGAGCCGGGTGAGCCAGCGCGGGACGCGGCGGCGGCGCAGCGCCATGCCGAGTGCGAAGGCCAGCGCGGTCACCACGATGCCGATCGTCCAGGAGCGCTTGAGGACGAACTCGGTCTGCCCCGGCGCGTACACGGTGATGTGCCACAGCCCGCCGCCGATCGCCGCCGTCAGCGCGGCGGTCACGGCGACGGCCGCGGCGCGCACGGTGATCTGGCCGCGCTCGGCCCGGTGGATCGCGGTGCCGGTGAACATCACCGCGAGCAGGGCCAGTCCCTCCCAGGCCTCGACGCGGGCGTTGGCCAGCACCAGCACTGCCGCCAGCGCCCCGCCGAGCAGCGCCCCGGTCCGGGCGATGCCGGTCCGCGACGAGCAGGCCAGCGCGATCGCCGCGACCATGACCAGCGCGGCGGTCACCGCGACGGGGGTGATGCCGTGGTCGCGCGACAGTGCCGCGGTCGGCAGCAGGACGCCCAGGCCCAGCGCGGCCACGGCCAGCGCGGTGGCGACGGTGGCCGAGTGGCGGTCGAGGCGCCCCAGCGCGAACAGCGCCACCACCAGCAGGTAGAAGATCATCTCGTACGACAGCGTCCACAGGACGTTGAGGGCGCTGGGCACGGCGAGCAGGTCCTGCATCATCGTCAGGTGCGCGGCGATCGCGCCGAGCGGGTCGTAGTCCTCGCCGAGGCGCTGCCGCAGCGGCATCAGGCCGGTGACCCCCAGCAGCAGCGTGACGGCCAGCACCGCCAGCAGCAGCGGGTAGATCCGGAACAGCCGGCCGATCCAGAACCGCCGCGTCGATCCGGTGCGTTCCAGGGACGCGGGGATGATGTAGCCGCTGACGAGGAAGAACAGCAGCACGCCGCAGTTCCCCGGGTCGAGCCACTGGAGGATCTCGTGCCGGAACCGCGGGAGGTAGTGGTAGCAGCCGTGGTGGAGGGCCACCACGATGGCCGCGATGCCGCGCAGGGCGTCCAGCCATCCCAGCCGCACGGTCCCGGCGGGCGCCGGAGCGGGCCCGTCCTGCGGGGATGGTCCGTCCGCCGGGCCACCTCCGTGGGGGGTATCCGGGACCAATGGGGTGGGATGTCCGGTTTGCATTATCCGCCGACCCTAGTGGACCCGCTTCGCCCGGTTCACCGCGAACGGGCGATCACACCGGATGTTCAGCGAACTCTCAGCGAACGCGCGGCCTCCCCGGGCGCCGATACGGTTCTCTCGTGCCTTCATCCATGTCAGAGGAGCCGCCGTTCTCGGTGTGGCTGCGGCCCGAGCGGCCGCGGCGGGACCGGCGGCTGAGCCGCGAGCGGATCGTCCGGGCCACCGTGGCGCTGCTGGACGCCGAGGGCGTCCGCGGGCTGTCCATGCGCCGGATCGCCGCCGACCTGGAGGTGACGGCCGGTTCCCTCTACTGGTACGTGACCACCAAGGACGAGCTGATGGAGCTGGCCATGGACGAGGTCATGGGCGAGGTCCTCGGCGAGGTGCGCGAGCGGATCGCCGCGCCCGAGGGCGGGTGGCGGGCGGCGCTGGAGGCCATGGCCCGAGGCCAGCGCGCGATGCTGCTGCGCCATCCCTGGATGCTCTCGGACCTGGCGTCCCAGCCCAATCTCGGCCCGAACGCGCTGGCCCTGGCCGACGCCGGGCTGCGGCTGCTGGCCGGGGCGGGTTTCCGGGACGGCGAGCTGGACGCGGCGCTGGCCGCGGTCACCGACCATGTCGTCGGCGCGGTCGCCGCCGAGATCTCCTGGCGCACCGTGACCGAGCGCGCCGTGACGGAGAGCACGGGGGCGCCCGCCGGGGGCACGGCCGACTGGCGGGAGCGGGCGGGCGGCTTCCTGGAACGGGTCGCCGAGGAGTACCCGCTGCTCGGGCGGCGGATGGGCGCGGGCGGGGCGGTGGACGCGGCGGCCGAGTCGGAGCGGCGCTTCTCCTACGCGCTCGGATGCCTGCTGGACGGCCTGGAGGCCCGCCGCCCCGGCGGACGGCCCTCGGCGTAGCGCAACCATGGTGTGGCGGGCGGACTCGGTAGGTCTCGGTCGAACAGTCGGAGTCTCGGCATACTGCGCGCAACGCCGCATAATATTCGGTCATGGGCTCGATGGACGCGGTGGATCAGGCGATCCTGCGCCGCCTGCAGCACGACGGCCGGCAGACCAACCGGGAACTGGCCGAGGCGGTCGGCATCGCCCCGTCCACCGCGCTGGAACGCACCCGGGCGCTGCGGGCGCGCGGTGTCATCACCGGCTTCCACGCCGCCGCCGACCTGGAGGCGCTGGGCCGGGGCGTGCAGGCGCTGATCTCGATCCGGATCCGGCCGCAGTCGAGGGAGGCCATCGAGTCCACCCGCGACCACATGGCGGCGATGCCCGAGACGCTCGGCGTCTTCGTGGTGACCGGGGCCGAGGACATCCTCGTGCACGTGGCCGTACCCAGCACCCAGTACCTGCGCGACTTCGTGCTCGACCGGCTGGCGCGGCGCAAGGAGTTCGTGGACGTGCGCACCACGGTCGTCTACGACTACGTCCAGCCGGTCGAGCAGTCCGAACTTCCCGTGCCGGAACGCCGCGACCGCCGAACTCCCTACGCCTGACGCGTCCCGGCGGTGCCGTTCACCGAAGGATCCACGCCCGGCTGCCTGGCGTCCGAACGAACGACGGCCTGGCGAGCGACATTCCGGATTTTCTCCTAGCGTCGGCCGTATGCGCCAACGAAACGATTCCTCCGGCGTCCTGCTGGTGCTGGCCGCCGGGGTGCTCTGGGGAACGGTCGGGCCGGCACAGGTCCTCGCCGACTCCCCGGCCTCGCCGATCACGCTGGGAGACGCGCGGATCCTGACCGGGGGGCTCCTGCTCACCGCCTTCGTCCTGGTGACGGCGCCCGGGTCGGTCCGAGCGCTGGGACGGCCCGCATGGCCGGCGCTGCTGGCCGCCTCGGCGGCCACGGGGACGTTCCAGGCCGCCTTCCTCACCTCGGTCGACCGTGCGGGCGCGGCCGTCGCCACCGCCGTGGTCTTCGGACTGGCGCCGGTCACCACCGGCCTGTTCGAGCGCGTGGTGCTGCGTACGCGGCTGACCCGCCGCTGGATGGCCGGGACGGCGTGCGCGATCGCCGGGTGCGCGCTGCTGATGCTCCCGGGCGCCGGCGGACCGGCGGCGGGGGACGGCACGTCCGGCGCCGACCCGCTGGGCGTCGGCCTGGGCCTGCTGGCGGGCTGCTGCTTCGGCGTCTACACCGTGGCGGCCAAGCGCCTGCTGGACCACCGGGTCAACATGCCCGCCGCCGTCGCCGTCACGCTGCTGATCGGCGGGACGCTCCTGCTGCCCTGGGCGGCGCGCGGCGTACCGGATCTGGCCGGGCCGCGGTCGCTGGCTCTCGTCGCCTGGCTGGGCGTGGCGACCACCGCCGTCGCCTACATGTGCTTCGTCGGCGGCCTGCGCCGCGTCACCGCCGCCACGGCGGGCACGCTGAGCCTGGCCGAGCCGCTGGTGGCGGCCGTCCTGGCCCTGGCCGTCCTGGGCGAGCGGCTCTCGGCGCCCGCGACGGCCGGGGCGCTGCTCCTGCTGGGCGGGCTCGTCCTGGTGTCGGTCCCCGCGCCGGTCCGGCGGCGACGCGGCCCCGCACCCGACGGTCCCGGGCCCGACGGACCCGCGGCCGACGGTCCCGGGCCCGACGGCGGCGGCCGGGTATGCTTGGCGGACGCGACTGGCGCAGTCAAGGTGGAGTCGACCACCGGGGAGCGAAGCTAGTCCGCACACCGCGCGCCTGGGTGTACGGGCCCCCCAGCCGGGGGTCCGCGCCGAGCGCACCGGTCCTCCGGCCGATCAGCAGGAACGACCCAGCCGATCAGCAGGCTCGACAGCACGGAGGCCGCCATGCACCAGCCGTCCCTTCCGCATCTCGCCGACCAGGACCCCGAGCTCGCCGGACTGGTCGAGGCCGAGGCCCGCCGCCAGTTCGAGAAGATCAGGCTCATCGCCTCGGAGAACTACGTCTCGCCCGCCGTGCTGGAGGCCACCGGCTCGGTGCTGACCAACAAGTACTCCGAGGGCTACGCGGGCCGCCGCTACTACGAGGGCCAGCAGAACATCGACCCGATCGAGCTGCTGGCCGTCGAGCGCGCCAAGGCGCTGTTCGGGGTGGAGCACGCCAACGTCCAGCCGTACTCGGGCTCGCCCGCCAACCTGGCCGTCTACATGGCCTTCCTCCAGCCCGGCGACACCGTCATGGGCCTGTCGCTGCCGATGGGCGGGCACCTCACGCACGGCTGGTCGGTGTCGGCGACCGGCAAGTGGTTCAACCCCGTCCGGTACGAGGTGCGCGCCGACACCGGCCGGGTCGACATGGACGAGGTCCGCGACCTGGCGCTCAAGGAGCGGCCCAAGCTCATCTGGTGCGGCGGCACCGCGATCCCGCGCACGATCGACTTCGCCGCGTTCGCCGAGATCGCGCGCGAGGCGGGCGCGGTGCTGGCGGCCGACATCGCGCACATCGCGGGACTGATCGCCGGTGGCGCGCACCCGTCCCCGGCCGGCCACGCCGACGTGATCTCCACGACCACGCACAAGACGCTGCGCGGCCCGCGCGGCGCGATGGTGATGTCGACGGCCGAGCACGCCTCCGCGGTCGACAAGGCGGTCTTCCCCGGCCTGCAGGGCGGCCCGCACAACCACACGACCGCCGCGATCGCGGTCGCGCTGAAGGAGGCCGCCCGGCCGGACTTCCCCGCCTACGCCCACCGGATCGTCGCCAACGCCAAGGCGCTGGCGGAGGCGCTGCTGGAGCGCGGCTACGACCTGATCTCCGGCGGCACCGACAACCACCTCATCCTCATCGACCTGACCAACAAGGGCGTGCCGGGCAAGCCCGCGGCGCAGGCCCTCGACCGGGCCGGCATCGAGCTGAACTACAACGCGGTGCCGTTCGACCCGCGCAAGCCCTTCGACCCCTCGGGGCTGCGGGTGGGCACCGCCGCGATCACCACGCGCGGCCTGGAGCCCGGGCAGATGCCGCGGGTGGCGGCGTGGATCGACGACATCGTCCGGGCCACCGCGCGCGGCGAGGACGAGGCGGCGGGGGAGGAGCGGCGCGTGGCGGCGGAGATCCGCGAGCTGCTGGCGGCCCACCCGATGCCCGGCTGGGCCCCGGCCCCCTGAGCCCGGCCCCTGAGCCCCGGTTTCCCGCGACCCGGTTTCCCGCGACCCGGTTTCCGTGCCGCGGAACTCCGGGTCAGCGGGGCCGGGCCCGGAACACGCTGATCATCCGCCAGGCGTCCGGGTCGGTGACGGCGACGTCGCCGAAGTCACCGTACCGGGCGACCGGCTCGAGCGCGCCCGACAGGCGCACCGCGGCGTCCAGCTCGGTCGCGCTCCAGAACCGGTAGGGGACCACGTCCTGGACGACCCGGACCGGCCGGTCGCCCTCGGCGATGGTCATGGTGACGCGGTCGTCGGAGATCTGGGTGATGGGGTCGAGCCGGTCGGTGGGCTCGCCCCAGCGGACGGTGGCGCGCGCCTCGCCGCGCTCCACCGTCCACCCGGTGCTGGTGCTCGGCTCGTCGCCGAGCCGGTCGCCGGGGTGCGACATCTCGACGATGTAGAGGCCGCCGGGGGCCAGGTGGGCGGCGGCCCGGTCGAGGTGCGCGGTGAAGGCGTCCAGGTCCATCAGGTGGGAGGTGGAGTCGAGCATGGTCACCACCAGGTCGAACGTCCGCCCCAGGTCGAAGGAGGTCATGTCGTCCAGGACGACCTCCAGGGCGACGCCCTCGGCCTTGGCCCGCTCGGCGGCGTAGGCGCACATCGCCGGGTGCAGGTCCAGCGCGGTCGCCGCGACGCCGCGCCGGGCGAACTCGCGGGCGTGCTCGGCCGGGCCCGCCGCCAGCTCCAGCACGCCGCCCACCGGCCCGGGCCGGGTGCGGTGCCGGGCGCACCAGCCCAGCAGCACGTCCACCTCGGCGGCCACGTCGCGGAATGAGCACGCCAGCTCGTAGGCCCAGGGATCGTCGTAGATTCCGGTGGTCACGCCGCCATCCTGTCACGGAACGGCCACGTCACCGTGAGCCGGCGGTTCCACCTTCCGGACACCACTTGAGGGGCACCCGCCGAGGGCCTAGCGTGCGATGGGTGATCGATCACCCCGCCAACGCCGAGTCCGGCGACGAGCACCCCGCGGTGGAGCGTCCCGGCGCCCGCCTTCCCCTGCTGAGGCCCGGCCTGCTGGGCGAGGAGCAGCGGGAGGTGTACGAGGCGGTCACCGGCGGCCCGCGCCGCGACGGCCCCTCTCCCATCCGCTACATGGACGACGAGGGCCGGCTGCTGGGCCCGTTCAACGCGATGCTCTACAGCCCGGCGGTCGGCCTGCCGCTCCAGGAACTGGGCGCCGCGCTGCGCTTCCGCACCGCTTTCACCAAGCGGGAGCGGGAGATCGCCATCCTGGTCGTGGCGGCGCACCGCCGCTCGGACTACGAGTGGTACGCCCACGAGCGGATCGGCCGCCGCGCCGGGCTGACCGACAAGGAGCTGGCCGCGCTCCGCGAGGGCGGCGCGCCCATGCTGGGCGACGTGCGCGAGCGGGTGGTGTACGAGGCGGCCCGCCAGATGATCGCCGACGGCGACCTGAGCGACCCCGTCTACACCGAGGCTGTGGCGACGCTGGGCCGCGCCGCCGTGGTGGAGCTGGTCGCCCTGGTGGGCTACTACTCGGCGCTCGCGCTGCAGATGCGGGTGTTCCGGGTGGGCGTGCCGGAGGGTGAGCCCGCGCCCGACTGGGGGCCGCCGGCCGGCGGCCCGTACGGTCCCGGCCCGTACGGTCCCGGCCCGGAGGGCGGCGATGCTTGACGTCCTGCGCACCGGGCGCCTGGTCCTGCATCCGGTCGGCACCGGCGACCACCGGGCGCTGCTGCGGCACTGGACGGGCCCGCGGGTCCGCCGCCACCTGTTCGACGACCGGATCCTGTGCGCCGAGCAGGTCACCGAGATCATCGAGGCCAGCCTGCACGACTTCGCCACCGAGGGCTACGGCCTGTGGGCGCTGCGGTTCGCGCCGCCGGGCGCCGACCCGCTCGATCCCGCGCTCGCGGAGGCGCCGCTGGCCGGGGTGGTGGGCCTGCGCCGGATGGAGGGGCCCGGGCACGGGCTCGACGTCGAGATCGTTTACAGCCTGGAGCCGGAGCACTGGGGGCGGGGGCTGGCGGCGGAGGCGGCGCGGGCCGTGCTCGACCACGCCTTCGGAGTGCTGGCGCTGCCGCGCGTGATCGCCGAGATCGACGAGGGCAACACCGCCTCCGCCGAGGTCGCCGAGCACCTCGGCATGCGCCCGTACGCCGGGGACTTCGAGGGCGCGTCGGACGGCCTGACGCGTTACGTGGCCGAGCGGTCGGGCACACCGGAAACCGTGGAGGCCTGACCGGTCGCGGCCTCCTCTAGCAGGATGAGGCCATGGACACGCATCGGGCCCCGCCGGCTCCCGGCTTCGACGGCGGTGGGGCGTCGTACTGGCACAGCGCCCTGGGGGACCGGCCCTCCGGCGAGCGGCTCCCCGGCCCGCGCGCGGCGGACGTGTGCATCGTGGGCGCCGGCTACACGGGCCTGTGGACGGCGTACTACCTCAAGCGCGCGCGGCCCGGCCTGGACGTCGTGGTGCTGGAGAAGGAGTTCCCCGGCGCCGGCGCCTCCGGCCGCAACGGCGGCTGGGTGGTGGGGGAGATCGCCGCCTCCCGTACGCGCTATGCGAGCCGCCACGGCCGCCCGGCGACGATCGCGTTGCAGCGCGCCCTGTTCTCCAGCGTCGACGAGGTCGTCAGGGTGGCGGAGCGGGAGGGCATCGACGCCGGGCTGGTGAAGGGCGGCGTCCTGTACGTCGCCCGCAACCGGGCGCAGCTGGCCCGCCTGGACAGGCACGTGCGCCTGAGCCGGGACTGGGGCTGGACCGACCGGGACATCGGCCTGGTCGCCCCCGGCGACCGCATCCGTGTCGAGGGCGCGGTGGGGGCCGCCTGGAGCCCGCACTGCGCGCGCGTGCAGCCCGCCGCGCTCCTGCGGGGGCTGGCCCGGGCGGCGCGCGAGCTGGGGGTCGACGTCTACGAACGCACCCCGGTGCTGCGCATCCGCCCTCGTTCGAGCGTCTCCCCCGCGGCGGCGTCCACCCCGTACGGAACGGTCGCGGCCGAGTACGTCATTCGCGCCACCGAGGGGTTCACGCCCGCGCTCGAAGGCCACAAGCGCAGCCTCCTCCCGGTCGCGAGCTCGATGCTGGTGACCAGCCCGCTGCCGCCCGGCACCTGGGAGAGCATCGGGTGGGAGGGGCGCGAGCTTCTCGGGGACATGGCGCACTGCTACACCTACGCCCAGCGGACCGGCGACGACCGCATCGCCTTCGGCGGGCGCGGCGGCCCCTACCGGTTCGGCTCCCGGGTGGACGGCGCCGGCGGGGCCACGCCCGGCACGGTGGACGCCCTGTGGCGGGCGCTGACGGCCATGTTCCCCGCGGTCGCCTCGTCGTCGGTGGAGTACGCCTGGTCGGGGCTGCTCGGCGTGCCGCGCGACTGGTGCTCCTCGGTGGCCCTGGACCACGCGACCGGCCTGGGGCACGCGGGCGGCTACACCGGCGCGGGGCTGGCCATGTCGAACCTGGCCGGTCGCACCCTCCGCGACCTTCTCCTCCAGGAGGACACGCCGCTGGCCTCCTTCCCCTGGGTGGGATGGAGGTCGCGCCGATGGGAGCCCGAACCGCTGCGCTGGCTGGGCGTGCACGCCGCCCACACCCTGTACCGGGCCGCCGACGCGTACGAGAACGCCGCGGGCAGGCCGGGGACCTCACCTCTGGCCCGCGCCGCCGACGTCCTCATCGGTCACTGAGAGGGCGCGGGCGCCGGCCGCTGCGCGTTCGGCAGGAGCAGCGGGCGGGCGATGGCGTCCGATGGTGGGGCTGGCACCACCCCATGTCAGGGGGAATCCCATATGGTCTCACATGAGACTATCTCGCAAACTCCTATTCATGGACAAGCCACTGATGAGCCGCCGTGCCGCCCTGCGCGCCGGGGCACTGGCCACCGCCGCCGCAGGGGTCGGCACGGCCGCCGCCGTCACCGCGACCGCCGAGCCATCGGGCATGGCCGTGCCCGCGGCGGGCGGGGGCGCGGGCAGGATCGACACCCACCACCACGCGCTGCCTCCCGCCATGCGCACATGGGCGATCGAGCACGGCCTGCTCCCGCCGCAGGGCGGCCCCCGCTGGGGCCAGTGGGACCTGAAGGAGACCCTGGAGGCCATGGACGCCAACCGGATCGCGCTCGGCGTCGCCTCCGCGCCCGCGCCGTCGGAGGTCTTCCACGACAAGGCCCTCGCCGCCTCCGGCGCCCGCGTCTTCAACGAGTCCCTCGCCGACCTGGTCAGGAGCCGCCCCACCCGCTTCGGCTTCTTCGCCTACCTTCCACTGCTGCACGTGGACGTCGCCCTGAAGGAGGCCGCGTACGCGCTGGACGACCTCGGCGCCGACGGCGTCCTGATGATGAACACCGCCGGCGGGCGCTACCTGGGGGACAAGGCCTTCGACCCGCTGTTCGCCGAGCTGAACCGGCGCCGCGCCGTCATCATGACCCACCCCGACGCCCTTCCCGAGGACCCCCGGCCGATCCCCGGCGTGGAGAACTGGGTCGCCGACTTCATGTACGACACCACCCGCTGCGCCCTGAACCTCATCACCTCGGGGACGATGGACCGCTACCCCCACCTGTCGGTCATCCTGTCCCACGGCGGCGGCTTCCTCCCCTACATCGGGGGACGCGTCGAACGCGCCGGCCGCCTCGGCGAGGGCCCCGACCCCGGCGCGTTCCGCCGCGCCCTCAAGCGGTTCTACTACGACACCGCCCTGCCGCTGTCGCCGTACGCCTCGCCGACGCTGCTCAACGCCGTCGGCGCCGGGCGCATCCTGTACGGCACCGACTGGCCCCAGGTGGAGGCCGGCGAGGTCGCCCACGCCCGCCGGGCGTTCGACCGGGACCCCAACCTGTCCCCGCGGGAGCGCGCCGCCATCGACCGCACCAACGCCCTCCGCCTGCTGCCCACGGTCGCCGCCCGCCTCCGCTGACCGGGTCAGGGCAGGGGGAGGCGGACGCGGGAGGTGAACCCCTCGCCCGGGGCCGTCTCCACCGTCACCGAGCCGCCGTGGGCCTCGACCGCCGCCCGCACGATCGCCATCCCCAGTCCGCTGCCGCCGTGCCCGGCCCCGGCCGCGCGGAAGAAACGGTCGAACACGCGCTCGGCGTCGCCGGGATCCATGCCCGGGCCGTCGTCGGCCACCTCCAGCACGGCACGGCCCGCCTCCCGCCGCAGGACGACGCGGGCCGCCGTGCCCTCGGGGGTGTGGAGCCGCACGTTGGCCAGCAGGTTCCCGGCGATCTGCGCCAGGAGGGCCTTGTCGCCCTCGATCGTCAGGCCGTCCCCGGGCACGTTCACCAGCACCGGCCGCGCGGGCTGGACGGCGCGCAGGTCCGCGGCGGCGTCGCGCACGACGCGCGCCAGGTCGACCGGCGCGGGGCGCAGTTCGGGGGACTGGTCGAGCCGGGCGAGGGCGAGCAGGTCGTCCACCAGCCGGGCCATCCGGTCGGCCTCGGCGGCCATCCGCGCCATCGCGCGGTCGTGCGCGGTGCCGTCCAGCATCCCCCGGCCGGACAGCTGGAGGTAGCCGCGGATCGCGGCGAGCGGGGTGCGCAGCTCGTGCGAGGCGTCGGCGACGAACCGGCGCAGCTGCCGCCCGCTGCGCTCGCGCATCTCGAACGCCGCCTCGATCTGGTGCAGCATCGCGTTCAGCGCCCCGCGCAGCTCCTCCACCTCGGCGCTGGCCGGGCCGCGGCCGGCGATGCGCCGCGCCAGGTCGCCCTCGGCGATCGCGGACGCGGTCTGCACCATGTCGCCCAGCGGGCGCAGCCTGCGCCGCGACTCGGCCCGCGACACCGCCGCCAGGGCCAGCAGCAGGACGGTGCCCGCGCACGCGTTCAGCAGCAGCAGCCGGAGACGAGGACGAGGGCCGGGAGGTCGCGCGGCCGGGCGCCGCCACGCGCTGGGCCGACACGTTGCAGCGCCGTCCCAGGATCCTGGCGGCCGCCGCGCTGGTGCTGGTCACCGTGGTGTCGCTGCCCGCGTTCTCGCTGCGGCTCGGTATGACCGACCAGGGCACGCTGCCCGAGTCCAGCACCGCGCGCCGCGCCTACGACCTGCTGGCCGACGGGTTCGGCCCGGGTTTCAACGGGCCGCTGCAACTGGTGGTGCGCGGGCGGGGCGGGAGCGGCGAGGGCGTCCCGCCGGCCGAACTGGAACGGCTGCTGGCCGAGGTCCGCGCGACCCGGGGCGTGGCGAAGGCCGACGCCATGCCGCTGCCCGGCCCGTCCGCGCCGGGCGGCGGCAGGGGCGCGGGCGGCGCGGGGGCCCCGCGGCTGGCGGTCGTCCAGGTGGTGCCGGCGACCGCGCCGCAGGACGCCAGGACCGACGCGCTGATCGACCGGCTCCGCGCCGGCGCCGCCGGCCGCGGCGGGTCGCTGGAGGTGCTGGTGGGCGGCGGCACGGCGCTCAACAAGGATCTGGCCTCCGAGCTGACCTCCCGGCTGCCGCTCTTCCTCGGCACGATCGTCGCGCTGGGCTCGGTCCTGCTGCTGGCCGCCTTCCGCAGCGTGGTGGTGCCGCTGCTGGCGGCGGCGATGAACGTGGCCGCGGCGGGCGCCGCGTTCGGCGTCACGGTCGCGCTGTTCCAGTGGGGGTGGGGCACCGACGTGCTCGGCATCGGCAAGCCCGTGCCGATCATCTCGTTCCTGCCGGTCATCATGATCGCGATGCTGTTCGGCCTGTCCATGGACTACCAGGTGTTCCTGGCCGGGCGGATGCGCGAGGAGTGGCTGCGCACCGGCGACGCCCGGCGCGCCGTGCACGCCGGGCTGGCCCGCGGCGGCGGCGTGATCGCCTCGGCCGCGGTCATCATGATCTCGGTGTTCGGGGCGTTCGTCCTCAGCGGCGACATGGAGGCCATGCTGGTCGGCGCCGGGCTGGCGGCCGCGGTGGCGGTGGACGCCTTCGTGCTGCGCATGGTGCTCGTGCCCGCCGTGATGACCCTGCTGGGCAGGGCCACCTGGTGGCTCCCTTCCCGCACCGCCCGCACCGCCCGTCCCGAGCCCGACCAGGCCTGACGCGCCCCGCACGGGCCGCCGGAGGGAGGGGGTGACGGCTCAGACGACCGGGGTGTAACCGCGGCGGTCGTAGATGTTTCCCAGTTCGGGGCTGTCCGCCCAGTGGTCCAGGGCCAGGGCGGGTGCGCCCTGAGCGCGGGCAAGGCGTTCGGCGTGGGCCATGAGCAATCGGCCCATGCCGCGGCCGCCGGGACCCCGGTCGGCCATCACCGTGTGGATGAACAGCGAGTCCGGATGTTTGGTGGAATAGGCGAAAAAGTTTCTTCTGACACGTTTGAGGCTCTCGGGGCGGGTAGCGGTCCCTGCGCGGCCGTCCTGCGGGGAGCCGTATGGGGTGGGAGCGGAACGGCCGGAACGGGTGAGCTGGGGGGCACCCCCGTTCCGGCCGTTCACCACCACGCTCGGCGCGCCGTCAGGGGCGCCGGTTGCGGATGATGAACACGACGGCGATGACGAGGGCGACGAGGGCCACGGCGGCGGCGACGTAGAAGAGCCACTCGGGCGCCTCCTCCTCGCGTGCCACGTCCGCCAGGAGTGCGATCATGTCTCTTCCCTCTCCCCGGCGCCGTTCCCCGCGCCCGCCAGCAGGGCGAGCAGGACGGGGAACTCCAGATACGCGTGATAACTCGCGATGGCACCGTACAGGGCCTTGCCGCCCGCATAGTCGGATATGAAGAGAACCGCCAGCAGGACCGTTCCCGCGACGCCGAGGAGCCAGGCCCGGTGCCCCCGCAGAGCCGAGGCGCGCCGCTCGAAGCGCTCCGTGGCGGGACGGGCGTGGCGCGGCATGAACCACACCCACACGACGTAGTGCATCGTCTGCAGGAACGCGAAGACGACCAGCAGGCGCAGGGCGAACGCGGTGTCGAGCCAGGCGGGCGGGGTGTAGGCGGCCACGAGGCGGTCGCCGCCGCCCGCGAACGCCGCCACCGCGCCGTCCTGGTCGCCGCCCAGCCACGGGTCGAACGCCCCCGCCAGGATCAGCGCCGGGATCAGGAGGACCCACCCGGCCTGCGTCACGCGGAACGCCGTGCGCCCGCCCGGCAGATCGCGGGCCCATTCCCAGAGGAAGAACAGCGGCACCACGTTGTGCAGGTGCGAGAGGAAGACGAAGTGGTAGGCGGGGAACGCCAGTGAGCCCGCGGCGGCGAGCCCCAGGGCCGCGAGGGCCGTGCCCAGCACCATCGGGCGGCGGCGCAGCCCCCATCCGCAGGCCGCCGCCAGGACGAGATAGCCCAGCAGGATCTCGGCCCCCCGCGACCACGGGACCATGGGCAGCAGGCGGCACAGCACGATGCCCGTGACGAGCGCGAGCAGGAGACCGAGGAGGCGCCCGGTGAGGATCGCGTCGAACCGGCCCGCCACGTACCGCAGTTCCAGCACGTTGTGGAGGATGCCGAACATGGCCAGGCCGACGACCGTCACCGTGGCGGGCAGCCGCAGTGCCGCCACGAGCGCGGCGGCCGCCGCGACGCAGAAGACCGCGGCGAGCGTGCGGGGCGCCGCCGCCCGCACGCCGGCCGGGCGGGGCCGCCCGGCCGGCAGAGCCTCGGTCGCGATGATCGCACCCCCCGTCCCGTGACCGGCTACCCGGCCGCGCTCGCCCTGACCCTCGCCGTCGAACTGCCGGTCTACGCCGCCGCGTTGCGGGTCCTGCTGGGGACCCGGCTCCTGCCGGTGCTCGCGACGGCGGTCGCGGTGAACCTCGTCACCCACCCCGTCGTGTGGTGGGCGCTGGGGGCGGCGGCGCGGTCGAGGGGAGGGTACGAGATCGCTCTGCTCCCTGTCGAGATCGCCGCCTGGCTCGCCGAGGCCGCGCTGCTGCGGGCCATGCTGCTGCGGGCCATGCTGCGCGGGAAGGGGCGGGCGTTCCTGCACGCAGCCCTCGCCGCCAACGCCGCGTCCCTCCTGGCCGGGCTGGTCGCCGTCCTCGCCCGATGACCGCCGCGCGGTGAACGGCTTGACCTCAAGTCAAGTCGAGTTTCTAGCGTGCTCGTGAACCGGCAAGGTGTGCCGGTCCGATGAGGGGGTGTGAGGCATGACCATCGCCGCTGGAGAAGACGGCGCCCGCACGGCCGTGACCGTGCTCGGGCTGGGCGAGATGGGGTTCGCGCTGGCGGGCGCGTTCCTGGACGGCGGGCACCCGGTGACCGTGTGGAACCGCACGCCGGAGAAAGGCGACGCCCTGGTCGCCAGGGGAGCCCGGCGGGCGGCGACCGTCCGCGAGGCCGTGGGCGCGGGGGCGCTCGTGGTCATCAGCGTGAAGGGCAACCCCACCGCCCGCGACCTGCTGGAGTCGGCGGGCGACGAGGCGCTGGCCGGGCGCTCCGTGCTCAACCTCACCGACGGGACCTCGGCGGAGGCCAGGGCCGTCGCCGGCTGGGCGGCCGAGCACGGTGTCGGCTACCTGCACGGCCAGATCATGACGATCGCCCCCGGCATCGGGCACCCCGAGGCGGTCGTCTTCTACGGCGGCGACCGGTCCGTGCACGACCGCCACCGCCCCGAACTCGACCTCCTCGGCGGGCGCGGCGCCCTGATCGGCGACGACCCGGGCGTGCCGGCCCTGTACGGGATGGCCGTGCACGGCACCATGTGGGGGATGCTCAACGGCTTCCTGCACGCCGCCGCGCTGCTGGAGAGCGCGGGCGTCAAGACCGGGCGGTTCCTGGAGCAGGCCGGCCCGTCGATGTCCGCCCTGGTGTCGTTCCTGCCGTCGATCGCCGGCGAGGTCGACCGGGGCGAGCACGCGGTGGAGTACGGCGCGCTGAAGCACCACCTGCCGTCCGTGGAGGACCTGGTCAGGGAGAGCGGGGAGCGGGGGATCGACACCGCGTTCCCCCGCCGCACCCTCGACCTGGTGGCCGGCGCCGTCGCCGGTGGGCATGCCGACGACAGCTACTCGCGCCTCGTCGAGCACTTCCGGAAGGGCTGACGGCCCGCCCGCCCTCACCCGGGCGCTGCTCCAGGGCCCCAGCCACAGGTCGCCGTTCGCCTCGATCACGCCACCGGTGATCCAGCGGGCGCCGTCGGAGGCCAGGAACGCCTCGGCCAGGACGCGCCCGGCGTCCAGGATCGGCAGATGCGCGCTCGCGAGCTCGGGGGAGGGGCCGACGCCGAGTTCCTCGGGCAGCGTGCGCCGGGCGTCAGCACCGCCAGCAGCGCACGGGCGCGCGCCGCCGAGCGGCACGGGGGCGCCTCGGCCGACCGCGCCCAGCACCCCGAAACGCACGGTCACCCTCGCATGCCGAACATCCAGGGGAGGTGGGCCAGGCCTGCGTCCGCGTAGAGACGCCGGTCGTGCGCGGTGAGTCCGTAGGCGATGTCCTCCAGTACGGCGCAGCGCGCGTAGTAGAGGACCCGTTCGCGGTCGCAGCGGCCGCCGTAGTGGGAGAGGACGAGGTCGAAGACCTCGGGCCCCAGGTCCCTGTAGAGGCGGGCCAGGTCGTGCATGGGATCGGCGATGGCCGCGTCGGTCCAGTCGATGACGCCCGTGACGGCGCCGGTCTGGCCGTCCACCAGGATGTGCTCGGCGCCCAGGTCGTTGTGGCAGAAGACCCTTGATCCGCGCTCCACCGGGGGAGCCGCGGCCAGGAACGCTTCGATGGCGGGCCGGAAGTCCTGGGAGATGTGGCCGGCGGCTTCGCGGTAGGCCGCCTCGGCGTCCTCCAGCCATGCCGCCGGGGGATCGGTGTCGTCCGGCACCAGGCGTCGCATCTGTTCCACGTCGGCCGTGTGCAGCGCGGTGAGGAACCCGCCCAGGGCCGCGGCGAGCGGCTCGGGTGCGGCGACGGGACGGCCCAGCAGCGGCACCCCGGGGACCTTGTCGTAGGCCAGGACGCCCGCCTCGGGGTCGGCGAACACCGGGACCGGCACCGGCAGCGGCGAGATGCGGCCCACCGCCGTCAGCGTCTCCGCCTCGCGGCGCAGCTCGCGCGGGTCGGGCTCCCTGGAGATCCGGATGATGAGTTCTTCGTCCGCCTCGTACGCGAGGTTGTCCAGGCCCTCGCCCAGCGGGGCGATGGAACCGAACTCGCGATGGGGAAGGTGCCGGGCCAGCGCGGCGCGGATCTCCGCGATCATGCCTAGACCTTAACGCCGTCCAGGGAGCGCAGCGTCGCCGCGGCCCGGTCGCGCAGGAACTCCTCGGGGTCCCGGTCGGCGATGGCGCGCAGGTTCGGGTGGAGCGCATCATAGCGGGTGAAGGACGCGGCGAAGACCGAGGCGTACCGCACGCGCGCGTCGTCGTCGGCCAGCGCCGCCCCGATCCGCTTGAAGACCTGCTGGTCGAGCTTGGCGGGTGCGGCGAGCCCGAGGCGCAGCGCCGCCTGCCCGCGCGCCCGCGGGTCCTGGGCCTGGTCGAAGGCCTGGCACAGCTCCTCCACCGTCCACGGCCGGAGGGCCTGCGCGGCGGTGGACGCCAGGGTCTCGACGAGCCCCTTCGGCGCGCCGGTGAAGAGGATGTAGCCGATGCCGAACATCGCGTCCACCATGTAGTGGAGGGAGCCGGTCTTCAGCGCCTGCTTCCCGACCGCGTGACCGTCGGCCTGCCAGACGACCTCGCCATCGGTGCCGGCCTCGCGGTCCCGCTCGGTCACGCTGACCATCGGCCACTGGTGGCCCTTGGCGAACTCGTCGACGTGCTCGACCGTCGTCTCGGGGCGGAGGACACGCGGGCGCGTCGCGAAACGATCATCTGTACGAGGCATGCGGGGCATTGTCCTGGGCCTGCTGACCGTTCGCCACCGGAATGCCACAAATGGTGTACTAGCTCACCTGTCACAGGGGGCGCATAGGCCACGGGCCGCCTCCCTTTCAGAGGTCGCCGGACCCGACGAAGCGGCCCAGCAGGCGGGCGAACTCGCGGCGCTCCTCCTCGGTCCAGTCGGCCATGGCGGCGGCGAGCCGGTCGCGGCGGGTGCGGCGGGCCGCCTCGACGATCTCGCGGCCGGCGTCGGTGAGCTCCAGGTGGACGCGGCGGCCGTCCTCCTGCGAGGCGACCCGGCGGACGTAGCCGGACTTGACGGCCTCGGCCACGATCCGGCTGCCGCGCGAGGCGTCCACGCCCAGGCGGGCGGCGACCAGGCCGACGCTCATCTCCTCGCCGGGCCGGTCGGGGCCCTCGTCGATCACGTCGGTGACATGCAGGATCTGCAGGTCGACGGGGAGGTTGTGCTCCCGGATCGCGGCGCGGCCCAGCCGCTGCCGGGCCATGCCGCGGCGCAGCCTGACCATGTTGCGTTCGACGGCGTCCAGCGCCGCGGGGTCCGTGCCCTCCGCCATGGGGCCCTCCGTCATGGGACCAGCCTAGCGGGACGGTTGCGCCGCTCATGTATATGCTTCTAGCATCTATATGCGTTAGTCAATCAAATGCGAGGTGCACATGACTTCCACCGCCGCGCGCGGCGTCGCGGAGATGGGGCGGCGGGACCGGCTGCTGGTGTTCGCCGGGCTCATGCTGGCCGGGCTGATGTCGTCGCTGGACGCCACCGTGCTGGGGACGGCCCTGCCCACCATCGTCGGCGAGCTGGGCGGGCTCGACCGGATCGCCTGGGTGTCCACCGCCTACGTCCTGGCCACCAGCGTCACCGTCCCGCTGTCGGGACGGCTCGGGGACCTGTTCGGCCGCCGCCGGATCCTCCTCACCGGCCTGCTGGGCTTCCTGGCCGGATCGGCCGCCTGCGGGGCGGCGCCCTCGATGGACTGGCTGATCGCCTTCCGGGTGGTGCAGGGCGCCGGGGCGGGCTGCCTGATGGCCACGATGTTCGCCCTCACCGCCGACCTGTTCGAGCCGCGCGAGCGCGCCAAGTACCAGGGCTACTCCGCGCTCAACTTCGCCCTGTCGAGCCTGGCGGGGCCGCTGATCGGCGGGTTCCTCACCGACCACGCCTCCTGGCGCTGGGTGTTCTATGTCAACCTCCCGCTCGGCGCGGCGGCCCTGGTCACGACGCTGCTGTTCCTGCGGCTGCCCGGGCCCGAGGTAAGGGGCCGCGTCGACTACCCCGGCATCGTCCTGCTCGGCGCCGCCGTCACCTGCTTCACGCTGCTCACCAGCTGGGCCGGGACCCGGTACGGATGGGCCGACCCGGTGATCCTCGGGCTCGCGGCCGGCAGCGCCGTGCTCGCGGTGCTGTGGGTCCTGGCCGAACGGCGCGCCCCCGAGCCCGTCATCCCGCCGCGCCTCTTCCGCGACCGCTCGTACGGCGTGGCCTGCGCCGTGGCCCTCGTCGGCGGCGCCACCGGCTTCGGGCTGGCCACCTACCTGCCGCTCTACTTCCAGGCGGCCGGAGGAGCGGGCGCCACCGCCTCCGGGCTCCTCCTGCTGCCGATGATGATCGGGCTGCTGGTCGCGTCCATGGGCGCCGGGCGGTACATCGCGGCGACCGGCCGCTACCACCGGCTCCCCGCGGCGAGCATGGCGGTCGGCGCCGTGGGCGTGGCGCTGCTGGCGACGATGACGACCGGCACCGGCCCGATCACCGCCGGGCTCTTCATGGCGGTGCTGGGCTTCGGCGCCGGCCTCTCGCAGCAGGTCGTCGTGCTCGTGGCGCAGACCGCGGCGCCCCGCCGGGACGTGGGCGCCGCGAGCTCGGGTGTCTTCGCGGCGCGGATGGTGGGGACCGCCGCGGGGATGGCCGTCTTCGGCGGCGTCCTGGCGAGCCGCTTCGCCGAGGAGGTCGCCCGGCGCGTCCCCGCGGGCGCGGTCCCCGCCTACGACGACGCGCTGCGCCCCGATTACCTGCGCACCCTCCCGCCGGACGTCCGGGACGGCGTCGCCGAGGCCTGCGCCGAGGCGTACTCGACGCTGTTCCTCACCGCGCTGCCGCTCCTGGTGGCCGGCCTGGCCGCGGCGCTCCTGCTCAGGAACACGCCGCTCACTTCACCTCCCGGCGGGTCAGCCGGACCAGGCCGATGACCAGGGGGAGCAGCACCCAGACGGCCACCGAGACCCCCACCCGGGCCCACTCCCCGGCGGTGACGCCCGGCTCGGTGAGCGGGGAGAAGGTCCGGCTCGTGTCGAGCCAGCCCGCCGGCCCCCGCAGCCTCTCGATCATCTCGCCGAGGGTCGTCCAGACCGTCGGGAGCAGGAAGTACAGCACGATGGCCAGCGCCGGGCTCAGCAGCAGCATGCCGAAGGCCACGCCCATCACGACCATGGCCGCCGAGACCAGCAGCCCCTGGCCCACCAGCGCGGGCGGCAGCGACCAGGCCCCCTCCGAGCGGCCCGCCAGCCCGCCGATCGCCCGCGCCGCCACGGCGCTGACCAGCCCGATCGCCACGAACGCGGCGGCCAGCACCGCGCTGCCCAGCAGCTTGGCCGACACCACCCGGCCGCGCCCGGGGACCAGCGCGAAGGTCGTCAGCGCGGTCCGCTGCGACCACTCGCTGGTCACCGACAGGATGCCCAGGACCGGCAGCAGGATCGACACCGCCGCCTGGGAGGAGACGAAGAACTCCCGCAGCGACTGCTCCTCCGCCGGCACCGTGAAGATGATCACGGGCATCAGCGCGGGGGTGAGCAGCGCCGTCAGGATGAGGATCCAGCGCCCGGACCTGGTGTCGGTCATCTTGCGCAGCTCCACCGCCGTCAGGCGGCGCAGCGACGGGCGCGGCGGGTCGGCCGGCACGGCGTCCGCGCCGGCGGCCGGGGGCACGGTCATGGTCGCGGTCACTTGACGGCCTCCCTGGAGGACGGGACGGAGGGCGCGGCGGGCGGCGCCACCGCGGGGGAGTGCGGCGGGGCGGCCGCGGCGCCGGCCGCGGCGGTCAGGGCCAGGAACAGCTCCTCCAGCCCGCCCCCGCTGACCTGGCGAAGCTCCAGCAGCACGACCCCGGCCGCGGCGACGGCCCGGCCCACCGCCTCCGCCGGCGCGTCCACCACGAAGGCCCCCTCGCCCTCGGGACGCGCCGGCAGGCCCGCGGCGGCCAGCGCGCCGTACAGCGCGGCGGCGTCCAGACCCCGCACCAGCACCCCGCCCGGCGCGGTCAGCAGCTCCTCCTTGGAGCCCTGCGCGGCGATCCGGCCGCCCGCGATCACCACGAACCGGTCCGCGACCGCCTCCACCTCGCGCAGCAGGTGCGAGGACAGCAGCACCGTCCCGCCCCGGTCGGCGAAGTCGCGCAGGAGGGTGCGCATCCAGAAGATGCCCTCGGGGTCCAGGCCGTTGGCGGGCTCGTCCAGGATCAGCACGCTCGGGTCGCCGATGAGCGCCTGGGCGATGCCGAGCCGCTGCCGCATGCCCAGCGAGTACCCGCCGACCCGGCGGCGGGCGGCCTTGGCGGGCAGCCCGACCCGTTCCAGCATCTCCGCGGCCCGCGCCTGCTCCACCCCCAGGACGTGCGCGGCCAGCCCCAGGGTCTCCTTGCCCGTACGGCCCGGGTGCATCGCGGCGGCGTCCAGGAGCACGCCGACATGGCGCCCCGGGTTGGCGATCCGCCGGTACGGGACGCCCTTCACGGTCGCGGTGCCGGCGCTCGGCGGCGTCAGCCCGCAGATCATCCGCATCGTGGTGGACTTGCCCGCGCCGTTCGGACCCAGGAAACCGGTGACGGTGCCGGGCTCGCACCGGAACGACACGGAGTCGACCGCAGCGACCTCCCCGTAGCGCTTGCTCAGACGTTCTGCTTCGATCATGCCGCCAGGCTGCCCGCCGGGCCCGTCCCGCCGCGTCGTCCGATGGTCGAGCCCGCGCAGACCGAAGTCGATGCTCCCCGGGCCGCATGGCCCGCGCCGGGACTCCGGGGGAGCTGTGGCCCCTAGGAGCGGGCCGCGTCCTCGTCGTCGCCCGCGTCGTGCACCAGCAGGGCGATCTGCACCCGGTTGTTGAGCTCCAGCTTGGTCAGCAGCCGCGACACGTACGCCTTGACCGTCGCCACGCTCAGCGACAGCTCCTTGCCGATCTCGCTGTTGGTCTTGCCCCGCCCGACCAGCGTGGCCACCGCCCGCTCGCCCTCGCTCAGCCGTCCCAGCAGCTCCCGGGCCCGCGCACGGCGCGGGTCGACGCCCGTCCCCGCCACGTACGACATCATCCGCCGCAGCACCGCCGGCGAGATCATCGGCTCGCCCGCCGCCACCTGCCGGATCGCCCGGATGATGTCCGGCGGCGGGGTGTGCTTGAGCAGGAAACCGCTGGCCCCCGCCCGCATCGCGCGCAGGATGTGGTCGTCGGTGTCGAACGTGGTCAGGATGATGATCTCGGGCGGCTCGCGGCGGGCGCGCAGCCGCTCGGTGGCGGCCAGCCCGTCCAGCCGCGGCATCCGGATGTCCATCAGCACCACGTCGGGACGGTGCTCGTTCACCGCCGGGATCACCTCGGTACCGTCGGCGACGTCGGCCACCACCCGCAGATCGTCGGCGCCCGCCAGCATCATGGTCAGGCCCGCGCGTACCAGGGCGTCGTCGTCCACGATGAGGACGCGGATGGGGGAGTCCATCCCGCCACCCTACGAGTTCGGGCCCCGCCGCGCGCCCGGGCCGCGGACGCCCGCCCCGCGGCGCGGCCGGGCGCCGATCACCGCTCCGGGACCGCCGGGCCGCTGATCAGCGATTCGACCGGGTTCGGCTCGCGCAGGCGCTCCAGCCGCTCGCTCACGGCCCGCCTGCGCCGCACCCGCCGGCGATGCGCGGCGCCCCGGTGGAACCGGGCGACCAGCGCGGCCGTCGGGCGCGGCGCGCCCGACGGCCGGTAGCGGGGAAGCTGGAGACGGACTCCGACGCTCCTGAACGGCCCCGCCCGCCCCGTGCTCCCACGCGGTGGGAGGGGCGTCGGCCGTTACGCGTCGTGCGTCACTCGGGCCAGGGGAGACGGGCGCGCAGGCGGAACCGGCCGTTGGAGGTGCGCCCGTGGTCGAGCGTGCCGCCCAGCATGTCGACGCGTTCGCGCAGGCCTAGCAGCCCCGCGCCCGCGCCCGGCAGCCCCGCGCCCGCGCCCGGCAGCCCGGGGACCGGCGCCGGGCCGGGCGGCAGCGGGTTGGCGACCTCGATCGACAGCGTGCCGCCCGGCCCCGTCGACTCCACCGTGACGCGCACGTGCGCGCCCGGCGCGTGCTTGCGTGCGTTCGTCAGGGCCTCCTGAACGATCCGGTACGCGTGGCGCCCGATCCGGGACGGCACCGCGCCCGGGTCGGGCACCCGGTCGTCGAAGGTGACGTGCGCCCCGGCCCGCTGAGACTCCTCGATCAGCGCGGGCAGGTCGGTCAGCGTCGGCTGCGGGCGCTCGCCCTCGCCGTCCCCGCCGGCCGTGCCCGGGACCGCCGCGCCCCGCTCCCCGGCCCCCGGCCCGGCCGCGGCGCCGTCCGGGGAGGTCCGCAGCATGCCGATCACCTCGCGCAGGTCCTCCATGGCCTCGTACGCGCCGCGGCGGATGATCCCGGCCGCCTCGCGCTGGTCGGCGGGCGCGTCGGCGTGGAACTCCAGCGCACCCGCGTGCACCGCCAGCAGCGAGATCCGGTGGGCGAGCACGTCGTGCATTTCCCGGGCGATCCGCTCGCGCTCCAGGTGCCGGGCCTCCTCCACCCGCAGCCGCTGCCCCTCCTCGGCCTGCCGCGCCCGTTCCCGGAGCGACTCGATCAGCTGCCGGCGGGAGCGGACCAGCAGACCGGTGATCACCAGGATCGCGTAGCCGAGCAGGAACACCACGATCGACTCCAGGCGCTCGCGGCGGCTCATCTCGTTCACCTGGATGAAGATCGCCGTGACGAGCGTGACGTTGAGCGCGGTGAGCGCGGCGGTCGCCCGCCACGAGGAGTGCACCGCCACGGTGAACAGCGCCATCGCCATCGCCCCCCACGCCGAGGCGGAGAGGAAGCCGACGACCGTGAGGGCCAGCGCCATCCGCACCGGCCAGCGCCGCCGCCACAGCAGCAGGGCCGCGCACGCGAGCCCCCCGATCACCAGGTCGCGCGCGATGTGGAAGTCGCCCGGGTCGGGATAGGTCTGCCGCGAACCCTCCATCGTCAGCAGCCCGATGCCCACGGAGCCCGCCGCGACGCACGCGTCGCGGAACCCTTGCCGAGCCCTGCGGAACCTCACCGGACCAACGGTACTCAGCCCGGGGCGCCGCGGGACGCGACCCACGTCGGCGATCCCACCGACTTTGGTCGCGGCGGCTCAGCCGAGCGGCACGCCCTTGACCGGGGCGCCCAGCGCGCCGCCCTTCACCCAGTCCTCCCACGACTTGGCCCAGGGCGTCGGGCCGTTGCCGAACCGCAGCTTGCGGGTGGTGCCGGTGACCTCGATGATGTCGCCGCGGTTGGTGAACTCGTAGAACCACTTGGCGTCGGCGGGGGAGGCGTTCACGCAGCCGTGGCTGACGTTGGCGCTGCCCTGCGAGCCGGTGGACCAGGGCGCCGAGTGGATGAACGTGCCGCTGTAGGTCATGCGGACGTTCCACTTGGTCGGGGTGCGGTATTCGCCGGGGTTGCCGGTGGTGGACGAGTCCATGACCATCGCCGCCTGCTTCTCCTGCGCGATCATGACGCCGGTGTAGCTGTCGTCGCCGGGCTTGCCGAGGCTGACCTTCATCGTCCGCACGGTCCGGCCGCCGTCGGTCACGGTCGCCTGGTACTTCTTGGCGTCGATCCGGGTCACGTGCCGCGGGCCGACGGTGAAGTCGAGCGTGCGGTCCTTGACGCCCCACAGGCCCTCACCGGCCCGCACCCCGGCCAGATGCGCGACGACCTGGACCTTCTGCCCCACGGGCCAGTAGTCGCGCGGGCGGAAGTTCACCTCCCTGTCGCTGATCCAGTACCAGGCGCCCTCAACCGGCTTGGACATGCGCACCTCGAGCGCGCGCTCCACCGCCTGCCTGCCCTGAGGCGTGGTCACGGGCTTGCTGAGCAACAACTGGATCGGCATGCCCACGCCGACCTTCTCGCCCTCAAGCGGCGACATGCCGCTCTCGAGCTTCTGCGCCGGCGTCAGGGTGGTGAACGTGGACGACGCCGCCACCGGCTTCCCGCCGTCCGCGGCGACCTGCGCGGTGACGGTGTACGTCGTCGACGGCCGCAGCCCCCACGACGAACGCCACGACCGGCCGTCCGCCGCGAGCCTCCCCTCCGCCTTGCGCCCCTTGGAATCCGCGACCGTGACCGCGGTGAGCCTGCCCTTGCCGGACTTCACGACCACGGGCTGGTCGGGCGCCACGTCGCGGCTGCCGTTCGCCGGGGTCACCGCGACCTTGGCGGCGGGCGCGCCCCCGCCGTCCGAACCGCCGTCACCGCCTCCCGACGAGCATCCCGCGGCCGCCAGGACGGCCGCGCCCGCGATCGCCGTGCCCGCCAGGACCGTCCGACCCTTGAACACCTCGGACCCTCCTCCACGCTCGACCTCGCCACCCGCGGGGGCATTCCCCCGCCCGCCAGAGTATGCGGACGGGGAACGGAGAATCCGGGCGAAAATACGGCGAAGGTCGCAAAGGGCCGCGGGATTCGCCGGACGCGACACGCCCGGGTCAGGGCGAGACGAGGCGAGGCGCTCGCGTGGCGTGGCGAGGCGCTCGCGTCAGGGCGAGGCGATGCGCTCGATGCCCGGGGGCAGCTGCGCCGCCGCCGCGCGGTCGAGCAGGAACAGCGTGCGCTGCCGTCCCCGCGCGCCCGCCACCGGCACCTGCACCGGACCGGCACCCGACAGGCCCATCCGCACCGCCGTGGCCTTCGACTCGCCCGCCGCCAGCACCCACACCTCGCGGGCGGCCTGGATCGACGGCAGCGTCAGCGAGACCCGCGTCGGCGGCGGCTTGGGCGCGCCGCGCACCGCCACCACCGCGCGCTCGTCGTACAGCGCGGGCATCTCCGGGAACAGCGACGCCACGTGCGCGTCCGGCCCGACGCCCAGCATCAGCACGTCGAACGACGGCACCGGACCGTGGTCCTCGGGACGCGCCGCGGCGCGCAGCCCGCGCGCGTACCGGTCGGCGGCCGCCTCGGGATCGGGGCCGTCGGGGCCGTCGGACGGCGGCATCGGATGCACCCGCGCCGGATCGACGTCCACGTGGTCCAGCAGCGCCTCGCGGGCCCCGGTCTCGTTGCGCTCGGGGTGGCCGGACGGCAGGAACCGCTCGTCGCCCCACCAGATGTCCAGGTGCCGCCAGTCGATCGCCTCGCGGATGCCGCTGGCGGCCAGCTCGGCCAGCACCGCGGTGCCCACGCCGCCGCCGGTCAGGACGACCGACGCGCTGCCGCGCGCGGCCTGCACGTCCACGACCCGCGTCACCAGCCGCGCGGCGGCCGCCTTGGCCAGCAACTCCTGGTCGCGGTGGACCAGCACGGCCGGCGGCGTCATCGCTCGCCCGGACCTTCCGCGCCCCCGGCGCCCGTGGGATCGTCGGCGTCCCGGCCGCCGTCGCCGCTCGGGCCGCCGGCGGTGTCCCCGCCGCCGCCGTCGCCGGCCCCGGACACCGCCGCGTCCTGCCGGGAGGCCACGTCGTCGTCGGCCGACGACGCCGCCAGGTCCTTGGCGAACCGGGCGGACGCCTCCTGGTAGACCTCGTCCGGGTCGAGCCGCCGCAGCTCCTCGGCCAGCAGCTCCGGCAGCGGCCGCCGCATCAGCGACACCTGCCGGTCGGGCTGACCCGGCCGCGCCAGCGTCGCCACCCGGCCGTCCGGCCGCGAGACCGCGATGTCACCGGCGGTCGTGGTCAGCCGCACCCCGGTGATCCCGGGCCCGTCGGAGACCACCCGCGACACCGGGACGGCCAGCCGCAGCGACAGCCACGCCGCCAGCAGCTCGGCGCTGGGGCTGTCCGGCTCCGCCGCGACCTCCCCGGACACGATCTCCTCGTGGTCCTGGTCGAGCGCCGCGGCCAGCAGCGACCGCCACGACGTCAGCCGGGTCCAGGTGAAGTCGGTGTCACCGGGCCGGTAGGCGTTGGCCAGCCGCGCCAGCGTGCCCAACCGGTCGCGGGCCGCGTACGCGTCGGTCACCCGCCGCTGCGCCAGCCGCCCCAGCGGGTCGTCGCTGGGGACCTTGGGCACCTTCCCGCCCGGCCACCACGTCACCACCGGCGTGTCGGGCATCAGCAGCGGCACCACCACCGAGTCGGCGTGCAGCGCCAGCGGCCCGTACATCCGCAGCAGCACCGTCTCGCCCGGCCCGGTCTCGCCCATCCTGATCTCGGCGTCCAGCCGGGAGGAGCTGCCCCGCGAGTCGCGGGAGATGACCGTCAGCACCCGGCACGGGTGCTCGCGGGCCGCCTCCGTCGCCGCCCGCACCGCGTCGTACTGGGCCGACTCGTCCGTCACGATGATCAGGGTCAGCACCATGCCCACGGCGGGGCCGCCCATCAGATGCCGCGCCTGGGTCAGCGCTTCCTGGATGCGCCGGGTGCTGGTGTCGGTGAGATCGATGTTCATCTCTAGAGTCGCCTCCAAGCGCGCCCGTCGCGGGCCATCAGTTCGTCGGCGCTCTCAGGCCCGTAACCGCCGGACTTGTACTGCTCGAGCGCGCCGTGCGCGGCCCAGTACTCCTCGATCGGGTCGAGGATCCTCCAGGACAGCTCGACCTCCTCCTGCCGCGGGAACAGCGGCGGGTCGCCGATCAGCACGTCCAGCAGCAGCCGCTCGTAGGCCTCGGGGGAGGACTCGGTGAACGACTCGCCGTAGGCGAAGTCCATGTTGACGTCGCGGATCTCCATCGAGGTCCCCGGCACCTTGGACCCGAACCGCAGCGTGATGCCCTCGTCCGGCTGCACCCGCATCACCAGCGTGTTCTCGCCCAGCTCCTCGGTGTCGGTCTGCGAGAACGGCAGGTGCGGCGCCTGCTGGAACACCAGCGCCACCTCCGTCACCCGGCGGCTGAGCCGCTTGCCGGTGCGCAGGTAGAACGGCACCCCCGCCCAGCGGCGGTTGTCGATCTCCAGCTTGATCGCCGCGTAGGTCTCGGTCCTGGACTCCGGCGGTATGCCGTCCTCCTCCAGGTAGCCGCGCACGCTCACGCCGCCCTGCCAGCCCGCCGCATACTGCCCGCGCGCGGTGGCCTGGTCCAGGTCGCCCGGCACCCGCACCGACGACAGGATCTTGGCCTTCTCCGCCCGGACCGCCTCGGCGCTGAACGAGGTCGGCTCCTCCATCGACGTCAGCGCCAGCAGCTGCAGCAGGTGGTTCTGGATGACGTCGCGGGCGGCGCCGATCCCGTCGTAGTACCCGGCCCGGCCGCCGATCCCGATGTCCTCGGCCATGGTGATCTGCACGTGGTCGACGTACGAGCGGTTCCAGATCGGCTCGAACATCGAGTTGGCGAACCGCAGCGCCAGGATGTTCTGCACCGTCTCCTTGCCGAGGTAGTGGTCGATCCGGAAGATCGACTCCTCGGGGAAGACCCGGTGCACGGTGTCGTTGAGCTCCTTGGCGCTGACCAGGTCGTGCCCGAACGGCTTCTCCACCACCACGCGCCGCCACGACCCCGGCTCGTGCTCGGCCAGGCCGCAGCGCTGCAGCTGCTCCACCACCTGCGGGAAGAACTTGGGCGGGATGGACAGGTAGAACGCGTAGTTGCCGCCCGTGCCGCGCGTCTCGTCGAGCTCCTTGACCGCCATCGCCAGCGCGTCGAAGGCGCCCGGGTCGCCGAACTCGCCCGGGACGAAGTGCATGCCCTCGGCCAGGTGCCGCCAGACGTCCTCGCGGAACGGCGTGCGCGCGTGCTCCTTGACCGACTCGTAGGCGATCTGGCGGAAGTCCTGGTGGTCCCAGTCGCGGCGGGCGAACCCCACCAGCGAGAACCCCGGCGGCAGCAGGCCCCGGTTGGCCAGGTCGTAGATCGCGGGCAGCAGCTTCTTGCGCGACAGGTCTCCGGTGACCCCGAACAGCACCAGCACGCACGGCCCCGCCACCCGTGGCAACCGCTTGTCCCGGGGATCCCGGAGCGGGTTGGGTGTCTTGGTGGTCACGTGAGGGCCCCCTCTTCTCGCACGATGCCGAGGACCGGTGCCGGGACCGATCCCGCCCGCTGTGTCGTTGTGGTGTGTCTCATGCCGTGCGTCGTACCGCCCCCGCTCATGCCCCTCACCGAGCGGCCTCCAGCAGCCGGGCCAGGCCCGCCCAGCGGTCCCGCAGATGCAGCCGCACCACCGGCCGGCCGCCCTCGCGCGCGGCCCGGGCCTCCCCGAGCGCGCGCGCCGTCTGCAGCGGGCCCAGCCGCTGGTACCGGCCCGGAACGGGCACGTCGTGGACGACGTTCCCGGTCATCATCAGGTATACGCCCTTCTCCTGCCGATCATTCCCGATCGCGGGGTGACGCCGCCCCCAGCTGATCGTCACCGGCCGCGCGCAGCGCGCGGCCAGCACCGCCGCCAGCCGCCTGACCTGAGAGCCCTGCCCGCGGGCCGGATCCGGGTCCAGATGCGCCACGATGGCCAGATGGCCGTCGGCGGCGGCCCGGCGCACCACCGCCTCCAGCAGGCCGGCGAGGTCGGCGGCCGCGGTGAACGCCGGATCCGAGGTGTGCACCTCGACGGCCTGCCCGGGATCGCCCTCGACGAACACGGGCGGCTCGGGAGAGGCCTCGGCGGGGTCGCGATCCGGCGGCCGCATCGGGTCGGAGCCGAGCAGGTAGGCGCCGACGGCGGCGGCGTACTCCCACACCACCAGCTGCTCCGCCAGCGGCCCCGACACGGTGGCGTCGTCCTGGTGGGGACGGCCCTCCAGCGTGACCAGGAAGAGATCGTCGCCGGGCACGACCGGCAGCCCGCCGTGCTGGACCAGCGGCAGCAGCCGCCCGCCGGTCGCCTCCGACAGCAGCGGGGCGATCCAGTCGGCCAGCCCCGGCTCCGGGCGGGCCGCCGCCATCGCCGGATAGCCGCCCAGGACGACCGTCTCCCGGCCCGCGCGGACCGCGCCGCCCAGGATCGAGCCCAGCACCAGGCCCGGGTTGTTCTCCGGGCGGGTCAGCGACGGCAGCACCCGCGCGGCGCCGTCCAGCAGCGCCGCCACGTCGGCGCCGGCCAGCCCTGCCGGGACCAGCGCGTACGGCGACAGCGCCCCGAACACGGTGGCCTCGGGGGCCTCGATCAGCGCGTGCCCGGCGTCGGCGGCCTTCCTGGCCGGGACGCCGCCCGGCGCCGTCACGACCACGAACCGCCGCGCGATCTCCTCCGGGCTCAACTCCAGCTCGCCGAACAGCCGCACGAAGACCCGCCGCAGCGTGTCGGTGGCCTGGTCGTTCCCGGTCACCACCACCAGGGTGCGGCGCAGCCGGTCGCGGTCGCCGCCCAGGCGCATCAGCGGGCCCGGCTCCGGGCCGTCCAGGACGGTCAGCGACATCCCGCCGGGGCCCCGTTCGGGCTCGGCCGGCCAGGCGGAGGTCTCGAACGCCCCGACCGCGGCCGCCGGGCCCGCCGGCTCCCCGGACGCCGCGGGCTTCTCCGGCGCGGAGTCCTCCGCGCCGCCCGCCTCCGCCGCCTCGTCCGCGTCGTCCGGACCGCCGGCGGGGGAGCGGGCGGCGAAATGACGGAAGATCAGGTCGGCGGCGCGGGCCGGGGCGCCCCGGCCCAGCAGCGCCACCTCGGTCAGCCCGGCCTCCTCGGCCGCGGCGCGCAGCTCCGCCAGCCGCTCCAGCAGCGCCCGCGCCGGGCCCGGCTGCCCCGGCCAGCACAGCGTCCGCCCCTCCTCGGCGGCCAGCGCCGCCGACGGCCACAGCGCCGGGTCCTCCGACGCCAGCCGGACCGGGACCTCGTCGATCCAGAGCCGGCCCAGCGTGCGCTCGGCGGCCTCGCGCACCGGACCGCGCGCGGTGATGGCCGTCTCACCTGAGACGACCGAGGTGTAGGCGGTCACGCCCGGGCCGCCATCCGCACCGCCTCGCTGAGCTGCTCGGCGCCCGCCACCGGGTCGCGCAGGTGCAGGCGCACCACCGGCAGCCCGCGCTGGCGCAGCGCGCGCACCTCCGCCATCGCCCGGGCAAGCCGCACCTTCCCCAGGGTGTACGGGCGGCCCGGCACAGGATGGTCGGCCAGCGCGTCGCCGGCCGGCGGATCGCCGCTCACGATGAGGAACGCGCCCGTCCCCGGGCCGTCCTTGTGCACCGATCCGGTCGAGTGCAGGTAGCCGGGCCCCGGACCGTACGACACCGGCCGCCCGGACCGGCGGGCCAGCGCCGGCGCCAGGTAGCGGCCGGAGAAGTCGCCCGACAGGTAGGTCACGACCGACAGGTAGCCGTCCGGCGGCACACCGGCCAGCAGCGCGTCCAGGACCGAGGGCACGTCCGCCGCCGGCGGGGCCGCCCCGGCGCCGCCCTGCCAGGCCAGATCGGCGTAGATCTCGATGTCGCCGTCGACGGAGACGGGCGGCCGGTCCGCGGCCAGCGGCGCCTGGCCGACCGCGCGCAGCATCGTCACCGCGTCGTCCTCGGCCTCCTGCACCACCGTGCCGCCCGGCTCGAACGGGTTGACGCCCAGCAGCCACCCGGCCACCGCCGCGGCGTACTCCCACAGCAGGAACTGCGCGCCCAGCGGGGCGAACAGCGAGGTGTCGGCGTCCCCGCGCGGCGACCGCGGGTTGATCGCGATCTCGTGCGCGTCGGCGAGCGGCCCCGGGCTGCCCGCCGGGTCGAACGCCAGCACGCCGCGGCCCCGCTTGCCGGTGCCGACCGCCAGCAGATGGGAGATCCAGCCCGACAGCGCGGCCGGGCCGCCCGCCTCGCGCAGCACCAGCTTGTCGCGCGGCCGGCCGTCCACGCCCTGCTGGGCGCAGCCGCCGAGGATCGCGCCCAGCAGCAGGCCGGGATTGTCCTCGTTCTTGCCCAGCGACGGCGTCAGCACCGCCGCCTCCTCCAGCAGCCGGTGCGCGTCGGCGCCCGCCAGCACGGCCGGGACCAGCCCGTAGGCCGACAGCGCGCTGAAGTGGCCGGGCAGGTGCGGGTCGGTGAGGCCGATCCGGAAGCCGCTCTGCCGCGCGTAGTCGTGCAGCGGGCTGCCATGGTCGGTGATCACCAGGAAGCGGCCGGTGATCTCCTGCTCGGACATGCCGTGCCGACGGAACGCCTCGGAGAAGATGCGGCGGTAGGCGTCGCCCTCCAGCGACACCCCCGACTTGCTCGACAACACCACCAAGGTCCGGTCGAGCCGTTCCAGCGCGTAGCCCAGCGCGGCGGTGTCGCCACCGTCCAGGACGGTCAGCCGGCCGCCGCCCGGGCCGCCCCGGGTGCCGGGGCCGCCGGCCGCGCCCTCCTCGCCGGCGCCCGCGGCCTCCGCCATGATCGCCTCGGCGGCCAGGCTCTCCGCGCCCAGGCCGATCAGCACGATGTGGTCCAGGCCCGTGTAGCGGACCTCGGCGATCAGCGCCTCGATCTGGTTGAGCAGCCCGCGGGAGGCGTGCGGCAGATCCAGCCAGCCCAGCCGGCTGTGGTCCACCGCGCGCCGCCCCCACAGCCGCGGGTCCTTGGCGGCGAGCGCGCCGGGAACGCCGCAGCTCACGAGGTAGTCGCGTGCCTGCAGCGCCGCGTCGAGCACCTCGCCGCGCGTCAGTACGTCGAATCCGGACACCGTTCCTCCCGATGCCCTATCGTTCCAGGAGTCAACGGGCGTCCGCGACCTTCTCCGCGATCTTCTGGTTCCGGAACGTGAGTTGCGGCCAAACCCGCCCGGGACGGCCGCGCCCGCCGCCCGGAACGCCCCGCCCCGCCCCGCCGCGCCCCGGCCGCCCCGGCCGCCGCGGCGGCTCAGGCGGTGAGCGCCTTGGTGAGCTGCGCCAGCCCGTCGACCCGGTCGCGCAGGTGCAGCCGCACGGCCGGCAGCCCCCGCGAGCGCAGCACCCGCATGTCGCCGAACGCCTGCGCCAGCTGCAGCTGGCCCAGCGTGTACGGCCGGCCCGGCACCGGAACATCGTCCGCGACATGCCCGGTGACCTGGACGAACGTGCCGTTCGGCGGCCCGCCCTTGTGGTACTGGCCGGTCGCGGGCAGGCACCGCGGCGCCCAGCCGAAGGTGACCGGGACCGGTGCCCTGCGCACCGCCGCGCCGCGCTCGGCCAGCAGCGAGCGCAGCCCGCCCGCGTCCGGATCACCCCAGCGGTCCAGGTACGCCATCACGGCGAGGTAGCCCCGCTCCGGCACGTCCGCCAGCACGGCCTCCAGCGCGTCGGTGAGCGTCCGCGCCCCGCCGAGCAGCTCCTCGGGCCCGTGCACCTCCACCGCGCCCGACACCAGGGCGGGCGGACGCGCGATCACCGTGGGGGACACGCCCTCCTCCGCCCGCAGCAGCGCGGCCGCGTTGTCGCGCGACTCGCGCACGTCCGGACAGGCGAACGGGTTCACGCCGATCACCCGGCCCGCCACCGCCGCCGCGTACTGCCACAGCAGGAACTGCGCGCCCAGCGGCCCGGTGACGCTCAGCCCCGCCTCCCGGCCGGCCGCGGGGGGCCGTCCGCCCGCGGTGGCACGGCCCTGCCCGG
This sequence comes from Spirillospora sp. CA-255316, assembly GCA_050942275.1. Classification (GTDB taxonomy): domain Bacteria; phylum Actinomycetota; class Actinomycetes; order Streptosporangiales; family Streptosporangiaceae; genus Spirillospora. Next base: position 7,724,390 of record CP192047.1, on the reverse strand, counting down.
GTTCTTCGGGACGGGCTCCCACCAGCACGCGGCGCACGTCCCCGGTCGCCCCGAAACCGGGCGCGTCCACGCCCTCGACGACCACCGGCAGGATCCCCCTGCCGTCCTTGCCCGTCGCCCCCGCGACCAGGTGCTCGACCCAGTCGCGCAGCCCCGGCAGGCCCGGAGCGTGGTCGGCGACGACCAGCTTGTCGCGCCCCGCCTGCGCGGAAGAGCCCAGCGCCGCGCCCAGCGCGAGCGCCGGGTTGTCATAGGGCAGGCGCAGCGTCGGCACCAGCGCGGCGGCCTCGTCCAGCAGCCGCGCCACGTCCGCGCCCGCCAGCGCGGCCGGCACCAGCCCCGCCGCGCCCAGCGCGGCGAACGCCCCGCCCGCGTCGCCCTCGGCCTCCACCAGCCGGTAACCGGACTCCCGGGCCAGCTCCGCCAGCGGCGACCCCGGCACGGCGACGGCCACGAAACGGCGCCGCAGCGCGGCCCCGGAGATCCCGGCCCGCCGGAAGGCCTCCTCGAAGATCCGCCGGTGCGCGTCGGTCTCGACGTCGACCTCCGGCGGCCCGAACGACCGCAGGGCGTCCGCCGCGCCCGGGTCGGCGGTGGCGGTCAGCACCACCAGCGTGCGGGCCAGCCTGCCGTCGTCCAGCACGGCCCGGGCCTGGTGCGGGTCGGTGCCGTCCAGGACGGTCAGGTCGACCCCGGCGGTCCGGGCGATGACCTCGGGCGCCGGGCCCGCGCCGCCGCCGCCCGCCAGCACCACCCGGTCGAGCCCGGCGCCGCGCGCCTCGCCCGCCAGCTCCGCCAGCCGGCCCAGCAGCCCCCGCGACCGCTCCGGCAGCTCCAGCCAGCCCAGCCCCCGCTCGGCCGCCGCGGCCGCGTCCGGCCCCCACAGCCGCGACGCGCGGGACGGGACGGACCCGCCCCGCGCGCCGGAGGCCGTGGCCGCGCCGGACCCGGCGGCCCCGGTGGAGCCACCGGATCCGCCGGACGCCAGCCGTACCGGGACGCCGTCGGAGACCAGACGGTCGAGCAGCGGCTCGGTCCCGTCGACGACGGCGCCCCGCATGGTGACCGAAATCCCCCCGGCGGTCACCACCGATGTCACGCGCCGGCCCCCTGCTGGCCGGCGCCCTTGTCCCGCAGCTCGCCGGCGATGGTGGCCAGCAGCTCGTTCCAGGACGCCTCGAACTTCTCCACGCCCTCGTCCTCCAGGACGCGGACCACGTCGTCGTAGTCCACGCCGACCTGCTTGAGGGCGTTCATGTGGGCGCGGGCCTGGTCGTAGGTGCCCTGGATCGCGTCGCCCGGCACCTCGGCGTGGTCGGCCGCCGCGTCCAGCGTCGCCTCCGGCATCGTGTTCACCGTGCCGGGCGCGACCAGCCGGTCGACGTACAGCGTGTCGGGGAGGTTGGGGTCCTTCACCCCGGTGGAGGCCCACAGCGGGCGCTGCGGCCGGGCCCCGGCGTCCTTGAGCGCCTTCCACCGGTCGGTCGCGAACTTCTCCTCGTACAGCGCGTAGGCCAGTTGGGCGTTGGCCACGCCCGCCTTGGACCGCAGCCCCTTCGCCTCGGCCGAGCCGATCTTGTCCAGCCGCTTGTCAATCTCGGTGTCCACCCGGCTGACGAAGAACGAGGCCACCGACGCGAGCGAGGACAGGTCGTGCCCGTTCGCCCGTGCCTTCTCCAAGCCCTCGAAGTAGGCGTCGATGACCTCCCCGTACCGCTCCAGCGAGAAGATCAGCGTCACGTTCACGCTGATGCCCTCCGCCAGCGCCCGGGTGATCGCCGGCAGCCCCTCCCGGGTCGCCGGGATCTTGATGAACAGGTTGGGCCGGTCCACCAGCCACCACAGCGCCCGGGCCTCGGCCACGGTCTTCTCGGTCTCCCGCGCCAGCCGCGGGTCCACCTCGATCGACACCCGGCCGTCCAGGCCCTGCGTCCGGTCGTACACCGGCCGCAGCACGTCGCAGCCCCACCGGATGTCGTAGGTCGTGATCGCGCGGGAGGCCTCCTCCACGTCCACGCCCCGCACCGCCAGGTCGCGGACCTGGTCGTCGTACGCCGAGCCCTTCCCGAGCGCCTTGGCGAAGATGGTGGGGTTGGAGGTCACCCCGACCACGTGCCGCTCCTTAACCAGCTGCTCCAGGTTGCCGGTCCGCAGCCGCTCCCGGCTGATGTCGTCGAGCCAGATCGACACGCCCTCGTCGGAGAGCCTCTTCAGGTTGTCGGTCATCGCTTTCTCCTCGTCGAGTTGCGGCGGGTCGCCGGGGGACGGCCCGTTGGTGAAGCCGGCGCCGGCCGGTCAGTTCCCCGTGGTCTCACCGCGCCCGGCGCCGTGCACCGCGGCCTTGATGAGGCTGGCGTGCGCGGCGGCCACCACGCGCTCGGCGGTGATCCCGAACTGCTGGAACAGCGTCTTGTGGTCGGCCGAGGCGCCGAAGTGCTCCAGGCTCACCGACTCGCCCGCGTCGCCGATGTACTGCCGCCAGCCCAGCGCGATCCCGGCCTCCACCGAGACCCGGGCGCGCACCGACGGCGGCAGCACCTGCTGCCGGTACGCGTCGTCCTGCGCCTCGAACCACTCCACGCACGGCATCGACACCACCCGCGCCGGGGTGCCCTCGGCCTCCAGCGTGTCCCGGGCCTCCAGCGCCAGCCCGACCTCGCTGCCGGTCGCGATCAGGATCACGTCGGGACGGCCGTTGGAGGCGTCGGCCAGCACGTAGCCGCCGCGGGCGACGCCCTCGGCGGGCGCCAGCCCGTTCTCGCGGTCGAGGGTCGGCAGCTTCTGCCGGGTCAGCGCCAGCCCGGCAGGCCGGTCGGTGTGCTCCAGGATCGTCCGCCACGCCACCGCGGTCTCGTTGGCGTCGGCGGGGCGCACCACGTCCAGGCCGGGGATGGCGCGCAGCGCCCACAGGTGCTCGACCGGCTGGTGCGTGGGGCCGTCCTCGCCCAGGCCGATCGAGTCGTGCGTCCACACGAACGTCACCGGCAGCTTCATCAGCGCCGCCAGCCGCACCGCCGGGCGCATGTAGTCGCTGAAGACCAGGAAGGTGCCGCCGTACGGGCGGGTGCCGCCGTGCAGCGCGATCCCGTTGCAGATCGCGCCCATCGCGTGCTCGCGCACCCCGAAGTGCAGGGTGCGGCCGTAACGGTGACCGGGGAACTCCTTGGTCTGGAACTCCTCGGGGATGAACGACGGCTCGCCCTTCATCGTGGTGTTGTTGGACTCGGCCAGGTCGGCCGAGCCGCCCCACAGCTCCGGCAGCACCGGCGCCAGCGCGGCCAGGATCTGCCCGGACGCGGCCCGGGTCGCCAGCTCCTTGCCCGCCTCGAACACCGGCAGCGTCTTGGCCCACCCGTTCGGCAGCCGGCGCGCGGAGATCCGCTCGAACTCGGCGGCACGCTCGGGGCTGGCCTCCCGCCAGGCGCGGAACCGCTTGTGCCACTCCGCGTTCAGCTCCCGGCCGCGGTCGACGACCCCGCCGGCGTGCTCCAGTACCTCCTCGGGCACGTCGAACGTCTTGACCGGGTCCAACCCGAGGATCTTCTTGGTGGCGGCGACCTCCTCGGCGCCCAGCGCGGCACCGTGGATCTTGCCGGTGTTCTTCTTGTTCGGCGCGGGCCAGCCGATGATGGTGCGCAGCGCGATGAGGGACGGCCGCTCGGTCTCGGCCCGGGCCGCCTCGAACGCGGCGGCCAGCTCCCCGACGTTCTCCTCGTAGTCGCCGGTGACGGTCCAGTCGACGTGGTGCACGTCCCAGCCGTAGGCGGCGTACCGGGCGCGCACGTCCTCCGACAGCGCGATCGCCGTGTCGTCCTCGATCGAGATGTGGTTGTCGTCGTAGAGCATGATCAGGTTGCCGAGCCGCTGGTGCGCGGCCAGCGCGCTGGCCTCGTGGCTGATGCCCTCCTCGATGTCGCCGTCGGAGCAGAACGCCCAGACGGTGTGGTCGAAGGGGGACTCGCCGGGGGGCGCGTCAGGGTCGAACAGGCCGCGCTCGCGCCGCGCCGCCATCGCCATGCCCACGGCGTTGGCGATGCCCTGCCCCAGCGGGCCGGTGGTGGTCTCCACGCCGGCGGTGTGCCCGTGCTCGGGGTGGCCGGGGGTGAGGCTGTTCCACTTGCGCAGCGCCTTCAGGTCTTCCAGCGTCATCGGGTAGCCCGAAAGGTACAGCTGGATGTAGAGCGTCAGGCTGGAGTGCCCGCAGGAGAGCACAAACCGGTCGCGGCCCGCCCAGGTCGGGTCCGTCGGGTCGTGCCGAAGGAACCGCTGGAAGAGCAGGTAGGCGGCCGGCGCCAGGCTCATCGCCGTGCCGGGGTGGCCGGAGCCGGCTTCCTCCACCGCGTCCATGGCGAGGGCGCGGACCACGTCCACCGCCCGCCGGTCCAGGTCGGACCATTCAAACGTGCTGTTGTCCCCACTCACGGAACGCCAGGCTCCTCTCGAACCGAAATCGTCGAACCGAATGTAAAGATGTCCGTCCACGTTCGGCCCGGGCCGTTCCGCCGCGCGCCCGCCCCCCGCACGGCCGCGCGCCATGGCCCACTTGCCCGAACGTGGCCCGCCGGGCGTGTCTTCCCGGAAGGCCGGTGCGCCGCGGCACCGTACCGCCGCGCCTGGTCCGACCCCCGATCGCCCCGTCCACGGCCGCTGCGCGCGGCCCGGTGAAGATCATGCCTTGCCCTTCCCGAGCCTATCGAACGAGCCGGCCGCCACCATCGACGTCGGGCACTTGCGGCAGGGCTTCCCGCGCCCTTGTCGACCCTTGCCCGAACGCTTTCGCCGCTAACCCCCCGCGCGAGTGAACCCCAGGGGGAACCCCCGGCCACCCCGCGGTGGCCTCACGGAGACTCTGCCGAGGGCTGTGCGCGGGTCTTGCGCGGGCCTCGCCGCGGAGCGCGGCGGGCAGTGACCCGGGGGCGTCAGGGCCTCCCCCCCCCGGCATGGCCTCGGCGAGCCCTGCCGACCTGCGCCGCGACGCCCTGCCAGGCGGGGCGGCGGCGCGTTGAGGTGCCCCGGTGCTCGACCTGCGGAGGGGGCGGACTACAGTGATTCCGCGGTTGGACAACAGAGGCCGCGACAGAATCCTGATCCGAGGTGCGGCCAGATCGCGCGGGGGCACACCGCCGAAGTGGTACGCGATTTCTCATGCCTAGTTGGACGTGGACCCGATTGTGACGGTGCTCAGTAACAAGCTCGCGGTCGAGCTCGACGACGAGATCCCGCCCGCGCCCCCGCCGCCGGCCGCTCCCCCCGCGGGCGCCGCCCGGACCGCCCGCCGCCCGGCCGGGGCGCTGCTGCGCGCGTACGTCGCGCTCACCAAGCCGCGCGTCATCGAGCTGCTGTTGATCACGACGCTGCCGGTGATGTTCCTGGCCGCCGGGGGCGTGCCGCCGCTGGGCACCGCGCTGGCCACGCTGGCGTTCGGGACGCTGTCGGCCGGCGCCGCCAACGCGATCAACTGCTACATCGACCGCGACATCGACGCCAAGATGCGCCGCACCCGCCGCCGCCCGCTGGCCCGCGCCGAGGTCTCCCCGACCGAGGCGCTGGTGTTCGGGGTGGTGCTGGCCGCCGCGTCCACCGCCGGGTTCTGGCTGACCGTCAACGCCCTGGCCGCGGCCCTGTCGCTGTTCGCGATCCTGTTCTACATCTTCGTCTACTCGCTGCTGCTCAAACGGCGCACCTCCCAGAACGTCGTCTGGGGCGGGATCGCCGGCTGCATGCCGGTCCTGATCGGCTGGGCCGCCGTCAACGAGAGCCTGGCCTGGACCCCGTTCGTGCTGTTCGGCGTCGTGTTCCTGTGGACGCCGCCGCACACCTGGACGCTGGCCATGCGCTACCGCGAGGACTACGCCGTCGCCAAGGTCCCGATGCTCCCGGTCGTGGCCACCGAGCGCCGCGTGATCGTGGAGAGCCTGCTCTACACCTGGGCCACCGTGGCCTGCTCGGTGCTGCTGTGGCCGGTCGCCGGGATGAGCATGGTGTACGGGGCGCTGGCCCTGGTCCTGGGCGCCGTCTTCCTGCTGGAGGGGCACCGGCTGCTGCGCGCGGCGCGCGCGGGCGTCACGGGCGTGCACCTGCGGCCGATGAGATTCTTCCACCTCTCCAACGTCTACCTGGCCCTGCTGTTCACCGCGGTGGCGCTCGACCCGTTGTTTTCTTAAGTCCCGGCCTACGATGCTCGCCTGGCGGCTCGCATCTAACCGGGCCTTGGCGAGCGCGGCATCGCTTCGCGATCTGCCCGGTGAGGCTCGCCTTCGGCGTCGTCTTACCGGGCAGGTAACGCGCTCGCGCGGTGCTTGAGGCCGTATTGAAGGGGCGCGCGCGACCTTGCGTGGCGTGACCGGGAAACGGCGGTTACGCTCACGGAATGGCGCGTGTGGATCCGAAGGCGGTGCTCGAGGGGCGCGTCCCCGGCCGCCCGCCCATCGCTCTGATCATCGGGCTGTCGGTCTCGTCGGTGTGCGCGCTGCTGGCGCTCGGCATCGACGCCGTGTACGGCGGGGCGGGCTTCTGGGCCGGGCTGCTCCTGGCCATCCTGCCGATCCCGATGCTGATCGCCCTCGTGCTCACCCTCGACCGGATGGAGCCCGAGCCGCCCCGGATGCTGCTGTTCGCGTTCATGTGGGGCGCGGGCGTGGCCGTGCTGGGCGCGCTGGTGTTCAACACCCTGGGCATGCTGTACGTCACCGTCCCGGTCTTCGGCGAGGACAAGGCCCACTTCGTCAGCGCCACGTTCGGCGCCCCGCTGGTGGAGGAGACCCTCAAGGGCGCCGTCCTGTTCGGGATGCTGTGGTTCCGGCGCAACGAGATCGACGGGTTCGTCGACGGTGTGATCTACGCCGCCATGGTCGGCTTCGGCTTCGCCATGATGGAGAACGTCACCTACTACATGCGGGCGTTCGACGAGAGCGGCACCGAGGGCCTGCAGGCCATCTTCATCCTCCGCGGCATCATCGCCCCGCTCAGCCACCCGCTGTTCACGTCCATGATCGGGCTGGGCGTGGCCTGGGCCGCCACCCACCGGCGCGGCCGGTTCGCCGCACCGCTGCTGGGCCTGCTGGGCGCCATGGTGCTGCACGGCCTGTGGAACGGCGCCACCTCCTTCGGCCTGGGCGGTCTGGCGGTCGTGTACGTGCTGGACTTCTTCATCCTCGTCGCGCTGATCGTGCTCATCCTCGTGGAGCGGCGGGCCACCGTCCGGCGCATCGAGACCTACCTGCCGATGTACGCCGCGACCGGGCTGGTGACGCCCGCCGACATCCAGATGCTGCGCGGGATGCACGGCCGCCGCGCGGCCCGCCGCTGGGCGCGGGCCGTCGGCGGCCCCGGCGCCGCCCGTGCCATGACCGACTACCAGCTCGCCGCCACCGAGCTGGCCCTGCTCCACAAGCGCGCCGAACGCGGCGTGGCCGACCCGCGGTGGTTCGAGACGCGCCGCGACGCCCTCCTCGGCCTGATGTCCCTGGCCCGCCAGGCGTTCCTGCGCACGCCGCCGCAGGCCGCCCCGCCCTGGGCGCCCCGGCAGCCCTCGGGGTTCATGCCGCCGCCCGCCGGCGGGGGGACGGCCCCGCCCGCCCAGTGGTGAGAACACCGCGGTGACAACGCGGTGGTGAGGGCGCTCGGCGGGGGGCGGATCCGGGCTCGCCGCACCCGCCCATACGATGAATGCCGTGGCTGAAGGAAATCCCCTGACCCGCGCGCGCGACGCCGTGTGGCGCCCCACGGCCGGCTCGATGCGGCTGCTGGCCCTGCTCGGCGTGATCGGCAACGCGGGCATCATCGGCACCGGCGGCGCCGTCCGCGTCACCGAGTCCGGCCTGGGCTGCCCGGCCTGGCCCAAGTGCACGGGGGACAGCCTCGTCCCGACTCCGCACCCCGAACACGCCACGATCAACATGGCGATCGAGTTCGGCAACCGGATGCTGACCTTCCTGGTGCTGGCCGTGGGCGCGCTGGTGTTCGTCGCCGCGCTGCGGCTGCGCCCGCGCCGCCGCGACCTCGTGCTGCTCGCCGCGGCACAGCCCGCCAGCGTGATCGCCCAGGCGGTCATCGGCGGCATCGTGGTCCTCACCGAACTGCACCCGGCGTCGGTGTCCCTGCACTTCCTGGTCTCGCCCGCGCTGCTGATCTTCTGCGTGGCGCTGTGGGTACGCGCGGGGGAGGGCGACGAACCGCCCCGCCACCTGGTGGGCCCGGCGGTGCGGCTGCTGGCCGTGGCGCTGGCCGCCGCCACCGCGGTCGTCCTGGTCGCCGGGACGGTCGTCACCGGCACCGGGCCGCACGCGGGCGACTCCGAGTCGCGCCGCTACGGTTTCAACATCGAGGACGTCTCGCGGATCCACAGCCTCCTCGCCTGGGTCACCGTCGTCCTCACGGTCACGCTGCTGGTCGCCCTCCACCGGGTGAAGGCCCCGGCCGTGCTGCGGCGCCGCGTCATGGAGCTGTTCGCGATCGAGCTGGCGCAGGGGCTCGTCGGTTACGTGCAGTACTTCACCGGCGTTCCGGCGCCGCTGGTCGTGCTGCACATGCTCGGCGCCGCGCTGATGTGGATCGCCGCACTGCGGGTGATCCTCGCCACCCGGGAGCGCGGGCCGGTGCCCGTCCAGGAGGCCTCGGCGGCCCCGGGCGCACGCCAGCCGCAGCCCGCCTGACCTCGTGGTCCGGCGGCTTGTCGGCGGGCGCCGCTACGGTGTGCGCCCATGAGCGATCGACACGCCGCGGCGCGCGACGAGGACGTCCTGGACCTTCCCGCCGAGCTGCGATCGCAGTTGCATCCCCGGCGGGGCGGCTGCGCGGGCGCCCCGGTCGAGGCCGACGAGGCCGCGGCGGCGTGGATCAAGGGGCTGGTGGACGCGGCGTTCCCCGGCCCCGGCTCCGTCCAGGACCGGCTGGCTGGCGAACCGGAGTGGGTGGAGCGCGCGCAGGCCCACCTGGCCGGTGAGACCGACCCGGCGGGCGCCGCCGCCGTGACCCTGGCCGCGTGGGCCCGTCCGACGGCCGACCCCGCCCGGGGCGAGGGCGTCCGGCTGTACCCCGACGACACGGCCCAGAGCGCCTTCGCCGACGCCTGGGTCGCCGAGCACGGGGTGGCGTTCGCGGCCTGCGCGCTGGTCGAGCTCAGCACGGTCACGACCGCGTGGGCCGGGTTCCCGCCGTCCAAGGTGCGGATCCGGCCCGGCGAGGACATCCTGCTCGGGCGGGAGACCGGCCGCCGCATGCGCACCCTGCTGGCCGAGGCCGCCGACGGCGACCACCGCGACGCGGTGGAGCGGCTGGCCGCGCACCGCCGGAGCCAGGAGCAGAAGATCGTCGCCTCCTACCTGGTCCCCACCCGGCAGGACTGGCTGGACGAGTGCTACGAACCGCACGGCCGCAAGGACACCCTCAGGTGGTGGCTGCTGCGCCACGCGTACAGCACACCCCGGCAGCTCGCGAAGAACGGGCTGCTCTTCCGCGAAGACTGCCCGATGAGCCTGCTGGTGACGCTGGCCGACGCCGCCGGGGCCGATGCCGTCCCGCTGTTCGCGCGGACGCTGGACGAGGGGCACGTCGACGCCGCCGAGCGCAGGCGCCTCCTTGAGGTGCTCGGCCTGATCCCGGCGGACGAGGCGTTCCGGGCGCTGGTCGAGCGCATCGACGAGAAGTACGTCAGGCCCGTGCTGATCACATCGATGGCGCGGTACCCGGCGCGGGCGCTGCGGCTGCTGGCCGAGGCCGGCGTCACCGAGCCGCTGGCCGAGCACGTGCGGGCCCACCCCGAGACGGCCGCTGCGGTCCTGCCCGGGCTTCCCGACGCCGCCCGCGCGGCCGTCGAGAAGGCCGTCGAGGCCGACGTCCGGCTGCCCGAGGCGAGCGCGGGCGACCTGCCCCCGCTGCTGGTCGAGCCGCCATGGACCCGTGAGCGCAAGGCGCCGAAACCGGTCGTCGTCGCCGACCTGGCACCGCCCGCCGAACAGCGGATGACCTGGGCCGAGGGGGAGCGGGAGGCGTGGTCCGTCCCGGCCCTCCCGAGCGGCGCCCGGCCCTACCCGGCGGGCACCGACTGGTCGGCGGTGGTGGAGGCCTACCGGGCCGGCCGCGTCAACTGGGACGTCCTGGTGGCGCAGGGGCCGGAGGAGGTGGTCCGGCCGATGCTCGCCCAGCGGCACGAACGCTTCTACTGGATCGCCGAGGACGTCCCGTGGCTCAAGTCGGTGGCGGGCCGGTACGGGCTCGACGCGCTCCCGCTGCTGATGACCGCTGTCCGGGGCAACCCCGCCGTCTGCGGCCGGTTGCTCCTGCCGTATCTGAACGACGAGATCGCGACCCTGATGGCCGAGTGGCTCGCGCAGCGCAAGTCGGCGCGGCACGCCGCGATCACCTGGTTCTCCAGGCACGGCGCCGGCGCCGCGCGGATGCTGTTCCCCGCCGCGCTGGGCAAGGCCGGAAAGGCCCGCAAACAGGCCGAGGGGGCGCTGCGGCTGCTGGCCGCCCAGCACGGCGCCGCGGAGATCGTGGCCGCCGCGCGCTACTTCGGCCCCGAGGCGGCGGGTGCGATCGAGGCGCTGCTGGCGGTCGATCCCCTGGACATCCTCCCGGCCCGCATGCCCGCCGTGGGCGACTGGGCCGACGCGGGCGCGCTCCCCCAGATCCTGCTGCGCGGCCGCGAGCGCGCTCTCCCGGTCACGGCCGCGGGGCACGTGATCACGATGCTGGCGATGTCGAGGCCGGGCGAGGCGTACGCGGGCCTGGACGCGGTCCGGGAACTGTGCGACCGCCGGTCCCTGGCCGAGTTCGGCTGGGCCCTGTTCGAACGCTGGCAGCGGCACGGCGCGCCCGCCAAGGACGGCTGGGCGCTGGAGCAGCTCGGCCTGCTCGGCGACGACGGCACGGTGCGCGCGCTGGCCGCCGCCGTCCGCGCCTGGCCCGGCGACGGCCACCACAAGAGGGCCGTGGCCGGGCTGGACGTCCTCGCCGCGATCGGCACCGACCTGGCCCTCATGCAACTGCACGCCCTCTCCGAGCACGTGCGGTCCAAGGGGCTGCGGGCCCGCGCCAAGGACAAGATCGAGGAGATCGCCGCCGCCCGCGGGCTGACCCCGGAACGGCTCGCCGACCGCCTCGTCCCCGACTTCGGGCTCGATCCCGACGGGAGCATGACGCTCGACTACGGCCCGCGCCGCTTCACCGTGGGCTTCGACGAGGCGCTCCGGCCCTTCGCCGTCGACGAGGGCGGGCGGCGGCGCACGACCCTGCCCAAGCCCGCCGCCGGCGACGACCCCGACCTGGCCCCGGCCGCCCACCGGCGCTTCTCCTCGATGAGGAAGGTGGCGCGCGAGGCGTCCGCCGAGCAGATCCGGCGGCTGGAGGCGGCCATGGTCGCCGGCCGCGGCTGGACGGCCGCCGAGTTCCGGGAGCTGTTCGTCGACCATCCGCTGGTCTGGCACATCGCCCGCCGCCTGGTCTGGCTGGCCGGCGCCGCGTTCCGCGTCGCCGAGGACCGCACGCTCGCCGACGTCCACGACGAGCCCTTCACCCTCCCCGGCACGGCCACCGTCCGGATCGCGCACCCGCTCGACCTGGGCGACGACCTGGCCGCCTGGCGCGCGCTCCTGGGCGACTACGAGATCCTGCAACCGTTCCCGCAGGTCGACCGGCCCACCTACCGCCTCACCGAGGAGGAGCGGAACGCGAGCCGCCTGACCCGCTTCGAGGGGCTCAGGGTGCGGACGACGCGCGTCCTCGCGCTGTTCCACCGCGGGTGGGACCGCGGCAACCCCAACGGCGTCTCCCGCGCACTGCCCGGCGACCGCCGCATCATGGTCGACCTGAGCCCGGGCGTGCACGACGGCGTGACCGAGCAGGTGATCGAGGCGGTGTGGCTCACCGACCACACCCTCGACGAGGCCGCCCGCGACCACCCGCTCTTCATCTTCGCCGACCTTCCCCCGACGGCCGCCTCGGAGCTCCTGGCCGCCCTGACCACCCTCCACCCCCGCAGTACGTAGCGGGCCCCGGCTGTGGGACCAACCGCCTGCGAAGGCGGTGGAGAGGGGCCGGTCAGGCGGACTTGTTGAGGAAGGTGCGGAGCTTCTCCAGGGGCCAGGTGTTGATGACGTCGTCGGGGGTGAGCCAGCCGCGCTGGGCGGTGCCTATGCCGTAGCGGATGTTGCGGTGGTGGCCCAGGGAGTGGGCGTCGGTGTCGACGGAGAACTTCACGCCGTGGTGGAGCGCGCGGCGGATGAGATCCGCCGGCAGGTCGAGCCGGTCGGGGAAGGAGTCGATCTCCATGGCGGTGCCGGTGCGGGCGGCGGCCTTGAAGACCTCGTCCCAGTCGGCGTCGACCGGGCGCCGCCTGCCGATCGAACGGGCCGTGGGGTGGCCGATCACGTGGACGTGCGGGTTCTCGCAGGCGCGGACCAGGCGGCGGGTCATCTCGGCCTGGTCCTGGGTGAAGTGGGAGTGGATCGACGCCACGCAGATGTCGAAGCCCTCCAGGAAATCGGCGTCCCAGTCGACGCCGCCGTCGGGGTCGATGTTCAGCTCGGTGCCGTGCAGCAGGGTGAGGTCCGGATAGCGCTCCTGCAGGTCGCGGACCTGGTCGCGCTGGGCGAGGATCTTCTCGTCGGTCATTCGCTGCATGAACAGGTTGGGCGCGTGATCGGTGATCGCGTAGTACTCCAGGCCGCGCGCGGCGGCGGCCTCCACCATCTCCTCCAGCGTGGCGACGCCGTCGGTGAGGTCGGTGTGGGAGTGCAGGTCGCCCCGGAGGTCCTCCACGGTGACCAGGCGCGGCAGCCCGCCCTTGAGCGCGGCCTCGATCTCGCCGCGGTCCTCCCGCAGGACGGGCGGCACCCAGGGCAGGCCGAGCCGGGCGTAGACCTCCTCCTCGGTCTCGGAGACGATCAGCGCCCCGGACTCGGCGTCGAACAGGCCGTACTCGGAGAGCTTGAGACCGGCCCGGACGGCGATCTCCCGGGTGCGGATGTTGTGGGCCTGGGAGCCGGTGAAGTACTGCAGGGCGGCGCCCCACGACTCGGGCGGGACGACCCGCAGGTCGACCTGGAGGCCCTTGGCGGTGCGGACGGAGGTCTTCTTCTCGCCGCTCGCGATGATCTCGGCCACGATCGGCAGCCCGGTGAACGCCTTCATGATCGGGCCGGGCTCGGTGGCGGCGGCCAGCACGTCGATGTCGCCGATCGTCTCGCGCATCCGCCGCAGCGAGCCCGCGTAGGTGCAGCGCAGGCAGCCGGTGACCGCCGACAGGGCGGCCACGATCTCCTCGGCGAGATCGGTCGCCACGTCGATCAGGACCCGCTCGCCCGACTGCTGCATCAGCTCGATGCCGTGCAGGATGTTCTCCTCGGTCTTGGCGCCGAAGCCCTTGAGGCCGCGCAGCCGCCCCGCGCGGATCGCGTCGGCCAGCTCGGTCACCGAGGAGATGCCGAGCGCCTCGTACACCGCCAGCGCCTTCTTCGGGCCGAGGGTGGGGATGGCGGTCAGGGCGCGGACGCCCGCGGGGATCTGGGTGCGCAGCTCCTCCACCTGCCGGATGGTGCCGGTGGTGTTGTAGTCGAGCAGCTTCTTGGCGATCGCCTCGCCGACCGTGGGGATGGTGCGCAGCCCGGCCAGGTCCATGCCCGCGATGTCGTCGGGATGCCCGGCGATCGCCCGTGCCGCCTTCTCGTACGCCCTGACCTTGAAGGCGTCGCCGCCCGTGATCGACAGCAGGTCCGCCAGCTCCTGGATGAGCGCCGCGGCCTCATCGTTCGCCCGTGCCATACCGCGAGTCTAGGACGGGGGTACGACAGTCAGCGGAGCGGCGCGACCGGCCCGCCGGGACGCTCGTGGCGGGCCTCGACGACCCGGTCGGCGATCTCCGCGACCTGCTCCTCGGGCAGCCTGCGGTAACCGTCGGCGGTGACGATCGACACCACCGGGTAGATCCGCCGGGCGCGGTCGGGCAGGCCCGTGGCGGTGTCGTCGTCGGCGGCGTCGTAGAGCGCCTGCACGCACACCTCGGCCGCGTCCTCGACCGACAGGTCGGGCCGGTAGAGCTTCTTGAGGGCGCCGGTGGCGTACGGGGAGCCCGAGCCCTCGGCGTGGTAGTCGCGGGCAGGCTGCGGCGAGCCGGTGATGTCGTAGGTGAAGATCCTGCCCTCGCCGGTGTCGGGGTCGTAGCCGGCGAACAGCGGGACGACCGCCAGGCCCTGCATCGCCTGGGCGAGGTTGGCCTGGATGACGGCGCCGAGGCGGCGGGCCTTGCCCGGCAGCGACAGCGGCACGGTCTCCATCTTCTCGTAGTGCTCCAGCTCGACCTGGAACAGCCGGACCATCTCCAGCGCGAGCCCGACCGTCCCGGCGAAGGCGACGACCGAGTGCTCGTCGGCGCGCTGCACCTTCTCCAGTTCGCGGTAGGCGATCTGGTGGCCGCGGGTGGCGCGGCGGTCGCCGGCCATCATCACGCCGCCGGCGAACGTCAGCGCCAGGACGGTGGTGCCGTGCGGCAGCTCGAGCCCGGCGCCGCCGTCCTGCGGGAGCCGGTTGACCGGGAGCGTCTCGGGCGAGTGGACCCGCAGGAAGTCGACGAACGACGGAGAGCCCGCCTCGAAGTACTCGGGCGGCAATCCCTGGTCCTCTCCCCAGCCGGTCACGGTGACCCCTCCAACTCCTCGCCGACACGCGTTCCGCGATGATCCTTCCACGGATCCTTTCACCTTCGCCGAGCCTCCCGCCACCGCGCCCGCCCGCCCGGGCCGCGCCGCGTGGCCGACCCGAACGGCTCGGGTCACGGCTCGGGTCACGGGTCGGGGGCGGGCGGCGTCTTCGCCGGGCCCAGGGTGGCCCCGGCGCAGGCGACGATCACGCAGACGATCGCCACCCACTGCCGCCCGGTGAGGACCTCGCCCAGCAGCGCCACGCCGACCAGCGCGGCCACGGCGGGCTCCAGGCTCATCAGGATCCCGAAGACACGCGGCGGCATCGTGCGCAGCGCCTCCAGCTCCAGCGAGTAGGGGATCACCGACGACAGCAGCCCCACGGCGATGCCCAGCGCCAGCAGCTGCGGGTCGAGCAGGGCGGACCCGCCCTCCGCGACGCCCATCGGCAGGATCGCGACCGTGCCGACGATGCTGGCCAGCGCCAGCCCGGACGAGCCGGCGAACCGCCGCCCGGTGGCCGCGCTGAACAGGATGTAGGCGGCCCAGCAGGCTCCGGCCAGCAGCGCGAAGCCGATGCCGGCCAGGTCGGCCTCGCCGCCGCCGCGCGCCAGCATCACCACGCCGCCGCCCGCCAGCGCCGCCCAGACCAGGTCGCGGGGACGGCGGGAGGCCACGATCGACACCAGCAGCGGCCCCAGGAACTCGATCGTGACCGCCATGCCCAGCGGGATCCGGGAGAACGACTGGTAGATCGAGTAGTTCATCAGCGCCAGCGACAGGCCGAAGCAGGCGGCGATCGCCAGGCTCTTGCGCGAGTGGTCGCGCAGGATGCCGCGCAGGGCCTTGCGGGCCAGGAAACCGAGCACGATCGCCGAGGTGAGCAGCCGCATGAGCACCATCGCGCTCGGCGGCATCCGGTCGAACATGTGCTTGGCCAGGCCCGCGCCGATCTGCACCGACAGGATCCCCAGCAGGATGAGGGCGGGCGGCGGCACCGCCCCCAGCGACAGCAGCCGCAGGCGTTCGGGGAAGCCGCCGACCCGGCCGTACGAGCCGGGTGCCTCAGCCAGTGCCATCCGCCGCTTCCCTCCGATCGGCCGTCCCCGTGACTTGCGCGAGCCCGATGATCCGCGTCACTCCCACCTGAAGAACCGGGCGGCCAGGGCGAGCCCCGCGACGGCCCACACCGCCAGGACGAGCAGCGGCCCGCCCGGGAACGCCGCGCCGTGCTGCAGGACGTCCCGCAGCCCCTCGGCCAGCGCCGAGATCGGCAGCAGTTCCAGCGCCGAGCGCACCGCCGAGGGGAAGCGCTCCAGCGGGAAGACCACGCCGCCGACGGCCAGCAGCAGCACGTACACCAGGTTGGCGGCGGCCAGGGTGGCCTCGGCGCGCAGGGTGCCCGCCATGAGCAGGCCGAAGCCGCTGAACGCCGCGGTGCCGAGCAGGATCAGCGCCAGCGCGGAGGCCGGGTCGCCGTGCGGGCTCCAGCCCATGGCCAGCGCGACCGCGCAGATCACGGCCGCCTGGAGGGCCTCCACGGCCAGCACCGTGAGGGTCTTGGCGGCGATCAGCCCGGAGCGCGGCAGGGGGGTGGCGCCGAGCCGTTTGAGCACGCCGTAGCGGCGCTCGAACCCGGTGCCGATGGCCTGCCCGGTGAACGCGGTCGACATCACCGCCAGCGCCAGGACGCCGGGGGCCAGGAAGTCGACCCGGGGGCCCGGGCCCAGGTCGAGCAGGGACGTCCCGCCGAACAGCGCCAGCAGCACCACCGGGATGATCATGGTGAGCAGGAGCTGCTCGCCGTTGCGCAGCAGGGTCCGCAGCTCGTAGCCGGCCTGGGCGAGGATCATCCGCGGGAGCGGGGCCGCGCCCGGTGCGGGAGAGAGGTCGAGCGGGGTGCCGGCCGGGGAGGCGGGTGCGGGCTCGGTGGCGGTCATGAGCGCAGCTCCCGTCCGGTCAGCTCCAGGAAGACGTCCTCCAGGGTGCGGCGCTCGATGCGCAGCTCCTCGGCCATGACGCCGTGCGAGGCGCACCAGGCGGTCACCGTCGCGAGCAGCTCGGGCCGCACGTCGCCCTCGACCAGGTAGTGGCCGGCCGGGGACTCCTTGGCGGCGCTGCCCAGCGGGAGGGCCGACAGCAGCTCGTCCAGGCCCAGCCCGGGCCGCGCCCGGAAGCGCAGCTGCCGCTCCGCGCCGGCGAGCTCGGCGGGGGCGCCCTGCGCCACGACCGTCCCGTGGTCGACGATGACGACGTGGTCGGCCAGGCGCTCGGCCTCTTCCATGTAGTGGGTGGTGAGCACGACCGCGACCCCGGCGCCGCGCAGCTCCTCGACCAGCTCCCAGGTGGAGTGGCGGGCCTGCGGGTCGAGGCCGGTGGTGGGCTCGTCCAGGAAGACCAGCTCGGGCCTGCCCACGAGCGCGACCGCCAGCGACAGCCGCTGCTGCTGGCCGCCCGAGAGCCTGCGGAACGGGGTGCGGGCCTGCCCGGCCAGGCCGAGCCGCTCCAGCAGCGCGGCCGGGTTGAGCGGGCGGCTGTGGAAGGAGGCGACCAGGCGCAGGAACTCGCCCGCCCGCGCCGTACCCGGCACTCCTCCGGACTGCGGCATCACGCCCACGCGCGGTTTGAGGGCCCTGCCGTCGGCGACCGGGTCGAGCCCGAGGACGCGGACGCGCCCGGAGTCGGCCCGGCGGAAGCCCTCGCAGATCTCGATCGTGGTGGTCTTGCCGGCGCCGTTGGGGCCCAGCATCGCGGTCACGGCGCCCCGGGCGGCGCGGAACGAGAGACCGTCCACCGCGGTGGACGGTCCGTAGCGCTTGACCAGATCGCCGACCTCGACCGCGCTCTCTCCAGGGGGTGCCATGGACCCGAGTTTAGGTCGGCCCTCGGACGCTTCCGCGCCCGACCGGCGGGGTCGGGGGTGGAACGGTCCCACGGAGAGTGACCCAGGTCACAGCAATGGCAAGGTCAAAAATTGGACACGGGTCACAAAAGCAATTAAACCTTCCTTGTCACCCGCGCATTGGAACCATTGCAACCAGCAGGCCTTGGGGGTCGCAGATGTCGCTGTCGGCAGAGGAGATCCGGACGCTGAACGAGATCGCCCGGCGCATGGCCGAGGAGGATCCCGAACTCGTCCGGCGCCTGATGCCGGACGGCGCAGGCGACCCCGAGCCGGGCCCTGAGGGGAGTCAGGGCGGCTCCGAGGAGAACCGCGGTGTCCGGCGCATCGAGGTCGTCGAGGTCCGCGCGGGGACCCGGCTCGCGCGCTGCCTGTCGTCCCTGCGGGCGATCGCCCCGGCGGCCCTGGTGGGGGCGCTCCTGGTGTCGGGTGTCGTGGTGTCGATCCTGGTGGCGGCGCAGAGCGCGGACAGGGCCGGCTCCCGGTCGCGCGGCCCGCGCGGGCGTCGCCGCCCCTGACGCGCGCCCTGCGGCCTGCCTCCGATGGCCCACCCGCCGGGCGTTCCCGGGCCTCCGCGATGTGCGGGCGGCCTCCTGCTGTGGAATCGGATGACTCCGTGGTGCCCTCGAGGTGGTCGCGCGGGCGGCGCCAAGACCGCGCGGCCGCCCTCCGTGCCCGGTCGACCACGTGTCCCGGAGAATCGCATCACCGCAGGTTAGGTAAGGCTAACCTGCGTGAGCCATGACATCCGGGAAGGCATTGGTCGCCGGGAAGGAATTACGGCACACTGATGTTGTGAAAAACGTGGGCGAGAAGACGACGATCGGGGTGACCGAGCGCGACACCCGTGCTCGGGTGGCCCGGCTCGTCCTCGAACACGGTCCCATCACCGCCTCGGCGCTGGGCGACCGGGTCGGCCTCACGCCGGCCGCGATCCGGCGTCACCTGGACGCGCTGCTGGCCGAGGGCATGATCGAGATCCGCCGGGCACGGCCGCAGGCGCGGCGCGGCCGCGGGCGGCCGGCCAAGTGGTTCGCGATCACCGACGCCGGGCGCAGCGCGTTCGTGCACGCCTACGACGATCTCGCCACCAGCGCCCTGCGGTTCCTCGCCGAGAAGGCGGGGGAGCGGGCGGTGGCGGAGTTCGCCCGCCGGCAGATCGCCGACCTGGAGCGCCGCTACCTGCCGGTGGTGCGGGACGCCCCGCCGCACCAGCGGGTGCGCAAGCTGGCCGAGGCGCTCTCGGGCGACGGCTACGCCGCCGCGGCCGCCAAGGGCCCCAGGCCCGGCGGCGGCGAGCAGCTATGCCAGCACCACTGCCCGGTCGCGCACGTCGCCGCGGAGTTCCCGCAGCTGTGCGAGGCCGAGACCGAGGCGTTCAGCCGCCTTCTGGGCACCCCCGTCCAGCGGCTGGCGACCATCGCCCACGGCGACGGGATCTGCACCACCCACGTCAGCCCGGCCGACCTCTCCGCCGACCGGGCCCGTGGCGACACATCGAATGATGAGTCCGGGAGGACCTCCCTTTGACATCCACCCAGCGGCCGAAGCCGGGTTTTCCGACCCGGGGGTTGAGGTCGGCGTTTCGCAGACCGCCCAACGGCGAGGTCTCCACGTCCTGCAACGGCATGCCCCGCCGCCGGTCGCTCGGTTATCACGACGTAGTCACACCATCACTCTCTGGAGTATTTCGATGACGACGGCAGCCCACCCGGAGCTGGAAGGGCTCGACAGGTACAAGTTCGGCTGGTCCGACCCCGACGCGGCCGGAGCATCGGCGCGCCGCGGCCTGAACGAAGAGGTCGTGCGCGACATCTCCACCAAGAAGGGCGAGCCGGACTGGATGCTCGACCTGCGCCTCAGGGGGCTGCGGCTGTTCGGCAAGAAGCCGATGCCGACCTGGGGGGCGGACCTGTCGGAGATCGATTTCGACAACATCAAGTACTTCGTGCGCTCCACGGAGAAGCAGGCGGCGACGTGGGAGGAACTCCCCGCCGACATCAAGGCGACCTACGACAAGCTCGGCATCCCCGAGGCCGAGAAGCAGCGGCTGATCGCCGGGGTCGCGGCCCAGTACGAGTCCGAGGTCGTCTACCACAAGATCCGTGAGGACCTGGAGGAGAAGGGCGTCCTGTTCCTGGACACCGACACCGGGCTGCGCGAGCACCCGGAGATCTTCCAGGAGTACTTCGGCTCGGTGATCCCGGTCGGCGACAACAAGTTCGCCGCCCTCAACACCGCCGTGTGGTCGGGCGGGTCGTTCATCTACGTGCCGCCGGGCGTGCACGTGGAGATCCCGCTGCAGGCCTACTTCCGGATCAACACCGAGAACATGGGCCAGTTCGAGCGGACCCTGATCATCGCCGACGAGGGCTCGTACGTGCACTACGTCGAGGGTTGTACCGCTCCGATCTACAAGTCCGACTCGCTGCACTCGGCGGTCGTGGAGATCGTGGTGAAGAAGGACGCCCGCGTCCGCTACACCACGATCCAGAACTGGTCGAACAACGTCTACAACCTGGTGACCAAGCGCGCCGTCGCCTACGAGGGCGCCACCATGGAGTGGGTCGACGGCAACATCGGCTCCAAGGTCACCATGAAGTA
The DNA here is from genome assembly GCA_050942275.1 of Spirillospora sp. CA-255316. Classification (GTDB taxonomy): domain Bacteria; phylum Actinomycetota; class Actinomycetes; order Streptosporangiales; family Streptosporangiaceae; genus Spirillospora. The sequence continues at coordinate 7,704,245 of CP192047.1, read as the reverse complement.
CCCGGCGGTGTACCTGCTCGGCGAGCACGCCAAGGGCGAGACGCTGTCGATCGCGTTCTCCGGCGAGGGCCAGCACCAGGACGCCGGCGCCAAGATGGTGCACGCCGCGCCCAACACCTCCAGCACCATCGTGTCCAAGTCGGTGGCGCGCGGCGGCGGCCGCACCAGCTACCGGGGCCTGGTGGAGATCCAGGAGGGCGCCGAGCACAGCAAGTCCACGGTCAAGTGCGACGCGCTGCTGGTCGACCAGATCAGCCGGTCCGACACCTACCCCTACGTGGACGTCCGCGAGGACGACGTGGAGATGGGCCACGAGGCCACCGTCTCCAAGGTGTCGGAGGACCAGCTGTTCTACCTGATGAGCCGGGGCCTCAACGAGGACGAGGCGATGGCCATGATCGTGCGCGGGTTCGTCGAGCCGATCGCGCGCGAGCTGCCCATGGAGTACGCCCTGGAGCTGAACCGGCTGATCGAGCTGCAGATGGAAGGAGCCGTCGGCTGATGGGGCTGGAGACACGGCCTCTCTCGACGCTGCACGAGAAGGCCTCCTACGAGGTCGCCGACTTCGAGGTCCCGACGGGCCGCGAGGAGGAGTGGCGGTTCACCCCGCTGCGCCGCCTGCGCGGCCTGCACAACGGCACCGCCGAGGCCGACGGCAAGGTCATCGTCGAGGCCGACGCGGCGCCCGAGGTGCGGGTGGAGTCTGTCGGCCGCGACGACGCCCGGCTGGGCAAGGCCTACGTGCCCGCCGACCGGGTGAGCGCGCAGGCCTGGGCCTCGTTCACGCAGGCGACGGTGGTGACCGTGCCCAAGGAGACGGTCGCGTCCCGGCCGACGGTCCTGCGGCTGCGCGGCGAGGACGCCTCCGCGGCGGCCTACGGCCACACCACCGTGCTGCTGGAGCCGTTCGCCGAGGCCACGGTGGTGCTCAGCCACCGCGGCCCGGCCACCTACGCCGACAACGTCGAGTTCGTCGTCGGCGACGGCGCCCGGCTCTCGGTGATCAGCCTGCAGGACTGGTCCGACGACACCGTGCACGTCTCCCACCAGCACGCCCGCCTGGGCCGCGACGCCCGGTTCGTCTCGCACAACGTGACGCTGGGCGGCGACCTGGTGCGGATCTCCCCGACGGTGTCCTACGACCAGCCCGGCGGCGACGCCGAACTGTACGGCGTCTACTTCGCCGACGGCGGCCAGCACCTGGAGCACCGGCTGCTGGTCGACCACGCCGTGCCGCACTGCCGCAGCCGCGTCGACTACCGCGGCGCGCTGCAGGACCGGGACGCGCACGCGGTCTGGATCGGCGACGTGATCATCCGGGCCGAGGCGGAGGGCACCGACACCTACGAGCTCAACCGCAACCTGGTGCTCACCGACGGCACCCGGGTCGACTCGGTGCCGAACCTGGAGATCCTCACCGGCGAGGTCGCGGGCGCGGGGCACGCCTCGGCGTCCGGCCGCCTGGACGACGAGCACCTGTTCTACCTGCAGGCGCGGGGGATCACCTACGACGACGCCCGGCGCATGGTGGTGCGGGGCTTCCTGGGCCAGCTGATCGAGCGGATCGAGGTCGAGGACGTCCGCGCCAAGGTGGCCGAGGCGATCGAGGCCGAGCTCGACAGGGGAGCCCGGGAGAAATGACCTCCGACGCGAAGCGCGCGGGGGGCGGGGCGTCCCCCCGGGACGGGTACGTCAAGGTGTGCGCCCTGACCGAGATCCCCGCGGAGGGCGCGCTCGGCGTGGAGATCGGCGACACGCCGGTGGCGCTGGTGCGCGCCGGCGACGACGTGCACGCGGTGAACGACATCTGCTCGCACGCGGAGGTCTCCCTGTCCGAGGGCGAGGTCTTCAACGGCACCATCGAGTGCTGGCTGCACGGGTCCTGCTTCGACCTGCGCACCGGCAAGCCCACCAACCCGCCGGCGACCCAGCCGATCGCCACGTACAAGGTCAAGGTCGAGGACGGCGACGTGTACGTCTCGCTGGGCTCCGGCGACTGAGAGACGACTGAGAGATACAAGATCATGACCACCCTAGAGATTCGCGACCTCCACGTCTCCGTCGCCGACGGCGCCGACGGGAGCAAGGAGATCCTGCGCGGGGTCGACCTGATCGTGCGGGCCGGCGAGACCCACGCGCTGATGGGCCCCAACGGCTCGGGCAAGTCCACCCTCGCCTACGCGATCGCGGGCCACCCCAAGTACGAGGTGACCTCCGGCTCGGTCACGCTGGACGGCGAGGACGTGCTGGGCATGAGCGTCGACGAGCGCGCCCGCGCCGGGCTGTTCCTGGCCATGCAGTACCCGGTCGAGGTGCCCGGCGTGTCGGTGTCGAACTTCCTGCGCTCGGCGGTCACCGCCGTCCGGGGCGAGGCGCCGAAGCTGCGCGAGTTCTCCAAGGAGATGAAGCAGGCGATGGAGGCGCTGTCCATCGACCCCGCCTTCGCCCAGCGCTCGCTGAACGAGGGCTTCTCCGGCGGCGAGAAGAAACGGCACGAGATCCTGCAGCTGGAGCTGCTCAAGCCGAAGGTCGCGGTGCTGGACGAGACCGACTCGGGCCTGGACGTGGACGCCCTCAAGGTCGTCTCCGAGGGCGTCAACCGGTTCTCCGGCTCCGGCGAGACCGGCGTGCTGCTGATCACCCACTACACCCGCATCCTGCGGTACGTGAAGCCCGACTTCGTGCACGTGTTCGCCGGCGGCCGGGTCGTCGCCGAGGGCGGCCCCGAGCTGGCCGACACCCTGGAGAACGAGGGCTACGAGAAGTACGTGAAGGCGGGCGCGTCGGCATGAGCGAGCCGGAAGGCCGCGGTGGCGGCCGGACGCGGCCGGGAGGTGCGTCATGACCATGCTCCCCGAAGAGCTGAAGAAGGATTTCCCGCTGCTGCAGCGGACCGTCCGCGGCGGGCGTGACCTGGTCTACCTCGACTCCGGGGCGACCTCGCAGAAGCCCGTCCGGGTGCTGGACGCCGAGCGGGAGTTCTACGAGCGCCACAACGCGGCGCCGCACCGCGGGGCGCACCTGCTGGCCGAGGAGGCCACCGCCGAGTACGAGGACGCCCGCGCCACCATCGCCTCGTTCATCGGGGCGGTGCCGGGCGAGCTGGTGTTCACCAAGAACGCCACCGAGGGCATCAACCTGGTCGCGTACGCGATGAGCAACGCGGCCACGGCCGGCCAGGAGTCCGAGCGGTTCAGGGTCGGCCCGGGCGACGAGATCGTGGTCTCGGAGATGGAGCACCACGCCAATCTGGTCCCCTGGCAGCAGCTGTGCCGGCGGACCGGGGCCACGCTGCGCTGGTTCGGCATCACCGACGAGGGCCGGCTCGACCTGGAGCACCTCGACGAGATCGTCAACGAGCGGACGAAGCTGGTCGCGCTGACCCACCAGTCCAACGTGCTGGGCACGGTGCCGCCGATCGACCTGATCGCGGCGCGGGCCCGGGAGGTGGGCGCGCTGGTGCTGCTGGACGGCGCGCAGTCGGTCCCGCACCAGCCGGTCGACGTGGCCGCGCTGGGCGTCGACTTCCTGGCCTTCTCCGGGCACAAGATGCTCGGCCCGACCGGGATCGGCGTGCTGTGGGGCCGCCGCGAGCTGCTGGAGGCCATGCCGCCGTTCATCACCGGGGGGTCCATGATCGAGGTGGTGCGGATGGAGGGCTCCACCTTCATGCCGCCGCCGCAGCGGTTCGAGGCCGGGGTGCCGATGACGGCGCAGGCGATCGGCCTGGGCGCGGCCTGCGACTATCTCACCGAGCTGGGGATGGACCGGGTGCACGCGCACGAGGAGGCGCTGGTCGCCTACTCGCTGGAGCGGCTCGGCGACATCCCCGGCGTCCGGCTGATCGGCCCGCTCAGCACCGACGCGCGCGGCGGCGCGGTGTCGTTCACCGTGGACGACATCCACCCGCACGACGTGGGCCAGGTGCTGGACGAGCTGGGCGTGGCGATCCGGGTGGGGCACCACTGTGCGTGGCCCATCTGCCGCCGCTTCAACATCCCGGCGACCACGCGGGCGACGTTCTACCTCTACAACACCCTCGCCGACGTGGACGCGCTCGCCGACGGGGTACGGCACGCCCAGAAGTTCTTCGGCACGCACTAGTTCTCCGGCGCGCACCGGCCCGCGTGCCGGCAGGAACAGCCCGGCGCGCGGGCCGGTTGTACCCGGGGAAGGCCCCTCGGAGGAGAAAAGGACGACATGCAGCTCGAGGCGATGTACCAGGAGGTCATCCTGGATCATTACCGCAACCCTCTGAACAAGGGGCTGCGGGAGCCGTACGAGGGCGAGGCGCACCACGTCAACCCCACGTGCGGCGACGAGGTGACCCTGCGCGTGCACCTCGACGGCGAGGGGCAGGACGCCCGCGTCGCGGACGTCTCCTACGACGCCATGGGCTGCTCGATCAGCCAGGCGAGCGCGTCGGTGATGAGCGATCTGATCATCGGCAAGTCCGTCAAGGAGGCGATGGCGGTCGGCGAGGAGTTCCTGGCGCTGATGCAGTCGCGCGGCCAGGGCGAGCCGGACGAGGACGTCCTGGAGGACGCCATCGCCTTCGCCGGGGTCTCGCAGTACCCCGCCAGGATCAAGTGCGCCCTGCTCGCCTGGATGGCGTGGAAGGACGCGACCGCCCGAGCACTCGGAGAGGCATCATGAGCGACACCCCCGCAGACACCACCGGCACGGAGACCGCGGAGGCCGCGGGCACCACGGCCGTCACCTCGAACGAGGCCGAGGAGGAGATCCTCGAGGCCCTGCGCGACGTGGTCGACCCCGAGCTGGGGATCAACGTGGTCGACCTCGGCCTGGTCTACGGCGTGAACCTGGCCGACGAGGTCGCCACCCTGGACATGACGCTGACCAGCGCGGCCTGCCCGCTCACCGACGTGATCGAGGACCAGGCGGCCAGCGCGCTGGACGGTCTGGTCAAGGACGTCAAGATCAACTGGGTCTGGCTGCCGCCGTGGGGCCCGGACAAGATCACCGAGGACGGCCGGGACCAGCTGCGCGCCCTGGGCTTCAACGTCTGACGCGGCTTCGGCTTCTGACGCGGCTTCGACGTCCGACGCGGCTTGACGTCCGACGGCCGCCTCCGGGCGGGCCGTCCATGCCGGCGCCCCGGTCACCTCGCCGTGAGGTGGCCGGGGCGCCGGCGTCTCCGGGCCGTCAGCGGTGGGTGGCGGAGGCGTCGAGCGACCGGTCGGCGGGCTCCTGCTCGCCCGGCTTGGGCGTGGCGGGCCACAGGGTGTGGGTGATGGGCCACAGCGACCAGATCGCCAGGACCATCGCCAACCGCATCGTCCAGCCCAGCAGCGCCTCGGTGCGGGACGGCTCGTCCACCATGACGATCATGGAGAGCAGGACGCCGCAGGCGATGGCCGTGGCCAGCGTCGCCTTGCCGAACTCCCGCCACTCGTAGCGGACGCGGGCGCGGCCGTACCTGGGCTTGCCCTTCGGCGGCGGCCCGCCCGCGAAGCGGTGCGCGAAGCGCTCGTCGGCCCAGCGGATCATGCTGTGCCCGAACGCCACGGAGTAGCCCAGGTAGGCGGCCGACAGCCCGTGGGTGAAGTCGGCGGTGGCGCCGCCCCGCAGGTCGACGACCGTGGCGGTCAGCAGGATCACGTCCAGCACGGGGACGCACATCAGCAGGGCGGCGCCGAGCCGGCGGCGCCGCAGCAGGTAGCGCACCGCGAGCCCGGCGAGCAGCAGCAGCCAGAACCCGATCTCGCAGGCGGCGATCAGCGCGAGCAGCAACGTTCCCCCTCGTCGTAGTGCCTGCCTTCGATGGTTTCGCGGCGGCGGGCCGCGCGCCTCCTCACGGATGCCGAAAACGGGGGTCGTCCGAACGATGTACGGCGTGCCGTCGCGGAGGCGGAGGCGGAGTGCTCCCGGGGGATGCTGAGATGGGATCGTGCCACCGACCCGACCGCCCGCCCGCCTCCCGCGCGTCACCCGGAACGACACGCTCGTCGCCGTGGTCGCGCTGGTGGGCGGCCTCCTGCTGATCGCCGCGAAGGGGTACGCGACCTGGTTCGAGGACGCCGACCCGGGCAGGGGCTGGCGGGTGGTGCCGCTGCTCGGGCTGGTCGCGGCCATACCGTTCCGCCGCACGGCCCCGCGCATGGCGCTGCTGGCCGCCACCCCGTTCAACATCGCCGATCTCGTCCTGGGGCCGGGGTTCGCCTCGGCGATCATCTACGGCGACCTGCTGTACGCGGCGTCGCTGTACGGGCGGCGCCGCACCGCCGAGCGGCTGCTGGTCGCGACCGCCGCGGGCACGCTCGCCGTGAGCGGCTTCGTGCTGGCCGAGTGGCGCACCGTCAGCGGCACCGTGATCGTCGCCGCGATCGCCGGGGTGACCTGGATCATGCCGGTCATGACGGCGATGGCCGTGCGCGAGCACCGGTTCACCGCGCAGGCCGAGCGCCAGCGGGCCGAGCAGATGGCGCGGCTGGCCGAGCTGGACCGGCGCGGCGCCGTCAACGCCGAGCGGGCCCGGATGGCCCGCGAGCTGCACGATGTGATCGCCAACCATCTCAGCGCGGTGGCGCTGCACTCCTCGGCCGTGCTGAAGGTGCCCGACCTGGACCGGGACGCCCTCAACCGGGCGATGGAGATCATCCGGGAGAACAGCGTGCAGGGCCTGGCCGAGATGCGCCGCATGATCAGCCTGCTGCGGGAGGGCGAGGACCGCGATCCGCCCGCCGCGCCCCGGCTGGACGGGCTGGAGCGGCTGGTCGGGAACACCCGGCGCGCGGATCTGACGGCCGCGCTGGAGGTGCGGGGCGAGCCGCCGGAGCTGCCCGCGGCGGTCGAGCTGGCCGCGTACCGGATCGTGCAGGAGTCGCTGACCAACGCGCTCAAGCACGGCGGTCCCGGCAGGGCCGTGGTCCGGCTGCGCTACCTGCACGACCGGGTGGTCGTGGAGGTGAGCAGCCCGCTGGGCCCGGACGCCCCGCGGCTGCCCGGCTCGGGCGCCGGCCTGATCGGGATGCGGGAGCGGGCGGCGATGCTGGACGGGACGTTCGAGGCCGGGCCGTGCGACGGCGCCTGGCGGGTGCGCGCCGAGCTGCCCGTCGAGGTGGAGAGGGAGAACGCGTGATCAGGGTGCTGGTGGCCGACGACCAGGCGGCGGTCCGGGCCGGGCTGGTGCTGATCCTGGGCTCCGCGCCGGGGATGACCGTGGTCGGCGAGGCCGCCGACGGGGAGCGGGCGGTGGCGCTGGCCCGGGAGCTGCGCCCCGACGTGGTCCTGATGGACATCCGGATGCCGCGCCTGGACGGCATCTCCGCCACCCGGGAGATCGTCGGGATCGCGGACGTGCTGGTGCTGACGACCTTCGACGTGGACGAGTACGTCTTCGGCGCGCTGCGGGCGGGGGCCGCCGGGTTCCTTCTCAAGGACGTCGACGCCGACCGGCTGGTGGAGGCGGTGCGGACGGTGGCCTCGGGGGAGGGGATCATCGCCCCCAGGGTGACGCGCAGGCTGATCGGCGCGTTCGCGTCCCGGCCCGCGCCCGCGTCCCCCGCGCCCGCCGGGCTGGCCGAGCTGACGCCGCGGGAGCGGGAGGTGTTCGCCTGCCTGGGCGAAGGCCTGTCGAACGTGCAGATCGCCGAGCGCCTGGACATGGCCGAGACCACGACCAAGACCCATGTCAGCCGGATCCTGGGGAAGCTGGGGCTGCGCAGCCGCGTGCAGGCGGCCATCCTCGCGCAGGAGACGGCCGCCGGCGCCCCGCCCGGTGGGACCGAGCCCGCGCCGTAGCCGCCGCGCCGTAGCCGCCGCGGCGGCCGGGGGCGGCGCCCGGAGCCGGCGGCCGGGCGGCGCGTCAGGGGGAGAGGCTGCGGATCAGGTCGGCGACCCGAACGATGCCCAGGCAGCGCCCGTGCTCGTCGGTGACGACCAGGTCGTCGTAGACCCGGTCGTTCTCCTGGCCGGCGGCCCGCAGCGCCGCGATGGCCGGCACGGTCCGGGGCACCAGGCGGGGGATGTCGGCGAGGATCCCGGCGGGCTTGTGCGCGTACAGGGCGTGCCCGTACGCCCCCGACAGCCGCAGCAGGAACCGGGTGCGGTCCACGGTGGCCCTGGGCCGCTGCCGCTCGTCGATCAGCACCACGCTGGTGGTGCCGGTCTCGGCGGTGAGCACCTCGAGCACGTCGTCGGCGGTGGCGGTGTGCGGCACGGTCACCGCGGGCAGCGTGAACTCCGAGACACGGGGGCCCAGGAGGGTCTCCGGCCGTTCCCGGCGGGGCTCCTCCCGCGCCGCGACCGGCACCGTGACCCGCATGCCCGGCCGCCATTCGGGCGGGGCGAGCGCGGGCCCCTGCACCAGGCGGACGCCCAGCTCACGCTGGGCCAGCACCTGCTCCTCGGTGGCCAGGCCGGGTGCCAGGACGTGCACGCCCAGCCGGTGCGCCAGCTCCACCAGCGAGGTGACCAGCGCGGCCCGGCGCGGATCGGAGCCGGCCCGGCGGGCCAGTTCCGGGTCGAGCTTGACCAGGTACGGGGAGCCGTCCACGAGCAGGTCCAGCGGGGCGTGCACGGCGCCGAGCCCGGCCAGCCCGATCAGGTAGCCGGCCTGCCGCAGCTTGCGCAGCGCGGTGGCGACGGCGGGCCGCTGCGCGGGCGGGAAGCCGCCGTTGACGCACAGGATGATCTCGTGCGGGCGGCGGCCGGCCTCGCCCAGGCCCCGGTGCAGCTCGGCGAGGAAGGCGTCGCCGTGCCCGAGCGTCTCGGCGCGCAGGCCGACCTGGAGGGGCAGCGGGGTGCGCAGGTCCGCGGTGGCGCGGGCGGCGGCCACGGCCCGGCGGACGTCCTCGCCGGCCGGATCGATGCGCAGTGCGGGGTGGTCGGCGGAGCGGGGGTCCTCGGGCATCTGAGCCGCCGGAGGGCCCGCATGGGCCTCGACCGCGACGACGTTCCCGGTGTCGAGATCGACCACCGGCTGGAACACCGCCCGGGAGGGGAGCAGGACATCAACGGCTGACACATCCGCATCATGCCGTGCGAAAACGGATGAAACCGCACTTGTTAGCAGATGTTTACGCACAATTCGTCGGCGACGTCCCTGGTCACAGCGGGTGTGTAAGCCGCCGCTGACACGGCGTCACCGTCGTTCCGGCACCCGCGCCGCGCGCTCCGGGCGCCTCGGAGGCGCGTGCGGGGACGAATCCGGACGCGCGTGCGGGGCGCGTCTTCCCGAGCCCGGCCTCCGGGGGCCGGCCCTCGGAGGCCGGGCTCGGTCAGAGGGCGCGGGCGCTGGCCATGGCCGACAGCGCGTAGGTGCCGCCCGCCAGCGCGGCCGGCCACACGTACGGCATGATGTCGGCGCCGCGCAGCCCCTGCACCACGACCGCGCCCACCAGCGCCGCCGTGACGACGTCGCCGGTCATGGCGGCCGCGCGCAGGTGGGCGCGGGCCCGGTGGCCGGTGCCGAACCCCTCGCTGATCGTCAGCGCCGGCTCGTTGCGGCGGTAGGCCAGGGCGGCGGCGTATCCGGCCAGCACGGCCAGCGCGATGAGTCCCGTGTCCGTCCGGCCGTCGGTGGCCAGCACCGTCGCGACCACCGCGCCGGCGCCCAGCACGATCCCGGGCACGATCCACCGGCTGAGGCTCCGGTTCTCGGGGGCGATCCACATGCCCGCCATCCTCCCTGATCCGCGCCGCGAACGGCGCGCGCAACGCGCCGGATTTTGCGCGCCCCTGGAACAGCGCCGCACCCCCCGTGCCCCTGAGCCGCGCGTGCGCGTCAGGGGCGGGGCCGCGCGTGCGCGTGACCGGCGGACGCGGCCGATCAGCCGGTATCTTGTGGGCTCGTGGCGCAATTCCGAATGAACGGCTCCAAGATGCTGGCCGTCGATCTGGCCGGCGAGACGATCAGAGCGCTGAACGGGTCCATGGTCGCCTACGAGGGGCAGATGTCCTTCAAGCGGCAGGGCATGACCGGTGGCGAGGGCCTGCGGGGGGCGCTCAAGCGCCGCATCGCCGGCGAGGGCATGACGCTGATGGAGGTCAGCGGCCAGGGCACCGTCTACCTGGCCAGCGAGGCGACCGAGGTCACGCTGGTGCGGCTGACGGGCGACACCCTGTTCGTGGAGTCCGAGAGCCTGCTGGCGCTGGACGGGCAGCTGCAGACCGGGGTCGAGTTCATCGGCCTGCGCGGCATGGGCACCGGCCAGGGCCTGGCCACCACCAAGGTCGGCGGGCACGGCACGGTGGCGATCCTGTCCAACGGCCCCGCGATCGCGCTGGAGGTGACCCCGCAGATGCCGCTGTGCGTCGACCCCCACGCCTACGTCGCCCACCACGGCCAGCTGCAGCAGGACGTCGTGACCGACGTCAACTGGCGGACCGTGCTGGGGCAGGGCTCGGGCGAGAGCGTGCAGTTCCGGTACCAGGGGCACGGGCTGGTGTACGTCCAGCCCGCCGAGCGCGGCGGAATTCTGGAGATCTGAGCATGCCCGGATACGAGTCGATCAACTCCAAGATGCTCCAGGTGGCGATCGCGCCCGGCCGGGAGGTCTACAGCAGGCGCGGCGCGATGCTGGCGTACACCGGCCAGGTGTCGTTCGCGCCCACCAGCACCTCAGGGCAGGGCATCGGCGGCGCCCTCGGCCGCGCCGTCGCCGGGGAGCACACCTCGATGATGCACGTCACCGGGCAGGGCACCGTGATGTTCGGGCACGCCGGGCTGCACGTGGAGGTCATCGAGCTCAACGGCGCCGACACGCTGGTCGTCGAGGCCGACCGGCTGCTGGTGCACGACGCCACCCTGCAGGTCGGCACCATGTTCATGGGCAAGGACGGCGGGATCGGCGGCGTGATCCGCGGCGCGGTCAGCGGCCAGGGCCTGTTCACGACCACCCTCACCGGGCACGGCTCGTGCGCCCTGCTCTCGCACGGCGGTGTCATGCAGATGCCGATCGGCCCGCAGCGGCCCGTCCACGTCGACCCGCAGGCCTACGTCGCCCACCGCGGCCAGGTGCAGAACAGGCTGACCACCGCGATGGGGCTGCGCGACCTGGTCGGGCGCGGCTCCGGCGAGGGGTTCCAGCTGGAGCTCAGCGGCACCGGCGTCGTCTACGTCCAGGCGAGTGAGAGGAAGATCTGACGTGAGCATGCCACCGCCGGGGCCGCCGCCCGCGCCTCCCGCCACGTTCAACGCGATGACGCTGCCGTCCAACGACAACGTCAACCCCTACTCCTTCAGCGTGGACCTCAACGGCCAGTGGTTCGCGCAGAAGGGCAAGATGATCGCCTACTACGGGCAGATCAGGTTCGAGGCGCTGTCGTCGGGCCCGCTGGACGCCCTGGTCGCCTCCACCTTCCACTCCCCGCTGTACGCGCACGACTGGATCGTCGCCCAGGGCCAGGGGAAGCTGGTGCTGGCCGACCGGGGCTTCGACGTCAACTCCTTCGACCTGGACCAGGGCAACCTGACCATCCGCGCCGGGAACCTGCTGGCGTTCGAGCCGGGGCTGGAGCTCAAGCAGTCGATCATCCCCGGCTTCCTCACGCTGATCGGCACGGGCCGGTTCGTGGCCGCCTCCAACGGTCCCGTCCACTTCGTGGAGCCGCCGATCCGGGTCGACCCGCAGGCGCTGCTGGGCTGGGCGGACTGCCCGTCGCCGTGCCACCACTACGACCACTCGTACATGCGGGGCGTGCTCGGCGCCGCCCGCATGGTGTTCGGCATCGGCGGCACCTCGGGCGAGGAGCACCAGTTCGACTTCACCGGGCAGGGCACCGTCCTCATGCAGTCCTCGGAGGTCGTGACCAGCGAGGACACGCTGCTGCGCGACCTGGAGGGCCAGGTCGGCATGCTCGGTACCAGCGGCCTGCAGCGGCTGCACCACACCATCGGCCAGCGGCTGGCCGCCGAACGCCAGGAGTGACGCGCGGCCGGCGGTGCCGTGCGGGCGGCGGTGCCGTGCGGGCGGCGCGGAGGATTCGCGCCGCCCGCACGGGTGCCGGTGCTACATCTCGGAGGGCCTCATCAGATGGAACCTGACGCCGAACGGGTCCTCGGCCGTGCCGATCCGGCCGTAGGGCGTGTCCCCGGGCTCGGCGACGACGGTGCCGCCGCCGTCGCGGACCGTGCGGACCGCCGCGTCGGGGTCCTCGACGTCGAAGTAGGTGAACCAGCCTGGCGAGGCGCCGGGCGACCCCATGATGCCGCCGATGCTGTGCCCGTCGGGCCGGTTGAGCACGGTGTAGTCCATCTCGCCCTGCATCGGCTCCGGCGTGTGGTCGAACACCGCGCGGTAGAAGTCGGCGGCCTGCGCCGGGTCCCCGGTCACCAGCTCGCTCCAGACGAACGAGCCGGGCTCGTTCACGATCCGGGAGCCGATGTGCTCGCGGCCCTCCCACAGGCCGAACTGGGCGCCCACCGGGTCCTTGAGGATCGCCATCCGGCCTTGGTCCATCACGTCCATCGGCGCCTCGACCATGCTGCCGCCGGCGTCGGTGACGCGTTTCACGGTGCCGTCGCAGTCGTCGGTGGCGAAGTAGAGGTTCCACCAGTAGTCGCCGGTCGGCTCGGGGAGCTGCATGATCCCCGCCACCGGCTCGCCGCGCAGCAGGCAGGCGTGGTAGTGGCCCGCCTCGGGGCCGTAGTCCTGGAACTCCCAGCCGAACAGGCCCCCGTAGAACTCCTTGGCCCGCCCGAGATCAGGGATCCCCAGGTCGAGCCAGGTCGGCGTTCCCGTCGGCGGGTTGCTGGTGAGAAGGGTCATCGGACGCACACTCCTTCGTGTGGTGGTGCTGCACGCGCGCGTTCCGTGCGGCCGGGACGCGCTCGCCGTCCCGGTGCGCCGTCCTGGTCCGTGCGGCGGGCCCGCGCACGGGCGCGGGCCCCATCGGCATGGCCGGGACCGGCCGCCGGCGTCACGTACACTGATCAGATGGTTTCGTTCCCGAGCTGACAGGCTCCAAGCGCGTCACGATCACGGATCGTGACGCGCTGTTTCGCGTCCGTGCGACCCTCCCTCCGAGCCAGTCCGCGTGTCCTCCGTCTGGGGAAGCCCTCACCGTGATCATTGCCAACGACATCGAGCTGCGCGCCGGATCCCGGCTGCTGATCGAAGGCGCCGCCTTCCGCGTCAACCCCGGCGACCGGGTCGGGTTCATCGGCCGCAACGGGGCCGGCAAGACCACCCTCACCAAGGTCCTGGCCGGGGAGGCGCTGCCCGCCCGGGGCAGCGTCACCCGTTCGGGCACGGTCGGCTACCTGCCGCAGGACCCGCGCGGCGTCGACCTGGAGGAGCTGGCCCGCGACCGGATCCTGTCGGCCCGCGGCCTGGACGAGGTGATCCGCGACCTGCGCGAGGCGGAGGAGCGGATGGCGACCGCGACCGGCGCCGACCGCGACAAGGCCGTGCGCCGGTACGGGCGGCTGGAGGAGCGGCTGCACGTGCTCGGCGGCTACTCCGCCGAGGCCGAGGCCGCCTCGATCGCCTCCAGCCTGGGCCTGCCCGACCGGGTGATGTCCCAGCCCCTGGGCACCCTGTCCGGCGGGCAGCGGCGCCGGGTCGAGCTGGCCCGCATCCTGTTCTCCGGCGCCGACACGCTGCTGCTGGACGAGCCCACCAACCACCTGGACGCCGACTCGATCGTCTGGCTGCGCGACTTCCTGAAGTCGCACCAGGGCGGCCTGGTGGTCATCAGCCACGACGTGGACCTGCTCGACGCCGTGGTCAACCGGGTCTTCCATCTGGACGCCAACCGCAGCGTGATCGACATCTACAACGTCGGCTGGAAGAAGTACCTGCAGCAGCGCGAGACCGACGAGCGGCGGCGGCGCCGGGAGTCGGCCAACGCGCAGCGGCAGGCCGGCGCGCTGCTCTCGCAGGCCGACAAGATGCGGGCCAAGGCCACCAAGGCCAAGGCCGCCCAGCAGATGGACCGCCGCGCCCGGCAACTGCTGGCGGGGGTCGAGGGCGAGCGGAAGGCCGACAAGGTCGCCAAGATCCGCTTTCCCGATCCGGCGCCGTGCGGCAAGACCCCGCTCACCGCGGAGGGTTTGTCGAAATCGTACGGATCTTTGGAGATTTTCACCGATGTGGATCTGGCCGTCGACCGCGGCAGCCGGGTCGTCATCCTGGGCCTGAACGGCGCCGGGAAGACAACCCTGCTGCGGCTGCTGGCCGGGGTCGACAAGCCCGACACCGGCACGGTGATGGCCGGACACGGCCTGCGCGTGGGCTACTACGCCCAGGAGCACGAGACCCTCGACGTCGAGCGGTCGGTGCTGGAGAACATGCAGTCGGCCGCTCCCGGCCTGGCCCCGGTCGAGGTCCGCAAGATCCTGGGCTCGTTCCTGTTCTCCGGCGACGACGTGGACAAGCCCGCGGGCGTCCTGTCGGGCGGGGAGAAGACCCGGCTGGCGCTGGCCATGCTGGTGGTCTCCAGCGCCAACGTGCTGCTGCTGGACGAGCCCACCAACAACCTCGACCCGGCCAGCCGCGCCGAGATCCTGGCCGCGCTGCGCACCTTCACCGGCGCCATCGTCCTGGTGACCCACGATGAGGGCGCGGTGGACGCGCTCCGACCGGAAAGAGTGATTTTGCTGCCGGATGGTGTGGAAGACATCTGGAGTGATGAGTTTGCCGATCTGGTGGCCCTTGCGTGACCTGCACGACGTTCCACGCAGATCTTTTCTGGTGGAGTGGGTAGCCGAACGCGCGGGAATGACTGATCATGGCGGGGGATAACGCAGCGGTCACCACATCACTACGGGAGGTACTCGTGGCCGAGACCCTTAAGAAGGGCACCCGCGTGACCGGTGCCGAGCGCGACAAGCTGGCGGCGGAACTCAAGAAGAGGTACGACTCCGGCGAGAGCATCCGCGCCCTGGCAGCCGCCACCGGCCGCTCGTACGGGTTCATCCACCGGATTCTCACCGAATCCGGCGTCAACCTGCGCGGTCGCGGCGGCGCGACCCGCGGAAAGAAGTCCTGAACGGAGGCCCACCCCCGGTTGAGCGCACCGCCTGACCCGCCGCCCCGGCCGCCCGAGTAGGGTTCGGTCGCGGCGGCGGGCGGGCCGCGGGGATCCCGGTCCCCGCCCCCCGCCGCGCGTCCGGCGCGGCCGCGCCGGACGCGGCCGCACCCGGTACAGGCGTGGAAGGGGAAACGGGATGGCGGACGAGGTGGTCGGGCGGGCACGGCCGGAACCGGCCAGGCCCGGGGAGGCGGCGGCCGAGGCCGCGACCTCCGGTGACGCGGCGAACGGATCGGCCGGGGAGGGGCCGGTCCGGGCCGCGGACGGCCCGCCCGGCGGTGGCACGGAGGGCGGGCCCGGCCTGGAGGAGGCGGGGCTCCGCCTCGACGTCGAAGGCCCGGTCGCGACGCTCACGCTGAACCGCCCGGAGCGCCGCAACGCGATGACGTTCGCGATGTGGCGCGCGATGGCGGAGGCGGGCCGGAGCCTGCCCGAGGACGTGCGGGTGGTCGTGGTGCGCGGCGCCGGACCGTCCTTCTCGGCCGGGATCGACCTGGGCATGTTCGCCCCCGGCGGCGAGGGGGAGAGGCGCTTCTCCGGCGGCGCCGACCCGGCCGAGGCCGAGCAGTTCATCGCCGGGCTGCAGGAGGGCTACACCTGGCTGCGCCGTCCCGGCATCGTGTCGATCGCGGCGGTGCACGGCCACGCCATCGGCGGCGGGTTCCAGTTGGCGCTGTCCTGCGACATCAGGGTGATCGCCGACGACACGTCCTTCTGCATGAAGGAGCCGGCGCTCGGGCTGGTGCCCGACCTGACCGGCACCAAGCCGCTGGTGGAGATCGTGGGCGTGCCGCGCGCCCTGGAGCTGTGCCTGACCGCCCGTACTGTCGGGGCCGAGGAGGCCGCCCGGCTCGGCCTGGCGGAGATCGTGACGTCCCGGGACGGCCTGGACGCGGCCGTGAAGGGCCTGGTCGACTCCCTGCTGGCGGTGAACGCCGGGGCCGCCGCGGCCACCAAGCGGCTGCTGTGGCAGGCCCCGGAGCGGACACTGGAAGAGCAGGCGGCGGCCGAACGCCACGAGCAGATCGGCCGCCTTCGCGAGCTCTTCGGGGCCCGCTCCCAAGCCTGAGCCGACGGAGGCCACGGAGGCCACGGAGGCGAGGGAGGTGACGGAGGTGACGGGGCCTCAGGCCGCCGCCACCTCCGGTCTTTCCGCCACCTCCGGTCTTTCGTGCCCCTCAGGGATCTCGGATCTCCGTGAGCCGGGGACCCTCAGTCCAGGGCCTCCCGGCCGCCGGGGGCGAGCGGCAGCCACACCTTGCTGACGCCCGGCCGGAGGGCGAGCCGCGTTCCGGCCGGGTAGCGCAGCGTGTAGTCGTAGTCCGTGGACAGGACGATCACGCCGAGCCGGTGGCCGGGCTTGACCACGTAGTCGGTGGGCTCGAAGGCCCAGCGGAAGTCGTAGGTCCTCCCGGGCCGGACCGGTTCGGTGCGGCTCGGGCTGTGCCGGTTGCGGGCGTCCAGCCAGCCCCGAGTGATGATCTTGAAGGGGGCGGTCTCGGTGCGGTGCCCCAGCCGGGTCGTGCAGCCGTCGTCGCCGGGCACGCCCTGGCCGTAGCAGACCCGTTCACCGGTGTCGTAGCGGGCCCCGGTGGGCCGGGTGTCGGTGCCGTAGTCGACCAGCAGCGCCGTCAGGTACGGCGAGCGGCCGTCCAGGGACGCCCTGACGTCGGCCTTCGGGATGCCGTTGATCCGGACGGGCTTCTGGAGGGGCGGGGTGAGGTAGGCCAGCCGGTTGGGGTCGGCCTGGTCCTGGTTCACCAGGAGCTGCTCGGCGGTACGGGTCCGTCCCGCGTCCACCAGCGACTGTGCGGCGCCGGGGCGCGGGAGCGGCGACAGGGAGCCCGGCTGGGCGGCGCCCGCGCCGGCGTTCAGGCTGAGCGGCACGCTGCGGGTGCCGGGGACGGGCCAGTCGCGGGCGGTCTCCCACTGTCCGGGGGCGCGTTCGATGTCGACGCGCGGCTCGCGGGTGATGCCGTTGTCGATGTCGTACAGCCACCGGTCGAACCAGTGGTGCGTCTGCCGCAGCCACTCCTCCAGGCGCCAGCGGAAGGGGGTGGCGTGGTCGGCCTGGTGCAGCCACAGCTTGTGCGGCACGCTCGCTCCCGCGCCCCGCGCCCGCTTGAGGGCGTTCCACCACTGCACGGAGTTCTTGACCTTGACGTTCCAGTCGTTGAGGCCGTGCACGACCATGACGGCGGCGCTGACCTTGCGGGCGTCGCCGACGTAGTCGCGTTCGGCCCACACCCTGCTGTAGTCGCCGGTCACCCGGTCCTGGGTGGCGGTGAGCTCGTCGATGACCTGCTTGCAGACCTCGGGGTCCTTCCGGGTGAGGACGACCTTGGCGAGGATGTCCAGGTCCTCGCCCTGGAAGCCGCCCGGCGCCACGACGCCGCCGTTGGCGCGGTAGTAGTCGTACCAGCTGGAGATGGCGGCGATCGGCACGATCGCCTTCAGTCCCTCGACGCCGCTGGCCGCCGCCATGTTGGGCAGGGTGCCGTTGTAGGACTGCCCGATCATGCCGACGTTGCCGGTGGACCAGCCTGCCGTGACCGGGGTGCCGTCGGGCGCCCAGCCGCGGGCCCGGCCGTTCAGCCAGTCCACCGCGGCCTTGGTGCCGGCCTGCTCGGCGCGGTCGCCGGAGGTCGGGCAGCCGGTGGAGCCGCCGGTGCCGATGCTGTCGAGGTTGGCGACGGCGTAGCCGCGCGGCAGGAAGTAGTTGTCGTAGTAGCCGGGGAAGATCTCGGCGAGGTCGCGCTCGGCCGTCGCGCCCTTGCGGGTCTGGGCGCCGTCGACGTCCACCGGGTAGAGCGGGATGTCGTGGGTGCCGGCCCAGTACGGGCTGGGCTCGAGGATGGTCGGCACCTTCAGGCCCCGGTCGGTCTCCTTCGGCCGCATGATCCGCATCTGGACCCGGTCGCGGACCCCGTCCCGGTCGCTGTCGACGGTGGTCTCGATGCTGACGGTCTGGGTGACCGCCTCGGCCCGGGAGAAGACCGGCTGTGTCTCCCCGTTCTCCACCTTGATCTTCGGGGGCGCCGGGGCCGCCCCGGCGGGCGGGGAGGTCGTGGCGAGCAGCGCGGCGACGAGGGTGATCACGCCGGCGCCGCCTCGTGCGAGGCGTCGTGTCACGGGGGCTCCTGGGGGTGATGAGCCTGACGATGTTGATCACTTGGTACTCCGCCCGGCCGCGGGCGTCCAGCCGGTCGCCCGATATCGGCCGTCTTGAGTTGAACGCGTGACCCGGGTGTTACGCCGTGAGCGGAGCCGGGAAGCCTCGGTGGTCCCGGGGCGTTCTGGTCGGCGGACACTGAGATGCTTACTTGATTACGTGCCCCGGCCGGGGGTGCCCGCGCAGGTGCGCGCGGTGCGCGCCGGGACGCGCGGGTCGATGTAGGCGGTGCCGGAGAGATTCGGAGGCTGCAAGTGGGGATGCCGGGAATGCCGGGCAACGGCTGGCAGGTGATGGCCTCGTTCCGCCGCGACGGGTCGGTCACCCAGCAACGGCTGAAGCCCGGGACCGTCAAGCGGATCGCGGGCTACGCCCGCCCCTACGTGCGCGAGCTGGTGCTGTTCCTGGCGCTGAACGCGCTCGCCGCGGTGATCGTGGTCGCCAACCCGCTGCTGCTCAAGGCGATCATCGACCGCGGCATCGTGCCGCAGCGGCACGACCTGGTGGTCTGGCTGGCCGTGGCGGTGGCCGGGCTGGCGCTGCTGGAGGCCGTGCTCGGCCTGGCCCAGCGCTGGTACTCGGCGCGCGTCGGCGAAGGGCTGATCTACGACCTGCGCACCCAGGTGTTCGGGCACGTGCAGCGGCAGCCGGTCGCCTTCTTCATGCGGGCGCAGACCGGCTCGCTGGTCAGCCGGCTCAACAACGATGTGATCGGCGCGCAGCGCGCCCTCACCACCACGCTGTCCTCGGTGGTCTCCAACGTGATCAGCCTGGTGCTGGTGCTGATCACGATGATGGTGCTGTCCTGGCAGGTCACGCTGATCGCGCTGCTGCTGCTGCCGGTGTTCATCTTCCCGGCCAAGTGGGTGGGCAAGCGGCTGTCGGGCATCAGCCGCGAGCAGATGAAGCTGGACGCGGAGATGAGCTCGCTGATGACCGAGCGCTTCAACGTGGCCGGGGCGATGCTGGCCAAGCTGTACGGCCGTCCCGCCGAGGAGGAGGAGAACTTCTCCCAGCGTGCCGCCCGGGTCCGCGACATCGGCGTGGTCGCCGCGATGTACGGCCGGGTGTTCTTCACCGCGCTCACCCTCGTCGCCGCGCTCGCCACGGCCATGGTGTACGGCGTCGGCGGCTTCCTGGTCGTGGACGGGACCTTCCAGCTCGGCACGCTGGTCGCGCTGGCCACCCTGCTGACCCGGATGTACGGCCCGCTGACCGCGCTGTCCAACGTCCACGTCGACGTGATGACCGCGCTGGTGAGCTTCGACCGGGTGTTCGAGGTGCTCGACCTGAAGCCGCTGATCGCCGACAAGGACGACGCCCGCGCCCTGGACGCGCAGGACCACCTGGACGCGCCGGAGCACGTGGACGCGCAGGACCGCCCGGACGGGACGTCCGGCGCCGGAACGGCCGCGGACCCCCGTGTCCTCGCCGCCGGCGGCGGCGTCGACCTGGGCAAGGGGCGCGCGCCCGCGGCGGGGCGGCCGCCGGCGTCGGCCCCCTCGGTGGAGTTCGACGACGTCCAGTTCGCCTACCCCTCCGCCGAGGAGGTGTCGCTGGCCTCGCTGGAGTCGATCGCCCGCACCGACACCGCGCCCGGCCGCGAGGTGCTGCACGGGGTGTCGTTCACGGCGGCGCCGGGGCAGCTGGTCGCGCTGGTCGGGCCGTCCGGCGCCGGCAAGTCGACCATCACCCACCTGGTCTCCCGCCTGTACGACGTGTCCGGCGGCGCGGTGCGGATCGGCGGCCAGGACGTCCGCGACGTCACGCTGGAGTCGCTGCGGGCGCAGGTCGGGGTGGTCAGCCAGGACGCCCACCTGTTCCACGACTCGATCCGCGTCAACATGCGCTACGCCCGGCCCGACGCCACCGACGAGGAGATCCTGGCCGCGCTGGAGGCGGCGCAGGTCGGCGAGCTGATCGCGGAGATGCCCGAGGGCCTGGACACGGTCGTGGGGGACCGCGGCTACCGGCTGTCGGGCGGCGAGAAGCAGCGGCTGGCGATCGCCCGGCTGCTGCTGAAGGCCCCGTCGGTGGTGGTCCTGGACGAGGCCACCGCGCATCTGGACTCCGAGTCCGAGGCGGCGGTGCAGCGGGCGCTGCGGACCGCGCTGGCGGGCCGCACCTCGCTGGTGATCGCGCACCGGCTGTCGACGATCCGGGAGGCCGACCAGATCCTGGTGATCGCGGGCGGCCGGGTGGCCGAGCGCGGCCGGCACGAGGAGCTGCTGCTGCAGGGCGGTCTGTACGCCGAGCTCTACCGGACCCAGTTCGCCCGCCAGGCGGGCGACGAGGCACCCCCGAACGGCGACGGGGAGGGGGGCGGACGGGCGGCGTCCCTGCTGTCCCAGGAGTAACCGCCGGTTTCCGGGGAATCACCCGTGTCCGCGCTTCGGATGCGGTTTCCTTGTCTTCCTTTCGCCGCGCCGGGACGGCAACCCGGCGGCCATCCGCGCGCGTCAGAGTCAGCACTAGAGAGTCGGCGCCGTGTCGGCGCCCGCCCCTGCGGGCGGCCCGGCATGGCGGCCGCCGGTGCGCGCGGCCGTCACCCGCGCGCGGTGGACGACAGGCGGGATCGCATGGAGAAGAGGAACGGCAAGGTGCGTTTGACGATCGGCCCGGTGCCCAGCCCGGCACAGGTGGCCAAGAGCGGCCCGGCCCGTTACACGGTCATGCTGGTGGGGCTGGGCGCGGCCGGGGTCGCCATCGGGTGGCTCAGCCCGCGGCTCACGACCGCTCCGTCCGGGCTGCTGCGCCGGCGCTGAGCGGGTAGCCCAGGCGGCTCAGCTCCGTACCGGCGATCCGTTCGACCTGGGCGAGCTGGCGCGGCGTGAGGCGCTCGCGCCAGCCGCCGGCCCCGGCCGCGGCGCCGGCGGAATCGCGGTCGCCCTTGCGGCCCTCGCCCTTGCGCAGGTCTCCCTTGCGCGGTTCCCCTTTGCGCAGGTCCGGGCGGAGGAAGTCGCCGAGGCGCGCCTCGGGCCTGCGCAGCTCGACCCGGCGGGGCTCGGCGCGGCGCGAGTCGGCGCGGCGGGACTCGGCCCGGCGGGACTCGGCCCGGTGCGGCTCACCGCCGCGGGCCCCGGCCTCGCGGGCCAGGTTGGTCAGTGCGAGCTTGGAGATCTGCGAGCCCAGGTACTCCGACACCTGGTCGGAGACCTGGCCCGGCCGCCGCACCAGGTCCTCGAAGCGGACGGTCAGCAACTGCTCCTCGGGCGTCTGGGCCCGCAGCCTGGCGCTGAGCCGCACCGAGCCGCGCCAGCGCAGCGCGCACTTGACCGCGGCGGCCGCGCGGGGCCAGCGGGCGCGCTCCACGACCTCGTCCACGCCCAGGAACGGGTTGGGGAACACCTCGTCGAGGTTGGTCAGGCCGGGCTTGAACCAGGCCATGCAGCGCTCGTCGTCGAGCATGTCGGCGACCACGTCCCGGCCGTCCCGGATCACCTGGACCAGCTGGGCGTCGGGGAAGGCGTCCAGCAGCACGTCGGCGCTGTAGATCAGGTCGGGGGAGGCGTCGGCGAAGCGGTCGACGCCGCGCGGCTCCACGCACGGCCCGCCCTCGGGGTCGGCGGGCTCCGGCGGCGGGCGCAGCCCGGCCGCCTCCCAGCACTCGGCCGGGCACTCCGCGCAGCCGCGCCCGGAGATCTGCCACGCCTCGGCGTAGGCGTCGCGCAGCACCCGGGCGGCGCCCCGGCCGCGGTCGGTGGCGATCGACGGCCGCCGCGCGAACGCGTAGGTCACCCGGAGCACGCCGGGCCGCCCGACCGTCAGATGGAAACCGGCGGAGCGCTTCACGGCGCGGGCCAGCAGGTCGGCACCGGAGTGCGGCGAGCCCAGCACGAACACCGGGCGCCGGACCTTGGTCCCGTTGATCACCAGGATGTGCGGCGTTGCCTTCATACCACCGCCCAGTCTCTCACTTCGGCGCGGGCCCGGGTTCCGGGCGCTCCTGTCCCTGCCCGTACCCTGCCAGGATAATCAGACCAGAATGGGGCGTTCCGGTCCTAACCTGTGACCATGAGCGCAACCACGCTGGCCGGCTGGCTGCCGGAGTCGGGCATGATCACCGTACTCACCGGGGCCGGCATCAGCACCGACAGCGGGATCCCCGACTTCCGCGGACCGCAGGGAGTGTGGACCAAGGATCCCGCCGCCCAGGCCATGTCCACGATCGGCGCGTACCTGGCCGACCCCGAGGTCAGGCGCCGCGCCTGGCGGTCCCGCCGCGACCATCCCGCCTGGGACGCCGAGCCCAACGGCGCGCACGCGGCGCTGGTCGACCTGGAGCGCGCCGGGCGGCTGCGCGCCCTGATCACCCAGAACATCGACGGGCTGCACCAGCGCGCCGGGTCGGGCGAGTCGGCGGTCATCGAGATCCACGGCACCATGCGCGAGGCCGAGTGCCTGGCCTGCGGGCTGCGCACGCCGATGTCCGAGGTGCTGGCCCGGGTGGACGCGGGCGAGGAGGACCCGCCCTGCCCCGAGTGCGGCGGCATCCAGAAGTCGGCCACGATCTCGTTCGGGCAGGCGCTCAAGGAGGACGTGCTGGACGCGGCGGTCCGGGCCGCCCGCTCCTGCGGGCTGTTCCTGGCCGTGGGCACCTCGCTGACCGTCCAGCCGGCGGCGGGGCTGTGCCTGGAGGCGGTGGAGGCCGGTGCCCGGCTGGTGATCGTCAACGCCGAGCCCACCCCCTACGACGAGCTGGCCGACGCGGTGCTGCGCAAGCCGATCGGCGAGACGCTGCCGCGGCTGGTCGCCCTGGCGCTCGGCTCGGCGCGGTGACGGAGGCGGTGACGGAGCCCGTACACCGCCCCGGCACGGCGGGGACCACGCTTTGTCGCCGGGTCGTGACCGGCGAGCTCTTCCCCTCGGGGCTCAATCCTGACAAGCTCTATCCGTTGCGGAGCGAGGAGGGATCGGGTTGGTGAGCGGGGTCGCCCGCGCGGGGGCAGAGGACGACCGCCGGAGCGTGTCCGACCGGCCACTTGACCGTACCTCCGATCGCCCGTCCGGATCGGACGGCGACGGGGAGCGCGATCCGGGCTCAGAACCGGTCTCCGATCCGGGCCACCATCCAAGCGGCGGCCCGGGCCGGGCGCCCGTCTCCGGGCCCCGGCGCTTCTCCCGGCTCGGCCCGGGCGACCGGGTGGTCGTGGTCGCTCCCAGCGGCCCGGTGGACCCCGCCCGGCTGGCCGCCGGCCGCGAGGTGCTCTCCCGGCTCGGCCTGGACGTGACGGTGGCCCCGCACGCGCTCGACCGCACCGGCCTGGCCGGACCGGCGCGCGCGGGCTGGCAGCGGCTGGCCGGCGGCGACGCCGACCGGGCCGCCGACCTGCAGGCCGCCTGGTGCGACCCGGGGGTGCGCGCGGTGCTGTGCGCCCGCGGCGGCTACGGCGCGACCCGCCTCCTGGGCCTGCTCGACTGGGACGCGATGGCCGCGGCGGGCAGAGGGACCGCTCCAAAGATCCTGCACGGTTCCAGCGACGTCACCGCGCTGCACGTGGCCTTCGGCGCGCGGCTGGGCGTCACCACCTCCTTCGGGCCGATGCCCGCCGGGGAGCTGTTCGCCGGCGACCGCGGCGAGGACCGCGACCGCTCCCTGGAGCACTTCCGGAAGGTCCTGTTCGCCCCAGAGTTCCACCCGGAGTCCGCCCCGGAGTCCGCCGCGGTCCCCGCGGCCGCGGACGGCGCCGAGGGGCCCGGTGCGGGACGGGGGAGCGGCGAGGTGATCGGCTCCCGCGCCCTGCGGCCCGGACGCGCCGAGGGCCTTCTCACGGGCGGCACGCTGTCGCTGCTCACCGCGCTCCTGGGCACCCCCGACCACCCCCCGCCCGCCGCCGGCCGGATCGTCTTCCTGGAGGACGTCTCCGAGGCCCCGTACCGGATCGACCGGATGCTCACCCAGCTGCTGCGGTCGGGCTGGCTCGACGGCGCGGCCGGGATCGCGCTGGGCACCTGGACCGGCTGCGGCGACCCGGCCGAGGTCGAGGCCGTCCTGGCCGGGCGGCTGGCGCCGCTCGGCGTGCCGATCCTGGCCGGGCTCCCCGCGGGGCACGGGCCGTGCCAGCTGACCCTGGAGCTGGGCGCCCCCTACCGGCTCGACACCGGCGCGCTGACCCTGGCCGCCGCGCCTCAGGGAGGTGTGCGATGAACGGGCGGCACGCCCGTCCCGACCCCTCGGACGACGGCACCCTGGACTCTCTCCTGGTGCTGGTCGCCGAGAGCCTGGGCTACGCGTCCCGGCGGGTCCCGGGGGACGTCATGCTGCTGGAGGGCGCCAACCGCCTGCACGTCAGCATGCGCAACCTGCGCCAGCTGGCCCGGCTGGTGCCCCGCCACGACTGGCCGGCGCTGGTCTCCGACCACGTCACCACGATCGTGACCGCGATCGAGGAGCCCCTCGACCTCAGCGACTTCGACCTGGCCCAGCACCTGCTGCGCACCCGCATCTACCCCGCCGAGGCCGACAACGGCGTGCTCGCCGCCCGTCCCTTCGCGCCCGGGCTGATCGAGGTGGTGGTCGTCGACACGCCCACCACCGTCCGCACGGTCACCACCGACGAGATGGAGGGCTGGCCGGTCTCCGGCGACGCGCTGTTCATGCTGGGCCGCGCCAACGTCCGCGCCGACGGGCCGCTCCAGCTGGAGGAGCAGGACCTGGGCGGCGTCCGGGTGGCCGCCCTGCACGGCTGGACGTTCTACGCCGTCACCCACCTGGCCTGGCTGGAGGAGTACCTGCCGATCGGCCCGTACGGCGCGCTGGTGATCGCCCCCAACCGCAGCCTCATCGTCGCCCACCCCATCCAGCCCGCCGAGGGCGGCCCCCGCGCCCGCTACCGCGCGGCGGTCGCCGCCGCCCGCGAGCTGCAGAGCCAGGCCCACACCGCCTACGAGGAGGGGCCCGGCTCGCTGAGCCCGCACCTGTACTGGTGGCGGGCGGGCGAGATGACCCTGCTGGAGACCAGGTACGAGGACGACGCGCTGGTGCTGCCCGCCGACTTCGCCTCGGTCCTCACCACGCTGACCGCCGAGCCGTGACCGGATGGAGCCCGCGTTGAACCGGCGGTCCCGCCCGCCGCGGATCGTCGTCGCACCCGACTCGTTCAAGGGCAGCCTCAGCGCCGTCGAGGTGTGCGCCGCCGTGGAGGCGGGCGTGCGCCGCGCCTACCCCGGCGCCGACGTGACCTCCGTGCCGATGGCCGACGGCGGCGAGGGCACCCTGGACTGCTTCCTCAGCGTCCTGGGCGGCCAGGAGATGGTGCTGACCGCCGCCGACCCGCTGGGCCGCCCGGTCCGGGCCCGCTACGCCCTGTCCGCGCACGGCGACGCGGCGGTGGTGGAGCTGGCCTCGGCGTCCGGGCTGCCGCTGCTCGCCGACTCGGGACTCGATCCGCTGCGCGCCGACACCGCCGGGACCGGCGAGCTGATCGTCGACGCCGTCGGGCACGGCGCCCGGGAGATCCTGGTCTGCCTCGGCGGCAGCGCCAGCACCGACGGCGGCACCGGCATCCTGCGCGCCCTCGGGGTGCGCTTCCTGGACTCGGCCGGCAAGGAGCTGCCCCCGGGCGGCGGCGCCCTCGCCCGGCTCGAGGCGATCGATGACCGCGGCCTGTCCGAGGAGGTCAGGGCGACCCGGTTCCGGGTGGCCTGCGACGTGACCAACCCGTTCATCGGGCCGCGCGGCGCGGCCGAGGTCTTCGGGCCGCAGAAGGGCGCCACGCCCGCGCAGGTCACCGCGCTGGACGAGGCGCTGGCCAGGTTCGCCGACGTCCTGGCCGGCCACACCGGCGTCCGGGTGCACGACCTGCCCGGCGCGGGCGCGGCCGGGGGCGCGTGCGGCGGGCTGGTGGCGATGCTCGGGGCCGAGCCCGCCCGCGGCGCCGAGCTCGTGGCCGACACCGTGGGCCTGCCCGCCGCGCTGGACGGCGCCGACCTGGTGATCACCGGTGAGGGCCGGGTGGACGGCCAGAGCGCCGGCGGCAAGGCCGTCTCCGTCGTGGCCGCGCTGTCCCGCGAGCGGGGCGTGCCGGCGGTGGCGCTGGCCGGGAGCGTCGCGGGGCCCTTCGATGAACTGCACGCGCTCGGCCTCACCGCCGCCTTCAGCCTGGCCGACGGCCCCCGCACCCTGGACGAGCTGACCGGCTCGGCCGACCGGCTGCTGGCCGACCTCGCCGAGCAGGTCGTCCGGCTGCGGCTGGGCTGACCCGGCCGAGCGGCCTCAGGGGCGGGCGGCCTCCGGCTCGGACCTGGGCGCGGGCTCGGGTGCGGACGCGGGTTCGGGCGCGGACGCGGGCTCGGGCTCGGGTGCGGACTCCGGGCCGCCCGCGGCGCCGGCCTTCGGGTCCTTGATCTCCAGCATGGGCAGGAACACGTGCGCCAGCGGGCCGATCGCGACGGCGTACAGCAGCGTCCCGATCCCGACCGTGCCGCCCAGCAGCCAGCCGACGGCCAGGACGGCCAGCTCGATCGCGGTGCGGACGACCCGGACCGAGTGCCCGCGCGCGGCCAGCCCGGTCATCAGGCCGTCCCGCGGTCCCGGGCCCAGCCCGGCGCCGATGTAGCAGCCGGTGGCGACGCCGCCCGCCAGAATCCCGCCGGCCAGGTACGCCCAGCGCGTGGCCGTGGACCCCGGATCGGGGAGCAGCCACAGGAACAGGTCGGCGAACAGGCCGACCAGCACGACGTTGCTGATGGTGCCCAGGCCGGGGCGCTGCCGCAGCGGGATCCAGAACAGCATCACCACCGCTCCCGCGATGATGATCCACGCGCCGATGGACAGCCCGAACCGCAGGGACAGACCCTGGTGGAACACATCCCACGGGTCGTTGCCCAGCGTGGAGGCCACCTGCAGCGCGATGCCGAGCCCGTACAGGGCCAATCCAGCGTAGAGCTGCACGAGCCTGCGTGCCATTAGGGCCATTGCCGCGACCTTTCCCGTCGTTCCCTCGCTGTTTGGCAGTCTCGCGGTCAATGGCCTGGTGATTGAAGAGCCAATATGGAAAAGTGGCCTGTATGGGGATGCGTTACGTGGGCGGCCCGCAACTGGCCCGGATGCTGGGGGACGTGCCGCAGGAGCGGCCGTACTACGCCGCGCTGGCCCGGGCGGTGCGCGCGCTGGTGCTGGACGGGCGGCTGGCGCCGCGAACGCGCCTGCCCGCCGAGCGCGACCTGGCGGCGGCCCTGGGGGTCAGTCGCACGACGGTGACGGCGGCCTACGACCGGCTGCGCGACGAAGGGTACATCGAGAGCCGGCAGGGCGCGGGCAGTTGGACGGCGCTGCCGCCGACCAGCATGTCAGCGCTCGCCCCCCGCCCGGTCCCCGTACAGTCCGGCGCGGCGGACGGGCGCTTCGGGATGGCGCACGCGCCCGCAGAGACGCCCGGCTTCATCGACCTCGGCTGCGCGACCCCCGGCGCACCGGCGATCTTCGAGGAGGCCGTCGCCGCCGCGGTCGCCGAGCTGCCCCGCTACAGCTCCGGCCCCGGGTACGAGCCCGCCGGGCTGGCCTGCCTGCGCGAGGTCATCGCGGCCCGCTACGCCGAGCACGGCGTCCCGACCCGGCCCGACCAGATCGTGGTCACCACGGGCGCGCAGCACGCGTTCACCCTCCTCACCCAGACCATGGTCGAGTCGGGCGCGCCGGTGATGGTCGAGCGGCCCACCTACCCGCACGCGCTGGGCGCGCTGCGCAGGCTCGGCGCCCGCCTGGTGCCCGTCGGGGTGAACGAGGGCTGGGACGTGGAGCTCATCGCCGGGAGCATGCGGCAGGCCGCGGTGCGCCTGGCCTACACCGTCCCCGACTTCCACAACCCCACCGGCCTGCTCATGGGGGAGGACGACCGGGCCGCGCTGGTCGACGCCGCCCGCCGCGCCGACGCGCTGCTGGTCGCCGACGAGACCTTCGCCGAGCTGGCGCTGGACCCGGCCGCGCCCCGGACGCCGCCGATGGCCGCGTTCGACACCGGGGGGCGGGTGGTCAGCATCGGCTCGGCGTCCAAGCTGATGTGGGGCGGGCTGCGGGTCGGGTGGATCCGGGCGACCGCCCCGCTGGCCCGCAGGCTGACCGTGGCGCGGGAGCCGATGGACATCGCCAGCGCGGTGATCGACCAGCTGATCGTGCGGGAACTGCTGCTGCGGGTGGAGGAGGTCCGCGCGGAGCGGGCGGCCGGCCTGGCGCGCGGCCGGGACGCGCTGGCCGCGGCGCTGCGCGAGCTGCTGCCCGGCTGGCGGTTCGGGCTGCCCGAGGGCGGCATGTCGCTGTGGGCCAGGCTGGACGCCCCGGTGGCGACGCTGCTCGCCGAGGCGGCCGAGCGGCTGGGCGTGCGCGTGGTGCCGGGGCCGGTGTTCGGCGCCGACGGCGTGCTGGAGGACTGCGTGCGGCTGCCCTACGTCCTGCCGCCGGACACGCTGCGCGAGGCCGTCGGCCGTCTGGCGCAGGCCTACCGGGAGGTCCAGTCGGCCCCGCTGCAGCGTCCGCTGCCCGCCTACGTCTGACCCCCGGCCCCTCGGGAGCGTGCTCGCCGGGGCCGGGGCCGGCGTCCGGGTTTCGGCGTCCGGGTTTCAGCGTCCGGCGGCCGGGGCCGGTGATCAGGGGGCGCGCTGGATGTAGTCGACCAGGTACTCGCGCTCGCTCTCCAGCTCGTCGATCGAGCTCTTCACCACGTCGCCGATGCTGACGATCCCGGCCAGCCGCCCGTCCTCCACCACGGGCAGGTGCCGGATACGGTGCTCGGTCATGGTGCGGCGCAGATCGTCCACGTCGGCGTTCGGCTCGCAGGTCCGCACCTCCGCGGTCATGATCTCCGAGACCGGGCGGCCGAGCAGCCCGGCGCCGTGCTCGTGCAGCCGGCGCACCACGTCCCGCTCGGAGGCGATGCCGGCGATCGTGGCGCCGTCGGGGGAGACGACGACGGCGCCTATGTTGTGCTCGGCCAGCGCGGCCAGCAGGTCCCGTACGGTGGCGTCGGGACGCACGGTGGCCACCGTCGTCCCTTTTCTGCGCAGAAGGTCGCGGATCCGCATGTGCTCACACTCCGGTGCCGGTTCGGACGCCAGCCCGGGTAAGGACCGCGGTGGGCCGTGCGCCGGGCTGCTGTTGCCAAAATGGCACGTTCGGCCGTGCGGGGAAACCCCTCAGCGGTAAACGACGACGCGGATCACCCGAGGTCGAGCCGTGCGAACAGCCGCATCAGCCCCGGTGACACCCGTGCGCCGAGCCGTCCGAGCCACGCCTCGGCGGTGACCGGGACGACCGCCCGGTCGTCGCGCACCGCCGCGACGATCCGCTCCGCGACGCCCTCGGGCCCGAAGCCGCGCAGCGCGTACGCCCGCGACGCCCGCCGCCGGCACTCGGCCTGCTCCTCCTCGCCGACGCCCACGAACGCGGACGCGCGGGTGATGCCGGTGTCGACCACGCCCGGGCAGATCGCGCTCACGCCGATGCCCTTGCCCGCCAGCTCCGCCCGCAGGCACTCCGACAGCATCAGCACGGCCGCCTTGGTGGTGGCGTAGGCGGGCAGCGTCCGGGAGGGCGTGTACGCGGCGGCCGAGGCGGTGTTGACGATGTGGCCGCCCTGCCCCCGCTCGGCCATCTGGGCGGCGAACAGCCGGGAGCCGTGGATGACGCCCCACAGGTTGACTCCCAGGACGCGCCGCCAGTCCTCCACCGAGTGGTCGAGGAAGGACCCGGCCATGCCGATCCCGGCGTTGTTGACCACCACCTCGGGCACGCCGTGCTCGTGCAGGACCGACTTGGCGAAGTCCTCCATCGCCTCGCCGTCGGCCACGTCGACCCGGTACGCGTGCCCGGCCGGGCCGACCAGCCCGGCCAGTTCGGCGGTGCGCTGCGCGGTGGCCGGGTCCAGGTCGGCGGCCACGACCTCGGCGCCGCGTTCGGCGAACGCCAGCGCGGTGGCCCGTCCGATGCCGCTGCCCGCGCCCGTGACGACCACCAGGGAGCCCTCGAACGGCCGCCGGTCGCGGCGGACGCGGGCGCGGCGCAGCGCGCGGGACTCGGCGGCGCTGAGCGGCCCGCCGGCGACCCCGGTGATGTGCTCGGTGATCCACCCGGCGACGACGCGGGGGTGGGAGCGCGGGACCCAGTGCCCGGCGGCGACGGTCCGCAGCGACAGGTTCGGGACGCGCTCGCCCAGCCCCCGCACCAGGTGCGGGGAGACGAACAGGTCCCGCGTCGGCACGATCACCTGCGTCGGCACGTCGGTGCGGCGGTCGCGGGGGCGGCGCAGCCGGTCGGGCATGTTGGCCCGGTAGAGGCCGACGCCGGAGGCGCCGTCGCGCGGCAGCGTCCGGGCCGGGTGCCCGGGACGGGGCGCGATCCCCTCGCCGATCTCCAGCGCGCGGGCGAACGGCCTGGTCAGCCCGGTCCGCCATAGCGCCTCCGGCAGCAGCGGGGTCTGGAAGAAGTAGATGTACCAGGACCGCAGGCCCTGCCCGGCGGCCTGCCTGAGGGTGCGCGGGGTGGGCCGGGTCAGGTTCCGGCGGGTCAGGTGGCCCACGTGGTCCAGGCACGGCCCGGAGATCGAGGTGAAGGAGGCGAACCGGTCCGGCATCGTGCAGACCACCTCCCAGCCCTGGATGGAGCCCCAGTCGTGGCCGACCAGGTGCACCCGGCGGTCGGGTGCGGTCGCCTCCAGGACCGCCCGCAGGTCGGCCGTCAGGTGCTCGAAGGCGTAGTGCCGGCGCCCGAAAGGCCGTGACGACGCCCCGGCGCCGCGCACGTCGTACCGGACCACGTGGAAGCGGCCGGCGAGTTCGGCGGCGACCTCGTCCCAGACGGCGTGGGTGTCGGGGTAGCCGTGCACGAGCAGCACGGTGGGCCGGGACGGGTCGCCCTGCTCGTAGACGGCGAGATCGACCTCGTCGCCGCGGACCCGCCGCCGGGTGACCCCGGTCCCGCCGCCCTGCTCCGCGCCCATACCCTGATCCATGCCCGCGCCCTGTTCTCCGCCCACGCCCTGCTCTCCGCCCATGCCCCGCTCCTCGCCCGCGCCCTGTTCTCCGTCCTCGGCCCGCCGTGCGCTCATGCCTCCGCCTTCCGGGCGGCCCACCGGCGGACGTGCGGGAGGTCGTCGTCGAGCCAGTACGCGTCGTCCTCGGTGACCACGAGGATCTCCTCGAACTTCACGCCCACGCCGCGGAACCCGATGTGCGGCTCCACCGCCCACAGGCCCGGCGTCGGCGGGTGCTGGGACCGGGCGGCCCCGTTCCACAGCGGTGAGCGTCCCTCCAGGCGCTCCTTGACCAGCTCGCGGCCGAGGGTCTGCAGGAAGCGCACCCCGAAGGGGAACGCGACGCCCTTGGGCAGGTATCCGCCGATGACGCCGACCTGGTGGCCGATGACCCGGCCGGGGTACTTGCGGTGCCGGTTCTGGTGGCCCTGGCGGTCGATGAGGGCGTCCACCTCGGCGTAGATGTCGGCGAAGGTGCGCCGCTCCCGGACCAGCCCGAGGATGAGGGTGCGGTACTCGGCCAGGTCGGTGTCGAGCCGCTCCCAGATCCGGTTGGTCCCCAGGACGCCGGCGTACCCGATGTCGGCGGAGTATCCGTCCTTCACCGGCGCCATGTCGAGGATGTACGGCATGCCCTCGCGGAGGCGGGCGCCGCTCGGCAGGAACTGCGTTGGCGCCCTGAAGCCGCGGAAGGCGGTCCGGTCGCCGAACCAGGCGAACGGGGTGTGCAGCCAGTCGTCCACGCCGCGCTCGCGCAGCCACCGCCGCATGCGGCGGCACGCCTCGCGCTCGGTGACGCCCGGCTCCAGCGTGCCGGCGACCTCGCCCGCGCACTGGTAGCAGAGTCGCTGGATCTCCCGGAATCGCTCGAGCTCCGCGGGATCGTGGGTGCGGGCGAGCGCCACTCTATTGGACACGCTGTTAATTAACCGCCCGCGCCGATTCCGGTCAAGTCGCCCGTGCCGTGAGTCTCGACACGCCGGGGGCGCCCGGGGCGCGGATCCGCGGCGTGCAGCGTGTCCGGGACGTGTTGAGGGCGTCCAGCGTGCCCGGGGCGGGGCTAGTACGGGTCGTAGCCCGCGGCGCGCGCGGCGGGGGAGCGCATCAGGTAGTCCAGCGCCTGCGGGGTGGAGCAGATCTTGGACGGGTGGTGGCCGGGCCGCAGGTACACCGGGGCCTCGCCCAGCAGCAGCCGGAAGATGCCCGGGACGTGCCCCCTGCGGACCGAGCGCCGGTACGCCCGCATCATGCGCGGCAGCGTCACCCGGCCCTTGACCAGCGGGTCCTGCCGGAGCAGGAACAGCGAGCCGCCGATGAGCGCCCAGTACAGGAAGAACAGCGAGACCACCCAGGCCAGGACGCGCATCAGGTAGCCGCCGCCCATCGCCTTGTAGACGTCGAAGACCACCGAGCGGTGCTCCACCTCCTCGGCGCCGTGCCAGCGGAGCAGGTCCAGCATGGTCGGGTCGACCCCGGCCTCGTCCAGCCGCCGGTTGTCCATGATCCACTGGCCGAGCACCGCGGTGTAGTGCTCGATCGAGGCCACCGCCGCCAGCTCGAACCGCAGCCGGCGCCGCCACCTGCGCGGCGAGCGCTCCTTCAGCGCGGCCATCCGGGCGGGCCGCTCGGCGTTGCCCTGCCCGGCCGGACCGGTGATCCTGGTGACGTCGATCCCGTTGGCCTCCAGGAGCCGGTCCAGCACGCCCTGGTGGGAGCGCGCGTGCACCATCTCCTGGCCGATGAAACCCTTGATCTCCGCCAGCAGGCGCTCGTCCCTGATGTGCGGGCGGGCGTCCTTGACGCACTGGATGAACCACTTCTCGCCCTCCGGCAGGACGATGTGGAAGCTGTTGATGATGTGGGTGGCGACCGGATCGCCGGGCACCCAGTGCAGCGGCGTCCTCGACCAGTCGAACGCCACCCGGCGTGCCTTGATGGGCGGGTGCCGTTCGTCCAGTCCGGACGCCGCGGTCGTGCCCGGCGCCGAAGGCGTGGCCATGCCCTCTCCTCGCGTTGTCGTCGGGTCCACTGGCTTGGGGAAGCAGTGAACTCGCGTGGGAGAGGGTTTTCTTGGGGCCCGGACGATAAGTTACCGCTTGGTTTTCGTCATCGGGTGAGTGTACGGAGCCGTGACCTGGCACGCCGTGCGCGACGGGACGGGACGCCCGGGACGGCCCGGATCAGAACCCGATCACGAACCGGCCACGTACCTGGTCACGAACCGGAGGTGTCGATCCGGTGCGCGCCGGTGTAGACGTTCATGCTGTCACCGCGCAGGAAGCCGACCAGCGTCATGCCCGCGTCCTCGGCCAGCTCCACCGCCAGCGACGAGGGCGCCGACACCGCCGCCAGCACCGGGATGCCCGCCTGCATCGCCTTCTGCGTCAGCTCGAACGAGGCGCGCCCGCTCACCATCAGGACCCGGCCGGTCAGGGGGAGCATCCCCTTGTTGAGCGCCCAGCCGACGACCTTGTCGACGGCGTTGTGCCGGCCGACGTCCTCGCGCAGCGCCAGCAGCCCGCCGTCGCCGTCGAACAGGCCGGCCGCGTGCAGCCCGCCGGTGCGGTCGAACACCCGCTGGGCCTGGCGCAGCGTGCCGGGCAGCGCGGCGAGCGTCTCCGGGGTCAGGGTGAGGTCGTCGGCGGCGACGTCGTAGGGCCGCTGCACGCGCAGCGCCTCGATGCTGGACTTGCCGCACACCCCGCAGGCGCTGGTGGTGGTGAACGCCCGCGTCATCGTCGCGTCGGGCGGTTCGACGCCCGCGGCCAGCGCCACGTCGAGGGTGTTCTGCTCGGTGGTGTCGGCGCAGTAGCGCATGGCGACCACGTCGTCGGCGCGCCCGATGACGCCCTCGGCCGCCAGGAACCCGGCCACCAGGTCGAAGTCGTCGCCCGGCGTGCGCATCGTGATCGTCAGCGGCCGGCCGGCGACCCGGATCTCCAGCGGCTCCTCGACCGCCAGCGTGTCGGGTCTGCGCCCCCGGACGCCGGCCGTACTCAGCCGCAGGACCGGCCTGCGTACCGTGATCCGCCCCATACCGTGACCGTACCTCCGAACGGCCCGCCGCGCGAAGGACCCTCCCGCCCGGCGGACGCGGCGCCCGGCCCCGCCGGTCCCGCTAGTCCCGCAGGTCGCGGGGGTCGGGCGGCGGCGGGCCGGTGACGCCGCGGGGGAGCGGGGCCCGCCAGCCGTACCGCATCGCCAGCACCCGCAGCCCGGAGGCCAGCACGGCGGCGCCGGCGGTCACGCCCGCCCCGTGCAGCCCGGCCGTGGCGGCGACCGCGACCACGGCGGCGCCCAGCATCGCCGGCAGCGCGTACAGCTCGCGGTCGTACAGCACGGCCGGGATCTGGCCGCTCATCATGTCGCGCAGGATGCCGCCGCCGATCGCGGTGACCACGCCGAGCAGCGCCGAGTGCAGCGGGGTCAGCCCGTACTGAAGCGCCTTGAGCGTGCCGGTGGCGCAGAACAGGCCCAGCCCGGCCGCGTCGAACAGCAGCACGGCCGGCATGATCCGGGCCACCTGGGGATGCCAGAGGAACACCAGCGCCGCGGCGGCCGGCGGGGTCAGCACGTACCCCAGGCTGGTGAACGCCGCGGGCGGCACGGCGCCGATGACCAGGTCGCGCACGATGCCGCCGCCCAGCGCGGTCATCTCCGCCAGCACCACCACGCCGACCACGTCCAGGCGCTGCCGCACCGCCGCCAGCGCGCCCGACACCGCGAACACGAAGATGCCCGCCAGGTCCAGCAGCCCGGCGATGTCCGTACCCGTCATGGGACGGCACTCTCGCAGGTCCGCGCGGGCGGGCGGGCGCGGCGCGCGGCGGCGGGGAGTCAGTCGCGGCGGTCGACGCCCCAGTTCGCGACCACGGCGGCGAACGGCGGGATGACCATCGCGACCACCGACATCGCGATCGCCAGCGGCGGCGAGAACAGCCGCACCACCGCCCAGGCCAGCACGAACAGCGTCAGGCAGGTGCCCATCATGATCCCGTACGCCATTTTGCGGCGTCGCATGCCTCCAGGCTACGCCGACCCGCCCGCCTCCGGCGGGGGCTGGTCCCCCCCGCCGGAGGCGTCGCCGCCGCCCGGGGGCGGCCTTGTTCCGGACGGCGTCGTCGTCGCGGCCCCGGCCCGTCGCCGTCGCGCCGGGGCCGCCGGGTCTCAGGCTCCGTACAGGGACTCGATGGCGTCGGTGTACTTGGTGTGCACGATCCGCCGCTTGAGCTTGAGGGTCGGGGTGAGTTCCTCGCTCTCGGCGGTCCACTCGGCGGGCAGCAGCCGCCACTTCTTGATCTGCTGGACGCGGGCCAGCCGCGCGTTGGCGTCCTCGACGGCCCCGCCGACCTCCTCCAGGACCAGCGGGTGCGCCGCCAGCGCGGCCAGGTCGGTGGTGTCGATCCCGTGCGCGGCGGCCCAGACCGGGGCCACCTCCCCGTCGAGGGTGATCAGCGCGACCACGTACGGGCGGCGGTCGCCGTAGGCCAGCGCCTGGCCGACCAGCGGATGCTCCTTGAGGTGGTTCTCGATCAGGGACGGCGCGATGTTCTCGCCCCCGGCGGTGATGATCAGCTCCTTCTTGCGGTCCACGACCCGCAGGAAGCCGTCCTCGTCGAGCACGCCGACATCGCCGGTGCGGACCCAGCCGCCGGCGTCGATCAGGTCGGCGGTGGCCTCCGGCCGGTTGAGGTAGCCGGGCGTGCAGGTGGCGCCGCGCACCAGGATCTCGCCGTCCTCGGCCAGCCGCAGCTCCACCCCGGGGAAGGCGCGGCCGACCGTGCCGAGCTTGAAGGAGTCGGCCAGGTTGGCGGTGATCGCGCCGGTGGTCTCGGTCATCCCGTACGCGTCGAAGATCTTCAGGCCCAGCCCGGCGAAGAACCGCGCGACCTCCTCGGGCAGCGGCGCGGCGGCGCTGGAGGCCTGCCGCACCCGGTCCAGGCCGAGCAGCGCCCGCATCGGGGTGAGCACGGCGGCGTCGGCCCGCTCGAACGCCTCGGCGGCCGCGGGGTCGGCGGCGTTGCCGTACTCCTGGCTCGCGACGTAGCGGCGCCCGGCCTCCAGGGCCTGCTCGACCGCGGCCTTCTTGGCCTGGTCCTGCTCGCCCGCCAGCACCGCCTGGATGCCTGCCATGATCTTCTCCCAGACCCGGGGCACCCCGAAGAACGAGTGCGGCCGCACCTCGCGCAGCACGGTCGTCAGCTGCGCGGGGTCGGGGCAGAAGTGCACGTGGGAGGCCAGCCTGATCGGCAGGTAGTAGCTGAGCACGCGGTCGGCGATGTGCGCGAAGGGCAGGTAGGAGATGCCCGAGGGGTGCTCGGGCAGCACCGAGCTGTCCTCGACCAGGGCGGCCTCGTGCAGCACCATCGAGTGGGTGATCCGCACGCCCTTGGGGTCGCCGGTGGTCCCGGAGGTGTAGAGCAGGGTGACGTCGTCGCCGGGGGCGATCGCCTGCCAGCGCCGGTCGATCTCGGCGGCGTGGCCGGGGTCGGCCAGCCGCTCGCGGCCGAGTTCGGTGAAGGCGTCCCAGGTCAGGAAGCGGCCGCCGGGGTCGTCGTCCCCGGACGGGCACGCGCCGGGGTCGAGCACGATGATCCGGCGCAGGTCCGGGAGCCGGTCCAGCGCGGGCAGCCAGCGGTCGAGCTGGTCGCGGCCGTCCAGGACGGCGTACCGGGCGGCGCAGTCGCCGGCGACGAAGGCGATCTGGTCGGCGGCCAGGGTCGCGTACACGGTGGTGGGGGTGCCGCCCGCGTGCACGGCGCCCAGGTCGGCGATCACGTGCTCGGAGCGGTTGGGCATCATCAGCGCCACGACCTCGCCCGGCCGCAGGCCGAGCGCGGCGAACCCGGCGGCCGTCTCCAGCGCGCGGCGGCGCAGGTCGGCCCAGGTCAGGGTGCGCCATCGGCCGTCCACCCGGTCGGAGTAGGCGGGGCGGCCGCCGTGCCGTCCGGCCGTGCTCGCCAGCTCGCCGGCGATGGTCCGGCCCGCGAGTCTCCCTTCCAGTTCGGCCCGCCGCCGCTGGATCTCCGCCTGCTCCATTCGCGCCCCTCGTCGTCTGCGTCCGGCCTGGGAGTGCGTACGCGGATGTAAGTGCGTACTTGCACGGCGGTATCGCACCATGCCCGGGCCCGCCCCGGCAAGGTCCCGAAGCGGATTCGGCCGGGATTCGGACGGCGGTGGCCGGTGCGGTGGCCGGTGCGGCGGTCGGATGTGGCCGTTCGGTGATGCGACGCGCACGGTCCGTTCCTTGATCATTTGTGGTGGCTCTGGGATAGATTTCCCAAGGTGACCCCCTTGCCCGCTTTGCCCGCCAACGTGCGGCTGACCCAGTACGCCCACGGCGGCGGCTGCGGGAGCAAGATCCCGCCCGGCGAGCTCGAACGCGCGGTCGCCGGGCTGACCGGCCCCGCGGGCGGCGGGCTGCTCGTCGGCGCCGAGGACGGCGACGACGCCGCGGTCCTGCGGACCGAGGGCGGCCGCGCCATCGTCTCCACCGTCGACTTCTTCACCCCCGTCGTGGACGACGCCTACGACTGGGGCCGCATCGCCGCCGCCAACGCGCTCTCGGACGTCTACGCCGTCGGCGGCGAGCCCCTGCTCGCCCTCAACCTGCTCGGCTGGCCGCGCGACGCGCTCCCCGCCGAACTGGCCCGCGAGGTGCTGCGCGGCGGCCGGGACGCCGCCGCCGAGGCCGGCTGCCCCATCGCCGGAGGGCACAGCGTCGACGACCCCGAGCCCAAGTACGGCCTGGCCGTCACCGGCGCCGCCGACCCCGCCCGCCTGCTCCGCCTGGACGGCGGCCGCGCCGGCCTCCCGCTGTCACTGACCAAGCCGCTCGGCCTCGGCGTCCTCAATGCCCGCCACAAGGCCACCGGGGAGGTGTTCGAGCAGGCTGTCGCCACCATGACGGAACTGAACGCGGCCGCCTCGCGGCAGGCCCTGGAGGCCGGGGCCCGCTGCGCCACCGACGTCACCGGCTTCGGCCTGCTCGGCCACCTGTACAAGCTGGCCCGGGCCAGCGGCGTCACCGCGGTCGTCGACTCCGCCGCCGTCCCCTACCTGGACGGCGCGCGCCGCGCCGTGCGCGAGGGGTTCGTGCCGGGCGGCACCCGGCGCAACCTGGCCTGGGTCGCCCCGCACAGCGACTTCGGCCGCATCGCCGAGGAGGAGCGGCTGCTGCTCGCCGACGCGCAGACCTCCGGCGGGCTGCTGGTGGCCGGGGAGATCCCCGGCGCCCCCGTCATCGGCGAGCTGGTCCCGCGCGGGCGCCGCGCCCTCATCATCCGCTGACGACCGATTCCGCTGACGACCGATTCCGGGGCGTTCTCCCAGTTCGTGTCATTGATCCGCACCCTGGGTATCCCGTCGGTGACGGGTCCGCGGCACCCGGCCGCCCTTCCCAGACCCGTACTCCCATGACCCAAGGAGCGGACATGACCATCGGGGGGATCATCACCGCCATCATCTTCGGCGCGATCATCGGGGCGCTGGGACGGCTCATCGTGCCCGGGAAGCAGAAAATGTCGATCTGGCTCACCATCGGGGTCGGGATCGTGGCCGCCTTCATCGGCACGGCGCTGGCCAACGTCTTCGGCCTGCAGACCAGGGGCTGGAACTTCTGGGAGACCCTGTTCCAGATCGCCGCCGCGGTGATCGGCGTCTACCTGGTGGCCGCGTTCTGGCCCAAGAGGACCGGCACCCACTAGCCGGGAGGCGGCGCCCGGCGGCGCACCCGCCGCCCCGCCGGGCCGTGCCGCGCTCCCGCGGCTACGCCGTCGGCGAGCGCAGGATCGGCCGCAGCTCCTCCAGCACGGCCGGGTCCTCGATCGTCGACGGCACCGGCACGTCCGCGCCGTCGGCGATGCCCCGCATCGCGCCCCGCAGGATCTTCCCCGAGCGGGTCTTCGGCAGGCCGGGCACCACCGAGATCGACTTCAGCGCCGCGACCGGCCCGATCTGCTCGCGCACCATCGCCACCAGCTCGTCCCGCAGCGCCGACGGGTCGACGTCCGCCCCGCTCTTGAGCACCACGAACCCGCGCGGCACCTGCCCCTTGAGCTGGTCGGCGACACCGATCACCGCGCACTCGGCCACCGCCGGATGCGCCGCGATCACCTCCTCCATCGTCCCGGTCGACAAGCGGTGCCCGGCCACGTTGATGACGTCGTCGGTCCGGCCCATCACCCACACGTAGCCGTCCTCGTCGACATGACCGCCGTCCCCGGTCAGGTAGTGGCCCGGATGCCGGCTCAGGTAGGACTCCACGAACCGCTCGTCGTCCTGCCACAGCGTGGACAGCGTCCCCGGCGGCAGCGGCAGCCGCACGACGATGTCCCCGTCGGCGCCCGGACCCGCCGCGGCGCCGTCCGGCTGGAGGACCCGCACGTCGTACCCGGGCACCGGCACCGTCGGCGAGCCCGGCTTGACCGGCATCGGCTCCAGACCGCGCGGGTTCGCCACGATCGGCCAGCCCGTCTCGGTCTGCCACCAGTGGTCGATGACCGGCCGGTCCAGCACCCGCGACGCCCACCGGTAGGTCTCGGGGTCGAGACGCTCACCGGCCAGGAACAGCGTGTCCAGCGCCGCCAGGTCGTGACCGGCAAGCAGCGCCCCGTCCGGGTCCTCCTTCTTGATCGCGCGGATCGCGGTGGGCGCCGCGAACAGCGCCTTCACCCGGTGCTGCGACGCCACCCGCCAGAACGCCCCCGCGTCGGGCGTCCCCACCGGCTTGCCCTCGTACAGGACGGTCGTGCAGCCGGTGAGCAGCGGCGCGTACACGATGTAGGAGTGGCCGACGACCCACCCGACGTCCGAGGCCGCCCAGAACACGTCGCCGGGACCCACCCCGTACACGTTCTCCATCGACCAGCGCAGCGCCACCGCGTGCCCGCCGTTGTCGCGCACCACGCCCTTGGGCCGCCCCGTGGTCCCCGACGTGTAGAGGATGTACAGCGGATCGGTGGCCGCCACGGGGACGCACTCGGCCGGCGACGCCTCCGCCACGGCCTCGTCCCACTCGACGTCGCGCGGGCGGACCAGATCGGCGTGCAGCTGCGGCCGCTGCCGGATCACGCAGCGGTCCACCTTGTGCGAGGCCAGCTCCAGCGCCTGGTCCAGCAGCGGCTTGTACGGCACCACCCGCGACCCCTCGATGCCGCACGACGCCGACACCACCGCCTTGGGCCGCGCGTCGTCGATCCGCACCGCCAGCTCCTTGGCCGCGAACCCGCCGAACACCACCGAGTGCACCGCGCCCAGCCGGGCGCACGCCAGCATCGCCACCACCGCCTCGGGGATCATCGGCAGGTAGATGACCACACGGTCACCACGGTCCACGCCCAGCGCCCGCAACGCCCCCGCGAACCGCGCCACCAGCCCGGTCAGCTCGCGGAACGAGTACGTGCGGACGGTGCCGGTCACCGGGCTGTCGTAGATCAGCGCCGCCTGCTCGCCGCGCCCCTCCTCCACATGCCGGTCCAGCGCGTTGTCGCAGGTGTTCAGCTCGCCGCCGGTGAACCAGCGGTAGAACGGCGGCGCGCCGTCGTCCAGCACCCTGTCCGGCGGCACCATCCACCGCACGTCCCGCGCGGCGAGCCCCCAGAAACGCGTCGGGTCGGCGATGCTGCGTTCGTACGCGGCGGCGTAGGCGCCCATGTGTCTGACCTCCGGAGCGGCGGTTCGCTGCCCCAATACCCAATTCGGGGCGCCTCCCTATAGGGCACGGCGATGACACCAGAAGTCAAGAGAGAAAGGCCAACCCCACTGCGAGGCAAGGGGAGATCCCTCAGCAGGGCCCGCCCAAAGGGGGGCAAGGGGGCGAAGCCCCCCAGGAGACCGGGGGCGAGGGGGCGGAGCTCCCAGCGGGGGGTGTGGGGGGCGGAGCCCCCTGCCAAGGGCTGGGTGCCCCGTAAGGAGCGCCAGCGACTGGAGGGGTGCG
Source organism: Spirillospora sp. CA-255316 (assembly GCA_050942275.1). Classification (GTDB taxonomy): domain Bacteria; phylum Actinomycetota; class Actinomycetes; order Streptosporangiales; family Streptosporangiaceae; genus Spirillospora. Next base: position 7,663,171 of record CP192047.1, on the reverse strand, counting down.
CGGCCCGGCCGTGGGGGTCTGGGGGGTCGCCCCCCAGATGACTACGCGTGGCGGTGGCGCACTCCGTTGGCCACGGCCACGGCGGCGGCGAGAAGGGCGCCGGCGGCGCCGATCCAGAAGCACATGACGTAGGCGCCGAGGGTCGGCACGCCGGTGCCGGCGATGGTGAACGCGGCGAGGACGGCCGCGGTGGCGGCTCCCGCGATGCTGCCGCCCGTGGTGCGGACGAGCGCGTTGATGCCGCTGGCGATGCCGCTCTGGTCCATCGGGACGTGGCGGACGGCGAGGGTGCCCAGGGCGGCGTAGGCGATGCCGAACCCGGCGCCCTGGAAGGCGCTGAACACCAGCATGTCGTGCGGATGGGCGTTGGAGAGCGCGATCCACACGTAGCTCAGCGAGGCCACGAGCGAGCCGATGGCGAGGGTGAAGGCCGGGCCGATGCGGGCGGAGACGCGTCCGGCCAGTGTCGAGGCCACCAGCATGGTGACGGTGCTGGGAAGCATGTAGAGGCCGACGTCCATGACGGAGCCGCTCAGGCCGTAGCCGAGGCGTTCCTTGGGCGCCTGGATGAAGCCGGCGATGAGGGTGAACATCGCGTACATGGCGAAGCCCAGCAGCATCGAGGCGAGGTTGGCCGAGAACGACTGCCTGCCGATCAGGAGGTTCAGGCGTACCAGCGGCTCGGGCACCCGCAGTTCGACGGCGACCCAGATCGCGCACAGCACCGCGGCGCCGCCGAACAGGGCGAGCACGGCGGGGGAGAACCAGCCCCAGCGGTTGCCCTGGCTGATGGCCATCAGCAGGCACACCAGGCAGGCGGCCAGCAGGAGGGTGCCGGGCACGTCGGGACGGCCGCCCGCGCGCTCGCCGACCTCCGGCGCGCTGTAGGCGATCATAAACAGTCCGGCGACCGCGAGCCCGGCGCTGATCCAGAAGACCGGGCGGTGGCTGGAGGTGTGGTCGGCGATCACCCCGGTCACGATCATGCCGACGGTGCCGCCGACGCCCATGGTGGCGCTGATGACGCCGATCGCGGTGGTGACGCGTTCGGCGGGGAAGGCGTCCCGGACAGACCCGATGGCCAGCGGGATCATCGCCACGGACACGCCCTGCAGCGCCCGGCCCGCGATCAGGGTCGCGAGCGTGCCCGACAGCGCGCACACGACGGAGCCGGCGAAGAGCATCCCGAGACACAGCAGGATCATCCGCTTCTTGCCGTACATGTCGCCGAACCGCGTGAGCAGCGGGGTGGCGACCGCGCCGGCCAGCAGCGAGGCGGTGAACACCCAAGTCACCGCGGTCATCGAGACGTCGAACCGGGTCATCAGGCTGGGCAGCAGCGGGATCACCATCGACTGCTGGACCGCGACGACCAGGCCCGCGGTCGCCAGCGCCATCAGGATCAGCACGCCGGGCTCCGGGCGGACGGACGGTTCGAGCCGTTCGGGCGCCTGAGTGATAGCGCCGGACACGTGACCTCCAGGGCCGCGGACGGTGCGGCGGTCGGGGGGATGCGGAAGGGGCGGCGGACCGGGAGCGGACCGGGAGCGGACCGGGACGAATCACTCCCGATCTTGATATTCCAGGATTCTACTTACTTAAGTTAAGTAACGGCACCGGCAGGGTGCCGTCATGCCCGCCCCGCCGCACGTGACCCGGCTGGTGCAGCGCCTGGAGAAGGCCGGCTACGTGGAACGCGTGCCCGACCCCGGCGACGGCCGGGCGCACCGGATGCGGCTGCGCGAGGCCGGCCGGGACGCCGTCGACTGCATCTGCGCGGTCGGCCGCCGCCGGATGGCCGAGGCGCCGGCCGGCCGGTCGCCCGAGGACCGCCGGAGCCTCGCCGGGCTCGTGGGCCGGATGGCCGACGACATCGCCGGCGTCCATCTCCGCGCGACGAGACGCGGATCTCACAGTGTGGTCGAGATCGGCTTTCGCGAGCGGGCCCGCCGTCCATAGGGTTGCTTGGCGTGGACCCCGGCGACTCCTCCGCCGCACCGACGGGGCCGTCCTGGAAGGGAACTGATGCAGGTCGTCGCCACCGCCGGGCACGTGGACCACGGCAAGTCCGCCCTCGTCCGCGCGCTCACCGGCACCGATCCCGACCGTTCGGCCGTGGAGCGCCGCCGCGGGCTCACCCTCGACCTCGGGTTCGCCTGGACCACGCTGCCCTCCGGGGAGCGGCTGGCGTTCGTGGACGTGCCCGGCCACGAGAAGTTCGTGGGCACCATGCTCGCCGGGGTCGGGTCCGTGCCGGCGGTGCTGCTGGCCGTCGCCGCCGACGAGGGCTGGATGCCGCAGACCGGGGAGCACCTGGCGGCGATCGACGCGCTCGGCGTGCGGCACGGCGTGCTCGCGGTGACCCGCTCCGACGTGGCCGACCCGACGCTGGCGCTGCGCCAGGCGCGGGAGCGGGTCGCCGGGACGAGCCTGCGCGGCGTCGAGGCCGTCACCGTCAGCGCCACCACCGGGCAGGGGCTGGAGGAGCTCACCGCCGCGCTGGACCGGCTCGCCGCCCGCCTGCCCGTGCCGGACGGGGCCGCACCGGTCCGGCTGTGGGTGGACCGCGCGTTCACCGGCGCCGGCACCGGCACCGTCGTCACCGGGACGCTGGCCGCCGGCACCGTGGAGATCGGCGACGAGCTGCTCCTCACGCCCTCCGGGGAACGGGTGCGGGTGGACGGCATCGAGTCGGCCAGGGAGCCGCTCGACCGGATCAGCGGCGTCGCCCGTGTCGCGCTCGTCCTGCGCGGCGTGCCCCGCGGCCGGCACGGTCGCGGTACGGCACTGGTCAGCCCCGGCCGCTGGGCCCACACCACCTCGGTCGACGTGCGCACCCGGTTCGGCGAGGCGTCCGGGCGGCTGGCCCGGCGGATGATCCTGCACATCGGGTCGGCGGCCGTGCCCGTCGCGCTGCGCCCGCTGGGCCCCGACACGGCCCGGCTCACCCTCAACACGCGGCTGCCCCTGCACGTCGGCGACACCGCCCTGCTGCGCGACCCGGGGCGGCGCGCGGTCGCCGGGGTGAGCGTCCTGGACGTGCGCCCGCCCACCCTCGTGCGGCGGGGGGCGGCGGCCGCCCGCGCCCGGGAGCTGGCGTCCTGGCCCGACCGCCCGGACGGCGCGCAGGTGCTGCGCCGGCACGGCGTGCTGCGCCGCTCGGACCTGGCGGTCATGGGCTGCGCCGCGCCGCCGTCGGCGCTGGCGATCGACGAAGAGTGGCTCGCCGATCCCGGGCACTGGGACGGCCTGCGCCGCCGCCTGGCCGACGAGCTCACCGCGCACGGCCGGGCCAACCCGCTGGCGCCGGGACTGCCGCTGGAGTCGGCGCGGCTGCGCCTGGGCCTGCCCAGCCGCCGCCTGGTCACGGTCCTCGCACGGCCGCCGCTGCACCTGAGGGACGGGCGCGTGTACGGCCCGGACCCCGTCCTGCCGCCGGGGGCGGCCGACGCGGTGCCGCGGAAAATGGATTGAACCGGAGCGCCCCTCTCTGGCGTCATAGAGCCGTCATTGATCACGGTTCGGAACACTTCTGTGAACGGAGAGGAGCAGGTGGTGCCGTACCAGACGCTCAAGGGCGGCCGCGTTCCCATCCGGATGTGGACCGACCCGGCCACCGTCGAGGACGCCGCGCTGGAGCAGCTGCGCAACGTCTCGAGCCTGGCGTGGGTGGAGGGGCTCGCGGTGATGCCCGACGTGCACTACGGGAAGGGCGCCACCGTCGGCTCGGTGATCGCGATGCGCGACGCGGTGTCCCCGGCCGCCGTCGGCGTCGACATCGGCTGCGGGATGACCGCGGTCAAGTCGACCCTCACCGTCGAGGACATGCCCGACGACCTGGGGCTGCTGCGCTCCCGCCTGGAGCGGGCGATCCCGGTCGGCCACCACTCCCACAAGCAGCCGGTGGACCCCACGGCGCTGCCCGGCCTCAAGGAACGCGGCTGGTACGCGTTCTGGAAGGCGTTCGACGAGCTGCACCCGGCGGTGCGCGGCCGGCTCGGCCGGGCCCGCGGCCAGCTCGGCACGCTCGGCGGCGGCAACCACTTCATCGAGGTGTGCGCCGACGACCGCGGCGCGATCTGGGTGGTGCTGCACTCCGGGTCGCGCAACATCGGCAAGGAACTGGCCGAGCACCACGTCGAGGCGGCCCGGAAGCTGCCGCACAACCAGGACCTGCCGGACAACGACCTGGCGGTCTTCCTGGCCGGCACCGCCAAGATGGACGAGTACCGCCGCGACCTCTTCTGGGCGCAGGAGTACGCGCGGCGCAACCGCGCCGTCATGCTCGCGCTCGCGCAGGGCGTGCTGACGAAGTACTTCGGCGCCAAGCGCTGCGCGTGGGGCGAGCTGATCTCCTGCCACCACAACTACGTGGCCGAGGAGGTCTACGACGGGGTCGAGCTCCTGGTGACCCGCAAGGGCGCGATCCGGGCCGGCGCGGGCGACCTGGGCATCATCCCGGGGTCGATGGCGACCGGCACCTACATCGTGCGCGGCCTGGGCAACGCGTCCGCCTTCAACTCCGCCTCCCACGGGGCGGGGCGGAAGATGAGCCGCAACAAGGCCCGCAAGTCGTTCACGCTGGAGGACCTCGCCGAGCAGACCAGGGGCGTGGAGTGCCGCAAGGACGGCGGGGTGCTCGACGAGATCCCCGGCGCCTACAAGGACCTGGAGACGGTCATCGAGGCGCAGTCCGACCTGGTCGAGGTCGTGGCGCACCTCCGGCAGCTGGTCTGCGTGAAGGGATGACGCGCACCGGCAAGAGGCAGCGGCCCGCCCACGCGCGGGCCGCCGCCGACGGCATGAAGCTGCACCGCCGCACGATGCGGCTGGCCGGCCGCGAGCACACGGTCATCGGGCTGCGCCCGGGCACCGACGCCAGGTTCAGCACCAACCTGTTCCACGGCACCTGGCACGTGCTGTCGGACCGGCACGGGGCGCGGATGCTGGCGCGGCTCCTGTGGGGGCTGGCCTACCAGGCGCGGCCGGGGACGCTGCTGGTGATCGACCGGCCGTTCCTCACGCCGACGCCGTTCGAGGCCGACCCGGCCGATCCGATCGTGATCGTCCCGGACTGGCACACCCCGTTCGGGCCGGCGCAGGCCCGCGCGCTGTCCAGGGCGCTGCCGCTGCGCGGCGCCCCGGACGGCACGGTGCGGTGGCGCACCCACGGCCTGGACTCCGCGCTCACCGACCCCCGCGCCTGGTTCCGGGAGACCGCCCCGTACTGGCGCGAGGAGCGCGGACGGGTCGAGCGCGTCAAGGGCCTGATCGTGCTGCGGCCCGGAAGCGCCGACGAGATGCGCGGCTGGGCCGTGCACGCCGGGTGGCTCGATCCGCGCGGGCGGTTCGGGATGGACTACGTCTACCTGGGCCCCTGGAGCCGCGGCCACGGGCACACCGGTGAGATCCAGGTCTTCCGCGACTTCCGCCGGGACGTCTCGGTGGCCCGGCGGGCGCGCGGGCAGGTGCTGGCCGACCCCGCCGCGGCGCGCGAGGCCGACCGGCTGCGCCCGCGGATCTGGAACCGCTGCGGGGCGATCAAGCGGGGCCGCGACACGCTGATCGAGAACTCCCGCAACCTCGGCGCGCGGGAGGCGGAGCGCCTCGCCATGATCGACGTGCGCACGCTGGACGACCTGGAACGGCTGGGCGCGGCCGGGGCGTACCGGCGGCTGGCGGCTCTGGAAGCGCCCGGGCCGCCGCGAAGCCTGCTGTGGGCGATGGAGGGCGCCCTCACCGACACCGACCGGCGGCGCATCCCGCCCGCCCGCAAGGCCGAGCTCCTCCGCGAGCTGTGACGGTCCCGTGAGCGCGGCCGTGTTCCGGTGCGCGCGCTGCGGCGCCGGGCTGAGCGGCCCGGTCCGCCGGGTGCCGCTGCCGGCCCCCGGCGTTCTGCCGCCCCAGCACCAGGCCGGGCCGCCGCTGATGGAGCCCCGGACGTACGCGGTCGACCCCGCCCCGCACGCGGCGGCGGGGCTGCGCGGCACCTACGTGCTCGCCCCCGGAGACGTGCACGGCGTGCGGTTCATCCTGGAGAACTGCGAGCTCGGCTGCCTGGGGCTGCACGGCTACGGCGGCCCCAACCTGGCGTGCGCCGGATGCGGCGCCGAGGTCGGATCGCGGACCGACGACTGCGGGATGTGGCAGGAGACCCGGCTCTACCCCGCCGCCGCGCGGGAGGAGCCCGCCGAGGACGGCTGCGCCCCGGCGGAGGTGGAGGAGGTCCTCGGGCGGCGGCCGATCCGGGACGACGGCGCCGCCGACTGGCTGTGGTTCGGCCGCCTGGCGGTCGCGGCGGCCGGCGCGCTGGCCCGTTCCGGGGGCGAGCCGCTCCACTTCACCGAGCGGATGGCGCCGGTCAAGGACTTCCTGGACGGGGCCCTGCGGCACACCGCCCACCGGCACGCCCTGCGCCGCCTCCCAGCCGGAGCCGGGGAGGGGCCGCCGCTGGTGTGCGATCTCGGCCCGCCGCACACCTTCACGGTCGGCGGCGCCACCGTCCCGGTGGACGAGCACGTGTGGGCCTACCTCGCCGACGACCCGGACAGGATGACCCGTACGCGCTGGCGGCCCGGGCTGGCCGCGCTCGTCCACCGGGACGAGCCCGACCACCGGGCCTCCAGCGCGGAGATGTTCGGCAACGGCCGCTTCCCCGGCCGCATCGACCTCGCCCACGCCCTGCACCGCCGCCCCGAAGGCCGCGACGCCTGGCTGGACGCCCTCGCCGACGATCTCGCCCGCTCGCGCTTCCGCTGATCCCGGAAGGTCCTCAGCGGAGGACGCGGTCGATGAAGGCGGTCACGTCGCCCAGCACCTCGTCGCGGTTGGTCTCGTTGAAGACCTCGTGCCGCGCGTCCGGGTAGATCTTCTCGGTGAGGTCGTCGCCGCGGACGGCCTCGATGCCGGTGCGGGTGCCCTCCAGCGGGACGAGCCGGTCGTCGGAGCCGTGCACCCAGAACGTGGGCAGCGCGCCCACCGAGCCGTGCCCGTTGATCCGGTCGACGCAGTCCTGGAGCGCCCGCAGGGTCGCCCGCTTGAACGGCCCGTGCCACACCAGCGGGTCGGCGGCGTAGGCCCGCCCGACCGCCGGGTCGCGCGACAGCGTGGCGGTGTCGATCGGCGCGTCGGGGATCTCCTCCAGCGCCAGCAGCTCGGTGAGGGCGTCCCAGCGGCCCAGGACCGGTCCCGACAGCACCAGCGCGGCAAGCCCGCCGCCGTGCAGCTGGGCGTACCGGGCGGCGATCAGCCCGCCCATGGAGTGCCCGATCAGGACGACGGGCAGCCCGGGATGGTCGGAGCGGGCCGACTCCACCACGGTGTGCAGGTCGGCGACGACGTCCTCGGCGTCCTCGATCAGGACGCGCTCGCCCGCCGACCTGCCGTGGCCGAGGTGGTCGGGCCCGCACACGGTGGCGCCGTGCCGCACGAGCGTCTCGGCGACGTACTGGTAGCGGCCCAGGTGCTCGCCGTAACCGTGTGCCAGGACGGCGATGTAGCGCGGGTCCGGGCGCGCCCAGATCCGGGCGGTGACCGCGCCGCGCGTCCCGGCGAACTCCCAATCGCGTGCCGTCGTCGTCACCTGCGCCTCCCCGGGCCGGGGCCCCTGTCCCGATGATCGATCCGGCCGATACCGTCTCCTGTGATGCGCCGGATCGTCAACCTCGCGAATAGGGTGGAGGTTCCGGGCGAAAGACCCGGGCGACGATCGTCGGTCACCGATCACGAGGGAAAAGGGAAAGGGGCGCCCGTGCTGGTCGACACCTTCGGCCGTACCGCGACCGATCTGCGGGTCTCCCTGACGGACCGCTGCAACCTGCGCTGCACGTACTGCATGCCGCCAGAGGGCCTCGACTGGCTGCCCAAGCCCGAGCTGCTCACCGACGACGAGGTGGTGCGGCTGGTGCGGCTGGGCGTGGAGCGGCTGGGCATCACCGAGGTCCGCTACACCGGGGGCGAGCCGCTGCTGCGCCGCGGCATCGCCGGCATCGTCCGGCGCACCGCGGAGGCGGTCCCGCGGCCGCAGATCTCCCTGACCACCAACGGCATCGGCCTGGATCGGCTGGCGGGGCCGCTGGCCGACGCCGGACTGGACCGTGTCAACGTCTCGCTGGACACCCTCGACCGGGAGGTGTTCAAGCGGCTGGCGCACCGCGACCGGCTGGAGGACGTGCTGGCCGGGCTGGCCGCCGCCCGCGGCGCGGGGCTGCTGCCGGTCAAGGTCAACGCCGTGCTGATGCGCGGCGTCAACGACCACGAGGCGGTGCCGCTGCTGCGCTACTGCCTGGAGCGGGGCTACCACCTGCGGTTCATCGAGCAGATGCCGCTGGACGCCCAGCACGGCTGGACCCGCAAGGACATGATCACCGCCGACGAGATCCTGGCGCGGCTGGGCGAGGCGTTCACGCTGGAGCCGGAGGGGGCCGACGAGCGGGGCAGCGCGCCCGCCGAGTCGTTCACGGTCGACGGCGGCCCGGCCCGGGTGGGCGTGATCGGGTCGGTGACCCGCCCGTTCTGCGGGGCGTGCGACCGGGTCCGGCTGACGGCCGACGGGCAGGTGCGCAACTGCCTGTTCGCCACCGACGAGTCCAACCTGCGCGACGCCGTCCGCGCCGGGGCGTCGGACGACGAGGTCGCCGACCGGTGGCGCAGGGCGGTGTGGACCAAGCGCGCCGGGCACGGCATCGACGACCCCGCGTTCCTGCAGCCCGCCCGCCCGATGTCGGCGATCGGCGGCTGAGCCGCGTGGCCCGGTCCGAGCCCGAGTCCGTGCCCGAGTCCGCGCCCGAGCCTGAGCCTGGGGCCGGTCCAGCCGGGCGGGAGCGGCCCTACGACGCGGTCGTGCTGGCGGGCGGGCGCGCGCGGAGGCTGGGCGGCGCGGACAAGCCGGGCACCCCGGTCGGCGGGCGGCCGCTGATCGGCTGGGTCGCCGACGCCGTCGCCGGCGCCGGGCGCCTGATCGTCGTGGGCCCGCCGCGGCCGGGGCTGCCGCACGCCGTCGTCGTCCGCGAGGACCCGCCCGGCTCCGGTCCGGTCCCCGCGCTGCGCGCCGGGCTGCCCGAGGTGCGCGCCCCGTGGACGGTGCTGCTGGCCGCCGACCTGCCCTTCCTGCGCCCGTCCCACGTCGCCGCGCTGCTGGAGGCCGCGGGCGGGGGCGGCGCCGTCCTGGTCGACCAGGACGGGCGGGAGCAGTGGCTGGCCGGCTGCTGGCCGACCGGGCCGCTGCGCACCGCGCTGGCCGGCTACGAGGGCGGCTCTCTGCGCGGGCTGCTCGGCCCGCTGCGCCCGGTGCCGGTGGCCCTGGCGGCGGGGGAGCGCCCGCCCTGGTACGACTGCGACACCCCGGACGCCCTGGTCCACGCCGACCGGCTGGCCGCCCCGTACGATCCGTGAAGATCGGACGCGCGCGACCGAGGGGAGTGCCTGGTGCTGGAGGAATGGATCGAGGCGGTCTGCCTGGAGCTGGGCCTGGATCGCAGGGACGTCGACCGCGACCTGGTGCTCGACCTGGCCCGGGACGTCGCGCACGGGGTGGCCCGGCCCGGCGCCCCGCTGACCACGTTCCTGCTGGGGCTGGCCGTGGGTCGGGGCACGCCCGCCCGCGACGCCGCCGCGCGGATCACCGAGATGGCCGAGGGCTGGCAGGACGACCGCAAGGACAAGACCCAGGCCTGACACCAGGCCAGGTTTGACACCAGGCCGCGTTTGACGCGAGGCCGGGGCTGACACCAGGCCGCGTTCGACGCGAGGCCGGGCCTGACACGAGGCGGCCTGACGCGAGGCCGGCGGCCGGTGCGGGGCGCCGGTGCGGTCAGGGGGAGCCGGGGGCGTCGCGCTCGGCGACCGGCACCACGTCGCGCAGGAAGTCGCGGCGGTCCAGGAACGCCGACAGGCTCTCGCGGTGCTCGTCGCAGGCCAGCCAGATCTTCCGCCGCTCCGGCGTGTGGATCTTGGGGTTGTTCCAGCGAAGCGCCCAGACGGCGTCGGCCCGGCAGCCCTTGGCCGAGCACTGGAGTTCTTCGGTGACCTCGTCGGCGTCCTCGCGCTGTTCCCTCACCCTGCACAGCCTGGCACAGGCCGCGGCCGCGCGACCGGCCGGGCGGGGTTTGCGGGTCGTTGCGGCGGACATGATCCATTTCGTGCGTATCCAGGCCACCGGCGGCTCCGGGAGCGCGCCCGGGGACCGGCATCGCTGGCAGGCGCTGTCGGTGTGCCTGGTCGCCGCGTTCATGACGCTGCTGGACATCAGCATCGTCAACGTGGCGCTCCCCTCGATCCGGGAGGGCCTGCACGCCTCGGAGGGGGCGTTGCAGTGGACGCTGTCGGGGTACGCGCTCGCGTTCGGGCTGGTGCTCGTCCCGGCCGGGCGGCTGGGGGACGCGCGCAGCCGCCGCGCGGTGTTCATGACCGGCCTGGCCCTGTTCACCGTCTCCTCCGCGCTGGCCGGGATGGCGCAGGCCATGTGGTGGCTGGTCGCCGCCCGCCTCCTGCAGGGCGTCGCGGGCGGCGTGCTCAACCCGCAGGTGGCCGGGCTCATCCAGCAGCTCTTCCGGGGCGCCGAGCGGGGCCGGGCGTTCGGGGCGCTGGGCGCGACCATCGGGGTCGCCACCGCGGTGGGCCCGCTGCTGGGCGGCACGCTGATCGCGCTGGCCGGTCCCCAGGAGGGCTGGCGCTGGATCTTCTACGTCAACATCCCGGTGGGCCTGGTCGCGCTGCCGCTGGCCTGGCGGCTGCTGCCGCCGCCGGCGCGCGGGGAGCGGCGCGGCCTCGACCCGTTCGGCGTCGTGCTGCTCGGCGCGGGGGTGCTGGCGGTCATGCTGCCGTTCCTGCAGGAGCGGCAGTGGCAGGGCGCCGCCAAGTGGCTGCTGATCCCGCTCGGCGCGCTGCTGCTCGCGGGGTTCGTGGCGTGGGAGCGGCGGCACCCGTTCCCGCTGGCCGACCTGAGCCTGTTCCGGCGGCGCTCGTACGCGCTGGGCGCGGGGATCGCGCTGCTCTACTTCGCCGGGTTCACCGCGATCTTCTTCATCTTCACCCTCTACCTCCAGAACGGCCTGGGCTACAGCGCGCTGGGCGCCGGGCTGGCGATCACGCCGTTCGCGGTCGGGTCCGGGGTGGCCGCCGCGGTCGGCGGCCGGCTGGTGTCGCGGTTCGGCCGCCCCCTGGTCGCCTTCGGCCTGGCGCTGGTCGCGGTGAGCCTGGTGGCCGCCTGGGGCGCCGTGGAGATCCACCCCGGCGCCGGAGTCGCCTGGGTCACCGCGCTGCCGCTGCTGCTCGCCGGGGTGGGCAGCGGGCTGGTCATCGCGCCCAACCAGACCATCACGCTGTCGGAGGTGCCGTTCACCGAGGGCGGCAGCGCGGCGGGGGTGCTGCAGACGGGGCAGCGGGTCGGCACCGCCGCCGGGGTCGCGGCCGTCGGCGCGGTGTTCTTCGCCACCATCGCGGGCACCGGCGGCGACTGGGCGGCGGCGTTCCGGCACGGGCTGGTGGTGATCCTGGGATTGGTGCTGGCGGCGCTGGTCACGGCGCTGGCGGACCTGGTCGCGGGACGGCGCGCCCGCCGGGTCGGGGCCGGCGGAGGCGGCGAGACAGCGCGCGCGCCGTCAGCCCGGCCGCCAGGGTGAGGCCCGCCGCGACGCCCGCGGCCGCGCCCAGGGCGAGGTTCTGCCGGCGGAGCCGTTCCGGGATCCGCGCGTAGGGGACGGTGGTGAACGACACCAGTTCGTACCGGGAGACGTACCGCCCGGCCAGCCGCCGCTCGAGGGCGTGCTGCGCCGCCTGGGTCATCCGGAACACCGGCGAGGCCACCCTGTCGCGCATCTCGACGAAGTTGTCCAGGGCCATCTCGGCGATCGCGTCGGTGTTGGGCTTGCGCCGCTCCTGGTAGAGGGCCAGGGCCCGATCCCATCGGCCGCCGGTCTCGGTCAGGCACCGGTCGATCTCGATACAGTCCTCGAAGGCGCAGTTGGCGCCCTGCCCGAAGAACGGCACGATCGCGTGCGCGGCGTCGCCGAGCAGCGCCACCCGCGTCCCGCCGGCGTCCCGCACCCACGGCAGGCAGCGCACGGTGACCAGCGACCCGACCGGGTTGCGGGCGAAGTCCTCGGCGAGTCCGGGCATCAGCCCGGCGACGTCGGGATAGTGCGCGCGGAAGTGGGCGAGCACCTTCCCGGGGGTGTCGAGCGCGGTGAAGTCGGCCTTCGGCCAGAACAGCGTGCAGGTGAAGGAGCGGTCCAGGTTCGGCAGCGCGATCATCATCGAGGTGCCGCGCGGCCAGATGTGCAGGGCGTCGGGGTCGAGCGCGAAGTCGCCGTCGCGCGGCGGGACGGTCAGCTCCTTGTAGCCGTGCTCCAGGAAGTCCTGGTCGCAGGAGAGCCCTTCGAGCGAGCCGCGCACCGCGCTGTAGGCGCCGTCGCCGGCCAGGACGACGTCGGCGGGGTCGCCGGGCAGGCCGTCCACCAGCAGCCGGCCGCCGGCCACCCCGGTCACCCGCTGGGAGAAGCGCAGCCGCACGCCCGGCGTGGACTCGGCGGCGTCCAGCAGCGCGTGGTTGAGTTCGGCGCGGCTGATGGAGTTGATCGCGCGCCGGCCGTCGGCGCTGTACGGCTGGAAGTTCGGGGCGGCGTGCCGGCCGCGGGCGGCCGGGTGGACCATCCGCCCGTGCATGGGCAGGGCGCGTTCGAGGGCCTGCTTGCGCAGCCCGACCTGCTCCAGCGCCGCCAGCCCGCGCGCCGAGACCGCCAGGTTGATGGAGCGGCCGCGCTCGGCCCCGGCGATCCTGGGGTCGGGGCGCCGCTCGTACACGGTGACCTCCAGGCCGCGGCGGCCCAGCAGCGTGGCCAGCAGGCACCCGGCCAGCCCGGCCCCCACGATCGCGACGCGCTCATCCGTCATGGCCGGCCGTCTCCTCGATCTGCGAGCGGACCTCCCACAGGTCCGGGAACGCCGGGGTGAACAGCGTCGAGCGCAGGTAGTCGGCCCCGGCCGAGCCGCCGGTGCCGAGCTTGGCGCCGATCGTGCGCTCCACCATCTTGACGTGCCGGTAGCGCCACTCCTGCACGCCCTCGTCGACGTCGACCAGGCCCTCGCAGACCTCGACGGCGGGGCCGTTCTCGTCGGCGTACACCGCCAGCAGCGCCCGCTGCACCTCGGGGTCGGGCGTCCACGGCGCGGCCGGGTCGCGGCCGAGGGCGGCGCGGGGGACGGCGTAGCCCTGGACGTCCAGGTAGCGCAGCAGCGAGTCGAACAGCGACCGGCGCGTCACCGCCGCGCGCAGCCGCGGGTCGGCGCGCAGGTCGGAGGCGGGGAAGGAGCGGCGCCCCAGCACCGCCTCGATCTCGCGGAACTGCTCGGACTGGAAGCCGCTGGAGGTGCCCAGCGCGTCGCGGAAGGAGGCGAACTGGCGCGGGGTCATCGTCTCCAGGATGTCCAGCTGCCCCACCACCGTCTTGAGGATCTTGGCGATCCGGCGCGCGGTGTGCAGCGACCTGGCGCTGCGGCCCTCCTCCAGCCGGCGCTGCAGCAGTTCGGCCTCGTGCAGGATCTGCTTGAACCACAGCTCGTACACCTGGTGGATGATCACGAACAGCAGCTCGTCGTGCGCCCCGGTCCGGGGCTCCTGGCAGTCCAGCAGCCGGTCCAGCCGCAGGTAGCCCCCGTAGGTGAGGGAGTCCTGCGGAGGGTAGGGATCACTGTCCGGCATCGTCATCGACGCTCCCCGCGGGCCACACCGCCGGCACCACGCGGTGCCGGCCGATCTTCGGCGAGACTATCCCGCGGGAAGGCCGTCCACCAGAAGGGTCTGCAGCGCCCGGCCGAAACCGCCGGAGGAATCGGCGAGGTCGGCCTCGGCGAGCGCGCTGCCGTGCGGATCGGTGTTGATCCGCGCCCGCATGAAGATCCACTCTCCGGCGGGGTCGCGGTGCAGCGCGACGGTGAGGTCGGTGTTGATGATGAGCCATTTGGCGAAGTCGATCTGGCTGCCCAGCCCCGAGGCGCTGTCGGCCAGCGTCAGCGCGCGCACCAGCGGCGAGTCGGCCTCCCCGGCGACCAGCGGTATCCGGGCGCGGGCCCAGGCCGCGGCCGGGCCGGGACGGTTGAACGACCCCTCCGTCGGCCGCCACTCCATCGCCGACAGGTAGCCGTCGATGTGCGCGCCCGGCCAGCCTGCGACCGGACGGGGCGCGGCGGGCAGCGGCGAGGGGGCGGCGGAGTGGTCGTTCCGCTCGAGCCGTTCGGGGGCGGCGGCGATCCGCCAGGCGGTGGCGCGGACGATCGGGCGGTCCCCGGCGCGCAGCTCGCCCTCCAGGAGCGCGACCCGGCGCCCGGGACGCACCGTGCGGACGGCGACCTGGAGCGGCGCCACCGGGACGGGGCCGAGGATCTCCGCGGTGACCCGGGCGATCCGGGTGCCGGGGATCGGCTCGTGCCGCTCGAACGCCCGTCCCAGCAGGGCCGAGACGGGCCCGGCGTGCTGGAAGTCGGGCGACCAGGGGCCGGCGGTGGCGGGGGTGCTGGTGTAGCGGTCGCCGCCCAGTGGCTCGTAGAAGGCCGCCGCGGCCGGGGCCGGGCCGTCCGTGCTCATTCGGTCGTGCTCATTCGGTGCGTCTCCCCTCGGTTCGGGCGGGACCAGGCTACGGCACCTGCGCCCCCCTTCCCGAACCGTGTTCGGTGCGGGGGCGGCGCGTGGCGGTGGTCCGGGCGGAGGGTCAGGCGGGGGAGTCGCCGGGGACGTCGCCGGCCGAGACGCGGACGGCGTGCAGCGCCCGGGTGATGTCGGCGGCCTGGTCGCCGGTGAGGTCGGGCAGGCCGAAGTCGGCCTCGTGCAGCGCGGCCGTCGCCTCCTCGGCCAGCTCGCGGCCCGAGGGGGTGATGGCGGCCAGCACGACGCGGCGGTCGTCGGGGGAGGGGCGGCGCTCGACCAGCCCGCGCTGCTCCAGCCGGCCGATCACGTTGGTGACCGAGGCGGGGTGGACCATCAGGCGGGCGCCGACCTTGCCCATCGGGAGCGTCCCGGTGCGGGTGAAGGCCAGCAGGCGCAGCGCCTCGTAGGCGGCGAAGGTGAGGCCGTACGGCTTGAGCGCCGCCTCGACCTTGCTGAGCAGCAGCTGCTGGGCCCGCATGACGGAGGTGACGGCGGCCATGCGGTCGGCGTGCTCAGGCCACCGGGCGCTCCACTGGCGGTGCGCCTCGGCGATCGGGTCGAGGGCGTCGTGCACCGCCCCACCGTACGCCACCTGGGCTCTCTTGACGGGCTCCCGCACGGAAACTATTTTAGCTTCCAAATATTGGAAGTCCAAGGGGTGGGGTCGGACATGCACGTTCCCGAGCATCCGGTGCGGTTCGTGACGGCGGCCGCCCTGTTCGACGGGCACGACGCGGCCATCAACATCATGCGCCGTATCCTGCAGTCACAGGGCGCCGAGGTGGTCCATCTGGGCCACGACCGCTCGGTCCGCGAGGTCGTCGACGCGGTCCTGGAGGAGGACGCCCAGGGCGTGGCGATCTCCTCCTACCAGGGCGGGCATGTGGAGTACTTCGAGTACCTCGCGCGCTCGCTGGCCGAGGCCGGGGCCGGGCACGTGAAGGTGTTCGGCGGTGGCGGCGGCGTCATCGTGGCCGAGGAGATCGCGCGGCTGGCCGAGGCCGGTGTGCGGATCTTCTCCCCCGAGGACGGCCAGCGGCTCGGCCTGCCCGGCATGATCAACGAGCTGGTGCGCGACTGCGACGTGGACCTGGCCGCCGAGCCGGTCCCGGTCGAGGCCGTCCTGGCGGGGGAGCGGCCCGCGCTCGCCCGCGCGATCACCTGCCTGCAGGCGGGAAAGCTGCCTGAGGGCGACCGGGCCGCGCTGGCCGAGGCCGCCGCCCGGCGCACCGTGCCCGTGCTCGGCATCACCGGCACCGGCGGCTCCGGCAAGTCCTCGCTCACCGACGAGCTGGTCCGGCGGCTGCGCGTCGACCAGCAGGACAAGGTGCGCGTCGCGGTGCTGGCCGTGGACCCGACCCGCCGCCGCGGCGGCGGCGCCCTGCTGGGCGACCGGATCCGGATGAACGCCCTGGACGGCGACCACGTCTTCTTCCGCTCGCTGGCCACCCGCGGCGCGCGCGAGCTGCCCGAGAACATCGAGGGCGTGATCGAGGCGTGCAAGGCCGCCGGGTACGACCTGGTGATCCTGGAGACGCCCGGCATCGGCCAGGGCGACGCGGCGATCGTCCCGCTCGCCGACGTCTCCCTGTACGTGATGACGCCCGAGTTCGGCGCCGCCTCCCAGCTCGAGAAGATCGACATGCTGGACTTCGCCGACGTGGTGGCGATCAACAAGTTCGAGCGGCGCGGCGCCGCCGACGCGCTGCGCGACGTGTCCCGGCAGCTGGTGCGCAACCGGGGGGCTTACGGCGGGGTTGCCGGGGGGCGTGGGGGGTCGTCCCCCCTCGGAAGGCACCGCGCCCGGCCGGAGGACATGCCGGTTTTCGGCACCAGCGCCGCCACGTTCAACGACGACGGCGTCACCGCCCTCTACCAGCACCTGATCGCGGAGCTGGGCATCGAGCGGGGCGTGCTGCCCGAGAGCGGCACGAGGATCTCCACCGGCGCGGCGCAGGTCGTCCCGCCCGGCCGCGTGCGCTACCTGTCGGAGATCGCCGAGACGGTCCGCGGGTACCACGCCGAGACGGAGCGGCAGATCGCGGCCGTGCGGCGCGTCCAGCGGCTGGACGAGGTGCGCGCCGAGCTGGCCGAGGGCGGCTCCGACGCCGCCGCCGGCGAGGTCGGCGGGCTGCTGGAGCAGGCACGGCGCGCCGTCTCCGCCGAGGCCGCCGGGCTGATCGAGGACTGGCCGGCCGTGGTGGAGTCCTACTCCGGCGACGAGCAGGTCGTCCGGATCCGCGACAGGGAGCTGCGCACGGCGCTGACCCGGGAGTCGCTGTCGGGCAGCCGGATCCCGCGCGTGGCGCTGCCCCGCTACCAGGACCACGGCGAGCTGCTGCGCTTCCTGCGCAACGAGAACCTGCCCGGCCGCTTCCCCTTCACCGGGGGCGTGTTCCCCTTCAAGCGCGACAACGAGGACCCGGCGCGGATGTTCGCCGGCGAGGGCGACCCGTTCCGCACCAACCGGCGCTTCAAGCTGCTGTCGGAGGGCCAGCCCGCGACCCGGCTGTCGACCGCGTTCGACTCGGTGACCCTGTACGGCCGCGACCCCGACGAGCGGCCCGACGTCTACGGCAAGGTCGGCACCTCCGGCGTCTCCATCGCCACCGTGGACGACATGAAGGCGCTCTACGACGGGTTCGACCTGTCCGCGCCGACGACGTCGGTGTCGATGACCATCAACGGCCCGGCCCCCACCATCCTGGCGTTCTTCCTCAACACCGCGGTCGACCAGGGGCTGGACGCCTTCCGCTCCGAGCACGGCCGCGAGCCCACCGAGGAGGAGGCGGCCGAGATCAGGGCGAGGGTGCTCGCCACGGTGCGCGGCACCGTCCAGGCCGACATCCTCAAGGAGGACCAGGGGCAGAACACCTGCATCTTCTCCACCGAGTTCTCGCTGCGGATGATGGGCGACATCCAGCAGTGGTTCATCGACAACGGCGTCCGCAACTTCTACTCGGTGTCGATCTCCGGGTACCACATCGCCGAGGCCGGGGCCAACCCCGTCAGCCAGCTGGCCTTCACCCTGGCCAACGGGTTCACCTACGTGGAGTCCTACCTGGCCAGGGGCATGGACGTGGACGCCTTCGCGCCCAACCTGTCGTTCTTCTTCTCCAACGGCATGGACCCCGAGTACTCGGTGCTCGGCCGGGTCGCGCGGCGCGTGTGGGCGGTGGCGATGCGCGAGCGGTACGGCGCCAACGAGCGCAGCCAGAAGCTGAAGTACCACGTGCAGACCTCGGGCCGCTCGCTGCACGCCCAGGAGATGAACTTCAACGACATCCGCACCACCCTCCAGGCGCTCATCGCGATCTACGACAACTGCAACAGCCTGCACACCAACGCCTACGACGAGGCCGTCACCACGCCCACCGCCGAATCGGTGCGCCGCGCCCTGGCCATCCAGATGATCATCAATCGGGAGTGGGGCCTGGCGATGAACGAGAACCCGCTCCAGGGGTCGTTCATCATCGACGAGCTGACCGATCTGGTGGAGGAGGCGGTGCTGGCCGAGTTCGACCGGATCAGCGAGCGCGGCGGCGTGCTGGGCGCGATGGAGACCGGCTACCAGCGCGGCCGGATCCAGGACGAGTCGATGCTGTACGAGCAGCGCAAGCACGACGGCTCCCTGCCCATCATCGGCGTCAACACCTTCCGCAAGCCCGACGGCGCCGGCGAGGAGGAGGGCGGCAAGCCGCTGGAGCTGGCCCGCGCCACCGAGCAGGAGAAGAAGTCGCAGCTCGACCGCGTCCGCGCGTTCCAGCAGCGCAACCGGGGCGAGGCCGAGGCCGCCCTGGACGCGCTGAAGGAGGCGGCCCGCTCGGGCGGCAACGTCTTCGCCGTGCTGATGGACGCGGCGCGGGTGTGCAGCCTGCAGCAGGTCACCGAGGCGTTCTTCGAGGTGGGCGGGCAGTACCGCCGCAACGTGTGATGGTCGCGCCGCGTGACGACACCGGCGCCCCGGTCCCCGTTCCGGACCGGGTGCGCCGGGTCGTCTCCCTGGTGCCCTCGCTGACCGAGACGATCGCCGAGAGCGCGCCCGGGCTGCTGGCGGGGGCGACGGACTGGTGCACCCATCCCGCCGGCCTGGACGTGCCGCGGGTGCGCGGCACCAAGAACCCCGACCTGGAACGGATCGCCGCGCTGCGCCCCGACCTGGTCGTGGGCAACACCGAGGAGAACCGGGAGCCGGATGTGGCGGCCCTGCGCGCCGCCGGGATCCCGGTGTGGATGACCGAGATCCGCACGGTCGGGGAGGCCCTGGTGTCGCTGCGCCGCATGCTGGTGGAGGGATGCGGCGTCCCCGTCCCCGCCTGGCTGGACGAGGCGGCCCGCGCCTGGCCGGAGCCGCCCGCGGACGGCGACGACACGGACGGAAGAGACGCGGCCGGGGCGCGGCGCCTGGCGATCGTCCCGATCTGGCGGCGGCCGTGGATGGTCGTGGGGCGCGCCACGTTCACCGGGGACGTCCTGGCCCGCCTGGGGGTGGACAACCTCTACGCCGCCCACCCCGAGCGCTATCCGAAGATCCCGATCGGGGAGCTCAACGCGGCCGGGGCCGATCTGGTCGTGCTGCCCGACGAGCCGTACCGCTTCACCGCCGACGACGGCCCGGAGGCCTTCCCGGGCACCGACGCGGCGCTGGTCAGCGGCCGTCACCTGACCTGGTACGGCCCGTCGCTGGTGGAGGCCCCGCGGGTGCTGGCCCGCCAGCTGGCCGCTGCGGTGCGCGCGGGCTGAACATCGCCTCCTCGGTCGCCTCCCGGTCGTGGAACGACCCGGCCCGGCGCCGCGGCGCCGCCTGCCGGGGCTCACGCCTTCGGGCCGCCGGCGACATAGATGACCTGCCCCGACACGAACGAGGCGTCCTCGCTCACCAGGAACGCCACGGTCCCGGCGATGTCCTCGGGACGGCCGACCCGGCGCACCGGGATCTGCTTGGCCGCCGCGGCCTTGTACTCCTCGAAGTCGGCGCCGACCCGGGCCGCGGTGGCCGCGGTCATCTCGGTGGCGATGAACCCGGGCGCGATCGCGTTGGCGGTCACGCCGAACCTGCCCAGCTCGATGGCGAGGGTCTTGGTGAAGCCCTGCAGCCCCGCCTTGGCCGCCGAGTAGTTCGCCTGGCCGCGGTTGCCCAGCGCCGAGGTGGACGACAGGTTGACGATCCGGCCCCAGCCCGCCTCGGTCATGTGCTTCTGCACGGCGCGGGTCATCAGGAACGCGCCGCGCAGGTGCACGGCCATCACCGCGTCCCAGTCGTCGTCGGACATCTTGAACAGCAGGTTGTCGCGGATGATGCCGGCGTTGTTGACCAGCACCAGCGGCGGGCCGAGCTCGGCGGTGATGCGCTCCACCGCGGCCTCCACCCGGTCGCGGTCGGCGACGTCCACGCCCACCGCCAGCGCCCGGCCGCCCTCCTTCTGCGCGGCCTCGACGGTCGCCGCGCAGGCGGCCTCGTCCAGGTCGCACACCGCCACCGCGAAGCCCTCGCGCGCCAGCCGCACCGCGGTGGCCGCGCCGATGCCGCGCGCCGCCCCGGTGACGACGGCCACCCTGTTCTCGCTCATGGGTTCCCCTCCCGTGGCGCCGGAGCGCTCAGACGCCCAGGTCCTTGGCGATGATGGTCTTCAGGACCTCGCTGGTGCCGCCGTAGATGCGGCTGACGCGGGCGTCGGTGTACAGCCGCGCGATCGGGTACTCAAGGATGTAGCCGTAGCCGCCGTGCAGCTGCAGGCACTTGTCGACCACGCGGGCCTGGACCTCGGTGCAGAACAGCTTGGCCTTGGCGGCGTCGGCGGGCGTCAGCTCGCCGGCGTCCAGGGCCTCCACGCACCGGTCGACCAGCGACTGGGCCGCCTCCACCTCGGTGGCGCACTCGGCGAGGACGAACTTGGTGTTCTGGAACGACGACACGGTCTTGCCGAAGACGGTGCGCTCCTGGACATAGCGCTTGGCGAACTCGACCGCGCCGGCCGCCGAGGCGTACGATGCGGCGGCGATGCCCAGCCGCTCCTCGGCGAGGTTGTGGGTGAGGTACTCGAAGCCGCGGCCCTCCTCGCCCAGCAGGTCCTCCACCGGCACCCGCACGTCGGTGAACGACAGCTCGGCGGTGTCGGAACTGCGCAGCCCGATCTTCTCCAGCTTGCGGCCGACCGAGTAGCCCTCGCTGCGGGTGTCGACCGCGAGGATGGACAGGCCGGCGCGGCGGTTCTCGGCGGTGGCGGGGGAGGTGCGGGCGACCACCAGGACCCGGTCGGCCAGCACGCCGCCGGTGATGAAGGTCTTGGCGCCGTTCAGGATGTAGTGGTCGCCGTCGCGCCTGGCGGTGGTCTGCATTCCGGCCAGGTCCGATCCGGTCCCGGGCTCGGTCATCGCGATGGCGGTCATCATCTCGCCGGAGACGAAGTCGGGCAGCCAGCGCTTCTTCTGCTCCTCGTTCCCGTACTTCAGCAGGTAGGGCAGCACCAGGTTGACGTGGACGCCGTAGCCGCCGAAGCCCACCCCGGCGCGGGCGCACTCCTCGGAGATCACCAGCTGGTACTTGAAGCTGGTCTCGCCGGCGCCGCCGTACTCCTCGGGCACCTGGATCCCGAAGACGCCCAGCTCGCCCAGCTTGTTGTAGAAGTCGCGGGGCGGGTGCCCGGCCTCCTCCCACTCGGCGTAGACCGGCGCGACCTCGGCGGCGATGAAGTCCCTGACGGTGGCCCGGAAGGCCTCATGGTCCTCGTTGAACACGGTACGGCGCACGGCCCCGTTCCTCCCTGGCTCTGGGATCACTGGAATCCAACGGAACGCCAAGTTACGTTGAATCTGATTCTAGAATCAACTGTGAGCAGCCGGAACGGTGACAGGTCACAACTTCCCGCGCCGGCCGCCACAGCGCACGGCCGGCGCGGGGCCGCGTCGTCCGGTGACCGGTCGTGCCGAGGTGCGGAGGAGCCTCGCCGGGGCCGGGGCCGGTCAGCAGGAGGGGGTGCAGACGCGGCGGGAGACCGCCTGCAGGAAGAGCTTCTGCACCTCCCCGGGCGTCTGGGCGACCAGCACGTCGCCGCGCGTCGCCCGGGCGATCTGCCGCAGCTCGTCCACGTCGACGTCCCGGCCGTACCCGAACATGATCACCTGGACCGGCCGGTTCGGGTCGTAGGCCGCGCGCAGCCGGTCCAGCGTCTCGCGCAGGCCCGGCCCGCCAGGGTCGTCGTTGCGGCCGTCGGTCCACAGCAGCACCGAGTTGACGAACTCCGGCTTGTAGGTCCGCTTCATGTGCTCGAACGCGGCCATGACCGTGTCGTACAGGCCGGTGTCGCCGTTGCGCTTGGCCCGGATCCGCGCGAACGCCGACAGGATGAGCTGCCGCCGGGTCGCCGAGCCGAGCCGCTCGCCCAGCGGGCCGACGCTGACCAGCTCCCGCCAGTCCTGGCCGCCCTGCAGCCCGGTGGAGAACACCCACTGCCCCAGCTCGGTGTCGTCGGGCAGCAGCGACAGCCCGCCCTGCGCGGTGCGGACGGTCGATTGAAGCCGGGTGACGTCGGGGGCGACCTCCTCCTCCATCGACCCGGACACGTCGATGACGCTGAGCATCCGGATGCCGAGCGACAGCCGCGCCCACGACTGCATGATCCGCTGCACGCCGGCGGGCGGCGGGGCGGCCAGCACGCGCGGCGGCCGGGGGTTCACGCCGGTCCGCGCGCCGAAGGCGGCGGGGGCCCTGGCGTCGGGTGCGCGGAATCCCAGGCCCTGGACGTCCTCGCGGGTCTTCTCGCCCGTCAGCTCCCGCTCCAGCGTCCGCGCCGCCCGCGCCTTCGGATCCCCGTCCTCGCCGCCCGCACCCCCGGCGGCGCCGATCCGGGTGATCTGGTAGTCCATCGCCAGCGTCCCCTCCGAGGGGTACACGGCGGCGGCGGGCTCGGCGGGCTTGCGCGCGTTGTACTCGTACACGGCCTGCTCGGGGGCGAGGACGACCGGGTGGCGGCCCTGCCGGTCGCGCCGGAAGGAGGCGAACTCCGACTTCACCGTCGGCGTCACGCTCTCGCGCAGCGTCCGGACCACGCCGGTGAAGCGGGCGTTCCCGTCGCCGGAGGAGTTCAGCAGCGTGTTGGCCAGCAGGAGCGAGCCCATCCCGGTCGCGGTCCGGTTGGGGTCGGGCACCTTGAGCCTGACCAGTCCCTGCGGGATGCGGGACGGGCCCGTGCCGGGGCTCGTCCCCGGGGCCGTGCCGGAGCCGGTGCCAGGGGGTGCGCCGTCCTCGGTGGCGCCCGCCGCGGTGAGCAGCTCGCGCCAGGACGGCTGCGCGCCGCCCTGGGCGCCGAGGCGCTGGGCGATCGTGGCCGGCACCGCCACCACGATGGGGCTGGCCGCCATCGACCGGCCGCGGGCGATCCTGCCCGTGCCCGCGTCGCCGGTCGCGTTCGCCTGGGCGAGAACGGTCCACAGCGAGGAGTCGGGGATCCACACGTCGGGCCGCCGGGTGACGCCGGCGACGCCGCGTCCCGACAGCAGGGTGGACACCGCCGCCGGATCCGAGGCGGTGACGCGGGCCCGGGCGCAGCGGTCGCCGAACTCGTGCCCGGCGTCGTTGAAGCGGCCCGCCGCCCTGGTCACGGCCGGGGCGATCTCCGGGGCGGCGGCGACGTCCAGCGTGAGGGCGTCCTCGCCGTCGCAGCCCCCGCCGCCGGCCAGCGCGACCACGCCCAGGCCGGTCAGGACGGTCAGCCCGGCCGCCGCGGCCAGCGGGCCCCACAGCAGCCCGCCGCGGCGGCGGCCGCCCGGGGCGATGTGGCGGCCGGGGCCGGTGGAGCCGGGCACCGGCGGGACGGTGTCGGCGGGACGGCCGGACCGTGCGGATACGGATGCGGCAGGTGAGGATGAGGCCCGTGCGGACGAGGCCCGTGCGGATCGGGCGGCCCGTGCGGACTGGAACGGTCCGGATCCGGGGCGGGCGTGGGCGCCGCCCCGGGACGCGGGGACGGACCGGCCGCCGGGGTCGGAGGCGCCCAGGAACCCCCCGGCTCCGAGCGCCGGCCCGGGCGGGCCGGGGGGTTCGGAAGAGGGGGCCGGGCCGGGGGCGCGGGCCGGGCCGCCGGGCGAGCCCGGTTCGGGAGTGTGCGGGATCCAGTCGGGGACGTCGTCGTCGTGGCCGTTCATCGCCGGCCTTCCGTGAGCGTCATGGCAGGCACCTTCGCCGCGCGGGGTGAGACTGATCTTGAGACAGATGGATGGTCTGTCTCATACGAGCTTGTGATGTTCGTCTCCTCCGGTGCGTCCGTCAAGCGGTATGCGGAAGGAATATGGGCTCATCGCGGTCCGTCCAGCTCGGCCAGCAGCGCGTGCAGCTCGCGCGCCCGGACCGGGTCGATCTCGCGGGGGCCGCATCGGGCGATCCGGTCGCGCAATTCGTCCACCCGCCGGTCCAGGTCGACCGGCTCGCCCGCGTCGACCTGGTTGAGCAGCGTGGTCACCAGGGTGGCCAGCTCGGCCCCTTCCCGGGGGGGCGATCTGCCCGGCGGCGATGCCCAGATCGATCGAGCGCCGCATCCGCGACAGTGTGCTCACCACCGTCTTGGCGGGCCGTGGCTCCGGCGAGGGCGACCCGGCGCCCTCGGGCGCGGGCGGGCCTGTGCGCCCCGGGGCGGCGCCGCGCTCCACGGCGTCCATGCCGGGCGGGCCGGACGGCCGCTGGGGCACGGGCGGCGGGATCGCCGCCCCGCCCCCGGAGCCCGGTGAGGCGAACGACATCACCACCATCAGCAGCGGGACGATCGCCAGCCCGACGCCGGCGGCGGCCATCGCGCCCAGCGCCACGGCCAGCCGCCCGCGCGCCCTCTCCCGCAACTCCCGCAGCCCGGCGCGCGCAGGGCGGCCACCGCCCTCCGCCGGACCCGCGGTGCCTGCCGGGCCGTGGCCTGGCTCCGCGGTGGGCAGCGCGTCGCCTGGCGGGACGGACGCCGCCAGCGTCTCCGCGAGCTCCCGCGCCGCGGGCCGTTCGCCCGGCCGCTCCGAACGGCACCGCGCGCAGATCTCCGCCACCTCCTCCGGAACGACCGCCGCGGGCCCCAGGCACCGCGCGAGGATCACGCCCATCGCGTGCACGTCCGCCTCGGGTCCGGCGTCCTGCCCGGCCAGGAGCTCGGGCGCCATGAACGGCGACGGCGCCGGGCGGGTCTCCGCCGGCGCCGCGGGGTCCTGCCACGCCCCCGTCCCTGTCCGCTCGGCCGCATCGCGCGTCAGCCCGGCCAGGCCGACGTCGACGACCTTCGCCCCGTCGGGGGTGAGGAAGACGCTCGCGGGCTCCAGCGCGCCGTGCACCACCCCGGCGGCGTGGGCGGCCGCGAGCGCCTCG
This sequence comes from Spirillospora sp. CA-255316, assembly GCA_050942275.1. Lineage (GTDB taxonomy): Bacteria > Actinomycetota > Actinomycetes > Streptosporangiales > Streptosporangiaceae > Spirillospora. Next base: position 7,638,191 of record CP192047.1, on the reverse strand, counting down.
GCGATCCGCGCGCAGACGGCGACGGCCTCCCCGGGCGCGAGCGCCCCCGCCCGGGTGCCGGTCTTCTCCAGGCGCGCGGCCAGGGTCGGGCCGTCCAGGAACTCGGTCACCACGTACGGCAGGGTGAGGCCGGATCCGTCCGGGCCGTCCGCCTCGCCGTAGTCGTAGGTCGTCACGATCCCGGGGTGGGCCAGACCGGCGGCGGCCTGCGCGCCGTCCCGGAACTCGCGGCGCGGCTCCGGGCCCGCACCGGCCCGTTCGAGGGGGATCGTCTTCAGGACGACGCGGCGGGCCAGCAGCTCGTCCCTGGCCTCCCACACCCGCGCCCGGCCGCCGGCGCCGCCGCCGAGGCGGCGTTCCAGCCGGTACCTGCCGTCGAGCCGGAATCCTGGGCCCACGCGACCTCCTCGGGCTGCCCGGTGCAGGGGAAGGCACCCGTGGATACGCATCCGGGGGGCCGCGCGGCTCGATCGGGCGGGCAGGACGGCCCCTGGACGGCGTTTCGGTCGGTGGCCGGACAAGGCCAGGGTTGGGTCTTGTCATCCACGCGTTCGCGGCTTCCGGGGCGGAGGAGACCGGCTTCAGACGGCTTGAGACGGCTTCAGCGGCCGACTTCGGACGGCTTCAGGCGGGGACCGCGCGCGTCTTGGTGCTTTCTTGGCCGGGCACACCATCTCCGGCGCCGGACGCCAAGACCGGGTGAGGATCCGCCCAAGCCGGGGTCATCGCCGAGCAGGCGGCCCGGGCGGGGGTTCCGGGGGTTCGAGGGGCTGCGCGGGCGGTCCGGCGGACGTCGCGGGGGTCAGGTCTTCCCAGGTCGGAGCCCGGATCGAAGGGCCCGGAAAGTGAAAGCGGCGCCGGGTGGATACGGGGGCAATCCACCCGGCGCCGCATCATCGGTGTTCCGACGGGGGCCCGGAACACCGGCACAGGCGCTCCGACGGGGGACCAGAGCGCCGGTACAAATCGTACACCGAACCCCCCCGCCCTTAGTCAAGAGAAAGTCACGACCCGATTTCCGGTCGCTGTCCGGAAATGCCCTTGTGGTGCGGGCTATCCGGGTCGTCGAACCGGGCGGAGGGCTGCGGCTCGCGGCCGCCGTTGGCGAAGATCACGCTGATGTAGGGCAGGAAGACCGCCCCGGCCACCAGCAGGCCCACCACCCACAGCGGCGCCCCGAGCGCGCCCGCGAAGACGGCTCCGAGGAAGCAGCCGGTGCGGATGCCCATGGAGATCAGGTAGCGGCGCTGCCGGTACCCGATGTCCTCCGACATCGGCTTGGGCGCGTCGGTGACGGTGTAGACCTCGGCATGCCGGTGGGGAATGACCTTCACATATCCACGGTATGCCCTGGGGGGCTGCCAGGCGACACCAGGAGGGCCTTATGACCGACCGCACCTACCGGGTCACCGAGATCGTCGGGACGTCGCCCGACTCGGTCGACGACGCCGTGCGCAACGGGATCCGGCGCGCGGGGCAGACCCTGCGGCATCTGGACTGGTTCGAGGTGACCGAGGTCCGCGGCCAGATCGTCGACGGGGAGGTGGCGCACTACCAGGTCGGCCTGAAGGTCGGCTTCCGCCTCGAAGACGCCTGACAGGCCGCCCGACGCCGCCCGACGCCGCACGCACGGGACGCCCCCGGCGCCCCGAGAACGCGTCAGAGGCGCTCAGGACGGCTCAGAGGGCCTGTCAGCGCCGAGGGGCGCCCACCGGCACGACGGCCGGCGGGCGCCCCTCGGCGGGCGCGTCAGGACGCCTGCGAGACCGTCGACATGTTGAAGTCGCCGACCCGCACGGGCGGCATCGCGGCCCGCGTGAAGTAGTCCGACCACTCGCGCGGCAGCGTCGGCCCGGTCGCGCCGACCTCGGAGAGCCGGCCGAGCAGGTCGACCGGGCTCTCGTTGAACCGGAAGTTGTTGACCGCCCCCACGACCTCCCCGTCCTCCACCAGGTAGACCCCGTCGCGGGTGAGGCCGGTCAGCAGCAGCCGCTGCGGGTCGACCTCGCGGATGTACCACAGGCAGGTCAGCAGCAGCCCGCGCTCGGTGCGGGACACCATGTCCTCCAGCGACGCCCCGCCGTCCGGCCCGGCCATGATCAGGTTGTCGATCGCCGGGGTGAGCGGCAGCCCCGTGTGACCGGCCGAGTGGCGGGTCTGGGTCAGCGCGGTCAGCGTGCCGTCGGAGATCCAGTCGGTGGGGGCCAGCGCCAGGCCGTTGTCGAACACCGACGACTCGCGGCTGGAGGCGTGCGCGACCACGAACGGCGCGCACTCCAGCCCGGCGGCGCCCGGGTCGCTGGACAGCGTCACCGGCACCCCCGCCAGCTTCTCGCCAACGCGGGTGCCGCCGCCGGGGGCGCTGAACACGGTGCGGCCGTCGTGGGCGTCCCGCGCGCCCGCCGACCAGTACAGGTAGATCATCAGGTCGGCCACCGCGGACGGCGGCAGGATCGTCTCGTACCGCCCGGCGGGCAGGTCGATGCGCCGCTCGCCCCACTCCAGCCGGCGGGCCAGGTCGCCGGTGAGGGCCGGGACGTCCACGTCGGTGAAGTCGCGGGTGCCCACGCCCGCCCAGGCCGAGCCGCCCGCGCCCTTGGCGTTGAGCTCCAGCAGCCCGGTGGGCTGGTCGTGGCGCAGCCGCAGCCCGGCAGAGGAGCCCACGAACGTCGAGGTCAGCACGTGGTTGGCGAACCCGTACAGCCGGCGCCCGCCCGCCTCGGCCGCGGCGAAGGCCTCGCCGAGCGCGGGCGCGAACTCGCCGAACACGCCGATGCCGGTCTCGGCGGGCGCCTCGTCCCAGCCGCCGGCGGCCGGGGGCCCCTCGGTGATCAGCGGGGCGGCGTCCTCGGCGGGGTCGTTGCCGGCCGCGTCGGCCTCGGCGGCGCGGACCAGGTCCTCCAGGTCCTCGGCGCCGACCGCGGCGCGCGACACCACGCCCGCGGCCATCCCGCCGCCGGTGCCGCGCAGCGCGATCACGGTGAGCCGGTTGGAGCGGGTGACGCCGTTGGTGGTGAGGGTGTTGCCCGCCCAGCGCAGGTTGGCGGTGCTGGACTCGTCGGCGATGACGATGCAGTCGTCGGTGCGGGAGAGCTCCAGCGCCCGCTCGACGGCCTCCTGCGGCCTCATGAGGGTCACTGGCCGGCCTCCTTCAGCGCGTTGAGGATGTTGACGCCGCGGAACAGCGCCGACGGGCAGCCGTGGCTGACCGGCGCGACCTGCCCCGGCTGGCCCTTGCCGCAGTTGAACGCGCCGCCCAGCACGTAGGTCTGCGGGCCGCCGACGGCCTCCATCGAGTTCCAGAAGTCGGTGGTGGTGGCCTGGTAGGCCACGTCCCGCAGCTGCCCGGCCAGGCGGCCGTTCTCGATGCGGAAGAACCGCTGCCCGGTGAACTGGAAGTTGTAGCGCTGCATGTCGATCGACCAGGACTTGTCGCCGACGATGTAGATGCCGCGCTCCACCCCGGAGATCAGCTCTTCGGTGGACGGACCGCCCGGCGCCGGCCGCAGCGACACGTTCGCCATCCGCTGCAGCGGCATGCTGGAGGAGGAGTCGGCGAAGGCGCACCCGTTGGAGCGGTCGGCGCCGGTCAGCCGCGCGATCCGGCGGTCCAGCTGGTAGCCGGTGAACATGCCGGAGGTGACGATCTCGAACGCCTGGGTCTGGACGCCCTCGTCGTCGTAGCCGATGGTGGCCAGGCCGTGCTCGGCGGTGCGGTCGCCGGTCACGTTCATGATCTTCGAGCCGTACTGGAGGCTGCCGAGCTTGTCGGGGGTGGCGAACGAGGTGCCGGCGTAGGCGGCCTCGTAGCCCAGCGCCCGGTCCAGCTCGGTCGCGTGCCCGATGGACTCGTGGATGGTCAGCCACAGGTTGGACGGGTCGATGACCACGTCGTAGGAGCCGGGCTCCACCGACGGCGCGGCCAGCTTCTCGGCCAGCAGCTCGGGGATGCGGGCCAGCTCGCCGTCCCAGTCCCAGTGGCCGCCGGTCAGCCACTCCCAGCCGCGTCCGACGGGCGGGGCGACGGTGCGCATCGTGTCGAACAGGCCCTCGCCGATGCCGACGGCGTTGAGCACCGGGTGCAGCCGCACCCGCTGCTGGGTGGTGACGGTGCCGTGCAGGTCGGCGTAGAACTTGTTCTCCTTGACCTGCAGCAGCGTCGCGTCGGCGTGGTCGACCCGGTCGTCGTCCAGCAGCCGGCGGCTCCAGTCGGCCAGCAGCGCGATCTTCTCGGCGGTCGGCACGGTGAACGGGTCGATCTCGTAGGCCGAGACCCAGGTGCGCTCGCCGTGCGCGGGCTCGGGCGCCAGCTCGATCGGCTCCCGGTTGACGGCGGCGGCGACCGCGGCCACGTCCACGGCCCGCTCGGCCACCGTGGCGGCGCCGCCGGGGGTCAGGTCGATGCCGGCGGCGAAGCCCCAGGTGCCGTTCTTGACGACGCGCACCGACAGCCCGACGTCGTCGGCGTCCAGCGCGGTCTCCAGGGCGGCGTCGTGCAGGCGCAGGGTCTGGCTGCGGATGCGTTCGAGCCGGAAGTCGGCGTGCTCGGCGCCCAGCTCCCGGGCCCGGGCCAGCGCCGCGTCGGCCAGCGCGCGCAGCGGCAGCGCGGTGAATGCGGGATCGATGTCATGCACCTACCGCAACCTACCGGCAACCCGGGGCCCGCCGCCGCGCCGCACGCGGGCGGCCGGCGGGAGCGGCGGGGCGCCCGCGGCGGCACACGGGTGCCTGCGGCGCCGCGGACCGCATGAAGCGCATGAACCGCACGAACCGCACGGAGCGCGCCGTTCTGCGCGCCGTAATGGACGGCCGCGGCGCCCGGAACAAAGCCGGGTCGGCGGATCTTGTCGGAACGGCACATCTCGTTACCGCCGGTAGGCCGCTACGCTCCTCGGCAGTTGTGACCTGACCATGGAAAAGGACGTCAACGCGCTGCAGGCCGCTGGCGTCGTCGACGAGAGGTACGACGATGAGTCGCTCTGTCCTCGTGACCGGTGGCAACCGGGGCATCGGCCTGGCCATCGCGCGCGAGCTGTCCGCCGGCGGTGACGCGGTCGCGGTCACCTACCGCTCCGGGGAGCCGCCCGAGGGCCTGTTCGGCGTCCGCTGCGACGTGACCAGCTCCGAGGACGTCGACGCCGCGTTCGGCAAGGTCGAGGCGGAGCAGGGCCCGGTGGAGGTCGTGGTCGCCAACGCCGGCATCAACAAGGACACGCTGCTGGCCATCATGAGCGAGGACGCGTTCACCTCCGTCCTGGACACCAACCTCACCGGCTCCTTCCGGGTCGCCAAGCGCGCCGTGAAGGGCATGATGCGCAAGCGCAACGGGCGGATCATCCTGGTCTCGTCGGTGGTGGGGCTGCTGGGGTCGCCGGGGCAGTCCAACTACGCCGCCTCCAAGGCGGGCATGGTCGGCTTCGCCCGGTCGCTGGCCCGCGAGCTGGCCTCCCGCAACATCACGGTGAACGTGGTCGCGCCCGGGTTCGTCGACACCGACATGACCGCGGCGCTCAGCGAGGACCAGCAGAAGGCGATCAAGGGGGCGATCCCGCTGGGCCGCACCGCCCGGCCCGAAGAGGTCGCCAAGGCCGTGGGCTTCCTGGCCAGCGAGCACGCGGCCTACATCACCGGCGCCGTGATCCCGGTGGACGGCGGCCTGGGCATGGGCCACTGAGCAGGGGCACCGAGGCGCGGATCGCCGCGCGGCGGCACCGAGCAACCGAGCACACGAGGGTACTGAGGAGATGGGGAACGCCATGGGCATCCTCGAGGGCAAGCGGATCCTGGTCACCGGCGTCCTCACCGACGCCTCGATCGGGTTCCACGTGGCGCGGATCGCGCAGGAGCAGGGCGCCGAGATCGTCCTGACCGCCTACCCGCGGCCGACGCTGACCGCGCGCACCGCCAAGCGGCTGCCGTCGGGTCCGGACGATCCGCCGCCGGTGGTGGAGCTGGACGTCACCAACGCCGGGCAGCTGGACGCGCTGGCCGACGGCCTGCGCGAGCACGGGTTCGACCGGCTCGACGGGGTGGTGCACGCGATCGGCTTCGCGCCGCAGACCGCGCTGGGCGGCAACTTCCTGGACACGCCGTGGGAGGACGTGGCCACCGCCATGCACGCCTCGGCGTACTCGCTGAAGTCGCTGACGATGGCGTGCCTGCCGCTGATGAAGGACGGCGGCTCGGTGGTGGGGCTGGACTTCGACGCCACCAAGGCCTGGCCGGTGTACGACTGGATGGGCGTGGCCAAGGCCGGGCTGGAGTCGTGCGCGCGGTACCTGGCCAAGTACCTGGGCCCGCAGGGCATCCGGGTGAACCTGGTCGCGGCGGGCCCGCTGGCGACGATGGCGGCCAAGAGCATCCCCGGTTTCGAGGGGATCACCGAGGTGTGGACCGAGGCCGCGCCGCTCGGCTGGGACCTCAAGGACAGCGAGCCGACCGCGCGGGCGTGCGCGGCGCTGCTGTCGGACTGGTTCCCGGCGACGACGGGCGAGATCGTCCACGTGGACGGCGGCCTGCACGCGATCGGCGCGCCGACGCCCGCCGCCCCGGCGGCCGGCTGAAACGCCGCCCCGGCCGGCGCCCGGGGCGTGACGCCCGGCGTGTGACCGTGACTCTTGAGACGCGCGGCGCATGGCACGTGACACCTGGCACGTGACGCCTGGCGCTTGTGACGCGTGACCGGCGTGGCCCGGTGGCCCGTCCCTCCGCACGGGGACGGGCCACCGGGCTTTCGCGTGCCGGTACGGCGCGGGCGGTTCAGCCCCGGCCGCGGGCGCGGCGCAGGGTGCGGCCCAGGACGCTGAGGTTGAGCGCGCCGACGGCCCCGGCGGCGCCGGCCGCGGCGGCGACCCACAGGGTGGTGGGGTCGCTCTGCCGCTCGGACGCGGCCACGGGCGTGGTCAGCCGGGTGGGCGTGGCCGGTCCGGCGTCGCCCTGCGGGCCGGTGGCGACCTGGGGCGCCGGCAGCATGCCGGGGATCTCCGGCGCGTCGCCGGTCGTGAAGGGCCGCGACTCCCCGGTGTGGGGGACCGGGCCGGGCGGGGCCGGGGGTGCGGCCTGCCGTCCGGCGCCGTGGCCGCCGGAGGACCCGGAGCCGCGTCCGGGCGCCTCGGGCTTGGCGGTGCCGGGCTTCTTCTGCGGGGGTTTCCTGCTCTTGGTCGGGGACGGGGCGGGAGAGGGGGTGGGGTCGGGCTGCTTGGGCTGGAGTCCCTCGCGGATGTTGTCCAGCTGGCATTTCCAGTTGTCGATGGTGCTGGCCGGGTCGGTCCCCTTGGGGCAGGGCTTGGGTGCTCCCGCGGCGGCCGCCTGCGGGGCGGTCAGGACCACGAGGGCCATCGCCCCGGTCGAGACCACCGAGGCGGCGAGGAGCCTGCGGGGCCGGTCGGGGCGCCGCTGCTGCTGGGGCATCTCACTCCTTACGACTGCCGACGCCAGTTGTTGACGATCCGTCAATAAGGGTAGGGCGACGCGCTCCCGGTCACAACAGCCGCATATGGTCAGTTCCTGCCTCAGCCGACCCCTGTCTCAAACCTCCGCACCGTCTCCAAACCTCGGTACCGTCTCGAAACCCGGCATCGCAGGCGTTTCCCGCTCACTGGACGACGAGCCGCGCCAGGCGGGTGCGCCGCGGCGGGGCGGACCGCTCCCGCACAGCCTCCGCCAGCGCGGGACCGGCCGCCTGCACCACCGACAGGTGGCGCCGTGCCAGCCCGAACGCGGTCGCCACCAGCGGGCGCGACAGCCCGGCGGTGTCGTCGGCGCCGTCGGGCGGCAGCACGGCGACCACGGCGGCGTACCGCGCCCCCCGGCCCAGCGCCACGGTCACCGCCCACCCGGGGCGCAGCCGCGAGGCCAGCGCGGGCGGGACCACCGCCGTTCCCCGGGCGAACCGGACGTGCAGCCCGGCGGCGTCGGCGCCGGTGACGGTTCCGCTCTCGCCCACCGCGGCCTGGGGGAGAGGAGCGGCGACCAGCACGCGGTCGCCGGGGTCGAAACCGCCGAACCTGCCGGGGCCGGGGTTGAGCCTGGCCTTCAGCGCGGTGTTGAGCGCCGCCGTCCCGGCCTCGCCCGGCGCCGCCGGGACGACGACCTGGATCTCCTCCACGGGGATGCCCAGGGCGCGCGGAATGGAGTCGGTGACCAGCTGCACGGTCCGGTGCACCGCCTCGGCCGCGCTCGCCGCCGGGACGATCACGACCTCCTTGCCGGGCGCGTCGACGTTCCGCAGTTCCCCGGCCCGCACGGCGGCGGTGAGCGCGGCCGGCGGGCCGGCGGGCCGGTCGGGGGCGGGCTCGAGTTCCACGACGGGGACGGTCTCGGAGGCCTCCAGGTCGTCCAGCACGCGGCCGGGCCCGGCGGGCGGGAGCGACTGCGGTTCGCCGCACAGCACCAGGTGGGTCCCGTCCGCGCACGCCTGGACCAGCACGGCGGCCAGTTCCACGTCCAGGCCGGTCGCGTCCGTGAGGATCACCAGGTCCGCCTCCAGCGGCCGCTGCTCGCCCCGCTGGAACACCACGGCGCCCGGGACGGCGTCGGGCACGCCCTCGGTGCTCTCCAGCGGCTCCAGGAGCGCGTGCAGGCCGCCGATCGTGTACGGGGGCGCCTCGGTCCCGGCCTCCGCCGCCTCGTCCGCGAGGTCGGCGGCGGCGCGGTCGGTGGGCGTCACCACGGCCGTGCGGACTCCGCGGGCGGCGGCGGCCTCCGCGAGCGCCAGCGCGGTGCCGGTCAGGTCGGCGGCGGTGCCGCGCAGTACGCACAGGCCGGTGCGCAGCGCGCCGGTGAAGGCCAGCGAGCGGTCCTCGGGCAGCCCGGACCGCACCGCCTTGATGGTGGCGTCGTCGAGCAGCGGCGCGGCGGTGGCGTTGAGCCGGGCCAGTCCCTCGGCGGCGTCCTCCTCGGCCAGCGCCCACCGCGCCAGCCCCAGCGTCTCCTCCGGTTCGGGGATCTCCTCCAGGTCGCCGTCCTCCAGCGCGGCCTCGTCGAAGTCGGGCTCTTCGGTGAGTGCGATCACCTCGGCCGCGTCGAGCGCGTCCTCGATCGCTCTGGCCGGTTCGGGGACCCCGAGGCGTTCCAGCGCCGCCGCGACCTCGGCGGGCGGGGTGACGGTGTGGCCGTGCCGGGCCGCCTCCGCCAGCAGGTGCCCCACCAGCGCCCGGCCGCGCCGCCGGTCGCCCGGCGCCGCCTCGTCGCCGAGCACCCGGCGGGCGAAGTGGTCCGCCTGCCGCGGCGCCACCCCGGGCACGCGCAACAGCCGCCACGGGTCCTCGCGCAGCCGTCCCGCGGCGCCCGGCCCGAGGCGGGCCAGCGCGGGCCCGGCCAGCGCCGCCGGGACGCCCGTCCCGGCGAACAGCTCGGTGAGCGCGGCACGGTCGGCGGCGGACCCGGACCCGGACGCAGACCTGGACGCAGAGCCGGACGCGGGGCCGGACGCGGGGCTGGGAGCGGGAGCGGAGCCGGTGGGGCCGGGAGCGGGACCGGGACCGGCGGCGGGGCCGGGGCCCGGGGAGGAGTGGGAGTCGGTCACGGGGTCCGGATCGTAGCCGATCAGGGCGCCCCGGGAGGGCCCGCGGCGCGCGTCACGGCGAAGCCGAGGCCATGTCGGACACGTCGTCCAGCGCCGCGCGGATCTCCATCGGGAGGGTGAGCTGCTCGCTGGCCAGCGCCTGGCCGAGCTGCGCGGCCGTGCGGGACCCGACGACCGGCGCCGCCACGCCCGGCCGGTCGCGCACCCACGCCAGCGCCACGCTCAGCGGCGTCACCCCCAGCCCCTCGGCCGCCGTCACCACCGACTCCACGATCCGGCCGCACTCCTCGTCCAGGTAGGGCTGGACGAACTCGGCGAAGTGCGACGCGGCCGCACGCGACCCGGCCGGGATGCCGGTGCGGTACTTGCCGGTCAGCACCCCGCGGCCCAGCGGCGACCAGGGCAGCAGCCCGGCCCCGGCGTCCAGCGCGGCCGGGATCGCCTCCCGCTCGATGTCGCGGCGCAGCAGCGAGTACTCCAGCTGCGCGGAGATGATCGGCTCGCGGCCCGGCCAGGCGCGCTGCCAGGCGGCGGCCTTGGCGATCTGCCAGCCGGCGTAGTTGGACACCCCGACGTAGCGGGTGCGGCCGGACAGCACGGCCTCGTCCAGCGCCGACAGCGTCTCCTCCAGCGGAGTGAACGGGTCGTATGCGTGCAGCTGCCACAGGTCGACGTACTCCAGCCCCAGCCGCTCCAGCGAGGCGTCCAGGGAGCCCAGCAGGTGCCGCCGGGAGGCGTCGTAGCGGCCGTTGGAGCGGATGGCGGCCTTGGTGGCGATGACCAGCCCGTCGCGGTCCACCACCTCGTGCAGGAGGTGTCCGAGGATGCGCTCGCTGAGGCCGTCGCTGTACACGTCGGCGGTGTCCACCAGGGTGCCCCCGGCCTCCACGAACGCCGTCAGCTGCGCGGCCGCCTCGTCGGGCTCGGTGTCCTGCCCCCACGTCATGGTGCCCAGTCCCAGCCGGGACACCACGAGCCCGCTCCGCCCGAGGTGACGCTCTTCCATGGTCGGAACAGTAGCGGGAGGCGCCGCCCGGTCGGTCCGCCGAGCCCGCACCGCCCCGCGCCGGTCCCGCGCCCGCCCCGCGCCGGACCGGCGCCGGTCCAGGCCGTTTCCGGTGGGACCCGGGATGACCGCCCGGCATTCGGTGATGGGCTTCGCGTACTACCGGCTGGCGCCGGGCGGGATCCTCATGGGCCTCCTCGCCGCCGGGGTCTTCTCCACGACCTGACACGGCGCCGGCCGGCGCGGGCCGGTCGCAGTCTGTCGCCGCCGGGGGCGGCGGGCTAGAGTGCCCAGCCATGGCGTCACCACGGTTCCCCCAGCAGCCGCCCGAGGACGACGTCCCCGAGGGCCCGCTCTTCGGCGCCGGCCGTGACCGGGCGCCCGGCTACCTGGCCTCCCTGCGCTCGGGGACGGTGCTGGGCCAGCTGCGGACGATGGCGCTGGTGCTGGTCGTGGCGCCGCTGCTGATCCTGGCGATCTCCCCGCTGATCGTCCGAGGGGACGGCGGCGACGGCGGATCGGGCGCCGTGCCGCTGCTGCTGTGCGTGCCGCTGGTGCTGGGCGCGCTGGTCGCGGCGGCGGTGGGGCCGCGCACGCCGCGTCCGCTGCCGCCGGGGCAGGGGCGCGAGCAGGCGGCGGCGCTGGCGCTGGTGCAGTTCCGGCAGGCGGTGCTGCTGCGGTACGCGCTGGCGGAGGGCGTCATCCTGCTCGGGCTGCCGCTGGCCATCGCCGCGGAGACCGAGATGGTGTTCCTGGTCGGGTTCGTGCTGGGCTATCCGCTGCTGCTGTGGCTGGCGCTGCCGACGGCGGGCATGGTGGAGCGGATCCGGCGGAGGCTGGAGGCGCGGGGCGTCCAGTCGCACCTGTGGGCCGCGCTGCTGGCGCCCGCCCTCACGCGGGCGCCCGGCGCCTCCCATCCGGGCGCCTCGTACCCCGGTTCACCGGCGTCCGGTCGCCGGCCGCCGGGTCAGGCCCGTCCCGGCGGACCTGGTACGGGCTCGGGCCCGGTCGCCAAGTCCTGAACGTCCTGCACCACCTGAACGTCCTGAACCACTTCAGCGGCGGAGGCGGGCCAGCGCGGCAGCCGCGGCCCGTTGTGGATCAGCAGGAAGATCAGCAGGATCCACAGCAGCACCAGCGTGATGACGGTGATCGGCCACAGCTTGTGCGGCCTGCCCGGCCGGTTCACAGCCAGCCGCTCTTCCGCAGCCGGATGTAGACGATCACGCAGACGGTCACCATGACCAGCATCACCGCCGGGTACCCGTACAGCCAGCGCAGCTCGGGCATGTAGTCGAAGTTCATGCCGTAGAACCCGGCGACCATCGTGGGCACCGCGATGACGGCGGCCCACGAGGAGATTTTGCGCATGTCCTCGTTCTGCCGCTTGCCGAGCAGCGCCAGGTGCGCGGTGAGGACCGAGTTGAGCAGCTCGTTGTGCGCGTCGACCTGGCCGTCGACGCGCAGCAGGTGGTCCAGGACGTCGCGGAAGTACTCGCGGGTGTGCGCGCACTCGGGGACCCGCCCGCGCGCGATCTCCTGCATCACCGGGATGAGCGGGTCCTGTGCGGTGCGGAACTCCAGGACCTCCCGCTTGAGGGAGTAGATGCTCTCGGTGACGTCGGACCCGCCGGGGCGGAACACCGCCCGCTCCAGCTCGATGATGTCGACCTCGACCTCGTGCGTCACGTCGCCGTAGTGGTCGACGACCTCGTCGCAGACCGCGTACAGCACGGCGGCGGGGCCGTGCTCGAGCAGGGCGGTGTCCTGCTCGAGGCGCTTGCGGACGGGGCCGAGGGGGTTGGCCTCGCCGTGCCGGACGGTCACCACGAAGTCGGCGCCGAGGAACAGCATGATCTCGCCGACCTCGATGTCGGAGGTGGCGTCCTTGTACACCAGCGTCTTCAGGACGACGAACAGGGTGTCGCCGTAGCGTTCCAGCTTGGGTCTCTGGTGGGCCGAGACCGCGTCCTCGGCGGCCAGGGGGTGCAGCCCGAGCTCGTCGCGGACGAGCTCGAACTCCTCCTCGGTGGGCTCGTGCAACCCGATCCACACGAAGCAGCCGCCCCCGGCGCCGCCGGGCCCGGAGCGCGCGCTCTCGGCGCGGGCGGCGTCGAAGGCGTCGCTGATGTCGCCCTCGATGGTGCGCCGGACCCCGCGCGTGTAGATGGCCTTGTCGACAATCACGGAAGCCCATCCTTGCGCATCCGGCCGATCGGGGCCATCCGGGCGATCGCCGTCCATCGGGGATGATCTCGTAGAGTGCCTGGCGTGACGACGCTTCTGCTTGTGCGGCACGGACTCACCGCGATGACGGGGCCGCTGCTGGCGGGGTGGACCCCCGGGGTTTCGCTGGACGAGCGGGGCCGCGCCCAGGTCCGCGACCTGGGGCAGCGGCTGGCCCCGGTCCCGCTGGCCGCCGTGGTGTCCAGCCCGCTGGACCGCTGCCTGGAGACCGCCGAGGCGGTCGCCGCCGGCCGCGGCGACCTGGAGAAGGTGCAGGTGGACGAGCGGTTCGGGGAGGTGCGCTACGGCGACTGGACCGGCCGTCCGCTGAAGGAGCTGGCCGAGGAGCCGCTGTGGCGGGTGGTGCAGGCGCATCCCAGCGCGGCGCGCTTCCCCGGCGAGGACGGCGAGGCGCTCGCCGACGCCCAGCACCGCGCGGTCGCCGCCGTCCGCGACTGGAACGCGCGGATCGCCGCCGGGCACGGGGACGGCGCCGTCTACGCGGTGTGCAGCCACGGCGACATCATCAAGGCGATCGTGGCCGACGCGCTGGGCCTGCACCTGGACCAGTTCCAGCGGATCCAGGCCTCCCCGGCGTCGGTGACCGTGATCCGCTACACCGAGCTGCGGCCCTTCGTGGTCCGGTTGAACGACGTCGGCGGCGACGTCCGCGACCTGCTGCCGCCCCCGCCCGCGTCCCAGGAAGCCGAGGGCGACGACCGCGGTGACGCCGGGGGACGCGGGGACGCGGCGGTGGGCGGCGGCGCGTAGGGTCATTGTCATGCCGGTCATCTCCTATGAACTGCCGGAAAGGTTCGTCGCCGGGGCTGTGGGCCAGCCGGGCGACCGTGCCTTCTACCTGCAGGCGCGGTCCGGCCGCCGGGTCACCAGCGTGGGACTGGAGAAGTTCCAGGTGACGCTGCTGGCCGAACGCCTGGAGGAACTGCTGGACGAGGTGCTGCGCCGCAGCGGCGGCGACGCGCCGGTGCCCGCCGTGACCCCGTCCGAGCTGCGCGACGACGGCCCGCTGGACCAGCCGGTCGAGGAGGAGTTCCGGGTCGGCACGATGGCGCTGGCCTGGGATCCCGAGGACGAGCAGGTCGTCATCGAGGCGCAGGAGGTCACCGAGGGCGAGGACGACGCCGAGGTGGGCGAGGATGACCCGGCGATCGCGGTGCTGCGGGTGCGGATCACCGCGGCGCAGGCCCGGGCGTTCGCCGAGCGGGCGCTGAAGGTGGTGGCGGCGGGCCGGCCGCCGTGCCCGCTGTGCGGGCTGCCGCTGGACTCGGCCGGGCACGTGTGCCCGCGCCAGAACGGCTACCTCGGGTGAGCGCGCGGCGCGATCGGACGCGGCCGGGACGGGAGCTGTGCTGGATCATGGGCGGGGTGGCCGGAAGAATGAACGCATGACGCAGTCCTCCCGGGATCGAACCCCCGCCGGCGACGGGCGCACCGTCTCCCCCCGCGACACCGAGACCGCCGAGCGGCTGCTGAGCCTGGGGCGGCTCACGGTGGAGGGCCGTCTGGTCCAGGCGTCCAACGCGACGCTGTACTGCGCCATCGAGTGGGAGGGCCTGAGCGCGGCCTGCGTGTACAAGCCGGTGGCGGGGGAGCGCCCGCTGTGGGACTTCCCCGACGGCACGCTGGCCGAGCGGGAGGTGGCGGCGTACGCGGTGTCGGAGACGATGGGGCTGCACGTGGTGCCGCCGACGGTGCACCGCGACGGCCCGTACGGGCCGGGCATGGTGCAGCTGTGGGTGGAGCCCGACCCCGACGTCGACCTGGTGGCGCTGTCGCGGTCGGAGGACGACGAGGCGATCCGGCGGATGGCGGTGTTCGACGCGGTGGTCAACAACGCCGACCGCAAGATCGGGCATCTGCTGCCGCCGGGCGACGGGCACGTGTACGGCTGCGACCACGGGGTGTGCTTCTCGGTCGACTACAAGCTGCGCACGGTGCTGTGGCAGTGGCGGGGCAAGCCGCTGACGCGGGAGGCGGTCGAGGCGCTGGCCCGGGTCGAGGCGGGGCTGCGCGACGGCGGCCCGCTGGGGCGGCGGCTGGGCGAGCTGCTCACGCCCGAGGAGGTCGACGCCACGCGCCGCCGGGTGGAGCTGATGCTCAAGCACCGCATCCACCCCTACCCGCCCGAGGACTGGCCCGCGATCCCCTGGCCCCCCATGTAACGCCCTGCACGCGCCCGAGCGTGCACCGCGCGCCAAGGGAGCAGCGGGTTACGAGGGAGCGTTGCACCGCGCGCCGCCAGGGCGTTCCGCGGTCGAGTCGTGTGACCGCGCCCGCCCCGCCCGGCCCGGTGTCGGACGATTTGTCGGCCAATGCTCCAATAGGGCCATGTGCACGGCGATCATCAGCGTCGACCCCTCGTCCCCGGTGCCCGTGATCCTCGTCGGTGTCCGCGACGAGTTCATGGAGCGGTCCTGGCGGCCGCCGGGCCGGCACTGGCGGGACCGGCCCGCCCTGGTCGGCGGGCAGGATCTGCGGGCGGGCGGGACGTGGCTGGCCGCCGATCCGGGGGAGCGCCGCGTGGCGACCGTGCTGAACGCGCGCGGCCCGGCGGCGCCCGAGGACGGCCGCCGCTCGCGCGGCGAGCTGCCCCTGCTGGTGGCCGCCACCGGCGGGCCGGGGCCGCTGGACCTGCCGCGTTTCGACCCGTTCCTGCTGGTCGGCGCGAAGCCCGGCGGCGTGCGGCTGTGGCACTGGGACGGCGCGGACCTGGAGGAGCGGGAGCTGGGCCCCGGCCTGCACATGATCCTCAACAGCGGGCTGGAGGGCGAGGGGCGGCAGGCGGGCCAGACCGAGGACGCGCACATGGCGGCGCGCCTGGGGCACTTCCGGCCCCGTTTCGCGGCGGCCCGGCGTCCCGAGCCGCGCCCCGTCCCGTCGCTGGACGCGGGGCCGTCGGCGGCCGAGCCGGTGGAGCGGGCGTGGGGCGAGTGGCTGCCGCTGGTCAACGGCGACGGCCTGGACCGCACCGATCCCGCGTCGCTGCTGCCGCTGGCCGACCTCGGCGAGGGCCGGATCTGGGGCACCAGCTCCGTCTCCCTGCTGGCGCTGTCGCCTGAGGGCGTCCGCTACGACTTCTGCGCCTCCCCGGGCGACGCCGGCGCCTGGACGCAGGTGCTCTGAGGCGCGTTCCCAGGCCTCCCTCGACTCCTCCGGCTTCCGAGGTTCTCGGGGTATCGCGCGATGGTGCGGGTTCCATGCGCCTTTGCGGCTGTGCCCCCTCCTGACTCACCCTGAGTGCTACCTTGACTACCTCGTGCGATCTTTGTGCTGTCCGGAGGGGGCCGGTCACGGGTGACAGAGGGAGTGCGCTGGGCGGTGGCGGTGCGATGACCCAGACCGATCCCGCGGCGGAGTCCGCACCGGACCGCCCGCCCGACCCGTCCCACCCGTCCACCCCGCCAGACCCGCCCGATCCCGCTGCTCCGCCCGGTCCACCCGGTCGGCCCGGTCGGCCCGGTCCGCGCGATCCGCTCGGGGCCGCCGCTCCGCGGGTGCCCTCGGGGCCGCCGGAGGCGGCGGAGCGGGTGCGGGCGCGCTCCCCGTTCCGGCGGGCCTGGCTGCGGTTCCGCCGCGACCGCGTCGCGGTGGCGGCGCTGGGCGTGCTGGCGCTGATCGTGCTGTTCGCGCTGCTGGCGCCGCTGTGGGCGCGCCTGACCGGCCACCCCTACCACGCCACCTTCCCCCGGACGGGCCTCGATCCGGCGGGGCAGCCGGTCGGGCCGTCGGCGGAGTTCTGGCTGGGCGCCGACCAGCTCGGCCGGGACGTGCTGGTCCGCGCCGCGTACGGGGCGCGGGTGTCGCTGCTGGTGGGGGTATGCTCGGCGGCTCTGGCCTCGGCGGCGGGCGTGGCGGCCGGGCTGGCCGCCGGGTTCGCGGGCGGGACGGTGGACGCGCTGCTGGCCCGGCTGATGGACGTCACGCTGGCGCTGCCCTACCTGCTGGTGGCGATCACGCTGGCGACCGCCTTCCCGATCTCCTCGGCGGGCGGCGGGCTGGTCATGACCGTGCTGGTGATCGCCTTCTTCTCGTTCGCGGCGCTGGGCCGGGTGGTGCGCGGGCAGGTGCTGTCGCTGAAGCAGGAGGGGTTCGTGGAGGCGGCGCGGGCGCTGGGCGCCGGCCCGCTGCGGATCATGTTCGTGGAGGTGCTGCCCAATCTGGCCGGGCAGGTGGCGGTGCTGGCCTCGCTGCTGATCCCGGCGGCGATCGTGTTCGAGGCGACGCTGTCGTTCCTGGGCGTGGGGGTGCGGGCGCCGATGCCGAGCTGGGGCGGGATGCTCGGCGAGGGCGGCGAGGTGTTCCAGACGGCCTGGTGGCTGCTGGTGGTGCCCGGCGTCCTGCTGCTGCTGACGACGCTGTCGTTCAACCTGGTGGGCGACGGGATCCGCGACGCGCTCGCGCCGCGCCGCGCCGCCGGGCGGGGGAGGTGACCGGCGGTGCCGTCCCTGGTCGCGCGGCGGCTGCTGTATTCGCTGCTGGTGCTGTGGCTGGTGTCGACGCTGGTGTTCGTGTTCCTGCACGCCTCGCCGGCGCCGGTGGAGCGGGTGATCGGCGGGCCCCGCGCCACCGCCGAGACGCTCGCGCAGATCCGCCGCAACCTGGGTCTGGACCGGCCGGTTCCGGTGCAGTACGCCGAGTTCCTGGCGCGGCTGCTGCGCGGCGACCTGGGCCGCTCCTACGTCTACGACGAGCCGGTCGTCCGGCTGATCGCCGACCGGCTGCCGACCACGCTGTGGCTGGTCTCCGGGGCCGGGGTGCTGTGGCTGGCGGGCGGCGTGGCGATCGGGACGCTGGGCGCGGCCCGCGCCCGCGGCGTGTGGGACCGGGCCGCGACGGTGTTCGTGCTGGCCGCGATGTCGGCGCCGGCGTTCGTCATGGCGCTGGTGATGCTCCACCTGTTCTCCACCGTGCCGGCCGGTTGGGGGGTGGGGTTCTTCGAGGCGGGGCCGGCGCTGCGGGAGCACTTCCTGCAGCGGATGACGCTGCCGTGGATCTCGCTGGCGCTGCTGCTGCTGGCCGCCTACGCCCGGCTGACGCGGGCCTCGCTGCTGGAGGTCCTGGAGGCGGACTACATCCGCACGGCCCGCGCCAAGGGGCTGCGCGAGCGGCGGGTGGTCTGCCGGCACGGGCTGCGGGCGGCGATGGCGCCGGTGCTGACGCAGTCGGGCATCGACCTGGGGATGCTGGTGGGCTCCACGATCGTCACCGAGAAGGTCTTCGGGCTGCAGGGGGTGGGGCAGCTGGTCCACCAGTCGATCGCGGCGGGCGACACCCCGGTGATCATCGGGGTGACGCTGACGGTGACGGGGTTCGTGATCACCGCGAACCTGGTGGTGGACGTGGGCTACTCGTTCCTGGATCCGCGTGTCCGGTTCGCCTGATCTTCCCGTGATCTCGGCGTAGGTGCGGGAACGGTGCACAGATAAGCTTTCGGTATGCGATCGTGGTCCGTTCCCCATGTGCCCAGCCTCCCCGCAGCCGGACTGCCCGCGGCGGGAGGGGCGCTGCGACTGCACGACACCGGGACGGGCTCGCCCCGATCTACCGCCCCGGGCGCGACCGCCCGGATGTACGTGTGCGGCATCACCCCCTACGACGCCACCCACCTCGGCCACGCCAACACCTACCTCGCCTTCGACCTGGTCAACCGGGTGTGGCGGGATCTGGGCCACGGGGTCCACTACGTGCAGAACGCCACCGACGTCGACGACCCGCTGCTGGAGCGCGCCAGGGAGACCGGTGAGGACTGGCGGGAGCTGGCGGAGCGGGAGATCGAGCTGTTCCGCGAGGACATGACGGCGCTGCGGATCCTGCCGCCCGACCAGTACGTCGGCGCGGTCGAGTCGATCCCGCTGATCGTGGAGATGGTGGAGAAGCTGCGGGCCAAGGACGCCACCTACGAGGTCGACGGCGACATCTACTTCCCGGTGGCCGCGGACCCCTCGTTCGGCGCGGTGAGCCGGCTGGGCCGGGAGGAGATGGCGCCGCTGTTCGCCGAGCGCGGCGGCGACCCGGCCCGTCCGGGCAAGAAGGACCCCCTGGACGCGCTGCTGTGGATGGCGCGGCGGGAGGGGGAGCCGGGCTGGGACTCCCCGTTCGGGGTGGGCCGGCCGGGCTGGCACGTGGAGTGCTCGGCGATCTCGATCGAGCATCTGGGGATGGCGTTCGACGTGGAGGGCGGCGGTTCGGACCTGGCGTTCCCGCACCACGAGATGAGCGCCTCGCACGCCCAGGTGGCCACGGGGGAGCGCCCGCACGCCAAGGCCTACGTGCACGCGGGCATGGTGGGGCTGGACGGCGAGAAGATGTCCAAGTCCCGCGGCAACCTGGTCTTCGTGTCGAAGCTGCGGCGGGCCGGCGCGGACCCGATGGCGGTCCGGCTGGCGCTGCTGGCGCACCACTACCGTTCCGACTGGGAGTGGACCGGCGCCGACCTGGACGGCGCGGCGGCCCGGCTGGAGCGGTGGCGGGCGGCGGTGGCGCGGCCGTCCGGCCCGGCCGCGGCGCCGGTGGCCGACGAGGTCCGCCGCCGCCTGGCCGACGATCTGGACGCGCCCGCGGCGCTGGCGGCCGTCGACCGCTGGGCGGCCGAGGACGGCGCGGACACCGCGGCGCCCGCGCAGGTCAGGGACGTGGCCGACGCCCTCCTCGGCGTCGCCCTCTGAGCCCGGCCCCCCGAACCGGCTTCCGAAGGGACCGGACCCGAACCCGCCTCCGAGCCCGCCTCCGATTCCGCTTCCGAGGCGGCCTCCGAACCCCCGAGGCCGCCTTCGACCGGCCTCGGGCCGGCGTCCGGCGGTCGGCGCGTCACGGCGGGCCCCTGACCGGCGGTGTGCGGGTCAGACGGGGGCGGCGGTGCGCCGCGCGGCGTACATGCGGGCCCGTCTGGCGACCCGGCGCCGCGACGACCACAGCATGATCGGGATTCCCGCCTGGCGCAGCCGCCGGGGGACCCTGCGGTAGAAGAAGGCGTGGACGCGCAGGGTCGTCCACAGGAGGCGGTCCTTGCGGGCGCTCCACGGCAGCCCGTACTGCTCGCGGATCGGCTCGGGCAGCAGGCCGGTGGTGACGAACCGGCCGGCCCACAGCGCCGGGGCCATCCAGCGCAGCCTGGGCGACCACAGCACGGCCCGCATGACCTCGCGGCCGGTGTCGGTGACCTCCATGGAGGAGATCATCTCGTCCATGTAGCGGCGGAAGGCGGCGAGGTCGGCGGGCTGCGCGCCGGGCGGGCAGCCGAGCACGTCGGCGACGTGGCGGGCCTGGTCGATGTAGTCGGCGGCCAGGTCGCCGCTGGGGGAGCGCAGGACGCGCTCGTAGACGAACAGGGCGGCGTCGATCAGCGTGGCGTTCACCCAGACCTGCAGGTCGGGGTCGTTGCCGGAGTAGCCGGGGCCGGTGATCCGCTCGTGCACGCGGCGGATGGTGCGGCCCATCCGCTCGGCCTCCTCCTCGGTGCCGAACGCGACGATGGTCAGGAAGTCCAGGGTGCCGAGGAGGCGGTCGAGGGGGCGGTGCCGCAGGTCGCTGTGGTCGGCGACGCCCTGGGCGACCTTGGGGTGGGCGACCTGGAGCAGGAGGGCGCGGCCCGCGCCCAGCATGACGGCGGGCTCGGCGGCCACGCGCCGCAGCACCGACAGGTCGCGGGCGGGTCCGGGGACGGGGGAGGCTTCGGGGTCGGGGCGGTCCACGGCGTTCCTTCCACCGACGATGCGATAAGCGCATACTTGCGCACCGCGGAGCCCATCTCAACCCCTTCTTGGCGATATGCCAATAAGGTGCCCGGTGTCGTGGCGGTCAGGGGCTTTTCAATACGTAGCAGTCCCAGTCGGAGGGGACGCCGGCGTCGCCGTTGAGACGGGACTCGGCGTCGGGGGCGTACTGCGACCGGCACACCTGCGTCATGGTGATGGGGGAGTCGACGCCGATGCCGCCGTCGGTGGCGCAGTACCAGCGGCCCGAGCGGAAGTCGGCCCGGAACCGGCCCTGCGCCTGGCAGTAGCGCTGCGGGTCGGGGGTGCCGAGCACGACGGGGGAGGGCGGCGGGTCGCTCTGGCCGGGCGGGTCGTCGCCGCCGCCGTCGTTGCCGCCGGTGGGCGCGGGGCCGGAGCCTCCGGACCGGGACGGCCGCGGCCCGGTGCCCTCGGGGGCGGGCTCGGGTTCGCGGGTGCGCGTCGGGTCGCCGGCCGGCCGGCTTCCGCCCGCGCCGGGGGCGGTGGACGCCGAGCCGGCGGGCGAGGCCCCCGAGGGCCCCGCGACGGTCGCGCCCCTGCCGGTGTCGTCGGCGGTGGAGGACATGAGGGCGTAGGTGCCGCCGCCCGCGGCGGCCGCGATGCCCAGCGCCGCGAGCGCGGCGGGGACCTTGGCGGGGATCCCGCGGCGCCTGCGCCTGCGCCCGCGGCTCCGCCCGGGCGGTGCGGCGCCGCCGGGACGGGTGCCGGCGGCCGGCGGCCCGCCCGCGCGGTGCCGCCCCTCGACCGTGGCCTCGGGCTCGGTCGTCTCGCCGGTCGTCTCGCCGGGCGCCTCGGAGGAGTCCTGCGAGGTGGGGGCTTTGGGCGGGTCGGCGGCGGTCACGGCGACCGCCGTGCCCTCCTCCTCGCCCTCATCCGGGGGAGCCGATGCCGGCGCGAACGCCTCGTCGTGCCCGACCAGCCGCAGCAGCACCTGGGCGGCGGTGGGCCGCTTGGCGGGGTCCTTGTCCAGCGCGGCGGCGACCAGGTCGCGCAGGTCGCCCTCCAGTCCGCCGAGGTCTGGCTCGTGGTGCAGGACGCGGTAGATGACGGCGGTGATGGAGTCGGAGCCGAACGGGGGGTGCCCGGTGGCGGCGAAGGTCATCGTGGCGCCCCAGGCGAACACGTCGGCGGGGGCGCCGACGTTCTCGCCGGTGACCTGCTCGGGCGCCATGTAGGCGGGGGTGCCGACGGGCCTGCTGCTGATCGCGCTGGCGGCGTCCAGCACCCGCGACAGCCCGAAGTCGATGACGCGGGCGCCGTCGGGGCCCAGCAGCACGTTGTGCGGCTTGAGATCGCGGTGGACGATCCCGGCGCGGTGGATGGCGGCCAGCGCGCTGGCGGTGTTGACCGCCAGCCGCTCCAGCGCGCCGCCGGTGATGGGGCCCTCCCGGGTCACCTGCCGGCCGAGGGAGGGGCCGGGGACGTACTCGCTGACCAGGTAGGGGTTGTCGCCGGCCACGTCGGCGTCCAGCACCTGCGCGGTGCAGAACCGGGCGACCTGGCGGGCCACGGCGGTCTCCCGGATGAACCGGGCCCGCGCGGTGTCGTCGTCGTCGAACCGGACCCGCAGCAGCTTGACCGCGACCCGCTCGCCGCCGGGACCGGTGCCGAGGAAGACGGTGCCCTGGCCGCCGGAGCCGAGCCGGCCGACCAGCTCGTAGGCCCCGAGGCGCCGGGGATCCTGCGCCTGCAGCGGCTGGGCCTCAGGCCGGTCTTCCGGCACGGGCTCTCCTTTTCGGTCCGGACGTATTGGATCCGTCGCATAATGCCATCAATCGAGCACCCTTACAGCAGACTCCACACCTATCACCTGGGAGTCACCCGGGAGCGGTGCCCGAGCAGACCCATGCCGCCCCGGTCCTGGGCGGGGCCGGGGCGGCGGGACTGGCACCGGAGGGGGAAGGCCCGGGGGCGAGCGCGGACGGACGGAAAGCGGCGAGAGCGAGGCGCCGCCGGGCGGGGCCGGGCTGGACGATCAGCCGGGATCAGCCGGGGCCGCCGCGATCAGCCCGGGTCGCGGCGCCGCAGGTAGCGTTCGAACTCGCGCGCGATCGCGTCGCCGCTGGCCTCGGGCAGCTCGGTGGCGTCCTTCTGCTCCTCCAGCGTGCGCACGTACTCGGCGACCTCGGAGTCCTCCTCGGCCAGCTCGTTCACGCCGTTCTCCCAGGCGCGCGCCTCCTCGGGCAGCTCGCCGAGCGGGACGGTGACGTCCAGGAGGTCCTCCACGCGGCGCAGCAGCGCCAGGGTGGCCTTGGGGGAGGGCGGCTGGGCGACGTAGTGCGGCACGGCCGCCCACAGCGACACCGTGCTCAGGTCGGCCTTGGCGCAGGCGTCCTGCAGGACGCCCAGGATGCCGGTGGGACCCTCGTAGCGGGTCGGCTCCAGGTGCAGGGTGGTGACCAGGCCGGCCTCGGAGGCGGCGCCGGTGACCGGGACGGGCCGGGTGTGGGGGGCGTCGGCCAGCAGCGCGCCCAGCAGCACGACGTTCTGCACGTTCAGCCGCAGCATCAGGCCGACCAGCTCGCGGCAGAACGAGCGCCACCGCATGTTGGGCTCGATGCCGTGCAGCAGCACCACGTCGCGGCCGTTGGGGAGCCGGGCCCAGGACACGCGGGTGGTGGGCCAGGTGATGCCGCGGCTCTCGCCGTCGCGCATCTCGATCAGGGGGCGGGTGACCTGGAAGTCGTAGTAGTCGTCCGGGTCGAGTTCGGCGATGGGAACGGCGTCCCAGGTCGACTCCAGATGCTGGATGACCCCGCTGGCGGCCTCCCCGGCGTCGTTCCACCCCTCAAAGGCGGCCACGAGCACCGGATCGACGAGTTCCGGCACGCTTTCGAGCTCGACCACGCGCTGCCTCCTTCCGACGTCGGGTACAGCGTCACCGCGAGGGCCGTCATTCCCGGGGTCGGGGTCCCGGGCCATGATCGGTGGCTGCCAGCCTACGTCCCGAGGGGGGACCTACCCCACCGTTCCGCCGCCCAGACACCTCGGCGGGGCCGGGGCGGCGGACGGGGCGGTCACGATTGGGTCTCGCCGCGCGGCCCCATGATCGCAGGGGCGGCGGCCGGGCGAGGCCCGATCACTTCTTTCCGTCGGTGGTGTGCACGATGAGGATGTCGCAGGGCGAGCGGTGCGACAGGTTGGCCGGGACCGAGCCGAGGATGCGTCCGGCCAGGCTGTTGAGGCCGCGGTTGCCGACGACCACCAGGTCGGCGCCGCGGTCCTTGGCCAGCTTGCTGATCACGTCGACGGCGTCGCCCTCCACGGCCTCGTGCACGATGTCCTTGGCACCGGCGGCCACGGCCCGCTCGCGGGCGGCGCGCAGCGCGTCGTCGGCGGGCGTGGACCCCTGGACCTTGTAGGCCAGGTCGCCCAGGCGGTCGGCGGCGCTCTGCCGCTCCCGCTCGGGCATCGGGCTGTAGGCGGAGGCGAGCAGCAGCGTGGCGCCGGTGGCGGCGGCCAGCTGGGCGGCCCGGTCGACCGCGCGGAACGAGGAGTCCGAGCCGTCGGTGCCGACGAGGATGGTGCGGTACGCGCTCATGCCGCTCCTTACCGGGGAGTAGGTTGCAGGGTGGCAACCTATCCTCCCGATGTCCCATCCGTCACGGGGCATGCGCGGAGCGGAGGGGCGATGTGACGGGCGCCTCGGCCCGTCCCCGCCGGCGGCGCCCTGCCCGAGGGGCGGCCCGGTTAGGCTTGGACACCATGAGCACTCCCACATCGCAGTCGCTGCGTCAGGCCCTCAAGCAACGCGTGGTCGTGGCCGATGGGGGCATGGGGACGATGCTCCAGGACGCCGGCCCCACCCTCGACGACTTCCAGGGGCACGAGGGCTGCAACGAGATCCTGAACGTCACCCGCCCCGACATCGTCCGCGGGGTCCACGCCGCCTACTTCGACGCCGGCGTCGACTGCGTGGAGACCAACACCTTCGGCGCCAACCTCGGCAACCTGGGCGAGTACGACATCACCGAGCGGATCTTCGAGCTGGCCGAGGCCGGGGCGCGGCTGGCCCGCGAGGTCGCCGACTCCTACTCCACCCCCGAGCGGCCGCGCTGGGTGATCGGCTCGGTCGGGCCCGGCACCAAGCTGCCCACGCTGGGGCACGTGCCGTTCGCCGCGCTGCGGGACGCCTACCAGCGCAACGCCGAGGGCCTGATCGCCGGCGGCGTGCAGGCCATCCTGGTGGAGACCTGCCAGGACCTGCTGCAGGCCAAGGCCGCGCTGATCGGCGCCAAGCGCGCCATCGCCGCCGCCGGCGCCGACACGGTCCTGATCGGGCAGGTCACCATCGAGCAGAACGGCGCGATGCTGATGGGCTCGGAGATCGGCGCCGCGCTCACCGCGCTGGAGCCGCTCGACCTGGACCTGATCGGCCTCAACTGCGCCACCGGCCCGGCCGAGATGAGCGAGCACCTGCGCTACCTGGCCCGGCACGCCCGGATCGGCCTGTCGTGCATGCCCAACGCCGGCCTGCCCGAGCTGACCGCCGACGGCGCCCACTACCCGCTGACGCCCGAGGAGCTGGCCGACGCCCACGACACGTTCACCAGGGACTTCGGGCTGTCGCTGGTGGGCGGCTGCTGCGGCACCACCCCCGAGCACCTGCGGCACGTGGTGGAGCGGGTCCGCGGCCGGGAGCCCGCCGAGCGCCGGCCCCGCCCCGAGAGCGGCGCCTCCTCCCTCTACCAGCACGTCCCGTTCCGGCAGGACACCTCCTACCTGGCCATCGGCGAGCGCACCAACGCCAACGGCTCCAAGGCCTTCCGCGAGGCGATGCTGGAGGAGCGCTGGGACGACTGCGTCAAGATCGCCCGGGACCAGGCCCGGGACGGCGCGCACATGATCGACCTGTGCGTCGACTACGTCGGCCGCGACGGCGTGGCCGACATGAAGGAGCTGGCGTTCCGGTTCGCCACGGCCGCCACCCTGCCGATCGTGCTGGACTCCACCGAGACCCCGGTGATCGAGGCCGGGCTGGAGATGCTCGGCGGCCGCGCCGTGGTCAACTCCGTCAGCTTCGAGGACGGCGATGGCGAGGACTCCAAGCTGCGCCGGCTGATGCCGATCGTCCGCGAGCACGGCGCCGCGATCGTGGTGATGTGCATCGACGAGGAGGGGCAGGCGCGCACCGCCGAGTGGAAGGTGCGGGTCGCCACCCGGATGATCGAGGAGCTGACCGGCACCTGGGGGATGCGGGTCGAGGACATCATCGTCGACTGCCTCACCTTCACCATCGGCACCGGCCAGGAGGAGTCGCGCCGGGACGCCCTGGAGACCATCGAGGCGATCCGCGAGCTCAAGCGCCGCCACCCGAACGTGCAGACGACGCTGGGGCTGTCGAACGTCTCCTTCGGGCTCAACCCGGCCGCGCGGATCGTGCTGAACTCGGTGTTCCTGAACGAGTGCGCCGACGCCGGGCTGGACTCGGCGATCGCGCACGCCTCCAAGATCCTGCCGATGGCGCGGATCCCCGAGGAGCAGCGCAAGGTCGCCCTGGACCTGGTCTACGACCGCCGCACCGAGGGCTACGACCCGCTGATCCGGTTCATGGAGCTGTTCGAGGGCGTCGACACCGCGGCGATGAAGGCCGACCGGGCCGCCGAGCTGCTGGGGCTGCCGCTGTGGGAGCGGCTCAAGCGCCGCATCGTCGACGGCGAGCTGGACGGCCTGAACGCCGACCTGGACGAGGCCCTCGGGCAGCGGCCCGCCCTGGAGATCGTCAACGACGTGCTGCTGGACGGCATGAAGACGGTCGGCGAGCTGTTCGGCTCCGGGCAGATGCAGCTGCCGTTCGTGCTGCAGTCGGCGGAGGTCATGAAGACCGCCGTGGCCTACCTCGAGCCGCACATGGAGAAGACCGAGGACGGCGGCAAGGGCCGGATCGTGCTGGCCACCGTCAAGGGCGACGTCCACGACATCGGCAAGAACCTGGTCGACATCATCCTGTCCAACAACGGCTACGAGGTGGTCAACCTCGGCATCAAGCAGCCGATGTCGGCGATCCTGGAGGCCGCCCGCGACAAGCAGGCCGACGTGATCGGGATGTCGGGGCTGCTGGTGAAGTCCACCGTGATCATGAAGGAGAACCTGGAGGAGCTGAACTCCCGGGGCCTGTCGGAGCGGTGGCCGGTGCTGCTGGGCGGCGCCGCCCTCACCCGCGCCTACGTCGAGCAGGACCTGGCCGAGCTGTTCGACGGCGAGGTCCGCTACGCCCGCGACGCGTTCGAGGGGCTGCGGCTGATGGACGCGTTCATGGCAGTCAAGCGCGGCGAGGCGGGCGCGCAGCTGCCGCCGCTGCGCGAGCGCCGGGTCAAGCGGCGCGGCGCCCGGTTCGAGGTGACCGAGCCGCAGGACATGCCGGCCCGGTCGGACGTGGCCGTCGACAACAAGGTGCCCGAGCCGCCGTTCTGGGGCGACCGGATCGTCAAGGGCATCCCGCTGAACGACTACGCGGCGTTCCTGGACGAGCGGGCGACGTTCATGGGCCAGTGGGGCCTCAAGCCCGCCCGCGGCGGCGACGGCCCGTCCTACGAGGAACTGGTGGAGACCGAGGGCCGGCCGCGGCTGCGGATGTGGCTGGACCGGGTGCAGACCGAGGGCCTGATCGAGGCCGCCGTGGTCTACGGGTACTACCCGGCGGTCAGCGAGGGCGACGACCTGGTGCTGCTCAACGACGACGGGTCGGAGCGGGAGCGGTTCACCTTCCCCCGGCAGCGCCGCGACCGGCACCTGTGCCTGGCCGACTTCTTCCGCCCGCGCGAGTCCGGCGACGTGGACGTGGCGGCGTTCCAGCTGGTCACCGTCGGCTCGAAGATCAGCCAGGCGACCGGGGAGCTGTTCGCCAAGAACGCCTACCGCGACTACCTGGAGCTGCACGGCCTGTCGGTGCAGCTGACCGAGGCGCTGATGGAGTACTGGCACGCCCGGATCCGCGCCGACCTGGGGTTCGGCGGCGAGGACTCCGCGGAGGTGGAGGACTTCTTCAAGCTCGGCTACCGCGGCGCCCGGTTCTCCTTCGGCTACGCGGCCTGCCCGGATCTGGAGGACCGCGCCAAGCTGGTGCGGCTGCTGGACCCCGAGCGGGTCGGGGTGAGCCTGTCGGAGGAGCTGCAGCTGGTCCCCGAGCAGTCGGCCGACGCCCTGGTCGTGCACCACCCGGAGGCCAAGTACTTCAACACGTGAGGCCACTCGCGCCCGCCGGCCGGCACCCGGCCGGCGGGCGTGCGGTGCGCCACACGGCCGCCGGAGCGGGTCCCCGATGACGTACCGTCGATGATCGTTACCGGTTATTGCATCCGACGACACTGGGGAAGCGTGTGAAGGGCAACGGCGGCCTGGGGGCCGTGCTGTTCGACATGGACGGCCTGCTGATCGACTCCGAGCGGCTGTGGCTGGAGGTCGAGACCGAGGTCATGGCGTGGCTGGGGGGCTCGTGGGGGCCCGAGCAGCAGGAGTACCTGGTCGGCGGCTCGCTGGACCGCGCGGTGGAGTACATGCTGGACCTCACCGGCGCCGCCGCCTCACCGCGGGAGGTGGGGCGGCGGATGCTGGACGGCATGGTGGAGCAGCTGGAGACGGCCGTGCCGATGATGCCGGGGGCCAAGGAACTGCTGGCCGAGATCCGCGCGGCGGGGGTTCCGGCGGCGCTGGTGTCCTCCAGCCACCGGCGGCTGATCGAGCCGGTGCTGGAGGCGGTGGGGCGCGAGCACTTCGTCCTGAGCGTCGCCGGGGACGAGGTGTCCCGGACCAAGCCCGACCCTGAGCCGTACCTGACGGCGGCGTCGCGGCTGGGCCTGGAGCCGGGCCGCTGCGTGGTGCTGGAGGACTCGCCGAACGGGGTGGCGGCGGCGGAGGCGGCGGGCTGCGTGACGGTGGCGGTGCCGTGCGTGCTGCCGATCCCCCCGGCACCGGGCCGTACCGTCGTCGAATCGTTGCACGAGGTTGATCTTTCCAGGCTCCGCGCCCTGATCCCCTGACCCCTCGCCCGGGGCCCCGATACCCGGGGCCCCGATACCCGGGGCCCGGTGCTTGCGGCCCCTGCGACCTGGCTCCTGATACCTGGGCCCTGATACCTCGGGCCCTGATACCTGAGCGGGCCTCCCTAGGGGACGGGTCACGCCGGAGGAGGAGGACGGCCGGGCGGGAAACCGTCCGCCGGGAGGAGCGGGAACCCGCCGGAGCGTGTGACGATGGGGGGAGCACGACTGCGGGAGAGTGAGGGGCCGGCATGACCGACGCGACCATTTTCGCGATCAGCCTGGGGATCACGCTGCTCGGGCTGGTCATCAGCTGGGGCGTCTACCGGCGCCGCGGCCTGGCCCCGGGCATGCGCGGGGCCGCCTGGTCGCTGGTGCCGCTGGCGGCCACCATGACGGGCGTGACGGAGTTCTTCGTCGACCTGGCGACCTTCAGCCCCGCCAAGTGGGGCGGCGCCGCGATCGCGGGCGTGGCCGTCCTGCTCTACCTGACCTCGGGGGTCATGCTGAGCCGCCGCGCGGGCGCGGCGCCGGGCAAGGAGGCCGAGGGCGGCCGGGAGCCCAAGGCGGCCGGGAAGCGGGCGCCCAAGTCCAAGAAGCCGATCGAGGCCGCGGGCCCGGCGGCGGACCCGGAGATGGCCGAGATCGAGGAGATCCTCCGCAACCGCGGCATCAAGTAACCGCCCTCTCCTCTCACCCTCACCCCGATCGCTCGCCGTGCCCGGGGCTCCCTCTTGCGGGTTTCCTTACGGGTTCGGCCGGGCCTTCAGTAAAGGGCCGTCCGCCACGCCGCCGGCACCGGGCGGACCGGGGCCGGCGGCCTCCTGCACCACTCCATGCCACGACCGTCACGACGGGCCGGGGAGGCACACCGTTCACCGGGCGCCTCCCCGGCCCGTCGTTTTGCCGGTCGCAGCCCCCTGACCTGCGCATGATCGGTATCGAATCGGACTCAGTACGGTAAAGCTTCCCGGTCTAGACCGGTTCGCCGTTGCGTCGCAGTCGGTTGCGGTGCGTACTATTCGGGCGCTTTGCCTATGCATTGTGCGGATCGCATGTGCCCGAGATGACGACGAGATCACAAGTCAGAAACGGGTACTGGCACAGCCCGCTTCACCGATGGACAGTCGTCCCCGAAGGACTAGGTTTCCCTCCAGCAAACGCGGCGTAACGGGCACGGACGGCGGACGATCTCCGCCGCCGCGCGAGGTTGGGCCGGTCGTGGCGTGGCCGAGGGTAGGAGGTAGGGAGCGTGACCGCACCGATCGAGGTGTCGGGGTCGGACAAGGAGGCCCAGCCCGAGGCCGTGCTCAAGGGCGTCGGCGGCGAGGCCATCCGCGGCCGCTCGCTCGGGCAGATCGCCTGGATGCGGCTGCGCCGCGACAAGGTCGCGATGATCGGCGGGATCCTGATCATCGTCCTGATCCTCATGGCCGTGTTCGCCCCGCTGATCGTCAAACTGCTCGGGCACCCGCCCAACGAGTTCCACCAGGAACTGCTGGACCCGACGTTCGGCGCGCCCAACGAGCCGCTGGGCGGGATGAGCGGCGAGTTCCTGTTCGGCCTCGAGCCCAACACCGGCCGCGACCTGTTCAGCCGCATCGTGTACGGCGCGCGGGTGTCGCTGCTGGTGGGGTTCCTGGCCACGGTGGTGGCCGCGGTCATCGGCACCGCGGCCGGTGTCGTCGCCGGCTACTTCGGCGGCTGGGTCGACTCCCTGATCGCCCGGTTGATGGACGTGTTCCTGGCCTTCCCGCTGCTGCTGTTCTCCATCGCGGTGGTCGGCGTCATCCCCGAGTCGATGCTCGGGCTGAGCGGCAACGGGCTGCGGATCGGGGTGCTGGTGTTCGTCATCGGCTTCTTCGGCTGGCCCTACATCGGCCGCATCGTCCGCGGCCAGACCCTTTCGCTGCGCGAGCGCGAGTTCGTGGACGCCGCCCGCAGCATGGGCGCGCGCGGCCCGTACATCATCGTCCGCGAGATCCTGCCGAACCTGGTGGCGCCGATCCTGGTGTACGCCACGCTGATGATTCCGACGAACATCCTGTTCGAGGCGGCGCTGTCGTTCCTGGGCGTCGGAATCGAGCCGCCCACGCCGTCCTGGGGCGGGATGCTGACCACGGCCATCCAGACCTACCAGGTCGCGCCCTACTTCGTGGTCATCCCCGGCCTCGCGATCTTCGTCACCGTCATGGCCTTCAACATCTTCGGTGACGGGCTGCGTGACGCTCTCGACCCTCGGACCCGCTGACCCTCGCGGGGACCGAACGTCATTAGTGAAAGGGAACTCATGAAAAGGCCCAAGGTTCTGACCGCCGCGGCGGCCGGTGCCGTCGCGCTGAGTCTGGGACTGTCCGCCTGCGGCGGCGGTGACGACGGGGAAGGCGGCGGCACCAGCGTCAGCAACGCCGCCGTCGGCAAGATCCACAACGCCTCGGACAAGCGCGGCGGGACGCTGAAGATGGCGACCAGCTCCGACATCGACTCCACCGACCCGGGCAACATGTACTACGCCTGGGCGAACAACTTCACCCGGCTGTACTCCCGGATGCTCCTCACCTACCCGGCCAAGCCGGGCCCCGAGGGCTTCAAGCCGGTCCCGGACGTCGCCGAGGCGCTCGGCACGGCCAACGCCGACAAGACCGAGTGGACCTACAAGCTGCGGCGCGGGCTGAAGTACGAGGACGGGTCGGAGATCCGGGCCAAGGACGTCAAGTACGCCGTCGCCCGCACCTTCGACCGCGGCGTGCTCCGCAACGGTCCCAGCTACTTCTCCCAGCTGCTGGACGCCGACGGGTACAAGGGCCCGTACAAGGACAAGAACCTCGACAACTTCAAGGGTGTGTCGACCCCCGACGACTACACCGTCGTGTTCCACCTGAAGGACCCGTTCGCCGAGTTCAACGAGCTGGTGACCTTCAGCGGGCAGACGGCCCCGGTGCCGCAGGCCAAGGACACCGGCGAGCGGTACGGTCTGCACCCCTTCTCCTCCGGCCCGTACAAGTGGCAGGCCGACTACCAGCCCGGCAAGGGCGGCACGCTGGTCCGCAACGACCAGTGGGACCAGTCGACCGACCCCAACCGCAAGCAGCTGCCCGACCAGATCCAGGTGATCGCGGGTATGAACCAGGACGAGCTGGACAACCAGCTGCTGGCCGGCCAGATCCACGTCGACCTGCCCGGCACCGGTGTGGCGGACAACGGCCGCAAGACGCTGCTGTCGAGCGCGGACCACCGCAAGAACGCCGACAACGCGCCCGGCGGCTTCAGCTGGTACAACCCGATCAACACCAAGGTGATCCCCAACATCGAGTGCCGCCGCGCGATCGTGTACGCCGCCAACCGTGACGCCATGTGGCGCGCCTACGGCGGTGACGTCGGCGGTGAGCTGTCGACCTCGATCATGCCGCCGAACATCGAGGGCCGCGAGAAGGGCACCGACCACTACACCAAGGCCCAGAAGGGCTACACCGGCGACGTGGCCAAGGCCAAGGAGGCTCTGGCCAAGTGCGGGAAGCCCAACGGCTTCGAGACCAAGATGGTCTACCGCAGTGACCGCCTGAAGGAGAAGGCCGTCGCCGAGGCCATGCAGGAGTCCCTGGGCCGTGTCGGCATCAAGCTGACGCTGCAGGGCTACCCGGCCAACACCTACACCAACGACCAGTTCGGTTCCCCCGCCTTCACCAAGAAGGAGGGCATCGGCATCGGCACCTACGGCTGGCACGCCGACTGGCCGACCGGTTACGGCTACCTGCAGGCGATCACCGACAAGAAGGCGATCGTCGAGTCCGGCAACGCGAACCCCTCGGAGTTCGACGACGCCTGGGTCAACAAGATGTGGAACGACGTGGTGAAGATCCAGGACCCGGCGCAGCGGGCCAAGGTCTACAACCAGATCGACGACAAGTTCCGCGAGCAGGCCGCGGTGGTCCCGAACGTGTACGCCAAGTCCCTGCTGTACCGTCCGGCCACGGTGACCAACGTCTTCTTCCACGAGGGCTTCGGGATGTACAACTACTCGACCCTGGGCTTGAGCGGCTAGAGCACGTCCTGGTCGACTCGCTGAACGAAAGCAGGTGAAGGCAGCGGGCGGCCTCCCGGGGCGACACCCCGGGCGGCCGCCCATCGCCGCAGACCGTGATCGCATATATCGTTCGCCGGCTGGTGGGCGCGGTCGCCCTGATGCTGATCATCAGCGCGGTGACCTTCTCGATCTTCTTTCTGCTGCCCCGTGTGGCCGGTACCACCAGCGATGATCTCGCCTCCCGGTTCGCGGGCAAGGCGCCCACGCCCGAGACCGTCCAGGCGGTCAAGGAGCGGTTCGGGTTCGACGACCCGATCGCGGTGCAGTACGGGCGGTTCATCAAGGGCGTGGTGGCCGGCGACACCTACGACACGGGCACCACCAAGATCGACTGCCCGGCGCCGTGCTTCGGGTACTCCTTCCGCACCAACACCAACGTCACCGACCAGCTGGTCGACCGGCTGCCGGTCACGTTGTCGCTGGTGGTGGGCGCGGCGGTGCTGTGGCTGGCGATCGGGATCTCGATCGGCGTGCTGTCGGCGCTGCGCCGCGGGTCGTTCTTCGACCGGGCGACGATGCTGGTGGCGCTGGCCGGCGTGTCGTTGCCCATCTTCTTCACCGGGCTGCTGTCATTGACGTTCGTGGTCCATGAATGGGGGCTGCTGCCCCCGGTCAGATACACCGGCTTCCTGGACAATCCGTTCGCGTGGGCGGGTAACCTCATCTTGCCCTGGGTGACCCTGGCGTTCCTGTACGCGGCGATGTACGCGCGGATGACCAGGGCGGGGATGCTCGAGACGCTGAACGAGGACTACATCCGCACCGCGCGGGCCAAGGGCCTGCCGGAGGGCGCCGTGATCAGGAAGCATGCGCTGCGGGCCACGCTGACGCCGCTGCTGACGCTGTTCGGCCTGGACATCGGGCTGCTGCTGGGCGGCGCGGTGCTGACCGAGCGGACCTTCTCGCTGGCGGGGCTGGGCCGGCTGGCGCTGGACGGGGTCGTCGGCAGCGACCTGCCGGTGGTGCTGGGCGTGGTGACGGTCGCGGCCCTGTTCATCGTCCTGGCCAACCTGATCGTCGACATCCTCTACGGGATCGTGGACCCGAGGGTGAGGCACAGCTGATGGCGGCCGAGGAGCAGACGGGAGGCGCGGTGCGGACGCGAGGCGCGGAGGAGGATCCCAGGTCCTTCCTGGACGTGCGGGACCTGCGCATCCATTTCCCGACCGACGACGGGCTGGTCAAGTCGGTGGACGGGCTGTCGTTCCGGCTGGACCGGGGCCGTACGCTGGGCATCGTGGGCGAGTCGGGTTCGGGCAAGAGCGTGACGAGCCTGGGCATCCTGGGCCTGCACAACCGCCGCAACGCGCGGGTGTCGGGGGAGATCTGGCTCAACGGCCAGGAGCTGGTGGGCTCCACGCCCGACCGGGTGCGGCGGCTGCGCGGCCGCCACATGGCGATGATCTTCCAGGATCCGCTGTCGTCGATGCACCCCTTCTACACGGTGGGCCAGCAGATCATCGAGGCGTACCGGGTGCACAACAAGGTGTCCAAGCAGGTGGCGCGCAAGCACGCCGTGGACATGCTGGGCCGGGTGGGGATCCCCAAGCCGGACCGGCGGGTGGACGACTACCCGCACCAGTTCTCCGGCGGGATGCGGCAGCGCGCGATGATCGCGATGGCGCTGTCGTGCGACCCCGAGCTGCTGATCGCCGACGAGCCCACCACGGCGCTGGACGTGACGGTGCAGGCGCAGATCCTGGATCTGCTCCGTGACCTGCAGCAGGAGTTCAACTCCGCGATCATCATGATCACCCACGATCTCGGGGTGGTCGCCGAACTGTCGGACGACATCCTGGTGATGTACGGCGGCCGGTGCGTGGAGTACGGCGGGGTGGAGGACGTCTTCCACCGTCCCGAGCACCCCTACACCTGGGGGCTGCTGGGGTCGATGCCGCGGCTGGACCGGCCGCCGGCGGAGCGGCTGCTGCCGATCAAGGGCACGCCGCCGAGCCTGATCAATCTGCCGCCGGGGTGCGCGTTCCATCCGCGCTGCGCCTTCGAGGGGCAGACCGACGGCAGGAGCACCACCGAGCGTCCCGAGCTGGTGGAGACCGCGCCGGGGCACAGCGTGGCCTGCCATCTGGCGGCCGAGCGGCGGCGCCGGATCTGGACCGACGAGATCGCTCCCAAGCTGTGACGGGGAGCAGTGGAGACATGGTGAGCACTTCCGACGACAGGACCCCCGAGGAGGCCGCGGTCCGCGACGGGGCCGGGGCGGGGGACGTTCCCGAGGAGGCCGGCACGTCCGCCGCGGCGGGCGGTGAGAAGGCGGCAGGTGGGAAGGCGGCGGGTGCCGCCGGGGCCGCCGCGTCCGGTGCGGAGCGCGGCCCGGGCCCGGCCGAGGTGGACTCCGATCCGGAGGACGACCCCGGGCGGGTGGCGGGGTCGGCGTCCGCGGTGCCGCTGGTCAAGGAGGCGTCCGGCAGGGACCGCGTCCGGGGGGAGGTGCTGCTGGAGGTCGACGGCCTCGGCAAGCACTTCCCGGTGACGGCGGGGCTGCTGCGCCGCCAGGTCGCCGCGGTCAAGGCCGTGGACGGGGTGTCGTTCTCGGTGCGCAAGGGCGAGACGCTGGGGCTGGTGGGCGAGTCGGGCTGCGGCAAGACCACCACCGGCCGCATGATCATGCGGTTGCTGGATCCGAGCTTCGGGTCGATCGCCTTCGAGGGGCAGGACATCACCAAGCTGTCCCAGAAGCGGATGCGGCCGCTGCGCCGCGACCTGCAGATGATCTTCCAGGATCCGTACTCGTCGCTGAACCCGCGGCAGACGGTCGGTTCGATCGTGGGTGCGGCGTTCCGGCTGCAGAAGATCCAGACCGAGCGGGGGGTGAAGAAGTCCGTCCAGGAGCTGCTGGAGCTGGTGGGCCTCAACCCCGAGCACTACAACCGGTACCCGCACGAGTTCTCCGGCGGCCAGCGGCAGCGGATCGGGATCGCCCGGACGCTGGCGCTGCGGCCCAAGCTGATCGTGGCCGACGAGCCGGTGTCGGCGCTGGACGTGTCGGTGCAGGCGCAGGTGGTGAACCTGCTGGAGGACCTGCAGGACGAGCTGGACCTGACCTATGTGGTGATCGCGCACGACCTGTCGGTGGTGCGGCACATCTCCGACCGGGTCGCGGTGATGTACCTGGGCAAGATCGTGGAGATCGCCGATCGCGACGATCTCTACGAGCGGCCGATGCACCCCTACACCAACGCGCTGCTGTCGGCGGTGCCGGTGCCCGATCCGTCGCAGCGGGAGGACCGGGACCGGATCCGGTTGCAGGGTGATGTGCCCAGCCCGCTGGATCCGCCGCCGGCGTGCCGGTTCCACACCCGCTGCTGGAAGGCGCAGGACATCTGCAAGCAGGTGGAGCCGCCGCTGGTGGAGCTGAGCCCGGGGCATCAGGCGGCGTGCCATTTCCCGGAGAACACCACGGTGAGCGCGACGGACCTGGTGGCCGCGCAGTCGGCGGTGGCCAAGGGCGCCACGGGCGACCAGCCGCCGCTGAAGGGCAAGGCCGACGACTGACCGGCCGGTCGCCCGGTGGACCGGCGCCCGCGGTGGCGGGTGCCGGTCCTCGCTTTTTCGGCGGGGGTGTCGGGTGTTCAGGCGGGGCGTCGATGGGGCGAGCAAGTCGGCCGATTCGTCGACGGCGGTGACGGGGTGGCCCGGGGCGAGCAGGGGACGGGTGACGCGTCCGGCGGGCAGCGCGGCGTGCGCGAGCGCGGCGGCGGCGTGTCGGGCGGCATCGCGGCTTAGCACTCGACGGCGGAGCCGCCGGGGGCGATGGCCCCGCTCCCACCGGTGTTCCCGCCACTTGCGCTGGCGTCGCCGCCGGTGCCGTGGGGGTCCGGGCGGTCGAGGTGGTCGTCCATGCGGCGATTTGGGGGCGGGGGCGCCGCTCCGCCGTATCATTCCAGGCTTCTCCGATCATCGGTGTGGGTGCGGGCGAGGGCGTCGCCGAGCGGGGTGCGGCGGTACAGGACGGTGCGTCCGGAGCGGGCGCGGTCGGCCAGCCCGGCGCGGCGCAGCACGGCCAGGTGGTCGCCGGCGGCGCCGACGGCGATGCCGAGCGAGCGGGCGAGCTGGGTGGTTCCGGCGGGTTCGTCGAGGGCGAGCAGGACGCGGGCGCGGGTGCGGCCGAGGAGGCCGGCGAGGGCGCCGGGCGGGGTCCGGGCGGGCGTCTGCCAGAGGACGGCGGTGCCGCGGGCGGGGTAGAGGAGCGCGTGCGGCCAGGGCGCCTCGGTGTGGGCGGCGACGCGGGGCCCCAGGAGCGCCGAGGGGATGAGCAGCAGGCCGCGGCCGCCGAGGGTGATGGTCTCCTCGGCGAGGACGTGCAGCTCGATGCCGCGGTCGCGCCAGCGGACGCCGGTGTGGAGGTCGTCGAGGGCGGCCTCCCAGCCTCCGTGGCCGAGGCGTCCGGCGCGGTGCAGGACGTCGCGTTCGCACAGGGCGCGCAGCTGGGGCCAGCGGGGGGCCAGCAGCCGGTTCCAGGCGGTATGGAGGGTGTCGGCGATGACGGTGACGACGTCGTCGCGGGCGAGGGCGGCGGCGGCCGGTGCGGTGGGGGCGGGGCGGTGCGCCAGGGATCGGGCGATCTCGCGGCGTGCCAGGTCGAGGGGGGTGGCGCGGACCTGCCGGAGGTCGTCCTCGATGGTCTGGGCGAGGCCGAGGCGGGGCGGCGGGGAGGTGAAGGTGGCGCCCTGCCGGGGGGAGTGCAGGGCCAGCACGGCGTCCAGGGGCGTGCGGGCGCGCAGGTCGGCGAAGTCCGGGCGGAGCCGGGCCGACCAGGCGGCGGGCAGGCGGCCGGGCAGGCCGTCCAGGGCGCGCAGCAGGCAGTTCAGCTCGAACAGCGGGGACAGCGCGAACCGGCTGTGCAGCAGGTCCTCGGTGTCGACCTCGAAGCGGATCACGTCTGGGGAGCCTAGGCGACCTTTCGCCGTGGGACGTAAGGATGGCGGGATGATCACCGGTGCCGGATGCTGCGGGCATGGCGACGGATTCGGGCCGGGACGCGCCGGCGGGGGGCGGGTCGGCGGCGGGGGACGGTTCGGCGGGGGAGCGGGCGACCTACCGGCGGGTGCTGGCCGAGCCGCGGTTCCGGGTGCTGTTCGTGACGCGGTCGCTGGCGATCGCGGCGGACACGCTGCGGATGGTGGCGCTGTCGGTGCTGGTGTACGCGCGGACGGGGTCGCCGCTGCTGGCGGCGGTGGCGTTCGGGATCGGGTTCCTGCCGCAGGTGGTCGGCGGGGCGCTGCTGGGGTCGCTGGCCGACCGGTTGCGTCCGCGGCCGCTGGTGGCGGGGGTGTACGCGCTGGAGGCGGCGGCCGCGGCGGTGCTGGCGCTGCTGGATCCGCCGGTCGCGGTGGCGCTGGTGCTGGTGGCGGTGGTGGCGTGCGTGACGCCGGTGATGTCGGGCGCGGTGTACCGGCTGGCGGCGGAGGTGCTGCCGGGCGAGGGGTACGTGCTGGGCCGGTCGCTGATGATGATCGCGGCGTCGGCGGCGCAGTTGCTGGGGCTGGCGTTCGGCGGGGTGGCGGTGGCGGCGCTGGGGGCGCGGGAGGCGCTGCTGGTGGCGTGCGGGGTGTACGCGGTGGCGGCGGTGCTGGTGCGGGTGACGCTGGAGGATCTGCCGCCGGCGCCGGTGTCCGGGGCGGTGCGGTCGGGAGAGGGACGGTCGGGGGCGGTGCTGGGGGCGAGCTGGGCGGTGAACCGGCGGCTTCTGGGGGATCGGGCGGTGCGGGTGATGCTGCTGGCGCAGTGCCTGCCGGTGGCGTTCGTGGCGGGTGCCGAGAGCCTGCTGATCCCGTACGCGCGGGTGCGGGGGCATGGGGAGGGTGCGGGCGCGTTCCTGCTGGCGTGCCTGCCGTTGGGGATGATGGCGGGGAACGTGGTCGGCGGGCGGATGCTGGCCGCCGCGACGCGCGAGCGTCTGGTGGTGCCGCTGATGGTGCTGCTGGGGTTGCCGCTGCTGCCGCTGGCCGCCGATGTGCCGCTGGTGGCGGCGGGGGCGCTGCTGCTGGTGACGGGGGCGGGCTACGCCTACGAGCTGGGGCTCCAGCGGCGGTTCGTGGACGCGGTGCCGGAGGGGGCGCGGGGCCAGGCGTTCGGGCTGCTGTCGACCGGGATGATGACGTTGCAGGGGCTGGGCCCGGTGGTGTTCGGCGCGGTGGCCGAGGTGGTGGGGACGGGCGCGGCGATCGCATCGGCGGGTGCGGTGACGGTGGCGGCGGCCCTGTGGCTGCGCGGCGGCCTGGCCCGGCCGCGTCCCGCCCCGTCCGCCCCCGCCTCCGCCGAAACCGCCTGACCGTCCGCCCACCCCCGGCGCCGGCGCCGGACCGCGCCGCTCCGGCCTGGGGAACGGCGGGACGCCTCGCGCGGTCTGTGCCGCGCGAGGCGTCCGGCCGCCGCCGCTGAGGCGGCCGTCGGGGTCACTCGGTCGAGATGGCCTTCAGGACGTCCATCCGCCCGGCCCGCCAGGCGGGCCACAGCGCCGCCGTGACGCCGATCACCGCGGCGATGACCAGGTAGGTGATCAAGGTGCCGTAGGGGACGGAGAGGTGGCTGAGGCCGTCCTCCTTCAGCGCCTGCTGGAGCGCGGCGCCGAACGACACGCCGACGGCGATGCCCAGGACGGCGCCGAACACCGCGATCACGATCGACTCCATCCTGATCATGCGGCGCAGTTGCCGCCGGCTGATCCCGATGGCGCGCAGCAGGCCGATCTCGCGGGTCCGTTCGATCACCGACAGCGCCAGGGTGTTGACCACCCCGACCGCGGCGATGATCACCGACATGACCAGCAGCACGGTGAGGAAGGTGACGAAGGCGTCCACCTGCTGGCGGGCGTTGTCCTTCAGCGCGGCCTGGTCGCGGACCTCCAGGTTGGGCTGGTCGCGCAGCGACTGCTCCAGCGCCTTGAGGGTGGCGGCGCCGGCGTTGTCGGCCTGGACGTACACCGCGCCGACGGTGGGCCGGGCGGCGTGCGCGAGGTGGGCGGGCTCGGCGACCAGCCGCGGCCCGATGAGGTCGTTCTTGGCGTAGATCCCGGTGACGCGCAGGTTCTGGGACTTGCCGTCGGTGAACTGCATCGGGATGGCGCCGCCGACCTTCCAGCCGTTGGCGCGGGCGGTGTCCTCGTCCACCAGGATGCCGTCCCGGCCGGCGTCCAGGGAGCCCGAGGTCAGCTGCAACCGGGCGGCCTTGGCCAGCGCGGCGGTGTCGCCGGAGGCGTAGGCGGCGCGCTTGCCGTTGATGTTGGCGTTGCCGATGTAGTACGGCGCGGCGCTGCTCACACCCGCGGTGGAGCGGACCTTGGTGACCACGTCGGGTCCGATCCGGCCCATGCCGGCGGGCTGGATGATGTAGTCGGCGCCGAACTGCCGGTCGACCTGCGCTTCTACCGAGGTGCGCATGGAGGCGCCGAGCACGTTCACCGTCGTGATCAGCGCCAGGCCGATCATGAGGGCGGCGGCGGTGGCGGCGGTGCGGCGCGGGTTGCGCAGCGCGTTCTGCCGGGCCAGGCGGCCCGGGGCGCCCAGCAGCCGCGCGGCCGGGGCGCCCAGCACCCGCACCACCGGGACGCTGATGACCGGGGCGAGCATCGTCACGCCGAGGAACACCGCGAACGCGCCGACGCCCACCAGCAGCGCCGGGTTGCCGCTCCCGGCCAGCCCGACGGCGATCAGCGCGGCGCCGATCGCCAGCAGCAGGGAGCCCAGCGCGATCCGCACGCGCATCGACCGGCGCGGCATCGCCACGTCGTCCCGCATCGCCGCCACCGGCGGGATCTTGGCGGCGCGGCGGGCGGGGAAGTAGGCCGACACCACCGTCACCGCGATCCCGACCGCGTAGGAGGCGATGATCGGGTTGGCGGTCAGGACCAGGCCCGCGGCGTCGTCGCCCATCATCTGCCCGTTGAGGAGGGAGGCCAGCCCGGCGCCGGCGGCCAGGCCGATGGTGGAGCCGACCACGCCGACCGCGACGGCCTCGCCCAGCACGGCGCGGGTCACCTGGGCGCGGGCGGCGCCGATGGCGCGCAGCAGCGCCAGCTCCCGGGTGCGCTGGGCGACCAGCATGGAGAAGGTGTTGAAGATGATGAACGCCCCGACGAAGATCGAGATCAGTGCGAACACCAGCAGGAACGTGCGGAAGAAGCTCATGAACCCGGCGACGTCGCTCTTGGCGTCCTCGCGCATCTGGGTGCCGGTGATGGCCTCCAGGTTCGCCGGGAGCACCTGGGCGATCCGGTCGCGCAGCACCGTCTCGCTCACACCGGTGGTGTCGACCTGGATGTCGGTGAAGTGGCCGGGCCGCAGCAGCAGCCGCTGCGCGGTGGCGGTGTCGAAGGCGGTGATGCTGGCGCCCATCATGTCGCCGGTGTCCATCAGCCCGACGATCTTGGGGCGCAGCGAGGTGCCCGCGGTGACGACGTGGACGGTGTCGCCGATGCCGGCCTTGGCCTTCTCGGCGGTGACGGTGTCCAGGGCGATCTCCGCCGGGCCGCTGGGGGCCCGCCCGGACGACAGGTCGTAGTCGCCGGCGGGGGTCCAGTTGACGCCCAGCTGCGGCGGCCCCTGCCCGCCGATGACCTTGCCGTCGGGGCCGACGACGGCGGCGTACCCGGTGACGTTCCCGATCGGGTTCTTGACGCCCTCGACGCGCCGCAGCGTGTCGAGCAGGGAGGCGGGGACGGGCTCGGCGGACTGCCCGTCGGCGTTGGAGCCCTCCACGACCTCCTTGGCCCGCACGTCGACGGCCACGCCCTTGCCGATGCTGTTGAACAGGTCGTCGAACTGGCGGTTCATCGTGTCGGTGAAGATCAGCGTGCCGGACACGAACGCCACGCCGAGGATCACCGCGACCGCGGTGAGGACCAGCCTGATCTTGTGCGCCGCCAGGTTGCGGAGCGTGACCTTGGCCATCATCGGGCCGCGACCCCCGGCATCCCGG
This sequence comes from Spirillospora sp. CA-255316, assembly GCA_050942275.1. Lineage (GTDB taxonomy): Bacteria > Actinomycetota > Actinomycetes > Streptosporangiales > Streptosporangiaceae > Spirillospora. The sequence goes on along the minus strand of CP192047.1, from coordinate 7,596,679 downwards.
TGCCGCCGGCGGCGGGACCCGCGGGGGCGCCCGGCAGATCGAAGCCCTTCATGCGCTCCAGCACCCGGTCGGCGGTCGGCTCGGTCATGGTGTCGACGATCTGCCCGTCGGTGAGGAACACCACCTGGTCGGCGTAGGCGGCCGCGGTCGGGTCATGGGTGACCATCACGATGGTCTGGCCCATGGTCCGCACCGACTCGCGCAGGAACCCCAGCACCTCGGCGCCCGAGCGGGAGTCGAGGTTGCCGGTCGGCTCGTCGGCGAAGATGATGTCCGGTTTGGACGCCAGCGCCCGCGCGCACGCCACCCGCTGCTGCTGGCCGCCCGACAGCTCGCTGGGACGGTGCCCCAGCCGGGGCCGCAGCCCCACGGTGTCGATCACGTGGTCGAGCCAGGCCTTGTCGGGCTTGCGCCCGGCGATGTCCATCGGCAGGGTGATGTTCTCCCGCGCGGTGAGCGTCGGCACCAGGTTGAACGCCTGGAAGATGAACCCGACCTTGTCGCGGCGCAGCCGGGTCAGCTGCTTGTCCTTCAGCCGGGTCAGCTCCACCTCGCCGATGTAGACCTCCCCGGAGTCCACCGAGTCCAGGCCCGCCATGCAGTGCATCAGCGTGGACTTCCCGGACCCGGAAGGACCCATGATCGCGGTGAAGCGGCCGCGGGGGATGCCCAGGCTCACCCCGTCCAGGGCGATGACCTTGGCGTCCCCGGAGCCGTAGACCTTCTCGATCCGCTGGGCCCGCGCGGCGAAATCGCCCGCCCCCGGCGCGGAATGCGCGTCAGCGGTCGATCGGGCGGTGTTCGTCACTGTGAACTCCCTGTCTGGTCGTCGATGGGGCGCCGGTGAAACCACCGGGCGACCCCGTTCGTTGTCCCGGCGGACAGCGTGTGCGGTGTGCGGGGCTCGCAGATGAGCGCCCGTCCCCCGCCGGTACGCGAGTACGGCCGGCGCGCCGGCCGCCGCCCCCGTGCGGTGATCCTTCGCATACAGAACATTAGGAGGCGGGCGGGCCGAGCGGATGAGCCCCAGGAATGGAGTTCCCGCTCCGTCGTATGCAGGAGGGACGACCCGGCGGTCGTCCTTGCGGAGTAGGGGAGGTCACACCCGGGCGCGCCCGCGCCTCAGGGACGACCCCGATCCCCGACCCTGACATCCCGCCTCTGACCTGCCGTTCACCGTCCCGCCGAGGGGTGCGGCGCCGGTCGCCGTGATCAGGGACGGGCCGCGGCCGTCCGGCGGGGACGGACCGCCCCTGGTCCTCGCGACGGAGGGGGAGACCGGCGCCGGAACGAGCCCGAGGCCTGAACCGGCCACGCACGCCGCCGCAAGCCCGAGCCCCCGCACCGCCGAGCCCCCGCACCGCCGAGCCCCGCACCGCCGAGCCCCGCACCGCCGAGCCCCGCACCGCCCCGAAGCCCCACCCTCCCGAGCGCGATACCGGCGCCCTGCACTCGGTCGGACAGCCCACGGCCGGCGCAGGCCCGCACCCGAGTCCTCCGGCCACGCCCGGCATCGTCCCGCCTCCAGGCAGGCCGCCGCCAAGGTCGAGCCGAGATCGTGGCCGGCACGCCCCAGGACGGGCCGGAACGGCCGGGCCGGGCTCGAACCAGGACCGAGGCCGGAACCGGAATGGGGGCCTGAACCGGGCCGGAACCGGGTCAGGGCCGGGGGAAGCCAGGACGGGGGGCGTGGCCGGGGGAGGGGGTCAGGACTGGCCGGGTCGGCTCAGCCCGGTCTCGTAGGCGTACACCACGGCCTGCACGCGATCGCGCAGGCCGAGTTTGGCCAGCACGTTCCCCACGTGCGTCTTCACCGTCGTCTCGCTCACCACCAGCTCCGCCGCGATCTCGGCGTTGGACTGCCCCCGCGCCACGTGCGTGAGGACCTCCCGCTCCCGCTCGGTCAGCGTGTTCAGGCCGGGCGGGGGCGAGGCGTCCCGGACCGCGGGCAGCCGCGTGGCGAACTTGTCCAGCAGCCGCCGCGTCACGCTCGGCGCCACGATCGCGTCGCCGGCGGCCACGATCCGGATCGCCTGGACCAGGTCCTCGGGCGGGGAGTCCTTCAGCAGGAACCCGCTGGCACCCGCGCGCACCGCCTCGATCACGTACTCGTCCAGATCGAAGGTCGTCAGGATCAGCACCCTCGGATCGTGCGAGGCCGCGCCCTCCCGGATGATCCGCCGGGTCGCCTCGATCCCGTCCATCCCCGGCATCCGGATGTCCATCAGCACCACGTCCGGCAGCAGCGACCGGGTCATCTCCACCGCGACACCGCCGTCGCCGGCCTCGCCCACCACCGCGATGTCGGGCTCGGCCTCCAGGATCAGCCGGAACCCGGTCCGCAGCAGCGGCTGGTCGTCCACCAGCAGCACCCGCACCGTGCCCACCGCTCCGCTCGCCGGCCCGCCGTCCATCGCTCCGCCGCTCATCGCGCCACCGCTCATCGTCTGGTCCCGCCCGTCCGGGCCGCCGCCCCTGCCATCGGATCCCAATCTATGCCCCTGGCCCGCGCCACCGGGTCAGGCCTCCAGAGGGAACCGGGCGCGCACCCCGAACCCCCCGCCGACCCGCGGCCCGATCCGCAGCTCGCCGCCGTACAGCGCGACCCGCTCGTACATGCCGACCAGGCCGTGCCCGGGACGGTCCCCGTTATCGGCCATGATCGTCGCGGTGCCGCGGCCGTCGTCCTCGATCTCCACCGTCAGGTCCGCGGCGGTGTACCGCAGCCGCACCCACGCCCGCGCCTGCGGGCCGGCGTGCTTGAGGGTGTTGGTCAGCGCCTCCTGGATCAGCCGGAAGGCCGCCACGTCCACGCCCGGCGAGGGCGTGCGCGCCTCCCCCTCCACCCACAGCTGCACCGACAGGCCGGTGTCGCGGACGTGGTCCAGCAGCTCGCCCAGATCGCCCAGGCCCGGCTGCGGCGCCAGCTCCACGCCGGCGGTCTCGGGGTCCCGCTCGGTGCGCAGCACGCCCACGATCCGCCGCATCTCGCTCAGCGCGGTCCGCCCGACCTCCTCGATCGTCGTCATCGCCTCCCGCGCCCCGGCCGGATGCCGGTCCAGGATCCGCCGCGCCGCGCCCGCCTGCACCGTCATCACGCTCACGTGGTGGGCCACCACATCGTGCAGCTCCCGCGCGATCCGCGACCGCTCCTCCACCCGCGCCGCCCGCGCGTCGGTGCCCCGGGCCCGCTCCAGCCGCGCCGCCCGATCCTCCAGTTCGGCGAAGTACGCGCGCCGCAGCCGCAGGTTCCGTCCCAGCACCCACAGCCCGATCACCAGCGCGTTGTCGGTCATGACCGACATCAGCCCCAGATCCATGGGGAACGTCAGCAGGAACCCGTTCAGCGCCACCAGCGACACCAGCCCGCCCAGCGCCCCGATCGCCAGCCCGCGGTGCGCCGCCACGCTGTAGGTCGCGATCAGGAACGCCGCGAAGTCGGGCACCGTCGGCGGATAGTTCCACACCGCGATCAGCGTCTGGCCCGCCACGATCGCGCACAGCGCCAGCAGCGGCCTCGTCCTGCGGAAACTCAGCATCATCGTGACGCCCACGACCATCGCCACATGCCGGGCGTCGGTCTCGGCGTACAGCGCGTCCAGGCCGTGGGGCAGGTCCTCCAGGTACAGCTGCGGCAACCCCACCAGCACCAACACCAGCGCCAGGGCGGCGTCGGCGGCCTGCGGGCGCGCCTTGAACCACGCGCGGCAGGCGTGAAGACCACTGATGCGGGGTGACACAACACTCACCCTAGGACTCCGCACCAGGTCATGAGCCCTCCTGGACGTGGATCCGCGATCCTCCGCAAGGAGGACCCGGACCGGCGGCCGCTCCCCGGACCGGGGCAGACCGGATGCTACTCCCAGCCCATGCCGCCCGGCCCGCCGGCGGCTCCGCCGAGGTCAGCGAGGATACGCCCGCCCAGAACACCGCCCCCCGGACCGCCCCCCGGACCGCGCCGCGCCCGCCCCGCCCGGCCCCGGGCGCGAACGCGAGCAACGCCGTCATCTCCGTCAGAGGTCGTCCCGTTCACGGGACACCGGCTCCAGGTCGGCCGGGGAGGGACGGTCCGCCGGGGGCGCCTCCGGCAGGGGCGGCGGGGTGCCGCCGAAGCCCGGGCACCGCTCCTTGTGGTCGCACCAGTCGCACAACCGGCTGGTGCGGTGCCGCCACTCACCGGTCTCCATCGCGCGCCGGATCGCCGCCCACAACGCCTCGACCTTGCGCTCGGTCGCCCGCAGGTCGGCCTCGTCGGGCTCGTACCGCAGCACCTCGCCGTTGCCCAGGTACATCAGCTGCAGCAGCCGCGGCACCCGGCCCTGCCGCCGCCACAGCACCAGCGCGTAGAACTTCATCTGGAACAGCGCCCGCGCCTCGAAGTCGGCGCGCGGCGCGGTGCCGGTCTTGTAGTCCACGATCCGCACGTCGCCCGAGGGCGCCACGTCCACCCGGTCGATGTAGCCGCGCAGCTTCAGCCCCGACTCCAGCACCGTCTCCACGAACAGCTCGCGCTCGGCCGGCTCCAGCCGCCGCGGATCCTCCAGCGTGAAGTACCGCTCCACCATCTCGCGCGCCTGCGCCAGCCACGCCTCCCGCTCGGCCGCCCCCGCCTCGCCCTCCTCGAACAGCGAGGCCAGCTCCGGCTCGGCCCCCAGCAGCCGCTCCCACTGCGGCCCCAGCAGCTCCACCGCCTCCTGCGCCGTGCGCCGCCCGGCGGGCAGGTCGTACAGCCGCTCCAGCACCGCGTGCACCAGCGTGCCCCGCACCTGCGCCTGACTGGGCCGCTCCGGAATCCGGTCGATCACCCGGAAGCGGTACAGCAGCGGGCAGGTCATGAAGTCGCCCGCCCGCGACGGCGACAGCGAACCGATCACCGCCGGGCCCGTGGTGGTCTGCTCGCTCGCCTCACGGCCCGTATCGGTGGTCGTCATGGCACAGCAGACTAGGGGACGCCCCCGACGAAACCCGCGACGCCGGGCGCCGCGGCCCCTCCATCAGACGATCATCACCGCCGGGGCCGTAGCATCGAGGACGTGGCAGACACCGCACCCCCGACCGACGGCACCACCAGCGGCGGCTCCGCCGGCACCGGCACACCCCCGGAACCGGGCGGGCGCGGCGGCCCCGGCGGCCGGGGACGGCCCCCCGAGTCCGCCGCCGGATCCGGCCTGTACATCGGCCGCCCCTTCGGCGTGCCCGTCTTCGTCTCGCCCAGCTGGTTCCTGGTCGCCGTCGTCGTCACCGTGATGTTCGAGGGCCAGGTCGACGGCGTCGTCGCCCGCCCCGCCAGCTTCGCCGTCGCCTTCGCCTACGCGGTGCTGCTGTACGCCTCGGTGTTCGTCCACGAGCTCAGCCACGCCGTCACCGCCCGCGTCCTGGGCCTGCCGGTCCGCTCGGTCGTCCTGCACATCCTGGGCGGCGAGACCGCCATCGAACGCGAGGCGCCCACCCCCGGCCGCGAGTTCCTGATCGCCTTCGCCGGGCCGGTCACCAACCTCGTCCTGGCCGGGCTCGGCCTGCTGGCCCGCCTGCTGGTGCCGATGCCCGACGTCGCCGTCCTGCTGGTGGACGCCCTCACCTTCGCCAACCTGCTCGTCGGCGTGTTCAACCTGCTGCCCGGCCTGCCCCTGGACGGCGGCCGCCTGGTCCGCGCCGCCGTCTGGAAGATCACCGGCCGGGCCCGCAACGGCGCCGTCGCCGCCGGCTGGGTCGGCCGCGGCGTCGCCGTCCTGTGCCTGGTCGCCGGCGCGTTCATGGCCTCCTACCCGGCCGGCGGCCAGAACACCGGATTCGGCTGGCTGGCACTGCTGTGGACGGCCCTGGTCGCCTCCTTCATCTGGGTCGGCGCCTCCCAGGCCCTGCGCGCCGAGAAGGTCCGCGACCGCATCCCCACCCTGCTGGCCCGCCGCATGGCCCGCCGCGCCACCCTCGTCACCGCCGACGTCCCCCTCGCCGAGGCCATCCGCCGCGCCCACGAGCAGCGCGCCGGAGCCCTGGTGATCGTCGACCACGACGGCCGGCCCCGCGGCCTGGTCAGCGAGAAGGCCGTCACCGCCACCCCCGAGCAGCGCCGCCCCTGGATCGAGGTCGGCGAACTGTCCCGCGGCATCGACGACGACCTCACCCTCCCCGCCGACCTGGCCGGCGAAGACCTCATCGTCGCGCTGCGCCGCGCCCCCGCCTCCGAATACCTCCTGGTCGAGCCCGACGGCCGCGTCTACGGCGTCCTGGCCGCCGCCGACGTCGACCGCGCCTTCGCCGGAATCTGACCCGTCCCCGGGGCCCGCGCCCCGGCCACCGCCGCCCGGCTGCCCGCCCCCACGGTCCGCCTCCCAGCCCGTGTCGCAGCCCGGTCGCGGCTGGCCCGCCGGCCGCCCACCGAAGACCCGCGGGGACGGCCGCGACGGCGGCGCGGGGACGGCGGCCGCGGCGCCCGCGGCGCCCGAAAGGGCAGCCTGAGCGGTGCCCCGCGCCCGCTAGCCTTGACGACCATGAGCGAACCCACCCCGCCGACCACCCCCGCAGGCACCGGCCGCATCCCCCACGGCCCCTTCCGCCCCGGCGACCAGGTTCAGCTCACCGACCCCAAGGGCCGCCTCAACACCATCACCCTGCAGCCCGGCAAGCAGTACCACTCCCACAAGGGCGCCATCGCCCACGACGACATCATCGGCAGCCCCGAAGGCTCGGTCTTCCGCTCCAGCGGCGGCACCGAATACCTCGCCTTCCGCCCCCTGCTCGCCGACTTCGCCGTGCGGATGCCCCGCGGCGCCGCCGTCGTCTACCCCAAGGACGCCGCCCAGATCGTCGCCATGGCCGACATCTTCCCCGGCGCCCGCGTCGTGGAGGCCGGCGCCGGCTCGGGCGCCCTCACCTGCTTCCTGCTGCGCGCCGTCGGCGAACGCGGCCTGGTCTCCTCCTACGAGCGCCGCCCCGACTTCGCCGACATCGCCCGCGCCAACGTCGAGAAGTTCTTCGGCGGCCCCCACCCCGCCTGGCGCCTGACCGTCGGCTCCCTCGAGGACGCCCTCGCCGAGACCGAGGTCGACCGGGTCGTCCTCGACATGCTCGCCCCCTGGGAATGCATCGACCCCGTCGCCAAGGCCCTCATCCCCGGCGGCATGGTCTGCGCCTACATCGCCACCACCACCCAGATGTCCCGCGTGGTGGAGGAACTGCGCGGGCACGGCGCCTTCGCCGAGCCCTACGCCTTCGAGACCCTGCTGCGCTCCTGGCACGTGGAGGGCCTGGCCGTGCGGCCCGACCACCGCATGGTCGGCCACACCGGCTTCCTGGTCACCGCCCGCCGCCTCGCCGACGGCGTCACCCCGCCCATGCGGCGCCGCCGTCCCGCCAAGGGCGCCCCCATCTCCGGCACCCCGTCCGCCGCCACCGGCGCCGCGGACGGCGCCGCGGACGGCATCCGCGCCCAGGACCCGTCGGACCCGTCATCGGCGACGCCCGGTCAGGACGCCCCCGGCCCGGGCGCCGAAGACTGAACACCGGGACCCGCCGGACCCCGACCCGCGACCCGGAACAGGACATCCCGGGGCAAACTGCTCGAATTGGGACGCCATGCCCGCGGGTGCGCCCGAAACCAAGCGAGTCATAGATCACATTCATCGCTACGCCGACCGCCGCGCGCACCCCGGCCCATCACCCCCGGTCATCTCTTAACACGAAATTCACACCACCCCCCACCCCACGTCACCACCCCTCCCACCAGGCACGAAAACGTCCGAACCGACGCCACCCCACGAACGAACCCACCGCCGACCAGCCCCACGCGCCCCCCACGCGCAACCCCACCGACACCCAACACGCCCCCTCCGACCAGTGGCGATCCCCCCGCCACGACACGAGTACCGAATGGGCAGGTTACGGAAGCCCTCCAGATAGGTAGGGTCTCAGTAGGTCGTCGGCTCTTCGTGAGGAGGTGACGGGGCGTGGCCGCTCGTGACGATGCTGGGGCGCGCAAGGCGCAGCACGACAAGGAGGTTAGAGACCTCCAAACGCAGGTGTCCTTCCTGGAGGAGGAGATCTCCGTGCTGCGCCGCAAGCTCGCGGAATCCCCGCGCCAAGTACGTGTTCTGGAGGAGCGTCTCCATGAGGCACAGGCCAACCTGGCCGCCGTGACGGGTCAGAACGAGCGTCTCGTGGCGACCCTCAAGGAAGCCCGCGAGCAGATCGTGGCGCTCAAGGAGGAGGTCGACCGGCTGGCACAGCCACCCTCGGGCTACGGAGTCTTCCTCGAAGCCCGAGACGACGGCACCGTCGACATCTTCACCGGCGGACGCAAACTGCGGGTGAACGTCAGCCCGGCCGTCGACATCGAGGAACTCCAGCGTGGCCAGGAGGTCATGCTCAACGAGGCCCTCAACGTCGTCGAGGCGCTCAAGTTCGAAGAGCAGGGCGAAGTCGTCATGCTCAAGGAACTCTTCGACGACGGCGAACGAGCACTGGTGATCGCGCACGCCGACGAAGAACGCGTCATCAAGCTCGCCGAGCCGCTGCGCGGCGTACCACTGCGCGCCGGCGACTCCCTCATGCTCGAATCCCGATCCGGATACGCCTACGAGAAGATCCACAAGGCCGAGGTCGAAGAACTCGTCCTCGAAGAGGTCCCCGACATCTCCTACAACGAGATCGGCGGGCTCGGCTCCCAGATCGAAATGATCCGCGACGCCGTCGAGCTGCCCTACCTGCACGCGGACCTGTTCCGCGAGCACCAGCTCCGCCCGCCCAAGGGAGTCCTCCTCTACGGACCCCCCGGCTGCGGCAAGACCCTCATCGCCAAGGCCGTCGCCAACTCCCTGGCCAAACAGGTCGCCGAGAAGACCGGCCAGGAAGGCAAGAGCTTCTTCCTCAACATCAAGGGACCCGAGCTCCTCAACAAATACGTCGGAGAGACCGAACGGCACATCCGCCTCGTCTTCCAACGCGCACGGGAGAAGGCCTCCGCAGGCACCCCCGTCATCGTGTTCTTCGACGAGATGGACTCCATCTTCCGCACCCGCGGATCCGGAGTCTCCTCCGACGTCGAGAACACCATCGTCCCGCAGCTCCTCAGCGAGATCGACGGAGTCGAAGGCCTCGAGAACGTCATCGTCATCGGAGCCTCCAACCGCGAGGACATGATCGACCCCGCGATCCTGCGACCCGGCCGCCTCGACGTCAAAATCAAGATCGAACGACCCGACGCCGAAGCCGCCAAGGACATCTTCTCCAAGTACATCCTCTCCGGCCTCCCCCTCCACCCCGACGACGTCAAGGAACACGGGGGCAACGAGGGCGCCACCGTCGACGCCATGATCCAGCGCGTCGTCGAACGGATGTACACCGAAAGCGAGGAGAACCGCTTCCTGGAGGTCACCTACGCCAACGGAGACAAGGAAGTCCTCTACTTCAAGGACTTCAACTCCGGAGCGATGATCCAGAACATCGTCGACCGCGCCAAGAAGATGGCGATCAAGCAGTTCCTCGACACCGGGCAAAAGGGCCTGCGCGTCGCCCACCTCCTCGCCGCCTGCGTCGACGAGTTCAGCGAGAACGAAGACCTCCCCAACACCACCAACCCCGACGACTGGGCCCGCATCTCCGGCAAGAAGGGCGAACGGATCGTCTACATCCGCACCCTCGTCTCCGGAAAGCAGGGCGCCGAGGCCGGCCGCTCCATCGACACCGTCGCCAACACCGGCCAGTACCTCTAGCCCCGGACCCCGACCCCGAGACAACCCCGACAACAAGCCCCGCACCACGACACGCGCCGCGGCGGCCACCCGACACCGGGTGGCCGCCGCGCCGCTTTCCCCCACAAGCCCACCACCCCGGCAACGTCCCCTAGGCTCGACCCCAATGCCTTCCCAGAACCATCAGCACAGCTCAGAGGCCCCCACTCCGGCCCCTTCAGCCACAACGGCAGAAACGGGCCCCACCAGCCCCCCAAGCCCCACCAGCCACAAACCCACCGGCCGAACGCACCGAACACGCCTCAGAGAAGTCGACCTCCTCCGCTTCCTCGCCGCCCTCGCCGTCCTCCTCTACCACTACACCGGCACCACCGGCGGCCCCTGGGACGACCACAACGCCCGCGAACTCTTCGCCCCCATCTCCCTCGCCACCCAATTCGGCTACCTAGGCGTCGAACTCTTCTTCCTCATCAGCGGCTTCGTCATCCTCATGAGCGCATGGGGACGCACCATGGCCGACTTCACCATCTCCCGCATCACCCGCCTCTACCCCGCCTACTGGTTCGCCGTCCTCCTCATCGCCGCCCTCTACCTCACCACCGGCCAAGGACGAGGCCGCCCCGAGAACATCATCCCCAACCTCACCATGTTCCAGCAGGGCATGGGCGTACAGAACGCCAGCGGAGTCTTCTGGACCCTCTGGATAGAAATGCACTTCTACGCCCTCATCGCCATCCTCGTCCTCACCGGCATCACCTACCAGCGCTGCATCACCTTCATGGCCACCTGGACCGTCCTCGCCATCTTCGCCCAGGAAACCGGCGCCGACGCCCTCCAGGAACTCCTCATCCCCGAATACGCCCCCTACTTCATCGCCGGAATGGCCCTCTACCTCATCCACCGCTTCGGCCCCACACTCCTCCTCTGGGGCTTCACAGCCTTCTCCTGGGCCACCTCAATCCGGTACGCACTCCCCATCGCCACCGACTCCCCCTACAACATCCCCCCGACCAACGCCTGGCCCGCAATCCCCATCCTCATCACCACCACCTACGCACTCATGGCCCTCGCCGCCACCGGAAAACTCCAACGCCTCAACTGGCGCGGCTTCGCCACCCTCGGCTGCCTCACCTACCCCACCTACCTCATCCACTACGAACTCGCCCCACCCCTCGCCGACCTCCTCCACCCCGCACTCCCGCGCTGGGCCGCCACCATCGCCATCACCGCAACCGTCCTCACCACCGCCTACCTCATCCACCGCCTCATCGAACGACCCCTCGCCGCCTGGCTCAAACCACGCCTCCGCGACTCCTTCAACCGCCTCCACACGACCCCACCCGCCGACCACCACGCCGGAACCCCCCACCACGACACACCCCGAGACAAGCCCCAACCCCCCACGCCCACAAGCGAAACGCAACCCCCAGGCGCCGCCGCCGAGCCCCACCGGCAGGAGCCCCATGGCTCCACCCCCTCGGCCCCGATAGGCTCGACGATATGAGTGTTCGGCGGGTGATGGGCATCGAGACCGAGTACGGCATCTCCGTACCCGGACAGCCAGGGGCCAACGCGATGGTGACCTCCTCCCAGGTCGTCAACGCCTACCTCGCGGCATCGGCGGCACGGGCACGAAGGGCCCGCTGGGACTTCGAAGAGGAGAACCCCCTCCGCGACGCCCGCGGATTCGACCTCGCACGCGAAGTCGCCGACCCCACCCAGCTCACCGACGAAGACCTCGGCCTCGCCAACGTCATCCTCACCAACGGCGCACGCCTCTACGTCGACCACGCCCACCCCGAATACTCCGCACCCGAATGCACCAACCCCCGCGACGCAGTCATCTGGGACAAAGCCGGAGAACGCGTCATGGCCGACGCCACCCACCGCGCCGCCATGGTCCCCGGCACCCACCCCATCCAGCTCTACAAGAACAACACCGACAACAAGGGCGCCTCCTACGGCTGCCATGAGAACTACCTCATGCGCCGCGAGACGCCCTTCGCCGACATCGTCCGCCACCTCACCCCCTTCTTCGTCTCCCGCCAGGTCGTCTGCGGCGCCGGCCGCGTCGGCATCGGCGTCGACGGACGCGGCGATGGCTTCCAGATCAGCCAGCGCGCCGACTTCTTCGAAGTCGAAGTCGGCCTCGAGACCACCCTCAAACGCCCCATCATCAACACCCGCGACGAACCCCACGCCGACCCCGAGAAATACCGCCGCCTCCACGTCATCATCGGCGACGCCAACATGAGCGAGGTCTCCACCTACCTCAAACTCGGCACCACCTCACTCGTCCTCGCCATGATCGAAGACGGCTTCCTCACCGTCGACCTCTCCGTCGACATGCCCGTCGCGGCCCTCCGCGCCGTCTCCCACGACCCCGCCTGCAAACACCTGCTCACCCTCCGCGACGGCCGCAAGATGACCGCCGTCCAACTCCAGATGGAATACCTCGAGCAGTCCCGCAAGTACGTCGAGGACCGCTACGGCGCCGACGTCGACGAAATGACCAAGGACGTCCTCGACCGCTGGGAATCGGTCCTGCACCGCCTCGGCGACGACCCCATGCAGCTCTCCCGCGAGCTCGACTGGGTCGCCAAGCTCTCCCTCCTCCAGGGCTACCGCGACCGCGACGGCCTGGAGTGGTCACACCCGCGCCTGCAGCTCATCGACCTGCAGTACACCGACATCCGGGCCGACAAGGGCCTCTACAACCGCCTGGTGGCCCGCGACAGGATCGACCGCATCGTCACCGAGCCCGAGGTCCAGGCGGCCATCGAGGACCCGCCAGAGGACACCAGGGCCTACTTCCGGGGCCGCTGCCTGCGCCAGTACGCCGAATCGGTCGCCGCCGCCTCCTGGGACTCGGTCATCTTCGACGTCCCCGGCCGCGAGTCCCTGCAGCGCGTCCCGACCCTCGAGCCCCTGCGCGGCACCAAGCAGCACGTCGGCGCACTGCTCGACCGCTGCCGCACCGCGGCCGACCTAGTCGCCACGCTCACCGGCCAGAACTGAGCCCGCGGCATATTTGTGACCGGTTTGCCCGTTTCACTGGTTGGCGGACCGGCGATAACCCCAGCAGGCCCCCGCGCCGTCGGAGCGACGAAATCCGCTCGACGTCGATGATCGGAGATAGGCTGGGGGGACCGGCGAAGTGGGAGGTAAGGATGGCCACGAAGGACAACTCGGGCGGCCAGAAGCAGGCCCCGCGGCGTACCGAAGAGGTCGAGGAGACCCAGGACGCACCCCAGGACGACGTCCAGGAACGCCAGGAAAAGCTCACCGACGACGTCGATGCAATTCTGGATGAAATTGACGAAGTTCTCGAAGAGAATGCAGAGGAATTCATTAGGGGCTATGTGCAAAAAGGCGGGCAATAGAGGCAAATCGGACATCGGGAATAAGGGAAATCCAAGAAGGTATCTACACTTCTCGATGACCTGAATCGAAAATCTCTTCCAAGGGCACGAGTGAGGGCGGTAGGGTCGGGGTCGTGTCCGTAAAAGAATGCCGCGACTGCGGTCAGGTCAAGCCCAAGAGCGAGTTCACCAAGCGCAAGGCCTCCAAAGACGGCCTGGCTCTTTACTGTAGAAAATGCTTCGGCTTGCGCAATGCGGAGTCCAAGCGCAAGCGGCTCGTCAACGAGGGTAAGGAGCCCACGCCCTATCGGCCGCGCCGCGTGGTTCCTGAGGGGATGAAGTATTGCCCTCGCTGCCAGGAGGTCAAGTCCGTCCAGGAGTTCGGGCGTAATCGCTCCAAGAGTTCTGGGTTGACGGCGTACTGCAGGCCGTGTCACAGCGTGACGATGGCCGAGTGTAAGCGCCGCTTGTACGGAAGTCAGCGCAGCTACCTCCTCAAACTGCGCTACGGCCTGACCGCTGAGCAGGTGGAGGAGTGCTGGCAAAGCCAGGGTGGGGTATGTGTGATATGCCTCCGCAAGAAGGCCTCACATGTGGACCATTCTCATGAAACGGGTCTGTTCCGCGCGTTGCTCTGCTTCCCCTGCAATGGTGCGCTCGGTCAATACGATGACGACCCTGGGCGCATGCGGGAAGCCGCCAAGTATCTCGAGGGGCGGAGTCATCATGCCGAGTCGATGCTTCTCGAGTTGGGGGTGGCGGTCATCGAAGGCCATGCTCGTCGGCTCGCTTTCACGGGACGGCTTGTCGACAAGGACGGCGTTCCGATTCGCCGACTGGGGACGTCGCGTGACGACCGCCTGAGGACGCGTTACGGCGTCGGTGAGAAGGAGATCGAGGAGCTGCTGGCGATACAGCGCGGCGTCTGCGCGATCTGCTGCGACAAGCCTGCCGAGAACGTCGATCACGATCATGTGACCGGAGTGGTGCGAGGCATGCTCTGTGATGGTTGCAACAGTGGCATGGGGCAGTTGCGGGACGATCCGGTGGCGTTGCGGCGTGCGGCGGACTATGTGCAGGGCGCGCTGGTCCGGACGGTTCCTGCTGATGATGGCGGGGTGCGGCTGTCGTTCACGTTCCCGGATGTGGATCCCGTGACGGTGCCGGTGGACGGCTGGGAGTCGTACCGGGAGTTGGACGGGGAGCATCGGAAGCAGTCCCTCGAGTTTGAGGATCGGAAGTTCGAAGTCACGCGGCTGCGGCTGGCTGAGGGTGGGCCTGGCTACTGCCGGCGGTGGGCGTACGGGCCGCGGCGTCCATCGTTCAGTGAGCGGATGGCGGCGCTGGTGCGCAGTCACCCGGAGCACTTCGCGAAGAAGTTCTCTGAAGCCTCGGCGGGCGTCTGAGGGGCGTCTGGCCGCGTCTGGGGCTTGGTGGCCTCGCCCCCGTCGGTTTGTGCCGTGGGCGAGGCCGCTTCGCTTGCTCGTTAATTAGCTAATTGCCATAATCCCTTCGTGCTCGACGTTGAGGTGATCAAGGCGCTGGCGAACGAGAAGCGCCTACTGGTCCTGGAGTGGTTGCGTGATCCGGTGGCGCACTTCCCGCCGCAGCGGGACGGGGACCTGGTGGACGACGGGGTCTGCTCGCTGTTCATCGCAGAGAAGCTCGGGGTGAGTCAGCCCACGTGCGGCGAGCATCTGAAGGTGCTGAGCCGGGCGGGTCTGATCAGGGGCACCAAGATCAAGCAGTGGGTGTTCTACCGGCGGGACGAGGAGCGCATCGCCGAGGTGAAGGGGTGGTTGAGCGGTGAGTGGTGAGGGCGGCGCGGGCGTGGAGCCGGGGGCCTACGAGCGTCTGATCGACGTGCTGGACGCGGCGGGCGCGCGGTATCGGCTCATTGATCATGAGCCGGAGGGGCGTACGGAGGTGGTGAGCGCGTTGCGCGGCAACGCGGTGGCGCATGCGGCGAAGTGTTTGGTCGTGATGGTGAAGGTGGGGAAGAAGCGGCGGCGGTACGTGCTGGCGGTGGTTCCGGGGGACGCGCGGTTGGATCTGCGGGCGGTGAAGGAGCTGGTGGGCGGGTCGTATGCCGGGTTCGCGGCGCGGGAGAAGGCGGAGGCGCTGGCGGGGAGTGTGAGCGGGACGGTGTTGCCGTTCGCGTTCCATCCGGAGTTGGAGCTGGTGGTGGATCCGGGGTTGCTGGAGGCTCCGGAGCTGTTCTTCAACGCCGGGCGGCTGGATCGTTCGATGGCGTTGGCGGTGGAGGATTACGTGCGGGTGGCGGAGCCGAGGTTGGAGCGGATCTCGGTGCGGGAGGGCGAGTGGGGAGAGCCTGCGTCGCTGTCCGCGGCTGCGGAGGGAGGCGCTCCGGCGTCTGTGTGACGTTGGTGTGCCGCGGTGTTCGACCGCGGTGGAGGACTTTGGGAGGGCGCGGGCTTCGGCGGCGCCCTTTCGCTCGTTCTGGTGGCGGAAGGCCGGATCGTCTCGAGCGGTGTAGCCGGTTTTCCGAAGCGTCCCCGTGTGGGCGCGCCTTGCGACGCGTGCGCGCCCGGTAGGACGCCTCAGCCCTCGGGCGGCGGGGCCGGGTGGGGAGGGCGGCGTTCAGGTGTCCTGGAGGGTGGCGAGGTGGGCGGCCTGGTGGTTGGCGGTGGTGAGGCCGTTGGGCGGGATGGGGACGCCGGCGAGGCGGCACCAGGCGAAGCCGAGTGCGGCGGTGGCGCCGAGGACGTGGAGGGTGGTGTCGGGGTCGTCGGTGGTGGGGGAGGGCCAGAGGGTGCGGAGGGGGTGGTGTCGGTCGCCGAGGATGTCGGTGAGGAGGGCGCGGAGTTCGGGGTCGAGCCAGCGGCCGACGGGGGTGGCGAGGTCGGGGCGGTAGCCGGCGAGGTCGGCTGCGAGGAGTGCGGTGGCGGCGTGGCGGGGTTCGGTGTGGGTGGCGGGGTCGTTGGGGTCGCCGCAGAGGGGTTGGAGGGCGGTGGCGAGGTCGTAGAAGGCGAGTTGGAGGCTTTCGCCGGGGGCGGAGTCGGCGAAGAGGGTGGCGAAGAGGGGTGCGGGGCAGCGGCTTCGCCATTCGCGTTCGAGGACCTGGTCGCCGTAGGGGAGGGCGCGGTGGTCGAGGGCGGGGTTGCTCTGGAGGGGTTCGATCATGGAGAGGAGGGCGGAGGCGCGGACGCGGAAGCGGGGGTCGTCGCGGAGGGCTTGGGCGGTCATGACCATGCAGCGGATGAGTTGGGCGGCGGCGTCGGCGCGGCCTGCGCGGAGGCGTTCGGCGTAGAGGCCGATGATGGTGTGGAGGGGTGGGGGTGTGAGCCAGCGGAGGTCGGTGGCGTTGGCGGGCTCGGTGGTGGGTTGGGGTGCGAGGTGGGGTTCCCAGTGGTCGAGGAGGCCGAGTTCTGGGTCGAAGAGGGGGACGGAGGCGCACCACAGGAGGGTGCTCCAGGTGGCGGCGATGGTGCTGGGGGTGCCGTGCAGGAAGCGGTTCCAGCCGAGGGGGTAGTCGTGGGGTGGTGCTTGGGCGGCTTCGGAGAGGACGGAGCGGAGGCGGTAGGTGAGGGCGCCGGAGACGGGTTTGCCGGTGAGGGGGAGGGGTGGTCCGTAGTCGGTGAGGTAGTCGGCGCCGGTGGGGAGTATTTCGGCGGGGATGGGGGGTGGTGTGGGGCCGTGGGCGGCGGTTTGGCGGGTGTGGGCGGCGTGTGGTGGGGGTGAAGGGAACCAGCGGCTGTCGGCGGGGTGCCAGCGGTACCAGCGGGTCCATGCGGCGAAGAGCCACCAGCTGTGGTCGGGGAGGGTGAGGAGGCGGGGGAGGAGTGCTTGGCGGCGTTGGAGTGGGGTGGAGGCGGGCCACCAGGGTGCGGTGACGGCGGCGCGGGTTTCGTGTTCGGCGATGGTGAAGGGGTCGGCGTCGGGTGGGAGGGTGATGTCCTCTTCGGTGACGGGTGGGTTGTAGGCGGGGCGTCGTGGGGGCCATCCGGGTTCTCCGGGGGCGCTCGGCCATGTCGGCTGCCCGAGGGGGCTGGGCCAGCCGGGCTGGCCAGGGGTTCCCAACACCACGTCGTCATCGTAGTGGGCGGTGGGGGGTTCGCCGTGGGCGGACTGTGGAGCGATGGTGCGGCATGCGGTGGGTGTGGGTTGAACAGTAGGGTCTGAGTTGGTCAGCGCCGGTGGGTTCGTGAGGGGAGCCGGTGCCGTGGTGGAGGGAAGGAGTCGCGTGGCGTCGCACGATGCTCGCACCGGGCGTGGGCCGGGGTTGTTCGTGAACCCGGACACGTCGTCGTTCACGGAGTTCCTGGGTGCCTATAGTCCGGAGTTGCTGCCGGGGCGGCGGCCGCTGCCGGCGGTGCCGGCGGGGGAGGGGATCCCGCATGCGACGACGATCGTGGCGGTGACGTTCCCCGGTGGTGTGGTGATGGCGGGTGATCGCCGGGCGACGGCGGGGCATGTGATCGCTCAGCGTGATGTGGAGAAGGTGTTCCGGGCGGACGAGTTCTCGGCGATCGCGATGGCGGGGACGGCCGGGATCGGCATGGAGCTGATCCGGTTGTTCCAGGTGGAGCTGGAGCATTACGAGAAGCGCGAGGGCCGGACGCTGTCGGTGGAGGGGAAGGCGAATCGGCTGGCGACGCTGGTGCGGGGGAATCTGGGGATGGCGATGCAGGGGCTGGCGGTGGTGCCGTTGTTCGCCGGGTACGACGAGGAGCGGGACGGGGGGCGGATCTTCTCCTACGATCCGGTGGGTGGCCGGTACGAGGAGCGGGATTTCTACTCGATCGGGTCGGGGTCGGTGTACGCGCGTGGTGCGTTGAAGAAGCTGTGGCGTGCGGATCTGTCGGCGGAGGATGCGGCGCTGGTGTGCGTGCAGGCGCTGTATGACGCGGCCGATGATGATTCGGCGACTGGTGGGCCGGACTTGACGCGGCGGATCTTCCCGGTGGTGTCGGTGGTTTCGGACGAGGGTTACCGCCGGCTGGGTGAGGATGAGGTGGGCGCGCTGGCGCAGGCCGTGGTCGAGGCACGTTACGACTCGCCGGGCGGGCCGACCGCCCCGCTGCGATAGAAGGGATCCAGACCGGTGTCCATGCCGTTCTATGTGTCGCCCGAACAGCAGATGAAGGACAAGGCGGACTATGCGCGTAAGGGCATCGCGCGTGGCCGCAGCGTGGTCGTGCTGCAGTACGACGACGGGATTCTGTTCGTGGCGGATAATCCGTCGCGTGCGCTGCACAAGATCAGTGAGATCTATGACCGGATCGCGTTCGCGGCGGTGGGGAAGTACAACGAGTTCGAGAATCTGCGGCTGGGCGGGGTGCGGTACGCGGATGTGAACGGGTACCAGTACGACCGCCGTGATGTGACGGCGCGGGGGCTGGCGAACGTGTACGCGCAGTCGCTGGGGACGATCTTCACGGAGACCAACAAGCCGTACGAGGTGGAGTTGGTGGTCGCGGAGGTGGGTGACAGTGCGGAGACCGATCAGATCTACCGGTTGACGTTCGATGGTTCGGTGGCCGACGAGCACGGTTATGTGGCGATGGGCGGTCAGGCGGACGCGGTGGCGCAGGTGCTGAAGGACCGGTACCGGGAGGGGATGCCGCTGGCGGAGGCGCTGAAGGTGGCGGTGCGGGCGCTGGAGGCGCAGGACGCGGATCGTCATCTGGAGGCGAAGTCGCTGGAGGTGGCGGTGCTGGACCGGAATCGGGAGCATCGTCTGTTCAAGGCGTTGCCGGCGGCGCGGATCGAGCGGCTGCTCAATGAGGCGGACGGCGCGCCGTCGGGTGGTTCGTCGGACGGGGCGGACGGGGCGGATGGCGCCGGCGCGGCGGACGCGTCGGAGGACTAGCCCGAGCGATCGCGCCCGGAGTGGGCGTATCCGGGAAGGGTCTGCCGCGGATGCGGCAGGCCCTTCCTCGTTTCGCCCCCGGCCCCGCCCTTGCCGCCCCGGCCACTAATGATCTACAACGTAAAGGCGCTGGCCCGGTGCCGTCTCTCCTGCGGAGGCGGGTCCCGGCGTGTCGTGCGTTCACGGCGCGTTCTCGCGCGTACCGCCGGTGAAACCAGAGGCTTCAGAGACTGCCAAGTCGGCCCCCGGCCGCATAGGCTCACGGTGTGGACAGGCGCATCTTCGGGCTTGAGAACGAGTACGGCGTCACCTGTACCTTCCGCGGGCAGCGGCGGTTGTCACCCGACGAGGTGGCCCGCTACCTGTTCCGCCGGGTGGTGTCGTGGGGTCGTAGCAGCAACGTGTTCCTGCGCAACGGCGCGCGGCTCTACCTGGACGTGGGAAGCCACCCCGAGTACGCCACGCCCGAGTGCGACAGCGTCATCGACCTGGTGACGCACGACAAGGCGGGGGAGCGGATCCTGGAGGGTCTGCTGGTGGACGCCGAGCGGCGGCTGCGCGAGGAGGGCATCGCCGGCGACATCTACCTGTTCAAGAACAACACCGACTCGGCCGGGAACTCCTACGGGTGCCACGAGAACTACTTGGTGGGCCGGCACGGGGAGTTCGGGCGGCTGGCCGACGTGCTGATCCCGTACCTGGTGACGCGGCAGATCATCTGCGGTGCGGGGAAGGTGCTGCAGACGCCGCGGGGCGCGGTGTACTGCGTGTCGCAGCGGGCCGAGCACATCTGGGAGGGCGTGTCGTCGGCGACGACCCGGTCCCGGCCGATCATCAACACGCGGGACGAGCCGCACGCCGACGCCGAGCGGTTCCGGCGGCTGCACGTGATCGTGGGCGACTCGAACATGAGCGAGACCACGATGCTGCTGAAGGTCGGGGCGACCGACCTGGTGCTGCGGATGATCGAGGCGGGCGTGGTGATGCGCGACCTGACGCTGGAGAACCCGATCCGGGCGATCCGCGAGGTCAGCCATGACATGACGGGCCGGCGGAAGGTGCGGCTGGCCAACGGCCGGGAGGCCAGCTCGCTGGAGATCCAGAAGGAGTACTACGGCAAGGCCAAGGACTTCGTGGACCGGCGCGGCGGCGACGAGATCACGATGCGGGTGCTGGACCTGTGGGAGCGGACGCTGCGGGCGGTGGAGACCGGGGATCTGGACCTGGTGTCCCGGGAGATCGACTGGGTGACCAAGTACCGGCTGATCGAGCGGTACCGGCGCAAGTACGATCTGCCGCTGTCGTCGCCGCGGGTGGCGCAGTTGGATCTGGCCTACCACGACGTGCACCGTGACCGCGGGCTGTACTACCTGCTGGAGAAGCGGGGGTCGGTGGAGCGGGTGGCGCGCGATCTGGCGATCTTCGAGGCGAAGTCGGTGCCGCCGCAGACGACGCGGGCGCGGTTGCGCGGGGAGTTCATTCGCCGGGCGCAGGAGAAGCGGCGCGACTTCACCGTCGACTGGGTGCATCTGAAGCTGAACGACCAGGCGCAGCGGACGGTGCTGTGCAAGGACCCGTTCCGTTCGGTGGACGAGCGCGTCGACAAGCTCATCGCCGGAATGTGAGGCACCGGGCCCGGGCGGTGACGGCGGCGGGCCGCCACCGCCCCGGGCCCTCGGCGGCGAGCCCGTAGCCCCGAGTTCCGGGCGCGCCCGAGCGCCGTGCCGCAACCGAGCGCCGATCCGTGGACGAGCGCCGCGCCGCATCGAACGCGGGGCTGCACCGAGCGTCGAGCCGCGCCCGAACGCCGGGCCTTGAGCCGATGCCGGATGCCTGAGGCCGGAGGCCCGAAGTCCGGCGGCCGAGGCGCCGCTACTCCCGGGCTCGGTACGCCGGGACGGCCGGCGGCGGCGGTGACGGGGTGTGTGCGGCGCGACACGCCGGGGTGAACGGCCCGTCCAGGCTACCGGTGAGTCACAACAGGGGTAGGGTGAGCGCGCAGTTGCGTTCGCCACCCCCGAAGGACCCCTATGCGACGTCGACTCTCCGTCCTCCCCGCGGCCGTCCTGCTGGCCGTTCCGTTGCTGCTGACCGGTGCCTGTTCCGGGGCGGGCGACGTCGAGGTGGCGGTCAAGGGCGATTTCGGCTCCCGTCCGGACGTGGTGTTCCCCAAGGAGGCGCCCGGCAGGGAGCTGGCGGTCAAGACCGTGACCGACGGAGAGGGCGCCCGGGCGCGCAAGGGGGATCTCGTGGTGGCCGACTACGTCGGTTACCGGTGGAGCAAGGACGGCAACAAGCTGCTGGCCAACAGCTTCATCGCGGGCCGTCCCGGGGCGTTCCCGACCGGGCGGCTGGTGCCGGGCCTGGAGAAGGCGCTGGAGGGCGCGCGGGTCGGCGGCCGGGTGGTGGCCAAGATCCCGCCCAAGGACGGCTACGGCGACAAGGGCGCCGTTCAGCACCAGGTCGGCAAGGGCGACACTCTGGTGTACGTGCTGGACGTGCGGGCGATCTACCCCAGGACGGCGCAGGCCCAGGGGCGCCGGCAGCCGTTGAACGATCCGCGGCTGCCGAAGGTGGGCGAGGTGCAGGCGGGCTCCGGCCCGTCGGTGACGGTGCCCAAGGTCGCCGCGCCTGAGAACCTGCAGGTGCGGACCCTCGTGCAGGGCCAGGGCGCGGCGATCGCCAAGGGGCAGCTGCTGGCCCTGCAGTACGTGGGGGTGTTCTGGCGGGACGGGAAGGCGTTCGACTCCTCCTGGCGGGCCGGGCGCCCGTACGCGGCCACGATCGGCACCGGCCAGGTGATGAAGGGCTGGGACCAGGCGCTGGTGGGGCAGAAGGTCGGCAGCAGGCTGCTGCTGGTGGTGCCGCCGTCGCTGGGCTACGGGGACAAGGGCCTGCCCCAGGCCAAGATCAAGGGGGATGACACTCTGGTCTTCGTCGTCGACATCCTCGGCGCCCACTGACCCCTGTCCGTTTCGATCCACCCGGGCCCCGCCCGCGCCGATCCGTCCCTTCGGCTCCCGTCTCCGTTCTAAAGCGAACCGCGGTTGTTCTTAGACTGGCCGGGTGGAGGACATCGAGGCGATCGCCGTTCTGCAGGACCCCGTCCGGCGGCGGCTGTACGCGTACGTGGGCGCCCAGGACCACGAGGTGAGCCGGAACGAGGCGGCCGAGGCCGCGGGCGTCCAGCGCACGCTGGCGGCCTTCCATCTGGACAAGCTGGTGGAGGCGGGGCTGCTGGAGACGGTGAGCCGGCGGCTGACGGGACGTTCGGGGCCGGGGGCGGGCCGTCCGGCCAAGCTGTACCGCAGGGCGCCGGGGGAGCGGGAGGTGTCGCTGCCGCCGCGCGACTACCGCACCGCGGCCGGGCTGCTGGCCGAGGCCGCCGAGGCCGCCGGACTGGACGTGGAGCTGCAGGAGGCCGCCCGGCGGCGCGGGAGGCGGCTGCGCGAGGAGGGCGCGGGCCCGTGCCGGAGCCTGGAGGAGGTCGCGGCGCTCCTGGAGCGCCGCGGGTACCAGCCGCGCATGGAGGACGGGGTCCTGCGCATGCGCAACTGCCCCTTCCACGCCCTCTCCGAGGCGTTCCCGCCGCTGGTGTGCGGGATGAACCTGGCGCTGCTGGAGGGGCTTCTGGAGGACTCCCAGGGCGTCCGGGTGCGGATCGACGCAAGACCCGGCTGGTGCTGCACCGTGGCCGAACCCGCCGAACCCGCCGAACCCGCCGAACCAGCCCGATCGGGAGAGACGGCGACCGCCGCTTCTAAAAATAATGATCGTTGACATAGAAGTGAGGGCATGGTGAGCTGAGCCCATGTCCGGTTACCACCTGGCCCAGTTCAACGTGGGCACGCTGAAGTTCCCCCTCGACGACCCCCGGATGGCCGGGTTCAACGAGCTCCTGAACCCCCTCAACGCCCTGGCCGACGACGCCCCCGGCTTCGTGTGGCGGCTGGTGGAGGACGGCGCCGCCGACGCCACCGCCATCCGCCCCATCGGCGCCGACGTCATCATCAACTACTCGGTGTGGGAGAGCCGGGAGGCGCTGCGGGACTACGTGTACCGCAGCCGCCACCTGGACGTGCTGCGCCGCCGCCGCGAGTGGTTCCTCAAGCACGTGCAGGCGCACCTGGCGATGTGGTGGATCCCCGCAGGGCACATCCCCACCCTCGAGGAAGGCGTCGAACGCCTCGAGACGCTCCGCGCCCAGGGCCCCTCACCCCGGGCGTTCACCTTCCGCGAGACCTACACCCCCGACGGCGCCCTGACCCCCACCCTGACCCCCACCTGACCCACCGCTCCCCAGCCCATGTCCCGCAGTCCACGTCCCGCAGTGCGCGCCCGCAGCGGTGATCGGTGATCGGTGCACGGGCGCGTCATGCGGGACGTGCGTGGGGCCGACAGGTGGGGTGGGGGCGGTCACAGGAGGGCGGCGGCGTGGCGGCCGGCGGCGGCCGCGGTGAGGAAGTAGGGCAGGTCCTCCTCCAGGCGGCGGCCCATCGTCGACAGCCGCACGCCCCACTCCTTCTCCGCCGTGCGCAGCGCCTCGTGCAGCCCGTCCACGCCCACCGGGACCAGTTCGTGCCGGTCGCCCAGCGGGGCGGCCTCCCCGGCCACCCGCGCGCCGAACTCCCCGCCCAGCTCGGGCACCACGACCTGCGCCCGCGCCAGCGCCACCCTGCCGTAGGCGGTCAGGCTGTGGTGCGACACCCCCACATGCCGCTCCCGCTTGTCGCCGTCGCTGACCCGCAGCGAGGCCACCGGCCGTCCCGACAGCACCGCCGCCGCGTTGACGGCCTCGCCCGCCGACACCCCCGAAAAGCCCCACCGGGTGCCCGTGCCCAGGTTGCCCGGGCCCTGCGCGACCACGATGACCTCGGCGTCCAGCACCAGCCGCGCCGCCAGCAGCCCGGTGTGCACCGTCACCGCCTCCAGGTCGCCGCCGAACGCCTGCCCGACCGTGACCGTCGCCGCCAGCGCGCCCGCCTTCCGCAGCCGCGCGATCGACATCGAGAACCAGGCCGGCAGCGCCCCGCCGTCGGGCATCACGTACACCGCCCGGGTGCCCGGCCGCGCCGCCAGCAGCCCCGCCAGGATCGGCGGCAGCGCCGAGTGCAGGTCGGCCACGATCACCGGCGTCCCCTCCAGGGAGTCGGCCTCGCGCAGCAGCTCGTGGTGGGGGGAGTCCTGCTCGTCGGCGCCCAGCACGGTGGCCTGCAGCGGGGTGTACCGCGCCTTCACCAGGTGCCCGGGCCCGGACGGGTCGGGCGGCAGCCGGTCGGGGACCGCGACCACCATCGCGTAGCCGCCCGTCCCCAGGCCCATCGCCAAGGCCGTAGTGTTGAGCAGGACGGTGTCGCCCGGTTCGGGACGCCCCACCAGCGCGGGGTAGGCGAGAGCGGGGAAGACCGAGGCCCGGTGCGTTCCGTCGCCCTCGATCGTGACGTCCAGCTCGACCGCCCCCGGCCATTCACGGCGGACGTTTTCTACCGTGCCTTTGCGCCATCGGATCACAAGGAAACGGTAGCGTCCTGACACGGGCGACATGGGGACGCGCGGCGTTCACCCGCCGTGGCGCCGCCGGCACGGTTCGTGCGGGCGGGGCGGGTCCGCGGGCCGGCGGGCCGTGCCGCCGCCCAGACAATCCCATAATCCTCACAATCCGAACGCCCCACGGCCCCATATATGCGTGAATGGGCTTCATCGACTGGAAAGGTGGTGGCCGAGTGTCGCGGCGCAAGACCGAGCGCCTGCTCAACCTGGTGGTCTGCCTGCTGGCCACGCGGCGCTACCTGACGGCCGAGCAGATCAGGCGGGCGGTCCCCGGCTACCCCGACTCCGACGAGGCGTTCAAGCGGATGTTCGAACGCGACAAGGAGGAGCTGCGCGAGCTGGGCGTCCCGCTGGAGGTCGGCAGCGACCAGCAGGGCGGCACCGGCGAGGAGATCGGCTACCGCATCCCCCCGCAGGCCTACGAACTGCCCGACATCCACCTGACCCCCGACGAGGCCGCCGTGCTCGGCCTGGCCGCGCGGGTGTGGCAGCGCGCCAGCATGGCCGACGCCGCCTCCGGGGCGCTGCTGAAGCTGCGCGCCGCCGGCGTGGACACCGACGCCGCCGACGCCACCACCGCCCTGGGCATCGAGCCGCGCGTCGACACCGGCGAACCGGCGTTCCCCGCGCTGTGGGAGGCCGTCCGCGACGGGCGCCCGGTCGCCTTCGACTACCAGGGGGTGGGCCGCACCTCGATGTCGCGCCGCCACCTGGAGCCCTGGGGCGTGGTCAGCCGCCGCGGCCGCTGGTACGTCGTCGGCCACGACCGCGACCGCGGCGAGACCCGCGTGTTCCGGCTCAGCCGCATCGCGGGCGAGGTCGCCGCCGACGGCCCCGACGGCAGCGTCACCGTCCCCGACGGCGTGGACGTGCGCCGTATCGCCTTCGACTGGGGCGACCCGGTCACCGAGCCCCGCCCCGCCACCGTGCGGCTGCGGGCCGGTGCCGCGCAGGGCCCCCGCCGCTGGGCCCGCGACGTGCGGCCGGTCGGCGACGGCGTGTGGGACGAGGCCACGCTGACCTTCCGTGACGCCGACCGCTTCGCCCCCTACCTGGCCCGGTTCGCCGATGACGTGGTCGTGCTGGATCCGCCCGACCTGCGCGAGGCGGTCATCCAGCAGCTCAAGGCCACCCTGGCGACGGCCGGCGACGCCGCCGAGGGGGACGCCCGCGAGAAGGTGACCTGACCCCCGGGCGGCGGCGCCGGAGCCACCGCAAGTGCGCGCGACGACCAGGACCGGCGCGACCACCAGCGCCGGCGCGACCACCGGACCGGCGCGACCACGAGACCGGCGAGGCGAGGAGACCCGACGCGAGCACGGGCGCGGCGAGGCGGGGAGACCGGCGTGAGCACGAACGAAACGGCGTGAAGACGAGATGGGCGTGAGGGCGAGATGACGGCGAAGACGGGCGGCAACGGCAAGGGCGGCTCCACCACCTCCACCGACCGGCTGGCGCGGCTGCTGGCCCTGGTCCCCTACGTGGTCAGCCGCGACTCGGTCGCCCTGGAGGAGGCCGCCGAGGCCTTCGGCATCACCCAGAAGCAGCTCATCGACGACCTCAACCTGCTGTGGTGCGTGGAGCTGCGCGCCCCCGACCCCTACTGCCCGATCGACCTGTCCTACGAGGGCGGCGAGATCATCGTGACCGAGGCCGAGTCGATCGCCCGGCCGCTGCGGCTGAAGGTCGACGAGGCCAGCGCGCTGCTGGTGGCGCTGCGGATGCTGGCGGGCATCCCCGACCTGCAGGACCGCGACGCCCTCAGCCGCGTCATCGCCAAGCTGGAGGGCGCCGCCGGCGCCGCCGCCCAGGTCTCCAGCAAGGTCGCCGTCGAGGTCGACGCCCGCGGCGACACCCTCGGCCGGCTGCGCGCCGCCATCGGCGCCGGCCGCCGCGTCCACCTGTCCTACTACGTGCCCGCCCGCGACGAGAACACCGAACGCGACGTCGACCCGATGCGGCTGCTGGTCGTGGAGGGCAACACCTACCTGGAAGGCTGGTGCCGCCGCGCCGAGGCCGTCCGGCTGTTCCGCCTCGACCGCATCACCGGCCTCACCGCGCTCGACGTCCCCGCCCAGGTCCCCGAGGAGGCCGAGCCCCGCGACGTCGACGCCGGCCTCTACCGGCCCGCCCCCGGCGACCTGCCCGTCACCATCGAGCTCACCGCCCAGGGCCGCTGGGTCGCCGACTACTATCCGTGCGAGGACGTCCGCGAACTCGGCGAGGGCCGGCTGCGGATCACCCTGCGCACCTCCGACACCCGCTGGGTGCGGGGCCTGGCGCTGCGGCTGGGCGACCAGGGCCGCGTCGTCGACCCGCCCGAGGTCGCCGAAGGCGTCCGCGCCGACGCCGCCCGCGCCCTCGCCCTCTACGACGGCATCTGAGTTTTTCGGCTACCGTGACGGACGTGGGGTGGGGTGCGATATCGGTCGCGCTGGGCTTTGCCGGCCTGGCCGTCCTGGCCGTGTGCTCGTTCAAGGTCTACCTGGGCGTGCGGCGCCTGGCGCGTGAACTGGAACGGACCCGCCGGCGGCTGGCCCCCCAACACTCCGCGCTCCGCGATGAACTCCGCGATCTGCAGGAAACCCGTGCGGCGCAAGAGCCGGACGACGGCGTACGATCGTCGTAAGTGTCACGCTGCTGAAGAGGACTCTCATGCCGAACATCGGGACCCCCGAGCTGATCATCATCCTGGTGGTCGTACTGCTGATCTTCGGATCGGCCAAGCTGCCCACGCTGGCGCGCTCGCTGGGCAAGTCGGCCCGCATCCTGAAGGCCGAGACCAAGGGCCTGCGCGACGACGACGACAAGAGCGATGACGCCAAGCCGGCCCCCGCCCAGGCGCAGGCCCCCGAGTCGGCGAGCGCCCGCGCCGCCCGCCTGCGCGAGGAGGCCGCCCGGCTCGAACGCGAGGCGGCCCAGGAGTCCGGCGGGCAGCGGACCCAGGGCGCGCTGCCCTCCGGCGACCCGATCGAGGGCGTGCCGGTGTCGGACTACCGCACCCGCAAGAGCTCCTGACCAGCACCGTCCCCTGACGAACGGACCGGCGAGACCAGACCCCAGAGTGCCCACCATGAAGCTGATGACGCGGCAGGCCCCAGACCCCGAGGGCCGCATGCCCCTCATGGACCATCTGCGGGAATTGCGCAACCGCCTGATCAAGGCCATGCTGGCGCTGCTGGTCGGCACCGTCATCGGCTGGATCTTCTTCAATCCTGTCTGGGACTTCCTCAAGGAGCCCTACTGCGCGCTGCCCGCCTCCAAGGACCTCAACGGGCGGTCGTGCTCCCTGGTGGTCAACGGGATCTTCTCCTCCTTCTTCCTCCGGTTGAAGATCGCCTTCATTCTGGGCCTGGTGGTCTCCTCGCCGGTCTGGCTGTTCCAGCTGTGGGCGTTCGTGGCCCCCGGCCTCTACCGCAAGGAACGCCGCTGGACCTACGTCTTCATGGGCGCGTCCATCCCGCTGTTCCTCGTCGGCACCGCCCTGGCCTACATCACCATCGACAGGGGCCTGTCGCTCTTCCTGGGGTTCGTGCCCGACGACGTGTCGGCGCTCATCACCGTCGACCACTACCTCGGCTACGTGCTGGCCATGCTGCTGGTGTTCGGGCTGACCTTCGAGCTGCCGCTGTTCGTGATCGTCCTCAACATGGCCGGCGCGCTCAGCTCCCACCGGATCCGCCGCTCCCAGCGGATGATCATCTTCGGGATCTTCCTGTTCTCCGCGGTCGCCACCCCCAGCCCCGACCCCTTCAGCATGCTCGCGCTGGCCCTGCCCACGGTCGTGCTGTTCGAGGTCGCCGCGCTGCTGGCCTTTCTCAACGACCGCCGCCGCTCCCGCCGCTCCGACCCCTACGAGGGGCTGTCCGACGACGAGGCCTCCCCGCTCGACCTCGAGAAGATCGACGCCGAGCTCGAAAAGGGCGAGAGCAGCACCCGCTGACGGCCCCGCCCGCGCCCTCATCGGCGGGCCGGGCGCGACCGTCGTGCTGACCGGAGCGACGACCGGGATCGGCCGTGCCACCGCACCGGCGATCGCCGAGCGGGCCGCCCGCCCGGACGGTCAGCGGCGCCGGCCACGGCCGGGACGCGGCCCGGCGTGATGCTTCAGGGGTTGTCGATGTCGATGGGGTCGAGGTTGGCCACCACGCGGTCGGAGACTTCGATGAGGACGTCGCGTTCCTCGGGGGTCATGAGGTCGAGGTAGTGCTCACGTACGTGCTGCGCGTAGGGGGCGAAGGCGTCCTCGACGGCGGCGCGGCCGGCGGGGGTCAGAGCGAGCAGGGAACTGCGGGCGTCGTCGGGGTTGGGTTCGCGGGTGATGAGGCCGCGCCGCTCCATGCGCCGCACCTGGTGGGACAGGCGGCTCTTCTCCCACACGAGCGTGCGGCGGACCCGCAGGGACGTCATGCGCCCGTCGGGTGAGGCCGCCAGTGCCGCGAGGACCTCGAAGTCGGCTCCGGACAGGCCGCCGTCGCGGGCGAGGCGACGGGCGAGGCTGGCGCCCAGCAGGGCGTGCAGGCGCAGATGGGAGCGCCACGCCCGGCCCTCGTCGGCGCTGAGATGGTCCGGTTCCAGCGGCATGCCCCCAGCGTAGCCGGTGGTTGACACGTCATCCGGCGGCAGGGTGATGCACATCACCCAAGAGGTTGATATGTCATCTAACATGGCCGGTGTTGAGGGGGACATCGACCAGCACGCAGCGGAGGCACACTCCATGTCCGACTACGGCCACGACCTTCGATTCGGCGCCTTCCTCAACCCCACCGCCCACAACCCCGGGCAGATCGTCGAGCTCGCCGTCCTCGCCGAGGAATCCGGCCTCGACCTCGTCACCTTCCAGGACCACCCCTACCAGCCCGGCTTCCTCGACACCTGGACGCTGCTGACCTGGGTGGCGGCCCGCACCTCGCGGGTCGAGATCTCCGGCAACGTCCTGAACCTGCCGCTGCGCAACCCCGCGGTGCTGGCCCGCGCCGCGGCCTCCCTCGACCTGCTGTCCGGCGGACGCGCCGCGCTCGGCATCGGCGCCGGCGCGTTCCTGGACGCCGTCGCCGCGATGGGCGGCCCCGCCCTCACCGCGGGCCAGTCCGTGACCGCCCTCGAAGAGGCCGTCGAGATCATCCGCGGGGTGTGGCGGGCCGGCGACCGGACGCCGCTGCGCGTCCGCGGGGAGTTCCACCACGTCGACGGCGCCAAGCGGGGCCCGGCCCCCGCGCACGACATCCCGCTCTGGCTCGGCGCCTACAAGCCCAGGATGCTGCGGCTCGTCGGCGCCGTCGCCGACGGCTGGCTGCCCTCGCTGAACTACATCGACTCGCCCACCCTGCGGGAGAGCAACGCCATCATCGACGACGCCGCCCGCGAGGCCGGACGCGACCCGCGCGAGATCCGGCGGCTGCTGAACATCCTGACCTCCGAGCGCCTCTCCACGCAGGAGTGGGCCGATCGGCTCGTGCCGCTCGCCGTGCAGGACGGCGTCTCCACCTTCCTGCTCGGCAGCGACGACCCGGACGCCATCGCCGCGTTCGGCCGCGAGGTCGCCCCGGCCGTCCGCGAGGCCGTCGCCCGCGAACGGGCCCGCGCCGGCACCCCCACCGGGCCCGTCCGGCCCGCCGCCGCGCTCGCCGCGCGCAGGCCCGGCATCGACTACGACGCGATCCCGGCGTCCCTGGCGGCCCGCGCCGTCGAGCCGGGCGACCGGGAGTACGAGGACCTGCGCTCGACCTACATCTGGGAGGGGACGCCCGGCCTGATCCTGCGTCCCGCCGACGAGGCACAGGTCGCCGACGCGCTCGCGTTCGCCCGCAGCCAGGACGTCCCCCTCGCCGTCCGCAGCGGCGGGCACGGCATCAGCGGACGCGCCACCAACGACGGCGGCATCGTGCTGGACCTGTCGGCGCTCGACTCCGTCGAGGTCCTCGATCGCGACCGGCGCCTGGTCCGGGTCGGGGCGGGCGCCCGCTGGGGCGACGTCGCCGCCCGCCTGGCCCCGCACGGCCTGGCGATCAGCTCGGGCGACTACGGCGACGTCGGCGTCGGCGGGCTCGCCACCACCGCGGGCCTGGGCCTGCTCGCCCGCTCCTACGGCCTGACCATCGACCACGTGAAGGCGGCCACCGTCGTCCTGGCCGACGGCCGCACCGTGCGGGCCGACGCCGGCCACCACCCGGACCTGCTGTGGGGGCTGCGCGGCGCGGGCGCCAACCTCGGCGCCGTCACCTCACTGGAGATCGAGGCGGCCGAGGTCGGCGACGTCGTCCTCGCCGTCTTCCTCCACGACGCCTCCGACACCGCCGACTTCCTCCAGCGCTGGGGCGAACTGGTCGAAGACAGCCCACGGACGTTGACGGCGTTCCTCACCCTCACCCGCCAAGGCGGCGCGATGGTCGCACAGACCCTCGCCATGTGGGCCGACGCCGACACCGACGCCGCCGTCACCGCCCTGCAGCCCTTCCTCGACATCGCACCCGTCCTGGGGCAGCAGGCCCAGCTCACCTCCTACGCCCAGGTCATGGCGCGCGCCCACAACCCCCACCGCGGCCAGGGCGCCGGACACGGCGAGCTGCACTCGCGGTCCGCGCTCGTCGCGCACCTCGACGACCGCACCGCCAAGGCGCTGGCCGCGATGTTCGACGACGGGCACACCGGGTTCGCGCAGATCCGCTCGATGGGCGGCGCCGTCACCGACACGCCCGCCGAAGAGACGGCGTTCGCCCACCGCGACCGTGCCTTCGCGCTCTCGGCGGTGCTGCGGCCGCGGCCGGGCGCCCGCGAGGCGTGGGACGAGGTCGGCGACGACGCCGTCTACCTCAGTTTCGAGACCCACGACCACGACACGGTCCTCACCCGCGCGTTCCCGCCCGCCACGCTCGAACGGCTGCGGCAGGTGAAGCGGACCTACGACCCCGACAACGTCTTCCACGGCAACTTCACCGTCACCCCCGCCACCTGAACGACCGCGATCAGCACGTGCCCGAGAACGCAGTTCTCACCCTCCCCGCCCAGCGCGACGAAAGCCCGCCGTGCAACACAGTGCGCCCCTGCCGCGACCCAAGCAGCCCAGACCCCCGAATCCGCGCAGCGGACGTTCCGGGGCCGCCACGCCACCGGCGAAGTCTCCCTCGCGGAGCCGGCCACCGACTTCCGATCGACGATCTAGCGGGCCCCGTTCGGGGACGGCGCCCGCGGGCGGCGGGGAAGCCGGATCGTGACGAGGAGGCCGCCGGTGGGGCGGGGCGTGAGGTCGAGGATCCCGTCGTGTGCTCGGACGATGCTGTGCACGATGGCCAGTCCGAGGCCGACGCCGGCGTGCTGGTCGGTGTGTATGCGTTGTGTTCCGCGTTGGAAGGGTTCGGTGAGGGTCGGCACCAGTTCCGATGGGAGCAGATGGCCGGTGTTCTCGACCTGCAGCACGCTCGCGTCATGCTGCGGTCGGGTGTGGACCGTCACGGTGCCGCCGGCGGGGAGGTTGTGGACGATGGCGTTCTGGACGAGGTTGATCATCATCCGCAGTATGAGCGCCGCCGAGCCGATGGTCTGTGTCGTCTCGCCGGTGACGTCCAGGGTGATCTGGCGCTGTTCGGCAAGGGGCAGCAGCGTTTCGGCGGCTTCCTCGGCGATGAGGGACAGGTCGACGGGCTCGCGGGTGAAGCTCCTGCGGTCGGCGCGGCTGAGCAGCAGCAGGGCCTCGGTCAGGTCGATCGCCCGCGTGTTGACAGTGCGGAGGCGTTCGATGAGTTCACCCTGGTCCCCAGCGGGGTCGTTGCGGGCGACGTCGAGGAGTGTCCGCGAGATCGCCAGCGGGGTGCGCAGTTCGTGGGACGCGTTCGCGGCGAACCGTTGCTGTTCGGTGATGTGGGATTCGAGTTGTTCGAGCATGGTGTCGAACACGTCGGCGAGTTCGCGGAATTCGTCGTTGGGGCCTTCCATGCGGATCCGGTGGGACAGCGATCCGTTCGCGGCCATCCGTGCCGCGTCTGCGATCCGTGTGAGCGGTGCGAGCATCCGGCCGGCGAGGATCCATCCACCCACGAGGCCGAACAGCAGGAGGAAGGCCATCGCCGTGGCCGCGCGGGGGACGAAGGCGCGCTGGAGGTCGGTGCGGTTGGGTATGAACGGCGGGGACGGCGCTCCGGGCCCGCCGCCCCACGACGGCCCGGTGATGAGTGCACCGTCGGGTACGTAGCGCAGCAGGAACACCCATACCACGGCCAGCAGGAGAGCACCGGCGAGGAGCAGGAATCCGGCGTAGCTGATGGTGAGTTTCAGTCGGGCGCTGAGCCCCGGGCGCCTATGCATGAGTGCTGCCAGGGTGGGTGGTGTCCTTGCCGGTATCGATGCGGTAGCCGACGCCGGGCACCGTGGCGATCAGCCATGGTTCGCCGAGTCGTTTGCGCAATGCGGAGACGGTGATGCGGACGGCGTTGGTGAAGGGGTCGGCGTTGGCGTCCCAGGCCCGCTCCAGTAGCTCTTCGGCGCTGACGACACCGCCTTCGGCGGCGACGAGGACCTCCAGCACGGCGAACTGCTTGCGAGTGAGCGCGACGTAGCGTCCGTCGCGGAAGACCTCGCGGCGGAAGGGGTCCAGCCGCAGGCCCGCGATCTCCCTGACCGGGGGCCGGGCGTACGCGCGCCTGCGGTCCAGCGCCCGCAGCCGCAGCACGAGCTCTCGAAGGTCGAACGGTTTGGTGAGGTAGTCGTCGGCGCCGAGCTCGAACCCCGAAGCCTTGTCGTCGATCCGGTCGGCGGCGGTGAGCATGAGGATCGGGACGCCGCTGCCGGAGGCGACGATCCGCCGGGCGATCTCGTCGCCGGAGGGGCCGGGGATGTCGCGGTCGAGGACCGCGATGTCGTAGGAGTTGATGCTGAGCAGTTCCAGGGCGGAGTGGCCGTCCCCGGCGATGTCGGCGGCGATCGCCTCCAGCCGGAGACCGTCACGGACGGCTTCGGCCAGGTAGGGCTCGTCCTCCACGATCAGCACGCGCATACCCGGAGCCTAAGCGGCACGGCATATCGCCGACATATGCGAACCGGCCCGGGCACGGGGACCGTGATCTCCTCCGCCCCTTTCGCGACGTCTGCCCGGCCTTCTCGGGCCGGCCGGGTCAATGGCTCACACGCTCAGATGCCGTGCCGGTCCGGGCACGGTGGCGGCGTCGACCAGGCGGGCGACCAACTGCTCGTAGGGCAGTCCCGCGGCGGCGAACATTCTGGGCACCTGGGACTGGGCCGTCATTCCCGGGATGGTGTTGACCTCGTTGAGGACGGGTCCGTGGTCGGTGAGGAAGAAGTCGATGCGGGCGACACCGGCGCAGCCGAGCGCGCCGAACATCCGCAGCGCCGCCCCGGTCAGGGCTGCTCGGTCTGCGCCGCCGATGTCGGCGGGCACACTGAACCGGGCGGAGCCGTCGTACTTCGACCGGGTGTCGAACGGGCCGTCGGTGTGGATCTCCAGCGGCGGCTGGCGCCCAACGACGGCCATCGGCCTCACGCAGGACGGCCACATCGATCTCCCGGCCCGCCACGACGTCCTCGATCAGGATCCGGTCGTCGAATCGCGCCGCACAGGCGAGCGCGTCGCGTAGCTGGGAGGCGTCGCGGGCCAGGCCGACACCGAAACTCGACCCGGCCGAGGCCGGCTTCACCACGACATCCGTCTCGAACCCGATACCGGCGATCTCCGCCGCCGCCACCAGCCGGCCGGGAGCGGTGCGGATCCCGACGGCCTGCGCCACGAGCTTGGTCGCCCACTTGTCCATGCCGACCGCTCCGGCGCGCAGGCCCGAGCCGACCATCGGCGTGTGCGTGAGGGCGCACAACGCCGCGAGGGTTCCATCCTCGCCGGACGGGCCGTGGACCGCGGGGAAGACGACGTCGGCACGTTCGATGACGCCCAGTGCCGCCGCCAGGGCACCGGCCACAGAACCGGTGGCCTGCGACCAGGGCGCATCGGCTTCTCGCCTCCACGTCCCGTCGCGGTCGACGGTCAGCTCGTCAACGTCGAATCCGCTGGAACGCAGCGCCTGCGTGACCGCTGTCGCAGTGGCCAGGGAGACGTCGTGCTCGGCGTTCTCTCCGCCGCCGATCACCACGATTCGCCGTGTCATGCGGTGCTCCTTTTCACGTGCGGCCCGATGCCGGTGACGATGGTGTGCGGGATGGTCCCGGCCCAACGAGCCCAGTCCTGGATGGTCGGGGTCGCGCCCCCGTCGGGGCCGAACACGGTCGCGGTCACCGCCACCGGCAGCGTCTGCAAGGTCGGCGGGCGAAAAGTACCTGATCGGTGCTGAAGCGCGACCGGGATCCGATTCACGGCCGCATCCTCGGGTCCTCGGCCGGA
Organism: Spirillospora sp. CA-255316; assembly: GCA_050942275.1. Lineage (GTDB taxonomy): Bacteria > Actinomycetota > Actinomycetes > Streptosporangiales > Streptosporangiaceae > Spirillospora. The sequence continues at coordinate 7,561,903 of CP192047.1, read as the reverse complement.
TCCGCACACAGCGGCGGGCGACCGTCGCCGACAGCACCGGGACGCGGTCCGTCATGCCAGGACTCATCGCCGTAGATCTGACACGGCCCGTACGCGGCGCCGTGCTCGGACAGCCAAGCCGCGGCATCCGGATGCGGCAGCCGGACCGGTTCGTCCGTGCGGTACTCGAAGTGCCACCACTCGTTGTCGTAGACGCGGTAGAGCCCGTACCGCCCACCGTGCTGTTCGAGCCACCGCGCGCCCTCGGTCGGCCGGACGTCGAGCGCGAGTCCCCGCACGTGGCTGGACTCCTGCGGTGGCAGCACCCGGCGCCGCGCCGCGGACACCGAGCCGGTGCGCCGCACCTCCGCGGTGAAGATCCGGTGCTGTTCCGCCGCGTCGCGATAACCCGAGGTGAGGCCGATCAGCTGCCCGTCGCGCCAGAACGCCTCGGCCCGCGCGTGCGTGAACGCCGTCAGCGTTTCCGGCGCCAGCCCGCGGAGATCCTCGGCGGGGAAGCGCAGGCCCAGCGCCCACTGGCAGGCCAGGAAGCGGGCGCGGCCCGGTGCGCGGCAGAAGGCGATCGGCACCAGCAGCACCGCGATGAGCCGAGTGACGGTCGCCAGGACGCGCGCTTTGATCGCCGAGGGGGGATTCGCCACGACTCACCGCCCAAGGGGCAAGCCGTACGCGGGGCCTCGGCCGGTGAGAGCCGGACGGCATGCAGGGCGGGCATCAGGCCGGCGTTCGCCGCACCGAGAACCGACCAGACTGACGAGCCCGATCCTGCGCCTACGACGGGCCGGCGCTGACAGTGAGGAGCTGTGGTCCATGCCTCCACTGCAGACGGAGGGCTGTTGCGGCGGCGTATGTGCTTTTCGATACGCCCGCGATACACCGAATCCCCGGCATCAAGGAACTGGCGCAACCCGGCAGTGAGAGAGTCCTGCCGCTGGTGATCGCGCCACGCCCTCGGTAGAAGCCGAAAGGGCAACGCTGCGGCGAAGTGATCATGAGCCCAGAAATCTGGTGAGCCGCCGAAATCATCCTGCAGGGCCATTCCGGCGCACCTTTCGATGCGCCTGGCCGGGGCGAACCGCACACGTCGATAATCTGGCGGCAACGCGTTGAGGATCAGGTGCTCGCAGAGGGAGGCAGGCGATTTCCGGCTGGTCGCATGCACTGCGCCGCGGCTTCGATGCCTCAGGACGGTCCGGGGGCGTCCTTCTGGCGGCGGTGCCGACCGTGTTCGTCCTTCTGGTGCGGCTCAGCGAACCGCTCCCCGAGGACGGCGTCCGCACGACGCTGATCTTCGTGCTCCTGCTGGGGCAGACGCTGCCCTTGCTGCTCGCCCGATCCCGCCCCTGGTCCGCCCTCGCGATGGTGGGCGCCGCGTACGTGGCGTGGCATCTGACCGACCGCACCCTTGATGTCGGCAATCTCCCGCTGGCGTTCGCTTGCTATGGCGTCGCCCGCAACTCTCCGCCCCCGGCCAGCCTCGCGGTGACCCTGCTGTTCCCCGCCGTCACCGTTGCGCCCGCCGCTTTCCGGTCGCCGCTGGGCCTGCCCGCCGAACCCGAACTCCGCTTCCGACCGCTTGAAACGCTCGTCCTCGTGGCCGTGGCGGCGGGCCTGTGGGTGCTGGGCCTCGGCCAGCGCCGGATCGCCGCCGATGCCGTCCGGCTCCGCGAACTGTCCGACCGGCTCCGCGCCGAGCAGCGGGTCAGCGCCGAGCGCGCCGTCGCGGCCGAACGCGCCCGCATCGCCCGCGACCTGCATGACCAGGTCGCCCACCACGTCAGCGCCATCGCACTCCAGGCAGACGCCACCGCCCAGGTCGTCCCCGGGGACGCGCACCTGGCGGGGGAGGGCCTGGCGAGCATCAGGACCGCCGCCGACACCGCGCTGACCGAGATGCGCGGACTCCTGCGCCTGCTCGCCGACGGCACCCCCGAACCACGGCCCGAACCGTCCCTGCGCCACCTCGACGCGCTGGTCCGGGACGCCGCGGCGACCGGCTGCCGCGTCGAGGTCAGCATGGACCCGGCCGCCCTGGCCAACCCGCCCATGACACAGATCTCGGCGTACCGCATCGTCCAGGAGGCCCTGACCAACGCCCTCAAACACGCGGGCCCCGCCTCCGCCTCGATCACCCTTCGCCAGGGCCCCTGCGACCTGAGCATCACCGTCGACAACGCCCCGCCCGCGCCCGGTCACATTCCCGTTGCCGGCTCGGGCCTCGGCCTGATCGGCATGCGCGAGCGCGCCGCCCTCCTCGGCGGGGACCTGCACGCCGGTCCGCTTCCCACCGGTGGCTGGCGCGTCACCGCCGTCCTTCCCAGGGAGCCCGGATGACACCGCTCCACGTGCTGATCGCCGACGATCAGGACCTCGTCCGCGCCGCTCTGCGGACGATGCTCGGCCGCCGCGACGACATGCGCGTGGCGGGTCAGGCGTCCGACGGCCAGGAGGCCGTCGCCGCGGCCGTGGCGCTCCGCCCGGACGTCATCCTCATGGACGTCCGCATGCCCGGCATGACCGGCATCGAGGCCACCCGCCGCATCCGCACCGAGTGGCCGCACGCATCCCCGCCTCCGCCCGTCCTCGTCCTGACCACCTTCGATCTTGACGAGTACGTGTACGCCGCCCTGCGCGCCGGGGCCGCCGGGTTCATCCTCAAGAACAGCACACCGGGCCAACTCGCCGAGGCCATCCGGGTCGCCGCGTCAGGCCAGGCCGTCCTTGGCCCGACCATCACCACACGCATGGTCCGAGCCGTTACCCAGCTCCCGGCCGCCCTCATGACGGCCGCACCGGACCCACTCGGCCTTCTCACCGAACGCGAGCGCGACGTGATCCTCCTGATCGCCAAGGGCTTGTCCAACGCCCAGATCGCCCGCCGTCTCGACCTCACCGAAGCGAGCGTCAAAAGCACGGTCAACCGCATCCTGACCCGACTCGGCCTGCAGAACCGCGTCCAAGCCGCCATCCTCGTCCACCGCCAGGGGAAACAGATTCCCGGCTGACCACGGCACCCCGGCGGTGAGCGTTCCCTTGACGGACGCCCCCGGAGAAAGCGCCAGCGTCGCCCGCCTGTGCAGGGCACCGCGGAAATCGACAGTGCGGGGGCGGAACGTCAGCGGAGGGTGGCCCAGTCGCGGAGGGGCGCGGGGCCTTCGAGCACCGTGTCGTCGTAGGCGCCATCGGTGACGTTGATCTTCATGTATCGAGTACCGGAGAACACCCAGTAGTCGTTGCGCGTGCCCGGTACCGGCATCACCGCGTCGATCACCTGTCCCGCCGAGGCGAACTTGCCGAGGGTGGCGGTCCACGCGTCGATCCGCGACAGGCCCGGGGGGTTGACGCGGCCATCGGGGCCTTCGCCGCGCAGCATGGTCCGTACGTACCGGCCACCTGCGAACACCCAGTACTGCCTCGGGTCATCGGGTATCGGCATCACGGCGTCGATGCCGTCGTCGGCGAGGTCTCCGAAGGCGTTCTTCCAGTCGCTGAGCGGCCTCGGGCCCGCCACCAGTGTGTCGTCGAACGACCGGTCGGCGCCGGCGATCCGTATCCGGACGTACTGGTTCCCGGAAAAGACCCAATAATCGTTTCGGGAACCGGGAACAGGTAGCGTCGCGTCTATCCTGTCCCGGAATCCGGGCAGGTTCTTGAACGTGTCGTCCCATGCCTGGAGCGGCGAGATCTCACTCAGGCGCTGTTGCACAGGATAACCCGAGGGCGAGATCCGGACCCGGATGTAGCGGTCGCCGGAGAACATCCAGTAATCGCTCGGCGCGTTGGTATCCGGGCCGCCTGGAACCGGCATCACCGCGTCGGTACGCGTCGGGCCGGCGACCGTGGAGCCAGGGCCGGTGGACGGCACCGCAGAAGGCGGCGCGGGATCTCCCGTCTTGTCGGCGTCGCCCCTCGAACGGCTCGCCAGCGCGCCCGCGGTGGCGACGACGGCGAGCAGGGCGACGGCCGAAAGCGCCGCCAGGACGAGCCGCCCGCGGCGTGGGACGCCGCCCGGCCTCCGTGGACCCGTTGGAAGGTCGTACGACGGAGTCGGCGGGGTCGGTGCGGGCGTGGTGGAGGACCGCAGCATTCGGCTCGCCTGCGCGATGGAGGGACGATCGGCCGGGTTCTTCCGCAGCAGCGCCGCGAACGCCGTGCCCAGCGGCCCCGCGGAGGCCGGGATATCCGGTTCCTCCCGGAGGATCGCGTGGAGCATGGCGGCGGCGTCCGGGCGGGCGAACGGCGAACGCCCCGACAGCAGCACACACAGGGTGACGCCGAGCGAGAACAGGTCACTGGGCGGCCCCTCCTGCTGATCGTTCAGCCTTTCCGGGGCGACGTACCCCAACGACCCCACCACCGCGCCGGTCGCGGTGAGCGAATCGGTCCCGCTCAGCAGCGCGATACCGAAGTCGCAGAGCACCACCCTGCCGTCGGGGCGCAGCAGGACATTGCCCGGTTTGATGTCCCTGTGCAGCGCACCGGCGGCGTGTACGGCCTCCAGAGCGCTGAGGAGTTGCAGACCGATCCCGGCGACCGCGGCGGAACTCATCGGGCCGTGGGCGTCGATGTGGTCCTTCAGCGATGGCCCGTCGACGTACTCCATCACCAGCCACAACCGCTCGTCCTCGTTCACGAGGTCGTGGATGTTGACGACGTTCGGGTGGGATATCCGGGCGATGGTGTGGGCTTCCCGGCGCGCCCGGGCTGTTTGCTTGGCGAGTTCCTCTCCCGCGGCCCGAAGATGCATCTCTTTAACGGCGACGGTGCGATTGAGCAGCCGGTCGGTCGCGCGCCACACGGTCCCCATGCCCCCGCTGCCGAGGCGATCCGACAACAAGTACCGGTCAGAAAGCACCCGCGGCCCACCGTTGTCTGTCACAGAACCAACTTACTGATCATCCGCGAAAGATTCCCTAAACCCATCAAGCGGCTCCTGGCGGCCGCAAGCGGGCGGCGGGCGTGCGGCCTCCACAGGCCGGCCCTACGAGCGGTTCGCTCGGCCCGAGCGTCAGAAGGTGGGACGGCGTGATCATCTATTCCAGGTTGAGGTGGCGTAGCTGGGTGCGGCTGGCGATGCCGAGTTTGGGGAAGATCTTGTAGAGGTGGTAGCCGACGGTGCGGGGGCTGAGGAACAGTGCGGTGCCGATCTCGCGGTTGCTGAGTCCTCGGGCGGCGAGCCGGGCGACCTGCAGTTCTTGCGGGGTGAGCCGGTCGGTCAGGTTGGTCCGCTGCTGGTCGGAGGTGCCGCCCACGGCGCGTAGCTGGGTGCGGGCGTGTTCGGCCCAGTGGGATGCGCCGAGACGGTCGAACAGCGTGACGGCCTTGAGCAGGTGTTGCCGGGCTTGGGTGGGGTGGCGGTTGCGGCGCAGCCATTCACCGTGAAGGGCTGCGATGCGGGCCTGCTCGAAGGGCAGTTGTGCCCGGACGGCGGCGGTGGCGGACATCGCGCAGTGCTTGTCGGCGAGGGCGTCTCCGTCGTGCGCGGTCAGCAGAGCCTGGCAACGGAGGACCTGAACCTCGACCCACGGTGGGGTCCGGCCCTGGGCCCAGGCGGCGAGGCCGGTCGCGGCCTTTTCGGCCGCTTCGGTCTGCCCACAGCGCAAGGCGGCCTCGACGAGGTCGGCGGTGGCCTTACGGGCCAGGTCGGGATGGGCGTTGGGGCCGGGTTGGGTGAGCGCGGTGATGTGTTCGAACGCCGCGAGGTGATCCCCGGTGGCCAAGGCCAGGAGTCCTTGCCCCCAGACGGTCCGGGCCGCGGCCAGCCGATGGCGGGTGCGCCAGGCCAGGGTGAGTGCCGTCTGGCTGAAGGCCCTGTTGTTCTCGGCATCCGCACGCACCGCGGCGAACCGTGCGAGATGTGACGCCAGGTCGGCCTGGCGTGCCGGGTGCTCGGCGTCGTCGGCGTGGTGCAGGCCCTCCTCGGCGTGCGCGATGCCGTCCTCCCAGTGGCCCAGTTGGAATTCGACGTCGGCGAGCCTGCTCAGTGCCGCGGTGAGCAGGCCGAACATGCCCTCGGCCCGCAGTCGGCCGGTGACCCGCAGGCCGATGTCGCGGGCCGCGGTCAGATCGGGGCCGCGACTGGCGACGGCCAGGATCCACAGCCCGCGTCGGGCATCGTCACCGTGGTGGTCCAGGGAGATCGCCTCGTTCAGGCGTGCGATCGGGTCGCCTTCAGGAGAGAGGTGGTCGTCGGTCGAGGCCGCCAGCAGGTGCGCGAGCGGGTGGTAGGCGGAGGCGGCGGGAGTCGCGGCCAGCCGGTCGGTCAGGGATCGTGCGGTCGTGACCTCGCCGGCCTGCCAGGCGGCGTCGCAGGCGGCGAGGAGGACGGTCACGGTCTCGTCGGGGGCATCGGTGTGAGCGTCGTTGATCGAGCCCGCCAGCCGGGCGGCGGCGATCGTCTGGTCGCCGGTGTACCACTCCATGTAGCCCTGCAATCGCTCCAGGGCAACATCGGTGTTCGTGCCGTCGGTGCCGGGTTCGTCCGGTGTGGACGGTCCGGTGGGAGTGGCCGCCGCCTGTTCGGCCAGCGACCGTGCACGGGCTGATTCTCCTGATTTCCAGGCGTCGTAAGCGGCCATGGTGAGGTAGTGGCGGCGGCGGGCCGGCACGCGGGTGAGTTGTGCGGCTCGTTGATGAGCCACCGAGCTTGCTACGAGCCCGCCGCCCTTGCGCAGGGTGACCGCCTGGTGGGCGAGTGTGGCCGCGCGCTGTTCGTCGGTTCCCGTGGCGGCCAGGGCACGGTGCCATGCCGCGCGGGCGGGCTCATGGTCGTCGAGCTCGGCGGCGAGCGCTTCGTGCACGGTGGCCCGGGAGGTGAACGGCGCGCCGTGGTAGACCGCCGACCGCATCAGGGGATGCCGGAACCCCAGTGTGTCCGGGGACGCGGTCGGGGCGCCGATGGTGATGAGACGGGCGGTCTGCGCCGCCGACAGGGCATCCGCACCGAGACCGAGCCGGGTCATGGCGGCGAGGACCAGCTCAAGGCGGCCGGTGTCGTCGGCCGCCACGACGAGCAGTGCCTCGCGGGCGGGCTCGGGCAGGTCCCGCAGGCGGTCGGTGAAGGCGTCGCGGAGCCTGTCGGAGAGCGGGATGGTCATCGCCGTGGAGGCCATCGCCGACAGTTGGCCGGTGTCGCCGGTACCGGCCAGTTCCAGCAGGAACAGGACGTTGCCGCCCGAGTGTTCGGTGAGCTTCTCGACGACCCGTCGCGGCGGAGACCAGCCCTGTCCGGCCAGCAGGTCGCGGACGGCTGCCGTGGCCAGCCCGGCCAGCGGAAGTACGGGGAAGCCGGTGCGGGCGAGGGGAGCGGTGTGGTCGAGATCGCGCCGGGCGATGAGGACCGCGATCGGATCGGTGGTGATACGGCGGGCGGCGAACAGGATCGCGCGCGCTGAATCGCCGTCCAGCCAGTGCGCGTCGTCCACCACGACCAGCAGCGGGCGCCGCGCCGCCAGGTGCCGCCAGGCGGCCAGCACGGCGGCACCGACCGCGCCGGGGGTGACGACCGGTGCGGCGCCGGTCGCCTGGGGGCCGAGCACCGGCCACAGGCTGCTGAGAGTGGTGTGGTGGCCGCCGTCCAGCCCGGCGAGCCGGTCGCCGGCCGATTCCAGGAGTTGGTGGAGTCCCGCGTGGGGCAGGCCGATCTCCGACTCCATGCCGGTGCAGCGCAGCACGGTCATGTCGGTGGCCTGGGCTGCGGTGTCATCGACGAGGGCGCTCTTGCCGATCCCGGGCTCGCCCTGCAGGACGAGGACCTGACCGTGGCCCCGCCGCGCGTCCATCAACCGTGCGGCGATGGCGTCCCGCTCACGATCTCGACCGAAGATCACCCCTCCAGCCTAGCCAGGCATCGCCGACCGGTCGTTTTGACAGATGCCGGCCGTGCCGGTCCGCCTTGAGAGTGGAGTCAGGGAGCCACCAGCGCAGACAGCGAACGCGGAGGATCATCGTGACCGACGAGCAGACCACCGACAGCGGGTACCCCGTCCGGCCGGGGCGGCGGCGCGTTCTGGCCGGCACGGCCGCGGGCATCGCCGGACTGGCCGCCGCCACCGTGCCGGCGGTGACGGGACGGCAAGCGGCGCAGGCGGCGCCGGTCAGGGCCGAGCGGTTCGCCGGCAAGGTCGTGATCATCACCGGCGCCACCTCGGGGATCGGCGCGGCCACGGCCCGCGCGTTCGCCGCCGAGGGCGCCAAGGTGGCCTTCTGCGGGCGCCGGGAGAAGCTGGGACGCCGGGTCGAGGCCGACATCCGCAAGGCGGGCGGGGACGCCACCTACATCCGCGCCGACGTACGCGATGAACGACAGGTCAAGGCGTTCGTCGAGCAGGCGGTGAAGCGTTACGGCGGGCTGGACGTCGCCTTCAACAATGCCGGGGTCAACTGGTTCAAACCGCTGCACCAGATCACCGCGGCCGAGTACGACGACATGCAGAACACCAACGCCCGCGGGGTCTTCCTGGCGATGAAGTACCAGATCCCCCATCTGATCGAACGAGGCGGCGGCGCGATCGTGGTGACCTCATCGCTCGGGGTCGAGATGGCACGCCCCGGCGGCTCGGCCTATTCGGGAAGCAAGGGCACCCTGGAGGGAATCGTGAAGGGGGCGGCTCTCGATTACGGCAAGCACAACATCCGGATCAACGCCATCCAGCCGGGCACGATCGACACCCCCATGGTGCGCGGCGCCTTCCCCGATCTCAGCGATCAGGAGTGGGAACAGGCCAAGAAGGTGTTCGCCCAGCTCAACATCGACGGGCTGCCCCGGATGGGAGAGGCCGCCGACATCGCCGCCTCGGTGATGGCACTGGCCGGCGACGAATTCGCCTACATGACCGGAGCCTCGGTCATGGTCGACGGCGGCGCCACCGCGGGCCGCCGGATCAACTTCCCTCAACAGTGACCACCGCGGCCACAGAGTGAACCTCGCCGCTCATCGGCGATCAAGCGCGAGTGCGTCGGCCCGCATCGCCTCGGCCTCTCGCCCGTGGCCGAGGCGAGCGGACCGGTGAACCGCCCATCATCTGCGCTGATGCCGCTCCTACTTCTGGCTTCAGCTGGTTGCCGAGTTCAGCGCAAGGCGGTGATTCCGGCGCCGGCCCGTACGTACACCGCGCTGTCGGCGGGCAGCACGGCGAGTCCTTCCTCCTCATGGACGAACTCGCGTGATTCCAGACGGTCGATGAAAAAGAGGTCGCGGAGTTTGATCGATTCACCGAGGTCGAGGGTCCAGCGCCGGCGTCCGGTGGTGGCGTCGACCGCATGCAGCATGCCCTCCGAGGTGACGGTGTAGACGATGTCGGCGGCGTGCACCGGTCCAGGTCCAGGACGCATTCGGTGCCGGACTCCAGCGTTCCTGCGACGGTGAACACCTGCCTGCCGGTACGGATATTCAGCGCCTCCATGCCGCCGTTCAACAAGGGGGCGTAGAGACCGCGGGCTGCGTACGCCACGCTGGCCGACGATGGTCGGGGGCGTTGACAGCCACGTCTCGCCGACCTTCGTGCCGGCTTTGCGCCGAGTGAGATCGGGGAGGTTCAGCAGGCGGGCGCCGGAGCCGTGCAGCAGTAGTGTGTCACCGGTTACCGTCGGGTGTCCGTTGGCGCGGATGGGCGGCAAGACTTCACCGGTATGCAGGTCGTGGATGTGCAACCGACCGCCGACCTCACCAACGAAGACCCTTCCGTGCCCGGCGGCGATCGGTGCTCGGATCCCTTCGGGCCTGACCTCCTCCGCGTCGATGTCTTCGCTGTGATCGTGCCGCCAGCGTTCCGCACCGGTGACCGCATCGACTGCCTGGAATCAGCCGATCAACATACCGGACGAGCCGGCTCATGTGGCGGGCCGGTTTCCCTGGGGGAGCCTCGGCGGCAGGCGCACGGGTATTCGACCGGGCTGCTGGCAGTTGGCGAGGCGGTCGTTGAACCAGGCCCGGTGGGATCCGCGGTGCATACGGGGTGACCTGCGAGAGTATATATTCGCAGAGCTCGGGGACCCTCGGGTGTACTGATCGTGGACGAGACCGGGTTCATCAAGAAGGGCACCGGCTCGGCCAGGGTGCAGCGGCGGTACTCCGGGACGGCGGAGCGGGTGGAGAACTGCCAGCGTGGCACCGCGCCCCGCATCATGGCCGAGCCTGCGCAATCTGGCCACCGCCCTCCGGCACAGCATGGGCTGGACCAACCACGCCGCCGCCTGCGACCACTACCGCGCTTGGCCCGACCACGCACTACAGCTACTCGGTCTCGCGATGTGAGAACGCATCAGCCCCGCTAGGGCGTGTATCGAATGTGCTGGTCGCCGGCGCGACACCGTCGGCGGACGATCCAAAATCACGTGCGACCTTCGCCTGGTCATGCTGGGGTATTCACTATGAATGCCCAGTTCCTCGATGACGCCGACTTGATGGACAAGATGGAACGGAACCTGGCGGAGCATGCCTGTCACCTGCATCGGAGCATGACCGGTGCGGCCGTCACAGAGACTGATGACCTCCTGGTCGCCGACAGCGGCCTGGACGACGACACTTTCAACATCGTTGCCGCAGCCCGCTTCGCCGCCGCTACCGCACCGGCACGTATCACCGAGACCGCTCAGACGCTGGCTCGCACCGGCCGCCGCTTCTCCTGGTGGGTGGGGCCTGCCTCGACACCGTTGGACCTCACCGCCCGCCTGACGGCCGCCGGCCTGCCGACGTCCGAACGCGAGACGGCCATGTGGGCCGAACTGGACGACACCCTGCCACTGCCCGCTGCACCAGGACTGGACATCCAGACGGTGGCCACGCCCGAACGGCTCGCCGACTACGCCGCGGTCCTCGCTGCGAACTGGGATCCACCTGCCGACACCGTCCGCCGCTTCTTCGCCCAGGCCGCCCCGCAGGCACTGGCCGCGCACTGCCCGGCCCGGTACCTGGTCGGCTACATGGAGGGCCGTCCGGTCTGCTCGGCCGAAGTGTTTCATCACGCGGGGGTTGCCGGGATCTACAACATCTGCACCCTGGCCACGCACCGTCGACGTGGCTACGGCGGTGCTATTACGCTCGCCGCGCTCCGCACGGCCCGCGACCGAGACCACCACATCGCGGTCTTGCAGGCGTCCGCCGACGGCGAGCCTGTCTACCGCCGCCTGGGGTTCCGCTCCTGTGGCCAGTTCACCGAACACACCATCACCCCCTGACCTTCTGAAATCCACGAGCCATCTGCCTGCTCTTCACAACGGTGCTGGTCACAGCCACTCACTGATGGCCGCGGTTACGGGCCTGGTCGGCCTTGTCCGGGATGGTGTAGCGGATACCCCGGCGCCGTAGGTAGGCGCGGTTCTTGCGGGACGCGTACGCCTTGTCGGCACGGACCCGGTCAGGCCGGGTCCGCGGACGGCCCGGACTCAGGCGGGCGACGCGAACCTTCTTCAGGACGAGTTCGAACTGTGGGGCGTCGCCGCGCTGTCCAGCGGTGATCACGATGGACATGGGCTTTTGCCCCTGCTCGACGGCCAGGTGCAGCTTGGTGGTCAGGCCGCCGCGCGAGCGTCCGAGGCCGTGGTCGTCGGGCTCGACGGTGACGCCGCCGGGCGGCTCGGCCTGCAGGTCCCCCTTTTCCGCGCCCCCGCGGCGTGCTGGTGGGCCCGGCACACGGTGGAGTCGATGTTGATGTCCCAGGTGACGAGCTTCTTGGCGTCGGCCTGGGCCTGCAACTCGGTGAAGATCCGATGCCAGGTGCCGTCACGCTGCCAGCGGCGGAACAGGTCGTACACCCGGGCCCAGGGCCCGTACCGCTCCGGCACATCCCGCCACGGGACGCCGGTGCGGGTACGAAACCGCATGCCGTCGATCAACTGCCGTCCGATACACGCCCTAACACTCCGGTTGGCCACATCGATCCGCGTCGGGGCTGATCACCTCAGCCACCCGGTTCGGATCCGGTGCGACGGGCCGGGGCCGGCGTCGCGCGCTCTGAGGGATCCATGGCGATCGACGCTTTGTTGATCACTAAAAATGTGTGGGCGGCAAATGTGGCGCAGAACACGTTCCCTCTCAAGAATAACGGCACCCCAGTCCGAGGAGGGACAAATGCGAATATGGCTGAGACAGGTACTCCCGGCGGTGGCGGCGGCGGTCGGCCTTGCGGCGGCCTCGCTGTCCATCGCGCAGGCCGCGGTACCACCGCCCACCCCCGGCACGCTCACCAAGTACGACATCAGCGGAACCTACGTCAGCGGACTGTCGTCCGGCGGGTTCATGGCGAACCAGCTGCACGTCGCCTACTCGGGTCTCTTCAAGGGCGCAGGGATCTTCTCCGCCGGGCCGTACGACTGTGCGCAGAACAACCTCAACACCGCCCTGTACGCGTGCATGGACACCTTCATGGCACGCAAGACCCCGGCCCAGCTGGTGCAGCTCACCCAGGAACGGGCGGCCGCGGGCAAGGTCGACCCGGTGCAGAACCTCTCCGGTGACCCCGTGTGGGTGTTCCACGGCAGTGCCGACAACACCGTCGACCGGGCGGTCAACGACGACCTGGCGACCTACTACCGGCAAGTCGGCTCCAACGTCGTGTTCAACGGCGGTTCCGGGGCCGGGCACGCCTGGGTCAGCCCGATCGGCCCCAACGCCTGCGGCTCCACCTCCTCCCCGTACGTCAACAAGTGCGGCACCACCGATCCGGTGAAGGAGATGCTCGGCCACCTGCTCGGCACGGTGAACCCCGCCGCCTCGCAGTTGACGGGCAAGCTCGTCCAGTTCGACCAGAGCGGCCACGCCCCCGGCGGCAGCGCCACCGCGATCAGCATGGGCAACGAGGGCTTCGCCTACGTGCCGCAGTCGTGTGAGACCTCCACGTGCAGGCTGATGGTGACGCTGCACGGGTGCTACCAGTACTACGGACTGGTCGGGAACGCGCTCATGGACAAGGCGTACCTGAACGAGTACGCCGACACCAACAACATGATCGTGCTGTATCCCCAGGCCACCACGAGCGCCGCCGGCACCAACCCGCGCGGGTGCTGGGACTGGTGGGGGTACGGATCCTCCGAGTACGCCATGAAGAGCGGCCCGCAGATGACCGCCGTGGTCAACATGGTCAAGGCGCTCGGCGGAGGCGGCGGCACCGGTCCCTCACCCACCCCGACGGTCACACCCACCGGCCCCTCCCCGAGCCCGACGCCGACGCAGCCCCCCGAACCCGTCTGCGTGACCGCCTCCAACCACGCGCACACCACGGCCGGACGCGCCCGCCACTCGGGCGGGTACGCCTACGCCAACGGATCCGCCCAGAACCTCGGCCTGTGGAACACCTACACCCAGAGCACGATCAAGGAGACCAGTCCCGGCCACTGGGTCAAGTGCTGACCCCGACCCCCGCTGATGCCCTTGCCCGCACCGACAGCGGGCAAGGGCTTCACACATTCCTCCAGAACGCGGGATGAGCACGGCTCCTCCCGCAACGATGGGTGAGGATGCTCCGCACCATCAACCGTCCACACGGACGATCTACACCAACACCCGCAAGATCACGGGACACGCTCTATGCCAGTGCCGCGATGCGCCTGGGCCTGCCCTTGGCCAGGGACGACCCCGAGCGGGCGGCCCAAGAGTTTTGACGTGGGCGGAGACCACCGCTGAGCGCAGCTGGCCGGTGGTCTTGGACGACGTGCGCGCACCAGGCGATCTGAGCGAGGGGTGGGCGGGGGCTGGTCACCACTCGGCTGCGTGAGGCGGCCCTGGCCCCGCCGGATCGACGTACGGTCGCGCGGTCGAGGATCCGGTCGGCGTCCTTCGCCGGGAGTGCGACGACGCCGTCGGTGGCCCGGAGGCCAGAGGACGCGTCAGGCCATGGAAGAGACCTGTGTACTCCCTGGCCTGCCGGGAGGTGCGGTCCCCGCTCCGCGGGTCCGCGAGGGCAAGCACCCAAAGAGGGCTCAATTCGAGGAGTCGGTGGTTCTCGGCGGCCCTGTTGTTCCTCGCACCTTCAGGCTGACAGGGAAGTCGTGGTGGATGGGCGCTTCACCTGGCGCGTTCAGACGGTCAAGAAGGAGCCTCACCGCTTTGCTCGACATGTCCTCGACCGGCTGTGCCACCGACGTCAGATTGATCATCGCCCAACGTGCCGCCGGAGAATCATCGAATCCGATCACCGACAGCTCGTCCGGAACTTTCACCCCCATCCGACTGGCGGTATCAAGCACGGCGAAAGCCCACTCATCCGTAACACAGAAGACGGCCGTCGGCGCGTTCGGCTCGGACAGCAGCAGCTCAGCAGCGCGAGCCGCTCCCGCCTGATCGGTAGCACGGAATACCCGCTCCTCCGCCAGCTCGAAGCCGCGCTGCTCGAGCGCCGTGCGTAGAGCATCCTCCCGCCCGGCCCCGTTCACGCGGCCACGAGGAACCGAAACCACGCCGAAGCGCCGATGGCCGAGACCGACGAGGTGATCTGCTACCAGTTCTCCTGCCTGGGTTTCGTCAGAGCCCACATAATCCAATTCGAGAGTGGGGTCATCACGACTGAGCAGGACGACCGGCACGCCGTGGTCCAGCACTTGGCGGACGGTTCTCGATTCGCGAGTAGCGGAAATGAAGATTGCGCCGTCCACGGTTGCGGAGCCCAGCAGGTCAACGCTGTCGACTGTCTCAGTGTCTTCGTCGGAATCACGGACCAGCACCATGCGGTAGCCCGCTTTGCTCAACTCCGCTTGGATCATGTCAACGGCAGTCGCGTAGAAAGAGCTTCGCAGGTCGGCGACCACGACACCGACCGTCAGCGTGCGACGAGTCACCAAGGCGCGTGCGGCCTGATTCGGGACGTACCCCATGCGGCGGGCGGCGTCCAGGACGCGCTCGCACGTGGCCGCGGCGACCCGTGGATCGCCGCGCATCACGCGCGACACCGTGGTCTGCGAGATACCCAGGTACGCGGCCAACTCAGTGCTGGTCACCATGTTCGCATTCTAGACGACCGCAGCCAGACCCCGCCGGTTGCCTGCCTTGCATCCCTTCGTGTAGTTCAGCTAAACAACATGGAAGGAAGTCGCGGCGTTCGATCACATCTTCCCGAGAGTGGTGCCGACCAGATAGCCGAAGGTCATCGCAGGACCCAGATTGATGCCGCCTGAGGGGTAGTGGCCGCCCAGAACCGAGGCCGCGTCAACGCCCACCGCGTGCAGGCCGGGAATCACGGCACCCGAGTGGTCGACCACGCGACATTCAGCGTCGGTCTTGATCCCCGCGAATGTCGCGAAGCTTCCTGGGACGACCTTTACGGCATAGAAGGGGCCGGTCTTCAATGGGGCAAGGCTCGGGTTGGGCCAAGGGTTGTCCGCGTCGCCCGAGCCGCGGTTGAACGCACTGGCACCGCGCCCGAATTCAGGGTCTTCGCCACGCTGCGCGTTCTCGTTGAAAGTCGCGACCGTCTTCTGCAGCCCATCCCGGTCGATGCCGCAAGCATCCGCAAGTTCGGCCAGCGTCCGGCCGCGCTTCAGGTAACCGGACCGAAGATAAGGGAAAGTCGGCACGGGAGCGGGCTTTGCCATTCCCAGCGGATAGTGACGCATGTAATCGGCGTCGGCGACCAGCCAGGAGCACACTTCGTTGCCCGCGGGGACGGCATCGATCATCGCGAGTGTGTAGTCGTGATAACCGTTCGCCTCGTTGACGAAGCGCGAGCCGTCGGACAACACGCCGATGACTCCGGGTTTTCCGCGGTCAAGAATGTGTGGGAAGATGCCAGTTCGTCCGTTGCGATAAGGGACGAGTGAGACGGGGCAATATGCCACAGGCGAGGCGGCTGTCGTGTCCAGCTGCCCCCCTACGCTCTGCGCAAGGCGCAGTCCGTCACCGGTGGAGCTGCCCGCCGGCGGGAGGGTCCAGTGCTCATCACCGGTAGGGGTTCTGGGGAACAGTTCACGGCGGAGGTCGCGATCGTGGCTGAATCCACCCGTGGCGAGCACCACCCCCCGCTCGGCCGAGACTGAGTACGCGTCTTCCGGCCCCTGCACTCTGACGCCTGTGACAGCGCCATCCGCGTCAGTCAGCAGTCCGGTGACAGCGGTTCCGACGCGGATGGCGACCCCGGCGTCGAGCGCAGAACGCAATAGTCTGCCGATAAGTGCGGTGCCGTTGACCAGACTCATCCCGCGGCGGTACCTCAGCAGATCCAGCAGATGCCGGGTGACTCGGACGGCGCAGTGCACGAACGCCTGCGGGGACCTGGTCGCGTGCAGGAAGGCTTGCAGATCGGGGCCCGCCATGATCCCCATGCCCAGGAAGGAGGTCTCGTAGAGCTGGCGTCGCAGTAGTGGAGCGACGTCTGGACCAAGGCGGGTCAGCCGTACGGGTTTCGGTGCCACCTGGCGATGCCCCTCAGCGGCGCCGGGCGTGGCACCGTGAATGTCGGCAATCTTCGTACCGGGTACGAATTGCAGCGCGGTGTGCTCCTCGAAGAAGTCCACCATCTTTGGCGCCGCCTCAAGGAAGGCGGTCACCTTGGCCTCGTCGTACTGCTCACCGAGCCGGTGACGCAGATAGGTACGCGGGCTTTCCAGCGGCTCGTCCACGCCCGCTGCTCGCGCGAACCGATGGCGCGGCGTCCACATCCACCCGCCCGACCACGCTGTCGCGCCACCACACGTGTCGGCCTTCTCCAGCACCAGGACTCGCGCCCCACCGTGGGCGGCGGCGACAGCGGCCGCGAGGCCGCCGGCTCCCGAACCGACCACGATCACATCGTACTCATGGCCCACCACTGGGCTCCTTCATCGTCATTGAGAGCTCGGTCGACGGCTGCACCGTCCACACAGATCAATGGCTAGTCCACGATGGAGGACTACGCCGTATTCCGGCCACCGCTGAGGTCGAGGGTCTGCCCGGTGACGTAACTCGCCTCTGGCGAAAGAAGCCAGGTCGCGAGCGCGGCGAATTCCGCGGGAGTTCCGATGCGCCCTGCGGGAACTCTCTTGAGCAGGGCGGCGTTCCGCTCGGGCGAGAGGTCCTCGAGCATCCGGGTCGCCATCAGTGACGGCGCGACGGCGTTGACCGTCACGTTACTGCGAGCCACCTCTTTCGCGGCGGTCTTCACGAGCGCGACTACCGCCGCTTTCGAGGCCGAGTAGGCCGCCTGGTGTGGGTTGCCCTCCCTGGCCGAGATGGAGGAGAGGACGGTGACGCGTCCGTAACCGCGTTCGGTCATCGCGGGCAGGACCGCGGCAAGGCCGTGGAAGCAGCCGTCCAGATTGATACTGAGCGTCCTCGCCCAGCCCTCCGAAGGCATCGTCGTCACCGGCGTCTCGGGCCCTTGGATCCCGTGTGCGAACAAGACACCGTCCAGCCGCCCATGGGCGGCCAGTACCGAGTCGACGAGACCGTCCCATGCACTGCGGTCGGTCACGTCGAGGAAGGCGGTGTCGTCAGGGCTCGCTCCGCTCCCGTGGCCCGTGACATCGGTGCAGATCACGACGGCGCCCTCGCGTGCCAGCCGCTGAGCGGTCGGCGCTCCGAGACCGCCAGCGGCACCCGTCACGAGGATGACCTGACCCGCGAAACGGCCGGCGAAAGTGGCTGAGTCCGTCGCCGTCGTCGTTGGCAACTTCGACTCCGGCGTTGCCTCGGAGCCGTTGACTGCATGCGCATCCGAGAGATCGGCGAGAGCACCGTTACGAGGCGCGGTCATCCAACGGCTCCTTCCGCGTTCTCTGCCTCAACGATGTGCGTGACGGCCTCGGCCAGACGATCCACATGGGCGTCGGTGCCGTAGCTGTCCACGAACACCACGTCCGGGACCTCGACGCTCACCGGGACGCCCGGAAGGGCCCGCAGAATCTCGGTCAAGGGGAACGTGCCCGTACCGGGTACAAGGCGCTTCGATCGCGACTCCAGCTGCAGCGAAGAGCCGTCGACTGACTGATTCATCGGCAACCGCGCGGGCGGCGTGAACTCGGGCGGCTCTGCGGGGCCGTCGCAAAGCTGGATCGCGGTCACCGTTCCCTTCGGAAGCTCAAGGAGCTGCTCGGGTGATCCGCCGGCGCGCATGAAGTGCAGGACGTCGAGCATCAGCCCGCATCCCGTGACCTTCGCGATGCCTGCGGCGTCGTCGACCGTCCGGACCGCCTGATAGGAGATCGGCTCGAGGGAAGGCCGAATCCCGAACTCGCGTGCGTCCAGGACCAGTTGCCCGAGCACATCGACGAGACGGCTTCGGTTGGTGTCAGCGCCGATGACGTTCAGCACACGAGCTCCAAGGGCGGCGCCCGCACGCAGCACCGCCTGCCACTCCTCGCGCGCCTGGGTCCCGGACAAGGAGAAACATTCCACGTCGAGCACCGAGACGCCTGTCGCGGACATCGCGCGGGCCGTCTCGTCCGACATGGGAGAACCCGCGTCCACGGGGTACCGGGATTCCCCTGCGGTGGCGGGGCGGACACGCGTCCCGACGAAGTCGAAGCCGCGCAAGGCGGCGGCCTCTACAAGATCCGGTGGCGTCAGGTGAAGGGCCGACAGGTGCGCCACCCCAACGCTGCGTTTCAACAGAGTTTCCTCTCCGGTCGCCAACTGGTTGACACCCGCTAACGAGCGCTCCTATGGTGTGCGCCACACCGTAATGCCTACGTAGGCATTCTGGCAAACCTCACCACCCCGACGACCCACGGGCTCGCCTTGAGCTGGGAGAACCACATGGCTCCAACGAACAAACCGACCGCGGACGCACACTCCACACCGCCCCATCACGGCGTCGACGCACGTTCGCAGACCTCCCCCGCACAGCCGGGCGCCCGGCGGTCAGCTCTCGCCAGCACCGTGGGCGCGGTCGTCGACTGGTACGACTTCTTCCTGTACGGCACCGCCGCCGCCCTGGTCTTCGGAGACGCCTTCTTCCCCAGCGACGACCCGACGGTCGGCACGCTCGCCGCGCTCGGCTCCTTCGCCGTCGGCTTCCTGTTCCGCCCCCTGGGCGGCGCGATCTTCGGTCACTTCGGCGACCGGGTCGGACGCCGCAAGATGCTGATGATCACCGTGATCATCATGGGCCTGGTCAGCACCGCCATCGGCCTCCTGCCCACCTACGCCGCGGTGGGCGTTGCAGCGCCCATCCTGCTGGTGACACTGCGCGCGATCCAAGGCATCGCCGTCGGCGGCGAGTGGGGCGGAGCCGCGCTCATGGCCGTTGAGAACGCGCCTCCACGCCGCAGGAACTTCATGGCCAGCGGAGTCCAGATCGGCTCCTTCATCGGGCTGCTGCTCGGAAACGCGGCCTTCTGGCTCATCATGGCGTTCACCACAGACGCTCAGTTCCAGGCCTGGGGATGGCGAATCCCGTTCGCGATCAGCATCATCTTCGCCCTGGTAGGACTGTGGATCCGACAGGGAGTACCGGAGTCGCGCGAGTTCGTCGAGGCGGCCGAGAAGCACGGCAAGGAGTCCGCGCCTCTGGTCGAGGCACTGCGCACCGGCCCGAAGCAGATCCTGGCGATCATCGGTATGCGGCTGGTCGACCAGAGCACCTTCTACCTCGCCTTCACCTTCTCCCTGGCCTTCGTCAAGGACCACACCGACACCTCCGCCGACACCGTCCTGACCGCATCGATGATCGCGCTGGTACTGGCGGTGCCTGCCACATCCTTCTGGGCCTCACTGGCTGATCGATGGGGCCGCCGACCCTTCTACATCGCGGGCCCCCTCTGTGCCGCCGGCGCGGGCATACCCTTCTTCGCCGCTCTCGAGTCCGGATCACTGCCGCTGATGGCACTGGGCTTCTTCATGCTCATCAACCTCGGCCACAACCTGTCGACCTGCGTACAGCAGACGTGGTTCACCGACATGTTCGACGCACGAATCCGCTACAGCGGAGCTGGGTTCGGCTACGCCGTCGCGGGTGCCGTCGGAGGCTTTGTGCCGCTGATCGCCACAGCAATCTCCCGCTCGGGCGACTGGATGCCCGTAACCCTGCTTCTCGCCGTCGCATCTCTGCTGGCCCTGACCGCTGCGATGTGGTCCCACAAGTGGGTGAGCGGCAAGACGCCCCACTGATGTCACATCGGGGGCGAGAGCCTTCTCGGGTGGCGAGACGCCAAGGTCGTGACTGGGTGACTTTCTTCCCGGGTTTGTCACTTACCTGTGCTGCTCAGACGGCTGTGCCGATTCGCGTCGCCCCACCGGCACCGGCCACGATCTCCACCGCGTCCCCGGTGCGCCTGCGGCAACATCCGCGCCGACATGCCCGGCCGCCACGGCGGCACCGTCACGACCCCCACGCACCGACGGCTGTCGCCCACCGCTTCGACTGCTCTGGCGATTCCACCCTCACCCGCCAACACGGCGACCGGCGAGTCCACCTCGCCCAGGATCTCCTCCACCGTCCAGCATGATCAACAACGCGACAACCGGTCCTCCTCGGCCTCCAGCCGCGACTCCAGCCCGGCGAGCTGCTCGCGAATCTCCTCGATCCGCCGCCGGACCACCGCCTCACCACGCTGCACCCACGGTAAAGGCAGTCACGCAATCAACCAGCACAACCACAAAAGCCCAGGTCAGACACTCACTCAGGAAGAGGCACCCATCGCTCTCAGCGCACCCCTGGGCGATGAGATACCGCCGCAGCAGCCGGCGATGCTGCGGAAAGAACACCCCTAACTCCTCTGGGACGCAACACCGTCCGCCGGTTCGCCGAGCTGAACCTCCCGAGGAGTTCCTGGTTCACGAAGGCACCGGCAGGCGCCGCAAGCCCCTGGAAGCCTACGACTCCTACCTGCGACAACGCTGGATGCAATGCTGCACCAATGCCCGACGGCTCTACCAGGAACTGTGCGCCCTGGGCTACCGGGGCGGGGATACCGCCGTCCGCCAGTACGTCCGGCCCTGGCGAACGGCCTTCCTGCCGCCCCGGCTCCAGGGCGGCCCGCCGACGGTCCGGCAGGCTGCCGGCTGGTTTCTGCGCAACCCCGCCCACCTTGACCACGACGACTCGGCGCGCTGTGCACCGCCTGCCCGCAACTGGTCGCCCTGCAGGCGCATGTCCGCCGGTTCGCCGAGATGACGGTGGAGCGCCGGGGGCAGCAACTTGAAGTCTGGATGACAGCAGTGCTCGGTGACGAGCTGCCCGAGCTGGACTCCTTCGTCACCGGCCAGCGCCGTGGCCGCGGGGCTCACCCCGCCCTACGGCTCCGGCGCAGCCGAGGGCCACGTCAACCGCGCCAAATGATCACGAGACGGAGGTACAGCCGCGCCAACCCCCGACCTCCTGCGCAAACAAATCCCGCTGGCCGATTGACACGGGTCCGCTACACGGAATCTGTGCCTGAGCCCGAATCCTGCCCCCCAGGCGGCCGACGATCAGGTACGGGGTTCATCGAGCCCGGTGTTGCGGGCCCGTACGGTCGCTGCTGCGCGGTCGTTGACATTCAATTCGGTGAAAATCGCGCCGACGTGGTGGCGGACGGTCTTGTCCGACACAGCCTCTCGGCCGCGTCCGCCGCCGTGGTGCAGGACTCAGCCCCCACCCGCGGCGGCACCACCTTGCCCGTCGGCGTCCCCGGAGTCGCCCATCAGGACGCCCCGCCCGCCGGGGGCCTGTCCGGCCCGGTCGGCCGGAGCCGCTCGCGCGGGGCCATGAGTTCGGCGCGCACTCGCAGCGGCTCGGGCGGGCCACAGGTTCCACTTGGAGCCCGTCGCAAGACTCGGCAGCGAAGTCGACGGCCCAGCCGTGCAGCCCTCCACGAGCGGGTGCCACCCTGGAAGACGATGAGCAAGTATCGTCCAGGCTCGTGGAAGAACTTGTCCTGTATCAGCGCAGCAACATCAAGAGGCTTCTGGGCACCGCGTTCCTCATCGGGTTCGGAGTCCTCATGGTCGGCGCCGGGCTCGTCAGGGCTCTCCAGGGCGGCCTGGATGTATTGCTTTCCGTGCCCGCCTTCGTGATGGGCGGCGCCCCCTTGGCCTTCGCGCTGTTCATGCTCAGAGCAGGCCGCGGCGCTCCCGACCGGCTGGTCCTCACTCCCCAGGGCGTACAGGTCTCGCGCGGCAAGGAGACATTCCTCCTCCCCACCCATGCGATCGGCTCCTTCACCGTGGTTCCCGTGAAGAGCTTCTACAGCATCAACCTCCGGTTCGACCCAGCGTCGCTTCCACCCTTCCCCGCCTATGTCTCCCGCCTGGGCGCCGAAACCCAGCCCGGCGAACTCCGGCTCTTGTTCGTCGGCGACCAGAAGCCCTTCGTCCCCATGGCACGCGCAGCACAAGCCCGCACGTTCGTACAGAGTCACGGTCTGGGCGAGTGGCATGACCTGCCTCAGCTCACCTGACCGCTGAGACCGTCCATGCAAAGCATCGGCCCCGCGGGACCGCCCCTGCGGGGGAGCACGGGCCGCAGCCAAGGGCGAGTGACCGCTGATTCGGCACAGGCGTTCAGTGATGCGCGCAGTTCGTCGAGCGCGGCCGCCAACTTCGGGACGGCGGCCGTGTACCGGTGGGCGGCCTCGGCCACGTGGAGCGCTCGCGCATGCCGTCGCCAGGTAGGCCAGCGCATCGGCGTAGTCGGCGGTGACCTCCAGCCGTGCGACCTTGACTGGTGGCCGCCAGAACGATTTGGGCAGCGTCAGGTCGTGCCCGGACGGCCAGCGTCATGACGCGGGTCGCGCGGTCCTGCACCCGGCACAGGGCGTTGGCCGCGTGCTGTGTCTCGGCCGGGGGCCCACACAGCCCGCCCGGATGACCCGCGCGTCGTCCACGGCCGCTTCTGCCATCGCTCGTACGGCGGCCTGGCCCTGCGTGCGGGCCCGTGCGGTGTTCATGGCATCGCGGACTGGCTGCCACACCTGGCCGCGTTCGGCGGCCGTCAGGTCCCGGGCGTACAGTGCGCGGCTGACCTTCGCCACGTCGTCCATCATGGCCGCGACCGTTACGGGTTCACGGCCGTACGAGCAGCCGCGGGGGAGATCGGGGGAGTTGGAGTCCTCGCAGCCATGCGGCCGCTGGCGGCCCTGCGCGCACAGCCGCGCCGAGCGGCAACTGCAGCGCGGGCACGGCGTGGACACGGGCGACGGCGGCGGGCCTGGCAGGGCACGGCTGGCCCACGAGCGGCCCGCTGACTGCGGGCCCGAGATGGTGGTGGCGGTGTGCTATCCCGACCCGGACGGCGGGTGGCGAGTCTGCGCCGTCAGCGAATGCCGACCTGGGGCACGTCGACGGCGCGGGCGGGGACAAGCGCCTGGCGGCCGGATTGAAGTGAACCCCTGGCACAGACCCGGACCTGTTCCGCTCAGGGCGCTCGCCGCCGAAATCCTCGCCCTCCGGGACCGCACCCCCTACGCCCAGACCACCATCGAAGGCGATCTCGGCCCGATGGCCTGAACGTGGGCCATCCGATTGGCCGTCAGGGCGATTTCTGCGGCTGCGGTGTCCAAGGCCGAGGCGTTGGAGGACGCCGCTGCGTTGGACGATCTTCGCCGGGCAGGACGGGTGATGGCCGCTACAGCGAGGTCGGCTCTCGTTGGACGTTCCTGCCTGCGGCCGCCTGGGCCTATCACCTGGCCCGGGCGGCCGCAGGGCTGCTATCTGAATGATTTCAGTGGAGTGCGAGTACTTGTCCCTGTGTGAACCTGTGGCGCGTTATCGGCTGTGTCCGAAGGACGGAGCTGGTTACGGGGTTGCCTTCTTGGGCTCCCGTTCTGGTGTGAGTTCAGGGTTGGTGTGCTTGGAGTCTTCGGCTTGTACCAGCGAGGCGCGGTGGGTTTCGGGCAGCCGGCGAGCGACCAGGAACACCACTGCCGCGAGCACGGCCAGGTAGACGGAGGGGGCCAGGAGGCTGTCGGTCACCCCCACCAGCCAGGTGCCGAACATCGGTGCGGTGCCGCCGAAGATGACGTAGGCCGCGTTGAGCGCTGTCGCGGCGCCGCTGTAGCGGGTCCGGGTGGGGAACAGTTCGAGCCAGACGACGCCGACGCCGCCGAAGAAGATGCCGAGGGTGAAGGCGAGCAGGCTCTGCCCGGCGATCGCGGTGCTCATCGATCCCGAGCTGGCCAGGACGTAGGCCGGGACGGCCGCCAGGGCGCTGGTGCCGGCGCCGATGACGAGGACCGGTCTGCGGCCGATCCGGTCCGACAGGAGGCCGGCGAGGGGCATCGAGATGAACGCCGCGGTGAGGGCGATGCTGTTGGAAACCAGCGCTTCGGTGGCGCTGAGCTTGACCGATTCGGTGAGGTAGGAGGGGAAGTACCCGGTGAGGGAGTAGAAGCCCAGGCCCGATAGTGAGGCCATCGCGAAGGCGAAGCCGAGGGAGCGGCGGTGTTCCCGGAAGACGCTCAGGAGCGGTGCTTTGGCGACGCGCTCGGTGCTGCGGATGGCCTCGAAGGCCGGTGATTCGCTGACCCGGCGCCTGATGTAGAGGCCGACCAGGGAGATCACGCCGCCGAGCAGGAACGGGATCCGCCATCCCCAGGATTCGAACGCCTGGTCCCCCAGGAGGTTGTTGAGGGCGAGCACGAACAGGGCCGCGAACACCGCGGGGATCACGCCGAAGGCGTAGGCGAGCGCCACGTTGGCTCCGCGGCGGTGGTCGGGTGCGTGTTCGGCGACCAGGGCGTTGGACCCGATGGCCTCGCCGCCGACCGACAGGCCCTGGACGAGCCTGGCGATGATCAGCAGCAGCGGGGCCACGAAGCCGATCTGGGAGTAGGTGGGCAGTACGCCGATCACAGCGGTGGATCCGCCCATGAGCAGGATGATGGCCGCGAGGACGCCGCGGCGGCCGATGCGGTCGCCCAGGTGGCCGAACAGGAGGCCGCCCAGTGGGCGCATCCCGAAGCCGACGGCGTAGACGGCGAAGGTCGCGAGCATCGAGGCGAAGCGGTCGTGGGAGGGGAAGAACAGGGTGGCCAGGGTGGAGGCCACGTAGGCGTAGACGACGAAGTCGTAGAACTCGACGAACTGCCCGATCGCCGCCGATACCAGAACGCGTCGCTGGGCGCGTCCCGCTCTTCGCCTATCCGCCGATTGCTTTGTGATGTCGCTCATTGAAGCCTCCTCGACTGCGACATATCACCGGCCGGCCGCCAACGGGCGCCGCAGGGCGGTGCAACGCCCTGTCGGTGGGGCGCGGATGCGGCGTCGGTTGCAGGCGTCTACCGGTCGGATCGCACCAAGGTAACGTGTACAGACCGATCGGTACAAGGCTTATGTGTGGGCGTTTAGCCGTAAATGGTGCTTGAGTTGTCGAGCGGAGAACGCATCGGTCTTCGATGTCGGGCGTTCTGACGATCTTCGGGTCGGAGCCGTCCGCCGGCCGGTCGATCGTTCCCTCAGCCGAGGGCCGGGTGGTGCGTGGCCGCATCGTGCGTCGCTCGCGACCGCGTGGACGCGCTGGGTCGGCTCGTCGTCGTGGCCGGATGCTGGCGGTGGCCGAGGTCGTCGGAGGGCAGATGTTTCACCATGTGCTTGGCCTGGCGTCGACCCCGGCGATCAGGTGGTGCACCGCAGGCCCGCAGGTTCCCTGCGGGCCGGGACAACGTATGACGGAGGGGACGCGCACCGCATGTGAAGTGCCCCGCGGGTGGCGGTTCGTTACCGGGCGTTCTTCCGGTTCGGTTCGGCCGCCGCACTCAGGCGGATAATGCCGGTCTACCGAGCGTCCTGACACGTGATTCGGCGACCGGTTCTTTGGTGCGGCCCTAGAGGCGTAGAGCAATTACTGCGCACAGCGCGGCGTATCGCGTTGGTCGCGGCACGTCGGAATGGTGGCGCCGGGAGTCGGCCCCCTGGGGTGGGGCTTATCGGGAAAGGCCCGGACGGCGGTGCTCTGCTGCTGAGGGGGCCATTGTTCAGGTCATGTTTTCCAGGGGTCGCTCAGGGGCCGCTGCCGGGCGGGGCGGTTCTCGCGCCACGCGGTGATCGCTTCCTGGGTGTCGGGGAGGTTCCAGAGTTGGGCGTAAGCGGCCAGCGAGATGCCGAAGTCGGGGTCGAAGGCGCGCGTCAGCGCCACGGTGCGTTGCTTGATGAGCCGGATGGCGTGGGGTGTGCCACGGCAGATCTGGTCGGCCATCTCGCGGGCTGCCTGGAGGGGTTCGTGGACGACGGTGACGGGGAGGCCGAGGCCGGCGGCGTCGTCTGCGGTCAGGGTCTCGCCGGTCATCAGCAGGCGGCGCGCGTGGTGGGCGCCGATGGTGTGCGTCAGGCGGGCCGCGGCATATCCGGCGACCAGGCCGAAGCGGGCCTCGGGCAAGGAGAACCTGGCCTCGGGCAGGGCGAAGATCCAGTCGCAGGCCAGGGCGAGTTCGAAGCCGCCGGCGATGGCGTTGCCGTGGACGACGGCCAGGACGGGTTTGCGGAGCCGCTCGGGGAGGCTGTTGGCGTGGAGGAAGTCGGTGACGAACGTGGTGGGGTCGCAGGGCGCGGCAGGGAAGGAGTCGATGTCGGCCCCGGCGGAGAAACTCCGGTGGGTGCCCTGCAGGATGATGACCCGGACGCGGTCGTCGTCGTCGGCTTCGGTCAGGCATGCGCCGAGTTCTTCGTGCACGGCCCGGGTGAACACGTTCACTCCCCGGGGGCCCGACATGGTGACGACCCGTACGGGCCCCTGGCCGTCGTGGGAGATCTCCACGGCGCTCTCCTCTCTCACCGGTCGCGTCATCGGTCGGTGTCACCGGTCGCGGGTTTGCCCCTGAGGCCGTCGAGCAGCAGGTCGACGAAGCGGTCGGCGATCTGTTCGGGGGTCAGCGGCCCGTCGGCTCGCATCCAGCGCGCCGTGTAGTTGAACATGCCCAGGACCGCCCGGACGTCGATGCCGTCGACCGGCCCCCACTGCCCTGCTTCGGCCCCGTCCTGCAGGACGCGGTACCAGATCTGCTCGAACTGGCGCCGGGCGTCGATCACCTTGCGCTGGTGCTCCTCCGACAGGAACCGCGCCTCGCGGATCGCGACCTGCCACCCGCCGCCGTGCGTGGCGTGATGCCGCAGCAACGCGCGCGCGATGTTGCGGAGCTTGACCTGCGGCGGGTCGTCGGTCTGCACGTGCGGCACCGTCGCGTCGTGCGCCATCCGCAGCAGCGACATGCTGATCTCGAACAGGATCTGCTCTTTGCTGCCGATGTGGTAGTACAGGGCTCCTCGGCCGAGGTTGACGGCCTTGCAGATCTCCTGGACGCCCGTCCCGTGGTAGCCCTTGTCCACGAACAGTTCGGTGACCGTGTCGAGGATCTTCTCTCGCGTGGCCTGGCTGGTGTTGCCCATCAGCTCTCATCCGCCGTTCGGAGACGTCGGGCGACCTCCACGGGGACGCCGCATTCCTTCAGAAGCCGGTCCGAATCACCGCCGAGCACCGGTGCCGGGAGCCGGGCCGGGTCCGGCGGGGTGCGGGAGAAGGAGACCGGGAGGCCCAGTGCCTGGTAACCGTCGCGCGTTCCGGGGTGGGGGAGATGGTGCACCATGCCCCGGTCGCGAACGGTCGGTGAGTCCAGCGCCTCGTCGAGGCCCGAGACCACGGTGAGGCAGGAATCGTGCGCGGCAGAGAACCGGAGCCACTCCTCCCGGGTACGGCCGGCCATTATTTGCGTCACTTCCCGATGGGTTTGCGAGTGCGGAGGATCATATCTTCGGCCCAGCAGATCCGGGCGCCCCACGCCGTGGCACCAGTTCGCCCAGAACTTCTCCTCCAGGGCGCCGAACGCCAGCCAGCCGTCCTCGCACCGGTAGAGCTGGTAGCACACCGCGCCTCCGCTCCATACGCCCTCGGCGGTCGGGCGTGCCTCGCCCGTGGCCAGGACGCCGGCGGCGGTCATGGACGACAGCATCAGCGCGGAGTGGGCGATGGACACATCGATGCGCTGCCCGCGCCCCGAGCGCCGGCGTTCGTGCAGAGCCGCCAGGATGGAGGTGGCCGCGAACAGCCCGGCCGCCGAGTCGGCGACCTGCATCGCCGGCAGCGCGGGCGGATCGTCCGGGCGCCCGGTGTGCGACAGCAGCCCCATCGCCGCCAGGTAGTTCACGTCGTGTCCTGCCGTTTGGGAAAGGGGCCCTGTCTGCCCCCATCCGGATATCTGGCACAAGACGATTCCCGGATTCGCCGCGCCGAGGCGGTCGTAGCCGATCCCCAGCCGGTCGAGAACGCCGGGCCGGAATGAATCCACGACCACGTCGGCCGTCCGCGCCAGTGCCAGGAGCGCATCCGGGCCGTTCTCGGCCTTCAGGTCGATGACCACCGACCGCTTGTTGCGGTTGAGAGCACGGAAGCTCGCCGATGACGTCGTCGTCTCCCCGTCGGGATGATGCGGCGCCCGCGCTCGTGCGTAGTCGCCGCCACCTGGGGCTTCGACCTTGATCACGTCTGCGCCCAGGTCGGCGAGGACGAGGGTGCACAGCCCTCCCGGCAGGAGTCGCGTGAGGTCGAGAATGCGGATATCAGAGAGCACTTGATCCTCCATGTTCGTTCAGCCTATCGTGTACAGACCGATCGGTACAAGGAGGCCCTGTATGGCGGAGGCAGTGGTCCTGGATGCGGTCCGCACGGCGCATGGAAAACGGAACGGCGCGCTGGCCTCATTTCATCCTGTCGACTTGGCGGCGGAGGTTCTCAACGCATTGGCCGACCGCACCGGAATCGATCCGGGTGAGGTGGACGACGTCATCTTGGGCTGTGTGACCCAGCTCGGCGACCAGTCGAGCAACATCGCGCGGTTCGCGGTGCTGGCCGCCGGCTGGCCCGAGCATGTTCCCGGCGTGACGGTCAACCGCGCCTGCGGAAGCAGTCAGCAGGCGCTCGACCAGGCGGCCCAGGCGGTCATGTCCGGTCAGGCGGAGATGGTGGTCGCCGGCGGTGTGGAGTGCATGAGCCGGGTGCCGCTGGGCGCGGCCCGGCAGGTCGGGCAACCCTACGGGCCCGCGGTTCGGCGCCGCTACGACGGGTTCGACTTCAACCAGGGGATCTCGGCGGAGATGATCGCCGAAAAGTGGGGGATGAGCCGGCGGCGGCTGGACTCCTTCTCGGTGGAGTCGCATGCCAAGGCCGCGGCCGCGATCGACGCGGGCGCGTTCGACGGGCAGGTGGTCCCCGTGACGGTGGACGGGCGCCGGTTCGCCGAGGACGAGGGGGTCCGGCGCACGACCAGCGTGGACGCGCTCGCGCGCCTGCGGCCGTCCTTCACCGGCGATGGGAAGATCCACGCCGGGAACTCCTCGCAGATCTCCGACGGCGCGTCGGCGGTGCTGGTGACCACCCCCCAGCGCGCTCGCGCGCTGGGGGTGCCTCCGCTGGTGCGCTACCGGGCCGGTGCGGTGTGCGGCGGAGATCCGGTGCTGATGCTGACCGCTCCCATCGAGGCGACCAGGAAGCTGCTGTCGCGGGCGGGGCTGGCCATCGGCGACGTCGACGTGTTCGAGGTCAACGAGGCGTTCGCGCCGGTCCCGCTGGCGTGGCTGGACGAGCTCGGGGCCCGCCCCGAGCGGCTCAACGTGCACGGCGGGGCCATCGCCCTGGGGCATCCGCTGGGGGCCTCGGGGACCTCCCTGATGACTCGCATGGTGCACCACATGCGCGACAACGACCTGCGCTACGGACTGCAGACGATGTGCGAAGGGGGAGGCACCGCCAACGCCACCCTGGTCGAACTCATCGCGTAGCGGCGGTTGAGACCGGAGGTGGGCGGACCGGTCCAACCGGCCACCAGGACGAAGGACCGGGAAGCGGCGCCGCGGGCGGCGCGAGGACGGGCCGGGCAGAAGGGCTGGAGAGGGAAGCGAATGAAACGCAGGTTGTTCCGGGACGAGCACGAGGTCTTCCGCCAGGTGGTGCGCGAATTCATCGGCAAGGAGATCTCGCCGCGCTATCCGGACTGGCAGGCGGCCGGCTCGGTGCCCCACGAGGTGTTCCGTCGCCTGGGCGATCTGGGCGTGATGGGAATGAACATGGACGCCGAGTGGGGCGGGGGCGGCCAGGACTACCTCTTCAACGTCGTCCTCCAGGAGGAGACGGCCCGGGCGGCGGTCACGATCGGACCGCTGCGAACCCATCTGGACGTCGTGCTTCCCTACTTCCGCCGCTACGCCGACGCCCGGCAGCGGCGGCGCTGGTTCCCGGGGCTCAGCTCGGGCGAGCTGATGACGGCGATCGCGCTGACCGAACCCGACACCGGATCCGATCTCGCGGCCGTCGCCACGCGCGCGGTCCTTGACGGCGACCACTACATCCTTCGCGGAGCCAAGACCTACATCACCGGAGGAGGTCTGGCCGACCTGATCATCGTGCTGGCCCGGACCTCCACCGATCCCGCGAACCGGCGGGACGGGCTGACGCTGCTGGTGGTCGAGGACGGGATGCCGGGGTTCACCAAGGGCCGCATGCTGGACAAGCTGGGCCTGAAGGCGCAGGACACCATCGAGCTGACCTTCGACGACGTCCGCGTCCCGGTCGCCAACCGGCTGGGTGAGGCGGGGGCGGCCTTCGGTTACCTGACCTCCAACCTTCCCCAGGAACGCGTGGCGATCGCGGTGGGGGCGGTGGCGCAGGCGCGGGCGGCCATCGACATGACCGTGCAGTACGTGCGGCTGCGCTCGGTGTTCGGCAAGCCGCTGGGCTCCTTCCAGAACACCAAGTTCGAGCTCGCGGCGATGAGCGCCGAGCTGGAGGCGGCGCAGTCGATGCTGGACGCCGCGGTCGCCGAACTGGTCGAGGACGCGCTGTCGGCGGCCGATGCGGCCAGGGTCAAGCTGTTCTGCACCGAGATGCAGGGGCGGGTGCTGGACCGGTGCCTGCAGCTGTTCGGCGGGTTCGGCTACATCACCGAATCCCCGATCGCGCAGTTGTACGCCGACGCGCGCGTGACACGCATCTACGGCGGCACCAGCGAGGTCATGAAGTCGATCATCAGCAAGTCGCTCGGGTTGTGACGGCGGAGCCGGCAGGCGGCACGGCCATCAGGGAAGGGGAGTGACGAGAATGCGGTTGCAGGGGGTCACGGCCATCGTGACCGGGGGTGCGTCGGGACTCGGCCTGGCCACGGCGCGGCAGCTGATCGAGCGCGGTGCCAAGGTCACCGTCGTGGACCGTGAGCCGGAACGGCCCGGCCACGACCTGGACGGCCGGGCCCGCCTGGTGACGGCGGACGTCACCGCCGCCGACGATGTCGAGCGCGCGATCGAGGCGGCCCGGGCCGACGGCCCGGTGCGGGTCCTGGTGCACTGCGCAGGCCGGGGCAGCGACCGCCTGCGGATCGTGGATCGTTCCCACGCCGCGGGCGACCTGGATGCGTTCGCCGAGGTGGTGCGCACGAACCTGGTCGGCACCTACAACGTGTTGCGCCTGGTCGCCGCGGAGATGAGCCGCAACGAAGCGGTCGAGGGGTGCCGGGGCGCCTGCGTGCTGACCGCGTCGATCGCCGCGTTCGAGGGCCAGATCGGGCAGACCTCCTACAGCGCCTCCAAGGCCGGGGTGCACGCGATGACGCTGGTGGCCGCACGGGATCTGGCCAGGTACGGCATCCGGGTGAACACGATCGCCCCCGGCACCTTCGACACCGCGATGCTGGGGCGCCTGCGACCCGAACTGCGCTCGAATCTGGTGTCGGCGATCCCCTACCCGCCCAGGCTCGGCGATCCCGCCGAGTTCGGCCGGATGGCCGTGGGCGTGCTGGAGAACGACTACCTCAACGGCGAGACGATCCGGTTGGACGGGGCCATGAGGATGGCCGCGCGATGAGTCCCGGAATGAACCCCGGGGCGAGCACGGACATCAGCCAGGAGTCGAGTCCCGGCCGCACCGGTGAGGTGCTGATCGACCGGCACGACCGCGTCCTGGTCATGACGATCAACCGCCCCGCCCGCCGCAACGCGATGACCCGGAGCGCCGGCCGCGTGATCGCCGAAGCGCTCGACCTGCTGGACGGTGACGCCGAGCTGCGGGCCGGTGTGCTGACGGGTGCGCAGGGGACCTTCTGCGCCGGGATGGACCTGCGGCGCTTCGCCGAGGGGGAGACCGCCTCGGTGCCGGGACGGGGTTTTGCGGGCCTGACCGAGCGGCCGCCCCGCAAGCCGCTCATCGCCGCGGTCGAGGGCCACGCCGTGGGCGGCGGATTCGAGGCCGTGCTGGCCTGCGACCTGGTCGTCGCCGCCCGCGGGGCCAGGTTCGCGCTGCCGGAGGTCGGCCGCGGGCTGGTCGCCCGGGCCGGCGGGCTGCTGCGGCTGCCGCAGCGGATCCCGGCGGCGGTGGCGATGCAGCTGGTGCTGACCGGAGACACCCTCGATGCCGCGGCGGCCCATGCCTGGGGGCTGGTCAACGAGGTGGTGGAGGACGGGGAGGCGCTGGGGTGCGCGCTGGAGCTGGCGGCGCGCATCGCCGCTCAGGCGCCTCTGGCGGTCCAGATCTCCAAACAGGTCATGGTCGAGTCGGCCGGGTGGAGCGCCGAGGACCGCTTCGCACGGCAGGCGGCGCTGACCGAGCGCGTCTTTTCCTCCGACGACGCCCGGGAAGGCGCGCGGGCCTTCACCGAGAAACGCCCCCCGCGGTGGAGCGGCCGATGAGCACCGTCCGTTCAGCGGCGGGCCCGGGGATCCGGGCCCCGGCCTGCCCGGGGATCGGGGCCCCGGCCGGTGACAGGACGCGACGCCGTCGCGGCCGGGTACTCCGTCGCGGCACCCGGTCAACGCGCCCGGTGAGGGGCGCCGGGCCGAGGCGCCCGGCCGGGACGCGCCCGGTGAGGGGCGTCCGATGAGGTCCAGGGAGGGCGAGGACATGCAACAGCCACAGGACGCCGAGGCCGCACGGGGCATCGGCATCGCGCAGGTCTTCCGGCAGAGCGCCCGGCAGCATGCCGGCCGCGTCGCGGTGGAATCGCAGGACGGTGTGCGCCTGACCTACCGCGACCTCGACCGGCTCGCGGCGGGCGTGGCCGCCTTTCTGCTCCGGCGGGGTGTGGGGCGCGGGGACCGGATCGCGGTGATGTCGGACCCCTGCCCCGAGTACGTCGCGGTGAACCTGGCCGGCGCCAAGCTCGGGGTGACCGTCGTGGGGATCAACACCCGCTCCAGCGTCGGCGACGCCGAGTACTGCGTGCAGGACTCGGGCGCCAAGATCCTGTTCTTCGACCGGCGGCACCGCGAGGTCGCAGAGGCGGCCGCGGGGACGGCCGAACGGGTGGAACTCGACCTGCACGGCCGCGGCGGGCGGCCCCCCGGCCTGGGCGCGGTGCTGGAGAGCACCGATCCCGCCTCGATTCCCGAGCTCGGGCGGCCCTCGGACATCCACACCATCATCTACACCAGCGGCACCACGGGACAGCCCAAGGGCGCCATGATCAGCCAGGCGGCGGCGGCCGTCCGCGCGTTGCGGCTGGTGTCGTGGTTCGGCCTGACCGGCCAGGACGCCTTCCTGGGCTGGCTGCCCCTGTTCCACACCAGCGGCGAGGAACCCCTCAACGCCACGTTCCTGTCGGGAGGCCGCTACCTGACCTTCCGCCGCGCCGACCCGGAGCGGCTGGTCGAGGCCGTCGACGACCGCGGCGGCACCTGGTCGTGGTTCCTGCCGGGGATGTTCGCCGAGTTCCTGGATGCCGCCCGCGCCCGCCGGTCCCGGCTGCGGGGCCTGCGCTTCGGCGGTGGCTACGGCAACCTGCTGCCCGCGCGGCTGCTCGACGATCTGCTGGAGCGGGGCGTGGACTTCGTCGATCTGTTCGGGCAGACCGAGTCGAGCCTGCTGGTGGCCGCCAACCGGATTCACGGCACCGGCGAGCGGGACTGGAAGAAGTACCCCGCGCCGATGCTGGACATCCGGATCGTCCGCGCCGACGGCTCGGAGACCGAGGTGGACGAACCCGGCGAGTGCGTGGTGCGGGGCCCGTCGGTGATGAGCGGCTACCTCAACCGTCCCGAGGCGACGGCCGAGACCTTCGAGGGCGGCTGGCTGCATACCGGTGACCTG
Organism: Spirillospora sp. CA-255316; assembly: GCA_050942275.1. Lineage (GTDB taxonomy): Bacteria > Actinomycetota > Actinomycetes > Streptosporangiales > Streptosporangiaceae > Spirillospora. The sequence continues at coordinate 7,528,022 of CP192047.1, read as the reverse complement.
CTGGTCCGCACCCACGACGGCGCGCTGCGCTTCGTCGACCGCAAGAAGTACCTGATCAAGACCGGTGGTGAGAACGTCTACCCGCTGGAGGTCGAAGCCGCTCTGGCAACGCACCCCGACGTGGCCGAGGCCTGCGTCATCGGCGTCCCCGACGACCGGTGGGGCGAGACGGTCAAGGCCTTCGTGGTGCCGCATCCCGGCCGTACACCCGACCGGGCCGCGCTGGACACGCACTGCCAGAGCCGGCTGGCCCGGTACAAACGCCCGCGCCTGATCGAGTTCATCGACGCCCGCGACGTCCCCCGCAGCACCACCGGCAAGGTCATCCGGTCCGAACTGGGCACGCGCCCCGTGCGCGACGACCAGCGCGTGCCGTCGCCGCCATCGCCATGACCGCCGCCCATCCCCACAGAAGGAGACAGCGTTGAGGGCCACCGTCGACAACCCCGATGGGCTGAACGAGGACGAGCTGGTGCGGGCGCTGCACGACGCCAACGTGCCCACGCTGCTGCCCGTCCTCTACCAGCTCACCGGCGACCGAGCCTGGCTCGGCGATCGCTACCGGCCCACCCGGCCCAAGGGCCTGGACGACAACCCCACCGGTGGGCTCGCGCCCGAGGTGCAGCAGGAGCTGCGGGTGGCCGCCGCGCAGGCGACCCTGCGGTGGTCCAAGGGCGAACCGGTCGCCCGGCCCGCACCTCGGGGCGCGGAACTGCTGGAGCTGATGAGCACCAGCATGGGCGAGGACGTCCCGGCCGAGTATGAGCCGATGGTCGCCGAAGAGCTGGGGTTCGCCACCCGGACCCCGCCCCGCTGCGAACGCGACGCCGCGTCGTCGGGCCTGTCGGTGATCATCATAGGGGCCGGCATCTCCGGGCTGACGCTCTCCCGGGACCTGAGGACGGCCGGCGTCCCGCACGTCATCTTCGAGAAGAACGACCGGGTGGGAGGCACCTGGGTCAACAACCCCTATCCGGGCTGCGGTGTCGACACCCCCAGCTACCTGTACTCCTTCTCCTTCTACCAGCGGGAGTGGAGCCGGCATTTCGCCAAACGGGAAGAGCTGGAGACCTATGTCGGCGACATGGCCCGCGACCTGGACCTGGTCAGCAACGTCACGTTCGGCGCGCAGGTCCTGGACGCGGCCTGGGACGACGCGGCCGGCCTGTGGTCGGTGACCGTGCGCACCGCGGACGGCGTCGAGCGGCACCGGGCGCCGGTGCTGGTGTCGGCGGTGGGCCAGCTCAGCAAGCCCAAACTGCCCGACATCGCGGGCATGGAGGACTTCGGCGGGCAGGTCTTCCACTCCTCGCACTGGCCGGCCGGGCTGGACCTGCGGGGCAAGCGCGTCGCGATCGTCGGCACCGGGGCCAGCGCCATGCAGATCGTGCCCGCCATCGTCGACGAGGCCGGTGAGCTCACCATCTTCCAGCGCTCGCCGCAGTGGGTCGCGCCGAGCGACTACTACTTCGAGCCGATCCCGACCGGCATGCACTACCTGATACGCCACGTGCCGTTCTACTACGAGTGGTACCGGGTCCGGCTCGGGTGGATCTTCAACGACAAGGTGCACCCGTCCCTGCAACTGGACCCGGACTGGCCGCTGCGTCCCCGCTCCATCAACGAGATCAACGAGGGCCACCGCCGCCATTTCGAACGCTACCTGCGCACCGAACTGGACGGCCGCCCGGACCTGGTCGACAAGACGCTGCCCGACTACCCGCCCTTCGGCAAGCGGATGCTGCTGGACAACGGCTGGTTCCGGGCCCTCAAACGAGACCACGTCACGCTCGTCACCGAAGGCGTGGCCGCGCTCACCCACGACCATGTGGTGACTTCGACGGGCGCGCGATATCCCGCCGACATCGTGGTCCTGGCGACCGGCTTCGAGGCCCAGCGCCCCACCTACCCCCTGACGATCAAAGGCCGCGGCGGGGTGACGCTGCGCGAGGCATGGAACGACGACGACGGCCGCGCGTACCTGGGAGTGGCGACCCCCGGCTTTCCCAACCTGTTCGTCCTCTACGGGCCCAACAGCAACCTGGGCCACGGCGGCAGCTTCATCTTCCTCGCCGAGTGCGTGGCCCACTACCTCACCGACCTGATGTGCAAGATGGTCGACGCCGGGCTGCAGTCCGTCGAGATCCGCGAGGAGGACTGGGAGGAGTACACCCGCGCCGTCGACGCCGCGCACGCCAAGATGATCTGGACCCAGCCCGGATTCACCACCTGGTACGCCAACTCCCGCGGCCGGGTGATCGCCAACATGCCATGGCGGGTGATCGACTTCTGGCGCTACACGCGCCAGGCGTCACTGGCCGCCTACCACCACCGCGCACAGCCGCACGACCGCGCCCAGCCGTGACCCGGCGCGTGATGAACCCGCACATGCACACCCGCCCGGGTGGGACAGGGGATGGAGGAAACCGCCCATGCTTGCCTGCGAGATGATCGCCAGGTACCTGCGCGACGCGGGGGTGACCGTTCAGTTCGGTCTCCTCGGCGAAGGCAACATCGCCATCGCCACGGCCCTCGACCAGCTCGGTGTCCGCTTCGTCGGCGTCCGGCGAGAGGACGCCGCCGTGAGCATGGCCGATGGCTGGGCCCGCCGTACCGGATCGGTCGGTTTCGCCTCGGTCACCCAGGGGCCCGGCTTCACCAACACCGTCACCGCGCTGACCGAGGCCGGCCGGCACCGGACCCCGCTGGTGCTGCTCACCGGAGTGACACCGCGCGCCGATCTGCACAACTCCCAGCGATTCCCCACCCGGGAACTGGTGGCCCTGACCGGTGCGGGCTGGCGCGAGACCCGCGGCCTGGCCTTCCTCGCCGACGACATCCGCGCGGCGTTCGCGGGCGCGCTCACCGAGCGCCGTCCCTACGTCCTGGGCGTCGACACCAGCCTGCTGTACGAGGTCGCCGACCCCCACCTGCTCAGCGGCCGACTCCCCGAAACGCTCCCCGAGCACGCCCTCGGCTGGCGGGCGCGGCCCGTCACGCCGAGCCCGGAGGCGATCGCCACCGGCGCGGAGCTGCTCGCGGCGGCCAAGAACCCCGTCATCCTGGCGGGCCGGGGCGCCGCGGACCCGGCGGCGATCGACGCCGTCCACCGCCTGGCCGAGCACCTGGACGCCCCCCTGGCCACGACCCTGCTGGGCAAGGGACTGCTCAACGGAGAGCGCCACATCGGCATCTGCGGAGGCTTCGCCACCGGCCGCGGCGCGGACGTGATCGGCGCCGCGGACCTCATCCTGGCCGTCGGCTGCTCGCTCAACCCGTGGACGGCCACCGAACTGCTCGACGGCTCCACGATCGTCCACGTCGACGCCGACCCCGCCGCCATCGGCCGCTGGCGGGTCCCCGATCTGGGCATCGTCGGGGACGCGCACCTGTCCTGCGAGGCACTTCTGGAGGAGCTCCGCAAGCACCACGGCGCCGCCCGCGGCGGCTCCGCGCCCCTGCCGCCCTTCGACCGCCTCGCCGAGATGCGCCGCCCGCCCGGCCGCCCCGCCGAAGACGACGTCCGCGCACCGTTCCTGGTGGGGGAGGTGGCGCTGGCCATGCGCGAGTGCTTCCCGCCGGGGGCGGTGCTGGCCTCCGACACCGGGCAGGCGACCGCGGACATCGTGACCTACGTCGAGCCCGCAGGCCCCGACCACTTCATCTACCCGATCCACGCCGGCTCGATCGGACTCGGGCTGGGAACGGCCATGGGAGCCTGCATCGCCAGCCCAGGGCAGTGGACCGTCCACTTCACCGGAGACGGATCCCTGATGATGGCCCTGCAGGAACTCGCCACCGTCGCCGAACAGCGGCTGCCGCTCATCATCGTCGTCCTGGACGACGGCGGCTACGGCGCCGAAGTGCAGTACACCCGCGGCCGGGGCATCCCCAGCCGCCTGGCCGCGGTACCCCACCCCGATCTGGCCGCCCTCGCACCCGCGTTCGGCCTGGACTACCACCGCATCGACACCTTGGCCGATCTCCGCCTGGTACGCACCATCGCCGCCGGCCACGGCGGTCCCGCACTGGTGCACGTGCCGATCGACCCGGACTCGGCCAGCCGCTTCTTCCGCGACTACTCCTCGGTCCCCAAGATCGCCGGCTGGGACGACGGGCGATGAGACCGGCACCCGCGCCCATGACCCGGCGCCTACCACGATGGTCGGAACTACGACCGCTCATCGCTCCCGCCACCGGAAACGCCGCGCGCCCCCGCCGGCTGGCGCGGGCCGGCTCGATCAGGGACCTGCGCGCGATCGCGCGGCGCCGCGTCCCCCGGGCCGTCTTCGACTACGTCGACGGCGCCGCCGAGAGCGAGACCAGCCTGGCCCGCGCACGCGCCGCCTTCGCCAGGGTCGAGTTCCAGCCCCGCGTCCTGCGTGACGTCTCGCAGGTGGACGTCTCCACCACCCTGCTGGGCACTGCCGCGGCACTGCCGCTGGTCCTGGCGCCGACCGGCTTCACCCGCCTGATGCACGCCGAAGGCGAACCGGCCGTCGCCCGCGCGGCGGCCGCGCTCGGCATCCCCTACGCGCTGTCGACGATGGGCACGACCACACCCGAAGACCTCGCGGCCGCGGCGCCCCAGGGCAACAACTGGTTCCAGCTCTACATGGGCCGTGACCGCGCCGCGGCCATGGACCTGGTCCGCCGCGCGGCGTCGTCGTCGTACTCGGCGCTGATCCTGACCGTCGACACGGCCGTCGCGGGTGCACGGCTCCGGGACGTGCGCAACGGGCTGACCGTACCGCCGTCGCTGTCGCCGACGACCATGCTCGACATGGCCAGATACCCGACCTGGTGGTTCAACCTGCTGACCACCCGGCCGCTGTCGTTCGCCTGCGTCGACTCCTCCACCGCCACCTTCGCGGACGTCGTCGAGCAACTCCTCGACCCCGCCCTCGGCTTCGAGGACCTGGCGGCGCTACGCCGAGCCTGGGCGGGGCCGCTGGTGGTCAAAGGCATCCAGAGCACCCAGGACGCCCGCAGGGTCGTCGACCTGGGCGCCGACGCGGTGGTGGTGTCCAACCACGGTGGCCGCCAGCTGGACAAGGCACCGGTTCCTTTGGAACTGCTGCCCGAAGTCGTCGAAGCCGTCGGCGGGCAGGCCGAGGTCTATCTCGACGGAGGCGTACTGACCGGCGGTGACGTCGTCGCCGCCGTCGCGCTGGGTGCCAAGGCCGTCCTGGTCGGGCGCGCCTACCTCTACGGACTCATGGCCGCGGGCCAGGAAGGCGTCCGGCACGCCGGAGACATCCTGCGCGCCGACATCCTGCGCACCATGCGCCTGCTCGGCGTCACCTCGCTGGACGAACTCGGCCCGCACCACATCCGCCTGCGCCCGGCGGGCCCGGCCAGCACCTGACACGACCCCGACAGCGCACGCCGACCACCGACGGCCCGCGAAGCGCAGAGCTCCGCGGCGCCGCGTGCCTCATACGGAGCGATTTCCGGACAGGAGCGATATGCACGCACAGGCGGCAGTGACCGTGGGAGACCGGGACATCCGGATGCAGACCCTTCCCGTACCCGACCGCCCGCCCCGCGGAGGCGCCATCCTCCGCGTGACGGCCAACGGCCTGTGCGGAAGCGACTACGACCTCTACACCGGGCACCTGCGGAAAAGCTCGCCGACCCTGGCACCACTGCCGCTGGTGTCGGGCCACGAGATGGTCGGTGTACTGGAACTGGTCGACGAACAGGCCGCCGAACAATGGGACGCCCGACCCGGGGACCGGGTCGCCGTCGACCCGGGCATCAGATGCGGCCAGTGCACCGAATGCGCGGGCCAGACCGGCGACCGGTGCCGCGCAGAGCGCCGATACTCCACCATTCCGCTCTCGACGGGCACCGGGCTGTGGGGAGGAAACGCGCAATACATGGTCCTGCTACCGGGCACCTTCATGGTGAAGATCCCGCCGCATCTCAACGACGAGGACGCCACTCTCTTCAACCCGCTCGCCAACGCGATCCACTGGACGACCAAGGCGGCCCACGTCCGGCCCGGCGACCGCGTCCTGATCCTCGGAGCCGGCCAGCGCGCCTTCACCTGCGCGGCCGTCGCCCACCGCGCCGGCGCCCGGCAGATCATCGTGACCGGACTCGCCCGCGACCAGCACAAGGCCGCCCTGCTCACCCGGTTCGGGGCCGATGAGCTCATCGATGCCACATCACGCGACATCGTCCCCCACGTACGGGAACTCACCGACGGGCAGGGCGTCGACGTCGTCATCGACACCGTCCCCGGCACCACCTTGCCCACCAAGGACGGCCTGGCGAGCCTGCGGCAAGGAGGCCGCCTCGTGGCGGCCGGCATCAAAGCCATGGCACTCGACGGCCTCGACCTCAACACCGTGATCACGCGAGAACATCAAATACGGGGCGTGTTCGGCTCGTCATCGACCAGCACCCAACAGGCCGTACAGATGCTCGCCGCGGGCGACTACCCCTTCTCACGGCTCCACTCCCACAGATTCGGCCTCGACGACCTCGATCGGGCCCTGCGGATCCTCGGAGGCGAAGTAGCCGACGAGAACCCCCTGCATCTGACCATGCTCCCGTGGGGAGCCTGAACACGCTGCGCAGCGCGAGGTCGGTGAAGTACCAGGGACACGCCCCCTGAATCGCCGCCCGATGTGAGGCCCCTCGTCCGAGCGCCACCGGCCGCGTGCGGCCAAGACCGGCCCGACAGCACTCGCCCGACCGGATAGGGACACCCATGGGGTGCCGTTCCAGGCGTGGGCCTCCCGCAACCGGCTGCTCAAAGTCCCACAGCCCTGACGGCCGAGTGCTCTGCGACGCCGCCGCCCGGCGGGCGGCGGCCCGCGGGTTCACCTTCGCAGCGCGGCGGGACCTGGGGCGCCGGTCATATGGCGCGAACCGCGCGCCACTTGGCGTTCCGAGCGCCCGCACGCGGACCTGCGCCGGGCCTTGGACGGCGGGTCCGCGGTCACGTCGGGTCCGTGATGCCGCGGAGGGTGTGCAGGACGGCGTCTCCTGGGCGGGGTCGCGGAGCTGGGGAGGACCCTGCGTGAGGGACGGAGCGCGGCGCGGGCGGCGGCGTGCCGCTCGGGCCACAACGCGGCGTTCAACGCGTCCGTGAACCAGCCCAGCATGAAGGCGGCGTTCCGCTCGTCGTCGCTCATCTTGGAGCGGGCGAAGTCGTTCAGTGATCGCCCTGCCTGACGCGAGCGCGTCAGGGCCTGTTCCGGATCCAGGCGATTGGCATCATGGTCGGCTTCGCGGCACTGATGGTGACCGGGCTGGCAGTCGACCCGGACTTGGGCCGCTACGCGGTGGCGGCCGACTCGTTCTGCCGCGGGGTCTGGGACTTCGGGCACTTCACGCTGGACAAGGTGGTGTCCCGCTCTGTCGCTGATCTTGTGGCCGTGGGCTCAGTCCCGGAGCAGGATCCGCTTGCGGAGAAGGTCGACGTTGGCTCGGCCGGGGTCTCCCGTGGGGGAAAGCGCACGATAGCGGCGTTTTGGCTGATCAGCGCCATATTATTGTGACAAGAGTTTCGGAGTGCATGAGGTGGAGGGCGTTGTCGGCCTTTTGGACGCCGTTCACTTGCTTGGGGGAGATGACAGAGGTGGCGACCACGTAGCGTGACTCGTCTCCGACCCTGCCGATGTACGAGCCGTCCTTCGGGGCGGTCCTATGGTCCGGGGTGAAGCGCAGGTCGGTGTGCTTGAGGCGCTGCCGGGCGGCGACGGCGGAGGCGGCGTCCGGGAACCTGAGGACGTGGCCGCTGACCAGGGCGCCGTCGGTGGTTGTGAACGCGGCCTCGATCCGTCCCTCGCAGCGGGCCTGGCGGAGGACGGTGCGGGCGGCCTCGTGGACCGCGCCCGCCAGGCAGCCCTGCTCGCTGTCGAGGACGTTGGCGGAGGTGCGGTCGAAGATCGCGACGCGGTCGCCGATCTGACGGGTGAACCGGATCTCCTTACCGTAGAAGCTGTCCACCGTGAACGCCGGCTCACCGCCGCCTTCGGCGGGCAGCTTCCTGATGGCCGGGGCGATCGTCAGATACGCCGCCCCCAGCGGAGCGAGCGGTATGGCGGCCATGAGGATCGCGAGGGTGGAGCCCAAGACGATGCGATGGGCTCGTTCGCGTGCCGTCGCCCGTGCCAGCACCACGACCGTCCCGGCGTTGCGGTCATGCAGGCATTGCCCCAGCCGCTGGTCCTGTTCATGGGCGCGGATGTCGTCGAGCAGAGGGATGATGGCCTGAGACCTTGGGATCATCCACCGTTTGAGCGACTGCCTCCAGCTGGGGCGTCGTACTCCGTCCTCGAGACGCACGACGCGGAGCCCGGCCACCCGCTGGCCTACCGTGCAGCCGGACCATGCCAGCCGCGCGACCCGCAGCAGGAACAGGGTGACGAGCACAGGGGCGATGAAGATTCCGGCTACCCACTCCAGGTCCTCGGCGGTACCGGTCAGCAGCATGAGGGTCAAAAAGAGCGCGAGGAGGCCGCCGGGCACCAGGTAGACGGTCAGCAGCAGATCGATGATGCGCGCCTTCACCCGGCGGCCGGAACCGGCGATGACGCGGACGGGACGGTCATCCTCGGCCGGGATCTCCGCTTCGGGGGTGCCTTCCAGGACATAGAGAGGTGATCTTGACGAATGAGGAGCAGAGGTCACAGTCGATGTATACAGGATCGATGCACCGCAGGTATCTGGTCTCAACGATTATCGAGTCATTACGAAAAGACTGGCCGATAGACATGAAAAGGCGTCCAGAAAGAAAAGCCCGCTCCTCGGTGTACAGGTCTGGTGGGTTGCGCCGCGGTGGGTTCGGGACCGAGTCCCAGACCTCGACGCCAGGAACGCGGTCAATGACGCATGGTCACCGGCCGCCTTGGACGGCGGAATTCGCTGTTGATCGTCAATCGGGCGATCATGCCAGGGGGACGGTATGGCGGACCTAAGGCCGTTGTGAGCTGCATCTTGGGGACTCCTGGACACCCCGGACAGTTCATGAATGTGGAAGAGAGCGTGCGCGGCCGTATACGCGGAAGTGTTCGGAGAGTTGTTCGACGGGCACACCCGGTCGGGACGGGATCGCCACCCGCGTCGATGACCGCGAGCGGCTCTCCTTGCTGCATGCGGCGCTCGCCGCGCTCCGCAGCCCGAGCGCGAGGTGCTCGTGCCGTGCGTAGGCGCCGAAGCCGCCGAGGCGCTGGGATCCCCCTGGGACCGTGCGCTCCCGGCTGTCGAGAGCCCGTAAGAAGCTTCACGTTGATCGCACCCGCCCGGACGGGGGTGTGACATTCGGGGAGGTGCCGGCGCTGGAGTGGGTGGCGGCTGCGGAACACCTCACCGCGGCCGCGAGCTACAGGCTCTGTCGGAGTCAGGGCATGCTGTGGCGCCGGCTCCGCCCCCTTGCCCCCGTGGGGGGCGGAGCCCCTTGCCTTCGGAGGGGAGGCCGCCGTCCCGGCGTGGCGGGCGATCACGGCGGAAGAGGAATTCACGGGCGGGCTCGGGCGTGTGACCGAGGAAGCGGTGCTGCCGGCGGGCCGGTACCGGCCGGTCGGCCGGGGTGTGGCGCGCCGGGGACGTGTCGCTGGACCGCCCGGTGGCGATCAAACTGCTGGCCCCCCGGCCGCATCCCGTGGCGACGCGCCGGGCGCGGCCGGTGAGCGGGCGATCAGCCCGCGGCGAACGGCGCGCCCCGCCCGGCCTCGGATTGGGAATCGGGCCGGTCCAAACCGTAGGCTCGAACCATGACCACCCCCGACACGCAGGCCCTGGGTGGGCAGTCCCCGGCCCAGCGGTACGCCGCCTACCGCACGCGCACCGCCGGGAACGGCCCCGCCCTGCTGGACTTCCGCACCCTCTACGACTTCGAACTGGACGCCTTCCAGCTCGAGGCCTGCCGGGTCCTGGAGGAGGGCAGCGGCGTCCTGGTCGCCGCGCCCACCGGCTCCGGGAAGACCGTCGTCGGGGAGTTCGCCGTCCACCTCGCCCTCACCGGCGGCGGCAAATGCTTCTACACCACCCCGATCAAGGCGCTGTCCAACCAGAAGTACGCCGACCTGGTCCGCCGCTACGGCCCCGAGAAGGTCGGCCTGCTCACCGGCGACAACAGCGTCAACGGGGAGGCCCCGATCGTCGTCATGACGACCGAGGTCCTGCGCAACATGCTCTACGCCGCCTCGCCCACCCTCTCCGGCCTGGCGTTCGTCGTCATGGACGAGGTCCACTACCTCGCCGACCGCTTCCGCGGCGCCGTCTGGGAAGAGGTCATCATCCACGTCCCCGACTCGGTCCGGATCGTGGCGCTGTCGGCCACCGTCAGCAACGCCGAGGAATTCGGCGAGTGGCTCCACGCCGTCCGCGGCGACACCGCCGTCATCGTCGACGAGCACCGCCCCGTCCCCCTCTTCCAGCACATGCTCGTCGGCACCCGCCTCTACGACCTGTTCGTCGACACGGGCCCCGGCAAGGCCGCCCGCAACGCCAAGAGCGGCGCGGCCGGCGACGGCCGCGACCGTCCCGCCCGCATCAACCCCCAGTTGCAGCGGATGGCCGTCGAAGAGGTCCGCCGCGCCAAGGTCAACCAGGGCCGCCGCACCGGACGCCGCCGCGCCCCCCGCCCCCAGCGGTTCCGCCCCCCGGCCCGCCCCGACGTCATCGAACGCCTCGAACGCGCCGGCCTGCTGCCCGCCATCACCTTCGTCTTCTCCCGCGCCGGCTGCGACACCTCTGTCCTGCAGTGCCTCAACGCCAACCTCCGCCTCACCTCCAAGGAGGAGGCCGAGGAGATCCGCGCCCACGCCGAGCTGCGCACCGCCGACATCTCCCGCGACGACCTGCGCGTCCTGGGCTACGACGACTTCCTGGCCGGACTGGAGCGCGGCATCGCCGCCCACCACGCCGGGATGCTGCCCACCTTCAAGGAGATCGTCGAGGAACTGTTCACCCGCGGCCTCATCAAGGCGGTCTTCGCCACCGAGACCCTCGCCCTGGGCATCAACATGCCCGCCCGCACCGTCGTGATCGAGAAGCTCGACAAGTGGAACGGCGAGGCCCACGTCGACCTCACCCCCGGCGAGTACACCCAGCTCACCGGACGCGCCGGCCGCCGCGGCATCGACGTCGAAGGGCACGCCGTCGTCGTGTGGTCGCCCAGCGTCGACCCCAACTCCGTCGCCGGCCTGGCCGGCACCCGCACCTACCCCCTCAACTCCAGCTTCCGGCCCTCCTACAACATGGCCGTCAACCTCGTCGGCGCCGTCGGCATCGAACGGGCCCGGACCCTGCTGGAGGAGTCCTTCGCCCAATTCCAGGCCGACCGCGCCGTCGTCGGCCTGGCCCGCCAGGTCCACAAGAACGAAGAGGCCCTCGACGGTTACGCCAAGGCCGCCGAATGCCACCTGGGCGACTTCATGGAGTACGCCGCGCTCCGCCGCCGCCTGTCCGACCGCGAAGCCGAACTCGCCCGCGAACGCTCCTCCGAACGCCGCGCCGAAGCCGCCCGCTCCCTGGAGCACCTGCGCCCCGGAGACGTCATCCTCGTCCCCTCCGGGCGCCGCTCCGGCCTCGCCGTCGTCCTCGACCCCGGCCTCGGCCGCCGCTCCGACGGGCCCGCGCCCCTCGTCCTGACCGTGAGCCGCTCGGTGCAGCGTCTGTCCATCCAGGACTTCCCGCGTCCCGTCGAGCCTGTCGAACGTATCCGCATCCCCAAGTCCTTCTCCCCCCGCAACCCCCAGGCCCGCCGCGACCTGGCCTCCACCCTCCGCAACAAGGTGCCCGACGACGTCCGGGAACGCCGCCGCCACCGGGACACCCCCGCCACCGACGACACCGAGATCAAGGATCTGCGCGCCCAGCTGCGCGCCCACCCCGTCCACGGGTGCGACAAGCGCGAGGACCACGCCCGCTGGGCCGAACGCTACTTCCGCCTCGAACGCGAGACCGAACAGCTGCGCCGCCGCGTCGAAGGACGCTCCCAGGTCATCGCCCGCACCTTCGACCGCGTCTGCGGAGTCCTGGAACAACTCGGCTACCTGCACGAGGGCACCGTCACCGACGAAGGCCGCCGCCTGGGCCGCATCTACAACGAACTCGACCTGCTCACCGCCGAGAGCCTGCGCGCCGGCATCTGGGAGACCCTCGACCCCGCCGAGCTCGCCGCCTGCGTCTCAGCCCTGGTCTACGAGTCGCGCCAGCCCGACGACGCCGCCCCGCCCAAGACGCCCACCGGCCCCAGCCGCGACGCCCTCGCCGCCATGGTCCGCCTGTGGGGCGAACTCGACGCCATCGAAAAGGACAACCGCGTCTCGTTCCTGCGCGAACCCGACCTCGGCTTCGCCTGGACCGCCTACCGCTGGGCCAAGGGCCAGGACCTCGACGAGGTGCTCCTGGAGACCGACATGACCGCCGGCGACTTCGTCCGCGCCGTCAAGCAGCTGCTGGACCTCCTCGGCCAGATCTCCGACGCCGCACCCCCCAACAGCCACATCCGCAAGACCGCCCGCAAGGCCATGGACGCCATGCGCCGCGGTGTCGTCGCCTACTCCTCCGTCGCCTGACCAGCCACCCGGCCGTCCGCCGACCGGCCGTCCGCCGCCGGGCTGCCCGAGGCCCGCGTGGCGGACGGCGCCTGCGCCGCGGCCGGCGCAGGCGCGGGCTGGGTGGCGGGCGTGGCGAGGATCCAGTGCCGTGCCAGGGCCGCGATCACCGCCAGCGCCGCGATCTCACCCAGCGCCCACGCCAGGCCGCCCCCCACCCGCTGATCCTGCAGCAGTCCGTCGCCCCATGCCCGGCCCAGACCGCCGTACCAGTCCGCCGCCAGCACCCCGCTTCGCCCCGCCACCGCCGCGCCGAACACCGCCGGGAACGGCACCACCACCGCCGCCAGCGCGAAACGCACCCGCGGCGACGGCCGCCGCGGCAACGGATCGGCCCCCATCACCGGCCACAGATACGCCACCGCCGACACCACCCACACCAGCATCACCAGCGTATGCAAAGCGTGGTTGCGCAACGACGCCTCGAACACAGGCGACAGGTAGAACCCGTACAACCCCGCCACGAACACCACCGGTGCCACCAGCGGATGGCACGCCAACGCCACCGCCCGGCTTCGCAGCACCGCCACCAGCAGCTCACGAGCCGACCGCCCGCCCCCTTCCGCGCTGCGGGGCAGAGAACGCAACGCCAGCGACACCGGCGCCCCGGCCAGCAACAGCACCGGCACCACCACGCTCAACACCATGTGCTGCACCACGTGCGCGCTGAACAGCACCATGCTGTAACGGGCCAGCCCCCCGCACGTCACCAGCAGCATCACCCCCAGCCCCGCATACCAGGCCAGCACCCGCGTCAACGGCCACGGCCGGCCGGCACGCCGCGACCGGACGACGCCCGCCGCGTACAGCACCGCCGCCACCAGCACCACCACTGACAACAGCGGATCGATTCGCCACTCCAGCAGATACGCGCCCCACGACGCGGGGCCCGGCAGCGGGAAACCCAGCCGCAGCGCCACCGGATCCAGCGTTCCCTGCGGCACCTCCGGCGGAGGCGTCCGCGACAGCCCCGTCGCCAGCGCCATCGTCGCCGCCATCACCACGATCTCCACCGCCGCGATCCGCACGAACGTCCCGCGCCCGCCACCGCCGGAACCGCCCCGCGCGCTCGCCTGGTCCCCACGCGGGGCGCTCGTCTGATCGGTGCCCGACGCGACCGCCTGCTCCCGGCCCGCCCGCAGCGCCGGGACGCTCACCCGCCGATGCCACCACCCGAACGCCCCCAGGCCCGCCAGCGCCGCCGTCTTCGCCACCACCAGCGTCCCGTACCGCGACCCCACGTCCCACCCGCCCAGACGGATCCACGCGTTCACCAGCCCGCTCAGCGCCACCACCGCGAAACACACCGCCGCCAGCCTGCTGTACCGGGCCACCACGGCGCCCAGTTCCCAGCCCGCCGCCCGGAGCGGGTCGCGCGCGACCGCCACCAGCACCACCAGGCCCCCCACCCACAACGCCGCGGCCAGCACGTGCGCGACCAGGCTGTAGACCGCCGCCGCGTGGTACGCCGCACCGGCCGCATGCCCCGTGAAGACCGGCGGCACCAGCCCGCCCAGCGCCACCAGCAGGGCATACCCCGCACCGCCCGGCCTCGTCGCCACCTGCGCGATCACCGCCGCCGCGACCGCCGCCACGGCCACCACCAGCAGCGCCCGCCCCTGCGACAGCTCCAGCAGGAACGTCCGCAGCATGTTCCCCGAGACGCCCGTCGTCACCGGCACCCCGAACAGGTCCGACACCGAGAACATCACCACCGCCAGCACGCACAGCGCCCACGCCGACGCCCACAGCGACGCCGCCCGCAGGAACCGCCGGACCACCGCCGCCGGAGCCCCCGCCGGCAGGAACACCGCCACCAGCAGCAGCCACCCCACCGTCACCGCCCCGCACGCGTGCGCCGCCAGCTCCGCGACCGCCAGCCCGCCCTTGGTCAGCGCCCCCGTCCGCGTCAGCCCCGGCACCACCTCCGCGCTGAACGCCCCACCGAACCGCACCACCAGCGCCAGCACCAGCAGCGCCGCCGCGGCCGCGGGCAGCCACGGAGCCGCCGGACGGGATCCCGCCGTCCGCGCAGCCGCCCCGGCTCCCGGCGGGGCCGATCCCGACACCGCGGAGCCCGTCCGGGTCGGCCCCGCCCCCGCAGGGGCCGCGCTCCCGGACTCCGCGCCTGCGGCCTGCTCGCCGCCGCTCGCCGGCGCCTGGAACAGCGGCCTGCCATCGGTCGTGGTCACAGCTGCCCCCGCGGAGGTGTCGGATTCGGGCCGTCCCCCGGCTGTACGGGCTCACCGCCCGACTCGTTCACCCCCGGCGACGCCCACACCAGCCCGTGCCGCGCCAGGAACTCCGTCAGCCCCACACCGGCCGCCGTGAGCGCCCTCCCGCACCCATCGCACGCCTCGCACGCGATCCGCTCCGGCCCCGGCGGGCGCGCCCGCACATGATCGTCGATCGCCCGGTCGATCGCCGCCACGATCGCCGGCGCCCCGGCCGACCCCGGCTCCGCCGCATCACCCCCGGCCGCACCGGCCCCGGCCCATCCGCCCCCTGCGGGATCGTGCGGCGGAGGCCCGCCCGCCGGGCCCGGTGGCCCGGGATCGAGCACCGGCGGGGACGCCACGGGACGCGCCACCGGGGGAGCGGCCCGGACCGCGGCGGGCGCCATCTGCGGCACCCCCTGCGGCGTCGTCTCCCGCAGCGCCTGCGGCACCTGACCTGGAACGGTCCCGCCATAACCGCCGGGGCCGCCACCGCCGCCGGGGCCGGGACCGCCGCCAGGGCCGGGACCGGAGCCCGGGCCCGGGACGGGGGGCCGGGGGACGCCGCCGCGGACCGCCGGGGACGGCTGCAACGTCGTCGCCCTGCGCGCCGCCTGCGCGACCCTGATCAGCTCGCCCGCCCGCTCGTGCCACACCTTCCAGGATTCGCTGAGCACCTTCCCGGTGCCCCCGCATACCGCGCACGGGCACTCCAGCGCGGCCAGCAGCCGCTGCCACAGGTCGGCGGCCATGCCATCGTCGCCGTCCAGCCTGCTCATCGAGGACCTGAACCCAAATGAGCCCCCATCCCCAGCCGAGAGTCGCGAGTCTGCCCGCCTGTACGCGCCGCAGGCCCCGGACGGTTCAGTCGTTAGGGTGGCCGTGCCGGAAAAGACCGGAACGCCGAGAAGACCGGACCCCGACAGCGGAAAGGTGGGCCATGGGCGAGGGCGACCCGTTCGGCCAGGACGTCGTACGGCAGATCACGCGGCACATGAACGAGGACCACGCGGAGGACTGCGCCACCATCTGCCGCGCCCTGGGCGGTCGGCCCGACGCCCGCGCCGCCCGCATGACGGGCCTGGACGCCGACGGCATCGACTTCGCCGCGACCGTCGACGGCAAGGACGTCCCCGTCCGCATCCCCTGGAGTCAGAGGCTCACCGAACGTGCCCAGGTGCGCCAGGAGGTCGTCCGCATGGCCACCGAGGCCCGCCAGGCCCTCGGCATCCCCCCGGAGCGGCCCCACTGAACGGCGGCGGGCCGCCCCCGGCGTCCGGGGCTGCCCCCGGGCGTCCCGGGTTGCCCTGGGGCGGCCCGCGCCGCCTCGGTCACCCTAGGCATTCCGACGCCGCGTCGGTAAAGTAGCCGACGTAGCGTCGGAAAAACGCCGCACACGCTCTGGCGGATCAAGTTAGGTAAGGCTAGCCTAACAGTCGATGAATGCGGCGAGGCGGAGGAGGCGAGCCTGACATGGCCGACCCGGACCGGGGATTCTCGACGGAACTGCGCGAGGCCACCGTGGGCGACCACGACGGCACGGGCGCCTCCTCCTACATGGCGGCGCTGTTCGACGGGCGCCTGGACCGCGAGGAGTACGCCGCGCTGGTCGCCCAGCTCCACCCCGTCTACGACCTCCTCGAGCAGGCCACCGAGCGGATGTCGGCCGACCCCGTCGCGGGCGCGTTCGCCCTCGACGGCCTCAGCAGACTCGGCGCCCTGGAGGCCGACCTGGCCTTCCTCTACGGGCCGGACTGGCGCGACCGCGTCGGCGGCCCCGGCCGCCTGGGGGCCACGCGCCGCTACTGCGACCGGCTGCGCGAGGTGTGCTTCGACTGGCCCGGCGGCTTCGTCGCCCACCACTACACCCGCTACCTCGGCGACCTGTCCGGAGGCCAGTACATGGGCGTCCAGGTCCGCAAGATGCTCGGCCTCGCCGCCGGTGACGACGGCGTGCGCTTCTACCGCTTCCCCGGCAAGCCCAAGGGCTTCAAGGACCGCTACCGCGCCCTCCTCGACGCCGCCCCCTGGGGCGAGGTGGAACGCGCCAGGATCATCGACGAGGTCAAGCGCGCCTACCGTCTCAACGCCGAGCTCACCGCCGAACTCGGCCGCGCCCTCGACATCGAACCCGCGGCCTGACCGGCGCCCGCCCCGCCGCCTCCGTCCCGCCGGGACGAGCCGCGCCCGTCACCGCTCCAGGGCCGCCATCAGCATCGGAAACGCCCGGTGCAGTTCCCGCTGCCAGTACGGCCAGTCGTGCCGCCCGTCGTAGAAGCGCGTCGTCACCGGGATGTCCAGCGCGCGCAGGCGGCCGGTGAACGCCCGCGCGTGCTCGTAGGCGGCCGCCTCGATCGGGTCGGGCAGCGGGAGCGCGTCCAGCGGGCCGGGACGGCCCGTGCCGCACGACACCCACAACCGCACCCCCGCGAGCCGCCCGGCCAGGTCGTAGGGGTTGTGCGCGTGCCAGATGTCCGCCTGGTCGTCCGGATCGCCCCACACCCGCCGCCAGTCCGTGCCCGGGCACACCACCGACGTGCCCCACCCGGCCGAGTCGTCCCCCGGACGGTGCCCGTACAGGGTGTGCAGGTAGCCGCTGAACGCCGCCGCCGCGCGGAACGCCCCCGGGAACCGGGCCGCGTACAGCATCGTGCCCAGCCCGCCCATGGAATTGCCCGCGATCACCCGCCGCTTCCCGGCGCCGTAGTCGCGCTCCAGGATCCCCCGGACCTCGGTCATGTGGAACCGCTCCCAGGCGGGCGGGCCGCCGTCCCCGAAGTTCCACCAGTCGGAGTAGTTCCCGCACCGCCCCCCGTTCGGCATCACCACCAGCACCCCGCGATCCCGGGTGAGCTTCTCCACGTCGGTGTCGCGCGTCCAGGCGGTGTAGCCGTCGGCGCCGCCGTGCAGCAGCCACAGCGTCGGCCACGTCCGCGACGAGCCGCGCGACCAGCCCCGCGGCAGCAGCAGCCGCACCGTCTCGCGGCGGCCCATCGCGGGGGAGTCGATGGTCAGGTCGAGCGCGCGCGGCCCGGCCGCGCGCTCCTCCACCACCGTCGCCGCCGGCGCGAGGCCGGCGGCGGCAGACGGTGTCACCGGGCCGGTCACGGCCGGGCATACGAGCAGAATCAGCAGAATCAAAGCCCCGAGGAATGCGGCGGGGGCGGTCGGGCGAGGCAAGGCGGGAGCCTTTCGGGAGCGGGCGACAGCGGGTGGCGGGACGCGAGAAGGCAAGGCGTCCGCTGCACGGGCATCCCTCGAAGCGCGAAACCCTCGAGCGCATGGAAAGAGAAGCATCGAGAGATGCCAGAAAAATCCGGAACAGGGGTGTGTGCGTCAGAAAAACGCGATCACAGTTCCCTGGGAATTCCGGTGAAGATGACCAGGGGCCGGCCAGGCGGAACCCGCCGCCGCGCCCGCCCGAGGCGCATTGACGACGATCTCCGTAATCGCGGCACGGGGGCGATCACCGCGCCGTACCCGCCGGTGCACCGCCGCATCGCCCTCCCCCGGAGACCTCGTCATACTCCTTGGAAGAGATGTCCCCGTACCAGACCGGATCCAAAGCGCAACGGGCGGATTATAAAATGCATTCCACTCGCCAGCCCGAGCTTACTCAAGGGCCATGGCGCTGAAATCCCGTGGTTCCCCCGCGTCCCAGCGGGCGCCCGCTACCACCACGCCCGGGCAGGCAGGTGGGGCCCGGGGGCTTTACCCGGCCCCCGGGCCCCTGGTTACCGCCCACTTGCGCACGCCGGCACGTTTAAGAACGCGGATCAATCCTCATGTCGCCGTGCTCTACGGTTGAGCTATCGCCCCATGAGAGGAGCGAGCGGGAGTTGAACCCGCAACCCGGCGATCAATGTCCGCGCCCGTTCGATCCGGCGATCGGCGGTGAATGCTGAAGCTGGAGCGATAGTCTGAGTCTGCTCACGGCTGCCTCTACCATTTGGGCCACCCCGGCGCGACGTGCCGGGGGAGGGATTCGAACCCCCACTGAACACCGTGCGGTTCAGGCTGACGTCTCAGTTTCAGCTTCGCGCCCTTATGGGGCGCGCCCCCGCGCTCCACACGGGGGAGCCTGCGACTCTAGCCGAACAGGTAGCCGAAGACCACCTCGCCCACGCTGCGCTCGTCCGCCTCGGTGCCGTTGGCCTCCTCGCGCGCGAACTTGACCGCCTGCTGCAGCTTCTCGACCCGGTCCAGCAGCTCGTTGACGCGCCGGGCCGGCAGCGCCCCCGAGAACTTCACCGTCGTCCAGTAGCCGACCGCCACGTCCTCGTAGAACACCTCGACCTGCGCCGGGTGCTTGTCGGTCGCCTCGGCCTTGACGTGGTTGAAGGGGACCTTCTTGGTCTTGACCGTGCGGACCGGCTCGGTCTTCCAGCCGTCGGTCGAGCCGTCGAACGTCCACGACTCCGCGGCGTCCAGCACCGGCAGCTTCTTGAGGAAGGTCTGCAGATCGACCAGCTGCTTCTCCAGGAACAGCAGGTAGGTGACCGGCACCTCGCGCAGCAGCGTCCGGCCGTCGACCGTGACGTCGGCCCTGGCGACGCAGTTGGTCCAGTCCTTGGTCGCGGTCACGTCGAACAGCCGGGTGAGCGCCGCGGCCACCTGCCGCAGCACCTCCTCGGTCTTCACCTGCACCCGGGTCGACTCCGGCGGCAGCTGCTCGCCTTCCTCGTCCTTGGGCTGGTAGGTGCGGGAGATGCCCGAGAGCAAGGGCTGCTTCTGCACGGTGTGGTGCGCGTCGGTGAGCTCCCGCAGCGCCTTGGCCTTCACGCCCTTCTCCACCGCGATGATCTGATTGAGTCTCGGCACATTTCCTCCCGTTCGGACGAAACGACCGTAGTGGTTGTGGACGACCCCGCGCATGCGGTTTTCCCGCGCCCGAAAGCCCGCAGGTTTGCCAGGCGACTTTTCGGACATCGGAAGTGCACTCGGGGATACACCACCTACGGGAGGTCTCCATGCTCGCGATCGTCGCCGCCGCCGTCTTCGGCCTGGCCCTGCTGTTCGACCTGGCCGACGTCGCCTCCGACCCCTTCGACTACCAGACCCTCATCACCGTGGGCCTGCTGCTGATCGCCCTGCACCTGGCCGGCGTCGGCGCGGGCACCGACTGGCGCCGCCGCGGCTGGACACGCCGCCGCACCGCCCGCCGCTGACCACCCACGACGACCCACCACAGCACAGCCCCCGCACGCAGGTCACGGGCCGCCGGCAGGGGCCGGGCCTCGCGGTCGCCGGGCGGCCGCCCCTCGACGGGACGGCCGCCCGGCCGCCCGGCGGTCCGGAAGCTCGCAAGCGCCTGGCAGGCTGGGGCCGCGAGGGTGGTCAGGAACCTGGACGGCCCTGCGCGTAGGAGCGCAGGCCGGGCAGGTCGACCACCGTGATGCGCCGCCAGCCGGTGCGCACCAGACCCAGCGCCCGCAGGCTGTTGAGCGCCCGCGCGACCGTTTCCCGCGAGGCGTCCATCCAGCTGCCCAGCTCCTCCTGCGACAGCGGCGGGGCGATCTCGATGCTGCCGTCGGACGCGGGCGGCGCGTGCCGGGCCGACAGGTCGGCCAGGTTGGCCAGCAGCAGCGCCAGCCGCTGCGCGCCCTTGGCCGCCACATGCGCCTGCAGCCGCTGGTCGGCGTCGTCGAGCCGGCGCACGAAAGTGCCGCTGACCAGCCGCCACACGCCCGCGTGCGCGTCCAGGAACCCGGTGAAGCGGGCCGCGGGGACCACCAGCGCCCGCACCGGGCTCAGCGCGGTCACCGTCGCCGACCGCAGCCGGCTGCCCAGCACCGCGCTCTCGCAGACCAGGTCGCCCGGGCCACGCACGGCCAGCACGACGTCGTGGCCGTCCTCGGTGGAGGAGGTCACCTTCGCCCAGCCGTCCTCGATGATGATGATGTGGTCGGACTCGTCGCCCTGGTAGCACAGCGGCTTCTTGGCCGGGTACGTGCGCGGGCGCGAGACATGGCGCAGCGCGGCGCGCTGCGCGTCGTCCAGCGCGTCCCAGAAGCCGTCCGGGCGGCCCGGGGCGCTCTCGCTCGGCAGGGAGGTCCTTTCCGTCACGGGCGATCCGTTTCCTGTGCCCCCCGCGCGGGAGGGCGCGGGGTCGGGGTGAGGGTGACTCCAGTGGACAATCGCCATGCCCTTCTGGCAAGTCGGATGTCACGGGAGAACCGGCGCCCGCGGCAGTTGGGGGGAGTGGGGCGGTAAGGCCCAGTGCCGCGGGCGCCGGCCCGTTCATCCGCCGGCCCCCGGACCCGCCGCGGGCCGGCCCCGCGCCGTTCCGGCCGCCGCACGATCGCGCCGTCCACATCTCCCAGGCAACCCCGTCATCGATCAGGATGCTGCTCCCCGGGGCACCGCCTGTCTGCGTCATCTGACACATTCGACAGACCGGCGTTGCCGAAACGTCAGATTTGCGGTCAGGACGGGGCGAGCGCGTTCAGCAGCCGGTTCACCGGACCCGTCAGGTTCCACCGGTCGGCCAGCTCCACCACCGCCTCCGGATCGCGCGGGACGGACGGCAGCCGGTCGTCCAGGTCGCGCAGCGCCGGATCGTCGATGTCGGTCACCACCCGCACCACCGTCTCGGCCGCCGCCAGGTAGTCGCGGGCGGCCTCCATCCTGCGCCGCGCCCCCGCCGGGAAGCCCTCCGCCGACCCCGACTCCAGCGCCGCCAGGATCCCCTCCAGCGACCCGAATCGCGTCACCAGCGCCGCGGCCGTCTTGTCGCCCACCCCCGGCACGCCCGGCAGCCCGTCGCTGGGATCGCCCCGCAGCGTCGCGTAGTCGGCGTAGCCGCGGCCGGGGATGCCGTACTTGGCGGCGACCTCCTTTTCGCCCATCACCTGCAGGTTCCGGATGCCGCGGGCGGTGTAGAGGACCTGGACCGGGCCGCGCTCGTCCACCAGCTGGAACAGGTCGCGGTCGCCGGTCACGATGTCGACCGGCCCCTGCCGCGCCCCCCGCACCGCCAGGGTGCCGATCACGTCGTCGGCCTCGTAGCCCGCCACGCCCGCGGTGGCCAGCCCGAACGCCGCCAGCACCGCGTCGATCACCGGCAGCTGCGCCTCCAGCGCGTCGGGCGTCTGGTCGCCGCCGTCATCGGCCACCCGGTGCGCCTTGTACGACGGCAGCGCCGCGACCCGGAACTCCGGCCGCCAGTCGGCGTCCATGGTGCACACCAGCCGGTCGGGCCGCCGGTCCTGGACCAGCCGCGCGATCATGTCGACCAGCCCGCGCACCGCGTTCACCGGCGTCCCGTCCGGCGCCGTCACCGACTCGGGCACCCCGAAGAAGGCGCGGAAGTACAACGACGGCGTGTCCAGCAGCATCAGCCCGCTCATGCCCTGTTCCCCGCTCGTCTCCGGGGCGCCTTCAGGCGGCGCCTTCCCTCCTCGCTCATGCCCCACATGGTCGCACGCCCCGCCGACGATCCGCGGTACGGCGCGGGCCGCGCCGCCTGGGATCCTGGACCCGTTGCACCCTGGACCCGGCAGCACGATCGGGTCGACACGCGAGGGGAGGGAGCGGCGGCACCCGGCGGCGCCGGAACCGCCGCGATCGACATGGAGACGGATGTGACGAAGGAGTTGTATCCGCGGGAGAGGCTCGCCCAGGTGCGCCGGGCCGCGGAAGAGGCCGGGCTGGGCGCGCTGCTGCTGACGCCCGGACCCGACCTGCGGTACGTCACCGGCTACGACGCGCTGCCGCTGGAGCGGCTGACCTGCCTGGTCGTCCCGGCCGGCCGGGACCCGTTCCTGGTGGTGCCCCGCCTGGAGCTGCCCGCCGCGCAGGAGTCCCCGGCCGGTTCCCTGGGCGTGGAACTGGTGTCCTGGGACGAGACCGACGACCCGTTCGCGCTGGTCGCCGCGCGGCTGCCGCGCGAGGTGGCCAAGGTCGCCGTCGCCGACCGGATGTGGGCCGTCATGGCGCTGCGTTTCCGGGCCGCGCTGCCGGGCGCCGAGCAGGTCGCCGCCGGGGGGGTGCTGCGGGGGCTGCGGATGCGCAAGAGCCCCGCCGAGGTCGCGGCACTGCGCGAGGCGGGCGCGGCGATCGACCGCGTGCACCGCGCGGTCCCCGGCTTCCTCAAGCCCGGCCGCACCGAGCGGGAGGTCGGCCGCGACATCGCCGACGCGATCATCGCCGAGGGCCACGAGAGGGTCGACTTCGTCACCGTCGGATCCGGCCCCAACGGCGCCAACCCGCACGCCGAGCTGTCCGGACGCGTCATCCGGCCCGGCGAGCCGGTGGTGGTCGACATCGGCGGGACCATGCCCAGCGGCTACTGCTCCGACTCCACCCGCAACTACTGCGTCGGGGAGCCCCCCGCCGACTACGCCGCCTACTACCAGGTGCTCCGCGAGGCGCAGGAGGCGTCCTGCCGGGCGGTGCGGCCCGGGGCCACCCCCGAGGCGGTGGACGCCGCCGGCCGCGACATCATCGCCGCCGCCGGGTACGGCGAGCACTTCTTCCACCGCACCGGACACGGCATCGGCCTGGAGACCCACGAGGACCCCTACATCGTCGCGGGCAACACCGAGCCGCTGGCGCCCGGCATGGCGTTCTCGGTCGAGCCGGGCATCTACCCCGGCCCGCACGGCGCCCGCATCGAGGACATCGTGGTGTGCACCGAGGACGGCTTCGAACGGATGAACCACACCCCCCGGGAGACCGTGATCGTCGACTGAGGCCGGCCGGGCGACACGGACAACCGGAGCCGCGCGAGACGGGCGGGAGGGGCGGGCAGGGGGAGGCGGGCGGCACGGCGCCCACGGCCGTGGAGGAGTGCCGTGGACGCCGTGCCGCCCGGGTCCCTACCCCGCGCGGGGACGCCTAGGCCGAGGCCTTGGTGACCTCGACGCCCGCGGAGGCCGCGTCGGGGTGGCCGATCGCCAGGCCGCTGGCCGGGTCGAAGAAGTGCAGCCGGTGGGTGTCGACGGCCAGTTCGATGTCCTGGCCGGGACGCACGTGCGAGCGGGCGTTGACCCGGGCGGTCCACAGCGCCTTGTTCTCCACCAGCGGGATCGCCATCTCGCTCTCGCCCTCGGCGGCGTCCTCGGCCAGGTCGGCGGTGTCCTTGTGCTCCACCGGCGGCGCGTCGATGGTGAAGATCACGTTGATCTCGCTGCCCAGCTCCTCGGTGACGGTGCTGGTCGCGCTCAGCGGCGCCCAGTCGGGCTTGGCGTGCGCGGCGTCCTCGAAGTCCGAGGGACGCACGCCCAGGATCACCTTCTTGCCGACGTAGGCGTCCAGGCCCGGCTTGTTCCGCAGCAGCCCGTCGGGCACCGGCAGGGTGTAACCGGCGAACGACACCTCGACGCCCCCGTCGCCCCCGGTGAGATCGGCCTCCACGAAGTTCATCGCGGGCGAGCCGATGAACCCGGCCACGAACAGGTTCACCGGGTTGTCGAACAGCCGCTGCGGCGTGTCGACCTGCTGCAGCCTGCCCTCCCGCAGCACGCACACCCGGTCGCCCAGCGTCATGGCCTCGACCTGGTCGTGGGTGACGTACACCGTGGTGACCTTGAGCCGCTCGTGCAGCTGGCTGAGCGAGGCGCGCATCGACACGCGCAGCTTGGCGTCCAGGTTGGACAGCGGCTCGTCCATCAGGAACGCCTGCGGCTCGCGGACGATCGCGCGGCCCATCGCCACCCGCTGCCGCTGGCCGCCCGACAGCGCGGCCGGCTTGCGCGACAGGAACTGCTCGAGGCCCAGCATCTTGGCGGCCTCCTGCACCTTCTTGGCGCGGTCCTCCTTGGACACCCCGCGCAGCTTCAACCCGAACGCCAGGTTCTGCTCGACCGTCATGTGCGGGTAGAGGGCGTAGTTCTGGAAGACCATGGCGATGTCGCGGTCCTTGGGCGCCAGGTCGTTGACCACCCGCTCGCCGATGGAGATGGTGCCGCCGCTGATCTCCTCCAGCCCGGCGATCATCCGCAGCGCGGTGGACTTGCCGCAGCCCGACGGGCCGACCAGCACCATGAACTCGCCGTCGCGGATCTCCAGGTCCAGCCCGTCGACGGCCTTGACGCCGCCGGAGTACACCTTGTCGACCCGGTCCAGCACGATCTCCGCCATGTCGCACCTTTCGATGGAAACGTTTCCAACGCCCGCCGCCCACCTGGGCGCTTAGCTTGTGGCTGGAGTAAACATTATGGAAACGTTTCCAGAAAACGGTTGATCGTGAGAAGATGCCGCCGGACGCGGCGCGGAGGGAGCGGGCATGGCGGCGGAACGGGACGCGGGCGGCCGCCGGTCGGCCACGATCAAGGACGTGGCGGCGGCCGCCGGGGTCGGCATCGCCACCGTCTCCCGGGTCTTCTCCGGCACCGGCTCGGTCAGCCCCGCCACCCGCGAGCGCGTCCTGGCCGCCGCCCGCGAGCTGGACTACCGGCCCAGCGCCCTGGGCCGCGGGCTGAAACTGCGGCGCAGCGGCGGCATCGGGCTGATCGTCCCCGACGTCACCGACCCGTTCTGCGCCGACCTGGTCGCCGGTGTGCTGGCCTGCGCGCGCACCTTCGGCGAGCACGTGATCCTGGACGCCGCGCACGGCGACCCCGCCCGCGAGGCCGAGATCGTCGACCGGCTCGTCGAGCAGCGGGTGGACGGGATCATCGCCGTCCCCGCGGGCACCGAGGCGGCCTGGCAGGCCGCCGCCGGGATCGGCGCCAGCGTGGTGTTCGCCGACCGGGTGCCGCCCGGCCTGCGCGAGGTCCCGGCCGTGCTGGCCGACGACCGCGCGGGCGTGCGCACCCTGACCGAGTACCTGGTCGGCCTGGGGCACCGCCGCATCGCCTTCCTCGGCGCGGCCCCCGCCCCCTCGACGGCCGCCCGGGAGGACGCCCCGGCCGCCGACGCGCGGGTTTCCCGGACGCACCCCGACGGAGCCGGGCCGCCGGCGCAGCGGGCCGAGGCGCGGGAGGGCAGGGCAGGGGCGCCGGCGGAGGTGCGGGAGCGGGCCTTCCGCGACACCCTGGCGGCCCTGGGCGCCAGGGTGGACGAGGACCTGGTCGTCGCCGCGCGGCACGAGCGCGACAGCGCCTTCGCCGCCGCGGCCGGCCTGCTGCAACGGCGCGGCGACGTCACCGCCGTCCTGGCCGCCGGGCACCTGCTCGGCGAGGCCGCCGTGCTGGTGGCCCGCGAGCTCGACCTGCGCGTCCCCGCCGACGTCTCCATCGCCATGGTGGACGACGTGCCCTGGGCCGAGCTGTGCGACCCGCCCCTCACCACCGTCGCCCGGCCCGGCCACGACATCGGCTACCGGGCGTGCGAGCTGCTGCTGCGCGACCGCACCCGCCGCACCCGGCGCGGCCCCGTGCTGCTGCCGGCCGAACTGGTGATCCGCGGCAGCTGCGGCCCGCCGCGGGCGGCCCGCTCGCCCGCGCGCCCGGCCTGAAGGCCGGACCAGGGACCGGCGAAAGGCGGGGCGAAGGAGCCCAGCTGAGCGCAGGGCGAAAGATGGGGTGAAAGAAGGTTCCGCCGTGATCGTGCTTGCCCGTACATCATGACCGCCGACACGCTAGATTTCCTGGGTGGAGGAGATCGATCGTCAGATCATGGCGTTGCTGGCCGACGACGGCCGGATGAGCTTCACCGATCTGGCCAAGGAGACCGGCCTGTCGGTGTCGGCGGTGCACCAGCGGGTACGGCGGCTGCAGAAACGCGGCGTGATCAAGGGGTTCACCGCCCAGCTGGACAACGAGCGGATCGGGCTGCCGCTCACCGCTTTCGTGTCGATCAAACCGATCGACCCGGCCGCGCCCGACGACGCCCCCGACCGGCTGGCCCACCTGGCCGCCATCGAGGCCTGCCATTCGGTGGCGGGCGAGGAGAGCTACATCCTCAAGGTACGGGTGGCCTCGCCCAACGAACTGGAGAACCTGCTCCAGCAGATCCGCGCCGCGGCCAACGTGGCCACCCGCACCACGGTCGTCCTCAGCACCCCCTGGGAAGGCCGCCGCCCGCCCCTGTAACGGCCTCGGTCCTGTTCGGTACGCCCCGCGTCCGTGCGATGCCGACCGCTGCCCGGCAGACGATGGCGAGGCTCCCCCGCGAACGGCGCCCCCGGCACGCGGGGGAGCCGCACCCCGGCGGCGGCTCAGAGATTCGCACCCAGGCTCGCAAAGCGCTGGATGCCCGATGGGGAGCCAGCGCGTGATCACGCCTGCCGGGATGGCCTCTTCGGACTCGTCAGTCCAAGCCGCGAGAGCTGATCGCCTCCCCGATCGCCTCCGCCGACCTGACGAGACTGACGATGACGGACACCACCATCTGGTGACGGCGGCGGGTCAGCCCGCGCGCCACGTAGGCGTCGTGGGCGGACCGCCACGAGGTCAACGCGATCGGGACGCAGCGGACGGTCAGTGCCAGCACCAGCGCCACGCGCTCGGGCCGGACGCCGAATACCCGCAGCGGCCGGGCGAGCCGCTCGAAGAGCTCCAGCATCTGCGCGACCCTGGTCGTGAGCGTGACCAGCCCGGCGAGGGCGACCGCGATGAACAGTTGGGCGGCCAGCACCAATGCGGTGCGCCAGCCCGCGGTGAACGACTGGAAGACCAGAGTGACCGCGAGGAAGGGCAGCAGGCCACGGGCGGTGCGCCCCAGGTGCGGCAGGCCGACGCGGGCCACCGGGTAGGCCAGGCAGGCGAAGACCGCCGCCGCCAGCGCCACCGCCGGGTCGCGGATGAACAGCGTCGCCGTGATCACGACGAGCAGGGCGAGCAGCTTCGCACCGGCCGGCAGCCGGTGGAGGAGGGTGTCTCCCGGGACATAGACGCCGAAGGTGTTCATCCGGCGATCGGCTCGCCCGCCTGTTCGCCCGCTGGGGCCGCCTCGGCGTCGATCAGCTCGATGTAACGGTCGATCGCGTCTCCGGGAGGCCCGTCGAAGAGGACGCGCCCTTCGCCCACGACCAGGACCCGGTCGAAACCCTCCAAGGTCTCCAGCTGATGGGTGAGCAGGATGACCTGCTGGGGCAGGGATCGCAGCGTCTCGATGACGGTTCGCACGTTCAGCCGGTCGAGCAGCGTCGTCGGCTCGTCGCAGACCAGGATCTCCGGCTCGGTGACCAGGACCGCCGCCAGTGCGAGCATCTGCTTCTGGCCGCCCGACAGCAGATGCGCCGGATGGTCGTGGTGGGCCGCGAGCCCGTGCTCGGCCAGGACGGCGGTGGTACGGGCGGCCACTTCCTCCTTGGACAGGCCCCGGTTCCGCAGGCCGATCGCCACATCCTCGGCGACCGTCGGCATGATGATCTGAGTGCCGGCGTCGGGGAACACGAAGCCGACCTTCCGCCGTACGGCCCGGCCCCGCCTCCTGGTGTCCAGGCCGTCGACCAGGACCTGTCCCGAGTCGGGCAGGATCAGGCCGTTGAGCAGCCTGGCCAGGGTCGACTTGCCCGAGCCGTTCGCGCCGATCAGCCCGATCCGCCGTTCCTCGAGCCGCAGCGAGATGTCGTGCAGGACCGGGCGGCCGCCGTACCCGTGCGTGATGTTCCTGAGCTCGATCATGCGCGCCCCTGGGGACGTCCGGTGCGCGGGACGGGGTACGCGCGGTGCACACCGGCGGCGACGGCGGCGGCGAGGACCGCCTTGACCATGTCGCCGGGGAGGTACTGGATCGCGCTCCAGAGAGTCGCGAGCTCCCAGCTTCCGATGCGCCAGGCGGTGACCGGGATGCCGAACGCGTAGATCACCGCGATGCCGCCGACGACGTTGGAGACGAAGCCCGTCCAGAACCGGTACCGGGGGAGGACCCGGTCGACGAGCAGTCCTGTGACGTACGCGCCGAAGACCCATCCGACCAGGTACCCGGCGGTCGGGCCGGCGAGGACGCTCAGTCCGCCGCGCCCGCCCGACAGCAGGGGCAGGCCGGCCGCGACCAGGGCGAGGAACGCGATGATGGCCAGCGCGCCCCGGCGGGCGCCCAGGATGCTCGGCGCCAGCATGACGCCGAGGGTCTGCGCGGTGACCGGCACGGGCGAGCCGAGGACGGGGATCGCGCCGGGCAGGCCGAGCACGGCGATGACCGCCGCGAACAGCGCGATGAGCGCGAGGTCCTGCGGCGCGAGCACGCTCTGGCGAGGGTGGGCGCCGGGCTTGCCGCCGTCCTTCACCTGGCCGTCGTGGGTGCTGTCGGTCATCGAGACGTCTTTCCTGCGAGAGAGAGTGCGTTGTGGCGGAGATGCGCTGGGGCGGGCAAGCCCGGCTGCGGAGACGGACCGGGTCGCCGGGGTCCGTATGCCCTCGGCGGCACGTCCCGGTCACCGTGGGACGCCCGGCGCGGCGCAGACCGGGCGGCCGGCGATGTCGACCTCGTGCGACCTCAGTGACTCCGTGGGAGGTGGAGCGTCACGACGCCGCGGGGGCCAAGCGCCAGTGCCTGTCGAGCAGGGTGAGTTCGAAGCCGTGCGTTGTCAGCTGCGCCAGGACGTCGGGGTCGAGCATGGCGTGCATCGCCAGGCCGTCCGACAGACCGACCAGTTCGGCCGCCAGCTGTTTCGCGGACAGTGCGGGGTCGACCTGCCCGGCCTTCTGAGCCTCGACGATGATGCGCTCGACCACCCGTCGCCAGTTGTGCAGGTAGTCCGCCACCTCCTCACGAGCTGCCGGGTCGGCCGCCGCCTCGGCGTAGAACACGAGGAAGATCCTCGTCATCGCGATGCGCCGGTCGTCCAGGGGAAGGACGCTTTCGACGAAGAGCTTGAGGCGCTGCAAGGGATCGGCGGTCGCGTCGAGCCTCAGCTCGCGGAACATGCGGCCCTGGATCTCCGCGGCGCGGCGCAGCGCGCCCAGCAGGAGGTCGCGGTGGGACTTGAAGTAGTGGTTGAGGACCCCTGTCGACCAGCCTGACCGTTCCGCGACCCCGCGGATCGTCACGGCCTTGATCCCCTGTTCGGCGGCGATGGCGAGCGCCGCGTCCGCGAGCTCCGACCTCCGCAGGTCATGATCGACAACCTTGGGCACCGTCTCTCCCTCGTGGTCGGCTCTGAAATATATCGCCTGGTCTATATAGCCAAGGTGTGGTGACCCTGGCAGCCACCCCGCATCATGCGGGCCGCCAGGTGTTCCCGAAGAAACCTCAGCTCGTGGGGTTGACGGCCCTGTTGGCGGGTGCCTATTTTTTTATATCGATCAATATACATAGATCGGAGGCCAGGTGCATCAGGACGGGCGGAACTCGGTCGCGGTGGCGCTGAGGTGGCGTGATCTCGACCACCAGGGACACGTCTACCACGCGACGATGCTGACGCTCCTGGACGAGGCGCGGACCGAGTGGCTGCGCACGGCCATCGGCGTGGAGTCCCCGGACGAGTACGTGGTGGCGCGGATCGAGATCGACTTCCTGGCCGAGACCGTCCGGTCGAACGATCGCATCGACGTCGCCTTCGACATCACGCGGATCGGGTCGAGCAGCCTGACGACGACCGAGGTCGTCCGGACGCCGGACGGCAGGGAGGTCGTGCGGGCCGTGGTCACGGCCGTCATGTGGGACCGGGTGCTGCGCAAACCCAGACCCCTCACGGACGCCGAGCGGCACAACGCGTCCGAGTGGTCCGCGGTGCGGCGGCGGGAGCGGCCCCATGTCTGAGGCGGTCATCGTGGCCACGGCGCGGACGCCGATCGGGCGTGCGGTCAAGGGGTCGTTGCGGAACGAGCGGCCGGACGACATGGCGGCCCAGATCGTCCAGGCGGCGCTGGACTCGCTGCCGCAGCTGGAGGGCGTGCCGATCGACGATCTGCTCCTGGGGTGCGGATCGCCGGGGGGCGAGCAGGGCTTCAACATGGCCCGCGTCGTCTCCGTCCTGATCGGTCGCGACGAGCTCCCGGGCGTGACCTTGACGCGGTACTGCGCGTCCAGCCTCCAGACCACGCGCATGGCCATGCACGCCATCCGGGCCGGCGAGGGAGAGGTGTTCGTGTCGGCCGGCGTCGAATCGGTCTCCGCCTACGCGCGCGGCGAGTCGGACTCCTGGCCGGGCACGATGAACCCGGCGTTCGACGAGGCGCGTGAGCGTTCGGCGGCACGGGCCGCCGGTGCCACGTCGTGGAACGATCCACGGCAGCGGAGGCGGATGCCGGACGTCTACCTCGAGATGGGGCAGACCGCCGAGAACGTCGCGCTCCACTACGGCGTCACCCGCGCCGACATGGACGCCTACGCGCTCACCTCCCAGCAGCGCGCCCGCGCCGCCGCCGAGGCCGGGTTCTGGCAGGCCGACATCACGCCGTACGTCCGCGCCGACGGAACGACGGTCGCCACCGACGACTCGCCGCGGCCGGGGACCACGGCCGAGGGCCTCGCGTCGCTGCCTCCGGTGTTCCGCCCGGACGGCCGCGTCACCGCGGGCAACGCCTGTCCGCTCAACGACGGAGCCGCCGCGCTCGTCGTCATGAGCGACAGGCGCGCACGCGAACTGGGCATCCGGCCGCTGGCGCGGATCGTGTCGACGGCGGTGACCGCGCTGTCACCGGAGATCATGGGAGTCGGGCCCATCGAGGCGACGCGCAGGGCACTCGCCCTGGCCGGGATGTCGGTCGCCGACGTCGACCAGTTCGAGGTGAACGAGGCCTTCGCCGCCCAGGTCCTGCCCTGCCGGCGGGAGCTGGGGATTCCCGACGACCGGCTCAACGTCAACGGGGGAGCGATCGCGCTCGGCCATCCCTTCGGATCGACCGGCGCGCGGATCACGACGACCCTCCTGCACTCGCTGAAGGCGAACGACAGGGAGATCGGGCTCGAGGCCATGTGCGTCGGCGGAGGCCAGGGCATGGCGATGGTCCTGCAACGACTGGCCTGAGGAATATGGGCTCGCGACCGCGTGCGGCCGGGCCCCGGGTGTTCGGACGGAAGGAATGCCTATGAAGCACCGCATACGGCGGTCGGTCGGCATCGCGGTCCTGGTCGCGCTCTCACTCGTGCTGACGGCGTGCGGCGCCTTCGAGCGCGAGGGCGGCAACGTCGATGAGATCCGGATCCTCGTCGCGGCACCCCTGACCGGGGATTCGGCCGAGACGGGCCGGGACATGGTCGACGGCGCCAGACTCGCCGCGCAGTACCTCAACGAGAAGGGCGGGATCCAGTCCGGCCCGTTCAAGGGGAAGCGGATCGTCATCAGGAAGGCCGACGATCAGCTCGAGACCGAGGCGGCGACCACGATCGCCGCGAAGTTCGCGGGTGACGACGACCTCTTCGCGCTCACCGGCTTCGTCACCAGCGGTCAGGCGCAGGCGGCCGGCGTCGTGCTCCGGCGCTACGAGCTGCCCGCGGTCGTGTCGTTCGCGTCCGCCGACTACCTGACGGCCCAGTCCGACAATCTCGTCGTCGTCTCGGCGTCGGTCTCCAACTTCGCGCGCGTCGCCGCCGACTTCGCGACCTCCGTTCTTCGCGTCAGGAGGGTCGCGAGCATCGCCGGCGACTTCTCCTTCCTCGACTCCTACTACCGCGGTCTCGACGATGTCTTCAAAGGAAACGGCGCGGTCAGCGTCTCGCGGCAGACCTACGCCGACGGGACCGCCGACTACTCCACGCTGCTGACGCGCGCGAACAACGCACGCCCCGACGTCCTGATGAGCGGGGCGTTCCAGGCCGACGCGGGCAAGATGGCGGCTCAGATGCGGGCCGCCGGGATGACTCAGCCCTTCGTCGACTTCCTCGGCGAAGGATGGGGCACCACGTTCTCCGAGTCGGCCGGGTCCGCGCTCGGCGCCGGCGACTACTACCAGATGGACCCGGCGAACGTGTTCCCCGAACCGGGAACGCTGCTCGCCGAGATGGACCGGCGCTTCCAGCGGCAGTACGGCAAGCGCATCCCGACGGCGAGCATGCACACCTTCGACAGCGTCCTCACCATCGCGTCGGCGATCGAAGCCGGGGCGACCTCGAAGTTCAACCTCCTGGACCACATCCCCAGGACGCGGGGCACCGGCCTGCTCGGCCCGGTCGGTTTCACCACCGACCTCACCCCCGAGCAGCGTTTCGGAACCATGTCGAAGCTCACCGGCCCCCGCCCCAACGACCGCGAACTCGCGGCTTCCTACGTGATGAGCGCAGACGGGAGGGTCACGCGTGATGGGGACCACTGAAACCCGGCTCGCCCCCGCCACGGCCGACGGGCTCGGCGACCGGAGATCGAGGTACGGACGTGTCGTCCGCGCCGTCGCCGAGTTCGGGGTCCCGGCGCTGCTCGTGCTGGGCTACCTCGGGCCGTCGGTGATCGTCAATCCCTTCGACCAGCAGGTATTGATGATCGCGTTCCTCAACGCCGCGGTCGTGGCGCCCCTGGTCCTCTCGCTCGGCTACGCCGGCCTGCTGAACCTGTCGCAGGGGACCTTCTACGGCCTCGGCGCCTACACGACCGCGATCCTGGTCACCGATCACCGGTGGACCTTCGAGGCCGCCCTGGTCGCGGCGGCGCTCGTGGCAGGGCTCGCCGGAGGCATGCTGTCGCTGGCGAGCGCCCGGGTCAAAGGCGACTACTTCGTCCTCATCTCGCTGGGGCTGACGATCGCGGTGGCGCAACTGCTGGCGAACCTTCCGGATCTGACCCGGGGACGTGAAGGCTACTTCGGCATCCCCTCCCTGGATCTCTTCGGGATCTCCTTCGACGAGCCGGTGAACGGGTACTACCTCGTGCTGACCCTCCTCATCGTCGTCTACCTCTTCGTCCACCGGATCGGCAGCGGCTTCCTGGGCCGCTCGATGCTCGTGGTCCGGTACGACGACGTCGCGGCGCGGAGCATGGGCATCAACCCCCTGAAGGCGCGCGCGACGGCGATGGTCCTCAGCTCCGCGCTCGGCGGGGTCGCCGGCGGTTTCCTGGTCGCGACGGTGCAGTTCATCAGTCCGGGCGACTTCGACTTCGACGCGTCCTTCCTGCTCAGCCTGTACGTGATCATCGGCGGGATGGCGAGCCTGCCGGGCGCGGTGATCGTGGCGATGCTGTTCACGATCCTCGAGGAGCAGTTCCGCGACCTCAGCGACTACAGCGTCGGCATGGTCGGGATCGCGGTCCTGATCGCCGTCTTCTTCCGCGGCGGCGTCGTGCGCGACCTCCTGCTCGCGCGCTCGGCGTCCCGCGGCATGTCAGCGGCCGGCCGCGGCCCGGAAGCGAAGTAGGCGCCATGTTGCACATCGACAAGGTCAGCATGCGGTTCGGCGGTGTCCAGGCCCTCACCGACGTCACCGTGCGGGTCGGGCCCGGCGAGGTGGTCGGGGTCATCGGCCCGAACGGGTCGGGCAAGTCCACCCTGATCAACGTGATGACCGGCTTCTACAGGCCGACTCATGGACAGGTGCTGCTGGGCGATTCGGTTCTCTCCAGGCAGACGCCCGAGCAGATCCGGGCCCAGGGCATCGCGCGGACGTTCCAGAACCTGCGGCTCGTTCAGGAGCTGTCCGTACTGGACAATGTCGTGTCCGGCCTCCACCTAAGGCAACTCGGCCGCACCGGACTCACCTCCGCCTGGATCGGCGACGTCTTCGGCGGTACCAGGTCCCGGCGGCGGACGCGCGAATGCCGGGAGGCCGCGCTGAACGCGCTCGAGCGGGTGGGGCTGGCGGACAAGCCCGGCGTCCGGGCGAGCGCCCTGTCCTATGCCGATCAGAAACGCCTTGAGCTGGCGAGGGCGATCGCGATGCGGCCGAGGGTCCTCGTCCTGGACGAACCGACGGCCGGCATGTCCGGGCAGGAGGCGGACGAACTGGTCCGCATGCTGATCGCGCTCGTGGACGACGCCGACGTGCCGCTGAGCCTGTTCCTCGTCGAGCACCGGCTCGAACTCGTCCTCGACGTCTCGACCCGTGCCGTGGTGATGGACGGCGGCCGCGTCGTCGTCGACGGGGCTCCCGGCACGGTGGCGCATGACCCCGAGGTCCGTCGCATCTATGTGGGAGGTGAGTGACGTGCTCCAGGTCCGTGGGGTCACGGCCGGCTACGGGATGACCCGCGTCATCGAGGACCTGTCCCTGGATGTCGGCGCGGGCGAGGTGCTCGCGGTGTGCGGGCCGAACGGTGCGGGCAAGTCCACCCTGCTGCGGGTGCTCGCCCGTCAGCTCCGCCCGCTGAGCGGCTCGGTGGACTATCAGGGCGACTCCCTGCTGCGTGCCTCACCGGCCGAGGTCGTCGAGCGCGGAATCGCGCTGTGCCCCGAGGGCAGGCGTGTGTTCCCCAGGATGACGACCGAGGAGAACCTCCTGATCGGCGGATACACCCGGCGCGACCGCGATGCCGTCCGCCGCGACGTCGAGGCCTACTTCGAGGCGTGGCCGGTGATCGCCAGACGGCGCCGTTCGGCCGCCGGCCTGCTCAGCGGCGGTGAGCAGCAGATCGTCGCCATCGGGCGCGCCATGATGTCCAAGCCCTCCCTGCTGCTGCTGGACGAGCCGTCCCTGGGCCTGGCACCCGTGCTGATCGACCAGGTCTACGAGGGGCTGGAGCGGATGGTCGCCGAGTCCGGCATCAGTGTCCTGCTGGTAGAGCAGAACGTCACCAAGGCCCTGGAGCTGTGCGACCGCATCGCGGTCCTGACGCACGGCCACATCGTCTTCGAGGCCCGGGCCGGCGAGACCGAAGCCGACGAGGTCGGCGGTCACTACTTTGCCGCCCAGGAAGAGAGCACGCGATGACCTACCTGCTCCAGCAACTCGTCAACGGGCTCGCGATAGGTGCGCAGTACTCCCTGTGGTGCGTCGGCTATGGCCTGGTCTACCAGGTGCTCGGCCTGATGCACTTCGCCCACGGTGACACGCTGATCTTCTCGGCGTTCTTCGCCGCCACGCTCCTGGTGGCGGGGGCCCCGTTCTGGGCCGCGGTGCTGCTGGCGATGCTCCTGGCGGCGGTGCTGGCGGT
Source organism: Spirillospora sp. CA-255316 (assembly GCA_050942275.1). Lineage (GTDB taxonomy): Bacteria > Actinomycetota > Actinomycetes > Streptosporangiales > Streptosporangiaceae > Spirillospora. The sequence goes on along the minus strand of CP192047.1, from coordinate 7,492,371 downwards.
CGGCATCGAGCGGACCGTCTACCGCCCGTTGATGTCCCGGCGCCAGCTGTTCATGGCCTTCATCGCCGCCATGGCCGCGGGATTCGTCCTGCGGAACCTGGTGCAGCTCATCTGGGGCGTGCAGCCCCGGGTCTTTCCCGAGGGTCTGCTGCCGGCCGGGTCGGTGAGCGTCGGGGACGTCCGGATCACCTACATCGCCATGATGAACCTCGCGGTCGCACTCGCGATCGTGGTGGTCTTCCAGCTCTTCCTGGCGCGAAGCCGCCACGGTCAGGCGATCGTGGCCGTCTCGCAGGACCGGTCCACCGCCGAGCTCATGGGCATCAAGGTCAACCGGATCGTCGGCCTGGTGTACGGGCTGAGCGGGGCCATCGGCATGGTGGGCGTGTTCATGTACGTCGCGAACTTCCGCACCATCACCATCGGACTCGGCTTCCTGATCACCCTCAAAGCGTTCATCGCCGCCATCATCGGCGGAATCGGGTCGATCCGCGGCGCGCTGCTCGGGGGCATGGCGCTGGGCGTCCTGGAGGCCATGGTCTCCTCCTATTTCTCCAGCACCCTGCTCGAAGCGATCGTCGTTCTCTGCCTCGTCGCGTTCCTGCTGGTGCGGCCCAACGGCATCCTCGGCCTCCGGGAGGGCGTGAAACTGTGACGCTCTACTTCGGCGACCTCCACGAGGGCATGGAGTTCCGGTCGGCCGGACGCACGATCACCGAATCGGATATCGCGTCCTTCGCCGGCCTCTCGGGAGATTTCAATCCGCTGCACACCGACGCGGAATGGGTTGCCGCGAACACTGACTATCCGGGACGTATCGCACACGGCCTGCTGGTGCTGGCGGTGTCGAGCGGGCTGCGGACCCCCGGACTGGACGATCTCCATGTGCTGGCCTTTCTCGCCGTCGAGCGGCGGATGAAGGCCGCCACTCTGCCCGGGGACACCATCCGGCAGACACAGGTGGTGCGCGAGCTGCGTGCCAGCCGGTCCCGGCCGGGTTCGGGCGTGGTGGGCCTGGACGTGACCGTGACCAACCAGAAGGGAACAGTGGTGCAGGTCGGCGGCGACACATTGCTGGTGGGAGGGCGCTCCCATGACTGACACGGCGCACGAGCGCCGCCGGTACCTCGTCACCGGCGCGGGTTCCGGGATCGGCAGGGCCACCACGCTGCTCCTGGCGTCCCGGGGCGCCGAGGTGATCGCCGGGGATCTCGACCGGGCGGCGGCGGCCAGGACCGCGGCGGAGGCGGGCGCCTCGGCGCACGCGATCGCGCTCGACGTGGCGGACCGCGACTCGTGGGACGCGGCCGCCGGCACGGTGGCGGACGCGCTGGGCGGGCTGGACGGCCTGGTCAACAACGCGGGCATCACGCGGGACCGCTCACTGCGCAAGATGACCGACCAGGAGTGGACCCAGGTGCAGGACGTCCACCTCAGGGGCACCTGGCTGGGATGCCAGGTGCTGGCGGAGACGCTCGCCGGCTCGGACTCGGGTTCCATCGTCAACATCGCCTCCTCCGGACGGCACGGATCGTTCGGCCAGGCCAACTACGCGGCGGCGAAGGCCGGTGTCGTGGGCCTGACCAAGACCGTCGCGCTGGAGATGGCCAGGTTCGGCGTGCGGTGCAACGCCGTCGCCCCGGGCGCGGTCGACACGCCCATGGTGGCCGAGGTGCCCGAATCGGTTCGCGCTCGCTGGCTCGAGTCGATCGTCCTCGGCAGGCTGGCACGGCCCGGCGAGATCGCCGAGGCGATCGCGTTCCTGCTGTCTCCGGCGGCGTCCTACATCACGGCGCACGTCCTGGACGTGACCGGAGGGGAGCCGCACCTGTGAAGGGATCCCTGCTGCCGGGTGTCGAGCTGGGCAGGCGCAGTCCCTGTTCGGACCTGGTGCGAGCGGAGAACGAGCGGCCCGGCCGGCTGCTGCTCCGGTCACCGGCCGGCGACCACTCGGTCGGCGGGTTCGCCGATCTCGCGCGGCGGTGCGCGCAGCATCTGCGGGCCACCGGAGTCGCCGCCGGCGACCGGGTGGCGTTGATCAGCGGCAACTCGGTGGAACGGCTGGCCTGGCAGTACGGAATCTGGTGGATCGGTGCGGTGGAGGTGTCGGTCAACTGCGAGCTGCGCGGGCCGATGCTGCAGTTCGTCCTGGAGAACTGCGAGCCGTCGCTGCTGGTCGTCGAGCGCGAGACGGCGGCCGAGATGGACCTGCCCCGCACCGCCGCGACGATCGTCATCGACGAGGTGGACCTGGCGCCGGTCACCCCGGACGCCGCGGCCCGGCTGGACTCGCATCTCGAGACCATGCCTCCCTCGGCGCTCGGCACCATTCTGTACACCTCGGGCACCACCGGGGCGTCGAAGGGCGTCATGCTGCCTAGGGCGTACTTCTCCAACCTCGGCGCCGTGATGGCGGGAGTCCTGGAGCTGAAGCCGGGGGACGTGGGGTACTTCGTGCTGCCCTTCTTCCACGTCGACGCCCACATCGTGCTGCCCGCCTGCATCCAGAGCGGATCGGCACTGGCCTTCGACCGGCGGTTCAGCGCCCGGCGCTGGTGGCCGCAGATCAGGGACTTCCAGGCGACCTGGGCCTTCGTCATCGGCGCCGTGCTGTCGGTGGTCATGACGCTGGAGCACGGCGGACGCGGCGACACCCGGCTCACCAGGTTCCTGGGCGCCCCGATACCCGAAGACGCCTACCCCTTCTTCGAGGACGACCTGGGGATCGCGATCCTCAGCATGTTCGGGCAGACCGAGGCCGACGGCCCCACGTTCGAGACCATGAGCATGCGCCGCCGGGGGTCGGCCGGCACACCGTGCGCCGGGTTCGACGTGGAGATCCACGATCCCGGCGGCAGGCGGGTCCCCGACGGCTCCATCGGCGAGATCGTGATCCGCCCCCAGTACCCCGACATGACGGCCCTCGGGTACTGGAGACGCGACGACGCCATGGTCGAGGCCGTCCGCGGCCTGTGGTTCCACACCGGTGATCTCGGGCGGATGGAGGACGGATTCCTCACCTTCGTCGGCCGCCTGACCGACAGCCTCCGCCGCAGGGGCGAGAACATCTCGGCCTACGAACTCGAAGCCGTGCTCAACACGGCCCCGGGCGTCGCGGAGAGCGCGGTCATCGGCGTCACCGACGAGATGGGCGGCGAGGACGAGATCAAGGTGTTCGTGGTCCCGGAGGACCCCGGCACGTTCGACGTGGCGGACTTCTTCCGCTTCTGTGAGCGCACTCTTCCCCGGTACGCCGTCCCGAGTCTCCTCGAGATCACCGAAGCGGCCGCTCTCGTACGCAGCGTCGGGACAGGGGTCATCCAGAAGCGACGCCTGTCGCCGCGCAGGCACGGTGCGGGCGTCTTCACCCGCGAAACGTCCGCGGTGAACGGCATGACCGGAGATCGAACAGCGGACAGAAGGGTCATGGAGTGAGTTTCAGCTGGAAAGACGCGCTCGAGGAGTTGGAACGGCGCCGCGTGCTAGCACGAGGGCTGGGCGGGCAGCGGCGCATCGACCGCGCCCACGACCAGGGGCGCTACACGATCCGTGAACGGATCGCGCGGGCGTCGAGCGCGTTCTACGAGGTCGGCGAGTTCGCGGCCTACGACGACGTCGACGCCACGGGCGAACTCCTCGGCAAGCTTCCCTCCAGTTACGTGTGCGGCCTGGCCGAGTTCGCGGGCAGGCCGGTGGCACTCGGCGGCGAGGACTTCACCGTCCGCGGTGGAGCGCCGCAGACCTATCTCGACCGCCTGAAAGGCGGCCTCGGGGGCTTCGTGGAGGACCTGGCGCACGAGTACCGCATCCCGCTGGTGTTGTTCATGGAGGGCATCGGAGGCGACGTCGCCGCCCAGGCCGAGAAGGGACACTCGTACCTGGTCAGTTCCATGAGCTGGAAGCGGTCCTACGAGCTGCTCTCCGAGGTTCCGGTTCTGGCGATGGTGAGCGGTGCCGCGGTCGGCGGTACGGCGGGGCGGACCGTCCTGAGCCACTTCTCGGTCATGACCAAGGACTCGGTCATGTTCGCGGGCGGGCCGCCCCTGGTGAAGCGCGCCCTGGGCGTCGACATCGACAAGCACGAACTCGGCGGCGCGAAGATCCACACCTCCGTCTCGGGCGCGGTCGACAACCTCGCGGTCGACGAGGATGACGCGATCACGCAGATGCGGACGGTGCTGGGCTACCTGCCGCAGAACGTCTGGGAGATGCCGCCGCGGGGCGACCGCTCCGACCCGGTGGATCGCCGCGCCCACGAGCTGCTCGACATCATCCCGGAGAACCGGCGCCAGCCCTACCAGGCGTCGAGGATGATCCGCGCGATCGTCGACAAGGACTCGTTCTTCGAAGTCGGCCCGCGGTGGGGGAAGAGCGTCACCACCGGGTACGCCCGCATGGACGGCATCCCCGTCGGCGTCCTCGCCAGCAACCCGCGCCATCTCGGCGGTGCGCTCGACGCCGCCGCCGCGGAGAAGCAGGTGCGCTTCGTCGACACCTGCAGCACCTTCCACCTGCCCATCGTCTACTTCGTGGACGTTCCCGGCTTCATGGTCGGACCCGACGCCGAGCGCGGCAACGTCGTCCGGTGGGGCATGCGCGCGATCCAGTCCATCGTGGAGGCCGAGGTCCCGGTCGTCACGATCCAGGTGCGCAAGGCCTACGGCATGGCGGTCTCGGCCACCTCGAGCCCGGACGGCCTGAGCCTGCGCATCGCCTGGCCGACCGCGGAGTGGGGCGACCTGCCGGTGGAGGGCGGTGTCGAGGCGGGCTTCAGACGCGAGATCGAGGCCGCCGACGACCCGGCCGAGTACCGCAGGCTCGCCGAGGAGCGGATGCTCGCGCTCGCCGACCCGTGGCGCACCGCCGAGGCGTTCGGAGTCGAGAGCATGATCGACCCGCGCGACACCCGCGAGATCGTGTGCGCCTTCCTCAACGCCTCGCTCGCCAGGGTCCGCACCAGCCTGGGGCCGCAGCGGCGGCGCTGGAGCCTCCGGCCCTGACACGTCCCCTCGCGCCGTCCGCAAGTCATGAAAGGAAATGCCATGAGCGTCATCGAGTCCGACACCACGGCGGTCGTGTGGAAGGTCCTCGTCAAGGAGGGGGACACGGTCGACGACGGCGACACCGTCATGATCCTCGAGTCGATGAAGATGGAGATCCCGATCGAGGCCGAGGAAGCGGGAACCGTGGTCAAGGTGCACGTCGCCGAAGGGGCGGCCGTGTCCGACGGCGACGTGCTGGTCACCCTCGGATGAGCGCGGCCGTGTTCTCACGCGTCCTCGTCGCCAACCGCGGCGAAATCGCGATCAGGGTGTTCCGGACCCTGCGGCGCATGGGTGTGGAGAGCGTCGCGGTGTACTCCGAGGCCGAGACCGACGCTCCCCACGTCAAGGCCGCGGACCGCGCGGTGTGCATCGGCCCCGCGCCGGTCGCCGAGAGCTACCTGCGCATCGACCGCGTCCTCGACGCGGCACGCGAGACCGGGGCGGAGGCGATCCACCCCGGCTACGGGCTGCTCGCCGAGAGCGCCGAGTTCGCCGAAGCGTGCGAAAAGGCCGGGCTGGTGTTCATCGGACCCCCGCCGTCCGCGATGCGCGCGATGGGATCGAAGATCTCCGCTCGCGCCGTGATGACCGAGGCGGGCGTCCCCGTGGTGCCCGGTTCACTCGAACCGGTCCGCGACCTCGAGCACGGGCTGACGCTCGCCTGGGACATCGGGTATCCCGTGGCGGTCAAGGCGTCGGGCGCGGGCGGCGGCAAGGGGTTCCGTGTCGCGGACTCGCCGGAGGAACTGGGCCGGGCGATCGAGGGAGCGCGCGGCGAGGGCGAGCGCTTCTTCGGCGACGGCACCGTCTACCTCGAGCGTTATCTCCACGACCCGCGCCATGTCGAGGTGCAGGTCCTGGCCGACACCCACGGCAACGTGATCCATCTCTTCGAGCGCGACTGCTCGGTGCAACGCCGCCACCAGAAGCTCGTCGAGGAATCGCCCGCGCCCCAGGTCTCACCGGACCTGCGGGAACGGATCGGGCGCATCGCCGTCGACGCCGCACGCGCGGTGGGCTACCGCTCGGCGGGCACCGTCGAGGGCCTCCTGGTGGGGGAGGACTACTACTTCCTGGAGATGAACACCCGCATCCAGGTCGAGCACGGGGTCACCGAGATGGTGACCGGGGTGGACATCGTCGAGCAGCAGTTGCTCGTCGCGGCAGGACGCCCGCTCACCGTCTCGGCGGACGACATCAGGCTGTCCGGTCACGCGATCGAGTGCCGGATCAACGCCGAGAACGCGAGCAAGCGGTTCCTGCCGGCACCGGGTGAGATCACCGAGTACGTGGAGCCCGCGGGGCCGCACGTGCGGATCGATTCCGGAGTCGAGAAGGGGACGCGGGTCCTTCCGTACTACGACCCGCTGATCGCGAAGCTGGTCGTGTGGGGCGAGAACCGGGAGCAGGCGACGGCCGGCATGCTCGCCGCGCTGGAGGACTACCGCATCGAGGGCCTGGCCACTCTCATCCCCTTCCACCGTGCCCTCCTCGCGACCGATCAGTGGCGGCACGCGGAGACCTGCCGTGACCTCATCGAGGACCGGGCGTGGCTCAAGTCGATCACCGGGTGACCGGTACGGAGTTCGACCACACTTCCTTCGCGGTCCGCGATATGGCGTCCTGGGCCCGCCGGTTGAGGCGGGAGCTGGGAGCGACGCCGATCGCGGGGGAGGTGCTGCCCGAATTCCGGTACCTGCTCTTCCATGTCGGTGACGCGCGGACCGGCGCCCGGCTGGAGCTGATGGACGCGCGGGGCGACGGCTTCCTCACACGGTTCCTCGCCCGGCACGGGGATGCGCCGCACCATCTCACCTTCATCGTCTCCGACCTCGCGGCGACCGTGGAGCGGGCGCGCCGCCAGGGGCTCGCGGTCGTCAACGAAGATCTCGGCCATCCGCCCTGGCGCGAGGCGTTCCTCGCTCCGGACGCGATCCACGGGGTCGTCATCCAGCTGGCCCAGACCGCTCGGCGGTTTCCCGGCGACGCGGAGTTGCTGGCCTCGCGTGACCGTGACGCCTCCCGATACCCGAGCAACCGCGGAGCGGCGGACCCGTGCTGGTGGACCTTCGTCTGGGACGAGGCACCGCTCCGGACGGCGACGCTGGGACCCACGGTGCTGCACTCGATCGATCTCGGCGCGTCGGCGGCCTTGTTCGGCGACCTGCTCGGCGGCTCGGTGCGCCGGGACGGCGAGGACGAACTGCGGATCTCATGGGGGCGGCGCTCCCTCGTCATCCGAGCCGGCTCGCCGCCCGGAGTGGCCCGCTTGGAAGCCGAAGGAGGGCCCCCGGCGGGGCTCGCCATCGGCCGTGTACTGATCGGAGCAGACCGATGAACCTCTCGACCGGGCCGGTCCTCGCCGACAAGGGCGAGGACGGCGTCCTGGTGGTCACCCTGAACCGGCCCGAGGTGCGCAACGCGGTCAACGACGCGCTCGCCTCGGCGGTGGCGGCGATCATGCGGGACTTCGACGCCGACCCTCGGCTTCGCGTGTGCGTGCTGACCGGCGCGGGCGGCGGCTTCAGCGCGGGCCTGGACCTGAAGGCCTTTCTGCGCGGCGAGGACGGTGAAGACCCCGATCGGGGCTTCGCCGGCATCACCCGCGTACCGCCCCGCAAACCGGTCGTCGCCGCGGTCGAGGGATTCGCGCTGGCGGGCGGTTTCGAGATCGTCCTGGCCTGCGACCTGGTGGTCGCCTCTCGCGATGCGAGGATGGGGTTGCCGGAGGTGCGCCGGGGTCTGGTCGCCGACGGCGGAGGGCTGCTGCAGATGCCCCGCCGGCTGCCGGCCAACGTCGCGATGGAGATCGCCCTCACCGGTGCCGAGATCCCCCCTGGACGGCTGCACGAGCTCGGCCTCGTCAACGCCGTCACCGAGCCGGGGCAGGCGCTCGATCAGGCGCTCATGCTGGCACGCCTGATCGCGCGCAACGCCCCGCTCGGTGTGCTGGCGAGCAAGGACGTGCTCACCGCGTCGCCGTCCTGGGACCCGGACCAGGCATGGGAGCGCCAGCACGGCCTGGTGGCACCGGTCTGGAAGTCCGAGGACGCCGAGGAGGGCGCACGGGCGTTCGCAGAGAAACGCGACCCTCGGTTCCGCGGCCGCTGAACCGGTGGACGGCCCCACTCGCGGTCGAGTCCCTCGATCTTGATCGCGTCGGCGCCGGGATCGGGACGGCTTCGCCGGCTGTCTGCAGGCGGGTCTGCCCGTGAGGGCCGTCGGGAACCTGACCCCGCTCTCGCACAAGGCCAGTGAAGCCTCACAAGCCTCGCTCCCGGCCAGATTCCCGCCCGCCGAGTCTTGGACGCCACCCCTTGACCGCCTCATCGGGATTCCTCCGTGGATACCCCGGCCTTGAGGCCGGGGAGGAATCGGCCTCCTGCGGAGCAGGGCAGGGAAAGGAGATTCGCCCCCAGGGCGAATGTCCGTTGACCAGGCACTATCCTCCGCGTTTTCGCCCCTGTGTTCGAGCGTGAACGCTAGGCTCGCCCCGTGCCGCGCTACCGCCTGGACCCTACGCGAGAGCAGGGGAACGCCCTGCTCGCGCATTGCGCGCACGCGCGTTACGTGTGGACTGTCGAGCAGCACGGCTTCTGGTCCCGGTACCGGGGCAGGGCACCGAATTACAACGAGCAGTCCCGGCAGCTGACCGAGGCTCGTGCCGAGTTCGGGTGGTTGCGGGCCGCGTCGCAGACGGTGCAGCAGCAGGCGCTGCGTGATTTCGCGCAGGCGATGGCGAACTTCTTCGCCGGAACGCACAAGCGGCCCACCTGGCGCAAGCAAGGCGTGCATGAGGGGTTCCGGCAGGTCGGCGTCAAACCGCACCAGGTCAGGCGGTTGTCGCGCAAGTGGGGCGCGGTGCTGGTGCCCAAGTGCGGATGGGTGAGGTTCCGCCTGTCGCGGCCGGTACCCGGGGGCGTGAGGTCCTACCGGGTGACCCGTGATCGGGCGGGGCGCTGGCATGTGGCGTTCGCGCACGTCCCGCCTCCGGTCCCCGGCCCCGGTGATGGGAGCGTGGTCGGGGTGGACCGGGGCGTCGCCGTCAGCGCCGCCCTGTCGACCGGGGACCTGCTGCGCGTTCCCGGCCTCACGCCCGGGGAGAGGCGGCGGCTGCGGCTGCTGGCCCGCAGGCTGGGGCGTGCCCGGCGCGGTTCTGGCCGCCGCGCGCGGCTCAAGGCCGCGTACGCCCGGCTCAAGGCCCGCGAGAGTGACCGCCGCAAGGACTGGGTGGAGCAGACCTCCACGATGCTGGCCCGCGGGTTTGAGGTGATCGATGTCGAGGATCTCAACGTTCGGGGTATGACCCGCTCGGCGAAGGGCACCATCGCGCGGCCGGGACGCAATGTGGCCGCCAAGGCGGGGCTGAACCGGGGCATTCTCGCGGGCGGTTGGGGGATGCTGGTGGAGCGGCTGGGGCACAAGGCGCCCGGCCGGGTGTACAGGATCGATCCGGCGGGCACCTCGCAGCGCTGCTCGGCGTGCGGGGTCAGGGACCGGGAGGCGCGTGAGAGCCAAGCGCGTTTCCGGTGCCGGTCCTGTGGTTTCGCCTGCAACGCCGATGTGAACGCGGCACGCAACATCGCCCACGAGGCCAGGCGCAAGGCCGGGCTCGTGCGCACGCTCGTGGGCTCGGCGGCCGGACCGGCCGTTGCTGCGCGGGGACGCTCTGGGGTGCCGGGGCGGACGAACCGCGAATCCCAACTCCTTCTCCTCTCCTGAGGCCACGGGTTGGAATCCCCCTCGTTCACGAGGGGGAGGAGGTCAAATGAGGCTGGGGAGTACCAGCAACCCGCACGTCACGAGCGGCCCGATGACGGTCATCGCCAGGCCCCAGCGAAGGAGCAGCCGGGTGATCCGCGGCCGGTCCGTCTCGGAACTGCAGGCGACCACAAGGGCTCCCGAGGTGGAGAACGGCGTCGAGTCGACGATCGTCGCGGACGCCGCCAGCGCGATGATCAACCCGGTGGCGGAGAAGCCGCCCTCGGCGACCAGGGGCAGCGACAGCGGGATGATGACCGGCAGCAGCGCGGTCGTGGAAGCGAACGCGGAGACCAAGGCGCCCACGAAGCAGAGCGTGAGAACCGCGACGATCGGCCAGGAGATCGCGGTGGCGAGTTCGCTGAGCTCATCGAGCGCGTCCATCCGCTGCAACAGCGCGACGTAGGTGACGATGCCGCCGACGAGCAGGATGGTGCTCCAGTCGATGTCGGCGATCGCCGCCGTCGAGTCGCGAGGGAAGGCGAACGAGAGTGCGACGCCCAAAGCCAGGGCCACCGTGCCGATGTTGATGGTCATATCGAACGCCGGGGCCCCGATCACGATGACGACCAGCAGGCCGAGGCAGCACAGTGTGAGGCGCTGAGCGACGGTCGAGGGCGTGGCCGTCGTCGAACCGGACATCATGCGCTCGACCCGCTCAACGGTGGACACCGGGGCACCACCGGATCCAGGGGGCATGACACCGCCGAGCGGATCGGTGCCGGTGTGCTCGGGTGCCGTGCCGGAGGTGTTCGTGAGGTCCTCGGCGGCGGTGGCGTCCACCGTCCGGTGCCGCCGGAACAGCATCTGCGCCGCCACCTGCAGCGCGAGGACGAGAACGAGCACGAACGCGAACTGTGCATAGGGATTGACCTCGGCATCGCCGATCCGGCCGACGCTCACCGTGAGCTGACCATAGAGGCTGGTGGGTGCGAACGCGCCCGCGATGGAGCCGTTGACCGCACCGAGCCCCATGACCATCGGATCGCGGCCGTTCTTCTCCGCCAGCACCATCGCGATCGGAATCACGACAAGGGCGGCCAACGGATTGCCCAGTCCCGCGATGACGAGCGCGATCACGAACATCAGCCACGGCAGGAGGAATTTCTTGCGGCCGGTGCGACGGACCGCCTTGTCGACCAGCCAGTCCAGCGTGCCGTTGGCCCGCGCGATCCCGATGAGATAGGTCATCCCCAGGAGCAGCAGCATCAATTCCAGGGGGAAGCCGCCGAGTACGTCCTTCAGGGACTGTTCGCCGAGGGTCAGGCCGACGCCGACCGCCGCGGTGAGCGCCAGCGCCCCGATGTGCACGCCGCGTGCGGCACCGATGACGAATACGAGAACAAGAATGCCGATTGCAGCGAACTGGACCGTCATGTCGAGAAACTCCTTTGTGCGGTGAGGGGTGGGAGCTGGTCGGTGCCCCTTTCGGGAACGTGGTGGTCGTGCGTCAGGTCAGCGACCGCGCCAGCGCGGAGACCTGTTGTTCAGGAAGGCAGACACGGCCTCGCCCGAGTCCTCGGAGAGATAGCTGCGTACCACGAGGTCTTCGTTGTCCGAGCCCGGCTGGCGCGCCCGGAGCAGCGAGGATTTGGTGAACGACAGCGTCAGTGGTGCGAGCCCGGCCATCTCGTGGGCGATGCGCATCGTGAGATCACGCAGTTCGTCATGAGTGTCCGCGGTGTCGCTCACGGCACCGGCACGCACGAGATCATCGGTACCGAGCAGCACGGCCCGCATGATCATTCTGCGGGTGAGCGGTGCGCCCACCAGCTCGGTCAGCCGCGTCAGGTTGCGCACCGAGAGGCAGTTGCCGACGGTGCGCGCGATGGGGAAGCCGAAGCGCACCTTCGGCCCGGCGACGAGGATGTCGCAGCACGCCGCGAGGAGCGCGCCCTGCCCGATCACCGGGCCGTCCAACGCCGCGACCGTGGGGACCCTCAGGCCTTCGATCGCGCGCAGCGTACGTTCCGCATGCGACTCCACCGCGCGGACGTCGTCGGCGGAGTCGATGCCGCGGAAGCCCTCGATGTCGCCACCCGCCATGAAGGCCGGTTTCCGGCCGGTGGCGCCGTCGAACACGACGACCCGGATATCGTGCGCGCGGGAGACGTGGTCGCAGCCCGCGACGATCAGGTCTTCCATCTCCGGTGTCGCGGCGTTCAGCCGGTGCGGGCGGTTGAATGTCATCCGGTAGACCGGACCGTCCTGTTCGGTGAGCAGCGGCTCGTCGTGTCCGTCAGTCATGGCCGCCGTCGCCCCCGGCCACGGCCGGCCCGACGGCCGGGTTCTGCGCCACGCGCACAACGCCTTCCGTGGCCAGGAGCGTGATCTCCGCCTCGGTGTAGCCCAGTTCGGTGAGGACCGCATGGGTCACATCACCCAGCACCGGGCCAGGGCCGCGCCGGACGGTCGGGGTCTTGGCAAGCCGCATCGGCGAGCCCATCTGCCGCACGGGCGCGCCGCCGGGCGTCGCCGAATCCCAGAAGAAGTCCCGGACGACGAGGTGTTCGTCGGAGAACACCTGCCCATAGTTTTGAATCGGGGCGACGGGAACGCCCTGCGACTCGAACACCTTCACCCAGTGCGCGCACGGTTGCGTGCGCGTCCTCTCCTCGACGATGGCGATCAGCTCGTCCCGGTTCCGCATCCGGTCCTCATTGGACAGGAACCGCTCGTCGTCGATCAGCTCTTCCACATCCAAGCCCCGGCAGAACGCCAGCCAGGTCTTGGGCGTGGCGGCGCCCACGGTGAACCAGCCGTCGGCCGCGCGGACCGCCTGGTAGGGCGCCGCGGTCTGGTGTGCCGAGCCCTGCGGGCCGGGGACCTCCCCGGTGGCGCCGTACTTGGCGAATTCCCAGAGGGCGAAAGTGACTCCGGTCTCGTACAATGAGACGTCGATGAACTGGCCCTCCCCGGTCCGGTTGCGGTGGTTCAGTGCGGCGAGCACCGCGACGGCGCCGTACATCGCGCAGCCGACATCGCACAGTGGCACCCCGGCCTTCACCGGCTCGGCGTCTGGAAAACCCGTCACGCTCATCACGCCGGAACGGGCCTGCGCCATGATGTCGAGCCCGGCGTTCGCCGCCAGCGGGCCGTCCTGTCCCCACCCCGACGCCGCGAGATAGATCAGCCGCGGGTTCCCCTCCGACAGGTTCGCGTAGTCCAGGCCCAGCCTCCGCATCGCACCCGGTCGCAGATTCTCGATGAGGACATCGGCGCGCGCGGCGAGCGAGTGGAAGATCTTCCGCCCCTCCTCGGACTTGAGGTCCACCGCGATCGAGTGCTTGTTCCGGTTGAGGGTGAGGAACGCGGAACCGGCCTCTGCGCCATCGACGATGGCGCCGTAGGTGCGCACGACGTCGCCGCCGCGCGGATCTTCGATCTTGGTCACCTGGGCGCCGAGGTCGGCGAGCAGTGTTCCGCAGTAGGGCCCGGCGATGTAGTTGCCGACCTCGAGGACCTGCAGTCCGCTCAGTGCGTGGGCGTCGGTCACACCTTCTCCAAATTCGAGATATCTTGGGGTTCGCGGGTCTTCGGTGATCAATGTCTGCTGTGGGTCAGGGCGGTGGTGGCGTGCTCGATCGGCGCCTGTTCGGCGTCCGGTCCACGTGGTGCGCGCCCCGATCTGCCCGTGAGCGCGCTGAACGTGTGAACACGGTCACTCCTGGAAGTGAATGAGGCAAGTCAAGCAACAGCCTTTTGTTGCGTCAATGGCGAATATTGCACGGGTAAGGTGCACATATGCATCAATCCCAGGCGTTCTTGGCCCTCTGCCCGACCCTCGTCCACCTCTCGAGCGTCGTCGAGCACGGGAGTTTCGCCGCCGCGGCCACGGAGCTGCGGATGACGCCGTCCACGCTGAGCCGGGGGATCCGCCGGCTGGAGAACGACCTCGGGATGGCGCTGGTCCTGCGCAGCGGACGCGGTATCGAACTGACCCCGGCCGGGCGGCTGCTGGGTGAGCACGCGCGCCTCGCGCTGCGGCAGATGCGGATCGGGCTGCGAGAGGCCCGGATGGCCGGGAGGAAGCTCGTCAGAGTCGGCTTGCTCCGGTCGCTGGGTTCGGATTACATGCCCGCCGTGGTCGGCGGTTTCGCGGCGAGCCGGCCAGATGTGCAGTTCTCGTTGCGCGAGGGCAGCAGTGACGGCCTGGCGGACATGCTCGTCGAGCGGGAGATCGACATCGCGATGATCGCTCCACCCCCGGAGCGGTCTGACATCTCGGCGACCGTCCTGTTCCAGCAGAGGATCGACGTCGTCGTGGCGGCGGGCACCCGGCTGGCCGGCCGCACATCAGTGGACGTGGGGGAGTTGGCCGGCGAGAACCTGATCCTCGCCGAGTCCGGTTACGCCTCTCGTACGGCCGCGGACCATCTCTTCGAGGCGGCGGGCGTACGGCCCAAGGTGATTTTCGAGACCGACAACATGGAGATGGCGGTCGCGCTCGCCGCGGCCGGGGTGGGGGTCGCGATAGCTCCCCCGACGGCCGGGGTGAACGTCGATGTCGTGCGGGTGCCGCTGAGCGACCCCGCGGCGCGCCGGGACGTCGCCGTGTGTCGGCTGGCCGGACTCGACCCGGCCGGGCACGTCGCCGACTTCCTCGATTATGTCCGGTCGTATCCGGTCGGCAAGTGACCGGTGCTGCCGACCGCATCCGCCCGCGCACCGGCTTCACCCACGGCGACCCGGACTCCCGCGGTCCACGTCGGCTCGGTGCCCATGCGGCGAGGTGCGGTCATGCCCGGCATCGTTCCTTGACGGTTCGCTCGGGCCGATGCTACACAGTTGTTCAACATCAGGGGTTGGCGGGGCGGCGCCGACGGACGGCGCCGCACCTTGCCGACCGCGGGACGCCGACCGAGTCCCGGTCGCCGGCCGAGGAGGAATATGTCGTCGTCGACCGAGGTCTCCTACTTCGTTTCGCACATCGCCCTGTGCGTCTCCGACCTTGAGCGGGCGGTTCGCTTCTACACCGAGGGCCTGGGGTTCGAGCTCGCCGACGGATGGGATATCGGGAATTCGCTCGCCGGGCTACTGGAAACGCCGCCGCCCGTGGACGTCCGGGCTCAGATGATCGTCAACGGTGCGACGAAGGTGGAATTGCTCGGGTGGCGGAACCCCCAGGCCGAAGGCCCGCCGCCCACCACGCGCAGGAACATCGGGTTCACCCACTTGTCGGTGCTCGTGGACGACCTGCGCGCGGCGGAAAGGCGGCTGGTGGAACTCGGCGGAACCGTGATCGAATCCTCGCGCACCCATCAGCCCGCAGAGGGCGGTGGTTCGGTGGACATCCTGTTCGTCGCGGACCCGGACGGCGTTCGCATCGAATTGGTCCACTTCACCGCCGCCTCGTAGAACCCCCTTCCCCGGCCGCGATCTCGTCCTGCCCTTCGGCTGATCTTCCTGCACCAGGCGCCTTCCGGCAGCCGCGCCCACATCATCGACGACCCGCATGGCAAGGCCGAGCTGCTCACCCGCCAGCTCGCCCATTTCCAGCCGGACGGCGACCACGCCCCCGTCGCCGTGGACCAGCCCCCGTACGGGCGGATGCTGTCCGGCATCCGCGGCCTGCGCCTGGAGGTCACCGACGTCCGCGCCAAATTCAAATACGACGACAACAAACCCGTCGAGCACCGCACGGCCGTCGCCGACAACCTCACCGCACGCGCCCAAGGGCTCGACACCCCGGCCGCGCATCAGCAGCGCCGCCGCCTGGACCGCGTCGGCACCTGGAAGCCCTGACCACAGGGGCCGTTCAAGCCCCTTTCGTAGCGCGTCCGGACCTCCCGGCCTCAGGTCCCCGGAGCGAAGGCCTGCAGCGCCTCGCGCGCCCGGAACATCGAGTCCCACGGATCGGCGTCCGGCCCGGTCAGCTCCCGGTCGAAGTTGAGGTCCACGAACAGCTCGGTGACCCCCTGCGCGGCGATGTCGTCGAAATCGGCGAGGATCTCGTCGTGCGACCCGGTCAGCGGCCGGCGGTCCCGCCGCGCCGCCTCGCGCACGCGCACCGCGGCCCGGCACACGAAGCGCAGCGCGGACGGGTCGCGCCCGGCCTTCTCCGCCGCCTCCCGGACGATCTCGATGGACGCGCCCAGCTCCCGCGGATCGGCCCGGCTCGAGCTGACCCAGCCCGCCGCCAGCCGCCCGGCGCGGCGCAGCGCGGGCTCGGCCGTACCGCCCAGCAGGATCGGCGGCTCGGGCGACTGCAGCGGCGCCGGCTCCATCACCACCGGCGGGAACCGGTAGAACTCCCCGTCGAACCGGCTCACCTCCTCGCCCCACAGCGACCGCAGCGCGCCCAGGAACTCCTCGGCCCGCTCGCCCCGCCGCTCCATCGGCGCGCCGGCCGCGGCGAACTCCTCGGGCATCCAGCCCAGCCCCAGCCCCAGGTCGAGCCGTCCCGCACTGACGTGGTCGAGGGTGGCGGCCTGCTTGGCCAGCAGCGCGGGGGAGTAGAACGGCAGGTTGACGACGGCCACGCCCAGCCGCACCCGGCTGGTCTGCCCCGCCAGGTAGGCCAGGGTCACCAGCGGATCGGGCACCGAACGGTAGGCCGGGTCCTGCGAACCCGCCGGGTTGAGCAGCCGCTGCAGCGTCCAGATCGAGTGATAGCCCAGCTCCTCGGCCTGCTGCGCGATCAGCACCTGGTTGGCCGGGGTGGCCCACCCTCCCGACACCGGCACGGCGAACCCGATGAGCATGTTCTTCCTCCCCTTTTCAACGGCGCCGGGCCCGGCGCCCTCCTCGGCGAAGGCGACCCTATCCGCCGGCGGCGTCCCATTCCCCGGTGGCCAGGAACCGGTCGATCACGGCGGCCCACGGCGCGGGGTCCAGTCCTCTTCCGGCCAGCCAGCCGTCGTCGTGCCAGGTCCGCAGCTGCCGGTCGCCGGCGTCGCAGACCAGCGAGACCACGGTGCCGCCGGTCCCCTGCTCGCGCATCCCGGCGACCAGGCGCAGCGCGCCCCACAGGTTGGCGCCGGTCGACCCGCCGGCGGCCCGCCCGGTGGCGGCCCGCACCGCCCGCGCCCCGGCGGCGCTGGCCGCGTCCGGCACCGGCAGCATCAGGTCGACCAGCGACGGCAGGAAGCCCGGCTCCATCCGGGGCCGCCCGATGCCCTCGACCCGCGACGGCATGCCCGTGGCGTAGTCGTGCGCACCGGTGATCCACCCCTGGTAGTACGCCGAGTTCTCCGGATCCACCACCGCCAGCCGGGTCTCCAGCCCGTGGTAGCGGATGTGGCGTCCCAGGGAGGCGACCGTGGCGCCCGTCCCGGCGCCCGCCACCGCCCACACCGGCGCCCCCGCCGCCGCGGCCGGCGCGGCGGAGCCGGCCGCCCCGTGGCCGGCTGCCTGGGCGAACAGTTCCCCGGCCAGGTCGTCGCCGCGCCAGTCCAGCGCCCGCTCGGCCCAGGTGAACTGGTCGAGATGGCAGCCGCCCAGGTCGGAGGCGAGCCGCCGCGCCTCCTCGTAGATCGCCAGCGGCGGGGTGACGAAGCGGCACTCCCCGTCCAGCGCCCGCACCGGCTCGGCCCGGGCCGCGCTCTCCTCGCCCGGCATCACCGCGATGTAGGGCAGGCCGAGCAGCCGCGCGAAGTAGGCCTGCGCCACCGCGGCGTTCCCGCCGGTCGCCTCGATCACGGTCGCGCCCTCGGTGACGCGGCCCGTCGCGATCGCGTGGCGGAACAGTGCCCGCGCCGCGCGGTGCTTCAGGCTGCCGGTGGGATGCGCGGACTCGTCCTTCAACAGGAGCGTGACGCCCCAGTCGCCCGGGAGCGGGAAGCGGAGCAGGGGAGTGGGGCCGGCCTCCTCGCGCTCGGCGGTCAGCCGCCCGATCGCCTCGGCCGCCCAGCGCCGCGAGTCCTTGTGGGGCGTGTCGTCGTCTGGCACACCGCCATGAAACCAGCCGTGCGCCCCGCAGGGGAGGGCCGGCGGGGCCCCCGGTCAGGAGGAGGTGACGATGAAGCTGGAGTTTCCGAACCCCACCTCGTCGCCGGGGCGCACCCGGGTCGGGCCGGTGAGCCGCCAGCCGTTGACGCGGGTGCCGTTCATCGAGCCCAGATCGGAGATCATCCAGCCGTCGTCGTTGCGGTAGATCTCGGCGTGGAACCGCGACACGGTGAGGTCGGTGAGGATGAACTGGCAGCCCGGCGCGCGGCCCACCACGATCCGGGTCAGGCCCGCCGGAGGCAGCATGAAGCGCGGCAGGCGGGGCGCCCGCCAGGCCGCCTCCAGCCGCGCGGTCGCGTGGGACACCGAGGAGATCAGCCCGGTCAGCCGCCCCACCACCCGGTTGGTGGGGGGCAGGTCGTGCACGATGTCGGCCAGTTCCGCCTGGCTCTGGGCGCGCAGCACCTGGTCGACCCGGCGCTCGAACGTCTCGTGCGACATCCGGCCCTCGGCCACCCGCTCACTGAGCACCTGCAGCACCCGGTCGCGTTCGGAGTCGGACGCTCTCACCGGGTACGAGGGCTGACCGTCCATAGCTGTGAGTATCCAGATCCGTCCGTCGCCTGTCCAGAAAAGATCGCACGCGGCGGGCAGGTGATCGTTCTCACCCGCCCCCCGCGTGTAGGACGCCCGTGTGACACCGGAAGTTCGGCATCGCGCCACCCGGCTGCGGCGCAGGCCGGCGCCGGCAGCGGGCGGTACCGGCCCGCGCAGCCCCCGGGCCGACCGGTGGCGGTGGCGGCGGTCAGCGCGACAGCAGGTCGCGGGCGATGTGCGTCACCTGGATCTCGTCGGTGCCCGCGTAGATCTGGAACGACTTGGCGTCGCGGGCCAGCTGCTCCACCCGGTACTCGGACATGTAACCGTTCCCGCCGAACAGCTGCACCGCCTCCATCGCGACCTCCGAGGCGGCCTGCGCCGAGTACAGCTTCATCGCCGACGCCTCCGCCAGCGTGGGCGTGCGGCCCGCCCGCTGCATCTCGATGTGCCGGAACACCAGGTTCTGCACGTTCAGCCGGGCCACCTCCATCTTGGCCAGCTTGAGCTGGATGAGCTGGAAGTCGCCGATCCGCCGCCCCCACAGCTCGCGCTTGCGGGCGTAGTCGACCGACAGCGCCAGGCACTCCTCGATGACGCCCAGCGCCATCGCCGCGACCCCGGCGCGCTCGGTGACGAAGTTCTGCCTGGCCGACTCCTTGCCGCCGCCCGCGCCCGCGCTCAGCAGCCGGTCGGGGCCGGCCTGCACGTCGTTGAGGAACAGCTCGCCGGTGGGGGAGGAGTGCAGGCCCATCTTCCGCAGCGGCCTGCTCTGCTCCAGGCCCGGCATGCCGTGGTCGAGGACGAAGGTGAGGATCTCGCGGTCGCGCGGCTCACGGCCGTCGTCGAGCTTGCAGTAGAAGACGATGGTGTCGGCGTACGGGCCGTTGGTGATGAAGGTCTTGCTCCCGTTAAGGACGTAGCCGTCGCCGTCCCGCCGGGCGGTGGCCTGCATGCCGCCGAACGCGTCGGACCCGGAGTCGGGCTCGGTGATCGCCCACGCCCCGACCTTCTCGAAGGTGAGCAGCTCCAGGGCCCAGCGGCGGCGCTGCTCGGGCGTGCCCCGCTTCATGATCGTCCCGGCGGCCAGGCCGAGGCTGACGCCCATCGCCGACACCAGCCCGGGCGCGACCCGGCACAGCTCGATGACCGGCAGCATGCTCATCGCCGCGTTGCCGCGGCCGCCGCCCGGAGCGCCGTCCCGGTCGTCGCCGCCGTCGCCCTCGCCCGCCCCGCCCGCGGAGGCCTCGGTGGCCTCGGCGCGTTCCATCCGCGCCTGGAAGGACGAGCGGGCCAGCTCGTCCATGCCGAAGGTCTTGTAGAGGCCCCTGATCAGGTCGTAGGGCGGCAGCTCGCCCGACTCCAGCTCCTCCAGCCGGGGCCGGACCTCCGCGTCGATCCAGCCGCGCACCGCGTCCCGGATCATCAGATCTTCCTCGGACCACTCGATCATGTCTCGCCTCGCCTCCGGCCTCCGCCTGGTGAGCGTCCATCCAAGCAGAAGATGAAAGCGTCCGCTTACTCGGGTCCGCGCCGAATCCCGCCTTGCCGAAGCCGCTCCTCGGAAGCTACTTCTCGGAGGAGACCACGTCGGCCAGGACGCCGCCCGCCTCGGTCAGCCGCTCCTCGGCCGGGCTGTCGTAGACCACCAGCAGCTTGGCGCGCCCGGCCGAGTCGGTCTCGTCCAGCAGCACGATGCCCTCGGCGTGGTCGTCCCCCTCGCCGTAGGGCAGGTCGCCCAGCACGGGCAGGTCCTCGGCGTGCACGACGCCGGGCGCGTCGATCCCGGCGGCGCCCGGCCAGCGCACCACCCGCACCGGGCCGTCCAGGTCCATGCTCGGCCCGGTCAGGACGAGCAGGTCGTCGCCGTGCGGGCACAGGTCGCGCACACCCAGCCCGCCCAGGTCCAGGAAGTGCATGCGGTACGGCTCGCCGTCCTTGCCGACCGGCAGCGGCCGCAGCCGCGCCGGGTCGTCCGGGTGGGTCTCCAGGTGGACCTCCATCAGCGCGGCCCAGCCGCGCAGCACCGGCCCCCGGAAGCCGATGAACAGCCGCTCGCCGTGGGCGGCGATGCCCTCGATGTCGATCCCGTTGTCCTTGCTGGGGATGGACAGGAACGGAGCCAGGTGGGGGTCGTCGGCCAGCATGTCGGTGAGGGAGTCGCCGTGCCCGCCCAGCACGGCCGCGGTGCGGCCGCCGTTCTCGCGGACCGCCTCCGGCAGCCCGTCCTCGCCGGGGGCCAGCGGCAGCCGGGCGAGGATGAACCGGTTGTCCTCGCGGACCACCGTCGACAGCCGCTTGCGGGCCTTGGACCCGGTCTGCCCCGGCTTGATCTTCTTGCGCTTGAGGCTGTGCGACCCGACCGCCCAGAGCCAGCCGTTGCTGCGGGCCAGCCCCTCGATGTCGGCCTCCTCCTCCGGCCCGGCGGGCAGCGGGACCAGGTCGGCCAGGCGCACCGTCCGCTGGCCGTCGTAGCCGGTGACCTGCCCGGAGGCGTCGGTGGTCGCGGTCAGCCGCTCGATGGTGGCCGTCTCGTCGCCGGCCACCCACAGGCAGCGGCCGTCCTGGCGCACGGCGGACAGGTTGGTGTGCGTCTCGGCTTCGCGGCTCTCCTGCGCGAAGCGGAGTTCGATCCGGCGTTCCACGATCATGCCGCCGATGGTGTCACATATCGCCGGACCGGGCGGAAGGGCCCCAGAGAACGCGCAGGTGCGGGGGCTTGCGGAAAACGAGCCCGTGTGCTCGCGGCACCGGGCCGGGGGCGAGGCGGAGTCCGGGCAGCCGCGCCAGCAGGGCCTCCAGCGCGGTCCGGGTCTCCAGCCGCGCCAGGTGCGCGCCGAAGCAGAAGTGCGGGCCGTGCGCGAACGCCAGATGCTCGGCGGCGTTGGCGCGGCGCACGTCGAAGCGGTCCGGATCGGGGAAGACGGCCGGGTCGCGCCCGGCCCCGGCGATCGACACCCGGACCAGGTCGCCCTCGCGGACCCGGGCGCCGCCCAGCCGGACGTCGGCGGTGGCGTACCGGTCCACCACCGAGGCCGCCGGCTCCATCCGCAGCGACTCCTCGATCGCCCCCGGCAGCAGGCCCGCCGGGTCCCGCCGCACCAGGTCGAGCTGCCCGGGATGGCCCAGCAGGTGCAGCAGCGCGTTGCAGATCATGCCCTCGGTGGTGTCGATGCCGCCGAACATCAGGACGGCGGTGTCGGCGACCACCTCCGCCGCCGTCAGGCCCTCCTCCTGGCGGGCGGCCTCGGCCGGCAGCGACGCCGTACCGGGCGCCGCGATCGCCTCCTCGACCGAGGCCCGCAGCCGCGCGTAGGCCTCGCCGGCGCGGCCGGAGGGGGTCCGGCCCGCGGTGATGTCGGAGACGGCGTCGACGAACTCCCCGTACCAGGACCGGATCGTGGCGGCGTCCACGCCCTCCAGGCCCAGCGCCTCGGCCACCACGGCGACGGCCAGCGGCCCGGCGAACCCGCCGCGCAGCTCGGCCCGTCCCGCCGGGGCCAGCGCGGTGACCAGGCGGTCCACCTCCGCCTCCACGAACGCGGTGAAGCGCTCGCGGGTCCGGGCGGGCCGGAACGGGCGGGCGAACGGCTCGCGGTGGCGGGCGTGCGCCCGCCCGTCCAGCGACAGCATGCTCGGCCCCAGCAGCCGGGCGGTGGAGAAGCGGGGGTCGTCGACGGTGAACGCGGCGGGGTCCCGCATCACCCGCAGTGCCAGGTCGTGCGAGGTCACCAGCCAGCCGCCGAGCGCGGGCAGCCAGGAGACGGGCTCGTGCGCGCGCAGCCGGGCCAGCAGCGGGTGCGGGTCGTGCTCCAGTTCGGCGACGGTGGCGGCCGCGCCGGCGGGGAAGCGGCCGCCGGGCGGGGCCACGGGATCGGACGTCACTCCGAAAGCGTATGTCCTCCCCGGCTGTGATCTACAACGTAAAGGCGCCGGGGCGGTGCGCGAGCGATGCGGCCGAGTCGTCGCCCGCATCGCCCGCGCCGCCGGGTGTCCCGCGAGCGCCGGTCAGGCCGCGGTGGAGGAGCTCCTCCACCAGCTCCGGCCCGCCTCGGGCAGCGTGTGGATCGGGTCGTAGTACTCGTACCGGCGGGTCAGCGCGTCGGGATCGGCGGCCTCCAGCCCGGTGCGGTAGTTCTTGGTCCAGTACGAGATGCCGCGCTCGCGGTCGTAGTCGGCGAGCTGGTGCACCCAGCGCTTGCCGACGTAGGGCACGTCGCACACGATCCGCGGCGTGGCGAACCCGGGCAGGTAGCCCATGATCGCGTGCTGCAGCTCCTGCGCCTCCCACACCGCCACTCGCCAGTGCTCGCTGTGCGGGATCATGTCGCACATGTACAGGTAGTACGGCAGGATCCCGGCCTCGTCGAGCAGGGCGAACGACAGGTCCAGCAGCTCGTCCGGGGTGGCGTTGACGCCGCGCAGCAGCACGCCCTGGTTGCGCACGTCCCGGATGCCGGTGTCGAGCATCGCCCGCGCGGCCCTGGCCACCAGCGGGGTCAGCGACCGGGCCGCGTTGACGTGGGTGTGAATGGCGATCTGCGCGCCGCGCTCGTGCGCCTTGGCCGCCAGCCGCTCCATGCCGGCGCGGACCTCGTCCTGCAGCCAGTGCTGCGGCAGCCCCATCAGCGCCTTGGTGGCCAGCCGGATGTCGCGGATGTTGTCGATGTCCAGCAGGGCGTCCACGAACGACTCCAGGCGCGGCCAGGGCAGGTTGGCCACGTCCCCGCCGGAGACGACCACGTCCCGGACGCCGGGCGTGCGGCGCAGGTAGTCCAGCATCGCCCCGTGCCGGTCGGGGGCCTTGATGGTGAACTTGTGCTTGTCGACCGCGGGCGTGGAGTTGCCCACCAGGTCCATGCGGGTGCAGTGCCCGCAGTACTGCGGGCAGGTCGGCAGCAGCTCGGCCAGGACCTTGGTCGGGTAGCGGTGGGTGAGGCCTTCCACGGCCCACATCTCGGCCTCGTGCAGGGAGTCGCGCGTGGCGTAAGGGTGGGAGGGCCAGTCGGTGCGGCGGTCGCTCAGCACCGGGATCATGTAGCGGCGCACCGGGTCGGCGTAGAACGCCTCGGTGGAGGAGACGTCCATGGTGTTGAGCATCTGCGGCGTGACCAGCATGGACATCGTGGCGCGCTCGGCCTGGTCACGTTCCAGGTCCGCGTAGAACGACTCCTCCAGCAGGTCGCCCATCACCCGGCGCAGCTGCCGGATGTTCTTGACGCAGTGGGCGCGCTGCCACTGGGCCGACTCCCACTCCGACGTCGTCACGTCCCTCCAGCCGGGCAGCCGCCGCCAGTCGGGCTCCTCCAGCGGGCGGCGGCGGTAGACGTAGGGCTGTCGGGTGGCGTCCGGTTCGGGACGCAGGGCGGTGGTCATCGTCGACCCCTCCTCGCGCAACGGCGGATGTCAGCGGATAGATCGCATAAAAGTCTTGTATAGGCCAGACGTTACGGGAAGAATTTCGATGGAACCAGTGATACTAAGTACATCTTCCGTGACCTGTCCGTTGATCGGGACGGGTGCGGGGACGGCCGGCGGCGAGGCGCGAGGGGGCGTCAGATGATCGGGACCGAGGTGGGGCTGCACCGCGTGCTGGAACCCCCGGGCGTGCTGCCCCAGGCGGCCTGGCGGCTGGACCCCGACCCGCGGATCCGCTCCGACGAGGTCCGGATCAGCGTCGAACGCCTCAACCTGGACGCCGCCTCCTACCGCCAGCTCCACACCGCCCACGGAGGCGACCCCGAGGCCGTCCGCCGCGAGGTCCTGCGGATCATCGGCGAGCGCGGCAAGATGCACAACCCCGTTACCGGCTCGGGCGGCATGCTCGTCGGCACCGTCGACGAGGCCGGCCCCGACTCGCCCCTCGGACTCAAGGCCGGAGACCGCGTCGCCACCCTGGTCTCCCTCACCCTCACCCCGCTGGCCATCGACGACGGCCTGGCCCGCTGGGACGGCCGCTCGGAGCAGATCCCCGCCTCCGGCCACGCCATCCTGTTCGCCCGCTCCATCGCCGCCGTCCTGCCCGCCGACCTGCCGGTGCCGCTGGCACTGGCCGTCATGGACGTGTGCGGCGCCCCCGCCCTCACCCACCGCGTCGTCGCCGCCCGCGCCGCGGGCACGGGCGCCCCGGTCGTCGCCGTCCTCGGCGCCGCCGGCAAGAGCGGATCGCTCGCGCTGGCCGCGGCCCGCCGCGCCGGCGCCGCCCGCACGGTCGGGCTCGTCCCCACCGAGGAGGAGGAGCGCCGCCTGGCCGCCACGGGCCTGGCCGACCGGGTGGTGCGGGCCGACGCCCGCGACCCCGTCGCCGTCGCCGCCGCGCTCGGCGACCCCGCCGACGTCACCGTCGTCTGCGTGGACGTGCCCGGCTGCGAGCACGGCGCGATCCTGGGCACCGCGCCCGGCGGCACCGTGGTGTTCTTCTCGATGGCGACCTCCTTCCCCGCCGCCGCGCTGGGCGCCGAGGGGCTGGCCGCCGACGTCACCATGCTGGTCGGCAACGGGTACGTCCCCGGACACGCCGAACTGGCGCTGGACCTCATCCGCGGTGAGCCCGGGGTTCGTTCCCTGTTCACCGCGCGTGCGGGCGCCCATTCGGCAGAATGACGCGGGTATGCCCCGCGTTCATCGTGGGGGGCGGCGACCCCCCACACCCCCGGGGGACGGGGAGCGGGGGAGCGCACCCGAGCATCGAGGAGGACTTGTCATGGCCGGCATCACCGTGGCCCTGCGCGAGAAGGACCCCAAACAGCGGCAGGACCAGATCGTGGACGTCCTGGTGGAGACCTTCTCGCACCTGATGGAACGCAGCCCCGCCGAGTTCCGCAGGCGGTTCCGGAAGATGGCCTCCGACCCGTTCGCCTTCTACCGGGGCAGCGCCTGCCTGTTCTACGCCGACGTCATCGGCGACGAGGACCCCTGGGCCGACGAGCGCACCGGCCGCGTCTGGATCCAGGGCGACCTGCACGCTCAGAACTTCGGCACCTACATGAACGACGACGGGGTGTTCGTCTTCGACGTCAACGACTTCGACGAGGCCTACGTCGGCCACTTCACCTGGGACGTCAAGCGGCTGGTGGCCAGCCTGGCCCTGCTGGCCTGGAGCAAGGCGATCTCCGACGCCGACATCCGCCGCCTGATCGAGACCTACACGCGGGCCTACGTCGACCAGGTGCGCCGGTTCGCCGACCGCGCCGGCGACCACGAGTTCGCCCTCACCCTCGACACCGCCGACGGCTACATCCGCGACGTGCTGATCTCCGCCCTGT
Source organism: Spirillospora sp. CA-255316 (assembly GCA_050942275.1). Classification (GTDB taxonomy): domain Bacteria; phylum Actinomycetota; class Actinomycetes; order Streptosporangiales; family Streptosporangiaceae; genus Spirillospora. The sequence continues at coordinate 7,466,813 of CP192047.1, read as the reverse complement.
CCTCCACCCGCATCGGGCTGCTGGAGAGCAAGACGCTGGTCGACCAGCACGAGCGGCGCTTCCGCAACCGCGCCGGCGTCCGCCGCCTCGACGACGGGGAACGCGCCAAGGTGGAGCGCGCGTACCAGGAGTACCTGCAGACCATCCCGAAGGAGAAGCGCTTCGGCAGCCTCACCTACGAGGTCAAGGACATCGTCGGCGCCTCGGGGTTCGGCATCGGCTCGGCCGGGCTGTCGGCGTACAACATCCTGGTGGAGGGGCACAGCCAGGCCCTGGAGAACGACGTCATCCTGTCGATGAAGCAGGGCAACGTCGCCGCGCCCAGCCGCGTCGTCGACGACGCCCGCATCCGCGAGTACTTCAAGCACCACGGCCACCGCACCGCCGTGTCCCGCCGCGCCCTGCAGGCCAACACCGACCCCTGGCTGGGCTACACCGAGATCGACGGGGTCGGCTACGTCGTGCAGGAGCTGTCGCCCTACGAGGCCGACCTGGACTGGTCCGGGCTGACCGAGCCGGAGGAGATGCTGTCGGTCCTGGACGACCTGGGCCGCGCCACCGCCAAGATCCACTGCGTGTCGGACACCGACTCCGACCACACCCTGGTGGGCTTCCAGGTCGAGGACGCCATCGCCTCGGCCATCGGCCCGGACGAGCACGACTTCGTCGAGGCCATGGTCGCCTTCGGCACCGAGTACGCCGCCATCGTCCGCGACGACCACCGGCTCTTCGTCGACGCCTTCAGGAACGGCCAGATCCCCGGCCTGTGACCCCGCGCCGCCGTCGCGCCGCGGCGTCAGCGGCGTGACAGGACGCGGGCCACGGCGGCGGCGATCACCGTGACCAGGATCCACCCGGCGGCGACCAGCGCGTACGACAGCCACTGGTAGCCGCCGGCCGGATTGAACGCCCGCTCCTGCCCCAGGTCGACCAGCGGGATCAGCAGGTCCAGGGTGTAGACGACGGGTTGAAGTGCGGGGCCTCACCGGGCTTGAGCGGCTTGGGAGGCTCCGCCCCGTACACCAGGGCACCCGCCGTCACCAGCAGGGCCAGCCACACCCGCTTGTTCGGTCTCGCTGAGTCGCCACTCCGTCATGGCCCCATCCTGGGGCACAACGATCTCAGCGGGCGAAGGCCACCGCGGCCACCGAGCTGATCACCACCGCCAGCACCACCAGGATCATCGGATCCGACAGCGGATGGCGCCGCCGGGGCGGAGCCTTGGCCAGTCGTGGCCGGTCACGGGGCGCGGGCTTGGCGCTGGCCGAGGGGGGCGGCTCGGGTTCGGCCCGCTCCGGAGCGGGGGCCGGCGGGCGCGGCGCGGCGACCGGCTGCGGTGATGCGGGCGCCGGGGACGGGGTGGGCGCGGGAGACGGAGCCGGGGGTCGTGGGACCGGCTCCGGCGGCGCAGGTGGGGCGGGCGGTTCGGCAGGGTCGGGGACCTCAGAGCTGGGCGGGGGAGGCGGTGGACGGCGCGGGCAGGCCGAACCGGGCACGGCGACCACCACGTGCACGCTGACCACCACGTCCACCGCGACCTTCAGGCAGACCGACACCAGTGGCGCCACCACGGTGTCGGGCCCGTCCTTCTCCGCGGTGCCGTGGGACGAGGGCTCCGGCTCCTTCTGGGCCGCCGCAGGGGGGTCGTCGGGGTCGCGGCGCGGCTTGGGCGAGCGGCGCGGTGGGCGGGGCACTTTCACCGACGAGGTCGCCTCGGCGGTCGCCCTGGACGGTGCCGGGGACACGGACGGCGGGCGTGGCGCGCCGGGCGCCCGGGACGGGGAGACCGCCGGCGCCGGATCAGGGTTCGGGGCCGCCGCAGCCGCCGCAGGCGCGCACAGCGGCAGCAGCGCGGCCGCCAGCGCCACCGGGACGGCCCCCGCGGGCCGGACCGCCGCCCGCACGGCCGACCACGACAGGGACGGCGGGGACGGGGGCGCGGCCTTCGGCGCCGGCGGCGGAGCCGACCGGGAGGCGGTTCCGGGCGCCGGCCGGGACTCCAGGGACGGGCGGCGGCGTCGGATCGGGAACACCGGCACGGGCATCGTCAGGGCCCTCCCGAGATGCGCTGGATCTCGGTGAGGGCGCCGGAGAACGCGTCGGGCCGTACGCCCAGACCGCCGGTGAAGGTGTGGGAGATGTCGATCGCCAGGTAGATCCCGATGGCCAGCAGCCCGGCCATCAGGGCCAGCGGCACCAGCGTCATGCCGCGCGGCCTGGCCCCGGCCAGGTAGGGGAAGGCGACCACCAGCAGGCCGGTGAGGGTGGTGATGATCAGCAGGCCGCGCGGGGGAGTGGTGCGGGCGTCCATCGCGCGCTGGTGGCGGGCGGCGGAGATCGCGGTGACCTGGTCGAGGAAGGCGTTGCGGGCGTCCTTGAACTCGTCGTCGTCGGGCACCTTGAGCGCGATGACCTGGCGCCGGACGGTGTCCAGACGGGACCAGCCGCCGGGGCTGAGCCGTCCCTCGGCCATGTGCCGCCACTCCTCGTCGCGGACGAACCGGGCGTAGTCGCGCAGCCCCGCGCGGGCGCTGTCGCGCGGCCCGGCGGGCAGCCGCTCGGCCGACCAGTAGGCCTCGGTGATGGCCTGGGCCTCGGCGTAGGTGTTGAGCCGGGCCGCGTCGGTGGCGGCCCACGGCACGACGATCGCGACCGCGAACGCCAGCAGGAACAGCGCCGAGATCATCGACCCGGTGTGCCCGGAGGTGGGGCCGTCGGGCGCGCCGTCCTCGCGCCCGCGCCGCACCAGCCGGCCCGCGATCAGCACCACGCCCGCCGCGCAGGCGGCCGCTAGCAGGTAGACCACCGTGCTCCTTTCACATCACCATTGCCGGAACGAAGACATGACTTGTGACGGAGAGTTACTTTACGCGCGCGGAAGGTCATTGGCGAGTGGTTGACCGGTGAGAGAGATGTTGCCTAAGAGGAGCGGGATGGAGGGTCTTGCGAATCGGCCCGTTAAGGCAGGAAGATCTCAAGGAGGGAACGCAGGAGAAAGTAGATATTCATGTGCTGGGCCGGTGGCCTGATGGGGCCGCGCCGAGCGGGGTACGGCCGGGCGTGAGGGGAGGCGGCAATGGCGCCGCAGGGGAAACTCGATCTGGATCCGGACCTCGTGCGCCGGGCCCGGGCGCTGGCGGCCCGGGCCGCCGAGCCGGTCATCGAGATGGCGCGCACCCACACCACGGTGTCGGTGGAGCGCGCGCTGCTGAGGATCGCCGGGCTGGCCGGGGCCGACGCCGACGGCCGCCCGTGGGCCAACCATCTCGCCGACGCCGTGCGCGACCAGGTCGGCCTGGAGCACGGCGTGGCGCTGCCGGTCTGGGACGCCATGCTGCGCGGCCCGTACCGGTCCACCGCGGACCTCGCCCGGGCGGCCGCGCGCGGCGAGGCGCGCTTCCGGCTGCCCGAGGGCGCCGACGCCGCGGAGGCCCGGGACGCGGCCCGCCGCGCCGCCCGCTCGGGCATCGCCCGGATCGACCGGCGCCGCGCCGAACGCGACCGGATGCTGGCGGAGGTCGGCGACCCGCCCCGCCCCTGGATCTACCTGATCGTGGCCACCGGCGACATCTACGAGGACATCCCGCAGGCCCAGGCCGCCGCCCGGGAGGGCGCCGACGTGGTCGCGGTGATCCGCTCGACCGGGCAGTCGCTGCTGGACTTCGTCCCCGAGGGCGCCACCCGGGAGGGCTACGCCGGCACCTACGCCACCCAGGAGAACTTCCGGCTGATGCGCGCCGCCCTGGACGACGTCTCGCGCGAGCTGGGCCGCTACGTCCGGCTGACCAACTACGCCTCCGGGCTGTGCATGCCCGAGATCGCGGCGCTGGCCGGGCTGGAGCGCCTGGACATGATGCTCAACGACTGCATGTACGGGATCATCTTCCGCGACATCAACCCCCGCCGCACCTTCATCGACCAGCGCTTCTCCCGCCAGGTGCACGCCCGCGCCGGGATCGTCATCAACACCGGCGAGGACAACTACCTCACCACCGCCGACGCCGTCGACGCCGCGCACACCGTCGTCGTCAGCCAGCTGCTCAACGAGCGGTTCGGGCACGAGGCCGGGCTGTCGGACGCCCAGCTCGGGCTGGGCCACGCGTTCGAGATCGACCCCGCCGTGCCCGAGTCCTTCCGGCTCGAGCTGGCCCACGCCCAGCTGGTGCGCGAGCTGTTCCCCGACGCGCCGCTGAAGTACATGCCGCCGACCAAGCACATGACCGGCAACATCTTCGCCGGCTACCTGCTGGACGCCTTCTTCAACCTGGCCGGGGTGATGACCGGGCAGTCGATCATCCTCATCGGGATGATGACCGAGGGCATCCACACCCCCTGGCTGTCGGACCGCGACCTGGCCCTGGAGAACGTCCGCTACGTCCGCGACGCCTGCGGCGGCCTCGCCGAGGACTTCGTCCCCCGCCCCGGCGGCCTGGTCGCCGAACGCGCCCGCCAGGTGCTCGGCGAGTCCGTCGAGCTGCTGGAACGCGTCGAACGCGACGGCCTGCTCACCGCGATCGCCGAGGGCACCTTCGGCGTCACCCGCCGCCCGCCGGACGCGGGCAAGGGCCTGGAGGGCGTGGTGCCCCGCGCCGAGGGGTACGTCAACCCCGCCATCGAGATCCTGGACGAGGAGGACCCGCACGCCGTGCACGCCGAGGAGGAGGTGCCCGCATGACCAGCCCCGGCACGGCCCGCACAGGCCAGACCGGCACAGGCCAGACCGGCACAGGCCAGACCGGCACAGGCCAGACCCTGGACACCGGCGCGCGGTCCCCGGCCGAGCCCGCCGACACCCGGCAGGTCATCCGGCCCTACGGGGACACCACCGGCGACGGCATGGTGCAGGTGTCCTTCACCCTGCCCGTCCCCGCGGGCAAGCGCGCCGACGCCGCGGCGCTCCAGCTCGCCGGGAAGATGGGCCTGGAGCCCGCCAGCGTCGTGCACTCCAAGGCCATGGGCCCCGACTACACGTTCTTCATCGTGTACGGGCGGGTCAACCACCTCATCGACTACGCGGGCATCCCCGTCCCGCCCGAGCGCGAGTACCCGCTGCTGTCCGCCCCGGAGGTCAACCTGGCGATCCGCCGCGCCCTCAACCGGCGGCTGGTCGTCGTGGGCGCCTGCATCGGGACCGACGCCCACACCGTGGGCATCGACGCGATCCTCAACGTGAAGGGCTTCGCGGGGGAGAAGGGCCTGGAGTACTACCGCGAGATCCAGGTGGTGAACATGGGGGCCCAGGTCACCGTGGAAGAGCTGGTCGAACGGGCCAAGGCCGAGAACGCCGACGCCGTGCTCGTCTCCCAGGTGGTGACGCAGCGCAACGCCCACCTGCACAACACCAAGCAGATGGCCGCCGCCTTCCACGCCGAGTACCCGACCGCGGTCGCCGCCGGCATGGGACGCCCCCTGCTGGTGGTGGGCGGCCCCCGCTTCGACACCGTCTCGGCCGAGGACCTGGGCGTGGACCGCGTCTTCGGCAAGGGCACCACCCCGGCGGAGGTCGCCGGCTACATCGTCCACGCGCTGCTGCCCGCCGACCCGCCCGCAGAGGCGTCCACCGAGGAGGAGACCCCGTGAGCGACCCGCGCGAAGGCCTCACCGTCACGCACCGCCGCTACATCCCCTACTCGCACGCCCACTACGCGGGCGACCTCGTGGACGGGGCGTACCTGCTGGCGCTGTTCGGCGACGTGGCCACCGAGGTGTGCATCCGCTCCGACGGCGACGAGGGCCTGTTCGCCTCCTACTCCGACGTGCAGTTCCGCGCCCCCGTACGCGCCGGGGACGTGGTGGAGACCGGCGCCACGCTCGTCCGCGCGGGCCGCCGCAGCCGCGAGATGCGGTTCGAGGCGCGGGTGGTGTGCCGCGGCCGCCCCGACAAGGGCGAGTCGGCGGCCGAGGTGCTCGCCGAGCCGATCGTGGCCGCCACCGCCACCGGCACCGTCGTGGTGCCCGGCCCGTCCGCCGGACGGCCGGACGGGCCCTCCTGACCGTCCCGGCCGGGCGCCCGGCGCTTCGTGACAGAGTCGTTGTGAAAGGCCGTCCTGGGGCGCAAGTGACCCCTGTGACCGGCGGGATTTCCCGCAGATGCGCCGATCATGGTGCTGAGCTGGCCGAACGTGGAGTCGCCCCAGAACATCCGGCGGTTGACAAGGCCGGGGACTTCGGTAGTTTTGCTGCAGTCCAGCACAGGACTCACCGATCGGCCGCTCACGGCGCCACCGTACTGCTGCGCCATGACGCGATCGGCGGCGGAGTGCTCGACGGCCGTCCCAGGCCGGTGCGGCGCCCGCCGGGAGACCGTCCGAGCCAGGGGTGGTGACCGGTGGCGGCGTCGGAGCGGAGCCGCCCGATCGGGCGGGGGCTTGGACCCGGAAAGGGCCCGGACATCCAGTAGAAAACGGAGCTTCGTTCTCACCGCCTGTGGGACGACTTCGGCCCGAGGGATGTCACGGGCCCTCTTCCGTGCCCGTTTCCCGCGCGCCCGTTTCCCGCGCGCCCGTCTCCTGGGCGCCGTTCACCTGTGCGCCCGCTCGGCGGGCACTTTCTCGTGCGCCCGCTGGTGCCTCCGTTCCTCGTGTCAGGCGCCGCGGTCGCCGCGGCCGCGGCGGTGCGCAGCGTCTCGGCCGGCTCCGGCGTCGCCCCCGCGACCGCGCTCCACCGGCGCGTGAGGTCGGTGTCGGGCTCGATGGCCCGCCCGTGCACGTCCCTGACCGCGCCGCCCGCCGCCTCGGCCAGCACCATCGACCAGCCGGTGGGTGTCACTGGCCGCGTCCGCGAACGCGTCCACCGCGTCCTCGGCCACCAGCGCCGCCTCCAGGCACGACGACGACACGTTGACCGTGCCCGCCACCGGCGCCGCACGTGCGATTCGACGGTCCGCGACCTGCGGGTTCTCGGTGAGGAGGGCGACAGGACGGGCTTTACCTGCCGGAACGGGAGGGTGAACAGCGCCCCGCCGGTGGCGCGGGTCGCCGTGGGCGTCCCGGCCCGGTAGCGTTCCGGCAAGCGGTTCGACGGGACGCGACCCGATCGCCGCGGGGTAGGAAGAACGGAGGTGTCGGAGCCTCTGACGCGGAGCAAGGAGCGGATGTGGCGCAGGAGATCCTGCCGGAACCGGCCACGGACCGGGACGGCGAGCGGGCCGACGGGCCCGTCGGCGGCGCGCCCCCCGCCGACAGCCCCGGCGCCTCCGCCCCTGCCTCCACCCCCGTCTCCACGGTCGCCTCCACATCCGACCTCGCCGGCGGGCGCCGTCCGCGCCGTCCCCTGTATCGCGGGGGACGGGCCGGCTGGCCCCGCACCCTCTTGGCCGTCGTCGCCGGGCTCGCCCTCTGGCTGGCCTTCCCGCCGGCCGACCTGACCCCGCTGGTCTTTCCCGGCGTGGCGCTGCTGACGATCGCGGTGCACGGCCTTCCCGCCCGGACCGGGGCCTGGCTCGGGTTCGTGTCCGGCGTGGTGTTCTTCGTCCCGGTGCTCCAGGGCCTGGTCAAGATCGGCCCGGACGCGTGGATGCTGCTGGCGGTCGTCCAGGCGCTCTACTTCGCGCCGATGGGCGCGGGCGTGGCCCTGGTCACCCGGCTGCCCGCCTGGCCGGTGTGGGTGGCGGCGATGTGGGTGGCCGAGGAACTGGTGCGCGGCCGCGTGCCGTTCGGCGGGTTCCCCTGGGCCCGGCTGGCCTTCAGCCAGACCGCCACGCCCCTCACCCCCTACGCCTCCTTCGGCGGGGCGCCGCTGGTCAGCTTCCTCACCGCGCTGATCGGCGCCCTCCTGGCGTACGGGACCATCGCCGTCCTGCGGGCCCGGGCCAGCGCCCGTGCGGCAGAGGACTCGCAGGGCCCCGGCTCCGGCGGCGCCCCGGTGGCGGTCCTGCGCGCCTGCGCCCGCCCCCTGGCGATCGCGCCGGCCGCCGTGGCCGCGGTGATCGGCGGCGGGCTGCTGATCCCCACGCCCACGGCCGGACGGCCCGTTAGCGTCGCCGTCGTCCAGGGGAACGTGCCGCGGCTGGGCATGGACTTCAACGAGCAGCGCAAGGCCGTGCTGGACAACCACGTCCGGGTCACCCGCGAGCTCGCCGCCCAGGTCAGGGCCGGGAAGGTCGCCAGACCGGAACTGGTGGTCTGGCCCGAGAACGCCAGCGACCTCGACCCGTACGCCGAACCCGACGCCTACCGGTCGATCGACGCCGCGGTGAAGGACATCGGCGTCCCCGTCCTGGTCGGCGCGCTCACCGACACCCCCGACGGGGAGAAGGTGGAGAACCGGGGGATCGTCTGGGACCCGGCGAAGGGCCCGGGCGACTACTACGTCAAACGGCATCCGGTGCCGTTCGGGGAGTACCTGCCGTTCCGCGACATCCTCACCCGGCTGATCACCCGGTTCGAGCGGATCCCCCGCGACTTCGCCCACGGCACCCGCGACCCGGTGATGCGGCTCGGCCCCGCCACCGTCGGCGACGTGATCTGCTTCGAGGTCGCCTACGACGGCGAGGTGCGCGCCGCCGCCGCGGCCGAGCTGGTGGTCGTCCAGACCAACAACGCCACCTACGGCAAGACCAGCCTGCCGCCGCAGCAGATCGCGATGTCCCGGCTGCGCGCGGTGGAGCATGGCCGTACGATCTTGGTGGCGGCGACCAGCGGCATCAGCGCGATCGTGGCCCCGGACGGCCGGATGATCGACCGGTCGCGGGAGTTCGTGCCCGACATCCAGGTGGCCTCCGTTCCGGCGCGCACCGCGGTGACGCCCGCCGACCGGGTGGGCGCCGCACCGGAGTGGGCGCTGGCCGCGCTGGCCGTGGGGGCGGCCGGCTGGGCCGCATGGTTCACCGGCAGGAAGAACGAGGGGAATTGACGCCGATGGAGATCCCAGCCGACCTCGGCCGGGTGCTCGTGATCATCCCGACGTACAACGAGCGGGACAACATCGAGAGCATCGTCGGGCGGGTGCGCGAGGCCGTGCCACCGGCGGACGTCCTGGTCGTCGACGACGCCAGCCCGGACGGCACCGGGGAACTGGCCGACGCGCTGGCCAAGGTCGACGAGAACGTCAAGGTGCTGCACCGGGCCGGCAAGGAGGGCCTGGGCCCCGCCTACATCGCCGGGTTCCGCTGGGCCGCCGACCACGGCTACGACGTCATGGTCGAGATGGACGCCGACGGGTCGCACCAGCCCGAGGAGCTGCCGCGGCTGCTGACCGCGCTGGAGGGCGCCGACCTGGTGATCGGCGCCCGCTGGATCCCCGGCGGCAAGGTGCGCAACTGGCCCATGCGGCGCGAGGCGCTGTCCCGCGGTGCCAACACCTACGCCCGGCTGATGCTGGGCATGCCGCTGCACGACGCCACCGGCGGGTTCCGCGCGTTCCGCGCGGCCACCCTGGCCAAGATCGGCCTGGAGGAGGTCGACTCGCGCGGCTACTGCTTCCAGATCGACCTGGCCCTGCGGGCGCTGCGCGAGGGCCTGAGGGTCGTCGAGGTCCCGATCACCTTCGTCGACCGCGTGCACGGCACCAGCAAGATGAGCCAGGACGTGTTCGCCGAAGCGGCCTGGCGGGTGACCCGCTGGGGCCTGACCGACCGGGTGGAACGGCTGCGCCGTCCCCGGCGTTGACCATAGCGAAGGCCCCGCCGTCCACGAGACCCCCCGAGTTGGAGCCATGCCGGCACTGCTGACCCTTCTGGCGATCCTGCTGATGCCCGTCCTGGAGATCTTCGTGATCGTCCAGCTGGTGGGGGCGGTCGGCGGATGGTGGACGCTGGCGGCGCTGCTGGCCACCACCGCGCTGGGCGGCTGGATCGTGCGGCGGGAGGGCCGCCGGGCCTGGGGCGTGCTGCAGGAGGCCGTGCAGCGCGGCACGTCGCCCGACAAGGAGCTGTCGGGCACCGCGCTGGTGCTGGCCGGCGGGATGCTGCTGGTGGCGCCCGGTTTCGTGTCCGACGCGATCGGGCTGCTGTTCGTGCTGCCGTTCACCCGGCCGCTGATGCGTCGGCTGGTGACCGCCTACGGGGCGCGGCGGCTGCGCCAGGCCGAGGCCCGTGGGCCGCTGTTCCCGCCCGGGGCCGGCCAGGTGCCCGGCGGGTTCTCCCCCTACGGCGCGGCCCGCGGCGGCGCGGCGCAGGAGCGGCCGCAGGGGCGCGTGGTCCAGGGCGAGGTCGTCCACGAGGACGACGACCGCCCCGCCGGGACGTGATCAGAGCCTTCGGGACGTGACCCGCCGGGATGTGACCCCCGGGACGTGATCAGAGCCGCCGTGACGTGAGCCCACCGGGAGAGACACCGCCGATGAGCCCTTCGCAGAACACGACGACGGCCGGCACGACCGCCGACATGACCGGGCCCGCGCCGCCGGCGGTGCGGCGGCGCGGGCCCGGTTCCGCATCAGGGTCGATACGGAGGTCGAAGTCGTCGCGTCGATCCAGTGGTCAGGCGGTCCTCCGTCGTCCGGCTCGCAGGATCTCCAGACGCTCGGCCAGGACCTCCTCGAGGTCCTCGAGCGTCCGGCGTTCCATGAGCATGTCCCAGTGGGTGCGCGGCGGTTTGCCCTTCTTCGCTTGCGGCAGCTCGCCGTCGACCCGCAGTGCGGTCGCCCCGCAGCTGCGGCATTCCCAGGTCATCGGCACCTCGGCCTCGGCTGCGAGCGTCACGGTGAACCGGTGGCCCTTCGTGCAGGTATAGTCCACCTCTTGGCGAGGGGCCAGATCGGTGTTGCGATCGTTCTCGTAGCTCGTCGCTCCGAGTCGGGTGCCGCGAAGTGCGCGCTCGGCCATCGTCACGTGCCTCCCAGACGGCTTGCGGTCTCGTCCTGACCAACGCTGGATCTCGTCACAAGATTCCCGCCCTCGGGGCTGTCCAACCCTGCTCTTTCCGCTCCGTTGGGCGCCGTGGGAGAAAGGTTCGGGCGGCGGCGCCGGTTCCGGCGCCCACTTCGGCGCCACGACGGGAGCCGGCCGCGCGCCGCCGCGGCCTGGCACGCCCGCCGCGCCCCGTGCGCGGCGGGCCGCCGCGGTCAGCCCCGCGTGGTGAGCACCTCGTCGATCAGGCCGTACTCCTTGGCCTCCTCGGCGGTGAAGTACCGCTCCCGGTCCAGGTCCCTGCGGACCTCGTCGGGGTCCTTCCCGGTGGCCTCGGCCACGATGAGCTCCATCTGCTCGCGCAGCCGCAGGATCTCCCGGGCCTGGATCTCCATGTCGCTGGACTGGCCCCGGATCGCCCCCTCGACGCTGGGCTCGTGCAGCAGGATCCGGGACCGTGCCAGCGCGGACCGGCGGCCCTTGGTGCCCGCGGCCAGCAGGATCGCCGCGGCCGAGGCCGCCTGCCCCACGCAGGTCGTCTCGATCTCCGGGCGGATGTACCGCATGGTGTCGTGGATCGCCAGCATGGACGTCAGCGACCCGCCCGGCGAGTTGATGTAGATGCTGATGGGCCGGTCGGGGTCCATCCCCTCCAGGGCGAGCAGCTGGGCGGTGACGTCGTTGGCCGAGGTGTCGTCGACGGGCGTCCCGAGGAACACGATGCGGTCCTCGAAGAGCTTGTTGTACGGCGTCATCTCCTTGGTGCCCCAGGAGGTGCGCTCGACGAACGACGGCATCACGTAGCGGCTCTGGGGCCGGTGGTCGCCGTACGGCGCGTGCCCGGCCATCACGACCCCACCCGGTCGGTGGTGTCGATGACGTGGTCGACGAGGCCGTAGTCCCTGGCCTCCTCTGCGGTGAACCAGCGGTCGCGGTCGGAGTCGGCCCGGATCTCCTCCAGCGACCGGCCGGTGTGGCGGGCGTGCAACTCGGCCAGGATCGTCTTGAGGTAGAGCGACTGCTCGGCCTGGATCTTGATGTCGGAGGCGGTGCCGCCGATGCCGCCGTGCGGTTGGTGCATCATCACCCGGGCGTGGCGGAGTGCGTACCGCTTGCCGGGGGTGCCCGCGCACAGCAGCGTCTGGCCAGCGGAGGCCGCCATGCCCATCGCGACGGTGGAGACGTCGTTGGGGATGAACTGCATCATGTCGTAGATCGCCATCGCGGCGTCGACCACCCCGCCGGGGGAGTTGATGTAGATCGTGATGTCGCGCTGCCCGTCCTGCGCGGCCAGCAGGAGCAGCTCGCCGCAGATCCGGTTGGCCAGCTGGTCGTCGATCTCCTGCCCCAGGAAGATGATCCGCTGCGCGAGCAGGCGCTGGGAGAGCGCCTCGTTCACCATCTGCTCGGGCGCGGCCACCGAGGCGTGCGTGCGCCCGATGTAGGTCTCCGGCCGGTGCGTCTCCTGCCCGGGGCCGTCGGGCCGTTCCCCGTGGAGGAAAAGGGGTTCCGGGTTTCCGTTCATGAGCCCTCCCGTTCCGAAGTGTACGTTGCGTACACTCTGTACATGTACGGAGCGTACATTTCACGGTGGGGGAGTGCCAGGGAGTTCGCCGTAAGATGAACAGCGTGGAGAAAGCGGTGACGGAGGCGCGCAAGGAGTTCGCCGATCTGGTGAACCGGGTCGCCTACACGGGCGAGCGCATCGCGCTCACCCGGCGCGGCAAGGTCATGGCGGCACTGGTCTCGGCGGAGGACCTGGAACTGCTGGAGAGCCTGCGGGAGGGGCACGTCGATCTCACCCAGGCGGGACCTCACGTCCAGGCCGAGGAGCAGCGCCAGGTGCCCCAGGCCCCCTCCCAGCCGCAGCACGCACCGCTGCGGATCGCGGCCGAGTACCGCCCCGGCGGCCCGCCCGGCCGCCCCGGTTTCGGACGCTGACCTTCTCGGGGGGCCGTCAGGCGGAGTCCACCCAGAGGCCGCGGGCGGCCATGATCCGGCGCAGGGTGAGCAGCTCGTCGGTCATGATGCCGTCGATCCCCAGGTCCAGCAGGCGCTTCATCTCGGCCGGGTCGTTGACGGTCCAGGCGTGCACCTTCAGACCGAGCTCGTGGGCCTGGTCGATGAACGCCTCGGTGACGAACGGCAGGCGGCCCAGCCCGTAGGGCACCTGAGCGCACGCCACGCCCGTGGCGGCCAGCCGTACCAGCTTGGCGGTGGGCCCTCCGTAGGACTTGGCGCGCAGCGCCATCACCCCGCGCGGCCCCAGGGCCATGCACACGTCCTGGTCGGTGAACATCGGCAGCCGGGCGCGCATCTGGGCGAGCCGCCGCGTGGAGAACGAGGTGATGCAGACCCTGTTCCAGGCACGGGTGCGCTGCAGCACCTCGGCGAGCGGCCCGATCACGGGCGCGTCCTTGAGGTCGATGTTGACCCGTGCCTCCGGCCAGGAGCCCAGGACGTCCTCCAGGCGCGGGATGGGCTCGGTCCCGGCGATCCGCGCCTTGGCGACCTCACTGTAGGGCAGGCGCGCGATGGTACCCCTGCGGTCGGTGACGCGATCGAGGGTGCGGTCGTGGAAGGCCACCACGACGCCGTCGGCCGTGGCGTGCGCGTCGGTCTCCAGGTAGCGGTAGCCCAGGTCGACGGCGCGCTGGAAGGCGGCCATGGAGTTCTCGGGACGTCCCCCGGCGCCGCCGCGGTGGGCGAACGGGATGGGAGCGGGATGGTCCAGGAATTCGTAGGTGCGCGGCACTCACAGGATTATTGCGTGCCCGCCCCCGCCGGGCGATCCCTGCCCCCGCTCCCAAGCTCGTGTCGCCGCCAGGTTCGCCCCGATCGCCCACTTCCGGTGTGCCAGCCGGCTCGCCCGCCGGACTCGAAGCAGACCCCGGTGTTTCGCCGGCGAATCGGGCTGACCCGGTACGGCCGGCCGGGGGCGGGTTCCAGCCGGCGTCGGAGATCGAGATCCGGGTCCGGTCTCGGCGCTCAGGACCCGAGGTAGGCGTCGAGCGTCGCGTGGAAGTGGCGGATCCGGCTCTCCTGGTAGCGCGCCAGCGTGCCGGTCGTCTTCACCGAGGCGCGCAGGCCGCGCTGGACGCGCTCGAACCGCGCACCGTCCTGGTTGAACACTCGGCCGAAGACACCGAGTTCGGGTGCGTCGGTCCAACTCTCGTCGGGGCCGATGTATCTCGTCTTCGCGGCGGGCGGGCGGGGGCCGGTCTCCGGGACCGGCTCGAGCACCATGATGTCGATCACGCACGAGTCGGGATCGTTGCCGTTCGGACGGAAGCGGTAGGCGAAGGCGGTCAGATACCCGCCCCAGGGCATGAAGTTGGGGAAGAGGAAGTATTCGATGCCGTCGAGCGCTTCGGCGTCGGTGATGTGCGCGTAGTCGCGGCCGGTGCGCCGGTGCAGCGAGGCGCGCACCCGGTCCGCCAGCACCTTCCGAGCCGTCGACCCGGGTTCGAGGGTGACGTCCGCGTCGGGGGAACCGAGCATGGCCTTGACGATCTCGACGTCGTCGAGTTCGCGATCGAGGTGCTCGCTGCTGATGCCGACCGCCGTGATCATGCGGCTGACATGCGCGCCGTAGACGTCGTACTCGGTCAAGGTGTCCGCCGCCGTGCGCAGCAGCTGAGGGTGCACCGTCATCGTGTGGTAGGCCTCGATGAACGCTTCGAGCGCCACCTTCCAGTTGCACGGCATCACGCGCACGACATGGCCGGTGAGGTACCGCTCCTCCAGCGGCCACTCGGTGAAGTGCGAGGGCAGGTTCTCCAGGTGCTCCTCGAGCGGGGCGGCCTGCGGATCGATGTTCACGAACACGAACCCGCCCCACGTCCCGACCCGTGCTTCCGGGAGCCGGAACGTCGCCGGGTCGACCTGCGGAAAGTCCCACGCGCACGGAATCTCGCGGAGACTGCCGTCGAGGTTCCAGGTGAACCCGTGGTACGGGCAGCGGAACCGGGTGACGTGGCCGTCCCGGGTGCGCAGCTGCGTGCCGCGATGGAGGCACGAGTTGTGGTACGCCCGGATCTCGTGCGGTTGGGTACGCACGACGATGAGCGATGTGTCGGCGATCTCGTAGACGACGGAGTCACCGACCTCGGGGATCTGCTCCTCGCGGCAGGCCATCTGCCAGACCCGGCTCCACACCCGGTCGACCTCGAGACGATGGGTCTCGGGGTCGAAGTAGCGAGCGGGCGCGATGCCGGTGTCGTCCGGCGGCCCGGCCGACGCTTCGCGCAGGCTCGCCGGCACGGGCCGGGTCTCCTCGTCGAGCAACCGCTGGTAGAAGCGCTCGCCACGCGGGGTGTCGTCGACGTCCCCGGGGCGTGGCCCCATGTTGGCAGTGGTCATGGTCGAACCTCCGGGTTCGGATGCGAACGCGCTATGACGGCCATCACTTGGCAGGGAACAGCAGCGGCTGGAACGCCAGATCGACGATCTCGACGTAGAGCCCGTTCTTCGTCCGGTGGTAGGCGCACAGCGGCGGCGCGCCGTCGGCGACGGCGATGCGCGCGATTCTCGGTGAACCCCGCCGCTCCATCGCCATGGAGGCGGATGCCACATCGTCGACCCAATAGCCGAGATGGTGGGCGTGCCCCGGTGCGGTCGCGGTCCACAACGTCCCGTCGATCGACTGGCACAGCTCGACGTGGTGTGGACCCTCCCGAGAGAGCGCGTAGGCCGTCCGCACGGTCCGCGCGCCGCCGTCGGTGATCAGCCGGACTTCGGCACCGCCGACGTGCCAGGTGACGCCCAGCAGATCACTGAGCTCTTCCTGGGCGGAAGCGAGGTCGTCGACGACGATCCCGGTGTGGAAGAGGCCGGCGTGCCGCAGCGGGCCCTGTTCGCTCTCGCTCATCGGCCGATGCGCTCCTGTACCAGAGCCAGCAGCGCCTTGTTGCGCACCTTCGTTCCGCCGCGGTTCATCGGGATCTCGCCCTCGTCGAAGAACAGCACGCGCTTGGGCACCTTGTAGCTCGCCAGCCGTTCGCGCAGGAAGGACCTGATGCCGTCCTCGGTCGCGGTGGCACCGTCCTTCAGCTCGACGCACAGCACAACGATCTCCTCACGCCGATCGTCCGGGAGGCCGACGGCGCGCGCGAGTCTGACCGGCTCGTACGCCTGCAGTTCGACCTCGATCTCGGCGGGCGACACGTTGGCGCCGCCGGTCTTGATCACCTCCGTGCGCCGTCCACCGAAGCGCACGTACCCGTCCTTGTCGTATGAGCCGAGGTCACCGGTGCGGTAGAAGCCGTCGGCGTCGAAGCACTCGGCGCGCGTCCGCTTGACGTAGTGCTCCATCAGGGTCGGCCCGCGCACGGCGAGCTCTCCCTCCTCACCGGGGCCGAGCACCCGGCCGGTCTCGGGATCGACGACCCGTAGCTCGTTGCCGGCGAGAAGCCTCCCGTAGGTGCCTTTCCTCAGCAGCTCCCGCGGCGTGGTGGACGGGTGGCCGGTGAGGAACGAGCACGTCTCCGAGGAGCCGTAGCCGACCGGCATGTTCCAGCTCGTGTCCCCCGTGACGCTCGGGTGCCGGGCGAACACCGACTTGCCGAACACCTTCGTGCACGACGAGAGGTCGGCCGATGCCCAGTCCGGGTGCTCTTCGAAGGCGCGGGCCTGGTGCGGGAGCGTGTGCGGCTCGGTCACCCGCTCCCGCTCCATGAGCCGCAGCGCGTGACCGGGCTCGAACATCTCCTGCATCACCCAGGTGCCGCCGGCGGCCAGGGTGGCCCCCATCGCCGCGTTCAGGCCCGCGGTCCAGAAGAGCGGGAGCGCGCACCACAGGCGCGTTGACTCGTCGCGGCCGAACAACCCGGCCTGCGTCCAGAACTGCAACGCGACCGCCTGGTGGTTGTGCAGAACGCCCTTGGGCCGGTCGGTCGTGCCCGAGCTGTAGATGACGACCCCGAGGTCGGAAGGGTGCACCTGTGCGGCGACGGCGTCGAGCAGGGCGTCGTCCGCTGTGTCGCCGCGTTGCAGGAACCGCTCCCACGGCTCGATCCCGTGCGCGTGCTCCGACGGGCCGAGGGCGGCGACGTGGCGCAGGTACGGGTACGAGGGGTCACGAATCGGTCCTGGTCTCGCGGCGGCCGGACAGAGCTCGGCGACATCGGCGGCGAACCGGCGTGCGCCCATCGTCGTCTGGAGGAGGAGGACGCTGAGGTCGGAGTGGGCGAGCAGGTAGGACAGCTCGGGCTTCGGTGCGAAGGTCGACAGCGGCACCACGATCGCGCCGGCGAGAGCGCCGCCGAACAGCGACGCGACCGCCTCGGGGCGGTTCCCCATCAGCACGCCGACACGGGCGCCCTTGCCGATGCCCGACGCCACGAGCGCCTTCGCGACGCGCCGGGCGTGTCGGCCGAGGTCGCCGTAGGTCCACCGTACGGTCGCGCCGCCGAGGAGCGGGTCGTCGAAGACGAGCGCCTCGTTGTCCGGGACCCGCGCGCACAGCTCGGTCAGGATGCCGCCGAGAGTGAGGGCGCCGATGCCGGTCGCCTCGTGCAGCGGCGGGCCCGCCAGCGTCTCCCATGCCTTCATGGGTTCTGAGGGTACTCGGCGGGAGGCACTGAGTGCCATACACTGAAGGCACTGAGTGCCACGTTCGTTGAGCGGGGTGCGGAACCGGCCGGTCCCGTCGCCAAGGTGCTGCGGCGCACCCCTTGGCAACGAGCGAGCGGTCCCGGCACCGACCGGAAAGGAGCGGCCCATGGATATCCGCTACTCCGCCGAGCAGCGCGTCCTCCGCGACTCGGCCGCGCGGGTCGCGGATCGATTCGGCCTGCGGGCCGTCGGCCAGCTCGAGGACACCGCGCGGGTGGCCAAGCTCGACGCGGCGGTGGCCGAGTCGGGCTGGCGGGAGCTGCGCACGGCCGACGACACGGGCGCGCCATGGGCATCGGGGGTCGAGGTGGCGATCGTGGCCGAGGCGCTGGCGCGGGGGTTGGCCGATGTCCCCTTTCTGGGGCCGACGCTCGCGGCGGAGCTGCGGCGCCTGGCGGGGGCGCCCGAGGCCGGCGCCCGGGAGACGGTGGCGCTGCGCGCCGACCTGTCCGACCTGGCCGCATCCGGTGAGGACGCGGTGGCCATCGACGTGATCGGTGCCGGATCGGCGCTCGTGCTCGGCGCGGGCGGCGCGCTCTGGTCGGTCCCCCTCTCGGGAGCGCCGACGAGGGTCGACCTGACCCGGCCGACGATGCCGGTGTCGACGTCGTCGGCGACGCCGGTCGGCGGTTCGGTCACCGAGGAGGCCGTGCAGCGGTGGACGGCGCTGGCGCTGGCCGTGACGACGGCGGATCTGGTGGGGACGATGCAGGGCGCCATCGACCTGTCGGTCGACTATGCGAAGGTGCGCCGGCAGTACGGCAGGCCGATCGGTTCGTTCCAGGCATTGCAGCACCTGCTGGCGGACGCGGTGGTGCACCTGGAGGGATCGCGGACGGCGTCCTCGCACGCGGCGTGGGCGGTGGACGCGCTGGAGCCGGCCGAGGCGGTGGCGGCGACCGCGTCGGCGAAGGCATACGCGTCGCGCGCGGCGATGGCCGTGCATGAGATCGCGATCCAGGTGCACGGCGGGATCGGCAACACATGGGAGTGCCTGGCTCACGTGTTCCTGCGCCGGGCGCTGTTGGCCTCTGACGTCGCCGGTGGTGTCGGCCCGAACCTGTCGCGCGTGCTCGGGCACGCCGGGCTGGGAGGTGTTCGGTAATGGACTTCCGCGATTCGCCGGAAGAGGCGCGGTTCCGCGCCGGACTTCGCGACTGGCTTGGGGAGAACGCCCCGCACCTGCCGCGGTCTGCGACGTCGGACGAGTACTGGGAGAAGCAGCCCGGATGGCACCGGTCGCTGTACGAGGCCGGGTTCTTCGGCCTCACGTGGCCGAAGGAGTACGGGGGCCACGGCATGCCGAGCGTCTACGACGTCATCGTCGACGAGGAGCTGGCCAGGGCCGGGGCGCCGCCCCGGCCCAGCCTCGGCTACCTTGTGCAGGCCGTCCTCCACCATGCCGGCGATGCGTTGAAGAAGCGCCTCCTGCCCGGGCTCATCAGCGGCGAGGAGCGGTGGTGCCAGGGGTTCAGCGAGCCCGACGCGGGGTCCGATCTCGCATCGCTGCACACGCGCGCCACGCGCGACGGGGACCAGTACGTGATCACGGGGCGGAAGGTCTGGACCAGCTACTCCGATCTGGCCGACTGGTGCTTCCTGCTGGCCCGCACCGATCCCGGCGCGCCCAAGCACAAGGGGCTGTCGGCCTTCGCCGTCCGGATGGCCCAGCCGGGCATCGAGCAGCGACCGCTGAAGATGATCAACGGCACCACGCGCGAGTTCGGCGAGGTGTCCTTCGACGGCGCCCGGGTCCCCGCCGAGAACATGATCGGCGGGCCGGGCGAGGGGTGGCGCGTCGCCATGACCGTGCTCAGCCACGAGCGCGAGCCGCAGGAACTGGGCAACGCCGGCCGCTATAGCGCGACGGTCAGGCGGCTCACCGAGCTCGCCCGGGGGAAGGGGCACCTCGACGACGAGCAGCGCCGCAAGCTGGCATGGGCCATCGTCGAGTCGGACATGCTGCAGCACCTGGTGAGCCGACGGCTGTCGGAACGCCTTGACGGGCTCCGGCACGGACCCGAGGGATCGATCGACAAGCTGCTGATGACCTGCGTGGAGCAGGCCGTGGGCCACGCGGCGGTCGCCGTCGCCGGGGCGCCTCACGACGGGGGAGATCCGTCCATGCTCAACACGTATCTGTACAGCCGGGCGCAGAGCGTGATGGGCGGGACTGCCCAGATCCAGAAGAACCTGATCGCCACGCGCATCCTCGGCCTGCCCCCGTCATGAGGGGGCCCGCGTCATGACATCCGGGATCGCGTCCAGGCGCCGACGGGCGTCGAGCTTCGTGGCAGGCCGCCGTGACAGGGCTACCCGGACCGCTTGGCCGACGGCTTCGGCCGGCGCGGGTCGTGCGGCCTGCCGGAGTCGGCCTCGCCGCTGCGGCGGAGAAAGGTCATCTTGCGGCTCCTGAGGCGCCAGCCGTTCTCCGTGCGCCGGTAGGTGTCGCTGTACCAGCCCATGCGCATGTGGTGGTTGGTCTGGTCGATGAAGAGCAGCGGCACCTCACCCGAACCCGTGTCGCCGTCCAGCTCGAGGACGGGCGTGCCGGTGAGGAACAGGCCTTTCGGTGCGGCCTCCACCAGGCTCGGCCAGTCCTCGAGCCCGTACGTCTCGCCGAACGCGCTGTAGGTGCCGTCGGCCGTGCAGACGTGCTCGATGATGTAGTGGATGTCGCCCTGGGTCATCTTGAGGGAGTAGGTGGCGCAGAGCTGCTGCAGCTCGACCACGTCATCGGTCGGCAAGTCCATCGGTGTCAACTCTCCTCTTGATCGGGGCCGGGCTGGACGACCGTCGGCCCAGCGGAACGGCGGGGCGTCACGGGTCGTCGCGGAACCTCTCACCCGTCCGAAGAAGCTCAACTCGTCCGCGCCCCGGTCAGGGGAGATGGGGCTGATGCGGCGAAAGTCCCGTCGCGGAACTCAGCCCACCTGCTTCGCCCGGCGCTCGAACTCGTCATGATCGGCTTTGCGTATCTCGGTGAGCGCCGCCACGACGCAGAACTCCATGCCGGCCGGGTCCCGCATGACGATCCAGCTACCGGGATGGTCGGCCCAGGTGCGGTCGACCACGGTCGCGCCGCATGCGATGAGCCGCTCGACCTCCGCATCGAGGTCGTCGGTGTGGATGTCGAAGTGGATTCCCGCCGAGCCCGATCCGACGTTCTGGACGACGATTCGGTTCGGCGGCGACGCGTCTTCGAGGATGTGGTAGTTCGGCATGCGCGTGGATTTGAGCGTCGCGCCGAGGGCCGCGGACCAGAACGCGGCGGTCTGGTCGTGAACATCAGAAGGAACGTCGATGACGACGGTGCTCAACAGGTTGCGATGCATGTCAATCCCCTCTGCCGTGCCCGCGACGACTGCCGGGGCCTGAGGCTACCGGAAGGGAGGCACTGAGTGCCAGAGGCCGTCGGGGCGGGCGTGCGGAGCCGGGTGCGGGCGAGCCCCGACTCGGCCATCAGGGCACGGCTCCGACGCCTTCGTGCGGCGGAGCCCGGCACTGCGAGTACGATTCCGGGTAACGTCCAGACGCTTGCCGCTCCGAAACCTGATGGTAGAAACACGCCATGTCGCGACATGGGAGAGGCGTGAACAAACAGCCACAGCAGACGTCGATCGAAGCCATTGAGAAGGTGGCGCTCGAGCTGTTCGAGACGCGCGGGTTCCGCGAGACCTCCGCGGACGACATCGCCGCTGCCGCCGGCATATCGCGACGTTCCTTCTTTCGTTATTTCGAGTCAAAGAACAACATCCTGTTCGGCGGCTTCGAGACCATTCTCCGTGACCTTGAGAAATGGTTCTCGTCCGTGCCGGACGACCGGCCGATGTTCGAGGTGATCGCGGACGCGGTGCTGCGGTTCAACCGCATGCACAGTGACGGCCCCGTCGCGCACCGGGCGCGGATGAAGCTCATTCTGCAGACACCGGCGTTGCGGGCCAACGCCGCGCTCCGGCACGCCGAATGGCTGGCGGTCGTGGCGCGGTTCGCGGCGCGCCGCATGGGAGCACCGCCGGAGTCTCTCGGTCCGCAGCTCGCCGCGCACGTCGCCCTCGGTGCCTCGAACGCCGCGTACGAGCAATGGCTGCGCGACGAGTCGAGCGATCTCGCCGAACTCGTTCAGCGCGCATTCGCCATGGTCCAGATGCTCCCCGAACCGGAGGCGTCGGCGAAGAGCCTGTCGCCGCACGCGACCTGCTGACACTCGTGCGTGAGGCCGGCCGGGCCGGTCTCGCCGGATGACGGTGATCGACGGCGCCGGGGGCCGATATCGGTGTCGCCGCGAGCCCTTGACCGCTGGCACTGAGTGCCATACGGTGCAGGCACCGAGTGCCAATGGCGCCACGCTTGCTGCGCGACGACGCTGAGCGATCGCTCAGCGTCGTCGAGCCGAGTCCGGAACAGGTGTCGTTCCGAGAGAGGGGCAGTGATGCCGGTCACCAACGCGAGCGACGTCCACTACGACCCGTACGACGCGGACATCAACGCTGATCCCTACCCGGTGTATCGCAGGCTGCGCGAGGAGGCGCCGCTCTACTACAACGAGGAGCACGACTTCTACGCCGTCAGCCGCTACGACGACATCGACCGCGGGTTGACCGATCCGGAGACCTTCATCTCGGGCCGGGGCAACATCCTGGAACTGATCAAGACCGACATGGAGATCCCGTCGGGCGTGATCATTTTCGAGGACCCGCCGATCCACGCCACCCACCGCAGGCTGATGGCAGGTGTGTTCTCGCCGAGGAAGGTGGCCGCCCTCGAGCCCAAGATCCGCGACTTCTGCGCCCGCAGCCTGGACCCTTTGGTCGGCGCCGGCGGCTTCGACTTCATCGCCCACCTCGGTGCGCAGGTGCCGATGCGCACGATCGGCATGCTGCTGGGCATCCCCGAGGACGACCAGGAGTGGATCCGCGACCGCGTCGACGAGGGCCTGCGTCCAGAGTCCGGGCAGCCCATGGACACCTCCAAGTTCTTCAGCGACAGCGACATGTTCGCCGCCTACATCGACTGGCGCGCCGAGCACCCTTCGGACGACATCATGACCGACCTGCTGCAGGCCGAGTTCGAGGACGAGACCGGGACGCGCCGGAGGCTGACCCGTGACGAGATCCTCATCTACGTCAACGTCATCGCCGGCGCCGGCAACGAGACCACCAATCGTCTGATCGGCTGGACCGGGAAGGTGCTGGCCGACCACCCCGACCAGCGCCGCGAGCTGGTCGAGAACCCCGGTCTCATCCAGGGGGCGATCGAAGAAGTCCTGCGCTACGAGTCGCCCTCGCACCAGATCGGCAGGTATGTGGCCAAGGATGCGGAGATCCAGGGTCAGATCGTGCCCGAAGGCAGCGCCGTCCTCTTCCTCAACGGCTCCGCCAACCGCGACGACCGGCACTACCCCGACGGTGACCGCTTCGACATCCACCGTGGGCCGTCCGGGCAGCCCCTCACCTTCGGCCGCGGCCTCCACTTCTGCCTCGGCACGGCACTGGCGCGATTGGAAGGACGCATCGCCCTGGAGGAGGTCTTGAAGCGCTTCCCCGAATGGGAGGTCGACTGGGACCACGCCAAGCTCGGGCCGATGGCAGCGGTCCGCGGTTGGGACACGCTCCCGGTCCGCACTTCCTAGCAGAACCGTCAACGGCATGGGTCGGCACGCGAACGTCGTGTGAACCGGGACGGGGGCAAGGATCTGCGGAATCGGGGGCCGCTCCCTGCCGAACCGGATGACACAGGTCATGCCGCGGTCGTGGCGGGCCGTGGTTGTCGATCCATGCCCCGTCGGAAGTGGTGGTGGGCGCCACGGCGGGTGTCGGCGACCGCAGCCCACGCCACCGTCCTCGGGCCGGAGGAGCCGAAGCGCGTGGTCGGCCCACCGATCCGCCAAACGCTCCGCTCGGTGGAGCTCCAGCGCGAGGTGGCACGGCACACGGCGCACTCGCCGCCGGCCCACAGCAGCGCGTCGTCCGAGCGCGGGGTATCCGGCCGGTAGACGGCCACCTCCGATGTCAGGCTTTCCAGCGCGGGTCGACAGGCGAGGTCGGCACCGGCCACGACGATGAACGGTCCACGGTCACGGAGTCAGTCGAGGAGGTCGGGCTCCTCCTCGACGACGACCTGGTACAGCGCCTCGAACGACCAGCGCGCCAAGGTCTCTCCACCGACCTGGCTGGCGGTCAGCTCGGCCGTGTCGTGGTCGATGTGCTTCAGGGTGCCCGAGGCGGCGGCGATGAGCTGGGCCTTCGCCGCGCGCTCGGCAGCGATGTACCAGTACGCGGCCGACTCGACCGACGTCCCGACCGAAAGCAGCCCGTGGTTGGCCAGCAGGGCCAGCTTGCTCCGCCCGAGTGCGGCGGCGATCCGGTCGCCCTCGTCGGTGCTCAGCACGACGCCGGCGTAGTCATCGAAGATCACGTGATCCTCGTAGAAGGCGCACGCGTCCTGGCTGATGGGGTGCAGGGGCTCGCCGATGGCCGACAGCGCCTTCCCGTACACCGAGTGGGTGTGCGCCGCGGCGACGACCTCCGGGCGCGCCTCGTGGATACGGGAGTGGATGGCGAACGCGGCCGTGTTCAGCGGCGGCCGACCCTCGACGATCCGGCCGTCGGCGTCCACCAGCAGCAGGTTGGAGACGGTGATCCGGCTGAAGTCGATGCCGAACCGGTTGACCCAGAAATGGTCGAGCCGCTCGGGGTCGCGAGCCGTGATGTGTCCGGCGAGCCCTTCGTGCAGGCCGAGCCGGGCGAAGATCCGGTAAGCGCCGGCCAGGCGCTGCTTGCGGTGCAGGCGCTCCTGCTCAATGGTCCGCTCCGGCTGGGAGCGCGGCCACTCGCCGGGCTCGGCGGGCGCCGTCCTGGGGCTGTCGAGCGACGACAAGGTCGCCATGGTCCTGCCTCTTTCCTTTGTCACCTGCGCAACGCCGGCCGACGGTCCGCCGGACGGCCTCGCATTCTGGGCACGTGCACATGAGCGGTGGGGCAAGTGGGCGATGGTGTCTCCCCTCGGTCAACGGACGTGCTCTGGCGGCGGGGTCACGCGCTTGTGCCACCGTCTACCGCGATCGCCTGGCCGGTGAGGAAACCAGGGGCGTCATCGCACAGCCACAGCGCGACGTCTGCGATTTCTCTCGCCTCGGCCAACCGCCCCACCGGATTGGCCGAAACGAGGCGTTCGATGGTCTCGGGCGGCATCGAACGCCGGAACATGGGCGTGTCCACGGTCCCGGGGCAGATGGCGTTCACCCGCACGCCGGCATGGGCGTACTCGCGCGCCGCGCCCCTGGTCAGTCCGACGACACCGTGCTTGGCGGCGGTGTAGGCCGGCAGCGTCGGCGCCGCCCGAAGCCCGGCCACCGACGCGCAGTTCACGATCGAGCCACCGCCCGCCTTGACGATCTCGGGCAGTTCGTGGCGCATGCAGGACCAGGTGCCGGTCAGGTCGACGGCGACCACCCTGTTCCAGTTCTCCATGGTGCACTCGGCGGTGGGCTTGCCGTGCTCGCCGTCGATACCGGCGGCGTTGAACGCGGCGTCGAGGCGCCCATAGGTCGCGACGGCCTGAGTCACCGCCTCGCGCACGGTGTCATCGTCGGTGACGTCACAGCGGAAGAAGCTGCACTCGCCCAACCGGCGCAGATCGGCCTCCACACTGCGCCCGGCCTCCTCGTTCATGTCGGCGAGTGCGGTCGCGTAGCCGCGACGGACGAAGGCCTCCGCGGCGGCGCGACCGATGCCCGAACCGGCGCCGGTCACGAAGACGACCTTGTGTTTCCCGGTTCCGTCCATTGCTCCTCTGCTCCAGGTCGTCCAACTCGCCGGTCCGATGACCGGACGTCGAGGTCAGGCCGCGGCGCGGTTCTTCCGCGGAGGAAGACGGTCGATCACGAAGGCACCGTCGCGGATGACCGCCTTGAGCGTCTCGTCGGGACGTGCGAGCAACGACAGATCCGCGACGGGATCGCCGTCGACGATGATGAGGTCGGCCATGGCGTCCGGCTCGACCACACCGACCCTCGCCGGCGGATCCATCAGCAGTTGGCCGGCGTTGCCGGTGCCCCAGCTCAGCACCTCGGCCGGCGACAGTCCGTCGATCTCGCCGTAGAAGGCGAACTCACGGCCGTAGTTGCCGACCTGGTGGTCGAGCGGATCGTCCTTCAGCATGGTCCGGAACACGCCGCTGTAGTCGTCACCGATCAGGATCCGGACGCCTGCCTGCTGCGCGACCGGAAGCATCGCGCGCACATGGTCGTACTGCGCACGCGTCACGCCGAACTTCGCGGCGTAGCCGATCTCGAGCAGGCTCCAGAGATAGACGAGGCTGGGAACCCAGAAGGTGCCCGCCTCCACCATGGCCTTGACGCATTCCTCGTCGACCTCGTCGCCGTGGTCGACGATGTCGACCCCGAGTTCGATGCACTCGAGGATCATCTGCTTGTCGGCGACGTGGGCGCGCACCTTGGCGCCGCGTTCGTGAGCGGTGTCCACGATCGACGCGATCTCATCGCGTGACATGTTGCGCGTCGTGCGGTGGGGGATGCCATGGCCGGCGCCGGCGAAGATCTTGATCGTCTCGACGCCGCGGCTGATCTCTTCGCGGACCAGCTTCCGCATGGCGTCGGGACCATCGACGCAGAGGTCGAGGCCCGGCGTCTGGTAGCGCTTCCACCACCGCGAGCTATTGTTCATGTCGCCGGTGGTGCCGATGTGATGGCCGCACGCGCGGATGCGGGGGCCCGGGATGATGTCCTGGGCGATGGCCATCTTGAGCTGGACGTCGATGTCGTGCGCGCAGGCGGCGCCGGCATAGCCGGTGAAGCCGCTCTCCAGCAGGACCCGGCAGGTACGGACCCCGATCGCCATCATGACGCCGGGCGGAAGCTCCTTGCCGGGCTTCTCGCCGGAGAAGATGTCGAACTTGTAGAAGTCCGGATGCAGGTGGCAGGTGATGAGACCGGGCATCAGCGTCATGCCGCCCACGTCGACGACTTCGCCGGACACAGCGTCGGGCACAGCGTCGGGCACAGCGTCGATCGCCGCGATCCGATCCCCGTCGATGGTCACCTCGTGCCTGCCGGGGAGCATCTCCCGGCCGTCGAAGATTCTCGCGTTCGTCAGGACCAGCATGGGAAATCCCTCCTTCGACGGATCGGCGCCCTGGTCAGGGGAATGACGCCGATCCGGGCGAACCACTGTGCCGCCGCGGCTGTCAGGACGCGGCGTCGCGGGCTACCCGCCCGCCCGTCCCCGCCGGCTGAGGCGCCACTCGGGGGGAAAGTTCTCGTCGTTGTCACGGACCGAGTTCGTCAGGCCGCGATCGAGCGTCTCGCGGTCGATCTCGAGCGACGCGCCGTCGGGCCGG
The DNA here is from genome assembly GCA_050942275.1 of Spirillospora sp. CA-255316. Classification (GTDB taxonomy): domain Bacteria; phylum Actinomycetota; class Actinomycetes; order Streptosporangiales; family Streptosporangiaceae; genus Spirillospora. The sequence goes on along the minus strand of CP192047.1, from coordinate 7,440,049 downwards.
AGCAGCCGGCCCGTCGACTCCAGGAGGCCGGCAAGGATGCTGCCCATGTACTCGCCCTGATGCTGCTTGAAGATCTCGAAGAAGGTCTTCTGGACGAAGACCGTGTCCGTCGGCCGGGAACGGGCGCAGGCGAGCGCGTACTTCTCCGTCATGGCTTCGAGTTCGTCGAAGGGGACGACCGCGTTCACGAAATCGCAGTCGTACATCTCCTTGGCGGTGAACGGCCGGCCGGTGAACACCATCTCCATGAACTTGCGGATGCCCATCATCGTGCACCACTGCCACTGCCGCGCCGCGTAGCCGGCGTAGCGGAACGCGGCATGTCCGAACAAGGCGTCCTCGGACGAGATGACGATGTCGGCGTCGGCCGCCTGGTAGAAGTGCCAGCCGTAGCAGTAGCCCCGCACCTCGAGGATGCTGATCTTCTTGAAGTCCTGGAGGCTCCGCATCCCGGCGCTCGGGTCGGTGTAGAACTGGACGTTCGACGCACCGTAGCGATAGGAGCCCTTCGGCGGATACTCGACGTCCGCGTCCTCGGGGACCCTGACGATGTGCTTCATGGAGACCTCGCCCCGGCCGGCCATGATGTCCATCAGCTCGGGGAGGTCGGCGCCGCTGCCGAGATCCGGGCCGTTCGCCCGGATCACCAGCACCTTCACGTCGTCGTCGATGCCGGCCAGCCGGATGAGGTCGGCGTAGCGGTGCTGGGCGTCGATCGTCATGGCGTTGAGGTCGTCGGCGCGATCGAGCGTGATCGTCGCGATCTTGGTCTCCGGGTCCTTCTCGTAGAGGACGATCTCTTCCGCCGAGGGCCGGCTGTCCTTCTCTGTCATGCGTGCCTTCTCCTGTCGGTGCCGATGTGCCGGAACAGCGGTGCCCCTAGCCCGCGGCCGACCTCCCCTGCCCCAGTGACGGCTCCGGGCGCCTGCGGGATGTGATCAGTTCGGCCAGGTCGAAGAGCCTCACCTTTCCCGTCGCCGTTCTCGGGACATCGTCATGCGAGATGAACACGATGCAGCGGGGGATCTTGAAGCTCGACAGGCGCTCGCGCAGCGCCGTCTTGAGGCCGTCCTCGGTCGGGTCGGCGCCCGGCGCCGGTACCACCGCCGCCGCGACGACCTCCCCGGACTCGCGATGGGGCAGCGGGGCGACGAGCGAGAGCGCCACCTCCGGCAACGCGTTCAAGGCCGCCTCGACCTCCAACCGGGACACGTTGGCGGAGTTCGTCTTGATCATGTCGCCCGTCCGGCCGACGAAGAACGCATAGCCGTCGGCATCGATCCTCACGAGATCGTTCGTGGGGTAGAAGCCATCACGCGTGAACACCTCACGCCGGTCGACCTTGTAGAAGCCGGTCATCAGCGCGCCGCCGCGGAGCTGGAGCTCGCCGACCTCGCCGGCCGGCACCTCCGCACCGGTCTCCGGGTCCACCACGCGGCGTTCGATGCCGTTCACGGCGCGGCCCGAGGCGCCCGCCTTGTCGTCCGGCATGCGCCGGTCGATCGGCTCGGCGCTGTGGGGGGCGAAGCTCTCCGACATCCCGAGCAGGCTGGCCCGAAGCCGTGGCGGAATGATCCGGCCGTGCTCATCGCGCGACGGACCGCCCATACCGCGGATGCCGTCGACATCGATGCCCCGTGCGATCGCCGCCGCTCGGAGCTTCGCCAGAAGATGCCAGACGACGACATAGGTGACGTTGTGCCGCTCGACCATGTCGAGGACGTCCTCGATGTCCGGGGACGGCGGGTACACCAACGTCCCGCCCGTGCTCAGCACCTGCAGAGCGGCGGCGATGCCGCCCATCCAGAAGGCGGGTAGCAACGGCATGGTGCGGTCATCGCTCGTCAGGAGGAAGTAGGCGGCGAGCACCGGCGGCTGACGCGCCACCGCCCACTGTCCATGCACGACGGCCTTCGGGGTCGCCGTACTCCCCGAGGTGTAGACGACGAACGCGTCGTCGCCCGGTGACACCTCCCGCTCCACGGCGGCGAGCAGCGCGGCGTCGGGCGCGTCCGGGGCGTCGGCCCGGGCGAGGAGATCGGCGACCGGCCGCGCCCAGGTCAGACCGTCGGCGTCGTCGAGCCAGACGGATCGCAGATGAGGGGCGCCGAGGAGCCGGAGCGCGCCCGCCCTGCCCTCGCCCAACCCGGGCAGGGCCGTGGTCAGGTTGCCGACGTAGTCGTGGCGTAGGAAGCGACGCACCCCGATGAGGATCTGGGCGTCGCTCGTGCGGATGATGTGCGCCAGCTCCGGCGGCGTCGCCAGCGTGCTGACGGGAGTGACGAGCGCACCGATCCGCAAGGCCGCATAGAAGGTCGTGAGCCAGAGCTCCCCGTCGGGGGCCAGCAGGCCGATCCGCGCCCCCTTGCCCACACCGCTCGCCAGCAGCGCCCGAGCCATCCTGGCGGACCTCTGATCGAGCTCCCGGTAGGTCAGCGTCTCGTTCGCGAGAATGAGCGCGTCATGCTCGCCCCGGGCCGCGACGATCTCCGCGAACAGCCGGGGAAACGTCGATGCCGGCTCGGTCTCGTCCATCAGTCACCTCCTGACCCGGCCATGACTCAGGAGAGGCCGACGATCGGGTTCGTGCCGTCCCATGCTTCGGCGGCTTCGCGCATGGCGGCGAAGCCCGCGTCGCGCGTGGCGCTCGGCTCGAGCAGCTCGATCATGAACCCGAGGGTGGACGAGGTGTCGAGCCAGCAGGTGCGGCTGGTGCCGATGAGTCCCTCGAAGGCGAGCGTCGCGCCCGCTTCGATGTAGGCGTCGCGCTCGGCTTCGTAGTCGCGAGAGACCAATCCGGTGTGGTGGAGCCCGGACTGCCCGCGAGGGACGAGTTCGGAGAAGATCGACCGTTCATCGCCGTCCTGGCGGAGAAGCTCGATCTGCAGGCTTCCCGCGTAGGCGATGGCGGCCGTGACCGCCGGGAACTCGGCCGGCCGTCCGCGGTAGCGCCCGTCGGTGCAGGGGACGCCGTCGAACCAGAAGAACGGCCCGACACCGGTGGTGCGCACCCAGGAGTCGATGGCGGCACGAAGATCGGGCACCACCCAGCACATCTGCATGAAATCTCGGTTCGGAAAGGGCAGGGAGACCATCGCGATCGTGTCCTTCGCGCTAGGAATGCCGTCAGCGAGTGGACGAGCGTCAGGCGACGCCCCGACGACGACACGCGTCGTTTCCGCTCGCCCACGGCGGGCGCACGGCATGCGCGCCACGGACCAGGCGACCGTCGTCGCGTCGTCGCGTCGTTCAGCTGATCACCGGGAACCGCTCATCACCGAACGGCTCCCACGGCTTCATGGCCGTCGAATCGAAGTTCGGACACGGCGAGCCGTTCCAGCAGACATCCGCCGGCTGCGTGACGAGGAGGTAGGCCCAGCGAGGCCGATCCATGGTGTTCGGGCCGGCGCCGTGGATGGTGAGGTGGGTGTGGACCGTGATGTCGCCCAGCTCATAGGTCATCGGCTCGGACATCTCCAGCTCGCGAAGCTCGGGGAAGACGTCAAGGGCATCGCCGCCGCCGTAGGTCGTGTAGTCGCCGAGCACCCCGGCACGGTGCGACCCGTTCACGAACGACATCGTCCCCGCCTCCGGACCGTACGGCTCCAGGGGGAACCAGAAGGTCATGCCACCGGACCGGTCGACGGCGAAGGTGATGAAGTCCTGGTGGAAGGCGGTGGGGCCGTTCCCGCCGTGTCGGGACTTCTTCGAGGCGGGCAGCTTCGGTACGAAGAAGTCCGAGTAATACCTGACGCCCAGGCCCGCGCCATCGGCGGTGGCACGCCGCTGCAAGCGCTGCGCGCTCTTGCCCACATCATGGATCAGGGACCGCATCACAGGGTGCGAAAGGCCCGAGCTTCGCTGGGCGTTGAAGTAGGACAGCCCGGCCTTCTCCTCCGCCAGAGCCGCATCGAGGCCCGGGGGCAGCGGGTTGCTGTCGGCATCGTCGCCCATCTTCTCGCGTGCGATGAGGAGCATGGCGCGGAGCACGTCGGGGTCGACGAATCTCTTGAGTTTCACCCAGCCGAACTCGTGGAAATGATCGACTTCCTCGGTGGTCACCGCCCTGCACGGCTTGGCCTGCACCACACTCTCGTCCTTCATGGTTTTCACGTCTCCTCCGGAACCCCCGACCTGCCACGGCTTGCTCATTCCGTTCGCCGGCGCCCACTCAGACGAAGATCCCCGGCCCGGTGCGGAACGCGTAGAGGCCCACCACCTCGTCCTCGGGCGGCGTGGCGGGAGTCGTGAGCTCGGCCACCGTCGGACCGATCTTCGCGGCGATCTTCTCCAGCTCGGCCCGGTCGAGCCCGTACACGTCGATCGCCGTGTCGCCGATGTACCGCCGCGTGTGTTCCGGATCGATGTCGCAGAAGGTGGCCTGCATCGCCTCCCGCGTGTGCGGCCATGTCCCCTCGGCGTGGGGATAGTCGTCGCCCCACATGACGTTGCCCGCGAACTCGTGCTCGATCGCGAACTTCGCCTCCCAGTTCGCCATGAAGCTCGCGCCGATGTAGCAGTTCTGCTTGAAGTACTCGGACGGAGGTTTGGGCAGCGCGGCCCGGACCGCGGAGCTGGCCGACCCCTTGTAGAGCCCGTCCATGTCGGCCATGACGCCGGGCGCCCAGTCCATCCACTGCTCGGTCAGCACGAGCTTCAGAGCCGGGTGGCGGTCGAAGATCCCGCTGAGGATCATCACCCAGACGCCACGACGGGTCCGCCACGACGTCTCCATCATGTACATCGCCTGCGCGCCCTGGCCCTGGTACGGGTAGTGCTCTCCTCCTCCGCCATGCGTGTTGAGCGACAGCCCGGTCTCCTCGCACGCCGCCCACAGGGGCTCCCACACGGGGTCGTTGAGCATCGGGAAATCGCCACGCGGCGCGGGCAGGTTGACGCCCTTCAAGCCGGCCTCGGCCGCCCACTCGACCTCACGGACGCACGCCTCGGGATCCGAGATCGGGATGTGCGCGATGCCGGCATGACGCTCTGGAGCCGACGACACGAAGTCCGCCAGCCAGCGGTTGTAGATGCGGACCCCGACGGGCTCGAGATGGTTGTACGTCGAGTCGCCCCAGCTGATGAGGCCGGTGGTCGAGAACGGAATCGACTGACCGTTCAGTCCGCCGTGGTAGATCACGTCCGCGGCGACACCTGACCTGTCCATGTCGGCGAGACGGGCCGAGTGGTCCTGGAGCCCCGGCATCAGACTGTGCTCGTAGCTTCGTTGCAGGAAGCGAAGGCCGACCTGGTCGGCGTTGCGGATCCCCGCTCGCTTCCCGAACTGCTCAGCCTGGGATCGCCCGAGCGACCAGCTCTCGTCCTCACCGGGCTTGGCGCCTTCGGAGGACCGGTAGGAGAGCAGCCCGTGCCCTTCCATCTCCTCCACGAAGCGGTCGAAGTCCTTGAGGTACTTCGAGTCGCAGTACTCCCGCAGCTGCTCCTTGACGGACGGCCCGACGTGGCTGTCGGTCGACACCACGGTGTAGCGCTCCTCGGCGGCAGCCTGACCGCCCGGGGTTTCGTCACGTACCGGCGACATGGCATCCCCTCTCTCTTCGGGACACCCTAACCCGGGCTGGCACTCAGTGCCAGGGGTCGTCCGGGTATCGGTTCCGGCCGCGCGCCGCGGTCACCACCGCTCGATAGCCTCGAACGGCCGCGCGGGCTGTCGGGCGCGGCCACCCCATGCAGACCGGCGGCGGCGCAGGCGGAGTCCTTCGCGGGACTGGAAGCGCAGGACGCGGGCCCGTCGCGCTCTTGGCCGCCGTGGTGCCGGTGAACTGCAGCATCTGCCCCGCCGAGGGCGGTTATGGCGGTCCCTGTCTCGGAGCTCGCCGGGTCCGGCGCGGGTCGGCCCGCGGGGGAGCGGGCGGGGGTGCCGGCCGGAGCTGACCGGCACCCCTGGGCGTCAGGTGCGGAACGGCCCGGTGATCTCGTAGGTGATGCCGCCCGAGGACGATCCCGAGGTGCCGCGCTGGGAGGAGAAGTACAGCCGGTTCCCGGCGGGGGCGAACGCAGGGCCGGCGATCTCCGAGGAGCTCTGTCCGGTGACCCGCAGGAACACCGAGACCTTGTCATCGGGGGTGATCATGCAGATCTCCATGTTGCCGCCGTCCTCGGCCACGTACAGGTCACCGAAGGTGGAGCCGGTGATGTTGTCGACCCCGGTGAGCGGGGCCGTGCCGTTGGTGACCAGGTTGTCGTCGTAGGCGAGCTCGTAGGTGCTGTTGAGCAGGTTGACCTGCCAGACCCGGCTGTCGCCCTTGGTGGTGAACCAGACGGTGTCGCCGGCGTAGTGGCACCCCTCACCACCGTTGAAGATCTTCATACCCGACACCTGGTCGCGGGTGGGGGTCGGTGAGCCGTCGGGGTCGGGCACGGTGCCCCAGGTGAACGAGCCGGAGGTGCCGGTGCCGGCCTTGAGGACCTGCAGGGTGCCGGCCGACAGGTCACCCCAGGTGGTCGGGATGAAGCGGTAGAAACCGCTGTCGCTCTTGTCCTCGGTGAGGTAGATCACCTTGCGGACCGGGTCGGCCGCGGCGGCCTCGTGGTTGAACCGCCCCATGGCGTCGCGCCGCACGGCGGTGCCGCCGAAGGGATAGGTCTCCCACACGAAGCCGGTGTCCACCTCTTCGCACGACAGCCAGGTGTTCCAGGGCGTGGCGCCGCCCGCGCAGTTGCGGTTGGTGCCGGACAGGATCGAGTACGCCGAGGTGACATTGGCGCTGGAGTCGAACCGGAGCGCGGACACGCCGCCTGCCCCGGATCCGAGTTCGGCGTTGGACACGTAGATCCAGCCGCTGCCGTCGGCGAAGCACGCGCCGCCGTCGGGCGCGCCGTGCCAGGTGTAGGAGGTGCCGGGCACCGTCTGGCCGGAGCGGGCGACGATCCGGCTGGTGAACCCGGAAGGCAACTGGATGCCGTTGGCGTCGGCGGGCTGCAGGGCCCCGTACGGGCCGGCGCCGATCTGGGCGGGAGCGGCGAGAGCGGCGTTCTGCCAGAGCGTTCCGGAGAACGCGACGGCTCCCGCTCCGGCCACCGAGGTGCGCAGGAAGGTGCGACGTTTCATCGGAGATGTCTCCTGACGAAGGGGGTGAGACGATCCGTTGCCGCGGCGCTACCGACTGTAAGGGGGCGGGGCGAAGTTTCCTCCCAATTATGATGAACGCCATCTGGATCGAATATGACCAATTCTCGCCCGAAAATGACGCGGGCAGTCATTGATCGCGACGCTCGCCTGTGGAGGTGGAAGGGCCCCGGTGAATGGCTGCCCGGCGGGGTGCTTTCCGGGCTACTGCCAATAGACCATTGAGTTCGCGCGCACCGCTACGCCAGGAATCTTCGGCATTCCAGTGCCGGCCTCGTCGAATTGGTTCACTGAACGAGGCCCTCCAAGCCTCCGATGCTCGGGCATTTACCGATCGGCGGCCTGCCGCGAGCGATTCTTCGAGCGTGCCAGGTGCGCGATGCCGCAACGCGAGCCCGACCGGGCGGATGTCGCGTGCCACGGCGTGCCGGGTCGTCAGATGACTTTCCCGGTCCGGTGTCGGAAACCTCGCGCCCCTTCGGGGCGGTCGCCGCGATCTTCCCGGTGCCGCGCGTGCTGCTGGGCGACGTTGATCCCTTGGGGCTCATGCTCCGAAAAACGGTCGGCCTCAATTGGGGAAAGGAGTGAACTGGTATCGCAATGAGCCGTTGTAAATAGACGTAGTGGGGTCCTGTCGTCGGCTGCCTGCTGTGGACTTTTCTGCAGGGGCGCCACGGACGGGGTGGGCCTTTGGGGGCCGGCGAGTCACCGTCGTTACTGGCGTAGGCGTTGCCCTGCACCTGTGGGTAGGTTTCCGGACGGGATCGCCCTGGTCGTCGGCGCCATCGGTGTTCACCTGCCGGGCACCGCGCTCTGGTGGCCCGTGATGCGCCGACGCCGGTCGATCAAAGGCTCGACCGCCGGGATCCGGTGACGATCAGAGCGTCCACGGAGACAGCGGTCGTCGGCCATGGCGGAACCCCTTCGCTCGACGACGGCGCCAGCTCGCCTGGCGACCTCTGACATTGGCTCGAAGGAGTCCAAGGCTTCAGGTGCGGCGTGCGGTCATCGGGAAAGGGACGAGCAGGAACGCCGCTCCGGCGGTCACGAGGGCCGCCGGGCCGCCTCCGGGGCGAACTGGGCGATCATGGTCTGCCAGCGTCCGAGCAGGACGCTGTTGACCGCGCCCCAGGCCAGATAGGCCGCCACGGTGAGAGGAGCGGCGGCAGGATCCCGTCCACCGCCGCCATGGCCAGGGCCAGCACGCCCAGCAGTGTTCCGCGGGGCACCACCTTGAGTGCCGCCTGGAGGGGCCTCGGCTCCTGGGGAGAGTTCGGACAGGAAGTACACCAGAGTCCAGGTCTGCTGGAGGTCCTCGAGGACGTCCCGGGCATTGGCGGGACGGTCTCGTGCGGTCGGCAGTCGTCAGTCGTGGGGTGGGAGGCCGCCGAGCTGGTGGTCGGCGGCGTTGAGCGCCTCGTCGACCAGGCGGCGGAGATGGCCGTGTTGCAGGGCGTAGATCACCCGGCGGCCTTCCTTGCGCGTGGTGACGAGGCCTGCGAGGCGCAGCCGGGCCAAGTGCTGGCTCGCCGATGGACGGGCGACGCCGCCGGCCTGCGTGAGGGTCGTCACATCGGCTTCGCCTTCCGACAGGCGCCGCAGCATGGCCAGGCGGGTGCGATCTGCCAGCAAGGCCAGGATCTCCGCGGCCAGGGCGAGCCGTTCGCCGTCGTCTGGCACCTGCGACCGCTGTGCACCTGATAGATGCATGCGTGCGTTCATATGCACATAATGGGCCTCAGGGTGGTTGATGTCGAATCGCCCAGGAAACGCCCGTACATGCAGAGAGGGTGCAACGCCGTCGTGAGCGATCAGATCCCGCCTCCCCGGCATCACGACCATGACCATGAGGGCACCGGGCTCCGGCAGACGTCTCCCGGGCGCCACGGACACGGGCACGGGCACGATTCCCGCTCGCGGGCGTGGTCGCGGGCACGGCACCGGGTCGCCCACGTCCTCAAGCCGCACAGCCATGAGGCAGCCGACAAGGTCGACTCGGAGATGGAGGCCTCCGCCGAGGGCATGCGCGCACTTTGGATCTCGCTCGGCGGTCTGGCCGTCACGGCCGCGCTGCAGGCCGTCGTCGTGGTGATCTCGGGCTCGGTCGCCCTGCTGGGCGACACCCTGCACAACGTCGCCGACGCTCTCACGGCGCTGCCGCTGGCGGTGGCGTTCCTGCTGGGACGGCGTGCGGCCACGCGCCGCTTCACCTACGGTTTCGGCCGGGCGGAGGACCTGGCCGGGATCATCATCGTGGCGACCATCGCGGCCTCGGCCGCGCTGGCGGCGTACGCGGCGATCGACCGGCTGGTGAACCCGCGGGACATCTCCCACCTCCCGGCGGTGGCGGCCGCCGCCCTCGTCGGCTTCGTGGGCAACGAGTGGGTGGCCCGGTACCGCATCCGCACCGGCCGGAAGATCGGGTCGGCGGCGCTGGTGGCCGATGGCCTGCACGCCCGTACCGACGGCTTCACCTCGCTCGCCGTGCTGCTGGGCGCCGGGGGCGCGGCCCTCGGCTGGCAGCAGGCGGACCCGATCGTCGGCCTGCTGATCACTCTGGCGATCCTGCTCGTGCTCAAGGACGCCGCCCGCGAGGTGCTGCGCCGCCTGATGGACGCCGTCGACCCCGCCATCGTCGACCGGGCGGAGGCCGCGCTGGGCGAGGTCCCCGGCGTGATCGAGGTCGGCGAACTGCGGATGCGCTGGATCGGCCACCGGCTGCGGGCCGAGGTGGCCATCGTCGTCGACGACGGTCTCACCGTCCGCGAGGCCCACCATGTCGCGGTGGAGGCCGAGCACGCCCTGCTGCACGCTGTTCCCCGCCTGACCTCCGCTCTCGTGCACGCCGATCCCATCCACGACGGGGAGCACAGGGATCCGCACGAGCTTCTCGCCCACCACGGGTGAGGCCGGCGCGTTCGATCCTCCTCGCGTGCGCCGCCCTCATCCGCGATCGGTCGGTCCGGATCAAAGGTGGCTCAGGGCTTGCCTCACGGTGATGCCGGAGGCGCGCGTCGCGGCCGCTTCGGTCGCCAGCGCCGAGACGAGCAGTGCGAGGGCCGGCCAGATTCCGGCGGCGAGGGGCGATATCCGGAAGGGCAGTGGCGTCTTCACGAAGAGGTCGCCGAGTCCGTCGCCGAGGACGACGACGATGCGGCGTACGGCCTTGGGCGGAGCCCCGATCGCGTGCATGACGCCGAACTCCCGCGTCCGGTCCAGGACGTTGGTGCTCATGGTGGAGGCGGGCCCGATGGCTCCGACCAGTCCCAGGGGCAGGGCGACGCCCAGCAGGACGAGGATGACCGGGGCCACGTGCCTGCCGAGGCGGCCGACTCGACCTGGACACCGGTGCCGGCGAGCGCCGCGCCGATGGCGGCGGCGAAGCCCTCGGGGGTGGTGTAGGGCCCCGCCGCCGTTGTCGTCGCTTTCCTCACCGACGCCGACGCCGCGCCAGGTGGAGCGGGAAGTGCTCCAGCTGATCGCCCGCGGCCTGTCCAACCGTGAAATCGCCGCAAGCCTGGTCGTCGAGGAGTCGACCGTCAGAACCCACGTAAAGCGGATCCTGATGAAGCTCCGGCTCCGCGACCGGGTCCAAGCCGTGATCTTCGCCTACGAGAACGGCCTGACCGGCCCCACCCGGCGGCGGCTGACAATGCCTTCTCACCAGATGAGGGTGGCGGCCAGGCCGAGGGCGGCGCAGGCGCCGAGGGTGCGCAGGATGCTCCAGCGGAGCAGGAAGATCATGGCGAGGGCGGCCAGCGTGATGGCCAGGGCGGTGGGTCGCAACGACGCCGGGTCGGGGATCAGCAGGTGGACGGGGCCCTGGTCGGTGGTGTGGGTGCCGCTGAAGAGGGTGTGGGTGGCGAAGTAGACGGCGAGGTTGGCGATGACGCCGACGACGGCGGCGGTGATGCCGGTCAGGGCGGCGGAGATGGAGGCGTTGCCGCGCAGCCGTTCGACGTAGGGGGCGCCGAGGAAGATGAAGATGAAGCAGGGGACGAAGGTGACCCAGGTGGTCAGGAGTGCGCCGAGGAGGGCGGCGGCCCAGGGGTCCAGGTCGCCGGGGGCGCGGTAGGCGCCGACGAACGCCACGAACTGCACGACCATGATGAGGGGGCCGGGGGTGGTCTCGGCGAGGGCGAGGCCGCGGACCATCTCGCCGGGGCTGAGCCAGCCGTAGGTGGTCACGGCCTGCTGTGCGACGTAGGACAGCACGGCGTAGGCGCCGCCGAAGGTGACCAGGGCGGTGCCGGAGAAGAACAGGCCCTGGTCGGTGAACACGCTGCCGGTGCCGGTCAGCGCGGCGACGGCCGCCAGTGGTGCTCCCCACAGGAGCAGGCCGACGGCCAGCACCTTGGCGCCGCGCCGCAGGCTGGGCGGCTCGTGGTGCAGGATGTCGTCGGAGATCAGCGGCTCGGGCCCGCCGTCGCCGCCGCCGTGCCGTTTTCCAGAGGTGAAGGCGTGCGGGCGCAGGCGGGCCAGCAGCCATCCGGCCGCCGCGGCGGCGGCGATGACGATCGGGAACGGTACGGCGAAGGCCGCGAGCGCGGCGAACGCGGCGACCGCCAGGGCGATCAGTGCGGGATGGGTGAGGGAGCGGCGGCCGACCCGGATGACGGCCTGGGCGACGATGGCCAGGACGGCCGGGGCCAGCCCGGCGAACAGCCCGGTGACCACGGTCGCCGTCCCCCAGCCGACGTAGATCGCCGAGAGCGCGAGCAGGGCGAGCACGCCGGGCAGCACGAACAGGGTCCCGGCGACCAGGCCGCCGCGCGTGCCGTTCAGCAGCCAGCCGATGTAAACGGCCAGTTGCTGGGCCTCGGGGCCGGGCAGCAGCATGCAGTAGGACAGGGCGTGGTTGAAGCGCTGCTGGCCGATCCAGCGTTTCTCTTCCACGAGGGCGCGCTGCATGACCGCGATCTGCCCGGCGGGCCCGCCGAAGGTCTGCAGCGATATCGCGAACCAGGTTCGCACCGCCTGCCGGAAGGGCACGACATCACGGGGCGCGTCGGTCGTCGGAGGCGAGTCGGATACCGGGGATGAGGCGATCTGCTGCTGGTCGTGGTCGGCTTGGGTCACGGGGCATGCTCCCTGGAGAAGGTCAGGCGGGTTCGTGGCCGAGCAGCAGCTCGCGCCGGTAGAACTCGTAGAGGCCATCGAACAGAGGCCGGGTGAGGGCGAGGATCTTCTCGTCCTCGGCGACCATGGACAGGCCGCGCAGTGCGGCGTCCAGGCCGGGGGCCTCGGGGGCGTCGTAGCGTTCGTCGTCCAGGTCGGCCTCGTGGACGATCTCGGCGATCCGCCACAGCACCGGATCGGTCAGCTCGTAGCGGCGCAGGATCGTCTCGAAGCTGCAGTCGCCGCCGTGGTGGCCCAGGTCCACGCCGCGCATGTCGAAGCCGGTTGCCTCGTCGGGCACCTGGGCGGGGTCGGCCACGAACACGAACTCGGCGTCGGCGTCGATCTCGCGGCGGATCAGCCAGGCGCAGGCGGCCCGGTCGATGTGGATCCCCTGGCGGGTGGCCCATTTCATGAGGATTCCTCGGTGATGGCGGGTCGGCTGGTGGGCTGATCGTCGGGCGTGCCCGGTCGTGGGAGCGCGAGCGCTTCGACCGCGGCTCGCGCGTGGTCGCGTTCGGGCGGAGGGAAGTAGTCGCGGCGGGTGATGCGCCTCATTTCGGCGCGCAGCCGGCGCAGGGCCGCCATCTGCTGCGCCGGGGCCTGGTCGGTAGCGGCAAGGGCCTGGTCGCGGACGGCGACGTACTCGGCCTTTCTGGCCTCGGCCATCGAGGCGGCCAGTCGGCGCTCCTGGTCCAGGGTGCCGGGCCGGGCCAGCCAGATCCCGGCGGTGCCGCCGGCGTCGGTGACCTCTTCGGCGATCCATTCCAGCTGTTCACGGGTACGGGCGTCGGCGGGCAGCGCCACCAGCCCGTCCGAGATCTGGGCCACGCCGAGCCGTTTCAGCTTGCGCCACACCGCGATCCGTGGCGCCGACGGCTCGCGCGGAACCCGGTACGACAGCAGCACCCAGGTGCCGGGGGGCCGCAGCGTGTCGCTCACCGAGTGTCTCCAGACGTGTACCGCTCCTGGCCGAACATGTAACCATGGTTACGTCATGCGCGACACGCTGGGAAGAGGTGAGCAGGAGATGGTGACCGGATTCGCATGGAGCGCGTCAGTGTCCGGCAAGGCGGGACTCCCGTCCTGATCGACGTGTTGGCGCGGATCCCGCGGGGGGACGTGCCCACGTTGTGCTGGAGCCCCGAATGCTGAGCCTCAACATGTATATATGAATACGTCTTCATTTCTTCCTGTAGGGTGGGGTGCCGAGCACGCCCGTGTTCCCGTTCCCGGAAGAGGTGGCAGAGGTGGCAGCGAGCGTGACGGAATCAGGCACCCCGCAGGTGACGCGCCCCTCATCGCCACAGCTCCGTCCATGGGGCAGAGCGTGGGCGCTGCCCGAGGTCCGATGGGCCGCCACCGCGGCCGTTCTGTTCTCGCTAGGACTGGTCGCCTATCTGGCGTCCGCGCCGGCCTGGTCCTGGTGGGGGTTGTTCCTGGCGTGCTACGCCGCCGGTGGATGGCAGCCCGGACTGTCCGGACTGCAGGCCCTCAAGGAGCGAAGCCTGGACGTCGACCTGCTCATGGTGGCCGCCGCGATCGGTGCCGCCGCCATCGGACAGGTGCTGGACGGCGGTCTGCTGATCGTCATCTTCGCCGTCTCCGGGGCGCTGGAGGCGGTGGCCACCCAGCGGACCGCCGACTCGGTCCGCGGCCTGCTGGACCTCGCGCCGGAGGTCGCCACCCGCCTCACCGAACGCGGTGAGGAGCGGATCGAGACCGCCGCACTGAGCGTGGGCGATGTGATCCTGGTCCGCCCCGGCGAGAGGATCGGCGCCGACGGAGAGGTGATCGGCGGAGCCGGCGACGTCGACCAGGCCACCATCACCGGTGAGCCGCTGCCGGTCGCCAAGCGGCCCGGCGACACGGTGTTCGCCGGTACCGTCAACGGCACCGGAGCCCTGCGCGTGCGGGTCGAGCGGAGCTCCGAGGAGACGGTGGTCGCGCGGATCGTCCGCATGGTGGAGGAGGCGTCGCGGACGAAGGCCCGCACCCAATTGTTCATCGAGAAGATCGAACAGCGGTACGCGGTCGGCATGGTCGTCGCCACGGTGGGATTGTTCGCGATCCCGCTGCTGTTCGGCGCGGCACTGGAGCCGACGCTGCTGCGTGCGATGACCTTCATGATCGTCGCTTCGCCGTGTGCGGTGGTCCTGGCGACGATGCCTCCGCTGCTGTCGGCGATGGCCAACGCCGGACGCCACGGCGTGCTGGTCAAGTCGGCGGTGGTGATGGAGCGGGTCGGGCAGAACACCCGGGTCGCCTTCGACAAGACCGGCACCCTCACCGAGGGCGCTCCCCATCTCGTCGACGTCATCGTCCTGGCCGGATCTCCGCTGCGGAAGAAGGAACTGCTGGCGCTGGCAGCCTCGGCCGAGAATCCTTCCGAGCATCCGCTCGCGCGAGCCGTGGTGCAGGCCGCGCAGGACGCAGGACTGCGCCTGTCATCCGCTGAAGCGTTCACCTCGATCCCCGGCCACGGCGTCTCGGCCCGGGTGGACGGGCGTCTGGTCGAGATCGGCAGTCCCGCGCAGCTGTGCACCTCGAACAGCGGCACCGACGGGGTCGGCGCCGTGGTGGCGGATCTCGAAGCTGCGGGAAACACCGCGGTCGTCGTTCACGTGGACGGCAGTCCGGCAGGGGTGCTCGCCTTGGCGGACACGCTGCGTCCCGGCAGTGCGGAGGTGGTCGCCGGCCTGACGGCTCTGACCGGGGCGAAGCCGGTGCTGCTCACCGGCGACAACGAGCGGGCCGCGCAGGTGCTCGCCGCCCAGGTGGGCATCGACGACGTCCGGGCCGGGCTTCTCCCGCAGGACAAGGTCAAGGCCGTGCACGAGCTGGAGGCGGACGGGCAGCGGGTGCTGCTGGTCGGCGACGGCGTCAACGACGCACCCGCCCTCGCCGCCGCGCACACGGGCGTCGCGATGGGGCGTGCCGGTGCCGACCTGACCCTGGACACCGCCGACGCCGTCGTCGTCCGCGATGAGCTGGCGACCATCCCCGCGGTCATGGCGCTGTCCCGCCGCGCCCGCCGCCTGGTGGTCGCCAACCTGGTCATCGCCGGCGCCTTCATCACCGGCCTGGTCGTATGGGATCTGGCCGGCCACCTTCCGCTGCCGCTGGGCGTGCTGGGCCACGAAGGCTCCACCGTCATCGTCGGCCTCAACGGGCTGCGCCTCCTGCGCAGCGCCGCCTGGCGGCGTGCCCTCGCCGAGGGCACGCGCTGACCGTGCTCGCCGCCTTCCGGCCGTTCGCACAAGAACAGCTCGACAGGTTGCCGGCGCCCCGGGCGCCGCCGTGCGGGTGACGCCCGGGACGGGTTAGAAGCCGGCGTAGGAGTGCAGCCCCGATCCCCAGATGTTGATGCCAACGAGGTTGAACATCAGGCAGGCGAACCCGGTGATGGAGATGACGGCCGCCTTGCGGCCCCGCCAGCCGGCGGTGGCCTGTGCGTGCAGGTAGGCGGCGTAGGCGATCCAGGTGATGAAGGCCCACGTCTCCTTGGGATCCCAGCCCCAGTAGCGGCCCCAGGCGCTGTCGGCCCAGATGGCCCCGGCGATGATGGCGAACGTCCAGATCGGGAAGGCGAACATGACCGTTTGGCGGGCCAGCCGTTCCAGCGTCCCGGGGGACGGCAGCCGGGTCGCCAGAGCCGGGATGCCCGTGGGTGACGCGGGGCTCTCCGGCATCGGCTCACGGCGCTTGCCGCTGGTCTGGCGGAGGTACAGGGCGGCCAATGTCGTCGCCACCGTGAAGCCGCCGCTCGCGACGATGGCGGCCAGTACGTGGATCGCCAGCCAGTACGACTGCAGCGAGGGCTGGAGAGGGCTGACCGGGGTGTAGAGGGCGGTGGTCGCCATGCCCATGCCGAGCACCACGGGGAACATCACGAAGACGCCGAGGTAGTAGGCCCGGTTACGGGTGAAGAGGACCAGCAGGGCCGTCACCGCGGCGAAGACGACGGCGCACACGAACTCGTACATGTTGGCCCAGGGCGCGCGGTCGGCGGCCAGGCCGCGCGTGGTGAGCGCGGCGAGCTGGACGATCCAGCCCACGCCGGTGAGGCCCAGCGCGTACCGGCTCAGCGTGCCGGAAGTGAAGACCTTGCCCCGCTGCGGCGCGGCGCCCTTGCCGGTTTCGTCCGGAGGCGGCGGGACGGAGGCGGGGGTGCGGGCATCGGAGAGCCCTGGTCCTCCCACGCCGACGAGGACGCGTTCGGCGGCTTGCGGCGCATGGGCCTTGGTCGCTTCCGGCAGGTGTGCCTCAGCCGGTTCTGGTGTTCGGCTGCGGCGGTAGGCGAAGACCGCGGCGAACGCCAGCGCCGCGAACAGGTAGAGCGCGGTCGCCGCGTTCGTCAGGTTGTCGCTGAGCGTGGCCAGGCTGGAGTCGGGGGGCATTGATCCTCCTGCGGGTTACCGATTGAGTGCCTTGCGGTAGGAGCGGGCGGCCAGTGCGAGGCAGCACGTGCCGAACGCGGCCGAACCTGCCAGGCGCAGTGCGATGCCCGGCCAGTCGGGTGCGGTGGTCAGCGCGGATGCCAGTGCGTCGATGTCGTAGGCCAGTGGGGTGAGTGCGCGCAGCGGTCTCAGCAGGTCTGGAAGCGAGTGCGGCGGGATGAGGCCGAAGAAGATGACGAGGGTGAGGCCGAGTTGCCCGGCGAGCGTCGCCGTCTCCGGCCGTCGCGGTGCCAGCCCCGACAGCGCGCCGAGTCCGCTGAAGGTGATTCCTGCGGTGAGCACCGCCGGGACCAGGACCCACAGATGCGTGATCGGCAGTGCGAACAGGGCCGCCCCGGCGGCCGCGGTGAGGACGACTCCGGGCACGGCGAAGGCCGCGTAGGCGGCGGAGAAACCCAGCACGACCGCCGCCGGGCGGACCGGCAGCGTGCCGTAGTGATCCAGCCCGCCGCCGGATTTGAGGGCGGCCAGGCGCTGCGCGAGCAGGTTCCAGGCGATGAAGGCGACGACCGTCAGGATCGCCCCGGAGACCACCGCGGCCCGGGACTCCAGCGCCGCCGTGCCGCCCATCCCGCGCAGGAGCACGAGCATCGCGACGGACTGCAGGGTAGCGACGATCATTACCGCGCCTCCGCCGGCCCGGGCGCGGCCCGACTGGGCCCTGCAGACGGTGCCGACGGCCACGGCCATGGGGAGGGACGCGGGCCCGGCCGGCCGCCGCCGGCGGAGCACGGAAGGAGTCGTCACGGCTGCTCCTCCTTGCCGTCGCGGGCCAGCAGGACGTCCTCCAGCGAGGGCGGCGCCAGGGCGAAGTCGTCGAGGGCGGCGTAGGCCGGACCCGACATCACCTGGTCGAGCACCTCCCGCGCCCGCCCGGCGGGGAGCCGGAGCGACCAGCGCCTTCCCCGGATGTGGACGTGGTCGGCGGCGAGGTCGCGCGGATCCAGCGGCGGTTCGTCCCGCCAGGCCAGGTCGAGCCGGATCAGCTCGCCCAGGTCCTCTTTGAGCCGTCCCGGGGTGTCGCAGGCGGCGGCCTGCCCCGCGTGCAGGACGAGGACCCGGTCCAGGACGGTCTCGGCCTCGCGGACGTCATGGGTCACCAGGACCACCGACGTGCCCGACTCGCTGCGGCGCCGGTGCACCGCCTCCCAGACCCTGCGGCGGGCGTCCAGGTCCAGGCCGGTCGTCGGCTCGTCCAGCACCAGCAGGGGGCGTTCGCCCACGAGCGCCGCCGCCACCCCCGCCAGCCTGCGCTGGCCTCCCGACAGCCGGTCGACGCGGGCGGCGGCGAGCCCGGTGAGGCCGAGTTCGGCGAGGACGTCCTCGGTATGGGCGCGGGCCCGGCGGCGCGGCAGGCCGCGCAGACGGGCGGTCGTCTCGACGGCGGTGCGCACCGTCATGTCGGCCAGCGCGGACTCGTGCTGCGGCAGGCAGGCCACGTCGGCGGCGGCCCGGTCCGCGCGCCCGGTCACGTCGCCTCCGGCGATCCTTACCGATCCGGAGTCGGGGCGCAGCAGTCCCACCAGCATCCGGACCAGCGTGGTCTTCCCGGCCCCGTTGCGGCCGAGGACGCCGAACACCTCGCCGGGCCGCACGGCCAGCGACACCGACCGCACCGCGGGGCGGGGCGCGGAGGGATGGCTCCTGGTCAGCTCCGTCGCCACGCACACCGGTGCGGCGGGCTCTCCGTGCGCGCCTCGATCGCGCGGCGCGGGCACGGTCTTGCTGAAGGACATCACGGCCGCCACCATACAGACATCTTGTATCTACGTCTTGTAGTACCAAGATGTCTGCTCGTTTGCCCTGGTCGGCGGCACGGGGCGTGGAGAGAAGGAGGTCGCCTGGCATGCAGGCGTGCTCGAATGCTGCTCGGCCCGCGATGCGAGGGCGTCAGGAGTAAGCGAAGGCCGCGTCTGCTGGGTCAGTGGGCGTGCGGGGTGCCGGTCATCTGGGGTTTGCCGGGTGGGACGAGAGCGAGCGCGAGGACGGCGGCCACGGCGGCGGTGATGGCGGTCGCGGTGAACGCTTCGGTGAAGCCGCCGATCGATGGGGCACCGGTCAGGCTGGCCGCGGCGAGTGTGGAGGCCGTCGCCACGCCGATGGCGCCGCCGAGTTCGTGGAAGGTGTTGATGACGCCGGAGGCCAGCCCTTCCTCGCCGTGGTGGACGTAGGCCAGCGCCGAGGTGGTGGCCGTGACGAAGACCGGGCCGACTCCGGCGGCGGCGATGACAAGGCCCGGCAGCAGTTCCAGCATGACGTTCCCCTTCACGGAGATTTGGGTGAGCAGGCCGGTGCCGATCGCTACCAGGGCGAGTCCGGTGGCGGCGACGGGGCGGGTGCCGATGCGGCTGACGAGCCGTCCCGCCATGTGCGCGCCGGCGCCGGTGGCCAGTGCGGCGGGCAGGAACATCAACCCGGTCTCCATGGCGCTGAGCCGGCGCGCGTGCTGCAGGTAGAGCGAGCCGAGGAAGAACAGCGAGATCAGCAGGGCGGAGCCGGCGAGCATGAGGAAGGCCCCCATGGCCACGGGGCGGCGCGCCAGCATTCCCACGTGCATCAGCGGCGAACGCACGGCCCGCTCGATGAGGACGAACGCGCCGTACAGGATGACGGCCGCGGCCAGAGGCGCCAGCGTCGCCGCCGATCCCCAGCCGTCGTCACCGGCGATGACCAGTCCGTAGATGAGCGATCCGGTGGCGGCGGTGACGGCCAGCGCGCCCAGCAGATCGATGCGCGGCCGGGTGCCGTGCGGGGGCGAGGTGGCGGGGACCGTCGCGGGAAGGGCGGCCAGGACGGCGAGGCCGACCGGCACGTTCACGAAGAACACCCAGCGCCAGCCCGGACCTGCGGTGAGGGCACCGCCCACCAGTACGCCGGCGGCGAATCCGATGCCGCCGAGCCCTGCCCACACCCCGAGCGCCTTGTTGCGCTCCTCGCCGTGGAAGGCGGTGGTGATGGTGGACAGGGCGGCGGGGGACAGCAGTGCGGCGCCGATGCCCTGGGCGATGCGGCCGCCGATCAGCAGCGTCTCGTTCTGGGCGAGGCCGGTGGCCAGCGAGGCGAGGGTGAAGGCCGACAGTCCGACGAGCATGAGGCGCCGTGCGCCGAAGAGGTCGGCGAGCCGTCCGCCCAGCAGCATGAGCCCGCCGAAGAACAGTGTGTAGGCGGTCACGGCCCAGGTGAGCGTGCTACGGCCCAGGTCCAGTTCGGTCCCGATCTGGGGGAGCGCGACGTTCACCACCGTGACGTCGAGGATCAGCATGAACTGGGCGACGCTGATGAGGGCGAGGGCCGCCCATCGGCGCGGGTCGGGTGCTTGCCCGGCGCCGGTGTCGCCGTGCGTGGTCGGGGAGGGGTGAGACATCCCGTCTCCTTAACTCGAACAGGCATGTTCGGTTTAAGATACCCCGGCAGGGTAATAAGTCAAACAGTAGTGTTCGGGTTCCTTGCTAGGATCGGCGCATGGCGCAGAGCACGGAGGCCCCGGGGCGGGGAACTGGTGGGCGCAAGCGGGCGGACGCCGAACGCAACATCGCGACGATCATCGATGCGGCAACCGAATGTTTCGCCCGCGACCCGGACGTCAGCATGAGCGCCGTCGCCAAGGCCTCCGGCGTGGGCCGAGTCACCCTGTACTCGCACTTCCCCTCACGCGAGGACCTGCTGAGGGCCGTGCTGGCCGCGTCCATCGCCGAGGGCGCCGGCGTCATCGAATCGGCCGCACCCGAAGAGGGCCCGCCCGTCGAAGCGTTCGCCCGGCTGATCCGCACGTGCTGGCCGATGCTGAACCGCTTCGGAAGCCTGCACACCGCCGCGGAACGCCTCCTCACCGCCGATGAGGTGCGACGCTTCCACGACGAGCCGATGGCCCATGTCGAGCGCCTCATCGTCCGAGGCCGGAAGGAAGGGGCCTTCCGCGTCGACCTCCCCGTCGACTGGCTGGTCACCACGGTCTACTCGCTGCTGCACTCCGCCACCGACGAGGCCGCCGCCGGACGGATGGCCGCGGAGAACGTCGGTGAGATCCTCGAGAAGACCTTGCTGGCCGTGCTCACACCGGACGGGTGAGGTCGGCGGGCGGTGCGGGACCCTACGAGCCGAGGAAGAGTGCGGTGATCGCGGCCACCAGGCGTTCGGCGTCATCGCCCTGGGGCGTCCCGGGGACGCCCAGGGGGCCGGAAGGCGCCAGATCGGTGAGCGCGCCGATCTGATGCAGCGCGACCAGGCCGACCATGCTCCGGTAGCGGAAGGCGACCTCGTCGGCGGGCAGGTCGGGCAGCGCCTTTGCGAGCGAGTCGAGGTAGCGGCCCTCGACATGGCCGACCTCGTCGGCGAACAGGCGGCGGATCTCGGGGCCGGGCTCGCACATGACCCGTCCGATGAACCGTGCGACGTGCTCGCCGCGCTCGCCCTGCCGGTTCACCAGGTCGGCGCCGGTCACGACGAACGCCCGCACCAGCTCCTCCACACCGGGAACCCCGCCCGCGGCGCACAGGTCGTCCAGTAGGAGCCGCCGCTCTTCGTTCACCGAGGCCATGGCGCGGCGGGCCACCGCGCGCAACAACCCTTCCTTCGATTCGAAGTGGTAGTAGATCGATGCCACGTTGACCTGCGCTGCCGCTGTGACCGCGCGCAGCGAGGTTCCGGTGAAGCCGCGTTCCCCGAACAGCCGTTCGGCGGTGTCCAGGATCCGGTCCCTGGTGCCTTCGGCGTCGATGCCCACGGCGCCATCTTAAACGATCGCTTGATATAAGTCGAACACGTGTGTTTAGGTTAAAACGATCGTTCAATAGGTGAAGGAAGGTGGTGACCGTGATCTCGACGGATGCGGACGCTGATCGCCAGAGCCCGCACGCGATGGGCCGGAGTCGCAGGCTGGTCGTGCTGGCGGTGATGTGCGTGGCGCTCACCGCGGTCGTCGGCATGCTGGTGTCGCTGGCCGTGGCGCTGCCCGGCCTGGCCCGTGACCTGGGGGCCACCGAGGCGCAGCTGCAGTGGGTGATGAACGCCTACGGTGTGGCGTTCGCCGGCCTGCTGCTGCCATGCGGGGCGCTCGGCGACCGTTACGGACGCAAGGGCGCGCTGCTCGCCGGTCTGGCGATCTTCGCGGCGGCCACGCTCGCCGCACTGTGGGTGGACGGAACCGGCGCGCTCATCGCATGGCGGGTGCTGGCCGGGGTGGGCGCGGCGCTGATCATGCCGATGACGCTGTCCATCATCACCAATGTCTTCCCGCCCGAGGAGCGCGGACGCGCGATCGGCGTGTGGTCCGGGGTCTTCGGAGGCGGCGGACTCATCGGCATTCTGGTGGCGGGCGGGCTGCTCGAAGCGTTCTCCTGGCGCTCGCTGTTCGTGTTCAACGCCGCCCTGGCGGTCGTCGCCGTCGTGGCGACGACCGTGATCGTCCCATCCTCACGCGACCCGCACGCCTCGCCGCTGGACGTTCCCGGGGCGGTGCTGTCGGTCGTCGGGGTCGCCGCGCTGGTCTTCGCGATCGTCGAGGGCCCGGAGCGGGGCTGGAGCGACCCGCTGGTCGTGGCGGGCTTCGCCGCGTCCGCCACGGGCCTGGCCGCCTTCGTCTGGTGGGAGTCGCGAACCGCACGGCCGCTGCTCGACATGCGGATCTTCCGATCGCCCGGCGTGTCGGCGGGATCACTGGTGATCGTGATCGAGTCGCTGGCCGCCTTCGGAGTGTTCTTCCTCCTCCTGCAGTACCTCCAGGAGATCCTGGGCTACTCCGCCTTCCGGGCCGGGCTCGGCCTGCTGCCGCTCGCCGCCACAATGATCATTTTCTCGCCCAGCGCGCCGCGCCTCGGGCACCGCTTCGGACTGGCTCCGGTCATCGGCGCCGGAATGGCACTGATCGCGGGCGGGCTCGGGGTGCTGTCGCTGATCGACGCAGGGTCGGGATTCTGGCCCGTACTCGCCGGCGGCGCGCTCATGGGCGCCGGCGTCGCCTACGCCGCCACCCCGGCGACCGACGCCATCCTCGCCGCACTGCCCGCCGCCAAGCAGGGCGTCGCCTCGGCGCTGAACGACATCACCCGCGAACTCGGAGCCGTGCTCGGAATCGCCATCCTGGGCAGCGTCTTCAACAGCAGCTACCGCGCCGATGCCGGCGAGGCCGCCCGAGCCCTCCCCGCACCCGCGGCCGAGGTCGTACGGGACTCCCTCGCCGGTGCGCAGAAGGTCGCGGCACAGATCGGCGGCGAACCCGGCGCCCGACTGGCCGATGCGGCGCGCGACGCCTTCGCCATGGGCATGAGCAATGCGCTGCTGGCCGGCGTCGCCGTGGTCGTCATCGGCGGGATCGCGGCTGTACTGATCCTGCCAGGACGCTCGCGCAAATCACCATCCTGAAGACGGAAGACCTGGCGCCCTGATGAGCCCCTGCCGGCGGGACGGGATCTCGGCCCGTATGGATGATCCCGTCCGGCGTTCCGGAGACCTGTGCCCAGATGGGCCGATGGCATCTTCCGGGCGCCGCCATGAGCCGGGATCGTGTGCGGCGGGGCCGGACGACCGGCATGAGGGCTGAACCCGGGCCATCAACACTTGGGCGCCCGCCGCTATGTCCCAAGGCGCCGGGCAAAACGGCTGGTCAGAGGCCCATCTCCTGAACGATGTCCCTTAGTACTAGGTCATGTAGTAGTTTTTCCTCGATCAAGGCGAGGTGAGCCTGAGGAGGCCTTTGTGCATCGGAAGCCGGTACGCGCTGCGACGGCGGCGGCCATCGTCGTCTCGGGCCTGCTGACGGCCGCCGGTCCCGTCCGGGCGGCGCCCGCGCCGGACCCGGAGAAGCTGGGGCGCCAGGCCGAGATCCTCACCGAGCAGTACAACGGAAAGCGCCTGGCGCTGAAGAAGGCCCGCCTGGCCCAGCGCGCCGCGGAACGGCAGGCGCGGCAGGCCGGCGCCGACTACGAGACCGTGCGCCGCAAGGCCGGGGCGCTGGCCGCCTCGCAGTACATGACCCCCGGCGCGGAGTCGGAGGTCTCGCTGTTCATCGGGGACGAGCCCCAGGTCGCGCTGGACCAGTCGGCGGCCTCCCGCTATCTGGCCGCGCAGCAGGTCCAGCAACTCCGCGAGCTGGCGCTCACCCGGATGCGCTACGAGCGCAGCGCCGGAGCCGCCCGCGAGCGCACCGCCGAGATCCAGAAGCTCACCAAGGACCTGGCCGACAAGAAGGCCAAGATCGAGAAGCTGATCAGCAAGATCCCCGCCTCGCGCGGAGGGGCCAGCGGTGCCCCGCCGCAATCCTCATCCGCCTCGGGCAAGGCAGGGACCGTGGTCAACGCCGCACTCTCGCGCGTGGGCAAGCCGTACGTGTACGGGGCCGCGGGGCCGAACTCCTTCGACTGCTCAGGCCTGATGCTGTGGTCCTACGCCAAGGTCGGCATGAGCCTGCCGCACTACACGGGCGCGCAGTACAACATGGGCACCCGTGTCTCCCGCAGTCAGGTGCGGCCCGGCGACATCCTCTTCTTCTACCCCGACCTGGGCCACAACGGCATGTACATCGGCAACAACAAGATGGTCCACGCGCCTCGGTCGGGCAAGAACGTCGAGGTCGTCGATCTCGCGGCGTACTGGTGGGGCCAGTTCACCGGCGCCACCCGCCTGCTCTGAGCACCCGCCCGGCGATCACCAAGGCCGTTGAGGAGGGCGAGCGATGGTGGACACCAGCCTGAGGCGGTCGGCCAGGACGCTGTCGTACGGTGGGCCGAGGGACTCCGGTTCTCGGGGCCGACCGGGACACACCCCGCGAGCATCCTCAATCCGGCCCGAATAGCTACTATGAATGCTAGTAGCCATGGGTGGCGGTTGGTCGCGCGGGGAAGGCGAGGGGAATGGGCTTGCCCAGGTCTCGTGACCTTGAGGCCGCCGTCATGGATTTGATGTGGTCATATGACCGCGCCGTCCAGGTCGGCGACGTGCTGAGGGACCTGCAATGGGACCGAACGATCGCTCCGGCTGTGATGACGAAGCTGATGGACCGGTTGCGCAGGAAGGGATGGTTGAAGTACGAGTCCGCAGGGGAAGCCCGGTTGTTTCAGCCTGCGGCCTCCCGGGGGGAGTACGCCGACCGGCTGATCCTGGAGGTATTGGCCGCCGGCGGCGACTCGCCGCCGATCTTCCTGCAGATCCCGTCCATCCGCCCTCCGTGGACTTCGATGCGGTGCGCGTTGAGGTGAGGGTGCGGCCGCACCAGTACCTAGATCACCACCGGCCTGCCCCCGGAGGGATGGCAGGGCGGAGCTGATCTTACCCACGGGGTTCGTCGGCGTTCGCTTCCTGTCGGCTTAAAGGAGAAGCTGGACGCATGAGGGTGACGCCTTGGACCTCGGGCAAGCCGACCCGGTCGCCGTTCGCGATGCCGACCGGCCTGGCGGGACGGCTTGCCGGCCGTGTGATGCTGTGGATGAACCGACAGCAGGACCTGCTCGATCTCCTCGACGTGCGGGAAGGCGAGCGGGTTCTGGAAGTGGGATATGGACCCGGCGGACTGATCCGATTGCTTCGGCGAACCCCTGCGGCGTTGATCTGTGGTGTGGACCCGTCCCCGGAGATGCGCGCGCTCGCGCTGCGCCCGCACCGGAAGGAAACCGCCGCGGGCCGGATCGATCTACGCCTCGGCACCGCTGATCACACCGGCTTTCCCGATGCGAGCTTCGACTGCGTGGTTTCGGTGAACAGCGTTGCGATCTGGCCCGACCTGAGGGCCGGGTTGCGGGAACTGCACCGTGTGGCCCGCCCCGGCGGCCGCGTGGTGATCGCCTGGCACGGCGGGACGAACCCGTCCCGAATCGCCCGCAGCAATGCCTTGCCGGAGAGCAAGCTCACCCGAATCGAGCACGAGCTGGCCGATCTCTTCTCCAGCGTTGCACGCGACGAACTGGCGACCCTCACCGTACTGACGGCTGTTCGCTGACCTGCGCGTAGAAGGTCCGGCACGCGTCCGGTGGCAGGGGCTGGAAAACGTCCGCCGCACAGCCGGTATCGAATGCGTCCATCGGGGGACGTCATGCAGGCGAGGGGGAGCGGCGGCGGGCCGCCGCCCATCTCGACAGCGCGGCCCGCGAGTACCGCGGTCCCCTGCACGCCAAGTTCCGCGCCGAGCGGAGACATGGCTGAACGAGCGGGAGATACACGCGGCAACGACGCCCGGGACCTTCTGTAACGTGCGCCGCGGCCGGCTGTCGGCTCGTGCGGCGACCGAGGTGCTCAACGGCATCGCCGACCGGGCCGGGATCGAGGCCGCGGCCGGGACGAGGAGTTCACCCCACGCGCCGCGGCAGACCCTCGGCACCACCCTGGCCTGGCAGGACGTGGACGAGGTCACCATCGCCCACATGCGATCCCTCATGCGAGGAGCTTCGCGGGGACGGCTTTGGCGACCTCGTCCCGGAGCCGGGGGAGCGTGGGGGCGAACTTGTACCCGCAGCAATCGGTGTCGTTGAACTTCATGTGCGGCACGATGGCCTCGTGCGGGTTGAGGTCGTACTGAACGGACAGCCAGGCGCACATGCGAACCAGGGAGGCGAGCAGCCGGCGGGGTGGCATGACCGTGTTGTAGGTGCCTTCGCATTCGATCCCCACTGAGAAGTCGTTCGCTCCCGCCACGTGGGTTCCCACGACCATTGCGCCGTCGCGGGCGGCGGCGAGGCTGCCGGTTCGTCCTTCGAGTACGTGGCCACCGCGGCTGATGGTGAACTGCTGACCGGTGTCGCCCCACCCCTGGTCCATGTGCGCGTTCTGGATCGAACGTGCGAGGCGCTGGGCCTGCGCCAGTGAGTAGTCGTCGACGTTGTCGGTGAAGGTGTGGTGGACGACGATGTACTTGGGACCAGACTTCACGGTCGCCGATCTCCCGGCCTCGCGGGCTCCCCACCGTTCGGTCGTGTGAATCAGTGGAGCGGTGGCCGACTTGCCGGACTTCCGGGACTTCCGGGACTTCCGGGAAGCGCGGGGACTGTCTCCGCGGGACGTTTCATCAGAGGTCGCGCCGACCTGCCGTGCGCTTTTCTCGGGTGACGAGTCCATCGTCCCGGCCACGCCGAATGCCGCTCCGGTCGCCAGGATGCCGCCGCCGAGCAAGACGGCGCGGCGCGGCAGGGGGCTTCCGGCGGGATCGGCGTTGCGGTGCCTGCCGTTGTAGTCCATGGGGGTTCTTCCTTTGAATGGTTCGCGCGAGGCACAGCCGGAAAATGGGCAGGCCGAAGGGCAGGCGGAATCGACCGCCTGTGAAGAGGTAGTGAAATGCGCGACGAGCGAAGAATTCCAGGGGAGTTCAGCAGGCACTACTGCTGGTAGTAGTGCAAGAACTGCGAACTAGCCGCGCATATGGGCGCCAGGAGGGTAGGGGCAGGCAGACGTGATCAGGAGGGACGCCTGATGCGGGGATCTACGTCACTGGCTGCGTCGGCTGTCCGTCATGGCCGCCCGGAGACGGCTGAGGCCGTACAGGCACGAGGGGCAAGGCCGTGGTGGCCAGGACTCGGACCAGCGTGCGCGTTCATGTCTCTCCTCTCTTGACTGCCGACCGGGTTAGCTGACGGGTTCGGACCAGGAGGAGGCCCTACCGCGACGGCGGGTCGCGGACTCACCCCAAGGAATGGGTCCCCGGTTTCCAGGCGTCGGGCGCCATGGAATTAGGCGGCCGACCCTCCATCTTCCAGAGATGGAGGTCAGCTACTACGGAACCTAGGAGATGATGTAGCGGTTTGCCAAACCCTTCTAGGTAAAATCCAATAATGATCTACCGAGGCGGCAGGTGGGGATGGGGGATGTCGCGCCTATCGGCAGGAGCCCCGACGGTCACGGCGGCGCCACCCGCCAGCATGGGAGCCGGCGCCTGCCGGGCCGGCTGGTTCAGAAGACGGAGACGTAGGGGTGGTCGTAGTGGTTGGCGGTGACGCTTCCCCGGTCCTCCATCTGGCGCCAGCCCGGGTTGCGCATGTCGTAGATGCGCTGGCGCCGATGACGTACTGCGCGACGGAGTCTCCGTGCGCGGTCGCGCTCGCCGAGGCATACGGCCGCCGGTGCTCTCCATGAAGTCGCAGGCACGACCCGTCCCGTGGTCCTGCGGGTCCCCGGGCCGGTGGCAGCCGATCATGGGAAGGGGCCGAACTCATCGGCGCCCATGCCGGTGCCGCCTCGGCGGACGGGGCTGGCCATGCGCATCACCCCCGAGGCGGAGCGCCACCAGCGCGACCATGGGCCGTGCTGCACGTACATGCCGGAGACCCACTCGGCGGCCCTGCTGACGGTCGTGTCCTTGCTCCTGCTCGGTGCTTTGGGCGCAGTCGCACGAGGACGGATTCGGGACGGCGCTCTCCAGCGAGCGCTGGCCGATCCTTGCCGGCGACGAGGTCGTCCGCCTCGGACCTCGCCTCGTCACGCCCTGTACGTGCTGAGCGTCTAGAGATCCCGCGCGCCGTCACCGCTCAGCCGGGCTCCGCGCTCCCAGTCGAATTCGCGACGGCCGTTCATCGCTTTCCCCGGCCATCGGCAACACGCCGGTGGCAAGGATCTCCGACCCCTTCGTGCCATGCCGGGCGCCTTCTCCGCCAAGCTCGAAGGCTTCAATCCGGCGGGATCAAGGACCGCCCCCGCGCTGCACATGATCCGGCGGGCACGGGCCCGCGGCGAGCTGGTGCCCGGCGGAACCATCGTCGAGTCCACCAGCGGGACCCTGGGGCTCGGACTGGCGCTGGCCGGGATCATCCTCGGCCATCCGGTGGCCCTGGTCGCCGATCCCGGCTTGGAACCGCTGATGCGCGGCATGCTGCGCGCCTACGGGGTGCGTCTGGAGATCGTGCCCCGGCCCCACCCGGTCCGGCGGCTGGCAGGAGGCCCGGAGGCGGCACGTGCGTGAGTCCGGCCTGGCGCACGAACTGCTCGGCCAGTTCCCGCACATCGACGTGCTCGTGTGCGCGGTCGGCACGAGCGGGCACAGCGCGGGCGTCCACCAGGTGCTCAAGTGGCAGTTCCCCGATCTGCGCCTGGTCGGTGTGGACGCCGTCGGGTCGACGATCTTCGGCCAGCCCGCCCGATCACGGCTCATGCGAGGCCTGGGCAGCGGCATCCACCCGCGCAACATCGCCTCACCCGCGCCCATCGCTCCTGTGCTGATCACGACGCAACGGCGCCGTCCCGGCAGGCAGTAGGCCATTGGCTGGGCATGCTCGATGGCCAGGGCTCCGAGGTCGCGGCGGCGTCGTGCCACGATCTTCAACGTCTCCAGGTGGCCGTTGCCGGGCGGCGGCGATCGAGACGATCAGTACGTGGTCCGCGGTCCACCGCGCGACGCTGATCGCGCGGTCACGTGGTGCCCCGGGGCGGCACCACCTTCAGGGCTGTTTGCAGGGCCTCGGCCTCTTCGGGGGAGAGGTCGGAGAGGAAGTGCACCAGCGCCGCGGCCTGGTTGTCGCTGGTGGCGAGTGCTTCTCGCATGAGCTTGGCGGTGTAGCCTTCGCGCGAGGCGACCGGCTCGTAGATGTAGGCGCGGCCCTGCCGCTTGCGGCGCAGCCAGCCCTTCTTGTGCAGGTTGTCCATCACGGTCATGACCGTGGTGTAGGCGATGGTCCGGGTCTGCTGGAGGTCTTCGAGGACGTCGCGGACGTTGGCGGGACGGCCGTAGGACCACATCCGGTCCATCACCGCGGCCTCCAGATCGCCGAAACGCTGTCCGGCCATGCGCCACCGCCCTTCGGCAATGCTGTTCCAGCTCAATCAGTACTACAACTGATAGTAGCAGTGGAAGCAGATGGAGCGCCTGCTCAACACCGCCTGCCTGCTTGCGCGTCGTGCTGCCGTGGCGTTCCCCCCTGCTTCTATCCTTGGCAGGAGATTGCCGACGGCGTCCGCGGGTTCGAGGTGCTCGTGCATGCTACGTCGCTGGTTGTGCACTGAGTGATCACCGGCCTTATCTACTGTCCTGCTTAGTAGATTGTTGGCGAAGCTCGCCAGGATCGGCCGTGATCTCCTACAGTGCGTAGGTGGCTTTTGAGGTGGATCATTCCAGTGGTGCATGGCCTGTCCGATAGCGGATCTCATGGGCCGGTGTGGCCGCAGCCGTCGAACGAGCCGGTCGCCTGAGCGGATGACTTGTGGATTTGGAGCACTCCTTGGACATGCATGAGCAGCACGTTCCTTCGTCCGAAGGCGCCCCCGGACGGCTGGAGCGTGACCATGGCGGCGCGGCTCATGATCATGCGGGGCACGGTGAGGGTCATGGTCATGGAGGCGCGGTCAGTTGGGGAATGGCGGCGCAGGCGACTCTGCACTGCCTGACCGGTTGCGCGATCGGCGAGGTGCTGGGAATGGTGATCGGCACGGCGCTGGGCTGGCCCAACCTCCCGACGATCGCGCTGGCGGTCGCCCTGGCATTCGCGTTCGGCTACGCCCTGACGATGCGGGGCGTTCTGAAGGCGGGCCTGTCCCTGCGGGCCGCGTTCAAGGTCGCACTGGCCGCCGACACGGTCTCGATCGCGATCATGGAGATCCTGGACAACGGGGTCATGCTGATCATCCCGGGGGCCATGCACGCCGGCCTGGCCAGCCCGCTGTTCTGGGGGTCGCTGGCCTTCGCCTTCCTGGTCGCCTTCCTGCTCACCACGCCCTTCAACCGGTGGATGATCGGCCGGGGCAGGGGGCACGCGGTCGTCCACCAGTACCACCACTGAGCCGCCTCGTTCCCAGGGCGTCCGGCTGGAACGATTCGGGCGCCCTGACGAATGGCGGGATCGTCCTAGTTCACCCCCGCGCCTGCTTGTTGGGCAGAATGTTGGGGAGATTGGGGTGATCGCGTGGCCGGACTCGCAGGTTCGCTGGAGCGCGCCATCATGGAGGCGCTTTGGGCGGCGCCCGGCCCGCTGCGGGTCCGCGAGCTGCTGGAACGACTGAACGAGGGGTCGGCGAAGCCGCTGGCCTACAACACCGTGCAGACTGTGGCGGAACGCCTGGCGCGTAAAGGCATGCTGACGAAACTCGCCGACGGGCACGCGTTCCGCTACCGCCCCACACGAGCCCGGGAGGCATACGTGGCCGAAGTCATGCTCGATGCCCTGACCGAAACCGCGGACCACGGCGCGGTTCTGGCGCGCTTCGCCGAGGGTGTCGCCGCCGAGGACGCCCGGCGGCTGCTGGAAGCGCTGCGTCGTCGGGCCGCCGACGAGTCCGGGTCCTGAGCGATGCTCGCCCTGCTGATCGTCCTGATCGCGGCCGTGGTCCTGCTGGGCTGCGTCGCCGGAGTCGTCCTTGATCGCCTCTGGCCCTCGGAGGCGCACCCGGGAACCGCCGTCGCCTGCTGGCTCGGGGTGGTGGCGGGGGTTCTCGCGGCCGTTGCGGGCGTGATCGCCATCGGGTTGTTGTGGCCGCCCACGCCCGGTCACGGGGTCGTCGAGTGGCTGCGCGGGTGCCTGCCCCATCACCGCACCGCCGCCACCGTGATGGCCGGAGCGGCGAGCCTGCCGGTGGTCTGGTTGTGCTGGGTCCGGCTGGCCCGCGGGGTGCCCCGCCTGCGGCGCGCCCTGCGGCAGCGGCGCGACCACCGCGAGGTCCTGCACATGGTCGCGCGCGAGGACGGCGACCATCCCGATGTCCTCCTCCTGGACCACCCGATCCCGGTCGCGTACTGCCTGCCGTCGCGGTGGCGGCCGATCGTGGTGAGCACCGGCGCCCGCAAGAGGCTGTCCCCGCAGCAGTTGAAGGCCGTGCTCGAGCATGAGCGGGCGCACCTGCGCCAGCGTCACCATGCCCTGCTGCTCTTCCTCGACGTGGTCCACGCCCTCCTGCCGTGGCTGCCCACCCTCCGGCGGGCCAAGGTCAAGGTCCCGGCGCTGCTGGAGATGGCGGCGGATGACGCGGCGGCCCGTACCAGCGGGCGCCGGGCCCTGGCGGATGCCTTGCGGCAGGTCGCCACGACGCCGGAGTTCGCCGGGGCGCTTGCGGCCTCGGGGTCAGGGCAGGGCATGCTGGCGCGGCGGCTGACCCGCTTGGAAGGGGCGACGGGACGGCCACGCCGGATCGCCCGCCCGATTGCCTGGACGATGTCGGTCGGTGCGATGGCGTTGCCGTTCGCTGCGACGGTGACGGCCCTTGGAAGGTTGGTCGGCCCCTGCTGACCTCTGGTTGCCGATCGCCTTCCGCATCCAGTGTGACCTTTGTGTGATTTGAAAGGCTTGGGTGGCATATCGGACCGGAACCTCCTACCCTCCGTAGGAGTCATCGTGCGGCGTTCCCACCAGAACAGCGATGACGGCGCCGCATCGAGCGACCGGTCGCCGGCTGAACAGGCCTTCATCGGTCGCCTCCCGGCTCGGACCACATCTTCGGGTCTGCGGGACGCGGATCGAGCGGCGTGCGCTACCACGAGAGGACTGTGCATGCAGCCAGGCGGCGTCGGTGTGAGGTCTCGACTCTCACGCTTGGCCACGACCGCGACCGGGTCGGCGGCGGCTGTCGTGCTGGTGACGCTTCTTGCGCCGCCTGCGGTGCTGGCCGAGCCGGAGCCGTCCCGCCGCGAGCTGACCGAGCAGCAGCGCAGGCTCACCGACGAGGCCGAGCAGCTGACCGAGCAGTACAACGGGCTGCGCGTCCGCTTGCAGCAGTCCCAGCGCGCCGCGAAAGCCGCCGCGAAGAACGCCGGGCGCCAGCAGCAGGCGCTCGAGGAGTTGCGCGGCAAGGTCGCGAGCATGGCCGCCGAGACCTACAAGAACGGCAGCGCCGACCCCTCGGCCGCGTTCGCCTCGGCCTCCGACCCGCAGGCGGTGCTCGACCGCTCCGCGACGCTGAGCTACTTCGCGCGCCAGAACGGCGCCCAGGTCAGTCTGCTTCTCCAGACCATTCAGGCGGCCCAGCGCGCCCAGAAGTCGGCCACCGACCGGGAACGGCAGACGCGGCAGCTCGCCGACGCAGCGCGGCGCAAGGAAAAGGACCTGCGGGCCAAGATCGCCAAGGTCGAGCGCAAGCTGAACATCGGCGCCCCGCTCCCCAAGGCCGGCGCGGCTCCCGCAGTCGCCCCCGATGGCGCCTCGGCCAAGGCCATGGGCGCGGTCAAGGCCGCCCTCGGCCAGCTGGGCGTCCCCTACTCCTGGGGTGGTGGTAACGCGTCGGGCCCCAGCTACGGCACTGCGCAGGGCGCGGGCATCAGAGGGTTCGACTGCTCCGGGCTCACGCTGTACGCCTACGCCCAGGTAGGGATCAGCCTGCCGCATTACACAGGTAGCCAGTTCAACGCGGGCACGCGGGTGTCGCGCGACGCGCTCAAACCCGGCGACCTGGTGTTCTTCCACAGCGACCTGCACCACATGGGCATGTACATCGGCAACGGCAAGATGGTCCACGCCCCTCAGACCGGCGATGTCATCAAGGTCAGTCCGATCTCCGGACGGCCCTTCGCCGGCGGCGTCCGCATCGCCTGACGCCCGCACCGCGCAACGGCGCAACGCTCACCGCGCTCACCCACACCCGGCCTCGGTCGGCGCGATCGCGAAGCGGTGGCCCGCGGCGGTCACGGCGATCGAGGCCGCCCGGCGCCGGCGGGCTGCAGGACGTGCAGCACATCCCGCACCAGCTTCTACGTCCGGCCAGGGCCGGTGGTGACCGGCAGCCCGGCTTTCCCGGCGGCGGGGAAACCGTCGTCGACGGCCACCACGTCCTGCCCTGCGGCGTCGAGCATCGAGGCCGCGATCGCCGCGCGCATCCCGGTGGCGCAGTGCACCCACACCGTTCCGCCCGGAACCTCGTGCAGGCGCTGGTGAACTTCGTGGATCGGGATGTGGACCGAGCCCTCGATCCGGTCTTCTCGACGCTCGGAAGCGCGGCGGACGTCAAGGATCACCACATCGTCGCCCCGCTCGCGCGCCGCCGCCAGGTCCGCGAAGTCCGCTCTCCGGAACGACCGCGGCGCCTCGTCCCGGACGACCCAGTCGGCGGGGGAACCGACGGCCGCGGCGGCAGGACGGTCGATCCCGACCCTGGCCAGCTCCCGTTGCGCGACGGCGATCTCGTCGGCGGAGTGCGCCAGTAGCGTCACGGGTTTGCCCCAGGGGATCGTCCAGGCCAGGTAGATGGCCAACTGGCCCGAGCCCTCGACATTGAACGAGCCCGCCACGTGCCCCTCGGCGAACGCGACCCGGCTTCGCAGATCGACCACCCATTCGCCCGCTGCGAGCCGCCGCGCGATCTCGGCGGCGTCCGCACGCGCGGGAGGGGTCAGGTCCAGAGGCGGCGGACCCGCGGCGTTGGCCGGGCTCATATGGGCGTAGTAGGCGGGAACGTCGTCCAGGTCGGCCAGGAGTTCGGCGACGAATGTCTCGACGTCGCGGGTCAGCGCCGGGTTGGACTCCTTTTCCGCGCCGATCGTGCTGTGGCCGCCACCGCCGCCGTTCTGCGAGGAGGAGCAGAAGCTGCCGAACCCGTGCGTCGGCATCACCGCCACGTCGTCGTCCAGCTCGGCGGCCAGCCTCCGGGCAGAGGCGTGCTGGGAACGGGCGAGCCGACCGGTCAGCCGTGGCTCCACCAGATCCGGCCGTCCCACACCGCCGATCAGCAGCGACCCGCCGGTGAACGCGGCGACTGCCCGCCCATCGTCCTCCAGCACATACGAGAGGTGATGCGGCGTGTGACCGGGGGTCGCCACCGCCCGCAGTGCCAGCCCCTCGTCGACCGGCTCGCGGTCGCCGTCGGCAACGGGCACTCGCTCGTAGGCCACCGACGCCCCGGCTGGCACGAGATAGCGCGCGCCGGTAAGCCGGGCCAGTTCCAGACCACCGGTCAGGTAGTCGTTGTGGATGTGAGTCTCGGCCACGGCCACGATCCGCACCCCTCGCCGCACGGCCGCCGCGATCACCCTGTCGACGTCTCGCGGCGGGTCCACGACCACGGCGGACGTGCTTCCGCCCGCCAGGTGGCTGTGATTGCCCAGTCCCTCGGTCTCCAGGATGTCGGCAAAGGACACAGCAAAGGCTCCCTCAGTGCGAGTACCCGGGGGTATGCCAGTCGTTCTCTGACAGACCGCAGTTTCCGGTGAAGATGACCACTGGACGGATGCTTAACCATGCGGCCTTGTCGGTCTGCTAGCGGCTGGGCGGTCTCGCGGTTGATGACCCGAACCGTCAGCCGAGGTCCTGCTCCCTCAGGTCGGGTTGAAGTAAGGGTCTGTTGCCATGGCCGTGAAGGCCTGTTGTGCCGGGCCGCCTTCTGGGACGGTGACGCGCCAGTCGTCGTCTGTGTCGGGGCCGTCTCGGTGGAAATAGACCAGGGCCTTCAGGTTCGGGTACGAGCTTTTGACCACGTCGTGGGTCGCGTTCAACCATGGGGCCTGCACCGGGTCGACGGCGGCTCGGTGTACGCCGGTCTCGCCCACCAGGAACGGTTTGCCGTGGGACGTCGCGAAGGCGTGGGCGGTGTCGAACATCAGGTCGAAGGCTCGGTAGTCGTACGCCGGCTTGTCCGGGTTCGGACGGGCGTAGCCGTCGGCGCCGACCCAGTCGACGTAGGCGTCGCCGGGATAGAAGGGGTCGGCTTTGTTCGTCTCGCGGAAAGCACGCCAGGTCGGGCACCACACGAACGCCACCTGAGGTGCCTCGGCGAACTTCGCGTGGACGTACCGCCAGACGTCCTTGAACAGCGCCGTGTCGGTGTAGCGCAGGTCGAACTCCCAGGTGAATCTGAGCAGTATCGGGGTGGCCAGGGTGGTGAGTTCTCTGGCCTGGGTCTCGATCTCGGTGTCGTGCGCGCCGGCGAGGATCTCGGCCAGGCGTGATTGAGGGCCTGCCGCCCAGGAGATCATCGGGATGCGACCGGCGGCGATGTCCTGTTCGCAACGCGTCTTGTGCAGCGGAGCGCCGGCCATCTGGAAGCAGTGGTTGATGCCGAGGCGGTGGCCGATCTTCGCCTCCAGCGCCTCGGGCTGGGAGACTCCGGCGTCGTTGCCCGCGTAGACGTACGCGCCGAAGTGGGCGCCTGTGGCGGGGACCAGTGCGGATCGCTCGGCGGCCCATGCGGGCTTGGCCCCCATGAGGGCCCAGGTGGCAGGGACGCCGACGATGATGGTGCGTCTGCTGATGTCCGGCATGGCGCTCACCTCACTTGGATCAGCGTGAACTCGACTTCGGGGACCTTCCGGCCGGAATCGTGGTCGATCATGGCCGCGCCCCACTGGGTGTATTCGGGGGTCTTGTCCCGGTAGCCGCGGTTGCCGCGCAGCATGATCCGTTCACTGTTCCGCACACTGACGGCATGCGGGTGCGGGCCCAGCACCGTGGCGACGCGGAAGAAGACGGAATTGGCGAAGAGCAGGTCGCGGCACCGCTCGATCTCGACGGCCTGTGAGCGCCAGCCGTAGATGTGGTCCTCGGTCTGCAGCCCGAGGAAACGCCACCGCGACACTCCGCGCAGCACCACCTCGCGGGTCTCGTGGTGCTCGATCGAGATTTCGTACAGCCGGGCGGGCACGTCGGTGTCCTCGACGAGCAGGCCGTTGTCGGCCCAGCCGTTGATGCTCCACAGGTTGGCGAAGGTGCCGCCGCCTCCGCGCACCCAGATGCCGTACTTGTGCGCACCGCGGTAGGTGTAGCCGGGGTCGCCGGTCGGCGCGTCCTCGGGATGCCATTTGACGAACTGGGTGGTGATGTCGGCCAGGTAGGACGCGGCGCCCGACTGCCAGAGGATGTTCACCGCGCCGGGGGTCCGCTTGGCGGTGTCAAGGCCGAGGCCGGTGACGATGTTGCGGCCGCCGCGCGGGGTCTCGACCAGGGCGCGGGGCCGGTCGGGGTCGGAGAAGTTCGGGTGGCGGTCGGCGGCGAGCAGCCAGGTCTGGCGTGGATGCAGGCCGATAAGGCGCGTACCGGGGCGCAGCTTCAGCGTGTCGGTGAGAAGGTATTGGCCGATCGGGACGAACACGGTGTCGTGGCGGTCGACGGCGGCCTGGAAGACGGGCAGGTCGTCCTCGCCCGCGCCGATCGTCCGGCCCATCCTCGCGGCGACGGCCCCGACGCTCACCCAGGTGCGGATGGGCGGAGGCAGGGGCGCGTCCATCGTCAGGTTGGCCCGGATCCGGTGCGACGACACCCCGGCCACGGCATCGGTGTGGACGCTCTCGCGCCGGGTTTCACGTTCGGTCAAGGCCCGTTCGACGCGGAGCCCGTAGGTGAGCTCCCGGACGTAGGCGGACGTGGCGGGCCCCGGCGTGCGCGCCCCGCTCTGCGCGAGCAGCAGCAGGTCGCGGGTGCGGGACGTGGTGCAGTTGAGAAGCGTCAGCTGGTTGCTGCGGCGGATCAGGTCGTTCTCCGCGCCCGGGAGGGACTCGCTGTCGTTGAGAACGACGGCCGCATCGGATACGTCGTGGAAGTGCGAGTCTTGAACGTAGAGGTGCTGCCACTGCCCCGTAGCCGACTCGAACGCGCGAGGCGTGCGCGAGCAAACGGCCCGGACGACCACCAGCTTGGCGTCGTTGACCATCGACACCGCCGCCTTGCGCTGCCCGGTGAAGCGGCAGTCGAGCAGCGTGGTCTGCCATCCCGCCGAGGCGGCGAACGCATTGAGACCTACCTCGCCGCCGGTCACCCGCACCCGCTGGATGAGGTTGGCGTTGTGGTCGATGCCCGCGCGTCCCTCGCCGACGTGGATGTCCATGTCCTGCAGCAGGCACAGCTGGGCGCCGCCGAAGCGCACGCCGATGGCGTCGGGGTTGCCGGGCTCGATGGTGATGTCGAGGTTGATCAGGGCGGTGCCGAAAGTGTCGTTGTTGGCGTACGCGACGGGGCCGCCGACCGGACGGCGCAGGAACGCGAACATTTCCCGGGGCGTCCCCGACGCGTACCCCGGCGTGCTGCGAGCCAGGACGAACTCCGGACGGCGGGCGCCGTAGCCGATCACCCGTACCGAGTCGTGGACCTGGACGGGCGCCGTCAACCGGTACCGTCCCTGCGGCACCAGGACGACCCCGCCGCCGTCGCCGTGCGGGAAGTTCCGGGCCCCGCCGAGGATGTCGCCGAGTTTGTTCGCGATGCCGCGCCGGGACGCCTCGTCGATGGCCGCCCGCAACGCCGCGGTGTCGTCGCCGACGCCGTCGCCGTGCGTCTCGAACCCGGCGGCGCCGAGGACGACGGCCTGCGGGTCCGGCGGCCGGCTCGCGTAGACCGAGCGGTAATCGCCGGGTTCCCGGTCGTCGTCCGCGGACGCGGGCCGGGGCAGCAGCGGTACGGCCGCCGCGGCGGCGCCGAGGGCGACGAAACCCCTTCGGGAGAGCCGGTGGGAGTTTTCGGGCATGACGGAATCTCCTTGCTCCCATGAGCGGGGGCCGGCGGGCGGCAGACCGGTGTGGCCTTCGACGCCGTGTGGTTCCGGGGGTGGGTGGTTTGGGGGGTGGGTGTTTCAGGGGGTGGGTGGGGTGGTGACGGTTTCGCCGGGTTCTGTGGCGCAGGGCAGCAGGCGGTGACGTTCACCCGCGGTGCCCGCGATCAGATCGGTCAGGAGGGCGACGGCCTGGCGGCCCATGTCTCCTCGGGGTATGCGGAAGCCGGTCCAGGCGAGGCTCTGTGTGATCGGGACCTCGGGCGGGCCGAGGATCGCGACCGACAGGTCGGAGGGGATGGCCAGGCCGCGCGCGGCGGCCGCGGCGCGGATGTCCTCGGCGCGGTGGCCTTCGGCGAGGACCAGGCCGGTCAGGCGATTGTCGGTGGCGAGGTCGACGATCTCCGCGGCGGTGAGCTCGGCGGAGTCGAACGCCACGGGCCGCAGCCCCGCCTCGCGCATCGTCGTGCGGTAGCCGGCGACCCGGTCGAGCAACGACTCGCGGCCGCTGGTCTCGCCGACGAAGCCGACGCGCCGGTGGCCGCGGTCCAGGAAGAGCCGGACGACGTCGCGGGTCGCGCTGACGTAATCGGCCCCGACGTACGGCAGGTCCGCGGTGCCCGGCAGCTCGCGGCGGCCGACGAACACGACAGGGAGGCCGTCGTTGATCAGATGGACGAGGTCGGCCTTGTCCTCCTCGTGGCCCAGCAGCACGCAGCCGTCGGTGACGCGCAGGTGCGCCCGGGCCTTGGCCGACAGCCGCCGCCTGCCGCCCTCCACCGGCGCGCTGGTGAACAGCAGCAGATCGCAGCCGACGCGCTCGGCCTCGGTCTCGATGCCGACCAGGAACGGGTAGTAGAAGTCGGCGCTGGTGGACGGGAACACCGGCTCGTAGGTGAAGACGCCGAGGATGTGGTTGCGGCCGCGGGCGAGCCGCTGCGCGACCGGGTTCGCGGAGTAGCCCGTCCTGGTGATGGCGTCGAGGACGCGCTGCCGGGTCTCGGCGCCGACGCGCTCGTCCTCGGCGTTGAGCACCAGCGAGACGGTGGCCTGGCTGACGCCCGCCAGCCGCGCCACGTCCGCCTGGGTGACCCGCTTGGGGGGCATCGCAACTCCACATTCGTCATGCGCATAACCACGCAGTCGCCACGTCGACCCTGGGGCGGGTCGCGGTGCTTAGAGATGCTGAACAGCCAACGGCCACGTGTCAAGAGGGCTATCGGCAGATTGCGCGCTGGGCGCCGATTTTTTTGCTAATCCGTATTTCTGCTGCCGTCACCTCTTGACGCGCAGATCGACGGCGTTCTACGTTCCGGGGCACCAGACGGTAGTTATACGTATTAGCACCGCGCTCAGTTGAATTCATGAGGAGCCATGCCTCACCCTCCCGGACGGCTCACCCAGCGCGACGTCGCGCTGCTCGCCGGAGTCAGCCAGACGACGGTCTCGATGGTGCTCAACAACCGTCTCGATGCCGCCGCGCGCATACCCGCCGAGACCCGCGAACGGGTGCTGCGGGTGATCCGCGAGACCGGTTACGCGGCCGATCCGCTGGCCCGCCGCATGCTCAAGCGGCTCAACCGGATCGTCGGCGTCCTCACCTGCGAGCCGGTGTTCCCGTCCACCAGCGCCGACTTCTACCACCCGTTCCTGCACGGGATCGAGGCGAGCGCCGAGCGCGTCGGCTGCGACCTGCTGCTGTTCACCAGCGCCCCGGTCCGCGACGGAAGGCGGCGGATCTTCTACGAGAACAACCGGCTGCGCGTGGCCGACGGCTGTGTCCTGCTCGGCCGCGAGATCCCGTCCGCCGAGCTCAGCCGCCTGGTCGCCGGGGACTACCCGTTCGTCTGCGTCGGCCGCAGGGACGACGCCGGCGGTCGTCCCGTCCCCTATGTGGGCGCCGACTACGTCGCCGCTACGGCGCGGCTCGTCGAGCGGGCCAGGGCGCTGGGCCACCGGCGGCTCGCGTACGTCGGCCCGGGCGCCGGCGTCGAGTCGTCCGCCGACCGGCTCGCCGGATTCCGCGCGGCCGCCGGGCCGGACGCCCCGCATCTCGGCGCGGAGCCGACCGACCCCGCGGAACGGCTGGACCGTCTGCAGGCGAACGGGATCACCGCCGTGTTCGTGGAGTTCACGCCGGACGCCGGAGAACTCGCCGTGGCCGCCGCCGCGCGCGGTCTGGACGTGCCGCGGGACCTCTCGCTGATCGCCCTGGGCGACCCGACCGGCCCGGCCGACTCTCCGCTGGACTTCACCGGCTTCCGCATCCCCCGGCAGGAGATCGGTCACCGCGCCGTCGATCTGCTCACCGGCATCCTCCGTGGCCAGGCCGCGACGACCCAGCACCTGCTGGCCTGCCACCAGGTCCAAGGCCACACTCTCGCCGCCTCGCCCACGACCCGATGACCCAGCCCCGTACGCCACCACAACCCCGAAGGAGACATATGCACGCGGACGTCCTCGTCGTCGGCGGCGGCACCGGCGGTGTCGCGGCGGCGCTCGGCGCGCTGCGGGCCGGCCGGACCGTGCTGCTCACCGAGGAGTACGACTGGCTGGGCGGGCAGCTCACAAGCCAGGCCGTCCCCCCGGATGAGCACACCTGGATCGAACGGTTCGGCGCCACCGCCTCCTACCGCGCGCTGCGCGACGGCATCCGCGACCACTACCGCCGCAATTACCCCCTCACCACCGCCGCCCGTGCCCGCCGCGACCTCAACCCCGGCGCCGGCTGGGTGAGCCGCCTGTGCCATGAGCCGCGCGTGTCCGTGGCCGTCATCGATGAACTGCTCGCCCCCTACCGCTCCTCCGGCCGCCTGACCGTGCTGCAGCCGTACCGGCCGGTGGCCGCCGAAACCGCCGGCGACCGGGTCACGGCAGTGACCGTCGCCCACCGGGACGGCGGTGAGCCGATCACGCTGACCGCGCCGTACGTTCTCGACGCCACCGAGACCGGCGAGCTGCTGCCGCTCACCGGCACCGAGTACGTCACCGGCTTCGAGTCGCAGTCCGACACCGGCGAGCCCAGCGCACCCGAGACCGCGCAGCCGCTCAACATGCAGGCTGTTTCGTACTGCTTCGCCGTCGACCACGTCGAGGGTGACCACACCATCGACCGCCCGGCCTCCTATGACTTCTGGCGCACGTACGAGCCGCCGTTCTGGGGCGCGCCGCTGCTGTCGTGGAAGGCTCCGCATCCGCGCACGCTGGAGATCGTCGAGCGCCGATTCGTCCCGAATCCCGGCGACGACGCGCTCTCCGTGGTCGCCGACCAGCGCGTCAACCCCGGCGACACGAATCTGTGGACGTTCCGCCGCATCGCCGCCCGTGACCTGTTCGCCCCGGGCGCGTACGACAGCGACATCACGCTCGTCAACTGGCCGATGATCGACTACTTCGAAGGCCCGGTCATCGACGTACCGGACGCGAAAGCCCAGCTGGCCGCCGCGAAAGAGCTGTCGCTGTCGCTGCTGTACTGGATGCAGACCGAGGCCCCGCGGCCCGACGGCGGCACCGGCCACCCGGGGCTGCGGCTGCGCGGCGACGTCACCGGCGGCGCGGACGGCCTCGCCCAAGCGCCGTACATCCGCGAGTCCCGGCGGATACGAGCCGAATACACGGTCGTCGAGCAGGACCTCTCCCTCGACGTGCGCGGGGAGAAAGGCGCCGTCCACTACCCCGACTCCGTCGGCATCGGGATGTACCGCATCGACCTGCACCCCTCCACCGGCGGCGACAACTACATCGACGTCCCGTCCAGTCCGTTCGAGATCCCCCTCGGCGCGCTGATCCCGCAGCGCATGGAGAATCTCCTTCCCGCCGGCAAGAACCTCGGCACCACCCACATCACCAACGGCTGCTATCGCCTGCACCCCGTCGAGTGGAACATCGGCGAGGCCGCGGGACTCCTCGCGGCCCACTGCGTCGAGCGCGGGCTGACGCCCCGTGCCGTCCGCAACACCCCTGACCTGCTCGAAGCCTTCCAGCGCATGCTCACCACCCACGGCGTCGAACTCCGGTGGCCCGACATCAGCGGCTACTGACCAGGAGGAGTACTCGCATGACAGCACCAGCGCGCACCCTAGGAAGCAGACTCGCCGTCCTCGCCGCCACCGGGCTGCTCACCCTCACCACCGGCTGCTCGGGCGGCGGCTCGGCGGACGGCGTCACCCTCCGCATGACCATCTGGACCGGGAACGCCGAGCACCTGAAGCTCCTGAACGGGATGGCCGCCGACTACCGCACCTCCCATCCCGAGGTGAAGGAGATCAAGTTCGACACGTTGCCGCAGGAGGAGTACACCAGCACGCTCACCACGCAGGTCGCCGGCGGCAAGGCGCCCGACCTGGCATGGATCATGGAGAACGCGGCCCCCGACTTCGTCACCTCCGGAGCGCTCGCCGAGATCGAGGACGACGCGGACGTGCTGCCCTCCGCCAAGAAGCTGTGGCAGAAGGACGGCAAGCTCTACGCCTACCCCTTCTCGACCTCCCCGTACGGCGTCTTCGTCAACAAGGACCTGATCGAGAAGGCGGGGCGACCGCAGCCCGCCGAGCTGATCAAGCAGGGAAAGTGGACCTGGGACGAGGTCACGAAGACCGGCGGCGCGGTCAACGCCAAGACGGGCGAGGCCGGAATGGTCATCCGCGACTTCGACTACAAGCTGTGGGACAACCTCGCCACCGTCTGGGGCGGCTGGGGCGCCGAGGCCTGGAGCGCGGACGGCAAGACCTGCGGCTTCGCCAAGCCCGAGATGACCGCGGCGATGACGTACCTGCACAAGGCGATCTTCACCGACAAGGCCATGCCCGCCCCGGGCACGACCGCGGACTTCTTCGCCGGCGAGGCGGCGATGACCGTCACCCAGATCAGCCGGGCGTCCCTCCTCACGGACAAGTTCGCGTGGGACTTCGTGCCGCTGCCGACAGGCCCGAAGGGTTCGTACGACGTCATAGGCCAGGCCGGGCTCGGGGTCTTCAACAAGAGCAAGCACGTCAAGGAGGCGACAGACTTCCTCGCCTTCATGACCGGCAAGGAGAACTCCGCGAAACTGGGGAGATTCTTCCCTCAGGCCCGCACGTCCCAGCTGAACGCCGACACGCTCGCCAAGAGCAATCCGCAGGTCGATCGCGAGCGACTGCAGAGCGTGGTCCTCAAGGGCATCCAGAACGGCACGACCAAGCCGAGCCACGCCGGCCAGGCCGAACTCCAGCAGGCCGTCCGCTCCGCCCTCGACCCGCTGTGGAAGCCGAACGCCGACGTCCAGCGCGTGCTGACCGGCGTCTGCGCGGCCATCCAGCCGCTGCTCCAGAAGTGACGGCCCCATGACAACCATGGAACGAACCGCCACCGCCGCGCCCTCGGTGCCCACCGGCGCGCGGCGGTCGCGGCCGCCCTTCTGGACCGCCCGCCGCCGTGACCACATCGCCGGCTACCTTTTCATCGCCCCGCAGCTGGCCGGGAGCGTGCTGTTCGTCCTGATCCCGCTGGTGCTGGTCCTCTGGTACAGCCTGCACGAGTGGAACGCGCTGGCCGGCACCTTCCACCCGGTCGGCTTCGAGAACTACCGGGCCCTGGCCGAAGACCCGAAACTGCCGGGCGTACTGCGGGCCACCGCCGTCTTCTCGGTCGGCCTGGTCGTCCTCAACCTCAGTCTGGCCCTGGCCCTGGCGGTCGCGCTCAACCAGAAGCTGCGCGGCAGCGTCGTCTTCCGCACGTTCTTCTTCTCGCCGGTCGTGGTCTCACTCGTCGCCTGGACGATCGTGTGGGGATTCCTGCTGCAGGGCGACGGCGGCGTCAACGCCTTCCTCGACCTCGCGGGCATCCAGGGGCCGAACTGGCTGCGCGGCGAGACCACCGCGATGCTGTCGGTCATCGTCGTTCAGGT
Organism: Spirillospora sp. CA-255316; assembly: GCA_050942275.1. Taxonomy (GTDB): domain Bacteria; phylum Actinomycetota; class Actinomycetes; order Streptosporangiales; family Streptosporangiaceae; genus Spirillospora. Next base: position 7,396,197 of record CP192047.1, on the reverse strand, counting down.
CTTCAAGAACGTCGGCCTGAACATGGTGCTCTTCCTGGCCGCGTTGCAAGGCGTGCCGCGCGAGCTGTACGAGGCGGCGACCGTCGACGGGGCGGGACGGTGGCGGCGGTTCTGGCGGATCACCGTGCCGTTGATCAGCCCGACGATCCTGCTCACCTCGATCATCACAGTGGTCGGCTCCCTGCAGGTCTTCGCGCAGATCGCGGTGCTCACCCAGGGCGGCCCCGGCACGTCCACGACCGTGCTCGTCTACTACCTCTACCAGCAGGCCTTCAAGTTCCACCACTTCGGCTACGGCGCGACGCTCTCGGTGCTGCTCTTCGTCATCGTGCTCGTGCTGACCGTTGTCCAGTGGCAGCTGCGCAAAAAGTGGGTCTTCCATGAATCATAAGCGGTCCGATCGCGCCAAGGTCGTTCTGTACGGCGTGCTGCTGGTGCTGTGTGTGCCCTTCGTCTTTCCCACGTGGTGGATGGCGACGTCCTCACTGAAGCCGGTGAGCGACATTTTCGCCTTCCCGCCCTCACTGATTCCCCGCGACCCGGATTTCGGCGCCTACGGGAAGGTCTTCGAACTGCAGCCGTTCGGGCAGCAGTACTTCAACAGCATGTACATCGCGGTGGTGGTGACACTCGGCACCCTCGCGGTGGCCTCCATGGCCGGCTACGCCTTCGCGCGCATCCGCTTCCGCGGCCAGAACGTGCTGTTCCTGGTGGTGCTCACCGGCCTGCTCATTCCAAGTGAGGTCACGATCGTCCCATTGTTCCAGATGTTCAACAAATGGGGGATGATCGACACCCACTGGCCACTCGTCGCCGTACCGATCGTGGGCGCGCCGAGCGTGCTGGCGACGTTCATCATGCGGCAGTTCTTCATCGCACTGCCCGCGGAACTGGAGGAGGCCGCGCGGATCGACGGTCTCGGCCGCTTCGCCATATTCGCGAGGATCGCGTTGCCGCTCGCACGGCCCGCTCTGGCGGCGGTGGCCATCTTCACGTTCCTGCACAGCTGGAACCTTTACCTGGAGCCGATCGTGTACCTCTCCACGCCGGAGATGTTCACGCTTCCCCAGGCCCTGACGCAGTACGTGGACCCATACGGCGGCCCGATGTGGAACGTCCAGCTTGCGGCGGCATCCCTGACAGCATTGCCGGTGCTGGCGGTGTTCGTGGTGGCACAACGGCAATTCGTGGAGGGCCTGGCGCACACAGGCCTCAAGTAACCGCCACCACGCCACTGACCAGGGCTAATTGGTGATGGCGGGTGTGGTGTCGATGGCGAGGGGATCGAGGAGGTCATCGCCGAGGTGCTGCCCGAGGGCAAGGTCGAGGTGGTCAAGCGGTTGCCCTGGCTGTCGCGGCGCACGCTGGCCACGATCAAGGGGAACCTGTTCTGGGCCTTCGCCTGCAACGTGGCGGCGCTGCCGCTGGCCGCCGCGGGCCGGCTCAGCCCCATGATCGCCGGTGGGGCGATGGCGTTCTCCTCGGTCTTCGTCGTCAGCAACAGCCTGCGCCTGCGAGGCTTCAAACCGCTCAAGGGAGAACCGGTCGACTCCGCTCCCGAGACCGATTCCCCGGTCAAGCGAGAGGCGCAGACGGCCGGCTCTCGATCGTAAAGATCCGCAGCGGCCCATTCAGATGAATGAACAGGCCCGGCGCCGAGATCGGCGCCGGGCCTGTCACCGCCCTGAGGACGAGCCCGGAAGGGCTACCGCCGTCACATCTTCTTGAGCATTCCCTGCATCGTGGCGATCTCGGCGTTCTGGGAGGTGATGATGGAGCCCGCCATGGCCTTTGCGGCGGGGAACTGGCCGGAGGCCTGTTCCTTCTTGGCCATGGAGACCGCTCCCTGGTGATGTTTGATCATCATCTCCAGGAAGGCCTTGTCGTAGGCCATGCCCGAGAGCTTCCCGAGCTTCTCCATGTCCTGCTCGGACATCATGCCTTCCATGCCACCGTGGTCCATCCCGCCGTGGTCCATGCCGCTCATCCCGGGTGAGGGCACGGAGGCGCCCCAGCTCTTCAGCCAGGCGGTCATCTGCTTGATCTCCGGGTCCTGGGCCTTCTCGATGTCGGCGGCCAGCTTCTTGACCTCAGGCATGGTGGCCTTGGTCTCGGCCTGCCGGGCCATCTCGAGCGCCTGCTGGTGATGCGGGATCATCATCTGCGCGAACATGACGTCCTGCTCGTTGTTCCGGCCCGTCTGCTGGCCGGCGGACGGCGCGGCGCTCGTGGTCATCGAGTGGCCGGGCATGGAGCCGCCGCCGGAATCCTGGTCGTCGCCGCACGCGGCGAGCGTGAAGGCCAGGACGGGAGCGACGATGAACGGGATCGTGCGTTTCATGATGGGAACCTTCCGTGTCGTCATGACATGACCGCGGAACGCGGACGCCGGCAAAGCGCCGCGCGGTCGCCATCACAGCCGCAACACGACCGATCGGAAGGCCGGCGGAGGGGGCGAGCGACCGGACCTGCGAACCCGTGCCCGTGCACGGCCGCGCCGAATCCAGAGCCAAGGCCTCCACGCACGCCATACGGCGCGGAGCAACACGATCCAGAGCGCGAGCGTCAGCAGGGCCAGGCAGATCTCGCCACCCGCATGCTGTCCAGGATCGTGAGAACCGTTGCCCTGCGGTGTGCCATGGCCGGATTCCTCGTCGCCCACGAGCGTGCCCATGAGCATGTGATCGGAGCTCATCTTCGGCAGGGCTCGGGCGTCCGCAGGACTGTTCGACGCCTGCAGTCCGTGCATGGCCATGACACAGCAGATCAACGCGAACCCGAGCAAGAGCATCTTGGGGTCGCCGACCCGCCATGCGGAGATCGGCCCGCCGCCATCCTGGCGATCGGGCCCACGGCTGGACCCGGCCACCGGAACAGGTGCGCGCATTGCCGGCAGCCGGGACCCTATGGCGGTCCTGGCCGCGCGATGCCGCACGGATGCCCCTTGCATAGCCCCTCTCTCGCCCCCGAGGAGATCAGCATGTCATCGAGACCTGCCAACTACAGGTCTTAGTAAATGATCGGCCTGGCTGCGTCGGCATGTGACGCCCGGCCCTGAAACCATGATGCCCCTGCCCCCTGAGGCTTCCGCCAACTCGCAGGTGACCAGCCGAAATGAGCGCACAACGTTCCGCGTGCCCTGTGCTCGCCTCGGGGACGCCCTGCCTCTCATCCAACGCCACCAGCCCTCAATGGTTACTATAGGCCTTAGTACGCGGCCTTGCCGCGACAGGTTCACTTTGGGGCCGGCTGCTGAGTGGAGTGGCCCTCCGGCCTCCTTTCCCGTGCTCTTTGGAGAAGCCGATGCGCACTCACCCACCCCGTGCTCGTGGGCGCCTGGCAGCCGGGATGGCGATCCTGGCCGCGGCCGCCGGGGGGCTCGTGGCATGCGGTGGGAACGGCCCTGAGCAGCCTTCCCAAGCGCACAACAGTGCCGACCCCGGGATGGGGCACGTCCACGGTGTCGGCGTTGATCCGGCCGACGGTGCGGTGTACGTCGCCGCGCACCATGGTGTGTTCAGGATCGTCAATCCGACGCGTGCCGATCGGGTGGCCGGACGCGTACAGGACACCATGGGCTTCACCATCGTCGGGCCGAGGATGTTCCTGGCCAGTGGGCACCCTGCGGCGGCGGACATCGGCCCCGGCGTCCCGCCGCACCTCGGGTTGATCCGCTCCACTGACGCCGGGAAGACCTGGTCGTCGGTGTCGGAAGCGGGTAAGGCCGATTTCCATGCGCTTCAGCCTGCAGGAACGGTGCTCTACGCCTACGACAGCCAGACGGCCAAGGTGCGTCACAGCCGGGACGACGGGCGGACCTGGACCCTTGGTGCACCCATGGAAGTCGTCGACCTGGCCGCGCACCAGGACAAGCCCGAAAGGGTGTATGCCACGACCCCGCAGGGGCTTCGGGTCAGTGAGGATTCCGGTGCGGGCTTCAAGCCGGTGGCGGCTGCGCCCGTACTGACCCACCTGGACTCGCCCAACAGTGAAACCTTGGTCGGTGTCGCCCCAGACGGACGAATCCAGGCCTGCCGGAGCGGTGGGAACTGGGAGCGGCGAGGTCAGGTTCCCGGCGGCCGGGCGACGGCCTTCGCGGCGGTCGATGAACGCCGGCTCCTCGCAGTGACCGAGGACGGGACCGTGCACGAGTCGCGTGACGGCGGCCGAACCTTCACCATCGCCTATCGCAACAACTGACCACACACATTGCGATCGAGATCCTCTGCCGATCAGGCTGTTTCAGCTTTGTGCGGTCGGGGGGCCAACTCACCTTATCCCGCTCCTCATGGTCAGCGTCACTACTATGAATAATAGTAAATATGAAATCGGTTGGGGGTGCCTGTGCGGTCGAGCGCTCGCCCTGCTCGTCAAGTTCGCCTGGTGTGCGTTTGGGGCTGTGATGCGGTGATCACTAAGCCCTGAGATGCGCCGGGCCCTTCTCCGTGAAGGTCCCCCTCGCTCGCGTCGTTCGCGGTTGGGTGGACAGGTGGCGGGGCTTCCTACTAATGTTGCTAGTAGATGGAGTGCGATTCCCTGTCGCGAGAGGGCGCCAATCCACGATGTCAAGGAATGCGCGGTGCGCGACTGCCGCGCGGGCCCTCTCATACTCCATCGGTGCCACGGGGTGACTGGCCGCCCCGTGGCACCGCCCTTTTCACCACCTTTTGTTGATCAGGAACAGCAAGCGCACCCGGGACCGCAGGCGTTGCACTCGGTGCTTGGCCCTGGCGGCAGTGTGCTGACCCCCGCCGCGGCGGGGGTGGGAGTGGCGCAGCAGCCTTCGCCGCGCCAGGCCTCGCGACCTTCCTTGATCGCTACGGCGGCGATGACCATGGCCGCAAGGGGATCGGCCCAGGTCCAGCCGAACAGGCTGTTGAGCGCGAGCCCGATCAACAGGACGGCCGACAGGTAGGTGCACAACAGGGTCTGCTTGGAGTCGGCGACGGCGCTGGCGGAGCCGAGTTCCCGGCCGGCGCGGCGCTGCGCGTACGACAGGCCGGGCATGAGTGCCAGGGACAGTGCGGCCAAGATCAGGCCGGGTGTGGAGTGTCCAGCCTCCTCGCTCCCGAGCAGGGTGCGGAGCGAGTTCACAGCGACGTACAGGGCGAGTGCGAAGAACGACACCGCGATGATGCGCAAAGCCCGACGTTCGCGATGCTCGACCACCGTCGGGTCGCGAGCGGAGAACTGCCAGGCGACCGCGACCGCCGACGCTATTTCGATCACCGAGTCCAGCCCGAACGCCACCAGTGCGCCCGACGAGGCGACCGTTCCGGCTGTGATCGCCGTTATGGCCTCGATCGCGTTGTAGGTGATGGTCGCGTATACCAGCAGCCGCACCCGCCGTGCCAAGACCGACCGGCGGTGCGGTGAAGGACCCAAAGGCAGTGCCGTCACGACATCGCCTCCGCAACGGGTTCGCCTTGCTGAACCATCCCCTCGGCGGCCACGCCGTAGGTGGGGCACAGTGCAACGGCTCGGTCGGTGGCGGTCAGCAGCTGCTCGGCCGAGCGCAGCAGGTCCAGCAGCTCGGGGACGGCGAGGAAGTAAAACGACTGCCGACCGTCGGCCCGGTAGTCGACGAGTTTGCAACCGCGCAGGCAGCCCAGGTGCTTGGACACGGTGGACTGCGCCAGCCCAAGCTCACGGGTGAGGTCCACCACGCGGGCCTCGCCGCAGGACAGCCGTTGCACGATCGACAGCCGGACCGGGTCGGCCAACGAGTGAAACAGGGCCGCCGCCGGTGCCAGCTCATCCCGCGGAGTCATTCCACAATCGGAATCAATCGCCATATCGCGATGATAGCGGCCAAATGCGTTCATCCGCTGGGCGGGGCTGGCTTCGCGGAGCGGCGCGCGCGTTGCTCGAGTGGTCGGCTCTTCCGCTGGTCCGCGGCTTGCTGCGAGCGTTCGGGCATCAGCCTGCAGGTGCCTGGTGGGCTGTGCCGCCGGGCTGGATGCCCGCGACAAGGTTGAACGTGCCGGTGAGCATGTTGAGCGTGACCAGGCCGACGACGTCGGCGATCGTCCGGTCGCTCCAGCCGTGCTCGCGGAGGGAGGTCACGTCGTCGGCGGTCAGTCCGGCGGGTTCGGCCAGGACACGGACGGCGAAGGCCAGCAGTGCGGCTTCTCTGGAGTCGGTGGAGGTACCTTGCCGGGCCAGGACGATGTCGGTCTCGCTCAGCCCGGCGGCACGGCCGGCTTCGGTGTGGGCGGCCAGGCAGGTGCCGCAGCCGATCCACTCCTGGACGGCGAGGGAAAGCTTCTCGCTCAGGGCGCGCGGGAGCTTTGCGCGCTTCATCGCGCGGGAGAGGTCGAGGTACCCCTGGAGGAGCGCGGGGGAGTGGGCCATGGTGCTGACCATGTCGCCCACGGAGCCATGGCGTCCGATGAGGTCGTTGAGGAGTTCCGCGGACTTGGCCGGGGCGTCGGAGGGGGCGAGCGGGCGCAGATTGCGCATGGTGAGTCGTCCTTGGTGTTCGTTGACGGCACCGCCGGGCGAGGTGCGCCTCTGCCCGGCGGTGCCTGACCTAGGAGGTAGCTTGCTGTCTGTCGACCGGGGGTGGTGGTGGGGGCCCTCTCCGGTGCTGCCGCTGATCGCCTTAGAGATGGTCACTGTGGCTGGGACGATGCTGGGCGAGCGTTCTCGGGGAAGGCGCGGCCTGCGGTGCGCAGGCCAGAAGACATCGGACCGTGCGAAGGGCGGCCGCCCGGTTTCTCGAGTTCGACACGAGTTCCTCCGATCGGCAATTGTCGCTTTGGAGGCGGACGTCAATGCCTTCTCAGAGTCTGTTCGTCCTCTCGCGATCGCCCGACTGCTCTGCGCCGCTCGCTGCTTGCGACTCTGGACGTGGGGTGCGCAGCGTCAGCGCGGCCAGGATCGCGGCGGCGAGGGCGATGAGGCCGGCGCCGATGAATGCGGCGGAGAAGCCGTTGGTGAGTGCGGTCGGGTTGTCGAGCCGGTCGGCTCCTTGGGCGGCGGCCAGGGCGGTCATTGCGGCGAGGCCGAGGGCGGAGCCGATCTGGTAGCTGGTGTTGACGATGCCGGAGGCCAGGCCGCCTTCCTCGGGGCGTGCGGAGGAGATCGCGGTGCCGAGCGAGGGGATGAAGGCCAGTGACATGCCCAGTGCCGCGACCAGTGAGGCCGGAAGCACGTCCGTCCAGAAGGTGCCGTCGGGACGGATCAGTGACAGCCAGCCCATGCCGGCGGCGAGGACGATCAGGCCGGTGATGGTGGTCGTCTTCGGGCCGAGGCGGCCGATGGCGCGTGGTGCCAGGGCGATCATCCCGATCATGATGAGGACGGTCATGGGCAGCAGGGCGGCGCCGGAGGGGAAGGCGCTGTAGCCCAGGACCTGCTGCAGGTAGAGGTTGAGGAAGAACCACATCGGGATCCACGCTCCGCCGAGCAGCAGTTGGGCGAGGTTGGCGGCGCCCAGGTTGGGGGTGCGGAAGATCGACAGGGGCATCAGCGGTTCGCGTCGGGCGGCCTGGATGGCCAGGAAGGCCGCCAGGAGTAGGAGTCCGGCGGTCAGCACGCTCCAGGTGGTGGCGGAGTCCCATCCGATTTCGGGGGCGCGGACGATGGCGTAGACGGTGGCGCTCAGGCCGGCGGTGACGGTGAGGGTGCCGAGGACGTCGATGGAGCCCCGCTCCCCGGTGGTGCCGCCGGGCATCAGTTTCGGTGTGACGGCCAGGGCCAGGACGGCGATGGGGATGTTGATGTAGAAGACCCAGGGCCAGGAGGCGTATTCGGTGATGACGCCGCCCAGGAAGACTCCGGCGGTGCCGCCTGCGGGGGCGGCGGCGCCGTAGAGGGCCAGGGCCCTGGTGAGCTCGCGCGGCTGGGAGCCGAACAGCATCATCAGCAGGGTCAGGGCCGAGGGGGCGATGAGTGCGGCGCCGGCGCCCTGCAGGGCGCGGCCGGTCAGTTCGACGGTCACGGTCCCGGCGGCGCCGGCGACGGCCGAGCCGACCAGCAGGATGAGCCAGCCTGCGGAGAACATGCGGCGGGCGCCGAACAGGTCCGACAGTCGGCCGCCGAGCAGCAGCAGGCCGCCGAGGGCGATGACGTAGGCGTTGAAGACCCATGACAGGTCTTCCTGGGAGAACCCGAGGTCTTCCTGGATGCGGGGGAGTGCGACGCCGATGATCGAGGTGTCCATGATCACCATGAACTGGGCGGTGGCGATGAGCGCCAGGGCCCAGTGGCGGCGTGAGGCCGGTGGAGCCGATACGGGAGACATGGTCCCTTCCTTATACACCTAGGGGGTATGTGGATCGGAAGCATACCCTAGGGGGGTACATGTCAAACGGCAAGTCCTGTGTGACATGCTTCTCGTCCGCTGTCGGCGTCATGCTCGCCCGGCGGCGTCCTGTTGCACGACAGAAGTCCGATGACCTGGCCGAAGTCGGGTTCCTGGCCACGCGAGAGCCGGAAGGGCCGACTTCGAGACGAGGCCGCCATCGCTGCCCGTGGTCGGCTCACCGTCTTTGGGCAGTCTGTGATGGGATGAGCCGGCAGGCTGAGGTATACGGGGTACCGGTAGCTCGACGTGCTGGGACCCCTCCCGGTTCATCGTTGCGGGCCGCGTATGAGTAGGGAGGCGGCCATGCCTCACGTCATCAGCCGCCCTGGCATCGGGTCCGACACTCAGAGGGCGCTTCGATGCCACATAGCCGCAGTGATGACGGACGTCCCTTCGCTGACGCCGCAGCCGGGCATCACCAGCCATACACGAGAGCGCGGAGACGGCTTCCCGACTATCCGTCCGGCCCCGCGCCGCGGTATGGCAGAGCCGGGATGCCGCTGCAGCGGTCCCTGTCCTCGGCGCGCTCGTCGTCTTCGGAACGTTGGTCGCGTCTGGTTCATCGGTTGACGATGACCGTGCCGAGTCCCAGGGCGCCCAGCGCTCCCGCGATGGTCGCCAGCCCTATGGTGGCCGAGCTGATCGCCGTCTCGGCGTTCTCGACGATGCTCCTTATTCGCCGTAGCCGTCACCTTCACCTGAAAGAAGCGCGTGGGAACGCGAGGCTCATTGGTGCCGCCTTTGAGCAGGCGGAGGACCAGGAAGATGGTGCCGCTCTTGGTACCGGTGTCGCTTCATCAAAGAACCTCCGAGGAAACCCCGGCCTTGAGGCCGGGGAGGAATCGGGCCCCTGCGGAGCAGGGCAGGGAAAGGAGATTCGCCTCCCGGGCGAATGCCGGTTGACCAGGCACGATCTAGCACGTTCTCGTCCCTGTGTTCGAGCGTGAACGCTACGATCGGCCCCGTGCCGCGCTACCGCCTGGACCCCACGCCCGAGCAGGAGCAGGCCCTGCTTGGGCATTGCGCGCACGCGCGCTACGTGTGGAACCTGGCCGTCGAACAGCATGCGTACTGGTCCCGGTACCGGGGCGGGGCGCCTGCTACAACGAGCAGTCCCGGCAGCTCACCGAGGCCCGTGCCGAGTTCGCGTGGTTGCGGGCCGGGTCGCAGACCGTGCAGCAGCAGGCGCTGCGTGATTTCGCGCAGGCAATGGCGAATTTCTTCGCCGGGACGCACAAGCGGCCCACCTGGCGCAAGCAGGGCGTGCATGAGGGGTTCCGGCAGGTCGGCGTCAAACCGCACCAGGTCAGGCGGTTGTCGCGCAAGTGGGCCGCGGTGCTGGTGCCCAAGTGCGGATGGGTCAGGTTCCGCCTGTCGCGGCCGGTACCCGGGGGCGTGAAGTCCTACCGGGTGACCTGTGATCGGGTCGGGCGCTGGCATGTGGCGTTCGCGCACGTTCCGCCCCCGGTCCCCGGCCCCGGCCCCGGTGACGGGAGCGTGGTCGGGGTGGACCGGGGCGTCGCCGTCACCGCGGCCCTCTCGACCGGGGACCTGCTGAAGGTCCCCGGCCTCACGCCCGGGGAGAGGCGGCGGCTGCGGCTGCTGGTCCGCAGGCTGGGGCGTGCCCGGCGCGGCTCGGGCCGCCGCGCGCGGCTCAAGGCCGCGCTCGCCCGGCTCAAGGCCCGTGAGAGTGACCGCCGCAAGGACTGGGTGGAGCAGACCTCCACCCAGTTGGCCCGCGAGTTCGAGGTGATCGGTGTCGAGGACCTCAACATTCGGGGCATGACCCGCTCGGCGAAGGGCACCATCGAGCGGCCGGGACGCAACGTCGCCGCCAAGGCGGGCCTGAACCGGGGCATCCTGGCCAGCAGCTGGGGGCTGCTGGTGGAGCGGCTGGAGCACAAGGCGCCCGGCCGCGTGTACAGGATCGATCCTGCGGGCACTTCGCAGCGTTGCTCGGCGTGCAGGGTCAGGGACCGGGAGGCGCGTGAGAGCCAAGCGCGATTCCGGTGCCGGTCCTGCGGTTTCGCCTGCAACGCCGATGTGAACGCCGCACGCAACATCGCCCACGAGACCAGACTCGTGATCGCGCGCGAGCTCGGGCTCGTGTGCACGGCGGCCGGACCGGCCGTTGCTGCGCGGGGACGCTCCGGGGTGCCGGGGCGGACGAACCGCGAACCCCAACCCCTGCTCCTGTCCTGAGGCCACGGGTTGGAATCCCCCTCGTTCACGAGGGGGAGGAGGTCAAACCGCAATCTGCCGGACTGACTGACGAAAGGCCGGGGCAGCGAGTTGGGAAACGGGCCGGGTCGACGCTGCCCGGGCACATCAGGGGTCGGTAACCGCCTCAGGCCTGGTGGTCGAGCAGGCTCACGATCCCCGACTCGGCGTTATGGATGATGGCATTGGATCACCCAGCAGCCGGGCTTGCCGGTGTCGGAGGTCCCGATCGGGCACACGAGTACGGTCTCCTTGTGCAGGTCGGAGGCTGCGAGGGCGAAGATCCGGCCATGCAGGCGCATCGACCACATCGTCGCGCGATCCACGAACGAGAGCCACCTGGCTCCAAGAGCTCGAAGCCATCAAGCGCCTGGGCCATCCTGGAGTGTCCGACGCGCGTACTCTCACCACGACCGGGGCCAGCGACGAGGCCGCCCGTGCGCGTCCGCAGGCTTGGCGAGCACCATCGCACCCGAATCGAACTGCCCGCCGACATCACCATGGTCGGCCTGGAGGCGGGTCGATGCCCTACGCTGCTGATCCCCGTGGTCAGCGTCGCTGCTGCCGCGGAGGCCGAGGGTGCGCGAGCCCTGATGTCGACCCCTCATCTTGAGGACGACCCAGACCTGGGTGGCTTTCCGGGACGCGCTGCAGGCAGAGTCCGTTGCCCCCGGAGGACGCGATGAGTCGACCACTGGGGCCTCATGAGCCTCGCCTGTGGGCTCACTCGAAGCAACAGTGCTTTGTAGGCCGTTTGCCTTCTCTTGGCGTTTTGGTACTGTCTGTCCCCATTCGGTGCTCGCCATGCATCGGCCCTCATCAATCAGAGCCCCCTTCACACTGATCTTGGTTCGGGACGCTGCTCCGGAACGCCGGGGTCACATGGCCTCCGGCTTCAGGGTGAAGACGGCAACGCCTAGTCCGCTTCCCAGCGGAGCCGGGGAACCATCGCGAGCGCGTTCAGGCCGAACGGCGGCGACTCTCGCAGGGGTGAATCGGTGCTTCCACTTCCCGTGGAGCGCCGTAGGGCGACTTCCATGCCCGAATCCGTCAGCTAACCCGGTAGGCGCCATGGAAGATAGGAGACAATGCCGTGAAAGATCGGCATGGAAAACACAGCAAGTTCGCCGCGCCGGTGACCAGTGTCATCCTCGCCGGGATCCTTGCCGCCGGCCTCGGCCTGGCGTCCGGAACCGATGAAACCAAGATCTCCATGACCGGGGCCAGTGCCGTGGCATCGTCCGCAAAGGAGAAGTCGACCACGGCGAAGGGTGCGGCGCAGGCTGCTACAGAAGCCACGGTCAAGTCGGCTGCCAAAGCCCCCTCCGACTGCGATGCCTCGCAGATGAGGAAGGCGCACGATTATCCGAACGGCCGGATCCCGTCCCGGTATCTCTGCCCGCTGCCGCGGCGAGGACATGAGCTACGGGCCGATGCTGCGTTGGCGTTCTACAAACTCAACGCCGCCTACAAGAAGCGCTTCGGCGAGGACATGTGCATACGCAGCTCCTACCGCACCTTCTCCAAGCAGGCGGAGCTGTTCGAGAGCATGCCGGGAGGCATGGCCGCCCGCCCTGGCAACAGCAAGCACGGACTCGCCATCGCGGCCGACTTCTGCGGTGGCGTCGAGGACGACGAGTCGCCGCAGTTCAAATGGCTGCGTGCCAACTCCGAAAAGTACGACTGGGTCCATCCTGACTGGGCCTACAGCAGTCCCTACGAACCATGGCATTGGGAGTTCGACGTCGGTCAGAACGACTGACCTGGATCTTCGGCAGACCGGAGCCTGGGTATGTCGGCTACCGCCATTTCCAGGCTCCGGATGCGTCATTTTATGGAGCTCCAGAGATATGGAAGCATTCTGGCATGCCCAATGGTCAGAATTGGCCGAATGTAGTTCTGCAATAGGCGAGCGCCGCTCTGGGTCTACCAGGACGGCCTCGGCCCAGGGCAGGTTCCTGAAGGCGTGCAGCCAGGCCGTGGCGACCGTGCCGGCGTAGTGGTCGATGTCGAGGGGATCGGCGTCCTGCCAGGCGGGCAGGGCGGCGCGATCGCTTCGGCCTGGCGTGGCGGGTCGCCTGAGGTGATCAGGCAGATAACGAAGTCGGCGGGGTTGACGAACCGTGCGCCGCGGCTGGCCCCGGTGGCGTACGGCGCGGGCGGTGTCGCCTCGATCTCCTCGGGTGTCATGTGCTGACCGGGGGCGGGGGCACGTGGTGCAGGTACCGTCCGAACACGGCCGCAGAATTCGAAGTAGTCGTCTTGAACCCCGAACCCGCGGATTGGCTGGTAGCAGCGGATCTCTTCGCTATTTTGCCTATCAATCAATGCTGCTCTGTCTGCATTTAGTGCTGTTCGGATGCTACTCCATGCCGTTGTCTGACGGCCGGTATCGGTGCCCCCGGGCGAACCACGAGCGGACATGTCGCCACCGTCACGATCTCGGTCCGCATTCGAGGGCCGTTCCTTGTGGTGGACGATCGCCGGCGCCTACGGTCCATGGACCGGCGTCCCAGTCTGCTGGCGGCCCCATATGTTGCCAGGACCGGGTCGCTGGTGGAGGTTGCCGCAGCGAAACGAGGTGGCAGGCGCCTGGAAGGCTGTGGACCCTGGGGGATGCCTCTCACCTGCATGGAGGGAGTCTGGCGCACGCACGGGCCTTGCACCGGACTGGCTCGCGAGAACGGTGTTTCTGCATGTTGTAAGTTTGATTTTCGCCACGGGCGATCGTGGGGAGCGGACGAGTGGGAGCGGGAATGACGGGACCAGCCACTGACGTGTGGACGGTGATGTCGACGGCGCGGACGATCCGCCGGTTCACCGATGAGCCGGTCGACGAGGCGACGCTGGGCCGTTGCCTGCAGGCCGCGACATGGGCGCCGTCCGGTGCCAACGCGCAGGAGTGGCGGTTCATCGTGCTCCGGTCGCCGGAGTCGCGGGCCGTTGTCGCGAAGGCGGCGGAGCAGGCGCTGCGGGTGATCGAACCGGTGTACGGGATGACCCGTCCGGATGATCAGGACGACAGCCGTCGCGCACGGGCCGACCGGGCGACGTACGAGTTGCATGATCGTGCGGGTGAGTTCACGTCGGTGCTGTTCACTCAGAAGCGCTTTCCCACGGCGTCGGAGTTGCTGCTCGGCGGGTCGATCTTTCCGGCGATGCAGAACTTTCTGCTGGCGGCGCGTGCCCAAGGGCTGGGGGCGTGCATGACCAGTTGGGCCTCGTACGGAGGCGAGCCGCTCCTGCGCGAGGCCGTCGGAGTGCCCGACGACTGGATGCTCGCCGGGCACATAGTCGTGGGCTGGCCTCGGGGAAACCACGGCCCGGTTCGCCGCCGTCCCGTCGCAAAGGTCGTTTACCTGGACCATTGGGGAGAGCAGACGGGCCTCACCATTGCGACCGAAGCTCCCGCGTTGTGAGGCTGGTTGGAAGCCGGCCGCGGTTCGGCAAGCATCGCGTTTGCGGGTGCCGGCCAGTGACAGGGCCTTGTGCCGGCCGCCGAAGATGTTCCTCCCCGTCGCCCACGGTTGTTTGTCTCTCTGAGCACGGTGCGGCGCCGCTGGACCTTCCGGAGTCGGGAACCGGGCCGTCCACGCACTGCGGCGGCGATCCGCAGGCTGGTACTGGAGAATGGCACGCGTCAACGCGATCTTGGTTACCGGCGGATTCACGGTGACTTGGTCGGCATCGGCTACCGGACGGGCCGGGCCGAGTTCCTGGCCGGCCAGGCCGTGCTCGATGAACCGCCTGCGCCAGCGTCGAGTGGCCGTTGGCGAAACTGGTCCGCGATGCCTTCCGGCGCGGCCACAGCTTCACCCGGGAGGCAAAGCCACGACGGTGGACGCATCGGGACGGAAAGTCACGCTGACGTCGGCCGGGACGACCGCCTGACGAGACGTGGCGCGCCGCCCCGGCAGGGGCATGGGCGGTGTGCAAGAACGACCGAACACTCGCCGAGGAGACGCGCCAGTTGCGTTTCATCGCGGACCGATCAGGTGGCCGGAACGGTGGATTCGGTGAGGGCCGAGGTGGGGCGGGATGCGCGGCGCAGGCCCAGCCAGAACGCTCCGAGGGCGGCGATGGCTGCGGGTATCGCCATCAGGGAGATGATCGTGATGGCCCCGAGGCCGAGGGAGAGGAACAGGCCGCCGAGTGTGGGTCCGAGGATCGAGCCGAGCCGGCCGACGCCGAATGCCCACCCCATGCCGGTCGTGCGGACGCTGGTGGGGTAGACCGTGCTGGCCAGGGCGCTGAGTGAGGATTGGGCGCCTATCACGCAGAAGCCCGCGGCGCAGATCGCCAGGAGCATGCCCGTGGTGGAGGTCTTGAGGACCGGGATGGCGGCGATGACCAGGACCGCTGCGCAGTAGATCGCGCCGAGGAGGAAGTACGGCCGGCGGATCCGGTCGGCGGTCAGGCCCACCAGCACGCTGCCGACGACGCCGCCGAGGTTGTACAGCGAGGTTCCGATCAAGGCGGTCGACGACCGGAATCCGGCCTCGCCGAGGAGGGTGGGGAGCCAGCTGAGCATGAAGTAGAGCATCAGCAGGTTCATGGCGAAGATGATCCAGAGCAGGATGGTCGTTATCGCACGATGGTTTTTGAACAGCGCGGCAACCGATGCCCTGGAGGTCTTCTCCTCGGCAAGTTGGAAGCGGGTCTGCTCGGTGATGCCGGCTTCGTGGTGGGAGATGCGTGCGAGCAGCGTCCGCACGAGGTTCTCGCGCCCGGACAGGGCCAGGAAGCGGATCGATTCCGGGACGCCGAAGAAGGCGATGACGGCCGCCAGCAGACCGACCACGCCTCCGGCGATGAACAGCCCCTGCCAGCCGAACGGGGGGATCAGCCAGGCCGAGATGATCCCGCCGACCACGCCTCCCATGCTGATTCCGGTGGCGACGACGGTGACGCACAGCAGGCGGCGCCGTTGTGGCGAGTACTCCGACACCAGGGCGATCAGGTTGGGGAGCAGTCCGCCGATCCCGAGTGAGGTGACGAAGCGCAGCACCACGAGGGGGCCCATCGACGACGCCGCCACCGTTGCGAGGGTGCCCAGGGAGAACAGCGCGATGCTGGCGACCATCACGCGCCGTCGGCCGAACCGGTCACCGATCGCCCCGGCGATGATGCTGCCCGCGATCGTGCCGATGATGCCGATCGTGGCGGGCAGGGTGAAGGCGCTGGGAGCGAGGTTCCAGTCCTTGGACAGCGCGGGGATCGCGAAGCCGAGCAGCTGGGAGTCGAGGCCGTCGATGACCGCGATCCCCAGGCAGATGGCGATGATCCGGAGCTGGAAGCGGGAGAGCGGTGACCGGTCGACGACCTCGGTCACGTCCACGGTGGGTTTGAGCACGGTGGTTCCTTCTGTTTGGGGTGGGGGAAGGCGGCCCGCCGGCATACCGGCGGGCGCGGGATGTCCGCCGTTGGAGCGCGGAAGGAGCCGATGGCCGGCGACTGCGGGCTGAGCCGGCCGTACTCGGTGGTGATCTTGGTGCCGGTCGCGTGAGGGGAGGCCGGCGAGGGCTGAGGGGTCTGCTGGTGTTGCAGTGCTGCAGCCAGGGGCCGAGCGCTTGGACGCGCCGGTGGTCACGGGTGCAGGGGTATGGGGCTGCCGTGGGCCACTTTGGGTCAGGGCGGGATTGGGACGTTCTGCTTGCCGATGCTCAAGGGCAGTGCGGGTGGGTGTACTTCTGGCGGGCGCCCCTGGGCGGCCAGGGGCGGCGCAGGCGTGGTCGGCCGGTCGCGTGCCAGGGCCAGGGTCCCTGGCACGCGACACTGGCCCGTGCCATGGAAATCTCCGTGGCGCGTTGCAGGGCGGGCAGTGGCGTTTGGGTCCTGCCCGTCGGGTCAGCCGGCCAGTTCTTTGGCCGCGGCGAGGACGTCTTGGGCCGTCGGGAGGAAGTCCAGTCCTGACGGGGCGTAGGGAGCGGGCGTGTAGGCCGCGCCCAGCCGCCTCACCGGTGCCAGCAGTTCCTCGAAGAGTTCCTCGCTGATCCTGGCCGCGATCTCGGCGCCGGGCCCGCAGAACGTCGTGGCATCGTGAAGGACGATCGCGCGGCGAGTCCTGCTCACCGACGGCAGGACGGTGTCCCAGTCGAGGGGGACCAGAGTGCGCAGGTCGATGACTTCGAGCGAGATCCCCTCCGCCGCGGCCTGCTCCGCGGCATCCAGCGCCGTATGCACCGCCGCGCCATAGGTGATCAACGAGATGTCGCTACCGGGGCGTTTGACCGCCGCCTCGCCGAGAGGAATCCGGAACTCTCCGACCGGCACGTCCTCCTTCTGGCTGAAGACCATCGCGAAGTTCTCGATGAACAGGCACGGGTCGTCGTCGGCGATGCACGAGGCCAGCAGGCCCTTGGCCTCGGTCGGGGTGGAGGGCATGACCACCTTGATGCCCGGCGCGTGCATGAACCACGCCTCCAGCGACTGCGTGTGCTGCGCCCCGAAACGCTGCATCCCGATGCAGGTCCGGATCGTCAGCGGAACAGGAGATGCGCCACCCGACATGTACCGGAGCTTGGCAGCATGGTTGATGATCTGGTCCATGGCGACGGCTGTGAAGTCCATGTACATGATCTCGGCGATCGGCCGGTAGCCGCCGAGCGCCGCCCCGATCGCGGCCCCGACGATGGCCTGCTCCGCGATGGGCGTCGCGCGCACCCGATCGGCACCGTACTTGGTGGAAAGGCCCTTGGTGACCTTGAGCACGCCACCGGCCGGATCGGCCACGTCCTCGCCGATAATGATGACCTTGTCGTCCACCCGCATCGCATGGTCCAGCGCGGAGTTGAGCGCCACCGCCATGGACATCCGAGCGACCTGCTGGTCCATTTCCGTAGTCGTCACAGCCCCTTGACCACCTTCTCATCGGCGAACACATCGGTGAACCGCTCCGATGCCGGCGGGAACGGCTCCTGCACGGCCTTGGCGAACGCGGCATCGACCTCGGCACCGATCCGGCGATCGATCTCATCCAGTTCGGCCTCCTGCGCCTCGCTGCGCTCGACCAGCCTCCGCCGGAAGGCGGGGACGGGATCGCGCTCCATCGCGCGGGCCAGTTCCTCCTTCGGCACATAGGAGTAGTCGGAGACGCCCGAATGCCCGGTGAGCCGGTAGGTCATCACCTCGATGAACGTGGGGCCCTCGCCTCGGCGGGCCCGCTCGACCGCGGCCCGCACCTCGATCGCGGTGGCGACCGGATCGAAGCCGTCCACCCGCGCCGATGCCATCGCGTAGGCGGAGGCCCGCCCGGCGAGATCGGTCGATGCCGCGTACTCGGCGATCGGGGTGTGCTCCCCCCACTGATTGTTCTGGCACACGAACACCACCGGGAGCTTCCACAGGCTCGCCATGTTCATGGACTCGTGGAACGCGCCGATGGAGGTGGCCCCGTCCCCGAAGGTGGCGACGACGGCGCGGTCGCCGCCGTCGAGCTGCGCCGCGACGCCCAGCCCGACCGCGATCGGGATACCGGAGCCGACGATGCCGGTGCTGGTGATGAACCCGACGGCTTGGTCCTGCAGGTGCATCGCCCCGCCCTTGCCCTTGGACGCGCCGACGAGCCGCCCGTAGATCTCGGCGACGAGCGCGTCCAGCGACGAACCCTTCGCCAACGCGTCACCGAGATTCCGGTAAGTGGAGACCAGCTGGTCCAGCGGCCGAAGCGCCGAACCGATCGCGGCACAGGACCCCTCAAGCCCCCGCACCGGATACGTGGCAGCGTTCAGACGCCCCGCCCGGACTTCCTGGTTGATGCGCTGGTCCACGGTCGCGATGAGCCGCATCGACCGGTACAGCCCAAGCATGTCCGCCGGTGGAAGGGCTTTCTGCTCATGGTCGGTTTCTGACAACGCGTTGATCACCTTCTGCTCCCATGGATGTCAGGGCCGCGCAAGACGCCCGGACGACACGCCGTCGTGCAGGGATCCCGCAGGCCAGAACTGTTGTGTGGGGCACGACCACCGCATTGACCAGTCGTGCATCTGCCGCGACTCGGACGGCCCGGCCATCGGGAAACCGGGCCCGGCTCAGCGGAAGCCGAAGGGTGGATCGACCGCCCCGAAGGGGTCGTAGCTCATGCCGCAGGCGAGCCGTTGGATCCCCGACACCTCGGCGACGGTGGCGTCGGCGAGGAACGCGTCGGCCATGGCGTCCTGGGTGTTGCGGTCACCGCGGGCCGAGTCGAAGACGCCGCGCAGGGCATGCTCCAGGCGGTCCGGATCGCGGTCCTGCTTCTCCCTGACGAACCGATCGACGTGGGCGCCGACACTCGTCTGGTCCACCGCGAAGCGCGGCGGCCGTTCGTCGCGTGAGGGAGGAAAGGCGTTGAGCCCGATGACGATGCGCTCACCGGCTTCGATCTCGCGCTCGCGCGCCAGGTTCTCCTCATCCATCATGGACTCGAGAGAGCCGTCCTCGATGCCCCTGAGCAAGCCGTGATCCTCGATCTTCTTGAGCAGCGCCAGTGCGTCGCTCTCGACCCGATCGGTCAGCGCTTCGATGTAGTAGCTGCCGCCGAGGGGGTCGGCGGTGCGCGCCGCCCCCACTTCGTGCGCCAGAATCAGCTGCGTTCGGGTCGCGAGCTCGCGGGCCTCGTGCGTCGGCACGCCGATCGGTTCGTCGAAGGTGCAGGTCTCGACCGACTGCACCCCGCCGAGGATCGCGGCGAGGGTTTCGACCGCGGCCCGGGTCAGGTTGTTCAGGGGCTGCTGGTACACCAGTGAGCGTCCCGAGGTGTGGCAGGCGATGCGCAGCCGCATGCTCCGTGGGTCGGTCGCGCCGAACCGCTCCTTCAGCGTCCGGGCCCAGACCCGTCGCAGGGCGCGGAACTTGGCCACTTCCTCGAAGAGGTCGATGTCGGTCGTGGACACCCACGCCATCCGAGGGGCGATCTCATCGATGTTCACGCCACGCGCGATCAGGTCCGTGAAGGTCTTTCTGACGATCGCCATGCCGAGCGCGATCTCCCCCACCGGGGTCGTGCCCCGTTCCCGCAGGTTGTAGCACTGCGGGAAGCCGCAGGACCACTTCGGTGTGTGCCGGGCCGCGAATTCCAGGGTGTCGATCGCGAGGCGGTGCCCGAACTCCGGCGAGACGAACTTCTGGCCGCCACCGTCGAGGTTGAGCCTCAGGTAATCCGGCATGTGCGAGCCGTGGAGGTCGCTCAGCGCGATGCCGTGCTTGCGCGCATAGGCGATGACCATCGGGTAGATGTTGAAGGTGACATGCCAGGCCACGTCCGTCTTCGTCACGTCGATGTCCGACAGCAGGCGTTCAAGGTCGCGCAGGCTGGACACCGATGCGCCCTCCAGCCCGACGTCCGGGCGCAGGACCGGATGGTCGGGGTCGAGGCCCTGGGTCGAGACGGTGTCCAGCACGACGTCGACCGCCGCGGAGCCGGCCTTCAGAGAAGTGGCGATGCCGTCCGCGGTGTCCTCCGGACTGCCGTAGCCGACGATGTTGCGTAGAGTCCACATCCGGCTGCGGTACATCTGGGGAAAGGCCCCCCGCGTGTACGGAAAGGTCCCGGGGTCGCCGAGCGCCTCCTCGTAGCGGGCGTCGGGTTCCGCCGGCCGGTAAACCGGCTCGACGGGCAATCCGGACCATGTCTTCGTCCGCGACAACTTCACCGAGACCTCGGCGACGCTCTCCTCGATGTTCTGCGCGGTCTCACCTGAGTTCATCGTTGCTCCATCCGTCTCAGACCTGAGGCGCTGGTCGTGCACCCACCGGCTCGCGTCCGCCCTGGTACGGGCGGGTCACGAGTCCGATTTCGCAGCGGTGTGAGCGAATGTCGCGTCGATGAACGTCAGGATCTCCTGACGTGTCGAGCCAGGACCGAACACGCCGGCGACGCCCAGTTCCTCGAGGACCGGAACGTCCTCCGGGTGGATCAGCCCGCCGACCAGGACTCCGATGCCGGCCCCGCCCGAGGCGGCCAAGGCTTCCACGAGCTCCTTCGTCCGGGCCACGTACTGCCCCGTGCTGAAGCTGACTCCCACGAAGTCGACGTCCTCGCTCACCGCGACGGTGGCGAGCTGCTGAGCCGTGTTGTGCTCTCCAAGATAGATGACCTCGACACCGTGGTCGCGAAAAGTGCGGGCCAGAGTCCGTATGCCCTTGCTGTGCTTGTCGGAAGCGAGCATGCCCAGGACGCAGCGGATTCTTCGTGAGTTCACTCAGCACCTCTCTCCGGCCGCGTTCGTGCATGCACTTTAGCATGCTAAATATGGGAGGCGGAAGAGTCGCGGCCGCCCCGACGATCGGGCCAGGGTCGGTCGGAGCCCGTCCCACGCATCCGGTCGCCTCCTCCGAGGCCCGGCCGGAATCACGATCCACCGGTTCACCACACGAGCGAGGTGCCCTCTCATGACCATGGCAGGCGATGACGTCACCGCCCTGCTCGCCCGCGCGCGGGGAGCGGACATTCGCGCGCTCGGACGGCTGATCTCGCTGGTCGAGAACGAGTCCCCGACGGTTCGAGATCTCGAGGCGCTGCTGGTCCCGCTGACCGGGCGCGCCCATGTCGTCGGCGTCACCGGCTCTCCGGGGGTCGGCAAGTCCACCACGGTCGCCGCCTTGACCGGGGCCATCCGCAAGCGGGGGCGGAGCGTCGCGGTGCTGGCGATAGACCCCAGCTCCCCGACCACGGGCGGCGCCCTCCTCGGCGACCGCGTGCGGATGCGGGAGCACACCGGCGACCCCGGTGTCTTCATCCGATCGATGGCGAGTCGCGGGAGCCTCGGGGGCATGTCGGCCAGTGCACCCGCGGCCGTCCGTGTACTCGACGCGGCCGGATTCGAGGTCGTGCTCGTCGAGACCGTCGGGGTCGGGCAATCCGAGGTCGACGTCGCAGCGGTCGCCGACACGACGGTGGTGCTGCTGGTGCCGGGCATGGGCGACGACGTCCAGGCCGACAAGGCCGGCGTCCTCGAGACCGGCGATGTCTTCATGGTGAACAAGGCCGACCGCGAGGGCGCCGAGGCCACCCGTGCGCAGATCCGGTTCATGGTCGCCGGCAACGTCCACTCGCGGACGTCATGGGTGGCGCCCGTCGAACTGATGGTCGCCGCATCGGGCGCCGGCGTCGACGGGCTGGTCGACGCGCTGGACCGGCACCATGCCCACCTTGCCGAGTCGGGCGAGCTGGGCGGGCGCCGCATGATGCGCAGCAGGCGCGAGATCGAGACCCTGACCGTGCAACTGCTGCGAATGCGGCTCACGGAGGGCGCCGGTCTGGCCCATCTCGAGTCCCTGGCCGCCGAGGTCGCACGCGGCGAGCGGGATCCGCTCTCAGCCGCTCGCGAGCTGGCCGGGTCGCTGAACCGGACGGTGCCCTAGCCTGGACGGCGTTCACTATTTTGCATACTATAATGCCGAATTTCTGGGTGGCGAGAGGAGTGGGGCGTCCGCCAGGACGTGCGCGACCGCCGATACCTCGCCTTCGCGGAACGGGCAAGCGCCGCACGTGTCACCCGATCAGGCCGGCCGACCCTCGGAACGCCCGAGACGTGCCAGTGGCGACGGAACACAACCGGACGGAGTCGCTGATGATCAAGCTCGAGGAGATCGCGGATCGCCTGGAGATCCAGGAGCTGATGTACCGCTACGGCCTCGCGGTCGATCGGCGGGACTGGACGCTCTACCGCAGCGTGTTCACCGCCGACGCCATGATCGACTACCGGGAGGTCGGCGGTGCCCTGGCCGACCTGGAGACGACCGTCGGCTTCCTCTCCGAGGTCATCGGCACCTTCGTGGGCCTGCAGCACAACATGACCAATCACATGGTCGAACTGGCCGGCGACACCGCGCGCGCCTGCACGTACTTCACCGCTTACCACAGCATGCTCGAGCGCGGCGGCGAGTCCTTGATCGCGAGCGGCGGCTTCTACGACGACGAGCTCCGGCGTACTCCCGACGGCTGGCGGATCTCGCGGCGGCGCGAGCAGGGCCTGTGGATCGACGACGCATGCGCCAAACGGTACGGACCCTCGCCCTGGTACGGGACTCCCGACCACAATATCCCTCCCATCTACGGCTGATTCTCGGGACCGGGGGCACCGAATGGCCTCGTGGTGGGTTTCACCAGCGGTGATGGGCCTTTTGGCGTAGTCATGGGTGCGTTGGTCCCAGCACCGGCGGGACAGGACGATGGTGTGCATGGCGCAGTCGGCGCGGCGGTCACCGCCCCGGCTGAGGTGGCCCACATTGTCGGCGGCGGGGGCCCGACCCCGCCGCCACCTGCTCACGCAACCGTCACCGGTTGACGCATGACGGCCGCGGTGCCGTTGAGCACCTGATACCTCGCCCGGCCACGTGGCGTCACGGCGGCAGGCGCGGTCCCAACGGGAACGGCAGTGGCGACTGTCGCCGACGGAAGTCGGAGACATCCGTGCCGGCGACAGCCGCCCCGGCTGCACTGAACCCCTGCGTGAGAGACCGTTGAGGTCGAGCTATCCGTCAGGAGGCTTCTGACGCTACCGCGGATCTCAGGGCAGGTCGCTACAAGCTCCGCAGGATGGGGCGGAGGGTGTCGAGCACCGTGGCGTCGTCGATGGTGGAGGGCACCGGCTCGTCGAGCCCGTCGGCGATGCCGCGCATGGTCTTGCGCAGGATCTTCCCGGAGCGGGTCTTGGGCAGGGCGGGCACGATCGTGACCTCCTTGAGCGAGGCCACCGCGCCCACCTGGTCGCGCACCATCCGGACCAGTTCGGCGCGCAGGCCGTCGGCGTAGCCCTCGGCGGAAGCGTCGACGCCCGCCTTGAGCACCACGAACCCGCGCGGAATCTGCCCCTTCAACCGGTCGGCGACCCCGATGACCGCGCACTCGGCGACGTCCGGATGCGCGGCCAGGACCTCCTCCATCCCGCCGGTGGACAGGCGGTGCCCGGCGACGTTGATGACGTCGTCCGTGCGGCCCATGACGAACACGTAGCCGTCCTCGTCGACGCGGCCGCCGTCGCCGGTGAGGTAGTAGCCCTCGAAGGCGGACAAGTACGACTTCACGAAGCGCTCGTCGTCATGCCACAGGGTGGGGAACGCGCCCGGTGGCAGCGGCAGCTTCGCGACGATCGCGCCGTCCTGACCGGGCGGTACGCTCCTGCCCTCGGTGTCGAGGACCTGGATGTCCCAGCCGGGGAGCGGCCGGGCCGGCGAGCCGGGCTTGATCGGCAGCAGCTCGATTCCGACCGGGTTCGCCACGATCGGCCAGCCGGTCTCGGTCTGCCACCAGTTGTCGATCACCGGGATCCGGAGCAGGTCGGAGGCCCACCGGTAGGTCTCGGGATCGAGGCGTTCACCGGCGAGGAAGAGGTACTTGAGTTCGGACAGGTCGTACTTCTCGGCGTACTCGCCGTTCGGGTCCTCCTTCTTCAACGCCCGGAACGCGGTCGGCGCGGTGAACATGCTGCGCGCGCCGTACTCGGAGGCGACCCGCCAGAACTGGCCGGCGTCCGGGGTGCCGACCGGTTTGCCCTCGTAGAGGATCGTGGTCGCCCCGGCGAGCAGTGGTCCGTAGACGATGTAGGAGTGCCCGACCACCCAGCCGACGTCGGACGCGGTGAAGATCGTCTGCCCGGGGCCGACGTCGTAGACGTTGAGCATCGACCAGACCAGCGCCGTCGCGTAGCCGCCGCCGTCGCGGACCACGCCCTTGGGCTTGCCCGTGGTGCCGGAGGTGTAGAGCACGTAGAGCGGGTCGGTGGACTTCACCGGCACCGGGTCCGCGGGGGAGGCCGCTTCGGTCACCGCGGCGACGGCATCGGCCCAGTCGAGGTCGTCCGGGCCGAGGGCGGCCTCGGCCTGCGGACGCTGCAGGATCACCCGCGTCCCGGGCTTGTGCCCCGACAGTTCGATCGCTTTGTCCAGCAGCGGTTTGTACTCGATGACCCGCTTGCCCTCAATCCCGCAGGAGGCCGAGACGACGACCTTCGGGGCGGCGTCGTCGATGCGGACGGCGAGCTCCTTGGCCGCGAACCCGCCGAACACCACCGAGTGCACCGCGCCCAGCCGCGCGCAGGCCAGCATCGCGATCGCGGCCTCGGGGACCATCGGCATGTAGATCACCACGCGGTCGCCGTGCCCGACCCCGAGATCGCGCAGCACTCCGGCGAAGGTGGCGACCTCGTCGCGCAGCCGGGCGTAGGTGTAGGTCCGCTTGCCGCCGGTGACGGGAGAGTCGTAGATCAATGCCGGCCGATCGCCGCGGCCGGCGTCGACGTGCCGGTCCAGGGCGTTGTGCGCGAGGTTGATCTCCCCGTCGGGGAACCAGCGGTAGAAGGGCGGGTTCGAGTCGTCCAGCGCCTTCGTAGGCGGACTGTGCCAGTCGAGCGCCTCCGCCGCCCGAAGCCAGAACCCCTCTCGGTCCTCCACGCTCTCCCTGAAAACGTCCTCGTAGCCGCTCATCTGATCACCCTCCGCTGCCTGCAGATCAGGACTTCGCGCCGGTTTCTCTGTGGGCCGGACACGACGCCGGCGCCCACTTCCTCACACTCCGAAACTCATCACCGCCCTCTGGGGACGCATGCGGCACCACGCCAGCGTTTCAGACCTCGAATCTCAGGACGGGCGATCCGCCGCCGTGGGCGTCGAAGCGTGCTCTCACCCGCTGGCCGATATGCACGTCGAGATCCGTACGCCCGGCGGGTGTTCTGAGATTCGTCAGAATCCGCGGCCCCTCGTCGAGCTCGACGTAGGCCAGGACGTAGGGCGACACCGTGGCGAACGCTCCTTCTCCCCGATGGACCACCGTGTAGCTGTAGACGACCCCGCCGCCGCCTACCTCGTCCCATCGGACCGGCGCCGTCATGTGTCGGGGACAGAACGGCCGCGGCGGCCAGAGCAGTCGGTCGTCCTCGGTGCACCGGCTCAAGATCAGCCGGTTCCGGGCCGCTCCGTCCCAGTAGGGCTCGATGCCGGGTTCCACGACGAACGGCACTTCGGGAAATTCCGCGTCGGCCTCGCTCAAGAGTCCTCCTGGCCCAAGATCAACGTAGCGCTCCCCATCCGGGTGCCGAGCCAGCCGCCGGTGCCGTGGACCAGCGCGACGTCGCACCCGTCGACCTGCACGGCAGCACCCGCCTCGCCCCGCAGCTGGCGCACCGCCTCGATCGTGCGGGTCATGCCGCCGCGGTTGGCCGGATGGTTGTTGCACAGCGATCCACCGTCGGTGTTGAACGGCAACGCCCCGTCCGAGCGGAGTGTCCCGTCGGAGACGAAGCGTCCGCCTTCGCCCTTGGGGCAGAAGCCGAGGTCCTCCAGCGTCATGAGGACGGTGATCGTGAACGAGTCGTAGATCGAGACGTAGTCGATGTCGCCGTGCGAGACGCCCGCCTCCGCGAACGCCCGCGGCCCCGACCAGACCGCCCCCGTATAGGTCAGATCGGTGCTGCCGGCATCGGTGTGCTTGGCCGCCTCGCCGGCGCCGAGGATCTTCACCGCGCGCCGCGGCAGGGCCGCCGCCACCTCGGGGGACACCACCACCAGCGCACCGCCCCCGTCGGTGACGACACAGCAGTCCATGCGGTGCAGCGGGTCCGCGATCAGCGGCGAGTCCAGAACCTCCTCGACCGTCACGGGGTCTCTCAGGAAGGCGGAGGGATTGTGCTGGGCGTGGGACGCCGCGGCGACCTTGACCTCGGCGAGCTGCTCCGGCGTCGTGCCGAACTCGTGCATGTGCCGCCGCGCGGCGAGCGCGTAGGACGCGGCGTTGCTGTGCCCGTACGGTGCCTCGAACGGATGGGACGGCCCCGCCGACGGCGGCGTGCGACGCCCCGCGGAGCGGGGACGCCCTCCCATCGTCACGAGCGCGACATTGCATTTCCCCGCCGCGATGGCCTGGGCCGCGTGACTCACCTCCGCGACGTAGCTCGAACCGCCGAGATCGGTGGAGTCGATGTGCCGGGCGGCGAGACCCAGGTGATCGGCCATCGCGATCGGGCCGCCCGGTGCGTCGCCGGAGCAGAAGTAGCCGTCGACGTCCGTCAGCTGCAGCCCGGCGTCGGTGAGCGCGCCGATCGCCGCTTCGACGTGGATCTGCGCCGTGGAGGTGTCCGGCAGCACCCGTCCCGGGTGCTCGTGGGCACCGATGATCAGCGCCGCCCCGCGGATGCTCATGATCCCGCCTCCAGGCCTGCCCCCGTCCGCCTCATGCGCGCGGCCCGCCGGCGACGTAGATCACCTGACCGTTGATGAACGCGGCGTCCTCGCTGGCGAGCAGGGCGACCGCGTTGGCGATGTCGAGCGGCTGCGCGACCCGGCGCATCGGATTGCGCTTGGCGGCCGCCTCCTTGTAGGTCTCGAAGTCGATCCCCTGGCGCTCCGCGGTCTGCCGGATCATCGCCGTCTCGACGAAGCCCGGGGCGACGGAGTTGACCGTGATGTTGAACTGGCCGAGCTCGAGCGCATGCGTCTTGGTCATCCCCTGCAGCCCCGCCTTGGCGGCCGAGTAGTTCGACTGCCCGCGGTTGCCGAGGGCCGCGACGCTGGAGAGGTTCACGATGCGACCCCAGCGCTGCTCGACCATCGAGGCCTGCGCCGCGCGGGTGAACAGGAACGTTCCCTTCAGATGAACGTCGATCACCGTGGACCAGTCGTCGACGCTCATCTTGAACAGCAGGTTGTCGCGCAGGACGCCGGCGTTGTTCACCAGCACGCCGATCGGCCCCAGCTCGGCCACCGCCCGGTCGACGGCCGCGGCGACCTGCCGCTCGTCGGAGACGTCGCACCCGATCGCGATCGCCCTGCCGCCGGACCCCGTGATCGCGGCCGCGACCGACTTGGCCTTCTGCTCGGCCAGGTCGACGACGGCGACCGCGGCGCCGGCCACCGCCAGGCGCTCGGCGGTCGCCGCGCCGATGCCCTGTGCCGCGCCCGTCACGATCGCGACGCGACCCGTCAGGTTCACCATGACAGGCTCCTCCATTGCTGTTCGGCACGACCGGCTGAGGTCGTGCTCATCGGAACTGAAGCCGACCGCGATCCAGAACCGTCCTGCCCTGGCCGTCGGTCGTCCTGAAGCGAATCCCTGCCTCATCGCGCCAGACCGCGGTCCGCAACTCCTCCCCTGGGAGGACGGGCCTGCTGAACCGTGCGTAGATCGACTGGACACTCGCGCAGTCACCACCGCCCAGTTCGCGGATGAGTGCCCGCGAGACCACGCCGTAGGTGCACAATCCGTGCAGGATCGGGCGCTCGAACCCCGCCTTCGCCGCGAAGGACGGGTCGGAGTGCAGGGGGTTGAAGTCACCGCTGAGCCGGTACAGCAGGGCCTGATCGGGGCGCGTCGGTGTGACGAGGCCCAGGTCGGCCTCGCCGGCCGGTTCCCGCCAGGCCTCCGGCGGGGCCGGCTGCCCTCCGAAACCACCTTCCCCGCGCACGAAATAGCCCAGCCGCGTCGTGCACAGGGCCTTACCCGTGCCGGTCTCCCTCACGTCCGCCGCGATACGGACGAGCGCGCCGCTTCCCTTGTCGTGGATGCCATCCAGACGGGCCTCGACGACGGCGGACCCGTCGGCCGGGATGGGGGAGTGCACCTCGACCCGCTGGTCGGCATGCAGCAGGGCCGTCCGATCGAATTCCCCGATCGGGATCCGCCGGAGAAGCCCGCTCTGCGCGAGCACCACACCGAACGTGGGCAGGACCTGCTGCTCGACGCCCGACGTGTTCTGGGTCGTCAGGTGCAGCTCGTCCAGCGCATCGAGCTGGCCCGCGCCGACCCCGAGCGCGTAGAGGATGGCATCCTGCGCGCTCCAGGAAACGGTGAAGGGCTCGGCCCGGAAGCCGACCGCGTCAAGATCGAGTGGCACGGTCAGCGTCCCGAGTACTTCGGAGTGCGCTTCTCGGTGAAGGCGGCGATGCCTTCCAGCAGGTCCTGCGAGCTCATGGTCTCGGCCTCGTAGGCGAAGGAGAGCTCGAGGACCTCCTCGGCACGCAGCCGCATCACGTGGTTGAGCGATCGCTTGGTGCCCTGCACGGCGAGAGGCGGCAGCGCCGCGATCCGGTCGGCGAGTGCCCTGGCCGTGGGCAGCACCTCCTCGGCGGTGTCCACCAGGTCCGACACCGCTCCCAGGGTGGCCGCGTCCTCCGCCAGCAGAGGGTCGCCGGTGAGCAGATGCCGCTTGGCCTTCACCATGCCCATGGCCGCGGGCCACATGACCGCGCCGCCATCGCCCGCGACCAGGCCGATCGCGACGTGCGAGTCGACGATCCGCACTCCCCGCGCCGCGACGACCGCGTCACAGGCCAGGACGAGCGTCGACCCCAGGCCGACGGCATGACCGTGGACGGCCGCGACGATCGGTACGGGCGTGGTGAACAGGGCGTCGATCAACCGGCGGCCGGCGTCGGTCCCCCGGCGGATGGCCGCCAGATCGCCGTGCTTGGCCTTCATCATCGCCGTGTCCCCGCCGGCCGAGAACACCCGGCCCTCGGCGCCCAGGACGACGCACCGCGTGGTGCCGTCCTCGGAGACCGAGCGAAGGGCGGCGATCAGCGCATCGCGTAGCTCGTCGTCGACGCGGTTCAGCAGGTCGGGGCGGGTGAGCATGATGTCGGTCCGCCCGTTCTCGTGGGCGGTGACGCTGATCGGGGACATGGTCGGCGGCTCCTAGCGCAGCACCCCGCCGGCGTGCAGCCGAGCGAGGGTATCCGGGTCGAGGTCGAGCAGGTCGCGAAGGACCGTGTCGGTGTCCGCACCGAGCAGAGGGGCCGGCACGGCCCTCCCCACCGAGCGCCCGCCGAACTTCCACGGTACGACGAACACGTCGGTCTCACCGAGGTAAGGATGCGGCACCCGGACGGTGAGCTCGCGCTCCTTCGCCCACGCCGAAGCCGCCATCTCCTCGAAGGAGGCGAGGGGGGCCGCCGGGACGCCCGCGGCCAGCAGCGCGTCGACGAGCTCGTCACGGTCGCGCGCCGAGGTCCACTCGGCTATCGCCGCCTCGAGTTCGTCGCGGTGGCGAAGCCGTTCCGCGGCGTCGTCCCACCGTGGGTCCGCGAGGAGCGGGGCGCCGGCCGCGACCTGGGTGAACGCGCCCCACATCTCGTCGCGGACGCTGAGCGCCACCCAGCGATCCGCCCCGAGGCAAGGGAAGTGGCCGTGCGGCGCGAACCGCGGGTGCGCGTTCGCCATGACGGGCACCTCCGGGTCGAGCTGAGCCTGCACCACGGGAGCCGGGAGCACGCACAGCAGCGCCTCGATCTGGGACAGGTCGATCCAGCATCCTCGGCCGGTCCGCCTGCGCCGGTTCAGGGCGGCGAGCAGCACGGTGAGCGCGTGGCCCGCGGCGTTGGGATCTCCCAGAGCCGGCGAGAGGCTGCCGACGATGTTCTGCCTGTCGTAGCCGATCAAGGACTCCAGGCCCGACATCGCCGCCATGATGCCCGCATAGCCCTTCATCGATCGCAAGGGCCCCTCCTGGCCCGCCATCGACATGGACATCATCACCACCGACGGGTTGCGAGCGGCGAAATCGGCGTAGGACAGACCGAGTCGCCCGAGCACACCCGGCCTCATGTTCTCCACGACGACGTCGCAGTGCTCGACGAGATCCAGGAGCAGAGCCCGGCCGCGCTCGTCCTTCATGTCCACGGTGACGCTGCGCTTGCCGTGGTTCATCTGGTTGAAGTACGGGGTGGCCTCGTGCTCGGGACCCTCGACCTCGACCCCGCCACGGCGCGCCTTACCGCGCAGCCGTCCCGTGTCCATGTGGCCACTGTGCTCGATCTTGAGGATCTCCGCGCCCAGGTCGCCCAGCACCGAGGTGGTGAGCGGCCCGGACCAGACCCAGCTCAGGTCGAGCACCCGGAGACCGTCGAGGAGCCTCGTCGGTTCCGGTGACACGCTCCGAACGGCCCGACCGCGAGGACCCGGGTTCTCGCCGCCCGCCTCGCGAAGGTGCCACGGAACGGTCGCCATGCGAACCCCGCCCGAAGAGTCCGCGAGAAAGCCCCGGGCGGCGAACTGAGGCTCCGCGAGGGCCTCGCGCATCGATCGGATGGGGGCGACGGCCAGGCCGTGATCACGGCCCAGTGCCATCAGCTCGTCGATCGATCGGGCACGGATCCACGGCTCGAGGTGGGAGTCCGCCTCGTCCGCGTACAGCCGGGCCACCACCCGCGGGTCGGCGAACCGCTCGTCGAGGCTCCATTCGGGGTTTCCCATCGCCTCGAGCAGCACGCTCCACTCTCGCTGGTTGCGGCACATGAGGACCACGTGGCCGTCCCGGCAGGCGAAGATGCTGGCCGGGTAGACTCCCGCCGATCCTGGCGGACGCGCCCCGTCCCGGGTCCAGGGCCGCTCGTAGGGCAGGAAGTTCGCCGTGATCATCCCGACGTAGTACGCCAGCACGTCACGGCCGGCGACCTGCACGTTGCGGAGGTCACGGTCCACGGGATCGGCCAGCAGGGTGGCGAGGCCGGCCGCGGTCGCATAGAGCGCGACCTGGAAGTCCGCCAGATCGAACGGAAGGCTCAGCGGTGCCTTGTCCGCGTCGCCGATGGACCAGCTCACCGCGGACCATGCCCCCATGGTGAGGCTGTCGCTCGGGATCGGATGCCCGTCGACGACCGCCCCTTCGATCCGGACCACTACCGGAGGATCGGGTAGGCCGGCCGCCCCGGCGAGGATCGCGGACGTCCACTCCTGCCACATCGTGTCGGCGGAGTCCGTCTCGATGAGCACCAGATCGACCGCGCTCAGGACGGCGGCGGGCTCGGGCGGTCGGTCACCGCCGGGAATGATCTTCCCGTCGTGAAGCCACGCCTCGGTGAGCTCCGCCGAGCCGCCGGATGCGGCGAGGTCCAGGGCTGGGCCGAAACGCGTCACGGTGGCGCCGAGGACGGAGAGCAGCCTGCCGGCGTAGGCCCCGGACGCCCGGGACGAGATCTCGACGACGCGTACACCGTCGAGGAGGGCGTTCGACGCTAGTCGGTGCGCCACGTCGGTATCAGGTTGAGTCACGCTCATCTCCTTGTTGGCCGCGATTAGTATGCCATACTGCATGCCAAAATGCCACATCGGCAAGAGCGGCGCGACGAGACCCCGGCTTCGGGGAATGCTGGATCGTCAGCCGGTGCGGCTCACAGCAGCGTGCAGCGGTCGTAGGCATCGCTCGACTCGGCTTGCGCGTCAAAGGCACGTCGCAGAGTGGCGGCGGGCTGACCACGACGATGGGAAGGTCATGGCACCTCTGGGAATCATCGGAAGCGGCAATATCGGTTCGGCGCTGGCGCGGTTGGCGACCGCGTCGGGCGGCAAGGTGGTGATCGCCAACTCCCGCGGACCCGAGAGCCTCGGCGATCTCATCTCGGAGCTGGGCCCGGCGGCCTCGGCCGGAACCGTTGAACAGGCCGCCGGCGAGGGAGAGGTCGTCGTCGTGTCCGTCCCGCTGCTCGCGGTCCGGTCACTGCCGGCGGATCTGCTGGCGGACAAGATCGTCTTGGACACCAGCAACTACTATCCGTTCCGCGACGGCCGGGTCGCCGAGCTCGACTCCGAGAGCATGACCACGAGCGAGCTGGTGCGCGAATGGCTGGGCCGGGTGCGTCTGGTGAAGGCCTTCAACAACATCCTGGCCCACCACATCCCGCAACTGGCGCGGCCTTCGGGCGCGACGGACCGGACCGCGCTTCCGCTCGCCTCCGATGACGACGCGGCGAAGAGGGGCGCGGCCGAACTGGTCGACCTGCTCGGGTTCGACCCCGTCGACGCGGGTCCGCTGGCCGAGAGCTGGCGATTCGAGCCGGAAGCGGCCGCCTACACCCGGTTGTACCTGGCCGACCCGGACACTCCCGACGAAGAACTGATGAAGGCCGCCGGGGCCCCGGTCCCGTCGGCGAAGCTCCGCGCGGCGCTGGCCTCGGCTGAGCGGGTCCGGGTGGCCGGCCGGCTCTTCTGAGCAGGGACCTGACCGGCCGAGGCGGTCGGGCTGCGCGATGTGATCGGGCTGCCCGGCGGCCGACGCCGTGACCGGCGTCGTGAGACGGCTTCCAGCGGGTTGCGCGAAGACCCTACGGTGCGCGCGGCGGCTTGTACACTTTGTCGGCGGACACGGTGACGACACTGTTGCATGTCAATCCGCCGGGTGGGAGTTCGATTTTGGCTACGAGTGCGCGCATCGACGTCGATCCTTTGGTTGACTCGCTCTATGAGCTCATCCGTAAGGGTGAGCTGTCGCCTGGGCAGCGTGTCGACCAGCGGGATGTGGCTGATCGGCTTCAGGTCAGCCGGACGCCGCTGCGTGAGGCGTTGCGGGCGATGGCGGCCGATGGGGTGCTGGTCCGGACTCCCAATGCCGGGTATGCGGTGGCGAAGTTGAGCGCTGCGGATCTTCTCCAGTACTACTCGATGCGTACGTTTCTGGAGACGGAGGTGCTGCGGACGATCGAGTGGCCTGACGCCGAGCAGTTGGCGGCGCTGAAGGAGGCCAACGAGGCCTGCCGGGAGGCCGCCGGTGATGTGACCCTCGATCGGCTCGTCGCCAGTAATCGTGCTTTTCATCTGATGATGTTCTCCTGGTCGCCGCTGACGATCATGTACAAGGAGATCCTGCGGGTGTGGCGGGTCTCGGAGCCGTATCGGGTTCTGCATCTCTCCAATCCCGAGCGTCGGCGTCGTGTCGCCGCCGATCATGATCAGATGATCGCCGCCATCGAGGAGGAGGACGGCAAGCGGCTGATCCGGCTGATGGACGAGCATCGGGGGCGGTCCCGAGGGATGCTGCAGGACATGCTGGGTCCTGCCCTCGCCGGCCCTTACCTCTCTCTCCCGCAGGGCAGCCGCCGGGGTCGTCAGCCCTGACGTGGCCCGGGAGTGCGTTGGGCCTGTTGGCATGCAATACTGTATGCCAAAAGGGGCAGCGGCCGCATGTAGAAGCAGCGGTGGGGAGAGTCCATGGATCTGCACCACTCGGCGGACGAACAGCGCTAACGGGAGAGATCACCTGGGCCCAGGGCTACTCGGAGCCGGAGGCGGGCTCGGACCTGTTCAACGTCCGTACGCGCGCCGTCCGGGAGGGCGAGTCGTGGATCGTCAACGGCCAGAAGATCTGGCAGACCGCGGGGACGACGGCGAACTGGCTGTTCGCCCTGGTCCGGACCGATCCAGATCAACAGGGAGGCCGGGGACTCGGCTTCCTGCTGCTGCCGATCGACCAGCCCGGCGTCACGGTGCGCGGCATCAAGAACATGGCGGGCGAGACGGAGTTCGCCGAGGTCTTCCTGACCGACGCGGTCGCGGCCGACGCGCATGTCGTCGGGGGTGTCGGCAACGGTGCGAAGCGCTCCGGGCCTCGCGGCGGGCGGGTCCGGGGAACCGCCCGGGCCCGAGTCCTCGATCACCAAGATGGTCCTCTCGCAGTATCGCCAGCGGGTCACCGAGCTCGCGCTGGACGTCCTTGGGCAGAGCGCGCTGACCCTCGAGGGCCCGGGGACGGTTGCCGGCCTCGGTCCCCAGCCGCGTGGTCTGGACCCTGAGTCATCAGCCGCCTGGATCGAGGACGCCCTCCATGCCCGCCCAGGCACGGTTTACGGGGGTTCGCTCCAGATCCAGCGCAACACCATCGCCGAACGCGTGCTGGGGCTTCCGCGCGAACCGCGGCAGCCTGCCACGGCGACGAACTCGACCCGGGAGGCACGTAGTGCGGTTTGATCTGAGCGGCGAGCAGCACGATCTCGCTCAGTTCGCCTCCTCGTTCTTCGAACGTTCCCGTGCCGCGGACCTGGAGGCCGCACTCACGGGCAAGGGCGTGGGGGATCCCGGCGCCTGGGCCCGGCTGTCGGGCGAGATCGGGCTGACCGGCATCCTGGTTCCCGAGACCGAGGGGGGCGCCGGAGGCGGCCTCGTCGATCTCGCCGTGGCGCTGGAGGCGGCCGGTCGGCACCTCTCGACGCAGCCGCTGCTGGCGAGTGCCGGGGGAGCGGTCGCGGCGCTGCGGGCCGGCGCCGGGGAACAGGCGCGCAGCTGGCTTCGGGGGCTGGCCTCCGGTGAGCTCTCCGGGACTTGGGCGGACCCTGGGGCCATCGGCACCCAGGTGACCGCCATCCGCGGAGCCGATGGATGGTCGCTCGAAGGCCAGGTCTCCCACGTTCCGGTGGTCGAGGGCACCAACCTCGTCCTGGTGGTGGCCGGTACGCCCGACGGCGACCGGGTCTTCGGCATCGAGGGCACGGCCGGCCCGGCACCCGGAGGCGGCGCTCGACCCGACCCGGCCACTGGCCACCATCGACTTCACCTCGTCGGTGGCCGTCCCCGCCCACGATCGGCCCGACGCCGGCGCGCTGGGGGAGGCTCGGGCCGTCCCGATCGTCCTGCTCGCCGCCGAGCTGGCGGGCGTCGCGCGTGGTGCGTTCGAGGTCGCGCGCGCCTACGCCCTCGAGCGTCACCAGTTCGGCCGGGCCATCGGCAGCTTCCAGGCTGTGAAGCATCTGCTCGCCGACATGTTCGTCGACGTGGAGACCGCACGCGACGTCTCCCGGTACGCGGCCTGGAGCCTCACGGAGGGGACCGACGACCCGGCCGAGCTCGCGGCGATGACCCACGCCCATGTCTCCTCCTGCGCCGTGCGGATCACCTCCTCGATGCTGCAGATCCTGGGCGGGATCGGTTACACCTGGGAGCACGTCGGCCACCTGTACTACAAGCGTGCGTTGTCCGGAGCCCGGCTGTTCACCACCGTCGAGCGCGAGCTGGACCGGCTGGCCGGCGCCATGGGCCTCGACGGTGCCCGGTGAGCACGGGACGGTTCTCCCGTTCCGGGCTGAGAGTGTTCTGGGGCCCGGACAGCACCCGATGGCTCGCCGGTGAGCTCGACCGGCTCGGTGTGTCCAGACCGGCCGTCGTGTGCACGCCGAGCGTCGCCCGCGATGGTGACCTGATCGAGCTCGTCCGGCGGGCCGCGGGGCGCGACGTGGGCGGAGTCGTGGCCGAGGTCCGTCCGCACAGCCCCGCCGAGTCCGTGGAGGCGGTGGCGGCGCGGCTGGTGGCCGGCGCCGCAGACGGCCTCGTGGTCGTCGGCGGCGGATCGGCGATGGTCACGGCCCGGGCGGCGAACATTCTGCGGGGCGAGGGCGGAGACCTCGAGCATCTCGCGACCTACCGGGACTCCGAAGGGCGGTTCGTCAGTCCGCGCCTGCGCGCCCCGAAACTTCCCACAGTCGTGCTGCCGACGACGCCGACCACGGCCGTGGTGAAGGCGGGAGCCGCGGTGACCGGAGGGGGCAGGTCCGGCCGCCGGGCGTTGTTAGATCCCGGCACCCGGGCTCGATCGGTGATCGTCGATCCGCTGTTCACGGCCGGGGCGCCGGAGGACGTGGTCCGCAACGCCGGCCTGAACGCGCTGGTGATGGCCTTTGAGGGCCTGACGACGCGGCGGCGCACTCCGTTCTCGGGCGCGGTGCTCGGCCATGCCGTCCGAACGCTGCCCCGGCGGCTCGACGGTTTCTCCGAGCGGCCGTCGGACTCCGCGCTGCGGGTGGAACTGACGCTCCTCTCACTGATGGTCGGGGATGCCACCGACTCCTCTGGCGGCGGCGCCACGGCGGTGCTGTCCCATGCGGTCGGCCACGACCGCGGTGTGCACAACGGCGCCGTGGACGCCATCCTCCTCCCACATGTCCTCGGACTCGTGTACGAGCGCGACCCCGCGGCTCTGCTCGAGATCGCGGAGGCTCTCGGCTGTACCCCCGCCCAGGTGGCGACGGAGGCCGCCGGGCTCCTGGAGAAGGCGGCCACGGCGACGCGGCTGCGGGATATCGGTGTCGGGGCGGCGGAACTGCCTGCCTTCGCGCGCCGGGCGATGGAGGACTTCGCCGTCTCCGGCGTGACGTTCGCGCTCGACGAGGGCGATCTTGAAGAGGTGCTGCTGGCCGCCCTGTGATGCGGCCCGGCCTCGGGGGACGGGCCCGGGGCATGACACCGGCGTTGGCGAGGACGATGTCGAGGCGCCCCGGCTCTACCACCCCCGGCGTCCATGGCGGCCCTCACACCGGCCCGGTCACGGACGTCGACTTCGGTCGCGATGATCCCTGCGCACCGATCCCCGGCCCTCGATGATGGCGACAATTATGCATACACCGTATGTGGGAGCCAAGGTCTAGCCAGGCGGTGGGCCATCAAGTTGCGAATGCAGCCGGGCCTGCGATTGCTTGAGCGCCCCGCGGCGCGGCTTTGTGGGGGAGCAGGGTCCTAGATGACCTCGCGCAGCCCGGTGGCGGCGGGCCCCGCGACCTGGGGCAGGGAGTGGACGGCGGAGGTGGACGGTCCGAGCATGTCCTGGAGCAGCGTTCTCGAGCCGGCGCGGTGCCGGTCCATGAGCCTGACCAGTTCCTCGAGGTCCTGGGCCTCGATCGCCGCGATCATGAGCTCGTGGTCCTCGTAGGCGCGTCTGCGGCGCCCTCGGTTCGAGATGTAGTGCAGCGCGCGGTAGGGGTCGGAGATCCGCCAGATGCGTTCGACCTCGTTGACGAACATGGTCAACGGCGACCAGTTGAAGGTCAGGAAATGGAACTGGCGGTTGGCCTCGATGAGTCGCTCGACGTCGTCGGTCTCGGCGGCCTTCCGGCACTCCTGGTTGAGCTTCCTGAGCGTGCCGACCGCCCGGCGGTCCGGCCAGGCGATCGTCCGCAGGATCTCGGTCTCGAGCAGGGTGCGCATCGAGTAGCACTGCAGGAGATCCGTCGCGCTGAGCTTCGCGACCGCATACCCGGAGTTCGGGACCCGCGTCAGGATGCCGTCCGAAGCGAGGGCCCGGAGCGCCTCGCGCAGGGGCGTCCGGCTGACGTTGAGTTTCTCGGATACGGCGCGCTGGTCCACGCGCTCGCCGGGTGAGAGCTCGCCGGTTCTGATCAGCCTGCAGAGGGCGTCTGCGAGCGGGTCGGCTGGCATGGCACCTCCGTGGACGGTTGGAGTGCCATCCTACATGCACCAAAGTCGCTTGATCATGGCTATGGGTACCGTACCGACATTGATCAACGACCGGATTGCATGCAAGATAATCGACATGATGAGGGTCAGGCTGGGCCATGAGTGATGTTCTGCAGACCGAGTCCCGCGGTGGCGTCCTGCTGCTAACCCCTCAATCGGCCCGACGCCCGCAACGCGGTGAACGCCGAGCTCCGGGCCGCCTTGTCCGCCGCGATCGAGAAGCCCGTCATCACGGCGGTCAACGGCGCCGCCTATGCCGGCGGCTTCAGGCTCGCGCAGTTCGGTGACATCTGCCTTGCCGCGGAGTCGGCCTCGTTCGCGATCTCGGAGGCCAAGTGGAGCCGCGGTGCCCCATGGGCGGCGCCGCTGACGCGCATGCTCCCAGGGCGTGTGCTCGCCGAGCTGCTGCTCACCGCGCAACCGATCTCGGCGCGGAGGGCCTACGAGGTCGGCCTGGTCAACGAGATCGTCCCGCAGGATGAACTGCTGCCCCGGGCATGGGCGATCGCGGAGACCATCGCCGCGAACGCGCCGTTGTCGATCCGGGCGTCCAAATGGCTCATGCGCGTCGGAGCCGAGGCCGGGGTGGCGGCCACCGGTGCGATCGCCGGTGAGATCTTCCGCCACGTCTATGACAGCGAGGACGCGCGCGAGGGCCACGGGCGTTTCGTGAGGGGCGCCGACCGGAATGGCGGGGTCGATGAAGACGACCGTGCGCATCGGGGGCGGACTCGGGTTCTGGGGGGACGACACCACGGCACCCGGCAGGCTGGTCCGGGAGGGGCGCGTCGACTTCCTCGTGATGGACTTCCTGGTCGAGGTCACGATGTCGGTTCTGCGCAAGCAGATGCAGCGTGATCCGAGCGCGGGCTATGCCTCCGACATCATCCCCATCCTGCGCGACTGCCTTCGCGACGCGGTCGACCGCGACGTGACGATCATCTGCAACGCGGGCGGGATGAACCCGTCCGGATGTGCGCGGCGGGTCCTCGAACTCGCCGACGCACACGAGGACGATCAACGATGACGATCAAGCCGGAACAGCTGCCGATCACGACCCTCGGGCACGACGAGATCCGGCAGGCCGTACAAGCGATCAATGCCAAGTACCCGCTTGAGTACTGGAGCGAGAAGGAGCGGAAGGGGGAGTTCCCGGCCGAGTACTTCCAGGACTTCGTCGACAGCGGTTTCACCACGATGACGGTGCCCGAGGAGTACGGCGGCGGCGGTGCGACGCTGAGCCAGGCCGCGGCCATGCTGGAGGAGGTCGGCGCGGGCGGAGGGGCGACCGCCGCGTGCAGCACGGTGCACTCCAGCCACATCGCACTCAGCTCGATCATCAAGTACGGGAGCCCCGAGCTGAAGGAGAGGTACCTCGCCCGGATGGTGGCCGGTGAGCTCACGGTGAGCTTCGGGGTCACCGAGCCGGACGCGGGCACGGACACCTCGCGGATCAGCACCACGGCGGTGCGCGATGGCGACCGGTACATCGTCAACGGGCAGAAGGTCTGGAACTCGCACGCGCAGCGTGCCGAGAAATGCCTGCTGCTGTGCCGGACGACCGCCCGTGGGGCGGACGGCACCGAGACGACCTCGGGCATGTCGATGCTCATGGCCGATCTCAAGGTCCCCCAGGTCACGATCAAGAAGATCGCCAAGCTGGGCCGCAACGCCGTCGATTCGAACGAGGTCTGGTTCGACGACCTTCCGGTCGACGCCTCCGACCTGGTCGGTGAGGAGGGGCAGGGTTCCGGCAGATCCTGGCGAGTGTCAACTCCGAGCGGATCCTGCTGGCGGCCGAATGCGTCGGCATGGGGCGCTGGTGCCTGGAGCGTGGTGTGGCCTACGCCGGTGAGCGGGTGGTCTTCGGCCGGACGATCGGAAAGAACCAGTCGGTCCAGCACCCTCTCGCCGAGTCCTACATGCAGCTCTGCGCCGCGGGTCTCGCCGTCCGCGAGGCGGCGGCGGCGTACGACGCCGGAGCGCCCCCCAAGGAGGTCGGGCTCGAGCGGAGCTACTGAGCTCATCCGCCCGGATTCAGGCCCGGGGGCGGCGCAGGCCGCCCCCGGGCCTGCACGTCACGGCTCCAGAGCGCGGGTCCGGCGGCTCGCCGCCGTGCTGTGCGGATCGGATTCGCGGGCGGCGGCGCGGAGATCCTGTTTGCGGATCTTGCCCATCGGCGTGGTCGGCCACTCGCCCGCCGCGACGGGCAGGAAGCGTTTCGGGATCTTGTAGCCGGCGATCCTGCCGCGGCATGCCTCGCGGAGTGCCGCCGGATCGAACGAGGCGCCCGGGCGAAGCTCGACGAAGGCGATCACCGCCTCACCCCAGCGGGGATCGGGGGCGCCGACGACGGCGGCCGCCACCACATCGGGGATCTCCCGCACGAGAAAGTCCTCCACTTCGGTCTCGGAGACGTTCTCGCCGCCCGTCTTGATCATCATTGAGTAGCGTCCGCGGTAGTAGAGGCGCCCGTCCTCGTCGAGCCAACCGTAGTCGCCGGTGTGGAAGAAGCCCTCGTCGTCGAACGCCTCCCGGGTCAGTTCGGGGGCGTCGTAGTAGCGGGAGAACAGGTTCCAGCCGGTGAAGCAGATCTCCCCGGGTGTGCCTGCGGGTTGTACCGCGCCCGACTGGGGGTCGCAGATGCGGACGGTGACACCCGGCAGGGGATAGCCGTTGCTCATCCGGCCCTTCTCGGACTCGCGCCCGGGGTCGGTCAGCGTCACCATGTTGCCGGCCTCGCTCATCGCGTACATCATGACGACCGTGGCGCCCTGAGCGTCGAGCCTGTCGTACATCGTGGTCCCGGGGGCGCATCCGACCTTGTGCGGGGCCTGCCAGCCGTTCTGGTCGAGTTCGTCCCAGATGCGGGCGAGAACGAGATCGAACCCGGTGGTCGCGGTGAGGCCGTGCTCGTGCACGGCCCGCGCCATCGCCTTCGGCTGGAAGCCGTCGAAGATGTGGTGGGGAGTGCCGTACAGGCAGGTGCCGAGGAACTGGACCAGGCCACCGGCGTGGAAGTACTGGCCGAGGCCGAGAAAGCGGTCCTCCGGGCCGAGCTTCAGCCGCTCCATGAAGTAGTGGGCGGAGCCGAGGAGGGCCTCCTGCCGAATCACCACGCCCTTGGGTCTGGAGGTCGACCCGGAGGTGAAGAGGATGACGGCGTCCTGGTTGCGGACGAGCTTGGGCACGTGTCGCGCCTCGGTACGGAGCCAGCTCTGCAGGTGCCACTCGTGCGGGGGCGCGCTCGGGTCGTCCAGGACCACGGCACGCAGCCGCGGGAACAGCGGATTGGCGCTCGGGCCGTGTGCGGGCAGCCCCAGAGCGGTTATCCGGTGACCGACGGGCTTTCCCGCCACCCGGTCGCTCGTGATGAGGAACTCGGCGTTCGTCGAGGTGATCGCGTGCGCCAGTTCATCGGTCTCCCAGGCCGTGTTCATCGTGATCACCACGGCGCCGAGCCGCCAGAGCGCATGCAAGAGCGCGATGTGTTCCCAGGAGCGACGCACATGGACCGCGACGTGGGTGCCGTTGCCGATGCCGTGCTCGGCCAGGGCCGCCGTCAGGCGGTCTCGGGCCGATGCCAGCTCGCGAAAGGTCAGGACCCGGTCTCCGTCGACGATCGCTTCGTGATCGGGCCAGCGGGTGACAGCCCGCTCGAGCGCGTCGTGGACGACCATCCCCTGCCACGGGTTGCCGCCAGAGACCCCGAGCGGGGCGGGTACTCCGGATGCCGTCATGGCCTCTCCTGCTCCGACGCCTTCGGCATGTCGCCGGAGGCGTCCTTGTTCGACGACCTGATGTCATGCAAAATAGTAGGCCAGCAGCCTGTGGGATGGTCCAGGACCTCCAGGGGAGCCTCTCTTGACCCGCACCTGGAGGGCAACCTCGAGGGCTCGACCCCGGCCACCGCCGGCCAGGTCAGGGGGCGGGCAGGGTTACGCAGACGGCCGCGCCCGGACGCACGCCCGGGTTGCCGGGGCGAGCTCGACCGAGCTCGACCGGGCCCGCCGACCGAAGGGAGTTCGCCATGGCACTCGGGAGAGGCCGGGCATGCCGATGACAGATGTCATGCAGGAGATGCGCGGGAACGTGCTGGTGCTGACCCTCAACCGCCCGGAAAGGCTCAACGCCGTCGTGCCGGAGCTGTTCGACGATCTCTCAGACGCTCTGGTCGGGGCGGCGGACCGGGCCCGCGCGATCGTCCTGACCGGTGCCGGCCGCGGTTTCTGCGCCGGCGGCGACATCCGCGCGCCGAAGTCGGACTACGCGCCGTCCTCGCGCAGGATGCGCCGCTACTACCACCCGGTGATGATGCAGCTCGACGCCCTGGACATCCCCCTCATCGCGGCGGTGAACGGGCCGGCCCTGGGTGCCGGGCTGTCGCTGGCAGCCGCCGCCGACCTGCGGCTGGCGTCGGAGAACGCGGTGTTCTCGGCCGGATTCGCGCCTGTGGGCCTCTCGCCCGACAACGGTGCGACGCATCATCTGGTGCGCGTGCTGGGGTACACCCGCGCCTTCGAGCTGCTGCTGGGCGGTGTGCGGCTCGATGCCGAGGCGGCCCGCGAGTGGGGCCTGGTCAACGGGGTGGTGCCGGCCGGCGAGCTTCTCGACCACGCGGTCGCGCTCGCGGCGCGCCTCGCCGACCTGCCCGGCGTGAGCGTGCCGGTGACCAAGAGGCTGCTCAAGGACTCCCATCGCCGCCATTTGGCCGAGCAGCTCGAGCTGGAGGCCCGCGCGTTCGACGAGACCTCCGAGCACCCTGAGCGGGCGGCGGCGCGCGCGGCGATGGGCGATCGGATCTCCTCCCCGGGACGGTCGGCGGAGCGTTCATGAGGAGGCTGGAGTGAAGCTGGGATTCTTCGGGGCGAACGTAGGCGGGATGGTCTCCCGGCACGCCGGTGAGCTGGCGGCGCGGGCGGAGGGGCTCGGCTACCACTCCCTGTGGACGGGGGAGCATCTGGTGCTGCCCAAGCCGCGGCGGCCCAAGCCCCCTCTGGAGCCCGACTGGCCGATGGCCGATCCCATGGTCACCCTCGGCCACCTGGCCGCGCACACGGAGCGGATCGCGTTGTGCACCGGCATCCTCGTGGCGACGCTGCGGCAACCGGTCCAGCTCGCCAAGGAGGCGGCGACCGTCGACGTCCTCTCCGGCGGCCGCCTGGTCCTCGGCGTGGGTGTCGGATACGTCCCGCAGGAGTACCGCGCCATGGGCGTTCCCATGGAACGGCGCCGGGCCCGGTTCCGGGAGCACATCGGTGCTCTGCGGGCTCTGTGGACGATGGCGGACCCGGCCTTCCACGGCGAGTTCGTGACGTTCGACGGCATCGACGCCCACCCGCGTCCGGTCCGGCCGGAGGGGCCGCCCCTCGTGCTCGGGGGCGCGACCGCCACCGCGTTGCGCGATGCCGCCGAGCTCGGATCGGGATGGTACGGATTCGGTCATACACCGGAGCAGGCCGCGCAGGCGCGCGAGGTGATCGTCCGGCACGCGGAGAGCGTCGACC
The DNA here is from genome assembly GCA_050942275.1 of Spirillospora sp. CA-255316. GTDB lineage: Bacteria > Actinomycetota > Actinomycetes > Streptosporangiales > Streptosporangiaceae > Spirillospora. Next base: position 7,353,236 of record CP192047.1, on the reverse strand, counting down.
GGGATCTGAAGGGTTTCGAGATCACGGTGACCCCGCGCGTGCGGCTGTCCCCCGAACTGGCCGAGCGGTACCGGGCGGCCGGTGTCAGCCAGCTGGTCGTGACCGTGGAAGCGGACACGCCTGACGGGGTGCGCCGGCGCCTCGACCACAATGCCCCCGCCAACCTCGGTCTGGCGTGAGGCGGGTTCCGTTCAAGAACGGGTCAGATGTGATCCTGAACAGGCGCCGATTATTTTGCATAAGGTCCAGAGGAACACCGTGCAGACACCGACCGAAACTACGTCAACCGTAACGGTTCGTCCGAGGAACATCACGTTCAGCGTCGTCCGCGGGCAGAGCGTCTACGAGGCGGCGGTCGAACAGGGCGTTCGGTGGCCGACGACGTGGCCGGGTCATCTGGGAGAACGATCAAGATGGCCCGTGGCTGAACGTCACCGGTCATCCGTCCGGTGGTCGGGAGATCCGGCTGGGGCGGCGTCTGCCGCAGGTTGCCGGATACCTGGTCGGCGGGCGGGTTCTGTCATTATGCGGGCGAGTAGGTCAGCCTCTGGATGAGCCAGTGCAGGTGCTGGCGGAAGCGGCGCAGTGTCTCGGGATCGCTGGGTGGGCGCCGTCGGCCGGAAACGTCCAGATATCCGGCCTGCAGGTAGCCATGGACCGTCCAGACGAGGGTCCACAGGGCCGCCTCCGCATCGATGTCAGGCCCGAGTGCCGAGCGGATCAGGTCGACCGTCTCCTGTGTCGCGGGGCCGATGATCTCCTCGTCCAGTCCGGTGACGTCGCTGGCGTCGGACATCATCCAGCGGTGGATCAGCAGCTTGGACAGCTCTGGATGCTGCATGCCGTAGTGCACATAGGCGTGCATGACTTGAGCCACGCCGTTGGTGTCCGGTGTGTAAGTCCGGCGCAGCGATGCCAGTTCGAGACGCCACCCCTGGATCGCCCACTCCACCACCGCCACATAGAGGCCGCGTTTGCCCCCGTAGCGGTCGGTCACCGTGCCCCGATCGACACCGGTGGCATCGGCGATCATCTGGGTGGAGGTCGCGTCGTAGCCCAGATCGGCGAAGAGCCGGGCGGCAACGGACCGCACGTGGGTTTGCTCGGCCCGTTCCTCCGTACCGGGAGTGGTGTCGGTGCCCGGCCCTGCTCCATGTTCTGCCATCGTGATCACCCGCCAGGGCGTCTACCTGTGAGAACGCCTCGTCTCAAGCTACACGGCAGGTCAAGACCGCCGACGAGTCCCGGGCGCGGGCGCCGATCGTCCGGCGAGAACGATCATGTCCGAGCCCGGCCTGCCCCGGGTGCAGGAGCCTCCTTCTATCCCCGCTGGGCCGAGAAGGGGCCCGCTGCGGACGGTTCCAGGACGGCCGGCAGACGATGCCGCCCACCAGAGAGCTCAGTCGCCAAGCCTGACTGAAGGCGTGGGGCGCCGGAACCGGCGTAGTCCCTCCAGCGCCGCAGTGGTGCAGGCCTGGTTGGACGGGGCGAATTGCGCGGCCAGGAACCGGCGGGTCTGGGTGCGGCGGTGCGGTGTGGCCAGGATGGCAATGATGTAGCCGTCCATCAGCTCGTCGGTGAGCGCTTCGCGATCGTGGACGGCCTCACCGTGCGCCAGCGTCCAGCGGACGGCCGCGACCATGCCCCCAGCACCAACCGTCCGATCAGTGGCAGCTGGTTGGCGCACGAACGGGAGCTCGTCGATCGAGGCCCAGTTGTCGCAGGCCTCGGCGTCGGCCAGCACCAGCGCCGTCACCCGTTCGGGACGATGGGCGGCCAGCATCTGGGCGATCGCGCCGCCCTGGTCGTGGCCGACCACCGCGGCCCGGTCCAGTCCCAGGTGGTCCAGCAGGGTGAGCACGGCGTCGAGTCGGACGGGCAGCCGCAGGTCCGCGTCCGGCGCGGTCTCGGTGTCGCCCAGCCCGAGCAGATCGGTCGCCACGCAGCGGAACCGGCCGCGCAGTTCTAGGACGACCCGGCGCCACACGAACGCGGAGAACGGGCAGCCGTGCAACAGCAGCACCGGCGGACCATCGCCCTCGTCGAGGGAGGCGACGCGGTGCGTGCCCGACTCGGCGTGCCGCCGGGTCAGTCCGGTCGGGTTCTTGTGCTCATGTGGCTCCATCACCGGCCACCGCCGTCTCCTCGGTCAGGCACAGTGCCAGGTCCAGCACCATCGGGACGCGCGGGTCGGCGATCGCGTAGAAGATGCGGTTGCCGTCGCGGCGGGCGCTCACGATGCGCCGGTCGGCCAGCCGCTGCAGCTGGTTGGAGATCCTCCCTGGAGAGCCAGTTCAGCACGGTGATCCGGCGGTCGGTCGCCTCCAGCGTGGTGATCAAGGGGCCCGAGCTGCTGTTCGGCGCCGAATCGGTCCCGAAGGGTCCGGCGGAGGAAGCAGCGCGGGCACTCACCGCACGTCACGCAGGCATAGGGATTCTTGCGGATGTGGTCGTAGCAGTGGTGGCAGACCGGTCCCTTCGGCCAGCGTGTGGCCACCAGCCGCATCTCTTGGCAGGTTGAGCACTTCTCTTTCGGCTGGGCGCAGGCGTCGCAGATCGGGTTGTCCGTCCGTGATCTCCTGCACGGGCGTTCACGTCCGCGGTCCAGGTGAGCACGATGACGGCGCGCGGAACATGTGGCGTGGAACCGGTGCGCCTCAGCGACCAGGGGCGGACCTCCGGGGACCAGCAAGCGGCGACGCTCTCCTCAAGATTGATCACTTCTGCTCGCCCCGGATAGGGCCGGGAGAGACCGGGAAATTAGGCCGCGAACTCGACCGGCGGGCGAGTTTAGCGTTCGCGCCCGGGATACCGGCGGACGAGGTCGTCGGCGAGATCGTTGTTGACCATGCGTCGGTCGATGACGTGTCTGACGGTGGCATCGGCGGTGGCGCCAGAAACCGGCTCGCCGTAGCGGTGGCGTTCGCCGTAGTTCGGCATTTTTAGCGAAGCCATGCTGATCAAGCAAAGGTTTTGACGGGCATCGCGGACGGGACCATCACGCCGGCCTTCCACCGCTGGAAGCGGCCACGCGGTGCGTCCCGGCAGCCGACTGCGCGCCGGCGTCGGCATTGTGAACATCGACATGGCAGAGGAGAGCACCCGGGCCCAGATGGCGCCACGAGACATCCGGAGCGGGCTGGCGCGCTTGCCCCACGGGAACCTCTGCAGGATCGGCCTGCATCTGGCCGGCCCAGACCCACGTGTGGCGCTCCGCGAACAAGGCGACCTGGACGCCGAGGAGGCGGCCGAGACGCACCGGCGGCTGGCCCACATCGACAAGGCAGCCGCCACGGCCCCTGGACCAGGAACCTTCTGTGCCTCATCCAGCAACCGCCCGCGACACGCCGGCCCTCAAACGGGACGTTCGCAAGCTCAAGTCTCTCGGCCTCACCGAAAGGCTGACAACCGACTACCGGCTCTCTCCCCGGGGCAAGGCCGTGGTGAGGGAATGGCCGAGCACCGGGGCTGCGCCGGTTTGTATGAACCGGGCGACGTCGATGTCATCGTCGTCGGTTCCGGGATGGCCGGTCTGTCGGCGGCGCTGGAGGCGGCGGAGCACGGTGCGGACGTGCTTTTGGTTGAGGCCGCGACGATCCTGGGTGGTGCCAGCCGCCTGTCGACCGGCATCATGATGGCCGCCGGAACCAGCCTGCAGCGGGCCAACGGCCTCGAGGACAGCCCGGACGCGCTGTTCCATGACTACATGCTGGCCAACCACTACGACGTTGCGCCTTCGGTGGTCCGTCGTCTGGTGGACGAGCTCCCCGAGACCTTCGAGTGGATCCGCGGCCTGGGTGTCACGTTCTCCGACCAGCTCCTCCACGCCGGCGCGGAGAGCGCGCCGCGGGGTCATTCGGTGCCGGGGCAGGGGCAGGAGATCGTCGAGGTCCTGGTCCGCCACGTCCGCAGGCATCCGAAGATCGACATCGCCCTGAACCACCGGGTGGACCGGCTGGTGGTCGAGGATGGGGTGGTGCGCGGGATCGCCGTCGGGGACGAGGTGGTCCGCGCCGGGGCCGTGGTGCTCGCGATGGGAGGTTTCGGGGGGAATCGGGACCTGCACGCCAAGTACCTGCCGCTGGCGCACGAGAACGACAAGAGCTGGTACGAGCTCGAGCTTCCCGACTCCGGGGACATCTTCGGGCTGGTCGAACCGGTCGGCGCCCACATCGAGGGCAGGGACCGGGGAGGGTGGGTCCTCATCTCGGACTTCACTCGCGAGCAGCAGGCCTACCTGCCTGGTTGGCTGGTGATCGTGAACCGTCAGGGGCGCCGGTTCATGGACGAGATGGCGCCCTACAGCGTGGTGGATCCCATCGTGCGGCGGCAGGGCAATCGTGTCTTCGCCATCTTCGACCACGCCGCCAAGCGGGCGGCCAACCCGGCCAACACCGCGGCGGCTACCAAGGTCAACCTGCCCGGTGTCGTGAGGGCGCACTTCATCGAGCCGGTCATCGACGAGGCGATCGAGGCGGGCAAGGTCGAGGTCGGCGAGACACTGGCGGATCTGGCCGGGCGGCTGGGCATTCCGCCCTCGAACCTGGCCGGCACCATCGAGCAGTACAACCAGGACGCCCGGCACAAGCACGACTCGCTGTTCTTGAAGGACGGCGAGCAGATGCGCCCGGTCGAGCAGGGGCCGTTCTACGGCTGCGAGCTCCGGCTGTCGCTGATCGCGCTGACCGCCTGCGGGCCCGCGGTCGACGCGGAGGCACGGGTACTGCGCGGCGACCAGCGGCCGGTGCCGGGCCTGTTCGCCGCGGGGGAGTGCACCGGCGGGGTGATCGGCAAGGTGTACATCGGAAGCGGCAACTCGATCGCCAACTGCCTGACCTACGGACGCATCTCCGGCCGCAACGCCGCCCGGCAGGGGGGACGCGGTACGGCGGGGACGGCACCGTCCGGCGCGGTCGCGCAGGGGACACCGTCCGGGGACATCGCCTGACCCCCAACGGTACGAGCGACGCGGCGTTCGACCGCTGTCGAACACCTAACCGATGTGTTGAGCGGACGCGGAATCGCCTTGCGAGACGACGACCATGGTCGAGGAGGGGAGCCATGGAGCGGTTGGGCATCATCGGAAGTGGCGCCATCGGATCAGCGGTGGCACGGCTGGCCGTTTCAGCGGGCATCGACGTGGTGATCGCGAACTCTCGTGGCCCGGAGTCGTTGACCGGGCTGGTGAAGGAACCGGGTGAACGGGCGCGCGCAGGCGCCGGGCGAGGCCGCGGTGTCGCTGTCATGTGGGCGGCGGCTCCGATCAGGGCCAGCCGGTTGATCTTCGCGCGCTCCAGGGGAAGCGCCTGGTTCTGGTTGCGGATGAGGACGAAGGAGCGGGCGGCGATCTCGCGGGCCAGCCCGTCGCCGTCGACGGAGGGCGGGAACTGCTCCGGGGCGGCCGGCGGGTTCGGCGCCTTCCAGGACGCCGAGGCGGGCCGCGAGCCGCAGCACGTTGCGTACGGCCTCGTCGACGACGGACTCCTCGACCTCGCCGACGCCGTAGACCGCCCGTGGGCCGGGCATGGCGACGTCGAGGCCGCCCTCGATGGCGCCCTTGGTGGAGCGGGCAGCCATCAGTCCGAGACGATGTGGCCGTCGAAGCCCCACTCGCCGCGCAGGACCTCGTTCTGGAGGCGGCTGTGCTTGCTCATCTTCGTGCCGTTGACGGAGTTGTACGTGGCCATGGAGCCCAGGGGAACCGGGGGAGGCGCCGGAAAGGCCGTCGCCTTCGCGTTGAGCAGCCATCGTGGGCCGAAGCGGCCGGTCCGGTGGATGATCGTCAGCAGTCGTGAGCGTTCGTCCAGCGACACCAGCACCATGGGGGCGTCATGGACAGGGCGCGAAGGCGCTGACCGTGGTGCCGGAGACCGATGCGCGCTGCGACGGCGATCGAGATCGAGCCGGTCAGGTGACGGCTTTTCGGTAGACCTGCCGGGGGCCGCCTTCGGGGCCCGGAGGTGCGGTCTCGGCGGGGGTGAATCCGAGCTTCTCGTAGAAGGTGCGGGCGCCGCTTTCCTGGGCGCCGGGGTGGTCGGTGCCGAAGGTCACCACTTCCACGGTTGCGGGACCTTGCACGAACCGGCGGATGGCGTCCGCCATCAGGGCGCGGCCGATGCCCTGCCCGCGTGCCCGCTCGCGGACCACAAGCCAGCGCACGTGGTAAATCGGGGGTTTGGGGCTGAAGAGCAGACCGCCGAGATGATCTGCTCCGTCCACGGCGACCAGGGCCGTGGCCCTGCCGATGAACTTGTCGACGTTGGCACGGAAACCCGGGTCCTGCACCATCGGGCCGAACCAGTGCTCGACTTGCGCCGCCAGGTCGAGGAAGCCGGGTACGTCCTGCTCACAAGCGAGTCTGACGATCATCAAAGAACCTCCGAGGAAACCCCGGCCTTGTGGCCGGGGAGGAATCGGGCCCCTGCGGAGCAGGGCAGGGAACGGAGATTCGCCTCCCGGGCGAATGTCCGTTGACCAGGCACGATCTAGCACGTTCTCGTCCCTGTGTTCGAGAGTGAACGCTACGATCGGCCCCGTGCCGCGCTACCGCCTGGACCCCACGCCCGAGCAGGAGCAAGCCCTGCTCACGCATTGCGCGCACGCCCGCTACGTGTGGAACCTGGCCGTCGAGCAGCACGACTTCTGGTCCCGGCATCGGGGCAGGGCACCGAACTACAACGAGCAGTCCCGGCAGTTGACCGAGGCCCGGGCCGAGTTCGCGTGGTTGCGGGCCGGGTCGCAGACCGTGCAGCAGCGGCGCTGCGTGATTTCGCGCAGGCGATGGCGAACTTCTTCGCCGGTACCCACCGCCGTCCCACCTGGCGCAAGCAGGGTGTCCATGAAGGGTTCCGGCAGGTCGGCGTCAAACCGCACCAGGTCAGGCGGTTGTCTCGTAAGTGGGGTGCGGTGCTGGTGCCCAAGTGCGGATGGGTGCGGTTTCGCCTGTCGCGGCCGGTACCGGCGGGTGTGAGGTCCTATCGGGTGACCCGTGATCGGGCCGGGCGCTGGCATGTGGCGTTCGTGCACGTTCCGCCCCCGGTTCCCGGTCCCGGTGACGGGAGCGTGGTCGGGGTGGACCGGGGCGTTGCCGTCAGTGCCGCGCTGTCGACCGGGGAGCTGCTGCGCGTTCCCGGCCTGACACCGGGGGAGCGGCGGCGCCTGGAGCTGCTGGCCCGCAGGCTGGGGCGTGCCCGGCGCGGCTCCGGCCGCCGTGCCCGGCTCAAGGCCGCGTACGCCCGGCTCAAGGCCCGCGAGAGTGACCGCCGCAAGGACTGGGTGGAGCAGACCTCCACCCAGTTGGCCCGCGAGTTCGAGGTGATCGGTGTCGAGGACCTCAACATTCGGGGTATGACCCGCTCGGCGAAGGGCACCATCGAGCGGCCGGGACGCAACGTCGCCGCCAAGGCGGGCCTGAACCGGGGCATCCTGGCCAGCAGCTGGGGGCTGCTGGTGGAGCGGCTGGAGCACAAAGCGCCCGGCCGGGTGTACAAGATCGATCCTGCGGGCACTTCGCAGCGCTGCTCGGCGTGCGGAGTCCGGGACCGGGAGGCGCGCGAGAGCCAAGCGCGTTTCCGGTGCCGGTCCTGCGGTTTCGCCTGCAACGCCGATGTGAACGCCGCACGCAACATCGCCCACGAGACCAGGCGCAAGGCCGGGCTCGTGTGCACGCTCGTGGGCTCGGCGGCCGGACCGGCCGTTGCTGCGCGGGGACGCTCCGGGGTGCCGGGGCGGACGAACCGCGAACCTCAACCTGTTCTCCTCTCTTGAGGCCACGGGTTGGAATCCCCCTCGTTCACGAGGGGGAGGAGGTCAAATGAGCAGTTTCGCAGGTGTCCCGTAGGCTGCGGCCGTGGTCACGGTGGTGGAGTGGACCAGGCTGGAGCCGTGGAGAGTCGCCCGCGCTCGCACGGACCGCGGCGAGACGATGATCGTCAAATGGATGGGGCCCCACGCCGACCGGACGCACAGCGAGCAGTGGCGGCTGCGTACGGAGGTGGCCGCGCTGAGGTTCTTGTCGGACGACCTCAGGACGGGTCTGGCTCCGCGGGTGCTGGCCGAAGACCTGCCCGCCGGCTGCGTCGCCCTGGAGGACCTCGCGCCACGGACCGCGCTGGACGGGTTGCTGCGCCGCGACGGCGCCGACGCGCACATGGTCCGGCTGGTCGCTTTCGCCCGTGCCCGAGGCGAACTCGGCGCCCTCACCGCCGGCCGGGCGGAGATGTACTACCGGCGAAGGAGCGCTCTTGGGCCGGTCGATCCGGACGCCGACCGGCTCGGACGCGTCGACCGGCTGCGCAGGGACGGGCTGCCACAGGCCGCGGTGCTGGGAGTACCGGTCACCGCAACGGCCGAGCGCGAGCTGGCCTCGGCTCTGGCGGAGCTGGCCGATCCGGGGCCGTTCCTGGCGCTCAGCAACGGGGATCCAGAGGCCAACAACGTCCTGGTCCACCCCAGCGGCCCCCCTGATGCGCGCCTGATCGACTTCGAGTTCGCCGGCTTCACCCACGCCCTGCACGACGCCGTCTGTCTGCACGTGCCCGGGCCGGCCTGGATGTCGGTGAGCACACCCGCACAGGCGTCCGGCTCCGTGGCACGGCCGGAGCCGGCTCATGCCTACCGGCGCGCTCTGGCCGCCGGCGTGCCGCAGGCCGAAGACGAACGGCGCTACGGCACGGCCCTGGCGGCGGCGTGCGTGGCGTTCGCGCTGTCCCGCCTGCAGCGGCTGCCCCTGCTGGATACCCGCCCGCCTGGTGACGACAGCCGCGTCCAGCTCGTCGCGACCCTGGAGGCCACTGCCCGAACCGTCCAGACCCACCAGGCCCTGCCGCAACTTGCCGGCTTGTGCCGCCACCTGTCGGAGGCCCTACGCCGCCGCTGGCCCGACGCGGACGTGGACATCACCGCGCTGCCACCCTACGCGCCGCGCCGCCGCTGACCGGCTGGTGCCATGTTGGGCACCGTGGGTTCATGGCCCCTCAGACGCCACCGGCATCGGCTATGACTTTCTAGGCTTCATGCGGAGAATCGCCGATTCTTTAGTTGCCGTGACCACCCGGACAGTGATCCCGTTGGCATGGATCAGTGCGCCGGGGTGCGCGGTGGTCCGTCCCGTCCCGGGGGAGCCGAATGCGGGACCGACGACCATGGTTTGGCAGCGAGGGTCGGCATCACAGCTGAAATCGAATTCTCCTGACGAGGGGAGGGTGAACTCGAAGGAGATCTCTTCACCTTTGAGCGATGTGACCTTGACCGCGCTGATCTTGAGTTTTCGTACGTCGGTCCGGATGCTGACCGGACGCGTGACCTTCACCTCGCAGGTGCCGTCCTTGCAGGCGCGCAGGTTCGTTCCGTCCGCCGCCGCCTGCGGTGTCGACGATGCCCGTACTGAGGCAGGAGTCGGTGACCCGCCCGCAGTCTTGGCCGCCGGCGACCCGCCTCGGGATGCGGCGCCCTTCTCGGCTTCCCCGCACCCGGCCAGGCCGGTGGCGGAAGCGACCACCATCAGCCCGACCGCTACGCGAAGACGGAAACCAGCGCGTGGACGTGACGTCAAGGGTGCTCCTTCGGGTCGTGCGCACGGCTGATCCGTACCGCCGGAGATATTCGAGATAAGCACATGGCTCCGGGAGGGGTCCCGGAGCAGCCTCAGGGGTCGCATGTCAGCGATCTGCCGGTTGCTCGTGCGGGTGGGCCCCTGGCGACGCCCGCGTGCCCGATCGCCGCACTGAGAGCCTTCTCCGGGGCGGTGTAGTGATTCTGGGTGGTGCGGAGTTCGGTCTTGGGACGCTTGGAATGGGTGTGCAGCCCCTCGATGCCTCGGTGGCCGGGTGCTAGCGTCCAGGCGACCCGTGTGGGTCGAGTGGACGCTGCGAACGCGGTGAGCCGAGTGAAGGGAGTGCGCCGATGGGCGACGCGGAGAGCTACCGCGCCACGTTCGAGATGGTCGACGTGGACGGCGACGGCTACATCTCCACCGCCGAGCTGAAGAATGTGATGCGGGCGCTGGGAAGGGAGATCACCGAGACCCGCGCCGTGGAGGTGATGGTGGACGCCGACGCCAACCGCGATGGGCGGATCTCTTTGGAGGAGTTCGCCGCGCTCATGGAGGGCGGCAACGTTTCCTGACCCCGTCCGCGACGCCCCCCGGACGGCCCGGGGCGCGCCTGTACGGCGCCGTGTAACGGGGTGGGCCGTTGGTCAGCCGGCGGCCCATTCGCGGCGGCGGGCCTCGGCCAGGGCGATGGCGGTGGCGACGGCGACGTTGAGCGACCCGACCCGCCCGATCTGGGGGATGTAGGCGACCGCGTCCGCGGCGGCCAGCAGGGCGGGGGAGCAGCCGTGGTCCTCGCCGCCCACGGCCAGGCACACGTCCCCGTCCAGCGGCGCCTCGTGCAGCGGCACGGCGTCGCCGGTGAGCTCGATCGCGACCAGCCGCAGGCCCTCCTTGCGGACGGCCGCCGCGGCGGCGTCGGGCGTGCCCGCGTGCTCCCAGGCCACCAGGCGCTCGGTGCCCAGCGCGGTCTTGGCGACGTTGCGGTGGGAGGGGTCGATGGCGTTCCCGGCCAGCCAAATGTGCTCGACGCCGAACACCGCGGCGGTGCGGATGATCGAGCCCATATTGAACGGCTGCGTGACCGACTCGACCAGCAGCCCGAGCCGTCCCTCCGTGCGCCGCCGCCAGTCGCGGTTGAGCCGCTTGACGTCGGTGGGACGCAACTGCTTGCGGGCCGGACCGTGGGCGGTGGTCATGCGGTCTCATCTCCGGTACTGGCGCTCCGCGCGGTCACGGCCAGGACGCGGTAGGCCGAGCGCGAGGCGAGGCGGTCGGTGGGGAAGCCCTGCTCGTTCAGCCAGCGCTGCAGGGAGTCCGAGCCCAGGTGCTTCTGCACGACGAGATGGGCGCGGCCCTCGGGTGCGAGGCGGGGGAGCCAGGCCAGGAGCAGGTCGTGCAGGGCGGCCTTGCCGATGCGGATCGGCGGGTTGGACCAGATGGCGTCGAAGCGGAGCTCCGGGTCGAGCTCGCCGGCGAGCGCGAACCTTACTGTGTCAAGGCCGGCGGCTGTGGCGTTCCGCCCGGCCAGCTCCAGCGCGCGCTCGTTGACGTCCACTCCGTAGACCCGCGCCTGCGGGGCGCGGCGGGCCAACGTGAGCGCGATGGGGCCGTAGCCGCAGCCGAGGTCCAGCAGGGCGCCGGTGGACGGGGGAGGGGGCACGGTCTCCAGCAGGATCCGGGTGCCCGGGTCGATCCGGTCGGGCGAGAAGACGCCGCGGTCGGTCTCCAGCCGCAGATGCAGGTCCGGCAGCACCAGGTCGACGGTACGGGTCCGGCTGGCCGCGCCGGGCCGGGACGCGAAGTAGTGTTCCCCCACGTCGGCAGACCGTACCAGCGTCCAGGCGGTCCAGGCGTTCCGGGCCGGTCAGGGCAGCCGGGCGAACCAGGCCAGCGAGGCCCCGCCCGCGGCCAGGGCCAGCAGCAGCGCGAGGCCGGTGAAGCGGGCCGCGATGTCGCGGTGCTCGATCTTGAAGCCGAGCGAGCTGCCGATGCTGGAGTAGACCTCCGACAGCTGGCCGCCGTCGGCGGCCTCGTAGGCCTTCCCGCCGGCGCCCTCGGCCAGGGACCGCAGCGTCTCCTTGTTGACCGACACGCTGGTGGTCTCGCCCTCGATGTCGACGGTGCCGTAGGGGGTGCCGAAGGCGATCGTGGAGACCGGGACGTGCGCGCCGCGGCTGGCGTCGACGGCCTCGCTGACCGAGCGGCCGGTGGTGTTGTCGCCGTCCGACAGCAGCACGATGTGGGCGGGCGGCGGGTCCTGGCTGGCTTGGGCGTCGAAGGACCGCACGGCCTGCAGGGAGGTGAACACCGCCTCCCCGATGGCGGTGCGCTTGGCCAGCACCAGCTGGTCGATGGAGGCGATCGCGGCCTGCCGGTCGGCCGACGGCGCGGCGACCAGGTTGGCGTTGCCGGCGAACGAGACCACGCCGACGTTGAAGCGGCCGGGCAGGTCGCGGATGAACTTCTTGGCGGCGTCCTTGGCGGCCTCGAACCGGTTGGGCGCCACGTCCTTGGCCATCATCGACAGCGAGACGTCCACCGCGACCATGATGGTGGCGCGGTCGCGGGGGACCTTGACGCCGGTGGCGGGCCGGGCGAACCCGATCATCATGACCAGCATCATGGCGAGGAAGAGCCCGGCGGCCACGTGCCGGCGCCAGCCCGGCCGCTTCGGCGCGACCTGGGAGAGCAGGGCCAGGTTGGTGAAGCGGACCGCGTACCGCCCGCGGCGCATCTGCAGGACGATGTAGGCGGTGGCCAGGATCGGCAGCAGGGCCAGCAGCCACAGCCGCTCGGGCGACAAGAAGGTCATGGGCGCATCCCCCCGGTGGCGATGGCGCGCCCGGCGGCGCGGCGCTGCCGCAGGGCGAAGCGGGCGACGTCGGCGATCCAGTCGCGGTCGGTGCGCAGGACCAGGTGGTGGGTGCCGCAGCGGCGCAGGGCGGCGCGGGTGCGCTCGCGCTGGGCGGCGGCCGCCGCGGCGTAGCGCTCGCGGACCTTGCGGTTCAGGACGATCTCGTGCACGGCGCCGGTCTCGGGGTCGGTCATCTCCACCAGCCCGACGTCGGGCAGGTCCAGCTCGCGCGGGTCGATGATCTCGATGGCCAGGACCTGGTGGCGGGCGGCCAGGCGGCGCAGCGGCCGCTCCCAGGCGGGGGGTTCGTGCCGGTGGCCGTTGTGGCCGGTGCCGGCGGCGGCGAGCGCGGGGTCGTCGGCGGGCGGGAGGAAGTCGGAGATGATCACGCGCAGGCCGCGGCGCTTCTGGCCGCGGTCCAGGGAGGCGATGCCTTCGGCGAGGGTGCCGGCGGACCTGTTGCCGAAGGGGCTCGCGCCGAGGGTGCCGGTGCCGGTGTCGGCCTCCAGGATGTTCTCCAGGAGGGCGTACATGGCGGCCTTGCCGGTGCGGGCGGGCCAGCGGCGCATTCCGTCGGGGCGCAGCAGGTAGGCGCCGACGCGGTCGCCGAGCCGTACGGTGAGGAATCCGACGGCGGCGAGCGCGGCGACGGCCAGCTCGCGTTTGATCATGGTGCCGGTGCCGAAGTCCATGCTGGGGGTGAGGTCCATGAGGGCCCAGGCCTCCAGCTCGTGGTCGGCGACCAGGTCGCGGACGTGCGGGGTGGTGGTGCGGGCGGTGACGGCCCAGTCCATGTGGCGGACGTCGTCCTCGCCGGGCTGGTAGACGCGGGCCTCGGCCAGCTCGGTGCCGGGGCCGGGGATCAGGCCCAGGTGCTCGCCGTTCAGCAGGCCCTCCAGGCGGCGGGTGACCGACAGCTCCAGGCGCCGCAGGGTGCGTTCGGGGGCGAGGGCGGCGATCTTGCGGCCTCCGGCGCGGCCGCCCCGGGCCCGGCCGTCCTGGGCCCGGCCGTCTGCGGCCCGGTCGCCTCCGGTGCTGCGGGGCGGCCGCCGGCCTCCGGTCGGGTCGGTGGTCACTGGGCGGTCACCGTGCCGTGGTTCCAGACGACGCGCGGCGGCGGGACGGCGGCCAGGATCTGCGCGACGACCTCGCCGGTGTCGACGCCGTCGGCGAGGGCGTCGAAGGTGAGGACGACGCGGTGCGCCATGACGTCGCGGGCGACGGCGCGCACGTCGTCGGGCAGCACGTAGTCGCGGCCCGACAGCAGGGCCAGCGCGCGGGCGCAGGAGACCAGGCCGAGGGTGGCGCGGGGGCTGGCGCCGATCTCGATGACCTGGCGCAGGTCGGGCAGCCGGTACTGCTCGGGCTCGCGGGTGGCCATGACCAGGCGGACGATGTAGTCGGCGACCAGCTCGTGGACCGAGACCTCCTCGGCGGCCCGCTGGAGGGCGATGAGGCGGTCGGCGTCCAGGACGGGCTGGGCCTCGGGCGGGTCGACGCTCATCCGCTGCAGGATCTGCAGCTCCTCGTGGGCGCCGGGGTAGCGCACGTCGATCTTCATGAGGAACCGGTCGCGCTGGGCCTCGGGCAGCGGGTAGACGCCCTCGGACTCGATCGGGTTCTGGGTGGCCAGCACGATGAACGGCTTGGGCAGCGGGTAGGTGTTGCCGCCCAGGGAGACCTGGCGTTCGGCCATGACCTCCAGGAGGGCGGACTGGACCTTGGCGGGGGCGCGGTTGATCTCGTCGGCGAGGACGAAGTTGACGAAGACGGGGCCGAGCTCGACGTCGAACTGCTCGGTGGAGGGGTGGTAGATGCGGGTGCCGACGATGTCGGAGGGGACCAGGTCGGGGGTGAACTGGAGGCGGGCGAAGGTGCCGCCGACGACCTGGGCGAGGGTGCCCACGGCCAGGGTCTTGGCGACGCCCGGGACGCCTTCGATCAGGCAGTGGCCCTTGGCCAGCAGCGCGACGACCATGCGCTCGACCATGTGCTCCTGGCCGACGATGACCTTCTTGACCTCGGCCACGGTGTGCTGCAGCAGTGCCGCGGCCTGGTCGAGATCCTGCGCTGCGACGGTCATCTGGGAGATCCTCACTGTCCTCCGGCTGCTGGCGGGCGCAATCCGACCCTACGGGATCACATGTACCCGTTCGTGCGGGACGACCGCACTCGCGAAGTCGAACATGCGCGGCTGAGAGCCTGCCATCCGCTGCCGTATGGGCGGTGTAAAGACCTTGAAGGACCGCTGTGAGGGGCTCCGGTGATAGGGGGAGGGGGTTCACGGGGCGTACCCGGGCGGGGCCGCACGGTTGTAGTGTGGCGGCCATGTCCAGGCCGCTGCCACCCGGTGATCCTGTACGGCTCGGCCCCTACCGGCTGTCCGCGAGGCTGTCGGAGTCCACGGCCGGGATCGTGTACCTGGGAGTGGACGACGCGGGCCGCCGTGCCAGCGTCGCGGTGCTCAACCGCGGGGCGGCCGGGGACGCGGCGGCGCGCGACCGGTTCCGCGCCGCGATCACCTCGGCGATTCCGGGGCCGGGGCGGCCGCCTCGGCTGGGGCCGGAGGATCCGGCGCCGGTGGTGGCGGCGCAGCCCGACGGGCCGGCGCCGTGGGTGGCGACGTCCTATGACGCCGACCGGACGGAGCGGGCGGGGGCGGAGCGGTTCCTGGACTCGGTGGTGCTGGCGGGGTCGTTCCGGGGGCGGTGGAAGGGGCGCCGGCGGGGTCCGCAGTTCCAGCCGTACTGGCTGGGGTCGGGGGAGCCGGCGCTGGAGCGTCCGCCGGTCGCCTTCGCGCCGGTGGGGCCGGCGGTCCAGGAGCGTCCCGAGCGGGGCCTGGTCGCGGCGCTCCTGACGCTGGCGGGGATCCTGGCGGTGCTGGCGCTGCTGATGCTGCTGCTGTTCGCCTGCCAGCCGAAGGCGACCGAGCCGCCTCCGCCTCCGCCGGATCCGCCTTCGCAGCCGTTGCGGCCGCCGCCCACGCCGCCGACGCAGCCGCGGCCGTCGCAGAGCCCGTCGCCGGTGCCGACCACGCCGACGCCGTCGCCGAGCCTGCCGACGCCGTCCCCCTCCGACGGCGAGGGCGATGACGGCGGCCCGCTCTAGCAGGGGAGGTACGGCGCGGTAATGCGTTGCGGCGCCGGGGCGGTGCGGCGAGCATGGGGGGATGCTGGAGAGCCTGATCGCCTTCACGGGTGCCGCGATCCTCATCGCCATGGTTCCGGGGCCGAGCACGGTCGTGATCATGCGGTCGTCGATGCTGTCGGGGCGGCGGGCCGGGCTGGCCGCGGTCCTGGGGAACGAGGCGGGTGTACTGGCGTGGGGGCTGGCGGCGGCGCTGGGCCTGTCGGCGCTGCTGGCGGCGTCCCGGCTGGCCTACGACGGGCTGCGGATCGCGGGCGCGGCGCTGCTGGTGTACTTCGGGGCCCGCGCGCTGTGGCAGGCGCGCCGCGGCGCGGTCGCGGCCGCCGCGGAACCGGGTGACCCCGGGGGCGCGGTGGAGGTCGCGGAGGGCGGTTCCGGGCCGCTGGGGCGGTATTTCCGGCTGGGGCTGATCACC
The DNA here is from genome assembly GCA_050942275.1 of Spirillospora sp. CA-255316. GTDB lineage: Bacteria > Actinomycetota > Actinomycetes > Streptosporangiales > Streptosporangiaceae > Spirillospora. Next base: position 7,337,267 of record CP192047.1, on the reverse strand, counting down.
AACTTCGCCAATCCGAAGGCGGGGGTGTTCGCGGTGTCCTTCCTGCCGCAGTTCGTGCCCGAGGGCTGGTCGGTGCCCGTGGTGCTGGTGGGGTTCTCGATGCTGTGGGCGCTGATCGACCTGGCCTGGTACACGGTCGTGGTGTGGGCGGTCGACGCCGCCCGGCGGGTGTTCGATCGGCCGGGCGTGCGGCGCCGCCTGGAGCAGGTGTCGGGCGTGGTGCTGGTCGGGCTGGGCGTCCGCCTGGCCGCCGAGACCCGCTGACCGGCCCCCGCTCCGGGCCCCCGCTCCGGGCCTCTGCCGCCGGCCGCTCCGCGGTGCGGAACCTCCTGCGGGGCAGGGGGATTAGCGGATCCGGGCCGTTCGGGACGACAATGTGCCCGGGCCGCCGGAACCGACCCCGGCGGGTCCGCGAGCGCGGCTGGGAGGGGCGGAGGGAACGGCATGCGATGTCCGTGGTGCGGCAGCGAGAACGGGGAGGATCTGGCGAACTGCGCGAGGTGCGCGGCGCCTCTCCGGGCGGCGCCCGCCGCGGACGCCGGATCGGACGCCGGATCGGACGCCGTGGACGCCGGATCGGACGCCGACGCGGGGACGGTGGCCTTCCAGGACGATCCGACGCTGGTGGAGACCCGGTTCGCCGACATCCCTCCGGCGCCGCCGGCCCCGTACGCGCCGCCGCCGGTCCGTGCGGGCGGGCGCGTTCCGCCGTACGCGGGCTGGGCGGTGGCCGGGGCGTTCGCGCTGGCGCTGGTGGCGGTGCTGATCGTGCTGTGGCCGTCCGGGGGGTCGAAGGAGGGCACCGCGACCGGCGCGGGAGGCTCGGAGGGCCCCGGAACGTCGCAGCCCCCGCAGACCTCCGCCTCCCCGGCCACCTCGACGCCGGTGGGGAACGCGAAGTTCTACGTCGACACCTTCGCCGCCGCGGAGGGGTACGCCCAGCCGTCGGCCTCGGGCGCGGTGGTCGGCGAGCTGCGCAAGGGCACCCACTACGTCTTCTGCAAGAAGCAGGGGCAGAGGATGGAGCGCGACGGCGGCGAGGCCTACAACCACTGGTGGCTGCTGACCGATCTGGACGTGGTGTACGCCGACGGCGGAGGCGCGCGGGCGTGGGTGCCGGCGCTGTACCTGACCCGGTGGGGCAACGACGAGGCCAAGGACAACCAGGGGCAGGACATTCCGGTCTGTTCCAGTTGATCATTTGGTTCTAACCTGTCGGGATGAGCGCACTGGACGATCTCGCCGACCGCTACGTGGAGGAGTTCGCCGCGCTGGACCCGTGCTCCGCGTCGCTGATGGGGATCGCCGGCCATGACGCGGCCCTCACCGACTACGGCCCGGACGGGCTCGCCGCCCGTACCGACCTGACCCGCCGTACCCTGGCCGCGCTCGACGCCCTGCCCACCCCCGACCCCGACGGCGAAGGCGCCGCGGACGGCGCGGGGCGCGCGGAGGCGGAGCGGGTGGCGGCGGCGGTGCTGCGCGAGCGGCTGGAGACCGAACTGGCCCTGGACCAGGCTCAGGTGCGCGACCACTACCTGGACACCACCGACGGGCCCGTACAGCGGCTCCGGTACGCCTTCGAGCTGCTCGACCAGGGCGAGGACACCGACTGGGAGGCGTTGGCCGCGCGGGTGCGGGCCCTTCCCACGGCGCTGGCGAACCTGCGCGCGGGCCTGCTGAGGGCCTGCCAGCAGGGGCGTGTCTCGGCGCGGCGGCAGGTGGCCCGGAGCGTCCGCTCGTGCGTTGACCTGGGCGACTACCTGTCCGGCCTGGCCGACCGGGCCGACGCGCTGGAGGGGCCGGTGCGGACCGCCGCGCAGGCGTTGACAGGCTTCGCCCGCTTCCTCACCGAGGAACTGGGGCCGCACGCCCCCGCACAGGACGCGCTCGGCGCCGACCGCTACCGGCTGGGCGTCCGCGACTTCCTGGGCACCACCCTGGACCTGGAGGAGACCTACGCCTGGGGCTGGGAGGAGCTGGCCCGGATCGAGGCCGAGATGGCCGCCCTCGCCCAGGAGATCCGCCCCGGCGCCACCCTGGCGGAGGTGACCGCGGCGCTGGACGCCGACCCGGCCTACCGGGTGCGCGCGCAGGACTTCCTGGCCCACATCCAGGAGCTGGCCGACCGCGCCATCGCCGACCTGGACGGCGTGCACTTCGACATCCCCGCCCCGCTGCGGCGCGTCGACTGCCGCCTGGCGCCCGCGGACTCGGGCGTGTACTACCTGGCCCCGGCCGAGGACCTGTCCCGGCCGGGGACGGTGTGGTGGACGCTGCACCCCTCGGAGGAGGAGGTCGTCACCTGGACCGTCCCGGCGGTGATGTTCCACGAGGGCGTGCCCGGCCACCACCTGCAGCTGGGGTCGGCCACGCTGAACACCGCGACGCTCAACCGCTACCAGCGGGTGTCGGCCGAGCTGTACCCCGGGCACGGCGAGGGCTGGGGCCTGTACGCCGAGCGGCTGATGGGCGAGCTGGGCTACTACCGCGACCCGGCGCACCGGCTGGGGATGCTGGCGGGCGGGCAGCAGATCCGGGCGGCGCGGGTCGTCCTGGACATCGGGATGCACCTGCGGCTGCCGATCCCGGCGGGGACCGGGTTCCACGAGGGCGAGCGGTGGACGCCGGAGCTGGGGTGGGAGTTCCTGCGGGCGCACTGCGGGCCGTGGGCCGACGAGCACGTGACCTTCGAGATCGACCGCTACCTGGGCCGCCCGGCGCAGGCGATCGCCTACAAGCTGGGGGAGAAGGTCTGGCTGGAGGCGCGCGAGGACGCGCGGCGCCGGGAGGGCGCCGCGTTCGACCTCAGGGCCTTCCACCGGCGGGCGCTGGACCTGGGCCCGATGGGCCTGGACCGGCTCCGCGCCGAACTCGCCGCCGTCCCGTAGGAGCGCCGTCCCGTTGGAGCGCCGTCCCGTTGGAGCGCCGTCTCCCGGGCGGGGTCAGGTGGGGCCGTGGTCCTCGGCCGGGACGGGGCCGGTCTTGGTCCAGTCGAAGGACCGTTCGACCGCGCGCTTCCAGTTGTGGTACTCGGCGGCGCGGCGGGCGGGGTCCATCGCCGGGACCCAGCGGGCGGCCCGGTGCCAGTTGCGGCGCAGCCCCTCCAGGTCGGCCCAGTACCCGACGGCCAGCCCGGCGGCGTAGGCGGCGCCCAGCGAGACCGTCTCCACGACCATGGGCCGGACCACCGGCACGTTGAGGACGTCGGCGACGCACTGCATCAGCAGGTGGTCGGCGGTCATGCCGCCGTCGGACTTCAGCTCCCTGAGGGCCAGGCCGGAGTCGGCGTTCATGGCGTCGGCGACCTCGCGGGTCTGCCAGGCGGTCGCCTCCAGCACGGCGCGGGCCAGGTGCCCCTTGGTGATGTAGGAGGTCAGGCCGACGATGACGCCGCGGGCCTCGGCCCGCCAGTGCGGGGCGAACAGGCCGGAGAAGGCCGGGACGATGTAGCAGCCGCCGTTGTCGTCGACGCTGCGGGCCAGCGTCTCGATCTCCGGCGCGGTGGTGATCAGCCCGAGGCCGTCGCGGAACCACTGGACCAGGGCGCCGGTGATGGCGATCGACCCCTCCAGCGCGTACACCGCGGGCTCGTCGCCGATCTTGTAGCCGACGGTGGTGAGCAGGCCGTTGGCCGAGCGGATGGGCTCGGTTCCGGTGTTCATCAGCAGGAACCCGCCGGTGCCGTAGGTGCACTTGGTCTCGCCGGGGGCGTAGCAGGTCTGGCCGAACAGGGCGGCCTGCTGGTCGCCGAGCGCGGCGCCGATCCGCACGCCGGGGAACACGCGGCGGGCGGCGCCGTAGATCTCGGTGGAGGAGCGGATCGTGGGCAGCATGGCGCGGGGGATGCCGAAGAAGGCCAGCAGCCCGTCGTCCCAGGCCAGGGTCTTGAGGTCCATGAGCAGGGTGCGGCCGGCGTTGGTGACGTCGGTGACGTGCACGCCGCCGTCGACGCCGCCGGTCAGGTTCCAGATCAGCCAGCTCTCCATGGTGCCGAACAGCACCTCGCCGCGCTCGGCGCGCTCGCGGAGGCCGGGGACGTGGTCCAGCAGCCAGCGGACGCGGGGCGCGGAGAAGTAGGTGGCCAGCGGCAGCCCGGTGCGCTCGGGGACCAGGTCGGAGCCGGGGGCGCGGGCCATCTGCTCGACCAGGGCGTCGGTGCGGGTGTCCTGCCAGACGATGGCGCGCCCGATGGGGGTGCCGGTGAGCCGGTCCCACAGCACGGTGGTCTCGCGCTGGTTGGCGATGCCGACGGCGGCGATCTGGTCGGGCGCGGCGCCGGCCTGGGCCAGGGCCTCGGGTGCGATGCGCTCCAGGTTCCGCCAGATCTCCAGGGCGTCGTGCTCGACCCAGCCGGGCTTGGGGAAGTGCTGGCGGTGCTCGCGCTGGGCGACCGAGACCAGGCGGCCGCGGTGGTCGAACAGGATGCAGCGGGTGGAGGTGGTGCCCTGGTCGATGGACATCACGTAGCGCTCGGTCATGCCCGCCCCACCGCCCCTCGCGCCCGCGCCCCTCCAGGCCGGGCTCGGGCCGGGCCGCTACCAGCGGGAGGCGCCGAGGTCGCGGGAGACCGCGCGGGAGGCGTCGCGGACGTAGCCGACCAGGGTGGGGTCGGGGAGCCGGCGGGCGTCGCAGATCCGCTCGACCGCGCCCGACACCCCGATCGAGCCCACGACCAGCCCCCCGTACCCGCGGATGGGCGCGGCGATGGAGGCCTCGCCCAGGGCGAACTCCTCGATCTCGGCCGCCCAGCCCTGCTCGCGGACGCGGGTGAGCGCGCGGGCCAGGGCGCGGTGGTCGGTGATGGTGCGGCGGCAGAACGACTCCAGCTCGGTGCCGCGGATGGAGGCGGCGGCGTTGACGTCGTGGGCGAGCAGCGCCTTGCCCAGCGCGCTGGCGTGCAGCGGCAGCAGCGACCCGATGTCCATGGCCTGCAGGGAGTCGTCGGGCCGGAAGACGTGGTGGACGACCAGGACCTTGCCGTCCAGCAGGCTGCCGATGCGCACGGCCTCGCCGCTGCGCGCGGCCAGCGCGTCCGCCCAGTTGATGGCGCGCGAGCGCAGCTCGTTGACGTCCAGGTAGCTGGTGCCCAGGTGCAGCAGGGCGGCGCCCAGCTGGTACTTGCCGCTGGCCTCGTCCTGCTCGACGAACCCGACGCGGACCAGGGTGCGCAGGATGCCGTGGACGGTGCCGCGGGCCAGGCCGAGCGAGGAGGCCAGCTCGCCCACGCCCAGCCGGCCGGAGCTGTTGGCCAGCAGCCGCAGGATGGCGGCGGCCCGCTCGATCGACTGCACCGGTCCCGGCATGGGACCGATCCTAGAACCGGACCGCGATCTGCCGAAAGTTCGCCGACAATGTCGACACCGGCCGACATCGCTGGATCGCGCGTGCCGATTTGCCCTTTCACTGTGATCTGGGGCATATCGGCGAGGGTAATGGGCCCATGGCGGCAGGGAAAGTGTTCGACATTGTCGGCATATGTACGTTGACCGCCCTGACGGGCCGACCTAGCGTCCTCGGCAACCGCGCGGTCCGCCCACTTCCCCCTGGTGAGCGGCCCGCCGAACGGGACGCCCGCTGCCGGCCCGGGGGCGCGGGCGGCCCTCCCACCCCACGCTTGCCAAGGAGGCAAGGGCTCATGCCAGAGAGCAGCAGGGCGCAGCCAGAGAGCGGCAGGGCGCGGAAGGACACCGCGCCGGCCGGCCCGGCCGACGCCGACGGCGCGCGCGGCGCGCCCCCCGAGGCGGGCACCGAGCCCGGCACCGGACTGCCGGGCGGCCCGCTGGCCGCGGTCGCGGCCGAGTTCGCCGGCACGATGATCCTCATCCTTTTCGGTGTCGGCGTGGTCGCGCAGGTCGCGGCCGCCGAGATCGGCGACCACGACAGCATCGCCTGGGCCTGGGGCCTGGGCGTCACCCTGGCGATCTATGTCTCGGCCCGGGCCAGCGGCGCCCACCTCAACCCCGCCGTCACCTTCGCGCTGGCGGTCTACCGCGACTTCCCCTGGCGCAACGTCACCCCCTACGTGCTGGCGCAGACCGCGGGAGCGTTCGTCGCGGCGCTGCTGGTGCGGTGGAACTACAGCGAGGTGCTGGCCCAGGCCGACCCCGGCCACACCATCAAGACCCAGGGCGTGTTCTCCACCCTGCCGGGCAACGGCGAGCTGCCCGTCAGCAGCCTCGGCGCGCTGCGCGACCAGATCATCGGCACCGCCATCCTGCTGTTCCTGGTCCTGGCGATCACCGACGCCCGCAACGACGGCCCGCTGGCCAACCTCGCCCCGTTCGTCATCGGCCTGGTCGTGGTCGCGATCGGGATGGCCTGGGGCACCGACGCCGGCTACGCCATCAACCCGGCCCGCGACTTCGGGCCGAGACTGGCCTCCTTCATCACCGGATACGGGGGAGCCTGGCGCGACCAGTACGGCGACCTGTACTTCTGGGTACCGATCATCGGCCCGCTGGTGGGCGGCGTGCTGGGGGCCGGTCTCTACAAGGCCCTGATCGGACGGTTCCTGCCCGCCGCGGACGCGCCCGAACCGGAGCCGGCCCCCACCAGGGTCCCGGCCGAGGCCGCGTGACCGCGACCGCCGTCCCCCGCCCCGCCCACCGCGCCCGCACCCCCGTCCCATCCAGGAGGAACACCACATGAGCGACTTCGTCGGAGCGGTCGACCAGGGCACGACCAGCACCCGGTTCATGATCTTCGATCACGGCGGCAACGAGATCGCCCGCCACCAGCTCGAGCACGAGCAGGTCCTGCCCCGGGCCGGCTGGGTGGAGCACAACCCCACCGAGATCTGGGAGCGCACCCGGGCGGTCATCCAGACCGCGCTGACCAGGGCGAACCTGACGCACTCCGACCTGGCCGCGCTGGGCATCACCAACCAGCGCGAGACCGCCGTGGTCTGGGACCGCCGCACCGGGCGCCCCTACTACAACGCGATCGTCTGGCAGGACACCCGCACCGACCGGATCGCCTCCGCCCTGGAGCGCGACGGCCGCGGCGAGGTGATCCGCCGCAAGGCGGGCCTGCCCCCGGCGACGTACTTCTCCGGCGGCAAGATCCAGTGGATCCTGGAGAACGTCGAGGGCGTGCGGGAGGCCGCCGAGGCCGGCGACGCCCTGTTCGGGACGACCGACAGCTGGCTGCTGTGGAACCTGACCGGCGGCACCGACGGCGGCGTCCACGTCACCGACGTCACCAACGCCAGCCGCACCATGCTCATGGACCTGGAGACCCTCGACTGGGACGAGGAGCTGCTGTCGTTCTTCGGCGTCCCCCGCGCCATGCTCCCGCAGATCAGGCCCTCCTCCGACCCCGCCGGGTACGGCGTCACCCGCGCCGACGGCCCGCTGGGCGGCGAGGTGCGGCTGACGGCGGCGCTGGGCGACCAGCAGGCCGCCACCGTCGGCCAGGTGTGCTTCGAGCCCGGCCAGGCCAAGAACACCTACGGCACCGGCAACTTCCTGCTGCTCAACACCGGCACCGAGCTGGTCCGCTCGGCCAACGGCCTGCTCACCACCGTCTGCTACCAGCTGGGCGACGAGGCGCCGGTGTACGCGCTGGAGGGCTCGATCGCGGTGACCGGGTCGGCCGTGCAGTGGCTGCGCGACCAGCTCGGCATCATCTCCGGCGCCGCGCAGAGCGAGGCGCTGGCCCGGCAGGTCGACGACAACGGCGGCGTGTACTTCGTCCCGGCCTTCTCCGGGCTGTTCGCCCCGTACTGGCGTAGCGACGCGCGCGGCGCCATCGTCGGGCTGTCGCGCTACAACACCAACGCCCACCTGGCACGGGCGACGCTGGAGTCGATCTGCTACCAGACCCGCGACGTCGTGGAGGCGATGCGGGAGGACTCCGGGGTCGCGCTGGACGTGCTGAAGGTCGACGGCGGCGTCACCGCCAACGAGCTGTGCATGCAGATCCAGGCCGACGTGCTGGGCGTCCCGGTGTCCAAGCCGGTGGTCGCCGAGACCACCGCGCTCGGCGCCGCCTACGCCGCCGGGCTGGCCACCGGGTTCTGGAAGTCCACCGCCGAACTCGGCAGCAACTGGAACGAGGACCGCCGCTGGGCGCCCGCCTGGGACGCAGGGCAGCGCGAGCGCGGCTACGCCGGCTGGAAGAAGGCCGTGCAGCGCACCCTGGACTGGGTCGACGTCGACTAGAAGGCGCCGCCCCCGCACACCGGGAGGCGGGACCGGACACCGGCACCCGGCCCCGCCTCCCGGCCCCCGCCCCCCGGCCCCACCCCCGTCTCCCGCCCCCCATCTCCCGCACGGATCTTCCCTTGAGGAGCGGAAAGTGAAATCGCTACCACTCGGACCGCAGTACCGCGAGGCCGCCCTGAAGCGGCTGGCCGACACCGAGTTCGACGTGCTGGTGGTCGGCGGCGGAATCGTCGGCGCCGGAGCCGCCCTGGACGCCGTCTCCCGCGGCCTGTCGGTCGCGCTGGTCGAGGCCCGCGACTGGGCGTCGGGGACCTCCTCGCGCTCCAGCAAGCTCGTGCACGGCGGGCTGCGCTACCTGGAGCAGCGCGACTTCGGGCTGGTCCGCGAGGCGCTGCGGGAACGCGCGCTGCTGCTGACCCGCCTGGCCCCCCACCTGGTACGGCCCGTGCCGTTCCTCTACCCGCTGCGGCACCGCCTCTGGGAACGCTGCTACGTCGGCGCCGGCGTCACCCTCTACGACACCATCGGCGGCTCGCGGGTGATGCCCCGGCACCGCCAGCTGTCCCGCGGCGCGGCGCTGCGCGAGGCGCCCGGGCTGCGCCCCGACGCCCTCGTCGGCGCCATCCAGTACTACGACGCCCAGGTCGACGACGCCCGCTACACCATGGCGGTCGCCCGCACCGCCGCGCACTACGGCGCGTGCGTCGCCACCCGGGCGGAGGTGACCGGGTTCCTGCGCGAGGGCGAGCGGGTGACGGGCGCGGTCGTGCTGGACGGCGAGTCCGGCACGGAGATCCCCGTGCGGGCCCGCCGCGTCGTCAACGCCACCGGCGTGTGGACCGACGGCGCCGGGCGCATGGCCGGCACCCGCACCTCCTTCAGCGTCCGCGCGTCCAAGGGCGTCCACCTGCTGGTGCGGCGCGACCGGATCCACCTGAACACCGGCGTGATCGCGCGGACCGCCAAGAGCGTGCTGTTCGTCATCCCCTGGGGCCGGCACTGGATCATCGGGACCACCGACACACCCTGGGAGCGGGGCCCCGACGGCCCCACCGCCGACGAGGCCGACGTCGACTACCTGCTGGACCAGGTCAACGGGCTGCTGCGCATCCCGCTGGAGCGCGAGGACGTCGAGGGGGTGTACGCGGGCCTGCGGCCGCTGCTGTCGGGCGAGGCCGACGACACCACCCGGCTGTCGCGCGAGCACACCGTCGCCGAACCGGTGCCGGGACTGGTCGTGGTGACCGGCGGCAAGTTCACCACCTACCGGGTGATGGCGCAGGACGCCGTCGACGTCGCCGCCGAGGGCCTGGAAGGTCCCGTTCCGGCCTCGGTGACCGCGCGGCTGCCGGTGCTGGGCGCGGTCGGGTTCGAGGTGCTGTGGAACGAGCGCCGCCACCTGGCCGCCGACTCCGGCCTGCACGTGGCGCGGGTGGAACACCTGCTCAAGCGGTACGGGTCGTGCGTCCCCGAACTGCTGGCCCTCATCGCGAAGGACCCCTCGCTGGGCGAGCCCGTCCCCGGCGCCCAGGACTACCTGCGCGCCGAGGCGGTCTACGCCGTCACCCACGAGGGCGCCCTGCACCTGGAGGACGTGCTGGCGCGGCGCACGCGCATCGCGATGGAGGAGCGCGACGCCGGGCTGGCCGCCGCCTACCACGTGGCCGAGCTGATGGCGCCGCACCTGGGCTGGGACGACACCGTGGTCTTCGCCGAGAGCGAGCGCTACATCCGGTACGTGCAGTCCGAGCGCGGAGACGACGACCTGGCCGCGGGAGACCCCGCCGTCTGCCCCGCCCCCGCCTGACCCGCGACGCCGCCGCCCAGGGCCGGGGCGGGCGGGCGCGTCAGGAGCCGTCCGGCCGCGGGCGGCCCGCCTCCGCGCGCTCGTCGTCCTGCACGGACCCGTCATCCGCGGGCCTGTCCGCTGCGTTCCCGTCCGCTGGGTGCCTGTCCGCTGCGGGCCTGTCCGCTGGGTGCCCGGTTTCCGGGGTGCCGGCCTGCGCGGTCCGGCCGTCGCGCAGCGCGTACGCGGTCAGGGCGGTGACCAGGAGGAGCAGGACCACGCTGATGGACGCTGCCGCGTTGACCCCGGCGGTGTAGGCGGTGTTCGCCGCGTCCAGCAGCGCGGCCCCGCCGTCGCCGGCCGCCCGTTCGGCCTCGGCGACGGCGCCCGCGACGGTCTCCACGGCGGCCTCGCCCGTGCCCGCCGGCGCGTCCTCCTCCATCGTCGTCCGGTAGACCGAGCCGGCGACCGAGCCCAGGACCGCGATGCCCAGGGCGGCGCCGAACTCGGCGCTGGTCTCCGACAGGCCCGCGGCGGCCCCGGCGCGCTCCGGCGGCGCGGTGGCCAGGATCAGGGTGTTGGCGAGCGTCCCGGTGATCCCGATGCCGAACGTCAGCACCGTGTAGCCGCCGATGAACAGCCACAGCGTGCTGTCGGGGCGCACCAGGGCGACCACGCCGAACCCGGCGGCGGTGAACGCCAGCCCCGCGGCGACCGGCGGCGCGGGACGCAGGCGCTCCGCCAGCGCGCCGGCCAGCGCCGCGCCGGCGAAGGTCCCCGCGAAGGTCGGCAGGGCCGCCAGCGCCGCGCGCAGCGGGCTGAGCCCGTGCACGGTCTGCATGAAGGTGAACGCCAGCACGCCCATCCCCGCCGCCGACAGCGAGACGACGGTGTTGGCGCCGATCGCGGCCGCGAACGCGCGGATCCGGAACAGGCCGGCGTCGATCAATGGGTGGGCGGCCCGGCGCTGCCGCACCGCGAACGCGCCCGCGAACGCCGCCCCGGCGGCCACGGCCACCGCCGCCCAGGCGTCCAGGCCGTGCTCGGTGACCCGCTTCAGGGCCAGCACCGGGCCGAGCACGGCCGGCAGCGACAGCGCCGCGCCCGGCAGGTCGAACCGGACCCGGCTCGGACCGCGGGACTCCTCGACCAGCAGCGGCGCCGCCACCAGGAGCACCAGCATGACCGGCACGTTGATCAGGAAGAGCGAACCCCACCAGAACCGCTCGAGCAGCAGCCCGCCCACGATCGGCCCGGCCACCGAACCGCCGGTGAAGGCGACCGTCCAGGCGGCCACCGCCGAGCGCCGCCGCCGCTCGTCGTCGTAGAGGCCGCGGATGAGCGACAGCGTGGAGGGCGCCAGCGTCGCGCCGCCGATCCCCAGCAGGGCCCTGGCCAGGATGAAGGTCACCGGGTCGGCGGCGAGGACGATGAGGGCCGACGCGGCGCCGAACAGGGCGGAACCGATCATCAGCAGCCTGCGGCGCCCGATCCGGTCGCCCAGGCCGCCCATCGTGATCAGCAGCCCGGCCATGACGAAGCCGTAGACGTCCATCATCCACAGCCACTGCGTGGCGGTGGGCGTCAGTGCCGCGGAGATCGAGGGCGCGGCCACGAACAGGATCGACAGGTCCATCGAGACCAGCAGGGCGGGCAGCAGCAGGACGGCCAGGCCGCCCGCCCGGGCACCGGAGAAGAACATGGGTCGATCGTACGTACGTACAAATGCGGTCGTCAAATGTACGTACGTCCAAATGCTAGGCTCGGCCCATGGGACAGCGAGAGGACCTGCTGGCCGGCGCCAGGGCCTGCCTGGCCGAGAAGGGCTACAGCCGCACCACGGCACGCGACATCGCCGCCGCCTCGGGCGCGCACCTGGCCTCCATCGGCTACCACTACGGGTCCAAGGACAACCTGATGGCCGTGGCCGTCCTGCAGGCCACCGACGAGTGGGGCGACACCATCGAGGCCGCCGTCCGGGCCGCCGGGAAGGCCGGCCCGCCCGAGCGGCTGCGGGTGTTCCTGAACGAGCTGTTCACCGCCATCCCCCGCCAGCGCCCCCTGCTGACGGCCAGCGCGCAGGCCTACACCGAGGCCCAGTTCAGCGAGGAGGTCCGCCGCCCCCTCCAGGAGGGCACCGCGCGAGGCCGCGCCGAACTGGCCGCCATGGTCCTGGGGGTGGACGCCGGCGAGGTCGACCCCGGCACCGCCCAGGGCCTGGGCTCCCTGGTGCACGCCATCGTGGTCGGCTACGTCCTGCAAGGCCTGCTGTCGCCCGACTCGATGCCCACCGCCGACCAGGTCGCCGACGCCCTGCACCTCATCACCCCGGCCCGCGGGAACGGATAGGTTCGGACCACTTGCGGGAGGTCGCTTTGCTGAGGAAGTGACGTCGTTGTTGGAGGGGTGGCCATGGCGGAGACAGGCAAGGTCCTGCGGTTCGACGACATGCGGGGATACGGGTTCATCGTGCCGGACGCCGGCGGCGAGGACGTTTTCGTCCACGCCAACGACCTTCTCGACGAGAAGTCGGCGTTCACGCCCGGCACGTCCGTCGAATTCGAGGTGACCCAGGGGGAGCGCGGCCTCAAGGCCTACGCGGTGCGCGTCAAAGGCGGGGAACGCCCGCCGGCGGCCGACGGGTACGTCCCGTCCGCGGGGGACAAGGGCGTGTTCGACGCCAGGCCCGATGAGGACGACGGCCTGTGCGACGTCCTCTCGGAGAGGGAGTTCGTCCAGGAGCTGACCGAGCTGCTCATCAAGGAGGCGCCCGAACTGACCGGCGCGCAGATCACCCACCTGCGGCGGGGCCTGGTGACCTTCGCCCGCAAGTACGGCTGGGTGGAGGGCTGACCCGAGGAATTCCAGGCGTGGCGGCGGAGCCAGACGATCTCCGGCGGGCTCCGGCGGCGTCGTGCTTCAGCTCGGCGCGACCGCCTCGCCGACCGGGCGGGCGACCTCCGGATGGCCCAGATACCGCTCGACCGAGTGCGGCCGGTCGCCATTCTCGACCCTGACGTCCAGCAGCGGGTCACCGTAGAGGGGCCGCAGCGGATGGCCGAGCGCGACGATGTCGCGGACGTCGTAGGCGTTGGTCCAGTTCACCGTCGGCCCCGGGTGCCGGGCCCCGGGCGGTCGCATGTTGCTCTGCACCGCCTCCAGTCCGAGCGGTGAGCCCACGGTGACCCAGGCCAGGGTCCGGCCGCGGATGCCCGCGTCGTCGAGCAGGTCGCGGCCGACGACCGTGCCCAGGCTGTGCGTGACCAGTACCAGCGGCCCCGTCCCGGGCACCTGGCCCCGCACCGCGGCGAGCACCTCCGTGCGGGCCCGGGTCAGGTAGACCGCGAGGTCGCGCAGATGCGCGGTGATGATCTCCTGATCGACCCGGGTGCGCCGGGCGAGCTCCGCCAGGAGCCGCCGGGCCAGGTCCCAGGACAGCAGCCGGTCGGGCGGCCACGGCCTGCCCTCGTCCCCGGGCTCGGCTGCCGCCGCCTCGGCCGCCGCGGCCATGCCGGCGATGAGCCGCCGCTCGGTCTCGCCCACATCGGCCGGCATGTACGGATGCAGCGGCCCCGGCGCGTCCGGATCTCCGGGCAGCGCCTCCAGGCGCGGCCGTTCCTGCGCCAGTTTCGCCGTGGCCTGGTAAAGCACGTTCCCGTAATACGGAAGCACCACCCGGTCGGGCGCGAACGCCTCCAAACCGGCCCTGGTCAGGCCGCCGTTGAGACCCGCGAGCCATTCGCGCGCCATTGCCGCCGGATCGCGGAACTCCTGGCCCCTGCCGTGCACGAAGACGATGGTGGCCGTCACGTCGCCCCCCTCCTTGCCCTCCTGTCAAACAATCCCCGGCGCGAGGTAAAGGGCGCCACCGGATTCCGGCGAAATTGCGGGAAATGCGTGGACGAGTCGTATTAGGGGGTACGACGCGAGTTCCGTGACCTTCAGGGAATGACCGGGGGAATAATGGAACTCTACGAGCGGGAACTGGAACGCCAGCGCGAGGCCGCGCGGCGCCGGGTGGCCGAGCGCGCAGCGGAACGGCGCGGTCAGGAGAGCGCGCTGACCTCCCCGGGAGGCGTCGCGACGGCCGACAGCCCCGAGCGCATCGCCAAGCGGGTCGACCGGCTCAGCCGCTTCTACGCCGACGGCGACCTGCTCGAGCCGGGCGCCGCCGAACGCGCCGCCCGGCTCGAGAGGATCATCAACACCGTCGACTACGTGGGCGTCCGCTACCTCGACGCCGGGGTGGCCGCCGCCCGCGCCGTGGGGCGGGTCGGCATCCGCGACGAGCGGGGCCGGCCGACCGGGTTCGGCACCGGCTCGCTGGTGTCGCCCGTGCTGCTGCTGACCAACCACCACGTGCTGCCCGACGCCGCCACCGCCCGCACCAGCGTGATCGAGTTCAACTTCCAGGACGGCCTGGACGGGCGGCCGCTGCCCGTGACGACCCACCCGCTGGACCCCGACCGCTTCTTCCTCGCCGACCCCGACCTGGACTTCGCGCTGGTCGCGGTGCGGGCGTCCGCCGCCGACCTGGCACCGTTCGGGTTCAACCCGATGCTCGAGACCGAGGGCAAGGTGATCATCGGGGAGTTCGTCACGATCGTCCAGCACCCGCGCGGCGACAAGAAGCAGGTGGCGCTGCGCGAGAACCGCGTCGTCGACATCCCCGAGCGGTTCCTGCACTACGCGACCGACACCGAACCGGGCTCGTCCGGTTCGCCGGTGTTCAACGACCAGTGGGAGATCGTGGCGCTCCACCACGCGAGCGTGCCGGCGCCGGACCGCGAGGAGTTCGGCGGCGTCCTCAACGAGGGCGTGCGCATCAGCCGCATCTGCCGGACGGTGCGCGAGGCCGGGCTGCAGGGGCCGCAGCGCGCGCTCGTCGACCAGCTCTTCGCGCCCGAACGCATCGAGCAGGCCGCGACCCTCCTGTCCACCGCCGCCGGCACGCCCGCCCCGATGACCGCGAACCCGCTCAGCACGGCACCGGCCGCGGCGCCGGGCGCGATGTCCGCCGCGGTTCCCGCCGCGATGTCCCAGGCCGCTCCCGCCGCGAACCCCGCCGCGGCCCCGGCCGTGATGACCGCCGCGGCTCCGTCCACGGCCACCATGGCGGCCGCGGTGCCGTCGCCGGCGGACGGCGCCGTCACCGTCGCGCTGCCGCTGGAGATCACCGTCCGGGTCGCGGACGGGCACCCGCCCGCGGCGCCCGAGCGGATCACGATCGATCCCGACTACACCACCCGCGGGGGGTACGACCCGGCGTTCCTCGCCCGTCGCCTGCCGCTGCCCGCCCTCTCGCCGGAACTGGCCGCGGTCGCCTCCGCCGAACTGCGCTACCACCACTTCAGCGTGGTCATGCACCGCAGGCGCCGGCTCGCGCTCTTCACCGCGTGCAACATCGACGGCAAGCGCTCCCAGCGGCCGCGGCGGGAGGGCGACCGCTGGATCTTCGACCCCAGGCTGCCCGCCGCGGAGCAGACCGGCGAGGACGTCTACCGCGACAACGAACTGGACCGCGGCCACCTGGTGCGGCGGCTCGACCCCGCCTGGGGCGACACCCGCGCACAGGCCGACGCCGCCGCCGACGACACCTTCCACTTCACCAACGCCACCCCGCAGCACCACGCGTTCAACGCGGGCCAGACGCTGTGGTTGGGACTGGAGGACTATGTCCTCAACAACGCCGACAACCACGATCTGACCGTCAGCGTCTTCACCGGGCCGGTGCTGGCACCCGACGACGACCCCTACCGGGGCGTGCAACTGCCCCGCGAGTACTGGAAGATCGTGGCGATGGTCACCAAGTCCGGGAAGCCGTCGGTCACCGGCTACCTCCTCAGCCAGTCGGCGCTGCTGGACGACATACCGACCGAGGAGTCCTTCTCCTACGGTGCGTACCGCACGTACCAGGTGCCGGTGCGCCGCGTCGCCGACCTCACCGGGCTCGGCCTGGACGCCCACATCCAGGCCGATCCGCTCGAGCGGCTGGAGCGGGTGCCGGGTCCCCGCGAGGTCACCCGGCCCGAGGACCTCATCCTCTGACGTCGCCGAAACCGCTGAGCCGTCCCTCGGGACGTCCCGAGGGACGCGCCAGCCCGGCGCCGAGCACCCGGCGGGGAGCCAGCCCCCGTACTCGGGGCACATCCAGGACTTCACCGAACCCTGGCTGCTGGGACGGCGTGGGCTGGGGAAGGGCACATCGGAACACGCAGGAGCACCCACTGGTCCGCCAGGGCGCGTCCTAACAGCCGGGGCTTGGTCTGCACCGCGCCCAACGCCGTGCGCGCGAGGGGGTGGCAGGGTTCTGCCTGACTCGGCGCCGCTGTTGGCGCTTCCGCCGGTAGTCTCGAGCGGTGAGCCTGAAGGCGATCCCAGTGGACGCCGCCTTTGTCCGGGGGCTGCTTGAACTGGGAGCGGTGCTGCCCTCCGCCGAAAGGCTGGAGGCGACGCTGCGCGGGCTGCGCTGGCCCGGTTGGCAGGACCACGACGATTGTTTCCCTGCCGGGAACCATAGAACCTCCCACAGGATTCCCCTCGATCTGGGCGGCGGGCGCATTCTGCATACGGTGATCGAGGGTGACTGGGTTACCGATCTCAGCTTGGTATTCGCTGTCTTCTGGCCACCCTTCGGCCGGGATCACGACGATCCAGGTCCGGCCGATGGGGCCACCGATCGACACGACGACTGGTACGGCCCCGCTTTCGATCGCTACCCCAAGGCCGAGCGGGCGGCGTTCGACGCAGCCTTCGACCGGGTTTCTCAACTGGTGAGCGCGGAGATCGGAATGCCTCGGGCCGAGAGGCACGACACCCGCTATGGCTGGCGGCGGCTGGCGTGGAGGCACCGCTCCTGTCTCGTCAGCCTGGTCCAGCGCAACGACGACATCACCCTGGGGGAATACGACAGCGCCGAAATGTGGCTGACCCCCTGGTCTCCCGGAGATCCGATCGAACCCCCCGATCTATGACGCAAGGAGCCGGGCCGGGACGTGGCCTCAGCGGCGGCGCATGTCTGCGCCATCGCCGACGGCGCTTCGCCCGCGTACCAGGACGCGGTGGAGACCTTGGCCGATGCACCCGCCCGCTCAGTACAGGGATGAAGACAAACGTCACGATCCCAATGCTCTGCCTCCCTGAAGTCGCCACAGCAACGCCGACGTCGTCATGCCCGGTCGCTACGGCGGCACCGTCACCCCGACCGCCGACTCCGTCCCCTCGCCAGGATCGACGGGGGAGACTCGGCCACGAGATCCTCGATGGTGGTCCGCCGGGCGGAGCGTGGCCCGGATCGGCGGCCGGACCGGGACGGGATTGTGAACTGGTGCGATGTGCTTCCGGCGACCGGCCCCCACCTTGCCGCGGTGTGCGCGCGCTGCGGGGTGGGGGCCGTTGTCCTGCTGGAGGGTTCCCGTGGTGTGGTCGGCGCCCTCCCGCGGGTCGGCGGCCGGGTCAGGCAGCCGGGGCTGCGGGGGTGTGTCCGTGTGCCTCCGCGGCAAGGTCGTGCCAGTCGGCCCAGGTCTTGAGTCGGTCGGCGTAGACCTGCGGGAGGATCTGGTTGCCTTGGGTGCCGAAGAACACGCGCAAGGGCGGGTTGTCGGAGTCGGCGAGCTTGAGGAGTGCCCGGCCCGCGGCGGCCGGGTCGCCTACATCGAGCGTCTTGGCGAACTCGGCGAAGCTCTCACGCAGACCGTCGTAGAGCGGGTCGGAGTCGGCGTGGACGGCGCCGGCGGCTCCTTCGGTGGCGTAGGAGCCGGGCTCGACGAGAGTCACCTTGATGCCGAAGGCGGCGACTTCTTGGGCGAGGGTTTCACTCAGGCCTTCCAGGGCCCATTTGGAGGCGACGTATCCGCCGCCCAGCGGGAACACGGTGAGGCCGCCGACCGACGAGATCTGAATGATGTGCCCGTTGCCCTGTGCGCGTAGATAGGGCAGCGCGGCCTGGACGACTCGCACCGCGCCGAACAGGTTGGTCTCGAGCTGGTCTCGTAGTTGCTGCTCGGTCAGCTCTTCGACAGCGCCGGACAGGCCGTAGCCCGCGTTGTTCACGATGACGTCGAGACGGCCGAAGTGCTCCTTGGCCCGTTTCACGCTCTCGAAGACCGCTGCCCTTTCGGTCACGTCCAGCTCGAGCGGAAGTACCGCATCGCCGTAGGCGGCGACCACGTCATCAAGGTGTGCGGTGTTGCGGGCGGTCGCGGCGACCTTGTCGCCGCGGGACAGGGCGGCTTCGACGAAATTGCGGCCCAGGCCGCGGGACGAACCGGTGATGAACCAGATCTTGCTCATGATGTCTTCCAGTCTTTCGGTGGTGGGGCCGTGGCTCTGACGATCTGTCGTGAGAGATCAGCACGGCCTGAGCGGCGTGGGGACCTGCGGCATGTGGCAGCCATGGCGGCTGGCAATTGCGTGGTCAGAATCACATCTGGCGGATCTGCCTGCCGAGCCAGTCCTGGAAGGTGAGCAAGCCAGGGAAGTGGTCGCGCAGTTTGACGAGGTCGGCCTGGTAGCCGCTTTCTGCGAACCACTCGAACATCCTGCCCTCGACCGGCAGTGCGTCGAGGCGTGTTGGCACTCCGGTGACCTTCTCGTAGATTGCGGCCACTTCGGAGAAGCTCAGCTCGTCGCCGGCGATTTCGAGTTCCATGCCCAGATAGTCGTCTCTGTGGTCGATGACGTGCGCGGCGATGCGGCCGATGTCGTCGGTCGCGATCAGCTGCATCGGCCGGTCGGGCAGCACCGGGAGTTCCATCACCCGTTCGCCTTCCGCGTCTGCGTAGTGCAGCAGGTTGTCCATGAAGAACACCGGCCGCAGGATGGTCGCGGGCAATCCAAGAGCGCGGATATAGGACTCGATCGCCGCCTTGCTCTCGAAGTGCTCGATCCCGGTGCGCCGTTCGGCACCGCCGACCGAGCTGTAGACCAGGTGCCCGACTCCGGCATCCAGGGCGACGTCTGCGACGAGCATGCCCTGCCGTACCTCGGCCTTGAGGGTTTCTGGTTCGTAGGCCAGGGCCTGCATGCTGAACACAGCGTCGACGCCGCGCATGGCCCGTTCCAGGGACGCGGGGTCTCCCAGGTCGCCGACCGTGGGCTCGGCGCCGGTGAGGCGGCGGGCGGCGGGGCTTTCCGGGTCGCGGACCAGGGCGCGGACCTGCCAGCCGCGGCGCAGCAGATGACGTGCGGTGGCGCCGCCCTGCTGGCCGGTGGCACCGATGACCAGAGCCACACTCATGACGTCACCACCGGGGTGGTCTGAGCCAGCGCGATCCGCCACGTGCCGTCGTCCTTGACCAGCACGAACGTCAGCGCTCCCGTGCGGCCGTCGTTGACGTGCTTGATCAGGTTGGCCAGCGCCACGTCCGGCCGCAGGAACGTGACGTCGAGCAGCTCGTTCTTGGTCAGCACGTCCTTCAACGGGGTGCGCAGCGCCTGGGCCATGACCTCCTTGACCTGCTCGCGGCCGCGCAGCCGGATCCCGGTGAAGTTGACCAGGGCCACCTCATCGGTCAGCAGCCCGGTGAAACCGGCGACGTCGCTCTGCAGCTCTTCGGCGTCGCGCACGACCTGCTCGATCGCCTCGATGTCGGGGTTCATGTCGCATCTCCTCAACTAGCGGAGCGATTCGCTCCGCCTTGAGGCTATGCCGGAGTGATTCACTCCGCAACTGGTAGGGTCTGTGGCGATGACCACGCGTAAAGACATCGCAGAACGCAACGACCGCGCGTTGCTCCAGGCCGCCCGCGACGTGCTCGCCGAAGACGGCGCGCACGCGTCCGTCGCCGCCATCGCCGCCCGGGCAGGCGTCGGCATCGGCAGCCTCTACCGCCGTTACGAGACGAAGGAGGAGCTGTTCCAGCGGCTCAGCCTGGTGTCCCTCGACCAGTGGAACGAGGCGGCCGAGCAGGGCCTGGCCGATCCCGATCCATGGGCAGGACTGGCGGCATTCGTCTGCGGTTGCGTCGAGTTCGGACAGGGCTCGATGGCGCCCATCGCCGGCGCCATCGAGGTGACCCAGGAGATGAGCGCCAAGTCCCGCCGCGGCGACGAACTGCTCGATGAGCTGGTACGGCGAGCACATGAGGCCGGCGTCCTCCGCGCCGATGTGACCGCGGTCGACATCTCACTGCTCATCGAGCAGTTCGGCCGTTCCCCGGTCGTCGATCAGCTTCGCAAGCAAGGCAAGCACGACCTGCTCCCCGCCGCCGCCGAGGCTCGCCGGCGGCTGATCGCGATAGCGCTCGACGGATTGCGGCCGGGACATGACCCGTTGCCCGGTCCGGCGCCGGGCCAGGAGCTCTTCACCGGCCGCTGGTCGAGCCAGTAGCCGACTTGCTGCCGACAGCTCGCGAGTGCTCAGTGAAGGACGGTGAGCAGGCCCTCGACGCCGCGTTGGAACGCGGCGCCGACGCTCTCCACGCCGTCGAGGTGGGCGCCGGTCATGGCGCCGTCGCGCATCATGACGAAGTGCCTTGCGGCGTGCTCTGGTTTGCCGCGCCGGGGTGAGGCCCCGAAGACCTGCGCGAACAGTTCCGTGAGCGTGGTCACGTACCAGGATCGGTGGTCGAGGACCACCTGGCGCACCGGGTCGTTGGGGTCGGGGTACTCGTTTGCGGCATTGAGGAAAGCACACCCGCGGAACTCTGGTTTGGCCAGGTCGTTGGCGACGGAAGTGCCGATCGTGCGCAGCGCGTCGGCCGGCGACGGCGCGGCTTCGATGGCGGCCTGCATGTCGGCGCGGATGTGGGCGTCGACGCCGCGCAGGTAGGCGAGTACGAGGTCTTCCTTCGAGGGGAAGTGCCGGTAGAACGTCGCTCGCGTGGCCGGGGCCTCGGCGAGGATCCGCTCGACCCCGACCGCACGGATCCCCTCGCGGTAGAACAGGCCGCTGGCCGTGGACAACAGCCGTTCTCGGGCCTCGGACCGCCCCTGCCTCCCCGGGTTGCTGTTCTGGCTGTCGGGCGCGGGGTGGAACGGTGTCGCCATGAACCGACCGTAGCAGAAAGAACGATCGGTCTTGCAATCGCCGACGACGTCTGCCAGGCTCGGCGCTGCAAGAGAGAACAGTCTTTCTGCCTGAAGGTGCCATTCCGATAAAGCCGGTGGCAGAGCGACCTGCTGCGCGGCAAGGCGCCGTGAGCTTGGGCTTGTCAAGGAGATCGTCGCGGCCGCGACGCTGCGGTTGACCGACGACCAGGTTCGTCCGGCCATGATCCACCTCGAATGAAGGGAATCTGTCATGACCACCACCGCTCCGGCTGCGACCGATGTCGCAGCGACACTTCGGCGGCTCTACTTCGTGCGTTTCGGGTTCGCCCTCGTCTGGGCGGCCCTGCTGTTCCCGACCGCGTCGAGCATCAGCCTGCTGACCGCGGTGCTGATCGTGCTGTACCCGGCGTTCGACGTGGCCGCCGCCGCCGTCGATGCCCGCTCCGCGCGGGTCAACGTGGCTGGCGGATCCGCGAACGGGTCCGCCCCAGGTCTCTACGTCAACATCGCGATCAGCGCCCTCGCCGCCGTCGGACTCGCTGTCGCCCTCACCTCCGGAATCCCAGCCGTCCTGCGAGTCTGGGGGGCATGGGCCGTCGTGGCCGGCATGGTGCAGCTCGTCGTGGCCATCCGGCGGCGCCGATTGGGGGGACAGTGGGCGATGATCGTCAGCGGGGCCATCTCCGTGCTGGCCGGCGTGTCGTTCTTCCTCATGGCGTCGAGCGCAGGAGCTTCTTTGGTCAATGTGGCCGGCTACGCCCTGCTCGGCGGCGTCTTCTTCCTCGTCTCCGCGCTGCGTCTCGGACGGAATGCCAGCCAGAGCACCAGCGGGAGGAACTGACATGACCGACCACACCACGGGGTGCGCAGCCAGCCCCACAACCGCTGGGCCGGCTCTGCCGACGGACGAGGCTGGAGCGTGATTGCGGTGACGCCTGACGGACCGGCACCAGCCGCAAGGAGTCCTGGGGAGCCACCGACGGCGTCCCGGCGGCTTGGACGACCACCTGGCGGCAGGCTTCGATCAGGTCGGAGGGCACCTCGACGGTCAACCCGGCCGCGCGGGCCTGGGCGACCACGGCCGCCAGGCCCTCCAGCCGCCGGGTCATCTCCGGCACCAGCATCCCGGCCAGATCGGCCAGCCCGGCGGTGATGTTGGCCGTAGAGTCGGCGGTGATCCACCAGGTCAGGACGTGGGCGTTGGCGTGCTGGTGCGCCCACTGGGCGGCCAAGGTGCTCTTGCCCACCCCGCCCGGCCCGTGCACCGCTTGCACCACCGCCCCGCCCAGGTCTGGCCGCGCCTCCGGCGGCGGAGCGATCCTGTCGGGCTCCAGACCGATCTTGTCCGAGTGGACGCAAGCAGGCACGGTCTCGTCATGGGTGTAGCGGTGCCCGTTCTCCGGATCGAACGGGCACTCCCAGGACGGCCTGTTGTAGACCAGGAACTGCTCGCGCGGGTACCGGGTGGCTGGACAGATCCCGCAGACCGGCCCGCTTCGGATCCTCGCGGTCCGGATCGATGTACAGCGGTCCGGCGGGTTCCGGGATCTCCATAGCCGCCAGAGGGTAGCGGGCCCGGCTCGACACAGAGGCCCGAGCCGCAGCCAACGGGCGCGAAGGACTGCAGTTCGTGTCCTTGGCGAAGTTAGTCGGGTGGAGTGCGCTGACCTGGGGCGACTGAGTTGGATGTCAAGGGGGAGGCTGCCCATTCACTCAGGAGATGCCCGACAGCGGTTGAGAGTGAAGGCCGTATATGAGGATGCTTGCATGGCAATTAGCGCTGGGCACGGCTCCGCTAGCGGGCGAGGCTTCCGCCTCATGGGTCGACCGGATGGCGCGGCTGAATAGGTCTTCGCCAGCATCGGTCGCAGATTCTGATGGGCCCCTAGCGTGGGAGTTGTCAGTTGAGCCTGGGGGCGTCATTGCTTGATCGCTACGCACCCAGGCACGCTCCTGCCCGTCGGTTGTAGTACCCGACGGGCAGGAGCGTGACCACACGAAGGAGGCTGAACTGTCCACCCCTCAGCGACTGTCGGCTGGCCGGAGTCTCCTATCGAACCTGGAAGGGTTCGGGTGGGACACCCCGGCAACGGTCATGGTCAGGCGAAGCGCATCCTAGGCCGATAAGGGTGCGTCCGATGGGGTCTACCTCGCAGTAACTGCCGCGCCGGGCATGGGCGCCAGCTTGTCGGCTTCGGCGATGGCGGCGCTCCAGCTGAACTCGTTGTTGTCGCTGAAGTAGTAGTAGGTGGCGCCGTTCGGCATCATCGCGACGGTGATGCCGCCGTATCCCGACATGAATGGTACGTAGAAGGGGCTGGTGTAGGCGGGGTTGTCGGCGGAGGTGAACTCGCGGCCCCAGAAGCCGTTCTGGTACTTCATGGGCTTGGTGCCGGTGGTGGTCATGCCCCGGGCCTCCGGTGTGCGTTGCATGGTGGCCGCGAGCAGTGCCGGGTCGAGTATCTGCGTGCCGTTGACGGTGCCGTGGTCGTTGTTGAGGAATTTCGCGAACCGGGCGACGGAGTCCTGCGTCCAGAACATGCCGTAGCCGCCGAAGGGTGCTCCGCCGGGGCTGTTGTCGGTGCGGGAGGAGGCAAGGGAGTCGGGCCCGATGCCGATGGGTTCGAGCACGTCGTCGCGGAGCATGTCGAAGACGTCGGCGCCCATGCCGGTCTTTTCCTGCAGGTAGTCGCTCATCGCGCGGGTGGCGAGGAAGGTGTCCGAGGTGTGGTAGACCCACTTGCTGCCGGGGGTGGCCTTACGGGGAAAGGACAGGGCCAGTCGCATCTTGTCGCTGTAGGGTTCGGATGCGAAGAAGTTCGCCATGGTGCGGCCCGCCTCGTCTTTCTCGTAGCCGGGCGAGGTGTAGTTCCCGGTGGCCATGTCGAGGGTGTGGTCGAGGGTGACGCCACTCCAAGCGCCGTTGCCGGCGGTCTCGGGGATCCGGACGGAGAGCTTCTCCTGGGCCACGGCCGGGCCGTATCGCTGCGCCAGACGCAGCATGGCTGTTCCCGCGAACGCCGACTTCGCCGTCGAATACGAGGGCAGAAGCATCTGGCCGCAGAACGGGTACTCCCCTTGCCGGGTCCGGCAGTTGCCCACGTAGTGGACTCCGCCGAAGTAGAAGCCGAAGGTGCTCAGCGCGGACGGCGTGATGCCGGAGCCGAACTTCGAGACATCCACCCCACTTCCCGGGTGGTCGGTCGCCAGCGCCGAGATGGGCTTGGTCGGGAGCCGGCCACCCACTTCGGAGGCGTACGCATCGCGCAGATTCTCGGCGCCGTCGACGGGACCGGGCCGGTAGTCGGCCGGTACCTGGCCCCACATGTCGAACTGGAAGTACTTGCAGGTCTCCGTCGTTATCTGGTAGCGGACCTCGGACACCGATGTGGCGTCGAAAAGGAAGGTGAGGGCGCCGTTGTGCACGCAGTTCGCGTTGCGCTCGATCAGCGCGAACGGCAGTGAGGCGCGGGTGCGTCGGCCGTCGCCGTCCTCGTTCCACGCGCGGCCGGGACTCACCGCCAGGTTCCATGCCTGATTCCCCGTGTACTGCAGTCCGCGCTCGGCCGGGATGAGGTGACTGCCGTTCTGCACGAGGGCGATGTCGATCGGCGGTAGGTGCCGGGTCGCTGCTGCGTCTCCGTATCCGTACGAGTCTGTCAGTGAGCGGAATCCGCCGGCGGTGGAGAGGCCCTCGAGGGCGAGGGTGCCTTCGAAGCTGTGGGTGGGTGGCGCCGCTTGCGCCGGCAGGGTGAAGGCGCTGTCGGGCACGGTGTCCTCGGCGGTACCCCTGGTGAGTTGGCCGGCGGTGAGTTCGGTCCGGTTCACCTCACCGCTTCCGGTGAGCGGATCACCCGGTACGGGTGCGGTTGCGGCGGGCGCCGCCATCGTCGGTGGCGGAACGGCGAACAGCCCCGCGAGCACGGCGGCGATGGCAGCGGCACGGAATAGCCGTCGGGTATGGAACGGTCTCGGCATGGTCCGAGGTCCTCTCGGGCTGGCAGCTGATGCGGGATATCGCCGCATGGTGGGGCGCACCGGGACCACCGTCCAATGCCTGCCCGGCCTGGTCAGGCTGCCTGCCAGGCATACCTCCAGCTCTCCTTGGCCTGTCGGCCGTCGGGTCGGCGTGCGGTCACGCCTCGCGTCGTGGTGAGGGCCGCGGTCTGTAGTCGTCGCCGCAGTTCATAGGCGGGCGGCGACGTGTGGCCCGTACCGCTCGACACAAAAACGTGACAACCCGGCCGCGAATGCCTCGATGCTGCGCAGCGCATAGTGGCCGGCGTCCCACGCCGCGTGCAGGTGGATCTGCAGCGGTTCGCCCGTGCTGTTGAGGATCAGCAGCGGGTGCAGGTCGAAGCGGGGATCGTCGGATACCACCGCGACACCATGGCCCGAAGCCGCCATGGCCTGTGCGACGTGCGGGGTGTCGCATTCGAGCACGATGTCGTACGAGGCGTCCGCATCCTGCACGGCATGGTCCAGGATGCGGCGGGTGCCGTGCGCCGGGGTGAGGAGGATGAGAGGCTCCGCGGCAAGTTCCCTGATGGTGACGCGGTCCCGGTCCGCCCAGGCATGGTCGGCACGGACGTAGGCCCACAGCGGCAGGCGGGCCACCGGGAGCCCGGCGAAACGGCGCCTCGGAGGTGCCGAGGAGATGGCTACATCGGCGCCCCTCGCAAGGGCCTGGTACGCACGTGCCGGACTCTCCGCCTGCACGGTGACGAGCGGATCCTCCGGCCCCCAGGTGGCCAGGTACGGCGCGATCACGTCGGTGATGGTGGTGGGCGGCGCCGCCACGGTGATCCGCATGGCACGACCGGCAGCCAGCGCACGGACTGCGGCCTCGGCGGTGTCCGCGCGGGCGACCAGGTCGCGGGCCAGGGGAAGGAAGCGCCGGCCGGCCGCCGTCAGGACCATCTGCTTGCCGCCGCGGTCGAAGAGCGTCATCCCCAAGGCCCCTTCCAGGCCGCGCAGTTGGCGCGACAGCGAGGGCTGGGCGACGCGGACCACCTCGGCAGCCTTGGTGACGGAACCGGTCTCCACGATGGTCAGGAAGTAGCGCAGCACTCGGAGTTCCATGGCGGTGGCCCCTCGGGAGACGGAGGAGGCATGACACCTTCATGCCTCAAAGGCATGATAGTCAACCCTCCCAAGTATTTGAGGCTATGGCTGACTGCCTGCATCCTTGTCCCACCCTCGGCCCCGCCATCCGGAATGGCCGTCGGGGCCCGAATCTCCGTCGACTTCTCCGCGTAGAATCCTCCCTTCGATTGGCTGGTGTTCCCGCATGGCCCGCCCCCTGCCCCTGATCCTCGCCCAGGCGCCCGGCCGCCCGGCCGACGACCTCGCAGGCTTTGCCGCCGACGTGGAGCGGCGCGTCAAACTGCGCGCACCTGGCGCCCTCGTCGTCTACCCCGAACTGCACCTCGGCGAGAGCGCCCCCGGCGTCCCGGCCGCCCCGGAGAAGGGTGCCGAGCCGCTCGACGGCAAACGCGATGCGGCCTTCGCCGAGCTCGCGGGGGATCTGGGCATCTGGCTGGTACCCGGCAGCGTCTACGAGCAAGGCACCGGCGACCGCGTCCACAACACGACACCGGTCTATTCACCGCGCGGTGAGCGCCTCGCCGCGTACCGCAAGATCTGCCCGTGGCGCCCGTACGAGACGACCACACCCGGCAACCGGTTCGAGGTCGTCGACCTCGCCGGGGTCGGCCGCATCGGACTGTCCACCTGCTACGACACCTGGTTCCCGGAAATCTCCCGACATCTGGCATGGATGGGCGCCGAGTTGATCGTCAACGTGGTGCGTACGTCGACGAGCGACCGTGCGCAGGAGGTCGTCCTCAGCCGCGCCAATGCCATCACCAATCAGGTCTTCGTCGCCAGCGTCAACTCCGCCGCCCCATCCGGTATCGGCCGCAGCCTCGTCGTCGATCCACAGGGCACGGTGCGCGCCGAAACCGTCGATGCCGGCGACTCCACCCTCACCGACGTGATCGACCTCGACGAGGTCAGCAACGTCCGCCGCTACGGCACCGCCGGTCTCAACCGGGTCTGGTGCCAATTCCGCCCCGGCGACCCAGCCCTCGAGCTCCCGCTGTACGGGGGCCGCATCGACCCCGCCACCTGGAACGCCGCCCGCACCACCGAGGAGCCACCACGTTGACCTCCTCCCCCCTCGTGAACGAGAGGGGATTCCAACCCGTGGCCTCAAGAGAGGAGAACAGGTTGAGGTTCGCGGTTCGTCCGCCCCGGCACCCCGGGGCGTCCCCGCGCAGCAACGGCCGGTCCGGCCGCCGTGCCCACGAGCGTGCACACGAGCCCGGCCTCGTGCTCGATCACGAGTCTGGTCTCGTGGGCGATGTTGCGTGCCGCGTTCACATCGGCGTTGCAGGCGAAACCGCAGGACCGGCACCGGAAACGCGCTTGGCTCTCACGCGCCTCCCGGTCCCTGACCCTGCACGCCGAGCAACGCTGCGAAGTGCCCGCCGGATCGATCCTGTACACCCGGCCGGGCGCCTTGTGCTCCAGCCGCTCCACCAGCATCCCCCATCCGCTGGCCAGGATGCCCCGGTTCAGGCCCGCCTTGGCGGCCACATTGCGTCCCGGCCGCTCGATGGTGCCTCTGGCGGAGCGGGTCATGCCCCGAACGTTGAGGTCCTCGACACCGATCACCTCGAACCGGCGGGCCAGCATCGTGGAGGTCTGCTCCACCCAGTTCTTGCGGCGGTCGCTCTGGCGGGCTTTGAGCCGGGCGAGCGCGGCCTTGAGCCTGGCGCGGCGGCCGGAGCCGCGCCGGGCACGCCCCAGCCTGCGGGAAAGCAGTCGCAGCCGCCGCCTCTCCCCGGGGGTGAGGCCGGGGACGCGCAGCAGGTCCCCGGTCGAGAGGGCGGCGGTGACGGTGACGCCGCGGTCCACCCCGACCACGCTCCCGTCGCCGGGGCCGGGGACCGGGGGCGGGACGTGCGCGAACGCCACATGCCAGCGCCCCGCCCGGTCACGGGTGACCCGGTAGGACTTCACACCCTGGGGTACCGGCCGCGAAAGGCGGAATCTCACCCATCCGCATTTGGGCACCAGCACCGCGGCCCATTTGCGCGACAGCCGCCTGACCTGGTGGGGTTTGACGCCGACCTGCCGAAATCCTTCATGGACACCGGCCTTGCGCCAGGTGGGCCGCTTGTGGGTACCGGCGAAGAAGTTCGCCATTGCCTGCGCGAAGTCACGCAGCGCTTGCTGCTGCACGGTCTGCGACCCGGCCCGCAACCATGCGAACTCGGCGCGGGCCTGGGTGAGCTGGCGGGACTGCTCGTGGTAGTTCGGTGCCCTGTCCCGTCGGCGGGACCAGAAGCCGTGCTGCTCGACGGCCAGGTTCCACACGTAACGCGCGTGCGCGCAATGCGCGAGCAGGGCTTGCTCCTGCTCGGGCGTGGGGTCCAGGCGGTAGCGCGGCACGAGGCCGATCGTAGCGTCCACGCTCGAACACAGGGACGAGAACGTGCTAGATCGTGCCTGGTCAACCGGCATTCGCCCGGAAGACGAATCTCCTTTCCCCTGCCCTGCTCCGCAGGGGCCCGATTCCTCCCCGGCCTCAAGGCCGGGGTTTCCACGGAGGTTCTTTGATGAACAGCGAGACAACCGGGAACACCATGAGACTGAAGGGCGACCTGAGCCTCTTCTCCGTCGTCCTGTTCGGCCTGGCCTACATCTCCCCTGGCATCGTCGTCACGATCTTCGGCGTGGTCGCCGCCACCAGCGGCGGCGTGGCCCCGACCGCGTTCGCCGTCGCCACCCTCGCGATGCTGCTCACCGGGCTGAGTTACGCGAGGATGGCGCGCGCCGTGCCCGGCTCGGGGTCGGTCTACACCTACGCCCGCAAGATGCTCGACAGCCGCATCGGTTTCCTGTCCGGCTGGGCGATGCTGCTCGACTACTTCTTCATCCCGATGGTCGGCTGGCTGATCACGGCGATCTACTTCAACGCCCAGTTCCCTGACATACCCAAGTGGGTCTGGCTGATCGTCTCGGTGGGCATCACCACCGCCATCAACGTCTTCGGCATGAAGCTCGCGGACCGCGTCAACAAGGTCCTGATGTTCATTGCTCTGGGGTCGCTGGTCCTCTTCGCCACCCTGTGTGTCGTCTTCCTCGGCAAGCACGGCTCGTCCGCCCCCGCCACGGACGCTCTGTGGAATTCCGGCACTTCGATCGGCGTGGTCACTGCGGCCGCTGCTATCGCCGCGTACTCCTTCCTCGGCTTCGACGCCGTCTCCACGCTCGGTGAGGAAGCCAGAGGTGGGGCAAAGACGATCGGCCGAGGCATCGTCGCCTGCGTCCTCGCCGCCGGAGCGATCTTCATTGTGCTGTCCTTCGTGATGCAACTGGTCCACCCCGGCGCGAAGTTCACCGACGTCGACGCGGCCGCCTACCACCTGAAGGTCCAGGTCGGCGGCGAGACATACGCCGAGATCATCAACTTCGTCACCATCGCCGGATCCATCGCCTCCTGCATCGCCCTGCAAGCCTCCGCCGCTCGCCTCATGTACGTCATGGGACGCGACGGCACACTGCCCAAGGCCGTTTTCGGCAACCTGTCGGGGAAGACCGGCACGCCCGTCTTGAACCTGCTGCTGACCGCGGCCGCCGGTGTCATCGCCATGAAACTCGACCTGGCCACAGCCACCTCGTTCATCAACTTCGGCGCTTTCCTCGGCTTCGCCCTGGTGAACGTCTGCGTGATCGCCCACCTGGTCCGAGAGCGCAGACACGGCCGCACCCCCAACCTCTTCTCATACCTGGTGATGCCGGCCATCGGCGCCGGCGTTTCCCTCTACCTGCTCACGAGACTCGGTGACGTCGCACTCCAGATCGGCGGCGTATGGTTGGCGATCGGCGTTGTCTATCTGGCCGTTCTGACCAAGGGCTTCCGCCGGCCCGCACCGGAGATGACCTTCGACGACGGCACCGCGGCCACGGACAGAGTCACCGCGTAGCTCCCCTCGCTCGGCCGGGCTCGTCGTGCGGTATCGCGACGCCGTCACCGGCCGGGTGAGGCGCGGCCGTACCCCCTCCGAGCTGCCCTTTGCCCTGCGTGGAGGGGCGGCTGCGAAGTCGACGAAGGGAAGCGCGTCCATCAGCTCGCACACGGCAGAGCGGATGGTGCGACGGCGGATCAGACCAACCGCGTACGCCTCCTCGCCGACCCGGGGAAAGTGGACCCCATCGGCGTCGCCGACATCCGGCACCGTTTTCTTTATGTGTGCGTTTCACCGTCCGGGCCATTTGCATCAACTCAGGAAACAGGTCTCGCCCAGGTCGGCCCGCACCCGGCGGCCTGTTTCACGGGCGGCGACCTTGGAACGTGGGCGCGGTCTCCTGGCTGCGGTCGGCGTCGGGTCACCACTGGGTGATGAGCGGCGTGTCCGGTTCGTGCTGGCGCCAGGTTTCGGTGAGGCGGGCGAGGCGTGTGGGGGTGGCGATGCCGCGTACGGTTGCGATCCTGCCGCCTGTGATGTCGAACGTCACGGTGCCGATGACCTGGTCGCCGAGCACGAAGAGGATGGCGGGGGCGCCGTTGACGAGCGCGTAGTGGATGGCGGGCGTGCCGCCGGCGAATCGCCGTTTCGCGGGTGTGGGTGTGAAGCCGGCCCGTGCGACGGCGGCGATGCGCTGCGGAGTGTCGTACCGCAGCAGCGTCTCGGTCAGGCCGGCGCCGTCGGAGATCGCGGTCGCGTCGTCGGTGAGCAGCGCCACCAGCCGTTCGGTGCGGCCCGAGGAGACAGCGGCGAGGAATTCCTCGACGACCCTGCGGGCGGATACCGGGTCGACTTCGCCGCCGCCGCGGCGCGCGGCGGTGATGCGGCGCCTGGCCCGGTGGAGGTGCTGCTGGCTCGCGGACTCGGTGATGTCGAGGATCTCGGCGATCTCGGCGTGGCTGTAGGCGAACGCCTCGCGCAGGACGTAGACGGCCCGCTCGAGGGGCGACAGGCGCTCCATGAGCGTCAGCACGGCCAGGGAGACCGATTCGCGCTGCTCGACGGTGTCGGCCGGGCCGAGCATCGGGTCGCCGTCGAGCAGCGGTTCGGGCAGCCAGGCGCCGACCGCGCGTTCGCGGCGGGCTTGTGCCGAGCGGAGCCGGTCGAGGCACAGGTTGGTGACGATCTTGGTCAGCCATGCTTCCGGCACCTTGATCCGCTGCCGGTCGGCGGCCTGCCAGCGCAGGAACGCGTCCTGCACGGCGTCCTCGGCGTCGGCGGCGGAGCCCAGCAGCCGGTACGCCAGCGAGGCCAGCCGGTTCCGGCTGGCCTCGAACCGGCTGGTATCGAAGCGATCAGTGGCGGTGCTGTCCACGCGGACCTCCCAGGTCGTGTTTCAAAAGTGAATGGAGGGGTCGGCTGTTCTGAGGTGCCGGGTGTCGTAGATCGACGGCCAGAGGTCTCCGGGCGGTGCCTGCAAGCTCTACCTCGACGATCTCGCGGCGCCGGCCGCACCGGAGGAGGATCCCGTCGCGTTCGTCCAGCACGACGGGCTTCTGATGATCGATGAGGTCCCTGTTGTGTCCGCGTAGGCGCATTCGTCACGGCCCCGATCGATGGCACGTCCTAAGCCGGCGGCGCGACTCGACACGAGCCGCGGCTGGCGGGTGCTGTGGGGATCAGACCGTCGCATGCACGGCCGGCTGTGCGGCCGTGTCTGCGACGGTGGCGGTAGGGCGGGTGCGCAGGCCGCCGGCCAGGCACAGCAACATACCGACCGTGAGCCAGGTCGCCAGGACGGTGGCAGAGTGGGTGGCGCCGTGGCCGTCGAAGAAGGCGGTGGAGCGCAGCAGCTGGCCACCGGCCCCGGGCGGTAGCAGTTGGCCGAGGGTTCCGGACCAACCGGGCAGCATCTCGGGTGCGGTTGCGGTGCCCGACAGGGGGTTGCCGATGAGCATCATGGTCGCGGCGCCGAGGCCGAAGCCGGCGTACCCGAGCAGTGACTCGAGCCCGAGGATGCTCAGGGAGGTGGCCGCGATGGTCAGGGCGATGGCGCCGCTGTTGGCCCAGTAGGAGCCGTTGAGTGAGCCGAGCCAGAACTGCAGGATCGCTGTCACGGCAAGTCCGCCGGTGATGGCGAAGGCGAACGCTCCGGTGACGCGGCGGACGTTGCCGCGGATGAGCCTGGTCAATAGCACGGCGGCGAGCAGGCCGCCCATGACCAGCGGCAGGGCTCCGGCGGCCAGTCCGGCGCCGCGCGGGTCGTCGGCCGGCAGCGGGATGAGGTCGCGGGCGGCGACCGCAGTGCTGGTTTCCTCTGCCTGGCTGAGGCCGGTCGCGATGCTGTTCAGGGTCTGGACGACGGCGGCGCTTCCGGCGGATGCGGTGATGACCTGTGGGGTTCCGGAGCTGAGGTCGATCGCCCCGTACACCTTGCGGTCGCGGATCAGGTGTTCGGCGGCGGCGGTGTCGGCGACCTCGGTGACCTCGAAGCCGTCGGGAAGCCGTTGGTCGAGTACGGCGGTGAGCTGCTTGACGGCGGGGGCGGGCCCGGCGACGGCGATCGGCACCTCATGCACCGATGAGCGTACCGACGGCCATGCGAAGGCGGTGAGCAGCAGGCTGATGCTCACCGTGAGCAAGGCGACTGCCCCGGCCACGGCCGGCCAGGGTGAGGGCGACGTGTTGGCTGCGGGCGTGGCCTGAGTGGACATGCCTTCTCCTTCAGAGGGGGAGTTCATCGCCGGTGAGGGGGCTTTCGGACTCGCCGCGGGTCAGCTTTCCGGATTGCGGACGTAGTAGATGCCGCTGATGCGGGCCTTCTCGACACGGACTGCCAGGACGCCGTCGAGTCCGCCGTTCAGGCGGAGGATGAGTGCCGGATTGCCGTTCACCACGGTGGATTCACTGGTGACCACGGCGCCGACCTGGGGAAGCCGCCGACGAACATGCGGACGACCTTCTCGGCACCGATGACCGGCCGCAGCGTGGCCTGCTTGACGCCGCCGCCGTCGCCCACGAGGACGACGTCAGGTGCGAGCACGTCGAGCAGGCGCTGCGGGTCACCCGTTACGAGCGCGTACTGAAGCGACTGCAGAGCTGCCCGGGTCTCGCTGCTTTCGGAGACCACCTGGCGTGGCGGCGGGCATCGACATGCTCTTGGCGAGTTCGACGTCCTCGGCCACGTCCGGCGCGGTGAGCAGCGGTCGGGCAGCCAGGGGCCGACATAAGTCTCCTTGCGCCGCTTCATGGTACGCAGTCGGTTGAGCGCTTGCCGGGGCGTGATCCTGACCAGGTAGGCCCGCTGGTCGCTCACCTGCGCCTGGTCGACCTTGACCGGGCGCAGCCAGGTTTCCTGCAGGACGTCTTCCGCGTCGACCGCCGATCCGAGCATCTCGTAGGCGATGGTGAACAGTAGATTGCGGCGGGCGACGAACGTCTCGGTGGCCGGGACGGGTGCATTCACAGCAGGGTCCTCGTCGTTCAGCGGACGGCCGGCGCCTCGCCGCGCTCGGCCTGCAGCCGCTCCGGGCGCTTGGCGTCCTTGAATTTCCAGGTGTACGAACCCGGCTTGTGTGCCTCGTGCGCCAGGTGCTCGATCAAGCCGGTGAAACTGTCCTTCTTGATCTTCGCTCCCAGGCGGCCGCCGAGGGAGAATCTGTTCGCGATGTCGTTCTTGGAGGCGAGTTGCACGGTGGCCACGCCATGACCGAGGCTGATGCACTGCCCGAAGAAGCCCACCGAGATCGTGGCGGGTCGCTGACCCGCGATCCGGGCCAGCACCGTGTCGGCGGCGTGCGCGCCCAGCGGGTTCGCGGACTGGCAGCTCATCCGCAGCGGCAGGTTCGATGGTGCCGCCGAGTCCCCGGCGGCGACGATGCGGTCGTCGTCGACGCTGGTCAACGTCTCGTCGGTGAGCAGACGTCCCGCGGCGTCGGTGCTGAGCCCGCTACGGGCGGCCAGGTCCGGGACGCTGAACCCGGCTGTCCAGATGGTCACTTCGCTCGGCACCGTGCGGCCGTCGCCAAGCCGTACGGCGTCGCGGGTCACTGCGGTCACCTTCGCCAAGGGCCCTTCGATGACGATCACACCGAGCTTGTCCAACCGCTTGGCGATCTTGCGGCGCACCTGAGGATGCAGATACGGGTTGAGCCTCTTTCCGCACACCAGTGTCACGGTGCGGCCTTCTTCCGCCAGTTCGGTGGCGACCTCGATGCCGGTCGCACCGGCTCCGACCACCGTCACCGCTGCCGTCGCAGGTGCGGCATCGAGGACCTGCCGCAGCCGCTGCGCCTCCTCCAGGCTGGCGATCGGATAGGCGTACTCGGCTGCGCCAGGCACGCTCGGATCGGCGCTGCCGCTGCCGACCGCGTAGATCAGGTAGTCGTAGCCGAGGGTTCCGCCGTCCGCCAGCGTCACGCTGTGCCCGGTCGCGTCGATCCGGGTCACGCTGTCAACGACCAACCGGATTCCCTTGGCCAGGATCTCCCGATAGCCGACGACCGCGTCGCCGGATCCGCCCACCAGTTGGTGCAGGCGGATCCGGTGAACGAAGCTCGGCCGCGGGTTGATCAAGGTCACGGTCACGTCGTCGCGCTGCGTGAGGCGATTGGCCGCCATGACGCCGGCGTATCCGCCGCCGATCACGACCACCTCGATGTTCTTCGTCATGGGTTCCTCTTTCGGTTTCTCGTGTGCGTTCGACCTCAAGACACCGCTTGATCGGATGTTGTGACAGCGTGTGAGGCGGCTCACTCGGCCGAGCTGGGCATGCGGTGCCGGGCTACGAAAGGCCGTGGTAGCCGAGGTGCACGGCCAGGGCGGCGGACTCGGTGACGAAGAAGACGGCCCAGCCGACCAGCTTCCGGGAGCCCACCCGGAGGTGGGCGATGAACGCGCCGATGAAGTACAACTCCAGACCGATCGCGGCGAGCAGCCCAAGCAGCGGCACCGCGAACCCGGCCACCAGCCCCGAAGACCCCGCCGCCAGCAAGCCGCCCAACCTCGGTCCCCACGACAGGGGCAGCCGCTTCATCTTCATTTGCGCCTTGGGATAGTCGTGGCCCATCAGGTAGAAGACGGCGGCGCTGCCGGTGAAGACGGTGGCCAGGATGGTCACCGTGACGTAAGCGATGAACATGATCTCCCTTCCGGGAAGAGCGCTGCGGGGTCTGTTCTAACGACACGATCCGTATCGTGTAGTCAGATGCCGGCGACGCTATACGTCGCATGGTCAAGCTGTCAACACGACACGTTCCGTTTCCTGATAGGGTCAAAGCCATGCCCACACCGCCGAACCCGCTGCGCCGCAATGAATCCAGCCGCCGGGCCATCCTCGACGCGGCGTTGCAGCTGTGCGCCGAGGACGGCTACGGGCGGCTGACGATCGAGGCCATCGCCGCCCGCGCCGGCGTCAGCAAGAAAACGATCTATCGGTGGTGGCCCTCCAAAGGAGCCGTCGTCCTGGAGGCGATCGACGATATGGCGGACCTGTTCGCCGACCACGTCGATACCGGCAACCTCGCCGCCGATTTGCACACCCAGCTGTCTGCCGTCATCGAGTTGCTCACCCCGCCGAACAATTCCGCCGTCACCGGGCTCATCGCCGAAGCCCTCCACGACCAAGAACTGGCGAACGACCTCCGGGAACGACTCATCCGGCCGCGCATCACCGCGTTCAAGGACCGCATGCGCATAGCCCAGGCCAGCGGGCAATTGGCCCCCGACGCCGACCTCGACGTCGCCCTCGACCTGATCTACGGGCCCATCTACCACCGGCTCGTCTTCCACCTCGGCATGCCCGACGCTGAGCAACTCCGCACGCTCATCGCGCACGCCCTGCGCGGCGTTCAGCCCGCCTGATTCACGCCCTGATCGTGCTGCGGCACCGAAATCATCGATGAGCTCTAGGCGGCCACGCGATCGCCTTCTCGGCGGGACGCATCCGGCGCGGCGGCCAGGCGGCGCTTGCGCTTGGGCAGGCCGAAGGTCGGGTGAGAGGTGGCCCACAGCGAGATCTTGACGATGCCCGCCTTGATCCGCGCGGCCTTCCGGCCGCCCACATACTTCGGCTTTGCGTGCCCCTTGTCGTCGACCATCTGCAGGATCCCGTCCCGCCGCCCGAGGCTGATGTGGTTGTACGTGTAGACCAGCTTGGTGTTCTCGATCTTGCGGCCGGTCATGCGTCCCACGATCGCCTCGATGGCCTGCCTGCCGGTGTAGCCGGCCGAAGCGCAGGACATCGGCAGCGGTCGGCCGTTGTCGCCGATGGCGTGGGCGCTGTCGCCGATGGCGTAGACGTTGGGGTGCGAGACCGACCGCATGGTGCGATCGACGACGATCTGACCGTTCTCGGTGACCTCCAGCCCGCTGGCGGCGGCGATGGGGTTGACCGCGAACCCGGCCGTCCACACGGTTGCGTCGGACGCCAGGGCGGTGCCGTCGGCGCACAGCACCCGCGTCGCTTCGACGGCCTCGACGCTGGTGTGCTCCAGGACGGTGATGCCCAGCCGGTCGCAGGCCTGGCGCAGGTGGCTGCGGGCCCCGGCGGAGAGCCGGGCGCCCAGCGCGCCGCGGGCGATGAGCGCCACCGACAGGCCGGGCCGGGATTCGGCGATTTCGGTGGCGGTCTCGATGCCGGTCAACCCGTCGCCGACGACCAGCACACGCCCGCCTTCGCCCCGCCTGCCCAGGCTGTCCAGACGCTCGCGCAGGCGCCGCGCCGAGGGACGGCTGGCGACGTCGAAGGCGTGCTCGGCCGCGCCGGGGACGGCGCTGTCGTCGCCGTGGCTGCCGAGCGCGTACAAGAGCGTGTCGTAGCCGAGTTCGCCGCCGCCGTCGGCGTCTGCCACGGCGACGACCTGGCGCTCGGGGTCGACGGCGGTGACACGGGCCACGCGCAGCCGTATCCCCGTGCCCGCGAAGACGTCGGCGAGCTTTGGAGCCTCGATGTCCCGGCCGGCCGCCAACTGGTGCAGCCGCAGCCGCTGGACGAAGTCCGGCACGGCGTTGACCACGGTGATCTCGGTGTCCGCCGGGGACAGCCGGCGGGCCAGGGTCCCGGCCACGTAGGCCCCGGCATAGCCGGCGCCGAGGACGACGATGCGGTGCTTCATGTGATGCTCCTGTCGGTTCGCTTGCTTCCGGTGACTTGAGCGGAACGGCGCCCCGATTGCTGACAGGAACTGCATGCGGCATGGGTCACAGAGCGGCAGGAGCGTCGCCGCCGCCCGGGACCTGGCCGCCGAACACCCGCTCAGCCCGCAGGAACGAGCCTTCATCCACGCCTCGGTGCGAGCACAGGAGGCCGAGGCACAGGCCGAACGCGCCCGGGTCCGGCGACTGCACCGGCTCACCGCGGCCCTGACCGCCCTGACCGTCCTGATCGCGGGCGTCGCCGGTTTCGCCCTGCGGCAGAACAGCCTCGCCAGAACACAACGAGCCAAGGCCCAGCGGGAGACCGCCCGGTCGAACGCGGCGGCACTGGCCGCCGCGGCCACCGACGCCCGCACCCAGGGACGCCCCGAGACCGCCGACCTCCTGGCCGCCCACGCCCACCGGCTCGACCCCGGCGGCGTCCAGGCCCGCAGCGCCGTACTCAGCACTCAGGGCGAACTGCTCGCCGGCCGCCTGGCGCCCCGCCCGCACGCCCCCCGGCGCCTGGCCCAGACCCTCTCACCGGACGGGCAGACCCTGGCCACCTACGACGCCGCCGAACAGGTCCAGCTCTGGGATCTGAGATCGCGCACCCTGCACCGGGAACTGGCCACCGGACCCGGAAAGATCTACCGCCAGGCCATCAGCGTCAGCGCCGACGGACGCACCGTCGCGGTCGGCAAGAGACAGGGGCGTGACCGGTCATGGGTGTGGATCTGGGCCCAGGGCCAGGCGCGGACCTTCGACCTCCCGCACAGGGTCACCTCCATCGCCCTGCACACCGACGGCAGGCAGATGGCCGTGGCCGGCGAGAGCGTCGACGTGCACATCATGGACACCCGGACCGGCGCCGCACTGCGGACGCTGGCCGACGGTCACCGGATGGCCGTCCAGGGCGTCACCTACAGCCGGGACGGACGGCAGATCGCCACCGCCGGCCAGGACGGGACCGTCGCCGTATGGAAGGCCGACGGCCCCGGCCAGCCCTGGCGCACCCACACGGTCACAGCCGGGAACCTGCTCGCGGCCGCCTTCTCACCCGACGGCCGCCGGCAGCCCGCCGTCGGCCACGATCGGCTCGCCGTCCTGTGGGACCTCCACGCCGACCGCGCCAGGACGCTACTGACCCCGGTCACCGGAACGGCCCTGCAATCGGCCGCCTTCAGCCCGGACGGCAGCCTGCTCGTCATCGCGGGCGACGAGCTGCGGATCAGCCTGTGGAGCGTCCCCGGCCAGGGCCTGCTGCTCCCTCTGACCGGCCACAGAGCGCTCGTCCAGGGCGTCGGGTTCACCGACCACGGCCGTAGCCCGGTGACCGCCGCCGAGGACGGCACCACCGCCCTCTGGGACCTGGCCCGGGCGATGTTGCCCGACGCCGCCGGACAGCAGCACCAATCGGTGACCTTCGACCGTGGCGGACGGTCCGTCGTCGCCAGCGCCGGCACCGCTCCGCGCATGTGGAACACCGCCACCCGCGGCTACGAAGGCGCGCTGACCGGCCACACCGCCGAGGTGTACCGCACAGCCGCCGGCGCCACCGGCGACCTCCTGGCCACGGCAAGCTACGACGGCACCGTCCGCCTGTGGAACCTCGAGCCCGACCGCGCCCGCGAGCACGCCTGCACCCGAGCGATGCCTCAAGGAACACAGGAATGGAACAACTACGCCCCTCACATCCCACCCCCGACCAAATGCCTGTAACGGTAATCAGCCACCCCTTGTCGCTGTAGCGCAGGCTGAACAGGACGTCTTCGTGGATACCGATCCGGTGGGCTCGTGGAAATGATCGTGGACTGGCTGGATCGGCATTGCCCTTGAGGTGCTCCGGGTCGGGCCACCGGGTTGCTCCACGGATGGCCCGGTGGCGCTGGGGCGGGTGGCTGCACCCGGCCGACCGGCGCATCCAGCCGGAGTGGTCCCGCTCGCCATGGCCGCCTAGGCCGGAGTTCCGGTCGGCGTGCTGGGTTGCTGGGGGCGTGCGTGAGGACCTCAGCAGGCAGCGGCGTCCGTGCTGGCGTGGGTGTCGGTGTTGGCGTGGGTGTCGGCGGTCATGGTGGTTCAGTGTGGTTTGGTGTTTTGGTCGATGCGTTGTTGGAGTTGGGTGTTGATGCGTTGGGCTTCGGCGAGTTGGTCTTCCAGGATGATGATGCGGCAGGCCGCCTCCAGTGCGGTGCCTTGGTCGACGAGGTCGCGGGCGCGTTGGGCCAGGCGTAGTTGGTAGCGGGAGTAGCGGCGGTGGCCGCCGGTCGAGCGTTGCGGGACGAACAGCTTGGCGGCGTCCAGGCTGCGTAGGAATCCGGGGGTGACGCCCAGGAGTTCGGTGGCGCGGCCCATGCTGTAGGCGGGGTAGTCCTCATCGTCCAGCTTGTCGTCCAGCCTCCCGGCGAGCCCGGTGTCGGGGTTGTTCTGCGCCGGGCCGGGCTGGGCGGGGTGTGGGTCGCGGGGTGCTGGCTGGGTGCCGGGCCTGACCGGCTGGGGTGCTCTCACAAAACCTTCCGTACTGTCGTGGGTTCAGGTGCGGGTGCGGGTGGCGGGTGCCGGAGTGTGTGCCGGTGTGGTGTGGGGAACGACGGGGCCCCGGCGCCGAGGGCGGCGCCGGGGCCATGAGGTACAACACCATCTATCCGGCGCTGTGGCCGGTTGGTTTCCGCGCCGGCCGCCTGAGGCGGGGGCGCGGGGATCGCGAATGCGTGACCGTAGACCACCGTCCAATCTGTGGGGCTGCGGTACCCGTGCGGCGTGACTGGAGCCTGCGACGGGCGATCCCGATGGTGCCGACACCCTCCTTCCGTGTTCTTCCTACCGGTGTTTTGTGTGTTTGTTGCGGTGTTGCCACTTGCGTTGGTGCTGCCGGCGGCCCGTTGGCCGCCGGGTGCGCGGCCGGCTGCCGGGGTCCCTTTCACTGCGTTGACCCCGGCACGTCCGGCCCGCGCGATCCATCTGTGCGGGCAGTTCGTCATCTGCCGCGTCTCATGGACTTGTTCCTCTTCGATGGTAGGA
This sequence comes from Spirillospora sp. CA-255316, assembly GCA_050942275.1. Classification (GTDB taxonomy): domain Bacteria; phylum Actinomycetota; class Actinomycetes; order Streptosporangiales; family Streptosporangiaceae; genus Spirillospora. The sequence goes on along the minus strand of CP192047.1, from coordinate 7,297,188 downwards.
ACACTACCTCACTCCGCCGCGAATATCTACCTTGATCGGCAGAGGTTTTCGTGGATCGGCTGATGCGATTGCCTGCCGTCGGTGCGCGGACGCGCACCGGTGCTGGTCAGCCGATCCGGGGATGTGGCCACCGACAAGGCCAGCACCACGGGCTGGACGTTGGTGACCTAGCACGCCCGCGTGCCGGCCTCCATCGCCCGCGACCCCACACCGGATCCGCGACATCGCCGCCCACCTCGGCCTCATCGAACGCGCCGTCCAGATCAGCATCAGCGACCTGAAGAAGGCGGCTGCCTGACCCGCACCCGCACCGGCCGCCGCAACCAGCCCTGGTGCGACCTGCCCGGCGCCGGACCCATCGGGGGCCCGGTAGTACTGACGAAATTTCCGTCGGATATAGCCGTGACCTGTGGTGATGCCGCAGCGTGGGACATCATTGCGTTGCCGGGCGGGGCTGCAGGAGGAGGAATTCGCGGAGTTAGCCGCAGGCGTGGGGCGGGTTCGCGCGGGCCCTCGGAGAACATCTTCTCTGACACCAGTCACCCCAGCGCTCGATCCGGGCTCGGGACGGGTGAGGTCGCGATGAGGACGGCTGGTCAGGTCGTCCAGCGGGGGTCGATATGGCCCAGCCATGCGTCTTGATCGTCTGCCAGGGGTTGCTTGAGGGGGAGTGGCAGGAAACGGCAGGCGAACGTCAGGCCGATGTCGTCTCCATCGCCGCGGACCGTGTGGTGCCAGGCGTCCGCCGTGGTCGCGGGCGCCTGGAGGTGGAAATAGGTGGTGTTGCGCGGCTGGTGGGTGTCGGGATGGGGCTTGTCCTCCACGATGATCTGCCGGACCACTGAGACGGTGAGCAGACCGGTCTCTTCGACGACCTCGCGAAGGACCGCGTGTTCCAGCTCCTCACCTGGCCGGACGCCGCCGGCGGGGACCTGCGTTCCGGCCTGTGGCATGCCGACGTGGTCGAAGACCAGGAGTTCGGAGACGGCGCGCTGCCTGATCACATAGGCGGCGACGCGGATTCTTGGTCGAGCCATCCGGGCATTCTCCAAGGTTGTCGTCGCGGAAGGCGCTGGCGGTCACCGTGTGTGGTCGCCGGGGGTGTGGCGGCTCCGGGTTCCTCCGGCCTCGGTGGCCACCCGTGTGGTGGTCTTGGCGTGGAAGCCGAGGGATTGGGCGACCACCGGGGCCGGTGCTTGGAGGACGAGCTGACGAAGGATCGCCGAGCGGGCGGTGCCGGTGGAGAAGCCCAGCAGACCCGGACTAGGCGCGGGCGGGACGGGCGCGGTTCACCGTGCGGTTAGCGCGAGGTAGCCGTCCTCGAGTCCGGGCTCCACCGGCCGCGCCTGCGGCCCCGGCGCCGCGGGCGCCACGACCCGGTACCGCATGCCGCTCTCGTGCGGCAGCGCGGACACGACCGTGCCCTCGGCCGGCGGCGGCCCGTCGGTGATGACCGACCACACCCGGCCCCGCGCGTGGTGGGTCAGCTCGTCGACCGTGCCGCGGAAGATGAGCCGGCCCGTGGAGAGCACCGCCACTTCGCGGCAGGTCTGCGCGATGTCGTCGACGATGTGCGTGCTCAGCAGCACGGTGCGCCGGCCGGCGAACTGGGCCAGCAGGGTGCGGAAGCGGATCCGCTCTTCCGGGTCGAGTCCCGCGGTCGGCTCGTCCACGATCAGCAGCTGCGGGTCGGCGAGCAACGCCTGAGCGATGCCGACCCGTTGCCGCATCCCTCCGGAGAAGCCGCGCAGTCGGCGGTCGGCGTCCTCGGTCAGAGCGACCACCTCGAGCAGCTCCGCGACGCGCCGTCGGCGGGCCGTACGGCCGTCCATGCCTTTGAGCAGCGCGAGGTAGTCCAGGAACTGGCGTGCCGTCAGGTCGGGATAGACGCCGAGGTCCTGCGGCAGGTAGCCGAGGCCGCGCTGCACGGCGGTGCGCCCCGCGCCCGTGCTCATGTCGTGCCCGCCCACGGTGACCCGGCCGGATGTGGGCCGTACCAGGCCGGCGAGGATGCGCATCAGCGTGGTCTTGCCGGCGCCGTTCGCGCCGAGCAGCCCGAACATGCCGGTGGGCACGACCAGGTCCAGGCCGTCGAGGGCGGCCACCCCGCCACGGTAGGTCTTCGTCAGGCCGGAGATCTCGATCCGCATCGGTTTCCTCTGTTCGTCGTCGTTGGGGTGGCGTCAGGCTCGGCGGGCGCGCACCGCGTGGCCCCCGGCGAGGGCGGCGGCCGCGAGCACCAGCAGCACCGCGATGGACAGCCAGGCGGTCGCCGGTGTCGAGTCCGGCCGCAGGAAGTTCAGCGTGGCGCCGGCCACCGGGCCGGCCCAGGTGTCGTCGCCGTCGATGCCGTGGAAGTCCAGCAGCGCGTCGAGCGGGTAGCCGCCGAGCGGGTGGACGAGGGTCCGCGCGAGCGTCGGCATCATGTCCGGCGCGACCACGTTGCCCCAGAGCCAGTAGCCGACGAAGATCACGCGGAACAGCGGCGCCGGCATGACCAGGGGTACCACCAGCGCGAAGGCGGCCACGAACAGCAGACCCGGCACGATCACCACGGCGCATGTGGCCAGCGCCCAGCCGAGCGCGTGCGGGGCGCCGGTGTGCACCGCGTACGCCGCGGCGAGTCCGAGGTACACCGCCAGGATCGGTACGGCCGTCGCGGCGCCCGCACCGAGGTACTTGCCGACGAGCCGGGCGCCTGGCCGGGCGGGCGTGGAGTCCAGGATCGGCGCCACCCGCAGCCGGTCGTCGCGGATGAGCCGATCGGCGAGCAGGCAGCCGTACCCGATCGACAGCAGCGCGTGCACCTGGACCGCCAGGCCGACGACGGCGGTCCTGGCCTGGGCCGGCTGCTCGTCGGGGTCGAACAGGTCACGCAGCAGGCTGCCGCCGATCAGCAGGAACAGCACGACGGTCAGCGCGGGCACGATCCACACCGACCGTTTGCGGACCTGCATGCGGAACTCATACCTCAGGCTCGCGCCGAGCGTGCGGGCGGTCTGGCCGGTCATTCTTCCTCCTGGCCGATGAGCCGTTCCGAGCGGGCCAGCACGACCAGGGCCAGCGCGAGGAGCGTGGCCGCGGCGCCGAGCAGCGCCAGCCGGTTCCGGGTCCAGTCGCCGGGCACCGCGCCGCGGGTCGTGGCGAACAGGTAGAGCAGCCGCCCCGGCAGGTGCTGCTGCGCCAGGTCGGCGAAGAACTGCTGGAGCGTCCAGAGCGTGGTGACGAGCGCGCCGGCCGCCGCCGGGCTGCGGAACACCGCGCCCGCCGCCAATCCCACGGCCCCCAGCGCGACGGTCGGCGCCGCCCACGTGAGCTGCCCGGCGAACGGCCCGTGGTTGGCCGGCCAGCGCGCCCACCAGCCGGTCGCGATCAGCACGGCCGCGGTCAGCCCGGCGACCACCGCGGCCCAACCCAGCGTCACCGCCGTGCGCCGCAGCAGCGTGACACGGTACGGCGTGGGCACGGCGAGCTGCAGTTCCACTGCCGGATCCCGCCCGACCAGCGAGGCGCAGCCGACACCGGCGGCGAGCGGAACCGCCATCTCCAGGGTGCCGAGCAGGATGCGGGCCGTCGTCGTGTCGCCCGGCTGCGGGTTGGCGAGCGCGGCGGATACGCCCAGCGTGACGGCGATCGGCGGACCGAGCAGGGCCGTCCATCCCGCCCGGCGCGCCTCGTACCGCCAGAGCGTCATTGGTCTCATGCCTGATGGGTAGCGCGCCGGCCGCCGTGCGGTTCACCGCCGTAGGGACCAATGCGCCCGGCCATCACCACCGCGGCGATCCCGAGCACGGCGCTCACGGCGAGGACCACCGCGTTCGTGGACCAGGCATCCACGATGAACCTCGCCGGCCAGCCGTCGCGGGCGAGCACGCCGCCCGCCAGCACCCGCACCGCCCACAGCCCGATGGCCGCGCCGAGCGCGACGTCCGGCCCGAACCGGACGGCGACCAGCAGGCTGACCGAAGACAGCAGCGCCATCGGCCCGAGCCAGGCGGCGATCAGCGCGTGCAGGCTCGCCGCCCCGCCCGCCGCGGCGGCGGTCAGCACGGCGGAGGCCGCCACCGCGAGCACCAGGTCGTAGCCGAACACCAGCGCGAGGCGGACCAGCAGCAGCAGCGGGCCGGCCGTCGGGGTGGCGGCGACCAGTTCGGTGGCCGGGTCGCGTCGTGACCGGTACGTGCCGGCGACACCCGCCGCGGCCACGATCGGGGCGACCAGCGCGAGTACCACCTCGGCGCCGGTCGCGGGCCGCGCGACGGCCGCCGCCTGAACCAGGACGATGGCCACGCCGAGCGCCATCACCAGCGCCGAGGCGACGGGCACGGCCAGCCGGATCAGCCGTGCCTCGGCCACGACCAGCGCGGCGGCGTACCGCAGGCGTCTTGTCCAGGCACCGTCGGCCGGTGGGTCGGCGGGCCCTTCGATCGCGCTCCGGATCAGCACGGCCCGCACCATCCGCGCCGCCTCCGGTGCGGTGTCCGGTGCCGCGTCGCCCGGCGCAGCGGCATCCGCGATCGCCCGCCAGGCGGCGAGGTCCGCGCGGCAGCGCGCGCAGCCCGCCAGGTGTGCGCGGACCCTGTCACGGTCCGCACCGCGAAGTGAGCCGGCGGCGTACGCGGGGAGCATTTCGTTCATTCGGGCACCTCCTGGGCGGTGAGCGCGGCGGCGACGGCGGCCCGGGCGTGATGCAGCCGGCTCTTCACCGTGCCGACGGGGATCGCGAGCACCTCGGCGACATCGGCGAGCGGCAGGCCGGCCACGAACACAAGGGCGATCACGTCGCGGTGGTGGTCGGGCAGCCGGTCGACGGCCGCGGCCACCGGTGTGCCGCCCGCCGCCGCGATCGCCAACTCCTCGGGGCCGGGGCCCTGGTCGGGCCGATCAGGCAGGGGGACGCCGATGGTCTCCTGGCCGGACCGGCCGCGCAACCGGTTGTGCGCCTGGCGGCGGGCGACCCCGAACAGCCAGGTGGTCGCCTTCGAGCGGCCCTCGAAGGCTGCGGCCGACCGCCAGACCGCCAGCATCGTGTCCTGGAGGATCTCCTCGGCGGTCATCCGGTCGCCGGCCAGCTGGTACAGGTAGCCGAACAGCGCGCCGGCGTGCCGCTCGTAAAGCCGGGTCAGCGCGCCCGCGTCGCCGGCGGCGACCGCGCGCAGCAGTGCTTCGTCGCTGCCCGGCTCGGGCCGCGCCATCCGCTCACCTCCTCCGCCTGTAGGTAGGTAGCGAACGGAGGGGCGAATGGTTCAGGAAGACCTTCCCTGCTTCGGTGCGGTTGCAGCGCGCGGTCGAAAGCCCGGATCCCCATTCGTACGAGACGGCTCATCAGCAGTGGAGGCTGTACGGGGAGTCAGGTCGCCGATGAGGGGCAGGCGGGCGAAGGCGTCGCGGATCCGGCGCCCGCCGGCGGTCTTGGGCACCATGATGCGGACGTGGGGGCCGATCTGCTGCTTCTTGCGCACCAGCGGGCTGTGGCCGGCGTGGTAGCGCGCGAAGGCGATGTGGTGGGCGTCGCGGTTGGCGGCGAGTTCTCCGGCGAGGCGGTACGCCCCGACCAGGGCCAGTTCCGCGCCCGCGCCCGAGGCCGGGGAGGCGCACCAGGCGGCGTCCCCGGCCAGGGCGACGCTCCGCGCCTCCGCCTATTGCGCACCTTCCTGGCGGAACTGATCGAGTTCCAGGCGGCGCACCACCCCATCAACGACCGACTCGAAGGCCTGGACCTGCCCGCCACCACCGCACGTCGCGCCGAACTGGCCGACGCCATCGAGCGGATGATCGACGGCGCCCGCGGCAGCGGCGCCGTCCGCGCCGACATCGCCCCCGCCCTGCTGACCACGCTCGTCGGACGGACCGCCTTCGCCATCGCGCGAGCCCGACCCGCGTCCGCGGAACTCACCGACGCCTACCTCACGATCCTCATGGACGATCTGCGCCCGCAGTTGTCACCACTGGATGCGCCCGGTGGGGAGGCCGCGTGACGGTGGTGACGGTCACCGTCCCTAACACCGGATCATCAAGGGCGGCCGCCTCAACCGGCACGAGCTTCGTGATCCGGGCTTGGCCGGCTGTGGCTGCTCAGGAGTTGGGACAGGGCGCTGTCGGTGGAGGTGAGGGTGTCCCAGGTGCCTTGCTCGGTCACCTGGCCGTTGTGGAGGATGGCGATGTGGTGGGCGCGGCGGATGGTGGCCGGGCGGTGTGCGATGACGATCGTGGTGGTGTCGCGTCCGGCGAGGAGATGGGCGAGTTCGGCGTCGCCGATGGTGTCGATGTGGGCGGTCGCTTCGTCGAGGATCAGGACTCTGGATCCGGTCAGCAGAGCGCGGGCGAGCGCGACGCGTGCGCGCTGGCCGCCGGAGAGAGTGGCGCCGCGTTCTCCGACGATGCTGTTCAGGCCGTCGGGCAGGGTGGACGCGATGCGGTCCACACCGCATTCCCGGATGACCCGCTCCAGCCGGTCGTCGTCGGCGTTTGGAGCGGCCAGGCGCACGTTCTCCCGGAGCGTGCCGTGGAACAGGGAGGCGTCCTGGCCGACCAGGGCGACGGCGGAGCGCAGTTCGGTGTCGGCGAGATCGCGCACGTCGACGGCTCCGTCGGCGGTGATGAGCTCTACCGCGCCCTTGGCGGGATCCCAGAAGCGGGCAAGGAGGTGGGCCAGGGTGGTCTTGCCCGCTCCAGAGGCTCCGACGAGGGCGATGGTGCGTCCTGGAGGGACGGTGAGATTCAGGCCGCGCAGCACGGGGATGCCGCCGTAGGAGAAGTCGACCTCGCGCAGCCGCACGCCGAGTGGGCCGCCGGGAAGTGGAGTGGGGTGAGCCGGGGGCGGTGCGGTCGGTGGGGCGTCGATCGCGGATCTGACCCGTGCGGCGGCGGCGCGCAGGGTCCCGGCTTGGCGTAGTGCGTCGGCGGCGGCGGCGACCGGGGCCAGGACGGAGATCGCGAGCGCGAGTGCGGCGGGGGCCCAGGCGCCGTGCGGGCGGCCGTCCGCGGTTCCGACGACGGCGACCACGGCGATCAGGGCCAGCACCACGAGGATGTCCTGGACGGCGGTGAAGGCGCCGTCGTGGCGGGCCTCGGCGCGCTGGGCTTCGGCGAGGCGGCGGCCGGCGTGGGCGAGGTGGCGTCGGCGCCGGTCCAGGGCGTTGTGGGCCAGGAGTTCGCGGATGCCGTCGGTGGTGTCGACGGCGTCGGCGGACAGGCGGGCGGTGGCGGTGCGGACCCGCTCGCCGCGGGCGTTGCGGCCCCGGTCGCCGAGCAGTGGATGCGCGGTGAGGGCGGCGGCCACGGCCAGGACGGCGACTGCCAGCCATGGGTCGAGTGCGCCGAGCACGGCCGTTCCGGAGGCGAAGACCACACCGGAGGCCAGCAGCTGGGCGGTGGTGTGGGCGTAGAAGAATTCGAGCGCCTCGATGTCGTTCATCGCGGTGGCCGCCAGGTCGCCGCTGCGGCGTCCGGCGACGCGGGCGGGGGCGCTGCGGGCCAGGCCGTCGTAGATGCGCACCCGCAGTTCGGCGAGGACCCGGTAGGCCAGGTCGTGCGAGAGGTCCATCTGCCGCCAGGTCGCGACGGCCCGCAGCAGGACCAGCCCGGCCAGCGCGCAGACGGTGCCGGGGCCGGGCCCGACGCCGTCGATCACGGCGCGTCCGACGGTGTGGGCCAGCCAGGTGATCAGGACGACGAGGGCGGCCTGGTCGATCAGGCAGGCGAGGATCGTGCGGGCGACCATCCGGCGGTGCGGCCGCAGGGCGGGGAGCAGGCCGCGCAGGACGCGCCGGGCGGGTGGTTGGGGGTTCATGGCATTCCTCGGGTGGTTCAGTCGCGCAGGTCCGCGGTGGCCAGCGCGGCGTAGACGCCGCCGTCGCCGGCCAGGGCCGCGTGGTCGCCGACGGCGTCGACGCGGCCGTGGTCCAGGACGACGATCTGGTCGGCGTGCCGGACGGCGGCCAACCGGTGGGCGATGATGAGGCAGGTCCGGCCGTGCGCGGCGCGGCGCAGCGCCTGGGTGATGTGGTGTTCGCGGTGCTCGTCCACGGCGCTGGTGGCCTCGTCCAGTACCAGGACGGGGGCGTCGCAGAGGAGGGCACGGGCGAGGGCCAGGCGTTGCCGCTGGCCACCGGAGAGGGTGGCGCCGCGTTCTCCCAGTACGGTCGCATACCCGTCGGGGAGTGCGGTGATCTCGTCGTGGACGCCCGCGTCGCGGCAGGCGGCGACGAGCCTGTCGTCAGGGGCGTCGGGGTCGGCCAGGCGCAGGTTTTCGGCGATGGAGATGGCGAAGAGATAGGTGTCCTGGGAGACCACGGCGACGGTACGGCGCAGCGCGGCCAGGGGCAGGTCACGGATGTCGACGCCGTCGAGCAGCACCGCGCCGGCGTCGGGGTCGTGGTGGCGTTGCAGGAGCGCCAGCAGCGTGGACTTGCCCGCCCCCGACGGACCGACCAGTGCTGTGGTGCGGCCGGCCGGGCATTCGATGTCGACGCCGTCGAGGGCGGGACGGTCGGTGCCCGGGTAGGCGAAGCGGATTCCGTCGAACGTCAGGCCGGGCGCCGAGGCCCAGGCGGGGGTGAGCGTGCCGGTGTCGGGTACGGCGGGCCGGGCGGTGCGCAGCTCGGCGATGCTGTCGGCGGCGGACAGGCCCACGTATCCGGCGTGCCACTCCCTGGACAGGTCCCGCAGCGGCCGGAAGCACTCTGAGGCGAGCATCAGCAGCAGGTAGGACGCGGTCCCGGTCGCATGGCCGGTGGCGGCCGAGGCGCAGGCCAGCAGAACCGCGCCGAGGGTGCCCGCCTGGATGGCGAGGTCGGTGAGGGCGGTGTCGACCAGCGAGACGCGGAGCTTGGCGACGATGGCCCGATGCAGCCGGTGTGAGCGGTCCTCCAGGGCCTCGCGCCTGCGCTGGACGGCGCCGGTCGCGCGCAGGGTGGCCATGTGCTGGAGCGATTCCAGGTAGTCGGCGGCCAGGTCCTCGTAGCTGTCCCAGTGGTCCTTGCCGCGCTCGGCCAGCGCCCGGTCCCAGAGCCGGGGGACGAGCAGGGCCGCGGCGACGGCGGCGGTGAGGACGGCCGCCGCCCACGCGTGGACGGTGGCGATCCACACCAGGAGCGCGGGGGTGACCAGGCACACCACGGCGAACTGAGGGAGGTAGCGCGACAGGTAGGTGTTGACGCCCTCGACGCCGTCGACGACGGTCGCGCGCAGGGCTCCGGCCCGGGCGGCGGTGCTGTGGGCCGGGCCGAGACGCCCGAGCTGGACGAGCAGTTCGTCGCGCAGCGCCGACCGGATCCGCGCCCCGGCGTCGGCGGCGGCCAGCCGCTGCCACCAGGTGAGGAGGGCGCGCAGCAACAGGACGGCGACCACCGCGCCGAGGAGGACGGGCAGCCGGTCGGTGCGGCCCCCGGCGATGTCGGCCAGAGTGACGGCGAGCAGAGCCGCCTGGGCGATATGGCCGGCCGTGACCGCGGTGAGCAACGCCGTGGCGCGCAGCAGCGGGCCCGGCGCGGTCCGGGTGGCGCGCAGCAGCTCGGAGTGCAGCATCATCGGCGGTCACTCCCGAAGTGAGACGGAGCGGAAGACGGTGGGGGAGAGGCCAGCGCGAGGCCGTGGACGACCCACCGCTGCCGGGCGGGGCCGCCGAGCGCGGCTCCCAGGTCGGCGCCCTGCCAGGAACCCACGGGTCGTGTGCGCAGGCCGAGCGCGGTCGCGGTGAGTTCCGCGCAGGCGACGGCGTAGCCCGCGGCCAAGTGCTCGGTGCGTATCCCCCTGGGGGAAGCCGAGTCCGGGATGCCATCGGCCAGCAGGACGGCTCCCGCTTCGGCGAGCCAGCCCTGCGCGGCCGCCCACACGGCCAGCGTCGGCCGTGCTTCTCCGCCGGCGACGGGACGTAGTGTGTCGGTCTGCGCCGGGTCGGCGGTCACCAAGCCCGGCGAGTGCCCGCCGACGGCGGCGCACCAGGACAGGCTGCACGGGGACGGGGCGATGGAACCGGTCTTGGCGGCTGCGGCCAGAACGGTGGCCAGGTCGCTCGGTGCGGGCTCCCCGTCCAAGGGCGGTGGCGCGCTGCGGCGGTCGGCGATGGCCCCCGCCGGAAACCAGTCCGCGCCGTTGATCGGAGATTCCGCTGGCTGCCAGGTGGCCGCGCCCGTGCCCCGGGTCAAGGCGTCCAGGACCGCTCCGGCGTGTCGCCCAGCAGGCCCGGGGGCCGGGCCGGGGGCCGGAGGTGCTGCCGGTGGCTCGGTGGTCCAGGCGATGAGCGGGCACGGCCCGGCGAGGTCGGGTTCATCGCCCCGGGCACGAACGGTGAGGTGGACGGCGGCGAGCGGATGTTCCGGCGTGGTGCCCGGCCACGCGGTGTGCCACCGGCCGGGCGGGGGCAGACCGGCGGCAGCGGCCAGTGCCGACGCGTCCGCGTCCAGGGTCAGGCGGGCACGGTGGCCGTGGGCGAGCGCGGCCATGGCCAGGGCGGCCACGGCGTGTCCAGTGTCCAGGAGCAGCAGCGGCCAGGCACGGTGGCCGTAGTGGGAGGCGGTGCGCTGAGCGGTGACGGTGAGCACGACGACCGTGCCGCCGGAAACGCCGTAGGGTGCGGGGCCACGGCGGTGAGCCCGGTGCTCCAGCGGGCCGTAGACGTAGCGTCCCGGCGGGAGCGAACATCCCTGGCCGACCAGGAGATGGGCGTTGACCGGGTGCAGCCCGCCGGCGGAGGCCACGGGCCGCAGCCGCGTCGAGACCGCGCCGAGAGCGGGACCACCGGCATCACCCTCGTCGCGGTCGAGACTCCCGGGGGCGATCGGCCCGGCTTTGAGGGAGTACGCCAGCAGCCGTTCCAGGTCGAGCGGGCCCGCCCCGGGGTGCGCGCCCGCCGTGAGGTCGGCGGGGTCACCGGGCCAGCGTTGCCTCGCCGGTCCGGCGGAGGTGCCGGGGGCGACCGGCCGCGTGGAGCGTGCCTCGGCGAGCGCGTCGGCGATGAGCCGATCGGAAGTGCGGATGACGGTCATGCTCGTTTCGCACCTCTACATGTGCGGGGGAGGGGCGAGGGTGAAGTCGCCGGGTGAGGTGGGGGCGGTGGTACGCCATCCGCGGGCCAGCGCCGCCTGCCCGAAGCGCGGGCAGCCGTAGTAGGCGAACGCGGCGGGGGCGTTGGGCACCAGGCCGGTGACCAGGACGCGGGCCACCCGCAGCGGCGTCTCGGCCACGTCGGGCGTGGTGAGGTCGAAGGTGACGACGCGGTGCCCGCCCGAGGCGAGCCGTTCACGCAGGCGTTCCGGTGAGCCGGGCGCGACCCGGTCGACCGGTACGGACTGGGCGGGGTGGGTGAAACGCCGCGCCAAGGGCGCCATGCGATCGTCCAGCCATACCTGCACGTGGGCGCCCAGGTCCCGGACGCGGCCGAAGTGCTCTCCGGCGTCGTCGAGGTAGCGGCGGTCCGCCCGGTGGTCCAGGTAGAGGCCCTTGGCGAGCATCCCGGCGTCGATCGCCTGGAACACCCATCCGCCGGGGTCGGTGAGGCCCTGGGTGAACACCCAGGTGTGCACGGCCTCCAGGACGGCCTTGCGGGCGGCTTCGGCGGGGTCGTACCGGCAGGCGAACCCGGCCGCGTACAGTCCGCGATCGGCGTCGTGCACCAGGGCGGCCATGGCCGGGGCGAATTCGTTGGGCATCTCCACCACCCAGGTCCGCAGCGGCGACCCGGCGAGGTCGGCCGGCAGGCCCGGGACGCTGTCCAGGTGGATGCCGCGCGTGGGGCCGTCCAGGTGCCACCACACTTCGAGGGCGTCGCGTTCGACGATCTCCAGGAGCGCGCGTTCGACGGCGTCGTCCAGGCCCGCTCCGGTCGCGATGCCCGCGTAGTTGAGGTGGTGGGTGCGCGGTAGCGACCTCAGCTCGCCCTGCCGCCAATTGAGATGGGTCAGTGCGACCGGGGCCAGGCAGTCGCGTTCGCCGCCGTCAGGCAACCGCTCGGTGCCCAGCGTCCACAGAGCCTCGGTGGTGTCGGTGAACCGCCGGTAGGGGAAGCGGGGCCGGTCGTACTGCCATTGGGCGTAGGCGGGCAGTTCGGCGGGGGTGAGATGGTTCTGCCCGGCGAGGCCGGCGGCGGTGGCGCGCAGCGGTGCGCCCGGCTCGCCGGGTGGCGGCAGGCGGTTGCCGCAGTAGCGTTCCACCGCTTCGGCGATGGCCGCCAGGCGGGCTCCTCCGGGATCGCCGAAGGTGGTGCCCAGGGCGACCCGGTCGGCGGGCCAGGCCCCGAACCGGCGGGCATCACTGACCTCGGCGGTCATCGCCACGTAGCGGGCCGGGGTTCCGGAGGGGTGCTCCACGGGCGCCACCGATCGGACCAGCCCGCAGACCGGGTCGACCAGCGCCTCCACAGGGAGGGAGGGCGCGGGCGCGGCGGGGACCTCGGCGGACTCGGGGGCGGGCCCGGAGGCGGTCCCGGGGTCGGTCTCGGTGCGGGCGGTCATCGGGTGATCTCCTCGGCTGGGGCGACGGAGCGGATCGTGGCGACCGGGTCGAGGGCGGGCAGAAACAGTCGGCTCTCCGCCGGTACGACGGTGCGCAGGGAGGGGCGCAGGTCGGTGGCGCGGAGCGGGTCGTGCCCGGTGTGCGGGTTGCGGGCGTGGGCGGGGAAATGGTGTCCCGCGATCTCCAGCCGCAGCCGGGTGCCCGCGGGCAGGCGGCGGAACAGCGGCCCCAGGGGGATGCTGATCCGGGCACGCGACCCGGCCGGTGCCCGTCGGCGCACGATGCCGGTGGCCAGGGGCTCGGCGGTGCCGCGCGGGGTGAGGGCGACCAGGCGGGCCGCCCAGTCGGCGGTGGGCGTGTCCGCGGTGGCCAGGATCCGGGCCTCGGCGTCCCCGGCCAGGTCGAGCGTGTCAGGCAGCGGCGCGCCGACGGCCACGAGCCGGTCGGGCCGTCCGCACGCGGGCACGTCGAGGCGGTCCGATCGCACCGGACGTTCCGGATCCGCGACGAAGTCCTCACCCCGGATCACCCGCAGATCCGCGTCGCGCTCGCCGTCCATGCCCACGTGCCGTGGTGGATGGTCCAGTTCATGGGCGGCCAGCCAGCGGCCGGTGCCCGCGAGGGCCACCGCACCGCGCCGCCCCTTCAGCGAACCGCTCAGTGCCGCCTGCGCGAACCTGACGTACAAGGGTCCGAGCACCAGCCGGTGGCCCGCGCCGGCGCCCGGGCCGGGGGACGCGGCGAGAGCGTGGCCCCAAGGGCCGACCAGCAGCCGGGCGGCTCCCGAGCCATGGCGGCCCCATGCACGCCACAGCGCCACGGTGTCGGTGAGGAAAGGGTCGTAACTCCCGCCTACGGCGAGAAGCGGGATCGCTCCCGATTCCGCACGCAGCCCGCGATCACCCGGGCCGGTGGCGATGCCGGTGCCGAGCGTTCCGGCGGGGTCGCCCGAGCGTTCGGCGGACCAGAGCCGTTCCCATGAGGGCAGCGGGCGTCCGAGCCGCCGGGGGAGATCCAACAGCGGCCGGTGGTCGAGTAAGGCGGGATCGTCGGCCATGGCCTGCTCCAGCGCGGAGGGGTCGCTGTCACTGCGGTCGCCGTGGGCGGCCCACCAGCCCGCGCGCGCCAGGAGCCGTTCCACTCCGCTCACCTCCCGTGCGGTCTCGGCCAGACCCAGCGCCGGCACGGCGGCGATCACAGCGTGGGGGCGGACCTCCGGATCGGCGTGCAGCGCGATGACCAGGGCGCAGTGCGCGGCATAGGAGGACCCGCAGGCCACGATCACGCCGTTGCTCCATGGACGGCGGCGCAGGACCCGCACGGTCGCCGCGCCGTCGTCGGCTTCGTTGAGGTAGGGCTGCCACTGTCCGCTCGAGCCGTGCCGTCCGCGCACGTCCTGGGCCACGGCGGCGAACCCCCGGCGTGCCCAGGCGCGCAGCTCCGCGACGTGCGAACGGCGGTCGTAGGGAGTGCGGATCAGGACGCAGGGAAACGGCCCCGGCCCCTCGGGGAGGCAGTAGTCGGCGGCCAGCGTCGTGCCGTCCTCGGTGGTGACGAGCATGTCGCGGCACCGGCTCATGTGCGGCGTCCCGTGATCGGGGCGACGCGCGGGACGGGCAGAACGCAGTGCTCGGTGGCTGTCATGTCCCGCAGGTCGAGCCTGCGCAGGCGGCGGCGAGGAGGTGTGCGGCCCTCCCGGGGCGGGCTGTCGTGGGCCCATGCGGCCAGGTCGGCGGCCAGCAGGGCGGCGATGGCCGCCGCTTCCGCGGGCCCGGTGACCGGGTGCGGACCGGTGGCGGCGGCCCCGGCCCAGTAGGCCGCCAGTTCCTGGTGGGCCGGGGTCGCGGCCAGGCGGCGTGCGGCCACGTGGGCGGAGAGAACGTCGCCCGGGGCGGCGGCGATCGGTTCGATCCATGCCTGCCGGCCTTCACGATGGCAGCGAGCCCAGGCGATGCCTTGCTCGGGCAGCCGGTCGGCCTCCTCCCACAATCCGGGGGGAACGGGACGGTCCAGGCACCACACCACCGCTGCGGGCCCTGAGTCCCGTCCCCGGGTTCCTTGTCCGTCGCGTGCCGGTGCGTCGGCGAGCGCCGCGACGTCCTGCGGTGTCGCCGGCCGGGGCCGCGCGCCCGCGGAGGACAGGAAATCGGTGAGCGGCGAGGTCAGCGGCTCGTCGCCGAGCACCAGCACATCGGAGCGGTGCGATGGCCACGAGGGCGGCGCGGCGAGATATCCGGCTTCGCCGAAGGCGCCCAGTAGCCGCTCCACTTCCTCGCTCTCATCTGGCCGAGCTCGCTGCGGGCCGCCACCGTTGGACGGGCCGCCACCGTTGGACGGGGTGGTGTCGCCGCCGAGCAGCTCCAGCAGCCTGGCGGCGGCCTCCGGGGAGGTGTTGAGGCGCAGGAATTCGCCGTCGGGGGTGCGCACCGCCAAGGGATGCCCGTGCACGGCGACGATCTCGACGCCGGGGGCGAGTCGGGGCCGCGGCAAGTCTCCTCCTCATGAGCGCCGCATAGGACGCGGACGGAACCGGGATGGTCAGTACGGTCGGCCAGGACAGGGACGGGCCCGTCCGGAGCCGGCTCCGGACGGGCCCGCCTGCGCCGCCTACTCCTGGTCGTCGTCGAAGGGGTTCTCGACGAGGGCGTTGGAGTGGGTGGCGGACAGGTGCGCGAGCTGGGCCTGCTCGGCGATCGGGGTGAAGACCGGCTGCTGCTGCTCCATGCGTTCCTCCATGGACTCGGGGAGCGGCACCCGGACGGGCGCCACCACAAACAATAATGAAAACGGTTATCGCTATCAATGGGTGGGTTTGTCGGGATAGCAGATGGGCCATCCGTGTTCGGGGTCCCGGCCGACCCTCCCCTCGACGCCGAACACCTCCCGCAGCAGCTCACGCGTCACCACCCGCTCCGGCGGCCCCTCCGCGGCCACGCGCCCGTCCCGCAGCGCCACCAGCCGTTCGGCGAAGCGCGCGGCCAGGTCCAGGTCGTGCAGCACCATCAGCACGGTCAGCCGCCGTTCCTCGCGCAGCCTGGCCACCAGCTGCAGCACCTCCAGCTGGTGCCGCAGATCGAGGTACGTGGTCGGTTCGTCCAGCAGGAGCACGGGTGTGTCCTGCGCCAGCGCCAGGGCGAGGCGTACCCGCTGCCGTTCGCCGCCCGACAGCGCCTCCACCGGCCGGTCCGCCCACCCCTCCACTCCGACGTCACGCATCGCCCGGACGGTCACGGCGTCGTCACCGACGCGCAGCATGCCCAGCGGGCCCCGCGCGGCATAGCGTCCCTGGCGGACCATCTGCCGTACCGTCAGGCCCGGCACGGCGGGCGCGGACTGGTGCAACAGGGCGACCTTGCGGGCGGCGTCGCGGCGGGAGATCCGGGTCATGTCGGCGCCGTCCACCGCCACTCGTCCCGACTCCGGACGCAGCACACCCGCCGCCAGGCGCAGCAGGGTGCTCTTGCCGCATCCGTTCAAGCCGACCAGGGCGACGAGTTCGCCGGGCCGCACCCGCAGGCTCACCTCGTCGAGCACACGACGCCCCGGGTAGCCGAACCGCACCCGATCGATGTCCAGCATGGCGGCCTCGGAGTCGGTTCGCCCATCGGCCGCCGCGGCCGTCGCAGGCGCCGCGGGCGCCGCGGGCGCCGACGCGTTCGCCGTGGTGTCGGCCGGCGCGGTACCGGGGTCGCCGATCAGTTCGGACACGGTCTCACTCCTTTGTTCACCTGGGCACATTCGGTCACCGGGGTCACGGCTCGACGGCATGCCGGCGGGCGACCACCAGCAGCACCGCCGCGCCGACGCAGGTGGTCACCGCACCGACCGGGACGCTGAGATGCTCGGCTCCCCAGGCGGTGACCGCCCGCGAGACCAGCTGGGCGACGGCGTCGGCTCCGCACACGGCGACCCCGCCGGCGAGCACCGCCCCCGGCAGCGCGATCCGCAGGTCGGCCCCGAACAGGGCGAGCGCCGCGTGCGGCACGACCAGTCCCACGAACCCCAGCGCCCCCACCGAGGCCACCGCGCCCGCGGTCAAGGCGACCGCGCACAACAGCGCGAACCCGCGTGCCCGCGCTGGAGCCAGTCCCGCGGACTCGGCGACCCGATCGCCGCAGCGCAGCAGCATCAGCGGGCCCGCCGTCAGGCAGGCGACCAGGCCCCAGCACAGTGCCCACGGCCACAGCAGGTTCCAGTGCTGCCACGTGCGCGCCTCGGTCGTGCCGACCATCCACTGCACGACGCTGCCGATCTCGCCCGGCGCCGCCAGCAGGGTCACCGCCGTCAGCCCGCCCAGGGCCGCGGAGACCAGCACGCCGTGCACCGCGACCGAGGCCGGGTCCGAGCGCGCCCTCCCGGTCAGCAGCCACAGCAGGCCCGCCCCGCCGCAGCCACCGGCCACCGCGGCGATCACGACGGCGGCCGGTGACGCCCAGTCGGCCAGGCCCGCTCCGGTGGCGGCGACCGCGCCGAGCACCGCGCCCGGGGTGACTCCGGTGACCTCCGGCGCCGCCAGCGGGTTGCGCAGCGCCGCCTGCAGGACCAGACCCGCGAGGCCGAGGCTCGCACCGGCGCCGAGCGCGACCAGCGCCCTGGGCAGCCGGACCTGCCAGACCAGATGGTGGACGGTCGGGTCCGCCGCGCCGCCCGTGAGCGCCTGCCAGGTTTCGCCGGCCGTCAGGGCACGTCCCGCGACCAGATCGGTCACGAACGCCAGCGGGACCGCGAGCAGCAGAACGCCCAGGACGAGCAGGGGCCGGCGGCGCCGTCGCGCCGGGCGTGCCCCGCCGGACGCGGCCAAGGCCGCCGGCCGTTCGGTGAGCGTCATCGGGCACCGCCTCCGGGCTCGGCACGGATGCCTCCAGCCTCGGCACGGCCTGCCTCTGACCCTGCGCGGATCTCCTCCGGCTCGGTGCCGATCGGGCCGGGCTCGGTGCGCGGACCGCGCAGCAGCGCCACCCCCACGGGCACGCCGATCAGTGCGGTCCAGGCCCCGGCCGGAGTCTCCACCGGCTTCAGGGCCAGACGCGCCGCCTGGTCGGCCCACACGGTGATCAGCGCGCCCCATGCCACCGTCCAGGGCAGCCACCGCAGGACGTCCGTGTCCGGTCGCAGCCGCCGTGCCAGGTGCGGGGCCAGGAACCCCACCCACGCGATCGGACCGCAGACCGCCACCACGGGGGCGATGAGCAGCACGGCGACGGCCAGCGCGCCGAGCCGGGCATGCCGTACCCGCAGCCCGAGGGCGCCGGCGTCGTCGTCGCCGAGCCGCAGCACCGACAGCGTCGGCGCGCACAGCACCAGCAGCGGCACCGCCGCCAGCAGCCACGGCCACACGTCGTGCCAGGCATCCCAGGTACGGCCGGAGAGGCTGCCCAGCAGGTAACGGAAGATCACCTGAAGGTCGAGCTGGTCGGCCATCACCATCAGCACCAGCAGCGCGGCCTGGAGCGCGGCCGCCACCGCGGCCCCGGTGAGCAGCACCGCCGACGGGCTCCGGCCGAAACCGGCGGCGACGAGCGTGGCCGCGCCGCCGATCCCGGCTCCCGCCAGGGCCAGCAGCGGGTACGACCAGCCGGGCAGCGTCAGCGCGAGGACCAGGGGAGCGGCGACCCCCAGCGCCGCCCCCGAGGAGACGCCGAGCATCTCCGGGACGGCCAGCGGGTTGCGCAGCGCCTCCTGCATGACGAGTCCGGCGGCTCCCAGGCAGGCCCCGGCGACCAGGGCCAGCAGCAGCCGGGGCAGCCGGACCTCCCGTACCACCACCGTCTCCAGGCCGTCCGCCGTGCCGCCGGGCAGCAGCGCGACCAGTCGTGACGGCGCGATGTTCGGTGTGCCGAGGCACAGCGCGCACAGGGCCGCGGCGGCCAGCAGCCCGGCCGCCAGGACGACCGTCCGGCTCATCGCAGGGCGGCCATCGCCTCGTCCAGGACGACCCCGAGGGACCGCGTGCCCCGGCCCTTGGCCCACACCTCCGGGTCGACCTCGACCACCTTGCCGTTCTTGACCGCGGGGATCTGCGACCACAGGGCGTTGCCGGCCATCTTCTCCGACAGCTTCTTGCCGGGCGCACCGAACGCGATCGTCTCCACGAAGAGCACGTCGACGTTCTTGGCCAGGATCTCCTCCAGGCTGTAGGTGCCCTCGACGCCGCGGTCCTTCCACGGGTAGTCGCTGAAGCGCGGGAACAGCCCGGCCGCCACGTCGCGGCCCGGCGTGGCCACGCCGAAGTTCTCGTCGCTGCCGAACACGATCAGCGCGGTCTTGTCGCTCCTGGCCTTCTCGGCGGCGGCCAGCTTGTCCCGCAGCCGTCGTTCGGCGGCGACCGCCGTGTCCCCGCGGTGGGTGAGTGCGGCGAGGGAGCGCAGGTAGGCGACGCTGTCCTGCCAGGTGGTGGGCTGCAGGGGCCAGAAGGTGGTGGCGCCCTGCAGCGCGGGGGCGAGCTTGCCGTGGGTGTCCTCCAGCCCGATGACCAGGTCGGGCTTGTGGGACAGGATCGCCTCCACCTCGGGAGCGATGAACCCGCCCGGGACGACCGGGACCTGCCGTGCCCGCTCCTTGCCGAGGAACCGGGGGTGGGCGAGCAACGCGGAGTTGGTGGCGGCCGGCACCAGACCGAGCTCGGTCAGCATGTCGTCGCAGAGGGCGACCAGGCAGACCACGCGCTCGGGGGTGCGCCGGGGCGCGACCTTCTTGCCGCGTATGTCGGTGATGCTGTCGGCGTCGGCGATCGGCTGGACGGGCGGCAGGCTCGCGACGCTCTCGTTGCCTGCGCCGGTGCCCGTACCGGTGCGGTCGTCTGCGCCTCCTCCGCAGCCGGCCAGCAGGGCGCCGGCGGCGGCGAGCGCGACGGTATGCCGCAGGAAGCGGCTCAGGGTACGCGGCATGGTCGTTTCTCTCTCGTCAGGGGGCGGTCACGCAGGAGTCGGAGGCGGTTTGCCGGGTGCAGGCCCTATCCGCACAGCGACAAGGCATGATAATCGTTTTCATTGTCGCTGTACATCGGACCAGCTCTCCCGGGAGGCATTCGTGGCACCTCTGCGGCTCGTCGCGGCCGACCACGTCGCCGGCGCCGTCCACGTCATCGAGCCGCGCACCGGCCGCCTGCTCGCCCGGCTCGACGGGCGCCACCTCGCCGAGCACGCGGGCTTCCTGCACCTGACCGGAGGCAGGCTCGCCTTCGTCGACGACCTCGCCGGCGAACTGGTCGTCCTCGACCCGTTCGCCGCCGGCACCGCGGATCCGCTGGTGGTGGCGACCGCGCCGGTCGCCGTCCCCGCCGAGCACCTGGCGGCCGACCCCAGCGGCCGGTACGTGGCTGTGACCAGCGGCTGCGGCCGCTCCTGGGAGCCCTGGAGCGATCTGCTCACCGTCGCCGACCTTGGCCCGGGCCGGCGGGCGGGCCCGGGCACGGACGGGCCCGCCCGGCCCCGTTCGGTACGGGTGCGGACCCGCGTCGGCGAACCAGGCGTCACCCTCCTTGCCAACGACCCAGCGAACGGCCTGACGGACAAGGGCGGCCCGCTGGTCGTCCTGCGGCACCGGATGCCGGGTTCATTGGACGCCTACCGTCTGCACGAACTGCTGGACGCGGCCCCGGGCTGCCCAGCGGCAGAGCCGCTGCTGCGGCTCCCCTTGCCTGACGACGGGCACGGGGATGCCGTAGACGCGGCGACAGCACGGGTGTTCGCCGCCACCGGCACCGGCGTGCACCGCGCCCGCTTCCGCGGCTCCGGCCTGCAACTCGAACGGCCACTGCCTTGGGATACGCCGGGACACAGCGGGGGGCGGGGCTACTACCTGCGGCTCGACGCGGCGCGGCGCACCCTGTGGAGCACCGTGCGCGGCGGACCAGCCGAACCCGGCCAGTGGCCTCTGTGGACCAACGACGCATGGTGGCACCGGCTGGACGAGGACACCACAGGGCGGGTGCCCCTCGGCCCCGGCCTGGTCTTCCGGCTCGCCTTCTGCGCCGACCGCGTCGTCTTCACCCGCATTCACCCTGACGGGGACGAGTTGATCGTTGTCGGCGCGGACCGGCCCGCAGTGCTCGCCCGCGTCCCGCTGCCACCGATGGACGGCGCCCCGCGCCGGGGAGGCACTCCCTGGGACGGCGTCCAGCGCCGCGCCGTCGCCGCCTCACCCGCTGCCCCCATCGTCGCCGTCACCCGCGGCGGCCATGGGCAGATCCACCTCTTCGACACCACGACCGGCACGGACCTACGCCCACTCGACCTGCCCACACCCTTCGATGAGGGCGGCCATATGGCCATGGTCACAGTCGGCGACGGCTCGGCGGAGGACACCGTCGGCCGCTGAACGCCCGCGCGGCCTCGGCAGCCCTGGAATTCCCCCGGCGCCCCTCAAACGCGTTGCACTCCCTGGTCGCCTACCTGCACCGGCTGCATCCGGCCGACCCGCTCCCCGCCCACTGGGCCGCCGTTGCCACCCCGCTGGACAAGCTGCGGGCGGCGGGCAGACCAGCGGCCCTGAGCGGGGGCGGGTACCGCGGGTGCTTTGCCGGTGCTGAAACTCCAACCGCACCGGGGCACACCACCGCATCGACCTTTGTTCCCGCCGCCGTCGGCAGATCGGTGATGAGGAGCGGTTGAGGTGGCGACCGGTGCACGGGCGGTTCTGATCAGGTCAGGGGTGTGCTGGCCAGGACGCGGCGCAGCACGCTCCAGGACAGGTCGGAGTGGGTGTCGAACTTGTCGCGGTTATGGTTGTCTTCGCGGATGTAGTCGAAGGTGTTCCGGTTGTGGCTGTCGCCGTCGTTGACCTGTACGGAGGTTTCGTCCGGGTTGAGGTAAACGTGGAAGCTGGCGCCGAACTCGTCGGTGGAACTCATGAAACCTGGGCCTGTGGTTCCGTCGCCGCCGTTCATGGGGCAGGAGACCCGGTGCACGGCGTAGGTTTTCTGGTTCAGCCAGGCGCACTGCCCCGGAGTGAGGGTGAGCAGACCGAGCTTGGTGGCGTTCCAGTCGAGGCGGTCGTAGAGCATGACGTCGAGCTGGCCGGCGAGGCAGAAGACGATCCCGGTGGTGTGTCCGTGAGAGTGGATGGGTGAGTAGTGCTGCGCCGGCCAGATCTCCAGCACCACCGGCGAGCCGATGTCGCCTTCCGGGTCTTCGAGGTGGTCCAGGTGCCCGTGTTCGGTCGCCAGGCGGTCGTAGTGCCCTCGGCCGGTGCATGCGACGCGGATGTAGGGCGGGTGTGAACTGTCCTTTGTGTTCTTCTCCAGCAGGATCTGGCGCAGCAGTCCCGTGCTGCCGTAGGTCTCGGCGGGGGCCAGCTGCTTGCGCATCGCCTCCACTTCCCAAGCCGAAAGCCGCAGGTCCGCGGCCTTGCGCGCCAGATCCATCACCGCGGGCGGGATCATCAGCTGCCGGGTGTACTCGTCGAACGACGTCGCCTGCCCGATCACAGGCGAGGGAACGGCCCGCGCGCCCTGCAGACGCAGTCGCCGCTCTTCCTCCTTGGTGATGTGGAACGGATACCCTCCCGCGTCCTGGTCCACGGTCTCGGCGGGGGGAGTGTCGTTGGTCATGCTCATGAGACTCCTCGTATCGCAGGGCAGCCTTCGATCCAGCGGGACGCCCCGGGTGCGGCACGGCACTACCCAGCCGGGACGGTCCTGTGCGGCGGCCGGGTTCCTCCGCTGGCCGGTGCCGCGCGGATCGGTCCGAGGTCCCCACACCCACCAGATCACCTTCGGTTCACGAGCCTTCACCGTCGCAGGAGCCTGAACAATCACCACCACAACCAGCAAATCGTCACCGTAGGTAACCAAGCAGGAGCACTCCGGAAAGTCGGCGCCGGCCGGCGTTCCTGCGCGTCCCATCGGCAGACCCATCGTGGAGGAATGCCGCATCGCAGCCTGCGCGCTCGCCCCAGCGGTGCGTCAGGTGCAATTCGAGGACTGGCTGATTCCAGAAGTGAGAAGAAGTAGCCCGTCTTCCAAGATTTGGAGGCTCCTCGGGCCCGGCGCACGTACGGTTGAAGATCAGGGATAAGGCCGGAAAACCTCGCTGACACGCAGAAAGATCTTCGAGAAAAAATCGCTCCGCACATCGCCCTGCAATATCCCCGAGAGGAAATCCGTGGCCTTCATGTCGAACCGCTCCCACCTGTCGCCATCGGCGTCTTCAATATAGATGGGGTATGTATCAGGAGGCGTGTCGGCCTGGATCAGCCAGAACAGAGTCTCCCCGTTGGAGGTGTTCGCCCATGCGATCAATCGCGCATCGGCCGCCATGTCCACCGGCGGGACCGAGGCTTCAGCTTCCCAGAGGATCAGGAGGTCTTCGAACACGCCGGCAGAATCGAGCAGGTTTCTATCCTGATAGCGCTCGTGCGGTGCGAACAACCGGATGTAGTCGAACCAGAGTCCGGCCCCTCCGGAGTCGAGCAGCACGCGGTAGTCCTGGGGGATCTGTGTCTCAAGTAGACGCTCGGCCCGGTCCCAGTCGAAGGCGTCGGCCCGCGGGACCAGGCATGCGGCGTCGATCAGCTGTTCCAGGTTCGATTTCACCGCTCCACCCTCGTTCGGAATCGGAGAACGTCCACCACGCTATTGGCTCTGGCCCACCGGCCAGAGCGGGACCTGCCCAGAGAGGCCGCATGCCCGGCCCGGACGGACCGGCCCTGGCCGCGTAGCGGACGGGCTCGAGGACGAAATCAGTCCGGATGCGGGAAGTTGGCCACAGGGCGGCAATGGGCGCACTGGCACGGTGACCATCTCCAGTGCACAACCGCTGGTTCGTGCCCGACACCACTGTCCACCGGCTGCGCCTCTCCACCACCCAAGCCACCAAGCGCAGCCCGATCACGGCACGGACCGTGCACGGGAGAGCCGCTTGGCGGCGGGACGGATGTGCCCGCCCCGCAACCCCTCCGATCGTCAGAGAAGGAGCTGGTCGATCGTGATCGGCAGGGAACGGATGCGGCGTCCTGTGGCGTGGTGGACGGCGTTGGCGATGGCCGCCGCCAGCCCGACGAGGCCGATCTCCCCGACACCCTTGGTGCCGACCGGAGTGGCTCGGTCGGGTCCTCCGGCGAAGACGACGTCCATGTCGGGCACGTCGGCGTTGACGGCCACCAGGTAATCCCCGAAGGTGGCGTTGGCGATGCGCCCGGTGTACTCGTCCGTGGCCGTCTCCTCGAACATCGCCTGGCCGATGCCGCCCACCGTGCCGCCGACGATCTGGCTGGCGGCCAGCTTCTCGTTGAGGATGCGCCCGCCGTCGATCGCCGACACCACCCGCACCACCCGCAGCAGTCCCAGATCGGGGTCGATGCGGATCTCGACGAACTTGGCGCCGAACGCGCCCGCGGGCGCCATCCCGAGCTCCTCGGGACGGGGCGGGGTGCTCCTGCCGTCGGCGCCCAGTTCTTCCAGGCCGTGGCGGGCCAGGATGTCGATGTACGACTCGCCCTGGTCGGGGGCGCCGGTGCGGTGGATGCGTCCCGCGCTCGCCGCGACGTCGTCGAGCCCGGCCCCGTGCAGCGGCGAGCCGGTGTCGTCGCGGACCAGGTCGAGGAACTCCTGCAGGAGGCGCCGGCAAGCGGAGTGGACGGCGTTGCCGAGGGCTCCGGTGAGGCCCGACCCGCCGGCCTGCGGCGAGTAGGGCATGTCGGAGTCACCGAGGTCGAATCGCACGCGCGCGGCGTCCAGGCCGAGAAGATCGGCCGCCAGCTGGGTCATGACCGTGTAGGTGCCCGTTCCGATGTCGGTGGCCGCGCTGCGCACGAACGCCGACCCGTCGCGGTTCAGTGAGGCGCGGGCCTGACAGGGGACCTGGTAGGCGGGATAGGAGACGGCGGCCAGGCCGTACCCGACGAGCCGGCCGCCGTCGCGCATGGACCCCGGTTCCGGGGCGCGGCGTGACCAGCCGAATCGCTCGGCGCCCCGCTCGTAGCATTCCCGCAGGGCGTTGCTCGACCACGGCATGCCGGTCTGCGGCTGCACGTCCGCGAAGTTCCGCAGGCGGAATTCGAGCGGGTCCATGCCGATGACGTGGGCGAGTTCGTCGATGGCCGACTCCAGGGCGAAGTTGCCCTGTGCCTCGGCGGGGCCGCGCATCGACCCTGGGCAGGGGATGTTGAGCCGAACCTGCCGATCCCTGGTCCGCACGTTGGGACAGGCGTAGGAGACGGCCGAGCAGAGCGACACGGGTTCGTAGTCGTCGTCCTCGAGCGCCACCGGCGAGGTTCCGTGGTGCTCGATGGCGACCAGGTCTCCGTCGCGGGTGGCCCCGATTTTGATGTGCTGGACGCTGCTGGGCCGGTGCCCCACCGAGGTGAACATCTCGGGCCGGGTGAGCACGAGCTTGACGGGCCGCCCGACCTCGCGGGCGGCGAGCACGGTCAGGATGACGTGCGGCCACATGCGCAGTCCGGCACCGAACCCGCCGCCGACGTAGGGGGCGAGGACCCGGACGCGGCTCTCGGGGACCTTGAAGATCGCCGCGAGCGAGGCGCGGACGTTGTGGGGCCACTGGGTGGACTCGTGGACGGTGAGCGAGTCGCCGTCCCAGACGGCGACCACGGCCATCAGGCCGAGCGGGTTGTTGGTGTTGTCGGGAGTGGTGAAGGTGCCCTCGACGACGGCATCGGCCCCGGCGAACCCGGCCTCCGGGTCGCCGCGCTCGCTGTCCAGGTTCCAGGGGTCGGCCAGGACCTCCGCCCTCGGGTCGTCGAGGTCGAGCATGGCCATGGCGCTCTCGTACTCGACCCGGACGAGCGACGCGGCGTACCTGGCCTGCTCCGCGGTGGTGGCGGCCACGATGGCGACGTGCTGCCCGTAGTGCAGGATCCGATCGTCCTGGAGGGGAACCGGCGGGGACGGGCCCAGCAGGGTCATCGGCCCGCGATCCAGCCTCGGTGCGTTCAGGTGGGTGATGACGGCCAGCACCCCTGGGGCGGCCTGGGCCCGCGAGGTGTCGATGGCACGGATCCGCCCCGCGGCGACGGTACTGCGCACCAGGGCGGCGTGCGCCATGCGGGGATAGTCGAAGTCGTTGGGGTAGTGCGCTTTGCCCGTCACCTTCTCCGGGGCGTCCACGCGGTCGATGCCCGCACCGATGACCGGCCTGGTGGCGACCGGCCTGGTTTGGAGTGTGGTCATGATTCGGCTCCCGCGACGGTCTCCAGGGTGCGGATCAGGGTGCGTCTGGCCAGGTCCACCTTGAACGCCGTGCCGGGCAGCGGCCTGGCGCCCTCCACGGCGGCGTCCGCCGCCGCACGGAAGGCCTCGCGCCCTGCGCGCGTCCCGCGTAGGACGTCCTCGGAGCCCCACGCCCGCCAGGGGACCGTCCCCACGCCGCCCAGGGCCACCCGCGCCTCTTGTATGACGCCGTCGTCCACCAGCAGGGCGACACCGGCCGAGGTCAGCGCGAACTCGTACGAGACGCGGTCGCGAACCTTCAGGTAGTGGGACCGCGTCCCCTCCGGGGGCAGCGGCACCTCGACCGCGGTGATCAGTTCGCCCCGTTCCAGGACGTTCTCGATGTGCGGGGTGTCTCCTGGCGGGAGGTAGAACTCGGTCAGCGGGATCGTCCGCGAGCCGTGCACGCTCCGGACGTGGACGAAGGCGTCCATCGCGGCCAGCGGGACGGCGACATCGGAGGCGTGCACGGCTATGCAGTGATCACTGGTTCCCAGGATGGCGTGCATGCGCTGGATACCGGTGATGGCGGCGCATCCGGATCCAGGGTCCCGCTTGTTGCACGCCGTGACGGTGGGGTCCCGGAAGTACCGGCACCGGGCCCGCTGAAGAAGATTGCCCCCGATCGTGGCCATGTTCCGCAGTTGGGTGGAGGCGCCAAGCAGCAAGGCCTCCCGGATGAACAGCAGGCGCTCGCCCACGACGGGATCGGCGGCGAGCTCCTCCATGGTGGTCAGCGCGCCGACCCGGACCGCCGCGCCGGTGTGCGTGATGCCGCCCAGCGGAAGCCGTGTGATGTCGACGAGCCGGTCGGGCCCGAGCACGCCGTCCTTCATGAGGTCCAGCTGAGTGGTCCCGCCGGCGAGGTAAGAGGCGTTCGGATCGGCGCTGACCACGGCCACGGCCTGATCCGCCTCGGCGGCCCGGATGTATTCGAACGGACGCATCGTCAGCCCTCCGACACCACGTCACGGATCGCCGCTCGGATATTCGGATATGCTCCGCAGCGGCAGATATTGCCGCTCATGAATTCGCGGATCTCGTCCTCCGAACCCGCGCGGCCCTCGGACATGAGCGCCACCGCCGACATTATCTGCCCGGGCGTGCAATAGCCGCACTGGAATGCGTCATGCCGCGCGAAGGCCGCCTGCACGGGGTGCGGCCCGTCTCCTTCGGACAGAGATTCGACGGTGGTGACCTCCCGGTCCTCGCACTGCGCGGCGAGCATCAGGCACGCCACCACGCGCTTCCCGTCGACCAGCACCGTGCAGGCGCCGCATGCGCCCTGGTCGCATCCCTTTTTCGCCCCGGTCAACCCCAGGTGGTCGCGCAGCGCGTCCAGCAAGGTGACACGGGCGTCCAGCGTCAGCCTGCGAGAGACACCGTTGACGTTGAGGGTGATTTCCACTTGTGGCGGTCCTGCCGTTGCTCCGTTCGCGTGCGCCGTGTTCGAGGCTTGCTTCATGGCACCTCGATTCAGAGAGTTCCCCGAACCTCGCTTGATGACCTTATCGGCCGATTTAATCGGACTCGTCCGGCCGGGCCCAGAAAGCTCCTTTCTGGAACGGGTAAATCATTCTTTGCCGCAAAGCCGTCAGGCGGGGTCGCCGGAGGGGAGCCCGAGCGCGAGAAGAAGCCCACGCAGGCGCCCCGGGCCCAGCCGAGAGCGCCCGCGATGGTGCTGCTGGATCTGGAGAACAGCATCGGCACCAACCCCTCCCCTGGACGCGTACCTGCGGGCGGTGCTGGACTTGGCGGCGCCGGTGGCGGTGCCCGGGCGGCCTACCCGCAGCGGCCCTGGCAGCGGCGTATCGCGGCGCGGACCGGCAGATCCCGGAGCGCCGTTGCCAGTGTCAGCGCGCCGATCCAGTGACTCGCAGCCGCCTCGAGGCGCCTGCCGGCGGGCGACGGCGGATCGCAGCACCGCCGACCGCGTACAGGCCAGCATCGACCTGTGGCACCGAGCCCTGGCCGAAGCATGACCGCGGACTTGTCGCGCTGGTCCTCCATCAGCTTGACCAGCGTGTCGATGGCTTCCTGACCGTAGTCGCCGCCGGGTCCGAATCGGCGTGCCAGGGTGTAGGCCTCGTCGACGACCAGCACGCCGCCGCGCGCCTTGGTGAACACCGCGCGTCTTGGCGGAGGTCTCGCCGAGCGCTCTGCCGAGCGGCTTGGCCCGTGGTACCTCCCGAAGGGCCGGAGGGCACCACACCCGGCTCGGTCGGCAGCTTCCCATAGCCCCGTCGGGGCTGCGGCGCGCGTGGGGCAGGCACCTGTGCCGCCTGCCGCGAGTCGGCGAGCTCGGCGCGGACAGGCCCGTAGGTGTGGCCGATCAAGCCGCTGCGCCTGCGTCACTGATCGCGCCAGGTTAGGGCCCTGCGGCCCAGGGGACAGGGAGGAGGTATTCCACGGACTCGATCGGTACCGCATGGGTGCCGCGGTCGGCCGTGTGACCCCATCGTCGGCAAGGAGCAGATGCCATGAGCACCATAACGACCAAGGACGGCACCGAGATCTACTACAAGGACTGGGGTGAGGGGCCGGTCGTGACCTTCTCCCACGGCTGGCCGCTGAGCTCCGACGCGTGGGACGGGCAGATGCTGTTCCTCGTGCAGCACGGCTTCCGCGTCGTCGCGCACGACCGGCGCGGTCATGGCCGATCCAGCCAGGCATCCACGGGAAACGACATGAACGGCTATGCCGACGATCTCGCGGCCGTGATCGAGGCGCTCGATCTCAACGACGTCAGCCTGGTGGGCCACTCCACGGGCGGCGGAGAGGTCGCGCGCTACATCGGGCGTCACGGAACGGGACGAGTCGCCAAGGCGATCCTGATAGCCGCGGTGCCCCCGATCATGCTGAAGACCGAGGCCAATCCCGAGGGCCTGCCGATCGAAGTCTTCGATGGCCTGCGCGAGGCTCTCTTCAAGGATCGCTCGCAGTTCTACAGGGATCTGGCCGTCCAGTTCTACGGTGCCAACAGGCCCGGCGCCGAGGTCTCGCAGGGCATCCTCGACCAGTTCTGGCTCTGGAGCATGCAGGCAGGCCTCCTCAACGCCTACCAGAGCATCAAGGCGTTCTCGGAGACCGATTTCACCGAAGACCTCGCCAAGTTCGACATTCCGACCCTGGTGCTGCACGGCGAGGACGACCAGATCGTCCCCGTCAAGGACTCGGCGAGGAAGTCGGCCCGGCTCATCAAGGGCGCGAGGGACATCTACTACCCGGACGCCCCGCATGGCATCACCGCCACGCATCAGGACCAGGTCAACGCCGACCTGCTGAACTTCCTGCAGAGCTAGCCGACGGACCCAGCACCACAGGCCTCCTCTGACGCCGGCGGAGGGGGCCCGGTCGGGCCATCGCCGTCACCGGTCGGCAGCTCAGGCCCGCGCCCCGAACCGTCCTCTCGAGCGTGCGTCGGCAGGCGCAGCGGGCAGGGGCTCAGGTGGGGCGGCTACCTGCTGAAGCAGATCGCCCCGCCACGGCCGACCCCTGCGCACTTGGCGAGTGCAGCCTCCTGCACAGGCGCGCCGCCGGATCATCAGCGTGCCGCCGGCCCCCAGGATCAGGGCCGCGCCAGCCCCAACAGCGACAGATCAATCCCATCGGCCGCCCCGCCGATACCGGTCTTCGCAGATCCCTTCGGCGGACTCGGATTCGTACCATTACCCGGCGCACCGCCCCCGGGCGACGCAAGACCCGCTGTGGCGACGCCAACGATACCGGCGGCCGCCGCCACGCTTTTCAACTGCATCTTTCCCCCGACCAACACGGCAGCGGATTCGCCCCCCGCTGCGTGACCGTGTTGTTTCCTTGTTCGATGGGCGTACCGTCGGGGTTTGTTGTAAATGCCGGCCAAAGCCCGTGTGGTTGTTGCTTGACCATTGATCAGGTGAGCGGCATTGGGCGACATCAGCGCGTCCAGCAATGCGCGGGTCTGCCCGAACGCCAGCCTGGCGAATCCGGTGTCAGGGCACACATCGCGCGGGCCGACGACCTTGTCCGGCCCGGGACGGCGGAGAGCCCCTGCGCATGCTGTGGATCACATTCAGGTGAAAGTTCCCACCCCGCGACAGCGCTGGATGAGACGATTCCCAAATGGCTTGGGAGTGGGTCGCACCTCCCACCGGCGCTCCGGCGCTATAGGAGCGGGCTTCCTCTGGCTTGCCGACGCCCAGAGCCGCATCCATGCCGGGGGCGATGGGGCTCGATTCAATGGAGAAGCCGCGTTCGGACGAGTCCGGTTTGGCGGGCGCCGGGTTCGAAAGAGCCCAGTTCAGCGACGCTGGCTGCGGTGGTAACGGTCCTCCGGTGCTATGCGTGGCACTCGGTTCATCACTAGGGTACGCCTGGGACCAGTCATGTCGCTGAACAACACGATTCCCAGGAAGAGGCATCGACATGCGCACTCTGATCTATACCGCGTTCGTCTCGCTCGACGGCGTCGTCGATTCCCCCGGGGGCGGAGCCACTGAGACCCACCGCAGCACCGGCTGGACATTCAAGGACATCGAGTTCGTGGAGGAGGCCTACGAGATCAAGGGCCGGGAGCAGGAGGAGGCCACGGCCCTGATGCTGGGCCGGGTCAGCTACGAAGCCTTCAGCCCCGTCTGGCCGGGCATTGCCGAGTTCGCCGACTACAAGGTGATGCCGAAGTACGTCGTCTCCACCACGCTCACCGAAGCCGACCTCGTCGACGACTGGGGCGAGACCACGATCTTGCGCTCACTCGACGAGGTCGCGAAGCTCAAGCAGACCGACGGAGGTCCGATCATCATCCACGGCAGCGCCGGTCTCAGCCGGAACCTCTCCGATGCCGGGCTGATCGACCGTTACCACCTGCTGGTCTTCCCGTTGCTCCTCGGCGCCGGAAAGCGCATGTTCAGCGACACCGACAAGGGCCTGCAGAAACTCAAGGTCATCGAGAGCGAGACGTACCGCAACGGCATTCAGAAACTCGTCTACGACGTGGTCCGCTGAGAGTCGCACAGCGGCACCACACAAGTGCGCAGGCTTAAGCATCCCTCTTGGTTGTTTCCGCTACCTGAACAACGACCGACCGGTGGATCGAGGCTTAGCTGTGGTGAGGTGTGTCGATGGCGCGCTTCTCGGCGGCGTCGACCTCGGCTTCGATCTGCTCCAGCTCCGCGGCCCCGGCGCGGAGGACGGTGTTGGCCTTGTCCAGGTCGAAGTCCTTTTCCCATTTGCCGATGACGATGGCAGCGACGGCGTTGCCGAGGACGTTGATGAACACCCGGCCTTCGTTGAGGATCCGGTCGATGCCGACGATCAGGGCGAGCGCGGCGAGCGGCATGTGGCCGACCGCGGTGATGGTGCTGGCTAGGACGATGAACGCGCCCCCGGCGATGCCGGCGGTGCCCTTGCTCGTCAGCATCATGACCCCGACCATCACCAGCTGCTGCTGCCAGGACAGGTCGATGCCCAGGGCCTGGGCGAGGAAAAGCGAGGCCATGGTGAGGTAGACCGCGGAGCCGTCGAGGTTGAACGAGAACCCGGACGGGATGACGATGCCGACGACCGGGCGGCCGATGCCCATCATCTCCAGCTTGCGCACCAGCTGGGGGAGGACCGCTTCGCTGGAGCAGGTCGCCAGCGCGACGAGCAGCTCAGCCTTGAGAAAGCGCATCAGCCCGAACAGGCTCAGCTTGCACGCCCGCATGATCGCGCCGAGCACGACGATCACGTAGACGACGCAGGTGGCGGTGAACAGCAGGATGAGGTAGCCGAGTTGTTGAAGGCTACTGGCACCGTAGGTGGCCACGACGGTGGTCAGGGCGCCGAAGGTGCCGATCGGGGCCAGCCGCATGACCCAGCCCACGATCCGGAACACCACGCCCGACAGCGCCGAGATCCCCTGGGTCAGCGGCGCGGCCGAGGGGCCGGCCATGTTCAGCGCGACTCCGAAGACGATCGAGACGACCAGTGCGGAGAGAATCCCGTCATCGGTGAGCGCGCCGAACAGCGTTTCCGGGATGAGGCTGGAGATGAAGCCTGTGAAGGTGGCGTGCTGCTCGGTGGCGGCAGAGGGGATGCTGCCCGCGTCGAGGGTCGCCGGGTCGACGTTCATCCCGTCGCCGGGTCGGAAGATGTTCGCGACCGCGAGGCCGATCAGCATGGACAGCAGCGACAGGACCAGGAAGTAACCGATCGCCTTCACGCCGATCCGGCCGGCTTTGCGGAGGTTGTCCATCGAGGCGATGCCCGTGGTGATCACGCAGAAGACCACCGGGATCACGATCATCTTGACCAGCGCGATGAACCAGTCGTTGAGCGGCTTGAGCCCGGCGCCCACCGAGGGGAACGCCAGCCCGACGGCGACACCCAGGACGGCGGCGACCACCACCTGGAACCAGAGTTCACCTATCAGTTTGCGAAAACGGGACCGCTGCGGGCGGTCTGAGGCGATCGTGGACGACATCGTTGTTGCTCCCTTGACGACGTTGTGGCGGGCGAAAGCCGGGTCGCGGGCTATCGGTGGGGTTGGTGGCCGGATCGGCGCCTCGGGTGTGCGGGGCCGCCCGCGTCTGGCCGAGCGAGCGGGCCCCGCCAGCGGCTCAGCTGTGCAGCTTGCGCAGAACCTCGTAGAAGGCGGCCTTGCCCTCGAACCCGATACCGGGGGTGTCGGTCAATCCGACATAGCTGTTCTCAACCACGGCGCCGTCGGCGAACCCGCCGGTCGGCTGGAACTCACCCGGGTAGGACTCGTTGCCGCCGAGCTTGAGCGCCGCGGCGATATGCAGGGAGAACTGGTGCCCACCGTGCGGGATGCAGCGCCGCGAGGACCAGCCGTGCTGCTTGAGCATGTCCTGCACCCGCAGGAACTCGGTCAGCCCGTAACTCAACGCGGGGTCGACCTGGATGTAGTCGCGATCCGGGCGCAGACCTCCGTAACGGATCAGGTTGCGCGCGTCCTGGAGTGAGAACAGGTTCTCCCCGGTCGCGACCGGGCCCCGGTAGTGCTCGCAGAGGGTGGCGTTGAGCCGGTAGTCCAGCGGGTCGCCGACCTCCTCGTACCAGAACAAGCCGTAGGGCTCGATGGCTTCGCCGTACTTGAGCGCGGTGGCCAAGTCGAACCGGCCGTTCACGTCGACGGCCAGCCGGGAACCGTCGCCGTCGAGGACCTCGAGCACGGCCTCGATGCGCTCGAGGTCCTCGGCGAGGTCGGCGCCGCCGATCTTCATCTTGACCACGCGGTAGCCCTGGTCGAGGAAGCCCTTCATCTCGTCCTGCAGGTCACGCAGGGTCTTGCCGGGCGCGTAGTAGCCGCCCGCGGCATATACGAAGACCTCGTCGTCGGGCTTGCCGTCGCCGTAGCGGTCCGACAGCCACCTGTACAGCGGCTGCCCGGCGATCTTCGAGGCGAGGTCGAACAGCGCCATGTCCACCACGCCCACCGCCACCGAGCGCTCACCGTGCCCACCGGGCTTCTCGTTGTTCATCATGAAATCCCACGCGCGAGTGGGGTCGAGCTGACCGTCCTCGGCGAGCAACGCCTCCGGGTCCGCGTCCAGCAGGCGGGGGATGATCCGACGGCGCAGGATCTCCCCGGCGCTGTACCGGCCGTTTGAGTTGAACCCGTAACCCACGACCGGCTCGCCGCCGCGCACGACGTCCGACACGACCGCCACGATCGAGCAGTCCATCGAGCTGAAGTCGATCCAGGCGTTACGGATCGACGAGCTGATCGGGACGACACCTTCGTGCACAGCGGTGATCCTCATCAACCCTCCCTTGTTGTAATTTATAAATTGCAACGGGATGCTAGCCTTGCCACGAGCTTGAGCACAACCCCTGGTTCGGTGCGGAGGTGGGCGGGAAGATGGGCGGCGCGAACGTGTTCTCCAGCAAGGGCGACGTCGCCTACGTCGAACTCCGCGAGCGCATCCTGTCCGGGAGCCTGCCCCCCGGATCCCGTCTCTCCCAGCACGAACTCGCCGCTGAAATGGGCATGAGCCTCACCCCGCTGCGCGAGGCGGTCCGCCGGCTCAGCAGCGAGGGCCTGATCGATCTCGACACCCAGCGGGACGCTCGCGTGGCGAGTATGAGCGCCAGCGAGGCCCGGCAGCTGTTCGAGGTCCGCCTCTCCCTGGATCCCACGGCTGCCGAACTCGCCGCGGAACGCCGCACGGATCACGACATCATCACGCTGCGCGCGGCGGCCGCTCGACTGCTACCGGTCACCCGCACCTGGGGCGAGGAGGCGCTGACCGCTCACCGCGCCTTCCACCGGGCGCTCTACCGCGCCTCGCACAACGACGTCCTGATCAGGATGCTCGACGACCTCTGGGACAAGTCCGACCGTTACCGGCGCATAGGCTTGGAGCTCCCGCCGGGCGACGAGCCGCGCACCCGCGACCACCGCGAACACCATGAACTGCTCGACCTCATCCTGGCGGGCGACGCCGCCGGAGCACGATCGCTCATGCGCGCGCACATCGAGCGCAGCCTCACCGGCTCCGCCATTGACGCACTCGAGCAGAGGGAACGCCGCAGTTCTGCGGAGGCGGCGTCCGCAGCCAGCTGATGGAAGAAAGGCCCATCCGTTTGTCGAGGCCGAGCTGCGGGCGGGCAAGATCCAGCGCATGATCGAGGACAACCCTGGCCGCCGGATCGACGACGAGGCCCTGGTGGAGCTGACCGGCCTGACCGTCGACCAGATCCGCTAGGGCCTCGAGTACCAGAACGCACGCTGCAGCCTTCTGGCGCCGGCAGCGTCGCGCCCGCTTTATTCGAGTTCTGGTCTTTGCGTCCGTGGTGTATGGGGCAAGCCGGACGGTGTTCTATGTGATGGGGGAGTCGGGCGACTTGGACGGCTTCCCTTTGGGAAGGGTGGGGCCTCTGGCTGGCTTTCCCCCTGGGAAACCGGATGCGCGGGCTCGGCGCCGCGAGTTACAAAGTCTGGATGGAAGAGCAGCGGCTGCCTGGCGGCAGGCACGTGGGCGGGGTCCGTATCGATGACACCGTGCACCGTCCGGCAAATTCCTGGACCTCCACCGTGCATGCAGTGCTGCGGCACCTGGAGGCGGTCGGGTTCGAGGGCGCGCCCCGGGTGCTGGGGTATGACGAGCAGGGCCGGGAGGTCCTGACGTTCTTGCACGGCGACACCATCGGTGAACGCCACCCCTGGCCGGCGTGGCCGCACACGGACGGGGCGCTGCGGCAGGCGGCCGCATGGATGCGGCGCCTGCACGACGCGACGGCGACCTTCGTCCCGCCGCAGGACGCGACCTGGTTCGCCGGGCAGACCTGGCGGCCCGGGTTGGTCATCGGCCATCATGACGCTTCGCCGTACAACGCGGTGTGGAGCCAGGCCGGTGGTCTGGTCGGGTTCGTGGACTGGGACACCGCCGGCCCCTCCTCGCGCGAGTTCGACCTGGCCCACCTGGCACTGACCTGGGTGCCGCTGCAGGCCCGGCACGTCGCCGAGTTCCAGGGGTTCACGGCGTTCGAGGACCGGCCCCGCCGCCTGCACGCCCTGCTGGACACCTATGGTTACGACGGCGACCGTCGGTCCTTCGCCGACACCGTCGTCGGCCGGGCCCGCCGTCAGGCGGGCATCATCCGCCGCCTGGTCGATGGCGGCCACCGAGCGCTGGAGCCGTTCGCCGAACGGCTAGAGCAGGCCGCAACCGAAATTGAGGCGCTCCCCTCCTCGTTCTGGCGAGCCTGAACCTGTCGCTGAGGCGGAGGGTGCTGGTGTGGAGGGGGCGGTTCGCCATCGAGGATGGGGCCTGATCGGAGGGTCAGCCTGTCGCTGTCGTGTCGTCAGGGGCGTTGGCCGTGGTGCGGGTGTGGGTGGCCAGGAGGCGGGCGAGTTCGTCGCGTTCGCGGGTGATCTCGGCGAGCTCGTGCTGGAGTTGGAAGATCCGGCGGATGGCGGGCAGGGTCATGCCCTCGTCCATCATGGTCATGACCTGCTGGATGCGGCCGATCTCGTTGCGGCTGTAACGGCGTTGCCCGCCGGACGACCGCTGGGGGGAGACGACCTGCTGGGTGTCGATGCGGCGCAGGAACGCCTGTTGCACCTGCAGCATGTCGGCGACCTGCCCGACGGTGAACAGGGCCGCGTACTCGTCGTCCATGGGCAAGTTCACCAGCGGTTCTCCTTCGCTTTCTCTTGGTTACCGGGGGGCTGGAACGGGTGTGTTCCGCTGTGGCCGGTCCGGCACCGGGGACGGCTCGGCAATGTATGCGGCCCCGCCGCCGGCGAGGCGGTGTGGTGTGACCCTGGATACCGCTCGCGCCGGGACGGGGCCGCGCTGACCGGCCCTTCACCGGGTTTCCCCGATCCGGAACCGGTGTCCGTTGGCTGTCCGGACCTCATGGCCGGAGAGCTCACGGCGCGGTGCCGTGCCGGTGGCAGGCCGATCACTGTGGTGGTGGGTTGTCTCGGGTGCGTCAGCTGATGATGGCTTTCTGGTCGCCGGCGTGCTGGATGGCGACCTTGCGGGGCTTGGCCTGTTCCAGGACCGGGATGCGGACGGCCAGGACGCCGTTGTTGTAGGCGGCCTCGATCGCGTCGGCGTCCAGGTGCTCGCTCAGGTAGACGCGGCGGGTGAAAGCGCCCATCGTGCGCTCGCGGACGAAGGCGCGCTCGTTCTCGCCGTACTCCTCCTCGCGGCGTGCGGTGACCGTCAGCACGCCGCGGTCCACGGTGACCTCGATCGAGCCCGGGTCGATGCCCGGCAGGTCGAACCGCAGGACGACGTCGTCGGCGCGGCGGATCCCGTCCATCGGCATGCCCGCGCCCTCACCCCGGCCGCTCAGGCCGGCCTGCCGGATCGCGCGGTCGAACTGACGCTCGAACTCCTGCACGAACGGATCGATCGACGTCAGAAGCATCGTTGCCTCACCTCCGAAAGATCCCCGGGGCCTCCACGCCCGGGATGCCTGTGCCTCGTAGGAAGAAACCTACAACTGCAATTGTAGATACCATGCGGGTTCATCTGTCAAACGTCCGGCTCGCCTCTCGGGGGCGTCCCATGCGCCTCGCCTCATGGCAGTGGTATCTACCTGCAGGTTTGCCGAGCTGCTCGCGCGAACGGCAGTAGGGCGCTCCATGTCTCAGCCCCTTGATGGAGGCGGAAGCCCCTTCCGGCTCACACGCTGAGGAGAACTTTCCTCGAGCATGCTTGACAGGTATCTACAGCTGTGGGTATAGAGAAGTTGTATCGGTCGTTGACCTGGTGACGCTGGTAGAGGTTCCGGGAGAGTGATCGAGATGCCGGGCATGGCTCCCATCGGGGTGCCGCAACGGGTCGGGCACGAGTTCGCAGAGCTTATCTGCGCCGACGAGCAGTGGCTGCGCGAGGAGTTCGACGCCCTGATCACGGCAGGTTTCGGTGCGCCGCCCGCCCGGTTCGGTCCGCCCGCGCCGCCCACCGTCCCGCCGGACGGGCGACCGTGGCGATATTCGACGTCGGGGTTCCCCGTCCGGGGACCGGTCGGGCCCCTGGCCGGCACCGCCGGCAGCGCGATACGACGTCAGCGCTCGCCTCCGCCGCTCACCGGCCCCCCGTCGGCGGTCCGACGGCTGGCCTGACGCACCCTGACGGGCGGACCGGCCACGCGGGGATCTGCAGGACAACGCGCCATCGCGGCGCCGAGCGGGCGGGTGGCCGCAAGGGGCGATCGCCCGCCCGCAACCAACCGCATCTCAACGCAAGGCACGGAGGAGGAACAGCAGAAAGAAGAGAAGTCTCGTTCAGCGTCAGCACATCTGCCAGGCCGGTGGGGTCTGTTCATACCCCCTGCCGGCCTGGCCGCTGTCGTAGTGGCCCAGGGAACGCGGGCCCGCTGTGACAGGCCCGCGCATGCAACCGGCCGGCGCGATCAAAGCCGGCCTGCCAGGTCCAGTCGGGGAGGAGGTATCGCCGTGGTGATCAGCACCAAGCTCATCTTGCGCAAGACCCGCACCGCCGCCGACTACGTCCACACCCACAGCCCCAACCTCCACACCCGCTGCCGAGCCGAGGTCGTCCTGCGCCAACTGGCCGCGGTCCACGCCGCCGCGACCGTCGGCTCGTCGGGAAGTGTGGGGGACGGCCTGACGGACGCGCCGGACTGGATCGACCCGGCGGCGTTGCGCGCCTTGCTGACGGCGGTGGCCGACTGCGCGGGCACCGGCTGGTTGCACGCCAACGCCCACGACCCCGACATCGGCCGCCTGACCGCCCTGCTGGACACACCCCATCCGGTGCCCGGCGACCCGGCCGAGTTGGACGAGCTGCTGGCCACGGTGCTGTGGGCCCGCCATGGCCCCCAGCCCGCGCCGGGCTGACAGATCTCTCCGCAGCTCGGGCCCGGGGAACAGGCCGGGGCCAGCCGGGGACCAGGGCCACGTCACGGCCACGGCCCTGTCCGCTGGCACCGGGCAGGCACCCGCCCTGCAAGATCGCGCCGGTCTCCGCAATGAGCGCGAGCGAGCGGACCGGGGCGGGCCGAGTCGTCAGCCGCCGGCTCTGGTCGGGGGACGGGAGCCGTAGGGGAGCAGTGCCATCTCACGGGCGTTCTTGATCGCCCTGGCCAGCTGCTTCTGCTGCTGGACGGTCACTCCGGTGACGCGGCGGCTGCGGATCTTGCCGCGGTCGGAGATGAACCGCCGCAGCAGATCCACGTCCTTGTAGTCGATGTACGTCACGCCGTGCAGCGGGTTCTGCTTGCGGCGCCGCTCGATCGGGCGGGACCTGGACGTTGGCACGCGTGTGCTCCTTCCTGCGCTTTCGTCAATGCGGCTTCCTCTCTCGGAGGGCAGACGGCACCCCTTTCGCATCACATCGCCGTGTCCCCGTCGGGGTGGAGGAGCCCGTTCTGGTAGGCGCGGACGAGGTTGCGCGGCACGAGGATCCGCCTTCCCTCGACGGTGATGGGCACCAGGTCCGGACGTTCCGCCTTCCACTGCGAACGGCGCTTGCGGGTGTTGCTGCGGGACTTCTTGCGCTTGGGGACGGCCATGGGACTCCCTACCAGCTCGACTTGGTGACGCCGGGGAGTTCGCCGCGGTGGGCCATCTCCCGGAAGCGGACCCGCGACAGGCCGAACTTGCGCAGGTGCCCGCGGGGACGGCCGTCGACCGAGTCGCGGTTGCGGACGCGGGTCGCACTGGCGTCGCGTGGCTGGCGCTGCAACTCCCGCACCGCCGCGGCGCGGATTTCCTCGGCGGTGTGCGGGCTGCGGATCAGACGCTTGAGTTCCGCGCGCCGGGCCGCGTGGCGCTCGACCACGGCCCTGCGCCGCTCGTTGGCGGCGATCTTGCTCTTCTTGGCCATCAGACCTTCTCTCCCCGGGCTCGGATGCGGGCCACGGCCGCCTCGATGCCGTTCTTGTCGATCGTCTTGATCGCACGGGCCGACAGCCGCAGCCGCACGTGCCGGCCCTCGCTGGGCAGCCAGTACCGCTTGGTCTGGATGTTGGGGTTGAACCGGCGCGGGGTGCGCCGATGCGAGTGCGAGACCTTCTTGCCGAAACCGGGCTCGGCGCCGGTCAGCTGGCAGCGGGCGGGCATCAGCGTTCCTCCCGGTACATCACGTGCTTGCGGACGATCGGGTCGTACTTGCGCAGGGTGAGCCGGTCGGGGTCGTTCCTGCGGTTCTTACGGGTCACGTAGGTGTGGCCGGTCCCGGCGGTGGAGCGAAGCTTGATCACCGGCCGGAGTTCGTTGCGGGCCATCGAACCTCCTCTCGATGCATGGCATGATAGCGATAATCGTTTTCATTCGCAGAAGGGGCTCCGATGTCCGTTCCCGTAGTGCTGGTGGCCGGGCTGCACGGCACCGCCCGCGCCGCCGTCGTCGACCGGCTGCTGCGCGAGCACCCCGGCGCCCTGGCGATCCACCACGACCTGCGCGAGATCACCCGCGGGTTGGTGACGCGCACCGTGCGAGACGCCGGCACGACGCTGGAGCAGACCCTGATCCGACTGGAACACGGGTGTGTCACCTGCACCGTCCGCCAGGACCTCATCCCCCAACTGCTCCGGTGCGCGGGCCGGGCCGCACTCCTGGTCGTGGACCTGTGGGACTGCGTCGAGCCGCGGTCGGTCGCCGAAGCCCTCGACCAGCCGGGCTGGAACGGCGACATCCGGCTCACCGGCGTGCTCACCGCGGTGGACGCCGAACTGATGCCCACCGACATCTGCCGCGGCGAACCGCTGACCGAGGCGGGCAAGCCGGGCGCACCGGGCGACCAGCGCTATCTGGCGGAGGTGCTGGCCCACCAGATCGAGTACGCCACCGCACTGGTCGTCCCCGAGACGCTGCCCGCCCCGCTGCCCCCGGCCGACGCCGACGACCTGGAGCTGTGCCGCGAGCTGCTGGGGCACCTGGCGCCGATGACACCGGTCACCATGCCCGGCGAACCGCTGCCGCCGGTCACCGGTCCCACGCTGTGCACCCACGAGCTGGGGGCCCGCGTCGACCCGGCCACGGCCCAGCTCCCTTGCACCACCCGCACCTCCGCGGCCGACACCGTGGTCTGGCACCGCACCGCGCCCCTGCACCCGGCCCGGTTCTTCGAGGCCATGGACGTCCTGGCCACCGGGTCGGTGCGCAGCCGGGGCCGGTTCTGGCTCGCCAACCGCCCGGACCGGATGCTTGCCTGGGACGCGGTCGCCGGAATCGTCACCGTGGAGGACGCCGGCCCCTGGCTGGCCGCCCTGCCCGAACCCGACCGGGACGCCCTACCGCCCGCCCGCAGGCTGGCCGCCGCGCTGGACTGGTCCCCAGAGCACGGCGACCGCGTCCAGCACCTCGTCCTCACCGGGCCCCAGCTCGACCAGGACCGGATCGGCGCACTGCTCGACGACTGCCTGCTCGCGCCCGGCGAGCCCGCCACCGGCCTGGACGACCCGTTCGCCGATCTTCTCGACCTGGACCCGACGGCCTGACAAGCCTGCCTCGCCCATACCCCTGTGGGGAGCGTGGCCGCGGATCGCAGGCCGACCGCTCGGGGTTCGCATGCCGATATCAACGACCGCGCCCGAACGGGCGGCCTCGGTCCGCGTCTTCCACCGTTTTGATTCCCAGCGGGTGGGCTCGCCGGCACTGCCGGTGGTGACGGCGGGACGCCTGTCGGGACGCCTTTCGGGACGCATGGGTGGAGCATCGGCTCCCGTAAGTTTGAGTGATCGTTCTAACTCATCGGCCGACGTCAAGGTCGGCGGGCCCGCTGCTGCTCCAGGCGCGCGACGAGGCGGCTCATGGCGGCGCGGGCCTGCTTGTGCGCGGTCTCGTAGCCCGCCACCTCGTCGGCCACGAGCCCAAGGGCCAGGCCCTGCATCGTGGCGGCGATCAGCGCCGGCGGGAACTCCTCCGGGTCGAGGTCGTACTCGGGAAGGATCTTGTCCAGCACCGCCATCTGCATCCGCCGCACCACTCGCGCGGCCTCGCCCATCTCCGCCTTCAGCGCGGGCCGGTGGTTGGCCGCCGCGAGGAATTCGATGAACAGGGCGGTTCCCCGTGGGTCGGACGCGAGGTCCCACCACGCCTGCAGCGGCCGCGGCGAGTCCAAGGCCGCCTCCATCCGCTCGACGATGCGTTCGGAACGCCGCCGCAGCACCGCGACGAAGAGGTCGTCGATGGTCCGGAAGTAGTAGTGCAGGAGCGGAGCCTTGAGGCCGATCCGCTCCGCCACGTTCCGTGAGGTGACCGCCGCGTACCCCTCGAGGAGCATGATGTCCTCTGCCGCGTTGAGGACGCGCGTCACCTTCTCCTCGGTCGCGGCGCGGCGGCGACGGGGCTCAGCCATACACCCTCTTCCTTCGGTCCGTCGTCCCCATCCTGCCGGACACCAAGAGTTTCTTGACAGCACATGCAGTCGAAGATTGAATGACTGCTCAAACACTGACCGCGAGGCGGTCTTGCCGGGAGGTGTCCGGGGTGAGCTGCGCGAGCCCGGTCTACTGGGACCCGTTCGACCGCGACATCGCACGCGCCCCGTACCCGATCTTCCGGCGGATCCGCGCGGCGGACCTTCGGCCACGGCTCGGCCGCGCTGGGCCCGGCCGACATCGTCGTGCCGGCATAGGCGCCGGAGGCGAGAACACGCTCGCCTACACCGCCACCAAGCACAGAGTCATCGGACCGATGCGCTCCTGGAGCGACCACCTCGCCCCGCGCTTCAGCCGGGTCGACAGCATCGCGCCTACCGCCGTGCGCACCCCGATAGCCGCCGACGGCGACATCAAGGCCGTCGTAGAACGCCACCCTCCGCTCGCCCACGCCCTGCCCAACGCCATGCCCGTCGAACCCCTCGTCTCCAAGGCCGTCCTATGGCCGGCCTCCGACGACGCACGCCACGTCACCGGCACCATCGTCGCCGGCGACGCCGGCCTGCTCAACAAGAGGTGATCTCATGGCCTTCCCCACCGACCCGGTCATCGTGGTGTCGAACGACACCCATATCGGACCGCGCCTGGTCGAGGACCTCCGCGACTACTGCCCGGCAAAGTACCTCGACGACTTCGACCGCTTCACCACAGACGTCCAGCGGGAGAAGGACGCCGCGACGGCGATGCTCGCCGGCAGCGGCCACCTCGACCACCCGAACTTCCGCACCGCCGGTCACTACGACTCGGCCGCCCGCCTCGCCGACTACGATCACGACGGTGTCGCCGCCGGCGTGATCATCCACGGCAGCACGAACCTGGAGCCCATCCCGTTCATCTCCTCACCCCTGGGCAAACCGAAGCGCGACGGAAACCGGGAGCTCGTCGACGTGGGACAGCGGATCTACAACCGCTGGCTGGCCGACTTCGTGTCCCAGGACCCGCACCGCCACATCGGCCTCGCCTACCTCCCCATGTGGGACGTCGACGCCGCCGTCGCCGAGGTGCGATGGGCCCGCGACGCCGGCCTGCGGGGAGTGAACTTCCCGGCCATGCGCGACGGCGAGCTGCCCGAGTACAACCGGCCCGTCTGGGAGCCGCTGTGGTCGGTCTGCGAAGAGCTCGGCATGCCGCTCGTGACCCACGTCGGCGGCGGCACGACGGCCCGCTACTCGGGCCTCGAGGCCGTGGCGCTGATGCAGCTGGAATCGGCCGGCTTCCTGTCCCAGCGCGCGGTCTGGTGGATGATCTTCGCCGGCGTCTTCGAGCGGCACCCCGGTCTGAAACTCGTCATCACCGAGACACCCGGCGACTGGTTCTCGGCGAAGGCCGTCGAGCTCGACGCACTCTGGGGCTTCTACGAGGCCAAGCGCGACGAGCCGCTCACCAAGGCCCTGCTCGAGCAGATACCCCGCCGGCCCAGCGAGTACATGGCCACCAACGTCTTCTTCGGCGCGAGCTTCGCCTCCCCCTACGAGATCGAGCAGGCGATCGGCCACGGACTGGAGTCACAGCTGCTCTGGGGTTCTGACTACCCCCACCTGGAAGGCACGTTCGTCTATCCCGACGGCCAGGACACGCCGTCGGTCACGCGGCTCGCGCTCCGCCACGCCTTCTCCGCCGTCGCGTCGGCGGACACCCGGCGAATGGTCGGCGAGAACGCCATCGACGTCTACAACCTCGACCACACCGCCCTGGCGGCCGTTGCCGGCCAGATCAACGCCCCCACCGCCGACGAACTCGCCACACCCATCGACGCCGTGCCCGCGGGCGCAAGCCCCACGGCCTTCCGTACCGGTGCCGGCGGTTGGAGCTGATTGAGGTATCAGGACGGTCCGAGGGTGGGCTTCCCCTCCTAGCCGCCTTGATCGAGTGCGCGTCCTGCTCTGGGCTGGACGATGGCCGCGCATGCCGCCAGGACGGAGACCGCGGTGCCGGTGGCGATGGTGCCGAGGTCGGCGGTTCTACCGGACACCGGGGGGTAGCCCACGCCGACCGACAGCGCGGCGGTCACGCGACCGGGCGGCAACGAGGTGTTCAGCCCGTTGCCG
Organism: Spirillospora sp. CA-255316; assembly: GCA_050942275.1. Classification (GTDB taxonomy): domain Bacteria; phylum Actinomycetota; class Actinomycetes; order Streptosporangiales; family Streptosporangiaceae; genus Spirillospora. The sequence goes on along the minus strand of CP192047.1, from coordinate 7,253,670 downwards.
TGGCCGCTGCCGAGCCGATCTCGTGGTCCGGCTCCGTCAGGTGGTTGAGCACGAGATCGTGGAGGTCGCGGCTGCGAAGCACCCCCGCGTGGTACCGGGCGGCGAGCGGTCCGGAGACCGGCCGGCTGGTGATCAGAGGGACGAGCTGCTCGTGGCGGCCACCGTGGGAGCGGAGCGCACCGTGGAGTGCGGAGAGATCGTGGTCCCTCTCCCGGCCGCCGAGCGCGACGTGCGCCGACGCGGTGACAGCGAGGTCGCCGATCCGGTCCAGGGGATGCTCGTACACGGTCGCGGCATCGGTGCGGTTCCAGATCTCCTCGATGCCGGGAAGTGCCGCGAGTACGTCCCGGGCGCGGGCGTGCTCGGTCTGCGGTAGATAGATCCAGGCGAACGAGCCGAGAGCGCCGTGATGGCGGACGTAGGGGTCGGTGATGGGAAGGACGACGTCGTGGACGGTCACGCCCGCCTGCTCCAGGATGTCGGCCAGATAATGGACGGTGGGCGTGCCGTCGTCGGCGTGTTTGGCGTTCATGCCGTGGTCGGCGGTGATGCCGATGACGAAGCCCTCGTCGAGGTACTCGCCGAGGAGGGCGTCGAACTCCATGAGGAACCGGTCGGAGAGTTCGTCGCCGGGCGCTGCCGCGTCCTGCACGCGGTCGGTGAGGGAGACGTAGAGCAGTCGCAGGTCCGGGCGGGCGCGGTGGACCGCGAGCCCGATCCGCATGGCGTAGTGGCTGGCGTTCCAGTCGTAGATACCCGGGGGTTCGGTGCCGACGAGCCGCGGCAGGTCCGGGATGCCGTACTCGGGCAGTGCGGCCCCGCTCGCCTTCTCGACGCTCACGCTCGGGACCCCACCATGGCCGAGGAGCCGGCGCAGTTTCTCCTTGGTCGTGACCATCAGGGTCGGCACGCCGTGCGCCGCCAGGACGGCGTGGATGCTCGGGGCGCGCAGGAACTTCGGATCGTTCAACAGCTCGAGGGCGCCGTCCTCCAGCCGGCAGTAGTTGCCGGGGATGCCGTGGAGAGCTGGTGAGGCGCCGGTGACGATCGACAGGTTGTTGGGATTGGTCAGGCTGGGCATCTCGGAGGCGCCGAGGCGGTACTGGCCGCCGTCGGTGAGCATCGCGGCCAGACGCGGCATGATCCCGCGGTCCAAGGCGTCGTCGAGGTAGTCGGGATCGCCGCCGTCGATGGTGAAGACCACCGTCGGCTCCTGGGGAACGCGGTACACCCGGTCGTTGACGTCGATCGCTTTCATCAATCGGTTCCTTCTCGGGCCAGGGTGACGAATGCCTGCTCAGGGCCGCTCAGGGAGCGTCCCCGGCGCAGGACGAGGTGGACGGGCCGGGTCGCGGGCGCCGGATCCAGGTGGAGTTCTGCGACCAGGCCCAGCCGTAGGGCGGCATCGGCGGCTCCTCGGGTCACGCACGCGATGCCGAGACCTGCGGCGACGGCGTGGACGATCGCCGCGGTGCTGCTGACGGTCCACACCCGTGCGCCGGGGATTCTCCAGCGCCGGATGAGGTCGAGCCGGTACGCGCGGGTGGTGGATCCCGGTTCGCGGACGAGTACCGTGCTTCCGCGCAGGACGTCCGGGTCGATGGTGGTGGCCCCCGCCAAGGGGTGGTTCGCGGCGGCGATGACGGCCTGGGGTTCCTCGGCGACGAGCACGCGGTCAGGTCCGGGACCGGGTTCGGCGTCCGCGACCACCGCCAGGCCGACCTTGCCCGCGTCGAGCAGGCGGAGCGTCTCGGTGGTGTTGTCGATGCGCAGTTCGAGGTCGACCAGCGGGTGACGCTGGGAGTACTCGACCAGGAGCCGCGGCAGGACCCCCTCGCCGGCGGTCGCGGTTCCGCCGATGGACAGCGTCCCGCGGACGGGACCGTGCCCGAGCTGCTGCAAGCTGTCGACGGCCTCGGCGTAGGTGTCGAGGACGCGCCGGGCGTAGCCGAGCAGAGTCTCACCGGCGGGGGTGAGCCTGATCGCACCGGCCGTCCGGTCGAGCAGCCGGGTGCCTCCCATTTCCGCTTCCAGGTGACGCAGGTGGGTCGATACCGACGACTGCGCCATCCCCAGAGCACGTGCTGCCGCGGTGAAGCCGCCGGTGTCCGCGACGGTGACGAACACTCTGAGCCGCTGAAGACTGGGTCCGCTCATGTTCGGGTCCCGGCGGGCACCGGCGAGGGCGGAACGCTGTCCGGCGTCTCGCCGCCTTCGTCCCAGGGATCGGCGACCAGCCCTTTCCGGTCGCCACTCATGATCGCCGTGACGTCCGCTGCGGTGGTCTCGCCCTGCCAGCGTGCGATGACGAGCCCGGCGACCGCGTTGCCCAGGGCGTTGACCACCGCACGGCATTCGGACATGAACCGGTCGACCCCGAACACCAGCATCACGCCGGAGACAGGGATCAAGGACAACGAGGAGACCGTCGTCGTCAGCATCACGAATCCGCCCCCGGTGACCCCGGCGGTCCCCTTCGAGGACAGCAGCATCACCGCCAGCAGCAGGAGCTGCTGACCGAACGACAGGTCGATGCCCAGCGCCTGTGCGATGAACATGGTCGACAGCGTGAGGTAGATGCAGGTCCCGTCGAGGTTGAAGGAGTATCCCGCGCTCACGCTGATACCGGCGGTGCCCTTCGAGACGCCCACGTTCTCCAGCTTGCGCACGATCCCGGGAACGGCGACCTCGGAGGACGAGGCCCCGAGCGCGAGAAGAATCTCGGAGCGGAAGTACCGGAGGGTCCGCAGCGGGCTGAGCCCCACCAGGAGCAGCACCGACCCGAACACCACGACCACGAACACCAGGGACGTGGCGTAGAAGGTGCCGATCAGCTTCAGCAGGGCGCCGAGGAGGCCCTTGTGCCCGGATCGGTCATGCCTACCTCATCTCCACGGGGACGCGACGGAGCGGAAGAGGTTTCGCGCCCAGATGCAGACCCTGCGCCCGTCAACGCGACTGGCTTCGAACGCGACGGGATCTACGGGTGAACGGCACCGGGCGCCGGTGCGAACCGGCAATAGCGGCCATCGGGAAAACCACTGGCGGAAGGACATGGCGGGGTCTTCGCGACGGGTGGACCCGGGGCCCGCGGTCCTTCTGGGAGAGTGTGCTGCCCTGCTCGGCCAGGATGCTCAGCAGCGTACGCAGGAACCACCTGTCGCTGGGTACGCGCTTGCGGTAGAGGTAGCGCGACAGCGTGGCCTTGGGGAATGGGTACCGGCGGCGAACCGGCCCATCGACCTCCAGGTGATCGTCCAGAGTGTGCGCGGCTCCTGCGTGCCAGATGTGCCCGAGCACTGCCACTGGCCGGGTCACTTGGCGACGGTGAGCCGGTCCTCGCCGTACGACAGGATTCTGACCTCGCGCTCCCCGGCGCCGCCGGGCTCCGGTGGGAAGGCGAGCCGGACGCCGCCGGGCATCGGCTCCCAGCGGCCGGTCGCCGCCGGCCGCGGGCGGTCGTCGGGACCGGGACGCAGCTCCACGACCGTTCCGTCCGCCCGGAACTCCAGGCCCCGCCGGGGCCGCCGGGACGGGCGGAACGGGTGGTCGGCGGGCCGGTACACCGCCGTCGTCGCGGTGTCCTCCTCGTGGGCGTGCAGCCACGTTCCCAGGAGGTCAGGCGGTGCCCCGCTCATGTGGCCGGCTTCGTCCGCGGCCCGTTCAGGGCCGTCCCGCCGGACGGCCGCGCACCAGCCCCAGCACGGCGTGGATCTCCTTGAGGACCTCCTTGGTCAGCCGCTCGCTGTCGTTCAGCAGCCGCTCCAGTTCCCCGTCCTGCGCGGCCGGGCGCATCTCGTGGACCGCGGCCGCGGCCGGCGCGGCGGTCGGCGCGGCGGCGGCCGGCGCGGCCTCCGCCTCCCGCCGCTCGCCCGCCACCATGAACGAGGCCCGCGCGCCCTCCAGGCAGGCCCGCATCCGGGTGGCCTGCCCCCGGGTGAACATGAACATGGCCTTGTCGTCGGTGTAGTCCATGTAGTTCATGAACATGTCGCCGTTCGGGCCGTTGTCGCAGGAGATGTGCGGGAACGTGGGGCTTCCGAGGTTCTCGCCGGCCTGGTTGGGAGTGTCGGCGACCTTGTCGTCGCTGGAGCAGGCGCCGTCGTCGTCGCCCCAGATGTGGTAGAGGTCCAGCCAGTGGCCGATCTCGTGCGTCGCGGTCCGGCCGCCGTCGAACGGCGGGGCGGCGGTGCCGGTGGTCCCGAACGCCGAGTGCAGGACGACGACGCCGTCGGTCTGCGGAGGTCCGCCGGGGAACTGCGCGTACCCGAGCAGCCCGCCCGTGAGACGGCACACCCACAGGTTGAGGTACTGGTCGGAGGGCCACGGGTCGGCGCCGCCGGTGCGGCTCGACTTCACGCCGTCGTCCCAGGTGAACCCCCTCCGGTCGGTCTCGACGCGGACGATCCCGTCGGTCCGCCCGCCGTCGGGGGCGCGGTCGGCGAGCCGGAACTCGATCCGCACGTCGCCCACCAGCGGGCGCCACACCTCCGGGACCTTCCCCACGTCGGGGTTGGCGGCCCGGAAGTCCTGGTTGAGCACCGTGAGCTGGCTGCGGATCTGCTCGTCGGAGATGTTCTGCTCGGGGTTGCGCGGGTTGTGGACGACGTGCACGACCACCGGGACGGTCACGACGTCGGTGATCGTCTCCAGGCGCCGTCCCAGCTCGTACTGCAGCGCGCGGTTCTCGATGGCCTTGCGCTGGGCGCGGTAGGTCATGCTCTCGTTGAGGAGCCGCCGGTGCACCAGCATGGTCCCGCACAGGTCGCGAGACGGAGTCTGGAAGGACTCGGTTTCGGTCATTTAATCCTTCTTCCGGGCAGGTTCGAACCGGCTTCAAGAACGGGAGAGCCGGGTGGTTCGCGACGCTGGGGACCTACCACCCAGGGAATGCCGGCAAGCCGACCGGCCTGCAATCTCTTCGCCATGGGAAGGCAGCCCCCGGCCATTCCCTTCGGGCGTCTATGCGTTCTGTCCGGCGGCTCCTACGATGGGTCCGCCATGCGTGTCCTCCTCGTCGAAGACGACAACCGGTTCGCCGACGCCCTCATGGTGGCGTTGCGCAGGCAGGGCTTCGACGTGCAGCGGGTCGCCACCGCCGCCGAGGGGCTGGCCGCCCCGGCGGCCGATCTGGTGCTGCTCGACCTGGGCCTGCCCGACATGGACGGCATCGAGGTGTGCCGCCGCCTGCGCGGCGCCGGGGAGACCGCGATCATCGCCGTCACGGCGCGGGGCGAGGAGCGCGACCGGGTGATCGGCCTGCGTTCGGGCGCCGACGACTACCTGGTCAAGCCGTTCGGGATCGCCGAGCTGATGGCGCGCATCGACGCCGTCATGCGGCGGGTCCGGCCGGTGGCCCACCCGGTCGTGGTCGCGCGCGGGCTGCGCATCGACCTCGACCGCCGCCAGGTCACTGGCCCCGACGGCGCGCCGGTCGCCCTGGCCCGCAAGGAGTTCGAGCTGCTCACCGCGCTGGCGCGGCAGCCGGGGACGGTGGTGGCGCGCGAGCGCCTCCTGCTGGAGGTGTGGCAGAGCGTGTGGCCCGGCGCCCAGCGCACGCTGGACGTGCACGTGGCGACGCTGCGCGCCAAGCTCGGCGATCCGCGGGTGATCCGCACCGTCCGCGGCGTCGGGTACCGGCTCGCCGTCGACGAACCGGCCCGGCCCGGGGACGGGGCATGAGAGCGGCCCCTGCGCGGGGCCGCCCGGCCCGTTCGTGCGGTCGTGCCGCCCGTTCGCGCGGCCGCGCCGCCCGCTCGGGCCGCCGTCCGGCGCGGCCGGCGCCCCGGGGGTGAGGGCGGATGCTGCGGCGGCTGCTCGCGGTGTACGTCTCCCTGCTCGTGCTGGTGCTGGCGGCGCTGGAGATACCGCTCGCGGTCACGTTCGCCGCGCACGAGACGCAGGCCATGTTCATCGACCGCCTGAACGACACCTCCCGCTTCGCCTCGCTCGCCGAGCCCGCGCTGTGCAGCGGGCGGACCGACAGCCTGCGGGCCGAACTGGTCCGCTACGACGACCTGTACGGCATCCCGGCGGCGGTCGCCGACCGGGAGGGCAACATCGTGGTGGCCTCGCGTCCGGGACTGGTCCGGGAGGTGGGCCGGTCCCGGCTGCGCGCGGTGCTGTCGGGGGAGCGCTCGGGGATCCAGAGCGTGACCTGGCCCTGGAAGCACGATCCGATGATCGTGGTGGAGCCGGTCGGATGCGGCGGCGAGGTCATCGGCGCCGCCGTCACGGTCTCGCCCACGCACGCGGTGCGCGCGAGCATCGTGCGGCGGTGGAGCCAGCTCGCGGCGGCGGGCCTGGCGGCGCTGCTGGTGTTCGGGTTCGCCGCGATCCCGCTGAGCCGGTGGGTCCTGCGGGTGGTGCGCAATCTGGACCAGGTCACCGGCGAGCTGTCGGCCGGGCGGCTGCAGGCGCGGGTCCCGGTCGCCACCGGCCCGGCGGAGCTGCGGCGGCTGGCCGAGCACTTCAACGCGATGGCCGAGGCGATGAGCCGCAACCTGGAGCTGCAGCGCTCGTTCGTGTCCTACGCCAGCCACCAGCTCCGCAACCCCCTGGCGGCGCTGCGGCTGCGGGTGGAGAACCTGGGCCCGCACCTGTCGGACGACGGGGCGCGCGACCTGGAATCGGCGATCGAGGAGACCGCCCGGCTCACCCGCATCCTGGACGGGCTTCTGGCGCTGGTGCGCGCCGAGGGCGGCAACTGCCGGGTCGCCGTCGTGGACTGCGGCCGGGTGGCGACCGAGCGGGTGGCCGCGTGGCGGGAGGCGGCGGCGGGCGTGCGGGTGCGGCGGCGGGGCGCGGCGCACGCGGGTGCGCTGGCCGCCGTCGACGGCGTAGGCCAGATCCTGGACGCCCTGATCGACAATGCCGCGAAGTTCGCGGGGCCGGGCGCGACCGTCACCGTGACCGTGTCGCGCCCGCGCCGTCCGGCCGCACCGCCGGGGGAGGGGCCCGCCGGGGAGCAGCGCGTGGTCTGCGTCGAGGTGGCCGACGACGGGCCGGGGCTGTCGGACGCCGAACGCGTCCGTGCCACTCAGCGGTTCTGGCGGAGCCCGGAGCACCAGAACATCGACGGGACCGGGCTCGGGCTCACCATCGCCCACGCCCTGGCCGAGGCGTCGGGAGGACGGCTGGAACTGCTGCCGGTCGAGCCGCACGGGCTGTGCGTCAGGCTCGTGCTGCCCGCCCCGGCCGGTGGCGTGCCGCGCGCCGGGCGGGACGCCGGCGTGCCGCTGCCCCGCGACGCCCGGGATCGTCCGGCGTCCCGGGATGATCCGGCGGCGCCGGGCCACCCGGGGGCCCAGGATCACCCGGCGACCTTGGACTCCCGGTAGTAGCGCGCCGCCCCCGGATGCAGCGGCAGGGGACCGGTCGAGATCGCCGCGCGCCGGTTCAGGTACAGCGCCTCCGGGCGGGCGGCGACCAGGACGTCCTTGCGCGCGAACAGCATCCGCGTGAGCGCGTGGGCGCGTTCGGCCGGCATCGACGACCCGACGACGAGGTAGCTCGGCACGCCGACCGTCCGGGGCGCGGCGAACAACCGGTAGGCCGACGCCGGGATCGAGCGCTCCTCGTAGAAGTCCCCGTGGAACCTGCGCAGCGGCCCCACGTACGCGCCCAGATCGACCAGCCGCACCCCCATCACGTGGGTGAGCTGCGTGATCGCCTCGTTGGGCACGCCGCCGGAGAAGAAGAAGGCGTCCACCCGCCGCTCGCGCAGCGCCGCCGCCGACTCCCGCACCGGCAGGCTCCGGCGGCGGATCTCCCGGTCGGGGTCGATCCCGGCCGAGCCGAGCAGCCGGGTCGCGACCAGCTCGGTGTCGGTGCCCGGCGCCCCGGTCGACACCGTCCGGCCCCGCAGGTCGGGCAGGGCGTGGATGCCGCTGCCGGCGGGGACCACCAGGTGGGTGTGCTCGTCGTACAGCCGGGCCAGCGCGGCCACGCGCGGCCGTGCGGAGAACGGCGGCCTGCCCGCCGCCGCCAGCGCGGCCAGGTCGGCGGGGGCGAACGCCACGTCCGCCGCGCCCTCGGCGACCTGCCGCAGGCTGTCGGCCGCCGACGCCGTCGCGAGCACGCGCGGTCGCATCTCCTCCAGCTGCGCCGCCCGCGCCAGGCCCCGGGCATAGGCGTGGTAGACGCCGCTGCCTCCGCCCGCGGCGATCACCAGGCGCCCTTCGTTCCGGGCGGGCTCGCGGCACGCCGCCGCGCACGAGACCAGCACCGCGAGCACGAGGGCCAGGGCCAGGACGCGCCTCACGGACAGCACCGTACGCGCCGCGCGGCCCGTCCACGACCCCGAGAGGGCGCAACCCTAAGAGTTCCTCAAATCGAGGGCCCCGCCCCTTCCGGTGTGCGTTGCATCACATCTACGTTTCCGGCAATCGAACGGGAGGTTGGCGTGTCCACACCCAGGCACAGCGACCCGCGTCCGGCGACCGGGGACGAGGCTCCCGAGCTCACGCGGGCCGACACCGAGGACCTCATCGCCGAGTACGACGCGGAACGTCCGGCCCGGCGCCTCACCGGCCCGGTGGCGTACGCGACCGGAGCGGTCGCGTTCGGCGTGTCCCTGTACGCGCTGTACGCCGTCTTCAGGCCCCTCCCCGCCCTGCAGTACCGCATGGGCTTCCTGGCGGCGGTGCTGCCGCTCACCTTCCTGGTGTACCGGCCCGGGCTGAATCTGCGTCCCCGCCTCCAGGGGCTGGGGCGGCGACTCAAGGGCGGACGGGACGAAACCGAGGCGGACGGCGGCACCGCGCCAAAGGGCGACCAGGAAGAAGGCGAGGGAGACGACGAGCGGAAGAGCGATCGGGAGAGCGATCGGGGGCGCGACAACCCCGGCGTGGCCGACTGGATCCTGGCGGCCGTCTCCCTCGTCGTCTGCGCCTACCCCCTCATCGGGTTCGACGACTTCCTCCGGCGCACGGTCACCCCCTCCGGCCTCGACGTGGCGATGGCCACCGGCTGCCTGCTGCTGGTTCTGGAGGCGACGCGCCGCACCGTGGGGCCGATCCTGCCGGGCATCTGCGCCGCGTTCCTCGCCTACGCCTACTACGGCGGCTACCTGCCGGTGGACTGGACGCTCGGGCACCGCGGCTTCGAGTTCGACCGGATCCTCACCCAGCTCTACATGGGCACCGAGGGCCTGTTCGGGGTGCCGCTGGACGTCGCCGCCACCTACATCGTGCTGTTCACGATCTACGGCGCCGTGCTCGAACACTCCGGCGCGGGCCGCTTCTTCGTGGACGTCTCGTTCGCCGCCTTCCGCCGGTCGGCCGCGGCCCCCGGCCGCACCGTGACGCTGGCCGGGTTCCTGCTGGGCACGGTGTCGGGGTCGGGCACCGCCACGGCCGTCTCGCTGGGCAGCGTCTCGTGGCCGATCCTCCGGCGGGCCGGGTACCCGCCGGCCGCCGGCGGCGGCGTGCTGGCGGCGGCCGGGATCGGGGCGATCCTCTCGCCGCCGACCCTCGGCGCGGCGGCCTTCATCATCGCCGAGTACCTGCGCGTCTCCTACCTGACCGTGCTGCTGTACGCGACGATCCCGACGCTGCTGTACTACCTGGGAATCATCCTGGCGATCGAGATCGACGCCCGCCGGTTCGGGGTGCGCGCCGTCGAGGTGGACACGCCGTCGGTGTGGCGCCTGCTCGGCCGGTTCGGCTACCACTTCTCCTCGCTGGTGGCGATCGTGGTGCTGATGGCGCTCGGCGTCTCGCCGTTCCGCGCGGTCGTGTACGCCACCGTCCTGGCCTTCGCGCTGTCGTTCCTGGACCGCCGCAACCGGCTCGGCCCGCGGCGGACCGCGCAGGCCCTGGCGGCGGGCACCCTCGGAGTGCTGCCCGTGGCCGCGACGACGGCCGCGGCGGGCATCATCGTGGCGGTCGTGACGCTCACCGGGCTCGGGCTGAAGTCCTCGCGGCTCATCGTCGACGTCGCGGGCGGGAACATGACGCTGACAGTCGTGCTGGCCGCCGTCGCCGTCCTGCTGCTGGGCCTGGCGGTGCCGGTGACGGCCTCGTTCATCATCGCCGCCGTCATCATCGGGCCGGTGCTGCAGACCCACGGCGTGGAACCCGACGCCGCGTACATGTTCATCTTCTACTACGCGGTGCTGTCGGAGGTGACGCCGCCCACCGCGCTGGCGGCGGTCGCCGCGGCGGCGATCACCGGCGGCAACGCCTTCAAGACCATGATGCTGACCTGGAAGTACACCCTGCCCGCCTTCCTGGTCCCCTTCGCGTTCGTGCTGGCGCCGGAGGGCCGCGCGCTGCTGTGGCAGGCGCCGTGGCCGCAGGTGCTGACCGCGCTGGCGGTGTCGGCCGTCGCGGTGGCCGCGCTCGCGGTCGTCACCGGCGGCTGGATGCTCGGCCCCGCGGGCCCGGTCGAACGGCTGCTCGCCGCGGGCGCCGCCCTCGCGCTCCTGAACCTCAGACCCGGCACCGTGGCCGCCGGACTCGGACTGCTGGCCGCGGCCGTGCTCGTCCACCTGGTCCTGCGGCGCGGCCGGGCCGTCCCCCCGGCCCCCGACCTCCAACCCACCCCAGCCCGGAAAGGACACTGATGCGCCCCATCATCCGGACCTGCGCCGCCCTCGCGGCGCTGGCGCTCACCGCGACGCTGGCCGCGTGCGGCGGCGAACGGAACACCGGCGACGACGGCCTCTACAACCGGGGCCGCCTGGCCATCGCGACCGGCAACACCACCGGCGTGTACTACCAGCTCGGCGGCGGCTACGCCGACCTGATCAGCAGGCACGTGAAGGGGTACCAGGCCACGGCCGAGGCCACCGGCGCCTCCATCGAGAACATCCAGCGCGTGGTGCGCGGCGACTCCGACATCGCCTTCAGCCTGGCCGACGTCGCCGGCGACGCCGCCACCGGCAAGCACTCGTTCACCAGCCCGCAGCCGATCCGGGCGCTGGCCCGCATCTACAACAACTACGTGCACGTCATCGCGCGGGCCGACGCGGGCATCCGCACGGTGGCGGACATGAAGGGCAAGCGGGTCTCCACCGGTTCCCCCAAGTCCGGCACCGAGACCATGGCGCTGCGCCTGCTGGAGGCGGCGGGCCTCGACCCCGGCAGCGGAGTGAAGAAGCAGGCGCTGTCGCTGCCCGAGACCGTCCAGGGCATGAAGGACGGCACCCTGGACGCCATGGTCTGGTCCGGTGGGCTGCCCACCAGCGGCATCACCGACCTGATGACCAGCATGAAGACCAGGGCCGTGTTCGTGCCCCTCGACCGGGAACTGCCCAAGCTGGGCGCGGCGTACGGACCGATCTACCAGTCCACCACCATCAAGAAGAACGTGTACGGCACGCCGGGCGACGTGTCGACGATCGCGGTGCCCAACGTGCTGATCGTCTCCGCCAAGATGCCCGACGCGCTGGCCCACGACCTGGCCAAGGTGATCTTCGATCATCAGCAGGAACTGGTGAAGGTGCATCCGGAGGCGAAGAACATCGACCGCGCGCAGGCGCCCAAGAGCGAACCGGTCGTGCTGCACCCGGGGGCCAAGAAGTTCTACGACGGCGCCTGATCCGAAAGGACCGCCCAGGCGGCCCCGGCCCCGTGCCGTGCGACCCCGGTCGCGCGGCACGGGCCGGCATTGAAGTAGTCCAGCAGCGTGATCGCGGCGCATTCGGCGAGCGAGAGCGCCTCGCTCCTGGCGAACCAGAAGTCGTAGCCGTTGGCGACGAAGTCCACGCCCCGGAACCGCTTGTGGACGAACGCCTCGCGGCCGGCGCCGGGAGCCAGGCCGTCCCAGTGCGCGGCGGCGACCCGGTCGTAGTAGTCGTCGGCATGGCGGGCCAGCTCGGGGGCGAAGACGCTCTCGCCCGTCAGGTAGCACGCCTTGCCGAACAGGGCGCCGATCTCGGGATCGTGGGCCGCCTCGGAGTCGGTGAAGATCAGCTCGGTGCGCAGGAAGACCTTGCGGCCGTCGCGGTAGGGCGCGCCCTCGTGCTCGTACCGCTGATCGAAGATCACGCAGGTGAACGGCCCGATGTCGGCGATCGCGGCGCCTCCGGTGAGGTCCAGCGCGGGCTCGGCCGAACCGCCGGTCAGGTAGAGCAGGACCGTGTAGCGCGAGACCTGCTGCCGCGCGGCGTCGTAGTAGGGCGTGTCGCGGTGGCGGTGGAAGTTGGTGTCGCCGGGCTCGAAGCGGTTGCACCGGAACACCGGGTTCACGTGCGAGAACCGTCCATCAGCGACTCGGGCATCGCCTTGGCCACCGCTTCGGTGAGCGCCTGGGCGAGCAGGGCCGAGTGGAAGATGAAGCGGTCGCCGCCGCGTGAGGCGGCGTTGAGCGGCGGGACGTAGAGGCCGAGCGCGTCGAGGCGTTCGAGACGGGCCCGGTCGGCGGCGGGGAGCCGGAGCGTGAACGAGTACGCGTCGCGGGCGACCTCCACGCGGTCGGTCAGCTCGAACTCCAGCCCGGCGTCCGCGAACAGGCCGTCCAGCGGGAGGATGTTCTCGAACGTGCGGAACGACAGCTCGCGCGGGTCGACGAAGACGGCGGCCAGGTGCGGCGCCTCGTCGCTGGGCCGGGCGAACAGCTCGCGCACGCCGGCGTCGATGCGCCAGGCGTCCACGAAGCGCACCGCCTTGTACCGCCCGGTCGGATGCCAGGAGATCGCCAGCCCGTCGAGCGTCGCGGCGGGCTCGGCGTCGGTCGCGTCCACCTCGGCGCGGTAGCGGGCGACCTCGCCGGCGGGGGCGTCCCCGCCCGACAGGGCGAAGAAACGGTCGCGGAGCTCGATGCTCACACACACCTCCAATAGCTGCGCAGCGCGGGCGGGAGCCGGGGGGCGAGCGCCAGCTTCCTCACGCCGTCGTCGGAGAGGTCGTCGCGGTACAGGAGCAGCCGCTGGAGGGAACCGGCGAACGGCGCCGCGAGCAGGGCGTCCGCTCCGTCCGCGCCGATCCGGTTGTAGCGCAGGTCGAGGTCGACGAGCCGCTCGAAGCGCGCCAGGGAGCGGACGCCCTCGGCGGTGAGCGCGTTGGCCTGCAGGCGCAGCCGCCGCAGCCGGTCGAAGTGCGGGGACGCCGCGAGGACCGCGAGGCCGTCGTCGCCGATGCCGCAGTAGCGCAGGTCGAGCGTCTCGATCCGGCCCTTGGCGATCGAGGCCGCCAGCGCCCTGGCGCCGGGGTCGCCGATACGGAAGTAGGACAGGTCGAGCTCGGCGAGCCGGCCGAGGTCGAGCGTCGCCAGGGCACCGGCCTCGACGGGCGGCGCCCCGATCGGCATGCCGTCCTCGTCGAGCTCGACCCAGCCCTCGTCGTCCTCGTCGGCGTCGGCGGGGGGCCGGATCCGCAGCGCGGTGACGAACGGGTCCCGCAGGGCGCGCTCGATCACCGCGGGCGCGTCGTCGGACCAGTCGACGCCGATCTTCGTGGCGAAGCCGTACCGGCGCGCCAGGACGGTCACGCCCTCGGGCAGCGCCGCGTCCCAGCCCTTGCGGTGCTCCTGCTCCAGCTTGGCGATCTCGCGCTCCAGGGCTTCGCGGTCGGCGGGGCCGCCGCGGGCGCGGCGCTGTTCCAGCCGGATGAGCGTGCCCCGGGCGTCGCCCCGCTCGAGCAGGCGGTCGCCGTAGGCCAGCCAGGAGGCGAGGTCGCCGGGCCGGTCGCGCAACCTCAGTTCAAGATCCGAAATTTCCATCCCGGGCACCCTATTGCGGCCCGCCGACATTCGAGGCGGGTCCGGCGAACACCCCCGTGACCTGCTTCACCTGTGTGGTCGCAGACATCACCACGGCCCGCCCGCAGACCGCGTACGGCAGCAGCCTCTTGAACAGCTTGACCACGGTGATGCTCGCGGGGGGGATGAACTGCGGGGTCATGTCCGCGTAGTGGTCGGGGAAACAGTGCGGGGTGCCAGGCAATCCTCACCCGCGCGTGGCCCCGGGAGCCCCCAGACGTCTTGGAGGCCCCCGGGGGTCCGATGGGCGCGAAAGTCTGCGTGCTTGGGGAGGTCTTCGCGCTCGCGAGCCCGCTCCGTCCTACAGGCGGGCCTGGGCCGGCATCGACGTCGCCGAACCCTGGGCCTCGAAGGCCCGGATCATGCCGTCCTGCGTGAACGAGGCGACCAGGCGCCCCTCCTCGGTGAGGATCTGGCCGCGGACGTGGCTCATGCCCGCGCCGGCGAAGGTGCTCTCGTGGTGGTAGCGGAGCCAGCCGTCCCAGCCGACCGGGTCGTGGAAGCTCACCCCGATGCCCATCGGCGCGGTCGAGACCGTGTAGTGCGCCTGGGACGTGCCGATCCCGGGGTGGGGCCGCATCGTGGTGGAGATGGACAGGTGGCCGGTGAAATGCGCCAGCAGGGCGCGGCGCAGGTCGTCGCGTTCGGGAACGGTGTCGTAGCGCAGCCAGGCGTCCATGACCGGCGGCCCGACCTCGTCGGGGCTGCCGTAGTCCTCGATCCCCTCGATGCGCAGCTCCCTGCCCCGCAGCGGCATGTCGACGACCTTCGCCGCCTCCGGCCCCTCGACCGGCGGGCCGGTCCACCGGTCGTGCCGGATGACGTCGGGCTGCGGATGGTCCAGCAGCACGGTGCAGGTCACGCAGGGCCGGTCGCCCTGCGCGGCGAGGATCGTGGCGCTGGCGAACGAGCGTCCCGCGCGCACCGGCGTCACGGTGAACTCCAGCGGCTTGTCCGGGTCGGCGACGGCGACGAACAGGGCGTGCGCGGTCCGCACCGTCCTGCCCGGCAGGGCCTTGCTCGCGCAGACGATGGACTGGGCGAGGATCTGGCTGCCGTCGACGACCTGCCGGCCGCCGCCGTCGCTGTCCCCCGTGAAGCGCGTCAGGGTGGAGTCGAGCGGCTCCACGTCGAAGATGTCGATCATCCGCTCGAGGGACGACTCGCTCATGGGCGCACTCCCGTGAAGGTTCCCGTGCCGATGGTCACGCGGACCTGGTCCTGGTCGAAGGCGATGTAGCCGGCCAGGCGGGCCACCTCCGGGAACGGCTCCGGATAGCTCCACGCGATGCCCGTCCCCTCACCGCCCGCGGCCCGCCAGTACGAGGCCTGCCCTTTGAACGGGCAGACGGTGTGATGGTCCGTCGGCTCCAGCAGGGAGAGATCGACGGCGTCCCGGGGGAAGTACACCACCAGGCCGTGGTCCTGCTCGTCGACGATCAGGCAGGCGTCGCTTTGGGCCAGGCGGGTCTCGCCCAGCCACGCGGTCATGACGTTGGTGCGGGCGAGCAGTTCGACGCGGTAGTCCGGCCGCTCGTGGAACGCGGACCGCACGGGTCTGGATCCCAAGGCTGCAACCTCACTCTCTTGCGCGGGCGGGGCCGGTCCGCGTGCGGCCGGCCCGGATCCGTCTGGTCTCAACGGTTCCGCCGCCATGCTCCCGGGCGCCCCACCTGGGTGAAAGCCTGAATCCCGCTGCGTGGATGGAGGCATCTCCTCAAAAGAGAGTGCCATATCCCTGGGTGGGGGCGCGAGGCGCGGTCTAGCCGGACGTCCTGCGCGCCGCGATGTCCCGCCGCACCACGTACTTCTGGATCTTGCCGCTGGCCGTGCGCGGAAAGTCATCGACGGCGTGCACTTCCTCCGGCCACTTCTGCTTGGCCAGGCCCGCCCGGTCGAAATGCGCCCGCAGCTGCTCCATCGTCGGCACGGGCTGCCCCGGCTTCAGCCGCAGCACGGCGGCGGCGTGCTCGCCCAGCCGCTCGTCGGGCGCGGCCACCACCACGGCCTCCGCGACCGACGGCATGCTGAGCAGCGCCTCCTCGACCTCCAGGGCGCTGATGTTCTCACCGCCGCGGATGATGATGTCGGACTTGCGGTCGGTGATGGTCAGGTAGCCGTCCTCGTCCATCACCCCGATGTCGCCCGTGTGGTACCAGCCGTCCTCGTCGAAGGCCCGCTCGGTCAGGGCGTCGTCGGTGTAGCCCAGGCACAGGTCCGGGCCGCGGCTGAGGATCTCCCCGTCCTCCGCCAGCCGCACCTCCACGCCCGGCAGGGCCTTGCCGTCGGTGTACAGCCGCTTGGCCTCGGGCGCGGTGACCAGCGACGCCGTCATGGACGGGTGCTCGGTGCTGCCGTAGGAGCGGTGGACCGTGATGCCGAGCCCGGACAGGCGGGTCGTGATCGCCGCCGGGACGGCCGAGCCGCCCAGGCCCGCGTACTTCATGCACCGCAGATGCCGGTCGGCGAAGTCGGGATGGTCGAGCAGGCTGGTGATGTAGTACGGCACGCCGCCGCCCACGACCAGGCCGTCGCTGTCCATCAGCGCCAGGACGCGGCCCGGGTCCCAGGTGTCGGCGAGGTTGATCGGCGAGCGGTCCAGGACGGGGATCAGGAAGGCGCTCACCATGCCGATGAAGTGCCCGACGGGCGCCGAGGTGAGCTGCCGCGCCAGCTCGGGCGGGTAGCGCTCGGAGAGCTGGCGCGTCTCGAAGCCGAGGGTCTGGTGGCTGTGGATCACGCCCTTGGGATTGCGCGTGGTGCCCGAGGTGAACGCGATCACCGCGGGCCCCGCCGGATCCGCCCGCAGGGAGCCCGCCATCGGCTCGTCGGCCAGCAGCTCCTCGAAGTCGCGGTCCACCACGCCCACGATCGGCACGTCCTCGAACAGGTCGTCCTGGAACTCCAGGCGCCCGAACCGCTCGGCCCCCACGAACACCCGGGGCCGGACCGCCTCCAGGATGTAGCCGACCTCCTTGCGCCCGTAGAAGTGGACGATCGGCACCACCACCGTCCCGAGCAGCGACGACGCCCAGAACACCGCCGCCGCCTCCATCCAGTTGGGCAGCTGGAAGGCGACCACGTCACCGGGGCCCACGCCGCGTTCCCGCAGCCCTCCGGCGAGCCGCCGCGCCACCAGCTCGACATCGGCGTAGGTGCCGCTCCACGGCCGCACGGACGAATGCACCCGGAACTCCGTGTCCGGAGCCGCCGTCAGGCTCCGTACCAGCAGGTCACCGAGGGTGTCCTGCGTCCACCACCCCTCCGCCTCGTACCGTTCGACGAGCTCGCTGGGGATCTTTCGCATGGCGATGGCTCCAAGGTCCGCTGCCCGCCCGGGCCGGGGCGGGGTGGAGGGGGAAGTCGGTGGAAGGGCGGAGTTCGTCGGACGGGGCAGGGTCACTTCACCGCGATGGGGTTGACGGGTGAGCCCACACCGCCGGGGATGTTCAGAGGGGACGCGACGAACATGCACTCGTAGACCCCGTCGGCCGCGCAGTCCTCGGCCAGCGCCTCGAAGTCGAACATCTCGCCCAGCAGGAGACCCATGTCGCGGATCGCGAGCATGTGGAAGGGGATCATCGGTCCGTCGCCGTTGGCGCGGAGCGCCTCCACGGCCAGGTTGTCGGCGCACACGGCGGCGATGCCGTGGTCGCGGATCCAGCGGGCGCACTCCCAGGTGAGCCCCGGCGAAGGGCCGGCGGCCACCTCCAGGCCGCGGCGCTCCCGGGGGTAGGTGCCCGTGCGCAGCAGCAGCACGTCGCCCGGCCGCGGCGTGACGCCCACCGCGCCGAGCACGGCGTCCAGGTCGGCGGGCCCGACCTGGGTCCCGGGTTCGAGGTGGGTGGTGCCCAGATGGCGGGGGACGTCCACCAGGATCCCGCGCGACACCACCCCGTTCACCAGGCTCTGGATCGAGCCGTGCACGGCGCCCCACGCCGTCACCGCGGTGTCGTGGTGGCGGCCGTTGTAGAGCAGGTCGTCGTACCAGAGGTGGGCGAGGGCGTCGAAGTGCGTCGACGAGTGCGTCCCGATGATCAGCATGTCCTCGGAGGAGGCGAAGTCCCAGTCGTCGCCCCGGGGGCTGTCGCCGCGGTACCGCGTCATCGTGTGGATCGGGTTGAAGCGCCCGCTGGTCTTCATGTCGTGCGGGCCGTTCTCGTCGGCGGGGACCGAGAGCGCGAACGACACCCCGCGGCGGACGGCCGTCGCCGCCGCCGTCACCACCTCGGGGGTGATGAGGTTGAGGGTCCCGCGCTCGTCGTCCTCGCCCCAGCGGCCCCAGTTGCTCAGCTCGCGCCCGAGCGCGCGGACCCCGTCCAGATCGATCACCGGCATGGTAGGTGCCTCCCGCGGACCTCTCGAATGGCGTGCCCGCGCGTCAGCCGGCCCCTTCGGCCGGGGCCCCTTCGGCCGGAACCGGCCTCGGCCCGTGCAGAGCCGTCAGGCAGAACCGCCAGACGTTCTCGGCCAGCAGCGCGCGGTCGGGCGGATCGCTCAGCCCGAGAACGAGCGTGTGGAACGACGTCGTGATCATCGAGGTGATGATGTGGACGTCCCAGTCCAGGTCGGACGGGTGCAGCAGTCCGGCCGCGCTCGCGTCGGCGACCAGCTCCCGGACCAGCTCCGCGTACGCCCGGTTGGTCTCGGCGATCCGCTCCGGGTTGGTCGCGGCGATCCGCACGTGCTCGTTGGCGATCACGTGCTTCATCCGGCCGTCCTCGCGGGGCCCGACGAGCGGCCAGGTCACGGCCATCCGCAGGCGCACCAGCGGATCGTCGGAACTGCCGAGGATGCGCTCCCGGATCATCGGGATGGTGCCGTTGATGAAGGTCGTGAAGACCGTCTGCAGGAACTCCTCCTTGTTGGGGAAGCACCGGTAGAAGGTCTTGATCGCCACACCCGCCCGGCGGACGAGCTCCTCGATCGTGTACGAGGAGTCGCCGTGCTCGAACAGCAGCTGCTGCCCGGCCAGGAGGAGTTTCGTCCGCGGCCCGATGAAGGCCCCCGGCTTGGGGGGCGTGACGGCGTGCCGAGCGATGTGCTGGCTCCACCCCGGATCTCGCGTCACAGCGAAAGCGTAGCGTGCGAACGGCGGCCGTCCCTTCCCACGGGGAAGCCCCTTCGGAGAGCGTCCTGCCGCCGTCCCGGTGGCGCCGCGGCGCCTCGATCGCGACCAGCACGACCACGGGGCGGTCGAGGTCGCGTTCGCGGGGTGGGGCCGGTGGCTGGGGGCGGTCCGGCGTGGTGGTCATCGGTCTCCTCACACCACACCGGAGTCCTTGAGCGCCGTGATCTCGTCCCAGCCGTAGCCCAGCTCGAGCAGGACCTGCTCGGAGTGCTCGGCGTGCTCGGGCGCCCGGCCCAGCTCGGGCACCTGCTCGTCGAACTGCACGGGCGCGCTCATCAGCCGGATGTCGGTGCCCTCGTAGTCGACCGATACGGCGTACCCGTTCTCGACCACCTGCGGGTCCTCGGCCGTCTCCAGCATCGTGCGCTGCACCGCCCAGGGCCCGGCGAGGGTCGCGAACCGCCGCTCCCACTCCGCCAGCGGCGCGGCGGCGAAGATGCCCTCGAGCACGGCGACGCACTCGGTCAGGTTCTCGGCGCGCGCCTTCGCGTCGGCGAAGCGCTCGTCGTCGATCAGGTCCGGGCGGCCGAGATGGCGGCACAGGTCCGGCCACCACCGGTCGGACTCGATCATCATCAGCGCGATCCAGCGGCCGTCGGCCGTCCGGTAGCTCCAGCCGATGGGGTTCCTGGAACGCCCGGTCAGGACGGGGAACTCCCGGCCCAGTCCCCAGCTGTAGAGGATCGCGCTGGAGTGCTGCCACAGCGCCGTGCCGAGCAGCGAGACGTCGACGGTGGCCCCCTGGCCGGTCCGCTCGCGGCGGAAGAGCGCCGCGGCGATGCCGAAGGCGAGGTTCATCGCGCCGACCTTGTCGCCGAAGGCGGGCGGCTGGGGGAGCGGCCGGTCGGCGTCCTCGGCGGTGAAGCTGGAGGCGATGCCGCTGCGCATCCAGTAGGCGGTGAAGTCGTACCCGCCCCGGTCGGCGTCCGGGCCGCGCACGCCCTGGCCCGTCGCCCGCGCGTAGATGATGCGCGGGTTGCGGGCCCGGACGGCGTCCTCGTCGAAGCCGAGCTTCGCTCGCGCCGGGCCCCGGAAGTTCGTCACGAAGACGTCGGACCGGTCCACGAGCTCCATGAGCAGTTCCTGGCCGCGGGACTCGCGCAGGTTCAGCCCGATGCTGCGCTTACCCCGGTTGGTCTGGGCGGTGACCACGTTGACCCCGCCGACCGAGGGGACCACGCCGGAGGTGGTGAGCGCGCGCTGGGGGTCGCCGGTGACGGGGTCCTCCACCTTGATCACCGAGGCGCCGAAGTCGGCCAGCACCGCGGCCGCGGCGGGCGCGAACGTCCACTGCGCCACCTCGAGCACCTGGACGCCGTCGAAGACGGGCATCGCCACGGTCGTCGCTCCTCCGCGTTAGAGGGTCAATGAGACTCGCAGGAGACGAGAAGAGGCTTCTCCTGAACCGGAAATCAACCGTAACCAGGAGGCGTGGAGATGTCCATAAGCCGCTGGAAGATCGTTCCGGCCCGGGAGGCGTGAGTCCCTCGCGGCTGGTCAGCGGACTGGAGGTCGAGCCGGGGCCCCTGGGAGGGCTGTCGCATTGATTATGGAGAAGCTCATTCTCTTGACGGTGATGGCGCCGTCTCTTACGTTGAGAAAGCTTGATCGTCCGGACGGGCGGCCCATCGGGCGCCGATCGCGGGTCCGGCCGTGCCGCGCACCGAGGAGGCGTCGACGCCATGGGCCAGCTGGACGGCAAGGTCGCGTTCATCACCGGGGCGGGCCGCGGCCAGGGCAGGTCCCACGCCGTGCTCCTCGCCGAGAACGGCGCCGACGTGATCGCCGTCGACATCTGCGCCGACATCCCGACCGTCCCCTATCCGATGGCCACGGCGGACGACCTCGCCGAGACCGCCCGCCTGGTCGAGGCGGCGGGGCGGCGGTGCGTCACCGCGGTCGCCGACGTCCGCGACATCACGGCCCTGCAGAAGGCGCTCGAGCACGGCATCGCCGAACTCGGCGGCGTTGACATCGTGGTGGCGAACGCGGGCGTGCTGCACAGCGACCCGTCGGCCGAGGACACCCTCGAGCGGGCGGCGGCGAACTGGGCCGACGCGGTGGGTGTGATGCTCACCGGCGTCTTCAACACGCTGAAGGTCGTCCAGCGCCCGCTCGTCGAGCAGGGCCGCGGCGGTTCCATTGTGATCACCGGTTCCACGGCGGGGCTCAAGGGCATGACCGACGGCTCGGGCGGCATGTCCGGGTACAACGCGGCCAAGCACGGCGTGGTCGGGCTCGCCAAGGGCTGGGCGAGGCTGCTCGGCCCGCACAACGTGCGGGTGAACGTGGTGCACCCGACGGCCGTCGACACCTTCATGATCAACAATCCGTACTCGCCGATGGTCGACAGCAGCCGCTTCGAGCAGATCACGCGGGTGCTGCCGGTGGACCGCCTGCAGCCGCGCGACGTCAGCGCGGCGATCCTGTGGCTGGTGTCGGACGCGGCCTTCGCCGTCACCGGGGTGTCGCTGCCCGTCGACGCCGGCATGACCCTGGCGTGACGGATTAGGCGTCCCCCTGCCCGGCGTGCTCCTCCCGCTCGCGCCGCTCATCCATCGGCGCCGCCTCCCGCGGCGGGCGCCTCCAGGGCGAGGCCGGCGGCGAGGCGGTCGAGGGCGAGCCGGGTCATCGGGACGTCCACGCCGAGCTCGCCGGCCAGTTCCACGGCGAGCGCCAGGTCCTTCTCGCCGAGGTCGCGCACGTGCCGCAGGACGTCGTAGAGGCCGTCGTCGGGAGCCAGCGGCGCGGTGGTCGGCCGCACATGATCGAGCTCGGCCCGCCGGTGATCGCGTCGGTGTGCCGGACGCAAGGGCGGGTCCGGCGGGCGGTCCCCGATGTGTGCATCGTGCATAACGTATGTATAGTGCACATCTGGCATCGGAGACGGTTTCGGTGCCCGAGAGGAGAGACCGTGTCCCCAGCACCCCGCACCGGGGCGATCGTCGGCGTCCTGTCGTGCGCCGGCATCGTGGCTGCTCTGATGCAGACCCTCGTCCTCCCGCTGATCGGCGAGCTGCCGCGGCTGCTGAACACCAGCCCGTCCGACGCCTCGTGGGTCCTCACCGCGACGCTGCTGGCGGGCGCCGTGGCCACCCCCGTCGTCGGGCGCATGGGCGACCTGTACGGCAAGCGGCGCGTGCTGCTGGGCTGCGTCGTGCTGCTGGCGGCCGGGGCGATCGTGAGCGGCATGGCCGAGTCGCTGGTGCCGATGGTGGTGGGGCGCGCGCTCCAGGGCCTGGCGGCGGGCATCATCCCGCTGGGCATCAGCATCATGCGCGACGTGCTGCCCCCCGAGCGCCTCGGCTCCTCGATCGCGCTCATGAGCTCCTCGCTCGGCATGGGCGGCGCGTTCGGCCTGCCGCTGTCGGCCGTGGTGGTGGACAACGCCGACTGGCACGCGCTGTTCTGGGGGACGGCCGGCCTGGCCGTGCTGATCGGTGTCCTGGTCTTCCTGTTCGTGCCCGAGTCCGAGGTCGTCGCCCGCGGCCGCTTCGACCACCTCGGCGCCGCCGGCCTGTCGGCGGGGCTGGTGTGCCTGCTGCTGGCGGTGTCCAAGGGCGGCGACTGGGGCTGGGCGAGCGGCACCACGCTCGGCCTGTTCGGCGCCGCCGCCGTGATCCTGCTGGTCTGGGGTGTGTGGGAGCTGCGCATCGCCGAGCCCCTGGTCGACCTGCGGACCACCGCCCGCCGCCAGGTGCTGCTGACCAACCTGGCCTCGATCGTCGTCGGCTTCTCGATGTACGCGCAGTCGGTGCTCTCCCCGCAGATCCTCCAGCTGCCCGAGGCCACCGGCTACGGGCTGGGCCAGTCGATGCTCGCCGCCGGCCTGTGGATGGCCCCGGCCGGGCTGGTGATGATGGTCGTGTCCCCGGTCGGCGCCAAGCTGTCCGCGGCCGCCGGGCCGAAGATCTCGCTGCTGGTCGGCGCGCTGATCATCGCCGCCGGCTACGGTGCGGCGCTGCCGCTGATGGGCGAGGCGTGGGGGATCCTCGTCTTCTCGTGCGTGTGCAGCGCGGGCGTGGCCTTCGCGTACGGCGCGATGCCCGCCCTGATCATGGGCGCGGTGCCCGCCTCGGAGACGGCCGCCGCCAACGGCTTCAACACCCTGATGCGCTCGGTCGGCACCTCCACTTCCAGCGCCGTCATCGGCGTGGTCCTCGCGCAGATGAGCGTGCGGACGGGCCCGGTGCCGATCCCTTCCGAGAACGGGTTCCGCGTCGGCTTCCTCATCGGCGCGGGGGTGGCGGTGGCCGCGGCCCTGCTCGTGCTGACCATCCCCGGCCGCCGCCGGGCGCCTGCCGCTCACGCGGCCACCGGTGTGCGCCGTCCCAAGGAGCCCGCGGCCCACGCGGTCGAACCGGCCGCCCCGGCTCCCGCCCCCACGGCTCCCGTGCCCGCGCGGCCCGGCGTCCAGGAGGGCCCCGTGGCCGCGGGCTCGACCCTCATCGGCGGCACCGTCCTGAGCGGGTCGCGCCCCGTCGCGGGCGCCGCGGTGACCCTGATCGACGACGCGGGCCGCCAGGTCGCGCACGCCGTGAGCGGCCAGGACGGCCGGTACGCGCTGAGCACCGCCAGGACCGGCGCGTTCCTGCTGGTCGGCTCCGCGGCCGGGTTCCAGCCGGCCGCCATCCCGGTCCAGGTGGCCGGCGCCGCGATCGACGCCGACGTCCGCCTGACCGGGCCCGCCGGGGCGGGCGGCACCGTCCGGGACGCGGTGACCGGCGAGCCCGTGCCGGGCGCGACGGTGGTGGCCGTCGACATCGCCGGCGAGGTGCTGAGCTCGGCCCTCACCGGAACCGACGGCGCGTTCTTCCTGTCCGACCTGGCCGCGGAGAACCACACCCTGGCCGTGCGGGCGGCCGGATACCGGCCCCAGGCGCTCCAGGGCGAGCCGTCGGGCACCGCCGGCTACTGGGCGATCGCGCTCGAGCCCGCGGTCACGCTGAGCGGCACGGTGCGCGCCACGTCCGGGAACCCGCTGCCGGACATCCGGGTCGCGGTGCTGGACTCCGGCGGGAACGTCGTCGCCGCCTCGGTCACCGGGACCGACGGGTTCTACCGGTTCAACGACCTGGCCGCGGCCGACTACACCCTCGTGGCCAGCGGCTACGCGCCCGTCGCCGGGACCGTCAACCTGAACGGCACCGGAGTGGACGCCTTCGACCTGGAGTTGTCGCAGCACGTCGACCCGCGGACGGCGGCCCCCGCCCGCCAGGAGGACGTCGCCTCGCACTGACGTGGCCTCGCACTGACGTGGCCTCGCACTGATGTGGCCGCGCGCTGACGTGGCCGCGCGCTGGGACGCCCCGGCGCCGCACCACCTGTGAGAACGCCCGGTCCCCGACTCGACCGTCTGGACGGCGCGCGACGGGCGCCGCACCCTGGCGCTGTTCGGGCGCGGCGGCCTCCTGGAAGGCGTACTCACCATGGACGCGCCCCGCCTGCTGGGTCTCGGCCGCGGCAGGCTGGCCGGGCGCACCGCCTGGACCGACGCCGTCGCGTGGGCGGAGGAGGCGATCGCGTGAATGTCGTGGTGCGGGCCTCCCCGGCGGAGCCTCGCTCGCCGCCCGGGTACGCCGGGGGTCTTCACGGCGACGCACACACCTGACCGGCGCGGCGCTATCGTGCAGCCGTGACGGGATCCGCACAGCGTCCGCTGCTCTTCCTCGATGTCGACGGCCCGCTCATTCCCTTCGGGACGCCCCCGCCGAGGTATCCGGACGGCCACCCGACCTTCGACACCGACGACCGGCCCGTCCCGGCCGGGGCGAACCCGCTTCTCAGCAGGATCGACCCCGCGCACGGACCGCGGTTGGCGGCGCTGGGCTGCGAGCTGGTCTGGGCCACGACGTGGGGGACGACGCGAACGAGTGCGTCGCCCCATGGATGGGCCTGCCGCCGCTGCCCGTCGTGACCTGGCCGGAGCCGGAGGAGGACGACGGCCGGGACAGGACGCACTGGAAGACCCGCGGGCTCGTCGAGTGGGCCGCCGGACGCCCGTTCGCCTGGGTCGACGACGAGATCACCGACCTCGACCGAGCCTGGGTGGCGGGGCGGCATCCGGGAACGGCTCTGCTCCATCGGGTCGACCCGGGCCAGGGGCTCACCGAGACCGACCATGCCGCGCTGCGCCGGTGGGCGAACACGGTCGTGCGGGGGCTTTGATCGGTTCTCAGCGGTGCAGGCCGCGTGCGATCCGCAGCAGTTCGTCCTCGGACAGCGGGGGATCGGCCCGGGAGATGACGGCGAAGCCCATGCCGCCCGCGGTCCAGGCGACCCGGCGTTCGAGCGGGTCGCCGCGGTAGGTGCTGGAGCTGAGGGAGGCGGCATGACCGTTGACGTCGACCCGGCGCTGGGAAGTCCCGCCGGCCGCGGGCGGTGCGGGCGCGGCGTTCTGGATGATGAGCAGGTCGGCGTGGTTCGCGGCCGAACTCGCGTATTCGCGGGACCAGGTGACGGGCGCCTCGCGTGACATCGGAGGCACGCTCAGGGGCGCGAAGGGGCTGTCCTTGAGGAACCGGTAGTGCGGCGGGAGGTGGCCGATCCGCCAGAGCCGGCCGCCGTCGAAGTAGGGGACGGGGGCCGAGGACGCGGTGTCGGTCAGGCTCCGGCCGGCCAGCGGCCGCTTCAGCGTGGTGCTCACCTCCAGGTGATCCAGCGACTGGGCGCACGTCTCGCCGGTGCCGATCTCGACAAGCGTCAGCGCCACCCGCCCGCCGTCCTCGGCGGCGGACAGTTCGAACCGGGGACATGCGGCTCGCGAGGGAACGGCGGGCACGATCACGCGTCCGCCGGTCGTGACCAGCGCCCTGACGATGGGTCGCGGGAACTCCTCCGCGCCTCCGATGCCGCATCCGGCCACGATCCCCGTGGGCAGCAGGACCAGCCCGGCCGCCGTCCAGGCCCGCCATGACCGTCGTCGGCGAGGGGGAGCGATCGCCGTGTTCCGGCTCGGGGACATAGGGGCCCTCCTTGAGGGCGTGTCAGTTGAAGCGGTTCCTGATGTCGAAGAGCTGGTCACGCGTGACGCTGAGGCCTTGCAGGTGGACCTCGACCGGGCAGGGATCGCGGTCGAGGCGCCGGAGGGCGAGGGTGAACGAGGTCAGCTCGCCGGGCAGCCTGCCGGTCAGCCGCTCCTCCAGGGGGAATCCGTCCGCACGGCCCACCGCCCGCAGGGTCCGGTGGGAAGGGGCGGTCGTGACCGTCAGCTCGATCGACGCCTGGGAGCACCCCTTGATCCGCGCGAAGCCCGCGAGGCTCCGGTAGGGCAGGCGGGACTCGGCTCCGTCGCCCGCCGAGAACACGGTGGCGACGGCCGGGCCTTGGGGCACGCGCCACCACAGGACGGGCACCGGCGGGCACGACGCGTCCACGCACGGAGTGTCCAGGTGGTATCTGCCCGGTTTCCGGCCCGAGTCGTAGACGATCGTGGTGTCGTCGCTCGTGGCGGTGAACAGCACAGCGGGGAGCAGGACGGCGCCGACCTGCCCGCCCAGCCGCAGCAGGGGCACGAAGGTGATGATCCTCTGGAGCCCCTGCCGAGGGGGCGATTCCGGGGGGTCCCTGAAGACGGTGCTCCGCCCATGCCGGAGCGTGTCCTGGAGCTTGGCGTGGCGGAACTGGTAGACCGTGCCGATCTGGCGCAGCACCGTGCGTCTGTGCGCGTCGTCGAGGAATTCGGGCAGGCCCCAGGGCAGCCGCCTGGTCGCCGCGTACCAGAGCCGCGTGAGCTGGAACGCGCCCCACGCCGTGCTCACCAGCGTGCCCAGCCCGAACATCGCTCCGCAGCCCAGCGCGTAGAGGACGGTCACATCCGCGGCGGCGTCGAGTCCGGCGGCGAACCAGAGGCCGATGAGGGCGCCGATGGCGACCGCGGCCATGGTGGCCCACAGGGAGGCGAACCTCCGGTAGCGGCGCAGGTTCGCGCGCAGGTCGGTGGCGGGGCGCGGATCGTTGTCGACCTCCGGCCACTTGTAGGCGCCCGCCATGCAGGTCACGGCGACGATGGCGCCGGTGAGGGCGCCGCCGGCGATCCCCGGTCCGGCGCCCCAGACCAGGTGGAAGATCCACCCGCTCGGCGGAGCGAAGACCAGCGCGGCGGTCCAGTGGACGACCGGCGACCTGAGCTGCCACCACCGCAGGTCCCGGCCGCCTCGCGCGAGGAAGGCCAGCCAGCGCTCCGCCTTCCCGGCCGGATACGCCGGACGCCCCTCCTGGGCGGCCGGTTCGCGGTGCGAGGCGTAGACCGCGGGCACGAACGACGCGAGCAGATGCCGCTCCACCTCCTCCCGCGCGGGGAAGCGCGAGGGGTCCAGGAGCTCGGACGGGTCGGTCGCGGGGTCGCCGTAGGCGGAGCGCGCCAGGAACAGCATCAGCGGAGTGCTGAGCGCCCGCGCCGGCGGCCCTTCCGGGGCGGCGAGGATCCCGTCGAAGAGCGGCCGCCAGCGCTCGTCCCCCTGGCGCAGCGTCCGGCGCAGGTACCGGACGGCCGTCGCGGCGTCGATCTCGTCGATCTCCACGACGGCCGCGCGGGTGAGGTGCGTGTCGGATCTCTTGACCGCGGTCTCGTACTCGTCGCCGCGGCAGGTCACCACCAGCTGGGGCTCTTCGGTCATCGCCGCCATCGCGTGGTCGATGGCCGCGATGGTCTTGCCGCGCAGCTCGGGCGGGATCTCGTCCAGGCCGTCCAGGACGGGCAGCACCCGGCCATTCCCGATCAGCCGGGCGGCGGCTTCGGGACCGTAGGCCAGGGTGTCGGCCAGGGCGGGGTGGTCCTCGGCGAGCCGTGCGATCATCCAGTCCAGGAACGGGGTCCCGGGCCGGTAGGACGCCAGCGAGAAGAGGACCGGGACGGGGTCGCCCGGTTCCGGGTCGGCCAGCAGGGCCAGGGCGAGGAACATGGCGAGGACGGTCTTGCCGGCGCCCGGATCGCCGAGGATGACCAGTTGGCGGTGGGGCAGCCGGCGGAACGCCTCGACGATGTCGCTGAGTTCTCCACGCAGGTCCGGTGGTGCTTCGTCCGCCTCCGTGCCGAACAGGACCTCGGCGGCGGCCTGCACCGGCCGTCCGGTGGAGGACCAGCGGACGGGCAGCGGAGCGGGCAGGTGCAGGGAGCGCCGCGAGGTCTCCTGCAGGAGCCGGGCGCGCACCGATTCGGCCAGCCGCTCCGCGGCGAGGTCGATCCGGCCGCCGGAACCGTGGAAGTAGTCGCCGTACACGACGATCTGGTTGAGGTCCCGGCCGACGTTGGAGTCCGCGACCGACTGCCGGGGCTGCCCGCCCTGCCCGTCATTCTCGCCCGAACGGGTCGCCTTCGTATTCACCACGCGCCCCACGGAAGACGGCGAAGGGATGTCCGGCCCCAAGTATCTCCGAGGCGGCGACGGTGTCACACCGTTTCCTGATCCTGCGTGATGGGGGTTTGTGTCCGAGGGGGGAGTTGAACCATTCTCCCACCGTCGTCCTCCCTCTTGGCGACGTCCCGCTGGACGTTGCTGCCCTGGTCGAGCGGCCGGAGGACTGAACGGCCATGGCGAACCAGAAGCCTCCACCTGCGGATCATGTGATCCGGTCAGCCTCTACGGTCAGTGTCATCGTGCTGGCCGGCATCGCCGCCGTGATCAGCTACAAGCACATGTACCAGCTGGTGCTGCGATACGGAGAGACGTCTTGGACGGCGGCACTGCTGCCGGTCAGTGTGGACGGGATGATCGTGGTGGCCTCGATGTCGCTGCTGGTCGACTCGCGGCAGGGCCGCCGCAGCGGACTGCTCCCCTGGACGCTGCTGGTCCTGGGCAGCGCGGCCAGTCTGGCCGCCAACGTCGCCGTCGCCGAACCGTCGGTGGTCGGCCGGCTCATCGCCGCCTGGCCCAGCTGCGCCCTCATCGGCGCCTATGAACTACTGATGCGGCAAATCAGGCATACCTCCGTCGGGAAAACCGCTTGCGACAACGCTGACGTCAGTGTCAGCTCCGAGGTGCCACATAGGACCTCTGAGAACGCTCATAGAATCTCTGCGGCGACTCATAGGTCTTCTGAGGACTCTCATAGGGCTCTCCGCTCGGCTCCGGCGCCCTCAGAGGAAAGCCTGAGAAGTCCAGCCTCCCAGCCCACGACCTCAGAGAAATCTCATACCGACCGAGTCTTCGACCTCATGCGTTCGTCAGCGTTGCCGCAACAGATTGACGCAGCCGATGACGCGCGGGCACAGCGGTCCTTGTCTCACATGGACAGGACAGGCGATGTGGACATCCAGCGGCGAGCGTGGCAATGGGCGGTGGCCCACCGCACGCCTGCGGGCGACCTGCCGCCGGGGAAGGCGATCGGCAGCCAGTTCGGGCGCAGCGAGCGCTGGGGACGGCTGGTCAAGCAGGCCGGCCGCGCCGGGCGACTCGACGCCGTTGCTTCGTAGAGCGCAACCCCCAATCATCGGAACGGTGTGGTGGCCTGGCACTCTGCCGCGGCTCGTGTGGTCTGGGCGTAGGGTGATGCTCCAGCCGGAGGAGCGAGCCGATGCTGCGGTTGCTCCCAGCTGACCCACAAGCACACCGAAGCGGCGTGGAGGCGATGGTTGCCGCGCGGGTCGCCTGGCTGCGCGAGCGTGGGCTGGGGGTGCCTGAAGGGATCAGCGGGCGCATCTTCGCGGCGGCCACCATCGGTTCCAGGCGGTGATGGACACTGTGGCCGCGCTAATCCGGTGCTGATCCCGGTGCGCCGGGCGGTGGCGTTCCTGCTGGAGCGATGGGCGGACGAGGAGGCCGCCGACGAGGTCGGCAGCCGCTGCCTGACCGCGCGTTCCCTGGCCCGCGCTGCCTTGGCCGCCAAGCCCCGTTACGGAAGCAGGCCTGGCGTTCAACGACCTCGGCGTCGTCGGCCGGGTTCAGGCCCTGCAAGCCGCACCGCCGGGTCCAGCGTGGACACCCGCGGCGGCGGCGTTCGCCCTCTGTCTGGTCGTCCGCCCTGATCCGGCATCTCATCCCCGGCTGAACGACGTCGGCTGAGGGTGACCGGGGATGACCGGGCGGTGGCGTGGAACATGCGATGGTCACCGTGATGCCACCAGCCCACCCTTCTCACCTACCGGAGCAGGGCCATAGAGCCGCGCAGCTGCCAGCACGTGGGGGTCGATGTCCGCGTTCAAGGTGCGGTGGAGCGTTTGGCGGAGGCCGGGCCGTGCAGGATGCGTCCAGTGTGTGGATCGAGCAGGACCTCTAGGGCCCTGCCGTCGTAGTGAACGTGACGCGGTCATCACCGATCGCGTCCTGGTCCCGGGCACCGTCCGCCGTAAGAAGCTGGTACCCGGCTCCTGGCGAACCGGTGCGAGATCTGCAAGGAAACAGACGGCATCTCGGTGCACTACGTCCAGAGACTCGCAGACCTCGCCGGCCGTCGGCGACGGCGCGCTGGGGTTCTGGGATGCGGACGCCAGGTGTTCCTTGACACCCGGAACAGCGCTGCTGGTTTCACAAGATGGCCAACGTCATCGGGTCGCTGCCCAAGTCGGCCCATCCTGGCACCAACAAGCACTTGGCCGAGATCTGGAACAACGAGGACAAGACCCACGCGGTCAAGGCGACCCGGGCCTTCGCCGACGCCTACGGCGCCAAGCAGCCCAAGGCCGTTGCGAAGGTCACCGACGACTTGGAGGAGCTGCTGGCCTTCTACGACCACCCGGCCGAGCACCGGATCCACCTGCGCACGACCATCCCATCGAGAGCACCTTCGCCACGGTCAGCCACCGGGCCAAGGCGCCCCGGCTCACGCGCCGCCGGGCTCGCCATGGCCTTCAAGCTCATCGGATCCGCCCAGGCGCGCTGGTGGGCCGTAAACGCTCCTCACCTGATCGCCCTCGTCCGCACGGGAGCAACGTTGGTCAACGACAAGCTCGTCAAACGCCCCGACGACCAAGTCCCATCAGAGGCAGCCTAAAGATCTTGATCCACGATCTTGACTATTGCCCCCGGGGCGGTTCAACTTCACCGAACCCGGGAGCTCGCCAGGACAAGTCGGGTAGTCAGCGCAGCGGGGCGCTGGTCTTGGCCTGTACCTCGTCGGTCGTAATGCCCGGTGCGGTCTCCACCAAGAGCAGGCCGTCCCCAGTGATATCCAGGACGCAGAGGTCTGTGATCACACGAGTGATGCACCTGCTTCCTGTCAGCGGAAGGCTGCATTCTTTAAGGATCTTGTGGCTTCCGTCTTTGGCGGTGTGGGTCATGAGGACGATCACGCGGCGCGCACCGTGTACCAGGTCCATGGCGCCGCCGATCCCCTTGATCATTCTTCCGGGGACAGCCCAGTTGGCCAGGTCTCCACGTGCGGATACCTGCATGGCACCCAGTACGGCCGTGTCGATGTGCCCGCCGCGGATCATGCCGAAGGACAGGGCGGAGTCGAAGAAGGAGGCGCCCGGTAGAACGGTCACGGTTTCCTTCCCGGCGTTGATCAGGTCGGGGTCTACGTCGTCGTCGTTGGGATACGGCCCTACGCCGAGGATGCCGTTCTCCGATTCCAGAACGACCTCAACACCGTCAGGAAGGTGGTTGGGTATGAGTGTCGGCAGGCCGATACCCAGGTTGACGTACTCCCCGTCGCTGAGTTCACGTGCCGCCCGGGCGGCCATCTCGTCACGGCTCCAGGCCATCACCGACCCACCGCCCCTCGTGTTTCGGGACCGGAAGTCGTGCGTTTCTCGATCTTCTTGTCGGCGGCTTGCTCAGGGGTGAGGGCGACGACCCGTTGGACGAAAATGCCAGGTAGATGCACGTGATCCGGGTCGATGTCACCGGGGCGGACGAGTTCTTCGACCTCCGCGATGGTGGTCCGTCCCGCCATCGCGGCCAGGGGATTGAAATTCCGGGAGGACTTGGCGAAGACCAGGTTGCCGGAGTGGTCCCCTTTGGCTGCGCGCACGAGGGCGTAGTCGGTAGTGATGCCGCGTTCGAGGACGTACTCGGCGCCGTCGAAGTCCCTGACCTCCTTAGGTGGCGAGGCCACCGCCACGGAGCCGTCTGGGTGGTACCTCCAGGGCAGTCCTCCGTCGGCGACCTGGGTGCCGACACCGGCGGGCGTGTAGAAGGCCGGGATGCCACACCCACCGGCACGCAGTCGTTCCGCCAGGGTTCCCTGGGGGATCAGTTCGACCTCCAATTCTCCGGTGAGGTACTGGCGACCGAATTCCTCGTTGTCGCCTATGTATGATCCGGTGACGCGTGAGATCCGGCCCGCCGACAAGAGCACGGCCAGGCCCGACTCCAGGGCGCCGCAGTTGTTGGAAACCACACCCAGTCCCCTGACGCCCGTGTCGTAGACGGCTTGGATCAGAGCGCTCGGTACGCCACTGAGGCCGAAGCCGCCGACCGCGAGTGTCGCGCCGTCGTGGATGTCCGCCACTGCCTCTGCGGCTGTGGCGACCACCTTGTTGCCCATCGCTGCCTTTCGTCTGTGTTCGTCTGCCAGAAGGTCAGGTGGTGCGAAGGACCACGGCGGGAAGCCGGGCCCGTCGGAGCTGGCCACCTGTGGCCGGGGGTATTGGCCCCACGCGCTGTTCAGGCGTGCGTGGTGCGTGGACCTGCCTTCGGAGGGGCTGTGAACCGCTCCGAGTTTGGTGGAGGCTGTGTTGTCCGCTCACACGGCGGCTTCGTCCTTCGCGGCGGCCGCCGGGAGAGCCATCACGAGCTTGCCGGTGTTCTCGCCGCGGAACAGGCGTAGGAGGACGTCGGGGAAGGCGTCGATGTCGGCCTCGACCACGTCCTCGTGGGAGCGGACGGCGCCCGCGTCCAGCCATTCCGCCAGCTGCCCGAGGGCCTCCCGGTAACGCTTGGCGTAGTCGAAGATGACGAAGCCGGTCATGGAGGCCCTGGCGACGAGGAGTTGCATGTAGTTGGCCGGCCCTCGCACCGCCTCGGTGTTGTTGTACTGGGAGATCGCGCCGCTGATCACGACCCGGGCCTGCGGGGCGAGCCGGACCAGGACGTCATCGAGGATCTCACCGCCCACGTTGTCGAAAAAGACGTCCACTCCGTCCGGTGCCAGTTCGCGCAGCCGCCGTCGCACATTCTCGGACTTGTAGTCGATCGCCGCGTCGAATCCGAGTTCCTTCACCAGCCAGTCGCACTTGGCCTGCCCGCCGGCGATGCCGATGGTCCGGCATCCCCGCACCCGGGCGATCTGCCCCACGACGCTGCCCACGGATCCGGCCGCCCCGGACACCACCACCGTCTGGCCCGGTTGCGGCTTGCCGACGTCGAGCAGCCCGAAGTACGCGGTGAGCCCACTCATTCCGAGGACATTGAGGTGCGCGGAGGGTGACCCCAGGGCGAGGTCTACCGTGGTCACGCCCTGGCCGTCGGAGACGGCGTACCGCTGCACTCCGAACGCCCCGCTGACGTGGTCGCCGACCCGGAAGTCCGCGTGACGGGACTGCACGACGCGCCCGATGGCCGCGGCACGCATGACGTCACCGATTTCGACGGGCGCGATGTAGGAGCGGACGGCGTTCATCCAGCCGCGCATGCCCGGGTCTATCGACAGGTACTCGACCGCGACGAGGAATTCGCCCTCGCCGACATCGGGCACCACTTCGTCGGTGAGGGCCCAGTCGGATGGCTGGGGAAGACCCACGGGACGGGCGGCCAGCCGGCACTGGCGATTGGTGAGAGACACGGATACTCCTCCGGGGTGAGAGGGAACTCAGGGTTCAATGGGAAGGGCAGCTTGTCGTTCGGGCGCCCCCAGGCCGATTCCTTCGGCCCACAGACGAGTCAGCGTGCTGATCGCGGTCTCCTGGTCGTGCGTTTGACCGTAGGTGACCCACACGCGCGTGGTGTGACCGACCATGGCCGCCAGCGCATCGGCGGCGTGCCCGGTATCGAGATCGGAGTGGATGATGCCGCACTCCTGCCAGTGGCGCAGGCTCGCGGCGATCTGCTCGGCGTATCCGCGGTGCAGTTTCAGCCGCAGCGGAACCAGTTCGGGATGGACGCCGATCGCCTCATCCACGCGGAGCATCAGCAGCGCGTGACGCGAGTAACCGGAGACGAAGCGCTCGACCGCTGAACGGACCCGCCGACGGGCCTGCGCGCGTGCCTCGGCGGCGGCCGCCCCCTCCAGGGCACCGGCCGTGCTGGGCTCGTGAAGTTCCCGTGCCTGGGTGCGGTCGAGCTCCACCAGCAGGCCCCGATGCACAACCTCTGTGAACACGTCCAGTTTCGACGCGAAGTGAGTGTAGAACGTGCCGACCGCGACGCCGGCCTCAGCGGCGATGTCGGTGATGCGTGCGGCGGAGTAGCCGTCACGCTCGATGCACGCGCGCGCCGCGCGCACCAGCGCCTTACGGCTCCGCTGCGCCCGGGCACTGAGTTCGGGCGCCTGCTTCCCGGGCGGCGCAGTTCCCATCGCTGCCCGATACGCCTCCTCCTTGGAGCCGAGCCGGGCGTAGAACGTCGATACCGACATGCCTGCGGCGCTCGCGATGTCCGTGATGTGCGCGCCGCTGTATCCCTTGCGGCCGAACAGCTCCCGGGCGGCGTCCATGAGGGCGTCGCGTGTGGCATCTCCGGTGTCTGCGCCTGCAGTCGTCATCGTTATGTGTATCTCCATGTCGCCGTACGGCGGATCTCGTTCCTGCGTAGTCCAGGCCGGCAGCGGTGCCGGGCCGGCGGCAACGGCTCCGACCGTCTCGCCCATCACGTCGTCCGCGACACCGACGACGGTCACCTCGGCGCCCCGGCATGCGTCGGCCGGAGGGCCACGCCCTCCCGGCGGAAGACTCCTGGGCGCCCCAGGCTGGTCCGGTGCGGCGTGCTGGTGCGCATGGGTGATCGGTACCCCGGTCCATTGCGGCTTGTGTGCCTTGGCGACGGTGTTCATCACCGGTTCGACGTCTCGGCACCTCGTCCTTGGCGCACTTGGGGAACGCGAGCTGTACAGCCCGGTGGCCTGGTGAATGGCTTCCGCCATCCGCTCACGCCCATGGCAACGACCGGCAGGGCCACGCACCGTCGCCGCTTCACCCATGGATCCCTCCAGTCTCCGTCGACCTGGCCAGAACCGTACGCGAACCCAAATTCAGGTTCAATTACGAATTTCGTTCAGTCGAGATTCCAGTTCGGTCCGACGACTGACGCGGGCTGAACGTGGCGCAGTGCGACAGCCGCGCCCTCCGGCTCGCGTGGCGCCCGTCTCGGCGTTCTGGGCGGCGGCGCACGTGGCGGTGCAGATCGCATCGGTTCCGGGCAAATTTTCGTCACTCCCGTCGCCCCTGTCGCGCGGCACATGTGATGTATGTCATACGATGCCAGAGGTTGACGTCCCGACCTTCCTGGGAGACGGTGACCAAACTTTCCAAGGGCAACGCCGACGGTCTGCCCGACACTCAGAACCCGGTTTTCGCCGAGGCGCAGGCACGCACTGGGGAAGCCGCCCCCCGGTGGCCAGAACTGGGCCGATCCGCGCGCCGACGGCTCACTGCACGACGCCTATCACGCGAGAGGGCCGACCACCGAGAACATCGCACAGCTCAAGGGGCCACCGGTGAGAAGCAGGACGCGTTCGGGTTACGCAGCCGATCGCCGACGGCTTCTGGGCCCGTGACATCACGCTGGTGGCCCTGTCCGGCTGAAGCGAGGTCACCCGGGACGACGGGCCGCCGCCGTGGCTCGGAGGCGCTCGCCCGGGCCGGCCTCACCGTCGACGACATCGACCTGATCGAGATCAACGAGGCGTTCGCCGCCCAGGTCGTCCCGCCAGGAGTTGGCGTAAGGGAGGACCGGCTGAACCTGAACGGCACGATCGCGATCGGCCACCATCCGGCATGACCGTTGGGCAGATCACCAACACCTCGGTCATCTCGCTTCATCACCACGACAAGCAGTCGACCTGAAGACCATGCGCGTCGGCGGCGGCCAGGGCATGGCCACGGCCCTCGAACGGCTGAGCTGAGAGGAACACCACGATGAGCACGAGGTTCTCAGGACGTACCGCGATCGTCACCGGAGCCAGCCGAGGGATCGGTCTGGCGATCGGCGAGCGGCTGGTGGCCGACGGAGCCAAGGTCGTCGTCACCGCCCGCAAGGCCGACGCCCTCGACGCAGCGGTCGCCTCGCTGGGCGGGCCGGAGCACGCGGTCGGTGTGGCCGGCCACGCCGACGACGTCGACCACCAGATCGAAGTGGTCAAGCGCGCCATAGACACCTTCGGCAGCGCCGATTTGCTGGTCAATAACACCGGCATCAACCCGGCCTACGGCCCGATGGTCGAGATGGACCTGGACGCGGCCCGCAAGATCATCGAGGTCAACTGCCTGGCGGCCCTGTCATGGGTGCAGCAGCTCCACCGGGCCTGGATGAAGGAGCACGGCGGCGCCGTGGTCAACGTCTCCTCCGTGGCCGGCATCCGACCCGCGCCAGGCATCGGCTTCTACGGCGCCAGCAAGGCGATGCTCACCCACATCACTCAGCAGCTGGCCGTCGAACTCGGCCCCGACATCCGGGTCAACGCGGTGGCCCCGGCAGTAGTGAAGACGAAGTTTGCCACCGCGCTCTACGACGGGCGGGAGGAACAAATCGCCGCCGGGTACCCGCTCAAGCGGCTCGGCGTCCCCGACGACATCGGCAGTGTGGTGGCGTTCCTTCTTTCCGACGACGCCGCTTGGACGACCGGGCAGCTGCTTGTCGTCGACGGCGGCGTGACCCTGACCGGAGGGGCCTGATGCCGATTCGGGGACAGGTCGTCGTCACGGGCGCAGGCCGCGGCATCCACCGCGCCGTGGCCGCTCGGACTGCCGCTGAGGACGCCCGCGTCGTAGTAACGACCTCTCGCCGGCGACGTCGCCCGCGGCCGGGCCGTGAAACCTCCCCTCCCACGCTGATCGCTGATGTGCCGCGCGGGCTCTTCGTGGCCGCCGAGCCCTTGCACGACCGATCGACTATCGAAAGCGAACCCGCAATGTCCTTCAACCTCGCCACCACTCTCCGTGAATCCACCGCTGCCAGCCCGGACAAGCCCTTGTTGCACTTTGGCGACCAGTCCTTCAGCTATGCCCAGGTTGACGAGATCTCGGGGCGGGTCGCCGCCGGCCTGCTCGGACTGGGCCTGGAGCCGGGTGACAAGGTGGCGGTGCAGCTTCCGAACATTCCGCAGTTCCTGTTCAGCTACTTCGGGGTCCTCAAGGCCGGACTGGTCATGGTGCCGCTGAACCCGCTGCTCACCGCTCATGAGGTCGCTTACCACCTGGTTGACAGTGACGCCAAGCTGTTGGTCACGTTCGAGCAATTCGCCGAACCGGCGTTGCGGGGTGCCCGAGAGGCCGGCGAGGTGCCGACGTACGTGGTGAACGTCCCGGGCAGCAACCCACGGTGCCCCGAGGGGACGCGCCCCTTCAACGAGCTCTGTGCGGCCGGCGACTCGCGGGAGATCCACCCGACGGCGGCCGACGACACCGCGGTGCTGCTCTACACCAGCGGCACCACCGGCAGGCCCAAAGGCGCCGAGCTGACACACTTTCAGCTCTACATGAACTGCACGGTCACCGGGGAAATCGTCGACTTCTCACCCGATGACGTCGTGGTGGGAGCGCTACCGCTGTTCCATGTCTTCGGGCTTTCCTGCGTGCTCAACATCGCCGTGCGGTTCGGAAGCAGCCTGGTGCTGATCCCACGCTTCGAGGCCGAGGCCGTGGCGAAAGCGATCGAGAGGCACCACTGCACGGTGTTCTCCGGAGTTCCGACCATGTTCATCGCCTTGCTGCAACTGGACATCACCGGCCGGGACCTGTCGAGCCTGCGGGTCGCCTCCTCGGGTGGCGCGTCGATCCCTGGTGAGGTGATCCGGCTGGTCGAGGAGAAGTTCGTGGGCATGGTCATCCTCGAGGGCTTCGGCATGTCGGAGACGGCGAGCACCGCGACGCTCAACATGGACGCAAGGAGACGGAAGGTGCTCTCGATCGGCAAACCGATCTGGGGGGTGGAGGTCCGGGTCGTGGACCGGTACGCCGAGGAGCTGCCACCGGGCAAGGAGCACGTCGGAGAAATCGTGATCCGCGGGCACTGCGTCATGAAGGGCTACTACAAGAATCCGGAAGCCACGGCGGAGGTGCTCCGCAACGGCTGGTTTCACACAGGAGACCTGGCCTACCGGGACGAGTACGGCTACCTGTTCATCGTCGACCGGCTGAAGGACATGGTCGTCCGAGGAGGCTACAACGTGTACCCCCGCGAGATCGAGGAGGTGCTCTACGCCCATCCAGCCGTGGCAGAGGCAGCGGTCGTCGGTCGGGCTGACGAGCGGCTGGGCGAGGAGGTGCTCGCGTACATCGTGCTCAAGCCGGACGCGACCGCCGAAGCCGACGAGCTGATTGCCCACTGCAAGGAGCAGCTCGCCGCCTACAAGTACCCCCGCGAGATTCATATCCTCACCGAGCTGCCCAAGGGCCCGACGGGGAAGATCCTCAAACGAGAGCTGCGCCGCTGAGTTCCGCGGGGTCGGCGAATCCCCGGGATGCTTCAGCCACGCCGGGATCCGCCGACCCCCAGGGGTCCGCGCTCGGAAGATCGCCGGGCGCTGAACACGTGGGCAGGCCGGTGCGGCCTGGTCGCGGTGGCGACCGTCCGAAGGTCTTCCGCTCGCCCATTCAGCAGCCGGAAACCCGTCCGAGCGAATCGGCGAGGTTGGCTGAGCGGGTACGGCTTTCCCGCTCTTGCCGCTGAGGACGAGGTCGCCTTACGCGCATCAGCCGCTGAGGTGAACGTTTCGCGCGGTGAGCGGCTCTCCGCATTGGTCGCAGGTCAGCGTCGGGCGTGTGTGCGACCCGCACACCTCGTGGGTCCAGGTCAGCGCCTTACCTTGGGTGTCCGCCGGGTGGTCCGGGAGATAGGTGTCGCCCCATTGCATCAGGATCATGATTGCGGGGAAGAGGTCGAGGCCGGCCTGGGTGAGACGGTATTCGTAGTCGTTGCGGAGCGGGCCGCCTGCGTACCGCTCCCGGGTCAGCAGGCCGCTGTCGACCAGTTTACCGAGCCGGTTCGACAGCGTGGGGCGTGGGATCCCCAGGCTCTGGGCGAACTGTCCGTAACGGTGCACGCCGAAGAAGGCTTCACGGAGAATCAGCATCGTCCATCGCTCGCCGACCAGGTTGAGGGTCCGTGTGACCGAGTCGTCGGTGTGCCGTCCCGGGGCCTGAGCCTCAATGTTGTCCGTCACCGAGCGATGGTATCCCGTCATCGTCGTCGGGCTGCTTCGCTCGGATCCTCCGTCGAGAGCAGAGCCGGGGCGTGCTCCCTGATGAAAGCCAGGGTCGCGGCGCCGTCGCCGTCGTCGACCGTCGCAGGGGAGAGCCCGATGTGGTCGGCGCCGGCGTCGAAGTACGCCTTGATGCGCCGCAGCACTTCTGGTCCTGACCCGATCGCGGCGACGGCTGCCGGGAGTTCGGGGGGAATGTCTCCTCCGAGCGTATGGCGGCTGTCCGCGGAACGTGCCTTGCGGACGAGGTCGCCGAAGCCCAACTCGGTGAACATCTCGCCGTAGCCCGGCGGACGGAGATAGACGGCCATCTGCGACGCGATCTGGTGATGGGTGGCCGGGCCCGGCTCGACGGAACAGACGACCCACACCGCGAGCCGGGGCGCGGGCCGCCCGCAGGCTTCGGCGAAGGCGTTTATCGCCGCGCGCGCCTCGGCGACGACCGCCGGCGACACTAGGTTCAGAACGACCTCGTCCGCGCACTCCGCGGCGACTTGCGTCATGCGTGGCCCGAACGCCGCGACGCTGATCGTGCAGTCCGGTTGAGGTTGGCGGAGCTTGAAGCCTTTGGTACGAATGTGCTGACCGGAGAAGGCGGCCCTGTTTCCGTCAAAGAGATCACGCAGCACCGTGACCGATTCCCGAGTCCGCTGGGCGTTTCCCTTCCAGCTGCGGTCGTGCCAGTCGGAGACGATGTGCGGGCTGGACGCTCCCAATGCCACATCCACACGCCTATGCGTCAACGTCGCGATGCTGGCCGCGCCCATGGCGATGGCGACGGGGGAGCGGACACCGACGGCTAGTGGGCCGACCGTCAGCCGGGGGATCGAGGTGGTACCGGCGACGGCTGTGGCGAGGGCGAACACGTCGAATGTGGCCATCTCGCCGAGCCACAGCCGCTCGAAGCCGCAGGCACTCGCCTGACGGGCGATCCCGAGGGCCTCCAGGTCGGGCCGGTCCAGCCAGTACGGGAGCACCACGCCAAGTGCCGGTCCGTTCACAGTTGGTCCACATTCACGGGAAGGTCGAGGAGGATGCGACCGGTTGTCTCCCACATGAGCGGGCTCACCTGTAGGTGAGCGGTGGCGGTGGTCGCGTCCCGGAACCGACGCTGCAGCGGCGAGCTTTCGTAGATCGCAGATCCGCCACCGAGGTCGTACATGGCGCGAGCAACCTCCGCCGACGTGCGAGCGGCGTGGGCCGCCGCCAGACGCAACCCGGTGCGAAGGGCGAGTGTGGTCGGCTCGCCCGCGCTCGCCGCGTGCCAGGCGTCGTCGATGGCGGAGTAGAAGAAGGCCCGTGCGGCGCGCAGGGCGGCCTCTGCCTGTCCCACGGCGGCCTGCGTCGTCGGCTTCTCGGCCAGCTTTCTCCGCGAGCCGGTGGGGACCTTGCGGCCCGCCAGATCGAGGAGGTCATCGATCGCACCGCGAGCGTTGCCCAGCGTGGCCGCGGCGATGGACAGCGCGAAGTATCCGTAGATCGGGAACCGGTACAGCGGAGCGTCGATCAAGGGACCGTCCGCGAACGACAGCACCCGGTGCGCGGGAACGAACACGTCCTCGGCCACGACGTCATGGCTGCCCGTCCCGCGCAGGCCGGACGTGTGCCACGTGTCGAGTACGCGCAGCTGCTCGGTCGGGACCCCGACCGCCCGCAGTACCGGGGCACCGTCCTTGTCGCCGCTACCGTCGTCCAGGACGCAGCCGCCGAAGAAGTAGTCCGCGTGTGTGACCCCGCTGCCGAAGGACCAGCGGCCGGAGACAATCAGACCTCCGTCGACGGGGCGGGCCTTCGCCCGCGGCGCCCACACCCCCACTGCGATCGAGCGCGGGTCACCCAGGGTCTCGGCGGCGCCTTCCGCAGGCAGGTACGCGGCGAGCAGGCTGCTGGTGAGAGCGATCGAGACGCACCACCCGGTCGCCATGTCGCCCCGCGCGATCGTCTCGGCGCATTCGAGCGAGACGGCGGGTGGAGCCTGAGTGGCACCGAGAGCCTCGGTCGCTCCGCAGTGCATGAGCCCGGAGTCGCGGAGCGCATCGACCAGTTCGGGTGTCAGGTGACGGTCCCGCTCGATGTCGGCGGCCGCGGCTTGCGCCTGGAGCCGGATGCGATCAGCGGCCTCCCTGAGGCTCGTGTGCTTCGAATCGACCGCTGGAAGTGTGGGGGGCATCGGGACCCCTTCCCGTCTAGGTGGTTCATTTACTTTACTAGTTCAATTGCTATACTTTCGCTCTGTCCGGTCGTAGTCAAGTTCGAAGGAGGACCCGATGCAGCCATCCGAAGTGACCGACCTGTACCGGGCGGCGGACGACGCCGAGGCGCCTGTCGTGGGCGCCGGCATCGCGGCCTGCGGTCGCCGCGATGCCGTGCGCCGGGCTCGACGGGCGTGTGACGGAGCCGGCCGAAAGGCTCCTGGGGCCGACCATGGTCGGCCGATACGAAGCGCCTGTCCGCCACATCCAGCGGGCGGACCTGCTTGCGGTCCTCACCGACACGCTCTGGGCGGGGACCGTAGGCCCGGGACGGCGCGCAACGGACTTCGACGGGAAGGACGGTGGGGCGATGGTCCGGTAGCGGCACGACTCCGGCGGGCGAGCGTCCGTACGGTCATCGACCGCTGGCCGTTGGCACCGACGAGCAGCTGCGCCTGCGTGGCGGTGCCGTCCGCGGCCCACCGCCTGGCCTGCACTTCGTCTGAGCACGTCGTATTCGTTGCGCCGTCCAGGGAGCTGTGATGACCGCGCCGGAGAATGAGCTGCTGATGGCTGCTTTCCGTGAGGTGATGGCAAGCGTGGCCACGCCGGTGACCGTGGTCACTGCGATGGACGACGGGCGGCCGCACGGCACTACGGTCAGTGCGTTTGTGTCGTTGTCGATGCAGCCGCCCATGGTTCTGGTCGCGCTCGACCGTCGGTCGGAGCTGTTGGAGTTGATCAAGTCGTCGCCGTGTTTCGGGGT
This sequence comes from Spirillospora sp. CA-255316, assembly GCA_050942275.1. Lineage (GTDB taxonomy): Bacteria > Actinomycetota > Actinomycetes > Streptosporangiales > Streptosporangiaceae > Spirillospora. The sequence continues at coordinate 7,211,639 of CP192047.1, read as the reverse complement.
CAACGTCCTGGAGCGCGGGCAATCGGAGTTGGCGCTGGCCTTCGCGCGCAAGGGGGGCGTCGGCAAGTTCGTCGGCGTCTCCTGGGAGATGGACCGCGACATCCCGCGGTTGCTCGGCGCATCCGGCTGGCTGGCCTGCGAGGTCGCCGATCTCATCGACGGAGGCGACCACGTGATCGTCCTGGGGCACGTGGTGTCGGCCGAAACGGCCGGTGGAGACCCGCTCACCTACCACGCCCGGGCCTTCGGCACTCACGTCGCGTTGGCGTAGATCTGTAAAGGGCTTCACCTGCGAAGGCCGGCCGCCGGCACCGCTTCCTGCGATGACAGCAAGCCGTGCGGTCACCGCCTTCGCCCGCATACCGCTGGGAAGGAACCTTCAGCCATGCGGTCGACCCGGGCGGGTCCCCATCCGCATGGGTGGTCCCGGCGCACCGGGCGACCGGTCACGTCCAGCGGAGTGGTGTATGAGTCGGCCTCCGCGTGATCTGTTTCTGCAGGTTAAGCGGTGATCGCCTGCTTGTCGATCTCGTCGTCGGGTGTGGCGCCCTCGATCACGCGCAGGCGGGATTTGGCGAGGAATTCCAGGCCCATGTAGCGGCGGGCCTCGGTCCATTCATCGGTCTGTTCCATCAGCACCGCGCCGACCAGCCGGATGATGGCCGCGCGGTCGGGGAAGATCCCGACCACATCGGTGCGCCGCCGGACCTCCTTGTTCAGCCGCTCCTGGGGATTGTTGGACCAGATCTGACACTGTTTGCGAATCGATGATCAGGTAGCGGCGGCCGCTTGGAGCCGGTGGAAGTGGCGGCTGCGGGTGGCGGCGAGCGGAGTGCCGGCGAGCCAGGCGTCGACGCGGACGAGGTTGATAGCGACGGCGGTCAGGACGTGCTGCAGGTGGGTTTTGGCCAGCCCGAGATAGCGGGATCGCTGCAGCTGAAAGCCTCGGATGGCTTGTGAGATTGTGCCTTCGATCCCTGAACGCAGCGCGTACTGCCGCTTCCAGGATTCGGTGTGCTGGGCGGCTCTGGCCCGGTGAAGTGCTTGGTGAACCTCGCGGGTGTGCAGGGTGAGCTGGCGGGGTTCGCGTTTGGCGCGGGTGCATTTTGAACGGGCCGGGCAGGGCGTGCAGTCGGTCTTGGAGAAATCGACGTGGATGGCGTCCTCGCCGGCCTTGGTGCGCCAGGGCGCCCAGTTGGTCGAGGTGTTGCCTTGGGGGCAGGTGACCGTGCGGGCGTCCCAGTCGATGGTGAAGCCGGAAGTGTCGAAGCCCTCGCCGGCTTTGGCCTGCCAGCTGCAGTCTTCCCGGGCCGAGCCGAACAGTTCGACGCCGTAGGCGGTGCGGCTGAGGACCAGGAGCTCGCCTCCGGTGTATCCAGTGGAGCGCCCCGGGTTGGGTGGAGGCCCTGATACCTGGAAGGGTGAGGGGCTATGGCACCCCCGAGGAAATACTCCGCCGAGCTGCGTGAACGTGCGGTCCGGATGGTCTTTGAGCTGCGTGAGCAGACAGGTGAGAGGACTGGCACGATCGCCCGGGTGGCCGACCAACTCGGGGTGCATCGTGAGGCGTTGCGGACCTGGATACGGCAGGCCGAGGTCGATGGCGGGCAGCGTCCGGGGACCACGACCAGCGACGCGCAAAGGATCGCCGAGCTGGAGCGCGAAAACCGCGAGCTGCGGCGGGCGAACGAGATCCTGAAGGCCGCCAGCGCGTATTTCGCCCGGGAACTCGACCCGAAACTGCCGCGCTAGTCGAGTTCATCGATTCTCACCGGGAGCAGTTCGGAGTAGACCCGATCTGCGCTGTGCTGGAGTGTGCGCCGTCGACGTATTGGGCGGCCGAGAAACGCGATGCTGAACCGTCGGCTCGTGCGGTGCGTGACGAATGGTTGCAGAAGGAGATCGTGCGGGTGTGGGAAGGTCCGGGCCGGCGGGTGTACGGGGCACGGAAGGTGTGGACGCACCTGAATCGTGAAGGCATCCAGGTCGCCCGGTGCACGGTGGAGCGGCTGATGCGCGAGCTGGGCATCGCCGGGGTGTGCGCGTCCCGCAAGCGGCCCCGGACCACGGTGGCGGGCGCGGATCGGCCGGGTGACCTGCTGGAACGGGACTTCACCGCGGACGCCCCCAACAGGCGGTGGGTGGCTGACATCACCTATGTCGACACCGCTGCCGGGTGGGTGTACGCCGCGTTCGTGCAGGACTTGTTCTCCCGGGCCATTGTGGGGTGGCAGGTCGCCGATCATCTGGGCGCCGAACTGGCCTTGGACGCTCTGGAAATGGCGATCTGGTCACGTGGCGGCATCGACGGCGGCCTGGTTCATCACAGCGACAGGGGCGTGCAATATACGGCGATCCGGTACGCCGAACGGCTGGACCAGATCGGCGCGGCCTGATCGGTCGGCAGCAAGGGCGATTCCTACGACAACGCCGCCGCCGAATCGCTCAACAGCCTCTACAAGAAGGAACTCATCGACTTCCATGGCGGCTGGGAAAATGTCATGGACGTGACGCTCGCCACGATGGAATGGGTGGCGTGGTACAACACCGAAAGGATACATTCCTATTGCGGGAACATTCCCCCGCGCGAGTACGAGGAAGCGTTCCACCGGTCACGCGGCACAGCGACCCAGGCCGGCTGAGAACCAACGATCTAAGCCTCCAACATCGCCGGGGCGGTCCACAGAGTCGATCAGATGAATGGCTGGCAGCAGGTCGCGGGCGGCGAGATCAGCGTGGATGGCGGAGGTCAGGTCGTTGTCGGCGACCTGCGCGGCGGTCGTAGCGACGTTCACGATCATGTGCGGGGCGTGCGGCTCGCAGGTCTCGGTCAGGTGGGTCTTGTAGCCGACCCAGCCGCTGCCGCGTTTCACCCCGTAGCGGGCGTCATGGTCATACGGTGATGCGAGGCGTTCCCCCGAGGGGGCCAGTTCCTTGGAGCTGCGCCAGCGCAGGCTTCCCTGCTCATCGGCCTTGTATTGCTGGTCCCAGACCTGCCGCAGCGCCTGGACCGCGGGAACCTCGGCCAGCCAGGACGGCGCGTCGTCGGAGCCGATGTGGGCGAGCAGACAGCCCCCGTCGGCGCCGATCGTCTCGGCGTAGGCCAGGCGCTTGGCGTCGTCTTTGGGGAGTTGGTACTCCTCCACTCGGTGCCCGTAACGTTCGGCCCAGCTCTCCTGGAGGAGCGGGGTCAGCCAGTTTGGAGCGGCGACCGCCAAGGCGTTCAGCGCGGCCCGCATCGTTTCGCCCACCATTTCCAGCCGGTTGACCGTGCGGATTGCCGCGAGCACGTGCGTGGAGTCGGTGCGCTGACGACGGCCACCGGCCTTGACCAGGCCCGCGTCCCGCAGCCGCTGCAGCATCAGATCGAGCAGGCGGTCGGCACCGGCCTCCACCAGCCGCGTCCGGAACTCGCTCAGCACCGAGAAGTCAAAGCCCGAATCGGCCAACTCCAGCGCCAGGGCGTACTTCCAGTCGATCCGGCCCCGCACCGCGTCCGCGGCCTGCCGGTCCGACAAGCCCTCGACGAACTGCAGGACGCTGACCAGCGCCAATCGTCCCGGCGACAAGGCGGGCCGGCCACGATGGGAGAACATGCCGGTGAACTGAGCGTCCTGGAACACCGGCCCAAGCGTGTCCCGCAGCCGGACCGGCAGGCTGCCTTTCGGGAACGCCGCCCGGCAGACATCAACGGTCTCCTCGGGGATCATGTAGTCCTGAACCGGACGCAGGGACACCATCGGCTCCTCGACCCTCTGTCCCCGATCCGACAAGGCCGCCATGATCCCAGCGAGCTCACGCTCCGCGCATGCGATCTCGCGAATTCGCCAACAGTGTCAGATCTGCCGCCAGATCTGCCGGGGGAAGGCGGTGAAGGCCAGCAGATCGTCGCGGGCCTGGTCCAGATGCGCGGCCGCCTCGGGATGCTTGGCCTCCAGCGAGTCCACCACCCGGCCGTGCTGAGCGAGCACCTCCTCCGCACCGGGCTGATCGAAGATGGTCTGCACCAGCGTCGCCACCCACGGCTGCGCGGATTTCGTGACCTTCGTCAAGAGGGCGCGCAGGTAATGAAGCCGTTAAGAATCAACACGGCGAGATGGAGGCAAGGAGCGCAGCTGCAGTCCGGTGGCGGCGGGTGCGGGGTTGTAACTGTCGTGTTCCAGAAGCGGGCGGGTCTCGATGAGGGCGTTGCCGATGGTGCGGGGGCTGACCTGGAACAGCTCGCTGAGGGCTTGGCGTGTGCAGACTTTCCGCTGGTAGAGGATGGTGGCGAGGATTCGATCGGCGTCGGTGAGCTTCTGCCGGAAGATGCCGCCTCGGGCTCCGGGGAGTCGTTCACCGCCGCGTCGCTGGTAGCGGAGGCGCTCAAGACGAGCGGCCTGGAGCGGGGCGAGCCGCTCGATCATCTGACGGAGCTCGTCGCGGCCCATCCCGGTCAGGGCCGGGTGGGAGAGTGTTTCGGAGATCCGGGGTCGCTGGGCGGGGATGTCGTCGTTGTCCAGGAAGCCGCGTAGTTGTGCGGTGGTGGTGAACCGCATGGTGGTGGCGGGGACCGTGACCTGGTGATCGGTGAGCAGCTTGCGGGTCTCGGCGATCCAGTAGCCGATGGTGAAGTCGCTGACCTCGAGCATGTCCGCAAGGACCTTCTGGGAGCAGATCTGACGCAGATAGACGATCGTGATCAGCACCCGGTCGGCGTCAGACAGCAGGCTCTGGGATCCGATGCCCTTGGCGCGGCGGCGTTCGCCGCCGCGCTGGTAGAACCTGCGCTGGGCGGTTTGGGCGACCTGGACGGGGGCGAGTCGGCGCGCCAGGTCATCCAGCTGGGCTTGGGTCATGCCGGTCAGCCGGGGGTCGGCCAGGGCGCGCAGCGCGCGCAGCGCGGCGGCGCGGATCTGCGCGCGGTCGGTGCCGGCGACGGGGCCGACGAGGGGGCCAGCGAGGGGTGGCTGGTCGGTGGAGACCTGGGCGGGGTGGATCGTGTAGTTCCAGGAGCCGTGCGTGGGGTGGGCGTGGATCGGCAGTTCGGCGAACCGGGCCTTGCTCACCGTGACACCCAACGGATACGAGGCGGTGTCGAGTTCGGCTTCGACCCTCAGCCCGGTGCGGGTCCTGGTTGAGGCGATGGTGTTCACGACGACCGCGTGGCTGGTCAGCGGCCTGCCGCGCCAGTTCATCGTGATGTGGGAGAACAGCCGGTGCTCGATCTTGTTCCATTTGGAGGTGCCCGGCGGGAAATGACACACGGTGATCGTCAGGCCGGTCTCGGCGGCCAGAGCGGCGAGCTCGGCTTTCCAGACCCGGAACCGGTGGCTGTTGGAGCCTCCCGCGTCCGCGGTGATCGGCAGCCGGGAGGCGGCCGGGTAGTCCAGGCGACCGCGGGCCTGCCACCAGCGGCGGATCGAGGCGACCGCGAACGTGGAGGTGTCGTGGTCGATGCCGACGTTCACCCAGCCGGTGTTGGCGCTGATGTCGTAGATCCCATACGGGATGGCCTGCTCGACGTCGGGCCGGTGAAGAAGAAGCTGTGGTCCTTGACCTGCACCGGGTCGCCCTTGGGCCGCCACTGGCGGCCCGGGTTGGGGAGCCGGCCCAGTTGCTCGCGTTTCTTGGTGTCGACGCTGATCACCGGCTCGCCCGCGGCCTGATGCCGCTTGACCTGCTCGTTGAGATAACGGAACTGTGCGTCCCGGTCCGGGTGCTGCTTGCCTTCCAGGGTTTGGCGTTGCCCTGCAGGCTGAACCCGGCCTGGCGCAGAAGCCGCCCGATCGTCGGCGGCAAAGCCCGATGCCCCTGCCGGGCCAGCTCCTCGGCCAGGCGCCGCAGCGACTTGATCGTCCACCGCAGCGGCGACTGCGGGTCGCCCCGCTCGTCCGGCTCGACCAACGCCAGCAGCGCCGGTAGCACCCGCGGGTCCTGTTCCTCGATGCCTTTGCGCCCACCGCCCTCACGACGCACCCGCCCGTCCGGGAGCACATCCCCGCCGTCCTCGAGCTCGAACACGCCCTTCCGCACGGTGGACTCGCTCACCCCGGCGACCCGAGCGACCGCACGAACCCCGCCATGCCCAGCAACCGGGCCTCAGCCGCCAGCAGCAACCGCCGCTGCCGCTCGTTCAAATGCGGCAGTACGACCTCGAACTTCAACCCCAGCTGCTCGCGAACCTCGATCGGCACGGCCATACCACCGCATCAAATCGGAAAACGAGAAGCACCGTGTTATTTCCTTACAACTGCAGTGGGTGCGGCAGCGTTGCCAGGACGCGCCCGGCAGCGTCGCGCCGATCGCCTCGACCAGCCCGGCGTGGGCGTCGGAGATGACCAGCTGCACCCCCGACAGGCCGCGGGCGACCAGGCCGCGCAGGAACGCCAGCCAGCCCGCGCCATCCTCGGCCGAACTCACCTCGACCCCGAGGATCTCGCGGTGCCCGTCGGCGTTGACGCCGGTCACGATCAGCACGTGCACGTTCACCGTGCGGCCGCCCTCACGGACCTTCTGGGTCAGCGCGTCGACCCACACGAACGCATACGGGCCGGCCTCCAGCGGCCGGTTGCGGAACGCCGCCACCTGGGTGTCCAGGACCTTGCTCATCTGGCTGACCTGGCTTTTGGAGATCCCGGTGATGCCCAGCTGCTCGACCAGCTTGTCCACCCGCCGTGTCGACACGCCCAGCAGATAGGAGGTGGCCACCACGCTGACCAGGGCCTGCTCGGCGCGGCGGCGGCGCTCCAGCAGCCACTGGGGGAAGTAGGACCCGCTGCGCAGCTTGGGAATCTGCAGCTCGATCGTCCCCGCGCGGGTGTCCCAGTCCCGGGCCCGGTACCCGTTGCGGTGGTTGACCCGCTCCACCGAGCGTTCGCCGTAGCCGGCGCCGCAGACCGCGTCGGCCTCCGCGCTCATCAGCGCCTCGGCCATCGTCTTGACCATCGACCGCAGCAGATCCGGCTCACACGCCCCGATCTGCTCGGCCAATCAGCCCGCAGACATCCGATCTTCCTAAGGTGTCAAGCGGCGGCCGCCAGGTGTATGCGGAAGGCGGTGGTTTCGTCATAGAGCTCGCCGGTTTGCAGGCAGTGGTGCAGGCAGCCGATCATGCGGTTGAAGGTGTTGCAGAGTGCGCTGGAATGCCGGTCCCCGGTGGCTCGCCGGTGGTCATAGTGAGCGCGCGGGCCGGGCGCCCGGAGTGAGGCGAATGCCCAGACATAGCCGGCAGCGGCCAGGCGCTGGTTTTTCACCTTGCGATGGTGGACCACCATGCTGCGTCCAGAGGCGCGGGTGACGGGTGCTGATCCGGCATAGGCCTTGAGCGCGCGGGCGTGGGCGAACCGGGCCCGGTCGTCGCCGATTTCGGCCAGCACGCGAGCGCCGGTAAGGTCGGCCAGGCCGGGGAAGCTGACGATGATCGCGGCGTCGGGATGCTGGTGAAAGGCCTGGCTGGTGGCCTCGGCAAGGTCGTCGGCGGCCTGGCAGGCGGCGTCGAGCTGCAGCAGCAGGGCCCGGGCCTGTTGGCCGAGCGCGGCCTCGACCATGGGGAGCTGGTGCAGATGCTCCTGGCGCAGGACGGCTTGGAGTTGTTCCGCGCGGGTGTCCAGGTTGCGCTGGCGGCCGGCCCGGCGCAGCACCGCCCGCAACTGGGTCTTGGTGAGCTTGGCGGCCTCGGTGGGAGTGGGGGCCGTGGTGAGGACGGCGCGGGCTTCGGGGGAGGTCAGCCCGACATTCTTGACCTGAAAGGCTTGGAACGCAGCAGGGAAGAACTCGCGCAGCAGTGAACGGAGCTGGTTGGCCAGTTGCTGACGGTTCCACACCGCGTCCTGCTGGGCGCGGGCCAGCACCGCGATGGACTGCACGAGTTCGGAATCCTGCGGCAGCGGCCGGTGGTGGGCGGCGTCGACACGCAGGATGTTGGCCAAGGTCATGGCGTCGGCATGGTCGCTCTTGGACCGGGCGACGGTGTGACGCTCGCGATATCGGGCGACGGCGAGCGGATTGATCGCATAGACCCGGCGGCCGGTGGCACGCAGGCAGGAGACCAGCAGGCCGCGGCTGGTCTCGAGCGCGACCGGGATCTGCTCTGTGGCATGGTCGCCATGTTGGGCGAGCAGTTCGACCAGCGCCTGCCAGCCTGCGACGTCGTCGCTGATGCGGCGGCGAGCGAGGAGTTTGCCGTCGGAGTCCATTAGAGCGACATCATGGTGTTTCTCCGCCCAGTCGATCCCGCATGTCACCTTCACCTGCCGTGCTCCTTCCGAGGGGTTGGTGCAGCTCAGAGCCGTGCAGGGGCACGCCACGCCCTAATGAGAGAGCTCAACGGCTCGACATCCGATCAGCAGTTCGTGGCCCCAGCCCGCCGCAGGGGCCGCGCTCTTCGGTGAGGACTCAGGGCCCTGGTCAACCGAGCGGTGTTCCCTGCGGTCGGCTCAGAACACGATCCTGCCCGGGTCATCGATCCGGTGGGTGGTGATCGAGAGGCGCCAGGCCGCGCTGCCTATGGGGAGGAGACTTCACGTCCAGGGACACCCGAGGCGTCTCCGGGCACCCTTCGATCACCACCCACCCATCGCTCATCCCGACCGCGCACCGCCTGCGAGGAGAGAGGTCAAGCCTCGGGGTCCACATAGGCATCGATCGAGAAAGAGCTACAGGGAACGAAGCCCCTCGGGAGTCATTAGGGTCCACACTGTTGTCCACGGCCATCGCGTTGCTCTCCTTCTGATCTTGGTCGATTCGAAGGATCACGCGATGGCCGTCTCACGTCACGACGACACGCTCTTCACCAGCGGAAACTCGTACACCACCCCCGTGGACGCAACCGATTCACCACCCTGGTCGGCCGTCCACCGCTGGGATGCCCACCAGGAAGTCACGGCAGCCGCTGCGCCTCGTGCTCCGCGGCGACCGGGACACCGCCGTTCTCCACGTGGTTGGGGCTGCGCGACGAATTGATCGCCCGACTGAAGGTCACCCTCAGCCATTGCCTGCTCACTTCTCGCCACCAGTGGCGGTCCCGAAGGCCTCGCTGCAGGGAACCGTCCTGCCCTCCGGCTGCACCCGGGACTCGACCGCCTCCCATGCCACAGGCGCGGCTGGCCGGCAGATCCGACTGCCTCCTGGTTGACATTTTTCTTACTGTCCCGGATTCATGGCGAATCCTGTCGGTCCGGCGTGTTTCGATCCTGACCACGCTCCCGTCGTCACGGGCGGGTGGACAGGAGGAACACATGAGTCGAGACCCGTCCGAGAAGGAGTACAGGGGCTTGCGGCCTTGGTGGCTGCCGGACTGGTTGGAGTTGCGCAGAAGGCCGCACAGCGCCGAGGGATGGGCCGCATGGGCGCTCCTGCTGCTGGCTCTGATCTGGCTTGTGGGGTACCTGTGGCGCCTATCGATCACCTACTGGTACCTGGCGCTGCCCGCTCTCGCACTGATCGCGTTCGGCGCCGACCGCTACTGGCGGTCGCTGTGGGCCGCCGAACTGGAACGCCGGGAAAGGGTCACCTCCTACAGCCTGACATTCGACCAGATACGGGACATGCACTGGCGTGACTTCGAGATCGCGATCGTGCACCTGATGCGCCGCGACGGGATCGCCGCGGAGCACACCGGCAAGACCGGTGACTTCTCCGGCGATGTCATCGGCCACGACGCCGTCCTCGGCGAACGCTGGATGGTCCAGGTCAAGCACTACAACCCAAACAACAAGGTCAAGTCCGACGACGTCCAGAAGGTCGCAGGAGCCGCCTGGCACATCTACCAGGCCCGGATGAAGCTCGTCGTCACCACCAGCGGATATACCCGTGACGCTCGTACCTTCTCCGCCAAAGCCGGAATCCACCTCATCGACAAGGCCGCCCTCGTCCGCTGGGCCACCGACGGCATCCACCTGCACGACGTCCTCGGCATCACTGCGAGCGCCGGCTACGGAACCGCCAGTTGATCCTCGCCCGTACGGCGCGGCCACGCCCTTCCAGACACGCTGCGCCCCCGCACCCTGGAGGAGGCGAGCCAAGCGTACGACCCCTACCAGGCGGGCTACCCGGAGTTCGCGTTCGCGCTGAACCTCGGCACCTGGACGGTGTCGATCGAACCCGACGGCTTTCAGAGCTCGCTGATCGAGCCGCTGACGGCGCTGTCCCGGGGCACCCAGGCCGTCTCGGTACAGCGGCACGACCACGCCGACCACGGCTTCTCCTACGCCGTCGACGGCACGCTGATCACCGGATTCGAGCCCACCTGGCCCAATCGGCGCTGGGGTAGCCAGCCCGCCGCCTGCATGCTGGACTGGTTCGCCGGCGCATTGAACGCCGCGTTCTGGCCCGAGCCGCACACCGCTGCCCGCGCTACACATAGCCAGTGCACATGCCGCAGGCCGGCACCACGCCGCCGGGACCGACAGCATGACGGCTGGACAAAGCCGTCAGGGACCCGGAGGCCGACATCGAGAGCCCTGCCAACCATACCGTTGGAGACGCCGTTGAGGATCGGCTCTCCAACCGGGCTCAATGGCCGGGACCCCACACGGTCGCCGCCCACCGCATCCTCGCCGACAAGCACGTGATCCCGTCGATGGGCAAGACCAAGCTCAAGACCTGCGAGCCGACCAGGCCGAAGATTGCCTCGACGGGCTCACCGACGACCTGTCCACTCGCAACCTGCAAGGCGTGCACCCGATCCGAGGGCACAGGCCAAGGAGAATGTCATGCGGGACGTGGCCGAACCAGGGACCCGACGCCTCAAGGCCGGCGAGGCAGGACAGGACAACGGCTTGGTCTTCTGCACACGGACCGACAGACCCTTCGACGCCGGCAAGCTCCTGCCGACGTTCCGAACCATCACTACGAAGGCCAAGGTCGGGGACGACCGACCTCCCCGCGAATTCCGTCACTCGTTCACATCGAACATGACGTGCCACCGGCGTGCCCATCGAGACCACCGCCGATCTCGTCGGCACCCGGGCGCGGGCGGGTGACGGAGAAGGTATACCGGCATCTACTCAGGCCGATGATCACCAAGGGTGCCGAGGGCATGAATGACGTCTTCGGTAGGCGCGAAGCGGTCATTGGCTCCCCGATTGGCTCCCGAGACCAGCGAAGAGGTCAAACAAGAGTTCCGGGAGCAACTCCGAAACCCCGTCTGACCTGGGGAAACTTGGGGGGCGATACTGGGTTCGAACCAGTGACCTCTTCGGTGTGAAGCAATTCAGACGAGTCGATCTACGTCGATCCGAGTCGAACGGGGAGCCCCTCATCTGCACCAACGCCCTGACCAAGTCGCGGCGAGTCGTGTGGAGCCTGAATACGGTGGCTCCCGAAATTGGCTCCCGTGACTTCCGTTCCGGGGCGTCGTCACCCATGGCCATCGAGATCAAGGACGACTCCTTGCCCCCCACGCTCGACCGAGTCGAGTTCGCCGAAGCCGCCCGCATCGATGGAAGACCTGCAACGAACGGACGGCCCGACCTGTACGACCGGGCGGCGCGTTCCGCGATGTCTCCGCTTCGCCCACAGGTAGATTGGCTCCATGACCGCCCAGCCTGAGGAGCCGACCGCGCCGCATGACCCCGGCGAAGACCCCGCCGCGATCTTCGATGCACTCCCGCAGTCGCACCGCGAACAGTTCCGGGCCGAGTACGACCAGGCGCTGGACGCCGCCCACGACCTGGCACGGTTCCAGCAGGTCCGGACCCTGCTGCGCCAGTGGCGCCTGCGCGCCATCGCCTACGCCCGCCCCGGCTACCAAGAGGCGGTCCAGGACGCCCTACAAGGCCACGAGGACACGTTCATGCGCTACACCCCGCCCGGCTGGGAAGGCCGGGTGTGACCTACCGCTTCGACGGCTTCCACGGACGCGCGCTGTACGAACTGAACGGGCTCCCCGAAGAGGTCCGAGACGGACCACTTCTCGAACGCCTCCTGCAACTCCTGGAAGCCACATGGGACGCAGTGCCCGAACGACCGGACCAGCCGGCGATCCGCCATGCGTTCTTCGGCGACAACGCCCAAGGCATGCTGACCTTCCTCGTCGACGAAAAAGCAGAGACCGTGCGCATCATTGACATCCTCTGGGCCGGTTAATTCGGTGTCCAAACACAATGAGGCCGCCCCGCCCATGATCGGGGCGTGGCGAGAGAAGTCGGTCGATAGTCGAGTCTTTCACCCGGACTACAACAACAGCTCGGCCTAGCCTTGATGCCGTGGCCACTGGCGAATCCGACCCGCTACAGGATGTGTCGGCCCGGGTCTCCCAACAGGAAATCGCCTCTCTCCTCGAATCGGTTCGAGCGGCGCGTATCGCCGGGCATGACTGGTTCCAGATCCGCGGACGCTGGGGTTCGGTGCGGACGAGCCGCTCGACATCGCCGACGACGCCCACGACCTGGTGACCGCGATGCTCAAGCTCACCGGCGCGGGCGCGTTCAGCTGGCCGTGCCGCGACTGCGGACGGCGCAACCGCCATGGGCCGCCAGGCGAGCCGGGTGCGCAGTTCGTCGACCGCCTGCGGCAGGTCCGCGAACCGGCCGGCCCAGAAGAGGTGGTGGTCGGGGCGGCTGATGAAGGCCTCGCCCTCTCGTTCCAGTAGGTGGCGTAGGTGCCGTCGAGGTCCTTGATGGAGTCGGAGGCGGCGGATCCGACGGTGGCCGTGACGACGCCGAGTCCGGCGATGAAGGACAGCTGGTCCGGAGCCAGGGCCTTGGCCAAGTCACGGCTCGCGACCAGCGCGAACCCGCGCCCCACGACATCGTCGAAGAGCCCCTCCTCGCCGCCCCTGCGCACCTTTCCCCGGGGTGCCAAGGTGCCGTCGAGCGGCACGACCTGCCCGACGGGATCGTGGTGGACCACACCGCCACGATGGTCGGGAACAGGGGCGGGGGCGGCACGTCGCCCGTGCGGAACGCCTCGTCTCGCCTGGCCGCCTCGACCGGGTCGTGGGTGTTGGCGACCTTGCCCAGCGCCGTCGAGATCTCGGCGATGGCGGTGGCATGCGGTCGACGCTCGTCCTCATAGGTATAGAGCAGCTCGCCGTCGACCAGACCGTGCAGCACCAGGTCGAGCTTCCACCTCAAACGTGATCCCGTCCGGCATACCGGAGCACGTGCGCTCAACCGGCCTCGATCGAGCCGTCCTGCTCCCAGACGGCGGAATTGCCATAGGGGGACGGACCAGGGATGGCGTCGAGGGGTACGCGACCGCTCCGTACGAACCTGCACAGCGTCGAGTAGGTCCCGATGAGCAGCATCAGCTCTGCCGTCTGACGGGGGCCAAGAGCCGAGTCGACCGCCTGATAGGTATCGTCACTGACCTCAACGTCCCGAACGAATTCCTCAGTGAACCTGAGCACCGCGCATTGCACGGCGCTGAAGGCGCCATCCCGCAGTTCACCGGCTTCGATCGCCTCGATCTGGGCTGTGGTGACACCGACGCTCCGTGCGGTGATGACGTTCTGTCGCCAGACGTACGTGCACTCCAGAAGCCGGGCGACGACAAGGACTGCGGATCGCGCGAGGCGCAGGTCGATCGCGAGGTCTTTGAAGAGTGCCCTCATCACCTCGATCATCGGAGGGAAGACCTCGGTGGCATTCGCCATCGCACGGAACACGTTGCCGTCGGGAAGCCTGCCCATGGCCACTCGCACGGCTGCCTCGGCGGTGTCCGGCGATACCAACGGCAGCCGCGCGGAGGGACCCGGCTCGGCCCCGGTCATCGGGCCGACTCCATGTCGGTGCCGTGGATTTCCGCAAGAGAGGACTGAACGTCGGATCGTCGGCCGTCCAGGAGGACGAACGCGACGACCGCGGTGTCGTTGCTGCGATTGCTCCACGCGTGGTTCGTACGTCGTTGGATCACGACGTCGCCCTGTTGAAGAAGCGTTTCGCCATCGTCGACGACGAGCCATATCTCGCCCGAGACGACGATGGCGTAGTCGAGGGTGTCGGTGGTGTGCATTCCCGGAGTGCGATCGCCACCGTGGTCGGCGTCCGTGGTGGTGTGGCCCATGGCCTGGAATGTCACCTGAGCGTCCCATGTCTTCATGTATGCGGCGTCGGGCGGCAGGTGCACGAGTCTGAACACCGAACCCTCGGTCGGCGGGAGCAGAGAGGACGTGCCGGTGGTCATCGTGCCGTGGGCCAGGAGTTCGTCGTCCACGAGCGTTGTCTTCCACAGGTCGACGGCGGCAGGGCCGTCCTTCCCGCTCCTCTCGACGCGGTGACGAACATCGGCGGCGATCGTGGCCGTGCCCTCTGCGGTGTTGGCTGTGACGACCCGGCGCACCCACTGGTGGTCTGTCGGCGATGCGGACATCTTCCCTCTTTACGGTGTTGTTGCCTGGTGGTGTTGTCAGTCGTGGCGGTGCCGAAGCGCGACCTCGGTGCGGTCAAGTGCGTGGCCGGGCATCCTGGGATGCCTCCCGGAACCCTCTCTCCCGGATCCCGACTTGGGTGGCCACGGCCTGGGCGCTCACGGCGGCGGCGTCGGCGTGGCGCAGGCGACCGCCCTGTTTCAGGATGCGTCCGTCGGCGATCACCGTGTCGACGTTCGCCGGTCCCGCGTTCTGGACGAGTTGGAGACTGGGGTCGTTGCCGGGCGCCGGGAGCATGTTGATCTGGTCGGTGCGGACGAGGATCACATCGGCGCGCTTGCCGGGGGTGAGCGATCCGGTCACCTCGTCCAGGCCGAGTACGCGGGCGCCGCCCAGGGTCGCGAGTTCGATGACTTCCCGGGGGTGCATGAGGGGCGCCTGCGGGCCGTCGCCGAAGAGGTCCTGTGCCACCACATCGCTGAACGAGGTTTCGGGACGCTGTGCGATGCGTGCGGCATGCAGGAGGATGCGCATGGACGCGAACGGATCCACGGCGGTCTGACAGTTGACGTCGACGGAGAAGCCAATGTTTTCAAAGCGGACGCCACCGGCGAGCATCTCCTGCAACGGTGGAAGTCCCGCGCCCACCAGGGGGTCGGTGGACGGACAAAGTCCCACCTTCATCCCGGTGGCCGCGACGAAGGCGATCTCTTCGGCTGGGGCTCCGGCACCGTGGGTGTACAGAAAGTCTGGCCCGACCAGATCGAGATGCCCGGAGAAGTCGGTGTGGGGTGCGATCGTCTGGAGGCCGAGTCCACGCGCCACGCGTACCTCTTCGGGCAGCGCCTTGCCGTTCTGGATCGCGATGCCGAGACTGACACGGCCGTCACCGTGCTCGTCCAACCAAGCGAGAGCACGCTTCAGTTCGGCCTCGCCGATCGAGCCGTCGAGTCCCGGTGGCGTGTCGCCGTAACCGAAACGGGCGCGCAGACCCGAGTCGGCCAGGGCCTGCATCTCGGCCTCGGCGTCCGCGAAGTCGCGCAGCCCGTGGGCCCAGTTGTGGCAGGCGGTCAGTCCGGCGTTGACGGCTTCCGTGGCCGCGTACCGGACGGCCCAGTAGTGGTCCCGAGCTGTGTAGAACTGAGCCAGGTGGAACAGGCCGAAGTACTGGACGGCGTCGTGCGACATGCCACGCAGGACCGAATTCCACATGTGCCAGTGCACGTCGACGAATCCAGGCATCACGACGCAGTCACGCGCGTCGATCACCTCGGCGTCCGGTGCGTCGATCTTCTGAGCGACGCCGGTGATCACACCGTCACGGACGTGTACGTCTCCTTCGGCGATGTCCCCGATCTCGGGGTCGACGCTCAGGATATGGCCGCCCCTGATCAGGTACTCACCGCGCGGAGCGGTGGCCGGAGCGTCATGGGAGGTTTCTGCTCGCCGTTGAGTCATGGGTCTTCCTCCGCTGATGGATGAATTCGTTGGACGACATCGCGGGCGAACTCGGCGACTAGGGCGTCGTCGAAGGTGGCGCCGAGCCCGGGTGCCGCGGGCGGCCGGAATTCGCCGTCGGTGCAGGTGACCGGATCGGCCACCAGGTCGTCGGTGAGCAGGAGAGGGCCGAAGCGCTCTGATCCGGTGCCGACGCCGGGTGTGGGCAGAACAGGCGGTGTCGGCGGCCGTGCTGGGGGAGCTCTCGATGGTGGTGCCGCCGTGGCTGGGGACTTGGCTACCCTGACCGCGAAATGTTCGCGGCGCCTTCCGCGTCGAGCCCGACGGCATCCCCGGCGGGTCGGCGCCCGCTCACTCCGGACGCCAACGCCGCTCGGGGTGCCCTTCTCCAGCGCTTGCTTCTCGATGCCGAGGTCACGGAAGACCTCCATGGCGCGCTGGTTGGTGATGTGGGCGCGCGGAGTGTCGGCGAGCCAGCCGTATTTGGTGACCAGGTGGGTGCGTATGCCGTAGGTGGCGAGCAGGAGGGCGGCGGTGCCGCCGGCGGGTCCGCTGCCGGCGACCAGGACATCGGTGTCGTAATTGTCAGGTGTTCTCATGCTCTCTCCGTGAAGCTGCGTGAAAGGTCGTCAGGGGATCGCGCGATCAGTGCTGGTCGAGGCGCGCGATGCGGAAGGTGAACTCGAGCAGGCGCCACTCGCCGTCGACCGGCCGGCCGTCGGGCGCCGGGCCGGTGCGCGGTGTGAAGTCGGTGATCAGGTCGTCCTTGACGCCGAAGACCGCGTCGCGTTGCCCGGGGACTCCGGCGAGGTAGGCCCCGCCCCGGACGAACAGCTGGGTGATCAGCGGCTGGTGTCCGGGGGCGTTGATCAGGAAGTGCACATGGGGAGCGCGGTAGGGGTGACGGCCCACGGCGGAGAGCATCTTGCCGACCGGACCGTCGTCCGGGATCGGGTATTCCGACGGAAGGATCGACCAGAACGTGAACCGTCCATCGGCGTCGGTGGTGAATCGGGCGCGGAGCACAGGCCCGTCCAGGTCGGGGAGTTGGACGTCGTAGAATCCGTCCTCGTTGGACTGCCACACGTCCACGACGGCACCGGCGACCGGCTCCCCGTCCTGGTCGGTCACCTGGATGTCCGCCCACATCGGCGTACCCGTGAAGTCTCCGGCGATGTCGCTGCCGTGGTCGGCGGCGGGTGGTCCGGCGACGTAGAACGGGCCGAGGATCGCGGACGAAGTGGTGCCCGGGGTACGGGAGTTGGCTAGGGCGTCGACCACGCTGGACACGCCGAGGGTGTCGGACAGGAGGATGAACTCCTGTCGGGTGTCGGTGGTGATGTGGCCGGCCTCGGTGAGGAAGCCGATGGCCTGCTGCCACTCCAGCGGGGTGAGGCCGTTGCGGGCCGTATAGGCGTGCAGGGTGCGCACGAGGTCGGTCAGCAGTTGCCGCAGGCGCGGGTCCGCGCAGCCGTCGAAGCTTGCCACGACCTCGTCGGTCAGCGGGCGCAGGTCGGGTAGGGCCCCGGCCGCCGCCTGGGGGCGACGGCCCTGCCAGGCGTCCCGCAGCAGGCCCGTGAGGCCGGTGCGGGTCAGCTCGCGCGGGTTCGGATACGGCTGGGAGGCGGCCAGGTCCGCCGCGCGCTCCAGGTCGGCCTCGGCCATGCCGAGATCGCGCAATGACGTCGGGCCGCCGACCCGGCGGATCAGGTCGAAGACGCCCGTGGGGGCGTCGGGCGCGCCCAGGGCGCGCGCGATGCGGTCCATCGTCTCCGACGCGGCGGGCGCGTTGTACGCCATGGCGTGCGGAAGGATCACCGTGTGGGTTTCGGCGTGCGGAAGGCCGAAGGCGCCGCCCAGCGTGTGGCACAGCTTGTGGTGCAGTCCCATGCCGACGGCACCGAGGCAGGTGCCCGCCAGCCATGCAGCCAGCAGCAGATCCGACCGTGCCTCCTGGTCGGAGGGGTCGTCGTGGAGGACGGGCAGGGAGCGGGCGACGGCCGCGACCGCCTCCAGGGCCATGGCGTCGGTGACCGGGGTGGCATCCGGCGAGTAGAGGGCCTCCACGGCGTGGGCCAGCGCGTTGACGCCGCTGGTCACCGCCATCGGAACGGGCAGCCCGAGGGTGAGCTCCACGTCGTAGACGACCGTTTCCGGCAGGATCTCGGGCGCGGAGCAGGTGATCTTGCGGCCGTTCTGCGTCTCGCCGAGGACGGGGGTGACCTCGGAGCCGGCGTAGGTGGTGGGCACGATGACCTGGGGCAGGTCCGTACGGACCGCCAGCGCCTTCGCGAGGCCGGTCGTCGAGCCGCCGCCGATCGCCACCAGGCAGTCCACGTCATGCTCGCGCAGCACTGTCAGGGCCTGCTCGGTCACCTCGACGGGAGTGTGCATGGCAGCTCCGTCGAACTCCGCCACCAGCAGGTCGCCCAGGGCGTCACGGAGCCGTTCGGTGTCCTTGCGCAGGGCCGGTGCCCCGTCGGAGACGAGCATGACCCGGGACCTGCCGAGCCGCTCCACCTCATCGCGGACCTGCGCAAGCGTGCCCGCGCCGAAGACGACCCGGCTCGGGCCGACTGTGTGCACAAAACTCCTCATGAGGCTGCTCTCCATACTGCGCGGGGCAGGGGGTCTACGCAGTATTCGAGCTCCCGCGTCGGCTGTTCCTGCACAATTGCGGCATCGCCCTGCACAAAAACGGCGTGCGCGGCGCCCGGAGCCCAAAGCGCGCTACGACCTGTTCGCGGCAGGCCTGTTTCGCGCGCGACCGCCTTGCCCAGGCCGATCGTGGAGCCGTCGCCGATGGCCAGGCACCCGTCCGCGTCGGCCTCCCGCGCGGTCCTGCCGGCCGCCGCTGCGACGTCGGCCGGTACGTGCTGCGGGCTTCGGTGAACCGGCCCGCGCAGGAGCCCTGGATCAGCGTCTCCGCGCGGTCGGCGAGCGCCTGCTGCCCAGGTGTGGACAGCACCAGCAGCCGACGCAGGCCCCATCGCTCCGCTTCCTGCGGGATGCGGGCAAGGCTTCCGGCGCCGAATACCACACATGGGCCATGCCTCGAACGTGAAACTGGGCTGCTGTCTGCTCATGCCTGGCCTTTCGTAGCACCGCGTGCCGCAGGGGACTTTTGGTGGCTGCGGGCGCACGCGGCTCGGTGAAGTCGAAGTTGGTGCGCCACCTCGGCTCGGCTGCTGCGGATGGGTGGGAAGAGGTCAGTCGCGGGTGAACTTGGCGACTTTGGTTTCGTCAAGGGTGATGCCGAGCCCGGGCTCTGTCGGCGGCCGGAGTTCGCCGCCGGTGTAGATGACGGGGTTGTGCACCAGGTCGTCGGCGAGGAGGAGGGGGCCGAACAGCTCCGATCCGGCGCTGACGCCGGGTGTGGCGCAGAACAGGTGGGTGGAGGCGGCGGTGCCGATGGAGCTTTCGATGGTGGTGCCACCGTGGCAGGGGACACCGGCGGTCTCCGCGATGGTGGTGATCCGTTGGACCGCGGAGAGTCCGCCGGACTTGGCCACCTTGACGGCGAGGACGTCGGCGGCGCCTTCTGCGCTCAGCCTGGCGGCGTCCTGCGGGGTTCGCAGGCTTTCGTCCGCCATGAGGGGGACGGTCAGCTGTCGGGCCAGGCGGGTCATCGCCGGCATGTTCCAGGCGGGTAGGGGTTGTTCGATCATCTCGATACCGGCGTCCTGAAGCGCGGGCAACCAGCGGGTGGCGGTCAGTTCGTCCCAGGCTCCGTTGAGGTCCACGCGCAGGCTGGTCCGGTCGGCCAGATCCTTGGCGACGGCGGTGATGCGGGCGACGTCCTCGGCCGGGTCCGCGCTGCCCATCTTGAGTTTGAAGCTCTGGTGCCCGGCCTCCAGCCGGTGCTCGATCTCCTCGATCACCACGCCGGCCGGCTCGGCTCCCAGGGCCCAGGTGACGGGTATGGAGGTGCGGCTGAGCCCGCCGAGGAGTTCGTAGAGGGGTACGCCGAGTGCCTTGCCCCGGGCATCCCACAGGGCCATCTCGACGGCCGCTTTGGCGAACTGGGCGCCGGCGACGGTACGGTCGAGGTACCTGGCCAGGTATTCGACGCGGGCCGCGTCGCGACCGGTGAGCAGGGGGGCGAGATAATCGTCGATGAGGTGCTTGACGCCCTCGATGGACTCCCCGCCCCACCAGGGGCCCCCGGGGACGACGGCCTCGCCGATTCCCTCGACTCCGTCGGCGGTGCGGAGCCGGACGATCACCATGCTCTGGTGGGTGATGCTGGTGACGGCGACCTTGTGGGGCCGGATCAGCGGCACGTCGAGCAGGGTGGTGCGGACGGACTCGATCAGCAGAGAACTCATGGGTTCCATTCCTCCGTGGGGAGCCCCGCACGGCCCGGGGAGGAGGCCTGTGCGGGGCTCCGGCAAGGTCACGCCCGGTCAGCCGACGGCTGTGGTTCCAGTACGAAGTCGTAGTGGGCCTCGTAGCCGGTGCCGGTCTGCTGCAGGGTGATGACCAGGTCGTCGCGTACGGCGCTGGCGACGTCGCTGGAGAGGTAGTCACCGCCCTGGAAGTAGAGCTGGGAGGTGAGTTCGCCGAATCCGTCGGCGCGGACCTTCAGGTGCAGGTGGGCGGGGCGGAAGAAGTGCCGGCCCAGTGCGTTCAGGACCTGGCCGGTCGGTCCGTTCTTGGGGATCTCGTAGGGCGGCGGCACGATGGTGGTGACCTCGAAGCTGCCGTCCTGCGCGGTGGTGAAGCGCCCGCGCAGGTTCCAGTCCGGGATGCCGGGGTGGATGTTGCTGTACAGGCCGTCGGCGTCCGCCTGCCACATGTCGAGTTCGGCGCCGCCCAGGGGGGTGCCGTCGTGGGCGGTGACGCTGCCCTTGAAGACGAGCGTGTCCCCCTTCTCGCCGGGGCGCTGCGGCAGGGCGTACGGGGGCCCCTGAAGCGGCAGGGCGTCCTCCAGGTAGAACGGTCCCTCGATGGCTGCCGTGCTGCCGGTGTGGATGCCGTTGTCCACATCGGTGGCCTCGGCCTCGAAGAACACGTCGAAGAGCAGCGACTCCTCGCCGTCCTTGACGCTGGCGATGATCAGGTCGGTTGCCTGCCGGTACTCCTCGTGGGTGACGCGGTGCTTGCGGATGAAGTCGAGGAGGGTCCGTTCGAGGTCCTCGACCACCTCGACGATTCTGGGGTGGCTCATGACGGTCCTTGGGTGCGGGAGGGAGACAGGGGCTGCCGGGCGGGAGGACTACTGGAACTTGCCGATCATGGAGACGTCGTCCGGGTTGATCAGGTCGGGGACGGTCCAGCCGTCGAGGTCGTACTCGGCCATGCACTGCTCGGCGAAGCCCTTGTAGGCGTCGGTCTGGCCGGTGGCCTCGTGCGCGGCGAGGATCTCGGTGCGGATGCTCTCGTGGTTTCCGCCGTAGTTGCGCTCGTACAGCTCGTGCCGTCCGCCGAACTCGGTGCCGACCGCGTCCCACAGCAGCTTCATCAGCTTGACGCGGTCCACGGCCTCGTATCCGTTCGATCCGCGGACGTACTTGTCCAGGTACGGGCGGACTTCCGGGTTCTTGAAGTCGGCGGCGTGCGAGTTGAGGTAGATCAGGCTGGAGCCGAGGTCCTGCTGGATGATCTCCTTGACCCTGGGATAGCCGATGGTCATGAACCAGCGGTAGGCGAGCCCGGCGTCCAGGTTGGGCAGGACGGTGTCCCCGATCCACGGCTGCGGGTTGCGGGCCATGGCGTCGGTGAGCGACCAGATGAGATTGCGCCAGGCCAGCACCTCCCCCACCCGGCTCTGCACGCCACGGAAGTCCTTGGTCCCGGTGATCTCCAGTGCCTTGAGCAGCAGGCCGGCGAGGAAGTCCAGCTTGACCGCGAGGCGGGTGCAGCCTTGGAAGGTGAAGCGAGGAAGGAAGCCCGACTGCGGGAAGAAGGTGCTGGCCTTCTCTAGATCGCCGTAGACAAAGACGTTCTCCCAGGGCACCAGGACCTTGTCGAGGACGAAGATGGTGTCGTTCTCGTCGAGGCGGCTGGAGAGCGGGTAGTCGAAGGGACTGCCCATGACGGCGGAGTTCATGGAGTAGGACGTGCGGCAGATGAGCTTCATCCCGGGGGCGCCCATCGGGATGGTGCACACGACCGCGTACTTCTTCTTCTTCAGCGGGATGCCGTAGTGGGCGATGAAGTTGTGGTGGGTGATCGCAGAGCCGGTGGCCACGACCTTGGCGCCGCTGAGGACGAGGCCGGCGTCGGTCTCCTTCTCGACGTGGACGAAGACGTCGCCGACCTCGTCCGGCGGCCGGTTCCGGTCGACCGGCGGGTGGATGATCGCGTGGTTCCAGTACAGGACCTTCTCCTGCGATTCGCGGTACCAGCGCCGGGCGTTGTCCTGGAAGGGGGCGTAGAAGTCGGCGTTGGCCCCGAGCGTGCCCAGGAAGGCGGCCTTGTAGTCGGGGCTGCGGCCCATCCAGCCGTAGGTCAGCCGGGCCCAGGCGGCGATGGCGTCGCGGTCGCCCACCAGGTCTTCGGCGCTGCGGGAAGCACGGAAGAACTTGTGCGTGAAACTGCCGTTGCCGGTGTCGGTGGGAGTGGTCAGGACCTCACGCTGGTCCGGATCGTGCAGCGCGTCGTACAGCCTGGCGGTCATACGGACCGGGTTGCGGAAGGCGGGGTGGGTGGTGACGTCCTTGACGCGCTCGCCGTACATCCACACCTCGCGCCCGTCGCGCAGGCTCTCGATGTACTCGTCGCCGGTGTAGGGGCGGCTCGCGAAGGGCTTGTCCGCTGATGTCGATGCCGGTTGCTCAGCGTTAAGCGTCATGGCATTCCTTTCGGTCATGGTTCGCAGGAGGGGCGGTCAGCGGCCCTGGCGGGCCAGGCTGAGGGCCCCGGGCAGGCCCAGGAAGCCGGTGCTGGAGGGGCTGTCGCCGGACTCCAGCCAGGGCACGGGCTGGGTGGTCTCGTCGAAGAAGCGGAACTGGCCTGCGTGGAACAGCAGTGGGTCTCCGGGCAGGTGACCGAACTCCTTCACCTCGCCCAGGTACAGGACGTGGTCGCCGCCGTCGTACTGCTGCCACGGCGAGCAGACGAACCACGCCTGAGCGGCGGCGAGCCGAGGGGCGTTTCCTTCCGGTTCCCAGTCCACGAGCAGGTCCGGCCGTGGCCGCCCGGCGAACTGCAGGGCGAGATCCTCACCGTCTTCGCCGAGCACGTTGACCGCGAACGAACGGTCGGCGAGCAGTCCGCAGGCCCTGCTGCGGCGATCCAGCGAGACCAGGACGAGGGGTGGGTCCAGGGAGATCGCGGAGAAGGCGTTGACGGTCGCGCCGTGGAACCCGTCGGCCGCCTCGCAGGTCACCACCGTGACGCCGGTGGCGAACCGGCCCAGGCAGTTGCGCAACTCGCGTGTGTCGATGGCCATGGTGGTCGTGTCCCTTCGCGTCGTTGCGGAGCACCTTCCCCATGTTGTACGCTAGGCGGACAAACAGTCTGCTGTGCGTACAAGCAAGCTCAGTTGAAATCCTGCCGCTCTCATTTGTCAAGGGTCCGATGCCGAAACCGGACGAGGAAAGGGATCTGATCCGGGCGTTGGCCCGGGGTCTTGACATGATCCTCGCCTTCTCACACCATCGGTCGCGCATGACGCTCACTGAGGCGGCGGAGGCGACCGGGCTCAGCCGGCCCACCGCCAGGCGGATCCTGCTGACCCTGCAGGACCGCGGTTATGTGCGCACCGACGGCAAGACGTTCGCGCTCACACCCCGCGTGCTGGCTCTCGGCTACGCCTACCTCAGCTCGCTGGACCTGACCGAGATCGCCCAGCCGTTCATGGAGCGAGTTGTGGAGACCACCGGGGAGGGCTGCTCCATGGCCACCCTCGACGACACCGACGTGGTGTATGTGACCCGGGTCCCCACCCACCGCATCACCAGCATCACCCTGGCCACCGGCACCCGGCTGCCCGCCCACGCCACATCGCTGGGTCACGTCCTGCTGGCCGACCTCACCGCCACCGAACTCGACCGCTACCTGTCCAGAGCGGATCTGCGTCCCCTCACCGCGCGTACCATCCGGACAGCCGACGAGCTCCGCGAACGCCTGGCACTGGCCCGCAACCAGGGCTGGGCCATGGTCGACCAGGAGCTGGAGGACGGTCTGCGCTCCATCGCCGCGCCGGTGCGCGACGCCAACGGGCGGGTGATCGCTGCCATGGGTCTGTCGTCACTCATCGCGACCACCGACGCCGACACCGTGCGTAAGGAACTGCTGCCACCGCTGCTCGCCGCGTCGAACGGTGTCAGCGCCGAGCTCGGCGACGGAGTCGGCGAGAGCCGCGCCCGGTGAAGCGGACCACGACGTGAGCCGGTCCACCGGCGCCGACAGCAGGAGTCAACGATGCCCGATACCCCCGACGATCACCATGAAGCCCAGGGCGGCACTGCCGTCCGCCGCTTTCCCACCTACGCCGAACTGCGCCGCCGCACCGACGCCCCCGCCGGCAGCGCCTGGGGCGTCTTCGGCTCCGACGACGAGCTCGGAACGCTGAACCACCTCACCCCCGAGCGCGTCCGGGCCGCGGCCGGCCTGGTGCGCACGGGCGAAGTCATCGCCCTGGACCACCCCCTCGATGCCTTCACCCCGCCCCTGGTCCCCACCCGCAGGCCCGTCCAGCACACTCTGTTCGCGAACAATCCCCACCACCGCGACGAGTACCTCGACAGCTTCTACACCCAGTCCGGCAGCCAGATCGACGGCTTCCGGCACATCGGCCACCCCGAGGCCGGCTTCTACAACGGAGCAGACCCCGCCCGCTTCACCGAGGGGGAACCGTTCCTCGGGATCAACCGCTTCACCCAGCACGGCATCGTGGGGCGCGGCGTCCTCATCGACGTCGACCGCCATCTGAGGGCCCGCGGCACCCCCATCGACCACGCGGCCGCCGAGGCAATCCCCATCACCGCGGTGGCCGACGCCGCCCGGGCCCAGAACACCGAGCTGCGGCCCGGTGACATCCTCATGATCCGTACCGGATGGGCCCACTATCACCTGCGCGAGCTCACCCCCGACGAACAGCGACGCGACACCGACCCGATCCGGGCTTCCGGGCTGAAGGCCGACCACGACACGGTGGAATGGCTGTGGGACCACCACTTCTCCGTCGTAGCCACCGACAACTTCGCCGTCGAAGCGTGGCCTGCCTCACCTGACTCCCCGTTCGTCACGGACGCCGAACGGCGCGGCGACATCGCCCGCACGGGGCACACCGGTCTCATGCACCGCGTCCTCATACCCCTCCTGGGCATGGTCCTCGGCGAGCTCTGGGCCCTGGACGGCCTCGCCGCCCGATGCGCCGAAGATCACCGCTGGGACTGCATGGTGGTCGCCAGTCCCCTGCACCTCACGGGCGGCGCGGGATCACCCAGCAACGCGGTGGCGATCAGATAGAGATCTGGCAGCGGCCTTCACCGCTGAAGCGTTGACGACCCAACGGGCCAACGGCGTCCCGGTGTTCGCCACGGGCCTGTCCGCGGCAGACCGGCGCCTGCCGCGGACCCACGTCATTCGGCCGTCGGCGGGGGCGAGGACGATGTCGAAGCGGGCCTGCGTGCAGGTGCCGTCGACGACGCGCCCGTCGGGCGTCGGTGTGCCGTCGGCCGGTGCTCGAAGTCCTTGACGAGGGATTCCTTGACGCCGAAGACGGTGTCGGAGTCGAGCGCTTCGTCGCCCCTGACGACGATGTGGGCCACGAGCGTCCGGCACCCCGGTGCCTCGACCAGGACTCGACGGTGAAGTCCTCCTCGTCATCAGGCCCTCACCCCTTTCAAGGTCTGCTCAAGAGGTGTCGCCCGTGTCACCAACGTCCACGCACAGCACTCCTAGGCTGGGCGGGAGAAGCCCTCAGGCGGTGCGCCCTCGGCGAACAGCATGGTCACCCGGGCCTTGTCCTTTCGTATCCCCCGGGCTCGCCGGTACTCGGCGGAGTCGTACCACTCCCGGATCCGGTCCATGTCGGGAAACTCGATGACCACGAACCCGGAGGAGTCCCAAGTGCCTTCGACGGGCTTGGGCGTGGGTCCCCCGACCAGGTAGTGGCCGCCGTGGCTGCGGATGGACTGCTGGGCCACGGCCGCGTAGGCCGCGCCAGCCTCCTCGTCGAGGACATCGAAGTTGACGATGACGTAAGCGGGCGTGGGATTCCCCGTCCCGAACTGCGGGTAAAGCGCGCCGACGCCTCCGGACAGACCTGCGAGCACGGTCTTGCTCGTCTCGTCGGCGATGATCTCAGGGGTGCCGGCGGCGACGCCGTCGAGGGCGATGCGTGCGATGTCCGCGGGGTCGGCCTTCGGCGCGTCGAGGCCGGTGGTCATGTCGGTGTCCATGTACCCGACGTGCAGCGCCGAGACCCGGATGCCCTGCGGGGCGAGTTCCTGGCGCAGCCCGTTCGTCATCGACCAGGCGGCCGCCTTGGCGGCGCAGTAGGCACCGAAGTCGGGGAAGTTGACCCAGGAGGCGACCGACAGGATGTTCAGCACCGCGCTGCTGTCGTGCGCGCCGAGCTGGGGGGCGAATGCCCGGGTGACCGCCAGGGTGCCGAGGTAGTGGGTGTCGATCTCCAGGCGGATGTCCGCCAGGTCGCCCGTCAGCAGCGACGCGTAGGTGGCCGAACCGGCGTTGTTGACCAGGATCGACACGTCGCCGGTCGCCTCGGCTGCGGCGGCGATGGAGGCGGGGTCGGTCACGTCGAGGGCGATCGGCTTCACGCCGTCGAGGTCGACGGCTGCGGGGTTGCGGGCGCCCGCGTAGACGGTCGCGCCGCGGTCGCGCAGCTGCTTCGCCAGGTGGCGTCCCAGGCCGCGGTTCGCCCCGGTGACCAGTGCGGTCTGTCCTTCGATCTGCATGACGCAACTCCCTGCTGGGTAGGTTTTCCCAACCTAGACCCTCTGAGTTGGAAGAAGCAACCCAGGGTAGGCTTGCAACATGGGCAAGATTCCGAATGACAGCTGCGCCATCGCCCGCAGCCTGGGCGTGCTGGGCGAGCGCTGGACGTTTCTGATCCTGCGCGAGGCCGTAGCGGGGTCGAGCCGATTCTCGGAGTTCCGCAGCGGGCTCGGTGTGGCGCCGGACGTTCTCACCGCACGCCTGAACACGCTGGTCCAATACGGCGTGATGGAGAAGGTGCCCTACCGGGAGCCGGGAGAGCGGGCTCGCTTCTCGTACGTGCTCACGGATGCGGGCCGGGAACTCCTCGTCGTCCTGCTCGGCCTGCAGCAATGGGGCGACAAGCACCTGCCGTGGCCGGACGGGCCGAGCATCCTGCGCCAGGTCGAGGGCACCGAACGTCCGGTGCACGTCGGGTTCATCGACGATGACGGAAACGAAGTCGACGAAAGCTCCGTGGCACTGATTCCGACCGCCGCCTCCCCCGGCCGGAAGTAGCGCAGCTCCCAGTTCCGCCGATCCTCCCAGGCTCAAGGACCGGACGTGAACGAATGCCGGCCAGGTCTTGCGGCCCGCTCCGCAGCCCGTCTCATCGTCACATGCGCCAGACCGGCAGCCGCGGCGTGCAATCGGCCCGGTCTTTACGAGGGCATGCACGGTTGTTTCCGCTTACCTGCCGCGTCCCTTTGCCTGTTCGGGATCTTGCACGTGATGCACACCGTCATCCCGTGGCAGGACCTGCCCGAGTCGCCTGCTCACACCCGGCAGGCATACGTGCCATCTGGCTAGTGACAGTAAACTCAGGTATACGGTGCAGGCCGCGGTGTGTACATGGCAGCACCGTGAAGCTGTCGACGGAGTGGAGCGCCCCGGGTTGGGTGGAGGCCCTGATACCTGGAAGGGTGAGGGGCTATGGCACCCCCGAGGAAATACTCCGCCGAGCTGCGTGAACGTGCGGTCCGGATGGTCTTTGAGCTGCGTGAGCAGACAGGTGAGAGGACTGGCACGATCGCCCGGGTGGCCGACCAACTCGGGGTGCATCGTGAGGCGTTGCGGACCTGGATACGGCAGGCCGAGGTCGATGGCGGGCAGCGTCCGGGGACCACGACCAGCGACGCGCAAAGGATCGCCGAGCTGGAGCGCGAAAACCGCGAGCTGCGGCGGGCGAACGAGATCCTGAAGGCCGCCAGCGCGTATTTCGCCCGGGAACTCGACCCGAAACTGCCGCGCTAGTCGAGTTCATCGATTCTCACCGGGAGCAGTTCGGAGTAGACCCGATCTGCGCTGTGCTGGAGTGTGCGCCGTCGACGTATTGGGCGGCCGAGAAACGCGATGCTGAACCGTCGGCTCGTGCGGTGCGTGACGAATGGTTGCAGAAGGAGATCGTGCGGGTGTGGGAAGGTCCGGGCCGGCGGGTGTACGGGGCACGGAAGGTGTGGACGCACCTGAATCGTGAAGGCATCCAGGTCGCCCGGTGCACGGTGGAGCGGCTGATGCGCGAGCTGGGCATCGCCGGGGTGTGCGCGTCCCGCAAGCGGCCCCGGACCACGGTGGCGGGCGCGGATCGGCCGGGTGACCTGCTGGAACGGGACTTCACCGCGGACGCCCCCAACAGGCGGTGGGTGGCTGACATCACCTATGTCGACACCGCTGCCGGGTGGGTGTACGCCGCGTTCGTGCAGGACTTGTTCTCCCGGGCCATTGTGGGGTGGCAGGTCGCCGATCATCTGGGCGCCGAACTGGCCTTGGACGCTCTGGAAATGGCGATCTGGTCACGTGGCGGCATCGACGGCGGCCTGGTTCATCACAGCGACAGGGGCGTGCAATATACGGCGATCCGGTACGCCGAACGGCTGGACCAGATCGGCGCGGCCTGATCGGTCGGCAGCAAGGGCGATTCCTACGACAACGCCGCCGCCGAATCGCTCAACAGCCTCTACAAGAAGGAACTCATCGACTTCCATGGCGGCTGGGAAAATGTCATGGACGTGACGCTCGCCACGATGGAATGGGTGGCGTGGTACAACACCGAAAGGATACATTCCTATTGCGGGAACATTCCCCCGCGCGAGTACGAGGAAGCGTTCCACCGGTCACGCGGCACAGCGACCCAGGCCGGCTGAGAACCAACGATCTAAGCCTCCAACATCGCCGGGGCGGTCCAGAGACACTCACCCGCGGTTCGATGCCGAGCATGCCGAGTTGGTGGACCGCCGGGCTGTCGTAGGCGCGCAGGTATGTCACCCACGGCAGCCGCGCCAGGTCGTCGCGGGAGAGACGGTCGCCCACCTCGGGGTTGTCCTCGGCGACGAGGAAGACCCAGCCGTCCTCGTACAGCTCCGTGGCGGGGAAGTCGCTGATGATGCCGTGCGGCATGACCACGCCGTCCAGGGTGCTCAGCACGGCACCGGTCATCTCGGTGATGCCGGCCGGGATCTGGACGAAGCGCACCCGGATGCGGGGCGTCTCACGGTCGAGGATCCGGGTGAGCTCGGCCCCGAAGACGGCCACGGAGTAGTCGCTGACGCCGAGGGTGAATTCGCGGGACTCCGTCGCGGGATCGAAGTCGGCCTGGCTGGTGAAGAGGCGTTCCAGCTGGTCGCAGACGGTGGAGGTGCGGTCGAGCAGGACTTGGCCGAGGGCCGTCAGTTCGTAGTGGCCGCCGACGTCGTCGTCGAAGTGCCGGCGCAGCCGGGCGAGCGCGCCGCTCATCGCGGGCTGGCTCAGACCGACGCGCCGGCCGGCCCTGGTGACGTTGCGCTCCTCCAGCAGGGCGCGTAGGGCGACGACCAGATTGAGATCAAGGCTTGCCAGGTTCACGGCGGCACTCCCAGCGTGCGAAAACGGCGACGCGATAAGTCAGGCGGATGAGCGGCATTCAAATAATCGATTTCCCCTATGCCAAGGGCTGCGGCCACATTAGTCCCGTCGCAACTCAGGAGGACACGTTCGTGAAACCCGCAGCCATTGCCGTTCCTTTCGCCGGGCCTTTTGCCCTCGGCCCCCTCTCCGCCCCTGACGGGATCCCGTTTCCCGCTCTCGTCACGCCGGGTGGCCGCGCCCTCGACCTGCGCGCCGCCCTCGGCGAGCGGGAGCTGACCATCCGCACGCTCCTGGAGAGCTGGGCCGAGGCCACACCCCGCCTGAACGCCCTCGCCAGCGACGACAGGGCCGCCTGGCAGCCTCTCCAGGGCCTGCGGGTGCACGCTCCGGTGGAGCCCCGACAGGTCTTCCAGTCGGGTGCGAACTACCGGCAGCACGTGATCGACCTGGAGGTCGCCCACCGCACCCCCGGCGACCCCCGCAGGGCCGAGGAGGCGAGAGCGGAAATCGCCGCGCTCATGGACCGGCGGGCGGCCGAGGACCTGCCGTACGTGTTCATCGGCCTGCCCAGCGCGATCATCGGCCGGACGTCTCCATTCCCGACTGGGCCGAAAAGCCGGACTGGGAACGGGAGTTGGCGGCCGTCATCGGTAAACCCACCTACCGGGTGTCCACGGACGATGCGCTGGAGTACGTCGCCGGCTACACCATCGCCAACGACCTCACCGACCGTGCCACCGTCGTCCGCCGGGACATGCCCGCCATCGGCACCGACTGGCTGCGCAGCAAGAACGCCCCCGGTTTCACCCCGCTCGGCCCGTGGATCGTGCCCGCCGAGTCGATCGCCGACCCCGGCGATCTGCGGGTCACGCTCCAGCTCAACGGCGAGACCATGCAGGACGAGTCCACCAAGGACATGCTCTTCGGAATCGCCCGGTTGGTGTCGTACATCTCCCAGACCTCCCGGCTCCTGCCCGGCGACCTGGCGCTGACCGGCAGCCCGGCCGGCAACGGTATCCGCTGGGGCCGGCTGCTGCGCGACGGCGACGTCATGGAGGGCTCCATCACCGGGCTGGGTGCCCAGCGCACCCGCTGTGTCGGGGAGGCGGGTTCATGAACCGGCACGACCCCGACGGCGCGATAGCCGAAGCTGCCAAGTCGTACTCCAACTGGGGCCGTTGGGGCGAGGACGACGTGCTCGGCACCCTGAACTTCCTCGACGAGGGCAAGCGGCGCGAGAGCGCGGCCCTGGTGCGGCGGGGCGTCAGTTTATCGCTGTCGCAGCGCTTCGACATGAACGGGCCGCAGAAGGGCTGGCGCCGACGGACGAACCCCGTGCACACCATGCTCGACACCGGCACCGACGCCGCCCTCGGCGACCAGGGCTTCCCGCACGGCATCGGCGGCGTCGACGACGTGATCGCGATGCCGCTGCAGTGCTCCACCCAGTGGGACGGCCTGGGGCACATCTTCGACCACGGCAAGGCATGGAACGGCCGCCCGGCCGAGAAGGTCGTCACCTCCGACGGCGACCTGGTCACCGGCATCGAGCACATGGCGCCGTACATCGCCGGGCGCGGCGTGCTCCTGGACGTCGGCCAAGTCCACGGGCAGAACGGCGAGTTGCCCGACGGGATCGCCATCACCGAGGAGCACCCCACCCAGGCCGCCGCCGCCCAGGGTGTGCGGGTCGGCCGCGGGGACATCGTCGTCGTACGCACCGGACAGCTCAGCCGGGTCCGCCGCGACGGCTGGGGCGACTACGCGGGCGGTGCGGCACCCGGTCTGTCGTTCACCACGGCCAGCTGGCTGCACCGCACGGAGATCGCCGCGATCGCCACCGACACCTGGGGCTTCGAGGTCCGGCCCAATGAGTTCGAGCACGCCTTCCAGCCGCTGCACCAGGTCGTCATCCCCAACATGGGTCTGCTGATCGGCGAGATGTGGGATCTCGACACGCTCGCCGCGGACTGCGCGGCCGACGGGGTGTACGAGTTCTGGCGCACCGCCGCTCCCCTCCCGATCACCGGCGCCGTCGGCTCTCCCGTCAACCCGATCGCCGTCAAGTAGCCCCTCGCCCGGAGCAACCAGAGGAACAAAGGACTTCCCCATGAGAACACCCCGCACCGTCCTGGTCGTCGGCGGCGGCTCCGCCGGCAACGCCGTCACCATCCTGCTGCGCCGGGCTGGACTGACCGTGGACCTCATCGAGGCCAGGGAGGACTGGAACGCCACCGCGGGTTCCGGCATCACCGTGCAGGGGCAACGCCCTGCGGGTCCTGCGCGAACTGGGCGTGTGGGAGCAGGTGCAGGCCTCTGGGTTCGGCTTCGGATCGCTCGGCATCACCGCCCCGGACGGCACCGTCCTGCACGTCGCCGAGGACATCCGCACCGGCGGTGACGACCTGCCCGCCACCGTCGGCATGCAGCGCGCGCAGTTGCAGCGCATCGTCATCGACGCCGTCCGGGACCGTGGCCAGCCACAACGTCGGCGCCGACAACCTCGACCCGGCCGGTCTCGATGGGCTGGCCCCACTCCCCCACCGGCGCGTGAGCCGGCGCCGGACCGGCCTTCGCGGGTCGGCCACTGATGCGCACCTTCCCTGTGTTGTCCAGCGGCCGCGCCTTCCGTCTGGTCACCCGGCGGGAGGCCGAGCCTGTGCTCGGCTGAGCCTCGGCCCAATGCCCTGCGAGGGCATGTCCTTACGGCACCTCGGGCGAACATGCCACGCTGGAGTCCCCATGATCGTCCTACCGGCTATGTCGGTCGGGCCCCAGCTCACTCGGCTGAGGTTTGAGACTTCCGCCGACTCGGAGGACACAGCATGCACGTCGAGGGGTACCGCAGCCGCGTCGATTTCGACGGCGAATGGGTCGAGATCCGCCATGGCGTCACGGACCGTCCGGCGGACACCAAGGATGCAACGCGCGTGCACGTCTCGCAGATCACCGGTGTCGCTGCCGCGACGGCGTCAGGGGATGGGCGCCTGCGGGAGGACGGATTCGCCCGGCTTGAGGGTGAAGTCGTACGCGATGGTGGTGACGCCGCCGGCCCGCGCCACCGCCTCTGCGATCAACGGTGGCGTGACGGCGAAGACGACGTCCTCCTCGAGCGCCTTGATCTCGTCCACGTAGAGCTGGGTGATGACGGTTTCGAATCCCGGGGCGTGCACGATGAAGTGAATGTGCGCAGGTCGGAACGGGTGTCTGCGTTGGGAATCGAGAAGAGCCCCGATGGGGCCGTCGGTAGGGACGGGGTATCCGGCGGGTCTCAGCGTCGCGAATCGGTACCGGCCTTCCTCGTCGCTTGCAAATCTGCCTCTGAAGTTCATGTGCGGCATTGAGGGATCCTGATTGTCGTAGAGGCCGCCCGGCGACGCCTGCCACACCTCGACCATCGCGCCCTCGATCGGCTGCCCGTGGGCACTGCGACAGATCCCCTCGACCACGAGGGGCTCGCCCTCGTCGTCGCCGCGCGAGATCGATTCGCCGGATTCGCACAGCGGCGCGGGCTCGGCGCGGTAGAAGGGCCCCATCACGGCCGCCGCCGTCTCGACCTCGGTCAGCGGATGGTGCAGGAGCGCGACGAGCGTGGAGACGCCGAGCACGTCGAAGGCCTGCATCATCTCGTTCCGGCTGTTGTTCGTGTAGTGGCCGAGCGACGCGAGGAACCTGACGGCCGTCTCGAGTTCGTCCTGGGTGAGGCGGACGTCTCTGACGAACGCGTGAAGATGACGGACGAGCGACGCGTACACGTCGTGGTGTCGTGGGTCCGGCGTCCCGCGCAGCGCACGGATGACGGCATCCGTCACCATCGTCTCGTTCTCGATGATCATGGGGCGTGCTCCTCTACGGAGTGTTGTGGATCGGCATTCGCATCTGTTCGCCACGCCGGGGCTTCCCGGAACCCGCGATCGTGCTCACCGAGAGTCGGCGGGGCCGTAGGGTCGGGGGCACGCTGTCCATCGAAGCGCAAGGGCGGCCGGATGGTACGGTGCCGGCCCTCCCGTGAGTGCTCGAGTTCGGCGACGAGGTCGAGATGCTCGATGTGGGGATCGGCGAGCACCTCCGGCAGCTCGTAGACCGGCGCGTGCGGAACATCGTGGGCTGCGAGGGCCTCGAGCCAGTGCGCACGCCTCCGCGTGGCGAAGGTCGCCTGAAGTTCCGCGCGCAACTCTTCATGATGTCGGACCCGGTCAGCACGAGTGCCGAACCGAGGGTCCTCGGCGAGGTCGCCGCGTCCGGTAGCGGCGAGCAGGCTGCGCCAGAACTTCTCGGGCGAGGAGAGATGTAGGGCGACGCGGCTGCCGTCCGCCGTGTGGAGGGCGTAGCTTTGCGAGATGGCCGCGCGGCCGTACGGCCCCGGTGACGCGTCGTCGGCGAAGTAGGCGGTGAAGGGCTCGACGAGGAAGCTGGTGATCGCTTCGACCATCGACACCTCGACGACTCGGCCGGATCCGGTGACGGCACGATCGCTGAGCGCCGCGAGGATCCCCTGAGCGGCGTAGAGTCCGGTCACGGCGTCGGCGATCGCAGGGCCGGAGATCCGCGGTACGGCAGGGTCGAGGGTGAGCGACAGCATCCCTGTCATCGCCTGTGCGACGGTGTCGTACGCGGGGCGAAGGCGATAGGGTCCCGAATCGCCGAAGCCGCTGATCGCGCAGTAGATGAGGCGTGGATTCCGTTCGCGGACGGCGTCGGCATCGAGTCCGAGCCGGCGTGCGACACCGGGACGGAAGTTGTGGATGTACACATCGGCTTCGGCGAGCAGCCCCCGCATGGCGGCGTGGTCCGCGGGGTCCGTGTTGTCGATCGTCACGCTCCGCTTTCCACGATTGAAGGCGCGGAACGTGGGGCTGTACAGCGTGCCGTCGTAGGTCCGGAAAGGGTCGCCCACCCCGGGCCGCTCGATCTTGATGACGTCCGCCCCCAGGTCGGCGAGCTGCATCGCGGCGAAGGGTCCAGTGATGAAGGAACCCTGTTCGACGACTTTCAGTCCTCTGAGGGGACGCGCGGCATCGATCGTCACGAGGACGCCTCCTGTTCGTATCGGGTGTTCGCGTCCACGTGCATGTAGAGCGCCGGCGCGAGGGGCCACTGATCCTCCTCGGCAAGGTGACCGACCAGTCCCGCGGTCCGCGCGAGGAGGACGACGCCTCGAATCGTGGGCAGCGAGAACCCGAGATCCGCCAGGATCGCCCCGGCCGCACCCGCCCCGTTGATGGGAACGTCCCGCCCGAGGACCTCGGGAGCGACGTGCTTCACGGCACGCAGCATCCGCACGTGCGCGCCGTCGATGCCCTCCTGCTCCGCGAGCCCGAGCAGAGCGGGGACGCGGGGGTCTTCGATCTTATGGATCGGGTGGCCGAGTCCCGGGACCGGGTCTCCCGCGGCGCGTCGCTCACGGATCGCCGCTCGCGCGATCTCGCGATCGCCTTGTTCACTGGGCGTGTCGGCGGCCGCGACCAGCTCGCCGAGGAACCTCGCGGTGTCCTCGGTCACTCCGAGGAATCTCGATCCACCCCCGAGTATTCCGGCCGCGAGTGCGCCCTGCATCGACTCCGGCGCCCCATATAGCGTGAGGCGCGCTGCCAGGACGCTGGGGGTCAATCCGTGGTCAGCCAGGGACACGAGTACGGCTTCGAACAGCCGCAGCTCTCCCGGTGCTGGCCTCCGGGCTGTGACCAGCCAGAAGGCGAGGAACCCGAAGCCGACATCGCCGATCAGTTCTCCGGCCAGATCGTGTCCGCGCACGAAGATGTGGTCCGCATCCGCAGCGCCTATCGCGGTGCGGTAGTGGCCCGCGTCGTCAGTCATGCCGTCACCGATCCCTCGCCGTGCGTCAATGCGTCCGTCATCCAGTCGGCGACCATCCGGGTGCGCTCCACGTGGTGGTTGGGCACCGTGTGCTCCCCGTCCGCCCAGATGCGGATCTGGGAGCGGCTCGTTGCTCCCGCCAGGAACTCGCGTTGCTCGCCCTCCGAGACGATCGGATCCCGGCCGCCGTGGATGACCAGGAGCGGCACCGCCAGCACATCCGCACCGGCTCGGAACGCGAGTCGCGAGAAGGACTCGAGGACCGCGCCCGGTTCCTTGACCCGCTGCATGGCGATCGCCTGCTCGCGGAACGTGCGGAACTCGAGCAGCCTCGGGCGAGCGGGTGCCCCATTCACGACGCACCCGCGGATCCGCGCGTCCTGGGCCGCGGACTTGGCCGCGAACAGGCCGCCCATACTGCTTCCGACGACCCCGACGGGACCCGTGAGGCGCGAGTCGTCGTCGATGTGGTCGATGACCCGCGACACTGCCTCCGGGAACCCCGCATCGAGGTGCACTCCGTATCGCAGTCGCGTGAGTCCCTGCCCGGGTCCTTCCAGCAGAACGGTGGCGATGCCTCGTGCCGCGAAGGCGTCCGCATACCGCGCGTACGAGAGTCCCCACCCGCTCTGCCCGCCGAACACGATCACCGTGGCCACGGTCGGAGTGTCGGCCGGGACGCAGAGCCACGCGGCGACCGCGCCGTCGTCGAAGGGAAACGCGCGGAACTCGAACCACGTCGGGGACAGGCGATGGGCCGATTGCGCGGCTGTAGCGATTCGCTCATAGAGCGCTGCCTTGCGCGCGGTGTCGCTGTTCTGGGCCATCTGGGCGAAGGCGAAACACGCCGCTGCATGGCGGAAGTCCCGGAACGCCTCCAGGGCGTACCCACCGCGCGCCGCATCGGCGGCGGCGGACATCCTCACCTCGGCCAACCGCTCCGCCGCGTCCATCCACGGGACGCCGCTATCCGTCAGCCGCCGGAGCGCGAGGATGTCCTCATCTGCCATGCCGTAGTCGGCCATGCGGTCGGGGCTCATCGAGCGCCAGTACGCCGCGAGCTCCGGATCAGTGGTCGCCGGTTCAAGGGGCGCGTGGCCGGCCGCAGTCGTCCGCCGGCTCACGGCGCCACCGGATCCCCGACGCGGAGTCCGAGGCGCGCATCGAGCGCGTCGATCACGGCATCCGCGTCGGCGGCGCGCGCGCCCCCGAACACGACGAAGTCCGGGCGGACGACGACCAGGTCGATGGCATTGTCGGCGAAGTATCGCGGGTAGACGTCGTCGACGGGATCGAATGCCGACGAGTCCGCCCCACCCATGGCGTGGGTCGTCGCGCCGAGCGCTGCAAGGACGGCCTGACTCCTCGGCGACAGCGCGACGTGACCGCGTGTCACCACCCGGAACCCGTGTCCAAAGACATCGTCGAACCGGCCACGACGACCGTCTCGCGCCGCGACCCTACCTTGCGGCGCGACCGTACCGGACGGTGCGTACTCGGCGCCGGCCACCGTGCCGTCGACAATCGTCGGGAACGGCGGCAGAGCCGGCGCGTTGCCCTGCCGCAACGCCGCGTCGCGGGGCTCGGTGATCGCGCGGTCCGTCTCGTAGATCAGGTGTCCAGCGCGCACCGACATGGCGACGACAGCCTCTGCGTGGGGCCGCCGCTCCAACTCATAGGTCGCGAGGAAGTCATCGGGAACGACCTCGCGCAGAACCAGATCCAGCTTCCACGCGAGATTGGCGGAGTCCCGCATCGCCGAACATGCTCCCTGGCCCATCGTGGGTGGCATGGTGTGCGCCGCATCGCCGACGAGGAAGACGCGGTTCCCTGCCGACCAGGAGTCCGCGGTCAGCGCTCGAATCGGGTAGAGCACCTGACGGATGATCTCCACGTCGTCGGGCCCAAGGCCGTGGGTCTCCTCGAGCCATCGCCACGCGCGCGCTGGATCCTCGAGCTCATCGAGCGTCTCATGCGGAAGAGCCTGGAATTCGAATCGCTGACGCTTCTGTCCGATCGGCATGAACATGTAGGGACGGGCGGGATCGAGGTACACGGCGGTGTGCGACAGTCGTTCCGGCAGTGCGCGCCTGGCGAGCGTGTCGATGTTGAGCCAGCGTTCGTTCAGGCCGTGGTCGGTACGCGTGATGCCCACCGCCTCACGCACGGTGCTGTTGGCGCCGTCCGCGGCGACGAGGTACGCGGCCTTCACCGACTGCGCGGTGCCATCGGATGCCTGGATCTCGACATGTACGCCGTCGTCTCGGACATCGACGCCTGTGACGGAGGTGGCTTTGCGCACGTGGACGTTTCCAAGCTCTCCGACTCGAGCGTCCATGGCATCCTCGATGTCCGGCTGGAACATCGAGATGTGGGCCGGGTGCCCGGCTTGCGCGCCCTTCCACGGCAGCGTCAGCAGCGGTTCGCCGGAGGCATCCCGGAACTCGTAGCTCTCGAGGATGTGGGCGTCTCTCAGGGCGTGGTCCACGTCGGCCGCCGACTGCAGGATGCGCGCCGTCTCTCCGTCGATGTGGGTCAGTCGCGGCAATCCATATAGCCCGGGATGCCGCTCGAACACCACGACGCGATGGCCCTTCGCCCCCAGCAGCGAAGCCGCGGCCAGACCTGCGGGCCCATAGCCCACGATTCCCACGTCGTAGTCTTCCGTCGCTGCCATGATCGACTCCTTGTCTGATGGGCGAAGCGTTCTCAGCCCGGCTCCGTGAACGCTAGGGATCGCCATCGCCAGCGGCATCGGGCGCACGCACAGAACCCAGCACGTCCGGTGTGGCTCATCGCCAAACGAGCCCCGTTCCGGCCCGGTCCGATCGAGCGGAACTATCGTGGGGATCCCAGACGAGATGACGCGCCGCGCAGACACCGTCGTCCCGCGCAGGAGGAACCATGTCGATCGATCGCACGCGATGGCCGAACCGGCTCGCCGCGCGTGCATCGCCAGCAGGATCAGACCCCGTGATCGATCCGGTGTGCGAACCTTCGATCCTCGCCGAAGCCCGCGAGTTCCTCACCGCGGACGCGGTCGAGTGGGGCGTCCGACTCGCTCATTCCATCGCCATGCAGCATTCGCTCGACGAGCACGACGAGGCAGCGTCGCCGCTTCCGCCGTTGCCGATGATGCGGCTGGGCACGGAACCGAGCGTGCTCGCCACCCTCGCGAGCATCGCCGCTCGACGGCCTGTCCTCCTGGACGCATCGCGCGAGACCGCATCGCTCACACGCGAGTTCGTCCGTCGAGGGCTCCCCCTGGCTCGACAGTGGGCGGCGATCACTCGCGGACAGCAACTCATCTTCTCCGAGTTGTCGACCGCGTACATCAGTCAGGGCGAGTCCCGCAGCGCGGACGAGATGCTGCTGCTCGGCGAGATGCTGCACACCTACATCCGTGAACTGGGGCGGCGCGTCGAGGCCGTGTACGCGGTAGAAGAGACGTCCTGGAGCAACTCGTTGGCATGGCGGCGGCGCGACATCGTCAGGGACGTGCTCGCCGGTCGGGACATCGACATCCCGGACACGAACTCCGAGCTCTCCTACGATGTCGATGCGCGCCACCACATCGCCGTCGTTGCGCATACATCGACTCTGTCCCCCTCGACCGTACGGTTCCGCACCCACCTCGTGGATTCGCTGCGCCGCGCGGGCGCGACGCAGCACCTGGTCCTCCAGGTCGGCGCCACGGAACTGTGGGCTTGGGGTGCGGCATCCTTTCCCTTGGCTCGAGAGTCGCTGTTCGCGGACGAGGTCGAGGGCATGATCGCGGTCGTAGGGGATGACGGCGGACACCTGCACGCGTTCCGCACGTCGCACCGGCAGGCGCGGAGAGTCGCAAAGCTCTTCGACGGCGTGTCCCTCGGCGTGGGCGGCCGCGCTCGGTTCATCGACCATCGGGACTGGTCGCTCGCCGCGCTTCTGGTCACCGATGAAGGTGCAGCGGTGACCTTCATGAAGGAGGAGCTCGGCCCGCTCCTCGCGAACGATCCCTTCACTCAGGATCTGCGGCTCACTCTGCGCCACTACCTCGAACACCTCAGCCCCCAGGCAGCGGCCCGGGACCTGCACCTCGCTCGGAACACCGTCATCCATCGCCTCGAGCGCATCGCCGACATCCTGGGCACACCGCTCCGGTACCGCTCACTCGAACGGCGAGTGGCGCTCCAACTGGCCAGCATTCACACGCCGGACGGGTCGCGAGCGTTCCAACCCGGGTTGGACTTGTTCTCGAGCGACGGGAGTCCGTCCACACATCGTTAGCTTCCAACGCTGGTAGCTGCTCGAGGAAGTCGATACGAGGCACCCGGGACGAGCTGCGTGGACTTCCACACAGCGGTCGAGCTGATCGGCAAACGTCGAGGCTGGCCGCCTTCATCAGCCGCTGGACCTCCTGGAGGTCGTCGCCGATCTAGTACTACTATCAGGGTTTGTGATCTATAGTCCTGGGTTGTGGCTGATGGGGTGACTGAGGACGTTCTGCGGTCGTGGGTGTCGGGGCTGGATGATCTGTTCGCTCGGGTGGCGGGCCGGTTTCCCCGGGTGGAGCCGCGGCGGCAGGCGCGGGCGTATGTGACGGGGTTGCTGGCTCCGGTGGAGCGCAAGAACGGCTGGCAGCTGGCGGAGGCGGCGGGTGATGCGGCTCCGGACCGGATGCAGCGGTTGCTGGGCAGTGCCCGCTGGGATCCGCGGGGTATGCGGGATGACCTGCGCGAGTACGTGTTCGCCGAACTCGGGGACGACTCGGGGGTGCTGATCGTGGACGAGACCGGGTTCATCAAGAAGGGCACCGGGTCGGCCGGGGTGCAGCGGCAGTACTCCGGCACTGCCGGGCGGGTGGAGAACTGCCAGCTCGGTGTCTTCTTGGCGTATGCGTCCGCGCGCGGACGGGCGTTGATCGATGCCGAGCTGTATCTGCCCAAGTCGTGGCTGGCCGACCGGGAGCGGTGTGCCCGGGCGGGCATCCCGGACCAGGCCAGGTTCGCGACCAAGCCCGCGCTGGCGCAGCAGATGCTGGAGCGGGCGCTGGGTGCCGGCGAGGCTCCGGTGGGGTGGGTGACGGCCGACGAGGCCTACGGCCAGGACCACAAGTTCCGCCGCTACCTGGAGAATCGCCGGATCGGCTACGTGGTGGCCGTGCCCAGGAGCCAGTCGCTGGGGCCCGGCATCGGCTACGGCAACGGCGGATCGCGCGCCGACGCGGTCACCGCCGACGCGCCGGCCCGGGCATGGAAGAAGCTCTCGGCCGGTGACGGGGCCAAGGGCCCGCGCCTGTACGACTGGGCGATGGCGACCCTGGAACCGCACCCCGACGACGACCTCGGCGGTCCCGGTGGCTTCCAGCGGTGGCTGCTGGTGCGCCGCAGCCTCGCCCCAGGCGAGGACGGCGAGCTGGAGCTGGCCTTCTACCTGTGCTTCGGCCCGGCCGGCACCACCCTGCCCGAGCTGGTGCGCGTCGCCGGTGCCCGCTGGGCGATCGAGGAATGCTTCCAAGCCGCCAAGAACGAGGTCGGCCTGGACCAGTACCAGGTCAGACGCTACGACGGCTGGCACCGGCACATCACGTTGGCCATGCTCGCCCACGCCTACCTGGCCGTCACCGCCGCCCACGCCCCAAAAGCAGCGGCGGCCTGGTCAACCTCACCCCAGCCGAGATCCGCCGTCTCCTGGCACACCTGATCAGCGCCGCCCACCGCACCCTCGACCACGCCCTGCAACACGCTCTGGCCTGGTCCGACCTCCGCCGCACCCTTCAGGCCCGCGCCCGCAGCAGCCACTACTGGAAACGCTGGCTCAGACACAACCAGATCACGATCTAGATCACAAACCCTGATAGTAGTATTAGAGGTCGTTTCGTTTGGTGTGATCGATATCGTTCTGCCGTGATGATGGTGGAACACCTGGTTCCTGATGAGCTGTGGGAGTTGTTCCAGCGGGTCGTGCCACCTGCGCCAACGCGACCCCAGGGCGGTGGACGGCGCCGTGCGGGCGATCGCGAGGTGCTGGCGGCGATCGTGTTCGTGGCCACCACCGGCTGCACCTGGCGGCAGCTCCCGCCGGTGTTCGGTGCCTCGTGGCAAACGGTCTACCGGCGGTTTGCCGAGTGGAGCGCCGCGCGGGTGTGGGCCAAGCTGCACCGCACCGTGCTGGACGAGCTCGGCGCGGCCGGAGAGCTGGACTGGTCGCGGTGCGCGATCGACTCGGTCAGCGTCCGGGCCGCGAAAGGGGGGAGCTGACGGGCCCGAATCCTGTCGACCGCGGCAAACGTGGGTCGAAGATCCACTTGCTCACCGAGCGGACCGGCCTGCCACTGTCTGTCGGGATCTCCGCGGCCAACACCCACGACAGCCAGGGCCTTCAGCCACTGGTACGCGGCATCCCGCCGATCCGCTCCCGGCGCGGCCCGCGCCGGCGCCGCCCCGGCAAACTGCACGGCGACAAGGGCTACGACTACGCCCACCTGCGCCGCTGGCTGCGCTCGCGCGGCATCATCGTGCGAATCGCCCGTCGTGGCATCGAGTCCTCCCAGCGGCTGGGCCGCCACCGTTGGGTGGTCGAGCGGACGGTGGCATGGCTGGCCGGCTACCGCCGCCTGCACCGCCGCTACGAACGCAAGCCCGAGCACTTCCTGGCCTTCGTCGGCATCGCAGCCGCACTCATATGCCACCGCCGACTCGCCAAATGAAACGACTTCTTAGGACGTAAGCGACGGTCTGCCCACGTCAAACGCCCCATGCGTGGGCGTTTAGGGACGTTCAGTGGCGATGCGTCACCTTTGAGGTCGGCGGCTTTCGGGATACTTCGCTCCGCAGGAGCACATTCGCGGGCTCCGAGGCGATGATCGGAGCACCCGTTGAGTTCACATATGCCGCTCGGATTCCGTCTGGTTTGGCAATGGGATGGAAGCTCCCTATTGGTGGGGAGCTTCCAGGAATTTCTGGCTGTGCGCGTTGGTGATGAATGTGGCAAAGCAGTCCGAAACGGTCAGCGCGCATCAACATCAAACGCCTACTGAAAGGATGGTT
This sequence comes from Spirillospora sp. CA-255316, assembly GCA_050942275.1. Taxonomy (GTDB): domain Bacteria; phylum Actinomycetota; class Actinomycetes; order Streptosporangiales; family Streptosporangiaceae; genus Spirillospora. Next base: position 7,169,303 of record CP192047.1, on the reverse strand, counting down.
TTACGGAGCCAGTCTGCGCATCGGCGTTATCCTGAGGATCGTTGGGTGAGCTATGAGGCGATCGCCTCGGCGTTGAGGAGCACACCGTGCGCGTGCGTACCATTTTCGCTGTCGCCGCTAGGGCTGTACCGCGCGCATCGGGGGAGCAGGCACCGCAGCCGCCCACGACGGAGCGCACGGCAAACGGCCTCCCGCGCCTGGCCTCCAACTCCTCGATCAGCGACACCATCGACACCGCCTCCTCCACCATCGCGGTAGGAGGACAGCGATCCGACAACAGCCCCGATCAGCAAACCAGCAGCTCAGTACTTTCCCGGCGGGGAGCTACCCCTATCGCGAAAGGACGCACCTGTGCTACGGGAACATGCCGACAGGCCCCCCAGGGCACCAGGCGGCCTGCCGCTGCTCGGACACCTGAAGCCTCTGCTCACCGATCCGCTGGGCCTGCTGGAGGCGCTGCCGCGGACCGGCGACGTGGTGGAGGTCCGATTCGGCCGTACGCCGGCCTACGTGGTGTGCTCACCGGAGGCCGCCCAGCACGTGCTCAGGAACCCTGACCACGCTTTCGACAAGGGCGGAGCGTTCTACGAGAACATGCGGTCGATCGTTGGCGAGGGCATGGCCACCTGCCCCTTGTCCCGGCACAAACGACTCCGCCTCCTCGCACAGCCCGCCTTCCGATCCGACCGGATGACCGGCTATGCCCGCACCATCCTCGCGCAGGTGCGCGCCTTCACTTCCGGCTGGCACGATGGACAGACACTTCACGTGCTGCCGGAAATGCGGGTACTGGCCACCCGCTCTACCCTCGCGACGATGTTCTGCCGCCGGGAATTCGGCACCGAGGTCGCCGGGCTCCGGGAGGCCGTCACCGATTTCGTCAACCACCAGACCATCCTGCGGATGATCGCCCCAACGCTCAACCGCCTCCCCACGCCACGCAACCACCGCTACCGCAAAAGCGAAGCCAGGCTGCAGCGCTTCCTGGAGGAGGAGATCGCCGCCTATCGCGAAGACGGCAGGGACCACGGTGACCTGATGTCCATGTTCACCGCCTCCGTCGACAGCGACCGACTCACTGACCGAGAAGTGCGCGACACAGCCATGACCGTGCTTCTCGGTGGAGTGACCGCAACAGCCGTCGGCCACGCCTGGGCCCTGCACCAGCTCTCCCAGGACGCCGCACTGCACGCTGAATTGGCAGAGGAGGCGCAGGCCGTGATCCAACTCGAGGAGGAGCGCCCAGCGGCCGAGGTGCTGGCTCAACTGCCCCGCACCCGAGGCGTCGTCGCCGAGGTCCTCAGGCGACGCGCCCCAAGCTGGATCTTCCCACGCGTGGCCGTCAAGGACACCACCATCGGCTCCCGACGCATCCCGGCCGCCGCGCAGGTGCTGCTGAGCCCCTACGCGCTGCACCACCGAGCCGACCTGTTCCCCAGCCCGGAGCGCTTCGATCCGGACAGGTGGGACGGGCGCGACCCGCACCGGGTCCCGGGCTGGCTGCCCTTCGGGACAGGGGCCTCCAAATGCATCGGCTACGAACTCGCCTTCATGGACCTGACCTTGTCTCTTGCCTATATCGTCCGGTCTTGGCATGTACAGCCCGGCACCGGCTCCGTACGCCCGCGGCCGCGACTGCACCTGGAGCCACACGGCCTCAGCCTGCGACTGGCCGAGCGGAATCCGCACTGACCCATCGGCGAGGGACTCCGCCGCCCCTGGGCGAAGCCAGCCAGCCGGAGCGGCTGACCCCGGCCTGGCTCCTCCGGGGGTTCAGGAACATCCGTGCCCGTCCGGTCCGTGTCCCCAAGGCTCGCGGCACCGGTCCGGGCGCCCGCCCGCTCCAGAAACCGCTGTCCTGCATCCTGCTACAAGGTTGAAAGCGTGGCCTATGAGTTGGGGACCGGTGGGCGATCGCAGACGCACCAACAGAGGAAGGATTCATGGCTCGGAAGCGTGTTGCTGTGGTCGGTTCCGGGGTTTCCGGGATGACGGCCGCATACCTGTTGCGTGACGAATTCGACGTCACTGTCTTCGAGGCGGCCTCGCGTCTGGGCGGTCATGTCGACTCCCGGTATCCGGAGTCGGGGCGTCCTGCCGATATGGCGTTCATGGTCTTCAGCTCCACCTGCTACCCGCAGTTCGCGCAGCTCCTCGACGAGCTCAAGGTGGCCACGCAGCCGGCCGACATGTCCACGGAGGTGACCTGTGCCGACTGCGGCTTCGTCCAGCGCAGCGAGGCTCCGGTGGATTTGGGTCGGCTGCCTGATCGGCCGCCCCGGGTGCGTGGTGAGGTGTGGGACCGATACGCGGAAGATGTCGAGCGGTTTGTGCCGCAGCTGCAGGAGGCCGCCCGCACCGAGCCCGGTACGACCATGGACGCCTTCCTGCGGAAGCGGGACTTCTCGGACTACTTCGCCCAGCACTTCGTCCACGCCCGGTTGTGGGGGTGGTTCATGTCGCAGGTGGGGGAGGTGCCGGTCGGGTTTCTCGCCGAGGTCCTGGACCGTTACCGATTCCTCGGCGGTGCGGAGGCTTTCCGGACCTGGCGTGTGGTGACAAAGGGCAGCGCTGACTACATCGGCCGCATCGCTGCCGCCCTGGACTCGGTGAAGACGTCGAGCCCGGTGCGGGCTGTGGAGCGCACCCCCGCCGGCATCACGGTTCGGGACGCCGCCGGATGCACATACCGCTTCGACAAGGCGGTCATTGCCGTGCCCGCCTCGCAGGCCCTGGCCCTGCTGGCCGATCCCACCGCGGAACAGAGGTCCACGCTGGGCGCCTTCACCTACACGCCGATGGAAGCGGTACTCCACACCGACCGCGGCCTGTTCGCCGAGGACGGCGGCCGGTGCGGCATCAACATCCAGCTCGCCTGCACCAACCCTCATCTGCCGCCGCCGGTCGCCAACCACCAGAACATGGACGCCCTCTGGGGACGCACCGCGCGCGATCCTCTCTACGTCTCCTACGCCCCCGTCCCTGTGGTGGACCCGTCCCGGGTGCTGGCCCGGGAGTATTACTGGCACCCGTCCATCAATGAGCAGTACGTGGCGGCGCAGCGCCGGCTGCCGGGGCTCTCCGACGGCGTGCTGGCCTTCGCGGGCGCCTACCACGGGGACGGCTTCCATGAATCCGGCTGTGCTTCCGGAGTTGCCGCGGCGGAGGCCCTTGCCGGCAAACCCCGCTCCGCGCTGGCCGGGGCGCCGCAGTCCGCCCGATGCCGGCGAGACTCGGCGACGGCGGACGCGTCGGAGAGGAGGCATGCCGCCGCGGCGCCGTCGTGGGCCAAGCCCCGGGGGCTGGGGACCTCCGCGGCTGCTCTGCCAGGCGCCAACGGGAGCCTGCGTGAAACCCACCTTGGGGCCTCAGCCGCCGACGCGGAAGTCCTCGTCGACGAGCTGTACTCCGCACTCACCCCCGGGGTGGCGCAAGCCGCCGGGTGGGAGGAGGACTCGGGCAGCGCGGTCGTACCGGACAGGATGCATGCTCCCGCAGCGCCCCTGTGGCACAAGCCCCACGGGTTGGGAACCTCGGCGGCGCACCTGCGCCGCAGCCCGGCACAGGTGTCGGCGCGGCGGGGTGACCCGAACCAGCTGCGGGTACCCGAACTGTGGTGCCCGATCCCGCCCGCGATCCACCCCCAGGCCGTGCAGGTGGAGGAGCATCTGATCCAGTGGCTGACCCACTTCGGGTACATCACCAGCCCCGAGGAGGAACAGGCCGCCCGCGCCTGCGGGTACGGCGTGCTCGGCTCCCGTGTCTTTCCCCTCGGCCCCGTCGAGATCACCACGTTCGGCGCCGAACTGATCGTGTGCACCTTTCTGCTGGACGACGAGTACATGGAACGCGCCCCCATGCAGGGACGGCAGATCGACTACGCCCGCAACATCCTGAAGTTCACGCAGATCCTCCGCGAACCCGACCGACTTCCCGGCGGCATCCCCGACAACGAAGTCAAGTACCACGCCTCGCTGCAGGATCTGACACAGCGGTGGCGGCGCATGGTGCCGCCCGAGCAGATGCTGCGGTGGCGGGCGGGCGTGGAGGAGTACTTCATGGCCACCGGGCCCGAGGTGATCTACCAGGTGGAGCAGGCCCAGCCCACGCTGGAGGAATACATCAGCCTGCGCGAGTCGTCGGTGCTGCAGCGTTCCGCGTGCTTTGTCATCATCGAAATGTCGGGGGTGGCCCCGCTGCCCGGGCACCTGTTCTGTCAGCCGCGTGTGCAGCGCATCGCGCGGACGGCCAGCCGCATCATCGCCTGGACCAACGACATTCTCTCCGGACCCCGCGAACTGCTCTGGCCAGGCGCCCTCAACCTCATCGCAGCAATCGCGGAGGAACATGACTGCACCTACCAGGACGCCCTCGACCTCGCCGCCCAGATGCACCGCGAGGAGACCCGCATCTTCCTGGACCTGGTCGAGGATGAGAGGCGACACGGCTGCGACCCGCGCGTCGACCGGTACCTCACCGGCATCGCCCACTGGATCCGCGGCAACCTCGACTGGAGCCTCACCACCAGCCGCTACAGCGCCGGTGCCACCGCCACCGGTCCCCAGACCTTCGGCGAATGACGCAGGCATCGACAGCGGGAGCTTGTCCCACCACGCCGCCGAGAAGTGAGGACTCCAGGAATCCGCGCCCAGGACGCCCGCCGCGGTGGGCTCCCGCCGCCTGGGTTCCCGATTCCTTCTGGCGCACCTTCTTCTTCGACGGCCACCCTCCCGCCTCCAAGCTGTGGAGCCCGATCGTCGGCCCGCCGGCGGCGATCGCCTCATTCATTCGTGTGCTCCATCGGCAACGTGACGCCCTCACCCGCGGCGGACCACTGCCCACGGGCGCATGCCTCGAACTCGGCAACGGCACGGCCAGTTCACGCCCTGCTGAGCACTGTCCGACCCACCGAGACCGCCCGCGTCCTGGCGCAGATCCGTCCTGGCCACAGAGCCCGACAGCCCCAGTTCCGACAACTGACTTGCCTAGTGAACGGTCCACAGGTCCCCGGTCAGCAACTGCGGCTTGGTGACCTCGTCCAGCACGGCACGGCCGTGGGCGGCCACGGCGGCGACCTTGCGCACATCGGCCGAGTCCAGGCCGACACCGTCCAGGTCGGCGGCGATCTCCTCCAGCGACGCGATCACCGCCTCACTCCACGTGGCATAGCCCGGGCCGGCCACGCGGCCGAAGCGCGGGCCCCGCACCCCGTGCACGGACCGGGTGATGGCGCCCATCTGGCGGAAGAACGCCGGCCAGGCCGTGCGCGGGTATGACCCCAGATACTTCCGGTGACCATACGTCGGCCTGCGGGATGGCCACGACGTGCTCGTCGGAGGCCAGGATCGCTTCGGTGATCTCGGGCGCGGTGGTGTGGGCCAGGCCGCCGCGGTGGACGTAGCTGATGTTTCGGCGGGGCCCTGGGCTCAGGTCAGGTCGATCAGGTGGCTTGACACCCCCTTCGAACAAGAGGTGGTCGGGCTGGAGATCCCCGTGGGTCCAGCCGGCGGCGTGCAACTCGGTGAGCCCGGCCGCGGCGTCGGCGGTCAGGGCGAGCATGCGCTCGCGCCCGGCGGCTCTGTCGTCACCACGGTGCGCCGATTCCAGGGCGTCCCACAGCGTAAGCAGCAGCCAGGACCGAACCGGACGACCCCGCCGGTGGCGGCATCGTGGTTCCTCGGCGTTGCCTGGTTCGATACCGCGTTCTTCAACGAGCGCTGCGACCACGGCTTCTCACCCCAGGCCGCACGAACCGCCGCGCTACGCCGTCTCGTCCTCCAGGCACCGGCACCGGTCATCGCCCGGCCGCTCGGTCTCCACGACACGACCACCGCCCGCATCGCCGCCGAAGCCGGAAAGGCCTGGATCCACTACGCCTCCCGGTGACCACAAACGGTAACCGCAGACCCCCTCAACGCCAACGAATACGCACACCTCGGTTACGCGAGCTCACCAGTATCAAGCCTCGCCACGCCGAACGCCTCTCGGGCACCCGGGACCGGCACCGCCGCCCGGGTCACCGTCCAGGCGACGCCTGCCCCGCGATCACAGCCGTGAGATGTCGAACCTGACCTGTACCGTCGTGCCCGCGAGCGTGCCGCTGAGGGCGAAGACGCCGCCGAGTTCCTCGGCCCGTTCGCGCATCGAGTCCAGCCCGAGTCCACTCGCGCCCTGGCTGGACGGCCCGCCTTGGTGGAACGGCCCGGCACCGTCATCGGTCACGGTCAGCGTCACGGTGCCCGGCGCGGCGACGACGGCGATCTTGGCGTGCACCGCCGTACTGTGCCGGATCGTGTTGGTGAGCGCCTCCGCGGCGATCCGGTAAACCGCCACCTCGATGGCCACCGGCAGAGCGGGCAGCGGATCGGGAAGCAGGTGCAGCGTGATCTCTGGGCCGCACGTGCCGAGCCGCTGCGCGAGGTCGCCCATGGCGTCGGCGAGCCCTCGCTCGGCCAGGACGGCCGGGGTCATGTCATGTGTGATCCGGCGGATCTCGTCGACCGCGTCCATGAGATGCGCGGCGGACCGTTCGAGCACCGGGGCGAGCCGGGGTTCGGCCGCCGCGAGGTTGTCCAGGCCCAGCCGGGTCGCGGCCAGCAGCGGCCCCAGGCCGTCGTGCAGGTCCCGGTGCAGTCTCCGCCGCTCGGCTTCGCGTGCCAGGACCAGCCGTTCCCGGGCCGCCTGGAGGTCCTGGCGCAACCGGAGTCCGGCGACGGCGGGCGCGCCCTGGTCGGCCAGTATCGAGAGGACATACCGGTCCCGGTCGTCCAGGTCGGCGTCCCCGGCCCTCGGCGCGACCCGCAGATGCCCGATCACCTGGCCCTGGTAGCGCATCGGTACGGAAAAGGCGGGGGTGCCCGCACCGGCACGGGCGAGCGCCCGTTCACCCGAACGGGTCGTCACCGCGATCTCGGCGGCGGGCAGTCCGAGGTCATCGACGACGCTCCGGCTCAGCGCGTCCGGCACCTGGTCGGGTCCGGGAACGCGGCTCAGCCTCTCGGCCAGGCCTCGCACCGCTTCGTGCGGCAGCGCCCCCTGCCCGTAGAAGAACCGGTCCACCGCACGCGCCGTACGATCGATCACCGGCCGGACAACCAGCCCGGCCAGCAGCGCCGCCACCGTCATGACCAGCGCGCCCGCGCCGTCGTCGGCCGACATGACCACTGCGAGGGCGGCGGCACCGGCGGCGACCAGCACGATCAGCGCCGTGCACAGCAGCACCGTGATCGTGATCCGCCGCGCCGGACGACCAAGTAGCCACATCCGATCCCGGGTCACGAACCAGACGAGCGCCGCGCCCCACGCGAGGGAGGTCGAATAGGAGAAGACAACGTCGGCCAGATCTGGCAACGGCACGTACCAACCGAAGTCCATGCGGGCCATTGCCAGGGGATAGACCGACGCCATCACCGCGAATCGGAACCGCAACGCTCCCGAGGCCCTCCGGCAACGGACCAGCAGCAGCCCCGTGCACAAGAGCACGGTCGCGCGCGGGAGGAAGTTCGTCGATACGGCCAGGGCATCCAGACCTAGCGCCCACCGGATGTTGTGGCTGGCGAGGTAGAGGAACGTGCACGTGACCAGCAAGCGCGGGACCAGTCCCACGAGCCGGCCGGCCGGAAGCCAGAGCGGCACTGTCGCCAGGATCGTGAGATAGGCGCCCTGCAGCACGTCCACCAGCGCGACGGAGCCGATGGTGCGCACACTGATCGCCCCGGACTGGTTGTACGGGATCGATTCGCCCAGAGGCCCGGCCATCCACGCGGCGCAGCCGCCGAGCAACAACGCCCATCCCAGGCTTCCCCCACCTCCTTGAGCGATGATCAGGAATCCACACACGGCGCACGCGAAGCTGGCGGCCAGGTCAGGGTCGAATGGGGTGGCCAAGGACAGGAAGGCGTCGTGATCGTTGGGGGGCGACATCGGGAACCGGAATCCGCTCAACCACCCGCACAGGATGCCCAGGCAGACCAGGAGGCAGGCGGTAGCCCAGGCCAGCATGGTCTCGTTCCGGCGAAGGCGCGCCAGTGCACCCATGAGGTATCCCCACCACTACATACCGCGATAGTCGAATAACTATAAGTGATGGCTCGGCTCGCCTGAGGCGTTCGTCTCAGGACGCGGTTGGTGCGACTGGCTCATGTGCCTGGGGCGGAGGGCGCCCGAAAGTGAAGCCACAGGGCCTCACCAGCAGGCCCGTTCACTCAAGGAGAGCCAATGCAGCGCACAATCTTCACGGACATGTTCGTGGCGGGTGTGGCGTCCGCCTTCTTCGCGGTCTTGGCGCCGCAGACGGCCGCCGCGCCCAACGTCCAAGGCGACAAGGACGGGGTGTGCGACAGCGGGGAGTTCTGCCTCTACACCCAGACCGGCCAGCACGGCAGCGTCGTCGACCGCCGGGCCTACGAGACGGACCTGTCCACCACACACGCCCGTAACGGGGCCGCCTCGTGGAGGAACCTCACCGGAGGCGACTGGATCCTGTTCGACGGCGTTCGCTGCACCGGCAACACCTACCGGCTGCACGTCGCGGACGGCAACGCGCACGACATCCATTCGTCCTGGCGGAAGAGGATCAAGTCGATCGCCCGCGTGGACCGGACGGGCGCCTGCAGGAACGGCTGATCCGTCGCCCGGGGGGTGGGGTGTCACGCGCCGGACACCCCACCCTCACCCTCGATATCCATTCGACTACGCAATGGCAGACTGGACCAGTGACCGTACCAAGCGCCGTGGCGCGCGTGCTCGTCGTGGACGACCATCCGCTCTTCCGCGACGGCCTGGTCGCCGCCGTGGACCTGGATCCGCGCTGTGAATTGGTCGGGGAAGCCTCCACCGCGGAAGAGGCGATCGCCGCCGTTCAAGCCGGGGAGCCCGACGTCGTGCTGATGGATCTCGGCCTTCCCGGCCTCTCGGGGGTCGAGGCGACCCGCCGGATCGTCGCGGACCGCCCTGGCACGCGGGTTCTGGTGGTCACGATGTCGGAGGACGACGGCAGCCTGCTGGCGGCGATGCGGGCGGGCGCCCGCGGCTACATCTTGAAGGGCGCTCACCGCGACGAGCTTCTGCTCGCCCTGCACACCGTGGCGCAGGGCGGCGCGGTCTTCAGCCCGCGGATGGCCGAGCGGCTCGCCGACCTTCTCCAGGACTTGGCCAACGTCCCCGCCAAGCGGGCGTTCCCGTCGCTGACCCCGCGCGAGCGAGAAGTACTGGACCTGCTCGCGCGGGGTCTGACCTACCGCCAGATCGCCCAGCGGCTGGTGCTGTCGGACAAGACGATCCGCAACCATGTCGGCTCGGTGTTCACCAAGCTCGAAGTGAACGACCGCGCCGCCGCGATCGTCCGGGCCCGCGACGCCGGTCTCGGCACGGCGTGCAGGAGGTAGTCGCCCCCCTCGGGGGCTTCAAGAGTCGTGATCACCTCGCCGCAAACGTTGTCCGGTCGGCTTCTGCCGAGGACGTGGCCAGCGCCGCGCGTCTGCGCTGCGGCCAGCTCGACCGACAGCCGCTCCAAGTCCTGACGCAACGCCGCCGTGAAGGACGCCACCGTCGCCCCACTCGGCACGCCCTCCGACGTCGTCGGCGGAGCCTGCACGCTCTCCGGTGACGACGGCAACAGCGCCGCCGCGTACAGCTGGCGCTCGTGGTCCTCCCACTCCTGACGCCGACGCCGCTGAGCGGCTTCATACGCGCTCAGCGCTGCCCGAATCACTCCGAGCCGCCGGGGCCGAGGCTGTCGCGGCGGGCGGGAGCTGGAAGGGGCTCACTCATGGGGCGAGGAAGTCGGTGATGGCGGCGGTGATGACGGGGTAGTCCTCGCCGCACCAGATGAAGTGGCTGGGGGCGCGGCTGGTGATCAGGCGTGCTGTGGGGATCGCGGCGGCCAGGGCCTGGGCGTGGGCGAAGGGGACCGCGCCGTCGTGGGGCGAGGCGATGATGAGGGCCGGCTGGGTGGCCGGGGGCACGCGGCCGGTACCGGCGGCCAGGTGCTTGAGGTCGGCGGCGAAACCGGCCCCTGAGCGCATCTGGGTGAACAGGCCCAGCAGCAGGGCGCGGTGCTCGGTGGCCAGTCCGGTGATGACAGCGTCGACGGGCCCGGTGGTCAGGTCGCGCAGCAGCAGCCGCAGCGCGGCCTGCGGGGCCCGGCGCGCCAGGGTGTGCGTGATCGCCCAGGTGACTTGCTCGGCACGGGCGCTGAACACCAGGCCGCCGCCCAGGCGGGTGCGGCGGTCAGGCCAGGGTAGAAAGCCAACGGCGCTTTGCAGGATGAGACGTTCGACCAGGTCGCGGTGGCGGGAGGCCAGCGTCACCGCGGTTGGGCCGCCCGCTGATTGGCCCACCACCGCGGCCAGCCGGTCGATCCCCAACCTGCCGCACAGCTCGGCGACCGCGTCGGCGAACCCGGCCGGGGTGGTGCCGGTGGTCAGCGGGGTGCGGCCGTAGCCGGGCCGCGACGGCACCAGCACCGAGTAGCCGGCGTCGGTGAACACCTCCTCGCCCAGCGGTAAGCTGGCACGCATGTGCCCGCCGTGCAGGATCAGCACGGTGCCCGGGTCGTCGTGGAGGCCGCGGTCCTCCAGCCGGTACTCCACCGGCCCGCACGGCAGGCCGGTCACCGTGGTGGGACGCTCCAGCGGGGTCATCGATCCCCTCACCGATCCCCGCTGTGCTGCTGGTCGCGTTCGGCGCGCCAGCGGTCGATCAGGGCGGGCAGTTCGCGGAACATGAAGCCGTAGAAGTCGCGCATCTCCGCCAGCCGCCGGGCCGCCGGGGAGTCGGGGCCGGCTGCGGCGATGCCCTGGTCGGCGGCCTGGAACATGGCCTGGACCATGCCGTTCTGTGTCGACATGAGCGTGGCCCAGGCGCCCTCGCGTATCCGGTAGTGCTCGCGGCGGCTGCCTGGCGCCGGGACGCGTTCGATCAGCCCGACGGTGGACAGCATCTTGATCGCCCCCGACACCGAGCCGGAGCTGATGCCCAGCTGCTCGGCCAGCTCAGGCGCGGTGACGGACTCGGCGTCGGCGAACAGCAGCGCGGCCAGCACCCGCGCGGTCGCCTTCTGCAGGCCGCCCTGTGCCAGCATCAGCGCCATCCGCTCGGCCGCCTCGGTGGTATCTGCCAAGGTCATCCCCCTCGCTCGCGATCCTAACGGAAGTTTAACGGCTCAGAGTTTTCAATAATCTCTGAAGATTCTGATACTATCCGAGGCATGAACACGGCGATCGAGCTGACCGAGCTCACCAAGACCTACGGGTCCCGGCGTGGCCTGACCGGCCTGTCCCTGCAGGTGAACCCCGGCGAGGTGTTCGGCTACCTGGGCCCCAACGGCGCCGGCAAGTCCACCACCATCCGGCTGCTGCTGGACTTGATTCGGCCCACCTCCGGCACCGTCCGCGTACTCGCCCTGGACCCGCGCGCCGACGCGGTCGAGCTGCACCGCCGGATCGGCTACCTGGCCGGCGACTTCGTCGTCGACGGCCGCCAGAAGGTCGGCGAGTGCCTGGCGTTCCTGGGCAACCTGCGCGGCGGCGTCCCCGCGGCGCGCATCGGCGAGCTGGCCGACCGCCTGGAGTTGGACCTGGGCGCGCGGATCAAGAGCCTGTCCAAGGGCAACCGGCAGAAGGTCGGGCTGGTCCAGGCGTTCATGCACCACCCCGAACTGCTGATCCTGGACGAGCCCACCTCCGGGCTGGACCCGCTGGTCCAGCAGACCTTCCTGGGCATGGTCGCCGAGGCCAAGGCGGCCGGGCAGACCGTGTTCATGTCCAGCCACATCATGAGCGAGGTGGAGGCGGTGGCCGACCGGGTGGCCATCATCCGCGAGGGCCGCCTGGTCGCCATCGACACCGTGGCAGCCCTGCGCGCCCGCTCGTTCCTGCAGGTACGGATCGACTTCGCCGCGCCGGTCGCCGCCGGGGAGTTCGCCGCCCTGCCCGGCGTCACCAACCTGACCGTGACCGGTACCGAGCACGGTAGCGCGCTCACCTGTGCGGTCGACGGCAGCCCCGACGCCTTGATCAAGGCCGCCGCCCGGCACACCGTCACCGGCCTGCGCGCCGACACCCAGGACCTGGAAGAGCTCTTCCACGCCTACTACACCGGCGAGCGTCCCACCGACGACTCTACCGGGGGCGCCTCCACCGGCCGCGCCGCCTGACCCCGCTCCTTCCCGCCGCATTTTCACAGGATGTGACTATGACCGCCGTCCGGGACACCGCCGTCTCCTACACCACCCTGCCCGGCACCTCCGGCCCCGCCCGCGCGTTCGGCCGCACGATGTTCACCAAGACACTGTTCGACAACCGGCGCATCTTCACCGTGTGGGCGGCGGCCACCGGCCTGCTGGCCATGATGTACGCCGGCTTCTACCCGCAGATCACCGCCGACACCGCCAGCAGCGTGCCCGAGGCGATGCGCGGCTTCGGCTTCGACGACATGACCGCGGCCGCCGGCTACCTGCAGGGCGCCGTGTTCGGCCTGCTGGTACCGCTGCTGGCCACCTTCTACGGCGCTGCCACCGGCGCCCGCATCATCTCCGCCGACGAGGAATCGGGCTACCTGGACCTGCTGCTGGCCCACCCCATCGGCCGCACCCGCCTGCTGCTGCACCGCTTCACCGCACTGGCCACCGGCGCGCTGCTGACAGATCGGGGCCGACTGGCTGCGCCACCTGACCCCGTTCCACTACTACATCGGCGGCGAACCCCTCAAGAACGGCTTCCAGATCGCCGACGCCGCCGTCCTGGCCGCCGTCACCGCCGTGCTCATCGGCCTGGGAACCTGGCGATTCGGCCACCGCGACCTCGGCCGCTGAAACCGGCACCGCCCTTCCGACTCTGGTCATCCGACAGCCCGGGCTCCGGCACACTCCCAGCCGGACCCGGGCTGTCGCACTGTCATTTCCCGCGGCCGTGAGGCGCCCTGCCCCCTCTCCCTGCAACTCAGCGCTTAGCGGGAATTCTCGGACGGATAGTCCCAGGACCCCACGTGCGGCGCTCCTGGGGGAGTGCATGCACTGGGCTGAACAGGCAATATGCTGCCGAGCCACAGCCGAATGAGCCACCTGGCGACCTGGCTCCCACCAGGGCTGATGACGCAGTCGATGTCGTCCTGCCCGACGAGCCACCCCCTCTGACGCCCGAGGCGGCCCGCGCCCTGCTCCAGCTCCTGCTCGACATCCGGCAGCGGCGCACGAACTGAGTTCATCCCGAGGGGACCTCATGACCAAGCTTGCATTCTGGGGCCGAGTCTCCACCCAGGACCGCCAAGATCCCGAAGCCTCCCGCGCCTGGCAGTACGCCCGCGCCGACCAACTCGTCACACCACACGGCGGCGAGATCGTCGCCGAGTACTTCGACATCGACAAATCCCGATCGATCCCGCCCGCCCGACGACCGCGAGCCAGCCTCCTGCTCTTCGAACTGGCCAACCCCGACCGGGGATGGGACGCCGTGGTGGTGGGTGAGCCGCAGCGGGCGTTCTACGGCAACCAGTTCGGCAACACCTTCCCGATCTTCGAGCACTACGGCGTGCCGCTGTGGGTGCCGGAGGTCAACGGGCCGATCGACCCGGCCAACGAGGCCCACGACATGATCATGTCGACGTTCGGATCCATCAGCAAAGGCGAACGGTCCCGGATCAAGACCCGGGTGCGAGCCACCATGGCGGCGATGGCCGAGACCTCCAACCGGCATATCGGCGGACGCCCGCCGTATGGGTACCGGCTGGCCGATGCCGGGCCGCACCCCAACCCGGCCAAGGCCGCCGACGGCAAGCGGCTGCACGTGCTGGAAATCGACCCCTATGCCGCCGAGGTGGTACAGCGGATCTTCGACGAGTTCTTGGCGGGCAATGGCATCTTCGCCATCGCCGAAGGGCTCACCGCGGACGGGATCTTGTCCCCGTCGGCCTACGACCGGGTGCGCAACCGGCACCGGTGCGGCCTGGCCTGGGCCAAGGGCGCTGTCCGCGTGATCTTGACCAACCCGCGGTACACCGGCCGCCAGGTCTGGAACAAGCAGCGCAAACGCGAAGTCCTCATCGACGTGCACGACGTCGCGCTCGGGCACCTTTGCTGCCCGCGCTGGACCGCTGGATCGGCCGGTACTTCGCCCCCCACCGCCGCGCCGACACCATCGCGGCCCTCGTCGCGTTCTCGTTGCCGATCACGCACGCATGGGTTCTGGCCCCGGCCGTTCTCACCTCCGGGGTCGTCTTCAGCGGCTTGGGCGCGCTGTGCGGCCTGGGCCCGTCCCGCCTGAGATCGCCACGCTCGCCGGGCAACTCGGCCTCACCCTCGTTATCTTCTTCGGACTCGTTCCGCCGCACACGCTTTCGGAATGGGAGCGGCCCCTGCGAGCGATCACCCCTTTGTCGTACGACATCGACACGCTGACGTCGGCCCTCACCTTTCACCCGGACTGGTTGGGGATCGGACTGAGGCTGGCCGGCTCCGTCCTGTTCGGCGCGTGCTGCCTGGCCGCAGCCACCCTGGTCGGTACCGACGGATCAGCCACGACGTGATCCACCATGCCCACTGCCCCGTCGCCGGGCCAGGTGAGCTTGGGCGTGGGCCGGCGGCTGTGGCGGTGATCAGCGTGGACGGACGTCGGTGAAGGCGTCGGGTTTCCTCCGCCAGGACGAAGTAGCTCTCCTCTTTCTGCGCGAAGTGCAGACGCAGGATGGCGTGCAGCGCCTCGATCGCCGGCGCAGTTCGTGTGGCGCGTCGGCGGCACCGTCCTGTGCCTCTGCGGACAGCAGGCCATGCGTGCGGTTCAGGGCCGGGGAGACGTCGATGCGCTGACGGCGCACATCGTGCAGACGCCTGGCGTGCTCGCCTGCTCCAGAAGCGGTCTGGCCGGCAAGTAGGCGTCAGCGGGTTTCCTGCCAGTGGACGGCCTGGACTTTCAGGAGGTGTAGCAGGCGCTGGACCGGGCCGGTGAGGTGGCGGGTTCGGGCGTGCTGGGCCACCAGGAGGACGTCGGGGCCGGCGGCGTCCAGGGGGCGGTGGGTGATGATGCCGCTGCGTTCGAGGGGGTCGTCGGCGACGCTGTAGTCGGGCAGGAGGGTGACTCCGAGTGCTTCGGCGACCATCACCTTCCCCATCTCGGCGCCGTCGACCGAATAGGAGAAGGTCGGCCGGCGTCCGCCGGTGAGGCGGTGGACGTAGCGGTGCATGAGGTAGCCGGAGCGCATCGCGATGAACGGCTCGGCGAGCATGCGGTCCAGCGGGACCGAGGGGAGGGCGGCGAGGGGGTTGTCGGTGCGGCAGCAGACGACGGCCCGGCCGCGCAGCAGTTCGATGGCCGATATGTCCGGGGGCAGGTCGTCGCCGTCGATGATGTTGATGAGGCCGACGTCGAGGGCGCCGCCGCGGAGCGCCTCGCAGATGTCGGCCTGCTGGGTGTTGACGAGTTCGACCTGCGTCTGCGGGTTGGCGGCGCGGAACTCGCGCATCGCGGGGGTGACGACGGGGGCGGTCGCGGCGTTCACGGTGCCGACCCGGATCATGCGGTGGGATCTGATCTGGTCGTCGGCGGCCGACCGCAGCCGGTGCACCGCGTCCAGGACCTCGGTGATCCACGGCAGCAGTTCGCGTCCGCCGGAGCTGATCCGGGTGCCGGTGCGGTGCCGGTCGAGCAGGTTGACGCCGAGTTCGCGTTCGAGGTTGCTGACCGTCTGGCTCAGCGCGGGCTGGGAGATGTGCAGCTCCTCGCTGGCCCGGCGCATCGAGCCCAGGCGGGTGATGGCGGCGACGTATTCGAGTTGTTCGATCCGCATGTGCCGTCCTCAGGTCACAGGTTCGCCTTATCGCCCCGTCACGAATGCCGCATTGACCTCGGGCGGAACGGGTCCCACAATCTTAACTATGTCTGTAGGAAAAGAAGACAACCTGTGGGACGCCGCGCCGGAGGCCCTGAGGTTCGCCTACTGGGTGCCGAACGTCAGCGGCGGCCTGGTGGTGAGCAAGATCGAGCAGCGCACCGACTGGGGCTACGACTACAACAAGCAGCTCGCCGTCCTCGCGGAGAACAACGGGTTCGAGTACGCGCTGAGCCAGGTGCGGTACATCGCGTCCTACGGCGCGGCGTACCAGCACGAGTCCACCGGGTTCAGCCTCGCGCTGCTGCTCGCGACCGAGCGGCTGAAGGTGATCGCCGCGATCCATCCGGGGCTGTGGCACCCGGGGGTGCTCGCCAAGTTCATCGCCACCGCCGACCACCTGTCGGGCGGGCGTGCCGCGGTGAACGTGGTCAGCGGCTGGTTCAAGGACGAGTTCACCAAGCTCGGCGAGCCGTGGCTGGAGCACGACGAGCGGTACCGGCGCAGCGAGGAGTTCATCCGGGTGCTGCGCGAGATCTGGACGTCCGAGCACGCCGAGTTCCGCGGCGACTTCTACCGGCTGCACGACTTCGACCTCAGGCCGAAGCCGGTCACGAGCCCGCGGCGTCCGCATCCGGAGATCTTCCAGGGCGGCAACTCCACCAGCGCCCGGCTGATGGCGGGCCGGGTGTCCGACTGGTACTTCAGCAACGGCAAGGACTTCACCGGCGTGTCCGAGCAGATCGCGGACGTGCGGGCCGAGGCGGCGGCGCACGGGCGGCGGGTCCGGTTCGGGCTCAACGGCTTCATGATCGCGCGGGACACCGAGGCCGAGGCCCGCGAGGTGCTGCGGGAGATCGTCGCGAAGGCCGACCGGGAAGCCGTCGAGGGCTTCGGCTCGGCCGTGCGGCAGGCCGGGCGGTCGACCTCCGACAAGAAGGGAATGTGGCAGGACTCGGAGTTCGAGGACCTGGTCCAGTACAACGACGGCTTCCGGACCGGGCTGATCGGCACCCCGGAGCAGATCGCCGAGCGCATCGTCGCCTACAAGCGCCTCGGCGTGGATCTCTTCCTGCTCGGATTCCTGCACTACCTGGAGGAGGTCGAGTACTTCGGGCAGAAGGTGCTGCCGCTGGTGCGCGAGCTCGAGGCCGACGCCGCCGAGCGCGGTGAGCGGGTCGGGGTCGGATCCTGACGCGATGCCCCTCGTCCGCCGCAGGCACATCGACCTTCTGAGGACCTGCAGTGCGCTGTGTCGCCACGTCCCGTCCGCGACCGGCTCACATCCGCCCTAAGGAGATCATCAGCATGTCCGTCGACATCGTCGAACAGTCCACCAGCGACAAGCGCTACGAGGAGGCCCTCGAACGCGCCGACCTCGTCGCCGCCGAGCTGCGCGGCACCGCCGCCGAGCGCGACCGCGCGAACCGGACCCCGCGCGCCGAGATCGAAGTGCTGCGCCGCAACGACCTGCTGCAGGTGCAGGAACCTGTCGAGTACGGCGGATCCGGCCTTTCGTACGCGCAGGCCGCGCAGATCACCCGGCGGATCGCCCGCGGCGACACCTCCATCGCGCACCTGATCGGCTACCACTTCGCCCAGACGCGGATCGCTCCCCTGTTCGGCACACCCGGGCAGGCCGACGAGCTGTCCCGGCGCAACGGCGAGCGCAAGGTGTTCTGGGGTGGCGTGCAGAACCCGCGCGGCGGCTCCGACCTCGTCCTCACCCGCGACGGCGACGGGTTCCGGCTCAACGGCCGCCGGTCGTTCGCCTCCGGCGCCGGCCTGGGCGACCACCTCTCGGTGACCGCCGCCTACGAGGGCGAACTGGTCTTCATCTCGCTGCCCGGCGGACGCGAGGGTTTCCGGACGCTGGACGACTGGGACAACATCGGCCAGCGCCTCACCGACTCCGGCGGCGTCGAGTTCACCGACACCCGCGTGGAACGCTCCGAGGTCCTCGGCCCGGACCCGCTCACCGGCCGGACGCTCACCCCGTACCAGACCCTTGTCACCCCGCACTGGCAGCTCGCGTTCGTCAACTTCTACATCGGGACGGCCGAGGGCGCGCTGGACGAGGCGCTCGACTGGACGCGCCTTCACGCGGCCCCGTGGGAGACCTCCGGCGTGGACAGCGCGACCGACGACGCCTACATCCTGCAGACCGTCGGGGAGTTGCGGAGCGAGATCCGCGCCGCGGCGCTGCTGGCCGACCGGGCCGGCGAGGCCCTGCAGGCGGCACTGGACACCGGCCCGGAGCTCACCGAGGAGCAGCGCGCCGAGGCCGCGATCGCCATCTACGAGGCCAAGTACCTGACGACGAAGGTCTCGCTGTCGACGGCGTCGCGGCTGTTCGAGATCCAGGGCGCCCGGGCGACGACCAGCGCGTACGGGTTCGACCGGCACTGGCGCAACCTGCGCACCCACACCGTCCACGACCCGGTCGCCTACAAGGCCCGCGAGGTCGGCGACTGGACGCTCAACAGGCGAGCGCCCGAGTTCTCGCTCTATCGCTGATCCGTCCATTCGATGGGAGACGCATGACGATGCCGTCCGACGCCAGCCCCGGGCGGGCCTGATGGCGCATGTGATCCGTTCCGGCGACGAGGCCGTGGAGATCGCGCGCAAGCTCGCCGCCTCATTCGCCGAGGAGGCCGGCGCGCGCGACCGTGACAGGCGGCTGCCCGTCACCGAGGTCGACGAGTTGTCGGCGTCCGGGCTCCTCGGCATCACCATCCCGGCCCGGTTCGGCGGAGCCGAGGTCAGCGTCGCGGCGTTGGCGGAGGTGTTCCGGACGCTCGCGGCGGCCGACGCCAGCCTCGCGCAGATACCGCACAGCCACTTCGTGTTCCTGGACGCGCTGCGCCGCCGGGGCACCGAGGCGCAGCGGAAACGCTATTTCGCCGAGGCGCTCGCCGGTTCCCGGTTCGCCAACGCGCAGTCCGAGCGCGGCGGGCGCACGGTGACCGACGACGCGACGACGCTGCGCCGCCGCGAGACCGGCGGATACGTGCTCGACGGCGAGAAGTTCTACAGCACCGGCGCCCTGTTCGCGCACTGGCTGGTCGTCCGCGCCGTCCGCACCGACGAACCTTCGCCGCCCGGCGGCACCGTCGGCAAGGTCCTGGCCTACATCCCGCGCGACACCCCGGGGGTCACCGTCGAGGACGACTGGGACGGGATAGGCCAGCGCACCACCGCGAGCGGGACCGTCCGTCTCGAGGGCGTGCTCGTCGACGAGGATCAGGTCGTCCCGTACACCGCGATCTTCGACGGGCCGACGACCTACGGCGCACGGGCCCAGGTGCTGCACGCCGCCCTGGACGCCGGCATCGCCCGTGGCTCGCTGGACGCCGCGATCGCGGCGGTGGCCAAGGCGCGGCCGTGGTTCGAGAGCGGCGCCGGCACCGCGGCAGGCGATCCCCTCGTCGTCCAGCAGGCCGGTGAGCTGGAGATCATCGTCCGGGGCGCGGAGGCGCTGCTGCGAGAGGCCGCGGCGGCGATCGACGACGCCGAGCGCGAGCCCGGCCATGGCGTGGAGCGCACGCCGACCGGCGGCGCTGAGCGTGCACCGGTCGGCGGCGCCGAGCATGCGCCTGCCGAGGACGCTGCCGAGGACGCCGCCGCGCACGCCTCGGTAGCCACCGCCATCGCCAAGGTGGCGGCGGCCCGCGCCGCGCTGGAGGCGTCGTCGGCGGTGTTCGAGCTGGGCGGCACCCGCTCGGCCGCCGCGTCGCTCAACCTGTCCCGGTACTGGCGGGACGCGCGCACCCACACCCTGCACGACCCGGCCCGGTGGAAGGTCCAGCACATCGGGCGCTGGCTTCTGACCGGCACCCGCCCGCCACGCCACGGCCAGTTGTGAGAAGGGCGGCCGTGAGAAAGGAACACACTCCATGTCACGCCGTGGCTTTTGGTTTCGGTTCGCGGCGGACGGCTCGTTCATGGGGCTTTTCATTGAGGCGCAATGTCGGTGTCAAGCCGAGGACGCCTGGAGGTCGGCGCCGGCCGATGGTGTACGGCCGTGATCGCGAACTCTTCTGCCGGCTCTGAGCCGAACCGCCGCCGCTTTCTCGGCGGCGTCGGCGTCATCGCTGGACTGGCGGCGCTCAGTCAGGTGCCGTTGGAGGGCAATGCCCTCGGTGCCCCGCGCATCCGCGGCGGCGAGTACCCGTTCAAGCTCGGGATCGCCTCGGGCGACCCCACGCCGGACGGCGTCGTGCTGTGGACCCGGCTCGTCCCCGACCTGTTCAGCCCCGACGGTGGCATGCCGGGCGGGCCGGTGCCGGTCGACTGGCAGGTGGCGCTCGACCCGCGCATGACGAAGGTCGTCCGGCGCGGCACCGTCTCGGCGCTGCCCGACCTGGCGCACTCGGTGCACGTCGAGGTCGAGGGCCTGCGCCCCGGCCGGGAGTACTTCTACCGCTTCCGCTACCGCGGCGAGCTCTCCGAGGTCGGCCGCACCCGCACCGCGCCGCCCGAGCACGGCCGCGGGGGCTCGCTGAGCTTCGCGTTCGCCTCCTGCCAGGATTGGACGCACGGCTTCTACTCGGCCTACCGCAACATGGCCGAAGAAGACCTCGACCTCGTCGTCCACCTCGGCGACTATGTGTACGAGTACGGCATCCCGGCCAACGGAGGCGCGCGCAAGACCCCGATGCCGGACGTCCTGCGCCAGGGGCCCACGGACCTCGCTCGCTGGCGGATGCAGTACGCGCTCTACAAGTCCGACCCGGACCTGCAGCGCGTCCACGCCCGCTTCCCGTGGATGGTCACCTGGGACGACCACGAGGTCGCGAACGACTACGCGGGGGCGTACGACACCCCGATCAGCGCCAACTGCGTGGCGGCGTACCGCGCCTGGTACGAGCACCAGCCCGTGGGACGCCGGTCACTGCCGCGCAAGGACGGGTCGCTCCAGCTCTACCGCCGCCGCGCCTGGGGCGGCCTGGCGCAGATCGACGTGCTGGACACCCGGCAATACCGCACCGCACCGCCCTGCGGCTGGGGCGAGGCGCCCGCGTGCGAGGCCGGCAACGACCCCGCCAAGGGCAGCATGCTCGGCACCCGCCAGGAGAAGTGGCTGCTGGACGGCCTGCGCCGCTCCACGGCCCGCTGGAATGTCATCGCGACGAGCGTGATGATGGCCCGCTTGGACCACGACGGCCCGACCGGCGACATCATCTGGCACGACGCGTGGGACGGCTTCCCGGCCTCCCGCAAGGCCATCACCGACACGTTCGCCACGGCCAGGGTCCGCAACCCCGTCATGGTCACCGGCGACTGGCACTCCACCTTCGTCAACGACATCAAGCGCGACTTCGACGACCCGGGCTCGCCCGTCGTGGCGACCGAGTTCGTCGGCACCTCCATCACCACCAACGGCGACGGCGAGGTGTACGGGCCGTACTACGGGCCGATGATCAAGTGGAATCCGCACATCAGGTTCTTCGACGGCGACCGCCGCGGCTATGTCACCTGCCACCTGGACGCCGACCGCTGGCGCACCGACCTGCGCATGGTGCCGACGGTCAGCCGGCCCGACGTGGCCGCGACGACCTTCGCCTCCTTCGTGATCGAGGACCGCAGACCGGGGGCCGTCCGGATCTGAGCCCTCCCACGCCCGCGCCCGGGCACACGACCCGGTCCAGGCCGCCGTGCGGCTCGATCACGTCCCGCGCTCCGGCGGCCTGGTGTCATCGCGGGAAGACGGGGCAACGGCGGTCTCGAGGGCGCGGGCGGCTTGTTCGGCGCGGGCGGCCTTCCGGGGAGTGGAGCGGCTGCTGGCCGGCAGCCGCGGGCCGCTCGCCAGGAGGGCCCGGAAACCTGAGTCCATCAGGTAGCCGAGAAGGCCGATCCAGAGGATGACCGCCATGAGCCGGTCGAAGGCGAGCTGGTCACGGGCGTTGAGGATCGCATAGCCCAGCCCGGAGTCCACGCCGAGCATCTCCGCCGGGACGATGACGATCCACGCGGTTCCCAGCGCCAGGCGCAGCCCCGTCAGCAGAGGGGTGCGCACCCCGGGCAGGATGATCGTGCGGAGCCGTTCGGCCGGGGTGGCCCCCAGCGAGCGGGCCACCAGGAGGAAACCGGGGTCGATCGCCTGCACGCCCGCGGCGGTGTTCAGCATGATCGGCCACACGGCGGCGACGGCGACGAGGAAGTAGACCGGGCGGTGGCCGATTCCGAACAGCGCGATCGCGACCGGCGCCCAGGACAGGGGCGAGATCATCCGCAGGAAGTGGAACAGCGGCCGGGTCGCCCGCTCCACGGCGGGGACCAGTCCGACCAGCAGGCCGAGCGGCACCCCGCACGCGGCCGCGATCATCAGGCCGAGCAACAGCCGCCACAGGCTGGCGGCGGTGTCGGGGAGCAGCTGACCGTGCAGGGCCGCCTCGTGCAGCGCGGGCAGAGCCCGCTGCGGGGCGAACCCCGACAGGACGACATGGCCGGACGCCAGGACGGAGGTCAGCAGCCACCAGAGTGCGACCAGCACCAGGATCGGCACCAGCACCGGGAGCACGCGGCGCGCGGGCCGCTCGGTTCCGGCGGTCACGAGACGTTCACCTCTTCGGATCGGGTGAGCGACGCGGGCAGCCCGAACGCCGAGGGGGACCCGGACGTCTCGATGGCCCGCCGTACGAAGGAGTCGTCGACCAGGTCCCCGTGGACCCGGGCCGGGTCCAGCCCGTTCAGGAAGCGCGTGTCGGCGTCGACCAGGGTCCGGCCCATCGCCTCGACCAAGGCCGAGGTGTAGCCGGGGAAGGGGAACGGGGAGAAGCCGATGCGCTGCCCCTCCCAGCCGGGACGGCGGATGGCGCCGGTGCACTCGTAGTCCTCCCTCCGGTAGCCCAGGGCCTTGCCGATGGCCGGCTGGGGCTGCGGCAGGTAGCCGTCGGCGAGGGCGGCCGCCGCCGCGGGCCGGTTCGCGGCGATGTCGAGTTGGGCGGCGGCGAGCGCGTTGGTGAAGCGCTGGACCCGGTCGGGACCGGCGTCGATCGTCGCCTGGTTCACGACGACCACGCAGCACGCGTGGTCGCGCCACAGGTCGCCCAGGAAGCGGTGGATCCTGCCGACCCCGCGCACCTCGGCCATGGCGTTGAACGGGTCGGCCACCACATAGCCGCTGATGACGCCGTTCGACATGGCGGGAAGCATGTCGCTGGGGCTCATCACCACCAGCCGTACCTCACGCTCGCTCCGCACCGGGTTCCTGCGCAGGACCGGCCGCAGCCCGCCGGAACGCAGCAGCCGCTGCGCGAGGATGTTGTGGATCGACCACCAGTAGGGGATGGCGAACGTCCGCCCGGCGAGTGCGCCGAGGTCGGCGATGTCGTTGGCCAGGGTGATCGACGATCCGTTGGTGTGGTTCCAGGCGAGCATCCGGACCGGGGCGCCCAGGCCGTAACGCAACTGCACCGCGAAGGGGGCGAGCAGGTGGACGACGTCGACCTTCCGCGTCACGAACGCCTGGGCGAGCTCGGCCCAGCTGCGGAAGCGCACCGGCCGGGCCACCTGTACCCCGAACCGCTGGTAGAGCCCGCGGCGATGGGCGACGAGCAAGGGGGAGGCGTCAGTGATCGGCAGATAGCCGATGCGCAGCACCCCGTCGGCCGTGCCCGCGCCGGCCGGGCGCCCGGCACGGGCGGCGATCCCCAGCCCGGCGGCCAGGCCCAGCCCCAGCCCGCCGCCGAGCAACGCGCGGCGGTCCACGGCGCCGCTCACGTGGCGGCCCGGGCGGGCAGGACGCTCTGGTACCGGCCGAGGATCCGCGCGCGCAGCTCGTCTGCCTGGACGCGGTTCCGGTCTCCGGGGGCGCCGTCCCACTCGTGCCCGACGGCACCGGTGCCGTCCAGCAACGCGATCCGGTCGCCCAGGTAGATCGCCTCGGCGACGTCGTGCGTCACCAGCACGGCGGTCAGCCCCATCTCGACGATCAGGGCGCGCAGCCGGTCCTGAAGCGCCTCGCGGGTCAGCGGGTCCAGCGCGCTGAACGGCTCGTCCAGCAGGAGCACGTCGGGACGGACGGCCAGCGCGCGGGCGATGGCGACGCGCTGCGCCTGGCCTCCCGACAGCCGGTCGGCGGGCGAGCCGGCGAACTCCGCTAGGCCCAGCCAGCCGAGGATCTCGGGGATCCGGCCGGGGTCGGCGGCCCGGTTGGCCCGGTAACGCAGGCCCAGCTCGACGTTCTCGCGCACGGTAAGCCACGGCAGGAGCAGAGGGCGTTGGAACACCATCCCGATGGAGGGGCGGACGCCCCCGGAGCCCCCGGAGACCAGTTCGCCCTGGTCCAGCTCCTCCAGCCCGGCGAGCAGGCGCAGCAGCGTGGACTTGCCGCTGCCGCTCGCGCCCAGGACCGCGAGGGTGTGTCCCTGCTCCACACACAGGTTCAGGTCGCTCAGGACCCGGCGTCCGGAGTATGTCTTGTGCCCGGCGCGGATCTCTAGCGTTCCAGATCCCACCGCAGGTGTCCTTCCGTGGGCGACTGTACGGGCAGGAACACCGCCTCGCGGACCCGGCGCGCGGTGTGACCGGCCGCCAGGAACCCCGCGCCGCCCTTCACCGCGGATTCGAGGCGGGTCGCCGAGACCGCCGTGCCGGCCGCGTCCAGCCGCAGCCGGGTGACCTCGGCCGGTGGCGGCGGCGCCGCGGCGTACCGGGCGAGCCGTTCGCGCACCGAGGCCAGCGCGGCTTCGAGGGAGCGCAGGTCGTCGGCGAACACGACGTCGGGTCCGTCGAGACAATCCCGTGCCTGCTTCAGTGACGCGGCGGCCAGCCCCGAGCAGAAGGCCGTCTGGACGAGCAGGAAGGTGGTGCGCACGCTCGCGCAGAAGGACGGGAGGTCGGTTGACAGGACCGCCTCCTGCGGGATGAAGACGTCCCGTAGGTCGACCGAGGTCGAGGCCGTGCCGTTCAACGCCAGAAGGGCGGGGAACGGGCGGAGCCGCACTCCCTCGTCGCCGACGCGCAGCGCCACGACGACGTGCTCCTCGTGCCCGGGGGAGTCCAGACGTGCGGGCAGGACGATGATCGCGCCGGGGAAGAGGTTGGACGCCCACGGGATGGGCCCGTCGAGCCGGTACCCGCCGGGGACCGGCCGCGCCAGCGTCCGGATCCGGTCCAGGCCGGACAGTTCCTTCATGGCCGGCGCCATCGCGCTGGCCCCGGTCACGCGGCCCGAACGGAGCGCGTCGAGGAACTCTTCGGTCAGCGCGGTGGGCCGCGCCCGGCTCAGGTACTCCACAGCCATCCGCTGGGCCCACAGGGCGAACGCCGAGCTCAGGCAGCCCCTGGCCACGCTCTCCACGGTGCCCAGCAACGGGCGCAGCCGCCCGTCGCCGTGATCGGGGGCACCGACGTCCAACAGGTTCCGCTCGCCGAGCCAGCGCAGGCCCGAGCGGACGTCGTCGTCGCCCTGGTCGACGGCCGCGGCACTGGCGAGGAATCGCGCCGTGACCTCCTCGTCCTGCTGGGGGAGGGGGTCGGCGGTGCTCGTGGTGCTCATCGCTCTCGCTTCCGCTCAGGAGCGCCGGTCGAGTTCGTGCAGCCGGTCGATGGGCGTGTCGACGACCTTGCGCGCGCGTTCGACCGCCTCGGCGTCGGGCGCGTCGTAGATGCAGAGGCACTTGCCCATGTCCTCACGCACGTAGGTGCGCAGGAACCTGGTCTCGGGGACCTCGGCGTACAGCGGCGACTTCTCCGCCTTGCGGGCCAGGTAGCTGTCCATGCTGAGACCGGCCGGCAGGTCCCACTCCACGAGGTAGCCCGCCGGCCCCGCCTGGGCCTTGACCTCCGCCAGGTCGGCGCCCACCAGGCGGACCTCGGCGATGTCGTCGAAGACGATCCCCGCCCGCCGCAGCGCGTCGGCGACGGTGTCGGGGGCGGGCTCGTCGGTGATCAGGAACACGTGGTCGTGGCCGACGGGAACCTGGACCTCGATCAACTCCGCACCACCCGTGCGCAGGGCATCGGCGACGGCCAGGATGAGCCGGTCGGCCGAGTCGCGGCTCGCGTCCTCGAGGGTGAACTCGACGAGCTGGAGAGTCATGAAGATACCCACTAAACCTATCGGTAACGACTAGTACGATGTGCACCGTACCTCATGGTCCGCCCCGAAAGTAAGGTGGGCGTCGTACCTCGACGAGAAGTGGACTCGCACCTGATGACGACCGAGACGCAGGAGGACGCGCTGCCGCAGGCGCTGAGACATCCACGACGGGAGGAACTGGACCTCTCCGAGATCCTGTGCGCCCTGGCCGACCCCAACCGCTTGCGGGTGGTCGCCGCGCTGGTGGAACAGCCCCCCGGCAGTGTCCGCCCGTACTCGTGGTTCGGCCTGCCCATCGGCAAGGCCGGGCGTACCCACCACTTCCGGGTGCTCCGGGAGGCGGGACTGATCACGGTCGAGCAGTACGGCAACCGCACCGCCGTGAGCCTGCGCCGCGATGACATCGAGTCCCGCTTCCCCGGCCTGCTGTCCGCCATCCGCGCCGGCACGGCGCCGCGCGACACTTCAGGCGAGCCCGCCTCGGCAGACCCCGACGACCTCTGAAAGCCGGGCGCTCGATCCTGCGATCTTCGTTCGTCTCCGCGCGGACACGGGACCGGTGAAGGAAAACGGAAGTTGCCCTGTCGGCCAGGCACGGCCTGGTGGGCGCCGACACCCCGCTGCGTGCCTACGACCAGCCGCTGGACGCCGAGACCGCGGCCGGTCTTCGCCCGTCCGTCGCGACGCCCTCATCACCGAATCCACCTCCACCGGAATGCCCAGCCAGGTTCTCGTGACCGCCGAACCGCTCTACCTTGTCCTGATCGCTGACCTGCTGATGGCAGGAATCCGGAGGGAGTAGTTCCTTCTCGGGGAGCGGGTTATGGTGCGCGGCGGGATCGGGTGCACTACGTGTCGGCGCATTTCAGGGCCAGGTCGAGGATCAGTGCGTCGTGGTCGCTGCCGATGGTGAGGTGCCGATAGGAGGTGGCGGCGTCGGCGAGTTCACGCGAGCCGTACACCCGGTTGACGCGCATGCCGCCACGCCCGATGGGCCGCCGGAGGGGCACGGCGTGCCGGTGGCAGGTGTGCGGCGATGTCGACCAGGCCTGCCCGATGGACGAAGACGTCGTCGACGTTGTAGTTGGGCTCCAGTTCCCCGTCGGCGCAGGTGTGGCAGCGGGTCACCTGCAGGTGGTGGGGCAAGGCGTCCATCTCGTCGCCGGTCACGATCGGACCGCCGCGGGGGGTAGGTGTTGAAGTCGCCGCCGATGGAAAGGCGGCGGGTTCGCAGATTCCTGCACAAGAGGTGGCTCGAACCCGAGTATGCCGAACTCCGTGCGGTTGTGTTCGAGTTCGAAGTGGCGGAGGGGAATGGGCTGGGGGCGCGGCGGCGTGCCGGTCGGAGCAGTCGCTCAAGCTGAGATGGGTGCGGTTCGTTCTCAGCCGGTCGCGCTGGAGTCAGTAGTCGCTCCTCGGTGCCCTCCCGGGCCCGTCTTCGGGATGTCTCCGGCGGCAAGCATCTATGCCAGCGGCTGCATCCGGTGATTGATGACAGGGAACTTTTTGTTCAGCCACTAACCCCGCCAGTTCAGCGAGAACATTAAGTTCACCCCGACGGCTGTCGGGGGCACGATAGTGCCGCCGCCACCAGCAAGGAGCCCACGCATGCCACCACGCCTGGCGCACCTACGCCGAAACCACCCCTTGAGCCAAAACCGCAGGCCAACACCCCAATTACAGCTGCCCTATCCGTTCTTGATGCCCGATGGTGCATCATGAGACCCGTTACCATCCGGGCCTGGGAGGGCGTCCATGGTCGCAGTACGGATAGCCATTGCGGCTCTACTCGTGATCACTACGGTGGGGTGCAGCCCAAGCTCGGCGCCGCCACCCACGGCGTCAGAACTGTTCGGCGAATACGTGAGATCGACCGAGGTTGTGGACGACCCGATGATTCACGAAGGCCGTACGGCCGCAGAGCGGGCGTCGTATTTCGCGACGGAGTTCCGTGGGCAGTGGCACGCCATGAGGGCGTTGACGGGCTCATATGGGTGCGACGGCAGCACCGAGGGAATGAAGGCCTGCCCAGACTCCCCAGGCATGCTGAAGGCCGAGGAACTGGCCGCATCGGGCAGGCAGGTCTACCAGCGCTGCGCCCTGGTCAAACGCAACGATGGGCGGCTTGAGATAATCAGGCTGTACGTGGTACCCGAGACCAGCCGTTACCCCACCTCGCCGAATGCGTATTACCCCACCTCGCTGATCGACTCCCGCGGTCGGGTCTACGCCGGTGGCCTGGAGGACTTCCGTCAGCACAACGAACTGCTCGACCACCGGGATTATCTCCTTGTGGCACGCAATGTCAGCGCGGTGCTGGACAATTACGAGATCGTTGTGGTCTCCGGGCACACGCCCCCGAACCGGATGCCGTTGATCATCGGCAGTTTCGCACTCGTCGCGCTGATCGCCTTTGGCGTCGGCGCCCGGTTGATCCGCGCTCGCCGTCAGGAGACACAGCCCCGGAATCGAGATTCCTGAATTGGCGGCTGCGCCTGCCGGAAATTCCATCCGAGCAGGTCAAGCGGCATGCCGATACTCGTTGAGGATTCCGCCCAGACGTTGGCGCCGTTGTACCTTCAGGGGCGATGTCGGCCGGTTCGACGATCGGCGGCAGTGGCTGCAGCGGTCGGGTGTTGGCGATGCCCTGGTGGGGACGGTGTTCGTTGTGGAAGGCCTCGAACTATCGGAGGGCATGCAGGAGATGCCGCTGGTTCCAGATCAGGGTTCGGTCGAGCAGTTCATGGCGGCAGGTCTGCACCCGCCGCTCCATGACCGCGTTCATTCGCGGCATCCCGGTCCCGGTGAGCACGACCTCGATGCCCGCATCGCACAACACCGCATCGAACAGACCGGAATATTTGCCGTCCCGGTCCCGGGTGAGGAACCGGGCTCGGCATCGGGCATCCTCCAGGTCCATGACCAGGTTCCTGACCGCCTGGGTCACCCATGAGGCGGTCGGGTGCGCGGTCGCGCCCAGCACCTTGATCCGGCGGGTGCGGTGCTCGATCACCGCCGGCACGCACATGCGCATTCCCGACAGTGCCGGCAGGCGTACGCGCCATCTGGCTGGTGATAGTAAACTCAGGTATACGTGCGGGCTGCGGTCGTATGTGGCCACCGGAACGAGTACCGGGCGTCGATGTGGAGGTGAGTTCTGTGCCGTCAGGAAGGCGCGTGTCCGGCCCCATGGATGACGAGCCAGCCTGTTCCATGGAGCGGAGCCTGCAGATACTCGGCGAGCGGTGGACTCTGCTGGTGCTGCGTGAGGTCTTCTACGGCAGGCACCGGTTCGCTGAAATCCGGTCGGCTCTCGGAATCGCGTCGAACCTGCTCAGTGACCGGCTCAAGGTTCTCGTCGACGCCGGAGTGCTGCGGACACTGGCGTACCAGGAGGCCGGTAGCAGGCACCGGCAGAGCTACCATCTGACGCCGGCCGGGCTCGAACTGCAGCTCGTCCTGGGGGCGCTGCAGCAGTGGGGTGACCGTCACCGTCCGCGGCCTTCAGGTCCCTCCGTTTCCCAGCGGACCCGCTCCACGGATCGGGCCGTCCACGTGGGGTTCCTCGATGACGATGGTCGCGAGGTTCCGATGGAGGATGTGTCGCTGATGGCAGCACCTGACCCTCGGAGCTCATCCCTCAGCCAGTCCGGCTGAACGCAGTCCCCGTCAACGAGTTCGCGATCCCGCCCAGCCGAACGCGGCGGTACCCGGAATGCGGCGGAACGACGGGGGAGCCAGGCGGCCCACAGGACCCGCGCTGGGGCGGTACACAGAGAACCTGCCGCACTCCAGTGAGCACTCCTGGGTCCATGGATCTCTTGACGGCCCGAGCAGTCACCGAGGCTCCATCCTGACACCCCTTGCTGCGGCGTCAGGAGCGCGACAGCCTTCGCGGACTGCGCCATGAACAGCAGCAAGAACCCCACCTGCATCACCTCCTCCTCCGGCGGCTCGCGGCCCCATCCGCGCAGCCGGACGACGGAATTGCCTGCTCAGCACCGGTGCGGTGACGCTCCGGCGCCCTCGAACTCGCCGCTTCCCTCGAAAGTGGGGTCAGAGGTCGGAGTCACGTCCAGACTGGGTTGCATTTTTAAAGTCAGACCCTCTAGGGTCGTTCCCATGAGTAATCACTCGCAATTTCATGTGCATGCGGTGTCGCCGTCCTACTGGAAGGTGACCTTCGAGAACGCCCCGATCAACCTCATCGACCTGGACACCGTCGAGCAGCTTGCCGATCTGGTGACCCGCATGGAGCAGGACCCCGATCTGACCGTCGTGGTGTTCCAGAGCGCCAACCCCGACTTCTTCATGGCGCACTTCGACCTCCTGGCCGACATCGAGCGCGTGTACAGCACGGCGGTGGGCCCCACTGGACTCCTCCCCTTCTCGGACAACCTTCTGCGCCTCAGCAGGGTCCCGGCTGTCACGATCTCGGCCATCAACGGCCGTGTCCGAGGAGCGGGAAGTGAGTTCGTCCTGAACACGGACATCCGCTTCGCCGGTACCAGCGCCATCCTGGGACAGCCCGAGGTAGGCTTCGGCGCCGTACCCGGCGGCAACCCGATGGGGCGACTGGCCGAGTTGGTGGGGCGGGGCCGCGCGATGGAGATCGTGCTGGGAGGAGACGACTTCCCGGCCCAGCTCGCCGCCGAATACGGCTACGTCAACCGCGTTCTTCCGGAGGGCGAGCTGGACGACTTCGTCGACGCCTTCGCCCGCCGCATCGCCGGCTTCAGCAAGGCCGGGGTCTCCGGCGCGAAGGAGTTCGTCGACGCGGCCACCGCAATCCCAGCGGGGGACTACGCAGCCGCTATGGCCGCCTTCAGGCGCACGGCGAGGCGTCCGGAGAACGCGGATCACGTGCGCAGCCTCTTCGAACGCGGCCTGCAGCAGCCTCAGGGAGTCGAACTCGATCTCGGCAGGCACGTCGCCGAGAGGTTCTGAGCCTCTCGGGCGTTTGTGCCGTCACCTGCTCCATGGGGGCATGCGCGGCCGGATGCCCGCGAAGCGCAACGCGACCCGGAACATGGCGCCGCGTGCGAACGGCCGCCGCTGTGCCTACCCGTCACAGCTGGGGTCCTGTCGAGCAGCGGCAGCAGTTGAGTGACGTCTTACGGTTGCCGCCGGTCAGCGACACCGCGAGTGGGATGCCCTGCCCGTCGGTGAGGACGTGGTGCTTGCTCTCCGGTCGTGCGCGGTCGACCGGGCTGGGACCGCTTTGGGCCCCGCCGAGCCGCCCGGACATGGGAGGAATCGGTCACCGCCCTGGACCAGGCGAGCTTGCTCGCCGCCCGCAGCTTCTTCAGCAGCACAAGGTGCAGCTCGTCCCACACGCCGGCCTCGTTCCAAGCCGCCAGGCGCCGCCAGCAGGTCATGCCCGAACCGAAGCCGAGCTCCTGCGGCAGGTACTCCCTGGACCGCCCCGGCGATGTTGGAGGCTCAGATGGTTGGTTCTCAGCCGACCGGGGTGGCTGAGCCGCGTGACCGGTGGAACGCTTCCTCGTACTCGCGCAGGGGAATGTTCCCGCACCCACGCGCCAGTAGGATAGCCAGAACAACAATGTCGTTGTATCCTCATTTTGGCGGGAGGTTTCCGTGGCGCACAGGCTCGTGATGACGGGCCAGGTCCGGGACTGGCTGCATGCGCTCCGCGCCGGTGATCCGGTCACCCGGCGGCTCGTGGCCGAGGCGATCGACCGCCTGCTCGATGACGGCCCCGTCCTCGGACGGCCACTGGTGGACCGGATCGCCGGGTCCGACCTGCATAACCTGAAAGAACTCCGGCCAGGCTCCAGTGGTGACAGCGAGGTGCGGATCTTGTTCATCTTCGACCCGGCGCGCAACGCGGTCCTGCTGATCGCGGGCGACAAGTCCGGCCGGTGGAAGGAATGGTACGCCGAGGCCATCCCGGCAGCGGAGGCGGCCTATAAGGCATACCTGGAGGGACAGCGATGAGCGAGCAGCCCCAGTTCTTCAGCTACACCCGCGAGGAGTTCCTGGACGAGTTCGTCCACCCCGACGACCGCCCGACCGTGGAAGAGGCCCGCCGGCGGCGGAAGCTCCAGGTAGCCGCCCAGTACCTGACCGACATGCGCAAGAAGGCCGGCCTCACGCAGGCGGAGGTTGCTGAGGCCATGGGGGTGTCACAGCAACGTGTCTCGGCGATCGAGAGCGGTTCGGTTGCCGAGCTCGCCACTCTCGCCGACTACATCCACGCCCTCGGCGGGGAACTGAAGGTCATCGCCGACTTCGGCGACTCCTGGCAACGCGTCGCTTGAACCACGGCACGACGCCCCTCCCGGCAAGCGGTAACCCGCCCCACCGGGCCCATGTCGGCTCGTTGTGGGCTCGGCGGAATCGGTACGGGACGGCATTCGGCGACATGGTCCGGCACCGAAACCGGGCTGGATGCGGACAGCACGACACTGGCCGACACTCAGCCGATGGAGAACCCGGCCCACCGGCCCAGTGCACGATCGGCGTAGGTGGAGAACGATCCGGTGTCGGGGTTGGCGATGGCCATCTCTCCGAGCATCTTCATCACCAGCACCACGAGTGTGGCCGCGATGAGGAAGGACACCAGCACCCCGGGCCCGGCTTCGGCGATGGCCGCCGACGACCCGACGAACAAGCCGGCGCCGATCACACCACCAATGGAGAGCATCGTGATCTTGCGGCTCTTGAGGCCGTTGGTGAGCGCGCCATTGGCGTAGCGCGAAACGTCGTGTGCCATGAGAACTCCTGTCGGACGTGCCATCGTTGGAAACGTCCTAGGGGTTGGTGCATCTGAAATGGCCTGGTGGCGCCGGTGTGGTGTGTGGGACGGGCGGGGCCGGACGACGGGGGTATCCGGCCCAGCCCGTAGCTGGTTAGGAAGGGCCGACGGCGGGGGTGTCGTCGAATGCCCCGGAGTGGCGGCCGACGTGGTCGATCCGGATGGTGGCGGTGGCCTCGTGCGCGGCCAGTCCTTCGAACGCAGAGATCCGCTCGACGGCCTGGGCCAGCGCCGCGGTACCTTCCTTGCCCGCGCGCTGGTAGGTCAGCGGTTTGAGGAACCGCGATACCGAGAGGCCGGCGTTGTAGCGCGAGGTCTTGCCGGTCGGCAGGACGTGGTTGGTCCCCGCTATGCCCTTGTCAGAGTAAGCGACGGTGCTCCACCGCCCAAGGAACAGTGACCCGTAGTTGGTGAGGGTCCTGAGGAAGTAGTCGTCGTCTGCGGTCTGGATCTCCACGTGCTCCGGGCCCCAGACATCACTGACTGCAGCGGCCTGGGCGGCGTCGCGGGCCACCACAACCGAACCGAAGTCGCGCCAAGCGGCACCGGCGATCTCTCGAGTCGCGAGGGTTTCGAGCTGACGCTCGATCGCGGCGATGACCTGCTGGCCGAAGGCTTCGGAGGTGGTCACGAGCGCGGCCGGGGAGTTGGGGCCGTGCTCGGCCTGGCCCAGCAGGTCGGCCGCGACCCACTCGGGGGCAGCGGTCTCGTCAGCGATCACCGCGACTTCGGAGGGCCCGGCGAGCAGGTCGATGCCGACCCGGCCGAAGAGCTGCCGCTTGGCTTCGGTGACGAAGGCGTTGCCCGCACCGACGAGCATGTCGACCGGGGCATCGTCGAGCAGACCGAACGCCATCGCGCCGAGTGCCTGAACGCCACCGATGGTGAACACGCGGTCAGCGCCGGAGAGATAAGCACCGTAGAGCACCGC
Source organism: Spirillospora sp. CA-255316 (assembly GCA_050942275.1). Taxonomy (GTDB): domain Bacteria; phylum Actinomycetota; class Actinomycetes; order Streptosporangiales; family Streptosporangiaceae; genus Spirillospora. The sequence continues at coordinate 7,135,724 of CP192047.1, read as the reverse complement.
CGGGTGAGCACCGTGCTCACCGGAAGGCGGGGTACAAGCCAAAACCGTGGGCACTCCGGCGGCCTTGGCAACGCCGACGGTCATGAACGCGCTGGCCAGCAGCGGGAACCGGCCCGCGGGAAGGTACGCGCCGACACGGCTGACCGGGACGTAGCGCTGACCGCACACCACCGAGTCGGCCAGCTCGATTTCGAAGTCGGTCAGGTGCTTGCGCTGCGCCACGGCGAACCGGTGGGTCCGCTCGTACCCGAGCTCGAGGGCTGCGCGCACATCGGCGGGCAGGGCGTCACCGGAGCGGCGCAGCTCGTCGCGGTCGAGTTCAAGCGAGCCGGACCAGCCGTCGAGCTCGTGGGAGTACTGCCGAACGGCGTCCAGACCACGACGCTCGATCTCGCGGAGCATCTGGGTGACCCGTTCGATGACGTTGGGATCGCGTTGGGCTGGGGGGCCGTCCACGGCGGGCTTCTTGAGCCAGGTCAGGGGCCCGAGCTGGGCTGCCTCGGAAGGAGTGATCTGCATGGCAGGGAACGCTAAGCACATCACAGGCACAGGACTAGATGGCCAACACCTGACCTCTTCATAGGGTTACCCGATGGCTTTGTGTTAGTGCAGGTCATGGACGGCGTCGAACTGATCAACAGGCGTCGTGCACCGCCCCAAAATGCCCGTCGGCCCGGTCATCAGGGCCGCTGCCGAGGCCGAGCTTCTGGGCCACGGACTACGCTGATGGCGTCCTCAGCCAGCCTGGCCAGCTCACGCGTCGCTCGCGACAGCGGGCGACCGCGCTTGCGGGCGAACGCGATGGTGTCGAACAGCGGATCGGCGAAGGACACCGTGTGTAGATCGACTGGGAAAGCCGGGCTGCCGAGCAGCGCTGAGCTGACTATCGTGTCGCCCACTCCGGCAGCGACCAGCTTCAGCGCAGCTTCGACGTGCTCGATCTCGATCAAGGGCTCGATCCGCACGCCGGCCAGGTGCGCGCGGTCGGCGAGTTGCCGACGAGTCGGGTCCTTCCACCCGAAATGGGCGTCGTAGAGCACGAGGCGACGCCGGGCGAACTGTTCGATCGTGATCGGTTCGGCCACGCGTTCGGGCTCGGAGCTGACGTAGAGCACCTCGTCCTGCAGAAGCGGGGAGACGATCAGGTCGTCTTCGTCGACCGGCAGCACGACCAGGCCGGCCTCGATTTCTCCAGCGGAGATGGCGGCGGCCGTCTCGGCTGAGTTCTGCCCGACGAGCCGCACGCGCACCGCCGGATATTTGCGGTGGAAGGTCTGCACGAGGTTGCCCAGCAGATAGTAGTCGGCGTTGCGCAGCACGCCGAAGGTCGCAGTGCCGCCGCCGAGCGATCCCAGCGATGTGACCGCCCGCGTCCCCTCGTCCGCTGCGGCGACGCTCTCCCGCGCATAGGGAAGCAGCTCAGCGCCGGCTGCGGTCAGCGACAAGCGTCTAGATCCCCGCACGAACAGCACGGCATCGAGTTCCTCCTCCAAGCGCCGGATCAGTTCCGATACCGAGGCCTGTGCGATGTCCAGGTGCACCGCCGCTGCGGTGAACGACCCGAGACGCTCGGCGGCGACGAACGCGCGCAGCTGGTTCAGTGTCATCGTTGCGTGACACCTCCGCGTCAAAGATTTCGACAGGGTTTCGAAAGGCTTAAGCCACCGCGGCGCCAACCGCCGTTCGCCAGGGAGTCTCGCTCACCATCAGGCTTACCCTATGGCTTGCCCAGGACCGACCGCCTACCTCTATACCGCGAGCCGACCTACGGTTCCCCCAACACAGCAGGCCAAGCGATAGTCGCAGGACACGGGCACCCCCTGGTCACTGCGGCCCCAGGCGGAACCGATCCCACGGACAGGAACAGGTATGGCGGCAACAACACCAGCCAGCTCAGCAAAGGCAACCACCGCCGGTGCCATCGGCAACTTCATCGAGTGGTTCGACTACAGCATCTACGGGTTCATGGCGGTCACGATCTCGGCCGTCTTCTTCCCGAGCAACGACCCGACGGCGGCGCTGCTGGCCACGTTCGGGGTCTTCGCGTTGCCGGTCATCACCCGCCCCCTCGGTGGCGTGGTCTTCGCCCGCTTCGGCGACAAGATCGGGCGCAAGCGCACGCTCGCACTGGTGCTCATCCTGATGTCGCTGTCCACCGGAACGATCGGGCTGATACCCAGCTACGCGACCATCGGCGTCGCCGCCCCGATCCTGCTCGTCCTCGCCCGCATCGTGCAGGGTTTCTCCGCCGGAGGTGAATATGCCGGCGGCGCAGCGCTGATCGCCGAAAGCGTGCCCGCCAAGCGGCGCGGCGTGATGGTCGGCCTCATGCCCTCCAGCACCGGATGCGGGCTGCTGGCCGGGTCCATCTTCTCGTTCGTGCTGGCCGGGGCCCTGACTGCGGACCAACTGCAGAGCTGGGGATGGCGGGTCGGCTTCCTGATCGCATTCCCGCTGGGCCTGATCGGGCTCTACATCCGGCTACGCCTGGAGGAGACCGCCTCGTTCCAGGAAATCGCCGAGTCCGACGAGGTCGCCTCGTCCCCGGTCCGCGAGACCGTCCAGACGCAGCTGGCCAACGTGCTGAAGGTCGCGGGCATCGCCCTGGGCCAAACCGTCTGCTACTACGTCGTCCTGGTCTACACACCGACCTTCCTGCGCACCGAGCTCGGCTACAGCGCCAGCAGCTCGCTGGTCACAACCTCGCTGGCCATCGCTGCCTACGCACTGACCATCCCGGTGGCCGGCCACCTGTCCGATCGGATCGGGCGCAAGCCGCTGCTGTTCGTCGGCTCGATCGCCATGCTGCTGCTGATCTTCCCGACGTTCCTGTTCATGGACGGCGGGAGCCTTGTGCTGATCGGCGTACTGCAGCTCATCGTCGGCGGCCTGGCACTGGGCTGCTACACGGGCCCACTGGTGTGCACGTGGGTCGAGCTGTTCCCGACCCGGGTCCGCTACACCGGTGTGTCGCTGGGATTCAACCTCTCGGTCACCGCCTCGGTCTCCTCGCCGTTCGTGCTCACCTGGCTCAACTCCACGACGGGCAGCGACTTGATGCCAGCCTGGTACGTGGCCATCGCCGTCGCGGTCTCCTTGCTCACCCTGTTCGTACTTCCCGAAACCGCACCCGCCAAGGGCGGCCACGACCACGTCACCCCCGCAGCCGAACAACCGCCGACGCAGGACGCGGACACCGGTACGGCCGACCCGTCGGGATCACGGGTGACGATGCCCTGAGCTCCCCACGCGACCCGCACTGCACGATCGCGCCAGCTCCGGGACCCAACGTCGGCTCGGAGGCTCCAACCGCGTGCTGGCCTCGACGCCCCCAACAGGAAGGAGTCCACGTGGCCACCTCCACCGCGAACGGATCCCGCCCCGGCGGTGACCTCACCCCCGAACTCGTGTCCGGACTGCCACCCGGTCCACAACGGGTCTGGGTCGAGGTCCCCCGGGAGGACGGCTACCCCGCCGCCTGGTGCTACACCGACAAACGGTCCTACCTACCGGGTGAAACGGTGGACCTGTTCATCTCAGCCACCACTTCAGACCTGGACCTGCGGGTCTACCGAGACGGGTTCCACGAGACCACAGTGCACCGCAGCCGACTCGCCTCGGTCGCCTTCCAGCCCGTCCCGGCCAACGCCTACGAGACCGGCTGCGCCTGGACCGTCACGACCTCATGGCCCCTCCCCGAGGACCTGCGACCTGGTCCGTACCTGGTCGAGATGCGCGACTCCCGCGCCCCGGCGGGAGCACGTCCGCTCGGGCACCATTTCTTCGTCGTTCGGAGCCCGACCGCCCGGCCCAATGCCCTGGTACAGGTGCTCGCCACCTGTACCTGGTCCGCGTACAACGACTGGGGCGGAGCAAATCACTACTTCGGCCTGCACCCCGACACCGCCCGAGGACGGTCTCCGATTCTGTCAGCCAAGCGCCCGTGGGCACGTGGGCAGGTGTGGCTGCCCGACAGCGCACCACGCATGGTCAGCGCCACCCGACCAAGCCAACCCCAGCCGCCCCGTTACGAGTTCGCAGAATGGGCCTACCTCAACGGGTACGCAAAGTACTACGCCGCATCGGGATGGGCGACCTACGAACGCCACTTCTTCCGCTGGGCAGAGGGCCAACGCTACGAGATCGACCTGCTGCCCCAGGAAGACCTCCACACCAACGCTGAGGCCCTGTCGCCCTACCGGTGTGCCGTTTTCAGCGGCCACGACGAGTACTGGACAGCCCAGATGCGGGCCCACGTCGACGACTACGTCACCGCGGGCGGCCACGTGGCTCGATTCGCCGGCAACTTCATGTGGCAAATCCGACTCGACCTCGAAAACGACACGCAGATCGCCTACAAGTACGACGCCACCCAGCGCGACCCCGTCGCCGGCACCGAAGCGCAGCACCTGCTCACCGGCGCCTGGGAAGACCCCGCCGTCGGCAACCCGGGAGCCACGACGTTCGGGGTCAACGCACTACGCGGAATGTACGCAGGCTTCGGCGCCTTCGCACCACGCTCCTCACGCGGATACACCGTCTTCCGCCCCGAACACTGGTCGTTGGAAGGCACCGGCCTCGGCTACGCCGACACCCTGGGCGACGAAGCCGCAGTCTTCTCCTACGAAGTCGACGGCCTCGACTACGAGTTCCGTGACGGACTGCCCTACCCAAGCGGAACCGACGGCGCGCCCGACGACCTGCACATCATCGCCATGAACTGGTCCACCGCAGCCGAATACGGCCGAGAGGGCGATAACGCCTACTTGATGCTCGGCGACGGGGACGCTCGGTATCGCGCCAGTATCGCGGGCGAGGACTACACCGAGCACAACCGGCGCCGCTTCGCCCGCGGCGCCGGCATGGTCGTATCGTTCCGGCGCGGCGCAGGCGAAGTGTTCACCGCCGGCACCTGCGAATGGGTCAACGGCCTCCGCCTGCAAGCCCCCTACATCACCACAGTGACCAACAACGTTCTCCAACGCTTTAGCACGCCTGGAGACGGTGTTACGCCACCTCGGCCCTGAGCTGGTCTGTCGATGTTCTCCGTGCTTCTGCCATCTGCTGCTCGAAGGTGATCGGGACGAGCCCGTTTGGCGGTGTGTCTCCTGGTGGTGTTGTAGAAGTCGGCGATCCAGGTCGAGATCTTGATGCGGGCGTCGGCGGAGGTTGTGGAGCGGTGCCGGTGGACGAACTCGACCTTGAGTGTTGACTTGAACGCCTCGGCGGCGGCAGCGTCGAGCGCGGGCCCGACCCTGCCCATCGACTGGACCACGCGCTCGCCGACACCGCCGACAGCCGTTGTGCCGGTGCCGGAGATGTTCAACTACTGGCTGCAGGCCGGCCGCATCGGTTTCCTCGGCGCCGCCCAGCTCGACTGCCACGCCAACATCAACACCACCGTCATCGACCGCGGTCCCGGCAATCCCGAGGGCTGGCTTTGTCGGTGAGAAGCGACCGCGTTTGTCGGTCGGTTATGACCGGCGACAGCGGGACCGGCAAGTCGCACCTGCTGATCGCGCTGGGCACCGAGGCCGCGATGATGGGCTTTCGGGTCAAGTACACCCTGGCCACCAAGCTGGTGAACGAACGGTGAGCATGGCCTCGCGGGCTCGGGCCGGCTGGGTCTCGGCGACCCGGGCCGCGGCGCCGGCCCCTTCCGGAACCGCCCCCGCGGCCTGCGTCACGTCGGCTCCCTGCTCGACGCGCACGACGTGCACGGCGGACGCACCGCGGCGGCGCACCTGTCCGCCCTGGCCCGCGGCAACCGCATCCCGCGGCGCCGGGTGCAGGAGGTGCTGGGAGAGGTCGGCCTCGCCGAGGCCGCCCGGCGCCGCATCGGCGGTTACTCCCTCGGCATGAAAACAGCGGCTGGGCATCGCCTCCGCCCTGCTCGGCGACCCACCGGTGATGCTGTTCGACGAACCGCTCAACGGCCTCGACCCAGAGGGCGTGAAGTGGGTGCGCGAGCTGTTCCGGCGGCTGGCCGCCGAGGGCCGCACCGTGTTCGTCTCCAGCCATCTGATGTCGGAGATGGAACACACCGCCGACCAGCTGATCGTCATCGGCCGCGGCGAGCTGATCGCGGCGGAGGGACTCGCGGAGTTCTCGGCCCGCGGCACCCGCCAGGACGTCACGGTGAGCACGCCCGCCCCCGCCGTCCTGCGGGACCTGCTGACGGCCGAAGGCGCGGCGGTGCACGCAGAAGGCGAGTTGCTCACCGTGACCGGCCTGACCGCGGCCCGGATCGGTGAGATCGCCCTGGAGCACCGCATCCCGCTGCACCACCTCGGCACCCGGTCCGCCTCCCTGGAAGAGGCGTTCATGCAACTCACCGCCGACAGCGTCCAGTACCCCGCAGGAGAATCCCGATGACCACGGCCGACACCACCTCTGGGACCACGACGGCGAGCGCACGCGCCGCCGAACCCGGCGTCACCGAACCCCGCGCCCGCCTCCGCGACCTGGCCGCCGCCGAGTGGATCAAGCTCCGGTCGCTGCGATCGACCTGGATCGCCTACGCGGCCACCGCCCTGGCCGTCATCGGGTTGAACGCCGGCACCGCCTATGACACCTACAGCCACCGGACGAAGCAGGTCGCCAACGACCGGGCCCAGTTCGTCCGAGACGGGATTCCGCTGCAGATAGCCTTCACCGCGAACGCCGCCATGGTCATGATGCTCGCCCTCGGCGCCATCGGCGCCCTCATGATCACCGGCGAGTACGCCACCGGCACGATTCGCACGACGTTCGCGGCCGTTCCGGCCCGCCGTTCCGTGATGGCCGCCAAGGCGGTCGTCCTCACGGCGGTCACGACCGTCTTCGGCGCGTTCGTCGCGGCGGTCTCGTTCGGCCTGACCCAGGCGATTCTCCACGGCCGGGACGTGGGCGTCTCCATCGGCCACCCGGGCGCCCTGCGCGTCGTGCTGGCATCCGCCCTCCTGGCGCCGGTGGGCGCGCTCGTCGGCATGGCACTCGGCACCGTCATCCGGCAGACCGCGCCCACCATGATCGCCTCCGTTGGGGTCATCGTCGTGCTGCCCATCATGGTCACCGACGACCGCTACTGGTCGGCGGTCGTCGGACACGCCCTGCCCTTTGAGGCGTGGCTGCGGCTTGTGGCGGTCGACCTCACCCCGCCCCCGACGCCCTTCCCCTGGACGATCGGCGGAGCCTGGACCGTCTACACGGTGTGGGCACTGGCCGCAGCCGCACTCGCCATCACCAGCGTGCACCGACGCGACCAATAAGCCGGCCAATGAGCAAGGGGCGGGCGGCCGACTGCCCGGGTGCAGAGGGCCGACCACCCCTCACCCATACGGATCGTCGTCTCACCGCCCGAACCGGACGCCTCTGACAACTGGCCGGCCTGGACGGCGAACACCACGTAAGTGACCAGCACCCAAGCCTGGTTGCTCGCCGCTTGACCAGCGCCGCTTCCACACATCGTCGTTCCGGCGGCTGCGAGCGGCTGACGTGGTGCTAAATCTCATCGACATTTTCGCCTTGTTGATCACCAACTGGTGTCCGAAGCCAGTGTCCCTTGCCAGTGGATCCGAGGCATTGCCATCGAAGCTGAGGCATCCGTAGAGGTTTGTCAGTGAAGTTGAGGCATTGGCCGGCGGGGGTCGCTACGGTCTGGTGTCGATCGGTTACCGGATTGCGGGGAGTTGTTGATGCGTCTGGGGGCGGCCGGGGCGGTTGAACCGGCCTGGACTGGTGGCCTGGAGGTGCTGTTCCTCGACCAGGACGGTGTGGAGCGTCGCGGCCCATTGCCGTTGCTGTGGGATGTTCCGTTCGAGCGGGCGCGGCCGGTGCGGGAGTTCGCCTCGTTCGAGGGGCAGAGCAACTTCTCCGGCTTGTGGTGGTTCAGCCGCGCCGGCGAACACGTCGGGTATGAGTCCTGGCTGGAGCGGGAGCGGAGCGCGGCCCGTTTCCCGCCCGGGTTGCGGGCCGGTCAGCCGGTGAGGGGTTCCAGTGCGAAGCGGCCGATCGCCACGAAGGCGGCCAAGGCAAGATAGCCCGCGTCTAGCAGCGCGGCTTTGGTCTCGCCTCGGCGGATCCGCATGATCGTGGCGCCGGTCATGATCAGTGCCAGGCCGGTGGCCGCCAGCGGTACGAGTATGGGCGCGATGTCGAGCACGGCGGGCAGGATCAGGCCTGCGGCGCCAAGGATCTCCAGTGCTCCGATGGCCTTGAGGGTGCCGGGCTGGAAGTCGAGGGTCCAGCGCGAGGCTTTCATCATCGTCGCCATCTTCTCGCGCGGGATGAACAGCTTCCCCAACCCGGAGAACAGGTAGATGGCGGTCAGCAGGCTGGTGACGATCCACAGTGCGGTGTTCATGAGTCTTGTCCTTGGTACAGCGTTCGGGGGTGGCGGCCACGGGCGGACCCGAGGTCGTCCCGGGTCCGCTTGAGCCTCAGCGTCTGAGAGGGAAGGTCGGTGTCAGCCGAACTGTCCGGGCTGGTATTCGCCGCCGGGTGTCCGGGTGATCACGTTCAGCCGGTTGAAGGCGTTGATCACGCAGATCAGGGCCACCAGGGCCATCAGCTGGTCCTCGTCGAAGTGCTTGGCCGCGTTCGCCCACGCCTGGTCGGTGACGCCGCTGGAGTCGGCCAGGCGGGTGCCCTGCTCGGTGAGTTCCAGCGCCGCCCGCTCAGCCTCGGTGTAGACGGTGGTCTCCCGCCATGCCCCGACCAGGTTGATCCGCACCGCGCTCTCACCGGCGGCCGCGGCGTCCTTGGTGTGCATGTCCAGGCAGCCGCCGCAGCCGTTGATCTGGCTGGCGCGGATCTTCACCAGCTCCTGCACCGCCTTCGGCAGCGCCGAGTCGGTGATGACCTTGTTCGACGAGATGATGTACCTGGCCCACTTCGACCCGACCTCGTTGGCCATGGGGTTGATCCGGGTTTCCATCGCGGTCTCCTTCGTCTTGGGATGCTTGCACCACTACGACGAGGCCCCCCGCCAAGAGGTAACAACCCCATGCGACGGACGTGCGCTACTGGGGTCGTTCGGGAAGGCCCATGGTGTCCAGGCGCTTGCGGTCGCTCACGGTCAGCAGCTCGACGATCCGGCCGTCGACCACGGTGCACGCCACCACACCGAGCACCTTGCCGTTGGCGCCCCAGGCCACGAACCCGGGCTCGCCGTTGACCAGGACCGCAAGCACCGAGGTCATCGACCGCATGCCGCGCAGGATCGGACCGGCCACCTCGGCCGCCCCGACCGTGGTCGTCACCCCCCGCGGGTGGAACGTGCGCCAGGTCACCTGCGGATCGAGCAGCCGCACGAGCCCTTCGAAGTCCCCGCAGCGCGCCGCGGCAAGAAATGCGTCGACCACCGCGCGCTGCCGTCGCGGCTCCTGCTCCGGCGGCGGTGTGCCCTGCACCTTCCGGCGGGCCCGGCTGGCGAGCATCTTGGTCGTGTCGGTGGACCGGCCGATGATCTCGCCGATCTCGGCGAAGGGCACCGCGAACATGTCATGCAGCACGAACGCCAGCCGCTCGGTGGGCGTGAGGGTGTCGAGCACCACCAGCAGTGCCAACCCGACCGATTCGGCGAGCATCGCCTCGTCCTCGGGCGCCGCCCCACCGTCCACGGTCACCACCAGTTCGGGCAGCCGGTCCTCGTACGACAGCGCGGGCCGGGTCTTGCGCGAGCGCAGCACATCGATGCAGACCCGGCCGACCACGGTGGTCAGCCAGGCGGCCAGATTGTCGATCGAGGCCGCGTCCTGCCGCGCCAGCCGGATCCACGCCTCCTGCACCGCGTCCTCGGCGTCCACCCGCGACCCGAGCATCCGGTAGGCGACCGCCACCAGGCGCTCGCGCTGCTGTTCGAAGGCTCCCGCCAGTACTTCGTGCGGACCTGATCCGGTCATGCCGTTACCTTCCTCGCGCACATTCCGTCATGGTCATGACGGTTCCGCAGGCGCCGAGGTAACCGTGCGGCGCGCGCCCCGATCGAAGCACAGCGGCGACGACCGATGAGCAACAGGTGTCACCGCTGCCCCGCCCATGACCAAGGAGCTACGCGCTCTGGCTCGTACCCGGGGATCCGGCAACCGATGCCGGGGGCCGGTGTCCGCGCGACGGCGCAGCGCTGCGCGCCGGATCTGCACTGCGCCCGATGCCACACCCTGCTGGCCACACCCTCCACGCGCGGCGGACGGCCAGCACGCTGGTGCTCGCTCGCCTGCCGACAAGCCGAATACCGGCAACGCCACCTCGACCGGATCGCAGCTCGCGACCGAGCCCGCCGCTATCCCGACGGCGAACCCGTCTGCCAACGCTGCGGTGGTCCACTCCAGCGCACCGGCAGAAACCGCCCCCTCCGCTGGTGCTCCAAGACCTGCCGCGACGCCGCCGAAAGGGAATGCCGCCAGGCCTCCCGCAAACCACCCGAACCACGACCCCCGATCCAGATCAGGCCCTTCGACGGCATGACCTGCGCGCTATGCAGCACCCCGCTGAACCTCACCGGCCAAGGACGCCCTCCTCGCTGGTGCTCAACCCGCTGCCGCCAGACCGCCTACCGCGAACGCGAACGTGCCGCCCGAACCACCAGGTCGACACCGACAACACTGAGTCCGCCGATCTAACGACCTGCCTCAGCTTCGATGGCGAACACAGACCAACGACCTTGCCGCTCAATCTGAGGCACCCCAGGTCACAAGGCCACCCCTGCCTCAGATCCACTGTCAATGGACAGCCAGCGACATCCGGTGCCGGTTCCCGCTGACAGAGCCAGATGGCTTTGTTCGCGAGAACGGGCACCAGATGTTCAGGAGTTCGGGCACCGCCCGGATCCGGCCCAGGCCGGGCCACCCGACTCGGGATGCGATCTGGCGGTGGAGCGGAGGACCCGGCTACAAGACCGACGCGGTCGAGGACAGCCGGTTCCACAAGGGCAAGATGATCAACAACACCACGATCGGTGATGGCCCTCCCTATGGGGAGCACGCGATCGTCTCCAGCTTCGTTCTCGACAAGGACACGGGCGGCGAGTGCGACGCCTGCCTGCGGGTCCCGAACCTGAAGTGGAAGTGACGACGCCGCAATTCCGCTGACGGCGACTCCGAGGATGTGCGGCGGCCCGCACGGTCCCGCTAATTAGCCCGACGCCGCCACCCCGCTAAAACCCCGATCCGCCCCTCCTCGCGGGGCCGGGTGGAGCGCTGGCACCTACCGCTGATTCCTGCACCCAGCCTCCTCGCGCGCCGCCCGGACAGGCCTCGTTCCGCGAGGTGGCGGAGGATCTCGTCGATCAGTTCCCCATGGCGGTACGGATCGCGGAGCCGTAGCGAACCTTGCGCGCTACGGCTCCGCGCGGGGCGTCAGTTGTGAGTGCCTGTCCACTTGTAGTACTTGTCGGCGATGTCCGCGTATGTGATGTGGGACGAGTAGACGGCGGCGCTTCCGGACGGGGAGGTGCGCAGGCGGTAGAAAAAGATGTCAGAGTTCCTGTCGTAGCCGCCGATGTAACCGTCACCGTAGCCGAACAGCTGGCTCGCGGGACGGGACGACTTGCAGGAGCTCAGCCAGACGGCGTTGTTGTACGTCTTCCAGTCTGTTGTGAGGCAGGTGCCGGTGGAGCGGTTCTTCAGCTGGTTGTAGATTCTGCCGCTGCCGATCCAGTCCCACTGCTGCGTGCGGCCGCCGGTGCAACTGGAGACCCAGACCTTTCCGGTCGAGGAGCCGGTGATGCACTTCCCGTTCTCCTTGCTCTTGAAGGTCCAGTAGGTGGCGGCCGACGCCGGGGTGAGCGAGCCGGAGACGGCGAGCAGCGAGGCGGCCAGACCGGTGGTCACCACGAGACGGCGTGAAATGCTCTTCATGCCCGCGAGCATGGCGAGAACGGGCCAACACCCACGATCTTGATCATTGAGGGCGGCTTGACGGGCCGTGAACGCTGGGTGCCAGGCAGGCTCACGTGTCGAGAACGGGAGGCGGCTCCGGCCACTTCGTGACAGACGAGCGGGATGCCAGGCGCCGTCGCCGACTACGACGCGGTCGGCACGTGGTCCATCGGTATGCGGCCACCGATCGACCTGTGCGAACGGGTCCAGCACTTCCGGTTCCCGCCGGTCGCCGCCGAACTGCCGCAGATGAAGCAGATGTGCAGCGGGTCTGCCTGATGGTCGCCAAAGCAACCTCAAGAACTTGGAAGGCAGGCAGAACCCCGACCGGGACGCTCAGTTTCGTTGCCTCAACGAGCAGGTCACAGACCACCAGAGGGCGGGGCGGCCGGTCATCGGCGTGGACACCAAGAAGAAGGAACTGGTCGGGGTGTTCAAGACCGCGGGCCGCCAATGGCGTCCTGCGGGTCGGCCGGTGCAGGTCGCCGTGCACGACTTCCCCGACACCGAACTCGGCAAGGCGATCCCCTACGGCATCTACGACCTGACCACCGACAGCGGCTGGGTCAACGTCGGCACCGACCACGACACCGCCGCCTTCGCCGTGGAGTCCATTCGCCGCTGGTGGAACGGCGCCGGGCGAGGCACCCATCCGAATGCGACGCGGCTGCTGATCACCGCGGACGCGGGCGGCTCCAACGGATACCGCACCCGCGCCTGGAAGGCCGAGCTCGCGGCGCTGGCCGCCAAGACCGGTCTGGCCATCACGGTGTGCCACTTTCCGCCCGGCACCTGGAAAATGGAACCGGATCGAGCACCGGTTGTTCTGCCACATCACGATGAACTGGCGGGGCAGGCCGCTCACCAGCCACGAAGACTGGCACGGCGACTGGAACTACACCCTGCACCCGGCGGCGCTGCCGGCATGGCCGACAGCCACCACCGACCCCACCGTGACCACACCATCACCACACCGCGACGACCGAGCCTGGCTGACCCACCCCGCCCTGACCGGTCTGCCGCAGCGAGAATGGGACCAACTCCTCGATCAGCTGGCCATCCTGCGCCATGAGCAGCGAGAAACCGACCTGCACCGCCAGCGCGGTGGTCCGCGAAAGGTGGCGGCCGGGACCGGCCGCCACCCCTCCCTCACCCTGGCCGAACGCCTCTTGATCACTGTCTTGCACCATCGTCTCGGCCTGCCTGCACCACATCCCGTCCGTCGATGCAACGGTACGGGCCGAGGGAGTGCACGCGATCCTCGGTGCACCCCTGTACGTCGAGGGCCGGGTCATCGGCGCGCTGCTGGTCGCGGACCGCTACTCCCGTGTGTACGAGCACGCCGAGGCCTCGACGCTGGCCTCGCTGGCCGCCGTGGCCATCGAGACCGCGCAACTGGTGGAGAGCCTCAACAGCTCGCTCGACCAGGCGCGTCACGCCGAGGCCGAGAGCCGGCGTCACGTCACCGACCTGCAGCGGCTGGCGCGCGCCGACGCATCCCTGGTCTCCGCGCTGTCCTCGATGGAGGGCCTGAGCCGCATCGAGGCGGAGCTCGCGACGATTCTCAGCACCGACGTGCACATGGTGACCGCCGACGTGCTGCGCGCCGGCCGGACCGTAGACGGGCACGACGCCCAAAGGCTGAGCGAGCTGGCACAGGAGTGCCGCCGGTCCGGGGGGCCGGTGACGGGCGATTCCCGGCCGGCCGGCCGGCCGGAGCGCTCCACGACAGAGACACTCCCGACGACCGTGATGGCCGCGGCGGTGGGCGACAAGGTGCTGGGCGCGATCTACACCACCGGTCCCGTCAATGCGCTCGACCGGCTCATCCTGCAGAGAGCCGCTACCACCCTCATCGCCCAGCTGTTGTTCGATCAGGCGATCGCGGAGGCGGGGACACGCGAGCAGTCCGAACTCCTGGATCTCATTCTCGCCGAGAGCGTGACCGGCCCCTCCACTCCTGCGTTGCAGCGAAAGCTCGCCGAGTACGGCATCGCCGACGACGCATCACTGGCGGTCCTGGTCGTCGATTCCCAAAGACCGGAGACAGCACATGCCATCGTCGCTCGCGTCGTTCACGAGGCAGCGGACGGCGCCGGGCTCGTCGCGTCACACCGTGGGCACGTGTGCGCCCTGCTGACCTCCGAAGCGCCTTCGCGGATCGGTGTCGAGATCTCCACCGAGCTGGAGCGTAGGAACGTAGCAGCCACGGTCGGTTGCGCGGGTCCCGGACGCGGCATCACGTCGGTCCGTGAAACGCACGCGAGGGCACACCGGCTCGCGCGAGCGCTGCGGATCCTCGGACGGGAGGGCGAGGCGGCCACCGAGTCGACGCTGGGCAGCGTCGGACTCGTGCTCGGAGCACAGGACACGTCGCTGCACCAGGCCATCGTTCAGGACGTCATCGGCCCGGCCCTTGCCTACGACACCGAGAGCGGCACCTCCATGGCGCCCACCGCCCTGGCATACCTCGACGCCAACCGCAGCGTCGCCTCCACCGCCGCCCGCCTCCACCTGCACCCCAACACCGTGCGCCAGCGTCTGGACAAGCTCGACCGCCTGCTGGGCACTGACTGGCGAGACGGCACCCGCGTACTCGACGTCCACCTCGCCCTGCGCCTGTGGCAGCTCTCCCAGCTCTGACGCGTCTGCAACCCGGCATCGGTGCTCAACCCCGCTACGTGCGCCCAGGCCGGGCATCCCGAACCCGGTGCTCGGCTACGACTACCTGATCTACGCGGTGGGCAGTGGCAGCGCCGACCCGCGCGTGCCCGGAGCGGCCGAGTTCGCCTACCCGATCGCAACCCTGGAGGAGGCGCAGCGGCTGCGGCCCGTCGTCGACACCCGGACCTAGACCGATTACAAGATCAACATTATCGACGAGGCACTAAGGTTTCGATGGTGCTGATTCCCCGGCCGCGGTCAGCCCACGTTCGGGACCTTCGCGAGTTTGTCGGGGTTGCGGATGAGGTCGATCGCGGTGATGAGTCCGGCGTCGACGGTGAACGCCAGTACTGACAGTTCGCCGTCGCTGCTGCGGATGACCAGGCCCGGGGCGCCGTTGACTTCGGCGGGCAGGATGTCCATCGGGCCCGCGGCCTGGGACTGGCCGATCATCATGGGCGCCACCCGTGCGGCGTTGCGTTCGATGTGGTCCAGGGTGTTGGTCTTGCCGCCGCCGTCGCCGCGCAGGACGACGTCGGGGTCGAGTAGCGCGATCAGGGCGGGTAGGTCGCCGTGCTGGCAGGCGGCGGTGAACGCTTGGACCAGTTCCTGCTGTTCGGCGCGGGTGGCGGGGGTGCGGGGCCGGCCGTCCTCGACGTGCCGACGGGCCCGTGAGGCGAGTTGCCGCACCGCGGCGGGGGTGCGGCCGACGACCTGGGCGATCTCGGGGAACGGGACGCCGAACACGTCGTGCAGGACGAACGCGGTGCGCTCGGCGGGGGAGAGCAGTTCCAGGACGACGAGCAGAGCCATGCTGACCGACTCGTCCAGCGTGACCCGGTCGGCGGGGTCGGGCGAGCCGGTCTCGACCAGCGGTTCGGGTAGCCAGGTGCCGATGTAGCGTTCGCGGCGGGCGCGTGCGCTGTTCAGCGTGTCCAGTGCGAGCCTGCTGACGGTGGTGGTGAGCCAGGCGGCCAGGTCGCGGACGTCGGAGGGGTCGTCGAGGCCGCGCAGTCGCAGCCACGCCTCCTGGACGCAGTCCTCGGCCTCGACCAGCGAGCCCGTCATCGTGTACGCCACGCGCAGCAGCCGCGGCCGGTGGGTCTCGAAGGACCGCGCGAGCAGTTCCTCGCTGTCCGGGTCTGTCATCCCCATGCCTGGTTGACGGCGCAGCAGGGCCGAGATGTGACACCCCCGATGACGGGCCCGCGCCGGCGTCACACCTCGCGCGGCTGCGTCGTCAACCACGAAACCGAGCCGGACGACCTCACGGGGGCGACACCATGACGCTGACCGAGCTGAACCGAGAAGAGAGCACCCGGCCGCCCTCACGCAAGGGGGTGTTCGTCCGCATCGCGGGCTTGGCCCATCGTCGCCGGTGGCTCGCGCTGATCCTGTGGGTCGCCGTCCTCGGCGGCGTCTGGGGCGTCGCGTCGGTGACGGGCGACGACTACCGCAACGACTTCTCCCTCCCTGGCACCGAGTCGCAGCAGGCCGCCGACGTGCTGGAACAGCACGGCGCCGCGCGCGCCAGCGACACCGTCGAGATCGTCCTGCACGACGCGGGCGGGTTGCGCAAGCCCGGTCTCCAGCAGCGTGTGACCGCGATGCTCGGCGAGGTGGCCGGGCTGCCCAAGGTCGCCCAGGTCCGCAGCCCGTACCAGGACGCGGTCGCCATCAGCCAGGACGGCACGATCGGCTACGCCACCGTGATGCTGGAGGTCCCGGCCCAAGAGATGCCCAAGGCCGACACCCAGCGCATCTTCGACGCCGCGCAGAAGGTCGAGGGCGGCGGGCTCCAGGTGGAGCTGGGCGGGGACCCGGCCCGGCGGCTCGGCGAGGGCGGGACCGGCGCCGCCGAAGGCGTCGGCCTGCTGGCCGCGCTGGTGATCCTCGTGCTGATGTTCGGGACGGTCGTCGCCGCCGGGCTGCCCATCATCATCGCCTTGTTCGCCGTCGGGTCCACCGTCGGCGCGATCGTCGTCGCCTCGCACGTGTTCACCATCGCCGACTGGACACCGCCGGTGATGATCCTGGTCGGCCTCGGCCTCGGCGTCGGCATCGACTACGCGCTGCTGATCTTCGCCCGCTACCGCGCCGAGCTGGTACGCGGCGCCGACCCCGAAACCGCCACCGTCAAGGCGCTGGACGCCGCGGGCCGCTCGGTGTTCTTCGCCGGCTGCACCGTCATCCTGGCGCTGCTGGGCCTCGTCGCCTTCGGCCTCGGGTCGCTGCAGGGCATGGCGCTGTCGGTCGCGCTGACCGTGCTGATGACAATGCTCGCCGCGCTGACCCTGCTGCCTGCGCTGCTCGGCGTCTTCGGCCGCCGCTTCGCCCGCCAGTTCGTCCGCCGCGCCGGGCGGCGCGAGGCCAAGGGCCGGGCCGCCGAGGGGACGCTGTGGCGGCGGCTCGCGGCCCTGGTCCAGCGGCGCCCGCTGGCCGCGCTGCTGGTCGCGGGGGTGCTGCTCGGCGCGCTCGCCTTCCCGGCGCTCGGGATGCGGCTCGGCTTCTCCGACGCGGGCAGCGACGCGTCCGGAACAACCAGCCGGCAGGCCTACGACCTGCTCTCCGCCGGCTTCGGCCCCGGGTTCAACGGCCCGCTGCTGGTGGTCACCGAGGACGGGCCGGACGCCGCTGCGGCGGCGGCGCGCGCGCTGAGGAGCACCCCGGGCGTCCAGGCCGCGGCCCACCCGGTGCCCACGCCGGACGGCAAGGCCGCGACCGTGCTGGTGTTCCCTGCGTCCGCGCCGCAGGACGCGGAGACCTCCCGGCTGGTCGGCACGCTGCGCGACGAGGTCCTGCCCGGGATGTCCGCGCGGAACGGCGCGACGTACCTGCTCGGCGGACCCCTGGCCGCCTCCGAGGACTACTCCGGCAAGGTCGCCGACCGGCTCCCGCTGTTCATGGCCATCGTCGTCGGCCTCTCGCTGCTCCTGCTGATGGCGGTGTTCCGCTCGGTGCTCATCCCGCTGAAGGCCGCGCTGCTGAACCTGCTCAGCATCGGCGCCGCGCTCGGCGCCATGACGCTGGTGTTCCAGCACGGCTGGTTCGGAGTGGAGCCCGGCCCGATCGTGGCATACCTGCCGGTGATGGTCTTCGCGATCGTCTTCGGGCTCTCCATGGACTACGAGATCTTCCTGATCTCCCGCATCCACGAGGAATGGACCCGCACCCCCCACAACCCCTCCCACGCCGTTCGTGAAGGACTCGCCCACACCGGTTCGGTCATCACCGCAGCCGCAGCGATCATGGTCGTCATCTTCGGCGCGTTCATGCTCAGCCCCGACCGGATGCTTCAGCAAGCCGGCTTCGGCATGGCCGTCGCCATCCTCGTCGACGCCGTCATCATCCGCTGCCTCATCGTCCCCGCCGCGATGGAACTGATGGGCCGCCGCGCCTGGTGGCTACCAACACCACTCGCCCGCCTGCTGCCGAAACTGGAACTGGAGCGGCACTGAGCGCGCATACCGCCATGGATGGGCCCCTGTGCATAAGCCACCACCATCAATGGAAACGGAAACAGTATCTCGATGAACGTGCTCTTGTGGAGCGTGCAAGCGGTCTTGGCGGCCATATTCGCCCTATCCGGCCTGGAGAAAACCTCCCAGCCGACCGGACCCGTCCCCGGCAGAGACCTGCCCTGAACAGGCTGCTGCACACCGGCGACCACGTTCTCTGCTGTGAGCAGCGATATCCACCCAACATCCCTTCACCCCGAGGAGTGGTCATATGTCAACGACCGAAGCAACACGCAACAAGGCAACCCTCCGACGTTTCCATGAGGCTCTCAACTCCGGCGATCTGGAGGTCATCTCGAAGACGATCGACGAGGTCGTCCGGCCGGACGTGCTGATCCGCACACCATTGCCGATCAAAAGCAAGGGAGCACAAGCGCTGAAGGAGGTGTTCACGACACTCCATCAAGCCTTCCCCGACCTCCACGTGTCGGTCGAAGACCTGATCGCCGAGGGGGACAAGGTCGTCTCCAGAAACATTGTCACCGGGACCCACCAGGGTGAGTACATGGGCCTGCCGCCGACCGGCAAGTCCGTCACCTACAGCGAGATGTTCGTCGTCCGATTCTCCGGCAGCCGAGTCGCCGAGACCTGGGCGGTCGTCGACGTCTACTCGCAGATGCGACAGCTCGGCGTTATTCCGGCCTAGCGACGCCGTACTCCAGTTCCACGTAGGCGTTCGCCACAGGCACCGGGCCGATGGGCGGTTGACATTCGCCCGGCACACGGCCGCACGGGATCGCCTACGTGGAAGTCCTGGGGCACCTCGTCGACGAAGAATCCCCGCTGGTCGGCATGGCCGCAGTGGACGCCGATGGCGAATCGGGCCATCCGCTCCGGTGTTGGCGGCCTGACCGGCACCGGCACCGGGCGGCGGGATCGGCGGGAAGCTAGGACGTGGGGGCCTGTACCACGTCGTGCCTTGGTGCGCCCGGGGGCCGTCCGGTATCGCGTGGGCGGGTTGGTACACCCGTGGGGAAGGATGGATTGCTCAGCCGCCAATGGCCCGTTTGGGGCGGCACAGGGGAGAGCCGGGCCGGGCGGGATTGGCCAAGTGATGGGGATGCCGGGGGACCAGCAGGGATGGACATGCGCTGGCGTGGGGACGACTGTGGAAATGCAGTAGCGGGCGCCGGGGACATCGGCAGGGCGCGCGGCAGAACGACCAGCGCGCACATCCTAGGCACTTGCGGATGCGGCTCGATCCGGATGCCGTGACGGGCGGCGAGCCGGGCGGCCACCAAGACACCGACCTGCCCTGCCGGGACCTGCCCTGCCGGATCTGCTAGGCCGAACACCGCGCCGATCATCGCCCGGGTGCCGGTCTCCACGAGCGTCATCAGTTCAAGCTGGGGATAGCCGCCATGGGCCAGCCAGGCCCGGTTCCGGTCGGTATCGGGACCTTCAGTGAGCTGCAGCCATCGAAGGAGACCGTCCGGTAACGGCCGAACCGCACCCCGGGTGCCATCGGCTGCGCCGGCGGGCCGCGCACAACCTCAAACAGCGCCCGTACCGGCACGTCGTCCACCCTGCCGCGCAGGTCGCGCAACGCCTTCGCCGAGGAGAAACCACAGGCTGCCGCGATAGGGCCGCGGTCATCTTGTCCCAGACCAGCCGGTAACCGACCTCCGGGGACAGGCACATGGCGAGCAGGAAGCAGATCCCGACCCGCGAGGGAAGGTCCCGGAGCCAACGCTCGGCCCGGTCCGTCTCCTCCAGCGCCGCACCCACCAGCTCGAACGGCCACGACCTGCGTGAGTTCGTTATTCGCATGATTTCCTGGCAGCGGGCGGGCTCGGCGGTGTTCCCGTCTCGATCGTCCTGTCGCTGCTGCTGGCCATCGCGTGGTTCGGCAGCCTCACCGGCTCGGTGCTGGTCGGCGGGATCGGCGGGGGAGGTGCGGGCCGTCCTGGGAGGGGCGGTGCTCCTCGCCACGCTGGTGGCATGGCTGTGCACCAGGCTGCTCGACCTGACCGACGACCCGGATCCGATGACGGCTGTGAAGATCGCGGAATTGCGGCGGCATCTGCTGGAAGCGCCGGTGGTGCACGGCTCCGTGCCCACCGGACCCGCGCACTCTCGCCGGACGGTGCTCAGGGCCATCGCGGTGACCGCGGAGGGAACGGCCGCGGCCGGGACGGGTACGGCCGCCGACCCCACCTCCGCCGCCGCGGCCGAGTCGGCGCCGGGCGGGGCCCCGCCGGACCCGCGCACGCCGTCGCCTCCGGGCGTCGGTGCAGGTCGCCTTGTCGGTCAGCGGGCGGGTCCGCGAGGTCGTCCTGGAGCCGAGGGTGACATTGCTCGATGCGTTGCGTGAGCGTCTCGGCCTGACCGGCACCAAGAAGGGCTGCGACCGGGGTGAGTGCGGGGCGTGCACGGTTCTGGTCGATGGTGAGCGGGTCAAGTCCTGCCTGACTCTGGCGGTGATGCGGCGAGGGGCGGAGGTCACCACCGTGGAGGGGCTGGCGCGGGGCGAGGAGTTGCACCCGGTGCAGGAGGCGTTCATCCGGCACGACGCTTTCCAGTGCGGGGCGTGCACGCCCGGTCAGATCATGTCCGCCGTGGCCTGTATCGACGAGGGGCATACGGGCTCGGAGGCGGAGATCCGTGAGTGGGTGAGCGGGAACCTGTGCCGGTGCGCGGCGTACCAGAACATCGTCGCGGCCGTTGCCGACGCCGCGAAGGAGGTGCGGCGGTGAGGGCCTTCGGTTACACGGTCGCGGGCAGCCCGGCCGAGGCGGTGCGGATCGCCGCGGGGACACCGAACGCGACGTTCGTGGCGGGCGGTACCGATCTGCTGAACCTGATGCGCGACGGCGCGGAGGCCCACGACCACCTCGTCGACGTCAACCACCTCGGCATCGACCAGGTCGACGTCGACTCCGGGAGGCTGCGCGTCGGGGCGCTGGCCAATGCGGCAGGTCGCCGAGCACTCCAAGGTGCGGCAGGAGTTCCCGGTGCTGTCGGAGGCGTTGCTGGCCTCGGCGTCCCCGCAGGTACGCAACATGGCCGCGATCGGCGGGAACCTGCTGCAGCGCACCAGGTGCGGGTACTTCCGGGGACGCCGGCTCGGCATGCAACAAGCGGGTACCGGGCACAACCGGGGACACGCGATCTTGGGTGGCGGTGACCAGTGCATCGCCACGCACCCCTCCGACCTGGCGGTGGCGCTGACCGCGCTGGGCGCGACCGTGCACCTGCTCGGTCCCGGCGGTGAGCGAGCCGTCCCCATCGCCGATTTCTATCTCCTTCCCACGTCCACGCCGGACCGCGAGACCGCGATGCGTCCGGGCGCGCTGATCACGCGGGTGGACGTGCCGCGCACGCCCCTGGCCGCGCGTTCGCGCTAGCTGAAGGTGCGCCACCGGGCCACCTTCGAGTTCGCGGTGGTCTCGGTGGCGGCCGCGCTGTGGACCAAGGGCAGGGGCCGGGTGGTGGAGGACGTGCGGCCGGCGTTCGGCGGCGTGGGAACCCGCCCGTGGCGGGACGTCCGCGTCGAGGCGGCGCTGCGGGGGGCGGCCGGAATACGCCTGAAAGGGCGAACGGGCACGCCAGGTCTCCACCAGCCAGCCCACGGCACCGAAGCCGGTGCTCGGCCAACCGCCGTGTCATGACTGGTTCCGCCGCAGCACCTCCAGGAATTAATGCGTGCGCAAGTATTGACCTGAGGGTGCGGGAGACCTACGCTCCGACGTATTGCAAATTACGCCCCACCGCCCAGGGCACTCCGATTCGGAGTTCCCGCAGCCTGTGCAGGAAATTGCCCTGGCGATCCTGTGGTGGGCGATGGCAAGGAGGCACGAGATGGCCGCCACAACGTCTACGGCAAGGCGAACCGCGACGGTCGATACGCGGGCGCAGGGCGCGCTGGCGCCGCTCGTACGAGAAGCCTGGTACGTCCTCGCCGCCCGAACCGAGTTCGATCGGACGCTCAAGCTGCGTTGGGTACTCGGTGAGCCTGTGTGTTTCTTCGAGGCGACCGATGGAACGCTGGTCGTCCTGGACGACCGCTGCGCGCACCGGCGCTTCCCGCTCTCCCGCGGCCGTTTGGAAGGCGATGTCGTCCAGTGCGGTTATCACGGCTTCAAGTACGGCAAGGACGGACGCTGTCTCGCGGTCCCCGGCGGCGCCAACCCCGGCGCCATCGGTGTCCGCGCCTACCCCGCGGTGCAGCGTGGTCCATGGGTGTGGATCTGGACCGGCGCCGATCCCGACACCGCCGACCCGGATCTGATCCCGTGGCCCGACCGCGAACTTGAAGGCGATGAGTACGTCACGGGTTACGCGTTGAACCCGGCGAACTACGCGATGGTTCATGAGAACCTGCTCGACCTGACGCACCTCCAGTACCTGCATGGGATCGTGGACCCGGCGTTCACCGAGATGGCACCAACGCTGCTGCCGACTGATGACCTCCCCACGGGATTCGCGGACCGATCGGTCGGATATCGCAAGGAGATCGAGACTACGCTCAACGCCCATGCTGCGAATGTGGGCGCGGATCCGACACTACCGGTGAGCAAGTCCGCCTACTATGTGTCGGTCACTCCGGCGCTCAACTACGGCATCGAACGGATAAAGCCGCACGACCCGGAGGCGACGCGTCTTCGCACGATCGCGGTCTTGCACTGCATCACACCTGCGGACGAATCCTCGACGCACCAGTTCTGGGCGTATTGGCAAGACGTTCCCCTCGCGATCGAACCTGCGCAATTGGTCGCGTTCGTTGAGCGAGTGTTCGACGAGGATGTCGAGGCCCTTGGATTGCAGCAGCATTACGTCGAATGCGACACCAGAAAGGGTGTCGTCGAGGGCAGCGTTCCGGCCGACGCGCCGACTCTGCGACTGCGCCGCTTGCTGCACCGGCTGGCCGCTGCCGAGCAACATTGAACGAGCAGAGCCCGCCTCGAATGACGCCCTGCCACACAGAATTCTCGCGGAATCCCGGCGGCCAGATCCTCCAGCGCGACCCGCGGGCGCACTACTGCGATCCCCCCGGCTCCACGTCATGAAGAGCACCAACGAGAAGGCCGAATTCGAGCTTGTCGTCGCCGAGCGCTTCCAACTCGCGGACGGTGTTGTCGCACTCGACTTGCGGCACCCGGGCGCCGCCGACCTGCCCGTCTGGTCCCCTGGCGCACACATCGACCTCGTCCTGACCGATGAGCTCACCCGTCAGTACTCGCTGTGCAGCGACCCACATGACAGGACCACATGGCGGATTGCCGTGCTGCGAGAGCCGGAGGGGCGCGGTGGTTCAGCCTACGTCCACGACAAGCTGACCAACGGTCAAACAGTGCGCGTGCGCGGGCCGCGAAATCATTTCCCGCTCGAACCTGCTCGCCGTTACCGGTTCATCGCCGGCGGGATCGGAATCACTCCGATCCTGCCCATGGTGGCCGCTGTCAGCGCAACGGGAGCGGAGTGGACTCTTACCTACGGCGGCCGCACCCGTACATCGATGGCATTCGCCGATGAACTCGCAGACTATGGCGACCTCGTGAGGATTCGACCGCAGGACGAGTACGGACTGCTCGACCTCGACACCGTGCTGAGCGAGCCCTTCCCTGACGCCCTGGTCTATTGCTGCGGACCAAGCCCGCTGATCCGCGCCGTCGAGCAGCGGTGCGCAGTATGGCCCGACGGAGTTCTGCACATCGAGCGTTTCGCGCCTGAGGAGCTTGGCGAACCTGTCCCGACAGGTTCGTTCGAGGTCGAACTCGCCGCGACCGGCACCACGCTGACGGTCCCTCCTGACCGTTCGATTCTTTCCATCGTGGAAGCGGCCGGTGTGCAAGTGCTGTCGTCGTGCCGGGAGGGTATCTGCGGTACCTGCGAGACGGCTGTCCTCGCGGGCCAGGTCGACCACCGCGATTCCCTCCTGACCGACGCGGAGAGGGCAGCGAACGACACCATGCTCATCTGCGTGTCACGCGCCGCATGTCCCAAACTCGTGCTCGACCTTTAGCAGCATCTCCCACGTTTCGAGGGGATTGGCACCGTCAGCCTTGCGCTTGCCGAAAACTACGTCCGCGCAGGTCACGTGGCGTTCTCGTACTCGTTGAGGATTCCGCCCAGACGTTGGCGCCGTTGTACCTTCAGGTGGGCGATGTCGGCCGGTTCGACGATCGGCGGCAGTGGCTGCAGCGGTCGGGTGTTGGCGATGCCCTGGTGGGGACGGTGTTCGTTGTAGAAGGCCTCGAACTCTCGGAGGGCATGCAGGAGATGCCGCTGGTTCCAGATCAGGGTTCGGTCGAGCAGTTCATGGCGGCAGGTCTGCACCCGCCGCTCCATGTCCGCGTTCATTCGCGGCATCCCGGTCCCGGTGAGCGCGACCTCTGTGCCCGCATCGGACAACACGGCGTCGAACAGTCCGGGGTAGTTGCCGTCCCGGTCCCGGATGAGAAATCGGGCTCGGCATCGGGCATCCTTCAGGTCCATGACCAGGTTCCTGGCCGCCTGGGTCACCCATGAGGCGGTCGGGTGCGCGGTCGCGCCCAGCACCTTGACCGGCGGGTGCGGTGCTCGATCACCGCCGGCACGTACATGCGCACTCCCGACAGTGTGACCGTTTCCAGGAAGTCGCCCGCCAGGAGCACATCGGCCTGTGATCGCAAGAAACCAGCCCAGGTGCTGGACGCGCGCTCGGGGGTCGATACCGGCGTCCTTGAGGATCTCCCACACGGTGGAGGCGGCCACCTTCACGCCCAGGACCTGCAGCTCGCCTGGACCCGCCGATATCCCGGCTTGGGTTCTCCCGGACCATCTGCAGCACCAGAACTCGGATGGACCACACGGTCGGCGGTCGACCAGGCCGTTTCGGTTTCGACCGGGCAGCGTGACGCCATCGGAGCAGGTCCCGGTGCCAGCGCAACACCGTGTCCGGACGCACCAGCAACCGCACCCGGCCAAGCGCCTCTGGGCGCATGCGGTGCAGCAACGCCGCAAGCAGCGCCCTGTCCGCCCAGGTGAACCGCACCCTTCTCCCGCTCAACTGACGTTCCAGCACCACGATCTGGTGGCGAAAGACCAAATCTCGGAGTCTTTGTCCCGGTCGCTCAACGGAAGCAAGCGCAAGGCGGCGAACAGGTTCGTCAGCGTCAGGTAGGCCAGTCTCATTAGCACAGCCGGACATGATGCCGCGGCCACCGCCACCCTCGCCGCCCCTCCGGGCACGACCCCCGATCTCATGGCATCAGACGCCGATCACCGGGTCGCACCGCTCCCACCAGCGCGGACGCGGCAACTGCGGGGATCCCTCCGCCGCTGGTGGGCGTGGCCTGACGTCCGACCGGGGCGGCGGAGGAGATCAGAGCGACAGGATGGTGGCCGACGCCGTCCCCGGGGCGCCGTACACCTGGGCGAGCCCCACCTGCGGGTTGCCCGGCACCTGGCGGTCGCCGGCCTCGCCACGGAGCTGGCGGACCAGTTCGTGCATCTGCCGCAGGCCGGAGGCGCCGATCGGCTCACCGTTGGCGATCAGGCCGCCGTCGGTGTTGACCGGGATCGAGCCGCCGATCTCGGTGGCGCCCTCGGCCAGGAGCTTCTCCTGCTCGCCGTTCTTGCACAGGCCGGTCTCGGCCATGTGGATCACCTCGGCACCGGCGTCGGTGTCCTGCAACTGGGCGACGTTGACGTCCTCCGGGCCGATGCCCGCGACCTCGTAGGCGGCCTTTGCGGCGTAGACCGTGGGCGCGACGTCATCCTCGAGGGGCGACGATGTCGCGTGCACCTCGTAGGCGCCCCACCGCCGGGTGCGGATCTCGCTCGCCCGCACGTACACCGGCTTGTCGGTGAACCTCCGCGCCAGATCGCCGCGGCACATGATGACGGCGGCGGCACCTTCGTCGGGCGCGCAGAACATGTACTGGGTCAGCGGGTAGTTCAGCGTCGGCGAGTTGAGGATCTCATCCTCGCCGAGTGGCTTGCGCCGGAACGCATTCGGGTTGAGGGCGCCGTTGCGGAAGTTCTTGGCCGCGACCCTGGCCAAGGTGCGCTGGGAGATACCGTGGTCGTGGAGGTACTTGTTGGCCTTCATGCCGAAGAACTTGGTGGTGACGAACTGGCCGTTCTCCGCGTACCAGGCCGGCAGGCCCAGCTTGGCCGGATCGTCGGTGAAGGCGCCGCGCGGGTGCTTGTCGAGTCCGATGGCGATACCGATGTCGTGCTTGCCGAGCCGGATGGTGTCGGCGCACACCTGGATCGCGGTGGCCGCCGTCGCGCAGGCGTTGAAGACGTTGGTGAACGTGATGCCGGTCAGGCCGACAAGCCGGGTGACCGCGTCCGGGTTCGAGACCTCGTAACTGCCGCCGACCCCGAACTGGATGTCCTTCCACGTGATCCCGGCGTCGGCCAGCGCCATCCGGATCGCCTCGGCACCCATCTGCACCGCGGACTTATCGAACCGGCCGAAGGGGTGCAGTCCGACCCCGACGATCGCGACGTCGTTCATGTTAACTCCTGGAGTGAGTCGTTGACCGGGGGCGGACTAGGCCGGTTGGAAGGCGAACGTCATGACCTCGTTGCCCTCGGCGTCGGTGGCGAACGGGATCACGGTCAACTCGACGTCCATGCCGAACCGCAGCTTCGCGGGGTCGCTCTCGGTGAGCCGGCCCTCCACGCGGACGACGTCGCCCAGCTGCACCAGTCCCATGCCGAACGGCTCGAAGTCGTCGCCAGTGGGGCCGATGTAGGGGGCGCCGGGCGGGAAACCCTGCGTGGTCCAGGCGATCAACGTGCCCTGCCGGGGCAGCAGCAGCTCCGTCATCGCACCGACGCTGCACGCGGGGCACTGCTCCTGGGCGGGGAAGACCTTAGCCGAACACGCCTGGCACTGGCTGCCGCGTAGCTGGGGCTCCGCGTCGGGCCAAGTCCAGATGCTGTCGTCGATCGCCTTGTGCACCGGCCATCCTCCATCGGGGTCACCTCTCCACGACTCGTCGGTCGGGATAGCGTTCACGTTAAACGGAAATCGCATTCTCGTCCAGCCAGGGTGCCCAGCTCCCCTGGAGGTGCGCCTGCCGGAAATTCCATCCGAGCAAGGTCAAGCGGCATGCCGATACTCGTGGAGGATTCCGCCCAGACGTTGGCGCCGTCGTACCTTCAGGGGCGATGTCGGCCGGTTCGACGATCGGCGGCAGTGGCTGCAGCGGTCGGGTGTTGGCGATGCCCTGGTGGGGACGGTGTTCGTTGTAGAAGGCCTCGAACTCTCGGAGGGCATGCAGGAGTTGCCGCTGGTTCCAGATCAGGGTTCGGTCGAGTAGTTCATGGCGGCAGGTCTGCACCCACCGCTCCATGACCGCGTTCATTCGCGGCATCCCGGTCCCGGTGAGCACGACCTCGATGCCCGCATCGGACAACACGGCGTCGAACAGGCCAGGGTATTTGCCGTCCCGGTCCCGGATGAGGAACCGGGCTCGGCATCCGGCATCCTTCAGGTCCATGACCAGGTTCCTGACCGCCTGGGTCACCCATGAGGCGGTCGCGCCCAGCACCTTGATCCGGCGGGTGCGGTGCTCGATCACCGCCGGCACGTACATGCGCACTCCCGACAGTGTGACCGTTTCCAGGAAGTCGCCCGCCAGGAGCACATCGGCCTGTGATCGCAAGAAACCAGCCCAGGTGCTGGACGCGCGCTCGGGGGTCGATACCGGCGTCCTTGAGGATCTCCCACACGGTGGAGGCGGCCACCTTCACGCCCAGGACCTGCAACTCGCCGTGGACCCGCCGATATCCCCAGCTTGGGTTCTCCCGGACCATCCGCAGCACCAGAACTCGGATGGACCACACGGTCGGCGGTCGACCAGGCCGTTTCGGTTTCGACCGGGGAGTGCAGCGTCGGCGCAGCAGGTCCCGGTGCCAGCGCAACACCGTGTCCGGACGCACCAGCAACCGCACCCGGCCAAGCGCCTCTGGGCGCATGCGGTTCAGCAACGCCGCATGCAGCGCCCGGTCTGCCGGGGAGAACCGCACCCTTCTCCCATCGAGCTGGCGTTCAAGGACAGCAATCTGGTGGCGGAGGACCAGAATCTCGGAGTCTTTGTCCTGGTCGCTCAACGGAAGCAAGCGCAGGGCGGCGAACAGGTTCGCCACCGTCAGGTAGGCCGGTCTCAGCAGCACAGCCGGACATGATGCCGCGGTGGCCACCACCCTCGCGGCCCTTCCGACATGACCACCCAACCCCAGGGCACCAGACGACGGTCACCGAGTATCACATCGCTCTCACCAGCGCGGACGACACTTTCGGCAACTGCACCTCCGAACGTACGGCTCTCAGGCCACTGACCGCCGCGGCAGCGCGACGATCGACGACGTGCTCGTCACGTTCTGAGCGCCGCCAGGAGCCGGTCGAGATCGAAGGACGTTGTGTCCCACGAGCACATGATGCGCAGGGTGGGAATCGGCGTCATGAACGTCTGGCAGGCGAACTCACGTATCAGCGTGGCTTCGACCGGGGCGGGGCCGTGGAGGAAGACGCTGTTGGACTCGACGGGATGGGCGAGCTCCACACCGTCGATCTCACCGAGGCGCTTGGCGAGGGTGGCGGCGCGCTCGTTGGCCGTGCCGGCCAGGTCGTGCCAGAGATCTGTGCCGAACAGGGTCAGGAGCTGGGCCGAAAGGAACCGCTGCTTGGAGCCGAGCTGTGCCAGGCCTTTGTGGACCCGCTCGATCCGGGGCGCGACGAGCGGGTTCACCACGACGACGGCGTCGCCGAACAGCAGGCCGTTCTTGGTGCCGCCGAGCGAGAGGACGTCCACGCACACGTCGGTCGTCAGCGCCCGCAGAGAGACGCCCAGGGACGCGGCGGCGTTCACCAGGCGCGCGCCGTCCATATGGAGGAGCAGACCCCGGGTGTGGACGAGTTCGGCGATGGCGCGCAACTCGTCCGGGGTGTAGACGGTGCCGAACTCGGTCGCCTGCGTGATCGAGACGACCGCCGGTTCGACCTGGTGGACCGACCGCAGCGCGGCCAGCGCCGTGACGATGCTCTCGGGCGTCAGCTTCCCGTCGTCCGAGGGCGCCGTCACGAGCTTCACCCCTGTGAGCTGCTCGGGCGCGCCGCCCTCGTCGGTGGCGATATGCGCCGAGGCGGCGCACAGCACCCCCTGCCACCGTCCGGCCATGGCGGCCAGCGCGACGACGTTGGCTCCCGTCCCGCCGAACACCGGGTACATGCGGGTGTCGTCGCCGAACAGCTCGGTGGTCAGCGCGGCGAGCTCCCTGGTGTAGGGATCGTTGCCGTAGCCGAGGACGTGCCCCCGGTTGGCCTCGGCGAGCGCGGCGAGCACCAGCGGGTGGGCGCCCGCCTGGTTGTCACTGCCGAACTGCCGGAGATCCGGCTCGTGCAGGAGCGTCACGCCCGCTCCCGCAGGCCGAGACGGCTGCGCCAGCCCGTCCCCGGCTCGATCGCCGTCCAGTCAGGCGCATCGGTCGAGACAGTGTCGCGAAGCCTCATACTCAGCGCGCCCCGCGCGTCCTCCAGCAGGATCACCGCCAGCTCCAGCTCGGGCGGTTCGCGCGGCAGGAACTTCGTGCAGAGGAACTCGTACTCGACCGCGTACAGCTCGCCCGGGACGCACCAGCCACCTTCGGTGACGGGTTCGAGCGCCGGGAACTCGTCCCGGTACGACCAGAACCGGTACCGGGCCGCCGTCCGGACCCTGCCCAGCAGCCTGCCGTGCTCGGCCAGCGGCTCGTGCAGGGAGCCGCCGAACATGGCCTGACCGTTGACGAAGACGCGCACCAGCTCCGAGTTCACGGGGCCGGCCGTTCGACGGAGCCGAGCAGCCCGGACGGCCGGGACAGGTCGGCCGGGCGTCCGCGCAGCGCGTGCGCCAGCGCGGCGGTCACGGCGTGGTCATCGTCGCCGGACGAGAGCGCGTCCAACAGGGCGCGATGCTGTTCCACAGGATCGTATCCGTCCTGCTGAACGTAGTCGTCGGTCGGGGCGGGTCCCGCGCCCCCCGCGAGCACCACCGCCGTGCGCTGCGAGAACGCCGCCTTGTTGATCGCCAGATGCAGGTCGAGGTGGGCCACCGCGTACGGCGGCGAGTGGATGCCGTGGACCCGGGCGGCCTCGCCCAGCGGCTCCAGCAGCGCATACAGGTCGGCCCAGACGATCTTGTCCCGCTTGCGGGTGAGCAGCCGCGCGGCGACCTCGTCCACGGCGATCCGCAGCAGGTGCAGCTCGGTGCGCTCCTCGTCCCCGACGGTGGTGACCTCCAGATGCCCTCGCCGCACCCGGACGATCAGCCCCTCGGTGCCAAGGCGCTGCAACGCCTCGCGGACCGGAGTACGGCTGAGGCCGAGCGTCTCGGCGATGCGTTCTTCGACGATCCGGGTGCCCTCGCGCAGTTCCCCCGAAACGATGGCCTGCCGCAGATAGCGGTAGGCCCGCTCGCGTGCCGACGTCTCGCTCATCGCTCTCCCTCGTCGGCCCGGTACCGGGCGAGCGCCGCCCGGCAGGCATGGGTGATCACTTGCATCAGCGTGCCCGACATGACCGCACTCGCACCAGCGAGTGCCAGATCCTGCAACCCTGAACGCCGGTTGTTCAGATCGAAGAAAGCCGATCCGGGCCGGAGCAGATCCGCGAACGGGAAAACGAACGGGGTCTTTTCGGACTCGGAGGTCTCGCCCCAGGTCGTCGCGTTGACGATCACGTCGGCGTGGACGTCCGGCGTGTCCGCCGCGTCCACGGCCGTGCCCTGGAACATCGCGGCCAGTTCGTCCGCGCCCGCGTGGCGGCGCGCCGCCACGACGAGCCGGGCGTCCGGCCAGGTCCGCCGGATGCCCAGCGCGGTGGAGCGGGCCGAGGCCCCGGCCCCGAGCAGCAGGACCGAGCCCGGACCGCCCGCGGGGACGAGAACGTCGAGCGCGGCCGTCACCGCCCACGCATTGGTGTTGACGCCGACCGGACCGGCCGCGAGCGGCACGATCGTGTCGACGACGCCGGTCGCGGCGGCCGACGGGGTGAGCGAGCCGACCGTCTCGGCGGCCTTCCGCTTGAACGGGCTGAGTACCACCCCGAGATCCCAGTTCGCGATCTCGGCCAGCAGCGGCGGGATGTCGTCGAACGCGCCGGGCTCGTCGATGCGCAGGTGCTGCCCGGCCAGCGCCTTGGCGAGCATCGCCCCGCCGAGCGCGTCCTTGGCCGTGGTCCCGGCCGCCGCCACCCGGATGCCGGTGACCGGTCGTTCCGGGGCGGGCGGTGCGACGCCGAGTTCGGCCGCCAGGCACTCCCGGACGGCCTTCGCGACGGGGTTCGTCTCGCTCATCACACCGTCACCTTCTCGGGCCGGAGGTGAACTCCGCGCGGCGGGCCGACCGGCTCGCCGTCCTCCGCCACCGGATTGCCGCGCAGATACGTCGCCCGGACGGCCCCGACCGTCTCCCATCCGTCGTAGGGCGTCAACGGGTGCAGTGAGTGGAGCTTCTCGGCGACGATCGTGGACCGCCGGTGCTCGTCCACCAGCACGAAGTCCGCGTCCGCACCGACGTTCAGATGCCCCTTGCGCTCGCCCACATGCCAGTTCCGGGCGGGGGTGTGGCTGCACATCCGGACGATGTCGCTGAGGGTGAGCCTGCCGTGCGCGGCCTGCGTCAGCAGGATCGGCAGCAGGGTCTCGACGCCGATCCAGCCGCCGTGCGCGTGCCACACGTTGGTCTCATGCTGTTCTTCCGCGCTGTGCGGGGCGTGGTCGGTCGCGATGACGTCCACGTCGCCCCGGGCCAGCCCCGCCCAGAGCGCATCCACGTCGCGTTGCGGCCGGATCGGCGGGTTCAGCTTCACGAGGTTGCCGAACTCCTCGTAGGCGTCCTCGTTCAGCGTGAGATGCCCGACCAGCACCTCGACCGAAACCCGGTGTCCGAGCGCCCGCAACTGCATGACCCGTTCCAGGCCCGCGCCCGTCGACAGGTGGTGGATGTGCAGTTGCGTCCCGACGGCCGAGGTCAGCGTGACGATCCGCGTCACCGCCTCCACTTCGACCAGGTCGGGACGGCTCTCCAGATGCGCCCGCGTGTCGGTGCGGCCCAGCGCCCGCAGTTCCCTGCCCAGCTGCTGGAGCAGCGGGTTGTTCTCCGCGTGGACGCCCACGACCAGCCCGGCCGCCGCCGCCTCCCGCAGCCCGGCGTAGATCGCGCCGTCGTCCGGGCAGGGGTTGTCGCCGGTCGTCTGGCCCATGAACAGCTTGAGGCCCATCGCGCCCTCGGCGGCCATCCCGGCGATCTCGTCGGCGTTGTCCTGGCCGAGCATCCCGTAGAGCCCGAAGTCGACGTGCGCCTTGGGCGCGACGGCCGTGAGCTTGTCGTGGAACCCTTGCGCGGTCGCCACCGGCGGAAGGGTGTTGGGCATGTCGAACACCGTGGTCACACCGCCGACGGCGGCGGCCCGGCTGCCCGAGCCGAAGTCCTCCTTGTAATCCATGCCGGGGTCCCGGAAGTGGACGTGCGCGTCCACCAGGCCGGGGAGCACCAGCAGCCCGGTCGCGTCCACCTCGCGGGACGCGGGCGGCAGCCCCGCCCCGACCGCGCAGACGCTCCCGTCGCGGACGCCGAGGTCGGCGCGGATCCGGCCGTCCGGGGTGACGATCGTGCCACCGCGCACGACCAGCTCCGGCCCGTTGTCGACTGACACCTGTTCGACTCCTTGCTCTCGTCTCACTGGGGAAGCTGAAGGGACTTCACTTCGGTGAACTCGGCCAGGCCCTCCAGCCCGTGCTCGCGTCCGTTGCCCGAGCCGCGCACTCCGCCGTAGGGGGCGTGCAGGTTGAACGCGCCCCCGTTGACCTGGAGCTGGCCCGTCCTTATCCGTCGCGCCACCGCGACGGCCCGGTCCAGGTCACCTGACCACACCGAGCCGGCCAGCCCGTACCGTGTGGAGTTCGCGACCGCGACCAGCTCGTCCTCGTCGGTGTAGGTCTGGATGACGAGCACGGGACCGAAAATCTCCTCCTGGGCGAGACGGTGGTCGCGCGGGACGTCGGAGAAGACGGTCGGCCGCACGTAGTACCCGCCGTCCGGGACGCCTCCGGGACGTCCCGCGCCCCCGGCGACCAGCCGCAGCCCCGACTCCATGCCGTGGGTGATGTATCCGCCGACCCGTTCGAGCTGGACGGCGCTGACGACCGGACCGAGCGTGGTGCGCGGATCCCGGGCCGGGCCGACGACCGTGGCGTCGACGATCGCCGCCACCCGCTCCTCCACCTCGGCGAGCTGGTCGCGGTGCACAAGCAGCCGGGTCTGTGCTCCGCACACCTGGCCGTTGTTGAAGAAGCAGCTTCCGACGACCCCGGCGAGCGCGTCGTCGAGCGAGGCGTCGGGGAGGACGATCCCGGCGCTCTTGCCGCCCAGCTCCAGTACGCTGCGGGTGATCAGAGGCGCGGTGGCCGTCATGATCGCCGAGCCCACGGCCCGGCTGCCGGTAAAGCTGATCAGGTCGATCCGGGGATCGGAGACGAGCGCGGCCCCCGCGCCCGGCCCGGTGCCGCCGACCACGTTGACGACGCCCGGCGGCAACCCCAGCTCGGCCAGCAGCTCCGTGGCCCGCCACGCGGCCAGCGCCTTCACCTCGGACGGCTTGACGACCACCGTGTTGCCCGTGATCAGCGCCCCGGCCGCCTTGGCCACGAGCATGTGCAGCGGGAAGTTCCACGCGGTGATCGCCGCGACGACGCCGGCCGGTTCCCGCACGACCAGCGAATGCGCCTCCCTGCGCGGGGCCAGCACCCGCTCGGCCATCTCGGCCAGGCCGACGGTGTACTTCGTGGCCCGGCCGATGTGGATGTTCGTGGCGAACGCCGGGATAAGGCCCAGCTCGTCCACGGTCAGGTCGAGCAGGGCCTCACTCTCGGCGACGAGCTTCTCCCGCCAGGTGTCGAGGTAGGCGGCGCGTTCCGCAAGGGGGGTCGCGGCCCAGGCGTCCGCGGCCTCGGTCGCCGCCGTGACGGCCTCCCCGACGAGCCCCGCGGTCGCTGCGGGCACCCGTCCGATGACCTCGCCCGTCGACGGATCGTGCACCTCGGTGATCTCGTCGGCGTCACCGGTGACCAGCCGTCCGGCCACATAGTGCCCTGTGGTGATCATGTCGGGTCCCCTTCCGGTTCGGGTGGGTCCATGAGCGGCACGCCGAGGTCGAGGACGCCCAGCGCGGCGGCCTCGGCGCGCCGGGCTCGCCGCGCGTCCTCGGTTCCGGCGGCCAGGAAGTACTCACGCCGCACGGTCGCGGCGGCGGCCAGCGTGTGCGCCAGCGCCCGCGCCCCGTCCACGAGCAGGTCACGCGCGCTCGGGCTCGCCGAGGCGGCGGCGAAGGCGGCCTCGTGGTTGCCCGAGCCGTGGGTCTCCAGCCGCAGCATGGGCTGGATCGTCGGGATCGTCCAGGACAGGTTCCCGACGTCCGTGCTGGCCGCCCGGCCCGAGGCCGGGGTGTAGGCCGGCTCGTCGGCGTCGGACAGGTAGGTCAGGTCCGTTCCCGCGAACCGCTCGCACGACCGCGCGAACAGCGTTGACAGGACCCGGTCGTAGCGGATCTCGGAGAAGCGCGGCAGCGGCCTGGTCACCGTGTACGCGCAGCCGGTGGCCAGCGCCCCGCTCTCCAGGCAGGCGCGGACGCGGGCCGTCACGTCCTCCAGGGTCGCGGTGTCGGCGGCCCGGATCTTGACGGTCAGCTCCGTGTCGGCCGGGATGATGTTGACGGCCGGGCCGGACGGACCGGCCAGCGTGTGCACCCGCGCCGAGCTGGGAAGCTGCTGGCGGAGCAGGCCGATCGCCACGTTCGCCAGGACAACCGCGTCGTAGGCGTTGACGCCCCGCTCCGGGAACGACGACGCGTGCGCGGCCCGTCCGGTGTAGCGGACGGTCAGGGTGTCGTTGGCGAGGGTCGCGGGGCAGAGTTCGTCCCGGTTCGCGGGATGGATCTGCGCCGCCGCGTGGACGTCGTCGAAAACGCCGGCCTCGATCAGGTAGATCTTGCCTCCGGCGTTCTCCTCGGCCGGACAGCCGATGACCGACACACGGATGCCGAGCGCGTCGGCGACCTCGGCCAGCGCGGATCCGGCGGCGGCGGCCAGCGCGGCGATGAGATTGTGCCCGCAGGCGTGCCCGAGGCCGGGCAGCGCGTCGTACTCGGCGGTGAGCGCCAGCGTCAGCGGGCCGTCGCCGAAGTCGGCGCGGAAGGCCGTCGGGATACCGGCGACGCCCCGCGTCACCTTGAACCCGGCCTCGTCCAGGAGCGAGGTGAGCGTAGCGCTGGCGTAGTGCTCGGTCAGGCCCAGCTCGGGCCGGGCGTGGATGTCCAGCGCCAGCTTCCACCAGCGCTCGGCGTGCGCGTCGAGGTGCGCGTCGATCCTCGTGCTCGGTCCGGTCATGATTCCACCGGCTCGGTCGAGTAGCCGCGACGGGCGGCGAACGAGGCGAGGATGCCGGGCACCCCGTAGGCGAGCAGGCCGATGATCGCCGCCGTGACGGTCGCGGCCCACAGCAGCGGGACTTCACGGTCGGCCTGGGCGGTGGTCATCAGCGTGCCGACCCCGGCGCGGCCGGACAGCCACTCGGCGAGGATCGCGGCGAGCACCGCCAGCGGACCTGCGATCCGCAGCCCGACGAGCATCCCCGACCACGCCGACGGCAGCCAGGTGAGCAGGACCCGGCGCACGAACGACGTCCGGTACAGGTCGGCCAGGTCGGCGACCGGTGCGGGCAGCATGGTCATCCCTTCGACGGCGGAGACGTACAGGGTGAAGATGGTGACGATGACGACGCAGAGCACCGACGTCATGAGCCCGCGCCCGGCGACCAGCGTCACCAGCGGCGCGACGCCGACGATCGGCAGCGTCCGGATGATCAGGGCGTAGCCGGTGACCGGCCGGGCCAGCGCGGGCCAGCGCACCACCGTCACAGCCATGAGCAGCGCGATCACCAACGAGAGCCCGAGCCCCACCAGCGCCCCGACCGCCGTGGACAGGGCCTGGCCGACGATCGTCGACCGGTTGTCCACGAGTGTGGCGAGCGTCTCGGCCGGGGAAGGCATCGTGTAGGCCGGGACGTCCCCGATCCAGATCGTGAGCTGCCAGGCCAGCCCGATCAGCCCGAGCACGACCAGCGAGCAGAAGAAGGTGACGGTTCCCTTCACCGGATCCTCCTGCGCAGCGGCTCCATCACCAGCGCCACCGCGCCCAGCAGCCCGAGCGCCAGCACGGCCGCGAGCAGCAGCGTCGCCCACAGCAGGGGCACCTGGTAGCTGAACAGCGCGTTGGCCATCAGTCCGCCGAGCCCGCGGTCCCCTGCCGCTCCCGACCACTCCGCGACGATCGCCCCCACGAAACAGGCGGGCAGCATCGCGCGCAGCCCGATGTCCAGCGCGGGCACGCTCCGCCAGAACCCCACATGCCGCCACCACCGCAGCCGCGACGCCGCGTACACGGCCCCGAGCTCATTCCGCCCGGCCTGAGCCGTCTTCGAGACCGTCGCCAGCATCGCCGCGATCGGCACCAGACCCGACAGCGTCGTCACGACCGTCACCAGGGACGCCCCCCGCTGGACGAACAGCGACAGCGCAGGCGTGATGCTGATCAGCGGCAGGCTCCCGACGACCACACTGAGCCCCACCAGCCACGGCGTCAGCCCCGGCGCGACCCCCACGACGACCATCCCGACCGCCGTCGCCGCCAGCAGGATCACCGCGCCGGTCAACGCGGCCGTCAACGTCGGCTCCGCGTTGTACCAGATGATTCCCCACTGCTCGACAAGCGTCCGCGTCGACACGACCGGCCCGATGAACCCCGGCCCCAACACCCCGGACGCCGCTACCAGCGCCCACCCCACAGGCACCGCGACGACCATCCCCACCGGCGCCAGCCGCCGCCCGACGGCGTTCATGCCGCCTCCAGATCGGCCCGGACGGCACGGCAGTAGGCGGAGAACTCGGGGGTGTCGCGGGCGGCTCTTCGGTCGCCGCGGTCGATCTCGATGGTGTGCTCGCCCCGGATCGCGCAGGGGCGCCTGCCGAGGACGACGACTTGGTCGCCGAGCAGGACGGCCTCCTCGACGGAGTGGGTGACCAGGACGCAGGTCGCGCCGGTCGTGGAGGCGATGTCGAGGAGTTCGAAGTTGAGTTCGGCGCGGGTGATCTCGTCAAGCGCGCCGAAGGGCTCGTCGAGGAGGAGGACGTCGGGACGGGTGGCCAGGGCGCGGGCGAGGGCGACGCGCTGGCGCATGCCGCCGGACAACTCGCGGGGGCGGTGCCGGGCCCAGTCCGCCAGATGGGTGATCTCCAGGAGGTGGTCGACCCAGTCGCGGTCGCGGCGCAGGCCGGCGAGGTCGAAGGGCAGCTCGATGTTGCGGCGGACGGTCCGCCACGACATGAGCGCCGGGTCCTGGAAGGCGAAGCCGACCCGGTGTCCGGCCCGCAGCTCGGCCATCGACGCACCGTCGAACCCGATCGCCCCGGACGTGGGCTCGGCCAGCCCCGCGACCAGCCGCAGCAGCGTCGACTTGCCGCAGCCGGACGGGCCGACCAGCACTGCGAGACGGCCGCGCGGAAGCGTCAGCGTGACATCGTCGACGGCCGGGACGCCGCGCCTGCCCTTGCCGTAGGAGTAGCTGACCGAGTCGATGACGATGCCGGTGACATCGGCCCGTACCGGGGTCATCGTGTCGCTTGTCATCGTGCGCTCCTGATCTGTTCTCCGTCGATCCACACCTCGGTGACCTCCTCGCGGGTGACGGCGGCCGTGACGACGTCGGCGGCCGTCCAGTCCTTGCGGTCCAGCAGATGACGCCACCGGGTGACGTCGACGAGCTGGAAGTCGGCCCGCGCGCCGACCTCCGGGACGGCCGGGGCGGCGCGTCCGAAACACTCCAGGCCGCGCCGGGTGGCGAGGGCGAGGATCTCCTCGCCCGGCACCGCCCGGTGTTCCCTCGCCTGCCAGAGCCCCCGGGCCAGCCGAAGCTCCGTCCAGTGATCGTGATCGTCGTTGAGCGCCAGACCGTCCAGGCCGAGCCCGACGCGCGGCAGCACCCGGGCGGCGTCGGCGACCGGTGCGACGCCCGAGGCGAGCCGCAGGTTGGAGCTGGCGTTGAGCGACAGCCCGCAGCCGTGCTCGGCCAGCAGTGCCAGCTCGCGCGGCCGCAGCTGCGTCCCGTGCGCGAACCAGACGCGCTCGTTCAGCATCCCGATCCCGGCCAGCCACTCCAGCAGCCCGCCGGGGTACACCTGGTCCGCCCAGGCCCGCTGGGCGGGCGACTCCAGCAGGTGCATGTGGACGCGCCGTCCGTGCCGGGCGCTGTGCTCGGCGACGGCGCGCAAGGTCGGCTCGCTCACCCACTGGGGGCCGACCGGGCCGAGCTGGATCTCGACCTTCGGGAAGTCGGCGGCCAACCTCTCCACGCTGTCGAACACCTCCGCGAGGCGGTCGGCGTCCCAGCCTTCGGCGTCGCGGGCGCGACCGTAACGGTGGCCGATCGTGTCCGCGATCGGGTGGACGACGGCCGCGCGGATCCCGCTGTCGAGCACCGCCTCGCAGGCCTCCCGGACCTCCCGTGCGACGTCGCCGGTCTGCGGGTTGACGCAGAAGACCGCCGCGCCGATCCCTGACGCGACCATCGCCCGCGCGGCGGCCCCGACCAGGAAGGACTGCGGGTCGTCTCCACCCTGGAGGGAGTCGATCCACTCCTCCAGGGGCCCGTCGGGGACGCCCGTCGCGACCGTCCCGGCCCCCCGGCCGTGGTCGTGACAGTTGAGCAGCAGGGGCAGTCCGACCAGGACGCGCCCGTCGGCGTGGGGGCAGCCGTCGGGGTCGACACAGGCGTCCAGCGAGTCGATCACACCGTCCCGGACCATGAGGTCGACCGGGCCCGGCGAGGCCGAGCCCGGCAGCGCGGCGAGATGCCAACGGCCGCCGCGCATCACCGCTTGGCCCCGGCGGCGAGCAGCAGGCTCTGTGTCATCACCTTGCCGTAGTCCACCGGCTTGTCGATCACCCCGGCGGTCTTGTACAGCTCGTAGACCGTCTCGAAGGTGGGCCGCTCGATCCACATGAGTCCGTGCTGCTCGGCCGCCCCGGTGGTGATCAGTGGCACGGCGGTCTTCGCGGAGACCTTCTCGTCGGCCAGCACCGCGCCGGTCTCGTTGTGATATTGGTCCCAGGTGTACTGCGCGATCTCCTCGGGGTGGTCGCGGAAGTACTCCCAGCCCTGGATGTCGGCCTTCAGCCACCGCGTCATCAGGTCGGCCTTGCCGGTGACCGTCTCGGCCTTGGCGAACAGCGCGTTGCCGTAGTCGGGGTTGCCCAGGTCGGAGAAGTAGACGATGTTGACCTTCGCGCCGGACTGCTGGAGCGACAGACCCTGCTGGGTGCCGTAGCCGATGTAGCCGTCGACCTGCTTGGAGGTGAGGATCGACGGGTCCGTGCCGACCGGGACCATCCGGACCGTGGACGGGTCCACACCCGCCCGGGTGAGCATGGCTTTGAGCAGGGACCGTTCCGTCGCGGGCAGGCCGATCCTCTTGCCCCTCATGTCCGCGAGCGTCTTGACCGGGTTGCTCTCCAACGACATCAGCGCGTTGGGCGTCCGCTGGTAGATGGTGGCGAACGAGGTGAGCGGCAGGCCCTTGCTCACCGCCAGCAGGATGTCGGAGCCGTTGGCGTCGCCGATCTCGGCCCGGCCGCTGGCGACGACACTGATCGGGTCGATGTTGGGGCCGCCGGACAGGAACTGCGCGTCGATGCCCTGGGCTGCGAAGTACCCGTTCTTGAGCGCCGCGAAGTGGCCGCCGAACTGGGCGAGCTTCTTCCAGCCGAGCTGGATGCGGACCGTCTTCAGACCCGACGACGAGGACGAGCCGGAAGAGTCTTCGGAAGAGCCGCAGGCGGTCAGCAGACCACCGGCGGCCAACCCGAGACCGCCCCTCAGGAGAGCGCGTCTGCCCACCAGTGAGTTCGACATGGGACTTCCTTACTTGCGTAAGTGGGTGTCAGGACTGCTTGCTGACGAGCTTGCGTCCGCGCACCCAGTCACCGACCTGGATCTGCGAGACGTCGGCGTCGACGGGGATGAGAGGTGAGATGCTCCGGGCGTCGTTGGGCCGGTAGAAGAACGGGATCGAGATGCGGACGGTGTCGGCGCCGGCCCGGTCGGGGTCGGCCTCGGCCACCTCATGCGGCACAGCCCACCAGCGGCCGGAGGTCAGGAAGGCCAGCAGTTCTCCGATGTTGACCAGGAAGTGGCCCTCGGACGGCGGGACGTCCACCCACTGGCCGTCGCGGCCCTGCATGTGCAGCCCGCCGCCGCCACCGGAGTCCTGGAACAGGATGGTGAACATGGTGAGGTCGGAGTGGACGGCGTTGCGGACACCTGCCGCGCCCTCGGTCGCGGCCGGGTAGAAATTGGCGGCCAGATCGGCCCAGTTGTCCTCGACGAGCTCGCCCCACCGTCCGGGCGGGACGCCGAGCGTCGCGGCCATGACCTGACCGAGCGCCGTCGCGGCGTCCTGCATGGCCCGGTAGTAGGCGTGCCAGCTCGCGGCGAACTCCGGCAGTTCGTCCGGCCACAACGGACAGGCCCGCTCCTGCGCGGGAGTGCCCGGCTCCGGGAGCCTTCCCCGGGCGTCCGGGCCGCGCAACGTCCGGTCGGCGCGGGGGCCGATGTGGAACATCTCCTTGCGGTCCGGGAAGCCGAACTCGTTCTGGTTGTCCGCCTGTCCCTTCCAGCCGACGAACTGGTCCCCGTCCGGCGACTGAAGCTGTGCCTTCACCCCCGATGGCAGCGAGAAGAACTCCAGCGTGTCCCGGTGAACCCGCTCCAGCAGCCCGTCCGGTAGCTCCAGCCCGGTGAGAGCGAACGCCCCCACCTCGCTGCAAACCCGGTCGAACCGCTCGATCAGCCCGCGCTCTCCCGCGGCCGCAGCCGCGACCAGCTCCGGAAGCCGAAACACCTCGATCATCGCCGCCCTGCCTCCCTGGATCATCTTTGGATCCAAACTTGGATCCAGAATGTTGCACTGACATTTCGGTCACAAGAAATCCCCATTAGGGAATCCTCGCCTCCCCCGCGCCACGCTCCGTCGTGATCGGGCGCTGGCCTCGATCTAATGAGGGCCAACGGGTCGCCGTCCGGCAGACTCGGACCTGGTAGCCGCCGGCAGGTGAGCACTCCCTCGATCTGGACCGTGAGTCCTGACGAAAGACCGTGTCCCTGCCGGTAACCGGGAGAGTTGATCGCTGATGGGATGTCGTGCCCGGCCCCGTGACGGGGCCGTGAGCACTGCTTCATTAGGTCGCTGATGGTTCTCCCGAACGGCTGCCGGCAGGTGCCCGGCATCGAGGGCGGGAGATGCGTTGCGACTGCTTGTCGGTGATGACTGGGCCGAGGACCATCACGACGTCGAGCTGATGGATGTGGCGGGGCGGGTGCTGGCCAGGGCGAAGCTGCCCGAAGGGGTGGTTGGCAGGACTCGGCTGCATGCCATGGTCGCCGAGCAGCTCGGGGACGTCGGCCCCGATGAGATCCAGGTGCTGGTGAGGATCGAGATCGATCGCGGCCCATGGGTGACCGCGCTGGTCGCGGCCGGGTATGAGGTGTTCGCGGTCAATCCGTTGCAGGCGGCCCGATACCGGGAACGGCACGCGGTGTCGGGAGCCAAGAGCGACGCGGCCGACGCGCATGTGCTGGCCGACATGGTCCGCACCGACGCCCACCAGCTGCGGCCGGTCGCCGGCGACAGCGCCCGAGCCGAGGCGATCAAGGTCGTCACCCGGATGCACAAGACGTTGATCTGGGAACGTGCTCGCCATACTCAGCGGCTGCGGCACGCCTTGCGCGAGTACTTCCCGGCGGCTTTGGAGGCGTTCG
Organism: Spirillospora sp. CA-255316; assembly: GCA_050942275.1. Lineage (GTDB taxonomy): Bacteria > Actinomycetota > Actinomycetes > Streptosporangiales > Streptosporangiaceae > Spirillospora. The sequence goes on along the minus strand of CP192047.1, from coordinate 7,093,834 downwards.
AGGACCTGGACGCCGCCGACACCCTTGAGTTGCCGGCCAAGGCCCCCGACCCTGCCTCAGCCGCGAGGTTGACCATCCCCCAGATCAGCGCGGCGCTCAAGCGTGCTCGGCGCCGCGGCGTCGCTGGCAGGTCCACCGCGATCCAGGCCGCGCTGCGGACCGAGCAGCTGGGTCAGCCCGTGGTTGTCACCGTGGCCTATGGCGCTTCGGTCCGCGCCCTGGCCGCCATCCTGATCACCCTCAACGAGCAGGTGCAGGCGTTGCAGGGGAGATGGAGGCCCATTTTGGGCAGCACCCGGCCGCTGAGGTCGTTCTCAGCCAGCCCGGTCTGGGGCCCGTCCTCGGTGCCCGGGTGCTCGCGGAGTTCGGTGATGACCCGCACCGTTACGCCTCGGCCAAGGCCCGCAAGAACTGTGATGATCAACAGGTGCTGCCCCGGGCTGTGGCCTGACCCGCGCAAGAACCGGCCGGTGGAAGGAATGGTACGCCGAGGCCATCCCGGCAGCGGAGGCTGCCTGTAAGGCATGCCTGGAGGGACAGCGATGAGCGAGCAGCGCCAGTTCTTCGGCTACACCCGCGAGGAGTTCCTGGACGAGTTCGTCCACCCCGACGACCGCCCGACCGTGGAAGGGGCCCGCCGGCGGCGGAAGCTCCAGGTAGCCGCCCAGTACCTGACCGACATGCGCAAGAAGGGCGGCCTCACGCAGGCGGAGGTTGCCGAGGCCATGGGGGTGTCACAGCAACGTGTCTCGGCGATCGAGAGCGGTTCGGTTGCCGAGCTCGCCACTCTCGCCGACCACATCCACGCTCTCGGCGGGGAACTGAAGGTCATCGCCGACTTCGGCGACTCCTGGCAACGCGTCGCTTGAACCACGGCACGACGCCCCTCCCGGCAAGCGGTGACCCGCCCCACCGGGCCCATGTTGGCTCGTTGTCGGCTCGGCGGAATCGGTACGGGACGGCATTCGGCGACATGGTCCGGCACCGAAACCGGGCTGGATGCGGACAGCACGACACTGACCGACACTGAAAGCTCCGGACTGATACGGTCCCAGCGGGTTTTTAATCCGTAGGTTGTGGGTTCGAGTCCCACGCGACCCACCCCTCTTGACCAGCACAAACACGAGAACGCCCCGCTTTGTCCCCCGCCCGTTCCGTCCCGTTTCGTTCCCGTGTTGGGTCGATGTGGCTCGCGGGGCCGGACTGGGGACGATCTCGGTTTCCGAGTGCTGTCCCCATCCACTCAAATCGGACATCTGGCTGGGCGGTCGGTGGCCCGGGTGGCCGGGCCGCCGATATGGCACGCAGTTCCTACACCGTGCGCGTGGATGCCGCCGACGAGGAGATCGCGCGGTTCCTTGAGATCCATCGCGGCGCCCCCGGTGCTGGTCGGCGAGGAGGTCACCTACGCCGCCGGGGAGTGGCGTGTCAGCAGCGCTTCCGCCCACGTGCACTTCGTACGCACCGGGTTCCTCCACCAGCCGTCCCGCGACCAGTGCGCCGGTCCCCGCCCGGCAGAGGCACCTCCACCGTGACCGTCCTCCCCGCCCCGGCGCGGACCTTGGTGAATCCGGCGAGCCAGCGCACCGGACGCTCCACCGCCGAGTCCGGGCGTGACAGGTATACCTGCACCACCTCGGCCCCCGCCCGCTCGCCGGTGTTGGCGAGGCTGACTGTGGCCACAGCGCCGTCCTGCGTACCGGTGACCTCCAGGGCGTCGTAGCGCCACGTCGTGTAGCTCGCCTCGGAGCCGAAGGGCAGTGCGGGCGCGCGTGCCTCCTCCCGCAACCAGGCGCGATGGATGTTGGAGGGCCCGAGCCCCGTGCGTCGTGGTAGGTCCACGTAGTAGGCATCCGTCCACCGGGCTCACTCACGCCGGTGAGCACTTCGGCGAGTGCGTTCCCGCCCTCCTGCCACGGGAACCAGGCCAGGAGCACCGCCGCGACCGCCGCCACCAGGTCGTCCTGGCGGCCGGGGAGCACCAGGGGGAATCCCGGTCGAACCCCTCGCTCTCGATCTGCTCGGTCGCGCCCACGACCGCGACGTCGCAGTCGGCGACCGGCATCGAACATCCCTCCAGAGGAACGTTCGCAACCACCGATAGAACTCAAGCGCTGTCGAGCGGCCGGTTCTGCCACTCGATCATGCCGTCGATGACCTTGTCGGTGATGGTGGAGATCGTCTGCTTGGACACCGAGGCGCCATAAACCTCGGCCAGGTGCGCCGAGATCTCGCCATGGGTGAGGCCCTTCGCGCTCAGCGACAGCACCATCTAATAGGTCATCAGTGAGCCTGAGCGCGGGAGTGCAAGGGCTTACTGATGACAGGTGAAGCCTGCCGCCGTTCCGGGACACGGATCCCCTTGGTCAGACCGGCTCACCTTGTGCGCCCTGTCGGGCGGAGGTCTAAGCACCATGCGGGACGAGATCCCCGGGATGAGACAGACCCCGCCCGGCTGAGGCGGTTTCATGTTCCCAGCCCGCCAGCAGGGGCCGACCTCCCAGCCATTCGCGAGCCTCGAGCTCTCCAGCAGACAGAGGTCCCTGCCGGTCGCCGGACGTATGCGTACCCGTTCCTGGTCAATTTCGGCCAGCAGGTCACGGGCCCGCTGCTGGGCCGTGGCGAGTATGGCGGAGGCCTCCTCCTCAGCCTGGTCGCGAAGCTTTTGCACTTCGGCTTTGGCTTCGGCGTGGATTTGGGTGGCCTCGTCGTGGGCCTGCTGCAGAATCTGTATGCGCTCGGCGTCGAGGGCGTCGGCCCGCTGCCGGGCTTCGCGCAGGATCTGGTCGGCGCGTGCTTGAGCCTCCTCCCGCAGTCGGCTGAGTTCGGTGTCCAGGCTGGGGCGAACCTGCTCGTTGCCGGCGACCCGCTCCCATGCGCGCCGCCAGGAGGCGTGCTCCTCGGCAGGGATCCCGCACGCTTCCAGGAAGGCCAGCATCATGGCCTTCCTTGGCAGTCGCTTGGCACTGAGCATGTCCGAGAGGGTGGCTTGGCCAACGGCGCCTTCCCCTCGGCGTTTCTCACAACCTCAACGACGGCTCGCCCCGGATCCGGGGGCGAGCCGTCTTGGATGTAACCGCTACTGCGCCCTCTCACCCGCTCGGCGTGCCGCGCTCGACTGAGCAGGCTCAACGAACTCGCAGGTCAGGCGTAGGGTCGTTGGGCTTCGGTGATTGCTGCAGGGGCCCGGGTACGTCATTTCCCACGAGCCCCCGATCCTCGACCTTGGGCCTTGCGCTGCGGCTCGATGCCCAGGGCCGCGCAGGCGCCGTCCACGGCTGCCCGGCGGAGTTCGTCCTTTGGCACGTCAGCGAACTGGATCGTGCAGTCCTGGAGGCCGCCGAAGGCGATCGCGGCCCGGGTGGCCTGCTCCAGCGTTGGTTCGGGGCCGTGTAGCAGGTTGGTCAGCCGCCCGCGCCAGTCCATCACGCGGTCGATCAGGCCCAGGTCGGCGAGGGTGGTCAGCTCGCTGAGCATGAGCACCATCTCTGTGCGGTGGCGGTAGTGGAAGTCGAAGTAGCCCTCCAGCAGGGCGCGGGGGTCTACCTCGTCCAGCGCCTCCTGACTTGCCAGGAACGTTTCTTCCTCGTCGATGATCGGCTGCACGATGCTGCGAACCAGGTCCTCGCGTGAGGAGAAGTGGTAGTAGAGCGCCGGCTTGGTGATCCCCAGCCGGTCGGCGATCTCCTGCAGGCTGGTCCGCTGCACACCCTGTTGGACGAAGAGCTCGCGGGCGACCTCCAGGATCCGCTGTTTGGTGGCGGAGGGGCGAGGCATGTCGCCAGCATATCTTACTTAACGATAGGTAAGACTCGGGTATGTTTACCTATCGTTAAGTAAGGAGGCGGACTCATGCGGATCCTCATCTCCGGCGCCAGCATCGCCGGTCCGGTACTGGCGTACTGGCTCACCAGGCACGGCTTCTGCGTCACCGTCGTCGAGCACGCGCCGACTCTGCGCAAGACCGGCGGCCACGCGGTCGACCTGTTCCGGCCCGCCATGGACATCTCGGAAAAGATGGGCGTGCTCGCGCGCGTTGAGGAGCGGGCCACCGGCACCGAACGGATGACCCTCTGCCGGGACGGCGCGCGGCGGCCCGTCCACGTGGACCTGTCCAAGATCTTCAGCGCCGCCACCGACCGGCACGCCGAGATCATGCGCGACGACCTGAGCGAGATCTATTACGATGCCACGCGCGACGACGTCGAGTACGTCTTCGGCGACTCGATCACCGCGATCTCACCTGACGGCGAGGTGCGGTTCGACAACGCTGCGCCGCGCCGCTTCGACCTCGTCGTCGGCGCGGACGGGCTGCACTCCAACGTGCGCCGCCTGGTCTTCGGCGAGGAGTCCCGCTTCAGCGCCTTCATCGGGGCCTATTTCGGGGTGCTGACCCTGCCGAACGTCTCCGGGCTGGACCGCGAGCTCCTCATCCACGTCGGGGTGGGCCGCACCGCCGGCATGTACGGCGCGCGGCACCTGGGTGACGCGCGGGTGTTGTTCCTGTTGCGCAGCGAGCGCGAACTCGAGTACCACCACCGCGACGTGTCCCGGCAGAAGGAACTGCTGCGCGGTGCGTTCGCCGGCATGCACGCCCACGTGGACCGTTGGCTGGACGAGCTCGACCGCACCCCGGCGTTCTACTTCGACTCGATCGCCCAGCTCCGGATGGACACCTGGTCGCGGGGGAGGGTGACGCTCGTCGGCGACGCGGGCTATTGCCCCGGCCCGGCCGTCGGCGGCAGCACCACCCTGGCCGTCGTCGGCGCGTACGTCCTCGCCGGGGAGCTGGCGCGGGCGGGCGGCGACCACGAGCGCGCCTTCCCCGCCTACGAGCGCGCGATGACCGAGCACGTGCACGGCAGCCGCGCGGCCGCGCTGAGCGCGGCCAAGACCCTGATCCCCACATCCCGCCTCGGTGTGTCGGGACTAGCGCAGGGCGCCCGCCTGATCTCCGCCCTGCCCGCAGGCCCCAGCCGAGCCCTCCTCCGCCTCACCACCAAGAGCGCACGCCTCTACAACTCCATGACCCTCGACGACTACCCGCCCTCACTCACCGCATCAGCAGGCCGGGTCGGCCGCGAAGCGGATTCCGCAGATCCGGCGACCGCCGAAGGACGGATCCTCTGATGGAACCACTCCTCGCGCTCCTAGCGGGGTTCGGCGGTGCCCGGCTGGCCGGCGCCGCCGGCATCAACGCACTGGACGGCTGGCAGCCGGCGCTGCGAGTGGGCGTCGCGACGATGTTCCTGCTCACCACCTTCGCGCACTTCTCTCCGCAGCTCCGCGCCGATCTCGTCGCCATGGTCCCGCCGGCACTCCCCAAGCCCGGACTGCTCGTCACGCTCACCGGCATCCTCGAACTCGCCGGGGCCATCGGCGTCCTCATCCCAGCGACCGCGCCCGTCGCCGCGGCCTGCCTCATCACACTGATGATCGCGATGTTCCCGGCGAACGTCTCGGCCGCCCGTCGGAAGGTGGCCCAGGGCGACCCGATCGGCCGCCGCACCGCACTGCAGATGGTCTTCATCGCCGCGGCGGCGCTGATCATCCCATGAACGGCGGGCCGTATCCGATCGATTGTTACGGCCCCGGGCCCTGCAAGGCTGATGGCTGCTACAGCCCGGCTCCGGGCTCGTCGACGGCCACAGTCCGCCGGGGCCGGGAGATGTGCGCCAGGACCCCGGCGTCCACCTCGCGGCCGGCGCCGCGCAGTTCGCCGACAGCCAGGCCACTGTACTCAGTGCCAGCAGGCCACCGCGTTCGGCACGACGGTAAGGCACCATGACCGCTCGTTCTGCTGCTTGGGCCGGCGCCAGATGACCTTGCCCTCGCGGGCGTGATGGAGCTGGCGGCGAGGCGAGTGAAGCGACTCACCCTTGTTCATCTGCCTGGCGATCTTCCTCCTGTACCCCTCGTCCGACAGGTACTTGGCGGCTCAGGACACGTTCGGGAGGAGGACGCCTAGAAGGCACGGTGGCGTCTCACTCTGCTGTTCCTGGTGTGGAGGATGCGTCTTCTGATCCCGCGAAAACCACGACGAGCTCCAACCCGCCACCCGGGTTGGGGTTGGCTCGCACGTCGGCCCCGTGAGCCTTCGCGATCGCCGCGACGATCGACAACCCGAGCCCGGCGCCCTGTCCACGGGTCGTATGCAGCCGCCGGAAGGGCTCGAAGAGATCACCGAAACGTTCCCGGGGCACGTGCGGGCCGGTGTTGCGGACCGTCAACACTCCGCGGGAGAGCGTTACCTCAACGGTTCCGCCGGGATGGTTGTAGCGAACCGCGTTGTCGAGGAGGTTGGTGACGAGGCGGTTCAGCAGGACAGGGTCCCCATCGACGACGAACGGCTCTGCCCGCTGTGTCACGGTGACGCCGTCCGGCCCCCTTTCCGCCAGGACCCGCCGTACCACCTGGTCCAAGGCCACCGGACTCCTGGTGTCCAGGCCGTGTTCCGCCTGGGCCAGAACCAGCAAGGCGTCGATGAGGTTCTCCGCGCGGCGGTTGTGGAGCAGGAGCGTGCCGCGGATCTCGCCGACGTCCTCGGGGAGCCCGATCTCGATCGCCGCCCGCTGGACGGCCAGCGGGGTCCGCAACTCGTGGGACGCGTTCGCGATGAACCGCCGCTGGCCCGCGACGGAGCGTTCGAGCCGGTCGAACATCGCGTCGAAGGTGTCGGCCAGTTCCTTCAGCTCGTCCTTGGGCCCGGTGAGCGCGATCCGTTCGTGCAGGGTCGACAGGGACAGCCGCTGCGCGGTGGCGGTGATCCGGTGGATGGGGCGCAGGATCCGCCCGGCGACCAGCCATCCGACGACCAACGAGACCAGCGTCAGAATCCCGACCGTCAACGCGGTCACCTGCCACTGGTAGCCGATCACCTCGTTCGCCAGCTCGGGCAGCTGCGGCAGCGGCGGCGGCCCAACGCCCGGCACCCTCCGCGCCGGCGCCACCGCTTCCCCGGGCAGGCGGGCGATCCGCGCCTCCAGCGTCTGGCGCAGCAGGACGTTGACCGTGACCAGCAACACGACCGAGGTCAGCAGGAACAGCCCGGAGTAGATCAGCGTGAGCCGAACCCGGATCGTCGTCACAGCAGGTATCCCGCACCGGGAACCGTCTGAATGCACGGCGGGTCGCCCAGCTTGGCCCGTAGGCGGCTGACCAGGACCCGCACCACCGTGGTGAACGGATCGGCGTTCTCGTCCCATGCCTCTTCAAGCAGCCGTTCGGAGCTCACGACCGCGCCGTCCGCCCTCATCAGCACCTCAAGGACGGCGAACTCCTTGAGCGACAGGTGCAGATGCCGCCCATCCCGGGAGGCTTGCAGCCGGTGAGTGTCGAGCACGATTCCGTGCCGCATCAGCACCGGCGGTACCTGCGACTGGCTGCGCCGCCCCAGCGCCCGCACCCGTGCGACCAGCTCGGTGTAGTCGAAAGGTTTGGGCAGGTAGTCGTCGGCGCCCATCCCGAGACCCGCGACTCGCTCCGGCACCGACGCGGCCGCCGTCATCATCAGGATCCGCGTACGGCTCCCGCGCGCCACCAGCTCACGGCACACGAGGTCGCCGTGCATCTCGGGCAGGTCCCGATCCAGCACGAGAACGTCGTAGTCGTGCACCGCCAGCCGCTCCACCGCGGCGGCCCCGTCGTACACCACGTCGACGGCCATGGCATGGCGCCGCAACCCCACCGCCACGAGATCGGCCAGGTCGTGTTCGTCTTCGGCCACCAGGATCCGCATGCCGACGTTTGTATCCGAACCGGGGTAACAGTGGCGTTAACGGTTCCGTTCACGACCCTGCAACCCGGTTCGGGCCACGCTGGCGGCCGTGATCGAAAGCCCTTTGCGCCGCCGTCCCGGTGACGGCCTGCTCCATGTTCGCACCCGCGTCCGGCTAAGGCGGATCTGCGCTGGCTCGAAACATGTGAGAAGAACCGGACCTAATAAAAGGAGTGGATCGTGAGCAATGTCGGCGACACGCCCGTACTGAGCGCCCGCGGGTTGCGGAAGGAGTACGGCAAGGGCGAAGGATTGGTGCGCGCCGTCGACGGGGTCGATCTCGACGTCGTCAACGGAGAGACCGTGGCGATCATGGGGCCGAGCGGCTGCGGAAAGTCCACGCTGCTGCACCTGCTCGGCGGGCTGGACCGACCCTCGGGTGGAGGCGTGTGGCTGAACGGCCGGCGCATCGACAACATCAGCGAGAAGGCCCTGGCCCGGATGCGGCGGACCGACGTCAGTTACGTCTTCCAGTCCTTCCACCTGATGGAGGAGCTCACCGCCGTGGAGAACGTCGAGCTGTCGGCGCTGCTGGCCGGACGCTCGCCCCGGACCGCCCGGCGGCGAGCGCAGGAGCTGCTGGATCAGCTCGGGCTCGCCGGCCGATCGCGGTTCCTGCCCTCCGCGCTGTCGGGCGGCCAGCGGCAGCGGGTCGCGGTCGCCCGGGCGCTGAGCAATGAGCCGCTGGTCGTCCTCGCTGACGAACCGACCGGAAACCTGGACAGCGCTGCCACCCTGGACGTCCTCCAGCTCTTCAAGGACCTGCACGATGCCGGGCAGACGCTGGTCATCGTCACCCACGACGCCCGGATCGCGGCCACCGCGGACCGGAAGTTCTCGATGCGCGACGGCGCGCTCGTGGACGAGACCTGCCTGACCGGCGGCACCACCGGGCAACTCGGCACGCCGGCCGGGCTGGAGGACTGACCGCATGGGCCGCATCCTTCTCGTGCTCCGCCTCGCCCTGCGCGACCTTCGGCGGCGTCGCACCGAGGCCGCGCTGCTACTGATCGCCATCCTGGCCGCCACCACGACGCTGACGCTCGGGCTCGTCCTGCGTGACGCGGCCGGCGACCCGTACAAGAGCACCCGGGCGGCGACCAAGGGACCCGACGTGGTCGCCAACGTCGGCCGGGCCGCCGACCTCGCCGACCTCGAGAAACTGGCCACCGCCTCCGGGGTCACCGAGCACAGCGGACCCTACCCCGTCATCGCGGGGAAGCTCGAGGCGTCCGGCCGGACGTCGGACGTGCAGATCGAAGGGCGCGACACCACCATCGCGGCGGTCGATCAGCCCCAGGTGACGCAGGGCAGTTGGGTCGGCGACGGCGGCGTAGTGCTCGAGGCCGCCTTCGCCGACTCGCTCGATGTGGGCGTCGGTGACTCGGTCACCCTGGACGGCAGGTCGTTCAAGGTCGTCGGCGTCGCGGTCACCGCCGCCATGCCGCCCTATCCCGGAGCGTCCTGCATCGTCTCCGCCAGCTGCATCAACGGCGCCATCCCCGACGACCGGGACCTGCCGGCGCGGTTGCTGCACAATCCCGGGCTGATCTGGCTCACCCAGACGGATGTGCGGAGCCTCGCCTCGGACCCGAGCTCCCTGTCCTACGTCATGAACCTGAAGCTGGCCGACCCGGACGAGGCTCAAGGATTCGTCGACCGGAACAGCGGCGATCATGGCGGCGCCATGCCGATGCAGACCTGGCAGAGCATCCTCGCCGACGCCACCGACCTGGCCCGCGACTCCCAGATCCTGCTGCTCATCGGCGCCTGGCTGCTCGGCCTGCTCGCCGTGGCCAGTCTCTCGGTGCTGGTCGGCGGCCGGATGGCCGATCAGACTCGACGCGTCGGACTCCTCAAGGCAGTCGGCGGCACCCCGAGCCTGGTCGCTGCCGTGCTGCTCGCGGAGTACCTCCTGGTGGCCGTCGTCGCGTCAGCGGCCGGGCTGACGATCGGAGCGCTGACCGCTCCGCTGCTCACCGAGTCCAGCGCGGGCCTGGTCGGCAGCGCGGGGACGGCGTCGCTGACCTGGTCCACCATCGGTCTGGTGACCGCCGTGGCACTCGGCGTCGCCGTGGTGGCGAGCGCTGTTCCGGCCGTGCGCGCGGCCCGCTCCAGCACCGTCAGCGCGCTGGCCGACGCGGCACGCCCACCCCGCCGCACCGGCTGGCTGATCACTCTCTCGGCGCGACTGCCCGTCCCGCTGCTGCTCGCCCTGCGGGTCGCCGGCCGCCGGCCGCGACGGGTCGTGCTGGGTGTGGTCAGCATCGCGGTCACGGTCAGCGGAATCTACGTCCTGCTGGTGCTCAACGCCTTCCTCGGCGACCAGCCAGGCACCGGCGCATACACCGAAACTCAGGTGGCGGTGCTGCGGCACGTGCTCCTGGTCTGGACGGTCATCCTGCTCTCCCTGGCGGCGGTCAACGCCATCGTCATCACCTGGGCGACGGTACTCGACAACCGGCACGCGTCGGCGCTGGCACGCGCCCTCGGCGCAACCCCCCAGGAAGTGACCGTCGCCCTGGCAACCGCGCAGGTGCTGCCCGCGCTCCTCGGCGCCATCCTGGGCGTCTTCCCCGGAGGCTTCCTGCTGTTCGCCGCCATCAACACGATCACCGGCGGCGACAGCGACAAGGCCACGCTTCCCGCGCCCTGGCAGCTGATCGCCCTGGTGCTCGCAACGGTGCTCGTGGTGGCGGCGCTCACCTCCGTTCCCGCCCGCCTTGGCGGCCGCCGTCCCGTGACGGAGACTCTCTAGGGGCCCCTTAGTCCGGTGAAATTTCCAACGGATTTGGCTGATCAGCGCTTATTCCTGTTCGCCTGCCCTGTGTGTGTCAGCGCCCCGCTACTGTTCGTACCGGTTTGGTCGTCTTGCAGCCATGGTGCTGTGCCGGGCGGTGGGGCCGTGGCGGACGGTAAAGTGGCCGCTGGTCACGGTGGTGAAGGGTGCGATGCCGTAGCAGCGGGGCAGGTCGGCCGAGGGCGGCAGGATGCCCCAGGAGAAGCCGAACCGCTGGTGTTTGCCGGAGCCGGACACGCTGAGCCCGACCGCTCCGGTCATGATCCCAGGTGGCTCGGTGCGGGCGATGATGCCGGTCATGGTGGCGGTGTCGCGGCCGGTGGCCAGGCAGTCGATCGTTCCCCATGCCTTCCCGGTGGTCTGCGTGCCGTCGGGCCGATGCCCCCGGTGTGGCGGAAGTGGAAGGTGCCGCGTGCCAGAGTGTAGAAGCCGCGCGCGTTTATCTCGAAACGGATGTCGTCGGGCGCGTAGGCGTAGTGGATTTTGGCGGCGCCCACCACAATGGGCTCCCTGGGCCCAGCGGCGCTCTGCGCTGCTGCGGCGGGCAGGGCGATGGCGGGCTGGAACGCGGTGGTCACCTGGGTGGCCGCCAGGACCACGGCGGCCCCAGCAGAGCAGCGGTCCGGCGGCGTGCGGACACTTTCACGGGGATGTCTCCTTCGAGGTTGCAGGGTGGGCGGGTGCCGGTTCAGCCGGTGGCGCGGCGGCGCCGGTAGTAGTGGACGGTGACGGCGGCCAGCAGCGCCGGCCAGGCGAGCATTGGGGCGTAGCAGGCGTTCATCAGCCACAGCGCTGCTCCCGTGGGCTGGTCGGCGCCGGCGAAGAACGCGGTGTGGATGTAGCCGATGTTGTAGAGCGTCACCCCGGCCACTCCGAAGGCAGCGGGAATGACCACCGCCAGGGGCCTGATGCGCCTGCCACCGGCGAACGGCACCCAGCGCGGCCACGTCTCACCCCATGGTTGAATCAGACCCAGGGTGAGGAACGCCAACACCTCGGTCAGCACACCCAGGACGACCACATACACCGAACCCCACCCCGGTGCCTGCAGCGCATCCATGAACTCCTGATCGAAGCCCATCGAGTTCCCCCACGCCATCGGCAACCGCCACAACCCCGAGGGGATGGCCGCCACCGCCGCCGCATGCGCCGCCCACACCGCCCACCGCGGCACACCCGGCAGCGTCCGCATCGTCCCGGCATGCCGTCCGGCACGCACCGGCCGGACCAGAACCGTCGACATTGTCGCCTCCATCCCAACCCGGCTGACCGGGGCGGTCGTGACCAGCACCGGGCAAGATCACCCGGCTGCCGACAATCCTGCGGGAACCCATCCGCCCCGGCCTCCCCCCACCGCACCAACCCCGCCACTGGCCCTCCCCCGCAGGTATGAACCAACCAGAGGGAGCATGTACTGGTGGCTCGAGTCATGTGGCGACAAGTCAATGCTCGTGCGACACCACGTCGATCAAGCTCAAGCCGCTGATCGACAACGGTCCCGGCTTTCCCGCACGCGCCCTGCCCGAACTGGCCTTCAAGGTGGGCCCGGGCGGTGCCAGCGCACTCCTCTATGCCGACCGTGGTGTAGGTGGGCGAGGGTCCGCGGTCGGGACGGCCGCGGACCCCTCACTCATCCCGGCTGTGGGGGTGGGGCGAGCTGGGATCGGCGGCTCGGATGGCGCGAGCGCATACCGGGGAACGCCTGATGCGCCGGCGAGCGCCACCACGGCGCGCCCGCAGCATGTGGCGGCGGTGCCGCATCCGACCCACGCTTACCTCGACGTGTTCGCCGAGGCCACCGCCAGCTTCAACTGGCTGGTCGGGCAGCTTGCGCAGGCCGACGCCCGCATCCTCACCCGCTGGCCGCGCTGGGACGGCAGCCCCCCGCCCGACTCTTTCCGTAACAGAAACTCGACTCTTGCCATACTGGAAACTCTGCGGCTAGAGTTTCCAGTATGGAAACCAACGGGGAAGCGGCCCTGCCGACGCCGGAGCAGGCCCGCGCCGCGCTTGCCGACACCGACCACGTCCGGGTGTCCGTCGCGGCGCTGTCGGCCACTCCATGGCCGACATGGTTCGTCACGACGATCACGGCGATGCTCGTCGTGCTGCCGATCACCTTCGGCGGCGCGCTGGCCGAGCCCGACTGGCTGATGCCGCAGGGGGCATGGCTGGCCACCATGCTGGCGACCGAAGTGGTGTACGTCGTGTTCTTCGCCATCGCCGCCAGGAACTGGCGCGCCAAGACCGGCGTGGCGCTGCGACTGGACGTCCTGCCCAAGCGCGCCACTGTGCCGGCGTTCATCGGGATGCCGCTGCTCCTCCTGGGCTCGGGGTACGCATTCCGGCACACCGGGCAGCCGCTGTGGCTGTTCGGCGCCGCCGCCGCAGGCGCCGCCCTGTCCATCGGCTTCCACCTCTGGTTCGTCCGCCTGCACCGGAAGACGTCGTGAACAAAGACGTCGTGAACACCAGCGCATCCGACCCGATGGACGGCTTCAACACCACCATCCACGCACCCAACCGGCTGCGCATCTGTGCCCTGCTGGACACCGCGGGCGAGGCGGAGTTCGGCGTGGTGCAGCAACAGCTCGGCGTTTCGGCGTCCGTGCTCAGCAAGCACGTCACCGTGCTCATGGACGCCGGATACGTCGAGCAGCGCAAAGCGGTTCGCGACACCCGGCAGCGAGTGTGGCTGACCCTGACCCGACAGGGACGCCAGGCATACCGGGCACACCACGCCGCGCTCCGCGCCATCGTCGGCCCTTGAGATCTGGGCCTCGTTCGCCCAGTCCGGCTCCTCGTCGCCCAGCGAAAGGTGGTTGATGTCGCCGCCCAGGAAAAGCGACGGGTTCGCGGATTCTCGCCGGGGATCGATGGGAACCCGTAGGTGAGTGGGCCAGGGATCGAGAAGAGAGCGTCGGGTTCTGGTTGTTCCGCCCCTGGGTGTCGGCTCTGATGTGGCAGCGGAACGAAGGTCACGCCTAAGTACTACTCCAGCCGCATTTAGCGATCAATGAGGCGTTGCCGGCGTTGGTAGCGGCATCTTCGGGCGCGGGCTTGATGCCAGCGTCGCCAGCATGACCAGTGCAGATGGTGTTCGGGTCGGTGCCGGGGCTGGTGGAGGTGGGTGTGCAGGCGGCGGATCTCATTGACGGTGAGCGGGACCAGCTCGCCGGGTTCGTCCCGGTCCGCACCGTCGGAACGTGATCGTCCTTGCTGGCCGGGGCCCCGATGACGAGCCCCCGCAACACGCCCCCGAGGAGGACTGATGGGGTGCACGGTCTACGACGCCGAGCTCGGCATCAAACTCAACCTGAGTCTCCCGGACCTCGGACACCCCGAGCGCCCTGCCCTCAGAGGTCACGACTCGGCCTCCGCGCACAGCTCACCGACGATGCGGCGCAGGTCGTCGAGGGAGTTATCCGCGGCGAAGAGGTGTTCCTCGCAGTCTCTCTCCGCACGCTCGAGCGACTTGATCCCGAGCAGCCCGGCGGCGTAGTCGTCGGTGTCCTGCGAGGTCCCGTCCTCGTCGATCACGAAATCGTTGACGGCGGTGAACGTCGCGCGACCGTCCAGCTTGATCGCCCATCCCGCGAAGCAGTAGGCGGTGCCGCAGTCCAACTCAGTGCACCACTCGTTCTGGTCCCATTCCTCGGGGTGGGCTTCGATGTGCGCGAGGGTGCGCTTGAGCAGATCGACGTTCGGCGTGCTCGGCGGTTTACGATCGGTCGGTCCTGGCCCTGACCGGGCGCACCCTCGGTCGGGGGCGTCAAGCAGCGGGATCCTCCACCTCGGCAGCGCGAGCATCACGAATCTCAGCCCCGAGAGCAACCAGCGGCGGAGCCGCACGCAACGCGACGTCATCGCCCCGCCCGATCCGGGGAGCCTCCGCAGCGGCATGTGAGCGGATCACGGGCCATCGAAGCGCCTCCAGACGATTCGATCCGCCACATGGGGCGGATGTGGGGGAGTGGCTGGCTCGCGGGGGAGGGCGGATGTGGAGGCGACCACCGGAGGTATCCGATGCAAGGTAACCGACGGCCTTCGCCCCGTGCAGATACCGGACGCGACGTGCATCTAGATCAGAAGGTACGACACCGGCACCAAGATCGCATTTCGATATCGGCCCGGCGTGTCACCGCTACGCCTCGGTGGGCACCCACAGACGCTTGATCACGTCAGCGCCCGGCGACATGAATCGCGTCTCCCTGCCTAGTATTCCAGCGCATTTAGCGTGACTGGTCGTTCCACGCCTCATCGGCCTGGACGTTTTGGGTTGTTCCTGCTGGCTGACCACGAGGCTCGTGAAGTAGATGATCGTGAACGGATTGGGAGGGTCATTCCCAGAAAGTCGATATAGGCGCCTGCGGGCCGGGTGAGAACGCCTTGGTATAGCGGCCTGGTGTCTTGTTCGCGTTGGTGTCGTATCGCCGTGAGGGTGATACGAGCGGCCAGGGCGGCGAGTATCAGGGCGGCCGGACACCGCAGAGGCAGGTGAAGGGCTCGATTTCGCGCAGCTCAGCGGCGCCCTATCGACCTGCTCAAACTCATACACCACCTCCGGGGACGCAACCGGCCCGCTGATCTAGTGTCATGCCATTTCAGCGGGCCTTGGCATGTCAAAGGAAAGGGGCGGATGCCCTGCCTGCGATGCCTCGAACCGCGTGACCGGAGGAGTCGATGCTGGGATGACGGCAGGGCGACCGATGCCCACGCAGGACGACGTGCTCGGGTACTTCAGCACGCTGTCGAACTGGGGACGGTGGGGCGACGATGACGAGCTCGGCACTCTGAACCACATCACCGACGACGTCCGGCTGGCGGCGGCGCGGGCCGTGCGCCACGGCAGGAGCGTGTCGTGCGCATGGGAGGTCGCCGTACCGGAACACATGGAGCGGTCGACCACGACATGCCCGTGCGCCGCCGACATGCCGGGTGCCGAGAACATGCCGGCGCCCGGATTCCGCAACGACCGGCATTGGGGCTTCTCGAACGAGCATCTCGGCTTCATGTTCCACGGCAACACCGTCACCCACGTCGACTCGCCGTGCCACATCTTCTGGGACGGCACGATGTACAACGGGCGGTCGCACTCGTTGGTCGACGCCGCGACGGGATCGGCGTGGGCGGCCGTCACTGCGGCGGCGAACGGGATCATCACGCGTGGTGTCCTGCTGGACATTGCCAGGGTCCGCGATGTGCCGTGGTTGGAACCGGGGCAGGGTGTGTTTCCCGACGATCTCGAGGAGGCCGAGCGTCGCCAGGGTGTGCGGGTGCGATCCGGCGATGCGGTACTCCTGCGGACCGGCTACGGCCGCGTCCGGCACCAGGCCGGTGAGGCCGGTGGTTTCACGCAGGCCGGCTGGCACGCGTCCTGCCTGCCGTGGCTGCATGAACGCCAGGTCGCGCTGATCGGCGCCGACACCCCCCAGGACGTTCAGCCGTCGGGGTACGAAGACGTGTTGATGCCGGTTCACGCCGTGAGCCTCGTCGCGATGGGTCTGTGGCTGCTCGACAACTGCGACCTGGAGGCGTGCGCGACGACGGCTGCAGAGCTCAGCCAATGGGACTTCCACCTCGCAGTCGCGCCGGTCCGCTTCGCCGGTACGTCCGGCAGCCCGGTCAACCCGATCGCCACATTCTGACCGCGGTTCACCAGGGGGTGCGATGCCATGAAAGGACCCGGCCAGCACCTGGCACGCGGTCGTGGTCGGTGAGGACACGCCGTGCTGGTCGGGAACCAGGCGGCATGAGCGCCTCAAAGCGGGGGGTTGCAGCGTGCGATAGCTGCCGGCCGGACTGACGTTGGATCCGCCGTCTGGCCGCCCGCCCCGATCAGGACCGAGCGTCTCGTGCTGCGCGAGTCGCAGGCTCGGGATCGTGTGGCGTTCGTCGAACTGCTCGACTCGTCGGAGGCGGGTGCGGGGTTGAGCCAAGGAACAGCAGTCATCGCCGAGATTGATCTTGTGCGGGGCCGCCACCATGAACTCGTGCTCACACGCCGCCGCGTTAAAAAGCCCGTCGTTATGGAAGGTGGACTTTTCCGCCCTGGACCTGCTGCCTGACCGGCTGGCCAGGCGACGGCGCCTCTGGGCTGGTCTGCCCAGCAGTTGCTGGTGACGGTGACACCCGTCACCAATCTGGTCTTCACCTGGGTCTTCCCGCTAGGGCCGCCGGTCTTGTGGTCGATAGGGCTGTGGTGCGGGCAGCGGGAGTGCCAGGCCGGTCTTGATGGTGTCGAAGGCGACCAGGGTCTCGTAGCGCCTGATGTTGTCGTCTGCCTTGAACAGGCGGTCGCCGAGCCGGCCGCAGTCACGCATGCTCCGCGCGGCCAGGACGACCACGTAGTCCCATGGCCCCGCAACCCGGTAGCACTGCTGGACCTGCGGGTCCGAGCGCATCCGTTCGGCGAAGGCGCGGTGGTGCTCGAACGATTCCCGGGCCAGGGTCACCAGGACCGTGGCCAGGACGGTGGGACCGAAGCGGTGCGGGTCGAGGATGGCGACCTGCCTGGCGATGAGGCCGTCCTTGCGGTAGCGGGCGATCCGCCGCTGGACGGCGCTGGGGGAGAGCCCGACCTGTTCGCCGAGGTCGTGCAGGGTGCGTCCGGCGTCGTGCTGGAGGAGGTCCAGCAGTTGTGCGTCGATCTCGTCCAGGCGGGGTGGCGGCGGTTCGGGCATGCAAGATTATTGCGTTCCGGCGCGAGAATTCTCAATCGCTTCGCTCGGGTGTTCGATTAGCGTCGGCTGGGTCCGGAAGCACCCGAGGAGAGGCGATGCGCATGGATCTGGACGTGGCGCGGATCGAGCAGGCCCTACAAGTGATCGATCCGGTGTTCCTCAATACCCCGCAGTACCTTGACGAGCAGTTGTGCCGGGCGCTGGGCGGCCGCGCGGTGACGGTGAAATTGGAGACGGCCAACCCGGTGCGCAGCTTCAAGGGCCGGGGCGCCGATCTGATGCTGAGCACGCTCGCCCCCGGCACGCCGGTGGTGTGTGCCAGTTCGGGCAACTTCGGGCAGGCCGTCGCCTACGCGGGGCGGGCTCGCGGGATGCCGGTCGAGGTGTTCGTGCCCGAGACGGTCAATCCCGCCAAGCGGGAGCGGATGGAGACCTTCGGTGCCCGGGTCATCGCGGCCGGGCCGGACGGCTCGTCGGCCAGAGAGGCCGCGGCCGCGCACGCCGAGCACCATCCTGACCGCGTCTACCTGCAGGACGGCCTGCAGGCGGCGATCGCAGAGGGCGCCGGGACGATCGGAGTCGAGTTGACCCGCGGCGCATCGGGCGGCGCAGGCGGTCCGGGGTTCGACGCCGTCGTGCTCCCGGTCGGCGACGGTGCGCTGATCAACGGCGTGGGGCGGTGGATGAAGGAGCACGCTCCCGGCACCCGGATCGTGGGGGTCAACGCCGAGGGCGCCCCCTCGATGCTGGAGAGCCTGCGCGCCGGCCGCGCGGTCCGCATCGAACGCGCCCGCACCTTCGCCGACGGCATCGCGGTGCGCGGCCCGCTGGCGGCCTCGGTGCGGCGGGCCCGCACCCTGGTGGACGAGATGGTCCTGGTGACCGACGAGGCCATCGCCGCCGCCATGGAGGTGGTGGCACGCACGCTCGGGATCGTCGTGGAACCGGCGGGGGCGGCGGGCCTGGCGGCGATCGCCGAGGGCGCGGTCACCGGCGACCGATTGGCGACGGTGCTGACCGGCGCCAACCCGCGTCCCGAACAGGCATGGGAGCTGGCGGCCCGGCTGACACGGTCCGTCCAGAACGCGCCCGCCCCGCCCGACACCCCGGCCCCTGGGGGGATCGGGCCTCGCAGGACGCACAACTCACTCAGCAAGGAGAAGCCATGAGTGAGGTCGCTGCCATGGAGCGGTCGCCGGTGACGGACTGGTCGGCGATGACGGCCAAGGAGGGGCGAGCGGGCATGCACGACGCGGCGCGCACCAGGGCCACCGGGCTGGCCTTCGCGGTGGTCTCCTCGGTGTGCTTCGGCGCCTCCGGACCGTTCGGCAAGGCGCTCATCAACGCCGGGATGTCCCCTTTGCAGGCGGTCTGGCTGCGCCTCGCCGGGGCCGCGCTCGTCCTGCTCCCGCTGGTGCTGATCTGGCGCGGGCGGACAGCCCTGCGCGTCGTCCGCCCGCACCTGCCGCAGCTGGCGCTGCTCGGCCTCACCGGCCTGGCCGGGTGCCAGGCCTTCTACTTCGTGGCCGCCTCCCGGCTGCCCGTCGGCATCGCGATCCTGCTGGAGTTCACCGGCCCCGTCCTGGTGCTGGCCTGGATCGGCCTGGTCCGACGTGCCCGCGTGCACCGCACCGCCGCGCTCGGCGTCGCCGTCGCCGCGGCCGGCCTGGCGATGGTCGTGCAGGTCTGGTCCGGGCTGGCGCTGGACGCGCTGGGCCTGGCCGCGGGGCTGGGCGCCGCCGCCTGCCAGGCCGCCTACTTCCTGATCATCGACCGGCTGTCGGGCACCGTGGACGCCGTGGTCCTGACCACTGCCGGCACCGTCACCGGCGCCCTGGTCCTCACCCCGCTCGCCCTGCCCTGGGCCATGCCGTGGGACGTGCTGGGCAGCCTGGTCCCGGTCGGCTCCCACGCAGCGCCCGGCTGGACCCTGGCCGCCTGGATCATCCTGATCAGCACCGTCGCCGCCTACCTCACCGGCGTCGCCGGGGTGCGGCGGCTGTCCGCCCAGATCGCCGGCGCGATCTGCTACACCGAGGCGGTCGCCGCCACCCTCATCGCCTGGGCAGCCCTGGGCGAACGCCTCACCCTCGTGCAGACCATCGGGGGCGTCGTCGTGCTCACCGGTGCCTACATCGCCCAACGCGCCGTCATCGACCCCGTCCCCACCCCACCCACCCCACTCACACCCGTCTCCGCAGCCATCCCAAACCCCGCCCTTGGCACCCGCGGGGACGCCGTGCAGGTTCCGATGTCATGACGATCAACGGTTCGCCACGATGGGCGCCGACCTGGCCGAGGAGACGCGGACGTTCAACGCCGAGCCGGCCAAGGTCCTGGCCGCCGTCCCGGGCCCGCACGAGTTCGACGCCCCCCGCGACCCGCAAGCCAGGAGGGAGGGCGGAGGCCCCTTCCCCGCGCCCGTCCGGCTGGACGACGGCGTCGGCGCTCGGCTGGGCCGGGATGGCCCCTGGCTGTCAGCCCTCCTGGCGGTCACGCTGCTGTGGAGAAGACCGCGGCCGGAATGACCTCGGCCCTGGCGGCCTCCACACGTAATGGGCGGACAATAACCATTCCGGCGACACCGCCCGAGCCACAGCCCATCCTGGGAACACGCGGAGGCTCCGGGCGGGACCGTGGGCACTGCGGTGCCCCGCGACACGGACTCGACCAATACCGACTCAACGTCACCGATCAGGACCGACCTAGGGCGGGGCCACCACGCACATGGAGGTAGACGCAGTGAAGCGCATCGGCATCATCGGAGTGGGCGAGATCGGCCGGGCCATCGTGACGGGCCTTTGCGACGGGGGCGACACCTCGCCGGAGGTGTTCCTCTCCCCTCGGGGAGCGGGCACGGTCGCGGAGCTGTCCGAGCGCTTCGAGGACGTGCGGGTGTGTGCCGACAATCAGGAGGTGGTGGACCGCTCCGAGGTGGTGATCATCGCCGTGCGCCGTCAGGTCCGGCACGAAGCACTCGCCGGCTTGAGGGTGGACGGCGGCAAGCTGGTGGTCAACGTGATGGCCGGCGTCGGCATCGACGACCTGCGCCAGACACTGGCCACCGACGCCCCGGTGGTACGGGCCATCCCCCTACCCGCCGTACGCGAACGCCACTCGGTCACGGTGACGTACCCGTCGCAGCCGACGGTGAACTCCCTCTTCGAGCGCCTTGGCGGGGTGCTCCCGGTCGCGGACGAGGCGGCCTTCAACGTCCTTTCCGCGCTGACGGGAACGCTGACCACCCACTACTCCTATCTCGCCACGCTCACCTCGTGGGCCATCGGCCACGGCATCGACTCCGACGACGCGGACCGCTACGTTCGCGGCCTCTTCCAGGGCGTTGGCCGCGCCCTGAGCGATGAGACCCGCTCCCTGCACCAGCTCGCGGCCGACCACGAGACCCCGAACGGAAGCAACGAACGCATCCGCACCACATGGTTCACTCCGGCCAACTCCCAAGCCCTCAACAAGGCCCTCGATGACCTCCTCACCGACCTTGAGGGACAGCGGGACAGCAGCTGATCAGCGGCAACGGGCAACCTGCAGGAGAACCGCCACTCCCTGGCCCGCAGGATTTGCCACGGCCGCAAGGGCGAGCTCTACCACCGCTACGAACGCGGCTTTGAAAACCAGCTCGGCGCGCTCGGCCTGGTCCTCAACTGCGTCACCCTCCGGACGACCGTCTACCTGGACGCCGCCGTCGGCCGGCTCAAAGCCCAGGGCTACCCGGTGCGCCTGGAGGACATGGCGAGGCTGTCGCCGTTCGTCCACTCCCACCTGGGCGTCCACGGCACCTACACCTTCGCCCTGCCCGAACTGGCCCCCGGCGCCATCCGCGACCCCGACGCCGCCGAAGACGACGATGAGATCTGAACGCCGCTCCGCCCCCGATTGTCCCAGTGGGGAGGAACACTGATCCGATGGTGAGAGTCTCGTCCGCGCCGTGGCGCTACGCGGTCAACACCGCGCTGTCGCAGGCCGAGACCGAGGTGACCGCGCTGTACAACGCCGGGTTCACCGGCAAATGGATGCCCTTCCCGGCCCTGGCGAGGTGAAGGCGGTCTGGGCACAGATCGCCGAGGCCACCGAGGCCGGGCGGCTGGGCTGGGCCGCCAAGGTCGACAACCAGCCTCCCCGGCCGGGCCGCGGCGTGCTGATCTGGATGTGCACGGCACGCAGCGGCGGCCGCGGCGAACACGGCCTGCTCGCCCGCTGCCTCCTCGTCTTCCAGGGGCCGCCAGAGGTAGGCGGTCTTGAGCGTGGCTACGGTGTGGGCGTCGTGGAAGGCATCCAGGGTGAATCGCCAGCCCTGGCCCGCTTCCCACAGCAAGGCCGACACGTCGGTGGCCGCCTCGGTCCGCTCGGCAGATCGAAGACCGCATAGTCGGTCGGCGTGTCGGGGCCTTCGGCGTCCTCGGGCCACACCCAGACGTCCACTTCGTCGTCCAGGGTGAGTGCGCTGGTCAGCCGCTCAGCAAAGTCCCAGATCTCCCCGTACCGCCATGCAGCCCTCGGCGGCGGCCACTGCTGTTTCCCTTGGGACGGGCCCGTCACGACGTCACGCCCGACGACGTCGTGACGGCTCCGCTCGCGCGCAGCTCCCGCAGCTCTCGCAGGTCGGGGATGTGGTTGTACAGCGTGCCCGGGGACACCCCCAGCAGCTTGGCGATCGAGGTGATCGAGTGGTCGGGGTTGGGCAGCATGTCGCGGGCCGCGCGTAGCAGGTCCTCGTTCACCACGGTGGGGCGGCCGCCGACGCGGCCGCGGGCGCGTGCGGCGGCCAGACCCTCGCGGGTGCCGGCGACGATGAGTTCGTGGATGAACTCGGCCAGGGCGGCGAAGACGTGGAAGATCAGCCGCCCGCCCGGGGTGGTGGTGTCCAGGTTCTCGTGCAGGCTGGTGAACCCGATCTCGCGGCGGCGCAGCTCGGCGACCATGGTGATCAGGTCGTGGACGGAGCGGCCGTAGCGGTCCAGGGACGGCACGACCAGGGTGTCACCGACCTGCACGAAGGCGTGGCACGCTTCGAGTTCGGGTCGCTGGGCGGTCTTGCCGGACTTCTTGTCGGCGAAGACCCGGCGGCACCCGGCTGCGGTGAGCGCGTCGGGCTGGCGTTCGAGGTTCTGCCCGCCGGTTGAGACGCGGGCGTAGCCGATCAGGATCTCGCTGCGCCGGGCGGGGAGCGCCGCGAGTGGATCGGCGGGCAGCCTCAGAGCGGGGAGCGGATCGCCGCCGCTGTTCCTGCCGCCGTTCGTGCCTTGAAGGCTTGGCGGGCCTTTCGGGACCGGCTTCCAGATCTTCAAGAAACGTTGCTTTCTTGAAGATCCACAGCAGCCCTCACCGAGCCGCTGCCCCTTTCGCGCTTACTTGGTCTGCCCCCTACGGAGATCAGCAGAACCGTGACCGGGGCGCAGGCGGCGGGACTGCTCATCTCCTGAGCGGCTCAACCAGGGAGCGCAGCAACTCCAGGCGGCGGGTCAGGAAGTCGTCGTCGGCCAGACCATAGCCCCAGTCTGGGGCGTTCTCGGTCTGAAGACCGATGAACCACACCTCGCGGATGGCGCTGAACAACGTCACCGCCTCGCGGTTCGGCGTCGGTAGCGGCCGGACGGCCTGATAGCCGGCGAGGAACCGGTCCAGATCGGACTCGGGTCGACGCTGCAGGGCCGTGGACCAGGCGAAGACCCCCAGGTCGTAGAGGCGCCAGCCCGGTCCACCCGAATCGAAGTCGAACATGACGAGGCCGTCCGCGACGACCGCGTTGCCTCCGGTGAGGTCCCCATGGCATGGGCCCCAGTCGAGGTCCGAAGAGAGCATGTCGATCTCGGCGGCAAGGAACTCGACGGTCTCCCGCAGCCAACGGCGGTCACCGGGACGATCGGCGAGCAGTGGATCCGCGGCCCGCAGCGGGCGCCGCAGCAGATGGTCGAGATCCAGCGCGAAGCGATGGTGCGGCGTGCGGAAGGTGTCGGCGGCGGCGTGGATGCGGGCGGCCAGTGCACCGTAGTCCTCGGCGTGCTCGCTGACCGAGATCATGCTGCCCTTCGAGTGGCCCTCTCGAAGCTGCCGCCCCTCGGCGAATGTCAGCAGCATCAGCTGCCGGCGTCCCTCGGGCGCGGCAAGTGGGAGGAAGGCGTCACCGTCGGCGGACGGGACGACCGTGGTGACCGGCACGCCGCACGCGGTGAGATGCCGCAGCAGCTCGGCCTCCCACCGGACGTCGGAGTCGGACCGCCACCCGTGCCGGTAGACCCGGACGACGTACGGCGCGCTATCGCAGACGGCGGTGTAGACATCGGACAGTCCGCGGCGGTGGAACCGGACGCCGGAGACGCTGTTGAACGAGTAGCCCTTGGCGACGACCTCGGCCAGCCCTTCGGCCTCGGGGATCGAGTGCGTCACCGGCACGCTCAACTCGTCGTCCACCGCCCCATGCCTTCCTCCACGCTCCTGTCCACGGCTTCCACATGCCAATCCTAGGGGGCGCGAGGCCATCGCCGTTGATCATGCCCGGCACAGGGATCAGCGCTTAGCGCCAATACCCGGCCGGATAGTTCCGCTGCCCCTACTTGGTCTCCCCCAAGAAGCGCCCGCCGAGCTCCTTAACGTGACTGGTCGTTCGGTTGCTGCTCAAGCCCCGACACCGGTGGTCTACGTCTGGTGGGCCTACTCGGTGATGGTGGTCTTGGCCCGACACATCACTAGATCACCGTTGTCCCAAGCGCAAGCTTTGAACGTGGCCTTTTCACCCTTGGTGAAGCCCGGAAGCGCACAGAATCCTGACCGCCGGTGGAGGCGTGGACGGTCTTTTCCCAGGAGCCCTGCTTTACCGTCATTCTGACGGAATAGCCGGCCGGGACGACGTCGTCGTTGAGGGTCAGGACATCTGCATCTCCTAGCCCCATATCGTGGTCATTCCATGTGACGTCGCCGTAGGCGTTGCCGCTCCCGATGTACCAGTGCGCTTGATCCGGGGTGCCGGCGCGTTCGTCCGCCGAGGCCGAGCCGGCGAGGGTACCCAGAGCCAGGACGGCCGCCCCAGCGGCCAGCCCTGCCCGGACGTAGTTCTTCATGGTGTGCTCCCCGTGTAGTTGAGGTGACGAAACGGAACCTTGCCACCTCACTCCAAGGCCCACACTCCCCTTTCGGGCAGGACTGAAAGGGTCTGCCGTCGCAGGGCTTCGCACCGGTCGGCCCCGAGCCACCAGAAGCCACCCGTTCCCCGGGGCGTGCGAGTGGCGAGACGTATGCCCGAGGGCCAACTCGGGGTCCCCTCACGGAGGGCGGCCTTGAGGAACATCGGTACAGCCGTTATCGGTGAGAGCGATCATGGTCCTGCTGTAGCCGCTGGGAGAGCGTTGACACGGTTCTCGTACTCGCGGCGGGCCTTGCGCTGTGCCGGGATGGCGGGGATGCCCTGGCTGCTGCCGTCGAGGGGCGGGAAGCGTGCGAGGAGCTGGCAGTGGACCGCGGGCGTGGCGTTCACGCGCAGGGTGTAGCCCTGGCCGCGCCGGACGGTCACGCCGTGATCGAGCACGGCTCGTTCGGCGTTGTTCAGTTCGGCGGTGCGGAGGAAGTCAGCGACCTTGCCCGGCATGTCGAGGGTGACTGGCAGTTCCGGGGCCGGGGTGTCCTCGTGGCCGGCCGCTGCGGTGTGGTCGGGCATGAGGTCGGCGACGGCTGTGCGGACGGCGCCCCGGCTGACTCCGTGCTCGCGGGCCAGAGCGGCGATGGAACGGCCGCCCAGGTAGGCGGTGCGGACTGCGGCGGTCTTCTCGGGTTTGATGGCTGGGCGGCGGCCGCCCTTGTTGCCCTTGGCCTCGGCGACCCGTAGCCCGTCGTAGGTCAGTTCGCGCTGGAGGTCGCGCTGGAGTTCACCGGCGGCCGCGAGGGTCTGGACCATGAACTTCACCGTGGACGGCAGTTCGCCGGTGCGCGGGTGGCGGGCGGGGAGATCCATCGCGGAGAACGCGCCGTCGTGGATGCGCAGGGCGAGACGGTTGCGGTGCAGGACTCGAGCACGTCGAGGATGTGGCCGGTGCCGCGTACGAGGCGGAACATCTCGGAGATGTGCACGGTGTCGCCCGGCCGCGCGTAGGTCAGCAGCTCGCCGAACTTCGGCCGCTGGAGCGGGTGGAGGCGGCCGGAAGTGCCGGCCTGTTCCTCGAGGGTGACCGGGTCGGCGATCCCGGCTTTGTCCAGGACGAGGTTCTGCCGGGCGGTCGACTGCTGGTCTGTCGAGACCGGCTTGTAGATCAGGTTTGCCATCGAGGGGCCTTACATGCGGAGGAACGGACCCTACCTGTCGTCAAACCCTGTCACTGATCGCCATCGGATCTGATCGGATCAGCGCCGTCCGGCGCCCTGGTCATACCCGGATTCGTTGGACGCGCGCGACGCCTGTCGTCAAACGTTCGTTTCCTGACATTCCTCGGGATGTGCCCGGTCAACCCGAGAGCTTCTCTGGACCATGGCCGTCAGCGCTGGGCTGGGGCGGTGTTCGGGGCGCGAGTAGAAGCTGTGAAGGGCTGCGGCCTGTAGCATTCGCTGGGCAGGAGTCTCGCCGGGAAGCGAAGGGCGGTGCCGCTGATGATGATCTCCGCTGTGCGGCGCGCCTTGGGATGCGCGCCAGAGGCCATCCGTTTCGCTCGCCCTGCCGGCTGATCTTCTCCTCATAGGAGCCGGTGGGCGCTCTTTCTGGGAGACCACCGCTGTGCGCGTACTCCAGGTGTTGTCCTGTTTCTTCCTGCGCGGGGACGGTCGTGTTGATTGTTCCCCGGTTGGTTCATTGTGGCGTTTGTGGCCGTACGCGCGTCCGGTGCGGGTGCGGCTGGCCGCGGCGGTCGCCTTGGGGGTGGCCGCATCGTTTCTGGGGTTGGCCATCCCGCTGGTGTTGAAGTGGGTGGTGGACGGTCCGATCGCGGACGGCCGCCCATCCAGCGTCTGGCTGGCCGGCGGGACGCTGCTGTTGCTGGGTGCCGCCGAGGCCGGGCTGTTCGGTGTGCGCCGATGGCTGGTCGCGCGCCCCCTGGCGACTGTCGAGGCCACGCTGCGCCGTGAGATGTTCGAGCATCTGCAGCGGCTCCCGGTGAGCTTCCACGACCGCCACTCCTCGGGGCAGTTGCTGTCCCGGGCGATCGGGGACGTCGCGCTGCTGCGCACGTTCGTGGAAGTGCCGCTGACCTTCCTGCTGGTCAACGGCATGACGATCCTGGCCGGTGGCGGCGTGCTGCTGTGGCTGCAATGGGTGCTCGGCCTGGTCATGCTGGCGTCGGTGCTTCCACTGGTGGTGCTGTGCCGGCTGTTCGAGACCCGTCATGCGGTTGCGGCGCGGCAGGCTCAGGACCAGGCCGGTGACCTGACGACCGTCGTGCACGAGTCGGTGCTGGGCATCGGCGTCATCCAGGGCCTGGGTCGGCATCGTGCCCGAGCCGAGACGTTCAGGGGACACGCCAGCCGGTTGCGCGGCACCGAACTGCACAAGGCGCGACTCCTGGCCCGATTGCAGGCTTCGATCACCTCGGTGCCGGACCTGGCGTTGGGGGCGATGCTGGTGGTGGGCGCGGCGCAGGTGGCGGAAGGGTCGTTGTCGATGGGAACGCTGGTGGCGTTCCTGGCCACGGCCATGGCACTGCGGGCACCGGTGGAGTCGATCGGTGCGCTGCTGGCCGCGGGCAACGAGGCCGCCGCAGCGGCCGATCGCTGCTTCGAGATTCTGGACCAGCCGCCGCCTCCTGTCGCGTCCCGAGGCAGACCCGCGCCCTACCCCGGCCGGGGACACCGCCGACAGGAGGGCGCTGAACTGGCCCTGGAGGCAGTGGGCTTCCGCTATTCCGGCGTCGCTCCGCAGACGCCGGCGACTCTGCGGGGTGTCGATCTGCGGATCGCGGCCGGGGAGAGCGTGGCCCTGGTAGGCGCCACGGGCAGTGGGAAGAGCACGCTCGCCGCGTTGATACCTCGGCTGCATGAGCCGACCGAGGGCAGGATCCTCCTGGATGGAACCGACATCACCGACCTCGACCACGCACAATTGCGTGCGCAGGTGGCGGTGGCGTTCCAGGAGCCGTGGCTGTCATCGGCGACCATCGCCGACAACGTCCTGATGGGAGCCGGCAGCGCGGACGGCGCCGATCTGTGGTGGGCGTTGCGGACCGCCCAAGCCGACGCCTTCGTCGCCGCTCTTGCCGACGGTGACCAGACCCGGGTCGGTGAGCAGGGACTGCGGTTGTCGGGTGGGCAGCGGCAGCGGCTCGCTCTGGCCCGCGCCGTCATCGGCCGTCCCCGCCTGCTGGTCCTGGACGATCCGCTGTCGGCCCTTGACATCGATACCGAGGCATTGGTCGAACAGGCCCTGCGTCAGGTCCTGGCCACCACCACCGCGCTGGTGGTGGCGCACCGGCCGTCCACCGCACTGCTCGCTGACCGGGTCG
This sequence comes from Spirillospora sp. CA-255316, assembly GCA_050942275.1. Taxonomy (GTDB): domain Bacteria; phylum Actinomycetota; class Actinomycetes; order Streptosporangiales; family Streptosporangiaceae; genus Spirillospora. Next base: position 7,066,141 of record CP192047.1, on the reverse strand, counting down.
CACTGCTGTCAGCCGGGCAGATCACCGCTACAGGCACCCACCAGGACCTGCTGCGCACCAGCGCCGAATACTGCGCGCTGATGTCCCACCACCAGGCGACGGGCCCGCGATGACCGAGACCGAATCCTCTGCCCAGGCCGCGGCACCGCTTCGATCGCCTCGATCGCACGAAGACCGGTTCGACCACGACATCCGACCCGTACCCAAAGGTGCCTCCCGAGCGCTGCTGGCCTCGCTGCTGAGACCTCGCCGGGGAAAGGTGGCTGTGGCAGGGGTGCTGCTGCTCGCGCAGCGGGCCGCGGCTCAGGCGGGGCCCCTGCTGGTGGCGTTCACACTCGACCGCGCCGTCCCTGCCTGGCGGGCAGGCGATCACGGCCCTGTGCTGGCGGCCGCTATGACCTGGCTGCTGTGTGCGCTGGCCGCCGGGGGACTGCAGTACGCCTTCGTTCGCCTCAGCGCCCGCGTCGGTCAGAACGTCCTGTTCGATCTGCGCCACCGCGTCTTCGAGCACGCGCAGCTGCTCGGCGCGGACTTCCACCAGCGCTACACCTCCGGCCGTGTGGTCTCCCGCGCTACCAGTGACGTCGACGCCCTGCGCGCTGTGCTGGAGGACGGCTTGCCGCAGATCGTCGGAGCCACGGTATCCACCGCCTACATCACTGCCATGCTGCTGTATCTCGACTGGGGCCTGGGCTTGGCCGCGCTGGTCGGCGCCGGACCCCTCTACCTGACCGCCCGCTCGTTCCGGCGCCGCTCAATCCGCGTCTACCGCGAGAGCTCCACTGCCATCGCCGCGGTCACCGGCAAGCTCACCGAGACCCTCGCCGGTATCCGCACGATCCAGGCTTTCGGGCGCGAGGATGCGGGTGACACCGCCTTCGCGGCGGTCAATGACCGGCACCAGCGAGCGGTCGCCGCCACAGACCTGGAGATGGCCCGGTACGTGGTGACCTCGCGGCTGGTGGCCGGCGTCGCGGTCGCGGCGGTCGTTCTCTGGGGTGCTCACCGGGTCGCCGCCGGGACCCTGTCCCTGGGTGTTCTCGCCGCCGCGGCGCTGTACCTGCGACGGCTGTACGACGATCCCCTGCGGCTCGGTGGCGTCTTGGACTCCTACCAGGCGGCTGCCGCCTCACTGGAAAAGATCGTCGAACTGCTCTCCCACCAGCCCGCCGTGCCCGAGCCCCGTGCTCCCAAGGCGCTACCGCCCCTCCCCGGAGCGAGCGGGACCACCGGCCGGCAGGTGACCTTCAAGCACGTACGTTTCGCCTACCGGACGGGCGGTGACGTGCTGCCACACCTCGATCTGACCATCCCGGCCGGCCAGACCGTCGCGGTGACCGGCCCCACCGGAGCGGGCAAGACCACCCTGGCCAAGCTCGCCGCCCGCCTCCACGACCCCACCGACGGCCACATCCTCCTCGATGGCGTCGACCTGCGCGACCTGACCACCGCCGACCTACGCGACGCCGTCGCCATGGTGACCCAGGAGCCGTTTCTATTCTCCGGCACCCTCGCCGACAACATCGCCCTCGGCCGACCCCAAGCACCCCGGACCGACATCGAGCAGGCCGCACGAGCCACCGGCGCCCACGACTTCATCACCGCCCTGCCCAACGGTTACGACACCGACCTCAACCAACAGGGGCGGCATCTGTCCGCCGGCCAGCGACAACTGATCTCACTGACCAGGGCACTGCTCGCCGACCCACCCGTCCTCATCCTCGACGAGGCCATCTCCTCACTCGACCTGCCCACCGAACGCGCCGTCCACCAAGCCATGACCAGACTGCTCCACGGACGCACCACCATCGTCATCGCCCACCGCCCGGCCACCGTGAGCATCGCCGACCGCGTCCTGGTCCTGGTCGACGGCCACATCACCGAAGACGGCCCCCTGCAGCAACCTCACCCCGGTCGAAGCAATCAGACATCCCCCTGAACCTGAACGGGGACTGGTTCGGAACGAGAGCGGTTCACTCCATGCCGGTCTCGTCGTCGTCCAGCTCCGGCGCGTCCGGGTCGCGCAGGGGCCGCAGCCCCTCGCGCGGGACAGACGCGGTGAAGCTGTAACGCCCCAGGACGTTGAGGCTGCGGTGCTTGAGCGGGGAGAGCCGCGCGATGTCCTCGTCTCGGATCTCGTGGCCCTCGGCGCGGAGCTGGTCGACGGCGGCGTCGATGTACCGTGTCGTCCAGAGCACGACGGCGTTCAGCACGAGGCCGAGTGCGCCGAGTTGGTCCTCCATCCCGTCGCGGTAGGCCTGGTGGATGGTGCCGCGCTTGCCGTGGCACACGTCCCGGGCCGGCCTGTGCCGGGACTCCTGGGCGGGGAGCTGCCGGTTCATCTGCCTTCGGTAGGTGTCGTCGACCGCGTCGACCACCCGCAGCAGGTGCTCGGTCTTGGCGATCCGCCCGTACTCGGCGAACGCGGTACCGAGCGGGGTGGGGCGGCCCTCGCGGCCGAACATGCGCAAGGGACGACCACGTCAGTTTCGGCTTCGGCCCGCACTGCTGCCTCGGCGCCCACCTGGCCCGCGTGCAGATGCGCGCCGTCTTCACCGAACTGCTGCCCCTCCAGGTCGAACGCATGGGCGACCCCGTCAGAGCGACAGAGCCCTTATCTGGACACTTCCCCATGGGGGCTCAGTCCCTCGCTCACCACGGCTTGGCACGGAACGGTGCTGAAGGCCGTTCAGGCCCCGGCCAAGAGCTCTGGTAACAGTGGTCGCCTGGGCCGCTCCGGTAAGCACTCCCGTCGGGGAGGATGATCGTTGCTGTCGAGGTCGGGGGGACGCTGACCTGCATGTGCAGGGTGGTTCCTTCGATCTTCCACTCGATGCCGATCCGGCCACGGGGTGAGAGACGTTCCAGGCGCGCGTGGGTGAGACCGCCGCCGATGACGGGTTCCACGATGAATCGCCGCCATGCGGCGGAGGACGGGTCCTGGCGGAGTCCGGCGACGCACTCGTGGAGGAAGCCGATCACGGCTCCCTTGCTGTAGTGGTTCAGTGACTCAGACGCTCTCCCATGCTCATCGACGCCATCCCATTCCTCCCAGACGGTCGTGGCGCCGCGTTCGAGCATGCCGAGCCACGACGGAGAGCCAGTGCGCAACAGCAGTCGGTAGGCGACGTCGGCATGGCCTTCGGCGGCGAGGACTGGCAGCAGCATCCCGCTGGACAGGAAGCCCGTCGAAAGCCGGTCGTCGTTGTCGTGGATCAGTTGGACGAGGCGGTCGGTGGCCGCCGCGCGCAGGGCATCAGGAACAAGGCCGAAAGCCAGTGCCCGAACGTAGGAGGCCTGGGAATCTTCGGCGGTGCGACCGTCGGGTAGCAGATATTCCTTTCTCCAGGCGTCGAGCACTCGTTCGGCGGTGCCCGCGTAGTGCAATGCATCATCCTCGAATCCGAGGAGCGCGGCACTTTTCGCCAGGCGGGCCGCCGACCGGTGGAGGTAGGCGGTGCCGACCTCGCCTCGGTCGGCTCGCATGTAGCCGATGGGATCTTCGGTCCGGGGGTCGATCAGGGTGCCATCCGGCCGGCGTTTCTTCGGCTCAAGCCACTCTCCGAAGTGGAACGGGGCATCCCACAGGTAGCGTTCGTGGGGGGCGGGCTCGGCCGAGCGTTCGACGCGGACCGGGTGCCGCAGGTCCCGCGCGCAGCGCAACGCGTAGTTCACCCAGGCCTTCATGGCCGTCCAGTTCTCTGCCAGAACGCCCGTGTCGCCGTAGGCCCGGTACAGGGTCCAAGGCACTTCCACCAGGGCGTCGCCCCAGCCGGCTGAGCCCCCGGTCTTGCGGACGGGGTTCTGCGGCTCGTGGCGCAGGCGCAGGGAATCCGGGGAGAACATGGCGGGGACGCCGTCGTCGCTTTGGTCGTCGCGGACCGCCCGCAGCCACTTGCGGGAGAATCCATCGATGTCGTAAAGCATGGCCGCCACCGGCGCGAACACCTGGTAGTCACCGGTCCACCCCGATCGCTCCCGGGTGGGACAATCGGTCGGCACGTCGACTATGTTGCTGCGAAAGCTCCACTCCGCCGCCTGGTGCAATCGGTTGAGCAGCGGGGCGCTGCAGAAGAATGATCCGACGCGGTCCAGGTCGGAGTGGACGACCACCACTGAGACGTCCTCGGCGCGCAAGACACGACCGGGGTGCGTGATCCTGGCGTACCGAAATCCGTGCACTGTGTGCGTCGGCTCGTGCTCGGGGGTGTGCCCGTCGCTGATCACGCTGTCGGTCTGCCGGAAGACGATCGTCCGGCCGTCGTGGGCGGTCATGTCGAGATGGGCGGTAGTCAGGTCGCCCGCCGCATCGAGGTGTTCGCCGTGCTCCAGGGTGGTCGGGGTCCCGGGAGGGCCCAGGCCGCGCAGGCGGAGCCGACCGGAAAGGTTCTGACCGGCGTCGACGATGGACAGGCCGGGACCGAGCGGGGTGACGGAGTGAACCGGGCGGGTCTCGACGCGGCGCACGGGCGGCGCCGGCGACCAGGTCGGGTGCGGTGCCCGCACATGGTCGACCATGACGGGCCGGGACGCGGTGGACGTCACATACAGGTCCGTCATCTGTCCAGTCATCAGGTCGGCGCCCAATATGGGAGAGGAAAGCGCGACCCAGTCCTCGCCGGTGGCGGCCACGGTGGTCCAGCCGGTCGAATGGTCGTGTGCCTCTAGTTGGGCGAGTACGCCCAGAGTGTCGCCCCAGACGTTGCGGTTCTGCGTGCCGCCGTTTCGACCCCGGTACCAGCCGTCGGAGACAGTTATGTCGATCCTGTTCGGGCCGGGCCGCAATAGCCGGGTGACGTCCTGGCATTGCGCGTAGAGCGTTGTGTCATAGCTGGAGGATCCCGGGGCGAGTTCGGCGTCGTCGAGCCGGATGCCGTTGACGTTCACTTCGTAGACGCCGAGCGCGGTGGCGTACAGGCGGGCGGATGATGGTGCCGCCGGCAGGTCGAAGTCCTTTCGGACGACCTGTGCGGCGCGTTCGCCGGTGCTGCGGGAAGGGGGCTCATCGGGGGAGATCCAGCGTGCCGTCCAGTCATCGGGGTGCCACAGCGGCGTGTGGAACGTCGACCGATCCGACCAGGCCGAGAACCCGCTCTCGTCGAGCGCGCGGACTCGCCAGCGCACCGTCGACCGGCTCGGCAGGGGCTCCCAGGGCCAGACGGCTCGCGGTTCGGGCCCGATCGCGCGGTGCGTGCGCGTCGTGCCTTCGTCCACGATCGCTTCCAGGTCGTATCCTGTGACCTCGGGGTGGGTGGACGGCGGCCACCACCGGAGGGTGGGGGCGGGATGCGGGACGATCCGCGCCGCAGACTGCTCGCCCGCGTCCAGGCGCTGCGGACTTCCAGTGATCTCTTCGATGAGTTCTTCCATGATTCTTCCATCACCTGGCCGGAGCTGCATCCGCTGCCGAGGGCCGCGGCGCGGACGGTGTCGAGGCCGGGACCAGTTCCAAGGACGGCCGCAAGGCATTGGCCTCGGGAGCCTCGTCGACCCACTGGATCGGCACGTGTTCGATGGTGACCTTTCAGCACGTCGGCCGGACTTCGGCGTTGGCGAGCAGGCCCGGAGAGCCCTGCCGAAGGCCACGCTAGGTCCGGTCGGTGCACGGGATCGTTCGACCGGCCCACCATGGCCCCCGGCACGGGCGCGAGCGGTTCGGCGGTGGCGTGCTCACCCGCCACAGGCGAGAGCCAGGTGCTGACCACGTTGTCACGTCACTGCGGCCGGGCCGTAATCGTCAGCGCGTTGGGCGCGCCGTTGGCGCTGGCGGATCGGGTCGGCGACGGGCGAGGCCAAGAGCAGGCGCCGGGTGTAGGGGTGGTCGGGACGGGTGGTGACGGTCGCCGCGGGCCCGGTCTCGACGATGTCGCCGTGGTGGAGGACGGTGACGCGATGACTGATGTGGCGTACGACGGCCAGGTCGTGGGAGATGAACAGATAGGCCACGCCGGTGCGGCGCTGGATGTCGATGAGGAGGTCGAGCACGCGGGCTTGGGTGGACAGGTCAAGTGCGGAGGCGGGTTCGTCGCAGACGATGAGGCGGGGCTGCGGGGCCAGAGCCCGGGCGATGGCGATGCGCTGGCGCTGGCCGCCGGAGAATTCGCGGGGAAGCCGGGCGACCGTGCCTGTGGGCAGGCCGACTTGGTCGAGCAGATCATGAACGCGCGCTTGGGCGACGGCCCGGGTGACTCCGTGAGCGATAAGGGGTTCGGTGAGGATGTCGCCGATGGAGAGGGCGGGATTGAGTGAACTGTAAGGATCTTGGAAGACAACCTGGATGTGTCGGGCAAGGGCTCGTCTGATCTTGACGTCGGCACGGGTGATGTCAGTCCCGTCGAAGAGGATGCTTCCTGCGCTCGGTGCGACGAGGCCGAGGACGGCCCGGCCGATCGTGGTCTTGCCAGACCCGGATTCGCCGACGACGCCAAGCGTCTCGCCGGAGGCGACGTGCAGGCGGACGCCGTGGAGTACCTCCACGGGTTTGGCTCGCAGGCCGCGGCCGGGGAAGGCGACGCGCAGGTCGCGCACGTCGAGCAGCGGGTCGATCATGAGGCGTCCTTTCCGGCGGCGAGTGCGGCGGGCGGGTCGCTGCGCACGGTGGTCTCGTCGAGGATCGAGTCCAGCAGCATCCGGGTGTAGGGGTGCCGGGGGTCGGCGAACAGGGCGGTGGTGTCGCCGGTCTCGACGATCTCACCGTGGCGCATGACCGCGACGCGGTCGCACAGATCGGCCACGACGCCGAAATTGTGGGTGACCAGGAGAACGGTCATGCCAAGTTCCTGCTGCAGGTCGCGGAGCAGGTCGAGGATTTCGGCCTGAACGGTGACATCGAGGGCGGTTGTCGGCTCGTCGGCGATGAGAAGTCTGGGGTTGCAGGCGACGGCGCCGGCGATGAGGACGCGCTGGGCCATGCCGCCGGAAATCTGGTGAGGGTAGGAGCCGAAGGTTCGCCTCGGTTCGTTGATCCCGACGCGTGCGAGGAGTTCCAACACGCGTTCGCGGGCCTCCCGCCTGGAGATGCCTGTGCAAGCACGCAGGCCTTCGACCAGTTGGGCGCCGACGGTGTAGGCGGGGTCGAGATTGGACATGGGCTCCTGCGGGATGTAGCCGATGTCGCGGCCGCGGATCGCGCGCCTGCTCGCTTCGCGCAGGCCGAGGAGTTCACGGTCGTCGAAGCGGATCGAGCCGCGAGTGGTGATCGCCTCATCGGGGAGCAGGCCGAGAACGGCGAACGCGGTCTGGGTTTTACCGGATCCCGATTCGCCGACCAGCCCGACGATCTCGCTCGCCCCCAGGCTCAAGGAAACACCGCGGACCACCTCGGTGCCTTCGTCGTCTCCAGTGGGATAGGCGATGGTGAGGCCGTCGATGGCGAGCAGCGGACTGCTGCCGGTGTCGTCCTCGGTGGCGGCGGCGGTCGTCGCGGTGGGCGTCGGCGCGGTGGCGGTCCGGCGGACGGGTCTCGGGCGGGCGCCTTCGAGAGCGTCGCGCAGGGCGTTGCCCAGCAGGACCAGACAGGCGGTGATCAGGCCGAGGGTGAGGCTGGGCCACACGAACTGCCAGGCGTCGATGTAGAGGTTGCCGAACCCGGAGGCAATCATCGCGCCGAAGCTCGGCACCTCTTTGGAGCCGATACCGAGGAAGGCCAAGCCGGACTGCACGGCGATGGTGGACCCCGCGAGGAAGGCGGCCGCGATGATGATCGGGCCGCGAACGACGAACAACACGTGCCGGCGAAGGATACGTGGATCCGACAGCCTGGAGACGCGGGCGGCGTCGATGTAGAGATTGTGCTTGACGCCGACAACGAGGTTGCGCACCAGGCGGTAGATGTTGGGCGAGAGCAGCACCCCGAAGATCATCATTGTCACGCGGTAGTCGCCCTTGGTGACCGGCATGAGAACGATGAGCAGGAGGAGGCCGGGGAAGGTCATGAGGAGGTTGAACAGCCAGTCGCAGCCGGCCCGGGTGCGCGGACCGCGGTAGCCGCCGATCAGGCCGGCGGTGACGCCGATGGCCAGGGCGACCCCGGCGCCGATGAGCGCGGAGACCGCGCTGGTGTTGATGGCGTGCAGCAGACGGGAGAGGATGTCGCGGCCGCTCTCGTCGCCGCCGAGCAGGTACCCGGGGGTGCCGAATGGGGCGTTGACCTTGTCGAGCCGGGCATCGTTGGGGTCGTGGCCGGCGAGCAGGGGGGCGAGGAGGCCGAGGGCGAAGACGATCACGAGCAGAGCGGTGGTGATCACCGCCTGCGGGTCGCGCAGCAATCTGCGTGTGATGCTCATCGGAGGACCGCCTTCGGGTTGAGCCATCCGTTGAGGATGTCGACGGCGAGGTTGACCAGGGTGACGAGCGCGACACTGAAGACGGTGATGCCCATGATGACCGGGATGTCGCCTTGCAGGGAGGCGTTGAAGGCATAGCTGCCGAAGCCGGGCAGGGCGAAAACGTTCTCGACGACCAGCGCACCGCCGAACATCGTGATGAACTCCAGCGACAGAACCGTCAGCGCCGGGCCTGCGGCGTTGCGCAGCGCATGCTTCAGGACGATGGACCGGTGAGACACGCCGCGGGCGCGCAGGGTGCGCACGTAGTCTTTGCGCAGTTCGTCGATCATCGCGCCGCGAACCTGCGCCGCCATGTTGGCGATGCCGGTGATGGCCAGCACGATCACCGGGATGGTGATGCTGCGCGCCCATCTGACCGGATCCTCGGACAAGGAGGTGAAGCCGGTGGCGGGCAGCCACTTGAGGCGCACCGCGAACACCACGACGAGCAGGATCGCCAGCAGCAGGCCTGGTACGAGGTAGCCGATCAGGGACAGGCCTTGAGCTATGCGGTCGACCACCCCTCCGCGCGTGGCGGCCCACACGCCGATCGTCACGCTGAGCACCACCGTGACGGCCATAGCCGCCAGGATGATCGAAAGGGTGACGCCGAGCCGCTGGGTTACGGTGTCCACGACGGGAAGCCGTGTGTAGACCGACTTGCCGAAGTCACCGGTCAGGGCGTTGCCGAGCCAGTCACCATACTGCACCAGCAGAGGGCGGTCGTAGCCGAGTTGGTGCTTGAGCGCCGCAACGCTCTGCGGAGTGGCCGACGGGCCGAGGATCGTGCGGACCACGCCGTCGAACGACGGGCTCAGCAGAAGGAACGTGATGAGCGTGACCAGCAGCGCGAGCACGACACCGGCTACCAGCCTGCGCAATATGTACAGCAGCATGCCTGTCCTACCTTTGGTCCCAGCTTGCGATGCGGGACGGCAGGCCGTCCCGCATCGTTGTGCCGAGTCAGCCGAAGAGCCGCACGGTCTGGATGCCGTTGTGGCCGTCGTCGAGGAACTTGACTCCGTCGCGGGTCACCCACGTCGTGCCGGTGAACACAATCGGGGCGAGCAGCGCCTGCTCGACGGCGTACTTGTTGATCTCCTTGTACGTCGGCACCGCCGCCTGGAAGTCCACCGTCGAGTCGACCTTCGCGGTCAACCGGTCCAGGGTCGCGTCGGTGTACCTGCCCGGGTTGGAGAACCCGGTGGTCTCGAAGTAGTTGAGGCTGTCGCCTTGGTCGGAGCCGAAGCCGATGACCTGGAAGGCGATGCCGTACTTCCCTGACCGCATGGTCGCGTCGACCTGCTGCGGCGGCACCTGGACCCACTGGAGCCTGATGCCGATCGCGCCGAGCTGCTGGGTGATCGTCGGTTCGAACGCGGTCGTGGTGAACGTGCTGGGAATTTGCAGCGCGAACCCCTTGGCGTAACCGGCATCGGCCATGAGCTGCTTGGCCTTGGCCACGTCGTAACCGTAGGTGGAGTTCAGGCTCTCGTCGTAGATCGGGCCATACGGGCTGAAGATCTGCTCGGTCACCTTGCCGGACCCGCCCAGCAGCGAGGTGAGGATCCCGCGCCGGTCGATGGCGTGGTTGATCGCCCGGCGCACCCGGACGTCTCCGAGCGGCGGAAACTTCTCGCCGCTCCGGTCGAAAATGTTCAGCAGCGCCACCGCCTGAGCGTCGATGCTCGAGAAGGCGAACCCGCCGGCCGACTTGAGCGCTGGGAGCTGCTGAGCCCGGACGGTGGCCGCGTTGATCTCGCCGGCCTGCAACGCGTTGTACGCGGCGGTGGAGTCCTGGAACACCCGGACCGTCAGGCTCTTGAACGGGTAGGCCCGCACGTTCCAGTAGTCCTCGCGTCGCTTGAGCACATATGTGGTGCCGGGCACGGTCGCGGCGGTGTCCAGAACATACGGGCCAGACCCGACCGGGTTGGTCGTGGTGCGCTCGGCCGTCAGGGTTTCGGGGTCGCCGATCACGCCGACGGCGTTGGCCAACGCTGGAAGGAACCACGGCACGTGGTGCGAGAACTTGACGACGACCGTCCTAGCGTCGGACGCGGTCACCGACGTAACCGCCTCGAACTTGGACTGCTGCAGGCCAGGGGTCTGTTTGGTCCGCATCATGGTGCCGGCGACCGTCTCGGCGGTCACCGGGTCACCGCTGCTGAAGGTCATGCCGTCGCGCAGCTTGAACGTCAGCGTCTTGCCGTCCTTTGAGTAGGTCCAGCTCTCGGCGGCGTTGGGCTTGATCTCGCCGGTCTTGTTCTCCCGGTACACCAGGTTGTCGAACAGGGCGCCCCACACCATGCTCTGCTGGCCGTCAGCCAGCTGGGCGGGGTCGAAGGAGTTCGGCGCCGAGACGATCGCGACGGCCAGGCTGCGGTCTCCCTTGGCGGACGGCTGGTCGTCACCGCCCGAACACGCGCACAGCGAAAGCGCGACCAAGACTGCGACCGCGCCCGCACAGAGGCGCCGCCACGCGGGGGCTGATTTCAGCATGTGTGCACGTCCTTTGGCTGAAAGCGGGGGATAAGGATGAGAACGTGGACGGCCGCCCGTCGGGATCCCACGCCGCAGCGCAGGGCCTCCGACGCGTTCGGCACCGGATACAGAAGCACGTAGTTAATAGCTACTAACTATTAACTAGATGGCAACATAGCCGCCGGTGAGGCGAAGGGCAAGAGTCCGGCTATCGCACCCGCGACAGGTCGTCCACGCAGAGCATGCGGGAGGACGAGGCGCGCAAGATCACCCTGAGCCGAAGCAGGCGCGGAGCAAGGGACTCGCGGGCGCTGCCGACGCGTCAGCCGGGGAAACCGCTGAAGATCACGGCGGCGGCAGACTCCCAGCGCTCGACAAGGTCGACCGATTCGGCCGAGCGCAACCACTGGATCTGCAGGCCGTCCATCATGGACATCGCTTGCAGGGCCACGGCGTCGGGGTCGTCGGCGTGGCCCTTGGCCAGCTCCGCGAATCCGGCCAGAGTGCGCTCCTGGCGTGCCACGAAGAAGTCGTGGGCCGGGTGTGCCGGGTCAAGGGATTCCACCTGCAGGACCGTGAACAGTCGCACGCTTTCGCGGCGGGCGGCGTTGCGCCGCACGATCGCGGCGCACAGTTGCGGCAGGCCGATCCCGCCGGCGTCCGAGCGCGCCCATTGTTCGGGCAACTCGTTACGCGGGATCCCCAGCTCGGCGGCGAGCGCCTCGGCGTCCGCGGCGTCACGATCTTCGACGACGGCGATGAGTAACCCGGCCTTGGAGCCCACATGCCGCAGCAACCCCGGCACCGTCAGCCCGGTGCGATCGGCGACGTCCTGCATGGAGAGGCCCCAGAAACCGCGCTCGGCGATGACCTGGCTGGCGGCCTCCACGATCTGCCGCCGGCGCTGCGCCGCCGGCAGGCGGACCCGGTCGCGCCGATAGGAGGGCATCGCCTTGGCCATGGTTCAGCACCTTCCTGCCGGTCGCGTGTTGTCGGGACACCTTCCTCCGGCTATGGTACACGCAAGTTAATAGCTACTAACTGCTAACTAGTCACTTCCGCACCCGCGCCGCCGGACTCTGAGTCGCTGTCGCCCCCGCACTTCGGGCAAGAGGAATCCGTGAACGCACTGCTCTCTTTGGCATCGAGCCCCGGCAGATGGTCGGCGCCCGGCACATCCGACACCTCAACTTGGCGGTGTTCGGCGTGCTCGTGGCCTTCATCGCCCGCTGGCGACCTCTTTGCCGTACGGCTGGAGCAATCGGCCCCCGGCCACGGAACGAGCGCCACGGCGGTCGTCGTGTCCGCTCCGATCACGGGGATCCTCAGCGGCAACACCCGATTCCGGTTCGGAGTCCCCCTACCCGCTGGGCTGGGGTCACGCTCGGCCCGGTCGCCCTCGTGGTGACGGTCGGGGCGCCGTCGGTCCTGCCCGCACCGCCACAAGCCACGAGCTAAAGGAAGCACGATGTCATCCGACATGTCCCCGTCCGACGGCCTCGCCCTCGACCCGCCTCCCGCGCCGGAGGATCTCGTACCCGAGCAACCGGCAGTCGAGCGATTGACGGTCCGGCAGAAGGCCGCGCTCGGAAGCGGCCGTTCCTTCTGGATCACCGAGCCGATCGGTGGTGCCGGGCCCGTCCTGCTCACCGACGGCCCGCACGGCGTACGGCGGCAGACCGGTGCCGCCGACCACCTCGGGATCGCCCCCAGCGAGCCGGCGACCTGCTTTCCGCCCGCGGTCGGGCTCGCCCAGAGCTGGGACGCCGATCTGGTCGAACGGGTCGGCGCCGCCCTCGGGGCCGAGGCCCGCGCACTCGGCGTCGACGTGCTGCTGGGTCCCGGCGTCAACATCAAGCGAGACCCGCGCTGCGGACGCAACTTCGAGTACTACTCCGAAGACCCGCTGCTGTCTGGTGTGCTGGGCGCAGCCTGGGTTCGGGGCCTGCAGCGCCAGGGGGTCGGCGCGTCGGTGAAGCACTTCGCCGCCAACAACCAGGAGCACGAGCGAATGCGCGTCAGCGCCGACATCGACGAGCGGCCGCTGCGCGAGATCTATCTCCGCGCCTTCGAGCGCGTTGTGCGCATCGCGCGGCCATGGACAGTCATGGCGGCGTACAACCGGCTCAACGGCGTTCCCGCCACCCAGCACCGCTGGCTGCTCACCGACGTGCTGCGCGAGGAGTGGGGGTTCGACGGCGTCGTCGTCAGCGACTGGGGCGCGGTCGGCGACCGCGTCGCGGCCCTGGAGGCCGGATTGGACCTGCAGATGCCCGGCGGCGATCCCGAGCCGGACGCCCTGGTCGTCGAGGCTGTCACCGCCGGCCGGGTACCACCGGCGGTGCTGGACGCCAGCACCGCCCGGATACTCGGTCTGGGACGCCGTGCTGAGGCCGGTCGACGCCTTCCTGCGAACGTCGACGCCGATGCCCATCACGCGCTTGCCCGCGAGGCCGCGGGCCGCAGCATCGTGCTGCTGAAGAACGACGGGCCCATCCTGCCGCTGGCTGCGGCCGGGACGATCGCGGTGATCGGCCGGTTCGCCGCCGAACCCCGCTTCCAGGGCGGCGGCAGTTCCCGGATCAACGCCCGCCGCATCGATGCGCCTCTGGAAGAGATCCGGGCGCTGGCCGGCGACGCAGAGGTGCGGTACGCACCGGGGTTCCCCGTGCACGGGACCACCGACACTGCCGCCCCCGACCTGCGCGCCGACGCGGCCCGGGTCGCGGCAGGCAGCGACGTCGCCGTTGTCTTCCTCGGTCTGGACAACGCCCAGGAATCCGAAGGCGCCGACCGTGAAGACATCGAACTGCCCGCCGCCCAGGTGGAGTTGCTGCGTGCTGTCGCCACCGTGCAGCCCCGTATCGCCGTCGTCCTCACCCATGGTGGCGTGCTGCGGCTGCGGCCGATCGCCGATCTCGCCCCGGCCATCGTGGACGGCGCCCTGCTCGGCGAGGCCGGCGGTGGCGCGATCGCCGATGTGCTCTTCGGCGCCATCAACCCCTCCGGACGGCTGGCCGAGACCGTCCCGATCCGCCTCGAAGACGCCCCCTCCTACCTCAACTACCCGGGCGAGAACCTGCACGTCCGCTACGGCGAGGGCCTGTTCGTCGGCTACCGCGGCTACGACGCCCGTGACTTGGAAGTCGAGTTCCCCTTCGGCCACGGCCTCTCCTACACCACCTTCGCCTACGACGACCTGCGGGTGGCCGCGGACGACGACGGCCTGACCGTGGCGGTCACCGTGACCAACACCGGGGCCGTTGACGGCCGCGAGATCGTGCAGTTCTACGCGACGGGCCCGCACGGGATCGTCCGGCCGCCTCGCGAACTGATCGCCTTCACCGCCGTCACCCTTGCAGCCGGGGCCGGCAGCCGGGTCGAGATGCGCATCCCCCGCGCCGACCTCGCCTTCTGGGAGACCCGCGCCCGGGCCTGGGTGGTCCAGGGCGGCGAATACGTGATCGCTGTGGCCGCCTCCAGCCGCGACATCCGCCAAGAGGCTCGGGTCACCGTCGCCGGTGATCCGGTACGTGTGCCGCTCACCCCCGACTCCAGCGTCGCGGAGCTGATGGCCAATCCCGTCGGCGCCCAAGTCCTCGGCAAGCTGATCAACGACCGCCGGGCAGGACCGAGCGCGGCGGATACCGAGCTGGGCATCGACACCACCGGTGCCGTGGCCGCCATGCCGGTCGGCCGGATCCGGTCGGTCACCGGCGGCCACGGCCTCACCCGCGACCAGCTCGAACAGCTGCTGCACGCGGCGAACACCACCGACCAGTGAGCAGGAGTGATCATGAGCACGTTCCCAGAGGGCTTCCTGTGGGGAGCCTCCACCTCACCGCACCAGACCGAGGGCAACAACCTCAACAGCGACTGGTGGGCCCGCGAGACCCTGATGCCCGGCATGCAGCCCAGCGGTGATGCCTGCGACAGCTACCACCGCTACGGCGAGGACATGCGGCTGCTCGCCGACTCCGGCCTGAACGCCTACCGGTTCGGTATCGAGTGGGCACGGATCGAGCCACGGCCTGGACAGATATCCCATGCCGAGCTCGCCCACTACCGCGGCATGATCGAGACCGCGCTCTCGCTCGAGCTCACCCCGGTGGTGACGTTGCACCACTTCAGCAACCCGCGCTGGTTCTCCGAAGAGGGCGGCTGGACCGGCACGTCGGCCCTGGACCGCTTCGTCTCTTACGTGACCACCACGACCACCATCCTGGACGGCGTCGAGTGGGTGGTGACCATCAACGAGCCGAACATGATGGCGATGATGGTCATGCTGCAGGACGCCGCGCGATCGGGCCAACTCGCGCAGTGGCAGAGCCCGACCGTCGACGGCCTAGCCGAACGCGACCGGATCGCCGCCGCGCTTCCCGTCCCCAGCCCCGAATACGGCAGCCACTTCGTCAACGCCCACCACGCAGTACGGGACATCATTCGGGACCGCACAGGCGCGAAAGTCGGATGGAGCGTCGCCGGCCAGGCTCTCACCGCCACCCCGGGCGGCGAAGCCAAGCTCCGCGAGGTCCGCTACGCCTGGGAGGACCTGTACCTGGAGGCCTCCCGCGGCGACGACTTCGTCGGCGTGCAATCCTACTCCTCCCAGTCCGTGGACGCCGATGGCGTCATTCCACATCCGCCGCACCCCGACAACACCCTCGTCGGTACCGCCTACCGACCCGACGCCCTCGGCATTGCCGTCCGCCATGCCTGGGAGACCACCGGCCTGCCGATCCTGGTGACCGAGAACGGCATCGCCACCGGCGATGACGATCGCCGCATCGCCTACACCGGCGAAGCCCTCCAGCATCTTCACGCCACGATTGACGACGGCGCCGACGTGCGCGGCTACCTGCACTGGAGCCTGCTGGACAATTACGAATGGGGGCACTGGGAGCCCACCTTCGGCCTCGTGGCCGTCGACCGGATGACCTTCGCCCGCACCTCGAAGCCGAGCCTGGCCTGGCTCGGCGGCATCGCCCGCCGCAACGGGTGGAAGGAATCTCAATGACCGAGTCAAGCCGCTTGCGTGACCGGCGGGGCGGAGGTGAACGTCCGGTTGCCACGCGCATGCCCCACAGCACAACGAGGCGACGGCGTGCGAAGGCTGCGTCCACGGGGTGCTGTATGAATTGATCTCCGCGTGTTCGTGAAGTGGTTACGCGCCACTTAACGGTGACTGAACGCTATCGGCGACGCCACCATGGTGATCGTGGTGGCGTCGCCGACGCAACCGGCGCGGCGTCTGGCGCCTGTCAGCCCGCGTCCGCGCTACGGGGGCTGGGCAATCCCAGTGAGCTGGCGAGCGCGGCGTGCAGATGCGCGATCTGCGCGACCGCCGTGGCCGTCGCCGGGTCGTCTTTAGTCAAGTGCGACGACGGGGGTGCAGCTCCGGCTGAATGAAGGACCTTCGTCGGCGGCTTGCCGAGGTGCAGTCGCGCTTGGAAGCCGAAGAGCACTGGCTGTCCCAGCTGGAGATCACCCAGGAGACGATGAGCAAGATTCTGGGTGAGGCCGCCCAGATCGCCAAGGTTGAGGGGCTGCGCGGCAAGCTTAAGCGGCTGACCGAACGCGGCTGGCTGACCGAGGGCGATCCGGGGATGTTCGCGCTGGTCGAGCCGGTTCGCCGACAGGTTACCCGGGACGGTGGGAGCGGCCCGTCACCGTGATGGCAGTTGTCGGCGGCTCGTCCTTGCTGGAGGTTCGAAGGTGCCATTTCGTTCCCGCCCAGCAAGGAAGAGCCGGTGGAACCGTATGACGACGTCGTCATGGCTGACGAGTTTGCAACCTCGAGGAATTTGTTCGATCTTCTGGTCGCCGACTTGGCCGCCCCGGCGGTGGCCGAGCTCACCCATGCCGAGCTGGAAGAACTCTGCCAGGTGCGCGGACGTGAGCTGGTGCGGCAGTTGCCGCAAGATCATCTGGATCTGCGAGCGGTGCGAGAGGAACTGGCCGTGGCGGTCGACGGCCACACGGGGCGCCTGGAGAAGGGGCATCATCGGCTGCTGGCCACGGTGGTCGGCACGGTGACCGTGAGCCGGTGCGCGGTCCGCGCTCAGGGACAGCGGAACCGGGATCGGTTCGAACTGGGCAAGAAGAGCGCACGTCTGAGGGGGCGAGCGGTCCGGTGCTACGGGTGCCGGGCCGGCTGGTGAAGGAGAGGGTGCGATGCCGGATTCCTGAGCACCAGGACCGCAGTTGCCCGCCCCGTCGAGCCGGGCGGGCGCGGTTGGGCAGCGTCCGGCGGTGCGGGTGCTACCCAGGTGGAGACAGACCTACATCGACAACCTCCTCACGGAGACCAGCATCCGCTACGGAGGCATCGGGGGATCGCCTACCCCGACTGTCGGGCCACCGCGTCCGTCACGTCACCGGTATGCCCGGCCAAGCCCCTCCACGCAGAAGACGGCGGAGCATCCCGCCCTCCACGCCCGCCCGATGCCCGTGCCCCTTGGTGCCGGTGGGTGCCCTGGACACGCCCTCATCGGCGGTTCCGGCTCAGTCCGCCGCCTGCAGGGGGAGGCGCACGACCATGCAGGTGCCGGTGGCGCGGTCGGCGATGTGCAGGCTGCCGTGGTGGGCCTGGGCGATCTGGCGGGCGATCGCCAGCCCCAGGCCGGTGCCTGAGGGATCGGCGCGGCGGGCATCAGCCCGGCGGTAGAAGCGGCAGAAGACCGCTTCGCGCTCGTCGGCGGGGATACCGGGACCGTCATCGGTGACCTGCACCATCGCCTCGCCGCCCGCGGCGGTGACCGACACCTCGATCCGGGTGTCGGCGTGCCGCTCGGCGTTGTCCAGCAGGTTGCTCAGCAGCCGCACCAGCCGCGGCCTGCAGCCCTCCACCACGGCCGGTGGCCCCAGATGGCTGTCGCAGGGGAGCCGGCCGGAAAGCCGTGTCAGGGTGTCGCGGACCAGCTGGCACAGATCCAGCGGTTCGGTCTCCATTGGCGCGTCGGCGTCCAGGCGGGCCGGCTCCAGCAGGTCGGAGACGATATCGCTGAGGTGCTGGGCGTCCTGCAGGGCGGCGTGCAGCACCTGCCGCGAATCGGTGTCGGGGTCGGCCAGGGCGTCCTCCAGCCGCGTCTGCAGGCCAGCGAGGGGGTTGCGCATGTCGTGGGAGGCGTCGGCGACCTCCTGCTGCTGCCGCTCGACCTTCTCCCGCAACGCGGCCATGGCCCGGCGCTCGCGGGCCCGGGCATGGCGGAGCCGCTCGTTCACCACCTGCAGATCCCGTGAACGGGCGTACAACTCCACCTCCAACCCGAGAAGATCGGCGGGCATGCCCAGACCGCGCGGCCGATGCTCATCCAGTTGCTCGATGAACGCCGTGATGTCCTCGGACCGGTGGATGATCGCCGTGACCCGCCCCCGGGCATCCAGCATCGGAGCGTTCACCGTGCTCCAGTACCGCTTCTCGAACACCCCCGCCCGGCCTGGCACCTCCAGGTCGAAGCGTCCCCACGGCATGACGTAGGGCTTGCCCTCGGCCAGCACCCATTCCAGGGCCTCCCGCCAGTGCGCGGCGTACTCTCCCGAGCCCCCTCCCGAGAGCACCTCGAACACCTTCCGGCCGATCAGCTGGCCACGGGGCCGGCGCGCCAGCCGTTCATAGGCCTGGTTCATTGCCACGTACACCAGGTCAGGAGAGATCACCGCACACGCCACGGGCGCCACCTCGAACACCGCGGCCAGATCCACCTGCTCCAGGTCCGCCTGAACCACGCCACACCCCTACCCGGCCCTGGCAAACCGGGCCACACCCAGGCGATAGATCTTCGCAAAACCCTGCAAACCGCCCCAGCGAGACCGACGCTGACCAGCAACTGCCTCAGCCGCGAGTATGAGTTGGCCCCCGTCGCCCTCACGTGGAGGGCGGCGGGGGCCGCTTTGTCGTTCCCGGGCCGCTGACGGCGGCGGAGTGCATCCGCCCGGGAAAGGATCTCCGTCACCTCCTCCATCTGGTCGGCGAGAAGGTAAATCTGTGGCCAATTCGAAGGCATAACGCCGTTATCGCTGGGAAGTAGGTGCATGTAGGGGACCTCCCGCGACCACCGGGCCGGTCCCGGTCGGCGCAGGGCCGCCCAGGAGCAGATCTTCGGTGTGCTGGAACAGCTCTGGGACGCGGCCGCCGGTCCGATCCTGGACAGGCTCGGTTACCGGCGCACACCGCCCGGCGGCGAGCCGTGGCCGCGTGTCTGGTGGGTGCCCGTCGGCCCCCTCGCCCTGCTGCCCATTCATGCGGCCGGATACCACCGCCAGGAGCCGGGCCGGCACGGTCGCCGCACCGTCATGGACCGGGTGGTCTCCTCGTACACCCCGACCGCCCGCGCCCTCGGCCACGCCCGGGAACGCGAGGCCGCCGCGTCCGCGACCGACAGGATGCTGATCGTCGCAATGCCGGAGACGCCCGGCGCGCGACGCCTCCACCATGTCGAGGAGGAGATCCGGATGCTGCGCGGACGGTTCCCGGAGGCGGCCTTGCTCCTCAACGGATCCGCCGAGTTCGCCGACGTCACCGAGGGCGCCCCCACCAAGGCGCAGGTCCTGGAGCGGCTCGGCGATTTCCCATCGCGCATTTCGCGTGCCACGGCAGCAGCGACGGCGCCGACCCGTCACGCAGCATGCTTCACCTGCGCGACCACCGGATCGACCCGCTGACCGTCGCGAGCCCGGCACCGGTCCGGCTCGACAACGCGCGCCTGGCCTACCTGTCGGCCTGCCGGACGGCCGACAACGCGGTGGAGGAACTGGTCGACGAGGCGATCCATCTCACGTCGGCGTTCCAGCTCGCGGGCTACCCGCACGTGGTCGGCACGCTGTGGGAGGTCGAGGATCGGGTGGCCACCGAGATCGCGGACGCGTTCTACACGGGCCTGGACACGGGACAGGGCCGGATCGAATCGCCAACGCGGCCCGGGCCGTTCACCGCGCCGTGTCCGACGCGCGTGAACGGCTCCCGGACGCGCCCTCGCTCTGGGCGGCCCAGATCCATGCGGGCGCCTGATTCCCGGCACGTCCGCGATGGGAACAGCGGCAGGACGGCGATCGTGGCCTCAGATGCCGAAAGGGCGGGTGTATCGGCTGAACGGCTCCTCCCACTCGGGCCGAAGGAGTTACCTCCGGTCTCGGAGCGCAGAGGACGGAGGGCGCATGGGGGATCGCGAGCGTCTTATCGCGAGGCTCCGGGCCAGGGTGGACGAACACCTCGCCACCGGCGACCACTCGCTGATCCTCGACCGTGCCGCGGTATCCGACGCCCGTCTGCTCGCCCGGCTCGCGCAAGGGAAGGAACACTACGGCGAATGGCAGGACCAGGAATTCGTCGGCTACGGCGACATTCCCGCCCAGCACGCGATCGGGCTGCTCCACTGGTACCGGTACCGCGCTCTGCCTCCCGAGGCGGCTGAGGCGGATCTTCAGGCGGCTCTCACCAACTTCCTTCCCTGCTTCATCGCCGGGGATGAAGCGCCCGAGCCGGTGGACTTTCCTGACGCGGGCCTTCCCCTGCTCGCCGACGAGGCGGAGGAGAACGCGGCCCGGCTGTTGGAGTTCGTGGCAGCGGGCGACAACCTGGAGCTGATCTCTCACAACGTAGGGCTGTGGCAGCGGATCGTCGCCGCCACGCCCACGCGCCATGCCGCCCGTGGCAGACGCCTGGGCATGCTGGCGATCGCACTGCGCGCTCGGTTCGAACGCGCCGGTGCGGCCGAGGACCTGGACGCCGCGATCAGCGCGGGACGGGCCTCCCTGTCGGCCGCCGCCTCTCACACCACGGATGTGAGCGATTCCGAGCGGGGCGCGTACATGACCGCACTCGCCCTGAGCCTGCTCGCGCGCTACCGCCGTACCGGTGCCCAGAACGACCTGAACAGCGCCGTCGACCTGCTCGAACGCACCACTGGCATCGAATGGGCCCCAGCGGCGGCCAAGCTCGGCCGGGTGAGGGCGTTCACCAACCTCGGAACCGCGAACATCGCCCGGTTCGAGCGGACGTCGCAGGAATCGGCCCTGGACGAGGCGATCCGATCCCTTCAGGAGGCGATGCGGCTCGCCACCAGCGGTCCGGACCCCGATCCATCGATGCTGTCCGCGCCATTGAGCGAACTCGCCACGGCATTGCTCTACCGCTTCCACATGACGGGTACACGGGACGACCTGGGCAGGGCGATCGAGGCGATGCAGCAGACGGTGCGCATCACGCCCGGCTGGCATCGCCGGCGGCCATGGGCGCTGAACAACCTCGCGGAACTACTGCGGTTCAGGTACCGGCGAGAAGGAGAGGTCGCCGACATCGACTGCGCGATCGAGTTGACCGCCGCCGCGCTGGAGGCCTGCCCCGCCGACGATCCTCGCCGCGCCTTCATGATGTACCAGCAGGGAGCCGCCTACGGGGACCGTTACCGGCACCTCGGCGAGCGGTCTGACCTCCAGGCGGCGCTGTCGGCCCTTGAGCGGACGGTGCGCGCGGACGTGGCGACACCGTCGCTGCGCATCGTCACCGCCCAGGAGGCGGCGGATCTGGCGGCGGAACACGACGTCGCGAAGGCGGCGGCGCTCTTGGAGACCGCCGTCCGGCTCCTGCCGGAAACCACGCCTCAGGCCCTGCCGCGCAGCGACCGGCAACATGCCCTGGGTCGGCTGCCGGGCCTCGCGGCGGACGCCGCGGCTCTCGCGCTCGCCGCTCCCGGCCCGGCGGAGGCCAACGCCGTCCGCGCACTACAGCTGCTGGAAGCCGGGCGGGCGGTGATGCTCAGCCAGGCGCTGGACACCCGCAGCGATCTCACCGACCTGACCGAGCGGCATCCCGAGCTGGCCGCTCGTTTCATCACCCTGCGGGATCGGCTCGATGGAGAATCACCGGCGGGTGCGGGAAGCCTCGCCGATTCCGGGGCATCGGGGGGCGGGGCCGCGGAGCGGCGAGGCCAGGTGGCGCGGGAATTCACCGAGCTGGTGACGCGCATCCGCGCGATCGAGGGTTTCGGCACCTTCGCGTTGCCGCCGTCCACTGAGGAACTCCTCGCGCAGGCCGGCGCCGGTCCGATCGTGGTGTTCAACGTCAGCCGGTACCGCAGTGATGCGCTGCTGCTCACTGGAGACGCGGTCACCAGTCTCGCGCTTCCGGAACTCTCCGCGGACACGGTGCGCAGTAAGGTGGTCGCTTTCCACCGAGCCCTGGAGACCACGGTCACCCCTGGGAGCGGTCCGGCGGCACGCGTCGCGGCGCAAGCGGAGGTCCGGGGAGTCCTCGCCTGGCTCTGGACCGCGGGCATGGAACCGGTTCTCCAGGCTCTCGGATACGACTCCGGTCCACCGCCGGGCGCGGGCTGGCCGAGGGTCTGGTGGATTCCCGGGGGTCATCTCAGCCTGCTGCCCCTTCATGCGGCCGGCCACCACGACGATCCGCCCGGTCTCCAACGCCGGACCGTGCTGGACCGGGTCGTTTCCTCCTACACGCCGACGGTTCGTGCCCTCCACCACGCCCGCACCCGCGCGAACGGCCGACCGGCCGCGAGTAACGCGCTGGTGGTGGCGATGCCGACCACACCGGGCGTCCCCGGCAGGCTCCATCATGTGTCGGCCGAGGCGGCCTTTCTCCGCGCCCGACTGCCGGATCCGACCATGCTGGTCGAGCCGGACGAGGGACGGCCGGCCGCTGACGGAAGCATCCCGACCAGGGCGCGAGTGCTGGCGCACCTCCCCGGCCACGCCGTGGCCCACTTCGCCTGCCACGGGTTCAGCCATCCGTCCGACCCGTCCCAGAGCGCGCTGCTCCTGCACGACCACCGCGACGACCGGTTGGACGTGGCGGGCCTGGCGGCGATCGACCTCCGAGAGGCCCAGCTGGCCTACCTTTCGGCGTGCCAGACGACGGTCACCGCGGCGACCGAGCTTCTCGACGAGGCCGTCCACCTGTCCTCGGCCTTCCAGCTCCTCGGCTTCTCCCACGTCATCGGAACGTTGTGGCAGATCAACGACCGGGTCGCCGCCGAAGTGGCGGAGAGGTTCTACGACGCGCTGCGTACCGGCGACGGTGCCGTCGACGCGAGTCGTGCCCCATACGCCCTTCACTACGCGATACGGGACCTCCGGCAGCGGGCACCCTCCACCCCGTCCCTCTGGGCCGCCCATCTCCATGTGGGCGCGTGAACGGCAAGGCCGGGCCCGCCGGTTCAGGGGGCAGCACGGCCGACTTCGCTCGACGAGAGCACTGCCGGCCGGCATCGTGCAGACCCGCCGCTGCCCGCCATGCCCGAAGGACGAGGACCTGCACGTCCTTGTCGATGTCGGTGCGGAACCTCAGCACCATGAACTGGGCGAACCGAATGATCACTTTGTGGAGGAACGAGGCCGGCACAACGGCCTTCCTGCCGGTGCAGCCACCGTGATCGTGACGGAACACCGCAGGTCACAGACCCGACCCGGGTTTTCGAGCCCCACACGAGGTGCCGCGGACGCATCATCCCCCACGCCATTTCACCTTTTCCGATATTTAGTAGTGTATTCGGCCGGTCCCTGTCGTCGATTCGGACAATCGACCAGGGCCGCAGCGTGGAGCGATCGCTGGGCGAAGTAGAACTGGCCGATCGGGCGGCCGAGTTGTTGGCAGATGGCCTAAAGGTGGCGGAGCGTAATCCCCAGCGGGTTGAGGAACTCGGCGCTGCGTTCGACCAGGTCTTCCGAGACGGGCACCAGTCGGTCGACTCCGATCTGAAGGGCCTCGGCCATGTCGCTCGCAAGACCCGACCCCGGCACGGCGGCAAGTGGAAGACCGTCACCGTCCACGCCGTCACCAGCCTCGCCCTCCACCAGGCCCGGCCCGACGAGCTCGCCGTGCAGGGTGCTTGCGCCGTGCCCCGGGCCGCGCGGCGTCGTGGGCGCTCGGTTATGCCTTTTGTGTTGTGCGCGGCACCATGATCGTCTCGGGGTGATGGAGGGGAGTGCGTGTCATGACCTCGTTTCCCGGAGGACTCGCAGGTCGGCGATGGCTTGGCCGCGCATGGCGGGCAGCAGCGTCCGCACCTGCGGCGGCATGGTCACGAACAACGACTCCACCTCGGCCGGCGTGCCCACCTCATCGAGGAATCCGATCATCAAATGTGCGGCGACGGGGGGCGTGGTGGCCATGACTTCTTGGGAGAACTCATCCCACTGCGCTGGCGTGATGTGCTCCCGCAAGGCGGGAAACAGAATCGGCTCCTCGTGGGTCAGGTGGTCACGCACGCTGTCGCGCACGGCGACGGCCGCCTCGCGCAGGGCGTGCCGGTCGTCGCTTTGGACGCTCTCGGGGCCATGGCCGCGCCCCTGCGATGTTGTCTCCGTGGGCCCGCTGATCGCGCCGGCGCCTTCCGCGCCGGTCAGGTCGATATCGGCGAGGCGGTCGAGTGCGACGTCCAGGCGTTCGTGTTCGTTGCTCAGTTGGTCGAGTGCGCTCTTCGTGTCAGGCGCGGCTGCCGCGATACGCGGCCACAGCCATTCGTCTTCGTACTCGTGGTGGTGACGCAGGTGCGCCACGAGGAAGTCCCGCAACTGCGCCAGCGCTTGGCCGGGTACGGAGGATCGGCCGCTGGCGTCGACAAGCAGCCCGGTAGCCAGTCTGTGTGTCTCATGAACGATGTGCGTTTCGACGATGGCTTGCGAGTCACGCTCGGCATTCGTGTCCAAGGTGCAGAACCTTCACGTAGGGGGGTGATCGCCTTCGAGGAGGAGATCAGGTCACTTCGGTGCGGGGCCGTGTCATGTTCGGCGCTCGGCAGGCGATTTCAGGTTACAGCATATGCAATGACTACATTGACTCTAACACCGAGTAGGTTGGAGGAATGCCTGAAGCTACCCGGAGGTATCGATCGGCGCGGCGCGAGCAGGGCGCCGCCCAGACCCGCCAGGACATCCTGGAGACCGCGCGCGAACTCTTCATCACCCATGGCTATGCAAATGTCACGATGGGGCACATAGCTCGCTCGGCCGGCGTCGCGACCAAGACGCTCTACGCAAGCGTGGGCACCAAGACGGAGCTTCTGCATGCTCTGCTGGCTACGGACGTGGCGGACTCGCGGACCGCCGGGCTTCGCGACGAGGTACTCCAAAAAAAGGATCTCGCCTCCGCGGTCGCATGCCTGGCGCACGGAATCCGCGGCAACACCGAACGCTTCGCATCGTCCATCGAGTTGCTCTACTCCTCCATCGCGAGCGACGACAAAGCACGGCAGGTATGGGACTACGTCATCACGCAATACCGCCAGGCGCTTCGCGAGGTCGCACAGCATCTGGTCACCACTGGCGCGGTGGCTCCGCATCTCGACGTGGACGGTGTGGCGGACCGTCTGTGGTTCTGCTTCGGACTGTCGGCATGGCGATCACTCGTCGTCGACTGCGGCTGGAGCTATGATGCCGCCGAGCGCCTGCTCGCCCGCCAAGCCGTCAGCATGCTCGAAGATCCGGGCCCGGGATAGGCACCGGGGTGTTGCTCCACTGCCCTGGTAGTCGTGGACAATCTCGACATTCCTTTTACGCGCCCATGGGCGAAAGTGAAGTCGCCGCAGCGACTCTGGGCGCTCAGCCAGCGGCTGCTCAAGGCGCGACGCCCCGCTGCGATCTGGGCGTGAAACGTGGCAGTGATCAAGGAAGGCCTGCCGATGCCGATGGGTGGGTACTGGCCGGCGCATCGGTTGGCGGTGGAGTACCGCGGGCTTTACGAGGCGAACGGATCGGCCATCCCGGTGTTGAGCACCGGGCCAACGGTGGCTTCGGCGAGGTCCGTGTACTCATCCCGCAGGCTCTCAGGGAGCGTGAGCGTCAGCACGTCGGCCCGTCCCTGCTTACCCCGCTGGAGCAGGAACCCATGCCGCTCATAGGCGTCCTTGGCCTCGCTCAGTCCATGGCCGCGCGAGGAAAGCCCAAGGTCGTCGGCAATCGTGGAAGGGCGACATAGACCGTCCCCGCTTTGCGGTTGTAGTAGTTCAGCAGGGCCACCATGTACAGCAGCCCATCGCGGTCGATGTCCTGCACAGTGTGCCGCTGGAAACCTCGTGGTAGAGCATCTCTAGATACACCCACTTGACGGTGTGGGTGAAGTTCACCGCCCGGCACGGTGCCGCCAATGGTTCTCCCTGCTGCTGCGGTGCGCCCTCGCGGACTAGCAGTGTCGCCGAAGACGCCTACTCGCCCCGGCGGACACGTCCCCGCCTCTGAGGGCAACGTCACAGTGCGTGCTAGATCAGGGTGCAATGGCCAGGGGCCAGGCCAGCCGGGGTCAACGGCTGTAGGGCATCGACAACCTTGGACGCGTGAGTGGCCCAGGCCGGACCGAGCTGGGGCCGCCCGCACGTGATCGGTTTTAGGGGTTCTACAACGACCGCGCCCGTAAGCAGGCCGAGTTGGCTCCGGCCGGGCTTCCTCGCAGCGGTTCAGGGTGCCGGACTTCTACAAGCGGCCCGGCCCCTGTTGCATCTTGGGGCGGGGACCAGGTCCCTTCTCCGCCTCAGGGACTGGGACGGTTTGGCCTGGTGTCCAAGTGCGCCCGCCAGGTTGTCAAGGACGCTTCCAGGTTGGTGCTGGCTCGTGAAGCCGCCAAGGCCAATCGCGCATTCGCGTAGGCCCTGAGTGCGTGCGTGCTCGCCTGCTCCCATGCCGGGATCTGCTGTGCCCATGTTTCGGCCGCCTGCGGGCTGTGCCCGGCCTGAATCAGCCGGACGACCATGCTCGCGGTGTCGAGCCATGCGGCGGCACGGCTTGGCCAAGCCCAGTCGATCAACCACGAACGCTTCCCGATCAAGACGTTCTCGGCTGTGAAATCCATGTGGGCAAGGATGTCGCCGCACAACAGGCCCAACTCAGCAGACGTTGCGAAGGGAGCCCAACGACGCTCCACGGGCAGGACTGGAAGATCCGGCCGCGCCTCCTCCGACAGCGCAGCCAGGAGCCTGGTGACCTCGCCTAGATCCGCTGAACCGGGGGACAAGTCTGCGCGGCGGCCGTCTACATACTCGAAGGCCATCAGCAGCCAACCGGCGGTTTCGGTATGCCACAGCATCCGAGGCGCGCAGCCGGGCAGGAACGGTTGAACCCTGGCTTCGATCCGCCGCACGTCAGCGCGCGGGCCGTTCAGGCGGCTGCCTTTGAGGAAGATCGGACCGTCCCCGGTGCGCAGAGTGGCGACCAGGTCCGAGCCCGCGCCGCGCGGAGCCGGGTCCGCCGAGAGGACCGGCCCTGCCCGTTCAGTAACGGCGTGGCGTACCGGGGCGGGGAGGTCTTCCCAACGGACGCGGCTCATGCGGTCGACCTTACGGCGAGTCGTGGCAGGTGGCGTGGCACTGGTGGCAGTCGGCCTCATCCACCGTCCACAGCTCCCAGTCGATCGGATAGCCGGTGGCCCTTATCGCTTCCACGGTGCGACCCAGTGCCGTACCTGAGCGAATGTCGTTGTTGCAGATGGGCCGGTGGTGGATGAACGCCCCGGCGTAGGTGTCGCAGAAGTTCGCGTAGTCCTCGGTGTGCAGGATGAAGGCGTGCCAGCCGGGGTCCACGGCCTTGGTGGGCGACAGGTTGCGGCCGGGGGCGTCGGCACACGCCTTGAGAAAGATCAGGGTCTGATCGACGATTCGCACCGCGCGGTCGGGCGGGATCTGCTCGTCCTCCATCACGCGAGCGACGAGCTTGGCGTACAGGTCGCGAGGGATGAGGTCCTTCGGGGCGGGGACGACGGCTACAGCCGTCCTGTCCAGGGCGATGGTCATCCTGGCTTCCTCCTGAAGCTCGGGCGCGACTGGTTGTCGCGCTGGAACCTCCGGGCGGCGGCGGGGTGTAGGGGTCGAACGGGACCCGCCACCGCCGCGCGGAGGGGACTAGGTGCCTGGTGCGTCGTCGTCGTGCTCCGCCAACCCAGCAATCAGTGATTCGGCGTATGCATGAACCTCGGTGATCTTCCCCGCGAGCATCCCGGCGCGGACCATGGCCTCTTGGTAGGCCGCCCTGGCGATCTCCAGCGCTGCTGCCACGTCATCAGCAGTGATGACTTTCATTGGCGCCTCGCCCGAAACAAGCGCCGGCCCCAGTCCACGAGATCCGGCCCGACTGCGAGCCCGAACAAGGCTCCGGCGGCGAACACCACTGTTGCCGAGAGAAGAAGCAAGCCCGCAATCTCGGCGAACCCGTCCGAAATCAACATGCGCGCGCCTGGCGATCACTGGCCCCGACCTCTATCGAGATCAAGTCGGTGACCCCCGCAAGGTCGTCAACCGTGCCGATCGTGTCGCCCGTCTGGGCCCAGGTGAACCACCAAGCGCTATCGGCGAAGTCCGCCCCTACCTCCGTGGAACGCCTGGGCGACTCGGAGTTGATCACGTGCAGCACGGGCGTGCCCGAGCGAGGCACGATCCCGCAAGACATCCCACCGCGCTCGCGCACGGACTCGTCAAGCGCCGTCAGGAACGAACGTCGCTCACCTGTCGGCATCGGTTGATCAGTGGAGACTCCCGCATGTCGGGGGGTGTCGAAGCTCATGACCAGGACGGTAAGAGCCTCTGGCAGATCCAGTCCACGAGGTTGAACGATGTTGAACTAGTTCGCCTCGTTCGCTAGCTCCGCAGTGGCCCTGGTGATGAGGGTCCGAGCCTCTCGGCCGTAGACGGCGGAGGTTGCCAGCCGATCAAAAGCCTTGGCATAGACGGCGACCTCCTGCGGCTGAGTTAGCTTTACTTCTGCCGAGATACTCTCAAAGAGAACTTCCCGATCATCTAGTATCCAAAAGCCATGAAGGGGGAAGAACTTGTGCTTTGCGCGAGTGGGAATTATTCCCAAATGCAGGCGAGGAAGTGACGATAGCGTGAGCAGTCGGTCCAACTGTCCGCCGATTACCTCGGTGCCGACGATTCCGAGTGTGAGCGCACTTTGAGTGATTACCATGTGAAATTTGCGGTCACCGCGGTAAAGGATTTGCTGGCGCTCCAAACGGGCTTGCACTCCGGCCTCTATGCCATCTGGAAGGTCATGGAAATCCACCGTCATGGCAAGAATTGCCTCGGCGTACTCTGCCGTTTGAAGTAGGCCGGGGATCATCAGAGGCTCAAATACTCGAAAGAACTTCGTTTCGGCTTCAAATGCAACGCTTGCGTTCTGTCGACGCTTGGTTCCGGATCTTAGCTGCCTTCGCCACTCCGCGAACATTGTGTCAATTGAGCGCACAGCCGCTATCAGATCGGCTAGTTCCCCTTCGGCTCCACAAGCGCGACACCATGTGTGAACATGTTGTTCTGAGATATTGATGGCACCATGCTCAATCTTGGAAACAAGTGAATAGTGCCATCCGGCCGCTGAGGCGAGAGCCCTGCCCGTTAGCTGTGCATCCTTACGGATCTCCCTCAGGCGGGCGCCAAGGGCTTCTCTTGCTTGCCGGGCAGGGGTGGACACGTGAAGAGGCTATCGGCTCAGGTACTCGCCGTATGGAACGCCCCTGGGCCATGCCGCGTCCCGCAGTGCACGATAACGCGCGACCTTCCGAGGGTCGGGTTCGACGGCGAATCCGGCCGAACCGCCATCGGGCTTGAAGAGGCTAAGGATCAGAGTGTCTTCGCCCAATAGCCAGCAATCCTCTTCCGGAAACGAGAGATCTTTGGCATCCAGACGTGGGAGGTACCGAACATCCTCGCCAGCCGCAACATTGAGGCGCGTTACCGCCAGACTCCATCGCGTGTAATCCGTGTGAGGCTCACTCAGGTTTTCTCAACGAAATCATCTACGCGGATGGGCGTGAGCGAGTTCAAGTATGAGCAAACCGGGCGGGCCGCACCCGGCTGCGGACAGACGTAAAGCACTGGTAGGACAGGTCTCACCACAAGACCATGTCCATAACCACCAGAGGCTTCGCGTTGGTCAATCATGGTGCCACGCTCGACGTCCCGCGCCACGTAGTGGTGTACCTGTCCCGCCTGCTGGCCACGCACCGCCGACGCATCGGCACTCCGCGTGGCAGCCGGGCCCTGAGCCCGTTCCGCCAAGCCGTGCTGGTCCTGCGCTGGTTCCGGACTCGCGCCTGCGTGCACTGCCTGGCCCGGGACGCCGAGATCTCCCAGGCCACCGGCTACCGCTACCTCGCCGAGGGCATCGAGGTCCTGGCCCGCCGTGCCCCCGACATCCACACCGTCCTCGAAGACTGCCATCGCGCGGACATGAGCCACATCGTGCTGGACAGCACCCTCATCCCCAGCGACCGCACGGCCGGCCTGCGGGACAACGGCAACGACCTGTGGTACTCCGGCAAAGCCAAACGCTTCGGCGGCAACCTCCAGTTCCTGGCCTCCCCCTCCGGCGACCTGCTGTGGGTCTCCGACGTCGAACCCGGCAGCACACCGGACATCACCGCAGCACGCCACCATGCCCTGCCCGCCCTCTACCGGGCAGCCCGCGACGGCGTGCCCACCCTCGCCGACCTGGGCTATCAAGGAGCAGGCATCGGCATCCACACCCCCACCCCCGTCCACGCCGACCGGCCTCAGCCGCTCTGCACGGACAACCGCACCCATGACCGACTCCTCGGCGGCCTGCGGGCCATCGGCGAACGCGCAGCCGCCACCCTCAAACAACGCTGGCGAGCACTCCAGTACGTCACCCTCAGCCCGAGCAGAATCGGCAACATCGCCCAAGCCGCCCTCGTCCTCAACAACGCGTGGAAACACACTCGTTGAAAGAAGCTGAGTGGCTGGCAGGGGGTGTCTGCCTCCCTACCCTTCAGCCGAGTTGTGTGTCAGACCTCCCTCATACACTCCGGGCTCATGACAGCACTCGTTCTCTCCAGCCAGATCCCCTCCGGTGTAATCGACGACTTCGACCTTGTCACCGTCGACGGCCGCCTTCTCCTGTGCGCCGGCGACGGAAGCGGGGGGTGCACCTGGGAGCCGTCCGAGGACCGATGGACGGAATACCGGCTGGACCTGCCGTACAGCCCCGCCGACTTTCGCGCGATGACCGGGCGCCGTCCCACCGAGGATGATCTCAGCTACGGATACCGGCTCTACTCGGTCTGTGCGGCGGTCGTGGACGGCCGGATCGTGGTCGGCGGGGGCAACTACGAGGAGCCCTTCGCGCAGTGGGATCTGGCCAGCGGCGCTGTCCGCGCGCACGCGAGGCCCCACGACGGCGGGACGGGGAAGACGACGACCGTGCGGCTGAACGGCCGGCCGTTCTTCATCAGTTGCGGCGCCTCCACGTACATGTGGGATGTGGAGCGTACGGACGCCGAGCCGGTTCTGCTCCCCGGATGCCGGGACACCGTCGCGGGAATCGCGGCCGGAACGCTGAACGGCCGGCCGAGTGTGGTCTTCGGCGACTTGGACGCCGGCGTGGTGGTGTGGGATGTCGACACCCGAAGCGTCTTCAGGGAGTTCCCTTGTCCCGTCCCCGTGCAGGACGTCGGTCTGGCGACGCTGGACGGTCGTACGTGGATGGTGGTTGCCGGCGAGAACCGGTTGGTCCTGGGCGACCCCGACACCGGAGCATGGGAGTGGGAGGGGCCGATCGATGAGGATTCGATCGAATTCGACGAGGAGGACGAAGAGGAAGAAGAGACGGAAAACTCCATTTCCTGCATGGATGTTGGCGTCGTGGGCGGCCGTACGGTCGCGGTGACCGGTTCGGAGGACGGTCGGGTGTGCGTGTGGTCGCTGGAGGAGCGGCGTCTCGTCCAAGGGCCGTTCACCCCCGAGCACGAGG
The DNA here is from genome assembly GCA_050942275.1 of Spirillospora sp. CA-255316. GTDB lineage: Bacteria > Actinomycetota > Actinomycetes > Streptosporangiales > Streptosporangiaceae > Spirillospora. Next base: position 7,034,621 of record CP192047.1, on the reverse strand, counting down.
GCGAGGTCAACGCCGTCCGTATCGCTGATCTGGACGGTCACACGGTCGTCGTCACGGCGGGGCAGGACCACCGGGTGCTCGTGTGGGACCTTGAGCGGAACTGACGTCGAGCCCAACGGCTACAGTCATGGCCCACGCGGCTCGTTCGCCTCGTCGGTGCCGGTCAGGGCCGGGCCGTGCTCGGCGATGCGCCGGGCGGCCTGGGTTGCCGCGGGCCTCGCGGCAGCCGTGCAAGAACTCGTGCAGGTCCGGGGCCTGACTGGCGAGGACATCGATGCCTTCGTGGAAGTAGCGGTTGCCGGTGGCTGCGATATCCCGGCGTACCAGGCCCGGCAGTGCACACACACCCGGCCGCGGCCAGTAGCCGAGCCAGGTACTCCACCACGTCGCGTGGGATATCAAGCATGGCAACATAGGCGACCAACGTGAAGCCTCTGGTTCACCGGACGATCTTGTGGAAGAGAACCGTCCTACCAGGGGCTTACGTCTGTCCGCACCCAGGTCACCACTGTCCGATCCAGCCAGCAGTGCCCAGATCAACCCGCTTCGCAGAGATTATTTTACTGAGAAAACCTCACTAACAAGTCGAAGTCGTTGTACTAGAACGCCACTTGCTGTGAGTTCTCGAATGAACCGTAGCCAGTCGTCCAGCCACGCGAAGTCGTCCGGCTCGCCCCGAAGCCACCTAGAGAGGGGCTCCTTCTCGAACTCAACGTTGTACGTGTCACGCAACTCTAGGTGCCATGCCCGTTTTGCGCTGCGGAGCATGTTCTCGAACTGGTGATACTCGATTGGTCTCATATACCTCAGCCCAGAAGAGCCATGTACTGGCGGCTCCACCGCCTTGGCGGTACTTCGACGATCGTTTCCCAGCTCGCCGTGCACCCGCCGGTAGCCCCAGCTCGGGTTCTCCCGCACCATGCGAAGTACCAGGGATGAACGTGCAGGTCATCGCGGGCCCGGACGGGACGATCCTGTGGACCTCGGGCGCGATGCCCGGCAAGATCCACGACCTGTCCGCCGTCAGAGTCTGGGGCATACTGCGTGAGCTGGAGAAGATCGGGATCCTCGTCCTGGCGGACAAGGCCTACCAAGGCGCCGAGGTCACCACCGTGATCACGCCCTACAAGGGCCGCAACAAGCCGGAATCACAGAAGGACGCCAACCGCGCCCACGCCCGGTTGCGCGGACCCGGCGAACGCGCGAATGCGCAGCTCAAGTCATGGCGGATCCTCCGAAAGCTCCGCTGCAGCCCCAGCAAGGCCGGCCACCTCGTCAAGGCCATCGCCGTCCTACAGAACCACCGAACCGCTCAACGAGCCCAAGGATGAAATGGGTTCAGGGGACCCCGCAGCGAAACCCAAGGCCACAAGTACGCAACCGAGTTTCCGAGCGGCACAAGTTCGGGATCCAGCAGATCGACGGTGACAGGGGCGGCCATCCCGATCCCTCCCCAAATAGCGAAATAAGGGACTTCTCTGGCTGTTTCATTCTGGTTCGCGGAAGCCCCAGCAGATTTCAGCATTGACCGATCCGGTCGGCACGCCGACCCCCGGTGCGGAATTTCAGTCAATATCCCTACTTGTCGGATATTGCGCCGCGCTGATCTACGAAGCCTTTACTTTTCCTTTGATGTGCCGAGGGCGTTTGCTTGCTTAACTCGATGCGGCAGTGCGATTGCTGGACGTAATCTTTTCTGTTTGCTGACGCGAAGAAGTCCGCGGTGGCGGCTCCAGATCTCCGCGGGGCCGGAGCCGCCCGACGAGGGGAAGCTGCATGGGACTCAAGGGCACCGGGCCGAAACCGCCGAGCGACCTGACCGCGCACCGGGCGATCGAGACGGTCCGCCAGATCCAGCACCTGATGCTGCTGTGCTCGCTGCTGCCGCCCGACGGCAGGCTGCAGGAAGCGCTCCGGCTCGCGCTCTCGCTGCACGAGGAACCGCTGCTGGCCCGCGTCACGCCGGTGACGGACCTGCACCCCCAGGCCACCAAGGAATGGCTCGAATCCTTCTGGATCCGGGACGGGATATCCGCCGAGGAAGAGGAGCTGATCGCCTGGCAGAACGACAAACCCAACATGGACGCCGCCATAGCCGAATTCAAGGACGTCGAACGGCAGCTCGGCATGTGGCTGGCGTCCGAACTGGTCGAGTAGCACGGCAGGGTTAATACGGCAAAGGAGATAGGCCGATGTCACCGAGCAGCGTACTGCGTCACGCCGCCGCGGACGCGGAGGTCCGCGCCGAGGTACTGGCGGCTCCCGAGACGTTCGGGGTGACCGCCGGCACCGTTCCCGCCTCCGTGGAGCCGCTGGACGAGGAGTCCCTCGGCTTCTGGACCGAGGGCCTGGCCGCCGTCGAGGTGTACGCCTGCGCCACCACCTGCAGCGCGGGTCCGTTGACCATCATCTGCGACGGCGGCACCAAGTAGGTCTAGCAGCCGCCGATCCGACGAGCAGCCGGTGGGCCGACGCGGTCGGCCCACCGGCCCACCGGCCCGCGCAGACCGACGGAGCGAGGAACCTCGGCGTGACCCCACTCTTCCCCCTGGACATCGCGGCCCGCGCCGCCAACCTCTCCGAACAGGCTCAGGTCGTCTCCGCACTGGGGCCGGCCGACGGCGCGCCGCCGCTGACGGACTTCGACCGATGGCGGATCGGCCGGCTGGCGGACAGGCTGGCCGGGCGCTTCCACCAAGTGACCACGCGGCGGCCGGGGCCGACGCGGCACACCCGGCACTCGCTGACCGAGCTCCTGACCGAGTACCGCCGGCACGAGCTGACGCTCACCGGCCGCGAGGACGCCCTCGGCCGGATCCTTACGGACCTGCAAGGCGAATGGCTGCCGACGTACCGGGCCGCGCTGCGAGGGCTGGAGCGAGCCGGTGATCGGACGGCGGAGGCGAGCTGGCGCGGGTTCGACGCCTACTACGGCCGGCTCGCCATCGCCTGCGAACCGTTCCTGACCGAGCTGGGCCGTCGGCTGAGCGAGGCGCTGGCGGAGGAACCCGGTCGGCCGGCCCTTGCCGTCGACGCCCAGGTGGTCGACGACTTCCAGGCACATCTGCTCGGCCGCTTCGAACTGGCGCTGGCCTGGACGGTGGAGGCCGATGCCAAGGCGTACTGCGCGCTGCACGGCATCGACCCCGCACGGGCGACCCGTGAGGACTACCTGGCCTATCTCGACAAGACCTTCTCCGACGCGGCGTCCTACCACCGCTTCTATCTGGAGTTCCCGGTCCTGGGACGGTGGCTGGCCCACGTCACCGAGCTGCTCGCCGGGCACGGCCGCGAGTTGATCGCCCGGCTGCGCGCCGATGCCGGCGCCATCGCCGAGGCGTTCTTCGGGGCGCCGATCACCAAAGTGCGTTCTGTGGGCCTGGGCCGTTCCGACATGCACGCCGGGGCCCGCAGCGTGGCGATGGTGAACGTCACGCTGGCCGACGGCACCGAAGAGTCGTTCGTCTACAAGCCGCGCTGCGTCCGGGGCGAAGCCGCGCTGCAGGAACTGCTGGTCCGGCTGCGCGACGAGGACGTCCTCGGCTATGCCCCGCGGCCGGTGCTGCCCGGGGACGGATACGGCTACGAGGCACTGATCCCGTCCGGGCGCAACCGGGTCGAGACGCGCGAGCATGCCGAGCACGTGTACACCGAGCTCGGCGGCTATCTGGCGATCTTCTACATTCTGGGCGGGGGCGACCTGCACTTCGAGAACGTCCTGGTCGCCGACGGCCACGCGTTCATCTGCGACTGCGAGACCGTGCTCGGTGCCCCGCCCAAGGGGCAACGGCGGCCGTCCGGCACGCTGATGGACTCGGTTTTCAAAACCGGTCTGATCGAGTGGCCCATGGCGGGCTCCGCGGCCGACACGGGCATCAGGCTCAGCGGCTACTCGGGAGGCGGCGCCTACCGGCTGCCGACGCCGGTACCGCAGATCAACGACCGCCGGATCTCCTTCGCGGCGGCCGTGACGCACCGCGGCGGCGTACGGGTCGAGCCGGGAGCGCCCAACCGCGTCTTCGTCGGCGACGAGCTGACCCGCGCCGAGGACTTCACCGACGCCATCAGGACGGGGTTCGACCGCGTCTACCGGTGGTTCCACGAGCAGCCCGAGCGTGCGATCGAGTGCGTGACCGGCCTGTTCACCGGAACCCGGGTGCGCTTCATCAACTGGAGCACGCAGGTCTACGCGCAGCTGCTCGTGGCCGCGCGCCACCCCAAGTGCCTGATGGAACCACTGGAGGTCGACCTGCTCGTCAACACAGTGCGCACGTTCCCGCGCAACTGGGACGCCGACAGCGTGCTGCCGGCCTGGGAGCTGGCGTCGATGTGGCGGCTGGACGTGCCGATGTTCACCGTGGACGCGGCGGGCGACCGGCTCGTCCACGACCACCGCGACGAGGTCGCGGCCACGCTGGAGGCGACGCCCCTGGACCACGCCGCCGCGCGGATCCGGCGGCTGTCGGCACGGAACCGGGCCCAGCAGGAGCAGTACATCGCCGCGGGCCTGTCCGGCGGCGACGTCACGAGCTCGGACTTCGCGGCCACCTGCGTCGAGCAGGCGAGCGTCCTCGGGCAGCGGCTGTGCTGGATGCTGCGCGAGCCGGGCCGCGCGCCGTGGACGTCGTACGTCATCACCGGCGACGGCAAGGCCGAGGTCGACATCGAGGGCGATCTTTACACCGGGTCGGCGGGCATCGCGTTCTTCCTCGCCCACCTCAACGAGGCCGACCCACGGCCGGAGTTCCGCCAGGCCGCCGAGCGCGCGCTCACGCACGCGCTCGATACCGGTGACCGCAGCCGCATCGGTGCGTTCGCCGGGCTCGGCGGGCTGATCTACCTGCTCACGCACCTGCACCACCTGTGGGGCGATCGCGCGTTGCTCGACCGTGCCGTCGACCTCGCCGACCAGGCCGCCGACCTGATAGAACGGGACCGTCACCTCGACGTCTTCCACGGCGTGGCCGGGCTCATCCCGGTGCTGCTCGGGCTCACGGACGCCACCGGCGGCCACGGTCTGGAACAGGCGCACCAATGTGCCGCGCACCTGCTGCGCCACGCGCAGGCCGACGGCGACACCCTTTCCTGGCCGAACCCGGAACCGCACACCGTGGTGGCCAACCTGACCGGACTCTCCCACGGTGCCGGCGGCATCGGCTGGACGCTGATCATGCTCGGGTGCCGGGACGACCGTCCCGACTACGTCGACGCCGGCCGGCGCGCCTTCGCCTACGAGGCCCGCCATTTCGACCATGACGAACAGGACTGGTACGACCTGCGGCGTATCGCCGGCGGCCGGTTCCGTAAGGGGCGCCACTACGCCAACGCCTGGTGCAACGGCGCCGCCGGCATCGGCATGACCCGAATCCACAGCTGGGCCCTGCTCGGCAAGGACGATGACGACATGCTCCACGAGGCGCGCCAGGGGCTCACGGCCACGATGCGCGGCTTCCCGCGCCTGATGAACGACACGCTTTGCCACGGCCGTTCGGGCAACGCAGAGTTGTTCCTGCGTTTCGCCGAGTTGAGCGACGAGCCCGCCTTCCGGATGGAGGCCAACGTCCAGGCCCAGGCCCAGTGGCGGAACCTGGAGGACGCGCGGCCGGGGCCGGAGTCGGGATTCTTCCCCGGCCTGATGCTGGGTCTGGCGGGCTTCGGAATGCACTTCCTGCGCCTGGCCCGGCCCGAGAGCACCCCGTCGGCCCTGCTCCTCGACCCGCCGGTCCTGCCCAGCCCCTCGAAGGAGTGAAACACGATGTCCGTTGAGTCCTGCACCCGGTTCCTGCGCCTGGCCGTGGAGGACCCGCAGGTCCGGCAGCAGATGAAGGCCCTGACCGGGGTCGAGGAGGTGATCCGGCTCGCCCGCGCCGGCGGCTACGACTTCACCGTTCGCGACCTGATAGAGGCATCCTCAAAGACCGCCCAAACGGACAAGCCCGAGACCGCACAAGCACCGGACGCCACGCAGGCGCGGGGGGCCGCGCAGGCGCCGCAGGCGACGCGAGCACCGGAGGCGACGCGGGCATCGGAGGCGACGCGGGCATCGGAGGCGACGCGGGCATCGGAGGTCGACCAGCGCCTTGACGCAACGCGCCCCCGACCCCATCGACGCTGCTGGCGCCCCGCCGCCGCGGACGCGTCGGGAACTGTGCACGCGTCGGAGGGCGTGGATGCCTCGCGGGTCGCGCACTGTCCGAAGCCACAGGCAGGCGAGGTCTATCACTACGAGTACGACATGAGCGAACTTCCCGGGTTCGCCGCGATCATCGACGAGCTTCCGCGGCTCAAGATCAAACCACCCACGGTCGACCTGGCTCGTTTCAACGACGCGTTCCGCGAGGACGATCTGCGCTCGACCTCGCTGGCGCCGTCCAGCCCCGAGTACCGGACCTGGCGCGACCAGGCCGCCGCCGAGACCGCCGGGGGCGCCAGGCGCGACTTCCACCTGGTCAACCTGGACGAGCACATCGCCCACCCCGGGTACGACGGCTACCTGGCGGCCAAGACCCGCGTGGTCGCCGCGCTGGAGGACGTCTTCGGCGCCGACGTCCGGTTCTCGGGCAGCATGTGGTACCCGCCGTCCGGCTACCGGCTCTGGCACACCAACGAGGAACAGCCGGGCTGGCGGATGTACATCGTCGACTTCGACCGGGACCTCACCGACCCCGGGCACACCTCCTTCTTCCGCTACCAGAACCCCGCCACCGGCGAGCTGGTCACCCTTCGCGAACGTCCCCGGATGGTGCGGTTCTTCAAGATCGAACAGGACCCGGACCGGTTGCTGTGGCATTGCATCGTCAACCCGACCGAGCGCCACCGGTGGAGCTTCGGGTTCGTCGTGCCGGAGCACTGGGCCGAACGTCTGCCGGGGCGGCCGTGAGCCTGCGGCCGGGCCCGGCGCGGGCGCCCGCCGGAACCGGGCCCGCGGTCCCGGCGATCAGGGCGACCGACCTGCGCAAACGGTACGCGGACGGCACCGCGGTCGACGGTGTCGATCTGACGGTGGCCCCGGGCGAGAGCTTCGGCTTCCTCGGCCCCAACGGCGCGGGCAAGACAACGACGATCGCGATGCTCTGCACGCTCGCCGTGCCCACGTCGGGCCGGATCGAGATCGCCGGCCACGACACGCGCACCGATCCCGCCGGGGCGCGGCGCAGCCTCGGCCTGGTCTTCCAGGAGACCACCCTCGACGGCGACCTCACCGCAGCCGAGAACCTGCGCTTTCACGCCGACCTGTACGACGTTCCCGTCGCCGAGGTGCCCGCCCGCATCGAGGAGACCCTCGCCCTCGTCGGGCTGACCGGCCACCGCGACCGGCTCGTGCGCACCTACTCCGGCGGCATGCGGCGGCGCCTCGAGATCGCCCGCGCGCTGCTGCACCGTCCCCAGATCCTCTTCCTGGACGAGCCCACCATCGGCCTGGACCCGCAGACGCGCGCCCAGGTCTGGCGGTACCTGCGGCAGGTCTGCCGGAGCGAGCGGGTCACGCTGTTCCTGACCACGCACTACCTGGACGAGGCCGATCAGTGCGACCGCATCGCGATCATCGACGAGGGGCGCATCGTCGCCGAGGGGAGTCCCGGCGAGCTGAAGTCGGTCCTCGGCGCCGACCGGATCGACCTGCGCACCGCCGACGACGCGGCGGCGGCCCGGCTGCTCCGCGAACACCTCGGCCTGGCCGCGACCGCCGGCCCGCGCGGGCTGTCGCTGCGCGCCACCGACAGCACGCGGGTCCTGCGTCGGCTCTTCACCGAACTGGACATCCTCGTCTATGAGGCGAAGGTCGTTCCGCCCAGCCTCGACGACGTGTTCCTCCACCACACCGGGCACCGGATCCGCGACAACGCCCTGGCCGAACCGGACGGCCCGTCACGGTCACCCCGTCCGTCACCGTCACCTGGCCCGTCACCGTCACTCGGCCCGTCGTCCGGCCCGTCACGGTCATGCGGCCCGTCGTCCGGTCCGTCACCCGGTCCCGAGCCCGTGGCCAGACCGTCGTCGGCCATCACGCCGACGCCCGCCGTGCCTGTTCCGCGGGGCCTGCGCCCGGAGTTGCGCGCCGTGCGCATGATCTGGCGGCGCGAGCTCCTGCACTTCGCCCGCGACCGCACCGGAACCGTCGTTTCGCTGTTGCAGCCGCTGCTGTTCCTGTTCGTCTTCGGCGCCGGTGTGGCCGGTCTCCTTCCCGCGTCCGGCGGCCCCGCCTATCAGGTCTTCCTGTTCTCCGGGATCCTGGTCATGGCGGCCCAGGGGCCTGCTGTCTCCGCCGGGTCATCGGTGCTGTGGGACCGCGAGAACGGCTTCCTCCGCGAGATGCTCGTCAGCCCGGTCCGGCGCGGCACACTGCTGACCGGCAAGTGTCTGGGCGGAACCACCGTCGCCACCTGCCAGGCGGCGATCCTCCTCGCCGCCGCCACCCCGATCGGCATCCCCTTTGACGTCGGCCTGTACGCGCTGCTTCTGGCCGAGCTCGCGCTGACCGCGTTCGCCATGACGGCCGTCGGCGTGCTAGCGGCCACCCTGGTCGGCCGGCCGCAGACCTTCGGGACCGCCCTGACCGTGCTCATGGCGCCGCTGACATTCCTGTCCGGCGCGATGTTCCCGCTCGCCGCCATGCCCACCTGGATGGCGACGCTCGCACTGATCAACCCGCTCAGCTATGCGGTCGACGGCATGCGCCGCACGGTCGCGGCCTACCTGCCCGACCCGCCGGGCCAGCTGTTCCAACAGCTGAGCTGGGGACACTGGCAACCCCCGGTCCTGGTCGAATGGGGAGTCATCACCATTGGCGCCCTGCTCGCCCTGGCCCTGGCCGCCCGCCGCTTCTCCCGTCCCGCCTGACCACCGGTCTGGCACCGAGAGTCGTTTCTGTCGGTGGTGGCCGGTAGGTTGCGGGCCGTGGCGAGGAGCTTTTAATCCGTAGGTTGTGGGTTCGAGTTCCACGCGACCCACCCCCTGACCAGCCCAAACACCCTCGGCCACCACCTTCGGTGATCATGCCTGGGGCCGGCCTGAGGCCACCCTGGGGCCAGCGAAATCGCAGGCGCCAGGCCCAGCGCCCGACCTCTGCCTGGTCCTGATGGCGGCAAGGCAGACTTCCGCGCCGAGCCCTCTCGCAGGCCCGCGCCTCCGGATATGCGGTTAGTCCTCACAGGTCGACGGCCAAGGACAGGGAGCGAATGCTCTCAATTACGCCGCAGAAGCCGCGGTAGCGACGCGCACCCGGACAGCAGGCCGAGCCCGGGCGCGAGACCGTGCCGGTTCGCGGCGTGCAGCGGTCGACCGGCGCCGCACCAGACCTGCCCGGGTGTGGCTTGCCGCCAGGCGCCGACGTCGGGCCGGAGCACGGCCCCGGCGCTGGGTGGTGCCCGGCACCACGCCTGCGGCGCGGAGGAGGTGGGCGGCGGTCTTCTCCGCGGCGATGTGCGCAACCTCCGGGAGGACGGAGGTGTAGGTGTCGGCGGTCAGCACGATGCTGGAATGACCGAGCATCTCCTGTACCACCTTCAACTCCACCCCGGCCGCCAAGGCGAGGGTCGCGGCACCGTGGCGGAGGTCGTGCAGGCGGATCGGCGGCATCCCATGCTCGGCGATCAGGCGCTGGAAGATGTGGGTGAGCCAGCCCGGAGACATCGGGTCGCCGTTGCGGTTGGTAAACACATACCCGCTGTCGCGGTACCGATCGCCGTAGGCGTCGCCCTCCGCCTGCTGCTTTGAGCGGTGCGCGCGCAGCGCCGCGACCGTGGTGCGATCCAGCGCGATCGTCCGGGTGCTGTGCGCGGTCTTTGGCGGGCACACCGTCAACCGCCCATCGCGCGGCTGCAACTGCCGGCAGATCACCGCCGTCCCTTCCTCCAGGTCGACATCGCACCACCGCAACCCCACCGCATCACCGCGGCGCAGCCCGCGCAACGCGATCAGGTGAAAGGCCGCGTACAGGCGGTGCGACGAGGTGGCGTCCAGGAACTGGGCGGTCTGCGCCGCGGTCCAGACCGCCACTGGGGGGGCGCTCGCCGGTCTTGCGCCAGTGCTGCACCCGGGCGGCAGTCCACACCACCGCTCGGGGTCGCCGGGTCGGCGGCAACGCCACCAGCGACGCCGGGTTCTCCTCAATCAGCCCTTGGCGGAGCGCCGCGTTCAGCGCCGCCCGCAAGGTCGCGCGGATACGGTCCAGGGTGGCGGCCGACAGCCGCCGCCCCGCGTCCTGGTGCTCGCGGGTGACGATGTGGAACATCTCCTCCACGTGCGCGACCGACACCTCCGCCAGCAGCAGGTGCCCCAGCAGCGGGTTTAGATACCGGCGGACGTGGTCGGCGTAACCCCGAACTGTGGACGGGGCGCCCTGATGGTCGTCCAGCCACCACTGCAGCCAGCCGGCCACCGTCAGCGGACTCCCGGCCGGGCCACGCAACCGCACCAGTGCCTCTTCGGCGGCCTTGCGGGTCCGGAACCCGCCCCGGCGGACACGACGCCGGCGGCCATCCGTCCCGGTGCCCAACTCCAGTCGCAGGTACCAGCTGCCGTGGCCGCGCTCAGCCGCCAACCGCGGGCACCTGCTGCCCATCGCCCGGCCGCTGGCGGGGTCCTCGCAGCCGCATCGCCGGTACACACCACCGGCACTCCTTGCTCTGCTCATAAGGTCAGCGTGGGTGCGCTCTGGATGCATCGGCCATCACGGACGGCGACAGAATGACCTACCGAGCACGACACACAGCTTCGGACCAGGGCGGCACGAGGTCCTCCTGGCTAGGCTCCCATCACGCAAACCGGGGCAGCTCAGTGCAGCACTACTTCAAAACCCGCGACGAGATGCTGCTTTTCGCTCTGCGCCACGGCAACGAGGTGCTGACGGCCCGGGTCCAGGGACTGCTGGAGAGGCAGAAGCCCGCCGCGCTCCGCGAAACCTTCCGGCTGGTCTTGTCCCTGCTGCTCCCCCTCGATGACCAAAGCCGCGCCGGAGCCCGGCTGCGGGCCGGGCTGATCGCTCGGGCCTGCGTCGACGACCCCACCCGCGCTCTCGCCGCCGAGGCCTACACCAACCTCACGGCATCCCTCGTCCAGCAGCTCACCGAGGCCACCCGAGCACACCACACCCGTCCCGGACTCGACGTGCCGCAGACGGCCCGCCATCTGGTGAGCGTCATCGAGGGACTGCGCTGGCCGCTGCTGTTCGGGAACTACACCCACCAAGAAGCACTGACCGTCCTCGACGCCCATCTCGATCTGATCTTCAGCTCCCAGCCTAACTAACGGGCCAGTTCGACCGCGCGGCGCCGGAACTCGGGCGGGTGTGGTGACGGCATGGCGACCATCCTTCCTGATGATCGCCGGTGACCTCAGGACAGGAGTCCGGTGAACGGGGGAAGCCCAGGGGGACCTCACCGACCGGCTTGCCCGCCTGTCGGGATCATGAACTCTTGCGATCACGCACAGTGCCCAGGAACAGGACGCCGCCAAGAGGCGGTCGGTGAAGGTCCGTTGAGGTGCCATGAGGTCACTTCCGTGGTCATGAGGGTGAGCGGAGACGCTCGGTGAAGATGTGGTTGCGGTCTGCGCGGCTGCCCGGTGTACGGCCGTGGCCCCAGCCGACGATGCGGCGATAGGCGCCGAAAGCGTCGGTCAACGCGGCCTCGTCGGTGTGGGCGGAGCCCGCCGGAGCCGGGTCGCTGAACGGGGCGACGTAGAGGGCGTCCGTCGGGCAGTGGGCCTCGCACATGAAGCACGTCTGGCAGTCGCTCTGCCGGGCGATCACCGGAAGGCCGCCCGGGCCTCGGTCGAACACGTCCGTGGGGCAGACCTTAATGCAAACGTCGCACCGGACGCAGCGGTCCGCGCTCACCACCTCGATCATGCCGGAACCTCCTGGGGCTCGGCGGCCGTCCATGGCTCGTCCAGGCCGCCGACGAGCCGCCGATGCTCGAACCGAGGCAGTTGCGGAAGGTTCTCCAGCCGGTGCATGCCCCGGGACTCAGGACGGGCCAGGGCCGCGCGGTAGCACCAGCGGGCGTGCGCCGTCATCGCCGCGGCCGACCGCGCGCGGAGGCGTTCGCGGCCCGTCCCCGCGATGCCCTGGGACGTGATCCGTTCCCACAGCGCGTCCAGCGAGGCCAGGGAGTCGCGAAGCCCGTCGCGGGTCCGGAAGAGGTTGCGATCGAGCGGCAGCATCTCATCCTGCACCGCGTGGATGACCGTCGCCGCGTCGAGCCGCCCGGGTTCGAGGCCCGCGCGTCCGGCCGGGGCCGCGTGCGGCCGCGCCCGGCCCACCGCGAACCCGGCGGCGCCGCGGCCGGCCCAGGTGCCTGACGAGATCGCCCATGCCCCGTTGTAGGCACCGCCTCCGCTGACCGCCCCGGACACCAGTTCGCGCGTCGCGACGTCCCCGGCGGCGTACAGGCCGGGGACGGTCGTCGTGCAGTCCTCCCCGGTGATCCGCAGGCCGCCCGTCCCGCGGACCGTGCCCTCCAGCACCATGCGCAGCTCGTACCGGTCGCGGAAAGGATCGATCCCGGCCTTGTCCAGCGGCAGGAAGTAGTTCGGCTGGGCGTGCCGCATCGCCTCGTGCAACTCCGCGGGCGCCCTGTCGAGCCGCGCGTACACCTTCTCGCCCGCCGCGAGCCGCTCCGCGACGCGGATCCTGGCTGCGAGAGGGTCCGGCGCGTCGAGCGGGGTGCCGTCCTCGATGTAGTACGTCGCGAACTGCATCATCAGGCCCTTGGTGTGCGAGCCGTACGCTGGGGAGAGTGCGTAGGCGTTGGAGAACTCCATGCCCGACAGCTCCGCGCCCAGCTCGGCGGCCATCAGGTGCCCGTCGCCCGTGTCGACGTTGGTGCCGAACGAGCCGGACAGGAACGCGCAGCCGCCGGTCGCGAGGACGACCGCCCCCGCTCGGACGGTCCAGGTCTCCCCGCCCTTCTGGCGGGCGATGCCGGACGCGCCGGCGACCACGCCCCCGTCGTCCACGAGCAGCCGCAGCGCCGGATGGTGGTCGAGGATCGTCACCCCCGACCTGTGCGCACGTCGCCGCATCCGCTTCATGTACTCGGGTCCCTGGAGGCTGCCGCGCCGCTCGACGCCGTCGTCGTAGACGGGGAACGGGTACCCGAACGACGCGAGGTCGTCGACGCGGCGGTACGTCTCGTCGACGACCCGCGCCATCCAGCGGCGGTCGCCGAGCCGGCCGCCCTGCTCGAACCGCTCGTCGACCGCGCGCGCCCGCGCCGCCGCGTCCGGCGGGAGGTACCAGAGGTTGTTGCCTCCCGACGCGGTCGGCCCGCTGGTGCCGCAATAGCCCTTGTCCGCGAGGACGACGCGGGCCCCGGCGCCGGCCGCGGCGAGCGCCGCCCACGCCCCGGCGGGGCCGCCGCCGAGGACGAGGACGTCGGTGTCGAGCCCGGTCACGGCCTCGCCCCGGGCGCCAGCCACGAGTCGAGCGTGTAGTCCTTCTTGACGAGCGACTGCTGGACGAGGAACGCCTTGGTCCCTTCGAGCAGCTTCAGCCCCTCCGCGGGGAAGGGCTCGTCGGGCAGCTGCTCCTTCAGCGTCGTCTTGATCGAGATGTCGGGGGCGTACCCGCCGGTCTTGGCCACGTACGCGGTGTAGCCCGGCCAGTCGGCCTTGGCGACCTGCACGGACTTGATCTCGGCCCGCTGCCACACCTTGACGATGTCCTTGTGCCCGGCCAGGTACTTCTCCGTCACGACCGTGGTGGACGTGCCGAGCAGGCCCGGGTGGTCCCGGGACGCGACGTTGATCGACTTGAAGCCCTTCTTCTCCACCGCGACCTGGTCGGCGGAGACCAGGGCACCCGCGTCGATCGAGTTCTTCTCCAGCGCCGCAATGATCGCTGGCGTGTACATGTGGATGATCTCTTTCGGCCTCACCCCGGCCTGCTCCAGCGCGCCGAGCAGGTAGCGGTGGATGTAGGAGCCGGTCTGGACGCCGACCCGCTTGCCCTCCAGGTCTTTGAGGGACACCGGCCCGCCGTCCTTCTTGGCGACGATCGCGGCGTCCAGGCGGACCGAGTTGAGCGACAGCAGCCGGGTCGGCAGGCCCTGCCCGCGGCCGATGAGCGCTGGCGTGTCCCCGTACATGCCGATGTCGAGGGAGCCTCCGGCGAGGGCCTGGTTCAGGTCGGGGCCGTTCGGGAACGTCGCGACCTTGAGCCTGGTGATCCCGGCGGCCTTCAGCTCCGGGAGCAGCCGGCCGCGCTGGTCGAGGAACCCGACGGCGCGGGTCAGCTTGTTGCCGACACCCGAGCCGATCACTCCGATGCGGAGCGTCCCGGAGCCGCTGTCGGCCTCGGAGGAGCCGCACGCCGTCGCGGCGAGGACGATCAGGCCGGCGGCCAGAACTCGGGGCAGTTTCACATTGGTGCCTTTCACAGGGGTCTTCGCGGTGTTTCAGGAGGTGAGGGGTGTGCCCGGCCGGTTCAGCGACGGCCCGATCGCGAGCTTGGCGCCGGGGGTGCGTCCCCGGCCCCAGCCGATCTGCGCGCGGTAGGCGCCGAGCGTCCCGTTCGCGACGAGCGCCGCCTCGTCCGGAGGCTCGGGCAGCGCGTGCGAGCGCGGGTCGACGTACAGGGCGTCGACCGGGCAGTACGCCTCGCACATGAAGCAGGTCTGGCAGTCGCTCTGCCGAGCGATGACCGGAATGCCGTCCGCGCCGCGGTCGAAGACGTTCGTCGGGCAGACGTCGACGCACTTGTCGCAGGTGATGCACCGGTCCCGCGAGACGATCTCGATCATGACGCCACCGCCGTCCCGATCTCCGGCCGCGTCCACACGTCGTCCAGGCCGCCGGTGACGAGCCGGTGGTGCTGGGACGGGTCCTGGGCCGGCAGGTCCTGGCGCTTGTGCATGCCGCGCGTCTCGGTGCGGGTGAGCGCGGCGTTGTACATCCAGCGGGCGTGGGCGGTCATCGCGGCGGCCGACCGTGCCCGCACGATCCCCGCGCCGTCCTCGCGGAGGGTGCCGCGCAGCTCGCGCCACGTCCGGTCCAGGACGTCCAGTGCCGGGGCGAGGCGGTCGCCATGCCGCAGCAGGTTCTTGTCGTAGGGCAGCACCTCGGCACGGACGGCGGCGACGTAGTCGGCGTGGCCGCCGGTCGCCGCCCCGGACGGCCGGACGCCCGCCTCGCCGAGCGCGTGGACGGTCCGCTCCACCGCCCGGTCGCCGAGTTCGGCGGCGTGCCGCGCCGCGCCGCGGCCGGCCCAGGTGCCGGACGACATCGCCCACGCCGAGTTGTGGCTGCCGCCGCCGGTGAAGCCGCCGCAGATCAGCTCGCGGGTGGCGGCGTCCCCCGCCGCGTACAGGCCGGGCACCGAGGTGGAGCAGTCCGGACCGGCGATCCGGATGCCGCCGGTGCCGCGGACGGTTCCCTCGGCGAGCAGCGTGACGGGGAACAGGTCCTTGAACGGGTCGATGCCCTGCCTGTCGAACGGGAGGAAGAAGTTGGCCTGCGCGAGGCGCATCGCCCGCTGGTCCTCGGGGGTGGCCCGGTCGATGCGGCACAGGACGGGCTCGCTGAGCAGCGTCCGGGCGATCACGGACCGTCCCTTCTGGCTGCCCGCGCCCTCCAGCACGGTCCCGTCCGCGTGGTAGAAGGTGGCGAACGAGTAGAACGCCGTCTTGGTCACGGACGTGAAGGCCGGGGCGATCGCGTACGCGTTGGAGAACTCCATACCGGACATCTCCGCGCCCGCCTCCGCCGCGAACAGGGCACCGTCGCCGGTGTTGACGTCGCAGCCGAGGGCCTTGCTGAGGAAGGCGCATCCGCCGGTCGCGAGCACGACCGCGCCCGCCCGGACCCGGAACGGCCGGTCGTCCCGCAGGCGGTACCCGGCGGCGCCGGCGACGGCGCCGGTGCCGTCCGCGAGCAGTTCGGTGACCGGGCTGTGGTCGAGGACCCGCACACCCGCCCGGCGCACCCGTACGCGCATCCGCCGCATGTACTCGGGACCCTGCAGGCCGCGCCGGATCTGCCTGCCGTTCTCGTCCACGGGGAACGGGTACCTGGAGATCTCGGCCAGCTCGTTCATGTTCGCGTACGTCTGGTCTAGGACGCGGGCCATCCATTCACGGTCGGCGAGGTAGCCGCCGAGGCTTTCGCGGCCGGCCATGGCCGCCTCCCGGGCCGCCGGCTCCGGCTCGACGTACCAGACTCCGGTGCCCGCGGACGCCGTCGCGCCGCTCGTCCCGAGGTACCCCTTGTCGGCCAGGACGACGCTCGCGCCGGCCTCCGCCGCCTTGAGCGCGGCCCATGCGCCGGCGGGGCCGCCGCCCGCGACGAGTACATCGGCGGTCAGTTCGGTCATGACCCCTCCTTGGCAGTGGCGACGGCCCGCACTCCGAGCCCGTCGAGCAGGTCGCGCCGCAGCGCGATGAACCGGGTGTCGTCCAGCGACCGCGGCCTGGGCAGGCCGACGGTGTACTCCCGCTCGATCCGGCCGTCCGCGAGCAGCAGTGCGCGGTCGGCGAGAAGGAGCGCCTCCTCGACGTCGTGGGTGACGAGCAGGACGGCGGGCCGGTGCTCGGCCCACAGGTCGGCGACGAGAGCCTGTGCGTTGAGCCTGGTCAGCGCGTCCAGTGCCCCGAAGGGTTCGTCGAGCAGGAGCAGATCGGGCGTTCGCACCAGGGCCCGGGCCAGCGCGACACGCTGTGACTCGCCGCCGGACAGCGTGAGCGGCCAGGCGTTCGCGCGGGCCGTCAGCCCGACCTCGGCCAGTGCCGCCTCGGCCCGCTTCCGCAGGTCGCGTCCCTGCAGGCCGAGGACGACGTTGCTCCACACCCGGCTCCACGGGAGCAGCCGGTGCTCCTGGTAGACGACGGCGCGTTTCGCGGGGACGCCGATGTCTCCGCTCCCCTCGCCGTCCAGCCCGGCCAGGGCGCGCAGCAGCGTGCTCTTGCCCGAGCCGCTCGCGCCCAGCAGCGCGACGAACTCGCCGGGCGCGATGTCGAGGTCCACGCCGTCCAGGACGGCACGCTCGCCGAACACGCGCCTGAGGCCGCGGACCCGCACCCCCTTCTGCACCGTCGTGGTCATCGCGCCACCAGTCCCCTCCGCCAGGCCAGTGCGCGCCGCTCGATGAGCCGCACCAGCAGGTCCGTCGACACGCCGAGCAGCGCGTAGATCACGAGCACCAGGAAGACCGTGTCCATCTGGAGGAACTGGGTCGCCTGGTTGATGACGAAGCCGATGCCGCTGGCCGTCGCCGACTGCTCCACGACGACGAGCGTCAGCCAGGCGACCCCGAGCGACAGCCGCAGCCCGACGAGGATCTGCGGGAGCGCGCCGGGCAGGATGACCCTCCGGATCAGCCCGAGCCGGCTGAGGCCGCAGGTGCGCGCGGACTCCACCAACCGCTCGTCCACTCCCCGGATGCCGTGGAACACGTTGATGTACAGGGGGAACACGACACCGACCGCGATCAGGCCGACCTTGGACGTCTCGCCGATCCCGAACCAGATGATGAACAGCGGGACCAGCGCGAGGTGGGGAAGCATCCGGACTGCCTGGACGGGCGCGTCGATGACGTCCTCGCTGATCTTGAACAGCCCGGAGAGCAGACCGAGGACGAGGCCCGCCGGCAGCCCGATCGCCAGGCCCTTCAGGACCCGCACCAGCGAGACCCCGAGGTTCTGGAACAGCGCGCCCGACGACACCAGCTCCGCTCCGCGCACGGCGACCTCGCTGGGAGGCGGCGTCGTGCTGCCCAGCCAGCCCGCACGGGCACCGACCTCCCACAGCGCGAGGACGACGACGAGTCCGCTGACCTTGCGCACCCGGTGCAGCAGTGACAGCAGCACGGCACGGGAGCGGGCGGCGACGACCGGCGGCGCCGCCGGCTCGGGAATCGCCGAGCGGGGTGGATCGATCAGGTCGGTGGCCACGTGGCACCTCCGGGACAGAGGGAACAGAGGGAAGGCGGCGGGAATCCGGCGCCAGAGGGCTGCCGGTGGAGGAGGGTGCTCCGTCAGTGGGCGGTGGTGTGCGAAAGAGCGGTTCAACAGGACGCGCTGCACACACGAAGGAGGTCAACGTGGCGCCGCGCCACCAGTACCTCCGTTGCGTTCATGCCCTCAGCATGCACTCGGCATCGGTTCCCTGTGAAGCCCTGAAAAGTCGCCTTCACCTGCGACGACGCCAACGGAAGGCGAGATTTTCAGATAAAACCTACCTGTTTACCTGGGAATATGCCCGAGGTGGACCCCTGCGCTGATCGATTCCACGGTTACGCAGATCACACCGTCCGGAAACCCCAACGCGGACGGACCGTGACAACCCGATCACGGACGGTCTCACTGTGGGAACTCGGCGTCGTCGGGGCAGTGTGCGGTAGCCACGGGGGCGGATGCCGTAGGCGGCCTTGAAAGCGCGGCTGAAGTGGCCGGCCTGTCGGCGTCCTCCGTCAACGCCCAGCCGTCCGGCTCGGAGGCCGCTGCCCCCAGGTGCTGGCGGTCTTCGACGACAAGGTCAACAACAGCCCGCGGACCCAGGGGCCTTGGCACGTGAACACCTTGGCCCCCCGACGCCCTTGCCAGCGACGAGGTTCCAGCTCCCCTGTCCGACAAGGCGATGGCTCTGCCGCTCGGCGGCGACAACCCGGACGTCCCGCACCGCGGCAACGCCTGCACCACCCTTGACGAGCTCTCCATCGCCGCGGACGCCACCGCGAGCACGATGTTCTGGAAGGTGCTCGCCGGAGGCGGGCTCGCTCCGCAGAAGCGGGTTCTCGGTGCTGATCGACGGCGGCGAGGTCAGGGCCGCCTGGCCCGGGCCGACGGCAGCGTCAAGGTCTGTCGGTCGTCGACGCGACCGGCGCCATGGCGGTCGAGGTAGTCGGCTTCTTAATCTGTAGGTTGTGGGTTCGATTTCCACGCGACCCACTCCTCCTGACCAGCCCAAACACTCCCGATCGACCCCGTTTCCGGTCACGCCTGGGGCCAGTCTGAGGCCAGCCTGGGGCCAGGTGCACCGCACACGCCGGCACCACACCTCCGCGCTCCCTCACGCCGAGGCGCGGGCAACGTTGTAGCCCCGCGCCGCCCGGAGGGGGACCGGTGCGTCGACGGTGTGCAGTTAGCCCTTTCGCAGGTTGTCCGATGGGGGCAGGGAGCGGATGCTCTGGGTTTACGCCGCTGATGCCGCGGTGGGCGTGTGGACGGAGTCCGGCGGCCGGGCCCGGGTGCGTGGCCGTACCGGTTCCGGGTGCGGGCTGCTCCTGCGGCGCCGTACCAGACCTGTCCTGGTGGGGGTCGTTGCGAGGCGTCGTCGGCAGGCCACAGCTCGGTCGCGGCGACGCGTCGTGCCGGGGGCCGTGCCCGCGGCGCGGAGCAGGTGCGCGGAGGTCTTCTCGGCTGCGGTGTGGGCGACCTTGGGGAGAACCGAGGTGTAGGTGTCGGCGGTCAGCACGATGCTGGAGTGCCCGAGCATCTCCTGCACCACCTTCAGCTCCACCCCGGCCGCCAGGGCGAGGGTCGCGGCGCCGTGGCGAAGGTCGTGCAGCCGGATCGGCGGGACATCATGTTCGGCGATCAGCCTTTGGAACAGGTGGGTGAGCCGGCCCGGGGAGATCGGGGTGCCGTTGAGGTTGGTGAACACGTGCCCGCTGTCGCGGTACCCCTCGCCGTAGGTCTCCGCCTCCGCCTGCTGCCGGGCGCGATGGGCGCGCAGCGCTGCGACGGTGGTGCGGTCCAGCGCGATCACCCGGGTGCTGTGAGCGGTCTTGGGCGGGCACACCGTCAGGCGCCCGTCCCGCCGCTGCAGTTGCCGGCAGATGACCGCGGTGCCCTCGTCCAGGTCGACATCGCACCAGCGCAGCCCGGCCGCTTCGCCGCGCCGCAGCCCGCGCAACGCGATCAGATGATAGGCCGCGTACAGGCGATGGGGGCGATCGCGTCCAGAAACTGCGCGGTCTGCGCGGCCGTCCACACTGCCACCGCGGGCCGTTCGCCGGTCTGGTGCCAGTGCTCGACGCGGGCGGCGGTCCACACCACCGCGCGTGGCCGCCGCGTCGGCGGCAGCGCCACCAGCGACGCCGGGTTCTCCTCGATCAGCCCTTGACGGAGCGCGGCGTTGAGCGCCGCGCCAGGGTGGCGCGGATCCGGTCCAGGGTCGCGGCCATCAGCCGCCGTCTGGCTTCCTGGTGCTCGCGCTCAATGACCGCGAACATCTCCTGCACGTGCGCGACCGACAGTTCCCCCAACAGGAGATGGCCCAGCAAGGGGGTTCAGATACCGCCGTGCATGGTCGGCATAACCGGTCACCGTCGAGGGCGCGCCCGGGTGATTGTCCAGCCAGCGCCCTAGCCATTCGGCCACCGTGATCGGACTCCCGGCCGGGCCACGCAGCCGCGCCAACGTCTCCAGCGCCGATTTGCGGGTCCGGAAACCGCCACGGCGGACGCGACGCCGGCGTTCGTCCGATCCTGTGCCGAGTCGAATCGCAGGTACCAACTGCCGTGGCTACGCTCGGCCGTAAGTCGCGGGAAGCCGCTGCCCATCGCGCGCCCGCTGTTCGGATCCTGGCCGGACGGACCGTAGGGCTGGGTTGGCCTCCATCACCGAACTCGTCGGCACGGTTGAACCGGAAACGCCACAGTATCGTTTACGGTAAGGGCCATCATTGGGAGCCGGACAGATGCGAGCATTGGTAAAAAGCGATGTCGTAACCGACGGCGTGGAACGATACCACGGTGGAGGCCGGGCATCATCGGTTGCGGGCGACGGTGTTTGGGGGAATGGTTCAGCAGTGTGTAGTCGTCCAGGCTTCGTCGATTTCGCTTTGACCGTCCCACCAGTTATGCGCGCGTATCCGGTAGCCGGATGGCTGATCGCAGCCGATCAGCGGGAAGTCGTCGAAGCCAGTGCGGTCGTAGATGGGGAAGGGGGAAGGTGTCCAGGCGGCCTCATGCGGATATTTATGCCAGGTCGTGAAGACGAACCGTTCGGGGTAGGGAGACCAGTCGAGTGTTACTGCGCCTTGATGCTGCGTGGAAGGCGTAGCGTTGAGGTTCGGCTTCTGTACTGGATCGCATTGTGCTCGTGAGTTGACCCAGGCGGTATTTGTAGCTGTCTTGGGCGCCGAGCGTGAAGAAGCGGCCATGCGGCGGGCTGCACCATTGGTGAAGGGCGGCGGGACTATGACGCGGCGATCAGTGTCCATGGCCTGTTGGCTGGCAGCGGTGCGAGTTGACGCAGCCACGGTTGCTGCCGCCTCGGACATGCTGGAAGGTAGTCTGACGTCAATGAAGCGCGGTCGGTAGATGCCTGGCGAACGGTAGATGTGGGGTTCGCAGTTGGTCTTGTCGTACTCGAACGCGTTGACGTTGTAGCTGATCACGTATTCCGGGCTCTGACTGATCGCCGGATGGACGCGGACCTCGTAAGCGAGCCAGTTGGGTTTGGCTTCGGGTATCGAGTAGAGCTGGGAGTTGCTGCTCGTCGAGAACGAGTAGGGGGTGGAGGCCGTGTGCCTGACGATGTTCGCCGTTCCGGGATCCAGGGTCACGAGATTGAAGGCCGTGCCGGTTCGGACGACGCTGAATCCGTAGTCGACGGGGATCGGAATCGGTGCGGCCTCAGATTGCTGAGGGCTCCACGATCGGCCGGTATAGAACTGCCAACTGTCCGTGAAGCGGCCGGTCGGTACGCGCGCGATGTGCAGGCGGCGTGCCATGGCGTCATTGCTGGTGGTCGCGCCGTAGATGTAGGTGTATCCGCCATGGTCGAGCAGGGCCAGTCCCCACGCGACCCCAGTGGCGGTGATGCCGGCGGACGTGGGTGGCATTCTCTCCACTTGCGGCTTGGGCTCGTAGACGCTTCCGGTGCAACGTGGTCTACCACGAGCCCGCGCAGACGCCGATGCCTTCCAACGTCCCGGTGGGCTCGACGGTCACCGTCAACGCGAGGATCAATCCGTTGCCGCCCGGCACCTACAAGATCATGTTCGACATGATCCATGTCACCTCCACCGGCTACGTGGAGTTCCACAAGCAAGGGGTGCCGCGGACGGCGCAGCTCCAGCTCACGGTGCCCGACATCGGCCCGCAGCTGACGTACATGTACCCGTTCAACAACTACGAGGTCGGTTCCCTGACCCCGGTGCTGTCCGCGGATTCCGCGACGGTGGACGCATGGCCGTCGGAGACGCCGCACTACCGGTTCGGGGTGTGCGCGGGGAAGTACCTCGAATGGGACTGGTGCATCAACTCCGAGTGGCAGGCGTCCCCTGTGTGGCGCGTGCCCGAGGGCAAGTTGAAGTGGAGCCAGGAGTACTACTGGTCGGTCTGGACGACCGACAGCGGTGGTCAGATGACGGAGAGCCCGCTCTACCTGATCAAAACCGCGGTGGCCCAGCCGGCGATCACTGCCCAGCTCACCGGCGCCGATGAGGGGGAGGACGGCGGGCCGGAGGTCAATCCTCAGGTCGGTAACTACACCACGACCGAGACCGACGCGACCATCGCCACGGTAGGGCCGCCGCTGACCCTTCGGCGCACCTACAACAGCCTCGATCCCCGTTCCGGTCATGCTTTCGGAGCAGGGTGGACCACTCGGTTCGACATGAAGGTCGAGCCGGACGCCGATGGCTCCGGGAATGTGGTGGTCACGTATCCGGACGGCACGCAGGTCCGGTTCGGCCGCAACCACGACGGCTCCTACGGCTCACCCCCGGGAATGCATGCGACCTTCGCTTCGGTGGCCGGCGGCGGTTGGCGGCTCATGGACAAGTCGTCCAGGTCCTATGTCTTCAACGCGCAAGGAAAACTCACCCAGGTCACAGACCAGCGTGGCCGCGCGCAGAACCTCGTCTACGGGGCTGACGGCAAGCTTGCCACGGTCACGGCCGTCGGAGGTCGTTCCCTGTCCTTCACCTGGAACGGCAACCATGTCGCCTCCGTGAGCACCCAGCCCGTCAACGGTGCTCCGCTGACCTGGAACTACACCTACGACGGGGACAAGCTGACCAAGGTCTGCTCGCCAGCCCCGGCACCGAAATGCACGACGTACTCCTACCTGCCGGGTTCGCACTACAGCAGCGCTGTGAAGGACACGGCACCATCGGCCTACTGGCGGTTCGGCGAGACCGGTGGCACGGCCGCCACCAGTGGGCTGCCCGCGAACCTGGGTACCGACAACGGCACCTACTCGGGAGGGACGCTCGGTGTAACCGGAGCCCTTTCCGGCACGACGGACACGGCCGTCCGGGTCTCCGGCGGCTCCCATGTCCGGCTTCCCGACATGATGATGCTGCGGCATGGCGGCTACCTGGCCGTGGAGACATGGTTCAAGACCACCGGTACCGGCGTGATCTTCGGCTACCAGAACTTCAACGGGCCCCCGCCGGCGCAAGGGCGCCAGTTCACCCCTGCCGTCTACGTCGGCACGGACGGGAAGCTGCGCGGGCAGTTCTGGCAGGGCATAGCCCAGCCGATCACCTCCGCGGGCGCGGTCAACGACGGGCGCTGGCACCACGTCGTCCTGTCGGGCGGCGGCAACACCCAGACGCTCTACCTGGACGGACAAGCGGTCGGCACGCTGGCCGGCCCGATCGACCACCTCAGCCAGAAGTACGCCTTCGCCGGACGATCCTTCACCTCCAGCTCATGGCCGGGAACGCCCGCCACCGCCGGCTACTTCAACTTCAACGGAGACATCGACGAGCTGGCGATCTATGACCGCCCGCTCGGCCTGCCCGCCGTGCAAGAGCACTACGCCGGCCGGGTTCCGGCGCAGCAGCTCACCAAGATCACCAATCCCAGCGGGCGGGTGCACGCCGAAATCAGCTACGACGTCGGCACCGACCGGGTCGTACGTCACGCTATGACCGCCCGCTCGGCCTGCCCGCCGTGCAAGAGCACTACGCCGGCCGGGTTCCGGCGCAGCAGCTCACCAAGATCACCAATCCCAGCGGGCGGGTGCACGCCGAAATCAGCTACGACGTCGGCACCGACCGGGTCGTACGTCACGTGGACGCCAACGGCGGCGAGTGGCGACTGTCTCCGCTGGCCCACTCCGGGACGGTGGACAACGTCAAGGCCACCGTCACGGTCACCGACCCGCGGAGCGGGACCGCCACCACCGCCTATGACGCGCTGCGCGGCTACCGGACCGTCAGCGAGACCGACCAACTGGGGAAGACCGCGACACGCGAGTACGACCTCCGCGGATTCCTGTACAGGGTGACCGACGAGAACGGCACCGTCCAGTCGTACTGGAACGATGAGCGCGGCAACATGATCGCCCGGAACCGCTGCCGGGACGCCGACACCTGCCACTTCGAATGGTTCGGCTACCACATCAACCAAGACGATCCGTTCGATCCCCGCAACGACCAGCTGTTCACCCGGCAGGACCAGCGCTCGGCGGACATCGTCGACACCACCTACCAGACCTGGTGGGGCTACAACGAGTACGGCGAGCCCACCGGGGAGGTGTACCCCAAGACTCCGGACTTCCCCAACGGCCGGACCATCTTCCGTACCTACACCGACGGCACCGAGGACGCGGTCGGCGGTGGCAAGACGCCGGCGGGTCTCGTCAAGACAGAAAAGGACGCCCGCGGCAACGTCACCTCCAACAGGTACACGGCGGCCGGGGACCTGGCCGAGACCGTGGAGCCTGAAGGCCTGATCGAGCGGTACACCCACGACGTGCTCGGTCGGCTACTCACCCGGACCGAGATCTCCGACTCCCAGCCCGGCGGCGTGACCACCACCTACACCTACGACGCGCTGGGCAACGAGACCTCCCAGACCGGGCCAGGGGTGCGCAACGAGGTCACCGGTGTCACACATACCACCCAGACGCGCACCACCTACGACCCCGACTCCCTGCCGCTCACCGAGACGGTGGCCGACACGACCGGAGGAGACCCCGACAGGACAACGACCTACACCTATGACGACCACGGCCGCGTGGCCACCCAGACCGGCCCCGAAGGCGGGGAGGAGAGATACAGCTACGACGCCACAGGCGCGCGTACCGGTCTGGTCGACGTGCTCGGCAACACCTACACCTTCACATACACACCGCGTGGACAACTGGCCACCACCACGCTGAAGGATTTCGTCGACAACCCCAACGACCCCGCCGAACCGCGCGACGTGGTGTTGGAATCGCTGGCGTACGACCCTGGAGGGCGGCTGGCCTCCCGCACCGACGCGATGGGACGGACGCTGCGCTACACCTACTACGGCGACGACCTGACCCATCAAGTCATCGCCGACGGCGTACGGCTGAACGACTCCGCCGCCCCACGCGACGTAGTGCTCGAAACGCGGGCCTATGACCCTGCAGGCAACCTCACCACGCAGATCACCGGCGGCGGGAAGACCCGCATCGACTACACCTACGACCAGGCAGGGCGCCGGACCGCCCAGATCGTCGATCCCGAGGGGCTCGCCCGCCGCACAGAGTTCGCCTACGACGCGGACGACAACATCATCCGCCAGACCCTCACGACGGGTGGTAACCGCACCGAGGAGATCCGCTACGCCTACGACGGGATGGGGCGGCCGATCCGCGAGACCGTGGAGAACGGCGACGAGGACCCCACCAGCACCGTCACCCGTGACGATCGGGGTCTTGTCGTCGCCTCCGTCGACCCTCGGGGCAACGCACCAGGCGTCGACCCGGCGCAGTACCGGACGACCCTCCGATACGACGTCGTCGGACAACTCGTGGAAGCGGTCCAACCGCAGGTGAACGTCGAACGCCGGGGCGGCACGCCGGCGCCCCATCGGCCAGTCACCCGGTACGGCTACAACACCGCCGGTGAGCGTACCCACGTCACCGATCCGGAAGGCCGCACGGTCACCACGGCGTACGACCGCGACGGCAGGCCCCGTTCGGTAACCTCCCCCTCCTACACGCCACCCGGCGGATCGTCGATCACTCCCAAGGTCACCGCGGAATACGACGAGGCAGGGCAGCTCGTCAAGCAGACCGACGCGCGCGGCAACACCCGTCACTTCGGCTACGACCAGCTCGGACGCCTCGTCCGAACATCCGATCCGCAGATCGGAGACGCCGACCCAGGGACCGTCCGTTACTACTTTGACCTGGTCGGCGAGCAGCTCGCCGTCGTGGACCAGACAGGGGCCCGAGCAGA
This sequence comes from Spirillospora sp. CA-255316, assembly GCA_050942275.1. GTDB lineage: Bacteria > Actinomycetota > Actinomycetes > Streptosporangiales > Streptosporangiaceae > Spirillospora. The sequence goes on along the minus strand of CP192047.1, from coordinate 7,008,509 downwards.
GGCCACCTACGACGACCTCGGACGTCCCGTCACCAGCACCATCGTCGAACGGCGCCCCACACCGGCCGCCCACACCACCCGGATGGCCTACGACGACGCCGACGACCTCACCACGGTCACCGCGCCGACCGGCGGCGTCACCCGCCACGTCCACAACGCAGCCGGTGAACGCACCGAGACCGTCGAACCGCAGGGCGGCAAGACCACGTTCGCCTACGACATGGCAGGCCGCACCACCAAGGTGACCGACCCGCTCGGCAAGGCGAGCGTCATCGAATACGACCTTGCCGGCCGGGAAACCGCCACCAAGGACCTGGACGACACCGGCACCGTGGTGCGCACGCTGCGCACCGGTTACGACCTCGCGGGCAACCCGACCAGCGAGACCGGCGGCGAGGGGCACACGATCCGCCGGGCCTTCGACGCCGCCGACCGGCTCACTGAAATCGTCGAGCCGGTCGCGGACGGGCAGACGATCACCACCCGGTTCGGCTACGACGCCAGCGGCGCCCAGACCAGACTGACCGATGGACGCGGCAACACCACCATCGCTGCCTACAACACCCTCGGCCTGGTCGAGTCGATCACCGAACCGGCCACGACCCGGCACCCGGACGCCGCCGACCGAACCTGGACCACCGGCTACGACGCCGCCGGCAACGCGGTCAGCGAAACGGCACCAGGCGGAGTGCGCGTCACCCGCACCTTCGACGAGCTCGACCGGCTGACCAAGCAGAGCGGCATCGGCGCCGAAGCCGACACCGCCGACAAGACCTACGAGTACGACCTGGCGGGCCGCCGAATCGCCGCCTCCGCACCGGGCGGCAAGATCACCTACTCCTACAACGACCGCGGCCTGCCCCTGCGCATCACCGATGCCAAAAACCGGACCACCGCATTCGACTACGACCCCTCCGGACGCCTCACCGGAAGAACCGACGCCGCGGGCGCCGCCACCTTCGGTTATGACAACGGCGACCGCCTCACCTCGGTCACCGATCCGGTCACCGGCACTGCCATGACCATGGCCTACGACGACGCCGACCGGCTCACCGGCGTCAACTACGGGGCGAACGGAGCCAAACGCACGGTCGACTACGACGCCTTGGACCGTCCGATCAAGGACGAGGTCACCACGCCGGGCAGCGCGACGCTCACCTCTATTGGCTACGAGTACGACCGCGACGACAACCTCATCGCCAAGACCACCACCGGCATCACCGGAGCCGGCCGCAACACCTACACCTACGACCACGCCGGACGGCTCACCTCCTGGACCGCCCCCGCAGGCAACCGCACAGACTACGAATGGGACGCCGCGGGCAACCGAACCCGCGCCGGCGCCGATGGCTTCACCTACGACGAACGCAACCGCCTGCTGACAGGCGGCACCAAGAGCTACACCTACACCCCCCGCGGCACCCTCGCCACCGAAACCTCTGGCGGGACGACCCGCACGCAGCGATTCGACGCCTTCGACCAACTCATCAACGACGGCCCCCTCACCTACGCCTACGACGCCCTCGACCGCATCGCCGAACGGACACAGGACGGCAACACCACGGCCTACCTGTACGCCGGTGACCAGAACGACGTGGTGGCGACCGCGAACGAGGGCGGCGTCGTGAGCGCGGCCTACGGTCGCGACCCCGCCGGGGACCTGCTGGGTATGCGAGAGCAGGGCGCGGCCACCCTTGCCCTGACCGACCGGCATGACGACGTCATAGCCACGCTCGCTCCCAACGGAACACAACTCACGGGGTCCACCGCATACGGACCGTTCGGCGAGATCCTCTCCGAGGCCGGCGACGACTACGACCTGGGCTACCAGAGCGAATTCACAGATCCAGACTCCGGCCGCGTCAACATGCACGCCCGCTGGTACCAGCCCGACATCGGATCGTTCATCAGCCGCGACACTTTCGACCGCGACCCTGACTCCTCCATCGCGGCCAACCGCTACGGCTATGGCGACGCCGCGCCCCTCGACAACACCGACCCCACGGGCAACTGCCCCTTCTGCGTGGCCGCCGGTGCCGTAGGCCTACGCCTGGGAATCAAGTACGGACCACGAGCCGCGCGCTGGGGATGGAACAAGTACGGGTCACGCCTGACGCGTACCGTAAAGAACATTTTCAATAGAAACAAGCCACCCAAGGGCAGGCCCAACGTCACCCGGCCGGCGTCCAACCCCGCTCGAAACCTCCGCGCAGCGATCAAGGAAGGTCAGAAGCGCTACCGGGCCTGGAAGAAAGCGTGGGACCAAGGGCAAGCACGCTATCGCGCGTGGAAGAGGGCGTGGGATCGCGGCCAAGCCCGGTATCGCGCGTGGAAGAAGGCGTGGGATCAAGGCCAGGCCCGCTACCGTGCGTGGAAGAAGGAATGGGACCGCGGCTATCAGCGCTACAAGCAAAGCCAGAAAGAACTGGCCAAGCGCAACAAGATCCGCGAGACCATCGAGAAACGCGTCGAAGCCGTAGAAGGTGTCCAAGACGGCGTGAGTGCCATCCGCGATGCCGCGGAGAACGGCTTCCAGATGGAAGACGCCCTAGACGTCGTGGGCGCCATCGGTGGTGTCGGTCGCCGCGGCCCGCCCGGCAACGTCCGCGGCGACCGTACCCCGGCCGGCACGGCATCATGCAGCCCCGCCCGACGGAACAGCTTCGTTGCTGGCACCCAAGTACTCATGGCGGATGGCACTCAAAAGTCGATCGAGAAGGTTCGGGTCGGAGACAAGGTCGTGGCCACCGATCCCGAAACAGGCCGGAGCGCGACCAAGCCGGTAACCGAAACGATCTCTGGCCAGGGCGACAAGCAGCTCGTCAGGATCGCCGTCGACCTCGAGGGCGACTCGGGCCAGCGCACCGACGTCATCATCGCTACTGACGAGCACCCGTTCTGGGTGGAAAATGCCCGTGCGTGGGTTAATGCCGGGGATCTGAGAGCAGGTACCTGGCTTCGATCCTCCGCGGGCACATGGGTGCAGGTCACCGCCGTAAAAACCTGGACTCAACACCGTCGTGTTTACAACCTCACTGTTGCGGATGTTCACACCTACCACGTTGTGGTAGGCACCCAGGCCCTTCTCGTTCACAACACCAATGCGGACGACGATGAGTGTGCAGGTAAGGCGACGGTCTACCTGCACCCGAAAGATCCTGAAACTGACATCGGGCATGCATCGATACGGATCGATGGCCCCAACGAGTCGTTGCATATCCACCAGGTAGCCCCGGGCGGGATGGACGGGCCGACCTACGTGCAGCGGTGGCGTGGTCCTGTCCCTGAAGGTAGTGAGGCGTACACGTACGACCTGCCGAACGCGAACAGGGCACTTCGTCAAGCTCATGGCGCTCTCAGTCTGAGTTCCGGGCGTGACCGGCAAAGTCTCGGACGATACAATATCGCTACGAACAGTTGTGTCACTGTCTGCGGCACGATGCTGAATCACGGCGGCGTTCCTGGCGTTCCCAGAAATTCTGCAAAGATCATCCTATGGCTCAAGGGCCTACCCTACGACGATCTCCCGGACTAGTATCTATGGAGCAATTGGACTGGAAAGATTTCCAGGGAGAATGGCCGCCGGGCAGTCTGCATGCAGCTGTGGCGGCTAGAGATCACGGTCAACTGCGAGACCTGCTCAGGAGTGAGGTCGATATTGATCGGCCAGAACGTCTCATGACACCCCTGCATGTGGCTTGCGAACGCTGGAATGTTGAAGCTGTCCGACTCCTGATCTCTTGTGGGGCCTCTCTTGACACCCCTGGGCCAGGGGGCTGGACACCTTTGGCGCTGGCGGTGGCGCGAGCTGTGCAGAAAGGAACTGAAATACTAGATATTCTGATCCGTGCTGGCGCGGACCCGGATAAATCGAGCGATTCGGGCGACACTCCCAGGAGTATCGCCCGTACCTTGGATACGCAACTGCAGACCAATATATTGGATGCTCTCCAGGGGTGATGAAGAAAATCATCGTCAATGATCGCCTGTGCATAAAGGCGTAAATGTTCGATTGCCTGCTGCGTATGTTGGATGATTGCGGGTAAGTTTGCTGAGTAAACTATAATTCTGGCGGCCGTGGGGCGGGCTTTGTCCACGCCATGAGAGTTGCGGTCTGTCCCCGGCCTCGATGCTCTTTCGATCGTCGCATGACGTCTAGGGCGCATATGGATATGGCGAAGTGGGCTGATGATTGACAACGTCCTCGACCCAACACCGGAGCAGGACGGGCCTGGCCCGGAGCGGTCGGCGGCAGTGATTGGCCGTGCGACCTTGGTACGTCGCTGTGTGGGCGTGTTGCCCGCGGGGCTGGTCGGCCGTTTGGCGCGGGTGGTCTATCCGCGGTTGGAGCCTGAACTGAGGTGCCTGGCCGAGTACGTCCCCGCCGGGGGCATCGCGGTCGACGTTGGGGGGTGGTTCGGGCCGTGGACGCAACGCCTGGCAGCCAGGGCGGACCGGGTGGTGACCATCGAAGCTGACCCGCGGTTGGCCGGTCTGCTGCGCCGCACGTTCCCACGGGTCGAGGTCGTGGAGGCCGCCGCGTCCGATGAATGCGGCGAGATCGATCTGTGGATCCCGGAGAGCGGCGCTCTGGCAGGGATCTCCTCGGTGGCGAGCGGCGTCGGCCGTCCGGTCAGAGTCGCCCGGGTCACTGTTGACAGCCTCCGGCTCACCGACGTCCGTTTCATTAAGCTGGACGTTGAGGGGCACGAGCTGAGCGCTCTACGCGGTGCCAGCGAGACCATCGGTCGTGATCAGCCCACCCTCCTGATTGAGGTGGAGGAACGGCGCCGTCAGATGCCGGGGGTGATCGCCCTGATGCGGAGTTGGGGATACACCGGTCATGTGCTGCTGGACTCCGGCTGGGTGCCGCTGGCCGAATTCGATCTGGGCACCTACCAGCGGGAGACGGTACACGAACTGGACCGCGGGTTCGTTGGCAGGATGCTGCGGCCCGGCAGACGCTACATCAATTCTGTCCTGTTCACCATGGACCCTCGGCCCCCGACGCTCTGACCATACCGAGAACGGCTCTGTCGCTCTTTCGGCTCTGTCGCTCTTTCGGTGGTAGCGGAGGGTGTCGCCCTGTCACGCTAAGGCGTGTCAGAGATCAACCAGCTTGTCGACGTGCTGTTCTCGGGCCTGTCTGGCCTGGTCATCGACAATGTGATGGACGAGGGCGAGCTGATCCGGGTACGGGCCCGCAGCCGGGAGGTGCCTGTGCCGTGCCCCGGATGTGCTTCCGAGACCGGCCACGTCCATGCGTGGTGCCAGCGGACCCTGGCCGACGTTCCGCTCGGCGGGCGGCCGGTGATGGTGGACGTCCGGGTGCGCCGGCTCGCCTGCCGCAACTGGCGGTGCCCCCGGCGAACCTTCCGGGAACAGATCTGCGGGGTGCTGGAGCGTTACCAGCGACGGACCGCCCGCCTGGCTGCTCAGGTCGGGGCGGTGGTGCGAGAGCTGGCAGGTCGGGCCAGTGCCCGTGTGCTGTCGGTCCTGGGAATGCCGATATCCCGTCACACCGCACTGCGGCTGCTGCTGCGGATCCCGCTGCCGGCGGTCGCCACGCCGCGGGTGCTGGGTGTGGACGACTTCGCGCTGCGCCGCTCCCGCTTCTATGCCACCGTCTTGATCGACGCCGAGACCCGCCGGCGGGTCGATGTCCTGCCCGACCGCAGGTCCGACACCCTTGCAGCGTGGCTGCGCGAGCATCCGGGCGTCGAGATCGTCTGCCGTGACGGCGCCGCCGGCTACGCCGAAGCCGTGCACCAGGCCCTGCCCGATGCCCTCCAGGTCGGCGACCGGTGGCACATCTGGCACAACTTCGCTCAGGCCGTCGGAAAGGAAGTGGCTGTTCACAGTGGCTGCTGGGCTGCCGCTTCCCGGGTTCGCAAACTCGACGGCGGAAGGACAACCACCCTTGCACGGTGGCACCAGGTCCACGACCTGCTCGAGGCGGGCGTCGGCCTGCTGGAATGCGCCCGGCGGCTGAACCTCGCGCTGAACACCGTCAAGCGGTACGCACGGGTCGACAAGCCCGAGCAGATGCGGCGGGCACCCCGGTATCGTCCCACGCTTGTCGATCCCTACCGCGAATACCTGCGTAAACGCCGGGCCGAGGACCCCGCGGTCCCCGTGCTTGTGCTCCTGCGCGAGATCCGGGAACGCGGCTACACCGGCAGCCAGAACCTCCTCTACCGCTACATCACCCAGGGCCGTGTCGAAGACGATCGCCCCGCCCTCGCGCCCCGCAGACTCTCCCGGCTGTTGCTCACACGCCCGGACATCCTCCGGCCCGACCAGCAAGAACTCCTCCACAAGACCACCGGCGCCTGCCCGGAGATGACCGCCTCGCCGACCTGGTGCGCGCCTTCGCCCAACTTCTCGTCCCTGCCGAAGACAACGGGGACCGGCTGGAGGAATGGATCAGCACCGCAGAAGAAGCCACCCTGCCGCATGTGCACTCGTTCATCCGCGGTCTGCGGCTTGACCAGGATGCGGTCCGCGCCGCTCTGACCAGCGAGTATCACAACGGTGGCACCGAAGGCGTCAACACCAAGACCAAGCTGATCAAAAGGCAGATGTACGGCCGGGCAGGCTTCCATCTCCTAAGACACCGCATCCTCCTCGGATAGCTTCACCCTCCGCTACCACCGAAAGAGCGACAGAGCCTTATCTGGACAGACCCTAACGGCGTGCGCCGTGAGGCGCTGTGATTCGAGTGGAGGTGGGAGACCTCCGCCGGTGGCCTGTCGCAGCAGGTCAGCGTAGTTGAGGGCAGCCTGATCCGGGTGATGCCGGGGAGGGCGGGAGCAGCCCTGACAAAGCCGGGGCGTGCCAGTACTACCAGATGGTGCGGGTCCGGTGAGCGAGATGGGGAGGAGTACGAGAGGAACCGGCGTTGTTACGTCCCTCCACTTGACGCCTGCTCGAACCTGGTGGATCTGGGCAGGACGCGGTGCGCACCCGCCGGCGGAGCCGGTGGGGAACTCCTGGGTCGGCTTGCCGTTGCCGACCGGGAGGCCATGAGGAAGGTCTGCGGCGTACTCATGGCGATGCCGCAGGGACAAAGTCGGGCTCCTACTTCGTCGAGCGAATCACAGTGAACACGGGAACCACCTGGTCTCAGCTCCAGGTCACGGGCGTCCAGCCTGGTGGCGGGGATAGGCGCATCGACCGCCGAACGGGCCGGGTGGAGCGGAGCCGCCGTAGTAGTCCGAGGCCGGGAGAGCCGGTCACATGGCGAAGGGCGGCAGCGGTTTGGAGAAGGAACGGAGACTGCAATGCCGAAAGACGCGCTGCCGAACGGCGGCGCCCAAGACCCGGCCCCGCTGGGGTCATGGACGCGGGTATCGGAAATGCAGGCCAAACTTCACCGTTGGGCGGTGGCTGACCACGGCCGCCGGTTCGATGACCTGTTCAACTTCGTGCATGACCCGGCAACGCTGATCGTGGCGTTCGATCGGGTCGCGGGCAACCAAGGGGCACGTGCTCCCGGAGTCGATGGCTTGACGGTCACGGATCGGTGTCCCGGGGTTCCTGGACGATCTACGGGCCAGTCTTAAGGATGGTTCGTTCCGGCCGTTGCCGGTGCGGGAACGTAAGATCCCCAAGCCGGGCGGGTCGGGGAAGGTTCGTGCTCTCGGGATTCCGACGGTTGCGGATCGGGTCGTGCAGGCCGCGCTGAAACTCGTGCTGGAGCCGATCTTCGAGGCAGACTTCGAGCCGGTCTCCTTTGGGTTCCGGCCCAGACGGCGTGCTCAGGACGCGATCGCTGAGATCCACCATTTCGGCACCCGAGGCTACCGATGGGTGCTGGATGCCGACATCGAGGCGTGCTTCGACCGGATCGACCACGCTGCCCTGATGGAGCGGGTGAGGGTCCGGGTGAAGGACAAACGTGTCCTGGCACTGGTCAAGGCCTTCTTGAAAGCCGGGATATTGACCGAGCTCGGCGAGAACAGGAGCACCACGACCGGGACGCCGCAGGGCGGCATTCTGTCTCCGCTGCTGGCCAACATCGCTTTGTCGGTGCTCGATGAGCACCTGATGGAACCGGGGAAGCCGGGCGGGTCGATGTCGAGCGAGGGTAAGCGCGGGTATCGCCGTCGCAGGGGCCTGCCGACATGGCGGCTAGTCCGCTATGCCGACGACTTCGTCGTGCTCGTCCACGGGACCGAGCACGACACCCAGGCGGTGCGCGAGGACGTCGCCGGGGTGCTCGAACGGTGGGATTGCGGCTCTCACCGGCCAAAACCCAGATCGTGCACCTAGCTGACGGGTTCGACTTCCTGGGGTTCCGCATCCAGTGGCGCCGCAAGAGGGGAACCGATAAATGGCACGTCTATACCTTCATCGCCGACCGGCCCATCCGGTCGTTGAAGGCCAAGATCCGTGCCCTGACCCACAGGAAATCGCAACAAGACCTGGGATCCGTGCTGATCAGGCTCAACCAGATCATGCGCGGCTGGGCCAACTACTTCAAACACGCCGTGGCCAAAGACCGGTTCTCCGCACTCCACCAGTTCGTCTGGTGGCGGCTGATCTGGATGCTGCAAGTACGGCACCACTGGAGCTGGAAGGACGTCCGACGCCACTTCACCACCCCTACCGGGCGGTGGCTAACCATCACAGCGGCGGACGGGACCGAGTTGTTCGACATCGCCAAGGTCACGGTCACCCGATACCGCTGGCGGAGCAGCACCATCCCCAACCCCTGGATCGCACCCACATGACGGCAGAAACCGTGGAGAGCCCGTTGCGCTGAGAGGCGCACGGCGGGTTCGGCGAGGGGTCTGGGGAAACGGACCAGGAGCAACCCCGGCACCGCGCCCCAGGCCCACTCTCCTCTGTCGCAACCGTACAGTCCCGTGCACAGCCCGGACGACTCCCGCTCGCGCCGCTCGGTTAAGTCCTGGTGCTGTGATGTCCAAGCATCTGCGCGGTACAGGCCAGGTTCGAGTGCGGTGCACTCATCCGGCCCGACGGCTGTGTCGCCTGGGCCTTGCCTACCGGGCAGGACCTCGACGCCCCCGCACTGGTGCGTGCGCTGGGCACCTGGTTCGGCCAACCGGCCTGAGCGCCGTATTAACCGTCGTCTCAGGTTCGCTCGGTAGGAAGCAGGCATCCAGATCAGCGATGTAACCCGTATGTAGGAGGCCAGTGATGGCAGTCAACGCAGCGCCGTCCGGGGAAGCGCCGGCCGGTCGGTTGGCCGGTCGGTGGGTGCCGTGGTTGGTGATTGGCTTGTGGCTGGTGCTGGCGGCGGGCATGGTGCCGCTGAGCGGAAAGTTGAGCTCGGTCACCACCGACAGCGCCGTAGACACCCTGCCGGCCAGTGCCGAGTCCACCAAGGTGGCGGTGCTGGACGACAGTCTCCCCGGCGGTGACGACAACACGTTCGTCTTCGTGTACCACCGCGCCGGCGGCATGACCGACGTCGACCGAGCGACGGTCAAGCGCCACTACAACACCCTTGCCAAGCGGTACCCGCCGAAGGCGGCGGCCGGCGAGGACGACGAGGACTCGCCGACGAGCCCCTCCACCGACGGCAAGGCGATGATGTTCACCCTCGAGGTGAGCACGACCTACGGCGCACCGGAGGCCATCGTCGGCCCGTTGCGTGACGCCGCGAAGGACCGCCCCGCCGGCCTGGAACTCGACGTGACCGGCCCGGGCGCGATCGACGGCGACATGGACGCCGTCTTCGACGGCATCGATGTGCAGGTCCTCCTCACCACCATCGTCGTCGTCACGCTCCTGCTCATCCTCACCTACCGCAGCCCGGTGTTGTGGCTCATCCCGCTGGTGGCCGTGGGCGCGGCCGCACTGACCGCGATGGCGACCGTCTACCTGCTCGTCAAGGGCTTCGGCATCGTGGTCAACGACCAGAACTCGGCGCTGCTGACGATCCTGGTATTCGGCGTCGGCACGGACTACGCGCTGTTGCTCATCGCCCGGTACCGGGAAGCACTGCACCACCATGAGAACGTCCGGGTCGCGATGGTCCACGCGCTACGCAGCGCGGCGCCGGCCATCGTCGCGTCCGCGGCCACCGTGGTCGCCGGCCTGCTCTGCCTGCTCGTCGCGGACCTGAACAGCACCAGCGGGTTGGGCCCGATCGGCGCGGCCGGCATCCTGTGCGCGCTGGTGGCCATGCTGACGCTGTTCCCGGCGGTGCTCGTGGTGCTCGGCAGGCGGATCTTCTGGCCGGCCATCCCGCGGTTCAGCACGGCCGTGGAGGAGAAGCCGGGGCTGTGGGGACGGCTTGGCACCGCCATCAGCCGCCGCCGGTGGGTGGCGGCGCTCAGCTCGCTCGGAGTCCTCGGCGTGCTCGCCATCGGGCTGGCGGGCAACACCGGCGCCCTGCGTGAGCAGGACCAGTTCCTGTCCGCGCCGGAGTCGGTCACCGGCTTCACCGTTCTCCGCCAGCACTTCCCGGAACTCGGCGGCCAGCCGATGACGATCTTCACGCGGCCGGCGCACCAGGAGCGGGTGCTCGACATCGTCAAGGGCACTCGCGGTGTGGCCCTGGCCATCCCGGAGCAGACCAGCGGTGGCTGGGCCAACATCTCCGTGTTCCCGAAGGACGCGCCGGACACCGTCGCAGAGTACGACACGATCAAGCGGGTGCGCACCGCCGTGCACGCGGTGAGCGGGGCGGAGGCGATCGTCGGCGGGCCGAGTGCGGAGAACCTCGACACCGAGGTCACCACCAGCCGCGACGAGAAGCTGGTGATCCCGCTGGTGCTCGCCGTCGTCCTGATCGTCCTCGGGCTGCTGCTGCGCGCGATCGTGGCCCCGCTGGTCCTGATGGCCACCGTGATCGTCTCATTCGCCGCAGCCTTCGGCGGCAGCGTGTTCGTCTTCGACACGATCCTCGGGTTCAAGGGCATCGACTATTCGGTGCCGCTGCTGGCATTCCTGTTCCTGGTGGCGCTCGGCGTCGACTACAACATCTTCCTGGCCAGCCGGGCCCGGGAGGAGACCGTGCGTCTGGGCACCAGAGAGGGCATGCTCAAAGCCCTCTCGGCCACCGGTGGCGTCATCACCTCGGCAGGCCTGGTCCTGGCGGCCACGTTCGCGGTCCTCGCCACGCTTCCGCTGGTGATGCTGATCGAGGTCGGGTTCCTGGTCGCCTTCGGCGTGCTGCTCGACGCCCTGCTGGTGCGGTCGGTCCTGGTGCCCGCCCTCACCCTGTTGATCGGCCGGCGGATCTGGTGGCCGAGCCGGCTGTCCCGTCCAGCGGCGGAGCTGCCGGACGGTCAACAGCCGCTCGCCGACGACGAGGAGCCCACGCTGCAACGGTGAGCGCGGCGGCACGGACGAGATCCGGGACGGGGACCCAGGCCCGTCCCGGATCTTTTCATGGGCTCGACGGCCGCCGCCCTTTGGTCCTGCGCCACGCGCCGGGGCTGGGGTCGGCGCATCGCGGTGTCCTGCCCGGTGGTGGGCCGCTTGTCCTGCGCCGTGCGGCCGGGGCTGGGGTCGGCGCACCGTGTCCTGCCCCGACGGTGAGCCGCGCGGGGCCATGCCCGAGGGCCGCCGTCCCTTGTCCTGCGCCGCGCCGCCGGGGCGGGTCAGCGCTCCGCGGTGTCCTCCCCGGCGGTGAGCCGCGCGATCGGGGCGGGCGGGGCCGCGGCCGGAAGGTCGACCCGAAGCAGCGCGCCACCGCGTGCGGAGCGGGCGACGGTGGCCCGGCCGCCGTGGGCGTCGACGACCCGCTGCACGATCGACAGCCCCAGACCGGATCCCGGCAACGCCCGGGCGCTGTCGGCACGGTAGAACCGGTCGAACACCCGCGGTACGTCGGCGGCGTCGATGCCCGGCCCGGCGTCGTCGACCTCGAGCACCGCCGACGCGCCCTCGGCACGGAGACGGACCTGGACCGGCTGGTCCGCGGGGGACCACTTGCCGGCGTTGTCGATGAGGTTGAGCACCGCCCGCTGGAGCGCAGCGGGACGCCCGCTCACCCACACGGAGGTCACGTCGAGCGCGATCTCGATGTCGGGCACGCGGGAACGCGCCCGGGTCGCGGCGGCCACCACCACGTCGGCGAGGTCGAGCAGCTCGGTGCTCTCGTCGCTGACCTCACCGCGCGCCAGGTCGGTCAGCTCGGCGGCAAGGGTGCTCAACTCGGCCACCTGGGCGCCGAGATCGTTGAGCAGCCGGGTCCGGCTCTCCGCCGGCAGTGCGCTGTCCAGGGTGCCGCGCCGATCGAGCCGGATCAGCAGCTCGACGTTGAGGCGCAGGCTGGTGAGCGGGGTCTTGAGCTCGTGGGCGGCGTCCTCGGCGAGCAGCCGCTGGGCCCGCCGGGAGTCCCGGAGCGCGGCGAGCATGTCGTTGATCGACTGGATCAGCCGCCGGATCTCCCCACCGCCCTCATCCGGGATGTCGGCGTCGAGATCCCGGGTGTGCGCGACACGTACCGCGGCGGCGGTCAGCCGGTCGATCGGTGCCAGCCCGGTCCGCGCCACGGTCAGCCCGACAAGGGCGCCGCCGACCACGCAGAGCAGCCCGATCAGCAGCATGCCCGACCCGAACCAGGTGATCGGGCTGTCGTCGTCGGCGACGCGGGCCACCTGGACCGCGCCGTCGCCCGCCCGCAGCGTGTAGATGAAGTAGCCGTCGCTGTCGTTCGACTCCATCAGGTCGGCCGACGCGCCCTGCGCCACGCGCCCGGCGTGCTCGCTGACCGGGGGCAGCGCGGGTTGGCCGGCCGGCGTCCGGGTCGAGCCGTCGGGCAGGATGACCCGCACCAGCTGACCCGATCCGGGATACGGCGGTAGCTGGACCTGCGCCAGACCGGCGCGCTCCGCGTTCGTCGCCAGGACGCGGGAGTCGGCGCGTAGCTGATTCTCGGCGGTGTCCTGCAGCTCCCAGTTCAGTAACTCGATGCCCACCTGGAAGGCCACGAACACGCTGACCGCGATGGCCGTCGCCGCGATCACCGTCACCCTGGTCCGCAGGGACCGCCGGCGCCACCATCGGGTCAGCCGGCGCGGTTCCCGGCCGGCGGGCCTGCTCACGGAGGAGTCTCCCGCAACGTGTATCCCAGGCCGCGCAGCGTGTAGATCAATCGCGGCTCACCCTCGGCCTCCATCTTGCGGCGCAGGTAGCTCACGTACACCTGGAGGTTGTTGGCGGTGGCGCTCATGTCGAAGCCCCAGACCGCCTCGAACAGCGCGTCGCGGGTCAAGACCCGGGTCGCGTTGCGCATGAGGACCTCCAGGAGGGAGAACTCGGTCCGGGTCAGGCGCAGCGGCCGCCCGCCCCGCCACGCCTCGAACCTGTCGGGATCGAGCCGGACGTCGGCGAACGACAGGATCTGCGACTCCCCGTCGGGCGGCGTGCGCCGGCGCAGCAGGGCCCGCACCCGGGCCAGCAACTCCTCGGTGGCGAACGGCTTGGGCAGGTAGTCGTCGGCGCCGGCGTCCAGCCCCGCGACCCGGTCGGAGACCTGGTCACGGGCGGTCAGCATCAGCACCGGCAGATCCCGACCCGCGGCCCGCAACCGCCGGCAGGTCTCCAACCCGCCGAGGCGGGGCATCATCACGTCGAGGATCAGCAGATCCAGCGTGTCACCGCCGGCCCCACCGACCCTGTCGAGCACGGCGAGACCGTTGGCGACGGTGCTGGTGTCGTAACCCTCGACCTGGAGCACCCGCTCCAGCGACTCACGGATGGCCCTCTCATCATCCGCGATCATGATCCGCACGCCGGCCCGCCCCCTTCCAATCGATGCTTTTGCCGCTCATTGTCCCCGATCAACCTGAGGCCAGGATTAGCGCGTCGCTGGGGACCGCGCTCTTACGGATACCTGAGAAATGGAACCTACCGTCGGCTCATGAGCAGGGGAGGACCAGATGACCAGCATCGCACCCGGCAACCAGACAGTAGATCCTCCGACGCACTATGCGAGACCCAACCCACCTACTTGCGTGCTTCACCGGCCGGCGTGTGTCCCCGGCTTGTTCGGCTAGCTTTCGGTGGTCAACCGTGGACTGACGGGACTCGCACCCGCAACCTTCCCTCGTCAGGGACGCTCTACCGATTGGGCTACAGCCCGACCATCCGCTTTCGCGGACGGCCCCTCCAATGACGGCGGTGCCCAAACCTCCTACACCGCGCCGGGTGGCATTCAGCACGGTGATGTATCCGGTTCCGTGGACCACGAGGGATCGAACCCTCGTAACCGGAGCCGTCCGCGTGCACTTCGTCTCCGGCGACACCGTCTGGCCCCATGAAGGCGAACCTGAGGCCGCCGAGGGTCACCGAATCACGCCACACCACCTCCAGCAGACCAAGAAGAAGGACAGCCAGGCCGACGACCGCGTCCGGCGCCCAGGCTCGCCGGAACACCCAGGCGCTCGAACCGGCGCTCAAACCGCTTCTCCGCTCCTGCCGGGGCCGGGCTCAGAACAGAGCCGACCCGAAAAGTCCCCAATAGACGACCGCGTAGGCGACCAGAGCCAGCGGCACGGCGACCAGTAGCGTCAGCGACCTTTCACGGGTGCTGCACGCCATGACCAGGGGCAGCACCACCATGAACGCCACACAGGTGTACGCCTGCGCCATGTAGTGCAGCGCGAAGGCATGGTGAACGCCCTCTGCACCGATCACTCCGGCCAATGCGGCGCCTCCTACGATACGGCGGTGGGCGCGGCCGCGCCGCCACCACGCCCCGGCGACACCGAACAGCGGTCCGGCCACGACCGCCATGACCAGCCACGCCAGCGCAGGCGCAGGCGCGCCCATGCCGTCGCGGCCGAACTCGGCAAACGCGTAGTATCCGATGACCAATCCCGCCTCGGCCGTCAGGCCCGCTGCTGCCGCCGACGACACCCCGCGGTTGGCCGACAGCGCGCCGACGACGAAGGCGACCGCCGACCAGACCGCACCCGAGTTGGCGATCTGATTCCAGCTGCCCGGCAGCCAGCCCTGCGCCAGGTTGGTTACGACGCCCAGCGCAAGCCCGGCGACAAGACTCACCGCAGCCCTTATAGCCGCGATACGGAGCGGGGAGGACAGCGCGCTCTCCCGTAGCTGTGTGGCGAACATACCCGAGCCAGTCCTTCTGCAGTGATCGGCAAGGCGTCCCGCCGCACCTCAATCCCGGGTGCGGCCGAGCACGCTTCCACTGTCCGGCTCCACCGCCTTCGCCGCCTCCGCCTCACGTACGCAGAACCGGTACCTGAGGCGGAGAAGACCCCCAACCTAGGCGGCCGGCTCCCTCACCGGTGTCCGGCTGAGCAGCATGTGAGCCGTCCCGCGCTCACTGCGACGCATTGGAAGGCCCGGCGGCGCAATATTCTCGCCGTCCACGCTCTCCCGTCTGCCCGGCGCGGTGGCACCCCCTCACAGGAACCTTGAGTTCAGTTCGTCGGGGCGGGTCGGCGGCGGCCGGTGACCTTGGAGGCAGGGAGGCGTCCGGCCTTGGAGGTGCCGGTGAGGGTGTCGCCGTCGACCGTCACGGCGAAGGTCAGGTTCAGGCGCAGGGGCTTGGTGATGGCCTGCTTCCAGGTCAGCCGATCACCGTCGAGGGTGACGTCGATGAGCGGTACCTCCTCGCCCGCTCCGTGGGCGGTTCCGGTGAGCTGTTCACCGTTTCGACGCAGGTCGACGACGGCGTTGATCTTGCCGATGGGGGTCGGGATGACCAGATCCCATGTGCCTTCGACCGGCATGTCAGAGAGCCGCCGGGATGGGGCCGTCGTTGCGCCATACGACGCCTCGGCGTTCGTGGGCGAACAGTTCCTCCACGGCGTGCGCGACCTGCGGTCCGATCTCGCGTTCCAACAGGTAGAGAGCCAGGTCGAGGCCGGAGGTGACGCCCGCGCCCGTGACCACGTCGCCGTCGTCGACGACGCGGGCGCGTACGGCGTGCGCCCCGGTGGCGTCCAGCAGGTCCCAGCCCAGGTGGTGGGTGGTGGTGTGGCGGCCCTCCAGCAGGCCGGCCATGGCCAGCATCAGGGAGCCGCCGCACACCGACGTGACGGTCACCTGCGGGTTGTCCATGGCCTCCTTGAGGAGCACGGGCAGCGCGGTCGTCAGGGCGCGGCCGAGCAGCATGGGGATCGTGTCCTCGCCGGGGTCTTCTCCGGTCTCGCCGATGGGGCCCGACGCTCCGGGGACGAGAACGAGGCCGGGGCGAGCCGGGTCCAGGGTGGCGGCAGCGCGCAGTGCCAGGCCCCGCGTACCGCTCACGACCTCACGTGGCCCCTCCGCCGAGACCAACTCCACGGTCACGGCTCCCGCCGAGGCTTCACCCCCGGCGTACAGGACCTCGTACGGAGCGACGACGTCGAGTGGGTCGAATCCATCGAACAAAACGATCTGTACATGCATGCGTCGGAAGCTAGTCGGACGTCGGGGCGCGGGCCAGTGACATTAATGACAGACTTCAACAGAATAACGCCAGCCCATTGAGCTGCAGAAATGTGGATCTTTCACTTGGCGAAGGATTAGATTCTGGACATGCACACGGTCGCCGTCCTCACGCTCGGCAAGGTGATTCCCTTCGACCTGGCCACCCCGATCGAGGTCTTCAGCCGTACCCGCCTGCCCGACGGACGTCCCGGATATCAGATCCGGGTCTGCGCTGAGGAGCCGGAGATCGACGCCGGAGCGTTCACCCTGCGCGCGCCCTGGGGCTTGGACGGGCTCGCGGGCGCGGACACGATCATCGTGCCCGGCACCGCCGACCCGGCGGCACCGCTCGCCCCCGCCGTACGCACTGCGCTCCGGGATGCCTCCGCGCGGGGCACACGCGTCGCCTCCATCTGCTCGGGTACGTTCGTGCTGGCGGCCAGCGGGCTGCTGGCCGGGCTGCGCGCGACGACCCACTGGATCGCCGCGGACCAGCTTGCCGCCGCGTATCCCGACATCGAGGTCGACCCCGACGTGCTGTACGTCGACAACGGCCAGATCCTCACCTCGGCCGGCGCGGCGGCCGGGCTCGACCTGTGCCTGCACCTGATCCGCCGCGACTACGGCTCCGCGGTGGCCGCCGACGCGGCCCGGCTGTCGGTGATGCCGCTCGAGCGCGAGGGCGGGCAGGCGCAGTTCATCGTGCACGACCACACCCCCGCCCCGGCGAGCTCCGCCCTGGAGCCGGTGCTGGCCTGGATCCGGGACAACCTCTCCTGCCAGCTCACGCTCGAGGACATCGCCGCGTACGCCGGGGTCAGCAGCCGTACACTCATCCGCCGCTTCCGCGAGCAGACCGGCACCACTCCGCTGCAGTGGCTGCACCGCGCCCGCATCCGCCAAGCCCAGCACCTTCTGGAGACCACCCAGCACTCCGTCGAACGTATCGGCGCCCAGGTCGGCTTCGGCTCGCCCACGGCCTTCCGCGACCGCTTCAAGCGGACCACCGGCGTCAACCCGCGCACCTACCGCCGCACCTTCAGCTGACCACCGTGCGGCCTGTGGTGGTGCGCATCGCCGGTGTCGGGCTGGGTGTTCGTAACGAACATGTTCGTACGGTGGGAGTATGGTTACGTGTCCTGGCGGGCCAGCCAGCCGCCGCGAGCGGCCTGCGAACAAGGTCGTCGCCGTGACCGGCGCGGGCAGCGGACTGGGCGCGGCGACGGCGCTCTGGTTCGCCGAGGCCGGGGCCACGGTGGTCGCCATTGCACGCACCGAGGCCGCGCTCACGGAGATCGCCGGTCACGGCCGGGGTACTCACCCGATCGTCCCGCGTCCGGGAGACGTGACCGATGAGGAGGGCATCACCCGGCTCCTGGACAGTGTCGCCAAGGAGTTCGGCCACCTGGACACACTCGTGAACAACGCGGGCATGGTGGCGCTGGGAACAATCGAGACCGTCACCACCGACGCCTGGCGAGCCTGCATCGACGTCAACGTCCATGGCGCGTTCTTATGCAGGTCGCGGCGTTCAAGAAGTTCGGCCGAGATGAGCCCGCTCCGAACCTGCAGTTCAACTTCGGTATTCTGCCTGGGGCAGTGGTGTCGCCGGACCGGGCGGAACCCGTGCTCGGCGTTGCGCCGATCTTGCTGTCACCGCACAGCCGCGGATGCGTGCAGCTGACGTCTTCCCGGGCCGTCCCAGCTACGATCGACCCGGGCTACCTCACCGACGACCGCGACCACGACCTCCTCGTCCGCGCACTGACCTGGATCCGCGACGAACTGTTCGCCCAGCCCGAACTCACCTCGCTCTGCGGGCCCGCGCTCATGCCCTCGCCGGACGTGGACACCAGTGAACTCCGCGAGTTCGTCCGCCGGCAGACCACCGCCGGGTGGCACTTCGGGGGCAGCGAAGACGGTGTGCCTGGCCGCGACTGATCGCCGCCGACCCCAAGGTCGGCACCGGGCTGGCCGAACTCAGTAAGGAGCACGTTGCACTGGATGCGGCACTGGACACGGTTGCCGCCGTTCCCATCCAGGACGATGAGAACCGGGCAGGGCTGGCCACTGCGGCAGCGCATGTGCGCGATCTGGTGCACAGGCACCTTGAGCACGAGGAACCGGTGCTGTTCCCCGTGTTGGCGGCGCACATGTCCGATCAGGCCTGGACAGAGTTCTCCCGCGCGGAGTGATCGCCTCGGCCCCACCCCTGGGGGCCCATCTCAACATCGGCTTCTTCGAGAAGGTAGGCGCCCTCGCCGAACTCGCGGTGGTCACAGCAAACCTGCCGCAAGCCGCTCTTGAGTTCCTCCCGACGATGCGCGAGCAGGTCGGAGCCACCCTGGCCAGGCTTCACGCAACCGACCTCGACTGCTCAGAGCGTACCCACGGCCCGGGCCTGGCCTTCGCCGCGCTTCTGGGCGGCGTGGTGGTGACCGCGCTGGCCATCACGACCCTGGCGTTCCCGCTGCTGAACCTCGTCACCCGCTACGACGCATTCGCTTCGAATAAGACTACGACTCAGAACGGGTGCGGCCGGGCGCGCCAGGGATGCCGCCTGACGCGCTCGGCGGATTGCTCGCTCGATCAGTAGACGATGAGGCCGCGGATGTTCTTGCCGTCGCGCATGTCCTGGTAGCCCTGGTTGATCTCGTCCAGGTCGTAGGTGGTGGTGACCAGCTCGTCCAGCTTGAGCTTGCCGTCGTTGTACAGGTGCAGCAGGCGCGGGATGTCGCGGCGCGGGTTGGCGTTGCCGAAGATGCAGCCGATCAGTTCCTTGCGCTGCATGCCCAGGTCGAACAGGTTGAGCTTGACGTCCTCCTGGGACATCGGCGCGACGGCGGTGACCACGCCCCGCCCACCCTTGGCGACCATGCCCATCATCGGCGCGATCAGGTCGCCGGTGGCCACGCCGGTGGTGAGGATCGCCTTGTCGGCGTTGGCGCCCCAGGTCAGCTCGCCGACCTTGGCCGCGGCCTCCTCGATCGAGGCGGCGGTGTGGGTGGCGCCGAACACTCCGGCCCGCTCCCGCTTCCACTCCACCGGGTCGACGGCGATCACGTACCGGGCTCCCGCCATGGCCGCGCCCTGCACGGCGTTCATGCCGATGCCGCCCAGCCCGAGTACCGCCACGGTCTCACCCGCCCGCACGTCGGCGACGTTGACGGCCGAGCCCCACCCGGTGGTGACCCCGCAGCCGACCAGCGCGGCCCGCTCCAGCGGGATCCAGTCGTCGATCTTCACGCAGGACGCCTCGTTGACCACGGTGTAGGGGGAGAACGTACCTGTGGCGCACATGATCCCCAGGTCCTTGCCGCTCTTGGAGTGGTGGCGGGCGGTCATGTCGCCGATCTGCCGTCCGGCCAGCAGCACCGCGCCCAGGTCGCACAGGTGCTGGCGGCCGCGCGAACAGGACGGGCAGCGTCCGCAGGCGGGGATGAACGACAGCACCACATGGTCGCCCTCTTCCAGCGTGGTGACGCCGGGGCCGACCTCGACGACCTCGCCCGCCCCCTCGTGGCCGCCGATGAGGGGGAACTGTTCCAGTTGTAGCAGCGCGGCGATCTCGGGGTCCAGCACCATGTCACCGGTGACCATGTGCTCGTCGGAGTGGCACAGGCCGGACGCCGCGAGCTTGATCTTGACTTCGCCTGCCTTGGGATCGTCGAGTTCGATGTCCTCGACGCTCCAATCGGTGCGGGGCTCCCACAGGATCGCCGCTCGAGTCTGCATGGGCTGCCTCCTCGTTCACGGTCCGGCGCGGGTCCGTGCCCGGCCGAACAATGGTGCACATCTTGGTTGTTCGTTCATCCCGGGCAGCGAATGTCCCGGCCGCCCAGCAGTCGGTCGGGCGTTAGGGCGGCGTTCATCCCGCGAATCCTTGCCAGCCGTGATAGACCGACGTCATATCTTCGGGCGGGCCGCCCGCAACTCGGGGAAGAACCGGTCCTCGGCGACCGGGCCCAACCACGCGACGCCCGACGTGTCGCTGGTTTCTGGGTTGTGGCCGAGGATGCGCTTCATAGTCAGCAGATGCGTGGTGCGCCAGCGCGAGTACTGGCGGTTCAACTCGTGCAGCGCCTCGGCAAGTAAGTACAGGTCCCCGCTTGCGTCACGGTAGATCCCGGCCCACACCTTCTCCACCGCGGGATGCGGCTCGTACGGCCGTGCGTAGTCGCGTTCGACGCACTCCTCGGGAATGTTCGCGCCCCGGCGTAGCAGCAGGGCCAGCACCGCGTCGTACAAGCTCGACGCCCGAAGCGTGGTCTCGATCAAGGTGTGGAACCGGGGCACCGGCGCGTAGGCCGCGACCATCTCCGGCGATTTGCCGCCGAGTGCGAACTCAAGTCGGCGGTACCTGAAGGAGCGGTGCAAAAGGGATTCGGTCTCCGAGGCCGTGTCCAGCTCGTCCCGCAGCGCCGCGAACTCCGTGGGCGTGACCGCGCTCACCTGCTCCCAGGAAACGGTGAGCATCTTCTGGACGTGTCCGGCGCGGCGCAGGTGCCACAGGGCCTGCTCCAACCGGTCGTCGAACAACACGTCCCGCGCCCGGTTAACCTCGGTGACCAGCAGCTTGGACAACAGCTCCTGTGTCTTTCCGGTGATGTAGAACGATAGCTCGGCCGGCTTGTCGGTACGCGGATACTGCAGGCTCAGCAGGCCTTCCACGTGGTGGTAATCGCTGTAGGGCGTACTGCCCTCGTTGACCCTGTCGACGCTGAAGTCGAGCTGTGGCACAGCGTCGATCTGCTCGACCCGCCGCTGGCGGTCCCACGCGGTCGATGGCCGGTGGTCCCGGGTCCGGCCGGTGGCTGCCTCGTTCTCCATCAAAGATCAACTCCAGTGCGCGGCGGGAAGCCTTGGTCGGGCGTCATCGTGGATCCGGACGGGCGTATCGCTGTCGTGGCGACGGTTACCGCGAGGGACCGCAGCCCGGTCAATCAGCAGCCCGGTCAATGCCTCAACTTCGCAGCCCAGCAGGTCAGCAGTGGCCTGAGAGACGGGAAACGTCTCCAACGGCCACAAGCCGTGAAAGGTCACCCAACGAGCCGGGGAGGCGACACGGTCAAAGGGGTGACGAGCTCTTTGCGCAGGTCTCCGTTCCGCCGATAGCCCCCGGAACGCTGACCAGCACGGTCGGGTGCCGGCCGCAATCGGAACTCGGCCCGTCATGGAGCAGGCCAGACGAAAAATCCCCACACTCGCGCATACGAGGATCACAGGATTCGGTTCACCGAGACCACCAAAGATCGTCCCGTGCTGGCTACGCGTACGCCCGCCGCCCGGGGCCGCGCCACCTGCCCGTCCGGGGCGCCGGGGCACGGTGCCCGGCGGCTCCGGATCGCGATCCCGACGGCGGGCTGGTGAAGAACGTGCGACGTCTCCTGGACGGTCCGCTCAAGGACCGACCGAGAGTCCAATTCAGCTGATCATTCGATGAGTCCCCGCAAGCCACCTCCCGGGCTGTTGGCCGTGGTGCTTGCACCTTGGGGCCCCACTGCCGCACGTGGCGCAGACGATCGGTGCGGAAGTCGGGGTGCCCGTCAGCCCTTGTAGCTTCCGCCGAACCGTTCGGGAACCAGGTCGGCCCGTTCGGCACCGGTCCTGATCAGGTCGAGGATCGCCGCAGCGACTTGCTCGGGCGCATGAGGTTGTGGCGCGTGGCTGGACTCCAGGCGTGACGCAGCTACGCGATCCGCTCGTATCGATTCGCTGAACTCTGTGGCCGTGATGAAGGGATACATCGTGGAGACCGCGATGCCCGCGCTGGCGAGTTCGGCCCGCGCCACCGCGGAGAGCATGTTGAGGCCTGCCTTGGATCCGGCGTAAGCGCCTGAGCCAGGAATCACCGAGAGGGTGATCCCAGAGCTCACGTTGATGATGCTGCCGGCGGACTGCTCCCGCATCACCGGGATCACCGCCCGCATGGTGACCAGGGGCGCGACGAGGTTGAGATCGACTATGGCGCGGAAGTCTTCCGGATCGATCTTGTCTATCGGCGCATGCAACCCCTGACCGGCGTTGTTCACCAGGACGTCGATCCTGCCGAACGCATCCGTCGCCGTGCGTACGGCCGCCTCGACCTGGACCGAATCGGTGACGTCACAACGAACGGACACGGCTTCGCCCAGTTCGTCGGCGAGTCGCCGGATTCGCTCCTCCCGGCGCGCCGCCAGCACCACTCGCGCGCCGGCGAGCGAAGCGGCCCGGGCCGTGGCCGCTCCGATGCCTGACGATGCGCCGGTGACGAGGACGACAGCTCCGTTGAGGTCCATCGAATGTGCTTCCTTTCGCCAGGGATGTTGGTGTCCGATCAGCACGCCCACGCTCCGCCGCGAGGAGGCTTTGCCTACCGGGGGCGAGCGACGAGAAGGAAGGCGCCGTGTTGCCCCTGCGTGGGATCGATCACTCCTACTACCTATCATTCGATAACTATCGGATGATAGAGATACTACACTCGAAGATGTGGATGACGATGAGGTCTCTCGCCTCTTCGACCTCGCGGACTTGATCCTCGCGGTCGGACGGCAGATCCGCGCTTCGCATGACCGCTCAACCGAGATGTGCACACCGATCGAAAGCGCCGTCATGCGCTTCATCGACCGGAATCCGGGCGCCTCCGCGCGGGCGGCGTCGGAGGCGACGCTGCTTCCCTCCAGCAACTTCAGCAGAGCCCTGCGCGGCCTCGAGCAGAAGGGACTCGTGCGCCGCGAAGTCGATGTGCGCGACGCTCGATGCGTACGCCTCTACCCCACCGCGAGGGCACGCGAGAACCTGCAGCACCTGCGCGACACATGGAGCCGAACGCTCAAGGGCGTCGTGGACGACCCTGAGACGATCGACTTCGTTAACACGACCCTGCGGCGCATCGAGAACGAACTCATCGCGCTACGCCGGTACGCGACCGACCAGCGCACCCAAGACCGCTGATCATGGTTCACTCCCCGGGGGCCGCGATGGGTGCCAGGTGCTCACACGACGGTCTGGGCGCGACTACACCGGTCGACCAGGTGCATGAGCTGGAAGTTGAGCAGGTCGCCACTGGTCGAGGATCATCCAGATGAGTTGCCGCCTGATCCCGCGCACGCCGGGCAGCCGTCAGCGCGTGCGGGTGCGACCTTGGCTCTGCGACCGCACCCGGGTGCCGCCAGGAGCGCCCGATGACCTCATCGGGATTCTCGGCCGCCCCGTCACGGAGCTATCGGACCTGGCAGGCGAACACCCTGACGGCAGGTGGTGGGCGACGATCAGCCCGCTTGACGATCGTGGGCCCACGATGGAGTCGCGACGTTCGGTCGTCCGATGGTCGCCGGGATACCCGCTCCCGTAGGTGAGGGCGTTCAGCACTCCACGACGTTGACCGGTAGTACGGCCCGCGCGAGGCCGCCCCGCGAGGTCGCCTTGTACTTCTCGCTCATGTCGCGGCCGGTTTCGCGCATCGCGGTGATGACCTCGTCGAGCGGCGACCCAGGTGTACTGGGTCTGCCCGCCGCCGAGGTCGCCGACGATCGCCGGGAGCGCGTTGGAGACGATCGTGGTCGACAGCACCGCCGCGAAGAGCGCCAGGACCAGGCCCGACAGGGCGTGCAGGACCGCGCGCCTGTCCGTGGGCGCGGGCCGGGAGGTCCGTCTCGATGCCGTCACCGGACGCCGGTCCCGAGCACGGACTGTTCGGCCAGCACCAGGCGGGCCCGCTTGTGGGTTTGGCGGGGCATGTTCCATCCCAGGACGCCGACGACGCGGCCCGCGTGATGGGATTCGACGACGAACCGGTCCCCTCCGGGATCACCGTCGACGCAAACCACGGTGGCCTCGCTGGGGAAGAGGCCGTGCGCCTGGATGGAGACGTCGTACTGCTCACTCCAGAAGTACGGCACGGGATCGAACGGCGCGGTATTGCCGGTCAGCAGGTTGACCGCGGCGGCCATGGCCTGTTCGGTTGCGTTCAGCCGGTGCTCGACGCGCAGGCGACGGCCAAAGCGGCGGCTGGGCCAGGAAGCGACGTCGCCGACCGCGTAGATGCCGAGGGCGGCCTGCAGGCACTGGTCGCAGTCGATGCCGTCCCGCAGCGAGAGACCGGACGACCGCAACCAGCCGACCGCGGGCGCGCCACCGACCGCGACAACGACGCAGTCGGCCCGGACGCGGCCGCCGTCGGCGAGCACGACATACTCGACGTGCCTGTCCCGGTCGGCGGCCAGGCTGGACACGCCGACCCCGAGGCGTAGCGAGACGCCGTGGGACTGGTGCAGAGCCGCGATCCGGGCGCCCGTGTGCGGGCCGACCTGCCGGTTCAGCGGCCGTGTCGCCTGGTCGACGACGGTGGTGTCGAGGCCGAGCGACCTCGCGACAGCGGCGACCTCCATGCCGACCAGCCCGGCGCCGATGGCCACCCGTGGGCACTCGCCGAACGCGTCTCGGAGCGCCAGGGCGTCCTCGGCAGTACGCAGGACATGCACTCCGCTCAGGTCACCGGGAAATGGCTGGCGGGGCGACACTCCCGTCGCGAGAACCAGCGCCTCGTGCCCCAGCAACCGACCATCGTCGAGCCGTACCACCCGGCCCGAGGTGTCGAGGGCGACGGCCCGGCAGCCGGTGCGCAGCTCGATCCCCAGGTCCCGGTAGACGTCGGGCCCGCGGAGGGAGAGGTCCTCTACGCCAGCCGAGCCGCCGAGGACCCGTTTGGACAGCGGTGGCCGGTCGTAGGGCGGGAGGCCTTCCTCGCCGACCCACGGTGAGCCGGCCGGTGAAGCCTTCGCGCCGCAGCGTCTCGGCGGCCGTGACCCCCGCGGCCCCTGCGCCGACGACGATGATCTGTTCCATCACGAGACGTCGATCGCCTGTGCCGGACACCGGGCCGCGGCGGCGAGCACCTGCGGCCGGAACTCCTCCCCGGGGTCCTCCTCGATCAGGACGGCGATCCCGTCGTCCGCACGCTGATCGAAGACCTCGGCCGCGGCCAGGACGCACTGCCCGGCGCCGACGCACCTGTGCTCGTGAAGGGTGATCTCCATGACGTCCTCTCCGGAGTCGCCTGCCGCGCCTACCAGGACACCTGGAGTTCGCGGGGACCGTAGGCGATGCTGCTGTCGCGCAT
The DNA here is from genome assembly GCA_050942275.1 of Spirillospora sp. CA-255316. Classification (GTDB taxonomy): domain Bacteria; phylum Actinomycetota; class Actinomycetes; order Streptosporangiales; family Streptosporangiaceae; genus Spirillospora. Next base: position 6,983,041 of record CP192047.1, on the reverse strand, counting down.
CGGGACCTCGGAGACGGGAAGCTCCAGGCGCAGGTTCGGGAACCGTTCGAACAGGGCGGTCAGCGCGACCTTCAGCTCCACTCGGGCCAGCTGCTGCCCGAGGCACTGGTGGATTCCGTGGCCGAACGCCAGATGCGGGCCGTACTCACGGTCGATCTCCAGCTTGTCGGGGTCTCCGGGGAAGTGCTCCGGGGAGCGGTTCGCCGCGGACAGGACCACGACGACGGTCGATCCCGCGGGAATGTGGACGCCGTCCAGCTCGATGTCCTCGCGGGCGGTGCGTCGCATCCCGAACTGCAGGATCGTCAGGTAGCGGAGCAGTTCCTCGACCGCGCCGTCGATGAGCGCCGGATCCCGCCGCAGCCGGGCCAGCTGGCCCGGGTTCGCCAGCAGGCACATGGTGCTGAGCGCGATCATGTTCGCTGTCGTCTCGTGCCCGGCGACCAGGAGCAGGAGGCCCACCCCGGTGAGCTCCTCGTCGGTCAGCTCCCCAGAGGTCACCAGATCGCTGAGCAGGTCGTCGGTCGGGTGCGCGTGCTTGGCCTGTACTAGTCCGTAGATGTAGCGCGCCGTCTCCGCGTGGGCCTTCTGCACCAGCTCGTTGCTGGAGTCGAGGTCGACCATCGTGGAGGAGTTGCGCTGGAAGTCGTCGCGATCGGCGTAGGGGACTCCGAGCAGCTCGCAGATCACCAGCGACGGGATCGGCAGCGCATACTCGCGGACCAGATCGACCGGACCGTCCGCCCGCTCCATGGCGTCGAGGCGCTCCGAGGCGAACCGCTCGATCATCGGAGCCAGCTGCCGCATGCGCCGGACGGTGAACTTTCCGGTGAGCAGCCGCCGGAAGCGGGTGTGCTCGGGCGCGTCCATCATGATGAACACGCCGGGGCTGCGTTGCGGCGGCGGGGCGTTGTGGTCGGTGATCGTATCGCCCGGGCGCCCCTGCCGTCGGTTGGCGCCGAATCGGGGGTCGGTCAGCACCGCCCGTACCTGGTCGTATCCCGTGACGACCGTGCCGACCAGGCCATCGGGCAACATCATCCGCGCGATCGGGGTCCGCTCACGGATCTCCCGGTACTCTTCCGGCGGATCGAAAGGACACCGGCGCGCGGTCGGCTGCGTCGGCAGGACGGACTGTTGCTGGGGCATGGGAGTTCCTTTCAGCGACGGGTTCAGCGACGAGGATCTTCGGTGCACGACCCACCCGCGCAGGAGTGAGCGGCGATGGAGCGGGAGTAGGCCCGCCAAGCCACAAGGGCGGCGAGGGTGAACGTCAGCGGACCGAACATGTCGACCACACCCAGTGCGACGGCGTTGCTGGCCAGGTAAAGCGGAAGCCCGGCGACGCTCATCACCAACGGGGACGCCAGCAGGATGAGGCTGGCCACCGTGAAGGCGCGACGGCGCCTCGGGCAGCGCCGCCACCGCAGGCCCTCACCGTTGAGCAGCCCCACCACGAGGCCGGCCGGAGGCCAGCCGACGAGGATCAGGACACCGCTGACGGTGCCGATCCCCAGGTGCATCACCAGCTGCGGCAGGAAGAAGTCCGTGGCCTCCCCGCTGCGCATCGCCAGGAGCGCTCCGATGGCGACGATGGCCAGCGCGCTGAGCGAACGCCAGGCCGGGCGGCCGCGGACCAGCCGGTACACGGTCACCGCGGTCCCGGCGACGAGCGCGATCGAGACCGCGATCGCGACCCGGTGGGTGAGCGCGAACGTCATCGTGAAGCAGAACAGAGGAGCGATCTCGAACGCGATTCCCTTCGCCTGGGCGGAAAAGCCGCGCTCGCCACGACCTGCGACGTCTCCCGATGCCCGCCGATCCGCCGATGCACCCTGTGGTGTCGTCTCGATGTCCACGGAACCCCAGCGAACACCGAATGCCTGACACCGCCTGGACGGCTATCTGACCATTGCCCGACAGCGCCGGCGAGGTGGCTCAGGCGGTACCGCGAGGGCAAGGGCCGCGACCGGCTCCCATCACCGCTGACGCCGGCCGGTCGGCAACCTGACAGTCTCCTGACCGTCTGCGGCGTGGTGGCGGACGGACGGTAGCGTGCTTCCAAAACGCGTTGTGATCCGAGGATGGGACGTTCCCGCCGTGCCTCCGATGTCGTTCACCGGCGGCGTGCCGGTGCCCCGGGGAACCGGGCAGCGCATTCTCGTCGTGGAGGACGATCCGCGGATGGTCGAGCTGCTGGAGACCACCCTGAGCCTTGCGGGATACGCGGTGACGACCGCCGAGCGCGGCGGCGAGGCGTTGCGGACACGCGACAAGACGCGCCCGGACCTACTGGTGCTGGACGTGATGCTGCCCGACATGGACGGATTCACCGTCTGCCGCAAACTTGTCGAGAGCGGAGCACGGATTCCGGTGCTGTTCCTCACGGCACGCGACTCGGTGGACGACAGGGTCACCGGTCTCGCGCTGGGCGCCGACGATTACCTCACCAAACCGTTCAGCGTCCCGGAGCTCCTGGCCCGGGTGCACGCCCTGCTGCGTCGCGCCGGCACCACCGGCGGATCCGAGCCGCTCCTGCGCTTCGCCGACCTGACCATGGACGAACGAACCATGCGCGTCCGCCGCGGCGGCCACCTGGTCGCGCTGTCGCCCACCGAGTTCACGCTGCTGCGCTACCTGATGCTCAACGCCGACCAGGTCGTGTCCAAGAACCAGATCATGGACCACGTCTGGCGCCACCGGTTCGACCAGGGCGTCGTGGAGAAACTGGTATCGCGTCTCCGCGCCAAAGTGGACACGCGAACACCACCGCTGATCCACACGGTCCGTGGTTTCGGCTACAGCCTGCGGCTGCCCGAGGAGACCTGAGGTGGCCCGGCTGCGGCCCGGCTCCCTGCGCGGACGGCTCATGGCGGGCGTCATCCTGCTGGCGGCGCTGGGCATGGTGGTGGTGAACGTGGCATCGCTGACCGCCCTGCGCATCTACTTCACCACGCTCGCCGACGCCAACCTCGCCAGGATCCGAGACACCGTCCGGCAGGCCGAGGACCAGACCGCGGCCGTCCTGCGTTCCCTGGACGCCGGAAACTCCCACTACGTCGCCCTGCTCGACGCGCAGGGCCGGACACTCACCCAGATACCGGCACGAGGACTCGACGGACACCTCGTCCCCCCGCCGGACCTGCCCGCACGCGTTCCGCCCGGATTCGCCGGCACCCCCACCAACGTCCCCGCCCAGGGGACGCCCGCGACCACCTACCGCCTGATCGCCTTTCCCCTCGACCGGGGCGTCACGGTTCCGGGCGGAGCCGGGACGCCGTCCAACCGGGTGATCATCGGCGAGAACCTGGGGCCCTCGGAAAGGGTCGTGTACTGGCTGATCGGGGTCGATGCCGTGGCCATGCTGGCCGCGCTCGCCGGCATCGCCCTGCTCAGCAGGGGTGTGCTGACCGTGGGCCTGCGCCCGCTCCGGAACGTGGCCGGCACGGCCACCGCGATAGCCGAAGGCGACCTGAGCCAGCGCATCACCGTCACACCGCGCCACTCCGAGATCGGCGAGGTCGGCCGCGCGCTGAACCAGGCCTTCGACGCCAGGCAGCGCTCCGAGGAGCGGCTGCGGCGATTCGTGGCCGACGCGTCCCACGAACTGCGTACCCCGCTGACCGCGATCCGCGGATGGGCCCAACTGCACCTGCACGGACTCGCCCAAGAACCCGAACAGGTTGAGCGAGCGATGGCGCGCATCGATGCGGAGGCCGCCCGGATGCACACCATGGTCGACGATCTCCTCCTGCTCGCCCGGCTCGACCAGGGCCGTCCCCTGGCGACCACACCGGTCGATCTGGGCAGGCTGGCCGCGGACGCCGTCGCCGACCTTCGCACCGTGGCCCTGAACAGGCCGATCACCCTCGACGCACCGGACGGGGTGTTCGCCGACGGCGACGAGGATCGGTTGCTGCAAGTCCTGCAGAACCTGCTCAACAACGCCTTGCAACACACCCCAGCCGCAACACCGATCTCGGTGACCGTCCGTGCTCTGCCCGGCGACCAGGTCGCATTGACCATCAGTGACCGGGGGCCCGGCATGGACCCTCAGACCGCGGCCCGGATCTTCGAACGCTTCTACCGGGCCGACAACTCCCGCAATCTCGACACCGGCGGCGCGGGACTGGGCCTGAGCATCGTCAAGTCCATCGTGGAGACCCATGGCGGTACCGCGACCGTCCGCACCAGCCCGGGTCAAGGCAGCACCTTCACCATCGCGCTCCCCGCCGCACGCTGACCAGCTTGACGCCGCACGGCCGGGCCGGTGCGGGAGGACTGGAGCAGTGACCATTGAGAACGGCCCACCCGTGTCGAGTCCGTCGATCGTTGTGCTGTCTTTGGCGAGGCGGGTCGAGGTCGAGTTGAACGCCGCGCTGGCGCCTTTGGATCTCACCGTCAGCAGGTTGGGTCTGCTCGGTCACATCGCCACGGTCCCCGGAGTGTCCTTCAGCGAGCTGGCACGGATGTCGGGGATCACCGTCCAGACCGTGCACTCGGCCGTCAAGGCACTGGCCCGGGCCGGGTTGGTGCATGATCACATCGCTAGGGCCGGGTCCGCATCGACCATCGAGGTCACCGATGAGGGAGCGAGCCTTCTCCAGGAGGCCAGGAATGTGGTCGCGGAGGTGGACGACCGGCTCTTCGGCCCTGCGGCGGACACGATCCACCGGCGTGTGGGCGAGGCCGTCCGCATCGCGTTCGGCGGCGAGGGCCTGAGCTGAGGCTTTCCCGTTCGGCACCTGCCGTTCGACCGGGCCCTGCTTTCAGGTCACCTGAAGTGTTGCGTAGCTTCAGGTAGTCTGAAGCTTGCCCGCTCGGTCGACCGTAAGGACTTCTTCTATGCCGGACCAGCCGACCGGAGATCGCAAACCCAACCCGCCCGTTTCACGGCGCGCCTTGGTGGCGTCGTTCGCGGCGACCGCGGGCGTGGCCGGGGTGGGCGGCGCCCTGGTCGGGGGCAGCCGTGAGGCGGCGTCATCACTGCCCAACGCGGACCGGCGCGTGGAGCCGTTCCATGGGGCGCACCAGTCAGGTATCGCCACACCTCAGCAGCAGTACGCGCTCTTTGCCGCGTTCGACCTGGCGGCCACCGACCTCAAGGGCGAGCCCCTTTCCGCTGACCAGGTCGCCGCCAATTTCCGGAGTCTCATGGGGCAATGGACCGTTGCCGCCGAACGCCTGATGCGCGGCCAAGCTCCTGGCCGCCGACCGGGCGGCCCTCCGGGGTCTCCTCCCGACACCGGCATCGCCGACGGGCTCGCACCCGCAGGGCTCACCCTGACCTTCGGTCTGGGTCCACAACTGTTCGAGCGGATCGGGAAGCAGGCCCAGCGGCCGCGTCGGCTGCGTGAACTGCCCCGCTTCGAGACCGATCGGCTCGAACGGGCCTGGAGCGGCGGACAGTTGCTCGTCCAGATCTGCGGAGATGATCCACAGGTCATAGGCCACGCCTTCCGCGCCATCCGCGGCCGAACCCCTGGCATCGGCGTGCTGCGCTGGAGCCAGCAGGGCTTTCTCGGCCGGTTCGGCGACGCCACCCCGCGGAACCTGTTCGGCCACAAGGACGGCACCGCCAACCCCCGCGCTGGGACCGGGAAGTTCGACGACACCGTCTGGGTTGACGGCTCCGACGAGCCGGCCTGGTTCTCCGGCGGCACCTACCTCGTCTTCCGAAAGATCCGCATGGATCTGCCGAAATGGGACACCTCCACGCAACTGCAGCAGGACCAGTCCATCGGCCGCAGCCGCACCACCGGAGCCCCCCTCAGCGGCGGAAACGAGTTCACACCTCCCGACTTCCGCAAGGCCGGACAGGACGGGAAGGCCCTTATCCCGTCCGATTCCCATGTGGCACTGGTCCGCGACATCCCGATGCTGCGCCGCGCGTACAACTACGACTACGGCTTCCAGGCGATCACCGCACCGGCCGACACCACCGACCACCACGATGATCACCACCATGACCACACCGGCACCGGCCACGACAGATACGACAGCGGTGTCCTCTTCTGCGCCTACATGCACGATCCCAACGACTTCATCCGCGCCCAGCGAAAGCTCGCTCACGCCGACCGGCTCAACGACTTCATCCGCCACACCGGCAGCGCCATTTTCGCCATCCCACCAGGAGTCCAGCCAGGCCGTCATCTCGCCGACCCTCTGTTCCCCCCAGGCTGAAACAGCCGACCAGGCGAGGACACCACGGTGGCCGCCCGCTATCACACCGCCCGATTCCGGCTGGTTCCCTCCACGAAGGAGGCGCACGAAGTCAACGCCTCGTTCGCCGAACGCCGCCGTCCCGACCCCGACAGGTTCTGGAAATGAGCCGCAACGCGGCGCTCTTCGCGGGAGAGCAGGCCGACCTCGTCGGCATGCTCGACGACGTCATGTCCACCGTGGACATCTCGGCCGACATCGCCTCCGCGCGCTCCGCGCTCGCCGGGCTCGGCGTGTGGACGGTCGGCGCCTCCGAAGAACTCGGCGGGGGAGGAGCCGACGCGGTACTGGCGTCGATCGCGTTCACGCGGCTCGGCCGCAATGGGCGGCGCTCAGCTGGGCAGCGGTGCAGGCCCACGCCGCCGTAGAGCTGCTCGGCGAGCATCCGGCCCTGCGCGACCGAATTCACGCCAGCGAGCTGGCCATCGCGGTCATCAAGGGACAGCGCGTGGACGGCGGGGGGAGCGCGCCCGCACGTCATTGTCCTCGATGAGCAGGGCGCACGGCTGTACGAACCCGAGGCGCTGAGCTATCGCTCGATGCGCAGCACCGGTCTCGAGGGAGCACTGACGAGAGCGATCGAGCTGTTGGGCGACGGGGTGGCCTTGTCCGGCGACGTCACGGCGGGCAGGGCACGGCTCTGGCTCGGCGCAGCGGCGGTCGCCGCGGGCATCGCCGATGCGGCCGCAGAGACCGCACTCGACTACTGCGCGAACCGTCACCTGTTCGGTGCCGCCCTCACCGCGTTGCCCACCGTTCGTGACACGCTGTTCGGCGCGCTCGCCCTCGCGGAAGCAACGCTGTGACCTGAGAATCGGCCGCCCATGACAATGGGCCGTCCTAACCGGCTGAGCGGTTGGTGCGGAGCAGCCCGATGAGCGTCGCGGCAGCGAACACCACGACGAACAACGCGTAGTCGCGCGTGGCGTCGCTCAACCCGCCACCGTGCACGACGATCATCCGGCGGTGACGGCGGGCAGGCCCATGCCCAGATAACAGACCAGGTAGAGCGACGACAGGACCCCTGAACGCTCGTGCGCGGCGGCCAAGGGGACCACGGCGCGAATGCCACCCTGGAACCCGGCGCCGAAGCCGATGCCGGCGACGAACGCGGCGCTGAAGAACCCCAAGAGCGATGACGACTCGACAGCGATGAGAGTCGCGAGAGAACTCGCTACGAGCAGTGCGATCCCAAGGAACATCACCGTACGGGGCGGCGTGCGGCCGAGCGCGACGGTGGTGAGGGACGAGACGACGGCCAGAAGGAACAGGCCGAGGCCGCCGAGGACCACGGACGTCGAACCCGATAGCTGCCGCGCGAGTGCGGGCCCGAGCGAGCCGTAGAAGCCGGCGAGCGCCCACACCGCGAACAAGACCGGCGCCACCGCGAACATGGGTCCGCGCAGCCGGCGCGGCATCGCCAGCTCTGGTGCCAGCGCGGAGACCGCAACCCGCCGACCGCGCCTACGGGTAACGGTCTCCGGCAGCAGAACCACCCCGATGGCCTGCACGACGAAGGTCCCGATGAGGAGCAGATACACAAGGCGCGTGGGCGCCGGCAGGTACTGGACGACGAGGCCGGACAGCAGCGCACCGACCCCCGTTCCCATCCCCGGTGCGGCCGCGTTCGCACGCGTTCCGCGTCTGCGGTCGACATCCAGCATGGCCGCGCCCAGCGCGCCCAACGCGCCGCCGGTGGCGACGCCCTGAAGCACCCGTCCGGCGAGCAGGGTGCCGATGCCATGCGCTGTGACGAAGACGACCATGGCGACGATCTGCAAGGCCAGTGCGGCCAGCAGCACGGGTTTCCTGCCGAAGTGATCCGACATCCGCCCCAGCACGAGCAGCGCGAGCAGCACGGCTATGGAATACGTGGCGAAGATGATGGTGGTGGTTGCCGGTGAGAAATGCCATTCATCCGCATAGATGGCGTAGAGCGGCGTAGGCGCGCTCGATGAGGCCAGGAATGAGACGACGATCGAGGCCAGCAAGATCAGGCCGGCGAGGCCGGGACGCCGGGCGGGCGACACGATGTCGTCGCCCCGCAGGGCCAGGGTCTTCATACTTCGTGGAGGAGCCTTGGCCATTCACCGATGCGTGTCGTTGGGGTAGATGGCGCTGGCCTTGATTTCGATGAGAAATTCCGGGCGTGCGAGGCCATTAATACCGATCATGGACCAGGCCGGGTACGGGGCCTTCACGAAGCGCTTCTTGGTCTCGAGGAAACCGGGGAGGTGTTGCTGGATGTCGACGTGGTAGCTGGTGACCTCGACGAGATGGGTGAGGTCGAGCTTTTCGATTCGAAGGATTTCTTGGATGCGTCGGAGGGCTTGTTCGGTCTGTTCCTCGATGGTGTCGGGAATGGTTCCGTCCGGTCGTGTGCCGATTTGCCCGGCGATGTACAGCTGGTTGTGGGCTCGGACGGCGGGGGCGTAGCCGAAGCGCTCGAAGCCCGCCGTGGTCCGTCCGAACACTTCGGAGTCCGCCGGGATGTCGACGGCGTAGGAGGTCATGGAGTAAATCCCTTCTTTGGCTTCGCGGTTCCTGGACATGCTTCAGGGCCTGTGCGGCCAAGCGTGTTCATTGTGGCTCGGGTATACCTCGCCGGTGAGTGGCAAGATTGACCACTTTCAAAAATTTCCTGCCATGGATCTCAGCCGTCATGCGTCGCTCATGGTGACCAAGTGGACACTCATGGTTTGTACGCGGCTTGCCGGTACTGCACGGGATACGGTGCGTCAGCCGCCGCAACACCGAGTTCGTGCGCCGCACGCAGGGGCCAGGCCGGTTCGCGCAACGCCGCCCGTGCCAGCAGAACGGCGTCGGCCGAGCCCTCGTCGAGAACGGCCTGCGCCTGCCGCGGTTCAGTGATCAGGCGACCGCGGCCATGGGCCACTCCGGCCTTCGCCCGGACGGCGCGGGCGAAGGGCACCTGGTTGCCGGGGCCAACCGGTATTCGCTGGCGGGGGGTCGTTGCCACCTGAGCTGAGATCGATGAGATCCACACCCTGGTCGGCCAGGAGAGCCGACAGTTCGATGGTCTCGTTGCAGTTCCAGCCGCCGTCGACCCAGTCGGTCGCTGAAAGCCGGACCAGCAATGGGGTGCTGTCGGGAAGGGCCTGCTGGGCCTCGCGACGACCTCGACGAGCAGTCGGACCCGGTTCGCGAAAGGGCCTCCATAGGCGTCCGTTCGCCTGTTCGACAGCGGCGAGAGGAACTCGTGCAGGAGGTACAGGAGGTAACCGTGTGCCGCGTGCACCTCGACGATGTCGAAGCCCACGGCGACCGCCCGGCGGGCGGCGTCGGCGAACGCTCGCACCGTCGCGTCGATGTGGGCGGCCGCCACGACGGCGGGGACGGTGAGCTCCCGATATGGGTCCGGCGAGGGCGCTATGGTGGTCCACCCCCCGTCGTCCTGTAGCGCGCTCACCACGCGCCGCGCCGTGGACCTGCCCCACGGCGTCGTCGTCTCAGAGTTCGGTGAATCCGTCCACCGAGTGCTTGCCGTCCGGTGTCCCGGCAAAGTCGACCAAGGGGTTCCGGACGTATTCCTTGGCTGGGGAGGCCCAGGACGATCTCGGCGTGCGGCCCCGCCCATTGGTCGTCGAATTCCTGGAAGGTCAGGTCGGGCCGTTTTCGTATGAGGATGAGCCGTTTCCTCGCCATGAGGTGCTCTCCAATCTTGTTGCCGGCTTATGTGATCGGCGTGGGTGGTGGCTCTGATCAGCTGCCCCAGCGCGAGGAACGCGCGGCCTGCTCCATCCGGGTCTCGCTCCCCTGGGCGCGCTCACGCAGCAATTCACCGGGCACCGAGTAGCGCGGCGCGTTCGCCGGGTTCACCGCGGCCTGCGCGACGATGGCGTCGACGAGTGAACGCACCATGGCCAGCCTTGGATATGCGGCGTGGATGATCTGGGCCTGATCGTCGGTGACGGCGTCAAGTCGGCCGGCTCCGAGGACTCCACCGAAGTCGAGACCGATGCCTTCGCGGACGAGCACGCACAGCGTGCCGCGGCGTTCCGCGATCCCCGGCGAGGTGTGCAGGGCGATGGCTTGCCAGACCTCGTCGACGTCCGCCGTGGGCAGCCCATGGCCGGTGAGGAACTCCGCGGCGCGGTCGGCACCTTCGACCTCGAACCTGGAGTCGTGCCGTCCTTTAGCCGCCAATCCGAGGTCGTGGAGTGCGCAGGCGGCGAACAGCAGCTGGTTGTCGTAGTCGTGATCGGCGGCCAGGCCGAGCCGGCCGGCCGCCAGCCGGGCGAACAGGTAGCTGCGGATGCTGTGGTTGAACAGGGACGGCGTTTCGGCGTCTCGCGCGAGGTCCACGGCCGCCTTGGTCAAGGGCGTGTCGGGAAGCGCGATCGGATCGGTGATGGGCTCGGGGCCGCGACTAGGGGTAGGTCGTGTCATGCGTCCAGGCTGACGGGGCCGGCCATCGACCGCGAGTGGCAAGATCGCCTACTTTCGCTAGTATATTGCCGTGTCCGTTCATCGAGTCGCTGTGCTGGTGCTGGACGGGGTGACGCCGCTTGACCTGGCCATTCCCACGCAGGTGTTCGGCCGGCGCGAGGAGACCCCCTATGAGGTGACGCTGTGTGCGCTGACCTCCCAGGTGGCCACGACCGGAGGCTTTGATCTAGTCGTCAGGGGAGATCTCGAACAGCTCGGCATCGCCGACACCGTGATCGTGCCGGGATTCCAACCGCCGCTCCGGCCGCCACCGGAGGCGGTCCTCGGCGCGCTCGTCGAGGCCCGGGACCGGGGCCGGCGGGTGGTGTCCATCTGTACGGGCGCGTTCGCGCTGGCGGCGGCCGGGGTGCTGGACGGGCTGCACGCCACCACGCATTGGCAGCACATCGAAGAACTCGAGCGGGAGTTCCCAGCCGTCCAGGTGGACCGTGACGTGCTCTATGTCGACGAGGGTGAGGTGCTCACCTCGGCCGGGGTGTGCTGCGGCATCGACCTGTGCCTGCACATCGTGCGACGCGATCTGGGTGTGGTCGTGGCAAACCGGGTCGCCCGCGGTCTGGTGGCGGCCCCGCATCGCGACGGCGGGCAGGCACAGTTCGTGCCGGCGCCGGTCGCGGTAGCCGGGGACGCCTCCCTCGCCTCCACGCGAGCCTGGGCCTTAGAGCGGCTCGATCTGTCGCTGACGTTGGATGTCCTCGCCCGGCACGCGGGTATGTCCCAGCGTTCCTTCATGCGGCGGTTCACTCAGGAGACGGGCACGACGCCGTTGCAATGGCTGGTCGATGCCCGCCTTGGCCTGGCCCGGGAGTTGCTGGAAACCACCGACCACTCGGTCGAGCGGGTGGCCCGGGAGTGCGGCATGGGCACCGCGGCCAATCTGCGGCTGCGTTTCCGCCGTACGCTGGGGGTCACCCCGACCGCCTACCGGCGCACGTTCGGGCATTGACTTCGCCTTCAACGCTGTTGTGGTTGGGGTGCCGGCCCAGACGGCACGCCAACCGGTGGGCATCGGTATCTCGGGTTACGCTCCGGCTACTGCGCCGCACCCTCACTGGCCTCGCCGGCGCGCAGCGGTGGTGGAGCCTGATCGGCCTTGTCAGCGACCACGGCTGGGCTGCGCCGGGCCTTCGTCGCCGCGAGCGCCACCGTGCTGAGTACTCAGACACCGATCACGAACAGCAGGATGAGTCCGTGCCCCCGTCCTGTGCAGCCAGCAGGGAGGCGAGGATGACTGGGACGAAGCCGCCGGCGGCCGTCGAAGCGGTCTGGTAGCCAAGGGGAGGCACCCGTGTAGCGGGAAGCCGTGGCGAACTGCTCGCTGAGGAAGGGCCCGGTCGGACCCAACAGCGGGCCGACGGCGAGTCCATACATCGACGAAGGCCAGCATTGTCTGCGGGATACTGGCGGAGCCGATCAGTTGCAGGAACTGACGGCGCGGTGTTCCGGCGAGCCCAAGGCCGGGTCAGGGGAGAAGGGCGGTTGCCTCGATCTCTATTAGCCAGTCGGGTAGAGCCAGAGTCTGCACGCCCAGGAATGTGCTGCTGGTGCGCGGCCACGGGTCGCCGTAGATTTCCTGGGCCGCGCCGAAGATGATCGGTACCAGCTCGGGCCGGTGGTCCACGACGTAGATGTTGTGTCGGACCATGTCCATGGGGGTGGCGCCGATGGCTTCCAGGGCCAGTTTGACGTTGCGGAACGCCTGCCTGGCCTGGGCGGCGTGATCGCCGGGGCCGACCAGTTCGCCGGATGCGTCCAGCGCGACCTGGCCCGCGAGGTAGGCGGTGCGGGCCGCCGGGGCGATCACCACGTGGGAGTAGAGGTCCTGCGCCGGCGGGCTCAGCGTGGGCGGGTTGACCCGCGTCAGGGAGTTCATGTGGTGGTCTCCGTTCGGGCGGGGACGCCGGTCAGCAGGAGGTCTGCGAGGTCGGTGGGACGGCTTACCTGCACGTAGTGGTGGGAGTCCAGCTCGGCGGACGGGAGGCCGTGGGCCTTGAACTCGGCGGCGGTCCCGGCGAAGGCCTCGAAGCGCAGGCAGCGTACGAACATACGGGGGAGGTCGTTGGCGTGCGCCGGGCCGGGCAGGGGTTCCTGGTGCGTGCGCAGCGGCATGGGGGTGGAGTTGACGCGCAGCCAGTCCGCGTCACCAGCGTCGTCCACGCCCAGCGCGGTCGGGTCGAGTGGTTGGACGGTCTTCCCGCCGTCCTCGGTCAGTTCGGCGAACGCGTCGGCCAACCATGGCAGGAGATCGAAGCAGGACTGGCCGGGCTTGGGCACAAAGGCGTCGAGGTAGGCGAGCGCCGACAGCCGGTGGGGTGCGCGGCCGGCGACCCCGGTGATCACCATGCCGCCGTAGCTGTGGCCGACCAGTGTGACCCGTTCCAGGCCCTTGCGTTTGAGGTAGCCGATCAGGTCCTCGATGTGCGCGCCAAGGCCGATCTCGGCGCCGCGCGGGTCGTCCCGCCGCTGGGCGAGGCCGGGCAGGGTGGGCGCGTGCACAGTGTGGCCGGCGGCTTCCAGCAGAGGGGCCAGCCGGGACCAGATCCAGCCACCGGTCCACGAGCCGTGGACGAGCACGAACGTCCGGCGCGGGTCAGTCGAGGACATCGGGCTCCTCCTCCAGGATCAGCGACGACAAGAGCCGGAAGTTGTTGCGGGCCATGTTCGCGCTGCCGAACTGGCGGTGCGCCACCGTGGCCTCCTCGTCGGTCATGATCCGCGGCGTGCCGACGGCCTCGGCCAGGAGCTGCATCTGGCAGGCGCGGTCCATCGTGATGAACCACCAGGCGGCCTCCTCAACAGTGCGGCCGACCGTCAGCAGGCCGTGATGCCGCAGGATCGCTGCCCGCGTCGAGCCCAGCCGAGCGGCGATACCGCGGCCCTCGTTCTGCTCCAGGATCAAGCCCTTGTACTCGTCGAACAGCACGTGGTCACGCCAGAACGCGCAGGACTCCTGCACGATCGGGTCGAGCGGCCGGTCCATGGCAGCCCAGGCCCGGCCGTGGATGGTATGGGCGTGGGCGACGGCCACGACGTCGGAACGGGCGTCGTGGATGGACGAGTGGATCCAGAACGCGGCCTTGTTCGTGCGCCTCGTGCCGTGGACGATCCGCCCCTGGGCATCGACGAGCAGCAGGTCGCTCACCTTGATCCGAGAGAAGTGCACGGAGTACGGGTTCACCCAGAAGTGGTCGGTCAGCTCCGGGTCGCGGGCCGTGATATGTCCGGCGACCCCCTCGTCGTACCCGTATCGGGCGAAAATCCGGAACGCGGCGGCGAGCTGGCGCTTGCGGTACAGCCGCTGAACCTCGACGGGCGCCGACGCGTACGTGGGGACCTCGTCGAGATCCAGTTCGGGGGACGGGTCCTGTGTGGAGGTCGTCGTCATATCGCTCCCTTCGAAGCCCAGGATGTGATCCCGTTCGTAGCAAGTCAACCTATGAGGCAAAATTATTTGCCGTAGAGGCAAAGGCGGCTAGACTCTCACCGTGACCTCACGAGCGGGCGGCGAACCCGGGAACGGCCATGACGATCCGGAGAAGCGGGTCGCGGCACGGCTCCGGGAGCTGCGGCGCGAGCACGGGCTGACCCTGACCGCGCTCGCCGAGCGGACCGGCATCTCCGCCGCCCATTTGTCCCGGATGGAGAAGGGCGATCGCCAGCCGTCGATCGGTTCGCTGATCCAGCTCGCCCGGGCGTACGGCGTGTCACTGGGGGAACTGGTCGGCGACGAGCGACCGCGCGAGCATCACGTCGTCCGCGGCGACACCGCACCCATGCATCAGGGACCCGACGGGTTCTTCGCGACGATGACCGGCATGGGATCCCGATCCGTCCTGGAGGCCGTACGGCTGGAGCTGACGGGCGATCGTTCCCGGCGCAGTGTCACCCACGCGGGCGAGGAGTGGGTGTACGTGGTACGGGGCCGGGTGGTCGCCCGTGTCGGCGGGGAGGACGTCACCCTGGCAACCGGGGACGCGCTGCATTTCGACGCGGAGGCCCGCCACTCCCTGTGGTCGCTCGACGGACCCGCCACCGTCATCATCGTCTCCGCGGCCGCCCCGGCCGTGCGCGCCCCCCACAGCTCGGGCTCGGGACGCGGGTAAGCGGACGGCGGCTCAGGACGGCCGCTTTCCCAGCCACCTCCTAAGGGTCTCGGCTGAGACGCCACCGGACACGGCTGGAGAAGCATTCGACACGACTGAGGTACTACCGGACGCACCAGATCCCAGGAGGCCCAATGCCGAAGGAGACACTGACCGCCGAGCAACTCGGTCACTTGCGGCATTTCGACAACCTGTCCCGGCAATTGCCCAACGACTGGTCCCTCATGCAGGGCAAGGGAACCAGACAGGAGGATTTTGGCAGCTATCGATTCCAGCTCGCCTACATGGCCTATGCGCTGGCCCTGACCCACCGGCATCGCCTGCCGGCGGCACCGGGTCTGTTCCAGCCGGCGATGCAGCGGCTCATCGACAAGATCCTGCACCCCGAGGTCTGGATGTACTGGCGCGACGTCAGCCGGGGCGGTGCCGTGTTCAACGCGCATCTGACCGATTTACTCAGCGAGCAGTGGGATCCCGTAGTTCGGGACAACATCATGTACAGCGCCTATGTCCAGTCGATGGCGCTGCTGCACGACTACCTGTTCGACAGCGACAGGTACGCCGCCAAGGGCTCGTTGACGTTCCGATACTGGTCGTCCTTCTGGGGCGGCGACGAGAAGCGGTTCGCCTATGACCGGGAATCGCTCAACGAGCACATCTACTGGCAGATGGTGAACAACGGCTACCTCGGCGTCGCCTGCGAACCCAACTGCGTGTTCCAGATCTGCAACCAGCCGGCGATTCTCGGGTTCCGCCTGCACGACCTCATCACCGACGGACACCTGGCCGAGGAGGTCGTCGCCGGATATGAGCGCGTGTGGGCCGACTTCGGCCGCCTCGACGAGAGCGGGCACTACAACCTGATGGTCCTTGAAGACGCCAGGACCGTCCTGCCCAACGCACGGCTCGCACCCTGGGTGGACGCCTGGTGCGGGGCCCTGATGAATATGTGGAACCGCGATTTCGTGACAGCCAACTACCCGCGCCAGGTCCAGGAGTTCATCAGCAAGGGCCCGGATGGCACCCTTTCGGTGGATCCGGCACCGCCGCAGGAACTCATGGGCCAGCGGGCGGTCACCGATACGTGCGATTTCGGCTGGGTGACCGCGTGGGCATCGGAAATGGGCGACGAACCCACTCGGGCGGGGTTGCTCGAGCACGCGGACCGGTTCATGAATCCGACCTGGCGTGACGGCGGACTGTTTTATCCGCGCAACGACATCCATACCGATGAGCGCGGCAACCGAGTCGAGATCGAGCCGATGAGCGGCAACGTGCTGCTGGGCTACGCACGCCTCAACGTGCCGGACGGGTTGTGGGGCCTTTACAACCGGCCATGGGGGCGCGCCCATTTTGAGGAGCCCGCTCTGACCGCCATCGATCGGGATGTTGAGGTCAGCGAGGCCCGGGTCGTGGACGGTGCACTGCACACGCGCCTGCGCCGTACATCCGGCCTTGCCGGGGACGGCACCGTCACGATCTCCCGGGTCTCCGGGCGTGGGCGGTGGACGGTCACCGCCGACGGCAGCCCGATCGCCCGCATCGACGGAACCACCCTCCTGGCCGAGCCGGCTGCACCGGTGGACGTGCTGCGGGTACACGACGATGAGGTCGTGCTCCGATGCGCCGAGAGCCCGCAGTCCTTCACCTTCAGGCAGGAATGATGAACGCGCCGACAACGCCAACGTTCGCCCTCGTCGACCACCACAGCAAGGCCGTGACTGAGGAGACCTATCGAGGTCGCTGGCAGCTGGTGTTCTTCGGCTTCACTCACTGTCGAGCGGTCTGCCCCCGGGCGTTGCAGCGGCTGTCCGCGACCCTCGATGACCTCGGCGAGCTGGCCGGAAAGGTGAACCCGCTCTACGTCACCGTCGACCCGGATCGCGACACCCCCGAGGTGATGAAGGAGTTCTTGCGTGCCTACCCACGCTTCACCGGCTTGACCGGATCGGTTGAAGCCGTCGAGGAGGCAAAGAAGTCCTTCCGCGTTTTCGCGCGCCGCCGCGCCGATCCCGATGACCTTGATGGGTATTCCATGCCGCATACCGCGATCACCTATCTGATCTCTCCCGAAGGTCAGTACACCGAGCACTTTTCCGACGCGATCTCCGGCGAGGACCTGGCCGCCCGGCTGCGGGTCCACCTCGCCGGACGATCCACCGTGTGATCTCCGTATACGCCAGATGAGGAGGGCGCTCCAAATCCTGCACATACTCCAGCGCGCTGCCCCCGTTCCCTGCCCGGGCCCGCTGGGCGATCGCCGCGATCTGTGCCGACGCAAGTGATCATCAAAATCACTCCCTCGACCGGCTGAGATGTTGGCTGGGGGCCGGAGCGTAGGGTGATGCGGTTGTGGATGACCAGGAACTTGGCTGCCGGAGCTGTGGCCGAGGTCCGGCTGACCACTGGCTCGGCGATGAAGGCCCGTTGTGCGACCTCAGCGTGGACGCGCGGATCGCTGCGGTGACCGGGATGCCTCGGCTATCGGACGCGCTGCCTGCGGTGGTGGTCACGGGTGGGACGGGCGGCTGCATCTGATGCGGTACCGGCCCTGGCGGGCCCGACGGGAATCTCGGTGCGGCTGTGAGCCTCCACCGAAGCATCGGGGCGCTTCATGATCCCGCCTGGCGGCGCTGCCGTTCGATCGTGGCGAGGTAGAGGGCCCAGGCGAACGCGAAGCTGGTGAATAGGCTGGAGACGAAGAACAGCCATGGGCGTCCGATGCCGCGCCGGCGGCCGTCGATGATCGTCATGAGTGGTAGCAGGATCACGTTGCCTATCGTGTAGTCCTGGCCGGCGGAGCTCGCGGCGGGGTTGGTGTACATCAGCTCGATGTACTGCGCCCAGCTGCCGTTGCCCCAGATCGGATTGACGTTGCCGTCGGCGTACTCGGTCACGAATCGGATGTTGAAGTACCAGCCCACCGCGATGGATGCGATGCCGGCGAGGTAGTAGACGCACTCCAGTGGCGAGATCAGGGGACCTGTCGCCGGACGGCGGAAGATCTGCGGATTGGAGGCGACAAGGAACCAGACGACCGCCACGCCCAAGACGGCGTGGACGAGGAGCGACACCATCTCGCCAGCGTCACGTCGCTCGGTAATTTTGTCAATATTGTCGAAACAGGTACGTTCTGGAGCGTGGCCAGGCCGGCGCAGACGGCGCGCAGCGAACGCACCCGTGAGGCGCTCCGGCGTGCCGCTCTGGTCCGGTTCCTTGCCCAGGGCGTCGAAGACACCTCGGCCGAGCAGATCGCCGCCGACGCCGGGGTGTCATTGCGGACCTTCTACCGTCACTTCACCTCCAAGCACGACCTGCTCTTCGCCGACTACGACGCCGGTCTGCACTGGTTCCGCCGCGCACTGGCCGCGCGTCCAGACGACGAGCCCATCATCGAGTCGGTGCGGGCGGCCATCTTCGCCTTCCCCTACGACGTGCAGGCGGTCACGCAGATCGCCGCGCTGCGGGCCGAGGCGCTCGCCCCCGGGCGAATCGTCCGGCACATCCGGCAGGTCGAGTCGGACTTCGCCGAGGCCGTCGCCGAGCGGCTGGGCCGTGGAACGGCTGCGGAGGGGGGTGCGCCGCTCGGCGAGCGGCTCGCCGTCACGGTGACCGCGCGGTGCATCGCCGCCGCCGTCTTCGGTGCGATGGAGGTCTGGATGCTGCGCGACGAGCGGTCCTTGGCCGAGCTGGCCGAGCTGTGTCACTCCGCACTCTCCTCGATCGAGGGTGGGATGGTCGACGGCTTGTTTCGTCACTATTGACGAAACATTGGGCACATGTCAGCCTCCCGAAGAGGCCAAGAGAACTGGGGAGGCGGCGCAATGCAGGGCTGCGACGCGATCGTCATCGGCGCGGGACACAACGGGCTGGCGGCGGCCGCCCTGTTGCAGCAGGCAGGCCTGAGCACCATCTGTCTGGAGTCCAAGCGGTACGCCGGTGGAATGGCCTCCACCGTGGAACTGTTCGACGGCTACAAGTTCGAGATCGCGGGCTCGCTGCAGTTCCCGACCTCGGCGACGGTCGGCCGCGAGCTCGGCCTGGATGCGGTGCCCACCATCGACATGGACGTCATGTCGGTGTCACTGCGGGGCGTCGGCGACGACCTGGTCGTCTACTACACCGACCCGATGCGGCTCATGACCCACCTGAACGAGGTGCACGGCACCGAGGTCGTCAACGGCATGGCCGACCTGATGGCCTGGAGCCAGGCACCGGCCCGGGCGCTGGGGCGCTTCGACGCGGGCCGGCCACCGAAGACGCTGGACGAGATGTACGCCTGCGCGACCAATGAGCTCGAGCGGTCCAGCATCACCGACCTTCTGTTCGGATCGGTCACCGACGTACTCGACCGCCACTTCCCCGACAAGGACAAGCACGGCGCGCTGCGGGGGATGCTCGCCTTCCTCGCGGTCAACACCACCTACCGCGGCCCGGCGACGCCGGGTAGCGCCGCGGCCCTGGCCTTCGGTCTGGCCGTCCCCGACCAGAGCGCGGTCTTGATGAAGAAGCCGCGGGGCGGCATCGGAGCGCTCACCGCGCATCTCCAGGACCTGTTCACCTCCGCCGGGGGAGAGCTGCGGCTGCGTACCGAGGTGACAGAGATCCGCGTCGTCGGTGGACGCGTGGTGGGCGTCCGAACCCAGGACGGATCCACGCTCGACGCCCCGATCGTTGTCTCCTGCGTCGCCCCCGACCTGACACTCACCCGCCTGGTCTCGCCCAGTGCCGTAGCCGCCGAGGTACGCCAGCGGTTCTCCCGCGTCGACCACCGCGGCAGTTACGTACAGATGCACTTCGCGTTGGACGCCGCACCGGAGTTCGCGGCACCCTATGAGCTGCTCAACGACCCGGCGATGCAGGCGGCCATCGGCCTGTTCAGCACGCCGGAGGAACTCCAGCGGCAGTGGGAGGACTGCCGTCGCGGGATCGTCCCGGCCGACCCGGCCATCGCGTTCCAGATCCCCTCGGCACACGACCCCGATCTGGCGCCGCCGGGCAAGCACGCGGCGTCGGCATTCTCCCTGTGGTTCCCGATCGAGACTGGCCACGCCGACTACGCCCGGCTGAAGACCGAGATGGGACAGCGCGTGATCGACAAAATCAGCCGGCTCGCACCCAACTTCGCCCGCCTCATCACCAAACACACTATCTTCACCCCACGCCACATGAGC
Organism: Spirillospora sp. CA-255316; assembly: GCA_050942275.1. Lineage (GTDB taxonomy): Bacteria > Actinomycetota > Actinomycetes > Streptosporangiales > Streptosporangiaceae > Spirillospora. Next base: position 6,963,072 of record CP192047.1, on the reverse strand, counting down.
ACCATGTTCGCGGCGCCGGGCGGCGACTACTGCCACGGCCTGATCCACCCCGAGCAGATGGGGCCCAACCGTCCCGGACCGAACGGATACGCCGACCAGCCCCTCGGCATCGACGGGCTCTACCTGGGCAGCGCGGGTTGCCACGGCGGACCCGGCATCACCTTCATCCCCGGCTACAACGCCGCACACGCAGTACTCACCAACCACTGACACGCCCTGGCCAGCCCCATCCGCCGCGTTCTCGATCTGACACGGATTCATCCTCGGCACTACACCCGAGCATCCTCATCCGCCCGCAAGGGGGTATCTCTCCAAGCGGGCCGTCCTCGCTGGACCTCGCCCGGTTCAGCGTCCGCGTGAACGCGATCGCCCCGGTCCCGTAGTCACCAACATCGGCGGCCCCGGCCCCCCGCCCCGCCGAAGCCGTCGCCGCCAGGGAAGACTCCATCCCGATGCGCCACTGGGGCGAGCCGTCCGACGTCACCGCCCAGGCCCTTCTGCTGGCGTCCAAAGACGCGTCCTGGATGACCGGCGGCATCCACGTAATCGACGGCGGCGGCAACGCCCTAACCCAAATCCTCACCAGCACCCTGCCGGGCCCGCCGAATAACTGTCAGACGAGGGCGTCCGGCCGGTGGTCGAAACCCGCTCGCTGTGCGAGGTCGGCGAGGCGTAGGCCCGGATGGTGTTCGGGGAGGCCCGCTTCCGGATGGTCCTCACCACCGGCAAGTAGGAGGGGGCGGCCGGGCACCGCGCAGCGGTCGCGGTGCCCGGCTGCGTCCGGGGCTGTCAGCCGAGGGCGGCGATGACCTTGTCCGGGGTGATCGGCAGGTCGCGGATGCGGCGGCCGATGGCGTGGTGGACGGCGTTGCCGATGGCTGCGGTCAGCCCGGTCGAGGGCACCTCACCGAAGCCGCGGGCGCCCATCGCGTCGCTGGACGGGTCCGGACGGTCGATGAAGCTCATGTCCATGTCCGGCACGTCGGCGTTGACCGGCACCAGGTAGCCGGACAGGTTCGGCGTGACGATGCGTCCCAGCCGGTGGTCGATCAGCGCGTGCTCGGTGAGGGTGACGCCGATGCACCAGATCGCGCCGCCGATGGCCTGGCTGCGGGCGGTCTTCCGGTTGAGCACGCGCCCAGGGTCGAAGACACCTACGACGCGGCGTACCCGGACCTCGCCCAGCCGTGGGTGGACTCCGACTTCGACGAAGTACGAGCCGAACGAGTACCGCATCGGCGTGGTCGCGGTCTCCGGCGGCTGCTCGGTGACCTCGATCCGCTGCCCGTGGCGGCGCATCACCTCGCGGTAGGCGGTCCGGCGCGACGGCCGCTCGGTGTCGAACAGGTACCCGTCCTTCGTGCCGATCCGGTTGGCGGGCAGCCCGTGCAGGGGACCGTCGGGGTCGGCCACGGCGAGGGCGATCACCTGGCCGCGGGCCTGGGTCGCCGCCCGCACCACGGCCGCCCCGACGCTCGGCACGGTCGTGGACGCCACCGACGCGGGCGCCTGCGGGAAGGACGAGTCGCCCAGCTCGAAGGTGACCTGAGCGACCGGCAGTCCCAGCGTGTCCGCGCCGACCTGGGCCATCACCGTGTAGGTGCCGGTGCCCGAGTCCTGGGTGCCGGACCGGATCCGGGCGGTGCCGTCCTCGTTGATCCGGACGGTGGCGCCCGCCGCGTTCAGGCCGCCGGACACGTGCGAGGCGGTCGCCATGCCCCAGCCGATCAGCCCGCCGTCGCGGTCGCGCATGGAACCCGGCCGGGGATCGCGGCGCGGCCAGCCGAACCGCTGCGCGCCCTGCCGGTAGCACTCGCGCAGGTAGCTGCTGCCGTGCCGCTCCTGGGACTCCTGGTTGATGGCCGACCAGTTGCGGATCCGCAGCTCGACCGGGTCTATCCGCAGCCCGGCGGCCAGCTCGTCCAGCGTGGACTCCAGCGCGTAGTTGGCCGTGGTCTCCGGCGACCGGACGAACTGGGCGGTGGGCAGGTCCAGCCGCACCACCCGCAGGTTCGTCCGCACGTTCTGGCAGGCGTAGAGGATCTTGGTGGGTTCCGGGCCGTTGACGGCCAGTTCGTCGGTGCGCGACGCCTGCTGGGTGATGGTGTGGTCGATCGCGGTGAGCCGCCCGTCCCGGGTGGCGCCGATCCGCAGCTGGTGCTGGTTCTCCGCACGGTGGCCGTGGCTGGTGTAGGTGTCGGCCCTGGTCAGCACCAGCTTCACCGGCCGCCTGAGTTGCCGGGCGACGGCCGCGGCGAGGATGGGCTGCGGCCAGGCCAGGCCTTTGCCGCCGAACGCCCCGCCCAGGTAGGTGCAGCTGACCCGGACGTTCTCGCGGCGCAGCCCGAACGCATCGACCAGCGAGTTCGTCACGTCGGTGATGGACTGGGTCGACACGAACACCTGCAGCCGGTCCCCGTCCCAGGTCGCCATGGCGGCGGTCGGCTCCATCGCGTTGTGTTCCTGCAGGGGGGTCGTGTAGGTGGCGTTCACGCTGACGGCCGCGGACCTGAGTGCGGCGGCGACATTTCCACGCTCGTAGGTGTACGGGCCGAACGCGCCGGGCTCGGGCGTGTACGCCTCACGCATATTCGCCGCCAGCGACACCTGGGGCGGCTCGGCCCGGTAGGACACGTCGACGAGGGTGGCTGCGTGTTGTGCCTGTTCGAGGGTCTGCGCCACCACCACCGCGACGGGCTGGCCCGCGTGCCGGATCTGGTCGTCCTGGACGGGGAAGAACCCCTTTACGTAACGGGACTCGCCGCTGGGCGTGTTTATGCGCGGCATGTTCCGGTGGGTGAAGACGCCCAGCACGCCGGGCGAGTCCGTCGCCTCAGAGGTGCCGATGGACGCGATGCGGCCACGCGCGATCGTGCTCATCACCAGCACCGCGTGGACGACGCCAGGGACCTGCGAGTCTGCGACGTACCGGGCGGCCCCGGTGACCTTCGCGACGCCGTCCACCCGGTCCATCGATCGGCCGACCACGGTCTCACTCATCGGGCCCTCCCGAAGTCCTCAAGGATGTCGGCCAAGGCGCGCTGCACCAGCGGTACCTTGAACGCGTTGTGCTCACGTGGCCTGGCGCCCTGCACCAGCGCCTGTCCCGCCGCGCGGATCGTGCCGACGTCCAGGCGCCGTCCGATCAGTGCCTGCTCCACCGCCGGGGACCGCCACGGCTGCGGAGCGAGGCCTCCGAAGGCCAAGCTCGCCCCGCGCACCACGCCGTTGCGCAGTTCCACGAGGGCCGCGACCGACACCAGCGCGAACTCGAACGACGCACGATCGCGCACCTTCAGGTAGCGCGAACCGGCCGCCAGCGGCGTCACCGGGACGTCGATCCGGGTGATCAGCTCGCCTTGACGCAGCACGGTCTCCCGGTGCGGGGTGTTTCCCGGCAACACGTAGAAGCCCGACATCGGGACGCTACGCGGACCCTCGGCGCTCATCGTGTGGACGGTGGCGTCAAGGGCGGTCAGGGCCACGGCCAGGTCGGACGGGTGGACGGCGATGCAGCTGTCGCTGCCGCCGAGAATGGCGTGCCACCGGTTCTGGCCTTGGATAGCCGCGCAACCACTGCCGGGTTGCCGCTTGTTGCACGGCATGGTCGCGTCCCGGAAATACCAGCACCGCGTCCGTTGCAGCAGGTTGCCGCCGAGCGAGGCCATGTTCCGCACCTGCGGCGACGCGCCCGCCAGCAGCGCCTGCGACAGCACCGGCAACCGGCGCCGTACGGCCTCGTGCTCGGCGACGTCGCTCATCCGGCTCAGCGCGCCGATCTCGATCCGTCCCTCCGCCTCCCGCACGCCGGACAGCTGCAGGACGTTGATGTCGATCAGGTGCTCGTGGCGTTCGGCGCCGTCCTTCATCAGGTTCAGCACGTCGGTGCCACCCGCGATATAACGCGCCCCCGGCCGCGCGGCCAGCCGCACCGCGCTTTCGAGACGGTCGGCGCGCGTGTAGGCGAAATTCTCCATCAGCGCATCTCCTCGGCGGCCTGCCGGACGGAGGCCACGATGTTCGGGTAGCAGGAGCAGCGGCACAGGTTGCCGCTCATCCACTCCCGGATCTCCTCGTCCGCCCCGGTGTGGCCCTCGTCGATGCACGCCACAGCCGACATCACCTGGCCGGGCGTACAGAAGCCGCACTGCAGCCCGTCGTTGTCGACGAAGGCGGCCTGCACCGGGTGCAGCCGGTCGCCGCGGGACAGGCCCTCGATCGTGGTGATCTCGCGGCCCTGCTGCATTACCGCTAGCGTCAGGCACGACTTGACGCGCCGTCCGTCCACCAGCACCGTGCAGGCACCACACTCACCGCGGTCGCAGCCCTTCTTGGTGCCGGTCAGGCCGAGCCGCTCGCGCAGCGCGTCGAGCAGGGTCACCCGCGGCTCCATCTCCTGCTCGCGCACCACCCCGTTGACGCGCAGGGCCGTGCGCACCGGGCCTGTCAGCGTCGACGCGTCACCGGTCAGGGTGCGTTCGGCCGCCTCCGTCGCCGCGGGCACGGCCGGTGCGGCCGCCGCGACGGCGGCGACGGCGACACCGGACTTGATAACGGTGCGCCTGGACGCCTCGGCCTTCGGAGACGGTTCCTCTTTCGGCGAGGATTCCTCGCTGGACATGACTGACCACCTCATGAAAAGAGTCGGGAACAAGGAGAGAACCGGCTGGTTCGGCCGGTGAAGTAGTGGCCTTCTTCGAGTTCCGGAATGAGCGCCGGACGCACGGCAAGCCCAGTTGCTTCTCGGTCAGGGCGCTGGAAGCCGGCTTCCCGGGCGGCGAAGGGCGCGAGCCAGCCGAAGTGGTCGCCGGGCGTGCTCGGACGCGACGGAGCTCACCGGCACCTTCAGGTGGTCCCCGATGACCTCAGCGATCTCGCGTAAGGGCACGCCCTCGTCGTCCACCGCGTGCAGCGGTATGCCGGGAGGTGCGTCCTCAAGGGCGAGCAGGAACGGGCGGGCGGCGTCGAGCCGACGGACGGCGGGCCAGCGGTTGGCCCCGTCACCGACGAAGGCGGACACGCCCTCGCATGGGCGATGCCGATCAGGCCCGGGACGAATCCCCCTGTCGCCCGTCCCGTGGACCGACGGCGAGAGGCGCACCACGCTGACGCGGACGCCGCGGTCGGCGAACGCCAGCGCCGTCTGCTCGGGCGGAGCCCGGGGATGGGCGGGCACGACGGGCGCGTCCTCGGTGGCGATGAGCCCCGAGGCGAACAGCAAGGTCACCGAGGTGACGGCGAAGGGACGGCCGGCCCCCGCGAGCGTCTCACCCAGCGCCTGGATCGCGCGCTGGTCCGCTCGGCAGGACGCCGCGAAGTCGGTGGACGCGGAGATGTTGGTGAAGGCCAGACGAATGACCCCGTCAACTGCGGCGGCGCCACGGCAAAGGCTGTCGAGGTCGTCGAGATCACCCGCGTGAGCCTGCGCTCCGGCGGTCCAGAGCGCGGCGGCGGCCTTGTCCTCGCGGGCTAGGCCCACGACCTGATGCCCGGCGTCGATGAGTTCGCGGACGACGGTGGACCCGATGAACCCGGTCGCGCCGGTGACGAAAACGCGCATGATCCACCCCCAACGGCACGTGAAGAATGGCCTGCCCCGGCCCTCCGCGCAGTTCAGAAAACCGAGGGCCGGAGCGGTGTCTTCATCCTGCGAGCCGGCGGCCGTCCACGTCCAACGCTTGTTGCGCATCCTGATACGTTTCAGGCATCACACCAGGTGAATGCGGTTTTATGGAGCCTTTCGAGGAGCACCGAATAGAATGAGGCATGCCCCACTCAGCGTCTGCTCCCGACCTGAACCTTCGGCTGGTGCGGTATTTCATCGTCGTCGCGGAACACGGGCACTTCGGCCGCGCTGCCGAGGCCCTGCACATCACCCAGCCGTCGCTGAGCCGCCAGATCCGCCAACTCGAACGGCAATTGGACGCGCGCCTGCTCGACCGCACCCCGCGCGGTGCCGTCCTCACCGAGGCCGGGACGGTGTTCCTGCCGCGAGCCAGGGCGTTGCTGCGTTCGGCCGCCCAGGCCGCCGCCCATACCCGCGCCGCCGCCCGTCCCAGCCGCATCACGATCGGGCACACCACGAACGTGCCGGTCACCGAGGCGGCGGGCGAGTTGCGTCACCGGTACCCGCACGCCCACGTGCGCACGGTTCTGCTGGCGTGGAACGAACCGCGTGCTGCCCTGCTCGAACGCCGGGTGGACGCAGTGCTGACCCGTCTGCCGATCGGGACGGACGGGCTCGACGTGACCGTCCTGTACGACGAACCCCGGGTGGTGCTGGTCGCTCTGGATCATCGCCTGGCGGGAAAGGAGGCGATCACGCTCGACGACATCGCCGGGGAGCCCATCCCCCGCTGGTCCGACCCGGAGTGGAACGCCTTCTGGCGCATCGACCCACGTCCTGACGGGAGCCGGGCGCCGGACGGCCCGCTGGTCGAGGCCATGGACGACAAGCTGGAACTCATCGCCGCAGGTCAGGCCGTGGCCATCGTGTCGGCCGGGCTCCACGCCGAAAGCCTGCGCGATGACCTGTCCGCCCTCCCGCTGGAGGGCGTCGAGCCGAGCCGCGTCGTCCTGGCCACCCGCACCGGCGACCCCAACCCCCTGGTCGCGGCCTTTCGCGAACCCGCCGAGACCTACCTGAAGGAATTCCCCGGTTGAATGGTGCTGGCCGGGGGTCAGCACGCTGGTGATCCCTCACCGGGAAAGACCGCGGCCGAGGATGTGCAGCGCCTCCACGACCTGGCCAGACAGGCACGGGAGACAGCCTGGTGGGACGCCTATAGCGACGACCTGTCGCATGCCTTCCGCGCCTATGTCGGGTTCGAGGCTGGCGCCGCCGCCCTCTTCGAGGCGCAGGGCCTGGTGATTCCCGGCCTGCTGCAAATCCCCGACTATGCGCGTGAGTTCGCCCGCGGCGTCGGCTGGGACAAGACGCTCACCGAGCGAGCGGTGAAGTTCCGGATGCGGCGGCAACAGGAACTTTCCCAGCGGGCCGTCCCGTTGCGTCAGCGGTACGTCCTGGACGAGGCAGGATACGCCGACGGGTCGGGGGCCACGACGACCAGGACATCATGCCCGCGCAGTTGCAGCACCTGGTGGGCACGGCACAGGAGCAGCACATAGAGATCCGTGTCGTCCCGTTCGGCACGGCTCACACCCGGGACTGCTGGGTGCGGTCACGATTTTGGAGTTCGACGGCGAACTCGGCGACGTTCTCTACCTGGAGGGTAGGCGTTCCCAGAGTGAGATCGTGACGGGCACCGACGAAAGAATCACCGATCACCGAGACGCCTTCGAGGGCCCGTGTCTGGCCGCCGACCTCACGCAGGACGACCAGGCTCCGGGGCTGTGCAACGCTGGCGATGTAGTTTCCGCGGGCCCTTTACAATTGCGACGGTGACCGGAACCGGCGATCTTGAAGCGTTCGAGGGCTTGGACACCTCCACGCTGCCCGCACGTCAGCAGCGGATCCTGGTCGCGATTCGGGACTGGGTGGTCAAGTACGGATATCCCCCGAGCACGCGTCAGATCGGCGACGACGTCGGCCTGCGGTCCACGTCGTCGGTCTCGCGGCATCTGGCGAGCCTGGAGGACAAGGGGTTCCTGCGGCGCGGAGCATCGGTGTCCCGCCCCATCGACGTGCGGGCGTGCGCGTGGCTGAGCCCAGATCGGCTGGCACGGCGCGTACTTTCGACCGTAAGGGCAGGGCGCGGGGGCCCCTTCAGCAGCCGCCGGACCCGGCCGAGCTCGGTTGTGGCGTAGGGCAATCGTCCGCCGGGCCTCGGGGGGCGGTTCAGCTGGCGCGACGGTGCGAGACGTCGGTCATGAGTTCGAGCATGCGCAACATGGCATCGCCCTCGCCCCGGCGTTCGCGGAGGTAGCAGTCCAGCTCTGTCTGCCGGCTGTCGCGCTCGGCCAAAGCGGGATCGGTTGTGGCGTTGCCGCTGCCTTCTTCCGGGACCGCTATCTCGCGGAGCTGGGTGTAGGCGGGATGGTCCGGACCGATCTCACCGTGGGTGTGGGCGATTCCGCCGACGTCGGCATCGAACTCGGCCTCGGGCACACGCAGACGGCCATTGGCGAGCAACACCGGCCGATTCATGATTACCACCCCTCCACGAGGCCGAACTGCTGACGGAAGAACGCCTCCACCAGAAGAACCAGTTCCCTGTCGCCAGTCAACCAGTCCAGCAGGTCCACCGCAGCCCGCCCGGCCAGGCACGCGAAAGCGTCGGCGAAGAACTCCTGGCGCCCCACCGGTCCGGGCGCGCGCGGTGCACCGGCAGCACCATCTTCGGCACACAGATCCGGTAGATGGCATCCCACACCGGCCCATCGGAGACCAACCCTGCCCCAGCACCGCGGATGTCGTCCAGCGCGTGGCCGACCTCATGCAGCACCACGTCGGGAGTGGGCGTGGGCCGGTCACCCAGGATGATCGAGCGGTGCAGGTAGGCGCCGCCGCAGTCATCCCACACGCCGCGTCCGCTGGGCAGCTGCCGCCCGCGCAGATGCCCCATCTCATCGAGGTCCGGCACGCCGCCAGGCCCCACGTAGATGCCGTACAGCTTCTCGCCCAGCTCGGCCTTGAGGAAGGTGGGCAGCGCGGCCAGGCGCCGCACCAGATCCGCCACCACCGCATTGGGCGCTGGACTGTCCGACGCCCACTGCCGCCACAGGATCGTCTCCAGGTGCCGACCGGCGTGCAGACGCCCGTCACCCTGGTCCGGAGTACCGACCGGATGGGGAAGGCACCGCGGGCGCCTGGAAGCGTTCGAATCACGAGATGTCGGGGAGGGCACGATGGAACCGTAGCGCTCGCCTTGTCCCCTTCCTGATCGCTCCGCTTCCCGGGGCTCCCCGTCGATCAATGGCTGTTCTGGTGCCCCTGGGGCTGTTGGTTGGATGTCTGGCGCTGTGGGCGACCGGTGGCGTAGTGCGCCAACGCACCCAGAATCGTGATGCCCTCAAGGGGCTTTCGTGGTTGGCTTCCTGCTGTGGCATTTCAGAGACGCAGGTCGGTCGAGGTGACGGCAGCGACGGCTGAGGAGTTGTATCCGCTGCTGCCCCATGGCCCTGGGGCGCCGCGCGAGTTGTAGATCCGGCAGGCTGAAGTACTACGGGCCTACCACGAGTCCTTTGGGACCGCCAAGCCTGGCGACGTTGCGATCGAGTTGCCGACGGGCGCTGGCAAGACGCTGGTCGGCGCTCTGGTTGCTGAGTGGCGGCGCCGTGCGTTTGGTGAACGGCCCGCCTACCTGGCGCCGACCCGGCAGTTGGCGCAGCAGGCCGCGGATCGGGCCGCTTCCTACGGGATTCCGGTCTCGGTGCTGACCGGCTGGCACAACTCCTGGGACAGTGCGGCGGAGACCCGGTTCGTGCAGGGCAGGTCGGTCGCGTTCGCGACCTACTCGGCCATCTTCAACTCCAGCCCGAAGCTGGACCCGACCATGCTGGTGCTGGACGACGCGCACGCGTCGGAGAGCTTCGTCGCCTCCAACTGGAGCGTCGTTGTCGGCCGCTCCGAGCTGGCTTATGACCACCTGCTGGAGGCGCTGACCGAATGCGGCGCACTCTCCTCTTCGGTGACCGCTCGGCTCCGCGACGGCGAGGACGCCACGGCCCGGACCGTGCACCTGGCCGGGGTCCCGCAAGTCGCTGCGGCCGCCACCGAGATCGAAAGAGTGCTCAGCGAGGCTCGGAGCCGGGGGTGGATGTCGACCAGCGCAGAGTTCGCGTTCTCCCAGATCCAGGGCGGGCTGGCCGCCAGTTGCGTCTTCGTCAGCAGCGGGCAGATCCTCATCCGGCCGTTCATCCCCCCGACCAGCTTCCACCCCGCCTTCGAGGCGGCAGGGCAACGGCTGTACCGTCGGCTACCGTCGGCGACGGCGGCGAGCTGCTGCGAGCGTTCGGGCGCAAGAAGATCGAGCACATCCCGGCGCCGGCCACCTCGGCGACCCAGGGGACCGGGCGGCGGTTCTTCGTCTTCCCCCGGCTGGTCGACGGCCTGCAGGACGAGGGCGCCGAGGAAACGTTCGTCGCAGACGCGATCGCCTCCTACGGCAAGGCCCTGCTGCTGGCGCCCGACGGGCGTACCCGCGACGACGCCGTGGCAAAGCTCCTGCCCGAGGACACAACGGTCTGGGAGGCCGAGGAGTTCGAAGACGCGCCCGATGGATTCGAGCACGCGCCCCAGGGCGTGCTGGCCTTGGCCAATCGCTACGACGGCATCGACCTGCCTGGCGAAGCCTGGGTGGCGGTCGGAAGCCGGTCCAGGTAGCGGTCGACCGCGTTGTCCCGGCGGCGTGGCTCGATGCGGAGGACGTATTTCTCGGCGGCGTCGACGCCAACGGGCTCCCGGCGAACTCAACCAGCGGAGGGACGTCCTGATGACGACTCGTATCGGACGCGCAACCGCCGGGGCCAAGGTCGTTCGCAATGGCGGCGCCGACGACATCGTCGTCTGGTAGACCGCCATCGCGCGGCTGCCGGGCCGGCCGTCCTTCCGCCGCGCCGCCGAGTCGTTCGACATCGCCACCGCCGGTCTTCGGCGGCCCGTACGCGCTGTATCGGCTCCGCTTCGGGGCTGGTCGCGCGGATTCAGGACGACATGCTCCCGTCCGACACCACCGCCTGGCCGAGCGTCCGGTAGTCGGCCCCGTCGGTCCGCGCCGGCGTCAGCGCAGCGTCGGCAGGCCCGCGAGGAACGCGGTGAGGGCGCGCTTCAGCGTCGGGAGGAACGGCGGGCGCGCGGCGGCGATCTGCGGCTCTTGCGCGTAGAGCTCGGCCATGACCGGGGACGGATTGGCCATCGGGTAGAGGAACGCGGCCAGCCCGGTGGCCGCCCCGATCAGCTCCAGGCCCTCGCCGTCGGTCAACTCGGTGGCCCGCGCCACCTGGGCCCCGAGGTCGGCGCTCACGTCGAGGAGTACCACCTTGAACGCGCGGGCCGCCTCGAGGGACACGTTGTGCTCCAGGCTGGCCGAGATGCTTCCGAGCAGGTCGCACATGAGCGGCCGCGCCTCCAGCGTCTCGACGAGGGCGTCGACCACGTCACCCGGCCCGTCGGCGGCGCGCAGCCGCTCGGTGGCCGCGTCTCTCCAGCCCTGCCACTCTTCGGCGGCGAGTTCGAGATAGATCTCCTCGCGCGTGCCGAAATAGCGCACCACATTGGATTTTGCCAGTCCCGCGGCCGCCGCCACAGCGCGCAGGCTGACCGCACGCACGCCCGACTCCAGGGCGAGCTCGCGCGCGGCGGCGAGGATCGCCTCGCGTCGCTGTTGCTTGTGCTCCGGCCGCCTGGCCCGCACAAACTCCGGGTCTCTCATTTTCCCAGACAGCATAGCGGCACACTAACAGACCACTGTCCGCTTGTTAAGAGGACAGTGGTCTGTTAGCGTGGCCGGCAGCCCATCTACGGAGGAGCCATGCCCGCTGTACTGCTACGGGTGAACGGGACCACCCACGAACTCGACCTGGAACCGCAGGTCAGCCTGCTCGACGCGGTGCGCGGGCACCTCGGGCTGACCGGCACGAAGAAGGGCTGCGACCAGGGCGCGTGCGGAGCCTGCACCGTCCTGGCCGACGGCGTGCGCGTCAACGCCTGCCTGGCGCTCGCCGTCCAGTACGAGGGCCGCGAGATCACCACGATCGAGGGAGTCGCGAGCCCGCTCCAGGCGGCGTTCGTCGCCCACGACGGGTTTCAGTGCGGCTATTGCACCTCCGGCCAGATCTGCTCGGCGATCGGCATGCTGGCCGAGCATGGGGACGGCGTGCCGAGCGCGGTGACCGAGCACCTCGCCGCCGACGGCGTGAAGTTGACCGGCGCCGAGATCAGGGAGCGGATGAGCGGCAACCTGTGCCGCTGCGGCGCCTACAACGGCATCGTCGCCGCGATCCAGGAGGTCGCCGGGGCGGACGTCGCGGCCCGCGTTCCGGGGGAGGCGGCGCGATGAGGTCGTTCGCGTACGTGCGCCCGCCCGACGTGGCCGCCGCCGTCCGGGCGGTCGCGGCAGAGCCGGACGCGAAGTTCCTGGGCGGCGGCACCAACCTGGTCGACCTGATGCGCGAGGGGATCGAGCGGCCCGCAACCGTCGTCGACGTCACCGGGCTGCCGCTGGAGGAGATCGAGGAACTGCAGGGTGGGGGCGTGCGCATCGGCGCGGGGGTCCGCAACAGCTGTCTCGCCGCGCACCGGCTGGTCCGCAGCCGGTACCCGATGCTGGCCCAGGCGGTCTTGTCTGGTGCGTCGGCGCAGCTCAGGAACATGGCGACGGTCGGGGGCAACCTGCTGCAGCGCACCCGCTGCCTGTACTTCTACGATGGCGCGGCCGCCTGCAACAAGCGTGAGCGGGGGGCCGGCTGCGCCGCACGCGACGGGTTCCACCGGGGCGGCGCGATCCTCGGCGCAAGCCCGGCCTGCGTCGCCACGCATCCGTCCGACATGTGCGTCGCGCTCGTCGCGCTGGACGCCGTGGTCGAGGTGGAGAGTGTGCGCGGCGTCCGCCGTATCCCGCTGGCCGGCTTTCACCGGCTGCCCGGCGACACCCCGCACATCGAGACCGAGCTGGCCGCCGACGAGCTGATCACCGCCGTCGAGCTGCCCGCCCTGCCGGTCGCCGCGAACTCGCGCTACCGCAAGGTCCGTGACCGCGCCTCGTACGCGTTCGCGCTGGTCTCGGTCGCCGCCGCGCTGGAGGTCCGGCACGGCGCGGTCACCGGGGCGCGGCTCGCGCTGGGCGGGGTCGCCGCCAAGCCGTGGCGGGCCTCGAAGGCCGAGCAGGCCCTGCTCGGCGCGCCCGCCACCGAGGAGTCCTTCCGGCACGCCGCCGAGATGGAGCTCGCGCCCGCCGAAGGGCTCCCGGGAAACGCATTCAAGATCGAGCTCGCCCGGCGCACGATCGTCGCGACCCTGCGCCAGGTGCTCACGGAAGGGGGCGCGGCATGACGAGGCCGCGTGACGCCGCGAACGAGGACCGATCCAGGGGCGGGCTGATGACCCGGGCGGACAGCCCGCCGGGGCCGAAGACCGCGGCGGGGGCGGTGGTGGGCAAGCCGATCGACAGGGTGGACGGCCGGGCCAAGACGAGCGGGCAGGCGCGGTTCGCGGCCGAGCATCCGTGCCCCGGCCTCGCGTACGCCGCGCTGGTGCACGCGACGATCGCGCGCGGCCGCGTCACCGGATTCGACGTGGCCGGGGCCGCCGCCGTGCCGGGTGTGCTGGCCGTCCTCACGCATGAGAACGCGCCCCGGATGAAGCCGCCGCCCCGGGCGACTCTCATGAACATGGGCATGATCCTCATCGGGACCTCCGTCAACTACCTCAACACCGACGAGGTGCACTGGAACGGCCAGCCCATCGCGGTCGTCGTCGCCGAGACCCTGGAGGCGGCGCGCGAGGCGGCGGGACTGGTCGGGGTCACCTATCGCGAGTCGCAGGCCGCCGTCGACTTCGCCGCCGAGGAGGAGCACGCCGTCCCGCTGAAGGGCAACCCGCTCATGCCCGGAACCGCGAAGAAGGGCGACGCCGAGACGGCGCTCAAGGCCGCTCCGGTGTCGGTGGACCTGCGCTTCACCACCCCTCCGCTCAACCACAACGCGATCGAGCCGCACGCCACCACCGCCGTGTGGGACGGCGACCGGCTGACCGTGCATGAAGGGACGCAGGGCAGCACCATGCTCCGTGCCCATCTCGCGGCCAGGTTCGGCGTGCCCGAGGCGTCCGTGCGGGTGATCTCGCCGTTCGTCGGCGGCGCGTTCGGCGGCAAGGGCCCGGTGTGGGCCGGCACGCTTCTCACCGTGCTGGCGGCCCGCGCGACCGGGCGGCCGGTGCGGATGATGCTCACCCGCGAGGGCGTCTACCGCACGGTCGGCGGGCGCTCGCCGTCCATCCAGCGGGTGGCGCTGGGCGCGATGGCGGACGGCGGGCTGACCGCGGTCATCCACACCGGCGTGACCGGCACCGGGAAGGTCGGCGGTCTGCCCGAAGCGGTCACCGCACCGTCCGGGCACCTGTACGCCGCGCCGAACATCCTCCTCCGGCACAGTCTCGTCGAGCTCGACCTGCTTCCCAACACCTTCATGCGCGCCCCCGGCGAGGCGCCGGGGGCATTCGCGCTGGAGTCGGCGGTGGACGAGCTCGCCTACGAGCTGGGCATGGATCCGATCGCGCTGCGGATGCGCAACGAGCCGGAGACCAACCCGATCGACGGCAAGCGCTTCTCACACCGGCTCCTGCGCGAGGCGTACGACTACGGCGTGCAGCGGTTCGGCTGGGCGGACCGCACGCCTGAGCCGGGCTCGATGCGGGACGGCCGGTGGCTGGTCGGCATGGGCGTGGCCACCGCGCACCACAGGACGATGCGCTTCACCGCCAACGTTACGGTGCGGCTGTCGGCGGATGGGAGCGTGCTGGTGCGGTGCGGCCTGCAGGAGGTGGGCGTGGGTGCGGCGACCACGCAGGCACAGATCGCGGCCGACGCGCTCGGCGTGCCGTTCGATGCGGTGCGGGTGGAGTACGGCGACTCCACGCTGCCCGCCGGGCCCGGCGCGGGCGCCTCCGCACAGACCGTGAGCGTCGCCGCGAGCCTGCTGGCCGCCTGCGACAAACTCAAGCGCAAGGTGCGCGCACTGGGCAAGGGCGGGTCGTACGCGGAGATCCTCGCACGGGCGGGACGAGACCACATCGAGGCGGCGGTCGGGTCCCAGACGCGCCTCGGCACGCTGGCCGGGCAGGCGAAGTTCATCGCGAAGTTCCTGCGCGACCACCGGCGCTGGGTGAAGGCGGGGTACGGGGCGCAGTTCTGCGAGGTGCGGGTCGACCCCGACACCGGCGAGATACGGGTGTCGCGCTGGCTCGGCGTGTTCGACGTCGGCAGGGTGATCAACGCCAAGACCGCCGCCAGCCAGCTCCGCGGCGGCATCGTCATGGGCATCGGCATGGCGCTCTCAGAAGAGACCCTGGTGGATCCACGCACCGGACGGATCATGAACCCGAGCCTGGCCGAGTACCACGTCCCCGTACACGCCGACATCCCGCCGATCGACGTCCACTACCTCGACGAGCCCGACCCGACCATGCCGCTCGGGCTGCACGGCCTCGGCGAGATCGGCGTCACGGGCGTAGCCGGCGCCCTCGCGAACGCCGTCCACCACGCCACCGGCAAGCGCGTCTACAACTTGCCGATCACCCTGGACAAGCTGCTCTGACCGCTGCAGTTGCCGAGAATGTCATCCGCGCCGGTGAGAGCCGTGTGGGCGGGTCACCGGCACTCGGCCGCAGCGACGTTGAACCACGGCCAGCGTCCTCGCGGGCGGCGCGGCGGTCTGCCCGTGAATGCGTGATCAGAGCTTTGTGAGCTCCCTTGTCCTTGCCGTCTGACAAATGAAGAGGCTGATCGAATACTTCGACGTGTCGGCCCGGAGTGGGCTCGACGCGCGATCAAGCCTGCCCGGGATGCCCGCGTGAAACCGGTGAGCGAGGGGAGGAGCGTGCTTGATATGTACCTGGATGTCCGGGGCGCAGGCTGGCCTCAGTGTGGGCCCATTTGGAGACAGTGACGACTCCGTATGTGGATGTCGCCCTGGGCAGGGCGGGTGCGCCGTCAGGGATTTGAACCCTGACCCTTGCGCTTGCCGAAAATTACGTCCACGCAGGTCAGGCACTGGATCAAGTTCCGAACCGTCCGCAGCTGGGTGACCGGCAGGGCGGTAGCGGCGCTGATGGTGCTGTTGTTCGCCGTGCTCATCGGCGTGGCGACCGTGCACCGCTATGTCACCGAGGTGGTGGATCTGCTCGCCGGGCTGGCGCATGACCTGACCGCAGTGCGTGAGCATGGCATCGTCCGCGGCCTGACCGCGCGGGCGACCGCGGTCGGCGGCGTCTGCGCGGCCATCCACAGCCTCCTCCCGCAGCCGTGAAAGCAAGCAGCGGACCCGGTCGGCTCCTCAAGCCCCCAAGTGCATGTCGGAAGGTCCCGGGGGTAGGGGGCCAATATGACCGAGAGATCCCAGTTTCCCCCAGGGGCGCCGTGCTGGCTGATGCTGCAAAGCCCGGACACCAGGGAGTCTGAGGCGTTCTACGGCGGGTTGTTCGGCTGGTCCTCCTACATCATCACCAACGACAGGCTCGGCGATCACGTCATATGGACACTCGACGTGGCGCAGGCCTCCGATGTGTGCGGAATGATGACGGTGGCCGACAACACTTTGCAGTCGTCGTGGTGGTGTTACTTCTCGGTTACCGACATTGGGTCTGTCGTTGCGCGGGTGCGGGCGGCAGGTGGTCTTGTGTTGGCGGACGGGTTCGATGTCGGCCATATGGGCCGCGTGGGGCTGCTAGCCGATCCTGAGGACGCGGGCTTCGCCTTGTGGCAGGCGTACGCCATCCCGGGCGCCGCCGTGGCGGGAGAGCCCACCACGATGTGCTGGGTGGAGCTGGCATGCCGGAACATCGACCAGGCCAGGCGCTTCTACGGAGAGGTCCTCGGCTGGACCTTCGCCGAGTGGTCCTGTCACGGCACCGCCTACATCAACGGAAAGGTCGGCGACCGGCCGGTGGCCGGCATGGTGGCGATGGACGAACGATGGCCGCCTCACTGCTCGGCACACTGGATCCCCTACTTCGCCGTCGCCGACTGTGACGCCTCCGCCGCCCGGGCCGCCGAGTTGGGCGCCAGGATCCTGGTGCCGCCGACCGACGTCCCACCCGGCCGGTTCGCCCGCCTGACCGACCCGGTCGGCGCGCGCCTGGGCATCATCCAGCCGGCCCGGGGCCGTTTCGGGGACGATGACCCTCGTGCATGATTACGGAGTTTTCTTCCGAGGGGGTGATGACCAGTTTCATGAATACCTCCAGGAGCCCGAGGGTTTCCCGAGACGGATCCAGGAGGGATTGGATTCGCAGGCCGTCGATCATCGCCAGCACCAGAGTGACCTTCTCGTCCGCCGACAGGTACGCGCTGTCCCGCGAGGTGGGCAGTGAGCTGCTGCTGAAGCGCGTTCGCATGCGCTCGCGCCGGCCGGTGAAGAACTCGTGCGCGGGATGTGCGGGATCGGTCGCCGCGATGGCCAGTGCCATCCAGTTGCGCTGGTAGTCGGGGTTGTTGAACTCGTCGCTGAGCACCGCACTCAGAACGCTCTCCCCGGCCATTCCGGACTCGAGGATCCGCGCCGCCAGTTTCTCCTCGTCTTCTTCTCTCTGAGCCAGCGCGGCCAGGAGGAGTTCGTCTTTGCTGGAGAAGTGGCGGAACAACGCTGCGTGCGTCACATGTGCCCGCGCGGCGATGTCCCGCAGTGACGCCCTCTCGTAACCGTGCTGCGCGAAACTCTCCAGCGCGGCACGGACAATCTGCGCACGCCGGGTGGGTGTGGACGAGTTCGGGCCTCGGCGGCGTTTTCCGGGGCCCTTGGCCTGTGCGGGAGGGGTCACGAACGTCCTATGGTCGGCTGCTGCAGCGCGAGGCGGGATCTCCGAGTCTAGCCTCGGGCTTTCTCGCGCCCAGCAGAGCAGGAACTGCAGCGCGCCCGCGCCGAGGATCGCGTCCCGGCCGCGCGGGCCACCGGGCTGCGCCCTCACCCTCCACGATGTCGTGCAGAACCAGGTGTGGCTGGAGATCGTCCAAATTGCCCTGGACCTGCCGCATGGAGCCGATGCTCGCCCTCACCGGCTCCGCCCGGCGCTGGGAACCCGGCAGTTGTGGAACCCCGCCCACCCGGAGCGACATCCGGGCCACCGCGCTGACAACAGGCCTCATGGAGGATCGAAGGCCGGTATTGCTAAATGTTACCACGCTGGTTACTTTTGCTTGACGTGAGGTGGCGCACACGTGCGTGACCGTTGTCGATGCCGAACGCGCACTGCGCTTGCGGGGCCGCGTGGCGGTAGCAACACACGACGAAGGAGCCCCGGTGGGCGGAGAACAACCGGAAAGTGACGTCGTCGCCGCGGGAGTCGCGGAATCCCGGCCGGTGGCGGCGGGCGCCCGCGACGTGCCGGGCGCCGAGCAGACGGACATCGTGGCACCACCGCTGCAGCGAATCAGCGCGAGTCACATCGTCTTCATGATGATCGCCAGCTTCGGTGCCTCGATCGCGCTCATGGTCCCGCTGAGCTACGCGCTCGCATTGCGGATCTCCGAGATAGCGCCGGGGCGCGACGAGCAACTGGGTTACGTCACCGGTTCCGCACAGGTGGTCTATCTCGTGCTCAGTCCGCTGATCGGCATGTGGAGCGATCGCACACGGTCGCGGTTCGGGCGGCGCGCGCCCTTCATGGTCGTGGGGGCGCTTCTCGGTCTGGCCGCACTGGTCATCGTCGCCACCGCGCCCACGGTTGCGCTGATCGGTTTGGGGTGGGTGTTCGGGATGGTCGGCTGGTCGACGGCGGGGGGAGCGATCCAGAACCTGCAGGCCGATCTCGTCCCCGAGGAACAGCGGGGCCGGGTGTCGGCCGTGACCAGCCTGACGACGCAGATCGCCCCTGTGATCGGCATCGGCATCGCCTACGCGGTGTCGTCGAGCACGTTCCTGGTGTTCATGGTGCCCGGGCTCATCGGTGCCGTCCTTCTCGTGCTGCTTCCGATCTTCAGGCCGGAAGGCGGCTCACGAGATCTCGTGCACTCCACCCACGTCACAGCGAAGGAACTGTTCGCGAGCTTCGTCTTCGATCCGAGGAAGTACCCGGACTTCGGATGGAACTGGCTCGGTCGCTTCCTCTTCTTCATGGGGCTGTACTTCAACACGACCTTCGGCACGTTCTTCTACGCCCAGCGCCTCGACCTGCCTGTCAAGGAAGTCGCGGGGGTCGTGGCCTCCGTCGGGATCCTGGGTGTCGTGGCGGCGTCCGCGGGGGCTCTCGCCGGTGGGTTCTACTCCGACAAGCTCGGTCGCCGGAAGCTGTTCACATTGATAGGCGCGCTCCTGTTCGTCGCCGGCGCCTGCGTCGAGGCCTTCGCCTATTCGTTGCCACCGCTGATCGTGGGCGCGGTGCTGATGCAGCTCGCCATCGCCGTGTTCGCCGCCGTCGACCAGGCGATCGTCTTCGCGGTTCTGCCCGACCGGGCGCAGGCGGGCCGTTACATGGCGGTGGTCGCGTTCGCGCAGAAGATCCCCAGCGCGATCGCACCCCTCGTCGCCCCGCCCATCATCACGATCGGCGCGTCCGGCGCGGACAAGAACTACACCGGGCTCTACCTCTCAGGAGCCGTGCTCGCTCTGATCGGCGGCCTTCTCATCCTCTTCAAGGTCAAGTCCGTTCGCTAGCCGCGCTCCGCGGTCGCTTCCGCCCGGCGGGGCGCTTCCCGGTGAGGCGCCGCGTGCGGCGACACACCCAGAACCCATTGCGGGCCGCTTTCGCCGTGCGGGCGAGTCGATGACCACGTCGGACACAACGCAAGAAACCCCAGTTGGAGAAACGATGACAGGCCGATCACCCTACGACCTGCAGATCGACAGTGGCGGAGACCAGTTCGTCGTCTCAGGACCCGCGCCCCGGCTGTCGTGGAAGCTGCCGCAGGAGTGGAGCGGACAGGACGGCTACGACCTCCGGTTCCGCATCGACGGTGTCGAGCAGACGGTGGAGAACGTCACCTCCGCCCGGCACCTGTTCGTCGATTGGCCCCTGGCGCCGCTGCGCAGCCGGCAGTGCGTTGCGTGGTGTGTTCGCACGCACCGTGGCGGGCGATCCTCGCCGTGGTCGCGGTCGCACGAGTTCGAGGCCGGCCTGCTGGACGAGGACTGGTCGGCGCGATGGATCTCCCCGCAAGAGAACGGAGCGGGCGACGCCGGCTCCCGTCCCGCCTACGTTCTCACCGGCAGCGTGGATCTACGGGACGACATCGTCCAGGCCCGGCTCTACTGCACCGCCCTCGGCGCCTACGAGGCGTTCGTCAACGGCGCGCGGGTGGGGACGGCCGAGCTGACGCCGGGCTCCACATCTTACGGCGACACGCTCTACGCCCAGGCCGCGGACGTCACAGCACTGCTGCGCGGCGGCGTCAACGACCTGGAGATCCTGCTCTCCGACGGCTGGTACCGGGGCAGCGTCGGCACCTGGCGCAAGCGCGACTGCTGGGGCACGACCACCGCCGCACGGCTCCAGCTCCACGTCCGCTACGCCGACGGCGCCGAGGCGGTCGCCGTTACGGGCGAGAACTGGACCTCGCGCCGCGGCACCATCATCGCGGCAGACCTCATGAACGGCCAGACGACCGACTTCACCGCCCCGCCCGACCCCGCCCGGCCCGTCCTCGCAGACGCGGTCACCGCACCACCGATCAGCTGGTCACCGGCCCCGCCGGTGCGTCGGGTCGAGCAACGCGTTCCGCGCACGGTGACCCGGCACGCCAACGGCGCCTGGATCGTTGACTTCGGCCAGAACGCATCCGGCTGGATCACCCTCACCGATCTCGGCCCGGCCGGCACCCGCACCGTGATCGACCACGGCGAGCACCTGGATCCGACCGGAGACCTGACGACGACGCATCTGGACAGCCGGAAGCCGGGCGAGGCCGCGATCCCGTTCATGCAGCGCGACGAGGTCGTCTCCTCGGGCAGCCCCGGCGAGGTGTTCGAGCCCCGGCACACGGTGCACGGCTTCCGCTACGCCCGCCTCCGCCGCGCCGGCGCCGACCTGGACCCGGCGAGCATCGTCATGCAGGTCGTGCACACCGACCTTCGCGCGACGGCGACCTTCGCCTGCAGCGACGACGACCTCAACCGCCTGCACGAGGCGGCGCGCTGGAGCTTCCGCGCCAACGCCGTCGACATCCCGACGGACTGCCCCACGCGCGAGCGCCTCGGCTGGACGGGCGACTACCAGATCTTCGCGCCGACCGCGGCGCTCCTGTACGACGTCGACGGCTTCAGCCGCAAGTGGCTGCGATCGGTCCGCGACGACCAGCTGGACGACGGCCGCGTGGTGAACTCCTCGCCTGACGGCAACCGGCTCAAGGTCCACGACGATCCGATGGTGAACGGCATCACCGGCTCGGCGGGGTGGGGCGACGCCATCGTCCTCGTTCCGTGGGTGCTCTACGAGACCTACGGCGACACCGCCGCCCTCGCCGAGAACTGGCCGGCGATGCGGCGGTGGGTCGAATGGGCACTCGCGACCGCGCGCGGGGCCCGGCATCCCTCCCGCATCCAGCGTTCGGCCGAGCCGTACGCGCACGAGGAGTTCGTCTGGGACGGCTCCTTCCACTGGGGCGAGTGGGCGGAGCCGAAGCGACGCGCCGCCGACGGGTCTCTCATCGATCCGGTGATGAGCGACCCCATGGCGTGGTACACGGCGGACAAGGGTGAGGTGGGCACCGCGTACCTGTTCCGCTCGGTGCGCACCCTCGCCGCCGTGGCGGAGGTGCTGGGTCGCGCCGACGACGCGGCCCGCTACCGCGAGACAGCGGAGAAGGTGCGCCGGGCGTGGCAGACGGAGTTCCTGGACGCCGAGGGCCGCACGAAGGCCGGCACGCAGGCGAGCTACGTGCGTGCCCTGGTGTCCGACCTCGTGCCCGAGGAACTGCGCGACAAGACGGCCCGGCACCTCGTCGACCTGATCGGCGCGGCCGGCGGCCACCTTGCCACGGGCTTCCTCTCGACGGCGGACCTGCTGCCCGTCCTCGCCGATTCCGGCCATCCCGACGTCGCCTACGCGGTGCTGTACCAGCGGTCCTCCCCATCGTGGCTGGGCATGCTCGACCGGGGTGCGACGACCATCTGGGAGGACTGGGACGGCGTATCCGAGGACGGCAGCGCCACGGCATCCCTCAATCACTACAGCAAGGGCGCGGTCATCCGCTTCCTGCACACCCACACCCTCGGCCTGCGGCAGGCGCCGGGTTCCGCCGGGTGGGAGTCCTTCGTCGTCGCGCCGGTGCTCAACGAAGCGATCACCTGGGCCAAGGGCACCTTCGACGGGCCGCAGGGACGGATCGCCGTCGACTGGCGCGTCGAGGACGGCCACCTGACCATCTCGGTCGACGTGCCCGGAGGCTCCGACGCGCGGATCCGCTTCCCGGACGGCGGCATCGTCCGCACCGGCCCGGGGCGCCTCTCAGTACGACGCCCCCTTTCCTGACCACCGCTTCCTGACCACCGCTTTCATCGGCGCTCTCGTCATTCACGCTGTCAGGGGCGGCCGCGGCGGGCGACGTCGCCAAGCCAGGAGAGGGACGGCTTGGGCTTGCGTTCGAATGTCTCGCGGTCGACCGCGATAAGCCCGAAGGTCGGCTTCCAGTGGCCCCACTCGAAGTTGTCTATGGCCGACCAGTGCAGGTAGCCGCGCACGTCGACACCGTCCTCCACGCAGGCGAACAGGTGGCGCAGCGCCTCGCTGGTGTAGGCGACGCGCTGCTCGTCGTCGGCGGTGGCGATCCCGTTCTCGGTGACGAGGATCGGGGTGGGGCCGATGCGCTCCCAGGCGTGACGGACGGCGATGCCGAGTGCGTCGGGCCGGTAGGCGTTGCCGGTCAGAGTGGTGTCGGGGCCCTGCGGGTGCGGGACGATGCCGTTCTCGTCGACGTCCTGGCTGGAGTACGACTGGACGCCGATGAAGTCGTCGCCCCGGGCGGCGTCGAGATAGAGGTCCTCGCGGTCGTACCGGACCTTCTCCAGTATTTCCTCGCAGCCCGGTCGGGCCACGAGGGCCGGGGAGGCGACCGTCCAACCGGTCTTGGCGTCGGTCTCCGCGGCGAGAATCTCGCGGGCGGCGTGGTGGGCCTCGGCGAGCCGCTTGCCGATCTCGGGGTCGGGGAGGGGCAGGACGGGCCGTGCGGCGCCCTCGACGGTGGGGCTCATCCACTTCTTGGCGTCCTCGTCCGAGATCGTGCCCTGCTTCATCGCGCGGCCCATCCCGAGCATGAGGGCGAGCATGTTCGGCTCGTTGATCGTGCAGACCCACTCGACCCCGTCGAGGATGGAGCTGACGCGGCGGACGTAGGAGCGGAACCTGTCGATCGCGTCGTCGGCGAACCAGCCGTCGGCGTCGGTGAACCACCGGGGGTGGGTGAAATGGTGCAGGGTGATCACCGGCTTGAGCCCGAGGTCGATCCCGGTGTCGATCATCCGCCGGTAGTGGGCGAGCTCGGCGTTGGAGAAGGAGCCGGGCAGCGGTTCGATCCGCGCCCACTCGATGCCGAAGCGGTAGGAGTTGAGGCCCGCCTCGGCCAGCAGCCGCATGTCCTCGGCGTAGCGGTGGTAGCTGTCGCAGGCGTCGCCGCTGCGTTCCATTCCGGGCACGAGCTGCTCGTGGAGCCACCAGTCGCTGTTGACGTTGTTGCCCTCGATCTGGTGGGGGGCGGTCGAGGCGCCCCAGAGGAAACCGGGCACAGGGCTGGTCATGGAGGGAGCTCCTTTACTCGGATGTGACGGCGGTCTCAGGCTAACATCAAAGTCGTATCGCAACACGACTTCTAAAGCGGCAATTTAGGACATCTAATGGCAGGTAAGACAGGCAAGACGGTTCGTGGTCCGTACGCGAAGTCCGCGGCGATCCGCCGCAAGGTCCTTGAGGCGTGCGTGGACGCCTTCGCCGAGACGGGCTTCTACGGCGCCACCATGAAGGACATCGCCAAGCGTGCCGGTTTCAGCTACACGACGATGCTTCACCACTTCTCCCGCAAGGAGGACCTGATCATCGCGGTCCTGGAGTTCCGCGGCGAGCAGACCGCGCGTTTTCTGGGGTCCTCGGCCGTCGATCCGGCGGAACACCCGCTCGAGGCGTTGCGCGGGATGCTGAACGTGATCGCGGACAACGAACTCCATCCCGGCCTGCTGGAGCTGCACTGCGTGATGTCGGGAGAGGCCACCTCGCCCGAACATCCCGCCCACGCCTACTACGCCGAGCGCTTCGCCAACCTCCGGCGGTTCTATTCCACCGTGTTCGCGGTTCTCGCCGAGCGCGGCGAACTGCGCTCGGAGATCGACCCGGCCACGCTGGCGGCCATGGCGGTCTCGCTCCTCAACGGCCTGCAGACACAGTGGCTCTACGACCGCGACGCGGTGGACATCCTCGGATCGTTCCGCGGCTTCCTGGCCTCCGTCGTCCCGGCGCTCGATGGCTGATCATCTCCTTCGGCCTGGTCCGCCTCCACCTGGCGCCGGCGTTCCTCCCGTCGCCTGGCCTGCTCGGCGGGGTCGGCGACGGGTGAAGCGAGCATGAGACGGCGGGTGTAAGGGTGCTCGGGGGCCGAGGTGATCGCCCCCGCCGGGCCGGTCTCGACGATGTCGCCGCGGTAGATCACGCTGACCCGGTCAGGTCGAACGGGTCGCCGCCGGCGGGGTCCCCGTGGCAAGAGATGGCAACCGCTGGCCGCTCGCTGGGGAGTGGGGCTTGATGGTGCCTGTGAACCGCGTCATCTGCAACCCCGTTGATCTCGCCTACCGCTACCAGGAGACCCGGCTGGCCGACTTCCAGCACGGTGTTCAGCGAGAGGCGGCCGACCCGTCCGTCGTGTCGTACCAGGGCCGGTACTACCTGTTCGCCTCGATGTCGCGGGGCTTCTGGCATTCGGCCGATCTGGTCGGGTGGATCTACCAGCCGACGGAGAAGCTGCCGCCGTTCGACTACGCGCCCGACGTGCGGGAGGTGAACGGAGCCCTGTACGTCTCGGCGTCGCGAAGGGAGGAGAACTGCCCTTTCTTCAGAAGCGAGGATCCGCTCGCCGACGATTTCACCGAGGTGACGCCCGGGTCGTTCCCGTTCTGGGACCCCAATCTCTTTCAGGACGACGACGGGTCGGTCTATTTCTATTGGGGATGCTCGAACAAGGAGCCTCTGTACGGGGTCGCACTCGACCCGGACACGTTCGAGCCGATCGGCGAGCCCGTGGCGCTGTTCGGATCGGACACCGCCGCCCACGGGTGGGAGCAGAAGGGCGAGAACAACCTCAAGGAGGCGCCGCGCACCGAATGGGAGCGTATGGTCGCCGAGCACGTGGGCGACGACCCTTTCATCGAGGGGCCGTGGATGACCAAGCACGGCGGCACCTACTACCTGCAGTACGCGGCGCCGGCCACCGAGGTCAACACCTACGCCGATGGCTACTACACCGCGACGTCCCCGTTGGGGCCGTTCGAGTACTCGCCCGACAGCCCCTTCTCGTCCAAGCCTGGCGGGTTCATCACCGGCGCCGGTCACGGCAGCACCTTCCGGGACGCCCACGGCAACTGGTGGCACGCCTCCACGATGCGGATCTCGGTCAACCACCAGTTCGAACGCCGCATCGGCATCTTCCCCGCCGGATTCGACGAGGATGGCGTCCTGTTCTGCAATCAGAACTTCGGCGACTACCCCATGCGCGTCCCGGATCGCAGGTTCGACCCGTGGACGGAGGCGTCGCCGGGCTGGATGCTGCTGTCCTACCGTGCCGCGGCAGCGGCCTCCTCATCCCTGGAAGGCCATGCCCCGGAACTCGCCGTGAACGAGGACGTCCGCACCTGGTGGACGGCCGCGTCGCGGGAACTGGGGGAGTGGTTGCGGCTCGACCTCGGCGAGCAGAAGACCGTGCACGCCATCCAGGTCAATCTGGCCGACCACGACCTGGCCGCCCACGCCCCCGCATGCCCCGACGGCGCCCAGAGCGGCTACCAGTACCGCGGCATCTACACCGGAGTGCAGACCGCGGAGATCCACCTCGAGATCTCCGCCGACGGAACCCGGTGGGAGACGGTCCTGGACACTCGCGGCACCGAGCGCGACGCACCCCACGCCCTCGTCGTCCTGGACGAGCCGCGACGGCTCCGCCACGTCCGCGTCACCGCCGGCCGCCTGCCGTTCGACGGGCACTTCGCGGTGAGCGGCCTGCGCGTGTTCGGCCAAGGCAACGGCACTCCGCCGCCGCCCGTCACCCCGCGCGTGGAGCGCGTCGACGCCCGCACGGCACGGCTCGCCTGGGACCCGGCCGGCGGCGCCCACGGCTACAACGTCCGCTACGGACGCCACCCGCGCAAGCTCTACCACAGCTGGCTGGTCCACGAGAAGACGTCCATCGAGCTGCGTTCGCTCAATGCGGACGAACCGTACTGGTTCGCGGTCGACGCCTTCAACGAGAACGGCGTGACCCCAGGCCCGGTCGTCGCTCCGCACTCTGGGTGTCGGTAACGAAGCCGTAGGGGGTGGCCATCGCCGGGCGAGCGCCTCGAAGTGGCGGCCGACCCCTCCCTCATCCCGAACGAACGCCATCGAGGAGGTCCTGCGCCTTCCCGCCGGAGTCCGATCAGGGCTCCGGCGGGGCGGGAGGACGCGCGTCGCCGGGGCCGGGACCCACGAGGAGCTGATGGCGGGCGACGTGATCCGGCTCGTTGAGGACGACTCGCGTCGACCTGTATGGACGAGGTTTTCGGCAAGCACAGGTGCGGGCGGCTGCTTGCTGGACGGCTTTGGCGATGAGGCCGTGGCGGCTGAAGGTGTCGATCACCCGTGAAAGATCAGGGTTCAGCACCACCGGTCATCCAACGGACGTACCCGTTCCGCCGCTGATCGCGGCCAGGCAGTATGGGCTCGTGGCACTGCCACTGCGCGGTACCTCGCTCGATCGACCACTCGTCTTGGGACGGTAACGATGCCGATCTTGACCACCAGTGACGGTGTTGAGCTGCACTATCGGGAGAAGGGGTGCGGGAGACCGATCGTCTTCATCCCAGGTTTCACATGTACGACCCGCTTCTTCGACCGTCAGTTGGACGCGCTGTCCGATCGGTTTCGGGTGATCGTCTACGACCCGCGCGGGCAGGGTGAGTCCGAGAAGACCCGACGGGGACAGCGCGTGGGACGGCTCGCGCACGACGCGCACGACGTTCTCACAGCTCTTGACCTGGACGATGTCGTGCTCGTGGGATGGTCGCTCGGCTCCACGGCGGTGCTCAGTTACCTGGACCTCTTCGGCGGATTCGCAGGATTTGCCTTATCGGCTGCAGTCCATCGCCCGTGAACCGCGCCGGCTGGACGAACGGCCTCGGTGACCTCGCGGCCAGTGATGCCTTGCGGACCGCCTTGGAGCAGGACTTCGCCACTACGGCGGCGGCGAGCATGCGACGGTGGTTTCACCGGCTTCCTCCCGAGGACGAGTTCCAAATGCTCGCCAAGGAAACGCTCAAGACCGCACCCGCCGACGGAGCCGCGGCGGTGCTCTGGGATGGAATGAACCAGAACATGCTTGACCTGCTCCCGCACATCGCCTTGCCGACACTGATCGTCCACGGCGAGCACGACGCGCTCACTCCCGTCGTCAACGCCGGCGTGTTCAGGGAGAAGGTCCCCGACGTTCGAGTTGAGATCTTCGCCGATAGCGGGCACTCGCCCTTCATCGAGGAACCAGGCCGCTTCAACGAGTTGCTGAATGATTTCGCTGGGTAGTCGAAGGTGTCAAGCGCGGGAGGGGTCCGTGAGCCGCGATGATCGTGAGGTCGCGTTCATCACCGGCCGACATCCTGGGTGTTCGAGAGCGGGCGTGCTCATCGTCGGAACTCCTGGTGGGTGGGGGCGGGCGTTCGGGAGGCGAGGCCGCGGAAGTGACTCACTCGCTACTGCTCGACACCGGGTGACCTCCGGCACGCTGCCTGAAGTCCCGCGCGAGCGTGTCCGCAGCTCGGGCGAGGAGCCCGATGTCGACGCCGACAGCGGTGAACGTGGTGCCGAGTTCCTCGCAGCGGCGGGCGAACCCGGGATCCGACTGTTGCGATCTTCTCGAGGCGCTCGAGCGCATGCACGGATTCCACTTGCACCAGGACGCATAGCTCGGTGTGCGCCTGTGTGGCGTAGCCCGGCACGCGTCCGAACCGCGTAGCGCGGGTGAGGGCCGAGACGCCCCGGACCCCCTCGGGCGGATACCGCGTGGCCGCCACCGCCGCACGTGCCTGTTCGGGTGACTCCACCTGCGGGATGAGCAACGTCTGCGCTCCGACATCGAGCAGCCGCTTGATCACCACAGGATCGTTCGACGGGGGGCGCACGACCGGAGCGCACGGGTAACCCGCGAGGACCTGGAGTTGGGTGAGGACATCGGCGACGTCCGCATGCGAATGTTCGGTGTCGAGGAGGAGCCAGTCGAAGCCGGCACCGGCGACGACCTCGGCGGCGTAGGCGTCGGCAAGCGAGCACCAAAGCCCCACCTGCCGCGACCCGCTCGGCCGCCCACACCCGCTGGATGGCGTAGGCGTCCGAGATTTCCATGTCCGGGTGGGTGCGGCTGGGCTGCTGGACGGGCGAGCGTTGCCGCTCCGCATTGATCAACGCGGCCGCGACCGCTCGGTGCTGTTCGGCAGTGAGCACAGAGGTCCCCTCAGGTGGCTCTTTCGATGGAAGCGTGGATCACGGACGAGCCATCACGCGCTCAGTTCGCGGTAGGCGCCCGGGTACTGCTTGGCCATGTCGACCGGAACCTGGCGAAGCTGTCGACCTCGGTGTCGGTGACGAGCCGCAGGGCGTCTGGTCCGGTGATCCACTGTTGACCATGTGGTGGTACTGGTCGAAGAGAACGGCGCCCTCCCGCCATGCACGTTGTTCGCGGCGCGCGCGGGATGGGGAGGGAGGACGAAGGCCGGTCGACTGTCGGTCGCCAGACCAGGCGGCGTAATTGCGATGTGGTCGCCCGTGGCGGCCACATGTCGAAGGCCGCGCCCGGCGCTCATCACTTGATCGGCGGTCGTGGAAGCTCAGCGACCCCGTGCTCCATGCGGAGGGTGTAACTGAGTGAGTACCACGGTGTGGTGACGTCCTCCGTGGGATGCGGTTCGTCATGCCGGACGAACTGACCAATGAGAGCGCGGGTCACGCCGAACTGGACATCGCTGTCGAGATGTGGGTTCTCGCTGTCGTAAATCTGCGAGATGAGGGTCTTCATGCCCTCCTTGTAGATCAGGGCATGAAGGTGCGCCGGGCGGTAGGGATGGCGATCCTGTGCCTTGAGAAGGCGCCCGACCACTGCGTCCGTCGGGATCGGATAGCCGGCCATCTTGACCGTTCGGAACCGGAATCGTCCGTCGGCGCCGGTCGTGAATCTGCCCCGCAGATTCATGTGCGCCTGGTCCGGGTCCTGGTTCTCATAGAGTCCGACCGGCGACGCGTGCCAGACGTCGACTGCGGCGTCTTGGATGGGATTTCCCTCAGGGTCGAGCACGACCGCATCAACGAACAATGCCGGACCCGGCGTGTCCGAGCGCACGATGGTGCCCCCGTTGGCCACGCGCGGCGAGTTCATCCGCCAGAACGGGCCGAGCAATGACTGGTTGGTCTCGGTGACCCCTCCGTCGCCGTTGTTGAGCAGGCACACAAGAGACGACACACCCAAGGATCCGGCCATCAGGACCACCTCGTTGTGCGTATCGGTGGTCGCCTGGCCCAACTCGTTGAGAACAGCCGTCGCCCTGTGGAACTCCTGCTCGGTAAGCCGGACCTCGCGGACGAAGGCATGTAGGTGCGTCACCAGTGAGACCATGATCTCCCGCAACCGCGGGTCGGTGGTCCGCTCCATTACCGCCAGAACGGCGGTCGTGACGTCTTCTTGTCGTTGGATAATCACACCATTCTCCGATCGGTACGCTCAGGGAGCTGTCACGTGCACGGGCTCACCTTGGTCCTCCAGCCCGCGCCGGTGAGCACGAGATGGCCAGGGCGGTGGCTTGGACATGGGCGCCAGGGGCGGCACGGACGCCTGCTCCGACGGGACTACGAGCGACAACGCCGTGACGACCTCGTTGTTCGCGTCGCGGATCGGCGCTGCCCACCGAAAGGTGCCGACGCTTACCTGACGATCGTTGACGGCGAAGCCGCGTGTCCGGACGTCAGCGAGAATCCGGCGCAGTTCGACGGGAGAGGTGACCGTCAGCGGCGTGAAGGATCTAACAGGTGAGGCCAGCACCTTCTCCTGAACCTCCGGTGGAGCGAAGGCGAGCAGGACTCGCCCCACACCTGTGGGGTGCAGTGGGCACCGGCCGCCGACGCGGTTCAGGACCGGTGCGGCGCAAGCGGGTCATGACTCGTCGGCGAAAGAGTGCGCCAGCACCCATGACGGGAAGCTGGTGATCTTGGCGTCGATGACGAGCGGGGAGGTGCGCGGCCCGGAGAGCCAGTCCCGTACCTGGCCGAGGTCGTCGACGGTGCGTACGGTGATGCCGGCGCAGCCGAAGCCGCGGGCGATCGCGGCGAGGTCGGTGTCGGGGAAGACGACGGTGTCCGAGGGGTGGTCGGGGAAGTGGTGGACCTCGGCGCCGTAGGCCGCGTCGTCGTAGACCACGACAACCAGTGGTAGTGCGAGCCGGACGGCGGTGTCCAGCTCGGTCAGGCACATCATGAAGCCGCCGTCGCCGATGCCGGCGACGGTGAGCCGGTCGGGTGTGGCGATCGCCGTGCCGATGGCTGCGGCGAGTGCCATGCCGATGGATTGGAAGGCCAGTGGCAGGCAGTAGCCGCGGTTGTCGGGGATCTCGAAGAACATGGCGGGGTAGCCGTTGAAGTTGCCGCCGTCGGGGACGATGACGCGCCGGCGGGGGAGCATCCGGTCCAGGGCGATGGTGAGGGTGCGGGGGTCGATGCGCGTGTCGTCGGACGCGTCGGCCGAGGTGTCGTCGTAGGGCTCGTCCTGCCAGCGCCGCCCGGCCTTGATCCGGTCGGCCACGGCGGGGGAGCGATAGCGCGGCCTCGTGGCACCGCGGCCGGCCAGCTCCTTCGTGACCGCCAGTGCCGTCGAGGTGCAGTCGCCCTGAACGCCGAGGTCGACGCGGCGGTGTCGGCCGATGGCGTCGAGGTCGAGGTCGACCTGCGCCACGGTGGTGGTATTGCCGATGAGCCCGCCGTCGCGGGTGGTCCACTGGTTGAGGCCGGCACCGAAGGACATGAGGAGGTCGGCGTCGGCGATCAGGTCCGCCGCGGTGGGGGTGGCGAAGCCGCCCATCACGTCGAGGTACCAGGGGTTGCCGGCGAACAGGCCCCTCGCGACGGCCGAGGTGGTGAGCAGGGCCCCGGCGGCCTCGGCGAGGTCCTCGAGCTCGGTCCGGGCGTCGAGCGCGCCGCGTCCGGCGACCAGCACCGGCCGCTCGGCCCGGGCAAGCAGGTCGGCCAAGCGCCACACCCCACCGGGTGAGGCGGTGGGCAGTTCCCGTTCGGGGACCGGGGGGACGACATCGGGAGACCAGTCGAGGTCCTGCTGCTGCACGTCGAGCGCGAGGTGCAGGACCACGGTGCGCCGCTCCAGCAGGGCACGGGAGTAGGCCCGTGCGGCGTCGGCCACCGCGGTCCGTGCGCTGTGGACGCGCTCGGAGATGGCGCCGACGCCCCTGACCGTCATCTCCTGCTCGATCCAGAAGTTCGACGTGGACTGCGTGGGAGATGTGTCTCCGGTGACGACCAGGAGGGGTGTACGGCTCTTGGCCGCTTCGGTGATGCCGGTCAGGGCGTTGGTGAGCCCGCAGCCCTGGTGGAGGCTGGCCACGCTGACCTCTCCCGTGGCCCGTGAGTAGGCGTCGGCCATCACCGCCGCGCCGTGCTCGTGACGCGCCGCGACGAACCGGGCCCCCGCTGCGATCAGGGCGTTGGTGACGTGGAAGTTCCCGCTGCCCACCACTCCGAACACCTGACGCACACCCAGGTGTCCCAGCGTCCGCCCGACTGCCTCCGCGACCTTCATCACGCCTTGCTCCTCTGTGTCGTCCGATGGTGATGGTTCACGACCGCGACTCGGCCTTCACGGGTATGCGCCGGCGTTTGCGGTGGATGGAGTCGGGGATCGTGCCGGAGAGTCCTATCGCAAGCGGCCATCGGCCCTGACCGCGGTGGTGCACGGGGTCGCCCCGGCGCACCACGTCAGCGAGCCGCAGCGCCCTTCTCGCCCGTCGCCGCTGCAAGGAGGAAGCGCGCCGATCGTTCGACGAGCCTCTGCAACGCCGCGTCGTCGAGTTCGGGGAAGATATGAGTCGCGCCGGGGACCTCCTCGACCACGGCGTGGCCTCCCACGGCTCGCAGCGCCTCGGCCAGCCGGTGGCTCTGCCGGAGCGGAACGGCCGTGTCCTTGTCGCCGTGCAGGAGCAGGAAGGGCGGAGCGCCCGGCCGCACGGCGTGGACGGCGCTGGCGGCGCGAGCCGTTTCCGGCCGCTCGTCCGCGGTCGCGCCCAGCAGCCGTGCCTCCCGGGATTCCCGGCTCCGGTCGGCCTGTCCGCCGGCATCGTCGATGTCCGCGGGCAGGGCGACCAGGTCGGTCACCGGGTACCAGCAGACGGCCGCGGACACCGGCAGCGAGGTGGTCAGCGCGTGCAGCGCCGCCAGGTGCCCTCCCGCGGAGGCTCCCCAGCACACCCGGGCGTCGGTCGAGATCCCGAAGTCGCTTCGGTGCTCAGCGAGGTAGCGGGCCGCGCTTTCCACGTCCTCCAGTTGTGCCGGGAAGCGGGCTTCCCCGCTCAGCCGGTACTCCGCGCTCGCCACGGCCAGGCCCAGTTGCGCGACCCGCTCGAAGAAGGACGGCTGCTGCCAGGGCGACCTGGGGACGTTCGGGCCGACTTCGAGGCCGTCGGCGCGGCTGCCGATGCGCCAGCCACCGCCATGCAGGTAGAGGCACAGGGCGACCGGTTCGGCCGGGACGAAAAGGTCCAGGGCGAGGGGACGGAACCCGAGCGGCTGCGCGTACACGACCTCCCGGAAGATGGTCACCACGTGATCACCCCCGCGGCGGCGAGCTCCTTGTCGACCTCACCGAGCCCTCTGGTGAAGACGGTCTCCATCATGTCGTCCTCCTCGATGAGTCCACGCTCGGAGCGCGGCGTACTGGGTAGCTTCATGAATCAGGGTGCGGGGTTCAGGCCGGGCACCTCCGGCGTCGCCGCACCGCCGGTCGTGGGAACTGTCCTCCTGGCTCGGGTGAGTCCCAGCTCGCCCGTGGGAACCCGGTGGTTCTCCGGCCCGGTCAGTACGGCCGCACCGGCAGCGATGATGATTGCCGCGAACAGCCAGGCGACCGGCGGCCAGTTGTCGGGGTCGTTCTGGACGAACGACTGGGCGATGGCCGGGAGGAAACCGGTGCCGACAACGCCCAGCATGAAGCTGACCGCCATGCCGGTGAACCGGATGTGCGTCGGGAACATCTCCAGGAAGGTGGCGAGGATGACGCCGCTCTGCATGGCGAAGAAGACACCCATGATGGCGAAGCCGGCCAGGTAGATCAGCGTCCAGTTGCCCGTATGGACGGCATGGAGCCATACCGGGGTCAGCGCCGCGCAGCCTACGGCGCCGGTCACGAACACGGGTTTGCGGCCGATGCGGTCGGACAGCATCGCGAACAGTGGTTGGGTGGCGATCAAGGTGAGACTCGCGCCCGCGATCAAGACCAGCATCGGCGACCGGCTGAGCCCGTTCCCGGTGGTGGCATAGCTCAGGCCGAAAACGTACACCAGGGGGGTCGGCGCGAGGCAGAGCCCGGCCACGGCGACCCGGAGCACGGCGCGCCAGTGGCCGCGGAGCACCTCGACGAGCGGGACCTTGGTGACCAGCCCTTCTTGCTTCAGTTCCTGGTAGGTCTCGGGGTCGGCCAGCCGACGTCGAAGCACCAACGTGAACGCGATGACCAGGGCGCTCAGCCAGAACGGGATCCGCCATCCCCAAGCGAGCATGGCGTCGTCCGGCAGGAACGCGGTCAGCGGCAGGAACACCACGCTCGCGAGGATGTTCCCGAACTGCGTCCCGCTGTGCGTCCAGCTGGTGTAGAAAGCACGCTTGCCCTCGGGCGCGTGTTCGAAGGCCAGCAGGGCGGACCCTGCCTGCTCGCCACCCGCGGACAACCCCTGGATCACGCGAAGCAGGACGAGGATGACCGGAGCCGCCGGGCCGATCGCCGCATAGCTCGGAATACATCCCACCAGAAAGGTGGCGATCCCCATCGTGAGCAGGATCGCGATCAGGATCTTCTTGCGACCGAACCGGTCCCCGAGGTGCCCCCACACCACCGCACCGAACGGACGAGCGACGTAGGCGACACCGAGGCTGCTCAGCGCCAGCAGGGTGCCCAGTGCGGGGTCGGGGAAGAAAAGCCGGCCGAAAAACAGTGCGGCGGCGGTCGCGTAGAGGAAGAAGTCGTAGTACTCCAATGTGGTACCGAAGAATCCAGATGTGGCCGCGGTACGTGCATTGCGTTTTTGAGCGACAGCCGTTGGCGCTGCAGAAGTGGACATGGCATGCCTCCTGTGAGTTCAGGAAGGATCGGCGTCGTTCATTTCTTCCAAACGGGGAGCGGCGGGCGGAAAGACGGTCAGGTGACGACGTTGTCGACGCCGGCGGGTTGGCCCAACAGGAGCTCGCTACCTGCAGGACCCGCCGACGTCCCGACACTTCCGTGGCTAAGCATGAAGGCATTCCGGCTGATCGGGAAATGCTCTAGGTGCGCAGCGCATCGAGCATCTGCAGTGCACGATCCCAAGATTTTCTCGAAGCTTCCGCATGGTAGTGATGCGGATTGAGGGGCATCGTGAAGGCGTGCCCTGCACCCGGGTGGATTACGAATTCGCTGCCGGTGGCGTCCGCCATTTCCTGCACCGCTTCGAGCTCCTCCGGCGGTGCAAGGTCATCCTTGTCGCCGTAATGGAACGATACCGGGCATTTCGGTTGGTCGCCGGGCCGCATGGCTTTCGATACGTGGGTGCCATGGAACGACACGGCCGCGTCGATGCCGAACCCGTCGCATGCTGCCCGCCATGCGAAGGGGCCGCCAAAGCAAAAGCCGAGTACTGCGATCTTGCCGTTGCAGTTGGGATGGCTGCGAACC
Source organism: Spirillospora sp. CA-255316 (assembly GCA_050942275.1). GTDB lineage: Bacteria > Actinomycetota > Actinomycetes > Streptosporangiales > Streptosporangiaceae > Spirillospora. Next base: position 6,928,330 of record CP192047.1, on the reverse strand, counting down.
TCCGCGATGCCACGCCTGAGATCGCTCAGCGCCTTTGTGAAGTCGTTTCGCATGGCGCGGTCGATCGCGCGTTGCACATCCGGCAGGGCCAGCACGCCCGAATCCTGATCGCGCCAGAAGAAATTCGGCGCAAGCGCGACGCAGTCCCGGCCGGCGAGGTCGTCGCACATGTTCTTCATGTCCTGATCGATGCCGAAAATGGACGAGACTATGACTACGCCCGGCCCCTGGCCTGTCTCGGTCGCGGAAAGATACGCGTCGAACTTCCCGTCCTCGGCCTCGATCTCCACCTGGTTGCGAAGCACGGTCATTTGTTCCCTCCCTGAATCGATCTGCGACCGTTGCGTCCGGGGCGGGGTCGGCCGTGAGCGCTGGCCCCATTTTCGGGGCCCCGGTTAGAGGTAAACTTGCAGAATGTAGTCGTGGATGCCGTCGCAATCGATGAGGTCCACGCGTTGCAGGCGGATTTTGACACCCTCTGGGGTCCCCACGAGGTGGTGCGTATATGCGCCCGCGTACGACGTCACAACGTCGCGCCGGAACTGCGTTACCTGGAAACGCGAGTGAACGACGAGCTCTCCATTGCTTGTCGTGTCGCCGATACGCACGTTGCCGACAATATGACTGCTTCGCGTGATTGGCTGCTGCCCGGCGGTGCCAAAATCCAGCAACCGTTCGCAACGCGCCACCATGAACGGCACGTCATCGTACATATACGATAGTTGCGCTTTAGGATCGGTATCGCCAGGCCGCGCCGGAATCCAATAGGCGCCATCGGGCAAGAACAAATCGATCCACGGCGCGTAATCGCGGCTGTCGATGTATTCCGCCTGCTGGAAAAGGAAATCCTCGGCTTCGCTGCGACTGAGTCGGAGCGCCGACGTCCTTGTGGTGGTTGGCATAATTCGATCCTCTCGATATCGGTGACGCCGCTCACTGCGCCGTCATGCACTCGCGCCAGGCCTGGTACATGTTGCGCATGCAGACTTCCGAGTTTCCAGTAAACCCCCGCAGGCTTGTGCCGACCGGCACATCGCGATTCGCCTCTCGGCTCAAGAGCACCCATTCCGACTCGGGACCTACCAGCCCGGCATGGCACCGGTAATAGGACTCGAAGTCGTCGGCCGCGACGATGTTCGACGGCGAGTTCGCGGTGTTGGCGGCTGTAATGGACCGACTCGTGAAACTGTCCGGCGCCCCTTTGAGGCGGAAGATCCAGATCTCCAGCAACGTTTTGTCGACGCTCAGCGGACGAATAGCGCGGAGTTGCTGAAGCGACGACTGCAGGATGACGGTCGGGAACATCAAGGCGTTATGGTAGTTTCGCTGAAGGATCGCCTCGGCGCCCTCCTTGCCGTGGCGCGCGATCAGCGACGCCTTGTATTTTTCTCCATCAGGGCCCGTCGGATCAGGAGCGAAGGCCCCCATGTCGAAGTGCCCATTCGGATGCGCCACCAGGTCGATCTTCGCCATCTGGTCGGGTTGGCCGGCAAGCAACGCCGCCACTTCCAGGCCACCGGCATGATTGACCTTGAACTTTTCAAGTGTCCGCTTCGCCGCCCGCGCCGACTGGTGATGCACGAAAGACGTGTGCATGCCGTCGCTCATATTATCGACAAAGATTTTCCAGTTGCTGTTCTGCACAGTCCGGTAGCAATCGCCGATGACCTCAACAGCACCATCCGGAGCACGGTCGACCATACTGTCGAAACTACGAATTCCTTCGCCGGCCCAGGTCCTGAGATCGGGCCCATCCGCGGCGAGCGAGGCGAACACGAATCCGCGATAGTTCTCGACGCGCGGCAGGCGCCTCATACCATTTGCGGGATCGTTCGGGTCGAAGGATGTGCCCTCATAACCGGAGCGCACAGGCACGGACCTGAGCGAGCCGTCGCCGCTGAACCGCCAGCCGTGATACATGCACATGAACCGATCCGCGTGGCCAGACCGTTCCGGACACACCAGCGCACCCTTGTGCGGACAGCGATTCTCGAGCACATAGATTCGATCGTCGGTATGGCGCGTCATGACGACCGGCTGGCGCCCAACCTGCGTCGTGTAGTAGTCGCCCGGCTGCGGAACCTGGCTTTCGTGCCCCACATAGATCCAGGTCCGACCGAAGATGCGATCCATTTCCAGCTCGAAGACATCGGGATCGGCATACACCCGCCGGTGAACGCGTTCCGGCTCAACCAGGCGATCGAGATCGGAGTCGTTGAGCCCTGGTGAAGCGGGGTTGACGGCCATTGTCGTCTCCTTCTTGGTGAGTTTTATTTAAACGATCGTTCGAACGTGTTCGGTCTCACTTTGCGCATGGAGGCGAGTTGTGGTAATAACAAATTATTACGCCCGGGTTGCCATGTCGCAATGAACCTGTTCATTCAATGAGCGGCGGCCGGGGCCCGGCCGGCCACCACCTCGACCACCGCGCCGTCGATCACCGGGTCTCAGAAGACGATGGTCGTGTTGCCGTGGCGGGCCACGCGGTCCTCGCAGTGCCACCGCACCGCCCGCGAGAGCACGACCCGCTCCACGTCCGCGCCCAGGCGGATCAGATCGGGGGTGCTGTGCCGGTGATCCACGCGCACGATGTCCTGCTCGATGATCGGACCTTCGTCCAGGTCCTCGGTCACGTAGTGGGCGGTCGCGCCGATGAGTTTCACCCCCCGTTCCTTCGCCTTCTGGTAGGGGCCCGCCCCGATGAACGCGGGAAGGAACGAGTGATGGATGTTGATCAGTGGGCAGCCCACCTGGGCGAGGAAGTCGGGGCTGATGATCTGCATGTAGCGGGCCAGTACGACCAGGTCGACGTTGCCGAGTAGCAGTTCCAGCTGTCGCTGCTCGGCTTCGGCGCGGTTCTCGCGGGTCGCCGGGATGTGGAAGTACGGGATGCCGAACGGGCGGATCTCGTCGGCCAGCTCGGGATGGTTGGAGATTACCATGGCCACCGACATGTCGAGCTCGCCCCTGCGGTTGCGCCAGAGCAGGTCGAGCACGCAGTGGTCGGACTTGGAGACCATGATCGCCACGCGTTTCGGCTTGGCCGCCTCGGTGAGCTGGAACTCCATGTCGAACCGCTCGGCGACCTCGGTGGCGAAGGAGCGCTCGAGCTCGGCGCGGGCGGCGGGAAGCCCGGGCAGGTGGAACTCCGTGCGCTGGAAGAACGCGGCACCCTCCTCGGCGGTGGCGTGCTGGCTCAGGCTCACGATGTTGGCCCCCGCGTGTGTCAGGAAGGTGCTGACCGCGGACACGATGCCGGGCCGGTCCTGACATCGGACGAGGAGGCGGCACAGGTCGTGGTCGCGTGGCGCCGCGGACGCGGCGCGGGGCAGTGCGGCGGTACTCGTGGTCACTGCGGTACTCATGGTGTCTCCGGATCCGGGCGGTGAGGCGGCTTGGTGAAGACCGACGGCCGGGCTGGACCGTGGTGTCACTTGAGGCTCTGCAGTGTCCGCCGTCGCCAGGCCTCGGTCGGCTCGAGGTCGTTGAAGGTGAAGATGTGAAAGCCCGCGATGGTGTTGTCGGGCTTGCCCATGTGCGAGATGAGACCGTCGATGATCTTGTCGGGGCGGTAGCCGCCGGGCAGGAAGAACCTCCACAGCAGGTTCTGCTGCTTTTTGAGGAATTTCGCCGATTCACCGATGCCGAGTCCGCTGGAGACCCGCAACAGCTTCTGCCGGTGGACTGCTCCCGGCACGCCGACGTGAACCGGCAGGTCGATCCCGCGCCGGTGCAGCTCGCGTGCCCAGTTCAGGATGGCCCGCGGGTCGAACACGATCTGGGTCGTGATGTGGGTGGCCAGCGGGGCCTTGGCGGCGAGCGCCTGGAACAGCGCCTCATCGGCGACTGCGGGGTGGCCCTCCGGGTGGCCGCCGACGCCGATGTCGGTGAAGCCGTGGTCGAGTTCGTGGAGCGCCACCAGGAGGTCGTGCGCGTGCTCGAACCCGGTGGGGGTGCCGGCCGGGTCGCCGCCGATGACGAACGCCTCGGTGATGCCGGCCTCGCGGCAGCGGGCCACGATGTCGGCCAGGTGGGCCCGGTCGCGGACCAGCCGGGCGGACAGGTGGGGGGCGACGGGGTAGCCGTGGCCGGCGAGTGCGACGGCGAGGTCGACGGTGGTGTCCTGCCCCTTGGCCGGGGACGCGGTGACCGTCAGCCGCACCTCCGTGGGGATGTGCGCCAGCACGGCCTGCTCGGTTCCCTTGAAGGGGATCACCTCGAAGCCCAGCGTCTGGAACGCCCCCTGCAACTGGGCGCGGGCTGCCGGTTCCCGGGTGATGATGGCGCGATTCACACCGTCACATCTCCTGTATGCAGGGACACGGCGGTTTCGGTGGCGCCGCGGCGTGGTGGTCGACGTGCTGCGTCGTCATCGTGCGGCGGATGGGTCGATGGAAGATCGCATCATCTGCTGTACGGCGGCCGCGTAGGGGGCGGGGGCGACCGTTGCGCGCACGAGGGATTGCTGGTGCAACTCGACGCCGGGCTTGCGGGAGCCGCCGTTCGGTTCCCCCCAGAGGATGGTGACTTCCTCGCCGGGGGCGGCGTGATCGGCGTCGAGCAGGGCGAGGGAGAGGATTTTCCGCTCGTTGGTGCTGTAGCCGGTGTGCGTGGCCAGCCCGACCAGCGTCCCGTCCAAGGTGCGGACCTCGTCCCGCTGGATCATGTTGCCGTAGTCGGCGATCGGCAGTTCGAGGTACTTGTAGGGCACGCCGGGTTCGAGGAGCGAACCGACGATGCGCAGCACGTCGTCGGTGTTCCAGACGAGTGCCACCTTCTTGCGCGGAGGGTTGGGGGCGAGTTTCTCCAACGCCTCGCGGCCGATGAAGTCGTGGTCGAACTTGACGATGTGGCCGTAGCCGAGGTCGTAAGGGGTGACGTAGTAGTCCTCGATGTTGTTCGAGACGAAGCTTCCGGCGATCGAGAACTTGCCTTCCCAGCCGTCGGCGGGGAGCCATGCCCGGTAGGCGCGCAGGTCCTGGCCGGTGTAGATGGCGGGCAGGGGATAGGGGAGCCACGCCTGCTCGTAGATGGTGCTGAAGTAGGCTTTGATACCGCCCTGCCGTAGCCCGTGCGTGGCGCCGGCCGCCAGGATGGCGGCGCGCACCGTGTCGGCGTGTTCGTAGGGGCCGGAGATCTCCACGCCCTTGTGCCCGGCCATCCCGTGCCGCAGGGCGAGCAGGTCGACGCCGGCGATCCTCACCCGGGCGGTCCGGAAGAACCTGATCTCGGGGGTGTCGCCCTCGACGACCTCGTCGAAGATCTTGCCGGCGTTGGGGCCGTCCAGCTGGAACCGGAACTTGACACGGCGGCCGGTGGGGTTGTCGGAGGTGTTGTTGTCTCGCTCGATGGTCACGTCCCAGTCGCGGGCCTGGGCCTGGTACTCGATCCAGTTGAGCAGGGGCATGCTACTCACCAGCTCGTAGGCCTGGTCGCCTAGCTGGTAGAGGATGCAGTCGCCGATCATCTGCCCGCGGGCGTTGCAGCCGATGAACTGCTTGGCCCTGGTCGGGTCGAGGTTGGCGAGGCTGTTGACGCCGATCGTGTTCAGTAGGCGGTAGGCGTCCGGGCCTTCCACGAACAGCTCGGGCATGTGGTGCGACTGGTCGAAGAGGACCGCGGTCTCCCGCCAGGCGCGCTGCTCGTCGCGCCAGTTCGAGAACTCGGTGGGTACCGGGTTCAGGTCCGGGCGGATGCGGCTGTGCGGACCCGGCGTGTCGTTGTAGAGGTATTCCACGAGGTCGCGGGTGGAGTCGATCAGATCCTGCAGCGACCCGGCTGTGCGGTCAGCGGTGGCCATCTGGTGAGTTCCTTTCGTCGGGGTGCCTGCAGCACGGTCGGCAACTGCCTCGGCCGCGGGCCGGTGGTGTCCGCGAAGCTCGCGGCGACCACCTCAGCTGACCGTTCCTCGCTGAACAGCTCCATGCGGGTCCTCCTCGTCAGACCGCAGCTGCGGCTCTTCCGCCTCGGCGTCGTAGGCGTAGATCCAGCTGTTGGCGACCAGCGGGTCCGCGTCGGCAAGGGAGGCGTCCCGGGCCTCCTGCTCGGGTCCGTCGGGCAGGTGGTTGACGTGCGCTCTGGCGTGGCTGACCTCCTGGAGCCGGGTGGTGCGGCCGATCCGGAGCGACTCGTAGCGCCGCAGCGCGCGTGCGGGAGCCTGCGCGTCCTGGGCCAGGCAGCGGGCCAGGACGGCGGCGTCCTCGATGGACTGCGCGGCGCCTTGGGCGAAGAAGGGGAACATGGGGTGGGCGGCGTCGCCGAGGAGGGTGACCGGGCCGTGGCTCCAGCGTTCGAGCGGCGCGCGGTCCAGCAGCGCCCACCGGCCCGGCGTGCCGGCGCCCTTGATCAGCTCTTGCAGGCGGGGGTCCCATCCGGCGAACTCGGCGAGGAACTCGTCCACGGTCGCGGTGGCGCTCCAGGACTCGATCGTGTAATCGCCTGCGGGGGCGAAGGCGACGAGGTTGACCACGGTCTCGCCGGAGACGGGGTAGTGCACCAGGTGGTGATCGGGGCCGATCCACAGCGTCTGGGCCCGGCGACGGGCGAACTCGGGCGCACGAGCAGCCGGCACGAGGGCGCGGAACGCGCAGATCCCCGAGAAGGTCGCCGAGGATGGTTCGGTCACCGCGCCACGCACCGTTGAGTGCACACCGTCGGCGCCGATCACGACGTCCGCCTCGACAGAGGTCCCGTCGGCGAACGCCAGCACCGCGGTATCGCCGCGGACCGTTACGGAGGTGCAGCGCTTGCCGAGCCGGACCGCGCCCGGTGGGACGGCGGAGTCGATCGCGTCGGCGAGGTCGGCCCGGTGCACCGTGTAGGTGCGCTCGCCGTAGAGGCGCTCGCACGAGTCGGCCAGGTTCTCGGCGGACAGAACCCTCCCGTCTGCCCAGCGGCGGAACTCCCATCCCACGTCCAGAGGGACGGCCCGGCCGTCCAGCTGGTCCATCGCGCCCAGCCGGCGCAGCAGCCGTACCGCGTTCGGTGCCAGCACCAGCCCGGCGCCCACCTCCTTCAGCTCCGGGGCCTGCTCATAGACGGCGCTCGGCAGGCCCGCGCGGTGCAGGAAGGCGGCCGCGGCGAGGCCACCGATGCCACCCCCGACGATGGCGACACGGAGAGTGCCGGGAGACGATGCGAGCATGGGGCGATCCTTCGCCGACCCGGTCTACCAGGGGAACCGTGGCGCTCATTGAATGAACGAACCTTAGGTAGATGTTCGTTCACCGGCTATAACTGTCCCATGCCGCCGACCAGTGAACCGGGGCGCAGTGTCAGCTCCCGGCTCCTGCAAGTTCTGTTCGCGTTCCGGCCGGGTCACACTCGGCTCACCTTCGCCGGGCTCGCCCGCAGGACGGGCCTGCCCGATGCCACGGTGCGCCGGTTGGCCATCGAGCTGGTGGCCGCGGGCGCCCTCGATCGGACAGCCGACGGTGTGCTCACCGTGGGGACACGGCTGTGGCAGCTGGGCACGCTGGCGCCGCTGACGGAGCCGCTACGCACGGTGGCTCTGCCGTCCATGGAGGACCTTTACACCGCCCTGCGGCAGCACGTGCAACTCGCGGTTCTCGAGGGATCCGAGGCGGTGATCCTGGAGCGGCTGTCCAAGCCGGACGCGGTGGGCCTGGTGTCGCAGGTGGGCGGGGGGTTGCCGCTGCATTGCTCGGCGGTGGGCAAGGTGCTGCTGGCCCACACCGACGGGGCGCTGTTCGACGCCGTGGTGAATCGCGGGCTCGACCGGTTCACTCCGCGGACGGTCACCGATCCTGTGCAGCTCCGACGTGAGCTCGGCAACTGCCGGCGAACGGGGACGGCGATCGTGCGTGGGGAGCTGACCCAGGGCGCGGATTCGGTTGCGGCGCGGATCATGGACGCCGAGGGGCGGGTCGTCGCCGCGTTGTCGGTGGTGGTGCGTTCCGGGTCGGTGATGCTGACGGCGGTTGTCCCGTCTGTCGTCACCAGCGGCCTGGCGATCTCCCGCCGGCTGGGGTGGACCCCGGACGTGGGCGTCCACGGCGAGCCCGGTGGTCGGTCGTTCAATGACGGCGAGGGTTCCGCCCGGACGAGGTGAGCCGGAGCCTTCCCTCGTGCCCTTACTCCCCGTGAGGTCACCGATGTCGCTCGTCTCCGAGAATTCGGCGGCGCCGCGCCGCAGCCCTCCTTCCACCACACCCACCACAGATCAATCCACTGCGTCCGGTCATGCCCGCTCGCCGCTGCGACGAGCGCACGGCCCGAACCCCATATGGGGCCACCGACTCTTTGGGGCCATCGCCGGTTCGCCGGTCTCGGCCTGGCCTGCATCGTCGCTCAGGCCCTCGGCTGCGACCGGCCACGGCGGATTTCGGCCGACTTCTGCGCGGGACGGACAGGTCAGAGTGGCTCGAATGTGAGGGGAAGGCTTTCCAGGCCGCGGATGACGTTGTTGAGGTGCCAGATGGGGGTGCCGATCTCCCAGGAGCGGACCTGCGCGAGGAGGGCGTCGAGGATGGCTCGTGCCTCGATGCGTGCCAGGGCTTGGCCGGCGCAACTGTGGATGCCGAACCCGAACCCGACGTGGGCCCTGGCAGGGCGGGCGATGTCGAAGGTGTCGGCGTGCTCCCAGCGCTGCTCGTCGCGGTTGGCCGAGCCGAAGAGCACGACCACCCGGCGGCCCGCCGCCACCTCCGTTCCGCCGACCGCGACGGGCTTGGCGGCCAGGCGGGTGAAGGTCTGCACGGGGCTCTCGTAGCGCAGTACCTCCTCGAAGGCGGCGTCCCGGCGTTCGGGCTCACGGCGCAGGAGTTCCCACTGTTCGGGATGCCGGGCGAACAACATCATCATCGCGCTGATGGCGTTGATGGTGGTGTCCATGCCGGCGTTGAGGTAGGTGCCGAGCATCACCATGGTGTCGGCGGCGTCGATGACTCCGGCGTCGGCGGCCTCGTAGACGGCCATGCCCAGGCTGCCCTCGCACAGCCGGTCCCGGGTCGCGATGCGCCTCAGCACCTGCGCCTGCTCGGCCCAGGCGGTCATGCCGAGCCGGGCGCGTTCGTTGTCGGGGCCGAAGCTGTTGAACGTACCGTCGGCCAGCCGCAGCAGGTCCTCCCGCCCCTCGGGCGGCAGTCCGATCAGGTCTCCGACGACCTGGACCGGGAAGACGCGCGCCAGGTCGCGCACCGCGTCGACGGTGCCCGCCTCCAGCAGCCGGTCGACCAGGTCGAATGCCTGCCGGCGGATCCGCTCGCCCACCGGCTCCAGGGCGCGCGGGGCGAGCCGGTCCATCAGGACGCCGCGCAGCACCTCGTGCCGCGGCGGGTCGGACATCAGGACCGACTCGCGGCCCATCGAGTTGACGGCGTCGTTGAGGCCCACGCCCTGGCCGGACGGGAAGGTCCGCCAGTCCCGCAACACCTGCCGCACGGCGGCGAACGTCGTCACGCCGAGCGCATCGCAGCGCTGGAGTGCAACGACCGGCCCCATGGACCGCAGCATCCGGTACGTCTCGTACGGCTGGAGGAGGATCTCGTCGCTGAACAGGTCGGCGTCGCTGCGCGGTGCAGCGCTCATCACATCGGTCACGAGAACACGTCCTTTCGCCCGGTCGGGGCGGTGACGAACGTCTGGCGGATCTCGCCGATGCCTTCGGCGCGGCTGACGAGGGTCTCGCCCGGGAGCAGGTAACGCGGCGGGGTGCGGCGGTTGCCCACGCCTTCCGGCGTCCCGGTGAAGATCAGGTCGCCGGGCAGCAGCGTGCACACGCTCGACAGGCGGGCTACCAGGTCGTCGATCGGGAAGATCATGGTGGACGTGCCGCCCTTCTGCACGGTCTGGCCGTTGAGCAGGCACTCGAAGCCGATGTCGGCGCGGTCGCCGAACTCGTCGGGGGTGACGGCGACCGGCCCGGTCGGCCCGAAGCCGGGGAAGGACTTGCCGAGGGAGAACTGGGCTGGTGTGCCGGCCATCTGCCGCACGCGTTCGGACAGGTCCTGCCCGAGCGTGAGCCCGGCGACCGCGTCCCAAGCTTGGTCGCGGGGGATGTCGCTGCCGCCGGTGCCGATGACGGCGACGATCTCGATCTCCCAGTCCACCTTGCCGTCCGGAAGGGGCACCGTGACGTCGGGGCCGGTGATGCAGGACGGGAACTTGGTGAACACCAGCGGCTCGTCCGGGGCCTGGTAGCCGGCCTCGGCGGCGTGCGGCCGGTAGTTCAGTGCGATCGCGAACACCTGCCGAGGGGCGGGCACCGGCGGGCCCAGCTCACCCAGCGGCTCGGCGGCCGACCAGCCGAGGCCGGCCGCCCAGTCGCGCAGCTCGTCCCAGTGTTCCAGCGCGGCGGTCACCTCGGCGGGGAACCGGCCGCCGCTGCGGTGCTCGACGTCGATCATCCGCATGCCGTCGACGAGCACCAGCCGTCCGGCGACGGTGCCGAACCTCATCGCGCGTCCGTGTAGAGAGAGTCGGTGTAGGGCGCGTCGTGGGCGTCCTGCCACGGCACGACGTGGTTGCGGAGCATGCCGACGCCCTGGATCTCGGCCTCGATGACGTCGCCGGGCCGCAGGTAGAAGTCGAACGGATTGTCCTGAACGGCCGCGACGCCGGAGATGGTGCCGGTGGTGATGATGTCGCCCGCGGAGTAGCCCTGCGGGGAGTGGTGGGCGACCAGGTGCGAGATGGGGATCACCATGTGGCCGGTGTTGCCGCTCTGGCGGGCCTCGCCGTTGACGCGCAGCTCCATGGCCAGCGTGTGCGGGTCGTCGATCTCGTCGGCGGTGACGATCCAGGGGCCGATCGGGCAGAAGGTGTCGATGCCCTTGGAGAAGGAGAAGACGCCGGACTCCATCTCCCGGCGCTGGATGTCGCGGGCGGTGATGTCGTTGAACACGGTGTACCCGGCGATGTACTCGCCCGCCTCGTCCGGTGAGAACCACTTGCCGGACTTTCCGATGATGATCGCGAGTTCGAGCTCGTAGTCGAGCTCCTTGGTCAGGCCCTCGGGGTAGACGATGGCGTCGTCCGGGCCGATGATCGCGTCCACGTTCTGGAAGAACACGATGCCCTTGTGCACCGGGTGCGACCAGTTGACCTTCTGCAGCTCCTCGTGGTGGACGGCGAAGTTGCCCGCGGTGTGGAAGAACTTCTTCGGCACGATCGGCGCCCGCAGCCTCGCGTCGGCCAACCGGACGCGCTCCCCGGTCTCGGGCACCTGGCCGCCACGCTCGAACCACTCACGCGTGGAGGCGCAGTCGAACTCGACGATCAGGTCGTCCTCGATGCGGCCGACCCGTCCCTCGTCGAAGGTCACCAGCTTCATACCGGCACCCTGCTTTCATTACATGAAATCAGCTATCAGCAACTGGGTGGCATGCTGCCGCCGCGCCGGGGCCGGTGTCAAGGGACGGGTTACTCGGGCAGCGGGACGCGGAAGACGCGCAGCTGGAGGGCGAGCGTGGCGTAGTAGCCCACCAGGGTGGTCAGCTCGAAGATCCCGTCGATGCCCAGCCCGCCGCGGGCGCGGTCGAACTCCTCGTCGGAGAGGTCGTTCCGACAGGCCAGTGCGTGCGCGGTCGTGGCGATCAGCCGTTCGCGCTCGTCGGTGAACACGTCATGGTCGCCGCGGCGGAGGGCCCGCAGCTCCTCCTCGGAGAGGCCGGCCGACCGGCCCACCGCCTCGTGCGCATAGCGTTCGAAGCCGCTGTCCCAGACGGCGGCGACGACCAGGATGGCGATCTCCCGGCCACGGTCGTCCAGCGCGCCCCTGTAGCGGATGGCCGCCCCGAGCTCCTGCAACGCCTGTCCCAGCGCGGGGCGCAGCAGCATCGCGTTGAACGGCCCTTCCAGGCGCCCGGCGGCATCGGTCAGCGCGAACAACCGGGGCCCGCGGGCACGCGGGCCGGAGGCGATCGACTCGTACAGAGCGCGCTGGTCGGCGTCGAGCTCGCCGACCTCCAGCTTGCGCAGCCGCGGCCGCCTCGCGACGGTCACGACGCGTCCCCACCGGAGTAGCCGAGCAGGGCGGAGATCTCCTGGCCGGTGCGCACGGCCTGCGGCCGCAGCTCGCGGACGATCCGCTGAGTCGACCAGTCGCGCGACTGCACCGCGATGTTCAGGCCCGCGACTACCCGGCCAGAGGCGTCGCGTACCGGCGCGGCGACCGAGCGCAGCCCGAAGGCCAGCTCCTCGTCCTGCATCGCCCAGCCGTTGCGGCGGATGGCGGCCAGCTCCTCCCGTAGTTCGTCCAGGGACAGCTTGCCGTTGGGCCCGCGCACCTCGCCGAAGGAGCCGGTGGTGATACGGGTCTCCAGCTCGGCGTCGTCGAGGTGGGCCAGCAGCAGCTTGCCGATCGAGGTGTACACGGCGGGCAGCGTCGAGCCCACCTGGATGTTGGCGGTGACCAGGTCGGAGTTGCGCAGGCGGACGAGATAGAGCACCTGGTCGCCGGTGAGCACGCACAGGTTCACCGTCTCCCCGGTGGCCTCGCCCAGTGCCCTCAGCCGCGGGGTGGCGATCTCCACCAGGTCCATGCCGCGCAGCGCGGCCGTGCCGAGGGTGAGCACCCGGACCCCTGGCCGGTAGTCGCCGTTGGGCAGCTGCTCCAGATAGTCCTCCGACGCCAGCGTCATGACCACCCGGTAGACCGTCGGCATCGGCATGCCCGTGGTGGTCGCCATGTCGCTCACCCGCCAGGTGGGACGCTGCTCGGTGAACAGCGACAACAGCCGAAGGCCCTTGGCCAGCGCCTCGACACGGTAGTCGGGCCGGGCTCCCTCGGACGGTTCGGCCGGCGGCTTGGGCTCCGCGATCGTGGGAGCCGTCGCACCGTCGCTGCGAACCGGCTTTCGTCTGGTGGACATGCGTCGAGCCTCGCTCTCTGAACCGGTTCCGATCAGCCTAACGCGGCACGGCCGCCCTGGCAGGCTGTCCCGCAGCCCAACCGGTCGGGGCTGGACATCCGCACTCTGGATCATTAGGTTGTGGAAATAGCTTTCATCTAGCGAGAGGTGAAGGGGAGTCGATGGCCGACTGGCTGGGATTGGGTGGCCGTCCGACGCTTGTCGTCGGTGCGGGCGGGCTGGGCGGCGCCGGCGCCCACGCACTCGCGCTGGCGGGGGCACGTGCGATGGTGGTCGATGTCAGCGAGCACAATCTGGAGGAGGTGCAGCTGCGCGCCAAACAGGCCGGCGCCGACCTGGAGACCCTCGCCGCCGACCTCACCGACCCGCGGATGTGCCGTGACGTTGTCGAGGAGGCCCAACGGCGGCTCGGCGGAATCGAGGTCTTCCTGCACGCGATCGGCCGGAACGTCCGTAAGCCGGTGCTGGAACTCGATGACGCGGCCTGGTCGGAGCTGATGACCCTCAACCTGTCGACCGCCTACTGGCTCGGGCAGGCCGTGGGACGGGTGATGTGCGCCCAGCGGTACGGCCGCATGGTCTTCATCTCGTCGGTGTCGGGCCTGCTGGCGCATCCGCACCATGCCCCGTACGCCGCGACCAAGGGCGGCCTGAACCAGCTGCTGCGGGTCATGGCGCGGGAATGGGCGCAGCACAATGTGACCGTCAATGCCGTCGCCCCCGGCTACATCGAAACCGACCTGACCCGCGACCATCTCGACACCGGCGGCAACCGGCAGAATCTGACCTCCCTGGTACCCGCCGGGCGGCTGGGCAGGCCCGACGAGGTCGCCGACGCCGTGTCCTTCCTCGCCTCCGACCGGGCCGGCTTCATCACCGGCCAGGTGCTCTACATCGACGGCGGCCGAGTACTCATCTGACCACCTGGAGAATGACCGATGACCCACAGCCCAGTGATCACCCAGCGGTTCCCCGGACGTTCGGTGCTCGTCACGGGCGCCGGAACGGGCTTCGGCGCCGAGATCGCCGTGCGCGCCGCGCAGGAGGGCGCCCGGGTCGGCGTGCACTACCGCCGGTCCAAGGACGGCGCCGAACGCACCGCCGACCGCATCCGCGCCCTGGGCGGCGAGGCCGTCATCGTCCAGGGCGACATCACCGACTGGGACGACGTCCGCCGGATGGCCGACACGATCTTCGCCGCCTTCGACGGCCTCGACGTCCTGGTCAACAATGTCGGGGACGTGGCCACCGGCCAGATGTCCTGGCGGGACATCACCGAGGAGTCGATCGACCATGTGCTGGCGGTCGACATCAAGGGCACCCTGCTGTGCGTCCACGAGTTCGGCTCGCGGATGCTCGACCAGGGCCACGGCAGCATCGTCAACATCGGCTCCACCGTCATCGTGCGGGGCAGCGCCCGCGCCCCCCAGTACGCGGCCGGAAAGTACGGCATCCTCGGGCTGACCAAGTCCTACGCCCACGCCTTCGCCCCCACCGTCCGAGTGAACGTCTTCGCCCCCGGCTTCATCGAGACCGAGGCCACGTTGAGCCGGCAAGACTGGAAATCAGGACGCGCCGAGCAACTGCGCAGCCTCACCCCCATGGGACGCATCCCCGCCCCCGCCGAACTCGCCGGGACCGCCTTGTTCCTGGCCAGCGACGACGCCGCGCACATGACCGGCGGCTACATGGTGGCCGACGGCGGCTACAACATGGTGGGCGCATAGCACCGGCTCAAGATTTCCTTGCCGCCCTGCGTCCACGACGCTGGTGACGACCGTCGGTCCCTGCCCGAAGCCTCCCTTCCTGTACCGCTGGACGTTCGATCCGGCCCGCCCCTCAACTCCCGCGGCTTCGGGTCGATCTGCCCGGTGACGACCGACCCGACCTGGTGGCCGCGTTCTACGCCGACGCGCGCAGCCGGCTGCGCACGGGCATTGACCGGAGGGGCACGCGGGGCGCCCTCCACGGCGGCGCCTGACGTTGGGACGCCGGTGCCCGCCTGACGTTCAGGCGGGCACCGGCGGCGCACCCCTACGACGACCGGAACCTGTCGTGGCAGATGGACGCGCGCACCGTGAGCATCTGGACGGTCCACGGCCGCGTGAAGAACCTCGCCTTCACCGGTTCGGCCGCGCAGCTGAAAACGCTGGCCGAGTACCGGCGGGGCGAGAGCGACCTGGTGGTGCGGGACGGGAAGTGGTTCCTGGTCGCCACGTGCGACATCCCCACGCCCGAGGCGTATGAGCCCCGGGACTGGGTCGGGGGCGACCGGGGGATCGAGAACCTCGCCACCACCAGCGACGCGGTGAACCACCAAGGCAGGGGTCTGCAGCGCTACCGGCGCCGGATGGCGCGGGTGCGGGCCGAGCTGCAGGCCAAGGGCACCAAGTCCGCCAGACGCAAGCTGAAGAGGCGGGCGCGCCGGGAGGCCCGGCCCGCCACCCACATCAACCACGCGATCGCCAAGAGCGTGGTGGCCGATGCCGAACGCACCGGACGCGGAATCGCCCTGGAAGACCTGCGGGGTATCCGCGACCGGACAAGGGTTCCACGGCACCGGCGGGCCACCCACACCTCCTGGCCCTTCCACCAACTCGGAACCTTCATCGCCTACAAGGCCGAACGGGCCGGGGTCCCGGTCCTCACGGTGGACGCGCACTACACCTCCCAGTCCTGCCCGCGCTGCAGGTACGTCTCCAGGAGGAACCGTCCCACCCGGGACACTTTTCGCTGCGTGGTCTGCGGGCTCGCCGGCCCGGCCGACCACATCGCCGCCGTGAACGTGCGCGCACGAGCACGAAGGGCGTGGGTGCTCGTCAACGCGCCCCATGCGGCCGTGTCACCGTCTTCTCGTCAGGGACTGTCACGAGCTGCAAACCCGGTCCTTAACTTAGGGCCGGGTAGTTGACGGGGTCCCTTCCTGGTCGGCGGTGGTCACCTGCTGTCGGGAACGTCGCCGCAGGTTGCCGATCATTGGGCTGAGCAGCAGCGCGATGGTGAAGAGGAGGATGACAGCCGACACCGGGCGGGTGGCGAAGACGGCGAGGCTGCCGTTGGAGATGAGCAGGGACTGGCGGAAAGAGCGTTCCAGGATGGCGCCCAGCGCCAGCGCCAGCACCAGCGGTCCGGGGTCGAAGCCGGTCTTGCGCATCAGGTAGCCGATGATCCCGCAGACCAGCGCCACCCAGACGTCGAAGGTGTTGCTGTTGATCGTGTAGACGCCGAGCAGGATGACCGTGACGGTCAGCGGGGCCAGCAGCGTGAACCGCAGCCGCAGCAGCCGGATGAACATCCCGACCAGCGGCACGTTGAGCACCAGCAGCATGAGGTTGCCGACGTACATTGAGGCGATCACGCCCCAGAAGACCTGGGGATGCTCGTTGATCAGCTGCGGTCCGGGCGTGATGTCCTGGATCAGCAGCGCACCGAAGATCACCGCCATCACCACGTTGGACGGCAGGCCGAGGGTGAGGAGCGGGATGAACGCCGCGGTGGACGAGGCGTTGTTGGCCGTCTCCGGCCCGGCCACGCCCTCGATGGCCCCTTTGCCGAAGCGCTCGGGCCGCTTCGCCCGGCGTTTCTCGACCGCGTAGGAGACCAGCGAGGAGATCACGCCGCCGCCGCCGGGGACGATGCCGATCAAGAAGCCGATCACGCCGCCGCGCAGCACCGATCCGCGGGCCTCCCGCCAGTCGCGCCGCGTCGGCCAGACCCGGGACACCGGGGGCAGCGAGGTCGGTGTGGTGGTCTGGTGCTCCAGGTTGTGGAGCATCTCGCCGATGCCGAACAGGCCCATGGCGACGGCGACCATGTCCACGCCGTTGAGCATTTCCCCCGCACCGAAGGTCAGCCGCGCCTCCCCGGTGATGGGGTCCTGCCCGATGGTGGCGATCAGCAGGCCGATCCCGACCATGACCAGGCTCTTGGTGAACGACTTGGTTCCCAGGAACGCGACCATGGCCATGCCGAGGACGGTCAGCGCCGCGTACTCGGGCGGCCCGATGGCCAGCGCGGCCCTGGCGAGCACACCGGACAGCAAGGTCAGGCCGATCACCGAGATCGTGCCGCCGAGGAACGAGCCGACCGCCGCGATACCGAGCGCCGGGCCGGCCCGGCCCTGCCGCGCCATCTGGTAGCCGTCGAAGGTGGTGACGATCGACGCGGCCTCACCCGGCAGCCGCAGCAGCACGGATGTGATCGTCCCGCCGTACATGGAGCCGTAGTAGATGCCGGCCAGCATGATGATCGCCGACTCCGGGCCCATCGCGAAGGTCAGCGGGAGCAGGAGGGACATCGTCGCGACCGGCCCCAGCCCGGGCAGCACCCCGATGACCATGCCGGCGAACACGCCGATGAACACGAACAGCAGGTTCGCGGGCTGGAGGGCGACCGCCAGGCCGTCGAGAAGACCCATCCTCAGATTCCCCAGATCACGTCTTGGGGCAGCGGGACGTTCAGTACCAGTGCGAACAGGCAGAAGAAGGCGGACGAGGCGGCCGCGGACACGGCGAGCGTGAGCGGCCACGGTTCCTTGCCGAGCACCCGGATCCAGAACACCAGCAGCAGGAACGCGGGCAGCGTGAATCCCGTGTGCGGGAAGAGCGCCGCGTAGCCGATCATGCCGGCGATGGCCGCCGCGACGGCCCGGGCCCCGCCGGTGAACGGTTCATGGTCGTCGAAGGTGCGGTGCAGCAGGAGCCCCAGCGACCCGATGACGGTCAGGCAGCTCACGATGAGCGGCCACATGCCCGCGCCCGGGTCGTTCAGCGTTCCGGTCTCCATGATCAGCGAGCCGGCCACGCCGAGGCACCCCACGCCGAGCGAGGCCACGGCCGCGGCGCGGCGCCCGGCGAACTTCCAAGGCTCCTCCATGGTCACGCTCCCTGCTAGCGTCGGAAGATCTGGCCGTAGGCCTGCTGAAGGTCACTTATCGTCTTCCCGAACGGCTGTGGGCCGACGAATTGCTTGGGGATGTAGTTCTCCCCGATCGTTGCGACCACCTTGGGGTCCTGGAGCGTCTCCCGCAAGGCCGTCTCGAGCTTCCGCGTCACCTTGTCGGGCATGCCCTTGGGGCCGGCGAGGCCGTCCGTGCTGACGCTGAGTGTGAGGTTGGTGTAACCGAGTTCCTTGAGCGTGGGGACGGCGGGCAGATAGGGGGCCTGCTCGGGGGAGGTGATCGCCAGCGCTCGCAGTTCGCCCGCACTGATCCGGCGCAGCGTCTCCTTGCTGGCGTCGATGATCGCGGCATCGACGTTCTTGCCGAGAAGGGCGGTCAGGGCGGGCGCCACGCCCTCGAACGGCACCGGCTTGATCGGCACCTTGTACTCGCGTTGCAGGCGCTCCATTTCGATGTGCGCGGACACGGTGGCTCCGGCCGTCGCGATCTCGACGTCGCCCGGTTTGCCGCGCGCCGCGTCGAAGAGATCCTTCGCGGCCTTGTACCGGGAGGCGGCCGGGACGACCACCACGTTGGGGCCGCGGTAGGTGACGCCGATCGGCTGGAACCTGTCCACCGTGTAGCCGACGTTCTGCCTGGTCGAGCTGATGACGGCGAACGGCAGGCTGAGATCGCAGAGCGTGTGGCCGTCGGGTTCACCGCGCAGCATCTCGTTGTAGGCGTTGCCGCCGCCCGCGCCCGGCTTGTTCTCGACGACGACCGCCTTGCCGAGCCGTGGTTCCAGGCCCTTGGCGATGGTCCTGACGAGCAGGTCCGTTGTGCCGCCCGCCGCGTACGGCACCAGGATGCGCACCTGCTTGGCGGGGTAGTCGGCGCCGTCCGTCCCTGAGGACCCGGCGCCCACAAGGCCGCAGGCAGCGGAGGAGAGCACCGCGCAGAGTGCGACGGCCGGCCGGCTGCGTTTCATCATCACGCCTCCCGGGGTTCTCGCCGGGCCTGTCGCCCGAGCGTGTTCACATTGTGGTGACTATAACCACATCGAGTATGCGGACACTATGGGCGATGCCGACGGCTGTCAATGGCCCGGCGACCGGCGGGCACGACGAGGGGGCCGCGCCCGGGCGCGGCCATGCGGCGTCCGGAACCCGCAGGTGAAGAGGTCGATGACGGGACGCAGCTCAGCGACGGGGATAGGGCCCGGTGTAGGCCAGGGCGCGGCTGATGGCCTCGCCCGCGGTCATCACCGCGCCCGTCAGCTCCGGCAGGCGTTCGTCGCCGAGCCGGCCGACCACGCCGCTGATGCTGATGCCGGCGACCGCCCCGTCGTTGTGGGCGTCGAAGACCGGGGCCCCGACCGCGCCGGTCTCCGGCAGGAACTCCCCGCGGCTGACGCAGTGGCCGAGGCTGCGGATCCGCTCCAGCCGATCGCGCAGCTCGGGCCGCAGTTCGGGCGCGCGCCGCGCCAGCACGCGTGCCCGCAGGTCCTCGCTCCCGAAGGCGAGCAGCGCGAGGCTCGAACCGCCCCGGTCGTAGGGGAGCCGGCCGCCTTCGTAGAGGGCCTGGCTGACGACCGGATAGGAGCCGACGATGCGGATGAGGCAGACGGCCGCGTCCTCCCCTTCCACCACGAGGTTGGTCGAGTCGCCCGTTTCCTTCGACAGCTCGGCGAGGACGGGGTAGGCGACGCCGCGAATGCTGAGCCGGTTCCTGGTCAGCGCGCCCAGCTCCATCAGGACCAGGCCCAGGCGGTAGCTGACGCGCGCGGAGTCCTCGCGCTCCAGCAGCCCATGGCGGACGAGGGTCTCGCAGATCCGCACGACGGTCGTCCGGCTCTCGCCGACGGCCTCGACCAGCTCCGCCGGGGTGACCCGCTCGCGCTCCCGGAGAACCTGGAGGATCGCGGCGGCCTTGTCGAGAACCTTGATCGTGCCGAGCTTCGCCGGGTCCATCGAAATCGGGGCACCTTTCACCGTTCGCGCCGCGCCAAAGGCTCGGCCAGCAACACGATCACCACGTTGTGGGCGAGGTGTTCATGATGGGTTGACCCACACCCTACCCAGGTTCTACTGTTCAGGATAAGAACATCATGTCCATGATGTGGTCAAACCTTGGGAGTACGTCGTGCATGTTGGTGAGCGCCTCGCCGCGCTGCTGGTCGCCGCCGGTGTCCGCCGGGTGTTCGGCGTCCCCGGAGGGCAGACGACGCCGCTGTACCACGGGATCGCCGGGCAAGGTGAGGCGATCACGCACACCTTGATGCGGGACGAGCGGAGCGCCGCCTTCGCGGCCGACGCGTACGCACGGATGTCCGGCACGGTCGGCGTCTGCGACGCGACCGTCGGGCCCGGGGTGAGCAACCTGGTGTCCGGCCTGCTGGAGGCCTACA
This sequence comes from Spirillospora sp. CA-255316, assembly GCA_050942275.1. Lineage (GTDB taxonomy): Bacteria > Actinomycetota > Actinomycetes > Streptosporangiales > Streptosporangiaceae > Spirillospora. Next base: position 6,908,211 of record CP192047.1, on the reverse strand, counting down.
CCAGCTCCATCCCGATGTTGGCGATCATCGCCGACATCCCGCGGCACTGGGAGACCCGCCGCCGGTTCGGCTCCGCCTCGCAGGGCTTCGAGCAGCGCTCCTACCTGGAGCCGTGCGTGAAGTACTACGGCCGGGTCGAGGTTCCCGAGAACCTGGACGGCGTGCTGGCCGCCGCGCTGCGGATCGCCACCTCGGGGCGGCCGGGTCCGGTCATCCTTGAGATACCCGACGATGTCTTCTCCGCCGAGTTCCCGGCGCGGGCGGCCGGGCTCCCGCCCGCCGTCCGGCTGGGCACCGCTTATCCGCAGTCGCGGACGAGCCCCGATCCCGCCGCCGTGGACGGCGCGGTGGAACTGCTGCGGCGCAGCCGCAAGCCGCTGCTTCTCGCCGGGGGCGGGGCGTTGAGCTCCGGAGCCGGCGAGGAGGTCCAGCGGCTGGCCGAGTCCCTGGGGGCGCTTGTCGCGACGAGCCTGAACGGCAAGGGCGTCCTCTCCGAACATCATCCGCTGTCCATCGGCCCGGCGGGGTCCTTCGGGCTGCCGCTGGTCAATGACCTGCTGGCCGAGGCCGACTGCGTGGTGTTCATCGGGACGAAGGCCGCCCAGGGCGCCACCCTGAACTGGACGCTGCCTCCGCCGGGGACGCCGATCGTCCACCTCGACCTGGACGCGACGGAGATCGGGCGGAACTTTCCGCAGAGCCTGGGGCTGGAATGCGACGCCAGACTCGGCGCGAAGGCCCTCGCCGACGCCGTGCCCGAAAGGAACGGCAGCGACTGGGACGCCGAAGGTGTCCGGCGGCTGGTCGACGAGTGGTGGCGCGGCACCCCCGACGACGGTGTGGACGAGCATGGAGCGGTGAAACCACAAGCGGTGATGCGGGCTCTGGGCGCGGTCATGGGCGAGGACGACGTGCTCGTCACCGATGCCAGCCTGTCCTCCGGCTGGGGCGCCGCGCACTGGCGTACCCGCCGGGCCGGCCGGACCTTCATCGCCCCGCGCGGGCTGGCCGGGCTCGGCTGGGGGCTGCCCGCGGCGATCGGCAGCGCGCTGGCACTCCAGGACGCGGGTTCCGACGCACGGGTTTACTGCGTCGCCGGGGACGGCGGCTGGGCCTACTCCCAGTCCGAGCTTGAGACGCTCGCTCGCCTGCGGCTGCCGGTCGTGGCGACGGTGCTGAACAACTCGGTGCTCGCCTGGACGCGGCACTCGGCCGCGCAGCGTTACCCGGGCGACGAACCGATCTCCCAGGACTTCACCGACGTCGACTTCGCGGCCGCCGCCGTCGCCATGGGCACGCTCGGGCACCGCTGCACGACGCCGGACCAGTTCGCCGAGGCCGCGACGAAGGCCGCCGCCGATCACGCCGGCAGCCCGGTCGTGCTCGAGGTCGTCTCGTCCAAGACCGAGACCCCGGTGCTCAAGCCGAAGGACCGGCGGGCCGTGACCGCCTACTGAATTCAGCCGTCTGAGGGAGCGACCCGATGAGCGACAACCACGATCTGCGTCCGCGGGCCCTGGGCGTGGCCCCGGGCGGGGTGCATTCCAACGCCCGCCTCGGCCACGCCGACATGTTCTTCGAGCGGGGGAGCGGTGCGCACCTGTGGGACGTGGCGGGCCGGCGGTACATCGACTTCGTCCTCGGCCGGGGACCCGGCCTGCTGGGGCACGCGCCGCCGGCCGTGCTCAAGGCCACGACCGCGGCCGCCGAGTCGGGCATGTGCCTCGGATCGCAGCACCCGCTGGAGGTGGTGGCCGCCGAGAAGCTGCGGTCGATGCTGCGGTGGCCCGAGATGCTCCGCTTCACCACGACCGGTAGCGAGGCCGCTGAACTTGCCCTCCGCGTGGCGCGGGCGTACACGGGACGCCAGGAGATCGTACGATTCGAAGGCCACTACCACGGCTGGCTGGTGGACGAGGTGCCCGCGCCCGGCGGCGACCAGTCGGCGGGACGGTGGCCGGGCGGCGTGGATCCATGGACGCACCTGCTGCCGTGGAACGACGAGGACGCCCTGAGAACGCTCCTGGAGCGACGCGGCTCCCACATCGCGGCCGTGATCATGGAACCGGTGATGTACAACCATCGCGGTACCCTTCCGGCGCCCGGCTATCTGCGGGCATGCCGCCGCCTGACCGAGGCGTCCGGCACGCAGTTGATCTTCGACGAGATCGTCACCGGCGCCCGGCTGGCGCCCGGCGGAGCCGCCGAGCAGTTCGGCGTCACACCGGACCTGGCCACCTTCGCCAAGGGCATCGCCTCGGGCTGGCCGGTGGCGGCGGTGGCCGGGCACCGCGCCGCCCTCGACCGGATCGAGGACGGGACGGTCAATCACCGCGGGACCTACAACGCCTCGACCGCGAGCATGGCCGCCGTCGTGGCCACCGTGGACGCACTCGCCGACGGCCAGGTCCACCGGCACATCGAGGACGTCGGCTCGCGTCTGATGTCGGGCCTCGCCGACGTCGCCGAGGAGGCCGGGGTTCGGCTGCGCGTCCGCGGGTTCCCGGCGGCGTTCTACATCGCCCTGGTCGACCGCGACCCCGGAGAACCCTGGGAGGAGACCGCCGAGGCGGACATGGCGGGCTACCAGCGGCTGGTCACCGGGCTCTGGGAACGAGGCATCTGGGCCAGCGCCCGCGGCAACTGGTACCTGTCGGCCGCGCACGACCACGACGACATCACGACCACTCTCCAGGCGTTCCGCGACACGCTCGCCGATCTCGCGGCGGGTGACCGGTGAGCACCGAGTTGTGGCGGCTGCCGGCCCATGAGTCCGGACGGCTCATCGAGGCCGGAGAGCTCTCCCCGGTCGAGCTCACGGAGGCGATCCTTCAGCGCATCGATGAGCTGAACCCCCATCTCGACGCGTTCCTCACGGTCACGCCGGAACGGGCGCGCCGGGACGCCAGGGCGGCGGAGGCACGCGCCCTGCGCGGCGAGCGCCTCGGCCCGCTCGACGGCGTCCCGCACTCGATCAAGGATCTGGAGCCCACCGCGGGGATACGCACCACCGGCGGCTCGCTGTGGAACGAGGACCACGTCCCGGACCATGACTCGCTGGTCGTCGCGAGGCTGCGCGCCACCGGCTCCCCCCTGCTGGGCAAGACGAACACGCCGCACGCCGGCTACAAGGACATGACCGACAACCTGCTGGGCCCGCCCGCAAGGAACCCCTGGGATCCGACACGGACGCCGGGCGGATCCTCGGGCGGCGCGGCCGCCGCGGTCGCCGCCGGGCTCGGCTCGCTGGCCCAGGGCGGGGACGGAGCCGGCTCGGTGCGCATCCCCGCCGCGCTCAGCGGAGTGCTCGGGGTCAAGCCGTCCAACGGGCTGATCCCCAAGTGGCCGAGCAACGACTGGTACGCCACCCTGGCCACCGCCGGCACGCTCACCACCACCGTGACCGACGCCGCCCTCATGCTCAACGCCCTCGCGGGCCCCGACCGGCGCGACCCCCAGTCGATCGACCGGGAGCCGCCCGACTTCACCGAGGCCTGCCGTGCGTCCGTGCGCGGCCTGCGCGTGGCGTGGAGCCCCGACCTCGGCCACGCGAGCGTGGACACCGCCGTCGCCGAGGTCACCAGGCAGGCCGCCGCCCAGTTCGAGCGGCTCGGGGCGTCCGTGGAGGAGGTGCGGACCGACTGGGGAGAGCTCGCAAAAGAGATCATCGTACCCACCTGGGCGATCCACTTCGTCGCACGCTTCGCGGACAAGGCCGAGGAGCATCCCGACTGGATCGAGCCGAGCCTGCTGGCCTACGTCCGCGACGGCCGGACGCGCAGCGCCCTGGAGTACCGTCGGCTCCTCGCCCGCAGGGCCGAGCTCTACGACCGCGTACGGCAACTGTTCGACACCTACGACCTGCTGCTCACCCCCACCATGCCCATCACCGCATGGCCGGCCGAGGCGGAGCCGGAAAGGCCGCTGTTCGACCGGCTGCCCTTCACCTATCCGTTCAACCTCACCGGGCATCCGGCCGCCAGCGTTCCCTGCGGTCTCGATCCTGCCGGCCTGCCCGTGGGCCTGCAGATCGTCGCCGACCGGCACCGTGACGACCGGGTGATCGCGGCCGCGGCGCGGTTCGAGGAAGCCCAGCCTTGGGCGTTGCACGCCCCAGAGGGTGACCGATGAGCAAGCATGCCCTGGTGGTGGGTGCGTCGAGCGGCATCGGCGCCGCCGTCGCGCAGACCCTGGTGCGCTCCGGCTGGCGCGTCACGGCCGCGGCCCGCAGGTTGGACGCACTGGACGCCCTCGCGAAGCAACTGGGCCCCGCATGCATCCCGGCGGCCGTGGACGTCACCGACGCAGAGTCGGTCGGCGGCCTCGCCAGCAGCATCCGGGACGGCGGGACGGACCTGCACGCCCTGGTCAACTGCGCTGGCCACGACATCGGCGGCCGGACGCCCTTCCACCGATCGGGCATCGAGGACGCCGTCTCGGTCCTGGACACCAACGCCGTCGGCCTGCTCCGCGTCACCCATGCGATGCTGCCGCTGCTGGCCGAGACGAGCCCGGCCGACGTGGTCAACGTCGGATCCGTCAACGGGGTGCGTCCCGACGCCGGCCTCGCCGCCTACAGCGCCAGCAAGTTCGCCGTGCACGGATTCACCGCGGCGCTGCGCGAGGAATGCGCCGAGCTCGGGATACGCGTTACCGAAGTGCTCCCCGGCATGACCCGCACGGGTTTCGCGGCCACGCGCTGGTGCGGTGACCAAGCCAAGGCCGCCGCCTACTACGACCGGTATCCCGCCCTGCTCGACCCCGCCGACGTCGCGCGTGCGGTGTACTTCGCCCTGGAGCAACCCCCCGGAGTGTGCTGCAGCGAGATCACCATCGAACCGTTCCCCAGATAAGCGGGGGCCGGACGGGCCCCCGCTCGGGTGGAGCTTAGTCCGCCAAGACCGGGTCGACTCCGGGCTGGAGCCGGGACCGACCTCGGCCGGCCAGGCCGAACTGGTCGCCGCCCGGCGCCGCATCTCCCAGTTGGAGACCGAGCTGGCCGTCACCCGGCGGGCCATCGAGCTGGTAAGAGAGGCGGTGCCCCCAAAAAAGCGATTCGAGGCCATCGAGGTGATGGTTGCCGAAGGCCGGCCCATCACGGTGTGCTGCCGCGTGCTGAACATCTCCGAATCGGGGTTCCACATGTGGCGCAAGCGGCCGCAGTCGGCGCGGGCGATCCGGCACGCCTGGCTGACCGAGCAGATTCGCCGGCTGCACGCCGACTCCCGCGGAACCTACGGCGGCCGCCGCGTGCACGCTGAACTCACCCTCGGGCTGGGCATCGCGGTCGGGCACCGAGCGTCGGGTAATGCTGATGCGGCGGGCCGAGATCAAGGGTCTGCCCGATTCTCGGCGGCGTCGTCCGGTGCATCAGACGCCCACCGCCGCTGACCTGGTCGATCGCCGGTTCCAGCGCAGCGCCCCTGATCAGATGTGGATTACAGACATCACCGAGCACCCCCCACCCGCGAAGGCAAGTCGAGTACGAAGGGATGCACACAGCCCAGCAACCGGCATGAGAGTCCGGTAACGCAGCACCACGAAACTCGGGGCACATCAGCACCTCCACCCAATCCGGGGCGTTCCACGGAGACCACCTGCCCCGGGGTGACGGTCCTGGCGGTTGGGGTTCGTACTTTCAGGCGTACGGGATAGCTGCCCGCTATCGACACGATCAGTAGCGTACTTGTCGCACACCGTGATGAACGGGCGTCGTGGCCACAACCGCCAGACGGCACGCACCCCTACAACTCGAAAGAAGTGGAGCCCATGACCCAACCGGACGAACGCACGGACGTCGAGGAAGCCTTCGCCCCCATCAGCCCCGATGCTGACATCGCCGCCTATGTCGGGAGCTTCGACTTCCTGGCCCAAGAACCGGATTCCAAGATCACGGCATTTCACGGATTCAGCACATTCAAGGGCATCAGGATCGAGTCCAGGGGCTTCGACGTCGAAGGGACGCTCAGGGGTCGGGTGCGAAGCCACAACTTCGTCAAGCTCTACCAGGTGTACAACCTGCCGTCGTCGGCGAGCTATGGCGTCTGGGGGCTCAAGTTCAAAGCGGACACATCCCAGAGCGCGCTGAAGCAGACCTTCCAGGAACTGGACGAGGAAGACATCGCCATCGACATGAAGTTCCGGGCAAAGGCGAGTGACCTCGGACACGCAACGTTCCTGCGCGTCGGTTTCGAGACCCTCAAGCTGCGCCTCGGCGGCGTGGAGAAAAACTTCACCGTCGTCAACCCGGCCTCGGGCGGTGGTAGGGACCAGAACGGCAACGAGATCCCCGTGGATTTCGAACCGATCTGATACGAGTCCATCACCCGGATGGTCAGAGCAGCGCCAAGGTTCGGTTGCGTCCAACGTCGGACGCAACCGATCCTGACAATTTAAGCGCGTATAGTGAGGAGAAGTCATGGCCGCGGAAATGCCCCCTGGCCGGAAGCTCCAGCAGCAGCCTGTTGTCAAGATCTTGCAGGGCTTCCAGCCGCTCCATGACGTCGTCGAGACCGGCGGCATGGACCTCGAACTGGAGGTTCAGCTCAAAAAGACCGTCCAGTCCTACGACTGGAAGATGATTTTCGCACTGTACGATGTGCCTTTCGAAGCTTCCCTGGTAGATTGGGTCAAGGCGTACAAGGAGAATTCCGATCGATGTCTACTGGACCGGATGTTCTCGTTCCTTGTGGAACGACAAATCAGCGCTTCCTGTCGTGTGACCATAAGTATACAGAGCGGAGATCGCCTGAAATTGCGGCTCGGTGCACGAGTGCTGCGGATGCAGTTGAACGGTGAGCACAAAGACGCGACCCTGCTCAACGCGGCGAACATCGTCGCCCTGACCGCTGACGGCACACCATACAACCAGATATCCGTGCATTGCTCATAAGGTAAGGATCGACAACTCCCCGCAGGCCGTCCCGCACCCGCGGGAATGGACTTCCTCCGTTCGACGCCGGTCCCACTCGCGGGGCCTGCCCGTGGCCAGGGGGCGACCCCGGCTGGCGGCGGTCCCGTCGCCGAGCGCCAGCGCGTCCCGAACCCGCCCGGACCGGTACAGGATCAGCGCGCCCGCCAGGACGACCGCCGCCACGACCGGCAGCGCGCCCCAGGACGCGGCGCCGAAACCGCCCATCGTCCAGTAAAGAGGATCATGCTGCTCGCCTCACCGTCCGGTGCGAAGTACACGATCACGCTCATCAGCGCCTGGAAGCCGAGCCCCATCGCCACACCCGTCACCACCAGCCTCAACGGCGACAGCGTCCCGCCGCTGGCCGGGGCGAGACAGTCCAGCAGCGCGCCGGCGAACGCGCCGGCCGATATCGCGCACACCCCTAGCCCGGCCAGGCCACCGGTGACGCTTACGCTCACCGCCCCGACCGATGCCCCGGACGAGACGCCCAACACGAAAGGGTCGGCGAGCGCGTTGCGCACCATCGCCTGGATCGCGATGCCCACCGCGCTCAGCCCGGCGCTGACGAGCACCGCCAGCAGGACACGCGGAGTCCGGATCCGCCAGACGATCCGATAGGCGAGGCCCATGTCACGCCATCGCAGCGCTGGCTGGCGCGAAGGGCAGCTATGGCGGGAGTCCGGGATGCCGTGCCGCGTGACCGCGTGGATGTCCTCCGGTTTTCAGCGTGCCGGCGCGGGCCGGCAGCTCATGCCCCTCGGACGGCGTGGGGACAAGGCGCGGGCGAGGATGGCACCGATGCCGGCTCGTGGTGGTGCGCGCGGGGTCCTATCGGTTGGAGAAGCGGCGGGTGCCGGGGACGAGGGCGGCCAGCGCGGGAGCCAGGAAGCAGACGGCCGCGCACGCCGCGAGCACAGGTTCGGGCCCGAAGGACTCCATGGCGGGGGGCGATCAGGGCGAGCCCGAGCGGTGCGAGGCCGTATGACAGCAGGAAGTCCAGGGACGAGACGCGGGCGAGTTTGTCGGTCGCGACCTCGCGCTGGGCGGCGGCGAACCAGGGCACGTTGAACACCTCGATCCCGATGCCGGTCACCCGGCGGCTCGTGGCCGAGGCGATCGACCGCCTACTTGATGACGGCCCCGTCCTCGGACGGCCACTGGTGGACCGGATCGCCGGTCCGACCTGCATAACCTGAAAGAACTCCGGTCAGGCTCCAGTGGTGACAGCGAGGCGCGGATCTTGTTCATCTTCGACCCGGCGCGCAACGCGGTCATGCTGATCGCGGGCGACAAGTCCGGCCGGTGGAAGGAAGGGTACGCCGAGGCCATCCCGGCAGCGGAGGCTGCCTATAAGGCATACCTGGAGGGACAGCGATGAGCGAGCAGCGCCAGTTCTTCAGCTACACCCGCGAGGAGTTCCTGGACGAGTTCGTCCACCCCGACGACCGCCCGAGCGTGGAAGGGGCCCGCCGGCGGCGGAAGCTCCAGGTAGCCGCCCAGTACCTGACCGACATGCGCAAGAAGGGCGGCCTCACGCAGGCGGAGGTTGCTGAGGTCATGGGGATGTCACAGCAACGCGTCGCTTGAACCACGGCACGACGCCCCTCCCGGCAAGCGGTGACCCGCCCCACCGGACCCATGTTGGCTCGTTGTCGGCTCGGCGAAATCGGTACGGGACGGCATTCGGAGATATGGTCCGGCACCGAAACCGGGCTGGATGCGGACAGCACGACACTGGCCGACACTGAAAGCTCCGGATTGATACGGTCCCAGCGGGTTTTTAATCCGTAGGTTGTGGGTTCGAGTCCCACGCGACCCTGCGCCTGCCGAAAATTCCATCCGAGCAGGTCAAGCGGCATGCCGATACTCGTTGAGGATTCCGCCCAGCGATGCGTCGGCCACCGGGAGTGGGCTCCCGGCCGGGCCGCGCGGCCGTAGCAACGCCGCTTCTGCCGCCTTGCGAGTCGGAAAACCGCCCCGGCGGACACGGCGTCGGCGGCCGTCCGTACCGGTCATCAACTCCAGTCGCAGGTACCAGCTGCCGTGATTGCGCTTGGCCGCCAACCGTGGGCACCTTCTGCCCATCGCGCGGCCCTTGTTCGGATCCTCGCAGCCGCAGCACCGGTACACACCACCGGCACTCTTCGTTCTCCCCATGAGGGCATGGTGCGTGCGACAGGAGTGCCGCAGCCATCACGGCAACCAGCCGGTCTGAAGCCCGTCATCATGCAACGTTGGCAGCCGAGGGTCATACCATCCGCCCGCTTGCCGTAAGGGACTGGATAGGCGCGTTCACAAGAATGTGCATGCTCACCTTGGGCTTTGGAATGGAGCGGTTGCGTTTTCCAGATCGGTCAGGAGGAGTTCGGCCACGGACTCCTCCGCGATCGCGGCGTTGTGGGCGGCGAGTGAACGGGCGAGTTCAGTGTCCCAAGGGCTGTCGGAAATGCGACCCGCGGAAGAGAACGGCCCGGACGCGGCGGCCAGGGCGTCCTGGTAGTCCGCCGCGGACATGCGCCAAGGGCGCGCACCCGTTCTGGCCATGAAATAGGCGGCGATTCGTAGGCCCTCGCCGTCGAAATCCCCGTGATAGTGGAGCGTGCAGCCGGAGGTGACGAGATCGCGCAGTAGCCGGATCGCGGCGCTGTTGGGCCAGCCCGACGAACACACCAACGGCGGGCATCGCGGACCGAAACGCTGGACGGCCAAGGCGACGATCGTCGGGTTCTCCGTCACCCACACCTGAGTCCCGACGCCGTTCAGGCTGGGAAATTCGGCGAGTTGCGCCAGCGTGAGCACGGAGGCCTGCCCGGCGTCGGCCCAGGCATTCAAGGAACGGGCCATGGCATCGGAGCCGCTTGGACGCAGCCCCGCCACCAGCACCGTTGTGGAAAGGGAATCGCAGGCGATACCGGCCCTCTCCCAGAGCGCCCTGCGTTCGGACGCCTCTCGGGGAGGGACAATGCCGTACACGCAGGCGAGGGCCTTCAGGACGAGCCCGGACAGGCGGCGGCCCTCGTCCAGCGCGTGCGGATCGCCGAGCGTGTCGTTCGCGAAGGCGGCTAGCGGACGGCCGTCGGCCGGCAGTCTGGAGAGCACCGTCAAAGCCCGCTCCAGCACGGCGCGCGTGTCGTCGAGCGAGCCTTCGACGAGCCCCCGGCGCTGGACTTGCGCGACCCAGTCGAGAAGAGCCGGTTCGGCGGCGACGACCGGATGCCCGGCCAGCCATTCCCACAGGGCGGTACGGCCTCGTTCCCGGTCACGGCGCTCGGCGGCTCGGTCCCCGATCGGACCGATGATCGTCTCGGTTGCCGTACGGGCGTCGCAGGCGGCCATCTCCTCCAGCACGGCGTCCAGGCGGGCCACCGCGACGGTCAGCGTGGGGGGCGGATACCGGTCCAGGCCGAGCAGGTCGGCGAGCGCGGCACGCTGGCGCTCGTCGAGCCCGGTGACGGTGACCCGGCTCACCGCGGCGCCCGAGGAAAATCGTCGATGCAATTCCTTCCAAAGCGGGCTGAGGTCGGAGGCACGCAGCCGGTCAGGAAGCGCCATCGAGGCCCTCGATAGCGGGCGGGACGTCGTCGGCGGGCAGGGTGCGGTGACCGTCCCAGACGAAACGGGCGGTGGTGACGGCGTTGTCGCCGTCGCCGTCAGCCCCGGTGATGAGCTGGTGGATCGCGATGCCGTCGAGTTCGCGGTAGTCGCACCATTCGTGGTCAGAGGTCAGGACGAGATCCAGCCCCAGATTCACCAGGAGTTCGAACACCTGACCGCGGTTGGCGGTGTCCACCCCGACGAACACCTCGTCCAGCAAGATGAACCGGGGGCAGCGCTGATCGGTCTGGTAATGGGCCGCCACGGCGGCGAAGAGCGGCAGGTGAAGCGCGATCGCCTTCTCCCCGCCCGACAGCGCGCCATGGAGCTTGCGGGTGAGGTCCTGCCACCCCTTGCCGTCCGCACGTTCCAGACGCACGGTGAAACGATGCCAGGCGGTGTAGTCGAGCACCTCCATCAGCTGTTCCTCCCAGCTCGCGGCGGTGTTCGCGGCCCTGGCCTCCTCGACGCGCTCGCGGAAGAAACGGTAGAGCGCCTCCCGGTCGTCGTCTCCGAGCCCGGCCGGATCGCGCAGGAGGAGCTGACGGGCGGTGCGGATGCCGACCGTCTGCTGCGGATCGACCTCCCAGACCAGCCGCACGGCGACCTGCGACGCCGTCCGCACGCGTTCGAGGCGACGGTTCATGCCGTCCACGAGGTCGCCGGCCTGCCGGATCCGGTCGGCGAGATGGCGGCGGGTGTCGCCCGCGAGGGTACGGTCGAACAGGTCGCGCTCCTTGTCGGTGATGTCGTCGCGCCGCCGGTCCCGCTCCTCGGCCAGGGCGGTGCTCAGCTCGGCGGCTCCGACGCGGATGCCGTTCATCGTCGCCGTGAGGATCTGGACGTCCTCGTCCGGGACGAGTTCCAGATCGGCCTGGTCCGACAGGACGTCACGGGCCTTGTGCATCGCCTCGGCCAGGCGGGACCCGGCCTCACTCACATGTCTGGGCTCGTGCGGGGTGCGTTCGAACGTCGACGCGACGGCTCGGGCGTTCTCCAGGGTCGCCTTGACGCCGTCGTCGGGCGTCGTCCTGGCTTGAAGACCGGCGTCCGCGGCCAGATGACCTGTGGCGAGGTGGCGGAAACGTGCCGCCGCTCTGTCTCTGACCGCCACGGCGTCGTCGCGCTCCCGCTCTGCCGCGGCGACCGACTTTTTCAATTCTCCGATGCGTTCGCGCAGGTCGGAGAGGTCTTTTCGGATGCTCTGGCAGGTGTCGCGGCATTTCTCCTGCTCCCGCTTGGCCACTGTGAGTTGTTGGAGGACTTGCCGGTGTTCGACGCCGATGGTCGCGTCGATCGTGGCTAGCCGTTCGGCGAGGGTCGCGGCTCTTTCCGCGGCTTCCGCAGCCGTCCTGGCGGACTCGGCGGCCGTGCGCGCATAGTCGTCTAACGTGCGGGACGTTTCTCGTGCTTTGGCATCGGCGTTCAGGAGAGACGCGCAATGGTCGACCCACACGCGTCCGCTTTCGTCTGCGTTGCGCACGACGTCGGCCAGGCCGTCGAGAGCGGCGGCCTGGACCGGCAGGCCGTGTTCGGCGGCGAGGACGGTGAGTGCGTTCAGGGCCGATTTCTGCTGCTTCTCTCGGTCGCTCAGCCGTTTTTCGTTTTGTTTTAGCCGGTCGCCGTGCTCCGCGACCTTGAGTTCCGCTTCGGCCAAAGCCTGTGCCGCCTTGTTGAGCGGTCGGTGCGGGGGACGCTCGTCGAGTTCGGCGCTCAAAGCGGACCTCGCGGCCTGGAGGCGGCCCAGGTGCTCGTCGGCATCACTGATGTGCGCGTTCAATTCCCCGATTTCCGCGTCGAGTTCCTCGATGCGGCGGCGCCGCGCCCGTTCTCGGGCGGTCGCCCCGATGAACGCGGGCTCCGGTTTGCTCCACCGGCCCATCGCGGGGCCCAGTCGCCAGGAGCCGTCCGTGCCCACGGCGGCGGGGTGATCGGTGTTCTGCGCGACGTTCTCGCAGGCGATCGCGGAAAGGACGGTGCGCAGGACTTCGGGCGCGACGGCGGTGTCGGGCTCCGGGACCAGGATGTCAGCAAGGCTCGTGCCGGGCGCGGGAACGGCGGCACGGCCGGAGAGGAACGTGTCGAGATCGTCGTGCAGGATGGCGCCGTCCGGCATCACCCACGCGTCCAGAAGCCCCGAAGCCTCAATCGCGGCCTCGATCCCGGCCTGGACCGGTGGGGCGATGCCGTCCGCGAAGGCCACCAGCCGCCAGAGTGGGCCGCCGGGACGCTCCGTTCGGACGGCGGCGTGCGTGTGCCGGGCCTCGGGCTCGACGGCGCCTTGCTTGACGAGATCAGCGCGGCGTTCACTACGGGATTCCAGTTCCGCGACGCTTTCCTCGCGGCGGGTCTGAAGCGTGTTCTCCTCCTTGGCGAACCTCTCGATCGTCTCGGCGCGGGCGGCGAAGATGATCTCGTCGCAGTCGTGTTCGTCCTCGACGGCCGACGCGAGCGCGTCGGGGTCGAGAGGGGCGAGGTGCCAGCATCGGCGTGCCCATTGCGCCAGCTCGGTGGCCAGCGTGTTCCGGATCGCGGCGTGGTCGTCGCGCGCCGTGTCGCGGGCCTCCACCGAGGCCTCGAGCAGGGCACGGCTCCGGTCTCGGTCGTTCTCGGCCTCGGTACGGCGTTCGCGGGCCTGTTCGTGGACGCCGATCGCATTCCGCACCTCGGCGATCTGCTTCTCGCGACTGGTCGTCGCCGCGCGCAGAAGATCCCGTGCCCGCCTCGTCGCACCCGGGGCGTCGTCGGGCTCCTCGGAACGCGACACCTGGACGAGCGGATCCAGGCAGGCCGCGGCCTCGTGAAAGGAGGCGGCGAACCCCGCGCGGTCCGCGGCACGGGCGGCCTCCTCGCGAGCCCGTTCAGTCAGGGAGCGCCGGTCGGCGGCATCGGACTCGGCTTGCACGGCCTCATCCCGTCTGCGCCGTGCGTCAGCAGCATGGCGTTCGGCGATGCCTCGCGCCTCGCCTGCGGCGCGCTTGGCCGTGCGCGTGTTCTCCCGCAGGTCGTCGAGCTGATGTCCGGCCTGGTACGCCGGGCTGGCGTGGAAACCCTCGATGCGCGCCCCGAGGGTCAGTTCCCGCTGTTCCGCACTTGCCAGCCGTTCGCTGAGGGTTTCGTGGTCGGTGAGGGCGCGGGCCTGTTCCTCCTTGTCTGCGCGGGCCGTGCCAGTGAGCCGGTCCATGGTGGTCGTCGCTGAGATCAGGGCCGCCGCCGCAGCGCGCAGGACTCGCTGCGCGTAGGAACGTTGGCGGGCCGCGAGCCGTTCGGCCTCGGCCACGTGCCCGTCCAGGCGGCGCAACTCTTCCCGCTGACGGTCGAGCCGTTCGAATCCCTCGGCGATTTCGTGGATTTCCCCTTCGCCCAGCGGCGGCAGGGCGCTGGACAGCAATTGCGAGAGCAGGCCCGGGTCGAGTCGTTCGGAGAGCTTGGGTGTACGGAGTTGCCGCAGTGCTGTGAGCAGCGAGTCGTAGCGTTGTTCGGTCAGGCCGCGGTAGAGGGTCCGGCGTACCGCCGTGCGATAGGCGTCGGCCGATTCGTGGACCTTTCCGGCGGTGCCCAGGACTTCGACGAGCGCGGCCCGGGTGAGGGGCTGGCCGCCTTCGCCGGTGAGACTCAGCCCTCCGGGGCCACCGATCCTCTGCGCGCAGGTGAAATAGGCGACGGTGACATTCTTGGAATTGACCGTCGCCTGCAATCGGGCGCCACAAGTGAACCAGCGCGGCTCTTCCTCTTCGTCTCCCAGGTGGGCGTCTCCTGGATTGGTGCCTCCTGGTTGAGCGCCTGCCAAATGACTGCCTGCCAAGTGAGCGCCACCTCGGTGGGCGCCTCCCGGGTGGGCGAACTCCAGCCAGACGTAGCCGACCCTCGTGCTGCCGGCATGGCCATCGCCCATGAGGTTCCAGTGCATGGTGCGCTCGCTGCCGCCGAACGTGGACAGCCGGTTGGGTTTGAGGCTGGCGTCCAGCAGATAGGGCAGCAACAGCTCCAGGACCTTGGACTTTCCACTTCCGTTCGGCCCGCGTAGGAGCAAACGCCCTCGATGGAATTCGAAAACCTCGTCGTAATAGCGCCAGACATTGAGGATTCCGGCCCGAGTGGGCTGCCACCTGGCCGGGGCCGCCTCGTCCACACCGGACACGGTGACGATCACGCCTCCCCACGATCGACGGTGTAACGGAAGGCCGCGGGCATCAGGCGAACGGACCCGCCGGCCCCGGCGGCGTGCCGTGCCAGCCCGAAATCGCAGAGGACCGCGACCGCGTCGTCGGTGAGGCGTCTGGCTCCCCCGTCCGACTGGTACGCCCTGGCCCACTTCGGGAAGCGGGTGAGAAGCCGCGCGGACTCCTCGACCAGGTCATTGATCGCGGCGTGCGCTCCGGACGAGGCCGCCAGCCTGTCGAGCAGAAGCAGTGCGGCCACTTTGGCGTGCGCGCCCTCGTCGGGAAACTTGCCGTCGGACGCGAGCGCGTCGGAATCGACCAGAAGATAGCCCTCGGCCCGTTCTTCAAGCTCGAAACCCGCCTCCTCGGCCGCGCGTCGGAGGATCTGCCGTCCCGTGGGCGAGCCCGCGTAGGAGAGTTGCGCGGCGGTCAGGTCTTCCCGGTAGACCACGGGATCGTCGAGGAGCCTACGCAGCAGCGAATGTCTCGCCCACAGATTGCGCTGCGTCTCCGATGCTCCCTCCGAGGACGCCAAGGCATCGGCGGCGGCGCCGTACCTGCGTTCGACGGTCAGGTCGCGCAGGTCGGGCCAGGCGGCCGGGTCGCCTGAGGACTCCGCGACCGCCGATGGCGCCATCGGCGCCGCCAGCAGCCGGAGCAGGCGCGTGGTGTCGACCCGGTACAGCACCTTGGCCTCGGCGCTGTCGACATAGGAATCGGTGACGCCGTCGACGGCCGTCACCGCCCCATGGTCCTCCAGCAGCCGCAACGCGTCGGCGAACGCCGCGCGCTCGTCGGCGCGTACCGGGTCGTACCCGGTGAGGTGCTCGTCGGCGGCCGCCGCTTGGACGACGCGTTGCGCGAGCATCCCGATCGTGGTCACGGGCGTGGCGAGCGCCTCCCCGGCGATCAGGCACAACAGCGTGTAGCGACGCCGGTCGAACGGGGCTCGCGTCGACCGCCGCCGTCTCGCCGGACGGCTCGGGTCCGCCGTCTCCCTCACCTTGACCAGCCGCGCGTAGCCGAGACGGGGCTCCACGACAAGCCGCCATCCGCAGTAGTAGTCGAACCAGCGGGCGAGCGCGTGATGGCGCCTGCGGATCAGGTCGAAGTCCTCAGGATCGATGTGCAAGGAGATCAAGGGGCGTCCGAGCAGGATCCGGATCGCGCGGGCCAACTCCTCCTTCTCGGCTTTGACGAGCTGGTTTGCCAGGGTGCTCATGTCACCGACGCTTCCCGCGCCACCGTCGTCGCCCGCGGGGCCACCGCCGGGCCGCCGCCGATGAAGCGGATCTCGACCGGATAGTCGGGAGTGGTGAACCGTCCGCGCGCGGTGCGCAGTTCGACGCCGGGCCCATCGGGAGGGGGCCAGAGCATGACCTCGATTCGGCCGTCCGTGGTGACGGCACGGCGCAGGCCACTCGCGTCAGGGGGTGCCGCGAGGGCCCGTCCGAGAAGGTCGAGAAGCCGCCGGAAGGTGTCGTGTTCGAGGGAGCCGAACGAGGACAGCTTGACCCGCCCCCCGGTGGCGAGCCGCTGCCACGCGGCCTCCAGTTCGGCCCGTTCGCGGCGGGCGCGTTCGCGGCGTTCGGCACGGACCGAGGCCACGTCTCGCACTTTCGCGGTACGGCCGATGTGCTCGGTACGGCCACTGGTGCGCAGATGCGCGGAGACGGGGACCGGCGGCGCGTTCCCCCAAGGCGCCCCGGCGGGGATCAGCTCGGCGTCCTCGTGGGCGAGGTGGGCGTGCCGGGCGGGCGCCAGCCCGAAGGCCGTTCCCCAGAGGCGGTGCGCGTCCTGCTCCGAGGGGGCGTTGGCGAACCAACGGGCGAGCGCACGGAAATCCGCGGCGGCACTGGACGAACGCCGCCGCGACTCGGTGATGCGGTCGAGCACTTGGAGCAGGGACACGATCGCCCTGCGGGCTACGTCGTGCAACTGGCGCACGCGGGGGACGGCGTCGCCATCGGAGTCATCGGGCCCATCGGGTAGGAACCACAACCGCAGGCCGTCCCATTTGGCGCGGCGGGCGGTCAGCCAGGCCGCCGCCGGATCGGTTCCCGGCGACGGCGGCAGTTCGGCGCCGACGAGCGCCCTCTGATGCAGCACGCTGACGCCCCGCCGCTCGACCTCCGTGAGAACGGCCCGGACCGCCTCTGCGCGCGAATCCAGATTGGTGACGAACTCCTGGAGATAGGCGATGGTGGCGCCTTTGACCTCATGGAAGGTGGCGAGGTCGGCGCCCTCGGCCCGCATCAGCCGTTGCAGCTCGCCGTTGAATTGCTTGGTGTTGTTGCGCAGCGCGTCCAGGTGACCTTCGAGCTCCTGAAGGGTGGTGAAGATTCTGCGGTTGACCGTGGCGTCACCGGTGCCGAGTAGCGTGTTCAGCTCGCCGAGCCGGTCTGCGATCGCGTCCAGCACGGCTGTTTGCAGAGCGCCGGAGGATTCGAGAACGGTGAGGGCGTGCTGGACTCCGGCGAATGCCGCTTCTCCGCGACGGGTCAGCGAATACTGGAGGTTCTTGCGTTCGTACTCCTCGGCCGTGGCATAGGCGCCGGCGTGGTTCTGTACGACATCGAGGAGCTTCCACTGGACGAGCTGCCCGAGCGTGCGATTCAGGCCCGCGTCGTCCAGCGGGACGTACCAGCCCACCGCGCGCAGCCGCTCACGGACCTGGTCGAAGGTCAGGAAGGTCTCCAGACGTTCGTTGGCATCGCCGAAGGCGTACATGATCGCGGTATGCAGATCACCACGTTCGGTGGTGGTGAACTGGAACATCTCCGGCGGGAGCCTCGGCGGCGCCATCACACCTCCCTTCCATAGGGACGACCTGACTCGTATTTCAGGTGCCGAGTAACGTCGCCGACGACAGGCGGGTTCGCCTCGTGGACGTCCAGTCGAACAACTGCCGGGGGCTCAATGCAACCGCCTTCACAGCACCACTCCTGCTCCGACACGACCGACGACTGTTCACTCTGCCAGAACCCACCGACAGCGCGCCAAACGTCCAGCCTGACCGTAGTCAGCCCACGCCTGATCGTCCGGCATGCCGCACCGTCCGGTCCGCGGAACCATTCGCTCACCGGCCTGCGCGGAGCGTAGCGCTGAACCGGACCAGGGTTGCTGCCGTCAGCTGCCGCTCCGCCTCTTGGTGCTCGCGCGCGACGACCGCCTCGGCGGCTCGCTCCGGGTGGCGTCCGATCCGCTCGGCGGCACGACCTGCCGCATCGAGCTGCCATGCTGAGCGGGCCGAGAATCCGGGTGCTCGTCGTCGACGACCACCCGGTCGTCTGCGAGGGAGTCGTCACCCAGCTGAGCCGCTACTCCGACATCGAGGTCGTCGCGCATGCGGAGGACGCCGACAGCGCGGTCCGGGAGTGTGCCGTCCATCGTCTCGAGGTGGTCCTGCTCGACCTGCGGCTGCCCGACGTGCTCGCCGCCGATGTGGTGCCGCGGCTCATCGAAGTGTCCCCGCACAGCCGGGTCCTGCTGTTCACCGCCTTCCCCGACCACACCGCCGTGGCGCCCTCGCTCGCCGCGGGCGCATGCGGGCTGCTGGTCAGGGAAGCCTTCGGCCGGAACCTCCACGACGCCCTCCGGAAGGTCGCGCGCACCGGCAGCTACAGGACCTCCGGCTCGGCCACGACGGCGGCACCGGTGACTCCCCGCGAATACGACGTCCTCCGGCTGGTCGCATCGGGACACACGAATGGCGAGATCGGCGAGCAACTGGGGCTCTCGCTCAACACCGTGAAATCCTATTTGCACAACGTGATGCACAAACTGGGCGCACGCAACCGAGCCCAGGTCACCACCAGAGCACCCGCCCGCGGTTTGCTTTGCATGGACCGCTGGCGGGTGCCGCCATTGGCGCTTGTCGGCACCGGGGTGGCGCCCCGGTGGTGGGCGGTTTCGTCGTGGGGTTACTTGGGGACGGTGAACTCCCTTGTGTCGTGTTCGGGGTCGACGCCGGTGCCCTCGCGCTCGGCCTGCAGACCGTGAATCGTGATCTTGTACGTCCGGTCCGGGATTAGCTCCGCCGTGGTCAACTCGATGATGTGCGGCCGCTCCTGTTCCTTGCGCGATGCGGCGGTGACGGTGCCGGACGGCGTGATCGTGTAGTGGCCCACGTCCGCCGCCGAGTCCGCGGTGACCAGCAGGTTGGTGGTGAGTTCGACGCTGGTGGCGCTGACCGCCTTGGCGCCCTCCAGGGCGACCTTGGTGCGGGGCGGGCCGCCTGCGCACTCGGGCAGGTTGCCGCCCGCCGCTCCCGAGGACAGCGATCTGATCCGGCAGTCGACGGACGGCTCGTTGATGGGGTCGTGCGGATTTCCGCTCGCGTTCTCCGGTGAGATGAGCTCCAGCAGTTTGCTCATTCCCCCGAAGGCGAGCGAGACGCTCTGGTCGAATTCGGCCGGGGACAGCCAGATGTCGCGTGCCGTGATGAGGAAGGAAAGGTAGTCGGCGACGGCCGTGGCGGTGAATCCGTGCCGGTCGACCGGGTCGCCCCCCAGAAGGCGCTGCACTCCGTGCGCGATGGCCGCCGCCAGGCCCGGATATCCCAGGCCGATGAGCCGGGCCAGCCCACCGGTGATGACGACGAACTCGCGGTCGTACTGCTTGACCGCGTAGACGTTCGGGGTCGGCTGGTACCAGTCCAGGTAGAACTGGACATCGGGATAGAACCCCTGCATCCGCTTGAAGATGTTGCTGACCACCGCGTGCGGGATCGAGTTCGACAGGGTGGTGAACTTCCCGTTCTTCAGGACGTCCGCCGCCTGGGCCGGAGTCAGCAGCGCGGCGAAGGGGCCGTCCGGCTGGGCGGTGCGGCCGGTGTAGGGGACGAAGGTGGCGTCGAGGGTCCGGATGACGGTGCCGGTCGCCGCGTCCGGGGTGTCGCCGAACAGGATCTGGTAAGCGTGCCTGTCGCCCGCCTCGTCCTGCGCCGCGTACTCCTCGCTCCACAGGTGGGGGCGGTCGTCGAGGTCGGGGACCTTGTGCTCGGCGGGAAGGGCGTCGAAGACCGTCTGCAGGAAGTAGTCTCCGACGACGATTCCGCCGGCGAGGATCAGGTGTTCGGCCGTCGCGGATTTGGGGGCGGCGGTGCTGATGTGGTGGATGCCGCCGTGGAACTCGCCGATCGAGATGGTGCGGATCTCCACCGGGTTGCCGGCCTGGTCGACCAGGTGGTCGCCGGCGTGCAGCTGGGAGGCTCGGACGAGGCCGCCGCCGTTCACCAGGACGACCTGGTCGGAGGTGCACACCAGTTCTCCGCCCGGCCCCTGCTCCGGGCCGAAGGCCAGGTAGACCATGCTGTGGCTGGTGGCCTCGCCGCCGGTGCCGTCGCTGAAGTCGACGGCCACCGGCGCCCATTCCAGTGCCGAGGATCCCGGAGGCGCGGAGGCGAGGATCTCGTCGCCCCTGCGCAGCTCTTCGATGCGGGAGGTGCCGGTCGGGGTCACGATGGGCGTTCCGTAGGCCAGGCACATGCAGCAGCATTCGCATGACCTCACCTCCCACGGGTCGCCCTTGTCGCGGCAGATCTTGTAGAGGCTGTCCTCGTCGGCGTAGGTGTAGTCGACCCACTGACCGCCCACGATCTTCACGCAGACCATGGTCTTGAACGGGTAGTACATTCCTTTCTGGGCTTTTTCGCACCAGTCGTGGGTCTTCTGGCTGATGTTCTCGCAGTGGTGCTCGAGAATCGGGACTTCCATGCACGGTTTGAATCCCGCGTCCTCGAGTTTCTGCTTACAGGTGTCCTCGTCATAATGGTCGTTTGTCACGATCTGCTGTTCCTCTCGCTTCGTGGAGGGACACGGGCCTGGTGAAAGGTCAGCCGGCGCCGCCGGCCGGCTCGTCCCAGCGCGTCCGGCCGGGCAGGTCCGGGTGGCGGGCGGGGCAGCGCTCGGAAGGAAGCCGAACCTTGCGCGCGACGGGACAGCCGCAGAGCCCGCAGACCGACTTGTCGTCCAGGCCCGCCGTGGCGACGCCGTGCAGGAGCCGGCGATCGGTGCCGGTGAGTTCCGGGCATTGGGCGCAGGCCGCCGTGCGGCGCGCCCGGGTGGCCTCGTCGACGACGGTGAAACCCGTGGCGGCCCAGCGGCCGAACGCACCCGCCGCTCCGGCGAGCAGATCGCGCAGCGGCACCTTCCTGCCGCTCGGAGGATGGGCGAGCAGGAGGCGGAGCATGTCCGGGCTGCGACGGGCCGCCAGCAGGTTGTTGGCGTAGGTGCGATCGGCGAGCGCGGCGTGCAGCACCGGTTCGGGCACGGGCTCGTCGAGACCGAGGACCTGCCCCATCTCGGTGCGGTGCCGCAGCAGTTCGTCGGCCGTGGTCATCGCGCGCCTTTCCGGATGGGGGACGGTCGGATCACTTCTCGGGCTCCAGCGCGGGCGGCGTGTAATTGTCGGTGAGGCTGATCCAGGTCAGTTGCACGTCCCCGTACACCCGCTCGGAACCGGACGCGCTCAGCGATATCCAGAAGGAGCGTCCCGCCGGCATGGGGATCACGAAGGTCTGCACCGCCCAGTCCTTGGAACTCGACGAGACCTTGATCTCCCGCGACTCGGTGTAATTGCTGTCGAAATTCAGGGTGAGCGAGTCGTGGGTGCCGTCCTTCTGCTCGATGTTGAGCACGCCGATGATCAGCCCGGCGCCGACGCCGTCCCAGTTGGTGGCCGTCCAGGACCGGTTCCCCGTCTTCACCTTGATCTTGTCGAGGTTGATCAGGGTCTGAACGCAGTTCGGGATTAGGCCGGCGATGGTGGCGGTCTTGGCGGTGAGGCGCTCGGTGGTGACGTCGCCGTTGTTGACGAAGACGGTGGTGGCCGTCTCGTGCCTGAGACGGTCCGCGCCCACCTGGTAGGTCGCGACGAGCTTGTAGACCGTGGTCGTGAACAGCGGCCCGGTGCTCAGCGGCGGCTTGATCTGCGACGAGGGCTTCCCGCTGTCAGTGCCGTTGATATAGAGCTCGTACTTGACATCGTTGTCGCCGGACACCGTCCAGCGGATGCTCGTGGACTCGCCACGCTCCACGATCGGGTCGTCGGCGTGGAAGTCGGTCAGCTTGAACTCGTGCGGGAACTTGCCGAGCGGATGGGTGCTGCGCACCGTCGAGGCCGTCTCGGTCGCCTTGACGGAGATCACCACGTTGGTGATGCCCAGCTCCGTGCTGATCGGCACGTTGTCCAGTCGGACCCGCAGCGTCTCGTTGTGGGCGAACTTCTTACCGCCGGTGAAGGTGAACGTCCCGGGCTGCGGTTTACTGACCGTCCATTTGTCGTCCTTTCCGATATAGGGCGAGACGCTGCTCCACGCGGGGGTGAGAATGTCGGCGGCGTCCAGATCCCAATCGTCGGCGACCTTGAAGGTGATGATCAGCGAATAGACGTCGGGGCTGCTGAACGCGTCGCTGGAGACCAGCACGTCGATGCTGCCCTTGGTCGGATTGCTCTTGCTGGGTGAGACGTTCAGCGGTGACGGGGTCGTGGTGACGCTGGTGCGCAGCGGAAACCGGTCGTCGGCGAGCGTGGTAGTGGCGGCGGCTGCGGCGGGGATCGTCATTGCCGGTGCTCCTTTCCGGGGGTCAACGGCGGATCGCGATCAGGGTGGGGTCAGTCCGTTCCTGAGGTGCAGCAGTCCCGTGCGCAGGTGGGCACGGAACTCGGGGACGACGCGCGCCACGGTGTCGACGCCCGTGACGTCCAACTCCTCGCCGTCCGGGCGGCGCCACGACCAGGCGCCGGTCTCCACGACGGGCAGCGGGATGCCGAACGCCTTGACGACCGCCTCGGTGCCGTCGCCGCTCTTCACCGGGACCGGGCGGAGCGTGCCCAAGGCCGGGCCGACGTGGAAGACCGCGTCCATACGGCTCAGCGCGAGCGCGATCAGGTCGGGGTCGACGCGCAGGAACCCGGTCGGCAGGATGTGCGTGTTGGCCTGCACGCCGCCCCACGGGTCGGCCAGCAGCGTGACCAGCCGGGACGTGCCCAGCGACAGTGACAGCCCCGCGTCCTCGCCGCGGTCGCGGACATAGCCCGTCTGCGCCTCCGGCGGCTTGCAGACCGCGTAGATCTCGCCGTAGTCGCTCTGGTCGAAGTAGCCGACCAGGCCGTCGTCGAACGACGCGGCCGAACCGAGCAGCACCGGCCAGGTGTAGTCCTGGTATTCCGCCGTGGGCGGGACGGCCGTCATCAGGCTCGGCTTGATCGCCACGATCGGTTCGGCGTCGGGCTGGAGGTCGAGGCGGGCGCGGATCAGCGCCAGCGGCCGTCCCAGCATCCGGATCGTCGGATGGGTGGAGCCGGCGCGGTACGGGGCGGTGGTCAGCCGGATCTGCTCGACCGTGGCCAGCAGGTCCGCGAGCGACCCGGCCCGGTCGTCGCGCGCGTTCATGCCGTTGATGAAGCGGGCCAGGTGGGGGTGCTCGGCGCTGTCCTGGCCGAGGGTGGGCGCGTCCGGGTGGAAGCGCTCGAAGACGAGCGCGCCCGCGTCCCCGGGGCCCAGCTCGCCGAGCAGGGTGCCGTCAGGTGCCATGCACAGCAGGGCCTTGTCGAAGTAGTCCGGCACGATCCACGCGATGATCTGCCGGTCGGACGAGGCGGTGGGCGCGGTCTGTGTGTCGTCCAGCCGGGAGACCGCGTCGAAGCCGAGCCTGGCGGGCTGCGGCAGCCGCGGCCGCAGCTGGAACAGGTGCGGTTTCCACAGGTCGGGCCGGGTGACGTGGACGAGCGCGTCCGCCGCGTTGGGCTGCCCGGGGTCCTTGGAGTCGGGGATGACGCTGGCGGCGCGGGCGGGCGACGGCCGCTGGTCGGCCTGGTCCCCGGTGTCGACCACCATCCGGCTCCGCCCGAACCGGTCGACCAGGAAGAGCCGCTGGAACCGGAACTGGCCGGCCCGCAGCGGCTCGTAGTGTGGCGGGATCACCCAGTTCTCGTAGGGCGTCTCGTCGTCGGGGGGCGCGGTGACGGCCTGGAGGCTGCGCGGCGCGTAGGCATGGTTGCCGTCCAGCTGCCCGGCGATCGGGGGACGGGGCCGGACCTGCGCGTCGCGTCCGGTGAGCTGCTCGGTGAAGCCGTCCAGCGCCTGGGAGATCAGGTCGGAGCCGGACGCCGCGTCGGCCAGGTACCCGGCCAGGTCCGTGGCCGCCTGGACGAAATCGGGGTCCTGCCCGGGGGCCTCCTCCTCGATGCGGTCGAGGCGTTCGGCGATGTTCTGCACGGCGTGCGCCGACAGCAGGATCTTGCCGGACACCTTGCGGGGAGTCGCCTGCTCGGCGTCCGCGTCGCCTTCCCCGCGCCATTCATACTGCCCCTCGCCGAACTCCCAGTTCTTCTTCCGGGAGTCCCTGTAGTGCTTGTACGGGACGGCGAAGTACTCGCCGTCCCACACCAGGTACAGCGGCGTCCAGGGCTGCCGCCACGGCACCGCGCCGCGCCGGACCGCCAGGACGCGCCGGTCCCCGGAGTCCCAGGCGACCTGCGTGGCACTGTCGGCGAAGGTGACGCCGGCGGGTTCGGGATGCCGGTCCAGGGTCGCGAACTCGGTGAGGAGCCCGCCGGGTAGGTCGGCGGGCAGCGCGGCGGGAAAGGTCCGCGACAAACCGTCCCAGCCGGGCGGCCGGGCCGGGGTGACGGCGTCGCCGTCGGCTTTGACGAGCGTTTGGCCGGACAGCCGGCACGGTACGGCGGACGGGTCGTCCAGCAGCCGGCTCGCCCGCGCCCCCTTGATCATGACGATCGGCTCGCGGGCCAGGTGGAACACCGGACGCGGGGTGCGGGTGGGACGCCCTACCGGGTCCCGCCCCCACTCCTTCTTCAGCCGCGCGACCTCGTCGTCAATGGCCTTGCCCAGCTCGGGGGTCTGCGCCTTGAGCAGCGCCGAAGCCCCGTCCAGCCGGTGGCGGTCGTCGGTGACCAGCTTGGCCAGGCTGCCGTCCACGGCCGGGTCGAGTTGCGGCTTGATCTCGTCGCTGAGGTTCTCCAGCTGCTCCGCCAGTCCCGGCTCGGAGGTGCTGTCGATCAGCACATCGAGCTGCGCCGCGTACCACCACAGTTCGTAAAGCCGCTGCTGCCTGCGGGCCAGGGTGCGGACGGCGTCGTCGTAGTCGCGCTGGTCGGCGTTCGTCTGGGTGATCCAGGCGCGTTCCTCCGGAGGCAGCGGACGGACCGGGACCGCCGAGTCGCCCTCCGTGGACGGCGGGGTGGTGAAGTCCCAGCCGAAACCGCCCGCGACCGGCTCGAACCGGGACTCGCGGGTGCGCAGCTGCGCCGCCACCGCGCCGTCGGGGGTGTCGAACTCGTGCAGAAGGCCGTACTGGAGAGCCTGGAGGCGCCGGAGCCAGTCCTTCTTGTTCCATACCGAGGGCTTGTAGGCCAGCGCGAGAGCGCTCACCCCGTCCGCGGTGGACTCGGCGACCCCGTAGCCGATGGTGCGCTTGCGCGGGTCGGTCTCGTCCGCCGGGGCCTCGTCGTCGGACGGCTCGGCGGCCGCCGTCCACACGACTCCGGTCACCACGCCCGCGCAGACGGTGCGGGCCGTGGTGTTCGGCGCGGGGACCTCCCAGCCCAGCCGCTTCAGCGCCTCGGCCAGGTCCGCGGGGGCGGCCGCCGCGGCGAGCGGGTCGCGGGCCGGGTCCTGGTACCAGCCCATGACCAGGTAGGACACCTCGCGCCGGTCACCGGTCAGGCCGGTGAGCCTGTCGTGCAGGGAGAAGATTCCGAGGTTGTACGGCTGGTAGAGCGCGAACGTGGGCAGGCCCGGTCCGACCGCGGTGAGCGTGGCCCTGTCGGCGGGGTCGGTGAGATCGGCGTCCAGCTCGATCACGCGTCCGACGTACTTGCCGACCGGGGTGGGGTCATCGCCGGACTGGGGCACGGCGTAGGGCGAGTTGTCGGCCGCCGATTCGTCGCGCAGACAGTCGCTCTGCACCAGCCACCCCGCCGCGGACCGGTTCGCGGACGCGCCGCTGTAGCGCACCACCAGCCAGCGGTTGGGGACCTCGGGATAGGCGGTGGTCCCGTCCGGCTGGAGCACCCCGTTCCGCAGCGCCAGCGGAAGCTCCCAGTGCAGGATGACGCCGGGGTCCGGGCTGCTCGCGGGCTCGGTGAGCGGATCCGGTTCCGGGCTGAGGTGCCGGTAGCCGCCGAAACCGGGGCGCCAGCGCCTGAAGAAGGTGCTCTTGACGTCCTGGTTCACCATCAGGGCGGTGACGCGGACCGGGACGAGGACGGCTTCGTGGGTACTCATACGCGGGCTCCCTAGGCATAGATGGTCAGCGTGGCCTTCTCCGGGGACTCCACCATCTGGAGGCCGAGGTCACCGGGGCTGACCATGGACCCGCTCGACGGCCGGTATCTGTCGGGTAGCGCGTTCCACACCGTCGTGGCCAGGCCGCTGGAGTTCTGGTTGATGTTGACGACATAGCCGCCGTCGTTCGCGCGGTACGGCACCTCGGCCCACGGGTCGGCGAGCTTGTCGCCGAGCGACTGGCCCACCTGCACGCCGTCGACCTCGACCAGGCTGCGCAGCCCGACGTACTCCTTGCCCGACCGTTTGACGACGCCCAGGTGCAGGCCGTGCATGGGCTCGTGCAGGGTGATCTCCTTGGGCAGCCCGTCGAACAGGCACAGCAGCACGTCCGGGGCGACCCGGTCGCGGCGCAGCACCAGGCCCCCGGAGTCGGGGGAGCCGTCGGCCTGCGTCTTGGACACGGTCACCTCCGTCGCCGGGTACGCCGACACCAGTTGCGAGCGGATCAGCATCCCCGCCTTCGTCAGGGTGTACGGCCTGGCCAGGTACTTCTCGCGCAGCTTCTTGAGGGCCTCGCTGTCGAGGGTGGAGCGTTCGGCGGCCCGGAAGGCGCCCGCGACCAGCTCGTCCAGCCAGGCGGCGTCCACGCGGAAGATCCGCAGGGACTCGGGCGGCAGGATCGCCGCGTGCGGGACCAGGTGGTCGAACGGCACCTGTTCCAGGCGGCGCAGCCGGTCCAGCCATTGGACGATCTTCGGCTCGTCCGGGTCGGGTGCGGCGTCGTCGTCGGCCGAGATGATGTCGGGCGCGGCTGTGCCGACGGCCCGTACCGCGAGGGTGTCCAGCACGTCCCCCCTGGCCAGCAGCGCGCTCACCAGGCCGTCCAGGACGGGCGCGGACTGATGGGACGCCAGGTCGCCGTCGCGCAGCGCTCCGACGATCTCCTCATCGCTCAACGCGGTGTCGGTCGACGCGGTGTCGGACATGGCCGCCGGAACGGGGGCGAGCGAGCAGAGCACGGCGGTGTGGTGGTGGCCGGGCTCACCGGCCACCACCCGGTCGAAGGCGGTACGCCACTCGTCGCCGGCGTCCGCCAGCAGCGCGTGCACCGCCTGGCGCAGGTCCGGGTGGTCTCCGGCGGCCAGGAGCGCCGGGTCCAGAAGCGGGGCGGTGATCCGGCACGCAGCCGCGAGCCCGGCGTGCGCCCGGTCGAGGTAGGACGCCAGCGCCGTCGCCATCTCCTGGTCGGCCAGTACCAGCGCCCGGCCCAGCGTCCGCGCGACCGGGCGGCTCAGGTCGTCCACCCCGTACGCGGCGTCCGCCTCCGTGGGATCGCTGGTCTCGTGCGGGACGAGCGGCCCCCGGTACCAGGCGAAGTCGCCGGGCGTGCCGCTGTCGTGGGCGAGCGGCACCCAGCCGTTGGCCAGCCGGTAGCGGGCATGCTCGGTGAAGGCGTCGGTGTCGCCGGTGTCGGGCTGCGGCAGGCGCAGCAGGAACTCCCGGGTGTGGTCGGCGGTGTCGGACGCGGCGCTGGTGAGGGCCTGGCGCAGCTCGCTGAAGGTGGCCTGCCCGTCCGGCTGGGCGGTGAACGTCCACGAGTACAGCGACAGCAGCCGGATGTCCTTGGTGAGCTTCGCCGGGTCGTTGAAGAAGTCGGTGTGGCCCTCCAATGACACTAGGTGCGCGACGTACGGGCCGCCCTGCGGGCTGGGCAGGCGGTTGGCGACGATGAAGGAGTACTCGACGGCCCTGCGCGTCGTCTGGTCCTCGCCAGGCAGCGGGCCGCGAATGTGCGCCAGGTGCGCGACCTCGGTGCCCAGCGGCGCGAGCTTGGCGAAGGCGGCCTTGCCGAGGCGGACGGTGTGCACCGGTGTGGCCTTCTCGGCCGCGGTGAGCGCGGGCTCGAAAGCGGGCAACTGGAGGTCGGGGGCCCTGTCGTCGACCAGCAGTGCCCCGGCGTCGCCCCTGGTGGTCAGGCCCGCCGCCTCCGGGTCGTCCACCAGCTCGCCCTTGGTGAACAGCAGCAGCGCCAGCCAGGGCCGCTTCCTGTTCTCCTCGTCGCCTTGCTTCCAGTCCAGCCGGGTCTCCCAGGGCAGGACGCGGCGTTCCAACGCGATGTGCGGCAGCAGCGAGTGCACGGGGCCGGACGAGCCGGGCGGCGGGTACGCGCCGTGCACCTCGTCGTCGCCGACGTGCAGGCGCAGGCCGGTGACCTCCACGGTCTGCTTGACCTCGGCCGGTGCCGCCCCGTCGCCCAGCGGGAACCCCGGCGGCAGCGACTGCTCGACGGTGACGGTGTAGGTGCCGCGCGCCACCGAGGGGGTGAGGTTGTCGGAGAACGTCAGCGTGCCCGGCGGGTCGGTGGCGTCGGTCGCGTCGGTGACTTCGGTGGCGGAGCCGGTCACGGCAGCACCTCCAGCAGTGAGAGCGCGGTGAGGGTCTGTTCCATGCGGGCGAACGCGGTCGGTTTGTCGACGCCGGGACCGCCCGGGGCCTGGTGCGGTGCGCCGTGCGAGAGCGGGTTCACCTTGCCCGTCCACGGCACGTCCTTGAGGACGTCGATGGAGGTGTCGCGCTGGTTGCCGTCCAGCTTGGGCGGTGGCATCCGCACGTCCAGCCCGTTGGCGTACACCGCGGTGGGCTGGTCGGCGGTCGTGTCGGGTGATGGCGGCGTGTCGATGGGGACGCCCCACAGCGCGTCCGGCACTGCCGCGTACAGCGGGGTGACCGTCCAGTGGCCGGTGTCCACGCTCAGGTCGGTGTCGGCGAAGCCGGCGCGGGTCTGGTTGGAGATGGTGACCGTGTGCGTGCTGGGCGCCGACGCCGATCCGGTGTACCTCATGGGACGCACGTCGAACTGCTTCTTGCGGTCGCGTTCCCTCCCGCCGATGCTGGGCCTGTCGTCGAGGTCCTGCGCGGCACCGCCGTACCTGACCTCGGTGGCGGGGATCGTGGTCCGGGTGGTGAAGGCGAACCCGTCGGTGGACACCAGCCACCGGTCGGCCGTGGCGTCCTTGGCCTTCACCGGGTCGGTCAGCAGCCCGTCCTGCGCGCTCACCGTGACCGGTGCCTTCGGTAGTTGCTTGGCGTTGAACTCCTTCCACGACATCGCCGGGCCGAGCTGCTTCTCGGGCTCCCCGAACCCGATGGTGACCGAGAACGGGCCGACCTTCAGGTGCGCGCGGCCACCCGTCGGCGGCCCCCACACGTTCAGGGTCGCGCCGATCTCCACCCGCACCGTCACGCTGAACAGCCAGAGGTCCAGCGTGTAGGACGCGCCGATGGTGATGCCGATCTCCGCCTCGAAGTACAGCGGCGCCCACCACACGATCACGTTGAAGTAGGCGATCAGCCAGGCGCGCAGGCCGCCCGCGTCGTAGGTGACCTCCAGCCGCCCGCCGACCATGCCCGCCTTGGGGGTGACGGCGACGTACAGCTCGCCCTTCACCGCGACCACCGAGCTGACCGACCAGCTCAGCCCCAGCCGCGGCACCGACGGATAGTGGTCGGGTTTCCTGAACGCGGGATGGTAGCCACCGACGGTGGCGACGAAGTCGCCCTCGTGCTCGCTCCCGGGAAACCACAGGTACAGCGCGGCGCCACCGGTGAGCTTGCACTCCTTGTGCACCAGCCACGAGTTGTCGCTGAGCGCGGCGGTCAGCGAGAACTGCCGCTTGGAGTGCTCGTACAGCGCGCGGAACCCCAGCTCCAGGTGGGCGATGCTTGGCGCCTCCGAGCTGCCCGCGGACCGGGCCGGGAAGTCGGCGCTGATCGTTCCGAGCAGCGCCGCGACGAAGTCGTCCCCGCCGAACTGCACCATCAGCAGCGCCCGGACGTCCACGATCTCGGCGATCGAGCAGGCCAGCCCGGCGGCCAGCCACATGACGCCGTTGGCGGGCACCACCGCGGCGTCCGTCCCGCCGGAGATCTTGTCCAGCACGGTGATCGGGTCGACGGGCTGGCCGGGCGCGGCGCCGGTCAGGTCCTGCATGTCGCCGAGCGCCCTGACGAACGGGAAGTCGGGGACCTTGTCGGCCTCGGGCAGGCCGACCTTGGAGTTGTAGCCGAAGCCGAGCGCCAGGCCGGTGAACACGACCGGCGGCGGCCCGGCGATCTGGCCTTCCAGCGCGCCGAAGACGAACAGCGAGGTGTACGCCGGATATTGGTCGGTCTTCTTGAGCCGGGCGTAGGAGCCCACCGCCAGGAAACCCCAGTTGGCCGTCCTGACCATGATCAGGCCGTCGTAGGCGAAGTTGAACCTGTCGTCGGGCGGACGCTGGGCCAGCGCGCCCATCAGGTACAGCGGATCCCGCGCGTACGCCACGCCGAGGGCGCGCAGCACCACGCTGACGGCCGGGGTCTCCTTCAGCTCGATCTCCAGGCCCAGCCCGGAGGCCTCCAGCTCGAACCCGGCGGCGGAGAAAGCCGCGTCCAGTCCCACGACCAGCCGGTCCGCGGAGCCGCCCGCCGCCGGCAGCAGCCTCACCCGCACCTGGCGCAGATGCAACGGCCCGAGCGCCCGCTCGACCTTGAGGGTCACCTCGGAGCCGTCCCCGTCCTGCCCCTGCGCGAGTTCCCCGCCGCCGGGCACCGCGGGCAGAACGGCTTGCTGCGGCTGCGGTTTGCGAAGCAGCAGTTTGTACGTCTTCGACCCGATGCTCACCCATGCGGCCAGCGTGATCCCGGCCTCCAGGTCCTCGGCGTCGGGCACCGGCGCGCCCGAACCGCCGATGGCCGCGTTGAGGTCCTGGATGCGTGCCTTGCCGAGCTTCTGTGACGTGTAGACGGCCTGGAGCCCGACCTGGACGTCGGCGTCGGCGGGGATCTGGCCGCGCAGCAGGTCCAGGTCGGACAGCTTGGTCTTCGACCCGAACGGGACCATGGCCGAGGCGACCACCGGACGGCCGCTCTCGCCGTCCTCCTTGGGCAGGACGGCGGCGGCCCAGGTGAGAGTGCCCTCCACCGAGCCCGTCGGGTAGAGGACGATCCGCCGCTTGTTCTGGTCGAGCGCGTCGTAGCCCAGCGCGATGCCCGTGAAGGAGGGCAGGAAGGCCAGCGACTGCGCGCCGGACCAGCCGAGCGCCTCCAGCGCATCGGCCACCGAGATCGGCCGATCCGAGGTGGCGGTGAACGTGTGGCTCTTGGTCAGGGCGGCGAAGTCGAGCTCGGCACTGATGGTGAGCTTGCGGTCCGCGGAGAGCTGCAACGTCGTGGAGGCCGCCAGCGCGCGCCGGGTGCCGCCGTCGATCCGGCGGATCTCGAAGTCCAGGCTGATCGTCTTGAGCACCTCGGACAGGAACCCGAAACCCTCCACGTCCTTCAGCGACAGGCTCAGCACGGCCCCGGCGACCGGATCGCCGTCCTTGGGGTCGTCGGAGTCGGCCAGGAATCGGACCCTGAGCGACAGATCCTTCCCTTTGAGCCTGCCTTCTACCGACAGATCTGTCAGCGCCGAGTGGTCGACGGAGATCTCGACAAGCTCCGGGACGTCGTTGAGCACCGGAAACCAGTCGACGAGCGCGGACGGGTTGATGGCGTCCCTGACCTCGCCCAACTGGTCCGGCAGCCCCGACGGAATGGCCAGCGAGGTGCCGTCCGACAGGGCGGTGAGCCATTGTTTCATGGCGCCCATGGTCATGGTCTGGGAGGATTCCTCAAGCATGACGGTTCCGTTTCACCTGGAGGACTCTGCTTGCCGCCGTGCCGGTCAGCGCTGGTCGGGCGGGATGAACTCGTTCGGCGCGAGCGAGCAGATCAGGAAGGGGATGCTGGCCGAGCAGCCGTCGCAGGAATGGGCCGTCCACGACGAGTCGCCCATCTTCCCGTGCCAGACGCGCGCCCTTCTCTGCAGCACCGGGTCCGTTACCTGGGCGTCCTTGCCGATGTGCACCATCTCGCACATCGCCAGGCCGCTGACCGGTTTCTTGTCCGGGTTGGACAGGGTGACCTGCCGCAGCAGCCGCATGGCCGCGCACTTCCTGATGGGGTCGTGCACGGCCTGCGGCATGTGCGCGTCATGGCCGATGACCGTCCGCCAGTCCTTGGCGGCGGCGGGCAGATCCGGATGCTGGATGTTCCATTTGCCTTGCTGGTACTTGACGTCCTTGAGGTGCTTGGTGGCCAGCCACCCGATGCCGTCCTGCCCGTCCCTCCAGCCGCTGCTGCTGGCGAAGTACATCGGCGTGCCGCCGATGGAGACCTCAAGCAGCCCGATCATGAAGAACGCCTTCGTGCGCCTGACGTCATCGGGGAAGAGATCCCCGTCCATCGACAGGTTGCGGGAGATCGTCGCCGCCGCCTCACGGAGATTCTTGCTGTCGGAGATGGCGGCCACCTGATGGGTGGGCTTCCCATTCCTCCACGTCGAGTCGCGCTTCTTGCCGCAACGCGGGCAATCGTCGGTGCTCTTTCCGCCGTAGCTGCCATTGCTGTCTCGTGGCATAGCAATCCCCAAGTGTGGCAATTTGGCAATATTGGGAGACGTCTGGCCAACTCGCTTTTAAGTTGCTCATGTGTACGAACGGCACATAGTTCAACAAGAGCACAGAGATCACCAACGAAGTAACTATCGGTGACAGCCCATGTCATGTTACCGCCGGCAAGTAAAATGACTACGGCTAGTAATAGTTCTTCGACCTTGCCCTGCTCAAACGGCGAACAGTGCGGCCTTCACCGCGCTCCCGGCCCCGTTCCGGCGGCAGCGCCGGCCGACTGGCCGGTGAGGAATGTATTGGCGCCGTTGGGAAATCCAGACGCCGCTCTTCTCAACAACAACGGTCTTCAGTCTCGCCATGTCCGCGCCGTCACGGCGGTGCGACACCTCCGGCGCCACTCAAATGAGATGTGATCACGCCGGGAGGCGAGCCTTGAGCCAGACCGCGGCTCGACGGGCAGACGCGCGCGACAGCCACGCGTCCTGGACCGTCTCCGCCAGTTCGTCCCGGGTCAGCTCACCGACACGGCTCGCCCGCAGCAGCACGAACGGATGGCCGTCGAAATGCGCGGTGGTGAAGAACGGCGACGCCTCGTCCTGCACCAGCGCCTGCTTGTCCCCTTCGGACGCGACCCAGAAAACGATCACGTCCTGATAGCGCTCCCCGGTCTCGGGATCGGTCGCGTCCGGCCTCGGATTGCGGAAGAAGATGAGGTGCCCGGGTCGGGCTCCTACTTCGTCGAGCGAATCACCGCCGTCCTCGGGTCCGGCTTGAGGACGACGGCGTTTCCAAGGGCCAGCGCCGGGGCGACCGATCGGATCGAGAGGATGAGGGGGAAGTTGAAGGGAGAGATCACGCCCACGATCCCGGCAGGGACACGGCGGGCCAGGCTGACGCGCGGCTGGGCGCTGCGCAGCACCTCGCCGACCGGGTGTGAGGCCAGGGCCGCGGCCTCGTAGCACTCCTGAGCCGCGGTGGCGGTCTCCAGGGCGGCCTTGGCCCGGATGGAGCCGGATTCGCGGATGATCCAGTCCTGGATCTCCGCCGCCCGTTCCTGCCACAGGTCTCCGGCCCGGCGCAGGACGGCTGCTCGCTGGTCGTAGGGCAAGGGCCGCCCATTCCTTCTGCGCCTCGGCCGTCCGGGCGGTCGCTGCGGCCACATCGGCGGGGGTGGCCTGTCCCAGGCGGGTGAGTTCCTTGCCGGTGGCGGGTTCGGTGACGGCGTAGTCGCCGCCTGTGCCCGACACCCAGCCGCCGATGCGGATCCGGGACTGCCAGACGGGTTCGTTCAACCAACTCATGTCGATGTCTCCTGAACGTCAGCCGGCCTGGACGAGGTGCTCGGAGACCCAGGTCCCGTGGATGCCGCTGCGCAGGCGAAGGGGGAGATGGAGGGTCGCGAGAGGACCGGCGGCCAGATCGGTGCTGTCGAGGATGACCCGGTCGTTCAGCATCGTGGTCCAGTTGTTGGCCAGAGCCAGGAGATAGCCGTCGCCCTCGGGGGCGTCGTCGCTGCGGGGCACTAACACCGGCTCCTGGAAGGTGAAGTGGGCGGGCAGGACGTACTGTCCGGTGGCCTGCTGCTTGTCGAAGTCATAGCGGAGAAGCGAGTTGAGAAGCCCGATGCCGTTATCGCCCTTGTGCTCGTCACCGATGACACGGGCCCCGGCGAACCCGATGCGGTGCCGGCTCGTTTCCGCCCGGTCGTCGATGAGCGGGAATTCGGCGAACTCCGGCTGGAGCACCTGCTCTTCGAAGCCGTTGCCGTCGTCGGCCGCGTAATCGGCCGTCCAGCGGGTGATCCTGGGCACGCCCTTGGTGACGTCGAATACGTTGCCGAGCGTGTCGGGGTACAGGAACGCGGCCTGCTGAGCCTCTGAGACGCAGCCGTCGATGTGGATCGTGGTGCCTTCGTTGTAGGCGTTGAAGTAGTGGTAGGCGGACCGGGCAGGGCCGCGGTACCAGCGGATCTGGTCGGCGGTGCCATGGCGGGGCATCACTGCGAGGTAGGTGTCCCTGGACGGGTCCCACTGCCAGTGCGGTCCGCCCGCCTTGAGCCGGTCGAGGTCGGTGGTGGTGGGCGTGACCGGGAAGACCACATAGTCCCGGGTGACGACGAAATCGTGGACCAGACTGGTGTACGGGGCCTGGAACCACACCTCGTGCAGCACCCCGCCGTGCGCGTCGAGGACGTAGTAGGCGATATCCCGGCTGGTCAGGCCCTTCGCCTCGTAACCGAAGGCGAAGGTCTCGCCGGTGACCGGGTCGGTACGGGGGTGGGCGGTGAAGGTCGGGCTGGTGACCGCTCCGTCGAAGTCCCATTCCCCGTAGGTCTCCAGGGAGTCGGCGTCGACCCAGGTGGCGCGGGCGTCTTCCTTCAGGACCAGGAGTTTCCCCGCGTGGAAGAAGACGTTGGTGTTCGCCGCCCCCCGGCTCTTGCCCGCCACGGTGAAGTGGTCGGTGTAGGGGTTGCGGTAGGCGCCGAACAGCGAGCGGCGGGCGGTGCGTTCCAGCCTCAGCTTCTCGGTCTGCACGTAGCGGCTGCGGTAGTCGACGTGACCGTCGGCGAAGGTGAACATGCGCAGCATGCCGTCACCGTTGAAGGGGATGTCGTTGCCGGTGCGTTTGGGAAAGGCGGGGTCGGGAGCGATCTGGTAGTAGCGGCCGTGCAGGTCGCGGGGGATCTCCCCGTCGGCCTCGATCTCGAACAGGTCGGCCTCGATGCGCGAGGGGGCATCAGCCCCGGCCGCTCGCCGAACCACAGCGACGGCTGGTTCCGCCGCACTGACGCCCCCAGCGCGGGGGCGCCGGCCGGCGGGGAGGGTGGGCCGTGGGGCGGCGGGAACCGGACACGGCGCGTCAGCCGCCGTACCGGGTCCCCGACTCCGCCGTCCCGGATCCGGCAGAAACCTCAGCCTTCGAGTGCCTTGAGCGCCGCCGCGATGGAATCGGCGATCGGTGCGGTCGGACGGCCGATGAGGCGCGAGAGATCGCCGGTGAGGACGGCCAACTCGCCCTTGGCAATGGACGCGTCCACACCGACAAGGGTGCCGACGAAGGGGCCGGGCACCCCCGCATCGGTGAGGATGCCGCTGAGAGTGTCGGCGGAGACGGGGGTGTAGACGATCTCCCTGCCGGTCTGCCTGCCGATCTCGGCCGCGAACTCGGCGAGGCTCCACGCCTCGTCGCCGCCCAGCTCGTAGGTCTTGTTCTCGTGCCCCTCGCCGGTCAGTACCGCGGCGGCAGCGGCGGCGTAGTCGGCGCGGCTGGCGGAGGCGACCCGGCCCTCCCCGGCGGCCCGCACCACGGCACCGTGCGCCAGGATCTGGGCGAGCTGCTGTGTCTCGTTCTCGTGGTACCAGTAGTTGCCCAGCAGCACATAGGGCACACCGGAGTCCCGGATGAGCTGCTCGCTTGCGCGGTGGTCGTCGGCGAGGGAAGCCTTGAGGCCGGCGGCGGCGCCGGTGTAGGCGAGGAGCGCCACATCGGCCGCCTTGGCGGCGTCCACGACGACCTTGTGCTGGGCGACACGGTCCTTGTCCGTCTCGCTGCTGGAGATCAGCAGCACCTTGTCGCCGGCGGAGAACAGGCCGTCGAAGGTCTCGGGAACGTTGTAGTCGGCGACCGCGATCCGCACCCCGCGCGCCGCGAGGTCAGCGGCCTTCTCCTTGTTCCGCACGACGGCCGTGACCTGATCGGCCGGTACCTTCTCCAGCAGCTCCTCGATGACGAGACGGCCGAGGTGTCCGGTGGCGCCGGTGACAATGATGCCCATGAATTGCACTCCTTCTTGGTTGGGTACGCGACCAACCTAAGGCGCAGCACTAACTTTTCATCAGTACGCACCTGAAAGTAAGGGACTCTCCTTTAGGTACCCACTTGCCACCTGGGCGCGTGTTCTTCATGACAGTCCCGTTAGCTAGCGGACATCATCGCCGACCTCCACGACGCCAACCCTGGCGCGGCACGAAAGCTGGCGGCCACGGGTCACGTCCAGCGGAGTGGTCATGGTGGGGGCTCCTTTGAAGGCTGCGGGTTAGAGGCTGCGGGCGGTGATGTCGCCGTGGGAGGTGGTGGCGCGGATGCTGAGCTGGGGGGCGCCGTTGTTCTTGAGGCTGTTGCTGACGCGGCCGTGGCCGGTGCCGGCGTCCAGGGAGGCTGAGACGCCGGCGGCGGCGCTGACTGAGATGTCGCCGGACTGGGTGGACAGTACGAGCATGCCGGTCGTGGCCTCGGCGATGCGGATGTCGCCTCTCTGGGTGCTGATCTCTGCGGGGCCGCGCAGTCGGCCGACCTCGACCTCGACCTCGACGTCGCCGTCGGTGGCGGTGAGGCGGAGGCCGGCGGGAGTGAACGCTATGGCGGGGGTGGGCGTCGGAGACCACCGAGAAGGAACACGGGGAGAATGTGATGCCGGGAGGCAGGCTCACCCGGCGGGAACGCCAGCAGATCGCACTGGGCCTGGCCGACGGCCTCCCCTAACGCCGACGCCCGCCAGCGCCTCCAGGTCAGCCCGGCCACCGTCTCCAATCTTGTCCGGTTCCCGCCGCGTCACGGATGGACGACAGAGACGGTCCATCTCGCCCAGTCCATCTGGGGCCGCTCCCGCCGGGCGCAGGCCAGCGCCTCGTGCACGGCCTCGCGGACGTCGCCCGCGGTGACGCGGGTGCCCGCCATCGGTCCCAGCCTGTCGAGCACGGCGGGGAACAGGACGGTGCGGTGCTCGAGCGGAACGGTGCCGGCGCAGCCCAGAACGGCCGCCGGACGGTCCAGGCTCCGCCGAAGCGCATCGGCGTGGCGGTCGTCGTTCCCGTCGCGGCAGCCCAGGACCACCAGCAGCACCGGCGGCCCCTCGCGCTCGGCGTCGCGGAGACCGGCCAGGTCGAGCCCGCCGACCAGGGGCGCCCCATCGCCGGCGGAGGCGCAGTGGTCGTCCAGGAAGACCGCGGCGGCGGAGCGCAGCGCCTTCCGCCGCTGCACGGGATCGTCGTCCACGCACACCCGCACGTCCAGGACGCCGGTGTCGGGGTAGCGGCCGCCGACCGCCTCCAGCCTCCGCGCGATGCCGGCCGACCGGCTCCGGGTGATGAGCGCCACCGGGAGCGGGCGCGGCATCTCCGCCCCGCCCCGCGAACCGTGCTCCCCGTGCTCCCGCGGCGCCCGGGGGAGAGGCGGGGTCCCCGCCCGGGCGAGCTCCCGTGCCGCGCGCTCGGTGTGGGCGGTCGCGCGGTGGACGCGGGTGCCGTCCGGCCGGATCTCCAGCTCGATGACGAGTTCGGGCACCGCCATGCGGTCCGGGTCGGCAGGAGGGACGGGAGGGGCCGGAGGGGACAGCACGTGATCGACCACGGCGGTGACCACCCCGAGGACGGCGGTGCAGGCCGCGACCAGGCCCCATCCGGCCGCGCCGCCGCCGGGCCCGGTCGCGACGTTGATCGCGACCCCGGCCGCCGATGTCGCGGTCGCGACGGTGACGCCCATGACAACGGGACGGCCCTTCCACCTCACCGCTCCCGCCCCCGCGCCGCGGCCAGCCCCTCGGCGGCCTCGTCGACGACGGCCGCGGCATCGGCCGCCGCCGGGTCGTCCCGGGCCGCCACGACCTCCTCGAAGAGCCGCTCGGCGGCGGCGCGCTCGCCCGCCGACAGGTGCAGGAACCCGAGGTTCACCCTGGCCTGGAGCGTCGCGGGATGGCTCGGCCCCAGGGCCTGCGAGCGGGCGCGGACCACGTCGCGCAGCAGCCCCTCGGCGGCGCCGTGCTCTCCGAGGTCGTGGTGGACGGCGGCCAGGCCCGCTTGGATCGTCAGCGTGTGCGGATGGCGGCGACCGAGGTGGTGCCGGGCGTCCTCCAGCAGCGTCCGGTAGAGGTCTCCGGCCTCGGCGGCGTGGCCGCGGTCCCGCCGGATCGCGGCGAGGTTGGCCCGCGCGCTCAGCGTGGTCGGGGAGGAGCCGTCGAGTTCGCGCTCGGCGTCGGCCAGTGCGGCGCGGATGTGCCTTTCGGCCTCGTCCAGGCGGTTCCGGTCCCGGCAGGCGACGGCCAGGTCGCTGCGCAGGGACACCCGGACGCGGGCGGGAAGGTCCGCCGGGTCCGCGTTGTCGAGGATCTCGGCGAGGCGGTCGCACGCGTCCGGGTCGCCTCTCTCGTGCCGGATGGCCTCGAGGCCGGCCTGGAGGATGGTCGCCACGGCCGAGGATCGAGCAGCGTGCCCGCCCGCCTGGGAAGAGGCGGCCGTCAGCGTCCGTTCGGCGTCCGAGACGCGCCCGAGGCCGCGCTGGGCGATCGCCAGGTTGGCGCCGGCCTCCACGCGATCCACATGCGGCCCCCGGTCGGACGCCATCGTCCGCAGCATCCATTCGGCCTCGGCGAAGCGCCCCTGGGAGAGAAGATCGAACGCGCCATCGGCAGGCCGGAGCGCCTCCACCTGCTCGGCGGACCGGCGGCGCACCGCCCGTACGCCCGCCCTGCCGGCGCCCATGCCGGCGACGACGATGAGGACGATGACCACTGCCCCGGCCAATGCCCGGAGGGCCGCCGTGTTCGTGCTCGTCACAACCCACAGCACAGCGCAGAGGAGGGCCAGGACGGCCGAGAACGAACCCCATGCCAGCGGGCGTGCCCCCAATGTACGGGCGTGCATGGGCGCGGATGGGAACGGCGCCTGCGTCTGCGGCTGCTGCCAGGGCTGCGGCTGCCCCTGCTGGGGAGGCTGTTCCTGATACCCGGCTATGGCGGAGAGCATGGCCTCCGCCTGCACAGCGGTGAGGCGCTGGCCGGGCTCGCGCGCGAGCAGGCCTTCCAGTACGGGACCCAGCGGGCCCGCGTTCCGGGCGGGCGGGAGGGGCTCGCTCACCACCGCCGCCAGCGTGGACAGGACATCGGAGCGGCGGAAAGGCGGATGGCCCTCCAATGCCGCGTACAGGGTCGCGCCCAGGGACCACAGGTCGGAGGCGGCGGCCGCGGGTTCGCCCTGCACGCGCTCGGGCGCGACGTAGTCGGGCGAGGCCACGAGCATCCCGGTCTGGGCGAGACCGGCGTCGACCTCGAAGACCGCGGAAAGGAATTCGGTGAGCAGGACCCGGCCGTCGCCGGTGATGAGCACGTTGGCGGGTTTCACG
Organism: Spirillospora sp. CA-255316; assembly: GCA_050942275.1. Classification (GTDB taxonomy): domain Bacteria; phylum Actinomycetota; class Actinomycetes; order Streptosporangiales; family Streptosporangiaceae; genus Spirillospora. The sequence goes on along the minus strand of CP192047.1, from coordinate 6,868,734 downwards.
TCGCGATGCAGGACACCGTGTTCGTGGGCGTGCCGCAGCACCGCCGCCAACCGACGCCCGATCTCGGCGACCCGCCGGTGCCCGAGCGGGCCCTCCTCGTCCAGGATGTCCTGCAGCGAGCGGGCCCGGACCATCTCCGTCACGATCCAGGCCTGGCCGTAGCCCTCCAGCACGTCGTACACGGCGACGACGCCCGGGTGGGCGAGCCGGGCCGAGGCCCTCGCCTCGCGCAGCGTCCGCTCGTGCAGCCTGTCGCGTTCCGCGGGCGGCAGGCCCGGCGGCGGGACGACCTCCTTGACCGCGACCTCGCGACCGAGCATCACGTCGTAGGACCGCCACACCGTGCTCATGCCGCCCCGGCCCACCACCGAGTCCAACCGGTAGCGGCCGCCGAGCAGCCGGTGCTCACTCATGGGCACATCGTCTCCGCGGGACCTCACGGCCGCCAGGGAAAAGGACGCATTCGCCCCGGCCGAACACTGCTACAACCGTAGTAACGTGTGGGGGACCGTCCGTCGAGCGGTGTGGGGGAGTGAGTGGCGCGACGACAGCTCGGGCAGCTGGAGGCCGAGGTCCTGGCCGCGCTGGCGGCCGCGGGCGACTTCGTCGGCACCGCCGAGCTGCGCGCCGGCCTCGCCGGCGACCCCGCCTACACGACGGTCAACACGATCCTCTTCCGGCTGCACGACAAGGGCCTGGTCACCCGCAAGCGGGTGGGGCGCCGGTTCCGCTACCGGCTCGTGGTCGACGAGGCGCGCCTGGTGTCCGACCGGATGCACGACCACCTGCGCTTCGCCAGCGACCCGTCCAGCGTGCTGAGCCGGTTCGTGCAGGATCTCAGCCCCGACCAGGCGCGGCGGCTGCGGGAACTCCTGGACGGCCCGGAGGGGCGGGAATGATCGAGTTCGCGTTCCTGCCGGCGGCGATCGCGCTGCTCCCGGGCGTGGCCCTCGGGTGGGCGCCGCTGCCGCTGCACCCGGTGTGGTCGGCCCGGCTGGCGGTCACCACCGCGGTGACGGCGGCGCTGGCCACGGCCGGCACGCTGCTGTTCGTCACGGTCAACTACGCCGCGACGCTGCTCCCCGGCGCCGCCGACCGGCTGCCGGAGTGGACGCTGTTCGGCGACGACACCCCGGTGCCCGCCCCGCTGGGCGTCCCGGCCGCGATCCTCACCGCCCTCACCGTGCTGGTCGTGGTGCGCTCGGCGGCGCGGTGGGCCCGCGAGGTCCGCGCCGCCCGCGCGTTCGCCCGTTCGGTGCTCGACACCGACGTTCCGATCGCGGTGGCCGTCCCCGGGCGCCACGGCGGGGTGCTGCTATCGCGCGGGCTGCTGAAGGTCCTGGACGCCGGCGAGCTGCAGGTCGTCTTCCGGCACGAGCTGGCCCATCTGCGCCACCGTCACCACCGCTACATGGCGGCGGGCTCGCTGGCGGCGGCGGTGGTGCCGCTGCTGCGGCCGCTGGACCGGCGGCTGCGGTTCGACACCGAGCGCTGGGCGGACGAGGAGGCGGCCGAGGCGGTCGGCGACCGCGCCCTGGTCGCGCGCACGATCGCGAAGGTGGCGCTGGCCCGCCCGGTGAGCCCCGCACCGCTGCCCTCCTTCACCGACTCGGTGGTGGTTGAGCGCGTCGCCGCGCTGCTGGCCGCCCCGCCCCGCAAGAACCGCGTGAGCGGTCCGGTCATCCTCGCCGGCAGCGGCCTGACCACCGGAGCCCTGGCGGCGGCGGCCTTCCAGCTCGACCACGCGCTGGTCTCGGCCTTCCTCTGAGCCGCCGCGCACACCCTTGGCATCGCCGTGTCCCGAGAACGGCCGCGTCACCGCTTTAGGCCACTGGTGTGGGCGTGCCGGTTCCTCTCAACAGGGCCGGCGCGCTTCCACGATCAGGGTGCCGACATGGTCCGGCTCCGGAGCCGGATGGACCCGCGCCCGGATGCTGGTGAACCCGTGCCCGGAGAGGATGCTCGCCCACGTGTCGGGCTCGTAGCCCCACCGGTAGAGCCAGACCTGTCGGCCGGTGAACCCTGCCCCGTACATGCCTTGCACGCCGTAGGAGCCGGGGACGGCTGGCGCGTGGGAGAACACCAGCCGCCCGCCGCCAGGCGCCGCTGAACCAGGGGCAGCAACTCGTCGGGGTCGGTGAACCACAGCGCGCCCCAGATCGAGTAGACGGCATCCCACTGCCGGTCGGTTTCCTTCAGCCAGTCGAGGACGTTGCCGTGCTCGAACCGTGCCCCGGGTAGGTGGCCCCACCGTTCGTAGGCCCGGTCACATTGTGCGGGGGAGATGTCCAGGCCGGTCGCGTCGATTTGCCCTTGCTCGGCGGGTTGGAGCCTTGCCGCAGAGCGAGGAAAGCCGTTCCTCTACGGTCAGCAGGGGGAGACGCTGGCCTCACGGACACAAGTCAGCACGACCTGGCCATCAGTGTCGAGCAGTTGCAGCCGGAGGCCAGAGTGGCCGCAGCCGCACTCTTCCCCGGCCACGTAGAACGCCGTGCGCTTCGGTGAGGCTGCCGTGGTACTTCACGGTGGTGCCGGGCCAGATCTTGCGCTCGTTGACCCAGACCAGGGTGTCGAGCATGGTGCCAGCCTCCCGCGCGGTCTGGCAGACCGAGCACTCACGGTCAGAGTGCGGGGTGCAAACAGCCGGTGTTGGTCGAGGCGCGCACTGATTCTGTCGGATGCGTTCCCCGGTGCGGTGTACTCCTCGGGGGTGAGGGGCCGACACAGGAGGCGGGAGAGGTCGGGGAATAGCAGCATCGGGTCTCCTGGTCGTCGTGGGCCGGGATGTAGGGGGCTCGGGCCCGAGCGGGGGCAGGGCCCGAACCACGTAGGTCAGGAGTTCGGGTGCTGCTGATCTTGCGGGTCTAGCGCTTCCAGGGCCGCGCCTATGGCCGGTCTGCGAGGTCGGATGGTTGCCTGGCTGTAGGCGAAGGCGCCCCAGACCTTGCCGTCCTCAGGATGCTCGTATTGCACCCATATACCCCAGTCACGCCCCAGTCGGAGCCAGATTGGATCCAGGCCCGCCGCCAGTCGCCCTCCACCCGGATCCACGCGTCCGGTTCCCGAGCGGGGACGACCTCGGCGCCACTCGGTGGGAAGATCTCCCGGGCACCCTCGCTCAAGGCTGATCTCCCATCGGCCGAGGTGGGTTCAGGGCAGCGTGGCCGCGTGGCGTCGGGCCCGCCGGGCCGCGCCGATTTCGTCGTCGTGTTGCCGGTAGTCACCACCGCGAGCGCGGCGGTTCTCCCGCGCACGAGCATGCGCCGCTGTCCGGACGCCGGATGCCGCACCTCGTCGACGCGGTACCCGGCCCGGGTCCAGGCGGTGATGATGAGCTGCCCCGGCGCCCACTCGAACGACCACCCCGTCGCACTGCCGGAGGAGACCCTGCGCTACCACCGGTTTCCGCACAGCGCCGCCTGTCGGCGAGCGGGACGACTGGGACATCGCCGAGGTCAACCTGTCCCTAGGGACCCGCGTCCCCCGCCCGGCGCCGCACCGGCCACGGCGGTCTAGCCCGTCCGGCACGGCTCGAGCAGCCGCAACAGCGTGCCTGGCCACTACGACCTGCTGATCATCGGCGATTTGCGGCAGCGACTTCGGGTCGAGGAACGAGTGGTGGCTGGCCGGAACGCTGACCACCGCCGCCATCGTCCTACCCCTCCTCCTCGGCGGTCGGTGAGGTGAGGTCGCCTAGCATGCAGGATGTGCCTCGAATCTCCGGTTCCCTGGACCAGCACCGTGCCGCCATGCGCGGGCGCATTCTCGTCGCGGTGCGGGAGATCATGACCGCCGACGGCGTCGACCGGCTGTCCATCGCGGAGGTGGCCGCCCGCTCGGGGCTCAACCGCAGCGTGGTCTACAACTACTTCGCCGACGTCCGGGCGCTGCTGATCGCGCACGCCGAGTACGAGACCACGCGCTTCACCGAGGAGCTGCACCGGGCGCTGGAGCCGGCGGCCACGCCGACCGAGCGGATCGTGGTGTACGTCCGGCGGCAGCTCGCCGACTTCGCCGCCTACCCGCAGCCCGCCGGTCCCGAGCTGGCCACGCTGCTGGGCCCCGACGGGTACCGGCAGATGCACGCCCACGTGGGCCCGCTTGGCGAGATCCTCGCCGGGATCATCGCCGACGGCGTGGCCACCGGGGAGTTCGCGCCCTGCGACCCGATGGCGACCGCCCACCTCGTGCACGCCTGCCTGGGCGCCGAACGCCACCCCCTCGGTCAGGGCCACCGCGATCTGGAGGAGACCGCGGACAGGGTCACCACCTTCGTGCTCAGAAGCCTGGGCGCGTCCCCCCGCTAGCCCCCGCCGAGTCCCGGGGTTTCGCGATGGCCGGGCGAAGTACTACGGTTTGTAGTGGCAAACTGTCCGGGCTGGTGGAGGCCGGCCCGCCTCGGCCCGGAGGTCGTCTTGGAATTCGTCCGGCTCCTGCTGCTCTTCCTCCACTTCGTCGGCCTGGCGGTGCTCATCGGCGGTTTCCTCGCCCAGCTCCCGGCCGCGCGGGAGGGCCGGACCCGCCCGGCGACCGCCATGCTGCACGGCGCCCTCACCCAGCTGATCACCGGTATCGCCCTCGTCGGGGTCGCCCAAGGAGCCCTGGACAAGGAGGTCGACAACGCCAAGATCTCCGTCAAGCTGCTCGTGGCGCTGATCATCCTGGTGCTCATCCTCGTCGGCCGCCGCCGCCCGCTCAGCACACCGGTCTTCATGACGATCGGCGCACTGGCCCTCGTCAACGTCGGCGTCGCCGTCTTCTGGACCTGACCGCCGCCGCCGGTCACACACCGCCCGACCGTCACGAAGCTCCCTGGGACGGACGCGTCGGCGGGTTGAAGCGGGACGGGACCGGTTCGCTCCAGCGCAGCGGGCTGGCGCCGGGGATCTCGACGGCGCCGGCGACGGTGAACTCGACGAGCCGTTCCGCGCCGGGTACTCCCGCCGCGTGCCCGGGATCCCAGTCCGCCCGTGCGGTGCCGGTGAGATGCAGGACGGCGCCGGTGCGCCAGTCCGGGAACAGCAGCCCGGCCCCGGGCTCGACCTCGAGGTTGCCGAGGGTGTTGAACATGGCGTTGCCGGTGTAGTCGGGCCAGCGCAGCACGGTCGGGGACAGCACCTCGACGAAGCCGGGGGCGCCGCCGCGGTGGGAGGCGTCGGCGTTCCCGTCGCGGTCGGCGGTGGCGATGAAGAACGTGTCGGCGCCGGCCACCAGCCGCCGCTGCCCGGCCGTCAGGGCGGGGGAGTGCCGGGCCTCGCCGGGGGCTCCCGGCGCCCAGTGCGGTTCGCGTTTCTGGATGTACTTGGGGCAGTTGGAGTACACCTGGTCGAGCGCGACGCGCAGACCGCGCACGGTGGGGACGGCGTGGCCGTTCATCCGCATGCGGCGGTGCCGGGCGGGTTCGATCGCGAGCATGCCGAGGGGGACGGGCCCGGAGCCGGGGACGGTCAGGCGCGTGCGGAGGGGGTCGCCCGGGACGGGCCGCGCGTCCACGGTGACGGTGCGGGCGTCCTCGGCGCGCAGGAAGCCCGGCCGTCCGGTGAGCAGCGTCGCCCACATCCTCCCGTCGGGGTCGGTGGCGCCGAGCACGACCATCGGCTGCTGGGCGAGGAACCGGCGCGCCACCTCGGGGATCTCCGAGCGGATGGCGCGGGAGGAGAACTCGCCCTGGTCGGGCAGGCCCGCACGCCGCTGTGCGGCCCGTTCCCCCTCGTGGTAGACGTCGACCGCCACAGCGGCCTCCTTTCGTCGGAGCGGACCGGAGCGTTAGAAGAAACCGCAGGTCGGTGCCGCCTCGTTGGGGGCGGGCGCGGTGTCGGCGCCGGTGGGCGCGTAGATCTCCAGGCGGATCCCGTCGGGGTCGGTGAAGAAGATTCCTCCGGAGGCGGCTCCCTCGCCGTGCGGGACGACGCCGTCGTAGGCGAACGCGGCGTCCAGTTCGCGCAGCACCTCTTCGGCGGCCTTCACCTCCTCGATCGACTCCACCTGGAACGACAGGTGGTGCAGTCCCGCGGCACGGGTGGGGAAGGCCGTCTCGCTCTGCTGCCACAGGGTGAGCACCAGGCGCCCGTCCCGTCCCAGGAACGCCCAGCGGCGGCCCTCCTCCTTACCTTCCGCCTGCACATCGAACCCGAAGACCCGCAGGTAGAAGGGCAGTGAGCGGTCCAGATCGGTCACGTTCAGCCCGACATGCCCCGTCTGCAGGGTGTTGATGGCGACCGTTCCCATGACGCACCTCGCAATCCCGGGCCGTCCAGCCCGGCGTTGTTCTAACTGTCTATTTAAAGATAGAGAGTTAGGAGGTCGCCGTCAACCGGCAAAGTTGCGATAGGTGGGTAGACTGGGGGCATGGAACCGGGACGGCGGTCATGGGCGCCGGATGCCGCGGACCCTCGTCCGCTCGTCGGGGAACCGCTGTCCCTCGACCTGCTCAACACCCGGTGGAACGACGCCGGTCTGAGCCACGACCTGCTCACCTCGACCGGCGGCCTGGCCGTATGGCTGCGCTCGGCCGGCCTGGACGACCGTGCGGAGGCCGACCGGGCGACCCTCGACGCGCTCCTGGAGACCCGCCGGGTCCTGCTGAGCCTCGTCGACGGCGACCCGCCGGCCGAGGCCGCCGACGCGCTCAACCGCGTCCTCGCGCACGGCGCCCTGCGCTACCGCCTGGGGGTGGACGGCCCGGAGCGGCGTCCTGAGACCGACGACCCCGCGTGGCTGCCCGCGTGGCTGGCCGCCGCCGACTACCTGCGGCTCCTCGGCGACAACCCCGGTCGCGTCAAGGCGTGCGCCCATCCCGGCTGCGTGCTGTACTTCCACGACACGACCAAGAACGGCACCCGGCGCTGGTGCTCGATGGCCGTGTGCGGCAACCGCGCCAAGGCCGCCCGCCACTACGAGCGCGCCAAGACCCGGGATTGATCAGCCGACGCAGCCCGGCGCGGTCTGGATCGGCGTTGTGCCGGGCCGCCGGTCAGCACCGACCGAACGGACTTGATCAGCACGTCGGCGGCGCCGTCCGCGGCCAGACGTCCCGCCCGCCGCGCCGTACAGGATGCAGTGGACGACGCTGACCAGCCGCGCCGGGGGCGGGTCGAGGCGGAACGCCCCCTGCTCGCGGCTGCGGCGATCGGTTCAGTTCAGGAGCAGTCCGCGATTGCGCACCACGTGAACGATGAGGACCGGCGTGTCAAAGGCTCGGCCACCTCGTATGGGCGGGCCGAACGCCATGCGGGGTGGGGTGAGTTCCGGCGTCAGCTCGTGTACAAAAGCAGAGTGTGCCGGGCGGCGGCTGATGGTCATCGACCACTGGTATTCCTCGTCCTAGACCTGCTCGGCTTGCGGGCATCTGCTCGCCGAACTGAGCCTTTCCACCCGGCACTGGACGTGCGCTGCCTGCCGAACCCGGCACGACCGGGATGTGAACGCGGCCAGAACATCCTTGCGGCCGATCTGGTCGTAGCCGAGGCGCCTCCCTTTAGGGAGGGGAGGTTGTCAACTCGCCCCTGTCGCCTCGCCCGCCCGGTACGGTCGCGAGAGTGTTCTTACCGCGGGAGCCCAGGAGACCCGCGCGGCAACCCGGCAGTTCCCACACTGAGAGTAGGTTTCGTCAATGGCATGCCGTATCAGTGAGCTCGTGCTCGAATGCCGCGACCCCGAGGTGCTGGCGCGGTTCTGGTGCGAGGTCCTGGACTTCATCGTGCTCGATCGCGACGAGGGCGACATCGAGATAGGGCCGCGCGAAGGGTTCGGCGGCCCGCAGCCGACGATCATACTCAGCCGCAACGACGAGCCGAAGAACGGGAGATCCCGGCTGCACATCGACGTCAACGCCACCGACCGCGATCAGGACGCCGAGCTCGAACGGCTCCTGGCCGCCGGGGCCCAATTCGCCGACATCGGTCAGACCGGGGAGGAGCCCTGGCACGTCCTCGCCGATCCCGAAGGCAACGAGTTCTGCCTGCTCAAGGCTCGCCTCGACCCACTCTGACGGCCCTCGTCGGCAACGAGGGCCGCGCCCGGGTGAAGGTGTACAGGCGACGTGCCCAACCTGCAATGGCTAGAGAAACGCCATCCGATCCAGGTGATCGCGAACACGCGGATCATTCGGCGTCCTCATCGCCCCGGAACGACAGCAGCCCCCTGGCCACCTCGACGGCGTGATGCCGCAAGTAGTCGATCGCGCCGAACTCCGGCGGCCGACCGCCCCGGGCGCCCCGGTTCTTGCGGTGACGGATCTGGTCGGCCTTGGGCGGGATCGTGCACCCGATGCCGCGTCTGCGCAGGCAGGCATGGTTGGCCTGGGAGCGGTAGGCCTTGTCGGTCCGGACCCTGTCCGGTCGCGTGCGAGGCCGTCCCGCACCCGACAAGGGCACACTGATCGCTTCCGGACGGCCTGGAACTGCGGCGAGTCTCCCCGATGCCCAGCGGTGACCAGCAAGGACATGACCTTCTGTCCCTGCTCGCACGCCAGGTGAATCACGGCGCACCGACCCGTACGGCCGTTGCGCCGCCTGTGTCGCAGCCTGGGTGGTGGCGACTTCCAATTGCAGGAAAATCTTGGCCGGTGTGAGATAGCCGATGGGCCTGGACAGGGTCGTGTCCGCCGCGCTGTGCTGGCCTTCGTGGACTTTGGCGGTGAGCGCGTTGAAGAGGGTAGTAGCGGACCCCCATGACCGGGTTGATGCGCAGCGGGCGGTGCTTGACGGCGCAGTTCAGTCGTCGCCGAGGTCGAGGGTGTAGTGGTCGCCGCTGCGTTTGTGCCAGCCGACCGCCGTCGTCTGTTCTCTGGCCGCAGCGCCGGTCATGAATCCGGGGAAGTAGCAGGCGAACGAAAGTCCCGCTAATGGCCCAGCAGGCCGAGCAGGTACGGCTCAGCCACCGCGCCGCTCGCACCGGCCCCGCCGCCCGGCTCGGCGAGCGCCCCGCCCAGGTGCCTGATCTGCACGTTGATGAGCGGTTCGGCCGGCTTGGCCAGCAGGAGCTCCACCGCGTCCGCGTCCAGGCCGGTGAGCAGCTCCGCACGAGCGATGGATGGGGCCGGATCGGTTGGCTCGGCGGTGATGTCGCCCAGGTCGGCAACCTCCCTGGTCCGGTGCTCCGGCGGGATCGGACTCGGTGGTCACCCGGCCCGGCTCGCCATCGGCGTCCACGATGTCGATGGCCCGCACGCTGTCGGAGGCGAAGCCGTACTTGCGGCTGAACCAGCCGACCCCGCCGCCCAGGGTGTAGCCGGTCACGCTGACCTCCGGCGCGCTGCCGGACAGGCCGGTCAGACCCAGCGGTCCGGCCGCCGCAAGCACCTGCCCCCACTTCACGCCCGCGCCCACCCGGACCACGCGCTCCTTGGCGCGTACCTCCACCTCGTTCAGCAGGCCGGTACGCAACAGGATCAGGCCTTCCACATCACCCGAGGCGCCATGCCCGCTCGGCTGCGCGGTCACCGTCATACCCGCCCGCCGCGCGTAACGCACGAGCGCCGCCACGTCATCGGCATCCGCGGCCTCCGCCACGGCTGCCACGGGCTGCCTGACGGTCAGATTCCACGCGGTGGCCGCCTGTTCAAAGCCGTCGTCATCGGCCAGGAGCACGCGCCCTTTGAGGACGCTGCGCAGGTCGTTGATCGTCATCGTCGTTTCCCTTTCGAGTTCTCAGAAAATGCGAAGGAACACCGTGAACCCCTTCGGGGCGTGCAGAAGTCAGGCAGGCTGCGCGGCGGGCGCTGGGACGGCGGCCTCTCGGGCCTTGCGGGCCTTGCTGGTCTCGCGGAGGAGCAGCAGGCCCGTAACCGCGATCAGCGCCGAGGTCAGGCCGTGGATGCCGAACGCGGCGGCCATGGAGCCGTGGTGGGCCAGGACGTTGACCATGTCGCCGAACGGGGCGACGGCCACCATCAGCAGGACCCAGCCCAGGGCGCGGCGGTGGCCCGTCACCAGCAGGACGCCCATGGCCAGGCCAATCGCGATTTCGCGGCTGCCCTTCACGATGAGGAAACCGCCGTCGCCAGAGGGCCAGTTCGGCAGGCCCGGGAAGGACGACTCAAGGGGCAGGACGAAGGACATCCCGAGGTACAGGGTGAACAGGACGCCCGCGGCGGCCAGGATGGTGTTGATGTTCTTCAGCGACATGCTTCTTCCCTTTGACATTCAGACGGGTCGGGGTGGGGTTCAGCCGCGGACGCGGCGGATGTGGCGGGCGTAGCGGGGGCGGCCGATGACGTGCCAGATGACGCGGACCGGGGTGGGGAGGCCGCTGAGGACGATGGCGCGCTCGGCCGGGTTGGCGTCTTCCAGGACGGCGCCGAAGAGCGTGAGCAGGGTGAGCTTGGGAGTGTTGTTCACCAGGTGGTCGCCCAGGGAGGCCCACTCCTGCTCGGTGATGTGCTTGGCCGCGAGCGGGAGGAGGGTGGTCTCCTCGTCCTCGAGGTGTTCCAGCAGGACCGTGCGGTGCTCAGTGAGGGCGGCCACGAGGGTGTCGCGTTCGTCGGCGCCGGCGGTGGCCTCCCAGGCGGGGACCGCGGCGTCCAGCCTGGTCAGGGTGGCCGCGATGCGTTCGTGCTGGGCCTGCATCCGCAGGACGATGTCGGCCTCCAGGTCCACCCGGGAAAGCAGCGGCGGCCACAGCAGCTCGTCCTCGCCGTCGTGATGGTTGTGCAGGCCCATGCGATAGACGCGGAAGTGGTCGGCGATCACCTTGGCGCGAGCGGTGTCACCCGGGGTGACGGCCGCGACGAGCTCCACCAGCAGCCGTGACTCACGGCGGAGCACGCGGTGGACGATCTCCATGTCCTGGGTGTTGACGCTCATCTGTTCCTGCCCTGGTGGCTTGCGCCTGGTCGATTGCGATGTGTTCAGACTGCTCCCGGGTGTTTGGAGGGGACTTGGAGCCCACTTGGAAGCGTCCACGTAGGCCTGGAACTCCTAAAGCTTCGGTGGGGGGCAACGTAGCGTTGCGTCTCCTATCGGGTGCGCCACGTAGCGGTTTCATGTAGGCATACCGGTCGGTAGTTCGTTCCGGTCATCGATCGTGGTTGGTGATCCTCTTTTTTCGGTGCTTGCTGATTGCGAGGGGTGCCAGGGGTGCGGACCGAGTGCAGCAGGACGAGCTGATCAGTGTGTGGACGCTGGTCGAGGCTGACTGGGAACTGATCGCCAACAAGGCGGGGCCGACGCGGCTCGGCTTCGGCGTGATGTTGAAGTTCTATGAGATCGAGGGCCGGTTCCCGGCGTACCCGGAGGAGGTTCCGCAGGTCGCGGTCGGGTATGTCGCGTCGCTGGTGCAGGTCGATCCGGCATTGTTCGCCAAGTACTCCTGGCGGGGCGGACCATCAGGTACCACCGGGCGCAGATCCGCAAGGCGTACGGGACGCGGCCGCCGACCGAGGCCGATGAGGAGCGGTGGGCGCAGTGGCTTTCCGAGGAGATATGCCGGACCGAGACCAACCGGGAGCGGCTCGCGGTGGCGTTGCGGTAGCGGTGCCATAGCGAGAACGTCGAGCCGCCGACCAGCTACCAGGTGGAGCGGGCGGTGGCCTCGGGCTGCCGCCGGTTCGATGAGGCGTTCGCGGCGACGGTGGCGGGCAGGCTCGGCCCGCAGGTGTGTGGTCGGCTGCAGGGACCTGCTGGGCCGGCCGCACGTGCTGGCGGAGCTGAAGTCCGATCCCGGTCCTCTGGGGCTGGACACGCTGCTGACCGAGATCGGCAAGTTGACCACGGTGCGGTCGCTGGGGCTCTGCGAGGCGGTCTTCGCCGATGTGTCGGACCGGATTGTGGCGTCCTGACGGGCGCGGGCCGCCCGGATGTACCCGTCGGACTTCGCCGAGTGCGGCGAGGCGGTGCGGTACACGCTGCTGGCGGCGTTGTGCTGGACCCGGCAGGTCGAGTTGGTCGACGACTTGGTGGAGTTGCTGATCGATTTGATCCACCGAATCCACGCGCGGGCCGCGCGGCGTGGAGAAAGAGCTGATCGGCGCGCTGACCAACGTGCCGGGCAAGCGGACCATCTTCACCAAGCGACGCCCGCCCGGACGACTCGGTCCGAGAGGTGGTCTGTCCGGTGGTGCCGGGCGGCACCAAGACGTTGAAGGCGGCGGCTATGGTGTGATGATCCACTGGCACGTCGACAAGGGCCGGCTGTGCGTGTACTCCCTGCTGACGTCGTGCTCCTCTTCCGAGGTCGCGGCGATGATCGAGGGCTGCTGCGGCACCACCGACCAGGCTCAATGGCCGAAGGAGCTCGGCCGGGTGGTGCGGACCATCTTCGCCTGCGACTACCTGTCTGATGAGCGGCTGCGCCGCGAGATCAACAGCGGTCTGCAGGTCGTGGAGAACTGGAACGGCGCCAACGACAAGATCTTCTGCGGCCTGAAGGCGTCCTGACCGGAGCACGTCCGGCTCGCCGTTCGTCCTGCCGGTCTTATCCCACCCTGCCTGGACCGGAACCCAGCCGACAGCCGGACGCCGTGTACGCTCCGTGATCTGCGGCTCCCCGCTCGCCTGCCAGGCGAGCGGGGAGCCGCGAGGGGGCCGTCAGCCGAGCTGCTCGGACAGTCCGAGGAGGATCCCTTCGGGGCCGCGGATGAAGCAGAGCCGGTAGCTGTCCTCGTATTGCGCCACCTCGCCGAAAGTTCGGCGCCGTGCGTGCGCAGGCGGGCAATGACTTCGTCGAGGTCGTCGACGGTGAACATGATGCGACGCATGCCCAGCGTGTTCGACGGTGCGTTGCGCGGCTCACTGCTGATCGCCGACGGCGTGTGGAACTTCGACAGCTCGACCCGCCCGTGGCCGTCCGGGGTCCGCATCATCACGATGTCGGCACGCACACCCTCCAACCCGATGACACGGCCGGCCCAATCTCCCTCGACCAGCGCCTTGCCGTCCACCTCCATACCAAGCTCGGCAAAGAACGCGATAGCCGCCTCAAGATCATCGACATTGATGAGAACGTTGTCCATCCGAACCGCCATGGTGGTTCCTTCCTCGTCACGCGGCCCTCGCGGCACCGCTGTGCAGCTAGGACGCAGCCGACGCCGCGTTCTCGACACGCCAAGCGTGCAGAGTTCCAGAAACCTGCTCTCGGCCGTCACCGCCCGCGGACGCGAGCACCCCGCCGTCCGGCGGCCGCGCCGCGCTGACCTCAGCCGGCGTCGTTCTTCCTCACGCTGCCGACCGAACTCGCGGAGTCGATCGCGATCTGCTTCTGAGTGTGCTGGTCACCGAGGCTTTCCCGCGCAGCCGCAGCCATAGGCCATCGCCGTGCCCTTCGCCGGGGGCTGATCGGAGTCGGCGGCCTTCTCGACCTCCTCCAGGAGGCCGGCCCGCTCTTGGTGAGTGATCAGACGCCCGTTGACGACGAGTGTGTGAATGCGCCTGGTGTTGCGGATGTCGGCGAGCGGGTCGGCGTCCAGGATCACCAGGTCGGCGAGCTTGCCCCTCTCCACCGTGCCCAGCTTGTGGCCCAGGCCGAATACCTGGGCCGGCTGCTCGGTGGCGGCCTGCAGGGCCTGCATGGCAGTCAGGCCCGAGTCGACGAGGAGCTCCAGTTCATCGTGCAGGGCGAAGCCCGGCACGATGAAGGGGTTGCCGGTGTCGGTGCCGGCGAGGACTCGCACTCCGGTTTGCCGCATTTTCCCTACGAGCCTCTTCTTGTGGTCGAAGATCTCGCGGATTCGTCTCGCCTCCTCAGGAGTACGGCCGCCGGTCACCGCGTCGGCGACCTCGCGCCACCATCCGGTCATCGACGCCGGCAGGTATTTCCATTCGTCGGTCTCGTGGTTGTCTTCCGGTACCTCCAGGACCCGGTGCACGGTGAGAGTGGGCACGACTCCGCTGTGGTCGGCGGTCAGATCGGCGAACAAGGCGCGCGTCTTCGCCGGGTCGTACCCGAGCAGGGCCTTGTATTCCAGCGGATGCACCGCCGCGTACCAGTCGCGGTAGCGGTGGAAGCTGTCCTTGGACCCGTCGACGATGATCGCCGCTAGGCCTTCGCGGATCTCCTTCTCGTGCGTCGATGTCGCCAGCATCAGGGAATCCATGTGCTCGAAGGTCTGATGCCTGGTCCTGATGGCTTCGGGAATGGTGATCGCGTCCGGGCAGTGGCCGGCGAACGCGATTCCCTGGCGCCGCGCCTCGTCGGCGATCGCGATGTACGACTCACGGTTGAGCCGCGAGTAGACCTTCACGAAATCGGCCTTGTCCCGCTTCGCCTGCCGCACCGCCTCGCGTGCCTCCCGCGCGTTCCCGACCTCGATGAGGGAACCCGTGTCATGGGTGTGCAGCGACGGGCGTCCGTCGACGATGGGACTGCCGATGATCCACCGAGGGCCCAGCAGCCGGCCGCTTTGGATCTTGTCCCGCCACTGGTGGTGCAGGGCGTCCCCGCGCATTTCCCGTACCGTCGTCACCCCGGTCAGCGCGTACAGCGGCGGCACCACGGCTTCCGGCCCGGCGCTGTGGACGTGTGATTCGATCAGGCCCGGAATGACGTACTTGCCGGCCAGGTGCACCACCCGCGCGCCGGGCGGAACGGCGACTGCACCGGTCCTGCCGACGGCGGCGATCCGCGTGCCCGTCACCACCACGGTCATGTCGCGCATGGGTGGCGCGCCTGTCGCGTCGATCACCGTGACATGCGTCAGCGCGTAGGACTCGTCGTGCTCGGAACCGACCGGCCTGGCGTCGGCCGTCGTTCTCCTCGCGAGCGCCGGCGCCGCGGCGGAGGCCGCCAACGCGGCGCCGGCGAGCATGACCGTCTTGCCGAGCACGTTCCGGCGCGACCTCGCCGAGCCGCCGGCGGTCTCGTCTCTACCTTGCCGGCCTGCTGTTTCGTTGCTGTCGGTCATGCCCCCCGCTCCCCTGTTGCGCACCGACCTCTTCGCCTGGACGGGCGTCTTCGCTGCGCTGGTCCACTCCTGTGCATTGCGCGTACAACGTATCCGCGACCTTGGAACGCCCACTAGAGAATGTCCCGGACTGGGGGAGGTCATTTGAGGCTGAGCTCTCTATCGACCTAGTACGGTAAAGGCGGCTCGTGCTGATGGCGGCCCACGAGACTCGGTGTACTAGAACGATTGGAGATCACCCGCATGGCCGACTCGCGCCTGCCTCCTTATCTCCGCATCGCGGCCGGGATCCGGGACCGGATCCTGTCGGGCGAGCTCGCGGCCGGGCAGCGGGTGCCGTCCACGCGGCAGATCGTCCGGGAGCAGGGTGTGGCCATGGCCACGGCCGCCAAGGCGCTCGGCGTCCTTCGCGATCAGGGGTGGGTGCGGACCGTGCCCGGCGGCGGTTCGATCGTCCTCCAACGTCCGCGCGCCGAGGAGCGGTCCGGCCAGGACGCGTCCGGGGCGCACGTCCTGGACGAGGCCGAACCGGGGACCCCGGGCACAGCCAGGCCAAGGGCGCAGGGCACGGTCGAGCCGGGCTCGACGCGAGAGGTGGTGGTCCGGGCGGCGATCCGGCTCGCGGACCGCGACGGGCTCAACGCGCTGACGATGCGTCGGCTGGCCGCGCACCTGGAGGTCGGCCCCATGTCGCTGTACCGCTACATCCCGGACAAGGAGGAGCTGCTGCGCCTGATGGCGGACGTGGCGTTCGGCGAGGAGGAGCCGCCCGAGCCCGGCCCGCCCGGCTGGCGCGCCAAGCTCGAACTAGCGGCACGGCTGCAGTGGCGCGCCTACCGCAGGCACCCGTGGCTACCCACGATCATGCACAACTCGCTCGTCCGCCCACCCGCAGTGTCCAGCGGGATCCGGATGGTCGACTGGGAGCTGCGCGCTCTGGACGGCCTCGGGCTCAGCCGGCACGACATGCTGCACACCGTGTTCGCGCTCGACGGCTACGTCGGCGGCATCGCCGCGAGCAACGCGCTGGAGGTGCAGGCCGAGCACGACACCGGTGTCACCGGGCAGGAGCGGATCTCCGCCGAGCGCGCCCTGCACACAGAGCTGTTCGGGTCCGGCCGATTCCACACCCTCGCGGCCTCCATCCCCGCCGGCGCCACCAGCATTACCGACCTCGACGAGCTCTTCGAGTTCGGCCTGCGGCACCAACTCGACGGCATCGCGGCGATGCTGGCGAGAATCCCCTAAGACCCGCCACTGCAGGCATGCTCGCGAAGATCTGGTGCTGGAGACGGTGTACTGGGACGCTGGCACGCGCGGCTGTTGTGCGGGCAGGCCCGCGCGTTGCCGGACGCGCAGACCGCGCTCGGTGGTCCGGGTACCGGCTGGGATCCGCACCAGCTGCGGAATTCGGCGCTGACGCATCTGGGCGAGGGTGGCGTGAGCCTGCTGATGCTGGTGGCCAAGTCCCGACACAAGAAGACTGAGAACCTCTGCCGGTACTTTCATCCCACGCCGGAGTCGCAGGGGTTGCCAGTCTGCTTGGCCCTGGCCAGCTGGGCTAACGCCCTCGCGTGACCTGGGGAGTGGACGTCGGGAAGCGGGCTCGTTTGCGTCCATCGCACGTTGTGAGTGGGTGCCGGGGAGCCCGGATCTACGGCGCCTCGACGGTGCCGGTGGTCGTGGTATCGCGTGTTCGGCGCTGTGCGCTCAGGACGGAGTCGAGCAGGCCGGGGAACAGTGCGTCGAGGTCCTCTCGGCGCAGCCGTACCAGCCGGGATCGGCCCTGCACCGTCGTCCACGTCACGCCGGCCTCACGCAGCACCCGGTAGTGGTGCGACAGCGTCGTCTGATGCACGTCGATTTCGGCGCCGATCGCGTTGCAGAAGTCCTCGCCCATCCGGTCGAGCCGCAGGACGAGGTCCAGCCGCACCGGATCGGCCAGAGCGCGCAGCACCTCCACCAGCCGGATGGCCTCGGTCGCCGGCTGTGACACCTCACGCATCGCCGCCCCCTGTGTTCCGCACACCCGCACACTACCAACCCATGGATGCATGGACAAGCATCCATGTATCGCCTAGGGTTCCGCTCGGTACTTCTGAGGTTCCTTTGGAAAGGCGGCACCACCTGGTGTTGAAACGACTTCTCCCGCTGGCCCTGGCGACCTTCGCCGTCGGCACCGACAGCTACGTCATCGCGGGCCTGCTCCCCGCCATCGCCACCGACCTGCATGTCTCCACTCCCGCCGCCGGGCAGCTGGTGACGGTGTTCGCCCTGGTGATGGCCCTGTCGGCACCCGTCATGGGCGCGCTCACCAGCGGACTGGACAGGCGTTCCGCACTGCTGATCGCGTTGAGCGTCTTCGTGGTCGGCAACGCTGTCACCGCCCTGGGCACCAGCTACGCGGTAGTGATGATCGCTCGCGTCGTCACCGCGGTCGGGGCCGGAATGATCACCTCCGCCGCCTCCAGCACCGCAGGGGCCATCGCACCCCCCGAACGCCGAGGCAGGGCACTGGCATTCGTGCTGGGCGGCCTTACGCTGGCGACGGCGTTGGGCCTTCCTCTTGGCACGCTGATCGGCCGTACCGACTGGCACATGACCCTGTGGGCCGTCGCCGGGATCGGCCTCGTCGCGGCCCTCGGGATCGCCGCCGGCCTGCCCAAGGTGACGCTTCCCGCCGCCTCACTGGGCGACCGACTGCGCCCGCTCAAGCAGGGCCGGGTCCTCGCGCTGCTGGCCGTCACCACGCTGGTCTTCCTCGGCGCCTACACCCTCTACACCTACATCGGCCCGGCCCTGCAGGATGCGACCGGCGGCTCCGAATCGCTGCTCACCCTCATCCTGCTGGCCTGGGGAATCGGCGTCCTGGCCGGAAACATCATCGCCGGACTGCTGGTCGACCGGTACGACCCCGCGCACGTGTTGACCGGTCCCCTCACCATCGCCGCCGTCGCCCTTGCCCTCACTTCGGTGGCGACCGCCACGCTCGTGTCCACCCTGGCATGGGCCGCGATCTGGGGCGCGGCCCTGGGCGTCATCGTGGTGCCCCAACAGCACCGGCTCATCGCCCTCAGCCCGGCCGCAGCACCGGTTCTGCTCGGCCTCAACTCCTCGGCCATCTACGTCGGGATGGCCCTCGGCGGCGGCCTGGGCGGATTGGCTCAGGAGTGGTTCGCCATGGCGCCCGCCGCGCTGGGGCTGCCAGCCGCCGGTGTCACGACCCTGGCGCTGCTCTATCACCTGGCAACCGCACGCCACCATGCGCCCCCAGCGCCTCAGCCGATCACCCCCTCCACCCCGGAGAAGGCCGAAGCGTAACGCCCCTGCTGGGGCCCGCCATACGCCCCGGAGCGTTGCCAGTTCCGGGGCTCGAACGCTACCCGCCTGCTCACGGCACGGGGACCTGGCGGGCGGAGCCCGCCAGGCATCTCCGTGAGACTGATTAGGAGAAGCGGCCCATCAGGTTGATGTGGTGGCGCACGAACGGCGACAGGTGGGCCATGTCCTCCTCGCGCACCTCGGACCCGCTCGTGCGCAGGCGGGCCAGAGCGGCGTCCATGTAGCGGGTGTTGAACAGCACGATCGCGTTCAGCACCAGGCCGAGCGCGCCGATCTGGTCCACCCTCTGACCTGTGGCTTGCCCCTTCCGGGCTTACTTGGTCTGCCCCCACAGGGCGAGGGGACATCCGCATGGCCGGACAGGGTGTGCCCTCGGGGTGACGTGATCATGGAGTTCCTGGACGGAACTCAGAGGTTGTTTCTCACCGGACAGCCGGGGCGCTTCGCCCGGCTGTACGGCGCAAAGCTTAAGATCGTTTCAACGGGAGGCGGTGACGAGCCTGCTCGTGGCGCCGCGGCTCACAGCCCGGTTGCCGGGTGCTGTCCGGGCGGTGCATCAGGCGCTGGAGCCTCGATCATCACTGTCGGCATACGGTTTGCTCGGGTCGTCGGGCATCTCACCAGGCTTGTTCGAAGGTGCGCCTGCGTCCGCGAGCGGCAAGGTAAGGCGGAACGTCGCTCCTGCCCCGGGCGAGCTGTGGACGCTCACCGTGCCTTCATGGGCGGCGGCGAGCGAGGCCACGATGGCGAGGCCGAGTCCGGAGCCGCCGGTGCGGCGGGTTCGTGAGGTGTCGGTGCGGTAGAAGCGTTCGAAGACGCGCTCCGCCTGTTCAGGGGTGAGGCCGGGGCCTTGGTCGACGACGTCCAGGACCAGGGCGGGTGCCTTGTCGAGGCGACCGGGTCCGAGTTTGATCGCCACGGGTGTACCGGGTGGGGTGTGGGCGAGGGCGTTGCTGGTCAGATTGGACAGCACCTGGCGCAGCCGGAGTTCGTCGCCGGTGACGACGTAGGCGGCACGGTCGTCCACCGCGAGCCGGATATCTCGCTCGGGGGCGAGCAGGCGGGCATCGCGTGCCGCGTCGACGGCCAGTGCGAGCACATCGACCGGGTGCCGCTCCAAGGGGCGGTGCTGGTCCAGCCGGGCGAGCAGCAGCAGATCTTCCACCAGCGCGCTCATCCGGATGGCTTCGGTTCGCACGGTGGACAGGATCCGCTCGAGGTCGGCGTGATCCCGGCGGGGTCCGCGGTGGGGGTATTCCGCCCAGGCGCGGATGACCGACAGCGGCGTGCGCAGTTCGTGTCCGGCGTCGGAGATGAATCTGCGCATCCGCTCCTCCGACCGCCGGGCGGTCGACTCCGACCGGGCCCGCGCCAGGAAGGCCTCCTCGATCTGGGTGAGCATGCCGTTGAGGGCGCGGGTGAGCCGGCCCAGCTCGGTCTGAGGTGGATGTTGCGGAACCCGCTGGGACAGGTCGCCTGCAGCGATGGCGGCTGCCGTCTGCTCCACTTCGACGAGCGGCCGCAGGCCCGCCCGCACGATCACGACGCTGACGATGGCCAGGAGGAACAGGCCGAGTGCGCCCACTGTCAGGTCGATCTCGACCAGCTTGGAGATCGTGGCGTCCAACTCGCCCAGGGCCACCGCGGCCACGACCCACCCCGATGTGTCCGCAAGCGGCTGCACCAGGACTCGCCAGCTGCCGTCACCTGCACGTGCCGGCATGGTCACCGGGTGCCACGCGTGCTCGCCGAGCCACGCCGCGTCCTGGGGAACGCCGGGACTTCCTATCCCCGCCGGCTTGAAGTCCGCCAGCAGGCTGTCTTTCATCAGTTTCCCGTCGACGTCGCGCTGCTCGATCCGGTAGACGCCAGGCCCACCCGCCACCGGCGCGGTGACGGCGTTCCCGCCCGCCGACTCCTTCTCCGGGTTCCCGCCGACCGGTAGACGGGCGTAACTGTCGGCCACCGACTTGAGCTGGGAATCGGTCCGGTCGAGTAGCTGTTGGTGCAGGACCGTCACCCCCGCCGCGCTGATGGCGGTGAGCGCCACCGTGACGAGAGACAGGACGGCGGCGACAAGCCTGATCTGCAGGGGCAGCCTGGCGAGAGTGCGCCGGTTCACGAGGGCGGCCGCAGGACGTAGCCGACCCCGCGGAGGTTGTGGATCAGCCGCGCCTGCGGCTCGCCGATCTTGCGGCGCAATGCGTGGATGTAGGTCTCCACGATCCCGCTGTCACCACGGAAGTCGTAGTCCCAGACGTGATCGAGGATCTGTGCCTTGGACAGGACCCGGCCGGGGTTTGCCATGAAGTAGCGCAGCAGTTTGAACTCGGTGGGGGACAGGGCGATCGGCCCGCCGGACCGCCACACCTCGTACGTCTCCTGATCCAGTTCGAGATCGGCGAAGGTCAGCCGGGCGGTCGGGACAGCGCCGGAGCCGTGCTGTCGGCGCAGCACGGCGTGGATACGGGCGATCACCTCATCGAGGCTGAACGGCTTGGTGATGTAGTCGTCGCCGCCGATGGTCAGACCGCGGATCTTGTCCTCGGTGGCGTCCCTGGCGGTGAGGAAGAGCACCGGCACGGGCGCGCTCGCACGCAGGTGGCGCAGGACTTCGAAGCCGTCCATGTCGGGCAGCATCACATCGAGGACCACGGCGTCGGGGCGATTGCGCCGGGCCTGCGCCAGCGCCTCTTGCCCGGTGGAGGCGGGGACCGCGTCGAATCCGGCGTATCGGAGGCTGCCGGCCAGCACCTCCAGGAGATTCGGCTCGTCCTCCACCACCAGCAGCCGGGTCTTCGGTCTCGTCCGGCTTTGGTCCCCCGCCTCGCTCATGGGTGCCTCTCATTCGCGCCTTCGATCGGGTCTGTCCGCATAGTGTCCCGCCAATCTGAGCGTCGCTTGAGAGTCCGCTCAGGGATCACTGAGCG
The DNA here is from genome assembly GCA_050942275.1 of Spirillospora sp. CA-255316. Classification (GTDB taxonomy): domain Bacteria; phylum Actinomycetota; class Actinomycetes; order Streptosporangiales; family Streptosporangiaceae; genus Spirillospora. The sequence continues at coordinate 6,847,623 of CP192047.1, read as the reverse complement.
TCGGCAGCCATGGGCCTTGATGAACCTCTGATGTTGGGCTCAAGACCCGCTGATCCTGGCCCTGCACGATCGCTGTTCGTACGACCGGTCGGCGCAACGGGCAGTCGGCGGCGGAGCGAGACATGGAGTGGCGAAGATGGGACGAGCACTGGGGCAGGTACGGGTCGCACGGGAGGACTCGGCCGGAGGCGAGTCAGGCAGACGTCGAGGGGTCAGGGTGCTGCCCTTGGTCCCTCTGCTGCTGTCGGGCGTGCTGCTGACGGCCTGCTCGGGCGGTTCGTCAAACGAGGCGGACCCGGGCGGCGCGTCTCCTACCAGCGCGAAGGATCGCGGCCTGGCGTTCGCCAAGTGCATGCGCGAGAACGGCGTGGCGAAGTTCCCCGATCCGGGCAGCGACGGCAGCCAGATAGTCGGGAAGTCCTCCGGCATCGACCCGAAGTCGCCGGAGTTCAAGAAGGCGATGGAGGCCTGCAAGGACCTCTCTCCGCAGGCGGAGGGGCAGAAGGACGGCAAGCCTGCTGACTTGGCGAAGTCCCGCGTGTGGGCAAAGTGCATCCGCGACCACGGCGTGCCGGAGTTCCCCGACCCGGAGATCGACGGCAACACGGCGGTGGTCGACATGACGGGCGTCCCGAACGACGAAGGTGCGCCGTTGGACAAGGCCCTGGAGGACTGCCAGGACAAACGTCCCTCCGGCAACCTCCAGATGCGGTCGAACGGCGGTGGCCAGTGACCCGCCCGGACAGCGAACGCGACGATGAGGGCATCCCACCCGGGGCCGTCGGGCCGTCACGGCGCCGACGGCACCCGATGCGTACCTCACTCACCGTCCTGGCCGCGACCGCGGTGGCGGCCGCGGGCGGGGTCGCCGCGACCGGCGCACTGGGCGGTGACGGTGGGAACACCCCGGGGGCCGCCCCCTCGGGCCCGGCCCGTACCGCGGAGGTGGAGCAGACTACCCTGACCCGCAGCGAGACCCTGGACGGCACCCTCGGCTACGGCGACCCGCACTCCGTGCAGGCGGCGGGCGGCGGCGGCCCCTCGGGCGGCGGGACGCTCACCTGGCTGCCCGGCCAGGGCAGCGTGATCAAGCGCGGCGAGACGGTTTACTGCGTGAACGCGGACAGGGTGCCGCTGCTGTACGGATCCATCCCCCTCTACCGCACCCTGGACGTCGGCGCCGAGGGCGCGGACGTCGAGCAGCTGGAGAAGAACCTCGCCGCGCTGGGCTACACCGGACTCACCGTGGACAACAAGTACACCTCCGGCACCGTAGACGCCGTCAAGGCATGGCAGAAGGACCTGGGCCGCAAGGAGACCGGCACGGTCGCACCCGGCGACGCCGTCGTGGCCTCCGGCGCCAGACGCGTCGCCGAGGTCAAGGCCGCCCGCGGCACCGCGGCCTCCGGCGCGATCCTCACCTGGACCGGCACCCAGCGGCTGGTCACCGTCGATCTGGACACGCAGTACGAGGACCTGGTCAGGGAAGGCACCAAGGCCACCGTGAAACTCCCCAACGGCACCCGGGCCGACGCCACCGTCACCCACGTCGGCGACACCGCCACCACCAAACCCGCCGCGACAGGCGGCAGCAGCGGCACGACCACCCTGCCGGTCACGCTGTCGGTGAAGGACCAGAAGAAGCTCGGCCGCTACCGGGCCGCCCCCGTCGACGTGAGCCTCGCCGCGGAGAGCCGCAAGAACGTCCTGGCCGTGCCCGTCAACGCCCTCGTCGCCCGCAAGGGCGGCGGCTACGCGGTACAGGCCGTCACCGCCGGCGGGGTCGAGAACCGCCCGGTGAAGCTCGGCCTGTTCGCCAACGGCATGGTCGAAATATCCGGCGACGGCATCACCAAGGGCCTGAAGGTAGGGATCCCGCAGTGAGGCCTCCCGTAGTCGAGCTGTCCGGGGTGTCCAAGACCTACGGCGACATGGCCGCCCTCGCCGACGCGGACCTGGTGATCCAGCGCGGGGAGATGCTGGCGATCGTCGGCCCGTCCGGCTCCGGCAAGACCACCATGCTCAACATCATGGGCACCCTCGCCCACCCCACCGCCGGCACAGTCCGCATCGACGGCCACGCCGTCGACGACCTGTCCGACCGCGAACTGTCCGCGCTGCGCGCCGGCACCATCGGGTTCGTCTTCCAGTCCTTCCACCTCGCGGCCGGCGTCCCGGCCCTGGACGCGGTCGCGGACGGCATGCTCTACGCCGGGCCGCCGCTGCGCGAACGCCGCCGACTGGCACGGCAGGCGCTGCGCCGCATGGGCCTGGGCCACCGGCTCTACAACGAGCCACACCAGCTCTCCGGCGGCGAGAAACAGCGCGTCGCCATCGCCCGGGCGGTGCTCGGCGACCCGCCGCTGCTGCTCGCCGACGAGCCGACCGGCGCCCTGGACTCCCGCTCCGGCGCAATGGTGATAGAGCTGCTGCACGAGCTGAACCGCTCCGGCACCACGGTCGTGGTGATCACCCACGACCGGGATATCGCACGGTCACTGCCGCGCGAGGTACGGATCAAGGACGGCCGGATCGAACACGACTCCGCCGGTCTGGAGCGGGCGACCGCATGACTACGCTGCCCCCTCCCCGCCCCAAGCCGGCCCGGCTCAGCCCCGCGGACGTGATCCGCACCGGTGGCTCCGGGTTGCGCTCGCGCCCGATGCGCGTCTTCCTCTCCGCCCTCGGCATCGCAATCGGCATCGCCGCCATGATCGGCGTCGTCGGGATCTCCACCTCCAGCCAAGAGGAGCTCAACCGCAAGCTGGCCGCGCTCGGCACCAACCTGCTCACCGTGGCCCCCGGGAAGACCTTCGCCGGCGGCGCGGCGCATCTGCCCGATCAGGCGGTGCAGATGGTGCGCGGCATCGACGCGGTCGAGTCGGTCTCGGCGATCGGCAAGACCGACGCGAAGGTGTACCGCAACGACCATGTCCCCAAGGCGGAAACCGGCGGCATCTCGGTGTACGCGGCCCGCACCGACCTGCCCGACACGGTCGGTATCGACGTCGTCGACGGCCGCTGGCTCAACGCCGCCACCGAACGCTACCCGGCGGTCGTGCTCGGCTCGAAGACCGCCCGGCAACTGGGTGTCTACGAGGCCGGACCCGACGTCCAGGTGTGGCTGGGCGACCGGTGGTTCACCGTGGTCGGCCTGCTGGCCGCCAACGAGCTGGCCCCCGAGCTGGATTCGGCCGCGCTGACCGGCTGGCCGAGCGCCGAGAAGGAACTGGGCTTCGACGGCTACGCGACGACGATCTACACCCGCGCCAAGGAGGCACACGTCGCCGACGTCCAGGAGGTGCTCGGCGCCACCGCCAACCCACAGAACCCCAACGAGGTGGAGGTCTCCCGCCCGTCGGACGCGCTGGCGGCAAAGCAGGCCACCGACGACGCCCTGGCGGGGCTGCTGCTGGGCCTGGGCGCGGTGGCGCTGCTGGTCGGCGGCATCGGGGTCGCCAACACCATGGTCATCTCGGTGCTGGAGCGGCGCGCCGAGATCGGCCTGCGCCGCTCGCTGGGCGCCACCCGAGGCCAGATCCGCACCCAGTTCCTGTGCGAGTCGCTGCTGCTGTCCGCCCTCGGCGGGCTCGGCGGTGTCGCGCTGGGCATCGCGGTCACCGCCGGATACGCCGGCTATCAGGGCTGGCCGACCGTCGTGCCGCTCTGGGCGATGGCCGGCGGAGCGGGCGCCACGCTCGTCATCGGCGGCCTGGCCGGGTTCTACCCGGCGGTCCGCGCGGCCCGGCTTCCCCCGACCGAGGCACTGACGGCCACCTGACGGCCACCTCGTACGCCCTCGAACACGGCGCCGCCCGCCTCATCCCCAGACGGCGGGGGCGTCGCCCCGCAGCCGGGGTCGACCAGCATCGGAACGAAAAGTCGTGATAGGCGCTCGTCCGGGCTGAGGTTGGCGTGATTTTTCGTTCCGATGTGCGCTGGGCGTGGGAGGCGTGCCTGGTCAGCGCTGGGAGGAGTGGGAGGCTCGCTCATCGTGGTCACGGAGCAAGCGCATGACGGTGGCCGGGGAGGGGTGTTGGCCCTTCTTCTTCCCGGTGGTGATGACGAGGCGGGCGGCGATGTCGCGCAGGCTGTGGTTCTGTTCGCGCAGGTGGAGGGCGTGGGAGAGCATGGCCTCGTCGGTGACGCCGGCGCCGCCGATGGTCTTGCCGCGGCGGCGGGCCGATTCTTGGCCTTCGAGGGTGCGGTCGCGGCGGACGGTGGCGTCGTGCAGCCGGGCGTAGTGGGCCGTCATGTCACTAGAGGAATGATCGAGTCACTAGAGGAATGATCGAGTAGGACCTGAACGACTTCTTGCGGGACGTCTCGGTTGATCAGCGTGGTCGCGAAGGTATGGCGCCATTGGTGGGAGTCAGGTGCACCGGCCGGTCGTGCTCGTCGCGGACGTCACAGCGTTGCAGCCAGTCGTTGAGCCGGCCTTGATAGGAGTGGGTGGTCAGCTGCCGGGCGCCGTCGGGGTTCATCCGGGGTGCGGGGAACAGCCACCGGCTGCCGTCTGACCAGCGGTCCAGGATCCGCTGTGGGGTGTTCACGAGTGGGCCTGGCCTGCGACGGGCCGGGGTTGATTGTGATCGTTTCCCAGGCCGGAGCTGATCGTTTCCCGTGCCCGGCGTCTGGTGTCAGTTCGGGAGGGCGTGGATGGCGGTGGCGAATTGGTCGCCGCGGTCGGCGTAGTTGCGGTAGTCGCCGACGCTGGAGCAGGCGGGTGACAGCAGCACCACGTCGCCTGGTCGGGCGTGGTGCGCGGCGCGGGTGACCAGGTCGGTCATGGGGCCGGGGATGTGTTCGTATCCGGTAACGCCGGCGGCGTCCAGCGCTGCGGCGATGCGGGGGGCTTCGGCGCCGGTGAGTAGGACCGCGCGTATCTGGGCGTGGGCGGCGGCGTGGGCGATGGCCTGGGCCAGATCGTCGAAGGACACGCCCTTGGTGGAGCCGCCGAGGATGAGCACTTGGGGGCCCTCGAAGGCGGCCATGGCGGCGATGGTGGTCTGCGGGGTGGTGGACAGCGAGTCATCGACCCAGTTCACCCCGTTGCGGGTGGCAACGACCTGCAACCGGTGCGGCAGTGGTTCGAGCCCGCGCACTGCGCTGCGGATCGCCTCCTGGTCGCCGCCGATCAGGTCATAGGTAGCGGCGATCGCGGTAGCGATGTTGGTCAGGTTGTGCGGGCCGGGCAGCGGCACGTCATCGGCCTCGATCACGGGGGTGCCGTGCAGGTGGATCGCGCCGTCGTGCAGGTGGACGCCGTCGGGATCTCCGACCGGGATGCGCATGGCAGGGCTGGTGGCCGCGATCCTGGTCGCGGGCGGGTTGTCGGCGGCATAGACCACCAGGTCGTCCGGCGTTTGGTAGCGGGCGATGGCGGACTTGGCCTGTTCGTACTCGGCCATGTCGCGGTGCCAGTTCAGGTGGTCGGGGGTGACCGCCAGCACCACCGCGATGTGCGGGGAGACGTGCAAGTCCATCAACTGGAAGCTGGAGAGCTCCAACACGACCAGATCCTCGGGACCGATGCGGGAAAGCAACGCCAGCGGGGTGGTGCCGATGTTCCCGCCGATGAACGCCCGTCGTCCGGCGGCCTGCAGGATCGCGGCGATCGCGGTGGCGGTGGTGCCCTTGCCCTTGGTGCCGGTGACGCCGATGACCGGAGCTGGGCAGCGGGCCATGAATTCCGCGATGACGCTGGTCACCGGTATCTCGGGCGGGAGGGTCTGGGGGCGGACGCCGGGGCTGCGGACGATCAGGTCGGCCGATTCGAGGCCGATGAGGTAGTCGTCGGCAAGGGTGACTCCGCCGGGAACGTCGACGGGGCCGCTGCGCTCGTGCACCACCACCTGGTTCCCGCGCGCCAGCCAGTAGTCCACCGCGGCCTGGCCTTCAACTCCGAAGCCGATAACCGCTACCCGCATCCGGCTCCTCCTTGCGACCGTGACCCGTGCCTTCGACACCCACTTTGGCAGAGGCACGCATTGCTGGTGTTCTCCGCCGCGCCTTGGTGGGCCCCTGTGTGACTGGCCGATCAGTGAGGCGCTGCGGTGTGTTCCAGGGCGAGGTTGGTGAGGTGTGTCGGCGTACTCCTTGGTGTGCAGAACTGAGTACAGGAGGTAATCGTGCAGAGTTTTGAAGCTGGTCAGGCCCAGAGCTCTTGGGCGTCATGGCCTGATGGGGCTGTTTCACCGAGGCTTTCGTGGAGGCCGTGCAGGCGTCGTCCGGTGGGCTGGTCGGTGGAGCCGGTCTCGTGAAGACACCAACCTGGAAGCGGGTCTTGGCCTGGAGCGGTTGAGCCGCCTTCGTCAATCGCGCTCAGCGTGGCGAAGACCGCCTCGAAGGCGGCGGCCCGCATGGCGAGTATGACGTCGTTGCGATCGGCTCCGGCTGCGAGTAGGCGGGCGGCCGCGGGGACGTTCTCCACCGCGCCTGGATTCTCCCAGCCGTTGATGGCTTCGTTCCAGAGTTGTCGCAGCAGCAGGAAACGAGCCATCTGTGGAAGGTGTTCGGAGATCTCCGACCGGGCCCACTGCTCTGGCCCGTCGGCGCCGAGTCGGGCGAAGCGCTCCCGCAGCGTGATTGCGGCGGTGCGCTGCTGTTGTGGCAGGGTGGCGAGCCACTGGTCCCAGGCGATCTGCGGGTTGGTCATGAGCAGAGCATGGCGCATGAGGCCAGGGTGCCGGGTCGCCGTGCTGTCAGCCCGCTGCCGCGACTTCGGCTTCGACCGCTTCCATGCGGTTCTTGAGTCGGGTTGCTTGGGCCGTTGATGGCGATGACCTCGCAGTGGTGCAGGAGGCGGTCGAGGATGGCGGTGATTATCTCGACTGGCAGTACCGGGAGGTCGCCGGCGCGAGGGGCAGCGTGTTGTGGACAGGTGTCTATGACGGCGGAGGGTAGCCGGGCTGTCGTTGAGCTGGGAGTGCTGGCGGACCGGCCGCGTCGTTGATGGGGATCGGCAGAGGGCTGCCGATCCCCCGGGGGTGGTCAGCCGAGGGTGTCCAGGAAGGTCTTGACGGCGGCGGCGAAGCCTTCCGGGTCGGTGGTGTGGACGAAGTGGTCGCCGTCGAGTTCGGCGAGCCGGGTGTTGGGGCGGCGGGCGACGACCTCCCGGCCTTGCTCGGGTGTGATGACCTGGCTGTTGTTGGCCAGCACGAACAGGGCGGGGCAGGAGGTGGTGGTCCAGTCGGCCCAGTGGTCGCCGTGGGTTCCCTGCTCTGAGGTGATGGTGTCCTGTGGGTGGAACGGCAGGCGCCAGCCGCCGCCCGGGGTGGGGCGGAGCTTGTCGCCGAGCATCGGGGCCAGCGGGCCGATGGCGTCCAGGAGTGCTTGGCGGTCGGGGTCGGTGTAGGGCATCGACAAGACGAACGACAGTGCGCTGGGGCCGTCGTCGAGGTCGCAGACCGGGCCCTCGACGTTGACGATGGCCGTCACGCGTTCGGGGTGCCGGGCGGCGATCTGGAAGGCGGTGATGCCGCCGCCGGAGTGCCCCAGCGTCACGGCCTGCTCGATCCCGAGGTGGTCCAGGAGGGCGATCGCGTCGGCGACGTAGTCGTCGCGGGTGTAGGAGGCGGCCCGGTCGGAGTCGCCGTGCCCGCGCTGGTCGGGGGCGATGACCCGCCAGTGCGGCGCCAGTGCCTGGGCCAGCTGCTCCCAGGTCTGGCCCTCGTAGAGGTGGCCGTGCAGGGCCAGCAGCGGCTGGCCGGGTCCACCGAAGTCCAGGTAGGACAGGCGGCGGCCGTCGATGTGGAACTCGCCGCGGACTGCGGTGCTGCTGGTGCTGTTCATGATCGAACCTCCGTCAGGTGTCTGTCTCGATGAACAGCACTCTGTCCGCGTCCGCTGACCATGGACGCACCAGCCGCTGACGGTCCCCTTCTTTCTTGGTGCGTCTGGCCACCTACCTCGACTTTGCCGGCCGCACACCACGACCAGCGAAAGGCGCACTACATCCTGGTCGTGAAGGGAAACCAGAAGACCCTGTACGAACAGCTGAAACGCCTCCCCGGTCGAAGATCGAACTGCATGACCGCACGATCGACGACGGTCACGGCCGCCGGGAGGTCCGCCGGCTGAAGGCCTGCACCGTCCAGCCGGGGCTGCTGTTCCCACACGCCGCTCAGGCCATCCAGGTCGAACGCCGCCGCACCGACCGCACGACCGGCAAGACGACGATCAAAACGATCTACGCCGTCACCAGTCTCACACCAGGTCACACAACCCCAGCACGCCTCGCCGCCGTCATCCGCGGGCACTGGGGTGGCTCAACTCGTCCAGGGCCATCTCCAGTGCCTCGTTGGAGGGGCCGGAGGGTGGCCGGGTCGCGATGGTCGTGCCGAGATTCAGCCGGACCGGCTCGAAGTCGACACCTACGTTGGGGCAGGCGTACACGGCCAGCGTCGAGCTGCCCCACTCGGCCGGGTGCCCGACGGCGACGGCCGGGTGGACGAGGACGGCGTGTAGCCCCCGACACGGGCGGGCAGACGCGGGGCTGAGCTCTCCGGGGGAGTGCTGTCCGGGCTGCTACGGCCAGCACCCCGGCAGAACACCGCGCCACGTTGGTCAGGCCCGTTCAGGGAACTGATCACGAGCCGTGACCACAGGGCCCAGTGCCAAGGTCCAACCCCCAGGTCACGCCGAACGGAGGTCCTTGTGATGGCAGCGGTCCCTTCCCCCACGCGGCTGTCCCCGATCCGCGACGACCACGTCTGGCAGTACCCCACCGGCGGCGGGGAGCGGACTCGGGTACGGCTGCGGGGGTTGGCCATGCGAGGACGAGCAAGAGTGCGGGAAGGCGGCGTCGTTTCTGCGTGAGGCATTCAGCGAAGCAGAGTGACCGGGGCCGCGGACGCCGCCGTCCCCCGCCGCACGTCCCCCGAGCTACGACCGGCTGGTGCTCACGACCGGGCCGGCGCCGCGTGGGGCCCCTCGACCGCTACTTGCCATCGAACCTGAGGCATCATGACGGCGACCCGAGCGGGAGCGAGCTGGGCTGGTCTCGGTGAGGTCCGGCTACGGGAGAAGGGCGAGTTGCCGGGACTGGGCGATCAGAGTGCCCTGGGAGTCCCAGATGCCGCAGTCTTCTTCATGGAAGCCGCCGGTGAGGTGCCGGGTGTTGATGTGGCAGGCGAGCCAGCCGGGGGCGGGTCGGTTGCGCAGGTGGACGGGCAGTTCGACGGTGGCGGAGGGGAATTCCCCCAGTTCCATGACGGCCGGGTAGGCGACGTCGGCGAGGAACGGCAGGCTCACCAGGTCGGGTTCGCGGCCGTCGGCGGATCGCGGAACTCGGGGTGCTGCTGCAGAGCACGAATACCCACCGCCATCCCGGGCGGGTGTCAGTCCCGCTCGGGTGCTTGCTTCAGTGCGAGAATGACCGTAATGGAGTATTACCTTGAGCGTCCGCCGTTGCCGGGATTGGCGGGGGTGGTGCGGACGGTTTGGATCCAGTGCACCGGTGAGGCGGCGTACGTGCAACGGCACCTGCCCACGGGCGGGGTCGAGATCCACTTTCCGATCGGTGGCCGTCCCCAGTTGGTCGGCCCGCTGACCGGTGCGGAGATCGAGGTCCTTCCGGCGCGCACCACCATCGTGGGTGTGCGGTTCCAGCCAGGGGCCGCGCCGCCCCTTCCGACGGTGCTCGACGACCTGGTGGACCAGCGCCTGGGTCTGGCGGAGCTGTGGGGGAGTCCGGTGGACCGCCTCGTGGAGGCGATGGGCCGGGCCGGGACGCCCGAGCGGGCGCTCATGTTCCTGCAGGCTTACCTCCTGCAGGAGTTTCGACGTGCGGTCCCCGTGGATCCGCTGGTGGGCGAAGCCGTGAAGGCGCTGATGCCCTGGCACCAGGTCAGGATCGACACCCTGGCCACCCACCTGGCACTCTCCGCGAGCCAACTGCGCCGCCGCTGCCTGCACGCAGTCGGCGTGAGTCCCAAGGTCCTCCAGCGGACGTTGCGATTTCAGGGATTTCTCGCGCTGGCTCAGGCCGGTGCCATGGCCACGGGGCGGCGTGGTGCGGACGGCATGGCGGGTCTGGCGATTGACGTGGGGTACGCCGACCAAGCGCACCTCAGCCGAGAATGCCTCCGCCTGACCGGCCTCACCCCGCGCCAGCTCCTCGGCGGCGACATCGACCGGTGCACCTGTGGCCATGACCACACCGCCTCCTACAGGCCCTTCCTCGCTACCCGTAGCAGGCCGCCACTGCGACTCTGACCCTGCGCGATTCGTTCAAGAACCGTCGTCACGCCGCCCATAGTCTCGAGCTCGTGTCTGACCTGGCCGAGTTCGGCAATTCACTCGACGGCGAGTTGTTCAGCCCTGACTCGCCGGGCTACGAAGCGATCCGCCGCCCGGTCACCCCCGCCTACCGGGAGGTGCGTCCCCGGCTCGTGGTTCTGTGCCGCTCGGTCTCGGACGTCGTTGGCGCCATCACGTACGCGGCAGCCACCGGGGACCGCATCGCCCCTCGTGGCGGGGGGCACTGCTTCGCGGGACGATCGTCGACGGACGGGATCGTGCTCGACCTGTCCGGCCTCGATGGCATCTCCGTGACAGATGACCGGGTCGCCACGATCGGAGCCGGCGCCCGCCTGGGACAGGTGTACGCGGCGCTACACGCCCACGGCCGGACCGTGCCGGCCGGGTGCGGTCCCACCGTCGGCATCACAGGCCTCACCCTTGGCGGCGGTATCGGTCTGCTCGGGCGCAAGCACGGGCTGACCTGTGATCGCCTCGTCGGCGCACAAATCGTGCTCCCAGACGGGAGCGTCGTGGATTGCGACCACGACCACGAACCTGACCTGTTCTGGGCTCTGCGCGGCGCGGGAGGCGGCCAGTTCGGTGTGGTCACGGCACTGCGGTTCGACACCGTCCCTGAGCCGATGACCACCTGCATCGAGGCACGCTGGTCGGACATCGCTTTCGAGGAACTGGTCTCGGCCTGGCAAGCCTGGGCACCGGACGCCCCGGACGAACTCACCGCCAACCTCACCCTTGTGTCCGAGCCCGGCGCACCTGTCCAGGCCACCCTCTTCGGCGCTGCCACCCTTGGGGAGGGAACGACCCGGAAGCTGCTTCAGGAGTTCACCGATCAGGCGGGCGTGGCCCCCACGATCGAGTTGCGTGCCGGCGTGCCTTACCACCACCTGAAGCACACCTTCGCCGACATGGACCCGCCGGAACTGCTCGAACGAGCCCTGCGAACTCGGTCGGAGTTCTTCTCCCAGGCGATGTCCGACCGCACCCTCGCATCGCTCCTGACCCAGTTCGGCGCCCCAGGGACCATGGGCCGGCGGCAGCTCGCGTTCACCGCGATGGGCGGGGCTTACAACAGGGTCGCCGAGGATACCACCGCGTTCGCCCATCGCAGCGAGCGCTTTCTGCTCCAGCACATCGCCGACGCGGCCGACCCTTGGGTCGACGGTTCATGGGCGACCGCCCACGCCGACGGGTCGGGGCGTGTCTACCCCAACTTCCCCGACCCCGGGCTCGACGACTGGGCCGCGGCGTACCACGCGGGCAACCATTCCCGGCTGGCAGCGGTCAAGAACGCCTACGACCCGCACCGATTCTTCGACTTTCCCCAAGCCATCTGATCAAGGAGATACATGAGCAAGATCTTGAGCGCCCACGCCGTCTCGGTCGACGGCTATATCAGCGGTCGCACTCCCGACGGCGCCGAGGAGTTCGGACGCGGTCTCGGTGACGCGCCCATGCTCTTCGACTGGTACTTCGACGGAGACACACCGAGCAAGGTGTTCGACGGATTCAAGCTGAGTGAGCCGAGCGCCCGCTTCTTCGACGCCCTCGCGGCACGGGTGGGAGCGACCGTCGCGGGGCGCACCACCTACGAGCACTCCAGCCATTTCGGAGGCGGCAGCCCTCACCCGACGACGCGACTCTTCGTCCTCAGCCACCGGCCCGCACCCGAGATCAGCCAGAGGCAGACCCTCGTCACCACCGGCCTCGCCGACGCCATCGCCGCAGCCCGCGAGGCAGCCGGCGACAAGGACGTCAGCCTGATGGGCGGCGGTCTGGCCACCGAGGCGCTCAAGGCGGGGCTCGTCGACGAACTCGTCCTCCACCAGGTGCCCATCCTGCTGGGCGGTGGTCGCAGCTTCTTCCACGAGCTCCCGGAGCACGTGAACCTCCGCCTGCTGGAGGTCGTCCCGGCACCCGGCGTGACCCATCTCCACTACGAGGTGGCCCGATGATCCTCGTCACCGGAGGGCTGGGCATGATCGGCGCCCACACCGCCCGCGCGCTCGTCGACCTCGGACACCAGGTCGTCGTCACCGCGCACCGCCGGACCGAGGTCCCGTCGTTCCTCGCCGGCCGGGTCACCGTGGAATCCCTCGACGTCACCGACCGGGACGCCTTCCTCGCCCTCGCCGGTCGGCACGACATCAGCGACATCGTCCACCTCGCCGGCACCATCCCCGGCGAGGACCCGGTCCGCTTCTTCCGCACGGACACGACCGGCCTGCTCAACGCGCTGGACGCCGCCCGCACCTGGGGCGTCCGCAGGTTCGCCGTCGCCGGCAGCCTCGGCGTGTACATCGGCCGGGCCGAGATCCCCTGGCACGAGGAGCTCGCACTGCCCACCACGGACCTGCCGCACCTGATCATCGCCTTCAAGAAGGCCGTCGAGCCACTCACCACGCACAGCCTCCAGGGCAGCGGCGTCCAGCCGGTCGTGCTCCGGATCGGGACCATCTGGGGACCGCTCGTCGACCCTGAATCACCGTTCTTCCACATTCCGCCGTACATCAACGCGGTGCTCCGCGGTGAGGAGCCGCGGCCGCTGCACGCCGACGACGGCGGTGACTGCTGCTACGCACCCGACGCCGGGCGCGCCATCGCCCTCCTGATGACCGCGGAATCCCTGAAGCACGACACCTACAACGTCTCCAGCGGCCGGCCGTTCACCAACCGCGAGTTCGCGGACGCCCTGCAGGCGATCACCCCCGGCCTGCGGCTCGACCTCCTGCCCGGACGGCAGAACGGCCCCGGCCACGACCCCTACCTCGACATCACCCGGCTCACCCACGACACCGGCTTCGCGCCGACCTTCGACGTCGCCAAAGCGGTCGCCGACTACGTCGCGTGGCGCGCCGACAACCCCCGCTGAAGGAGCACACATGCTTGACCCGAACGTACGCCGCGTCCTCGACGGCACCTCGATCGCTCACCTCGCCACCGTCCTCCCCGACGGCTCGCCCCATGCCACTCCCGTGTACGTCGGCACCCGCGGCGACCGAATCGTCTTCTTCACCGGTCCGGGCATGCGCAAGGCTCGCAACCTGCGCCGCGATCCTCGGATGGCGCTGTCCATCGCGCCCGTCGACAACCCGTTCGAGCCCGTCACCATCCGTGGCCGGGTCGTCGAATGGATCGAGGGCGACGCGGGGTGGGAGATCATCGACCGGCTGGCCGCGAAGTACACCGGTGCGCCCTACCCCCGAGGGCAAGAGCGCGTCGTGGTCGTGATCGAGCCCGAGCGGCAGACCGTCGGTGTCGGCTGAGCTGAGGGACGTGGCGTGACTCTCGGTGGGGGAGCGTGTGATCGGCCGGTGAGCGGACGGGCCCCGGCCGCCGCGGGTCCGGCCGCCGCCGCGATCGGCATGCCAGGGGATTCACCGTGGTGGCGGCCGCTGCGGCGTCCGCCGGGCTGCTCACATTCGGCCGTCCGAAGCCGCAGGGCGGGGAGGACTCCTGACCGCCTCTGGGGGCGAGGCGCGCTAACGGACCGCGGTCTGGGAGGCGTAGACGATGATGTTGTCCCGGTAGCTGCGGCGGGTCTCGTCGAACGCGCCGCCGCAGGTGACCAGGCGGAGGCCGGCGTGGCCGAGCGGCCCGTATACGCGCTGGGTCGGGAACCGGTCCTTGGACACCCGCTCGACCGACTCGACCGTGAACACCGCCACCCTGCCGTCCGCGCGGCCCACCTCGACGCGTTGACCTGGCCTCAGCCGGCCCAGGTCGTAGAAGACCGCGGCCCCCTTCGCGGAGTCGACGTGCCCCAGGAGCACGGCCGGGCCGCGTTCCCCCGGGGTGGGCCCTCCTTCGTACCAGCCGGCCTCGCCCGGCCGGTCGGCGGCCGGGACCTGGACCGAGCCGTCGGGCTCCAGGCCCAGCCGGGTCAGCGGCGCCCGGACTCCGATCGACGGGACGTCCACCCGGACGGGGACCGAACGGGTCAGCGCCGGCGCGTGGTGGCCGACCGGCCGGCTGGTCGCCGCCCAGGCCGGGGGCTGCGGCGGGCCCGCGGGGCCGCGCAGGCCCAGGCCGACCACCGCCAGCCCGACGGCCAGCATGACCGCCGACAGCGTCCACAGGCCCCATCGGCCGAACCTTCTCGGCATTGTCCCTTCACCCGTCCGGTGAGAATTGGTTGTCATCCGTCGTGCCGCCCGCACGTTTCTTGATCGCTGATAAGGCGCATTTTCCGGGGGCCGTGGAATCGTCCGGTCCGGAGCCCTGAAACCTCTGTGCTCTGAAAGGCGCGGTGGCCGCCTCCGGGAGGAGACGGCCACCGATCGGCCCGTCGTCAGGCCGCCGCGTCGTTGCGCCGGCGCACGGCCACGGTGCCGATTCCGCCCGCGCCCAGCAGCAGGACGAGCCCGCCGGCCAGCAGCGCGGTGTCCGAGCCGCCGGCGCCCCCGCCGATGCCCGTCTTGGCCCCGCCGTTGGGGGTGGTGTGCGGCTTGGTGCCGGTCTTGCCGTCGACCACGACGATCTGCCCGGTCGCCTTGAACGCGCCGCACCTCACCAGGACCGTGTAGGTGCCGGGGGTGGTGTCCTTCTTGACGGTCGCCAGGCCGGCCCGGCCGTCGACCTCCTCGGCCCCGTCCAGCGGGACGGCCCCGCCCACGAAGGCCAGCGAGCCGGCCGTGCCGTTGGTCTGGCACTTCGTGCTGGACACGGTGACCTTGTCACCGGGGCGCGCCTGGCCCGGCTTCACGACCACATCTCCGGTCTCGGCCATCGCGGGCGCCGCGAGACCGATCGTCATGGTGCCGGCGACGATACCGAAGACGGCCGCTTTTCCGAGTCGCATATTCCCCCCATGTGGCACGGCGGCTTACTCGGGTTTCAGCTCTTGGCACCGTGTCCCTTACGCCCTTATGTGATGAGCGTGGAGGGCAGGTCGGTTCGGGGGTTTTACGTTTTTTGGGAATTGGGTTCCTCGGGGGCTTCACGGAGGGAGCCGGCGTCATCCCTTGGCGGTGCGGAGGTGGTCGATGGCGGCGTCCAGAGCCGCCTCGAGGTGGTCGGTGCCGCCGGTGGACATCTGGATCACCACCCCGCCCTGGATGCCCGCCAGCAGCGCCGCCGCGGACCTGTCGGGGGACAGCCCCTCGGTGATCTCGCCGGCGGCCTGCATGTGGCGGATCCCGGCCGCGATCTCGTCCTGCCACTGCCGCATCAACTCGGTCGTCACCGCCTGCGCCGCGGGCGTGACGCTGCCGAGCTGGGAGGTCAGGACGTGCAGCGGGCAGCGCCGGCCCTGCCTGCGGTAGCGGTCCACGACCGCGTCCCGCCATGCCGTCCAGGCGTCCCAGGAGGTCAGATCGCCCAGGTAGGGCTGCTGGTCGTCCAGCACCTTGCCGGCCTCGAACCGCGCCACGGCCAGCAGCAGCTCCTCACGGCCGCCGGGGAAGTAGTGGAAGAGCTGGCTCTTGCTGGTCCCGGTCCGGGCCCGGATGTCGTCCAGCGTGGTGTCGACCACGCCGTTCTCGCGGATCTGCGCGGCCGCGCCCTCGATGATCCGCCGGCGGGTGGCCTCGCCCTTGCGGGTCAGGGTCCGCATCGCACCTCCCGGGATTGGACTTGCCGGTCCAATTTTAGCGGCGCATCCTGACATCCGAACCACCCGAAACCCGAGATGGGAGACTCTCGTGACCTCGAACCTGCGGGGCCGTACCGCCCTGGTGACCGGCTCGACCGACGGCATCGGCGCGGCGATCGCCCGCGAACTGGCCGCCGCGGGCGCGCACGTCGTGATCAGCGGCCGCGACACCGTCCGCGGCGAGAAGGTGGCCGCCGCCATCGCCGAGCACGGCGGACGCGCCGACTTCGTCCGCGCCGACCTGTCCACCGGCGCGGGCGTCCGCGACCTGGCGGCCGCCGCCCACCACCTGGCCGGAGGGCCCTTGGACATCCTGGTCAACAACGCCGCGATGCTCCTGGACCCGACCCCGACCGCCGACGTCGCCGAGGACGTCATCGACGGGGCCCTGGCGGTCAACGTCAAGGCGGCGTTCCTGCTGACCGGCCTCATCGCCCCCGCCATGGCCGCCCGCGGCGGCGGCGCGATCGTCAACCTCGGGTCGATCAGCGGGCTGTTCGGCACGGGCGGCTCCGCCCTCTACAGCACCACCAAGGCGGCGATCCACTCGCTCACCAAGTCCTGGGCCGACGAGTACGGGCCCTCCGGCGTCCGGGTCAACACCGTCGCCCCCGGGCCCACCTTCACCGACAAGATCGCGGCGATGGCCGACCACCTCGCACCGATGATCGCCGCCCTCCCGTCCCGGCGCCCCAGCACCCCGGAAGAGGTGGCCAAGGCCGTGCTCTTCCTGGTCGGCGACGACGCCGCCAACATCCACGGCGCCACCCTCTCGGTCGACGGCGGCCGCGCCGCCGTCTGACCCGCGGAACCCGGCACGGCGGCCGGTCAGAGATCGATCTGGGAGCCCATGACGACCGTGCGCGTCTCGGGCAGGTAGAAGTACTCGGCTGGGCTGGGGGCGTTGTGCGCCAGCGCGAGGAACAGCTTCTTGCGCCACCGGGACATGCCCGGCTCGCGGCTCATGCGCAGCGTCATCCGCGACAGGAAGTAGGAGGCCCGGTCGGGGTCGATGTCGAGTTCGGGATCCAGGTGCGAGGCCGCCAGGCGCAGCGCCGCCGGGAGGTCCTGGTGCTCCTTGAAGCCGTACCGGGCGGTCAGGTGGACGATGCCGTCGTCCCGGTAACCGAGGTCGTCGGCCTTGATCCGCTGGTCGGCCGGGATGTAGGGCACGTTCTCCGACACCATCGAGACGATCACGATGTGCCGGTGCACGACGTGGTTGTGCTCGAAGTTGGCGCGCAGCGCGAGCGGGGCGGTGGCCTTGGTGGGGTGCGGGAACACCGCCGTCCCCGGTACGCGGACGGCCTCGCTCTCGCGGAGCCGCTCGACGAACTCGGGCAGCGGGCCCTCCTTGGCCGTCCGGCGGGCCGTGACGACCTGCTGGCCGCGCTGCCAGGTCATCATCACCGTGAACACCGAGATCCCGATCAGCAGCGGCAGCCAGCCGCCGTGCGCGATCTTGGTCAGGTTCGCGGCGAAGTAGGTCAGCTCCGCGCCGCCGATCAGCACCCCGAACGCCACCAGCCTCCAGGCCGGCCACCGCCACCGCGCCCGCGCGACGACCAGGAACAGCGCCGTGGTGATCAAGAACGTGCTGGTGACGCTGACCCCGTAGGCCGTCGCCAGGTGCTCGGAGGAGCGGAAGCCCAGCATCAGCGCCAGCACGCCCGCGAACAGAAGCCAGTTGACCGCCGGCACGTACACCTGCCCGACCTCCCGCGGCGAGGTGTGCCGGATGCGCAGGTGCGGCAGCAGCCCCAGCAGCACCGCCTGGCGCGACACCGAGAACGCCCCCGAGATCACGGCCTGGGAGGCGATCACCGTGGCCGCGGTGGCCAGCACCACCATGGGCAGCCGGGCCCACCCCGGGAAAAGGAGGAAGAACGGGCTGACCCGGTTGGCGGGGTCGTCGAGCATCAGCGCGCCCTGGCCCAGGTAGTTCAGCGTCAGCGCGGGGAACACCAGGGCGAACCAGGCACGGCGGATGGGGCCCTTGCCGAAGTGGCCCATGTCCGCGTACAGCGCCTCGGCCCCGGTGATCGCCAGGACCACCGCGCCCATGGCGATGAAGGCGACAAAGGGATGGTCCAGGACGAACCCGGCGGCGTAGGTGGGCGACAGGCCCGCCAGGACCTCCGGCCGCTGGACCACCCCGCCCGCCCCCGCGAGGGCCAGCGCCGCGAACCAGACCACCATGATCGGCCCGAACAGGTTCCCGACCCGGTGCGTGCCCCAGCGCTGCACCGCGAACAGCAGCGCCAGGATCGCCGCGGCGGCCGGCACGACCAGGTGGGACAGGGCCGGGGCGCTCACCTCCAGGCCCTCGACCGCCGACAGCACCGAGATGGCCGGGGTGATCACGCTGTCGCCGTAGAACAACGACGCGCCGAGCACGCCCAGCGCCATCACGGCGGCCCGGCCGCGGACGTCGCCGACCACCCGGCGCACCAGGGCGGCCAGGGCCATCACGCCGCCCTCGCCGTCGTTGTCGGCGCGCAGGACGAACGTCACGTACTTCACCGAGACGATCATCGTGATCGTCCAGAACACCAGCGAGATGACGCCGTAGACGTCGGAGCCGGTGGGACGGACCGCGCCCTGGTCGATCGAGAACACCGTCTGCAGGGCGTACAGGGGGCTGGTGCCGATGTCGCCGTAGACGATCCCCAGCGCCCCCAGCGACGACGTGACGCGTCCCGCCCCGCCGTGCCACGAGACGGCCGTCGTCGGCCTGTGTCCGGTCATGGCCGGTTCTTAACCAGATGAGCGCCGTGCAAGCCCTGACCCGTCCGTCCTCCGCGAGTTGTGGTTCGGGCATTCCCGAGGCGGCCCTCCACTCCTCCGGCGAGACCCCCCATACGGCGGACCTCGCCGGAACGGCGGTGTGCAACTGCGCCGTACAGATCATGCGATCTGGACGTGCGCGATCTACGCTTCCCGGGAGTCGCCGTCGGTGGCGTTGAGCCATCCGGACCCGGGAGAGGAACATGGGCGAGCTGCAGGGTCTCATGGACGGGTTGCGCACTCGCGGTGTGCGGCTCTGGGTGCACGAGGGTCGGCTCCGGTACCACCCGCGCGACGGCCTCACCCCCGATCAGGTCGCTGAGCTGCGCCGCCACCGGGACGAGCTGATCGAGTTGCTGGAGCGGGGGCCGGTCACCGCCGACACTCCTCTCGGCGGGCTCGCACGGGCCGAGCGGCGCCTGTCGTACACGCAGGAGGGGATGTGGTTCCTGCAGCAGTTCGAGGCGATCGGCTCGGCGTACAACGTGATGTCCATCGTCCGGGTCGAGGGGGACCTTGACGCGGACGCGCTGGGGCGGGCGCTGGACGAGGTCGTGCGGCGGCATGAGATCCTGCGCACCAGGTTCCCGGCCGTGGACGGCGTCCCGACGCAGGACGTCCAGGAGCACGGTCCCCGGCTCGAGGTGACCGACGTGTCCGGGGACGAGCAGGTGGCGGAGCGGCTGCGGCGGCACGCGGAGACCGTCTTCCGGATCGAGGACGAGTGCCCGATCGCGGTCGAGCTGCTGCGCCTCGGTCCCGGGCGGCACATGCTGATCGTCAACGCGCATCATCTCTTGCTCGACGCCACGTCCTCGGATCTGTTCTTCCGTGAGCTGGGGGAGGCGTACGAGGCGTTCCGGGCGGGCCGGCCCGTGTCGCTCGCGCCGCTTCCCGCGCAGTACGCCGACTATGCCGAGTGGCAACGGCGGTGGCTGGACGGCGCGGTGCGCGGTGAGCAGGCGGCCTACTGGCGGCGGCGTCTCGCGGGCGCGTCGGCGGACTGCGGGCTGCCACTGGACCGCCCGCGCCCGCAGATGCCGGACTTCCGGGGCGCGCAACTGGTGTTCGACCTCCCCGCGGATCTGTCGGAAGCGCTTGCGGAGCTCGGACGCCGGTACGGCGCGACCCCGTTCATGGTGCTGCTCGCGGCCTACCAGGTGCTGCTGTCCAGATGGGGCGGCCGACGCGACCTGAGCGTGGGCGTACCCGTGGACGGGCGCGGGCATCCGGAGGCCGAGAACATCATCGGATGCTTCGTCAACACCGTGGTCGTCCGCGCCGAGCTGTCCGGCGACGCCGCGTTCGCCGATGTGCTCGTCCAGGTCCGCGACCGGATGGTGGAGGCGTACGACCACCGGCACGTCCCGGTGCACCTGCTGGCCGCCGAGTTGGCGCTCGACCGGCAGGCCCTCCGCCAGCCGTTCTTCGAGACGATGTTCTCGTACGTGACGGAGCAGCGGTCGTACTTCGCCGGGGCGACCATGGAAGAGCCGGAGGGGCCGACCGCCAAGTTCGACCTGTCCCTCTTCGTCGCGGAGACGCCGGACGGGGCACGCGGCATCTTCGAGTACGCGACAGCGGTGTTCGACCGCGCCACCATCGAGCGGCTGGCCCGGCGCCTGGTGTTGCTGCTGCGCGGCATCGTCGCCGATCCCACGCGTCCCGTCGCGGAACTGCCGATCGTGCCGGACGACGAACGCCGCCGGCAGGTGGAGGACTGGAACGCGGCGGGCGGTTCCGGGGAGGTCGATGCCTGCCTGCACGAGCTTTTCGAGGAGCAGGCGGCGGCCCGGCCGGACGCGACGGCGGTCGTGTTCGAGGGGGTTGAGCTGAGCTATCGCGAGCTCGACGCCCTCGCGGACCGGGTGGCCGAGCGGTTGCGGCGGCTCGGTGCCGGTCCGGAGAGCGTGGTCGCGGTCTTCGCGGAGCGGTCGCCGGAGATGGTCGCCGGGCTGCTGGGCGTGCTGAAGGCGGGTGCCGCGTACGTCCCGCTCGACCCCGGCTATCCGCCCGACCGGCTCGCCTTCATGGTGAGCGACAGCGGGGCCCGGGTGGTGCTGACGCAGCGGCGGCTGGTCGAGGACGTCCGCGGCCTCGGCGACCTCGCGGTGGTCACGCTGGACGGCGATGGGCCGGCGGACACGGCGGAGCGGGTCCGCCCGGCGGTGGGCCCGGACAACGCCGCCTACGTGATCTACACATCGGGGTCTACGGGGCGTCCCAAGGGCGTCGTCAACACCCACCGCGGCATCGTCGCCCAGGTCCTGTGGATGGGGGACGCCCATCCGCTGGGGCCCGGCGACGCGGTGCTGCACAAGACCCCGATCAGCTTCGACGTCTCGGTATGGGAGCTGTTCTGGCCGCTGCTGCGCGGCGCCCGGCTGGTGCTGGCGGCACCGGGCGGCCATCGCGACCCCGAGTACCTGCGGCGGCTGATCGATGAGCAGCGCATCACCGCGGCGCACTTCGTGCCGTCGATGCTCGCCGTGTTCCTGGCGGACGCGGCGGGCCGGCTCTGCCCCTCGTTGCGACGGGTGATCTGCAGCGGCGAGGAGCTGCCCCGCCCGCTCGTCGAGCGGTTCTTCCGGCACGTCGACTGCGAACTGCTCAACCTCTACGGGCCGACGGAGGCGGCGGTCCACGTCACCGCCTGGAGTTGCGACGCGGACGAGCGGGGCCGGGTACCGATCGGCCGCCCGGTGTACGACACCCGGCTGTACGTGCTCGACGAGCGGATGGAGCCGGTCCCCATCGGCACGCCCGGGCACCTGTACATCGGCGGTGTCCAGGTCGCCCGCTGCTACCACGCCCGGCCTGGCCTGACCGCCGAGCGGTTCGTGCCCGACCCGTACGGCCCACCCGGCTCCCGCCTGTACGGGACCGGTGACCTGGCCCGGCTGCGGTCGGACGGGGCCATCGAGTTCCTCGGCCGCATCGACCACCAGGTCAAGGTCCGCGGCCACCGGATCGAACTCGGCGAGATCGAGACGGCGCTGGCACGCGCCACGGGGATCGTCGAGGCCCTGGTCACGGTCCGCGAGGACGCCCAGGGCGGCCACCGGCTCGTCGCCTATCTCGTCGGGAACGAGACGATGCTGCCGCAGGTGCGCGAGGAGATGCGGCGGCTGCTCCCGGACTACATGCTGCCCTCCGCCTATGTGTTCCTCGGCGAACTGCCGCTGTCGGCCAACGGCAAGCTGGACCGGAGCGCCCTGCCCGCGCCGGACACCGCCGCCGCCCTCGACGACACCGCCTTCGTGGCGCCGCGCACCGAAGTCGAGGAGGTGCTCGCGGAGATCTGGCGAGAGGTCCTGGCCGTCGAGCGGGTCGGTGCCCATGACGACTTCTTCGCTCTCGGCGGCTACTCGCTGCTGGCCACCCAGGTCGTCACGCGTATCAGGCAGCGGCTGGCCGTGCGGGTCCCGTTGCGGGAGCTCTTCGCCGCCCCGACGATCGCCGGGCTGGCCGCCGCCGTCGCGTCGGCGGACGCGGCCGGCGGGGAGCCGATCGTGATCGGGCGGCGCACCGGGCCGGTGACCGCCTCGTTCGCGCAGCAGCGGATGTGGTTCCTCGACCAGTTCGACCCGGGCAGCCCGCTGTACCTGCTCCCCATCGCCTGGCGGCTGCGCGGCGCGCTGGACGCGACGGTACTCGGCCGCGCCCTCGACGAGATCGTCCGCAGGCACCAGGTGCTGCGCACCTCGTTCGAGGCCCGCGACGGCGCGCCCGTACCCACCCTGCGGGAGGCGACCGGCTGCCCGCTGACCGTCACCGACCTGTCGGACGACGACGATCCCGGCGCGCGGGCCACGGAGCGGCTCGTGGGGTTCGGCGCGCACGGGATCGGCCTGACGGAGAGCCCGCTGATCCGGGCCGAGCTGCTCCGCCTCGCGGAGGAGGAGCATGTGCTCGCGGTGGCGATCCATCACATCGCCGCCGACGGCTGGTCGCTGGACGTCCTGCGAGAGGAGCTCACCGTCCTGTACGAGGCGTACGCGGCCGGGCGGCCGTCTCCGCTTCCCGAACCGCCCGTCCAGTACGCCGACTACGCGGGCTGGCAGGCCGACGTCCTCACCCCCGAGGCGCTGTCCCGGCACCTGGACTACTGGCGGGACGCCCTCGCCGGCGCCCCGGAGAGCATCGACCTGCCCGCCGACCGTCCGCGTCCGGCCCGGCCGAGCAACGCCGGCGACCTGGTGGTCTTCGCGATCGGCGCCGAGGCCGCGGACGGGCTGCGCTCGCTCGGCCGGCGGCGCCGCGCGACCTCGTTCGCGGTGCTGGCCGCGGTGTACGGCGCGCTGCTCCACCGGCTGAGCGGCCAGGACGACATCGCGTTCGGCTACTTCGTCGGGAACCGTGACCGCCTGGAGGCCGAGGGCCTCATCGGCCCGTTCGTCAACACGCTGATGCTGCGGTCCCGCGTGTTCGACGGCGACGACTTCGAGGCGCTGCTGGACCGGGTGCGGGACAGGATCCTCGACGCCGACAAGCACCGCGACCTGCCGTTCGAGCGTCTCGTCGACGAGCTGCGGCCGGACCGCGACCTGTCCATGCACCCGCTCTTCCAGGTCGCCCTCACCTACCAGACGGCGATCACGCGGGGCGCCGGCCCGGGCCCCGAGTCGAGCCGTCTGGAGTTCGCGCCGGAGGAGTCGGTCGGCCGGACGTCCAAGTTCGACCTGACTCTCTACGTGCACGATGAGGGACCCGGGCGGCGCATGCAATGCCAGTTCGAGTACGCCACCGACCTGTTCGACCGGGACACGATCGAGGGGTTCGCGCGTCACCTGGGCACGCTGGTGGACGCCGTGCTCGCCGGAGCCGGGACCCGCGTCGCCGACCTGCCGCTGCTGCCGGAGCACGAGAGCCGCGCGCCGGCCCGCCCGGCGGAGGTCCCGGGCGAGCGGCGCCGCACGACCATCCCGGCCCTGTTCGCCGAGCAGGCGGCCCGCTCGTCGAAGTCCCGTGCGGTGACCGGCCCGGCGGGGGTGCTCGCGCCCGCCGAGCTGACGTACCGGGAGCTGGACGAGCAGGCGAACCGGCTGGCGCGGCACCTCATGGCCCAGGGGGCGCGCCCGGAGGAGCGCGTCGCCCTCGTCCTCCCGCGGACGACCGACCTCGTGGTGGCGGTGCTGGCGGTGCTGAAGACCGGTGCCGCCTACGTCCCGATCGATCCGGGATATCCGGCCGAACGGATCGACGGGATCCTGGCGGACTCGCGGCCCGTCCACGTCCTCACCTCGGCGGGGGCCGCGGAGCTTCCCGACGTCCCGGCGACCTTCCTGGACGAGGTGGACCTCGCGGGCCACAGCGGCGACGCCCCGGCCGTCACGGTGGCACCCGGCAACGCCGCCTACGTGATCTACACGTCCGGGTCGACGGGACGCCCGAAGGGCGTGGTCGTGACGCACCAGAACGTGGTGCGCCTGCTCGACGCCACCGACGGCACGTTCGGCTTCGGCGCCGACGACGTCTGGACGCTCTTCCACTCCTACGCGTTCGACTTCTCGGTCTGGGAGCTGTGGGGCGCGCTGCTGTACGGAGGCCGGCTGGTGGTGGTGCCGTTCACGGTCTCCCGCTCGCCGCGGGAGTTCCTCGACCTGCTCCGCGCCGAGGGCGTCACCGTCCTGAACCAGACGCCGTCGGCGTTCAACCAGCTCATGATGGCCGACCGGGGCGAGTTCGGCGGATCCGCGCCCGGACACGGCGGCGACCTCGCACTCCGCTACGTGATCTTCGGTGGTGAGGCGCTCGACCCGCGCGGCCTCGCCGACTGGTACACCCGCCACCCGGACGACGCCCCGGTGCTGGTCAACATGTACGGCATCACCGAGACGACCGTGCACGTCACCGAGCTCCGCCTCGACCGCGCGTCGGCCGCGGAGTACCGGGGCAGCGTCATCGGCACCGGCATGGCGGACCTGCGGGTCCACGTGCTCGACGAGGCCATGCGTCCAGTGCCGCCCCGGGTGGCGGGCGAGCTGTACGTCGGCGGCCCCGGACTCGCCCGCGGGTACCTCGGCCGCCCCGACCTGACCGCCGAACGGTTCGTGCCCGATCCGTACGGGCCTCCCGGCTCCCGCCTGTACAGGAGCGGCGACCTGGCGCGGCTCCGCGCCGACGGCATGATCGAGTACCTCGGCCGCATCGACCACCAGGTCAAGATCCGCGGCCACCGGATCGAGCTGGGCGAGATCGAGTCGGCCCTGCGCGGCTGCCCGGGCGTCGACGACGCGGTCGTCGTCGCCCGCGCGGACGCCTCCGGCGACCGGCGCCTCATCGCCTACCTGGCCGGAGACCCGCGGACACCGCCGCGCGACCACCTCCAGGGCCTCCTGCCCGGGTACATGCTCCCGTCCGCCTACGTCACCCTGCCCGGCCTGCCACTGACGCCGAACGGGAAGGTCGACCGGAGCGCGCTGCCCGCGCCCGCCGCCGAGGACAAGGCCGCCGGCACCCCGTTCGTCGCGCCCCGCACGCCCATCGAGGAGGGCCTGGCGGAGATCTGGAGGGAGGCCTTCGGCGTCGACCGGGTCGGCCTGCACGACGACTTCTTCGCCCTGGGCGGCCACTCCCTGCTGGCCACGCGGGTCGTCGCGCTGATCCGTAAGCGCCTTGGACGGGACGTCCCCCTGGAGCGATTCTTCGTCTCGCCCACCATCGCCGGGCTCACCCAGGCGATGGGAGAGGACGCCCCCGACCGGCAGCGGCGAGGCGGCCGGTGGCTCAAACCGCTCACCTCGCATGACGCCGACACGCTCGTCTATGTCATCCCGGCCGCCGGTGTCGGCCCCAGCGCGTTCCGCGGCTGGGCCGCGGAGGTCCCCGAGGAGTTCGACGTCGTCCTCGTCCACACCCCGGGCCGCGAGGACCGGCTCGGCGAGGACCCGTACACCGAGGTCGGGCCCCTGGCCGACCGGATCGCGGAGGAGATCCGCGAGCACGCCGACCGCCCCTACGTCATCTTCGGCCACAGCGCCGGCGCCCTGGTCGGCCGCGAGGTGGCCGCGCGCGTCCGCCCGAGCCTCCTCGCGGTCGCCGCCACCGTGCCTCCTGGCCTGGTGGACGGGGACCTGGTCGCCACCGACGAGGAGCTGCTGGACGCGCTGGTCGAATGGGGTGCCACCCCCCGCGAGATCCTCGACGACCCCGGCGCGCGGGCGCTGTTCCTGCCCATCCTCCGGGCCGACCTGTCCCTCGTCGGTTCCTGTCACCGCGCCCCCGCCGAACGGCTCGACGTGCCGATCATCGCGTTCGCCGGCGCCGACGACATCTCCGCCCCGGCCGAAGACTGCGCCGCCTGGTCGGCCTGGACAACGCGCGCCTTCGAGGCGCACACCCTGCCCGGAGGCCACTTCTTCCCGGTGGATCAAGCCGCGCCGATCCTCCGTCACATCGCCGCGATGCTGCGCCGCCGCCTCTGACCCCCGCCCCCACAGCTCGCCCCGTACACCTCGTCCGGATGCGCGCAGATGTCTCCGCCGCGCGGTGGTGCACGGCGCTGGGAGGCTGTCAGCCGGCGGTGGGGGCGGGTTCGACCGATCGGGGTTCGGGCCGGACTGCCCGCAGGGCGTCGCCGCGTGGCAGGAGCGGTCCGGCAAGGGCGGTGGTGAACAGCGCCATGATCACCATCATGGTGAACATCTGGCCGTCCAGGACGCCGAGGCTGACGGCCGCGTTGAGGATGATCAGTTCGGTGAGGCCGCGGGTGTTCATCAGCAGGCCGAGGGTGCCGGCCTCGCGCCAGGGCAGTCCGGAGAGCCGGGCGGGGATGATCGCGCCCAGCAGTTTGCCGGCGCAGGCGACCAGCAGGATGAGGCCGAGCTCAAGGTACTGGGAGCCCGACAGGCCGCCGATGTCGACGCCGAGTCCGGTGACGATGAAGAACACCGGCAGCAGCACCAGGCTGATCTGCTCCACTGGCATGCGGATGTGTTCGGCCAGCAGGTGGGCGGGTTCACGCGGGGTGACGAATCCGAACAGGAACGCTCCGAAGATGGCGTGAATGCCGATCCAGGTCGTCGCCCAGGCCGACAGCAGGGCGCCGGCGCACAGCACGACCAGCAGCGCCCGCCAGCGCGCATCACTCGCGAACCGCCAGGTGATCGCACCCAGCAGCGGGCGGACCAGGAGGAACATGAGCGCCACGTAGATCATGCTGCGCATCGCGATGACGATGAGGTCGCCGGTGTCGCCGCCCGAGGTGACCAGCGCCGAGACGTAGGCGAGCATGCACCAGGCCAGGACGTCATCGATGGCTGCGCTGGCCAGGGCGAGCGTGCCGACGCGGGTGTCGGTGAGCTTGTGGTCCGACAGGATCCGCGCGAGCACGGGGAAGGCC
Organism: Spirillospora sp. CA-255316; assembly: GCA_050942275.1. Lineage (GTDB taxonomy): Bacteria > Actinomycetota > Actinomycetes > Streptosporangiales > Streptosporangiaceae > Spirillospora. Next base: position 6,820,636 of record CP192047.1, on the reverse strand, counting down.
GTCACCGCCATCGCCGCGCCCAGGAAGGTCGCGAACGCGGTGAAGGAGACGTGCTTGCCGTCGACGGTGTCGTGGTCGCTGTAGAGCACCAGCGCCGACAGCACGCCAAGCCCGAACGCGAACACCACCGAGACCAGCGAGACCCCGGCCGCCATCCCGATGTGCGGCTTGATCAGGCGCTTCTCGAACTCCCAGCCGACCATGAACATGAACAGGATCAGGCCGACCTGGGAGACGGCCGACAGCAGCGGCCGGACATCGGCCGGAAACAGGTGCTGGGTGGGGTCGCCCGGCAACAGCCCCAGCAGGCTCGGCCCCAGAACGATGCCCGCCGCGATCTCGCCGATCACGATGGGCTGGCGGAGGGATCGGGCGATCCTGCCGAACAGGACGCCGGTGAGCAGGACCACCGCGATTCCGGCGGACAGGATCGCCAGTTTCATGTCGGCAGCCGTGGCCATCGAATCGAACATGAGAGGGTCTCTCCCCTTCTCGCTCCCGAGATGTCGGCGTGTCAGCGTGGACGCGGCGTGCCTTCGCAGCGGCGGACGGCCGCGCTGCCTTTCGTGGCGTCGCGGCGCCGGGGCGGCGTGCACGGTTACATGAATTACCGCCCGGTGTGGGCGTAAGGGGGATCGGCGCAAGGGTCGGATCATTCTCTGCCGGTCCGCGTGAACGCGTCTAGCGACGTGCTCACGCGCCGGCCGTGAAAGATTCATGCCCAAGGCGTGATGCGTGGAGTTCCCGTGCCGGGGCGGCGGCCGCAGAATTCACTCGTCTGCCCAAGGAGGAGAAGATGTCCGCCGTAACCCGCGACAATCTCTGGCCGAACGACACCGACCTCCCGCTCACGGACGCCGAGACCTGCGACGACATCGTGATCGTGCACCTCGACCACTCCATGGCGTACGCCGTCCCGACCTGGTGCGCGTCCAGCCCCGACCGCTGAAACGCGTCCCGGACGCGGATCGTGGGGGCACCTTGCCGGCCGGTTCGCGGGCGGTCCGTGACACGCGCGGGCCGGCCCGCGAAGGGCCGGCGGGGTGGATTCGATGCGGATTCCGCACGGAATCAAGGACCAAGGAGGAAACGAGCAGGTATGGCGCCCGTGACCATTGTTCCTCGCCATCACCATATGGGGATTCAGACCGAGGATCTGGAAAGCAGCGTGGCCTGGTACCGCGATTTCTTCGGGGCCGCGGAGACCTGGACGCTGGAGGAGTTCTCGGACCTCACCACCAGCAGGCTCCCCGGGATACGCCGGCTCGTCGAGATGCTCGTCGGGGACGTGCGGTTCCACCTCTTCGACCGGGACGGGTGCGGCGCCGGCCTTCCTCCGGCGGAGGCGAGGCAGTTCCAGCACCTGTGCATGGCGGTGGAGTCGCCGGGCGAGCTCCGTGAGATGCGGCGCCGCTGGATCGAGCTGCACGACTCCGGGCGCTACCGCTTCGCGGTGCCCGACGGCCCCACGGACGTCGTCACCGACGCGGACGGGGTGCAGAGCTTCTACGCCTTCGACGTCAACGGGCTGGAGTTCGAGTTCACCTATGTCCCCGGGGCCCACCGATGAGCCCCGTCCTCCCGGGCGCCCTCACCGGTGTTGACGCGCCCCCGGACTTCGGTGACGTCGCCTATGGGCCCGAGCCCCTCCTGCTGCCCGTTCCCTCAGCGCAGGCCGAGGAGCCGGCCCCGCCGGCCGAGACGGCCTTCCCCGGCGACTTCGACGAGATCTGCCGCTCGCTGCGCGCGATCGCCGAGGGGCACGGCCCCGCGGCCGCGCCCGCCGCGTCGCCGGAGCAGCTGTTCTGGTTCCGCTGGATCACCGGCCACCAGGTGAGCTTCGTCCTCTGGAATCTCACCGCGCGGTTGATGAACGGCGTCGCCGACCCCGCGCGGACGGCGGGCATGGAGGCGTACGCCCACGGGTACTGCGCCATGCTGCTCTACACGGGTTCCTGCCCGCGGCGCGTGTACGAGACGCTCATCCGTCCCAGCATGTACCTGCAGCACCCCGGGTTCAGCGGGACCTGGGCGCCCGACTTCGGGCCCGTCCGCCCTCTCTTCCGCAGCCGCCGCCCACCGGAGACAGCGGAGATGCGCGCGGCGATCGAGCTGCACAAGACCATCCATGACGGGGTGGCGGCCAAGCTCGTCCCGGACGGCCGGTCGCTGCTCCAGCAGTCGATCAAGGAGACGACGATCCACCGCTCGGAGATAGCGGGCGTGATCTACGACGACTACTTCATGACGCGGCGGGCCGCCGTGGACGTCGGCGCAGTGACGGGGCAGCTGCTCCGCCGGCTCCGGGCGGTGGCGCTCGACGTCGCCGCCAACGGCCTCTACCCCATGCGGGACGGCGGGCCCGAGGACGTACCGGAGGAGCTGAGCCGGGCCGACGTGCGCGAGTGCGAGGAGAACCTGCTCGGGACCCTCCTGCGCATCGGCGTCCTGGCCGCGGGCCCGCGGGCCCGCGGGAGGAGTGAGCGATGAGGCACGGAGTGATGATCCTGCCGGAGCACCGGTGGCCCCGGGCGCGCGAGGTCTGGACCCGCGCGGAACGGCTGGGGTTCGAGCACGCCTGGACCTACGACCACCTCATGTGGCGGTGGTTCAAGAACCGGCCCTGGTTCGCGACCGTTCCGACGTTGACGGCGGTCGCCGCGGTCACGTCCCGCATCAGGCTCGGCATGCTCGTCGCCAGCCCGAACTTCCGCCATCCGGTGAACTTCGCCAAGGAACTGATGACGCTCGACGACATCTCGGGCGGCCGGCTGGTCTGCGGGGTGGGCGCGGGTGCGGACGGCTTCGACGCCCGTATCCGGGGCGGCCGCCCGTTGCCGCCCCCCGAGAGCGGCCGGCGGTTCCGCGAGTTCGTGGAGCTGCTGGACGGGCTCCTCCGGAACCCGGCGACGTCCTACGCGGGATCGTTCTACACGGCGGACGAGGTGCGCATGGAGCCCGGATGCGTCCAGTCCCCGCGCGTCCCGCTCGCCCTTGCGGCGGCCGGCCCCCGCGGAATGGCGCTGGCCGCGCGCTTCGCCGACACGTGGGTGACGACCGGGGCTCCCAACCTGTTCGAGCTGGAGCGCTACGACGTCGTGCTGCCCGTCATCAAGGGCCAGATGGCCGCGGTGGACCGGGCGTGCGAGGCCGCCGGGCGGGACCCGGCGACGCTCGGGCGCCTGCTCGTCACCGACGTCTCCGTCGGCGGCGTTCTGGACTCGGCCGAGACCTACCGGGACGCCGCCGGGCTCTACGCCGACCTCGGCATCACCGACTTCGTCGTGCACTGGCCCCGGCCGGACTCGCCCTATGAGGGCCGGGTGGAGGTTCTGGAGGAGGCCGCCGCCGAGCTGACCGGTGGCGAACCGGCCGCCGCAGCCGCAGGTGAGCCGGGCGAGGTGGCCCGGTGATCCGGTACGAGATCGTGGACATGTTCGCCGAGCGTCCCTTCACCGGCAGCGCGCTCGCGGTGGTGCCCGAGGCGGGCGACCTGACCGACGGGCAGATGCAGGACCTCGCCCGGGAGTTCGGCACGGACGAGACGACGTTCGTCCTGCCGCCGTCGCGTCCGGAGGCGACGCATCGGGTCCGTGTCTTCACACCCGCGGCCGAGTCGCCCTACGGAGGGCACTCCGCCGTCGGAACCGCCGCGACGCTCGTCCGCCTCGGCGTGCTCCCGGCCGGGGAGGTGGTCCAGGAGTGCGGTCCCAGGACGCTGCGCATCCAGGCCGCGCGCGACCGGGCGACGATCAGCGCCGCCGGGCCGCTGCCCTGCGAGGAAGCCGACCCGGCCCCCTTGCTCGGCGCCGCCGGTCTCGCGCCCGGGGACCTGGCCGGCGGGGTGCCGCGGAGCGCGGGCTTCGGCCCCGCCTTCCATCTCCTTCCCGTCCGGCCCGGCGCGGTGGAGCGGGCCCGTCCGGACTATGCGGAGATGCGACGCGTCGGGCTGCCCGACCTCTACGTGTTCACCTGGGACCCGGACCTTCACAGGGTGCACGGCCGGCTGTTCGCCCCCGGATACGGCATTCCCGAAGACCCCGCCTGCGCGTCCGTGGGGCTGGCGCTCGCTCCGTGGCTGGCCGCCGAAGGGCTCCTGCCGGACGCGGGCGCCTACCGGTTCCACGTCGCGCAGGGAGCGGAGGTGGGACGGCCGTCCCGCCTGGACTGCACCGCCGGGGTCACCGCGGACGGTTCGCTCGCGGCGTCCGTCAGCGGGGCCGTCGTGCCCGCTCTGCGCGGCGAGATCGCGTCCCCGGCGTCCGTCCCGGCGGCCGGCTGACCCACGAGAGGAGCACGTCCATGCTCACCCGTCCCGAACTCCGGGGGACGCACGGAGCCGTCGCCACCACGCACTGGCTGGCCTCGGCGACCGGGATGGCGATGCTCGAACGCGGCGGCAACGCGTTCGACGCCGCCACCGCGGCGGCCTTCGTGATCCAGGTCGTGGAGCCGCATCTCAACGGCCCCGGCGGCGATGTCCCGGTCCTCGTCCACGACGCGCGCGGCGGCCGGGTGGAGGTGGTCTGCGGGCAGGGGCCGATGCCGCGGGCCGCGACCATCGAAGCGTTCCGGGACCGCGGTCTCGGCGCCGTTCCCGGCTCGGGGCTCCTCGCGGCGTGCGTCCCGGGGGCGTTCGGCGCGTGGCTGCGGACGCTGCTGCGGTACGGCACGATGCGGCTCGGCGACGTGCTGGAACCGGCGATCCACTATGCCGAGGACGGGTACCCGATCCTGCCCAAGGCCGCCGAGATGATCGACGTGATGGCGCCGCTGTTCCGCACGGAGTGGGCCGAGTCCGGGCGCGCCTACCTGCACCACGGCCGCGCGCCCGCCGCGGGGGAACGCGTCCGCAACCCCGCCCTGGCCCGCACGTTCCGCCGGATCGTGGCCGAGGCGACCGCCGCCACCGCGGACCGGGACGGCCAGATCGAGGCCGCCGTCACCACCTTCTACGAGGGCTTCGTCGCCGAGGCCATCGACGCGTTCGTGACCCGCACCGAGATGATCGACTCCACCGGGCGGCGCAACGCGGGCCTGCTCACCGGCGACGACCTGGCCGCGTGGCGGCCCGCCGTCGAGGCGCCTGTGACCCTTGGCTACCGGGGGCATCTCGTCCACAAGCCGGGCCCCTGGTCGCAGGGCCCGGTGTTCCTCCAGCAGCTGGCGCTGCTGGAGGGCTTCGACCTGGAGGCCATGGGTTTCGGCAGCGCCGACCACATCCACACCGTGGTGGAGTCCGCCAAGCTCGCCTTCGCCGACCGCGAGGCGTGGTACGGCGACCCCGGCCACGCCGACGTCCCGATGACGGAACTGCTCGACGCGGAGTACACGGCTCGGCGCCGCGCGCTGATCGGGGCCGAGGCCGCCGGGCCGCTCCGGCCCGGCTCACCGGGCGGACGGCCGCCGGAACCGCCGCCGTTCCCCGAAGACGGGCCGGTGGGCCCGGTCGGCGAGAGCGACGCGCTGCAGCAACTGGCGGACGGCATTCCCGCGGTCGTCCGGCGCACCGAGGCGCGCGGTGACACGTGCTTCGTCTCAGCCGTCGACCGGGACGGGAACATGGCCGTGGCCACCCCGAGCGGCGGCTGGCTGAAGAGCTCGCCGGTGGTGCCCGGCCTCGGCTTCCCGCTCGGCACCCGGGGACAGATGGCCTGGCTCTCGGAGGGCCACCCCAACGCGCTCGCCCCCGGCAAGCGGCCGCGGACCACGCTGAGCCCGACGCTGGTCCTCAAGGACGGGCGTCCCTGCCTCGCCTTCGGCACTCCGGGCGGCGACCAGCAGGACCAGTGGACGCTGAACGCCTTCCTCGCGCACGTCGACTTCGGGCTCGGCGCGCAGGCCGCCGTGGAGGCCCGCGCGTTCCACACCGACCACGTCCCCTCGTCCTTCACGCCCCACGGCCGGCGCCCCCGCGCCCTCGTGATCGAACAGGGCTGCGACGCGGAGGTCGTCGGCGAGCTCCGGCGCCGCGGCCACGAAGTGCGGGAGGCCGCCCCGTACTCGCTCGGCAAGGTCTGCATGACCGGGATGAGGCCGGACGGGACGGTGCTGGCCGCGGCGAGCCCACGTGGCGGCCAGGCCTACGCGGTCGCGCGCTGACCACGAGCCGGCCGCGGGCACGATCCGACACACAGAAGGAGACCGGCGATGAGCCCGACAGCACGGGTCGCCAACCTGGCGATCGACGGCGCCGACCTGGACCGCCTGGCCGCGTTCTGGGGCGGCCTGCTCGGCATGGAGGTGACCTTCCGGAAGGAGACCTGGCTCGACCTCGAGCCGCTCGGCGGGGCGGGCCCCATCCTGTCGTTCCAGAAGGTGCCCGAGCGCAAGGACGTCAAGAACCGGCTGCATTTCGACATCGACGTCCCCGACATCGAGAGCGCCGGCGCCCGCGTCCGCGAACTGGGCGGCTCACCGGCATCGGAGCCGCAGGACCGCCCGGACATGCGGTTCCAGATCTGGCACGACCCCGAAGGCAACGAGTTCTGCCTGGTCGCCAGGGGCTGAGCCGGTCCCACTGGCCGAGACGTCGGGCGGTTCGCTCTGCGGCGAACCGCCCGCACTGTCACAACATCTCGCTGCGCCGCTCCAGCAGGAGCATGTCCCGCCACCGGCCCCGATGCCGTCCGACGCGCCGCCGGGTGCCAACGACGCGGAACCCGAGCGCCCGGTGCAGGGTACGGCTCGCCGTGTTCTCCGGGAAGATCCCCGCCTGTATCGTCCAGACCCCGGCGTCCTCGCAACCCGCGATGAGCGCGGTCAGCAGGGCCCGGCCGATGCCCTGGCCCTTGTGCCCGGGATGCACGTAGACGCTGTGCTCGACCACCCCGGCGTACACCGCGCGCGCCGAGACGGGCGCGGCCGCGATCCAGCCGCCCACCACCCCAGTGAGGGAGTCCACGGCGACGTAGCGCAGGTGCCGGAGCCGGCCCGCGTCGAAACGGTCCCAGGTGGGGGCGACGGTCTCGAAGCTCGCGTGGTCGTCGTCCAGCCCGGCCTGGTAGATGGCCAGGACCTGGCCCGCGTCGGCCGCCCGCATCGGCCTGATCTCCAGGCCGGCGGTGATCGGCGGCTTGGTCGCCTGGACCAGCACGCTGTGCCGCGGCCGCTCCGCCGTGACGGTGATGTCGGAGCCCACGAAGCCGGAGCGCAGCAGCAGCTCCCGGTACCGGGCCGAGGTGAGGGGGCCCGCCGCCGCGCCGTCACCCGGCTCGTCGCTGATCCGCAGCCGTCCGCCGGGGCGCAGCACGCGGAACGACTCGGCGACCACGGCGGCCCGGTCCGCGACGGGGCCGACCACGGAGACGATCACGTCGGCGGACAGCGGGCGGAGCGGGACCGTCCCGCCGCGGTCACGCGGGTCCAGCAGGGCCGTCGCTACGTGCTCGCCGGCCATCGCGTCCCCGTCCACAGAAAATGCAGCATGAGCGCCCTTTCCTGGTCTCGTTTCGGGGAATTCTGGTCCTGGTGGCGGGGTGTTCGAAAACCGTGTACGACCGGAGAATTTCCGCAGTCGCACACGTTCGAGCACCGCCATTGCCTCTGGGCGTGACCCTTCGGATGATTGCAGTGCCTTGATCGGCACAGGCATCCGACAACGAGCACCGAAGGGGTAAGCGTGGGCAACAGCGCCTTGGACCCGTACGATTTCATTGGCGTCGGGTTCGGTCCTTCGAATCTGGCGCTCGCGGTGGCCGCCGAAGAACTGGACCCGACCCGTGAGTTCGTGTTCTTCGAGCAGAGCCCTCGGCTGCTCTGGCATCCGGGAATGATGATCGAGGGCGCGCGGATGCAGATCTCCTTCCTGAAGGATCTCGCCACTCTGCGCAACCCCGCCAGCCCCTACACCTTCCTGCAGTACGCCAAGGCGAAGGGCCGTCTGGAGAAGTTCGTCAACCTCGCCGAGTTCCGGATCACCCGGCTGGAGTATCAGGACTACCTGCAATGGGTCGCCGGTTTCTTCGCCGGCAGGGTCGCCTACTCGTCGCGGGTCACGCGGGTCACGCCCGTCCGGTGCCCGGGCGAGCGGGAGCACCGGCTGTTCCGCGTCGAGGTGGAGAACGCCGAGACCGGCGAGCGCGACGTCCATTACGCCGCCAACGTCGTCCACGCCGCGGGCGGCCGGGCCAGATTTCCCGAAGGGTGCCACCGCGGCGCCCCGGGTGTCATCCACTCCAGCGAATTCCTGTCGGCCCTGCCCGTGGGCTTTCCTGACCGTTCGGAGCCGTACGACCTCGCCGTGGTCGGTGACGGGCAGAGCGCCGGTGAAATCGTCGGATACCTGCTCAAGAACTTTCCCGAGGCGCGCGTTCACCTGTGCCTGAGCGGGTACGCGCTGCGCGCCACGGACAACAACCCGTTCGTCAACGAGCAGTTCTACGAGGAGAACTCCCACGACTTCCACGGCCGGGACGAGAACGGCCGTGCCGCGCTGCTCAAGGAACTGCGCAACACCAACTACGGCGTGGTGGAGGCCGGATTCCTGGACGACCTCTACCGGCTGGTGTACACCGAGGAGGTCCAGGGGCGCCGGCGCCTCACCACCCACCCGTTCAGCCGCGTGACCCGGGTCGACGCCGCGGACGGAGCGGTGACGATGACCCTCGCCGACCTGCTGGGCGGCCCCGGGCGGACGTTGCGCTGCGACGGGGTGATGCTGGCGACCGGCTACGAACGCGGCCTCGACCGGGACATCTTCGGCGAGGTGCTGGAGTTCGTCGACACGGCCGACGACGCGGAGATACAGGTATCCCCGGGCTACCGGGTGCAGACGCGGCCGGGTCTGGCGGGCGGGCTCTACGTTCAGGGGTACGCCCAGCACGCCTTCGGACTCGGCGACACCCTGCTCTCGCTGCTTCCGTTCCGCTCCGCCCGGATCTTCACCGACATCTGCGAGCGCACGCCGAAGGCGCGCCCCGTGCCCCGCGGGCACCTTCCGCACGAGCCGTTCTCGCCCGCGCCGGGCTCCTACCCGCCCAAGCGCTACGTGGAGGACGACCTCGAAAAGATCTTCGCGATCGTGGAGCGGTTCGGCTTCGCGACCGTGATCTCGGCGCGCGGCGAGGAGGACGCGGTCGTCACCCACGTCCCGCTGACGCTCGACCGTTCGCGGGGCGCCAAGGGAGTCCTCTTCGGTCACATGGACCGCGCGAATCCGCACGCGGGCCTCATCGACGGCCGGACCGTGACCGTGCTGTTCCACGGCCCGAACGCCTACATCTCCCCGGACGCCCTGGGCCGCAGCGTCCTGCCCACGTGGAACTCGCTCAACGTGCACGCCCGCGGCACCGGCCGGCTCCTCACCGACCGTGCCGAGCTGGTCCGCGGCCTCGGCGGGATCTGCGAGCGGTCCGACCCCGGCCCCGGCGCCTACCGGCTGGACCTCGCCGACCCCCGCATCGACCAGATCATCGGCCACATCGTCGGCTTCGAGATCGAGATCGAGGAGCTGACCGGCCGGTTCAAGATCTCCCAGGAACTGGACGCGGAGAACCGGCGGCTGGCCGCGCTGGAGATGGCGAGCCACACCGAACGCGGCGAGCGGCGGCTGCTGGCCTCGATCTTCGGCTGCGACCTGACCGAGCGCGACCGCGACGGCCTGCCCGACCTCGACCTCTGGCCCACCGCGAGCTGACGCGGCCACCGACGCAACCGCGAGCCGACCCGACCGCAAGGTCACGCAAAGAAGGAGATGCGGCCATGAACGACCAGTACTTCATCGTGCGCAACGACGAGGACCAGTACTCCATCTGGCGGGCGGACAAGGAGGTCCCGGCTGGCTGGGAGCCGGTCGGCGAGCCGGCCGCCAAGGAGGCCTGCCTGGAGCGCATCGGCCAGATCTGGACCGACATGCGGCCCGCCAGCCTCCGCGCGAGCATGAGCGCCGCCGGCGCCGAGTGATGCCATGACGACCCTCGAACAGTCACCGATCCAGGACGCCGGGACCGTCCTCGACCTGGTGGAGGAGCGGGTGCGGCGGCACCCCGGCGCCACGGCGCTCATCGACGTGGACGGAACCGAGATCGGCTACGGGGAGTTCGGCGCGCGCTGCGACGCCCTTGCCGCGCGCCTGGTGGACGCCGGGATCCGGCCCGACGAGCCCGTCGTCGTCCGGCTGGACCGGTCGGCCGAGGCGATCGTCGCGATGGTGGCGGTCATGCGGGCGGGCGGCGCGTACACGCCGGTCGACGCCGGATGGCCGGCCGCCCGGTACGCGGCGGTCGTGCGGAAGGTCGGCGCGTCCTGGCTGATCGGCGACCGGGACCTGCCGCCCGAGGTCGCCGTCACCGGCCTTCGACGGTTGCCGCGGGGCGGCGCTCCCGCCCCGGCCTCCGAAGGCCCTGCTCTCGACGGCCCTGCTCCCGACGGCTTGGCCTACATCCTGCACACCTCCGGGAGCAGCGGGACCCCCAAGGGGGTGGCGATGACCCACCGCGGCCTGGCCCGGCTGATCGGCTGGCAGGTGCACGACGGCGAGCCCGGCCTCACCACGGCGGTCTTCACCCCCACCGGCTTCGATGTGATCTTCCAGGAGGTGTTCTCGACGCTGGCCACCGGCGGCCGGCTGTGCATGCTCTCCGAACGGGACCGGATGGACCCGGAACGGCTGCTGGACGTCCTCGACCGGCGGTCGGTGGAGCGGATCTTCATGCCGTACGTCGCGCTGCAGCGGCTGGCGAAGGCGGCCGAGCGCCTGGGCCGGGTGCCGTCCGCGCTGCGCCACGTGGTCACGGCGGGGGAGCGGCTCATCATCACCGAGTCCATCGCCCGGTTCTTCGACGCACTGCCGGGATGCCGCCTCGACAACCACTACGGCCCGACCGAGACCCACCTCGTCACCAGCGAGCCCCTGCGCGGGGACGCCCGGGACTGGCCGCAGGTGCCGCCGATCGGGACCCCGGTGTCCGGCGCGGACGTCTACCTGCTCGACGACGACCTCCGCGCCGCGCCGGCCGGGGAACCCGGCGAGGTGTACGTCAGCGGCGCGTCCCTGGCCCGCGGCTACGCGAACGCTCCGGCGCTGACCGCGGAGCGGTTCCTGCCTGACCCGTTCGTACCCGCCGCACGGATGTACCGGACGGGTGACCGGGCCCTCCTGGGCGCGGACGGCAGGCTGCACTTCCTCGGCCGCGCCGGTGACGAGCAGGTCAAGGTGCGCGGCTACCGGGTGGAACCGGCGGAGGTGGAGATCGCGCTGTCCGGGCACCCCAAGGTCAGGGACGTCGCCGTCGGCGTCAGGAGGCTGGTCGGGGACGTCGACGGGCTGGTCGCCTACGTGGTGGCCGAGGCCCCGGTCCCGCCGGTGGCGGAGCTGTCCGAGCAGGCCCGCGCGACCCTGCCGTCCTACATGATCCCCTCCCGGTACGTCTTCCTGGAGGCGCTGCCGCTCACCGCCACCGGCAAGATCGACCGTGCCGCGCTGGCCGCGGTGGAGCCGGCCGCGGTGGAGCCGGCCGCGGCGGACGAGGAGCGGCCGGCCGGCGCGACCATCGACCTGGTGGCGGCGATCTGGCGGCGGGTGCTCGGCCACGACGAGTTCGAGCCCGACGACGACTTCTTCGACGTGGGCGGCGACTCGCTGCTCGCGACCTGGGTGGTCGCCGAGCTGGGGCGGCTGGTGGGGCGCGAGGTGAAGCTCTCGGTGCTGCTGGCCGACAGCACGCTGGAGGGGATCGCCGAGGCCCTGGACGACCTGGGCACCCGGCCCGAGAGCGCGCACAGCGCGTCCGAGATCCTCACCCTGAGCCCGGGCCGTGCCAACCGCGCGCTGTTCATGTTCCACACGCTCGGCGGGGAGGTGTTCGGCTACCGGGAGCTCGCGCGCACGCTCACCACGCCGCTGCGGGTGCTCGGCGTGCGGTGGGCCGAGGACGGCTACGGCGGCAGGTCGCTGGAGGAGCTGGCCCGCGTCCACGCCGCGCAGATCCGCACCCTGCAGCCCGAGGGCCCGTACCTGCTCGCGGGCTGGTCCTTCGGCGGCGTCCTCGCCTTCGAGGTGGCCGGGCTGCTCACCGCGGACGGCGCCGAGGTCGAGTTCCTCGGGCTGCTGGACGCCAACCCGCTCCTTGACCCCATCACCGGCCTGCCGCCCGACCAGACCACCTACCACGCCATGCTCACCCGGGTCCTGGACCGGCTCGACCTGGCGGAGACCGGCGACGAGCCGGTGGACGTCTCGGCGCTCGCCGACGACGCGGACTGGGTGGGGCTGATGGGCGCGGTGCCCGCGGGGGTCACCGCCCGGCACCTCAGGCGCCACCTGTCGCTCGCCCGGGAGGGCATGCGGGCGGTCACCGAGTACCGGCCCGGTGTCCACGGCGGCGGGATCGAGCTGTTCCAGGCCGGCGCGACCGGGGCGGAGGTCCGGCGCCGCCTCCTCGACCGGCTGCGGGACGTGACCGCCGGCCCGGTCCACGACCACGTGGTCCCCGGCGACCACGGCGGAATTCTGCGCGGCGCCAACGCGGCGGCCCTGGCCGAGGCGATGGACGCCGCGCTCGGACGACTCGCGAAGGAAGGCAGCGATGCGGCTTGACCAGGTGACGACCGACCGGATCGACCAGAGCGACCTCGACCAGGACCGCAGGACGTTCGAGGAGCAGGGCTTCATCGGTCCGTTCACGCTCTTCGAACCGGACGAGATGAAGAGGTTCTGGAGGGAGCAGCGCGCCGCCCTGCTCGACCCCGAGGCCTCCTCCCGGGCCGTCTTCGACAACCCGGTGAACTACGACCGGCACCTCGACATCCCGGGCCTCGGCCGCATCATCACCGAACCCGCGATGGTGCGCCGCATGCAGGCGCTGATCGGCGACGACGTGCTGTGCTGGCGGACCGAGTTCTTCCCCAAGAACCCCGGCGACGCCGGCACCGGCTGGCACCAGGTGGAGACCTACGCCATCGGTGAGGCCACCGAGGGGATGCTGGAGCCGACGGCGCGGTCGGAGGGCGTCCCGATGGAGCTGACCGCCTGGATCGCCTTCACCGACGCGACCCGGGAGAACGGCTGCCTCAAGCTGATCCCCGGCAGCCACCGGAGCTGGAAGTACGACGAGAAGGCCAGCATCAGCTTCGACGACAGGAGCAAGGACCACACCTTCTTCGGCTACGACTACAGCGAACTCCGCCTCGACAAGAACTGGGACCCGGACGCCGAGCAGGCCGCCCACATCGAGATGAAGGCGGGCCAGTTCATCATCTTCACCGCGCGCTGCATCCACGGCTCCAACCCGAACGTCAGCCGGAAGCAGCGCATGGGGTTCGCCGTCCGCGTCGTCCCCTCCCATGTCCGGGTGTACGGCGGAATGACGGAGTTCGACGAGTTCGGCCACCACTTCGACCTGTCCAGGCACGGCTGCGTCCAGCTGGCCGGCCAGGACGATCACGGGCTCAACACCATTCGTACCCGGAACGAATGGGGTCAGGAATTCGGCACGCTGCCAAGGAGCGGATGAATGGTCGCGACACAACTGGCCGGACACGTGGACATGGACGAGGGGAAGGTGCGCGACGAACTCCGGCTCGCCGCCGCGAACTTCCGCTTCTCCGAGGCGTACAGCGACTACGTGTGCGGCGGACCCTGGAAGAGCTGCATGATCTGGGCCGCGGGCGGTGACAACGGCGACGGCCTGGTCACCAACTACGACCACGGCAAGAAGGCGTCCATCACGGGCTACGGCGAGCAGCTGCCCTACCTGCGCCACGTCCTTGAGGAGCACTTCGACCTGGAGCACCTCAACTTCGCGCGGCTGGCGGTCATCGAGGACAGCGTGACGTTCCCGCACCGCGACCTGCTCGAGCTGAAGGACGTGCCCGCGGACGCGCGCAACTCGCACCGCGTGCACATCCCGCTGGTCACCAACGACAGCTGCTTCTTCACCGAGGACAACGTCGTCTACCGGATGCGGCCGGGCGAGGTCTGGTTCTTCGACGCGTCCAAGATCCACGGTGCGGCGTCGCTCACCCGCGAGCCGCGCAGCCACCTCATCCTCGACTTCACCGAGGCCGGGCGGGACGGTCTCGCCCGCTTCCCGGTGGACCCCGCCGGCACGATCCCCGAGGACCGGATCGTCCCCCGCGAGCCGGTGTCCGACAGCGACCGGAAAGCGCTGCTCGGACTGGCCGACGTCATCGACATGGACAATTTCCGGGACATCGCGGGAATTGTCATCAAAACCCATTACCGGAAGGACGGAGGGCACGATTTCGTGTGGTCCACTCTGGAGGAGATAGCGCTCCGGAGCGGAAATGAGGTAGTGCGGGAGAAGATCAGCGGCCTGCACGAGTTCTTCGTCATCGATCGCTCTGCGTAAAGGATGGACCGGGAGATGGAAACAACAATGGAGCCGCTCGCCGACCGGCTGCTGGCCAACGACGTCCACCGGCGCTTCGTCGCGCACGGGTTCTTCGCGAGCGTCAAGGACGGCGCCGAACTGGACAAGGAGCAGGTCGGCACCTTCCTGGGGCAGTGGTGGTACCCGCTGCACTACTTCACCACGTTCCTGGCGCGCTGCGTCGCGACCCTGCCCGACGTCGCGTCCAAGAGCGCGATCACGACCATCCTCAACCAGGAGGCCGGGGGCGGCAAGGCCGACCGGGCGCACGAGGTGATCTACGTCGACAGCATGGCCAGGTCGGGCTTCGACCCGTCCGTGGTCACCGGCTCGGCGCCGTTCCCCGAGACCGAGGCCCTGGTGGCCGGGTACGAGGAGGCGTCCAAGGACCGCTGGTCGGCGCTCGGCTTCATCTTCGCGACCGAGGTCACCGACCTGCTGATGGTCTCCACCATCGGCGCGGCCGTCCGGCAGGTGAGCGGGGTCGGCGACAACGAGTGGATCGACATCCACGTCCAGCAGGAGCCCGAGCACGTGGAGGAGGCCGAGCACGCGCTCATGGACGGCCTCGGCGCCGCGGACAGCGCCAGGATCATCCAGCACGCGGAGCGGATGTGGGAGCTGTGGACCGCCTTCTTCGACCGGCTCTCGGTGGAGACCGGGGTGGGCGCGCCCGTGGGCGCGGCCGCCGGGGCGAGCGGGCGGTGACGACGGACGTACGCGGGTCCTACCGGCGGTTCCCCGGCTGGACGCAGCACCTGTGGACGTGGCTGACCGGCAAGGCCCTGCCGGGCCAGCAGCCGCTGATCAGGCACGGCTGGGCGTCCTACCTGGCGGTCACCCTGGCCGCGTTCCTCGGGGGACTCGCGCTGTCGTCGTCGGCCCTGGCGCTCACGCCGGCGGCCTGGCCGCTGATGCTGGCCGCCGGGCTGGTGCTGACCCTGCACGGCGCCAGGACGATGATCCTGGTCATCGCCCACCAGGCCCTGCACCGGCGCTTCTCCGGCAGTGCCCGGCTCGACCGGTTCTTCGGCGAGCTGGTCACCGTCCTGAACGTCTACCAGGACTTCCGGGCGTTCAAGGAGGAGCACTTCGACGCGCACCACCGCCGGGCGATCTTCGCCACCGAGGCGGACCCGCCCGTCCAGTTCCTGTTCGGGCTCGGCTTCCGGCCGGGGATGAGCAGGAGCGCGCTGCGGCGGCGGGCCCTGGTGGTGTTCGTGTCGCCGGTGTTCCACTGGCGGAACTTCCAGGACCGGCTCCTGTGCAACGTGCGCAGGGGCACCTGGCGGCGCGCGCTGTTCGCGGTCTGGGCGGGGTTCTGGCTGTCGGTGCCGTTCTGGGTGCCCAACGGGCTCCTGGTGCTGGCGGTCGGGTTCGTCCTGCCGGTGGTGATCCTGTCCCAGCTGGCCGCGCTGCTGGACCGGCTGGGCGAGCATGCCTGGCTGACCCCGCCCGACCCGTCCCACGGCAGCCGGTACTACACGGTGTCCGCCACCTCGGCCCGCTTCTGCGGCAGCCCCGTCCCCCCGAGGGGGCTGCCGTGGCGGGCCGCGGGGGTGGCCTGGGTGCGCTGGCTGGCCGCGACGCTCTGCTACCACCTCCCGGCGAGGGTGATGGTCATCGTCGGGGACCTGCCCAACCACGACCACCACCACCGCCACCCCGCGACCCCGCACTGGACGATCGCCGCGTACGCGCGGCAGTGGGACATCGACGGGGGTGACCACGGCCCGCGGTACACGGAGGTGTGGGGCATGTGGTCGGCCGTTGAACGGATGTTCGAGACGATGAGTGAGGTACCGACGAGAATGAGCGAGGTCAAGGCGGATGCGCGCCTCGCTGGTTGACGCCTTCGCCGACGAGCGCTACGAGGGCAATCCCGCCGCTGTGATCGTCACACCGGCGGGATTCCCGTCCGAACGGCGCATGCAGGGCATCGCCGGGACGCTGCCCGTCCCGACGACGGCGTTCGTGATCCCCCTGTCCGAGGACACCTACCGGATCCGCTGGTTCACCCCCGAGAAGGAACTGAACGTCTGCGGTCACGCCACCATCGCCACCGCCTGGTACCTGTACGAGGTGGTGAAGATCGGCGTCGGCGGGCGGCTGGAGTTCCGCACGCAGCACGGCCCGCTTTACACCGCGCGGTCCGGCCCGCGGGTCACCGTCGACATGCCCTGCGTGCCGACCGCCCCGTGGGCGCCTCCCGCGGGCGTGGCGGACGCGTTGGGCGCCCGCATCGTCAACTGCGAGCGGGCCGCCGACGACGTCGTGCTGGAACTGGAGACGGCGGAAGTCATCGCCGGCCTGGACCCGGACTTCGCGGCCCTGGGCGAGGTGGACTGCCGCGGTGTGGTGGTCACCGCCCGCGGCCACCGCCCCGGCCTGGATTTCGTCTCCCGGTCGTTCTTCCCCTCGATGGGGGTGGACGAGGACCAGGTCTGCGTCTCCGCCCACGGCAAGCTGGCCCCGTACTGGCAGCGGCGGCTGGGCCGCGACCGGATGTCCGCGGTGCAGCTCTCGCCCCGCGGCGGCAGCCTGCACGTCGCCGTGATCGGCGACCGCGTGCAGGTCTCCGGCACCGCCCGAGTCCGCGGCACCCTGGAGGTGAACTGACGGGAGCCGACGCCCATCGACCGCCGACGCAAGGCCCCGGGATCTTCCCCGGGGCCTTCACCATGGTCGCGGGCTGACGAGACCACGCGCCGGCCGCTGGTTCCATCCCCCAGCGCCGGCCGGGCGGCGGCCGGCATGCCACGGGCCGAGCCCCCGCACGATGAGCCGCCCGAACGATGAGCCGCCCGCAGCAGGGGTGGCCCGCGCGCGAGGCCGCTTTGCGAGGCCGCTCGCGCGAGGAGCCGCCGGCACGGGAGGCCGTTGCGCGGAGGAGACGCCGGGCAAAGGAAAGGGCCGGTCGCGCGCGGGGAGCGCGACCGGCCGTCCAGTGTGGTCAGCTGGTGAGGACCCGTTCGGCCGTGCGGATCATCCGCTGGGAGGTGTCCTCGGTCAGGGCCTCCAGGATCTCGGTGACCTCATTGACGATCTCCCGCGCGGTCGCGGGGGTGAACAGGTCGGTGGAGAACTCCAGGTGGCCCCGGATGCCGTCGTGGGCGGCGGAGTGGTCGAAGCACTCGGTGAGCTCGAAGGTGAGGTCGAACTTGGCGACCTTCAGGTCGAGCAGCTCGACCTCGGTTTCCAGCCCGGGCATCTGCGGTGCCTCGGGACGGCCGACCTGGAAGGCCAGCATCACCTGGACCACCGGGTTGTAGGCCATGCTGCGCTCGGGCCCGACCAGTTCGACGGCCCAGTCGAAGGGCAGCTCCTGGTGCTCCATGGCGCGCAGGTCGGTCTCCCGGACCCGCTGCAGGACCTCGGCCAGCGTCGGATCGCCGGTCAGGTCGGCGCGCAGCGCCAGCGTGTTGACGAAGAACCCGACCATGTCGTCCAGCGCGCCGTCCGACCGGCCGGCGACGGTGGCGCCGACGACGACGTCGGTGCCCGCCCCGCGCCGGTTGAGGACGACGGCGAGCGCGGCGTGCACGACCATGAACACCGTGCAGCCCGCGCCCCTCGCCACGTCGTGGACGGCGCGGTGCAGTTCGGGACCGATCCGCACCGGGACCCGCTCGCCGGACGCCGACAGCACGTCCGGGCGCGGCAGGTCGGTCTCCAGGGACAGCAGCTCGGGGACGCCCCGCAACGCGTCCCGCCAGTACTCGATCTGCCGTGCCGCCGGCTCGGACGGCCGCGCCTCGTCGAACAGGTCGCGCTGCCGGCTCGCGTGGTCGGCGTACTGGACGGGCAGCGGCTGCCACGGCGGCGCCATCCCGGCCAGCCGGGCCGAGTAGGCGAAGCCGAGGTCCTTCGCCAGCGGCTTGATCGACCAGCCGTCGACCGCGATGTGGTGAATCAGCAGCAGCAGGACGTGCCGGTCGTTCCCGTGCGAGAACAGGTGCGCCCGGACCGGGATCTCCTTGCCCAGGTCGAAGGGACGGCCCGCCGCCTTGAGTATCGCCTGGTCGAGCCAGGATGCGTCGACCACCCGGGTGACCTCGAACTCCACCGCGGCGCCGCCGGGTGAGATCTCCTGCCGCAGGCCGCCGGAGTCGGCGACGACCTTGGTGCGCAGCGCCTCGTGCCGGCCCACCAGATCGCCGACCGCCGCGCGCAGGGCGCCCTCGTCCAGCGGGCCCCGCATCCGGATCGCCATCGGGACGTGGTAGCGGACGCCGGGGCCGCCGAGCCCTTCCACCACCCAGAGCCGTTCCTGGGCGAAGGACGCCGGCAGCCGGCCGCCGCGCGGCACCGGGGTCACCGGCGGCACCGCGGTGCCGGAGGTGCGCAGCGCGGCGCACAGCCGGCGGACGGTGGTGTTGCGGAAGACGTCGGCGATGGTGACCTGCAGGCCCATCACGCTGCGGATCCGGGTGGCCGCCTTCGCCGCCGACAGCGAGTTCAGGCCCAGCTGGATCAGGTCGTCGTCCGGCGACACCTGGTCGATCTCGAGGCACTCGCCGAACAGCCGCGCCATGGCGGCCGCCTCGTCGCCGGGTGCGGTGCCGGTGCCGGGGCCGATGCCGGGGCCGGTGCGCTCGTCGCGCGCGCCCGCCGCGGCGTGGGCCGCGGGCACCGGCAGCGCGTTGCGGTCCACCTTCCCGTTGGAGTTCTTCGGCAGCTCGCTGAGCAGCGTGAACGTCGACGGGACCATGACCTCGGGCAGCGTCTCCAGCAGGCGCTCGCGCGTCCGCTCGGCCACGTCCACCGCGCCGGCGGCCGGGACCAGGTAGGCGTCCAGCCGTTTGGCCGACCCGTCGCCGCGCACCAGGACGGTGACGTCGCGCACGCCGGGCAGGGCCCGGATGGCGGCATCCACCTCGCCCGGCTCCACCCGCACGCCGCGGATCTTCACCTGCTGGTCGGCGCGGCCGAGGTACTCCAGCATCCCGTCGGGGCGCCGCCGGGCGATGTCGCCGGTGCGGTACATCCGGCTCCCGGGCGGGCCGTGCGGGTCGGGGACGAACCGGTCGGCGGTCAGGTCGGTGCGGCCGTGATAGCCGCGCGCCAGTGCCGTGCCGGTGGCGAACACCTCGCCGTCCGCGCCGTCCGGCACCTCGTTCAGGTCGCCGTCCAGCAGCCGGATGCCGGTGTTCCAGATCGGCTGCCCGACCGGTGCGCGGCCGGGCCAGTCGTCCGGGGAGACGGGCAGGACGTACGACGTCGCCGCGTGCGTCTCGGTGGGACCGTAGTGGTTGTAGAGCCGGCGCCCCGGCCGCAGCCGGTAGAACGTCCGGACGGCCTCGCTGAGCGTGAGCTGCTCCCCGGCCTGGGCGATGTGCTCCAGGTCGGGGAGCGTGAACCCGTGCGCCAGGGCCGTCTCGCAGACGGCCTCCATGACGAGGTTGGGGCAGAACAGGTCGGTGACGCGGCGGTGCCCCAGCCAGCGGACCAGACGCCAGGGATCGCGCCGTGTCTCCTCGCCGGGGATGACGAGGGTGGCCCCGGACACCAGCGTGGAGAAGATCTCCTGGACGGCGATGTCGAACCCGATCGCGGTGAACTGGGCGACCCGCCGTCCCGGCCCGGTGCCCAGCTCGTCCAGGTGCCAGGCGAGCAGGTTGTCCAGCGCGCCGCGGCCCATGACCACGCCCTTGGGACGGCCGGTGGAGCCCGAGGTGTAGATGAGGTACGCCGGGGTGTGCGCGTGGACGGCCGGTTCGCCGCCGGACGCGCACGGCCGGCGGCCGTCCGGCCGGTCGGGGACGTGGAGTGCGGCCTCCTCCCCGGCCAGGTCCGCTATCCATCGGGTCGCGTCGCCGTACAGGATCAGGGTGGGGTCGGCGTTCTCCAGCATGTAGCCGACGCGGTCGCGCGGCAGGTCCGGGTCGATCGGCAGGAACGCCGCGCCGGCCCGGTTGACCGCCAGCAGGCACATCGTCAGCGCGGGGGAGCGGGGCAGGGCCACCGCCACCACCCGCTCCGGGCCCGCGCCCGCGTGCCGCAGCCGGAGGCTGGTCGCCTCGACCCAGGCGTCCAGCTCGGCGTAGGTGTACTCCGCGCCGTCGGTTTCGAGCGCCGTGGCCTGCGGCGTCCGGGCGGCCTGGGCGCGGAACGTCGCGGCCACCGAGAATGGGGGGTGAGAGCCTCCGGGCATCGCGCTTTCGCCTTCCGGTTCAGGCCGTGAGCACGGCCTTGATGAGGGAGCCGGCCTCGACGCGGCGCATCGCCTCGCCGACCTCGGCCAGGGGCAGGCAGGTGACCAGTCGGGGCAGGTCGAACCGCCCGGTCAGGGCCGGCAGCATGCGGATGTACTCGCGCAGGTGGGCGCCGGTGAACGCCCACGAGCCGACCACGTCCAGCTGCCGGTGGACGATCTGGTGCGGGTTGAACCAGGCGCTGCCCGCGTCGGTGTACTGCCCGACGATCAGGTAGCCGCCGCCGCGGCGGGCCATCCGGGTGCCCTGGTCCACGGCCGCCGGCACCCCGGTGCACTCGATCACCAGGTCGGCCCCGTGGCCGCGGGTGCGCGCCATGACCAGGTCGATGGCCGCGTCGACGCCGCCCGACTCGACGACCTCCACGTGGTGGTCGCCGATGCCGGCGGCCTTCGCGGTGGCCAGCCGCCCGGGCGGCCCGCCGACCAGGATCACTTCGGCCCCGGCGAGCTGCGCGAGGGCGGCGGCGGCCATCCCGACCGGCCCGCTGCCCTGGACCACCACGGTCTCGCCGACCCGCACCGGGCGCCGCTCCCACAGGGCGTGCACCATCGTCGGGCCCGCGCAGGCGAAGGCCATGGCCGCGACCGGGTCGACGCCGGCGGGCATCTTGATCACCGTTGTGCCCGGCTCCAGGGCGATGTTCTCGGCCCAGGAGCCGGACAACGGTGAGCCGCCGGACGACCGGCGGTTCACGCCGTACGTCCGCCGGTTCTCACACAGGGTCGGCTCACGCAGCTCGTGGCATGCGTGACACCGTCCACAGGAGATCGAGGAGGCCCACATCACCGTGTCGCCCCTGTGCAGCGGGTCGCCGTTGGAGTCCCGCTCGGTCCCGTCGCCGAGGGCCTCGACGGTGCCGAGACCCTCGTGGCCGAGCACCAGCGGGGTGGGGACGTCGAGGTGGCCGGAGGCGATGTGCAGGTCGGTGCCGCAGATCCCGCCGTACCCGCAGGCCACGACGAGCCCGCCCGGTACCGGCGGGGGGACGGGGAAGGCGTCGATCACGGGAGGCCGGCCGAACTCCTTGAGCACCGCCGCGCGGCTGGTCTTCGCGCTCATGCCATTTCCGGGATTCTCAGGGGGCGGGTGTCCCTGCACACGAGGTACTCGGGCCGCGGAACGCCCCGGGGCGTGTTGTTGACCTCGTTGTAGGTGACGATGACGACCCGGCGCGGGTAGGGGGACATGTTGGCGGCGGAGCCGTGCACGATCTCGGGGTGGAAGACCACCACGGTGCCGGGGCCGCCCTTGGGGCTGCGCATCCCGTTCCGCTCCACCAGCCCGCGCATCTGGGCGGCGCCGAGCGAGATGTCGTCGGGGTCCAGGTGCTGGTCGGATCGGTGCGAGGTGCTGCGCTCCTCGCGGAGGAGGCCGTCGCGGTGCGAGCCCGGCACGAACATGATGGGCCCGTTGAACTCGTCCACGCCGTCCAGGAACAGCACGAAGTTGATCAGGCGCGGGCCGGGGATGTCGTCGGCGATCCTCCAGGCGATGTAGTCCTGGTGCCAGGCCCAGCCGTCACCGCCGAAGGCCGGCTTGGCATTGATCTTGAACTGGTAGAGGTACACGTCACCGCCGATCAGCCGCTGCGCCGGCGCCAGCAGCCGCGCGTCGCGGGTCAGGTCCGCGTACTCGGGCTGCCGCCGGTGCGAGGCGTAGACCGCGCGGACCTCGTCGCCGCCGGGCTCGGTGATGCGGTGGTCGCCGGGGATCGTCGCGTCGCGCTCGAATGCGCTCTTGAGCGCGCCGACCTCCTCGGGGGTGAACAGGTCAGGCAGGACGAGCACGCCCTCCCGTTCGTAGGCCGTGAGTTGTTCCGCTGTGAGCATCATTGGGCAGACCTTCGGTTCGACCGGTCGCATCTCGTCACGACCAGAGCTGCAGCGCGCCGCCGCCGGTGATGCCGAGGAAGAACGACAGGCTGACCCGGCGGCCCCGCCCGCTGATGGGGCGGACCAGGTGCAGGTTGCGGGTGTCGAAGAGCAGCGCGTCCCCGGTCTCCGGGTACGCCGTGGCGACCGGGTCGCCGGCCACCACGTCCTCGGCGTAGCCGTAGCCGTCGCGGAAGCGCTCGTCCCGCGGCTGCCACGGATGCCGGTAGACCGACGTCTCGCCGCCCTCCTCGGGCATCGACAGGTACCAGTTGATGGACAGGAAGCTGGCCGGAGTGTCGTCGAGGATCCCGGGGAACTCCCGGGTGATCTCGTCGAAGTGCAGCTTGGCGCCGTTCGGTATCTCGCGGATCATCCCCGAGAACATCGCGCGGCCCCGGGACGTGGCCGGGACGACGGGACCGCCCCACGCCTCCCGGATCGTCTCGACCGCCAGGTCCATCGGGTCGGAGCCGCGGAACAGCCGCTCGCGCGCCCGCACCGCCTGCGCGGCGTGCTCCCAGTAGCCCTCCTCCAGCTCGTGCGCGCCGTAGAAGTCGTAGGCCGCGGGCCCGAGTTTGAGGATGGGCGGCCAGATGAGCTGCTCGGCGTAGCTCTTGAGCGGGACGTCGTCGAGCGCCCTCATGATGTCCGCGACCTCGTCCGCCGGCCGGAAGCCCTTCACCAGAACCGCGCCGGCCGTGCCGACGGCGAGCCGCAGAATATGGTCCTTGGTGAGGACCTCGGTGGTCTCGGTGTCGAACAGGGTGTAAATGGGCGATGCGTTCGCGCTGACGTCTTCCTGCTGCTGGGCGGTCGTGACAGTGGCCATGAATCGTCTCCGGTAACCGGCCCAATTACTGGGTGAATCCGACGCCAATCCAGATAATCGGGGCATGGGTCGAGTCGAGTTGGATGCTACGGAGCGCGGCGGTGCCGGGTCAACGCGATGTGCGAGCCCTCGCCGAACGGGGTTAAGTTCTTCCGGAGGCAGGCCGAATGGGCGCTGTTCGACTGTGAATTATGCACGGTCGAACAGCTCTTCCCGGGTTATTCGCGGGCCTGCCGAAACCCCCGGACCGTGCTAGGGAAGGATCCGCCTTGCCCGCTTCCACCACCGGCCCGCGCGGCTGTGAACACCCCTGCGAGCACCCCCGCGGGGCGCACGGCGACGCCTCGTCGCTGCCCGCCACCGCCCCGCCGAACGCCCGCCGCTGGATGCTGATCGAGTACCCCGGCCCATGGCCTGACCTGCGGACCGAGTCCGACCGGTTGCCCGCGCCCATCGCCCGCGCGTTCCGGCGGGCCGAGGAGCACGGCGTCCGGCCCCAACTGGTGCGCCGCCCCGGCGACCGCCGCACCCGCGATCGCCGGACCCGCGGCGAGGCCCTGGTCATCACATGCCGGTCCGAGGGGGAGGAGCCCTGGCTGTCCGCCACCGCCCTCGCGGATCTGGAAGAGCTGGACGCCTTCGACCTGGAGCCGCTCCGCAGCGGCAGGCGCACGGGCGTTCCCATGACCGGCCCGCTCTTCCTCGTCTGCTGCAACGCGCGGCGGAACGCGTGCTGCGCGCGCCTGGGCCTGCCGCTGGCCCGCTCGCTCGAAGCCCGTTTCCCGGGCCGGGTCTGGGAGACATCGCACGTCGGAGGCGACGCCCACGCGCCGAACCTGGTCTGCCTGCCGCACGGCCTCTACTACGGCGCGCTGTCGGAGGACACCGCTGCCGCCGCCGCGGAGGCCTATACGGCGGGGCGCGTCGACCTTGACCGGTACCGCGGCCGGGCGGGCCTCGACCGGGCCCTGCAGGCCGCCGAGCATTCCGCCCGGGCCCGCACCGGGGAGTCTTCCGTGGGGGCACGCCTGCCGGCGGGTCGTGGTGCAGCCGCACCAGGGACCCGCCACCGGCGATGAGGGCCGCGGCGGCCGGGCCGCCTACCGGCTCAACGACCTGGAAGCAGCGCTTCCGCCAGTGCGTCGAGCACTCGCCCGGCCTCGGTGACCGGGAAGAAATGCCCGCCGTCGAACCGGCGCAGCGCGAACCCGCCCGTCGTCCAGTGCGCCCACGCCGCGCATTCGGCGTCCGGGGCGGTGACGTCCGCGCGCCCGGCGAGGCCGATGATCGGGATATCGAGCATCGCCGCGTCCTCCCTGGCCCGCCGGCACGTCACGTGAACGCTCAGATCGGCGCGCAGCACCGGCAGCGCCGCGGCGGCGACGTCGGGGGAGGCGAGCATGTCCAGCGGGGTGCCGGTCCACTCGGCCATGGCCTCCAGCAGCTCCTCGTCGGCCATCCCGGCCACGTCGGTGCGCGCCAGATCGGGCGGCGGGGACGCGGCGACGGCGAGCAGCCGCGGCGCCGGACCGGACGTGATCCGGCGCACCACCTCGTAGCCGACCAGGGCGCCGGTGCTGTGGCCGAAGATCCCGCAGGGACGGTCCGGGCGCGCGGCCGTCCACGCCGCGATCCGCCGGGCGATCTCGTCGGCGAGCGGGCCGACCTCGGTGAACGCCGGCTCGAGGAGGCGGTCCTCCCGGCCGGGCGGCTGGACCGCGACGATCTCCAGTCCGGGCGGCGCGGCCTCCCGCCAGACCTGGTAGCGGCCGGCGCCGGTGCCCGCGGCCGGGATGACGAACAGCAGGGCGGCGCCGGGGCCCCGGGTGATCGGACGCAGCCAGCCGTCCCGCGCACGGGACGGGTCGACGCGCCGCAGGATCGCCTCGCCGTTGGCGTGGACGAGGGTGGTGAAGCGCTCGTCGAGGGCGTCCGGCGGCCCGTCGAGGCGGACTCGCCCGCCGTCGGCCAGCAGCCGCACCCCGCGCCGCTCGGCCTCCCGGATCAAATGATCGGCGATGGTCAACATCTGTCCTCCCGAAATATCGGCTGGAGAATGAATGTATTCCCGTTCGACCTACCGTTCGTTGCTGCCCTCAGGGCCCGTTGTTAGCCTTTCCGAAGCCTTGGAGAGGAAGTAGCCGATGACCCAGCTGCCGGAGCTTGAGAAGGAGGTCGAAAGCGCTCCGCGAAGCGTGTTCGACCGCGTTCCAGCGATACTTCGCGACGTCGCATTCCGGCGCTATTGGAGCGCCCAGACGATCTCCTATATGGGAGATCAGGTCACCACCGTGGCGCTGCCGCTGATCGCGGTGCTGACGCTCAACGTCACCCCGTTCCAGATGGGCCTGCTCGCGGCCGCCCAGCTGGTGCCCAACCTGCTCATCTCGCTGCACGCGGGGGCCTGGGTCGACCGGCACGGGCGGCGCGCGCGGACGATGATCGCCATGGACGTGGGCCGGGCGGTGCTGCTCGCCAGCGTCCCGGTGGCCTATGTCCTGGACGCGCTCAGCCTCGCCCAGCTCTTCGTGGTGACGTTCCTGATCGGCTGCATGGGCGTGGTCTTCAACCTCGCCGCGCAGGGGCTGTTCACCGCGGTGGTGCCGCGCGAGAAGTTCCTGGAGGCCAACTCCCTCACCAGGGGAAGCTTCTCCTTCTCCTGGGTGGCGGGTCCCGGCCTGGCCGGCTCGCTGGTGCAGATCCTGTCGGCGCCCGTGGTGATCCTGGCGGACGTCGTCTCGTTCCTCGGCTCGGCGCTGCTGCTGCGCGGGGTGCGCGCCAAGGAGCCGGAGGGCGACAAGGACGGCGGCGGCAACGTCCGCGAGGGGCTGGCCTTCGTCCGCCGCACGCCGGCCCTGCGCGCCAAGTTCGTCGCGGGCACCTCGCTCAACTTCTTCTACACCGTGTATTTCACGCTGCTGCTGCTCTACGCGGCCCGCGAGCTGGGCCTGCCGGCCGGGCTGATCGGCCTGGCGCTCAGCGCCGGTGCCGTCGGCGCGCTGCTCGGCTCGGTACTGGCGAACAAGACCGTCCGGCGCATCGGCCTGGGCACCAGCTTCGTGCTCGGATCGCTGCTGTACCCGGCGGCGCTGGCCCTGGTCCCGCTCGCGGGCGGCGATCAGTGGACGGCGTTCGCCCTGCTGACCATCGCCGAGTTCGTCTCCGGCGCCGGGCTGATGCTGCTCGACATCAGCGGCGCCACCCTGCAGCAGGCGATCACGCCGGACCGGTTCCGCTCGCGGGTCCAGGGCGCGTACATGACCGTCAGCTTCGGCACCCGGCCGCTGGGCTCGGTGGCCGCGGGCGGGCTGGCCGAGGTGTTCGGCCTGCGGCCCGTCCTGGGATTGGCGGTCGCCGGCGGCGTCCTCAGCGTCCTTCCGCTGCTGCGGTCCCCGATCCCGCGGATGCGGGAGCTTCCCGACGAGGCGAAGTGACCCCGCGGACCGGTACCCGGCGGACCGGCCGCGAACCGGCCGCACGGAGCGGAAGGAACGCCCCATGACCCAGCTGACCGTGCCCGCACTGACCGACCCCGACCTCTACACGCGGGGAGACCCGCACGCGGTGTGGGCGGAGATGCGGCGCGAACGCCCCGTCCACTGGTACGACAGCGGGTTCGGCGGGCAGGAGCCGTTCTGGGCGGTCACGGCCTTCGAGGCGGCGCACCAGGTGCTGACGGACTGGCGGACGTTCTCCTCGACGAGGGGGACGCTGCTGCGGCCCAACCTCTCCGATCCCTTCCCGGGCCAGGGCACCATGCTGACGCTCACCGACCCGCCCCGGCACACGGTGCTGCGCCGGGTGCTCTCCGGGCTGTTCACCCCGCGGGCGGTCGCCCGCTTCGAGGAACGGGCCCGGGAGGCCACCGGAGCGCTGATCGACGCCGCTCTGGAGGCGGGGACCTGCGACTTCGTGGCGGACATCGGGGCCGGTCTGCTCCTGGCGGTCGCCTCCGACCTCCTGGGCGTCGAGCCCGGGGACGCCGACCACATCTCGGCGCTCGCCCGGGTCGCGTCCGAGAACATCGGCGACCTGGAGGGCGCCGCCGCGCAGGCCGCGCACCTGGAGATCCTCACCTATTGCGCGCGGGCCGTCGAACGGCGGCGCCGCGAGCCCCGCGACGACATCGTCACGGCGCTCATCGAAGCCGAGCGCGGGGGGCTGGACATCTCCCTGGACGAGACCGTCCTCACCTGCGACAACGTGATCTTCGCCGCGACCGAGACGGCCCGCCACGCCGCCGCCTCAGGGCTCCTGTCGCTGCTGGAGAACCCGGCCGAGATGCGCGCGCTGCGGCGGGGCGAGGCCGGGTTCGACGCCGCGGTGGAGGAGATCCTGCGCTACCACCCGTCGGTGACCCACCTGCTGCGCACCGCCACGACCGCGACCACGCTGATGGGCGAGCGGATCGAGGCGGGCCAGCCGGTGACCGTATGGATCCCGGCGGCCAACCGCGACGCGCGCGTCCACGAGCACGCCGACGAGTTCCGTGCCGGCCGGCATCCGAACCGGCATCTGACCTTCGGCGGGGGCATGCACTTCTGCCTCGGCGCCGCGCTGACCCGGCAGCTGCTCCGGGTCCTGTTCGAGGAGCTGCTGCACCGCACCCGCGCCATTTCACTGGCCGGCCCGCCACGCCGCATCCGCTCGTTCGCCACGGCCGGCCTCGATTCCCTGCCGATCGCGCTCCAGCCGCGTTGACCCGACATCGAGAGGTAACCGACCGTGTCTGACCTGATCCAGCTCACCCGTGTCCCCGTCGGCGGTGACCTCCGGCGGGAGGTGGACACCGCCGCCTCCCGCACCGGCGGCGGCGCGTTCGCGGTGCTGTTCGCCGCGTACCTCGCCGTGACGTACCGGCACACCCGGCGGGAGGAGATCGCTGTACGGATCGGGGACGTGACCGTCCCCTGCGACGTGCCCTCAGGCGGGAACTTCGCCGACCTGGTCGGCGAGGCGTCACGCGGCCTCGCCCGAAAGCCTGCCGCCGGTGGCGGTGACACCGTTGACGCCGCGGCCATCGTCGCCGCCCTCGGCGCCGAGACCGCCGTTGACACCGGGACCTTCGCCGACGCCGAGGCCGCCGGCCACCACTTCGCCGCGATCGAGACCCGTGACGGCTGGGACGTGGAGTTCGGCCCGCACGGTGACGCCGCGGCCTACCTGGCCCTGCTGGCCGACGCCGTCCGCCGCCCGCACGCCGCGATCGCCGGGCTGGCGATGCTGAGCGAGGACGAGGCCGCGGCCACTGCGGAGCGGATCAACGTGGCGCACGAGGTCTACCCCGGCCTCCGGCCCGTGCACGACGCCTTCGAGGCGGTCGCGGCGTGCGAACCCGGTCTGATCGCGGTGCGGCAGGGCCCGGTCGAGGTGACCTACGGTGAGCTGGACCGCCGGGCCAACCTGCTGGCCCGGCGGCTCGGTGAGCTCGGCGTCGGGCCGGAGAGCCGGGTCGCCGTGCTGACCGAACGCTCGCCCGACCTCCTGGTGGCCCTGCTGGGGATCTGGAAGGCGGGGGCGGCCTTCGTGCCCCTCGATCCGCGGATGCCCGTCCAGCGGATCTCGGTGATCGCCCGGGACGCCGGTATCGCCGCGTTCGTCACCCAGGAGCGGTTCCTGGAGCGTCTCGCCGACGCGCCGGCGCCCGCGGTCGTGGTCCAGCGGGACGGCGCCGACCGGGCGCCCGGCGTCCGCGTTTCCCTTGCCAACACGGCGTACGTCTACTACACCTCCGGATCGACGGGCACCCCGAAGGGGGTCGTGATCGACCACCGGTGCGCGGCGGGACGGCTGGAGTGGCTGGCCCGCCGCTACGGGCTGCGGCCCGGCGACCGGGTGGTGCACAAGACGCCCCTGATCTTCGACGTGGCGATCTGGGAGATCGCCGGCCCGCTGAGCGCCGGGGCCACGGTCGCGCTGGCCGATCCCGGCGCGGAGGCCGACGTGGCCCATCTGGGCGCCCTGCTGTCGGCGGACGCCACGGTGTTCGCGCACTTCGTCCCGTCCATGCTGAGCGCCTACCTGAACCTGGCGCCGGCGCGGAGGTATCCGGACCTGCGCTGGGTCCAGCTGTCCGGCGAGGCGGTGCCGACCCGGCTGCTGGAACAGTTCACCGAGCACTTCGGGGCGGAGTTCCACAACCTTTACGGGCAGACCGAGACGTCGGAGGTCGCCGCCTGGGAGGGACGCTCCCACACCGGCGGCCCGCGGGTGCCGATCGGCCGGCAGATCGGCGTCTACCGGCTGTTCGTCCTGGACGAGGACCTCAACCCGGTCCCGCCCGGTGTGCCCGGCGAGCTGTGCGTCTCCGGCCTGGGCGGGCTCGCCCGCGGCTACCACGGGCGCCCGGGCCTGACCGCCGATCGCTTCGTTCCGCATCCGTACCCGATCGCCCCCGGCGAGCGGCTCTACCGGACGGGCGACCTCGCCGTCGCCGACGCGGACGGCGTCCTCACCCACCTGGGCCGCCTGGACGACCAGACCAAGATCCGCGGCTGCCGGGTCGAGGTCGGCGAGGTGGAGGCGGTGCTGTCGCGGCACGAGGCGGTCCAGGACTGCGCCGTCGTGGCCCGTCCCGACGAGGAGGGCGACAACCAGCTGGTGGCCTACCTGGTGGGCGACGGCGCGTCGGCGGCCGAGCTGGCCGCGCACGCCGAGCACCACCTGCCGGACTACATGCTGCCCGCGGTCTACGTCGCGCTGGAGTCGTTGCCGCTGGGGCCGTCCGGGAAACTGGACCGGGGGCGGCTGCCCGCGCCCAGCGCCGAGAACCGGGCCGCCCTGGAGCCGGCGGACGAGCCGCTCGGACCGGTCGAGCAGGTGCTGGCCGAACTCTGGAAGGAGATCCTGGAGGCCGACGGCGTCGGGGTGTCGGCCGGGTTCTTCTCCGTCGGCGGCAACTCGCTGAAGGCCCTGCAGATGCTCAACCGGGTGACCGAGATGTTCGGCGTCGACTACGCGGTGAGCGACTTCTTCGCCGGCCCGACCATCGCCGAGATGGCCGCCGCCATCGAGCGGTCGCTGGCCGAGCGGGTCGCCGGGCTGTCGGACGACGAGGCGGCCGAGATGCTCAGCGCGCTGGAGAAGGCGGGTTCGTGAGATGACCACCACCACCGGCAGCGCTCGCGAGGAACTGCTCCAACGGCTGCTCGCCCGCAAGGTGAGCCGCCCCGCCGCCACGATCCCGGTGCTGCCGCGCGGCACCCGGGTCCCGCTCAGCCCGGCTCAGGCCCGCATCTGGTTCTTCACCCAGATGTATCCGGCCAGCACCGAGTACAACGTCTTCGACACCGTGCTGCTGGACGCGATGCCCGCCGAGGACCGGCTGATGGCGGCGCTGCGGACGCTGATCGAACGCCACGACGGCCTGCGGCTGCGGATCCTCCAGGAGGACGGCGTGCCCGTCCAGGAGGACATCGGCCCGTACGAACCGGGGGTCGCCTGGCACGACCTGAGCGGCCTGCCCCAGGACGAGGCGGAGGCACGGGCCGGCGACATCGCCAACGCCGCCACCCGCGAGCTGCTCCGTCCGGACGAGCCGCCGCTGGTGCGGTTCATCGCGATCCGCATGCCGCGGGACCGGGGCAGGATCGTCTTCGGCTTCCACCACCTCATCGCGGACCACTGGTCGTGGACGCTGCTGGTGCGCGAGCTGACCGCGCTGCTGGCGGGTGAGCCGCTGGGGCCGCCACCGCCGTCCCGGTTCCTCGACTACACGGCGTGGACGCGGGCCGGCCAGGACGCGGACCGCCTGGCGGGGGAGCTGGACTACTGGACGACGAAGCTGGGCGGCGAACTGCCGGTCCTGGACCTGCCCGGTGACCGGCCGCGCCCCGCCGTGTCGAGCCGGCGCGGGCACACGGTCGCGCTCACCGTCCCGGAGGAGACGGTCCGCCGGGCAGCCCGCATCGCCGAACGGGAGGGCACCACCCTCTACGCCATCGTCCTG
This sequence comes from Spirillospora sp. CA-255316, assembly GCA_050942275.1. Taxonomy (GTDB): domain Bacteria; phylum Actinomycetota; class Actinomycetes; order Streptosporangiales; family Streptosporangiaceae; genus Spirillospora. Next base: position 6,789,434 of record CP192047.1, on the reverse strand, counting down.
GCGGCCTACAAGGTCCTGCTGCACCGGCTCTCCGGGTACGAGGACCTGATCGTCGGCACCGCGTTCGCCGGCCGCGACCACCCCGTCACCGAGCGGCTCTTCGGCTGCTTCGCCAAGACCGTCGCGCTGCGCACCGACCTCGCCGGCGCCGGGTCGTTCGCCGAGGTGGTCCGGCGGGTCCGGGACACCGTGCTCGGCGCCCAGGACCACCAGCTCGTCCCGTACGAGGAGATCGTCGCCAAGCTCGATGTCGCCCGCGACCCCGGCGTCGAGCCGGTGTTCCAGGCGCAGTTCACCTTCCAGGAGGCGGCGACGGAGCGCCTGCCGGGCGCCGAGTTCGACGGGATGGGCATCGCCGAGTACGGGACGGCCAAGTGGGACGTCACGCTCGTCCTGACCAAGATGCCGGGCGCCGGGCTGTCCGGCCTGTTCGAGGGCTCCGCCGACCTGTTCGACAAGGCGACGGTCCGGCGCTTCGCGCAGATGTACGAGCGGCTGCTGCGGGCGCTGATCGCACGGCCCGACCGCCCGATCGGGGAGCACCCGCTGGTGTCCGCCGAGGAACGCGAGCGGATCCTGTACGGCCTGAACCCCTACGAGCGTCCGGAGCACCCCTACCGGACGCTGGCCGAGCCGTTCGAGGAGCAGGTCGCGCGGACGCCGGACGCGGTCGCGCTGGTCGGCGAGGAGGGCACGCTGACCTACGGCGGGCTCAACCGGCGGGCGAACCGGCTGGCGCACCTGCTGCGGCGGCTGGGCGCGGGGCCGGGCGACCGGGTCGCGCTGCTGCTGGACCGCTCGTTCGCGATGGTCTCCGCGGTCTACGCGGTGGCCAAGTCCGGCGCGACCTACGTCCCGCTGGACCCCGAGCTGCCGGACGGCCGCCTGGAGTTCATGCTGGCGGACACCGCCCCGGTGGTGGTGCTGGCGGACACCGGATCACGGGACCGGGTGCCCGACGGGCCGTGGGAGGTCGTGCACGCCGACGACCTGGCGGCCTGGGGCGGGCTTCCCGAGGACGACCCGAGCTGGCCCGTCCCGGCCGGCCAGTCCTCGCACCTGCTCTACACCTCGGGGTCGACCGGGCGGCCGAAGGCGGTGGCCTGCGCGGCGGACGGCTCGATCGCCGACATCTTCTGGATGCAGGGGCGCTACCCCTACCGGCCCGGGGACACCGCGATCTTCAAGACCTCCTACGGCTTCGACGTGTCGCTGTGGGAGATCTGCTGGCCGCTGTACGTCGGGGCACGGCTGGTGGTGTGCCGTCCGGGCGGGCACCGCGACGTCCGCTACCTGGCCGAGACGATCGAGCGCTACGGGGTCGGCCTGGCGTACATCATCCCGACGCAACTCAAGGTCTTCCTGGAGGAGCTGCCGGAGGGCGGCTGCCCGTCGCTGCGCTGGATGATCGCCGGCGGTGAGACCGTCAGCGCCGCGCTCCGCGACACCTGCCACCGCAAGCTGGCCGCCACGCTGGTCAACGGGTACGGCCCGACCGAGGCCGGGCGCGTCACCGACATGATCATGCCGGTGGATCCCGGCAACCCGGTGGTGCCGCTGGGCCGGCCGTCCACCAACTTCCGGCTCTACGTGTTGGACGAGAATCTCCAGGTCATGCCCGTGGGCGTGCCGGGTGAGGCGTACATCGCCGCCGAGGTCGGCCTGTCCCACGGCTACTTCCGGCGGCCCGAGCTGACCGCCGAGCGGTTCCTGCCCGACCCGTACGGGCCGCCCGGCGCGCGGATGTACCGGACCGGCGACGTCTGCCGGTACCGCGATGACGGCGTGCTGGAGCACCTGGGCCGCATCGGCGACCAGGTGAAGATCCGCGGGATGCGGATCGAGCCGGCCGAGATCGAGGCCGTGCTGCGCGAGCACGCTGCGGTCGGGGACTGCGTCGTGGTCCCGATGGAGGTCGGCGGCGAGCACGACCTCGCCGCGTTCGTCGTCATGGCCGGCGGCGCGTCCGGCGGCGCGGAGGTGACCGGCGACACGCTGCGCGAGCACGCCGCGGGCATGCTGCCCGCCCACATGGTGCCCGCGACGATCCAGGTCATCGACGAGATCCCGGTGAACGTCAACGGCAAGACCGAGGTCCGGGCACTGCGCGAGCTGTGGGTGGGCCGGGCGGCCCGCTCCGGCCGGACGGTCGTGCCGCCCGCCGACGAGTTCGAGGCCGCGGTCGCGGAGATCTTCGGCCGCGTGCTCGGCGTGGCCGACGTCAGCATGACCGACGGGTTCTTCGAGCGGGGCGGGCACTCGCTGCTGGTGTTCAAGCTGATCGCGGCCTGCGAGGCCGAGCTGGACGCCGAGATGCAGGTCGCCGACGTGTTCGCGGCGCCGACCGTCCGGGACATCGCCGCCAGGCTGCGGTCCTCGGCGGGCGGCACCGTCTCCTGCCTGGTGCCGATCGCGCCCGGGCCGGGCCGGCCGCTGATGGTGTTCGTGCACGCCGCGGGCGGATCGGTGCTGCCGTTCCGCGACGTGGCGGGGGCGCTCGCCGACCGGTTCTCGGTGCACGCGCTGCAGCCGCCCGGTCCCGGCGAGGAGGGCGCGGACACGATCGAGGACCTGGCCGCGCGCTATCTCGCGGAGATCGACGAGGTTCGCGGCATGAGCCCGGTGTGCCTCGTGGGCTGGTCGATGGGCGGCTGCGTGGCCCTGGAGATGACCCGCGAGTGGCGCCGGCGCGGGGTGGACGTGACGGCGACGATCATGCTGGACACCTGGACGCCGCCCGACCTGTTCGAGCTCGCCGCCGACCGGGCCACGCAACGCCGGGCCGTGGAGGAGCTCGACATGGGCATCGCCGAGGGCACGACCGGGCGGAGCGCCCACGACCTGGCCGAGGGGATGGCCGAGGGGGTCGACCTCGGCGTCCTGGCCGGGCGGATGGCGTCGGTCGCCGAGCGCAACCGGCTGGCCTTCCGCGACTACCTGCCCGCCCCGTTCGACGGCACCGTGCACCACCTGCGGGCCGTCGAGCGGCTGCCCATCGACACCACCTACCCCGTGGGGGACGGGAGCGCCTGGGCACGGGCGGTCACCGACCTGGTCCGGCACGACGTCCCGGGCACCCACCACTCGCTGCTCGGCCGGGAGCACGCCGCGGGCCTCGCGGAGACCCTCGCCGGGATCTTCGAGCACGACCTGTCCTACGCCGAGATCTGACGGAGGCGACCCGATGAGGTGGACCGGAATCTACGTGAACTCCGTGGCGGCCGCGCTCGGCCCCAAGGAGCCGACCAGCGTCGCCGTCGAGGACGGCCGCTATGACGCCAAGGAGCAGGCGGCCAACGGGTACCGGGCGGTACGGGTGGCCGACGACGGCGGGCCGGCGATCGAGCTGTCGGTGGCGGCCTCCGAACTCGCGATGAAACGCGCGACCGTGGACGCCGCCGACATCGATCTGATCGCGCACGCGAGCGTCGGCCATCAGGGACTCGACCACTTCGCGCCCGCCTCCTACGTCCAGACCAAGACGGTCGGCGGCACCGGCGTGGCGCTGGAGATCAAGCAGCACTCCAACGGCGGCCTGGCCTGCCTGGAGCTGGGCGCCGCGTACCTGACGGCCCGCTCGGAAGCGGCGGCGGCCCTGCTCACCACCAGCGACAAGTTCATCCCGCCCGCCTACGACCGGTACCGCTCCGACCGGGGCATCCTGTTCGGCGACGGCGGGACCGCCCTGGTGCTCGCACGCCGTTCGGGCGCCGCGGAGCTGCTGTCCACGGCCGTGTACAGCGACGGGACGTACGGCGCCGTCTACATCGGCGACGAGCCCTGGAACGACGGCACCGGCAACGGGGACAAGCCGGTCGACCTGCGCGCCCGCCGGGAGCAGTACCTCGCCAACAACGCCGCGATGCTGCTGAAGGTGGTGAAGTCCACCACCGAGATGCAGCGCAGGAGCGTCCAGACGGCGCTCGACGACGCCGACGTCGGCTGCGACGACATCACCCGGTGGGTGTTCATGAACGTCGGCCTCACCCAGGTCGACGTGCAGTTCCGCAGGACCTTCCGGGTCGACCCGGCCCGCACCGTGTGGGAGTGGGGCCGGGAGGTCGGCCACATCGGGGCGGGCGACCAGTACGCCGGCCTCGCCCACCTGCTGGAGACGGGGCAGGTGCGCCCCGGCGACCTGGTCCTGATGACCGGGATGGGCATGGGCTTCAGCTACGGCAGCGCGGTCGTGCGGGTCCTCGGCGAGCCCGGCTGGCCGGACAGCACCAGTTAGATCCGCTTCCTCAAGAAGGGCACACAACGATGGAACGCGACGTCTTCTACCGGACGATGACGGAGTTCATCCACGGTCTCACCGAGGAGAGCGGCGGCGAGACCGTGGCGGCCGACGACAACCTCTTCGACAACGGCTACCTCTCCTCCCTGGCGGTCGTGCAGGTCATGGTCTTCCTGGAGCAGCTGTCGGGCGGCAGCCTGGACCCGGAACGCTACGACCTGGAGAGCTTCTCCACCCTTGACCGGCTCTACGGCATCCTGCAGGACCTGCGATCCGTGGCCGAGGCGGTGGCGTGATGATGCTCGACGTCGCCCATGAGGCGCCGGGCCGGCTGAACTTTCAGGACCCGTCCTTCCAGCGCGACCCCTGGCCGCTGTACGACTGGCATCTCCGGCACGCGCCGGTCACCTGGTCGGAGGAGATGCAATGCCATTTCCTCTTCGGCTACGAGAACGTGCGGCACGCGCTGACCTCGCCTGACTTCACGACCTTCTCCGTCTTCCGGCGCAGCCGCGCGGCGTTCGGCCATTCGCTGGTCGAGTCCGACGGACCGGACCACCGCCGGATGCGCGGGCTGATGGCGGGGCCGTTCCGCCCGCGCGCGGTCGCCTCCTACGACGCGACGCTCGTCCGTCCCACCGTGCGACCCCTGCTGGAGGAACTGCTGGCGACCGGACGGACCGACTTCGCCGACGAGCTGGCCTGGCGGCTGCCGTACACCATCGCCTCCCGGTTGCTGGGCGTGCCGCCCGAGGACGCGGGGCGGCTGTTCGACATGGCGCAGCCGCTGCTGCACTACGTCGACCACGCCCCGGTCAGCTTCGACGAGGTGATCCGGCAGCGCGAGGACATGCGCGCCTACATGCGCCACGCCGCCGCGCACTGCGAGGGCGCCCAGGCCATGCTGCGGCTGCTGACCGACGACGGCCTGGCCGAGATCGACGTGCTCAGCAACGGCATCCAGCTGCTCATCGCCGCCACCGAGACGACGCGGACGTTCATCGTCAACCTGCTCGCCAGGCTCGCCGCCCGGCCGGACGTCTTCGCCGCGCTCCGCGCCGACTTCGGCACCGCCGAGAAGATTCTCAACGAGACGCTGAGGCACGAACCCCCGTTGCACTTCGTGCTCCGGTTCGCGGCCCGCGACCTGGAACTGGGCGGCCACCGCATCCCCAAGGGCGCCCCGCTCCAGGTCTGCCTGGCCAGCGCCAACCGGGACCCGGCGCTCTACGCCGACCCGCACGTGTGGGACCCCGCCCGGACCGGGCCGGCCCCGATGACCTTCGGCCAGGGCCGGCACCACTGCCTCGGCGTCGGCGTGGCCCGGCTGGAGCTCACCGACCTCCTGCGGAACCTCCGCGACCTCGTGGCGGACCTCTGGATCATCGCCCCCGACCCGCCCGTGCCGACGGGCCGGACGTTCCGCCGCGTCCGCGGGCTGGAGCTGGGCTACCGGCTCGCGAAAGGAGCCTGACATGCTGGTCACCACCTTCGAGGCGCGGGCCGTGGAGCGACCCGGTTCCATCGCCCTCACCGACGACGGCCGTGAGTACACCTACGCCGAGCTCGACCGGTGGGCGGGCGCGGTCGCCGCGCTGCTCGCGAAGGCGGGCGCCGAGCCCGGCTCGCTCGTGGGCGTCAGCATGCGGCGCGGCGCCCCCGTCGTGGCCGCGATCCTCGGCGTCCTCAAGGCCGGATGCGGTTACGTTCCGCTGGACCCGTCGTATCCGGCGGGCCGGTTGGAGTTCATGGCGGGGGACTCGGCCATCTCCTGCGTTCTGGGCGACGACGCCGCGCCCGGCTGCCTCACCTCCGCCTTCCCCTTCGTGGAAATGATCCCGCCCGTCGCCGCGGACGCCGAGCCGCGGCGCGGGGTGCGCGCCGGCCCGGAGGCGGTCGCCTACGTCATCTACACCTCGGGCTCGACGGGAACGCCCAAGGGGGTGCCGATCCGGCACGCCAGCGTGCTCGCGCTCTTCGGCGGCGCCGGCCGGTTCTTCGACTTCGGCCCCGCCGACCGCTGGACGTTCTTCCACTCCTACGGCTTCGACTTCTCCGTCTGGGAGTTGTGGGGCGCCCTGCTGTACGGGGGCCGCCTGGTCTGCGTCCCGGACCGCTGCCGGATCCACCCCGCCGCGATGGCCGATCTGCTGGCCCGCGAGCGGATCACGGTCTTCAACGTGGTCCCCTCGGTGTTCCGGAACCTGGTGACCTCGTCCGCCCGGCCGGGCGGGCAGACCGGTCTGCGGCACATCATCTTCGGCGGCGAGGCGCTGCATCCGCAGTCCGTGACCGAGTGGCTGGCCGCCGGCTGGCAGCCGTCCCCGCCCGCCTTCGTCAACATGTACGGCATCACCGAGACCACCGTCCACGTGACCTACCGCGAGGTCGGCGAGGCCGACCTGCGCCGCGGCGCGCCCGGCACGCTGATCGGCCGGCCGCTCCCGCACCTGGGCGTCGAGGTGCTGGACGAGGCGCAGCGGCCGGTGGGGCCCGGCGAGCAGGGGGAGATGTACGTCAGCGGCGCCGGGCTGTCCCCCGGCTACCTCAACCGGGCGGACCTCGACCAGGAGCGGTTCCCGGTACTGCCGGGGCCGGGCGGGCGTCCCACCCGGTACTTCCGGTCGGGGGACCTGGCGTCGTGGTCGGCGGGTGAGGACAGCCTCGTCTACCACGGCCGCCTGGACGACCAGGTGAAGATCCGCGGTTTCCGGGTGGAGCTGGGCGAGATCGAGAGCGCGCTCCGCGTCGACCCCGCCGTCGCCGACGCGGTCGTGCTGATGGAGCGCACGGCCGAGGGCGCCGCGTTCCTCGCGGCCTACCTCGCACCGCGCCCGGACACCGCCATGGACCTGCCCGCCGTCCGCAGGCGGCTGCGGGAGCGGCTGCCCCGGCACATGATCCCGGAGCGGATCAGGACGGTCGGCATGCTGCCGCGCACGGCCTCGGGCAAGGTCGACCGCAACGCGTTGCTGGGAGCGGTGGTGGCATGACCTGCCGGGCGGCGACGCCCGGCAGTGGACCGCCCGCCCGGAAACGGCCCGGCCCGGGGGCGTGGGCTCTCGTGATCGAGCGAGAACCCACGCCCCCGGGCCTTCCCATGGGTTCGTGTTCTTTCCTGTGCTGGGCGCATGAAGCCGCCGACCCGCATGGTGCGGGCCGGCGTTGGGAGACGGGTTCTGGGTTCGGCCTCGGGAGGGCGCGGAGGGCGCGGGAGGGCGCGGGAGGGCGCGGGAGGGCGCGGGAGCGGTTTACGTGGCCTCTTCGAGGCGGTCTTTGAGGCGGTCTGCGACCTCGAGCCAGCTGTCGGCGAAGCTCTGCGCCAGCTCGGCGAGCAGGAAGGAGCAATGTGTGGGAATGGGCTCGACGAGCTGTTCCCACATCTGCTGGTCCTTGGCCCGCGCGTCCAGCCACCGCAGCAGCTGGCGCCCGCTGTCGTTGAACCGCAGGGACGGGTCCTTGCTCAGGTTCACCACGATGGAGTCCCTGGACCTGCCGGTGTGCACCAGGCGCCGCGTCATGCTCACCGGGACGCCGTGGCCGGGCCCGTCGGCCGGCCGTACCAGGCGGGGGCGGCGACCCGGCGGCACGGGCTCCTCGCCGCGCTCCAGGCGCGCGCGGACGTCGCGGGCGGTGCTCGGCGAGATCCCGGCCTCCCGGGCGATCTCCCGCAACGAGGCCTCCGGGTTCCTGGCGATGTAGGCGCTGGCGCGCTCCCGCCCGTCCGCGCTGTTCATCGGCCGCAGCCGGCCGTCGCGCCCCAGCCGGGCGTGCACCTGCGGGATGTCGGCGCACGCCTTCCGCCGGATGGCGCCGACGGTCTTCGAGGACAGGCCGCTCGTCCCGGCGATCACGCGGTCGGACCACTCCGGGTGCTCCCGGACGATCCGGGCCGCCGCCACCTCCCTGTCCTGCAGCGACAGCGGCATCCCATGCGTGATGTTGGCCTCCACGGCGAGCGCGAACACCAGGTCCACCGGCCCGTCGAAGAACCGCGCGGCGATCGTGTCCTGCCCCTTGAGCTGCGCGACCCGCAGCCGGTGCATGCCGTCGATGACCTGCATGGTGGCACGGTGCACCAGGATCGGCGGCAGCTCCGACTCCGACTCGGCGAGCAGGCGGGTATGCGCCTCGTTCACTCCTCCCAGCCGCGGCGAATCCGCGGGAATGATGTCGGCGATGGGTACGTGAATCGGCGAATCTGTCTCGTCGGGCAACGTCATGCGACGCACCGGATTGTTCGACGCAAGCATTTCGTGCCGCCTCCATGTCCTTTCAGGCTGTGCCTAGTAGGGGAGTAGCCGGCCACGTGGAGTGCGGAGGTCCAGCTCTTTGCGGTCGCCTTCTTTACGAGTTTTCCCGACCCGGATCTGACGCATGTCCTTCTCCCCGCTCTGCGGTTATCCGGTGTCAGTCTCGGCGACGGCCCGCAGGCCGCCAAGCGACCCCGTCACGACCTTGGGTGTGAAACATTCATGCCCGGCGCGTGAACGCTGAACTTCCCCGGACCGGCGGCCGCGGCGCAGAATTCACCGGTCGAGCAAGGAGGAAGCATGGCAGTAGCGATCCCGGCCGGCGCGCGGCGGGCCCCGTGAGCCGGACCACGACGAAAACGGCTCCACGCATCGGTTTCAAGCGCCACCTGCGGGCCGAGACGGTCCCCGGTGAGGGCGTCTTCCTGATCTCCCCCAAGGGGACGATCATGATGACCGGACGCGGCGTCGAGGCGATCGCGCCGCTGCTCGACGGCACCCGCAGCATCGGCCAGGTGCAGCGGGCCGTCGCCCCCGGCATCACCCGCCGCCAGGTCATGAACGTCGTCGGCCGGCTCGCCGACGCCGACCTGGTCAGCTACCGCCGGGTCGCCCCCGGCGACGACCCCGACTTCCGCGCGTCCGCGTACTGGGAGCACGCCTGCCTGGACCCCGACCGCGTCGCCGCGGCGCTGGCCGGTCACCGGGTGCGCGTCGCCGCCCCGGACGACGCCGCCGCCGCGATGGCCGAAGCCTGCCGGGCCGCGGGAGTGGCCGTGGCGGACGGCGGCGACGAGGCCACGTTCACCCTCGCCTACTGCGACGACTACCTGGAGCCCGGCCTCGCCGAGCTGAACACCGCGCTCCTCGCCGGCGGCGGGCCCTGGCTGCCGGTCAGGCCGACGGGCGCGGACGTCTGGCTCGGCCCCGTCTTCGGCCTGGCGGACGGCCCCTGCCTGTCGTGCCTGACGGGACGGCTGGACGCGCACCGGATGGTCGAGTCCTACCTTGAGACCGCCACCGGGAACCGCGGCCCCCTGCGTCCACCGGACGCGGGCCTGCCCATCACGGCCGCGCTCGGCATGCGCGCGGCCGTGCTGGAGATGGTCAAGTGGCTGGCCGGGTACCGGCACCCCGGCCAGCGGGAACTGGTGACGCTCAACACGCTGACGCTGGAGAGCGCCCGGCACCCGGTCACCCGGCGGCCGCAATGCGCCGACTGCGGCGACCCGGGGGTGGTCGCCGACCAGGCCCGGCGCCCCGTCGCGGTGACCTCCCGGCCCAAGGGCGGGGGCGGCGGGCATGGCGGCCGGGCGGTCCCCGCCGAGCGGCACTGGGAGCGGTACCGGCACCTCGCCGACCCGCTCACCGGCGTGGTCGACGGGCTCCGCCGCGATCCCGACAGCGCGCCCTTCCTGAGCTGCTACCTGTCGGGGCCCAACCTCGCGTTCCGCGCGAAGGGGCTGAACGACGTCAAGGCCGGCCTGCTGCACCACAGCGGCGGCAAGGGCGCCGACGACCAGGAGGCCCGGGTGAGCGCGCTGAGCGAGGCCGTCGAGCGCTACTGCGGGTCCCGGCACGGCGACGAACTCGTCGTCCTGGACACGCTGGACGGCCTGGGCGATGCCGCGCGGCACCCCAACGAGGTCACGCTGTTCCACGACCGCCAGTACCGCGACCGGGCCCGGTGGAACGCCGCGGGCCACGCCGGCGCGGCGGTCCCCGGGCCGTTCGATCGGAGTGAGCCGGCCGAGTGGACCCCGGTCTGGTCCCTGGTCGACGGCCGGCAGCGGCTGCTGCCGACCCAGCTCCTCTACTACCACCGTCCCGAGCAGATCGCGGGCGACGTCTTCGCCTGGGCCGACTCCAACGGCAGCGCCGCGGGCAGCAGCCTGGAGGACGCGATCGTCCACGGCTTCCTGGAACTGGTGGAGCGGGACGGGGTCGCGCTGTGGTGGTACAACCGGACCCGCCGCCCGGCCGTCCGGCTGGAGGGGCTCGGCGACCCGTGGGCCGAGGAACTGGTCGAGCACTTCCGCGCCATGGACCGGGAGATCTGGGTCCTCGACCTCACCACCGATGTGGGCATCCCCGTCATGGCCGCGGTCTCGCGCCGGACCGACCGGGCGACCCAGGACATCATGCTGGGGTTCGGCGCCCACTTCGACATCCGGGTGGCGGTGCGCCGCGCGCTGACGGAGCTGGGGCAGTTGCTGCCCGCCCTGCTCAAGTGCCGGTCCGGCACCGGCGGGCCCGTATCCATCGAGCCGCAGCTGCTCCGCTGGTGGAACCACGCCACCGTGGAGAACCAGCCCTACCTGCTGCCGAGCCGGGACGACCCCGCCGTGTCGCCCGCCGACCGGCCGTACACGCCGAACGGCGACCTGAGCGACGACATCGCCGACATCCGCGCGCTGGGCCTGCGGCACGGCCTGGACGTCCTGGTGCTCGACCAGACCCGTCCCGACGTCGAGATGCCGGTGGCCAAGGTGATCGTGCCGGGCCTGCGGCACTTCTGGGCGCGGTTCGCGCCCGGTCGTCTCTACGACGTGCCCGTGGCGCTCGGGCAGCTGGAGGAGCCGACACCGTACGAAGAGCTCAACCCGATCGCCATGTTCCTCTGAATCCGCCGCGGTTCCGCTGGGTTCTCCGGTTCTGAGGAAGAACCGGTTCCGCTACGTTTTCTCAGAACCTGAGGAGGGAAGCGCGCGTGAACGGAGCGCCAGGCTCCCACCGGCTCTGGTCCCTGCGTGATGACGTGCACGTCGAGGTCGATCCGGACACCAGGGACCTCGTCCTGCACAGCCGCTGGGGCGCCGACGAGTTGCGCGGGCCGGCGCCGGTCGTCCGGGAGGCGCTCCGCCGGATGACCTTCGGCCCGATCACGCTGGACAACGTGACGCGGGACCCGGCCGAGCGGGCGGAGATCGGGGCCGTGCTCGACAGGTTCGCGCATCTGGTCGTCCGGTCGGTGGCCTCGGAGGCCGACCGGCCACTGCTGTCGGTGGTCCCGCTCGCCCCGGAGGCCCGCTTCCGGTTCCGGGACCTGGCCGAGGAGAGCCTGGTCCGGTTGTCCCGGTTCGCCGTGCAGTGGACCGAGGGCGACGGCTACCTGCTGGAGTCGCCGCTGTCGCTGCACAAGGTCGTCCTGCACGACTCGGCGGCGGCGCGGATCACGGCCTCGCTGGGCCGTCCGGTGCGGCCGCGCGCGGTCCAAGCGTCCGGCCCGTCGGCCGCGGAGATGCTCGGCCACCTCGTCGCGGCCGGAATGGTGGTCGTCGCCGAGCCGGCGGAGGACGACCGCCTCCCGGTGTTCGCCGAGGACATCGACCCCGTCCTGAAGTCCTGGCGGCCGCTGGACCTGATGTTCCACGTCTCGACCAGCCTCGGCCGCCATGACAAGGACGTCGGCATGACCTACCGGCTGGAGCAGGGCGCTGTGCCCGAACCCGTGGTGGCGAAGCCCCGCGGCAAGGACGCCATCGACCTCTACCGGCCCCGGTTCGCGGACCTGCTCGCGGCCGACCCTCCGTTCAGCGCCGTCCTCGAGGGCTACCGGACGGTCGGCGGGTTCGGCCTGGCGGTGCCCACGGCACAGGACGTGGCGGAACTGCTGTACCGCACGGCCCGGGTCCGCTCGCTGTTCGAGGAGGCGCGGGCGGGCCATCCTCCCGTCACGGTCAGCGAGCGTCCCTACCCGACCACCGGCTCCTGCCATCCCTTCGAGATGTATCTGGCGGTCCACGCCTGCGATGGCCTGCCGCGGGGCGTCTACCACTACGACCCGCTGGGCCACCGGCTGGAGACCGTCCCCGCCGGGGACGCGGACGTGGCCGAGCTCATCGAGTCGGCACAAGTCGGTGCCGGTCTCGTCGGGCCGCCCCCCGTCCTGCTGGCCGTCACGGCCCGGTTCCGCCGGATCGCCTGGAAGTACAACGGGCTGAGCTACGTGCTCCTGCTCAAGGATCTCGGTCACCTCGTCCAGACCGTCCTGCTGGCGAGCGCGGCGATGGGGCTGGCCGCGGCCACCGTGACCACCCCCGACATAGCGCTCGCCACCCGGATCCTCGGGACGGACTGGCGGACGGAGCCGAGCATCGGGTGGATGGTCCTCGGGGTCCCCGCGCAAGGCGAGGAAAAGCGGGCCCCGGTGCGGGGGACCAATGATGCCGAATGGGGGGACCGGTCGGCGTCAATTCTCGCTGAGAAGCGCCGCAAACGTCTCCCATAACTTCCGGAATGACCTTCGCGGGGGTATCCTTACCCAGGCCCTGACCGGAGAACGCCGCTGTTGAACAGCGGGAGGCCGGGTGAATAACAGAACCCAAGAGGTGTTGGCACCCCCGCAACACGCTTCGAGGACGTCCAAGTCGGCGCCCATCGCAGATCCGGCGGGTGGGCGAGGATATGGTGCGGCCCGCGTCATAACCGTGACGGTATTGGCCGGTTACACGGTCAGTATCCTCATCAACGCGCTCTGGGAACCCGGCCAGAGGCATCTTCAGGTCTTCGTGCCCTGCCTGGCCGGGATCGCGGCGCTGCAGCTCCTGCACTCGACCAAGGACCTCCGGGCCTCGCCGGTGTGGCTCCGCGCGACGACCTGCACGGTCCAGGCCGTCCTCACCTACCTTCCGTTGATCTGGGTGCCGCCCTGGGGGTCCATGGCCGGGTTCCTCGCGGGCTCGGTGCTGCTGGTGGTGCCGGGACGGCTGCGGTGGGCCCTGTACGCCGCGGTGGGGGCGAGCCTCCTGCCGTCCGCCCTGGTGTGGAAGGTCTCGCCGGCCAACTGCGTCTGGCTGGTCGAGTCGAGCCTCGTCACCGGCCTGGTGATCTACGCGGTCAGCTCGCTGTCGGCCATGGTCGCCGCCGCTCACGCCGCCCGCGGCGAGCTCGCCAGGATGGCGGTCGTCCGGGAGCAGCTCCGGGCCGAGCGGCAGCTGAGCGACGTGCTCGGCCGCGACCTCGCCGCCATGACGGGGCGGTACCGGCTCATCTCCGACCTGCTCGACGGCCAGAGGGACGTCCAGCACGCCAAGGAGAAACTGGCCGAGACCAAGGAGATCGCCCGCAAGACCCTGGCCGACGTGCGGCGCATCTCGCAGAGCTACCGCAGACCCACGCTCCGTGCCGAGGTCGAGTCGGCCATCGCCAAGCTCGGGTCCGCCGGCATCGACGCCACGGCGGAGGTCCCCGACGCGCCGCTGCCCGCGGGCGCCGGCTCGCTTCTGGCGACCGCGCTCCGAGAGGTCGCCGCGCACCTCCTCGGGCTCGTTCCCGGGGCACGCTGCCGCATCAGCTTCGGCGACGCGGACGGCAAGGTGAGCATGCACGTCGACGTCGACGGCGCGGCCCCCCGCGACATGGACCACCTCGCGGCCCGGCTCGCGGACGCGACGCTCACGACCGATCCGGACGACCGCGGCGCCCTCCGCCTCACCGTCACCGTGCCCCGCGGCGCCGCGGGGGAGCTCACGTTGCCCGAACCGGCGCAGACGCCGGACGGGCGGAATTGGACGCCGGGGACCGCCGTGACCGTGACGACGGTGGTGCTCAGCGCGTACGCGCTCGTCACGGCCGTGTTCGTGCTGGTCAACGGCGTGACGGGAGTTCAGCTGGCGGGCTCGGCGGTCTGCTTCGCCGTCGTCTCCCTCCTCCAGATCGCGAACTCCGCCGGGGTCGCCGCCCGCTGGCCGGTCGGCCTCCGCGCCGCGTCCCTGGGGGTTCAGGCCGTCGCGACCTATGTCCCGCTGTTCTTCCTGGGCCAGCAGTGGGCCGCGATGGCCGGATTCCTCGCCGGGTCGTTCCTGCTGCTGGTGGCGAACCCGTGGCGGTGGGGCCTGTACGGGGCGGTCGTGGGCAGCATCGCGCTCGTCCTGGGGCTCGATGGCCTGCCCGCCATCTCCATCGCGTACGGCTGCGTGTTCACCCTGCTCACCGGCCTGGTCGTGTACAGCCTGAGCGCGCTGCAGACGCTGGTCGCCGAAGTACGCGCCGCTCATGGGCCGCTGGTCCGGATGGCCGTGGTGCAGGAGCGGCTCCGGGTGGCCCGCGACCTTCACGACCTGCTGAGCTACAGCCTGTCCGCGATCAGCCTCAAGACCGAGCTGACCTACCGGCTGCTGCCCGGTTCGCTCGACCGGGCCCGCCAGGAGGCGACGGAACTGCTGGCGGTCACCCGTCAGGCCCTGGCCGACGTCCATCACGCGGCCGGCGGGGACCCCCACATCTCGCTGGCCGAGGAGGCCGTCTCCGCGAGGTCGACCTTGGTGGCGTCGGGAATCGAGGGGACCGTCGACATCGCCTGCGGTGACCTGCGGCGCGAGGTCGACACCGTCATGGCGATCGTGCTCCGCGAGGCCACCGCGAACATCCTGCGCCACAGCAAGGCCCGCGTCTACGTCATCAGGCTCACCCAGGAGGACGGCGCCGTCCGCCTCTACGTCGCCAACGACGGCGCCGGGACCCATGACGAACAGCCGGCCGGCGGCGCGGGTCTGCAGAACCTGGACGCCCGCCTCCAGGCGCTCGGCGGCGGGCTGACGGCCGGATTGGACTCCGACGGCTGGTTCCGGCTCACCGGCGTGGTGCCGCCGTGATCCGGTTGCCAATGTCCGGTGCCTGTGCCAGATTTACCCGTGTCCCGGTGGTGATCTTCGGTGGGTTGCATGAGCGATGTCAGGGTGCTGCTCGCCGAGGACGTCGCGATGGTCCGCGGAGCGCTCGCGGCGCTGATCGAGCTGGAGCACGACCTCACCGTCGTCGCCGAGGTCGAACGGGGCGACGCCATCCTCGAGGCGGCCCGGGGCACCCAACCCGACGTCGCGATCATCGACATCGACCTGCCCGTCGTCGATGGCCTCACCGCCGCCGAACTGCTCCGCGAGCACCTGCCGTCCTGCAAGACCATGATCCTCACCAGCCTGGGCCGCCCCGGCCTGGTACGGCGCGCGCTGGCACTGTCGGTGTCGGGCTTCCTGCTGAAGGACACCCCGTCCGACCGCCTGGCCCAGGCGATCCGCGAGGTCGCGTCAGGCCGCCGCGTCATCGACCCGCAGGTGGCGCTCACCGCGTGGGACGTCGGCGACAACCCCCTGTCGCCGCGTGAGACCGAGGTCCTGCGCCTGGTCGCCCAAGGCGCCGAAGCCGCCGAGATCGCGGCTCAGCTCCAACTCTCCATCGGGACCGTCCGCAACTACCTCACCCGCATCGTCATGAAGCTGAACGCCCGAAACCGGGTGGACGCCGTCCGCGTGGCCCGAGAAGCCGGCTGGCTCCCCTGAACCGGCCGACCTGACTCGGCGGCGCTCAGGGCCGGCGGTGGCGATCGCCGGCCTCGCCCTGGACGAGGACGAAGCGGTCTGGCGCCGGGAGGTCTGGCCCAAGCGCTGATCGGACGGGTGCCACTCGAACGGGCCACGGCGCTGGTGGGGTACGTGTGCGACAACGACTTCAGCGCCCGGCTCAACAACGCACTGACCACCGCGCTGAACGTCCCCGGGCGGCCGTACCGCGACGAGCGACCTTCCGCTGGACCTGACTCCGCCCTGTCCTTCCTCCCGCCGGCCCTCACATGCTACGCATCAAGTGCTGCTCGCAATCTCGATGTTGGATGTGGTCGGTGAGGGACGCGAGGCGCTGGTCATCGGCGGGATCGGGGAGGGTGCGGTCCGGCGCCTGGCGGCGGGTGCCGCCGGGACGGGGCCCGGGTGCTCTTCGCCTGCCACTCCGGCTCGGAGCGTGCCGCGCGGCCCCGGAAAGGGGGTGGCGGGGCGTCGCACAGCTCTTTATTCCACAAAGACTTGACGCTCCACCAGGAGTTTGTTGAGTATTGAGGTCATCGAGACACCAGGAGGGACGTCGATGACCACCTCTGCGAGCGAGCCGGTAACGCAGCAGCACAGCGCCCGTGTCGACTTCCGGACCGACCCGTCCCGCTACCGCCACTGGCGGGTGGATCTCGACGGCCAGGTCGCCACCCTGACCATGGACGTCGACGAGAACGGCGGCCTGGTGCCGGGGTACGAGCTGAAGCTGAACTCCTACGACCTCGGCGTGGACATCGAGCTCTACGACGCCGTCCAGCGGCTGCGGTTCGAGCACCCCGAGGTGCGCACGGTCGTGGTGACCAGCGGCAAGGAGAAGATCTTCTGCGCCGGCGCGAACATCCGCATGCTGGCGGCCTCGCCGCACGAGTGGAAGGTGAACTTCTGCGAGTTCACCAACGAGACCCGCAACGGGATCGAGGACGCGACGGCGAACTCGGGCCAGACCTACGTCGCGGCGCTGAACGGGACGGCGTCGGGCGGCGGGTACGAGCTGGCGCTGGCGTGCGAGCACATCATGCTGGTGGACGACCGTTCCTCGGCGGTGTCGCTGCCCGAGCTGCCGCTGCTGGGCGTGCTGCCGGGCACCGGCGGGCTGACGCGGGTGTCGGACAAGCGGCATGTCCGCCGGGACCTGGCCGACTACTTCTCGACCAAGGCCGAGGGCGTCGGCGGCAAGAAGGCGGTGGCCTGGCGCCTGGTCGACGAGGTCGTACCCCGGACGTCCTGGGAGGCGACGGTCAAGGAGCGCGCCGCCGCCTTCGCCGAGCGCTCGGACCGTCCCGCCGGCGCGCGGGGCGTCGAGCTGACCCCGCTGGACAAGACCCGGACCGACGACCACATCGGCTACCGCCACGTCAGCGCGGCCCTGGACCGCGAGCGGGGCGCGGTGGAGATCACCGTGCTCGGCCCCGACGAGGACGCTCCCGCCGACGCCGCGGGCGTTCACGCCCAGGGGGCGGGTTTCTGGACGCTGGCGGTCGCCCGTGAACTCGACGATCTGATCCTCGACCTGCGCACCAACGAGACCGGCCTGGGCACCTGGGTGCTGCGGACCAAGGGCGACGCCGGGCGGGTGCTGGCCCATGACGCGCTGCTGCTGAAGAGCCAGGACGACTGGCTGGCGCGGGAGATCGTGCTGTACCTGAAGCGGACGCTCAAGCGGCTGGACGTGACCAGCCGGAGCCTGATCGCGCTGATCGAGCCGGGCAGCTGCTTCGCCGGGTCGTTGCTGGAGGTGGCGCTGGCCGCCGACCGCACCTTCCACCTGGCCGGGGTGTTCGAGGACATCGACCCCGACGCCGACCCCGCCGCGATCACGGTCGGGCCGATGAACCTGGGCCCGCTGCCGATGGGCAACGACCTCACCCGCCTGGCCGCCCGCTTCCTCGGCGACGCCGAGGGCCTGGCCGCCGCGGAGGCGGCGGAGGGGAAGCCGCTGGTGGCCGAAGACGCCGAGCGGCTCGGCCTGGTCACCTTCGCGCCCGATGACATCGACTGGGACGAGGAGGTGCGGATCGGGGTCGAGGAGCGGGCCAGCTTCAGCCCCGACGCGCTCACCGGTCTGGAGGCCAACTATCGGTTCGCGGGCCCGGAGACGCTGGAGACCAAGATCTTCGGCCGGCTGACCGCCTGGCAGAACTGGATCTTCAACCGTCCCAACGCCTCCGGCCCCGAGGGCGCGCTGCGCCGCTACGGCACCGGCCGGCGCGCCGACTTCGACCGAAAGCGAGTCTGAGCATGACCGTCACCGCGGACTACAGCGAGAAGATCCCCAACAACGTCGGCCTGCACGAGGACCGCCGGTTGCAGCGGGCGCTGGAGTCCTGGCAGCCCAACTTCCTGTCCTGGTGGGAGTCGATGGGCCCGGCCCTGCCCACCCAGGAGGTCTACCTGCGCACCGCCGTCAACGTCGGCCGCGAGGGCTGGGCCCACTTTGGGCACGTCGCCATGAAGGACTACCGGTGGGGCATCTTCCTGTCCGAAAGGAACCAGGACCGGCGCATCGCGTTCGGCCAGCACAAGGGCGAGCCGGCCTGGCAGCAGGTTCCGGGTGAATACCGCGCCGACCTGCAGCGGCTCATTGTCATCCAGGGTGACACCGAGCCGGCGAGCGTGGAGCAGCAGCGCAACCTGGGCGCCACCGCGCCGAGCCTGTACGACCTGCGCAACCTCTTCCAGGTCAACGTGGAGGAAGGCCGCCACCTGTGGGCGATGGTCTACCTCCTGCACGCCTACTTCGGACGGGAGGGCCGGGAGGAGGCCGAGGAACTGCTGCACCGCAACTCCGGCAGCGACGAGTCGCCGCGGATCCTGGGGGCCTTCAACGAGGAGACGCCCGACTGGCTGTCGTTCTTCATGTTCACCTACTTCACCGACCGCGACGGCAAGTACCAGCTCGGCACGCTGAAGGAGTCGGGGTTCGACCCGCTGAGCCGCACCTGCGAGTTCATGCTCAAGGAGGAGGCCCACCACATGATGGTGGGCACCACCGGGATCGACCGGGTCGTGGAGCGCACCGTCCAGCTCATGTGCGAGCACGACACCGACGAGGTGATCGCGCATGGCGGCATCCCGCTGGAGGTGATCCAGAAGTACCTCAACTTCCACTACTCGGTCTCCCTGGACCTGTTCGGCGGTGAGACCTCCACCAATGTGGCCAACTACTACACCGCCGGGCTGAAGGGCCGGTGGCTGGAGGAGCGCCGCAAGGACGACCACCGGCTCACCGACGACTCCATCCTGGTGGACGCCCTCGTCGACGGGCAGGTCTCCCAGACGGAGGTGGCCGCGCTGGTCGGCCTCAACACCGACCTGCGCCGCGAGTACATCGCCGACTGCCAGAGCGGCGTCAACCGGTGGAACCGGATCCTGGAGCAGGCGGGCGTCCGGCAGCGGCTGCGCCTTCCGCATGTGGCGTTCAACCGGCAGGTGGGCGCGTTCGCCGGGGTCCAGGCCTCGCCCGAGGGGGAGATCCTGTCGGAGGACGAGTGGGAGCGGCGCAAGGGCGCCTGGCTGCCCACCGAGGTCGACAAGACCCACGTCCGCTCGCTGATGCAGCCGGTGCACGAGCGCGGCAAGATCGCCGCCTGGATCGCCCCGCCCCGCCAGGGCATCAACGGGCAGCCGTTCGACTACGACTACGTCCACCTCGCCTGACGCCGGGACGGCAGCCATGAGCGAACCCTTCAGCGCCTGCCTCTACCTGCTCGACCGCCATGTCGACCGGGGCGACGGCGGCCGTACCGCGCTCACCGGCCCCGGCGGCGACCTCACCTACGCGGACCTGCACGACCGCGTCCGGCGCACGGCGGCGGGCTGCGCGGCATCGGGCTGGCGCCCGAGCAGAGGCTGCTGAAGTTCATGGCACCGCTCCTGCTGCGGTGCGATGACCTGTCGGCCGCCACCCCGCACGAGGTGGAGGCGTTCGGGCCGGTCAGCACGCTGCTGCCGTACGGCGGCCTGGACGAGGTCATCGCCGCCGCGGCCCTGGGCGGCGGCAGCCTGGCGGGCTCGATCGTCACGGCAGACCCGGAGACCGCGCGGACCCTGGTGCGGGCCTGGCCCCTGGCACGGGCGCCTGCTGGTCCTGAACCGGGACGACGCGGCCGAGTCGACCGGCCACGGGGTCGCGATGCCGCAGATGCTGCACGGCGGACCGGGCCGTGCCGGCGACGGCGAGGAACTGGGCGGCCTCCGCGCCCTCGACCACTACCTGCGGCGCACCGCCGTGCAGGGCCACCCCGACTTCCTGGACGGGCTGGCCTGAGCGAACGGACCTGGGCCGACCGCCTGGAGCGGTCCGTCCGTGCCATCCGGCCTGGTCGGTCTGGTCTGGTCTGGTCGGTCCGGGCCGTCCTGGGCGGCGGCCCGGCTCAGCTTTCGGCGACCAGTTCCGCCCAGCGCGCCTGGGCGGCGTCCTGCCACTGCCGGTGCAGGTCGTTGAAGACGTTGGCGGCGCGGATCCCGATCCAGTGCGGGGGCAGCAGCTCCAGCGGCAGTTGCGGGTCGAACCGGGGGAAGCGCCGCCACTCGTGCACCAGGCGGATCTGGGCGAGGAGGACCTGGTCTCCCGGGGCCGGGCGGAGCCCCGCGAACTCCCGGACGAAGCCCTCGTAGGCCGCGGCCAGATCGTCCAGGTGCCAGGCCTGCTCCACCATGGCGCGCTCGGAGCCGATACCGATGAACGGGCCGCAGAACGACAGCACCGCCGACTCGAGGCCGAGACCCTCCACGACCTGCTTGGCCTCGGCTTCGCGGGAGGCGTGCGGGCTGATCCACACCCCGGGCGCCGGGCTGCCCAGCCCCGCCCACGTGAGCCCGTTGCGGAGCTGGTGGCGCAGTTCGCGCTTGGACTCGGGGACGCTGGCCAGCAGCACCAGCCAGCGACCGTCCCACGACTCGCGTTCCCGCCCGAAGGAGTAGATCCGCTCCGCGCCCTCGCTCAGCATCGCGCGCCCCGGGCCGGTCAGGGCCCACCGCACCCGGCGCCCGGTGCGCTCGGAGGCGATCCAGCCGTTGCCGGCCATCCTGGTCAGCGCCTGCCGGGCCGACTTCTCCTCGACCCCGAGACCGGAGAGCACGTGCAGCAGCGTCGAGGTCCACACCGGCTCGCCGTGCGGCAGCGCGTACTCGCCGAACACGCTCATGAGCAGGGACTGGGCGCTCCTCGAACCGGCCTGCCGGCGCCGCGGCACGGCCGGCACCGCCGGGCTCCGCTCCTCACTCTCACTGGGCATGGACGGGGAGACGCTCCTTCCGCTGACGAAGAACACTCCATGCTACAAGATCGCGACGAAGCGCCAACCCTTCGTAGCGGGTGGTGTCCGACACGGCCTCGTCGAGCGCCCGGGTACGGACTCGCCCGGGCACGGACTCGGTGGAGGTCGTCTCCGTGGTCATCCGGCGATCGTGTCGGCCGGGGGAGTCCCGTCGAGTCGTGGCGCCCCGAGCCAGGCCTTGACCTCGGCCGTTTCCTGGTCCGTCAGCGCTATCTCGTCGCCGTCGGCGAGGTGGAGCAGGTTGTTCACGAACGCCGCGGCGATCTCTTCGGCGGTCGGCGGCGGCTGGCGGTACAGGGGGCACCCGCCGAAACTGGTGCCGCGCACGACGAACACGGCGACTCCGCGGCTGACGGTGAAGCCCTGCTCGTGGAGGCGGTCCCGTGCCCAGCTCGTGCACTCGGTCAGATTGAATCTGTGGGATTCGGCGTAGTCGGACAGCGTCTGGTAGATCGGCGGCCACCATTCCTGGGGCAGCCGAGGCAGGTTCAGCCTTTCGGCCAGGCGGTCGATGGGCTCGGGCACGGTGACGTTATGTGCCGTGGTCCCCGCGTTCTCGGGAGGAGTATGACGGCGTTCGTCCCACAGTTCGTGCTGCGACAGTTGCAGGTCGGGCAGGTCCAGGCTCTTGAGCGCCCGGACGAAACTGCCGTGGCCGAACCAGTTGCTCGCACTGATGACCTCACCCAGCTGGGCGCGCAGTTGGCCCGCCAGGGTGGCCATGTTCAAGGGGGCGGACGCGGCGTCGTATTCCGCGACGACCATTGTGCGGAACGATTCGTAGGCCCCGTTGTGGTCGACCGGCGCCAGACCTGTCTGAGCGACGCCATGCTCGACATCGCGGAAATCGTTGTCGCCCGCGTCGTCGTCGAAGTCGACCGACTCGCCCTGGACCAGCGCCAGCAACTGCTGGCTGTTGAGCGTCCGGTCGGCGATCGAGGCGAACGCCTCGGCCGTGACCACCGATGACACGATCATGGTGCGCCGGTCGGCGCTCCGCAGCCGTTGCAGCAGCGGTGTCATATCGGAATCGCCGGAGGCGATGACGAATTCGTCGTAACCCGTGCCGGCCGACAGGGCGTCGAGGGCGTCCATGACGATCCTGATGTCGGCGCCGTTCTTGGTCGAACTGTAACGCGGGCAGTCGACCACCTCGAATCCGGCGCGGACGAACGCCGTTCTGAACTGGGAGAAATAAAGCCGGGTCGAATCGCCCGCGGAATCGCGGTGGTTCATCGCCCCGGCCGGATTCAGGTAACAGCGGAGGATGAGCCAGCGCCGGGCGTCGCCGTCGCTCGCGTACGCCGCCAGGCGGCGCAGCCACGCACCCGGCCGGGTCGCGAACTGAATCGCCACCTCCGGATCCAGTTTGAAAAGCCCGCTGAAGACATTATCGAAGTCGAGATAGAGTGCGGACCGAATGTGTCCCATGTGTAGAAGATACCCCATGAGTTGCTTAAGGAATCGACGGCCCGCGACCGTTTCCGGCCCGCCTAAAGGCGCTCGATGATCGCTGCGCCGCAATACGGGACGACCGCGGATCGGCCAAGCCGGGATCGGCTCGGGCCGGCGAATGATTGCGGCGGTCACGTTACGGATTCTCGCAGGTCGAGCGAGGTGCCACCGGCCCGCCTGCCACGGCGGCGGGAGTGCGGAACGTCTCCAGGGCGCGAAGATCGGTCTTGTTCGAGGAGGGTCAACCCACGTACGGTGTCGTCTGTCGACAGACGACAGATCGTGAGGTTCGATGTCCCCCGAACGCGACCGCAAGGGCCTGCCCGAAGGCTTCGACAGCTCGGTGTTCCAGGCCCGCCGTTTCGCCGACGAGGTCTCGGTGATCATCCGCCAGCTCATCCTGTCCGGGCGGTTCGAGCCCGGGGAGCGGCTGAACGAGCTGAACCTCGCCGAGACGCTGTCCATCAGCCGGTCGCCGATCAGGGAGGCGTTGCAGGCGCTGGCCGCCGAGGGCATCGTGCGCGCGGTCCCGGGCCGGGGCATGTTCGTCGCCACCTTCGACGCCGACACCATCGATCAGCTGACCGAGGTGCGGCAGGCCCTGGAGTGCAAGGCGGCGAGATTGGCCGCGGAGCGTGCGGACGACGCCCTGGTCGACGCGCTCGAGCGGCTGCTGGCCAGCACCGAGGAGGCCCTGGCCGACCCAGATCACTCCTACCCGCGCGACCTGGACTTCCACCAGCAGGTGCTCGACATGAGCGGCAACCTGAAACTGGTGGAGACGGCCAGGAGCGTGGCGACGCAGTTCCAGCTCGCCAGGGCGCGCTCGGGCGAGGCGCCGGGCCGTGCCAAGGCCGCCTACGAGGAGCACCTTCGCATCTACCAGGCGATTCGCGCACGCGACCCGGAGGCGGCCGGCGCCGCCATGCACGCGCACCTGGAGGCGTCGCGGCGCAGCGTCAGGCAGCTGATCGAAGGGACGACGGGAGCCGACCCCGAGGAGACCGGCGGGCGCCGCCTGGACCTCGGCGGGCGGGAGGGGACCCGGTCATGAAGCACGCCGGCATGGTCATCGACGGCCGCCCCGAGGACGGCACCGGCCGCTTCGAATCGATCAACCCCTACACCGGCCGGGCCTGGGCCACCGTGCCCGCGGCCACCCCGGACGACGTCGACCGGGCCGTCGAGGCGGCGGCCCGGGCGTTCCACGACACCTGGCGGACGACGCCGGGCGTGCAGCGCGCCCGCCTGATGACCGCCCTGGCCGACCTGCTGGAGTCCCGCGCCGACGTCCTCGCCGAGCTGGAGTCCCGCGACAACGGCAAGGTCATCCGCGAGACCCGCAACCAGATGGGCTTCGCCGCGCGCAACCTGCGGTTCTTCGCCGGGTACGCCGACAAGCTCTACGGCCGGACGGTGCCGCTCGACCATCCGGGCATGTTCGACTTCACCCGCCGCCGGCCCTACGGCGTCGCCGGCCTCGTGACCGCCTGGAACTCGCCCATCGCGCTGCTGGCCAACAAGCTGCCCCCCGCGCTCGCCACGGGCAACACGGTGGTGATCAAGCCGTCGGAGCACGCGTCGGTGACCACGTGCGAACTCGGCCTGCTGGCCGCCGAGGCGGGCTTCCCGCCCGGCGTGGTCAACGTCGTCACCGGCGACGGCGCGGTCGGCGACGCGCTGACCGGGCATCCGGGCATCGGCAAGATCAGCTTCACCGGCGGCAGCGCGACCGGCACCCGGGTGGCGGAGGCCGCCGCCCGCCGCCTGGTCCCGCTCACGCTCGAACTCGGCGGCAAATCGCCCAACATCGTCTTCGAGGACGCCGACCTCGACCGCGCGGTCGTCGGCGCCGTGGCCGGGATCTTCGGCGCGGCGGGGCAGACCTGCATCGCGGGCTCGCGGCTGCTGGTGCACCGGCCCGTGTACGAGCGGGTGACCGGCGCCATCGTGGAACGTGCCGGCGCGATCCGGCTGGGCGACCCGCTCGACCTCGGCACGGAGATGGGCCCGGTGGCCAACCGCCCTCAGTTCGACCGGATCCTCTCCCTGATCGAGGCCGGGCGCGACGAGGGCGCCGCCCTGCTCACCGGAGGCGGCCCCGCCGAGGGCCTTGGCGACGGCCTGTTCATCCGGCCTACCGTCTTCGGGGACGTGTCGCCCGGTATGCGCGTCGCCGCCGAGGAGATCTTCGGCCCGGTGCTGTCGATCATCCCGTTCGACGACGAGGACGAGGCGGTCCGGATCGCCAACGACATCGACTACGGCCTTGCCGCCGGGGTCTGGACCGGCGACATCGACCGCGCGCACCGCGTCACCGAACGCCTGGAGGCGGGCTCGGTCTGGGTCAACACCTACCGCGCCACCGCCGCCCAGGCGCCCTTCGGCGGCGTCAAGCGCAGCGGGTACGGCCGCGAGCGCGGTGAGGAGGCGCTCGCCGAGTACACCTACGTCCAGAACGTGATGATCGACTATTCCGGCGCCGCCAGGGACCCGTTCTCCATCCGCACCTGACCCGTCCCGCCCGATCCATCCCAGCCCGATCCGGCCCGTCCCAGCCCGATCCGTCCCGTCCTGATCCGCCCCTCCGAGCGACCCGCACCTCCCACTCCCTCACCTCCCACCCCTAACCGAGGTGACCCATGCCCGGACAGAGCCGGCGCGTCGCGCTCGCGACCCTCATCGGAACCACCGTCGAGTGGTACGACTTCTTCATCTACGGCACATCGGCGGCCCTCGTCCTCAACGAGCTGTTCTTCCCCGAGTTCTCACCTGCTCAGCTTCGTGCTCGTGCTGGTCGGGCTCGTGATCAGGATGCGGATCGTGGAGAGCCCCGCCTTCGAGGACGCCAAGCAGCGGCGGGCGGTCGTGCGCGTGCCGCTGGTGGAGGCCGTCAGCCGCCACCCCCGCAGGATCGCGCTGCTCATCGTCGCGCACATCGCGCCGAACACCTACTTCTACACCTTCGCCACGTTCATCCTGACCTACGCGACGACGACGCTGGACTACTCCACCGGCACGGTGCTGGTGGCGGTCAGCGTCGCCGCGCTGATCGAGACGTGCACGCTGCCGGCGTTCGCGCACCTGTCCGACCGGATCGGCAGGCGGCCCGTCTACATCGGCGGCCTGGCGTTTCTCGCGGCGACCACGTTCCCGTTCTTCTGGCTGATCGACGGGAGCGGCGGACCGGAGCTGTTCATCGGCATCGCCGTCTGCCTGGGCATCGGGCACTCGGCCGTGTACGGCACGCAGGCCGGTTTCTTCTCCGAGCTGTTCCCCACCTCGGTCCGCTACACGGGCCTGTCCCTCGGCTACCAGGTGGCGGGCGCGCTGTTCGGCGGCCCGCTGCCGGTCATCGCCACCGCGCTCGTCGGGTTCGGCGACGGTCGCCCCCGGTACTTCGCCGGGTACATGGCGCTCACCGCCCTGGTCAGCGCGGTGGCCGTGTATGCGGCGCCCGAGACCGCGCGCGTCCGGCTCGCCGGCTCGCCGCCCTCCCCTGTCCCCACCGGAAGGAAGATGTCTTGTCCATGACGGAGACCGATGTCGTCGTAGTCGGCGCGGGCAACGCGGCGCTGGTGGCCGCGCTGGCCGCGCACGAGGCGGGCGCCCGCGTGATCGTGCTGGAGGCCGCCCCGGAGGAGGAGCGCGGCGGCAACAGCCGCTTCTCCGGCGGCATCTTCCGCGCCGCCCACGACGGTCTGGAGTCGCTGCGCCCGCTGCTGACCGAGTCGGACGAGAAGGTGCTGCCGAGGGTGTCGGTCGGGCCGTACACCAGGCGGCGCTACGCCGAGGAGTGGCTGGCCGCCGCCATGGGCCGCCCGCCGCGCGACCTGGTCGACACCGTCGTCGACCGCTCCTTCGAGACGCTCGAATGGATGCGGAAGCAGGGCGTGGAGTGGGAGCTGACCGCCAACAAGCTCTTCGACCTGGACAAGCTCGACGGCGTCTACGAGCTGCCGCCCGGCGGCGCGATCCGCGCAAAGGGCGAGGGCGTGGGCCTGATGGAGCGGCTGTTCGCCGCCGTGGAGCGCGCCGGCATCGAGATCCGGTACGGCGCCCCCGCCGCCGGCCTCATCACCAGGGGCGCCGCCGTCGACGGCGTCCTGGTGCACCGCGAGGACGGCGTCGACGAGGTCCGCGGCGCGGTCGTGCTCGCCAGCGGCGGGTTCGAGGCCAACCCCGAGATGCGGCTGCGCTACCTCGGCCCGGGCTGGGATCTGGTCAGGGTGCGCGGCACCCGCTTCAACATGGGCACGATGCTCACCCAGGCGCTGCTGGCCGGCGCGCAGCCCGCCGGGCACTGGGGCGGGTGCCACGCCAGCCCGCAGGACGCCGCGCACCCGCCCGTGGGCGACCTGCGCATGACCGACAAGCTGAGCCGCTACTCCTACCCGTACGCGATCCTGGTCAACGGCGAGGGCAGGCGCTTCGCCGACGAGGGCGAGAACGAGGTCTGGCTGACCTACGCCAAGACCGGCGCGGCGATCATGCGGCAGACCGGCGGCGTCGCCTACCAGGTGTTCGACCAGAAGACCGCCCATCTCCTCGAGCCCCGGTACAGGACCGGCACGCCCGTCCAGGCGGGCACGCTCGCCGAGCTGGCCGAAAAGCTCGGCGTCCCGGCGAACGCGCTGGCCGAGACGGTGTCGGCGTTCAACGCGGCCGTCGCCGCCGACGCCGGGGCCCGGTTCGACCCGATGCGCAAGGACGGCGTCGCGGCCGTGCCGCAGGGGCAGCCGCCCAAGTCGAACTGGGCGCAGACCGTGGACGAGC
This sequence comes from Spirillospora sp. CA-255316, assembly GCA_050942275.1. Lineage (GTDB taxonomy): Bacteria > Actinomycetota > Actinomycetes > Streptosporangiales > Streptosporangiaceae > Spirillospora. Next base: position 6,762,109 of record CP192047.1, on the reverse strand, counting down.
CGCCGTTCGTGGCCTACGCGGTCACCTGCGGCATCACCTTCACCTACGGCGGGCTGAAGATCGACACCGAGGGCCGCGTGCTGGACACGACGGGGCGCCCGATGCCCGGCCTGTACGCCACGGGGGAGATCGCGGGCGACTTCTTCTACCACAACTACGCCGCGGGCTCCGGGCTCGTGCGCGGCGCGGTGTTCGGCAGGATCGCCGGGCGGAACGCCGCGGCCCGCGCGACCGGGGCCGCCGGATGAGCGGCCTGCGCGAGCTGCTGGACCCGGGGCGGCTGCTGGTCGTCCCCGGCGCCGCCAACGCCCTGACCGCCCGGGTGATCGAGGACTGCGGTTTCGAGAGCGTCTACGTGACCGGTGCCGGCGTGGCCAACACCCACCTGGGGGTGCCCGACATCGGCCTGCTGACCGTCGGCGAGATGATCGCGCACGTGGCGGCGATCCGCGAGGCGGTGAGTGTGCCGCTGATCGTCGACGCCGACACCGGGTTCGGCAACCCGGTGAACGTCCGCCGCACCGTGCGGGACCTGGAGCGGGCCGGCGCCGGCGCGATCCAGATCGAGGACCAGACCTTCCCCAAGCGGTGCGGCCACTTCGCCGGCAAGAGCGTCGTCCCCGCGCGGGAGATGATCGCCAAGATCCACGCCGCGGTGGACGCCAGGCGCGACGAGGGCACCCTGATCGTCGCGCGCACCGACGCGCGCGCCGTCGCCGGGCTCGACGAGGCGTGCGCCCGCGCCAACGCCTACCGCGACGCCGGCGCCGACGTGGTGTTCGTCGAGGCGCCGCGGACCGAGGCCGAGGTCGAGGCGGTCGCGGCCGGCGTCCGCGGGCCGCAGGTCATCAACCTCGTGCACGGCGGCGTCACACCGATGCTGCCCGAACCGCGGCTGCGCGAGCTGGGGTTCGCCATCGCGCTGCACGCCAACCTGCCGCTGCTGGCGGGGCTCAAGGGCGTCCAGGACGCGCTGCGGACGCTGCGTGCCGGCACCGTGCCGGGCGAGGCGCACCTCGCGAGCTGGGAGGAACGGCAGCGCATGGTCCGGCGGCCCGAGTTCGACGAACTCGAAGCACGGTACGCCACCCCCTCCGAGAAGGGAGCGTCATGACCATCAGACTGGGATTCATCGGCCTCGGCGTCATGGGCGGGCCGATGTGCCGCAACCTCGTGCGCCGCGCGGGCGTCCCGGTGACCGCGTTCGACCTGGACCCGGCCGCGCTGGACGCCGCCGGGGCGGAGAAGGCGGCCTCGGCGGCGGAGGTCGCCCAGCGCAGTGACATCGTCTTCCTCTCGCTGCCCGGCGGACCCCAGGTGGAGGACGTCGTCCTGAACGAGTTACTCCCGCACGTCCGCGCGGGACAGACCGTGGTGGACACCAGCACCTCGCCCGTCGAGCTGGCCCAGCGCCTCGCGTCCACCCTCGCCGACCGGGGCGTCACCTTCCTCGACGCGCCCGTCGCGCGGACCCGGCAGGCGGCCGTGGACGGCACGCTGAGCATCACCGTCGGCGCGCCCGGAGCCGACGCCTTCGCCCGTGTCGAGCCGTACCTGCGCTGCATGGCGACCGAGGTGCGGCACTGCGGCCCGCCCGGCGCGGGCGCCCTGGTCAAGCTGGTGAACAACCTCGTGGTCTTCGAGACCGTCGTGGCGCTGGCCGAGGCGTTCACGCTGGCCAGGCGCACGGGGCTGGTCAGCGACGACACCCTCTTCGACGCCCTCGCCGCCGGGTCGGCCGCCAGCTTCGCCCTGGACAACCACGGCCGCAAGGCGCTGCTGCCCGACACCCACCCGCGCGGCGCCTTCCCCGCCGCCTACATGCGCAAGGACATCGGGTACGCCCTCGACCTGGCCGAGCGGGCCGGGCTGCGGCTGCCCGCCGGCCGGCTCGCGCACGAGCTGCTCGACGCCGCCTGCGCGGACGGGCACGCCGAGGAGTACCACACCGTCGTCGTGCGAGTGATCGATCAGTGAGGGGGCGGTGAAATGACGACCCTGGAGACCGCGCGGCACGAGGTCTACGCGATCAAGTTCGGCCAGCATCCCGGAGGCAAGCACGGGCAGTACTTCCACGGCTCGGCCGCGGAGCCCATGGAGAAGCCCGTGCAGCTCGACTACTTCGTCTGGCTCATCAGGTCACCCGGCCAGGACGTCGTGGTGGACGCGGGGTTCACCGCCGGGACCGCGGCGATCCGCCGCCGCGAGCACTGGTACGCCCCGTCCGAAGCGCTGGCGCGGCTCGGCACCGACTGCGCGGCGGTGCCGTACGTGATCCTGTCCCACTTCCACTACGACCACGTCGGCGACGTGGCGGCGTTCAGCGACGCCAGGTTCGTCGTCCAGTCCAGGGAGATGGCGTTCTGGACGGGACGGCACGCCGCCCGCCGCGAGTTCCGCAGGCTGGTCGAGCGCGACGACATCGAGCGGCTGGCCGGGTACGGGCTGGACGGGCGGCTGCTGTTCGTGGACGGCGAGCACGAGGTGGTGCCCGGCGTGCGCGTGCACCACGTCGGCGGGCACACCGCGGGGATGCAGGTGGTCAGCGTGGCGACCACGCGCGGTACCGTCGTCCTCGCGGCCGACGCGTCGCACCTGTACGCCAACGTCGAGGACGACGCCCCGTTCGGCGTCTTCACCGAACTGCCCGCGATGTACGACACCTTCGACCTCATGCGCCGCCTGGCCTCCTCGCCCGACCTCATCGTGCCGGGGCACGACCCCGACGTGCTGAACAGGTTCGACCCGGTCGACGGCTTCGAGGGCAGGGCCGTCCGGATCGCTTGACACACCCTGGAGAGGAGCGCATGAACGAGCCGGTCCCTGCCGTGCTGATGCGCGGCGGCACGAGCAAGGGCCTGTTCCTGCACGCGCGGGACCTGCCGCCGCCCGGTCCGGCGCGCGACGCGCTCGTCCTCGACCTCATGGGCAGCCCGGACCCGATGCAGATCGACGGGCTCGGCGGCACGCACTCCAGCACCAGCAAGGTCGTCGTGGTCGAGCCCGGCGGGGACGGTGACGACGTGCGCTACTGGTTCGCCCAGGTCGGGGTGGACGAGCCGATCGTGGACTGGTCGGGCAACTGCGGCAACCTCACCTCGGCCGTCGGGCCGTTCGCGATCGACGAGGGGCTGGTGGAGGCCGTCGAGCCGGTGACACGGGTACGGCTGCGCAACGGCAACACCGGCGTGCGGATCCTGGCCGAGGTGCCCGTACGGGACGGCCGGGCGCGCACGGACGGCACGCACCGCGTCCCCGGCATCCGGCGGCCCGGCGCGCCCGTCGTCACCCGGTACGTCGACCTCGGGCCGTGCTTCCCGCCGCAGGCGCCGGCGCCCGCCCAGCCGCTGGACGGCGCGGAGGGCCCCGTCGAGGTGACGATCCTGGACGTCACCCACCCCTACGTGTTCGCCCGCGCCGAGGACGTGCGGGTGGACCTCGGCGGCGCGCGGCCCGCCGTGCTCAACCAGGACGGCGACCTGCTGGCCAGGCTCGAGCGGCTGCGCGCCGAGGCGGCGGTGGTGCTGGGACGTGCCGCGACACCGGAGGAGGCGGCCCGGCGCTCACCGATCGTGCCGCGCATCGTGCTCGTCGGCGAACCGGCCGGCGACGACCACGACGTCGCCGCGCTGGGCGTCTCCATGGGCAAGGTGCACCATGCGCTGCCGATGACGGGTGCGCTGTGCCTGGGCGCCGCCGTGCGGCTGCCGGGAACCGTCCCGGCGGCGGTGGCGCGCGGCGTGACGGGGGAGGCGGTCCGCATCAGGCATCCGCGGGGCGTCGTCGAGGTCCTCGCCGACGTCGACGCCGCGGCCGGGCGGCCCGTCCGCTCGGTCGGCGCCGTCAGGACCGCCCGCCGGCTCATGGCGGGCACGGTGTACCCGGGCGACGGCTGACCGGCGAGGCCCGGCTCAGAACTTGATGATCGCGAAGAGTATCCCGCCGATGACGTGCGCCAGGACGGTCACCGCGGCGACGGCGACGAGCACGTTCCTGGCCGTGGGGTGATCGAACTGGGAGCCGGGGCGGCTGCGCTGCGCGGAGCGGTGCAGCGCCTCCTCCTCCCGCTGGCTCCAGCGTCGGCAGGAAGGACGGTCGTCTGATCGGCACGTGAGGCCTCCTCAGTGCCCCAGGACGGCGAACAGGACGCCGCCGACGACGTGTGCGACGACGGTCACCGTGAGCAGCCCGATGAACAGGTACTTGGCGGTGGGGTGGCCGAACTGGCCGCCCCCGTCCCGTCCCGCCCGGAGTTCGGCCTGCCGCTGGGCGATGCGCTCCTCCAGGGGCGCTCTGCGGAACATGGCACCTCCGTTGCCCCACCAATAGTTGGCCCACAAATCATTGCCGTACTATCTTTATAGCGCAGGGACGACCGGAGTGGAGGATCCGTGGCAGGTGATCCGGGTGACGTTCCCGACCCGCTCGCCCTGGAGAACCAGGTGTGCTTCGCGCTGGTGGTGGCCTCGCGCACCGTGCTCGCGCACTACCGGCCGATCCTGGAGCCGATGGGCCTGACCCATCCCCAGTACCTGGTGATGCTGGCGCTCTGGGAGCACCGGCAGCTGTCGGTCAAGGAGCTCAGCGACCTGCTCCAGCTCGACCCCGGCACGCTGTCGCCCCTGCTCAAGCGCCTGGAGGCCGCCGATCTCATCCGCCGCGGCCGCGACCCCCGCGACGAGCGCCTGCTGGCCGTCACCGTCACACCCGCCGGTCAGGCCCTCCGTGAACAGGCGGAGAAGATCCCCGCCACCATCATGGAGCGCCTCGGCATGAGCCTGGACGAACTCCAGGACCTGCACCGCACCCTCACCCGCGTCATCGCCGCCGCGAACCAGAGACCCGCCTGACCCGCCGCCGCAAGAACCGCACTTCACCGGGAACTTCTTCGCATGAAAGTCCATAGGAGGGTCGGCCCTCGGGCCCCTCGCTCCGAGCCCGAGGGCAGCGGAACCGGAGCTCCAGGTCAACCACGGCCCGAGCAGCGGAAGCGGTGCATCAGCCGATCGCCGGCTGTGACCCCGGGCGCGCCGGGCGGCGGTCGGGGGCGTCCAGAGCGGCGTCGTCGGTGAGGAAGCCGCCGGACTGGTGGTGCCAGAGACGGGCATAAGGGCCCTTGGCCTCGAGGAGGTCCCGGTGGGAGCCCTGTTCGAGGACGCGGCCACGGTCGAGCACGACCAGGCCGTCCATGCGGACGACCGTGCTCAGGCGGTGCGCGACGACCAGTGCCGTGCGGTCGCGCATCAGGCGCCACAACGCATCTTGGACGAGAAGCTCGCTCTCGGAGTCCAAGGCGCTGGTCGCCTCGTCCAGCAGCAGGATCGGGGCGTCCCGGAGGATGGCGCGGGCCAGCGCGACGCGCTGCCGCTGACCGCCGGAGAGCTTGACGCCTCGCTCGCCGACCAGCGTGTCGAAGCCCTTCGGAAGGCTCTCGGCGAACTCCGTGACGTGTGCCGCCCGCGCGGCCTCGAGGACCTCGGTTTCGCCGGCACCCGGCCGGGCGAAGGCGATGTTGTCGTGCACCGACCGGTGGAACATCACGGGTTCCTGCGGGACATACGCGATCAGGCTGCGCAGGTCGGTCTGGCGCAGCCGGGCGATGTCCTGGCCGCCGACGAGGATCCGGCCGCCGTCGACGTCCATGAGACGCAGCAGCAACCTGGTAAGGGTGGTCTTGCCGCCACCGGACCGGCCCACCAAGCCGATCTTGGCACCGCTGGGAATCTCCAGATCCAGCCCGTCGAACAGGGGCGGGCCGTCGCCGTGCGCGAAAAGCACCCGCTCGAAGCGGATCGCCGCGTCGACCGGGCGCAACGGCTGGGGGTCGGGTGGGTCGACGACGGTCGGCGGCACCAGGAGCAACTCGGTGAACTGCGCGGCCTCCGTGAGCGTGCTCTCCAACCGCCGGTAGACCTGGTTGAACTCGAACATGATCCGGGTCGCGTTGGTGTAGTAGGAGAACGTCACCACGATGGCCTCCACCCCGAGTCCGCCGCGGAGTGCCACCGCGGCGAGCAGACCCAGAGCGCTGGTCAGGATCGACATCGGGGCGACTATCGTGTCGACCCGGAGGTTGGCGTAATCCCAGGAGCGCAGTGACAGCCGGGACTGCTCGGCGACCCGGTGCCGGAACTCGGCGGCCTCCCGCTCCTCGGCGGCGAACGCGCGAACCGTCTCCATGTTGGTCAGCACGTCCGCGACGTGGCCCGACACTTTCACCTTGGCGGCCTCGCGCTCGTCCACCAGCACCTGCCGGCGGCGGATGAACGGGGTGACGAGGAAACCGGTGACGATGATCAGTCCCACGAGCACCAGGACCAGGACCGGGTGAAACCGCCACAGGACCACCGAGGCGAAGGACAGCGGGATCACGTTGGCCATGATCGAGAAAGTGAGGGTGTCGGCGAAGTATTCGAACCCGCCGGAGAAATTCAGTATCCGTTTGGTCAGCGAACCGGCGAAGTTATCGTGGAAAAACGCGGTGTCTTTGGCGAGCAACTCGTCCATGCCGACGATGCCGAGCCGCTCGATACCTCGGGCCTCCGCCCGGTTGAGGAAGTACAACCCCGCTCGCCAGAGCGCCTCGCCCGCCAGCATCACGCCGGCGAAGCCGAGGACGTAGGGTGAGAGCGCGATGAGGTCGCTCTCACCACCGCCGGCCAGGTGCCCCACCAGAGCGGCCACCACCAGCGGTGTCAGGTAGAACAGGCAGGTGTTCCCGATCGCCGGGAAGGCCATCGCCGGAAGCGAGATCCGCCACTGACGGCGCAGCACATCGCAGTAGAAGCGCAGTGCCAGCACAACCGCTCGCTTCCGGGGCGACCGGCCGTCCCGAGAGCCGCCTCCTACTCCCGGCACAGCCACCCGCCCTCCCACGCCGCCGCTTTCTCCATGTTGCCTCGGGCCATCCCGGGTTGGCGAACGTTTTTCCGCGGGCGCGCTTCGGGTATTCGTGTGGCATCTCAGAAACAGTGGCCGGACGAGGCACTTCCATCGACGTTCGGCAAGTCGCTCGCTGCGGATTCGATGACCGCGAATAGCCCTAGATCACTGCCCCTCAGAGGCCGTTCTACGTGGTGAGCTTCATCAGGCGTTCGTAGCGGATGGTCGGCGGCGGTGGCCCGACCGCCAGGCGATGGTTCTCTCGATCGCGCGTGGTCGCGTCCGGGCGGTGGCCGATCGGCTGGCCCTGCCGCTGCCGCTGCCGCTGCCGCTGCCGCTCCGCGATCAGGGCTGCCTTCTCAGCTCGGCGACCTGCTGGTTGAGCTCGCTGACCTGCCAGGCCAGCTCCCTGATGAGGCGCTTGTGGTGCTTTCGCTTCTTGCGCTTCTTCCCGGAACTCAGGAAGGACAGGGAGACGCCCGCCGGGGCGGGCGGGCGAGCGCACCATTGCGCCCGGCCTTCCTCTCGGCCTTGGAGGGAGCAGCCGGGCCAGGGGGCGTCCGTGCTTGCCAGGGCCGTCACGCAGGTGGCCTGGCCTGTGTGTTCCTGGCCGGCCGGGACGAACACCAGACGGATCGCGCCGCCTGACTTCAGGTGCTCGCACACGCACACCTCCGCCGCGTGGGGGCACACGGCGGCGGGCAGATCGACGGCGGCCTCGGGGGCCGTCCTGATGATCGCGGTGTTGGAGGTCGAGGTCAGTTGCTCGACCGTCTCCCCGCGGGTGTTGTCGTAGCCGGCGGTGGCCTGGTGCGCCAGCGCGCGGCCGGCCCCGTCGCTCTCGACACGGAACTGGTACTCCACGGTGACACCGCCGGGCAGGTCGACGGTGGAGGGCAGGGCGCCGCCGCGGTCGGCGGTGGCGTCCTGGCCCACCGGCAGGATGAGCCGGTGGTGCTCCGGGTCGTAACGGCCGACGGCTCCGTCGCCGGGCCCGCCGGTGACCCTGAGCGAGCCGTCCACATAGGCGGTGCCCGGCGGGACGGCGCCGCGCAGGACCAGGTTCTCGGCAGGGACGCCGCCGTGGTTCTTCAGATTGACGGTGCAGGTGATGGCGTCCCCGACGCCGGCACCGGTCTCGGGTTCGGCGGTCGCGGTCACCACCACGCACGGCGCCGTCCCGAACACGATGTCGTCCAGGAAGTTGCCGACGGTGGGGTCGCCGGTGGCGGTGGCGCCGGCCTCGAACGCGAAGCGGGTCACCGTCTGCCCCGCGGGCACGTTGTAGACGCCGGTGTGCCGGCCCCATGCCGCGGTGCCGTCGGTGAAGGTCCAGGTCCGGTCGGCGTCGCCGCCCGGAGGCCCGATCTTCACCGACATCGCGTCCTCGCCGCTGCGGCCGCGATGGTGCAGGCTCCAGTACAGCGTGGTGCCGGGCGTGGTCTCCAGGTCCTGGTACAGCGTGGAGGCCTCGTTGGCGTTCAGCTCGGCGTACTGCTCGCCGTGCGCGGCCTCCCGGCCGCTGCGCTGGTGCCAGATCTCGATCAGGTGGTCGGACGCGGTCGTCCGCCAGCCGGGCACCGATCGGGCGCCGGGCCGGGACGCGTCGGGCAGCCGGTTCTCGTAGCCGCTGGTGACCTTGGGCTCCTCGAAGCTGCCGTTGACCAGGGCGACCTGCCGGGGGACGTCCTGCAAGGCGGGGGACTGCTGTGCCGGCGCGCCGATCGGCCCGGTGTCGGGGACGTGCGGCGCGGGGGCGGTGACCGTGGAAGGGGCGGCGTCTTGGGGGGCCATGTGATCCTTTCACGCCGTGTAGGGGACCGACCTCATCAGTATCATGACTCAGAGTAATTGAGATATGGCTGCGAGTGGCCGATCGGCCTTCCGGCCGGGGGCGGGTGCGGAGCCGCTGCTTCGCGTCCACGAGCGCCGCGTCCATGGCGGCGGTGGGAGCGCACTGCTTCTTGCCGTGCCACAGCGGTGCGTGGTCGTCGTCTCCTGAGGTGAGGCGTTGGCGGTCGGGTCGCACGACCTCGGTGCACGGCCCAGGACGCACGGGCCGTGATGCGCGCTCGCGGCCGCGTCCCCCCGTGCAGTCCATTGATCGCTGTCCTGGCGGACAACTGCTCGTGGCCATTGGAGACTCGGTCGAATCAAGTTGAAATCGGGTTATTTCGCTAGTGAGGCACCGCCCTGCGAGATCCCCCTTGTTGGAGTCCAGATGACGCTCACTTCAAGGTTATTGACAGTCCCGGGTCATGCCCATGCATACTCCTTTGCGAGAGCGCGCGGCGGTGAACGGGAATCCTCGAAAAGGTGATCTCCGTGGTCGCGAAGTCCAAAGCCCTACAGGGTCGGAAGGTGGCGTCATGGCCAGAAGGTCCGTCTTCGACGACATGATCGTGCGTGGTGAGAAGTTCAACAAGAGCGGGACCAAGGCTCTGCGCAAGAGTCTGAGAGTCAAGAAGAAGAAAAGCGGAAAGAAGCGGGCGAAGCGGAACGAGCGACACATCCGCGAGCTGGCCGGGCAGGTCGCCGCGCTCAGCCAGCAGATCTCCGAATTGCGCAGATAACCAGCAGGCGAAGACCGCGCCGATGTCGGCTGACGGGCCGGCCCGGGCAACGGGTGGCGAGAGCGTGCACCCGCAGGCAGGGCCAGGCGCGCGGCGGTGACCCCGATCAGTCGGCGAGTCCGTCCAACGGGCTGGTCGACCAGGTGACGGCCTCCGCCGGGCACGAGGCCCCGCCGGATTCGCCCGGCGGGCGGCCTCCGCCATGGCGATGCTGCCGCCGACACCGACGGGACGTGCCGCTGGAAGGAGGGGTGGCATCGCGTGGACGTCGAGCCGGAGAGTGCGTCCGCGCGTTTGGCGACTGCGCCTTCCTGGGCACTGGGCAGGTCGGCAGCGACGCGACCGGGGCCGTAACCGAGGTCGACCCTCCACACGATTACTGCGGTGGCGGCCGTCCGGCCCGGGAACGGACGGGGGGAGGGGCCGGACGGCGGTCTTGCGGTCCCCGGTCGCGGGCGGCAGGGGCGGCTGCTGCGGCTGTGAAGTGGTCACTCTGAGACGACAAGCCATTACGCGGGGGGATGCCGTCCCCTGTGAGGTGTCGCTACTCGGCGATGCGGGTCCGGTAGGACCGGCGATGGGCGAGACCGCGACATGGCGTACCGCTCTGTCGGGCCGGGCGGAGACGTGTCGTGGCGCACCTGTGTGACTACGATCCGTAATAATCCAGGGAGTGCTCGTCATCCGTAAGTGGCCGACGAGGACCACCACGATGACGCCGCCGACAGCCTCGACTATCGGTGGCGCCGCCGTAGGCATCGCCCATTGACGACATTCACCGGTTCTTGCGCTGCCAGGGCACGGGGGCCGCGGCGGCCCGGTCGTCCGGTGCTTCCGCCATCGGGTCCCGTGGGCCCGACGACGATCAGGGGGATCCGGCAGATGGCCGTTCGAGCCGAGACGCTCTGGGGAACGCTGCTTCCGGCCGCGTGTACTGCGGCGATGCTGGCCGCGGCGTTCGTCCACGCCCCGCGCGCCTCCGCCGCCGAGGTCGGCGTGGAAGACCCGTGCCTCGCGCTCGATCTCGGGAAGTCGCGTTACCGGCCCGGCGGGGCGCGGCACGTCGTCTTCGCCGTCGCGGACGGCTACGGGAGCTCCGAGGCGACCATCACCGCATGCGCCAGGTTCGGCCCCTTCTGGCAGACCGTCCTGACCACCTCCGGGCACGTGGGCCGGAACGGCTTCGCCGAGCCGGGCGGCAAGCGCGAGGGCGACGGCAGGTCGCCCACCGGTTCGTACAGCATGACCGAGGCGTTCGGCGAAGGGGATCCCGGCACCGGCCTCCGGTACCGCACGCTGGGGGAGAGCGGCGACTGCTGGGGCTCGACCGTCGGCGACCACCGCTACAACCGCTACTACCGGGGCACCTGCCTGCCGGCCGACGAGAACCTCTCGCAGTACATGAAGGACGGCCCGTACCGGCAGGCCGTGGTGATCGACCACAACCGCCCGCCGGAGTCGCCGATCGTCCAGGGGCACGGTTCGGCGATCTTCATGCACATCGGCACGGGCCGTCCGACCGCGGGCTGCGTCTCCATGGGCCGGCCCGAACTGGAAACCGTCATGAGGACCCTGCGCCCGCGCGACCGCATCATCATGGGCCCGCGCGAGGCGCTGTTCCGCCCATGACACCGAGGTCACCGACGCCCGCGTTCATGAAGGGTATGATCTCGCCCCGCCACGTCGCCGTGCCGTGCACCCAGACACGGGCGGTCCTCTGGAAACCGAGGTTCTGCTTTGTCGTCATCGGCGCCCGTCACATCGCCATGCCGGCGATGACGCCGGTGGCCGCGGCCACGGCCCCGACCCAGACGGCGGGGGCGATCTGCTTCATCCCGTCACCCGCGCGCAGGTGGGACACCACCGCGCCGATGAGCAGGAGCACCAGGGCGAACGCGGCGGCGACGCCCAGCGGCCGCCAGAACAGGCCCGCCACCAGCCCCGCCGCGCCCGCCAGCTCCAGCGCCCCGACGATCCGGTACGCCCGGACCGAGTAGCCCAGTCGCGAGGGGTCGGCCAGATCCCACCGCCACTGCAGGAGCTTGGCCGCGCCCAGGACCGCGAACAGCGCGGCCAGCATGACCGACATGACGCCCGAGGTCGTGGCCATGGCACGTTCCTTTCCGGTCGGCGCGGTGCCGGGACCCGGCCCGCGTTCAATAACAGGATTATATAACGCTGTTACGGACGATAATGTCAACCATGAGTCCACGGTCCGCCGATCCCGCCGTACGCACGGAACTGCTGGAGGCCGCCGCGCGCGTCCTGGCCGACGAGGGCCCCCAGGCCCTCACCGCGCGCCGGGTGGCCTCGGAGGTCGGGACCTCGACGATGGTCGTGTACACGCGTTTCGGCAGCATGGAGGAGCTGCGCCGCGCGATCCGGCAGGAGGGCTTCGCCCGCCTCGCGAAAGCCCTCGACGACGTGCCGAAGACCGGCGATCCCGTGGCCGACCTCGTCGCCGCAGGTGCGGCCTACCTGCGGAACGGACTGGCCAACCCCAATCTCTACCGCGCGATGTTCTTGGAACGTTCTCCAGAGGAGGACCCGGGCGCACTCGGCCACGGCGCCTTCGGACGGCTGGTGCAGGCGGTGCGCCGCTGCGTCGACGGCGGCCGGTTCCAGCAGGTCGACCAGCTGGGCTCCCTCGGCTGGGCCGTCCAGCTCTGGACGATGCGCCACGGCATGATCAGCCTCGCCATCACCGGCCTGCTCCCCACGGAGCAGCTCCCGCTGCACTACGCCGACATGACCCTGCGCCTGCTCATCGGCTACGGCGACGACCCCGAAGCCGCCAAGCGCTCGGTCGACGAGGGCATGCGCGACTACCCCCAGCCCCTCCCACCCGGCCTGAAGTGACGCCCGGCCGGGGGAGCGACGCCGGCGGACTCAGAAAGAACACAGCCGACAGCCTTCTCTGGCCGGGCCCGTGCAGGTTCAGGCCGTGTCGTGTTCGCCGTGTGCGGAGCCGGCGCGCCAGTAGCCGCAGAACATGATGTGGTTCTTGGGCACGCCCGCCTTCACCCAGTGGCGGCGCAGCCGGGCCGGCAGGTTCTGCTCGCCGACCGTCCAGCCGAAGAACGGCTCCTCGGGCAGGTCGAGGGCCTGGGCCGCCGCGAGCGCCGCCCGCCCGGGGACCCCCTTCTCGCGGACGAGCCACCTGACGTCGACGCCCTGCGGCCCGGCGAGGTCCTGCCTGTCGTCCTCGGCGGGGATCTCGACCAGCGCCTGGCCGGTGGCGTCCGCGGGCAGGCTGGAGAGGATTCCCGCGACGGCGGGCAGCCCGGACTCGTCGGCGACCAGCAGGACGGGCCCGGTCTCCGGCGGCGGGTTGAAGCCGACGCCCTCGTCGATGATCGCGACGGGATCGCCCTTGGCGCAGGTGGTGGCCCAGGCGGCGGCGGGGCCGGACGTCCCGTCGTCCGCGGACCCGTGCAGGACGAAGTCGACGTCGAGTTCGGGCCCTTCCGGGCCGTCCGCCCGGTACGCGCGGACGCTGTAGTTGCGCAGCACGGGCCGCTGCGTCTTGGAGATCGTCAGGTACCGCAGGTAGGAGGCCGTCGTCAGCCTCCCCGGCACGCGGGCGAGCGATCCGTCGCTGACCGGGATGAACAGCCGGAACCACTGGTCGAACCCCATGGGGGTGAACCGCTCGATGTCCCCGTGCCCGAGCGTCACCCGCGCGAAGTGCGGCGAGATCCGCTCGCGCCGCAGGACGCGCAGTGTGACCAGGTCCGAGGTCTGCGGTCTGACGCGGGTGGAGTTCAGGTTCGTGCGGGCCACGGCACACTCCTTCCGCCCACCGGTGCGGCTCGGTCGCGGCGCCACCGGGCGAGAAATTTAGGTAAGGCTAGCCTAATTTCTTCGCCGCGTCAGGGGGTGATTGCGCGCGGGCGGGCGTAGGGGAGGGGCGTCCGTGAGGTAGGTGTGGCCGCCTTCGGTCTTGACAGAGTCTCCGGGCGATCACATACTTCCTCTATGTCGAAGGATCTTTCGTTATTGCGAAATTCCTCCGGCGGAGAGGAGAGGGCTCATGGTCACGCTCGAACCCGTCACCGGGGACCCGGCACAGCTGCGACAGGCCTACGGGTGCTTTCCCAGCGGGGTCACCGCCCTCTGCGCGCTCGACGGCGGCGAGCCCGTGGGCATCGCCGCGAGTTCCTTCACCTGCGTCTCCCTCGACCCGGGACGGGTGCTGGTGTGCGTGCAGAACTCCTCCACCACGTGGCCGCGGCTGCGCCGGATGCCGCGGCTCGGCATCAGCGTGCTCGCCGAGCACCACAACGACGAATGCAGGGCGCTGTCGCTGAAGAACGGCGACAGGTTCGCCCGCGTCGAGTGGAGCGCCAGCGACACCGGCGCGGTGTTCGTGCACGACGCGGTCGCCTGGCTGGAGTGCGGGCTCACGGACGAGCTGCCCGCCGGCGACCACACGATCGCGCTACTGGACGTCCACGCCCTGCGAACCGAACCCGACCGCCGTCCACTGGTCTTTCACGGCAGCCGATTCCGGCGGCTCGTCGCGGTCTGAGCCGGGCGGACCGCTCCGTCATCACGAAGAACAGGCAGAAAGGCAGGGAGAAAACGTGAAGCTCGACCTGTTGTACGAGTTCCAGCCGAAGATCGGCCCTTACGAGGAGCCGTTCCCGGTAGGCCAGAAGAAGGCGGAGCAGCAGACCTACGCCGAGGCGTTCGAGGAGATCAAGCTTGCCGACCGCCTCGGATTCCAGACCGCGTGGGTGGTCGAGCACCACTTCCGTGAAGGGCGCTCGGCGGCTCCGTGCAACGAGACCATTCTCGGGGCGCTCTCCCAGGTCACCGAGAACATCCGGCTCGGATTCGGCGTGGTGCTGCTCCCGTCCGGATTCCAGCACCCGATACGGGTCGCCGAGAAGGTCGCCACCGTCGACATCCTGAGCGGCGGCCGGGTCGAATGGGGATCGGGCCGCTCGACGCCCAACGAGCAGCTCGCCTTCAACGTCCCCGCCGACGACCGGTCCCGCGACATGTGGCGCGAGGCGTTCGAGTTCGTCATCGCCGCGTGGACCGAGGAGCGGCTGGCGTGGAAGTCGGAGACGATCGACTTCCCCGAGCGCTTCATCACCCCGCGGCCGTACCAGGACCCACATCCTCCCGCCTGGCTGGCCGCGGCGAGCGAGACCTCCGCCTACAACGCCGGAAAGCTCGGCCTGGGGCTTCTGTCGTTCGCGTTGATGCAGCCGGTCGAGAAAATGGCGGAGGCGATCAACACCTACCGCCGCGGCCAGGCCGACTGCGAGCAGCCGCTTCCGCGGTTCAAGAACGACCGGGTCGGCGCGTACACGCTGGTGCACTGCACCGAGGACCCCGAGGAGGCCGAGCGGTACGGGCTGTGGAATTCGGTGAAATGGTGGTACCAGAACCTCGCCGAATTCACCCTCGAATGGGAGCTGGCCCACCTGCCGGAGGAGGAGAAGAAGAAGGTCTTCCCGCTGCTGGAGCCGACCATCAAGGGCGATATCGATATCACCCGGTACACCGAGCAGGACATGATCATCGTGGGCACGCCCGAGGAGTGCCTCCGCAAGATCCTCCGTTATGAGGAGGCGGGCGTCGACCAGCTGCTGTGCTACTCGCAGTTCGGGACGCTGCCGCACGAGAAGGTGATGCGCAGCATCGAGCTGCTCGGCACCCAGGTCATCCCCGAGCTGGAGAAGCGCGGGCACCGGGTGGACTACGACGCCCTGTTCAAGGGCGCCTGACCGTGGACCTGATCTCACTCCTCCGGCAGCAGGCCGCCGAGCAGGAGGCGGCCGAGCGGGAGGCGGCCCAACGGAGGGCCGCCGATGAGGCGGCACGGGAGGCGCAGAGCGCCGAGAGCGCCGAGGCCGCCGAGGCCGCCAAGGCCGAGACCGCCGAGACCGCACAGGGGGCCGGAGCCGTTTCTGCTCCGGGGCCGTCAGGCGCGCAGCCGGCCGCGGGTCTGCTTGGTGACGACGGTGGCGCAGGCCTTGACCCGCTCGCCGATGTCGACGACCTCCCGTCCGGTCAGCGTGGGTGAGAAGCCGCTGGCGGTGATGGCGACGAACACGCGGCCGTCGGAGTCGAACACCGGGGCCGACGCCATGCCGAGGTCGTACTCCCGCGCGGGCTCGACAGTGGGCAGGTCGTAGTCGTCGTGCAGCGAGATCGATGCCACCAGCGCGTCGCGGCCGTCCCCGGCGTCGCCGTCGCCGACGCCGCCGTCGTCCGGATGGGCGGCGGCGGACGACACCGGCCGGTCGCCGAGCGCCCGCGTCATCGCCGACGCCCGTCCCAGCGCGTACCCGCGCTCACGGACGGTCGCCAGCGCCAGCTCGACCCGGTCGCGCTCGAGCGCGACCGGGGCGCGCCCCAGCCACGCCTCCACCTCGCCGGGATCCGCCCATGCCATGAACACCAGGCCGAGCGGCGGGACGAGCGGCACCCGCTCGCCCTCCCGGAATCCGGGGCCGTACCGCGAACCCGTCCCGCCCACGACCACGAACACGATCTCCGCCGGCGTCGCCGCCGTGACGACCACGTCGGCGTCGAGCTCGGCGGCGAGCTTGGAGATCTGCTCGGTGGCGACGCGGATCGCGGGGTGCTGTTCGAGCGCGGCCATCCCCGCGCTCACCAGCGCCGGGCCGAGACCGTAGGTCCGCCGGACCGGATGCCTGCTCAGGTAGCCGGTCTCCTCGAGGACGGCGAGCACCGCGTGGGTGGAGCCGAGACTGGTGCCCGTGCGCCGGGCGATGTCGGAGATCGTGAACTGCTCGCCGCGGTGCGTCACGAGCAGATCGATGATCTTCAACGCCCTGGCGGCGGCGGGTGCCGGTCGCGCCATCACGTCCTCCTCGGGTTCTGGGTCACGCGGTGTGCAACGTACCGCACCGGCACCGGGACCCCGCATACTGCGAAAGATCTTTCACAGTCCATCTTTCCACCTCACGACGCGATGGAGAGCCATGCACACCGAACTTGAGAGGGCGTTCGAGCTCACCGGGCGGACGGCCGTCGTCACCGGGGCGGCCAGCGGGATCGGCCGCCAGACGGCCGTCACCTTCGCCCAGGCGGGAGCCGACGTCGTGCTGGCCGACGTCACCGAAGCGGGGCTCGAGGAGGCGGCGGCCGCGGTGCGCGATCTCGGGCGCGCGGCCACGGTCGTCCCGACCGACGTCGCCGACCGGGCGGCGGTCGACCGCCTGGCCCAGGCCGCACTGGACGCCCACGGGCGGATCGACGTCTGGGCCAACGTCGCGGGCGTCATCCGCTACGGGGCCGTCGTCGACACCTCCGAGGAGGAGCTCGACCTCGTCCTCGGGGTCAACGTCAAGGGCACGTACTGGGGTTGCGCCGCCGCGGCCCGCGCCATGGTCCCCCGCGGGTCGGGCTCGATCATCAACGTGGCGTCGGCCGGGATGGACTCGGCGCCGCCCCGCATCTCCTGCTACGCGATGAGCAAGTCGGCGGTCGCCACGCTGACCCGCGTGCTGGCCGCCGAGGTCGGCCCACAGGGCGTGCGGGTCAACACCGTCGCGCCGGGCTGGGTGCCGACCGGCATGACGGCGCCGTACTGGACGAACGACGACGGCACCGTCGACGAGGCCAGGCGGCAGGAGACCTACGAGTCCCGCGCCTCCCACGCGCCGCTGCGCAGGATCGGCGAGCCCTCGGACATCGCCTGGGCGATGCTCTACCTCGCGGCCGACGCGTCGCGCTTCGTCACCGGCCAGGTCCTGCGACCCAACGGCGGCGTCGCCATGGCCTGAGCGGGCGGCGCCGAACCACCGACACCCACCACAGCAAGACCGTCAGAGAAGGGGCCACGGCCATGACGTCCACCGACCAGAGTCCGGTTCCGGAGTACCAGGGGCTCCTCCGGCTCGATGACCGCAACCTCGTCGTCGTCGGCGCGGGCCAGGGAATGGGCCGCCAGACCAGCCACGCCCTCGCCCAGTCGGGCGCGCGCGTGGTGTGCGTCGACATCGACGAAACGCTCGCCCGTGAGATCGCCGAGGAGGTGGGCGGCGTGCCGTGGACCGGCGACGTCACCAAGGCCTCCGAGGTGGCCCGGCTGGTCGAGGAGGCCTCGGCGGCGGTCGGCGGGCCGCTGGGCGGCTTCGTCGACATCGTCGGCATGGCCGAGTGGGTCGGGGCGCTCGACATTGAGGAGGAGACCTGGGACGCGCAGTTCGACATCTGCCTCCGCCACGCCTACCTGCTGGGCCGGCACATCGGCCGGCACATGGTCGACACCGGCACGCAGGGCACGATGGTGTTCATCGCCTCCGTGCACGGCCTGACGGCGTCGGTCCGGCACGGCGCCTACGGGGCGGCCAAGGCGGGGCTCATCTCCTGGGTGCGCACGCTCGGGGACGAACTGGGCGGCCACGGCATCAGGGTGAACGCGGTCGCGCCCGGGTCCATCCTCACGCCGAGGCTCATGGCGGCCTACCCGGACGCGTCGGCGCGGGACCGGTCCGCGGCGCTGGTACCGCTGAAGAAGAACGGGCTCCCGTTCAACATCGCGTCCGCGGCCCTGTTTCTGACCAGCGAACTGTCGGCGTTCATGACCGGCCAGACGATCGTGGTCGACGGCGGCGTCACGATCAAAGACCCCTACCTGGCCCTATGACCTCCGAACCCGCGACGGGCGCCCGCGGCGGCGCCTGGGCGCTGCCGCAGGTGCGCCGCTCCACGATGCCGACGCCGGACGACCTCGCCGCCCGCCGCGCGGCCATCGGCACCGCGCCCCGGGCCGCCGCGTCCCCCGCCACGCCCCCGGGCGTCGTGGTCACCGACGCCCGGTACGGGGACGTGCCGTGCGTCGTCTGCGAGCCGCCTCGGCCGCGCGGCGTCCTCACGTACTTTCACGGGGGCGGCTACCGGCTCGGCTCGGCGGCCCAGTTCACGCCCTTCGCGGCGCGTCTGGCCGACGCCACCGGCTCCCGGGTCGTGGTCGTCGACTACCGGCTCGCGCCGGAGCACCCCTTCCCGGCGGCTCTGCACGACGCCGCGCACGTCTATGAGCAGGTCCTCGCCGAGTCCGGGAGGCCGCCGGTCGCCGTCGGCGACTCGGCCGGCGGCGGACTGGCCGCGGCGCTGACGGTGGCGTGCGTGAAGGCGAACGTCCCCGTGCCGCGCGCGCTTGTCCTCATGTCGGCGTGGCTGGACCTGCGCTGCGTCGCCGACAGTTACACCTCTCGGGCCGCGACCGACGGGCTGTTCTCGCACGAGGCCGCCCGGCAGGCCGCCGCCCAGTACCTGCAAGGGCACGACGCCGGCGATCCGCTGGCGTCCCCGCTCCTCGCCGACCTCGCGTCCTTCCCGCCGGCGCTGCTGTTCGCCGGGACCGACGAGGTCCTGCTGGACGACACCGTCGCGATGGCGTCCGACCTCGCACGGGCCAGGGTGCCGACCGTCACCCGCTTCGAACGGGACGTTCCGCATGCCTGGCCGAGCGTCTTCCCCGATCGGCCCGAGTCGGCCGCGGCGTTGGACGCCGTCGCCGAGTTCGTCCGCCGTCTCGACACGCCGTGAGCAAGGCCGGCGACGCCCCGAGAGGCGTCGCCGGCTCCGGCCGTACGCCGCGGCGGACATCATGACGGACCGGCGCGACGGCGCCTGAACGCGCGCCGTGATCAACGCCGTGCCTGACCACCCATGGTCGCCCACCCCCGGTGAACCTCCCTGCCGGGTCGCTGAAAAAGGCTCTGGACCGCGCGCACGCTGATCACACCAGGCCACTGCCAACGGTCGCCATGACCGAAGGCCGTACCGGCCAAGTGCGCGTCACCCGCGCAGAAGCGCCCAAATGCCTACTGGCCCGTACTTTCTGGGACGGGCAATGCCCTGGAAAAGAAAGTGCCGGGGCATGCACCTACTGCGGAATACGGGTATGGACTGGCGCGTCTGCAAATGTCGATCAACCGGTCAGTTCGTAAGGACGATGTCGGTATCGGCGTGTGTAGCCACCGAAACCAAGGGAGGAATCATCATGATCCGTCGAATCGCTGCCGCCAGCGCGCTCACCCTGGCCGTGGGGGGCGTTCTCTTCGGCGCCTCGCCCGCGATGGCCATCGCCGGCGGCGAGCACGGCGACCACATCAAGAACCACAAGAAGTCCGACGACGACAAGTTCTCGAACGACGCGAACCAGTACTGCTTCACGGTCTTCACTCCGATCCTGTCCGACGTGAAGGGCGACGTCGACATCGACAACAACTGCGACCAGTTCGTCGACCAGGAGAACGAGGGCGACGAGAACAAGATCAAGGAGGACTGAGTAACATCGGGTCGTGAATAAGTGGGCCGGTGCCTGGCGCGCCGGCCCACCTATTCATGTCGCTGAATGTCCGGAAAGTCCTGTGGTTTCGTTGATTGGCGGTCCGGTGAGATTGTGCCATTGGACGGTTTTGTCGGAAATTGCTGTCAAAAGTGCGGGATCATGACTGACCATCAGCGCGGCCCGTCCGCTTTCTCTTACCCGGTTCGGACGAGGTGGAGGAGAACGGCCGCGCTGGAGCCGGCCGTCGCTCACCACCGTGACCCGCTTGATCCGCGGCGCACCGCCCCAGTGCCGCTCGTAGGCGGTGAGGACCAGCCGCTCGCCCCGCCGCCACTCGGCGAACCGGTAGGGCCCGGTGTCGACCTGGCGAGTGTTGGTCTACGCTGCTAAAGCGTATTAGCACTGCGAGTCGTCATGGGCCGGTCCGTCCCGCCCGCCCAGGAACCGGCCGTCACAGAAGGGTTCGAGACCGTGACCGATCCTTCCGCCCCGCCCGCACCAGCCCCTGCCGCCCCCGCGGTGCTCGCCGACCTGACGCTGGAGGAGAAGGCCGCGCTGCTCTCCGGGGATGGCGCCTGGGAGACCGCGGCCATCGACCGGGCCGCGATCCCCTCGATCGTGCTGACCGACGGCCCGCACGGCCTGCGCAGGCACGACCCGGAGGCCGAAGGCTTCAGCTTCGAGGACAGCCTGCCCGCCACCTGCTTCCCGACGGCCGCCGCTCTGGGCTCCTCCTGGGACGCTGACCTGCTCGAGGAGGTCGGGCGGGCCCTCGGCGAGGAGAGCCGCGCGGCGGGCGTCGCGGTGCTGCTCGGCCCCGGCTTGAACATCAAGCGGTCGCCCCTGTGCGGGCGCAACTTCGAGTACCTCTCCGAGGACCCGGTCGTCAGCGGACGGATGGCCGCCGCCCTGGTCCGCGGCGTCCAGAGCACCGGGGTGGGCGCGTCCCTGAAGCACTTCGCGGCCAACAACCAGGAGACCGACCGGATGACGGTCAGCGCCGAGGTCGACGAGCGCACGCTGCGGGAGATCTACCTGGCGGGATTCGAGCACGCGGTCAAGGCCGCGCGACCCTGGACGGTCATGGCCGCCTACAACCGGATCAACGGCGTCCACGCCGCGCAGAATCCCTGGCTGCTCACCCGGGTCCTGCGCGAGGAGTGGGGCTTCGACGGCCTGGTGGTCTCCGACTGGGGGGCGGTCCTGGACCCCGTCGCCGCCGTCGCCGCCGGGCTCGACCTGGAGATGCCGGCGACCAACGGGAGCAGCGCGGCGCGCCTGGTCGCGGCCGTCCGGGAGGGCCGGCTGGAGGAGGGCGCGCTCGACCGTGCCGTCCTGCGGCTGCTGACGCTGATCGAACGCACCGCTCCGGGCGCCGGGCCGGCCGAGGCCGACCTCGACCGCCACCACGCTCTCGCTCGCCGGGCCGCCGCGGAATCCGCGGTCCTGCTGAAGAACGAGGACGCCATTCTGCCGCTGGACCCGCGGGCGGACATCGGCGTCGCGGTGATCGGCGAGTTCGCGCGCTCGCCGAGATACCAGGGAGCGGGCAGCTCACGCGTCAGGCCGACGCACGTTGACACCGCCCTCGACGCGCTCACCGGCGCCGCCGGCCCGCGCCTGCGGCTCGACTTCGCCGCCGGGTTCACCCTGTCGGGGGAGGACGACCCGGAACTGCTCGCCGAGGCGGTCGCCGTGGCGCGGGACGCCGACGTCGCCGTCGTGTTCCTCGGCCTGCCCGAAGGCGAGGAGTCCGAGGGCTTCGACCGCGCGCACCTCGACCTTCCCGAGGTCCAGGTGCGGCTGCTGGAGGAGATCGCCCAGGTCAACCCCGAGACGGTGGTCGTGCTGGCCAACGGCGGGGTCGTCCGGACCGCCGGCTGGGAGCGGCACGCCAAGGCCGTCCTCGAATGCTGGCTCAGCGGCCAGGCGGGCGGCGGCGCGGTCGCCGACCTGCTGTTCGGACGGGTCAACCCCAGCGGGCGGCTGGCCGAGACGATCCCGCTGCGGCTGGAGGACACCCCCTCCCATCTGAACTTCCCCGGATCGGAGGGCACCGTCGCCTACGGCGAACGCCTCTACGTCGGGTACCGCTACTACGACGCCAAGGGCCTGGACGTCGCCTACCCCTTCGGCCACGGCCTGTCCTACACCGACTTCGCCTACTCCGAGCTGTCCGCCGCGGTCGAGGGGGAGGGAGAGGAGACGGTCGTCAGGCTGCGGCTCGACCTGACCAACACCGGGCCGGTGGCGGGCAAGGAGGTCGTCCAGGTCTACGTCCGCGATGTCGCCTGCTCCGTCGACCGGCCCGTCCGGGAGCTCAAGGCGTTCGCGAAGGTCGCGCTCGGACCCGGCGAGACGGCGGCCGTCCGGTTCGAGCTGGACGCCCGGGACCTGTCGTACTACAGCACCGGTCTGGGGCGCTGGGTGCTGGAGCCCGGCGACTTCGAGATCGCCGTCGGCGCGTCCTCGCGGGACCTGCGCCTGACCGCCACGGTCACGGTCGACGCGCCGCCGCCGGCGCGGCCGCTGACGCTGGAGTCGACGCTCGCGGAGTGGCTGGCGGACCCCGAGGGCGGCCCCGTGCTGCGCAGGAGCATGGCCGCGGTTCGGTCGTCCGGGCTGAACGATCCGGCGATCCTCGGCATGGTCGAGGGGACCCCGCTCGGCCGTCTGATCACGATGAGCGGCGGCGCCCTGGCCTCACCGGAACTGGAGGACTACCTCGCCCGCGCGACGGCCGGCTGACGCCACCGGAACCCGCGGAAGAAACGGACATGGCCGCCCCCTCCCGCGGTGGCGCGGGCGAATCCGGTGCCGAGGCCGGCGCCGGCACCGGTGATGACGACGACCTTGTCGTCGAGGCGGAAGCGGTCGAGGGGGTTCTCGGTCGTCATCTGGGCTCAGCCGACGAAGGGCGGCGTCTTGCCGAGTTCGGCGCGGGCGATGGAGCGGCGGTGCACGGCGTCGGGGCCGTCGACGATGCGCAGCACGCGAGCCCAGGCGTAGAAGTAGGCCAGGGGAGTGTCGTCGGAGACTCCCGCACCGCCGAAGACCTCGATCGCGCGGTCGATGGCGGCGGTGGCCACCGCGGGGGCGGCGACCTTGATCGCGGCGATCTGGGAGCGGGCGGCCTTGCTCCCGTGCTGGTCGATCAGCCAGGCGGCCTGGTAGACCAGCAGCCGGGCCTGGTCGATCTCGATGCGCGACTGGGCGATCAGGTCCAGGACGTTGGCGTGCTCGGCGAGGGGCTTGCCGAAGGCGACGCGCTTCTGGGCGCGGTCCACCATGAGGGCGAGGGCCCGCTCGGCCATCCCGATGGCGCGCATGGCGTGGTGGATGCGGCCGGGGCCGAGGCGTGCCTGCGCGATGCGGAACCCGTCGCCCTCCTCGGCGAGCAGGTTCGCGGCCGGCACGCGGACGTCGCGGAAGACGAGTTCGGAATGGCCGTGCTGGTCCTGGTAGCCGAAGATCGGCAGGTGGCGCTCGATCGTCAGGCCGGGGGCGTCGCGCGGGACGAGGATCATCGACTGCTGGCGGTGGGTCGCCGCGCCCGGGTCGGTCTTGCCCATGACGATGAAGATCTTGCAGCGCTCGTCGGCGACGCCGGTGATCCACCACTTGCGGCCGTTGATGACGTAGTCGTCGCCGTCGCGCCGGATCTCGGTGGTGATGTTGGTGGCGTCGGAGGAGGCGACGTCGGGTTCGGTCATGGCGAAGGCGGACCGGATGGTGCCGTCCAGAAGCGGTTCCAGCCACCGCCGGCGCTGCTCGGGGTTCGCGAACAGGTCGAGCGTCTCCATGTTGCCGGTGTCGGGGGCCTGGCAGTTCATGGCCTCCGGCGCGATCACCGGTGACCAGCCGGAGATCTCGGCGACGGCGGCGTAGTCGAGGTTGGACATGCCCGACAGCTTGGGAAGGAACAGGTTCCACAGCCCGCGCCGGCGGGCCTCGGCCTTGAGGTCCTCCATGACCGGCGGGTGGGTGTGTTCGCCGTGCTCGCGCAGGTACGCCGCCCAGACCTTTTCGGCGGGGAAGACGTGCTCGCGCATGAAGTCCCACATGGCGTCGCACGTCTCGCGGGCCTTGGAGGAGAGGGAGAAGTCCATCGTGTGCTCCTGGGTGATGGAGAAGGCTCAGCCGCCGACGAAGGTGAGCCCGTCGCGGGCCAGCTGGAGGATCTCGTCGTCGAGGTCGCCGAAGTCCTGGCCGCCCATCGCGCCGGCGGCGGAGCGCGCCGAGACGCCCTGGGCGATGATGGCGAACTTGTAGTGGGCGAAGGCCTGGTAGTAGGCCATGTCGGTGAGGTCCGCCCCGGACGCGGCGGCGTACCGGCTCAGCATCGCCTCCCGGCCGGGGAAGCCGGGCAGGTGGGTGATGCCGGGGACCAGGCTGAGCTGCCTCTCGCCCTCCTCGCGCCAGAAGAGCATCAGCAGCCCCAGGTCGGAGAGAGGGTCTCCCAGGGTGGACAGCTCCCAGTCCAGGACGGCCTTGAGCTCGTCCGGATCCGCCGGGGCATAGACCACGTTGTCGACGCGGTAGTCACCATGCACGATCGTGGACCGCTGCTGCTTCGGCACGGCGGCGGCGAGTCGCCGGCCGAGTTCGTCGAGTTCCTCGACCGGGTGGGTCTTGCTGGCCTCCCACTGGCCGGCCCAGCGGCGCACCTGACGTGCCATGAATCCCTCCGGGCGGCCGTAGTCGGCGAGTCCGGCGGCAGCATGGTCCACGGCGTGCAGGGCGGCGAGCGTGTCGACGAACGCGAACGCCATCGCCTCACGCTCCTGCGGGCTTCGCGCATAGGACGGGGGGAGCCGGCCGCGGATGATGTGGCCGTCGACCTTCTGCATGACGTAGCAGCCGATGCCGATCAGGTCACCCTCGTCGTAGAGGACCACCTCGGCCACCGGGACACCGCTTCCGGCGAGGCTGCGCTGGACGCGCGCCTCGCGTCCCATGTCGTGCGCCCTGGGCAGCAGCTTCCCGCTGGGCGGCCGGCGCAGGATGAGCTCACCGGCCGCGCTGCGCAGCAGGTAGGTCAGGTTCGACTTGCCGCCGCTGATCAGCTGGGCGGTCGCCGCGAGCCAGGCGTCGCTGCCGGTGGCCTCCGCCAGGGCGGGGCCGAGCCGATCCAGGCGGACGAGGTCATGCGTGGTCACGTGCGCGCTCCCGAGGCTGAACAACTACCGAGTGAACGTACGGTCTGTTCCAGTATCAGGTCAAGTGGCTATGGTGTTCAGTGTGACTGAACACCTGCCCGACGCCTCCCGGAAGCTGGGAACCGCCGTCCGGAGAGCCCGCGAAGCCCGGGGACTCTCCCTGCGGGCGCTGGCGTCCCAGGTGGGAGTCAGCCCCGCCACGATGAGCGCGATCGAACACGGGCGCACGCCGCTCACCGTGACCCGCCTCGAACGGATCGCCGACCTGCTCGACGTGCCCGCGACGAGCCTGCTGAGCGGGCAGACCCCCGTGAGCACGCGTGCCGGCGGCGAACCCGGCGACTGGCGGCACTACGACGACCTCGCCCTCGGCCCGATCCTCGAAGCCGCCCTGCGCCTGTTCGTCCGCACCGGCTTCCACGCCACGAGCATGCGCGAGATCGCCGCCGAAGCCGGCGTGAGCGTCGCCGGGATCTACCACCACCACGCCGGCAAGCAGGAGATCCTGGTGAAGCTGCTCGAGGCCACCATGGCCGAGATCGGCTGGAGGGTCCGGGCCGCCCGGGACGACGGAACCGGCCCGGAGGACGCGTTCGCGAGGATGGTCGAGTCGCTCGCGCTCTTCCACGCCCTGCGAGGCGACCTCGCCTTCCTCGGCGCGACCGAGATGCGCGGTCTCACCGAGCCCGCCCTGACCCGGATCACCGCCATGCGCGACGAGGTCCAGCACCTCCTCGACGCCCAGGCGGCCCGAGCCTTCCCCGGCACCGAGATCCGCACGCCGTGCAGAGCGATCGCGACCATGTGCACCTCGCTGCCGTCGTGGTTCCGCCTCGACGGTCCTATGAGCGCCGAACAGGTCGCGAAGGAGTACTCGCGCTACGCCTTGGCGATGCTGCGCCGGGCCGAGTGAGCCGGGGTCACAGGCCCCGGAACCGCGGCGTTCTGTTCTCGCGGAAGGCGGCGATGCCCTCATGCAGGTCGGCGGTCGTCATGGTGACCGGCTGCGCGATCGCCTCCCACTGGATCGCGGCCTCCAGCCCGGCGGCCGACTGCTCCAGGCCGGTCTTGGTCAGCCGCAGCGCGATCGGCCCGGCTTCGGCGATCCGGGCACCGACCGCGAGGGAGTGCTCGAGCGCGTCCTCGGCGACCCCGGTCACCAGCCCCCATTCCAGTGCCTGTTCCGGCGCCACCTCCCTGCCGGTGTAGAGCATGTCCCGCGCCCGGGTGACGCCGATGGCCTCGGGCAGCAGCCAGGCCGCGCCCATCCCGCCGTGGGTTCCGCGGTAGATGAACGGGGTGCTGAACTGCGCGCTCGGGCCCGCGTAACGCAGGTCGCAGGCCAGCGTCAGGCACACCCCCGCGCCCACGGCGGGCCCGTTGACCGCGGCGATGACGGGGAAGGGGAGCGTGCGCGGCCGCAGCCAGCTGCGGTAGAAGGGCAGCATCCGCTCCCGCAGCCGGTCGATGGTGACCTCCTCGGCCGAGCCCTGGTCGAGCCAGGACAGGTCGGCCCCGGAGCAGAAGGAACCGCCCTGCCCGGTGACGATGAGCACGCGGGTCTCCCGATCGCGCGCCACCTCGTCGAGGGCGCGATCCCAGGCGAGCGTCATCTCCTCGGTCATGGCGTTGCGGACACCCGGCCGGTTCAACGTCACCAGACGGACACCCGGCCCGGGCTTGGTGAGCACCACCGCGTCGTCGGCGTCGTCCGCCATGCGCTGATCCCTTCTGTCGTCCGGCGCGAAAGCCTACGACAGCCGCAGCCGCAAAACGGGGAGGGGCTGCCGGGCCGAGAGAGTGACGCATGAGTCGGTGTGGCGATCGGCCGTGTTCATCGCCCGGGTCCGACCGCGCCGCGCCGGCCCCCGGGCCGCCCGACTCACCTGCCCGCTCCGGCGACAGCGCCGCGACGCCCCCTTGGCCGACCTGGCAGCGCACCGACAACGGGCAAACACCTGTGGCGAGGGTCGGATGGGCGGTTGACGGCGCGGCTGCGGCTGGGCCGGCGCGCGAGACGCAGGTCACATGCGGTGGGATGTCACCTCTTGCCGAGCTGTTCCGTCACCTGGGTGTAAGCGCGAACACGGCAAGGAGATCACCATGGACGCCCGTTTCAACTACTACGGCAACCCGGTCGGGGCGAAGTTCGTGAAGCACATCATCTCGGCGAGCAAGGTCGTGGTGGACTCGACGCTACCGGCCGCGACGCAGGAGCTGGTGAAGATCCGCGCCAGCCAGATCAACGGCTGCGGCGTCTGCCTCGACATGCACACCAAGGACGCCGCGCACGCGGGGGAGACCTCGGTGCGCCTCAACCTGGTCGCGGCCTGGCGGGAGGCCAAGGTCTTCACCGAGGCCGAGCGGGCCGCCCTGGAACTGACCGAACAGGGCACCCGCATCGCCGACGGCGACGGCGGCGTCACCGACGAGGCCTGGGCGAACGCCGCCAAGCACTACGACGAGGACCAGCTCGCCGCCCTCGTGTCCCTCATCGCCGTCATCAACACCTTCAACCGCATGAACGTCATCGTCCAGCAGCCCGCCGGCGACTACGAGCCCGGCCAGTGGGGATAACGACCCGTTCTGCGGCGAGCTGGTCGGAACGACGTCCGGCATCCGCCGGAGCTGGTGAGCGGGCACTCCAGACGAGCCCTCGCCAGGTTCTCCGGACGGCGGAGTAGGGGACACCCTCCGTCTCCTACTCCGCCGCCAACCGGACGCAGGCCCGGCAGTCCATCGTCAGCAGTGCCAAGGTGCGAACAATGATGGCGTGTTCCCAGAGGGCTCGCGCTCCAAGGTCGCCGAAGCACGCCACGCCGGTCCGCGGCGCCCACATCCGGCGACCTTGATCGTGAATCACGTGTGCTCCGCATGCCGGTGGTACGCCGTCGTCAGCGCACGAGAAGCAGGATCAGCAGTCCCACGCCGAGCACCAGGTCGAGCACTCCGCACCACTCGGCGAACGAGCGGCTGACGATCTTGTTCGCCCGCCAGTGGACGGCGTCCCACGTGGCGTGACCCAGCAGCCCGGCCGCCACCAGATACCCGCCTACCGTGATGGGGACCGCCAGTATCACCAGACCGAAGGCCATGAAGGCGAGCGCGCCCGGTGACTGCAGCGCGTACAGGCCGGGCTGGCGCAACCGGCCGTTGATCAGGCCGACGGCGGCGAGGGTGACCACGACCACCGCCAGGGCAGGCCACGGGTCGATGTCGAGCATGCGCAGGACCACGACCGTCGCCAGTGACGCGAAGACCACCGCCCAGGTGATGCGGGGCAGGTCGACCACCGCGAGGAACAGATAACCCGTGGCGGGCAGGACGAACAGGATCATGTACTCCAGGCCGTCACTGACGTCGGAAAGGCTGATGGCCGCCCAGGCGACCGCCAGCCAGGTCGGCCAGCGCCGTCCCACCGCGGACGCCGTGCGCAGCCACCCGGACCGTCCTGCGGCGTCCCCGCCGCCGACCGGGTCGGTGGCCGTGCCACCGGCGCGAGCAGAATCTGTCATGGCCACACCGTGATCCACCTCCGCACGCCGCACCACCATCACGGACAGACATGTCCGAATTTCTGCGATGCCGGTCCTTTGGATCTAACCTCGGACCGTGGACTGTCGCCCGGTCGCGGTCGTCGGCTACGAGAACGCCGAGCTGCTCGACATCGCGTGTGTCACGACGAGCCTGGACATGGCGAACGGGCTCGGCGAGCTGCGGACGCCGTACCGGGTCATGGTGGTCAGCCCGGGACAACATGCGATCTCCTGCAGACCCGGGATGCTGCTGCAGAGCACGCACGCGCTCGAACGGCTCACCGGCCCGCTCGACACGTTGATCGTCTCCGGTGGGTTCGGTCACGCCGAGGCCGCCGCCAACCCGCTCATCGTCGCCCACGTACAGCGGCTGGCCCGGATCAGCCGCCGGGTGGCGTCGGTGTGCACCGGGACCCACATCCTGGCCGCGGCGGGACTGCTCGACGGCAAGCGGGCGACCACCCACTGGTGGTTCGCCGACACACTCGCCGCCCGGTACCCCGGCGTCGAGATCGACCCTGATCCGATCTTCATCCGGGACGGGAGGGTGTCCACCGCGGCGGGCGTCACCAGCGCCCTGGACCTGACGCTGGCGTTCATCGAGGAGGACCACGGCGTCGAACTCGCCCGGCTGGTCGCCCGGATGCTGGTGACCTACCTGCAGCGTCCAGGAAACCAGGCGCAGATGAGCATGTTCACGGCCGCGCCGCCGCCCGGCCATGACGCCGTGCGGCGCGTGGTCGACCACGTCAACGCCAACCTCGCCGGAGACATCGGCACCACCGCGCTGGCCGCGATCGCCGGGGTGACCCCTCGCCACCTCACCCGGCTGTTCCTGACGCACATGGGCCAGACGCCGGGCCGCTTCGTCCGCGAAGTCCGCATCGCGGCGGCCGCCCACCTCATCGTCAGCACCTCACTACCGCTGGCTGACGTGGCCGCGCGATGCGGGCTGGCCTCGGCCGAAACCCTGCGCCTGGCCTTCACACGCCGGTTCGGAATCCCGCCGTCCCGATACCGCGCCCTCCACCGAGGCGGCCACGGCGACCGTAGCTGAAGGCCGCCACGCGACCGGCGTGCCGGAGGGGCGAGCAGATGGGTGAAGCCGGGCGCGCGGCGTGGGGTCTTGCGGCTGTAAGCATCACCGGTCCTCCTGTGCCCTGCACTCCAGCCTGGAGGGGCCTGAAGGTGCTTATTTCACTTCTCGACCGGGATCGCTGGAATTGGGGTGAACCGGGATGCTGGTCTCCCTCGTCTTAGATGGCGTCGTCGAAGCCACGAAGGAGCGCTCCCATGCCACCTCAGGAATCCCGGCGCCGACTCAAGTCACGCGCGGTCACCGTCGGTATGGCGGGGGTGTTGTCGCTCACGCTGGCGGCCTGCTCGACGACCGACTCGGCGGACGGCGACTGCGACGACGACACGTCGAACCTGTCGACACCCGCCCCGTACTCGACCGACTTCCCGTACCCGACGCCCACCAGCTATTACGACGATGACGACTGCGATCGGGGCGGGTTCGGGGGTTCGTCGAGCGGGGGCTGACCGTCCGGGCAAATAATGCCTCCGAATGAGAGGAACGGGAGCCGGGACACTTTCGTCTCAGGATCGGCCGCCTCCGAACCCGTGGAAGCGTGATCCCGGACCCATGGTGACGGCGCCCGCTCTCGCACATCAGGGACCCGGTTGAACGACTGTCTCCCCGTTTCGAAGGACGTGTTCTCGTTGCTCCCTCAGGGCTGGCCGCGCAGCGCCAGCCCGTGCGGCGCCGATATCGGGATGCCCGGAGGTGCGGCTGCCGCGGCCCGCGGTGCGAAGGTCGACCGCCGTCGATCCCTGGGCTCGCGCCAGGCGGCACCAAGAGCGAGGTCCAGGCGGCGCACGACACCCTCTGCAACTTCGGCCACCCGTCCGGCCACGTCTCGGCCGGACCCGAGAACGGGACATTATGACGACATCTGGTGAGGCCCTCCGCCGTCGCGGCTTTGGCGAGCACAAGAAGAGCGAGGGCTGAGGATGCGGCGTGAGGCATCGGTACCCCGCGAGGACTGGGCGGGGAAGATCGAGTCACAGGGGCTGGCGTTCCACCGGACCGCGCACCCCGAGCATCTGCCGCGTCCTTACTGGGACGAGTCGGTGCACTACGTCTTCGAGATGGACGAGGTCCTGGCGCTCGAGGAGGTCGTGGAGGAACTCCACCGGATGTGCCTGCAGGTGGTCGAGCAAGTGGTGACCACCGGCCGCTACCACGTGCTGGGCATTCCCGACTGGGTGGCGCCGCTCATCGAGGAGTCGTGGCGGCGCGGGGACCCGCATCTGTACGGCCGGTTCGACCTCTGCTACGACGGCGAGGGCCCGGCCAAGCTGCTGGAGTACAACGCCGACACCCCGACGGCCCTCGTCGAGAGTTCCATCGTCCAGTGGTACTGGCTCCAGGATCTCCATCCGGAGGACGACCAGTGGAACTCCATCCACGAGCGCCTGGTCGCCCGCTGGAAGGAGATCGCCACCGGCCTCGATGGAGACCTCGCGCACTTCGCCTGGACCCGGGCCGACGAGACCGGCGAGGAGATCATGACGATCGCCTACATGCAGGAGACCGCCGAGGAGGCGGGCCTTCGGGGCAAGGCGCTCGCCATGGAGGACATCGGTTGGCACGCCGGCGAGAAGCGGTTCTTCGATCTGGAGAGAAACGAGATCCGCACCCTGTGCAAGCTCTACCCGTGGGAATGGATCGTCTCCGAACGGTTCGGGCGCCACATCCCGAAGGCTCCCACGGGGTGGATCGAGCCGATCTGGAAGATGGTGCTCTCCAACAAGGCGCTGCTGGTGCTGTTGTGGGAGTTGTTCCCCGGGCACCCCAATCTGCTTCCCACCTACCTCAACACCCCCTCGGACCTGACGGCCTACGTGCAGAAGCCGCTGCTGGGCCGCGAGGGCGCCAGCATGCGGATCGTGACCCCCGACGGCAGCGAGCAGCGCACCCAGGGCGACTACGGCAAGGAGGGCTTCGTCTTCCAGCAGTTCTGCGCGCTGCCCGACTTCGACGGGGAGCACCCGGTGCTGGGCGCCTGGGTGGTCCACGACGAGTCCGCCGGCCTGGGCATCCGCGAGACCTCGGGACTCATCACCGACGACACCTCCTCCTTCGTCCCCCACCGCATCCCCCTGTAAGCGGGGGCGCGACAACGGCCCGGCTCCCGCGCCGCGGCAACCCTCGCCCAGGTGGAAGGACGGCCGAAGATCCAAAAGGACTGTGCCGTGGCGCTGACACCCGACACAATCGGGCTCATGGGCGTCAACCTGTACCGTGTTCTGCGCTGGAACCCGTGCGCCGACAGCAGCGAGCACGATTCACCCCGGCCTGCGGCCTCGCGCCTTGACGACCTGGATCGGCTCCGTTCCCCGATCGCCGCCAACGATCGTTGGCTGGACGTCGTGACGGGCAAGCGCCGGTGAACCCGCCACGGGTGGAGCAGATCATCAGTTCCTCGTCGGCGTAGGAGAACGGCCGGCCGCCGTGTTCGACCTTCGCTGGTGTTGTCCCGGGCGCCTCGGGGCTCTGCATGACCGCCGCGGTCCGCTTGCCGATCCTTGCCCCGGGCTCGCGTGGGAGGATTGCGGCATGGCCGATCCGAAGTCACTGGCAGAAGTTCGCGCAGGCATCGATGCCATCGACGCCGACCTGGTCCGCCTGCTGGCCGAGCGGCAGGCGCTGGTACGGGCGGCCGCGGCGTTCAAGGGCGACGAGCAGGCGGTGCGGGATCCCGCGCGGGTGGAGCGGGTGGTCGCGCTGGCGCGTGAGCGTGCTGCGGCCGCGGGATTGTCGCCGCTGGTCGCCGAGTCGGTGTGGCGAGCGATGATCGGTGCCTTCATCGACCTTGAGTTGGCCGAGCAGGCGAGCAGGACGTCCGCGAGTTCATGACCCTCGAAGACCGAATCATCGTCGGCCGCGGCGTGATCGTCGCCGAGTACTTCGATGTGGAAAAGTCCCGCTCCATACCGCCTGCCCGCCGTCCCGAAGCCAGCCGGTGCTGGCCGAACTGGCCAACCCGAGCGGGGAGTTGCACTTGCCGAAAACCTCGTCACACAGGTCAAGCGGCATGTCGATACTCGTTGAGGATTCCGCCCAGACGTTGGTGTCTTCGTACGTCCAAGCGGGCGATCGCGCTCGGCCCCGTGATCGGCGGTGGCAGCGGC
The DNA here is from genome assembly GCA_050942275.1 of Spirillospora sp. CA-255316. Lineage (GTDB taxonomy): Bacteria > Actinomycetota > Actinomycetes > Streptosporangiales > Streptosporangiaceae > Spirillospora. The sequence goes on along the minus strand of CP192047.1, from coordinate 6,729,471 downwards.
CTGGGCGGTTGCGCGTTGGCGATCCGCGTCGAACAAGGCGGGATATGCCCGGCGCCTGAGCCACCGACTCCCACTGCCGGAGGCATTGCTGTGTGCCGTCGCTAATGCCTACCTGCGCCCCACCGACCGGCCCTACGACCCCGCCGCCCTGCAGATCGCGCTGCACACCCGGCACCGGCACCCGCAGCGACGGCACTCGTAGCGACGTGCGCCACGACCACACTGACCCCGTGGCGAGCCGCCGCCGGAGCCCCGGCCCGCTACGAACCTTACGACTACTTGCTCCAGTACCTGGGGCGCGACCGCGCCGACCGCATCCCCGGCCGACCAGACCACCCTCGGCGAAGCCGCCCGACGCTGCGGGCTCTACCAGAACGCTGTACGAACACGCCACCACCTGCGGGGGATCCCGCGCTGCCGTGGACCTGGTCCGGCTGGGGGCCTTCGGTCCACTCCCGTCGCGCAGCGTGCGGCGCACTGCGCCGCCCCGATCCCACGGTGGCCGGCCGCCCCGCGACCCACCCGCCCGGCCTGAACCAACGCGAGGCGGCCGATCTCTCCGGCATGAGTCAGCCGCGGATCTCCCGCATCGAACGAGGCGAGGTCGTCCCCGAACCCGCCGACGTCGAAAGCTCTGCCACCTGTACCGAGCGTCGCCGGGCCAGACCGCCAACTCGCCGACTCCCTGCACCGCAAGGTCGAGGGAGCCCACGCCATCATGCGGTCCAGCCGAGCGGGCACGAGCCCGCAGAAAGGGATCAACCGTTGATAACCGGCGATCTCGACCCGGCGGGCACGCACTTTCCGCTCGGCCTTCCGCTCCCACTGAACGGTCCGGTGTCCCGGCGATGACACCGTTGGGCTGATCCGTGCCGTCCCCCCGAGCCCGTCCGCCGGGGTGGACGTGGACTGGTCTGCGATCGGTTTCGACCCGTCCCGGCAGATCGCTGTCATCCTCGACGGCGGCACGGTCCTGCCCGCGATGAAGCACACTAGGACCCAGACCTCCACCAACAGCCAGGACCGCAGCCCACCCGTCGACGACAAAGACGCGACGGGCACGTGATGGGCGCAGGCGCAGGGCTGCTGGGGATCTTCGGCAACGACCCCTCGGTGGGGGCGGTGCTCGCGGGCCGCGACGAGCTGCGTCGGCAGGACGGGCAGATCGCCGCCGCCCTCGCGGGTCCAGACGCTGACGCGACGGCGATCGTCCGCGCACACGCGGCGCTGGCCTTCGTCAAGGAGGACCCCAAGGCGGTGATGGCCCGTGAGGGCGGCGTCCTCTCCCGCCGCCCGCGAGGAATTGCTCGCCGCCGCCCTCCGCGCCCTGACGCTCTAGGACGATCGTTGAACGGGCCGTCCGGGGCGAGCACGACTGGTCGGCCTGGCCGGCCGGTGTCGAGAACCCTGAAACGGGGTGTCCGTAAATCCCTCAGCCAGGTCGGCCCAATCCGCCGTTCATCAAGTGTTCGGTGGTACCCGACAAGCTCCCGGGAGCGAAATACGCTCTGGTGCCTGGGAGTCACGCTGCATGTACGACACACCACGAACTATCCGGAACGGCCTGGCTCTACGCCGGAGATGTGCCGCTCTGGCCGCAGCGGTCACTGCCGGTCTTGTCCTTACCTTCGCGGCCACCTCGGCGGCCGGCGCGGCCCCGTTGGCCGCCGCGGCGGCGCCGGTGCCGGTGCAGTTGGTGTCGCTCACCGACCTGCACGGCTACTTTGGCGACTACACCACCACAGTGCCCGGAGCGCGGTCCGGGGAACCGGCGCAGCAGGTCGGTGGCGGTGCCTACCTGACCACCCATCTCAAGCAGATTCGCGCCGGCAAACGGAACTCGATCCTCTTCTCCGCCGGGGACGACTTCTCCGGCTGGCCGAACGAGACCGCCTGGTTCTGGAACGAGCCGACCATCGAGTACCTGAATTCGATCGGGCTGGACTTCTCGACGGTCGGCAACCACGAGATGGATCGGGGCTACGAGTTCCTGCGCCACATGGTCAACGGCACGTGTGAGGGGCGTCCCGACAACGACCTCTGCTTCACCGACTCGACCGGCAGGCGGTTCCATGGCGCGGACTACGGCTACTACTCCGGCAACGTCGTCTACGAGAACACGGGCAAGCCGGCGCTGCCGCCGTACCGCGTGGAGTACGTCGACGACGGGCACGGCGGGAAGCTCCCGGTCGGCTTCGTGTTCGCCACGACCAAGCTGACCTCGCAGGAGCAGATGTCGTACACGCCGAAGGGCTTCGAGTTCCTCGACGAGGCCGACGCGGTCAACAAGTACGCCGCGATCCTGCGCAAGCAAGGCGTGAAGGCCATCGTGGCGGTTCTCCACGAGGGCTTCTCCCAGCAGTCCGGGGCGGGCTACAACGAGTGCGTCAACCCGTCCGGCCCCGTGGTGGACCTCAACGCCCGGATCACCCCGGACGTCGACGCCATCGTCTCCGGGCACTGGCACGCCCTGGTCAACTGCATGCTCCCCGATCCGGCCGGCAACCCCCGGCCCGTGGTCGAGGCGGCCAACCACGGCCGGCTGATCAACGAGACGAACCTTCAGCTCGACCCGAGCACCGGTGAGGTACTGCGGGGCCTGACCACTTCGGTCAACCACGCCAACACCAAGGACGTCACGCCCGACCCGCAGACGCTCAGGATCGCGGACTACTGGCGGCGGCAGATGGTGGCCCGTGGCAACACCCCTGCGGCGACGGTCACCGCCGACCTGACCCGGGCGCCGAACGACAGCGCCGAATCGACCCTGTACAACGCGACCGCCGACGCCTTCTACTGGGCCGCCAACCGGGACGGGCGGGCCGACCTCGCGGTGGCGATGCCGGGCATCCTCCGCCGCGACGTTCGGTACGCCGCCGACCCGGCCAACCCGGCCGACGCCCCCGGCCGGGTGCTCTTCTCCGAAATCGCGCTGGGAACCGTTTATGACAGCGGCATCGGCGTCGGCCTCGTCCGGGGCGACATCACCGGCGCACAGCTCGACGCGCTGCTGGAGAGCCAGTGGCAGCAGGCCGCCAACGGGACGGTGGCATTCCGGCAGATGGCCGTCTCCGGCAACGTCCGCTACACCTATGACCAGTCGAAGCCGGTCGGCCAGCGGATCGCCGGGGGCGCCATCCGGATCGGTAACCGGCCGGTCAAGCCGCACGGCAGCTACCGGATCGCCACTCTGGCGAACAACTTCTTCGCCAAGAACGCCACCCCCGGCTTCACCGCCCTGTTCGGGGCGAAGAAGCAGGACCGCAGCCTCTACAACGGCGGCGACGCGCTCTGGCGCTACCTGGAGAAGAAGTCCCCGGTGAGCCCGCCTGCGCTGGGACGTGCCACGCCGGTCTCCGGAGGCTGATCTCCGGACCAGCGTTTCCCGTCAATGCCCGGCCCCGGTCTGCGCACTGTCGCGCAGACCGGGGAGCCATCAGAAACGCCCTGGTCGTCGCCGGTTCTGGCTGCACTGATCGCTAGGTCGTGTCTGACTATCCGGTGGTGGCGCGGAGCCGCAGGATGAGGCCTTCCGCGACATCGATCACGCGACGGACATCAGAGTTCTCCCGAACCAGACGGAAACCGAGGGACCAAACGCCCTATAAAGCGGGCACCTGACGTTGCGAGGCCCGTCGCTGCGCCATTGCGGTCAGCTTTGGCAGAACTCGGCTTCGACGACGGCGTCCTCCAGTTTCTGCTCGCCCCAGTCACCGTTGCGGTTCAGGGTCAGGACGTGCCGGCCATTGCCGGTGACCGCCGTCCGGGACGCCGAACCGGGGATCATGCCGCCGTGTCCCCAGACCCAGCAGCTCTCTGTGAGCTTGAACTTGCGGATGCCGAGGCCGTAGCGGTCTTCTCGGCCGCCGTGCCCGTCTTCTCCTTCGACAGGGACGGTGTCGAGCATTGCCTGCTGCTGTGCGGCGGGCAGCACTTCGCCGCGCAGCAGCAGGGACATGAATTTGTTCACGTCGCCGACGGTCGAGATGATCTGCCCCGCGGACCAGGCCACTGTGGGGTTGAACTCGGTGACGTTGCGCACTTTGGCGCCCGGTCCGTCCTCGAAGAGCGTGGAGTAGTGCGTCGCGTGCGGCCGGGGCACCTTCGGGGAAGTGCCAGGCACGCTGGTGCCGCTCAGCCCGAGAGGCTTGATGATCTTAGCTTCGGCTTCTTCCTCGTAGGTATTGCCGGTGACCTTCTCGATGATCATCCCGGCCAGGATGTAGTTGGTGTCGGAGTACTCCCAGCGGCCGGGTTCGCCGGGCTGGAACACCGCCGGGTGGGCGAGCGCGATGTTCACCAGCTCGCGCGGCGTGACCCTGGTGTAGCGGTTCTTGTCGAACTCGTCCCCGGCGTACCTGGCGCGGAAGGCGTCGTCGTTGTTGTAGTTGAAGATTCCGCTGGTGTGGTTGAGCAGGTGGCGTACGGAGATCTTCTGGGGGTGGTAGTCCTTGCCGCGCACCACCCCGGGCAGCCATTTCTCGACGCTGTCGTCGAGCGACAGCTGTCCCGCGGCCTCCAGCTTGAGGAGCACTGCAGCGGTGAACGGCTTGGTCATGCTGGCGACGCGGAACTTCTCGTCGGTGGCGCGGGGGCGTCTGCCGTCGAGGTTGGCGATCCCTGCTGTACCGGTCCATGTGCGGTTGCCGGTCTTCACCTCGGCGATGACACCGGGTGTGCCCTGCTTGACGATCGCGTTCAACGCGGTCTGGGTCTTGGCGTGCGGTCGTGGGACGACGGGCGGGTCGGCCAGGGCCGTGCATGCGGTTGCGGTGGTGAGAGCGCCCGCCGATGCGATGACGATCAGTGCGCACTGTGCCGGGTGGAAGTTATGCATGTGCTGAGCCAAATCGATCACGGGGTGGGCACGCCATCGGGATTGCCCCGGAGATCGTTCTCAGGGTGGCCAGACGGCTGCAGGTAATGCTCGGCCGCGCAGCCTGCGCCCCACAGTCTCCGTGGCTGGTCATCGAGAGAGCGCTCGAGGCACCCACGCCTCTCGGTCATACCACTCGGCTACGGCAGAGTTGGTGGTCTCCTACCAGTGGAGGAACTCCACCCCTGATGACGTTCTGGGCCGCGCGGCCAGGCGCCAGTATCGCGCCAGCAGTCACCGCCATGGTCGTCGCTGCGGCTGCTCTTGCGCCATCGGGGAGCTTGAGAGTCCATGCGTGCATCATCCGCCGGCGTGCGGGCAACCCGCCGAGTCAATGTGATGATCGCCACAGCGGGACCAAAAAGCGGGGAGAGTGGGGATTCTATCCCCAAGGGTGCCGCGATGATCAGGCGAATCGCAGTTCGACACATCCGAGAATGTGTCGATCCGGACAAATTCTGACGTGCGAGCGGTTGTCGATAACACACTCCGTACCTACGCTGATGACAGCATGAGTCAGACCATCCAACAAGATCATTAATGACGGCTTCCACTGCGCACGATCATCTCCAGGCAGCCACGGCCTCGCGATCGCCCATTCCTCCGAAAAGGCTCTCCCGGCATGGCCGCCCGCTGCCCGCCGAGTCGAATTCAATTCAGCAATGCACCAGCAAATCGAATGGAGAAGAGCATGCCCGAGAAGGTGCTGGTCATCGGCGGCGGACCGGGCGGGGCGACGGCGGCGACCCTGCTCGCACAGAACGGGCTCGATGTCATCCTGCTGGAGCGAGAGCGATTCCCCCGCTACCACATCGGCGAATCACTGGCGTCCTCCTGCCGTGTCGTGCTGACGCTGACCGGTGTGGTCGACAAGATCGACGCCCGCGGCTACCCGGCCAAACAGGGCGCGCTGCTGCGCTGGGGGGCGGAGGACGACTGGACGATCAACTGGGGGGATCTCTTCGGCTCCAACGTCTCCTCCTGGCAGGTCGAGCGCGACGACTTCGACAAGATCCTGCTCGACCACGCGGCGGAGCAGGGCGTCCGGGTGATCCAGGGTGCCGAGGTCGACAAGGTCCGCTTCGCCGGGGACCGGCCCACCGCCGTCGAGTGGCGCGATCCCTCCGGCGACCGTCAGGTCACCGCGTTCGACCACCTCGTTGACGCCTCGGGCCGGGCCGGTGTGCTCTCGGCGCAGTACTTCCGCAATCGCCGCCGGCACGAGGTGTTCCGCAACGTCGCCATCTGGGGGTACTGGCGCGGCGGGACCACACTGCCGAACACTCCCCGCGGCGGCATCGATGTGATCTCGCATCCCGACGGCTGGTACTGGGTGATCCCGCTGCGCGACGGGCGGCACAGCGTCGGCTTCGTCACACACCGCGACATCTTCCGGAAGAGGCGCGGCGAGTTCTCCTCCACCGAGCAGATGCTGATGAGCCTCGTCGGCGAGTCCGAGACCGTGACGGACCTGATGGCCACCGGCGAGTTCGAGCCGCCCGTCCGCGTCGAGCAGGACTACTCCTACGTCGCCGATTCCTTCTGCGGTCCGGGTTACTTCCTGGTCGGTGACGCGGCCTGCTTCCTCGACCCGCTCTTGTCCACCGGAGTACACCTGGCCCTCTACAGCGGGATGCTCTCGGCCGCGTCGATTCTCTCGCTGACCCGGGACGAGGTCACCGAGACCGAGGCCCAGGGCTTCTATGAGTCACTGTTCCGCAACGCCTACGCCCGGTTGCTCGTACTGGTCTCCGGCGTCTACCAGCAGTACGAGGGGAAACAGAGCTATTTCTGGCTCGCCCAGCGCATGGTCAAGGAGAAGGAGCACCTGGAAAGGCGCGATAATGCCGCCTTTACCGAGATCGTCGCAGGGCTCAGCGACCTGCGAGAAGCCGGGAAGGCAGGCGGAACGGCGGTGCTGACCGAGCTCATCGAGGAGGCGGAGAAAGCCCGGGAGCGGCTCGACGCGGGCGGCGGAGCCCCGTCCGACCTCGCCCCGCTGAGAATCGACCCGACCGACCTGCACGACGTGACCTCAGGACTCTACCTGGTCACCTCACCGCGCCTGGGCATCGCCAGGGACGAGCCCATCGAGCCATAACCGACCCTTTCACCCGCCATCTGTCGTCGTTCCTTCGATGCGTGGAGGTGCTTTCAGCCATGACGACGTCCACCGGCCTCAAAGCGGTACGCGACTGGATTCTCAGCCGCCACCCCGAACTCGACGACCTGGAAGATGAGACGGATCTCTTCGAGTCGGGACTGATCTCATCATTGGACACCATTCAGCTCGTTGTCACGATCGAACGCGCCTCCGGACAGCGCATCGACCGCCGGCGGATCGAGCCCGGTGATCTGCGCAGCCTGTCCAGCATCGAAGCCAAATTCTTCGGGGACGACGGGGGCCGATGAGCGCCACGATCGTAGGATGTGCTGGACGGTAAGTCTTCCGGCAGACCTCAAGGGGCGATCGCCATGACCCAGAACGACCTGTTCGCAATTCCCCAGGAAGACCGGCGATTCGAGGATTTCGTACCCGGCATGACCTATGAGCACAATGGGCAGATCGAGGTCACCGAAAAAGAAATACTCGACTTCGCGGGGGCCTTCGACCTGCAGTCGTTCCATACCGACCCGGCCGCCGCCTCGGACGGCCCCTTCGGCGGCCTGATCGCGAGCGGCTGGCACACCACCGCGCTGATGATGCGGTTGCTGACCGAGCACTATCTGCCGAGGACCGCCGGTTTCGGCAGTCCGGGCGTCGACGACCTGCGGTGGCTCGTCCCCGTACGGCCGGGCGACACGCTGCGGCTCCGGCTCACGGTCACCGACGCGGTCCGGTCCGCCAGCAGGCCCGACCGCGGCCTCGTGCACTTCCGGCCGCAACTGATCAACCAGGACGGCAAGGTCGTCCTGGACATGAAGGCCCTCATATTCCTGCGGACCGCGGAGGGATGAGATGAACGAGCCCGAAGTCCTCTGGCGGCCCCCGCCCGGTGTGCTGGACACCTCCCGGATCGGCGCCTACCTGAGCTGGCTCCGCCATGACCGCGGGCTCCGCTTCGACGATTACCTGTCGCTGTGGGAATGGTCGGTGCGCGATCTCGAAGGCTTCTGGACGTCGATCGCCGAGCACTTCGGCGTGGAATGGCAGGTGCCGCCGGAAACGGGCCGGTCGCGACTCGACGATGTGGCCGGCGCCGTCTGGTTCCCCGGGTCGCGGCTCAACTACGCGGCCAACGTTCTCCGCCTTCCCGGTGTGGCCCCCGACGACATCGTGGTGCGCGCCTACAGCGAGACCCGGCCACCGCAGAGCCTCACCGCGACCCAGTTGCGCGACACGGTGACACAGGTGGCGGCCGGGCTGCGCCGCCTCGGCGTCGAGCCAGGCGACCGGGTCGTCGCCTACTTGCCGAACATCCCCGAGGCGGTCGTGCTGCTCTTGGCGGCGGCGACCATCGGTGCGGTCTTCTCCTCATGCGCACCGGAGTTCGGTGTCGTCGCGGTGCTCGACCGGTGGTCACAGATCGAGCCCTCAGTGCTCGTCACCGTGGATCGTTACGTCTCGGGCGGGGTGCCGATACCGCGGCACGCGGAGGTGGCGCAGCTCAGAGCCCAGCTGCCCAGCCTGCGCCACGTGGTGTCGGTGCCCTTCCCCGAGGCCGCGATCCCGGGAGCCCTCGACTGGGCGGACCTTGCCGCGACGCCGGATCCGGTTCCCGAACACCAGACCGGTTTCGGTGACCCGCTGTTCGTGCTCTTCTCCTCGGGCACGACGGGACGGCCAAAGCCGATCACGCACGGGCACGGCGGAATCCTGCTGGAACATGTGAAGACGCATGCCCTCCACAACGATCTGGGCCCGGGCGACAGATTCCTGTGGACCACGGGAACCGGCTGGATGATGTGGAACTATCTCGTCTCCGGCCTCGCCGTCGGCAGCGGGATCGTGCTCTACGACGGCAATCCCATGACACCGGACCTGGGCGTGCTCTGGCAGGTCGCGGCCGACTCCGGAACCACCTTCCTCGGCGCCTCGGCTGCCCACTTCCTGACCTGGCGGAAGGCGGGGATCGTGCCTCGCGAGATCGCCGACCTCTCGCGGCTGAGAGGCGTGGGTTCGACGGGTTCCCCCCTGCCCGCTGAGGGGTTTCGCTGGGTGTACTCGGCCATCGCCCCGGATGACGGCGCTGCGCTCCGGCTCGACTCGGTGTCGGGCGGCACCGATGTCTGCACGGCGTTCATCGCGGGAAACCCACTGCTTCCGGTGCACGCGGGCGAGATCTCCGGTCCGTGCCTCGGCGCGGCGGTCGACTCCTATGATCCGGCCGGTCGTCCGGTGATCGGCGAACGCGGTGAGCTTGTGCTCTCAAGGCCGATGCCCAGCATGCCGGTCGGCTTCTGGGGCGACACGGGCGGCCGGCGCTACTACGAGACGTACTTCACCATCTTCCCCGGCGTCTGGCGGCACGGCGACTGGGTGACCGTCACGAAGCGCCGCTCCTTCGTGGTGACGGGGCGCTCCGACGCGACCCTGAACAGGGCCGGCGTGCGCATGGGCACCGCCGACTTCTACTCCGCCCTCGAGGACGAGCCGCAGATCAGCGATTCCCTGGTCGTGCACCTCGACAGCGCCGACGCGCTCGACGGCCGGCTCGTGCTCTTCGTCGTTCCCGCTCCGGGGGTGAACCTGGACTCCGCTCTGCGCGCGAGGCTGGCCCGCCGGCTGCGTTCTGCGCTGTCGCCCGCACACGTCCCCGACCAGATCTTCCAGGTGCCCGAGATCCCCCGGACACTGACCGGCAAGAAGCTCGAGATCCCTATCAAGCTGCTGCTCGGCGGCGCCGCCGAGCACGAGGTGCTCGCCGAAAGCGCCCTTGCCAACCCCGGCGCCCTGACCGCGTTCCGGCGGATCGCGGACCGCCGTAGGAGCGCCGCTCCGCGTTCCTGATCCCGGCGACCGGCCGAACTCGCAGGAGGAACCATGCCAGAGAACCCACCGGCCTCATCACCCGGATGTGCTCTGATCACCGGTACGTCGCGCGGTATCGGCCGTGCGATCGCGATCCGGCTGGCCACGGACGGATACGACATCGCCGGGTGCTCCCGAACACCCGGGACGGACGCCGACGAAACGGCCGCCGCTGTCAAGGCACAGGGCGTACGGAGCCTGTTCGTGCAGTGCGACGTGCGGGACGACACCGCCGTGGGCGACTTCGTCGAGCGCGCGCAGACGGAGATCGGGCCGATCACGGCGGTGGTGAACAACGCCGCGATCACCAGCAACGGAGCCGCGCCCTTCCTTTCCCGTGAGGCGTGGCGCGACGTCCTGGACGTCAACCTGTCGGGCGTGTGGAACGTGTGCCAGGCTTCACTGTTCCACCTGATGCGCGAAGGCGCCGGTTCGATCGTGAACATCGCGTCGATCGTCGGCATCGACGGCTTTGTCACCATGGGCAACTACGCGGCCAGCAAGGCCGGTGTCATCGGGCTGAGCAGATCGCTGGCCCGGGAGGCCGGGCCCCACGGCGTTCGCGTGAACGTGGTGGCGCCCGGTGTCTCCGAAACCGAGATGATGGACGAGATTCCCGCGGCCGCACGTGCCGGACTTCTCGATCGTGTGCCGCTCGGCCGGTTCGGCCAGGCCGCGGACATCGCGGAACTGGTCGCCTTCCTGGTCTCCGAACGTGCCTCGTACATCACCGGGCAGGTCATCCGGGTTGACGGCGGCGCCACCCTCTGAACGGTACGGTCTGGACCCCGATCCGGGCCTGCCGCATGGCGGCCCCCTTCGGCTCCCGTCGGATATCGAGTCGGATACTGATAGGCGGTCGCGTCCATGACGAGCAAGGCCGATGCCATGACCGCCGTCGTCCTGCTGGACCTTGCCGTGATCATCGCCGCGGGAAGCGTGCTCGGCGGGCTCGCGGCACGGTAGCGCCAGCCGGCGGTGGTGGGCGAGATGATCGCCGGAATCCTGCTCGGCCCGCCTTTCCGGGAAACCTGACGCATCGGCTGTTTCCCCGGATGCCCGTCCCATGCTGGCCGTGCTCGCCAATATCGGTCTCGTTCTGTTCATGTTCGGCATCGGGCACGAACTCGACCTCCCTCACTCGGGCCTCCACTGGACGTGACCGCAGCGCTCAGTGAGAAAGACGGGGGTGGGTGATAGATGTCGGGCATGGATGAATGGCCCGGCGAAGCCGCCTTTGGCTGGATCGGCGATACGTGGGACTGCGTGGCGGCGTGCGTGACCTTCGTCGAGGACGATGACGTGGCGCGGGTCGCCGCCGCGTTCGGCGGGCGCATGGACCACGCCTTCAGCGTGCAGGGCGTGCGGCCGCTGGAGGAGGCGCTGGCCTTCGTCAGCGACCAGATACCTGGGACCGGGTTCGGTAAGGGCTTGCCGGTGGCGCTGTTCGTCCGCCGGGGCGGCTGGGTGATGGCGTTCGAGGACAACGGCGGCGAGGGGATTCGTGCCGAGGTCCTGGAACGGGTGGCGCGCGGTAGCCGGGCGGTCAGCGTGTACTGGAACGTCAACATGCTGACCTGCTTCGCCTTCGCCGACACCGGCCAGGTTGTGGCGACCTTCTCCGACGGGGCGCTGGGGTCGGCGCACGGCGCCGACCCGGGCTGCATCGAGGATGCGCTGGATGGGCTCGCCTGGGACAGCGGGCTGGGCGCGATGTTCGCGTTGGCGGCGCGGCTCACCGGGCAGGTGTTCACGCCCGAGTGGCTGGAGGGAGAGTTCGTGGCCGTGCCGCTGGTGCGGTGGCCGCGACGTGGGAACGCGGACGGGCGGCTCCTGCATCCCGAACTCGATGAGGAACTGGGTGAGGCGCTGCGCTCGGCGGACGAGGAGCGACTGCGGCGGGCCACGTTCGCCGCGGCCCGGCATGCCGTCACCATCGCGGGAATCGCGGACCATCCGGTGATCGCGGAGGCACTGGCGTCGTGGCCGCGGAGGCCCGCTCTGCTGGAGCGGATGGCGCAGCCGCTGGGCTCGCAGCCGGCACGCCTGTACCGTCCGCCCATACCGGCGCCGGGGCCGCCAGGGCCGGTGCCGGGGCCGCCGCCCGGGCCCGCGCCGAGGGCACGGGCCGTGGATCAGGAGGCGATGCGCCGTCTGCGCGGATACCCCGACGGCGTGTCCCACACGTCGCCCGGTCATGCCCTGGCCGTCCAGGCGCTCATGCGGGCGACGGAGCCGGGCCCGCCTGCGATCACGGCGTATCGGACGATCAAGTGCGCCGATGAGGTACGGCAGGACCTGGAGCAGGACGTGAAAGGCCTGCGCGAGGTCGTGCTGCGCGCCTTCGCGGGCCTCTGACACCGGCTCACGCGCGGTTCGGTTTGCCTTATGCCCCTTCCTCGCCGTATCGGGTGTATTCCTCCGAACTCCACCAATGGCTGTAGGTCGGTGCCTGCGGCCACCCCTCGGGGACGTCCTGCCATTCTTCCTGCCGCCCGTAGGGGAGCACGTCGAGGAGCGGGAAGGTGTGGCTCAGCTGCTCGGTTCCACGGCCGTTGGTGTGCCAGGTGCGGTAGACGGTGTCGCCGTCGCGCAGGAAGACGTTGACCGCGAATCCGCCCCCTGGCGGCGCGTCCATGTCGCTGCCGAACGGGCTGCCGGCGGTCGAGTACCAGTCCATCGCGTTGCCGACCCGCCGCTTGTACGCCAGGGCCTCCTCGATCGGGCCTTGGGTGACGATGACGAAGCGGGCGTCGTACTCGTCGAGGAACTCCAGCTTCCAGAACTGGGAGGTGAACCCGGTGCAGCCCGGGCACTGCCACTTCTGCCCGGGGTTCCACATGTGGTGGTAGGTGATCAGTTGGCTTTTCCCGTCGAAGACGTCGACGAGCCGGACGGGGCCGTCCGGTCCCTGGAGGGTGTAGTCGGGCAGCCGGACCATGGGCAGCCGCCGCCGCTGGGCGGCGATGGCGTCGAGCTCCCTCGTGGCGGCCTTCTCGCGGGCACGGAGCTCTTCGAGCTGCCGGCGCCAGCTGTCCTCGTCGACGACGGAAGGTAGTGGCTTGGTGGTCACGTCGGCATCTCTCCTCATCCACGTATCGATCGCGTGCCGGTGCGGCACGTCTCAACCCATGCAGACCAGGCGGGCGTGCGAAACTCATCGGGGCCACCGCGGCGGCGCGCGGCGATCTACCCGAGCTTTGCCTCAGGCTGTCGTGCTGGTAGACCTCGCTGAGCAGCGGACCGGTCAGGACGCCGCCTCCCGGGTCGGCACACGACAGCTCACGATGAATGAGACCGTGGCCGCCAACATCGCCTGGTGGCCCCAGGACCGGATCTGAAGCCCGAGGCGGTGGCCGACGCCCTCACCGCACGGACCGGCCGCCGCTACACCATCACCGACCTGCCACCGGCCGCGTCCGAACGCGGATTCGACGCCAACACCCTGGAGGCCGTGACCACGATTCTCGACATCCCGGATCGAAGCCTTCCCACCCGCCTGACCGCGCCAAGCCCGGTAACGCACGTGCCGTCGAATCGAGATGACCTACGCCGGTCAGGAACCTTCCCACGGGTTCCAGGAGGTGATCGGCTTCCGGCATGCATGCCGGTGCCCGCGCGGGCCTTGGACTCGTCGTGTGTCTCCTCCTGGCCGGATGCGAATCGGAGCCTTCCGCTCGCCCTCGCAGCGCGTCGTCCCCGACGGCGTCGCCGCTGGGAGCCTCCTCCACCCCTCCAGGGCCGAGCCCTGTTCCAGTGGCGCCCGGGATGAGCACCCCGCCGGACGGCGGCTTCCGGGGATGCCTGCTGGGCAAGGGCATCCGGCTGCCCGAGGACGAGCGCACGAGCGGGAACGAAGAGCGCCTGCGCACGGCCATCGAAGCCTGCGCCTCGCAGCTCATGCCGACCGAGGTCGTCCGGATTCCCGTGGTGAAGGGCAGCGCGTTCCAAGCCTGCCTGGCGAAGCACGGGGTGAGGCTTCCGGCCTCCGGCGAGTGGCTGCGGATCAACCGGTCCGAGGATCCCGTCATGGACGCAGCGCTCAAGCAGTGCTGACGTCGGGCAGGGCCCGGTAACCCAGGACGGATGCTCGACCCGTTCGGGCGAGCCGGTGACATCGACGTCGACCCGGCCGCCGCCTGAAACCGAAGAGCCGAGTGCGACCACCTGTCCGATGCGGAGCAGAATTTTCTACCACTGGAATATAGACCGGTGGTACAAAAGTGGGGTGACCACCTCCGGCAGCCCGGTCGCCAGAAGGCACCCCTTCGTCCCGCCACCACCGCCGCGGACACCGAAGTCGGCGGACACCCGCCGCCGCCTCCTCGACGTGGCCGCCGGGCTCTTCGTCGAGCGCGGCTACAGCGCCGTGTCGATGAACGACATCGCGTCGGGGCGAATCTGACCAAGGGCGCGCTGTACGGACACTTCCGCTCCAAGGGCCAGCTCCTGGTCGAGGTCATCCGCTGGAAGCTCGCCGACCGCGACCACGGGGCCGCGTTCACCCGTGCGATCACGGGACCCGAGCCCGCGGTGGGGCTGTTCTTCGACGCCGAAGGCCGGGACGTGCGGCTGCTCGAGGTCGACGCCGCGGCGGCCGCGCGGCACGACCCGGACGTCGCCGCGGGCCTGGCCGACCTGTACGGCGAGCGGCTGGGGCAGATCCGCGAGGCGATGGCGGGAACTCGCGATCCCGAAACGGCGGCCTGGCTCGTCGCCGCGCTCGCCGGCCCGCACCGCCGACCACCGACTCTGACTCGGTCTGGGGTCAGTCCAGGTCATCCCATGTCCAGGGAAGGGCGGCGCTGCCATCGGGTGCCCGCCCGAACCGGAACCGTTCTCGATGATCAGCGATGTCCAGGTACAGAGTGAACTGGCCCGCAGGTGGCAACCGCTCGGCCAGTGCTGCGACCTGCTCGTGCACCCCCCGACCTTCCGTAGAGCGAGGCCGGCCGCCGTCGGCCGGCGCTCTTCGACCAGACCACCGGGACCGCCCCGTTCGCCTGACCGGGCACCGGGCGCCAGGCGTATCACCCAAAAGGGGCAGCGCCGGCGGCGCTACGCTGCTGTGTCGTGCAGCAGACGCGCCTCGACACTGCTCGGATCCGGGCGGCTCGCCGGGTCATCGACCCGGTTTTTCTCGACACTCCGCTGTACCGCTGCGAGGCGCTGGAGCCCGGCCTCGGGTGCACGGTGAGCATCAAGCTCGAAACGGCGAACCCGGTCCGCAGCTTCAAGGCACGCGGCACCGAGGTGGTCGCGAGCCTCCTCGCCGACAATGGCCCGCGAGCCGCGGTGTGCGCCAGCGCGGGCAACCTTGGCCAAGCCCTCGCCTGGTCCGGTCGCGGCCGGGGGCTCGACGTCACCGTCGTGGCATCCCGCTTCGCGCCTGCGGCCAAGCTTGATCGCATCCGCGCACAGGACGCCAGGTTGGAACTGGTGGACGGCGACTTCGACATGGCCCGCGAGCGGGCGGCGGCCATCGCGCGCCGCGACGGCATCCGGCTGGTCGAAGACAGCCTGGACATCGAGACCTGCGAAGGCGCGGCGACCATCGGCCTGGAACTGGTGGACACCATGCCGTCGTTCGACGCCGTCCTGATCGCTCTCGGCGGCGGGGCGCTGGCCACCGGTGTGGGTCATGTGGTGAAGGCCCGGGCGCCCGAAGCCGAGGTGATCTGCGTCCAGCCGCTGGGCGCACCGGCGATGACCCGCTCGTGGCGCCAGCGGCGCGTCGTCACCACCGACTCGGCCGACACCATCGCCGACGGCGTCGCCGGCCGGCGTCCCATCGCGGCCGTCCTGGACGACCTCCTCCTGGTCGCCGACGACGCCGTCCTCGTCCAGGAGGCGTCGATCATCGCCGGTATGCGGATGCTCCTCGACCACGCGGGCCTCGTCGTCGAACCGTCGGCCGCGCTCGGCATCGCGGCGATCCTCGAAGACCGTGACCGCTTCGCGGGCCGACACGTGGTCACCATCGTGTGCGGCAGCAACGTCGACGTCGGCGCCTATCACCGCTGGGTCGGTGCGGCCCCCATCCAAAGGTCTCGTTGATTGCTCCTTGTTGCGTTCTCTCATGTGGGGAGACGCGGGGGCCGGGGTCGTGATGGGCGCGAGCGGGGTCCGCTGCGCCGGTCGGCCACAGGTATGACCAAGATCATGGCCAGGGACGGCCAGCGGTCGAGGATCGCGTGCACGCGGTCGGGCACTTGCGACGGCATGCGTCGAGTCCGGCCCCCGGCCGGGTGACCTTCCCTCCGGCCGCCGGCCGGCGGGCGCGATCCGCCGTCAGGGCATCCAGAGCGACAGCAGGCTCGTGGTGAGCGCACTGCTTCCGGTCTGTTCGAGGATCGTGCGAAGTGACCTCCCGAGCGAGGCCATGCGTCCCCGCTCGGCCGCGGGGTCTTCGGCGTCCCGCAGGATCTGCACCGCGAGAACTCGGGCGTTCTCTCGCTGCTCGGGTTCCATGGCGAGCACGGGGAGCGCCTGTACGACCGCCCGTACGAACGCCACCAGCTCTTCTCGATCGTCCGGCTCGGAAGCCTGCACGGTGTGGACGGAGTTGCCGTCGCCGTGGATGAAGGTGCCGGTCAGGTCGCCCTGTACATCACTGATCCGCATGGCGGCTCCCCTAGTCGGTGGTGGGTGTGCTACTGGGGTTGACGAACCCCTGCGTGGCGAACCTCCACGTCAGGCCCCAATCCCCGTTCTCGACGGGGATGCGCAGGTCGATGGGGTGGTAGTAAACGTCCTTCGGCCTGGCGATGAGCTTCAGTCGGCAGGACCGTCCCGGAGTGAGCCTCTGCGGGCATCCGCCGTCGATCCGCTGAACCTGGAAAACCCCGCTGTAGTTGCTCCATGACAGTCTTCCGGCGTCTCCAGCGGGGAAGCAGCCGCCCTCGTTGGTCGTGGGCCACGTCAGGACAACCTCGCGGCTGCCTTCGTAGCCTCCGTCCACCGGATATACGTTGACCGCCCCGACGATAGCGGCTTCGTAGTACTCGCCCCGATGCCGCTCGCAGTCCGGACCGCGCGGCTTGTCCCCGGGGCCGCTGCCGGTCGTCCCTCCGTCGTTCCCCTCGTTCGCATGGCCTTGCCCCTGCTGGGACGGCCGGCCGGAACCGGGGCTGTCTGGTGTCGACGGGCGGCCGGCGAAGCCCCGGGGTTCGCGGCTCGGCTCGCTGGTGACGGGTTCGGCGGTGGACGGGTAGTCCGCACGCGGGGAGGACGCGCTCTGCGGCGCGTTGACCAGGCCAAGCGCCGCGGCCCCGCCGATGACCCCGACCGCGGCGGTCGCGGTCAGAACCGAGGGGCTGGTCAGCAAGTGGCGCAAGCCCCCGGCGCCGCTCCCGCCCGCTCCGGGGACGGCGGTCGCGGGCGCGGCCACCGCTCCGGCGTGCTGGCCGGCGACGTAGGCGGCGGTGATCGCGCCGCCCAAGGCGGCACCCTTGCCAAGGGCCTTCAGGCGGGTCCGGTCCTCACGTTCGAAGTACTCCTGGTCCTCCCGGGAGCCGAGGGCCCTGGCCGCGCGCATGCCGATCGCGAGAACCCGGCTCCAAGCGCCCCAGCGCAGCCCGAGGGCCAGCGCGGGCGCCGCGGCCCGGGCCAGGTCGCGTGCCGCGGCGTGCCCGCCCACCTCGACGACCTCCAGCAGCACCCGGACGATGACGGGCGCGGCAGCGGAGATCTCCGGCACGGACGCCGTGCGCACCCAGGCGGCCAGGGCCGGGGCGCAGGCGGTGGCGTCGGGAGAGAGACCGGCCTCGGCGGCCACCACGCGGGCCGGCTCGCCCGCCGCCGCGAATCCGGACGGGCCCTCCATCGCGAGCCTCCCGTCCTCCAGCCGTTCGAGGCCCGCCAGGGTCCCGGGCCCCGCGAGCGGTTCGACCAGTGGACCCGGGACAGCGACACCGTCCAGCGCGCAGAGCAGGCTGAGCACCGCGCGGGCCGGGGCGTCGAGCCCGGCGGCGAGGGCACCGGTGAGGGCGGACGGATCGACGTTCAGCGCGGTGCCCGCCGCACGGGTCGCGGCCGCCGCGCGCACGAGCGCCGCCGGCCTCCCCCCGGTGGCCCGCCACAGCTCCGTGGCCGCCTGCGATTCGTCCCCGGCCAGTTCGCGCCCGAGTTCCCGCGTGAGCAGCTCCCGCGCGGGCCCGGCGTCCAGGCCGTGCAGTTCGAGGTCCTGCCCGTCACCGAACAGCGTCCGTTCCCGAGACGCCACGACAAGGTCGCTCGTCGGCATGGCGGCCAGCAGCGTCCGCAGGTCGGCCGTCGTCCCGGAGAAGTCGTCGAGCAGGATCAGGGCCTCGATCTCACCCATCAGCCGGGTCACGGTGACGTGGTCGGGCCGGTACCCGCTGGTGTCGTAGCAGGCCTGGAAGAGTTCCTGGATGAGGTCGTCGGTGTCCAGGCCGGCGGCTGACAGGAACACGACGTCGCCTCCCGTGGCGGCGCGCCGCACCGCGAGTTCTCGCAGCAGCACGGACTTCCCGGTACCTGGCTCTCCGTGCACCTGGACACGCCCGCACGCGGCCAGTGCCTCCTCGATCGCGGCCAATTCCGTTTCACGCCCGACGGGTCGTGCTCCACGCGGCAGCGGCCGCTTGGACGGCCCTGTCCGAGGACGGGGCGCAGGTGCCGTCCCGCCGCACACAACGGTCGTGCGCTCGGCGTTCACCACGACCTTGTTGACGACGTTGCCGTCACCGACCAAGATCTCGCCGCTGATGCCGCCGCCGACACCTGAGATGCTCAGGTCACCACCCATGCCGCATTCCCCCGCCGTTATCGCCCCCGACCGCGCCAAAGTACCGAGGGTGACCGGTGGCTGACCAAGAGCACTTACTTATGGGGACATAGGCGTGTCCTATGTGCCGTGGACAGCGCGGACCGCCTGCGCGGCGAGCTCGCAGAACAGCTTCGGAAGCGGACGCGGATCATCTCGCCGGCGCGCCGCCACCGTCACCGGAGGAGCCAGCTCCGGCATCGGCAGGACCTTCAACCCGGACAACGGCATCGATTCCCGGAACGCGAACGGGCCCGGGCACAGAACCCCGTTCAGCTTGATCGACAGGATGAGGTCGGCGAGCCGGTCGGTGGGCTCACCGACGAACCGCGGGCGCTCCCCGCCGCGCTCCTCATACATAAGCCAGTAGCGACGCATCATCGCGGGGACGTCGTCGGCGACCGCCGCCATCGGAGCGTCCAGAACGTCGGCGACGGAAGCCTCCTCGGCGTCCCACAGCGCGTGCCCCATCGGGACCGCGAGGCCGCGCGGCTCTCCGTACAGCAGGTCGTCCCACACCAGCAGTTCGGAATCCAGCGGAGTCCGGATCAGGGCCACGTCCACTTCACCGTCCAGCAGTGGCCGGTCGAAGGTGGCCAGCGTGAGCTCGTGCCAAGTGGTGTGTACGTGGGGGTAGGCCTCCCTGAACGCGCCGATCACGAGCACATGCACCTCAGCGGGAAGCGGGTGGGCAAGACCGACCCGCAGTGTCTCCGCCTCAGCCGCCGCCCGGTGCGCCGCGGCCTTCGCCGCTTCCACGGCGGCGAGTACGTCTCGGATCCGCTCGTAGAACGCGATCCCCGCGGGTGTCGGGGTCGCGCCGCCCGGCCCGCGCTCAAGTAGCGGCACCCCGATCTCGCGCTCCAAGATCCGAATCTGCTGGCTGAGGGCCGGCTGCGACATCGGCAGCATCGCGGCGGCACGGGTGAACCCGCCCTGCTCGACCACGGCCACGAAGTACCGGAACCGGCGGAGCTCCATGTGATCTCTCCAGGTGGTGCGGTGAACACGCTCTGCTCAGAATCCCGAGGCTTGTCCGCGCCGTCCACCGAACGCCGCCCTCGGCCTGAACCGGCCGACATGCCGAACCGTCTACGCGATCCGACTCACGCCTACGGAGTCGCCCGTGTGCAGGTCTGCCGCGAGCATCCGCACCAGCTCCGCCGGTCACATGCCGGGCACGAAGGCTCCCGGGCCGCGCCCGCCGGACCGGGGAGGCGAAGCTGGAAGGCCGGCGGGCTTGCCTTTGACGCGCACGTCAGGGGTTAACGTCGCACCCCACGATCTTGAGGAGCGACCTATGCCGACCCAGCCCCGTACCAACCGCGAAGTACGGCTCGCCGCCCTGCCCGAGGGCCTGCCCCTCCCCGAGCACTTCACCATCACCCCAACCCCGGTCCCTGTGCCCGGGCCAGGCCAGGCGCTGGTGCGCAACCGGTTCTTCCAGGTCTTTCCCGCATTGCGCACTCTCATCGGAGGAGGTGTGCCCGGCGCGCCGATGCCGCCGCTGCGCCCCGGTGACACCCTCTTCGGAGCCGCGATCGGTGAAGTGGTCTCGGCCCCCGACGGCACTGGCCTTCGCCCCGGCGACCTCGTCCACCACTGGCAGGGATGGCGGGAGTACGCGGCGGTGGACGCCACCGCGTGCACTCCACTGGGCGACTCACTGCCCGACCCCGTCGCACACCTCGCCCAGGGACACACCGCCTACACCGCACTGACCCACGCCGCTCAGACGCGTCCCGGCGACACCGTCCTGGTCACCGGCGCCGCCGGCGCGGTCGGTTCCCTGGCCGGGCAGATCGCCCGAGTGCTGGGCGCCGCCCGGGTGATCGGCAGCACCGGCAGCCCCGCCAAGGCCGATCGCCTGACCGCCGAACTCGGCTACGACGCGGTCGTGCTCCGCGGCACCGAACCGATCGCCGTACAGCTGGCCGAGGCCGCACCCGGCGGCATCGACGTCCTGGTCGACAACGTCGGCGGCGACCAGCTCCAGGCCGCGGTCGCCGCGGCCCGTACCGGAGCCCGCTTCGCCCTGGTCGGCACCCTGGCCCGCCAGCTTTCTCCCGACGGCACCGGCACCACTGCCCCCGTCGAGCTGGACACCTTCCAGCTCATCGTCAAACAGATCACCCTCCGCGGCGTCACCGGCACGGCCGGAACGCGACAGGAGTGGAACCAACGGTTCGGCGACTGGCTGCGCAGTGGCCGCATCACCTTTCCCCACGTCCGCGTGCCGGGCATCGACCGCGCCCCGCAGGCGTTGCACGAACTGATCAGCGGACGGCACCTGGGGGCCGTCGTCGTCGAGGTGTAGGGGAGAACAGGGTCATGCGGATCGGCGACGTCGCGGCGGCGGCGGGCACCACACCGCGCGCGCTGCGCTTCTACGAACAACGCGGCCTGCTGCCCCCGCCGCCCCGCACCGCCAGTGGCCAGCGACGGTACGGGCCGGGCGAGGTCGCCCGCATACGCATCATCCGCAGGCTGCTGGCGCTCGGCCTGACCGTCGAGGACATCCGCCGCTGCGCCCACCGCCTCGACCTGCTCGACGGTGACGACCTCCCGCCCTACGGCAGCGCCGGATGCGACCAGAGCACCGGCACCGTCCAGCGCCGGATCGCCGCCATCGACGCCGAGATCGCCCGTCTCACCCGGCTCCGCGACAGCCTCGCGGCGGCGATCGCCCCCACACCACCGGCACCCCAGGAAGTGCGTGAAGTAACGCCATAAGCCCGATGACGGCAACCGGTGTCCGACAGCTCGCGCCGGCATGCCGGGCTGCTGCGCATGCCGCTGGATGAGTCGGTGTCCAACATCTCCGACGCCACCGTTTCCGCACGCCTGCTCGAATGCGCGGCGCCTTGGCGAAGGCGAGGGCCGCGCCGCGCTTGCGCGTCACGACTACACGGGAAACTCGCCTTGGTCCATCATCAGGGTATGGGCAGAGCCAGCAGCGACGAGGCGTACGTCATTGGCTTGTGCAGCACGATCCTCGGTGAGGAGGCTGTGAGCCAGCACCGGTTCGACTGGCTGCTCGGTGACCCGGGCGCGGACGGGCGGCGCGTGAGGCTTCCCGTCGATGGGTACTGGCCGGGCCACCGGCTCGTGGTCGAGTACCGCGAGCTTCAGCATGACCGGCCCGTACCGCACTTCGACAAGCCCGACAGGCTGACCGTCAGCGGAGTGCACCGTGGCCGGCAGCGCGCGATCTATGACGCCCGACGCGACACCGAGATCCCCGCGCATGGCCTTCGGCTCGTGGTGATCAGACCGTCCGACCTGGACGCCGACAGCCGTGGCCGCCTGCGCCGCGACCAGAAGTCCGATCTCGTGGCGATACGCAGGCTTCTCGCCCAGGAGGATGACGACGGAAGTCGGTGATCCCGGTCGCCGACATGGCTGTCGGCTCGGTGGTATCGGTACGGGGGCGGCACACGGCGACGCACCCAGATTGTGATCTCGCCTGCGAGAGCCGTCCCATCAAGGTTGGTGACCGCGACATCGGACACTGAGGCTGAAACGCGGCGAGAAGTGCTCCAGCCACCCCACCAGGTCGGCGTCGTGAATACCATCAACATCACCACAGGCCGGATAACCCTTATCATCAACGGCACCGAGCACACCGTCGCGGCCGATGGACGGGAGCACGGCCATGACCATAGAGGAAAGGGATCACGCCTTGCGCCTGCGGGTGCGTCCCCCGGCCTTGCCCGGGAACCGGACGCTGTGGAACTGCCTCATTCGTTGTCGCGGCTCGCGTGATGGTCGTGCACTACTCTGCTGATCCCGGCGCTGGCGATTTGTGCGGTCAGCACTTGGAACAGCAGCCCAGCTCACCCATGCAGAGCAGGACGACGCGGCCATGGCGGGCGATGGTCTTGCGGAAAGGAAAGCCGGCGACTACGGCGCGCGGTACCGGGCGATCTGCGTGGTGTTGTGAGTGGGATCAAGCGAAGGCGCCCCCGTGGCACCGCCCGACAAGCCGCGCGTACCGCGTCCGAAGACCTCGTTGAGGGCTATGGCGCCCACTCGATGATTCTGTGTGATCTTCATCTGGGAATATGGGGCAGAGTGGACAGCGAAAGGATCCGAACATGGCTGCGCGACCGCACATGGCCAAGCTGGACGACGTCACCCGGTTCGCCGAGGGACTGACCAACGACTACCTGATGTGCCGCACCTGGGCGCACTCCTGGGACCCGGGCACCTCCGCGGTGCAGCGCACCGGCGGGCGCATCCACTGGACGGTGGAGTGCTCGACCTGCGGCACCACCCGCACCCGCGTCATGACCTCCAGCGGCAGTATCGTCGGCAACCGCTACACCTATCCCGAGGGCTACCAGTCCGGTGGCATCGGCCGGATCGGGCAGCGCGGCCTGGCCACCATCCGGATGGAATCGCTCAAGCGCATCGGCGGCGCGTGATGCAAGAGGTCGTGATCGCCACCTACTGCGACCGTTGCTACCAGGCCGACCAGACCAGGACCGAGACCTCGTTCACCGTTGAGGTGAACATCGGTGCCGACCAGGCGCGACTCGACCTGTGCTCGCGCTGCGACCAGGACCTACTGGACCCGGTGCGCGAACTGATTCGCACCCGCGCCGCCGCTCAACGCGCCCTGGACCGGTCCGCCGGTGGCGTGCCCGCCGGCTCCACATCCGACACCGAGGAGACCGGAGAACGTGCCCAGCGGCCGAACTCCAACGTCGCGGTGCGCTGCGGCCAATGCCAGGCACAGATCGCACTGCGCAGCCGCGGCAACCACGCCCGCAACAGCCACGGCTGCAAACCCCAGGACATCACCTGGAGTTTCGGCGAGGAGGTCACCGAGGTCTGGGTCTGCACCTGCGATCTGGCGTTCCCCACCGAACACGGTCGCAACGCCCACGCACGCCGCACCGGTCACGCACTCCCGGACCCCTCCGGACCGCAGCCGCCCTCACACTGACGATCCGTACGCCGTGGTGGAGCAGGACGGCGCGCGTCTGAGTCCAGCGTTGTCGGCCGGCTCAGCCGATGGGGTCAGGATTCGAACATCAGCCCGAGGCGCCCGGGTGCCGCTCTTTGGAATCCGGGCGCCTGCGGGAGGGCCTGTACGGGCGTTGGCGCGGTCGCTCTTTCGGTGGTCGCGGGTGAGGCACGCGGCCGGCCAGCAGGTGAGCAGTTCGCTGACGCCGGGCCGGTTCCGCGGGTGGGTGTCCAGGCGGGCCCCGACCGGCCGACCAGGTCGGGGTCCCCGTGGACGATCCGGTACATGATCGCGTGGGGTTGGCCGGTGCCGAACGGGTGCAGCCGGTGACGGCGAACACCAGCACGGATCTGCTCAACCCACCGCAGAATTGCGGCCGTCGCGTGACCCGAACGCTCCCGAGGTGGGCGCCCCAGCCGGGAACCGATGGATGGCGACGGGCGGAGGCGCCGACGCCCTCCCGTCACCTGCCGATGAAGGCGAACGGTTTTCCGGCTGCCAGGTCCCATACCCGCACGGTCATGTCACCACTGCGTCCACTGCCGGTGACGGCGATGGTCCTGCCGTTGAGCCGGTCCACCGCCAACCTCCTCATGGGACCGGTGTGAACGGTCAAGGGTGGAACGATCTGTTGTCTGGTGGTCAGGTCCCATACGCGCAGGGTCTTGTCGCCACCGCCGGTAACGGCCACGGTCCTGCCGTTCAGCTCACCGACGGCCACCGCCGAGACACCTTCAGCGTGGCCGGTCAAGGGGGCACCGACCTGCTTCCTGGTGGTCAGGTCCCATACCCGCACGGTCTTGTCGCTGCCGCCGGTGACGGCGATGGTCCTGCCGTTCAGCCGGCCGACGGCCACCGCCGAAATGCCTTCGGCGTGGCCGGTCAGCGGACCGCCGACCTGTTCGGCGGTGGTCAAATCCCACACCTGGAGCGTTGCACCCGCGGTGACGGCGACGGCCCTGCCGTTGATCTGGCCGACGGCCCCGGCCGAACTCGGCTCTCCGACCGCGGGTTCGGGGCTGGTGACGCCATCGCTGAGGAGCTGCCGCTGGCCGGCGAGATCCCATGCCAATATCCGACTGCCGGTACCCTCGCCGCCGGCGGCGACGATCGGCTTGCCGCGCAACTCACCTATGGCCATCCACCCCAAGGCATTGGCGCTGCCGAATGCTCTGCCGACCGGTCTGCGTGTCGCCAGATCCCATACACGCACCCCGCCATCAGTGCAGGCGACCACGACCGGCTTGGCGTGCACGACACCGACCGCCAGGGCACGCACGAAGGACCCGAGCGTATGGCCAGGGCCTGCGGTGGCGATGGCGGTGGGAGGGCCCACCTGTTTCCCGGTGGCCAAGTCCCATACCCGCACAACGAGGGCCTTGTCGTTACCGCCGCTGCCGGTGACGGCGATGGTCTTGCCGTTCAGACGGCCGACGGCCACCGCCGTGGTGTGGTCAGGGACGGCAAGGGCACCGTCGGGTTCCCCCCACCAGGCGGCGAAGGCGGTGCCGCCGCCGACCGCCGCTGTGGCGGCCGCAGAGATCAGCACTCGGCGCCGGGTCAGACGGGGCGGCGACGTGGTACCGCGGGAGGGGGCGCCGGGATCGGCTCCGCCGAAACCGGCTCCGGCAGTCCGGGATTCAGGCGCTGGGGCGTTGTCCTGGGACGGCGGACCGCCGGGAGCGCTGGTGCTGGGGGCGGGCGGCATCGTGACGTTGCGGGCCGGTCGTGGCGGCGCCCATTCTGGGCGATCGGGTGTGGTGTCTGCTTGGGTGCCTGGGTCGCCCAGCATGTCGATCAGGTCTTGTGGGGCGGGGCGGTCGTGGGGCTGCTGGGCCAGGCAGGCGGCGATCATGTCCCGGCTGGAGGAGGGGACGTGGTCCAAGTCGGGTGGTTGGTTGATGCGGTGGGCGATGAGGGGGACCGAGGGGGCGTCGAACGGGCTGCGGCCGGTGGCGGCATAGGCCAGGACGGCGCCGAGGGAGAACACGTCGCTGGCCGGTGTGAACGCTCGGCCGTTGAGATGTTCGGGGGACATGTAGGGGTAAGTGCCCAGCGGGGCGCCCTGCTGGGTCATCGTGTTGTCGTCGGGGACGCGGGCGATGCCGAAGTCGATGATGCACGGCCCGTTGGCGGCCATGATGATATTGGCGGGTTTGAGATCGCGGTGAATGATGCCGCAGGCATGGATGGCCGCTAGCCCTTCGGCCAGGCCCGCCCCCAGAACGCGCACCTCCTCTTCGCCCAGAGGGCCGCGTTCGGTCACGGCTTGGTGCAGGGAGGGGCCGGCGATATAAGTGGTCACCATCCACGGCGGGTCGGCATCGGGGTCGGCGTCGATGACCTGCGCGGTGTGCATTCCGACGACCCGCTTCGCCGCTTTCACCTCCCGGGCGAACCGTTCGCGGAACCGCTGCTTGCCGGCATGCTCGGGTCGGATGAGTTTCACCACGACCTTGTGCCCGCCGGGGGTGAGGCCCAGGAACACCTGCCCCATCCCGCCTGCGCCGAGTCGGCTCTCCAGCCGGTATTTGCCGACCCGGCTGGGGTCACCAGGGTGCAAGGAATCCATCCGCGCCCACCCAACGTCGAAGAGAGAGCCGGCAGGCGCCCTCTACACCGTCCCAAGTCCGAATCGTTCCAGGAAACAGACCGTCGGTGAAGCGACTTGGTTCCATGGCCGCGCCCGACCGAACCGAAGACGACCGGATCCGTGGCGAAGGCGTTTCACGAAGGGTGGTCGACTGTCGGGACCACGTCCCCTCCTCCAGCCGGGACGTGATCGCCGCCTGCCTGTGCGGTCGCCTTCCTGGTCGACCGCCGATGGCGGGCGTACCGTTTCGACGGCGCCTCACCGCAGGAGCCGCTGCCCCTGCGACGCCGGCGGCCAGGCCCGACCATCGGTCGAGCCCGGCCGCCTGCCGCCCCATCCACCACCGCAGTGGCCCCGGCGCCGGCATCCGGGTACGCACCCGAAGCTCTCGACCGCATAGAGGCACGAGTGACCCGCCGGGCTCGCCGGCGGCGCTGCGATGCCTGGTACCAATGGCCATGCGGGATGGACTCGCCTATTTGAGGACGAGCGGGAGGGTCTCCCAGCCGCGGACTGTCGAGGTCTGGCCCAGCTTGGCGTTGTCCCAGTCCACGTCCCAAGTGGGGAAGCGCTTCAGGATCTCATCCATCGCGATCCTGCCTTCCAGGCGGGCCAGGGCCGCGCCCAGGCAGTAGTGACCGCCCAGGCCGAAGGTCAACTGCTGGCCGATCTTGCGGTGGATGTCGAAGCGGTCGGGGTCGTCGTGCCGCCGGTGGTCGCGGTTGGCGGAGCCCACGATGAAGAGCAGGGCGCTGCCGGCCGGGACCGTCCTGCCGTGGAGCTCCGTGTCTTCGGTGACGTACCGGGCGATGGAGTGCCCGGTGGGCTCGTAGCGCAGGATCTCCTCGATGGCGTTGGGGATCAGCGACGGGTCGTCCACGAGCTCGCGGCGCTGGTCGGGGTGCCGGGCCAGCACGGCTCCGATCCAGCCGATGAGCCGTCCGGTCGTCTCGTTGCCGGCGTTGGCGACGACGTTGACGTAGGTCAGGACCTCGTCGCGGGTGAGGGTGCGGGTCTTCCCGTTCTCGTCTTCGAACTCGGCGTTGAGCAGGTCGGTCATAAGGTCGTTCGACGGGTGGTCCTTGCGCCAGTCGATGTACTCGCCGAAGACCTCGTTGGTGAGGGTCGCGGCGCCCTCGAACTTCATCTTTCCGCCGTCCTCGGTGCGCAGGGCGTCGTCCGCCATGTCGCGGATGGCCGGCTGGTCGGCCTCGGGGATGCCGAGGAGCATGCCGATCACGCGCATCGGCATCTGGGCGCCGACCGCTTCGATGAGGTCGAAGCGGTCCGCGCCGACGAGCGGGTCGAGGACGGCGGTGCAGAAGTTGCGCACCTGCGGTTCCAGCATCCCGATCCGCCGCGGGGTGAAGACGCGGGAGAGTAGGCGGCGGTGGATGTCGTGGATGGGCGGATCCTCGAAGATGAGGGTGCCGGACGGGATCTCGAAGCCCGACTGGATGATCTCGAGGATGTCGCCGCGGGAGGAGGAGAACCTCTTCCAGTCCGGCAGGCCGCGTTCGCAGTCGTCGAAACGGCTGACCGCGTAGAAGTCGTACTTGTCGTTGTAGTAGAGCGGCAACTCTTCCCGGAGCCGCTGGTAGATCGGATACGGGTTCTGAGCGAGCTTCCCGTCGTAGGGGTCCCAGTAGATCTCGCCGCCGGTTTCCATGTTCTGACCTCCCGCAATCGTATGGGCCGTGGTCGTGTCGTGTGCTCAGTTGGCCGCGCGCCCGCGTCGATCGGCAGGCCGCGGTGATCGCGCTTTCCAGGCCGGGACGGAACGAGCGGCAGATCGAACTCGATGCCGGAGACGAAGGGGCAAGGCGGCCAGGCTCTGGACGGCACGTGCCTGCACAGGGCAGGGACGTACGACACCGTCCGCGCACGTCCCGTGCCCCGGCGGCGGCCGCAGATCCTTCGCTCGGCACATCCGGGGAGCCGCGTGACGCACCACGCACACGCGCGGCACGCTCATCGCCGCCCCATGCCCAGACGTCAACCGACAATCCCCGCGGGTCGCCCCTCGAGCCGGGTAGCAAAGAGTGTGGTTCGTGCCATCTTGCAGCTTCTCCGTTCTGGACGCCGACGGTGGACCGGGGAGATCCGCCTGCAGAGCTGTTCAGGCACGACGGTCCACCTGCCGCGCCGGCGAGTTCTTCGCGGGCCCAGTGACGGCCGTCACCCTGTGCTGAACGACTGTTTAACATCCTCGCCGGGGACCGTCAAGGAAAGCGGAGATATGGCGTGAACGGGCCAACCCGGTGGCCTTGGGTGGACGGCCTCGCTCCTTCGAGCCCGACGACTCGAACTTGACGTCTGTGCCACAACGTGACGATCAGCGGGCCGGCGGCATCCCGCCGGTGATCAGACCCTTGGCATACATGAGCCTCAGAAGGTCACAGTTGAACCACGGGTAGAGCGCCGGTTCACCGACGCCGTTGACCTTCGGGATCGGGTACGACGGATCAGCGGTTAGTGATCGGGGCCGGTTCAAGCCCGGTTGCGAGCGCCGCCTCCGCAGGCATCCGGGCCTGGAACGCGGCGGTCGTGTCTGCGGCCTGTTCATCCGTGGGAGACAGCCGAGCACTCGCCAGAGCATGCCCGCCTCGTACAGCAGAACTTCGCGCGTTCCAGCAGTTGCTTTACCTTCCCGGGGACTGGCATCCCCGCATGGCCCGCCATCGCCCCGGCGATTCCGGCCCTGGCGGGCAGACGCTCCCATTCGTCCAAGACGCCGTGCGGATCCGGTGGGAACAATCCCAGCAGGGAGGGATGCTCATGACCTCGGACGACCAGACGCGAGCGGCCGACGGCGGCCGGACAGGGACGGCGAGTACGGACGCGGAAACGGATCAGGCGATGGTGGCGGCCTGGGAGACGCTGTGGCCCCTGATGGACCTGATCACCCCGATGGCGCTTCGGGTCGCCGCGACACTCCGGCTGGCCGACTCCATGCCGGATGAGGGCGCCGGGGAGGGGGCGGCCATCGACGACCTGGCCGAACGTGCGGGGGCCGATCCGGATGCTCTTGGCCGCATGCTGCGCCACCTGGTGCATCGGGGCGTGTTCACCGAGCCGCGTCCGGGCGAGTTCGCGGTCAATCAGACCGCCGCGCTGCTGCGCACCGAACATCCGGCCGCGATGCGGGCCTGGCTGGACCTGGACGGTTTCGGCGGCCGGATGGATCTGGCGTTCACCGGCCTGATGCACACCGTGCGCACCGGGGAGCCGGCCTGGGAGCAGGTTTTCGGCCAGCCGTTCTGGCGTTACCTGGACGCCAACCCCGCGATCAGCGCCTCCTTCGATGCGACCATGGCGGCCAACCCCGGGTACCGCGCCGCGGTCGTGGACGGCTACGACTGGACGGCGGTACGGCACGTGGCCGATATCGGCGGCGGGACCGGGACGCTGATCGCCGAGGTGCTGCGGCGCGACCCGCGGTTGCGCGGGACGCTGGTCGACCTGCCGGAAACAGCGGTCCGCGCCCGGAGGCATCTGGCCGGGCTCGGTCTGGACGACCGGTGCGAGGTCGTCGGCCAGAGCTTTTTCGACCCGCTGCCGGCCGGTGCGGACGTCTACCTGCTCTGTCGCGTCATCCATGACTGGGACGACCCCGCGGCGAGCGCGATTCTGCGCCGCTGCGCCGAAGCGGCGGGCACCACCGGCCGGGTGCTGATGATCGAATCGCACGGCACCGCAGGCGACGCCGCCGCCGCGTTCGCGGAGATGGACCTGCGCATGCTCGTCCTGGCCGGAGGCCGGGAACGCACCATCGACGACTACTCGGCCCTCGCCATCGGCGCAGGTCTCCAGGTCGCCGCGGTTCACCAGAGCACGGAACGCACCGTGATCATCGAGTGCGTCCCCGTATGACGGGCGGCGACCCAGCCGACGACACCGTCGGACCGTCCGGCCCGGAGTCGATCACATCTCTGGCCAGGCCCTCGCCCGCCACCGACGGCTGCCAGAGCATTCCTGACAGCTGCCATCCTGCGACTTTGCGACGCTTCCGCCCGTTGACCCGGCCCCTCCCAAACAAGCCTGCGAGGTTGGCTCTACGAACATATCGGCGGCCAGCACATTCAACTCGAGCTGGAGAAAGCGATTCCCACATCGAACGCCACGCATCTGCGTGCTGAAATGGCCGAAAGGCCGTCCAGGAGTCGGAACAGGTGGACCAGGGCGGGGACCGGCGACGCCGTGGGCACCGCGGTGGATGCGTCCAGTGTGGACGGCCGGACGCGGCCGCATCCGGGTGGACGGGGCCTGGCGAGCTGGTCGTGCGCGGTGGGCGTGTGAGGACGGCCCGGCGCTGTTCACGCCGGCCGGGTCGTTGGCTCGAGAGACCCTGCCGGCGGGCGATCCGTCCGTCCGGCGATGCGCGGGGTGGCGCACAGATCGTGGCGTTTGTTGCTGGACGGCTGAAATCGCCCGAGTGCGAGAGTTAGCATGTCGAAACGATGCTGGGACATGCTGATGGGCTGCCGGGCTTTGACCCGTCGTCACCCAACGAAGCACGGGTGCTCGACTACCTGATGGGCGGGAAGGACAACTTCGCCGCCGACCGTCAGGCCGCCGAGGAGATGCTGGAACTCGCCCCTGAGATTCCCATGATGATCAGGGAGGCGCGCAAGTTCCTCGCCCGGACCGTCGGATTCCTGGCGGACCAGGGCATCCGCCAGTTCGTGGACATCGGCTGCGGGTTGCCGACGCAGGGGAGCGTGCACCAGATCCTCAAGCCGATCGCGCCCGAGGCGAAGATCGTCTATGTCGACAACGACCCGATCGTCACCGTGCACGGCAACGCGCTCATCGACACCCGGGAGACGATCAGGGTCATCCAGGCCGACGCCCGCGAACCCGACGCGCTGCTGGACCACCCGACGCTGACCGCCCTGATCGACCTGGAGCAGCCGACGGCCGTCGTCCTGCACTCGCTCATCGCGGTCATCCTCGAGGACGACGTTGCCCACAGGATCGTCGAACGGCTGGTCGCCCGGGTGGCTCCCGGCAGCTACCTGCTGTTCTCCCACGCCACGAGAGACCCGCGGGCCGAGGTCACCGAGGAACTGGCCCGGAAGTTCCACCACGGCCACCTGATCGAGGGAGACCGTTCCAACGCGCGTACCCGCGCGGAGATCGCCCGGTTCCTGGACGGGCTCGACCTCGTCCCTCCGGGCCTGGTGCCACTTCCCGCTTGGCGGCCCGGCTCGGGTGAGCCCACCATGGACCCCGATACCTGCTGGGCGGTCGGCGCCGTCGCCCGCAAGCCCTGAGTCCACCGCACGCCCTTTCGCGGAGACGCTTGAACGTGCGCAGGCGCTGCGCGTCGGCAGCGGGAGGCCAGGGATCGTTTGCCTAGGATTGGCGGTCGAACTACTGATCCGAGGTGCGGGAGGCCGGGGTGGAGCGGACCGGCGCGTTGGCAGAGGCCGATTGGGAATCGCATCGCCCCGCGGTCTTCGGGGCGGCCTACCGGATTCTGGGCACCGTGGCCGAGGCCGAGGACGTGACGCAGGAGGTCTGGTTGCGCGCCGCCGCCGCCGACCTGTCGCAGGTGCGTGACCTGCGGGCCTGGCTGGTGACCCTTGCCGCCAGGACCTCCTACAACGTGCTGAAGTCGGCGCGTGTCCGGCGCGAGTCATATGTCGGGCCCTGGCTGCCCGAACCGCTGCTGACCGGGCCCGACGCCGCCGCCCAGGTGCTCATGGACGAGGCGGTCAGCACCGCGATGCTGGTGGTCATGGAGACGCTCACCCCCGCCGAACGCGTCGCGCTGGTGCTGCACGACGTCTTCGACTTCCCGTTCGACCGGATCGCCGAGGTGCTCGGCGGCACGCCCGCCGCCGGCCGCAAGCTCGCCTCCCGCGCGCGTGCGCGGGTCGCCGCGGTCAAGGAGCGGCCCCAGGCGTCCAAGACCGAGACCGAACGCGTGCTCAAGGCGTTCAAGGCGGCCGCCGACGCGGGGAACATGTCCGAACTCGTCGAACTCCTGCACCCCGAGGCCGTCTACGTCGCCGACGGCGGCGGCCGGGTGACCGCCGCGCGCAGGCCGGTCCGGGGCGCCGAGCCGATCGCCCTGCTGGTGGTCAGGCAGATCGAGATCAGGCGCCCCGACGCGTTCCAGATCATCGAGGTGAACGGGCATCCGGCCCTGGCGACCTACCGTGGCGGCGAGCTGGTCTGGCTCGACACCGTGGAGATCGCCGACGGGCGGATCACGGCGTTCAGGAGACTGGCCAACCCCGAAAAGCTCGCCCGCATCGGTCACACTTGAACCCGCCGTCTTGTCTCCCTGCCGAACCCCCCGACCCCCGGGGGCGAGGCTGAAAGGGACGAGACGATGGCACACGTTGTGATCATCGGAGGCGGTTTCGCGGGCGTGTGGAGCGCGGCCGGAGCGGCGCTGGCGCGCCAACGGGCGACCGACGGCGCGGACCTGCGCGTCACCCTCATCGCGCCGGACGAGCACCTGGTGCTGCGGCCGCGCCTGTACGAGCCGGAGCCGGACCTGGCCACGGTGCCGCTCAGCAGGATCCTGGAGCCGATCGGCGTCGAGCATCTGCGGGCCAGGGTGAGCACGATCGACACCGGCCGCCGCGTGGTGGTGGCCGACGGCGAGGAGATCGGCTACGACCGCCTGGTGCTGGCGGCGGGCAGCAGGCTCGTCCAACCCCAGGGCCTGCCCGGCGCCCGGCGGCTCTTCGACATCGACACCCTGGACGGGGCCCGGCGGCTCACCCGCCATCTGCGCGACCGCGACGACTACCGCGCCGTGGTCGTCGGCGCCGGGTTCGTCGGTCTGGAGGCCGCGACCGAACTGGCCGCCCGGGGCCGGGTGCTGCTGGTGGACCGGTCGCAGGTGCTCGCCGACCAGCTCGGCCCGGGCCCGCGCGAGCAGATCGAGGCGGCGCTGGACGAACTGGGCGTCGAACGCCGCCTCGCGACGACGGTGACTGAGGTCGGCGACGGGTACGCCGTCCTGTCCGACGGCACCAGGGTCGAGGCGGACGCGGTGGTCTGGTCCGCGGGGATGCGGGCCAGCGACCTCACCCGGCAGATCTCCGACCGGCTCGACCACCTCGGCCGGGTGCCGGTGGACCACCGGCTGCGCGCCCTTCCCGAGGTGTTCGTCGCCGGGGACACCGCCGCTGCGGCGTTCGACGCCGAGCACACGGTCATGCAGGCCTGCCAGCACGCCACCCCGCTGGGCAAGGTCGCCGGGTACAACGCCGCGGCCGACCTGCTCCACGTCCCGCTGCGCGACTTCACCCCGGGCCCGTACGTCACCTGCCTGGACCTGGGCGGCGCCGGTGCGGTCTTCACCCGGGGCTGGGACCGCCGGGTGATGGCCTCGGGCGCCGAGGCCAAGGAGGTCAAGAAGCGGATCAACCAGCACATCCACCCGCCGGTCGACGACGCGGCGAAGATCCTCGCCGCCGCCGACCGCGTCCACATCGAGCTCCCCTTCTTCCCTCTCGACGAGGAGAAGGCCGCCCCCGCCGCCTGACCCCACACTCCGGAACGCGGCGGCCCACCCCGGGCCACCGCGTTCCCGCGGTCGCGCTGGGTGGGCGGGGTTCACGGCCCGGCTTTTGCCCGGGTTCAGGATGCCCTGGGGGACGAGCAAATCCTTGGTGCCGCGGTGTAGGTCGAGGCGCCTCGGGTGTCGCCGGTGGCGGTCGTGCCGATGAGATCCAGCGGGGTGTCGATGCGGTGCCGTTGAGGGCTGCGCCGGGGCGCAGGCTTGTCGGCGACAAGTCGGCCGAGGCGCGTTTGCCGACGTGGGGATCGCTGACGGACGAGCAGATGCTCGACCACATCCCCCGCGTCGCCGCGGTAGCTGATCAGGTCGAGACCAACCTGCGTTCGTGGGTCCAGGAGCTTCGCCGACGTGGAGTGACCTGGGCGCGGATCGGGGAGGCCCTGGGCATGACCCGCCAGTCCGCCTGGGAACGGTTCTCCGGCGAGGAATAGCAACGGCGAGGGCGTGCCGGCCGGCTCGGCGCCGTCCGGCGGCTCGCACGTGTCCTGGGAGAAGAGCCATCGTCGGCGGTGCGCCAGACCATCGCGCCGTTCGGTTCGATCACGAGGCACGCCGGTGTCATGGCCCTGCCCTTCGTCCGGCGACCGTCTCGCGGGCCCAGGCGAGCGTGTCCGCGGCGGAGGGAGGGAGTCTCTCCTCGACGTCGAGCGGCGACAGGTCCTCGATGATCCGGTCCGCGGCGCCGTCGGCTCGCTCCGGGGCCACGTCGGCCAGTCGCCGCAGGTTGA
This sequence comes from Spirillospora sp. CA-255316, assembly GCA_050942275.1. Classification (GTDB taxonomy): domain Bacteria; phylum Actinomycetota; class Actinomycetes; order Streptosporangiales; family Streptosporangiaceae; genus Spirillospora. The sequence goes on along the minus strand of CP192047.1, from coordinate 6,694,996 downwards.
GGCAGTGCTCGAAGACGGAGTCGATGTCCCTCGGCGCGTGGCCGTGGTCGAGGGCGATAATGCGCAGCTCAGCGGCGATCCTCTCGGCCCACTGCTCGGTGCTCATCGGCGCAGCATCGGCACCTGCGGTCTGCACCTGCGAGGGGCTAGGCATGGGTGGCAGGCCCGCGTCGGCGCGGCAGTCCGCGCATCCACCCCAGGCCGAAGCACTTCGCTCTAAAGGCGAGAGCCGGGCTGAGTGGGTCGGCCGGGGCCGGGCCAGTGGCCGTGGGTGGTGTACGGCATCAGGAAGCGTCTCCGTTCTGGGGCGTGGCGTCGGCCGGGCGGCTGCGGACCTGGTTGCGGAGCAGGTCGCCGATCTTCGTGAGCGTGTCATGTGGGGCGACGCTGCCGGACCGCCAGGCGTCGATCGCGTTCTGCAGGTCCCGGTGCTCCCGCAGCCGGTCCACCTGGGAGTCAGCCACCTGTCCCGCGCTCGGTGGACTTCAGCCTCTCGGCGAGGCGAGATTGCTCGGCCTTCAGCTCCTCGATGCAGGCGTGCGCGGCGTTCAGCTTGTCGTGCAACTGGTCGCGGTTGACGCGCAGCACGTTGGCCGTGCGCGCTTCTTCTTTCGCCTCGGCCTCGGCATCCTGGACGAGCGCGGTTGCAGAGGCGGCCACGGCGACGAGCTCCTCCGCACGCGCCTTCCACCCCGACGGAACGGGCTGGTCCAGCCGGGCCTGGTCGATCAGCTGGGCGATATGCACAGCCAGCGGCGTACCAGCGAAGGGCTCTTCACCCACCGCCCTGCGGATCTGCTCGAGCAGCTGCTGCCGGTGGGCGACCTCATCGCCGGCGTCGCAGATCGCCCGGTCCCGGCCGAGGGCCTGGTCTGCGGCCCAGGTGATGATGATGCTCTCGCCTGGGGTGTCGTCCTCGTACTGCTCGGTGACGTGCTGCAGCAGTACGTTGAGGAGCTCGTCGTGGCTGGTGCGGTCTTGGTCCGCCTGTTCAGGCCCAGGACTCCTGAAGCTCCGGCGAGCCGCAAAGTAGGCGGTTAGCCCAGTTCGGCGTGGGGTTCCGTGCCGCTCGCCAGGGCCGGGTTTCGGCGCTGGCCCCCTGTCCTGGGTCGGTGCCGGGGGGCGGATTGGTGGGATGACCGGTACCAGGGCGGTGACCTGGGGCGGTGAGCACGTAGGTGAACACCGCGGCGGCGGCCTGGGCGGCCTGCGCGCCGGTGAAGCCCGCGGCCTCGTAGACGGCGAGCTGGTGGTCGTCGTGACGCGCCTTGCCCTCCCCGAAGACGACGTGGGCGGACAAGACCTGCACCAGCCAAGGGTGCCGGATGAACATCCCGTACAGGTCGGAGGCCATGGCGCAGGCCGCGGCACGCCAGCCGACCGCGTCCAGGTCGGGCAGCGTGAGCTCGCCCCAGACCCGGTCGGTGGCCAGCAGGACGAGGTTGTCCTTGCTCTTCACGTGCCAGTACACGGTGGTGGCGGCCGAGTCGAGCCGCTTGCCCAGTGCGCGCATGTTCAGGCCTTCCAGGCCCTGGGCGTCCAGAAGTTCGACGGCGGTGCGGACGATCTGGTCCCGGGTCAGGGTGTCGCGTGGCATGGCCTCACGGTGCGCGGCGTCTTGAACAAAGTTCAAGCAAGTACTTGCACTTTGTTCAAGACGCGGGTTAGCGTTCTCTCCATCAGCTAGTTGAACAAAGTGCAAGACCTAACAAGACCTAACAAGACCTAAGGAGACCCCCATGAGCACCACCGCCGCCGTCATGCAGTTGCTGGTCGCCGCCGCGTTCGTCAGCATCCCGCTGGTCCGTCACCGCTTCGGCCCGGCTGCCAAGGCCGCCGCGGTCGCCGAACTCCGCCGCCAGAACGTCCGACCCGAGGTCCTGGAGGAGAACAAGATCCGCTTCGATGCCGGCGGCCACGAGACCGCCGCCCCGGCCACCGTCGCCGCGATCATGATCGTCACCGCCGCCCTCAACCTCACCGGCACCGGCCCGGCCCAGTTGCTGACGTGGATCTTCTCTTCGCTGGTCATCCTGATGAACGCCGGGATCGTCTACAGCAACCTCACCGCAGTCAAGTCCGTCCAGGCCGCCTTCCGCCGCAAGGGCGACCCGGAACTGGCCCGCGTCCAGGTCGCGCCCTTCCTCAAGGCCGCCGAGAACGCGTTCCCCAGCTGGGTCCGCGCCCAGACCTACATCCGCAACACCGTGGTGTTCGCCGGCTCCGCCATCGCACTGGCCGCCGTCTCCGTCGCCTGACAACTCACTCTCGATCCGCCAGCGCTCAGCGGATGCAGGAACAGGGGCCTTCGCGGCGACAGTGTCGCCGCGAAGGCCCCTTACATGTCGGCCCGTTGGTAAGGGTCGTGCAATTCTGTCCCGTCCCCGAGACCGCATCGCCCCAGGTCACCGCCCTGGTGCCGGTCATCCCACCAATCCGGCCCCCGGTACCGACCCAGGACAGGGGGCCGGCGCTGAAACCCGGCCCTGGCGAGCGGCACGGAACCCCACGCCGAACTGGGCTAACCGCCTACTTTGCGGCTCGCCGGAGCTTCAGGAGGTCCTGGGCGACACGTTTCCCAACACCTCACCCACGACATCACCGACTCGCGCCCGCCCGTACCTGACAGTGGCCAGGAACCGATCGATTCTCAACAGGGGCTATTGCGTCCTTGCCTGATCTGAAGGACAAGAGACAGGAACGCCCGCGGGGCGCGGGCGCTCCCCTCCCGAAAGGAGTCCCGCGATGAAATGGAGCCCAACCGGCTGGGGCGCGGAGATCGCGAACGACGCGGCGGAAGGCAAGACCTACATTATCCCCGTGGAACGGTGGAGCCGCTGGACAGGCCGGGCGATGGCGGCGAGACCGGACAGTCGCCGTGGTTTCGGCCACGCCAGGATGGAAGATCCGCACGCACCCGTTCGGCGGCACGCCCGGCTATACCACCGAGATCGCGGCATGGGTGATGGATGGCGAGGGAGACTTCTGGCCTGTCGCCGCCGTCGGTACCAGCGATGAGGGACCGGACAACCCGGACCCCAGGGGCGAGGTCACGCTTCGCCCCCACGTGAGCACGCGCTGCAGGATCCTCGGACCCGATTCCGAGTGAGGCGAAGTAGACCAAGGCCGTCGTGACGCACCGGCAGGACGGTGGCGGGCGACGCGGCCGACCTCGTATTAGAAGGGCGGATCGTCGGAGAGCCCTCCGCCGCAGGCGGGGGGAGCAGTAGCCCACGGGTCGTCACTGCTGGGTGTGGGGTAGCCGCCGAAGCCACCGCCGCCGCCAAAACCACCACCAAACCCGGACCCGGTGGGCACAGGTTCCGCATTGTCGAAGTCGACGCCCAGGAACCGATTGCGGTGAAGTTCCCTGCCGTCCAGCGCGTCCCTGCCAGACCCTTCCATCTGGCTGCGCCGATCGGTCACGTAGCGCTCCCCGGCGTACTCGTCGTACGCGTTCACGCGCAGGTCGGGATCGACGTCGGCCATTTCGCAGAACGCCAGGAAGACCACCTCGGCGGTCTGCCAGTGACGCGGCACCGTACGTCCGTGCATTATCCGACGGATCGTCTCGCGGCTCGCCGTGCCTTCCCCGGGGCTGAGGAACCTGCGGACAGCCAGTGGCGCTACCGGCCAGTAACAGCGGTCCGTCCTGCAAGAGAACCCGGCGCTGATGTACTGGATAAGGGACCGTTATCACGTACATCGCGACCAGCGGGCCGCCGGGACCTGCTGATCTGTTGCCGAGCGGTCGCGCGACTCGGGCACGTTATCCGTACATCAAGGGTCGGGCGAGGCCTTGGCGGCGATGATCCGAGCACTGCTGACCTGGGCAGACACCCAACGCTTGTACCGCATTGCACCAGTCTTCCAACAGGCCGTCTTGCGTGATGGTCTCCTGCGCTGCCGCCAGCCGGTTGATGGATGAGGCAAGCGCGAGGATCGCCAGGACCTGCGCGCCCTCGGTGCGCCCATCCTGCAGCGGTGTCCGGCGTCTGGTTGCGGTCCGACGGGAGCAACAACCCAAGCCATCGGCGTTGGCGGGCCGTGGCGCCACTGTCCCGGCATGGTCGACGGACCGGTCACGCCGCTCACCACTCGTCGAGTGAGAGGAATAGCATCCAACCAGGGATCACGGTGGAGAAGACACCCATCACGATCTCTATGACGAGATCGACCCCGGTGTCCAGGCCGTAGGCCAGGGCGTCCGTCGTCATGTTGATCGGCACGATGCTCATGAACATCCAGGCGAACGTGCGGATGGTGAGCATGAAGAACCCATCCCACCAGCCGAACAGCAGTCCCCACAGCAGGACCCCGAGGCCGAGATAGGCCAGGTACAGCCACTGGACGAGTGTTTCGCCGGACTTCGGCAGGAACCAGTGCGTCCCGCCCATCACCTCCACTCCGACGACCTCCTCGTGCCGGAGCCGCAGTGTGGCCGGTTGTCCCTGCCGCGCTTTGCGGTAGAAACTCTGCGGCACCTCGCGGGTCTGCCGTGAACCGTTGGCCCGCTGCCAAGTGACCTCGTAGTGGGTGGTCGTGGTCGTGCTGGTGTGCCCGTTGGCGTCGGTGTGCGTCGTGGTTGTGGTGTAGGTGCGCCGACCGGCGATGGAGCCCCGCTCGTTGCCGAAGCAGTCGCCGATGCTCCGCTCGCACGCCACGACCTGGCGGAACTGCCGGGTCTGCTGGTACGGGCCGGCGGCGGCGGCGAGCGCCGCCACGAGCACACCCAGCCCGAGCACGACGACGATCCACCGCCCGAGGGAACGCTTGGGCAACGATACGCGGCGCGGCACTCGACGGTCCCGGTGGAACCACAGGTACCGGCGGAGCCACATGACCTCACCCCCTGGCGATTCTCCATGCATGGTGTTCAATCGATGTTCATCTAGTAAAGGCGAACCGGACGATCCAACTGCGGCGCTGGTAGGTCGGCCTTGGCCCATCACAAGCAACCGAACGGTGGTTGGCGTTAGCGCGGTGCTTGGCGCCGAGTTACCGCCATCTGCCGTTCCGATGGCCCATGGCTGGTGAGGGGGCGCCGAGGTGACCCCAGAAGCCGGCAATTGTTGATCTTGAGGCGTCCGTGCATCCGTCGGGCGGCGGGATCGCGTTCGGCGACGTGCCGGGCGACCGCGTCGACGCTGGGGCGTGCGTACCGCTCCAGGGGGGGGAGAACTGGTGAAGCCTCGTAACGGCCTGCCGTTAAGGAAGCTGTCATCAGGTACACGGCCCAGAACTCCTGAAGCTACAGCGAGCCGCAAGGTAGGCGTAATCCTGCGGTCTACCTCGGGGTTTGGGTCTGGTCGTGGTCGGCCAAGGCGCGATAGAGGGTGGACCGGCCGATCTTCAGGTGCCGTGCGATGGAGGTGACGGACTCGCCACGTGCGCGGCGGTTGCGGGCGATGGCGAGGGTGTCGTCGTCGACGGCAGGAGGTCGTCCGCCGTAGCGGCCTTGGGCGTTGGCGGCGGCGAGGCCGTCCATGGTTCGTTCGTGGATGAGTTCGCGTTCCATCTCGGCGGCCATGAACAGCATCTTGTCGGCGATGGTCTGCCCGTTGGGCTTGTGGAGGCCAGCGCAGATGACGGTGAGGATCTCCAGGTTGACGTCGCGGGCGGGCAGCTCGTCCTCTAGGAGCACGAGTAGTTCCTTCATGGACCGGGCGCCGGCACCGTCGTGCGTCCGGAGACGCGGGCGTAGCCGATGCGGACGGTGTTGGTGCAGGCGGCCGGGGCTTGCGGGGCGGGCTGCATCTCCCGATCGTCCCCGTAAACCGTCCCGGACCTCAACGCTTTACCTTTGATTCCGGGATGGGTTTCGGGACTACTTGACCTGGGCGTCCATTCCGCGTACCTCCACTCGTCCCGAATTCGACCGATATCGAGACGCCGGGACCAAGACCGAGGCGGCTCAGTTCTCGACGTGCATGCTTCGCTGGCCTCCTCTAATGCGCACAGTGACCAGCATCACTAGTGACCGCTGAGTAACTTCCTCCGCGCCGGCCGCACCACCCGCTTCCGGCTCATGCGCGGACGTCCCGGTCACCATCGCCTGGTCGCCAAGGACCGCCTGCTCCGGACCGCCGCCTGATCAAGCGTGCGGCGAGCTAGAGGTGCAGGCGGGCGGTCAGGTGGGCGAGGATCTCGTCCCTTGCCTTCAGGGTGGGGTGGCCGTCCTCGTCGACCAGGTGGGCGGTGGTGACGCTGTGGGGGGTTCCGACGATGTCACGGAAGAACGGGGGCGGGTCGGTGTTGGCGGCGCCGCCCGGTAGGACGCGGCTGTCGAAGGCGTCGCCGAGCAGCGCCCGGTAGGCGGCGAAGCGCTGGCCGGTGCACCAGCGGTCGTTGTCGAACCGGTAGGCAAGGACCGTGAGCCCGTCGCGCTCGACGCGATCCTGGACGGCGCGGGCGTCCTCGTCGCTGAGCTCAAGCCCCGCGGGGTCGTCCAGGGGCAGCGACGGGTGGTTGACCACCGGCGCGATGACGGACGGCTCAAGCGTCATGGTCAGGGCGAAGTTGCCGGTGAAGCACAGACCGATCGCGCCGACTCCCGGACCGCCGCACTCGCCGTGCGCCTGCCGTGCGAGGCCGCGCAGCCACGCGGTGACGGGGCTGGTGCCGCCCCCGGCGAACGCACGGAACTCGGCGCTGACGCACGCGCGGCGGACGACCTTCTCCCCGTCCTCGGCCGTGGGGTAGGCCCCGTCGACGCCGAACAGCGAGGGGACGTACACGGTGAACCCCGCGTCCCGCATCCACCGCGCCAGCCGGAGGACGTCCGGGCTGATGCCGGGCATCTCCGGCATCAGCACGACACCAGGTCCGGCCCCCGAGACGTACACCGTCTTCACCACCCCGTCAACGTCCACCCGCCGGCGGGAGAAGTCCGTGATCGCGTCGTCAAGACGCCCGTTAGCTGCGTTCATGGGGACAAGCCTGGACTGCCGCTCCCTTGCACCGGGATAGGCCGGATCGCCATTTATAAAGGTAATCTCGCCACGGACGAGGAGGCGTATATGAGCGCGTTGCGGGTCGGGGTGCTGGCCTATCCGGGGTGCTTCGCGTCCGAGGTGTTCGGCGTCCCCGATCTCCTGACGATGGCCGCGCACATCGCTGGCCCGGACCGCGACGGCTACGAGGTGTCGGTCGTCTCGCCCCGCCGTCGCGTCGCCGCATCCGGTGGCGCTGTGCTGGCCGTTTCTCCGCTGCGCGACGTCGATGTCCTGGTCGTGCCCGGCTTCGAACTCGCGCCCGGCCTTGATGTGGACATGAAACTGACGTCGCTGGCCCCCGAAATCGCGGCGATCCGCTCCCACGCCGCCGCGGGCGAGGCCGTCGTCGCGATCTGCGTCGGGGCGTTCCTGCTGGCCGAGGCGGGCCTGCTCGAGCGGCGGCGGGCGACGACGGCGTGGCTCTTCGCGGACGAACTGGCACGGCGCTGCCCGGACGCCGACGTCCGGCCCGAACAGATGGTCGTCACCGACACGGGAGTGACGACGACCGCCGCCTTCAGCGCCATGTACGACTTCGCGCTGGAGCTGATCCGCCGCCATAGCGGCGCCGGCGTGGCGCGGAGGACCGCGCGGGTGGCGCTCGTCGACGACGCACGATCGTCCCAGGCCCCCTACGTCGACGCCGGGCTTCTCCCGCAGCCGGGGAACGAGTTCTCCCGCAGGGTCATGCGGTGGCTCGACCAGAACCTCGCCGCCCGATACGACCTCGCCGCACTGTCGGAGACCTTCAACGTCAGCACCCGGACGCTGCTGCGCCGCTTCGCGCAGGAGACCGGACAGAGCCCGCTGGAGTACCTGCAGACCTCCCGCGTCCGCCGCGCCCGTCACCTCCTGGAGACCACGGACGGCACCGTCGCCGCCATCGCCGCCACGGTCGGCTACCGGGACTCCGGCACCTTCGCAGCCCTCTTCGCCCGGCACACCGGACGACGCCCGCGCGACTACCGCACCGCCTTCCGGCGCCGGACGGGCTGACAGGCGAAGGGCCCGCGCGGCGGGGTGCGCGCCCACCGCCAATCAGCCGGTGACCGGGGTCGGGGCGGGAGCCTCACCGGGCGGGCCGGCCGGCGAGGACGGCGTGCTCGGGGTGGACGGCCCTTGGTGTAGACACAGGTCAGCACGTTGCGGCCAGGGGGGAGGCTGATGTCGACCTTGGCGGCCCAGCCCAGCCGGCCGGCCTCGGGGGGCTCCACGATCTGCGCCCAGATCGCCTTCACCTCCCCGGGCGCGCTGAACGGCATCCATTTGCCGGTGAAGCCGCCGTTGTACAGCGCGGTCACCTCGGTCATCTCGGCGTGTGACAACGCGGTGTTGATCGCGTGCCGCCACGGCTCGGACGAGATTCTCGCCATCTGATCGGGTGTTCCTTCCCGCTGGGGCCTCGGGGCCCGGATTCCTACTGGTCCTGTTCTTCTTAACCGCCGGGCGCTGCCGGGGGGCCGCTGAGGTCCAGACGCTGGTCGGTGCGCAGCTGCACGGTGCCGTACGGGGTCATGTTGGTGGTGAACGGCGGGGTGAGGCCACGCCGGTCGGCGTCAGTGAGCACGCTGGCCCACTCGGGCTCGGCGAGGGTGTCCTGGATCATCAGGGTGTTGATGTAACCCAGGGCCGACTGGAGGATCTGCAGGCACAGCATCCCCAGTTCCTGCTCCTCGCGCTTGTTGGAGGCCAGCTCACCGCGCTTGCCGAAGCGGATGTAGTCGTTTACACCGTTGTAGTTCTCCACCACGTTCAGCCCGGACTCGGTTTCGTGCTGCGGGTCGCGGTTTCGCAGCCAGCGAGCCATGAAGATGGTTCTTTGGGCGCAGCCGACCTCCAGCATCGCCGAGTAGGCCGGGTGGGTGGTCTCGCCCTGGAACCGCCGGAGCAGGGCTTCAGTGGAGGCGGTGCCCTGCCGGATCGCGGTCGCGTACTTGATGATCAGGTCGTGGTTGTTCTCGATGATCTCGGGCCGGATCGGTCCGATCAGCGCCGGACCCAGCAGCGGGTGGGAGAAGCGGTCGGTGCGGCCGGGCAGGTACAGCTTCATGGCGTTGATCTGCTTGAACCGGGCGACCAGGTCGAAGTTCAGCAACCGGGTGATGCCGAACCCGATCAGCGTGGCGCCGTGGGAGTCCACGAAGTTGGTCTCCACGTTCATGTTCGTGCCGTGCCGCATCACGCCCTCGACCATGGCGTGCACCTCCGACGCCGAACAGGCCAGGTGCTGGCTGTAGATCGCCATCCCCCCGGCGGTGTCGACGGTCCAGTAGATGAGCACGCCGCGCTTGGCCCTTTTGTACCGCGAGTGGTATTCGGTGAAGATGTTCTGGTCGAACGCCGAGAAGTGGGTGGAGTCCGAGGCCACCGCGGTGGTGCCCTCGCCCCACAGCGCGGTCTGCCGGGCGGCGAAGGTGGCGTTGGCGATGACCTTGGCGACCTCGCGGGCGTCGGCGACCGACAGGAACCGGCGCCGCGAGTAGCGCATGTCTTCCTCCGAATACGGGTGGTCGCCGGAGGCGACCGACCGGATCCCCGCGCCGGTGCCGTAGGCGTAGATCACCAGCAGCATCCGCTCGACGAACTCCGCCGGCTCCATCCCCAACCGGGTCCCGGCGGGGACCAGGGCGTCCAGGCAGCCGGCGCGCAGCGCCGTCTCGGTGAACATGTCCAGCAGCGGGACCACGCCCCAGCGGGTCCGGACCGCGGCTTTGAGCTTGCGCAGGTTCCGCGGCTCGGGAACCGGGTCCAGCGGGTGAGCAGGATCGCGCCGCCCTTTTTGCGTTCGACGACGTCCAACCAGGGCAGGCCGGGAAGCGCATCGTGCAGTGCCGACAGCTCGGCGTCCATCTCCTCGATCAGCTCACGGGTGAACCGTCGGGCGTCCAGTGGCTTGCGAAGCTTGGCGTAGTTCTCGGCCCGTTTGTCCTCGTAGTCCTTGGGCAGGTCGTCGTCGGGGTTGCGCCACTTGTGCGCCCCCTGCACCTAGATCTCCTTGCACCGCAGCTTGTCGCGCAGCGCCTGGAACACCCCGCACTCGTACACGCTGCGCAAGATCCGCTGCCGACCGTTCTTGTCGGTCCTGTACATCAGCTCGGCCGCTCGGCCGGCACGATGCCCTCCACCGGCACCGTCTCGCCCACCGCGTAGTACTTGGTGCGGTTGGTCCGCTCGGCCTTGTACCGCTTGATCAGCGCCAGCGCGGCCATCATCGGGGCGTGCACGGTGTTGGTCGACCCGAACTGCAGCGCCTCCAGGATGCCGATCAGCCCGGTCCGGTAGTGGTTGGTGTAGGAGGCCTTGAACACCCGCTGCCGGTGCTGCCGGTAGGTGCTGCCCTTGCTCTTGAACTCGTGCCACAGCGCCACCAGCGTGTCGACCCCGCCGGGCACCACCGGGTGGATCGCCTCGCTGACGGTCTCGTCCGGAGCCTCCAGGGCGGCCTCGGCCATCTTGAACAAGATGCCTTCCTTGCCCGAGACCCGCTTCAGCTCGGCGACGAACTCCTCGGTGACCTTGGTGTCGGCGCGGGCGTTGATCCGCTGCACCGTGGTGATCAGCAGATCCACCAGCGCATCGATGATCTCCCGCCTGCGGCAGAACAGGTACGCCGCCAGCAACGTCACCCGGCAGCCGCCGCCGGGCTTCAGCGGGGCTCGTTGCGCCACTGCCGCTCGATCGCGTCCCAGCTCGGTGCTGGGCCGGGAAGCGGCGTGGTGGCGGGGGCGCGGAGTCCTTCCAGGTGCAGCGCGACGTAGCGTTCCTGCAACGCTGTCACCGCCTCCTGCTCATCGATGCCGCGCAGGGCGTGCAACTGGTTGAGCAGCAGCGTGATGTCGGGGGCGGTGATGTCGTCCCGCAGGCTGCCCTCCCGATGGGCACGGTCCACGATCGCCTCGATGGCGGCCCGTTCACGTCGGCTGGTCTCCAGCATCTCCTCGGTCACAGTGAAGGTGCCCGCGAGTGGGTTGAGCCCGCCGGTGCCGAGGGCGACGCCGCTGCGCATGAACCGGGCGAGCGCGGACCAACCGTCCGGTTCCTCATCCAGGGCCGCCTGCGCCTCGGCACAACTGCGCTCCATGGCCGCGGTGCAGATCGCCCGCACCAGATCGGTCTTGGTCGGGTAGCGGCGGTAGAGCGTGCCGATGCCGACACCCGCCCGCGCTGCCACGGCCGCCATGCTCGCGTCCGGTCCCCGCTCGATGAAGACCTGTCGCGCCGCGGCGAAGACGTACTGGTCGTTGCGGTCGGCCTCGGCGCGGCGTCCGCCGACGAAGGTACGTGCCGGGGAGGTCATGCGGAGCATCCTATCCCTTTCGCGGAACGGAACCGTCCGATACTATCCGACCCGAATGTTCCGTTCCGATTGGAGAACCCTATGTCCCAGCGATCCCCCTGGGCGGTGCTGGTGCTCGCCTGTGCCGCGCAGTTCCTGGTCGTCTTGGACGTCTCGATCGTCAACGTGGCGCTCCCGGCCATCCGCGAAGGGCTCGGCTTCGGCGCGTCCGGGCTGGAGTGGGTGGTCAACGCATATGCGCTGACCTTTGCCGGTTTCCTGTTGCTGGGCGGGAGGATGGGCGATCTGTACGGCAGCCGCCGAGTGCTGGTCGCCGGTCTGGCCCTGTTCACCGTCGCCAGCCTGGTCGGCGGCCTGGCGGGCTCCCCCGGGCTGCTCATCGGCGCGCGCGCCCTGCAGGGGCTCGGCGCCGCGATCCTGGCCCCGGCCACCATGACCGTGCTGACCGTCGCCTTCCCCGAAGGGCCGAAGCGAGCCTCGGCACTGGCCGCCTGGAGCGCCGTCGGGGCCGTGGGCGGCGCCGCGGGCTCGTTGCTGGGCGGTCTGTTGACTGATCTGCTGTCCTGGCGCTGGGTGCTGCTCATCAACGTGCCGGTGGGGCTGGTGGTGATCGTGGGGTCGCTGGTCCTGATCGCCGACCACCGGACGGCGTCCCAGAAGCTGGACCTGCCCGGCGCCGTCAGTATCACCGTGGGTCTGTCGGCGCTGGCCTTCGGCGTCTCCCAGACCGGCGAGCACGGCTGGGGCTCCGGCCGGGCGCTGGTACCCATCCTGGCCGGTGTCGCGGCCATCGGCGTCTTCCTCGCCCTCCAGGCGTGGGTGGCGCGCAGCCCGCTGATGCCCCTGGGGATCTTCCGGTCCAGGGCAGTCTCCGGTGCCAACCTGATCATGCTGCTCCTCGGCGGTGTCACGTTCTCGCTGTGGTACTTCGTCTCGCTGTACCTGCAGAACGTGCATCGGTACTCGGCGTTGGAAGCGGGCTTGTCGTTCCTGCCGCACACCGCCGCCCTGGTGATCGGTTCCCGGCTGGGGCCCCGGCTGCTCCGGCGTGTCGGCGTACGCCCGCTGGTGGTCGTTGGCGCGCTGGTCGCGGCGGCCGGGTTCGGATGGCAGGCTCGGCTCACCGCCGACAGCGACCTGGTCGTCGGTGTCCTGCTGCCGGGTGCGCTGACCTGCTCCGGGATCGCGCTGACCTTCACCCCGCTGGCCGCCGCGGCGACGTCGGGAATCGCGCGCGGTGAGGAGGGCCTGGCCGCCGGGATCCTCAACACCTCCCGGCAGGTCGGCGGCGCGGTGGGATTGGCCGCCCTGGTCACCGTGGCCGTTGCCCGGACTCAGGATTTCGGTACTGCGTCGGCGCCGGCGCTGGCCTCCGGCTACGCCACGGTCTTCGGCGTGTCAGCGGCCATCTGTGTGGCCGCCGCGCTCGCCACCTTCCTGTTGCCGGGGCAGACCGCCCCGGAACAGGCCGCGACTCCAGTCGAGAAAGCGGTGCCGGCTCACAGCGAGTGAGCCGCCAACGCGACAACCCAACGAAAGGAAGCACGACATGCGCGTCGTTCAGATCAGCCGCTTCGGTCCACCAGAGGTGCTGGAGCCCGCCGAGGCCGCCAACCCCCGTCCCGGCCCCGGCCAGGTGCTGGTGGAGGTCGAGGCCGCGGGCGTCAACTTCATCGACACCTGGATACGCTCGGGCCGGTCGGCGCCGCCCGCTGGGCTGCGCCCGCCGTTCGTGCCGGGCAACGAGATCGGCGGAGTCATCCGCGAGGTGGGGGCCGATGTCCCGGACACGCTGCTCGGTCAGCGCGTGGTCACCGCCGCCGGGGGCTCCGGAGGGTATGCCGAACGTGTGGCCGTGAGCGCGGCGGGCGTCGTCGAGGTGCCCGCCGGCGTGGACCTCAGGGAGGCCACCGCGGTGTTCGTCCAGGGGCGGGTCGCCATGGGGGCGCTGCGGGCGGCGGGCCTCACCGGAACCGAACGGGTCGTGGTCCTGGGCGCGGCCGGGGGTGTCGGCAGCCTGCTGATCCAGCTCGCCCGCCACGCCGAAGCGCGCACGGTGATCGGTGTGGTGCACGGCGAGCACGACCAACGAGTGGTCAAGGGCCTCGGCGCGGACACTGTCGTGGACCACGAGCACCCGGACTTCGCGGGAGAACTGCGGAGGGCCACGGGGGGCACCGGTCCCGATGTGGTGTTCGACGGGCTGGGCGGCGCGATCGCCGTCAGCGCCGTGAGTGCGCTCGCCGATGGTGTCGGCCGGATCGTGGTGTACGGCTTTGCCACCGGCGAACCGCTCCAGGCCAGCGCCGCCGAACTGGTGCCCCGCGGCATCAGCGTCATCGGATTCGGCGGCCAAGCCCGCATCCCCGGCTACCAGACCCAACTGGTCACCGAGGTGCTGGAGCAGGTACGGGCCGGGCGGATACGGCCGCTGGTGGGCCAGACCTTCCCGCTCGAACGCGCCGCCGACGCGCACGCCGCCATCGAGAACCGCCGTACCTTCGGCAAGACGCTGCTCATCCCCGGCGACGCCGCAGCGAATGCGGCGACTGCTCCGTAGAACCAGTTTCAGGCGTCGGCCGCTCATCTGCGTGCCTGCCTCAAACGCCTGTCTGTATCACAGACAACATCGCACCCTCACCGTGCCCCAGCCGCCCTCAACCAGAGAGGGATCCCGTTAGCAATCGCCAAAAGCAACGGACGCCGGCGGGGGGCGAGCTTCCGGGTGGCCTGCTTGAACAGGTACTCGGCGCGCTCGTACGACAGCCGGCCGCGGCCGGTGTGCGAGCACAGGTCGGCGGCCGCAGGCGTGCGGGCCGAGGCGGGGCGCCGGTCGGCCAGGAACAGCGGCCCGCTGGTGCGGCCTGCGATGAGGCGGGGCAGCAGGCGGGCCGGTGCCGGACTGCCAGTGGATCCATCGTACGGTTCCGCCCTTGCCGAGGACGCGGCCGCGCTTGTTGTCCAGGTCCAGGTCCTCGATGCCCAGCGCGAGGACCTCGTCGGCGCGTGCCGCCGACTCGAAGGCGAGCCGCCAGAGCGTTTTCTCCCGTGACACGTCACGGCGGTCCAGCAGGGCGGCGATGATCTGCCGGTCGATCACCCGGGTGCGGTCGCGGGTCTCTGGGCGCCGTTCGATGAGCGCGGTCAGGTCGGCGGTGGCCCAGCTGCGGCCGACCACCCAGGTGGTGAACGAGCGCAGCGCCGACCGGTGCCGGTTCCATGTCCGCGCCGCCACCTCGCCCCACACGGCGTCAAACACCGCGGCGACCTGCTCGGCGGTCACCAGGCCGAGCGTGACCGCCGTGCCGGCCTTGGACTGGAGCGTGGGCTCGGGCAGCCGCTCCAGCACGACGGGGCGCACCCCCTGAAGGGCCAGTTCGTACGCGAGCAGCATGCCCACCGGCCCGCAGCCACGACGGCCACCTCGAAGTCCACGTTCACAGTCCTGCTCTCCTAGTCTTCGGTGTTCACAAGGACGGGCTCGGGCGCGAGGGGCGCCCGGTGCGGCTCCGGCTGCCGCGAGGGCTTCTTCAGTGCCAGGGCGGCCAGGGCACCGAGCAGGATGGCCGCCGCCGCGACGTATGTCGCGGTCTGGATGCCGCCCGCGAGTTCCCGCCGCAGCGGGTCTCCGGTGAGCCCGTCAAGGCCGGAGTTGGTGAGCGCGACGATGACGGCGAGGCCGACCGCGCCGCCGACCTGCTGGGCGGTGGAGGCCATGCCGGAGGCGACGCCCTGCTCGCCCGCCTCGATGCCCGAGGCGGCCGCGATCCACATGCCGGTCCACACGACGCCCTGGCCGACGCCGGAGACGAGAATCCCGGGCAGCAGGGCGGCGTAGGATCCGTCGGCGCTGATCGCGTACGCCATCAGCGCCGTGCCGGGCACGCCCACGACCAGCCCGCCGAGCAGGGTGGCGCGCAGGCCGATCCGGCCGACCAGGCGCTCGCCGACCTGCGTGCCCGCGGCGATGGCGAGGGACGGCACCAGGAACGCCAGGCCGGTCTGGAGCGGGCTGTAGGCGTGCACGCTCTGGAGGTAGATCGTCAGCAGGTACGGCAGGGCGCCGAACGTGCCCATGAACGTGAACGTGATCGCCATCCCTGCGCTCAGGCTGCGGTTGGCGAACAACCGCAGCGGCATCAGCGGGTCCTTGGTACGGGCCTCGATCCAGGTGAACACCGCGAGGAGCCCGGCGGACGCGGCGAACGCGGCGAGGATCTCCGGAGCGGCCCAGCCGGCCTCCGGCCCCTGGACGAGCGCGAAGACGAACAGCGTCACGCCAAGGGTCACCGCGAGCGCGCCGGGCAGGTCGAAGCCGCGGCCCGCCTCGCGCGGCCCGTCCTTGACGAGGAGAACGAAGGCGAGCAGCGCGGCGCCGCCGGCCAGCGGCACGTTGACGTGAAAGACCGCCTCCCAGCCGAAGATGTCGGTCAGCACCCCGCCGAGCAGTGAGCCGAGCGACAACCCGCTCGCCCCGGCGCCGCCCCAGACCGCCAAGGCCCGGTTGCGCTCCCTGCCCTCGGCGAACATGGTGTTGACCAGGGAGAGGGTGGCCGGGAAGAGCAGCGCGCCCCCGATGCCCTGGACGGCACGGGCCGCGATCAGCAATCCCGGCCCCTGGGCGAGCCCGCCCGCGAGCGAGGAACCCGCGTAAAGGGCGAGCGCCAAGGCGAACATCCGCCGCCGGCCCAGCAGGTCCGAGGCGCGGCCGCCCAGCAGCAAGAAGCCCCCGAACACCACCGCGTAGGCGCTGACGACCCATTGCAGGCCCTGATCGGAGAAGCTCAGCTCCCGGCCGATCTCCGGCAATGCCACGTACACGATGTTGAAATCCAGGGCGATGATGAGTTGGGCGAACGCCAGGAGCGCCAAGGCCAGGCCGGGGCGCGAACGCGATGCGGGCATGAAGATCCCATCGACTCGATACGATTGTCCGAAAAGGTCGAACAGTTCGACCGTACGAGACTTTCGTACAATCGACGGGAAGTCAACCGACCGTACGAACATCCCGTACAGTGGTACACATGGCCGCGCTCCTGCACCCCGACCGCGACGAGATCCAGCTCGTGGACGTCATGCACGCCCTGGGCCACCCGATCCGGCACAAGATCGTGCACCAGATCGCCTCCGGCAAGGAGATGTGGTGCGGCGACATCGACGTGGGCGCGCCCAAATCCACGCTCACCGGCCACTGGCGCGTGCTACGCGAGAACGGCGTCATCTGGCAGCGCACAGAGGGCCGCAACCTCTACATCATGCTGCGCCGCGACGACCTGGAGGCGCGATTCCCCGGCCTGCTGAACGTCATCCTCAACGAGGAGAAGCGTCAGGAGGAGGAGCCTCAGGAGGCGTGACCGTCGCCCTTGTGCAACATCAGCCGGGTGCAGGCGGCGACGGTGGGGTCATCGATGATGACCCCTCACGGACCTACCGCCTGAACTCCGCACGCGTGACGAAGCACTGCCGCATGTCCTGCTCCTCGATCGAGCGGTACTGGCGCGACCTGATGCAGGTGGCCATCTCCATCAGCGAAGGCCGCCTGTCCTCAGCCACGCTGATGCGCCGACTGCGGTCCAACTCCCGCAAGAACCGCATCTACCAGGTGTTCCGCGAGGTCGGCCGCAGCGTGCGCACCGTCGCCCTGCTCCTGGCCGACCGCAGTTGCGGGCCCGTATCACCGCCGCGACCAACAAGGTGGAGTCCTACAACGGCTTCGCCCAGTGGCTGGCCTTCGGCAACAACGGCGTGCTGGCCGACAACGACCCCGACGAGCAAGAGAAGCTGATCAAGCTCAACACCCTGCTGGCCAACCTGGTCATCTTCCACAACGCCCTGGACATCATGGACGTGGTCGGCGGCCTGGTCGCCGAAGGCTGGACGATCACCGCCGACCAGCTGGCGGCGCTGTCGCCGTACCTGCGCGCCCGCATCAGACGGTTCGGCGCCTACGCCACCGACGAGCTAACCGACCAGCCCGAGGCGTTCAACCCGTGCTCAAGGAAGTGGACTTCTCCACCCTCGATCTGGCCGCATAGCCAGCCGGCCCGCATCGCTACGGGCGTCAGGTCTGGACCAGGTCACCGGCGGCCCGTCGGGCAACTGGTCGGGCAGCGTGTCCACATCCGCAGGGCGCGGTCCAGGCCGGTGGTCGTCACGATCCTGGCCACCCGGGAGGCCGGACGCAGCAGCACCAGCTGCCCGCCGGCCGCGGCCGCGCGCTTCCACAGCCGCACCAGCGTGTTGAGCCCGGAGGAGTCGCAGAAGCTCACCTGGGACAGCTCCAACGCCGTGGCCGGGCCGCACCACCCGGTCGCCGCGCTGGACCCCGAGCACTACGCCGCGGTGATGGACCGCTGGAGCTCGGCGTCGGCGGCGACCTGGAACCGGCACCCGTCGGCGCTGGTCTCCGGTCCGCGAGGAGGCTGAGTGCAGAAACTAGCGGTAGCCCGTCGGGCTTCTCGGCTCAGGCATGAGGTTGGGAACTCGGCGGGTCGAGGAGCTCAACCGGGTGTCGTGTCCGAGCGTTCGTTTGACCGCAGTTCGTTGAACGCTTGGATCGCGCCTTGGGGTTGGCCGTAGTGGCGATCGTGGCCGGGTGCCGGTCATTGATGCGGGATGTCGATGCCAGCCGCGCGCAGTTTCGCCTCGACCAGCGCGTTCAACCGGGCGATGGCTGGCGCTTGGTCTTCCCGGTGGTGGTTGACCAGCCCGTACCGGGTGGCGGCGTCGGACTGGTTCTGAAATCCGGTTGGCGTTGCCAGCAGCGCGCGGTCGGCCAGCATCTTGTCGGCCAGCGCGGACGCCAGTTCCTCGATCCGCGGGTCGTCGGGATCCCAGGACATCGCATCGACGCCGCGCTTGGTCAGCTTGACGAACTCGGGATTGTCGAGCCGGTGCTCGAATTGGGTCAGGAAGCTGTCGAAGACCTCCGGAACCAGCGCCCGGGCCAGCACCAGAGCCTCCCGTTGGGCGGCCACGTAGTCGGGGCTGAAGCCAAGTTCGGCGAGTCGGTCCACGACCGCGCAGGCTCGGTCGGGTAGCAGGGCTCGGTCACCGTGGGCGAGCCGGTGCAGCGTGTCGCGGCGCGCGATCAGGTCCTCGATCCGTTCGGTGAGCCGCCGCTTGACGTCGTCCAGGGACGCGGCGAATTCCTCGGGATCGGAGTCGAGCAGGTCGCCGATCTCGGCCAGCGGCACGCCGGCCTCGGCCAGCGTCCGGACCTGGACCAGCCGCAGCAGGTCGGCCGACCGGTAACGCCGGTAGCCCGACCCGTCCCGTTCCGGCTCGGCGACCAGGCCGAGCCGGTGATAGTGCCGCACGGTCTTGATCGTGACGCCGACGAACGCCGCCGCCTGACCGATCGTGAGCCCGTCTGCCATCGCCTTAGCACACCTCCAGGACGCGGGTGGCTGCGGTCTCGCACACCGCGTCGGCGACGGCCCGAATGTCCGTGCGCGGGATCGAGCCGTGGTCGTCGGCGACCTCCGCATTCAGCTTGGCGTACGGGTGGCGGGCGATCATAGGGCGAGGGTAGCGCGCAGCTGTTCCAGTCCATCACCGCACCGGACCGCGCGGACCGCGGCCCAACCGCTGGCCCAGGCCCCGGGGACGCCTGAGATCGGCGCAGATCAGCTCATGATCGCGACAGGGTTGACCTTGACCTTAGGGCAGGGTGCACGCTCATCGCATGGCCGCTAGCCAAAGGGGCCGCCGTGAGATCGAACGCTGGAGACAAGGAGATTCATGATGGGACAAAGCAACAGCGGCTTCTCCGATGCGGGGCTGCGCAGACTGCGCGAGGTGCTGGCACGCCATGTCGAGTCCGGAAAGATTCCCGGGCTGGTTGCCCTGGTCAGCCGGGGAGGCCGGACGCACGCCGAAGCGCTCGGGACGATGCGGCATGACGGGGGCGCGCCGATGCGCCGGGACACGATCTTTCGGATGGCGTCGGTGTCCAAGCCGGTCACGATGGCCGCGGCGATGGTCCTGCTCGACGAATGCCGGATACGGCCGGACGACCCGGTCGATGAGTGGCTGCCCGAACTGGCCGACCGGAAGGTGCTGAAACGGCCCGACGGCCCGCTGGAGGACACCGTGCCGGCCCACCGGCCGATCACCGTGCGAGACCTGCTCACCTCAACGTTCGGGCTCGGAATGGATTTCGAACTACTGGACTCTCCGATCAGGGCCGCGACATTTGAGGCGACCGACTACGGCGTGGAGTCCGGACCGGCGCCCGAGCCGGACGAGTGGATGCGTCGCCTCGGCGAGCTCCCGCTGTCGTACCAGCCCGGACAGCGGTGGCAGTACGACATCAGCCACGAGGTGCTCTGCGTGCTCGTTGCCAGGGTCACCGGTCAGTCGTTCGGGACGTTCCTGCGCGAACGCATCCTCGATCCGCTGGGCATGACCGACACCGGTTACCATGTGCCCGCCGACAAGATCGACCGGCTACCACCCCTGTACGGGCCCGACCCGCAGACCGGAGAGTTCCTGGTGTGGGACGAGGCCGCAGGGGGACGGGTCAGCCAGCCTCCGGTGTTCCAGGGGTGCGCACTGGTCTCCACTGTCGACGACTACCACGCCTTCTTCCGGATGCTGCTGAACAACGGCATGCACCAGGATCAGCGGATCCTGTCCCGGCCCGCCGTCGAGCTGATGACCACCAACTGCCTCACGCCCGCGCAACAAGCCGCCCGCGACACGATGTACAGGAACATCGCCCATCTGTCGTCTGGGCTGGGATTGCACGGCGGCTGGGGCTTCGGAATGGCGGTGCGCACCTACCGCGGCGACTACGCGCCGATCGGCCAGTTCGGCTGGGACGGCGGAACCGGCACCACCGTCTACGCCGACCCGACCAACCAGCTCACCGGAATCCTGCTCACCCAGGTCGGGATGTCCACCCCGGATCCGGCGCGGCTGTTCCACGACTTCTGGACCACCCTCTACCAGGCCATCGACGGCTGACACCGAGCGCGGACGCCAGGCCGAGCAGGCACAACCGGTCGACGATCCCCGTCGGGGACGAGGTCGGCCAGGAGGTTCCTGCTCGGCAGTGGTCCGCATGGTCGGGTGTTCATCTAACGAACGTGGGACGAACGCCCGGACGCCTGCGCCGGTCGCGCCTCTTCGGTCGTGGAGGTTCAAACAGGCTGAGTGAGGAAGTCGGTGATGGCGGCGCTGATGGTGGGGTAGTCGTCACCGAGCCAGATCATGTGGCTGGGCGCGGTGCTGGTGAGCAGGTGGGCGCGCGGGATGGCCTCGACCAGGGATTGGGCGTGGGCGTAGGAGACCGGCGACTGACCAGGGACAGCAGAGGCTTAGCGCACGATCTCGCGGGCTCTCGGTGTCGGACGACGCGACGGTGGTGACGTTCCCCGGCATCATCCCGGACAGCCCGACCGGAGGCATGGAGGTCGGGACCGCCGTCGAGCAGTTCCTCGATACCCTGCCCTCGGCCAACACGAACAAGGCGAAGAAGCTGCTCGTCGGCGGGTCTGCGTAGAGTGCGGGCAGTTCGGGCACGGCTTGTGCACGCGGTGCTGGCAGCGTCACCCCGACCGGCCCTTCGTCGCCGGCGGCAACCTCATCGCTCGGCTGTCCGACCCGCCCGCCTGGCTGGGCGATCTGATCGGCCAGTTGGCCCGCGGATACTCGCCCGGGCGCGCCTGCACCCTGATCACCCAGGTGGGGCGGGTGATGGACGACGATCACCCAACCGCCCGCAGGCCATGCTGGAACGCGCCCGCTGGACCGGACGCTCGATGGGGCCGCTGGCCCGCGCCCTAGAGACCTTCGTCACCACCCGGGGCCTGGCCCTGCCCACCGATCACGCCGACCGGCCGGCGGCCGGGCGGCGTCGCCGCCGGATCGATGCCGTCCCCGAACCTCTGCGGCCGGCGGTCGAGTCGTTCGCCGAGTTCCTGCTGCGCTCCCGGGAGCGGGCGCGCTGGACCGGGACGCTGCCGCGCAGCGACCTCGCCATCGACCGGGCGCTGGGGACCGTCCGGGACCTGGCCGAACACCTGCATGATCAGCGCGGCAAACACGCTTGGGCGCTGGTCGACGTCGGCGACATCGAGGCGTTCTTGGCCGTGCTGCCCGCCAGCCGGGCCCGGCGGCTCACCATCGCCGCCAGTTCTTCCGCTATTCAGGGGGTGCCGGGGAGGACTGTGGACCAGCCGCCGTCGATGACGAGGTTGGTGCCGGTGACGTAGGAAGCTTCGTCGCTGACCAGGAACAGAGCGCAGCGTGCGACTTCTTCGGGGGTGCCGATGCGGCCGAGCGGGATGTGCCGGGCGATGGTGCGCATGGGATGGTCGTCGGCGAGGAGGGTGCCGGCGCTGGCCGGGGTCTGGATCATGCCAGGGCTGACGCAGTTGACGCGTATTCCGTGGGCTGCGCCTTCGGCGGCGAGTTGTCTTGTCATGGCGACGATGCCGCCCTTGCCTGCGGTGTGGGCGATGCGGTGGTTGGTGACCGAGCCGGTGATGCCGGCGGTGGAGCCGACGAGCAGGACACTGGCGCCGCCGCGGGCGATCAGGTGAGGCCAGGCGTGCTTGGTGGCCAGGAACACGATATCCAGTTCGTTGCGCAAGGTGAACGACCAGTCCTCGTAGCTGGTCTCGGTCAGGGGGGAGAAGCGGGTGGCGGCGGCGTTGTTGTAGAGGATGTCGATACCGCCGTGCTGGTCGGCGGCTTCGTCCGTCCAGGCCTTGACCGCGGCCTCGTCGCCGAGGTCGAGAGGGTGGGTGCTGTCCATTCGGCCGCCGGCCGCGCGGACCGTCTCTACTGTTTCGGCGGCCCCGTCGGCGTCCAGGTCGGTGCCTACGACGGTGGCGCCTTCTGCGGCGAAGAGGAGGGCGGCGGCCCGCCCTTGCCCGCTGGCGGTACCGGTGATGAGGGCGATCTTGCCCGTCAGGCGGCTCATGTCTCCTCCGCGAAGAGTGTGTCGCGGATCGATTTGACGCCGCCGTGTGCGGTCATGCCGCCGTCGACGGGGATCTCCGCGCCGGCGATGAAGGACGCCTCGTCGCTGAGCAGGAAGGCGACGAGGGGCGCAACCTCCTCGGCGGTTCCGGTCCGTCCCAGCGGGGTCTCGGCGACGTTGGCGTCCCGGAACGCTGGTGCGGCCGAGGCGGTCATCGGTGTCTCGATGTAGCCGGGATGGACGGTGTTGACGCGTATGCCTCGGGGCCCCAGTTCCAGGCAGGCGGTCTTCGCCAGGCCGCGCAGCGCCCATTTGCTGGTGGTGTAGGCGGCGGGGAAGTGCGCGGTCAGTGCCGCGACAGAGCCGACGCACACGATCGAGCCGCCCGCCGTCATCAACGGGGTGAGCGCCTGGATGCCCAGCAGTACGCCGGTGACGTTGACGTCCATGACGCGTGCCAGGTCGGTGGGGTCGAGTTCGGTGACGCGAGCGCGCCAGGTGATGCCGGCGTTGGCCACCAGTCCGTCAACCCGGCCGTGTGATGAACGGAGTTCCTCGGCGAGGGCCGCCCACCCAGATGCGTCGGTGACGTCCAGCCGCCGGTAGTGAATCCCAGGGAGGTCTTCGGCCGGTTCTCGTGCCACGTCGACACCGATGGTGGTCGCGCCCTCGGCGGCCAGCAGTCTGGCCTCGGCCGCGCCTTGCCCTCGACTCGCGCCGGTGACCACGACCACCTTGCCGTCCAGGCGGCCGCTCATGGGGCGGACTTCCCGGGCCGGGTGCGAGGGCGCTTGCGGGCGGACGGAATCGGACGTGGTTCCGCGGGGCCGGGGACGACGGTGTTGGACACGGTGCCGATCCCTTCCACGGTGAGGGTGACGACGTCGCCGGGCTTGAGCGGTGGCGGTTCCCGGCGGTCGCGCCGTCCCCAAAGTTCGGCAAGGCAGCCGCCGTTCCCGCAGGTGCCCGAGCCCAGCACATCTCCGGCGCGGACCTGGGTGCCGCGCGAGGCGTAGGCGGCCAGATCCTCGAACGTCCAGCCCATGTTGGACAGGAGATCCGTGCCGACGACCGTCCCGTTCACCTCGGCTGTCAGGGCCAGGCTCAGGAAGCCGTCGGCGTCGCGATAGGGCTCCAGTTCGTCGGCGGTGACCAGCCAGGGCCCGAGGGTGGTGGCGAAGTCCTTGCCTTTGCAGGGACCGAGCCCGACCTGCATCTCGCGGGACTGGAGGTCGCGCGCGGACCAGTCGTTGAAGATCGTGTATCCGAAGATGTGGTCGCCCGCCTGCCCGGGGGACAGGTCTCGGCCGTGGCGGCCGATGACGGCGGCGACCTCCAGTTCGAAGTCCAGCGCGGCGCAACCGGGCGGTACCGCTACGTCCTCATGCGCGCCGATCATGGAATGCGGGTTGGTGAAGTAGAAGGTCGGCGCCTCGTACCAGGCGTCCGGTACACCGGCCGCGCCGCTCACACTGCGGCGGACGCCCTCGACATGCTCCTCGAAGGCGACGAAGTCACGTACCGAGGGCGGCTGGATCGGGGGCAGCAACCGTGCCTCCGACAACGGCACGGCGGCACCGGTCGCGAGGATCGCACTACCGGCGACGATGTCGAGGAGATCCGTTCCGAGGGGGAACGGATGAAGCCGGTCGCCCTCGACGATCCCACTGCGGCGATGCCCCTGGTGTTCAAAGGTGGCCAAACGCATGACAGGCTCCTGATCAGGCGGAAGGTGCGCCGCGGCGATCGGCGGCGAGCGGGTCGGCTGCCGTGGGCATGGAGATCCTCACTTGACGGCGATGGGGTTGACGGGGGAACCGACCGCGCCGGTGACCGGCAGCGGGGCCGCGGTGAGCCAGAACTCGTGGACACCGTCGGCGGCGCAGTGCTCCGCGAGGCCCTCGAAGTCCCACATCTCGCCGATGAGCAGGCCCATGCTGGGAATGACGACCTGGTGCAGCGGCTGGAAGGCGTCCTCGAACTCGTTGGGACGCACCTCGAAGCCCCAGGTGTCGGTGGCGATCGCGGCGATCTCGGTGCGGTGCAGCCAGCCGGCCGTGGTGAACGACAGGCCGGGCGCGGGACCCCCGGCGTAGTCGCCCCAGCCGTCGCGGCGCACCCGGGCGAGCTGACCGGTGCGGACGCAGACGATGTCGCCGGTGCCGATGGTGAGACCGTGCGCTTCGGCGGTCGCCGCCAGGTGCTCCTCGGTGATGGCGAAACCGTCGGGCAGCTCGCCGCCGGTGCCGATGACTCGGCCGACGTCCAGCAGCACGCCGCGGCTCGCGATGTGCGGGGCCATGTGCTCGATCCCGGTGACCAGGTCGCCTTCGCTGGTGACGACCTGGTCGGCGGGCCGGCCGTTCCATGCCCGGCCATGGTCGAAGATGTGGCCTAGGCCGTCCCACTGCGTGGAGCACTGCAGCGGCATCGAGATCACGTCGTCGGCACCGCCGAAGCCGTGCGGGAAGCCCTGGTCGCCGTGCACCGCGTCCAGGCCGGTGTCGGTCATGGTGTGCACCGGGTTGGTACGGCGCCGCCAGCCCTTCTGCGGGCCGTCGGTGTCGAACGACTGCGCCAGCGAGAACGACACGCCCAGCCTGACCAGTGCCGCGCCTTCGCGGCGCTTGGCCTCGCCGATGAGGTTGACCGTGCCGAGAACGTCGTCCTCGCCCCAGCGACCCCAGTTGGAGTACGCGGCGGCGGCTTTGATGATCTCGCCTTCGGCATCGGTGCGGTCCAGCATCATGTCTCCTGTGCTGCTCACTGGGTGGGGTTGCGACCGATGAAGAACTCGCGGAAGGGATCCATGCTGGGCTCCAGCCCGGCGTCGACCAGACCCTTGCGCAGCGTGTGCATCTGGGCGTCGTGGATCCGCTGGGTGGGCTGGCGGAGCGGGCCGCCGTTGTAGCCCTGCAGCCAGCCCTGGAACTTCCATGCCTGCCGGTTGATGAAGGCGCCGCCGTGCAGCGCGGCCGCCATCGCCGTCTTGGCCTTGCGGGCGGGGTGCAGCTGCCAGTAGATCTCGGCGGCGGCGTCGAACTCGCCGTCCCGCAGCATGTCGAAGACGCGGGGGATCATCGGGCCGTAGTACTCGTGGTCGCTGGTGGCCGAGAACTGGATCGGCATGATCTGCGAAAGAGGGATGAGCTCGCCTTCGATCGGCATCGAGATGACGACCTCGTCCCCGAAGTGCCGCTGGCATTCGATGACGCTCTGAATGCTGGGGAAGCCGCCCTCGGCCTTGATCGCGGCGATGTTGGGGCAGTCGTCGACCAGCCTGCGCAGCAGCCGCACCGGAATGTCGGAGGGGTGGATGCGCGGGCTGAAGCCCCACAGGTACATGGGGAAGAGCATCACGGCCAGGTCGGTGGCGTCGCAGACGGCCTTGGTGTAGTCGTAGATCTCTTCTTCGGTCTCGGGGTAGAAGTTCGGCGGGTAGGACAGTAGGACAAGTTCGGCTCCGGCTTCCTCAGCGCCGCGCACCGCCTCGAGGTTCTGCTCGAGGTTGCTCCAGCTTCCGTGGTGGACCAGCAGCAGGTCGTCGCCCGCCTCATCCTTGATGATCCGCAGGAAGTCCAGGTACTCCGGCAGCGAGATGGCCACCTCGGAGACCCCGAGCGTGCCGGTGAAGCCGTGCTCGATCGCCAGCCGGGTGTCGTGCCGGATCGCCTTCTCGTTGATGTTCTTCAGGTCGCTGGTGAAGGACGGAATCGTGCAGTTGACGACTCCGATCAGGTTCGCCCGTGCCCATTCGCGGGCCTCTCCTCGTGTGTACCGGGCCATCGAAACACTCCTTGATCTGGTGTGAGACTGCGGGTGCGGAAGCGCTCAGAGGGCCGCTGCGTTCTCCCACGCGAGGTACTTGAGCTCCAGGAACTCTTCGATGCCGTAGACAGAGCCCTCCCGGCCCAGGCCCGACTGCTTGACGCCGCCGAAGGGCGCGACCTCGTTGGAGATCAGGCCGACGTTGACGCCGACCATGCCCGCTTCCAGCGCGGCGCCGACCCGCCAGATGCGTTCGGCGTCGCGCGCGTAGAGGTAGGCGGCCAGGCCGAACTCGGTGTCGTTGGCCATGCGGACGGCGTCGCTCTCGTCGGTGAACCGGACGAGAGGGATCACCGGGCCGAAAGTCTCCTCCTGAGTGATGACCATCTGCGCCGTGACATCGCCCAGCACTGTCGGACTGTAGAAGTTGCCTCCATGCGGATGCCTCGTGCCGCCGAGCAGGACGGTCGCGCCCTTCCCGACGGCGTCCGCGACATGGGACTCGACCTTCTCCACGGCGTCGGCGTCGATGAGGGGGCCTTGCTGGACGCCTTCGTCGAAGCCGTCTCCGACGACGAGGCTGCCGACGCGTTCGGCGAGGCGGCGGGCGAACTCGTCGTAGACGCCGTCCTGGACGTAGGCGCGGTTGGCGCTGATGCAGGCCTGTCCGGTGTTGCGGTACTTGGTGGCGATGAGCCCCTCGACGGCGGCATCGAGGTCGGCGTCGTCGAACACCAGGAACGGCGCGTTGCCCCCGAGTTCCATCGACGTGTTCTTCACCGTGGCGGCCGACTGCGCCAGCAGCAGCCTGCCGACCTCCGTGGACCCGGTGAACGTCACTTTGCGGACCAGCGGGTTGCCCGTCAGCTCGGGACCGATCTCCTGCGGATCGCCCACCACGACGTTGAACACGCCCGCCGGAACGCCCGCCCGCTCGGCCAGCTCGGCGAGCGCGAGCGCCGTCAGCGGCGTCTGCTCGGCGGGCTTGAGCACCATCGTGCACCCGGCGGCCAGCGCGGGACCCGCCTTCCGGGTGATCATCGCGGCCGGGAAGTTCCACGGAGTGATGGCCGCGACTACGCCGACGGGCTCCTTCAGCACGACGATTCGCCGGGTCCGCTCAGGTGCCGCCATGACGTCGCCGCGGACGCGCTTGGCCTCTTCGGCGAACCATTCCAGGAAGGACGCGGCATAGTCCACCTCGCCCCTGGCCTCGGTGAACGGCTTGCCCTCCTCCAGCACGATCAGTGTGGCGAGGTCGTCGGCGTGCTCGTTCACCAGGTCGAACCATCGGCGCAGGATCGCGGCACGCTCCTTGCCGGACAGTGCTCGCCACGGCGGGAACGCCCGGTGTGCCGCCTCGATCGCCGCGGTGGTCTGCCGGCGGCTCAGCTTGGGCAGCTTGGCCAGCACCTCACCGGTGGACGGATCGTGCACGGTCAGCGTTCCGCTCTCGCCGTCCTCGACCCACGTTCCGTCGATGTATGCGGCGGCGCTCTGCGACAGGGACGCGTCGGTGAGCCGTCTGCGCATGGCTTGCTCCTGGAAGATCATTTGGCGACCGGGGTGATGCCGACCGGCAGTTCGGTGCCGATCGACAGTTCGGCGGCGCGGCGGACGCACATGGCGGCGACCGCCAGGTCCTGGATCGCGCCGCCGACCGACTTGTAGAGCACGATGTCCTCGGCGGACGCCCGCCCGGGCACCCGTCCCGAGACCACGTCGTGGAGTGGATGGAGCTGGTCGGTGAAGACGATCCCCGCGTTCTTGGCGGCGATCATGTCGCCGGTGTCATGCGCGACCTCGTCCACCTGGTCGGCGACGATGAGGCTCGCCCGCGCGATCACTCCCGCATCCACTTCCCGCTGCTCGGGCAGGGTCGAGCCGATCGAGATCACGGTCATCCCCGCCTCCAGCCACTCGGCGAGCAGCGTCGGCTGCTCGTCGCGTGAACGTGCCGCGCAGATGACGAGGTCCGCGCCGGCGACCGCGTCCGGTGCGCTGCCGGCCGCGGTCATCGCGAGGCCCAGGTCGGCGAGGTGCTCCAGGAACCGGGTTCTGCTGTCGGGATTGGGGCTGAACACGGTCACCGACGACAGCCGGCGTATCGCCGCGAGCGCGCGGACATGATGCCGGGCCTCGAACCCGGAACCGATCACGCCGATGTTCAGCGGACCGGCGTGGGCAAGAACGTCCGCCGCCAGCGCCGAGGTCGACGCGGTGCGAAAGCCGGTGATCGCGTTGCCGTCCAGCAGAGCCGCCAGTTCGACGGTCTCCTGGTCGAACAGCTGGATCAGGTAGGACGCGCGGCGGTGCTGCATGGACGCCGCGATCGTCTTTCCGCCCATCAGGCTTCCGTCGCCGAGGACGCCGCTCAGGGTCCGCAGCCACAGGTCGTCGCCTCTGGCCATGATCCGGGGTGGGAATGCGGCCTCATCGAGCGGCGCGGCGTACGCCTCGCGTAGTGCCGCGATCGCGGTCGCCCAGTCGAAGGCGGCCTTGACGTCGGCGTCGGTGAGGAAGAGGGTCAATTGGCGTCCTTGTTCTGGGAGGCTGCTCGGATGAGCCGGTAGACCTGGCTGCGGAGGTCGACGAACTCCGGGCGTGCCTTGGTGTCGACCTGGTCGCGTCCGCGGCCGAGATCGACCGGGACGACGTCGGTGACGGTCGTCGGTGCGCCGGAGAGCACCACGACGCGGTCGGCGAGGTAGACCGCCTCGTCGATGTCGTGGGTGACCAGGAGGAACGTGATGCCCATCCGGTCGCGCAGGTCGAGGACGAGGTTTTCCAGGTCGGCCCTGGTCTGCGCGTCGACGGAGGCGAACGGCTCGTCCATCACCAGGATCTGCGGCTCGTAGGCCAGGGCGCGTGCGATGGCGACCCGCTGCTGCATGCCGCCGGAGATCTGCCATGGATACAGCCGCGCCGACGATTCCAGGCCGACCGCCGCGAGGGCCTCCTGGGCCCTGGTGTTGCGCTCGGCCGCGCCCAGCCCCTTGCTGCGCAGGGGAAAGGTGACGTTGCCGAGAACCGACATCCACGGCAGCAAGGAGCGGCTGTAGTCCTGGAACACCAGCGCCATCTCGGCGGGCGGAGCCGAAACCGGCGTTCCCGACAGCCGGATGTCTCCGGTGTCGGGCTTCAGGAGGCCCGAGAGGCAGCGCAGCAGCGTGGTCTTGCCCGCTCCGGAGGGGCCGACGATGGTGAGGAAGTCGCCGGTGCCCACGGTGAACTCGACGTCGGCGAGGATCTGCCTGCGGTCGGGTCCGCTGCCGTACGACTTGGCGAGGCCGGTGACCGACAGCAGGGGCGGTGTCATGGTGGTGGGTGCCGGGCTAGGCAACGGCGGACTCCTTATCGGTCTGTGAACGCGTCGCTGGACGGTTCTTCCGGCGGCTGTCGAAGTGCCAGGACAGGACGCGGCGCTCGATCGCCTGCAGCCCGAGGTTCAGCAGGTAGCCGAGGAGACCGAGCAAAACCATCCCGGCCCACATGTCGGTGATGTTGAACTGGCGCTGGGCCTGGAGCACGAAGAACCCGATGCCGGACGTGGAGCCGACCAGTTCGCTGGCCAGCAGCAGGATGACGGCCACCGACAGGCTGGCGCGCAGCCCGACGAAGATCTGCGGGGCGGCGGCGGGCAGGACCATGCGCAGCACTCGCTGTGAGCGGGTGATGCGGTAGGAGCGGGCCATCTCGTTGACCAGCGGGTCGATGGAACGGACGCCGTCGACGGTGTTCAGCAGGATGGGCCAGAGCGCGCCGAAGAAGATGACGCCCGCCTTCATCGACCAGCCGATGCCAAGCAACTGGATGGCCAGCGGCAGCAGCGCCACGGCAGGCAGCGCCCGGAGGAACTGCACGGCCGGGTTGACGGTCTCTCGCAGCCAGGGAGTGAGTCCCATGGCCGCCCCGAGTCCGATGCCGATGATCGCGGCGGAGAGGTAGCCGATGGCCAGGTTCGTCACGCTGGGCAGGGCGTCACTGGTGAATCGCTCGAACAGCCATAGTTCGTGGAAGCGGGTGAGGATTCGCGACAACGGCGGGTAGTACAGCGAGCGGCTGGCCCCGGAGAGCACCCACCACAGCACGACCAGGACCACGGGGACGCTGAACTCCCACGCCAGCGTCCGGAGCATGCGCGTCAATCGGGTCATCGCCCGCCTCCTGGCCGCTGGGATGGGTGCCAGCGCAGCGCCCGGCGCTCCACCCTGGTGAACAGAAAGTTGATCACGATGCCGAGCACGCCGGCCGCGACGATCCAGGCGTACATGGTGGGGACCGCGCCGCCGAGCTGCGCAACGGTGATCGCCTGGCCGATGCCCGGAGCCGGAATGATGATCTCCGTGCTGAGGGACAGCAGGAGGCTGACGCCGGCCGCGATCCGGAGCCCCGTCGCCAGGTAGCCGGCGGCGCTGGGCAGGATCAGGAACAGGGCCCGTTGGACGGGACGGATACGGTAGGAGCGGCAGGTCTCCTCGGCCACCGGGTCGATGTCCCGGACGCCGTAGACCGTCTGCAGCATGATCGGCCAGACACAGGCGAAGGTGATCAGCAGCATCTTGCTGCCCAGGCCGGACCCGTACAGCAAGACGGCCAGTGGCACCAGCGCCAGCGACGGGATGGTCCGCAGGAAGTCCAGCAGGAAACGGCAGAGCCGGTAGGCGCCCGCGCTGACGCCCAGGAGGAGACCGATCGGCACGCCGATCGCCGCCGACATCAGGAGACCCAGCGCCCATGAGGTCAGCGTGTCCAGCGTCGGAGTGGCGATGGTGCCGGCGGCGACCAGGTCGGCCAGGGCTTCGCTCAGCACGGTGGGCGCCGGAATGTCCCCGAAGTCGCCGAGCCGGATGGAGCTCTCCCACACGGCGAGCACCGCCACGGCGAAGCCTGCCTTGGCACCCCACCTCCGCCACGCCTCGGTCGGCGCGTTCCGAGTGCGCGCAGCGGGCACGGCCGCCCGTTCACGGGTTTCGGTGACCGTCATGCGCGCACCAGCCCGTTGAGGTCGGGCTCCTTGGTGATGAACTTCTCGGTCACCATGGCGGCCGAGATTCGCTTGACGTGCGCGGTGTCGAGCTTCGGGTCGAACACCGGCAGCCGAACCTTCGCGAGGGCGGCGGCGGGGATCTTGGTGAAGGTGGCGGCCTCGGCCCGCACCTCGTCGGGATGCTCGGTCGCGTACTGGACCGACTTGGTCATCGCTCGCACGAACCGCTGGGCGACGTCAGAGTTCTGCTGCAGGTAGGGCGCGGCGCCGATCCAGCTCAGCCCCGTCACCTTGGGCAGCGCCTCCGAGTACGGCGCGCAGGCCTGGCGCAGTCCCTGCCCCAGTCCCTGCTGGAGGAACGGGTCCGCCGACAGGACGGCGTCCACCCTGCCCTGCTTCACCGCGGAGTTCATCTCCGGGTACGGCAGCTCGACGAACTTGGCGGAGCCGGGGTCGGCCCCCGCCTTCCGGACCGCCAGGCGAACGGCCAACTCCGGCATGGACTTGAGCCCGACGACGCCGATGGTCGCTCCGGCCAGGTCCGCCGCCCCCTTGAAGCGGCTATCGGCCCGGACCAGGATCGCCGAACCATCGTCCTCGGTCTTCTCGGCGTAGACATCGTTGCCGAGCACCATGGTGAGCTGCAGGCCCTGAGCCCGGGCGTTGATCGCTGGCACCGTCGAGACGAGGGCGTACTGCAACTCGCCCTTGAGCATCGACGGGATGGCCGTTGCGGCCGTCTGGATGGTCTTCGCGGTGACGGCGAGCCGTTCCGCGGAGAAGTAGCCCTGCTTGATGCCCAGATAGAGCGGCGCCGCGTTCAGGAGCGGGGTGACGCCCACATTGACCACCGCGCGCCCGTCAGCGGTGGTGCCCCCATCGCGTGCCTGGTTGCCGCAAGCGGCCACCAGGCCGGTGGCGCTCAGACCTGCCGCCACCAGAAAACTCCTGCGATCCATACATCCTCCTCGGCGATCGGCTGAGCCGATGTCCGGGACATTAAACATTGGATATTCTTCGTCCACAAGAGGTCCCCGCGGTGCCTGGGCCCGTGGTCAGGGGCTAAGTTGGTGCACGGGACGACGCGGCTCCGTCAGCGCGTCCTGCCAGATTCGGGAAGAGAGAGCATGACCAGCATTCAGCGGCGCGCCGCCGACCTGGTGTTCGAACGGCTCCAGGAACGCATAGTCTCCGGCGAGCTGGCCCCGGGCGACCGGCTGGATCCCACCGAAATCGCCGCTGACCTGGGCCTGAGTCGTACGCCGGTCCGGGAGGCCATCCTCCGCCTGGACAGCGAGGGCCTGGTGGACCGGCTCCCGTACCGCGGAGTCGTGGTGGCCGGGATCGACCACCGGGTCGCCGAAGAGGTCGCCGCGCTGCGCATCCACCTGGAGACCTTGGCCGTGCGCGTCGGCGTCCCCCGCCTGCGCGATGAGGACATCGCCGAGATGCGGCAGGCGCACGAGCAGCTCACCAGGTCACTCAAGGGCGAGAACCCCCAGCGCGAGTTCAACGAGCTGAACCACCGCTTTCACATGACCCTGTACCGGCGTGCCGACAGCCCGGTGCTGCTGCGCAACATCGAGAACTACGCCAGCCAGGCCGAACGCATCCGCATGCATTTCGACATGCGGCAGAGCCCCGCAGGGGAGCACCACGAAGAGATCCTGACGGCCTGCGAGAACCGGGACGCCGAGGCGGCGGCCGCCACCACCCGCGACCACATCCTGACGGCCCACCGGCTGATGATGCCCGACGACTACCGCATCGAGGCCGGCTCCATGCTCGCGACCGTCCTCGCCACCGCCGGGCTCGACGAGCGGTCCGTCTCCCGCTGATCAGACATCAGGGAGACCCGGAGGTGTGACGAGGGACCTGGCGAAGCGGACCGGTGGCGTGGTGGACGAGATCGCGCAGACGGACGTGCTCGGGATCGGCGTCGTGTACTGGGTGCCACCACATCGCCTCCTTCAGCGGCGTTACGTCGAGAGGGCAGGAAAGGGCCCTGACCCCGGCGGGTAGCTGTTCGGTCAGCCGACGGGGTAGGAAAGCGATCAGGTCGCTGCCCGCGACCAGTTCGGGTACCGGCCGGAATCCTTCGACCACCACGCGCACGTGCGGCTCGACGCCGAACATGCGCATCGACCGCGCGGCCTGGGTCGACGCTGTCGGGCCGTGGTACGAGGCGACCCACGGCATCGACTGCAGGTCCGCTGTGGTGAGGCGCTCACCCACGGCGGGATTGTCGGCGGAGACGACGCAGACCCACTCGTCCCGGTACAGGTCCTGGTGGGGAAGGTCGGTCACGAAGCCGTGCGGGAGCACGAGCAGGTCGATGTCGAGCGATGACTCCTCCGGCCGGTCGGCCGAGACTCCCGTGGCCATCAGGAGACGCAGCCGCGCCCGCGGCGCCTCATGGGCGAAGAGCGAGGCCAGCGCATGTCCGAACATGGCGGTGGCGTAGTCACTGAGCACGATGCGGAATTCGCGTGTCGAGGTCTTCAGATCCACCTCGGGCTGCACGTCGAACACGCGGTCCGCGGCCGCGACCGCCACCCGGACCCGGTACCTCAGCTGCGCGGCGAGCGGGGTCAGCCGGTACTCGCGCCCCACCCGAATGAGCAGATCATCGTCGAAGTGGCGGCGCAACCGCGCCAGTGCCGCCGACATCGAAGGCTGGCTCAACCCCATCTTCTGGGCGGCGAGAGTAACGCTTCGCTGGTCGAGCAAGGCGTCCAGCGACCTCAGCAGATTCAGATCCACGGTGCCGAGGCTCACAAACTCGCATCATAGACGGCACCTATGGCTGAGATAAGCAATCTTGTCTTCCAACCGCCCGCGCCGATGACGATAGTGATGCATACCCCTCCTGCGGCGCCTACCGCCCGCCCCCCACGTGTTCACACGGAATGGAGCCTGCCGTGCCTGCTGTGGACAAGGTCCTGGTCATCGGCGGAGGATCGGCCGGAGCCGCAACCGCGATCCTCCTGGCGGAGGCGGGGGTCGGCGTCGACCTGGTCGAGATCAAACCGGACGTGACCGCCCTGGGCTCCGGCATCACACTGCAGGGCAACGCCCTGCGGGTACTCCGGCGGCTCGGCGTCCTCGACGCCTGTCTCGCCGAGGGCTACCCCACCGACAGGGTCGTGCTGCGAGCCCCCGACCCCGCCGCGACGGTACTGGCGGAGATGCAGAACATCCGATCCGGCGGTCCCGACCTGCCGGCCACGATGGGCATGTACCGGCCCACGCTGGCCCGCATCCTCATGGCCCGCGTCGCGGCCCTCGGCGTCAAGACCCGTTTCGGCACGACGGTCGAGGCCCTGGCTCAGGACGACACCGGGGTCGAGGTCCGCTTGTCCGACGGGACGACCGGGCGCTACGACCTCGTCGTCGGCGCCGACGGCCTGCGGTCGTGGACGCGGAGCCTGCTCGAGATCCAGCTCGACACCACGCCGGTCGGCATGGGCATCTGGCGGGTGTTCGCCCCCCGTCCCCCCGAGGTCACCAGCTCCGAGCTTTTCTACGGCGGCCCCTGTTACACCGCCGGCTACACCCCGACGTCCGAGGCGTCCCTCTACGCGTTCCTCGTCGAGGAGGCGCAGGACCGCACCACTCTGAGTCCCGCAGAAAGACTGGAGGTGGTACGCGGTCTCGCCGCGGGATACCACGGGCCATGGGACGCGATCCGCGAGTCCGTCACCGATCCCCGGACGATCAATTACACCTGGTACGAGACCCATCTGCTGGATCCGCCGTGGGGCCGGGAACGGGTGGTGCTCGTCGGCGAGGCCGTGCACGCCTGCCCGCCCAGCATCGCACAGGGCGGCGCGATGGCCCTGGAGGACGCCATGGTCCTGACCGACCTGCTGCTCGCCGCCGACACCGTCGACGAGGACCTCTGGGTCCGGTTCACCGACCGGCGTTACGAGCGGGTCAAAGAGGTCGTCGAAGCCTCGCTGCAGATCGTTCGGTGGCAGCTCGACCACGTCCAGGGCGACATCCCCGGCGTCATGCACCGCATCGCCGCGCTCACCAGCCGGCCCGCCTGACCTCTCCCGATGACCAGGAGGATTCCATGACCCGGCGCCTGATCACTCACCTGCGACACGTCGACCTCGCCGTGCCGGACCTGGCGAAGGAACTCGACTTCTTCACCAACACCTGGGGCCTGACGGAGGCGCACCTCGACTCCGATCTCGGCTA
Organism: Spirillospora sp. CA-255316; assembly: GCA_050942275.1. Classification (GTDB taxonomy): domain Bacteria; phylum Actinomycetota; class Actinomycetes; order Streptosporangiales; family Streptosporangiaceae; genus Spirillospora. Next base: position 6,659,807 of record CP192047.1, on the reverse strand, counting down.
CCTCGCGGCCGAGGGCAGTCCCGAGCACTACGTCGTCCGGCTGCGCCAGGCGCGCGAGAAGCGGCTCGACCTGATCTCCTTCGGTGCCGCCACTGCGGCCGACGTCGACGCCATCGCCGCGCGGCTCGCCGCCTCGGACGTCCAGCTGGTCAGCGAGCCGGACGTGCTGCAGACCCCCGGTGGCGGCTATGGCTGCCGCTTCTTCGACAACGAGGGCCGCACCATCGAGGTCAGTGCCGATGTCGCGGTCCGGCGGCATCGCGCGATCGAGGAGGGCGAACCCACCCCGGTCCGCCTGTCCCACGTGGTCGTCAACTCCGCCGAGCCGGGGAAGACCCGGGCCTTCTACGAGCGGCATCTGGGCTTCCGGCTCTCCGACACGCTCATGCACCCGCGAATGGGCGAGATGATGTACTTCATGCGGATCAATTCCTGGCATCACAGCCTGGCGATCGCCCGCGGTCCGCACCCCTCACTGCACCACGCCAGCTTCGAGATGCGCGGCATCGACGAGTACATGCGAGGGACCGGTCGGCTGCTGAACGCCGGTGTGGAGAAGATCTGGGGACCCGGCCGGCACCTGGCGGGCGACAACTGCTTCAGCTACTTCCTCGACCCGCACGGCAACACGGTCGAGTACACCACCGACCTGGAGACCATCGACGAGGACACCTGGCACCCTCACCTCTACGACTTCAGTCGGCCCGGGGTCGCCGACCAATGGGGCACCGCGAACGCCATGAACGAGTTCGTCGCGGCCAAGTCGTTCAATGACCCCGACCAGGGCCTCTTCGTGGCACCACCCGTCTGATCGGCCCACGCTCGTCCGGCTTCGTGACCGGCGGGGCGCGGCAGAGCGGCTGTCCGGCGGCTCGGCGGGCCGGTCGGCGTGCAAGGGAACAGCTTCGGGGGTCTGTTCGCGACCCACCCCTCGCCGCCCAGGACCAGCGGGCCGGTGGTGCGGCTGACGAGCACCCGGTCTGGGTGATCTCCCGCTACGCCGACGTGCGCGCCGCGCTCGCCGACGCCGCGGCGTTCTCGTCGGCGGCGAGGGTGGGCGTCGCCGACGAGATGAACGCCCTGCAGGCCGGCACCGTGCTGGCCTCCGACGACCCCGAGCACGCCACTCTGCGCGCCGTCCTCAGCGAGAAACCGGCACCGAAAGCGCTGACAGCGCTGCGCACGTCAATCGCCGAGCGGGCCGACGCGCTTGTAGCGCGTCTCCGCCGTCGGCAATCTGCCCAACACCGGCCGGCTGGCTGGCAGCGGATTCCCGGTCGAGGGCGGCCTCGTCGTCGATGAACGGTGCCGAGTCGGGCCGGACGTCGTCGCCGCCGGCGACGTCACCGTCACCCGCTCGCACGGCGGCGTCCGCCGGTCGCCGCACTGGACGAACGCCGTCCTGCAGGAGGCCATGCTTCACTGTCCCGATCTGGTCCTGCACCCCAACGTTGCGGTGCGCTACCTGCCCGCGGTGGGAACGCTGAACGTGTGCGGCGACTGGTATGACGTGGTCGACCTGCCAGGGGGCCGCTTGGCCGCGTTGCGGTCGGCGACGTCGTCGGTCACGGCCTGGAGGCGGCCATGGCCATGGGGATGCTGCGCAGCGCGCTGAGCGCCGCGATCCGCGCTGTGACCGAGCCGGCCGGTGCGTTGGAAGTGCTCGGCTTGTACGCCCGTACTTCTGAAGGGGCGCTGGCCACCACGGCGGTCGAGGCTGTGATCGACATCCCCAGGCGCCGCATCAGCTACAGCAGCGCCGGCCACCCGCCGCCTGTCCTGCTCCACCCAGACGGCTCTTGCGCGCTGCTGGACCAGGCCACAGACCCTCCGCTGGGCGCCCGCCCCGAGCACGCCACCCGCCCCCAGACCGACCTGCCTTACACCCCCGGCAGCACCCTGGTCCTGTACACCGATGGTCTCATCGAACGCCGCGGCCGCGACATCGACGTCGGACTGGCACACCTGACCGACGCGCTCGCCCGATCCAGCAGACGCGACCCCCAACACCTCGCCCCTGAGCCCCTCGCCCCCGAACACCTCGCCGACGCCGTGTTGGCATGGCTGGAGGTCAGCAGCGGCGCCCGCGACGACATCGCCCTGCTCGTCGTCCGCCTGTGAGGAAGAGCCCCAGTGTGAAATAACCCCACTGTGCTGGTGCGGGCGCATCGGCGACTCAGCCCACGGGAGAGATGTAGGACACAACTGTGAAGCTGATGGAGAGCACGTGGGGGTGGTCGCGCAGGATTCGGGTCGAGAGGGCCGGGAGGTCGACGCCGCGGTATTCGAGACGGACGGTGCCCTCGCGTCCGGGTGGGGTGATCTCCTGCTCGGCCCCGCTGAACGGGGCGAGTGGGCGCTGGCTCTCTTGGAGCCTGAGGTCTGCGTGGGCAGGGGCTCCTGGCAGCCGGCGGAATGCGCCTCCGGTCCCGTCGCAGTTGGGAGGTGAGCGCCAGCCGAGGGCGCGGACGGTGCGGAGTAGGTCTGCGCAGAACGCGCCGTTGGTGCCGTAGTAACGGGTGACGATGCGGAAGCACTTCACCCGACTCCATGAGGGGAACACGATGCCCCGCTGCGAGGAAGCACAATGGTCGTCGATGGACGTGCCAGACGCCGGGGCCGGCTCGAGGCGTTCGAACTCGACGTCAACCGCGGGGACGGTGGCGGCCCGCGCAGCGGTCACCTTCGGCGACCGGGCGGTCGCGGCGACATCGGGCGGTCCGGGGAAGAGGGCACGCACGCATCCCGAGATGATCGCGATCGGTACCAGCATCAGGCCCAGGCAGCCCAGTGCTTCCCGACGTGGTCGGTCCATACCGCGATGATCGCATCCGGTCCCCGGCCCTTTTCCGGACGAGGGGGCCAGGGGGGCCTGGTGAATCGCCAACAGATACTCAGCTCAGGGGCTCCCTCAGCCGGAGCTACACCCATCCTGCAACGCTGCCTGAACCATCGCCAGACCCAGCGCAACGACAACCCGCACGTCATGGTCACCAAAGGCACCAAGGCCGGCCAGTTCCCGCGTTCGCGGGCGAGGGCCGACCATGTGGCGGCCTCTTCGAGAAGGGGTGTCAACGCCGCCGGTTCGGCACCGGCGGCGCGTTCCACCTCCGCGAGCTTCCGGCGGCAGCGCCCGGCGTTGTACGGGCCCATCACCGAATGGGCAGCGCCTCGGAGAACGCGACCGATTGCGCGTAGGCGTGCTCGTACAACTTGCGTGCCCGGACGGGCTCCGATCTCCAACAGGCCGACGTACAGCTCCAGTTGCCGGGTCCGGTCGTCCTGACGGCGCATGGACGCGAGGATCATGCGCGACCCCTGCAGTTGCAGGGTGCCGAGCCGGCGCTTCCGCGCCCGATGCCATTCCTCCGAGCCAGCCTCCAGGGCCTCCAGTGACTCCAGGTCCTCGTCGAAGGGGGTGCCGAAGCGACCGGGCGGCAGGTGGCGCTCGCGCATGAGCAGCAGGTGGAATCTGCCCAGGGCGGCTTGTACGGGGTCCGAACCGGCGGCCGCGGTCTCGAACGCCGCCCGGGCTCCGGCCCAGCCACCGCTGCTCGCCAGGAGGATGCCCAGGTTTACCGCGGCCCGGGGGACCAGCTTCGGCTCGCCGGAGTCGACGGCCGCCTGCAACGCCTCACGCGCACCCTCCAGGTCCCCGAGGTCAGGCAGCAGCGTGCCGAGGTTGAAGGCTGCCAGCCCAGCCAGGTCGGGTGGGCCTTCCGCCATGACCGTCCGGAACCGATCCCGCGCCCGTTCTCGGTCACCCTTGGCCTGGAACACCATCGCTTGCGCGATGATCGCCTGCATGGTGCCCTCGTGCGCCTCCGGCCCCGTCTCCCGGCCGAGCCGGTCGAGCACACCTCCCGCGATCCGCTGCGCCTCGTCCACGTCCTGCTGCGCCAACAGCAGATCGATGAGCAGCGCGCCAGCCCGTGCGCTCACGGTCGGCTGCGCGGACTCCAGGCACCGCCGCAACGGCTTCCACGCCCGTTCCGGCTTGCCGCGCTCGATGTCACGGATCGCGCCCTCGAGCGCCGCCTCCCCTGAAGACTTCCGTCTGCGCATGAACCGATCATCGGCGCAGTCACAGCCCAACGGCATGAACCGGTCAACCGGGATGCGTGCACCGCCTGACCGACCATCGCTGCGGCGCTCCCGAGGCCGCGTACACAGGCCCACTCGGCACGATCACGCCGGTCCTCTGCGGACCGTCGTACGGCAATGGGCGCCTGCGCCTGGTCCTGACCGGCTACGACCACCACTAGAATCCACCATCGCACCGCACTCTGGCTCGGCTAAGGGCACCGGCCGGAACCCCCGGTTTGGTCCGATCACCGGCCCGGCAGGCGTGTGGTGACCTCCTGGAGGAACCAGCCGTTGCCGTCTGGGTCGCTGAACGAGGCGAACGAGCCGTAGCTCGCACGGTCCGGAGCCAGGCCGGAGACCCGCTCTCGAGTGCCGGCGTGGTGGAACACGCCGCCGGTGTCGTGGAACACCTCGCTCATCTCGGCACCGTGGTCGGCGAGCTCGGCCCGGGCAGCTTCGATGTCGCTGACGACCAGGTGCAGGCCCTGCGCCGAGCCCGGTGCGGCCGAGGTGACGCCGGTGCCGAAGATGATCGAGCACGCAGACCCCGGAGGCGTCAGTTGCACCACTCGGAATGCGTCCCCGTCGGCGACGTCGGCGTCTTCTCTCCAGCCCAGCGCCTTGTAGAAGTTCTTGGCCCGGTCCACATCGGCGACGGGCAGGACCACGACCTCGAGCCTGGTGTCCACGATGTCGGCTCCTTCCTCCTGCATAACGGTCGGCCCGTGTCAACGGCTTCGACGGCTGTGCGTGCCACCTCCACGGATCCTGGCCTCCACCCTCACGCCGCCCCATCGGCGATGTCGACAAATATCAGCAAATAACTGGGGAAAGCCTGCGGGAGTGTCGCCGTATCGGCCGGCCCCGGTCGGCGGAAATGTTGCAGGAATGTCCACCGGTCACGGTCGTCGGGGCCGCTTCCCGGGGGTTGCGTCTTTACCTGGAATGGCGCTTATTTGGCCGCTGTGGGGCTTTCATTCGGCGGCGCGGGGCACGAGGGTGGTGGAGGCGGGTAAGCGACGGCGGTCGGTGAGAAGGCTGTTCCCTCGGCAGGTGAGCATGGGTGAGGGATGCGCCGCCCACCTCCGTGCAAGGCCGGACCCTCGGCGCGAGCGTTACGCCCGGATGAAGGTCGTGGCCTCTCGATGTTCCGGGGACGGGCGTGGGGGACTGCCGGCGCGTCGGGCAAGGGAGAACCGCCCCTACTCGGCCGTCGAGCGCCTCCGTATCCGGGGACGGCAGCGGTGTCGACATTCGCAGCGCGACCCGTACGGAGCCGGCGAATGAGGCGGCCTGTCCATCGGGCACACCTCGCCGACACCTATCGGAGGAATCATGACCAGCGCAACCACTACGGGTTCCGTCTATCGCGAACCGGAACTGATCGGGCAGACCCTCGTTGTGATCGGCGGCAGCGCGGGCATCGGGTTCGAGACGGCTCGACGAGCGCGGGCCGAAGGGGCCGATGTCGTGCTCACGGGCCGCAACCCCGACAGGCTCAAGCAGGCGGCGCAGGATCTCGGCGTACAACGCACCGCCGCCTTCGACGCCAACGACGCGGGTTCCTTGGCGAGGTTCTTCCAGAACCTGCCCGCACCGATCGACCATGTGATGGTCACGGCCGGCGGCCCCCGCTACGGGCCCCTGCTCGAGATGGACGCGGGCCAGGTGCGCCGGGCGGTGAGCGATCACCTGGTGCTGGCGCTCGAGGTCGCGCGCAACGCCGCCGCCACGATGAGGCCCGGGGGCGCGTTGCTGCTCATGGGCGGCACCGGCGGCCGGCGCATCGGTCACGGCCTTGGGATCGCCTCCGCCGCCACCGCCGCGCTGCCTCCGTTCGCGGCGGCGCTCGCGCTCGAGCTCGCGCCGGTTCGCGTCAACCTCATCGCCGCCGGATTCGTTGACACACCGTTGTCCGCATCGCTGCTCGGAGACCGGCTGGAGGAGCGCCGGCGGGAACTGCGGGCCACGCTCCCGATCGGTCGCGTCGTGGGCCCCGCCGACGTCGCCGCACTCGCCGTCCACATCATGAGCAACACGGCTCTCACCGGCGCGACGTACGACATCGACGGCGGGCAGCAGTTCGTCTTTCCATGAACACCGGCGGCCGGCGGGGCACGCGAGAGAGCAGCGTGTCAGGGCATGCGGGCGGGCAGGATGGAGCGGGGGATCGGGCCCTTGTTCCGGCGGCCCTGCTGGGTCTCTTCCCAGGCGTGGGCGAGGATGCCGATGCTGCGGCTGAGGACGAACAGGCCGCGGGCCAGGGGAGCGGGGAAGCCCAGTTCGGCGTAGATGATGGCGGTGGCGCCGTCGATGTTCATCGGGATCGGCTTGTCGCCCTTGGTGGCGAGGTACGTCTCGACCGCGAGTCCGGCGCGCAGGTGGTTCCCGGGCACGATGCCGTCGCGGACGGCGCTCTCGACCAGGGCCAGGAGCGGGTCGCGGCGCGGGTCGCGCGGATGGAACCGGTGGCCGAATCCGGGGATGTAACGAGGCCCTTGGCGGACGGCCTGCTCGACGGCGGCCGTCAGCTCGGCGCCGGCGGCTTCCGCTTCGAGGATCTGGTCGAGGAAGCGGACGCACTGCTCGCCGGCGCCGCCGTGGTGGTCGCCCAGCGTGTTGACCGCGCTCGCGACCGCGCTGTTGAGGCCGATGCCGCAGGTGGCGGCCATGCGGGCGATGGCGATGGAGGGGGCCTGCGGGCCGTGGTCGACGGCGGCGACGAGGGCCGCCTCCAGCAGCCCGGCCTGCCGCGGGTTCGGAAGGTCGCCGCGGAGCATCAGCCAGATCATCGAGGTGAGGCCGGTGGTGCCGATGAGGTCCTGCACGGGACGGCCGCGCAGCTCGATGACGCCGGGCTCCATGTGGGAGACGGCGGTGGCCCACCAGCCGGCGACGGCTCCCGTCGGGTCGATGTCGGTCACGGAAGCTCCTCGGGAACGCGGCGCGGACTCATGGGGTGACGGCCTCCTCGGCGGCGGTCCAGCGTGCCGTCAGGGTCTGGCGCTCGCCGTTCTGCTCGCCCAGCAGCGGGGGAGGAGCCGTGGGGCGCAGCGGCTCGCCGTCGTGGAGGACTCCGCTCCCGGCCACCCGCAGCGTCCGCCCCGACCCGTCCGGGAAGGGCAGGTCGGTGAAGAAACCGCGATGGCGCAGCTGCTCCAGCTCGACCGCTTGGGGGACTTCGGCGACGCGGGCCGCGGGCACCCCGGCCGGGCTGAGGATCTCCTCCCATTCCCGTGCGGTCCGGCGGCGCAGGACGGTGTTGAGCTCGCCGTCGAGTTCCTCGCGGTGGATCTTGCGGGCTTCCCGGTCCGTGAAGCGGGGGTCGTCGAGCAGGTCGCGGCGGTCGAGGATCGCGCAGAGGGTCTCGAACTGCTCCTGCCGGTTCGCGGCGATGTTGAGCGGGCCGTCGGAGGCCTCGAAGGTGCCGGACGGGGCGGACGTGGCGTTCTGGGTGCCCATCGGCTCCGGCGGCACCCCGCTGACCAGGTAGTTGGAGACCGCCCAGCCCATCGCTGAGACCGCGGCCTCCAGCATGGAGACGTCCAGGAAGGTCCCCCTGCCGGTGGAGGCCCGGCCGGTCAGGGCGGCGCAGATGTGCAGCGCGGCGGCCAGCCCGCCCACGGTGTCGCACACCGGGAAGCCGACGCGCAGGGGCGCCGTTTCCCTGGTCCCGGTCACGCTCATCATTCCCGAAAGGCCCTGGATGATCTGGTCGTACGCCGGTGCCTGGCTCATGGGTCCGGTCTGGCCGAATCCGGAGACGGCGCAGTAGACGAGCCCCGGGTTGAGTTCCCGCAGGTGGGGCCAGCCGAAGCCCAGGCGGTCCAGGACGCCGGCGCGGAAGTTCTCCAGCAGCACGTCCGCGCCGCGCACCAGGTCCTCGAAGGCGCTGCGGTCGGCCGGGTCCTTGAGGTCGATCTCGAGCGATTTCTTGCCCGCGTTCTGGGCCAGGAAGGAGGCGCCGAGGCCGGCGCGGTTGAGCTCGGGGTCCGGGCCGAGATTGCGGGCCAGGTCGCCGTGGCCGGGGACCTCGATCTTGACGACCTCCGCGCCGAGCAGCATCAGCTGGTAGCTGCAGTAGGGTCCGGCGAGCACGTTGGTCAGGTCGAGTACCCGGATGCCGCTGAGCGGTCGCTCGTGCATGCGCTTGCTCCTTCAGTCGCGCGCCGCGGGGCGGGCGCGTTCCGTACGTGATCGGCGGGATCAGTGCGCGGGGGCGAGCGGGTGGTCGAAGCCGCGCTCGGACATCTCCTTGGCGACCTGCCGCAGGTCCGCCGCGAACAGTTCGACCTGGTCGTCGCCGAAGCGCACGGTGGGGCCGCTCAGCGACAGTGCGGCGACCACCTTCCCGGAACGGCCCAGGACCGGCACGGCGACGGCGGACAGCCCGTCCTCTCGTTCGCCGTGGCTGACGGCCCAGCCGCGGTGCGCCGCCTCGTCGATCCATTCGCGCAGGCGCCGGACGTGGCCTTCGCCGTAGGGGGACGCGGCCGCGATCCGTGCCAGCAGGCTGTCGGAGGCGTCCCGCAGCAGCACCTTGGAGGAGGCGCCGGCCCAGAGGGGGAGCTCGTCGCCGACGTGGACGACGTGGCGCAGCGGCTGCGGGCTCTCCTGCTGCGCGACGCAGACCCGGTAGATGTCGCGGAGCATGTACAGGTTGACCGTCTCCCGCTTGCGGGCGCCCAGGTCGCGCATCATCTTGCGGGTCTCGGGCGGAAGCTCCCAGCTGCTGCGGGCCAGGTGGGCCCACCGCCACAGCCCGGGGCCGGGCAGGTAGCCGTTGGGCGTCGCCCAAAGCAGGCCGTTGTGCTCCAGGGTCTGGACCAGCCGGATGACGGTCGTCTTCGCCAGCCCGGTGGCGGTGACGATGTCCCGGACCGTCACCACGGGCCGTTCCTCGCTCAGCAGCGACATGATCTCCACGGCCCGCTGAACGCTGCGCACGCCCTGGATGTCGGCCGTCGATTCGGTCTCGGGCTTCCTGGCTGGACTCACAGGCGTTCGTTCTCCCGGCTCTCGGCTGTCCGTCTCTGCGTTCGTACGTTACACGGAGTCCGCATAGCGGTCTAGTTGGACCATCAGTCGGTGCAGAGAGAGGCGCGGGCCCGAAAAATCCTCCGCTCGCTCTTCCGTCTGTGAGTCAGGTCACCTATAACTAACTCACTGGTTCGAACATTAGGTGATACGCGTCTTTCCCTCGTCTTCGCCGTCCGGTGACCCGCCGGCGCACCGCGATCCGGCGCAAGTTCCAGCGGGAGGGGCCTTGTCACGGGCGGCGGGTGCCCTTACGTTGGCTCGCAAGTCCGCGAAGCGGGCCAGATAGACCGCTTGGCGGTCCAGGAGGCAGTTGATGCTGAAGTCGGTTCTTGCCGCCGATCCCGAGATAGCAGCAGTACAAGCGGCGGCTCTCGTGGCCGGTGAATGGGTCACCGACGGTCCGCAGAGCGATCGGACCGGACCGTATTTGCGGCGCCTCGTGAGCCGGGCGCCGTCCGCCGGCGCCGACGACGTTGCCGCCGTCAGGGCCTATGCCCGCACGTCCGCGCGGAAGGTGGCGGGCCTGGCACCGGCCTCCCGCGCCGAGATCCTGGAGCGCGCCTCGTCCGCGGCCCTGGAGCACCGGGACGACCTGGCCCGCCTGCTCGCCCTGGAACTGGGCAAGCCGCTCAAGGACGGCCGCGGGGAGATCGACCGTGTGGCCGACACCTTCGCGGTGTGCGCGGCCGAGGCCCGGCGCATCGGCGGCGAGACATTGCCGGTAGCGGGCTGGGACCGCGGAATCGGGAACACCGCGTTCACCTACCGGGCCCCGGCGGGCGTCGCCCTGGCGATCACCCCGTTCAACGCCCCGGCCAACCTGCTGGCGCACAAGCTCGGAGCCTCCTTCGCCGCGGGCAACACCACGATCGTCAAGGCCCCGCCGCAGGCTCCGGCCGTGTCCACCGCCATCGTCGCCCTGCTGCTCGAGTCGGGAATGCCGGTCGAGGCGGTGCAGCTCCTGCACGGGGAGGGCGACGTCGGCTCCGCGCTGTGCGCGGCGGACGAGGTGAGCGTCATCAGCTTCACCGGCAGCGCCGCGACGGGCGCGGCCGTGGCCAGGGCCGCCGGCGCCAAGCGGCTGGTCCTGGAGCTGGGCGGGAACGCCGCCACCATCGTCTGCGACGACGCCGACATCGGTGCCGCCGCCACCGTCTGCGCCCGCACCGGATACACCAACTCCGGGCAGAGCTGCATCTCGGTGCAGCGCGTGTACGTGCACCGCCCCCGCTTCGAGGAGTTCCTGGGCGCGTTCACCGAGGCCGTCTCGGCACTGAAGGTCGGAGACCCGCTCGATCCGGCCACCGACGTCGGGTCGATGGTCGACGAGGAGGCCGCCGAGCGCGTCGTGCGCTGGAGCGCCGAGGCCGCCGCGGCGGGCGCCCGGCTCGTCCTCGGCGGCGACCGCGACGGCGCCACCGCCGCCCCCACCATCGTCGCCGGGCCGCCCGACGACGCGTCGGTCGTCACGCACGAGGTCTTCGGCGCGCTGGTCGCGGTCCTGCCGTTCGACGACCTCCCCGAAGTGATCGAGCGCTGCAACGGCAGCCGGTACGGGCTGCAGGCCGGCATCTTCACCCGCGACATGGAGCGGATCATCACGGCCTGGCGCGACCTGGAGGTCGGCGGACTCGTGGTGAACGGCTCCTCGAACTACCGCCTGGACCACGTCCCGTTCGGCGGCGTCAAGGACTCCGGCTTCGGCCGGGAGTCTCCCGGCTGCATGATCGACGACTACACCGTCATCAAGACCCTGATGCTGCGCGGCGTCTCCCTCTGGGGAGCGCGTGGATGAAGGCCGTCGCGCTGCTCTCGACCGGGACCGTGGCGGTCCTGGACGATCTGCCCGAGCCGGTCTGCGGCCCCGGCGAGGTGATCGTCGCGGTGCGCGGGGTCGGGTTGTGCGGGTCCGACCTGGCCGTGGTGTCCGGTCGCCGCGCCGTCCCGGCGATGCCATGGGTGCTGGGGCACGAGGCGTTCGGAGTGATCACCGCGGTCGGCCTCGACGTCGCCGGCCGGCACCCCGGGCAGCGCGTCGTCATCGAGCCCAACTACCCGTGCCTGGCCTGCGATTCCTGCCGTTCCGGCGGCACCGCGGGATGCCGCGACCGCCGCGCCGCGGGGATCACCGAGCCCGGCCTGCTGTCCGAGCGGGTCGCCGTTCCGGCCAGATTCGCCTGGCCGGTGCCGGACGACTGGGACGGCACCGACCTGGTCTGCGTGGAACCGCTCACCGTCGCGCTCAACGCGGTGCGGATGAGCGGGCTGCGGCCCGGTGACGACTGCCTGGTCGTGGGCGCCGGATCGCAGGGGCTGCTCGTCTGCCTGGCCGTCCACCACGCCGGCGGGACCGCGTACGTGACCGAACCGCACGAGGGACGCCGGGCCCTGGCGGTCGAGCTGGGGGCGCACGCCGCCGACCCCGGCGCCGAGAAGCAGCGGTTCCCGGTGGTGATCGACGCCTCCGGGGCACCGCAGGCGTTCGAGCACGCGCTGGAGTGCGTGACCGCGGGCGGTTCGGTCATCGCGGTGGGGCAGAGCAGCGCACCGGCCCGGGTCCCCACCTTCACCCTGGTGCAGCGGCGGCTGACGGTGCGCGGCTGCCTCATCTACGACCACCCGACCGGGTTCGCCGACACCATCGCGACCCTCAAGCGCGCCGACCTGCGACCCGGCCGGGTGCTGCGCGAGAGGTTCGACCTCGCCGACGCGCCGAAGGCGTTCGAACGCGCGGCCGACATCCCCGGAAAGACCTGGATCAGCCTGCCCCACGACCCCGACGAGGAGATCGCCCGATGACCGTCGACACCAGCGCCCACGATGGCCCGTCCCTCGGCGGAGCCGCGACGGTCACCGCCGCCGAGGCCCTGGTCCGCCAGCTGGAGGCGTACGGCGTCGAGTACGTCTTCGGCACCTGCGGCCACACCAACATCGCGTTGCTGGACGCGCTGGGCCGCAGCCCGATCACCTTCGTCATCGCGCGGCACGAGCAGGCGGCGGCGCACGCCGCGGACGGCTACGCCCGCGCGTCGGGCCGCCCGGGCGTCCTGCTGGTGCACGTCGGGCCCGGGATGATGAACGCCGTCACGGGGGTGGCGACCGCCGCGCTGGACTCGGTGCCCCTGATCGCCATCTCGGGGGATGTGCCCTCCTATTACTACGGCCGGCATCCGCACCAGGAGGTGAACCTGCACGCCGACGCCGACCAGACCGCCATTTACCGCCCGTTCGTGAAACGGGCATGGCACGTGCAGCGCGCCGAGGACCTGGGCCGGTTCACCGAGCGGGCCTTCTGGACGGCGACGAGCGGGCGGCCCGGCGCGGTGCTGCTGAACGTCCCGATGGACCTGTTCTCCCGCCCGGTTCCTGGCGAGGACCGTCCGCTGCCGTTGAGCGCGTCCGGGCCCGACCTTCCGGCCCCGGTCGCCGAACGGATCGCCGCGCTGCTGGACGGGGCCCGGCAGCCGCTGATCTACCTCGGCGGCGGGCTGCGCGGCGAGACCGGGCGCGCCGCGCTGCTGTCGCTCGCCGAGCACCTGGACATCCCGATCGCGCACTCGCTGATGGGCAAGGGCGCCGTGCCCGACGACCACCCCCTGCTGCTGGGGATGCCGGGCTTCTGGGGACTGCGCACCACCAACGACTACGCGCGCACCGCCGATGTGGTGCTGGCGCTGGCCACCCGGTTCGCCGAGACCGACGCCAGCTCCTGGGACCCGCGGTTCACCTGGAACCTCGGCCCCGGGCCGGATCAGGGCCGCCTGATCCAGATCGACATCGACCCGGCCGAGATCGGCCGCAACCACCCCGCCGAGATCGGCGCCGTCGCCGACGTCACGCAGGCGGTCGAGGCGATCGCCGCGGCGGTGCGCTCGGCCCGTCCCGATCCCGTCACCCGGCCGGGCCTGCGGGAGCGGATCCGCACCGCGCGCACCGAACTGTTCGCCGGCAGCCGCGAGCGGGGCCGCAGCGACGACTTCCCGCTCAGACCCGAGCGCATCCTGCGCGACCTGCGCGACGCCCTGCCGGAGGACGCGATCCTGGTGACGGACGTGGGCTGGAACAAGAACGGCGTCGCCCAGTGCTACGAACTGCCCGCCGAGGGCCGGTTCATCACTCCGGGAGGCGCCTCCACCATGGGCTTCGGACCCGCCGCCGCGATCGGCGTCCAGATCGCCCAGCCCGGCCGCGTCGTCGTGGCGCTCGTCGGCGACGGCGGGATGAGCGCCCAGCTGCCGGCCCTTCCCATGGCCGTCGAGCAGGGACTACCGGTGATCTTCGTGGTGATGAACAACCGCGCCCACGGCACCATCGCCGACCTTCAGGCGGCCAACTTCGGCGCGAGCTACGGCTGCGAGTTCGCCGATCCCGACGGCCGGCCCTACAGCCCCGACTTCGCGGCCCTCGCCCGAGCCTGCGGAGCCGACGGCCACGAGATCCCCGCACCCGGGGCGCTCGCCTCCGCGCTGCGGTCGGCCGTGGCCCGGCGCCGCCCGGCGGTGCTGGACGTGCCCATGGTCAACGAGCCGGTGCCCACCCCCGGGCACTGGAACATCAACGACATCTACCAGGGCGTCTTCCCCGAGGAGGGGACGTCGTGACCAGGTGATCGATTCTGCCGCCGCCCCCCGCCGCCGTCCGAAACCCACCCCCCGAGGTGACGCTCATGTTCAACCTGTCCAGGGTCCGTCTTACCGCCTTGGCCGCCGGTGTGCTGACGGCATGCCTGGCGGCCGCCTGCGGCGCGCCCGGCGAGTCGGAGGACGCCGGTTCCGGCGGCTCCGGCCCGATCAAGATCGCTGTCGTCAACGCCCAGAGCGGCCAGCTGAGCTCGCTGGGCAAATGGGAGCACAAGGGCGTCAAGCTCGCCGTCGACGAGTGGAACAAGGCGGGCGGCGTCAACGGGCGCAAGATCCAGCTGGACGTCTTCGACGACCAGGGCGACCCGACCGTCGGCACCAACATCGCCCGGAAGATCGCCAGCCAGAAGTACATCGCGATGCTCGGCACCGCCGAGAGCGCCGTCACGATCGCGATGGCTCCTGTGCTGCGCCAGTTCGAGATCCCCAACATCGCCTCGGGCCAGTCGCCGGGGATGGTGGCGCTCAAAAGCCCGTACCTCTTCCTGAACGGCCCCACCAGCACCACCTACGACGAGACGCTCGCCAAGCACCTCGCCGACACCGAGAAGATGAAGAAGTTCGCGCTGATCACCAACAACGGCGCCTACGGCAAGGGCGAGCACGACGCGTTCACCAAGGCGCTGGCCGACCGCGGCATCAAGCCGGTCGCCGACGAGGTCGTCACCATCGACCAGAAGGACTTCAGCGCCCAGCTGACCAAGATCAGGCAGGCGCGGCCGGAGGTCATCTTCCTCGGTGCCGAGGAGGTGGAGTCCGGCCTGATCGTCAAGCAGGCGCGCGACCTCGGCATCACCGTCCCGTTCGCCGGCGCCGCCCCGCAGGGCACGCCCGTCTTCCTCGACACCGCGGGCGCCAAGAACGCCGAGGGCACGATCGTCAGCTCGCCCTACCTCAGCAACGACATCAGCGAGCAGGCCAAGAAGTTCGCCGCCGCCTACCAGGCCGCCTTCAACGAGGAGGCCGAGATGCACGGCGCCAAGGCCTACGACGGCGCCCAGATCCTGCTGACCGCGCTGAAGAACAGCAACGTCGCGACCGGCAAGAAGCTGGCCGACGCGATCCGGGCCGTGCGGCACCAGGGGCTGCTGGGCGACTTCGTCTACGACGAGACGGGGGTCGGCATCAAGGCGACCAGCATCGGCGTGATCAAGAACGGCAAGCTCGCCAAGGCCGAGGGCTGACCGGACAGGCCCGGGCCGATCGCGCCGGGCGGACGCGCGCACCGCGTCCGCCCCCGCCGCCACCGGCCCCTCGCCAGAAAGAGAACCATGCAGGTCTTCCTTCAGACACTGATAGGCGGGCTGAGCCTCGGCGCGATCTACGCACTGGTCGCCATGGGCTTCTCCCTCGTCTACCGCACCATGGGACTGGTCAACTTCGCGCACGCCGACGTCCTGATGATCGGCGCGTACGCGGCGTCCACGTTCTACATGTCGACCAAGCTGCCGTTCGCGGTCGCGATGGCCCTGGCCATCGCGCTGACCGGGCTCATCGGGCTGTTCATCGAGCGGGTGCTGCGCCCCCTGGAGAACAAGGACTTCACGCTGATGCTGATCGGCACGATCGGCTTCGGCATGGTGCTGCAGGCGGTGGCCGTCCTGATCTGGGGCGCCACCGGCCACGCCGTCGACAACCCCGTCCAGGCCGCGCCGATCGAGCTGTTCGGGCTGCGGGTGCGCACCTACGACCTCGTCGTGCTGCTCATCGCGGCGGTCGCGGTCGTGCTGCTGGTCGGCTTCCTGCAGCGCACCAAGCGCGGCGCGGCCATGCAGGCGGTCGCGATGGACCATGAGGCCGCCACCGCGGTCGGCATCCACGTCGGCCGCAGCAACGCCATCGCGTTCGCGATCGGCGCGGGCCTGGCGGCGCTGGCCGGCGGCCTGGTCGGGCCGCTGCTGTACGTGAACCCGACGATGGGCGGGACGATCGGGATCAAGGGCTTCGCGGCCGCGATGCTCGGCGGCTGCGGCAACATCCCCGGCGCCGTCGTCGGCGGCCTGGCGATCGGCGTCCTGGACTCCTTCGCCGCCGGCCACTTCCAGGGCTACTCCGAGCTGGTGGTGTTCCTGGTCTTCACGGTGATCATCATGGTCCGGCCGCTGGGCCTGTTCGGCGAGATGACGGTGAGCCGCGCATGAACCTCCTCGACACCTCCCGGAAGGGCCCCGCCGGCGGGACCGGGCTACTCGAGCATCCCCGCGTGCCCAAACTCGGCGGGCTGGCGGTGCTGATCGCCGCGGCCTGGATCCTGCCGTACCAGGTCGGCGGCTACGCCATCCACGTGGTGAACATCGCGCTGGTGTTCGCCCTGCTGGCCATCGGCATGGGCCTGGCCATGGGCATCGCCGGGCAGATCAACCTCGCGCAGATCGCCTTCTTCGGCGTCAGCGCGTACGCGACCGCGATCCTCACCACCCACAGCGGCCTGGGCTTCTGGCCGGCCGCCGCGCTCGCCATGGTCGCCTCGGCCCTCGTGGGGCTCCTGGTAGGCATCCCGGCACTGCGCATGCAGTCGCACTACCTCGGCATCGTCACGCTCGGCCTGGCGCTCGGATTCATCAACTGGACCACCAACGCCGAGATCGCCGGCGGCGCCGAGGGCATCTCGGCCATTCCCGTGCCGCCGATGTTCGGCATCGACCTGACCAGCGAGTACCTCTACTACTACCTCGAAGTGGTCGTGTTCGCGCTGGCCCTGGCCTTCGGGCTGTTCGTGGTCCGCACCGGGCTGGGGCGCCGCCTGATGGCGATGCGCGACGACCCGCTGGCCGCGGGCGCGGTCGGCGCGGAGATCCCGCTGCTGCGAATGACCGCGTTCATGCTCTCCAGCGTCTTCGGCGGCATCGCGGGCGTGCTCTACGTCGGGCTGATCCGCTACATCGCACCGGAGACCTTCAACATCGCCAACATGTTCCTGCTGCTGGCGATGGTGGTGATCGGCGGGCGGCAGAGCCTGGTCGGCTGCGTGGTCGGCGCGATCGGGCTGACCCTGATCCGCGAGCAGCTGGTCGACTACCCCACCATCGCCCAGCTCGGCTTCGGCGTCGTCGTGGTCATCATGGTCGTCTTCGCCCCGACCGGGCTGGCGGGCGTCCCGGCGCGGGTCCGCGCCGCCGTGGACCGCCGCCGGGGAAGGTCCGCCGACCGCGCCGAACTGCGCCCGTTCCAGCCGTACGATCCGGCCGAGCGGGACGCGGGGGAGGAGGCGGACACCGAGGACCGCCCTCCCATGCTGGAGGTCCGCGAGGTCGGCAAGCAGTTCCGCGGGCTCAAGGCGCTCGACGGGGTCTCGGTCACCGTCGCGCGCGGCGAGATCCGCGGCATCGTCGGGCCCAACGGCTCGGGCAAGACCACGCTGTTCAACGTCATCAGCGGCTTCTACAAGGCGTCCGCGGGCCGGGTGCTGCTGGACGGGCGCCCGGTCACCGGCGCCCGCCCGTACCGGCTCTCCATGCTGGGCGTGGCCCGCACCTTCCAGAACCTGCGGCTGTTCGGCGAGATGAGCGTCAAGGACAACCTGCTGGTCGCCCTGGACCGGTCCCGCGTCACCGCGAGCTGGCGCTACCTGCTGTGGCCGGTCGGCGTCCTGCGGCGCGAGCACCGGCTGAACGAGCAGGCGGACGCGCTGCTGGAACGCTTCGGGCTGACCGAGTTCGCCGGTGCCGCGCCCGGCTCGCTGCCGTACGGCATCCAGCGCCGCATCGAGATCGCCCGCGCGATGGCGGGCTCGCCCCGGCTGCTGCTGCTCGACGAGCCCGCGGCGGGGCTCAACGGGGAGGAGGTGCGGCAGCTCGCCGAGATCGTCCGGTCCATCCGCGACAGCGGCGTCACCGTCGTCCTCATCGAGCACAACATGGGCCTGGTCATGTCCCTGTGCGAGCGGGTGACCGTGCTCGCCGGCGGCGTGGTCATCGCCGAGGGCACGCCGGAGGAGGTCGTCGGCGACCCCGCGGTGATCGAGGCCTACCTCGGCGACTCGGCCATGGCCGAGATGCCCCTGCCGACCACCACGGAGGTGAGCCCTTGACCTCCTCCCCCTCGTGAACCGAGGGGGATTTCAACCCGTGGCCTCAGGAGAGGAGGACAGGTTGAGGTTCGCGGTTCGTCCGCCCCGGCAATCCGGAGCGTCCCCGCGCAGCAACGGCCGGTCCGGCCGCCGTGCCCACGAGCGTGCGCACGAGCCCGGCCTTGCGCCTGGTCTCGTGGGCGATGTTGCGTGCGGCGTTCACATCGGCGTTGCAGGTGAATCCGCAGGACCGGCACCGGAAGCGCGCTTGGCTCTCGCGCGCCTCCCGGTCCCTGATCCTGCACGCCGAGCAGCGCTGCGAGGTGCCCGCGGGATCGATCTTGTACACGCGGCCGGGCGCTTTGTGCTCCAGCCGCTCGACCAGCATGGCCCATCCGCCGGCCAGGATGCCCCGGTTCAGGCCTGCCTTGGCGGCGACGTTGCGTCCCGGCCGCTCGATGGTGCCTCGGGCGGAACGGGTCATGGCCCGGATGTTGAGGTCCTCGACACCGATCACGTCGAACCCGCGGGCCAACTGGGTGGAGGTCTGCTCCACCCAGTTCTTGCGGCGGTCGCTCTGGCGGGCTTTGAGCCGGGCGTACGCGGCCTTGAGCCGCGCGCGGCGGCGGGAGCCGCGCCGGGCACGCCCCAGCCTGCGGGCCAGCAGTCGCAGGCGTCGCCTCTCCCCGGGGGTGAGGCCGGGGACGTGCAGCAGGTCCCCGGTCGAGAGGGCGGCGGTGACGGTGACGCCGCGGTCCACCCCGACCACGCTCCCGTCGCCGGGGCCGGGGACCGGGGGCGGGACGTGCGCGAAGGCCACGTGCCAGCGCCCGGCCCGGTCACGGGTGACCCGGTAGGACTTCACGCCCGCCGGGACTGGCCGCGACAGGCGGAACCTGACCCATCCGCACTTGGGCACCAGCACCGCGGCCCATTTGCGCGACAGCCGCCTGACCTGGTGGGGTTTGACGCCGACCTGCCGGAACCCCTCATGCACGCCTTCCTTGTGCCAGGTGGGGCGCTGGTGCGTTCCGGCGAAGAAGTTGCTCATCGCCTGCGCGAAATCACGCAGCGCCTGCTGCTGCACGGTCTGCGACCCCGCCCGCAACCACCCGAACTCGGCACGGGCCTCGGTCAACTGCCGGGACTGCTCGTTGTAGCCGGGCGCCCCGCCCCGTTACCGGGACCAGTACGCATGCTGCTCCACGGCCAGGTTCCACACGTACCGGGCGTGCGCGCAATGCGCGAGCAGGGCTTGCTCCTGCTCGGGCGTGGGGTCCAGGTGGTAGCGCGGCACGGGGCCGATCGTAGCGTGCACGCTCGAACACAGGGGCGAGAAAGTGCTAGATCGTGCCTGGTCAACCGACATTCGCCCGGGAGGCGAATCTCCTTTCCCTGTCCTGCTCTGCAGGGGTCCGATTCCTCCCCGGCCTCAAGGCCGGGGTTTCCTCGGAGGTTTATTGATGAACGGCGGCACCGCTGCCAAGGACCGGCACGGGACCCATGCCGGAACCGGTCCGCGCCCCGAGACCCTGTCGGTGGAGGACCTCTCGGTCCACTACGGCGGCGTCTGCGCGGTCAGGTCGATCTCTTTCACCGTGGCGCCGGGCCAGTCGGTCGGCATCATCGGCGCCAACGGGGCGGGCAAGACCTCCACGCTCAAGGCCCTGATGGGGCTCGTGCCCCGCAGCGGCGGCAAGGTCCGCTTCGGTGACACCGACCTCGCCAAGGTCAAGGCGCGGGACGTGGTCCGGCACGGGATCGGCTACGTGCCCGAGGGACGGCACGTGTTCCCGGGGCTCCCGGTCGAGAAGAACCTGATGCTCGGCGCCTACGCGCGCTCCTGGCGCGACTCGGCGACCCGGGACACGCTGGCCGAGGTGTACGAGCTGTTCCCGGTACTGGGGGAGATGCGCGGACGCCTGGCCGGGGCCCTGTCGGGCGGGCAGCAGCAGATGCTCGCCGTCGGCAGGGCGCTGATGGCCAGGCCCCGGCTGCTGCTGCTGGACGAGCCCTCCATGGGCCTGTCGCCCAAGCTCGTCGAGGACATCCTGGCCGTGCTCGTCCGCCTGCGCGAGGAGGGCCTGAGCCTGCTGCTGGTGGAGCAGAACGCCAAGCTGACGTTCGAGGCGACCAGCGACTGCGTGGTGATGGAGAACGGCGAGGTCGCGATGACCGGCACGTCCCGGGAGCTGCGCGAGGACGTCCGCGTCCGGCGCATCTACCTGGGTCTGTAGAGGGCGGCACGCCTGCGGGACGGCCCGGCCGTGCGGTGATGGGACGCCGCTCGCGGGCCGCCCCGGTGCGCCGCGGTGCTTGAGGAAGTGTGATGAGGTCGCGCACCGGCAGCGGCAGGTGGCCGGGGAGGTCCCCGGCCACCTGCGGAGCCGGGCCGTCCGGACCCGGCTCAGGCTCAGGCTCGGGCTCAGCGGCAGAAGGGCTTCCTGCCCATGGCCGACTCGATCCCGCCGAGGACGAGCCGCTGGAACTGCGGCGCCCCGGCGAAGGCCGACCCGTCGTCGGTGTACGCCTTGGCGTCGTGCCCGAGCGTGGTCACCCAGGCCCGGCCGCCGTCGTAGTACTGGCACCAGGCGACCGGATGCGACGAGCCGTGCCCGGGATGCCCCAGGCTGCCCTTGGTGCCTCGCTCCATCGTCCGCTCGTCCACCGTGGCCAGGATCCGCACCCGGGACGGGAAGGGGACCAGGTTGTACCACTCGTCGCTGAACGCCCAGCGTGCGGGAAGCCCGGCGGTGGAGGCGTCCCGGCGGCCGACGGTCTGGAC
Source organism: Spirillospora sp. CA-255316 (assembly GCA_050942275.1). Lineage (GTDB taxonomy): Bacteria > Actinomycetota > Actinomycetes > Streptosporangiales > Streptosporangiaceae > Spirillospora. The sequence continues at coordinate 6,639,247 of CP192047.1, read as the reverse complement.
GGTGGCCGGCTGGGCGGGGCCGTGGTCGTAGAAGTTGGCGCCGCCGAGCAGGCCTTCGTACCAGGGCCAGTTGTACTCGGTGCCGAACGCGTTGTGGATGCCGACGAAACCGCCGCCGCCCCGGATGTACTGGCGCAGCGCGGTCTGGGCGTTGTCGTCCAGGGTGTCGCGCGTGGTGCTGAGGAAGACCACGGCGTTGTACCCGAGCAGCCGCCCGGCCGACGAGAGCTGGGTGACGTCCTCGGTCCAGTCGACGGTGAACCCGTTGTCCTTCCCCATCTTCACCAGGGCGCTCTGGGCCACGTTCGCCGCGCTCAGCGGGGGATTGAGGCCGGCGGCGAGCGCGGGGCCGAGGTTGGCGTGGCGCGGCCCGGCGGTCCGGCTGTACACCAGGACCTTGTATCCCTCGGCGGGGTCGAAGTTCCCCCAGTCGTGGTAGCAGCGGGGGTCGGTGCCCCGGCAGACGCCGTACTCGGGGTCGCCCAGCTCCTGGGCGCCGCGCTCCTTCGGCTCGGCCTTCTTTGGGCTGCCCGCCGCCGCGGGCAGCCCAAAGGCAAGGGTGCCCGCGAGCAGGACGGCCGCGGTGCCGGCCGCCGACAGCGCCGCGGTGGCCAGATGGGACGAGGGTCTCCTCATGACGCAGGTTCCTTCCTCACATGCTCGCTCCGAGGTCCATCTAGTGGTCCAGATAAACCGTTCAGAGGTTGCATGACGATCTCACGTGGCCGCCGGACCGACAAGGGGCGCCGTCGAACGGTGACCTGGATCGGCCGAATGAGCAGAGTAAACAGAAGCAACCTGCCGTGCCGGGGTCGAAGCGATCGCTGCTGGGCCTTGTCAGCCCACCGGCTCCCGGCTTACCGTGTGATCCGCTCAACGGACCCATTCATCCGTCTAGTGGACCATCAGCCGGTACCGGCGGGTTGGAGAACAACATGAGACGACGGAACTTCCTCACAGGAGCCGCCATCACGGGCGGCACCGTGGCCTTCACACCGTTCCGCGCACCGGCGCACGCCGACACCCGCTCGACCATGGCGCTTCCCGTTCCCCAGCAGTCCCGCGGGCTCGAACCGACCGGTGCGGACTTCCCCAAGGTCGGCGGGAACCTGGGAAACCAGAACCACTCCTCGCTACGGCGGATCACCGGGCGCAACGTCAAGCAACTCGGCGGCGCCTGGCACGTCAACCTGGAAGGAGGCGCCACCGATGGGCGCGCGCAGCAGAGCACCGTCGTCGCCCAGGACGGCGTCCTGTACGTCCAGACCGCGCAGCAGAACGTCTTCGCGGTGGACGGCCGGACCGGCGAGATCAAATGGAAGACCAACGTCGGCTCCGAGCGCACCAACATGCGCGGCGTCGGTCTCGGCGGCGGCCTCGTCTACACCACCTCCGGCGCCAACATCGTCTACGCCCTGGACCAGCGGACCGGCGCCGTGGTCTGGCAGCGCGAACTGCTCGTCCCCGGCGAAGGCGACCCCGGCTGCGACCCGCAGAACGGCCAGTGCGGCGGCAACCGCGGCGGCCTGGCCGGCGCGATCGTCCACCACGACGGGCTCATCTACGTCGGAACCGAGGGCAGCACCGCGGGGGCGCGGGGCCGCGGCTACGCGCTCCACGCCCGGACCGGTGAAGTCGCCTGGACCTTCTGGGGCCCGCCCGGACCCGGCGAATACGGCAACGACACCTGGGAAGGCGACAGCTGGAAGACCGGCGGCGCGGTCTGCTGGATGCACCCGGCAGTCGACCCCGAACTCGACCTGGTCTACTGGACGTTCGGCAACCCCTACCCCCGCACCAACGGCTCCACCCGCGGCGGCCTCAACCTCTTCTCCAACTGCATCGTCGCGATCGACGCCAAGACCGGTGAGCGGCGCTGGCACTTCCAGTCGGTGCACCACGACATCTGGGACTACGACAACGTCATGGCGCCCGTGCTGATCGACCTGCAGATCGGGCACCGCAAGCGCAAGGTCGTCGTCTACGGCAGCAAGACCGGGATGTACTACATCCTCGACCGCGCCACCGGGAAACCCGTCCACGGCATGACCGAGCGGCCCGTGCCGCAGGACGCCCGGCAGAAGACCTGGCCCACCCAGCCCTTCCCCGGCGGCAAGCCGTTCGCCCCCCTGGAGCCCAGCCACCGCGACACCACCAGGCCGGTGCCGTACTACCCCACGGGCCCGATCTACACCCCGTTCTGGGACGACGCCACGATCCTGTACCCGGGTGCCGGGGGCGGAGCGGACTGGTCGCACATCTCCTTCAGCCCGCACACCGGCCTCCTGTACGTCGGCTACGGGCTCATCAACTCCTCCTACTCCAACACCAACGGCGGAAGGGTCAACACGGCCCGTCCGCTGGGCGAGTACTTCTCCGGCGGCATCGTCGCCGTCGACCCCCGCACCAACCGTCCCGCCTGGCGCAGGGAGGGCGACTGGTCGCTGGCCCACGGAAACGGCATCCTCAGCACCGCCGGCCGGGTGATGTTCCAGGGCGGACCGGACGGCGTGCTGCACGCGATGGACGACACCGACGGCCGCAAGCTGTGGAGCTGGCAGTGCGGCGCGGGCGTGCACACCAGCCCGGTCACCTACGAGATCGACGGCGAGCAGTACATCGCGGTCCTGGCCGGAGGCAACGGCCTGCCCTACCCCGACATCCCCAAGGGCGACCACCTCTGGGCGTTCAAGCTGGGCGGGAAGGTGGCCCCGGCTGCCGCGCCGACCCCGCCGTCCAAGCGCAACCAGATCCGCACCGCGCCGGTCGCCGGCAGCGCGGTGAACAACACCATCACGCTCGGCCGCGTGTGGGACTCCGGCACCGGCGCCCCGGGCGGCACGGAGAACACCGTCGCGCAGAACGCCATGTCACCCCAGCATCTGACGGTGCCGGTGGGGACGACGGTCACGTTCGTCAACCCCGAGGGCAACGCGCACAGCCACGGCGCGGCCTCGTTCTTCGAGCGCGTCTTCAACACCGGCCGGCTCAGCCCCGGCCAGTCGTCCTCGCACACCTTCACCAAGCGCGGCGAGTACTTCTACAACGACCCGGTCTTCCCGCAGAGCACCGGAAAGATCGTCGTTCAGTGAGCTTCGGGGAACCCCCCGGACCGTCCCGCCACCGAGAGGAAAGAGGAACCGCCATGGCCGACCGCACCGCCGACGTCTGGGTCACGCCCGACTACCAGATCATTGAGACCTCGCTGGAGGTCACGGCCTACCTGACGGCCGAGGACTGATCCACCGCGGCGGGCGGCGGTGTGCCCCCGGAGCAAATGCGCGCGTCCGGGGTGCGCCGCCGCCCGTACCGATCCCGGTGGCGGCGGCACGTGTCGATCGCCGCTTCGCCGCACCCGCCCGCCGCGCGACGCCTTCACGCCGAGGAGAGAGAGCGGTGATCGAACCGTGAACACGAAGCCATGGCCGCCCGGCATGCTCGAAGACCGGCTCCGCACGCTCGCAGAGGAGCGGTACCACCATCGCCATCCGTTCAACCTGCGCATGCACGAGGGGGCGCTGTCGGCAGAGGAGCTGCGCCGGTGGATCCTCAACCGGTTCCACTACCAGCGGCACATCCCCATCAAGGACGCGCTGATCCTGGCCAAGCTGGAAACCGGTGAACAGCGACGCGGATGGATCCGGCGCATCCACGACCACGACGGCCGCCCGGACGACGAACGCGGCCCGGGCACCGTCGGTGGCATCGAGCGCTGGCTGAGGCTGGGGGAAGCCGTCGGCCTGGATCGCGCACTGCTGCTGTCGGGAGAGGGCGTGCTGCCCGGTGTGCGATTCGCGGTGGACGGCTACGTCAACTTCTGCCGGAACGCGTCGGTGCTGGAGGCGGTGGCGTCGTCGCTGACAGAGCTGTTCGCGCCCGAACTGATGGTGACCCGGATCGCGGCGTGGGAGCGCCACTACCCGTGGATCGAGCCCGAGGGGCTCCGGTATTTCCAGGTACGGGTCGGGCAGGGCCGCCGGGACTCGGAGGAGGCTCTCGCCCTCGTGCACCGGTGGGCGGTCACCCGCATCGATCAGGAGCGGGTGCTGGACGCGTTCACGTTCAAGTGCGACGTCCTCTGGTCCCTCCTCGACGCGGTCGAGAACGCCATGACGCCGCATGCGGAGACCCTCGATGTCCGTTGAGCAGAAACCCTGGAGGCCCGCCCTCGACCGGTCCGTCATGCTGCGGTACGACCGCGTCCGCGGCACCGACCTGCTGCTGATGCCCGAGCGCGCGGTCCGGCTCAGCGGCACCGGCGGGCGCATCCTGCGGCTGTGCGACGGCCGCCGCACGGTCGCCGACCTCATCGCCGAGCTGCGCGAGACCTTCCCGGACGCGCCGCTCGACGACGAGGTGCCCGCCTTCCTGGACCGCGTCCGCGAGGAAGGCTGGCTGCGATGAGCACCGGCGTCCAGGCGCCCTGGGCGCTGCTGGCCGAGGTCACCCACGCCTGCCCGCTGCACTGCCCCTACTGCTCCAACCCTCTCGAACTCGTCCGCACCAGCGCCGAACTGACCGCACAGGAGTGGGCCCGGGTCTTCGAACAGGCCGCCGACCTGGGCATCGTCCAGGCCCACATCTCCGGAGGCGAACCGCTGCTGCGGCCCGACCTGCCCCGGCTCGTGGCCGCCGCGCACGCCGCCGGCATCTACACCCAGCTGGTCACCAGCGGCCTCGGCCTGACCGCCGAGCGACTCCGAGAGCTGATGGAGGCCGGGACCGACAGCGTCCAGCTCTCCCTCCAGGACGCCCGCCGCCCCGGCTCCGATCTCATCGCCGGCCGCGATTCCTACACCGCAAAGGAGGCCGCCGCCGAGGTGATCCGGGCCGCCGGCGTGCCGTTCGGGCTCAACGTCGTCCTGCACCGGCACAACCTCGACAACCTCCAAGAGATCATCGAAGTCGGCGACCGCTGGGGAGCCGACCGGATCGAGCTGGCCAACACCCAGTTCCACGGCTGGGCGCTGCGCAACCGGGCCGCCCTGCTGCCCACCCGCGACCAGCTCGACCGCGCCAAGGCCACCGTCGCCGCCTGGCGCGAACGCCACCGGCGGCCCGAACTGGTGTGGGTGCTGCCCGACTACCACGAGGGCACCCCCAAACCGTGCATGGGCGGCTGGGGCGCGCGTTCCATCACCGTGGGCCCGGACGGCACCGCACTGCCCTGCCCCGCCGCCTACGCCATCGGCGACCTGGACCCGCCGAACGTCCGCGACCACCCCCTCGACTGGATCTGGGAGAAGTCTCCGGCGTTCAACGCCTACCGCGGCACGGGCTGGATGACCGGGCCCTGCGGGGAATGCCCCCGTCGCGAGATCGACTTCGGCGGCTGCCGCTGCCAGGCCCACGCTCTCACCGGCGACGCCGCGCGTACCGACCCCGCCTGTTCCCTGTCTCCCGACCATCACCTCGTCCGCGACACGGCCGCCGCCGCGGAACAGGGTTCCGTCCCGGCGTTCGTCTACCGGCGGCCGACAAGGCCCGGCAGGCGGGAGGGCCGATGCGCGTCGCAGTCCTGAACGGCCCCAACCTGAACCTCCACCACGAGGCGATGGAATGAGTTATCCGGCGTTGGCCTCACCGTTGCGCATCGGCACGGTGGTCCTCTCCAACCGCATCGTCAGCGCTTCCATGGAACGCAACTACTGCGGCACCGACGGCACGATCACCGACGCGTACATCGCCTACCTGGAGGCCCGCGCGGCCGGCGGTGCGGCGCTGGTGTTCAGCGAGGCGTGCTATGTGCGAGCCGACGGCAAGGGCCGTGTCCGCCAGATGGGCATCGCCGAAGACCGTCACCTGCCCGGAGTCGCCGCCATGGCCGACGCGATCCATCGTCACGGAGCCAAGGCCGGAGTGGAGCTCAACCACGGCGGTCGCACCGTGCAGAGCCGGATCAGCGGAATCCGCCCTGTCGCGCCGTCCGCCGTGCCCTGCCTGCCCGCCGGCGGCGACATGCCCCGCACGCTCGGCCGGGAGGAGATCCATGACCTCGCCGAACGCTACGGCGCCGCCGCCGGGCGCTGCCGCGAGGCCGGGATCGACGTGCTCTCGGTCCATGCCGCCCACGGCTACCTGATCCACCAGTTCCTGTCTCCGCTCACCAACCGGCGGGAGGACGAGTTCGCCGAACCCGGGCTGTTCCTGGACCTCGTCCTGCAGGCGGTACGGCAGGCCGCGCCCGACCTGGCCATCGGCATCCGGGTGTCGGCGCTGGAGGGCGTCCCCGGCGGCCTGGACGAGGCACGGGCCCTCGAACTGATCCGCTCCTCCCGCCTCGACCTGCTCGACTTCATCGACGTCTCGGCGGGCAACTACGAGGCCGGGCAGTGGATGGTGCAGCCGGGGGAGTGGCCTCCCGGCGTCCTCGCGCCCTACGCGCAGCCCTACCGGGATCTCGGCCACCCGGTCGGCGTCGCCGGAAGGATCAACGTCCCGGACGCCGCGGAGCAGCTCATCGCCGGAGGTCACGCCGATTTCGTCAGCATGGCCCGCGCCCTGCACGCCGATCCCTCATGGCCGCGGTACGTGCTCAACGGCCGCCGCTTCCGTCCCTGCATCGCCTGCAACCTGTGCATCGACCGGCTGCACAGCGGCGAACCGGTGCCGTGCACGGTCAATCCCGACGCGGGGAGGGCGCCCCTTGCACCGGTGCGCCGCACCCCTGCGAGGCGAACCGTTCTGGTCATCGGCGCCGGACCGGCGGGACTGGAGGCCGCACGGCTCATCGCCAGGCAGGGACACCGCGTCCAGATCACCGAACGGGAGCCAGGGATCGGCGGAAACTTCGCCTTGGCCGCAGGACTCAAAGGCCACCCCGAATTCCACAGGATCCTGGACTGGTACGCGCACGAGCTGGACGACCTCAAGGTAACCGTCCGTACCGGCATCGAGGCCGGCCCGGACATCATCGCCGACCCGCGTCCGGACGCCGTGATCACCGCCACGGGAAGCGACGCGCACATTCCCGGCGTCGAGGGCGCCGATCTTCCCCATGTCATCAGCCTGCGGAAATGGTTGCGGAGGGGCGGGCATCCACCCGAGCGCTGCACCATATGGGGCGCGGACCGAGAGGCGATGGCCGTCGCCGACCATATCGCCGCAGACGGCGGCGAAGTCCTGATCGTCGGAGCGGAGACCGTCCTGGCACCCGAAGCCGGCCCGCGGGCCCGGGTCCTCCAGGCCGCCCGCATCGAGCAGAACCCGCGCGTGCGCGTTCACCTGAACACTCGCGTCCTCCGTATCGACCCCGACCACCTGACCGTCGAAGGGCCGGACGGGCTCATGACTCTCCCAGCCGCCGGACCGCTCCTGGTCTCACTGGGCATCCGGCCCTCCCGGGCGCTCGGACCGTCCACTTACCCGGTCGGGGAGGCCGCCGGCGCGCCCCCTTCCATGCACGCGGCCCTCCGCAGCGCCGCATCGGTCGCCAGGCGGGTCCTGGACGCCCTCGACCGGTGAGGGGAACACCCGCGATCATGCGGTCAGGTCGTCGCCTGGGAGTTCGCGGTCAGCCATACCCCGGCGGACGTTCTGCGGGAGCTGGTCCAGAACGAGTACGACGCGGGAGGAACCGAGCTGGCAATCGAGTTCGGCCCGGACGCTCTCATCGTCCGCAGCAGCGGAAAGACGATCGATCGTGCCGGGTGGAAACGGCTGAGCCTCATGCTCGGCCACGGTCTGGTGCCGGGCGCGGCAGACCGCATCGAGCCGAAGGCCAACGGCATCGGGTCGAAGAAAACATCATGTCCGGCGGAAGGCGCACGATCCTCGACGCGGGCCACTGCGGGCCTTCGACGAGCATCATGAGGCCGAGGCGCTGAAGGCTATCGCGGCCGAGCTTGCGCCGACGCTCATCAAACTGGCCCATCCCGGGCGGGGAAGAACCTCCGGGCTGTGGTGCTCCGCGCCGACGCGTTTCGGGCACGAGCTGCGGTGGCGGCAGTCTACCCGCGCCGGGCAGCCGGACTCGAACGTGATCAGGCGGACAGCCCCGCTCGACGAGCACGGGCCGCCGCTGGCCCACTCGCCGGGCACGATCACTGAGACGGAGTATCAGCATGTCCTGACCCCACCAGCGGGGTTGCGCAGGCCGAACGTGCCCAGCTACTTCCGGGTCCCCGGGGGCCGAATCCGATTGGGGGTCTCAGTCCGGACCCGGCGGCGCCACCTCGACTTGGGCGCGTCCGGGATTTCTACTACCCGATCGGCGCCACTCGGTCGCGGACCGGATTCGGATTCAGCATCAGCGCCCCGTTCGAGATGACCGAGGACCGCAGCCAGCTTGTCGATCCCCAGAACAGCGACTGGAACGCCTGGCTCGTCCAGCAAGCCGCCGCGTTCGCCATCCGGCTGCTCCCCGAGCGTCTGTTCGCGGCCTTCGGCGCTCAGGCATTCCTCGCCTTCGACCCGCGGGCCGCCGACTCCTCCACAGTTCCCGCTCTTAAGCTAGAACTTGTACCGGTCGGTGGATGCCGGGGTGATAAGCCTGGTTCGCGGAGGGCCCGTGAGGATCAGAGGTCTATCACCAGACTGGCCCTCCCGGCATTCTCCCGTCACGGCGGCGGTAGTCGGGCAAACGTGGTGTTCGGGGTTCGAGCCCGTTGGCGGCGCCGATCTTTCAGCGCTTCCTGTTGCTTTTGAGCAACCAGAATTCGCTTCCTGGGCATCCTGTTGCTGCCAAGAATCGGGCGAGTTGCCATCGGCTCTATCGCCGCAGCAGGACACGGACGAGTTCGATGACCCAGTGCGGCGCCCAGTCCGAGGCCAGCGACAGCACCGGGACCAGCAGGACCAGGGCGATCCAGGGAGCCATCCCCATCAACCAGCCCTGTGTCCCGTGGGACTGCTGCGCGCGCTGGGAGGGCGGGGGGCCTGAGTCTGGCCCGGTTGCGGAACTCGCACAGCAGCCATGCCAGTGGCTCGCGCAACAACGGCTGGTTTCCGTGCCGGCCGGACGATGGTCGTGATGGGTATGGGCAGCCGTGGGAGTTGTCATGGTGGGCGTGCCCGGGTTGCGCGGGCAGTTGGGACCTGTGCCTGCGTCCGCAGGCACAGGGCAGCCGCACGAGTACATGCGCTCCATGTGCTGCGCCTCCGTGGAGAGACGGCCCACGTCGCCTGTGCCGGCAAGGGATCAGAGCGACGGGAGCCTGAACCGGTGTTGGTGGGAGAAACTCTTGCGCGTCACTGACGAGAGGGCCACTAGGGGCGCCAATAAATGCCAGGTTTGTGACGGCTCTCTACTGTGAGATAAATCACGCATAGATGTTTCCTGTCGCTTGTCGTGTTTGGGTCCGGTCGGAAGCACTGTTAGGTGCACGCACCGTGTGTCTGTGCGTGCGGGAAACGTCCCGCGTCGTTCGTTCTGGCAGGAAGACCGATAAGGGCATAATCGAACCGCTCATCCCGATTAATCCTCCCTATGTATTGATATCTAGTGTCGAATACTGGTCTGCGGCCGAATGACCAAGGTAGATCATGGCTCGGGCGCGAAGATCGCGGTGTCGAGGTCGAGTTCCCTGCTCGTCGACCTGTTCGTCCGGCTCAGCGATGTGGACGGGAAGGGCCGCTCGCGCAACGTCACCGAGGCCTACGTGCGCCTGGCCCCGGACCGTGAGCCCGGATCTATCCGCCTTGCCCTCCGCCACACCGCGCACCGCTTCCGCGCCGGCCATCGTGTGCGGCTGCTGATCGCCGGCGGGTCGCACCCGCAGTTCGCCCGCAACCTCGGCACCGGCGAGAACCCCGGCACCGGCTCCACGCTCAAGCCCGCGACGCACACCATCCACCACGGCGACAGCGCGAGCTCCCGGCTCATGCTGCCCGTCGCGGACGCCTGAACAGGACCGACCCCATGGCGCTGACCATGCAACCCGCGTTCACCCTCACCGTGGAAGTTGCCGGGCCGCGCGAGCCGATCGGTGAAGCTGGTGCTGGTCGGGCGCGTCAGGAGTCGGCGGGGCCACCGGCCTGGGGGGCGGCTGCTCCTCCTCACCAGCAAGGGGACGGTGCGCGCCGGAACCCCGGCCGCGGACGCGATGTGGGCGGGCCCGGCGTGCAGCTCGCGCCGCGCCGCCAAGATCTGGCGCGTGACGACAGATCGAACCAACAGCGAGCCCCTTCACAGGGATGACGAGTCTTGGCCGACATGCCCTTGGGGGTTAGTGGTCCGCGACGTCGCGTACGGCGCCCTTGTCAGCGGACTGGGCCAAGACGGCGTAGGCGCGCGTCGCGCAGTGGAAAGTGGGCGGTTGCGGTGGAGGGGCCGGTAGCCGATGCCCTACTCGAGGTCGGCGCGCGGGGTTGCAAGATGCGGCTCTGCGACCTGGAGTCGGAGGAGCCGGGCGGCGACGTCGATGGGTGAAGTTCCTACCCATGGCTCGCCTACAGAGGCCGGTTCCGCCGTGCCCTTGGCCCCAATGCGCGGCTCGCCGTGAAAGTAAAGACGCCAGGTCGGCATGCCACAACGTGCCGCCGACCGGGCCGCCTCGCGTGCAGGAGCGCCCCCCTCCAGCACACGACAACGCACCACTCAGGCGGTGACCGCGCTGCAGCAGTGGGGCGACCGGTACTGCCCAGCGACCAGCCCAAGCTGCACTTCTTCAGCCCGGACGGCGGTCCCCTCACTGTCCGGTTCGCCGACGAGCGCGGCGAGTCCGGGGCTCGGTCCGACGTGCTCATCGACAACGGGCGCGGCGGCGGGCCGAAGTGACGCGTGGGCAGCCGGCACCGGGAAGCGGTGACCCGCCGCTGTAAAGCGCTTGGCCTCGCCGACGAAGTGCCCGACCTGCCTGGCGGCATCGCGCTACACGAAGTGGCTACGCGTCGTAGGCGCCGCGCTTGACTCGCTCGTTGAACTCTCGCCATGCAGAGCGGGGGATGATCAGCGCTGGTCCCTGCGGGTCCCTGCTGTCCCTCACCGCGATGGCCCCCTGCGCCGTGGCTACCTCTACGCAGGCGCCGTTTTGCTGGCTGTGTCTGCTAGTACGCCAGACTGCACGGGACAGGTCTGAGATCGTCATCCCGCGCCTCCTCTGACGGCTATCCAAGATCCTTTATGGCTGTATTCAGCATATCGCGTGTGTCGTCCGGGCTGAGTGCGACGGCGCGTAGGTGATCGAACGCGGTGGTGTACTGCTCGACCTCTTCGGGCTTGTCAACCCAGAGGTTCCCGCCGATGGTCTCCATGTAGGCCACGTCCACATCAACGTTCCGCGGGAAGCCAAGGACGATGAACGGGCCAGTCGTGCCCGGGTGTGCTCCAACTGCGAAGGGCACGACCTGGATGATCGTCTTGCCTTGGGCGGAGCGTAGGAGGTGTTGAAGCTGCGCGCGCATCACGGCGGGCCCTCCGACGTTTCGGCGGACGGCGGCTTCATCGAGGATGGCCCAGAGTTGAGGGCGGTCTGTCCGGGTCAGGATCCTCTGACGATTCATGCGAACTTCGACACGCCGTTGGATCTCGTCCGGCTCAAGCTCCAGGGGGCCACCGCGTATGAGGGCCCTGGCATACTCCTCGATCTGGAGCAAGCCCGGGACTACTGAGCTAATTCCATCCTCATCCGGCCTGGTGGTGCAGGGTGAGGATGGCTTGGACCACGGCGGTCATGCGGCTGGGTGAGCAACGGGCCTTGCGCAGGATGTGCCAGCTCTTGAGGGCGGCGGCGCCGCGCTCGCCGACAGCGCGGGCCTTGGCGTGGTGCCGGTTGAACAGTTTCTTGCGTTTGCCGAGCTTGCGGCGCGTCCTGCGCTTGTAGGGGGTGCCGATCGCGCCGCCGGCGCCGAGGTAGCCCTTGTCGGCGTAGCAGGCGATCGCCCGCGCGGTCAGGCCGTCGATGATGCCGTGGGTGCGGGCGGCGGTCAGATCATGGGTCGAGCCCGGCAACGCCGCCGATGCCCAGATCAGCTCGCCGTGCGGGTCGGTGAGGAACTGGATGTTGACTCCGTGGCGGCGGTGCTTGCCCGAGAAGTACAGCCGGTCGTTCATGCCGGACAGCCGGTCGATAGGTGCGAGGGTGCCGTCCAGGATGGCATACGCCTTGCGCTGCGCGATCCGCAACGCTTCACGCAGGTCGGGCGCCAGCTCTGCAAGCAGTTCCACAACCTCGGTCACGTACCGGTGGGCGGTGGCAATCCCGACGTCGAACGCCTCGGCAAGATGCGCGAAGGTCTCGTTACGGCGCAGGTGCACCAGAACCAGCAGCGCTCGGCGGCCCGCGGACAGGCGGCGCCACCGTGACCCGATGCGGCGGCGGTGCCGGCGGATGAGATCGGCCACGAACATCTGGGTCGAGCGCGACAGATCGAGGGCAGCACGGTAGAACAGCATCGAAAGCTCCCGGAGGGTTCGCGATCTTGGCAGAACTCGAACTACCGGGAGCTTTCTGCTTGGAGGTCACGCCACGCGGACCGCGACCAGCCTGTGACCAACGCGATCAAGATGGAATCTCAGCGTGGTCAGATGGTCGTCTTGACGGGCGCGCTGCTGCGTCCCTGACGTCGACCGCTCAGCTCGGCGTCGAGCGTCTCCTGAGCCACACGCATGGCTTCGGCGTATACGGGGTCCCTGCAGCCGCTTCCACATGTCGTCCTCGGAGACGTCCTCAACGCTGCTGACCACCTACCAAATGTTGCCGAAGTGGTCCTTGATGCGTCCTCCGCGCTGTCCGAAGGCGTTGTCCGCCAGAGAAGTGACGACATGGCCGCCGGCCGCGATAGCTCGTGAGAACGCCTGGTCCGCGTCGGCGACGAACACGCGCGGCAGGCTCGGCATGTGAGGCCAGTCTGCGTGTCGGTCGAAGGCCAACACGACCGTGTCGCCGACTCGGATCTCACCGTGACCGATCAAGCCGTCCTCGGTCGACACCCGCCCGAGTTCTTCACCGCCGAACGCCTGGGCAACGAAGTCGAGGAATGCTCCCGTGTCATCGGTGACGACCCAGGGCGCGACGGTGGTGTAGCCCTCTGGCGCGACGTTGGTCTGCTCGGGCATTGCCGTCCTTTCGCTGATGCTGCTTGTCAATAGCGAGAATAGGTGCGAAATAGGTCAGTTCCTATCCTAGCTAGATCGTCAGCCAACTTTGGCAGGCCGAGGCGGTTCTTCCTCACGACTGCTCGCCCTGCTCTCGCTGTTGCAGATGCCAAGACTTGGGCCCGGCCACACCAGCGCAAGGTTGGAAAAGGCTCAATGTCGGGAAAGCCGAAAGATGTCAACAAGATCAGACCTGGGACGAGTCGGCGTCGTCGTCTATGGTCGCTTTCAGCAGCGACCATCAAGCGGTTGGTCGGGAGTGCGCCGTGGCAACACAGCCTGACCTGAGCGGGCAGGATCGCTCCGCGGTGGTTACCCGTCATCTCGTCGTTGACGGTCAACCACCTGCTGGCCGCGCTCGACCAGACGATCATGTCGACTGCTCTGCCCACGATCGCCCGGCAACTGAGTGCGTGATTGAGAAGGATCATGTGAGCTAGACTGACCGCCGGAGCCGCGGTGATCCGTGGCTGTTTGAGGTAATAGGCATGGGGTGACGGACCACAGGGAGACAGCGGTATGTCTCAATCGGGCGATGGCCCGCCTGCGGTGCCGCCCGTGGCCGCCCGGCAGCAGGTGGGGTGGCCGACAACGCCACCTCCGCACCGCATGCTTCGCCCTGGTGACCCGACCACCGTGGGTCCTTATCGCCTGGAGGCGGTCCTCGGCGAGGGCGGGATGGGACGCGTCTGGCTGGGGCGCACCCGGGCGGGCAGTGCGGTGGCGGTCAAGCTTGTGCACCGTGAGTACGCGGCCGACCCTGCTTTTCGCAAACGCTTTGCACAAGAGGTGGCCACGGCCAGACGGGTCCAGGGCCTTTACACCGTCCCCGTGGTCGACGCCGACGTCCAGGCCGACGAGCCCTGGCTGGCCACCGCCTACATCCCTGGTCCCTCGCTGCAGTACGCCGTCACCGAACACGGGCCGCTACCCGTCGAGGTAACGCTGGCCCTGATCGCCAGGGTGGCCGAGGCTCTGCAGTCGATCCACGCCGCCGGCGTCATCCACCGCGACTTCAAGCCCTCCAACGTCATCCTCACAACCGACGGCCCCAAGGTCATCGACTTCGGCATCGCTCGCGCCGCCGACGCCACCTCGATCACCGAGACCGGCGTCCAGCCCGGCACACCCGCCTACATGGCGCCCGAACAAATCCTCGGGCACACCCTCACCCCGGCGGCCGATGTCTTCGCACTCGGCGGTCTGGCGCATTTCGCCGCCACCGGCGAGTTGGCCTTTGGCGGCGGAGCGGCACCGGCGGTCACCCACCGGATCGTGGAAGGCGAGCCCAACCTCGATGGCTGCCCCGAGCCCATCCGCGCCATCGCCACAGCCTGCTTGACCAAGGACCCGCAGCAGCGTCCCACTCCCGCCGAGATAATCCAATGGCGCCGCCGGGACTCCGTTACCGAAAGCGGCGGTCGAACCGCCCCGTCCCTACCGCCGCCCCCGCCCGGCATCGGCACGCCACCGCCGGCGCACCCACCCACCGAGGTCATGCCGCAGAGCCTCAGCCGGCGACACTCGCTGCTGATCGCCGGCGCCGTCGGCGCAGCCGGACTCGGCGGCTTCTACGGCCTCTTCCGCGCGGCAAACCCCACACCACCACCACGACCACGACCACGACCACCCCAGGGCGACCCCCTCGGCGACACCGAGGGCTATACCCCTACCAACGTCACGGGTGTGGCGTTCAGCCCCGACGGCAAGACACTGGCTTGCAGCACTGAGGAAGTCATCACACTGTGGGACGTCGTCGGCCAGCGAGAACTCGCCACCCTCGCCAAAGGGGTCTTCTCCGGGATCTCGGGTCTGGCGTTCAGCCTCGACGGCCGCACCCTCGCCACCGCCGGGGAAGAGCAGGTGACCCTGTGGGACGTGGCCAGGCGTAAGGCGGCCGGCACCCTCCGCGGCCGCGTCGATCGTGTGGCGTTCGGTCGCGACGGCCGTACCCTCGCCGCCGCCTCCGGCCGGGAGGGTTCGGTGACGCTGTGGGACGTTGCCAGGCGCCAGCGGGTTGCCACCCTGCGTGGCCGCGAGAATCGCGAGAACGACGATCGGTTCACCGTCGGGACCGTGGCGTTCAGCCCCGACGGCCGCACTCTGTCCGCCGCCTTCGGGAACCCGCTGATCGCGAACCCGGTAGCGCTGTGGGACCTGGCCGGGCGCCGGCAGCTCGCCACCCTCACCGGCCGCGACAGCGGGGCGTTCAGCCCTGACAGTCGCATTCTCGCCGTCGCCTCCCGCGAGGAGGATGCGGTGATGCTGTGGGACCTGGCCCACCACCGGCAGCTCGCCACTCTTACGGACCGGGACCGCAACGCAGGCCCCTTCCAGATAGTGACCTTCAGCCCCGACGGCAAAGCACTGGCCGCAAGCGGCGCCAATGCCTACCGGGCGACATTGACACTGTGGGATGTGGCCGACCGTCGGCCGATCACCACCTGGGACATCAGCGACCCCGGCGAGCCCGCCAACGGCAGCGTCCAGAGCATGGCGTTCAGCCCCGACGGCCGCACCCTCGCCACCGGCAGCGATTCCGGGCTGTATCTGTGGGACGTTGCGCACGCCCTGCGCGATTGAGTGGGTGTTGCGGAGGATCTTTTTTTGGTACCCGAGGGGGCGTGGGCCTTGGCGGGTGGCAGGGCGCCCGCCACGGGCGAGGCGGCGGGGCAACAGGGCTGGCGGCCCAGCGGATCATAGCTTCGCTGGTGGGCGGGTGGCGTTCGTAGTCGCGTGCGAGTCTGCGGTGGGCAGTGAGCCACGCCAGGGTCCGCTCGACCGCCCACCGGCCGGGGCAGCACCGAGAATCCCTTCTGATCTGTGGGTTTGCGGACGACGCTGACCGTGGGATCGCGAGGGGCTCACTGCTTGAGGAGTTGACGCGGCGGGAGGCCGCGGTCCGGCAGCGGATCGAGGAGATCCGGGAACAGATCGCCGAGTTGAACGGGCTGCTGGAGGCTGAGGAAGACCGGCTGTCGCGGTTGGTGATCACGCGAGAGACGGTGGAGAAGATCCTGGGCGGAGCAGCCCAGCAGCTCGCCGAACCCACCAGTGAAGCCGGATCCGTCGAGGTTGGATCTGGTGGGACGGCGGGCACGGCTCCGCCGCTGGGCGTGGTGACGGTGCCGCCATGGCGGCCGGGGATGATGGCGTCGGTTCTCCGTCGCGTACCGGGACGCGGTGGAGGTCCTCGCCGATGCTGCCGAGCCGATGCGCGCTGGGCAGATCGCGGTTGCTATGGGGCTGCTGGATGTAGCGGCCAAGCGGGAGGGGCTGTGGGCCAAGCTGAAGCGGCTGGTCGAGCGCGGCTGGGCGGCCGAGGACGGGCCGGGATTGTTCACGCTGGTCAGGCCGGTGGCTGGTGAACTGTCCGGTGCAGGCCAGCGAGCCGGCCGGAGGCGGCATCACCTCCTCACGGGCCCGGTGATTGCGGCCAGGCTCTTCCCCGGTCAGTTCGAAGGTGACCAAACTATGCCCGAACCGCGTCGGGAAGTAGAGCCCGCAGTGGAACGGTATGACATCGCCGCAGGCGTTGACTGTTTTGCAGCCGCCAAGCGCACTTTCAACTGCTCGGACAGCTCACCGACCCGCACGCTGCGTCCTGGACGCATGACCACCTGGAGGAACTGCTCCACCAGCAGGGGCGTGAGCTGCTGCGGCAGTTGCTGCAGGCGCACCTGGACCTGCGGGCGCAATGCGAACGGGCCGCCGCCGAGCACGCCCGCGGTAACGGCGCCGGACTGCTGGGAGCCGACGGCGTCCAGCGATGCCGGTTGAGAGCGGGCATCATCGGCTGCTGGCCACGGTGTTCGGGACGGTGCGGGTGACCCGCTGCGCCTGGCGCGCGCCAGGAGCGGCGAACCTGTATCCGGCCGACCAGCAGCTGTCGCTGCCCGCCGGGCGGCACTCGCATGGGCTGGCCAGGCTGGCCGCCGTCGAAACGGTGCGCGGGTCCTTCGATGACGCCCACACAGTGATCTGCGACCGCTGCGGGAACGCGCCGGGCAAACGGCAACTGTTGCACCTGGTGCAGCGAGCGGCGGTCGACATCGACGCCTTCAACGCCGCTCAGACCCTGCTCCCGCGCACCGCCGAAGAACTGCTGATCCTCAGCGCCGATGGCAAGGGGATTGTGATGCGGCCCGAGGCGTTGCGCCCGGCCACGGCCAAAGCGGCCACCCGGGCCGCCCGCACCTTCCGCACCCGGCAGGCCGCCGGAGAGAAACCCGCCCGCAAACGAATGGCCACCCTGGGGGTGGTCTACGACGCGATCCCCGCACCTCGCCGCCCGCACTACGTGATCGCTCCACCGGGTGGACGAGGCGGCCACCGAACCGTGCGGGCCGGGCCGCACGCGCAGCGCAAGTGGCTATGCGGATCAGTGACCTGTGAACCCGGCGAGGTGATCGCCCAGCTCTTCGGCCACGCCGAAGCCCGCGGCCCGACCCACGCCCGCACCTGGACCGTGCTTGTCGACGGCGCCCGGCACCAACTCGACCTGATCCAAGCCGAAGCCGCCCGCCGGAAGGTGAGGATTCACATCGTCCTGGACTTCGTCCACGTCCTGGAAAAGCTGTGGGCCGCGGCCTGGGACCTGCACCGCCCCGGCGACAGCACCGCTGAGAACCGGGTCGCCACCCACGCCTTGGCCCTGCTGGCCGGACACACCGACCATGTCGTCGCCGCCCTGGACGCCCAGGCCACCACCCTCCCAACTCGCCGACGAGGCGAAATCGACGCTGCGGTGCGCTACCTGACCGGCCACGCCGCGTTCCTGCGCTACGACAAGGCCCTGAAACACGGCTGGCCGATCGCCACCGGCGTTATCGAGGGAGCCGTCCGCCACATCGTGGCCGACCGGCTCGACATTTCCGGAGCACGCTGGGGCCTGGCCGGAGCAGAAGCGATCCTGAAACTACGCATCATCGTCGCCAACGGCGACTTCCCCGACTCCTGGCGCTACCACCTCCACCACGAACACCACCGCATCCACCACACCCACTACCAGGACGAATGCAACCTCACCGCCTGATCAACCCAGTCCCGAAACGATCCACCCCCGGCTAGCGTTCACCGGTAATCGCTACGGCTCGTTGACAGACTTAGGAGTTATGCCCGCACACGATCCGAGCATCCACCTGCTGCAGGCCGGACGGTCCCTCGCCGAATGTGAGTTCCTGTTGCGGCAGTTCAGCGGCGATCCAGCGGTCCCCGGTCTGATCGCCGAAGCCCGCCGCCACTGCGACCACGCCGAACAAGGACCGCACGAAGACACCGAGACCACGGCCACCCTCGCGATCCTGCGTGCGATGGCTGCGACGTTTGACCTCCGGCACGTGGCGTTGTCCGAGGTCCGCTGCGATTTCGACGATGCCGACGGAACGCTGCTCAATGGGTTGGGAAAGCACGACGGTGAGGGCGTGAGCCGTCCGCTCACCGAGGAAGCCATCCGTACCGCAGAAGCGGCCCTCGACGCCGATCCCTACGACGCCCTCGTGCCTCTCTACCTGGGCCATGCCCTCACCTGGACCGGGGACCAAGACGCCGCCATCGCCGCCTACCAGGAAGCCCTACGCCGCGCCCCCGATGACCGGTGCGCCCGTTCCGCCCTCTCCTACCTTCACGCTCGTCCCGCCAAAGCCCGCCGAGCGAAATGAGCCACCCCCGCCACGCCTTCGCCCTACTGCGCTGCGCCTACTGGATCAACAACAACGAATGGGAGGACGCTCTCGTCCTGTTCACCTCCGTCGCCGACGTCCGCACTCACCTGACCGCCGTGCTGGGCCCCGGCCCCAGGGCCGGCTCCAGACCCCACTATCTGACCGGTGAATACCTGGACGAAGAGGGCGCAGAACTGCTCCTCCACATCCACCGCCCCAACCACCCCATCACCACATACGACCTGAACGCACGCCTCGAAGAGAACACCAAGACCACATCCATCGACTGGACCGGCATCCCAGTGCAGGAATCACTGGAACCGCCTCTCCCACCTGGCCGCCCCCTTCGTCTCCACTCCAGAGTCTGCTTCGATCGGTGAAGGCCGCGATGTTGGGTGCACGCCGACGCGGGACTGGCCTGGGATCGTCGGTGCCGGTCCCGGTAACAAGGGCCGCCCCCACCATGATCAACTTTCTCACTGAGGAGGAACCGCACCCTTGGGGGAGTATGCGCGGCCCAGTCCGGCAGCCGTCCAGGAAGCCGGCGTCGGCGAAGATGAACCGGCAGGTAGGCGAGGTGAGATAGAGGCCCAACAGCGCGCCCTTGGCGCCGTCGCGATCCTGGACGCTCGCCGCGCACACCGTCACCGTGATGAGCAGACCGAGCGTGTCGGTGACGATGAACCTCTTGCGCCCTGCCACCTTTTTGCCAGCGTCATACCCCCGCGAGCCGCGGTCCACGGTATCGGAGGCCTTCATGCTTTGGGAGTCGATGATCCCCGCGCTCGGCTCGGCGTTACGGCCTTCGACCTGGCGGACCTGCCGCCGCAAGGCGTCCAGCATCCGCAGCGTGACCCGCTGTTTCTCCCACCGCACGAAGTACCAGTACACCGTTTGCCACGGCGGGAAAATCCGCGGGCAACTGCCGCCACGCACAGCCGGTGCGCACCACGTAAGGACGGCGTCCACGATGCTTCTCCGGCCGACCACCCCACACCAACCGGCGGCAGGAGCGGCACTACCAGCGCCCACTCATCATCGGTCATATCCGAGGGGTAACACGACTGCCGAGACCGAACCCTGGCCGGACCGACCCAAAAGATCACGTAGCCTCGCCTACCGAGATCAACTTCTCAAACGCGCACCACCACCGCCGGGGGCGGGAGACGCTCATGGTCGGGAGTCGTGATCTCGCAGTGACCGGCACCGGCGCCGTAGCGCAGATCGTCGTGCCCCGCTCGTCATGCCCCGTGTGCTGGCGGTTTTCACTGCGAATGGCGGTGCTGGCTCGATCAGTCCAGCAGGGCACGTGCTTCCATCATCAACTGGAGTCCGGCCCTGTAATCACCATTGTCAGGCCCGGTGACGATGCGGTCGGCGCCGGCGGCTTCGCAGGCGGCGAAGACCTCGGCGAGCTCTGAGGCCGTCGATGCAGTCATGGGAACCTTCGCCGCTGTCTCAGGTGGCATCCCATGGTCCTCAATGAGACTGCGTACCAGAGCGTGCTTGGCGGAGCGGGCGGATTCGTCGTCTCCAACGATGAGGTGCCCTCCTACGGTGACGCTCGGGGGCGGAACGCCGCGCTCCTCTGCCAGTTTCCGGAGTTCTGCGACTGCGGGCACCAGGTCATCGGGGGAGATCAGGGAGGGAAACCAGCCGCCGAACTCCACCGCGCGGCGCATTGCAGTCAGCGAGTTGCCGCCGACCAGCACCGGCGGCATCGGGACCGGGGGAGCCAGGGTCACAGGCGATGCCTGTGGGCCCAGTTCGGTCGGTTCTCCGGCCAACAGGCGCGGGAGCGCCCGGAGCGTGGCGTCCATCCTCATACCCCGTCCGCGACCCGACAGGCCGACCGCCTGCCAGAACGGCGAATCGGGAAACCCGCCCGAGCCGACCCCCAGCAGTACCCGGTGATCAAGTCGGGGCCCCACAGGGACTCTAGCCCCAGCTCTTCGATGTACCGCGCGGCGGTGGGAAGAGACGGGCTGCCGGGAGCATTGAGCTCGTCCAGGGCCATGGGCACAGTCGCGCCGATCTTGACAGAAGCCATACCAGCACACTCCAACCTCAACCGCAGTTGAGGTCAATCCCGGATGGAGCGGGGGGGCGACCAACATCGGAACTCGAGTCGCGTGAGGCGGTCGCCCTGTCTGACGTCGGCGAGAAGGCCGGTGACGACGCCGTCCAGATCCGCTGCGTGCCGGCCTCAACCGTCGCATGCGGCGACTGCGGGCCGATCTGATCAGCCGCCCGGGCAATGGGTGTGATCAGGGCTGTGTGGTGCCCGGGTGGCCGATTCGATGCCGTCCAGTAGCCGCTGCAGCCCGTACGTATAGGAATCCTCGGTTGAGGGGTCGTCCTCGAAGCCGCCGTCGAGCCAGACCTGGGTCATGGTGGGGTACGCCTCGGTGTCGAAGTATTCCTCCCACAGATGCTGGCGTTCGGCCCACCATGCGTCCCAGGTCTGACCGGTCGTCTGCTCGGCCTGGATGTCCTCGGCCTCTTGGCGTGCTGCGGCCACAACGTAGGTGGTGATCGTGCCGGCCGCGGCGAACATCTGCGACGCCCGCAGGCCGGCGCCGTGCAGGGCGGACAGCAGGTACTCGTACTCGGCCATCGTGCCGGGGCCGAGCGGCGGCCGTGCCGTGGAGACCTCCCGCAGCCAGGGATGGCGCCGATGGACGGCTCTGGTCTGGGCGGCGTAGTGCTCGACCTGCGCCCGCCAGCCGGCCGGGCGGGAGGGATGGCCGGGGCCGGGGAGCTCGCGTTCGCCCATCACCGCGTCGACCATGAGATCGATCAGCTCGGCCTTGCCGGGGACGTGCGTGTACAGGGTATCCACAACAAGACCACCAACACTAGCGTTATGCCTATGGAGACGTTGCCAGAGTCCCCTCCGTCGGGAAAATCGGCCGAGTGGATAATCGAGCGAACAACTGTGGACGACGAACTCCCGCTCCTACCCAACTATGGAACCGTTACCTTCGAGGGAATCTTCGCCTACTATGACTACTATCCGGCGGGCGAGTTTAAAGGGGGAACACTTCTCACCCTTCCCTCGCAAAAGATCGATATGCGCGACTGTGCCGGAAACATCGAAATGACTCGGACCGGTGCCCCCATCTACGTCTCGGACTCGGTCAACTCATTTCAAAGCCAATGGATCAATTGAGGTAAAGCCGAAAAGTGCAAGTAGCACCAGAGTCGCCAAAATAGTCAGCTTGGAGGTCGCCTATTCTACCGCGGTAACTAATCAGGAAGCTTGCGCTGCCCCAGTAGCCGATCACTATCCCATGTGAACACCTTTATGGGGCCATCAACCAGGAGGCCAATAATTACCGGGTTGCCATCCTTCGCGCGAATTACGGCCGCCATCCTCGCATTACTTGCTGGCTCGATCAAGACTATTCTGCCCTTTTGGCACGATTTGCTTACTCTGACATAGTAGGCGGCGTGATAATTGGGTTTGCTTTCCGTGGGCGACAAGGTCGACGACATCGGACGCGACGGGACCCGCTGGTCTTTATCAATGGGCTGCAGTTCCAGGATGACGGGAATCATGGCACCGGTTGGAATTTCTTGCCCACATGCCCGAAAGTTGGGATGCCTGGTTGGCATTGGATCGCTGGTGTGTGCCGCCACATGCGACCATTTCGTGGAGCCGTTGTCGCTGCTGTACCGGTTGCTTCGGAGCCTCTTCGGCTTACATGGGGTGCTGGTACGTTCTGATTGTCCACACCTCGACGTTATGGCCGACGTAGACGCCCTCCGCGGTACGCCATGCGTACGGGGTCGTCCACATGGTGGCGGTCGGAACGACCCCCGCGGCCGCGACGTAGTGTCGCTGGTCCTGCGCCCGCTCAGCGACGGGCCGCTCCCGCCCGTGCTGCCCGGCCAGTTCGTCAGCGTCCGGGTGCGGATGACCGACGGGTGCGCCGACTCCGGCAGTACACGCTTTCCGGTGATGGCGCGAACGGAACGCGCCGGATCATCGTCAAGCGGGTCCGCGGCGTCCAAGGCGGCGAGGTCTCGAACCTGCTGCACGCCACCGCCGCGGCCGAGGACGACCTGACGCTGTCAGCCCCTTCGGCGACGTGACACTGGCCGCCGACCTCGACGCCCCGCTCGTGCTCGCCTCGGCGGGCATCGGCTGCACTGAGGCGTCCAGTCATCGGCCCACTGGCTGTTGCTGGCCAGAACGTTGTTGACGCTGCAGGATTGTGCCGGGTTGGCGTCAGAGCGAGGCGTGGTACTTCACCAGCGGTAGGAAGAGCTGGTGTGCGATGTGGTCGAGTGCTTGGTCGGATGGGGCGGTGCGTTCCGCGATCATGGAGTATCGGATGAGCATGCCCGGCATGGCGAGTACCGCGTCGGGAATGGCCGCATCGCCGACCTCTCCGCGGCTGCGGGCCTGGTCGATCACCTGCTGAAAAGCGGAGGGCACGACATCCTTGGCCTCTTGCGGGATCTCGTCCAGCTCGCTGAACAGGCCGGTCGCGACGTCGATGCCGGTTTCTCGCATGCGCTCCGCGAACTGGTGCAGGAGGGCAAGGACGTCGCCTTCGAGGCTTCCGGTGTCGGGGACGTGCCCAACGACCGTGCCGGCGTGGGCGCGCACGGTCGCGAGCACGAGCGCGGCCCGGTTGGGCCAGCGGCGGTAGACCACCGCGCGGCTCGTACCCACGGCGCGGGCAACGGCGTCGATGGTGAACGCCGCGTAGCCGTCGCTCTGGAGCTGCTCCCAGGCCGCGTCGAGTAGGGCTTCATCGAGTTCCGGCCCGCGACGGCGGCGGCCCGGACGGGCATCGTGCTGCATTTCCACACACTCAGGATACACGTGTACCTTATGCCCGTAAGATACACGCGTCTCTTGGAGGGGTGATGGTTGAGAAGGCGAAGCTGGAGCCGTTGGGCTGGCCGCTGATCCGGCTGGCGTTGGTCGTGGTCGTCGGTGGCGTCGCCGCGCTGGTGGACACCACCGTCGTGAACGTCGCACTGCCTACGATGGCCGCCGATTTGAACGTCGGCAGCGAGGCGATCCAGTGGGTAACGACCGCCTACCTGCTCGCCCTGGCGGTGACCGTGCCGGTCACCGCATGGGCCTGTGACCGGTTCGGCTCCAAGCGTGTGTGGATCGCCGGCCTGGCGCTCTTCTTGATCGGCTCTGGCCTGTGCGCCCTGGCGCCGGGCTTGGGCTCGCTCGTCGCCTTCCGCGCTCTGCAGGGCATCGGCGGCGGGATCATGCTCCCGGTGCTGCAGACGATCCTGGTCCGGGCTGCGGGGCCGGCCAAGGTGGGCCGCGTGCTGACGCTCGTGACGCTGGTGGTCACCATCGCGCCGATCGCCGGCCCGCTTGTCGGGGGCGTGATCGTTGACGCGGCAAACTGGCGCTGGGTGTTCGTGATCAATCTCCCCATCTGCGCCGCGGCGATCCTGCTGGGGCTGCGCTTCGTTCCTCGCGCGCCGACGCAGGCGGAGAAGCGACTGGACATCGCCGGCGTGCTCCTCCTCGGCGTTGGGACCGCCACTTTGCTCTACGCGCTCGGCAACGCGGCCGCTCGCGGTGGTGATGCTGCTGTGCAGGTGTGGACGCCACTGGCCGCGGGAGTTGTCCTGATGGCGGGGTTCGTCGCGTGGAGCCTGGTCCGAGGCGCGCGTTCCGCGATCCCGGTCCGACTGCTCGCACGCCGGGCGTTCGGCTCGGCCACCGCGACCCTGTTCCTTACGGGAGTCGCCCTCTATGGGACGCTGTTCTTGATCCCGCTCTACTTCCAGCAGCAGCGCGGTCTGACCGCGCTGACCGCGGGAGCAGTGCTGGCCCTGCAAGGCGTGGGCTCGCTACTGACGCGGTGGGTCGGTGCCGTGGTCGATCGCATCGGAGCCCGGCTCATCGCCATTGTCGGGGTCCTACTCTGCGCCGCCGCGACCGTCCCGTTCGCGCTCGCGACCACGCACACCAGCTGGGTGCTCCTGGGGACTGTGCTGATCGTCCGCGGGGGCGCGCTGAGTGCGGTCAACATCGCCATCAGCACCGGAGCCTTCACCGACCTCTCCCGTGACCAGGTTCCTGCCGGTTCAGCCATCGTCCGTCTCGTCCAGCAACTCGGCGGGGCGGCCGGCACCGCGTTGCTGGCGACCGTCGCGGCCGCGGTGGGAGCTGCCTCCGGGTTCCACGCCGCATTCCTCTGCAGCATCGGCCTGACCCTGATCGCGCTCATTCCCTGCATCGCGATACCCGCACCGAAGCGCGTGCAGGCGATGGCCTCGCAGCAGGCCCGCTCCTCATGACCCACCACAACGCGCCTCTGACCCCGGAAGGGCGCAAACGGCTCGTGGATCGGTGCTCAAAGGGCCGCAATGAGGACCAGCCCGTACGCACCGGTGACACTCGATCAGGCGTGAAACTTCATCTGCCGCCCTGTCGGTCTCAAACCCCGAACGCCGGACGGGACCCGCGTTGTCGGTGGTCGTCCGCAACTCGCCCCGTCCGGAAGCGGTTGGGCCTCGGTCGTCGGGATTCCATGTCGGTGAGACCAGGCGTCAGAACGCCCCAACCCTTCTGGCTCTCGCAGCCCTCACTTGAGTGAGCACGCAACACCTCAGCACCCAAGTAAGGGGACACGAGATGGACGTGGGAGCGGTTTTCCCGGCCCTGCCCGCCCGGGATCCGTCCTGATATCAGGTCGGTGACGGTCCCGGCGGGCGGGGGGGCGACACGGTTAGGTGGGGTTTGCGAGGTCTGAGCTTCGCTGCCGGGGGTGGGCGCTGTGCGACGGCTGAAGGTCATGGGACGCGGTCTGATCGGGGCGTCAGTTTCTTGCCGGAAGGGTCCAGGGCGCAGGCGTGGTGTTCGCCCTTGCCGACGTCCAGCCCTAGGAACACCACGTACTCGCCACTCACGCCCTACCTCGCTCGAGGGTTGTGTTCGGCCTGGTCACAGATCTGGCGACGGTTGCCGGCAGCCACGTTACGGCGAGACGATTCCCTCGTCACAGACGGTGCCTGGTCCCTTGAGCGGTCCACCGACGCCACCCAGGCCCGGTGACAACACCCCCGGAGCATGCCTACGACAGGAGGCTTGAGTCACGCCGGGCCGGGTGACCTGGCTCCCCACCGAGGCGGGGACCTGAAAGAGGTAACGGGGAAGCTCAGGCAAGGTGCGAGCAAGAGAAGATCAGGCGGACGGACTGGCCACCATCCAGGCCTGCGGTGGCGTGGTGGAACTCCCGTAGGCATCAGGGCCGTTCCGGTCATTCAACTCGGCACGCCGCCCGTACGGCGGGAAGGCTCTCGGTCAGGGTGCGAGCGTAGGCGATAACGAGCTTTTCAGTCTTCTCGGTCTGGTCCAAGGCCGCGAGGATCTCGTCTTCGGCGGCCTTCTCAGCATCGTCGTCCAGCTCGCCCTCATTGAGCTGGCGCTCGAGTTCGGCAATCCTCATCTTGGCGGCCAGTTCGGTTTCCACCGCGCTGGACACCTCGCGGATCGCGTTGACCGTCCCGGTTGCGATACCCCGCCGCGTCAGGGCGTCGACGAGTTGCGCTGTCGTCGGCAGGAGCGGCATGCGATGGTCCTGCCACACGGCGCCCCAGAGCCGGCGTCGCCGCGCCTCCGGCCAGCCGTCCTCGACCAGGGTGGGTTCTCCGTCCGGGCCCGCTTTCACGGTCAGTCCGAGGCTCTTGATGTGCTCGTGCGCCTGGGTCACGAAGTCAGGTGGGTCGCCGTGCAGGGCCGGGCCGCTGGCCATGAACAAAGCCAGCTCGGCGAGTTGGCGGCCGCTCTCCGGTATGGCGGGAAGGTGTTCCAGATCTTCGGCGGACATGAGCGAATAGGGATCAGCGGCAGCGACCCGGACGGGATCGGGCCGGCGCCCCTTGGCAGTGAACAGGACGGCGACCATCGCCGCGTCCGCCCACCAGGCCACAAGGGCGCGAAACGCCTCGCGATGTTCACGGGCGGCTGCCTCGGCAAGGCGTCGCCGCAACGAGAGAAGCGTCCGCTGCGGCCTCGGGGTGGCATGCGCTGACGCTGAGGTCTCTGCGGCGCGGCGCTCCAGCAGCCTTTCCTCTTCCTCGTCCAACCGCTCGGCCAGCGACGCCACCGCCGTGTACTCGGCCCGGAGCGCCTCGACGGCCTCATCCAGGTCAGCGAGAACCTGATCGGTGTGCTCGTCACTCATCTCCAGCGTGGGAGGCTGCGAGAGATCAGCCGCCATATGAGGACACCCTCTTCGAGATTGATACGGGCCGCCAACAAGCACCGCGGGGCAGAGATCCTTCAACCCAAACGCCACAAGCATCTCAGGCCGCCGCCAGCAACAGGCTAGCCATCACTACTGGCTGCCACGACGCAATCACGCAACTCGTATCAGTCAGCCAACTGGACCTGATCCATGAACTGAGATCCGGGAAGCCTTCTGGTGCACAAGGCCGCTCGCCTACACCCTGACCGATGCCATCACTCTCGCCCGGGAGGCAGCCGAGGCTGACGGCGGGTCACATTGCGGGCCGCCCTCCTCGTTCTGGAGTCAGTTCTCGAGCGATGCGGTCAATGCTGTGACGGCGAGGTCGGTAGCGTTGGTTAGTGCCTCCCGGAGCGGCGGCGGCAACACCCCGGAGCCCAGTGCGCTGGCGATGACCAGGCCGCTCAGAGCGTGGCGCTGCTCGGCAGGAACGTCGACGACGTGGATGCCGTGGTTGAGGACGTCGCGTGCGGCGTACCCGTCCCCCGCAGCGATTGCCTCGGCCGCTACCTGAGCGAGCAGGGCGGGAATCGTGGCGGGAGCACAGGCGAGAGCGAGGGCGGCTACGGCCAGGCCGAGACCGGCTCACCGTGATCAGCGGCCTGGCCGCGCTCTCCCTGGACGCCACGGGGTCTGGTGGCGTACGACCCCGAGGCCATTGTGCTGGTGCTCGCGCTCGCCGGGGGAGCCGGGCTGGGCTTCACCCTGCCGGTGACGCTCACCATCGCGGCGCTGCTGGCGGTGCTGACCTTCTCCTATCGGCAGGTCATCGCGGCGTTCCCGGAAGGCGGTGGAGCGTACGGGGTGTCGCGCAGGTATCCGGGCCGGCGCAGCTCGCTGGTCGCGGGCGCGTCGCTGATCGTCGACTACGTGCTCAACGTGGCGGTGTCGGTCGCCGCCGGCATGGCCGCCCTCACCTCAGCGTTCCCCGAACTGCTGCCCTACACGGTGTCGATCTGCCTTGCCGCGCTCGCGCTGATCTTTTTCGCCACTCCCAACGGTGATTGAAAATCTGTGCTGCCCTATGTCTGAATCGAATGCGGGCCGGTGTCGCCGCACCCGTTAATTTTGCGTGCGAAAGACGTTAAGGGGCCGTCAAAGTCGGCCGCGATCTCGAAATTCGGGTTTGACTGGATTGAGAAGCGAGAGATGTGCCGAGGAGGATCATGATGCAGCGCCTTGAATCGACCGCTGGCCGCTGGCCGGCGGCACGGCGTGCACGTTCGTCCTGGCGGTGGTGCTGAAGGAGGCCGGCTGGCAGATCGCGTTCGCCATGGTCGCGACGTCCGTGGCCGGGTGGGCGCTGCTGGCGCCGCCTGTCGTGGGAGCCGTATTGGGCGCCATCGCCTGGGCCTTCGTGACGTCCTTCGATGTGAACAAGTCCGGTGACCTGACCGTCACCGGCGCCGACGACGCGGCACGCGCCGCAGCCCTGATCACACTGGGCCTGATCGCGACCGCCGCCGGAAAGTGGTTCACCGCCGGCACGCAAGCCCCATGATCACCATATGGCCCCAACAGTTGCGCCGGTCGCTGACCTGGGACCAGGGCTCGATTCCCCGCGCACGACGACCCGTCCGACGGCCCCGGCGAAAGCAGCGCCCGCCACGCCTGGTAGCGACCGGCACCGTGAAAGAGTGTTCGAGCTGCATGGCTATTGCGATCGGGTGGCGTCGCGGATCGCGGTCAGGATGCGGTCGGGCGTCATGGGAAGCTCGGTCAACCGCGCGCCGAGCGGGGCGAGCGCGTCGTTGACCGCGGCGTTGATGGCCGCCGGTGCCATCATGCGTCCGCCCTCGCCGCCGCCTTTGATTCCGTGCGGCGTGTACGGCGACGCTGTCTCTCGGTGCCCGATCTTCATTTCGGGGACCTCGAGCGACGTCGGCATGAGGTAGTCGAGGTAGCTCGCGGTGAGCAACTGGCCGCTCGGGTCGTAGACCAGCTCCTCGTGGAGCGCGGTGCCGATGCCCTGCGCGGTGCCGCCGATGATGTGGCCGTCGAGCGAACGGGGATTCACCAGGGTGCCGCAGTCGTGGACCGCCGTGTAGTCCAGGAAGCGCACCCCGCCGGTCTCGATGTCGACCTCGACGACCGGGATGTGGCAGGCGTGGCCCATGAACGGGTAGAAGACGCCCAGGTCCGCGCGGTCGTCCGAGGGCATCGTCGTGTACGGGTGGTCGAAGACCTTCGACTCCCGGAGCCCGGACTCGATGTCGTCCGGGAAGTCGTGCTTGAAGAGGTGCAGAGCGGCGGCGATCTCGGCCAGCGTCTTCTCCAGTCCCGGCACGCCGCTGACCGCGAAGCCGCCGTCGCGCCACTCCAGGTCGTCCGGGTCGGCCTGCAGCATGTGGGCCGCCGCCCGCCTCGCCTTGGCCTTGATCTTCGCGGTCGCGCCTTCCACGGCTCCGGCGAGCATGACCGTCAGGCGTGAGCCGCCCGGGCCGGTGGAGGGCAGGCCGTTGCGCGTCCCGTGGTAGACGACCCGCACGTCGTGAGGGTCGCAGTCGAGTTCCTCCGCGACGAGCTGGGCCACCATGGTCTCCGGGGAGTTCCCCCAGAACGCCTGAGAATAGAGCGTCGCGGTGATGGCCCCGGTGGCGTCCACATTGAGGGTCACGCTCTCGGGCATGGAGGTCACCGGGGCGCCGGGCTTGTCCAGTAGGGACCAGAACTCGGTGGCGGAGAAGACCGAACGCTCCTGGGCGGTGATCAGCCCGATGCCGATGTAGCGGCCCTGCGCGCGGGCCTTGGCCTGCTCGTGCCGCCAATGATCGTAGCCGGCGAGCTTCTGGGCCTTGTCCAGGACGCCGTCGTAGTCGCCGGAGTCGTAGACGTTCCCGGTGGGGATGAAGTACGGGAACTCGCGGATGAAGTTGCGGCGCCGGATCTCGGCCGGGTCGATCCCGAGTTCCCGCCCGGCCTTGTCGACCATCTGCTCCAGCATCCAGTTGTTCACCTCGGAGCCGAAGCCGCGGTAGGCGCCCTGCTGGTTCTTGTTGGTGATGACCGCTCTCGCCCGGTAGCGCACGCTGGAGATCCGGTACGGCCCGACGACCTGGGCCAGCGCGTTGCCGTGGTGCCCGACGCCGAACTGGATGTACGCGCCGTAGTCGTCGATGCAGTCGACCTTGAGGCCGCGCATCGTGCCGTCGCGCATCACGGCCAGCTGGACGTTGTAGATGCGGTCGGATCCGTGGTGGTCGCAGTTGGAGATGTTCTCGAAGCGGTCCTCGAGATAGATGACCGGCCTGCCTACCGCACGCGCGCACATCCCGGTGATGACGGCGCACTTCGTGGCGAACAGCTTCGTGCCGAAACTGCCGCCGGCGGGCACCGGCCGCATGTCCAGCCTGTTGGTCGGGACCTTGAGCGCGCCGGCGACCAGGAAGAGGTAGCTGGTGAAGTTCAGCGAGTTGGTGTGGATGACCATGTCGCCGGTCGCCACGTCGTGGTCGGCGATCGCGCCCACCGTCTCCAGCGGCTGCCCTCCGGACCGGTGCCACCGCAGCCGGTCGGAAATGATCAGGTCGGCTTCGGCGAAGTCGCCGTCGACGTCGCCGAAGTCGAAGGTCCGATCGAACGCGCTGTTGGAACCGAGCGACTCGTGGACGAGCGTCGCGTCCTCCGCCAGGGCCTTGACCGGGTCGACGATCGCCGGCAGGGGTTCGTAGTCCACCTTGATGAGCTCCAGTGCGTCCTCGGCGAGGTAGCGATCGTCCGCGATGACGACGGCGACGCCTTCACCGACGTAACGCACCTTGTCCACGGCCAGGCAGCGCCACGTGTACGCGGCCGGGTCCGGGCCGAAGTCGGGCAACGGGTCCGTCAGGGCCGCCGCCTCGGCGCCGGTGATGACGGCGTGCACGCCGGGGGCGGCGAGCGCCGCGCCGGTGTCGATGCCGACGATGCGGGCGTGGGGGTGCGGGCTGTGCAGCACCGCCGCGTGCAGTGTCCGGGAGGTCACCAGGTCGCCGATGTAGCCGGCGCGCCCACGGATGAGCTTCGGGTCCTCCACCCGCCTGATGGACTTGCCGATCCATGTGCGGTCGGACTTGTGGGTGCGTACCGGTGGGGCGGCATCCTCGCGCCGGGTCATCGTGCCGTGCCTTCCGCCGTCGTGGCCGATTCCTTCTCCTTCGCCTCGCCCCGCATGCGTTCCGCGGCGGCGACGACGGCCTCGCAGATGTACTGGTAGCCGGTGCACCTGCACAGGTTTCCGGAGATCTGCTCACGGACCTCCTGCACCGTGGGCGAGGGATTCCGCTCGATGATCTCGACACAGCGCATCAGCATGCCGGGGGTGCAGTAGCCGCACTGCAGGCCCTGCTTCTCCCAGAACTCGTCCTGCAGCGGGTGCAGTCCGGGGCCGTCGGCGAGGCCCTCGACGGTGCGGATGTCGGCTCCGTCGGCCTGGACGGCGAACGCGATGCAGGATCGCACGCTCTTGCCGTTGACCAGGATGGTGCAGGTGCCGCACACACCGTGCTCGCAGCCGACGTGGGTGCCGGTCAGTCCGAGTTCGTCGCGCAGGGCGTCCACGAGCAGTTTGCGCGGCTCGACGACCAGCCGGACGCGGCGCCCGTTCACGGTCATGGTGATTTCTTGCTCGTTCATGCTGGTCAGTTCTCTCTCCGGGCTCGCGCGAGCGCCAGGTCGATGCCGCGGCGGACATAGCTACGGGCGATGTCGACTCGCGAACGGGTGCTGCCGTGCAGGTCGCCGGCGGGCGACAGCGCCGCCGCCGCGGCGTCGGCCGCCGCGCGCACCGTGGCCCCGTCGGGCACCGCTCCCAGCAGGACCCGTTCGGCCACGGGCGCGCGGACCGGCGTCGGCGCGACCCCGCTGAGGCCGATGCTCACGGCGCTCACCGCATCACCGGACAGCTCGATCGACACGCCGACGCCGACCAGGGCGAAGCTGCCGTGGGTCCGGGTGAACTCGATGAACGCCTGCCTGCCGCCGCGCCGGGTGATGCGCACCTCGGTCAGGATCTCGCACGGTTGGAGCGCGGTCGTGAACGGGCCGTGGAAGAACTCGCCCGCCGGGATGCTCCGGGACCCCGCCGGGCCGGTCGCCACGAGGTCGGCGTCCAGAGCCACGACGACCGCGGGCAGTTCGGCCGAAGGGTCGGCGTGCGCGATGCTGCCGCCCACCGTGCCGCTGTTCCGGATCGGTGGATGCGCCACGTGGCCGAGCGCCTCGGCCAGCATGGGCGCGAACGCCGCGACCTCCGGTGAGTGCTCGGCCGTCGACTGGCGGACCATGGCGCCGATGGCGAGGACCTCACCGTCGACCTTGATATGGGACAGTTCCCCGACGCGCCGGAGATCGACTATGTATCCGGGGTGGGCGAGCCGGAAGTTCATCAACGGCACCAGACTCTGCCCACCCGCCAGGACCCTCGGGTCCTCGTCCTCGTGGGCCGCGAGTTCGCGCACGACGTCCGTCACCGTCGTAGGGGCCACATAGCGGAACTGCGGGGGTTTCACAGCGACACCGCCGACACATCTGCCTCCCGGTGTGGGTAGCGATCACTTCGTCAGACTTCGTCTGAGCATTGTGACTCACCTCACTTTACAGAGCCATGTGTGAATCTCTGGCAAAATCGGACATCCTTGGTTTGTTCGTACAGAGATATAGAGGTCGACATGTCCGGACTCCCACCGTCCCTGCGGTCCTGGATGTCGGCCGTCACGAGCATCTCGCGGGCCGTCAACGCCGCCGAGCCGCTGGAGGGCATCCTCGACCGGGTCGCGGACCGGGCCTGCGCCCTCATCGAGTTCGACTTCTGCGCGGTGATGCTGGCCGATCCGGCCCATGAGGTGATGACGATGGCGGGATGGTCCGGGCTCAGCGCCGGTTATGTCGAGCTGCTCCGCCGCGAGGGCTCCCTCGACATCAACCCCGGCGACTCCGGCTCGGACGTTCCGGCGACGCGCGCCTACCGGGAGGCGCGGACGATCACGGTCCCGGACGTGCGTGACGCCCAGTACGAGCTGCTCGCCCCCCTCGCCCCCGCGCAGGGCTACCGCAGCCTGCTCGCCGCACCGCTGCGGGGCCCCGAGGAGGTGCTCGGGATGCTGGTCGGCTACTTCGAGGAGCCCCACGCGTTCGACCCCGTTGAGGTGGAACTGGCCGAGTTGCTGGCCGAGCAGACGGCGATCGCGATCCACACGGCGCGCCTGCGGGCGGCGCAGCAGAAGGTCATCAGCGAGCTCTCGGTGGTCAACGACGAACTGCGGCGCGGGCGGGCCCAGCTCGACTGGGCCGAACGGCAGCATCGCCGCCTGATGCAGCTCGTCCTCGACGATATCGGGCTCGGCGGGCTCGTCACCGCGCTGGCCGACATCCTGCAGGCGTCGGTCACCGTGCAGGACACCGCCGGGCACGTCCTGGCCGGTGCCGCGAACGGCGACTACGTCCCGCCGTCCCGGCTCCGTGCCGAACGGGACACCTCACCCGACCATTACGAGGTGATGCGCGAACCCGGCGACGGCCCCGAGACCTGGGTCGCCCCGGTCGTCCTGGGCGGCGAGCTGGTCGGCCGGCTATGGGTGGTCGGCGACTCCGCCGCGCCGGATCCCGGCCGGCGGCACCTCATCGAACGTTTCGCGCTGGTGATCGGCGTCGAGGTGCTCAAACAACGGCACCTCGTCGAGGTGCGGGAGCGGCTGTCGGTCGATCTGCTGGTCGACCTGTTGCGCCCGGACGGCATCACCCGGCCGCACGCCCTGCTGGAACGGGCCATGGCGCTCGGCCACGATCTCGCCTCGCCGCACTGGCTCGCGATCCTCACCGCCGACTTCCGGACCACGCCGCCGCCGGTCGCCCGCGCCGTGCTGGACATGACGGCGACGCCTCCGGTCCTGGCGGGCCGCCACGGGGACGCGCTCGTCCTGCTCATCCCGGCGGACCACGATCCGCTGCCGTTGCTCCGCCGGATCCACAAACGGGTCGGGGACCAGTGCGCGACCAGCCCGGTGACCTCGGTGCTCGCCTCCCGTGTCACGCGTCTGGACGATTATCCGCCCGCCCACCAGGTCGCGGTCCGGGCCGCCCGGCTACGGCGGTCGACCGGCCACGGCGGGCTGATCGACCTGCGCCGCCTGAGCGTCACCACGCTTCTGCTGATGACGAGCACGGTGCCCGAGCAACTGCGCCGGTTCGCCGATCAGCTCATCGCGCCGCTGGCGGCGTACGACCGCCGCCGCGGCACGTGCCTGGTCGCCACGCTGCGCGCCTGGCTCGACGCAGGCTTCTCCACGGGGGGCACCGCCGAGGTACTGGTCGTGCACGTCAACACCGTGGGTTATCGGCTGACCAAGATCGAAAAGATGTCCGGGCGGGATCTCCGCGACCCGGAGACCCGCCTCGAACTCCGGCTGGCGCTGCACGTCTGGGACATCCTCCAAGCGGAGGGGAACGGCTCGCCCGCCTGACGATCCGCTTCGCAGGCCGTGCAGAAGGGCCTGGTCACCGAACCGATGACGGCCACCGTGCCGGGGCCGCCGTCCACTGTCCACTGTTCGGCGGGCGAGCTCGCGCGCGGTTCGACGTGCGGGACGAGGGAGAACGCCGTGCCGAGCCGGGCGAGGATCTCATCCGCCGTGACCATGCTCTCCCGCAGCCAGCCGTGCTGGGCGTCCAGCGGCATCTGCTCGATGAACCGCAGCGCGAAACCCTTGTCCAGGCACCAGCGCAGCAGCGGGACCGCCTCGTCGTCGTTGACGCCGCGCAGGAGGACCGCGTTCACCTTGACCGGGGTCAAGCCCGCGGCACGCGCCGCGATCATCCTCCCGCGATGACGTCCGGCAGCCGGTTCCTCCTGGTCAGGCGGGCGAACCGATCGGGCCGTAGCGTGTCGAGCGAGAAGTTGACCCGGTCGAGACCGGCTTCGCGCAACGGCGTGGCCGGCCGGGACAGGCCGATCCCGTTGGTCGTCAGGCTGATCTCGGGCCGTGGACGCAGGCCGGAGGTCCGCCGCACGATGCCTTCCAGCGGCCCCTGACGCATGCTCGGCAGGGGGGCGGCACCACACTGTGCGCGTGGATTCCCATCGGCATCACCTGACTGGGCGGCAACCCCTGTTGCGTACAAAACGGGGTAGCCTGACAGTGAGATGCCTGTGCGCGGGTCGCCTCGATCGCCAGGTTGTCTTCCGGCCGAGGTGACGAGTTTTGTTGGCCGCCGGAGGGAGCTGTCGGAGGCACGGCGGTTGCTGGGTCGTGCGCGACTGTTGACCCTTGTAGGGGTTGGGGGAGTCGGTAAGACCCGATTGGCGCGACGAGTGGCGGCCGACGTGCGGCGCGCGTTCCCCGACGGGGTGTGGCTGGTGGAACTGGCGTCGCTGCAGGATGGGGAGTTGCTGGCCTCGACCGTTGCCGTGACGCTGGGGCTGGCGGACTGGTCGGCCCGGCCGCTGGACTCACTCGTGGATTTCGTCTCGGACAAGCGGCTGCTCATCGTGCTGGACAACTGTGAGCACCTGCTGGATGAGTGCGCGGTATTGGTCGACCGCTTGCTGAGCGCCGCGGCCGGAGTGCGCATTCTGGTGACCAGCCGGCAGCCACTCGGCGTTGCCGGCGAGAGTGTTCTCGATGTGCCGACGATGTCCCTTCCGGCTCCGGGCCGACCCATGTCGGGGCACTGTCTTGAGGAGTCCGAAGCCGTGCGGCTTTTCATGGAGCGGGCCGCGGACGCCGTGCCGGACCGTGTCGTCGCCGAGGGCGACCGGGAAGCGGTGGTGCGGCTATGCCAGCGGTTGGACGGTATCCCGCTCGCGATAGAGTTGGCGGCGGTGCGACTGCGGTCTCTATCCATCGAGCAGATTCTTGAGCGTCTTGACGATCGTTTTGGGCTCTTGACGCGGGGCAGCCGGACGGCCCTGCCACGTCAACAGACGTTGCGGGCGGCGATCGACTGGAGCCATGACCTGTGCTCGCCCGCCGAGCGGACGTTGTGGGCCCGGCTGTCGATTTTCTCCGGCGGATTCGACCTGTCGGCCGTGGAACACGTCTGCTGCGGCGATCCCGTCGCGCCCGAGGACGTATACGACCTCGTGGCCGGCTTGATCGATAAGTCGATTGTGGTCCGGGACGCTCACGGGAACGGTGCGCGATACCGCCTGCTGGAGACGATCCGTCAGTACGGCCGGATGATGCTGGTCGCGGCTGGTCAGGAAACAACGCTCCGCCGCCGCCACCGCGACTATTACGAGTGCCTGGTCATGCGCTCCGCAGAGGCGCGGCTCGGTCCTGAGCAACTGCGGTGGTATGAGCGACTGTGGCTGGAGCACGCCAACATCCGGGCCGCCATGGATTTCTGCCTGACCGAGCCGGACGGGGCACAGACAGTGTTCCGTATGGTCACCGCGAGCTGGCCCTACTGGATTTTCTACGGAATTTTGGCTGAGGCTCGCGACCGGCTCAACCTGGCACTCAAGCAGGATCGAACACCGACGCCGGCCCGGGCGAAGGCATTGTGGGTCGCCGCCCGGTACGCCCTCCTGCAAATTGATCTGACCGGGGCCCGGCCGCTGCTGCGGGACTGTGCCGCCCTGGCGGACCAGATAGGTGACACGTCCGCGGAAGCACATGCCATGGAGCTATTCGGCATCGCGGAGATGTTCCAGGGAAACTATTCCCGCGCGATCTCGCTTCAAGAAGAAGCGTTGCGTCGTTATCGCGTGATCGGTGAGTCGCCCGCCATCTTGTCGGTGACGCTGTACTGGCTGGCTTTGGCCGCCTCCGCAGCCGGGAAAAGCGACCGCGCTGAGGCCTTCTGTAAGGAATCCCTCGCGATCTGCGAGGAGTACGGCGTGCGCATGTACCGGCCTGTCGCGCTGTGGGCACTCGGCTTCGAACGGTACCGGCGCGGCGACCTACCCGAGGCCACCAAGGCGATCGAGGAGAGCCTGCGGTCCCAGCCGGCCAGTCGTCACATGTGGAACATGGCTCAGTGCATGGAGGTCCTGGCCTGGATCGCGTCGGCGGACGGGAGGCATCAGCGCGCGGCCACGATCCTTGGTGCGGCGCATACGCTCTGGCGATCCCTGGGAACCTCAATGGCCCAGACACCACCGTTCGTGGACTTCCACGATCCGTGTGAATCCCACCTCCGCAAGACGCTTGGGGACGACGCTTTCACCGCGGCTTTCCAGCGTGGCGCCGATTTCAGCCTCGATGAGGCCATCGACTTCGCGTTGCACGAAAAGCCGCAGCGATCACCGCGGACACGCCGTGCTCCGTCAGTCCTCACTCCCCGGGAACAGGAGGTCGCCGATCTCGTCGCCCAGGGGATGAGCAACAAGGACATCGCGGCGACTCTGGTGATCGCGCAGCGCACCGCCGAAGGTCATGTCGAACACATTTTGGAAAAACTCGGCTTTGCCTCCCGCGCGCAGATAGCCTCCTGGGCCATGAGGAACCGTGATGATCACTGATGGGTGAGCACGTTGAGCGCGGCGGTCACCCGGGCCTTGCGGTCAAGGACCGTCGAACGTTGCGCCAGGCGCGCGGTCGATCGATGCGTGCGTACGGCCCGGTGTGAGCCCTTCCGGGATCGCCGACCTGCGCGCTTGGCTGCGCGCGCGGGGCATCATCCCGAGCATCGCCCGCCGCGGCATCGAGTCCGGTACTGCCTGTACTACGCGGCGTCCTTGGGGAACCGGCGTGAGATGTAGGTGGCCCTTGGGGCCGGTGGGTCATTTGGGGCGGGCCTACCCGCTGGCACCGAGGGGAAGGCGTAGTGATGCACGTAGTTCTCCCCGTCCGTCGATGGGTGCGGCCGCGACATGCTGACGGAGTAGGTCATATTCAAAGGTGGGGGAGGGACCCGGGGAAGTGTTCGGCGCCGGCCATACTGTCATGATCTGTCACCCCTTGGACTGCACTGACGGCTTCCGCCGTGTTCCCATCGTGCGGGTCGCATCCCCACATGCCTCAGGGAAGGGCACGACATGAGAGCGTTTGACCAGGCGATGACGTGCGCCATCGCGGATGACGATGCGAGCGTGGCCGAACTGCAGCGGCGGTTCATCGCCGACGCCGCTCACGAGCTGCGGACTCCACTGGCGGCGCTGCGCGTCCTGCTGGAGGAGGCGTCGCTGTATCCCGAAGATGTCGACCCGGTCGCCGCGCTACGAGCGGCGTTGATCGGGGCCGAGCGGCTTGAGGCGATTGTGGCCGATCTTTGCTTGCTGGCCTCGCTCAACATGGCCGAGACCGTGTCCAGCGAAGTGATCGACCTGGCGGAGCTGGTGGCAGCGGAGATCAGGCACCGCTCTTCGACTCTCAGATACACGCGTCCGAAGCAGGCGGTGCCGGTGTGCGGCTCCCGCGAGCACCTGAGCCGGTTGATCCGCAATCTGCTCGACAACGCCGAACGGTACGCGCGTGCTCAGATCGAAGTGCGACTTTGCCGAGACGATGACCATGCGGTGCTGAGCGTCATGGACGATGGCGAGGGCATTGAGTTCGGGGAGCGGGATCGGGTGTACGAACCGTTCGCTCGCGCGGACAGCGCGCGTGACAGGCGCACCGGCGGTGCCGGACTTGGGCTGGCCATAGCCAGGCGCATCGCTGTAGTGCACAACGGCACCCTCGTGAGCGGAGAGGGTTCCGTCGGCGCGCTCCTGGTTCTCCGCCTGGCCTTGGCGGACATCCCGGCACAGAGTTTGGGACATCGGCGCGTGTCAGTGCCTGCCGCGACCACCGGCGCCGCGTGACGAGCTGACGCACCGACCCTTTGGCGCGGTTCGCCTCAGCATGCCCCGGTCTCGGCGGGTCCGTCCCTGCGATCTACCGCACCGCCTGTGCTGATGGTTCAGGCAGCCAGCCGCAACGCGCGGGTAACGCCTGCGGGGAGCTGCCTGGCGGCCTGTTGCATTCGGCTCCAACTGGTGACCGTGCGTTGGCTCGGGGTGTTCCTGGAAGACCCTCTGGATGTGCCGGGCTCGGTGCTGGAGTTCGTGGCCGAGCAACTGAAGGTCGAGGACCCATCCCAGGTACATCGAGCAACCCGTACACCCGATATTTCGGCGGGTGGACGGGTGGACTTCGCCCGTCACGCCGAAGGTACGCAGGCCGCGGTCACCTCAGCCGAGCGCGAAGAACTCAAGCGGCTGCGCAAGGAAAACAACGAGCTCAAGCGGGCCAACGAGATCCTCAAGGCCGCCAGCGCTTATTTCGCCGCCGAGCTCGGCCAGCCCCGGACGAAGTAGTCGCCGTGGTCGACCATCTGCGTGACCGCTTCGGGGTCGAGCCGGTATGCCCGGTCCTGGACCTGTGCCCGGGCACCTACAACGGCCGCAAACGCCGCCCGCCCTCGGCTCGTGCTCAGCGGGATGCCGTGCTAATCGAGCAGATCAAAGACGTCCACCAGGCCAACTATGGCGTTTACGGCGCCCGCCGCGTCCACCAGCAGCCACGCCGCCAAGGCGTCCGGGTGGCGCGATGCACGGTGGAACGGCTGATGCGCGAGCACGGCTTGGAAGGGGTGCGCCGCGGCGCCAAGCGACGCACCACCGTGCCGGGCGAGGCCGCGCCACGGCCGCCGGACCTGGTTAACCGGCACTTCGTGGCCGAGGCGCCCGATCAGCTGTGGCTGGCCGATATCACCTACGTGCGCACCTGGGAGGGCTGGGTGTATGTGGCGTTCGTGCTGGACGCCTTCTCCCGCCGGATCGTGGGCTGGCAACTGGCCGACCACCTGCGCACCGACCTGCCCCTGCGTTAGAGATGGCGATGTGGCAACGCGACCGCGACCGGCCACCAAGGGCACGGCGCCCCGAGCGGGGCAGCTTGATCCATCATTCGGACCGGGGCTGTCAATACACCAGCTTCCGGTACGCCACCCGCCTGGCCGATCTGGGCGTGGTCGCCTCGGTGGGGTCGGTGGCCGATTCCTACGACAACGCCATGGCCGAGGCACTCAACGGCACCTTCAAGGCCGAGCTGATCAACCGGCAAACCTGGCGGACCCGTGACCAGGTCGAATACGCCATCGTCGAGTGGATCGGCTGGTACAACCACTGCCGCCTGCACTCGGCCATCGGCAACGTGCCACCTGCCGAATACACGAGGCAACCCATTACCGTTCGATCAACACACCAGCGCCAACCGGCGCCAGGTAAACCGGACTTCACACAACCCGGGGCACCTCAATGATGCCCTTGCCGGGGACCCGACCGGTCCGCAGCTCGTCCAGCGCAAGCGGGATCTCGTCGAAGCCGAATCGTCGCCCGATCTGCGGACGGACGGTCCCTGCCTCGAACATGTGGTTCAACGCTTCGGCTCCGGCCGTGAGCACGGTGCCGTCGTGGTCGAGGCTCGCGCCCCATGCCACGCCGACCGCGGAGATGTTGTTCAGCAGCAGCCGGTTCGCCTTGACCTGCGGGATCTTGCCTGCGGCGAAGCCGACGACGAGAATCCGTCCCTCCGGCGCCAGCGCCCGGGTGGCCTCGACGAAGAGCCAGTCGCCGAGCGGGTCGAGGACGGCGTCCACGCCCCGGCCGCCGGTCCGTGCCCGCACCTCCTTGGCGAAACCCTCCTCTAGGAGCACGACGTCGTCCGCGCCCGCCGCCATCGCTGTTCCGGACTGCGTCTGGTCGGCGACACCGGCGAGGACCCGTGCGCCGAGGCCCTTGCCGACCTGGACGGCGGCGCTGCCGATTCCCCCCGCGGCACCGAGGACCAGCAGGGTCTCCCCGGCGGTCAGACGTCCCCGCCTGGCAAGCCCGAAGTAGACCGTGTGGTGGTTGACCAGGAGCGAGGCCGCCGCGTCGAAGCCCATCGAGGCGGGGATGGCAACGAGTCGTGCGACGGGGACGGGCGCGATCTCGGCGTAGCCGCCCTGCCAGATGAATGCCGCGACCCGGTCGCCGGTGCGCCAGCCGGAGCCCTCCGGCGCCGACCGGACCACCCCGGCCACCTCGCAGCCGGGGATGAACGGCGGCTCGGGCTTGAGCTGGTAGAGCCCCTGGGTCATCAGCAGATCTGGGAAGTTCACGCCGATCGCCCGGACCTCAACGGTCGCCGTACCGCCGTCGCCGGCGGGCTCCTCGACGTCGTCCAGGACGAGCGCGTTCGGTCCCGCGTATCCGGTCAGCCGGAAGGCTTTCATGCCACCCCTCCTCACATGGTCTTGGCCGGCCGGTCCGCGGTGGCGCGCCCGGGAGCCGAGGTTCCCGCGTCGGCTCACCCTCCAATTTGGCCGAGGCGGGCGTGGCCCTTGAGGAGATTGCGCGCGATCGTGCGGCGCTGGATCTCATCGGTGCCCTCGAAGATCCGCAGGAGACGCAGGTTCCGGTACCAGCGCTCGACAGGCAGTTCCTTTGTGTAACCCATGCCGCCATGGATCTGGAGGACGCGGTCGACGACCTGGTTGGCCATGACGGAGCCGTGAAGCTTCGCGATCGAGGTCGCGTGCCGGGCGTCCATGCCTTGCTGGACTTGCCAGGCCGCGTGAAGTGCGAGGAACTTCGTGGACTCGATCTCCACCTGGCTATCGGCGATCTGCCATTGGATGGCTTGATAGTCGGCGATGGGCCGTCCCATTGATTCGCGGACGCGTGCGTGTTCGATGGCCATCTCCAGTAGCCGTTCTGCGGCGCCGACCGCGCGGGCGGGGATGAGGTAGCGTTTCTGGCCGATCCATTGAAGTGCGAGTTCGAGCCCGCCTCCGATCGCCC
The DNA here is from genome assembly GCA_050942275.1 of Spirillospora sp. CA-255316. Lineage (GTDB taxonomy): Bacteria > Actinomycetota > Actinomycetes > Streptosporangiales > Streptosporangiaceae > Spirillospora. The sequence goes on along the minus strand of CP192047.1, from coordinate 6,597,619 downwards.
CCAAGACGTTCGCGGCCGGCACCCGGACGTCCTCGAAGGACAGCGCGGCGGCGGACCAGTCGCCCATGAGCGGTATGGGCGACGACGTCCAGCCCATCTCGCGGTCGACGAGGAACGCGGTAGTGCCCTCGTCAGTGCGCGCGAACAGGATGCAGAAGTCGGCCTCCGCCCCGCCCGTGATGAACGTCTTCTCACCGTTGATCACCCAGTCGTCGCCGTCCCGGCGGGCGTAGATGCGGATGTTGCGAGCGTCGGAGCCGGCCCCTGGCTCAGTGATGGCGAAGCAGGAACGGCGGTCGCCGGCGATGGTCGGGAGCAGGTAGGCCTGCCGCTGTTCTGGGGAGCAGGCGAAGAGAATGTTGTCGGCGTTGCCACCGAACTCGAACGGCACGAAAGTGCGTCCGATCTCCATCTCCACGATGAGGTGCATGACGGCACCTAGTGCCATTCCCCCGTATTCCTCGGGGATGGCCAGCCCCCAATAGCCTGCGGTACGCGCCTTTTGTTGTATGTCGGCGAGGACGCCCGGTTCGAGTGATGGGAGCCCCGACCGTTCGTTGCGCAGAACAGTTTCCTCAAGGGGTTTCAATTCGCGGTCGACGAACATGCGGATCGTGTCGCGTACCGCACGTTCCTCGTCGGAGAGCGAAAAGCCGATCATGTTCCTTCAAGTTTCTGTAGGGGGCCAGTTGCCGGATTGCGTGTCGGGGTCGTGCTGTTGCCCTTCTCAGGTAGCGCGATGATGAGACTGGACCCTGCCGAAGGGTGAAGTCGGCAACGCGATCGTTCACGCTGAGCGAGCTCGTCGGTCATGGGCCGCCGCATCGGCCTCGTGGCGGGTGTTCAGTTCGTCGACCAGCGGTCCGAAAAGGGAAGGTATGCGAGAAACGCCGGATGATGATCAAGCAGCCGTCAGCCGGAGTGGCATTTCGCCCCAGGCCCTGAGGGTGTTATTGACGGGAAGAACCTGGCCGTTGATCCACGACCCGTCCTCGGACAGCAGGAACGTGACCGCGGCCGCGATGTCCTCGGGCTTGCCGAAACGCGGCGAGCGCAGCATCTCGAACACCGCGGCGCGTTCCTCGTCGCTGATCACGGTGAGTGAGTTGTCGGTGAGCACCATTCCCGGGGCGACGACGTTGCAACGGACGCCTTCGCGGCCCCAACGCGTCGCGATGTGCTTGCTCAGAGCGAGAAGGCCGGACTTGGATGCGCCGTAGGAAACCCGTGAACGGTCGCCGTTCAGCACCAGGCCGCTGATCGTGTTCACGATCGCTCCGCCGCCGTTCTTGAGCATGGCCGGAATGGCATGGCGAGCCGTGTAGAAATAACCGGAAAGATTGACCGACAGGCTGCGCTGCCACACTTCGATGGGGGTCTCGACAAGGTCGCCGTCGCGGCCCAGCGTCTCCGCGGAGAGGTCGGCCGCGACATTGAACAACCCGTCCACGCGCCCCCCGCTCGACTGCGGCGTCGACCAGCGCCGCACACGACGGCTCGTCGGCGATGTCGAACCGGTGAGCCATCGCCAGGCCGCCGCTCTCGCGGATCTGGGCTGCGCTCGCTTCGGCACCGACCATGTTCAGGTCACCGAGGAGAACGATCGCGCCTTCCTCGGCCAGCCGCCGCGCGGTCGCGGCGCCGATCCCCGACGCTCCTCCGGCGACGATGACCACCTTGTCGGTCAGACCACGCATCAACGAACCTCCCTTATCCGGCCGCGAGCACTGTGCGGAAGGGTGCTGCTCTGTCCGGTCGCCTCGGCGCAGGCGCGTGCTGTAGAGACCGGTACCGCCGCCGGCCGGCCGCGCCGCCACATCGTCGAGTGTGACCGCCGCGGCCGGATGGCCGCGACGGCCACCGGCACGGATTCCTCCTGCAGGAACCGGCTGTGATTCCGGCAAGCAGAACTCGCGCTGCCGGGAAGTCTCGGCCACGTCGGCGAACCTTACGCTTCCGTCATCTCGCTCCAGAATTGCCAGATCGGCGTACAACTGCCCTGGCGGTTCGGCTCATCGAGGAGAAAAGAGGCCACCCCATGCCCGAAGAGCACAATCCAGAACAGTCGCCGAATCGCGCTCGGCACTCGTCGCCCGAAGAAGTCCGTAGAGTGGCGTTCTCGGGCTACCTGGGCAATACGATCGAGTATTACGACTTCCTCCTTTACGGCTCGGCCGCGGCGTTGTTCTTCGGTCCGCTGTTCTTCAGCGACCTGAGCCCGGCACTCGGCGTACTCGTCTCCTTCGCCACCCTGGCGACCGGCTACGTCGCCCGGCCGCTCGGCGGTATCGTGCTCGGCCGCCTCGGCGACCGGGTCGGCCGGAAACCGGTGCTGATCCTCACCATGGTCATCATGGGGGTCGGCAGCGGGCTGATCGGCCTGCTCCCCACCTACGAGCAGATAGGAATCACCGCGCCGCTGCTCCTGATCACACTGCGGCTCGTCCAAGGCTTCGCGGTCGGCGGCGAATGGGGTGGCGCGGCTCTCCTCGCCGCCGAGCACGCACCGCCCGAGCGGCGTGGGTTCATCACGGCGATCGGGCAGGCGGGCCTTCCGTCCGGCGGCCTGCTGTCCACACTGGCGATGGCCGCCATCTCGCTTCTGCCGCGCGACCACCTGTTCTCCTGGGGCTGGCGGGTGCCCTTCCTGGTCAGCTTCCTGCTGCTGGTGCTCGGGCTGTACATGCGGGCCAAGGTCAGTGAAAGCCCGCTGTTCCAGGAACTCGGTAGCCCGGCGCGCGATCGCCGGGGGTCGCTGGGGCCGGTGCTCCGCCGGCCGAAAGAGCTCCTGCGTGGAGTGGCCGTGACCGTACCTCCCCTGATGGCATCGACGTTGTTCGGCAGCTTCGCGCTCTCCTATGCCGTGGACACCGGTCACGACCGCTCCACCGTCCTGGCCGCGCTCGGCTGCGGCTGGGCCGGCGCGATCGTGATGACGCCGGTGTACGGCAGGCTGTCCGATCGGTTCGGGCGCCGTCCGGTCTACCTCTTCGGGGCGCTGGCCTTCGCGGCGCTGTCATTCCCGCTGTTCTGGGCGATCGGCGCCGGTCCGACGGCGTTGCTCGTGCTCGCCTTCGTGATAGCGTTCACGCTGGTCTCGGTGGCGATGTCCGCGGCGCTGGGCGCCTTGCTGAGTGAAATGTTCGGCACCCGCGTGCGCTACACGGGAGTATCGATGGCGTACCAGACGGCGAGCATAGTCGCGGGGCTGTACCGTTGCTGGCCAGCAGCCTGCTCGCCCTCGCGGGCGGTGGGACGAACACCGAATTGATCTGCGGGTTCGTCTGCCTCGTCACCTTGGTGGCGGCTGCGACCGCCTGGTACGGGCCTGAGTCCCGGGGCAGCGACCTGCGAGGGGGCTGACGCCGCACCGGCGGTGGCCGGTGTGCCTCAGCAAGCAGCCGAACTCTGACACGGACGCGCTCCAGCCGCGCAGAGCGTTGCTGATCGCGATTCCGTAACGGGCCGAGTATCGGAGCGGCCGCTCGTCAACGATCTGGTCTGCCGAGAACCTGATCAGCAACGAGCGGCCGTGGGGTCCGTCTGTTCTGCCCTGCCCTCAAGGACCTGCAGCTCCTGGAAGCTGACGATCGCGGCGACACCGAACGTGGCGCGGCGCGCACCTCCGCGGCCGGGTCGCCTGCTTCGGCCACAACCATCCGCGTTCGTGGAGACGATGTTCGCCGCCGACACGCCATGGGCGATCTTCGTGCCGTTGAACGTCCGGCTCACCGCCCAAGAGGTCGACCACATGCTCGGGCAATCCGGTGTGGAGGTCATCTCGGGCGCGAGTGCCTTCGCAACCCTCGGCAGCGATAGGGCCCCTGAAGTACGTCCTGGGCTTCAGGGGCCGTCGTCCGGAACTGGGATCTCGTCGGATCACGTCACGATGGGCAGGAACGCACTGGAGTCGAACCGTCCGCCGGTGCGGATGGTGTGGGCGCCGGCGTTTCGTGTGGGTGCCGGGGGCGTGTCGGGGGATACGTTCACCCGCGCCGGCTCCGTCGGTCCGGCGAAGTGGCCGGCGATCTCGAGCACCAGGGTTTCGCCGGCGCGGACGCGCATCCCGGTCGGCCACAGGCCCAGGTCGACCTGCACGGGGGTGCCGGGCTCGACGAGTTCTTCGCGCTGGTGGCTCAGGTACGGCTCCAGCGTGGTCGACCTTTCCGGGTCGAGAGCTCGGTGCGAGGCGCGGATCCGGCCGTTGGGCCCCACGTAGGCGAGCGCGGACGAGAGCTGGCCCTCCTTCGCCAGCGCCATGGCCACCTCCTTCAGGGCGGGGAACGGGTAGTGGTAGAGGATGTTGCCGGCGGCGTCGAGCTTGTACACGGCGGCGAAGAGATCGAGATCGTCACCCTCGCTGGTTTCCACCCACAGCCGGACGTTGACCGGCCCGATCAGCTCGATCTCCTCCTCGGCGGTGTACCGGAACCGAGCACACGCCTCGGGATCGGTGGAGTCGTAGGAGACCGACGACTCGGCGGAGGGCTTCTCCCTCGTCAGCCGGCCGCTCGCCGCGTCGAGATGTAGCGTCGTCGGTGTGACGGGCACGGGCGGCCAGGTGTCGGCGGTCCGATGGACGTCTTCGCCCGCCGGGTCCAGGATCGAGTAGCGGACGCGTGGGGTGCTCTCCCAGCCGTTGTCCTCGTCCTTGAGATAGCGGTCGAAGAAGCGACGCAGGTCGTCGACGTTCTCCGGGGTGGCGATGTCGACCCACTCCATGGTGTTGTGGATCCTCAGCCACTTTCGTTCAGAGGCCAGCTCCTGGAAGGCCGCCTGGGTGCTGCGGGTGTGGATGGGGTTGCTCCAGCTCGACACCACGTAGGCCGGGATCTCGATGTTCGACAGGTCGGCCCGCTTGTCGGCCCAGTAGGCGTTGTCGGTCGGGTGCTCACGCAGCATCGCGGTGACGTCCTCGAAGCGGCCCTTGCCGTAGAGGTTGGCGATGATGTCGTTCTCGTGGAAGACGGTGTCGGGAATGCCGCCCCGCGCGATGACGTCCCGGTACGCGTCGGTGAGTCCCTCCCAGGGCGCGATCGCCGTGAGGTGCGGGGGGCGCAGCGCGGCGGCCGCCCACTGCGCCATGGCCAGCTGGGAGTTGCCCGCCATCCCGACCTTGCCGGTGCACCACTGCTGTTGGGAGATCCACTCGACCGTGTCGTAGACGTCCCGCCCCTCCGCGGTGCCCATGGCCAGCATGTCGCCCTCGGAGTGGCCGGTGCCGCGAGCGTCGACGACCACGATGGCGTAGCCGTGCTCGCACCAGTAAGCCGGATCGAGCGCCTCGAACGGCTGCAGGCCGGAGACGTTCTCCGGGGGCACGCCGAACGCGGTTGCCGCCTGGGTCGTGTTCCACCAGCCGCCGCGCTTGATGTACGGGGTGTAGATCAGCACCGCCGGGACCGGTCCGGTGCCGGCCTTGCGGTAGACGTCGCCGTACAGGGCCACGCCGTCGCGCAGCGGGATGGCCACGTCCTCCATGACCTCGATATCGACCGGCACCGGTCGCCCACCCTCGATGTGCACGCTGCCGGCCGGAATGGTCCGGGTGCCCGGCGCGAAGTCCGGGATCGGGGGATCGCACTGGGCCGGCGGGTTCGCGGGCCGGTAGAGAACCTCGATCCCGAGGTCGTTTTGCGTGTGTTCGTTCTTCACGACACCACCTTCGTTCCGTGCCTGATCACCTCGGTGTGACCCAAGCCACGAGCACATCCAACATGATGCACTAATTCGTGTCAACACGAATTTATGTCACATGTTGGCTCGTAAGCTTGCCGCATGCGCGAGTCAGTCGAGGGACAGGTCAGGCCTCAGGAGCTTGTGCTCAACCTTCTCGGCCTGCATGTTCTGGGTCGGGCGCGGTCCGCCGAAGGGTCTGGGGGACCGGTGCCCACCCGAGCCTTCCTGGCCATACTCGGCATGGTGGGGGTCTCCGAGGCCGCCACCCGCGCGACCCTGAACCGCATGGTCACCCGGGGGCTGCTTCTCCGGCGGCGGCAGGGCCGCACCAGCGCGTTCGAGCCGACCAGGGACGCTGTGGCGGTGCTGCGCCAGGGCCGGGCACGATTGCTCTCTCCCGCGCCATTCGATCACGCCGAGGACATCTGGACGATCCTGGACTGCCCGATACCCGAAAGTCTGCGCAACCTGCGCTACCAGCTCCACGCCCGCCTCGAATGGTCGGGCTTCGGCAGAATCCAGGCCAACCTGTGGGTCGCCCCTGGCCGGATCGACGTCCAGGAACTCCTGGACGACCTCCCTCCCGGCACGGCGCTCGATCATGTCCAGGCCTTCCACGGCACCCCCACCCCGCCCAGCAGTCCCGCGAACCTGGTTCGCTCGGCCTGGGATCTCGGGGCGCTGCGCGCGGCACACCTCGACTTCGCCGCTCGCTGGGAGACCGCGGACCCGCCGTCCACCGAAAGCCTGCCTCAGTTGCTGCTGCTCATCTGTGACTGGGGAAACCTGCTACGCACCGACCCTGGACTGCCGGCCGCATACCTGGACCAGGACTGGCCCGCAGACCAGTCCACCCACATCTTCCAGCGGCTCGAGTCCCGGCTCGGCCCTCTGGCGGAACAACAGCTGAAACGCCTCGTGCTTCACCAGGAGTGAAAACAGGAGTTCGGGTCGGCCTGCAGGGGACCACACCGTGCGCGCCATCGCCGCATTGGGAACCCGTGCACCGCTGCGCACCGGGTCCGACGGCAAGGCAATCCTCGCCCATCTGCCTGTGGAGAAGATCGACCGCTACCTGGCGGCCGAGTTGCCCGCTGTGACGCCCCGAATGATCACCGACCCGCAGAAGCTCGCTGAGGAACTCGCCCTGATCCGTACCAAGGGCTACGCCGTCAGTGATGAGGAACTGCAGGAGGGCGTGGTCTCGGTCGCCATCCAGCCGCTACACGGCCGTCCTGTGTGCGCCCTCTCCATCTCGGCGCCCAAGTCCCGGATGCCCGTCTCCGCGCAGGTGCGCCGCCGCGTCCGTGTCCAGCACGGCGCGATCGCGGCCGCCGGGCTCAGCGCGTCGGCCGCGATCGCCGCCACGGTCACCAAGGCCTGGCGGCGGCTGTGATCCCGCCGAACTGCATCAACGGCGAGTGCCCCCGTCTCGGTGGCTTCGCCGAGGGGCCGGGGCTCAGTTCAGGAAGGCCGAGATCCCGAGGCGGAAGTCTTCCAGGGAGACTGCCGGCTGGTCGTCGCGCCGGGTCGCTTCCCGCGTCGGTGCCAGCGCCGCGGACACCGCACGTTTCGCGGCGCGGACCGCGGCGGGCGGCTGCTCGGCGATGCGGGCCAGGGTGCGCTCGGTGAACGCGGGCAGTTCGGGACCGGGCAGGTGCCGGTCGGCGAGGCCGACCGCAACGGCGGCCTGCGCTTCCAGCAACCGTCCCGTGTAGAGCAGTTCGCGGGCCCGTCGACGGTCCGGCGACGGCCCTGAAGACGCAGGCCGAAGGGATCGTCGCCTGCGACCTGTTCCACGTCGACACGGTGCTGTTCAAGCGGATCTACGTGTTGTTCTTCATCGAGCACGCCACCCGGGTCGTGCACGTAGCAGGGGTCACGGCGAATCCGACGGGTGCGTGGGTTGCTCAGCAGGCCCGGAACCTGGTCATGGATCTGGGCGAGCGCGCCGAACAGGTGCGGTCCCTGGTCCGGGACCGTGACGCGAAGTTCACGCGCATGTTCGATAGGTGTTCACCTCGTTGGGTACCCGGGTGATCCGGACACCGGTCCGCGCCCCCAGGGCGAACGCAATCGCCGAAGGGTGTAGCTCCGACTCAGTGGTGCGACACGAGGTCGCGCATGGCGAGTGTTCGTCGAGATTGAATGGGACGAGCTGTTCAGCGAGAAGACCAGGCTGCCGGTGATCATTGCGAAGCAACTGGCCGAACAGATCTTCGTGACCGGCGAGGCGGCCGGCGAGTAAAGCGGGCCGGATGCCATGGTCGCCGTGCCGGACGTCCCGAGTGCGGTCCGTGTGTGACCGGAGCCTTGACTCGCGACGGGCCCGATGGCTAGCATCGCCCAAATAATTTAACTGCTGCAACTAAAAACTTTACTGCTGCAACGAACGAAAGAGACCAGTGCTTTCTCATGCGTGGCGTCTTTGTAGTTGATTGCGCAGTCAGCGGCTCTGAAGCAAGCGGGAGCTGCGGTTAGATGCTGGAGATCAACCTCGACCGCGAGGATTCTCGATCCTGGCCCCGGCAGATCTATCGGCAGATCCGTCTCGCGATTATGACAGGCGGTCTGCGCGACGGTGACTCTCTGCCGTCGGCGGCGGAGTTGGCGCGGCATCTTGAGGTCTCTGAGGGCACGGTCAGCGCCGCCTACGGGTGGATGGGCGCTGAAGGCTTCCTGGAGTGCCGTCCAGGTGCGCCGGCGCGAGTCCGGAACGGTGTGCAGGTACCGCACCGGCCCGGGCGGCCCGCGGCACCCATCGGGATCTGGGCGGACCTGCCGAAGCCGCCGTCGCGGCCCGGCACGGTGCCCGAGTACGACTTCCGTGCCGGCGTGCCGGACGCGCGCCTGTTCCCGATGGGCACCTGGCAGCGCTTGCTCGCCGAGGAGCTGACCGCGATGCCGCCGCAGCTGCTGGTGTACGACGATCCGCGCGGCCACGCCGCTCTGCGGACGGAGATCGCGGCGCAGCTGCGGCGGTCCCGGGATCTCCAGGTGACGGCGGCCGATGTGCTCGTGACCAACGGGTCGCAGCAGGCGGTGCACCTCGCGGCCCGGGTACTGCTGCGGCCGGGCGACCGGGTCGCGGTCGAGAACCCGGGTTACCCGCCGCCGCGGCAGATGTTCGCGAGCCTGGGGGCCGAGCCCGTCGGGGTACGGGTCGACTCGGAAGGCCTTGTCGTGGACGAGATCCCGGACGACTGCCGGCTCGTCTACGTCACCCCGGCGCACCAGTTCCCGCTGGGCACGCCGATGTCGCTGCGCCGCAGGCTGGACTTGCTGGCGTGGGCGCGGCGGCGAGGTGCGGCGATCGTGGAGGACGACTACGACACCGAGCTGAGGTTCACCGACCGGCCGCTGGAGCCGTTGCGCAGCCTGTGTCCAGGCGACCAGGTGGTCTACGTCGGCTCGTTCTCCAAGGTCCTGCTGCCGATGCTGCGGCTCGGGTTCATGGTCGCTCCGGCCGCGCTGCGGCCCGCGCTGGCGAAGGCGAAGTACCTCACCGACGTCGGCACCCCGAGCGCGGAGCAGGCCGCGCTGGCGCGTTTCCTGGCCGGCGGCGGATTCGCCGATCACCTGCGGGCGCTGCACCGCGAGTACGGAGCCCGGCGCGAGCTGCTGATCGAGATTCTCGCGCGCGACTTCGGCGACGTCCTGCAGCTCGTGCCGTCGGAGGCGGGGCTGCACGTGACCGTCCGCGCCGAGCGGGACATGTGGCCGCTCGTACGGGCCGCGCGGCGAGCAGGGATATGGCTGTACGCGCTCGAAGACTTCACCGACCCGCCGAACTCCGCGCACGGACTGCTGTTCGGCTACGGAGCCGTGCCGCTCGACGCCATCGAACCGGGACTTCGAAAACTGCGAGAGATCCACGACCGGAAAGGCAGGAAATGATACAGCGGGAAACCACCTTTTCCCTCAGCTCCGAAGAATTGGCGCAGTTCCACCGCGACGGCTACATTGGACCGTTCGACCTCTACTCGCCGGACGAGATGGAGCGCAACCTGCGCGCGCTGCGTCCCAAACTGCTCAACACGAAGACCTCCATCTACGCCTCGGATCAGGCGCTGTCCGGCAGCACCAACCTCGCCAACTACGACCGGCACCTCGACATCGACTTCCTCGCCGAGCACATCACCCGGCCCGAGATCGTGGACCGCGTCGCGAGCATCCTCGGTCCCGACGTGCTGTGCTGGCGCAGCGAGTTCTTCCCCAAATACCCGGGTGACGAGGGCACCGACTGGCACCAGGCCGACAACTTCTCCAACGTCGCGGGCTCCAAGCACCCGCAGATCGTCTGGCCCGAGGACGCCGAGTTCGGCGGCACCATCACCGTCTGGACGGCCTTCACCGAAGCGAGCATCGCCACCGGCTGCCTCCAGTTCATCCCCGGCTCGCACAAGACGATGAACTACGACGAGTCCAAGGCCATGAGCTACGACGCCGACAACATCAACAAGGTCGAGAAGAACGGGGTCCGGCGCGGGTTCTTCGGCTACGACTACCGGCAGCTGCAGAAGGACCCCGACTGGAGCCCGGACGAGTCGAAGGCGGTCTCCCAGGTGATGCGCCAGGGCCAGTTCGTCATCTTCTGGTCCACGCTCATGCACGCCTCCCACCCGCACAGCGGGAAGACCAGCAAGATGCGGCTCGGCTATGCCGGCCGCTACCTGCCCACCTCGGTCCGCGTCTACCCCTACTCCGACCGACTCGAGGAGTTCGGCGGCTCGGCGAGCCTGGAGAAGTTCGGGAACGTGCTGGTGTCCGGCCAGGACTCCTTCGGGCACAACAGTTTCGCGAGCGCCACCCGCTCGGGCCGGCCGTTCGAGGCGCGGCAGACGGGAGCGCGCGCGTGAGCGGGGACGAGCGGCGGCTGCGCGAATGGGTGCTCGAGACGTGCCAGGACCTGGGGCTCCCGCTCCGGCACGATGAGGACGACTTCTTCGAAGCGGGCGGCACGTCGCTGACGGCCGCGAAGTTGATCGGGCGGGCCGAGGAGGCGTTCGGTGAAGACGCGCTGCCGCCCGAGGCGCTGTTCGAGGGCAGCACGGTGGGCGAGGTCGTCGCCACCCTCTCCCGGAGCCTGCGCGTGACGGCCGACCGGCAGGACGGCTGACCGTGGGGCCTGCCGGCGACCAGTGGTTGCTGCCGCTCAAGAGAGCGACGCGCGAGCCGGCCGTCACGTTGATCTGCCTCCCGTACGCGGGCGGGAATCCGGCCCTGTTCCGCTCCTGGGCGGACGCGCTGGACGACAATGTCGGGCTGGTGGCCGTCAGGCTGCCCGGTCGGGGCTCGCGGATCAGCGAACCGTCGTGCGCCGACTGGGCGACCCTGCTCGCCCGCACCTCCGCCGCGCTGGCCCCGCTCCTCCGTTCGCCGCACGCGTTCTTCGGGCACAGTTTCGGCGGCAGGCTGGCCTACGAGCTGGCGCACCTCACCGCGGCCGAGCACCCCGGCCGCACCCTGCGGCTGTTCGCGTCCGCCTGCCGGAGCCCGAACCGGCCCCGCCGCCCCCACCTCCACCGGCTGCCCGACGCGGAGTTCCGGGCGGCGCTGCGGGACATGGGCGGCATGCCCGAGGACCTGCTCGCCAGCGAACCGCTGATGAAGATGCTCGTACCCGCCGTGCGCAACGACATCCGGCTCGCCGAGCTGTGGGACGACCGCGAGGTGGTGCCGCTGGACGTGCCACTGACGGTGCTCTACGGCCGGGACGACCCGATCGACCCGCTCGAGGCGATGCGGGACTGGCCCGCGTTCGGCGGCCGCGGGTGCGAGCTGGTCGGGCTGCCGGGCACGCACTTCTTCCTCGAGACCCACCGGGGGCTCGTACTGGACGTGATCAACGAGAGATTGGGGCATTCAGGTGCGAAGGCTGGCGGTCCGGCCCGAGGCGCTGGCCATCCATGACCGGATCAACCGGACCACTGCGGGCTATCCCGATGACAGCGGGGTCGCGGCGCTGTTCGAGCGCCAGGCCGGGCGCACCCCGGACGCGCCCGCGGTCGTGCACCGGGACCGCACGCTCGGCTACCGCGAGCTCGACCTCCTCGCCAACGGCCTCGCCGCACGGCTGACCGAGGCCGGGGTCGCCCGTGGCGACGTCGTCGGCGTGTGCTGCGCCCGGTCGCCCGAACTGATCGTCGCGCTGCTCGCGGTGCTCAAGTGCGGTGGCACCTACCTTCCCTTCGACGCGGGCTGGCCGGACGGCCGGGTGCACTCCATTCTCGGCCGAGCCCGCTGTGCCGTCGTCGTGACCGACCGGCCGGCGGAACTGGGCGCCCGCCTGCACGCACAGCGAGTCGTGCCCGCGGACGGCACGGCGGGCGGCGCCGCCCCGGAGGTGCACACCGACCCTGACGACATCGCCTACATAAATTTCACCTCGGGCTCGACCGGGATGCCCAAGGGCGTCCCGATCCGCCACCGCAGCATCGCCCGGCTCGTCCACGCCGCCAGCTACGCGCGGCTCGACGAGCACGCCCGGCTGCTCCAGTTGGCGCCGATCTCCTTCGACGCCGCCACCTTCGAAATCTGGGGCGCGCTGCTGCGCGGGGGTACGTGCATCCTGTACCCCTCCGACTTGCTGCGGTTCTCCGAACTGAAGAAGGTGCTCGAGACGGAGCGCATCACGGTCGTCTTCCTGACGACGGCACTCTTCAACACGATCGTGGACGAGGCGCCGGCGACGCTCGCGAGCGTCGACACGATCCTCACCGGCGGTGAGGCGCATTCGTTGCGGCATATGGCCGCCGCGTTGCGGTACTACGGTGCCGACCGGATCGTGAGCGTCTACGGGCCGACTGAGAGCACGACGTTCGCCACGTACTACCCGGTGCGCGGGCTGGCTACCGACGGCTCTCCGCTGCCGATCGGCACGCCGATCCAGAACACCCGGCTCTACCTGGTCGACGGCGAGCGGCTCTGTGCGGCGGGGGAGACGGGCGAGGTCTGCCTCGCCGGGCCCGGCCTCTCACCGGGCTACCTCGCGCATCCGGACGCGACCCGCGAGCGCTTCGTCGAGTACGACATCGGCGGGCGGCGGGAACGGCTGTACCGCACCGGCGACCGGGGGCGGTTCCGGGACGACGGGGCCGTCGTCTTCCTGGGCCGGCTGGACGACCAGGTGAAGATCAACGGGCATCGCATCGAGCCGGGCGAGGTCGTCCATCACCTCAACCGGCACCCGCACGTGAAACAGAGCTACGTCACGGCCGGCGCGACGGCGGCGGGGGAGAAGACCCTGGTCGCCTTCATCGTCCCGAACCGCGAGGCGTGCACGCCAGCGTCGATCCGCGAGCACCTGAAGGCGGAACTTCCGAAGTTCCTCATCCCTTCGGCGATCCACTTCTGCGCCGTGCTGCCACTGTCGCCCACCGGGAAGATCGACCGGCGCGCGCTGCTCGCGCTGCACGATTCGCAGCAGGGTGGCCCGGGCGTGGGTCGGCGACCAGCGCCATGAGCTCACCGACGGCGGTGTCGCCTTTCTGTCACGCAACATCCCCCACGCCTACCGGTTCACCTCCGAGACCGTGGACATGCTCGCCATCTGCACCCCCGCAGGCATCGAGAAGTTCTTCCGAACCGCCGGCTGGGACCTGTCCCGCGACAAGCCCGATGGCTGGAAGATCACTCCAGCGAGCATGGCCGAAGCTGCGACCATCGCTCGCCAGACCATCCTCGGGCCACCACTTGCCGCCACCGACACCATGCCCGCTGACTATCTCGGGACCAGGTGACACAACCCGTCGTAGGGTGCAGCGCCGTCGCCGGGTGTGCACCACACCCGATCAGCGAACGGCTCGATGCTCGCGACATCCTCTGGCCCGCTGCGCCACGCTCAGGTCTCGTCGGGCACGGGAGGAAAAGGGCGGGGTGCCTCGGTACGGCCGTCCCCACGGACAGGTCCGCCTCAGCACCCCGCCTCTTGCTTGTCAGACGGCGAGGAGTTCCAGGCCGAAGTAGCCGGCTCCCACCGGGTACGTCCTTACGCGGCGCCAGCGAGAGGCCGCGAAGAGTGCGTCGTATTCATCCAGGTCACGTTCCATGCCGTTGGTCACGGCGAGCATGGCCATGTCCCCCCGGGAAGTGAAGTCGGGCTTGCCGATCTCACCGATGACCAGCTCCACGACCAGAGCGCGCCCTCCCTCGTTCACCGCGGACCGGCAGTTGCGCAGGATGGTCGTGCGCTGATCGTCGTCCCAGTCGTGCAAGATCGTCTTCAGGAGGTGGACGTCCGCGGGTGGGACCTCTTCGAAGAAATCGCCCGCCGTGGCAGAGAAACGGGCGGTCCGCACGTTCAGCGAGAGTTGGCCCCGCGTGTCGATTGATTGCCGCGACGAGCTCCAACAAGTTTTGGCCCCCCGAGGATGTTCGCCATTAGCCGCCCGTCAACGTCGTGCGTCCTGGCTTCGCTCCGGGTGCTCCACGTTGACCTGCGGCTCGGGGGTCTTGTCGCCAACCGAACGTGGCCCAAGCCGCCATCTAGCTCTATGTGATCGCGGTGACGATGTGCTCACACATATGGCCGGCTTGCGAGACCGGCGAACGTGCGCCGGGTGGCCGCGTTCGCGTAGATCGCTGTTCGCAGATCCCTCTCGCACAACCTTCCCGTTGTGCGAGAGGGATCTGCGAGGGTGCGCTGATCGGCCGGCTCAGCGGACTCGGTCGTAGACCATGGCCAGCTCGCCCAGCTCGCCGGTCTCCTGGTGTGCGAGCGTCCACTTGGATGCCGGCAGGCCGTCTTCGAACAGTCGCTGCCCGCCTCCGGTGATCTCGGGGAAGATCATGAGATACAGCCGGTCGAGCAGGTCCGCCGCCAGGACCGCCTTGATGACGCTCGCGCTGCTGTTGACAAGGATGTCGCCCGCGCCGGTGGCCTTGAGTTCGGCGACGACCTCCGCGGCGGGGGCGTTCACCACGCGGGCACGTTCCCACGGCGCTTGGGTCAAGGTGGTCGACAAGACCACCTTTTCCGTGTCGACCAGCCACTTGGCGTATCCGCGATCACGCGGGTCGGCGTTGTCGTCTTCGGCGACCGATGGCCAGTACCCCAGGAACCCCTCGGCGTTGACCCGGCCGAGCACCGCCGTCGTCGCGCCCTCCCAGATGCGCATCATGTGGTTTCGCGCGACGTCGCTGGTCACATACGGGGCGAACGCCCCGAAATCGCTGGGCCCGCCGGGGCCGTTGTAACGCCCGTCGAGGGACAGGCTCAGGTTCGCGGTCACCTTGCGGCCGGTGGTCTGCTCGGTCATTGCGTGCTCCTGGTGTCGGTGTCGTGCTCGGTGCTGTCGGTGTTGCGGGTATCGGCGGCAAGGGTCGCTGCAAGCCTGTCGAGGCTCTGGCCGAAGCCGATCTCGATGCCTGCGATGAAGTCCGCGGAGCCGACGGTGCTGTCGGTGAGCCGCCAGTGGACGTCGAGGTCGGTGCCGGTGCCGGTGGGCCGGAGGCCGAGGTCGACGCGGGCGGTGAAGGCCAGGCCGCCGTCGGGAAGCAGAGGGGAGAGCCGGTAGGCCAGGCGCTCTCCGGGGCGTGCGTCCTCGACGACTCCCTCCGCGTGCCCGGCGACCAGGTCGGAGCCGCCGGCGTCCTCGGCGTCGCGGTACTCCAGGACGATCCGCCCGCCCGGCCGCGCCTCGAATACCAACTCGGAGACGCGAAGGTCGTCGGGCGTCCACCAGCGGGCGAGCAGGGCGGTCTCGGTCAGGTGGCGCCAGACCAGCTCGGGGCGTCCCGTCAGCGACCGGAGGAATCTGAACGAGCGGCCGTCGGCCCACCCCGGCTCCTGCGCGGCGAGCCGCTCCGTGTGGAGGCTGAGCCCGTAGCGTTCGTAGGTCCCGCGCGGGCCACCGGCCTGGTCCGCGGTGTCGGCAAGCCGGTTCAGCGCGGCCGCCAGGTCCCGCAGGGGAGCGGACCGGAGCGCGTAGATGCGGCGCTGGCCGGTGCGCTGGGAGGTGACGACACCGGCGCGCTCAAGGGTCTGCAGGTGCTTGGTCGTCTGCGGCTGGCGCGCCCCGGCGAGCTGGGCCAGGACACCGACCGGGCGGGGCCGCTCAGCCAGCAGGCTCACGAGCCGCCAGCGGGCCGGGTCGGCCAGTGCGGTGAGGAGTGCGTCCATGAAGAGAAGTATTCACCACAGCGAATATTCGTGTCAAGGAATATTTTGGGTTCGGTCCGGCGGCGTCGGGCCAGGCCGGGCGAACCGCAACCGTGATTACCCACCGCTCCATGACGGCCGGGACACGTTCGCGCGGTGATCTCGGCTCTGGCGCGCTGGCCTCCGTCTCGGCTGCGCGTGTGCATCGCCTGGCAGCGTCGGGCACGCTGCTGGCTTGGCATCGTCGGCTGATCGCCAGACGGTGGACCCACCCGGGCAGGGCCGGTCGCCCGTGACGACCGCAAACCGAAGGAGTACGCCGAGCGGTGGCGCCGGCCGTCGCCGCGCTCACCACAGCTGGGCCGGATCGCTGTTGATCCGTACGCGTCACTCAACTGTGTGGTAGGTCGTCGACCAACTCTGCTCCGTGCGCTCGGCCGCACGCCGGTCCACGCGTGCCGGTCCCCGGGGCGCGAACGCACATCCTCGATGGCAGCCCGCCTCGGTTTGCCCCGCCGCCTGATCAGGCCGATTAACGTTCCGGAAACTTGCCCTTGACTTCCCTGAACCCGTGGCTCATTCTCCTATCACATCGTGAAGAGGTGATCCATATTATGGAAGTCACAGGCGCACAGTCGGCCTACCGGATCCTGGACCTGCTGACCCAGGTCGCCATGCATCCCGAAGGCGTCAGCGCGGCGGACGCCGCCCACACGGTCGGTCTGACCCTGCCGACCGCGCACCGGCTGCTCCGGGTGCTCTGTGATCGCGGGTTCGCCACCCAGGACAGTACGGGTGGGAAGTACCGGCCCGGCCCGCAAATCCGGTTGCTGGCCGGCGCCGGCATCGACCACGGGCTGCTCGCGGACGTCGCCCGGCCGGCATTGGTCCGGCTGCGTGACGAGACCGACGAGACCGTTTTCCTGTCGGTCCGCGACGGGATGCGTGTGTCCTATTTGGAGTGTCTGGCGTCGTCGCACGCGGTGCAGATGTACGGATCGGTCGGGATGCGGGTGCAGCTTCACGCCACGAGTCAGGGCAAGGTGATCCTTGCGTTCCTGCCCGACGGCGTCGCGGAGCGGCTCGTCGCCCAGCTCGACTACGAGCGCTACACCGCTAACACGATCACGTCCGCGGCCGACCTGGCGGCCGAGATCGACGAGGTCCGGCGAACCGGATACGCGCTCAACCTCGAGGAACGCGAGATCGGTGTCCGGTCGGTCTCGGCGCCGGTGCTGGACAGCGCCGGAACCGCCATCGCGGCAGTGTGTGTGGGCGGTCCGATCTTCCGGGTGACCGAGGAGGACCTGCGCTACCGACTCGCCGAACTGACCCGCGCGGCGGCCGGTGAGATCACCGCGCGGCTGGCGGAGCATTCGGCGGCGCACTCCGCCGGGCTGCTCCAGACGGAGGCCGGCCGGTGAGTATCGCCGGCAGGGTCACGCTCGCCGACCTGGTCCCAGGGATGACCTCGGCCCACGAGGCCACGGTCGACCACCAGGCGGTCGCCGATTACGCACGCCTGTGCGGCGACCACAATCCCGTCCACTTCGACGCCGGCTACGCCTCCACGACAAGGTTCGGCCGCCCGGTCGCCCATGGCCTGCTCGTCGCGTCCTATGTGCAGACGGCACTGACCGCGCTGGTCGCACCCGGTGGCGTGTCCGTGGACTACCGCTTCAGCCTGCGCGCGCCGGTACCGGTCGGTTCGCGCGTCACCGCCAGGGCCACCTGCGCGAAGCTCGACCCGGCGCGTGGCCGGGCGGCCTTCACCTTGGCGATCATCATCGATCCCCACGGGACACTCGCCCTCACCGGCGAGGCGGTCATCGCCTTCCCGAGAGAGGAAGCACCATGAAGTCGCGCATCATCCCAGCCACGGCAGGAGCACTCGCCACCGTCCTGGTCGTGTCGTCCTGCAGCGCCAGCGTCGACAACAACGCCCCCGGTGCCCCCACCGGCGTCGCGCAGGTCGCGGTCGACGACGGCGGCTGCGCCAAAAACCACGACCGGATCGCGCAACTGCAGACCCAGCTCGCGGCGAACCTCTACGGAATCGCGTCGGCCAATTCGGGCAAGGGTGGCAATACCAATCCGAACCCGGTGCCTCCCGACAAGAAGCTCAAGATCACGTTCTCGGTCGAGGGCCTGTCGCATCCGTTCCTGGTCAAGCAGAAGCAGCTCGCCGAGGCCGAGGCCGCCAAACGCGGCGCCGAGATCAACGTGGTGAGCGCGAACGACGATGTCAACCAGCAGTTCAACGATATCCAGACGTCGATCACCAAGGGCACGGACGCGCTGATGATGATGCCGGCGAAGACCCAGGGGCTCGACGCCGTGCTCAACCAGGCGACCGCGCAGAACGTCCCGTACTTCTTCACGCAGAAGGGCATGCTCGGCGTGCGGCCGGCGTCGCAGGTTCTCGGGCCCTACGCGGACGAAGGCAGGCAGCTGGGTCGGTGGGTGGTCGAGCACTACAAGGGCCGGCCGAACGTCAACGTACTGATCGTTTCCGGCATCACCGGGGACGCCTCGAGCGTGGCGCGGGTCAACGCGTTCCAGATCGAGCTTCTCAAGGCGTGCACCTTCACCGTCCTGGCCGAGCAGCCGGGCCAGTACCGCCGCGAGGAGTCCAACAAGGCGGCCGAGAACATGCTCGCTGCCAACAAGGACGTCGACCTGCTGTTCGGCGCCAACGACGAAGCCGCGCTGGGCGGCCTGTCCGCGATCGAGTCCTCCGGCCGTCAGGGCATCGACGTCGTCGGCCTGGACGGGGAGACGGACATGTTCACCGCGATCAGGCAGGGCAAGGCGCTGGCCACGGTGACCCACCTGCCGACCGCGGGGATCGTTGTGAACGAGATCGTCGACTACCTGCGCGGCAAGCCCGTGCCGCCGTACAGGGTGCTGCCGGAGGTCCTGGTCACCAAGCAGGCCATCGACGCAGGCACCGTGCAGCCCGCCTTCTGAATTTCCCGGAGGACAACGATGCCCCCACTCGCTTCCCTTTCCGAGACCACCGGCCCCCCGTCGCGCGCACCCGGCGATCGCCGTGCCCGGATGCCCATCAACGGCAGCGCCCTGCGCGCCCTCGCCCAGGTGGGCCCGGTGGTGGCCCTGCTCCTGCTGGCGGTCTTCTTCACCGTCAAGGCACCGAACTTCCTGTCCGCCGACAATCTCACGAATGTGCTGCAGCAGGTGTCGATCACCGCGATCGCGGCGGTCGGTGCCACGGCGGTCATCCTCGTCGCCGGGATCGACCTGTCGGTGGGTTCGGTAGTCGCGCTGACCGGCAGCATCTCCGCGTTGTACCTGCAGCACGCGACTCTCGGTATGTTCGGTTCGACCGTGGTCGCGGTGCTGGTGACTCTGTTGGCGGCGACGGCGTGCGGCCTGCTCAACGGGCTGCTGGTCACGGCGGCCAGGGTGCCCGCGTTCATCGCCACGCTGGCGACACTGACCGGGGTGCGCGGACTGGCGCTGCTGATCACCGACAGCTTCCCGATCTCCATCCGCAATCCCGATTACGCGACCATCGGTCTCGGCAAGGTCGGGCCGGTCCCGGTGCCGGTGCTGATCATGGCGGTGATGTTCGGGATCGGGTATGTGATCCTGCACCGGCTCAAGATCGGCCGCCGGATCTACGCCGTGGGCGGCAACAAGCAGTCGGCCCGGCTGTCCGGTATCCGGGTCGAGCGGGTCCTGCTGTTCGTGTACGTCTTCGCCGGGTTCTGCGCCGGGGTCGCTGCGCTGATCCTGTCTTCGCGCCTGTCCTCCGGGCAGCCGGCCGGCAGCGTCGGGTTCGAACTGAACGTCATCGCCGCCGTGGTGGTGGGCGGAACCAGTCTGTTCGGCGGCCGGGGCCGGCTGTCCGGCACGTTTCTCGGCGCGCTGCTCATCGGCGTGCTGGGCAACGGGCTGACGTTGATGAACGTGCCGAACTACTGGCAGCAGATCATCACCGGCATCGTCGTGGTCGCCGCGGTCGTGCTCGACCGGCTCTCACGAGGGGAGAAGGCGGCATGACCACGCTGGCCCCGCCGGCGGCGGGAGTGCTTGCCGCGGCCGGAATTTGGAAACACTACGCGGGTGTCGCCGCCCTCGACGGGGTCGATCTCATGCTCGAACCCGGGCGCGTCCACGCGCTCGTCGGCGAGAACGGCGCCGGCAAGTCGACGCTGTCGAAGATCCTGTCGGGATTCGAGACGGCCGATGCGGGCGACGTGCTCGTGGACGGGCGGCCTGTGCGGCTGACCGACCCCGCGCACGCGGTCGGTCTCGGTGTGACGATCGTCCACCAGGAACTGTCGGTCATCGGTTCGCTTTCGGTCGCCGAGAACGTCCTCGTCGGCATCGAGCCGTCACGTGCCGGTTTCGTCGACCGGAAACGGCTGGCGCAGCGGGCTTCCGGCTACCTGGCCAAGGTCGGGCTGGAGGTCGACCCGCGGCAGCGGGCGGGAAGCCTGTCCGTCGCGCAGCAGCAGCTCGTGGAGATCGCCCGCGCGCTGGCCATGGATTCGAAGGTCATCTTCTTCGACGAGCCGACGTCTTCGTTGCCGCACGGCGATTCCCGCCGGCTGCTCGGCCTGCTGCGCGAACTTCGCGACGCGGGCCGTGCGGTGGTGCTGATCAGCCACGATCTCGCCGAGGTCCTGGAAATCGCCGACACCGTCACGGTGCTGCGCGACGGCAGGCACATCGTGACCGCTGCCGCGGCCGAGCTGACCGAGGAACGGCTGATCCACCACATGATCGGCCGCGATCTCGAATTCGTGTACCGGGAGCACGACATCGCCCGCACGACCAAGCCGCCGGTGCTGTCGGTGGAAGCGCTGTCCGCACCCGGCGTCAAGGAGGCCTCGCTGCAGGTCCGTCCCGGCGAGGTGCTCGGCATCGGCGGGCTCGTCGGGAGCGGGCGCAGCGAGCTGCTCGCGGCACTGTTCGGCGCCAGTCGGCCGACCGGCGGCCGGATGGTGCTGGACGGCAAACCGTTCACCCCCCGGCACCCGGCCGACGCGCTCGCCCGCGGTGTGGGGCTGGTGCCGGAGAGCCGGAAGGACCAGGGCCTGCATCTCGGGCTGTCGATCACGCACAACATCGAGCTGTCCAGCCTGCCCGCGATGAGTTCGGGACCATGGCTGCACCGCCGCGGGGGCCGGCGCCTCGTCGACCGGTACGTGGCCGACCTGCGGATCAAGGTAGCCGGCGCCGGCATGCCGGTGAGCACTCTCTCCGGTGGCAACCAGCAGAAGGTGGTTCTGGCGAAAGTGCTCGCGACAGAACCGAAAGTGCTGTTGCTCGACGAGCCGACCCGCGGCATCGACGTGGGCGCCAAGGCCGAGGTGCACCGGCTGATCCGGCGGCTGGCCGACGAGGGACTGGCGATCGTCATGGTGTCGTCGGTGATGCCGGAGCTGCTGCACGCCTCCGATCGCATCGTGGTCATGCGCGGCGGGCGCACCGTCGGCACCCTGTCCGCGCACGAAGTAAGCGAGGAATCCGTGATGCGACTGGCGTTCCAGGGATGAGCACGGCGATGGAGCGGGTCGCCGTGATCACCGGCGCCGAAGGCGGGCTGGGCCGGGCGACCGCCGCCCGGCTGGCCGCCGACGGGTACGCGCTGGTGCTCGGCCACTATCCCGGTAGGGAACCAGAGGCCGAGGGCACCCTCGTACCGACGGACGTCACCGACGCGGAGTCTGTGCGGCGACTGATCGACACGGCGCTCACCCGCCACGACCGCATCGATGTCCTCATCACCCTGGCGGGTGTCATGGAACAGAAGTTCCTGCCGGACCTGGACCTTGCCACGTGGCAGCACACGATCGACGTCAATCTCACGGGCACGTTCCTGTGCTGCGCCGCCGCGGCACCCGCGCTCGCGCGGACCGGCGGCTGCATCGTGACGGTCGCCAGCCAGCTCGCCTACACCGGCGGCCCCGACTGCGCGGCCTACACAGCGTCCAAGGCCGGTGTGCTCGGCCTGACCCGAGCGCTCGCGCGGGAGCTGGGGCCCCGGGTCCGAGTCAACTGTGTCGCCCCCGGCCCCATCGAGACGCCCATGACCACACCACACGCGACGCCCGAATGGGTCGAGCGGAAGACCAGCAAGCTGATCATGCACCGGTTCGGCCGTCCCAGCGAAGTGGCAGCCGCGATCGCGTGGATCGCCAGTCCCGAAGCCACTTTCGTCACCGGACAGACGCTCGGCGTCAACGGTGGAGGAGCGATGTCATGAGACACACCGGATCCGTGCGACCGGCGATGCTGACAGCCGCCGACGCGGCCGCGCTGGTGCCCGATGAGGCCCGGCTGCTGATCGAGGCCTCCGGCGGGGGCGTGCTCGAACCGTCCGCACTGCTGCGTGCGCTCGCCGATCGCTACCGCGAATCCGGTGCACCCGCCGGGTTGTCACTGTATTTCTGCAGCGGCGTCGGTGACCGCAACGGATCGGGGGTCGATCTACTCGCCCAGCCTGGCCTGGTCCGCCGTGCCGTCGCCGGGCACTGGGGGATGACACCGGAGCTGGCGCGGATGGCGCACGACGGCGAGATCGAGGCCTACAACCTGCCACAAGGTGTGCTCGCGCAACTCCTGCGCGAGAGCGCCGCGCGGCGGCCCGGCCTGCTCACGCGGGTCGGGCTCGGCACGTTCTGCGATCCACGCCAGGACGGTGGCAAGCTCAACGACATCACCCGGGAAGACCTGGTCCGGCTGATGGAGGTCGGCGGCGAGGAATTGATGTTCTACCCGAGCCCACGCTTCGACGTCGCGCTGATCCGGGCGACCACCGCCGACGAGCACGGCAACCTGACCGTCGAAGAAGAGACGGCGCGACTCGGCCTCCTCGCCGCGGCCACCGCGGCCCGCAACAGCGGCGGCCTGGTGCTGGCCCAGGTGAAGCGGCTGGCCGTGGCCGGGACCATGCAGGCCAAAAGCGTGGTGGTGCCGGGACATCTCGTCGACGCCATCGTGGTGGACGCCGACCAGTGGCAGACCGCGACCACCCTGTACAACCCGGCGTTCTCGGGCGAAGTGCGGGTGCCGTTCACGCGGGCGAACCCCATGCCGCTGACCGAGCGCAAGGTGGTGGCGCGCCGCGCACTGGCCGAGATCGCCTCCGGCTCCGTCGTGAACCTCGGGGTCGGGATGGCCGACGGGGTCGCGAGTGTCGCGCTGGAAGAGGGACGCCTCGCCGACATCACGCTCACCGTGGAGCAGGGCATCGTCGGTGGCGTCCCGGAACGCGGTGTCATCTTCGGTGTTTCCTGGAACCCGGACGCGGTCATCGAGCACAGCGCCCAGTTCGACTTCTACGACGGCGGCGGCCTGGACGTCGCCTGCCTCGGTTTCGCGGAGATCGACGCTACGGGCAACGTCAACTCGTCCCTTGTGGACGGACGGATCTTCGGCGCCGGGGGTTTCATCAACATCTCGCAGGCCGCCCGGACCGTGGTCTTCTGCGGCACCCTGACCGCCGGGGGCCTGCGGACCGACCTGTCCGGGGGAGCGCTGGAGATCACCGCGGAAGGCCGCCACCACAAGTTCGTGCAGCAGGTCCGGCAGATCACGTTCAACGCCGACCTGGCCCGCGAACGCGGCCAGCGCGTCCTCTACGTCACCGAGCGGGCGGTGTTCCGGCTCGGCGCGGAAGGGCCCGAGCTGGTCGAGATCGCGCCCGGCTTCGACGTCGAGGACATCGTGTCCCTGATGGACTTCCGCCCCAAAATCGCTGACCCGGTCTCGGAAATGGCCCCTGCCCTGTTCGCTTCGAATCGCACGACCCGGGAGAACTGATGCGCACCCGAGCGGCCGTCACCTACGGCCTCAACAAACCCTTCGCCGTCAAGGAAGTCGAACTCGACGACCCCAAGGACACCGAGGTGCTGGTCCACCTCGTCGCCTCTGGCGTGTGCCATTCGGATTGGCACCACGTGACCGGAGACCAGCTCGCCGGGCTGCCCATGGTCTTCGGGCACGAAGGCGCCGGCGTCGTGGAGCAGGTCGGCGCCGCGGTCACCCACGTCAAGCCGGGCGACCACGTCGTGATGTCGTACCTGCCCTCGTGCGGCACCTGCCGCTGGTGCACCGGCGGGCAGACCAACCTGTGCGACCTCGGCGCGCACACCGTGGCCGGAACGCAGCTGGACGGCACCTACCGCTTCCACGACGACGACGGCACCGGCCTGGGCCAGTTCTGCCTCATCTCGACCTTCAGCGAATGGACGGTGGTGCCCGGGCAGTCCGTGGTCAAGGTGGAGCCGCACTACCGGCTCGAGCGGGCATGCCTCGTCGCATGCGGAGTGACCACCGGGGTAGGCACCGCCGTCAACCGCGGGGGAGTGCGGCCGGGCGAGGACGTCATGGTGTTCGGTGTCGGCGGGATCGGCATGAACATCGTGCAGGGCGCGCGCCTCGCCGGAGCGAAACGAATCATCGCCTGCGACGTGGCGGACTGGAAACTGGAGAAGGCCAAGGAGTTCGGCGCCACGCACACGGTGAACCCGGCGGCGGAGGACCCCGTCGCGTTCGCGAACAACCTGACCTGGGGCGTGGGCGTCGACCGCGCCTTCGAGGCGATCGCGACCCCGGAGACGATCGCGCAGGCCGTGCGCGCACTGCGCAAGGGCGGCACGGCGGCCGTCGTCGGGCTCACCAGGCACGACCAGCCGGACGTGCCGATCAACCCGTCGGAATTCGTGTTGTGGCAGAAGACGTTGACCGGCTCGCTCAACGGCGGATGCAATCCCCGCAACGACATTCCGTCGATGCTGGCGATGTGGGACGCCGGGCAGCTCGATCTG
Source organism: Spirillospora sp. CA-255316 (assembly GCA_050942275.1). GTDB lineage: Bacteria > Actinomycetota > Actinomycetes > Streptosporangiales > Streptosporangiaceae > Spirillospora. Next base: position 6,573,034 of record CP192047.1, on the reverse strand, counting down.
GACGGTCTGGTCACCACCGAGTACCGGCTGGAACAGATCAACGACGCCTACGCGGATCTGCTGGCGGGCAAGAACATTCGCGGCGTCATCCGGTACGAATGGGCCGACCGGGGAGTCCCGGCATGATCGACTCCGAGGAAGCCCGCGCCCTGCTCGACGTCGTGCGCGAGTTCTGCGAGAAGGAGATCGCACCACGGGCACAGGCCATCGACGAGAGCGGCAGGTTCTTTCCCGACCTGGTCAAGCGTGCCGCGGCCATCGGATTGCCGGGACTGATCTTCACCGACGATCTCACCATCGACCCGGACGGGTTCGCCCTCGCTCACGAGACGACCGAACTGATCGCGTCCTATTCCGGCGCGGTGGCACTGGCGTTCAGTATCCCCCGGCTGCACGGTTACCTGCTCACCGGTTACGCGCCGGCGGAAATCCGCGACCGGTGGTTGCCCGGTCTGATCGACGGGAGCGTGTTCGGCAGCTTCGCCTTGTCCGAACCGCATTCCGGCACCGACATCCGGGCCGGCCGCACGGTGGCTCGCCGGGTCGACGCCGGCACGTATTCGATCAGCGGTGAGAAGGCGTGGATAACCCAGTCGCCGGTCGCGGATTTCACGATCGTGCTGACGAAAGTGGAAACCGCCGACCGGGACGCCGACACCGCCGCGTTCGTGGTGCCGCTGGACACACCCGGGGTCACCGTCGGCCAGGACGAGCCGATGCTCGGTTTCCGCGGCATGCCGATGGCGGGGTTGCATTTCGACGACTGCCGCATTCCCGCGGCGTCGCGGCTCGACGTCAACGGGTTCCGCGGGATGCTCGAGGGGCTCAACCTGGCGCGGCTGGATGCCGGCTGTTACGGCGTCGGTTTTCTGCGCGGCGCGCTCCGGGAGACCAGCCGCTACGTCCGCGACCGGCAGGTGTTCGGACGGACACTCGTCGATCTTCCGGTGGTGCAGGAAAAACTCGGCCGGATGTACGCCGACTACGTGGCCGCGCGCGGGCTGCTCAGGACCGCGGTCGCGTCGTTCGCGGCCGGGGGTGGCGGCGACGCGCACCTGATCTCGGCCGCGAAGATGTTCGCCACGGACGCGGCCATGCGCCACACGGTGGAGGCCGTCCAGCTCCACGGCGGCTACGGCGTCCACCTGCACTACCCGGTGCAGCGGATGATGCGCGACGCCAAGATCACCCAGATCATCGACGGCACCAGCGAGATCCACGCGCTGATGCTCGGCCGGGCCGCGGGCCGCGCCGACTGGTCGGCCGTCCAACCCACCGTGTGACCGATTCCGGAAGGCGAGATTCAGCGTGACCATCGCAGCAGATCCGTTTGCCCCGGCCCTCTACCTCGACGGCAGGCTGTGCCCGCCGTCGGACCGGGACGTCCTTAGAGTGTTCGACAAATCGACCGCCGAACCGCTCGGCGCGGCAGCCGTCGCCACGGTCGCGGACGTGGACACCGCGGTGGCCGGCGCCCGCCGGGTCCAGCCCGGGTGGGCGGCGACCCCCGGCCCCGAACGGGCCGCGATCCTGCGCGCGGCCGCCCACCTGCTGGAGAACGATCGCGAAGATCTCACCGCGATGCTGATCCGCGAGAGCGGCTGCACCCGAGCCGTCGCCGACGGCGAGGTGACGGCCGGCGTCATCGAGCTCTACCAGGCCGCCGACCTCGCGACGGCCACGTCCGGAGAACTGCTGCCGTCGGGACAGCGAGGGCGGGTCAACATCGTCGAGCGGCGCCCGGTCGGCGTGGTCGGCCTGATCACCGCGTGGAACGCCCCGCTGCACGTCGCGTTGCGGGTGCTGGCCCCCGCGCTCGGACTGGGCAACGCGGTGGTCCTCAAACCCGCGCCGCAGACGCCGCTGGTCGGCGGGCTGATGATCGCTCCGCTGCTCGCTCGCGCCGGACTCCCGGCCGGGCTCGTGCAGGTGCTGCCCGGGGACGCCGCGGGTCCGGCGCTGGTCGGTCATCCGGGCACCGACCTGATCCACTTCACCGGTTCGGAGGCGACCGGCCGGCGGATCAACCAAGCCGCGGCCGCGTCGCTGAAGAAGGTCGCGCTCGAACTCGGCGGCAACAACGCGTCGGTCGTCCTCGACGACGCCGATCTCGAGCTGGCCGCCCGCCTCGGCGCCGCCGCCACCTACGGGCGGCAGGGACAGGTCTGCATCGCGACCAGCCGACACATCGTGCAGGCCTCGGTGGCCGAGGAGTACACCGAGCTGCTTTCCCTGCAGGCCAACGCATGGCGCGTGGGTGACCCGGCGGCCGACGACGTGGATCTCGGCCCGCTCGTGTCGCGTGCCGAGGTCGATCGCGCGCTCGCCATGGTCGGCCGGAGCGTCGACGCGGGCGCCCGGGTCGTGGCGGGCGGCACCGCCGACGGGCCGTTCCTCCGGCCGACCGTCGTGGCGGACGTTCTGCCGGGAATGGCGCTGCATGACGAGGAGATCTTCGCACCGGTCGCGCCGGTGGTGGTCGCGGCGACCGAGGCGGAGGCGCTGGAGATCGTCAACGGCACCCGGTTCGGCCTGTCGGCCGCGGTCTTCAGCGGCGACCTCGACCGGGCCTGGGCGTTCGCGGACCGGGTGCGGGCCGGGATGGTGCACGTCAACGACGCGTCGGCGCTGCACGAGCCGCATGTTCCGTTCGGGGGTACCGGGGCGTCCGGCGCCGGGGAATGGTTGGGTGGCCGGTCCGTTGTCGACCTGCTCACCGAACGCCGGTGGCTCAGCCTGCAGCGATCGGTGGCCGCGTCATGACCGTGCTCCTGCCTACTGCCGATGGACGGCTCGAGGACTACCGGCTGGTGGGCACTCCGGTCGTGCCGGTGCCCGGAGGACCGCGTACCCGCGAGGTGTACGCCGCCGCGCATGTCGTCGCGGACCCGTTGCGTGGCAGCGTCCGCGAGCCGGTGATCGACTGGGACGCGACGCTCGGGTTCCGCCATTACCTGTGGTCGCGGGGACTCGGCGTCGCAGAGGCCATGGACACCGCGCAGCGCCGTCAGGGGCTGCCTGCCGGGCGGCCGTGGCGAGTGCCGCGTTCGACCGGCTCGACCACAGGGACGACGAGGGGTTCGCCGCACTGCTCGACCCGACAGTGCCGTTGGCCCGGCACCTGTTCGGGGAACCGACGTACGACTACAAGACCGGGGTGGTGTTTCTCGCCTATCTCAACGGGCATCAGCCTGGGTTCGGCATGCTCGGCGGTCTGGAGGCGGGGGTCGAGTGCATCGGGCGGGACGTGGCGACGGCATGCAGCTCTGAGAGCATCCCGCCGAGAAGGTTCGCCATGACGAGCCGCGACTGCCTTAATTAAACTAAGGCGGCTTGGCCCTCAGCGACGCGACGCCTGAAGGGTACTTGTCAGGGGCAAGCGGAGGATCAAGAGTGCGCCGATCGAACCGTTATCGATCTCGAGAGTACCGCCGGATGCCTTGGCAATGCCATGGGCTATCGCCAGTCCGAGGCCGACGCCACCGGCCTTTCTGTCACGTGCGCTGTCCACACGGGCGAACGGTTCGAACACCCGCTTTCGATCTCCTTGGGGAATGCCCGGCCCATCATCGGCCACCGTGAGGGTGGCGTGCTGCCCCTCAGAGCACAGTTGAACATGGATGGGGGATTTAGCGTGCCGCTCCGCGTTGTCGAGAAGATTGTTGATCAGGCGTCGCAGATGCCTCCGGGAACCGCGTACCGTAGTCGTCTGCTCCGGTGCCGTGTACACCGGCGCCGAAGATCGGTGCGCGATCTCAGCGCTCACCAGATCGGGGAGGTCGATCACTTCGCTGAGCATGCTCGCGTCGATGGTCAGCCCGGCCAGGAACAGCAGGTCGGACACGATGCCCTCAAGCCGCTTGGTCGCTGTGAGCGCATCCTGCATCGCGGCAAGCGGATCGTTCTCTTGGGAATAAAGAAGTGCTTCTTCCAGAGAGACGCCCAAAGCGGTCAGCGGCGTTCGCAACTCATGAGCAGCGTCGGAAACGAATCGCCGCTGCCGCTCCGCCAGATACTCATCACCGGGCATGGCGCGCGTCATTACTTGATTGAAAGTCTTCATCATTTCGTGGTCCCTTCACGTCGGCACGCCGAACCGCTTTGCCACGGTTGCCCGTATCCGCCGGTGACATCGACACCGGCAGAACCAATCCGCGCGGTGGTGCATCTGTGAGGAGGAATGTCAACATTGAAGACGAGATAGCTGTTGTCGGGCAGAGTCCGTTCTTCGAGTCGGTGGAGTTCCGTAGGTCGGATCTCAATTGTGTTCCCCATGAGCTCGACGGGGGAAAGTCGCTCGCGGTCGACCTGCGCACCCTGACCACGCGCCGCGCTGACCCGGTCGCCGATCGCACCAGGCAAGTGAACGGACTCCCCGCCCTGGAACGCGCGCTGGAGCCGACTGACCGAGGCCCGCTCGTGCTGCTGACCGGCTACCAGACCCCAGCCGCGATCTGACGGGCCGGGGGCAAACACCTGGAGACCTGGCTGCGGGCCCGCGAGGTCTGCGGTGCCGCGACGTTGGCCCTGACTGCGGTCACCGCCGTTGAAGCCCAGCGCACCGCCCTGCCCGGCGAGAAGCTGGCCACCGTCCTGGTGGCCCGCCTGGCCAAGGGGGGAAGCGCCCTCGATGACGAGATCGCCGAACTGGAGGCGCTCATCAAGGCCCGGTTTCGCGAGCTTCCGCACGCCGAGATGATCGCCAGCCTGCCTGGCATGGGCACGATGCTCAGGGCGGAGTTCGTTGCCGCCACCGGTGGCGACATGGACACCTCCGGCAACGCCGACCACCTGGCCGGCTACGTCGGCCCGGCCCCTGCGCCCCGCGACTCGGGCCGCGTCAGCGACAACCCGCGCCGACCCCGCCGCTTCCATCGCGCGCTGCTGCAAGTGTCGTACCTGTCCTCCATGGTCAGCCTGCGGACCTGTCCGGCCTCGCGGGCCTATCACGACAGAAAGCGCTTCGAAGGCATGGGGCACAAACAGACGCTGTTGTCGCCGGCGCGCCGCCGCGTCAACGTGCCGTGGGCCATGATCCGCAACGGTGAGCGCTACCATCACTCACCGCCTGTCACGGCTGCGGCTTGACGACCTCATTGGGAAGTCTCCTCTGAGAGGGTGCGAAAGAGGTAAGGAAACGCTCCATCCATCGTCCCTAGAGGGGGGCCGTCAGCGGCATCCGTCAGTTGACCGATTCGCGGCGGACGCACGCCCCATCCGGCCACCACGCCCCCGGCGGTCCGACGGGCGGTTGCTGTCGCCCCGGTCGCGGCCCTGACGGCGGCCCTGGTCGCCCCTGTCGGCCTCGGCCCGTTGTCCATCCCCGTCGGCGACGTCGTCGCGGTCAGCGGCGGCACCGGTCGTCTCCCTGATGGTCCCGCACGCCGTCCGCCTGGTGGTTGGCGGCAACAACCGCCGCGTCCTGCCACTGGCCGCCCTGACCGGCGCGATCCTGCTGGTGGGGTGGACGGCGGCGCCCGCATGCTCAACCAGCCCGACGAGATCCCCATCGGAGTGATCACCGTCGTGCTCGGCGCGCCATTCTTCCTCCTCCTGCTGCGCCGCGCCGACCGCCGGAGGTGGCGATGGACTCCCATCTCCGTGGAGATCGACGACCTGAGCTGGGCTCAGCCAGACTGTCGGACATCACCCTGCACATGCCGCCCGGCCAGATCGTCTCTGTAACTTTCGCATAGCCGCAACGGCGTCGCTGCCTCCTTAAGGGTATGGCGGGGTCAGCCTGGGGCTCGTTCTTTGGTTTCGCTCAGGACTACGCGGCCTATGGTGTCGTAGCGGGTTGGGGAGAGTTTTTTGGTTAGTAGGGCGAAGAGGATGCCTCCCAGGCCGGTGGCGGCGACTATCCAGGGGGAAGCCTTGAAGATGATGTCGCCGGCGGCGGTGCCGGCGGCGAATTCGGCGTTTTCGATGAGGAGCCAGATCACGTAGAGCATGCCTAGGCCGCCGATCAGGGGAGCCAGGAAGGTGCGGAACCAGTGGGCGCTGGTCGGGTGCTTTTTGTGCAGGTGGAAGTAGGAGATGCAGGCAAAGGCCGCGAGCGCCTGCACGATGAGGATTGCGGTGGTACCGAGTATGGCCATCAGGGCGAATAGATGGGCATAGGGGTCGCGGTCGGTGAGGAAGAATGCCAGCACGATCAGGGTGGCGATGGTGGTCTGGACGAAGCCGGCGATGTAGGGGGAGCCGTGCTTGCGGTGGGTGGCGCCGATGGTGCGGCCCATGCCGGGGATCAGATCCTCGCGGCCGATGGCATAGATGTAGCGGGAGGCGCAGTTGTGGAAGGCCATGCCGCAGGCGTAGGAGCCGGTTATCAGGAGGAATTCGAACACGACGACCGCCCAGTGCCCTAGGTGCTGCTCCACAGGGCCGAAGAAGACCTGTCCGGCGGTGGCGCCGTCCTGGGCGAGGGCGACCGAGCGGTCCGGTCCGGTGCCGACGATGGCCGACCATGAGACCAGGACGTAGAACAGACCGATTCCGACTCTCAATGACGTTGTCAAGCTGCAGCGGGCACGGGAGGTGCGAGTTGGTAGGCGCGTCCGTCGCGCAGCAGGGCCCACAACACGTTGACGCGTCGTCGGGCCAGGGCGAGCACGGCCTGGGTGTGGCGCTTGCCTTCGGTGCGTTTGCGGTCGTAGAAGCGTCTGGAGTCCGGGCAGGACTGGATGCTGATCAGCGCGGAGGTGTAGAAGACGCGTTGCAGTGCGCGGTTGTAGCGCTGGGGTCGGTGCAGGTTCCCGTGGACGCGGCCGGAGTCGCGGGGCACCGGGGTGACGCCGGCGAAGCTGGCCAGCTGGTCGGCAGAGCCGAACCGGTCCATGTCCCCGCCGGTGGCGGCCAGGAACTCGGCGCCCAGCAGAACACCGATGCCGGGCAGACTGCTGATCACCTCGGCGGAGGGATGGCGGCGAAACCGGTCCTCGATGAGCTGGTCGACATCCTTGATCTGCTCATTGAGGGTGATCACCCCCTCCGCGAGCTGGGCCACCAGGCGGGCGGCCATCTGCTCGCCGGGCAGTGTGGTGTGCTGGGTGTCGGCTGCGGCGACGGCCTTGGCCGCCAGCGCGGCGGCGCTGCGGACCCTGCGCGCCCGCAGCCAGACGGTCAGCCCGTCGACGCCGATCTCGCGCAGAGCGGTGGGGGTTTGGCAGCCGGTCAGCAGCACCAGCGGGCCACGGTTGGTCAGCTCCAGGGCGCGCTCGAGTGCGGGGCAGATGGTCAGCAGCTGGTCGTGCAGCCGGTTGACCGCGCGGGTGCGGTCGGCGGCCAGGTCCCGGCGGCGGGCGACCAGCAACCGCAGCTCGACGATCAGTTCGTCGTCGCCGTCCAGGACCGTCAGATCGCGGCGCATCCTGGCCTGGTCGGCGATGATCAGGGCGTCCTTGGCGTCGGTCTTGCCCGCACCTTTGTAGCCCTCCGCGGCCCGGTTGACGGTCATCCCGGACACGTAGACGACCTTCTGGCCGTGATCGAGCAGCAGGGTCAGCAGCAGTGCCGACTTGCTGCTGTGCAGATCGATCGCCCAGGTCACCTGCCCGGCCAGGGCCGTGACCTGGCCGATCACCTCCAGCAGCGCCGCCTCGTCGTTGGCCACCCGCCGCGACAGCAGCCGCTGACCGTCGATGTCGACCACGGCGAGGTGGTGATGTCGGCGGACGATGTCCATCCCGGCCCATGCGCGTTCCAACCATGCCTCCCACCTGAGGATTTGCCGGTCCAGCCCGCAGACGACCTCGCCGTCAGGTCCCTACACAGCGATGCGCTCGCAACTCTCAATCAGAGGCCGAGTCCGTCACGCGGGAGCGGGCGGCGAGTCGTAGGAAGCCACAGACGGCAGACCACTGAAAGCCACACCCGCCCCTGCCGGGGCATCCGAACCCTACGACGGGCTGGATGTTTTCAACGGTAGGGACCACTGACAGCATGGTGGCCTTGGGGATGATGCGCTTGGGGTTCTTCGACTCCTCGCCGTACATTGCGGCGGACTCGAAGCCGACCCATGACCAGAAGGCGAAGAACAGGCCGATGCCGGCGGAGCCGGTGACCGCGAGTGTAGCGCCGGCCGCACTGGGATTCGGTACGGTCGCGTGCAGGTTCTGGAAGGCGTTCAGTGGGTTGAGCGAGCCCAGCGACCACCCCTCCGGGCCGCCTCCGGCGACGAAGACGGCGACGGCCATCAGGCCGAGCATGAGGATCTCGGTGACCAGGAAGGCGCCGAGCACCTTGGCGGTCAGGTTGATGTCGAAGTAGGTGAGTACGGCGTTGACCACGAGCATGAGCAGGGCGAACCAGATCCAGGAGATCTTCAGGCCCAGGTGCGCGGTGGCGAAGGTGCTGGCGAAGAAGGAGCAGATGCCGACCAGCGAGGCCTCGAAGACGACGTAGGCCAGCGTGGTGAGCGCGCCGGCCCCCATGCCGACCACGCGGCTGAGTCCATGGGAGTTGACCTCCTCCCCCTCGTGAACGAGGGGGGATTCTAACCCGTGGCCTCAGGACAGGAGCAGGGGTTGGGGTTCGCGGTTCGTCCGCCCCGGCACCCCGGAGCGTCCCCGCGCAGCAACGGCCGGTCCGGCCGCCGTGCCCACGAGCGTGCACACGAGCCCGGCCTCGTGCTCGATCACGAGTCTGGTCTCGTGGGCGATGTTGCGTGCCGCGTTCACATCGGCGTTGCAGGCGAAACCGCAGGACCGGCACCGGAAGCGCGCTTGGCTCTCGCGCGCCTCCCGGTCCCTGACCCTGCACGCCGAGCAACGCTGCGAGGTGCCCGCAGGGTCGATCCTGTACACGCGGCCGGGCGCCTTGTGCTCCAGCCGCTCCACCAGCATCCCCCAGCCGCTGGCCAGGATCGCCGCGTTCAGGCCCGCCTTGGCGGCGACGTTGCGTCCCGGCCGCTCGATGGTGCCTCTGGCGGAACGGGTCATACCCCGAATGTTGAGGTCCTCGACACCGATCACCTCGAACCCGCGGGCCAGCGTGGTGGAGGTCTGCTCCACCCAGTTCTTGCGGCGGTCGCTTTCACGGGCTTTGAGCCGGGCGAGCGCGGCCTTGAGCCACGCGCGGCGGGCGGAGCCGCGCCGGGCACGCCCCAGCCTGCGGGCCAGCAACTCCAGGCGCCGCCTCTCCCCGGGGGTGAGGCCGGGAACGCGCAGCAGGTCCCCGGTCGACAGGGCGGCGGTGACGGTGACGCCCCGGTCCACCCCGACCACGCTCCCGTCGCCGGGGCCGGGGACCGGGGGCGGGACGTGCGCGAACGCCACGTGACAGCGCCCGGCCCGGTCACGGGTGACCCGGTAGGACTTCACGCCCGCCGGGACTGGCCGCGACAGGCGGAACCTGACCCATCCGCACTTGGGCACCAGCACCGCGGCCCATTTGCGCGACAGCCGCTTGACCTGGTGGGGTTTGAGGCCGACCTGCCGGAACCCTTCATGCATGCCTTGCTTGCGCCAGGTGGGACGGCGGTGGGTACCGGCGAAGAAGTTCGCCATTGCCTGCGCGAAGTCACGCAGCGCCTGCTGCTGCACGGTCTGCGACCCGGCCCGCAGCCACGCGAACTCGGCCCGGGCCTGGGTGAGCTGCCGGGACTGCTCGTGGTAGCCGGGCGCCCTACCCCGTCGGCGGGACCAGTAGCTGTGTTGCTCGACGGCCAGGTTCCACACGTACCGGGCGTGCGCGCAATGCGCGAGCAGGGCTTGCTCCTGCTCGGGCGTGGGGTCCAGGCGGTAGCGCGGCACGGGGCCGAGCGTAGCGTTCACGCTCGAACACATGGGCGAGAACGTGCTAGATCGTGCCTGGTCAACGGAGATTCGCCCGGGGGGCGAATCTCCTTTCCTGCCCTGCTCCGCAGGGGTCCGATTCCTCCCCGGCCTCAACTCAAGGCCGGGGTTTCCTCGGAGGTTCTTTGATGAAGCCGTAGAAGGCTCCGATCGCGGTGATGTGCCGGGCCATGGCCGAGTACCCGAGTGAGAAGAGGCTGAGCACGATGGTGGCGACCAGGTAGCCGGCGGGGGCGTTGGTTCCGTTGCCGAAGCCGATGGCGATGGGCACATTGCCCACCATGGCGGTGATCGGTGCCGCGGTGGCGACCGCCATGAAGATCACTCCGGTGAGGCCGACCGCGTTCGGCTTGAGTCGTTGCACCGTACGGGGGGTCGGCTGGTGGGCGGCGGCGGCCGGTGTGTGCTCGTCTGCTGTCATGCCTGATCGCTTTCCACGCTTAGAGGTGCTAACAGAATCAGCGGACGAGGCGTCGCCAGCAGATCATGGCCGCGGCCAGGGTCATGAACGCCTCGTGGATGTCGTCGCGGATCTCCCAGCGGATGCGTAAGCGGCGGAACCAGTGCAGTAGCCCGATGGTGCGCTCGACGACGTAGCGGTGCACGCCCAGGCCGGAGCCGTGCGGGGTGCCGCGCCGGGCGATGCGGGGCCTGATGCCCTTGGCCCGCACCAGCCGCCGGTACTTGTCATGGTCGTAGCCGCGGTCGGCCAGCAGGCACGCCGGTCTGCGTCGTGGGCGTCCCACCCGGCCTCGCACGGGCGGGATGGCCTCCAGCAGCGGGATCAGCTGGGTGACGTCGTTGCGGTTGCCGCCGGTCAGCGACAAGGCGAGGGGGATCCCGTTGGCTTCGGTCAGGACGTGGTGCTTGGAGCCCGGCCGGCCGCGGTCGACCGGGCTCGGCCCGGTTTTGGGCCGCCCTTGAGCGCCCGGACGTGGGAGCTGTCGATCACCGCCCTGGACCAGTCCAACCGCCCGGCGGCGTGCAGTTCCTCCAGCAGCAGGCGGTGCAGCCGGTCCCACACTCCAGCGTGGTGCCACTCGGCCAGTCGCCGCCAGCAGGTCATTCCCGACCCGAATCCCAGTTCCTGGGGCAGGAACTCCCAGCGGATGCCGGTGTGCAGCACGAACAGGATGCCGCACCTTGCGGTCGTCCAGCCGTTTGCGGCCGGTATGGCGTTTGCGGCGCTCGACCTTCGGCAGCAGCGGCTCGATCCGCTCCCACAGGCTGTCGGGCACGATCCAGGGAGGTTGCTCGCCCTTACGCACGGCTCCACATCACACCCGACCATCACTACACGTCGCGCTACATGCACATTTTGTTATGACTTGTTAGGGGAGCGCTTCGGTGAGCCACGATGTGGCGTAGGCCACTGCTTGGCACGGCATCATGGCAGCCCGATGTAGACCGAATCAAGGTTTTGGATCGAGAAAGACGAGCCAAAAACAACCATTGACTTTTTTGGTCTGACCGCTCAGGCTTGTCTCGCAGGGGGCCACCCCGCCCGACGCCGACCACATGGATGGGCGATGTACGACTACGCCTTGCTCGGCTTCGCCTCGAAGGCGGAGATGCTGGAGAAGTCGAAGCAGTACTGGAATCCCGACAAGACCGCGTTTTGGTCCGAGTCGGGCATCGACCTGGTGATCGACCGCCGCGAGGGCTACCTGCTGTGGGACATGGACGGCAGACGGCTGATCGACGTGCATCTCAACGGCGGCACGTTCAACCTGGGCCACCGGAATCCCGAGGTGGTGGCCGCGGTCAACGCGGCGATGAACCACTTCGACGTGGGCAATCACCACTTTCCGTCGCTGGCCCGGACAGCCCTGGCCGAGGCGCTGGTGGAGAGCGCACCCGCGTCGCTGACGAAGGTGGCGTACGCCTCCGGCGGCGGCGAGGCGATCGACATTGCGCTCAAGAGCGCCCGGCACGCCACCCAGAAACGCAAGATCGTCTCGATCGTCAAGGCGTACCACGGGCACACCGGGCTGGCCGTGGCCACCGGCGACGACCGCTTCTCCAAGCTGTTCCTCGCCGACCGGCCCGAGGAGTTCCCGCAGGTGCCGTTCAACGACCTCGCCGCGATGGAACAGGCCCTGACCGGTCGCGACGTCGCCGCGGTGATCATGGAGACCATCCCGGCGACGTACGGCTTCCCGCTCCCGGAGCCGGGCTACCTGGAGGCCGTCAAGCAGCTCTGTACCCGGTACGGCGCGTTGTACATCGCCGACGAGGTCCAGACCGGTCTCGGTCGTACGGGCGAGCTGTGGGGGATCACCAAGCACGGTATCGAGCCGGACATCCTGGTCACCGGGAAGGGGTTGTCCGGGGGCATCTACCCGATCGCCGCGGTGCTGCTCAGCGAGCGTGCCGGCGCCTGGCTCCGGGAGGACGGCTTCGGGCACATCTCCACCTTCGGCGGCGCCGAACTGGGCTGTATCGCGGCGCTGAAGACCCTGGAGATCAGCCTGCGGCCGGAGGTCCGGTCGATGGTGCACTACATCGCCGCGGCGGTCGGGGACCGGCTGCGCGACCTCCAGGCCGAACACTCCGGCTGGTTCGTCGGCATCCGCCAGAACGGCGTGGTCTTCGGCCTGGAGTTCGAGCACCCCGAGGGCGCCAAGTACGTCATGCGCGAACTGTACGGACTGGGCGTCTGGGCGATCTTCTCCACCCTCGACCCCAGGGTGCTGCAGTTCAAACCCGGGATCCTCATGACCCCCGCGCTGGTGGAGGAGCTGATGGACCGTACCGCGCTGGCGATCGCGCGCGCGGAGGAACGGGCCCGTACGAACGGACGCTCCAACGCCCCCATCGGCGGACGCGCGGACGCCCGCGCCGACGGGCGTACGAACGGGCATGTCAACGGAAACACCAGCGGAGGCGGCGGCGGAAACGCGACCGGGCGTGCGAACACGCACCCCAAAGGAAACGTGAACGGGCATGTCAACGGACGGAGAGAGAGCTAGTGGCCGGGACGACCGAAGCCGCGGCCATCGCGGCCGCCGGGCACATGCTGGAGCGTGCCCGCTGGGCGGCGCGGGCCTTCGGCGTCTACTCCGCCGCCGACGTGCGGCGGATTGCGTCGGCAGTCGCGAACGTCGCACACCAGAACGCGCGCCACTACGCCGAATGGGCGGTACGCGAGACCGGGTTCGGCGTGGTCGAGCACAAGCAGCGCAAGAACGAGGCATGCTCGCTCGGCATCGTCGAGGAGTACGCCGCCCAGGACTTCGTGACGCCGAGGAGCGATCCTGCCCGGAAGATCCTGGAGATTCCTCGCCCGGCCGGGGTCGTGCTGGCTCTGACGCCGTCCACGAACCCGGTCGCCACCCTCTACTTCAAGGTCCTGCTGGCGCTGATGACGCGTAACGCGGTCGTGGTCAGCCCGCACCCGATGGCCAAGGAGTGCTGTGCCGACGCCGCGGCGACGCTCGCGCGGGCGGCGGTCGAGGCAGGTGCTCCCGACGGTGTGATCCAGTGGGCGGCCGAGCCGACGATCCCACTTGTCGAGGCGCTCATGAGCGACGTTCGCACGAACGTCATTCTTGCTACGGGCGGGACCGGCGTGGTACGGGCGGCGTACGGGTCGGGGAACCCGGCCATCGGGGTCGGCCCGGGAAATGTCCCCGTCCTGGTCGATGCCACCGCCGACCCGTGCGTCGCGGCACAGCAGATCGTGGACAGCAAGGCGTTCGACAACTCCGTGCTGTGCACGAACGAGTCGGTGCTCATCGTGGTGGACACGGTCGCGGACAGACTGTCACGCGAGCTGGAGCGGAACGGCGCGATGCTGCTCGACCCGGCTGCCGCCGAGCGGCTGCGCGCGTTCATGTTCCCCTACGGGCAGCTCAACGTGGACGTTGTGGGGAAGAGCGCCGCCTGGATCGCGGGACAGGCCGGCGTCCGCGCCGGCCCGAAGACCCGGCTGCTGGTCGCGCCGTTCGAGGTCGCCGTCCCGGAAGAGCCGCTCACCCACGAGAAGCTCTCCCCGGTGCTCGGCATGATCAGGGTTCGCGACGCGGCGCAGGGCATCGTCACCGCACGCGCGATCGTACGGATCGCCGGGGCAGGTCACTCGGCCGCGATCCACTCCACCGACCCGGCCACGGTGATGGAGTACGCCGCGAACGTACCGGTCCTGCGGGTCTCCGTGAACGTCGGCAACAGCACCGGCAGCGCGGGCCTGGACACCAACCTGGCCCCGACCATGACCATCGGAACCGGCTTCGTCGGCCGCAGCTCACTGGGAGAGAACTTGCAGCCGAAGCACCTCACCGACTGGGTGCGAGTGGCCTGGAGCGCCGACACCGCAGTCCCGATGCCGGACTTCGCCGGTCGCACTCCCTGGCACGACCACGATCAGCCGGTCCCGGCGTACCCGTTGGCCTCCAACGACCCACGCGCACTCGCCTCCACCGCCCCGCGCACCGCCGCCGTAGGCACTGACCTCCAGCCCGCCCGGCAGGCGAAGCAGACCGCCACGAGCACAGAGAAGGTCGACCGAAACGCCGAAAAGGCCGCCGGGAGCACGAGCCAGGCCGGCCGGCACGCCGAACCTGGCGCCGAACACGCGGAACAGGTTGACCGGAATGCCGAGCAGGTGGCCTGGCGGGCCGGTGATGGCCTGGACGGGCTTGCCCCGGACGAGCAGCGGTTCCGGGAGGAAATCCGGCGGCTTGTCGTCGAAGAGCTGTCCCAACTGATCAAGGGTTGACATCGTGGCCGAGTTGCGATCGTTCATTTTCATCGACCGTCTGCAACCGCAGACCATGTGCTACCTCGGCACGTGGATTCGCGGCACGCTTCCCCGGGCCGGTATGGCCGCGCAGATCGTCGAGGTGGCGCCCGGGCTCGATATCGAGCCGCTGACCGACGCGGCGGTCAAGCACGCCGAGGTGCGGGCCGGTGTCCTGGTGGTCGAGCGCCAGTTCGGCTACCTGGAGTTCCACGGTGAGACGGGTGCGGTGAAAGCCGGCGCGGAGGCGGTCCTGGAGCACCTCGGCGTTCGGCCGGGGGACGCGGTACGCCCCACCATCCTGGCAAGCAAGATCATCAGCAGTATCGACCATCAGCACGCGTTCCTGATCAATCGCAACAAGATCGGGTCGATGGCGCTGCCCGGCGAGTCGCTCTTCGTGCTGGAGGTGCGGCCCGCGTCGTACGCGATCGTCGCGACCAACGAAGCCGAGAAGGCCGCCGACATCAAGGTCGTCGACTACCGGATGATCGGCGCCACCGGCCGGGTCTACCTGGCCGGCACGGAAGCCGACGTACGACAGGCCGCCGACGCCGCGGAGGAAGCCCTCCGGAGCCGAGCGTGACCGCCCGCCCGGCCCTGGACCTCCGCGCCCTCGTCGCGGAAGCGGTACGCGACGCCATCGCCGAAATGGTCGCCGCTTCAGTCCGCGAAACCCTGACCAGCCTGTCCAGGACCCAGGACGGCCCGCCCAACTCCGCGGTCGGTCCGCTCAACTCCGCGGTCGGTCCGCCCGCGTCCGCGGGCGCTTTGCCTGGCGCCGCAGGTGCTTCGGGCAGCGCCGAACGCAGTACGTCCGGCTTGGCGGGCGGTATGCCCGGGACCGCAGACCGTCTTGGCAGCAGCCAAGGCGGTGTGCCCGGCGCTGCAGGCGGGATGGACGGCATCGCAGGTGGTCTGGCCGGGCCTACAGGCGCGCAGGCCGGTCCCGCGGTGGCGTTCGTGGCCCCGGCGGCCGTCCCCGTACGGCGGGTGCCGGAGGCGGCCCGGGTCGAGTCGGTGCGGATTGCCGATGATGCGGACCTTGACGCGTTCGCGCGCACGCTGCTGGAGCTGTTCGACAACCCGAAGAATCGACAGGACCTGCGCAGCGGGCGGCTCCGCTTCCACTTGGCCGCCACGTCCGCGGTGCCCGGATCACCTGGCGGTGGCGTCAGGCGGGTGGAGCGGGGAGCGGTCACTGAACGGGACGTGAAGGCCGCCGCGGAGGCGGGCGAGCGAATCGTCTTGGGGCCCCGCGCGGTCCTCACGCCGCTGGGCCGGGAGAAGGCACGAACGCTCGGCGTCCACGTCACAAAGGAGCGATGATGCTGCGAGCAGTCGTGATCGGCAACCTCTGGTCGACCAAGCGGATCGAGGGGCTGCCCGCCGGGGCGTTCCTGGAGGTGCAGGTCGAGGATTCCGGCAGCCGACTCATCGCGTTCGACGTACTCGGCACCGGTGTCGGCGAGCGGATCCTGGTCGCCCAGGGGTCGGTGGCCGCGGCCTGGTTCCCCGGTCCGCCACCGCCGGTCGACGCCCTGGTGATCGGCTCGATCGACACCGCCGTCCCCCCGGCCGACATCGACCCGGCCGCCACGTCGGAGCGGGCCGGCGCCTGACAGCCCTCCCATGACGTTCCACCACGCTCGCACATCGGATGTGAGCATGACCAACGAGGAGCACACATGTCCAGCAGCGCTATCGGGATGATCGAGACGAAGGGCTTTGTTGCGGCGCTCGCCGCGGCCGACGCCATGGTCAAGGCCGCCAACGTGGTCATCACCGACCGCCAGGAGGTCGGCGACGGTCTGGTGTCGGTTGTGATCAGCGGTGAGGTCGGTGCGGTCAAGGCCGCGACCGAGGCGGGCGCGGAGACCGCCTCACAGGTGGGCGAGCTGGTGAGCGTGCATGTCATCCCGCGCCCGCACGCCGAGCTCGGCAACCACTTCGACGTCGGTGCGCGGTGAACCTGAGCCGCGGCACCGAGGAGGCTCGATAGGCATGGCCGCCGACACCATCCCGCGCACCGAGCTCCGGGTCTACCTGCTCGTCCAGGATCTGCGGCAGCAGTTCGCGGCCTACCTGGGCACCCCCACCCGGGCCCGGGGCTACCCGCCGTTCGCGGGTGACCACGCCCTTATCATCGAGGTGTCCCCGGCGCTCGCCATCGAGCGGGTGATCGATCTGGCTCTGCGCGCGGTCCCCACTGTGGAACCAGGCATCCTGTTCGTCGAGCGCCAGTTCGGCGTACTGGAGCTGCACGGGCGCGGCCTCGACGATGTGGTGGCGGCCGGTCAGGCGGTGCTCGACGGCACTGGCAGCTCCGCGACCGACCAGCTCCGGCCGCGGGTGCTGTACCACGACGTCATCGAGGAGATCACCGACCAGCACGCGGTGATCCTCAACCGCAACAGGCAGGGCTCGATGGTGATGCCCGGTGAGTGTCTGCTGGTCTACGAAATGACACCGGCGCTGTTCGCGGCGGTGGCGGCGAACGAGGCCGAGCGCGCCGCCCCGGGGATCACGCTGGTGGACGTTCAGATGATCGGCGCTGCGGGCCGCGTGTACCTGAGCGGTCGGCGCGACGCCATCGAGCCGGCGCGAGCCCGCATCACCAGGGTCCTGGAGTCGGTGGAGGGACGGGAACACTGATGGCCGAGGAAGGCTCCGACGCCCGGGTGGCCGATGCCGCCCTCGGCCGGTACGGCCTGTCCGACCGGCGCACCTTGCATATGATCAACCTGTCGGAGAACGCCACCTTCCGGGTGGCCGACCCGGGCACTGGACGCAGCGGCATCCTCCGGGTGCACCGGGTGGGCTACCACACCGCCGCGGCGATCGAGTCCGAGCTCGACTGGCTGACCGCGCTTCGCGACGACGCGGATGTCGCCACTCCGCAGGTGGTACGGACCCTCGACGACGCCCGCGTGGTCACGGTCGAGATCGATGGCCGTGACCGCCATGCCGTGCTGTTCGAAGTGATGCCGGGGGTCGAACCCGCCCACGGCGGGCTGGACACGGCAGGTTACGGCATGCTCGGGGCGATCACCGCACGCCTGCACCGGCACGCGCGGGGCTGGCGGAGCCCGGCGGAGTTCACCCGCTTCGCCTGGGACTGGGAGCACTCGCTCGGCGGTGCACCGCGCTGGGGCAGATGGCAGGACGGCATCGACGTCGGCCCCTCAGAGGTGGCCGTGCTCGGCGAGGCGGCGGAATTGGTACGGCGGCGCCTCGACGCGTACGGCACCGGGCCGGACCGCTTCGGGCTGGTGCATGCCGACCTGCGCCTGGCGAACCTGCTCGTGGACGGCGATCAGGTCAATGTCATCGACTTCGACGACTGTGGCTTCTCCTGGTTCATGTACGACTTCGGCGCGGCGGTGTCGTTCCTGGAGCACGACCCGCGGCTCCCCGAGTGGCAGGATGCGTGGTCGGAGGGCTACCGCTCCGAGGAGCCGCTGCCGGCCGAGCACGAGGAGATGCTGCCCACCTTCGTCATGCTCCGCCGACTGCTGCTCGTGGCCTGGATGGGCTCCCATGCGCACTCCCGTGAGGCCCAGGAGCTGGGCCCCGCCCACACCTTCGGCTCGGTCGACCTCGCCCGCCGGTACGTCGCCTCTGACGGCCGCACCCTCTGATCGGATGTGATGCACATGTTCACCTCAATGGCAGGGCGGTCGGTCGTTGTGACCGGCGGCGGCAAAGGGATCGGCCGCGGGATCGCGCGGTGCTTCGCCACGGCGGGCGCCAATGTGCTGATCAGCGGCCGCGGCCAGGCCGCCTTGGATCGGGCGGTCGCCGACCTCGAGGGGCTCGAGGGCAAGGTGTCCGGGGTGGCCGCCGACGTCGCCGATCGTGCCCAGTGCGACCGCATGGCCCGTGCCGCGATCGAACGCCACGGCGGCATCGACGTCCTGTGCGCCAACGCCGGCGTCTTCCCCGCCGCCCGGCTCGACGACATGACGCCCGACGACCTGGGGTCGGTGCTGGACATCAACCTCAAGGGCACCGTCTATGCCGTACAGGCCTGTCTCGGAGCGCTCACCGCGTCCGGGCGTGGCAGAGTGATCGTCACCTCCTCGATCACCGGGCCGATCACCGGTTATCCCGGCTGGTCGCACTATGGCGCGAGCAAGGCCGCCCAGCTCGGTTTCGTGCGGACCGCGGCGATGGAGCTGGCCCCGCGGAAGATCACGATCAACGCTGTGCTGCCCGGCAATGTCTACACTGAGGGGCTCGCGGACCTGGGCCAGGAATACCTCGACCAGATGGCGGCGACCGTTCCGCAAGGACGGCTCGGCGCCGTGGCCGACGTCGGCAACGCGGCCCTGTTCTTCGCCACCGAGGAGGCCGCCTACATCACCGGTCAGAGCCTCGTGGTCGACGGCGGCCAGGTGCTCCCCGAATCACTGATGGCCCTGCGGGAGATGTAGCGCCCGTAGTACTCGATCCGGCGCGCTAGATTGGTACCAAAGGTATAACCAAAGACCGGACAATGGTCTGGGAGGTTCCTTGTGGCCACCGAGCACGCCGTAGCCGAAAAGCTCCGCCGCCGCATGCTCACCGAAATCAGCGCGGGGACCCTGCCCCCCGGCGCCCGCCTGGGCAGTGAGCGGCAACTGGCCGAGCACTACGGCGTCAGCCGGGCCACCCTGCGGCAGGTCCTGTCGGCACTGGAGGAGGCCGGTCTGATACGACGCGTGCCCGGACGCGCCGGCGGCACCTTCATCAGCCATCCGAAGGTGGATCACGACCTCACCAGTGTCGTCGGCGTGCCGGCGTACCTGGTCCGGCAGGGTTACCTCGCCGGGACCCGGGTGATCTTGACCCGGATGAGCGTGGCCGACGCGGCGACCGCACACGCACTCCGGCTCGACGGTGACGCGCTGGTCTTCGACATCCAGCGGCTCCGGCTCGCCGACGGCCGCCCGTTCTCCCTCGACCACGCCCGGCTGCCCGCCGATCGGTTTCCCGGGCTGCTGGAGATGCCGCTCGGCGGTTCGATCTACGAGCTGCTGGAGCAGGAGTACGGGACCACGCCGCACGACGCCGAGGAGCAGATCGAGGTGGTGCACGCCACCGATGAGGAAGCGGCCCTGCTCGCGATCGAGCCGAACGCCCCGCTGTTGTCGATCACCCGCACCACCTACGACGCCGAAGGCGTGCCGATCGAGTTCTCCCACGACCTGTTCCGCGCCGACCGCACCCGGGTCACCATGCGCACACCCGCCCGCGGTGCGAAGTCCACCCCGGAAACGCACAATCACTTCGTGCACATCAGCTCGCTGCCGGAAAGCGACTGACACCGCCCCCCGGGACTGCCCTGCCTGCCTCGTCCCTGAACGTCTGGAGTCATTCGGCGACATCCATCTCGACCTGGCCTTGACCGGCTTGGGAACGGCTCGCGACAGTCGGTTCCCAGGGAGCCGTAACGTGCCCGGCATCGTCGATCGAGCAAAGAGGACGAACGAGATGTCGGCGCATCGGGTTCGCGCAGTGCCCACGTTGCGAAGTCGCGGAGCTCGCGGCCCACGCTTGTAGACCCGCGGGTCGCCCCGTCCCGGGCGGAGCACTGACAAGCGTGTGCCATCGGCCCGCTGAAGAGTGACCTGGTAGCCGCGCTGACTGAGTAGTCGGCGTTGGCGCGTGCTCGGCCGGCGCGTTCCGGGAAGCGGTCGCCGCCCAGGTCGGCGTAGGCGGTGTCGCGGATGAGCAGGTGCCAGATGGCGATCAGTATGGAGTGCTGCAGGAGGACCAGCGTTCGTTGGTGGCCACCGCGCACCGGCCGACCGCCGGTAGCGTGCCGCCAGGCGCAAGGACTCCGTCGGCCCGGGAGAGTATCCGTCATCTGACGGATGCCTTCTGCCACATGCCCGCCGAACTGGGCAGACCTGCCGATGTCGTAGGGGTGCTCACCGGATCTAGGTTTCCTAGGAATCGGAAGACGCAGGTTCGGAGGAGCCTATGACATCAGCGATCAGATCCATGTCCAGCGGCACCAAGATGGGCATCTTCTGGATGTTCTACGGTGCCAGTGTCCTGCTGGCCATCGCTCCGCCGCTCTACCTGGCCGGCAGCGGCCGCTCGGGCATCGTGCTGGGCATCCCCTTCAGTGTCGCCTACTGGATCTTCGACGCCCTCCTGGCGGTCGGAGCCGTCTGGCTGCTGTGGATCTTCGAGAACATCCGCGGCGAGCTCGATGACGAGCCCGGCGAGGTTGCCCGTTGACCTCCTCCCCCTCGTGAACGAGAGGGGATTCCAACCCGTGGCCTCAGGAAAGGAGGACAGGTTGAGGTTCGCGGTTCGTCCGCCCCGGCACCCCGGGGCGTCCCCGCGCAGCGACGGCCGGTCCGGCCGCCGTGCCCACGAGCGTGCGCACGAGCCCGGCCTTGCGCCTGGTCTCGTGGGCGATGTTGCGTGCCGCGTTCACATCGGCGTTGCAGGCGAAACCGCAGGACCGGCACCGGAAGCGCGCTTGGCTCTCGCGCGCCTCCCGGTCCCTGACCCTGCACGCCGAGCAGCGCTGCGAGGTGCCCGCGGGGTTGATCTTGTACACGCGGCCGGGCGCTTTGTGCTCCAGCCGCTCGACCAGCATGGCCCATCCGCTGGCCAGGATGCCCCGGTTCAGGCCCGCCTTGGCGGCGACGTTGCGTCCCGGCCGCTCGATGGTGCCTCTGGCGGAACGGGTCATGCCCCGGGTGTTGAGGTCTTCGACACCGATCACCTCGAACTGGCGGGCCAGCGTGGTGGAGGTCTGCTCCACCCAGTTCTTGCGGCGGTCGCTTTCGCGGGCTTTGAGTCGGGCGCGGCGGCGGGAGCCGCGCCGGGCACGCCCCAGCCTGCGGGCGAGCAGCCGCAGGCGCCGCCTCTCCCCGGGCGTGAGGCCGGGGACCTTCAGCAGGTCCCCGGTCGAGAGGGCGGCGGTGACGGTGACGCCCCGGTCCACCCCGACCACGCTCCCGTCGCCGGGGCCGGGGACCGGGGGCGGGACGTGCGCGAACGCCACGTGCCAGCGCCCGGCCCGGTCACGGGTCACCCGGTAGGACTTCACGCCCGCCGGTACCGGCCGCGACAGGCGGAACCGCACCCATCCGCACTTGGGCACCAGCACCGCGGCCCACCTGCGCGACAACCGCCTGACCTGGTGCGGTTTGACGCCGACCTGCCGGAACCCCTCATGCACACCCTGCTTGCGCCAGGTCGGACGGCGGTGGGTCCCGGCGAAGAAATTCGCCATCGCCTGCGCGAAATCGCGGAGCGCCTGCTGCTGCACTGTCTGCGACCCTGCCCGCAACCACGCGAACTCGGCGCGGGCCTGGGTGAGCTGGCGGGACTGCTCGTTGTAGTTCGGTGCTCTGCCCCGGTGCCGGGACCAGAAGCCGTGCTGCTCGACGGCGAGGTTCCACACGTACCGGGCGTGCGCGCAATGCGAGAGCAGGGCGTTCTCCTGCTCGGGCGTGGGGTCCAGGCGGTAGCGCGGCACGGGGCCGATCGTAGCGTGCACGCTCGAACACAGGTGCGAGAACGTGCTAGATCGTGCCTGGTCAACGGAGATTTCGCCCTGGGGGCGAATCTCCTTTCCCTGCCCTGCTCCGCAGGGGGCCGATTCCTCCCCGGCCTCAAGGCCGGGGTTTCCTCGGAGGTTCTTTGATGAACACCATGCACGGTTCGATGGCGGTGACGCTCGGCCTGCTCACCGTCTTCTTCGCGCTGATCATCGTCGTCCTCTACGCCACCAATCGCAGCGCGAAGTCCTTCTCCGACTACGCCGTGGGCGGTCGGTCGTTCACGAGCTGGTACATCGCGATGTCGTACACGAACTCCTGGTGGCCGGGTGCGACCTACACCGCGTTCTTCGGGCTCAGTGTCTCGGCGGGTGTGCTCGGGTTCTACGCGCTGGCCTACTCGCTGCTGGGCGTCACCGCGATGTACCTGATGGCCGAGCGTGCCTGGCTGTGGGGAAAACGCTACGACCTGCGCACGCAACCCGACATGCTCGGCCTCCGGTTCGACTCCAAGGCGGTCCGGGTCATCGCCAGCGCGATCGGCGTCGTCTGCTTGTTCCCGTGGATTGTCTTGGGCATGCAGGCGATGGGGGTGATCTTCCGGTTCGCCAGCTTCGGTCACTGGTCGGTGGGGACTTGCTTGATCGTCGGGGTCATGGTGATCGCCGTGCGCCAGTTCTGGACAGTCCAGATGGGCATGCGCGGTCTGGTGATCACGGATCTCGTGCAGGGCATCGTCGCCTATGGGCTGTCGGCGCTGGTGTGCCTCGGCATTCTCTTCGGCCCCTCGGACGCCGGGGGCTTCGGCGCGCTGCGCGACCTGCCGGACGCGGTGCTGTCCGTGCCGGGCGACGGCGGCAAGTACGGGCCGTGGTACCTCTTCTCGCTGGTCATCACCGGTGTCATCGGTTCCTTGTGCTGGCCGACCAGCTACCAGCGGATCTACACGGCCGATGGCGTGCGCAGCGTCAAGAAGGGCACCTTGCAGACGATGATCGTCGCGGGCGGCTTCTACCTGATGCTCACCCTGGTTGCGCTGGCGGCGGCCTCGATGCCCGGTGTCGCGGCCGCACCCCAGGACGGCTGGTTCAGCTTGCTTTACGACCGCGGCGGGCAGTGGCTGCTCGGTATGGCTTTGGTGATCGTGTTCGCCGCCAGCATGGGCTGGATCGACGGCTGCGTGCAGGTGTGCGGCGCCCAGATCGCCAATGACATCGTCCATGTCATCTCACCGCGCACCGACCTGCAGCTGAAGATCGTCGCCAAGGGCTCGATGGTGGTGTACCTGGTGGCCTCGGCAAGCGTCGCCTACGCGGCCTTCGACTACTCGCGACTGCAGTTGCTCGCACAGATGTCCTACCAGGGCATCGTGCAGCTTGCGGTGCCGATGTTCCTCGGTCTCTTCTGGCGGAGAGGTACCAAGACGGCCGCGCTGGCCTCGATGTCGATCGGCTTCCTCACCGCGGCGGTGCTCACCTGGCTGTACCCCGACGACATCTCGGCCCTGGGCAGCCTGACCAGCGGCGTCATCGCCTTGGGGGTGAACCTCGTGGTCTACATCGTGCTCAGCTACGCGCTGCCCCAGTCCGCCGCTGAGCGGGCGCGGGTCGAGGAGCTCTTCGAGGTCGGCAAGGTGGCCGTCCGCCGACTGCCCTCGGCATCCAAGCTTTCCGACCAGAGAGAGAGTTCGGTATGACGACCGACACCGGCACCGCGACGGCGGCCACGCAGCGGGTGGTCGACGCGGTGGACGCACTCAAGGACGAGATGATCCAGACCCTGTCGGAGGTCATCGCGATACCCAGCGTCAATCCGAAGTACCCCGGGCAGGTCTACGACAACGTCGTCGGCTTCGAGGGCCGGGTCTCGAAGCTGATGGCTGAGATCTACACCGATGCCGCAGCCGACGTGGAGACCTGGGCCGTCGAGCCCGGCCGTGAAAACGCGGTCGGCACCGTCAAGGGCACCGGCGGGGGCAGGTCGCTGATCTTCAACGGTCATGTCGACGTGGTGCCGCCCGGCAACCCTGACCGATGGGTCAGCGGCGATCCGTTTTCCGGCCGCATCGACGACGAACGGATCTGGGGCCGCGGCGCCAGCGACATGAAGGCCGGGCTCGTCGCCCAGGCTTTCGCGGTCAAGGCGCTTCAGCGGGCGGGTGTGCGTCTGCGCGGTGACCTGATCGTGCAATCTGTGGTCGGCGAGGAAGTCATGGACCACGAGTGCGGCGTCAGCTCGACCATCGAGCACGGGTACCGCGCCGACGCGGCCGTCTTCGCCGAGCCGAGTGGGCCGACCAACCTCGGTGTCATCCCCGTGACGCCGGGGCTGCTGTGGTTCTCGGTGACGGTGATGGGCAAGGCGACGCACTCCTCGATGCGCGCCCAGACCATCCGTGCGGGCGGCGGCGGCAGCAGCGTCGGGGTCAACGCGATCGACAAGGGCATGCTGGTCTTCGAAGCGATGCGCCGCCTTGAGGAAGAGTGGGCGTTCACCAAGACGCATCCGCTGTTCCCGCCCGGCCACTTCACCATCCACCCCGGTGTCGTGCAGGGCGGCCCCCAAGGGGTGCTGGTGCCGTTCATCCTCTCGGAGTACATGACCATCGAGTACTGCATCTGGTACCCGCCCCAGGACGACCCTGAGACGGTCAAGGCGGAGGTGCAAGCCCAGGTCGACGCGATCGCGCGGACAGACGGCTGGCTTCGCGAGCACCCGCCTGTCGTCGAGTGGAAGCTGAACTGGCCGGCCAACGACCCGGGTGCCGCCGCGGAGGACATCACCATCGCGGTCAGCGCAGCGCACGAGAGGGTCGCGGGCGAGACGCCATACCAGGGCCCGGCGCAGGTGGCCGGCTTCTGCGCGGTGGAGGACTGCAGTTTCCTCACCGCAGCGGGGATTCCGTCCATCAGCTACGGGCCCGGCGACCTCCGGGTCGCCCACGCCGACGACGAGTACTGCCTGATCGACGAGGTGCACCTGGCGGCCAGGACCTATGCCGCGCTCGCACTCGACTGGTGCGGTATCGATGAGAAGGGGAGCCATCGATGATGGATTTGACCGGGAAGAACGCGCTGGTCACCGGCGCGGCCTCCGGCATCGGCCGCGCGATCGCGCTGACCCTCGCCGCCGCCGGCGCCAGGATCCACGTCGCCGACCTCACCGAGCAGCCGCGCGAGGGCGGCGACACGACCGTCGACCTCGTGCGTGCCCAGGGCGGCGAGGCCGAGTTCGCGACGCTGGACGTCACCTCAAGCGGCGATGTCGACGCCACCGTGGCCGAGCTGGTCGAAAGCAGCGGGGGCTTGGACATCCTGGTCAACAACGCCGGCATCCTGCGCGAGGGCAGTGTGCACGAGACCGATGACGACACCTGGCACTCGCAGTTCAATGTCAACGTGCACGGCACCTTCTACTGCACCCGCGCCATGGTGCGCGCGCTGCTGGCCGCCGGACGCCCCGGCAAGATCGTGAACATCAGCTCGATCAGCGGGTTCCGGGGCAACCCCGGGTTCGCGGCCTACTGCGCGGGCAAGGGCGCGATCGTCAATTTCACCCGCCAGGTCGGTCTCGACTACGCGGCGCGGGGCATCAACGTCAACGCCGTGGCGCCCGGATTCGTGGAAACCCAGATGACCGCGCTCTACGACCAGGCCACCCACGACGCCCTCGCAGGGCAGACGCCCCGGGGACGCTGGGCCCGGCCCCAGGACATCGCCAATGCCGTGCTGTTCCTGAGCAGCTCGCTGTCGGATCACATCTGCGGCGAGAACCTACTCGTCGACGGTGGGTGGAGCATCGGCACGCCGGTAGTGACGGCCCGTTGATCCGATCGAGATGAGGCGGATGCCAGGTGGTGGCGAGGGCCACGGATCACGGTCGTCGAGCGGACGGACTTCCCAAGCTCGTCCGGACGATGCCCTCCGCCACTGCCTGGCTGGCTGCGACCACCCTGGTGGTGCACTTGAGCTTGGCCAGGATGTGCTCGACGTGCGTGGCCACAGTGCGCGGGCTCAGCCACAGCGCCTGACCGATCTCCGGGTTGGCCAGGCCTTTGACCAAGAGGGTGAGCACCTCGATCTCACGTGGGCTCAACCGATGGGGCGGGGCCTGCCGCCGCACTGTCACGACCGTTGCCCGCGCCAACCTGGTGAGCCGAACCTCGTAGCAGCGGCCGTCGGGACCGGTCCAGAAGTAGCGACTCGGCAGCGCGTCGGCCCCGAGCGCGGTCAGCTCACTGGTCAGGGCGGAGCGGTCGCCCAGCAGATCGGTGCGAGTGCCGCCGGGCACCGAAGAGAGCCGTCCATCGGCGGTGAGCAGGGCTGCCGCATCGGCCTCGGCGACCAGCTGCGTCCAGTCGACCGCCGGCTCCGGCTGCAGACCGTCGAGCATCATGCCGACGACGCGCTGCAAGGCCGCGAGCACTTCGATGCCCTTGTCGCTGACCGGCAGCGGTGAGTCGGAGTTGAGGTGAAACGCCCCGGTGTAACGCCCTGACCGCGTGAACATGCACGTCGTGATGCCCTCGCGGAAGCCGGCCGGCATGAACACCTCCTGGGCGCTGTGCATCTGGCGGTAACCGGGGACGTCGCACCAGCGCAACGGCGTCGGGTTGCGATAGCGCATCGTCTGCCACGCAGGATCGCCGGAGATGAAGCCGTCGTTGAGGTAGGTGAGGACCTGATCGGTGTAGTTGACCTCGGCGAGGGTGAAATGACGCTGCTCGATCGGGTCGTAGCGCGCCAGTGCCGCCGCTTCACAGGGGATCGAGGTGCCGATCCGTTCGAGTACCCCTTGGGCGCGCTCCGCCGTCGGCGCGGGGTCTGCGCAGATGCTGGCCACGTCGGCCACGAGTGCGACCGGCGAGAACACGTGAGTCATGGGCTTGGTATCTCCTGCCCTGTGAGGACCTACGTGGACCGTGCTGAAGCGGGCGTGCGGGCCCATCGCGGATCAAGTGATGACGTCGGGTGTCTTCGTCGACACCTCGCGCGGCCGTGGTGAGAATCTGTCCAGGACCTGACGAACCCGAAATAAATGTCGTAACCGCTCGTTGGATCACGAACGTCCGTGGATCGAGATCTTGAGGTGCTGAAGTCGGAAAAGCCGCTGTAGTCGGAATCATGGTCCGACCGAACAAACCAAAGCAAGAGGGTGAGCCTAAAAACTTCAAAAAACTTCGTCGACCTGGGGAACGACCGCCCTGAGGGCTACCTGCTGTGGCATATGACGGTGGTCGGCTGGTCAAGACGCACCTCCACGGTGGCCCGTGGGCCGCCGCGATCGGGCCCCCGAGGCCCCGGGCGCCCGAAGGCGGCGATGGACCGCTTCGACGCCGGAAATCACCACTCCCCGTCAACCGTGCTCGACGAGGTACTGAGCCTGAGGACCTGAGTGAGGTCGCCTTGGACAGCGGCGAGGATGCAGCAGGCCTGGGGGTGTGCGACGTCGCTGCCGATCCCGGCATCATGGTGATGGGCAAGGGGTGCCGGGCGGCGATTTTCCGATCGCAGCGGTTTTGCTCAGCGAGAGAGTCCAGTGCCTGGCTGTGGCGGGGGGCGGCCGTCACCGGGGCCATGGGCGATCATGTGTGCAGTGCGTTCACCCATGATGAAACCGGTGCTGAGAAGCCGATCGGTACATTCACCGACGCCCTTGCTCCACCCATCGCCGCGACCGTCCCCCACCGCATTGCCGGGAAATGGACCTCCACCCAGCGGTGGTTCGTACTGAACTTCACCGGCCGCATTCCGTTCCCCGACGTCCAGCCGCTGTACCGGCGGTCGATGGCCACGGTACTGCTGGCAGCCGACCGGCTCGCCACCCGCGGCCAGTTCAGACAACGGCTCCCCGAAGCCGTCCTCGCCGGATGCCTGCCCATCGCCCCCGCGTATCTGAGATCCGCCGACCGTGTCGTCCCCGAAGAACTGATCAGCACCGGCGCCGGGGAAACCCGAGCCACGCTGACGCGCTTACCGGCCTGCTGGGCACTACCGAGCACGCCGACCTGATCGGGCGCTGACTCGCCCACCTCGAGCCCTTCCGGTTGTCGCGGCAGATGACGGCACTGACCCACCTCCTCGAGCACGCAAAGGACCACGCCCACAACCCGGCGGCTCGGGGCCGGCGGTGAATGTTTCCGTCACCCGCCGTGCTGCGTGGTCTCTCGGCAGCCCCGCTACCGCCCTGCCCGGACGTGGACGCATCGCGTCCGGCGGGGCGTTGGCCTCGCTCGCGCCGCCTCGGCAGCTCACGCTCGTCTCGCGAGTATGGCCACGTCACCGGCCGTCACTGGGTACCGTCGATGAACATGAAACCCCTCCGGCGAGTCGCGATCACCGGTTGTGGAGGCAGCGGCAAGACCACCGTCGGCCGCCGTATCGCCGCAGCACTCGACACCACGATCACGCATCTGGACGTGGTGTACTACGACGACGAGTGGAACAAGCTGCCGCAGGACAAGTTCGCCGCGATCCAGGAAGAGTTGGTCGCTGCCGACACCTGGGTGATCGATGGCAACTACGCCGCAAGCCTGCCGGTCCGGCTACGCCGCGCCACCCACGTCATCTTCCTCGACTTGCCATATCTGCACATACTTCAGGCCCAGCGGTAGTGCGGGCGAGGCGTTGAGGTGAGTCGGCCTGGAGTCGCAGGTCCGCGCGGTCCCGCGGCCGGGGAGAGAGACGAAGACCTAGTAGGGCAGGTGCGAGGGCTGGACCAGCGCGTTCTTCCTGGACGTCGCCGGAGGGAGCCGCCCACCGCCTCCACCAAGGCCGCACGCTCGGCCCGCCGCTGCATGACTCCGGTCGAGTGATCGACATGACCGCCTCGATCCAGCCCCGAGCGGTCCTGACCGAAGCGGAGTACCACCGGGCGACCCGAGGGTCCTTGCGAAAGCCCAGATCAGCGCCCGCGTGCGCAATATTGGCACCTCACAGGCCCACGCGCCTTCGCGGACCTGGTCGTGCTCGCGTCGGCTGCCTGAAGGGGCGCGCGGTCGGTCCGACCGTCGAGAGCATCTTGATTGCCCCCAAAGCTCTGCCGGGGTCGGTGCTCAGTCTTTCGGCCAGGTCCGGATGGCGCGGGCCCGGCAGCGAGGGATGCCGGGCCCGCGCCGGTCAGCGGCCGAGGTCGCGGCGGTTCAGGCGCCAGGCACCGACGGCGATCAGGACGGCCGCGACGGCGGCCAGGACGGCGGCGTCGGTGAGTTGGAGACCGTTCTTCAGGGGCTCGCCGCCGATGTAGTAGTGGTGCGGGGTGAGGTTGCGCAGCCAGTCGGCGCCGATCTGGGGGGCGAAGCCGTGCAGGGCGTAGGTGGCGACGCCGAGGCCGGCGGTGATGCCGAAGACCGTCGCGCGGCTTTTGCCGGTGGCGGCTCCGAGACCGGTGGCCAGCGCGCCGAAGACGATGGCCAGCAACGCGAGGTTGATCGCTTGGGCGGTGAAGTGGCCGAGGCCGATGGTGTCGAGTTCCGCACTGGAGCGGATGGCGAGCATCGCGACCAGCGCGATGGCGGCGATGGCGACGGCGCCGGCGGTGAGGGCGGCGAAGCGGTGCAGCAGCAGCCGGGTGCGGCCGACGGGGTGGGCCAGCAGCAGGTCCAGGTAACCGGTCTCCTCATCGGCGGAGATCATCCGGGCTCCGGTGGCGGCGCCGTAGAAGGTGGCCAGGAGCGGGACGAGCAGGCCGAACACGGCGCCCTGGAGGTAGCCGGCGGCGGAGGAGGCATCGTTGAGGCCGAAGCCCTCCATCGCTTCGGGGACCGAGGCCATGGAGTCGGCGGAGATCTGCGGGTAGAAGCTCCCGTACATCATCGCCGGCAGCCCGGTGGCGAGCGCCCAGACGGTGAAGACGCGCCGGTTGTCGTACAGGGTCTTGCCGAAGATCGTGCCGCTGAACGCGTGGGCGGTGGTGGAGCTGCCGGGAATCGAGGTCGTGGTCGTGGTGGTCATGGTTCCGCCGTTTCGTGGTCGTGTCGCTGCCGGGTCGCTGGATGTCAGGCCGCGTTCGGTGTGCCGCCGTAGTAGCTGTGGAAGAGCTCTTCGAGGTCTTGGGTGTCGGCGCGCAGGCCGGTGATGGTGTGCCGGGCGGCGGCCTTGATCAGGGCGTCCGGGGTGCCGTCGATGCGGCAGGTCAGCGTGGAGCCCTCGGCGGCCAGTTCGGTGACGCCGGGCAGGGTGGCGAACTCCTCGGGCTGGACGGGGGCGGCGAAGGTGATGCGGACCTTCAGGAAGGAGCGGGCGCGCAGGTCGGCGACAGTGTCGAGGGCGACCAGCTCGCCCTCACGGATGATGGCGACACGGTCGGCGACGGCTTCGACCTCGCTCATGATGTGGCTGGACATGAACACCGTCTGCCCGTCGCTCTTGGCCTTGGAGACCATACCGAGGAAGGTCTGCTGGACGAGCGGGTCGAGCCCGGATGTGGGCTCGTCCAGGATCAGCAGTTCGGGCTCATGCATGAACGCCTGGATCAGCCCGACCTTCTGCCGGTTGCCCTTGGACAGGCTCTTGATGCGCGCCGACAAGTCCAGGTCCAGCCGTTCGGCGAGCGCGATGATGCGGTCCGCCGGCACGCCGCCGCGCAGGTTGCCCAGGAAGGTCAGGCACTCGCCGGCTTTCTGGCGGCCGTCGACGACGAAGTCGCCGGCCAGGTAGCCGATCCGCCGGTGCAGTTCGACCGCGTCGGCGCGGGGGTCCAGGCCCAGGACACGGGCCGTGCCGGAGGTGGGCCGGATCAGGTCGAGCAGCATGCGGATGGTGGTGGACTTGCCGGCGCCGTTGGGGCCCAGGTAGCCGAACACCTCGCCCGCGCGGACCTGGAGTGTCAGGTCGGTGAGGCCCCGGCGGGGCCCGTAGGTCTTGGTGAGCCCGGTGAGCTCGATCGCGGTGTCGCTCATGCCCAGGAAGCTACAGAATTTTCAGAGTTTATTGAAGACTTGGAGCTGTTAGGATTTCGTCAAGACCTTGGGAAGGGGGGACGACCTTGGCGGACACGGCCGAGGCCGCGGAGCACATGGCGCTGGGCTTCGTCCAGGGCGGCATGCAGAAGGCGACCGCGCGGGTGCTGGCAGCGTTCATGTTCGCCGACGAGGACAGCGTCACCGCACCCGAACTGGCCGAGCGGCTGGGCATCAGTTCCGGCAGCGTGTCGGGAGCGATCAAGATGCTCTCGACGGTCGGGCTTATCGAGCGCGCCCCTGCGCCGGGCAGCCGGCGCGAGCACTACCGCGTTCGCGAGGGCGCGTGGGCCACCCTGATGTCGACGCAGAACGGCATGGTGCAGGCCATGTTCGAGGCCGCCGACCGGGGCATCGAGGCCGCCGGCCCCGGCAGCCCCGCGGCACGCCGCCTGGAGGAGATGCGCGATTTCTACGGCTTCATGTTCCGTGAACTCCCCGCCCTGATCGAACGCTGGCGTGCCGAACGCGTTTCCTGACCCGGCCCCACGGCCGGGATGCAATGTGGTCATATGGGGCGGTGCCAGAGAAGATGGCGCGGGGTGCCGGACCGGCCCCATCGAAACGCCAACGAGGGCCGTCTCGGTTGAGGCCGCGCGGGGCCGCGCTGCACCCTCTTCGCGATCCTGTTGGCGGGCCGGCTGGGCCTCCGGGCCCGGCTGGCGGTCCAGTCCGAGACCAAGATCCTGCACGTCAGCGACGTACGGCGGGTCGTCCGGCAGGTGGTGCTGTTCACCCTGGCCGCGAGGCGGTCGTGGCGGGCCTGCTGACCGGGCGGTTCACCCTGGGGTACGGCGAGCCCTTCGGCCGTGCCGCCTACCTGGGAGTCTTCCATCCGGTGTCGGCGTACTGTTCGAGCTGACCCGTGCCTGGCGCCGCCCGCGCACCTGGTCGATGCTGACCCGCGTAACCGTCACCACCACGTGCGCACTGCTGGTCGCAGGCACCCTGGCGCTGAGCCTGGCCGAGTGGAACAACCCCGCCACCCTGGGGGCGCTGCCGGGACCGGCGCGGGCGCTGGCCGGTTTCACCGCCGGGGTCATGCCCCGTACCGCGGGGTTCAACAATGTCGACATCGCCCAGATGCGGCCCGAGAGCTGGCTGGCCACCGACCTGCTGATGTTCATCGGCGGAGGCAGCGCCGGCACCGCCGGCACCGCCGGCACCGCCGGCACCGCCGGCGGCATCAAGGTCACCACCTTCGGGCTGCTGGCCTTCATGCTGTGGGCCGAGCTGCGCGGCGAGCCGGGTGTCAACGTCGGCCGCCGCCGGCTGTCCGAGTCCACCCAGCGTCAGGCCATCGCGATCGCGTTGCTGGGCATGGCCCCGGTCACCACGGCCACCTTCGCCCTGCCGGCCATGACCTCCCGATCACTGGACCGGGTCCTGTTCGAGGTGGTGTCGGCGTTCGCCACTGTGGGCCTGTCCACCGGCATCACCGCCGAGCTGCCACCCGCGGCCCACCTGGTGCTGATCGTGCTGATGTTCGTCGGCCGCACCGGCCCGCTCACCCTGGGAGCGGCGCTGGTGCTGCGCGAACGCGCCCGCCGCCATGAACTCCCCGAAGAACGCCCCATCGACGGCTGACAGGGCCCGGGCACTCCATCGCACTTGTCGCCGTTGAGCGGTCGACAAGCCTCGACGAGCATCGAGCCGACTCCCCGGCGAGAGGAACTCCTGCGATGACCGATACGCGACCGGCCGAACGGCGGACACGGCTGATGCGGTTGCCCGCCGGGGCGGTGGAGTACCGGCTGGACGAGCACGGCCCCCGCACGGTGCTGATGCTGCACGGCGGGCACATGCGCGCCGGGTTGCCCCTGGGCGAGGAGGTCTTCGCTGAGGCCGGCTACAGCGTCCTGGCCCCCTCTCGACCCGGATACGGCCGTACCCCACTGGCCACCGGAACCTCACCCGACCGGTTCGCCGACGTGCTCGCCGACCTGTGCGCACGGCTCGGCATCGACGCCCTCGCCGCCGTCGTGGGGCAGTCGGCCGGCGGCCCCACCGCGGTGGCGGCGGCCGCCCGCCGCCCTGACCTGGTACAACGCCTCATCCTGCAAAGCGCCGTCGGACTGGTGCCCTGGCCCGATCGCCGCACCCGCATGGGCGCCGGAGTGGCCTTCCATCCGCGTATCGAACCGATCACCTGGGCGCTGATCCGCACCCTGACCCGCCGGGCCCCCGGTCTCGCCCTACGGCTGCTGCTGCCGGACCTGACCTCACGCCCCGTCGCCGAGCTGCTGACCGAGCTCAGCGCCGGCGATCGAACGGCATTGCTGGAGTTGTTCGGCCGGATGCGCTCGGGCGCGGGATTCATCAACGACGTACGGATCATGGCCGTCCCCGAGAACGTTGAGCGGACGGCACGCCAAGCGGCCACGCTGGTGCAGCCCAGTCTGGTGATCGCCAGCCGTGACGACGGATCGGTCTCCTACGCGCATGCCCGATCGCTGAACGATGCCATCCCCAACGCTCGCTTGGTCACCAGCGCCGCCCCCAGCCACATGATCTGGCTCGGAGACGACTACCCCGCCATCGCTGCCACCATCACCGCCTTCCTGACCGAACCCGCATAAAGTACGCCCCGCCACACCCGACACCCGCTCCAGCACCTCCGCCACGGGAGCGGGCACTGCGCCTGTACGTTCATCCGCGCCGACACCGCTTCCACGGGGTTTCGCATCTCCGACGCACATGGCCCTGCGCCGTTCAGATCGGTCAAGACGCAAAGAAGGCGTCAAGACGATTTCGTAACGGCTGGTCACCAGGGGTACCCGTGAGGGTGCTGCCCTGTCTAGGGTCCGAGTGTTTTCAGTGCTCCCTGCTCCCTGTCCTGGCGGTGCGATGAACGCTCTTGACGACTTCCTCAATGATGCCAGCGGCTTCATCTGGGGCCCCTGGCTGCTCATTCCCCTGCTGCTGCTCACCGGGCTGTACCTGACGGTGCTGCTGCGCGGTCTGCAGATCCGGCGGTTCCGGCTGGCCTTCTGGCTGGCCTTCGTCAAGCGGTCGGACGGTGGCGAGACCGAGGGGGACATCTCCCACTACCAGGCCCTGGCCACCGCGCTGGCCGCCACCGTGGGCGTCGGCAACATCGTCGGTGTCGCAACCGCCATCTCATTGGGCGGGCCGGGCGCGGTGTTCTGGATGTGGTTCACCGGCATGGTCGGTATGGCCACCAAGTACAGCGAGGCGTTCCTGGGCGTGCGGTTCCGCCGCACGGACGCGGCGGGCGAGCAGAGCGGCGGCCCGATGCACTACCTCAGGAACGGCATCAAGGGCCCGCTGGGGGTGTTCCTGGGCGGGTTCTTCGCCATCGCCGGAGCCCTCGCGGCGTTCGGCATCGGGAACATGACCCAGGCCAACGCCGTCGCCGAGAACGTCAACCAGGAGTTCGGCTGGCCCACCTGGCTCACCGGGGCCATCGTCACCCTGCTCACCGCCGCCGTCATCCTCGGCGGGATCAAGAGCATCGGCCGGGTCGCCAGCGCGTTCGTGCCCATGATGATCGTGCTGTACGTCGTCGGCGGCGCGGCCGTGCTGGCGCTCAACATCGACGAGGTCCCCGGCGCCATCGGCCTGATCTTCAGCGATGCCTTCACCGGCACCTCCGCCGCGGGCGGGTTCGTCGGCGCCGGCGTCGCCGCCGCGATCCGCTACGGCGTGGCGCGCGGCATCTTCTCCAACGAGTCCGGCCTGGGCACCGGCGGCATCGCGGCCGCCGCGGCCAAGACCACCCACCCCGTCCGGCAGGCGCTGGTGTCGATGACCCAGACCTTCATCGACACCCTGGTGGTGGTCAGCTTCACCGCGCTCACCATCGTGGTCACGGGCGTGTGGAAGAACGGCGGCGAGGAGGACGCGGGCAAGTTCACCGCCTGGGCCTTCGACGCGGGCCTGCCCGGCGACTGGGGCAGCATCATCGTCACCATCAGTCTGATCTTCTTCGCCTTCTCCACCCTGCTGGGCTGGTCGTACTACGGCGAACGCTGCGTGGAGTACCTGTTCGGGCGCAAGGTCGTGCTGCCCTACCGGCTGCTGTTCATCGTGGTGTCCTACATCGGCGCCACCACCACGCTCACCACGGTGTGGACCTTCTCCGACGTGATGAACGGCCTCATGGCCCTGCCCAACCTGATCGGCCTGCTGATCCTCTCGCCCCTGGTCTACCGCGAGACGCGCGCCTACTTCAGCGGCGAACGTCCAGAGGACGCCAAAGTCGAGACCGCCAAGAACTGACCCAGCCCCGGGCAACCCGATATCGGAGCCGGTGCGCTGAGCCCGCCACCACCCTCGAGTTCAGCGCGCCGACCCCGGTATCGGCCACCTTGTACCCGCTTGGCGTGGCCGCTTGCCTGTTGGTGACCTGCGACGCGGGTGAGCGGCACGGTTGAGCGGGACGCCGTCCGAGGTCCTCGGCCGCCCGCGGAACCGGCCTGAGGGCCGCCCGTCCTCGTCGCCCCAACCACGGTCGGCCGTCCGCGGCGCTCAGGTGTGATCCGCTCGCTGCCACCAAGCCACCGTGGACACCACCCCGGCCACACCCGTAAGGACGACAAGTATCAGTCCGTTCGGCGCGAGCGATGATGAATCCGCGAGTCCACCGATCGTCGCAGGAACCGACCACGGAAACCATCCGGCCCCGCCGATCGCGGCGGCGGCGACGCCGGAGACGAGGAAGATGACGGTCGCCCCGATACCGGGGAGATAGCCGCGGCCCACACTCGCGGCGAACGCCACCGGGAGCGTGAGCAAGACGGTGAGGGCGAGCAGCGAGAGCAAAGCCGCCAGTCCGTCCAGTGCGGCCCCCGGAGGCCCGGGGAGGTCGAGCAAGGCTCCCGCCGCGAGCCAGACGACCGTCTGGACGACGATGAGGATGGACAACCAAGCCGTTGAGATCGAGAACTTGGCGAGGACGACGGCCGCCCGGGACGTGGGAAGGGCGAGCAGGTCGAGCACGGTACGGTCGCTGAACTCGCGGCCGAACATCCAGGTGACGAAGATGCCGAAGAGCAGGAACCCGCCCGCGGCGTCGATCTGCATGAGCGCGGTGCGGAAACCGGACCAGTCCGGCGTGATTCCCAGGGCCCGGGACTTGTCGCCCAGGGATGCGGCGCCGGAGGCCGAGACGAAGACCACGGACAGGAGAACCGGTAGGAGAAAGGCCAGGGCCGTCACCCACGGCGCCTTCGAGCGCAGGAATTTGACAGCCTCGGCCCAGAGTGCGGCGGTCATGCTGTCGGCTCTCGCCGGTGGTCGGTGAGCAGGCGCAGGAAGACGCTCTCCAAGTCCTCGGCACCGCAGGTACAACGGGGCAGATCGGTCGCGGGGAACTCGGTCAGCATGCGCCCGCGGTCGATGACGCCGATGCGGTCGGCGAGCCTGGCAACCTCACCGAGGATGTGACTGGAGATCAGGATCGCCGTTCCGTCCTGGTGGGCGAGGTGCTTCAGGATGCCGCGCAGTTCCACGATCCCTGCCGGATCGAGCCCGTTGGCAGGTTCGTCGAGGATCAGGAGATCGGGGCGGTGCAGGACGGCTTTCGCCAGCCCGAGGCGCTGCGCGTTGCCCTGGGACAGGGCGCCGGCCTTCCGGTCCCGGTAGGGGGTCAGTCCGAAAGTGTCCGCGGCTCGCGCCACCGCGTGATGGTCGGAGACGTGCCGCAGCCGACGGGTGATCTCCAGATTCTGCAGGGTGGTGAGGCCCGGGTAGGCGTGGGCTCCGTCGACGAGGTAGCCCACCCGGCTCCAGTCGGGCTTCGCGCTGCCGAACAGGAACACCGAGCCGCTTGTCGGCCGGGTCATCCCGAGCAGCATACGGATGGTGGTGGATTTTCCGGCGCCGTTGAGCCCGAGAAAGCCGTACACCTGCCCGGGCTCGACGCGGAAGGTCAGGTCGTCCACGGCGGTGGTGCGACCGTAGCGCTTGGTCAGGGCGTGGGTCTCGATCATTTGTTGATCACCTCGAGGGCGTCGGCCATCAGGCTCCGCCGGTGGCATGGCTGCGCGGTGGGGGACGGTGAAGGCGGTTACCGCAGGCCGCCGGGGAGTGAGTATCTGCGCGTTCGCGTCCTTCGTCATCAGGGGAGAGGGTGATTGGGTCGAGCCGGTCACCCCCGGCATTCGGGCGGCCTCGTGGCGAGCCGCCGATGGAGTCGCTGCGAAGTCGCCGCGCACCTGGGGGCAGCCTCGTCCGCCGGGATGTGGCTGGAGGTCGGCGGCATCAGGGGCGAAGAGGTCAGGACAGGTAGCGCAGCCACAGGTAGGGCGTGGTGAGGGCGATGGTGACAAAGGTGACGATCAGGCCGTAGCGGGTGAAGGTCCAGAAGGTGATGGGCGTGCCGTTGCGGGCGGCGATGCCCAGGACCACGACGTTGGCACTGGCGCCGATGGCCGTGGCGTTGCCGCCCAGGTCGGCACCGAAGGCCAGCGCCCACCACAGCACCTGGGGGTCGCCGTCGGTGGTTCCGGTGTTCTGGACGAGGTCGGCGACGATGGGGCTCATCGTGGCGACGTAGGGGATGTTGTCGATGATCGCCGAGAGTCCTCCCGAGGCCCACAGCAGCAGCATCGTGGCGAAGCCCAGCCGTCCCTCGGTGGCCTCGGCCGCGTACTCGGAGATGTCGCCGATCACGCCGGCCTCGACGAGGCTGCCGACCATCACGAACAGCCCGGCGAAGAAGACCAGGGTGGGCCACTCGACCTCTTCCAGCGCCTGCTGTGTGGTGACCTTGGTGGCGGCCACCAGCAGACCCGCGCCCAGCAGCGCGACGACGGACGGCTCGTAGTGCAGGACGGGGTGCAGGACGAAGGCCGCGACCACGATCCCCAGCACGGCCAGGCTCTGGTAGAGAAGCCTGCGGTCGGTGATCGCCTCCTTCTCCTCGAGTGACATCACCTCGGCGACGCGGTCGGCGTCGTAGGTGAAGGCGCCGCGGAACAGCCATCGGCACAGCAGGCAGAACACCACGATCAGGATGAGGATCATAGGTGCCATGTGCACCAGGAAGTCGTTGAAGGACAGGTCCGCGCGGCTGGCGATGATGATGTTGGGCGGGTCGCCGACCAGGGTGGCCGCTCCGCCGATGTTGGACGCCATCACCTCGGCGATCAGGTAGGGCACGACGTTCAGCGCCAGCCGCTCGCAGACCAGGAAGGTCACCGGCGCGACCAGCAGGACGGTGGTGACGTTGTCGAGGAGAGCGGAGGTTCCGGCGGTGATCAGGATGAGCATGACCATGAGCCGGTAGGGGCGGCCGCGGGCGCGTTTGGCGGCCCAGATCGCCACGTACTCGAACACTCCGGTCTGCCGCAGCACCGAGACGATCACCATCATGCCCAGCAGCAGGAAGACCACGTTCCAGTCGACGCCGGTCTCCTCGGAGAAGAACGCCTTCTCCGCGTCGGTGATGTGCAGCAGCAGCATCAGCGCCGCCCCGCCCAGCGCCACCTTCGTCCGGTCGACCTTCTCGGTCGCGATCAGCACGTAGGCGGCGACGAAGATGACGATGGCGGCGACGGTACCCACTCGGTGGCCTCCCGGGTCGACTACGGGAACGTGGAACCCACTGCCGACCAGGCTTCCCGGCACACCCTCGTGTCACCCTAGCGGCCATGGCGACCACGAGTCGCCCATCGGGCTTGGGGATCTGGCATATGGGACATCGAACTACCGCGGTTGGAGTCGACCGTGCACGCCTCGCCACTCATGTCCGAGGTAGCTGATGCGCGGTGCACCCATGACCGTGTCGGGGCGGGCCCGGGAACGCCGGGTATACCGTAGCCATTGTGCGCGCACGAGACCTCGCCGTCGAATTTCCCACCGTGACCCCTGACAGCCGCGCCATCGACGCCGCCCGGCTGCTGGCCGAGCACAGCCTCCCCGGACTGATCGTGGTGGACGAACGACGCCGTCCCAAGGCCGTGCTGCCCGGCTCCCAGCTGCTCCGGTTCGTCATTCCTCTCTACGTTCAGGACGATCCCGCCCTCGCGCGCGTCTACGACGAGAACCATGCCGACAAGCTTTGCGACACGCTCGCGGGCAAGACCGTGGCCGATTTGCTCGGGCACGAGAAAACGCCGGCGCCGATCGTGGATGCCGACGCCACCGCCATGGAGATCGCCAGCGTCATGGCCCAGGCTCATAGCCCCGTCGTAGCGGTGTGCGACGACTCGCACGGCACCGATGCGCCGCTCGTCGGCGTTGTGACCGTCGCCCAGTTGTTCACCCGCCTACTCCCGCCTGCCGGATAAGCGAAGCAGGTCGCCATCCCCGATAGTGCGCCATGGTGGAGGGGCGGGATACGGGAGTGCGGCAGTCTGAGCCCATGCCCGTTGCGCTGCCTAACCATGTCCGAGGGGAGCGCGCCACGAGCGGGCCTCGATGCTCACAGGGACCTGTCCACCTGCCGATGGAACGAATTCGTTAGAGTCGTGAACCGGTGCGCCGGGAAGTCTGGTCGGCAAGTCCCGGCCGCTCGTTTCCAAAGGTGCACCCATGACGGCTCTGCTCACCGCCTTCGCCACCCTGCTGCTACTGGCGGTTCTGGTTTCGGCCCTGGCCAATCGCACCGTCCTGTCCACGGCGGCGCTGTTCCTGGTCGGCGGCTTCCTCCTCGGCGACGGCGTCACGGGGATGGTTTCCATCCGCCCCGGCGACTCCCTGGTCTTCGGACTGGCCGAGCTGGCGCTGTTCGCGGTGCTTTTCACCGATGGCATGCACGCAGGCTGGCAGGACATCCGCACTGCCTGGCGGCTGCCGGGCGCGCGCTGGGCTGGGGCCTGCCGCTGACCCTGCTGGTCACCGCCGTCCTGGCGCACTACCTGGTGGGGCTGGGATGGGTGGAGTCGCTGCTGATCGCGGCCGTCCTGACGCCCACCGACCCCGTGTTCGCCGCTGCGCTGGTGGGCAACGACCGTGTGCCGCCACGGCTACGGCACCTGCTGAACGTCGAGTCAGGGGTCAATGACGGTCTGATCCTGCCGTTCGTCGTGCTCTTCTTGGCCATTGCGCAGGGATCGGACGATCTGCACCTGGGCGAACTCGGTTCCGAACTCGCCCTGGGCCTGGTCATCGGTGTGGCCGTGCCGTGGGCGGCCATCATGCTGGAACGCACCCGGCTGTTCGCCATCTCCGCCAAGTACGAGCCCCTCAACGCGGTCGCGATCGGCCTGCTGGTACTGGCGCTGGGCAAGGCCACCCACGGCAACCTGTTCCTGGCCGCCTTCGCCGCCGGTATCACCGTCGCCACCATCGGCGACCAGCACAGGGAGGCGTTCGAGGAGTTCGGTGAGCTGGTCTCCGAACTGCTCAAGCTGGCCGCGCTGCTCGTGTTCGGCGCACTGCTCTCCCCGGCGTTCCTGGGGGACGTCGGGGCCGCCGGCTGGGTGTTCGCCGTGCTGGCGCTGGTGTTGGCCCGGCCGATGGCGATCTGGGTGTCCTTCCTGGGCTCGGGCCTGACCGCCCGCGAGCAGTCTGCGGTGATGTGGTTCGGGCCCAAGGGCTTCGCCTCGGTGGTCTACGGTCTCCTGGTCCTGGAATCGGGCATCCCGGCCGCCGACCAGATCTTCCATCTGGTCGCGGCCACCATCGTGCTCTCGATCCTGGCCCATTCCTCCACAGACATTGTCGTAGCCCGCGGATTCGACGAAGAACGCGACGTCCCCGCCTGGCACGGTCCGGTGCTGGATCGTGCCCGCACCCTCGTCCGTCGTTCCGGACGCGCCGATCCGCTCCCGGACGACGACGCCCCGGGACGACCCAAATCCTAGAACCACCAGGAGTGTGTCCTCGCCAAGTCAGAATGAGGAGAGGCTGGCTGACCTGCGTCAGGATCACCGCATGCGAGTTCCCTGCCGGGCTCCGCGCGACTTGGCGCGTCCTCGGCGCATCGTGCGGGCACGCCACCGCCGCACCGAGCAGCCTCGGGCGGCCTGTCCACATCAGAACCATTCAGACCGGCAACTCGCCCTGCAACGCGTGGGCGGTGGTGCCGGGGCTGGCCGACAGCAGATGCGGGCGTATGCGCTCGACCAGCGTGGCGGCGGCGAGGTGGCCGGAGTAGCCGTGCAGACGGCAGAATCCCTCAATCCTGGCTTCGCCGATCCGGCCCGCTTGTGCGGGAGTGGGGTAGTCGGTGATGAACGACAGGGTGATGTCCCGGTGTGCCCGCTCTCGCCGACTGGAAGGACTGACCACCGCGCCGCGAAAGCGGTCACAACCGCGCTCATTGATCGCTCGGACAGGGCGGCGGGTAGTGTGCGGGCATGTCCGATTTGGCATCGCCCGGGCCGTTGAGCCCGGCCCGGCTCCGGTCGGTGGCGCGTGCCCACCCGATGGGGGTCGACGTGCTGCTCGCCCTCGCGTTGTACGGGGCGACGCTGCTGGTGCCGGTTCTGGACGTGGAGGGGCGGACCGGGGACCTCGATGTCAAGGTCGCGGTGTTCGGGGCCGTGGTGTGTGCGGCGTTGGTCTTCCGGCGCCTTCGGCCGGTGCCGGTGCTCGTCGTCGTCACCGCGGGGTCGGCCGCGTACCTGGCGTCGGGCGGGATGAAGAGCCCGCTGGCGGTGGCGACGATGATCGCGCTCTACACGTGCGCGCTCGCGGGTTCGCGGCGGCGGGCCGTCGTGGCGGCGATCGCGGTCGCGGCCGTGCTGGCCGTGGCCGGTGCGGTGCTCGCCGGCCACGGGTGGCTGGGACCAGAGAGCATCGCGCTGGTCGCGCAGTCCGCCTTCGCCGCCGCGCTCGGGGACGCGATCCGCAACCGGCGCGCGTACGTCACCGAGGTCGAGGAGCGGGCCCTCCGGGCCGAGCGGACGCGTGAGGAGGAGGCGCGGCGCCGGGTCATCGACGAGCGGCTGCGCATCGCGCGGGAGCTGCACGACGTCCTCGCCCACCACATCTCCCTGATCAATGTGCAGGCGGGCGTCGCCGCGCACGTCCTGGAGACCGAGCCCGCGCAGGCCCGGGAGTCGCTGGCCCACATCCGGCGGGCGGCGCGCTCCTCGCTGGAGGAGGTCCGGACCACGATCGGGCTGCTGCGTCAGCCGGACATGCCGGTCCAGCAGGACATCGAGCCGTCGCCGGGCCTGCACCGGCTGCCCGATCTGATCGCCGGTCTCACCGCCGCCGGTCTGATCGTCGACCAGGAGATCGCGGGCACGCCCGTGGAACTGCCCGCGACCGTGGATCTGACGGCCTACCGGGTCGTCCAGGAGGCCCTGACCAACGCGAGCAGGTACGCCACCCGGCCGTATGCGGTACTGCGCCTGGAGTATCTGCCGTCCGGCCTGCGGATCCACGTCAGCAACCCCGCGCCATCGCACGGCCCCGGCGCGCACGGCTCAGAGCACGGCACCGGTCACGGGCTGATGGGGATGCGGGAACGCGCCCACGCCATCGGCGGATCGCTCGCCGTGGGCTACGCCGACGGCCGTTTCGAGGTCTGCGCGACCCTGCCGCACGAGGGGGCGGGCACGTGACCGTCCGGGTGGTGCTCGCCGACGACCAGGCCCTGGTCAGGGCGGGTTTCAAGGTGCTCGTGAACTCCGCACCCGACCTGGAGGTGGTCGGCGAGGCGGCCGATGGCCGGGAGGCCGTCGACCTTGCCCCGGCAGCCGATGTCGTGCTCATGGACGTGCGGATGCCCGGCTTCGACGGCCTGACCGCCACCCGGCGGATCACCTCCGCGTTGCCGGACGTCCGGGTCCTGGTCCTGACCACCTTCGAGATCGACGAGTACGTGTTCGCCGCGCTGCGCTGCGGGGCCAGCGGGTTCCTCGGCAAGGGCGTCGAGCCGGTCGAGCTGCAGCAGGCGATCCGCCTGGTCGCCCGCGGCGGCGCGCTGCTGTCGCCCGCCGCCACCCGGACGCTCATCGAACGCTTCCTGCGCGGGCCCGCCCAGGACGCCGGGGCTGCGGCGGACCGGCTGGCGGCGCTGACCGCGCGGGAACGGGAGATCATGATCATGGTGGCGGCCGGTCTCAGCAACGACCGGATCGCCGAGCGGCTGGGCATCAGCCCGTCCACCGCCAAGACCCACGTCAACCGGACGCAGGCCAAGCTCGACGCGCACGACCGCGCCCAGCTCGTCATGATCGCTTATGAGACGGGTCTCGTGCGGCCGGGCGCCGCCGTTGGGGAGTAGCGGCCTACCGCGATCGCGGTACCCCCGAAACCCTCCGTCAGGTGGACGGACGGCGGGCGGTGAAGCAGCAGGCTGGAGCTGTTTCCTACCCGCGCCCACGCCTGGAAGAGGCCCGTCCATTGTCTGCTCTCGCACGATGGTGCTACCGCCACCGGATCCTGGTGGTGCTGCTCTGGCTGGCCGCTCTCATCGGCCTCGCCGTCGCTTCGAACATGGCGGGCTCCAAGTCCAGCGACAGCTTCTCGCTGCCGGGCACCGAGTCCACCAAGGCCATGGAACTGCTGGAGGACTCGATGCCCGCCCGGTCCGGGGCGAGCGCGACCGTGGTGTGGCGCAGCACCGGAGACGTCGGTGCCCCCGCGGTCGAGAACACGATGACCGCCACCCTCGAACGGCTGTCCAAGCTCCCTCACGTGGGGTCGATGACGAGCCCGTACTCCCCGCAGGGCGCCCGCCAGATCAGCAAGGACGGGCACACCGCCTATGCGAGCTTCACCTTCGACGGGCAGGCCCGTGAAATTCCCGCCGCCGACCTGAAGCGGTTCGTTGACACCGCCAAGGCCGCCCGCACCGACGGGCTCAGGGTGGAACTCGGCGGCGACGCGGTCGCGACGGTCGAGCAGACCGCGCCGGCCAGCAGCGAGCTCGTCGGCGCAGTGGCCGCCGCGATCGTCCTGTTCATCGCGTTCGGCTCGCTGCTGGCGACGCTGCTGCCGATCGCCGTCGGTGTCGCGGGGGTCGGCACCGGCCTGATGACCGTCACGCTGCTGACGCATGTGATGACCATCGGCGAGATCGGCCCGATCCTCGGCGCGCTGATCGGCCTGGGCGTCGGCATCGACTACGCGCTGTTCATCGTCACCCGGCACCGCACCAACCTCAAGGCGGGCATGGACGTCGAGGCGTCCATCGTCAAGGCCCTCGACACCTCCGGCCGCGCGGTGCTGTTCGCCGGAACCACCGTGGTGATCGCCCTGCTCGGCCTGTTCGTGCTGGGCATGAGCTTCCTCAACGGCATGGCCGTGGCCTCGGCCGTCACCGTCGTCTGCACCGTCCTGGCCGCGATCACGCTGCTGCCCGCCCTGCTCGGGCTCATCGGCGGCCGGGCGCTCAGCCGCCGCGAACGGCGCAGGCCGGACGCCAAGCCATCGGACAAGCCGGGTGCGTGGGCGCGGTGGGCCGGGATCGTCGAACGGCGGCCGAAGCTGCTGTCGGCGGTCTCCTTGGTCATCATCGTCGTGCTGTCGGTGCCGGTGCTGTCCCTGCGGCTGGGCTCCTCCGACGCCGGCA
Source organism: Spirillospora sp. CA-255316 (assembly GCA_050942275.1). Lineage (GTDB taxonomy): Bacteria > Actinomycetota > Actinomycetes > Streptosporangiales > Streptosporangiaceae > Spirillospora. The sequence goes on along the minus strand of CP192047.1, from coordinate 6,528,594 downwards.
ACAACCCGGCCTCCTCCACCACCCGGCAGGCCTACGACCTGCTGGCCGACGGGTTCGGCCCCGGGTTCAACGGGCCGCTCCAGATCGTCGCCGAGACGCCCGGCCCATCCGACCGGCAGGCCCTCGACCGCCTCGTCCAGACGCTGAAGGGCACCGAGGGCGTTGCGGAGGTCAACCCGATTCCCGCCCAGCCCGGCGCCCGCCTCGGCATCGTCCAGGTCGTCCCGACGTCCTCCCCGCAATCGGCCGAGACCGCCGACCTCATCACCCACCTGCGCGAGGGCGTGATCCCGCCCGCCGAGCGGGGCACCACACTCCAGGTCTACGTCAGCGGCCAGACAGCGATCTTCGACGACTTCGCCGACATGCTGACCGGCAAGCTTCCGCTGTTCCTGGCGGTCATCGTGGCGCTGGGATTCGTGCTGATGCTGCTCGCGTTCCGCAGCCTGCTGGTGCCGCTCACCGCCGCCGTGATGAACGTGCTCGCCGCGGCCGCGGCCTTCGGGGTCGTGGTCGCTTTCTTCCAGTACGGGTGGGGCTCGGACCCGCTCGGACTCGGCGCGGCCGGACCGGTGGAGGCGTTCCTGCCGGTCATCATGCTGTCGGTCCTGTTCGGCCTGTCCATGGACTACCAGGTGTTCCTGGTCAGCCGCATGCATGAGGAGTGGGTCCACACCCGCGACAACCGGCGTGCCATCATGGTCGGCCAGGCCGAGACCGGACGGGTCATCACCGCCGCCGCGACCATCATGATCGCAGTGTTCGCCGCGTTCGTGTTCGGCGGCGAGCGGGTCATCGCCGAGTTCGGCGTCGGCTTGGCGGCCGCGGTGGCGATCGATGCGTTCATCCTGCGGACCGTTCTGGTGCCGGCGGCCATGCACCTGTTCGGCAGCGCCAACTGGTGGCTGCCGTCCTGGCTGGACGGCTGGCTTCCGCATCTGTCGGTGGAGGGCCCTGAGGAACCTGAGGAGGAGCGCTCCGCCCCTGAACCGGTCGGCGTCCGCTGACCTGACGCCGGCGAGCCCCGCGACGGCGTGCCCCGCCCGGGTCGGCGGTGCGGGGTTCTGCCGGTCGGGGCTGTGCCGGTTGGGTGGTCAGTCCCCGGGGTGGGGGAGTGCAGGAGGGTGTCCATTTCGGTGTGGGTGAGGGCGGGTGCGGGCAGCGGTGTGAGATCGGGTCGTGCGCGCAGGGCGTCCGGGAAGATGGTCAGGTAGCGTCGCCAGATCTCGGGTCTGACAGGCTGGGTGCGGATGTCGATGAAGCAGGAGATCCGCACAGGGCTGTCCGGCAGTTACTGCCGGTGTAGGGGCTATCAGGGAATCATCAAGGCGGTGCGTCAGGCCACCGACACCATGTGACGGGCGGCGCCGCCGGGCCGGTGCCCCGAGGACGCCGGGTATTCGGCGGGCAACATGACCATGCCGTCCTCGTCGCGCTGGATGAAGACGTCCGGTGCGATCAGCACGCACTGCCCGGAAGCGACGCGCTCGGGGCGTCGATGCTCGCCCTCATGGGGGTTCCCGCCCGCTGTCCACGAACGCGGACATCATTGCCGAACAACCATTGGCAAGACATCCATCTTACGAGTACCTTAATGGCCCATCAGATGGTCGTCTGAAACAGGCAGCGGAATGCGGGCGGACGGTACCACCTAGCGCTCCGGCGTGCGCGCCACCCCATCAACGACGCACAACACTCAGCCCGCAAACACCCCTGAACCGACAATCCTCCGACGGGACCGGCACCCCGCGAAACGCGCGCGGCCGGATACCCCCACCCCACACCCTGCCGGGAGGACGCACCGTGAGCTGGCGACAGCACAGTAATGCCGCACCGGGCGCCGTCGAACAGCCGGAAGACGCAGCAGACCACAACCATCAAGAACCGAAACAGCGGATGAACCGCCGCGTGTTCCTCGGACTCGGTGTCACCGCCGGGACACTGCTCAGCGGCACCACCTCCGCCGCCGCCACAACCGTTCCCACCGCACCGGACACGGGTCTGACGCTCCTGGGGCCCCCGGTTCGACTCACCGCGAGAATGGAGGAACTGACCTTCACATCCTCCGCGCTCGGCGATGGCCAGACCAAGGTGCGCGTGCTACTTCCGGACGGTTACGACCCGGCCCACGCCCGCCGCTACCCCGTCCTTTACCTCTACCACGGCGGGCTGGAGAACTACACCGCCTGGAGCGACCCGGCCAAGGGCAACGCCGAGGAACTCACCACCGGCCTGCCGATGATCGCCGTGATGCCGGACGCTGGAATATCCGGCTTCTACACCAACTGGTTTAACAACGGCGCCTTCGGGTCACCTGAGTGGGAGTCGTACCACGTAGACCAGTTGATCCCGTGGATCGACGCCCACTACCGCACGATTCCACACCGCTCTGCGCGCGCCACGGCAGGGTTGTCGATGGGCGGCCACGGATCCCTGGCCTACGCCGCCCGGCACCCCGACCTCATCGGCATCGCCGCATCCTTCTCCGGAGCGGTCGACATCAATCACTCTGGCCTGGCCATCCGGTATCCCGCACAGGAGGCCATCGCGGCGCGCATCTTCGGCTCCTACAAGACCGAGGAGGTCCGCTGGCGCGGCACCAACACCTGGGACCTGGCGGCCAACCTCACCAACACAGACGTTTCGCTGTACGCCGGCGACAATGACGCCACCGAGATCACCATCAGCGAGTGCACCGAGAGCGTGCACAAACGACTGGACCAACTCGGCATCCGGCACCGGTTCACGATCTACCCCGGCCTCGGGCACACCTGGGAGAACTTCAGGCGGAGCTTCTCCGACTGGCTGCCCCACCTCATGAAGGCATTCTCCCGCCGAACCGCCCCACGCTCATTCACCGTCGCATCGATCAGCCCGCAATTCACCCGCTACGGCTGGTCGGTCGATGTGCAACGGAAGGTGATCGAGTTCAGTGCGCTGGAAGTCGCGGGCAGCCGCGACTTCACCATGATCGGCAGCGGCTCGGCCACCGTGGTGACACCCCCCATCGGCCGTCCCCGCGCGCACTACCGCGTCATCATCCACAGCCGGAACCACCGCTCGACACTGTGGATCAGCGCCTGCAGCGAAGGTCGCCTGACCGTACCCGTGCCGCTTGGGCCCGGTAACCCACACCAGCAATACTCCCCGGCAGCCGACGCGGCGAGCACCGGGCCCAGCCCCGACCACCCGCCCTTCCACGTGCGGGGCAACGGCTCCCGCTTCTACCGGACCACGGTGTCAATCCGCGCCATGCGACCTTGAGGACCAGTCGGCAACTGAGATCGACCATCCCAGTAGCGCATCCAGCGGCCTTGGGTTACCCGGAGGCGCTGGATCGCGCACCTGCGCCCTCACGACTCCGGCAACCTTCGCCGCCCCGAGCGTGCCCCTGATTCCCCATCCAGCAACAAGGTCACCAAGCACCGGCTGTCACGCGACGACGACCAGCGCGGCTTGTCCTAGTGCCGCGTCAGGCAACGTTCGTCCTGGGCGGTCTGCGACCATGGCCCCATGGACGAGGACGTCATTCCCATTCTTCGCGTTGAGGACGCCGTGGCGGCGGTCGCGTGGTACGAGCGACTGGGCTTCGCCAAGCAGTGGGAACACCGCTTCGAACCGCGACTTCCCGCGTTCATCGAGGTCGCCCGGGGCGGGGTGCGGTTGTTCTTGTCGGAGCACAAGGGCGACGCCCGCCCCGACACGTTGGTCTACCTACGCATTCGTGATGTAGAGGCCATCGCCTCTGAGTTCGGTGTGCAGGCGAAGGACGCTCCGTGGGCGCGTGAGATCGAGCTGCGCGACCCTGACGGCAACCGGCTTCGGATCGGCACGCCGACGAAGTGACGCTCGCCGGCAGCGCGCGGCAGGGAAGCCGTGCTGGTGGCTGATCGAGCACGCGTCCAGCATCGCCACCAAGTCCGGCCGCGCCATGATCGAAGCGCTCATCGACGGGGAACGCCCCGCCGGGGCCCTGGCCGAGTTGGCCAAGGGCAAGATGCGCGCCAAGATCCCGGATCTGACACTGGCGCTGGAGGGACCGTTCGGCGCCCACCATGCGCTGATGTGCCGGCTGCACCTGGACCACATCGATCGCCTGGAGGCCACGCTGACGGCCCTGGACCGGCAGGTCGAGGAGATGATGCAGCCCTTTCGCGCCCAGCAGCGGCTGTTGATGAGCGTCCCCGGATTCGGTGCGCTGAGCGCGGCCAAGGTGATCTCCGAGATCGGCGTCCAGGTCGGCGAGTACTTCTGCGCCGCCGCGCACCTGGCCTCGTGGGCGGGCCTGTACCCGGGCAACCGCGAACTCGGCGAGGACCACTTCACCAACTGTCGCGACACCGAACGGGAGACCGCACGCCTGATCGCAAACTCCAGGCCCTGGGCCACAAGGTCACCCTGTAACCGGCCGCGGCCTGACTTACACCACCTGACCGCACCCAGAGCCCGAGCCCACCAGCCCGGCGGTTTGCTGTCGTCCGCCAGCTGCGGACCATTCACGTATTAGCCAATTAGTTCATGCTCCGCCTCACCGAACACGCTTTCTCGCGTCGAGGTGTCCTTGCCCCGGCTCTCCGTGCTTGCGTGCCGCTCGGTGTCCTTGAGGTGAGGTTCTTCGTCCTGGGGCCGGCGGCCGAAAGGGCCGGTCTCTCCAGCGGCCCTGGCGCCCAATGCCCCGGGGCCTTTCCCGCGGTACGGCGGCAAGGGGATCATGTGGTCCTACCTCATGTCGGGGTCGGCGGGCTAGTGCGCCGCCTCATACTTCTCGACGACGCTGGCGGGGATGCGGCCGCGCTCGTTGACGTCGATTCCGTGGCTTTTGGCCCAGGCGCGGATGTCGGCGCTGCGCTGTCGGCTGTCAGTGCCACGCTGACGGCGGCGGGAAGGTGCGCCGGACTTCCGGGCCTTCTCCACAAACGGCCGCAAGGAATTCCGCAGTGTCTCGGCGTTGGCGGTGCTGAGGTCGATCTCGTAGTTGGTGCCACCGATGGAGAACGACACAGTCTCGTTCGCTTCTCCGCCATCAAGGTCATCGACCAGGAGAACTTGGACTTTCTGGGCCATGATTGCGTACCTCTCTCAGTAGTGCGACGCTCGCATCGTACCAATGATCTACAGCGCGCGAGATCAACGAGGTCAAAACAAGTTGCTGCACCTGCTGGGAGCGCTGAGTTATCGGGGCTAGAGGCATATCGAACAGGGCGGCGACACGATCGCCCTGTCCGGCTGATCAGTCATTTACCGATGCCGAACATGTCACCGGCCTGGCCGAACCTCGAAAGGAGATCCCGATTCTCACGACCGCCCACCACTATGGAGCGCGCCGCAGCGAGACCCGGATGCGCGGCTTGGCCGACTTCACTGACGATCCGCAGAGTCCGAGTTCAAAGACTACGGCGTCTGCCTAATCCGCTACGTCATGGCCAACAGGGTTCGACGCTCAAAGGCCGCGGTGTCCTGACACCTTGGCGCGGAACGGCCGAGCTCTGGAGGAGTGCTTCACCAGGTCCGCCCGCTCCGATCGAGTAGCGGCAGCGCTGGCCGGAGGACAACGGGATGGACGCCTTCATCGCAGCCCGCCCGCCTCCTCATGAGGGAGTTCCGCCGTGAACTCCACGGAGCGGTCCGTTGCCGGGTTGTCATCGATGTCGTATGCGCTGGCGGCCGACGCCGCGTCCACCTGCTGCCCAAGGTGGTGAGCGAGTCGGCGTGCCAGGCCCACGAGGGTAGTCCAGGCGGTAGTCCCGGCCGGCGGCCAGCGCCTGGCCCACGGTGCTGGCCGGAGCCGGGGCCAGATGGATGACCAGGAACGTCTCGCCGTCCTCGGTGAGGGGATTCCATGCGGGATTTCACCAAATCGGCCGCACGTGACCGTAGGGCCGAGCATCGAGATTCTCCCCGGGACCGCGCCGGTGCTCCACGGCTCGACTGATCCTGCAGGTCGATGGGTCTTTGATCGGATGACTGCGCCGTGGCTTCACGGTGGCCCTGTCTGCCGACAACTGTGGATAAAGCTGGGAAAAGCGCGGGCGCTCTGTCGGATCGGCCAGCCTCAGGCGTTGTCGCTCACCGGCGCGTCTGTGCCCTCTTTCTTGTTGCAGGCCCGCACGGACGGTCCGGTATCTGTCGCCGTAGCGTTCCTTGTCAACGACGCCATTGTTCGGCCGCCGCCGACAGCGATCCTCATCCATGCTGGCCACGGCTGCCATACCGCCACTGCCTTGAGCAAGACCGGGACCTGCCCGAACCACCAGGCCGCGCAGTGGGTGGGCTTGACATGCTGATCGCTGGTTTGGGGGTTGGTTGCGGGCGGCGTGGGTGACAATGGCGGGGTTTGGAGCCGTGGAGACGGGCGGGGTGCGGTGCTGGCCGGGGCGGAGGTGGCGGGGCGTTACCGGCTGGTCGAGGTGCTGGGACGTGGCGGGTTCGGGGAGGTCTGGCGGGCCACCGACCTGCTGAAGGACCGGGGGGTGGCGATCAAGTTCCTCGGGCGGGAGGTGGCCGAGTCCGGGCCGGTGTGGCTGGGCAAGTTCAAGCAGGAGGCCAGGATCGCCGTACGGCTGGAGCATCCGGGCATCACCAGGGTCGATGACTTCGGGGAGTACGACGGGCAGTGGTATCTGGTGATGGAGTTGCTGCACGGGGAGACCCTGGCGGCCGAGCTGGCGCGGTACCCGGGCGGGTTGCCGGTGGAGCGAGCGCGGTCGGTGATCGCGCAGGTGGCCGAGGCGCTGGCGGCGGCGCACGAGGCCGGGGTGGTGCACCGCGACCTCAAACCCGCCAACGTGATGGCGCTGGCCGGGGACCGGGTGAAGATCTGCGACTTCGGGATCGCGCGCTGGCAGGACGCGGCGACCTCGCAGACCCTGCGCGGCCGGCTGACCGGCACGCCGCTGTACATGTCGCCCGAGCAGTGGCGGGGCGGCGACATCGACCACCGGGCCGACCTCTACAGCCTGGGCTGCGTGCTGTACGCGCTGCTCACCGGGCGCCCGCCGTTCGCCGGCGAGTCGCTGCCGGTACTGATGGCCCGGCACCTGAGCGCCGACCCGCCCCCGCTCCGGCGGATCCGCCCGGATATCCCGGCCGATCTGGACCGGCTCGTTGGGGACCTGCTGGCCAAGGATCCGGCCGCCCGCCCCGCCACCGCGGAGGCCGTCGCCGCCCGGCTGACCACGCGGGCCGGTGAGGAGGATTCGACGCTCCGCTCGTGGACCGAGCCCGAGGGCGAGAACGACGGCGAGGACAGCGGTGCCGACGACGAGGGGGCAGGGGCCGCGCGGTCGGGTGGGTCAGACAGCGGGGGTGAGGGGGCGGCGCGGCGGCTGTTGAGTGGGGCTGAAGACAGGGTGCGGTACGTGGATGCGAGTGAGCACGCACCGCCGGGGCTGCCCCGGCTGGCCGCCGTCTGGTGGCGGATCGACCCCGGGCACGCCGATCGGCTGCTGGAGGAGGCCGAGAGGCGCGCCGCGAAGGCCAGGATTGCGGGACGGCGGGCATGCGCGCTGGCCGAGATCGCCCGGGCGCGCGCGGTGCAGGACCCTCGGGACGCCGAGCGGCTGCTGAACGAGGCCGTGGCGGTCACCCGTCACCACCGGAGTCTGTTCGAGGAGGATCTCGGTTCCTCGCCCTTTGACGGGCCCGACGGGCAGCGTGCGGCGCTGGCGGTCATCGCCGGGGTGATGGCAGGGCTTGATCCCGGACGCGCCGAGCGGATCGCGGGTGACATCGACCTGCCTCGCGCACGGGTGGAGGCCCTGCTGAACGTCGCTGAGGGGTGCCCGGAGCGGGCCGTACGGCTGCTGGAGGAGGCCGAGTCCGTGACCGGCGGCCAGGTCGCCGACAAGGAGCAGGGGCCGCTTGTGGTGCGGACCGCCGTGCTGTGGGCGGGGATCGACCCGGGGCGGGCTGAGCGGCTGGCTCGTACCATCGTCCGCGCTCCGGGCCAGCCGATCGCGCTGGCCAGGGTCGCCGCCGGCTGCGCCCGGCCCGACCGTGAGCGTGCCGTGCGGCTGCTGGAGGAGGCCGAGGGACTGGCGCGGGCGCTGGGGCGTTGGCGGCGGCGGTGGCCGCTGGCCGAGGTGGCGGCCGGATGGGCGGTCCTCGATGCGGGACGGGCCGAGCGGATCGCCGCCGCGATCTCCGGCAGGGGTCAGCGCCGCGCGGCGCTGGCCGAGATCACGGCAGCCTATGCCCGCACCGACCCCGAGCGCGCCGAACGTTTGGCAGCTGTGATCCCCGGCCATTGGAGCGTCGAGCAGACGGCCAAGGTCTCGGCCGCGTTCCTGACCGGCGAACGGCCCTGAAACGGGCCGAGGAAGCTCGATGAGCAGCCCGGTCCTGCCGCAGTGGAGCCTGGTGGGGCCTACGCCTCGCAGTAGAAACCGATTTCCCGGACGACCGCGGCCCCCGCCTTGGATGGTGTCTTACTGATTCAGCAGCATGGACGGAGGCAGGTTCGGGTCGGCCGGGTCGCCGTGGCAGTCCAGTGCGGACATACCCTCGGAACACCTTCATCGCCGACAAGAGCATCGTCGACGAATCCGCCGCCCGCTCGGCCGTCAACGAGGTCATCGCGGCAGAGTGACCCACAATCCCGAAGCCACCGGTATCGGCGTACAGGGTCCAGTGCAGAGCGAGGTACCCGGTGAACATGCGGGGGGGGGGACCATCGTGTCGGCTGCCGCCTGGCGAACCGGCGTGTTGACCTCAAGCGCGGTGGAGGTCGCATGCTCGGGATCCACGTCAGCGAACGGATAGGAGTGGGCGGCATGCGGGTGGTTCAGGCGATGCGATTCGGGGGACCGGAGGTGCTCGTGCCGGGTGAGGCACCGGACCCGGTGGCTGGGGCGGGTCAGGTGGTGGTCGATGTGGCGGTCGCGGGCATCACGTTCGTCGAGACGCAGATCCGGCGTGGTGTCGACAAATGGCATGCCAAGCCGCCGTTGCCGCACGTGCCGGGCGGTCTGGTGGCCGGACGGGTGAGTTCGATCGGGGCGCGGGTGGATCAGGCTTGGCTCGGGCGGCGGGTCGTCGCCGGTACCGGGGAGACCGGCGGCTTCGCCGAGCGGGCGGTGGCCGAGGTGGAGGACCTGTTCCCGGTGCCGGATGCGCTGGGCCTGCCGGAGGCCGTCGCCCTGCACAGTGATGGCAGCACCGCGCAGGGACTGGCCGAGAAGGCCGGCATCGGCCCCGGTGACCGGGTGCTGGTCGAAGCGGCGGCCGGTGGCGTCGGCAGCCTGCTGGTGCAGCTCGCCCGTGCGGCGGGCGCTCGGGTCGTCGGGGCCGCCCGCGGCGCGCGCAAGCTCGACCTGATCCGGGAACTGGGCACCGACGCCGCCGTCGACTACTCCGAACCGGGCTGGACCAAGCGGGTGCTCGAAGCGACCGGCGGCGCCGGACCGGACGTGGTGTTCGACGGCGTCGGCGGACAGATCGGGCGGGCCGCGTTCGAGGTGACCGCCCGCGGCGGCCGGTTCTCGGTGCACGGCGCCTCCAGCGGCGAGGCCACGCTCATCGACCCCGCGGAGGCCCGGTCCAAGGGCGTGGAGGTGATCGGCATCGAGCAGCTCTTCGATTTCGGGCCGAACGTGGTGCGGTGGGCGGAGCAGATGATGTCCCAGGCCGCCGCCGGGATCGTCCGGCCGGTCATCGGGCAGACCTTCCCCTTGGAACGCGCTGCCGACGCGCACGCCGCGATCGAGAATCGCACCGCCGTGGGGAAGACCCTGCTGCTCATCTGAGGGGCCCGGTGACAGCCGCCCGCGCGCCTCAAGGATCGCCGTGGCGTGGTCAGCGTCCGGCAATTCCTAGCCGGGCACGCCGGCCAGGAAGCCGAGGGTGAGGGTGTCGGCGCCTGCTGGGGTCAGATGCTGAAGTGCTCCATGCGCAGCAGCGGCCGTACCCTTGACCGGAACCCGCCTGTGCGGAAGGGGCGTTGCAGGAGTCCCGGGCGCAGTTGCTGGGCAAGTGCGGCGGCGATCATGCCCTGATCGAGTGCGAGGACGAAGTCGCTGACGCGGCCGGTCGTGACGTTCACCGAGTCGCGGAAGCCGTATCGGTCGTCGTACGCGTCGAAATCCCGGGCGAGTGCCCTGAGGTTGGTGAGGGCCTCAGCCCCTGCCTGCGGGAGGGCGAGGAAGGAGGCGTGCGGGGTGACCACGCCCAAGCTGTTGTAGCCGTCCTCCTGCATGCCGATCGCGTCGACGCCGTACTCACGGTAGCCGCCTTCAGGGATGTTGGCGGGTGAGAAGCCCCAGTATCCGTGCTTCTCCTCGATCAGGCCGTGTTCGATCTGGCTCCGCACATACCGCTGATGGTTGGTGCCCCAGGAGTGTGGCGCCCACTCTGGTTCGGGCACGAAGAGCGGCACCATCAGGGCTTCGAACATCGATCCGCCCCAGGAGGGGACGAGTTTGCGGCCGCGGTAGGTGTAGTGACCCTGCCACACCCGCACGCCGTCCACGGTGACGTACGCGCCCTCGGGCTGCTGCTCTTGGCCCATGCCGGGCAGCAGGGTGCGGAAGAGGTGCCAGTAGTGGTCGGTGGGCAGCGAACCGTCGGCGATGCCGAGGTAGCTGGCCATGCGCGGTTCGGTGTTGAGCGCGCCGTAGTGGTGGCCGGTGGGTTCGCCCTTGCCGGGCTTGTCGGGCCAGAAGCCGCCGCGCAGCTGGCCGGGGCCGGCCACCGGATCGGCCGGGTCATAGGGCGTGTAGTAGTACGACCAGTCTGCGTCGTCGAGCAGCGCGGCGATGCGCGGGCGCAGCGCGTGGTCCGCGTCGGCGGCGATCTTCAGGCCGGTGACCAGCCAGGCGTTGTCGACGGTGGACAGGAATGGGCGGACGGTGTCTCCGGTCTCTGGCCAGGTCGTGAGGACGGAGCCGTCGTGGGCGTCGTACCAGTTGAACCAGAAGCCGTGGGCGCGTTCCAGTTTCTCGACGGCCGCAACCGTGCGAGCGAGGCGGTGCTGCATGGTGGACCGGGAGATCACGCCGAGGCCGCAGGCCGCCACCGTGGACCACAGGCCGCATCCGATGTTGGTGGGCGAGGTCTGCGGCGAGGGGACGGGCGTGCCCGCGCCACTGACGTCGATCTTGTCGGCGGTCAGGCCGAAGTCGGTGGTCATGGACGTGATCGAGCGATAGGTCGCGGCGAACCAGGTGCGCAGCAGCGAGCTGTGCGAAGCGGTGCGGGTACGGGCCGCTGGAGCCGCCGAGGCGGTGGGTCCGGTGGCGCAGACGGCGGCTGTTCCCAGGGCTGCGGACGTGAGGAACCGGCGACGGTTCATGCGGGGCTCAACTCCTCGAAGTGGGGCGGGGGAGGGGCGTGCGCGTGATGTGGGGGAGGGGGAGCAGGTGGGAGCCGGTGGGTGTCAGGGCCTACCGGCCCCCGGGTTCATGGCCGTGGCGGTCGTCGTGGCTGTGGCGTCAGGAGGCGGCGCGGGGCAGTTCGCGGGTGCGGCCGAGGTTGCCGAGCCAGGCGGCGGAGGGCTTGGGAGTGCGCTCGAAGGTGACCCGGTCGACCGCGATGAGGCCGAAGGTGGCCTTGTAGGTGCCCCATTCGTAGTTGTCGAGGGCGCTCCAGGCCAGGTAGCCCTGGACGTTGAGGCCGTCCTCGATCGCGGCGGCGACCGCGGCCAGGGCTCCTGTGTAGTAGTCGATGCGGCGGGTGTCGTCGGCGGTGGCGATGCCGTTCTCGGTGACGATCAGCGGCATGCCGGGGCCGAGGAGGTCGGCGGTGTGGCGCAGGGCGTGGCCGACGGCGGCGGGGTAGTACTCCCAGCCCGTCAGCGTGCGCTCGGCGTCCTCGGGTGCGGGGACGGGCCCGTCGGGGCCGATCTTGGTGCGGGTGTAGGACTGGACGCCGATGAAGTCGTCGCCGTGGGCGGCTTCGATGAACACGTCCTCGCGGGGGTGCCGGTAGGCGGCCGTGGCCTCCTGCGTGCCGGGCAGGGCCTGGTACACCTGGTTGGCGATGGTCCAGCCGACCCGGATGCCGGGGCCCGCGGCCCGTACCGCCTTGACCGCGGCCTGGTGCGCGGCGATGAGCGCACGGGTGGTCTCCGCGTCGGGGGTGATGGTTCCGCCCCCGGTCGGGAAGGCCTGGTCGCCGGTCTTGGCGGCTCCCGCCATCACCGCGATCATGTTGGGTTCGTTGATGGTGCACACGTGGCGGACGCCGTCGGCGATGATCGGTGCGCATGCCTCGACGTACCGGGCGAACAGCTCGACGGCCCCGTCGGCGGTCCAGCCGCCGAGGTCCTCGAACCACTGCGGCACGGTGAAGTGATGGAGGGTCACCATCGGGCGCAGGCCGCGGGCGAGGGCACCCTCGACCATCCTGCGGTAGTGCGCGATCGCGGCTCGGGAGAAGGTGCCGCGGACCGGCTCGATGCGGGCCCACTCGACGCTGAAGCGGTAGTCGGTGAAGCCGAGGCCGGTGAGCAGGTCCATGTCCTGCTCCCAGCGGTGGTAGCTGTCGCAGGCGTCCAGGCTCGGTTCGGCGATCTTCGCCGCGGGGTCGTGCTCCTTGCGCCACCAGTCGCTGTTGACGTTGTTGCCCTCGATCTGGTGGGCCGCGGTGGAGGCGCCCCACAGGAAGCCGACGGGGAGGCGGGTCGCAGTGTGCGTCATGGTCCGTTTCTGTCTCTCTGGTGGGTGGCCCTTCCGTGCCGTGGCACAGGCGAAGGGCGGGCGTGGGCCCGGTGTGGGAAGTGCGTGAGGCGTAGGACGGCTGGGAGCTACTTCAGGCCGACGGTCGCGATGCCCTGGGTGAAGTGGCGTTGCAGGGCGACGAAGACGACCAAGACGGGCAGTACCACCAGCAGGGACCCGGCCATCAGCATTCCGTTGCCGCCGGCGATGGTGCGGTTGGGATCGTTGGCGAAGGTCGCCAGGGCCACCGGCAGCGTGTACTTGGCCGCGTCGTTGGTCGCGACCAACGGCCAGACGAAGTTGTTCCAGGAGCCGAGGAAGGTGAAGATCGTCAGGGTGGCCAGGGCCGGTTTGACCAGCGGTATCGCGATGCGGGCGAAGATGTACCACTCGCCGGCGCCGTCGATCCGGGCCGCTTCGAGCAGTTCGTCCGGGACGGACTGCATGAACTGCCGCATCAGGAAGACCCCGAAGGCCTGTGCCGCGAACGGCAGGACGAGCCCGGCGTAGGAGTCGATGAGGCTGAGCCCGTTCATCAGCACGTACAGCGGCAGGATCAGCAGATTGCCCGGCACCATCAGGGCGACGAGCACGATGCCGAAGACCTTGGAGCGGCCGGTGAAGTCGAGTTTCGCCAGAGCGTAGCCGATCATCGAGCAGAACAGCAGATTGCAGACGGTCACCAGTACCGCCACGATCAGCGAGTTCATGAAGTAACGCGGAATGTCCAGCTGGTCGAGCAGATTGGCGAAGTTGCTCAGCGTCCACTGCGACGGGAGCCACACGGGCGGGCTGGCCGTCAGGTCCTTCTTCGTCTTGAACGCCGACAGCGTCATCCACAGGAGCGGTGCCGCCATCAGCAGCAGACCCAGCGAAGCGATCACGTACAGCAGCGGTTTCCGGACGCGGCCCTCGCGGCGGCGATGGGTCGGGACGATTGCCGTGGGGGCGCTCATGCCGTGTCCTTCCTGGGGGCGGTCCACCAGACCCCCCGAACGGCTCCGCCGCTCATCGGGTGTTGTCCTTCAGCAGTCGGAGTTGGAGCACCGTGATACCCATGATCACCACGAACAGGACGTACGCCATGGCGCTCGCATAGCCCATGTGGAAGAAGTTGAACCCCTCCCGGTACATGTCCAGCGACAGGGTGAGGGTGGCGTCGGAGGGGCCGCCCTGGGTCATCACGAAGGGCTCCTCGAAGACGTTGAGGTATCCGATGGTGGTGATGACGCTCGCGTAGAGCATCGTCGGACGCAGCAGCGGCACGGTGACGCGCCGCAGTTCCTGCCAGGCACTGGCGCCGTCGAGGCGCGCGGCCTCCCGTACCTCGGTGGGGATCGCCTGAAGCCCTGCGATGAACAGGACCATGACGGTGCCGAGGTTGCGCCACACCGCCAGCGCGATGAGCGACGGCATGGCCCAGGTCTTGGAGCCGAGGAAGTCCGGTGCCTGTGCGCCCAGTTCCGAGGCGAGGCCGGCGATCAGCCCGTCCGACGGGTTGAGTACGAAGCGCCAGACGACGGCGACCGCGACGATGGAGGTGACCACCGGGGCGTAGAAACCGACCCGGAAGAAGGTCCGGGCCCGGTCGATGCCGTTGTTCAGCAGAATGGCGACCAGCAGGCCGAGGAGGACGGTGATCGGTACGCCGACGACCACGAAGTAGGCGGTATTGAACAGGGCGGTGCGGAAGGTGTCGTCGCCGATCAGGCGCACGTAGTTGTCGAGGCCGACGAACTCCGCCTCCAGCGGCTGCCTGACGTCGCGCAACCCGAAGTCGGTGAAGCTCATCAGGAGCGTCGCGACGATCGGGAAGAACATGAAGACGCCGAACAGCACCAGGAACGGTGTGGAGAACAGCCAGCCGTGCAGATTGCGCTGGCTCCGCGAGCGGTTCCGGCCACGCCGCCCCGGCCCCGTGGCCGGCGGCTTCGCGTCTCTGGCCCGGCGGGTCTGCGCCTTGGTCACGCCGTCGGCGGCCGTTCCGGTCACGAGGGACATCCCGGCCACACCCTTACTTGACGAGTTTTTCGATCTCGGACTGAGCCTTGTCCAGGGCCGCCTTCGCGGAGGACGTCCCCTGGGAGACCGACCCGATGGCGTCGTCGACCTTGGAGGTGATCTCGGTCAGCTTGGGCTGGGCCGGGAGGGCCTTCGCGGTCTCCACCTGCTTGCGGAACACCTTCAGGTGCGCATCGGTGGCGAGCTCACCCGATGTCCAGGCCGCCGTGTTGGCGGGCAGGTCCTTGGTGCGCCGGTACCAGTCGGACTGGCCCTTGACGTCGGTGAGGTACTGGATGAACTTCTTCGCGGCGGCCTTGTGCGAGCTGTCCGCGGAGATCGCCAGATTCGACCCGCCGATCATCGACACCGAGGACTTGTCGGCCGGTACTGGAGCGACGGCCCACTTGCCCTTGAGGTTGGGAAAGTTGTCCTCCAGCAGACCGATGTGCCAGGGGCCGCTGAAGAACATCGGCACGGTACCGCTGTTGAAGTCCTTCGAGACGTCGCGGCCGGGCCGGAAGGTCTTGTCACTCAGCCCCTTCGTGAAGTAACCGCTGTAGTTCTCCAGTGCCCTGACGGCCTCGGGGCTGTTGACGACGGGCTTCCCGTTGTCGTTGAGGATCGCGCCGCCCGCCGAGTACAGGAACGGGTAGAAGCTCTGGACGGCGTCCAGGTTGCTCGGCTGGATGTCCAGTCCCCACTTGGTGCCGGCCTTGCCCTGATAAGCCTCGGCCGCCTTGCGCAGGTCCGCCATCGTGGCCGGGGCGCCGTTCAATCCGGCCTTCGCGGCCAGGTCGGTGCGGTAGTAGAGGACGCGGGTGTCGACATACCACGGAACGCCGTAGGTCTTGCCGTCGTACGTGCCCTGCCTCCAGGCGGCCGGGAAGAAGTCGCCCTGCCGGAAGACCTTGGTGTCGACCGGTTCCAGGGCGCGCATGTCGGCGAACTCGCCCAGCCAGCTCGAGCCCATCTGCATGACATCGGGCAGCTTGCCCGCGGCAGCCGCGGCGACCAGCTTCTGATGGGCCACGTCCCACCCGACCGGGGTCACCTTGACGGTGATGTGGGAGTTGGCCTTTTCGTACGCCTTGGCGACGTCGGTGAGCTTCTCGCCCTCCGTGCCCATGGCCCAGACGGTCAGGGTCTGCTTCGCATCTGCGGCCACGTTCTCACCCCCGGAGCCACCGCACGCGGTGAGGGCGAGCGCGGACGCCAGGGTGAGGGCGATCGAAAGGCTTCTGGCGGCGTGGTGCATGGGACGGCTCCTCGTCGGGAATGGCCGATGTATGCGCTGTCTGTAAGCGCATACATCACTGTCCGGCAGACGCTTCATGCCTGGCAAGAGAGCATTTGGTAACGTTCCCGTAACATCCGGGACGTCAGGTGACACTGATATGGCCGGTGGTCCCCGCGATGGTGACCAACAGGCGAGGCGCCCGACAACGGGACGGCGCAGCGGTCGGCGGCGGAACGGGTGCGCATGCCCGCGCGTACAAGCGGGTGCGGCTCACCGCCCACCAGGCCCCGCCGCCGGTTCCCCGCCGCACCCACAGCTGGCGCGGGGCACGACCGTCACGGGCAGCATCAACGACACCGGATCTCGCCCGCCTTGACCGCTCAGACGCTCCACGAGCAGTTCCACAGCAGCCGCCCCCATGCGCCGCATCGGTTGACGCACCGTGGTCAGCGACGGGCGGACCAGACGACTGAGGGGAATCCCATCGAAGCCCGTCACCACCACGTCGTCCGGAACCGTCAGCCCACGCCGCTCCAGCGCGTGCAGAGCGCCGACAGCCATCTGGTCGTTGGCGAAGACGAACGCCTGGGGTAGCTCGCCACCCTGTTCGCACAGAACGTCCGCGGCATGCGCCCCTCCCGCCTGTGTCATCTGCACACGCAGAGCCGGTTCGTCGCCCACCTCCACCCCCGCGGCACGGCAGGCCGCCAGATAACCGCGCAAGCGGGCCTGCACATCCGGAGAGTCCTCGCCGCCGGCGATGTAGGCGAGCCGGCGCAGGCCGTGGTCCTCGATAAGGTGACGGGTCAGCTCGTGCTGGCCGTCGAAGTTGGCGACCTCGATGTGGTCCAGATGGTCCGCGCCGTCGACGTCCTCTCGCGGCCCGGCCAGCATCACCACCGGCTGACGCCGGGAGATGACCTCCAGCTCCGCGGTTGCCACGGTGCGGGCGATCACGGCGAGTCCGTCGACCCGCCCGGCGACCTTGGCCACCTCGGGCCCGTCCTGGAGCGATCCCGCTATCAGGAGCGCGTAGCCGTGGCGGCGTGCCGCCCGTTCCATGCCCCTGATGATCTCGTCCGAATAGAGCATCGCCGCGGCGTCGTCCTCGGCCGCCCCTGATTCCACATCCGGGTCGGAGTAGTCGGGAAAGCACAGGCCCAGGACGCCTGTGGAGCGGCTGGCGAGCCCTCGCGCGTTACCACTGGGCACGTAACCCAGCTCACGGGCCACGGCAAGGACGCGTTCCCGGGTTTCGGGCCGTACGGCCTCGGGAGTGCGGTAGACGCGGGACACCGTGGCGATGGAGACCCCGGACCGTTCGGCCACGTCGTACACCGTGGGGGTGGCACCGGAAACACTCATGGAACGGAACCCCCGTGGACTTCTCGGAACGAAGGCGGTAAGGAATGAAAGCGCATTCACAGTAGTTCCGAAGGCAGGGACCAGCAAGCGGTCCCAGAACTGCGTGCAGCCATGCAGTCCCACGGGGCGTCACGGCCCGCGCCCCGCCTGGCACCCAACGCGCGCTGGAGTTCGTCCGAACCACAGCATTACCGAAGCCCCAAGCTCACCAGCATCCGGGAGCCGATTCGCTACCGGCTCGATCCCGAAGCGGTCACGCGGACGGTCGGCCACCGCGACTACTCGTCCGGGGGCTCGCCGAGCGGGCGCGCCGGTGACGGCCCCCAGCGGTGCCGTTGCGAGTGCGGGTGGTCGAGCAGTCGGGTGATCTCGGCTTCGCCGTAGCCGAGTTCGGCCAGTACGTCGCGGCTGTGCTCGCCGAGTGTGGGTGGGGCGGTGCGCACGGACGGGCGCTCGCCGCGGAAGGTGACGGGGAAGGAGATCTGCTTGAGCGGGCCGATGTCGGGGTGGTCGACGTTCTGGACCATGCCGAGAGCCGCGGTCTGCGGGCAGTCGTAGACCTGGTCGAGGGTGCGGATGGGGGTGGCAGGGATGCCCTCGCTCTTGAGCAGGACGCACCAATGGGCCACAGTGCCGCCGGCGAGGGCGGCTTCGATTCCGGCATTGAGGGCGGCGCGGTTGACCACCCGGTCGCGGTTGGCGGCGAACCGCGGGTCTTCCGCCCACTCCGGGCGGCCGAGTGCGTCGCACAGACGGCGGAACAGCGCGTCGTTGCCGACTGCGATCACGAGGTGCCCGTCGGCGGCCGGGTAGGCCTGGTACGGGACGAGGCTGGGGTGACCGGAGCCCAGGCGCCGCGGGCGTTCCCCGGTCGCGAAGTAGCCCGTCGCCCAGTTGATGTGCAGGGCGAGCTGCGACTCGTACAGCGAGGTGGTGACGTACTGCCCGTGTCCGGTGCGCTCCCGTTCGACCAGCGCGGAGGTCACGCCGATGATGCCGAAGAGGGCCGCCGCAAGGTCCCCCATCGCGTACCCGGCCTTGACGGGCGGGCCGTCCGGCTCGCCCGTCAGCGACATCAGGCCGGCAGATGCCTGGGCGACCATGTCGTAGCCGGGCTCGTCGCGAAGAGGCCCGTGGTCGCCGAACGCGGAGATGTGCAGCACCACCAGGCGCGGGTAACGGGCGGACATCTCTTCGTGGTCGAAGACGCGCGCGAGGGAGCTGCCGGGGCGGAAGTTCTCCACGAGCACGTCGGCGGTCCCGAGCATTCGGTGGACGGCCTCCTGGCCCTCGGGGGACTTCAGGTCCAGCGTCACTGAGCGCTTGTTGCGGTTCGCGGCCAGGTAGTACGTCGCGTCGGGGCCGTTGAAGGGAGGGCCCCAACCCCGCGTGGGATCGCCGCCGTCGGGGTGTTCGACCTTGATGACGTCGGCGCCGAGGTCGGCGAGCGACATCGTGGCGTACGGCCCGGCCAGGATCTTGGAGAGGTCGACGACCTTGATGCCCGCGAGCGGGGCGGCCGCGGGCTGCTCAGGCACGGGCGGACTCCTTCGCATCGGACTGCGCATCGGACTGCGCATCGAACGGGGAGACCAGGGCGAGGGGGACCCGGCCACCGTCGGCGAGTTCGGCGAGGTGGTCCAGTGCGGTGCGGGGCAGGGCGTCCGGGGCGTCCATCAGGGCGAGGTGGGCGTGGGCGACCAGGAGCTTGCGGCCGTTGCCGGTCGTCTCGGCTTCGTAGTCGGCCTGCTCGAAGAGGAGTGCGGCCATGACGGTGCGGGCCAGCTCCTCGGCGTACTGCCCGATCCTCATCTCCTGTTCGTCCCGAGGGAGTTCCAGGAGCCGGTCGCCCTTCTCCCTGAGGATCCGCCATCGGCCGGTGAGGCGGCCGGTCCCGTAGGTCCAGGCGAGGGTGTGGTGGCCGCTTTGGCGGCGCATGCAGCGCAGCACGTCGAGCGCGATGACGTTCGACGAGCCCTCCCAGATGGCGCCGAGGTGGGCGTCGCGCAGCAGGCGCGGGTTGACCCAGTCCTCGATGTAGCCGTTGCCGCCGCGGATCTCCATCGCTTCGCCGGTGACGGTGCGGGCGCGCTTGCAGAGGCTGTACTTGGCGAGCGGGGTGAGGACGCGGACCAGGTCACGGTCGGCGGTGGCCCCATCATCGGCCGCGGTCAGGCGGGTGGCCGCCTCGAGGACGAGACCGAGCGCGGCCTCCGCGTCGACGATCAGCGGCAGGAGCGTGGCGCGCATCAGGGGCTGCTCGAAGAGCGGCTTGCCGAAGACCTCGCGTTCGCGGGTGTGGGCGATGGACTCGCGGACGGCGCGGCGCATCAAGGCGGTGGCGCGCATGGCGTTGGAGAGGCGGGATACGTTGATCATCTCGGCCATCTGCCGGAATCCGTTGGTGAGGTCGCCGACCGGCGTCGCGTACGCCTCCTCGAGGGTGACCTCGCCGCTCGCGATGGATCTCGAACCGAGCTTGTCCTTGAGCCGGTCGATGCGGATGGCGTTGCGGGTTCCGTCCGGGCGCAGCCGCGGGACGAGGAACATGCCGAGCCCGCGCGTGCCCGCACCCTGCCCCGGGACGCGGGCGAGCGTGAGGATCAGGTCGGCGGCCGGGTTGGAGGCGAACCATTTCCTCCCGGTGAGCGTCCAGTGCGTGCCGCGGTCGGTGGCGACGGTCTCCGTCAGCCCGATGTCCGTACCGCCCTGCTTCTCCGTCATGAACATGGCTCCGGTGGCGCGAAGCCGAGGGTCGGTGGAGGACAGCGCGGTGATCTCGTCGGCGTACCGCTCCAGGTCGAACAGGCGCAGGACGCGGGCGGCCGAGTCGGTCATCGACAACGGGCACGCCATGCCGAATTCCGACTGGACGTACAGGTAGGAGAGCGCGTACTTGACCGTGTGCGGGACCTTGGTGGGCCAGCCGAGGACGCCGGAGCGGTGCGACATCGCGGCGAGCCCGAACCGCTCGTAGGCGATCGATGCCAGCCGGTCGTGCGCCGGGTGGTAATCGATCTCGTCGATGCGCTCGCCGTCCGGGGTGTACTGGCGCAGCTTCGGCGGGTTGGCGTCGGCGACCGCGGCCTGCCGGTCGAGCTCGCCGGCGGCGAGCTCGCCGAGCTCGGCGAGCAGCGGCTCCACGCGGGCGCGGTCTTCCGGCGACAGGATCCGGTCGAGCAGCGGACGCAGGGCGGGGTCCTGATCGGCGTAGTTCACGGCTGGTTCTCCCTAGGGGCGGTGCGGCTCAGGCGAGCCGAGGCGGGTACGGGGGTGACGGCCGCGGGCTCGTCGGCAGTGCGGGCCAGCAGCGGCAGCACCCCGGCGAGGGTCACGGCGGTGTAGGCGAGGCCCAGCCCGACGACAGGCCAGATCGAGCCGGACGCGGTGAGCAGGTACTGGGCGACGACCGGCGCGGTCCCGGCGAAGAGCGTCGTGCACAGCTGGTACGACAGCGACATGCCGGTGTAGCGGACATCGACGGGGAAGACGCGGGCGAGGATGCCCGCCAGAGCCGCGTAGTACATGGCGTGCGGGAAGGTCGCCAGGCCCATGCCGACGACAGCGAGCCAGAAGTCGCCGGTGCCGATCAGCACGAACATCAGGGGCAGCAGGAGGAATTCCGGAGCGAGCATCCACAGCACCGCCTTCTTCACCGGCCACCTGCTCGCCAGGACGGCCCCGAAGGGCTGGACCACGACCTGTACGACGAGGGCGATCGAGATGACGGTCAGGAAGGTGGCGCGGTCGAAGCCGAGGTCGGAGGTGGCCCAGGAGAGCGCGAAGGTGGTCTTGACGTAGGTGATCGCGACGCCGGCCGTACCCGCGAGCACCCCCAGCACGACGAGCAGCGGGTAGCGGGTGAGCACCTCCTTGATGGGCAGTTTGACCGTCTGCCTGCGTTCCAGGACGGCGAGCATCTCCGGGGTCTCGGCCAGCCGCAGCCGGATGAACAGACCGATGATCACGAGCACGGCCGAGGCGAGGAACGGGACGCGCCAGCCCCAGGACTCGAAGGCGGCGTCCGGGAGCCTGGCGATGCCGAGGAAGGCGAGCGTCGCGAGGAGATTGCCGACCGGGGAGCCCTGCTGGGCGAAGGCTCCGTAGAGGAGCTTTCGCTTCGGCGGGGCGTACTCGGTGGCGATGAGCACCGCGCCGCCCCACTCGCCTCCCATCGCGACGCCCTGAACCATGCGCAGCAGGATGAGGAGCACCGGGGCGGCGACGCCGATCTGCGCGTATCCGGGGAGCAGCCCGACGCAGAAGGTGGCGGCGCCCATCATGGTGAGCGTGGTGACCAGGGCCTTCTTACGGCCGTAGCGGTCGCCGAAGTGGCCGAATATCAGGCCGCCGAGGGGACGGGCGAGAAATCCGACCCAGAAGGTGGCGAAGGCGGCGAGCGTTCCGACCGCGGGCGGGACATCGGTGAAGAAAATCTTGCCGAGGACGAGCGCGGAGGCCGAGCCGTAGATGTAGAAGTCGAACCACTCGATGGTGGTGCCGACGAAGGCGGTGATCCCGGCTCGTTTGGCGTCGGGGGACGTGGGCGGCGGGGTGGGCGCGTTGTGCTGCATGACCAGCGTCCTCTCGTAGCGGTAGTCCCGCCACGGAGAACATGCGGAGGTAAAGCCGAGCGGCCGGTCCACGCTCCGTCACGAGACGTGGACCACACTCTGCACCCCGCGATTAAGAGGTGTCCAAGACTGATTCTCCCGTCCAGTGAGATGTCATCCGTCAAAATCTTGGTCCTGCGTCGCGTGACGGCTGCTATCCACCGAAGTCATCCGGGGTGGGCAGTACCCGCTCGGCGACGCGCAGCACCGCTGCCAGCGCGGCGGACTCGTCGCTGGTGCGCCAGGCCAGCGCGATCGGCAGGACCGGCACCTCGCCCCCGGCGAGAGGACGGATGACGACATGCTCGAGATGGATGTCGCGCGCCGATTCCACGACCACCGCGAGGCCGACACCCGCGCCGACGAGGGCCAGCAGGGCGTAGGAGTCGGGGGCCTCCTGCACGATCCGCGGCGCGAATCCCGCCTCGTGGCAGGCCTGGAACATCGCCTCCCGCACGGCGGACCCGCGCGAGATCGGAAACGTCACGAATGGCTCCTGGGCCAGCTCCGCGAACGTGACCTCGGCGCGGTCCGCGAGCGGATGGCCGTCCGGCAGGGCGAGCAACAGTCGCTCCAGGCGGACGACGCGTGCGCTGATCCCGCGCCGCACGGGCAGTGCCACGAACCCCAGGTCCAGCGATCCGTCGGCGATCCTCCCCAGCGCCTCGCCGGCGTAGGTCTGGCCCTCCAACACGAGCTCGATACCGGGAAGCTCGGAGGTGACGGTGCGTGCCAGCACCGGCAGCGCCGAGTAGCTACTGGCGCCCGCGAAGCCGAGCGTGACACGGCCGACCTCGCCCAAGTGCGCCGCCTGCACGGTCCGCCGAACGGCCGATGCCTCGGCCAGCAGGTGTCGGGCGGGCTCCAACAGCGCCCGTCCGGCGGCGGTGAGCCGTACGGATCGGGTCGTACGGTCGAACAGCTTGACCCCGAGGTCCCGTTCCAGCAGCCGGATCTGCTGGCTCAGCGGTGACTGCGCGATGTGCAGCCGCTCGGCGGCCCGTCCGAAGTGCAGCTCCTCGGCGACGGCGACGAACCCGGCGAGGTGACGTAGCTCCATGCACCCGACCATGCCACCCCCCGCCGCCAGCCCGCGGCCGCCTCAGCACCCGTCAGGCGCTGAGGGCCTTCGGCTACAACCTCCAGCGGATGACCGTGATCAGCCGCGACCACCGGCCCCGGCCCCGCCGGGCCCACCCGCCGCCCCTGACACACTGGCGGCCCGCGGCAGACAACCAGGCGCCGCCCAACATCCGAACAGGGCGCGCTCCCCCTTTTCAGGGCCAGTCGTCAGAACTTCGCGCTTGCAGCTCGTACGGCGGCGGCGAGGCGGTCGCTGTCGGCAGGGGTGTTGTACAGCGCGGGGGTCACGCGGATCGCGTCGCCTCGGGCGATGCCGCCTCGGCGGACGGTGAAGACACCCCACTCGTCGAGCAGGTACTTGGTGATGGCCGAGTTCTGCGCCGGGGTGGTGTTCCCGCCGATGCGGAAGGAGGTGATGGCGCCGTACATCCGCGGGTCCTCCGGTGTGAGGATCTGCAGCTTCGGGATGCTGCGGACCGGCTGTGCCCAGCGGTCGCGCAGGTAGCGCAGCCGGTGTTCCTTGTTCGCCGCGCCGATGGCGTCGTGGAAGTCGAGGGCGGCGGGCACGGCCAGCCAGGCGGCGGCGTTGACCGTGCCGGTGTGGATGCGCGAACGAATGTCGCCGGCGGGCCAGTCACGGTCGCCGTAGTGCCGGTCGATGTCGGTGAGCCTGTCCGCGCGGATGTAGATGGCGCCGCCGCCCAGCGGCGCGCCAATCCATTTGTGCAGGTTGAATCCGACGAAGGGCGCCTTCAGGTCGGTGACGTGAAAGTCCAACTGGCCCCAGGAGTGGGCGGCGTCGACGATGACGTCGACGCCACGTTTCTCCGCCATCTCGGTGATCTCCGCGATCGGCATCACCAGGCCGGTGCGGTGGGAGAGGTGGGTCAGCAGCAGGAGCCGCAACCGCGGGTGGTCGTCCAGCAGCCGCCTGTACGTGGCGAGCACGGCTTCGCGGGTCGCGGGCTCCGGGATCGCCGCGGTGACAACCTCGGCACCCCGGCGGTCGCGCAGCCACTGCATGGCGTACTGCATCGAGTCGTAGTCGAGGTCGACGTACCCGACCTGGTCGCCTGGCTTCAGGAGCCGGTAGCCGCCGATGAGGGTCTGTAGCGCCTCGGTTGCGCCGCGGGTGAAGGCGACCTCGCCGACGTCGCAACCCAGGGCCCGCGCAAGCCGGGACCGTGCCTGATCGGCGTCAGCGGGGTACTCGTTCCTCATGTACCAGGAGTTCTCGTGCTGGATTCGTTCGGTCCAGTCCGCGTAGCTCTCCCGAACCGCCCTTGGGTTGGCACCGAACATGCCGTTCTCCAGGTTGGTGACCTTACGGGTCATCGCGTAGTGCGAGGCGACCTGACGCCAGTACGGCTCGTAGCCGGCCAAGCGCTTGGGGCTCATCCCCGACGGCGGCACCGGGACCCGGCTCGCGGTCGGTGCCGGGTCGGCGGCCGTCGCCGGCCGCGCGACCAGGCCGCCCACGGCCAGAGCCGAGGAGCCGGCTGCCGCGAACAGGAGGGAACGACGAGCCACGTGCATGATGAAGATCCTTAGAGTTGTCAATGGCCTGGGACTGGGGTTTGGGCTCCCAGGGAGAGCCGGGATGGGGTCGCCAGGGGCGCCGTTCAGCCACGCGGACATGGCTGTGCGTGGCAGATGAGCGTGGTGGATGAGCCGCTCGCGAAGATCGACCGGTCATGGATCGAGACGGCGGTCGAGGCCACCGGCGGGTTGCTGGTGGCATGCCTGCGCGCCACCGGTATCGCCCGCTGCCGGAGGACCCTGAGCTTGCCCAGGCCATCACCGTGCCGGCTCGCGCCCAGCAGGACGCGGTCCGGGACCGCGGCCAGGCACACCCCAAGCTGCGCTCGCGGCCGCGGCCGCCGCCCAGCACAACGTCTTCAACCGGCAGCTGGGCTGCCTGTTCCACTGCCTGCAAACCGGTCAGCACTACGACGAACATGCCGCCTTCGCCTCCTCTCTGCCGGTCGCGGCTTGACACCTTGAGCGCATGGGATGTCTGCGAACCATCGCTGGCAAAGGATCTGGGGGCGGGGTGACATGCGGGAAAACCCTCGCCGAGGAGGCAGGAGGAACCGGGTGTCCAAACGGGGGCCGAAGCCCCCAGAGCGGTCCGGTCTGGGACGGGATCGAGGCGGACAAGGCCTCCACCGCCTGGCGGCGGTGGAGGCCGCCGGTGAGGTGGTGTGGTCGGCCAAGGGCGCAGGCGCCACTCAGGTGCAGCGACGCGACGCCGGGAGGACGCTAGCCAGGGGCAGGCGGAGGATCAGGCGTGCGCCGCTCGAACTGTCCTCGATCTCGAGAGTACCGCCGGATGCCTTGGCAATGCCATGGGCTATGGCCAGTCCGAGGCCGGCGCCACCGGCCTTTCTGTCACGTGCGCTGTCCACACGAGAGAACGGTTCGAACACCCGCTTTCGATCTCCTTGGGGAATGCCCGGACCATCATCGTCCACCGTGAGGGTGGTGTGCTGCCCCTCACGGCACAGTTGAACATGGATGGGGGATTTCGCGTGCCGTTCCGCGTTGTCGAGAAGATTGTTGATCAGGCGTCGCAGATGCCTCCGGGAACCGCGTACCGTAATCGTCTGCTCCGGTGCCGTGTACACCGGCGCCGAAGATCGGTGCGCGATCTCGGCGCTCACCAGATCGGGGAGGTCGATCACTTCGCTGAGCATGCTCGCGTCGATAGTCAGCCCGGCCAGGAACAGCAGGTCGGACACGATGCCCTCAAGCCGCCTGGTCGCTCTGAGCGCACCCTGCATCGCGGCAAGCGGATCGTTCTCCTGAGAATGAAGAAGTGCTTCTTCCAGAGAGACGCTCAACGCGGTCAGCGGCGTTCGCAACTCATGAGCGGCGTCGGAAACGAATCGCCGCTGCCGCTCCGCCAGGTACTCATCACCGGGCATGGCGCGCATCATCACTTGATTGAAAGTCTTCATCATTTCGTGCTCCCTCCACGTCGGCACGCCGAACCGCTTTGCCGCGGGCGCCCGTATCCGCCGGTGACATCGACAGCGGCGGAACCAATCCGCGCGGTGGTGCATCTGTGAGGAGGGGTGCCAACATTGAAGACGAGATGGCTGTTGTCGGGCATGGCCCGTTCTTCCAGTCGGTGGAGTTCCGTAGGCCGGGTCTCAATTGTGTTCCACATGAGCTCGACGCGGAAAGTTGCTCCCTTCTAAGCGCTGGAAATCGCCCCGACTGCCGTCGCCCGCCGGAGGACGGTTTTCTGTCCTCCGGCGGTGGACGGCTGAGTTCTCAGCCGTCCAGTGCCTCGGTCACGGCGTCGACCACGGCAGAGGGCCGTTCCATGTGGACCATGTGTCCGGCGCCTTCGACATAGGTGATCTGGGCAAGGCCCTCCACTACGGCGGCGTTGACCGCTGGCAGTACCTGGTCGGCGCGGCCCCACACCACCCGTACCGGCGCCCTGACCTTGTCGAGCAGGCCGGCGGCGTCGATTCGGGGCCGATCGCCGTCGAGAAGCGTGCCGAGCAGGCTGTCGAGCGCCTGCTGTACGCCGTCGAGCCGCTTGAACTTCATCAGGTCGTCGGCGAGTTGGCGGGTGACCTGTCCCGGGTCGGCGAACAGGTGGGTCAGGTGCGGCTTGAGTTCCCGTCGTGAGGAGGCGGAAGCGAACCCGCGCAGGTAGTCGGCGTTGATGGCCTCCCCGTAGCCGGCCGGCGCGATGAGGGTCAGCGAAGCGATCCTGGCGGGTTCGCGGGCGGCGGCGGCAGTGGCCACGGCGCCGCCGAGCGAGTGTCCGACCAGGTGGACGCGGTCGATGCCCTGCTGTTCGAGGAACCCGAGCAGTGCCGCGGCGAGGGTGTCGAGTGAGCCGTCGCCGACGTCCTTGGTGGAGTCGCCGTGGCCGAGCAGGTCGATCGCGTGCACAGTGGCGCGGGCCGACAGAGGTTCCTGGACGAAGAGCCAGGAATTCTTATCGCCCCCGTAGCCGTGTACGAGCAGCACCGTCTCGTCTGCCGTTCCGAGCGTCGCGAAGGAGACCGTACGGCCGTCCACCCGCACTGCCCCCACGGCGGGTCCGGCGACCTCTTCGACCGCGCCGGAGTCCAGTTCCTCGCGCGCGGCCCGGGCGGCCTCCTCGATCAGTTCCTCCGGCACGTCCGCTGGAGCGATCAGCGCGATGGTGCCGCCGACCGGGACGTCCTCGTTCACCTCGGCGATGATCCGCCGTAGGACGCCCGACTCCGACGACTCGAGGCCCCCGGTGATCTTGTCGGTGTCGACGTCGGCGATTTCGTCGCCTTCGGCCACCTCATCGCCCTCGGCCATGAGCCAGCTGGTGATCTTGCCGCTTGTCATCGACAGGCCCCATTTGGGCATGGCGACCTTCGTGATGGCGTCTTCGGTGCGCACAGGGGCCGTCACTTCTTCCAGTCCATGGTCTTCTTGACGGCGTTGGCCACCTTCTGCGCGTCCGGGATGTAGAGCTGCTCCAGCGCCTGCGCGAAGGGCACCGGGGTGTGCGGGGCGGTGACCATCTCGATCGGCGCCCGCAGCGCGCCGAACGCCTCCTGCGCGACCAGGGCCGAGATGTCGGTGGCCATGCTGCAGCGGGGGGTGGCTTCGTCGACCACGACGAGTCGGCCGGTGTTCTCGACGCTCTCCAGGATCGTGTCGCTGTCGAGAGGGCTGGTGGTGCGCGGGTCGATGATCTCCGCCTGGACGCCCTGCCGGGCCAGTTCGGCCGCCGCCTCCTCGGCCGTCGACACCATGCGCCCCAGGGCGACGATGGTGACATCGCCGCCGTCGCGGACCACGTTGGCCTCACCGAACGGGATGGTGTAGCTGTCCTCCGGTACCTCGCCGGTGGTGTCGTAGAGTGCCTTGTGCTCGCAGAAGATGACCGGGTCGTTGTCGCGGATGGCCTGGATGAGCAGGCCCTTGGCCTCGTACGGGCTGGAGGGCAGGACGACCTTCAGGCCCGGGATGTGGGTGAAGATCGGGTACAGGCACTGGGAGTGCTGTGCCGCGGCGCTGAGGCCCGCTCCGTACATCGTCCGCACCACCACGGGCGTCACCGCCTTGCCACCGAACATGTAGCGGAACTTGGCCGCCTGGTTGAAGATCTGGTCGAAGCAGACGCCCATGAAGTCGATGAACATCAGCTCGGCCACCGGGCGCAGACCGCGCGTCGCGGCGCCTATCGCGGCGCCGATGAACGCCGACTCCGAGATCGGTGTGTCCAGCACCCGCCCCGGGAACCTGGGGTAGAGCCCCTTGGTGACGCCCAGAACACCACCCCATGCGTCCTCCTCGCCCGGGCTGCCCGCGCCGCCGGCGTTGTCCTCACCCATGACGACGACGGACGGGTCGCGCTCCATCTCCTGCCTGAGCGCCTCGTTGATCGCTTCGCGATAGCTGATCGTGCGTGCCATGACCGTGCTCCTGGGAGTCTTCGGGGTCAGTAGGTGACGTAGACATCGGTGGTGAGGTCGTCCGCGGTCGGTGCCGGCGCCTGCTTCGCCTCCGTCACCGCGGCCTCGATGAGAACGGCCACCTCGCCGTCGACGCCGTCCAGCGCCGCCGCTTCGAGTTGGCCGGAGGTGGTGACGCGCTCGCGGAACCGCTTGAGGCAGTCCAGTTGCTCGCGAGCCCGCGCCACCTCGCCGGCGCGGTAGGTCTGCTGGTCTCCTTCGAAGTGGCCGAAGTAGCGGGTGAACTTGACCTCGATCAAGGTCGGGCCGCCCCCTTCGCGGGCCCGCTCGATCGCCTCGCCCGCGGCCTCGTAGACCGCGAAGAAGTCGAAGCCGTCCACGATCACGCCCGGCATGCCGAACCCCGCGGCGCGGTCGGCGATGTTGTCGCAGGCCACCGACCAGGTGCTCGATGTGGCCTCGGCGTAGCCGTTGTTCTCCGCCACGAAGATCGCCGGCAGGTTCCACACCGACGCCAGGTTGAGGGCTTCCAGAGTGGTCCCCTGGTTACTGGCCCCGTCACCGAAGAACGCCACGCCGACGCCACCGGTGCCCTGCTGCTTGGCGGCCAGCGCGGTGCCGCAGATCAGCGGCGGGCCGCCGCCGACGATGCCGTTCGCGCCGAGCATGCCCTTCGACAGATCGGCGATGTGCATCGAGCCGCCCTTGCCGCGGCAGGACCCGGTGACGCGACCGTAGATCTCGGCCATCATCTCCTTGACGTCCACACCCTTGGCGATGCAGTGCCCGTGACCGCGGTGCGTGCTGGCGATGGAGTCGCGCTGGTCGAGGTGTGCGCAGACCGCGGCGGCCGAGGCTTCCTCGCCCGCGTACAGGTGCACGAAGCCCGGGATCTCGCCGGTGGCGAACTCGGTGTGCAGCCGCTCCTCGAACTCGCGGATGGTGCGCATCGTGCGATACGCCTCCAGCAGCGCCTTCTCGTGCCCCGGCGTGGCCGGTTGGGGGGTCGTCATCGTTGATGGTCCTTTCTTGTCGAGGGCCCTTGCCGGTCTGGCCGTCTTCAGACGGCCGTGCGGTCACGGCGGAACAGGCCCGCTTGTGCCGCCTGGCTCATCGCGGCGGCGACGTCCACGACGAGCGGCCCGTCTTCCCGCAGCCGCACCGTGGCGCCCGTCGTACTGGCCAGTTCCAGTTCGCGCTCGCCGTCGAAGGCCACCACGCCGCGGGTGGTGCCGATCGCGACCTGCTCTCCGGCGCGTAGCGGCCGCCAGGCGGCGACTCCTACGGGAAGCACCAGGCCGGGGGCGATCGGCGCGTGTACGACGGTGGGCGCCCGCTCCACCGGGCACAGCCGCACCATGACCCCGTCGGGCTTGTCCCGCGGGCTGGGGCACAGCAGGCCCGCGATCGAGGACAGGCCGGTGGCGTCCGGCTCGGCGAAGGTGCAGTACAGCTCGGTGAGAGCATCCGGTCGCCACAGCGCGCGGGAGCCGACGTAGGCCGCTGTGGACACCGCGACGTCCACCAGTCCCAGTTCGGTCCGGTCCCCGGTGCGGACCTCCAGTGCGCTCGCCCGGGTGGTCGCGATGCCGCGGTCGACCGCGCCGGTGGCCACCAGCCCGGCCGCCAGCCCGGCGACCGTGGCCTCGCGCATCTGCGGGAAGGCGTTGTTGGTGCCGGTGGACAGCGACAGCAACGGCACATCGCGCCCAGAGCCCGAGAACATGGCCGTCGCGGCCACGCGCGCGGTGCCGTCGCCGCCGAGGCAGATGATCACTTCGGCCCCGGCGGTGACCATGCGCCGTACCGCGTTGGTGGTGTCCTCGGCGCTCTCCGTGATGGCGTCGTCATCGACGAAGCGGACCTGCGGCCATGGTGTGTCCTTCGCCGGCCGATTCTGCACGCCCCGGAGCACAGACCCCGAGATTCCGGCGAGATCGACGGACACGAGCACCGTCTCCACACCGGCGATGCCCAGTGCGGTCAGCATGCGCCGCACCATATTGGCCTTCTCAGAGGTCGGGAAGACCGAGGCACCGGCCACGAGCCGTCGGATGTCCCGGCCGGAGGCCGGGTTGGCCACTATGCCCACCGCAGTCATGCCGCAGGTCCCTTTCGCCGTTCGCATGTGACCGGCGTCATGCGGCCACAGCGGTCATGGGACTGCGGAAACGGCCCGGCGCGACAGGGTTGCACCGAATTGCAGGCCGCCGAGGTGCGCAATCGAGCGCAACCGTTGCGCGGGACTCCCCGTGCCAAGACCGTGGGGCGATGACAAGCGTGCAGCCGGAGGGACGACGGCTTTTGCGGTTGGAGGTGCGCAACAGCGCAGTCCCGGCCGAGCAGAAGCCCCCTTGGATCAGAACCCGTATACGGACCGGGCCGGGATTCGCCGAGCTGCGGGAACTCGTGCGCCACGAGGGCCTGCACACGGTGTGCGAAGAAGCGGCCTGTCCGAATATCGTCGAGTGCTGGGAGGGCAGGGAGGCCACCTTCCTGATCGGCGGGGATCAGTGCACCCGCAGGTGCGATTTCTGTCAGATCGGCACAGGCAAACCGGCAGGGTTGGACGCCGGCGAGCCGCTGCGCGTCGCCGAGTCGGTGCGCACGATGGGACTGCGGTACGCCACGGTCACCGGTGTGGCACGGGACGACCTGCCCGATCGCGGCGTGTGGCTGTACGCGGAGACCGTGCGGCAGATCCACCGGCTCAACCCCGGCATTGCGGTCGAGGTGCTGATCCCGGACTTCAACGGCACGCCGGAGCTCCTCGGTGAGATGTTCGGTGCGGACCCCGAAGTGCTGGCGCACAACGTGGAGACCGTGCCGAGGATCTTCCGGCGCGTCCGTCCCGGTTTCGACTACCGGCGCTCGCTCCACGTGCTGGCCCAGGCCCGGGAGGCCGGGCTGATGACCAAGTCGAACCTGATCCTGGGCCTGGGGGAAACCGGCCAGGAGGTCGTGGAGACGATGCGCGATCTGCACGCTGCGGGATGCCGGCTGCTGACCGTCACCCAATACCTGCGACCGTCCGTGCGGCACCACCCCGTCGAGCGGTGGGTGCCGCCGGAGGAGTTCGGAGAACTCCGCGACCAGGCACTCGACCTCGGGTTCACGGGGGTGATGGCCGGCCCGCTGGTGCGCTCCTCCTACCGGGCCGGCCGGCTCTACCGGCAAGCGCTGGAACATGGACGAGGAGAGGCGAAGTGACCGACGCCGATCTGGTGATCCTCGGTGGCGGACCGGGCGGGTACGCCGCGGCCTTCCGCGCGGCCGATCTGGGCCAGTCCGTGGTCCTCATCGAGAAGGACAAGCTGGGCGGGACCTGCCTGCATCGCGGCTGCATCCCCACCAAGGCGTTGCTGCACGCGGCGGAGGTCGCCGACACCGCCCGCGCAGGAGAGCAGTTCGGCGTGCGGGCCGCTTTCGAGGGGGTCGACCTCGCGGGTGTGCACACCTACAAGGACTCGATCGTCTCCCGTCTGTACAAGGGCCTTGTGGGCCTGGCCAAGGCCCACAAGGTCAGCGTGGTCGAGGGCACCGGCAGGTTCGTCGGCGGCACCACCGTGGACGTCAAGGGCGCGCCCTACACCGGCCGGAATCTCGTCCTGGCCACCGGCTCCTACTCCAGGACCCTGCCCGGACTGGAGCTGGGTGGCCGGATCATCGCCAGCGAGGACGCGCTGCGGCTGGACCACGTCCCCGGGAAGGTCGTCGTGCTCGGCGGCGGCGTCATCGGCGTCGAGTTCGCCAGTGTCTGGGCGTCCTTCGGCGCCGATGTGACGATCGTCGAGGCGCTGCCCAGGCTGGTGCCAGCGGAGGACGAGTTCGCTTCCAAGCAACTTGAGCGCGCCTTCCGCCGCCGCAGGATTCGCGTCAAGACCGGCGTGCGGTTTGCCGCCGCCAAGCAGGACGAGCACGGCGTGAGCGTCACGCTGGAATCAGGTGAGACGCTCGAGGCCGATGTGCTGCTGGTGGCCGTGGGCCGAGCTCCTGACACCGCCGGGCACGGCTACGAGGAGGCGGGGCTGGAGCTGCACCATGGGTTCGTCACCACGGACGAACGGCTGCGCACCAACCTGACGAACGTGTACGCCGTCGGCGACATCGTGGCGGGCCCGCAACTCGCCCACCGCGGCTTCGCGCAGGGCATCCTCGTGGCGGAGGCCGTCGCCGGGCTCGACCCACGGCCCATCGACGAGGCCGGCATCCCGCGGGTGACGTACTCCCACCCCGAGGTCGCCTCCGTGGGGCTGACCGAGGCAGCCGCCAGGCAGACGTACGGACCCGGTGTCACCACCCTGACGTACGACCTCGCGGGCAACGGCAAGAGCCAGATCCTCAAAACGGCGGGAGCGGTCAAGCTGGTCAAGTCGCCCGACGGCCGCGTGGCCGGCCTGCACATGGTCGGCGACCGTGTCGGGGAGCTGATCGGCGAGGCCCAGCTGATCTACAGCCTTGAGCTTCTGCCCGAACAGATCGCCCAGCTCGTACACGCCCATCCGACGCAGTCCGAGGCCCTGGGCGAGGCGCACCTCGCCCTGGCCGGCAAGCCGTTGCACGTACACGGCTGACTGATGGAACGACGCAGGGGCCGGACATCGCGTCCGGCCCCTGCGTCCGCCTGGCCTACCGGGAGTCGGGGGTCACTCGGTCGCCGGTTCGGCTCCGGTCGCCGGCGGCGGGCCCGCCGCCAGCGCGCTCATCTCCTCGTCGGTGAGCAGCCGGGAGCGGATGAGGAACCGCACGCCTTCCGGCGCCTCAAGGGAGAACCCGCTGCCACGGCCCGGGACGACATCCACGGTCAGGTAAGTGTGCCTCCAGTACTCGAACTGATCGGCGCTCATCCAGAACGGTGTGTCGCCGCAGACGTGGCCGAGAAGGACATCCGAGGCTCCCACCTTGAACTCGCCACGCGGATAGCACATGGGCGCGCTGCCGTCGCAGCAGCCACCCGACTGGTGGAACATCAGCGGCCCATACCGGGCCGCGAGCCGTTGCACCAAGTCCTCGGCGATCGGCGTCAGCCCGACTCGGCTGGTGCCGGCGTCCATCAGAAGAAGCCGAGCTTCTGCGGCGCATAGCTGACCAGCAGGTTCTTCGTCTGCTGGTAGTGCTCCAGCATCATCTTGTGGTTCTCACGGCCGATCCCGGACTTCTTGTAGCCGCCGAAGGCCGCGTGCGCCGGATAAGCGTGGTAACAATTGGTCCACACCCGGCCCGCCTTGATCTCCCGCCCGATGCGGTACGCGGTGCCGCCGTCGCGAGTCCAAACACCGGCGCCCAGACCGTACAGGGTATCGTTCGCGATCTTCAGGGCCTCGTCCACCGAGTCGTACGTCGTCACCGACACGACGGGGCCGAAAATCTCCTCCTGGAAGATCCGCATGTCATTGGTGCCTTGGAAAATCGTCGGCTCGATGTAGTGACCGCCGGGCAGGCCCTCGA
Source organism: Spirillospora sp. CA-255316 (assembly GCA_050942275.1). Taxonomy (GTDB): domain Bacteria; phylum Actinomycetota; class Actinomycetes; order Streptosporangiales; family Streptosporangiaceae; genus Spirillospora. Next base: position 6,494,768 of record CP192047.1, on the reverse strand, counting down.
CGCTGCGTGCCGTGCCGCCGGTCAGTACCCGCGCGCCTTCCTTCTTCCCGATGTCGATATAGGAGAGGATCTTCTCGTACTGGTCGTTGCTGGCCTGCGCGCCGATCATCGTGCTGTCGTCGAGCGGGTGGCCTCCCTTGATGGCTTGGGTACGAGCGATGCAGCGAGCGATGAACTCGTCGTAGATCGACGAGTGGATCAGGGCCCGCGAGGGGCAGGTGCAGACCTCACCCTGGTTGAGGGCGAACATCACGAAGCCCTCGACAGCCTTGTCCAGGAAGTCGTCGTCGGCCGCCATCACGTCGGGCAGGAAAATGTTGGGGCTTTTGCCGCCCAGTTCCAGCGTGACGGGAATGATGTTCTCGCTCGCGTACTGCATGATCAATCGCCCGGTGGTGGTCTCACCGGTGAACGCGACCTTGGCCACGCGCGGGCTGGACGCGAGCGGCTTGCCGGCCTCGAAACCGAAGCCGTTGACCACGTTGACCACGCCCGGCGGGAGCAGATCCGCTATCAGCTCGATCACTTTCATGATCGAGGCTGGAGTCTGCTCGGCCGGCTTGAGCACTACACAGTTCCCGGCGGCCAGCGCGGGCGCCAGCTTCCACGTGGCCATCAGGATCGGAAAGTTCCACGGGATGATCTGACCGACCACCCCCAGCGGCTCGTGGAAATGGTAGGCGACGGTGTCGGCGTCGATCTCGGCGATGCTGCCCTCCTGGGCGCGGATCGCCCCGGCGAAGTACCGGAAGTGGTCGACCGCCAGCGGCAGGTCAGCGGCCAGGGTCTCGCGGACCGGCTTGCCGTTGTCCCACGCCTCGGCGACGGCCAGGGCCGCGAGGTGCTCCTCCAGCCGGTCGGCGATCTTGTTGAGGAGGTTCGCTCGCTGTGTGGTCGACGTGCGGCCCCACGTGTCGGCGGCCCGGTGCGCGGCGTCCAAGGCCAGCTCGACGTCGGCCGAGGAGGAGCGCGCGATCTCCGTGAACACCGCCCCGTCGACGGGGGACGGGTTGTCGAAGTACCGCCCTTCGACCGGGGCGACCCATTCGCCCCCGATGAAGTTGTCGTAGCGGGCGGCGTAGCTGACGATGCTACCGCCGGTCCCTGGCTTCGCGTAGATCATGCGTCACTCCTCGCTGTGTCACCGTTTACCGCACGGCGATGTCTCCATCACCGCGTCGACGGTGCCCCACAAGGGTTGGCGCGGGGTTGGCGCCCGATGTCATTCGAGGTCATTCGAGCAGTGCGGTGTGGAGCCGTGCCGCCGCCACCGCGCGCCGCGGGTCGTCCGGTGCCAGAAGCCCCAGAGCGTGCTCGTGCACCGTGACATCGTGGGGTACGTGCTCGCCGAATCGCAGGGCGTGATCCGCACGGTCACTGGTCAAGACGGCGGTACGCACGCCCACTGCCAGGTGCTCGCGCCACTGCACGATCCCGGGTGCGGACGACTCAGGAAGCAGCGGCCCCCGGTACAGGTGCACCGCCGTGGCCGTGTCCCCGGTTCGGAGGGCATCGAGCAGATCCGTCGCGTCACAGGTGACCGGGCTGGTGAGCGCGTACCGCAGGTTGGTGATCCCGCCGCCGATGGCGCTGCGCAGGTGCGACACCTCGGCCTTGAGCGTGTTGGCGCTGATCGGGCGTTCCCCGTACACGGCATCGCGCAGCCGCTCGGGAGTGAATCCCCTGGGCTCCAGCGCGAGCAGCGTCAGGATCTCTAGCTGCCTGGGGCGTACCCGGGCAGGCGTGCCCTCGTACAGCAGTTCCGCTGCGCCCAGGCAGTTCAGTCGGACACCCGCAACAGCGGGCAGTATGCCGTCCAGCCGCGCTTCGATGGCGGCGGCCAGCGTGCGGACCGTGGCCATGGCCAACGGGTGCGAACGGTCCCAGGTGGTGGACAGATCCAGGACGCCGAGCCGCCGGCCGCGAGGATCGTGGATCGGCGCGCAGTAGCACACCCAGCCGTGCAGCGCGGCGACGAGGTGCTCGGCAGAGAAGACGGTGCTCGGGCGCCCAGTGCGCAGTGCGAGGGACAGGGCGTTGGTGCCCATGTGCTCCTCGTCCCACCTGCCGCCGGGGGCGAAGTTCACCCGCTCCGCGCGCCGCCGCATCACGCGCCCGCCGCAGGACCAGAGGATGGTGCCGCACTCGTCGGTGACCGCGGCGATGTATCCAGCGTCGTCGGCAATGGTGCGCAGCTCGTCCGCCAGATACGTGACCGGCTCTCGCAACGGCGATCCGGCCCACCGCGGGCGCACGTCACCGTCGTCGACCGTGGGCGCGCTATCCCGGGCCGGGTCGACGGTATGCAGTGACCTCACCCACGACTGAACCACCTCGGCCCGCAGCTCATAGGCCTGTGACGCGCGGAGGACGGAAGCCGGGCGCGGCACGCACTGAGTCCACGCTCGCTCCAGAGCGTCTCTCTGGCGACGGAGAGTACTGCCGTTCTGTGGGATCACCCGTTCCTCGCCGTCCTCCTACCGGTGTGGCCCGCTCAGCGCTCCACCAGTCCACCGTGGTCGCCTTGTGTAACGTGGTCGCCTTGTGTAATAAGCAACTGGATGCCATCAACGAGGCGGTACGGCTGAGTGGCCACTATCCCGCCGAGATGGCGTCGCAGTCGCGACACTTCGGCGCGTGCGGTGACAAGGTGGCCCGCGTCGCCGAACAGCGCCTGGCTGAGAGCCTCGGCGGACATGCCACGAGGGCCCGCGCGATGCAGAAGCACCAGTATCTCGGCGTGTCGCTTGGTGATGGGCCGCCGCCATCCCGTGTCGCCGGCGCGTACCTGAAGCAGTGGAGCACCGGACAGGTCGAGTTCGAGCAGCAAGGCCCGTCCGCGACTGAACGGCCGGACGAGCCAGCCGTTCGGCAGGCGTTCGGGCAGGCAGGCACCGAGGCCGGGCACGGCGAGAACCTGCCCGGCGGTCGGTGCGGCGATTCGCTCGCCCACCGCGACCCCGGAGCTGTGCGCGATCCACCCATGGTCGTCGACGACAAGTGCCGGCCCCGCAGCCGCAGCCAGCAGCGGCGCGGCCGACTGCCGCAGCCGCTCGAGGCTCTGCTGGTGGCATCGCCAGATCTGGGCCTCCATGAGACGGCGTCCCATCTCGACCAGGGCACCGATCGCCGGGTGCAGCGTCAGGGCGGGACCACTGATGTCGATGATGCCCAGCAGGTCACCGGTGCGGGGATCATGGACCGGGCGGGCGCTGCAATACCACGAGTGCTGGGTCTGCTCGAAGTGCTCGCCCGAGAGCAACTCCACCGGCGCGGCTTCGGCGAGCGCCGTGCCGATCGCATTGGTGCCCACCTGCGCCTCCGTCCAGACCGCGCCCTCGGTGAAACCGAGGTTGTCGGCACGGCGCCGCACCGGTGACGGGCCCATCCTCCAGAGGATGACACCCTCAGCGTCCGTGACCACCAGCAGCATGTGCGAGGCGTCCGAATGCACGCCCAGTACCTGCGTGAATTCGTCCATGGCGTCGCGCATGGGCGAGTGGTGGCGCCGCCGCTCGATCTCGTTGTCGGTCACCGAACTGCGCGGGTTCACGGCGTCCGCCGTGAGGCCCAGCCCCAGCATGCGGGTCCAGGAACGGGAGACGAGGGCACGAGGAGGCAGCGGCGGACGGCTTCCCCCGAGGAAGGCTTCGTGCATCCGGACCAGGTCCCGGGCGTAGGCCGGCAAGCTCTGGCCCAGAGGGACCGCGTTCTGCCCGTCCACGACCGCACCTCCCGCACCCATGCCGTCAACAACGCTGACTTTAACGGCCGCGCCCCTTGATCGTAACCCCCCTGAAATAAATCCATGCAATTCCTTGCAACCCTTGTCGCGCACGTCCATAAGGGCGTGTGATCGGCATCACTCCGCGGTGGCGATCGCGGGGGTTCGGTGATCCGTACGATCCAGGCGCGCTACGCGCAGAGTGCGTCTTCCGGGTATGGCCGGTGGCGCACGCAGGTGCCCCCACGCTTCCTCGAATAGGAATCCGCGGCGCACCGGAAATCTTTTCTTCTCGCCCACAGAAAGTTCGGTGCGGCCATGACAGTGTCCATTCCTCACATACGATCCGTGAGTTGGTTGGTGCACGGCATCGCCAGTATGGGCGTCGTCCTTGTCGCCACTCTGGGCGGCTGGTATCTGTTTGCCGACCCTGATACGAGCCCCTTCTCCCTCTATCCCTTGCCCTTCAACGCCGCCGTGTTCTGGTCCCTGCTGTTCGTCGTCTGGGCGGGATTCAACCTCGAATTCTTCGGCTTCGACCGGCTTCGTCAGCCACTTCGGGGACTGGTGATAACGGCTTCCACCGCGCTGTTCGCGGTCGGGGTCACCTACGCGTTCGGAAACGGATTCGGTCGACTCGACGCCGATTTCGCAGCCTCGCGGGAAGGCGGTCTCGGCTACTTCACCGCCGCACTCTTCGTGCTGTTCGCCTTCTCGACCTGGGTGCTCGCGGTGGTGAACTGGACACACTGGCCGTGGACGGACCTGGGTCTGAAGCAGCCCCTCGTCGGGTTCTGCGAGATCGCGTTTCTCATGCTACCGACCATCGGCCTCTATGCTATTCTGGGATTGCCTTCTGTCTCGGCGGAGATTCCCGGTTCACCGGTCCTCGGCGTGAACACGTTGCTCGGCTGGTACTACTCGATCATCGTCGCCATCGTCGTGACCGGCCTGACGATGGAGAACTGGCCCTGGCGCGAAGCAGGGGGGCGCGGGCGCGTCGCGCTCTTCTCCCTCGTCGGGAACGTGGGGCTCGGCAGCATCCTGTACTTCACGCTTCTGGGCGTCTGCAAGCTGCTTATCGGGTCCGGCACGGTGGCCGAGATGGGCGACGTCATTCACCAGTTCCCCGCTCAACTCGGGGTGTGCTGGGTGGCCTGGATGATCGCATGGGGCAACGCCTTCGGTAACAAACCCACGAATCTCGGCGTCGCCGCCAATATGGCAGCGCGAGTCGCGATCACCTTCTCCCTGGGCGTCGTGACATTCGTCGCCTACTACTGGTTCGTGGCGGACAAGTTGCTGCACGAACCGGCCGTCGCAGGACACCTGCACGGCAATGCGCTCGGGTTCATGGACTGGTTCGCTCTCGTGACCTTGCTGTACGTCGTCGGATTCGGCTCCTACGGGCTACCGCAGCCGGCCGACGAAACGGCTGCCGATCCTGAATCCACCCCCGCCTTGGCGTAGGAGCCACACATCGGCAAGAGAACTCACCGGCAAAGGAAGATCAGCATGAAGGCAGCACGCTTCTACGGTCCCGGAGATATCCGAATCGACGACGTCACGGAACCGGCGACACGGCCGGGCACGGTCAAGGTCGAGGTGGAGTGGTGCGGAATCTGCGGCACCGACCTCCACGAGTATCTCGAAGGGCCCATCTTCGCACCGGCCGCAGGCGCGCCGCATCCCCTCACGGGCGAAACCGTGCCCATCATTCTCGGTCACGAATTCGCGGGAGTGGTACGCGAACTCGGTGACGGCGTGGACGACCTGCGGGTGGGGGACCGGGTCGTTGTCGAGCCGTATCTCGTCTGCGGCCGGTGCGACCCGTGCCAGCGCGGCATGTACAACGTGTGCCAGTCGCTGGGATTCGTCGGCCTCTCCGGCGGCGGGGGCGGGTTCTCACAGTTCGTCGTCGCGGAGCGGCGCTGGATCCATCCGCTCGGCGAACTCGGAACCGACGTGGGAGCCCTCATCGAACCGCTCGCGGTCGCCTACCACGCCGTGCGCCTGTCCGGTGCCCGCCCCGGTGACACCGCCGTCGTGTTCGGCGCGGGACCGATCGGCCTGGTGACCACGGCTGTACTGCGCGCCGTCGGAGCCGAGTCGGTCATCGTCGTGGAGCCCGCGGACGTACGCAAGACCAAAGCCGTGGTGGCCGGCGCCGACCACGTACTCGATCCCACCACCACCGACATCGCCACGGCGGTGTCGGAGCTGACCAAGGGCCGCAACGCCGACGTGACCTTCGAATGCGCCGGCATCGACGCCGTCCTCAAGGCCGCGATTCTTTCCACGCGCGCGGGCGGCACCTGCGTAAACGTCGCCATCTGGGGACACGAGGCCAAGGTCGCACTGAACGATCTGGTGTTCCACGAGGTCAAGGTGCTCGGCAGCCTCGCCTACGCAGACGATCACCCGGCGACCATTGCCATGGTCGCGGGCGGCCGCGTCGACCCGTACCAGTTCATCACCGGCCGGATCGGTCTCGACGACATCGTCAGGAGCGGCTTCGACGAACTGGTGAACAACAAGGAAGAGAACGTCAAGATCCTTGTGCGCCCCCATTGAGGGGCGCCGGATCGGCGCCCGGGACATGAGCCGGTCCCCACGGCACCGCTACGGCACGCCGCAGCGGTGCCGGTCGCTCGGCGCGTCGGACCCGACGACGGGCAAGGCGATCGACGCATTCGTCATCATGCGCGGGACGGCCCCGGGAGCGGAACGTGATGCCGAGGACGTGGCCGCCGTACTGCACGAGCACGTTGCGCGGGAGAGCGGGCCGATCGCCAAGCCCCGGCGGATCACGGTGGTCCTCGAACTGCCCAAGACCCGGTCCGGGAAGATCATGCGCCGCATCCTGCGCGACGTCGCCGAGAACCGCGAGGTCGGCGACGTCACCACACTCGCCGACGCCTCCGTGATGGACCTGATCAACGCCGGCCTCGCGGCGGGCAGCGGGCAGGGCGACTGACCGGCGGCCACCGGTCGGACGGGCGAAGCCCTCACCGGTCAGCCGCAACTGCCCAGCCTCGTCCTTCGACCGGTCCAGCAGCAGGTCCAATACCCCATCACTCAGCAGCTCACGAATAGGGACGCTGTTCCGAGGGAGGTGTGTTGCCCTGGCCGTGTCTGTCCGGTCGCATTGGCCAGGTTGAAACGTGACGGTGGTTCGGTGAGGCCGGTCACGGGGCGCTGTAGGCGCTCGGGAGTTGGCCTGTGACCCGCCGGAACGCCTCGGCGAAGGCTGCGGGCTTGCGGTAGCCCACCGCGCGCGCCGCCGCTCTGACGGGGGCACCGTCTGCGAGGTGAGTGAGTGCGGCGCGGATGCGGGCGTGCGTGCGCCACTGTGCGAACGTCATCCCCGTCTCGGCCTGGAAGAGCCGCGTCACCGTCCGCACGCTGGTGGCGGCGTGGTCGGCCCACGCGGCGAGGTCACGGTCGTCGGCGGGATCGGCGAGCAGGGCTTCGGTGATGTCGCGTAGGCGCGGGTCGGTCGGGATGGGGAGCTGGAACGTCGTGGTGGAGACGGGTTCCAAGAGCTCGACCAGGAGTGCCTCGGCGCGCGCACGTGACCGTTCCGGGTGCCGGTCCAGGTGCACGATCAGCTCCCGGACCAGCGGCGTGACCAGTACTCCGGTCGGCTCGGTCCACGGGGTGTGCCGGGCGTTCAGGATGACGCCGTAGCCGCGCCCGCCGCGCACCACCGCCACGGCGTGCGGGACGCCGGCCGGCATCCACAGCGCGTGGGTCGGCGGCACCAGCCAATCGCGGTCCGCGGTGCGGTGGGTGACGGTGGCCGTCTCGGACCAGCTCAGCAAGTGGAAGGGGTGCACGTGCAGACCGAAGGCGGTACCGCGGTCGAACTCGGTCCGCGCGGTCGCCATCACAGTCCCCGGCACGCCACCCTCCGATCTTGGCCAGATCACGGCACACCTTGGCCACCGACTGCCGACTGGTCACCCTACCGTCGATACGAACAGGTGAGGAGAGGGCATGCACACACTGACCACGGTCGCCGACATCGACGCGATCATCGGAACTCCGTCCAGGATGGTCCTGCTGAAGGCGACCGGCGTCCTCGACGAGGGCTGCCGGGCGGTGTTCGCCGCCGCTCCGGTGGCGGCACTGGGCATCCGCGATACCACCGGCACGCCCCGCACGATGTTCGTCGGCGGGACGACCGGGTTCGCGCACGCCGAGTCGCGGACGCGCCTGTCGCTGCCGATGCCGGACGGGGCGCCGATCCCTGCGCCCGGCACGGGGGTGTCCATGGTGTTCCTGCTCCCCGGCCTCGGGGAGACCTTCCGGCTGAACGGCACCGCCGCCGACGTCGGTGACGGGCGCCTCGCCATCGACATGACCGAGGCGTACCTGCACTGCGCGCGGTGCGTGCTGCGTGCGAAGCTGTGGACGGCCATCCCGGACTCGCCTGCGCGCTCCCTTCCGACGGACCCGGCCGTCCCGGCCGACGGACCGCTGTCCACGCCGGGCGTCTGCGCGTTCCTGGCGGCCTCGCCGTTCGCCGTCATCTCCTCGCGCGACGGCGACGAGCGGGCCGACACCAGTCCGCGCGGGGACGGTCCGGGCTTTCTGCGGGTGCTGGACGGCGCCACCGTCGCGCTCCCCGACCGCCGCGGCAACAAGCGAGCCGACACCCTGCGCAACCTCATGACCTGTGCGGACGTCTCGCTGGCCGCCCTGGTCCCTGGCCGTGGTGAGATCGTCCACCTCAGCGGCACCGCACAGGTCAGCACCGACCCGACGCTGCTGGCGACGATGGCGTTGCGCGACAAGCCGCCGCACGCGGCGATCGTCGTACACGTCGAGCACGCCGACCTGACGCGCACCACGACCATCGAAGTCCTGTGGAGCGGCCCACGCGACCCCGACCAGCTACCAGACCTGAACGCGATCGCGGCCGAACACCTGGCGTCCAATACCGACGGCGGCCGCGCCACACGCCTGCTCTCGCGCGGCCTGGCCACCGCGCCCAAGGCGCTCACCCGCCGCGCCATGGACGCGGCCTACCGCTCGGCGTTGCGCGACGAGGGGTACTGACCGCCAGCCTTCTGTGCGGACGATCTGGCTACTTGCCCCTGAAAAAGAGGGCGTTGGTGATTTCTGGCCGCTGCAGTCAGGGCGGGTGCGGTGCAGGCCGAATCCTCGTTTCAGCTGGCTGATGCGGGCCTCGACGCCGACGCGCCAGTTGCGCATTCGCCGGAACGATCGGGTGCGTTCGTGTTCTCGCCTGTCTTGTCGAGGGTGCCGCCGCGTTGCAGGCCGATATGCCGGACGCCGAGGGCGGCCATCGAGGACGCCATCAAGCTCGCCCGTATGATGAGCCACGAGGCGTTCGTCGCCCCGTACCCGAGCATTGTCCCCACACCGCGCGCTCAACATGTGGGCCAGCAGCACATCCGGCTGCGCGACGTGCTCGTCGACCGCTCCAACCGCGAACTTGGCGTCGCGTTCGAGGAGTCCTTTCGGCACCACACGACTGCGATGGGCGAGCTGCGCTCCCTCGGCGGCGCGATGGGCGACGTTCCCGCCAACGCGACCGCGTGGGCCGGACGTCACCAGCAAGCCCTCGCCGCCACCTGGGTACGGCCCCACGGCCAACAACTCGAAGACGAATCCTTTGAACCCATTCGACGCCTGGGCACCGGCACCTACGGCGCCTACTCCTCCGACATCAGCCCTGCCGCCGCCGACCTCGCCTGGCCCGGCCAGACCGGGCAGCGCCTACGCCAGATCGCGCGGCGCGTCGACCCCGACGGCCTCTTCGACCAAGGCCTGCACCTGCGGTGATCGTCTAACCACACAGCCTTGGCCTTTAGGGCGCCCCACGCAATCGGTGGGCGGCAACTCCTGTTCTTGGTGTTCAGCGGATGTGGGCTGCAACGGTGAGCGGGGGCTCGGTGGCCTCGCGTACCTCGTCGAGGGTGGTGCCCGGGGCGAGTTCCTGCAGCATCAGGCCGTCGGGGGTCACGTCGAGGACCGCCAGGTCGGTGATCACCCGATGCACGACGCGGCGTCCGGTGAGCGGCAGCGAGCAGGTGTTGACGATCTTGTTCGAGCCGTCGCGGGCCCGGTGCTCCATCAGGACGATCACGCGGCGGGCACCGTGGACCAGGTCCATCGCGCCGCCCATGCCCTTGATCAGCTTGCCGGGGATGGCCCAGTTGGCCAGGTCGCCGTCGGCCGAGACCTGCATCCCGCCGAGGATCGCGGTGTCCACCCGCCCGCCGCGGATCATCCCGAACGACAGTGCCGAGTCGAAGAACGCGGCACCGGGCACGGTGGTCACCGTCTCCTTGCCGGCGTTGATCAGATCGGGGTCCTCCTGGCCGTCGATCGGGTACGGGCCGACGCCGAGGATGCCGTTCTCGCTGTGCAGCACCACGTCCACGCCGGGCGGCAGGAAACCGGGGACCAGGGTGGGCAGCCCGATGCCGAGGTTGACGTAGGAGCCGTCGGTCAGTTCGCGGGCCGCCCGCGCGGCCATCTCCGCTCGTGTGAGGCCCATCAGCGCGCGCCTCCTACCGCGGCCGTGGTGCTCGTGGGCCGGGGGAGTGTCACCGCCTTTTCGATTTTTTTCTCCACCCGGCCCACGGGCACGATCCGGTCGACGAAGATCCCCGGCAGATGGATCTCGTCGGGTTCCAGGTCGGTGAGCTCCTCGACCTGGGCGATGGTCACCCGGCCCGCCATGGCGGCCGGCGGGTTGAAGTTGCGCGCCGAAGAACGGAAGGCGAGGTTGCCGTACCGGTCACCGCGGGCGGCGTGCACCAGCGCGAAGTCGGTGGTGATCGCCTCCTCCAGCAGATACTCCCGGCCGCCGAATCGGCGGACCTCCCGCGACGGCCCGGCCAGCGGCGTGCCCACCCCGGCGGGCGTGTAGAACGCCGGTATGCCGCAGCCGCCGGCGCGCATCCTTTCGGCGAGCGTGCCCTGCGGCACCAATTCGACATCGATCTCACCGGCCAGGTATTGGCGGGCGAACTCCTTGTTCTCTCCCACATAGGACGCGGTGATCCGGGTGATGCGGCCCTCGGCCAGCAACACCCCCAGTCCCCAGTCGTCCACCCCGCAGTTGTTGGACACCACGTGGAGCCCGCCGATGCCGCGCTCCCGCAACGCCTCGATCAGCTCCATCGGAATTCCGCACAGGCCGAAACCCCCGACCGCCAACGACGCCCCGTCCGGGATATCGGTCACGGCGGCCGCGGGTGAAGCCACCACCTTGTCCATGTGTCACCTCCGCAAGACGAATGTGAACGTACGGGCGCGGCGGCGTCGTTCCTATGGCTGAGAGTCAAACAACATACGGGCGAAAAATGTGTGGTGAAACCACTGGTCCGTCGTTATATGTCCAGCACCCGTATTGGCCCCCGCAAGTGTGGGGGTATTCACATGGAGTGTTCCTCGGTGGGCGTCTAGTGTTCCACGTCACGTGGCCCACGACACACCGAGGAGGGCGTATGAATACGCCGGCTCTAGAGGCACGGGGCCTGGTCAAGGAGTTCCGTGGTTTCCGTGCCGTGGACGGTGTGGACCTCAGCGTCGCCGAGGGCAGCGTGCACGCGCTTGTGGGCCCCAACGGGGCCGGTAAGACGACGTTGTTCCACCTATTGACCGGATTCCACAAGCCGTCCGCGGGGCGGATCCTGCTGGGTGAGCGCGATCTGACCGGCGCCGCGCCCGAGCAGGTCGCCCGCGCCGGAGTGGCCAGGTCGTTCCAGATCACCAGCCTGTTCGCACAGCTGACCCCGAGCGAGCATGTGGAACTGGCGTTGCAGAGCGCCACCACTCTGGGGTGGCGGTTCTGGCGCTCGGACCGGCATCTGCGCCGGTTCACCGGCCGGGCCCGCGAACTGCTCGACCAGGTCGGTCTCGCAGAGCACGCCGGCACCCCGGCGGGCACCCTGGCCTACGGCCGCAAGCGGGCCCTCGAACTGGCGCTCGCGCTCGCGCTGGACCCCAAGGTACTGCTGCTGGACGAGCCCACGGCGGGGATGGGCGTCGAAGACGTCGCCCGCACCGTCGAGCTGGTCAAGCGTGTCCGCCAAGGCCGCACCGTCGTGCTGGTCGAGCACAACATGAGCGTCGTCGCCGACCTGGCCGACCAGGTGACGGTGCTGCAGCACGGCCAGGTGCTGGTCCAGGGACCGTACGCCGAGATCCGTCATGACCCGCGCGTCATCAGCGCTTACCTGGGAGACGCCCATGCTCGCGATTGAGAACCTGTCGGCCTGGCATGGTGAGGCCCAGGTACTCAGAGACGTCTCGCTCACGGTGAGCGAGGGCGAGATCGTCACGCTGGTGGGCCGGAACGGCGCCGGAAAGACCACGCTGCTGCGTTCGGTGACGGGGCTGCACGCCCGCAGCGAGGGCACCGTCGCCTTCGACGGGCAGGACTTCACCCGGCTGCCCGCCCACCACCGGACCCGCCGGGGCCTCGGCTACGTTCCCGACGACAGGGGCGTCTTCGCCTCGCTCAGTGTCGAGGAGAACCTCGTCCTGCCTCCGATCGTCGGACCGCGGCCGTGGTCGATGAACCAGGTGTACAAGGCGTTCCCCCGGCTGCGCGAGCGCCGCCGGTTCCCCGGCACCAGGCTGTCGGGGGGCGAACAGCAAATGCTCGCCCTGGCCAGGGTCCTGCGCATGGGCGCCCGGCTGCTGCTGTGCGACGAACCGACTGAGGGGCTGTCCCCGCTGATCGTCCAGCAGATCGGCGACATCCTGCGCCAGGTCCGCGAAGAAGGCGTCAGCGTGCTGCTGATCGAGCAGAACGTGCACTTCGCCGCCACCGTCGCCGACCGGCACTACCTGCTCGCCGAAGGCCAGGTCGTGGAGTCCCTCGACAACAGCGAGGTCCGCGAACGCGAGCGGGAGCTTCTGGAGTACCTGGGCATCTAGCCGCGCCCGTTCCATCCCTTGAGGAGACGACACGATGAAGACCTTCAAGCCCGCCGCGCTGGCGGTCACCGGCGCCGCCCTGCTGTCCGCCTGCGGCGGCGGGCCGGGGGGCGGCGGCGGAAAGATCAGCAACGGTGAGGTGGTGCTGGCCGTGCTCAACGACCAGTCCGCCATCTACGCCGACCTGTCCGGAAAGAACAGCGTCGAGGCCGTCAAAATGGCCGTCGCCGACCACAAGGCCAGGTACGGCGACAAGGCGGTCGCCGGCAAGATCAAGGTGATCTCGGCCGACCACCAGAACAAGCCCGACGTCGCCAACTCCAAGGCCCAAGAGCTGTACGACCGTCAGCACGCCGACGTGATCCTCGACGTGCCGACCTCTTCGGCCGCGCTGGCCGTTGCCACGGTGGCCAAGAACAAGAAGAAGATCTTCATGGACATCGGCGCCGCCACCACCGCCCTGGAAGGCGCGAGCTGCAACAAGTACACCTTTCACTACGGCTACAACACCTACATGCTGGCCAACGGCACCGGCGGCGCGGTGGCCAGGGGCGGCGCGAAGAACTGGTACCTCGTCTACCCGGACTACGCGTTCGGCCAGGACATGAACAAGAGCTTCACCGCGGCGGTACGCCGCGCGGGCGGCACGATCGTCCGCAGCGACCCCACGCCGTTCCCCAACGACAACTTCTCCACGTTCCTGCTCAAGGCGCCGGGCCTGAACCCCAAGCCGCAGGTTCTCGGCGCGATGCAGGCCGGCGGCGACCTGGTCAACATGGTCAAGCAGTACAACGAGTACAAGCTGCGCGACAAGGGCATCCGCTTGGCCGCCGGGCTGATGTTCATCACCGACATCCACTCCCTGGGCCCGGACGCCCTCGCCGGGACCACCTTCACCGACGCCTGGTACTGGAACGCCGACGCGCAGAACCGCGCCTGGGCCGACAAGTTCGCCGCCAAGACCGGCAAACGACCCAGCTTCGCGCACGCCGCCAACTATTCGGCCGCCACCCAGTACCTGGAGGCCGTGCAGCGCACCGGCACCGACAACGCCGACGATGTGGTCAAGACACTGGAAGGCCACAAGTTCAACGACACCTTCGCCCGCAACGGACACATCCGGGCGCAGGACCACCTGCTGCTGCATGACGCCTACCTGGCCCAGGTCAAGCCGTCCTCGCAGGTCAAGGAGCCCTGGGACTACGAGAAGATCCTCGAGACCATCCCGGCCGAGCAGGCGTTCCAGCAGCCCGATCCCTCCTGCAAGCTCTGACCCGCAGGGATCTCCCATGGTGCAACAAGCCTTCAACGGCCTGGTGGGCGGCGCTTTCTACGCCCTGCTCGCCCTGGGCCTGGCCGTCATCTTCGGCATGCTCGGCGTGGTCAACTTCGCGCACGGCGCCTTCTACATGCTCGGCGCGTTCGGGGCGTTCATCGCCCTGGACTCCCTCGGGCTGAACTTCTGGGTCGCCCTGGCGCTGGTGCCCGTCCTGCTCGGTGGCGTGGGGATCGCCCTGGAACGGGTCCTCATCCGCCGGCTGACCGGGCTGGACCCCCTGTACAACTTCCTGCTGACCTTCGGGCTGGCACTGATCCTTCAGGACCTGGTCAAGAGCCGCTACGGCGTCCAGTCACAGCCGTATCCCCGGCCGTCGGCACTGACCGGCCAGCTCGACCTGGGTCTGTTCACCTACCCGACGTACCAGGTTTTCGTGCTGGCCGTCTCGGTGCTGGTGTGCGTGGGGGTTTGGCTGGTGCTGACCCGCACCCGGGTCGGCATGATCGTCCGGGCGGCCACCGAACGCCCGGAGCTGACCCGGGCCCTGGGCATCGACGTGGGCCGCTGGGTCACCCCCGTCTTCGGCTTCGGGATCGCGCTGGCCGCCCTGGCCGGGGTGCTGGCCGCGCCGATGCGGGCGGTGAACCCGCTGATGGGCGCGGACCTGATCATCACGGTGTTCGCGGTGGTGGTGATCGGCGGGCTCGGCTCGATCTTCGGCTCGGTCGCCGCCGGGTTCACGATCGGGCTGATCTCCGCGCTCGGCAACCTGTACGTTCCGGCGCTGTCGCAGACGCTGGTGTTCATTCTCATGGCCGTCGTGCTGCTGTGGCGTCCGGCCGGTCTGTTCGGCCGCGAGGAGGCCTTCACATGATCCTTTCCCGGCTCGCCCACCGGCCGGTGCTGCTGGCAGTGGGACTGGTGGCGGCGCTGGCGCTGCCCTGGCTGATCTATCCGCCGGTGGCCATGGACATCGTCTGCTGGGCGCTGTTCGCGGCGGCGGTGGACCTGCTGCTGGGCTTTACCGGCCTGCTCTCCTTCGGTCATGCCGCCTTCTGGGGCAGCGCGGCGTACGTGTCCGGCCTGCTCGCCCTGAAGGCGGGACTGCCGTTCCCGGTGGCGGTGATCGGTGGCGCGCTGGCCGCCGCGGCGCTGGCGGTGCCGATCGGATTCCTGTCGGTGCGGCTCAGCGGCATCTACTTCGCGATGGCGACACTCGCCTTCGCGCAGATGATCTACATGGTCGTCAACCAGTGGCGGGACGTGACCGGCGGGGAGAACGGTCTCCAGGGCATCCCGCGCGAACTGTTCGGCCTGGACCTGTCCGACCCGTTCCTGTTCTACTACGTCGGTCTGCCGTTCGTGCTGTTCGGGCTGGCGGCCACCTGGCGGATCGTGCGCTCGCCCTTCGGGCGGGTGCTGGTCGCCGTCCGCGACAACCCCGCGCGGGCACGGGCGCTGGGCTATCCGGTGGACCGCTATCGGCTGCTGGCGTTCGTGCTGTCGGCGGGGTTGTCGGGGCTCGCCGGTGGTCTGTTCTCCATCAGCCACGGGTTCGCCTCCCTGCAGGAGGTGTATTGGACCACCTCTGGACAGGCCGTCATGATGGTCGTGCTCGGCGGCATCGGCACGCTGTGGGGCGCGGCCCTGGGGGCGGCACTGGTGGTGCGGTTGCACGACTACCTCGCCACTGCGGGTTTCGAGGAGACCGGCCTCGTCTCCGGCTCCATCTTCATGGTGGTCGTGCTGCTGTTCCGCCGGGGCCTCTGGGGCACCGTCCGCGAGCTGGTGGCGGCGCGCACGGCCCACCGCACGGCCGGTCGCGCCGCTGCCGGGCCGAGCCGTGAACCTGGGGGCGGTGACAGACCGAGCCGTGCGCTGACGGGTCGGCCATGACCTGCCGGATTTTCCTGGAGTTGCTGGCGCGGGAGGCAGCGCTCGTGGAGTTCGAGGCTCCTCTGGTGGCCGCTCGGGCGGCCGGGGCACCTGCCGAGGAGCTTGCAGAGCTGGAGGCGACGAAGGTCGTGGCGCTGCAGGTGCGGTCGTTGCTGGAACGTCGTGCCCGCCGGGAGGCTGAACTGTCGGCGTTGTTCGACACCGCCGGTGACCTGGCGGCGTTGCGGGATGTGGACGCCGTCCTGCAGGCGATCGTGCGCCGCGCCCGTCGGTTGCTGCACGCCGACGCCGCCTACATGACGTTCAACGATGAGGAACGCGGCGACACGTACATGCGGGTCACGGATGGGTCGGTGTCGTCGGCGTTCCAGTCGCTGCGGCTGCCGATGGGCGCGGGGCTGGGTGGGCTGGCCGCCCAGACGGCCACGACGTACACCAGCGCCGACTACCTCAGCGACCCCCGTTTCGAACACCTTGCGTTCATCGACGCAGCGGTCCGGGAGGAGGGCCTGGTGGCCATTCTCGGGGTTCCCATGCGGCTGGGTGCCAAGGTGATCGGCGTGCTGTACGCGGCCAACCGCAGTCCCCGGCCGTTCGCACCCGAGGAGGCGACGCTGCTGGACTCGCTGGCCGCGCACGCCGCCATTGCGATCGACAACGCCCGGCTGCTCGCCGAGACCCGTGCCGCCCTGGAGGAGCTGAGCGCGGCCAGCGCACTGATCCAGGCGCGCAGCCTCGCCGTCGAGCGCGCGGCGCAGGCCCACGACCGGATGACCTCGCTGGTCGTGCGGGGCGGCGGTGTGGAGGACGTCGCGGCCGTGGTCGTGGACGTGCTCGGCGGGGCGACGACTGTGCTCGACCCTTCTGGACGCCGACTGGCCACCGTAGGGGACATCGGGGACCTCAACGAGGCCGAGGTGTCGGCCGCAGCACGGGAATCGCGGTCCATGGGCCGCGCTGTGCAACGTGGGCAGTGGTGGGTGGCGACGATGGCGGCGGGCTCGGGGATGCTCGGCACCCTGGTGCTGCGCCCTCCCGCGGCGGACGACGGCGACGAACTGCACGCCATCGACCAGCGGATCCTCGAACGCGGAGCTCTGGTCATCGCGTTGCTGCTGCTACTGCGGCGCAATGTGAGCGAGGCCGAGGCGCGGGTGCGCGGCGAGTTGCTCGGCGACCTGCTCGACGGCCGCGTCACCGACCCGGAAGTACTCACCCGCCGAGCCCGGCTCGTCGGCGCCGACCTCGATGTCCCCATGGTCGTCGTCGTGGCCCACCACGACCGTGACGTCCGTGACCGCGCGGTGTTCTGGGCCAACGCCCACGCAGCCGCCCAACGCGGTCTGGTCGCATGGCGTGGCGAGGAGACCGCGCTGCTCCTGCCCGGCGACGACCCCGGCCAGATCGCCCACTACATCGCCCATGAGATGAGCGCCGCCCTAGGACGCGCCGTAACCGTTGGCGCCGCCCGGCCCATCGGCGGTGCCCATGCCGACGCCTCTACCGAGGCCTACGCCGACGCCTACGGCGAGGCCAGGCGCTGCGCGGACGCACTGCTCGCCCTAGGCCGCCACGGCCAGGGGGCCAGCGCGGATGAGCTGGGCTTCGTCGGCTTGCTCCTCGGCGGCGACCGCGACGTCGAGGGCTACCTGCGCGGTGCCCTCGGCCCGTTGCTGGACTACGATCAACGCCGCGGCACGGCCCTGGTGCACACGTTGGAGACCTACTTCGCCACCGGCGGCAGCATGTCGAAGGCGGCCCAGCGGCTCCACATCCACGTCAACACCGTCTCCCAGCGCCTCGACCGGATCGGCCGCATCCTCGGGCCCGAGTGGCAGGACCCCGAACGCACCCTCGAACTGCAACTCGCCCTGCGTCTGAAACGCCTGCGCGGCCACGCACCTGACCCGTCCTTCACGAAGGGCGATCGTGGGTGAGGCTTCGCACGAACGTTTCCACATGACGCAGCACGTCTTGCCGTCCTCTGCCGCCGAAGACCTCGAAATGGCCGCACCGTAGGTGCCGCACCACCAGGCGGTCGTTCAAAGACCTCCATCGCCGGACCTGTTGCCCACGGGCGGGGCCGTCGCAGGCGACGAGCAGCGCGGGCCCGCCGTAAGGAGTGGTGACTCGATGCCGGAGCGCCGCCGTCAGATGCGCCCGGGCGACGTGCCGCACGTTCGGGGCGTCCGGGGGAGCAGACCGTTCGATGGCGTCGAGCACCTCCCGCGCCGAGGCGCCCGGGACCGAGCCGAGCACCGGGTGACCGTCGATCATGATCACGGCGGGGGGCGGGGCGTGCTGGGCGATCCGCACGGCGATTTCCCAGGACAGCACCGCGCCTAGTGACCAGCCGGCCAGCAGCGTGGGCGCATGCGGGAGTCGGCGAAGCAGCTTCAGGTAGCGAGCGGTCATGTCGGCGACGGAGTCATCCGGCTCCTCATCGTCGCGCAGCCCCGCCGCGCGGATGCCGTGCACGCTGCCATGCCGGGCCAGGCGCCTGGCCAGCGCCGCGTACTGGCCGAGGCCGCGCCCGCCGTCTCCGACAGCAGCGGCAGCGCGGTCGCCAGTTGCACGCACAGCGACAACACCACACCGGGAGGTTCACACGCGTCGGCCGCGGCCAGCACCCGCCTGAGCAGGGCCGCGTCCAGGGCCTTCTGCGGCCTGTCCCGATAGAGCCTGTCGAGGGTTCCTTCAGCGGCCAGGCCTGCCATGATCTGCCGGGCGCCGCCGGGGGAGGGGCTGAGAGGCTCAGACAAGCCGCACCGCCGGATCCAGCAGGGTGAGCCTGCCGTCGGCCAGATGCAGCCGGTCGTTGTGGTAGTTCAGCGACGCCGACCACAGATCCCGCAACGCGCGTTCCAGCCGGGTCGGGGAGCCCTTCAGGTAGCCGTGCCGCATACCGACGGCGTCGATGAGATCCTCCACCGTCCGCAGGCACTCCTCCGAGGCGGTGATCTTCAGGGCGTTGATCAGCAGCTGGCCGGACGGCCTGGTCAGCTCGGCCTCCGTGCCGGTGTCGTAGGTGTGGGCGGTATGCCGTAGCAGCGCGTGTACCGTGTCGATCCGCTGCCGGGCCCGCGACAGCCTCGACAGCAGCAATTCCGATTCCAGGTTCACGCCACCGCGCCCATCGGGGGCTCGCAGCAGCCCGACCACCCGGGACAGCGCTCCGGCGGCGGCGCCCAGCCAGCACGCCGCCCACCCCAGATGGGCCAGCGGGCCGTACGTCGCGACGGCGACTTCGCGAAACTGCCCGTGCCCGCCGACGACCTGGTGTTCGGGGACCGTGCCGTTCACATGGAGGGCAGTGCTGTGGCTCGCGCGCATCCCAAGCGGGTCCCAGGGGCCGCGGGCCTCCACATCGAGTTGACTTCTATGGGCGTACACCAGCGACACTTCGCGCGGGGAACGCGACTTGGGGGCACGCATGGTGATCAAGTAGCCATCGGCGTGCTCACCGCCGGTCACGACCGGCGCGAAGCGATCGACGTGCAGCCGCCCGGAATCGGCGGCCAGGCGCGCGTCGGCGGTCAGCAGATGGCCGCCCTTGCCCGACTCGGTCGTCACCGACGCCAGGTACAGCCGTCCCTGCGCGACCAGCGGCAGCAGCTCCCCGGTGAGCCGTGTACTGGCATGTCGCAGGAGGGTCACCACCTGCTGGCAGTGCATCGCGAAGACCAACGCGACGGACAGATCGGCCCGGCCCAGCGCGATGCTCACATCCAGCAGATCGCCGACGTCTCCGCCGAGCCCGCCGTGCTCGGCCGGCACCATCAGGCCGAGCAGCCCGCCGCGGCGCAGCTCATCCACCACGGTGACCGGGAACTGCGCGGTCTCGTCGGCGTGACCGGCATGCTCGCCGGCCAGCGCGGATACCCGGTCGACCAGATGCGTCAGGTCGCCCCTCATCGGCCCTCCGCTGTGCGGGCCGGGCGCGGGTCCGCGGGCAGCGCCTGCCGCACCGCGTCCCACAGGTTGCCCGCGGTGCGGAACGTCTCCTCGCTGAGTGCCTCGTCGGGCAATTCCACGCCGAAGGTGTCCTCCACGGCGAACATCAGCTCGATGGCCTGCATCGAGTCCAGCCCGGCCTCCCGCAACAGGGTCTCCGGAGTGATCGGATCTCCGGCCAGAAAAGGCAGGAACGGCTCCAGCATTCGCGTGAAACGCTCGTCCATCGCGCAATCAGTCCTTTTCCGAGGAGTGGCTCGCCGTGCGGGCGAGCCGTAGCAGCTCGCGGAGGGAATCGACCCGGCGCAGTTTCTCCGGCACGAGATGCAGAGGATCGAACTGGACCTGGAACGTGGTTTCCAGCCGATCCACGATTTCGAGCATGCGCAGGGAATTGAATTGGGGGTATTCGGTCAGATCCGCGTCATGCGGCACTTGGTCGACTCCCAGGACGGCGCACACCACGGCATGGACGCCGTCGTCGGCCGGCCCGGCCGCGTCCCGGCCCTGGAAGATCTCGACGTCGGCGTGCAGCACCTCCGCGGCGCGCGCCAGCAGATCCGGAGGCTCGGCCCGGCCCCGCTCGACCCGCCGATAGGTCAGATAGGCGTGTTCGGTCAGGCGCGCCCATCGATCCAGATGAGCCTGTACGTCATCGGGCAGGCCGCCGGCGCGGTCCGCGAGGTAGGCCGCGTGCAGTCCGCGGGAACGGGCCAGCAGCCAGGTCTCCAAGGTGAACTGCCCGAGCGCCTCCACGCGGTCGGCGTGCTCGGAGTAGGCGCGCAGATAATGGTCGACGCGGTCGTCGTCCAGTTCCGTGAACGGCTCCGGAGGAGGCCCGAGGTGTGTACCCGCAAACGTGATCACGTCCGCGCCGTCCGGTGGCCCGGCCAGGATTTCGGCCATCTGCTTCGCGCTGAACGAAAGCCGCGTCGGCCGTGCTGGTCCCCACTCTGTGTCGTTATGGTAAGCGTCGTAAACGAGGTGGCCGCTGCCGGTCGCAACGACGGCGAAACTGTGCTCCACATGGTGACGGCCGTGATACGGCACCCACGGCAGGTGGAAGGCGTCACCGATGACGAGCGCGGGCCCGGAGCCGGCGGCGTCCTCAAGGATCCGGGCGGCTCGCCGGTACGCGGTCGTGGCGAGGCCGAGCAGCCGGTCGGCGTCCTCAAGGTGATCGGGAATCTGTGGTTCGACGGTCGGCAGCCCGGCGCGCCCGGGACGTGGGGAGAAGCGAAGACCGGCGCCCAACCGAAGATGGCTGCCAGGTCCGTGACGCAGGTCGGCGAGCAGAGCGAGGTTGGCCTGGATGCAATCCAGAAGGTCCGATCGCAGCGCAGGGACGTCCCTCACCTCGTGGTACTCGGTGTGCGCTGGTCGAATGGCGCCGTCGATGGGAATGCTCAACCTGACCCCCTGAAAGCTGATGCCGCGAACACCGTGATCGGAGCGCCTGGGCTGCAAACGATATGTTCAGCGTCTGTCCGGGGACAGATGGCCGGTCACCACAGTGGCGTCACGGCGGATGTGGACGGCGCCATTGTTCTGTTGGTTCAGTTCAGTTCGGCGGAGCGGAACGGCCGCCGCCGGCCGGTCCGGCGGTGGGCGGCATGGCGGCCGTTGAGGTCACGGCCGCGGGTCTCCTGGGTGAGGAGGGCGGTGATGGCGGTGATGACGGCGGCGATGCAGACGAAGACGGAGATGGGGGCGGAGGATTCATGCTCCTTGAGCAGTTCCACGGCGAGGGCAGGGGCGATCGCACCCGCCATTATCGAAGCGAGCTGGGAACCCATCGAGGCGCCCGAGTACCGGATCCGGGTGTCGAACATCTCGGCGATGAAGGCCGCCTGCGGGCCGTACATCGCGCCGTGCAGGAAGAGGCCGGCGGTCACGGCGGCGGTGATGAGCGTGAACGACTCGGTGTCGACCAGCACGAAGAAGACGAATGCCCACAGGGCCATTCCGGCCGAACCGATCAGCGTGACCGGGCGGCGGCCGATGAGGTCCGACAGCGCTCCCCAGGCCGGAATAGTGAGGAAATGTACGGCGGAGGCGATCAGCACTGCGTTCAGGGCGGTGCCGCGGCCCAGTCCCAGATGGGCGGTCACGTAGACGAGGACGAACGAGGTGAGGATGTAGTAGGAGACGTTCTCGCCGATGCGCGTGCCGATGGCGGTCAGCAGCTGGCGCCGGCTTGTGCGGAGCACCTCGATCGTGGGGGCGTGGCCGGTGGCCCCGGCGGCTTCGGCGCGTTCCTTGGCGGCCAGGAATACCGGTGACTCGGCGACCGATACCCGCATCCACAGGCCGAGCAGCACCAGCACGCCCGACAGTAGGAACGGGATTCGCCAGCCCCAGGCGAGGAAGTCCTCCTCGGGCTGCACGGTGGACAGCACCGCGAGCACGCCGGTGGCCAGCAGGTTGCCCGCGGGGGCACCGGCCTGGGGCCAGGCCGCCCAAAAGCCGCGGTGTCCGTCACCGCCGTGCTCGGAGACGATGAGGACGGCGCCGCCCCACTCCCCGCCGAGGGCGAACCCCTGCACTAGGCGCAGCGTGGTCAGCAGGATCGGTGCGGCCGGGCCTATGTCGGCGTAGCCGGGCAGCAGTCCCATCCCGAAGGTGGCCCCGCCCATCAGCAGCAGGCTGAGCACCAACAGTTTCTTACGCCCGGCCCGGTCCCCGAAGTGCCCGAACACGATCCCGCCCAGCGGGCGCGCCAGGAATCCGATCGCATAGGTGCCGAATGCGATCAGCGTTCCGGTCAATGGGTCGGTCGAGGGGAAGAACAGCGTGTTGAACACCAGCGCGGCGGCGCTGCCGTAGAGGAAGAAGTCGTACCACTCGATCGTCGTGCCGATCAGGCTGGCGAGGACGATACGGCCGATGCGCGGGGGACGGTGACGGCCACCGGAACCGGTGGCCCTAGCATGCGCCATGGATGACCGTCCTTGACTCACAGGGGCGGGAGGAGCGCGTCGCGTCGGCTACCGGGAGATCAACGGTTTTTGATCCGGTACGCCACCGCCGTTGTCGGGGGCGCCGTGTGTCTGCACGCCGTTCGAGAAATGAGCCGGATGATCTGGTTTGGTTCAGGTTTCGGTGTGATCGTCATCAGGACCTCCTCGGTTGGGAAACGAGTTCCGACATCATTCGCTCCAGGCAGTGGCATGGAATACGTGGACGCGGCCTACTTTTAGGGCCACTGGTATGTGGTGCGAACCATATCCGCCGTCTGACCGGCGATAACCCGCGATAAGGGCGTCGCTCATCGATGGCCGAACGCCCGGGCCACGACCCGAATCGCCCCGCCGGCCCAGGACGCAGGCCCGAGCCGCGGATCGCTCGCTGTCGTGCGCGCGCACCCGCGCCGGATGGAGCAGGCGCCCCACGCCGCCCATGCTGAACGGCGCCGGTGGGTGCCGGTACACCAGCGGTTTCGTGAGGATGATCCGATGTGGTCTTGGTGTTCATGCGGCCCGACGCTGAGCCCGTCGCGGTGGTGCTCAGCCTGTCCACCTGATGGCGCCGTCCGGCATCGCGGCAGGGAAGAGTTGGAGATCGCCCGTCTGCGCCGTGTCCGGAGAAATTCTGGTGCAGGCGTCTGTGGCCGCCATGTTGTCAGTTATGAGCGTGTGGTCGACCACCATGGGATTCCGGGGGGCCCGAGCCTACTGTTCGCGGCATGACAAGCTTCTCGTTGCCTTCGATGCCCAGCGTCTCCGGCCCGGTGGACCTGACCGGCCGGGTCGCCCTGGTGACCGGCGGCGGTGGCGGTATCGGCCGGGCGTGCGCGCTGGCGCTGGCCGAGGCGGGCGCCACCGTGCACGTCGTGGACATCGACGCGGAGGCCGCCAAGGCGGTGGCCGAGGCGGTCGGCGGGCAGGGGCACGCGGCCGACCTCGCCGACCCGGGCGCCATCGCCGAGTTGCCCGTGCAGGTCGACATCCTGGTCAACAACGCCGGGCTCCAGCATGTCGCGCCCATCCCGGAGTTCCCGCTGGAGCGGTTCACGCTGATCCAGGATGTGATGGTGACCGCGCCGTTCCTGTTGCTGCGCCAGGTACTGCCGCACATGTACGCGCGGGGCTGGGGCCGGGTGGTCAACATCTCCAGCGTGCACGGGTTGCGTGCCAGCGCCTACAAGGCCGCCTACGTCGCCGCCAAGCATGCCTTGGAGGGGCTGAGCAAGGTCACCGCTCTGGAGGGCGCGCCGTTCGGGGTGACCAGCAACTGTGTCAGTCCCGGCTACGTCCGCACTCCACTTGTAGAGGGGCAGCTCGGCGACCAGGCCGCCGCGCACGGCATGGAACCCGAGGAGGTGCTGGAGCGGGTCCTGCTGGACCGTTCGCCGATCAAGCGGCTGATCGAGCCGGAGGAGGTCGCCGCCGCGGTGGTGTGGCTGTGCGGCCCGCACACCGGATACATGACCGGCACGTCCCTGAAGCTGGACGGCGGATGGGGAGCGCACTGATCCCCGTCGCCGCGTTCCATGATGGCGGATGTGGGACGAACCACAGGACGCACCCAGACACGCTGGTCACGGCCGTCCTGCGGGGGCTGCTGGACCTGCGGGCGGCGGCGGGCGCCCCGCCGACCGGCTGACCCGGCCCGGCGCCGAGGTGCGGGCCGCCGGGGTCGATCCGGCGCGCCAGGCGGTCGTGGACGACGCGACCGAGGTGGCGCCGGCATTCGGCGGACGTTGCGGCAACACCGCCGTCGGTAGAAGGAACTGGCCGCACTGGGCGATTCGGACGCCGTCCTGCGCGCGATCGTCCAACGTGCCCGGAGCCTGCTGGGTACCGACGTCGCGTATCTGACCATGGATGACCCGGCCGCGGGGGAGACCTACACGCGGGTGGCCGACGGTTCGGTGTTCTCCGCGTTCCAGGCGCTGCGGCTGTGCATGGGCGAGGGCTTGGGCGGGCTCGTCGCCCAGACTGCCCGCCCGTACGCCAGCACCGACTACCACCCCGACACGCGCTTCCGCCGCACGCCGACCATTCACCACGGCGTCGGCGAGGAGGGTCCGCGCGTCATCCTGGGGTACCGCTGCGCCTGTGCGAGGAGTTGATCGGCCCGCTGTACGCCGCCGACCGCATCCCGCGCGAGTTCCCCCAACAGCCCCGTCCGCGCCCTGGAGATCCAGGTGGCGCTGCGTCTGCACCGGCTGTCCCAGATGGCCACCTTCTGAACGGCGACAGGTCAGGGCGGCGCGCCCGGATTCGTCCCATCTGAACGCTGCGTTCAGGCCGATTCGATGTTGGCCGGCATGCCCTTCCTCGAAGCGGCGCGGGCCTCGGCCTCGACGGAACTGGCGAGGTCGCGGCCCCGGGTCTCGCGGGCGATGGCGACGGTGATGGTGGTGACCACCGCCGCCAGGCACAGATACAGGGTGATCGGTATGGCCGAGTCGAAGTCTTTGAGCAGCTCGACGGCGATGATCGGGGCGAGGGCTCCGGCGATGATGGAGGCGAGCTGGGAGCCCATCGAGGCTCCGGTGTAGCGGACGGTGGTGTCGAACATCTCGGAGATGAACGCCGCCTGCGGCCCGTACATCGCCCCGTGCAGCAACAGCCCGACGGTGACCGCCACGGTGATGACGGTGAAGGACTCGGTGTCGACCAGCGCGAAGAACGCGAACGCCCACAACGCCATACCGGCCGATCCGATCAGCGTGACCGGCCGCCGGCCGATCCGGTCCGACAGCGCCCCCCAGGCCGGGATCGTGACGAAGTGGACGGCCGATCCGATCAGGACGGCGTTCAGGGCGGTGCTCTTGCTGAGGTCGAGGTGGGTGGTGACGTAAACCAGCAGGAACGAGGTGAGGATGTAGTAGGAGATGTTCTCTCCGAACCGGGTGCCGATCGCCGTCAGCACCTGCCGCCAGCTGCTGCGGATCACCTCCACCACCGGGGCCGGCTCCCTGGCCTGACCGGTCGCGGCGGCCCTGGCCTGGGCACGGGCCTGCGCTTCCAGGAACACGGGGGATTCGGAGACCGACACGCGGATCCACAGCCCGATCAGCACCAGCAGGCCTGACAGCAGGAACGGGATCCGCCAGCCCCACGCCTGGAACGTTTCCTCCGACTGCACCGCCGCCAGCAACGCCAGGACACCGGTGGCCAGCAGGTTCCCGCCCGGCGCCCCGGACTGGGGCCAGGACGCCCAGAACCCGCGGTGTTTGTCGCCGCCGTGCTCGGAGACGATCAGCACCGCCCCGCCCCACTCCCCGCCCAGCGCGAACCCCTGGATGAGCCGCAGCGCGGTCAGCAGCAGGGGAGCGGCGACGCCGATGGTGGCGTAGGTCGGCAGCAGGCCCATGGCGAACGTTGAGCCGCCCATCAGCAGCAGGCTGAACACCAGTAGCTTCTTACGGCCGATCTTGTCACCGAAGTGCCCGAACACCACCCCGCCCAGCGGCCGGGCGGCGAACCCGATCGCATAGGTGATGAACGCGATCAACGTCCCCACCAGCGGATCGGAGGTCGGGAAGAACAACTTGTTGAACACCAACGCAGCCGCCGACCCGTACAGAAAGAAGTCGTACCACTCGATCGTCGTCCCGATCAGGCTCGCACCGACGATACGGACGATCCCTCCCGAACGGGTCGGCGGGCCCGCCGCGGGCGTCCAGGCATCGGTCATGAGTTCACCGCTTCCTTGGCGAGTTGGGAGGGTGGCCGGACGACATCGCAGGGGCAGGCCGCACCCGCCAGCGCGGAACGGGAACCCCGACCCACCTCGCGTCAGCCGACGCGACGTGCCATGGCACTGGCGCAGGCCCGGCCACCGCCGAGCGTGGCGTCATGGCGCGGCATAGGCGTCTTCGCCCTTCATGCGCCCTCTCCGGCCGCCCACATGATGTGGAGCACACCACTGTTGTGAAAGGGAACACTAGGCGTTGCCACGCGACCCCGACCATGTATCCGACCACCACATTGCCCGTAGCCGATGCGTTCGCCGGAGCCACCTGTCGGCCCTCAGGCCGTTCCACGGGATCCGCCGACGCCCCGGAACCTGTTGGTGACAGGGCCATCGACGGCATCACCGGACCACTGGGTGGGGAGCGGCCACAGGTACGGTGGGCGTCCGCCGGCCCCTGCGAGCCGGGACTCGTCGTTGCGGGAGGATCTGAGCTCATCCCGTGATGGGACTGTACGGTCATCTGGACAGACCCTGGTCGCACGCGAAACCGACGGTGTTGGCGGGCAGTGGTCGTGGACGGGCCCGCCGCTGGGCGGCCCGCCCAGCGGGCTCTCCTCAGCCCGGTGCCTCGCTACTCGGTGAGCGGACGGGCGGCCGTCCACTCATCGATCACTCTCCGGCGCCGGTGCGCCCGGGGCGCGGTCGGCGAGATAGCACAGGAGCGGCCAGGCGATCAGCAGGACGCCTGATCACGTAGACGGTCACGGCGGCCTGATCGAGCTCGGCGAGTACGACGAGGTCCGCAACTACGTGGATCGGATCAGCCGAACACCACCGCCAATGGCAGGACCGGGTCACCGAAAGGATCGGCGACCCGGCTGGTCACGGCGCTGCTGATCGCCAGAGGCAAGCAGTCTGGCCGCCGAGCGCGGCATCGACCTGCGGCGGGTGAAGAGTAGATCCGAGCATCGAGGGCCGATTTTGTCGGGGCCTACTTTGCATCTTCGACGGAGCGGCCGCGGTCCGCGATCGTCGAAGGGCGGCTGCTCGTCGAACCACAGGGGAGCCAGTCGTCGACTGCGACTAGCCGGGGGCTGTGCTTCCCCGACGCATACTTGCGTCGTTTACCTCTGGGAGTCGATGGCGTGCGGTGAACTCCTCGGTCGTGAGTCCCATCAGGATCACATCGTGGAAGCGACCGGCGAAGTACTCGTGATCACGCAGTCGTCCTTCCTGGACGAACCCGAGCTTCTGGTGGAGCGCGACGGAGGGCTCGTTGAAGGCGTAGATCCCGACTTCACATTTGTGGTAACGACGTTCCCCGAACATGAAGGCAAGCAGGATCACGATGGCTTCGCTGGCGTATCCAAGGCGCTGATGCCGGTTGCCGATCGCGATGCCGTAGCTGAACCGCCCCGCCCTGGGATCGGCATCGACGGTGTTCAGGGTGCCGACGAGGACATCGTCTTGCGCGGCCACGATGGCCACTCGGAAGTTGTCACCATCGGGCTGACGGGACCCTTCTTCGAGGGCCCACCGCCTGTATCCCTCATCCGACCGTGGTGGATGCAGCATGTCTCCGCTGCGCATGTCCGCAGAGTGCGCATCGAACTCTTTGAATGCCTGCCAGTCCTCGAGTTCGATCCCCCGAAGCCGCACCCGTTCGCCGGTCCATATAGAGGTCACGGGTGTGATCGAAGCAGATGCCTCTCCTCGACTGCAAACGATCAACGTCGCAGGGGCGAACCGGGCCCGGCGCCGGGCCGGCACCCGGGAGTTCGGTCTTGCGGGTGGGCCCAGTTCGCCGAGGAAGGGGCTCATTCCATCTTCATCCGGCCTGGTGGTGAAGGGTGAGGGTGGCCTGGACAACGGCGGTGAGGCGGCTGGGTGAGCAGCGGGCCTTACGGAGGATGTGCCGGCTTTTGAGGGTGGGGGCGCCGCGCTCGCCCATGGCTCGGATCCTGGCGTGGTGTCGGTTGAACAGTTTCTTGTGCTTGCCCAGCCTGCGGCGCTTGGTGCGTTTGTAGGGGGTGGCGATCGCGCCGCCCGCACCGAGGTACCCGTTGTCGGCATAGCAAGCGATCGCCCGTCCGGTCAGCCCGGCGATGGTGCCGTGCTCACCAGCGGCGGTCAGGTCGTGGACCGAGCCCGGCAACGCCGGTGACGCCCAGAGCAACCGGCCGTGCGGGTCGGTGAGGAACTGGATGTTCACCCCATACCGCCGGTGCTTTCCCGAGTGGTACGACCGGTCGTTCACCCCCGACAGCCGGTCGATGGCCGCCGGCGTCCCGTCCAGAATGACGTAGGCCTTGCGTGCCGCGCCCCGCAGGGCTTGGCACAGATCAGGAGCCAGTTCGGCGAGCAGTTCCACGACCTCGGTGACGTATCGGTGGGCCGTCGCGGTGCCCACGCCGAACGCCGCGGCCAGGCCGGCGAAGGTCTTCTTCCGCCGCAGATGCACCAGAACCAGCACCGCCTGGCGCCCCGGAGCCAGGCGGCGTCACCGCGACCCGGCCGCCTGACGGCGCTCGCGGATGGGATCGGCCACGAACGTCCGGGCCGAGGGAGAGAGAACGAGGGCAGCGCGATAGAACAGCATCCAGGCTCCTGGTGAGCGTGTTCGTGGCAGACCTCGATCTACGAGGAGCTCTTTGCTTGGCGATCAAGCTACACGGGCCGCGACCAGCCTGTGACCTGCACGATCAGGACGGAATCGCCTCCTGGTAGATGCAGAGCCGACCAAGACGAACCGCTCTGCCAGGAGCTTCTGGTGTTGTTCTATCGCGCTGCGCTGGATCTATCGCCGTCGACGCGTGGATTCATGGCCGACCTCATCCGTGGCCACCGCCGCCGCCTCGGGTCGCGATGGCGGGTGCTGCCACCGGGGCGCCAAGCGTTGCTGGTTCTGGTGCACCAGCTCACTCATCCTGAACCGGGGCGAGTGCTAACAGAACTCCCAGTCAGAAGCAGGTTCTGGTGTTGATCCGAAGCGGACGTCCAGGCGGAAGGGGCGACTCCAGCGGTTCGCTCCACGCGACCTGGCCGGGCCCCTTCAGCTCGTATTCGACGATGGCACGCCCAGGCCGATGAACATGCAGGACGATCCCATCGTCCTCGTCATAGCCGTCATCATCGCCCTCGAAATCCTCCTTAGCGGCATCGAAGCCCAGCGTCTCTTCGGCATAGGCGCAGGCATCGGCAACGGAGCCGAAGAGGAGGAATCGATGGTCCGAGTCGTTGTTGTTGACCCAGAAGAAGGAGCGGAGTAGGGCGAACCCATGGCGCCCGCGACTCATAGGAGAAAGCTCGGGCTCCCGATCCCACGAGTTCGCCTCGTCCCAGGACATCTCGTTGGGCGGCTGGTCGGCGGGCGGCGCGCCGAGGTATTCCAGAGCGGAACGGGCGCAGCTTTCCCACGGGTCCCGACGCAGTGCCTCCTCGTACGCCTGGACGGCGCCGTCAGGGTCCCCCGACCAGGTGAGCGCATGCCCCAGGTGAAGCGGCACCAGGGCATCGTCGGGGTTGGCGTCCAGGGCCGCCCGTGCAGCCCGGACGGCCTCCTCCACGAGCGGACGGCTGACGCCTTGCGCGTCGTGCTCGTCCACCCCGTTGAGAAGCGTGCCGTCCTCGTCGTCGAAGTCGCAGTTCACCTTTTCATACACGCAGTGACGCAACGCATAGGCCGCAGCAGTGGAGCGAAGAATGGCTATGGTCGCAGCGGTCTCGGCGTCGTCATTCCGCTCGGATTCGTCGCAGAGCCGCCGCACCTCGTGCAGGAGGGCGAGAACGCCGTCCCCTCCGACATGCCTGAGCTCGAACTCGCCCTCACCAAGCAAGCGGCTCGCCTGGATCAAGAGGGCACCCTCAACATGATCATCCACGTCGCCGCAATCTACAGGTTCATACCAAGCGGCTCGACCCATCCACCGCCTGGCTCCGGGGCGCCAGGCGGTGCTGGTTCTGGTGCATCTGCGGCGGAAGAAGACCTTCGCCGGCCTGGCCGCGGCGTTCGGCGTGGGCACCGCGACGGCCCACCGATACGTCACCGAGGTCGTGGAACTGCTCGCCGAACTGGCTCCTGATCTGTGCCAAGCCCTGCGGGGCGCGGCACGCAAGGCCTACGTCATTCTGGACGGGACGCCGGCGGCCATCGACCGGCTGTCGGGGGTGAACGACCGGTCGTACCACTCGGGAAAGCACCGGCGGCATGGGGTGAACATCCAGTTCCTCACCGACCCGCACGGCCGGTTGCTCGGTGCGGGCGGCGCGATCGCCACCCCCTACAAACGCACCAAGCGCCGCAGGCTGGGCAAGCACAAGAAACTGTTCAACCGACACCACGCCAGGATCCGAGCCATGGGCGAGCGCGGCGCCCCCACCCTCAGAAGCCGGCACATCCTCCGTAAGGCCCGCTGCTCACCCAGCCGCCTGACCGCCGTTGTCCAGGCCATCCTCACCCTTCACCACCAGGCCGGATGAAGATGGAATGAGCTCAATGTCGTGGACTTGTCGGCGTGGTGGGCCCATAGGGGTCGGTCGCAGAGGTGTTGGGTGGCTTGCGGGCAGCGAGCATGGCCACGGTTGCTCCTTCCTGGAATCACGTTTCAGGCGGACCAGGGCCGCGCGCCGCCGACGGGATCCTCAACGCGGTCCAAGCCAGGTAGCCGAATCCGGTCAGGATCGACAGTCGTTGCAGCAGCCCGGCGGGCGCATGATCGATTCCTTCCGCCACCCCTGACGCCGCCCACAGGGTCAGCATCGCCGTCGCGGTCACCCACCCGATCCAAGGGGTCAGGCGTTTGGACAGCACGACCACGGTCACCGCTGCCGCGACGAACACGACCGCCCCGAAGATGTCATGCAGGACGCCGTGCCAGGTCGGCCCGGCCGGGGTGCCGGGCGGGCGGTAGGTGCCCGGGTCGATGACGAATGCACCCGCCAGGGCGAGAGCAGTCCCGGTGACCGTGACCAGTCTCGGCCCCCATAGCGCGCCCGGACCATCGGACAGCGCGTCCCGCAGGGCGATTCCGTACACGGCGATGAGCAGGCCACTGACCAGGAAGCCGGTGATCTGGATCCAGCCGCGGCTGGTCAGCGCTAACTCGCTGATCCAGTTGCGCATCGGGTCGTAGCCAGGTCTGATCGCGCCTTCGACCAGCCAGACAAGAGTGAACAGCGACGGGCCCGCGATTCCCGGCCACAGCGGCTTGCGAGAGGCCATGTGTTTCCTTGTCGATCGGGCGTCGCGGCGCGGGTCGCGACCTGCGGCTCCCCACGCGCCCGCGGAAAGCACAGTCCGCCAGGGGCGACCTGCCCCTCGACCAGACCGGGGATGTCGGCTAGCGGGCATCGCCGAAGACCATGCGGTGCCCGCGGGCGGTGTCCACGTACTCGCGCGCCCGGTGAATCAGCCCGGCCCGGAGTTCGAAGACGAAGCAGTAGTCATTGGCGTAGTGGTTGCCGTTGGCCAGCGTCGCCGTCAGGGTCGCCTCCACGGTCATCCGTTCGCCTTCACCGTGGGCACCGTGGATGGTGACGGCGAGGTCATGAGCGAACAGGCGGGGGAAGTCCTCGGCGAAGAATCGCACGATCGCCTCCCGGCCCACCATGTGGCTGGTCACCCCCAGTGCGGCGGCGGTGGCGTTGCCGGCGGGTGACAGCCACTCGGCGTCCGAGGTGAAGACGGCGGCGATCTGTTCGGGGTTGTTGCCGGCGAGCGCCTGGAAGGCGTTCTGAACGATGGTGAGGCTTTGCTGTGACATGCCGCAACCTTCTCGATCACTCTGGCTGGAACCGCGTCAGCGGAGGTCAGGTACCCAAAGAGTATGTAGGGCGACCGCCCTAGTCAAACGCCCTAGTTATCTGCCCTAGTAGGGCGCCTGATAAATTCGACGTCCGACGCTCATCACGGACAGGAGGTGCCAGGTGGCTCGGCTACCCGTCGCAGAACGGCGTCGCCTGCTCATCGCCGCGGCCGCCAGAGTGATGGCCCGCGACGGGATCGCGGCGACCTCGACGAGGGCCATCGCCGCCGAGGCCGGCATGCCGCGCGGCTCGTTCCACTACTGCTTCCGGTCCAAGGACGAACTCCTCGGCGAGTTGGCCGCCACCATCGTCAGCGACATGGTCCAAGCCGCCCGCGCCGTGTGGTCCCTGGACGCGCCCCTCGACCACAACCTCAGGTCCAGCCTTAGAGCCGTCTGGGAGGCCGGCAGCGAGCGCCCCGACGAGCACCTTGTGGCCTACGAACTCACCACATACGCGCTCCATGACCGAAACAGATCACAACTCGCGCGACGGCAGTATGAGAGCTACTACCAGCAGGGGACCGACTATCTGGCCTTCGTCGCCCAACAGGCCGGGATCGAATGGTCACTGCCCATGCCGACACTGGCCCGGCTCCTGGTGACGGTCATCGACGGACTGTTTCTGAACTGGCTCCCAGACCGGAACACCAAGGAAGCGATGAACGTACTGGACGCGTTCGCCGGCCAGCTCGCCGCCTTGGCCGTCCCCTCGGCGAAGACCCCGCCGACGGGACGGCAGTGAGCATCGGGTGGTGTCTCCCCAGGGGTGGGATCTCGGAGGGGGCGGTCGCCCTGGTGAGGATGGTGCGTCCGGAGGCATTCGAACCCTCGACCGTCGGTCAGGAGCCGAGGGACCGCAGGTACTTGCCGAACTTCTCAAGGCCGTTGATGTTGCGGGGGCCGCTGATGCCTTCGTTGTAGTCGAGGATGAAGATGTTGTCCTTCTTGACGGCGGGCAGGTCGCGGGTGTGCGGTGACTTCTTGAGGAAGTCGATCTTCTTGGCGGCGGGCTGGTCGCCGTAGTCGAGGATCATGATGACCTCGGGTTGGGCCGAGGTGATCGCCTCCCAGCCGACCTGGGCCCAGCGCTGCTGGAGGTTGGTGAAGATGTTGCGGCCGCCGGCGGTCTTGATGATGTCGTTGGGGGGTACCTGGCTGCCGGCGGTGAGGGGCTGGTCGGTGCCCGAGTCGTAGAGGAACACCGGTACGGGGTTGCCCTTGGGTGCCGCCGCCCGTACGGCCTCGACCCGCTTCTTGTAGTCGGCGATGAGTTTGTGGGCCTTGTCCTCCACGTGGAAGATCTGGCCGAGCCGCTGGAGGTCGGTGAACAGGGCGTCGAAGGGTGCGACCTTCTCGGGGTGCCCGGGGTAGTTGAAGCAGCTTTCGGTGTGCATGAAGCTCTGGATGCCGAGGCCGTCGAGGATCTGCGGTGTGATGCCGCGCTGCTGGCTGAAGCCCGAGTTCCAGCCCGCCACGACGAAGTCGGATTTGGCTTGTACGACGATCTCCTTGTTGAGCAGGTCGTCGCTCAGCATCTTGACCTTGGCGTATTCGGCCGCCCAGGGGGATTCGGTGACGGGCGGGTTGGCGGGCGGCATGACGTAGCCGTGCACGTGCTCGGTCAGTCCTAGGCTGAAGAGCTTGTCGGCGCTCCCGCCTTCGTAGGCGACCGCCCTCTTCGGTACGGAGTATTCGACCGCCTCCCCGCACCTCTTGACCTTGCGTTTGGCCGCGGCCGGGTCCTGTTCCACTTCCGCGCCGCAGGCGCTGAGGAGCAGCGCGGCGGCGAGGGCGGTGGCAAGGGCTCGCTTCATGGGGACGGCCTTTCGAGGGGGAGGGAGTACAGCAGTTGCGGGGAGCCCGACAGCGGGTGCGGGACGACGGTGACCTCGACGCCGAAGACGTCGGCGACGGTGCCGGGGGTGAGAACGTTCCAGGGCGTTCCGGCCTTGACGAGCCGTCCCTGCGACAGGACGCCGATCCGGTCGCACACCGCGGCGGCGAGGTTGAGGTCGTGCAGGACGACCAGCACGGTCAGCCCGAGTTTCCGTAGCAGGGTGAGCAGGTCGATCTGATGGCGGACGTCGAGGTGGTTGGTCGGCTCGTCCAGCACCAGGATCCGTGGCTCCTGGACCAGTGCCCGAGCCAGCAGGACGCGCTGGCGTTCGCCGCCGGAGAGGTGGAGGACGCCGCGGCGGGCCAGGTGGGCGATGTCGAGGCGTTCCATCGCCTCCCTGCACAGCTCCCCCTCCCGGTCGCCGAGGGGGCGGTTGCCCCGCCCGTGCGGGATCCGGCCGAGCGCGACGACCTCCTCCACGGTGAAGTCGAGATCGACCGCACCGTCCTGGGTCATCGCCGCGACGAGCTGCGCGCTGCGCCGCAGTGGCAGACCGCCGAGTTCGTCGCCGCCGAGGAGGACGGCGCCGGCGGTGGGGCGCAGGGCCCGGTAGACGCATCTGAGCGCGGTCGACTTGCCGCTGCCGTTCGGGCCGACCAGGCCCACGACCTGACCGCTCGGCACCTCAAGCGACAGTTCGTGCACCAGGTTCCGGCCGTCGGCGGCCACCGTCAGCCCGTCCAGGACGAGGTCCATCGTCAGCGCCCTCCGAAGGCGTACGCCCTGCGACGCATCAGGCCGATGAACACCGGCACGCCGACCAGCGCCGTGATGGCGCCCAGCGGCAGTTCGCGCGGGGCCACCACCGTCCGGGACACCAGATCGACCCACACCATGAAGATCGCGCCGACCAGCGGGGCCACCGCGAGCACGCGGGCGTGGACGGCGCCGACGACCATCCGGACCAGGTGCGGCATGACCAGCCCGACGAAGCCGATGGCCCCGCTCACCGCGACCATCACCCCCGTGATCAGCGAGACGAGCAGGAGGAGCACCTTGCGGTGCCGGTCCGGGCCGACGCCCAGGCTGGCGGCGGTCTCGTCACCGAGCGCCAGCGCGTCCAGAACCCGCCCGTACCGGTACAGGGTCAGCACTCCCGCCAGGACGACCGCCGCCACCACCGGCAGCGCGCCCCAGGACGCGGCGCCGAAACCGCCCATCGTCCAGTACAGGATCATGCTGCTCGCCTCGCCGTCCGGCGCGAAGTAGACGAGCACGCTCATCAGCGCCTGGAACCCGAGCCCCATCGCCACGCCCGTCAGCACCAGCCGCAGCGGCGACATCCCCGTCCGGCCGGCCGCGGCGAGATAGACCAGCAGCGAGGCCGCCAGAGCACCGGCGAAGGCGCCGGTGGACATCGCATACACCCCGAGTCCCGCCAGGCCGCCCGTGACGCTGACTGTCACCGCGCCGACGGACGCGCCAGACGAGATCCCCAGCACGAACGGGTCGGCGAGGGCGTTGCGGACCAGCGCCTGGATCGCGACGCCCACCGCGCTCAGCCCCGCCCCCACGAGCGCGGCCAGCAGGACGCGGGGTGTTCGGATCGTCCAGACGATCTGGTACGCCGAGGCGTCCTCGGCGGGGATCGTCCCGCTGGTGAGGGCCGCCCACAGGTAGCGCGCGGTGTCCGCGGGACCGATCACGGCGGCGCCGAGCCCGATGGCGACCACGATCGACACCGCCAGGAGAAGGCCCAGCGCACCGCAGAGCGCCATCAGCCCGGAACGCGTCGCGACCCGTTCGCGCACGTCGGTACGAGCCGTCGGCACGGAGAGCGTGGTCGAGGACATGACACCAATCCGATAATGAAAACGATTATCAATTCAGACCGTACCATGTTGCGATCACCGCGGTGAAGGCGGTAATGAGGGGCGGGGTGTGCTGGGAATGCGGCATGTCGGACCCGCGTGACCGCGCCGCGGGCAGGAACGACACCGAGGCCGCTCGTGGTGGTGGGACCGGTACCGGGTGCAGGGTGTCCTATCGGTTGGAGAAGCGGCGGGTGCCGGGCACGAGGGCGGCCAGGGCTGGGGCGAAGAAGCAGACGGCGGCGCAGAGGCCGAGCACGGGTTCGAGCCCGAAGGTGTCCATGGTGGGCACGATCAGGGCGAGTCCGAGCGGGGCGAGGCCGTAGGACAGCAGGAAGTCCAGGGACGAGACGCGGGCGAGCTTGTCGTGGGCGACCTCGCGCTGGGTGGCTGTGAACCAGGGCACGTTGAACAGTTCGATCCCGATGCCGGATCGCTGGTCGCGGCGGGGACGCCCGAGCAGGTGCTGACCGCCGGGCGGCTCGCCGAGGTGTTCGAGGTCGACGCCGAGATCGGGCACGCCGCCGACGGTGGCCTGACCATCACTTACCGGTGCGCGGCGTGCTCCTGACCGTGCCGGGCGTCAGCAGCCGGGCCGCGAGCAGCCGACGTCAGTGGCAGTCCCAGTGCCCGTTGTGCTCGCTGTGGCGGTGCCCGTCGTGCAGGTAGTCGACGTGGTCGTCGTGTGGCACGGCGACGTGACCGCATCCCGGCCCGTGCTGATGTTCATGGGCCTCGTGCACCGCGTGACCGGCCACGACGCACTCGTCAACGTGATCTTCGTGGACCCGATGGATGTGGCCGTCGTGGAGGTAGTCGACATGGTCGTCGTGCGGGAACGCCACATGCCCGCAGCCCTCGCCGTGAACATGCGGGTGGTTGGTGTGCGGGATGTGTTCCGTCGCAGCAGTCATTGCCTTTCCCCCGGTCATTCGGTGATTTGTGCGCGATTTAAACTCGTTTAACAAAAATATCTACAAGAGTAATTGAATACCCGTCCATAATACTCGCTCGGGCACGCCCGGAACAGGGCGCCAGCACGGGCCGTCACCACGATCGCCGGTTTGCCAAAATGGCAACAGAAAAATGCCGCCGCAGGCCGGGAGCCCAAGAATCGCCTCGGAGGTGGTCATCATGACGGAGCCGGCCCGGCGGCTGGATGCTTCACACCCGGAAGTCCCTTGGTTGGACGAGGACGCTGACATGTCGTTCCTGGCGCCGCTGGAGAAGCTCGTCGACTGGAGGCTGGCGCTGGCGTATGACGCCGCGGCCGAAGCGGGTGTGCTGGCCGCCCTCCCCGGAGCCCCCTTCGAGCTCGCCGAGCGATGCGACCTCGATGAGGGAGCGCTGCGTGCGGTCCTCGGCCAGCTCACAGCAGGGGGCGATGTCGCGCTGGACGAACAGGGCCGTTATTCGTCGGGCCCGCATGCGCCGGCTTGGCCTCATGACGCCATGCTGCGACGCCACGACGCGGCGATCCGCCGCTGGGGCGCGCTGCTCAACGCGTGGTTGCGTGACCGGACGGCGTCCGGCGACCGGCTTCCGTCGCGCCCGGCGTTGCCCGAGACCGGCCAGGCCACCTTGGCAGTCCGGGCCCGTCCTCTGATCGGGCCCGTGGTCGACCTCTGCCCGCGCGCGTTCCCGGCTGCCCGGAGGGTGCTCGATCTGGGCGGTGGCCATGGGCAGTTCTCCCTGGAGTTCGCGCGGCGCGGGCTGGAGACGACGATGCAGGATCTCCCGGAGGTGGTGGAGATCGCCTGCCGCCGCGGCCGGCTGCCAGCGGCCGGCGGCCGGTGTCGAGCTGTTCGCCGGTGACGCGTTCACCGCGCTGGCGCCGGGGCCGTCCGATCTGGCGATGAGGCGTGGGCCGCCAGGACCATGGGGACGATCTCGTCCTTGTGCTCCTGGGTGAAATGCCGCTCTGTTGTGCCAACGACCTTCCCTTCCGGTTCTGCCCAACCCTGGTTGGGGACCTGTGCGGAAGATCCGGGGCACCTCAGAGCGCAATCTGGCTCCAGATGCGAGCCTGGGTTCGCCCCACTTAGCAATTTTGGATGGGCAATCGACGAACGGGTTCTGGTCCCACCCCGTTGGGGCGGGAAGCTTTGTTCCGTCCGGGTGAACCTGGCTCGGTCCGCACGGGGCCGCCCCGGCCGGGTGTCGACGGCGGTCCGGTGGGAATCGATGACCCGCGAGCAGCGACGGGCCCTGCCAGTGGAGGATCGGCTGGCGATGAGCCTGCAGTCTGAGCGCGCCCCGATTCTGATCTTGCGGCGAACGGGCGACCTTTCAGTTGGCGTCGAGGAACGCGGCGATGTCGGTGGCGACCTCTTTGGGGCGCTCTCCGTTGATCGCGTGCGAGGCGTTCGGGTAGAGCTTCACCGTCCCGTTCCGGAGCACGCGATCGGCGACCTTGCGGGAGGCGTCGACGTCGTGCATCACCGACCTGCCGGCCAGGATCGCCAGCACCGGCATCGTCAGGCGGCCCAGCGCTTCTTCGTGGATGAGCCTGGGCTGTGGCAGGCGCAGCGTGTAGTTCTTCATCCCGGACTCGATCATGTCCGCCACCGGCACGTCCTCCACGGGGGCGCCCCCGGCGGTGTAGGAGTTGAACGAGTCGCGCCAGGACTTCGGCAGCCACGGCACGGAGGCGGGGACGGCGCGGACCGCCGTGCCGGCCGGGATG
This sequence comes from Spirillospora sp. CA-255316, assembly GCA_050942275.1. Lineage (GTDB taxonomy): Bacteria > Actinomycetota > Actinomycetes > Streptosporangiales > Streptosporangiaceae > Spirillospora. The sequence continues at coordinate 6,456,141 of CP192047.1, read as the reverse complement.
TTGGAGAACGTGTACACGGGATCGAGCAGGGTCAGCGTGGCGACGTGCCGCGGCTTGTGGACGGCGAGGTTCGCGGCCGTCCACCCGCCGATCGACAGCCCGACCACGTGGAAGGACTCCTCCGGCAGAAACGCGAGCACCTGGTCCAGCCACGCCGCCTGGTCGGTGTCGGAGGTGATCGGCGCATCCTGCACGCTCTTGCCCGGCTCGCCCAGCAGATCGATCGTGTAGACGTCACCGACCTTGAGCAGGTGCGGCAGGTTGTCCGCCCACACCGGCGAGGCGGAGGCCCTGCCGGGCAGCAGCACCAGCGGCTCGGCCCGGCCGGAGGCTCCCTGGTACCGGTAGACCCGCACGAATCCGAAGTCGGTGCGCACGTCGATCGTCTTGGCGGGCAGCGGCATGTCCGCCATCGCGTTGTCGTAGGCGGTCATGAAGTCCGCGTGACCCTCGGCGCTGTTCCAGTGCCCCACCGCTGACGGCTTGCGCAGGGCGAAGGCCAGAGCGACGACGGCCACGGCGACGACCCCGGCCGTGATCTTCAACACCTGGCGACGGCGGCGCTTCTTTTCCGCTCGCGCGGCCGGCTGCGCCGCTTCGACAGCCTGCCCGTCCTGAGCATGCCCGTCCTGCTCGACGTCGTCCATCGTCCCCTCCATGGCTGAACATCGGTCAGTTTTTTGACCCTTGGTCAGATGATACGTGGAGATGGGGTACCGTCGTTGCATGGCAGTAAGGCGCACTGCGCCGGGCACCGAGGACAGGCCGCTCAGCTTCATCGAGCAGACACGGCGCAACCAGCTCATCGAGGTCACGATCAACCTGGTGGCCGAGCACGGATACGCCGCCACGTCGCTGACCCGGATCGCACAGGCCGCGGGGATCACCAAGGGTGCGGTGCTCTACCACTTCGCCTCCAAGGACGCGGTCGTGGCGGCGGCCCACGCGCACGTGCTGAGTGCACTGGTGGCCGACGTCGGGGCGGCGGTCGACGCGGCGCCGACCGACCAGGCTCCCGCCGCCTACGTGCGGCGGATGGTCGGGCACATGGCCGAGCGCCCGGACCACGCCCGCATGATCATCGAGGTGATGATCAATGACGACCGCCCCGATTCGGGAGCCCGCTGGAAGCCGCTCGCCGCCCTCCTGCAGGATGCCCGCGAGGCCCGCGGTCTCGGTCCGGGGACGGACCTGCGAACTCTCGCGATCATCGTCGGCGGGGCGATCGACGCGATCATCGGCGAGCGACTGCAGGATGCCGACTATGACGCCGAAGCCGCAGCCGAATCACTCATCGCGATGCTGGAAGCCGCGACCTTCGCCTGAGACTCCACCAGCCCGCTGAGCCGACCTGGTTCGTCTTGGGTGGGTGTCCGGCGAACGAGAAGTGGCCCAGCCTTTGGGTGGGTGAGGCCACTTGTTGGCTTCGTCGGTCAGGCCCTCCACTCGAGTCCGCGCTATGAACTGAAAGTAGCTCCGCGTGCCATTGTTGGACCATTGCGTAGCGATCTTGCCTTAGTTGAACCTGCGCACGACGATGCGATACGACCGGGTCCGCGACAACCTGGACCGCCACCCCACCTACATCCTCGCTGCTTACATGGCCTCCGGCACTTGAACTCCAAGCTTCGGGGCGTAACGCGCTGGTCTGCCGATGAGCGTGCGACTCGCCGCCTTCTATTCAGGATGAAATGGTGCCGGGAGCGTCGAAGTGGGCGCTGGCGCCCGACCTGGCCGCCCTGACAGCTGTTGTGACGACTGGCGGCTATGTCTGCGGCTAAGTTTAGAGTTTCGTCGTCTCGTACATGTGGGCAGCCGGGGGTGCTGTGGCCGAGATTCCCGATGCGGTATTGGCCGAGTTGGCCGGGCCGGTCGCTGCGGCGATGCCGCTGGTGGTCGCGCGCGTGCCGGCGGCACCGGCGGCCGAGCTTGGCCGGCTGCGGGCGATCGCCGACGGCGATACCTGGCCGATCCGCGGATCGGCCGCCGGGCACGGGGCTGTGGCTCGGTTCCGCTCCGGCGGCCGGCCCGGGTCGGGCGATTCGCCGGTGCGGGACGCGCTCGGCTCGCTGCCGCCGTTGCTGGTCGAACGCCTGCTCGGCGCGCTGGAACTGACCGTGCCGGAGTTGGACCTGGCCGGCGCCCCGGACCTGACCGGTTTGCTGGGGGAGCCGTTCACCGGCAACTTCGGTGTCGTGAGCGGGGACGGGACGAGCGAGGCGGTCAACGGGGCGGCCATGCTGGAGCAGATCCGGCCGGGCGCGGTGCCGCTGGTCGCCGCGCTGGCCCGCCGGCTGGCCACCCGCCCGCAGGTGGCCGCCCTCCTGACGGTGGAGCCTGGGATCACCGACGAGCCGGGTGTCGCCGCGGCACATGGCGCGGCACAGCTAGCGCTGGCCGTGGCTACCGCCGCCGCCGTCCTGCACCGGGTGGGTGTCCAGCCCTGGGCCATCGAACCACCGGCGGTGCTCGGCGTCGCGATCGGCACCGCGGTCCTGCTGCTACGCGAAGCCCCGATGCCCCCCGGCTACGCCGCCGCGCTGCTCGCCCGGGCCCGGGCGGAGTACCTGCTGCCCCGCGGGGCCAGCGGGTCGGCATCGGTGTCGGGGCACCGGTTCGCGCTGCTGGAGGGGAGTGATGTCCCGGAGGTCGACTTCGGCGGCAACGGGCTGGTCGCGGTCGTTCCCGGCGGTGCGGTGATCCGTACCGGCGTCGAGACCGGACACGTCCGGATTCTGTTGAGAGTCCTGGAGGGGCCACCGCCGGACGTCGCGACCGGCTGGGAGGAGATCGTCGAGGTCAGCTGGCAGGCGGCCGCTGGCGGCGCCTCGGTGGTCGGGCCGCAGGCGGTCGAGCAGCACCTGCGCAAGGTCACCCCGCCCTGGCCGGGCGACTACCGGCTGCGGGTACACGCCCGCGGTCGAGACGACACCGACGAAACCGAGTACTACGAGCTGGTGGTGTGGCAGGCGCCCGCCGCGCCCGAGATCGTGTACGCCCGCACCGACCGGCTCGGTCACCGGCTGCGCGGCGAACCGGAGCCGACGCGCCCCGAACCGCCCGAAACCGCCTACCGGTGGCTGCGCCACAGCACCCTGTCCGAGGCCGCGACGGTCACGGTGGTGACCGGGGCGGACGCCGCGGACGTGCTGCGCGCTTTCGGCGCGGACCCGGCCCGACCGGAGTCGATCCGGGCCATCGGCGAGGACCTGATGCGCCGGCGGTCGATCGATCCATGGGTCGCGGTGCTGGACGTCGGCGGCGCCGTGCTCGCCGTCGAGTACAACGGCTATCAGGGCTCGACCGCGCCCGTGCTGACCCGGGCATCCGCCGGCGGGCGGGCCGCCAGCATGTTCTGGAACGTCAACGCGGTGACCCGGCTGTCGTTCGCCGAGCATGGCGAAGTGCTGCTGTCGGTGGAACCGTTCGCCGACCTCGACGCGCCACCACAGATCACCGCGACGCTCGCCGGCCTCGACTTCGCCGACCACCACCGCGGCAAGCAGATGATGGGCTTGGTCGCGGTGCAGCGATTCACCGGCCACGGCATCACCGCCGAAGACCTGGCCCGCATCGAGGCCGCCGACATCGGCTTCCGGATCGTGCCCGATCTGCCCACGCTGTACCCGAGTCGGCCGAAGCCCGGCGACCCGATCGGCTCCGCCATCGAAGCGCTGACCGGGCTACCCGAACCACGGCTGCGGGATCTGGCCTGGTGGGCCGCCGCGGAGGCGGCCCGCTACGCGGGACTCGGCGAAGACCCCGACATCGTCGCCAGCGTCGCCGCCCGTGCCCTGACCCCGGATGCGCACCTACGCGCTCGCCGGTCCCAGCTCGGCGACGGCGAACACCGGTGGGTCTGGCTCGCCCTGCACCGCGCGACCAACCCGGATCCGCTCGCCGCGGTCACCGACACACTCGACGCGGCCCGCTACGCCGTCGGCCCGCACGCGGCGAACCTGGTCGCCGACGCCCAGGCCAGGATCACCAGACCCGACCCGCCATGACGGCCGACCCGCCGCCAGTACTGGTGACAAGGCCTCGGCCTGGTCAGTCGAAGAAGCGGAACGAGGCCAGCGCCGTCCATCCGCCGAGCGCGTCGATCAAGATGCCCGGCGGCCACCACAGGCCGCCGGCGATGATGGACAGAAACCCGGCGAAGATGATGGCGAGTTCAACCGGATCGAGATTTTGGGGTTGTCCTCCAGGACCTCGGGTAGGCCGGCGAACATTTCGGCGCTTGCTTGGTCACCGCGAACCAGTGCCAGAAGCACCACCGCGATTATGACGACGCCGAGGGTTCCGGCCCGCGGCCTTCAGCACAGCCAGTTCGTTCTTGGCCGAGGAGTGCAGGCGCACCCCGCCCGCAGATTCCGGCTCGCCGGTTCGCGGTGCCCGGTGACCGTGCCTTCGCTCACTTGCGCAGGGCGCAGTGGGAAGGCGTCGCCGTTACAGGGCGATCATCGACCACGTGCATCGGCCCGCCCAGCAGCATGGCCTGCGTGCCGAAGGATCTGGTGCACTGACCGCTGCGATCGAGTTGTGTAAGGGGGCGTCCTGGTGCCCGCCGGGCAGCCGGGAATGAAGAACTCCGAGGCGGCGACGGTGGATCGCGGAAGGCGTCCATTCACGCGGTGGTCCTGGAGTCCGGGAGCCAGCGTTGGTGCACCGGTTGGGGATCGGGCGACCGCAGCGTGAGCATCGGCCGCGTTCGGAACGTCGGGGGTTTGGCGCTGCCGTCGGCGTGGATCGGTGGCGTGCACGGCCCGGTGTGGTTGCGATCGGCGGCGTGCAGGGTCCAGAACGGGTCGTGCCAGTCGCCGGAACCGTCCTGACCCTGCGCTGCCAGGCGCGGCAGCTCCACCGCTACATGCGGCGTGCTGTAACAGCGCTGATGCCCAGGGCCTGGCCGATCTGTGCCCACCTCACACCGCTGGTCCGGTCGGTCAGGACAGCCAACGCGGCCAGACTCATGGCCCGGCGAGGCCGGGTGGGCGGCCCGATCGACCGGGACGCCTGGTGGACCTCCTACGGCATCGGCGGCGCGCACATCCTGCCCGCCGACCACATCGAGGTCCTGGAGGCCCTGGAGGAGACCCCGCCCACCGGAGAGCCCACCGGAGAGCCCACCGGAGAGCCGACCGGGGAGCGACGTGAGGCCGCCGATCGACACGGGGGCGCCGGGACGAGCTGCTGGCCGCCGGCGCCCCTACGGGCACCTCCCGATACGGGCGGCCTGGCTGCTGCTGGAGGCCAGCGGCCTGGGGGCCCCAGCCGCGGCTGGCCGCTCTCGTCGATGAGCACCTGGAGACCGGCCACCCGAGCATCCTGCGCGAGATCCACCCCGATCAGGAACCGCCGTTGGTGGCGTGGGTCGGCTACCGCGCATGGGGAGCCATCGGGCCGCGCCCTGGCCGACAACGGCGCAGGCCGCCGGACGCTGTTCTGGCCCCGGAAGCTGTTCTGGCCCCGCCCCGAGCCCGAAGACCACGCCCTGGTCCGGCCGGCCGCCGCACTCACCGGCCACTACCCGTCAACCACCTGCTGAGCCTGGTCACGGACGGCGCGGGCCCCACCGCGCCACCCTGGTCGCCCAGGCCGTCCTCACCGCCACCGGCACCGACCGCGACCCGCAGGTCATCCACGCAGGCGCGGCGGCCTCCCCACCACGCCCCGACCAGCGTCCAGGAGAACACCCGGTGAGCACCGATCGCATGGTCCGCAGCACTCGCCAGGTCGGCGGCGCGCCGATCGCCCGCAACGACTACGCCACCCACCTGCAGGACTGGATGGACACCGCACGCGGCGACCGGCTGGCGCTGATCGACGCGGGCGAGGCCCACGTCATCGCCGCCCTGCTGTGAGACCTGCGGACGCGCGTCGTCGAACCGGACCCGCGGCTCTGCGTGATGTTGGTGTTTCTGTGAACACTGAGCGCGACGGTCGCTCTGCAGGGCTGCGCGGCGGCCGCGGGGAGGGGGTTAAAAAGTCCCGCGCTGGGTGCCCGCGTTATGGACTACCTAGTTTCGGGGGCTCGGAGGCGGAGCGCGGTTTTCCTGGGCGGGAGGTCTCTTCGAACCATTTCACCGCCAGCAGTGCCAGGCGGGTGCGGTTGTCGCGTTCGAATCGGCGCATGAGGCGGGAGACGTACTGTTTGATCGTGGCTTCGCTGAGGTAGAGGCTGCGGCCGATCTCGGCGTTGGTGGCCCCGGTGGCGACCAGCCGCAGGATCTCGCGTTCGCGGTCGGACAGCTCAGACAGCTCGGGCGGCTCGGGCGGTTCTGCGGCCGTGTCGCGGGACCGCTCGCTCCTGCTTCCCGGCCCGCCGGGGCCTCCCAGGGCCTGCAGGACCTCGTCGGCGGCCAAGGGCTGCGCAGACGGCGATGGCGGGTGCGGCGGGATCGTACCGTCGGCGCGGCCGGTCAGCGCGTTGTGTGCGACCTGTGTGAGGTCGGCGGCTACCCGCCGAACCGCTTGGTCAGTGCTGACCGCATGCAGTTCCTCGCAGCGCAGGCTCACGATCGCCAGCGCACGCCGGCAGGCTTGCACGGTCCCCGCCCCGGGCTGCTCGGGCAGGATGGGGTGCTGGGGAGGGGTGGCCGGAGCGCGGCGTACCCGGTCCTGGCGGGCGTCGTGCAGGTGCAGGAGTGCGGCGATGAGCGCGCCTGCCAGGAACGGCACGCTGGCGGCCAGGAGCGCCGGTGTCCACTGCCCCCCTCCCACCGTCACCGTCGCCGCGGCCTGGGCGCCGGCGGCGCACAGCAGAACGGCCGAGCCGATGATCGCGCCTGCGAGCCCGCGGGCCCGGCTGAACAGGTTGAGCGCTCCCCAGGTCAGGGCGAACGGCATCCACGCCACGGCGCCGCTGCCGGCCAGCTCGGCCAGCCGCGCATCCATGGCGATCGGGGTGATGGTGACCACGGCGATCACGACCGCCCACCGCACCGGGTACCGCATCGCCTGCGGCGCGATGGCCGAGGCGGCCCACTGCGCGGCCAGCGTGGCCAGCAGGGCGGGGGCGGCCTCGGGCATGGCCACCAGCCCCAGGACGGCGCCGATGAGCGCCGCCGCACCGAGCGCGAGGGCCACCTGCACGGGACCCAGCCCGATGCCTTTCATACCTCTCCTCTCCAACACCGCCCGGCCATCGCCGGCCATCGGCCCCTGACGCACGGGCGCTCGCCGAGGTGACTCAGCGCAGAGCCGCAGCCGCCAGATCCTCGCGCACCGCTTTGACCATCTTCCTGTACCGGGAGGCGAGCCGGAGGTAGACGTGGGGGCCGCCGGCGTTGATGTAAGCGGCGCCGATCATCTCCTGGCGCACAACAAGCCGGTGCTTGCCGGTGTCGACGCTGATGCCCACACGAAGGCGTTGCGAGATGCCGACACTAAGGTTGCCGATCGGCTTGCCGCCCTCGCTGGCGGTCGCGGTGTCCGGGCCGGACCGCTCCCACAGGTAGTCGCGGCTTTCGAAGGTCTCGCGGACGGTGTCCATCACCTGCTCTGCGGTGACGTCAGCGCTCAGCCGGATACGTGCCATGGCGGTGTCCTTCCGTTCAGGCCGGTTGGGTTCAGGCCGGTTGGTTGGGTTCAGCGGATGTCCATGCGCGGCATGCGCACGGCCGCGATCGTGCACAGCGCGCCGATCCAGGCGATCGCACACGCCAAGGCCAGCGGCCAGGGCAGGTAGCCGTAGGAACCTGGTGCCGCCACCCCCGCCAGGCTCTCCACCGCGGCCCCTGGAAGCCAGCGCGGGATGTTCGCCGAGTACCACTCGCCGAGGAAGGGCGCCACGCTCACCGGCACCAGGGAGATCAGCCCGGTGATGACCACCGCACCCGCAGCGGAGCGGACCAGGACGGCGAAACCGGCCGCCAGCAGCCCTTGGACGGCCATGGAGGCGCCGACCAGGATCACCACAGCGCGGACCAGCCCCGGGTCTGCCAGGTCCAACGGCGGGAATCCCCTGAACGCCAGCAGCCCCTGCGTGACCGCGACCGTCATCACCGATGCGGCCACGCCGACGATCAGGCCACCGGCTCCCAGCAGGACGAACTTGCTCGCCAGCACCCTGCTACGGCGCGCCGTCGCGACGAAGGTGGACCGGCCGAGACCGTGGAACTCGGCGGCGACGAAGCTCGCGGCCAAGTAGGCGAAGACCCACGTCGTCAACCCGGAGCTGTAGAAGATCACCGCGTACTGGTTCTCGGCTCGGGCGTCGGTGATGGAGGGGGCATCGCCGACGAGGGTCATGAATCCCCCGACACCGACACTGACCAGCAGGATCACCGCGACGCCGATCGGGTTGCTCCGCAGGGCGCGCATCTTGCGCCATTCGCCGAGCAAGGCGTGGACGGGACCCGGCACCGTGCCTGCCTGCTCGGTCACGACGGTGCCCACCGCTGGTCGCCTTCCGCCGCGCCGACGCGGTGCCGGACTACGTCGGCGGTGAGCCGGACGTAGGCGTCTTCGAGGGTGGCGCCGTCGGCCAGGTCGCCGATGCCGAACTGGCCCAGAAGCCTTCCGGCGCCGATGACGACGATGCGGTCGGCGGTCTGCTGCATCTCGGCCATCAGATGGCTGGAGACCAGCACGCAGCGGCCTTCCGTGGCAAGTCGCCGTGTCAGGTGGCGCACCCAGCGCACGCCGTCGGGATCGAGCCCGTTGACCGGCTCGTCGAAAATCAGTGTTCCAGGGTCGCCCAGCAGCGCGGCGGCGATCCCCAGACGCTGGCGCATGCCCAGCGACAGAGCACCGACGCGTCGCGTGGCCACCGCGGCGAGGCCGACCTGCTCAAGCAGGTCATCGGCGCGCGCGTCAGGGATGCGGCCTGCGGCGGCCAGCCACCGCAGGTGGGCTCGGGCGGTCATGCCCGCCGGCGCGCCACCCGCCTCCAGCACGGCCCCGACGACACGTTGCGGAGCGGCGTGCTCACGCAGCGGGCGACCCTCGATCGTGGCGCTGCCGGAACTGGGCCGGTCCAGGCCCAGCACGATCCGCATGGTCGTGGTCTTGCCCGCCCCGTTGGGCCCGAGGAAGCCCGTCACCCGCCCGGCCGGTGCGGTGAACGACAGGTCGTCGACCGCGAGGATCCCGCGGTAGCGCTTGTGTAGTCCGCTGATCTCGATCACGCCGTCGAGCAAAGCCTGACCAGAGGCTTCACCACCATCCGCCTTTCGTCGGCCATCACTTCACGAAAGTCGATCGAGCCGGTTCCGCAAGGTGGCGGCCCGCGGAGAGGTCCAGGCGCTCGGCGGTGTCGGCCTCGCAGGCGGTACCCTTCCCGCCAGGTCGGGGCCCGAACGGTCGCCGCTGCACAAAGCTGACCGCCGATCCGGCACGCGAAAGGCCGCCCCGTGGGGCGGGCTTTTCAGAGCGGGTGCCTTGAAGGTCAGCCGGTGCCGGTGTGCTTCGGCAGCGGGATGACCTGGCCGGCCGGGCGGTCGGCGGGGGTGGCGTGCCTAGCCCGGAGCTTTCACGTGGGATTGGGCACAGGTGTGTGTTGAACGGCTGAAAGGTGCCCCTGAACAGCAAGGATGTGGCTCGTCGAGGGCCATGTCCGTGCGAGTTCAGGAGCACCTTCCAGGTGAGCAAGCGTCGTGGGTTCTACCCGTGCCCGTCCTCGACCAGGCTGGCGCCGAGCAGTGTGCGCAGCTTGTCCTTGGCGGTCACGACGGCCACGTCGAGCCCGGCCGCGGCGGCGCCCGCGAAGACCGTCGGCGCGCGCAGGAAGCGCTTGTCGTTCATCAGCACTTCCTCGCCGCTCGCGGCGTCGACGATGTAGTTGCCGCTGATGCCGTGCACAGCCGGTGGGTGGCCGGTGGCGATCGACAGGTTGTTCGGGTTGGTCAGCGCGGTGCGCGGGCCACGAGCTGCCCTCGCCGTCGAGCACCCCACGCAGCCACGGCATGCGGCCGGCCTACAGCGCCGCCACGTGGTAGTCGAGTTCGCTGCCGTCGATGCAGATCACGACGACCGGCGCGGCCGGCACGACGTAGGTCCGGCCGTTGACGACGAACGATGTCGGGTCCACAGTGGGGCGCTACTCCCGGGGCTCGGATGCGCCACAACCGTCCGCCGAGCGGTGCCGCTTGGGAATCCGGCTTCCGCCTACGGCGGCGATAGCCCGCCCACTGGAACGGGCTTCGGGTCAGGCGTTGTAGCCGCCGTGGGCGTCCAGCACCGCGCCCGTGACGTACGAGGCGGCAGGGCTCGCCAGGAAGGCGATCGCGGCGGCGATCTCCTGCGGATGGCCCTTGCGCTGCAGCGACAGCGTGTTGAGCAGCGCCTTGAGGGTCTCGGGGTTGGTTTCCATCCCGCCCTCCATCAGTCCGGCTTCCACCACGTTGGCCGTGATGCCCCGGGGTCCGAGGTCGCGAGCGACGCCCATGGTGTACCGCTCGATCCCGGACTTGGTCGCCGAGTAGTCGGCGATGCCGGGGATGCCGACCCGGGTGCCCAGTCCCGAGCTCACCGTGATGATACGGCCGTCCGCGCGCAGCACCCGGGAGGCGGCCCGGATGATCGCGATCACGCCGAGGTAGTTCGTGGCGTGCATGCGGTCCAGCGCGGCGGTGTCGGCGTCCGGGTCGTCCACCGTGCGGCCCGCCACACTGATCGCCGCATTGTTGACGAGGATGTCCAGGCCACCGAAGTACGCGACCACCTTGTCGATCAGCGCCGGCGCCTCGCTCGTGTCCGCTTGGTCGGACCGGAAGGCCGCGACCTTCGCGCCCGTGCCGCGCACCTCGTCGACGACGGCCTGTGCCTGCTTCTCCGAGCTGACGTAGGTGAACCCGACGTCGGCGCCCTGCTCGGCCAGGAGCCTGACGGTGGCGGCTCCCAGACCGCGGGACCCTCCGGTGACCAGAGCGACCTTGCCACTGAGCGGTTCGTTCATTCTTCCCACCTCGCTGTTCGATCATTCAGTAGTCGTAACACTAGTTGTTACAACTGAGCGGTCGCAACTGTTGCTGTTACGACAGGGCGGTCGTAACATGGCGCGTTACGGCCGAGGGGAGGGGTTCGTGAGCACCAACAGCAGGTTGACCATCGCCGCTCACGCGCTGGCCTGGATCGGCCTCTATCAGCGCCAGGGCCATGAGGTGGCCACGTCCGAGCAGATCGCGACCAGCGTGAACACCAACCCCGTGGTGATCAGGCGGCTGCTCGGCGAGCTGCGCAAGGCGGGGCTCGTGGAGTCCCGGCGTGGCGTGGGCGCCGGCTGGTCGCTGGCGCGCGAGCTGGAGTCGATCACCCTGCTCGACGTGTACGACGCGGTGGAGCCCGGTCCGCTGTTCGCGATGCACCGCGCCACCCCGGACCAGGAGTGCGTGGTGGGCTACGGCATCCGGCCGGCGATGCAGAGCATCTACGGGGGCATCGAGGAGGCACTGAGAGCCGAGTTGGCCCGCGTCACGATGGAGGACGTGCTCCGGGACGTCCTCGCGGTACCGCGCTAGCCCGGGGCTTCACGTGGGATTGGGTCGAGACCATCCGCACGGTCGGGCTCGACGGGCAGCTGTCGGCCGCGCCGGCGGGCCGGCGGCACTCGAACGCGCGCCATGACCCGGCGAAGATCGTGCTGGATCTGGCGGTGACGCTGGCGTTGGGCGGGGACTGCCTGACCGACATCGCCGTGCTGCGCGCTGAACCCGGCCTGTTCGGCCCGGTGGCCTCGGATCCGACGGTTTCCCGTGCGATCGACCGGCTGGCCGAGGACCCGGTCGCGGCGTTGTGTGCGATCAACACCGCCTGGGCGGCGGCCCAGGCTCGGGCGTGGGAGCTGGCCGGTGAGCATGCCCCGGACCACCGCATCGACGCCGGTGACCCGCTGACTGTTGATGTCGACGCCACGCTGGTCACTGCGCACAGCGACAAAGAAGGCGCGGCGCCGACGTTCAAGAAGGGGTTCGGGCATCACCCGCTGCGGGCGTTCGTCGACCACGGGGCGGCCGGGACCGGTGAGCCGTTGTCGATGGTGCTGCGCCCGGGCAACGCCGGCTCCAACACCGCCGCCGACCACATCACCGTCATCCGTGATGCGCTGCGACAGCCGCCCGGCCACCGGCAAGGCACCCGACCCGGGCGCAAGATCCTGATCCGGATCGACTCGGCCGGGTGCACCCACGACCTGCTGGAGTAGATCGTCGGGCAGCGGCTGTCCTACTTGGTCGGGTTCGCACATCGTCGACGAACTAGCCCTCGTCCCCGACACCGACTGGCAGCCGGCCTACGGCGCCGACCGGGAACCACGCGACGGCGCCTGGGGCCTGTGATTCCTCGACCTGCTTCTGTCCGTTGACGCGGATCACGCGGCGAACGAACCGGCGGCCGCCGGCGGCGAGCAGTTCGTAGCGCACGGATCCGTACCGGTGGACGCACGGGTCACGGCGGGCGTGCGGGACACAGACAATTCCTGCGCCTCTGTCCGGTCCATGGCGAGCCGGGACGAGAACCGGGATGTTTCGTTAGCTTCAGGGAGCAAACCCCCCTCGGCGACCGGGGCTACTTCGCAGACTGGGACGGCGAACTAGCGACCATCTGCGGGACCCCGGTCCGCGGCAGTGCGAACGACCCGGTCCGATGCGCCACCTGGAACACGGCAGTTGGTCAAGCTTGTACACATCCACTATCGCGGTGCGCTTTCGGTGGTGGTCTGGCCTGGTAGGGCGTGTGGTGCCGCTTCTTGGGCGTGCTGGCGGATGAGCCGCCGGAAGCACGCCAGGATCTCGTTGTCCTCGCCGGCGCGCCAGGCGTGGATGACTCGGGCGCGGGCTGTGGAGTCGACGATGCGCAGTGTCCGGACTCCGGGTCTGCCGACCTGTGCCGTGCGTTCGAACACCAAGGCCACGCCTTCGCCGGCGGCTACCAGGCTGAACAGCAGTGGTGTGCTCGTCGCTGCGTGGTTGACGTGGGGGGTGAAGTCGACGGCGCCGGCGGCTTGCAGGGTTGCGTTGAGGTTGCCGCTGCCCAGTTTGGGGTGGTAGACGATGAAGTTCTCGTGCGCCAGGTCGGCGAGCCGGACGGTATCGCCGGTGATCGGGTAGTCGTGGGGGACTGCGAGCACCATCTCGTCGACGTATGCGTCGTCGAACTCCAGACCTGGCTCGCCGAGAACCGTTGTGCGTACGAGGCCGATGTCGAGTTGGTGGCTGTGTAGTTGGTCGATCTGCTCGCGGGTGTGGAGCTCGTGGAGTTCGAGTTGTGTGCCCGGGTGCAGGGCGCGGAAGTCGGTCAGTGCTTTTCCGAGGATCTCGAACGCGGCAGTCTCCACGTAGCCGACGCGATAGGTGACGCCGATGCCGCGGGCTACCTCGTTCGCGGTCTTCTTGGCGCGGGCCAGCTGTTCGATGAGGACTCTCGCGTCGCGGAGGAAGGACTCGCCGGCGGGGGTCATCTCGACCTTGCGCGAGGAGCGGGCGAGGAGTTGGCTGCCGACGGCCGTCTCGAGCGAGCGGATCATTTTGCTCAACGGTGGCTGCGTCATGTGCAGCCGTGCCGCAGCGCGTCCGAAATGCAGCTCTTCGCAGACGGTGACGAACGCGCGGAGCTGGGCAAACGTCGGATCGATAGTCATGAGGGTATCAATCCTGTCAGAACATGTCCCAATAGACTATAGACCCTGGTAGGCCCGGCGCCGTATACCTTCAGGACACCTACCTGAAGGAAAAGGTGCTGGACCATGGAGCTGAGTCGACGAGAACTGATGAGAACGTCCGCGTTCGCAACGGCGGCCGCCATGGCCGCTCCCGTGCTCGGGGCATGCGGGTCCGCCTCGAACCAGGTCAGCGGACCGGATCGAGCCAACGAAGCCGATCTGCAAGACTACCACGAGAGGGCCAAGAAAGAAGGCAAGCTGACCTTGTGGGCGGCGAACCTCGATACGACGCAGGGTGCCTTGCTCGTGGGGGCGTTCAAGAAGAAGTACCCGGGTATCGAGGTCGAGGCGCTGTTCCCGACCGCGTCGGTGGCCTTCCAGCGGGCCGCGACCGACTTCGACTCACGGCGCTACAAGCTCGACGTATTCGGCACGTCCGACGAGACTCAATGCCAGATCCTCAAGAGCAAGAAGGCTCTTGCGGAGTTCCTGCCACCGATTCCGTCGGTCGTACCGGAGCAGTACAGGTCGATCGACGGCGACAACACCTACCAGGCGAGCGCTCTTGGCCTGATCGTGATCGCGGTGAACAGCGGCGCGGTTCAGAACCCGCCGGGGTCTTGGACTGATCTGCGGAGCGGCACGTGGGCCGGGAAGATCAGTCTCGGCCATCCGGCCTACAGCGGGGCGATGCTGCAAGCCGTGCTCGGAGTGGTCCAGCTGCATGGCTGGGACTACTGGAAGGAGATCGGAAAGCTCAAGCCGAAGGTCAACCAGTCGATCTTGGACGTGAACCGTGACCTGCTGAGTGGCGAGCGCAGCGTCGCGACGGCGAACGACAGCTCGAGCTTCGAATCGAAGTCCAAGGGTCGCCCGATCGGCGTCGTGGTACCGAGCGACGGTGCCGTGCTTCAGATCAATTCTCAAGCCGTGATGCGGAACGCGCCGCATCCCTACGCGGCCCGCCTGTTTCAGTCGTTCCTCTTCTCCACCGAAGCGGCACAGATCATGCGAGACGTCTGGAGGGTCCCCCTGCGCTCGGACGTCGAAGCAAAGTCGAAGATCGACCTCGCGAAGATCAAGACGGTTCGGAACTCGGCGAAGACGATCGCGGACTCCCGAGACGAGGTGAGCCGCAGGTGGCGCGAGTACATGGGAGTGTGATGAGCGCGGGCCCCGCTCAGGCCGGTGCGCTCGGGAGCGGTCGCCGGTGGGTCACGGGCTGGACGCTCGTCTTCCCCCCGATCCTGGCAGTGCTCCTGGTCATGGTCCTGCTGCCGATCGGCTGGTTGTTCGCCGCGGCGTTCCGCGACGACATGACGGGTGCGTGGACGCTGTCGAACTTCGTGGACGTGTTCACGCAGAAAGCTCTGCTGGAACCGATCCTTCGTTCGATCGTCGTGGCTCTCTTCGTCGCGCTGCTGTCCATGACCATGGGCGGGACCGTCGCGTGGTTGACGACCCGGGCGGACGTCTTCGGGCGCAGGCTCGTGTCGGTTCTGATGGTGGCGACGTTCGTCACGCCGTCCTTCCTGGGCGCCGCCGGATGGATCCTGCTGGCCTCGCCCAACAGCGGCTGGATGAACAAAGCGCTGGAGGATCTGCTCGGCGTCTCGCCGTTCAACATCTTCTCGATGCCCGGACTGGTGTTCGTGATGGCGTTGTACTCCACGCCGTACACGTACACAGTGGTCTCCTCAACGTTGGAGTCCATGCCGAACTCCTTCGAGGACGCTGCCAAGACGTTGGGAACACGCTCACGAACCGTGCTGACGCGCATCACGTTCCCGCTGGTGTTGCCGGCGCTGATGAGCGGGTTCCTGCTCAGCATGCTCGAAGGCCTGACGCTGTTCGGTACGCCCGCACTCCTGGCGATGCCTGCCGGACATCATCTGATCACTACGCAAATCTACCAGTTCTTCCAGGCCTACCCACCGGAGTACGGCCTGGCCGCGGCGTACGGTCTGCCGTTGATCGCCTTCATGGCGATCACAGTGCTGGTCCAGCGACGGCTGTTGGGTCGCCGGCGGTTCACGCTCGTCACCGGGAAGGCCGGCAGGGCGCGCCGGACCGAGCTGAAGGCGTGGCGCGCACCCCTGACGGTCGTCGCCTTCACGCCTGGCGTGCTGGCCGTCGTGCTTCCGTACGCGGCGATGATCATCGTTTCGCTGAGCCCCGCATGGGGTGGGCGGATCGAGTGGTCGAAGCTGACCCTCTCCTCGTACCGGGAGGCGCTCAGCTTCGGTTCACCGCTCTACGGCGTTCTGCGGAACACGCTGGTCTACTGCTCGATCGCGGCGCTGTTCGCGATCGTGGTCGCGGGGCTCACGGCGTACGTGGTCGCCCGTAGCGAAAGCCGGGCCATGCGCGGGCTGGGGATCATCGCCAACCTCCCGTACATCGTCCCCGGCATCGTGCTCGCGGCCGGGTTCGTGGCGGCGTACTCGGAGCCTCCGCTCCTGCTGTACGGGACCGCGGCGATCCTCGTCGTCGCGTTCGCCACGAGGTTCCTGCCGATCGCCTACCAGAACAGCCACTCCCTGGTCGGATCCATCGACCCGTCACTGGAGCACGCGGCACGCGGCCTCGGTGCCGGAAGGCTCACCACGTTGCGCCTGGTGACGGTCCCGCTCGCCCGCCGGGGCCTGCTCGCGGCGTGGATCCTGACGTTCCTCGCGGCGGCACGGGAGCTGTCGACGGCCGTCTTCCTCGTCACGCCCGACACCGACGTCGCGAGCACCTACCTCTACTCCCTCGCGAACGGAGGCAAGTACGAGACTGTCGCCACCGTCGGTGTGATCACTGTCGTCTTCACCATCACGATCGTGACCGTTGCCGATCGGCTGGTGGGGAACACACGTGCGTTCGGAAAGGAGGCAGCAAAGTGATCAGTATCGACGGGTTGCGGATGGAATACGGCGGCTCGGTCGCCTTGTCGAGGTTGGACCTGGAGGTCGCCGAGGGCGAGATGGTGGCGTTGCTCGGTCCGTCGGGTTGTGGCAAGTCCACGACCCTGCAATTGCTCGCGGGCTTCCTGAAGCCTACGGCAGGGGAGATCAGGTTCGACGGCGAGTTGATGTCCAGCCCGACACGCCTGGTGGCGCCGGAGTCCAGAGACGCCTCGCTGGTGTTCCAGAACTATGCCGTCTGGCCGCATATGACGGTTGCCGAGAATGTCGCGTTCGGACCCAAGGTGCGCAAAGAGCCTCGATCGGAGATCCGCGAGCGCGTCACCAGCATCCTCCGCCTTGTTCAGCTGGAGCATCTCGCGGACAGGTATCCGTCCGAGCTCTCCGGCGGCCAGCAGCAGCGGGTCGCGCTGGCGCGCGCCATCGTCGTCAACCCCAAGATCCTGTTGCTGGACGAGCCGTTGTCGAACTTGGACGCGGCCCTGCGTGAGGAGATGCGCTACGAGATCCGGCGCGTGCACGAACGGACCGGGGTCACCACGGTGTACGTCACGCACGACCAGTCCGAGGCGATGGTGTGCGCCGACCGCATCATCGTTTTGAACCGCGGCCTGGTGGAGCAGGTGGGGACGCCGCGGGAGATCTACCGCACGCCGCAGTCCACCTTCGTCGCGTCGTTCATCGGTCAGGCGAACCTGCTGCCCGCTTCCTGCGCGGGAGTGGACGAGGCCAGGGTCGGTTCCATCAAGCTGCGACACGTCCCCGCGGAACCGCCGGACGACATCGACGTGAACTTCTTCTTCCGCCCTCAGGACGCCCAGGTCACCGACGAAATACCCGGTGATTGGAACGAGCTCACGGGCACGGTGCGCAGCGTGACCTATCTCGGTGACTTCACCGACTGCATCATACGGCTCGATGACGACATGGACGTCCGCGTGCGGCTTCACGCGGACACCGAGGTCGGCCACGGAGATGTAGTCCGACTTGGCGTGCCGGTCGCTTCGTGCCGGCTCCTCCCCGGACGTGCCCACGAAACATCGAAGAGTCAAGGAGCGTAGTGCACCCCCTCAGCAATATCCGAGTCCTGGAGTTCACCAACTACCTGGCGGGACCGTTCTGCGGGACCCAGTTGGCCGATCTCGGTGCCGATGTCATCAAGATCGAGTCCCCACAGGGCGGCGACAGAGAACGGCTGTCGGGACCATTCATCAACGGTGAGGGTTCAGGCTTTATCAGGTTCAACCGGAACAAGCGTTCCATTGCGCTGGACCTGAAGTCCGACGCCGGGCTCAAGGTCGCGCGTGAGCTGGTGTCGAACGCGGACATCGTCGTACAGAACCTGCGCCCGGGTTCCATCGAGAGACTCGGCCTCGGCTACGAGGACGCAAGGCGGCTCAACCCGGGTGTGATCTACGTATCCGCCTCGGGATGGGGGCAGACCGGCCCGCTCGCGCAGCTGCCGGGGCTGGACATCATGGCCCAGGCTCGTGGCGGCTTGATCAGCATCACCGGTCCGGAGTCCGGAGAGCTGTGCAAGGTCGGAGTGCCGGTCTGCGATCTCGTCTGCGGCATCTATGGAGCCTTGGCCGCCGTGGCCGCCCTGAACGCAAGGCGCGAGACGGGCGAGGGTCAGCACATCGATGTGAACCTGCTCGAAACAGGTGTCTCCCTTGCTGTCTGGGAGGCCGCGCGGTACTTCGCCACTGGCGAGGTGCCTACTCCGCAAGGATCAGCGCACGCGATCAGCGCGCCATACCAGGTGGTCCGCGCCAAGGACGGGGCGTTCGCGGTCGGAGCGGTCACCCCCGGCGCGTTCAAGGCGTTCTGTGAGGTCATTGGTAAACCGGAGCTGGTCTCGGATCCACGCTATGTGGACAAGAACAGCCGCCGTACTCACCGTGACGCGTTGATCGCATCGATCGAGAGCGCGACCGTGCAGCATCCGGTCACCCACTGGACATCGCAACTGGAGCGTGCCGGAGTGCCATGCGCGCCGGTGCAGACATTCGACCAGGTCTTCAACGACCCGCACCTGCTCGAACGCGAGTTCTTCTGGGACTCCCACCACCCGCGTGCCGGTGCCGTGCGGCTGGTGGGCTCACCGATGTCCTTCTCGGGTACGCCGACCCGGCGGACCTCCGCGGGACCGGTGCTCGGCGCGCACACCACAGAGGTGCTGAGCGACCTCGGGTACCCGGAGAGCCGGATCCAAGACCTCCTCGCGGCAAACGTGATCGCCGTCCCGGAGGCGGACGACATCGAGGTGCCGTCGTATGGCTGAGGGCTCACCTGGCAAGGTGCACACGTACGTGAAGGGAGCCGCCTTGTGGGTGGTTCTCGATCGGCCGGCAGCGCTCAACGCGCTCACCACGTCGATGTACGAAGCTCTTCATCGAGCGTGTCTGCGGGCGGAAGAAGCGGACGACATCCGCTGCGTGGTCATCACCGGTGCGCGTGGTGACCGACCGGCCTTCGCCGCCGGCTCGGACATCTCGTCGATGGCGGCGTGTGAGACCTGGGCGGACTACCAGGCGTACGAGGACGGAGTCCTCGACATCATCCGTACGATCCAACGTCTGCGGGTGCCGACGATCGCAGCCGTCGCCGGGCCGTGCGTGGGCGCGGGCGCGACCATCGCACTGTCGTGCGACCTGCGGGTGGTCGCCCAGTCCGCGCGGTTGGGTTACCCCATCGCACGCTCCACCGGCGGCTGCCTGCCGACCGAGACCTACGTCCTGCTCGCGGCACACCTCGGCATGCCCCGTGCCGTCGACATGCTGTTGACCGCACGTCTGATGAACGCCGAGCAGATCGGCGCGGCGGGGCTCGCGTCGAAGGTGGTGGACGATGCCGAACTCGACGAGGCGACGCAGGACCTGGCCGACCGGATAGTGAGCCTGGCGCCGCTGTCCTTGCGGGCGGCCAAGGCCGAGATGTGGCGGCTGCGGGACCGCCTCTGCGCAGGCGCGGCCGACGACCTGCGCCCGATGGTGTTCGAGTCGGACGACTTCAAGGAAGGCATCGACGCGTTCGTGGCCGGCCGCGCACCCGTGTGGACGGGCAAGTGAGCAGCAAGGGAGGACCCTTGGGAACCATTGACGTGAAGGTGCACGACGCGGTCGCCATTGTCGAGATCTGCAACCCGGGCCGGCGTAACGCGTGGACCCGTGCGATGCGAGCCGACTTCGTCGCGGCTCTCGCCGGCTGTGCCGACGGCACCACCCCGTGCGATGCCGTGGTGATCACCGGCGGCACCGAGGACGCTTTCTGCGCGGGGCAGGATCTCGACGAGGCGATCGAATGGAAGCCGGACGGCGCCGTCGACGAGATGCGGGAACTCCGGCACACCTATGACGCGGTAAGGCGATGCCCCAAGCCCGTGGTCGCGGCCGTCAACGGCGTGGCAGCGGGTTCCGGCTTCCAGATCGCTCTGTGCTCGGACAGCACGGTGACCCATCCCGGCGCACGGCTGGGGCAGCCCGAGATCCGCACTGGAATGTCCAGTGCCATCGGAGTGCGGCTGCTCCAGATGAGTGTGGGGTTCGCACGGATGAAGGACATCATCCTGCAGGGCCGCCTGCTCTACGGGCACGAGGCCCATGCATGGGGCTTGATCAACTACCTGGTGCCGGCGGAGTCGGTTCTCCCGACCGCGCTGGAGGTCGCGCGGAAGCTCGCGGCCATCCCGCAGGCGTCGTTCGCGTCGAGCAAGCTCGGACTCGCGCTGTCCTTCGACGCCGATTTCGATGACGCCTTCGCCGCCACCGCCGACCACCAGCGCCGGCTCCACGAACAAGGCGTTGCCCAGAGCCTGCGTACCGCTCAGGTGAGCAAACGATGACCAGGGGCGCGAAGTGACAACAGGCACGGTCAATGAGTGGAGTTCTCCACGCCGCGTGCCGACAACTCCATGCTGACCTCGAAGGAAAGGAGCGGTCGATGACCGACGAGATCCTGGTTGAGAACCGCGACGACGTGGCCGTCATCACCCTGAACCGGCCGGCGGCACTCAACGCCTGGACCATGCGCATGCAAGACCGCGTGCGGGAACGGGTGGCCGCGCTGGCCGCGGACGACACGGTGCGCGGGATCGTGTTCACCGGTGCGGGCGAGCGCGCGTTCTGCGCCGGGCAGGACCTGGCGGAGACGGCTGAGTTCGAATCCGATGATGTGCAGAGGTGGCTGGACAACTTCCGTGCCCTCTACGAAGCCGTGCTGCATGTCGACAAGCCGGTGGTCGCCGCGATCAACGGGGTCGCGGCCGGATCGGGCTACCAGTTCACGCTGCTGTGCGACGTGCGGGTGGCCCACCCCGGCGTCACGATGGGCCAGACCGAGGTGAGTTCCGGCATTCCCAGCATCACCGGCATGTATCTGACCCAGGCCGCGCTCGGCACGTCGCGGATGCTGGAGCTGATGCTCAGCGCCCGCCTGATGGAGATCGACGAACTGAGCGCCGTTGGCCTCGTCCACCATGTGGTGCCGCGGGAGCAGGTGCTCGACAAGGCGATCGAGGTCGTGCACCAGATCGCGGCGCTGCCGACGGTCGCGGTCGCGCTCACCAAGCGGCGTTACCGGGAGCACCTTCTCCCCGGACTCCGCGAGGCGTACGCGGCGGCCGCCCCCATCGACCGGGAAGCCTGGGCGTCCGGGCAGCCGCAGCAGGTGATGCGCGACTTCTTCGAGGCCAGGAAGACGAAGAAGGCCGCGGCGAACGGTCCCGCAGGGCCGTGATCGGCGAACCTGCCCCACGCCATCTCGCCGTGCTCACCGGAGCCACCATTCCGGAGCTGCTGGCCGCCGCCGCGGCCGAGCGCGGCGAGGCACCGTACGCGGACGTCGCCGGAGAATCGATCACCCTCGGCGCGCTGGCCGTCGCCGTCTCGGACGCCCGGCACGGGCTGGCCGCGCTGGGCGTCCGCCGGGGCGACCGGGTGGCCGTGATGCTGCCCAACCATCTCGAGCACGTGGTGCTGGTTCACGCGCTGGTGGGCATGCGGGCGGTGTGGGTGCCGGTCAACACGCGGCTCCGCGGCGAGCCGCTCGCCCATGTGCTGACCGACAGCGACCCGAGCCTGCTCATCGTCGACCCGAGCTACGCGCCCGAGCTCGCGGCGCTCCCTCGCGCCGCCACACCGGCGAGGGTGGTCGAGTACGCGGTCGGCTCCGCCCCGCCGTGGCGCCTCGGCGGGGCGGCGCGGGCGGTGCCGACCCGGCCGGGCGGCGACGACATCGTCGGCATCATGTACACCTCGGGCACGACGGGCCCCGCCAAGGGGGTTCAGGTCACCGACCGGATGCTGCGTGCCGCCGCGCTCGGCGCCGCCGAGGTGAGCGCACCGCGGGACGGAGACGTGTTCTTTCTCTGGGAGCCGTTGTGCCACGTCGGTGGCGCGCAGGTGCTGTTACTCCCGCTGCTGCGGCGGGTCCGGCTGGCCCTCGTCGAGCGGTTCAGCGCCTCGGCCTTCTGGTCCCAGGTCGCCTCCGCGGACGCGACGCACATCCATCACCTCGGCGGCATCCTCCCGATGCTGCTCAACCGTCCCCGCTCCGAGTACGAACGCGACAACAGCGTGCGTGTCTCGTGGGGCGGCGGGATGACCAGCGAGGCATGGCGGGAGGCGGAGACGCGGTTCGGCCTGCGGGTGCACGAGGCCTATGGGATGACCGAGGCGTCCAGCATCTCGACGGCGAACCTGTCCGGCCCTGGTGGTGGCATCGGCAGGGCCCTGCCGTGGTTCGACGTCGAGGTGCACGACGAGCACGGCAGGCCGGTTCCCGACGGTGAGGCCGGCGAGATCGTGCTGCGCCCGCTGGTCGATGGCCTCGTGACACCGGGCTATTTCCGCGACGACGACGCCACCGCGCGGGCTCGCCGCGGCCCGTGGTGGCGGACCGGCGACCGTGGCCGTTTCACCGGCGGTGCGCTGCACTTCGTCGGCAGGCTGACCGACTCGTTGCGGCACCGCGGTGAGAACGTCTCGGCCTGGGAGGTCGAGACGGTCGTCAACACCCATCCGGCGGTCACCGAGAGCGCCGTCGTCGGCGTGCCCGCCCGGGAGGGCGACGAGGACATCAAGGTGTTCGTCACCGTCGCCGACCCGGCCGCGTTCGACCCGGCGGAGTTCCTGGCCTGGTGCGGGCGGCGTCTGGCCCGTTTCCAGGTGCCACGCTACGTCGCCATCGTGGACGGCTTCCCGAAGACGCCGAGCCTGCGTATCCAGAAGTCGCTGCTGTCACGGGAGACGAACGACTCCTTCGATGCCCGGAGCAAGGAACCTTGAGGCTCGGGGCATCGCGTTGACGCACGTCGGCCATGACCTGCACACTTCGGGCGGGTACATCAGCGGCAGCAGTTCGGAACGGGCCTGGCCGTTGCCGTGCTCGCCGGAGAGCGAGCCGCCGTGGGCGGCGGCGAGCTTCGCGGCGTCGGTGAGGAAGGCACGGAAGACCGCGATGCCCGTCCCGGTGGTGAAGTCGAAGTTGATCCGCACATGCAGGCAACCTTCACCGAAGTGCCCGTAGACCGCGCCGGCGAGCCGGTGCCGGTCGAGCAGCGCCGTGAACCCGCGCAGCCCAGCTGTGCGGGCGGAACGGCGGCATCCTCCCAACCCGGTACGCCGAGCCGCCGACACGCGGCCACGGCGTTGATCACCTGCTGGCGGGTCCGGGCAAAGACCACGGCCAGCGGCACCCGGCGGTAGTTGGAAGCATCGGCGGAGTATTGTGCGCGGCGTCCGCGGTCGCCCGCGACGTCTCCGCAGTCGGCGTCCCCGAGCGCCCGAGTCACCGTGCCGGCGTTCGCGACCGGCGCTGGTTCGGGTGTGGAGCCCACGGTCGGTCTCACGCCCCTGGTTCCCGAATGTACGACGCGATGATCATTGCCTCAGACCGTGAAGTCGACGCCCTGGGCGAGAGGGAGCCGGCCGGAGTAGTTGATGGTGTTGGTCGCCCGGCGCATGTAGGCACGCCACGCGTCCGAGCCGGACTCGCGGCCGCCGCCGGTCTCCTTCTCACCACCGAACGCGCCGCCGATCTCGGCACCGGAGGTGCCGATGTTGACGTTGACGATGCCGCAGTCCGAGCCCTCGTCCGAGACGAAGATCTCCGCCTCGGCCTGGTCGCGGGTGAACAACGACGACGAGAGGCCCTGCGGGACATCGTTGTTGAGCGCGATGGCGTCCTGAAGGTCGTCGTAGGTCATCACGTACAGCAGCGGCGCGAAGGTCTCGGCCCGCACGATCTCGGTCTGGCCCGGCATGGTGACGATGGCAGGCTCGACGTAGTAGGCGTCCTCGGCCGCATCGGCCAGCACCCGCCGGCCACCGGCGACGAGCTTGCCGCCCTCGCTCTGAGCTTGCGCGATGGCCGCGGCCATGGCTTCGTGGGCCGTCCCGTGGATCAGCGGTCCGACCAGGGTTCCTTCGGCCATCGGATTGCCGATCGGCAGGCGTGAATAGACCTTGGCGAGCCGCTCGGTGAGCTCTTCGGCGATGGACGAGTGCGCGATGACGCGACGCATCGTTGTGCACCGCTGACCCGCGGTGCCCGCGGCGCTGAACACGATGCCGCGGATCGTCAGGTCGAGGTCCGCCGAGGGAGCGACGATCGCGGCGTTGTTGCCGCCGAGCTCGAGCAGTGCGCGTCCGAAGCGGTTCGCCACGCGCGGGCCGACGGCGCGCCCCATGCGGGTCGAACCCGTGGCGCTCACGAGCGCGACATCCGGGTGCTCGACGATCGCCTCTCCGACCGCGGGATCGCCGACGATGACCTGGCTGACGTCGCGTGGCGCGCCGACCTCGGCGAGCGCCTGGTCGAGCAGCGCCGCGCTTGCCCAGGCGGTGAGCGGCGCCTGCTCCGACGGCTTCCATACGACGGTGTCCCCGCACACGAGAGCGATCGCGGTGTTCCACGACCACACGGCCGCCGGGAAGTTGAAGGCGCTGATGACGCCGACGACGCCGAGCGGGTGCCAGGTCTCCATCAGGCGGTGCCCGGGTCGCTCCGAGACCGACGTGCGGCCGTAGAGCTGCCGGGACAGGCCGACGGCGAAGTCGCAGATGTCGATCATCTCCTGGATCTCGCCGAGCGCCTCGGAGGTGATCTTGCCGACCTCGAGGCTGATCAGGGTGGCCAGGTCGGGCTTGTGTACGGTCAGCAGCTCGCCGAACCGCTTGACGACCGCGCCACGAGCGGGCGCCGGGATCTTGCGCCACGCGAGGAACGCCTGCCGCGAGCGTGCGACGACCTCGTCGAGCTCCGACGCCTCGTGCCAGCGAACGCCACCGAGCGAGGCACCGTTGACCGGCGAGCGGTGCGGGCCGTCGCCGGCGAGGGTGTCGACGTCGACTCCGCAGCGACGCGCGGCCTCGAGTGCCCACGGGCCGAGAAGGTCGGCTCCGGGGATCCGGGTACGGGACATGGGTGTATCAGCTCCTCGAAAACCGACGGCGGCAAGCACCTAGCAGTCTCACGTGTGCACCTCGGTAGGTGGAAGGGGCCCGACGCGTAGGAACATTCACCGGAACATAAGAATTTCTTACGGGTACCATATCCAGCACGTTCGCAATTGTTCTGCTGGGCTTCGAGGAGAACGGCGCGAGGAAGACGACAGGATTTCTTATGCTCAATCCCATCCATCTCGAGACGCTGCAGGCCGTGGTCCGCACCAGCTCGTTCGCCGATGCTGCGCGGCGGCTCGGCTACACCGGCTCCGCCGTCTCACAACAGATCGCGGCGCTCGAGCGACGCATCGGCACCAAGCTGTTCGAGCGTGACGCACACGGCGTCCGGCCCACACCTGCCGCGGAGTTCATCGTCGCCAGAGCCCCTGCCGCGCTCGGCACGCTGAGGGCTCTCGAAGACGACATCGCGTTGCTGGTCCAAGGCGCGACCGGGCGGCTGCGCCTGGGGAGCTTCCCGACCTTCAACGAACGCCTGACACCCGCCGCCCTGGCGCGGTTCTCGCGCGCCTTCCCCGCGGTCGATCTGCACCTCGAGGAGGGCGAACCCGCCGGGCTGATTCCGATGTTGCGCTCGCGCGACCTCGACATCGCCGTCATCTACCACTACGGCCGCACGCCTCGGCGCTGGCCTCGCGATGTGCCGGTTGAACTGCTCCTGCGTGAAGATCTCCTGTTGTTGTCACCGCCGCATCTCGAGATCGCCTCGCCCGCGGACACCGCGACACTCGCCGAACTGCGCGACGAGACCTGGATCGCGACCCAGACCGGGACGGCGGGCGCCACGACGCTGCTGCGCCTGTGCGCCGACGCCGGCTTCGAGCCGAGCATCTCCTTCCGCAGCAACAACTACGCCGTTATCCACGGGCTGGTCGCAGCCGGATTCGGACTGGCGATCGTGCCGGCTCTGGGGTGTCGCCCCACTCCCGGGGTCGCCGCCACGAAACTCGTGGGCGACGGCGTCGTCCGCGAGATCGTCATGCTGCGCGCGCCGGGGACGGCCGACGCCACGTGGGCCTCGATGGCCGACGCACTGCGCGCGGCGGCCATCGAACTGTGCGAGTCGACCACTGGGTTGTCGATGCCCGATCGATGATGGTCCGCATCATTCTGGGGGGGACGGCCCCCCAGACCCCCCGGCAACAGCCGCGCCGACATTCCTCGCTTCGCTGCGGATGTCGGCTGCTCAGCGAGTCCCGGGCACGTTCAGTTCGGCGAGCGCCGTGGCCAGGGAAGCCGCGCTCGCGGCGCGGTACAGGTCCTCCGGCGCGTGCACCGGGCGGCCGATCTGCTCGGCCATCCACGCGGCATCACGGTCGGCTCCGCCCTTGCCGGCATCCATGCCGCCCCCGCCGCCGGAGAGGTTCGAGGCGAAGATCCCGGCCGCGGACCGTGGCAGGAAGTCCTCGTAGACGATCGGCTCGGGTTCGAGCCACCCCTGCCCGACGAGGTCCCTCACTGAACGCGGCGGCTCGCCGCGACGCTGACCCTCACGGATGCGATAGGTAAAGAACGCCAGGTCGCGCTCCCACAGTTCGCGTTCGGTCCGCGGGATCAGCTCCTGCCAGACCCGTTCGGCCACATCCTGTCGTCTCGCGTCGCCAGATGTGGCGCACCGTCGGTCGACCTCGGCCACGGCGTGGTCGTACAGGTCCCGGCCGGCGGGTGTCAGCGCGATGCCCCGCGCCTCGACCTCACCGAAGCGCACCCGCAGGGCACCCTCGGTCACCGACCCGTCAGGCTCGCGGAACAGCCGCGGCTCCGACAGCGCGCGGAAGGAGGTCTGTCTCAGCAGCAAGTCGGGACCGTCCCAGCGCGGGGGACCCTGGATCCTGTCGATCATCGCGATGCCGCGTTCCTCCATGCTCCGGTAGAGGTCGTCGATGTCGAGCACCCGCGGCGTGAGGTGGTTGATATGTGTGGTCGTCACACCACCGATGTCCGCCGCGACGCCGGAGATGCGCTCCAGTTCGGAATACCAGGCATGGTCGACCGGATCGGACGAGAGCGCGAACGAGGCGGTGGCCAGGTCCAGGAACCTCGCGGCGTCCCCGGCGTCCAGACCGCCCCGCGCCTCAGCACGGTCCGCCAGGTCCAGCAGCTCGTCGCCGAACAACCGGCGGCCGCCGATGAACTCCTTGAGCTTCCGCTCGAGATCAGCGTCGAAGAACCGGCGGTCCTCAGGCACGAGCATCGACGTGAACACCCGGAAGGGGTTCTTGGCGAGCCCCTCGCTGTCGATCGGGCGGAACGCCGTCGATACGACGGGAATCGGCTGCGGCCGGGCCTCGCGCAGGTCGTAGAAGCCCGTCGGGTACATGCCGAGCGCACCGAACACGCGAGCAACCTGGGCGAGTTCCGCCGGGCTGCCCACGCGGATGGCACCGTGCCTTTCCGCCGTGACACGTTCGATCGTGCCGAGCCGTTCGGCCGCGACACCGTCACGCTCCAGCACCCGGCGGTTCACCTCGTGCGCCACCTCGACGAGCGTCCTGTAGGCCGGCACCTCGGTGCCGTACAGCTCGGACAGCCGGGCCGCGAATCGGGCTCGCAGCGTCGTGGAGTCGACGTGGGCGGACCCCATGGAGATCACCTCCCCACCGTGGCAGGCAACTGCCCGCGCAGCTCCATCGCGCTGCGCACCCGCGATTGGGCAAGCAGCAGCGCGGCCTCGTGAGACGTCACGCCCCGGCGTCTGCGCTCCTCGAGCACCGCCACGGCATTGGCCCGCATCTTGGTGGAGATCATCTGGAAGACGTCCGCCGGGTCGACCGGGAAGGGCGAGTGGCGGACGTCCATCGAATGCGCCGCCGCCACGACACCGCCGGCGTTGGCGATGAAGTCGGGCACGACTTCGATACCTCGTTCGTGCAGAACCTCACGGGCCGCGGGGGTCGTCGGCAGGTTCGCACCCTCGACGACGAGCCGGACCGAGGTGGTGGCTGCGAGGTCCTTGTCGATGACGTCCTGCAGCGCCGCGGGCACGAGGATGTCGGCGCGCGTCTCCAGTACCTCATCCGCCGGCAGCGCCTGGCCGTACTGGAACACGCAGTCGTCGCCGTAGCCGCTGCGCAACTCCACCAGCCTGGCGATGTCGAGCCCGTCGGGATCGACGACGGCCCCGCGGGCGGTGGAAACGCCCACCACGACGGCGCCCAGTTCGGCCAGCCGCTCGGCGGCCGCATGACCCACGGCGCCGAACCCCTGTATCGCGACGCGGGCCCCCCTGAGCTCCAGGCCGATGGTGGTGGCGGCCGCGTCGGTGGCCTCCGCGACGCCGTAGCCCGTGACGCCGAGCTGGTCGTAAGGCAGTCCGCCGAGCGCCAGCGGCAGACCGACGGCGGCGCCCCGGTCGCCCAGCTCGTCCAAGAAGATCGCCGCGTCGGCCTCGCTCAGTCCCATGTCGAGCCCGAACACGTATTCGCCGGGCACCTCGTTCTTCAGCGCGCGAGCGAACGCACGCAAGATGCCCTCCTTGTGCGGCGAGTTCGGGTCGCCGAGGATGCCGGCCTTCGCACCGCCGTGGAACAGGTCGACGGCGGCCCACTTCCAGGTCATCGTCCGCGCGAGCCGAGCCACCTCGGTCACCCGCAGCGTGGGGCTCATGCGCGTTCCCCCCTTGCCCATGCCCCGCGACGTGTTGTCGATGACCAGGACACCCTTCATCCCGGTCCGGCGGTCAGAGACACAGACCACCTTCTCCGGACCCCATTCGTCCATGAGGCCGAACGTGTCGTCGGGCACCGCTCACACTCCTTCATCGACGTTCGATGTCGTCCCATCATGAGCGGCGGGGACGCGGCCTGACCCAGCAGGAGCACGAACTTCTCGCAGCGGGCCATTAGCAATTCTTGCGGCTGCCTTCGCGCCGAGGTGAGAGTGTCAACTAACGCCGCGTGCCGTGAGGGGGCACATCAGAACAGCGGGTCAACCCGGAGTTGCGCAGGACGCGCAGCAACCGCCCTTCAGCGGCACACACCCCGCTGGCCGTCGCTCCGCTCGACGTGCTTGCGGGCGCCGCGAGCACGCGCAGGCCGATGGCCTCACAGAACTCGACACCGGACAGATCCACAGGCACCTGAGGCACCCGATCGTCATCGTCGATGATCTCCCTCAGAGCATCCCGCAACCCAGGTGCGGTGGCCAGGTCGATCTCCGGCGGCCTCCACGACCGGCCTTCCGCCCTCGCCGCGAGATGACGCGCCGAGGCCGAAGAGTCAGTCCCGGCCTTCCTCGACGACACCTTCCAGTCCCTCAGCCCCCAAAAGCGCGACCAACTCACCACGCTCCTGGGCAAACTCCTGGGCACCGGCACCTGACGGCAGCGCGATATCGGCCACAGCACGGATGACGGTGGATGGACGTCGCCTTGCCGCCCGACGCCGCAGCCAAGGCGAATGTGACACAGAATCCTGAATCCCCGTCACATAGCTGATCGGTGGGTCCACGCAGCTTCCTTTCGGCCACGCCCGCTTCGCATCGTGACTCTCGGCCTCTGGGGCCCCGCCTATGCGCACGCGCACGAGGGGCGACGGTCGGGTTTGGTTGCTGGGTCGGGTGTAGGCGTTCTCATTATCGATAGTGATAATGTGGTCCGGTGAGAGATTCCAAGGAGCGCTGGGCGGACCTGGCCTTGCATCCGGTGCGGATACGGGTTCTGCGGGCGGTCGGCGGCGGGCGCCGCAGTACGCGTGAGATCGCCGGTCTGCTGCCGGACGTGCCGCAGGCGACGCTGTACCGGCACCTGGCCGCGCTCGCCAAGGGCGGCCTGCTCGAGGTGGTCGAGGAACGCAGGGTCGGCGGGGCGAACGAGCGTGTCTACGCGCTGCCGCCCGGTGGTGCGGTGCTCAGCGGTGAGGCGCTGGCCACCGCGACGGCCGAGGACCACGGGCGTTACTTCACCGCGTTCGTCTCCAGCCTGCTCGCCGAGTTCTCTCGTTATCTGGCACGCGAGCGGATCGATTTGGCCGCCGACGGCGTCGGCTACCAGCAGTCGGTGCTGCACCTGGACGACGAGGAGTTCGCCGACTTCGCCCGACGTTTCACCGAGCTCGTCCAGCCGCTGCTGGGCAACGAACCGAGGGAAGGGCGGACGCCGCGGCTGCTGGCGACCGTGCTCATGCCCGTGGACCCGCCGGCCATGGAGAAGGACGACATGACACCCCCAAAGGAGAGGCGATGACATTGGCGGAAGTCACGATGACCGCGGACCGGGTCGACATCACGTTCAGCACCTGGGAGCGGATCTGGACCAGGCGGGCAGGGGTGAGCGTCCCGCTCGCCGCGATCGACCGGGTCGCCCGCGTCGACGCGCCCTTGCGGGTCGCGCGCGGAGGGCGCCGCGGGTTCGTCGTTTCGGGCCACACCAAGATCGGAGTTTGGGGGGTGCTGCGCGGCCCGCGCCAGCTGGTGTCGGTGCGCCCCCGGCCCGCCCTGCACCTGACACTGAACCGCGGGGTCACCGGGGACGAATTCGACGAGATCGTGCTCTCTCACCCGAACGCCGCACGGCTCACCGAGCGCATCCGGCAGGCGATCGGAGGACGGAGGTGACCGGCGGGCGGCTCCGGGTCGAGGCGAGACACCTGACCAAGCGCTTCGGCGACATCACCGCCGTGGACGGCCTCGGCTTCGCCGTGGAGCCCGGCCGGATCACCGGATTCCTCGGTCCCAACGGCGCGGGCAAGACGACGACGATGCGCATGATGATCGGTCACATCGCCCCCACCTCCGGTTCGGTCACCATCGGCGGGAAGAGGTACCACGAGCTCGCCAACCCTTCGGCCACCGTCGGCGCCGTCTTCGACGCCGCCTCCTTCCACCCAGATCACTCGGCCCGCGACCACCTGCGCGTGTACGCCGCGATGGGCGGTCACCCCGATGAACGCGTCGACGAGCTGCTGTCGCTGCTGGACCTCACCGGGGCCGCGCATCGCAGGACACGTGGCTTTTCCACCGGCATGCGCCAGCGGCTCAACCTGGCGACCGCGCTGCTGGGTGACCCTGGGGTGCTGCTGCTGGACGAGCCGAGCAACGGCTTGGACCCCGCAGGCACGGCCTGGCTTCGCTCGTTCCTGCGGCACCTGGCCGGGGAGGGCCGTACGGTCCTGGTCTCCAGCCACGTGCTCGGCGAAATCCAGCAGGTCGCCGACGATGTCGTGGTGATTCGCCAGGGGCGGCTGGTCGCCGCGGCACCGCTGGCGGAACTGTCCGGCGCGGCACCGGCGATCCTTGTCCGCTCGCCCGACGCACAGGTGCTGGCCCGAGTGCTCACCCGGAATCCACCCGCCGGGCTCACACCGCGCGTGGAGCGGGTCGATCCCGAGCAACTGCGCGTGTGGGGAATGGACGCGGCGCGGGTCGCCGACCTGGCCGCCGCGCACCGCCTCCGGGTCCACGGCCTGACCACCGAGGAACCCGATCTGGAACGGCTTTTCCTCGACCTGACAGGGAGCGCGCGTTGAACGGTTTGATCAAAGCCGAGTTCCGCAGGTTGCTGGCCACCCGGATGTGGTGGGGCGTCCTGCTGGTCGGCGGGCTCCTGGGCGGCGGGCTGATCGGCATGCTTACCCTGGTCGGCCCTGAGAACTTCGACCCCCCGATGCCAGGACTGCACACCGAGCAGGGGGTGCGGGCGATCCTGGGGTTCCTTGGATACACCGCGCTCGTTCCCGCCGCGGTCGGCACCCTGGCGGTGACGTCGGAGTACCGGCACCGGACGATCAACTTCACGTTCCTGTTCGCGCCGCGCCGCTGGCAGGTGCTGGTGGCCAAGCTCGTCGCCCACGGCGCGGCGGGGGCGCTTTACGGGCTGGTCCTCACCACAACCGCCGCCGTGGCCTTCTTCGGTGCCGCGGCCGCGAGGGGCGTGACGTTGGGCATGCCCGCCGCGAGCATCATCGAGCTGCTGGCCAGGATCGGCCTGGCGATGGTGGCCTACACGGTGCTCGGGATCGGCATGGGCGCCCTGATCCGCAACCAGGTCGCCGCCCTCGCCGTGGTCATCGGGTATCTGTACGCAGGTGAGGTGCTCTTGATGACGATTCCCGGCGTCCGGCACCTTTACCCGTGGCTGCCGGGCGGCGCCGCCGCGGCACTGACCGACTTCACCGCGGTCGCAGATGCCCTGTCGCAACAACTGTCCACCGATCCCGTCCACCTGCTCTCCCCGGTGGCGGGCCTGCTCGTCCTCCTCGGGTACACGGCAGTGGCCAGCGCCGCCGCCGTACTCAGCCCCATGCGCCGCGATATCATCTGACTACGGGAACCTCAGAGTCTGGACCATCCGCGCTGACCCGCCGTTGGACGCGTCCACCCGCCCGGGGTGTTGTGAATGGCTTGAGTGCGATCGAGGTGACCGATTCGCCGCGTGCGCGGCGGTCGCGAGCGATGGCGAGGGTGTCGTCGTCGGCGGCTGGGCCCGTCCGCCGTAGCGTCCCTGGGCGTTGGCGGCGGCGAGGCCGTTCTGGTGCGTTCGTGGATGAGGTCGCGTTCCGTCTCGGCGGCCATCGCGGCGACCATGAACAGCATCTTGTCGGCGATGGTCTGGCCGTTGGGCCTGTGGAGGCCGGCGCAGATCCCGGTGAGGATCTCCAGGTTCACCTCGCGGGCGTGCAACTCGTCCTCCAGGAGCACGAGCAGTTCCTTCATCGACCGGGCGATGCGGTCTGGCTTGTAGATCCAGCGCTGGGCGTGGTGCCGTACACGCGGTTGAACGCGACGCTCAGCGCGAACGCGTTCGCGTAGCCGACCCTGCGCGCGATCGAGGCGACGGTCGCGTCGGTCTCGCTCCCGCTCCGAACGCCTCCACGCGATCCTCAACGAAATCCGCGCCCAGCCGGGGCAGCCAGGTCGACTCCGTGGGTGTGGTGCGCAGGGTGAGGGCGGTCGCCGGTCAACTGATCACAGGTGCGGCTTGCTCGGGTGAACCAGGTGCGGGTGCTGCCGGTTTGCCCTAAACCGAGCAAATTCCTCTCTGTGACCGGACTCACTGTTGACTCGTAAATATACTTTTCCTACTATTTAAGTAGGTAAAGAGTGTCGACCGGAAGCCCCGGCTGTGTCGGCCGGCAACCCTCGCTCCCGCGCGGGGTGCCCCCGGGGAAGACCTGGCGGCGTGGCAGGCACGCCGCAAGCGCGGGACCCCATGGGTTCCCTGAAACGAGGGCGGCCCGGGACGGCCGTCCTCGGGGAGGCTTCATCCGATGAACCCAGCTCGCAGGCCGATCGGAGCCGCGACGGCTCTCGCCGCCGTCCTCGCCCTGGCAGCGTGCGGCGGCTCGGCGGCCGACGACGGCGCCGGGTCCGGTACCCCGGTCAAGGGCGGGACGCTCGTCTACGCCGTCAACACCGAGCCGCTCAACCTCGACCCGCACGCCAGCCCCCAGGACATCACGGGCCTGTACACCCGCCCCGTCCTGGACTCGCTGGTCTCTTTGGACGACAAGGGCGGCGTCCACCCCTGGCTCGCCACCTCCTGGAAGATCTCGGCCGACCAGAAGACCTACACCTTCACCCTCAAGCAGGGGGTGAAGTTCACCGACGGCACGCCGTTCGACGCGGCCGCCGTGAAGGCCAACCTCGACCACATCGTCGATCCGAAGACCAAGTCGCAACTGGCGGCCGGGTTCATCTCGCCCTACGCCGGCAGCAAGGTGATCGACCCGTCCACGGTGCAGGTGTCGTTCTCGCGGCCGCACTCGCCGTTCCTGGCGGCGCTGGCCACGGCGTACTTCGGCATCCAGTCGCCCGACTCGCTGAAGAAGGGGCCCGACTTCCTCGCCAAGCAGGTGATCGGGACGGGGCCGTTCATCATCGACGCCTTCACCCCGCACAAGGGCATCACCTACCACCGCAACCCGGAGTACAACTCGCCGCCCGAAGGCGCCGTGCACACCGGGCCCGCCTACCTCGACAAGCTGGAGATCAAGGTCCTGCAGGAGGACTCGGTCCGGCTCGGCGCGCTCACCAGCGGCCAGGTCGACGGGATCGCCAGCGTCCCCCCGGCGAACATCAAGCAGGTCAAGGCCAATCCGAAGCTGATCCTGCAGACGCGCCAGGCGCCCGGCGGGAACTACAACTACTACCCGAACACCACCGCCGGGCCGTTCGCCGACGTCCGGGTCCGCAGGGCGTTCCGCGGCGGCATCGACTTCAAGACGATCGTCGACCGACTCTACTTCGGAGCGTTCCAGCCCGCCGCGAGCCCGGTGTCGCCCAGCACCCTTGGGTACGACAGCGCCACCGAGACCCAGTGGAAGTACGACCCGCAGGGGGCGGGCAGGCTGCTGGACGAGGCGGGGTACGGCGCCCGTGACGGCCAGGGATACCGGACGAAGGACGGCAAGCGGCTGACGATCCGGTGGCCGTTCATGAAGGGCTTGGCGCGGGAGCAGCGCGCCGTCCTGGCCGAGCAGGTCCAGGCGGAGGCCAAGAAGATCGGCATCGAGGTGGCCTTCAAGGACAGCACACCGAACGACATCCTGCCCACGCTCATCAAGGGCGACTACGACCTGGCCGACTTCAGCTGGCAGCGTGCCGACGGCGACGCCCTGCGCAACCTGTTCGCGACCGGGAGCATCTCCACGGCCGCCAAGTTCGGGCAGAACGCCTCCCGCTACTCCGACAAGCAGGTCGACGGCTGGCTCGACGGCGCGCTCGTCACCACCGACCTCGCCCAGCGCACCGGCCTCTACCGGAAGGTGCAGCAGAAGGTCACGGAGGACGCGGCGGTGTTCCCGGTGTACGTGTTCAACTACGTGCTCGGCTCCACGAAGAAGGTGCACGGCATCACCTGGGAACCGCAGGCCTACCCGACCTTCCACGGCGCGTGGGTGACCAAGAAATGACCGGGTTCCTCCAGAAACTCGTTCCCTCCCCGCGGCGGGCCGTCCGTGCGGTGCTGATCCGGCTGGGCACCTCCGTGCTGGTGCTGTGGGGCGCGGTCACCGTCGCCTTCGTCGCACTGCAGCTCACCCCCGGCAGCGTGGTGGACGCCCTCGTCGGCACCAATCAGGTCACGCCCGAGGTGCGCGCGCAGATCATCGCCGACTACGGGCTCGACAAGCCGCTGCTGGAGCAGTACACCACCTATCTCGGCCGGGTCCTGCGCGGTGACCTCGGCCGCTCCTACCAGCTGCACGAATCGGTGACCTCGGCGCTGTGGTCGCAGCTCGGGTCGTCGCTCCAGCTCACCTTCGGCGGAATGGCGCTCGCCGTGCTGGTGTCGGTTCCGCTGGCGCTGTTCACCGCCCGGCGTTCCCGCTGGGTGCGCGGACTGTCGTCCGGCATTGAGCTCGTCGGCATCTCCATCCCGACGTTCTGGGCGGGGATCCTGCTGCTCACGCTCTTCTCGTTCCACCTCGGCTGGTTCCCGGCGGCCGGCGGGGACGGGCTCTCCGGGCTGGTGCTGCCGGCCATCGCTGTCGCCATCCCGGTCACGGCCTTGTTGACGCAGGTCATGCGGGAGGGGCTGGAGCGGGTCCTGGACGAGCCGTTCGTGCTGACCGCACGCGCCCGGGGGATGTCCGACGCCGGAGTACGGCTGCGGCACGCCCTGCGGCACGCCGCCCTGCCCGCGATAACTCTGGCGGGCTGGTTGCTGGGGCTGCTCCTCGGGGCGATGGTGACGACCGAGCAGGTGTTCTCCCGGCAGGGGCTGGGCCAGCTCATCGTCACCGCCGTGGGCGGCAAGGACCTGCCGGTGGTGATGGGCGTGGTGCTCCTCACCTCCGTGCTCTACGTCGTCGTCAACAGCGTCCTCGACCTGGTGTACCTGGTCGTCGACCCGCGCTTGCGAGGCGCCCGATGACCACAGTGATCATCGCCGCCCCGGCCCGGGCGGGCCGCACCGCGCTGCGGCCGGGGCTCTGGGCGGCCGGCCTCCTCCTCGCGCTCATCGTGCTCGCGGCCGTGGCACCCGGGCTGCTCGCGCACGGCTCGCCCGGCGACGCCAACGCGCTGGACGCGCTGCGGGGCCCGAGCGGTGCGCATCCCCTCGGGACGGACGCGAACGGCCGCGACGTGCTGACCCGGATCATCTACGGCGCCCGGCCGTCCCTGCTGGCCGGGCTCGGCGCCACCGGCCTGGCCGTGGCGGGCGGTACCGTGCTCGGCCTGCTCGCCGGGCTCGGCGGCCGGATCGTGGACGAGGTCGTCATGCGGTTCGTCGACGTCCTGCTCTCCCTGCCCGGGCTGCTGCTGGCGCTTCTGGTGCTCGCGGTCACCGGGCCGGGCACGATCAACTCGATCTACGCGATCGCCCTGTACACGATGCCGAGCTACGCGCGGCTGGTCCGGGTCCAGACCATGGTGATCCGCCGGTCGGGCTATGTGGAGGCGGCGACCTCGCTCGGGCTGGCGCGGGCCCGTATCGTCCTGCGGCACATCCTGCCCAACGCCTTCGCCCCGCTGCTGGTGCTGGCCACCATCGAGGTCGGGACCGCCCTGGTCGCGGCGTCGTCGCTGAGCTTCCTGGGGTTCGGGCCCAAGCCGCCCGCGCCGGAGTGGGGCGCGATGCTGGCCGGCGGCCGCGACTACTTCTCCGTCGCGTGGTGGGTGGCGGTCTTCCCCGGACTGGCGATCACGCTGACCGTCCTGTCCATCACGGTGGCCGGCCGGCATCTGCAGCGCTGGAGCGAAGGGAGCAAATCATGAGCGGCGAAGCCGTTCGGGGGTCTGGGGGACCGCCCCCAGGAGACGGCGCATGAGCGGGGGCCTCGAAACAGAGGAACGCGAGACACGGGAACGCGAGACCGGCGTACCGGGCACAGTCGGGCGAGGCACGGACGAGCCGCTCGTCGAGATCGCCGGGCTGGAGGTGGCCTTCGGCGGCGACCAGGTCGTGCGGGGGGTCACGTTCGCCGTCCACTCCGGCGAATGCGTGGCGATCGTGGGCGAGTCGGGTTCGGGCAAGAGCGTCACCGCCCGCACGCTCATCGGGCTGACCGGGGAGAACGCCTCGGTGCGGGCCGCGTCGCTACGGATCGCGGGGAAGGATGCCACCGCGTACGGGGAAAAGCGGTGGCGGGCGGTGCGGGGCGCGCTGATCGGCTACGTCCTGCAGGACGCGCTGGTGTCCCTCGATCCGCTGCGGCCGGTCGGCAAGGAGATCGCCGAGACGCTGCGGCTGCACGCGGTCGCGCCGCGCGCCGATCGTCCGGCCCGGGTGCTGGAGCTGCTGCGCGCGGCGGGCGTGCCCGAGCCGGAGCTGCGCGCCGCGCAGTACCCGCATGAGCTGTCGGGCGGGCTGCGCCAGCGCGCCCTGATCGCCTCGGCCATCGCCTGCGACCCGGCATTGCTCATCGCGGACGAGCCGACGACGGCCCTGGACGTCACCGTCCAGGCGCAGATCCTGCGGCTGCTGGCCGAGCGGAACGGACCGGCACCGCGCTGCTCCTGATCAGCCATGACCTGGCGGTGGTCGCCGAGCTGGCCGACCGGGTCCTGGTGATGAAGGAGGGAGCCGTGGTCGAGGAGGGACCCGCGCTGCGCGTCCTCACCAACCCGGTGCACCCCTACACCCGTGCCCTCCTTGCCGCCGTTCCCGGAGAACACGCCAAGGGCACCCGGCTGTCGGTCGTCGACCGCGAGCCGGACGTGCCACCTGAGCTGCGGGAGCCGCGGGCCGATGAGCCGCGTCCGGCTCGCGCGCCAGGCGAGGTGGTGATCGAGGCCCGTGGCCTGGTCAAGGAGTTCCGCGGGCGGCGCGCCGTCGACGACGTGTCGTTCGAGCTGCGCGCCGGCGAGACGCTCGGACTGGTGGGAGAGTCCGGTTCGGGCAAGACGACCACCGCCCGGCTGGTCCTCGGCCTGCTGGAGCCGGACGATGGCGAGGCCCTCGTCCACGGGCGGCCCTGGCAGGGCCTGAAGGCCCGCGAGCGCAGGCGACTCCGCCGTCACGTCCAGGTGATCTACCAGGATCCGCTCAGCTCGTTCGATCCCCGCTGGACCGTCCGGCGGATCCTGGAGGAGTCTCTCGCGGTGGGCGGTGAGCCCCGCGCCCGCCGCCGCGACCGCGCCGCCGAGCTGCTGGAGCAGGTCGGCTTGGACGCGGTGATGCTCGACCGGTACCCGCGGCGCCTGTCAGGCGGGCAGCGGCAGCGCGTCGCGATCGCCCGCGCGCTCGCCCCCGGCCCCCGCGTCATCGTCTGCGACGAGCCGGTCTCCGCGCTCGACGTCTCCGTCCAGGCCCAGGTCCTGGACCTGCTCGCCGACCTGCAGGCCGAGCTCGGCGTCGCGTACCTGTTCATCTCCCACCACCTGGGAGTGATCCGCCACGTCAGCGACAGGGTCGCGGTGCTCAAGGACGGCCGGGTCCTGGAGTCCGGCGACGTGGACCAGATCTTCACCGCGCCCCGCGCGGCCTACACCGGGGAGCTGCTGGCCGCCGTCCCGCGGCTGCCCGGCGAGGAGGCGGTCGCGTGACCGCCGCGAGCGAAGAAGCGCCGGCCCAGTCGAAGGAGTCCCCTTGATGCCCGTCAAGCAGATCCATCTCGCGGCAGGTTTTCCCGGCGTCAACAACACCACGGTGTGGTCGGATCCCGCCTCGAAGAGTCAGATCGATTTCGGGTCGTTCGTTCACCTCGCCCAGACGGCCGAGCGGGGCAGGTTCGACTTCTTCTTCCTGGCGGAGGGGCTGCGGCTGCGCGAGATGAAGGGCCGCATCCATGACCTGGACGTGGCCGGACGTCCCGAGTCGCTGACCGTTCTGTCCGCGCTGTCGGCCGTCACCACGCGCCTGGGGCTGGCCGCGACGGTCAACTCCACGTTCAACGAGCCGTACGAGGTGGCGCGGCGGCTGGCGACGCTCGATCACCTCAGCGGCGGGCGGGCGGCCTGGAACGTGGTGACCAGCTTTGACGCGTTCACCGGCGAGAACTTCCGGCGCGGCGGCTTTCTCGACGAGGGCGACCGCTACACCCGCGCCCGCGAGTTCCTGCAGACCGCCCGCGAGCTGTGGGACTCCTGGGCGGACGGCGACGTCGTCGCGGACCCGGCCGGCGGCGAGTTCGGCCGGCCCGGCGCCGGAGAGTTCGCGCACCGCGGTCGGCACTTCGGCATCAGCGGCCGGTTCAACACGCCGCGGGGCCCGCAGGGGCACCCTGTGATCATCCAGGCCGGGGACTCCGATGAGGGCCGCGAGTTCGCCGCCGCGGACGCCGATGTCATCTTCAGCCGCCATGCCACGCTGGAGGACGGCCGCGCCTTCTACAAGGACGTCAAGCGCCGGCTCGCCAGGTACGGCCGCCGCCCGGACGACCTGAAGATTCTCCCCGCCGCCACCTACGTCCTCGGCGACACCGGCGCCGAGGCGGCCGAGCGGGCCGCCGAGATCCGCCGTGCCCAGGTCAGCCCGCAGTACGCGATCGCCTACCTGGAAGGCGTCTGGGGACGGGACCTGTCGTCCTATGACCCGGACGGCCCGCTGCCCGACGTCGAACCGGACTACGGCGACGGCGTCTCCAAGGGGCGCGCGGATCTGCGCGGCGACCGCTCCGCCACCGTCGAGCGGTGGCGGGTACTGGCGGCCGAGAAGGGCCTGAGCATCCGCGACCTGGTCGTCGAGGCCACCGCCCGCCAGACCTTCGTCGGCACCGCGCGCTCGGTCGCCGACCAGATCGACGAGTTCGTGCAGACGGACGCCGCCGACGGTTTCATTTTCGTCCCGCACCTGACCCCCGGCGGCCTGGACGACCTGGTCGACCAGGTGGTGCCCCTACTTCAGGAGAAGGGCGTGTTCCGCACCGACTACACCGGGCCGACGCTGCGCGACCATCTCGGCCTCGGTGCCCCCGTACCACCGCGCCCCTACGCCGGTGAGGAGGCCGCGTCGTGACCCGTTTTCACCTTGCCGTCGCCCTGGACGGCGCCGGATGGCACCCTGCCGCCTGGCGCGACCCCGCCGCCCGGCCTTCCGAGCTCTTCACCCCCGGCTACTGGGCCGACCTGGTGACCGAGGCCGAACGGGGGCTGCTCGACCTCGTCACCTTCGAGGACACCCTGGGCCTGCAGTTGTCCCGGTTCGACGGGCCCGACGACCGGACCGACCAAGTGCGGGGACGACTGGACGCGGTCCTGCTGGCGGCCAGGCTCGCGCCGCTCACCTCGCGCATCGGGCTCGTCCCGACCACGAACGTCGACCACACCGAGCCGTTCCACGTGTCGACCGGCATCGCCTCCCTCGACTACGCGAGCCGGGGACGGGCCGGATGGCGGCCGCAGATCTCCGGCCGTGCCTCCGAGGCCGCCCACTTCGGCCGCCGCACCGTGCCGCGGTTCACCCTGGAGACGCTGGGCACCCCCGAGGGCCGTGCCCTGGTCGCCGAGCTCTTCGCGGAGGCGGCCGACGCGGTCGAGGTGGTCCGGCGGCTGTGGGACAGCTGGGAGGACGACGCCGAGATCCGCGACGCCGCCACCGGCCGGTTCCTGGACCGCGACAAGCTGCACTACATCGACTTCGAGGGTCCGTTCTTCAACGTCCGCGGACCGTCCATCACGCCGCGCCCGCCGCAGGGCCAGCCGCTCGTCACCGCCCTGGCCCACGATGTCGTCCCGTACGAGTTCGCGGCCCGCGGCGCCGACATCGTCTACATCACCCCGCATTCCCGCGCGGACTCGGCGACCGTCATCGGGCGGGTGCGGGAGGCCGAGGCCGCGGTCGCCCGCACCGGTGAGCCGCTGAAAGTCTTCGCCGACGTCCTCGTCTTCCTCGACGAGGAGCCCGGCGCGGCGGCCGCGCGCAAGGCCCGTCTCGACGAGCTGGACGGCGCCGCCCTCGTCTCCGACGCCGAGATCTTCGCGGGCACGCCCGGCGAGTTGGCCGAACTGCTGCTCGACTGGAGAGAGGCCGGGCTGGACGGCTTCCGGCTGCGTCCCGGCGTCCTCCCGCACGACCTGATCGGGATCACCCAGAGCCTGGTACCCCACCTCCAAGCCGGCAACGCCTTCCGCACCGGCTACGAGGCGGAGACATTGCGTGGTCATCTCGGGCTGTCCCGTCCCGCCAACCGCTACACGGCGCTCTCATGAGCCTCCGCGACCGGACGCGCATCGAGGTCCGCGCGACCAGCTGGGACGACCCGGCGGGCGTCGCACTGCGGGAGGCCATGGAGACGGAGATGCGCATCCGCTACGCCGACCGGGTCGAGGCCCTCCTCGCCGAGGCCGCCGATCCCGGCAGCAGGTTGCACGGCACCCTCGGGCTGGAGGAAGAGCACGTGGCCTATGTCGGCGTCGCCTACACCGCCGGGGTCCCGACCGGGCACGCCGCGCTGCGGTGGCTCGGCGGCGACCTGGAGCTGAAGCGGATGTACGTCGCACCCGCGTACCGCGGCACCGGGGTCTCCACGGCGCTGCTGACGGCGGTGGAGAACGTCGCGCGGTCGCTCGGTGCCGCCCGCGTCGTCCTGCAGACGGGGGACCGGCAGCCCGACGCGGTCCGGCTGTACGAGCGAGAGGGCTACACCCGCATCCCGGTCTTTCCGCCGTACGAGTGGCTGACCTTCTCGATCTGCATGGAGAAAAAACTGTGAAGTTCCTGGCGATCAGTCTGATCGTGTACGCGCCGGAGCCTCGGACGGGCCGGCTGAAGCCGGTCACGGAGCGGCTCCGCGAGGTCGTCGAGAACGCGGTGTACGCCGAGGAACTCGGGTTCGACGGGTTCGGGGTGGGGGAGCGGCATGAGCGTCCGTTCCTGTCCTCCTCGCCGCCGGTGGTACTCAGCCACATCGCGGCCCGGACGTCGACGATCCGGCTGTTCACGGCGGTCACGACCCTGAGCCTGCTCGATCCCGTCCGCGCCTACGAGGACTATGCGACGCTCGACCACCTGTCCGGCGGACGGCTGGAACTGATGATCGGCAAGGGCAACGGCACCGCCCAGGCCGAGCTGTTCCACGTCACCGCCGACGACCAGTGGGACCGCAACCGGGAGGGCTACGAGCTGTTCCGGCGGCTGTGGCGCGAAGACGCCGTCACCTGGTCGGGCCGCTACCGGCCGTCGCTCGACGGGGCCGAGGTGCTGCCGCGTCCGCTGCAGCGCCCCGTCCGCGTCT
The DNA here is from genome assembly GCA_050942275.1 of Spirillospora sp. CA-255316. Lineage (GTDB taxonomy): Bacteria > Actinomycetota > Actinomycetes > Streptosporangiales > Streptosporangiaceae > Spirillospora. The sequence goes on along the minus strand of CP192047.1, from coordinate 6,414,113 downwards.
GGCACGGCAGCGCCACCAGCAAGGAGTCGGTGGAACTGGCCGCCCGGTACGGCGACCCACTGTTCTCCGCCAACGTCACCAACCCCATCGACCCCTACGCGGAACTGATCGACCACTACCGCGAACGATGGGCGTACCACGGGCACGACCCCGCCGGCGCCCTGGTCGGCGCGGGTAGCGCCGGCCTCTTCGTGGCGGAGAAGTCCCAGGACGCCGTCGACGCCTACCGGCCGGTCTTCGATGCCCGGCACGAGCTGTTCCGGCGGAACGGGATCACCCCCGTCTTCCACTCCATCGAGGACGCGATCGAGCGCAGCTCCCTCCTCGTCGGGAGCCCGCAGCAGATCATCGACAAGGTCCACCGCTACCACGACCGCTTCGGGCACGAGGTCATGCACGTTCAAGCCGACGCCGACGGCCTCACCGACGCCCAGCACCGCCGCTCGCTGGAGCTTTTCCAAAGCGACGTCGCGCCCGTCCTCCGCAAGGAGATCCCGAGCCGTCCGTTCCCCACCCCTCCGACCGAAGGGCGACCATGACCGCCATCCCCCTGTCGATTCTGGACCTGGCGCCCATCCCCGCGGGCGGCACCCCGCCCGAGGCTCTGCGCAACACCGTGGACCTGGCCCGGCGCGCGGAGGAGTTCGGCTACCACCGCTACTGGCTCGCCGAGCACCATCTCGCGCCCGGCGTGGCCAGTTCGGCCCCGCAGGTCCTGATCGGCGCGGTCGCCGCCGCGACCGAGCGGATCCGGGTCGGCTCCGGCGCGGTGCAGACGGGGCACTGGACCGCCCTGTCCGTCGCCGAGCAGTTCGGAACCCTCGACGCTCTGTATCCGGGCCGGATCGATCTCGGCCTGGGCCGCTCGGGGCAGCGGCGCGCCGAGTTCGCGCGCGCCGCCGAGGCCGCCGCCGAGGCCACGGCTCCGCCGCGGGAGGCGGCCGTGGTCGACGGGCTGCTCATCCCCAAGCCGTTCGACTTCACCAGGATCGCGGGGTCGCCGCTGATCGCCGCCATGGGGGCGCTACTGCAGCAGCCCGGCGCCGAGTCGCCCGACTTCGCGGCCCAGGTCGACGACATCGCCGCGCTCCTCGCCGGCACCTACCGCTCCGCCTCCGGGACGGAGGTTCATCTGATGCCCGGCGAGAACGCCGACCTGCAACTGTGGATCCTGGGCAGCAGCGGCGGCCAGAGCGCCCAGGTCGCTGGCGAACGCGGCCTGCCGTTCGCGGCCAATTACCACGTCAGCCCCTCCAACGTCCTCGAGGCCGTGGAGGCCTACCGGGAGGCGTTCAAACCGTCAGACGTCCTGGACGACCCCTACGTCGTGGTCTCCGCCGACGTGGTCGTCGCGCCCACCGATGAGCAGGCCCGTGAACTGGCCGCCCCGTACCCGCTGTGGGTGCACAGCATCAGATCCCGCCTTGCCGCCATCCCGTACCCCACCCCCGAGGACGCCGCCGCCCACCAGTGGGAGGACGAGGACTGGGACCTGGTCGCCGACCGCGTCGACACCCAGTTCGTCGGCTCGCCGCGCACGGTCGTCGAGGGCCTGGAGGTACTACGGCGCGTCACCGGCGCCGACGAGCTTCTGATCACCACGATCACCCACGACCACGCCCACCGCGTCCGCTCCTACGAACTGCTGGCCGCCGAATGGGCTCGTGCCTGAGCCCGTGAGGAGCCCTTCTCGTTCTTGACGGTGTCGAAGGCCAGGTCGCGCCGGTTCGGGGACCTTCCGATGCAGGTGGATCCCGTTACGCCACGGCGGCCTCGTCCGGGACGCGTGCGGCGGTGAAGAAGGTGCTGCGGCGCAGGCGGAAGCCGAGGGACTCGTAGAGCCGGATGGCATTGGTGTTGGTGGCGACGGCATGCAGGAACGGCGTCTCGCCCCGGTTGCGGATACCCGCCACAAGGGTGCGGACCAGCCGGGTGGCCAGCCCTTGACCGCGATGGGCGGCGTCGGTGCATATCGCGCTGATCTCGGTCCAGCCGGGCGGGTGCAGCCGCTCTCCCGCCATGGCGATGAGCTCACCGTCGTGCCTGATGCCGAGATAGGTCCCGAGCTCGATGGTGCGGGGCAGGAACGGGCCCGGCTGGGTGCGTTCCACCAGGGCCAGCATCTCCGGCACGTCCGCGGTGGTGAGCCGGACCGCCTCCTGGTCGGCCTTCGCGGTGACCCCGTCGTCGACGAGCTGCACGCCGGAGGCGTGCAGGACCACAGTCCAATCGCCGGGAGGCGGCACCTCCACCCCCGCCAGCGGCACCACCGCCCCCGGTCCGGCGAGCGCCGCGGCGTCGGCCCAGTCCGCGGCGTCCGGATGCGTGGGCAAAGCGATGAACGGGGTGACGTCCGCCGGGTAGCGCACCACGTTGCCACGCCATTCGGCGAAGTGCGCGTGCGGCCCGGTCAGCGAGGTGTAGGCGGGGTTGTCGAGCGGATGCGGCCGGCCTGTCATGCCGGGATCTCGATGACGAGCTTGCCCTGCGCGTGCCCGTCCTCCACCGTGCGCAGCGCTTTCGGCGCCTGCTCGAGCGGGAAGGCCGCGGTCACGTGCGGGTTCAGCACACCCTCGACGGCGAGCCGGGCGACGGCATCGAGCACCGCCCGGTTGCGGGCGCGGGCGACGGGAACACCCCCGAGCCGGGCCACGAGCTCCCGGTCGGCGCCGGTGATGAGCTTGGACCGGTCCGTCAAGAGTGGAGCGACTTCTTCCAGGGCGTCGCCGCCGACCAGGTCGTAGATCGCGTCGATCCCTTTCGGGGCGGCGGCCCGGATCCGGTCCACCGTCCCGTCGCCGTACTCGACGTGGACGACGCCGAGGGACTCTGTGAAGTCCTTCTTGGCGGCACTGGCCGTCCCCACCACAGTGACCCCGCGGTGGACCGCGATCTGCGCTGCGGCCACCCCGACGCCACCGCCGACACCGGTGATGAGCAGTGTAGCGCCGGGCGGCAGAGCGAGCTGCTCGATGCCGTCGTAGGCGGTGGCGGCGGCGATCGGCAGCGTCGCCGCGTCGGTGAAGCTCAGCTCGGCGGGCTTGTGCGCGCTGAGTTCGACCGGCAGCAGGGTGTACTCGGCGTAACCGCCTGTGCTCGGGTTGCCGAACACGGCGTCGCCGGGGGAGAAGCCGGTGACGCCCTCGCCGGTCTCCTCGACCACCCCGGCGACCTCGCCACCGAGGACGGCCGGGAACCGCGGCTCGCCGGCGATGGCCCGCAGCCCTTCACGGAGCTTCCAGTCGACCGGGTTCACCCCGGCTGCGCGGACGGCGACCAGGATCTCGCCGGGGCCCGGGGCAGGGCGGGGGAGATCGACGAACGCCTCCACCTCGGGGCCGCCGTGGGCGGTGTGCACGTACGCCTTCGGCATCATGTCTCCTTGAGCGGGTGGGGGGCGGCAGGGGGCAGGGGCGGCAGGGCGAGGTGTTCACGGAGGGTCGTGCCCGCATACTCGGTCCGATAGGCGCCGCGCTCCTGCAACTCCGGGACGAGCCTGTCGACGATCTCCTCCAGCGAGGCGGGGATCAAGTCCGGCAGGATGTTGAACCCGTCCACCGCGCGGGTCCGGACGTACTCCACCCACCGGTCGGCGACCTGAGACGGCGTGCCCGCGAACGGCGGATGGCGAGGCGAAACCTCGCGGGCGAGGTCCAGGATCGACAGATTCTGCTGCTCGGCCCGCTCCCGCCACTGGGCGATGAGCGCGAGCTTCCCGGTGCGCCACTCGATCGGGATGGTGCCGCGCGAGGGGTCGAGCTCCTCCTCGGACGGCTCGATGTCGGGCAGGGGGCCGTGCGGGTCGTAGCCGGACAGGTCCGTACCCCAGTACTGCTCGAAGAACGCGAGCGCCCGCGCCGGCGACACCTTCCGTTCATGCAGCCACCGGGCCTTCTCCTCCGCCTCCTTCCGGGTGTCCCCGAGCACCACCGAGGCGCCGGGGAGGATGCGGACCGAATCCGGCGAGCGGCCGTACCGGGCCAGCCGCGCGCGCAGGTCGGCCGCGTAGGCGACGGCCTTGTCGAACTGCGTGTTCGCCGAGAACACCACGTCGGCGTGAGCGGCGGCCAGTTCCCTGCCGCCTTCGGAGTCCCCGGCCTGGAACAGGACGGGCCGCCCCTGCGCGCTGCCCGGCACCGTCGCGGTGGCGCGGAAGTCCACCAGATCGGTCTGCCGCCGGACCTCGCGGATCGAGCCGGGACGCGCCCAGCTCTCGGCATTCCCCGACTCGGCGACCGCGTCCGGCTCCCACGAGGCCCACAGCTCCTTGGCGGCCTCCACGAACTGACCGGCCCGCTCATAGCGGCGCTTGTGCTCCAGCCAGCCGCCGTACCGGAAGTTCTCCCCCGTCCACGCGTTGTCGGTGGTGACGACGTTCCAGCCGGCCCGCCCCCCGGAGAGCAGGTCCAGGCTCGCCAGCCGGCGGGCCAGATCGGCTGGGAAGTTGTAGGTGGCGTTCTGCGTGGCGACCAGGCCGATCCGCTCGGTGACCGCGGCCAGGGCGGACAACTGGGTGATCGCGTCCGGCCGCCCGGCGACGTCGAGGTCGTAGATGCGGCCCCTGTTCTCGCGGACCCGCAGGCCCTCACCGAGGAAGAACGCGTCGAACAGTCCGCGTTCCAGCAGCCGCGCCACGCCCGTGAACGTCTCGATCGCGACATGCGGCGCTGTGGTCGGATCGTCCCAGATGAGCGCCCCGACTCCGGTGTAGAAGACACCGAGGTGCACCTGGGCGCGCGGGTCGTAGGGGGCGCCGGTGTCGGGCGCGGAACCGTTGCTCGTCATGTCGGGCGAACACCTCGCGACGCGGCGGCGAACCGGTTGGTGGGACGGGGCAGGGCGAGGGCGGCGCGCAGCGTGCCGCCGGGTGCGGGCGGACGGTGCAGGCCCTCGCTCTTGAGGACGGGGAGCACGCCGCTGATCAGCGAGTTCAGATCCACCGCGAGTACGGCCGGGTGCAGCCGTGCCCCGTCGAAGGCCCCCGCCAGCGACCGCAGCAGCCCGGCCAGCCCGTCCGGCGTCCCCACGTGCCGGAGGCGGCCGGTCTCCGGCCACGGCGCCGCCTCCTCCAGCATGGCCAGGCGGTCGGCGGCCTGCGCCTCCGTCGCGCCCAGCACCACCTCGACCTCGGCGAACGTGAGCGCCTCCCGATCCCCGGGTTCCGTCCCGTCCACCAGGACGACGTCCGCGCGATCGTCCACGCCGAGCGCGGCCGGGGCGATCACCACGACCTGTCCCTGCGGCGGCCGGGGCGTGATCAAGGGGCCCTTGACCGTGAAGGCCGCTCCGGTGAAGTCGATGTGGTGCACCCTGTCCGCGTCGAGGTAGCGGCCGGTCTCCACGTCCTTGATGACCGCGTCGTCCTCCCAGGAGTCCCAGAGCGCGCGGGCCGTGTCGATGACGTCGAGGACCTCCTGCCGCAGCGCCCCGGCGTCCGGTGCGCTCGCCCCGACCGTGGCGAGGGACGCGGCGTCGGCGGCGGCGCCCACCACCCACCCGGCGCGGCCACGGCTCGCGTGGTCCAGGCTCGCGAGCTGGGTGGCCAGGTGAAACGGCTCGGTCGTCGTCACGTGCAGGGTCGGGGCCAGGCCGATCCGGTCGGTCAGGGTCGAGACGAACGCCGCCCGCGTGCCCGCCTCCAGCCGTCCCGCGGCACCGGGGCCGTCGCTCGGCGGCACCGGCGTGTCGGCGAACGTGGCGAGCGTGAACCCGGCGGTCTCGGCGGCGGTGACGCTCGCGCGCAGCGCGCCCGGGGTGAGCACGGCTCCGGGCGGGCGGCCGGAATGCCGCCACGCGGCCGGGTGGGCACCGTCGCCGTCCAGGTCCACGGCGAGGAACAGCCGTGCGGAATCAGTCATCGTGCGGATCCTCGATCGCCGCGTCGTTCCATCGCGCGATGACGCCGCCGCGTTCAGCGATCACGCCGAACCGGTGCTCGCCGCGAACCGGCGTCCCATCGACGACCAGCTCTTCGCCCTCGTCAAGGGTCACGACGACGCCCTCCGGCCCGGTGGACCAGGCGCCCGATGCGTCCGGGAAGCGCTGTGGGGCCTCGGTCAGCCAGTGCAGGCCGCTGATCGCGAGGAAGCCATGCGGGTCGGCCGGCCGCGCCTCATGCTCACGCCGCCAGTCCCGCCACTCCCTGATGAACCCGTCCTCGGTCGCCTCAACGGTCATGTCCGCTTCTTCGTTCGTTCGAGCGCCATGCGGTTATCCTACTTAATAAGTAGACAAAGTAGGACTCTGTGTGGGGGTCGGGCGGCCGACCGAGGCGGGGTGCGGATCCTGGACCGGCGGGTGCATCCGTTCGAGCGCCGCTGCGCCGAGGGCGCGACGGTCGAGAACGTCGCGGTGGCCATCGAGCACATGGGGACGCAGAGCTCGGGGGCCATGTTCGCGACCACAGCGCGCATGGCGCTCGCGCCGCGGGAGGCGGTGCGGCTGGCGCCGGACGCGGCGGCCGAGCAACTGCGGGAGGCTGGTCGCGACCCGTCCGACCAACAACGCACGCCGGCGCGTCCGGTCGTACCGGCCGGGCGCGCCGCGGCCAATCGTCCAGGAGGGCGACCACACCATCGATCTGGTGCGCAAGATCGTCACGGGCGCGGGCGAGACGAGGGTCCACCTGATGCCGACCGAATGGAAGCTGCGCCGCAAACTCGAGAAGGAACCCGCGCGCCCGGAACATCTGATCGCCGAACCGGGAATGGGCCATCGCTTTGAACCGTGACCCGTCCCCGAACGAGGCGGAGTCACGGCCGGTACGCGGGGAGGGGGGACGGACCCCCACCAGGACGAGACCGACCACCGCGATCGTCAGCCCTGGCACGACTCCCCAAGGCTTCAGCGCCTGCTCGCCATCGCGGATCGCGCGGTCGAAGTGACGCCGGTTGAGCTCGATGAACGACTGAAGGGACCGGTCGTAGGCGGTCGTTTGGGTCCAACCAGGTACCGGCTCCCTGGGACTTTGTCAGTGCCGGGCCCACGTTCAGTGGTCTGGGCGGAGGCGGGCCAGGACGTCCGGTAGTGCGTGCCGGCCTGTGAGCAGTTCGGGAGTGGGGGCGATGAAGAGCAGTATGGACGTCACCCCGGGCTGGACGAACCGGACGATCTGCTGGCGGCACTCGTCGAGCGAGCCGTGAATCCACAGCGCGTCGACGATGTCGTCGGGGAGGGCGAGGCCCGCCGCCACGCCGTCGCCGGAGTCGAACCGGGCGCGGGACTCGGTGAGCCTGTCTCCGTGGCCGAGCCAGTCGTGGAATGCCCGGTAGGGGGCCTGGTTGAGGATCCAGCCGAGGAAGGCACGCCCGGTGCGGCGGGCGTGGGCGGTGTCCTCGGTCGGGCAGACGAACAGCTTGACCACGATCTCCTTGCCCGGCGGCCGGGGACCGGCTTCGGCGAGGACCCGTTCCAGGTCGCCGGCGGCCAGGACGTTGGTGATGACGCCGTCGCCCTCGGTGAGTCCCAGCCGGACCATGCGCGGCCGGAGCGCCCCAAGGATGATCTTGGGTGGGACGGCGGCGGTCCGCGGCGGCCGGTAGCCGCGGACGGTGAACGTCTCGTACTCCTCGTCGACGGGGTCGCCGCGCAGCGCGGTTTTGAGGAACCGCACCGTGTCCCGGAGCCGGGCGACGGGCTTGGCGAACGGGATGTCGTTCAGGGCCGTCACATGGGCCGGCACCGATGTGCCGAGGCCCAGCATGACCCGTTCCGCGGCCAGTTCGGAGAGGGCCGCCGCGGTCTGCGCGAGGACCACCGGGCCCCGGGTGAACACCGGGACGACACCCGTGCCGACGCCCAGGCCGGGCTGCCAGGCCGCCGCGGCGGCCAGCGGCGTGAAGGCGTCGATGCCGCCGCCTTCGCCCGTCCACACGTCGGCGTAGCCGAGGCCGGGCAGCGCCTCGACCACGTCGCGGTGGTCGCGAAGCGCTCGTCCGGGCAGGGGCAGATTCACCGCCCACCTGATCGCTGTCATCGCCTGCCTACTTTCCGAGGCGGACGGTCGTCAGGTCGACGAACCAGGACTTCGGCTGGACGAGGCCCTGGACGCCGGCGGCGAGGGCGCGCGGGTTCCGGTCGCTGACCACGAACAGGTAGGGGGCCTCGTCGCTGACGATCCGCTCGGCCTGCCGGTAGAGGGCGACGCGCTTGGCCGGGTCGAGGGTCTGCTCGGCCTCCTCGGACAAGGAGTCGACGCGGGCGGAGTACCAGTGGCCCTTGTAGACGGGCGAGCCCTTCGCCCAGTAGGCCCGGACCAGGGCCTCGGCCTGGAAGGTGACCGTGGAGGCGCACTGGACGGCCGCGCCCTGGACCGGCTTGCCCGCGTTCAGGTCGGCGAGCAGGGCCGACCATTCCACCTTCTGGATCTGCACCTTGATGCCGACCTTGGCCAGTTGCGCCTGGAGCGCGGTGGCGATGGGCACGGGGATGAGGTTGCCGGAGCCCCCGGTCGGGACGGCGAGGGTGGTGCTGAAGCCCTGCGGTACACCGGCCTGGGCGAGCAGTTCCCTGGCCTTGGCCGGGTCGTGGGTGTAGGCGTCGTTGGCCGGGTCGTGCTGCTCGGTCGAGGCCGGCGCGTGCTGGTGGATCGGGTCCGCGGTGCCCTTGAGCAGGTCACGGGCGATGGCCTGCCGGTCGATCGCGTAGTTGGCGGCCTGCCTGACGCGCACGTCGTTCCACGGCTTCTTGGCCTGGTCGAACGTGCAGTACCACAGGTGGTCGTAGTTGTTGCCGAGCAGCTGGAACCCGGACGACTTCAGCGGCGCCACATCGTCGGGGCTCGGGTATTCGATCCAGTTGACCTGGCCGGAGCGGAGCGCGGCGGTACGGGCCGCGGCGTCCGGGATCGGGCGGAGCACGAGCTTGCCGACCTTGGGCGCACCGCCCCAGTAGTTCTTGTTGGGCACCATGGTGAGCTGCTGGCCGGGTTTGAGCGACTCGAACCGGAACGGGCCGGTCCCCTCCGGCTGCTGCGCGAACCTCTGGTTGCCGAGCTTCTTGACCGCGGCCGGGCTGGGGATGGTGAGGAAGGTCAGGTCGGTCAGCAGGTGGCCGCTGGGCCGCTTCGTGGTGATCTCGACGGTCCCGGCGTCGATCTTGCGGTACGACGCGATCTGGCCGGACCACAGCGACGCGGCGCCGGCCGCCTCCGCGTAGTAGTAGGGGCTCTTCTTGTTGAGCAACCGGTCGTAGGCGAAGATCACCGAGTCGGCGTCGAACGGAGTGCCGTCGGAGAAGGTCACGCCCTGCCGCAGGTGGAAGGTCCAGGTGCGGCCGTCGCGGCTGGTCGTCCAGGAGGTCGCCAGTCCGGGCACGATCCCGGGCGTCTTGGTGGACTGCTTCAGGTCGTAGCGGGTGAGCCCGTCGTAGAGCTGGAAGTTGACGAACCGCTCGCCCTCGAAGCCCTGGGTGAACGCCATGACGGTGTCCGTGCCGGGGATGTCGGAAGCGGTCATGCCGATGACGAGCGTGCCTCCGGAGCCCGTGGACGGTCCGGCGGTGCCGCAGGCGGCGGTGAGGCCCGCCGTCAGGACGGCGCACAGCAGTGCGCGGGGTCGGTTGAGCTTCATGGTCGTTCTCCTGGTCAGGGGAGTGGGGGAATCGAGGCGAGCAGCGTGCGCGTGTAGGGGTGACCCGGCTGGGACCAGATCCGGTCCGCCGGTCCCTCTTCGACCACCCGGCCCTGCCGCATCACCATCACGCGGTCCGCGATGTGCTCGACGACGGCAAGGTCGTGGGAGATGAACAGGAGCGCGACGCCGGTATCGCGCTGGAGGCCCGCGAGCAGGTTGAGCACCTGGGCCTGGATGCTTTTGTCCAGCGCGGAGACGGCCTCGTCGCAGACGATGAGATCGGGGTCGGTGGCCAGGGCCCGGGCCAGCGCCACGCGCTGGATCTGGCCGCCGGACATCTCGTGGGGGTAGCGTCCGGCATCCGAGGGCGGCACGCCGACGCGGTCGAGCAGGTCGGCGACCCGCGCGGGGATCGTCCGCCTGGGGCGGCCGTGCGCGCGCAGGTTGAACGCGACGGCGTCGCCGACGGTCATGCGGGGGTTCAGCGACGTCTGCGGTGATTGCGGGACGAGTTGCAGCCTGGCCCGCAGCCGCCGCAGGGCCGCGCCCCGGGTGCGCGCGAGGTCGTGGCCGGCGAAGACGACCCGTCCGGTGTCGGGTATCAGCAGCCGCAGGATCATCTTGGCCGTGGTGGACTTCCCGCTGCCGGACTCCCCGACCACGCCGAGGGTCTCGCCCGCGTGCAGCTTCAGGCTGACGCCGTCGACCGCGGGCGTTCCGGCGCCGAAGGTCTTGGACAGGTTCGTAGCGGTCAGGAGCGGCTCCGCCGGGAACGCCCCGGCCGGGGACGGCTCGGTCGGGGACGGCTCGGTCATCCCGGCCTCCTTTCGGAACGCGCCACCGCGTCCCATGGCACCGGGCACGCGGCCGAGCCGCCGCCGGGGACCGGTTCCAGCACGGGCCGCCGGATCGAGCAGCCCGGCTCGGCGTGCGGGCAGCGCGGCGCGAGCGCGCACGCGCCGTCGTTCACGGCGGTGGCGGAGGGCGGCAGCCCGGGAAGCCCGGGCAGCTCGCCGCGGGGCACGCCGGGGCGCGGCTGGGCGCCGAGCAGGGCGGCGGTGTACGGGTGGGCGGGACGGGTGAGGACGCGTTCGGCGGGCCCCTCCTCGACGACCCGGCCCGCGTACATGACGACGACCGTGGAGCCCATCAGCCGGGCGACGCCCACGTCGTGGGTGACCAGCAGCACCGCCATGTCCAGCTCGCGGCGCAGCCGGCCGAACAGTTCGAGGATCCGGGCCTGGACGGTCATGTCCAGCGCCGTGGTCGGCTCGTCGGCGATGAGCAGCCGGGGGCCGCAGGCGATCGCGGCGGCGATGGCGACCCGCTGCCGCAGGCCCCCGGACAGCTCGTGCGGGTAGGCGCGGGCCACCCTGGCGGGGTCGGGGATGCCCGCCTGGGCGAGCAGCTCGGCGGCCCGTTCGCGGCGCGCGGCACGGGTCGTCCCGGCGCCGTGGGCCCGCAGCACCTCGGCGACCTGGGAGCCCACCCGCCGCAGCGGGTCGAGCGACCCGGTGGGGTCCTGCGGGACCAGGCCGATGTCGCGGCCCCGCAACGACCGCATGTCCCGCTCGCCGAGGTCGAGCAGGGAGACGCCGTCGAGACGGACCGCGCCGCCGACCTCGGCGCGCGCGCCGAGCAGCCGCAGCACCGCCCGCGCCGTGACCGACTTGCCGCTGCCCGACTCGCCCAGCACGACCGTGGTGCGTCCGGCCTCCACCTCGAATCCGACGCCCCGGACGGCGTGCGCGACGCGTTCCCCGGCGGTGAAGTCGACGGTGAGGTCTTCGATCTCCAGCAGCGCGCTCATACGGTGTACCTCGATCGCACGTCGAAGTGGTCGCGCAGCCCCTCGCCGAGCAGGTTGAACGCCACCGACGCCAGGAAGATGGCGGCGCCGGGGATCAGCGTGAGGAGCGGTGCGGTGAAGATGTGCTGGCGCAGGTCGTCGAGCATGGCGCCCCATTCGGCGCGGGGCGGGGCGACGCCCAGCCCGAGGAACGACAGCCCGGCGCCGAGCACGATCGACAGCCCGACCAGCGCCGAGCAGTAGACGGTCAGCACGGGAAGCACGTTGGGCAGCACGTGCCGTAGCGCGATCGTCGCCGTCCGGGCGCCGCCGGCCCGCGCGGCCTGGCTGAAGTCCAGCTCGCGCAGCCTGGCGACCTCGGTGACCACGACGCGGGCGACGGCCGGGACGAGGATGACCGACAGCGCGATGATGAGGCTGGTCAGGCCCGCGCCCAGGGACGCGGCGATGGAGATCGCCAGCAGCACGGCGGGGAAGGCGAACAGCACGTCGAGCGAGCGCATCACGACGTTCTCCAGCCAGCGCGCGCCGAGCCCGGCGACGATGCCGAGGAACGTGCCGGCCGTCCCCGCCACCAGCACCGGCAGCAGGCCCGCCGCCAGCGAGGGCTGGACGCCCCACAGCAGGCGGCTCAGCAGGTCGCGGCCCTGGCCGTCGGTGCCGAGCGGATGCCCGGGGCTGCCGGGCGGCAGCAGCCGCTCGGAGAGCGACCCGGCGTCCGGGTCGGCCAGTGGCAGCACCGGGACCAGTACCGCCACCAGGATCAGCAACGAGACCAGCACGGTTCCGGCGGTGAGCGCGGCGCCCGGGCGGCGCCTCCGGCGTGGGCGGCGCCGGCGGCGCGGCCCGGCGCGCCCGGCACCTGCCGCGGGAATGATGTCCGAGAGGGGGGCCACAGGAGCCATGGCTATCTCCGTACGCGCGGATCGATGAGTGCGTGGACGCCGTCGACCATGATGTTGATGAGGACGAACGCGATGGCGATGACCAGCACGCCGCCCTGGATGAGCGGCAGGTCGCGGGAGGCGATGGCGTTGTAGAGCGCCTGGCCCAGACCGGGCCAGGAGAAGATCGTCTCGACGAAGACGACACCGCCGATGAGGTAGGCCAGCTGCAGCCCGGTGATGGTGAGCAGCGAGGGCAGCGCGTTGTGCAGCGAGTGCCGGGCGATCGCCGCGCGGCCCAGCCCGCGCGCCCGCATGGCCTCGACCTGGTCGCCGGCCATGACGTCCACCAGGCTCGCCCGCAGCATCCGCCCGACGACGCCCATCGGGATCAGCGACACCGCCACGGCCGGCAGCACCAGGTGCCGGAGCAGGTCGCCGGTGCCGCCGCCGTCGATCGGGTCGTACATGCCGCCCGCGGGCAGCACCTGGTACCGGACGGCCAGCAGGGCGACCAGGCCCAGCGCGATCGAGTACTGCGGCACCGACATCGCCAGGAAGGAGGCGCCGGAGGCGAGCCCGCGCGGCAGCCGCCGCGTGGTGAACGCGCCGGCCGCGCCGATCAGCAGGCCCCCGGTGAACGCCAGCACGGCGCCGGCGAGGGCGAGGATCGCGGTGTTGCCGAAGGCGGTCCACACGATCTCCAGGACGGGCCGCTGCTGCTGGATGGACGTGCCGAGCCGCCCCTGCGCGACGTTCCAGGACCATCGGCCGAACTGGATCGGGAGCGGCTGGTCGAGCCCGAGCCGTTCGGTCAGCTCTCGCCGGGCGTCCGGGGCGGCCAGCGGTCCGAGCAGGCTCGCCACCGGATCGCCGGGGACGAGCTTGGTCGTCAGGAAGACGACGAGGGACACGCCGAGCAGCGTCGGCACGGCGAGCAGCAGGCGATGGACGAGGAACCTCCTCATGGCCGGTCCCCTGCCCGGGTCCCGTCCGGAACGGTCCCGTCCGGGGCGGGCGGGCGCAGCCGCCGCCGGATCGCCGTGACCTGGACCCGGCGCGCTTCGGCGGAGATCCGGGCGGGCATCACGTCGAAGCCGTGCACGGTGCCCGGATATTGGTGCAGTTCGACCGGAACGCCGGCCTCGAGCAGACGTGCCGCATAGCGCAGTCCCTCGTCCCGCAGCGGGTCGAAGTCGCAGCCCAGCAGGAACGCGGGCGGCAGCCCGGTCAGGTCGGCGGCCCGCGCGGGCGCCGCGTGGGCCGGGACGTCGCCGGGCCGCTCGCCGAGGTAGTACCGCCAGGCCAGCTCAGCGTCGCGCGCGGAGAAGATCGGGGTGTCGGTGAACGCGCGCATGGACGGCGTGTCCAGCCGGTCGTCGAGGACGGGGTAGTTCAGCACCTGGAGCGCGAGTGCGGGGCCGCCGCGGTCCCGGGCCATGAGCGCCACGGCGGCGGCCAGCCCGCCGCCCGCGCTGGATCCGCTCACCGCGATCCGGGCGGGGTCGGCGCCGAGCTCGGCGGCGTGCGCGGCGACCCAGGTGAGGGCGGCATAGCAGTCTTCCACTCCGGCCGGGAAGGGCGCCTCGGGCGCCAGCCGGTAGCCGATGTTGACCACGACCGCGCCGATGTCGCGTGCCCAGGAGCCGCAGCCGAGATGGCCGGTGTCGAGGTCGCCGATGACGAACGAGCCGCCGTGGAAGTAGACGATGGCCGGTTTGGGGCCGTCGTCGCGTCGCGGGGTGTAGACGCGCACCGGCACCCGGGTGCCGGGTGACGGCCCCGGCAGCGTCCGGTCGGCGACCGCGACGTCGTCCGCCCAGTCCGGGCGGGGCGGCGGGCCGCCGTTCCGGTCGGCGAGCGCGGCGAAGGTGGTGCGGGCTGCGGCGAGGTCGGCGAGATCGATGGGCGGGAACTGGCGCGCGATTTCGGCGATCTCCGGGTCCAGGTCCATGGGGGTTCTCCTGTCCTCGCAAGAGGGACGAGGTTGTGCGCTATACGCACGATTGTGCGCATAGTACGCACTGTCTGACCGGGGGCGCAATAGGCGAACGGCAGTCGATCTCCGTCTGTGCGCATAGTGAACTATTGTGCGACATGGTAACATCGCTGCTCATAGCCTTCCGATATGACGGAAACGGCGCCTATCGAGCGAGGTGAGGCCGATGGCCGGCAGTGAACCGTCCACCCTGGTGCTGGTCCACGGGGCCTGGCACGGCGAGTGGGCCTGGGACCCGGTCGTGCCCCCGCTGAACGCCGCCGGCATGCGGACCCACGCGGTGCGGCTGCCCGGCGTGGACCGCGCGCCCGGCCGCCACGACCTGCGCGGCCATGTGGAGTTCCTGCGGGCGGAACTGGCCGCCGTCGGCGGTCCTCTCGCCGTGTGCGCCCATTCCTACGGCGGTGCCGTGACCACCGAGGCCGCGGACGGGAACGCCGCGGTCACCACGCTGATCTACCTCAGTGCGTTCCTGCTGGAGGTGGGCGAGTCGTGCGTGGACGCCAACCGGCCCGCCCCCGTTCCGCCCGACCCGTCGCTCGCGCCGGTCGTCGAAGGCGACTACCTGCGCGTTCCGGAAGCGGCGGCCCACCACATGTTCTTCGGCGACTGCCCGGCAGAGGAGGCGAAGGCCGCCGCGGCGCGCCTCACCCCCGAGCACACCGGCACGGTCGGCGCCCCGGTGACGCGGGCGGCCTGGCACGCGATCCCGTCCACCTACATCGTGTGCGCCCGCGATCAGGCCCTGACGCCGGAGGCGCAGCGGCGCATGGCCCATCGCGCCACGTGGCGGGCCCAGATCGACACCGCCCATTCCCCCATGCTGTCCCGCCCGCGCGAGCTGGCCGCGCTGCTCGCCGAGGCCGCACGCAGGACGGATCGCGATGCCTGAAGCGGCCGACCGGCGGGAGAGCGCGGCACCGTATCCTTGGGGCCGTGTCACGGGCGGGACGCCCTCGGACGGACCATTATCAGCTCATCAACCGGCGGACAGGGAGCGTGGCAACGGTGGCACGTACCGGCACGGACGAACCAGGGCAGACCCCCCGGCGCGAGGCCTCCCCGCGCGAGACGCTTCGGCGCGAGACCTCCCGACGCGAGACCTCCCGACGCGAGGAACGGCCGTCCTACTTCGTCCAGTCCCTGGAGCGCGGGCTCGCCGTCATCAAGGCGTTCGACCACACCAGGCCGCAGCTGACGCTGGCCGAGGTTGCGAAGATCACCGGGCTGGACCGGGCCGCGGCCCGCCGCTTCCTGCTGACCCTGGTCGACCTCGGCTACGTGACGTTCGACGGACGGCTCTACTCGCTGCGCCCGCGCGTGCTGGAGCTGGGCTACGCCTTCCTGTCGAGCCTCAGCCTGCCCGAGGTCGCGCTCACCCACATGGAACGGCTGGTGGCCGAGGTCCATGAGACCTGCTCGCTCGGCGTGCTGGACGGCCACGAGGTCGTCTTCGTCGCGCGGGTGCCGGTCAAGAGGCTGATGACCATCCCGATCATGGTCGGCAGCCGGTTCCCGGCCTACCCGACGTCCATGGGCCGGGTACTGCTGGCCGGACGCGACCCGCGGTGGATCGAGGAGTACCTCGCCTCGGCCGACCTGACGCCGGTCACCGACCGCACCGTGACCGACCCCGACCGGCTGCGCGAGATCATCGCGCGGGTCGCGGCGGAGGGCCATGCGATCGTCGACCAGGAGATCGACGACGGCTCGCGGTCCATCGCGGTGCCCGTCCGCGACGCGTCCGGGCAGGTCGTGGCCGCCCTGAACGTGTCGATGCTGTCCGGCCGGGGCACCGCCGAGACCATGCTCGACTTCCTGCCCGCCATGCGGCGGGCGGCGGAACAGATCGAAGCGGACCTGCGTCCCGGACCCGCCGGCCAGGGGGTCGCCCTCATCGGGTAGGAGGGACCGGGTCCGGAAGGGACACCTCCGTGACCGATTCCTCCTCCACCTCCTCCAGCTCCCTCACCTCGCACCGCGCCGACCTGGGCGACATCGAGATCCACTACCGCCGGTGCGGCACGGCCGGGCGGCTGCTGGTCCTGCTGCACGGCTGGCCGCAGACCGGCCACTGCTGGCGCCACCTGATGGAGCCACTCGCCGAGCGGTACACGGTGATCGCCCCCGACCTGCGCGGATACGGCCGGTCCGGCACGCCCGGCACCGGCTATGACAAGCGCACCACCGCGGCGGACCTGTCGCGGCTGGTCCGGACGCTCGGGTTCGGGTCTGCGGACGTCGTCGGGCACGACCGGGGCGCCCGCGTGGCGCACCGCTGGGCGCTGGACCGTCCCGCCGACATCGGCAGGCTCGCGCTGCTGGACGTCCTGCCGACCCGCGAGGTCATGGCGTCCATCGACCGGGATTCGGCGGCGGCGCTGTGGCACTGGTTCTTCCACCTCCAGCCCGACCTGCCGGAGATCCTCATCTCGGGGAACGTCGAGGCGTACCTGAGGCACTTCCTGGAGCGGCAGTGCTTCCGTCCCGGCGCGATCGGCGAGGAGGCGATCGCCGAGTACGTGGCCGCGTTCAGCCGTCCCGAGTCGCTGCACGCCTCCCTGGAGGACTACCGCGCCGGGTTCCGTGAGGATCTCGCCGCCGACGAGCGGGACGCCCGGGAGGGCAGGCTCGTCACCCGGCCCCTGCTCCTCCTGTGGGGTGCCCAGGGCGGGCTCGGGGGCGCCGACGTGACGGGGATCTGGTCCCGGTACGCCGAGCGGGTGTCCGGTGCGGCGATCGAGGACTGCAAGCACTTCCTCCCTGAGGAGCAGCCCGCCGAAGTGCTGCGCCACCTGCGCGGATTCCTTCCCGGCTGGGCCTGAGGCAGGCCGTCGCCGTTGCCATCGCGCCGCACCAGCGGTTATTATGCGCACAAGTGTGCGCAATACGCACAGAATGGAGTGACATGGCATCCGGACACACGATCACGCTCTGCGCGATGACGGTGCGCGGAGCGTCGTTCACCGATCGGCTCCGGGCCGCGGCCACGGCCGGCTTCGACTCGATCGGGCTGTCCCTCGGCCAGTACCGGGCCGCGCTCCAGGAGGGGCTGGATGACCGGACGCTGCGCTCGCTGCTCGACGACCACGGACTGTGCGTCGCCGAGATCGAAGCGCCGTGGGACTGGGCGGCCGACGGCCCGCCCGGCGACGGCGCGGGCGCTTGCGAGGACGGTGACCTGCTGTTCCACGCGCTGGAGGCGCTCGGCTGCGAGCAGTTCAACGCGGTGGCGTTCACCGCGTATCCGCACGAGCGCCTCGTTGGGCGCTTCACCGCGCTGTGCGCCAGGGCTGCCACCGTGGGCGCGCACGTGGCCTTGGAATTCATGCCGTTCAGCGAGCTGCGCACACTGCCCGCCGCCTGGCGTCTGGTACGCGAGTCAGGCGCGCCGAACGCGGGCGTCCTCCTCGACCACTGGCACTACGTCCGCTCGCGAGGCACACCGGCCGACCTCGCGGCCGTACCCCCCGAAAGGATCCTCTCCGTGCAGCTCAACGACGTGCCACCGGCCGAGATCGGGAATCGGGACGACCTGCGTGAGGAGGCCCGCCACCGCCGCCTGCTCCCCGCCGGCGGAGCGGCCGGATTCGTCCGCCTCCTTCGCCGCCACGGCGTGTCCGCGCGCATGTCCGTCGAGGTCTGGTCGGACGCCCTGGAGCGCCTGGCGCCCGGCAAGGCGGCACGACTGGCGTACGAAGCGGCAGACCGGGTCCTGACCGAGGCCGCCCGACCGGAAGGATCCGCATGAAGGACAACGCCGATCAGGCCGCGATCGAACGGCTCATCGAGGACTGGGCCGTGTGGCGCGACGCCGGTGACTGGGACAGGTTCGCGACGGTGTGGCATCCCGGCGGCGTCATGCAGGCCACCTGGTTCCAGGGCGGCCACCGGGAGTTCATCGAGGTCAGCCGCCAGGGCTGGGAACGCGGCGTGCGCATCTGGCACTTCCTCGGAGGGACGTCGGCCGATGTCGCGGGTGACCGGGCGGTCGCCCAGACCAAGATGACGATCACTCAGCGGGCCCTCGTCGACGGCGTCGAATGCGACGTCGTGTGCACGGGCAGGTTCTACGACCTCCTCCAGCGAGACGGCGCCTCCGGACGGCACGGCGGGTGGGCGCTGGTGCTCCGGCAGCCGATCTACGAGCGGGACCGGATCGACCCCGTCGACCCCGGCGCCCGCCTCGTCCTGGACGCGGACCGGCTGGCCCGCCTGCCCGAGGGATACCGGCACCTGGCCTACCTCCAGACCGGACTCGGTTACCAGGTGAAGACGGACATGCCGCAGCTCACCGGCCCCCGGGTCGAGGCCCTGTACCGGCAGGGCGCCGACTGGCTGCGCGGAGGGAAGACCGGCGATGACTGACCGGTTCGTGCACGAGCAGGGCGCGTCGCGGGTGGTGTTCGGCGCGGGGGCGCTGGACCAGGCCGCCGATGAGGTGGCGCGCCTCGGCGCGCGCCGCGTCCTGCTGATCTCCGATCGGCACAGCGCCGCGTACGCCGACGCCGTCGCCGGGCGGCTGGGCGGCCGGGTCCGCGGCCGGATCCGGGAGACCGCGACCCATGTCCCGGGAGCGCTCGCCGACGCGGCCTCGGAGCGGGCCGCCGCGCACGGCGCCGACCTGCTGCTCTGCGTCGGCGGCGGCTCGGCGACGGGGCTGGCGAAGGCGGTCGCGCTGCGCACCCGGCTGCGGATCGTCGCGGTGCCGACCACGTACGCGGGCAGCGAGATGACCCCGATCTGGGGGAGCACGCGCGACGGCCGGAAGGAGACCGGCCGCGATCCCGCCGTGCGGCCCGTCACGGTGATCTACGACCCGGCGCTGATGACCGGCCTGCCTGCGAAGCTGTCGGCGGCCAGCGGCATGAACGCGCTCGCGCACCTCGTCGAGGCCGCCTACGCGCCGCGGCTCTCCCCGCTCACGGCCGCGGTCGCCGACCAGGGGGTACGCGTTCTGGCGGAGGCGCTGCCACGCGTCGTGACCGACCCGGAGGACATGGCGGCACGAAGCGACGCGCTCCAAGGCGCATGGCTGGCCGGATGGGTGCTGGGAACGAGCACGATGGGCCTCCACCACAAGCTCTGCCACGTGCTGGGCGGGTCCTGCGGCCTGCCGCACGCCGCGACCCATTCGGTGCTGCTGCCGTACGTCACGGCGTTCAACCGGCGGGCGCCGGGGCTCGGCCGGGTCGCGCGGGCCCTCGGCGCCGCCGACGCGGCGACCGGGCTGTGGGACCTCCGGACCACCATCGGCGCGCCGGGCAGCCTGGCCGGTCTCGGGTTCGGCACCGCCGAGATCGACCGGGTCGCCGGGCTCGTGGCGGCGGAACCTCCCGCCGGCCCGCGCCCGGTGAAGCCCGCGGGGGTGCGCGCGATCCTGCGGGCCGCCCTCGACGGCGCCCGCCCCGCGACCGCGGAGGGCACGCCATGAACCGCCGCGAGCGAATCGGCGAAGACCTGACCCGTGCGGTGCTGGCGCGGATCGCCGCCACCCCCGACGAGCGGCTGCGCGAGGTCATGGTCTCGCTCGTAGGGCACCTGCACGCGTTCGCCAGGGACGTCGGCCTCCGCGAGCCGGAACTGATGGCCGCCGTCCGCTTCCTCACCGAGACGGGCCGCACGTGCACCGACGACCGGCAGGAGTTCGTCCTGCTGTCCGACACCCTGGGCCTGTCCAGCCTGGTCGACGAGCTGGACGGCGCGGGCGACGGCGGCGCCACCCCCTCGACGATCCTCGGGCCCTTCTACGTGCCGGGCGCGCCGTTCCGCGCGTCCGGCGCGTCCATCGCCGACGTCGACCTCGGCGGCGAGCCGCTGCTGGTGAACGGGGAGGTCACCGACACCGCCGGCCGACCGCTGGCCGGTGCCGTCGCCGACGTCTGGCAGACCGCCCCCAACGGCCGCTACGACGTCCAGGACCCCGGCCAGCCCCGGCACAACCTGCGCGGGCGGTTCCGCACGGACGCCGAGGGCCGGTTCTCCTTCCGGACGGTCCGGCCCGTCAGCTATCCGATCCCCGACGACGGCCCGGTCGGACGCCTGCTGCGGGCCACCGGGCGACATCCCTGGCGGGCCGCGCACATCCACGCGATCGTCTCCGCGCCCGGCCACCGGGCCGTCACCACGACCGTCTTCGACGCCCAGGACGCCCACATCGGCTCGGACGCCGTCTTCGGCGTGAAGCCGGACCTGGCGCGGACCTTCGAGCGTGCCCGCGACGGCGGCCTGTGCCTCACCGAGCGCTTCGCGCTGGCGCCCCTGGCGCCTCCGGTCCCGGACGACCCACGATGAAAAGGAGCTCCCACGTGACCCGACCTCGGCACTTCGATCTCGTCGTCGTCGGCGGCGGCCTCGGCGGCGTCGCCGCCGTCCTGGCCGCCGCGCGGCTCGGCCTGCGCAGCGCGCTGGTCAGCGAGAGCGACTGGATCGGCGGCCAGGTGTCCAGCCAGTGCATCCCGCCGGACGAGCACCCCTGGATCGAGTCGGTCGGCTGTACCCCCGCCTACCGCCGGTTCCGCGACCGGGTGCGGGCCTTCTACCGGCGCAACTATCCGCTCAACGCGGCGGCCCGGCATGCCCGGCTGCTGAACCCGGGGTCGGGGAACATCGGTCCGCTCAGCCACGAGCCGCAGGTGGCGCGGCTCGTCCTGGAGGAGATGCTCGCACCGTGGGCAAGCCGCGGAACGGTCACCGTGCTGCGCTCGCACCGGCTGGCGGCGGTGTCGGTGGACGGCGACGCGATCGGCTCGGTTCTGGTGCGCGGGCCCGAGGGCGAGGAGGCCGAGCTGAGCGGCGACTACTTCCTCGACGCCACCGATCTCGGCGATCTCGTGGGGATGTCCGGCACCGAGCATGTGTTCGGGGCCGAGAGCGCCGCCGAGACCGGCGAGCCGCACGCGCTGGCGGGGCCTGCCGACCCGTACGACCAGCAGGCGATCACGTGGGCGATGCTGCTGAGCCTGCACCCCGGCACCGACAACACCATCGAGCGTCCCGCCGATTACGCCGAATGGCGCGACCACCACCCTCCCGAATGGCCGGGGCCGCTGCTGAGCTGGGAGGTCAGCGACCATGTCACGCACCGGCCCCGGCGCAGACCGCTGTTCACCGACCGGCCGGCCGCCGGTGGCGTCCGCTACGACCTCTGGCACGCCCGCAGGGTGCTGGACGCCGCTCATCTCGACGCGGAGTGGGCGGAC
The DNA here is from genome assembly GCA_050942275.1 of Spirillospora sp. CA-255316. Classification (GTDB taxonomy): domain Bacteria; phylum Actinomycetota; class Actinomycetes; order Streptosporangiales; family Streptosporangiaceae; genus Spirillospora. The sequence continues at coordinate 6,392,646 of CP192047.1, read as the reverse complement.
CTGACCGCCGCCGCGTGGCCGATGATGGACTACGCACGGCTGCCGCTCATAGGTGTGGACGCGCCCACCAGGGAGCGGGCGTTGCGTGAGGCGCGGCAACTCTCCCTGTCGTTCCTCTACTGGATGCAGACCGAGGCGCCCCGGCACGACGGCGGCACCGGATACCCCGAGCTGAGGCCGCGCGGAGACCTCACCGGCACATCGGACGGGCTCGCCAAGATGCCCTACATCCGCGAGAGCCGCCGCATCCGCGCCGAGTTCACCCTGGTGGAACAGCACATCGGGGTGGAGGCCCGCGCGGGGCTGGAGGGCGCCGAACGGTTCCCCGACAGCGCCGGCATCGCCGCGTACCGCATCGACGTGCACCCGTCCACTGCGGGACGCCCCACGATCGACATCGACACCTGGCCGTTCCAGATCCCGCTCGGTGCCCTGATCCCGGTCCGGATGCGCAATCTGCTGCCCGCAGCCAAGAACATCGGCGCGACCCATCTGACCAGCGGCGCGTATCGCGTGCACCCGGGGGAGTGGACGGTCGGCGAGGCGGCCGGCGCGCTGGCGGGCTTCTGCGTGCGGCGTGGTGCCCGCCCGTCCCAGGTCAGGGCGGACGAGATCCTGCTGGAGGAGTTCCAGACGCTGCTGTCGGGCACCCTCGGCGTCGAGCTGGAATGGCCTCGCTACCAGGCGCTCGCCCCGCGCCACCGCTTCGGGTACGTCCAGCAGGCACCCGTCCCGAGCGAGCGGACCGCGTGATGTCCGCGGCGCCCTTGCACGCCCTCCTGGCGCGGCACGGCGGCGTCGCCGGTCTCGCGGCGGCGGTGCGCGGCGGCGAGGTCGCGGCGGCGGAGCCGGTCCGGGCCGCGCGCGAGCGGATCGCGGCGCTCGACCCGTCGCTGCACGCGTTCACGCAGGTCCTCGACACCACCGGACCGGTGACCGGCGGCGCGCTCGGGCTCGCTGGGCTGCCGGTCGCCGTGAAGGACAACATCGATGTCGCCGGGACGGTCACGACGCTCGGCCGTCCCCGGGGCGAGCGCCCGCCGGCCGCCCGCGACGCGGAGGCCGTCGCCCGGCTCCGCGCCGCCGGCGCGGTCATCGTCGGCAAGACGAACCTGCCGGAGCTGGCGAGCTCGGCCGTGACCCTCAACGCCCACTATGGCGACGCGCGCAACCCCTGGGACCAGGACCGTACGGCCGGCGGTTCCAGCGGCGGTTCCGCCGTCGCGGTCGCGGCCGGCATGGCCGCCGTCGCGCTGGCCACCGACACCGGCGGGTCGGCGCTCATTCCGGCGGCGCTCACCGGAGTCTGCGGGTTCCGCCCCACCCACGGGCGGCTCGGCCTCGACGGCGTCGCCCCGCTCAGCCCGTCCATGGACACGGTCGGCGTCATCGCCGCGCACCCCGCCGACATTGCCGCGGTGTTCCGGGTCCTGGACGGCGAGACCGGCGAGCCGTCGCCGGCACCCGGCCTCCGGGGGCTGCGGGTCGGCGTGCTCACCGGCTGGTTCCAGGACCGCGCGGCCGACGGCGTGCTGGCCCGGGTGGACCTGGCCGTGCAGGAGCTCCGCACTGCCGGAGCGTCGGCCCGTCCCGTCGAGACGCCCTCGGCGCACCTGGTCCTGCGTTATGCGCGGACCATCTACCGCGCCGAGACCGCAGCCTCGTTCGCGGGCCTCGTCCAGCCCGGCCGGACCTACGCGCCCGCCGTCGAGGCCCGCCGGGCGAACCCGCACGGCCCCGGTGACCTCGCCCGCGCCCGCGCCTTCCGGGATGCGTGGCGGGCGGAGCTGCTGTCGGCGTTCGCGGACGCCGACGTGCTGATCACGGCCACCACGCCCATCACCGCGCCTCGTCTCGACGCCCCCGAGGACGAGGCCACGACCGCGCTGATCCGCCACGCCTACCCGTTCTGCCTCGCCGGAGTGCCGGCCCTGTCAGTCCCGGCGGGCCTCGACGGCGGACTGCCGGTCGGCCTCGTGCTTGCCACCCCGCCCGGCGGGGACCACCGGCTGCTGGCACTCGGCGCCGCCTGCCACGACGCCGGACTGTTCACCTCCCGTCGCACCTGAGAGGGCACCATGCACGTCTACCTGCACGAGACGATCGACCCGGTCCGCAACCCCGGTGCCGCCCAGCGGTACCTCGACGAGCTGGGCGAGATCGTGAGGACCGAGGGCAACGCCAAGGGGTCGGCCGGAGGCCGCTGCATCGCCAACTGGGTCCCGGTGTTCCTGACCGGCTCCTGGCCGCAGATCATCGGCTTCTGGCAGATGCCGGACGGATGGGACGGCTTCGCCGAGCACTTCGACACCCATCCCGAGCTGTACCACGAACCGATGGACCGCTGGTTCGGCGAACGGTACGGCGGCTTCGACCGGGTTCTCATCGGAACCGACTACACGCCCACCGTTGACGACATCCTGGCGGAGGACGTGCGCGCGCCCGTCGTCCTTCACGAAACCGTACGGCTCAAGCCCGGCACCGCACCCCGCTACCTGGACCTCGTCGGCGATGTGAAGGCGGCGCTGGGCGACCGCTACGGCTTCGGCGTTCTCGGCGGCTTCGAGGTGGCGTTCCGCAACAGGAGCGAAGTGATCGTGCTCTGGGCTTTCCCCGACGTCCGCACCCTGGCCCGCACCCAGTCCGCTCCGGACGACTTCCCGGAGCTGCGCGACTGGCGCGAGCAGAGCGCCCTGCTGGAGACCGCGCACACCGGAGTCGTCGTGCGGCCGACGTCCTGGTCCCCGCTCCGATGAGCGCCGGACGGATCGCGGTGATCACCGGTGGCGGCGGTGACATCGGCGGGGCCATCGCCGCCCGGCTCATCCCGGACGGCTGGACCGTGATCGTCGCCGACCTCGACGCGGCCGCCGCCCGCACCGTCGCGGACACCCTGTCCGCCGGCGCCCTGTCCGCGGACGCCCGCCGCGTGCACGCCCGCCGCCTGGACGTGGCCGACCCGGCCGACATCGACGCCTTCGTCACCGCGATCGCCACGGAGTTCGGCCGGATCGACGCGGTCGTGTGCGCGGCCGGTGTCGAGCCGCCGCAGGATCTGGCCGGGATCGACGTGGCGTCCTGGGACCGTACCCAGGCCGTCAACCTGCGCGGACCCGCCCTGATCGCGCAGGCGGCGCTGCCCTGGTGGACCCGGCAGCGCTCGGGCTCGCTGGTCAGCATCGGATCCCGCACCTGGCTCGGCGGCGGGCACCCCGGCTACGCCGCCTCGAAGGCCGGGCTGGTCGGCCTCACCAGGTCGCTGGCGCTGGAACTGGCCCCGATCGGCGTCCGGGCCAACGCCGTCGCACCGAGCTTCGTCCGCACCGGGTTCAGCAGGCAGCGGGGCGACGAGCGGATGCTGGACGACTACGCCGAACGCGTGCGCGCCGCCACCCCGATGGGGGAGCTGATCCGTCCGGAGGACGTCGCGAACGCGGTCGCCTTCCTGGTCTCCGAGCAGGCCGCCCGCATCACCGGCGAGGTCCTCCACGTCTGCGCCGGCTCCCAGCTGCCCCTCTTCCTCAGCTGAGCCCCGTCCGGGGAACGGGGGTCGCCCGCATCAAACGGCGGCGGGAACTGAAGATGTTCGCAGCGATGTTGTTTGAGCACAGCGTTGCGCGGGCCGGCCACATCGCGGTCCCGCGCGACCGGATCTGGGCTTTGAGTTCCTCAAGAACGTCGAGCTGGCGTCCCGGGTCGACGGGGCCCTGGTGGTGGTCGACCCGGCGCAGGCGTGCGGCCACTGCCACGCCTGCCACGTGGGCCGGGGCAACGCGTGCAGACGGTACGTGAAGATCGACGAGATCGGAGATATCCGATGGCCGGGTTGCCCGCCACGGCGAAAGCTCACGTAGTAGCACCACCGCGAGAGCCGCGCCCGTTCGCACGAGCGCTCGTCTGTGGCCATTTCTCAGCAATCGGGAGATCACCCGGGTCCGCTGCGGAACGGGTTTGAAAGGAAGCCGACCATGACCACCTCCGACCCGCTGACCGGCAAACGACGCCCTGCCGCCCCTACCATCACCGGCGACGCCGATTCGGCGGCCATCATCGGTACCGCATCGCTTCCATGGGCCGATCCTTCCTGCCACGCCGACGCTGCTCATGAACTGCGTACTCTTGAACGGCGCGACTGAAGCTGACCACCGCGAGCCCTGGATCAGGTGGTGGTGCCTGGCATCAGTGCTGGGTCTCGACGAGCCGGGCTACACCAGCGTAGAGGGACTCGGTCTGGGGGCCTTCCGGGCCGTAGCCTGGACGCCATTTCCATGGACGGGTGAGTCCGGGATCGACGAGTTCGAAGCCCGCCAAGAAGCCTGCGATCTGCTCGGGCGGACGGAACACGATCGGGCTGGTGGCCTGCTGGTACACCTCTTCGACCCGGGCGATCTCGTCGGCGGGCAGGCCGTCATTGGTCAGGTGAGACAGGGCGAGGTAGGAGCCTGGGCACAGCCGTTCACGGAAGGCGGCCAGGATGCCGCCCGGGTTCTCGCTGTCGGTGATGAAGTGGAAAAGTGCGACTGACAGCACGGCGACCGGGCGTGTGAAGTCGATGCGGGAGACCAGGTCCGGGTGGTTCAGGATCTTCCCTGGTTCACGCACGTCGGCGGTGATGATCGTCGTCGTGGCATTGTCGGCCAGCAAAGCGCGCCCATGCGCGAGCACGATGGGGTCATTGTCGACATAGACGACCTGGGCGTCGGGGATGACTTCCTGTGCGACCTCATGCACGTTGCCCTGGGTGGGCAGACCCGTGCCCAGGTCGATGAACTGGTCGATCCCCGACTCGGCCAGGAAATGGACGGCCCGCTGCAGGAAGCGGCGGTTCTCCCAGACGATGGCATGGCAGATCAGGTCGCCCAGGGCCTGTTTGACCTTATCGCCGGCTACCCGGTCCACTTCGTAGTTGTCCTTGCCGCCAAGGAAGTAGTCGTACATCCGCGCGGGTGACGGCTTGCTGGAGTCGAAGGGCGGCGCAGAAGTGCCGTCGGAGGTCATGAGATTCCTCAGTCAAAGGGGCCAGGGAAGTCTGATGATCTCATGCAAGACAAAGGCTGTCATCGGGCGCCGTGGGGCTGGCGCGGTTGGTTACGCCGCCGCGGTGGAACGCGGCGAGGAAGCCGGGGTAGAACTCCCGCAGCAGAGACCGCAGTTCCTGCAGGGCCGTTGCGGCGCCAGACCGCGTCCTGGGCGGCGCGGGCCAGAACCGCAACCGCACGGGCGAGTTTGCTATCGGCGGGCAGGGGCCGGTGGGTATGGGCGTCCGTGCGCAGAATGTTGGCCAGGACCATGGCGTCGGCGTGGTCGGACTTCTTGCGGGAGACGGTGTGTCGTTCCCGGCAGCGGGCAACGGCCATCGGGTTGATCGCACAGACCGCGCGTCCGGGCGCCCGCAGCGCGGCGACCAGGAGCCCGCGCGGCGCCTCGATCGCCACCGGGATCGACTCCTCGCTGTTGTCGCCGGCATCGGCCAACAGGACCATCAGCTCAGCGAAACCGTCGGCGGACTCGGCGATGCGACGCTTGGCCACTGGATTGCCCTCAGCGTCGACCAACGCGACGTCGTAGAATCGCCGGCTCGGTTCTCGTGACGTGACAAGAGGAGCGGGCGTCTGATCATGCGTCGATCTCCCTGACTACGTGATTGCGCAGGTGGGTAACGATCTCGGCACGGCCGTCGCCCGCGCACTCCCGCACGATCACGCCGGCCCGGACGGCCTGCCCGGCGCCTTCAACTCTCGCTTGAGGATCTTGCCGGTCGGGCCCTTGGGAAGGACGTCGAGCACGGTGATCTCACGCGGGTACTTGTAGGGCGCGAGCCGCTCCTTGCAGTGGGCGGCAAGCTCGCCGGGCCCGGTGGAGACTCCGGCTTTGAGCGCGACGTACGCGACGACCTCCTCGCCGAGCCGCACGTCTGGCTTGCCGATCACTGCGGCCTCGACCACGTCGGGGTGTTCGTACAGTATCTCCTCCACCTCACGGGGGTAGACATTGAAACCACCACGAATCACCAGATCCTTCAACCTGTCGACGATGAAGAAATAGCCATCCTCGTCCTGATAGCCCAGGTCGCCGGTGTGAAACCAGCCATCGCGGATCGCCTTCGCGGTCTCCTCAGGATTTTTGTAGTAGCCCTTCATGACGTTGTGGCCGCGGATCACGATCTCACCGACGTGCTCGGCCCCTCTGGGTGACTCCGTGCCGTCCTCGCCGACCACCTTCACGTCGACACCCCAAATCGGCTTGCCAATCGAGAGCACCTTGCGCTGGTGGGCGCTCACGTTGAACGTAGTGGTGCTGGCAGTTTTGGACAGACCGTATCCCTCCAGGATGACCACGCCAGGAAATTTTTCCTCGAAGGCGCGCAGCACTTCACCGGGAATTGACGCTCCACCGGAGATGGCCACGCGCAGCGAGGACAGGTCTCGGCCGACTGTTTCGTGCTGCAGAAGTTCGACATACATCGTGGGCACCCCGGTGAAAAGCGTGCACCGGTGCTTCTCGATGGCGCTCACCACGACTTCTGGCTCAAATCGGGGGACCAGGACCAAGCTGCCGCCGAAGCGGACCGCGATGTTGAGCACCGAGGAGAGCCCGAACACGTGGAACAGCGGGAGCACGGCGGTCGCGACATCGTCCGGTCGGTAGCCGAACAGCTGGCCGGCGACTGTGCAGTTCATGTAGAGCTGAAAGTGGGTGAGCTCGGCACCCTTGGGCTTGCCGGTCGTACCACTGGTGTAGAGCAGCACCGCCGTGTCGTCGGACGACGTTGTGACCATCCCGCCTGTGTCCTCGGCCGCCAGCAACTCCTCGAAGGGGCTGGCGCCGTCGGGAGCGGCACCGCCGGGGAGACTCACCACATACGTGCACACGTCGCCTGCCTCACGCGCACCCGCAAGCGCGGCATCGGCGAACGGCTCGCACGTGACCAGTGCTCGGGCGTCGCTGTCGCTGAGGTGGTAGGCGATCTCGGGCGCTGTGAGCAATGGGTTCAACGGGACCATCGTCATGCCGGCCTTGAGGATCCCGAAGTAGCAGAACAGGAACTGCGGCAGGTTCGGCAGCTGCACCGCGACCTTGTCACCGGGCCCGAGCCCCTGCTGGTGCAGGGACGCCGCCACTCGACCGGAGATGGCGTCGACCTGGGCATACGTGAAGGATGCGTCGCCGAGATGCACCATCGGCTTGTCGGGTGCGGAGGTGGCGGACTCGCGGAGCATGGTGGCGAGATTGAACGACATGCGGGTCACTCTCCTTGAGGATGCGATACGCCCGGCAACGCATCGCGCAGGAACCAAGCAAGCGCATACTCGACACCCTCGCCCGCGTGCGTGCGCAACCTGATTCCTTCGCAGTCATTGCGGCAGGTCGAGGAGATCGGCGAGCCGGGTCCGGTGCCGACCCGGTGTGCCCAGCGCGATCTGGTCGGACTTCGCGTGCCGAGAGGCCGTGCAACTGTATGCCGGCATCGGCATGCAACACCCACACACGTGTACCTCAAGCCGTGGGCTCCGACACGTTCCCTACCCACCCAGGTTGCTGCTCGCGAGCACCTCCAGCCGTGCGCCCCGCTCATCGAGGCGCGCGGCCACTTCAGCGACAATCGACTGAACGATGAATGCTCCAGTGACCGTTGAAGTCGCGGACACCATGATGGGAGTTGTCCCGATCGGCACGATTGCGTCCCCGGGAACGCCGCAGTTGTCGATGACGATATCGGCAACCTCGAACAGCTTCCGACCTGTGCGCACTCGCGACGACACCGAGCGCGAGTGGGCCAAGGACGTTATCGCGATCACGAGTGCACCGCGTTCCTTCGCTGCCGTCGCGAACTCCACCGGCACCGCGTTCCTCCCGGAGTTGGACGCGATGATCACTACGTCTCCACGACCAAGATCTTGGTCGATGAGGAGTGTGTCGGCCAGGCCGTGCAGGCGCTCCTGGGCAGAACTTCGCAAGGTTCCCTCGTGGAGCATGAGTGAGGGCTCGAAGACCGCGCGTACGTCGCTGAAGCCACCGGCCCGGAAGAACAACTCCTCGCTGATCATGTGTGAGTGCCCGGTTCCGAAAGCCCACAACCGCCGCTCCGACAACATCGCGACGGTCACCGCCCCGGCCGCCTGCATGATCGCGTCATGTTGTGATTCGACCACGTCCTTCAAGACTCGAAGGGTCGATGCGGCGTATATGCGCGCTGACATTCTGACCTTTCGTCGTTACGGATGAGCTAGAACAGCGTCGAGGTCCAAGGCGGGCGCGCCGCGGCGAACATCCCATCGGCGGTGCGTACCGCACCCGAAGTCAGCTCCTCGAGCATCCCCACCCGGGAGAGCTCGGAGAAGGAGACACCACCCAGGTATGTCGAGGCGAGGACTCGCTGGTCGAGCACCAGGTCAGGCGCCAGGCCGCGGGCCGGCGAGCAGGCCACCCGGCCTTCCGCCGCCTCGAGCACGTAGGTCCCTCGCGCGAAGGCCTCGGGGGTATCGTCGATGATCTGGAACACCAGGCGCCCTGGTGCCGAGTAGGTCCGTTGCTCGAGCACCGCAGGAACATCGATCAAACGCAACCACGTCGAGTCGCCCCGGTAGGTCTGCCTCAGCGCTCGCCCATCGGTGAGCAGCCAGCGCAGCGGCTCGTCGACAGGACGGCGAGCAAGCAGCACCTCATCAACGAGCGGGGTGCCAAGGATGAAGCGGAACAGCGCTGCGTATGCCTCGATGGTGAGCGCACGCAAGTCCTCGACCCTGACCGCTCCCGGCCGGCCGTGCTCCTGATGCCCCCGCACCGTTGACCACGAGACATATCCGTCCACCGCGCCGTCGGCAACGTGGAGCACGTAGTTGGCCGGCATCTCCGCATCGGTTCGCGGCAACGGCAGACCGTCGATCCCCGCCGACGACGACCACCAATCGCGAGTGCGCGCAATGTCGCCCGGTCGAGCGATACGGGCCTTCTCGTGGACCTTGGCCGCAGCTTCGACGAACTCGGGAGCGCGAACCTGGCGCAGCCGGCCCGCGTCGGGGCGCTTATTCACCTCGACAAGGCGGGACGCGACTTCGTAGTCCGCGTGAAACGTCGCCGGAGCATAGCCGAAACGGCCATAGATGGGCCATTCGGCGGCGAGCAGCATGCTGGCCGGATCACCACGGTCTGCGGCGGTGCGCAGGCTCGCCGACATCATCTCGCGAAGGAATCCTCGGCCGCGGTGGGTACCGAGCACACCCACGTTGGTGATGCCGTCGAGGTGTAGTTCGCGTCCGCCCGGCACAGTCAACCGGTGCGGCATCGACGCCAGAGTTGCGACCCACTGGCCATCGTCGCGCATACCCCAGCTGCGCTCCGGATCCCAGGTTCGCCGTCGATAGGCGAGTATTCGCTCGGCAAGCGGCGTGCCTGGTACTCCGAGAAATGCGGTGACAAGTGGTGCGCACCACGCGTCGAACTCCTCGGCCTCGACTGGGTTGACCACCTCTGGACGGGTGCTCATGAGCCATCGCCTGCCATCGTCGCTACGCGCCGTGCGGCTGTGATCAGCTCGCCGGCGCCGGTCGGCTCAAAGGGACTGGCAAGTACTTCGTACGTCGGGTCGGTGAAGCGGTCGGGAAGGTAGCCCAGGTAGTCGTTGGTGTAGCCCAGGACGATCGTCTGCGGATCTGCTCCGATCATCTCGCCGACAGACAGGTATGGCTCGACAGGAAGTGCGACGAGGACCACGGGTCCGAGCCGGATCGCTTCGACCGTGCACTCGAGCGGTCGGTCGTTCTCCTGCTGAAGTGCCGCCCGCGCCAGCAGCACGCCATGGTGAAGCACCTGGATGCCGCGCCGGTCGGCTGTTGCGGCTGAGCTGTCGGCAGCCGTGAGGAGTGCCTCCAGTTCCGCTGGATCGCGGCGCGCCAGGCTCAACCGCTCGCTGACGATCCGCCCGAGGGTGCTGCTCGAGCGGTGACGGGACTCGGGATGGTCGACGTTCGCCAGGTGCGCAGCCAGACCCCCCTGTACCTCGATCGCAACCAAGTCCCCGAGTCGCTCCGCCTCCTCGGGAGTAGCGCCCCGCCGCGCGAAACGGGTGCTGATGTCCCCGGCGGCGCCCGTTGCGACCACTGCCCAGCAACCCAGCCGTTCCTCCAGCCGACGCCGAACGGCGCCGTTGAGGTCGGCGCTGAGCCGGCGGTTCGTGGCATCCAGCACCGTCGGATGGACAGGGCTGACCACGAGCAGGCCAGCGATCACCGCCCCTTCGACGACCGCGACACAGTCGATCGGCAGCGGCTCTGGGCTCTTGGTCGTGCTGCGTCGCCCGCCCACTCCGTCCACCCACACCCGCAAGGGCAGGATCGTCCGGTCGCGGGCCTCGGATTCCGCGGCACGCGTGGCCGAGAGCACCGCCGCTTGAAGCCCGGCAGACAGCCACGTCGGCGTCGTACCGCCACCGCCAGGTCGGATGCCTGAGTGGGGCGCTGAATGAGTGTGCGTCGCTGCGAGCCACGTGCCGTCGACACCGTCCTCGCACATCGCTTCTCGGACCGCCGTCACAGCGTCCTCGTTGACGCCGAGCAGATCGGTCACCGCCAGTGCGAATCGCGTGTGAGCGTCGGTGAACGCCAGTACCTGAACAGAGACCTCGTCGAGAGTGTCGAGAACGCCGCCCGCACGGTCGATGTAGCCCCCCATCGGGACTCCGGGTGGCACCTCCAACGGAACACGTGCATGACCAATTCTCATGTTGATGGCGCCTTTCCCGTTCGAATGATTCGCTCGTACTGCGGTGTCTGGCCCGCCGCAAGCGCTACCGCGCCGTCGAGCGCCGTGCCGAACGGCTTTTGCACCGCGAACCCAGCACTTTCCAGAGCATGGTCCAACATTGCTCCGAAGTGCCCGCTGGCCAGGCGCCCGGTGGCCGTGATCGCCGCACCGGGCTGCAATTCGCAGCGGGATGCGACAGCGAGCGCGGTCGCGACGAGGTCGGCCACCGCCTGCTCGCAGATCCGGGAGGCCACAGAGTCGCCCGCCGCAGCGGCGGCGACCACGCTCATGGCGAATCCGGCGATGTCGGCCGCGCCGCTGCGATGCCGGTAGAACTCCTGCACCTGACCGGGACCGATTCCGCCCAGATGCGCGCTCAAGTCCGCGACCAGACTGGTCTGAGGCTGTACGCCTTCCAGGGCTGCTACCGCAGCCCGCAGTCCGGCCAACCCCAGCGCGTATCCGCTACCGCGATCGCCGAGCACGTAGCCCCAGCCGTCTGCCCTGGCCCACCGCGTGCCCGCGCCGAGCGCAAGCGCGACCGTGCCTGTTCCGACGCTGAGCACAACACCGGGCGCACCCAGCGCTCCGATGTGCGCGATCACCGAGTCGTCGGTAAGGATGACGGGTGCCCCGAACGCGCTCTCGAGGTGATCTTTCAGGAGTGCGCGAGTGCGCGTCGCACTTGGCAGCCCGGTAAGACCGGCGGCGACCCTCGCGACCCGCGGCAGGTCGGACGGCATAGCGGCAGTGATGGCCGCAACAATCGCCGTCACATCGGCATCATCCGATTGATAGAGGAACCCGTCGCCATATCGATCGATACGACGCGAGCCGTCGACGACGCGCAACCGCAATCCGGACTTACCGCCATCGATTCCGACGAAGGCGCTCATCGACCCATTCCCGCTGTCAACCCCGAGACTATGTGACGGGTCAGGAAGACGAACAGCAGCACGAGGGGCGTGAGGGCTATCGCCAGACCTGCGAACAGAACACCGCGGTCGGTCGAGAACTGACCGAAGAACTGAGTAAGTCCTACTGGCACGGTGTACTTTTCGGTGTCGCGCAGGAACACCAGCGGGTAGAAGAAGTCATTCCAGATCGGCGCGAACTCGAAGACCGCCACGACCGCGAGGGATGGCCGCAGTTGCGGCAGGATCACGGACCAGAAGATTCTGCCGCTACTGGCCCCGTCCATCTGTGCGGCCTCCTCGAGCTCCACCGGGAGTCCTCGCAGAAAGGCCATCAAGATCAGGACCGAAAATGGGATCGCTTCAGCCGAGTAGAGCAGGATCAACCCGACGCGACTGTTGATCAGCCCCCAGGACTCGAACAGGTGGAAGAGCGGGAGGAGGCCAACACGCGCAGGAATAACGCACCCGGCCAGCACGAGCGCGATCAGGACCCCGCGACCCGCGAAGGTCCACCGAGCAAACGCGTGCGCGACCGTCGTCGAGAGCACGAGGGCCAGGAGCACAGCGCAGGTGGTGACGAGCAACGAATTCGCGAAGTAGACCGACATCGATGCTTCGCGCCACGCGCTGACGTAGTTGGCGACACTCAGTGAATTTGGCAACCCCACTGGGTTCATCACGATCGCCGACGAAGGGCGAAAGGAGCCAAGCAATACCAGCACCAAAGGCGCGACCGCGACCGCCCCGTAGGCAAGCAACCCCGCGATGAGAAGGGACCTCGTCACACGAGAATGAAGTCTTGCGCGCATCAATCGCGCTCCCAGCGTCGCAGTAGGCCACCGATCACGATCGCACCCACGAAGACCAGGAGGAATATCATCACCGCCATTGCGGACGACAGCCCCTGCGCGTTGTTCGTGTTGGCGAAGGCAGTCCGGTAGAACAGCAGGCCGATTGTGTCGAGAGCACCGCCCGGACCACCCCCAGAGCCTCCGCCAAGCGCGAACATCAGATCAAGCACGCTGAAACTGGAGATGAACGTCAGGACGGTGACGATGTTGATCGCCGGCCGCAGGTACGGAAGCTCGACGGCGAAGAACCGCCGCACCCGTCCAGCGCCGTCGAGTTGCGCGGCCTCCACCACCTCGCGCGGTACGCCACCGAGAGCGGCTCCGAAGATGAGGATCGGCGCACCGATCAACTGCCAGGCACTCACCACGACTGCCGTCACCAGCGCGGTGTTCGGCTGCGCGGCCCACGGCTGGGCGAGGTCGGACAGCCCCATCCTCTGGAACAGCGTCGGTATCGGGCCGAAGTTCGCATCCAGGAGCATCAGCCAGATGTAGCCGACAATGATGGGGCTGATCAGGAATGGCAAGGCGAAGAGCGTCTGAAAGAAGCGACGCCCCCACTTCAGCGAATTGATCCCGAGGGCCAGAAACAACCCCAGTCCGTTCTGGAGCACCATGGTCAGTGCGAAGAACACGGCGTTGTGTCGTAGCGCCGGCAGCACGGCTTGGGCGTTCACGCCGTGCGTGAGGTCGCGGAAGTTGTGCAGGCCGACGAAGTCACCACGAGTTGTCCCCGACCAGCTGAACAAGCCGTTGAAGAACGTTGCACCGACCGGGGCGAGCACCATCAGCAAGTACAGCGCCAGGCCCGGCCCCACGAAGAGGAAGGTCCAGCCGGCGCCCACACGGTTCGGGCGCCACGGTCGCGACCTCAGCGGGCGTCTGCGTTGCGGTCGCACGCCTACTTCGACTTGAACCACTGGTCGACCCCCCGCTGGATCGCGTTCGCTGCGTCGGTTGCGCTCATCTGACCAAGCACCACCTTCATGTAGTCGGTAGTGGCAATGGTCCAGGCAGCGGGGTCGCCGTTGGAGAAGTAGCTCGCGACGGTGTACGGGGCCGGGTCAGCCTGATAGGCGGACAGAGCCTGCTTGAGGAGCGGATCGGTCGGAGTGACGCCAGGAACTGCGGAGATCTGGGTGAGGGTGTCCGAGAAGAGCTTGCCGAACTCCTTGGTCGCCATCCAGTTCACGAGTTGCATCGCCTCGGCGTGATGGCCGGACTTGGCGTTCACACCGAAGGAGCCATCCAGGTAGCCGGGAACGAGCGGATGGTCGACCACGGCACCCGAGGGGGGCGGCACATTGAACAAACCCAGATTAAGGCCCGGATTTGCTGAACGGAACCCGGCGATCTCGAAGATCCCTCCCGGAAACATTGCCGCCTTACCGGAAGTGAACAGTGCCTGCGCCGAGGTGTAGCTCGTCGTTTCCGCGTTCGGGCCCCAATACTGCTTGGTCGACAACCAGGTTTCGATCGAAGAGATCCATGCACGTCCGGAGAACTTCTCCTGGCCCTTCAGGGCGCCGTCCACCCACTGCTGCCCGCCGTAAACAGTATTGGCGAAGATCTCTTGCTCGATCGGCAGCATCCAGGTATCGGTGACGGTATTGGCAAGTGGCGTCACGCCGGTGTCCTGGATCTTCTTGAAGGCCGCGATCATGTCGTTCCAGGTCTTCGGGACCTCGATGCCGAGCTTCGCGAAGGTGTCCTTGTTGTAGATGACGTGGAGCGTCTGCAACGCGAAAGGGACGCCGTAGATCTTGCCGTCACCAAGACCGCGGGCCGCGTCCAGCGTGATCTTCGGCCAGGAGTCGAGACCGGCGACCTTCCCGTCCAGCGCCGTCAGGTTTCCGGCGGCGATGAGGGGCTGATTGGCGGAGTAGGCGCGGAGTTGGGCGACATCCGGCCCGCTCGCCCCGGATAGTCCAGTCTTGAGCACGGTGTCGTAGTCCGTGTCCTTGTAGGGGACGTACTGGACCGAGATGCCAGGATGCTCCTTCTCGAAGACCGTGAAGATCTTCTTGTACGCGGCCGCGTCCTCGGGGCGCCAGCCCCAGACCTTGAGCTTCACGCCGCCGGAATCGCCACCGATGCCACAGGCGGCCAGAGCGGCGAGAAGGAAGATCGCGAGCACGCCCGCGCCCGCCCGTGTGAATGATCTTCGAGAGATGCCCATGGATGCTCCGATCGACTGGCACCGTGAGTGCGCGGGCCCTGAGTAAATCTGGTACACACCAGATTCGTCAAGCTGGTCTATACCAGATCCGGAGCGGGCGAGCGGCGCGTGGTCGCGACGACGAAGTCGTACTTGTCCCCCCGCAGAAGAGACTTGCTGATCTCGATCGGGTCGCCGGAGGCGTCGCGTGTCACGCCCTCGGCGAGCAGGCACGGCATCGACGTCGGGATCCGCAGGGCCGACGCCTCATCGCTCCGCGGCAGGACGGCCCTGACCTGGACCTCAGAACCACCCACCTCGACGGACCAGCGCTGCGCGAGGACGTCGAAGAGGGACTCCCGCGTCCAGTCGACATCCTCGAGTCCGACGAAACGGCACGGGTCGAGCGTCGTGTGCTCGATCGCCATGGGCGTTCCATCCATCGACCGAATCCGGGACAGGACGAAGACATCCGCGCCTTCGGCGATCCCCAACAACTGCGCGACCCGTTCAGTTGGTTGCTGCCGAGCGGCCACCAGTACCCGCGCACTGGGCTCGGCGCCACGGCGGCGCGCGAACTGGCTGAACGATGTCACCAGGTCCACGTGGACGTAGTCCCGAGGCGCAGCGAAGGTGCCCGACTTCGGACGCCGATAGAGAACTCCATCAGTGACCAGGCGTTCGACCTCCTGACGGATGGTCGTCCGCGAGATACCGAGCCTGTCAGCGAGCACACGCTCCGACGGCAGCCGCTCATCGGCCTCCATACTCGACACGAGCTCGCGCAGGACCCGATTGACGAAAGCGCCCCGTGGCAACTTATGGTCCACCGTACGTGCGATGAGTGAGAGCGTATCTTCGGCTTGGCTGGTCATCGGGCGATTGTAGTTGTAGGCAAGGCACGCCGAGCGAGGCGGCGATGCGCCGGCTCAGCGCATCCCGGGATCGGTCCTCCTCACCGGCGCTACACGGCGACGACCTCGATCCCAGCCTCGTGGAAGCCACCGATGAGGCGCCGATGCGCTTCCCCTCGGAGCGTGGAGACCGAACCTGGAAGAGAAGGTTTGGGTCGTGGGAGTCAAGAGGAGCAGGTTGGACCCGGAGTTCCGGGTGGGAGCCGTGGCCATTGATCGTGGAATCGGTGACGTGTGGTGCCGTGTGACCCGACTGAGACCGCCTGGGAGGGGCCGGGTCGCTGACGAACCGCTAACCTCGCGCTTTCGCCAAGGTGCCGGGCAGGGGTTGATCGTTGAGAAGCGAAAAATGCCTTAGCTGGGAGGATTGGACTTGCCGAAGGTCCTGTCCGCGCCAGTTCGAAAGGCACTTTTCCAGTGCGGCTTATCGGTCGCCGTTCCAAGATGAGTGTGTCCGGGGACGGCAAAGGGTTGGTCTGTCAGGCCGGTGGTCTGCTGCTGGTGGAAGCGCTGCGGGTGATGGACCTGGACAAAGGGCTGTCGGCGGCGTTCGAACGGTGGCGGGCGCCGCGGGCTGTGAACTGCGCTTGCGCCTGTTCTCCGCAGCCGGACGCCTGGTCAAAGGCGGCCGCCGCCTGCGCCTTCGCCTCGCCGACCGCTGGCCATGGGCCGGGTGATCGCCTCGGCGATCACCCGCCTGCAGACCCTTCCAGCACCCTGACCAGCACAAACCCGTCCCAACGACCAGGAGACACAACCCGGACCCGTGGAACCCGCCCACCCGACGCGACAGTCGGGCCCATCAAGCTGACCCGCCGCTGAGAATGCCAGTTGGTTGGGCCGCTACGCGGCCCAACCAACCTCACGAAACTTCGAGGTTAGGAGAGGGCCTGGCCGACCGTGGAGAAGGAGCCGCAGTAGATCTCCAGGTGAGGCTTTCGGTCCGTTCCCCAAGGATGTCCACCGCTTACTCCTTCATTGGAGGCGGCGTGATCAGCGACAGCCGCGGAGTTGAGAGTGGTGGCCGTCCGGGTTAGGGCATCCAACTGAGGTTGGAGAGCGCCTGGCTGGTTGCGGTGCGACCGACGGCGCGCCGGGGTCGCTGACCTGACCGGTAGGGACGCGAGGCTCTCCGCACCCCGGGGCGAAGCGAACGGTCCCGTCGTGAGGTGTTGACGCCACCTCCAGCCGTCCTTAAGAATGCCAATGCTGAACAGTCGTGTAACAGAGCTGGTTCTGCGGATTTCCTTCGCGCGTCCGCAGTCGGCGGGCGGCGGGAACGTCCGTACCGCGAGACGAACCAGTGGTGGTCGACCGAGGGTTCGAAGCGGCAAGGCGCGCAGAAGGGAAGGCATATGGGAAGGCTCCGTGTCATCCAGTGGACCACCGGCAAGGTGGGCAAGCTGTCCCTGCGGGCGGTCCTCGACGATCCCCGATTGGACCTGGTGGGCGTGTACGCCTGGTCGCCGGACAAAGTCGGCGTCGACGCCGGGGCGCTCTGCGGTCGGCCGCCGTGTGGCGTCACGGCGACGGACGACGTTGAGGCGCTGGTCGCCCTGGGGGCCGATACCGTGATCTACACCCCCTTCATGGCCGATCTCGATCACGTCCTTCGGCTGCTGGAGTCCGGGGCGGACGTGGTCAGCACCAATCTGTTCTTCGACGTCGGCGGGATCGAAGGGGAGACCAAGGAGCGGCTGGAGGCCGCCTGCGCCCGGGGGAACAGTTCGCTCTACATCACCGGTGTCAGCCCCGGTTGGATCAATACGATGGTCGTGGCCATGACGGGGGTGTGCCGGGACGTGCAGAAGATCTCCATCCTGGAGGCCGCCGACTGTTCGGTCTACGAGTCGGCCGAGACATGGCTGGCCATGGGCATCTCCCTGTCCGAGACGACACCGAAGGTCGTCGAGACGGCGCGGCTGTGGATGAAGCCCGCCTACGAGGCCGTGCAGCGCATGGCGCTGGCGCTGGAGTACACGCTCGACGACGTCGAGTTCTTCCTCGATTACGCCACCGCCTCGCAGACGGTCGATCTGGGCTATATGCGCATCGAGAAGGGCACCAACGCCGCGGTGCGGGTCGGCTGGGAGGGCAGGATCGGCGGCCGCACCGTGATCGAGATGAAGTTCGCCTGGTACCTGACCAAGCACCTGAACGAGAGCTGGGAGTTCACCGATGACCACTACCACGTGGTCATCGACGGCGAGCCGGGGATCGACACCCGGATGCGCTTCGTCCCGCCCGAAAGCTGGGGCAACCACGAGTGGGACACCATGACCGCGCTGCCCGCCGTCAACGCGGTCTTCAACGTCAAGGCCGCCAGGCCCGGCGTCCTGGAGTTGGCCGACGTCGGGCTGCCCTGCGCCCCGGCCGGGCGATGGCTGGCGGCGCAAGGCTGAACGCCCGACCTTTGAGCACGTCTACCGGTGAGAGGTCGCCGACGGCCCGGCCTTCGCACGCGGGCCGAGCGCTACCGTCAGGTGGTCGACCACGTCCGGCCGCAGGAGGGCCCTCGGCATGTGGCGGCCGATCGAGACCCGCCAACAAGATGATCAGGCCTGTCAACCGAAGAAAACCGTGCCGGACCTTGGCGCGGGACAGCGGCGAACTGGCGAGGATTGTGGGCTTGGGTCGCGGATTCGCGGCGGCATGAAGGCCGGGAGCGCAGTCGTCGAGGAATGGGCCGAGTCGCGCAAGCGCCGGGCGTTCGCCCGGGGCGACGCCCTGGCACAGGCGTGATCCGTCGTCTCGGCGGGCGGGTTGCCCATCGCGGGCTGGACGACCGGGCTGGGCTTGTCGTGGTGCCTCGCGTGGTTGGATGGACGGTGCTACGGCTGTTCAGCCGCCGGGGAGGGGGATTCCGCGTCAGGGGAAGCCAAGGCGAGCCAGGAGCGTCTCGGCCGGTACGTGCGGGCCTTCGACCGCGGGCTGGACATCCTGCTGTGCTTCTCTGCCGACGCGCCTGAGCTGACGGTGTCCGAGCTGGCCGCGCGCACCGGTCTGGACCGCGCCACCGTGCGCAGGCTGGCGTTGACCCTCCACGGTCTCGGCTACCTCGAAGCGGCAGGGTCGCGGTACCGGCCCTCGCCCCGGCTGCAGGAACTCGGCTACGCCTCGCTCGCCACGTGGGAGTTCGCGGAGCTCGCCCAGCCCTACCTGGACGAGCTGTCCCACGCCGTCGACCACTCGTGCTCCCTGGGCGTGTTCGACGGGACCGCGGCGGTGTTCGTCGCGCGTGCCGCCGTCCGCCGGGTCATGACGATCTCCCTCGCCCCGGGCACGCGCGTCCCCGCGTACGCGTCGGCGATGGGCCGGGTCCTGCTGTCCGGGCTGTCCCCCGGACGGCTCGCCGACTACCTGGCGCGTACTCGGATCGTCGCCCACACCGACCGCACCGTTGTCGACCCGGCCGCGCTGACCGAGCGGATCGGCGAGGTGCGGCGAGCGGGCTGGGCGCTCCTCGACCAGGAACTCGAACTGGGCGTGCGCAGCGTCGCCGTGCCGGTCCGCGACTGCGACGGGGGCGTGGTGGCCGCGATCTCGATCGGCACCCACACCCACAGGGTGGAGGAGAGCACGCTGCTCGACGAGATCCTGCCGGCGCTGCGGGACTGCGCGGGCAGGCTCGAACGCGACGTGGCCGCTCAGCCGGTGCCGCTGCCGGGCATCGACGCGACACCGTCGGACTTCGCGGCCACGTAGCGCGCCGCCAGGTCGAGCAGCAGTTCCTCCCCGCCCCACGGGCCGGTCAGCTGCAGCCCGACCGGCAGGCGGCCGGGTGCCTGGCAGGGGACGGACACCGCCGGGGTACCGGCCATGCACCCGGGGTAGGTGAGCCGCACGAGCGTGCGGGTCGTCGCCTCCGGATCGGCGTCCAGCGGCGGGGCGACCACCGGCGCGGTGGCGCTCACGAGCACGTCGGCGTCGGCGATGCGGCGCAGTGCCGTCTCGGCGGGCTCGCGCGGATCGCGGCGGCCCGCCCGGAAGCCGCGCGGTTCGCGGATTCCGCCTACTGCCCCGTCGTCTCGCCGTTGTCGTAGGCGGCGCGTGCGGCCGCGATCTTCTCGTGGTTGTTCGCCGCCCAGTCCGACAGCGCGCGGGTGGACGCGAACAGCTCCTTGGCCAACGGCGTGGCCGTGTACTCGACCTGCGGGGGCACCGTCGGGTACACGGTGCGGACGAGGAGCCCGTCGCGTTCGAGGGTGCGCAGCGTGAGGGTGAGCATGCGGCGGCTGATGCCGGGAATCGTCCGGTGGAGGTCGGCGAAACGGATGGGGCCGTCGCTGGCCGCCGCGATGATCGCGATTCCCCATTTGCTGCCGATCCGGTCGAGGGCGTCGCGGAACGCCGCGCACGCACCCGGGTCCACGTCGTCGGTCAGTCGAGATTCCGCCGGCATCGCGCTCCCTTCCCCGCCGAGAACGCCAGCCTTCCACGCGGACGCCCGGGTGGACAAGCCGTCGCCTAGCCGGGCGGATCGGGGAGGGCGGCGCGCAGGGCCGGCGCGACCTCGGTGGCGAACAGTTCGAGGGACCTCCAGTGGTTCTCCTCCGACAGGCCGTCCGGGTCGACGCTGAACACCGCGAGCGAGTGGCCGAAGATCTCGTGCTGCCGGTGCACCTTGTCGATGACCTGCTCCGGGCTGCCCACCAGTGCGGGCGAGCGTTCGATGAACTCCTCGACGGTGGCATGCGGGGGACGGGCGCCGATGCCGCGCTGCATCGCGGCGTGGCGTTCGAAGACGGGACGGTAGGCGTCGACCGCCGCCTGTGAGGTCTTCGCCACGAAGAACCCCGGGGTGCCGGCGCCGGTGAACAGCCGGTCGGCGGGGCGGCCGTGCCGTGCCCACTCGGCGCGATAGTGCTCCACGAGCGGGCGCACGCTCTCGCTGGAGGCGCCCGCATTGGAGAACACGACGGGGTCGCCGTACTCGGCGGCCAGCGCGACCGACTCGGCCGACGATGAGCTGCCGTGCCAGATCCTGGGCCGCCCGTGCAGCGGACGGGGCAGCGTCCGGACGCGGTCGAGGGCCGGGCGCCGGACGGCGGGCCACGACACCTCGTCCTCGGTCCACAGCCGGTGCAGGAGCCGGAAGTTGTCCGCCAGCGCCGGGCGCTGCTCGTCCGGCGTCAGGCCGAACAGCGCGCCGCCGGGTCCGGCGCCCTTGCCCACGATCAGCTCCAGCCTGCCGCCGGAGAGGTGGTCGACGGTCGCATAGTCCTCGGCGACGCGCACGGGGTCCAGCATCGACAGCAGGGTGACGCCGGTGAACAGCCGGATCCTGGTGGTCAGCGCCGCGACGTGCGCCAGGACGACCGGCGGGGCGCTGGACAGGAACGGCCAGTGGTGGCGCTCACCGACGCCGAAGCCGTCGAAGCCGAGCTCCTCCATGCGTACCGCCGTGGCGACGGTGAGGTCGAAACTCGCCCGTGTCCCGGTCCGCTCGTCGGTCCCCGCGGAGCCCAGATGGCGGATGGGGGCCACCCCGTAGAACTTCACGGCCGTTCCCGCCGCAATTCCGTGGCCGCCGATGGTGGAATCGACATGGTGCGTTCGCCTTTCGACACGGTGGTGAATGTACGCGCCGTCCGGCCGGCCGGGAAGAAGGAACATTGCTGTTACCACCCGATGCCGTGCAATCCTGACCGCGCCGTCGAAATGGTTGGGGGAGGGCGAGTGTCCGCGCCGACGCAATTGCGGGTCGAACATCTGGCCGCGCCGCTGGGGCTGACGACGCCGGCTCCCCGGCTCAGCTGGCGGCTCCCGGCGGGGAGCGCGGAGCAGCGGGCCTACCGGATACGCGGCCGTGCGGGCGCCCGGGACTGGGACACCGGGTGGGTGGTGTCCGACCGGAGCCTGTTCGTCCCCTACGGCGGGCCGCCGCTCGCCTCGCGCGAGGAGGTGCGCTGGGCGGTGCGGGTCCGCACCGATATCGGCTTCAGCGCGTGGTCGGAGCCGGGCGGCTGGGAGACGGGGCTGCTGCTGCCGGACGACTGGGTCGCGGCGTGGATCGGTCCCGCAGAGGGCGAAGTGCCGCCGCCGGGCTTCCGGCCCGGCTACCACCTCCGCGGCGAGTTCGCGCTGGAGAAGGCGGTCACGCGGGCCAGGGTGCATGCGACGGCGCACGGCCTGTACGAGCTTTTCCTCAACGGCGAACGGGTGGGGGACGCGGAGCTCACCCCGGGCTTCACCGCGTACCGCAGCCACCTGCAAGTGCAGACGTACGACGTCACCGGGCTGCTCCGCCCGGGAGGCAACGTGCTGGGTGCGATCCTCAGTGACGGCTGGTTCCGCGGCAGGACGTCCTACCACCGCCTCCCCGACGGGTTCGGCGACCGCACGGCGCTCCTTGTGCAGCTGCACGCGGACCACGCCGACGGGACCGCGACGGTGTTCGGGACGGGCCCCGGCTGGCGGTCGGCCATAGGCGCGGTCAAAGGCGCGGACTTCTTCGACGGCGTCGAGGCCGACCTCCGCGACGACCTGGCCGGTTGGAGCACTCCGGGCGCCGCGCCCGGCCACTGGTCGCCGGCCGTCGTGCGGGACCGTCCGGCGGCCCGCCTGGTCTCGTCGCCGGCCCCGCCGGTGCGGCGCCTGCGGGAGCTGCGCCCGGTCGCGATCACCCGTCCCGCCCCCGACCGGCAGGTGCTCGACTTCGGGCAGAACCTGGGCGGCTGGGTACGGCTGTCCGGCCTCGGCCCGCGGGGGACGTCGCTGCTGCTGACCCATGCCGAGGCGCTGGGCCCGGACGGTGACGTCGACACTGCCAGCGGCCAGGCCACGCTGCGCTGGTACGAGCCGCCGCGCGGGGTCCAGACCGACAGGGTGATCTCCGGCGGCCGGGACGGCGAGGCGTTCGAGCCGCGGCACACCCGGCACGGCTTCCGCTACGTGCGCGTCGAGGGGCACCCCGGCGAGATCACGGCCGAGGACGCCGTGGCGGTCGTGGTGGGCTCCGACCTGTCCCGCACGGGCTGGTTCCGGTGCAGCGACGAGCGCCTGAACCGGCTGCACGAGATCGCGGTCTGGACCTACCGCAACCAGGAGTGCGACATCCCGATGGCCGAGATGACCAGGGAGGTCTCGGGCTGGACGGACTGGGGCTGGAACATCCGGGGCGCCCGCCTGCTGCACGACGTGTCCGGGCTGACCGTGAAGTGGCTGGCGGATCTCGCGGCCGACCAGTGGCCGGACGGGACCGTGCGCAACTACGCTCCCGATCCGCTCGGCCCGGGCAGCCTGACGGCGCCGCTGGCGATCCCGCACGGGCAGTCCGGCTGGGGCGACGCGGCCGTCACGGTTCCCTGGGAGATCTGGCGCGCCTACGGCGACGACGGGGTGCTGGCACGGCAGTACGCGTCGATGACCGCCTGGGTCGACCGGGTGACCAGGGTGGCGCGCGACGAGCGGCACCCGGTCCGGTGCGCGGCCCGTCCCGAGCCGGCGCCGCACGAGGAGTTCCTGTGGGACACCGGCTACCACTTCGGGGAGCACCTGGAACCGCGGCCGTCCGGACCGCCGATCAGGGTGCGGCCCCGGCGCCTCGTCGATGTCGCCGACTTCGACGCCTTCACCGGCGAGGTGGTGGCACAGGTCAAGGCCCGCGACAACGCGATCTTCGCCACGGCGCACTTCTACCGGTCCGCCCGGCTGCTGTCCCGCATCGCGGGGGTCCTGGGCCGGGACGAGGACACCGAACGCTACGGGCGCCTCGCCGGCAACGTCCGCGCCGCGTGGCAGGCCGAGTTCATCACCGCCGATGGGCTTCTGACCTGCGGCACCCAGGCCACGCACGTGCGCGCGCTGGCGTACGGCCTGGTGCCGGAACGGCTGCGGGAGCGGACCGCGGACAGGCTGGTGGAGCTGATCCGCGCCGCGGGCACGCGGCCCGGGACCGGCCTGCCCTCGACGCATCTCCTGCTGCCGGTCCTCGCCTCGGCCGGCCACCTCGGCCTCGCCTACGAGCTGCTGTTCCGGGGCGGGACGCCGTCGTGGATGTCGGTGATCGACAACGGCGGCACCACGTTCTGGGAGGCCTGGAACGGCATCGCCCCCAACGGCACCACCAACCTTGCGCTGAACATGCCCACGCGGGCGAGCGTGGTGGAGTTCCTGCACGGCCATGTCGCCGGGGTCCGGCTCGACGATGAGGTCCCCGCCTACCGGCGGTTCCGCGTGGCGCCCCAGCCGGGCGGCGGCCTGACCTGGGCCGAGGTGCGGTACGAGAGTCCCTACGGCCGCATCGAGGCCGCATGGCGGATCGAGGACGGCCGGTTCTCGCTCGATGTCACCGTCCCGCCCGGGACGACCGCCGACGTGGAGTTGCCCGACGGTTCGCGGACGCAGGCCGGGCCGGGCTCCCACACGTTCGCCTGCCTGCGGTCGCCGGTGGGGGTTCAGGGGTGACATAGGGGGTGGCGCCGGGGGATCTCCCTGGCGTTTTGGCGGCAACCTATTGAATCGATCGAAATTGCCGGGAATCCCGGCGGAGGAGGCTCCGGAACGATGGCGCGGTATCTGCTCGGGAGGTTACTGCAGGGCGTCTTCGTGCTCTGGGCCGCCTACACGCTCTCGTTCGCCGTGCTCTACGCGCTGCCGAGCGACCCGGCCGCGATCATGGCCGGCGCGACCAACAGCGTCACGCCGCAGCAGCTCGCCGAGCTCCGGCACGAGCTGGGCCTGGACCGGCCGCTGATCGTGCAGTACCTGACCGGGCTCGGCGGGGCGCTGCACGGGGACCTGGGACGCTCGGTGCAGTCCGGGGAGCCGGTGTCCTCGCTGATCGGCGCGGCGCTGCCGCCGACCGTCTCGGTGGCCGGGGCGGGGCTCCTCCTGGGCGTGGTCCTCGGCACCGGGCTGGCGGTGCTGGCCACGGTGACCCGCCGCCGGTGGCTGCGGCAGGCGCTGCTGAACCTGCCGCCCCTGGGCGTGGCGATCCCGTCGTTCGTCGTGGGACTGCTGCTGCTCCAGTGGCTCTCCTTCACCTGGAACCTGTTCCCCGCCATCGGAGAGGACGGCTGGCGCGGCCTCGTACTGCCGGCGGTCACGCTCTCCGTCCAGCCCGCGGCGCTGATCGCCCAGGTGCTGGCCAAGAGCATGAGCGACGAGCTGGGCCGCGGCTATGTGGACATCGCGCGCGCCAAGGGAGCGGGACCGTTCCGGGTCAACGTGCGCCACGTCCTGCGCAACGCCGCGCTGCCCGCGCTGACCGTCGCGGGGCTGCTGGTCGGCGGGCTGCTCACCGGCGCGATCGTGGTCGAGGTGGTGTTCTCCCGAAACGGGCTCGGGCAGGTCACCCAGTCCGCGGTGTCGTTCGAGGACCTTCCCGTGGTGCAGGGGATGGTGCTCCTGGGCGCGCTGGTGTTCGTCACCGCCAACCTCGCCGTCGACCTGCTGTACCGGGTGCTCGATCCGCGGCTCGCGGCCGAGCGGCGGACGGTCCGGCGGTCCGTGCTGTTCGCGGGACGGGGATGAACCCGATGTCCGTCACCGACGCCGCCGTGCCCGTCGGCGAGACCGTCCCGGAATCGCCGGAGCGGCCGCGCTCCCGGACGCGCCCGCTGCTCCGCCGCCCCGGCCTGGTGCTCTCCGTGGTCTGGGTGGGCCTGGTGGTCGTCGCGGCCGCCGCGCCGTCGCTGTTCGCACCGGGCGACCCCCTCGCCGTCGACCCCGCCGCCCGCCTGCGGCCCCCATCGCCGGACCACCTTTTCGGCACCGACCGGCTCGGCCGCGACCTGTTCGCCGGAACGGTGCACGGGACCGGCCGGACGCTGCCCGCGGCGGTGCTGGCGACCGTGATCGGCCTCGGCGCGGGCTCGCTGCTGGGGCTGCTGGCCGGCTTCCTGCGCGGCGCGGCCGACCTGGTGATCATGCGCCTGATCGACGTGCTGCTGGCGATCCCCGGCCTGCTGCTGGCGCTGATGCTGGTCACGGTGCTCGGCAAGGGGAGCACGGTCGACATCGCCGTCGCCATCGGCGTCGCCGCGATCGCCAGCACGGCCAGGGTGATGCGCGCCGAGGTGCTGCGCGTGTCCGAGAGCGGCTTCGTGGAGGCGGCGCGGACCGGCGGGGCGCACCGGGCGCGCATCCTGCTGGTCCACGTGCTGCCGAACTCCATGGGACCGGTGTGGGTGCTGACCCTGCTGCTGTTCGGCGAGGCGATCCTCGGCGTGACCACCTTGAGCTTCCTGGGGTTCGGCACCCAGCCGCCCACGCCGGAATGGGGCTCGCTGGTCTCGTCCGGGCGCGACTTCCTCGGCAGCGCCTGGTGGCTGTCGATCCTGCCGGGCACGGTGGTCGCGCTGACCGTACTGGCGGCCAACCGGGTGTCGCGCGCCCTCGACGGTGAAAGGACGGGCCCGCGATGAGCACGCCGCTGCTGGAGGTCGAGGACCTGGCGGTGCGGTACCGCGGTCGGCGCGGGGCCGTCGCGGCCGTGGAGTCGGTGGGCTTCACCGTGGCGGAGGGCGAGACGGTCGCGATCGTCGGCGAGTCCGGCTCGGGCAAGTCCACCACGGCGCACGCGCTGCTCGGCCTGCTCCCGCGGTCGGCCGAGGTGGTGCGCGGGCGGATCGGCTTCGCCGGGCAGGACCTGGCGCGCCTGCCCGAACGGAGACTGCGCGCCCTGCGCGGCCGCGAGATCGGGCTGATCCCGCAGGACCCGGGCACGTCGCTGAACCCCGTGCAGCGGATCGGGCCGCAGGTCGCCGAGGCCCTGCGGCTGGCCGGCCGCGCCGACCGGCGCACCGCACCCGAACACGCCCTCCGGCTGCTCACCGACGCCGGACTCCCCGAACCCGAGATCCGGGCACGGCAGTACCCCTCGCAGCTGTCCGGAGGCATGCGGCAGCGGGCCCTCATCGCCATCGCGATCGCGGGCCGCCCCCGGCTCATCGTGGCCGACGAGCCCACCAGCGCGCTCGACGTCACGGTGCAGCGCCGCATCCTCGACCACATCGGCGGGCTGATCCGCGCGTCCGGCACCAGCATGCTGCTGATCACCCACGACCTGGGCATCGCCGCCGAACGCGCCGACCGCGTCCTGGTGATGCGCGCGGGCACGATCGTGGAAGGAGGCACGCCCGCGCAGGTGCTGTCCGACCCCCGCGACCCGTACACCAGGGCGCTGATCGAGGCCGCGCCGAGCCTTGCCGACGCGTCGCGGCCACGCCGGGAGAGGCCGTCCGTGGTCCTGACCGGCACCCCCGGCGACCCCTTCGCCGAACAGGGCGCCGGACCGGGTGACGAACCGGGCGCCGTGCCGGTACAGGCGGGTGAGGGCCCCGTCGTACGGGTCGAGGGGCTGGTCAAGGAGTTCCGGCTGCCCCGTTCCTCCGGGCACGGCGGGACGCTCCGGGCGGTCGACGACGTGAGCTTCGCGATCCCGCGCGGCAGGACCTTCGGTCTCGTCGGCGAGTCGGGATCGGGGAAGTCAACGACGGCGCGGCTGATCCTCCGGCTGGCCGATCCGACCGAGGGGCGCGTGTACCTCGGCGAGGACGACATCACCGAGTCGCGGGGCGCCGGGCAGCGCCTGCTGCGGCGGCGGATGCAGATCGTCCAGCAGAACCCGTTCGCGTCGCTGGACCCGCGGCGGACCGTCGGGCAGATCGTGACCGACCCGCTCGCCTCGTTCGGGCTGGGCTCCCGCGCGCAGCGGCGCCGCCGCGCGGCCGAGCTGGCCGACCTGGTCGCGCTGCCGTCCTCGGTGCTCGGCCGCCGGCCGGGCGAACTGTCCGGCGGGCAGCGGCAGCGGGTCGCGATCGCGCGGGCGCTGGTGCTCAACCCCGAGCTCGTCGTGTGCGACGAACCCGTGTCCGCGCTCGACGTGTCGATCCAGGCCCAGATCCTCGACCTGCTCGCCGCGCTGCAGGCCGCGCTCGGTGTGAGCTACCTGTTCATCTCCCACGACCTGGCGGTGGTCCGGCACATCGCGGACGAGGTGGGCGTGCTGCACCGGGGCCGGCTGGTGGAGACCGGCCCGACCGAACAGATCTTCGCGGGCGCCGGCCACGCCTACACGCGGGAGCTGCTGGCCGCCATTCCCGGCCGCCGCCGACCGGCGCGGCCATGACGACAAGGAGAACGTGCACAGTGTCGCTCCGAAGACTCCAGCTCGGGACCGCGGTCGCCGCGGTCGCCGCCGTGCTGCTCACCGCATGCGGCGACGCGTCGCCGGAGGGCGGCTCCGGCGCCGCCGGCCCGCCGAAGAAGGGCGGGACGCTCACCGTCGCGCTCGGTGACGACCCGGTGACCATCTTCCCGCGGGCGGTCAGCCCGCTCGTCCGCGAGGTCTCGCGGCCGATCGTCGACTCGCTGCTCGCCCTCGACCCGGCCACCAAGAAGCCGGGGCCGTGGCTCGCCGAGTCGTACCAGGCCAACGGCGACGCCACGGAGTTCACCTTCCGCCTGCGCGCCGGGGTCACCTTCTCCGACGGCACGCCGCTGACCGCGAAGGTGGTCAAGGAGAACTTCGACGACATCGTCGCCAACAAGGCGAAGCTGGCCGGCTCCACCGCCACGTCCCTGCTCGACCAGGGCGGTTACAAGGAGACGGTGGCCGTCGACGACAGGACGGTCGTGCAGCGCTTCGACCGGCCCTACCCGAGCTGGCCGCTGTGGGTGAGCAGCAGCGGGTTCGGCATCCTGGCGCCCGCGACCCTGGCCCTGCCGCTCGACGACCGATTCGACAAGGTGGTCGGGACGGGCCCGTTCGTCCTCCAGTCCTACGTGCGCAACAGCCAGATCACCCTGACCAGGCGCACCGGCTACCGGTGGGCGCCCCAGACCGCCAAGAACAAGGGGGACGCCTACCTCGACAAGGTCGTCTACAAGGTCATCAAGGAGCCGAGCGTGCGGACCGGCGCGCTGCGGACCGGCCAGATCCAGGTGGCCGGCGCCCTCAACCCGTCGGACATCGCGCCCGTGCGCAGCGCGGGGTTCGACGTCGTCGCGCAGAAGATCCCCCGCCTCACCGAGGCCCTGGTCGTGACGGGCGCCGACCGGGCGCCGCTGAACGACGCCAAGGTCCGCCAGGCGCTCGTCAAGGCGGTGGACGGCACCCAGATCCGCGACACGCTGCTCACCCGCGACTGGAGCGTGCCGACCAGCATCGTCACCGGCTCGGTGGTGGGCCACGCCGACCAGTCCGCGCTGCTCAAGCCCGACGCGGCCGGCGCGGCCGGCCTCCTGGACCAGGCGGGCTGGAAGGCCGGCGCCGACGGCATCCGGGCCAAGGACGGCGCCAGGCTCACGCTGAAGCTCGGGTGGCTCGACCGCGGCAACCCCTGGGACCAGCCGCTGATCGAACTGCTCACGGCCCAGTTCAAGAAACTCGGCATCGAGTTGAAGCCGGAACTGGTGAGCGCGGCGCAATCGGTGGAGGCACTGCAAGAGCGCACCCGGTGGGACCTGTTCCTGTCCGGCGTCGCCGGCGGTCTCGACGCGGGCACCGGGCTGCTGGGCACCTTCACCAGCGCGCCCCCGAACTTCTACAACGTCCAGGACAAGGACCTGCAGCCGCTCCTCCAGAAGCAGGCGACCATCACGGACACGGCGCAGCGTGCCAAGGCCGTGGCCGACATCCAGCAGCGCATCATCGGCGAGGGCCTGGCGGTCCCGCTGGTGGAGGACACCGCCGTGGTGGCACTGGGTAAGAAGGTCCAGGGGTTCGGCCTGGACGCCGACGCCCGGCTGCCGACCCTGCTCGACGTCTGGCTGTCGTAACCGATGGGCCTCACCGGGACCGTGTCGTACCGGATCGCCGTCGACGTCGGAGGCACCTTCACGGACCTGGTGCTGCTCGGGCCGGACGGTGTGGAGCTCGACCACAAGACGAGCTCCACACCGGACGACCCGGCGGACGGCTTCGTCACCGGGCTCGGCGCGCTCGCGGCGAAGGCGGGACTGCCGCTCGCCGAGCTGCTGCGCCGCACCGAGGTGATCGTGCACGGCACGACCATCACGACCAACGCGCTGGTGACCGGGGGCGGCGCCCGCGCCGGGCTGCTGACCACGGAGGGCTTCCGGGACGTGCTGCTCGCCCGGCAGGGCAGCCGGGCCGACCAGTTCGCCTCCCGGTCGGCGCCCCCTCCGCCCCTGGTGCCGCGGCATCTGATCGAGACCGTGCGGGAGCGGGTCGACCGCACCGGCGCGGTGACGGTGGCACTCGACGAGGACGGCGTGCGCCGCGCGGCCCGGCATTTCCGCGCGGCCGGTGTCGAGGCGGTGGCCGTCAGCTTCGTGTTCTCCTACCTCGACGACACCCACGAGCGGCGGGCGGCGGAGATCCTCGCGGCGGAGCTGCCCGGCGCGTTCCTGTCAGTGTCGTCCCAGGTGGTGCCCGAAGTCCGGATGTTCGAGCGCACGTCGACCACGGTGCTCAACGCCTACGTCGGCCCCATCCTGCGCGATCACCTCGACCGCCTCGCCGACCGCCTGGCGGGGCTCGGGTACTCCGGGCGCGTGCTGATCGTCCAGTCCAACGGCGGCGTGGTCGGCCTGGCCGAGGCGGCCGGCCGCGCTGTCCACACCCTGCTGTCGGGCCCGGCCGGCGCGCCCGCCGCCGTCGCGGGCATCGTCGGCGAACTCGGCGTGCACGAGGCGATGACGATCGACATGGGCGGCACCAGCTTCGAGGTCAGCCTGTCGTCGGGCGGCGTCACCGGGATCACGACCCGGGCCGAACCGGCCGGGCACCCGGTGTCCCTGCCCATGCTGGACATCGGCACGATCGGCGCGGGCGGCGGCTCCATCGCCTGGGTCACCGCCGGAGGCATGCTGCGGGTCGGGCCGGCCAGCGCCGGCGCGGATCCCGGCCCCGCGAGCTACGGCCGGGGCGGCCTCGCGCCCACGGTCACCGACGCCGACCTGCTGCTCGGCTACCTCGCCGGCGGGTTCGGCGACGGCGTCGAACCGTCCGGGGAACGGGCGGCCCGCGCGGTCGGCACCGTGGCGCGGCGGCTGGGGATCGGGCTGGTCGAGACGGCGGCGGGCATCCACCGCGCGGTCAACGCGGAGATGGCCGACAGCCTGCGGCTCGCGACGGCCCGCCACGGCCTCGACCCGCGCGGGCTCGCGCTCGTCGTGGCCGGGGGCGCGGGTCCGGTGCACGCGGTGGAGCTCGCCCGCGACCTGGAGATCCCGCTTGTCGTGGTGCCTCCGGGCGCGTCGACGCTGTGCGCGCGGGGCATGCTGCGCGCCGACCTGGTCCGCTACTACGTGCACACCGTCCTGGGACGCGAGCGGGACCCGGATCCCGCGACGCTCGGCGCCGCCTTCGCCGCCCTGGAGAGCCGGGCGAGGACGGACCTGGCGGCGGACGCGGCTCGTGCGGCGGCGGCCGGGAACATCCGGCTGACCCGGCTGGCCGACGTCCGCTACGTCGGCCAGGTCCACGAGATCCCGGTCCCGTTCCCTCCCGGGCGCGCGGTGGACGCCGCGGCCGTCGACGAACTCGTCACGCGGTTCCACGAGGTCCACGACCAGCGCTACGGCTACGCGCAACCCGACGTGCCCGTGGAGTTCGTGAACCTGCGGCTTGAAGCGCGCGCGCTCACCTTCGCCACCGCACCCGCCCCTGCCCGGCCAGGCGAGCCCAGGGGTGAGGGGCCGGGGGAGAACGGGGCACGAACGCAGCGCGCGTGGTTCGACGGCGGCTTCCAGGAAGTGCCGGTCCTAGCCGCGGGCTCGATTCCGGTGGACGTGCCCCTGACCGGGCCCGCGCTCCTGGCGGGGGCGTCCACGACCGTGGTGATCCCTCCGGGCTTCGCGTTCGAGGTCACCGGGAGCGGGACCACGCTGGTCTTCGACGCGGCGCGGAAACGGGACGAGGTACTGGCCGGGTTGCGGCGCGCACGGACAGGAGAGGTGCGATGACAGCGGAGATCCTGGCGACCGTGGTCGACAACCGGCTGCACGCCATCGCCGAGCGGATGGCCGACGCGATGCTCCGGTCCTGCCGCTCGGCGGCGTTCCAGAGCCGGGACTTCGTGACGGGGATCTTCACCGCCGACGGCGCGTGGATCGCCACCAAGGACTTCATCCCCGTCCTCGCCGGCTCGCTGCCCAGCGCCTACGAGGGGATCCTGCGCAAGTTCGCCGGAGACGTCGGCGAAGGCGACGTGTTCGTGCTGAACGACCCGTACCACGGGAACAACCACCCGCCGGACGTCACCATCCTCAAGCCGGTCTTCCACCGGGGAGCGCTCCGGTTCTGGGCGGCGACGAAGGGGCACCACGCCGACGTCGGCGGCGGCGGGGACGCCGGTTACAACCCCTCCGCCAGGGACTGCTACGAGGACGCCCTGCGGATACCGCCGGTCCGGCTGTACCACCGCGGCCGGCGGCAGGACGACGTGTGGGACCTGATCCTGACGAACCTTCGGCTGCGCGAGGCGGTGGAGGGGGACCTGCACTGCCAGATCGGCGCCGCCACGCTCGGGGAGCGCGAGCTGATCGCGATGCTCGACGCGTTCGGAGCGGAGCCGGTGGCCGAGGCCGTCCAGGCCCAGCTGGCCGCCTCGGCCCGGCACATGCGGTCGGAGATCGCCCGCTGGCCCGACGGGGTCTACGAGTCCGTCCGGCACCTCGACGACGGCGGCGAGCACCACCGGGAGCCCATCGCGGTCCGGCTGCGGCTCACCATCGACGGCGACCGCGCCGTCTTCGACCTCACCGGGTCCGACCCCCAGGTCGTCGGCTACGCGAACTCGACCTACGCCAACACCGTGGCCTCGATCCTGATCGGGCTGTTCGGGGCGACCGACCCCGCGCAGCGGCGCAACAGCGGCGCCATGGAGGCCATCGAGATCGTCACCAGGCCCGGCACGATCGTGCACGCGGTGGAGCCGGCCGCGACGACGCTGTGCACGATCACCGCGTGCGAGGCGATCGTGGAGGCGGTGTGGCTCGCGCTCGCGCGGGCGGACCCCGCGATCGCCAACGCGGGCTGGTGCCGCGGCTACGCGTTCGCCGCCGTCGGCGTCGACGAGCGGACGGGCCGCACCTTCGGCGCCAGCGGCGCGCTGAAGGGCGGGTCGGGCGCCACGGCCGGTTTCGACGGCTGGGACGCGATCGGCCCGCCGGTCGCCATGGGCGGCGGCCGGGAGGTGGACGTGGAACTGCACGAGCTCGGCGCGCCGGCGACCATCCTGCATCAGGGCTTCGAGACCGACTCCGCGGGCGCCGGGCGGTGGAGGGGCGGCCTCGGCGGCGTCTCGCGGTGGCGCATCGACCAGGACGGCGTCCGGGTGGTGTGCCTGGGCTCGGGCGCGCTGGCGGAGACGGTGCCGTTCGGCGTCGCGGGCGGGCTCTGCGCCCCGCGCAACTCCAGCCGCGTCCATCACCGGGACGGGCGGATCACGGTGCCGCGTACCAACAGCACGCTCGTGCTGGGGCGGGGCGACGTCATCGAGATCCATACCTCGGGCGGCGGAGGTTACGGCGATCCCAGGGAGCGTGCGCCCGAGGCGGTCCTCGCCGACGTGCGCGACGGGCTGGTGTCGGAGGCCGCCGCACGAGAGGTCTACGGCCTGAGCCCGGAGGAACTGGACCGCGGCGCCGCCGACGGCCCGGACATCTGATCGGAGGATCCATGACCTTCCACATCCTGGTTCTCGACATCCCCTCGAACGGGCACGTGCTGCCGAAGGTCGCCCTCGTGGACGAGTTGGTCCGGCGCGGGCACCGGGTCACCTACGTGGTGGCCGAACGGCTCGCCGACCGGGTGCGGCGGTTCGGCGCCCAGGTCGTCACCTATCCGTCCCTCGATCCGCTCGACAGCCTCGCCGACGACGACCCGGCCGCGGCGACGCGCGCGTTCTTCCGTGAGAACCTGGCCATCCTGGACGCCGCGCGGGAGCACTTCGGGGACGACCGCCCCGACGCGGTCGCCTACGACGAGGCCGCCTTCCAGGCGGGCCGGATCCTCGCCTGGACGTGGCGGCTGCCGCCGGTGCTGCTGTCCCCGAGCGTGGTGTCCAACGAGCACTACGACTATCTCGACCACATGGAGCGGCTCGTGCCCGGCCATCGGCTGGTCGACCCGGTGGAGGAGATCGCGCGGGCGCTCGACGGGTTCGGGCTGGGGGACCGGGTGCAGGACCTCCTGTGGAGCGCCCGGAGGGTCGAGGAGTTCACGATCGTGTTCGTCCCGCCGCGGTTCCAGCCGGCGCACGAGACCTTCGACCCCGACCGGGTCGTCTTCGTCGGGCCGAGCGTCGAGCGGCGGGACTTCCTCGGCACGTGGGAGCCGCCCGCGACCGGATCCCGCGTCGTGCTGGTGTCGCTGGGCAGCGTGCGCAACGGCGACACCGGGTTCTTCGAAACGGTGATCGGCGCGTTCGCCGGGCGGCCGTGGCATGCCGTGGTGTCGGTCGGGGACGCGCTCGACGACGCGGCGTTCCAGAGGCTCGCCGGGCTCGCGCCGAACGTGGAGGTCCACCGCTGGATCTCCAACGTCGGCGTCCTGGAGCACGCGGACGCGTTCGTGACCCACGGCGGCAGCGGCTCGCTGCTGGAGGCGTGGCACACCGCGACGCCGGTCGTGGTCGTGCCCCCGGCCCCCGACTTCCTGCCGTACGCGGAACGGACCGTCGAACTCGGCGCGGGCAGGGTGATCAAGCCGTCCGAACTGGACGCGAGCAGGCTCCTCACCGAGGTGGAGGAGTTGGTGTCGGACGCCGCCGTGCGCGAGCGCATGCGGGAACTCCGGGAGCACACCCGGGGCGCCGGCGGCGCACGGCGGGCGGCCGACGCGCTCGAGGCGCACCTGGGGCGCTGAAGGCCGCGGCAGTCGAGCAGACAGCCGGTCGAACCACGGGAACCGGTCGAACCACGGGAAGGGTACTCGCCATGACCGCACATCAGCCTTCCGGCGCAGTCGTGATCACGGGCAGCGGGTCGGGGATCGGGGCCGCCACGGCGGTCGCCCTCGCCGAGCGGGGGTACCGGGTCGTCGCCGCCGCCCATTCCCGCGACCGCGTCGCGGGGCTCGAGGAGCTGATCGCCGCCCGGTCCGGCGCCGGGACCGGGCCCGACATCGACATCGAGGAACTGGACGTCACCGACGAACCCTCGATACCCGCCTTCGTGGACCGCGTCGTGGCCCGCCACGGCGGCCTGTACGCGGTCGTCAACAACGCGGGCGTCACCGGCGTGGACACCTTCGAGAACGAGGACGTCGCCACCTACCGCAGGGTGTTCGAGGTGAACGTGTTCGGCCCGGTGGCGCTGCTCAAGAGCAGCCTTCCGCATCTGCGCGCCGCCGGCGGCAGGGTCATCGCGGTCGGCAGCGTCGCCGGTGTGATCGGGCTGCCGTTCCAGGAGGCCTACTCCGGGTCCAAGTTCGCGCTCGAAGGCATCCTGGAGGGCTTTGCCCCAGTGGCGCGCCGCGTCGGGGTCGCGGTGTCCATCGTGGAGCCGGGGCCGATCAGCACCGACGCCGTCAGGAAAACGGACTGGCCCCGTATTTTCGACGGTGCCGGCCCCTACGAGAAAGTGCTGCGGCAGTACGTCGACAACGCGGCCTCGCGCCAGGGGACCCTGCCCGAACTCCCCGCGATGCAGACGGTGCAGGACGTCGCCGGGATCATCGCGGACCTGCTCGATTCCGACGACCCCCCTTTCCGGCTTCCCACCGCCGCCGACACCCGCCTCCTGCTCGCCCGGAAACTGGCCGACGTGAACGGGGACACCGTCGGCGCGCTGATCGGCCGGTGGCTCGACCCGGACCCGGGGGAAACGGTGGAGTAGGGGGGTGTTCAGGGGAGTGGGGCGGCCGTTACGGCCGATATCGTTTCGGTCATGGCTGAGAAACTCGATGCGAAAACACGGGCGTTCGTGGACGGGAAGAATTTCCCCGTCGTGGCCACCGTGAACGCCGACGGAAGCCCCCATTCCTCGATCGTTCTCGTGAAGCGCGACGAGGACGACTCGCTGCTGTTCGTGACCCACGCGGGACGCCGGACCGAGCGCAACATATCCCGCGACCCCAGGGTGAACGTGTCCGTGTTCGACATCGAGAACCCGGTCACCTCGATCGAGATCCGCGGTACCGCGGAGGTGCTCGAAGGGGGCGGCAAGGAACTGGCCGACGAACTGACCCTGAAATACCTCGACGAGGTGCACGACGTGGACGACGTCTCGAGGGTCGTGGTCCGCGTCGTCCCGCACAAGGTCATTCCGTTCCCGCCGGAGCCCGAGCCGGAGCCGGGCGCGGGAGAGCGGTGACGTACGGGCCGGGGCAGGGGCCGGGGCCGCTGCCCCTGTCCGACGACGCGCTCACGGGCCTGCTGGCCGAGCACCGGATGGGCGTCCTGGGCACGAACAAGCGCGACGGGATCCCCCATCTGTCCACCGTGGCCTACCACTGGGATCCAGAGCGGCGCGTGGCGCGCATCAGCACGACCGCCGGCCGCGCGAAAGTGCGGCAGCTGCGCCGCGACCCCCGCGCCGCGCTGCACGTGACCAGCGCGGACTTCATGGCGTTCGTCGTCGCCCAGGGGGAGGCCGAGCTGTCGGCCGTGAGCGAGGTCCCCGGCGACGAGGCCGGGCGCGAGCTGCTCGCGCTGCAGCCGCCCTACGAGCGCGCCGAGGACGAGAAGGCGTTCCTGGAGCAGATGGTCCTCGACCGCCGCCTGGTGATCAGGGTGCGGGTGTCGCGCCTGTACGGCACCGCGCTCGACATCCCGCGGCAGGCGGAGAACGTCCCCTGACACGCGCATGAACACGCGTATGTACAGGCGCATGAACACGCCTATGACGCGCGGAACGGCACACGAAAGCGCGGGCACCTTCCCGGTGCCCGCGCCCTTTCCGTCACGCGGTCACGCGCGAACGGCCGCCAGCGCCTTCGCCCAGGACTCGAGCTGGTCCAGGACGCGCTCCAGTTCGGACTCGCGGGTGTCGAGCGGCGAGAACTCGGGGTAGTTCGGGAAATCCCCGGGGATCAGCAGACCGACCTGGGCGGAGACCGGCGCGATGCTCAGCTCGACCGCCACCAGCTTCAGCTGCTCGACGGCGCGCGCGCCGCCCGCGGCGCCGTAGCCGACGAATCCGATCGCCTTGTTCAGCCACTCGGCGTGCACGAAGTCGAACGCGTTCTTCAATGCGGCGGGCGGGGCGTGGTTGTATTCCGGGGTGACCACGAGGTACCCGTCGTACCGGCGGACGACCTCGGCCCACCGCTTGGTGTGCTCACCGGCGTACTGGCCGACGGCGGCGGGGAGTTCCTCGTCGTAGAGAGGCAGGTTCTGGTCGGCGATGTCGACGATCTCGTACTCGGCCTCGGTGCGCTTCGACGCGTTCCGGTGCACCCAGTCCGCCACGTTCCGGCCAATCCTGCCAGGCCGCGTGCTGCCGACGATAATGGCGATCTTCGTCATTTTCTGATCCTTCTCTTTCGGTGGTGACCAGATCATCCACCAGTTCCCCCGCGAGCGGAAGAAGGCACATTCCCTTCCCGTGGTTACACGAATGTTCCTTCTATCTGAATCCGCCGCGGGCCGCGACAATCGATGCGACGAAAGGGGACCGGATGGAAGCGGCGGCGACCGCGGTGAGGACCGGGCGCTCGTCCCGGTGGCCGGCGCTCGCGGTGCTGGCGACCGGGCAGCTGATGCTGATCATCGATGGCACCGGGGTCGCGGTGGCGCTGCCGCAGATCCGCGAGGACCTCGGTCTGGCGGGCGCGCAGCTGTCCTGGGTGGTCAACGGCTACCTCGTCGCCTACGGCGGGCTGCTGCTGCTGTGCGGCCGGCTCGGCGACCTGCTGGGACGGCGGCGCGTCTTCCTGGCGGGCATCGCGGTGTTCACCGCCGCGTCGCTGCTGTGCGGCGTGGCGGGCGACGCGACGCTGCTGGTGGCCGCGCGGTTCGCGCAGGGCGTCGGGTGCGCGATGGCCGGGTCGTTGATCACCGGGATGGTGGTGGTGCTGTTCCCCGAGGGCCGGGAGCGGGTCCGCGCGATCACGGTGATCGCGTTCGTGGCGGCCGGCGGGGGCTCGGTCGGCGCCCTCGGCGGCGGCGTGCTCACCCAGCTGCTCGGCTGGCAGTGGATGTTCCTGATCAACCTGCCGATCGGCGCGCTGCTGCTGGTCGCCGGGCACCGCACCCTGGAGCCCGACCGCGGCACCGGCCGGGACGGCGGGGCCGATCTGGCGGGCGCCGGGCTGGTCACCGCGGGACTGATGCTGCTGGTCTTCGCGATCGGCGCCCTCGGTCCCGAGGCGTCGGGGATCGGGCTTCCAGCGGCGCTGGCCGGACTGGGACTGGTGCTGCTGGCCGGGTTCGCGGTGCGTCAGGCGCGGGCGGCGGCGCCGCTGCTGGATCTGTCGATCTTCCGGTCGCGCGCGCTGTCGGGCGGCAACCTGGTGCAGGCGCTGTTCGTCGGCGCGATGTTCGGCTTCCAGTACCTGGTCACGCTGTACCTCCAGGAGGTGCTGGGGTTGAGCTCGCTGGCGACCGGGCTGGCCTATCTCGTGGCCTCGGCGGTGATCGGGGTGACCACGCTCGGGCTCGCCGGTCCGCTGATCGTCCGCTGGGGCGTGCGGCGCGTCCTGCCGGCGGGCCTGGCCGCGGGCCTGCTCGCGTTCGGCTGGCTGGCGCGCGCACCGGAGTCGGGCGGCTACGCGGTCGATGTGCTGCCCGCGATGCTGATGCTGGGCGTCTCCGCGGGCCTGGTGCTGCCGGCCGCCACCGCGCTGGCCATGACCGGTGCCTCCGGCGCCGACTCCGGGGTCCGCTCGGGCGTGGCCGGCACGGCGCAGCAGGTCGGCGGCGCGCTCGGGCTGGCGGCCATGGCGGCACTGGCGGCGGCCGTCACGGACGAGGCCGGGGCCGGCGGCGCCGCCCGCGAGGCGGCGCTGACCCAGGGGTACCGGTCCGGCTTCGTGGCCGGGGCGGTGCTGCTCGCGCTGGCGGCGGTGCTCGCCCTGATCGTGCTGCGCGACGAGCGCTCCGCGCCGGGACGGGGGTGAGCCGGAGACTCAGTGGAATGTCACGGACGCGTCGTCGATGTGCCGGACCTGCGGCCGGTGGTGCGTGTGCCGCGCCGGGGCGGGGCGGAGCTCGAGGGCGGCCTGACGGCACCGCGCGGCGGTGTCGTGGGCGCCCGCGGCGGCGGCGCGGCGTTCGGCGTCGACGAGCGCGCGGTAGGCCTGCCGGGCGAGGTCGTTCGCCGTCCGGGACGCGGTGAGGGCCAGCAACTGCCGGTAGTGGTGGACGAGGAGGTCGGCCTCCTCGGCAGGGAGCCCGGTGATCCAGGTGATGGCGCGCCGATGCCTGGCGATCCGGTCCCTGCGGGGCAGCTGGGCGTGGGCGATCTTGCGGAGCAGCGGCTGCCGGAAGGCGTAGCAGACCTCCGCCGCCTCGTCTTCGGCTTCGCCGGGCCGGTCGGCGGCCTGCTGCCGGACGAGGAAGTCCTTGCGTTCCAGGCCGTGGAGAAGCTCGGCGGTCTCCTCGAGGCCGCGGTCGGACAGGGCCGACACGCCCGTCGGCCGCACCCCGTCCGCGAAGATCGCGGCGTCGCGCAGGACGACCCGTTCCGGGAGCGAGAGCGTGTCGATCCGGGCGGCGATGAGCGTGCGGATCCGTTCGGGAACGGGCGGTGCCCCCTGCTCGGCGGGCTCCGCGTCACCGGTCCCGTCACCGGTCCTGTGACCGGTGCCGTTCGCGCGCTCGCGGGCGGCTCGCGCGTACTCCTCGGCGAAGCGCGGATTCCCTCCGACCAGGGTGAGCAGCGCGGGATCGGCCGGGCCGGGCAGGAGCGTGGCCGTCGCCTCGGCGCACAGCGGGTCGAGGGTGACCGTGGTGACGTCGCGCTTGCCGCAGCCCCAGTTCGTGCGGCGCTGCCGCAGCTCGGGCCGGGCGGTCGCCACCACCAGGAGCGGTACCCGCGCGAGGCGCTCGGTCAGGTCCTCGACGATGTCGAGGAGGACGGTGTCGGCCCGGTGCAGGTCCTCCAGGACGACCAGCACGGGGCCGCCCGCGGCGAGCTCCTCGACGTGCCGCCGCCAAACGGCCGCGCCCGAGTCCACCGGCAGCCGCTCGATCTCCCGGGCGAGGCGCGGGCCGCCGGGCCGCGACCGGACCGAGTCGGCGAGGGGTGCGAGAGGCGTGCCCGCGAACGGCGGGGTGCGCCCGGTCAGCACGAGCGCGGGAAGGCCCGCGACGAACCCCGCGACCAGCCGGCTCCGGCCGATGCCGGGCTCGCCGATGACGGTGACCAGGTGCGGCCGCTGCCTGCGGCGCACGTCGCCCAGCAGGCCCCGGAGGATCTCCAGCTCCCGGTCACGGCCGACCAGCGGCGCGGCGGACGGGTCCGCGAACGGCCCGGGAACGGGTGGCAGCGTCACCTCCCGGCCGCCGTCGGCCGGTGCGCCTTCGTCGGGGAGGGCGGGCGGCAGGCCGATGGCGTCGGCGGTCGCGCGGCACACCCGCACCACGCCCGGCCTGGCGTGCGCGAGCAGGAGCGCGGCCGCGTCCGGCGCCGTTCCGGACAGCTGGGCGGGGGCGGGGTCGCCCTCGTCCCGGTAGGTCGCCAGGACCTCGCCGGTGGCGACCGCGAACCGGACGGTCAGCCGCCCCGTGATCGAGCCGGCGAGCCTGTCGCGGATGGCGAGCGCCGCGTGGACGGCGCGTTCCGGGTCGTCCTCATGGGCCTGGGGGAAGCCGAACACGACCGGCCGGACCGAGCCCAGCGTCTCGCGGACGAACCCGCCGAACCGCCGCGCCTCCTCGTGGATGACGCGGGCGAGTTCCTGCAGCGTCTCGTCGAGGCTCTCCGGATCGTCGGTCGCCGCGTCCACCCCCGTCCGCACCAGCAGGATGCTGGCCCGCTTGCGTTCGGCGGCCGGGCGTTCACCCGTGGCCGCACGGCCGGGGGACGCGGGGTGGGGCCGTAGCCCGTCGGGCGTCGTGTCCGGCGGCCCGGCGAGAGTTCCGACTCCGCCGTTCCCCGTGTCGGCCATGGTGTCCGTGCCCGCGGCGTCCCCGGCGGCGGCCCGTCCCGCGACGCCTCCCAGCGCGTCGAACGCGCGCTGGGGCATACGCGGCGGGAGGGCGAGGCAGGGGTGCTGGTTGAGGACGGCGCGTTCCATTTCGCGCAGCTTGGGTGCGGGGTCCAGGCCGAAGCCCTCCCGCAGGATTTCGCGGAGGCGCTGGTAGACGGCCAGGGCCTCCTGCTGCCGCCCGCAGCGGTAGAGCGCGAGCATCAGCAGGCCGCTCAGCCGCTCGCG
Source organism: Spirillospora sp. CA-255316 (assembly GCA_050942275.1). Lineage (GTDB taxonomy): Bacteria > Actinomycetota > Actinomycetes > Streptosporangiales > Streptosporangiaceae > Spirillospora. Next base: position 6,351,826 of record CP192047.1, on the reverse strand, counting down.
CGCCGGCTCCTCCTCGACCAGGGAGGTCATCTCGCCGATCAGCTCGTGGTGGCGGCCGAGGGCGAGCTCGGCCTCCAGGCAGTCCTCCAGGGCGGTCAGCCGGGCCTCGTCGAGCATGGTGAGCTCGGGCCAGACCGGTGTGTCGCCCGTCTGGGTCACGTCGGCGAGGGCGGGGCCGCGCCACAGCGCGACGGCCTGCCGCAGTTGCCGGGCGGCGGGCTCCCACGCCCCGGCCCGGAAGTCGGCGCGGCCCCTGTCGACCAGCGTGTGGAAGAGGGTGACGTCGATCCGCTCGGGGTCGACGCGGAGAACGTAGCCGGGCTGGGCGGTCATGAGCGTGACCGTGCCGTCCTCCGAGAGCGCGCGGCGCAGTCCGGCGACCGCGTTCTGCACCATCTTGCGGGCGGTGGCGGGCACGTCGTCGCCCCACAGCGCTTGGACCAGATCGCTCGTGGCCACCACGCTGTTGGCATGCAACAGCAGGAACCCCAGTGCCGCGCGCTGGTTGATCCCTCCGAGCGGGACGGGACCGACCTCACCCACGGCTTCCAGCGGACCGAGCAGGCTGAAGCGCACGGCGGCCCCCTTATCCGTCGATAACAGCCTTTATGGAGATGTCCTACTAATCCTATCGACTTTGTCTGTAAGACGGAAGAAGTCTCGATAACACTCCAGCTGGTGATCGAGTGTGTGAGATCCGTGATGGACGGCGAGCCCGAGCGCGGCGGCGGTCCGCAGCAGCGGGGTCTCCCGGGGCTCCATGACGATGTCGGCCACCACGCCCCCCGGCGGCAGCGCCCGCGGGTCGAACGGCAGCGGATCGGCGGGCCTCAGCCCGAGCGGCGTGGCGTTGACCGCGATGTCCGCCTCCTCCAGCCGGGGCTCGGCGGAACCGGTGACGCGGCCCGGCCAGCGCGCGCCGAGCCGGGCGACCAGGGCCTCCAGGCGCCCCGCGTCGGTGTCGCAGACCGCCAGGTGCGCGGCTCCCGCCTCCAGCACCGCCGCGGCCAGGGCGGTCCCCGCGCCGCCCGCCCCCACCATTGCGAACCGCCGTCCGCCCGGCTCGTGTCCGGCGCCGCGCAGCCCCCGGACGAAGCCGACGCCGTCGAAGTTGTCCGCCCGCCAGCGCCCCTCCGGCTCGCGCCGCAGCGCGTTGGCGCTGCCGGTGAACGCCGCCGCGGGTGCCAGCTCGTCCGCGTACCGGCAGATGGCGAACTTGTGCGGCACGGTCACCAGCAGGCCGTCCAGATTGCCGATCCGCCGCAGCCCGCCGACGACCTCACCCAGATCCGCCGGCCGCACGTGCATCGGGACCAGCACCATGTCCAGGCCGAGCCGGTCCAGCAGCGGATTGACCAGCGCCGGCGCCCGCACCTGCCGGACCGGGTCTCCCAGCACCGCCAGCAGCCGCGTGGTACCGCTGATCCGGCCCATCTCAGCTCCGTTTCCTCTAGCTCCGCTCCACCGGCATGTCCGCCAGCGCGGCCGCGACCTCCGACTCCGGTACCCCGCGCACCGGCTCGGCGCCGCGCGGGCCGTCCAGGACGAACGTCAGCCCGTCCGTGGCCTTCTTGTCCAGCCGCATGAGCGCCACGAGCGCGTCCACCGCGGCGCCCGCGGGCAGCGCCGTCGGCAGCCCGTACCCCGCGACGACCGAGTGGTGCTCCGCCACCCGGGCGGGGCCGATCCGGCCGAGGCGCCCGGCCAGCCTGCCCGCGAACACCGTCCCGATCCCGACCGCCTCCCCGTGGCGGAGCCGGTAGCCGGTGGCGCGCTCGAGGGCGTGGCCCAGGGTGTGCCCGTAGTTGAGCAGGTGCCGCGGCCCCGCGTCCCGCTCGTCCGCGGCCACGATCGACGCCTTGAGCGCCACGCTCGCCGCGATCTGCTCCTCCACCGGCAGGCCGCGCAGGTCGCCCGCGCCGATGAAGTGGCAGCGCGCGATCTCCCCGTACCCGTTCGTCCACTCCCGGCGCGGCAGGGTCCGCAGGTAGTCGGTGTCGCAGAGGACCGCGAGGGGCTGCCAGTACGCCCCGACGAGGTTCTTGCCCTGCGGCAGGTTCACCGCCGTCTTCCCGCCGACGCTGGCGTCCACCTGCGCCAGCAGCGAGGTCGGCAGATGCACGACCGGCACGCCCCGGTGGTAGAGCGCCGCCGCCAGCCCCACGGCGTCGGTGGTGGTGCCGCCACCGCACGACACGACCGCGTCCGAACGGGTCAGCCCGAACTCGGCGAAGCGCCGGCACAGGTCCTCGACCCACGCCAGCGTCTTGTCGTGCTCGCCGTCCCGCGCCGGGACCACCAGGGACGGCACCCCGGGGTCGGGGGTCCACTCGGCGGGGCGGGCCGACACGACCGCCACGCGCCGTGCGCCGATGGCCGCGATGACGTCGGGGAGCGCGGCGCGCACCCCGGGCCCGATGTGCACCTGGTAGGCGCGTTCGCCCAAGGCGACCTCGACACGCCGCGAGGCGGTGATGGCTTGTTCGAGTCGTTCAGTCATGGTCACTCCGTGTGAGAGACGACGCTCCGCGCCACGAGCCCCCGGCCCGCGCGCCGGCCTCCTCGCGCTCCGCCAGCAGGACGGCGCCGTGGAGGGAGGAGAGCCCGCCCAGTTCCGCCTGCCGTACGGGGATCACCGGGAAGCCCGGACGGGCGAGTTCCGCCGTGCGTTCGGCGACGGCGCCGGTGAAGCCCGGAAGCCCGGCGGCGAACCCGCCCCCGACCACGGCGACGTCCGGGTGGAAGATCTCGCCCAGTCCTGTGACGGCGGCGGCGAGCACGTCCCAGGTCCGCTCCAGCGAGGCCGCCGCCCAGCGCGCACCGGTCAGCAGCCCCTCGCGCAGCTCCGCGAACGAGACGGCGGCGCCCCGGAGCCGCGCGGCGCGCCGCAGCGTCGCGGGGCCGGAGGCGGCCGCCTGGACGCAGCCGCGCCTGCCGCAGTCGCACCGCTCGCCGCGGACCCGCCGGTCGACGATCAGATGGCCGATCTCGCAGCCCGGCACGGGACGGCCCTCCAGCACGACGCCGCCGCCGACACCGGTGCCGACCCCCAGGTAGACGACGTTCGGCGACCGCGCCCGCCCGGCCTCGGCCAGGGCCGCCAGGTCGCCGTCGTCGGCCCAGCGCACCGCGGCGTCCGGGAACAGCCCGCCCAGCCGCGCGCCCAGGTCCAGGCCCGCCCACCCGGGCCGTCCCGGCCAGGTGGTCACCCGCCCGGCGGAGTCGACGGCCGCCGGCAGCGCGACGCCGACCGCGGTGATCGGCCGCCCCCACGCGGCGCGCAGCCGCGCCACCTCGCCCGCCAGCGCGTCCCAGTCCGCCGACCAGCCCGCGGCCGGGTCCGGCGGCGACGGCCAGCGGAACCCGGCCTCGCGTGGCGCCAGATCCTCGCCGACAAGCCGGAACGCGACCTTGGTGCCGCCGACGTCGATCCCGAGCCGGGTCATCGCGGCACCAGTTCCAGCAGCGCCCGGGCGGCGAGCCGGTACCCGAGCGAGCCGAGCCCGACGATCACCCCGTCGGCGAGCGGGGCCAGCACCGACTCGTGGCGGAACGACTCGCGGGCCCACACGTTCGAAAGGTGCACCTCGATCCACGGGCGGGGGTAGGCGGCCAGCGCGTCGCGCAGGCCCCAGCCCGCGATCATCAGCGCGCCCGGGTTCACGATCGCCCCCACCGTCTCCCAGCGGGCGTGCACCGCCTCGATCAGCTCGCCCTCCGACTCGCGCTGCACCGACGTGACCCGCCAGCCGCGCGCCGCGACCTCGGCGGCCACGGCGGCCTCGATGTCGGCCAGCGTGTCGGTCCCGTAGATCTCCGGCTCGCGCCGTCCGAGAATCCCCAGATTAGGTCCGTTCAACAAGAGCAACTCCACGGCCGCCGTTATAACATGCGTCGGCCTAATTGCTTGCGAAAATGCTCGGGCGGCAGTCGGACAAGGGAAATATAGGGGGGTGGATAGGGGATGTGATGAGCGCTCGTTCCTCAGGTACCGTGCCGATGAAATCCCCGCTGGGGGAGGTTTGCCAGAGGTCCGGAACGCATTCCGGGAAGGGGCGCGGAGTAAATGAGTGATATTGGATTGCCGGAGTGGCCGCAGTATGACCGGCGGGAGCGCGAGGGGCTCCTGCGCGCGCTGGAGCAGGGCCAGTGGTGGCGCATGGGCGGCGGCGAGGTCGACGCCTTCGAGCGCGAGTTCGCCGAATACCACGGCGCCGAGCACGCGCTGGCGGTGACGAACGGCACCCACGCCCTGGAACTGGCCCTGCAGGTACTGGGGGTCGGACCCGGGGACGAGGTCGTGGTGCCCGCGTTCACCTTCATCTCCTCCTCCCAGGCGGCGCAGCGGCTCGGCGCGGTGGCGGTGCCGGTGGACATCGACCCGGAGACCTACTGCCTGGACGTCGCGGCCGCGGAGGCGGCGGTCGGCCCCCGCACGCGCGCGATCATGCCCGTGCACATGGCCGGCCACTTCGCCGACATGGACGGGCTGGCCAAGCTGTCGGCCGACAGCGGAGTCCCGCTGGTCCAGGACGCGGCGCACGCGCACGGCGCCCAGTGGAACGGCCGCCGGGCGGGCCAGCTCGGCTCGATCGCCGCCTTCAGCTTCCAGAACGGCAAGCTGATGACGGCGGGGGAGGGCGGCGCGGTCACCTTCCCGGACCGCGACTCCTACGAGGAGGCCTTCCTGCGGCACAGCTGCGGCCGGCCGCGCGACGACCGCGGCTACCGGCACCGCACCTCCGGTTCCAACTTCCGGCTGAACGAGTTCTCGGCCGCCGTGCTGCGCGCCCAGCTGAGCCGTCTCGACGGGCAGATCGAGACGCGGGAGCGACGCGCCCCGCTGCTGAGCGGGCTGCTGCGCGAGATCCCCGGCGTCGTCCCGCAGGGACGCGACGAGCGGGCCGACCGGGTGCCGCACTACATGGCGATGTTCCGGGTGCCGGGCCTGGCCGAGGAGCGTCGCGACGCACTCGTCGACGAGCTCATCGCGCGCGGGGTGCCCGCCTTCGTGGTGTTCCGGGCGATCTACCGGACGGACGGCTTCTGGGAGACCGGGGCGCCGGACACGACGCCCGACGAGCTGGCGCGCCGCTGCCCCAACGCGGAGGCGATCACCGCCGACGGGATCTGGCTGCACCACCGCACGCTCCTCGGTACCGAGGAGCAGATCCACCGGGTCGCCGAGATCGTCGCCGACGCCGTGCGCGCGTCATGACCGAGCGGAGCGAGGGCATGAGCGCTGTTCTTGTCGGGAGCGTGGGGGGTCGTGCCCCCCAGAGGGAGGCGGCATGACCGGCGGGGGCGGCAGCGGCATCACCGGCGGCGGGCCGCGCGCCTTGAACGCAGTGGGGCCCGGCGGCGTGCGGGTCGCGCTGGTCGGCCTCGGCTGGGCGGGGCGTTCGATCTGGCTGCCGCGGCTGAACGAGCACGAGCGGTACACGGTCACCGCAGTCATCGATCCCGATCCGGCCGCGCGCGCGGCGGCGGCGGCACGCGTGGCCGCGCCGGCGCCGGCGGCGCTGGGCACGGTCGAGGAACTCGATCCGGGCACGGTCGACCTGGCCGTGGTGGCGGTCCCCAACCACCTGCACAGCCCGATCGCGGCCCGGCTGCTCTCGCGGGGCGTGCCGGTCTTCCTTGAGAAGCCGGTGTGTCTAAGCGTGGCCGAGGCCGACCGGCTCGCGGAGGCCGAGCGCGAGGGCGGCGCGGTGCTGCTGGCGGGGAGCGCCGCCCGCCACCGCGCCGACGTGCGGGCACTGATGGGGCTGGCCGCCGAGCTGGGCCCGATCCGGCATGTGGACCTGGCCTGGGTCCGCGCACGCGGCGTGCCCGGCGCGGGGGGCTGGTTCACCCGGCGCGAGCACGCGGGCGGAGGCGCGCTGGTCGACCTGGGCTGGCACCTGCTCGACACCGTGGGCCCGGTGCTCGGCCCGGCCGTCTTCGAACAGGTCGTCGGCACGGTCTCGGCCGACTTCGTCAACAACGACTCGCGCCGCGCACGCTGGCGCGAGGCCGGAGAGGAAGGCGTGAACGGAGCCGCGGGCAACGGGGCGTCAGGGAACGGCGCGCCGCAGGGTGACGTCGAGGACACCGCGAGGGGGTTCCTGGTGACCGACGGCGGAGTCTCGGTGTCCTTGCGGACGAGCTGGGCCTCGCACGAGCCCCGGGACGTCACCGCGATCACCCTGGAGGGCGGCGCCGGCACGGCCGCGCTGCGCTGCACGTTCGGGTTCAGCACCAACCGGCAGAAGGCCTCCACGCTCACCCGGACCCGGCACGGCCTCACCGTCTCGGTACCGGTGCCGGTGGAGCCGGTGGGCGTCGAGTACTCCCGGCAGCTCGACGAGCTGCCCGCCCAGCTGGCCGACCCGGCGAGCCGCGGCGCGGCGATCGGGCAGGCCCGGCAGATGATCGCGGCGATCGGCCGGCTGTACGACTCGGCCAGGTCCGCCGGTCGGGTCCCGGCCGCCGCGGGGGCGGGCCATGGCCGGTGAGCACGCGGGCCCCGCGCCGCGCGCGGTGGTCTTCGACCTTGACGGCGTGATCGTCGACAGTTTCGAGGTGATGCGCCAGGCGTTCCGGATCGCCTACGCCGAGGTGATGGGCGACGGCCCGGCACCGTTCGAGGAGTACAGCAGGCACCTGGGCCGCTACTTCCCCGACATCATGCGGATCATGGGCCTGCCGCCGGAGATCGAGGAGCCGTTCGTCCGGGAGAGCTACCGGCTCGCCGGCGAGGTGACCGTCTTCGACGGCGTCGAACCGCTGCTGGAGGGGCTGAACCGGCGCGGGATCGCGCTCGCCGTCGCGACCGGCAAGAGCGGGCCCCGGGCGCGGTCGCTGCTGGACGGGCTGGGCATCGCCGGGCACTTCGCGCACATCATCGGCTCGGACGAGGTGGCCCGGCCCAAGCCCGCGCCCGACATCGTCGAACGCGCCCTCGGCCTGCTCGGCGTCCCTCCCGGCGAAGCGATCATGGTCGGCGACGCCGTCACCGACCTGCGCAGCGCGCGCGCCGCCGGCGTCGCCGCGGTCGCCGCGCTGTGGGGCGAAAGCGACGCCGAGCCGCTGCTGGCCGAAGGGCCGGACGCGGTGCTGCACCGGCCCGCGGATCTGCTCGGACTGCTGCCCGCTCTGACCGGGGCCCCGACGGTGAGTGAGGGACCTTAGGGGGGCGGTTAGGGGATTACCCGGACCATTTCTTGATGAAACTGGATCACGCGAGCCCGCAAATGTTCGCGGGCATTCAAGTCCCGTGACCCACTTTCTTTGGGGGATGTGCCGGAATGCTGCGCACGGAGCTGATTCGGCCGCTGCCCGAATTGCTGTCAGGGCACGCCCGCCGCACGCCCCGGAAGGTCGCCTTCCGGGACGCGCGGCGGAGCGTGACCTACGCCGAACTGGAACTGCGGACCCGGCGGCTGGCCGGCCATCTCGCCGAGCGCAGGCTGCAGCCCGGCGACCGCGCGGCCATCCTGCTGGGCAACAGGGTCGAGATGGTGGAGAGCTACCTGGCCCTGGTCCGGGCGGGCGCGGTCGGCGTTCCGGTGAACTCGCGTGTCACCGAGGCGGAGCTGGCCTACCTGCTCGACGACAGCGGCGCACGGCTGGTGATCACCGATCCCGCCCACGCCGCGCCGCTGGCCCGGGTGCTGGCCGGGCGCCCGGACGTGACCGTCCTCCTCACGGGAGAGCCCGAGTCCGCAGGTGACGGGCCGGAGGACCCGGACGACCCCGCCGTCCCCGCCGGCGCGGTGTCCTTCGAGGCGCTCGCCCGCACCGACCCCGCCACGCCGGCCCGCGACGACCTCGGCTTGGACGACCCCGCGTGGATGCTCTACACCTCCGGCACCACCGGCAGGCCCAAGGGGGTCGTCTCCACCCAGCGCAACTGCCTGTGGTCGGTCGCCGCCTGCTACGTCCCGGTCCCGGGCCTGTCCGCCGAGGACCGCGTGCTGTGGCCGCTGCCGCTGTTCCACAGCCTGTCGCACATCGCGTGCGTGCTGAGCGTCACGGCGGTCGGCGCGACCGCGCGCATCCTGGACGGCTTCAGCGCGGGAGAGGTGCTCGACGCGCTGCGCGAGGACGCCTCCACGTTCCTGGCGGGTGTGCCGACGATGTACCACCACCTCGTGCGCGCGGCGCGCCAGGAGGGATTCCGCGCCCCGCACCTGCGGGTGTGCCTGGTGGGCGGCGCGGTCACCACGGCCGCGCTGCGCCGCGCGTTCGAGGAGGCGTTCGGCGCGCCGCTGCTGGACGCCTACGGCAGCACCGAGACCTGCGGGTCGATCACCATCAACTGGCCGACGGGCGCCCGTGTCGAGGGCTCGTGCGGGCTGCCGGTCCCGGGCCTGGGGGTGCGGCTGGTGGACCCGGAGACCGGGACCGATGTCGGGCCGGGGGAGGAGGGCGAGGTCTGGGTCCGCGGCCCCAGCGTGATGGTCGGCTACCACAACCAGCCCGAGGCGACCGCGGAGGCGTTCCGCGACGGCTGGTACCGCACCGGGGACCTGGCCCGGCGGGACGCGGACGGCTACGTCACCATCACCGGGCGGATCAAGGAACTGATCATCCGGGGTGGCGAGAACATCCACCCCGGCGAGGTGGAGGAGGTCCTGCGCGCCCAGCCCGGCGTCGCCGACGTCGCGGTGGCGGGACGGCCGCACGAGGTCCTCGGCGAGGTCCCGGTGGCGTTCTTGGTGCCGGGGCCGGAAGGCCTGGACCCCGAGGCGCTGTTCGCGGCCTGCCGGGAGCGCCTGGCCTACTTCAAGGTGCCCGAGGAGCTGTACGAGATCGACGCGGTGCCGCGGACGGCGTCCGGGAAGATCACCCGGCATCTGCTGCTGGAGCGGCCCGCCCGGCTGCGGGCCTCCGGGGGCGGTCACCACGAGTCGCTGCTCCGGCTGGACTGGATCCCGCTGCCCTCCGTGCCGGTCAGGTCGGGGCACGTGCCCGCCGCCTGGGGCTTCGTGGGCACCGATGTCTCAGGCGGCGTGGACGGGCCGGAGGGGGCGGTTCGCTTCCCCGACCTCAGCGCCGTGCACGAAGCCGCCGCCTCCGGCGAGCCGCTCCCGGAGGTGGTGGTGACCTCCGCCGCGGTGGGCGCGCGCGGCGGGGATTCCGCCCAGGCCGGGGCCGCCGCCATCGCCGATGTGGTGCGCGACCTGTCCGCCCGCCTGGAGGCGTGGGCGGCCGACGAACGGCTCGCCGGGGTCCGCCTGGTCGTCGTGACGCGCGGCGCGGTCGCGGTGGACGGCGCGGACGCCGCCGCCGACCTCGTCCAGGCGACGGTGTGGGGCGCGGTGCGCTGCGCCCAGGCCGCGCATCCGGGCCGGTTCACGCTGGTCGACCTGGACGCCGGCGACGACGCCTCCGCCCGGCTGGTGCCCGATGCCCTGGCCGCGGGCGAGCCGCAGGCCGCGGTGCGGTCGGGCGTGCTGCTCACGCCGCGCGCCGCCTACGTCGCCGCGTCCGCGGACGGCGGCTCCCCGATCCCGTTCGACGCCCGCGCGACCGTGCTGGTCACCGGCGCGGACGGGGAACTGGGCGCGGCCGTGGCCCGCCACCTGGCCGGCGGCTGCGGGGTGCGCCGGCTGCTGCTCATCGCCGAACGCGGCGCGGCGGACCAGAGGGCGGCGGAGCTGCGTGCGGAGTTGGCCGAGTGGGGCGCCGAGGCCACGCTCGCCGCCTGCGACCTCGCCGACCGGGACGCCCTCGCCGCGCTGCTCGACGAGGCCGGACGCTCCCCTGCCGGGCCGCCCCGGCCTACCGCCGTGGTCCACGCGCACGCCGGGCAGAGCTTGGCGGCGGCCGTGAACGGGGCGGTGAACCTGCACGAGCTCACCAAGGCCTTCGAACCCGACGCGTTCGTACTGCTGTCACCGGCCACCGGGCTGCTGGGGGCGCGGGGACGGGAGGAGGAGGCCGCCATCGGCGCCTTCTTCGACGCCCTGGCCCGGCGCCGCGCGGCCCAGGGCCTGCCCGCGCTGTCGCTGGGCGTGGGACCGGCCGACGGCGACGGCCGCGCCCTGTCGCCGGGGACCGGGAGGCTGACCGCGCAGCAGCGTACGGCGATGCTCGACGCGGCCGCCGCGGCCGGGGAGACCTGCCTCGTCGCGCTGCGCCTGGATCCGGCGGCCGTGCACCTGGAGGAGGTCCCCGCCCCGCTGCGCGGGCTGATCGAAGCGCCCGCCCGGACGGCCGCGCCGGACGAGGGAGTGTCCTCGACGCTGCGCCGCAGGCTCCTGGAGCTGCCCGCGCCGGCCGAGCGGGACCGGCTGCTGACCGACCTGGTCCGCGCCGAGGTCGCCCGCCTCCTCGCCCCGGCCGGGGACGGCGACCAGGCCGGAGAGGCCGCCCCGGCCGGGGATGCGGCCCCGGCCGGGGACGGCGGCGTCCCCGCCGATCTGGCCTTCCGCGACCTGGGTCTCACCTCGGTCACCGCCGTGGCGCTGCGCGACCGGCTCACCGCCGCGTCCGGGCTGAGCCTGCCCGCCACGCTGGCCTTCGACCACCCGACCCCGGCCGCCGTGGCACGGCACCTGCGGGCCCTGCTGCTCGGCGGGACCGGCGGCGAGACCGCTTCCCGCGACGCGGCCGCCCCGCACGCCCTGTCGGGCGAACCGGTCGCGATCGTGGGCATGGCCTGCCGCCTGCCGGGCGGGATCTCCTCGCCGGAGGACCTGTGGCGGCTGGTCGCCGAGGGCGGGGAGGCGATCTCGGAGTTCCCCGCCGACCGCGGCTGGGACCTGGAGGCGCTGCTGGGCTCCGGGCCCGGACGTCCCGGAACCTCCGCGACCCGGCACGGCGGGTTCCTGCACGACGCCGCCGACTTCGACGCGGGCTTCTTCGGCATATCGCCGCGCGAGGCGCTGGCCATGGATCCGCAGCAGCGGTTGCTGCTGGAGGTGTCGTGGGAGGCGCTGGAGCGGGCGGGCGTCGACCCCGCGTCCCTCCGCGGCGGCGACGTCGGCGTCTTCTCCGGGCTGATGTACCACGACTACGCCACCGACCTCGGTGCGGTTCCCGACGGGCTGGAGGGCTACCTGGGCACGGGCAGCTCGGGCAGCGTCGCGTCCGGTCGCGTGGCGTACGCGCTCGGGTTGGAGGGGCCTGCGGTGACGGTGGACACGGCGTGTTCGTCGTCGTTGGTCGCGTTGCATCTGGCGGCGCAGTCGCTGCGTTCGGGCGAGTCCTCGCTGGCGCTGGCCGGGGGCGTGGCGGTGATGGCCCGGCCCACCTCGTTCGTGGAGTTCTCCCGGCAAGGCGCGCTCGCCGTCGACGGGCGTTGCAAGCCGTTCGCGGAGGCCGCCGATGGGACCGCCTGGTCGGAGGGCGTCGGGGTGCTGGTGCTGGAACGGTTGTCGGACGCCCGGCGGAACGGGCACGAGGTCCTGGCGGTGGTGCGCGGTTCGGCCGTCAACCAGGACGGCGCGTCCAATGGCCTGACCGCGCCGAACGGGCCGTCACAGGAACGCGTCATCAGGCAGGCGTTGGCCAACGCCGGCCTGACCGGGGCCGAGGTCGACGCCGTGGAGGGCCATGGGACGGGCACGAGGCTGGGCGACCCGATCGAGGCGCAGGCCCTGCTGGCGACCTACGGGCAGGATCGGCCGGACGACCAGCCGCTCTGGCTCGGATCGCTCAAGTCGAACATCGGTCACGCGCAGGCGGCGGCCGGCGCGGCCGGTGTGATCAAGATGGTGCAGGCGCTGCGGAACGGCGTGCTGCCGCGGACGCTGCACGTCGACGCGCCCACGACGAAGGTGGACTGGTCGGCCGGTGGCGTCCGGGTGCTGACGGAGGCGCGGGACTGGCCGGAGGTGGACCGGCCCCGCCGGGTGGGTGTGTCGTCGTTCGGGGTCAGCGGCACCAACGCGCACGTGATCATCGAAGGGCCTCCGGACGGCGGCGCGGACACCCCCGCCGCTCAGACACCCGATCCCGCCGCGGTGGCCTGGCCGGTCTCGGCCCGTACCGCGCGAGCGCTGCGGGCACAGGCGGAACGGCTGCGCGACCACGTACGGGCGCACGCCGAGACGCGCCCGACCGACACCGGCTTCTCCTTGGCCACCACCCGCGCCTCACTCGACCACCGGGCGGTGATCGTGGCCGGCGACCGGGACGAAGCGCTCACCGGCCTCGGCGCTCTCGCGGCGGGCGGCTCCGCCCCGGCCGTGGTGTCGGGCGTCGCCGACGTCGACGGCCGGACGGTGTTCGTCTTCCCCGGCCAGGGCACGCAGTGGGCGGGGATGGGCGCGGCACTGCTGGAGTCGTCCCCTGCTTTCGCGGCCCGGATCGCTGAGTGCGCCGACGCGCTGGCCGCCCATGTGGACTGGTCGTTGACGGACGTGATCCGCGAGGCCGACGGCGCACCGTCACTGGACCGTGTCGATGTGGTGCAGCCGGTGGCGTTCGCGGTGATGGTGGCCTTGGCGGAGGTGTGGCGTTCCTATGGCGTGAGACCGGACGCGGTGGTGGGCCATTCGCAGGGTGAGATCGCCGCGGCGTGTGTGGCCGGCGCGTTGTCTCTGGAGGACGCCGCCCGGGTGGTGGCGTTGCGGAGCCGGGCGATCGCGCGTGGCCTGGCGGGCCGGGGCGGCATGGTGTCGGTGGCGCTCCCGGTGGAGCAGGTCGTCACCCGCCTGACTCCGGGGTTGGAGGTCGCGGCGGTGAACGGGCCGTCGTCGGTGGTGGTGGCCGGTGAGCCGGGGGCGCTGGACGGCCTGGTCGCCGCGAGTGAGGCCGAGGGGGTGCGGGTGCGGCGGGTCCCGGTGGACTATGCCTCGCACACCTCCCACGTTGAGCTGATCGAGTCTGAGTTGTTGGAACTGCTGGATGGGTTGAGTCCTCAGCCGTCACAGGTGCCGTTCTTTTCCACGGTGGAGGGGGAGTGGCTGGACACGACCGTCCTGGACGGCCGCTACTGGTATCGCAACCTCCGGCGGACGGTCCGCTTCGCTGAGGCCATCGAGACTCTGGCCGACGCCGGGTTCCGTGCGTTCGTCGAGGTCAGCGCGCACCCGGTGCTCGTCCCCAGCGTGCAGGAGGCCCTGGACGACCGCTCCACCGGACCGTCGGTGATCACCGGCACCCTGCGCCGCGACGACGGCGGCCTGCGGCGGCTGCTCCTGTCGCTGGGGCAGCTGCACGTCCGCGGGGTGCCGGTCGACTGGACGGCCGTTTTCGCCGGAACCGATGCGCGCCCGGTGGCGCTGCCGACCTACGCGTTCCAGCGCGAGCGCCACTGGCTCGAACCCGCCCGGAACGCGCGAGCGGGGTCGGAACCGGCCGGGCACCCGCTCCTGGACGCCGTCGTCCCGCTCGCCGGTTCCGGCGGCGCGGTCTTCACCGGCCGGCTGACCGAACGCGACCACCCGTGGCTGGCCGACCACAAGGTCGGCGGCGCCGTGCTGCTGCCCGGCACCGCGCTGCTCGACGCGCTCCGGCACATCGGTGACCTGCGCGGTGCCCCCGTCGTCGCCGAGCTGACCACCTCCGCGCCCATCGTGCTGCCCGAAGGCGGCGCGCTCGACGTCCAGATCGCCGTCGACGAACGGTCCGTGCGGGTGCACACGCGCGACGGCGCCGACGCCGAATGGACGGAGAACGCCACCGCGACGCTGGCGCAGGACGACCCCGGGTCAGGCCGGGGCGTCCCCTGGCCACCACCCGCCGACGCGCGCCCCCTGGACCTGGACGGCTTCTACGACCGGCTCACCGTCGAGTACGGCCCCGGCTTCCGCGCCCTCCACGCGGCCTGGGCGGGGGAAGGCGAGGCGTGGGCCGAACTCCGGCTGCCGGAACGGACCGACCCCGGCGGCTACGGACTGCATCCGGCGCTGCTCGACGCGGCCCTGCACCCGATCGCCGCCGCGGGCCTGCTGCCCGGCCCGGACCGTCCCCGCCTGGCGTTCTCGTGGTCGGGCGTCCGCTGGCACGCCACCGGGGCCCGCACGCTGCGCGTCCACCTGACCGCCGCCGGGCCCGACGCGGTGTCGATCAGCGCGGCGGACCCGTCCGGCACCCCCGTGGCCGACATCGACTCGCTCACCGTGCGCCCCGTCCCGCCGGGACTGCTGACCGCGCAGGGGACGCGCGACCGGATGTTCGAGGTCACATGGGTACCCGCCGCGGACCCCGGGCGCGCGCCGGACGCCGGCCGTCCGGCGCCGGAGGTCGACGTGCTCCGCGTCGGCGACGGGGAACCCGGCCGGTCCGTCGCCGAACGCGCCCGCGAGGCGGGCCTGGACGTGCTGCGCGTTCTGCGCGACCGGCTGGACGACCCGGGCGCCGCGTCGTCCCGCCTCCTGGTCGTCACCCGGCCGGACGACCCGGCGCACGAGGCCGTGCGGGGCCTGCTCCGCAGCGCCCAGTCGGAGCACCCCGGCCGGTTCGCGTCCCTGGTCACCGACGATCCCGGCGACGCGGCCGTCACGGCCGCGCTGCCGCTGGTCCCGGACGAACCGCAGATCGCGGTGCGGGACGGGCGCGTCCTGGTCGCGCGGCTGGCCCGCGCGCCGCTCGCCCCGCCGCCGGAGGGGTCCCGGCTCGCGGGCGGGACCGTGCTGGTGACCGGTGCGACGGGAGGCCTGGGCCGGCTCGTCGCCGAGCATCTCGCCCGCGCGCACGGCGTCGCGGAACTGGTCCTGCTGTCCCGTTCCGGAGCACCGGAGGAGTGGCTCGCGCAGCTGTCCGGCCACGGGACGCGGGTGTCCTCGGTCGCCGCCGACGTGGCCGACCGCGCCGCCCTCGCCGAGGTCGTCGGCCAGGTCGCGGACCGGCTGACCGGGGTGGTGCACGCGGCCGGGGTCGTCGCCGACGGGGTGCTCTCCTCGCTCGGCCCCGAGCAGTGGGACGCCGCCCTGCGGCCGAAGGCGGACGGGGCCTGGCACCTGCACGAGCTGACCCGCGACCTGGACCTGGCCGCCTTCGTCCTGTACTCCTCGGCGTCCGCCACGTTCGGCAGCCCCGGGCAGGGAAACTATGCGGCGGGCAACGCCTTCCTCGACGCCCTCGCCCGCCACCGGCGGGAGCAGGGCCTGCCCGCGGTCTCCCTCGCGTGGGGGCTCTGGGACGAGTCGGCCGGAATGGGCGGCCGCCTCTCCGACGCCGACCTGGCGCGGATGGCGCGCTCGGGAACGCGTCCGCTGACCGCCGCGCAGGGGCTGGCGCTGTTCGACGCCGCGCTGGAGAGCGACCGCCCTGCGCTGGTGCCGATCCGGCTGGACCTGGCCGCGCTCCGTGCGAACGGTGAGGTGCCGCCGCTGCTGCGCGCGCTGGTCCCCGCGCGCGCCCGGCGGAAGGAGATCACCGCCCCCACCGCCCCGGTCGGCGCCGACGCGATCGGCACGGCGGACCTGCTCGACACCGTGCGGGGGGCCGCGGCCGCCGTGCTCGGGCACGACGGCCCCGACGCGGTCGAACCGGACCGGGCGTTCAAGGAACTCGGGCTCGACTCCCTGACGGCGGTGGAGCTGCGCAACCGGCTGAGCGAGACGACCGGACTCCGGCTCCCCGCCACCCTGGTCTTCGACCATCCGACACCGGCCCGGCTCGCCGGGCACCTGCGCTCCGAACTGTCCGGGACCACGCACCAGCCGAACCAGGCCTCTCCCGCCCGCGCGTCCGCCGCGCCGTCCGGGACCGGCGAGGACGCGATCGCGATCGTCGCGATGGCGTGCCGCTTCCCGGGCGACCTGGACTCGCCCGAGGACCTCTGGCGGTTCGTGGCGTCGGGCGGCGACGCGATCACCGGGTTCCCCGAGGACCGGGGCTGGGACCTGGACGGCGTCTACGATCCCGACCCCGACGCGCCCGGCAGGACCTACGTCCAGGGCGGCGGCTTCCTGCGCGGGCTCGCCGACTTCGACGCGGGCTTCTTCGGCATATCCCCGCGCGAGGCGCTGGCCATGGATCCGCAGCAGCGGTTGCTGCTGGAGGTGTCGTGGGAGGCGCTGGAGCGGGCGGGCGTCGACCCCACCTCGCTCCGCGGAACGCCCACCGGGGTCTTCGTCGGAACCCACGGCCAGGACTACGGGACGAACGGCACCGGAGGGCAGGCCGACGAAGGCCACCTCATCATCGGCAACGCGGCGAGCGTGCTGACCGGCCGCGTGTCCTACAGCCTCGGGCTGGAGGGGCCTGCGGTGACGGTGGACACGGCGTGTTCGTCGTCGTTGGTGGCGTTGCATCTGGCGGCACAGTCGCTGCGTTCGGGCGAGTCCTCGCTGGCCCTGGCGGGCGGCGTGTCGGTCATGTCCACGCTGGAGGGCGTGATCGGTTTCAGCAGGCAGCGTGGCCTGGCCGCCGACGGGCGCTGCAAGGCGTTCGCCGAGGCCGCCGACGGATTCGGCATGTCGGAGGGCGTCGGGGTGCTGGTGCTGGAGCGGTTGTCGGATGCTCGGCGGCTCGGGCACGAGGTGTTGGCGGTGGTGCGCGGTTCGGCCGTGAATCAGGACGGCGCGTCCAATGGTCTGACCGCGCCGAACGGGCCGTCGCAGGAGCGTGTGATCCGTGAGGCGCTGGCTGGGGCGGGTCTGTCGGGTGCGGATGTCGATGCGGTGGAGGCGCACGGTACGGGGACGGGTTTGGGTGACCCGATCGAGGCGCAGGCGCTGCTGGCGACCTACGGGCAGGGTCGGCCGGATGGTCGGCCGTTGTGGCTGGGGTCGGTGAAGTCGAATATCGGCCATACGCAGGCGGCGGCTGGGGCGGCCGGTGTGATCAAGGTGGTGCAGGCGTTGCGGCACGGGGTCCTTCCCCGGACCTTGCACGTGGACGCCCCCTCCTCCAAGGTCGACTGGTCCGCCGGTGGGGTGCGGCTTTTGACCGAGGCGCGGGACTGGCCGGAGGTGGATCGGCCCCGGCGAGTGGGTGTGTCCTCCTTCGGGGTCAGCGGCACCAACGCGCACGTGATCATCGAGCAGGCTCCGGACATCGCTGCGGAGGGGCCCTCAGCAGGCGAGGAACCCACGGTGACGGTATGGCCGGTGTCGGGACGCGGCCCCGAAGCACTGCGCGCCCAAGCCGCACGGCTCGCGTCGTTCGTCAACGAGAACGAGGAACTGACGGCGGCCGAGATCGGGCACGCCCTCGCCACCACCCGGGCCGCACTGGAGGAGCGAGCGCTCGTGGTCGCGGCCGACCGGGACGAGGCGGCGGCCGGACTCGCCGCGCTGGCTCAGCACGACTCGGCCTCTTCCCTGGTCACCGGAACCGCCGATGTCACCGGCAAGACCGTCTTCGTTTTCCCGGGTCAGGGTGCCCAGTGGGTGGGGATGGGGGTGGAGCTGGCGGAGTCGTCGCCGGTCTTCGCCGAGGCGCTGGCCGAGGTGGGGGCGGCTCTGGAGCCGCATGTGGACTGGTCCCTGTCGGAGGCGTTGCGGGGCCCGCTGGACCGTGTGGATGTGGTGCAGCCGGTGTCGTTCGCGGTGATGGTGGCGTTGGCGCGGTTGTGGGAGTCGTTCGGTGTCGGTCCCGATGCGGTGGTGGGCCATTCGCAGGGTGAGATCGCCGCCGCGCATGTCGCCGGGGCACTCTCGCTCAAGGACGCCGCCCGGGTGGTGGCGTTGCGGAGCCGGGCGATCGCGCGTGGCCTGGCGGGCCGGGGCGGCATGGTGTCGGTGGCGCTCCCGGTGGAGCAGGTCGCCACCCGCCTCACTCCGGGGTTGGAGGTCGCGGCCGTCAACGGGCCGTCGTCGGTGGTCGTGGCCGGTGAACCGGGGGCGCTGGACGGCCTGGTCGCCGCGAGCGAGGCCGAGGGGGTGCGGGTGCGGCGGATCCCGGTCGACTATGCCTCGCACACCTCCCACGTCGAGCTGATCGAGTCTGAGCTGTTGGAACTGCTGGATGGGCTGAGTCCTCAGCAGTCACAGGTGCCGTTCTTTTCCACGGTGGAGGGGAAGTGGCTGGACACGACCGTCCTGGACGGCCGCTACTGGTATCGCAACCTCCGGCGGACGGTCCGCTTCGCCGACGCGGTCGAGTCGCTGACCGACGCGGGGTATCGCGCGTTCATCGAGGTCAGCGCCCACCCGGTGCTGGCGCCCAGCGTGCAGGAGACCCGGGACGAACGCACGGCCGTCGTCGCGGGCACCCTGCGCCGCGACGACGGCGGCCTGCGGCGCTTTCTTCTCTCGCTTGGCGAACTCCACGTGCGCGGCGTGCCCGTCGACTGGGCGGCGATCCACCCGGACCCCGGACCGGGGGGCGGCGCCCGGCGGGTGCGTCTCCCGACGTATGCGTTCCAGCACCGGCGCTACTGGATCGAGCCGGCCGCGCCGCTCCTGGACACGATCACGTCCGACCCGGAGACCGGGGGCGTGCTCGCCGACGGCCGCCTCTCCCTGCGCAGCCGGCCCTGGCTGGCCGACCACGCCGTCGCGGGACGCGTCCTGCTGCCCGGCGCGGTCTTCGCCGAACTGGTGCTTCAGGCCGCCGCCGAGGCGGGCGCGGCGTCCGTGGACGAGCTGGTCGTCGAGGCGCCGCTGGTGCTGCCCGAGCGGGGCGCGGTACGGATCTCGGTCGCCGTCGGAGCCGAGGACGGCCCCGGACGGCGCCCGGTGAGCGTCCACTCCCGTTCCGAACCGGACGGCCCCTGGACGCGGCACGCCACCGGACGAGTGTCGGAGACCGGGTCGGCCCTCGTGCCCGCCCTGGAGCAGTGGCCGCCCGCCGGGGCCGAACCGGTCGCGCTCGAGACCTTCTACGACGAGCTGGCCGGACGCGGTTACGAGTACGGACCGGCGTTCCGGGGCCTGCGCGCCGCCTGGACGCGCGAGGACGAGGTGTTCGCCGAGGTGGAACTGCCCGAGGGCATCCGGCCAGAGGGCTTCGGCCTGCATCCCGCCCTGCTGGACGCCGCGCTCCAAGCCGCCAACCTCGGCGCGGCCCCCCGTTCCGCGGGCGGGGAGGTGCTCCTGCCGTTCGCCTGGAACGACCTCGCGGGGCACGCGTCCGGTGCCACCGCGCTGCGGGTGCACGCGCGCCGGGCGGGCGACGACGCGGTGTCCTTCTCGATCACCGACCGGGTGGGGCGACCCGTCGCCGGGATCGGATCGCTGGTGCTGCGCCCGGCGGCCGAGCCCACCTCCGACGCACTCCACCGAGTCGACTGGGCCGCCGTGCCGTCGGTTCCGGACGCCGTGCCGCTGCCCGCCGGAGACGTCCTCGACCTCACCGCCGTCCCGTCCGGTCCGCCGTACGAGGCGGCCCGCGAACTGGTCGGACGGGTGCTGCGGCGGTTCGCCGACGCGCCCCCGAGGGTCGTCCTCACCCGCGAGGGGCCCGCCGGCTCGGCCGTGCGGGGACTGATCCGCACCGCGCAGCTGGAGAACCCCGACCCGATCACGCTCGTTGAGGCCGACGACCCGGACGCGGCGCGGGCGCTGCTGCCCGCCGCGGTGGCGTCGGGCGAGCCGCATCTCGCCGTGCGCTCTGGTGAGCTGCGGGCCCCGCGGCTGGTGCGGGCACGCCCCGCGGGGCAGGCGCCCGCCCTGGACCCGGACGGCACCGTTCTGATCACCGGCGGCACCGGGACGCTGGGCGGCCTGGTCGCCCGGCACCTGGCGGACGTTCACGGCGTGCGCCGGCTGGTGCTGGTCAGCCGCCGCGGCGCCAACGCCCCCGGTATCGACGACCTGCTCGCGGGGCTGCGCGCGGCCGGTGCCGGCGTGACGGTGATCGCGGCCGACGCCGCCGATCGGGACGCTCTCGCGCGAGTGCTGGCGGACATTCCCGCCGAGCACCCGCTGACCGCCGTCATCCACACGGCCGGCGGTCTGGACGACGCGTTGCTGGACGATATCGACTCCCAGCGGCTCGAATCGGTGTTCGGTCCCAAGGCGGACGCGGCCTGGCATCTGCATGAACTGACCCGCGGCATCGACCTGGCGGCATTCGTGTTGTTCTCCTCCGGTGCCGGGATCTTCGGCAACGCGGGGCAGGGCAACTACGCGGCGGCCAACGGCTTCCTCGATGGCCTGGCCCGGCTTCGGCAGGCAGAAGGGCTCCCCGCCGTCTCCCTCGCCTGGGGGCTATGGGAGGAGACCAGCGGCCTCACCCGGCAGCTCGGGGAGGAAGGCCGCGCCCGACTCGCCGGCGGCCTCCAGGTGGCGCTGTCCACGACCGAGGCACTGGCGTTGCTGGATCTGGCGTTGCGCGCAGACGGCGAGGCGCTGCTCGTCCCCACCCGGCTCGACTATGCGGCCCTCCGCCGCCGCGCCGACGAGGGGACGCTCCCCGCACTACTGCGCGGTCTCGTGCGGACGGCGCCGCGCCGTACCACCGCCGTGGCCGAGCCGAGCCGGGAGACGCTCGCCGACCGCCTCGCCCGGCTCCCGGACGCCGACCAGCGCCGTGAACTCGTCGAACTGGTGCGCGCCACGGCCTCGGAGGTGCTCGGCCGGACCTCCGGGGAGTCCCTGCGGGCCGACCAGGCGTTCAAGGACGCCGGGTTCGACTCTCTCACCGCGGTGCGGATGCGGAACCGGATCGCCGAGGCGACCGGTGTCCGGCTACCGGCCACCGCGGTGTTCGACCACCCGAACCCGGCCGCGCTCGCCGATCACCTGCGCGCCGGACTCGGCGTCGCGCCGCGCGAGACCGCCCCACCCGGCCTCCTCGAACTGGAACGGCTGGAAAGCGCGCTCGGACGGCCGCCGGAGGACGCCGCGCTGCGCGAACGGATCGTCGCGCGGCTGGACGCGCTCACCGCCCGCCTGGCCGGTTTCGGCGACCCCGGACCCGGCGAGCCCGGCCCCGCCCTGGACGAGGCGAGCGACGACCAGCTCTTCGAACTCATCGACCACGAGCTCGGACAGGCCTGAAGGAAGAACATCATGGCGAACGACGACAGGCTGCGCGACTACCTGCGGCGCACGCTCGCCGACCTGCAGCGGACCCGGCGCCGGCTGCGCGAGGTCGAGGCGCGACGGACCGAGCCGATCGCGATCGTGGGCATGGCCTGCCGCCTGCCCGGCGGAATCTCCTCACCCGAGGACCTGTGGCGGATGGTGGCCGACGGCCGCGACGCGGTCGGCGCCTTTCCCGACGACCGGGGCTGGGACCTGGACGAGCTGTACGATCCCGACCCCGAACGCGCCGGACGCACCTACACCCGGGAGGGCGGTTTCCTGGACGACCCGGGCGGGTTCGATGCCGACCTGTTCGGCATATCGCCGCGCGAGGCCCTCGCCGTGGACCCGCAGCAGCGGTTGCTGCTGGAGGTGTCGTGGGAGGCGCTGGAGCGGGCGGGCATCGACCCCACCTCGCTGCGGGGCAGCCGCGTCGGGGTCTTCTCCGGACTGATGTTCCACGACTACCGCGACAATCTCGGCAGCCTCCCGGAGGGCCTCGAAGGCTACTTCGGCATCGGGAACTCCGGCAGTGTCGCGTCCGGCCGCGTGTCCTACAGCCTCGGGCTGGAGGGGCCTGCGGTGACGGTGGACACGGCGTGTTCGTCGTCGTTGGTGGCGTTGCATCTGGCGGCACAGTCGCTGCGTTCAGGCGAGTCCTCGCTGGCCCTGGCCGGGGGCGTGGCCGTGATGGCGACACCGGAGGTCTTCGTCGACTTCTCCCGGCAGCGCGGCCTGGCCGCCGACGGGCGCTGCAAGGCGTTCGCCGAGGCCGCCGACGGCACCGGCCTCTCTGAAGGCGTCGGGGTGCTGGTGCTGGAGCGGTTGTCGGATGCTCGGCGGCTCGGGCACGAGGTGTTGGCGATGGTGCGCGGTTCGGCCGTGAATCAGGACGGCGCGTCCAATGGTCTGACCGCGCCGAACGGGCCCTCGCAGGAACGCGTCATCCGGGAAGCCCTGGCCAATGCGGGCTTGTCAGGTGCGGATGTCGACACCGTTGAGGCGCACGGCACCGGGACCACCTTGGGCGACCCGATCGAGGCGCAGGCCCTCCTGGCGACCTACGGGCAGGACCGGCCGGATGACCGGCCGTTGTGGCTGGGGTCGGTGAAGTCGAATATCGGCCATACGCAGGCGGCGGCAGGGGCGGCCGGTGTGATCAAGGTGGTGCAGGCGTTGCGGCACGGGGTCCTTCCCCGGACCTTACACGTGGACGCCCCCTCCTCCAAGGTCGACTGGTCCGCCGGTGGGGTGCGGCTTTTGACCGAGGCGCGGGACTGGCCGGAGGTGGATCGGCCCCGGCGAGTGGGTGTGTCCTCCTTCGGGGTCAGCGGCACCAACGCGCACGTGATCATCGAGCAGGCCGCCGCCGAAGAACCGCAGGAAGAGAACGGACCCCAACCCCCTGCGGTGCCCTGGCTGCTCTCGGCACGCACCGCGGAAGGACTGCGCGCCCAAGCCGCACGGCTCGCGTCGTTCGTCAACGAGAACGAGGAGCTGATGGCGGCCGAGATCGGGCACGCCCTCGCCACCACCCGGGCGACCTTGGAACACCGGGCGGTCGTCGTGGCCGGAGACCGCGAGCAGACCCTTGCGGCCCTCGCAGAGGTCGAGTCCACCGGCCCTGCCGAGGCCGACGGCAAGACCGTCTTCGTTTTCCCTGGGCAGGGTGCCCAGTGGGTGGGGATGGGGGTGGAGCTGGCGGAGTCGTCGCCGGTCTTCGCCGAGGCGCTGGCCGAGGTGGGGGCGGCTCTGGAGCCGCATGTGGACTGGTCCCTGTCGGAGGCGTTGCGGGGCCCGCTGGACCGTGTCGATGTGGTGCAGCCGGTGTCGTTCGCGGTGATGGTGGCGTTGGCGCGGTTGTGGGAGTCGTTCGGTGTCGGTCCCGATGCGGTGGTGGGCCATTCGCAGGGTGAGATCGCCGCCGCGCATGTCGCCGGGGCACTCTCGCTCAAGGACGCCGCCCGGGTGGTGGCGTTGCGGAGCCGGGCGATCGCGCGTGGCCTGGCGGGCCGGGGCGGCATGGTGTCGGTGGCGCTCCCGGTGGAGCAGGTCGCCACCCGCCTCACTCCGGGGTTGGAGGTCGCGGCGGTGAACGGGCCGTCGTCGGTGGTCGTGGCCGGTGAACCGGGGGCGCTGGACGACCTGGTCGCCGCGAGCGAGGGCGAGGGGGTGCGGGTGCGGCGGATCCCGGTCGACTATGCCTCGCACACCTCCCACGTCGAACTGATCGAAGACGAACTGGCGGAACTGCTGGGCGGATTGGATCCCCAGCCGTCTCCAGTGCCGTTCTTCTCCACGGTGGAGGGGAAGTGGCTGGACACGAGCATCCTGGACGGCCGCTACTGGTACCGCAACCTGCGCCGGACGGTCCGCTTCGCCGAGGCCGTCGAGACCTTGACCGACGCCGGATTCCGCGCGTTCATCGAGGTCAGCGCCCACCCGGTGCTGACGCCGAGCATTCAGGAGACCGTCGCGGAACCCGCGGCCGTCGTGGGCAGCCTGCGCCGCGACGACGGCGATCTCGGCCGATTCCTCCGTTCGGCGGGGGAGGCGCACACCGCCGGAGTCGGGGTCGACTGGACCGGCGCGTTCGGGCCCGGACCGTTCCGGCATGTGGACCTGCCCACCTACGCCTTCCAGCACCGGCGCTACTGGCTGGACGGCGGGCGCGGGCGCGGCGACCTCACCGCAGCCGGCCTGGAGGACGCCGGGCATCCGCTGTTGGGCGCGGCCGTGCCCCTGCCGGACGGCGTGGTGTTCACCGGTCGCCTGTCGCCACGCGAACACGGCTGGCTCGCCGACCACACGGTCGCGGGCTCGACCGTCCTGCCGGGTTCGGCGCTGGTCGAGCTGGCCCTCCACGCCGGTGCCGAGGTCGGCCACGGCACCCTTGACGAGCTGGTCATCGAGGCTCCGCTGGCACTGCCCGACCGGGACGCGGTGCAGATCAGGGTCGTGGTCGGCGACGTGGACGCGACGGGCCTGCGCGCCGTCGGCATCCACTCCCGCCGTGGCGAGGGGCAGTGGACCAGGCACGCCACCGGACGGCTGGTGGCCGGTCCGGTCGAACAGGAGCCGGTCCCGTGGCCGCCCGCGAACGCCGAAGCGGTGCCCGTGGCGGACTTCTACGACCGGATGGCCGCGGACGGCTACGGGTACGGGCCCGCCTTCCAAGGGCTGCGCGCGGCTTGGCGGCGCGGGGAGGAGATCTTCGCCGAGGTGCGGTTGCCCAAGGGCGTCGAGGCTGGCGGCTTCGGTCTGCATCCCGCCCTGCTGGACGCCGCACTCCAGGCCACCGCCCTCCTGGGAGCCGACCGGCCCGACGACGATGGCCGGATCCCTCTGCCGTTCGCATGGAACGGCGTGAGTCTGTACTCCTCCGGGGCCTCGGCCCTGCACGTGCGGGCGACCCTCCTCAAGGAGCCGGGGGCGGCATCCGGCGGATATACGCTGGCGCTCAGCGACCAGAACGGTGCTCCGGTCGCCTCGATCGGCTCCCTGGTGCTCAGGTCGGTGGACGCCGACCGGCTGGCGCCCGCCCACGACCTGATCTACAGGCTGGGCCGTGCGCCGATCGCCCTTCCTCCCTCCGGTGCCCTCCTCGCGGAGGAGAACGTGCTGGACCTGACCGATCGCGGCGGACGGACCCCGGAGCGCGCACGCGAGATGACGGCGGAGACGATCGACTTCCTCCGTACCCGGCTCGACGCCCAGGCCACCGCGGACGCGCCCCTCGCCGTCCTCACCCGCGACGCGCCCGGCGATCTCGGCGCCGAGGCCGTGCGGGGGCTGGTGCGGTCCGTGCAACGCGAACAGCCGGGCCGGATCGTGCTGGTCGGCACGGACTCGGCCGAGTACGCGCGGGCGCTGCTGCCGCGCGCCGCCGCGTCCGGGGAGCCGGAGATCGAGCTGCGATCCGGCCGTGCCCACACCCCCAGGCTGGTCCACGCCGGCACCGCCGCGCCGCGGGGCCGTCGCGGACTCGACCCGGACGGCACCGTTCTGATCACCGGCGGCACCGGGACGCTGGGCGGCCTGGTCGCGCGGCATCTGGTGAAGGCGCACGGTGTCGGCGGTCTCGTCCTGGTCGGCCGCCGCGGTCTCGCCGCGCCGGGCGCCGCCGACCTGGCCGACGAACTGCGCGAATCCGGAGTCCGCCTGACCGTCGCGGCCGCCGACGCCGCGGACCGGGAGGCTCTCGCGGCCGTGCTGGCGGAGATCCCCGCCGAGCATCCGCTGACCGCCGTCGTCCACGCGGCCGGCGTGCTGGACGACGGGCTGCTGGACGATCTCGATACCGAGCGGCTCGGATCGGTGTTCCGTCCCAAGGCGGACGCGGCCTGGCATCTGCACGAGCTGACCCGCGACCTGGACCTGTCGGCGTTCGTGCTCTTCTCCTCCGGGGCCGGGGTCTTCGGTAACGCGGGGCAGGGCAATTACGCGGCGGCCAACGGTTACCTGGACGGTCTGGCCCGGCTCCGGCAGGCCGAAGGACTCCCCGCGGTCTCCCTCGCCTGGGGTCTTTGGGAGGAGGCCAGCGGCATGACCGGTCACCTCGGCGAAGCCGGGCTCGGCAGGCTCGCCCGCGGCGGCCTCCTGGGACTCTCGACCGCCGAAGGGCTGGCCCTGTTCGACACGTCCCTCACCGCGAAGGACGCGCTCGTCGTGCCGGCCAAGCTCGACTTCACGGCGCTGCGCGCCTTGGCCGCCTCAGGCGAACTGCCGCCCGTGCTGCGCGGCCTGGTCCGTTCGCCCCGCACGGACGCGCGGCAGGCCGCCGGAGCGAGCGCGGAGTCGTTCGCCGAACGGCTCGCGCGGCAGCCGGAAGCCGAGCGGTCGGACACGGCGCTGGACCTGGTACGGCGGAGCGCGGCCTCGGTCCTGGGCCATTCCACCCCGGACGCGATCGGCGCGGGACGGGCGTTCAAGGAACTCGGGTTCGACTCCCTCGCGGCGGTCGAGTTGCGCAACCGGCTCGCCCGGGCCGCCGGGGTGCGGCTGCCCGCCACCCTCGTCTTCGATCATCCGACGCCCGCCGAACTGGCCCGAAGACTGCTGGAGGAACTAACGCCGCAGCCCCCTGGAGGCGCCTCCGGAGCAGCGCCGGGCGGCGACTCCGGCGAGGCCGGCGGGATCGCCGCGGCGATCGCGGCGATGGACGTCGACGACCTGGTGGAACGGGCTCTGGGAGGAAAACGATGACCGACGGCAGGATCGTCGAGGCGCTGCGCGCCGCGCTCGTCGACAACGAACGGCTGCGCCGGGAGAACGAACGGCTCAAGGGGGCCGCCGCCGACCCCGTCGCCATCGTCGCGGCCGGGTGCCGGCTGCCCGGCGGGGTGGCCTCCCCCGAGGACCTGTGGCAGCTGGTGGCGGAGGGCAGGGAAGGGCTGTCGCCTTTCCCGGACGACCGGGGGTGGAACCTCGACGGGCTCTTCTCCTCCGACCCCGACCTGCCGGGGACCTCCTACGTGCGGCAGGGCGGGTTCCTGCATGATGCCGGGGCGTTCGACGCCGCGCTGTTCGGCATCTCACCACGCGAGGTGCTGGCCATGGACCCCCAGCAGCGGCTCATGCTCGAGATCTCCTGGGAGGCCTTCGAACGCGCGGGCCTCGCACCCACGTCCCTGCGCGGGGAGAGCGTCGGCGTCTTCACGGGGGTCATGTACCACGACTATGCGGCCGGGCCCGCGGAGGTGCCGGGCGACCTCGAGGGCTTCCTCGGGACCGGGACGTCGGGCAGCGTGGTGTCGGGCCGGGTGTCCTACACCTTCGGGCTGGAGGGGCCCGCCGTCACGGTCGACACCGCCTGCTCGTCCTCTCTCGTGGCCGTGCATCTGGCGGCGCGGGCCCTGCGCGACGGCGAATGCGAACTCGCGCTCGCCGGAGGCGTCGCCGTGATGGCGCGGCCGTCGCCGTTCGTCGAGTTCTCCCGGCAGCGCGGCCTGGCGCCCGACGGGCGCTGCAAGGCCTTCAGCGACGCCGCGGACGGCACCGGCTGGGCCGAGGGGGCCGCGGTGCTCCTGCTGGAACGCCTGTCGGCCGCCCGCCGCAACGGGCACCCCGTCCTGGCGCTGGTGCGCGGCAGCGCGGTCAACCAGGACGGTGCGTCCAACGGTCTCACCGCGCCCAACGGGCCGTCCCAGCAGCGCGTCATCCGGGCCGCGCTGGACGCCGCGGGCCTGGCGCCGGCGGACGTGGACGCCGTCGAGGGCCACGGAACCGGCACCCCGCTGGGCGACCCGATCGAGGCGCAGGCGCTG
This sequence comes from Spirillospora sp. CA-255316, assembly GCA_050942275.1. Taxonomy (GTDB): domain Bacteria; phylum Actinomycetota; class Actinomycetes; order Streptosporangiales; family Streptosporangiaceae; genus Spirillospora. Next base: position 6,324,702 of record CP192047.1, on the reverse strand, counting down.
CTGGCGGCCTACGGCCGGGACCGGCCCGCGGACCGCCCGCTGTGGCTGGGCTCACTGAAGTCCAACATCGGGCACGCGCAGGCCGCCGCCGGCGTCGCGGGGATCATCAAGGTCGTCGAGGCGCTGCGGCACGGCGTGCTGCCCGCGACGCTGCACGCGAAGACGCCGTCGTCCCAGGTCGACTGGGAGTCCGGCGCGGTCAGGCTGCTGGCCGGGCGGCGGGACTGGCCGGACCACGGCCGTCCCCGCCGGGCCGGGGTGTCCTCGTTCGGGGTCAGCGGCACCAACGCCCACGTGATCATCGAGCAGGCGCCCGCGCCGGAAGACCCCGAAACCCCGCCCGCGACCTCGCCCGTGCCGCCGGCGGAAGTGCCCTGGGAGGTGTCGGGGGCGACCGAGGCCGCGCTGCGGGCGCAGGCCGCACGGCTTGCCGCGTTCGTCGGCGAACGCCCGGACCTCGAGCCCGCGGCCGTCGGGGCGTCCCTGGCGGCGGGTCGGGCCGCCCTCGCCCATCGCGGCGTCGTGGTGGCGGCCGACCGGGACGGGGCGCTGGCCGGGCTGCGGGCGCTGGCGGCGGGCGAGCCCGCCCCGAACGCCGTGACGGGCGTCGCCGACGTCGAGGGCCGGACCGTCCTGGTGTTCCCGGGGCAGGGCGCGCAGTGGGCGGGAATGGGCGTGCGACTGCGGGAGGAGTCCCCGGTGTTCGCCGCCGCGCTGGACGAGGTGGAGGCGGCCCTGGAACCGCATGTCGGCTGGGCCCTCACCGAGGCGCTGCGTGGCCCGCTGGACCGGGTGGACGTCGTCCAGCCCGCCTCGTTCGCGGTGAACGTCGCGCTGGCGCGGCTCTGGGAATCGCTCGGCGTGGTGCCGGACGCCGTGGTCGGGCACTCGCAGGGCGAGATCGCCGCCGCCCACGTCGCCGGGGCGCTGTCGCTGGAGGACGCGGCCCGCGTCGTGGCGCTGCGGAGCCAGGCCATCGCGCGCGGCCTCGCCGGACGCGGCGGGATGGCGTCGGTGGCGCTGCCCGAGGACCGCGTCGCCGCCAGGCTGGAGCGGTGGGACGGCCGGATCGAGACGGCGGCCGTCAACGGGCCCGCCTCGGTCGTCGTCGCCGGAGACCCGGGCGCCCTGGACGAACTGGTCGACTCCTACGAGCACGAAGGCGTGCGGGCGCGCCGGATACCCGTGGACTACGCCTCGCACAGCTCCCATGTCGAGAGCATCCGCGGGGAACTCCACGACATCCTGGACGGGCTGGCCCCCAAGCCGTCCGCGGTCCCCTTCTACTCGACCGTCGAGAACACGTGGCTGGACACCACCCGGCTCGACGCCGCCTACTGGTATCGCAACCTGCGCGGCACCGTGCGCTTCGACCTCGCCACCCGGGCCCTGCTGGACGCCGGATACCGGGGGTTCGTGGAAGTGAGCGCCCATCCCGTGCTGGCGGCCGAGATCCGGGACGCCGCGGGCTCGGTCACGGCCGCCGTGGCCGGCACGCTGCAGCGGGGCGAGGGCGGGCTGCGCAGGTTCCTGCTCTCGGCGGCGGCCCTGCGCGTCCGCGGCGCCGGCGCCGACTGGTCGGCGCTCCTGGCCGGGCGGCCCAGGGTCGGCCTGCCCACCTACGCCTTCCAGCACCGCCACTACTGGCTGGAGTCGTCCGCGCCCGCCGCGGTGGCACGTGCCGCCGAGGACGAGACCGTGGAAGAGGAGGAACCGGCCTCCCCGCTCGCAGGGCTCGCGGGGCTCGCGGGACTGCCGGAGGACGAACGCCGCGCCGCACTGCTGGAGTTCGTCCGGGCCGAGGCGTCCGCCGTGCTGGGGCGGCCGCCCGCCGAGGCCATCGCGGCCACCGACGTGTTCTTCGAGGTCGGGTTCGTCTCGCTCACCGCCGTCGAGCTGCGCAACCGGCTCGCCGCCGCGACCGGGCTGGAGCTCCCGGCGATGCTGATCTTCGATCTGCCGACCCCGGCCGACCTGGCCGACCACCTGCTGACCGAGCTCCCGGAGGAATGACCGTGCCCTTCGACGTCGACACCTACCTGAAGGTCCTCGACCACCGCGGACCCGCCGAGCCCACCTGGGAGACCCTGCGCACCCTGCACCACAAGCACCTGTCGGTCATCCCCTACGACAGCGCGCTGAACGCCGGGCGCGGCACCGCCCTGTGGGCCGGCGTGGACATCGACCGGGACGCCATGTTCGACGAGATCGTCGTCGGCGGGCGGGGCGGGGTCTGCTCGGAGCTGAACGGCCTGTTCCGCATCCTGCTGGAGGAGCTTGGCTTCGACGTCGGCGTGTTCGCGGCGGGGATCCGGCAGATGGACGACTCGTTCGGTCCCGACCTGGAGCACGTCTTCAACCACGCCCGCCTCGACGGCGAACTCTTCCTGGTGGACGTCGGCTTCGTCGGCCCGTCCTACCTGGAGCCGCTGCGGGTGACCGGGGCCGGGGAGGTCCAGTGGCAGCACGGCAGCCGGTTCCGGGTGGTGGCGCGGGACGGCTACCACGTCGTCGAGCGCGGCGGTGCCGCCGGAGGCTGGCAGGCGGTCTACCGGTTCCTCGACCGGCCCCGCGACCTGGCCGAATGGCAGGTCCCCTCGGATGAGCTGGAGGCGTTCGCCCGGCGGCTGGCGGGAGCGGCGATCCTGGTCCGGGGCCGGGCCACCCCCACCGGGCAGCGCGTCCTCATCGGCAAGCGCCTGCTCACCGTGGACGGCGGCCGGGAGAGCGTCCGGGTCCTCACCGACCCGGCCGAGCACGACCGTGTCGTCGCCGAGATCCTGCGGCCGGCGGCCGCGGCGGGGAGCGCGCCGTGAGCGGGGCCGCCACCGGCACACCCGGAGCCGGTGCGCCCGGGACCGACGTCCTCGTCGTCGGATACGGGCCGGTCGGCCAGGTGACCGCCACACTGCTGGCCGCCAAGGGCCACCGGGTCACCGTCGTGGAACGCTGGCCGCGGCCCTACCCCATGCCACGCGCCGTCTCGTTCGACGGCGAGTCCGCCCGCATCCTCGCCGCCGCCGGGATCGGCGACTCACTGCCCGTGGTCGGCGAACCCTCGCGCGACTACGTCTGGGTGAACGGGGAGGGCAGGACGCTGTTCGAGGTGGACGTGGCCGATCCCGGCTGGTCCGGATGGCCCGACTCGGTCTCGATGTACCAGCCCGGGATCGAGGCCGCCCTCGCCGAGCGCGGCGCCCGGCAGGCGACCCTGCGCGTGCTGCGCGGCCACCGCGCGGTCGGCCTGCGCGACACCGGCGACCGGGTGGAGGTCGCCGTCGACGGGCCCGAGGGAGGCGTGCTGTCCGCCCGGTACGTGGTGGGCTGCGACGGCGCCAACAGCTTCGTCCGCGAGGCCGCCGGCGTCACCGCCACCGACCTGCGCTTCTTCAACGACTGGCTCACCTGCGACGTGACACCGCACGAGCCGCGCGCCTTCGCCCCCAACAACCTGCAGGTATGCGACCCGGCCCGGCCGCGCACCGCCGTGTCGGCGGGCCCCGGACACCGGCGCTGGGAGTTCATGCGCCTGCCGGGGGAGTCCCCGGAGGAATTCGGCACCGCCGAGAACGCCTGGCGGCTCCTCGCGCTGTTCGGCATCGACAAGGGCAACGCCACCCTCGAACGGCACGCCGTCTACACCTTTCAGGCGCGGTACACCGACCAGTGGCGCATCGGCCGGGTGCTGCTGGCGGGCGACGCCGCCCACCTCATGCCGCCGTTCGCCGGGCAGGGCATGTGCTCGGGGTTCCGGGACGCCGCCAACCTGGCCTGGAAGCTGGACCTGGTGCTCACCGGACGCGCCGCCGAGGCGCTGCTGGACACCTACACCGCGGAGCGCCGCGCGCACGTCCGGCACGCGATCACCATGTCCACCAGCCTCGGCCGCGTCATCTGCCAGACCGACCCGGCCGCCGCCCGCGACCGCGACGACGTCATGATCGGCGTGCGGGAACGCGGGCTGGCCGCGGCCCAGCCGTCGGCGGTGCACCCGCTGACCGAGGGGCTGCTCGACCGGGACGCCGACGGGGGCCCGCGCGCCCCCGCCGGCGAGCTCGCGCCCCAGGGCCGGGTGCGGCTCGAGGGACGCGAGGGCCTGTTCGACGACGTCGTCGGGCCCGGCTTCGTGCTGCTGACCACCGAGCCCCCCGGAGAGCTGCTCGATCCCGTCCACACCGCTGCGCTGGAGCGGCTCGGCACCCGGATCGTGCGGCTGGACGGCGCCTGCGACCTCGACGGCGTGTACCTGCCGTACCTTGCCCGCACCGGGGCGGTCGCGGCACTGGTCCGCCCCGACTTCTACCTCTTCGGCGCGGCCGGGGACCGGAGCGGGACGCTCGCCCTGGTCCGCGCGCTGCTCGACGGCCTCGGCGCGGGCCTTCGCCCTGGCACGGACCCGGGCTCCGAACCCGGGACGGGCACGGGCGGCGTGGTCAGCCGGTCTTCATGAGCCCGGCCCACAGGTCGGCGGGAAGGTCCTTGCGGCGGCGGATGCCCAGCTTGCGGTAGACGCGGGTGAGGTGCTGCTCGACCGTGCTGGGAGTGATGTACAGCTTGGCGGCGATCTCCCGGTTGGTGTGGCCGAGGACCGCCAGGGACGCGACCCGGTGCTCGGAGTCGGTGAGGGACGCGATGCCGTCCAGGCCGTTCGCCATCGACTCCGCGCCGCCCAGGTCGGCCTGCACCGACAGCAGTTCCTGGGCCAGCGGCCGCATCCCGCACATGTTCGCCACGTGCAGCGCCTGCCGCAGCAGCAGGCGGGCGCGCCGCCGGTTCCCGACCGCGTGCACGCGGCTCAGGTCGGCCAGAACCCGGGCCTGCTCGTACCGGTCACCGGACGCCTCGGCCAGGTCGACCGCCTCGGTCAGCAGCGGAACCCGGCGGCCGACCGGACTGGCGGCGGCCAGCAGCCGCAGCGCCGGGCCGCGCCCGTCGGTGCGGGAGAGCTGGTCGCGGATGAGCCGGCGGGCCTGGTCGCGGTTGCCCAGGCGCAGCCACGCCTCGGCCGCGTCAGTACGCCACGGCACCGGACCGGCGGTGTCCAATCCCCAACTGCGGACCAGTTCGCCGCAGGCGAGGAAGTCTGCGAGGGCGGCGTGCGCGTGCCCGGCCGCCAGATAGTGGTGACCCCTGGCGTACAGGTAGTACAGGCCGTGGCGGGTCTGGAACATCGCCTCCGGCACGGACAGGGCCAGGTGCTTTGCGGCCTCGTCGTGTTCGCCCGCCCGGGTGGCGGCCAGCACGAGCGTGCCCACCGGGTACCCGACGGCCACGCCCCACGCCTTGGGGGTGAGGCGCGCCAGCGCCGACCGGGCCTCACGCAGCGCGCCGGACAGGTCCCCCATCCGCAAGGCGACCTCGGCCTGCGCCGCGGAGAAGAACGCCGCCCGCGTGCCGGCACCCCCGCCCCCGTCCCGGCCCCCGTCGCCGTTCTCGCCGGTGGACGGCCGGTCACGCCAGGCCGAAGCCACGTCCAGCCTCCCAGCGCGCAGGGCCGCTTGGACGGCCAGCAGCGCCGCTTCGAGCGTCCAGGGATTGCGGAGATGCAGCGGAAGGTCGCGCAGCACCTGCTCGGCGCGGTCGACCACCTCGCCGCTGCGGCCGCGCGTCAGCCCGTCGGCCAGGATCGCCGCGGCGTGCAGCTGCGGGTCCCCGCCGGGGGCGGGCACGGCGAAGCGTCGCTCCGCGGCCAGGACCGGGGTGCGGCGGCCGCGGGCGAGCGGCGGGTGCGCGTACGCCAGCCAGACCTCGACGTCGCGCGGGCCGCCGGCCTCGGGACGCGCGTCCGCGCGCACCCGGTCCAGGACCCGCACCGCCTCCTCCCCACGCCCGAACCACAGCAACTGGCCGACCAGGACCAGGCCGTCGGCGAGACCGAGCCGGCCCGCGAGGGCGGCGGTCACCAGCGGCGCCAGATGCCGGGCGGCGGTCGACGGGTCCGTCTGCCATTCGGCGCAGGCCAGCCGGACCCGGACCGCGGCGCGCTCACCCTCGTCCGACAGCGAGCGGTGGGCCAGGCGCAGGAAACGGGCCGCCTCCTCCGCCTGGTCGTCGAGCAGCGCGTGCTCGGCGGCCTCGGAGAGCACCGCCGGGGCCCAGGGTTCCTCGGCGTGGTCGGCCTCCAGCAGGTGCCGCGCCACGCGCCGAGCCGGGACGCCCCGGTCGTGCAGCAGGCGGGCGGCGCGGCGGTACAGCTGGGACCGCTCCGCCGTGGTCAGGTCGTCCAGGACGGCGGTGCGCGCCACGGGATGCCGGAACCGGCCCCTGTCGAGGATCTCGGCCGCGTTCAGCACGTCGAGGGCGGATCCGGCCTCCTCGGGAGTGAGCGAGGCGAGCCGTCTCAGCTCGGCCGGTTCCGCCTTCTCACCCAGGATCGCCAAGGCCCGCGCCACCGCCAGCGTCGCGGGCTCGCCGCGGTACAGGCAGCTCAGCACCGCGAGCCCGTATCCCTCCGCACGGGGCCCGCCCGCGACCTGGACGTCCTCGACCAGCGCGTCCAGCAGCAGCGGATTGCCGCCGCTGACCTCGTACAGGTCCGGAGACGCCGAGCCGAGCCGACCGGCGGCCGCGCGGGCGGTTCCGGCGGGCGACAGCGGGCCCAGCCGCAGCCGGCACAGCTCCGGCCTGCGGGCGAGCTCGGCCAGGAAACGCAGGTGGGGCGGCCGCGGCGACGCCTCGTCGGCCAGCGCGACTAGCACCCGCGCCGACCCCAGCCGCCGCACCAGGTGCAGCAGGAAGTGCAGGGACGGCACGTCCGCGTGGCGGAGATCGTCCACGACGATCAGCAGTGGTTCCCGCTCGGCGAGCTCCAGAAGGGCCAGGGACAGTTCGTGGTGAGTCTGCACGGTCCGGGGCGACCCGGGATCGGCGTCCGGGCCGTCCGCGGCCGGCGCGAGCTCCTCCAAGAACCGGCCGACCCGGTCGTCCGGCCGGTCCGGCCCGTCCGGCTTGGGCATGCCGCGCAGGAGCTGGCCGAGGACGCCGTGGGGGAGCGCACGTTCGGCGGGGGAGCAGGAGGCGCGCAGGCAGCGGAACCCGGAGCGCGCGGCACGCTCGGCGAGGTCGCGCAGCAGGGCGGTCCGGCCGGTCCCGATCGGCCCTTCCAGGAGCGCGACCCTGCCGCGGCGGGCCAGGCAGTCTGAGAGCAGGCGGTCCAGTTGCAGGGTCTGTTCGTATCGTTCCACCAGTACGACCACGGACCCCATAGTGGGATGCCGCCGCCCATCGCCCGGGAATCGCGCGCCTATCGCCGGCCTACTGCGTGTGCGCGCCGCACTCGCGCGTGCACGCGCAGAACAGTGGTTTACCCAGAACAGGGGCAGTCTTCCATTGCCGTGAACGCGGTAAACCCGGATGCCTCCCGCCCGACCCCCCTGACTTCCGACTCCACGGTTGAGGTGGAGATCGCGGCACGCGGACGATCAGCAGCGCCGTCCGTCGCCTGCGAAGGAGTCACGCATGCCGAGTCGCCGTCAGTTCATCGCCGGTTCCGCCGCCGGGCTCGGCGTCGCCGCCTTTCCCTCGGCCGCCCACCCCGCCGCGGCCCGGCTCGGCAGGGCCGCGCCCACCGACCTCGCCAAGTTCGCCGACCCGCTGCCGATACCGCCGGTGCTGAAACCGGACACCGCGCTGACCGTCCGGCAGCGGGCCGCCACGGTCCGGGTGCACTCGCAACTGCCCGCGACACCCGTGTGGACCTACGAGGGGTCCTTCCCCGGGCCGGTCATCGACGTCCGGCGCGGGCAGCGCGTCAAGGTGAGCTGGCTCAACCGGATCGAGGGCGCGTTCCCGGTGACCGCCGTCGCCGTCCCCTTCACCGGGCTCGACTCGATCCTCAGCCCCGGGCGCGGCGCCGCCGAGCCGCTCGCCGACGTCGCCGCGCTGCCCGCCTGGGTGGTGACCCACCTGCACGGCGGCGTGACGGGCGGCGGCAACGACGGCTGGCCGGAGAACGGGATCTCCCGCGGCGAGGCCCAGCTCGCCGAGTACGCCAACGACCAGCGCGCGACGACGCTGTGGTACCACGACCACGCCATGGAGATCACCGCGTTCACCGTGACGGCCGGGCTGGTGGGCCTGTACCTGGTGCGCGACACGGAGGAGGACGCGCTCGGCCTGCCGTCCGGCCGGCAGGAGATCCCGCTGGTCATCTGCGACCGCAACATCGACACCGACGAGTCCGGCCGGCCCAACGGGCGGCTACTGCACAAGATCGGCTACGTGGACGGCACCGGCCCGAACCGGGACCAGCGGGTCAACCTGCCGTTCGCCGGCCCCTACAACCTGGTGAACGGGGTCATCTGGCCGTACCTGGAGGTCGAGCCGCGCTGGTACCGGTTCCGCGCGCTGAACGCCGCCAACGCACGCACCTACACGCTGGAGCTGCGCCGGGAGAACGCCGACGGCACCCTCTCACCGGTGCCCGGCGCGCTCGTCCAGATCGGCACCGACCAGGGGCTGCTCGGCGCGCCGGTCCGGCACGACCGGCTCACGCTGGCCCCGGCCGAGCGCGCCGACCTGCTGGTCGACTTCACCGCCTTCCGGGGCGGGCGGCTCCGGCTGGTCAACGTGGCGGACGGCGGCGCGACCTCGCCACTGGGCCCCGAGGTCATGCAGTTCCGCGTCGGCGGCACGAGCGTGACCGACCCGTTCCGCCTCCCCGCCCAGGTGTCGCCGTCGTTCGTGCGGCTGGACCACGGCAAGGTCCCGGCCGAGCACGCCCAGCGGTACGTCGCATTCGCCACCGCCGACGGCACCGTCTCCGGCCACCCGGAGATGTGGGAGCTGGCACGGAACCCCGACGGCTACGCGCCGCGCGCCGGCGACCGCATCGTCAAGATCGTCAAGGACGGGAAGACCACCGCGTACCGGCGGGTCGCGAGCACCTTCGACGAGGGCGTGACGTTCTTCGCCGAACTCGGCGGCTGGGAGGTCTGGAACCTCATACACCTCGTCGGCCCCAACCACCCGACCCACGTCCACCTGCTGTCGTTCCAGGCGCTGGCCCGCGACACCTACACCGTGGCCATCGAGAACGACACCTCCAAGGACGTGGTCACCTACACCGCCACCTACGACAGGCCGAAGGGGCTGGGACCGGACGAGCTGGGCTGGAAGGACACGATCCGCGTCGACGAGCACGACCACGTGACGGTCGCGGGCAGGTTCCATGGGGGGAGCGGCCGTTTCGTGTACCACTGCCACCTCCTCGAGCACGAGGACGACGGCATGATGCGGCCGTTCGTCGTCGCGCCCAGGGAGATCCTGGCGCGGATGGGGCACGGCGGGCACCACCACTGAGCCCGCCGCACACGGGATCGTCGTTCGACGGCCCTCTGGTCACGATGGCGCTGCGGTCGAGACGGCCCTTCGGTCACGAGGCCTGGCTGGCCAGGCTGTGCAGGCAGGCGACCAGGCTGCGCGCCTCGACGTTGACGTAGTGGCTGTGCCGGAGCAGGCCGACGAGCTGGTGCAGGGTCAGCCACCGGTAGTCCGGCCCCGGATCGGGCGCGTGCCCGGCCTCGGTCTCGATGATCATGTAGCGGTTGCGGGCGTGGTAGAACCGGCCGCCCTCCTCCGACAGCACGCTCTCGAACCGCACGTGCTCGGGCGGCGCGGACAGCACGTCGTCCAGGAACGGCGGACGTGCGGCGGCGGGCAGCCACGTGTAGTTGCCCGGCGTGCACTGGACGGTGGGGGCGAGCTCGACGACGTCGAGGTAGCCCGGCTGCACGCGGGCGTGGACCAGCGCGTGCAGCACGCCGTCCACCTGCTTGACGAGGAACGCGTTGACCCCGATACCGATCGGCTCGACCAGCGGCTGGTCCCACCGGGCGACCTCGCGGTGCCCGGTCTCCACGCGGACCCCCACGACCCGGAAGAACAGCCCGGACTCGTGCCCGATCTCGTCCTCGGCCCGCCGCCACCGTTCCACCTCCCGCAGCGGGACGCGGCGCGCCCGCACCTCGTGCCGACTCCTGGTCTCGGTGATCCAGCTGAGGATGTCGCCGATGCCGTGCAGACCGCCGAACTCCTCGCTGCACGAGCGCAGCACCGACTGCCGGAACTCCTGCCCGTGGAAGGGGTAGGACGCGGCCAGCCCCACGCCGGAGAAGGGCAGGCACGACAGCACCGTCCGCGCCTCCATGTTGACCACGGTGTCGCCGGCCAGCAGCCGGTGGATCTGGCCGAGGGTGAGCCAGGCGAACCCCGGCTGCACCTCCACCTCGTCGGTGGTCTCGACGATGATGTTGCGGTTGCGCTTCTGGAAGAACCACGCGCCCTGCTCCGACTGGAGCACGTCGGCGATCACGTCGTGGCGGCCGGTGTCGCGGAAATAGTCCAGATAGGGCACCGGGCTGCCCTGGTGCACGCGCGTGTAGTTGCTCCGCGTCGCCTGCACGGTGGGCGAGATCTCGACGCCGTCGGGGTTGCCGGGCTCGTTCTTGGCCTGCATCAGGAAGTGCAGCACCCCGCCGAACTCCTTGGCCAGGATGCCCAGGATGCCGATCTCCGGCTGCAGCACGATCGGCTGGGTCCAGGCGGGGACCGCCGCGTCGGCCACCTCGGCGGACAGGCCCGTCACCGTGAAGAACCGGCCGCTGTCGTGCCCGATGTCGCCGGTGCCGGGGTCGGTCCGCCAGCGGTCCAGCTCGTCCAGCGGGATCCGTTCCACCCGTGCGACGTCGGTCCGGCGGCGTTCGGCGAACCAGTCGTGGAATCGCGCCAGGGTGGTGACCCCCTCGACCGCCTGCGCCGACTCGGCGATCCGCACGGCCCGCCGGTGGTCGGTCGTCAATGCCGCGAGAATTCCCGACATCGGCCCTCCTCATAATTCCCTCGTCAACGACTCCAATATGCGGGCAGGGAGATTTTCTGTGTCGTCGGCGGTTAATGTTCAGGGGGGACGTAGGGGGGCCGTCGCGGGGAATGTGCTGCCATGTCAGGGGGGACGGCGGTCGTGCGCGTGCCTAGCCTCGTCGGGAATTCCCTCTTTCAATGACGGAGGCCGTGGGCATGAACGCGGGACCGCTGAGAATCGGCGTCATCGGCTGTGCGGGAATTGCGTGGCGGCGCATGCTGCCGGCGCTGGCCGCCAGCCCGGGCGTGCGGCTGGTCGCGGTCGCCAGCCGCGATCCCGCCAAGGCGCGGCGCTTCGCCGAGCGGTTCGGCGGCGAGCCGGTGACCGGATACGAGGCCTTGCTGGAACGCCGGGACGTCGACGCGGTGTACGTGCCGCTGCCCTCGATGCTGCACGCCGACTGGGTCGAACGGGCGCTGCGCTCCGGCCGCCATGTCCTGTCCGAGAAGCCCCTGACCGCGTCGGCCAAGGAGACCGAGGCGCTGGTCGAGTTGGCCGAGTCGCGCGGGCTGGCGCTGCTGGAGAACTTCATGTTCCTGCTCCACCCCCAGCACGCACGGGTCCGTGACCTGGTCGGGCGGGGCGCCATCGGGGAACCGCGCGCGTTCACCGCCGAGTTCGCGTTCCCGCCGGTGGGCGACGACGACGTGAGTTACAGTCCCGACGTCGGCGGCGGGGCACTGACCAACGTCGGCGTGTACCCGGTGCGCGCCGCACTGCTCCACCTGGGCCCGGACCTGCGGGTCCAGGGGTCCTACCTGCACGTCGACCAGCGCCGGGGCGTGGACGTGGGCGGGGCGGCGCTGCTGGCCGCGCCGGACGGCGCGACCGCCCACCTGACCTGGGGCATGGACCGTCTCTACCGGTCGCGGTACGCGCTGTGGGGGAGCGAGGGGCGGATCGAGGTGACGTGGGCGTACACGCCGCCGCCGACGCACCGTCCGGTCATCCGCGTCGAGCGCCAGGACCACGTCGAGGAGCTCACGCTGCCCGCCATGGACCAGTTCGCCGGCGTCGTGGCGGCGTTCGTCGCACGCGTCCGCGACGGCGTGCCGTCCGGTCTGGAAGGCGAGCCCGTGCTGGCGCAGGCCCGGCTGGTCGACCAGGTGAGGAGCGGGGCCCCGCACTCGTGAGGGCGGCCCGCCCCGCTGGCCCTACACGCCGACCGTGCCGGAGGCCGGCGGTTCCCACCACCAGCGGTTCTCGCGGTACCACGCGACGGTCGCGGCGAGCCCGGCGTCGAAATCGGTTCGCGGCTCATAGCCCAGCTCGCGGCGGATCTTGCCGTCGTCCAGCGCGTAGCGGCGGTCGTGGCCCTTGCGGTCCGCGACGTGTTCGACCAGGTCCCAGTCCGTCCCGGTCGCCGCCAGCAGCCGCGCGGTGAGTTCCCGGTTGGACAGGCTCGTCCCGCCGCCGATGTTGTAGATCTCGCCGGGCGCGCCCTTGGTGCGCACCAGCTCCACGGCGCGGACGTGGTCGTCGACGTGCAGCCAGTCCCGCGTGTTCAGGCCGTCGCCGTACAGCGGTACGCGCCGCCCTTCCAGCAGCCTGGTGACGAACAGCGGGATGACCTTCTCCGTGTGGTGGTACGGGCCGTAGTTGTTGGCACAGCGTGTCACCCGCACGTCCAAGCCGTGCGTGCCGTGGTAGGCCAGCGCCAGCAGGTCGGCGGCGGCCTTGGACGCCGAATAGGGGGAGCTGGGGCGCAGTAGCGCGGTCTCGGGTGAGTGCCCTTCGTCGACCGACCCGTACACCTCGTCGGTGGAGACGTGCACGAACGTCCGCAGCCCGGAGCGCAGCGCCGCGTCCAGCAGCGTGCGCGTGCCGACGACGTTGGTGCGCACGAACTCCTCCGCGGCCGCGATCGACCGATCCACGTGCGACTCGGCGGCGAAGTGCACCACCTGGTCGTGCTCGGCGACCAGGGCGTCGACGAGCGCGGCGTCGCAGATGTCGCCGTGCACGAACCGGAAGGCCGGATGTTCCTCGACCGGGGCCAGGTTGGCTCGGTTGCCCGCGTAGGTGAGCGCGTCCAGCACGGTGACCGACACGTTGCCGGGCCCGTCGGGGCCCAGGAGGCTGCGGACGTGGTGGGAGCCGATGAAACCCGCGCCGCCCGTCACCAGGATCCTCGTCACCCCCGCGGAGGCGGCGGCCGTGGAATCCGCAGTCATGAGATCCGCACCTTGCTGTAGTCGCCGAGGACGAAGCGGTGGGCCGCGCGGGTGCGCGGGGCGGGGGTGACCTCGACGGTCCGGCCGATCAGGGACGCCTCGATCGGCCGCACGCCGCGGATGGAGGAGTCGGCGAGCACGATGGAGTACTCGATCTCGCTGTCCTCGACGTGCACGCCGCCCGCGATGGAGGTGAACGGGCCGACGTAGGAGCCGACGATCCGGGCGTCGGGACCGATGATCGCGGGTCCGACGATGCGCGACCCCTTCACGATCGCGCCGGGCGCGATCCGCACCCGGCCGATGATCTCGGTCGCGGCGTCGACCTCGCCCTCGACCCCGTGCTCGAGGCCCTCCAGCACGGTGCGGTTGGCCTCCAGCATGTCGTCGACGTCGCCGGTGTCCTTCCAGTAGCCGGTGATGGTCGTCGAGCGGACGTCCAGGCCCTCGTCCAGCAGCCACTGGATGGCGTCGGTGATCTCCAGTTCGCCGCGCGCGGACGGGGTGATCGAGCGGACCGCCCGGTGGATCGCGGGACCGAAGAGATACGCGCCCACCAGCGCCAGGTCGCTTCTGGGGCGCCGCGGCTTCTCCTCGAGGCGGACGATCCGTCCGTCGGGGCCGAGTTCGGCGACGCCGAAGCGGCTCGGGTCCGGCACCTTGGTCAGCAGCAGGCGGGCGTCCGAGGGGGCGTCGCGGAACCCGGCCACGATGCCGGCGACGCCGCCGACGATGAAGTTGTCGCCGAGGAAGAGCAGGAAGTCCTCGTCCCCCAGGAATTCGCGGGCGATGAAGACGCCGTGCGCCAGGCCGAGCGGAGCCTCCTGCGGGATGTAGGTGACGTCCAGGCTGAATTGCGAGCCGTCGCCGACAGCCTTCCGGATTTCGGCGGCCGTTTCTCCGACGACGATGCCGACCTGCGTGATCCCCGCCTCGGCGATGGCCTCCAGGCCGTAGAACAGAACCGGTTTGTTCCCGACCGGCACCAGCTGTTTCGCTGATGTGTGCGTGATGGGGCGCAGCCGTGTTCCAGACCCACCCGAAAGGACCAGGGCTTTCATGGTCCCCATGGTCGACGGAGGCCTCGGTGCGCGGTCCCCTGTCCTTTCTTCGGAAACCCCTAGCCCGTCGAATTCCCGCCCTTATGAGAACCCCGGTGCGCGTCGATGGGGTCATGCCCACAGGCACCGCTCGGATGTGATTTGTGTCACATGACCGCGCGGGTGTCGCCGCAAGCCGCCATCTCGTTCGGACGCGTATTCCCTGGTAAATAGGTAGATTTAGTTGGACACCTGCCGGTCCGACCCGTGGCCTGGGCCGTCTTCGGAGCGTGCGCCGAGAGAGCGCGGGCTATGCAGGCCGTCGCGGCCTGGGCATCCTGGCGGGAGGGCGCGATGACCACGCCGATGGCGGGACGCGCCGTCGCCCCGCTGTCCCGACGCGTCATGACGGAACTCCGCCGACCATGATCAACCCGACGACGAGCCCCGGGGGGCGCGGCGGGAATGTCCACGGCGCGGTCCTGCCGGCGCCCTTCCCCTGAGACATTTGGAGGCGATCTGATGACCACGCCGGCCAGCGCTGCCGTTTACGCCGACCCCGTCGACCTGGACAAGCACGGCGTTTACGGAGCCACCGCGCTCAGCGTGAAGAACGGCGGCTGGTACCGGCCGCGCTACCCGTTCCAGGGGCGCATCACCGCCGACGGGTCGAGCGGCTACCGGGCCGAACCGGGCCGCTACCACCTCTACATCGCGCACCTGTGCCCCTGGGCGCAGCGCACCGCCATCGTCCGCGCCCTCAAGGGGCTGGAGGACGTCGTCTCCCTCTCCTATGTCGACGACAAGCGGGACGGACGCGGCTGGGCGTTCCGGGAGCGGCGCGGCGCCGACCCCGTCAACGGCTTCCGGTTCCTCCGGGAGGCCTACGAGGCGACCGAGCCCGGCTTCGACGGCCACGTGTCCGTCCCGGTGCTGTGGGACCGGGAGACCGGCCGGATCGTCAGCAACAACTTCCCCGATATCACCATCGATCTCGGTACCCAGTTCGAAGAGTGGGGCGACCCGGAGGTTCGGCTCTACCCCGCCGAGCTTCGCGCGGAGATCGACGAGCTGAACGACTACATCTACGCCAACATCAACGACGGCACCTACCGGGTCGCCGGCGCGGCCTCGAACGAGTCCTACGAGGAGCTGCGCGGACGGGTGATCTCGGCCCTGGAGCGGCTGGACGAGCGGCTGTCGTCCCGCCGATTCCTGCACGGCGACTCGATCACCGAGTCCGACGTCCGGCTGTGGGTGACGCTGGTCCGCTTCGACCTGACCTACAACCCGTTCGCCAAGATCAGCGAACGCCGTCTGACCGACTTCCCGAACCTGTGGGGCTACGCCCGCGACCTCTACCAGCGCCCTGCCTTCCGCGACACCACCGACCTCGGCGCGTTCTCCCACCTCGGCCCGCCCTTCCTGGACGAGGCGGTGACCCGCATCGAGGTCGAGCCCCACCGGGCCGACTGGGAGGAGCCGCACGACCGCGCGTCCCTGGGCGGGTGAGGCTCAGAGCGCTGGACGCCGGCCTCGGCGCCGAGTGCATCGGCTGGGAGAGCGGCGCCGACGGCGAACCGACCGGTTCGGGACGCTGTGGATCACGCCGCCCGGTCAGGGCTGTGGCTGTGCCGCGTAGTCGGTGGACAGGGACAGGTCCCGCCACGCGGTGACCTCGCGCTCTTCCTCAGCCCTGGCCTGCTCCCGCTTGACCACGGCGTCGGTTCCAAGCAGGAGGCGGCGTGGCGGGTCCTCGCTCCGGGCGACCCGGATGATCGCCTCGGCGGCCTTCACGGGGTCGCCCGGCTGGGCGCCGTGCCAGTCGGCGACGGACGTCCGCGCCTGGCCGGACGTCGCGGCGTAGTCGCCGATCGCGTCGGCCGCCACGACGAGCGACTCCGCGGTCAGGAAGTCGGTGCGGAACACGCCGGGCTCGACGGCTGTGACGTGGATGCCGAGGGGCGCGAGCTCCGCCCGGAGCGCGTCGGTGATGCCCTCGACCGCGAACTTGGTCGAGCCGTACAACCCCCAGACCGCGCCCGTGGTCAGCCCGCCGATGGAGGAGATGTTGACGATGTGCCCCGCCCGCTGCCTCCGCAACGCCGGCAGCAGCGCCCGGGTCACCCGGAGCAGCCCGAAGACGTTGACGTCGTAGACCTCGCGGGTCTGTTCCTCGGAGATCTCCTCCACGGCGCCGAGCACGCCGTATCCGGCGTTGTTGACCAGCACGTCGACGCGGTCGACCTGGGCGAGCGCCCGGGAGACGGCGGCTTGGACGCCGGCGGCGTCGGTGACGTCGAGCCGCTCGACGATCAGCCGTCCGCCTCCGCCGAGCCGGTCGCGGAGCGCCTCGGGCCGGCGTGCGGTCGCGATGAGGGTGTCCCCGGCCGCCAGGACCTGGCGGCCCAGCTCCAGCCCGAGACCCCGCGAAGCACCCGTGACGAACCATGTGGCCATGACCACTCCTTTTCCTAGTTTTCGGGTAGGAAAAATTAGGCTACCGTATGCAGCGTCCCGTTTGAGGACGCATATCCCATAGAGGTGCAAGTGAGAGGTGTGGTCAGTGTCGGGTGAGACGGTGAAGTTCCACTGGTACCTGCCGACTCACGGCGACAGCCGCGGCCTCTGGCACCAGAACCAGACCCGGGCCCAGGGGCGCGAGGCGGGCGGACAGGTGGGCTACCGGCCGTTCAGCCTCGGCTATATGAACCAGATCGCCTTCGCCGCCGAGGAACTCGGCTTCGAGGCCGTGCTCACCCCCACCGGGTCGCACTGCGAGGACGCCTGGCTCAGCACCATCGCGATCGCGCAGCACGCCACCCGGCTGAAGTTCCTCGTCGCGTTCCGGCCCGGCCTGATCAGCCCGACCCTGGCCGCTCAGCAGGCGGCCACCTTCCAGCACCTCACCGGCGGCCGGCTGCTGCTCAACGTGGTGTCCGGCGGCGCCGACGCCGAGCAGCGGCGGTACGGCGACGCGCTCGCCAAGCCCGACCGGTACCGGCGCACCGAGGAGTTCCTCACCATCCTCCGCGGCGTCTGGGCGGGCGCCCCCTTCAACTACGAGGGCTCGCACTACCAGGTGCGTGACGCCGTCCTGCCGGAGCCGCCCGACCCCCAGCCCGCGCTCTACTTCGGCGGTTCGTCCGCTGAGGCGCTGTCCGTGGCCGGACGCCAGGCCGATGTACATCTGTCCTGGGCCGAGCCGCCCGACCAGCTCAAGGCGACCTTGGACGCGGTGCGCGCACACGCTCGCGAGGCCGGACGCGAGGTCCGCTTCGGCATCCGGCTGCACACCATCGCACGTCCCACCAGCGACGCGGCCTGGGCGCAGGCCCAGCAGCTTCTGGACGACCTGGACGCGACCACCGTCGAAGCCGCCCAGCAGCGGCTGCGCGCGACGGGCTCCGAGGGGCAGCGGCGCATGCTCTCCCTGAACAACGGCGCTCTGGGCGCGGCGCGGGAGCTGGAGGTCCATCCGGCCCTCTGGTCCGGTGTCGGCCTGGTCCGGGCGGGGGCGGGAACCAGCTTCGTCGGTTCCTACGCCGAGATCGCCACGCTGGTCGCCGAGTACGTCGAGATCGGTGTCACCGAGTTCATCCTCAGCGGGTATCCGCAGCTGGAAGAGCTGTACTGGTTCGGCGAGGGCGTGCTTCCCGAACTGCGGGACGCGGGGTTGTGGGCCCCGCCCGGCGCGACCGCGGAGCCGGTCCATGTCTGAGCCGCGCCCCCTGCTGCTCAGCGCGTTCACCATGAACACCGTGTCGCACCTACTGCACGGGCTGTGGACGCATCCCGAGAGCCGCCACCGCGACTACGCCGACCTCGGCACCTGGGTGGAGCTGGCCCGGCTCCTCGACGACGCCGACTTCGACGCGCTGTTCCTCGCCGATGTCAGCGGGGTGCACGAGACCTACGGCGGGAACCACGCACAGGCGGTCACCGAGGGAGTCCAGATCCCGGCGAACGACCCGTCCACGCTGCTACCCGCGCTCGCCGCGGTCACCCGCAGGCTGGGACTGGTGTTCACCCAGTCGATCCTGCAGGAGCCCCCGTTCAACTTCGCGCGGCGGGTCTCCACGCTGGACCATCTCAGCCGCGGCCGGGTGGGCTGGAACATCGTCACCTCGCACCTGCCCAACGCCGCCCGCAACCTCGGCTTCGACGACCTGCCCGACCACGACGAGCGCTATGTCCGCGCCGAGGAGTACACCGAGGTCGCCTACCGCCTGTGGGAGGAGAGCTGGGCCGACGACGCCGTGCTGAGGGACGTCGCGAGCGGCCGGTACGCCGACCCGTCGAAGGTCCGCAAGATCCACCATGTCGGCCGGTACTACCGGGTGGAGGGCCCGCACCTGTGCGAGCCGTCGCCGCAGCGCTCCCCGGTCCTCTTCCAGGCGGGTTCCTCCGCGGCGGGCAGGGAGTTCGCCGCCAGGCACGCGGAGGGCGTGTTCATCGACGCCGTCACGCCACTCGGCGCCCGCGAACAGATCACCGACATCCGCGCCCGCGCGGCCCGGCACGGCCGTCCGGCCGATGACCTGCTGTTCTTCGTGGGACTGTCGTTCGTCGTCGGCGGGACCGAGGCCGAGGCCGCCGCCAAGGACGCCGAGATCCGCGGCCGCCTCAGCGAAACGGCCTTCGCCACCCAGCTCTCCAGCGCCGTGGACAGCGACATCGACGCGATAGGCCTGGACACTCCGGTGGGCCGGATCAAGACCAACACTCAGCAGGGCTGGCTGAGAAGCGTCCGCGAATCGGCGCCCGACCGGGACTGGACGCTGGGCGAGGTGCTGGCGTCCCGGATGGGGCGCCGGGTCGTCGGTACTCCGGAGCAGATCGTCGGGCGGCTCGCGGAATGGCGGTCGGCGGGCGTGGACGGCCTCAACATCATCGCCGCGACCACTCCGGGCACCTACCGGGACTTCATCGACGCGGTGCTGCCCGAGCTGCGCGCACGCGGCCTGGCCCGCACCGAGCCCGCCCCTGACGGGCTCACCCTGCGGGAACGCCTGTTCCCCGGGCGCCCCGCCCGGCTCACCTCCACCCATCCGGCCGGACGCCTGCGGCTCGGCTCCTCCTGCACCGCACCGTCCCTTGACTCACCACGACTCCGCTAGAACGCACCCCCTACACGGAAGACGGCGCGATGACCGACAGCACCAATGACAGCCAGGTGAAGGACACCGGCCAGCCCGAAGCGACCGAGACGGTGGCTGCCGCCGTCCCACCGGCCGCCGCTCTCAAGAACACCCCCGCCGAAGGAACCGGATCCGGAGCCGCGGACGGTACCGATCCGAACCTGGCCGAGCCGCGCCAGAGCGTCCTCGCCCCGCGCGACCTCGCGCTCATCGGGCTGTTCGCGGCGTTCATCGCCGTCCTCGGCCTGCCCGGCGCGATCCCGGTCTTCGGCTCCCCGGTGCCGGTCACCGCGCAGACCCTCGGCGTCATGCTGGCGCCGAGCATCCTGGGCGCCCGCCGCGGCGCGCTCGCGGTCATCACCTTCCTCGTCCTCGTCGCGGCCGGTCTGCCCCTGCTGTCCGGTGGACGCGGGGGGCTGGGCGTCTTCGCCGGCCCGTCCGCCGGGTACCTGGTCGGATGGGTCTTCGGCGCGTACGTCATCGGCCTGCTCGTCGACCGGGTCCTGCCCAGGTACAGGTTCTGGGCGGGCGTGCTGTTCAACGTCATCGGCGGCATCGCGGTCATCTACGCGTTCGGCATCCCGGTCACCGCCTGGCGTACCGGGAGCTGGGAGCTCGCGACCCTCTGGAGCGCCGCCCAGTACCTCCCCGGCGACGCGATCAAGGTCGTCCTCGGCGCCGCCATCGCCGCCGGTGTGCACCGCTCGTACCCCGTGCCGCGCGCCGGACGTCCGCGGGGGCGCGCATGATCGAGCTCAGGAACGTCACACACGGGTACGGCGACCGCCCGGTCCTGCACGACATCTCGCTGCGGCTGGAGGAGCGGCGGATCGGGCTGATCGGCGCGAACGGTTCGGGCAAGTCGACCCTCGCGCGGCTGCTCAACGGCCTGATCGTGCCCGACTCCGGGCAGGTCCTGGTCGACGGCCTGGACACCGGCAAGCAGGGCCGCGCCGTACGGCGGAAGGTCGGCTTCGTGTTCTCCAACGCCGACACGCAGATCATCATGCCGACGGTCGCCGAGGACGTGACGGTCGGCCTGCGCAACCGGGGCCTGTCCAAGGAGGAGGTGGCCGCCCGGGTCACCGCCGTCCTGGCCAGATACGGGCTCGCGGATCACCACGACCATCCGGCGCATCTGCTGTCGGGCGGCCAGAAGCAGATGCTGGCGCTGGCGGCGGTCCTGGTCACCGAGCCGGAGATCCTGGTCTGCGACGAGCCGACCACCCTGCTCGACCGTCGGAACGTACGGATCGTCGTCGAGACGCTGCGGTCCCTGTCCCAGCAGGTCATCCTGCTCACCCATCAGCTGGAGACCCTTGCGGGCTTCGACCGGGTGCTGGTCGTGAGCGACGGGCGCATCCTCTTCGACGGGGCTCCCGGCGACGCGATCGACCGTTACATCGAGCTGATCGACGCCGAGGCGGTGCCCACGACCGGCGAGCCGGTCGCCCGATGAACACGGTCGGCGTCTACGTCCCGGGCGACACCCTCCTCCACCGGCTGCCGGCCGGCGCGAAGCTGCTCGCCCTGCTCGTCGTGATCACGGCGACGCTGTTCATCCGCGACCCGGCGGTGGCGCTGGCGGCGACGGCGCTCGCCTGCCTGGCCTACCCGGCCGGCCGCGTCGGCCTGGTGCACCTGGCCCGCACCGCGCGCGGCCTGCTGCCCTTCCTCGCGCTCATCCTGGTCTTCCAGGTGGTCACCGCGGGCTGGCGCACCGCGCTCGTGCTCGCCGCCCAGCTGTTCATCGCGGTCGCGCTGGCCGGGCTGGTCACGCTCACCACCAGGGTCGCGGAGATGCTCGAGCTCTTCGAGCGGCTCGCCCGGCCGCTGCGGGTGTTCGGCGTGCGGCCCGAACGCGTCGCGCTGGTGCTGGCGCTGGCCATCCGCAGCGTACCGATGGCGCTGACCGCGTGGCAGTCCGCCCGCGACGCCTACGTGGCGCGCGGGCTGACGCGCCGCCCGCACCAGGTGGTCGTGCCCGTCATCGTCAGTCTGATCAGGTCGGCGGAGGCCATCGGTGAAGCGATCAGTGCCCGCGGCATGGACTGAGAACCCGCGCCCGGCAGCCGCGGCCGACCCGCCGCCGGCCGCCCCTTTGATTCCCGACCGAGCCGAGCAAGGAGCGCAGTTGACCACCCGTCTCACCGATGCACACGTGATCACCTCTGACGACGAGGCCCTCCGGATCGCGGCGGAGGTGGCGGAGAAGATCGGCCTGACCGCGATCCAGCGGGACCGGGAGCGCGCCGTCCCGGTGGACGAGGTCGAGCTCATCAGGGCCAGCGGCCTGCTCGCGATCACCATTCCCCGCGAGCACGGCGGCGCCGGGGTGACCGTCCGCACCCTGACGCAGGTGACACGGCTGCTGGCCGCCGCGGATCCCAGCATCGGCCAGATCCCGCAGAACCACTACGTCGCCCTCGACATCGTGCGGCTCGTGGGGGACCGGGAGCAGCGCGCCTTCCTCGCCGCCGAGGTGCTCCGCGGCCGATGGCTGGGGAACGCCACGTCCGAACGGGGCCGCAAGCTCGGCCTGTCCAACATCGGCACCCGGGTCGTCCCGGCCGGCGACGGGACCGGCGAGCATCTGATCAACGGCACCAAGTACTACTCCACCGGCGCCTACACCGCGCAGTGGATTCCGGTGATGGCGCTCGACCCGGACGGCCGGACCGTGGTCGCCCTGGTAGAGCGGCACTCGCCCGGGGTCGAGGTCGTCCACGACTGGACGGCGTTCGGGCAGCGCAGCACGATCAGCGGGACGACCACCCTGGCGGACGCGCGCGTCCCGGCGGACCGGATCCTCGCCCGCTGGCGGATCTTCGACCGGCCGCAGGTGCACGGCGCGTACGGCCAGATCCTGCACGCCGCCGTGGATCTGGGCATCGCGGACGCCGCCCTCGCCGACGCGACCAGGTACGTCAGCGAGCGGACACGGCCGTGGTGGGAGGCCGGAGTCGACAACGCCGCCGACGAGCCGTACATCATCGGCCACGTCGGGCGGCTCGACGTCCAGCGTCGTGCCGCCGCCGCCCTGGTCGACGAGGCCGCGGAGTCCCTGGACCTGGCCGTCCCCGTACTGGACGACCTGTCCGTGCCGCTGGAGGAGCGCGAACGCGTCGCCGGAGAGGCGTCCCTCGCCGTCGCGGCCGCCAAGGTCTACGCCGCCGAGACTTCGGTGAGGCTCGCCAACGAGCTCTTCGAACTGGCCGGGACCAGCTCCACCGACGAGAAGCACGCCCTGGACCGCCACTGGCGCAACGCCCGAACCCACACGCTGCACGATCCGAAGCGCTGGAAGTACCATCACCTGGGCGTCCACGCCCTGAGCGGCCGGTTCCCACCCAACCACGGCGGGATCTGACAAGGCTTCGGAGCACCGCTGCGCCCCGGTTCACCCTCGCGGGCGAGCTCGACGAAGTCCTCGGCGGTGCCGGGGGACAGGTACTGCATCAGGTTGAAACCCGCGGCGCCTGTCTCGTCCACCCAGCGTTCGATCTCGTCGGCGGCCTCCTCGGGCGTGCCGATCACCGAGAACGGTGCACGCTGCCCGTTTTTGCTGACCGTCCCGGTGCCATGCCCGGTGCCGATCCGGCCGATGTCGTCCAGGACGTCCCGCACGGTCAGGTCGCGGCCGACCAGATGGCGGATGGCGCGTTCGGAGAAGTCGCCGTCGTGGGCGGCGAGGTCGATGCCGCCGCCGCGCTGGGCCAGGAAGCCTATATTGCCTACCGGATAACCTGGTAAATACCTGATCGAGAGAGCCTGCCGACCGGATCGGACAAATCTGGATGACCTCACCGCTGGATCGATCACTGGACCGCCTCCGCCACCGCGCCGCCGAACTGCTGCCCGAGCTGGCCGCGGGTGCCGCCGACCGCGAACGGCTGCGCGAGCTCCCGTACGAGCAGATCAGGACGCTGGCCAAGGCCGGGCTGTTCACCTACCGCATCCCGGCGGCCGCGGGCGGCCCGGGCGCGTCGGTCGAGCAGACCATGGCCTTCGTGGTCGACCTGGCCGCCGCCGACTCCAACGTCGCCCAGGCCGTCCGGCAAGCGTTCGGCTTCGTGGAACGCCTGCTGGAGGGGCCCGAGCCCGCCCGTGCGCTGTGGTTCCCGCGGCTGCTGGCCGGCGACGTCTACGGGAACGCGGGCTGGGAGAGGGGCGGCGCCCACGGCGAGGTCCGTGCGACGATCGTCCCGGACGGCGACCGCTACAGGGTCAACGGCGAGAAGTACTACAGCACAGGTGCCCTGTTCGCCGACTGGATCGGCTCCGTGGCCCTGAACCCGGCGGGCGAGAAGGTCGGCTTCACCGTGCCCCGCGACCGCGCGGGCCTGCGCCTGGTCGACGACTTCGACGGCATCGGCCAGCGCCTCACCGCCAGCGGTACGACCGTCCTGGAGGACGTGGCCGTCCACCCCGACGAGCTCGCCGACCGGCTCCCGTTCGGCGCCCGTTCCCCGATCCAGCCGTTCCTCCAGCTCTACCTGGCCGCCGTTGAGGCCGGCATCGCCCGCGCGGCCCTGGCCGACGCCGCCGCCTTCGCCCGCGACCGGGCCCGCCCGATCGTCCACAGCCCCGCCGCCCGAGCCGTGGACGACCCGTACGTCCAGCACGCCGTCGGCGAGATCTCCGCCCGCGCCTACGCCGCCGAGGCCGCCGTGCTGCGCGCCGCCGCCGCCATCGACCGCGCCTGGACGGACGGCCTGTCGCCGACCGCCCTGACGGCAGCCTCGGTCGAGGTCGCCCAGGCGCAGTTCATCGCAGTCGAGTCGGCCCTGAAGGCGGCCGAGCTGATCTTCGACGTGGGCGGCGGCTCGGCGGTCGCCCGCCGGCACAACCTCGACCGCCACTGGCGCAACGCCCGCACGATCGCCAACCACAACCCCCGTGCCTGGAAGGCCGCCGTCGTGGGCGCCCACCGCCTTACCGGCCAGGAACCCCCGGTAACCGGCTTTTTCTGACGCCCTGGGCCTGGGTGCCCGCGCTGTGCCCGTGACCCGCGTGGTCGAGGCGACCACGGAGACGCCGGAGGCGGTGAGGCGGCCGGCCGACGTGTCGCGCAGAGGCCCAGATGCTCACCGAGCCCGTGCAAGAGCAGCACGAGCGCGTCAGGCTCGGCGGCAGACCAGGAGTGATGATGGAGTCGTCCGTGACGGCCTTCGACGAACGGCATGCGTACCGGAAATCTCTATTTCCTACTAATTTCATAGAATTTCTTGTGGTGGGTGGAGGGGCACTGTGGCGATCGACGAGCACGGCCTGGCACTGGGATCGGCGAGCCCGGCGGCCGTCCGGCATTACGACAACGCGATCCATGAACTCCTGCATTTCCGCGCGGAGGTGGTCGATGAGGTCCGGCTCGCTCTCGCCGAAGATCCAGGTTTTGTGCTCGGTCATGTCCTGTCGGCGTATCTGGGTCTGCTGACCACCGATCCCGATGACGCCCGTGCCGTGCGTGAGCGTTTCGGGCCGTTCCGCGCGAGCCTGGACGCCTCCTGTCTGCTGCCCCGTGAGAAGGCGCATGTGGAGGCGGTCGGGTATCTGCTGGAGGGTGACTTCGCCGCCTGCGGGGGCCTGCTGGCGCGTATCACCGAGGAGTATCCGCGCGATGCTCTCGCGCTGGCGGCGGGCCACCAGATCGACTTCTTCACCGGTGATGCCCGCTCGCTGCGCGACCGGATCGGTGGTGCCCTGTCGGCCTGGCACCAGGACGACCGGCACCTGGGCAGCGTGCTGGGCATGTACGCCTTCGGCCTGGAGGAGGCCGGGCACTACGACCGTTCCGAGGAGGTCGGGCTGCGGGCGGTCGAACTCGATCCCAAGGACGTCTGGGGCATTCACGCGGTGGTGCACACCTATGAGATGCAGGGCCGCTTCCACCGCGGCATCGGCTATCTCGACGACCGGCTGGAGGACTGGTCGAGCGGCACGTTCTTCAACGTCCACATCTGGTGGCATTACGCCCTCTACGCGCTGGAGGCCGGCGACACCGCCCGCGCGCTGGACATCTACGACACCGTTCTGCACGGGCCCTCCAGCACCGGCACCGCGCTGGAGATGCTGGACGCGGCGGCGCTCCTGTGGCGCCTGCTGCTGGAGGGCGAGGAGCAGACCGGACGCTGGCGGGCCCTGGCCGACGCCTGGGCGCCCAAGGCCGGGGAGGCGTTCTATGCGTTCAACGACATGCACGCCGTCATGGCGTTCGCGGCCTCCGGCCGGATCGCCGAGGCCGAGCAGCTGATCGCCGACCGGGAGGCCTACCTGGCGCGGGAGCGGCCCGGCGTCACCAATCGGGCCATGACCGCCCGTGTCGGCCTTCCCGTGTGCCGTGCCCTGGTGGGGTTCGTGCGCGGGGAGCACGGCAGGGTCGTCGACCTGCTGTATCCGGTCAGGCATCACCTCAACGAGTGCGGAGGCAGCCACGCCCAGCGCGATGTCGTCCAGCGCACGCTCCTGGAGTCGGCGATCAGATCGGCTGATACCCGCCTGGCCCGCGTCCTGGTCAGCGAGCGCCTCAACCTCCGCCCCACCAGCCCCTTCAACTGGCTCAAACACGCCCAGGTGACCCAGGCGCTGGGCGACCACGCCGCGGCCGCCACGGCCCGGACCCGCGCAGCCGACCTGAGAACCCCCGGCACCGGCCACCACCGGTGAGCCCGGGCCGGGCGGCCGGCGCCCGGGGCGATGAGCGTCGAGCATCGCGTCTGCGAGGCCCTCCGCGGCCATGCCCCGATCCGCCGCCGCCCAGGCATTCTTCGGCCGGACGGGCGCCGTCTGCCGCGGGGTGCGCATCGGCGTCGTCGACGCGTCCGAACCGTACTGGAAGACCTACGCGGAGCTGGCGAAGAAGCGGCTGGACGTCACGGTGACGTACGTGAACTTCAACGACTACAGCCAGCCGAATCCGGCGTTGAACCTGTTCGTCGCCCGTGACGCGGACAAGAACAACACGGCGTACCTGAAGCTGGCCGCGCTGTATCAGGACCCGGGGGTGCAGAAAGGGGTCCAGGCGGCCAACGGAGGCGCCGCGGTTCTCTGGAACGTACCGGCCGCGGAGTTGCAGTCGCTGCTGAAGACCATCGAGGCGCAGGCCCAGGCGGCGACGAAGTAGGAAGGGGAGAGGTGACCCGGGGCCCTGCGGGTGCCGGGCCACCGCTGCGATCTGTCCGTCGGAGATCGTCTTCGGTGGCATCAGGGAGCTGCAGGACCGGCCGGTCGGCAGCCTCACCTTCGAGCTGACCGGACCACCGGGCGCCGTGGACGCCTCGCTGGCCGCGTTGCGGGCCGACGGCGTCGAACTGGTGGAGGAGGACGACTGAGGTGGACGAGTTCATCGACAACCTGCCGGTCTTCCGGGAGGCGATAGGGCAGACCTTCTACATCGTCACCATCTCTGTAATGGTCGGCGGTGTGCTCGGCCTGGGCCTCGGGCTGGTGCTGTACGCGACGCGGCCGGGCAACCTGATGGCCAACCGGCCCGTGTACGTCATGGTCAACATTCTCGTCAACATCGTCCGGCCGATCCCGTTCGTCATCTTCCTCATCGCGATCCAGCCGCTGATGCTGCACACCATCGGCACCAACGCGGTCACCTTCGCGCTGTCGCTGTCCGCGGCGTTCGTGGTCGGCCGCATCGTCGAGCAGAACCTGCTGACGGTCGGCCCCGGTGTGATCGAGGCGGCGCGTGCGGCCGGGGCCCGCCCGCTGAGCATCATCGTCACCGTGCTCATCCCCGAGGCGCTCGGCCCGATCCTCGGCTACACCTTCATCTTCGTCGCCGTGGTCGACATGTCCGCGCAGGCCGGACTCTTCGGCGGCGGCGGCCTGGGAGACTTCGCGATCACGTACGGGTCGCAGCGCTACAACTGGCCGGTCGTCTACATCAGCGTCGCCACGATCGTGGTCATCGTCCAGGCGGGCCAGTTCCTCGGCAACGGGCTCGCCCGCCGCGCCCTGCGCCGCTGATCCCCGGCGAAGGCCGCCCCACACGGCGAGACATCTGGGGGCCGTGTGGATTGGGGGTTGGGGTTCAGCGCGGTCGGCGGCGGCCGTTGCGGGCCTGCCGCTGCCCGGCCGGTCTGACGCCCATCAGGCCGCCGGAGTCGGCCTTGGGCTCCAGCCAGTCGCCGAAATACTCTCCGGTGACCTTCTCCAGCAGCCTGACGTCGGACTCGAAGGAGGGCAGGAGCGCCTGGCGTTGATCCGCGGTGAGCGGCCGTCGCGGCCGGGCGTCGCGTTGGAGGACGCGTTCGAGGGGGGCGGTGATGCGGATGGCCAGGTCACCGGGCAATGCCGTGCCCGCCGCCTGGCCGGTGCGCAGTGCCCGTGACAGGACCCGGTGGCGCACCGTCCGGTCGGGATGCACGGTGACGTTCTCCCGCGGCAGCTCGGTCACGATGCCCGGTTCGGCGCCGAGGAAGGAGCAGATGCGGTCCAGGGCCTGCGCCGGCCGCACCAGCAGGTCGCGGTAGCGGAAGATCAGGACCTGCTCGCGGGGGAACAGCGTGAGCAGGTGGTCCAGTTGCTCGCCGTACCTGCCCATCCGGAGGTAGTGCCAGAACTCCGACCATCCCGCCTCGATCCTGAGGTGCTCTGCCCGGCACGCCAGGACGAAATCGTCAATGGGTTCCAGGCCGGCCGACCACAGATGCGTCCAGTTGGAGTGGGCCCGCTCCACCGGGTCGCGCACGACGGCGATCAGGCGGGCCTGCGGGATCAGGTCGTGGATGCGGCGCTGGGCGGCGCGGTCGTAGAGGTAGAACGGCGTCGACTCCCCGCGCAGCGTTTCGCGCGGCGCGTCGTCGAACAGCGCCTCGTAGTCCGCCCGGCGCCAGACGTGCTCGCGGTAGGTCTGTGCGTCGCCGGGCCCGCCCCTGGCCGGCGGCGGGCCATCGGTGAGGAAGAACTTGGGCTCCTTCACCGGCGACATGTACAGGGACGGGTGCCGGGCCAGCGCCGCGTGCAACGCCGTCGTGCCGGCTTTCGGGGCACCGATCACCAGGAAGTCCGGCAGTGCCATCGCGTCCCCCTTCATCCAGGCGGCGCCTGTTGACGAGCCAAACCTACTATATCCACTTATTTAGTAGGGATCTACCCGCGACGCTGGCACGCTGCCGCTCGCCACACGGACGATTCCCTATTATTTTCGCATGATGACTAGGGAATTCGCGCCGCCGTTCCCGGCTCCGAACGTGGAGCGGTCGCGGCTGGTCGTACCGCCGCCGGAGCCGGCCGCGGGCTTCTGGGCCGGTGCACCGAGCGCCTGCGTGGCGGACGGGACGGTCTATCTGGCCTACCGGCTGCGCCGTCCGGTGGGGGAGGGCCGCGGCTATGCCGTCGTGGTCGCGCGCTCCGCGGACGGCGGGGAACGGTTCGAGACGCTGGCGGTGATCGACAAGGACAGGATGGAATCCGAGTCCCTGGAGCGGCCCGCGCTCGTGCGTACCGAGGACGGCCGGTGGCGCCTGTATGTCAGCTGTGCCACGCCCGGCACCAAGCACTGGCGGGTGGAGGTGCTCGAGGCCGACAGCCCGGAGCGGCTGGCCGGAGCGCGAGCCGACGTGGTCCTGCCGGGCACCGCCGCCGTCGGCGTCAAAGACCCGGTGATCCTGCGGCAGGGCGGCAAGTGGCATCTGTGGGCGTCCTGCCATCCGCTGGAGGATTGGGACGAGGCCGACCGGATGGTGACCGACTACGCCACCAGTGCCGACGGGCTGGAGTGGAACTGGCATGGCACCGTCCTGCGCGGACGTCCCGGACTATGGGACGCGCGGGGGGTCCGGGTCGCGGCGGTCGTGCCCCATGAGGGGCGCATCGTCGCCTACTACGACGGACGCGGCAGCGCCGCGGAGAACTACGAGGAGCGCACCGGCCTGGCCACGGGAACGGGGATCGGCGGCCTGCTCCTCGCCCAGGGTGACGCGCCCGTGGCCGAGTCGGGGCACCACGGCGGCGGGCTGCGCTATCTGTGCGCGGTGCCCCTTCCGGGCGAGGCCGGCTGGCGACTGTACTACGAGGCGACCCGGGCGGACGGCGCGCACGAACTCCGCACCGAGGTCCACCCGGGGTAGTCGCGGTCAGGTGCGGGCGCGGAGACGCGACGTTCGGCGAGGGCCAACAGCGCGTCGGTGGTCTTGCCCAGGACGGCACCCCGGCGCTGCACGTGCCCTTCTTCAGATCGCCGGTCTCGTCCATCACCAGCACCGCCCCGGCCACCCCGAGGCGCTCGGTGACGTAACCGCGAATGTCATCGCGTACGGCGTCGGCGTCCCACACCGCCCGGCCCAGCAGATACTGCATCCCATACGGGCTGGCATCGCCAGCATGCTCGGCCAGCGTCCAGCAATTCTTGCGCGGCAACTCCGCCAGCAGCCCCTCCAGCAGGCTCCGGAACCGCCGCCGGGTCTCCACCCGCGAGAACCTGCAGGCCAAGCGGCCCAGCAGATCCTCCAACATCCTCTGCCACCGGTCAGGGTCTACGCTGAACCCCGCGGCCACCACGTGATCTTCTGATGTCCTCACAAACATCGATGATCACGGGGTGGCCGTCTGCATGCTCCAGCACCCCACCACCAAGATCGTGGCCTGCCACTGGAACCAACCGGGCTGGTTGTTCTGCCAGAGGGACCCCGCGACGGCCAGGACCTCAACGGGCCCACGACAGTTCCTCGCCCGACCCTCAGGGTTTTCCCGGGGACATCCCCGATGCCCAGGGTTCCCGCGTGTCCGTACGGTCCTTTCATGACAAAGTCACCGTTGCTGAGCACGTGGCGACTCACGGCCGCCGCGGCCGGCGGTCTCTGCCTGGCCGCCATGGGGATCGCCGGAGTCGCCCTGGGCGAGCGTGTTCCACCATTGGACTCTTGGATCGTCGGCCACCTGTACTCCCGGTCCGAGACGACACCTGCCGTGATCGCCACAGTGATCAGCGGCGTCGGAACGATCTTCGGGCTTGCCCTTGTCCTGGCCACCGCGTCGAGCCTGCTGCGGCGGCGCGGCGCACGGGGCGCCCGGCTTCTCCCGCGCCACGGGGTGCTGCTCGCGGCATGCCTTGCCACCGTGGCCCTGCAGGCGGCCTTCCAACGCCCGGGGCCGCCGGTTACCACCCAGGACTGGACCTACCCCAGCGGACACGTGACCGTGCTCGGCGCACTGACCTTCACCGCCTTCGTGATCAGTATGGAACTGACCGCCAGGTGGCGTGTCACCGTGCTCGCCGGCAGCATGACGATGCTGGCCGCGGTATCGGCCAGCCGCATCACCTTGGGTGAGCACTACCTGGTCGACGTGGTCGCCGCGCTGTTCGCCACGATCGGCGCCGGCCTCCTCACCGTCGCCGCCCTCAATCTGCGGCCGCAATCCGCTGCTGGGCCGACGCAGACGACTTGATAACCGGTCACCACACGATATCCCCATCCAGGACGCTGAAGATCACGACTTACCACTGGAGTAGCCGGTTGTGCCGGGATCGCCTCTTACTCGTCGGTGCTGATACGGCCGATGTAGAAGACCGCGGGATCGAGGTCGGCCAGGGCGATCCAGTCCGGTGATGATTTGCGGTCGAGGGCCGGGGTCGGATTGGGCAAGCGCAGATCGATGGCGGTTCTGGGGTGTTCGTCGATGCGTTGAGTGAGCGCGTAGAGGGTGGCCAGGATGTGGAGGCAGGGAATTCGGCGGTCTGAGCAGGTGCAGTACGCCGCTTGTTCGTCGAGCGGGACGGCGAGGCCGACGCGTCGGGACAGTACGGGCGCGAGTTCGTCAGGCAGGTCGCCTGGGGCCAGGCTGCCGGGTGCGTCCGCCATGGCTTTCTCGATGAGGGCCGTGGCGTCGGCCAGCGCCTGAGCGGCCCAGCATGGCAGCTCGATGCGGACGCGGTGGGAAATGTCGCCCTCGGTGCTCTCAGCCTCGATCAGTCCCGGCCCGGTCGCCACGATGGTGACGGCGTTGTTGCGGGCGAGGCTGCGCGCCTTGGGCAGGCGCCGGTCGGGAGCGGCGGTCGGGGACTCGAGTATGCGCAGCCACGCCCTGCCCCATGGACCGGCTCCGAACTCGGCGGCCATCAGCCGATCCCTGTTTCGTCCTCGAGGGTGAGGATCGCGTGTAGTTGTTCGTCGGGCAGGTCGGACAGGGCGGCCTCGGTGCCGCCGGCGACGATGTCGGAGAGTGCGCGTTTGCGTTCTTGTAGGCGCGCGATGTGGTCCTCGACGGTGCCCGCGGTGACGAGGGTGTGGACGTTGAGCGCGCGCCGCTGCCCGATCCGGTGGGCGCGGTCGGTGGCCTGGTCCTCCACTGCGGGGTTCCACCAGCGGTCGTAGTGCATGACGTGTCCGGCGCGGGTGAGGTTGAGGCCGAACCCGGCAGCGCGCAGGCTCAGCAGCAGAATGGGCGGCGCGTCGTCGTCGTTTTGGAACGTCTCGATGAGCCGGTCGCGCCGCTGTGGGCTCAATCCCCCATGCAGGAAGGGGATGGGCGCGGTGTCCAGGGCCTGGCCGAGATGGTGGGACAACATTTCTCCCATCGCCCGGTACTGGGTGAAGACCAGGGCCCGGTCCTGGTCCTGGGCGATCTCGGTGAGCATTTCGGTGGCACGGTCGAACTTGCCCGAACGCCCGGCAAGGTCGCGGTTGTCGTGTCCGAGGAAGTGTGCGGGGTGGTTGCAGATCTGCTTGAGCGTGGTCAGCAGGGCCAGTACGCGGCCGCGCCGTTCGATGCCGGCGCCCAGGCCCTCGGCGAAGGCCCGGTCGACGGCGTCGCGGTAGAGGCGTGCCTGTTCGCCGGTGAGGGAGCAGGTGACGGTCGAGTACTGCTTGGGTGGAAGGTCGGTGAGGACCTCGTCCTTGGTCCGGCGCAGCAGATGGGGTGCGACGAGAGCGTTGAGCCGTGCCGCGGCGGTGGCCGAACGGCGTTGCTGGATGGGCACGGCGAAGCGCTGTTTGAAGCGTTCGCGGGTCCCAGCAGGCCGGGGTTGGTGACGCGGAGGATCGCCCAGAGATCTTCCAGGCGATTCTCCACCGGTGTGCCCGTCATCGCGATCCGGGTCCGCGCGTGCAGCAGCGTGGCGGACCGGCCGGCCTTGGAGTCGGGGTTCTTGATCTGCTGGGCCTCGTCGAGCACCAGGACCTCCCAGTCCGTTGCGGCCAGTGCTGCGGAGTCGGTGCGCAGGACGCTGTAGCTGGTGACGACCACGCTGCCCGGCGGCATCGTCTCGGGCAGTTCCCGCCGGGGTCCGTGGTAGGAGACGACGGGCAGGTGGGGGGCGAACCGCGCCAATTCACGCCGCCAGTTGCCGAGCACCGAGACCGGGCACACGACCAGGTGCGGCCGCGTGGTCGCCCGGGTGGCCAGCAGGCCGATGGCCTGCAAAGTCTTCCCCAATCCCATCTGGTCGGCCAGCACGCCGCCGCCGTGCAGCCCTCGCAGCCACGCCACCCCGTCCACCTGGTAGGGACGAAGCTCAGCCTGGACGGCCGCGGACTTGAGTTCCGAGCGGGTGAGCACCGCCTGGCGGAACCGTGCCAGCATCGCTGCGGCCGAGTAGATCGCGGTGCCCTCTTCATTGAGCACGGCGTGCGCGGCGGCCGGCATTCGCCCGGCCAGTTCAGCGATGGCGATGTCGTCGGACACCTCGGTGTCGGCGTAGCCGGGCTCCACCAGCCGGACGGCCTCGCGCCATGCCCGCACCGATGCGCCGAACACCGTGTCAGGGCCGGTGAGGGTGTCCAGGGCGGGTACCGCGGCGTCCAGATCCACCAGCCGCACCGCAACGTCCGCGGCGACGAGCACGCGCTGCCGGTCGGGCACGGCGAGGCGGCAGGTTGCCGGCCGCCCCGCCGGAAGCCCGTGGCGTTTCAGGACGGCGGCGACCTCACCGGCACCCCACCAGGCCACCGCGCTCTCGGCAGGAACGAACGTGGCCTGGATCAGGCCGGGCAGCTCGATATCGGGCACGGTCCGTCACGCTCCCTGGGTGGCCAGGGCGGACGAGGCGGCGGGCTTGCGCGGGAGCAGGAAGGTGGCTGCGAAGGCGACCGCCAGCAGCGCGATGCCCAGCCAGAGCGATCCGGCCTGCGCATCACCGAACCCCTCGGCCAGCGCCTGCGAGTTGTGCTCGATGCCGCGCACCCGGGTGAAAAAGAACGTACCGATCACCGCGACGCCGACGGAGGCGGCCAGCTGCGTCACGGTGTTGTAGAGGGCCGAGCCCGAGCCCGCGTCGGCCACAGGCACATCGTTCAGCGTCAGCTGCAGCAGCGGGGCCACGACCATGCCCATCCCGGCGCCGCCCACCAGCACGCCCCAGACCAGGTCGCTCCAGCCGGTGGCGGACGTGGCCCCGGCGCTCTGGATGGCCAGGAGCGTGAATCCCAGGGCCATCACCACCAGCCCGATCTGCACGGTCGCCCGGCCGATCCGCGGCAGCAGCAGGGCCGCCGACACCGTGGCGAACACCGGGACCGCCACCGACCAGGGCAGCATGATCAGGCCGGACCGCATCGGGCTCATTCCCAGGCCCTGCTGCAGGAACAGCATGAAGACCATGAAGAAGCCCATTGCCGGGACGAAGAACAGCATCTGGACCAGCAGGCCGCCGTTCACCGACCGGAACCGGAACAGCGACATCTGCACCAGTGGCGCGGCGACCCGGCGTTCCCACCAAGCGAACCCGGCCAGTACCGCCAGGCCGGCGCCGAGGCAGATCCAGGTCCACAGCGGCCAGCCGGACCGGTCCGCCGCGGTGATCAGCGGGTACAGCACCAGCAGCAGCCCGGCCGCCGACAGCGCGACCCCGCTCAGGTCGAGCCGGGCGGCCGACCCGGCACGGCTGTCGGGCAGCAGCTTCACCGAGGCGACCACGGCCAGCACGGCCAGGGGAACGTTCACCCAGAACACCAGCCGCCAGCCCGCCCCCCACAGGTCCCACTCCAGCAGCGCCGGTCCGGCGATCGGGCCCAGCGTCGCCGCCAGTCCCGACAGCGCCGCGAACGCCGCCATCGGGCCGCCCCGCTCCCGTGGCGCGTACATCACCTGGATCTGGGAGAGCACCTGCGGGATCATCGCGGCCGCGAACAGCCCCTGCAGCACCCTTGCCGCGACCAGCATGCCGGGACCGGCGGCCATGCCGCACAGTGCCGAGGCCGCCGCGAACCCGGCGATGCCGGCGATGAACACCCGCTTGTGTCCCAGCAGATCGCCCAGCCGGGCCCCGCTGATCATCCCCAGTGCGAACGCCAGGGTGTAGCCCGCCTGGATCCACTGCAGGTGCGCCGGGGAGGCGTTCAGATCCGCCTGGAGCGGGGGGAGGACGACGTTCACGATCGTCACCCCGATGAGGTCCAGGAACGCCGCGAGCAGGATGGTCAGCAGAGCCAGGCTCCGCCCCTTGCCGGCCGGCCGGGCCTGGCCGGCCACGGTGGTGGACGCCATGTGGACTCCGTTCGATGGTCGCTACACTCGTTTCGTGCGCCACACACTAAGTGCGTGACGCAATGATTGTGCGACGCAAGATATGCAGGGAATCGAGGCGTGTCAACATGACCGAGCACAAGCCACCGGCCGGCCGCAGGGCGGCGACCGACCGCATCATCGACGCGATGCCGGACTGGGTGACCGCGGCGGTACAGCTCAACGGCCTGATCGCCGACCACATGGGAGTCGTGCCGTCCGACTTCGCCTGCCTGCACGCCCTCAACCGCGGCGGCCCCGCCACCGCCGCCGCCCTGGCCGACCGCGTGGGCCTCACCCCCGGATCGCTGTCCCGGATGATCGACCGGCTGGAGTCGGCAGGCCTGGTCCAGCGCCGCCCGGACCCGCACGACCGGCGCAAGACCCTCATCGAACCGACCACCGAAGGACTCGCCCGCATCAACGACTACTACGCGGGCCTGAACGTGCGTACCCGCGAGGTCCTGGCCGACTTCACCGACGACCAGCTCGACTCGGTCCTGCGCTTCGTCCAAGCAGCCCAAGCCGGCACCCAAGACGAGGTCGACCGCCTGCGGTCCCCCAGCCGTGGTGGAGGCAGGGGCCCGGCACCGACACGTCAGAACGACACCGTGGTGCAGCCTCGTCCTCGGCCAGGTGGGTCAGCCGGGAGTGGCGGAGCTGGTGGAGGGTGAACCCGCGCTTGCGCGGGTCCTCGTCCGGAGGCGCGCCTTCCGAACCCGCCACGCGGCGGCCCGACCTCAGGACCGCGGGAGGAGGCCGCGCTCCAGCGCCACCACGACCGCGCGGGTGCGGTCGCTGACGTCCAGCTTGGCGAAGATGCGCAAGAGGTGGGTCTTGACCGTGGCCTCGGCGATGACCAGGCGGCGGCCGATGTCGGCGTTGGACAGGCCGTCGGCGACCGCGGTCAGCACGTCGATCTCGCGAGGGGTCAGCGGGACCTGGGCGGGGCGGCGCATGCGGGCGACGAGGCGTTCGGCGACCCGGGGCGCGAGCACGGTCTCGCCGCGGGCGGCGGCGTGGATGGCGGCGACGAGCTGCTCGCGGGTGGTGTCCTTGAGCAGGTAGCCCATCGCGCCGGCCTCGACGGCCCGTTCGATCTCGGCGTCGGTGTCGTAGGTGGTCAGGATCAGCACCCGGGTGCCGGACGGGACGATCTCGGCGGTGGCGGCGACGCCGTCCATGACGGGCATCCGCAGGTCGAGCAGGACGAGGTCGGGGGCGAGCCGGCCGGCCAGCTCGACCGCCTCGCGGCCGTTCCCGGCCTCGCCGACGACGGTGATGGCGGGCTCGGCGGTCAGGAGGGCGACCAGGCCGGAGCGCATCACCGTGTGGTCGTCGGCCACGATCACGCGCAGGGGGTCTTCGGTCATTCCGGGTCCGCGGGGATCAGGGCGAGGACGCGGGTGCCCTCGCCGGGGGAACTGGTCACGGTGAGCTCGCCGCCGAGCTCGGCCAGCCGCCGGCGCATGCCGTCCAGGCCGAAGCCGCGGGCCTCGCCGACCGCGAAGCCGCGGCCGTCGTCGGTGATCTCCAGCTCGATGCCGTGCGGATGCCGGGCGAGGACGACGCCGACCGTGCCCGCGGCGGCGTGCTTGCGCACGTTGGCCAGGGCCTCCTGGGTGCAGCGCAGGAGCGCGATGCGGGCCGGCTGGTCGCACCGGACGTCGGGCAGCTCGGCATGGAGAGCGATGCCGGTGTCCTCGGCGAAGCGGTCGAGCGTGCGCCGCAGGGTGCGGGCGATCGTCCCGTCGGCCCAGGGCGGGCCGCCGGCCTGGGATGGGGCGGAGCCGACCAGAGCGCGGGCCTCGGCGAGGTTCTCCCGCGCGGTGCGTTCGATCGACACCAGCTTGGCGGGGTCGGTGCGGGCCGCCTCCGCCAGGACGACGATGGAGGCGAAGCCCTGGGCCAGGGTGTCGTGGATCTCGCGGGCGAGGCGCTCGCGCTCCTCGGCGGCACCCTGGCGCTGGTACGCCTCCGCCAGTTCGCGCTGGGTGCTCGCGAGCTCGCCGGCCAGGCGGCGGGCCCGCTCGTCGCGCTGCTCCAGGACGCGGTGCATCCAGAGGCCGAGCAGGATGCCCGCCGCGGCGCCGATCAGGGTGAAGACGGCGTTGCCGGTCAGCGCCTCCCCGCCCCAGCGGACCGTCCCGGCGAGCGTGAGTGTGGCGGCGACGCCGATGAAGGCGACCGCGTGCCGCGGGCTTCTGGAGTGGATCCAGAAGAGCGGGAGCGACACGATGAACATCGCCGCGCCGCCGCCGAGCAGGAAGGACATCCCTCCCACGCCGAGCGCCAGCACGCACAGGAACGCGTACGGGCCGGTCACCCGGACGAGGGCGTGGGAGAGGGCGAGTACCGCCAGCAGCGCCAGCGCCGGGTACAGCGTCGCGGCGGGACGGTCGTGCACCGCGATGGCCGGCGGGCACAGGCCGAACAGGACCCATACGGCGACGTACCACCGGTGCAGCGCCCGGACCTGGTCGCCGGGCCGCGGCTGAAGATCCATAACGGTCAGCGTACTTCCAGTGGGTGCAGCTCCGCGGCGGCCGGTGCCGGTGCCGGAGCGGCCACGAACTCCGCTCGCCGAGCAGCGGCATGAGCGACGGCAGACCCTGATGCGGATGACGTCCGTGTCCAGCAGCGCGCCGCAGCCTGGGCGAAGTCCATCTGCCTCATCTCCGTGGTCGGTGTTCATTCGGTGGCGTTCTCTCGGCGATGCCACGGTCAGTGCTTCTTCAGCCGGTGCAGTCGGGGCCGCCGCGCAGGGT
The DNA here is from genome assembly GCA_050942275.1 of Spirillospora sp. CA-255316. GTDB lineage: Bacteria > Actinomycetota > Actinomycetes > Streptosporangiales > Streptosporangiaceae > Spirillospora. The sequence goes on along the minus strand of CP192047.1, from coordinate 6,287,265 downwards.
GATGCGGGTCGCGGTGAGGGTGGTGAGGATGGTGAGTGCCAGGGCGGCGGCGACGATCGCGGTGAGAATCCAGGGCGGGCCGCCCGGGAAGCCGGAGTCCAGCACGCTGAGGCCCGCCGGGATCAGGGTGAGGGCGGCGATCAGCAGGCCGAGGGTGATGCCGGCGGCGGCGACGAGGCACGCTTCGACGGCCATCATCCGCAGGATCTGCCGGCGGGTGGCTCCGACCAGGCGCATCAGCCCGAATTCGCGGCGGCGTTCGGCGGTCGCGAGGGCCTGGGTGTTGATCAGGGAGATGACCGCGTAGCCGACGACGACGGCGATGACGAGCCAGGCCATGGTGGCCTGGGTGTGGTCTCGGTCCTGCTGGGCGGTGGCAAGGCCGTCACGGTCGGTGAGCCGGAGGCCGGGGCGGCCGACGGAGGTCAGTGCGGTGGCCAGTGCGGTGCGGTCGGCGCCGGGGTCGGCGCTGATGAGGATCCGCGGGACGAGCCCGGTGCCGGTGTGCGAGGCCAGCAGCGCGGCCGGCACGAGGGCGGTCTCATAGCCGCGCCGTGCGTCGATGGTGGCGATGAGCCTGAGCCGGGTGCGGGTGCCGTCGCCAAGCCGCATCGCGATGGCGTCGCCGAGCCGGTGTCCGGTGGCGTAGCGGGTGGGCAGCGCGATGGTGTCGCCCCGCAGTGCGGTCAGGGTGCCGGTGGCGGCGCGGTAGGCGGTCGTCCGGTCGGCTCCCTGGGGAGTGATGCCCTGGAGGGCGAGTTCGGTGGGCTGCGGCCCGGCCGATTCCTCTTCCTCTCCGCCGCTGTTGCCTGAGGGCGCGGGGGCTGTGGCGGGTTCGACGAAGCCGCGGCTGGGGATCTGGGCGGTCGCGGCGGCGACGCCGGGGATCTTGCGGACGGTGTCGACCGCGTCCAAGGGCAGGCCGCCGGCGGTGGAGGTGAGCACGAGGTCGGCGCGCTGGGCCTGTTCGAAGGCGCGGCGGTCGCCGTCGGACTGGGTGGTCTGCAGGTAGGTCAGGCTGAGGGCCAGTCCGGTGGCGAGCATGACCGGCATCACCGCGGTGGTGAGGCGGGCGGTACGGGCGCGGGCGTTGGCGGTGGCCAGTTCGCCGGCCAGGCCGGACAGCGCGCGGACGGGCCGGGTCAGGGCGGCGTTGATGGTGCGGGCCAGGACGGGGCCGAGCAGCCCGAACGCGATCGTCCAGACCAGCGCGGCGGGAGTGGCGACGCCGCCGGCGTCGGGGCCGTCGGACCCGGCGGTGCCGACCGCCAGCGCGGCGCCGCCGCCCAGGCACAGCACGCCGAGGACGAGCCGGACGGCGCTGAACCAGCGGCGCTGCAGCGCGGCATCGGCGAGCGCTTCGGCCGGGCGGGTGCGCGCCGCCTGGTGCGCGGCCATGAAGGCGGCGCCCAGCGCGGCGGTGAGGGCGAGACCGGCGCCGGCGATCAGCGGGAAGGCGCCGGAGCGGAACGCGACCGAGCCGGAGACCACGCCGCCGTGCTCGAACGCCTTCAGCAGCCATCGGCCGAACCAGGGTGCGGGCCAGCAGGCCAGCGCGGTCGCGGCCACCGCCAGGATCATCGTTTCGGCCAGGATCATCCTGCGGAGCTGGCCGGGGGTGGCGCCGACCGCGCGCAGCAGTGCGGTCTGGCGTTCCCGCTGCCGGATCGACAGGCCCACGGTGCCGGCCACCACGAACACCATGGCCAGTGCCGCGAGGCTGCCGAACGCGGCGGCGAGCGGGATCAGGTCGTCGGTGCCCTCGATCAGGCCGGGGTCCTCGGCCCGGCCCCGGTCGTCCCCGGTCAGCACCGCCGGGCCGGACCCGGCGGCGGTGGCCCCGACCGCGGACTCGACGGCCCGCGCGACCTGGCCGGCGCCGGCGCCGGGCGCGAGCAGCACGCCCACCGAGTCGATCTTGCCGGGGCGTCCGGCCAGGCGGCTCGCGTCGGTGTCGGCGACGAAGACGTCACCGGTGCCGGCGGCCAGCCCGACGATCTGGAATCGTTCGGCGGCGCCGTGCACCAGCAGCTCGACGCGGCCGCCGGTGCGCAGGCCGGCCCGCTCGGCCAGATCCTCGCCGAGCACGATCTGCCCGGGCCCGGACGGCGCGGCGCCCTGCGCGAGCCGGTGCGGGGCGAGCCGCGCCGAGGCCCAGTTGTGTCCGGTGACCGCGCCGTGGGAGGCGAGCGCGGCGGGGAAGGAGATGTCCGGCACCGCGGCGGCGACACCCGGCACCGCGCCGATCTTCGCGGTCAGGGCGGCGTCCAGGTGGGCCCGCTCGGGGAAGATCAGCTCCTGGACGGTGCCGTGGTAGCGCTGGTCGCCGGTGACGACGATCGGGGCGGCGGCCAGCCGTTGCGGCGGCGCGGCGGCGCGGATGCCGGTCTCCAGCAGCCCGCCGCAGCCCACCACGATCAGCGCGCCCAGGAACAGCGCGACGAACGAGGCCAGGAAGCCGCCTTTGTGGAAGCGCAGCATGCGCAGCGCGATCCCGGTCACCGGCCCGCTCCGTCCGCACCCAGGCGCGTCATCCACGCGGCGACCCGCTCGACGGTCGGCCGGTCCAGCTCACCGGCCAGGCGCCCGTCGGCCAGGAACAGCGCCCGGTCGGCATGCGCGGCGGCCACCGGGTCGTGGGTGACCATCACCACCGTCTGCCCCGCCTCCTCGACCGCCTCGCGCAGCAGGCCGAGGACCTCGCGGGCGGTGCCGGTGTCCAGCGCGCCGGTCGGCTCGTCCCCGAACAGCACCGCGGGCCGGGTGATCAGCGCCCGCGCGATCGCCACCCGCTGCTGCTGGCCCCCGGACAGCTCACCCGGCCGGCTGCGCAGCCGGCCGCCGAGCCCGACCCGCTCCAGCACCTCCTCCACCGCCCCGCGCTCGGGACGGCGGCCCGCCAGCCGCAACGGCAGCGCCACGTTGTCGCGCACGGTCAGCGCGGGCAGCAGGTTGAACGCTTGGAACACGAAACCGATCCGCCGGCGTCGCAGCCGGGTCCGCTCCCGCTCGCCGAGCGAGGTGAGCTCCACCCCGTCCAGCACCACCGAGCCCGACGTCGGCCGGTCCAGCCCGGCGGCGCACTGCAGCAACGTGCTCTTACCGGAGCCCGACGGCCCCATGATCGCGGTGAAGGTGCCCTTCCGGAGCCCGACGCTCACCTCATCGAGCGCGACCACGGCATTCCTCGCACCGCCATAGACCTTGCGCACCGACGTCAGCCGGACGACGTCGGCATGACCGGGCACACCGGCCGCACCGCCGTCACCGACAGGTGCTTCTTGCAGGGAGTTCGTCATGCCGATCATCCTCTTCAACGGGACGGGACGCGCGGCAGGCTCGATCGGCTGAACCTGCCGTCCACCGATCGGTGGACAAGCCTCCGCTGCGGCGCACCGCGGTCCGGTCATCCCGGACCCGGACGTAACCGCCATCGGCGATGACCGCCTTGCGGACGTAGCGCCCGTACCGACTCTCGCCGTCACCGGCCATCTCTTCGTCGTGGCTGCGAGCGATCACGAACGGCAGCGTCGTGGTGCTGCTGGTCATGCGGACGCTCCTGACTCGACGGCCGCCCGATCGGCGGCGTCGGGGAGCCGCCGCGACCGCCGCTGACCTGCCCGGCAGGTCCGGCGGCGCGGCCGGGTCGGCTTCCAGCGCCCGGAGTTCCTCGTTGCAGCCCCGCACCCGTCCCAGGATGTCCCGGCACCGCGAGCCTGGAGTAGCGGTGGCGCACAGCAAGAGATGACATGTCGCCACGTTGTGTTGCGGTCCGTGGCACTGTGTTGCCATCGCAGGCCGCCGAAGAGGAGATCAGATGTCCGAGTCTTCGCAGACGCAGTCCGTCGTCGTTCTTGATCCGTCCCAGGAGTCGACCGCCCGTGCGGTGGCGGCGGCTCATGGGGTCGAGGTCGAGTCCGTTCCCCGCCGCGGGGTCGAGCCGGTCGCCACCGTGACTCTGGTTCTGGTGGGCACCGTGGCCGCGGTCGGCACCGTGCTGCACGTTCTGGAGCAGCGCAAGGGCGGGCAGGTGGTCGACTTGAGGCCAGGGGCGCCGAAGGCGCTCTACCGCACCCCGGACGTGGTCTACGGGACGGTGATCATCGTTACCGCGGACGACAAGGTGACCGTGGAGGTCAAGGAGCCGGAAGGCATGTTCGGCAAGGTGATCGCCGCCCTGCCGGAATTGCTCGCCGGCGACGGCGGCGGCATCGAGCAGGTCACCAAGGCCGTAACCGACGTCTTCGGCTCCGATGTGGAGGTCAAGTCCGTCGAGGCTCCGTCCCCGGGCGGTGACGTGTGAGCACTCCTGAGGCGCAGCGCTTTCTTGAGCAGCTCCGAGCCGCGACAGAAGCCACCCTCGGCCCCCTCCGGCTCCCTTCCGACCCGGCCTTCTGGAAGAAGCGGGTCGACGAGGTCATACGCGAAAACCCTCCCCCCGAAGAGCACATGATCCCAGCGCTTCGGGCGAAGGTGGAACAGTATTTCGCCCGCGCGCGCAAAAACCCTGAGGCCGCGGTCTCTGAAGTGCTGGCCGAACGGATGGACGAAATCGAGAGGATCGCAGCCTCCCAGGTCAAGATAGACGACGTGGCCTTCACACCGGCACGTCCAGCCGTCGGCCTCCTGCGCACCGGGCAACTCAACGCCGCATCCATGCGCGTACCGGGAACTTCAGACGCCTATCTGGTGCTCTTCGAGGACCAGATGATCTCCTTCACCCAAAGACTCGGCAGGGCGATCGCCTGGGCCATAGACCAGGGCCCCAACGACGCAAACGGCAGATACATGTTCGACTGGAGCGAATCCTCCACGGCCAAGCGGCTCAAGGCCCATCCCGAGGTCGCCGAACACTTCACGTCCCTCGTTGTCGACTATGCCGTCACCGGCATGGTCGGCGCCCTCGACGTGGAAACAGCGCCCGCTCGGGCCCAACTCGCATCGAGGCTGTCAAACGCTCTCCAATACTTCGTTCTAGGTCACGAGTACGCCCACATCATGCTGCGCCACGTGGACGTCAGTCCGACACGGAAGGCGGTCTTGCCGGCGGCCGAGGCCGAGGTACTGATGCATTCGTGGCGGGACGAGATCCAGGCCGACCAAACCGGCCTGGCTCTGGCGCTCAGTGCAGGCAGCGTTTACGGTGCCCACCCCTTCCCGCAGACCGTCATGGGCGCCTGCCTGTTTTTTGAGGCGCTGGAAGTGATGGACCGCGCCGTCGCCCTGCTGCAGACCGGTGACGAGGACTCCCGCCAGCTCGGCTCCCATCCTCCCGCCGTAGCACGCAAGGCGGCCCTACGCAGCATGATCAAGCAAATGCCGGACAGCAGCCGTAGGAATGTCGAGGTGAAACAAACAGCGCTTGACGTGACCGAGATCCTGGAGGGAATCATCAGCCTGCTGTGGGGCCGCACCCGGCCGATCCTGCTGGAAATGCGCCGGCGGGGCGTGCAGGCGGCCCACACATGGCGGACCATCCCCAAAGAGACCGGCGATCCTGGGGGCCGGTTGCGATAGCGCGAGACCGCATTGGGTCTGATCAAAGCAAACCAACGCACTGAACGACCGGGAGGCCGGCGCCGTCGACACGGCGGCCCGCCGCGGCGCCCGGGACCGGGTGATCGTGGTCAGTGAAGAGGAGCGTCGCGCGGCTGCAGCCGCGCGATGTCGCGGTCAGCGCGCGGACCGGGACCGTGCGGCTGCACGGCAAGGGCGACCAGGTCCGCACGGTCCCGCTCCCCGCACCCGCCCGCAACGCGGTGCGTGTCTGGCTGGATGAGCGCGGCCGCGACGACCCGCTGTGGCTGGGCCAGCGTGGGGCCGCTGATATCTCCGGGATCGTCCAGGTCGTGCTCGCCGTCGGTAAGGCGGCCGAGCGCCCGGACTTCGCCCGCACCGGCTGCGCCACGCCTGCGCCACCCGGCCCGGCTGTGCCGCGGCGGCGCCGGCCCCGCGCAGATGCAGTACGGCCCGCGAGGGTCTCGGACGGATCTTGGCGGTAGAGGGCCGTGGGCTCGGACGCTGAATGGCCCCCGCGGGCCAAGATCACATGGGGCGGGGTGTGATCAGGGGAAGGAAGATCGTGTCAACGATCTCTTGGAGGGTGTGGTCGCCGGCGGGGGCGAAGGTCGTCAGGAGTTCGTGGCGCAGCAGGTCGAAGGGGAGTGTCTTGATGCGCTCGGTGATGTGCTGCGGGTCGATCTCGCCGCGTTCGACGGCCCGGTCGAAGATCACATCGGTGGCTTCCTTGCGGCCGGTTGCGGCGGGGTCGGTCAGGTCGCTGGGACGCGTTCCGGTCGCCTGGTAGTGGGCGGCGAGGTGCGCGAACATGGTGGTGGTGAGTTGGGCACGGGTGGCGTTGATCTCCCGCATGAGGGTGAGGACGTCCTCGCGCAGGCTTCCGGTGTCGGGAATGTCGAGGACCTGCTCCCGCAGGTGGTGGGCGATGGCGGCCTGGGCGAGTTCGTCGCGGTCGGACCAGCGTCGGTAGAGGACCGACGGGCTGGTGCCCGCGCGCTTGACGACGGCGTCCATGGTGAATTTGGCGTAGCCCTGGGCGGTGAGTTCTTCCCAGGCCGCATCGAGCAGTGCCTTCTCCAGTACCGCCCCGCGGCGTCGCTCAGCCATCCGCACCCTCCTTAGATAGATTTGCCTACCCTATTCCAGTGACTTAGAGTAGCGGCCATAAGATAGACGTCCTACCTTAAGGAACCTCTATGGCCGCCGACGAGGGCGCCAAGGCGCCATCGGTCTCCGCAGACGCCGTCGACCCGGCCCTGCGGCGCATGACCTTCACTCTGATCGTCGGCGCGTTCGCCGTCATCTTCGACACCACGATCATGAGCGTCGCAATCGACAGCCTCGCCGGGCAGATGCACGTCTCCCTGTCCACCATCCAGTGGGTGAGCACCGCCTACCTGCTGGCCCTGGCCACCGTGATGCCGGCGGTGGGCTGGATCCAGGCGGTCCTGGGTGGCAAGCGCCTGTGGATCGCCTCCCTGGGCCTGTTCCTGCTCGGGTCGCTGCTGGCCGCCTCGGCGTGCAACGCCACGAGCCTGATCATCTTCCGGGTGGTCCAAGGCCTGGGCGGCGGCGTCATGATGGTCCTGATGTTCACGCTGATCATGCAGGCCGCCCAGGGCCGCAACATCGGCAAGGTCATGTCCCTGGTCACCGTGCCCACGGCCCTCGGCCCGGTACTCGGCCCCGTCATCGGCGGCATCATCCTGCACCTGGGCGACTGGCGCTGGATCTTCCTGTTCAACGTGCCCTTCGGCGTCGTCGGCGCGATACTCGCCTGGCGCCACCTGCCCGCCGATCATGCGAGCGCCCGCCCCCGCCTCGACGTCGTCGGCATGCTGCTGCTCTCACCCGGCATCGCCGCCGTCATCTATGGCCTGACCCAGATCACCGGACCCACCGGGCTCAGCGACCCCGAAGTCACGCTACCCCTCGCAGCCGGGCTCGCCCTCCTGATCGGCTACGTCGGTTGGGCGCTGCGGCGCGGCGCGGACGCCCTGATCAACATCAGGCTGTTCCGCTACCGCAACCTCTCCTCCTCGACGGTGCTGGTCTTCCTGTCCGGCGCGGCCCTGTACGGCACCATGCTGCTGCTGCCGCTGTACTGGCAGCAGGTCCGCGGCGAGTCCGCCCTCGGCGCCGCATTCCTGCTCATCCCCCAAGGAGTGGGCACCCTCATCTCCCGCGCGCTGGCCGGCACGTACATGGACCGCTTCGGCCCGCGATCGGTCGCCATCGCCGCCTTCGTCCTGACCTTCGCCTCCACCGTGCCGTTCGGCTTCGTCACCGCCGGCACCAGCAACATCACGCTGATGGCCGTGCTGTTCGTACGCGGCATCGGACTGGGAGCCGCAATGATCACGATCATGGGCGCCGCCTTCGTCGGGCTCAAGCCCGAGGAGATCCCCCAAGGCGCCGGCATCAGCCGTGTCGCCCAGCAGGTCGGCGGCTCCGCAGGTACCGCGCTGCTCTTCATGATCCTTCAGGGCACTTCCGCCGGCGCCCGTACACCCGCCGCCCTGGCATCGGGCTTCGGTGACGCCTTCTGGTGGTCCGCAGCGTTCGCCGCCGCCGCTCTCCCACTCTGCCTGCTGCTGCCCGGCCGCCCCAGCCCGCAGCCGCAAGACACCGATGCCGCCCCTGTGATGGCGTAACGGCGCTGGGCCATCGCCTCGTCAAGTTCGGCCCCGATGTCCTCGGCGAACCGGGAGGGGGGCACGGCGGCCTGGGGCCTCAGACAGGTAGGCGGGTGCGATCTCCAGCGCCAGCGCGCCGAGGTGCGCCGCTTCGGCGTACAGCTCTCGACCGGCTTGCGAGCGGACTCGACCAGCGGTTTGGCGGGCGGAGCGGCGGAGGTGCTGCCGGTGGGGGAGCGCGGGGACTTGGGCAACGGCCTGCTCGATCAGCACGGTGGCCTGTGGCTCGGTCGGCGCCTGGCCGGCGGCGCGCAGCCCGGCGGCGCGGTCGGCCGGCACTGCGGCGACCTCGGCGACGCGGCCGCGGACCTCGCGCAGCGCCCGGTCCGACAGCTCGGTGTCTCCCGCGGGAGACAGCTCCAGGTCCGTGGCGAACACGGTGAGAGCTGGTCGGCGGTCGTGGCCATGTCGATGAGCCGTTACACCTGGGCGCGCGATACGCCGAGTGCTGTGGTGGCGTACTCGGCCCACGACCGGTACCCAGCACGATCCACACCCGCCCCTGATGAGCGGCGCACTCGGCCGGCCAGAACCATCCCGGCCTGCCTGACGTCGGCGATCGCCCTCGACGCTGAGGCGGCCCGCCAGGCCCAGTAGCTCGTCTCCGCCGCTCGGTAGCCACCCTGCGGCGCACCCAGCACGCCCCCGCACCTTCGGGTTCGGGGCGTTCCCATGTGTGCGGCAGGCGCCCGGTTACGGCCCCTCCGGAAGGGATCGGGGCGTCTCGGGTAGGTCAGGCGCAAATGTCAACGCAGTCATGTTTGCCTGTCTGAATGTAGCTATTTGACGTCTGATAGACGCTTTTAGCCGGTTTTTGTCGGGGCGGGATGTTTGAGTGTCGCCCCTGGCGGAGAATCGTGCGCGGAGGGTCCGCGCCGGTGCCGCCGGGGGAGAGGGAACCATGGCGAAGTACTACAGGCGTGGGCACTGGGTGAACATGCCGAGCCGAAGCGGCGGCAAGGGCGGTTCCGGGTGGCTGATCGCGGCGATCGTCGCGGTCGCGCTCTGGGTGCTGGTGAACGGTGGCGGGGACGGTGAGGCTCAGCCTGAGCCGTCCAAGTCGGGGACGCCGGCGAGTGAGGCGCCGGCCCCGTGACCTACCGATCGACGGGGCGCCTGTCGCCCGGCGCCCGGGTGCTGGGGGAGCTGGGGCGACGGGCGCGCCGTATCAAGAAGCCCCGCACGTGGGATGAATGGGTGGGCGCGGTCGTGGTGGTGCTCATCGCGGTCTCGATCGCAGTGGAGCTCGTGCGCGCTGCCGGGGGCTGGCTGCTGTCGACCTGGTGGGCGATCCCGGTCTTGGTGCTCGGCGGGGTGGTCGGGGCGTGCGGGTACACGCAGGCGCGGGTGCTGCGGGCGGGCGCGGCGGCCCGCCGGCTGGCGACGCTGCGGTTCACGCTCGCCGAGCTCGACCAGATGTCACCGACCGCCTTCGAGGAGGCTGTGCGCGACCTGATGATCCGTGACGGCCTGGACGCGCGGCGGGTGGGCGGCCGCGGCGACAAGGCGGCCGATGTCATCGGCTCCCACCTGCCCTCCCGGCAGACCGTGGTCGTCCAGTGCAAGCACCGCACCACCGGACGCAAGGTCGACTCCAAGGTGATCTACGAGGTCAACGGCACCGCCGGGCCGGCCCACCAGGCGGACATCGCGGTGGTGGTGACCAACGGCGGCTTCACCCGCGATGCCCAGCAGCAGGCCGAAACCTTCCGGATAGCCCTGATCGGCCGCGAGGAACTCGATCGCTGGGCGAATCAGGGGGCGGGCCTCGATGAACTGCTCGTGCTGGGCAGCCGGATCCGCGGCCGCCGCTACCGGCTTCGCCACCGCCACGAGGGTTGAGCGCGGCAGCGGCGTGTGCGGCCTGGGGGGATCGGCGGCCATGCGCGCCGGTCCCACGTTGACTCCCCATCGGAACTGAGCCCGACGTCGCTGAGACCGTCGTGGCCGGGCGTTCCAGCCCGGCGCGTCGAAGGGCAACGGCCTCCAGGACGACGACTAGTGCCGGGGGTCGACCAGCATCGGAAGGAAGGTCTCGTCAGAGCGTGTTGACGAACTGGGCAGTCACGGCTGGGCCGGGCATTGCTCCCTATGACACACGGTCATGCAGGTCACTCTGCATCGGTTGAGCACCATGGCCGAGTAGTGCTGTGGCCATCTGCTGGATGGAGCGGGTGAAGCGCCGCGGATCGTCGGCGTGCGTGATGTGGCGGATCAGGTCGCCGTCGAAGGCGGCGAGCAGCGCGTGGGCGGTGAGTTCGGTGTCGAGGCCAGGTGATGCTTGGGCGAGCAGGGTGCTGATGTGGCGGTGCCAGAACCGGTAGCTGGGGTCGGTGTACTTGTTGTCGGCGCATGCCTGTTCGTGGGCTGCGAGCAGGACGGCGTTGTCCTCGGCGATCGCGCCGAGTGCGTCCAGGAACGCCAGTAGCCGGTTCCGGGTTGGTGCGCCCGGGCCCAAGGGCGGAGGACCGTTGGTGACCGCCTCGCGCAGTCCGCGGGAGCGCTCTTCCAACAGCGCTTGCAGGAGTCCGGCGCGGTTGCCGAAGCCCCGGTAAACGGTGCCCTTCCCGACACCGGCCTCGGCGGCGACCTGATCGAGGGACAGCCTGTCCCCACCGACTTCGGCCAGGAGTCGTTCGGTCGCGCGCAGGACCGCGTTCCGGTTGCGTGCGGCGTCGGCGCGTTCGGCGCGCTGCCGGGCCATCGGGCACCTCCCCAATAAAACGGACGGATAGTCCGCTTATGCTACCGTGCCACTAAACGGACGGAGAGTCCGGATAGTGGCAGGAGGAACCTGAGCATGCGCGCACTCATCGTCGATCCCGGCGCCCCCGGATCACTGCGGCTCGGCGTGGCCGACGAGCCGCGGCCCGCACCCCACCAGCTGGTTCTCGAAGTCCGGCATATCTCGCTGAACCGCGGCGAGGTCGCGTTCGCCGGCCGGCGACCGGCCGGAACCGTGCACGGCTACGACGCTGCCGGCGTGGTCGTCCAGGCAGCCGCCGACGGGAGCGGGCCCGCCGTGGGCACCCGAGTGGCGGCGTTCGGCGAGGGAGCCTGGGCCCAGCGGATGGCCGTGGACACCACCGCGGTGGCCGAAGTCCCCGCCCAGATCGACCTGGCCGATGCCGCCGCGGTGCCGATGGCCGGTATCACCGCGCTGCGCGCCCTGCGCACTCACTCCCTCCTGGGCCGCCGGGTACTGATCACCGGTGCGTCCGGCGGCGTCGGTCGCTACGCCGTCCAGCTGGCGGCTCTGGGCGGCGCCCATGTCATCGCCTCGGTGGGATCGGCAGCCCGCGCCCGCGGCTTGAGCGAACTGGGTGCCCACCAGGTGGTGACCGGCTTGGCGGGCATCGACCAGCCGGTCGACCTCGTCCTCGACAACGTCGGCGGGCCCCAGCTGGCTGCCGCCTGGGAACTCCTCGCTCCTGGCGGCGGCGTGCAGAACATCGGCTGGGCCTCCGACGAACCCGCGGTGTTCGCGCCGTACTCGCTGTTCTTCATCGGCCCGCCCAAGACGATGAGCACCTTCGGCGACATCCACCAGGTCGGCCCCGACCTGGCTACCCTGCTGCAGTTCGTGGCCGCCGGCAAGCTCTCCCCCGAGGTCGACTGGCGGGGCCCCTGGGAAGACGTCACCGAGGCCGCCCAGGCTTTGCTGGACCGACGCATCGCCGGCAAGGCAGTCCTGGACGTGAACTCAGAGCCGGTCGGCTGACTGACCCCGCGCACGGCGACCAGTAGTGCTTGGTCAAGTGGGGTGTGGGTTGGTGCTGCGGGTCCAGGACGGTGTCGCAGGTGGGGCAGCGTCCGGCCCAGCGGGCCAGCAGCGCTTGCAGGTCGGCCACGACCCGGTAGGTCGTGGCTGGCCGGCTGCCGCCGCCTGCACCGCCGCCACGAATGCAAACCCGAGCACTTCCTGGCCTTCGTCGGCATCGCCGCAGCCCTGATCTGCTACGCCGACTCACTCAAGTAAAACGACGTCTTATTCTGATCGTGCGGTAATCCTTGAGGGAGTCCCTGTCGCGTAAAGCGGGCTGCCGGGCGTCGATTGAGACGGCTCAGGGGGTTGGGGCGACGCGTTTGGTGTAGGAGGTGATCGGCGCGGTTTCCATGCGTTCGACACCGTCCAGCGATCCGATGCGGTCGCTGAGGTAGGTGTAGAGGGCGTCGTCGTCGCGGCAGACGGCGATGGCCAGGAGGTTGTGGGTGCCGGTGGTCGCTCCGACGAACGCCGCTTCGGGGTCTGCGGCCAGGGTTTGGGCGATGGGGCTGAGCCGGGACGGGGCGACGGTCAGCCAGAGCAGGCATTGGGCGGAGTAACCGAGCAACGCCGGGTCGACCTCGACATCGAACTGAAGGGTGTTTGACCGGCGCAGTTCCTCCAAGCGGCGGCGGACCGCCGATTCCGACCAGCCGACGTGGCGGGCGAGGCCCGGATAGGCGGCACGGCCATCGGTGGCCAGGGCGGGGAGCAGGCGCCGGTCGAGATCGTTGAGGGCGACCGGGGCTCCGTCACCTGCGGGTGGCCGCAGTGCGGTGATCTGCTCGGCGGTGAGGGCCGAGGTGCGGCCGGACCAGCGGCGGTCCATCAGATGGCGCAGCAGCCGGTGCGCGTCCACCTGGAGGATCTGCCGGTGGCGGGTCAGTGCCTTCAGCGGGGCCGGGTCCGCGCCGTTGGTGCGCAGGATGCAGACGATCTCGGTGCCGCTCGACAGCTCGGTCACCCAGGCGGTGTCGGGGCGCTGCGCCAGCGCCCGGGCGAGGACGGGGGTGGCGGTGGGTAGAACGCGCAGGCGCACCAGCCATTCGGCATGCCCGGCGCTTCTGCTGTTGATCGTCGCGGTGACGCGGGCGGAGCCGGTGGCGCGCAGCCGTGCCAAGCGGCGGGCGACCATGCGGTCGGAGACACCGAGGACCTCGCCGATCCTGCTGAAGGGGGCACGCGCGTCGAGGTGGAGCGCATGGAGCACCCTCAGGTCGAGTGCGTCGAGCGTGACCGAATCCACCCCATGATGGTAGATCGGTGTCGGATCCCGGCGTCCGGGCGGGACATTGCGGGTCCAAAGAGGGCGGCCGGAGCAGCATCGGTGCCATGACGCGTGACATCCGTGGTTTGCACCACACCGGCATCCTGACTCGCGACCTGGACGGGTTGGAGCGCACCTACGCCTCGTTCGGCTTCACTCTGAGCCCGCGCTCACGGCATCTGCTGAACGAGCGTCCCGGCCAGCCGCCGGTGCCCGGCTGCACCGCCAACCGGTGCGCCCTGTTCGGCGGGGCCTACATCGAACTGCTGGGCATCGTGGACGAGTCGGCGCCCGACCCCTGGCACACCAAGGCCATGGCCGACCGGTACGAGGGGTTCCGGCTCCTCAACCTCGACACCGACGACGCCGAGGCCACAGACCGCCGCCTGACCGACGCCGGCATGCGCACCTCTGGGGTTCTCGACCTGGAACGCGAGGTCGATACCCAGGACGGGCCACGCACCATGCGGGCCCGCGCCGTGCACATCGACCCACGTTCGACCCCTGAAGGGTACGTGGGCCTCGCCCAGCACCTCACCCGCCAGTACGTGCACCAGCCGCGCTATCTGCGCCACCCCAACGGCGCGCGAGCCCTGGACGCGGTGCTGATCGTGGCCGACGACACCGACCATGAGGCGATCGTGGCACGGTACTCCCGCGTCCTGCACACCGCGCCCCGGCAGCAGGGCCCCGTGACCGTGCTGGAATTGGCGGTCGGGCGGCTGGAGATCGTCCGGTCCTCGGACGCCGAGACGGTGCTGCCCGGCGAACCCGCCCCGGCATCCTCCTACCTGGCCGCCATGACCGTGCTGGTCGACGACGTCACCGCCGCCCGCAGGATCGTCGAGGACGGCGGTACCGCGACCCGGACGATCGGCGACGGGTTCTTTGTGTCCGCGCGCGACGCCTACGGCGCCGGCCTGTTCTTCACCGCCCGATGATCGTCGACACCGCCACCGGTCGGGTCCGTGGTGTCCCCGCCGGGTCGGTCACCGCGTTCCGTGGCATTCCCTACGCCTGCGCCGACCGGTTCGCCGCGCCCCGGCCCGTCCCCCCCGTGGTCCGGTGTCCGGGATGCCGCGGCGGTAGGTCCGGCCGCGCCGCAACCTGCCTCCCGGCTCGAGCGTGTGATGGGCGGCTTCCAGGTGCCGCAGGCCGAGCAGTGCCTGTCGCTGAACGTGTGGGCGCCGCCAGGAGATGGCCATCCGGTCATGGTGTTCCTGCACGGCGGCGGCTTCACCAGCGGTTCAGGCGGATCGGACTGGTACGACGGCGCCGAGCCGGCCGCCGCCGGCGACCGTGGTGACCGTCAACTACCGGCTCGGTGTGCTCGGCTTCCTGCGACTGCCTCCGGCCAGTGAAGGGAACCTCGGGCTGCTCGACCAGCTCGCCGCGCTGCGCTGGGTGCGCGACAACATCGCCGCCTTCGGCGGGGATCCCGGCAATGTGACGGTGGCCGGTCAATCAGCGGGCGCACAGTCGATCCTGGCGCTGCTGTCCGGTCGCAGGGCCCGCGGGCTGTTCCGGCGGGCGATCCTGCAGAGCACCCCCGCCGGGATGCTCCCCGCCACGCCGGACCAGGCCGAGCGCACCGCTGCGATCGAGGACGTGCCGCTCAACGGTGACCCGGCCACACCCCTGTGGTTCAGACTCCCTGAACAGATCTTCTTCATCACGATCGCTCTCTGGGCAACCAGAACCGCTGGTAACGTCACTGCGGCTCACCGCTTGCCCTCGTGCGGGGCCGCCCCCGGCCGGGCTCCGTCAACATCACCTCCATCGGAGCCCGGGTCATCGGGACGCCGGACGGGCACCGCAGGCGAACGCGATCGCCGAGCGGTGGATCGGCAGCGTCCGCCGCTCGCACCTGATCCATCGGCACGCGAGCGAGCGGCCGGGAGGGCGCGCCTCCCGGCCACTCGTTGGCTCTTCACAAGTCCAGGACCAGGCGCGGGGTCATGGCGCGGGAGACGCACACCAGGATGGACGTGCCCGAGGCGCGTTCGGCCTCGCTGAGCACGCTGTCGCGGTGGTCTGGCACGCCGTCGAGCACCCGGGTCTCGCAGGTGCCGCAAGTGCCTTCCTCGCATGAGGTCATCACCTGCACCCCCGCCTGCTCCAGCACCGCCAGGAGCGACTGGTCGGCGGGAACGGACAAGGTGCGGCCCGAGGCGGACAGTTCCACCTCGAACGCCGACCGCGGCCCGAGCCCCGAGGCGGACTTGGGGGTGAAGCGTTCGATGTGCAGGGCGCCGGGAGGCCAGGACGAGCACTTCTCTTCGACGGCGGCGAGCATCGGTTCGGGCCCGCAGCAATAGACGGCGGTGTCCGGGAGCGGGGTGCCGAGCTCGGGGTCGAGATCGATCAGGCCGCCCGCCCGGATGGTGACGCGCGGGCCGTACCGGCTGGTCAGGTCGGTGCGAAAGGCCATGGACGCCTCGCTGCGTCCGCCGTACACGAGACGCCAGGGAGCCCCGCGCGCGGTGACGGCCGCGAGCATGGGCACCAGCGGCGTGATGCCGATGCCCCCGGCGAGGAACAGATAACGCCCGGCGGGCACGAGCGGGAAGTGGTTGCGCGGCCCGCGAACGCCGACCGTCGCACCAGGGGACAGGCCGTGGGCCAGCACCGACCCGCCTCTTCCCGAGGGGTCGAGCAGGACGGCCACGAGATGGCGGGAACGGTCGGCCGGGTCGCCGCACAGGGAGTACTGGCGGACGACGTCGCCCATGATCAGATCGATGTGCGCGCCGGGTTCCCAGGCCGGCAGCGGCGCGCCGCGGGGATCGCGCAGGTCGAGCAGCGCCACCCCCTCGGCGATGATCTCCCGGGAGTGCAGCCGCATCTCGCTCACATCGGCGTTCACGTCCTGCTCCCGGCGAGGGAGGTGTCGTGCGTGGCGGCCCTGAAGCGGGGATCGTCCAGCAGATCGTGCAGGAACCCGGCGGTGACCGCCACGCCCGGGCCGCGCACGACCAGTTCCGAGAGGGCCGTGCGCATCCTTGCGATGGCGGCGGGACGATCCGGCGCCCACACGACGACCTTGGCCAGCAGCGAGTCATAGGCGGCGGGTACCCGGTAGCCCGTGTGGGCGTGAGTATCGACCCGGACGAAAGGCCCGCCGGGCAGGGAGACCTCGGTGAGCTCGCCCGGCGTGGGCGCGAACCCGCGCTCGGGATCCTCGGCGTTGACGCGGCACTCGATGGAGCATCCGTCGAAGGCCACGTCCGCCTGCTCGTAACCCAGCTTCTCGCCGTCCGCGACGCGCAGTTGCTCGGCCACCAGATCGAGGCCGGTGACCATCTCCGTCACCGGGTGCTCGACCTGCAGCCTGCAGTTGACCTCCATGAAGTAGTAGCGTCCGGCGGCGTCGACGAGGAACTCGAACGTCCCCGCCCCGACGTACCCGGCGGTCAGCGTGGCGCGCAGGGCGGCCTCGCCCATCTCGGCCACGACCGCCGGGTCGAGGCCGGGCGCCGGCGACTCCTCGACGAGCTTCTGGTGGCGCCGCTGGACGGAGCAGTCCCGCGCGCCGAGGTGGACGGCGTGGCCGTACCGGTCGGCGAGCACCTGGATCTCGACGTGCCGGGCCGATTCGAGGTAGCGCTCGACGTAGACCCGGCCGTCGCCGAACACGGCCTGGGCGTTCGCCCTGGTCTCCCGATAGGCGGCGTCGAGCAGGCCGGGATCGTGGACGATGCGCATGCCGCGCCCGCCGCCGCCCGCCACCGCCTTGATGATCACCGGATAGCCGATCTCGCCGGCCAGGCCGGCGGCGTCGCCGGCGCTCTCGACGGCCTCGGTGCTGCCCGGCAGGAGCGGGAGCCCGGACTCGACCATCATGGCCCGGGCGGTGGCCTTGTCCCCGAGGCGCCGCATGACCGGCGCGGGCGGGCCGACGAAGACGATGCCCTCGTCCTCGCACACCTCGGCGAAGTCGGGATTCTCGGAGAGGAAGCCGTATCCGGGATGGATCGCGTCGGCGCCGGTCATGCGGGCCGCCTCGATGATGGCGGGAATGTTGAGGTAGCTGGACTTGGCGGCCGCGGGCCCGATGTGGACGGCCTCGTCGGCGAACCCCACCACGGCCGAGTCGCGGTCGGCCGTGGAGTAGACGGCGACGGTGCGCAGGCCGAGGCGCCGGCATGTGCGGGCGACGCGGAGCGCGATCTCGCCCCGGTTGGCGATGAGCACGGTGCCGACCATCAGTCGATCTCCGCCGGGAGGAAGGCGAGCAGCGCCTGGCCGTACTCGACGGGGGTGGCGTCGGCGACGAGCACGTCCAGCACCTTCCCGGCCCGGTCGGCGGTCACCGGGATCATGAGCTTCATCGCCTCGATGATCCCCACTTGCTGACCGGCCGAGACGTCGTCGCCCACGGCGACGAAGGGCGGCGCGCCGGGTTCGGGAGCGTGGTAGAACACGCCGACGGTCGATGCGGCGATCGCCTCGACACCGCCGTCATCGACCACGGTGAGCGCGGGCGGTTCGGCGGGCGCGGCCGCGACGCCCGTGGGGCCGTCCCAGGCGATCTCGATGGAGGCGTCGCCCGAGGTGATCCTCACCCGGCTCGGCGGGTGAGCGGTCGCGGTGGCCAGCGCGACGGCGTGCTCGCGCAGGGCCGACAGCACGTGTTCGGCAGGGGCGGAAGCGGGGGTCGTCACGCGGTCTTCCTCTCGGTCACGGGTACGGTGCCGAACCCGCGGAACCTGGCATGCCGGTCGACCACGAGGTTCATCGCGTCCAGGGGCATCAGCGCGTGCAGCGTGGTGGTCAGGGCCCGCCGCAGCGCCGCCGCTGCGGCGGCGTGGTCGGTGCCGGCGCCGCCGTCGGGCTCGGGCACCACGCCGTCGATCACGCCCTGTTCGAGCAGGTGCCGGGCGTCCACCCGCAGCGCCTCGGCGGCGCGCGGCGCGGCCGCGGGGTCCTTCCACAGGATCGCCGCGCAGCCTTCCGGGCTGATCACCGAGTAGACGGCGCTGGCGCACATCAGCACCCGGTTGGTGACGGCGAGCGCCAGCGCGCCGCCGCTGCCGCCCTCGCCGGTGACAACGGCGACGGTGGGCACCGGCAGGCCGGCCATCAGACGCAGGTTCTCGGCGATCGCGACGGCCTGGCCGTCCTGCTCGGCTTCCAGGCCCGGGTAGGCGCCCGCGGTGTCGATGAGCGTCACCACAGGCAGCCCGAGCTTGGCGGCCAGCCGCATGAGCCGGGCGGCCTTGCGGTATCCGGCCGGGGTCGGCATGCCGTAGTTGCGCCGGACGAGCTCGGCGGCGGTGCGGCCCTTCTGGGTACCGATCACCATGACGGGGATGTCGCCGAGCCGGCCGAGTCCGCCGACCATGGCCGCGCAGTCGGCGCTCCGGCGGTCGCCGTGCAGCTCGACGAACCCGTCGGTCATCAGGGCGATGTAGTCGAGGGTGGACGGCCTGCCCAGGTCCCGCGCGGCGCGTACGGCCTCCCACGGGTGCAGGCCGGGCAGCGCGCCGGGATCGGTGATCACGGCGGGGTCCGGGGCGTCGGCCGCGGGGGCGGCGGGGCGCCGGGTGGCCACCGACAGCAGCGCGGCCAGGGTCGGGCGCAGCCGGTCGCGCGGGCTGATCACGTCGACGATCCCGTGGTCCAGCAGGTACTCGGCGGTCTGGAACCCTTCGGGCAGCGACTGCTTGATGGTCTGCTCGATGACCCGCGGCCCGGCGAACCCGAGCCGCGCGCCGGGTTCGGCGACGATGATGTCGCTGAGCGTCGCGAACGAGGCGGCCACGCCGCCGTAGGTGGGGTCGGTGACCACGGTGACGGTGAGGACGCCCGCCTGGTCCAGCTGCGCGAGCGCCTGGCTGGTCTTGGCCATCTGCATCAGGGAGAACACCCCCTCCTGCATCCGTGCGCCGCCCGACGCGGTCACGATGATCAGCGGGGTGCGCCGCCGCAGCGCCAGCTCGGCGGCGAGCGTGATGGATTCGCCGACGGCCGTGCCCAGGCTCCCGCCCAGGAAGCCGAAGTCCATCGCCGCGACGACCACGGGATGCCCGCCGACGGTGCCCCGCGCGCAGGCCACCGCCTCGTCCAGCCCGGTGCGCTCGCGTGTCCTGCGCAACCGTTCCCGGTACGGCTCGCTGTCCTCGAAGTCCAGCGGGTCCGCGTCGGGCACGGCGAAGGCGAGCGGCTCCATCGATCCCTCGTCGAGGAGACGGGCGAGCCGTTCGGGGGCGCTCAGCGGCGCGTGGTGCCCGCAGTGCGGGCACACCCTGGCCGCGCGTTCGAACGCACGGCCGTAGATCATTTCCCGGCAGCCGGGGCACAGCAGCCAGTGCGAGCTCATCGCGGGCTCCCTTCGAGAACGCCGGCGGATTCAGGACCGGACGCGGGGACGGAAGCGGGGACGGGACGGTAGGCGGTGCCGCGCGCCGGCAGCCGCACACCGGCGAATCGCAGCCCCGCGACCCTGCTGTGGAACGCCGCGCCCCGCATGATCTGTGCGGCGAGTTCGGTCACGTGGCGGTTCTCCACCGGCGCCAGATGGCTGCCCGCGGCCCAGGAATTGAACGCGCCCATCGCGGGACCGCACCAGACCTGGTAATCGGGCGCCCGGCCGGCCTCGCCGGCCATGCTCCACCGGGACGAAAGGCCCAGGTACCAGCGGAAGACCAGTGCCATCCTGCGCTTGGGGTCGCCCTCGGCGCGTTCGATCTGGGCGGGGTCGCGATCGGAGAAGTAGGCGACCGTGTCCCGCCAGACGTCGTCCAGCGGACGCCTGAAGATCTTGGTCTCCAGCTCGGCGCGCTGGGCGGCGGGGATGTCGTCGATGCCGCCGCAGGCCCGGTACAGCTCGTACAGCTTCTTCGCCCGCCCGGGGAACATCGTCCCGCGCTTGAGGACCTGGACGTCCACGCCGAGCTCGAACATGTCCGACGACGGCGCCATCTCGCAGTCGGTGACGTCCGCTGCGGCCAGCAGCCGCTTCACCGCCGGGGACTGCCCCGACTCGACGGCCGCCTGGTTGATGGAGCCGGTGACGACGTACGCGGCGCCGAGCGCGAAGGCCGCGAACGCCGCCTCCGGGGTGCCGATGCCGCCCGCGGCGCCGACCCGTACGGGCCGCTGGTAGCGCAGCTCGGCCTGCAGGGCGTCGCGCACCCGCATCAGCTCGGGCAGCAGCACCGCCAGCGGCCGCCGGTCGGTGTGCCCGCCCGAGTCGGCCTCCGCCGTGACGTCGTCGGCCATGGGCACCCGCCGTGCCAGCTCGGCCTGCTCCGCGGTGATCTCACCGGCGGCGACCAGACCGCGCAGGATCTGCTCGGGTGCGGGCCTGACGAAGCGTTCGGCGACCTCGGCGCGCGACACCTTGGCGATCACCCGGTGGCCGATCCGGACCGCGCCGTCCGGCCCCCGCCGCAGGCCGAGGGCCCGGTACCGGACGATCTGCGGGGTCAGGTCCAGGAAGGCCGAGGCCTCCACGCACCGCACCCCGTGCCGCAGGCACAGGTCCACCGTGGACCTTTCCAGCGCCGGTTCGCTCGGGCTGTGGATCAGATTGCACGCGAACGGCGCGCCGCCCGCCCCGCGGGTGATGTCGCCGAGCGCGGCGTCCACCGCGGCGGGCGCGTTGGACGCGGCGCCGTACGAGGCCAGGAAGCCCGCCCTCGCCATCGCCGTCACCAGCGGCACCGAGGCGATGCCGTTGGCCATCGCGCCCGCCATGTAGGCGTGCCGTACGCCGTGGTCGTGGCGGAACCCGGCCGAGCCGAGCCGGTCCGGCGCGACGGGCGGCGCGGCGGCCAGCACCCGCGAGCCGGCGGCGCGGGCCGCCCGCTCGTCACCGGTGACGGCCATGCCCTGCTGGTCGACGACGTAGCAGGGACGGTCCAGGTCGGCGAGGACCGCGTAGATCTGGTCGGGGACTCTGGCCAGGGTCATGTCCGGGCTCCTCGCAGCTCCACGCCCACGTTCTCGAGGCCGTAGATCCTCAGGTTCGGCTTCCACACGTTCGCGTCGGCCACCACACGGACCCGCTCGTCGTCCCGGATCACGTCCTTGATGTGCGCCTCCAGGGTCATCCGCCCGTCGGAGGGCAGAATCTGGCCGCGATACCGCCAGGTCATCGGCAGGCCGGCGGGCAGGACGAACCGCGCGTCCACGAGGTGGGCGCCGAGCTCGGAGTCGACCAGCCACTCCTGGAGGGCCTGGATGACCGCTTCCACGCCGAGCGAGCCCGGCATCACCGGATCGAGATGGAAGTGCCGGCGGAAGTACCAGTCCCGTTCGCTGATCGGGCGGACCGCGCGCAGATAGCCGCGGCCGTGCTCGCCCGCCCCGTCGGCGGCCTCGATCTCGTCGAGCAGGTGAAGGTGGCCGGTGGAGCCCGCGGCCCCCACCTTGATCGTGCGGGTCGCGGGCGGCCGCTCCTGGCGCTCCAGCCAGGTCGGCACGTACGCCCCGCCGTCCAGTCCCGTCTGGTTGGCCAGGGCCTGCTCGGAGAAGAACCCGAACAGCGACTCGCCCTTGTAGAACGGCTCGCCGTCCACGCTCAGCTCGTAGGCGAAGTTCTGCAGCACCGCACCGCTGAGCACGCTGGTGCCGAGCAGTTCCGAGCGCTGCCTGATCGTCTTGTCGCGCAGATCGACCTCGCGCAGGACGGTGGCGGTCCCGTCGAGGTTCCGCAGGCTGTAGTCCTCCTCCGGGTCGGTGAGCGTGGCGCCCAGGTGGTAGCCGAGCAGCAGGGCGGACTGGAGCGAGGTCTCCATGTAGATCACGTTGGGCATGGAGGAATTGGCGGTTTCGTGGTAGTACCAGGAGTCGGCCGGGGAGTCGTACTCGCTCTCTCCCCAGGCGTGGTCGAGCTGGTGCCTGGTGCCCTCCACCCGCATCAGCCGGTCGCACAGGCGCAGGCCGCCCGCGGGCATCCGGGTGGCCCGCCGGCCCGCCGTCCGGGCGAACTCGGGGCCGAGGGTCACCGCCAGGTCGCCCCGGGAGCTGTGGATCATGTGGAACTCGCTCAGGAGAGCGCGCTCGCCGGCGGCGTTCTTGCGGCCGAGGAAGCCCGGGACCACCCCGCCTTCGAGGGGGCCGACCGGGACGCCCTCACCCTCCCTGATCTCCAGTCGCAGGCCGTGGACGCGGGCGACCGTCGCGCCGCCGGCGCGCAGCTCCGCCTCCGCGGTCAGCCAGGGCCGGGGGATGAGGTCCACGTCGGAGATCTCGAACTCCAGCTCGTGGTCGCCCGGCTCGATCGGGCGGACCAGCTCGACCTCGCAGCCGCGCGGCGCGAACGCCGTGCCCGCGAGGCACAGGTGCAGGCCGAGGTTGAGCGCGAAGACCTGCGCCGCCTGGGCGGCGGCCTCCACCACCGCCCGCACCGCGTCCGACCCCGCACCGGGCAGCGCGCACGCCGCGCGCATCCGGCCGTGGTTCCACCGCCCCGCGCGCCTCGTGGTCTCACCGACCTCGACGAGCGTCCCGTGGCCGGTGGTGAACAGCCGGATCGCGGGGTTGCAGCCGTCCTGGTCGTAGGCGGCGCCGAAGACCCCGGCGATGTCGCCCGCCCTCAACCGGTCGAGGTCGTCCGGGCCGAGCCGCTCGGCTCCGGTGCGGGCGAGCGGTTTGAACGCGCCCTCCGTGGTGGCGGGCTGAGGGAGCTCACGCGGCCTCGCCTCGATGGGGGTGGCCACGATGGCGAGCCCGTCGCCGCCGGTCCGTTCCATGGTCACCACGAAGGTTCCCAAGAGCGGGGCGCTCGCCTGGGCCGGGGCGCCGACCGCCGGGGCGCCCACCGCCGGGGGCGGGGTGAGGTCGGCGGTGGGCACTCCGGACGTGGAGGCGGTGGTCAACGCCGCGACGCGCAGTCGCTGCAGCGCCTCCTGCGTGGCCAGCGCGGAGGCGTGCGCCGTGGCCACACGATCCCGGAGCCTGCCCGCCACCCTCGCCACGGCGTCCGGGCCGCGCGCACCGGAGGGACCGGGCTGAGGGAGGCGGGCGGTCTGTGGCTCGACGTCGAAGGCTCCGACGTCGAAGTGGAACGCCTCGCCCTCGAACGCGAGCAGGTCGTCGTCCGCGGTCGTGGTCATCGGGCCTGCTCCGTTTCCGCGACGACACCGCGCCGCCGTACCGCTTCGGCGAACTTCGCCCGCATGTCGGGCGTCGCCACTACCGTCACATCGGTGAGCCGTTGCAGGACACGGCCGTCCGCGTCGCAGACGGAGACGTCCACCGTGACCGTCATGGGCGCGTCGCGCAGGTTGTCCACGATCGCGACGAACGGCGCCCCGCCGGGCAGCGGCTCGAAGAACTCCCAGCTCTTGAACGCGAGCGGCAGGCAGCCCGCGTCCATGAACCACACGCCCAGCACCGCCGCGGCCTGGAGGACGACGTCCCCGAGCACCGGGCTGTGCAGCGCGCCGGCATAGGCGCCGCGGGCGAGCGGAGGGTCGGGCAGCCGGCACTCGGCCACCAGCCTGCGCGGCTCGCGCTCCAGAAGCCTGCGCACGCCCTGCAGGAGCGGTCCGTGGAAGAGGTCGGCGTCGGCGTAGGCGCGCAGGCCGTTCTCCTCGCCCTCACCGACCGCGTACCCGGACCAGCCGGGCAGCAGGGGAGCGGGCGCGGGACTCGGCGCGAGGACGAACGTGCCCCGGTAGTGCGACTGGGGCGTGGCATCGACGTTGGAGAGCACGGCGGCCGTGACCACCAGCCGCCCGCCGGCGTCGGGTTCGCCCGGTTCCGCCGAGAGCCGGTACGCGGGCTCCTCGGATCCGTCGAACACCACGCCGCGCTGCACGTCGAACCCGCGCGCCTCGATCACGCTCAGCCCGGGATGGGCCCGCTCCAGCGTGTGGATCATCCAGCCGAGCGCGGCCGAGGCGGGCAGCACGGGATGCTCGCCGATGCGATGGTCCCGGATGACCGGTTCGTCGCCCAGCCCCGTCAGGTCGCGCCGGGCCAGCAGCTTGCGGCCCGGCCGCACCTCCGGCGGTGCCGCCAGCGCCCCGGCCTGGCCGATCAGCACCTCGACATCGTCGTGGCGGCCGGCGGAGAACTGCTCGGCGAACCGCGCCGCGCCCTCGTCGAGCGGCAGCAGCGCCACGCCCCGGGCGCGGAACACCTCCCGCAGGTCGGGCGTGACCATGCCGCCGTCCCACGCGCCCCAGTCGATGGCCGTGACCCGCCGCTCGGGCGCGGCCCGCTTCCAACTCGCGGCGAGCCGTCCCAGAGCCTGGTTGGCCACGGCGTAGTCGGCCTGGCCCGTGTTGCCGTAGACCCCGGCGACGGAGGCGAAGAGCACGACATGTCGCAACGGCGCGGCTTCCAGGGCGTCCAGCACGGCGCGCAGGCCGGTCAGCTTCGTCCCGAGGACCGTGCGGACGTCCTCGGGCGTCTTGTCGGCCAGCAGCGCGTCGGCGAGCGCGCCCGCCCCGTGCACCAGCCCGGTCACCCTGGGCGCGTCGTCCGCCAGCGCCGCCCGTACGGCGTCGGCGTCGGTGACGTCCACGGCGACGTAGCGCGCCCGCGCGCCCGTGGCATCGATCGCGTCGAGCGTCTCCTGGATCTCGCGTCGGGCGAGCAGTTCCCGGAACCGGCGTTCGACGTCCCGGGGAGCGGGGACCGCGCCGTCGGTACGCATGGACTCGATCAGCTTGGTCTTGAGCTCCTGCTCTGTCAGGCCGGCGGTCCAGGAGGGCACGGCGTCGTGTTCGGTACGGCCGAGCAGGATGAACTCGCCGCGTCCACCCGAGGCCAGGGCCCGCACGCAGGCCGCGGTGACGCCCCGCGCCCCGCCGGTCACCACGATGACGTCGTCTTCGGCCAGTTCCCCGGCCACGCCTTCGCCTCCGCCGTCGCCTCCGGCAGGGACCAGCCGGGGCGTACGGCGCGAGCCGTCGGCGTCGACGGCGACCTCGGCCGTGGCCGTGTCGGCGTCCTCGATCTCGGCGAGCGCCCGCTCCCACGCGGCGCCCGGCGACAGGTCCACGACCCTGGAGAACACCTCAGGCCGTTCGTGGCGGAGCGTCTTGACCAGCCCCGCCACCCCTCCGTGCAGTGCGGTCGCCGGGTCCTCGGTGCCCTCGTGGCCGAGCGCTCCGTCCAGCCGTGTGACCGCGACGAACGACGCCCTCGTGCCCTCCCCGGCCACCTCGGCCAGCCGCCCGGAGACGTGCTTGGCCAGCAGGATCGTGTCCGCGAGCGACCGGACGTTCAGGTGCCACGAGCCGCTGCTGGAAAGGACGGTCAGGCACAGATCGACCCTGTCCACCTCGGCCAGCTGTTCGGCGAAGTGCCGCTCGACCGCGGCGCCGTCCCAGCCGGACAGGCCGGCATCCGCGCTGGGCGGCCGAGTCAGCCTGACGACCCGCCAGCCCTGCCGTTCCAGTTCCCCGGCGAGTTCGTCCCCGTCCCCGTCGATGACGGCGACCGGCTCGTCGGCGTACACGCCTTCCGCACGATCGACCGCGGGAAGCGGGGCGAGTTCCAGCCGCAACCGCTCGACGCCGGTCGCGGTGGCCTCCCGGACGGACGGCGCCGGCCCCTCCGCCACCGAGGTGAATTCGACGATGTCGGTGAGGGTGTGGAGTTCGCCGACTTGGGCGGGGGTGATGGTGGGGAGTGTGGGGAAGGCGTTTTGGAGTGCTCCGAGGATTTGGACGCGTTTGATGGAGTCGATGCCGAGGTCGGCTTCGAGGTTCATTGTGGGGTCGATGAGTTCGGTGGGGTATCCGGTTTTTTCGGCGACGACGTCGATGAGTGTGGAGAGGATGTCGGCTGCGGGCGCCGATGGGCCTGCTGGTTCCTCGGCCGTCGA
Source organism: Spirillospora sp. CA-255316 (assembly GCA_050942275.1). Classification (GTDB taxonomy): domain Bacteria; phylum Actinomycetota; class Actinomycetes; order Streptosporangiales; family Streptosporangiaceae; genus Spirillospora. The sequence continues at coordinate 6,261,226 of CP192047.1, read as the reverse complement.
GGTGAATTCGACGATGTCGGTGAGGGTGTGGAGTTCGCCGACTTGGGCGGGGGTGATGGTGGGGAGTGTGGGGAAGGCGTTTTGGAGTGCTCCGAGGATTTGGACGCGTTTGATGGAGTCGATGCCGAGGTCGGCTTCGAGGTTCATTGTGGGGTCGATGAGTTCGGTGGGGTATCCGGTTTTTTCGGCGACGACGTCGATGAGTGTGGAGAGGATGTCCGCTGCGGGCGCCGACGGGCCTTCCGGCTCGGGTTCGGCGGGTGGGGAAGCGGGCAGCGCGGGCGCGGTCGGCGCTCCGTCCCGGTCGGCGGCGGGCAGGGAGACGTAGGGCTGCTCGGGAACCGGTGCGGTGCCCGGCGTCAGCGAGGCCGGAGCCGTGCGGGTGAACTCGATCTCGGTCAGCGCGGAGAGGATCTCGTTGACCCGGATGTGCGCGTCGCCGATCGCGAGGCTGTGGTTGGTGATGGCCTCGACCGCCGAGTGCGTCGCCGGGTCCTCGGAGCGGCGCAGGGCGTCGACCAGGCCGTCGGCGATTCGGAGCTGGCCCTCGACGTATCGGGTGTGCAGGTCCAGGTGGCGGTCGGCGACCTCGCGGAGACCGTCGGCCGGGGACGCGGCGGGCAATGGAGCGGGAGATGGAGCGGGGGAGGAGGGGGCGGGCACGGCGGGGCGAGGCTGCAGGGCCACCTGGTAGGAGCCGTCGAGTGCGGCCTCGTAGGCGGCCTTGCGGTCCTCGGGGACGAAGTCGCGGCCGTTCAGCGTCACGGTCATGCCCGTGGGCGTGGCCCGGGGGAGGGGAGCGGCGTCGAAACGGTTGATGTCGGTGACGGGCACGCCGAGCACGGTGAGCTGGACGGCGGCGCGCTTGAGCGCCAGGTCTCCGTCGACCTTGGGGCCCAGGTCGGTGGCGATGGCGATGACGTCCTCGCCGAGAGTGCGCTCGGCGAGCCGGGACAGCACGGGCTTGGGGCCGAACTCGACGAACACGGTGCAGCCGGCGTCCCGCATCCCGGTCAGCACGTCCACGAACTCGACCGGCTTGCGCAGTTGCTCGGCCAGGGTCGCGCGGTTGGCCTCCACATCCGCGCCGTAGGCGGCGCCGGGGGAGTTGGCGAACATCGGGCTCTCCGGCGCGCGCACATCGACCCCGGACAGCGCCTCGCGGAAGGCTTCCACCGCGTGCTCGACCCGGTCGGTGTGGAAGGCGGCGGCCACCGGCAGCGGTTTGGCGTCGATGCCGCGCCGCTCGCACTCGGCGGCGACCGCGGCGACCGCGGCCGTGGGGCCGCCGACGACCACCTGGTCGGGGGCATTGTGGTTGCAGAGCGCGACCTCGGGATGCTCGCCCAGCAGGTCGAGGACCGTCTCGCGACTCGCCGGGACGGCCAGCATGGTGCCGGCGTCGAAGCCCGGCTCCTGCGGCGGCTCCATCGCCAGACCCCGCGCCCGGGCGAGGGAGAAGTACGCGGCGTCGTCCAGCGATCCCGCCGCCCACAGCGCCGTGAGTTCGCCGAAGCTGTGTCCGGCGTACGCCGAGCAGGTCAGGCCCAGCGCACTCAGGAAACGGAACTGGCCCGCGGCGAGAGCACCGATGGCGGGCTGGGCGAACGAGGTGCGGCGCAGGGCCTCCTCACGGTCGGCGGGCGTCTCCCCATCGAAGGAGGCCGGCGGGAAGACCACCTCGGCGAGGGTGGGACCGCCGTCGGCGAACGCCGCGTTGGCCTCGTCGAAGGCACCGCCGACCAGCGGGTTGTTCAGCACGGTCGTGCGGCCCATGTCGACGTACTGGCTGCCCTGCCCGGCGAACAGGGCGCCGACCCGGGGGTCGGGCAGCGCGGTCCGGCGGTAGTGCACGCCTGCCGGGTGCGTCCACGCCGGGGCGTCGAGGTCGGCGGCGAGCCGTTCGGCGGCCAGGTCGCGCAGCCGGTCGGCGTCGTCGATCGCGGCGAACCCTACCCGGGCGTGCCCCGGCGGGACGGGCCCCGTCGAAGGGGCGGCGCCCGAGCGCAGCAGGTCGAGCAGTGCGGCGGCGTCGGGGGCGTGCCACAGGTACGCCCGAGCGGTGCTGTGCTGAGTGCGTATGCGCGCCCGGTCGGCGTCCGCCTCCTCCACGACGACGTGGAAGTTCGTGCCGCCGAACCCCATGGCGGACGCGGCCGCCCGCCGGACGGGACGGCGCGGGTCGGTGATCCACGGGCGGGTGGAGGTGTTGAGGTAGAAGCCGGCCCCGGCGAGGTCGATCGCGGAGTTGGGCCGGTCGACGTTGATCGTGGGCGGCAGCGTCTTGTGGTAGAGCGACAGCGCCAGCTTGATCAGGCTGGCCGCGCCGGCGGCGCCCTTGGTGTGCCCGATCTGCGACTTCACGCTGCCGATCGCGGCGAACCGCTTCTCGGTCGAGACCTCGCTCAGCAGTTCGCTCAGCGCGGTCAGCTCGGTCTTGTCGCCGACGCGGGTACCGGTGGCGTGCGCCTCGAACAGCCCGATGGACGCGGGCGAGAAGCCGGCGTCGTCGTACGCGCGGCGCAACGCGACCGCCTGCCCTTCGGCGCGCGGCGCGTAGATGCTCTTGTACCGGCCGTCACTGGAGGCGCCGATGCCGCGGATCACGGCGTACACCCGGTCCCCGTCGCGCTCGGCGTCGGCGAGCCGCTTCAGCGCGAGCATCCCGATGCCCTCGCCGACCAGGGTGCCGTCGGCGTCGTCGTCGAACGGGCGGATCCGGCCCGACCGTGAGAGCGCCTGCGTCTTGCTGAAGCACATGTACCCGAAGATCGAGTTCTCGGTGTCGCAGCCGCCGGTGATCATCATGTCGGCCCGGCCGGCGGCCAGCTCGTTCACCGCGACGTGCACCGCCGACAGGGAGCTGGCACAGGCCGCGTCCACGGTCATGTTCATGCCGCCGAGGTCGAGCCGGTTGGCGACGCGGCCGGCGATGACGTTGCCGAGCAGGCCGGGAAAGGAGTTCTCCTCCCACGGCGGGAACGCCTCGACGTAGCGGGTCGCGATCTCCTCGGCGTCCTGCTCGCTCAGGCCGCAGCTGCGCACCACGGACTTGAGCACGGGGGTGCTCAGCCGCGCGGCCAGCGGATGCGACAGCGTGGTGGGCCCGGCGACCCCGAGCACCACGCCGGTGCGGGCCGGGTCGTACCAGCCGGAACCGGTCGCTCCCGCGTCGCGCAGCAGGTCGCGGGCCACCATGAGGCTGAGCATCTGCACGGCGGTGGTGACCTCGAGCTGGTTGGGCGGAAGCCCCCATTCGAGCGGGTCGAACGCCACGTCGGGCACGAAGCCGCCGCGCGTGCTGTAGGTCTTGTCGGGGGCGTCCGGATCGGGGTCGTAGTAGTCCTCGACCCGCCAGCGGGAGGCGGGCACGTCCTCGACGCAGTCGGCGGCGTCGACGATGTTCTGCCAGAAGTCGCGGTGGTCGCGCGCCATGGGGAAAAGACCCGCGACGCCGACGATGGCTATCGGGTTGTTCACTGCCGTCCTCCGAGCAGGGCGGCGATCTCCGCCGCGATGACCTGGTGCCCGGCCGGGCTCGGGTGCATGCCGTCGGGGGCCCACATCGCGGGGTCCCTGGTCAGGGCGGTGTCGACCATGTCGTAGCGGAGCACGCCCAGCTCGGCGGCGAGCTTGTTCATGAAGTCGTTGGCGTCGGCGAACCGGAGCCGCAGGGCGCGGCGCTTGCCGTCGGACAGCCCGGGGATCTTGCCGGGGATGTCGGGCCAGTTGATGGTGAAGACCCGCGCGCCGCGCAGCGTGAGGCTGGTCAGGATGTGCCGCAGGTTGCCGCGGAAGGCCTCGGGGTCGAAGTCGCGGGCCACCAGGTCGTTGCCGCCGACGGTGACGCCGTACAGCGGCGCGTCGCAGCTCAGCGCCTGGGCGAGCTGCCGGTCCACGACGTCCTGGGTCGTGGCGCCGAACGCGCCCAGGTTGCTCACCTCGCGCAGACCCAGCCGCTCGGCGAGCTGCGGGACCCAGCCGCGGAACGTGCCGTCGGGCAACGTGTCGCCGCCGCGGCCCTCGGCGAAGCTGTCGCCGATGGTCATCAACTCGATCGTCACTTCGCGGCTCCGATCATCCGGGCGACGTTCTCGGGGGCGAAGAACTGCTCGCCGGTGATGGCGCCGGCGATGAGGTTGAAGAAGTCGCGGGCGTACCCGGGCTCGCGGCCGAGCGCGGCGAACACCGCCTCCAGCTCGGGCGGCAGCTTCAGCGCGCCGACCGTGGCCGCGAACTTGAACGCCGAGAGCGTGCGCTCGTCGCGCTCCCGCTCGTAGCCGGCCAGCGCCTCGGTCATGGGGCGCTCGCCCGACAGTCCCTCGTGCAGCCGGTCGGCCAGCAGTTCGGCGTGCACGAAGGCGTCGCTGATGCCCTGCCCGGTGATGGGGTCCTTGTGGTAGCCCGCGTCCCCGACCAGCGCCCACCCGGGGCCGTGGGAGCGGCGGTAGTAGTTGTCGGGGTAGCGGATGCCGTGGAAGGGCTCGGCGCGCTCGCCGGTGCTCGCGATCTGCTCGGCGAGGTCGGGCACGACGTCCTTGACGACCTGAAGGAAGTTGCCCTCGACGTCGCCCCGGAACTCGTCCCAGCGGCTCAGCGGCTTCATGATCGCGATCAGCGTCCCGCCGTCGCCGGTGGGCCACGCGCCGACCTGCTGGTCCACCCCGATGCGGCTGTGGAAGTGGATGTCCAGGCCGGACCAGTAGGAGTAGTAGACGAACGACTCGGCGGGCATGCTCCGGTAGATCTCGGCGCCCGCCTGCCGGGCGACCAGGGAGCCGCTGCCGTCGGCGCCGATGACCACGCGCGCCAGGTCCCGCGTGCCGTCGGCGCCCTGGACGCCCGCGACCCGCCCGTCCTCAATGATCAGTTCGCGCACGGCGTGGCCCTGCCGGATCTCGGCGCCCGCCGCGCCGGCGGCTTCCAGCAGGATCGGGTCGAGCACGGTGCGCCGGGGGGCGTAGGTGACGTCGATGCCGTCCAGTGGGTCGGCGAAGCCCTCGATCACAGAGTCCCGGTAGGAGATCGTCATCCGCCGCATGGGGGTGACCCCGGTGCCCGCGAGGGTGTCGAGCAGGTCCCACTCCTTGAGCTTGCGGAGGCCGTACTGCTGGATGTAGTGCGTGGACACCGTGTCGCTCGGCTGGGTCACCTTGTCGACCAGCAGGACGCGGTGGCCGCGCCGGGCGAGCAGCATGGCCACGGGGGACCCCGCGCACCGCGCGCCGACGACAATTGCGTCATACATTGCTTGACTCCCACGATCGCCGCAAATATTCTCGCTTCCTTTCTAAGGAGCGGCGGAGAGGGATTCAATGACTATCTGGCGTTCCAATCGCGCCATTCGCATCGGCGTGCTTTCCGTAGTGTGCAGCACCGGTTAACCCGCTGTTCCCGAATGCTGCCGGAGATTATGGACATGCCTCCGAAGAGTAAGTTCTCAGCGGAAATCATGCAGGCACAGGCGGCATTCGCCGGCGGCGAGACCGACTACGAGCGGGTTCGCCGGATGGTCGATTCCGTGGTGCCGTTCAACAACCACGTCGGCGTCCGGGTGACCGAGCTGGCGCACGCGCGGGCGGTGGCCGAGGTCGCCGACAGGCCCGAGATGCTCAACCACCTCGGCACCGTCCACGCGGGCGCGATGTTCCTGGCGGCCGAGGTCGCCTGCGCGGGCGCGTTCTCCGGCGCGGTCGCGCGGCGCATCGCGCAGGTGCAGAGCTTCGTGCTGCGCGAGAGCAAGGTGAGCTTCCTGCGCCCGGCCGCCGGCCGGATCAGGGCCTTCGGCACGGTCGACGAGGCGGTCGCCGAGTCGATCCTCGCCGAGACGGGCGACTCACGTCACGAGATGACGGGGAAGGCCCTGCTGTACGACGACCAGGACACCCTCGTCGGCAAGCTGGACTTCGACTACGTCTGCTGGATGAAGGGCGCCTGATCCGCTCAGGCGCCCTCACGCTCAGCTCGGGCACGGGCCGGTCAGTCCAGGTACATGGCTTCGATCTGCGCTGCGTACTCCTTCGCGATGGCCGCGCGCCGCAGCCGCAGTGACGGGGTCAGCTGGCCGCCCTCGATCGTGAAATCGCCCTCCAGGATGCGGAACCGGCGGATCGACTCCGCCCGCGAGACCAGCGCGTTGGCGGAGTCGACCGCGGCGGCGATCTCGGCGTCGAGGTCGGTTCCCGTCCACTCGCCGAGCGCCGTCCGGTCGAGCGTCACCAATGCGGTGACGAACGGCCGGCCTTCGCCGACGACCATGCAGTTGGACACCAGCGGGTGCAGCCGCAGCCGGTCTTCCAAGGGCGCCGGCGCGACGTTCTTGCCCCCGCTGGTGACCAGGATCTCCTTGCGCCTGCCGGTGATGCGCAGATGGCCGTCCTGGTCGAGTTCACCCAGGTCGCCCGTGCGCACCCACTCCGGAGCGCCCGCGGCATGGTCCGGCCAGTAGCCGGGGGACACCTGGGGACCGCGGACCAGGATCTCACCGTCTTCGGCCACCGCGACCGTCGTGCCCGGCACCGGCCTGCCGACCGAGCCGGGCCGGTTGGCCGACGGGGCGCTCATGGTGACGGTCGAGGTGGTCTCGGTCAGGCCGTACGCGCCGAGCACGGTCAGCCCCGTCCGGGTGAAGAAGTCCAGTGTGGAGGCGTCGAGCGAGGCGCCCCCGCAGATCATGTGCGTGAGCCTGCCGCCGAGGAGGTCGCGCACCCACGCTGCGGCCTCGCCGTCCGGACCCTCCCCGAACCGCGCCCGCGCCGCCTTGCGGATCTTCTCGAGGATGTACGGGACGCCGACCAGGAACGTCGGCCGGAACGACGGCAGCGCGGACAGGAGAGCGGCCGGGCTCGGGACCAGCCCCGTCCTGGTCCCGGCGGCCACGCAGCCGAACAGCACGACCCGCCCGTACACATGCGCGAGCGGCAGGAACAGCAGTGTGGACGGCTGGTCCCCATCATCCGGCCCGCGGAACAGCTCGGGCAGCAGCGCGACCACGTTGCCCGCGGCGGCAAGGATGTTGCGGTGGGTCAGCACGCAGCCCTTGGGCGCTCCGGTGGTGCCGCTGGTGTAGACGATGGTGGCGATGTCGTCCGCGCCGACATCCGCTCTCCGCGCGTCGACGACGGCGTCGGGCAGGTCCGCCCCGATGCCCTCGACGGGTTCGCCCAGAGTCCACACCCGTTCCACACCGGTCACGAGCGCACGCTTGTCCGGGACGGTGAAGCAGGCGACCGGCCGGGCGTCGGACAGCACGGCGGAGATCTGCTCGGCCGACGCCGTGGGATAGATCGGCACGGTGATCGCGCCGACACTGAGCACCGCGAAGTCGGCGACGGCCCACGCCACGCTCGTCGGACCGAGGACGACCACCCGGTCGCCGCGCTCCACGCCTGCCGCGATCAGTTCCTTGGCCTGGGCGCGGACCATCTCGGCGAACCGGCCGCAGGTCACCTCGTCGAGCACCACCCGGTCAGGGTCGGTTCGCGCCCAGGCGTACGCCATGTCGGTCAACGCGTCGTCGTCGGCGACCTCTACCAGTGCCTCGACCGAATATTCCCGCACTGTCCGCTCCTGTTCATGAGGGGGCATGAGTTTGCATGTCGTTCGTCGACGCTCGGGCCGCGCTCGGGGCCCGCAGACAGCGCAGGAACACCGCGACGGCCCCGGTGGCCGTCCCGCTCCGCCAGACCGCGTGAACGGGCAGGCTGGGGGTGGGATCGGCCAGCGGCACGGCGACCAGCCCGGCCCGGACGCTCTGGTCCCCCCGGGGAGCGGAGGTGAAGCCCACGAGCCCCCGCGTGCGCACCATGGCGGCGGTGGCGAGCGGGTCGTTGCTCTCGTCCGCGACGTCGAGCCGCGTCCCGGTCCGCGCGGCGACCGCCTGGATCTCGTCGTACATCGCCGGGCACTGCTCGCGGCCGAACAGCACGCAGGACTGCCCCGCCAGCTCGCGGAAGTTCACCCTGCCCCGGCGCGCCCAGGGGTGCCCTTCGCCCACCAGGGCCACCAGGTCCACCCGCTGGATCTGCATCGACCGCCACCCGGGCCGCGACGGCGCACCGAACACCAGCGCGACGTCCAGCCCGCCGTCGGCCAGGGCGCGCAGTTGCGGCCCGCTTTGCGCGCTCCTCAGATCCACCCGCAGGCCGGGGTGCTCGGCCCTGATGCGCCGCAGTGCACCGGGCAGCACCAGCGTGCCCGCGGCGAAGTTGAAACCGACGCGGAGCCCGCCGCTGCGGCCCTCGGCGACCGACCGTGCCGCCTCGACGGCGCCGTCGGCCAGTTCGAGCACTCGCCTGATCTCGCCGAGGAACGCCTCCCCGGCGGCGGTCAGCCGGACGGGCCGGGACGAACGGCACACCAGCTCAAGGCCGAGATCCCGTTCCAGCCCCTTGATCTGGAGGCTGACCGAGGACTGTGCGACGCCCAGCCGGTCCGCCGCCCTGCTGAAGTTGTGCTCCTCCGCCACGGCGAGGAACGAGGCCATCTGCCGGAACTCCACGGGACCTCCTACCCTGCCCGTCCGGCGCCGCTCTGGCGCGGCGGCGTCTCGTCCAGGCAGCCCAGCAGTGCGCGCGTGGGCGACGGGCCCCCGGGGCGCCACATGACGTGCAGGTCCACGGTGGGAGCGGGGGCGCTGAACGGGACCGCGACCGACCCCAGCCCGCCGGCCGCGGCGTGCTCGCCGCGATGGCGGGAGACGAACGCGACGACCGGCTGGGTCGCGACCACCAGGGCGGTGGCGTTGAGATCGTCCACGTGGTGCGCGACGTTGAGCCGGATCCCGCGGTGGTCGGCGGCGGTGAGGATCGCGTCGTGCATGGCGGGGTTCTGTTCCCGGGCGAACAGGATGCAGCGGTGCGCGGCCAGGTCGGCGAAGTCGACCCTGGGCAGGCGCGCCCAGGGATGTCCGGCGCCGACCAGGGCCACGATCGGCACCTCCATCATCCGACGGTGCCGCAGGCCCGCGGCGGTTGGCCTGCCGTGGGCGAACGCGAGGTCCAGCTCACCGGCCGCCAGGGCGGCCTGCGCCGCGCCCGACCGCATCTCCGACAGCTTCACGGTGATCCGCGGATGCCGCTCGTGCATCCGGGCGAGCACCCTGGGCAGGATCTCCTGCCAGGCCGAGAAGTTGTAGCCGACCCGGACGGTCCCGTGCCGGCCCGCCGCGGCCTCCCGTGCGGCCTGCGCGGCGCCGTCCATCCGCTGGACGATCACGCGGGCATGGTCGCGGAAGACCTCGCCGGCGGGTGTCAGCCGCACCTCGTGCGACGTCCTTTCGAGCAGGGTCACGCTCAGTTTGCGTTCCAGGCGTTGTAGTTGCTGGCTCAAAGAGGGCTGAGTGAGATGGAGCTTGGCGGCGGCTCTGCCGAAATGTAGTTCCTCGGTGAGGGCGAGGAAGGAACGAAGGTGGCGGAACTCCATTGCGACCTCCCATGTCCTCACCAGGCTTGCTCAGCGGTGGGTAACGATGGGGGCGGGCCGGAGCGAACTATCGGTGAAAAACACCTCTCACCGTGATCACGCGATTGGAGTTTCGCATCACCGGTATTCCGCCATGTGGCATTCACCCGGTGTCCATTCGATCCTGCTCGAATCCGGCCCATGAACGCGAACCAGACCGCCGCCCGCATCCACGAACTGCGCACCGTGCTCGACCAGGGGATCCGCGAGGGGCTCGGGGTCGGCGCCTCGCTCGGGATCAACGTGGAGTCGCTCGAGGAGGGGCTCGCGGTGTACGTCCTGGACGCCAACCCGGCCACCATCAACGCCATGTTCACCGTGCACGGCGGTGTCCTCGCCACGCTGATGGACACCGCCATGGGCAGCGCCGTGTTCACCACGCTCGAAGACGGCGTCGGGTACACGACCCTGGAGCTGAAGGTGAACTTCACCCGGGCGGTCGCCTTCGACCCGAACCGCGTCGCCGGCGGCTTCGTCCCCGACCCGGAGATCGATCGGCTGACCTGCGTGGCCCGGACCGTGCACGTGGGGCGCCGCACGGCGACGGCCGAGGCCCGGATCACCGACCCCAGGGGCAAACTGATCGCGCACGGCTCGTGCACCTGCATGATCCTCCGTTGATCCGCGTCAGCGGGCGAGGGCGCCGCACTCGCCGATGAACTCGGTCAGCTCGGTGAGACGGTCGGACTTCGCGTCCACGGCCCGGTCGATCACCCTGATCAGGTGCTCGTAGGCGCCGGTGTGGTCGTAGCTCGCGACGTCGGCGATCTTCAGCGCCCAGCGCCAGTAGCCGCGCATGGTGTCCGCGAGCGGCATACGGAACGCCGCGATCACGTCCCGGATCGGCTCGACGGCGGCGTCCCCCTGCGCGCGCAGGTACCGGCCCACCATGTCGGCCATGAACGTGAAATGGCGGGCCTCGTCCCTGGCGAGCCGGGTCAGCACGGCGCCGAGTACCGGGTCGCCGGAGACCTCGCGCAGCTGCTGGTAGTAGATCTGGGTCGCCTTCTCCTGGACGAGGGCGTACGCGAAGAACTGCACCGGGTGCTCGTAGGGGAGGTCGAACCGCTTCCGCCCCTCCGCCGCCAGCTCGCCCCGGAGCAGGTCACGGTCGGCCATGCCGCTCGCCCGCTGGTAGCGGGCGAGCGCGCGGGCGTGGGTGTCCTCCTCCGCCGCCCAGCGGACGGTGAAGTGATACAGCTCTCTGTTGTGCTCGAACTCGGCCGGGTCGACCGAGTCGTCGACAGGGAAGTTGCGGTGGTAGACGTCGAAGTAGCCGGGCAGGTGGTCTTCGATGATGGTGACGAACTGGACCGCGGAGCGCTGCCCCTCGGTCAGGCGGCCCGCGTCCGCCGCCGGCCAGTCGAAGGCGGTCTCCACGTCCCAGGCGCGGGCCGCGGGCGTGGTGGCCATGAAGCCGTCCACGGCCTCGGCCACGTCGGCGGGATCGAGCAGTCGCTCCACGGGTTTCTCTCCGATCGGGGTCGGGGCAGGTCGGGCGTTACGGGAGCCGGCGGGGGACAGCGGGAGCCGGCGGGAGACAGCGGGCGTCAGCGGGAGTTGCGGCAGGTCAGGGCGTAGTGCTTGGTGGTGTAGCCCCAGCCCGCGTTGGCGATCTCCAGGTAGTGCCGCAGCCGGCCGGCCAGCCCCGGGCCGAGGGCGTCGAGCTCGGCGGCGGCGGCGTCCACGTTCGCCAGCCAGTCGTCGATCGTGCGGCGGTAGTGGTCGGTGAGGTCGTCCACCGCGACGATCGTGAATCCGGCGCCCTCCGCGGCGGCGACCAGCTCCGACAACGGGCGCATGTCGCCCCAGCCGAAGATCTCCTCACGGACGAAGCCGGTGCCGGCGCGCCGGTCGAACGCCGCGTGCGCAGCCGCGCTGCGGAAGCAGCTCTCCGACACGTACAGCGTGCCCTTGCGGCGCAGGACGGCGCGGGCCTTGCGGAACACCGCGTCCAGGTCGGGCATGTGCACGATCGACCCGAGCATGGTGACCGCGTCGAACGACCGCTCGGGCAGGTCGAGGTCCTCGAAATGCCCGACCCGGGTGCTCACCAGGTCACCGACCCCGAGTTCGGCGGCGCGGCCGGCGATGTAGTCGTGCTGGCGCGCGGCCGGGCTCACCCCGAGCGAGGCGCAGCCGTACTCGCGGGCCATGAACAGGACCAGCGCGCCCCAGCCGCAGCCCACGTCGAGCAGCCGCTCGCCACCGTCCAGGCCGAGCCGTCCGGCCACGAACCGCAGCTTGTGCTCCTGCGCCTCGGCCAGGGAGTCGCCGTCGCCGAGATACAGCGCCGAGCTGTACTTGCGCAGCGGATCCAGGAACCGGCCGAAGATCTCGGGATCGAGGTCGTAGTGCTGGTTGGTCTCGGCGACGGTCACGCCGGCTCCCGGAGGGACTTGTCGACCACGAGGGCGACGTCGCGGACGGTGGCGACGCCGAACACGTCCTCGTCCTCCAGCTCGATGTCGTAGGCGCGCTCGATCTTGGCGATCATGCGGAGCACCTTCACCGAGTCGACGCCCTCGACGCCCCGCAGGTCGAGGTCGGGGTCGAGGCCGTCGGCGGGCAGGCCGGTCTCGGCCGCGGCGATGTCGCCGATCGTCTGGATCAGCTCGTCGAGGGTGTGCATGTCAGGCTCCGTTCGCGGTGAGTGCTTGGGTGAGGAGGGCGACCTCGTCGTCGCCGAGCGTGAGCTGGTCGCGCACGTCCTGCAGGGTGAACGGCTGGTAGGTGGCGGTGGCCGTGGCGCACAGGTCGCCCCCGGCGTCCACCACCTCCGCCGAGGCGTGGATCAGCGGCGCCCCGGGCTCGTCGCGCAGCCGGGCGACGCACACGTAGTCGCGGTCGACCAGCAGCGGCGCGACGAACCTCGTGCGGAGGGAGACGGTGAAGGCGGTGCGGCGGCGGTCGAGGACGATCAGGTTGCCCATCGTCTCGTCGCAGATCACGCCGACGAGGCCGCCGTGCACGACACCCGGATAGGACTCGAAGCCCCGGCCGAGACGGAACCGTGCCTGGACGCCCTCCGGGTGCGGCGTGAAGGTGAGGCCGAGCCCGGCGGGGTTGTGCGGGGAGCAGCCGAAGCAGCGGTAGTCGGGCAGCACCGACCACGGCACCTTGACGTCCGTCATGCGGCCAGAGCCTCGGCGAGCGCCCGGCGGACCTTGCCGTTGGTGCTCAGGTCGAGTCCGGTCATGCCGCCGAACGTGCGCCGGACCTTGCCGTGCAGCGTGTCCAGTTCCCCATCGGCGGCGACCTTCTCCAGGAACAGCTCGAAGCCGGTGTCGATCGTCTCGTGGTCGCCGAGCTCGGTGATGCCCGACTTGAAGGTGCTCACCGGGTGCTTGATCTTCGCCTCGGAGCTGTAGACGTACAGCGTCTCCAGGACCGAGGGCAACTCATCGGGCCGCAGCGCGAGCCGCCGGGTCGCGTAGTGGATGAACTCGCGCGCGTGCGCGGCCTCGTCGCGGCTGGCGCTCAGCAGCAGCGTCCTGAGCACGGGCTCGGTCACCCAGCCGGCGACCGCGCGGTACACGTGGTTCACGGTCAGCTCGGAGATGATGTTGGTGGCGAGGGTGGCCGACGGAGTCGTCCCGGGCGCGTACGGGGCCAGCATCGAGGCCACCGCACGGTCGTCGACGGCCTCGCCGACGGCGGTCAGCCACGCGCGGAAGGCGTAGTGGTGCTGGACCTCCTGGTGGCCCCACACCACGGCGAAGGTGGAGAAGTCGTAGTCGTCGGCGAACTCGCGGAGGAAGCCGTGCACCGCGGCGATGACGTTGGACTCGCCCATCGTCGCGCTCTTGGCGAGGGTCACGTACTCCGGGCGCACCCGGTCGCGGTCGATGGTGTCGAGCTCGAGGTCGCCGAGCTTCCAGTGCTGGCGTTCGTAGTGGCGGAAGACGTCGAAGCTGTGCACCGAGACTCCTAGTCAGGGAACTGGGACGAGCAGGTCGCGGGCGGCGAGGCGCTGGACCTTGCCGCTGCTGGTACGCGGAATGGAACGCGGGGGCACCAGGCGGACGGCGACCGCGGCCAGGCCGAGCTCGGCGCCGATCCGCGCGGCCATCCCGGCCCGCAGGGCGTCGGCCTCGGCGCCGGTCAGCGTGGACTCGGCGATGACGAGCATGGACTCCGAGCCGTCCGGCGCGGCCACCGCCACGCACCGCCGGCGGAAGACGCCGGGGACCTCGCGGGCGACGGCCTCGACGTCCTGCGGGTAGACGTTCGCCCCCCGGACGATGATCATTTCCTTGCGGCGGCCGGTGACGAAGACCTCGTCCCCGCGCCGGTAGCCCAGATCTCCGGTGCGCAGCCAGCCGTCCACGAAGTCGTCGGTCACCGGCGTGGACAGGTAGCCGGATGTGACGGGCGCGCCCTGGATCAGGATCTCCCCGACCTCGCCGTCCGGCCGGTCCGCTCCGGTGTCCGGATCCGCGATCCGCAGCCGGACGCCCGCGACCGGCCGGCCCACGCCGGCGATCGCGCGGGCGCCGGCGGCGTCCCTCGCGACGGGCACGGCCAGGCCCGTGGCGGCGAGTTCGGCGCGGTCCACCCACTCGAACAGCGGCGCGCGGCCCAGCGGGGGGAACGTGACCGCGAGCGTGGCCTCGGCCATGCCGTAGACGCCGAACATGGTCTCGGGGGCGAACCCGGCGGGTGCGAACCGGTCGAGGAAGGCCTGGACGGAGCCGTATGAGATGGGCTCGGCGCCGTTGAAGGAGATCCGCCAGTGCCGCAGGTCGAGGTCGGCGACCTCGTCGGGGGAGACGGCGCCCAGGAGGTGGTCGTACCCGAAGTTGGGCATCGCGGTGATGGTCGCCCCGCTCGCGGCGAACTCGCGCAGCCACCGGGCGGGATTCTTGACGAACGACAGCGGCGACCAGACGTGCGCGGGGATGCCCGCGAACACCGCCGAGAGCGTCCCGAACAGGCCCATGTCGTGGAAGAGCGGCAGCCAGAAACCGCCCCCGTCGCCCGGCCCGAGGCCGATGCCCTCGCTGATGGCGGTCAGCCCGCTCACGACGTTGCGGTGGGTGAGGCGCACGCCCTTGGGACGCGCGGTGCTTCCCGAGGTGAACTGGACGATCGCCAGGTCGTCGGGCCCGACGGCGGGCAGCGCCCCGAACCCGGCGGCGGGCAGCGCCCCGATCCCGGCGGCGGCGCCGGGCCACGCCGGGATCTCGATCGGCTCGACCCCCGGGAGCAGGTCGGCGAACGGGCCGGCGTCTCCGAGCCCGCCGCCCGTCAACCGGTGCGACACGATGATCCTGCGCATGCCCGCCGCCTCGGCGATGGCGGCCAGCCGGTCATACCCGCCCGCTCCCATCGGCAGCGGCATCGGGGCGGCCGCGCCTCCGGCGGCGAGCACCGCGAACAGGCCGACCAGGAACTCCGGCGCGTTGGGGCAGAGGATGCCCACGGGCTCGCCCCGCCCGACCCCGCGGGCGGCGAGGGCGCCGGCCAGCGACCGTGCGGCCCGGTCGAGCTCCCGGTAGGTGATGGTCTCCGACTCCGTCCAGAACCGGGCGGAGACCGTGGGGTGCGCCGCGGCGACCTCCCGCAGCAGGGCGGGCAGCGTCTCGCCTTTCCATGCGGAATCCATGTCCTCGACCACAGCAGCCATGTGTGGCGGCGAAATGAATGAGCAGTAAATAAAGGCCGCGATCGGCGATCTTGCAATTGCGTGATAGGCAATGCTCATTTCACGTTGCCCGTCGCGGCTGCCGTCCCCGATTATTGCCGGACGACGACATGTCCACCGGAATTCGGAGCGGTGAAATGGATCCGGATGTTCAGCAGGCCGTCATCGACAGCGTCGACCCGCGATGGCGGCACGATCCGTACCGCGCCTACCGGGTGCTGCGGGACGAGGGGGCCTTCGTGCCCGGGCCGCTCGGCACCCGGCTCGTGCCGCGCTACGCGGAGGCGGTGGCGATCATGCAGGACCCGCGGTGGAGTCACGCCGAGGAGGGGGAGCTGCTGCACGCCGAGAGCGACGTGGAGCTGCCCGCCTCGTTCCTGTGGATGGAGCCGCCGGACCACACCCGGCTGCGCGGCCTGGTCAGCAAGGCGTTCACCGCGCGCACCATCGAGGGCACGCGCGGCCGGGCGGAGCGGCTGGTCGCCGATCTGATGGACAAGATCCTCGCCGAGGGCGAGGTGGACCTGCTGGAGGCGCTGGCCTATCCGCTGCCGCTGACCATGGTGTGCGAGCTGCTCGGCGTTCCGGCCGACGCGCACGAGGCCATCCGCTCGATGTCGGGCGGCATCGCGCGGGGTCTCGATCCGGACGCGCTGCTGTCGCCCGAGGAGCTGGCGGCGCGCACCCGGTCGGTGCACGAGTTCACCGAGTTCTTCGGTGACCTGGTCGAGCAGCGGCGGGCACGGCCCCAGGACGACCTGATCACCGCGCTGGTCCAGGCCGAGGCCGCCGGCGTCCGGATGACGACCACCGAGCTGCTCGGCACCCTGCTCATCCTGGTCGTGGCGGGCCACGAGACGACCGTGAACCTCATCGGCAACGGGGTGCTCGCGCTGATCCGCGACCCCGGCCAGTTCGACCTGCTGCGCGCCGAGCCCGCCCTCGCCGCGGCCGCCGCCGACGAGATCCTCCGGTACGACGCCCCCGTCCACCTCACCACCCGTACGGCGCGGGAGGAACTGGCGGTGTCCGGCCAAGAGTTCGCTCCGGGCGACAGCGTCATCGTGCTCCTCGCCTCCGCCAACCGGGACCCCGAGGCGTTCCCCGGCGCGGACAGGCTCGACCTGACCCGTTACGCGCGCGGCCGCCGGCAGGCGAAGACGAATGAGGCGAAGCGGCACCTCTCGTTCGGCCTCGGCCTGCACTACTGCCTCGGCGCTCCGCTGGCACGGCTGGAGATGGAGGTGACCATGCGCGCCATCGCCGAGCGGGTCTCCGCCATCACCCTGCTGAACGACCCGCCCCCCTACCGGCCGAACCTGGTCGTGCGCGGCATGTCGGAGCTGCACGTCCGGGTCGAGGGCTGAACCAACGTTGAGCGAACGTCGAAGGCCGACCGAACGAGGAGGAACATTGTGTTCACCTTTTCCGATCCCGCGTACCGCACCGACCCCTACTCCCTCTACCGCAAGGCCCGCGACGAGGCCGCGCTGATCCCGTTCCACCTCGGCGAGGTGCCGGTCACGCTGGTCACCCGCTACGAGGAGTGCGCGGCCATCCTGACCGGCTCCGACTGGGGTCACGGCTACTCCGCGGGCATCAGCCCGTTCAGGGACGCCGTCGCGGCCATCCCGGGCTCCTTCGTCCGGATGGACCCGCCCGAGCACGCCCGGCTGCGCGGGCTGGTGAACAAGGCGTTCACGCCGCGGACGGTGGCCGGGATGGTGCCTCTCGCGAACCGGGTGGTCGACGAACTGGTGGACGCGGCCGTGAAGCGCGGAAGCCTCGACGTGCTGAACGACCTGGCGGTGCCGCTGGCGGTGGCGATGATCCCCGGCCGCCTGCTCGGCGGCGACCTGGCGGACGGCGAGCGGTTCCGCCGCTGGCAGCTGGCCATCGCCCGGGGCAGCGACCCTGACGCGCTGCTGCCGGAGGAGGACATCGAGGCCAGGTCGCGGGCCGCCGGTGAGTGCATGGGGCACTTCGCCGAGCTGATCGCCCGCAAGCGCGCGGAGCCCACCCCGGACCTGCTGAGCGAGCTGGTCGCGGTGGAGCAGGAGGGCGACACGCTGACCGAGGCCGAGGTGGTGGGGCTGTGCGTGCTGCTGCTGGTCGCCGGCATGGAGACCTCGATCAACCTGATCGGCAACGGCATGCTCGCGCTGCTGCGCAACCCCGACCAGCTCGCGCTGCTGCGCGAGCGCCCCGAGCTGATCCCAGCGGCCCTGGACGAGATGCTGCGCTACGACGCGCCGACCCAGTTCACGATCCGGGTCGCCCTGAACGACACCACCGTGGGCGGGCACGAGTTCCGGCGCGGGGACGGGGTGATCGTGCTGACCGCGTCGGCGAGCCGCGACGAACGGGTCTACCCGGATGCCGACGCGTTCGACGTCACCCGCTACGCCGGGACCAAGCCCGCCCGCCGCCACCTGGGCTTCAGCCTCGGCGTCCACTACTGCGTCGGCGCACCGCTGGCCCGCATCGAGGCCGAGGCGGCGATCCGGACGCTCCTGGACCGCGCCCCCGAACTGACCCTGGCGGCCGACGAGGTCCAATACCAGCCAAGCCTGATCCACCGGGGCATCCTGTCGCTGCCGGTCACTGTCACGCCCTGATGCGTTCACCGACAGCACGCCGGCCCCCGTTAGCGTCGCCGGCGTGGAACTGCGTCACCTCATCTCGTTCCTCGCCATAGCCGACGAACTGCACTTCGGCCGAGCCGCCGCCCGGCTCCACCTGGCCCAACCCTCGCTGAGCCAGCACCTGCAACGCCTGGAGCGCTCGGTCGGGGTCGAGCTCGTCTCCAGGAACTCGCACGAGGTACGCCTGACGCCCGCCGGAGAGGCCTTCCGTGAGGTCGCCAAGGAAATCGTGATCAGGGTCCAGCGGGCCCGGGAGGCGGCGGTGTCCGCGGCGGCGGGCCGTACCGGGACCGTCAGGGTCGGTTACAACTTCCCCGCGGGCCAGCGGGTCCTGCCCGGCACGCTGGCCCGCTTCAACGCACGCCACCCCGGCATCGAGCTGGACATGGTCGAGATGCGGACGGGACCACAGCTGGACGCGCTCGCCCGTGGGCGTCTCGATGTCGCCATGGTCTACGGCAAGCCCGCGACCGCCGGGATGCGGAGCCGTCTCCTGCTGCGCGTGCCGCTGGTGGCCGTCGTGGGCCTGGGGCACCACTGGGCCGGCCGGGAGGGCGTGCCGTTCGTGGAACTGGCGGGCGAGGAGTGCATCCTGTTCCGCCGGACGCAGTCGTCGGCGATGTACGACGCGATCTTCGCGGCGGCGCGGGCCAGCGGCATCGAGTTGAAGGTGGCGGAGGAGGTGGACGACCCGGGCGCCACGGCCATCGTCGCGGCCGTCAAGCCGGTGGTCGGCTTCACCTCCGCGGTGCGCGGCAGGTTCGGGGGCGCCGCCCAGGGCGGTCCGCGCACCACGTCGGTACGGCTCTACGACCCGGTGCCCATCCTGGACCTGAACGCGGTGTGGAACGCCGACCACGGCCCGCTGGTCGGGGCCCTCCTCGACTGCCTCCCGGCACCCGACGTCACTTCGGAACTGACGGGCTGAAGGCGATGCCGATGTGCCGCGGCAGGATGCGGAAGAGGCCCGCACAGCCTGGCGCTTGTGCCGCTCGAAACTTTCACCGAACGCCTCGGCCGTCTCCGGGCGGCGGGAACCCACGCCGATGACCAGGGCCCCTAATGCGCTTATGCGCTACTTGCCGTCGCGTTGGTAATGCGATTTAGTGCGGGTAGTTCGCTACCACGGGCCGAACAAGGCGTGTGTTTGTCTCAGTCGAGTAACGGCGATGGGGGAGTGGCCGGAGGGGCCCTCCAGATGACTCGGTGGCGGGCCGTACGATGGGACGGCGCCGATGTGATCGGCTTCTCTGTGACGATGAGGCCATGACGCGATCTGCCAAGCGCCCCACCAGTTTCGATGTCGCCCGTGCGGCCGGTGTCTCGCAGACCACGGTGAGTTTTGTGCTGAACGACAGGCCGGGGCAGTCGATCCCGGAGGGGACCAGGCGCCGGGTGCTGGAGGCCGCCCGGCGTCTGGGCTATCGCCCTCATGCCTCGGCGCGCGCGTTGGCCGCCGGGCGCAGCGACATCGTCCTGCTGGCCGTTCCCGATCTGCCCATCGGGCAGGGCATCAGCCGCTTCGTGGAGGGCCTGGCCGCGGCTCTCGCCGAGCACGGCCTGACCCTGGTCACCCACCTGGCGGGCGCGCACGGGCGGCCTCTGCCCGATGTGTGCGCGGCCGTCGGCGCTTCGGCCGTCGCCGGGTTGGGGGCCTTCGACCCCGATACCGTCCAGGCCCTGCACCGCGCGGGCGCCGAGGTCGTGCTTCCCACCAGTACCGACCCGGATCTGGGGATGCGGTCCATCGGCCGTCTTCAGGCCGGGCACCTCATCGGCCGCGGGCACCGGCGCCTCGGTTATGCGATGCCGGCGCATCCCGCGCTCGTGCACATGGCCGAAGAGCGGCGCAAAGGCGTGGAGCGCGCCTGTGAGGATGCCGGGATCGAGCCGCCTGTGGCGGTGGGCACGGCCCTGGACAGCGGCAGCGCCGCACAGGCCGTCGCCCGTTGGGCGGAGCGGTCGGTCACCGCGGTCTGCGCCTTCAACGACGAGACCGCGATCGCGGTGCTGGCCGGAATGCGCGAGCACGGCCTGACCGCCCCCGCCGGCCTGGCCGTCATCGGCGTCGACGACATCCCCACCGCGCGTCTGGTGGCCCCGCCCCTGACCACCGTCGCCTTCGGCTTGGAGGACGTGGTCGCACGCCGGGCCCAAGCCATCGTCGCCGAACTCTCCGGCGACCCGCTCCCCGACACCCGCCCCTGGCTCCACCCGGAGATCGTGCAACGCGCCTCCACCTGAAACCTGCACCTGCACCCGGACGGAGCACCTGGACGGAGCCATCGACGGGTGACCGCAGGCCCCTGCCAGGCCCGCGGTGTGCCAGGGCTCAGGTGGCAGGGGGAGTGGGGGTGACGAGGCCGGACTGGTAGGCGATGACGACGAGCGGCGCGCGGTCCCGTGCGTTCAGTTTGGTCATGGCGCGGTGGATGTGGGTGCGCACGGTCAGCGGGCTGATGTAGAGCTTTCCGCGATCTCGGCGTTGGAGCGCCCTTCGGCGGCCAGCGCCGTCATTTCCCGTTCACGGGCGGTGAGGGCGGAGAGGCGTTCGGTCGATGCCATGCGGGCGGCGGGCTCAGGGGCGGCGAGGAAGCGGGTGATGAGCATGCGGGTGGCGTGTTGATAAGTAGTGAAACTAGATGAAGTGTTTGAGCCAGCCCAGGTCAGCAGGGTCTTCCGCGCTCCAGGGTTGTAGCCCCGGGCCTGTTCCGTCCGTCATCCCAGGGCCTGGACAGCGGAGCGCTCGGCCGCTGTCTTCTCGCTGGCGTCCGGGTACCGCTCGGCCCGTTCGTCCTGCGCTGAGGCGTGTCGGGCGTCCTTGGCCTGGCAGGACTGGCCGGTGAGCATGTTGGTGGTGGCGCCGGTGATGATGGAATCGAGCCGGTTGCGGGTGTCGGTCAGGCCGGCGATCTGCTTGTCGATGTGGTCGCGTTGGGTGGCCAGCCGAGCGAGCAGTTCGGGTGTGACGCGACCGTCGACGACGCACGGTATGAGCTCGGCGATGGTCTTGCTGGACAGGCCGGCGGCGTACAACTGCTGGATCAGCCGGACACGGTCGACCGCGCTGCCGGGGTAGTGGCGCTGACCGCTGGGGCTGCGTTCGGCGGCGAGCAGGCTCTGCTGCTCGTAGTACCGCAGGGACCGGACGCTGACCCCCGTCCTGGCGGCGAGTTCCCCGATGCGCATCTGTTCCCCTTCGTGACGTGCGGCACACACCTTTGCCCCTGACATCAATGTCAGCTTTTAGCGTACCTGGGGCGGGGCTGATCGCCCCCTTCCCGGTCAGGCACAACTCACCACGGCCTGACCACCGCGCCGAACCTGAAAGATGGAAATGCTCATGACCACTTCCGAGATCGCGGCGACCGGCATAACCGGCGGCCTCGCCGCCACCCCGATCGTCTCGGTCAAGCCGATCGTGCTGCCTGCCCCCGAGCGCGGCGAGGATCTGCACGTGCGCGTGTCCGCACCGCTCACCGGACGCGACCTGCCGATCATCTTGTTCGCGCACGGGTTCGGCTCGAACCTGGACGGCTACGCACCCTTGACCGACTACTGGGCCGCCCACGGCTTCGTGGTGATCCAGGCCACCCATCTGGACTCCAGGAGGCTGAACCTCGCCGCGGACGACCCCCGCAAGCCCCTGATGTGGCGGTTCCGCGTTGAGGACATGAAGCGCATCCTCGACGACCTCGACATGCTGGAAAGGGCCGTCCCTGGCCTGGCCGGGCGCCTGGACCGCAACTGCATCGCCGCGGCCGGGCACTCCTTCGGCGGCCAGACCGCCGCGATCCTGCTGGGTCTGCGCGTCACCGATCCGCAGACCGGAGTCGCGGAAGACCTGTCCGATCCGCGGGTCACAGCGGGCGTCCTGCTGGCCACGGCCGGGGAGGGGGGCGACCATCTGACTCCCTTCGCCGCCGAGAACCTCCCCTGGCTGCGGGAGGTTGACTCCTCCCACGTCACCGCACCGGCTCTCGTGGTCGCCGGCGACAAAGACGACCTCCCGGTGACCACCCGGGGACCGGAATGGACCATCGAGCCCTACACCCTCAGCCCCGGCGACAAGAGCCTGCTCACCCTCTTCGGCGGCGAGCACCTCCTCGGTGGCATCTCCGGCTACGAGGCCGCCGAGACCACCGATGAGAACCCCGCACGCGTCGCCCTCGTCCGGCAGGTCACTCTCGCCTACCTGCGCCACGTCCTCGGCATCGACAGCTCTGCTTGGACCGCGGCGCAAGCGGCCCTCGCCGGCACCCCCCATCCGATGGGACGACTCGAATCCAAGTGAGGGTGCCGTAAGGATCGCCGCGCCAGGAGCGAACGCGCCAGGGGCGAAGCAGGCCGAGCCCACCGGCATCCTCGCCCCGACCCGGCACACCCCTCGAAAAGCGAGACAGGGGCCCTGTGGCAACTTGCGCGCAGGTTCGCCGGCGAACCGTCCCTGGCCTCCGTGCGGGAGTTTATCGGCCACCTCTTCCGGTGCGGCGCCGGACCAGTACGATCCGCCCGACCACGAGCACGGCCACCACCACTATCAGCCCGAGCAGAAGCAAGACCTTGTGGCCGGCTTCGAAGTAGTAACCCAGCGCGCTGATCAGGACATCAAAGAAGAACGGCATCTTTCCCCCTGGAGGCGCCATACCCCGACGATGTCCGGTCCATTCCGGCTAGAGGTTCATGCGGGTTTGAGTCGCGCTTTGGGCCTGGTATGGCATAGGTCGGTCAGGCCCCGGGTAGAGCGCATAGGTCTCCGACTGGGGCAGAGGGGAATGCATACGCGATGTCGCTGGCGGTTCGGGGAGCCTTCTGGGTCGGAATATATGTTGCCGTGGCCGTCGTCCCTCTGGTCTTTGCGGTGCTCGGCGGCAGCCCGCCCGCGCGTGGTTTCCTCATCGACTTCTCGGTGGCCCTGGGATTCGTCGGGCTGTCGATGATGGGACTGCAATTCGCTCTCGTGGCACGCTTCCGATACATGGTCGCGCCCTTTGGTGAAGACGCGGTGGTGCAATTCCATCGGCAAATATCGCCGGTCGCGACGGTGTTCATTCTGGCCCATCCGCTGATCCTGCTGGTCCAGGACGCGAGCGTGTTGGAACTGTTCAATCCGGTCAGCGCGCCATGGCGCGCCCGCTTCGCCGTCATTTCCACGGTTTGCCTGCTGGCCATCATGCTCACCTCCGTCTGGAGGCGTCGGCTGCGTATGCGCTACGAGTTGTGGCAGGGCCTCCACACGCTGTTGGCCATCGCATCGGTGCTGTTCGCCCTCGGGCACATCGTCCTGGTGGGCCGGTACGTTGATACGCCATGGAAGCGGATGCTGTGGACGGTGATGACGGCCGCTTTCGTCAGCCTGATCGTCTGGGTGCGGCTGGTGCGGCCGCTGCGGCGGCTCCGGCGGCCGTGGGAAATCGCGCGCGTTCGTGCCGAGCGGGGCTCGACCACCACGATCACCTTGCGCCCGATCGGACACGAGGGTTTCAGATTCGAGCCCGGGCAGTTCGGGTGGATCACGGTGGGGCGTTCTCCGTTCGCCCTCACCCAGCACCCGTTCTCCTTCTCCTCGAGCGCGGAGGCCGATGGCAGCGTGCAGATGAGCATCAAGGCGCTGGGCGACTTCACCGAGAGCGTCGCGGGGCTGCGGCCCGGCACCCGGGCGTATCTCGACGGCCCGCACGGCGTGTTCACCCCCGATCGCAACGAAGGGCCGGGCTTCGTGCTGATCGCGGGCGGGGTCGGCATCGTCCCGGTGATCAGCATGCTCCGCACGTTCGCCGACCGCGGTGACCCGCGGCCCTGTCATCTGTTCTATGGCAGCCGCACACTCGAGGAGACCACGTTTCTCGAAGTGATCCGCGAACTGGAAGGGCGGCTCGACCTCACCCTGGTGCTCGTGCTGGAAGACCCGCCTCGGGACTGGACGGGTGAGCGGGGCCGCATCGATGAACCGCTGCTCCGGCGGTGTCTGCCCGAGCGCTACCCGCGGATGCAGTTCTTCATCTGCGGACCGATCCCGATGCTCGACGCCATGGAATCCACTCTTGCCGAAGTCGGCGTGCCGACGGCGCATATTCACACCGAACGATTCTTCTTCGTCTGATCGGAGGTGTGCCGATGCGGCACGTCTACACCACGCGCGCCGTCTTTCTCATCGGCGCTCTGCTGATTCTCGCCTCGGTGGTCTTCGCGGTCGCAAGGAACGCGTGAACGGCTCCCAGCCCGACCGGCCTGGTCAAGATCACCGATGCGCTGGGCCTGCGCGCGGGCGCCGATCTGTCCGATGACGCGGGCGCGAGCCGGGCCGAGCTCGTCCGGTCCGCCGTCGTCCTGGACGAAACGTCCGCCTGCGAGCCGATCTGCGGCCCCGCGGCGGCGCACAGACCCGGGTCCTGGCCAGCGGCCTGGAGGTGCAGGAGGCCCGGCGACCTGACCTGCGGCTGCATCTGCGTTCCAACCGTCCGCTGGCCGGCGTGCGCACCGTCCACGACCTGGAACAGGGTGATCGTCTCGATCTGACGCTGTCCTGGGGACGTGTTCACCGCCACCACCGGTTCGACCCCGAGGCTGTGCTGCGGGCGACCGCCGAAGCATGGCGCCGCTGGATGCGGAACTTCAGCTACGACGGCCCGAAGGAACCACTGGTCCGGCGCGCCGCGATCACCTTGAAACTCTGCGACGA
The DNA here is from genome assembly GCA_050942275.1 of Spirillospora sp. CA-255316. Taxonomy (GTDB): domain Bacteria; phylum Actinomycetota; class Actinomycetes; order Streptosporangiales; family Streptosporangiaceae; genus Spirillospora. Next base: position 6,236,790 of record CP192047.1, on the reverse strand, counting down.
CTGGGTCAACGGCTCCATGGTGGCGGCGCCCACCTCATCGCTGCCGGCACCGATCGGCTGGGTCCGCAATTGGGACTACCGCTACGATGGATCCGGGACGCCGCCTTCGCCGTGTTCGCGCTGCGCCGCGTCGGCTTCGGCGGCGAGGCGGACGCCTTCCTCGGGTGGGTTCTCGACGCCTTCGAGAACAGCCGGCAGCCCCGGATCATGTACACCCTCCGCGGTGACCCCGTCCCCGAGGAGATCCAGGACGCCGGCCTGGAAGGCTACCGGCGCTCGGCTCCCGTGCGCTGGGGTAACGGCGCGGCCGACCAGCGCCGGCACGACATCTACGGTGAGGTCCTGGACTGCGTCGACCTGTGGATGCGCGCCGGCGGTGACCTTCAGCCCGCGCTGTGGTCCGACCTGGCGGAGCTGACCGAGACCGCCGCGAACGCGTGGCACCGGCCGGACGAGGGCATCTGGGAGGTGCGCAGCGAGGGCAGGGTCTTCACCTACTCGGCCGGGATGTGCCAGGTGGCCCTGGATCGGGCCGCGGCCATCGGCGAGCGGCTCGCCCTCCCCGGACCGATCCCCACCTGGCGAGCCACCGCCGACAAGCTGCGCTGGCTCATCCTGGAGCAGGCCTGGGACGAGGACGCGCAGAGCCTGAGCGAACACCTCGGCGGCGGCGGGGGCTGGACGCCAGCCTGCTGGCGGTCCCCCTGCGGAAGGTCGTCCGGGCCGGCCATCCGCGGATGACGGCCACCACCGCGGCCATCGCCGAACGCCTGCCCGCCGGTGACGGCCTGCTCTACCGCCACCTCCACGACCAGTCGCCCGACGGCCTGCCCGGCGATGAGGGCGTCTTCCTGCTGTGCAGCTTCTGGCTGGCCGACAACCTCGCCCTGCAGGGCCGCATCGAGCAAGCGGAGGAACTGTACGTCTCGCTGTGCTCCCGGGCCAGCCCGCTGGGGCTGCTACCCGAGCAGATCGGTAGGTGGCGGCCGAGGCGTTTCCGCCACGACCGCGATGAGGTACGTCTACGCCGCACACACCCCGAACGCCGGTTCAACCTGTCGCGATAGCCTAATGCCGCGATTGTCCTTAGTTGCCTCTACCTTCATGGCGTGACCTCTGCCGCTGAGATGACCAGCGCCCAGGATCTGGTGGTCGCCGCCGACCACGGTCAGATCTACATCTATTCCCAGATCGAATGGCCCGATGATCCAGAGACCGACAACCTCTACCTCGAAGCGTTGGACGACGCGTTGGACTCCAGGCGCTACGTGGGAGCTTCCCGGGGGCTGATCGATCTGATCACACCGGGGCAGTGGAATTGGGAGACCCCGATGCGGGTGGAGGTCTGGACCGGTGAACCGCCGTCCGACACCGCCGGCTGGGACCACGAGGTCGACATCGACTTCGATGCCCCCACGGGCGGCATCGTCTTCGAACCCTCCGGCGGCAGCACCAGAATCAAAGGCGCTCGGCTGCCCGCGGGGCGGTACCGCATGCGGGTCTCAGGGCGCGGGTTCGGCGACCCGTCAACGAACTCCCCCAAAGCCGACTCCTATCGCTTGCAGCTTTGGTCACGGTTCCAGGACTCCCCGCCAGCTCTGCGCCGGCGCTGGCCGCACTGGGTCCTCCTCTATCCCGAACACAACGCACCACTCGAATAGCGCAACCCGCCCCTCTGTCCCGATTCACACAGAGCGCGCCCGGGTTCCGCATCGTCATCAGCCCAGGATCGGCGAACCTGCGCGCTTCCGAATGGGGACCGGGACGGCTCATCATCACCGCTTGGACGTGGGGCGGGTACCGCGTCGACGAGGTACGGCACCCGGCGACCGGCGCGGCGCCTGGTCGTGCGCGGCGGGGACACCGAAACCGCCTCCACGACGATGACCTCGCCCAGCAGCCAGTCCACGGTTCGGGCCAGCCGCTGCGCGGCGGGGGCCAGTGCGTTGGGCAGGGCGTGCGCGTGGCGGGCACGTCGCGTCGAGACGCCCAGCCGCAGGGCGTGCCTGGTGTAGCCGACTCCAGCGCGTTGATCACCCCGGCGCGGACCAGCCGGCCGGGCGACGACAGCGGACGGGCCAGAAGCAGCGGCAGCACCAGCACGGCCGCGCCGAGCCCGTCGATCGTGGTGGCGGGCAGCCGACCCAGGCAGGCGCTGAACACCGCGATCAGGACCATGGCCAGGGCGAACTCGGGAACCGAGTACAGGGCGACCCCGGTCGAGGTCAGCGCCCGGTCCAGCAGGCCGCCCTCGCGGCGCCCTACAGGTCGTAGGTGGTCATCAGTACCGCCTTGTCCTCGCGCAGGCCTCGGAGCAGCCGGGTCAGCAGTTCCTGGGGTGGGCACGTCGAGGCCGGTGAACGGCTCGTCCAGCAGGAGCAGCCGGGGACGCAGCGCCAGCGCGCGGGCCACCAGGACCCGCCCCCGTCGCCTTCGGAGCGTTCCCCGCCGGTGGGGGTGCTGCCGGCGACGAAACCCGGCGGGCCGGGACGTTGAACGCCCGGGGGTCCTGCCCCGGCGAAGACGCGCAGCAGGCGCCGGTCGTCCATGTGCCTGCCGTCCAGCGTCCGCGCGCCCATGTCGATGTCGAGGAGGTAGGCGCCCGGGGCAGTGAACGCCCAGTTGCCGTGCGCGTGGGTGTTGAGGTCGATACCCGTCGTCTGCGGGTACGGCCGGGTGCTGTCGAACAGAACCTGCGGGGCGCCGAAGTCGCCGTTGACGAACGGGACGAACCGACCGGGGCCGGTCACCCCGCGCAGCCGCCAGGTCACCTGGCGGTTGACGGTGGAGGCGACCCGCGGATCCTGGGTGTTCCAGCCCGGCCAGAGCACCCCTTGCGGCAGGACCCACACTTGGCTTCCTGGTTTGCCGAGGGAAGGAGAACTGGCCGCCGTCGGGCACCGCGCCACCCCTCCCATGATCTGAACTACGAACAGGCCCTGGTCGCGGACGGGAACGGGCCGCGCCGGTGACAGCGCGGCCCGTGGGTGGGGAAGGTGGTGTCGGTCAGACGTGGGCGGGTTCGCGTTCGGGGAGGTTCGAGGAGGCGTCGGGGTCGCCGAGCATGTGCCGTAGTTTTTCGCCTTCGATGTCGACGTTGGGCAGGAGCCGGTTGAGCCAGGACGGCAGCCACCAGGCGGATCGGCCGAGCAGGGCCATCACGGCGGGGATGATGGTCATGCGGACGACGAAGGCGTCGAACGCGACTCCGGCCGCCAGTGCGAAGCCCATCATCTTGATCATGGAGTCGCCGGCGGCGATGAATCCGGCGAACACCGCGATCATGATGACCGCGGCCGCGGTGACCACTCGGGCGCCGTGCCGGAACCCGGTGACCACCGCTTCCTTGGGCGTGGCGCCGTGCACGTACTCCTCGCGCATCGGGGTGACCAGGAAGACCTGATAGTCCATGGCCAGTCCGAACACGACCCCGATCAGGAAGATCGGCATGATGCTGATGATCGGGCCGGTCTGGTCCACGCCGAGCAGTTCGGCCAGCCAGCCCCACTGGAACACCGCGACCACCGCGCCGAAGGTGGCAGCCACCGACAGCAGGAAGCCCAGCGTGGCCTTCAGCGGCACCACGATCGACCGGAACACCAGCATGAGCAGGATGAACGCCAGCCCGACCACGATCGCCAGGTAGGGCACCAGAGCGTCGGCCAGCTTGGCGGAGATGTCGATGTTCATGGCGGTGGACCCGGTCACCAGGGCGTCCGCACCGCTGACGGGCGGCAGGTCGCGGATCTTCTGCACCAGGTCTTCGGTCGCCTTGTCGCTGGGGCCGCTCTTGGGCACGACCGTCATGATCGCGGTGTCGCCGGCCGCGTTGGGGGCCGGGGGCGTCACGGCCGCCACGTCGCCCAGGCCCTGGATCTGCCCGGCGAAGCGCTGTGCGGCGGTCGGAGCGTCGCCGCCGTCGACGACGACCATGAGCGGCCCGTTGAAACCGGCTCCGAAGCCCTCGGTGAGCAGGTCGTACGCCTGGCGCTGGGTGGTGTGAGCGGGCTTGATCTCGTCACCGGGCAGGCCCAGGCGCAGATCGAGGGTGGGAGCGGCGATCACGCCCATCCCGACGATGCTCAGCAGCAACACCGGCAGCGGGCGCCGGACGATGAACCTGGCCCAGCGCTGGCCGAGCGGGCCACTGGGGCCCGCGGCGCCACCGCGCAGACCGGGGATGCGCCCGCCGATCACGCGCCGTCCGGTGAAGCCGAGCAGCGCGGGCAGCAGGCTGAGCGCGATCAGCACGGCCACGGCCACGGCGAACCCCGCCGCGACGCCCATCTCGGTGAGGATCGGGATGTTCACCACCGACAGGCCGACCAGGGCGATGATGACCGTCAGCCCGGCGAACACGACCGCCGAGCCCGCGGTGCCCACGGCGCGCCCGGCGGCCTCCTCGCCGTCCCGTCCCTTCTGCAGTTCCTGCCGGTAGCGGGACACGATGAACAGCGCGTAGTCGATCGCGACGGCCAGGCCGAGCATCAGCGCGAGTGTGGGCGTGGTGGAGCTCATCTCCACCAGTCCGGTGGCGGCGGTGATCCCCGCCATGGCGATGCCGACGCCGAGGATGGCGTTGAGCAGTGGCAGCCCGGCCGCGACCAGTGAGCCGAACGTGATCACCAGGACGAGCGCGGCGACGACCAGGCCGATGACCTCGGTGGCGCTCTGCTCGGGCATGCTCTCGGTCGCGGTGCCGCCCATCTCGACCGTCAGCCCGGCGGCCCGTCCCGGCTCGGCCGCGGCCTTGAGCGCATCGCGGGCCTGCTCGGTCACATCGATCGCGGTCACCTTGTAGTTGACCTGGGCGTAGGCGATCCGGCCGTCCGGGGAGACGGCCTTGGCCTGGTAGGGGTCGACGACGCCCGCCACCTGCGGGGCGGTCTTCAGCCGTCCGACCACCTGGTCCACCGCAGCCTTGTGCGCGCCGTCGGTGAGCCTGCCGCCTTCGGGGGCGGCGAACACGACGCGCGCGGTGGCCGCGTCGGCGGACACCTGCGGCATCCGCTTGGCCAGCACGTCGATCGTTCTCTGCGACTCGGTGCCGGGCATGGAGAAGTCGTTGCTGGTCGGCCCGCTGAGCGTGGCGGCGCCGACTCCGAACAGCACCAGCAGCCCGGCCCAGAGCAGGGCGACGAGCCTTCGCCGCCGATAGGAGAACCGGGCGAACCGGTACAGGAACGTGGCCATACGAGATCCCATCGCTGTCGATGCGGTCACTACGCGCCACCGGGGTGTTCCGCGGTGGCGAGAAACGCCTGACGGCGGGCTGGGACCCGTCAGGCGCGGCAAGGGGGTGGGATGCCGTCAGGCGGGGGTCCGGCGCCCGGCTTGACGACGGGCCGGACGCCGGTGGGACTAGGGGTTGGGAAGCCCGGCCTGCAACCGGGTGAAGGCGTCTTCGATCAACGCGGTCAGGTCCGCGTCGGTCTTCCCTTCCAGCCAGACATCGGTGGCAGCGCGGATCGCCGCCCCTGCAGCCCCCGCCATCAGGTGGGGGTACAGGTCTCGCTCCGCGTCCGTCCCGGTTCGGGCCGCGACGACCGTGCAGATCTCCTGCTGCAACTCCACGAAGTCGTGCAGCTGCCAGGCGAGCAACGCCGGGTTGTCCTTGACCACGCGCAGCAGCGCGGTGGTGTCCTCCTGGGAACCAGGGGGCAGCAGCATGCCGAGGACCGAATGCTGCAGAGACTCCCAGATCGGTTCGTCGGCCGGCCGGGCGCGCAGGTTCTCGATGGCGGTCCGGAACCCGTCGGCCAGGGGGGCGACGATGGCCTCTTCCTTACCCGGGAAGTAGTTGTGAAAGGTGCGCGGCGAGACGCCCGCCTCCTGGGCGATCGCCTCCACCGTGACGCCCTCCACGCCTCGCGCCAACACCAGCCGCACCGCCGCCCGGCTCAGCGCCTGCCGGGTCTCGGCCTTCTTGCGCTCACGCAGGCCCATCTCCACGGTCATGATCACACCGTAGGACAAGCATGCATAGTCCGCAAAATTGCTGACTATGCAAACTTGCGTGATCTGTATCACGAGGTGCCGCGTGCCGTCGTTTTCCTGTGGGCCCCGGCCCGCTCATGGCGTGTGAGCAGGGCATCTGTCTGGAGAACGGATCGCGGCTCACGTCCACCTCGACACCTCGTATGCGGTTACCGCACTGCGGGGCAGGGGTAGATCAACCGTCCTACCGGGGGCTTCTTCACATCCGGGTCTGGCGACACCGTCCGCGATCATGTCGTGAACAGCACACCCGATCTGCTGCTGTAGGGTCGGGAGCTGGCGCGGTGGCATTCCCTGGCGGTAGGGCTCGGGGCCTTTCTTCCGCCGGTTTCCCGGTCGGCTGTGCTCTCCCCGATGACCGTGACCAAGGTGTGCTCCGTTTCCAGCTCCCGCCGCTTCGAACCGTGCGTGCGGTTCTCCCGCACACGGCTCACCGACGCCGTTCACCCGGTGGCATTCGGTTTCACCCGCCAAGGCTTGCCCGCCCTGGGTGCGGCGGTGATTCCATACAAGCCGATCAGACCGAGATCGACCGGCCGGGAGTTGATCAACACCTGCCAGCCGAACATCATGCTGCGGCGGTGGCGTCTTCGGATGAAGTGCGCCAGCCGCCACTGCGCATACCGTCTGATCCTGCTGAGGCGCTGAGCCGAATGCCCGTAACGAAAATAGGCGGCCCAGCCTCGTAGGAAGGCGTTCAGCCTTTCCACGATCGCCTCCGGCCGCAGCAGCATCCACCGCCGGGACGTCAGGTCCCGGATCCGGTTACGCGCATGCTGCATGGCCTTGTCCGCGGGCCAGCGAGCCAGGAACGTCACCTTCGGTTTGCCCCGGTCACCCCGCGAGCGCACCAGCCGGTGGTGAAAGCCCAGAAAGTCGAAGCCGTCACCACCGACCTGAAGGTGCAGGATGCGGGTCTTGGCCGCCTTCGGCTCCAAGCCGAGGTCGGCCAGCAGGTCCACCAGGCGCGCAAGCGCCCGTTCGGCCTGACTCCGGGACCAGCACATCACGACCACATCGTCGGCGAACCGCACCATCACCCCGTCGCCGTCATCCCATGCCCGATCCAATCGGTGCAGGTAGACGTTGCAGAGCAACGGTGACACCGGGCCCCCTTGCGGAGTTCCGGTGACCTCTCGCCGTACGTGCCCGTCCTCCATCACCCCCGCCCGCAAGATCGCGCGCAGCAGCTTGAGCACGGACTGGTCACAGATGCGTTCCTCGGTCGCCCGCATCAACCTGTCATGCGGGATCGCCGAGAAACAGTCGGCGATGTCCGTCTCGACCACCCACCGCCGTCCCCGGTAGCACTCGTCGATGAGCACTTGCAGGGCATCGTGCGCCGACCGCTTCGGGCGGAACCCGAACGAGCAGTCGGCCATGTCCGCCTCGAAGACCGGCTCGAGCACGATCTTCAACGCGGCCTGCACGACACGGTCACGAACTGCCGGGATCGACAGCGGCCGGTACTGATCCTTCGCCCCGGGCTTGGGGATCAGCACCCGCCGTGTCGGCAGCGGCCGATACCGCCGCTCCCGCAGTTCGGCGGCCACCTCGTCCAGGAGCCGGTCGACGCCGTACTCCTCAACCATGGCCAGGGTGTTCTTGTCGATGCCCGGTGCGCCGTTGTTGTTGCGCACCGCCACCCACGCGCGCTGCAGCACGTCTCTGCGGCAGACCTTGTCCAACAGCGCGTGGAACCTCCGCCCGGGATCGGCCTTGGCCGCCCGGTAAAGCGCATGCTGCAAGGCACGAACCGGATCACGCGGGCGAACAACACCACGCGATCCCGAAGCGGCGGAACTAGCCTGACCGGCACTCACCGGGCCCCTCCATCACAGTCGCTGCGCATCGACGAAGCAGCGGCCCTTCCCTCACCGCCGGTTGTGTTGTCCAGACGGTTCAAGCGGTACTACGGCCGCCTCCGACACCCACCCGGCACCCGCCCATTTCCCGAGGTCATCGGTTATAGAGCACGACACTCCGGCAACGATCTTCCGCAGGTTGCCGGGCCGGGGAGGGCCTCCCCAGTTCCCGCCGCCACTATCGATGCGTTCCGCGCCCCATACGCCGGGGAGTCCCTGACGGCTGCGCCTCCAGGCTCTACACCGCGTCCATGGCCTTCGCCCCGATTTCGAGGGGCTCGGCACTCCCTTGTCCCACCCAGTGGGCGGGCTGAGTAACGACGCCGCAGGCTTCGCTTCATGCTACGGACCGCACCGTCGCTCCCCCATGAAAGGGCTTGTGACGCTGGGCTTCGACCCCGTCCGTTTCCAGACGAAACCGCCAGCCTGCTACCGGGCCTCCTGGCAGCTACCCGGACCGGACTTCCACCGGCAAGCGACGACGAGCTTACGAACAGCAAGATCCACCGCTACGTCACGGCTTCACCTCCTGCTCTGCTGGGCGCACGAAAAAGGCTCAATGCGCAGACGAAAGACCCCAAAACTCTCCTGGTCCTGCCTGGTCATGAAGCTCGACTGAATCGTGGAAGTCGAGTCCTGAATGTACCGGCGCGCATGCACACGCGCTCAGGCGCCGACCGAGCCAAGAGTCTCAGTCGCCGAACTCAGTGTTGACTTCGGAGGGAGTCAACGACGAAACATAGCGCCTGGGAAAATGATCGTCGATGGAGTACACGACAGGCAGTGCCCGGGACAGTTGGAACTTCCCGGCTACGAACGCGGCACCGGCCAGCAGTATCGCCGGCACGCCATGAGCCTGAGACGCGGGGCTCGAGCTTTCCTCCCACTTTCCCTGGGTCGACCGCTGCTCGCACCCAGTGGCCCCCAGCAGGCCCGTCAGGGTCCTGCTCAGAAGTGGGATCCGGTAGCGGTGCTCGCGCCCGAAGTGCCGAAACGCCCCCGACACTGCAGGCGGGAGGTGCGGAACCAAGTCACTGTCGTAGACGTACCGGATGACGTTGTCACGGAGAAACTCGACATCCTGGCAGTTCTTTGCAAAGTCACGATTTCCGACCATCGGCTGGCCGAACGTGTAGACGGCGCTGAGTCGATCCGACACCGTCCGAAACTTGTCCTCGTGCTTGATCATGACGGCCATGAGCGCCGCCATTGCGCCGCCCAGGCTGTGTCCGGTGATGTAGAGGGCCTCGAGCTCACCGTCCACCATGGGGTCCGCATCGGCGCCGCCGCCCGCCGCGGAGGTCAGAACCGACCGGCCCTCGCAGGCGCGCTTCAGGGTGTTCATGACTTCGTATCGAGTTGCCCGGGTGTTGCGGTAGAAGCCGCCGTGCACCGCCGGGCTCTGATCCCCGATCTGGTAGCCGATCCGTTCCGGCTCGAGATCGATGGTCAGCATCCAGTTGATGAGGTTCAGCGGCTCCGTCCCCCGATAGCACAGGATGGCGACCCGCCCGCTTCTGCTCTGCACCACGAACGCTGTCGAACGAAGGAGCATCGCGTCGACCGATAACTGAATCATCCGGCACCGATTGTCCGCCAGTCCCATCCTCGCCATGATCATGGAGACCGTCTCCGGACCCGAGTAAGCATAGGCCGCGCACGTCGCCATCACATGCGCAACCACCGGATCCGGATGCACTCTAGCCTGCAGTAGCAGTTCCTCCAGATTCTGGTATACGGGGAATCCTGATGTCTCCGGATCGCCGAACGGCCGCAGCTCCGCATAACTGGGAGCCTGCGTCTCCCGCGTCCACAAGCGCCCCATCTCCGCACTCCCTGCGACTATTCCAACGCCCTTTATCTACGACCTGCGGGAACCCTGCCAGAGCTCGTTCTTCCACTAGATTCGACGGCAAAACTCTCGCCCTTGCAAAATCATCCAGGCGGTTCTGGCGGCGCATGGCCGCTGTCATCGGCGCCGGATTCCGTGATGACGCTCCCCGATGGCGTGCCCGCAGCACCGGGCCGCCGAGCTCGTCGCCGCGCCGCACGCCGGCTCACCGACGGGGACGATTTAGCGCACGGCTTGGCCGCCTTCCTCCACCACGTGGGCGATGTGCTGACCGGCGATCGCGGCATGTCCGAGGGGATCGAGAAGGCCATGGGCTCGACCGAGCCGCAGGGAGAGACCCGCGAGGCGCTGCTCGCCGTCATCGCGGAGCTGATCGACCGGGCGCGGGCGCGCGGCACGGTCGGGCAGGAGGTGACGACCGGGGACGTCAACATGGTCTGTGCCGGTTCCGGCTTGCTACCCGGCTTTGTGCCGACAGGCTTGCCGCGGTGCCCGAAGAGGATCAGGCCGACGCGGACGAGCGTCGGTGATCCCGCCGATCTCGCACGTCCCAAGGGGCTTTCCCCGAAGAGACCGCCGTCCGGTCGTTCGGCTTCAGGACGGCACGCGTATGGCGATGGTGGGCGTGTCCGGCCGACCGGCCGGACCACTCCAAAGGGGGAATCGATCCGGCAACCCCATTTCCCGCAAGATGCCGCCTTGCTCGCGGAGCATGTCTCAAACCGCAGTCAACACACGCGCAAATCAGGGCACCGCCGGTTAGCGGGTGGCGGTGCCGGGCAGGTCCGGGCCGCGGACCGTAAAGGTTCGGCACGTCGTAGCGTCGAAAAGCGCGAAAAGGAGCCGTTATGCAGGAGGAGTTCGTTCCTCAGGAATTCAAGGACCTGGCAAATATCCAGAGCCGCGAAGAAGAGCAGCTTCTGGCCAGGCAGAACGTCGTCGGTGTGGCGCTCGGCACCAAGTACGTCGGGGGACAGGACACCGGCGAGAAGGCGATCACCGTCCTGGTGGACGTCAAGATGCCCAAGGACTTCCTTCCGTCCGAGGAGCGGATTCCACAGCGGGTCGGCGAAGCGGTCACCGACGTCCAGGAGGTGGGCACCCTCGTGGCCGGTGCCCCGCTCACCACCCTCTCCGCCCCGGGCGGGACGCAGTTCGTCCAACCGTCCGGCTACCCGGGACCGGTGTCCCTTCAGCAGGGGCCCGTGGTCGCCCCGCACGAAGGGGGCATGGCCATCGTCCAGAACGGCGCCCTCCACGCGGTGCCGATCGGTGACAGGTCGCTCCCGGCGCTGGAAGAAGTGGGACCCTTCAAGCTGACCAAGAGGGCCCGGCCGGCCCATGGGGGCATCAGCGCCGGGCACCTGAACGTCACCGCCGGTACCCTGGGCACGTGCGTCTATGACGCCGTCCACTTCCCCGGTGTGCCGCCGCGGTACTACATCCTCAGCAACAACCACGTGCTGGCCAACTCCAACAACGCGCAGATCGGCGACCCGATCCTTCAGCCGGGGCGGGCGGACGGCGGAACCTTCCCGACCGACGTCATCGCCAAGCTCAGCCGGTTCGTGCCGATCCGGTTCATCCAGGCCGGCCAGCCTGTGCCGATCAACCTGGTGGATGCGGCCATCGCCGAGGGCAACTTCGAAGACCTCGACCGCAGGATCCACTGGATCGGGCACCTCAGAGGGGTGAACACCAACCCCCAGCCCGGCCTCCGGGTGGAGAAGACCGGCCGTACCACCAACTTCACGACCGGCAGCCTGACGAACATCAACGCGACCGTCGACATCAACTACGGCAACAACCGGGTCGCCCGATTCGCCCAGCAACTTCTGGCCACCAGGATGAGCGCCCCCGGCGACTCCGGAAGCCTGGTGTGCGACCTGGACGAGCGCGCGGTGGGTCTGCTGTTCGCGGGATCGCCCGCGGTCACGGTCATCAACCGGATCACACATGTCCAGAACTGCCTCGGAATCAAGGTGGCGGAATAGCGCACACAATGACCGGGACAGCCGACGAACTGGGCAGGGCGCTCGCCGAGGCCACCCAGTGGATGGACCAGATTCCCGAGGTCGTAGCAGTCGGTCAGGGAGAGAGCGGCGGCAAGCCGACGATCGACGTCTGGACCGAAGGGACACCCGGCCCGGGAACTCTGCCGGAATCACTCCATGGCATTCCCGTCCGGATACGTGCGTCCGGGGGGCCTATCGAAGCCCAGCCCCGGGATGAACCACCACCGCCTTGACGTGGACCGCCGATCGGATCCCAGATCCGATCGGCGGTATGGGCCACCGACAACCCGTAGCCCGCACCACACCTCCGTGGACCATCACCGTCCCGTGGTCGCTGTTGCGGCCCGGAGACGTTCGGCCATGACGCCGATCCGCTCGACCAGCTCCGGTGGGTCATGCACCTCGAACCCGATGTCCATCAGGGCGACCCACACGACGATCTCGTCGAGGTTGTTCGTGCCGCACAGGAGGACGCAGGTCTCCGCGTCGACGGGCTCCACCGTCCCCACCGTCGGTGGCATGTGCCCGGTCACAGCCTCCGCCGGGGCGTGCATGGTCAAGCGCGCCTGATAGCGGTACGGAGCACTGGAGATCGCCCGGGAGGTGTAGGCGGCGAGATCCTCGTCGGGCGGGTTCCTGGGGACGAAGCGCGGCCCGTTCGGTGTCCTCAGGCGCAGCCGGTCGACCCGATACGTCCGCCAGTCCTCCCTGTCGATGTCCCAGCCCACGAGATACCACCGGCGTCCCGAATGCACGAGCCGATGGGGCTCGGCCGAACGGTGGCTCTCCCGACCCTCGTGCGACCGGTAGTCGAACCGCAGCCCCTCATGATCTCGGCAGGCCGCGGCGATGGCGGTCAGCACCTCGGGGTCCACCGGCGCCGCGGCCCCCGGCATGGGCACGGTCATCGACTGCAGCGCGTGAACGCGATGCCGCAGCCGTGAGGGCAGCACCCGTTCGAGCTTCGCGAGCGCCCGTAGGGACGTCTCCTCGATCCCGGCGACCGTGCCCCCGGCGGCCGTCCTCAGGCCCACCGCGACCGCGACCGCCTCGTCGTCATCGAGCAGCAGCGGGGGCAGGTCGGACCCGGCACCCAGCCGGTAACCCGGCGCGCCGGCCGTGGCGTGCACGGGATAGCCCAGTTCCCGCAGCCGGTCCACATCCCGCCGTACGGTCCGCATCGTGACGCCGAGCCGCTCGGCCAGTTCCGCGCCGGACCAGTCCCGGTGGGTCTGGAGGAGGGACAGCAATCTGAGGAGTCGAGCGGAGGTCTCCACCATGCCTTCAATCTTGCCCGCAACCTAGGACCGAATCCGTCCTAACCGGTTCCTAATGTCTTGGGCATGGCGAGAATCAACCCGTTCCGCATCGACATCCCGCAGGCCGACCTGGACGACCTCCGCGACCGCCTGGCCCGCACCCGCTGGCCGGACGAGCTCCCCGGCACCGGCTGGTCGTACGGTGTCCCGTCCTCCTACGCCAAGGAGCTGGCCGAGTACTGGCAGACGGAGTACGACTGGCGCGGGCAGGAGGCGGCGCTCAACGAGTACCCGCAGTTCACCACCGAGATCGACGGCCAGAACATCCACTTCCTGCACGTCCGCTCTCCCGAGCCGGACGCGCTCCCGCTGATCCTCACGCACGGCTGGCCCGGTTCGATCGCCGAGTTCATGAAGGTCATCGGCCCGCTCACCGACCCCCGCGCCCACGGCGGCGACCCGGCCGACGCCTTCCATGTGGTGGCGCCCTCCCTCCCCGGCTTCGGGTTCTCCGGTCCCACCCGCGAGACCGGCTGGAACCTGCGCCGGGTGGCCCGCGCCTGGGCCGAGCTGATGAGCCGCCTGGGCTACGACCGGTACGGCGCCCAGGGAGGCGACACCGGCTCGGTGGTCTCTCCCGAGCTCGGCCGCGTCGCCCCGGACAACGTCATCGGCGTCCACGTCAACGGCGCTCTGGGATTCCCGACCTTCGAGCCCGACGAGCTGGAGGGTCTCACAGAGGCGGAGCAGGCCCGGCTGGACCTCTACTCGGACCAGGACAGTTCGGGCTACGCCATGATCCAGGCCACTCGCCCGCAGACGCTGGCCTTCGGCCTGCATGATTCCCCCGCCGGTCAGCTGACCTGGATCGTGGAGAAGTTCAAGGAGTGGACCGACCCCGCTCACGACCTCCCTGAAGAGGCCGTGGACCGCGACCAGATGCTCACCGACGTCACCATCTACTGGCTCACCGGCACCGCGGGGTCGTCCTCCCGCCTCTACAAGGAGGGCGCGACCGACTGGGGCCGGCCCGTCGAGAAGTCCGATGTTCCTACCGGGGTGGCGGTCTTCCCGGGCGACGCCGGGGTCCGCCGCGTCGCCGAACGCGAGCACAACGTGGTCCACTGGTCGGAGTTCGACCGGGGCGGCCACTTCGCCGCGATGGAGGCACCGGACCTGCTCGTCACCGATATCCGCGCGTTCTTCCGGCTGGTTCGCTGACCTTGGGTTCGCCTAACGCCGGGAGGATCATCACCGATCGGAACGACGGGCCATGGCGTTGACGCTCTTCAGCAGGTTTCTCGGTATTCGATTCCGACGTACCGGCGCCATTGTTGCGGGGTCAGCTGGCCGCTCTCGTCGCAGAGGGCGTCCTTGAGGGGACGGGTGGCGACGATGTGGGTGAGGAGCTTCATGTCGCTGCCGCCCATGCTGTGGACCCGGGTGCTGTCGGCGCTGAACGCCAGCGATTCGATCATGTTGTCCTGGCCCGCCGCGTTGCCGGTGAGCGCGAGCCCGACGCGGCGCTGGGTGCGCACGTCCCAGATATCGATGTTGCCCTTGCTGTCGGCGGTGGCGGCCAGTCGCCCGTCCGGGGAGAGTGCCGCGATGCCTGTGTTGCCGACCGGTAGCCGGATGGGGGTGCCCTTCTGCCGGAGGGTCCCGGCGTCCCAGAAGATGAGGGAGCGCTGGTCGCCCGAGCCCTCGACGGTGGCCAGGACGCCTTGAGGGTTGAGGGCCTGCACCTTCCGGATCGCGGAGGATCCCAGGTTGCCCGGTGAGAGGAGGGTCTTGCCGGAGGGGAACCCGACCACTCCGAGGGCAGGGGTGGAGATGACCCGGCGGCCGTCCCTGCTCCAGACGATGCGGGAGTCCGCGGAAACGAAGTCGAACGGGGCCCGGGCGGGCGCGGTCGCGCCGAGCTGGCGCCCGGTGGCGGTGTCCCAGAACTTCAGCACGATCGGCGCGTTGGACACCATCACGGCCACCGCCTTGCCGTCGGGTGAGAACGCGGGTGGTGGTGTGCTGCCCGGCGACGTCCGGCCGGTGTTGATCGAAAGGCGTCTGGTTCCTGCCCGGACGTCCCAGATCTCCAGCGTGCCGTCCCTGGCGGGCAGGCCGAGCAGCCGGCCATCGGGGGACAGCACCAGCTCGGACTCGACGGGGTGGCCGATGGTGAGGGTGGCGCGGCGGGTGCGGGCCGCGGTGTCCCAGATCTGGACGGCGTCCACGCCCAGGCCCGCGCGGACGGCCAGGGTCGTCCCGTCCTGGCTGATCGTCGAGTCGCCGGGGAACGGGGAGAGCCGGGACGAGTGGGTGAAGCGGGAGATGTCGATCGACCGGATCTGCCCCTGGGCATCGACGCAGCGCAGCATGGCCGCATCGTGGCTGAAGCGGGTGCCGAAGCACAGCCGGTCGGGCCGGTGGTGCAGGTACGGGCCTTCGCCGCCGGCGAGCCCGGTGCTCCACATCGTCATGTCGGCGGCGATGTAGTTGCCGTCCCGGCTGAAGTCCAGCCCGGGGCCGGCGTTCTTCGGTACCGACAGCGTCGTCTGGATCGCCCTGGTCTGAGTGCTCAGGACGACGATCCGGTCGTCGATGCGGGTCGCCAGGAAGCGTCCGTCCGGGCTGAAGACGACGTCCCGTAGCTGCTCGGCGCCGGCGAACGGCTCCTGACCGGGGTCGCTGTGCTGGCCGTCGAGCTCCTTGCCGGTGCTCAGGTCCCACCAGGCCAGCCGCTCGCCGTCCTCGCCGTCGTCGCCGGCCTTCACCGCCATGGCCAGGGTGCGCTCGTCGGGCGACAGCTCCGGCGGCCCCTGGCCCCGCCTGGCCTCGGCGCGGAAGAGTTCTTTGCCGGTGTCGGTCTCCAGCACCGTGATCTGATCGCCGTCCGTCTTGATCAGCTTCGCCCCGGTGGGACTGGGGAAGAGCCCGGCACCTGCCTTGTGCTTGTGCGGCAGCCGGCGGGCGGTTCCCGTGGCGACGTCCCAGACCGTCATCGTCCCGTCCTGCTGGCGGGCGAGCAGCCGCTTGCCGCCCAGGGCCACCGACACTCCCTGCAGCGTCGGGCCGGTGACGTGGATCGTGCGCAGCACCCGGCGGGCGCCGGCATCGGCAATGATGATCTTTTGCTGCTTCGGGCTCCAGAAGACGTTCGGGCCGCCGCCGGAGGCAGAGCGCTGGTACCACGAGCCGTCCACCCCCGGCGGCGCCCAGATGTCCTGCTCCAGCTGCGCGGACACCGACAGCAGCGCATGGTGGGTTTCGGGGGTGTCCCCGGCCAGGGACGCGGCGGCGACGGCGAGGCGGCGAGCGAGGGCGGGGTCGGTGCGCCGCAGCTGGAGGGCCTGCGCGGCGACCTGCCGGCCGATCGCGGAGTCGCGCTGGGCGGAGACGGTCGAGTTGGCCTTGCTGAGGTTCCAGCTCTGCACCCCGGCCGCGCCGCCGGCGATCGTGGCGACCAGGAGCAGGGCGGCCAGCGCGGCGGTCACGATCGTCCTGGTGCGGGCACGGCGGCGGGTCTGCTCGACCGAGGCCGCCAGGTACGCCTGCTCGGCGAGGTTGAGCGTGAGCTGGCGGCGGCCGGTGGACGCCCAGGCGAGCGCCTCGTCCAAACCCGAACCCTGGAGCAGGTCGGTGGGCTTGCGGCCATTGACGTCCCAGCGGCGTGCGGCGTCGGCCAGGACGTGGTGGGCGTTCAGGCCGCCGCGTTCGGCCTCGACCCAGTCACGCATGCGCGGCCATGCGCGCAGCAGCGCGGGGGTGGCGATCGCGACGGCGTCGGCACCGTCGGGATCGCGGAGCAGGCCGGCCGCGCGGAATGCGTCCAGCACGAGCAGCACGGTGTCCTGATCGGTCTCGCCGTCGGCGAACTCGCTCACCCGCACCGCGCACAGGACGTCGTCGGCGTCGGGACGCGCGACCACCATGCGCAGCAAGATGCGCGGAACGGCCTGCTGGGCGCGCGGATCGAGCCCGCCGTACACCTGCTCGGCGAGTTCGGCCAGGGACGGCGGGAGCCTCATCGCCGGCTGCGCGCTCTTGGCGGCGGCCTGCTTGCCCTCTTCGAGCGGGTCGCGGGTCTCGCTTGCCTCATGGGGCTCGCCGGTCTCGCCGCCGATCAGCCCGACGAGGATCTCCTCGGGCAGGGGCCGAGCGGCCGGGTCCTGGTTGAGCGCGGCGTCCACGAACCCGCGCAGCGGCTCGCCGATCATGGAGGTGTCCGGGCTGGCCGTGGTGATCTGGTGCATCAGGACGGGCAGGGACCGGCCGTCGAACGGTGCCGTGCCGGTCGCCGCGTACAGGACGATCACGCCCCATGCCCACACGTCGACGGCCGGTGAGGCACGCTGCCCTCGGAACAGCTCGGGGGCCATCCAGCGAGGAGTGCCCTTCAACCCGGTGGCGCTGCGCGACATCTCGTCGGTCTTGGCGATGCCGAAGTCGATGACGCGGGGACCATCCGGGCCGAGCAGCACGTTCGCCGGCTTCAGGTCCCGGTGGACGACACCCGCGCGGTGGATCGACGACAGCGCGGTCGCGATGCCGATCGCGAGCCGGTACAGCTCGTCGGGCCCGTACCCGCCGTTGTGCTCGACCCAGCTTCTCAGGTCGGGGCCGGGCACGTACTCGCTGACGATGTACGGCGGAAAGTGGTCCAGGTCGGCCGTGAGGATCCGGGCGGTGCAGAAGGAGGCGACGCGCTGGAGCGTCGCGACCTCCTTGCGCAGTCCGTTGCGGACAGCCTCGGTCACCGCGTCGGCGTGCAGCATCTTGACGGCGACCCGATCGCCCTGTGCACCGTAGCCCTCATAGACCACGCCCTGGCCGCCTGCGCCCAGGCGCGCCGCAAGCCAGTAACCGCCGAGCTGCCGAGGATCGCTGTCCAGTAGGGGAGCAGACATCTGTTCGCATCCTCGGGGGTGATGGCGCACTCGCGACCGGGATGCTATCCCGCCACGAACCTCGACGGAACCGGAATCCGCCGAGGGCTTGACCGAAACGTACCGCGCTCGGACGGCTTCCGAGAGTGTGTGACGAGACTTGCACACGTCGAGGGCGGCTCTCCCACGAGTGCCGCCCTCGACGTGTGCATGATCACGCACGAGGTGATCTCAGCGAGATAGATATCTGTGTTTGAAATAGGTGAGTACGAGGGCTGTTTTCGGGATGTTGCCGATTTTGCGGGCCAGCCGGTGACGCGGTGGAGGGCGCGCCGGCGTCCGGCGAGGAGGGCGCCGCGTTCGCCGACGGCGCGTAGCGAGCGCAGCAGCGTGTTGCAGGTGCGGTTGTCGCTGTCGAGGCGGTGCCCGTCGGCGGGGCGAGCACGTCGCGCATGGCTCGATATGCGATCAGACTGAGTGTTCGTGCCTGGATTGTTTGATCGCAGGGCCGGCTCATATCTGGGTTCAGGTGTGTGAGGGGCTGGGGTCGTTGCAGAAGCGCACTCACCACCTGATCGCTCCGGCGCCTTGACGTCCTACTCGCCCGCGAGAGCCGCCCACGAGGCGGTGACATCGGTGAAACCCGTGTCGAGCTCACCCTGCAAGGCGAAGGATCTTGATCCGGGGATGGTCGTCCAGGTCGCCGCAGACCTTGCGCCGGCCAGCCTCATACGCCGTCAGTTCGGCCATCACGCACCGTCGAACGCTCGATGATTATCCAGCCGCCGAAACGGTACAAGGCGGCAGCACCACAGCGGCCCGATCCACAACCTTCCGGCTCGGGGCGGTCGGCCTGACGTCTGCGAGCGGTCAGGGCATTGCATCCGGTGAGTCGGCTGTCGGTGTGCGGCGGAGGATGAGGGCGGTGGCCGGTCCGATGGCGAGCAGGAGGGCGAGGGTGGCGTAGCCGTAGGTGAGGGTGGTCAGGGCGGCGATGCCGGCGACGAGCAGGGGGCCGCCGGCGTCGCCGAGTTCACGGCCGAGTTCGGCGGCGCCCATGGTCTGGCCCATGCGCTCTTGGGGGGTGCGGGCTGCGAGGGCGGCGAAGCCCAGCGGGGTGATGAGCCCGGTTCCCGCACCGATCAGCAGTGCGGCGGCCAGGATGCCGGGCAGGCCGGGCAGCGTGGCGCACGCCAGACCGGCCGCGGTGATCAGTAGTCCGGCCAGGATGCCGGTGCGGGTGGCCAGGCGTCCTTGGTCGAGTGCGCGTCCGGCTCTGGGCTGGACGATGGCCGCGCATGCCGCCAGGACGGAGACCGCGGCGCCGGTGGCGATGGTGCCGAGGTCCGTGGCTCTGCCCGACACCGGCAGGAAGCCCACACCGACCGACAGCGCGGCGGTGGCGGCGGCCAGGGCGGCGGTCGGGACGAGGAAGGCCGGGTCGGCCAGGCGCCGCGCCAGGTCCAGCACCGTCTGGCGGGTCTTGGGCAGCGGCGGCACGGCGGGGACGGCCAGCGCGGCCCACACGGCGACCGCCGCTCCCAGCGTCGCCAGGACCGCGAACAGCAGCCGCAGGCCGCCGGCCCACACCAGCACCCCGCCCAGCAGTGGCCCGAGGGTGTAGCCGATCGACTTGTAGAAGCCGTAGCCGCCGAACGCGCGGCCGAGTTTCGCGGCAGGGTTGAGCCGTGCCACCAGCGCCGAGGCCGACGGGGAGAACGCCGAAGCCGCCGCTCCCTGGCCCAGGCGGGCGGCCCACAGCCAACCGGTGCTGTCGGCGACGACGTACAGCCCGGACGCGACCGCGAAAGCGACGAGGCCTCCCAGCAGCACGGGCCGGGCGCCGATCCGGTCGGCGAGGGTGCCGAACAACGGCTTGAGGAGCACCTCCGCGCCGTCGTACAGGGCCAGTAGCCCGCCGAGCACGAGCAGGGAGGTGACCGCGTCGCCGGAGAACCCACCGAGGTTGGCGGCGATGCCGTGCGCGCCGAACGCGGTGGTGAATCCGGCCGCGTACAGCGGCCACATCTGCCGGGCCGGAGCGGACCGCCTTTCCTGTGTCATCAGGGCGCCCTCCGGTCCCTCGTGCGGCATCGCGTGCAGGGCGGCGAAAACACGCTCGGCGTAGTCCTCACAGGCCGCCGCGCACTGCCGGAGAAGGCCGGCGGCCTCGGAGGCCTCCGGGGTGCCGAACACGTCCCGCGCCGTCAGATCGGAACTCCGCCCAGTCCGCGGACCGCGCCGCGGTGAACAGCGCCTGGAGGCGGTCGGCGTCGCGGGGACCGCGCCCGGCCGCGACCAACGTCAGGAACTGGCCACCGGCCTCCTCGGTCAGCTCCATCGCCCGCGCGACACCGTCGGCGAACACCGGCACATCCAGCGACCAGCCGGTTGGATATCGGACACAGCGCCGAATGTAGCAGGCGTTACATCAAGCACTGCGGTGGCTGCTCGAGCAGCGCCGCGGGACCCTGGTATGCGACCGCCCGCCGTTCGGCGTCGGCGGACTCACGTAAGACGGTCCCATTGGTAGTGCGACAGGCCGCTCACCGTGTTGGCTGGTCCACACTGCATTCATATCGGTTTTGTTGTCGGTCATCAGGCACAGCCCGGTGGCCCGGTTCCTGAGCCGGGTGTCGTCCTCGCCGACCCAGTCCCACTGCTGGTGGTGGCCGCGAGTGCACTCGGTGGAAGGGGCGTCAAAGGCGGGTCAATGTGCACGGTGCCCAATCGGGAGCGGCAACTGATCACGGTGCACGGTCGGTGATGCGCAGGGCGTGGATCAGGTCGTGGGTGCCTGGACCGAAATGCCGCGGTTCAGCAGCCTTTCGGGGGGCAGGTGGGCGGTGCGGTGTTGCGGCTGATGCCGAGCAGCCGCGCCACCGCTGTCCGGGGAAAGGACAGCGACAGGCGGGTGATGTCGAGCTCCAAGGATCCACCGCTCGCCGTCGGCAGGTAAAGGCCGGTGGCGAAGGCGTCGCCGCGGCCGCGTGGCCCGGCTCTTGGGCCGGAGCGGAACACTCACCTTCCGTGAAGGGCGTCGGAGATGGGCTTGGCGCCGCCGTGGGCGGTGTAGTTGCCGTCGACCGGGATCTCGGCGCCGGTGATGTAGGACGACTCGTCCGAGATGAGAAAGACGATCAGCGGGGCGACCTCGTCCACGGTGCCGGAGCGGCCCAGCGGAGTCTGGGCGTTGCTCGCGGGTAGGGAAGGCGGATGCGGCGCTGGCGGTCATCGGGGTCTCGATGAATCCCGGGTGGACGGTGTTGACGCGGATGCCGAGCCGGCCGAGTTCGGTGCAGGCGGCCTGGGACAGGCCGCGCAGCGCCCATTTGCTCGCGGTGTAGGCGACGGGGTAGTGCCGGTCAGCCCGGCGGCGGAGCCGACGTTGACGATGGAGGTCCCGGGCGGCATCAGCGGCGTCAGGTGCTGGATGCCGAGGAGGGCGCCGGTGACGTTGACCCGGTGGACGCGCTCCCAGTCTCCGACCGCGACGTCGCCGAGGCGGGCGCGCCAGGTGATCCCGGCGTTGTTGACCAGGCCGTCCAGACGTCCGTAGGTGTTGCGGAGCCAGGAGGCCAGGCCGGCCCAGGCGGTCTCGCCGGTCACGTCGAGCATGCGGTAGGCGGCGGCGTCCAGGTCGTCGAGCGGTTCGGGCAGGACGTCGGCGGCGATCACGGTGGCGCCCTCGCGGGCCAGGGCGGTCGCGTCCGCCGCGCCCTGGCCGCGGGCGGCGCCCGTGACGACCACGATCTTTCCGGCCGCGCGGTTCACGGGCGGTTCCGGGGACGTGTGCGGGCGGGACGGAGCAGGGCGGGGGCGGACGGGCCGGGGACGATGGTGTTGGAGACGGTGCCGATGCCTTCGACGGTGAGGGTGACGGTGTCGCCGGGCTGGAGCGGTGGCGGGGTCCGCTCCCCGTTGCGTCCCCTCCGCCCTGCTGAAGCGGCTCTTCACCAGCCGGGCCGGATTCGATCCGGCGACCGAGCGGCGCGCGTTCACCCTGCTCGCCTCCGACAACGCGATAGCGGTGTTCGGCGCGGACCTGGCACGTGCCGTGCACGCCCGCGCGCCCGGGGTCCAGCTGCACTTCGGGCACGTCGGCCTGCCGATCGTGCAGGACCCCGACACCGCGCTCGGCGCCGTGGACGGCGTGCTGATGCCCCATGGCGTGATCAGCGGCTTCCCGACCGTGGAGCTGTTCCGCGACGCGTGGGTGTGCCTGGTCTCCGCCGACCACCCCGAGATCGGCGACGACGGCGTCACGCTCGACGACCTCGCCCGCCTCCCATGGGCCGTGTACCGCCGCACCTTCGACACCCCGGCCACCCGCCAGCTGGCCGCTCTCGGCCTGGAACCGCGGGTCGAGGTGACGGTGCAGAGCTTCCAGCACCTGCCTGCCCTGGTCGCCGGCACCCGCCGGGGCGCGCTGATGCAGCACCGGCTCGCCCGGCAGATCCGGCGGCTCGCCCCCGTCCGCGTGCTGCCCTGCCCCTTCGAGGCCGTGCCCGTCGAGGAAGCCCTGTGGTGGCACCCCGTCCACACCCAGGACGCCGCCCACATCTGGCTGCGCGAGCTGGCGGCCGAGGTGGCCGCGGCCATGGCGTCCATGGACGGTGGTTGAAGCGCCGCCGGTAGGCGGTCGCGGCAGGAGGCCGGTGGGAAGGACCTCAGGCCGGGTGGACGCGGACGGGCATCGACGACCAGGCGCGCAGGGTGTTGTTGAGGTGGCGCCGGGGTTCGCCCGCGAGTTCGATGCGTCGCACGCGGCGGGCCAGCGCGGTCAGGAGCGCCTCGGCTTCGAGGCGGGCGACGTGCTGGCCGACGCACTGGTGGATGCCCATGCCGAACCCGACGTGGGCGGAGGGGTTGCGGGACAGGTCGAAGGTGTCGGGGTCGTCCCAGCGGCGGGGGTCGCGGTTGGCGGCGCCGAGGAACATCAGGATCTTCTCGCCGTCGGGGACGGCGGTTCCGGCGATCTCCAGGTCGGTGGTGGCGGTGCGGAAGAAGGTCTGTACGGGCGATTGCCAGCGGACGGCCTCGTCGAAGGCGACGCGGGCCAGGCCGGGGTCGTCGCGGAGCCGGTCCCATTGGCCGGGGCGGGTGGCGAAGGCGTACAGAACGGCGCCCAGGGCGTGGACGGTGGTGTCCACACCCGCGGTCAGCAGAGACCGGACGATCAGCGAGGCCTGGTCGTGGGTTATGTCGCCGTGGTCGGCCGCCGCCCAGACGCGGGCGCCGAAGCCGTCGGGCGCGAGCCGGTCGCGGGCGCACTGGTCGTTGACCCAACCGGCGACCTGTGCCAGGCGCGGCTCTCCCTTGCGCACCAGGTCGTTGTGCGGGCCGAAGGCGTTGAACGCGTGGTCGCCGTAGGGCAGCAGGTTCTCCCGCCCGTCCCGGCCGAGGCCGACCGCGTCGGGGAAGACCCGCAGGGGGAAGGCCTGGGCGAGGGCGGTGACGGCGTCGAACGAGGTGTCGGCCAGGACCTGGTCGACCAGGACCTCGGCGTCGGCGAACCAGGCGTCGCGCAGGCGGCGCAGCGCGCGGGGGCCGAGGATCTTGGACAGGACGGCGCGCGGCGCGTCGTGCAGGGGAGGGTCGGCCTCCAGCAGCAGGCTCGGGGGACGCCACGGCTTCTCGTAGCGGAAGTTGGCCAGCCCGACCCCGGCGCCGGACTGCAGCGCCTGCCAGTCGGTGAGCGCGGTGTGGACGTGCTCGTAGCGGGCCAGCGCGTAGACGTCGTACCGGCTGAGATGGACGACGGGGCCGGCCTCGCGCAGCCGGGCATGCAACGGGAGGGGGTTCTCGAGGACGTCCGCGGCGAACGGGTCCAGGTCCAGGGAGACGGGGGCAGGGGTGCCGGTGGTGAGGGGCATGGCGAGATCCTTTGGAGGCGGGTCACAGGTCCAGGACGAGGCGCTCGCCGCTCGCGCGGGACACGCACACGAACATGCAGTCCCCGGCCGCGCGTTCGGCGTCGTCGAGCAGGGAGTCGCGGTGGTCGGGCACGCCGTCCAGCACGGCCGTCTCGCACGTTCCGCACAGGCCCTGGCGGCAGGACGACAGCACCCGGGTGCCGGCGTCGTCGAGCGCTTGCAGGAGCGACTGCCGCGGGCCCACGGTCAGCGTGCGGCCTGATCGGCGGAGTTCCACCTCGAAGGGCCGGTCGGGGGCATGGGCCCCGCGGTCGGCCGCGACGAACCGTTCGGTGCGCAGCGTCCCGGCGGGCAGGCCGGAGCACCGGCGTCCCACGGCGTCGAGCAGGGGAGCGGGCCCGCAGCAGTACACCTTTGTGCCGGTGGCGGGGCCGGGCAGCCAGGCGTCCAGTTCCAGCAGGCCCTCCTCGTCCTGCGGGACGACCGTCACCCGGTCGCCGTGGACGGCCAACTCGTCCAGGAACGCCATCGACGAGCGGGTGCGCCCGCCGTTGAACGTACTGGACGGCTTCGACGTGCTGGTCATGGCTGGCGCGGGCTGGCCGTCATCCTCAACTCCACCGGCTACGCCATCGGCGCGACCGCCGGCGGCGTCATCGCCGCCGCACTGCAGAGCGGCGGCGGCTGGCGCCCGGTCTTCGCGTTCGGCGCCGTCGCCACCGCCCTGCTCATCCCCATCGTGCTCTGGTGCCTCCCCGAGTCGCTGGACTTCCTCCTCACCCGGCGAGCGCCCGGCTCCCTCGACCGGCTCAACAACCTCCTCGCGTCGATGCGGCAGCCCGTCCTCCGCCAGATGCCCGAGCCGGTCCGCGCCGGCGGCGGCACCGACCCCGCGCCCCGGCTCCGGCGGATCCTCGCACCGTCCCTGCGCCGCAACACCCTGCTGACCTGGACGAGCTTTTTCCTGGTGATGTTCGGCTTCTACTTCGTCACCAGATGGACCCCCAAGCTGCTGGTCGAGGCCGGGATGTCGGCCGACCAGGGCATCACCGGCGCCCCGGGGCGGCGGAGCGGCCTGTGCGATGCCTTCCGACCGGCCGATCCCGTCCGATCGTTCAGAGCCGCAGCCGCGGCCACGCCGCGGTGTCGCTCAGAAGCCGCCGGTCGTGGGTCGCGATCATCACCGCGGCCGGGGTGGTGGCCAGAGCCGCGGTCAGCTCGTCGACGAGTGCGATCGACAGATGGTTGGTCGGCTCGTCGAGCAGCACGACATGGGGCCGCGCCGCGAGCAGGATCGCCAGGTCGAGGCGTCGCTGCTGCCCGACCGACAACTCCGCCACCGGTCGTCGGGCGGAGTCGGAGGAGAGCAGGCCGAGCCCTGTGAGGCTCGGCCTGCCAGCCCCGTCCGACTCTCCCGTGCCGATGAGGCGGGCCACGGCGGCGTCGTAGACCTCGAAGGCGCGCCGGCGCGATGGCGGCGGCGACTCCTGCCAGAGCACCCCCACCCGCACGCCCTGCTTGCGCTGGACGTTCCCCGAGTCGGGCGGCAGCGTTCCCGCCAGCACGGCGAGCAGGCTGGATTTGCCCGCGCCGTTGGCCCCCGTGACGACCAGGCGGTCGCCGGAGCGCAGCGACACCGAGTGAGGAGTTTCCAGCCTGCCGCGCACGGTCACCCCGTCGGCCCGCAGGAGCGTGGCCCCCGGTATCGCGCCGAGCTGCGGCAGGTGGAAGCGCAACGGCGGCGCGGGGACGTCGACGGCGTGTGCTTCGAGTTCCTCCCGGCGGCGGTGGACGGCGCGCACCAGCGCGGGCGCCCTGGTCGCACGCGTGTGCTTGCCGGTTCCCTTGTCGGGCCGCCAGCCGGTGGACAACCGGTTCTGCGCCGCCGAAAGGTTGTCGGCCAGCCGCCGCCGCTCGTTCTCCTGCTGCTGGTGGTCGGCCTCCCAGCGCTCCCGCTCGGCGCGGCGGGCCTCCCGGTAGCCGGCGTATCCGCCGCCGTAGGTCCGGGCGAGCCCGTCCCGGGTGGGGGCGAGGTCGAGGATCGAGGTCGTGACGTCGGACAGCAGCGCCCGGTCGTGGCTGACCAGCACGACCCCGCCCGGGTGTTCGCGAAGCCGTGCGGTCAGGTGGTCGAGCCCGTCGGCGTCGAGATGGTTGGTGGGCTCGTCGAGCAGCAGCATGTCGTGCCCGGCGCCGAGCAGGCAGGCGAGCCGGATCCGGTAGCGCTGCCCGACCGACAGGCCGGACAGCGGTGCGGTGCGGTCGCTCACGGCGCCGAGGGCGGCCAGCGAGACGTCGACGCGATGGTCGGCCTCCCACGCGTCGATGGACTCGGCGGCGGCGAGCGCGTCGGCGTAGGCCTGCTCGGCGCCGGGACGTTCCTCGGCGAGAGCGAGCGTGGCCGACTCGAACCTTTGCAGCACGGCCCGGGCCTGGGCGAGCTCCACGTCGATGAGGTCCCCGACGGTGCGGTCGTCGTCGACCGGCAGCTCCTGGTCGGCGACACCGAGCGTTCCCGCCCGATGCACCGTGCCGGAGTCGGGGGCCAGCGTTCCCGCGAGCACCTGCAGCAGCGTGGTCTTTCCGCGGCCGTTCTCGCCGACCACGCCGAGGCGGTCACCCGGCGAGACGGTCAGATCCACGCCGGTCAGTACCGGACGGCCGCCGCGCGCGACGTGCAGATCGATGGTCTTGAGATGGGCTCGCGCACGAGCCGGCAGAGTGATGGTGGTGGACACACTTCCTCCGAGAGCGCGGCGCGCGGACGGGCGGTGAGAAGCCCGTGATCGAACGCGTCGCGAAGACAGGACGGCGAAGAAGACGTCGGCCGCGCCCTGGGCCCGCTGAGCGGGCGGATGGGGTAGAGCGGCCGTGCTCGCCGCTCTCAGAGGAAGTACAGATGCATAGCGGCCAGGCTATCAGCTGAGTTCGTGAGGTTCATGGAGCTTCCGGGCAGGGCGGCCCCTGGACCTGCATCCGCCTGCCGGTCAGGGCTCTCACCCGAGGCGGGTCTCACGCCGCCGGTACCGACGTGGCGCCCGGGAGCGGCGACCGATGCGATCCGTCCAGCTGGCTGCGTGATGTGCGGAGCGGGTCTGTGGGCGCCGGCACGCCACGGCCCTTGGGCGTCCCAGCAGACGCGCGAGATATTAATACTAGTATTATATTATTCCCTTCCTTGGCCTGGCACACTGCAAGGAGCGGCGTGATCGAAATCAAGACTCCCGGTGAGATCGACGCCATGCGCGAGGCGGGCCGCGTCGTGGCGGCCGTCCACGCCCAAGTACGGGCCCGCGCGGCTACCGGTGTGGCCCTGTCCGAACTCGACGAACTGGCCCGTCAGGTCATCGCCGACTCCGGTGCGGGGGCGTCGTTCCTGGGCTACCACCCCTCGTTCGGGGCGACCCCCTATCCCGGCGTCATCTGCACTTCTGTGAACGGCGTCATGCTGCACGGTCTCCCTACGGCCTACCGTCTGCGGAACGGCGACCTGCTCAGCGTGGACTGCGGTGCCTACATCGACGGGTGGCACGCCGACGGCGCTGTCAGCCTCGTGGTCGGCGGCGCGCGGGATGAGGACCTGGCACTGATCGATACGGCCGAGCGGATGCTCGCCGCCGGCATCGCCGCCGCGCTGCCCGGCGCCAAGATGGGTGACATCGGCCATGCGATGTCCAGGGTCGGGCGCGGCGGCGGCTACGGTATCCAGAACGACTTCGCGGGCCACGGCATCGGGCGGGCCATGCACGAAGCGCCGTTCGTGCCCAACGAGTCGCGCCCGGGCCGCGGACTGCGGTTGCGGCCCGGCCTCGTCATCGCCATCGAGCCGAGCCTCATGGCCGGCGGCCGCAACGACTACTACAAGGCGTCCGACGGCTGGTCCCTGTGCACCGGCGACGGGAGCCGCGCGGCTCATGTCGAGCACACTGTCGCCATCACCGAGGACGGCCCACGCATCCTCACACTGCCCTAGGCGGCCCGCCGAACTGCTTGTCCAGCGCTCCCATGGCCGATGGAGGCTGACGCTACGTGGTCGATCGCCCGCCGTTCTTTCGGGGCCGGGTTCGACCGAACCCCGGGAGGTCGCGACCTGGCTGGGGCAGTACAGGGAATTCCTCGGCCAAAGCTTCGACCGCCTCGACGCGTACCTGGAAGAGCTGCCGGGCAGGCCCGACGGTGGGACGGAAGGAGAGCGCGATGGCCAGGCGTGAACTGGGCGACGAGCGGACCGGCATCGTCGCCGAGGGAGACGAGCTGATCATGGAGCGGGTGTTCGCCGCGCCCCGCGACCTGGTGTGGACGGCGATGACCTCGGCCGAGCACATTCCGCACTGGTGGGGTCCGCACGGCACGACCGCCGCGATCGTCGAGATGGACGTGCGGCCCGGCGGCCGGTGGCGGATCGGCGACGAGGCCACCGTGATCTTCGGCGGCGAGTTCCTCGAGGTCGACCCGCCGGCGCGGTTCGTGCGGACCTCGGCCCCCGAGACGGCGCCCGGGGCCGAACCCGAGGGGCCGCCCGCGGTCGAGACCGTCACCTTCGAAGAGGTCGAGGGCGGAACGAGGATGCGCCACCACGCGAAGTTCCCGTCGGATGAAGTGCTCGACTACGCGGTGTCGGTCGGCATGACCAAAGGCGTCCTCGAGCAGTTCAACCGACTCCAGGACCTGCTCACCAGGCTTCCCTGACGGCCCGCGCCGCCCTATCCCAGAGCGGTGATCCCCGGCCTGGTCGCTGATCTCAGTCACAGGTCAGGAACCGGTAGTGCAGCCCGGTCGACGACTCCTGCCACGCCCCGACGGAGTCGGGCGGGCGCCCCACGTCAGGGGCGTGGGTGTCACCTTCAAAGAACTCTCGGATCTCGGTGACCACGATCCGGTCCGCGAACGGCAGCGCCGCCCGATACACCGCCGATCACCCATCCCCCGACACCGCGGCGAACAGGCGCGGCAGGTCGGGGAAGGACTCCATGCCCTCCTGCGGCGTGCGCGAAGTCACCGATCCGGCGCCGAGCCCCTGCCGCGTGATCGTCGACACGGTCAGATGACGGCGACGGCGGGCGCCACGCGTGCGGATCCGATGCCGCGGTCGGGTTTGCCGAGACGGAACCGCACCTTGCCCTTGAGCACGGTTCCGGACTCCGCCTGGCCGCCGGTGAGGCCTTCGCCGGGGAACAGTGTGAACGTCCATTTCTGGTTTGATTCGCAGTCGGGCAGGTGGCGGCCGCCTTGCAGGACGCGGGCCCCCCACACCTGGCGGATCATCAGCCCCCTGGTGTCGGTGCCGGCCACCGTGAACGACGCCGGCGGCCCGGCCACGATCTGGTTGTGGCTGCCCAGGGACGGCCCGTAAGCCCCGGTGACCGTGGCGACCATCGTCCACGGCGTGCCGGGCCGGATGCCGAGGGTGCCGGTGCCGAGCCGCTCGTCGAACACGTCCTGGACGGCCGCGCCGAGTTGGCCTGCTCGCACGGCCGGAGCCATCGGGCGCCGGGTGTCCAGCTTGCCGGGATCGGGCACCAGCAGGATTCCGTAGGCCGTGTCGTCGGCGAAGCGGGCCGAGGCGAAGTGATCCTGGAGGGCGACCACCGTGCGTTCGGCGGCGTCCCACAGATCGTTGCGGAAGGCGGTCGCCAAGTAGTCGCGCGTTACCGCCGGAAGCCCGGCCTGAGCCACCGCCTGGGCCACCGATTCACAGCGGGCCCATCCGGACTCGGCCAGTCTGTCGATCTGCTCGGCCTTGAACGACATCACTCACCTGGAACCGCGTAGATCGTTGTCATCGAAACCCCTCATATCGGAGCGACCGCCGAACGTCCCCGATGCTAGCCACGGCCACCTGCAGACCCACCAAAGATCTACGGGCGGCGGGCCGGTCGACATCGATGGCCGAGGCCCGGCTCGGGCCGGGGAGACTTACCGTGTACGGGTAGAGTGCGCCGGGAGGAAGATCCATGACCCCACGGACCGACGCCGACGAGCTGACCGAGCAGCCCCGTATTCCGCTGAGCCGGAGGCGGGTGCTGCGTGCGGCCGTGGGGCTCGCCGACCGAGACGGTCTCGACTCGCTCACGATGCGCCGGCTCGCGCAGGAGCTCGGGGTCGAGGCGATGTCGCTGTACCACCACGTCGCCAACAAGGATGCCGTTTTCGACGGCCTCGTCGAGGTGATCCTGGGCGAGATCATGGCGGCGGTGGAGGAGGTCGAGGCTCCGTCCCCGGAAGAGGACTGGCAGGCGGCGTTGCGCGCGCGGATCCTCGCCGCCCGGGAGGTTCTCCTGCGTCACCGCTGGGCCCCGCAGGTGCTCGAGACCCGCACCACCACGAGCCCGGTCTTCATCGCTTACGTCGACCAGGTCGTCGCCCTCCTCCGGGCGGGCGGCTTCTCCTTCGACCTGGCCCACCGTGCGCTGCACGTCCTGGGCAGCCGCGCCCTCGGGTTCACTCAGGAACTGTTCCAGCCCGACGGCCCCCAGAGTGCGAACGCCGAGGCCGCCGCGATGATGGAGCAGATGGCCGACCGGTTCCCGAGCCTCGTCGGGATGCTGGCGGACGCCGTCCACGACGATCCGGACGGCACCCTGGGCTTCTGCGACGACCAGTTCGAGTTCGAGTTCGCGCTCGACCTGATCCTCGAAGGGCTGGAACGGCGCCGCGCCGCCGATGCGTGACCCCTGCCGGACGCCACCGAGCGCGCCGGACGTCCCGTCGCTTTCAGTGACCGCCTGAGCCTCTTCCGCTGCATCTCTTGACTCCCTTACGCCGTACGATAGCCTTACGGCGTATGACAACCTTACGACGTACGACGCCGGACCGGCGGGAGCGGGCATGCGGACACCGCTCACACCGGACCCGAGGCCGACGGTGCCCGCAGGAACCGGAAATGGATCCTGAAGCCGTTCAGGTCGTCCCCGACCGCCCCCTCTCAACCGGATGTGGACCCCCCACCGGAAGG
This sequence comes from Spirillospora sp. CA-255316, assembly GCA_050942275.1. GTDB lineage: Bacteria > Actinomycetota > Actinomycetes > Streptosporangiales > Streptosporangiaceae > Spirillospora. The sequence goes on along the minus strand of CP192047.1, from coordinate 6,206,088 downwards.
AAGAAGCCATGAAAGCCTGGAGCTGGGACCGTTACGGCCCGCCCGACGTACTGACCCTCGCGGACGTCGGCGACCCCGACATCGCCCGCGACGAAGTGCTCGTGCGGGTGCGGGCGGCGTCCGTCAACCCCTACGACTGGCGCCACGTGCGGGCCGACCCGAAGCTGGTACGGCTCAGCGTCGGCCTGCGGCGGCCGAAGCCGGGCCTGATCCCCGGCGCCGACCTCGCGGGCGTCGTCGAGCGGGTGGGGGACGAGGTGACCGGCCTGCGTCCCGGCGACGAAGTCTTCGGGGAGGTCCGGCTGGGCTCGTTCGCCGAGACCGTCGCCGTCCCGCAGGACAGGCTGGCCGTCAAGCCCGCCCGCCTCACCTTCGAGCAGGCGGCGTCGGTGTCGATGGCCGCGCACACCGCGCTGCAGGGGCTGCGGGACGTGGGCGGGATCTCCGCCGGGCAGCGGGTCCTGGTCAACGGGGCCTCCGGCGGCATCGGCACGTTCGCCGTCCAGCTCGCCAAGGCGTTCGACGCCGAGGTCACCGGCGTGTGCAGCACCCGCAACATCGAACTGGTCCGTTCCCTGGGCGCGGACGACGTCGTGGACTACACCCGCGAGGACTTCACCGAACGCCAGGGGCGATACGACCTGGTCATGGACATCGTGGGGGACCGGTCGCTGGCGAAACTGCGGCGCCCCCTGACCTCCCGCGGGACGCTGGTGATCGTGGGAGGCATCGCCTCCCCTCGCGGTGGCCTGCTCGGCCCGGCGGCGCAGGTGTTCCGCGGGACCCTGGCCAACCCTTTCGTCAGCCAGCGCATCGCCACCGTCGCCTGGAAGCCCAACTCCGCGGACCTGCGGTTCCTGGCCGAGCTCATGGAGAAGGAACAGGTCACACCTGTCATCGACCGGACCTACCCGTTCGCCGAGATCCCCGAGGCGCTGCGCTACCTCGAGCGCGGCCGAGCCCGGGGCAAAGTCGCCATCACCTTCTGATCGCCTGCCGGGTCGTGTCACCTGTGGACGGGGGCCATCGAGACCGCCGCGGACGCCGGGCCCGGAACGCCGCCATCGTTCATCCTCAGCTGAGGCGAGGCGTGAGCGCGCGCTCCCTCTGAATGGATTTCGAGTGAGGGGGAAGTAGCCCCGGGCCAGGGCATCTCGCCGGCCTGGCGTCCGCGAGGAGGGGGTGCGCGAGTGATGGCGGGCGGGACGGATCTGCGGTCGTCGGTGCTCGCCACCGCGCTGATCGGGGTGGCGGTCATGGCGGCGGTCGATGAGATCGTCTTCCACCAGCTCCTCGGCTGGCACCACTTCTACGACCGTTCGACGCCGGCGGTGGGGCTGCTGTCCGACGGGCTGCTGCACGCCGGCGAACTGGTCGCCGTGGTCGGCGGGTTCTTCTGGTTCGCCGATCTGCGGCGGCGTGCGGCGCTGGTGCCGTCGGCAGGCTGGGCCGGCCTGCTGCTGGGGGCGGGCGGCTTCCAACTCTTCGACGGTCTGGTCGATCACAAGCTGCTGCGGGTTCACCAGATCCGCTACGGCGTCGACATCGTTCCGTATGACGTGGCGTGGAACGCCGCGGCCACGGTCCTGCTGGTCATCGGGGCAGTCCTTCTCCTGCGGGCTCGTGCCGCGCGTTCCGTCGGCGGTGCCCCCGGCCGGAAAGGATGATCGTGCACCCGCACAACGGGCATGACGGCGCCCATGTCTGGGGGACGTGGACGCAGGCGGTCCCGTTGCTGGTGCTCAGCGGGGTGCTGGTGGGCGGCTACGTGTGGGCGGCCGCACGTACCCGGACGACGTCGCGTCCTTGGGACAACCGGCGCGTTGTTTCCTGGATTTCAGGTTGCGCGGTGGTGGCCGTGGCCGTCTCGCCGCTGCCGGGAATGCACGGCGATCCCCGCGGCCACATGCTGCAGCACCTGCTGCTGGGGATGATCGCTCCGCTCGGCCTGGTGCTGGGGTCGCCGGTTCTGCTGCTGCTGCGCACCACGGCGCCGTCGGCGCGGCGGGCGGTGGCGGGGCTGCTGCGTTCGCGGGCGCTGCGGGTGCTGGGCCATCCGGTCACGGCCGCGGTCCTGAGCACGGGCGGGCTGGCAGTGATCCTGCTGACCCCGCTCTACACCGCCGCCGAGCACCACCCGGTCCTCCATCACGGGCTGCACCTGCATTACCTGGCCGCCGGATGCCTGTTCACCTGGTCCATAGCCGGACCCGATCCGGCTCCGCACCGCCCCGGACCGGCCTTGCGCGTCGCCGTCCTGATCGTGGCCGCCGCCGCGCACGCCGTCCTGGCCAAATACGTCTACGCCCACGCGGGCACACTGCCGCTGACCGGTCACCACGACCCCGAGGCGGTACGGGACGCCGCCCGGCTGATGTACTACGGCGGCGACATCGCCGAGTTGCTGTTGGCGACGGCCCTTTTCGCCGCCTGGTACGGAAGGCGTTCCCGTATCCGGACGGCGAGCGCGATTCCCACCGTGGAGTGACTCCACGCCGCGCGGAGCGGCCATCGGGGCCGGCGAGTTCAGCGGTAGGCGCGAAGGAACGCGTCGACGCCGTCGGCGATGATCGCGGGGATCTTCGCCTTGGCCGCCTCACTGCCCGGGTCGTCCTTGAGCGTTTCCAGGGCCAGGAGCAGGGTGAGCGCGACGAAGTGCTGCGCCGCGCGGCGCGGATCGGCCACCCGGATCTCCCCGTCGGCCGCGAGCTTCGCGAACCGCTCCTCGAGCATCCGCTCGGGCTGTTCGCGCACGGTCTCGGGCGGCCGTGGCGCCGACCGCTCCTGTGAGGTCAGGCGGCGGAAGGTCACGTACTCCGAGGACGGGAACGCCGTTGTCGCCACCCGCAACGCGAAGGCCATCAGCGCCTCGCGCAGGTCGCGTCCACGGGTGAGCTCCTGGTCGATCGCGGCGCGCACGGTCGCCACCAGGGCGTCGTTGACCCGTACGAGGACGCCCTGGAAGAGGGTCTGCTTGTCGCCGAAGTGATCGTAGAGGGTGCGTTTGGACACCCCGGCCCGCGCGGCGATGGCATCGACGCTGGTGAGCTCGTATCCCTCGGAGACGAACAGCGCCTCGGCCGCGTCCAGGACGGCCGCGCGCTTGCTCTCGGACCGCCGCCGTCGAGCAGGGCTCTGAGCCGTCGTTCTCACCACCGCCATGGGATCATCCTAGTCCGACCAATTGTAAACTGCACCGTGTAGTGTGGCTTTAACGAGGGGAGTGGCACGTGTCATTCGCGGAGTCCAGATCGGCCCCCGCGCTCGCCGACGGCATCCGAGCGCAGGGACTGACCAAGCGATACGGAACCAAGACCGTGGTGGACGACCTGTCCTTCACCGCGGCGCCGGGCGTCATCACCGGATTCCTCGGGCCCAACGGAGCCGGCAAGAGCACGACGCTGCGGATGCTCCTGGGGCTGGCCAAGCCCACGCGTGGCGACATCACGATCGGCGGCCGCCACATCACCGACCTCGACGACCCGGCGCGCACGGTCGGCGCGCTCCTGGACGCCCGCGCCGTCCACCCTCACCGCACCGCGTTCGACCATCTCCTCGCCATCGCCCAGACCGCGGGTCTCGGCAGGAAACGGGTCGAGGAGGTACTGGACCTCGTCGGACTGACGGATGCGGCCGGTCGGCGGGCGGGCGAGTTCTCACTGGGGATGAACCAGCGTCTCGGCATCGCGACGGCCCTCCTCGGCGATCCCAGGGTGCTGGTTCTGGACGAGCCGCTGAACGGCCTGGACCCCGAGGGCATCCGGTGGATGCGCACCCTGATGCGCGGTCTGGCCGGAGAGGGGCGCACGGTCCTGTTCTCCAGCCACCTGATGTCGGAGATGGAGCTGACCGCCGACGACCTCGTCGTCATCGGGCAGGGCCGCCTCATCGCCGAGTCGACGCTGGAGGAGTTCGTGGAGGCCCACACGACCCAGGCGGTCACGGTCCGGGCCCACGCACTCGACGAGCTCGCGCGCGCCCTGAACCGGGCAGGCATCACCTTCGAGCCGGCCGTCGGCGGCGGTCTCCTCGTCACCGGAGCCGACGCGTCCACGGTCGGCAAGATCGCCGCGGTGGAGGGGATCGCCCTCGACGAGCTCACGCGCGTCCGCGAGTCCCTGGAAGAGGTCTTCCTCCGCCTCACCCACGATGCCACCGAGTACGAGAGCCACGCAGCATGAACATCCCCCGCCCGAAACCGGCCGGGCGCCGCGGCATGGGCGTCCTCCGCTCCGAATGGACCAAGCTCCGCAGCGTCCGCAGCACCTGGATCGCGGCCCTGAGCACGATCGCCGCCGGCTCGGCCCTGAGCGTGCTCGGCGCCTCCGACCTGCTCGGCACCGCACCCTCCGATCTGCCCGACGACTGGGATCCGACCGCGACCAGCCTGAAGGGGCTTCTCTTCGCGCAGCTGATCATCGGGATGCTCGGCGCGCTCAGCGTCACCCCCGAGTACACCACCGGCATGATCGCCACCAGCTTCACCGTCGTTCCGTCGCGGTCCCGCCTGCTCGCGGCGAAGGCCATCGTCGTGGCGGCCATCGCACTCGTGACCGGCCTCGCCACGACGCTCGTCAGCTTCACCGCGGTGCAGCTGATGCTCGACGGCGCCGATCTGCCCGCGGCCGGCGTCGGCGATCCCGGTGTCGTCGGCGCGCTCACCGGAGCCACCCTCTACCTGACGCTCATCGCCCTCATCGGCGTGGCCGTCGGTGCGCTGACCCGGTCGACCACCAGCAGCCTCGCCGTGCTCGTCGGCGTCACCCTGCTCGTGCCCGCCCTCGCCCCGGGCCTGCCCGGCGCCGTCGGCGACCGGTTCGCACAGTACTGGCCGATCACCGCCGGCCAGGCCGCCTACACGGTCGTGCCGATCGACGACATGCTCGCCCCCCGGGCCGGACTCGCGGTCCTGCTCGCGGCCGTCATGGGCATCGCCATCGCAAGCCACGCCGCACTCCGCGTCCGCGACGTGTGAACCGCACAGGGCGAACCGCCAACGCGACGACGGCCCCACCATCCGGCGGCAGCATGGTGAGACGGTCCCGGTCGGTGGACTCGTCCAAGTCGGTGCGTCGCCGTGCGTGGCTGGAGCGCAGTGTGGCGCCTGAGCGAAGGTGCGGTGGGAGGCCAGGTCGGGGGCGTAGCCGGAAGGATCTCCCGGCCCAGTAGGTCGTAGATCTCGCGGGCCCGGAAGACGGTGACCCCGCGCATGTCGAGCCCGCGGCCGCACGGGGTGGAGGCGCTCTCCGAGGCGCTCTCCGAGGCGTTCTCCGGGGGGCGGCTCACGAGAGAGCGCTCCAGGTGCGGGCCAGGGCGTGGCGGAACTGGTCCACCTGCCGTGCGGTCAGGTCGCCGATCAGGCGTCGCTCCAGGGCGCGGACGGGCTCGGCGAGGTCGCCCAGCAGCTCCCGCCCGGCGGGGGTGAGGTGGATGAGCAGTTCCCGGCGGTTGGCGGGGTTGCGCTCGCGCCGGATGAGCCCCTGCTTCTCCAGGCTGCGCACCATGTCGGCCATCGACTGGGCGGTGACGAACGAGTCGCGGGCCAGCTGCGCCGCCGACAGGCCCTCGTGCCGCTCCAGGACGGTGAGGGCCGTGTACTGCAGCGCGGTGATGCCCACGGGCTTGACGATCTCTTCCAGGCCCGCCCGGACGGCCAGTTCCAGCCGCTTGACCATGTAGAGCAGCGACGGGGGCGCCTTGGCTCCGGCCGCCTGCCGCTGGTCGGCCGGGTCGGCCGGCGTGCGCTCGCTTCCTGGTTCCACAGCCTCGATCCTGCCACCGGTCAGGACGAAAGATTGACAGGAAACCTGATCGATATAAGACTGCGAACCGACAGGAATCCTGTTAATCGGAGGAGAGTGGGCCGTGCGTCTGGACGGCAAGGTGGCGACGGTGACCGGGAGCGGGCGCGGCTTGGGCCTGGCCTATGCCGAGGCGCTGGCCGCCGCCGGCGCCTCGGTGGTGGTCAACGACGTGGACCGGTCGGCGGTCGACGCCGCCGTGGAGAAGATCACCTCCGCGGGCGGTACGGCGGCGGGCGTGACCGCCGAGGTCGGCGGCACCCCCGCGGCCGAGGAACTGGTCGCCGCGGCGGTGGAGCGGTTCGGTCGCCTGGACGTGCTGGTCACCAACGCGGGCATCCTGCGCGACCGGGTGCTGTGGAAGATGACCGACGACGACTTCGACGACGTCGTCCGGGTGCACCTGCGCGGCACGTTCACCTGCGCCCGCGCCGCCGCCGTGCGGATGCGCGAGCAGGGCACCGGCGGCCGGATCATCCTGGTCGGCTCGCCGGCCGGCCAGCGCGGCAACTTCGGGCAGACCAACTACGCCGCCGCCAAGGCCGGGATCGTGGCGATGGCGCGGACCTGGGCGATGGAGCTGGCACGGGCCGAGATCACGGTGAACGCGGTGGTGCCGGTCGCGGCGACCGAGATGACCAAGACGATCCCGGCGTTCGCCCCGGTGATCGAGGAGTCCGAGCGCACCGGGGAGCCGTTCCCGGCCTGGCTGCGCCGGGACGAGGGCCTGGGCACCGTCCAGGACGCGGCCGGGCTGGTCACGTTCCTGGCCTCGGACGCCTCCAAGGGCGTGACCGGGCAGGCGATCGGGATCGGAGGCGACCGCCTGGCACTGTGGTCGCATCCGGCCGAGAAGGCGGTGGCGTTCGCCGACGGCGGCTGGAGCGCCGACGCGATCGCCGAGCAGTGGAGCACCGGCGTGGGCGCCGAGCCCGAGACCTACGGCATCCCCGCGCCCAAGGCCCCGGGGGAGTGACCGTGAATCTGGACGAGCTGACCGCCATCGACGTCCACACGCACGCCGAGGTCTCCAAGAGCGGGCACCGGTCGCTGAGCCCGGAGCTGTTCGGGGCGTCGGAGGAGTACTTCAAGGCGCACGGGCACCGGCAGCCGCCGATCGAGGAGATGGCCGCCTACTACCGCGAGCGGAAGATGGCCGCGGTGGTGTTCACCGTGGACGCCGAGCACGCCACCGGGTGGCCGCGGATCGCCAACGAGGAGGTCGCCGAGAGCTGCGCCGAGCACCCCGATGTGCTGATCCCCTTCGCCAGCGTCGACCCGTACAAGGGCAAGGCGGGCGTGCGCGAGGCCCGGCGCCTGGTCGAGGAGCACGGGGTGCGCGGGTTCAAGTTCCACCCCAGCATCCAGGGCTTCGCGCCCAACGACCCGATGGCCTACCCGCTGTACGAGGCGATCGAGGAACTCGGCGTGCCCGCGCTGTTCCACACCGGCCAGACCGGCATCGGGGCGGGCGTGCCGGGGGGCGGGGGCATCCGGCTCAAGTACTCCGACCCGATGCTGGTCGACGACGTCGCGGTGGACTTCCCGGAGCTGCGCATCATCCTGGCGCACCCCTCGTTCCCCTGGCAGGACGAGGCGCTCGCGGTCGCCAACCACAAGCCCTACGTCTACATCGACCTGTCGGGCTGGTCGCCCAAGTACTTCCCGCCGCAGCTGGTCCGGTACGCCAACAGCCTGCTCAAGGACAAGGTGCTGTTCGGCTCGGACTACCCCGTCATCACCCCGGACCGGTGGCTGGCCGACTTCGACAAGCTCGAGATCAAGCCCGAGGTCCGCCCCAAGATCCTCAAGGACAACGCCGCCCGCCTGCTCGGGCTCACCACCGACGAGAAGGAACACGCATGATCAGCGTTGACGGAACCGCCGAGATCAAGGCCCTGGCCGGCCGGGACCTCGGCCGCAGCGACTGGCTGGAGATCACCCAGGAGCGGGTGAACACCTTCGCCGACGCCACCGACGACCACCAGTGGATCCACGTGGACGCCGACAAGGCCGCCGCCGGCCCGTTCGGCGGGACGATCGCGCACGGCTACCTCACCCTGTCGCTGGTCATCCCGCTGTTCAACGACCTGCTGACCATCCGGGGCGTCAAGATGAGCATCAACTACGGCCTGGAGAAGGTGCGCTTCCCCAGCCCCGTGAAGGTCGGCTCGAGGATCCGGCTCGCCGCCTCCGTCGCCGAGGTCACCGACGTTCCGGGCGACGGCGTGCAGATGGTCTGCGACTTCACCGTCGAGATCGAGGGCTCCGACAAGCCCGCCTGCGTCGCCCGTCCCGTCTACCGCCACTACGCCTGACGGAGCCTCGGCACGGCCGGGCCCCGGCCGTGCCGAGAGGAGAGACGGTGCCGTGCTGAATCCCGGCCTCGGTGGGTGGCCGGCAGGCGGGCCCTGAACCTTCGTGTCCCCGCCGTCGGCGCCGTCACGGGCGACATGACCGTGAGAGGACGGACACCTGCGCGGTCGGCATGAACACGGTCGCCCCCGCGATCCCGAAGTTCTTCACGGCCGTTAGGTGTCGGGGTGGCGGGCGGCGACCGGCGGGACGCGAGTCGATCAGGAGAGGGCGGCCAGGAGGGTGTCGGCGATCTTCTGGTATCCGGCCGGGGTGGCGTGGCCGTCATCGTGGGTGTACTGGTAGGTCCAGGCGCAGATGCGGGCCACGTTCAGCGGGACGGTCCCGTAGGGCCGGGACCACGCGCCGCGCCTCCACCGCACGGTTCGTCGAGGCATGCGCCGCGCATGCCTCGACGACCTGCTTCACAGCTACGAGCGGCGGCACCTGCGCGCGGCCTTGACCGACCATCGATGCGACGACGCCCACCGTCCGCACCAAGGCCGCGCGCTCCGCTCACCGCTGCACGGTCACGGCCGCGTGGCCGCTACGACCGCCCGCAGCCGCCGCAGCGTCCTCGCCGGGCTGCTCAAGGAGCACCGCCGAGCCGCTCGATCCCTCTCCAGAGAGGACCGGTCCACGACCTGCGTGAGCGATATCGGTCCCTGGCGGGCGGCAGACCCGCTGCGGCGAGTGGCTCGTCTCCGTGCTCAGCGTGCGCTCTTCGATTCCGATTTGGTCGCGGTCACCGGCTCGGCCAGCCGCTCCTCCTCGATGATCCGCTGGACGTTGTCGAGGGTCTCCTCCAGGCCGGGGCCCTGCCGGGGGCCGGGGGTGAAGGCGGCCGGCAGCTTCTGCATGCCCTGGATGACGCCGATCGTCTGGTAGTGGACGGTGCCCTCGGGGTCGCAGCGGTAGTCGGGCATCCGGTCGAGGACCTGGATGGTCATCCGCTTGAACACCGTGCGCGCCAGGTTGGAGCCGATGCAGCGATGGATGCCCAGGCCGAAGCCCAGGTGCCGGTTGCCCTTGCGGTCCATGACGACCTTGTCGGGTTCGGTGAAGATCGCCGGGTCGCGGTTGGCCATGGCCCACGACAGCCAGACCCGCTCGCCCTCCTTGAACCGGGTGCCGGCGATCTCGCAGTCCTGCGTGATGGTGCGCGCGTCACCCGGGGCGGGGGTGAAGTAACGCAGGAACTCCTCGGTCGCCGGGTTCAGCAGGGTGTCGCGCTCGCGCGAGAGCCGCTCCCGCTCGTCGGGGTGCTCCGACAGCCACTCCAGGGCGTGCGCGGTCAGCGCGGTCGTGGTGTCGAAACCACCACCGATGAGCAGCGCGATCACACCCAGCAGCTCCAGGTCATCCGGCTTCTTACCGTTGATCTCCGCCGTCACCAGCGCGTTGATCAGGCCGGGCCGCGGGTTCTCGCGGATCGCTCCCATCTCGGTGGCCACGTCCCCGAACATCGCGGCCTGCTGCTCGCGCACCTTCTTCATCTCGGGCGTGTTCGGCGGGGTGTAGACGGAGGCGTGCGTGGGCTCGCTGTACATGTGCCACTTGTGGACGGAGATGCCCAGCATCCCCAGAGTGATCACCGCCGGGACGACGTTGGCCAGGTCGTCGACGAAGTCGATCCGTCCGGTCTCGATCTTCTCGTCCAGCGAGGCGCGTACCACCTCGTCGATGACGGGGATCCAGCGGTTGACCGCGGAGGGGGACAGGTAGGGGTTGAGGGTCTGCCGGTAGTGGCGTTGTTCGGGCGGGTCCATCTCCAGGAAACCGCCGCACACCGGTGGCGGGGGCTGGGGGGCGGGGATGGTGATGCCCTTGTAGCCGTGGCCGAGGCTGCCGTTCACGTCGTGCTCGTTGGACAGCAGTTCGGCGGAGCGGGCGATGTCGAAGACCTGCTGGGCGCCGGCGGCGACCCAGTGCCCGCCGTGGGTGTCCGACCAGGCGACCGGACACTTCTGCTGCATCTCTTTGGTGATGGTCTCGAACTGCTCGCGGTACTCCGGGGTGTGCCGGTCGAAGTGATACCGGTTCCTCTTGCGGTCCTCGTCCACGCTCACGGGGCTCCTCTCTGAGACAGCTCACGGGCCGTTGGGGTGGCGGATGATCTCGGGGCGGGTGGAAGACAGGAGATGGTGATCGTGCGTTCCGGACGGGAGCGGGCCGCCTCGTGGACCTGGCGGCGTGCCGCGTCGACGTTCACCAGCACGGTCTTCCCTTCGAAGGCGTGACGCTCCGAACGGAGCGAAGAGGTCGTGAGAGGCGCGGCGCCGCCGGGGTAAGAATAATCTTCCTCTATTTGAGAACACAACTCTCTTCACAGGCAAATCCGGCCTCCTGATCGCGTCGGCCGTGCTCCGCCATGGAGAGGGCACGTGGAGATCCCCCGGGGAGAGTAACGCTCTCCGCCTGGAGAGTTCACCTTCTGTGCGGGTCTTCCTGGTCACGGAAGCCGGCCGCTGTGCCGATGCGGCCCGGAGCCAGGGCGCCGGGGACCAGGCCAGCCCGCCAGCCACTTGCCGAGCCGCGTGCCTCAGTCCGTTGCTCGCGTTGAGGGCGCAGCACACAGCCAGTGACCGAGGACGTGCGCCTCGCCCCACGTCCTTGGCGCGGAGGTGGTGGAGCGCATAGAACCGGATCGACCGAACTGTCGGGAGGTCGTCTCACACGGACCGGACGTCCTGATATCCACGTTGTGGCGCGGCTCCGTGCCGGGGCCGCGGTGGCACGCGGCATGCGTGCCGGTGGCCGCGATGAACGGTGTCCGCCATATCGGCCAGCGCGAGGATCGTGCTGCCGGCTCGCCAGCCGGTGCCGCTGTCAGGCTTGGACGGCGTCCGTGTCGTGCGCGGCGGTGTCTTGTCGCGGTGGCCGCCGTTCGCCGCGGGGGCTGTGGGAGTCGTCTCGGGGGAGGATGTCGGAGAGGTGGTGCACCCGTTTGACCGCTGCGGAGAGCACGCTGTTGTCAAGGGCGTGCTGGACGGGGGTGCCGGGTGGGGCCAGGACGTGCAGGGTGCCGCGGGCGGCGTGGACGGCGAAGCGGGTTTTGGCGAGCAGGCTGACGCCGCGGGAGTCGATGCCGGTGATGTCGGTCATGTCCAGGACCAGGCGCAGGGGCCGGGGTGAGAGGACGATCGTGGACAGGATCTGGGCCTCGGCGGTGTCGACCGTGGCCGCGTGCAGCGTCCCGGACATGTGCAGGAGGTTCAGCGGCCCCTGTCGGGCAGGGCGGATGGCCAGTCCCGGGCGCGCGTGCGCGGTTGCGGGGGGCGGGTCCGGTCGGGGCTCCGGCGCGGTCGGCTCGGTCGGCACGTGCCACCTTCCTGGGGGAGAACCGGCGACAGGCGGGATGAGGCAAAGACTAATACGCGAAACGCAATTCGCCAAAGGGGCGTCGTACGATGGACCCCGGCCCGCCCCTTCGCCACAACGCCTCGGGCGCCGCAGGGGGCGGGGCGGAGCGACGGGCCTGCAAGCCCCGTGAGGATGTTGGCGAGGGTGAGGGGATGGAGACCTCGAAAGAGCACAAGAAGACCTGGACGTTCCTGACCAACCATGCCCGCGTGCTCATCCGCATCGCGCGATCGCCCAGCATCCGCATGCGCGATGTCGCCCAGGAGATCGGCATCACCGAACGCGCCGCCCAGCTGATCATCGGCGACCTGGAAGAGGCGGGCTACCTCACCCGCACCCGCGTCGGACGCCGCAACACCTACACCGTCAACCCCGACCTGCCCTTCCGCCACCCCGTCGAAGCCGACCACGACATCCGAGACCTGCTCGACCTCTTCACCGACCACGCCGGCCACACACCCCACTGACCCCACCCGCGGCGCCGCGTCCGTGGTCGCCTCGCTGAGACGTCATCTCCCGCGCGTCGACCGCGACGGCCGCGAATCGATCGTTCAAGAGATCCGCGACATCGCCGCCGCGGTCGACGAGGCCAACCAAGGGCCCTGGCCGGAACCGCGGTCGTTCTGGGGCTGGGGTGGTGGTCCATTTCGGTGGCGAGGCTCTCGAGATCTTCGGTCGGTGGTACGGGGCTGGGTGGCGTCGATGGATCGTCTACATCCGCACCGACGCGGGAGTGATGGCTCTCCGATGAGAGCCTGCTGAAGGGCGCCGGAGGACGGGCCCGACGGGGGGCGCGGGTGCGTGTCAGGTGCGGGGGAGCCGGACGGTGACCACCGCGCCGCCGAGAGGTCCGCCGTTGCGGGCGCCGACCGTTCCCCGGTGCGCGGTGACCACCGCGTGGACGATCGACAGGCCGAGCCCGGCGCCGGAGGCGGCGCGGGTGCGGGCGTCGTCGCCGCGAGTGAAGCGCGCGAACGCGGCAGGCAGCAGATCGGGCGGGAACCCCGGGCCGTCGTCGGCCACCTTGAGCGTGGTGTGCTCCCTCGTCTCGCGGATCTCGACCCCGACGTTGCGCGCCCCCGCCGCGGCGCTGTTGGCCACGAGGTTGGCCAGGACCTGGCGGAGCCGGTCGGGATCGGCGTCCACGACGACCGGGTCACCGGCGACCTCGGCGCGCAGCCCGTACAGCGGCCCCAGTCTGGCGGCCTCGGCGGCGGCGAGGTCGAGCAGGTCCACCGGCTCGATCCGTACGATCAGGGATCCGGCCCGGGCGCGGGCGAGCAGCAGCAGGTCCTCGGCGAGCCGGGACAGCCGTTCGGTCTCGCCGAGGGCGGCGCGCAGCGAGTGGCGCACCTCCCCGGCCGCGCCGGCGGCGGTCAGCGCGAGCTCCAGTTCGCCCCGCAGCACCGCGATCGGGGTACGCAGCTCATGGCTGGCGTCGTCGACGAACGCGCGTTCGCGTGCGGCGGCCACCTGGAGCCGCGCGAGCATGTCGTTGAGGGTACGGGCGAGCCGGGCGATCTCGTCGTCGCCGCGCACCTCGGGAAGCCGGCGCTCGGCATCCAGTGCGGAGATCTCCGACGCCTCCCTGGTCAGCGCCTCCACCGGCCGCAGGGCCGTCCGCACGACGGTCCAGGCGGCCAGTGCCAGCAGGGCGACCAGCGGCGGCGCCGCGACGAACAGGACGAGTGCGAGCCGGTCGCGCGCCGCGTGCACCGGTTCCGCCGACACCCCGACCACCAGCACGCGCTCCCCGGGGGCGACGCGCCGGGCCAGCAGCCGGACGGGAACGCGCGCGCCGTCCGGGCCCAGCCGCACGGACCGGTCGGTCAGCACCGCGCCCCGGACCCGCCGCGCCTCGTCCGGGGAGAGCAGCCGCCCCCGGACGGCCGTGGAGCCGCCGGCCAGCCCGCCGTCGGGGGTGTAGAGCTGGGCGATCGGGTCGCCGGCGAGCTCGGCGAGGTCGCCGGCCCGCACGGACGCGGCCAGGTCGTCCGCGCGGGAGTGCAGACCGGACTCCAGGGCCGACCAGAGCTGCCGGTCGAGCGCCACGAACAGGCCGACGAGGCAGATCGCCAGCGCGCCGGCCGCACCCATCGCGGACACCAGCATCACACGGCCGCGTAACGAGCCCGGTATCAGCCGCACGGTCGACCTCCCGAGCCCGATCATCTCACCCGCCCGGCCCCGGTGCCGCCGGCTCTCATGCCGTTCTCATCCGCCGGTCGGCACCATGACGCCGGGCGACCGGGATGGCCCCGCTCATCCCGGTCGCGACGCCGTACCAGGCGGAGGAGCCCCGGATGATCGACCTCAAGCGAGGCGGGGCCGCCGCACCGACCCTGGTCGCCGACGGCCGCCGCTCCCGCGGGCCCACTCGGCGTACCGACCCGCGGTACTCATGAGCCTCTCATCAGGAGCGGCGCACCCTGATGCCATGAGAATGGCAGAGCACTCCACACGGGACGCGGCACGCTCGTCCGCGGCATCCGAGCCATCGGCACGGCTCCGTCCCCGCAGCAGCTGGGACCGGCATCCCCGGGTGCGTTCCGGTCCCCGGCTGGGGCCGGGCGAGCGGGCGGCCGATCGCGTCCGCGACGCGCTGGGCTCATGGGCGGGCGTCGCGACGACCATCGTGCTCGTCGCCGTCCTGGCGGCGGCGGCCGCGCGGCACGACCACCGGGCCGGTCCCGTGGCCGTCACCGCCCTGATCCTGGCCGGGCTGGCACCTGTCGGGGCAGGGCTGGTGCTCATGGCGATCCGCCGGCACGATCACACCGTCGGCGAGCAGGCCCTGTTCGACCTCGACACCGCGCACCGCGCCGAGGTGCGAGCGGCGGAACTCACCCGGGAGCTGGAACGGCTGCGCACCGAGGTGGCGCGGCTGGCGGCACGGGTCGAGACCGCCGGCCGCGCGTGCACGGCCAACGCGGACACGCCGGACGGCGGTGCCGGCCCCGCCGCCGGGCCGGACGAGGACAGCGACGGCCGCGCGGTTCTAGGCTGGCGGCCATGAGACTGCTGGTCGTCGAGGACGACCCGGGCATGGCGGCGCTGCTGGTCCGGGGTCTGCGGCGCGAGGGCTACGCGGTCGACACCGCCGCCACCGGGCAGGACGCCCTGTGGCGCGTGCTGGAGTACGACTACGACGTGGTCGTGCTCGACGCCATGATCCCGCCACCGGACGGCTTCGAGGTCTGCCGCCGGATGCGGGCCGAGGGCCGCTGGGCGCCGGTGCTGATGCTCACGGCCCGGGACGCGGTGCCCGACCGCGTGCGGGGCCTGGACGTGGGCGCCGACGACTACCTGACCAAGCCGTTCGCGCTCGCCGAACTCCTCGCCCGGCTGCGCGCGCTCACCCGGCGCGACCCGCTGGAACGCCCGGCCGTCCTGCGAGCCGGGGACCTGACGCTGGATCCGGGCACCCGGAGGGTGTGCCGCGACGGCGTGGACATCCGGCTCTCGCCCAAGGAGTTCGCGCTGCTGCACGAGTTCATGCGGCGGCCCGGCGAGGTGCTGAGCCGCACCCATCTGATCGAGCACGTCTGGGACTTCGCCTACGACGGCGGCTCCAACATCGTCGACGTCTACGTGCGCTATCTGCGCGGCAAGGTGGACCGTCCCTTCGGACGCGACACGATCCGGACCGTACGGGGCGCCGGCTACCGGTTCGACCCCGGCGCCTGATCCCGCCCCAGCCGCGCGGTAGCGGCGTCGCGGCATTCATCTTTCTCTCATCCGGCGGTCGGCACCCTGAATACGACCGGGCCCACCGGCCCGTCGCCGCAACGCCCACCCACGAGGGGGGTCCCATGAAGGTCGCCAGCATCGACCGCCTGCGAGACCGGTCCGGCCGCCGTCCGGCCGACCCGGTGCCCCGAGTCCCGGGCGGCGGACCCGGGAAGGCGCCGAAGCCCCCGGCCCCGCCACCGCAGCCGCCGTCATGGTTCCGCGGGGCCCGGCTGCGTATCGAGGGCCCGGTCACCGACGCCGAACGGCCCGGCACTCGCCTCCCCGACGTCGCCGGATGCGAAGAGGTCAAGCAGGAGATCCGCGAGGCGGTGTTCGACGGCCACGCCGTCCACGAGACCGCCGGCCACGCGCTCAACGAACGGAGGGCATCATGAGCAAGTTCCTCACCGCGACGTACCCGGCGGGACTCGAGGTCCCCGTCCTCCCGCGCCCCGATGGCGCGGCCGGTTTCCCGCCGCCCCGCCCGCGTCGCCGGATCCTGCGCCACCTGCACTGGGCCGCGGTTCTCACGACCGGACTGGCGCTCTACGCGGCCGTGTTCGTGGCGCTGCTCCTCACCCAGGACCCCGTCTACGTACCGTCGCTGCTGCTCATCGGCGCCGCGGTGGTACCGGTCACCTTCACCACCTTCGTCGGCGACCGGAAGATGGACTTCTCCCGCATCGCCACCGCCGCGGTCCTCGGCGGGGTCGTGGGAAGCGTGCTCGCCGGACCGCTGGAGATCGAATCGGCGCGCCTGCTCGGTTCGCTCCCCACCCCGTTCATCGGCCTGATCGAGGAAACGGCCAAGCTCGCCGTCCCGGCCCTGATCCTCGCCCGCCGCCAGGCCCGTGCCATCGACGGCCTCGTCCTCGGCGTCGCCGCCGGCAGCGGCTTCGCCGCGCTCGAGACCATGGGGTACGCCTTCGTCACCCTGCTGCACACCCAGGGCGACCTGCTGTCGGTGACCCATCTCCTCATCCTGCGCGGCCTGGCCGAGCCGGGCGGCCACGCCGCCTGGACCGGTCTGGTGACCGCGGCGCTCGTCGCCGTCCGGACCAGCCGGCACCGTGTCCTGGCACGGCTCCGCTTCGCCCTCGTCTTCGTCGGCGTCGTCGTCCTGCACGCCCTCTGGGACGGCACCGCCGGAAACGGCTACCTCGTCATCGGCGCGCTCAGCCTCGCCGCCCTCCTCCTGGTCGCCTGGCGCCTGGACCACCACCGCACCGCGGATTGACCTCCGCTGGAGGCGCCCGCCCGGCTCCGGGGAACGGATCGTTGCCCTGGAGCCGGGCGTGGCCCTGTCACAGCGGGAGTTGTCGCGGGTCCCAGAATCGGCGGCCGGCTTTCCTCCCCGGTGGTGTGCGCGTCGTTGATGACGCCGGGCGCATTGTCGACCCGGCATCGCCGCTCGTCGCTCCGGCCAACCCGGCAAGAGCGGTCGCCGCCTCTTCCAGCCGAGGTTCGCGACCTGGTGATTTTCGCTCCCTCCTGCCGCACCTGCCGAGGAGCCGGTGTTGTGCGCCCGTCCGGCTCCGGTGATCTGGGTCAGCGCTCGGCTGGTGGCGGTGTCGGCAGCATGGCCTTGGCGAGGTGGGCCAGCGCCGCCGTGACCTCGGCGGGTGAGGCGCCGTTGGCTCGCTGGAAGGCGTAGACGTCCGGGGCGAGGGGAGCCAGGAGCGTGTCGGCCAGCGTCTCGGGGTGCGGCGTGTCCGTTTCGCGGAGGAGGGCGCGCACATGTGCACGCCAGAATCCGTATGCGCCGGTGGTGAAGCGGGACCGGCCGGTCTCCGCACCGAGTGCCAGGTGCCCGTGCCGCTCGAGCAACGCGACCATCGCGGCGTAGAAGGCGGTGAGGCGTTCGGCCGGCGGCGCTCCCGGCCCGAGTGGCGCCTCCCCGTGCAGCAGCTGCTCCTGCAGGTCGCGTTCGTGCTGGTCGAGAAGAGCCAGCGCGATGGAGGCCGGGTCGGGATAGCGCCGGTACAGCGTGCCGCGGCCCACCCCCGCCGCCTTGGCGATCTCGTCCATCGTCACGGCGCGGCGCTCGGCGAACAACCGCTCCGCGGCCGCCAGCACCTTGGCCCGGTTGTGAGCGGCATCGGCGCGTTCACGGCGCCGGCCGGGATCGCCGGTCAGCAACTCGATCCGCATGACGTCGACCCTACCAGAACTGGACACTGTGTCCGCTTATGGTAGTGTCGCCGGACGGAAGAGGACATGGTGTCCAGTTAGTGGAGCGTGCGATGACCACCCTGCTGCACCTCGACGCGAGCGCGCGTCGAGACTCCTTCTCCCGCAAGCTGACCGCGCTCTTCGCCGAGGAGTGGCGGGCCGCCGGCGGCGATCGCACCTACCGGGACCTGGCGGCCGACCCGGTCCCGCACATCAGCGAGGCATGGACAGAGTTGTGCGACCACGTCATGCAGAACCAGATCACCGACATCGACCGCTATCCCGAGGCGGTGCGCACCCCCGAGCAGGCGGCGGCCTGGTCGGTCGTCGAACCGCTGCTGTCGGAGGTCGTCGCCGCGGACGTCGTGCTGATCGGCACCCCGATGTACAACTTCTCGGTCCCCGCCTCGCTCAAGGCCTGGCTCGACCAGATCACATTTCCGCGGATGTCTCTCAAAGGACGGCGCTTCGTCGTGGTGTCGGCGCGCGGCGGATCGTACGCGCCCGGCACCCCCCGCGCACCCTACGATCACCAGGAGCGCTACCTCCGCGACTTCTTCGCGGGCCACTTCGCGATCGATGACCCGCTCCTCATCAGCGCGGAGCTGACCAACGCGCTGGTCGATCCGGCGCTGGCGCACCTGCGCGACAAGCAGGCGGCGTCGCAGGAATCGGCGGCCACGGCCGTCCGCCGACTGGCTCGCGAGCTGATCGGGGAGGCGGCATGAGCTGGGCGATCCTGGTGCTCGCAGGGCTCGTCGAGGTGGCCTGGTCGCAGAGCATCAAGCCGACCGACAACTTCACGCGCCCCCTGCCCACTCTCGTGTGCTTCGTGCTGGCGGCCACGGCCGTCTATCTGCTGTCCCGTGCGATGAACACACTGCCGGTGGGCACCGCCTACGCCGTGTTCACCGGAATCGGCGCGATCGGGGCCATCGCACTGGGCGTGCTGGTCAACCGCGATCCGGTCACGATCGGCCGTTTCGCCGCGTTGTCCATGCTCGTCGGCGGCATCGTCCTGGCACGGCTGACCGCGCCCGACGCCGGCTGAGACACAGGGCCGCCGAGGGCGATCGCCTGTCGACGCGAGCATTTCCACGCCCGGTCGACCGCGTCTGAACCAACGAGAAGCCGCTGCACGGCCTGCAACTTCTATGGCTACGCCAGGGGCAAAGGGTGCCATAGGAGTCGCAGGTGGCTGCTCCGTACTCAGCTTGAGTTTAGGTACAGCTCGGTCGGGGTGGCCGCCGGTGTTCCACATCCTCCGCAGAGCTTGAAGGGCAAGCGTTTTGTAGCCGATGATCTGCGGCACACCAAGGCGCCGCAGCAGGTCCGCGGACCGCCGCAGATCCCCAGCTCGGGGGCTGCCGAGCTGGGGATCGGCGGCGGCGCACGGGCCAGTGTGTCCGGCCTGCGGGGCCGGACGCGCCGTCGCGCGCGTCGCGGTCAGCAGCAGGCCGAGCCGGTTGCGGCCGCCTCGCCGTCGACGGCCTGGCCGGCGGCGCAGCAGGCCGACTCCTCGGCCTTGGCCAGGGTGTCGGCGTCGGCCTTGACCACGTAGACCTCCCAGGGTTCGTTGCCGGGGCCGGTGACCCAGACCTTGTCCTGCAGGGCGTAGCAGCAGGAGGTGTCGTTCTCTTCGAAGGTGGCCAGGCCGGCGTCGGTCAGGCGCTGGGTGGCGTCGTGGACCTGGGCGGTGTCCTCAACCTCGACGCCGAGGTGGTCCAGTCGGGTGGGCTCGTCGCCCTCGCCCTCGATGAGGACGAGTTTGAGCGGCGGCTGGGTGACGGCGAAGTTGGCGTAGCCGGGGCGCAGCTTGGCCGGCTCGACGCCGAACAGCTTGGAGTAGAAGGCGATGGAGCCTTCCAGGTCGGACACGCGCAGGGCGAGTTGGACGCGGGACATCGGGTTCCTCCTCGGTTGTGGTTCGGTCATGGCGGAGTGTGGCGCTGTGGGTCAGAGCGGGCTGCCTGGGCCGGTGGCCAGAACGCGGGTGCGGGTGCGGTCGAGGTGGGCGGCGGAGGCCGGTGGGCAGGTGGCGGATCATCCCTCCTGTTTCGATGCTTGTCTAATCAGGTGATGGTCCGAGTTTGCCTCCGTTAATAGATCGATGTCAAATTAGAGGCATGTCGAATCTGGAGTTGGCGGATGCGGGCCGGTGCTGCGCGCCGCTGGACGGCTCGGTGCTGGGCGAGGGTGAGGCGGCCGAGCTGGCCGGGGTGTTCAAGGCGCTGGCCGACCCGGTGCGGCTGCGGCTTGTGAACCTGATCGCCTCGGCGGCCGGCGGGGAGGCGTGCGTGTGCGATCTGACCGGGGCGTTCGCGGTGTCGGCGCCGACGATCTCGCACCATCTGAAGGTGCTGCGCCAGGCCGGGCTGATCGAGGGCGAGCGGCGCGGGACCTGGGTGTACTACCGCGTGCTGCCCGCGGCGCTGGCCCGGTTGTCGGGCCTGTTCGCCCTGACCGTGCCGGCCGTCGCCTGAGTCGTGCGCGCCCGGCCGGGCGCCGGCCCTTCACGGTTGGCGCCGGTCACAGGCCGAGGGCGGCGGGGGCGCCACCGGCGTAGGCGGCCAGCGCGGCGATGACATGCTCGGCGTCGGCGCCGACACCGCGCAGGGTGTTGGAGGCGAACGAGCGCTGGAACTCCAGCCCCAGGTAGACCAGCCCGGGATGGGTGAGCGACAGGCCGCCGGCGTGCAGCGCCATGCCGGCCTGGTCGAGGGCGCCGAGCCCGGCCAGGTAGTCCAGGTCGGGGACGTACCCGGTGGCCAGCAGCACCGCGTCGACGTGCTCGCCGGTGCCGTCGGCCCATAGGACCCGGTCGCCGTCCAGGGCGGTGAACATCGGGCGCCGCTCCAGCCTTCCCTCCTGCAGCGCCGTGCTGTAGAGGCCGCAGTCGTTGACCGGGCGGCCCGGGACCAGGTGGATCAGCCACGCGGGCGGTAGGCGGTCGAAGCCGG
Source organism: Spirillospora sp. CA-255316 (assembly GCA_050942275.1). GTDB lineage: Bacteria > Actinomycetota > Actinomycetes > Streptosporangiales > Streptosporangiaceae > Spirillospora. Next base: position 6,185,705 of record CP192047.1, on the reverse strand, counting down.
TGGTGACCGCCCAGTGGTGGATGTCGTGACCGTCGCGGATCTGCGGCAGGAACTGCACCGGGGCGCGGGAGGCCAGGGTGACGGCGGCGACCTCGGCCAGCTCGTACCCGATCTGCACCGCCGAGTTGCCCGCCCCGACGATCACCACGCGCTTGCCCGCGTACGGCTTGGGATCGCGGTAGGCGGCCACGTGCGCCAGTTCGCCGGTGAAGGTCTGGGCGCCGGGTAGTGGCGCCACCAGCGGCCGGGTGCCGGAGGCGGCCACCACCCCGGCCGCGGGCACCTCCCGCCCATCGCCGGTGCGGACCGTGAAGCCGCGCCCGCGGGCCTGGACGGCGGTGACGCGGGTGTTGAGGCGAATGTCGGCGGAGGGGGCGGTGCGGTGCCGTCAGGGACGCACGGGCCTCCTGCCCGGGTAGAAGGCCAGCACGAGTGCCGCACCGAGCGCACCGCCCAAGAGCTGGGCGATGACGAAGCCGGGGACCGACCCCGGGGCGATCCCGGCGAAGGTGTCGCTGAACGCGCGGCCGATGGTGACGGCGGGGTTGGCGAACGAGGTCGAGCTGGTGAACCAGTAGGCGGCGCCGATGTAGGCGCCGACGGCGGGGCCGGCCAGCGCGGTCCGCTGGGTGCGCACCAGCGAGAAGATCAGCACGATCAGCCCGAGGGTGGCGACGACCTCGCCCAGCCACAGGGAGGCCTCGGCCCGATCGTGCTGGGAGGCCGTGACGGCCGGAAGGTCGAACATCAGGTTCGCCAGCACGGCCCCGCCGATCGCGCCGGCGGCCTGCGCGGGGACGTAGGCGGCCAGGTCGCGTAGAGGCCGGCCCTGCAGCAGGCAGTCGGCGGCCGTGACGACCGGGTTGAAATGCGCCCCCGATACCGGGCCGAAGATCAGGATGAGCGCGGCCAGGCCGAACACCGTGGCGGTGGAGTTCTCCAGCAGCTGCAGCCCCACATCGCGGGGCGACAGGTTCACGGCCATGATCCCCGAGCCGACGACCACGGTCACCAGCAGCGCGGTGCCGACCAGTTCGGCCAGCGCCCGCCGCGCCAACGGCAGCTGCCGCGGCTCGATCGCGGCGTCATGGCCCGGTGCGGAATGGCCCGGTGCGGCGTCTTGGCCGGGTGTGGCGGTCTGGTCCGGCGGGGCGGTCATGGGCAGGGCCTTTTCTGGTCGCCGGAGCGGGCGGCGAGGCCGGCCAGCTCGCCGAGCTGGGCGGCCAGCGCCTCGATGGCCTCGGTGCGCAGCCGGTAGTAGACGTAGCGGCCCGAGGGCTGGGTCTCCACGAGCCCGGCGCGGCGCAGGGCGCGCAGATGGTTGGAGACGTTGGTCTGCTGCGCGCCGGTCTCGGCCACGATGTGGCACACGCACAGCGATTCCCGCGCCAGCAGCGCGACGATCCGGGCACGCAGCGGGTCGGCGAGGAGCTTGAGCGTCGCAAGATCCAACGCATCAGTTTCCACTGATGTCATCATGGGCTGTTACGTTAGCAGTGCCCGGTCCGCCAGGCCACCGGCCCGGCGACCGCCGACTCGAGAGGATCGTGCTGGTGTCCGACAAGCCCAGTGTGCTGTTCGTGTGTGTCCACAACGCGGGCCGGTCCCAGATGGCCGCCGCCTTCCTCACCCACCTGGCCGGGGACCGCATCGAGGTCCGCTCGGCGGGCTCGGCGCCCGCCGGCGCCGTCAACCCCGCCGTGGTCGAGGCGATGGGCGAGGTCGGCATCGACATCGCCGCCGAAGTGCCCAAGGTCCTGACCGTCGACGCGGTCCAGTCCTCGGATGTGTGCATCACCATGGGTTGCGGGGATGTCTGCCCGGTCTTCCCCGGCAAGCGCTACCTGGACTGGACGCTCGACGACCCCGCGGGTCAGGGGGTGGAGGCCGTCCGCCCCATCCGCGATGAGATCCGCACCCGGGTGGAGCACCTGGCCAAGGAACTTCTCGACACCTAGTCGGCCCCTCCCTCAACCGGCAGCCCCGTCGTCTCACGTTGGCGGGCCGGCTGCTGACGCCGGAGATTATCTCAATCATTATTGAGTCAATCATGGTTGAGGTAATGAGTGTGGAGGAGCGGGCTGCGATCCACGCCGCCCTGGCCGAGCCCGCCCGGCTCGCGGTCGTCGACGCCCTGGTGCTGGGCGACGCCTCCCCCGGCGAGCTGGGCCGGGCGCTGGGCCTGCCCTCCAACCTGCTGGCCCATCACCTGCGGGTGCTGGCCGAGGCGGGGCTGGTGCAGCGTGCCCGGTCCGAGGCCGACCGGCGCCGCACCTACGTGCGGCTGGTGCCCGCCGCGCTGGCCGGGCTCAACCCCGCGGTGTCGGTCCTGACCCGCGCCGCCGCCCGGGTGGTGTTCGTGTGCACCCACAACTCAGCCCGCTCCCAGCTCGCCGCCGCCCTGTGGAACCAGCACGGCCGCCGCCACCGCGCCCCGGTGCCGGCGGCCTCGGCCGGGACCGCCCCCAGCCCGCGGGTGCATCCCCGCGCTATCGACCTCGCCCAGCGCCACGACCTGCCTTTGGATTCCGCCCGCACCACTCACGTGCGCGAGGTGCTGGGACCCGGTGACCTGGTGGTGGCGGTCTGTGACAACGCCTACGAAGACCTCCAGCAGGCCCCGGCGCTGCACTGGTCGGTGCCCGACCCGGTCCGCGCCGGGACCGACGAGGCGTTCGAGGCCGCCTTCGCCGACATCGCCGCCCGCATCGACCGGCTCGTCCCCGCCATCACCAAAAGCCCTGCCCCTGAAGCCACCTCCAGCGCTGACGCCGCCCCTCCAAGCGCCCCGGAGCCGTCATGACCGACATCTACGGCAAGCCCGACTTGAGCATCGACCAGCAGCACGCCCTGCTGACCGCGGCCCGCAACCTCGCCGACCGGTTCGCCGGGACCTTCGGCGCCGAGACCATCGAGCGGTTCCTGCACTCCAGCTACGACCAGTTCGCCGGCCGCTCCACCATCCCCAACTTCCTGCCGCTGCTGGCCGAGCGGTTCGCCCGCCAGCGCCTGCAGGCCCTGGCCCGCCTGGAGGGCAAGGACACCGGCGACGCCCCGATCGTGCTGTTCCTGTGCGTGCACAACGCCGGCCGCTCGCAGATGGCGCTGGGCTTCTTCCAGCACCTGGCCGGCCCTGCGGGCATCGGCTGGTCCGGCGGGTCCGAGCCGGGCATCCAGGTCAACCCCGCCGCCATCGCCGCGATGCGCGAGCGCGGCATCGACATCTCCGGCGAGTTCCCCAAGCCCTGGACCGACGAGATCGCCCGTGCGGCCGACGTCATCATCACCATGGGCTGCGGCGACGCCTGCCCCATCTTCCCCGGCAAACGCTACGAGGACTGGAGCGTCGACGACCCCGAAGGCCTCGGCCTGGAGGGCGTGCGCCCTATCCGCGACGAGATCGAACGCCGCGTCCGCGCCCTGCTCGCCGAACTGCACATCCCCGTCGCCGGCTGACCGGCCGCAGTGCTCCTCCCGGTGATTCCGCCGCGCCCGCCGGAGGCCCCGTGTCAGCCTGGCCCGGCCTGCTGGGATCGGTACCGCCGTTCCCCACGGTGCTGTTCGTCTGCGCGCACAGCGCCGCACCCGCTCAGATCGCCGCCGCCCTGCTCGCCTACCACTCCGGCGGCCGGGTCCCCGTCCGCGCCGCCGTCCCCACCACACCCGGCGCCCTCCCTCCAGCGCCCGTGCTGGACGAGCTCGGCCTGGACCTGACCGCGCACCCCGCGGAACCGCTGGTACGCGCCATGGCCCACCCGGCCGACTTCGCCGTCACCCTGCACGCCGACGACACCTGCATCATCAACCCGGCGGGCACCCACCTGGCCTGGCAGACCGCCGACCTGACCGCCGCCACCACCGACCAGGCCCGCCGCATCCGCGACGACATCGACATCAACGTGCAGCTCCTGCCGGCCAAGCTGCTGCTGGACAGCCTCTGAAGACCACCACCCGCGCTCACAGGAGCAGGACCGCTCGTCTTCCCCCAGCCACCTTCATCGTTTATCGTCGATGGACGATGAACAGTGGGAAGGGGCCGCTGGACCGGCCCACCGCCACCGAGTACGCCTCCTGGTTCAAGGCCCTCGCCGACCCGACCCGCGTCCAGATCGTGTCGCTGCTGGCGCGCCAGGGACGGCCGCTGAACGTCGGTGAGATCGTCGAGGCCGTCCACGTCGGGCAGTCCACCGTCTCGGCCCACCTGAAGGTTTTGGCCGAGGTGCGGTTCGTGCTGGCCGAGGCCCGCGGCACCGCCCGCTACTACCGCATCAACGACGCCTGCATCGAGTGCTTCCCCACCGCCGCCGACCTGGTCATGGGTCGCCCCGCACCGGCCACCCCGACCTGCCCGCCCGCCGAAGAAGGCCCACCATGACCGACGACACAGACCGCGACCCGGTGGTCGAGCGCTACTCCGGGCTGGCCCGCCTCGCCCAGACCGGCGGCACCCCGCTGGACTGCGAGCCTGACCCCTCCCAGGGGTGCTTCGGCGCCGCCGCCTACACCACCGCCGGCGGCCAGGACGGTGTCGTGCCCGAGGCGGCGCTGCGCGCCAGCCTCGGCTGCGGCAACCCCCTCGCGGTCGCCGACCTGCGTCCCGGCGAGACCGTCCTCGATCTGGGGTCGGGCGGCGGCCTGGACGTGCTGATCTCGGCCCGCCGCGTCGCCCCCGGCGGGATCGCCTACGGTCTGGACGCCAGCGACGACATGCTCGCCCTCGCCCGCGCCAACACCGCCCAGGCCGGCGTGACCAACGCCCGCTTCCTGCACGGCCGCATCGAGCACATCCCGCTGCCGGACGCCTGCGTCGACGTGGTCATCTCCAACTGCGTGATCAACCTGTCGGCCGACAAGCCCCGCGTGCTCGCCGAGACCTTCCGCGTGCTGCGGCCGGGCGGCCGCCTGGGCATCAGCGATGTCATCGCCGGCGACGGTCTGGCCCCCGCACGGCGCGCGGCCGCCGAACAACGCCTCGGCTGCGCCCGCGGCACCCTCACCGTCCTCGAGTACCAGCGCCTGCTCACCGAGACCGGCTTCACCGACATCGCCATCACCCCGCCCGGCGACGCCGGCGACGGCCTGCACTCGGCGATCGTGCAGGCCGGCAAACGCAGGTGACCCCGCAGGCCCCGCTGACCCCAACCTGCCGTCATCGAACCGTGGTCAAGACCGACCCGCTACCGCCAAAATCCGGTCCGATCCTCCTCGGAGGCCTCTTATGCGGGAGGGGACGTCTGGGTGGGAGGAGGCGGTGGAGCCAAGCCGGTGAGAGCGGTGTCGACGATCGTGTCGATGTGATCAGCGTCGGGGAGGCGCTGGCGTATGAGCCAGCGGTAGTAGATGGGACCGTAAAGCAGTTCGATGACGAGGTCAGGGGCGAGGTCCGGGCGGATCTGGCCTTGGCGTTGCGCGAGCTGGATGCGCTGGGTGGCGGCGGCCACCAGATGGCTGACGAGGCGGTCCCACAGGGCGCGGGCGAGTTCGGGATCCTGCTGGGCCTCGCCGATCAGCGCGGCGTAGTGAGGACCGGTGTCGGGGCTGGCGATGGTGCCGGCGACCGCCACCATCTGCGTTTTGAGGTCGGCGGCCACGTCTCCGGTGTGGGGAAAGGCGACGTCCGTCACGGCGGACAGCAGTCCGTCCAGCAGGACGGCGGACTTGGAAGGCCACCACCGGTAGATGGTGTTCTTGCCGACTCCGGCTCGGGCGGCGATGCCTTCGATGCTGAGCTTGTTGTAACCGATCTCCCGACACAGATCCAAAGCGGCTCGCACGATGGCTCTGGCTGATTCCTCGTTGCGGCGTTCTGGGCGTCGGGGTGACATGCCCTCAGCATAACCGCCAGGCGGCACGGATCGTTCCGTCTTGACTGCGCTCGATCGAAACGCACATACTTCAGACGGCACGGATCGTTCCGTATCGCTCTTTGGCGCCCCGCGCCACGACCTCGTATCTATGGGAGCGGAAAAATCATGAGTCATACAGTCGCGGTCATCGGCGGAGGCTACGGGGGTGCCGCGGTCGCCAAGGCGCTGGAGTCCGAGGCCGACGTCGTCCTCATCGACCCTCGGGACGCGTTCGTCAACGCGGCCGCATCGCTGCGGGCGCTGACTCGGCCCGACTGGGCGGGCAACATGTTCTTCCCCTTCGAGACGTTGCTCACGCGGGGCAGGGTGATACGCGGCCGCGCGATCTCGGTGGACCCCAGCGGTGTCACCCTGGCCTCGGGCGAGTATGTGGCGGCGGACTACGTGGTCCTGGCCACCGGCTCCAGCTACGCCTACCCGGCGAAGCCCGGCTCCGACTCGATCAGTGAGGCGCTGGACGACCTGCGCCGGACGCACAAGGAACTGTGCCAGGCCGACAGGGTGTTGATTCTCGGCGCTGGCCCGGTCGGCCTGGAGCTGGCCGGGGAAATCAAGGAGGTCTGGCCGGACAAGCACGTGACCATCGCTGACCCGTCCGAGGAACTGCTCCCCGGCTTCACTCCGCAGGTGGTCGAGGACCTGCGCGGCCAGCTCGACGCCCTGGGGGTCGAGGTGCACCTCGGCACCGGCCTGGCGGCGTTGCCGAGCACCGAGCCCGGTCAGGCAGAGGCCTTCACCGTCACCACCACCGGCGGGGGCGAGATCACCGCCGACATCTGGTTCCGCGCCCACGGCGTGCACGTCAACAGCGGCTACCTCGCCGACGGCAAGATCACGACCCTCACGCCGCAGGGCCAGGTTCCCGTGACCGAATTCCTCAACGTCAAGGGGCACGACCACGTCTACGCGGTCGGCGACATCACCGATGTCGCCGAGGCCAAGATGGCCGGCTACGCGATGCAGCACGCCGAGGTGGTCGCCGAGAACATCACCGCCCAACTGAACGGTGAGCAGCCCACGGCCACCTACCAGCCTTTGCCCTTCCCCATGATCCTGCTCCCGCTCGGTCCGAACGGCGGTGTCGGACAGCTGCCCTCTTCCGAGGGCCCGTTCGTCGCTCCGGCCGCGATGGTCTCCGAGTACAAGGGCGCGGATCTGTTCACCGGCCGCTTCATCGAGCAGTTCGGCCCCACCGCCTGAAGGGTTGGCACACGTGGAGTACACCCACCTTGGCCGCAGCGGCCTTTCGGTGTCCCGGCTCGTCCTGGGCACCATGAACTTCGGGCCGCAAACGTCCGAACCGGACAGTCACACGATCATGGACCGTGCGCACGAGCACGGCATCAACTTCTTCGACACCGCCAACGTGTACGGCGCGAGGCCGGGCGACGGCGTCACCGAAGAGATCATCGGCCGGTGGTTCGCCACCGGCGGCGGCCGACGCGCGAAGACCGTCCTGGCCACCAAGCTCTACCTCCCGACGGGCGACTGGCCCAACGACAAGGGGCTGTCCGCGCTGAACATCCGGCGCGCGTGCGAGGCGTCACTCAAACGGCTGGGGACCGAGCACATCGACCTGTACCAGATGCACCACATCGACCGGAACACGCCGTGGGACGAGATCTGGGAGGCGTTCGGCGTCCTTCGCCAGCAGGGAAAAGTGCTCTACTTCGGTTCGTCCAACTTCGCCGGCTGGCACATCGCACAGGCGCAGGAGGCGGCGCGGTCACGGCACTTCCTCGGACTGGTCAGCGAACAGTCGATCTACAACCTGATGACCCGCTGGGTCGAGCTGGAGGTGCTGCCCGCGGCGCGGCACTACGGCCTGGGCGTGATCCCGTGGTCGCCGCTGCACGGCGGAGTGCTCGGCGGCGTCCTACGCAAGCAGAAAAAGGGCGGCGTCTCCCGCGGCGGCTCGGGACGCTCGGCCGCCACGCTCACCCAGCACCGGGAGACCATTGCGGCGTACGAGACGTTGTGCGCCGATCTCGGCGAGGACCCGGCCCACGTCGGGCTGGCGTGGCTGCTCGCGCAGGACGGCGTGACCGGGCCGATCATCGGGCCGCGGACGGCCGGGCACCTCGACGGCTCGCTGCGCGCACTGGAGATCACGCTCGACGACGGCACCCTGGCCAGACTGGATGAGTTGTTCCCGCCGCCCGCGCCCAACGGAGCCAAGCCCGCGCCCGAGGCGTACGCCTGGTGATCACACCCCGGCCCTGATCATCGGCACATCGGCGATCAGCGCCGGAGGCTTGTCGAAGTCGCCGTATCGCAACGCTGTCGCGGACATACCGCCCGCAGCGGACTGACCGGCGAAACAGACCTCTCGAATGAAAGGCAGAACCTTGTCCGCACCAGAAATCGTCTTCGGCTTCGGCGCGCACCCCGGCATCGACGACGCGCCGGAGCTGCTGCGCATGACCCAGCAGGCCGACCATGACGGGCTCGACCACTTCTCGCTGTCGGACCACCCCTACATCGGCGAGCGCCTGGACGCCTACGCCTCCCTCGGCTTCATCCTCGGGCGTACGCAGCACATCTCCGGCTTCGCGAACGTCACCAACCTGCCGACCCGGCCCGCTCCCATGCTGGCGCGAATGGTGGCATCGCTGTCGGCGCTCTCGGGAGGCCGCATCGTGCTCGGCATGGGCGCGGGCGGACTGTGGGATCGGATCTCCGACATGGGAGTGCCGCGGCTGTCACCGGGCGACGCCGTGGACGCCTTCGAGGAAGCGATCGTCCTGGTCAAGATGCTCTCGGGCGACGGTCCGCCGGTCACCTACCAGGGCCGCCACTACCAGGTGAACGAAATCGAGCCGGCTCCGGTGGCCGCACCCCCGGTGTGGACCGGATCGGTCGGCCCCAAATCCCTGGCAGCCACCGGCCGGGTGGCCGACGGCTGGATCCCCGGCCACGCGGCGGACTGGCTCAGCGAGCGCTACCGGGCGTCGCGGCCGATCATCGACGAAGCGGCGGCCGCCGCGCGCCGCGATCCGCGGGAGATCCGCACGGTCTTCAACTTCCCCGGACGCATCACCGACCGGCCGCTGCCCGCCACCCGTGATCGTGACGGACGCTGGATCGGCGGTTCCGTCGGCCAGTGGGCCGAGGAACTGACCGGCGCCGTGCTCGAGCACGGCGCGTCGGGTTTCACGCTCTTCTCAGCCAGTGGAGGAACGCCCGACGTCGTCTCTCTCGGCCGTTGGGCCGGCGAAATCGTCCCGGCCGTACGCGAAGCGATCGCTGGCGAAAACGGCTAACGCGTTCAGTTGCTGGTAGGACGTCGACGGCCGTGGAACGGTCGATGTGTCACGCCGGCCGGTCGGTCGTGCGCGTTGTGGCTTGCTGGTGGAGGAGCAGGGCTGCGGCCGCTCGCACGGTGTCGGACCGGTATTCGCGGCGACCGTGGTGACGGGCAGCGCCCGTCGGTTCTTCAAGTGGGCGATGCCGCGCTCGACCCGCGCGTGATCCCGCGATCGACGCAGCATTGCTGGCCGCGACCGTGGCGGTGCTGCGCGGGGTCGGGTCGCCAGGCTCGCCATCGAGACGATCGCAGCCAGGGCCGAGATCACGAAAACCGCGATTGCACACCAGGACCCAGTGGGAGTTCCTGACCCAAGAGCTGGGTTTCGGGACCGGGATGGCCTGCCAGCGGCGCCTGGCCGAATGGCACCAGGCCGGGGCGTGGGACAGGCTGCACCGGCTGGTACTGGAAAGGTCAAGCGCTCAACGTCAGCAGCATGCCGCTTTAGCACCAAAACCCCACCGGCCCGGACCTGGACGACCACCCGGCACACGCAACAAGCACCGGACACCCCCACTACGACGTGGGCAAACCGTCCGACGCGAGAAGACCCTGATTGACCTACAACGGTTGAAAGGTACAAGAACAAGCTCAGTCGCCGTCCAGCAGCGAAAGGGGCCGTGGCAGCAGGTCACATCGGGCGGGCGTGGGTGTCCGGTGACGGCGATGGCGACGAGGTCGCGCTTCACCAACGGGTGCGCATATCCGCTACACCACGCGTGTCGCGGCAGGAGGGGAACCGGTCGGGCGTTTCCGACGTCTTGTCAACGGCCGAATCACGGTGGGCCGATTCTGCAACGCCCTCTTCCAGGGGCAGCGACAAAGGTCGGCGCGAGCCGCCGCCCGGGCGGCGGCGAGATTGGCGGAGGCGAGGGTCATGGAGATTGTCCCAGACGAGGAGTTGCGCGCCCGGTTGGCAGAGGCCGCCGACAACGCCGACAACCCGGAGATCGCTCACCAGGCCCTGCGGCTCCTGCGCTCGTCGATCGCGCTCGCGCGCGCCGACGCCCAGGGGTGCGACAGGACCCGTATCGGAGGCCTGCCACCGCTCCCCGCAGAGATCGAATGGCCGACGTTCGACGGTCGCCCCCTGACGCTCCTGGTGCAGCTCGACTGCGCGGCCCTGCGTCCGCTGCTCGGTGACGACTGGCCCCTCCCGCACGACGGGCTTCTGCTGTTCTTCTTCGACGACACCTTCGCCGACCTGAAGGGTGCTGACGGGCGCGTCCTGCACGTGCCCGGCGACGCACCCGAACGATCCGCTCCTCCGGGCACGGTCGTGCTCTCCGCGCTTCCGCTCGCCGCGGTCCGCACCCCGTCGCTCCCCGAGCCCACCAGCCGGGCGATAGACGACTATCTGGGGGCCTATGACCTGGTCGATGCCATGGATGCCGTCCAGGCGCTGCACGAGGTTCTCCCACAGGTCGACTACCGGCTACTGGGGTGGCACCAGATGGGAGGGGACGGGGAGGGAGGCGCTCGCCCTCTGCTCCAGATGGAGACCGTGGAGGGTGCCGACTGGGGTGAGGTCGTGAACGTCTCGTTCTGGGTCGATGGCGACGACCTGAGCGCGGGCGGCCTCGACCGCGTCTTCCGCGTCGTTGAGGTCGCCTGACCTGGGTCATGCTGGTGCGCTACCGGTGTGGATCGCCCCCGACTCGGACACACTTCAGCAGCTTCACCGACCCTGCAACGGAATTCCGGGGAACTGGCGTCCACGGGGGGAGGCCTTGCACGCCGCGATCCGCAGCGGGAGGCTTATGGAACGTCACATTTGCGTCCTGCGAAGTCTTTCCTTTGAGGAGTCATCGCTCCGATCTGCTGTGGGGTGAATGCCGTGACGACCGAAAGACAGCCGGCGGCCGACGACGGCTTCGTCATGTACGACGAGCTCAAGGGGCCGGACCTTGATGCCGCACGCTGGACCCCGGCTCGCCTGCCGTTGCCGGCGGGTGGAGAGCACATCCCGCTGGACCCCGGCGCTGAACTGGTCGTTGGAGAGGGCGAGGTGCGCGTGACGGTCCCGCGCTTCTCGATCTCGCACGACACGTTCCAGCCCGCCGACAGCGCCAAGTACCTCATGTTCTCGACAGGGGAGTTCGAGCTGCCGGCGGACGGGCCGGCGACGTTCGCCGCCGACCTCGCGATCGACAACATCGGCGGGGAACCGGGGGACTACCGCCGGGGGATGGCCGCTTTCCACGCTTTCGACTTCGAGGTGAGCAAGCGGGTGTTCGCCGCCTGCGGTACCTCCACCCGCGTGCTCGCGCTGCACGAGCAACTGGGCTCGTGGGGAGCGGCCGAGCCGTTCTACCACGTGGTCGAGTCGCCGTACGAGGACTTCGACGACGACTTCACCGGGTTCCGCGCATGCGAGATCACTCTGGACCGCGGCGGATCGACCGCGATCTGGCGGGTCGACGGCCGGAAGGTGTACGAGGTCCACGGCTCCTTGATCCCCGAACGTGTGCGCATTGGGTTCGGGATCTGGACGATGCTGCCGATCGGGGACGGTGGCAGCCGCTCGCTCGCCGGGCAGGGCATGAGCGCACGCTGGCGCAGATTCCGCGTACGTGGAGTTCAGGCCTGAGCCACAGTCGCCGACCGGTCGGGGGCGTCGCCTCCTGGTCAGGCGGCGACGCCGTACGTGCCGATCCTGGCCATGGCGGCCGTTGCGACGATCACGCTGGTCCTCGTCGCGATCTTCCCGTGGGCGGTCCTTCCCGCCTGCATCAACGAGCGGTTCCCGACCTCGGTCCGAGCGTCCGACTACGGCTTGGTGGTGGTCCTGCCCTCGCTCTACGCCCTCTACCAGGCAGGGCGGGGTCGGCTCACGCCGTTCGACCACACGGGCACGGTGCTGCCGCTGGTCGGGGCGCTGCTCGTCGTCAGCTCAGCGCCGGCCGGGCCGGGACTGCCAAAGCCGACCCTGATCACCTCGTGATTGGAAGCCCGGCGCCTGGGCCGGTGAACCACATCATGCCCGGGCGATGACGACTCGCCGGGCCGCTGAGTGCCGTGCTATCGCCAGGTCGCCGTGCGCCAGCGCATGCCGGGGGAGAAGTGCTTCAGGTAGCGGGCGTCGGTCACCGTGAAGGTGATCTCGGCGTACGGGCGTTTCTTGAAGGGACGAGTGTTGATCAAGCCCCAGCCCTCCTCGTACAGGTCCACCTCTCCCTCCTCGAACTCCTCCTGCGCCATTTGCTCGTCGGTCAGCGGGTTCCCGTCGTTGTACCGGACGACCTCGCTGACCAGCGGCACGTTCCGCAGCGGGCCGACCTCGTAGGAGGTGATGATCGAGGGGGCGTGGTGGACGAGGTCCTCCTCCGGGACCTTCACGGTGAAGTACGCGGAGATTTCGTCGTGTCCGGAGGATCCACGCTTCCCGGGCACGTCGTCCGCGTGCCGGCGTGGTTCGAGCAAGGTCCGGCCGTCGTCGGAGAGGAGGTATCCGTCCTCGTCCACGCGTACCGTCCGGCGGCAGTAGATCATCGCCTCCATTTCGGGGCGCTGGGCCGTGACGAAGGGATCCTCCTCACCCACCTTCGCGGTGCCGGGCGCGTTGTCGTCCTGCGGGAACCAGGTCTCGAAGATCAACGACGCGGGGAAGGTCAGGCCCGTGGGGACGGAGGCGGCGTCGGGGTTGATGATGTGGACCCGCCCGCGGAGGGTGGTGCCCTCCACGGCGTCGACGGAGATGGTGTACAGGTCAGTCACGGGGGTATGCGCCTTCTCTGCTGAACGTGCGGTGTGAAAATGGAAATCGAGTTGCTGTCGGCGCCGTTCGCGCCGAGGGGCTCGATGCGCGTGGCGCCGGCACTGATCAGTCGTTGCTCGGCCGGCTCGCCGAGCTCCTTACCGGCCGGTTCTCGTTCGGCCACCCCACAGTCTGTATCTGCGCGCCTGGTATCACTTTGTCGCCGGCCACGGTGATCACCGTATCGGGGCCCGCGCGTGTTGATGTGCCCAATCTCGCGACGTCCCGCTCGACCCCATGCATCCCCGCAGCGTTCGCCCCCCTGGCATTCCGCTCATCGTGACGCCGGTACGGGCGCCACAGGCGACCGCCCTCGCAGAGCGATGGATCTGCGGCGTCCGCCGCGAATGCACCGATCGGCCCTCATCACCGGTGAACGGCATGCACGTCGCGTGCTGCCCGAGCAGGTCGATCACTACGCCACCCACCGGCCGTATCGTGGGTGCGGCCGTCCGCGTCCTACGCCGAGACCGACCCGGCGGACTCATTCACGAGCAATCGCAGGTCGCGTGAGGTGACACGGTCTCCGGCACGGACGGGCAAGAAACCGATCCGACTTTGATCGCCGCGGCCACCGACCACAGGGTGGGCGGCCGACTGCGCAATCGAATACTCCAGGCGAGCTCAGAGAGATGGAGCCTTTCCAGTCTGATCGTCCTGGTTGCATGGTGGTTGCGGAAGGCTGAGTGTTGAGCGCGAGGTTTTCGTCAGTGGGTTGCCGGAGTTTCTGTCAGTGTGTTGCGAGGTCGATGCCCGGGGCTTGGACGTTGCGACAGGGTTCTCCGGGTTCCGGGTGTAGGGAAGGTACGGGGATGAGTTTCCGGCTGGCGGCGTACGCCGTGTGCATCGAGGACGGGCGCGTGTTGCTCGCCCGTCATGTGCCACTGAAGGGCGAGTCCATCTGGACTCTTCCGGGCGGCAGGGTCGAGCACGCGGAGGATCCGTTCGATGCGGTGATCCGGGAGGTCGCTGAGGAGACCGGCTGCGACGCGGTGGTCGAACGCCTGCTGGGCGTGGACTCAAGGGTCATCCCCGCGGCTGAGCGCACCATCCCCGGCGGACCCGAGCACCACAATGTCGGCATCTTCTACCAGGTCCGCATCACTGGCGGCCAACTGCGGCCTGAGCCGAACGGTCAGACCGCTGAGCCGACCTGGACTCCGATCCCCGACGTCGCTTGCCTGCGCCGGTCATCTCTGGTCGACATCGGTCTCACCCTGTCGCAGATCCTCCCGGCGACCGGCCACGTCGCTCCCGTCCCGGTCGGCGGCCTGATCCAGCACTGAGGTTGATCCCATCCTCAATTCGCCTGGTGGTGCAGGGTGAGGATGGCCATGGATGAGGGCGGTCATCCGGGTGGGTGAGCAGCGTGCCTTGCACGGGACCTACATGGGCGCCAACGGCAACCCGCCCGTGCAGGCAACGATCCTGCCCTTCACCTGGTTCATGGGAGGACCCGCCGACTACATGCCTGGCGTCCTGAACGTCACCTGGGACCCGGCCCGGCTCGGAACCCGCGTCCAGACCACCTCGGCACAGCTCGCGCTGTGTCCGACGTTCTTCAGCCCGCCGCAGATGCCCGCGGACACCCCCGAGAACTACGCCGCCCACCCCGGATTCGCCTTCCTCAAGGACCTGCCCGGCAGCTGGGACGAGACCCGCGTCCTGGACAGCGCCCTCGGCGACTACACCGCGACGGCCCGGAGGAAGGGCGACACCTGGTACCTCGGCGCGATCACCGACGAGAACGACCGGACTCTCCAGGTGCCGCTGTCGTTCCTCCCGCACGGCACCTTCGTGGCGGAGACCTACGACGACGCCCAGGAGACCACCTGGAAGGGCGACCCGCTGCCCGTCGAGATCCGCAGGACGCTGGTCAGATCGTCCACCCGGCTGTCCATGTCGCTCGTCGGCGTCGGCGGCCAAGCGGTCAGGATCAGGCCCGCGACCGCCGCCGAGGTCGGCGACCTGCCCTGGTACACCCCGCCCCGGGCGGTCCACGGCACCCCCGAGGCCGTTCTTGGACCCGGAAACCCAGCAGCTCACCGTGAAGGCTCCGCTCACCCACAAGGGCAGCACCGTGGCCGAACTCCCGGCCCGCGTGTTCCTCGACGGTCGTGCCGCCAGCGAGGTGCGGCGCGTCCGCGTCGCGGGCGGCGAGACCCGGACCGCCGAGTGGACGCTGCCCGCCGCGGAGGTTCCCGACCAGGACTTCCGGGTCGCGGTGGGCGCGCCCGGCGGCGAACGCGGTGAGCCGGTTCTGGTGGCGCAGACGCGTGCGCTGCTCGGGCTCGTCCGGGAACTGCGGAAGTCCGGCGAAGTGACGTCGTCCGCGCTGGCGCGCCTCCGGCCCGCGCTCAACAAGGCCGAGAACATGGTCCGCCAAGGCGACGCGACCGGCCGTCTCCTGGCCCTCCAAGACGTGCGGCTGACCCTCTACGGTCTCCCGCCCTCCGAGGTGACCGCGCAGGCCCGCAACGCCATCGACGACCGGCTCACATCCCGGCTCGGCGCACCGCAGGCGCTCCTTTTCCTGGCGTTGAAGATGCGGCTGGCGACCAATGCGGGGCACATCGACCCCGCAATGTCCGGCAGGCTCGCCTCCGAGGTCAAGGCCGCCATCGCCGCCCCGCTCGTCGGGCTCGCCCCGGTGGCGTCCGAACGGCTGTCATCACTGCGGTGGCAGCGAGCCGTACATCATCTCGACCCAGGGGCGACGAAGATGTCGTCGTCCACTCCGACCGAGCGCACGCGCAGCAGGCCGGATCTCATCGCCTGGCTGGAGAACAGTGCGCCGAGGCCCACCGACGCGACGGCGGCGGCGCGTTCCCGCGGTACGCCCGCGCTGTCCTGCAGCCAGGCGGTGAACTCGGTGTAGGTGGCGTGGACGAACTGCTGGACGGTGTCCTCCACATCCGGGACCGGGACAGCAGGTTCTCCACGGCCTTCGGCGTGGTGTCCACCCTGGGTCGGGGGCGGGGGCCCGGGGCATCGTGTCAGCTCAATATCAGTAGTTCGGCCGGCAGGGGCCTTCGGGCATTCGCTGTGAGATCCAGCGGGGTTCTGCGCAGCAATTCGAGACCGCAGTCCTTGAACAATGGCAGGACCGTATCGGCGGTCCACAGACGTTCGCGCGCCGCGGTCGCATGTCCTGTGAGAGCCCCGTCCGGGCCTGGGACGTCTTGGAGGAACAGCGTACGGAACAAGTAAGGACCCTCAGGATCGTGCCGTAGCGACAGCCACATGAGTCGCTGGATGCCGCTATCGTCCCAATAGGGCACGGCGGTCATCCCGTTGCGTTTCATCAAGACCGGCAGTGCCGCCTGCCGCAGCACGGGAAAGCACAAGACGCCGCCTGGAGCGAGGAGTTCTCGCGCCCGGTTCGCCAGTGCGCTGACGCTGTCCTCGGTGTCGAAGATATTGATGGTCATATCGCCCATGACGATCACGTCGAAGTGCTTCTCGGGCAGTACGCCGGGCTCGATCGCATCGCCGTCGACCACTCGTACCCGGCCCGCCGGTGCGGGCGCTCCCGGCAATCGGCCCGTCAGGTGGGCGAGTGCGGCCGCTGAAGTATCGACGGCCGTGACGTTGTGCCCGGTCAGCGCCAGTCGCAGGGTCAGCCGGCCCCGGCCGCAGCCCAGATCGAGCACCGTGGCCGGCGGCGGTCCGGCGGCTTCGACCAGCGCGGCCAGGTCCCAGGTGGTGCCGCCGGTGGCGTGGTGGTGGTATGCCTCGAACGGAGCCGAGTAGGGATCGGGATGCACGGTGATCCCGCCGGCCTCGGCGAGCAGGGCTCGGATCGGAGGCAACGCCAGCCCCCGGATCTCGGGATGGGTCATGCGAAGAATGCTACGATTTGAGTCGCTAAAGATTACTGGATAAGGAGTGATGTCGTGCCCGAGGCCACCATGGACGAGCAGGACGACCTGCTGATCGAGGTGCTGGAAAGCGAAGACGACGAGGACACCGGCCCTCCTGCGCACATCGTCATCTAATAGTTGTGCTGCCCGTTCTGGCTGCGGGCGGTGAGGACTGGGAGCGGCAGAGTCGACCGGCCCGCCCCTTGAATGTCGCCCTGGTGAACATGCCGTGGGGGCGGTGCGACAGACCCTCGATCCAATGCGGGCTGCTCGCCGCGGGCCTGCGCAGGTACGGCCACCATGTCGATGTTCACTACCTGAACCTCGAACTCGCGGCCCGCCTCGGTCCGTCGGCCTATGACACCGTGGTCGACGTCTCCACAACCCGGCAGTACCTCCTCGGCGAGTGGCTTTTCGTGCCTTCGGCGTGGGAGAGTCCCGATGACGGGGAAGCCTACCTGGCGCGGTACACCGATATCGAGGAGCGGCTCAAAGACGGTCCGTTGCGCATCGCGGATCTGGTGCGCTTGCGCGACAAGACAATTCCGGCGTGGGTAGCGGAAATGGCCGCGTCCATCGACTGGTGTCGTTATGACCTGGTCGGATTCACCTCGACCTTCGAGCAGAACATGGCCGCGCTGGCCCTGGCCCGGCATATCAAAGAGCGCGCACCGCAGGTCGTGACCGTCTTCGGCGGGGCGAACCTCGACGGTGAAATGGGCCCGGCCTATCTCCGGGCCTTCCCCTGCGTGGACTACGCCGTCAGCGGTGAGGGTGACATCATCTTGCCGGTGCTGGCCGCGCGGCTCAGCGCCGGATCCGGCGTACTGGACCTGCCCGGCGTGAGCGGACTCTTCAACGACCAGGTGGTGTCCAACGGCCAGGCCCCGGGCGTTTCCGATATGGACGCCCTGCCCGAACCGGACTACTCGGAGTACTTCACGACGCTGGACCGGCTGGGACATCGTCAGGTGCTGGGCGGCAAGCGGCCCGCACTGGTCTTCGAAGCCTCGCGCGGCTGCTGGTGGGGCGAGAAGCACCATTGCACGTTCTGCGGGCTCAACGCCCTCGGCATGGCGTTCCGTTCGAAGTCGCCGGCACGTGTTCTCCACGAACTGACCAGCCTGGCCGGCACCCACCGGGTGCTCAGGCTGGATGCCGTGGACAACATCATCGACATGCGTTACCTGGACTCGCTGTGCGGGCCGCTCGCGGAGTCCCGGTGGGATCTGCGGTTGTTCTTCGAGGTGAAGGCGAATCTGACCCGCGAGCAACTGGGCGCCCTGCGGCGGGCCGGAATCACCCGGATCCAGCCCGGCCTGGAGAGCCTGAGCAGCCACATCCTGTCGCTGATGCGCAAGGGCACCACCATGCTGACCAACGTCCGGCTGCTCAAATGGAGCCGCTACCACGGCCTCGACGTAGGCTGGAACGTGCTGACGGGGTTCCCCGGCGAGACCGACGCGGACTACGAGCAGCAACTGGCGCTGGTGCCCTCGCTGCTGCACCTGCAGCCGCCGGGCGGCTTCGGCCCGTTGTGGCTGGAAAGGTTCAGTCCGTATTTCACCGAAGACTTCCCGATCAGGGACGTCCGCCCCATCGCGGCCTACGAGCACCTGTACCCGCAGGGCACCGTTGACCTCGAACGGATCGCCTACTTCTTCGACTACCGCGCCGAAGGCCTGGCCAGTACAGAGGTGCGCGCGCGACTGGGCGCGGCCGTGGAGGAGTGGCAGGAGCGGTGGCGCGGGGACCGCGCGCCTTCATTGACCTACGTACGCGGCCCGAGCTGGCTGGCGATCACTGACACTCGCGGCCCACAAGTCCGAAGGATCACCGTCAAGGACTGGCGCGCGATCGCCTACGAACACTGCTCGGACCGGGCGCGAACGATCCCCCGGATCGCCGAGTACATCACCGAGGAGACCGGCACCTCCATCGAGCACGCACGCCTGGCCTCCTACCTCGACCGGTGCGCCGCCGAGCGGCTCATGGTCGCGGAGGAGGGCAGGTACCTGAGCCTCGCGCTGCCCCACAACGACAACTGGTGAAACGGCCCGACCGCACTGCCGACTCCGCAGCCCTCCGCGTTAGCTCAGTGTGCAGGCCGCGGCGGCGGTCACCAGTTTCTGCGGTGGCGTCCGGTGGTCCATTGGGGGTGGGTAGGGTCCCGGGCATGGTGGACTTCCCACGCTTGCCCGGCCTGCCCGATTCGGCCCGGTTGGCAGGGCAGCGCACCGGATGAGGCGGGGCCCCACAGAGCGGGCCGCCGAACGCGTACTGGCGTCCGCCCAGCGGGAGCGGCAGGCCGCCGAGCGCGACGTGCGGGCCGCAGCTGGCGCTGGTGCGGGTGGCGTGGGCCTCGACGGCGCCGATGGCCGCCCGGCTCGCCGCGGCGGCGGGTGGAAATGGCTGGCCGAGGTGCGCGCCGTACGGGCCGCCAGCCAGCGCCGGGCCGCCGAACGCGACCTGTGGGCTGCCGAACGGCGGGCGCACGACGCCGAAGTCACACTCGCCGGGGTGCGCCGCAGCGCGCCCACCGACGGGTATTCGTCCCGGCCCGCGCAACGGGCCGCTGTCCGACGCGAGCTGGCGGCCATCGAACTGGAGCGCACCGCCCTCGAGTGCTCAGATGAAGGCCCCGCCCCGGTCGCTGCCGCGCGGGGTGGGTGGTTGCGCGGTGAGCGAGCCGGAGCGGGGCGGGCGGCAGGGGCAGTGCTGTGCGAGGAGTCGTCGGATCAGAGCCGGACGAGCATCTTGCCGACGTTGCCGCCGGACATCATGTCCAGGAAGGCGGCGGGTGCCTGCTCGATGCCCTCGGCCACCGTCAACTCGGTGTGCAGGGAGCCGTCGGCCAGCCAACCTGCGGCCTTGCCGATCCACTCGGGGAAGAGGTGGAAGTAGGAGTTGACCAGCATCCCGCGCAGGGTGGCGTCCTTGGCGGCCAGCTCGAACAGGTTGCCGGGGCCGTGGACGGGTTCGGTGGCGTTGTAGGTGCTGATGGCTCCCACCATCGCGATCCGCCCGCCGGAGCGGAGCGCGTCGATGGCGGCGGCCAGGTGGTCGCCGCCGACGTGGTCGAGATAGACGTCGATGCCGTCGGGGGCGGCCTGGGCGAGTTGGTCGGCCACGGAACCGGCCCGGTAGTCGATTGCGGTGTCGTAGCCGAAGTCCTCCACCAGCTTCTTGGCCTTCAGCGGGCCGCCCGCCGAGCCGATCACCCGGCTGGCGCCGAGCTTGCGGGCGAGTTGCCCGGCAACGCTGCCCACGGCGCCGGCCGCGGCCGAGATGAAGACGACGTCACCCGGTCGTACCGGAGCCACTTCGGTCAGGGCCGCATAGGCCGTCAGCCCAGTGGTGCCCAGCGCACTCAAGTACGCCTCCGCAGGAGCGATTCCCGTATCGATGACCGTCGCGGCGGCGGCGTCGAGCACCGCGTGCTCCCGCCAGCCCAGGAAGTGCACGACGGTGGTGCCCACAGGTATCTCCGGAGAACGTGAGGCCACGACCTCGCCCACCGCCGCTCCGTCCATCGCCGCGCCCAGCTGGAACGGCGGCAGGTAGGACTCACTGTCATGCATCCGCCCACGCATGTACGGATCCACCGACATCCACGTGTTGCGCACCAGCACCTGACCGTCGGCTGGTTCGGGAAGCTCTGTGACGGCCAACTCGAAGTCCTCCGGCCGCGGTTCCCCGACGGGACGGGCGGCCAGGCGGATCTCACGGGTTGCGGACATGCTGTTCTCCTTGTTCATGATCGCGTCGAGCAGCTGCTCGGCGGCCGGTTCTGAGGGGGTCGCGTGGTGGTAGAAGGCGACCGGCTCACCGACGGTCACCGCGCCGAGGGCGGCGAAAATCGGGCGGAGCTGCTCCACGGCCCGCAGGCCGCCGGACGCTTCGCCGTACGAGACGAAGGCGACGCGCTTGCCCCGCCATTCGTCGCGATACCAGTCGATGGCGTTCTTGAGGGAGGCCGGAAAACTGTGGTTGTACTCCGGTGTCACGATGACGAACGCGTCCGCCGCGGCCAGCCAGGGCTGCAGATCCCGCACGGCGGGCGGGACGGCATCGCCCGTTGCCGGGAACACCGCAGGGAGCACCGTCGGCAGCCAGGCCTCGGCCAGGTCGATGACGTCCACGTCGAGGTCCGCCCTCCGGCACGCCCTGGTGTGAATCCACGCCGCCGCGGCCGGACCGAACCGGTTCTGGCGCACGCTGCCGATGATGATCGCGAGCCGCATCCCGGCCTCCTCTCGTTGACGGGCTCAACTCTGCTGAGGACCGCGCACGATCGGCTGGGGGTTCGCTGGGGGTAACGTGACGTGGTGCGATTCGGAGTTCTCGGCCCGCTTGCCGTGTGGGCCTCTGACGGGCGGCCTGTGCGGGTCCCTGAGCTGAAGGTTCGCGCGCTCCTGGCCGACCTACTGGTCCATGAGGGCCGTCCGGTCTCGGCCGACCGGCTCGCACACGACCTGTGGGGCGAGGATCTGCCCGGCAATCCGGCCAACACCCTGCAGACCAAGGTTTCCCAGCTGCGCCGCGCCCTGGGCGGGGACGGCCGCGCCCTGGTGGTCTTGCAGCCGGCGGGCTACGTGCTACGCACCGGCGAGGTGGACGCGCTCAGGTTCGCCGCATTGCTCGACCGCGCCCGCGCGACCGGAGATCTCCGCGCCAGGGCCGACCTGCTGTCGGACGCGCTCGCCCTTTGGCGCGGACCCGCCTACGCCGACTTCCGCGACGAGGAGTTCACCCGCGCCGCCGCCGGCCGTCTGGAGGAGCAGCGGCTGACCACGCTGGAGGAGTGGGCAGAGGTACGACTGGCGCTCGGCGAGCACAGCCGGCTGGCCGACGAACTGGGCGAAGTGGTGACCGAGCACCCGCTACGCGAACGCCTGCGCGCCGCGCACATGCGAGCGCTCTACCGGTCAGGGCGGCAGAACGAGGCCCTCGCCGGATACACCGAGCTCCGCGAACGGCTGGCCGACGAAATGGGCCTGGACCCCGGACCTGAGCTGGCCGATCTCCACCAGGCGATCCTGCGGCAAGACCCGGAGCTGGCGCCCGTGCAAGCACCCCTCACCTCGGCCGCACGCCCCCGCGCGAACCTCCCCGCACCCCTCACCGACCTGGTCGGACGGCAGGAGGCCGTCGCCCAGGTTCGTGCCCTCATCGACTCCTCCCGGCTGGTCACCTTGACCGGACCCGGCGGAGTCGGCAAGACCCGGCTGGCCCTGGCGTCCGCCGCGGACCTCGCCTTCCCCGACGGCGTGGGGCTGGTCGAACTGGCCGGGATCACGGGCGCGGTGGCCGAGCCGGTGGCGGAGCTGGCCGAGCTGGTGGCCGCGGAGCTGGGCGTGCGCGACGAAACCGTCACCGGTTCCCGTCCGGGGGTGCCGCCCGTGGATCTGCCGCAACGCCTCGCCGACGCCCTGCGCGGGCAGGAGCTGCTGCTGGTGCTCGACAACTGTGAGCATCTGATCGAGCCGATCGCCGAGCTGGTGACCCTGCTGTTGCGGGCCGCACCCCGGCTCCGTGTGCTCGCCACCAGCCAGGAGCCGCTGGCCATCCCCGGCGAGGCCCTGTACCCGGTCGCCCCGCTGGAGCTTCGCGACGCGGTCCGGCTGTTCACGTCCCGCGCCGCTTCGGGCCTGACTCTGGACGCCGAGACCACGCCCTGGATCGAAACGATCTGCACACGGCTGGACGGTCTGCCGCTGGCGCTGGAACTGGCCGCCGCCCGCGTGCGCGCACTGGGCGTGCGCGGCGTGGCCGAGCGGCTCGACGACCGGTTCCGCCTGCTCGCCCCCGCGGGGCGAGGCCGGCCCGACCGGCAGCAGACCCTGCAGGCGATGATCGACTGGAGCTGGGAGCAGCTGACGGTAGCGCAGCAAACCGCTCTGTGCGCGCTGGCCGTTCATCCAGGCGGCTGTACGACGGAGGCGGCCGAAGCCGTCGGCGTCGATTTCGACCTGCTGGACCAGCTGGTCAACAGATCCATGGTGGTCGCGGATCCGCCAAGGTACCGCCTGCTGGAGAGCATCGCGGCCTACTGCCTGGCGCGCCTCGACGATGACGACCCGGTGTTCAGGCTCAGGGACGACTACTACATCGGGCTGGCCGAGCGGGCCCGGCCGCACCTGTACGGTTCCACCCAGCGCGATTGGCTGCGACGGCTCGACGATGAGGTGCTCAACCTGCGTGCTGTCACCGGGTCCCGACGCCTGGCCGACGCCCTGGTCTGGTACTGGTACCTGCGGGGCAGGCATGGGGAGGGCCACCGCTATTTGGCCGCGGTGAGCGCGGGGTCGGCGTACGAGGCCGGGTTCGCCGTCCTGGCCGGCGTCGGCCGCGTTCAGGTGAAGGAGTTTGCCGACACCCGGTCACGCTGGTTCCTCGCGCACACCTACCTGCATCTCGGCGATGTCGCCGCGGCCGAGCCGCTGCTCGACGAGGCGCTGGCCGGCTTCCGTGCGCTCGACGACCCTTGGGGAGAAGCGGCCGTGCTGGCCGGCCGTGCCAAACTCGCCCTGTTCCGGGGTGACTTCCCGGCCGCCGAGCACAACGGCACGGAAAGCCTGCGCATCTTCGGCCACGTCGGTGACCGGTGGGGACAGTTGCAGGCCTCCGACATGCTCGGCTACCTGGCGGAGGTCACCGGCGACCACGACCGCGCCGGCCGGTTGCACCGCGAAGGCCTGCGCATCGCGGAGAGTCTGGAGCTGTGGACCGACGTGTCCTACCGGCTTTCCAGCCTCGGCAGAATCGCGCTGCTGACCGGTGACCTCGCCGGCTCACGGGAGTTCCACGAGCGAGGCATGCGGCTGGCGGCCGAGCAGTCGAACCGGTTCGCCGAGGAGTTCGCCCGTGTCGGGCTGGGCCTCGTCGCGCGGCGCGCCGGTGACCTCGACGCCGCCGAACGGCTCTTCCGCGAGTCGCTGGACTGGAACCGGCGGTTGGAGGCCGACCACGGCGTGCCGTTCTACGGGGTCACGCTGATCTTGGCGGAGCTCGGCTTCATCGCCGAGCAGCGCGGCGACGCCGTACAGGCCAAGGCCCTGCATCTCGACGGGCTCGCGGCAGCCCACGAAATCGGCGATCCACGATCCATTGCCCTGGCTCAGGAAGGGCTGGCCGGGGTCGCGGCACTCGAAGGCGAGCCCGAGGAGGCACTACGGCTGCTAGGGGAGGCGCGTGCACGGCGAGAGTCGGTCGGCGCCCTCCTGCCGCCCGCCGAGCGCGGCGATGTCGACCGGATCCGCACCATGATCGGCGTGGACGGCACCGTGCGCTGACCGTCAGCCGATCATGCGCGTCGCTTGCCAAGGTCGCACCGTAACCCCTTGAACAGGAGCGACGATGCAAGCCTTGATCCATGACCCGGCCACACCGCACCGCTTTCGCCTCGGCGTCGTCCCCGACCCGGTGCCCGCTGCCTCTCAGGCGCTGGTCCGGGTGGCCGCCGTCTCGTTCAACTTCGGCGAAATCGCCTTCGCGCCCGTCGACGCGCAGCCGGGACACGTCCACGGCTGGGACGCCGCCGGAGTGATCGTCCAGGCGGCCTCCGACGGATCCGGACCCGCCGCCGGTACCCGAGTCGTCACTTTCGGCTGGTCGGGTGCGTGGGCCCAGCTGCGCGCCGTGGACACGGGCGACCTGGCCGTCGTTCCCGACGGCGTCGACATGGGCCAAGCCGCCGCACTGCCGGTCGCCGCGGTCACCGCACTGCAGGCGCTACGACGGCTGGGCTCACTGATCGGCCGCCGGGTGCTGATCACCGGCGCGTCCGGCGGCGTCGGACGGTACGCCGTGCAGCTCGCCGCCCGCGCCGGCGCGCACGTCATCGCCTCCGTCGGCGGCCCCGCCCGCGCCGAAGGCCTCCGCGAGCTCGGGGCGGACGAGATCGTCTTCGGGCCGTCGAAAATATCCGGCCGGGTGTACGGCGTACTGGACAACGTCGGCGGGCGACAACTGGCGCAGGCGTACGACCGGTTGGAAGACGGCGGGATCGTGCAGGCCATCGGCATGGCTTCCGGCGAGCCGACGCTGATCGACTTCGAGCAGGCGCGGACACGGGTCGACCGGGGCCGGCTGGAGACCTTCAACATCTCCACCCCTCTCGGTGGCGATCTGGCCTACCTCGTGGGACTGCTGCAGAGGGGAGAGCTGGACGCGCAGATCGGTTGGCGAGGCCCCTGGGACAAAGCCCCTGAGGCGGCTGGGGCATTGCTCGCCCGCCGCGTCCCAGGGAAGGTCGTCCTCGATCTGTGACCGGAGACCGTGCTGCACGTCCAACGCATGGAGGGTTCCCTCCCCGAGGGCGTACGTCACCTTCGCGGCTGCGCGCGCGGCAGGAGTCGCTGGACGAGTGGATCGCAGAGCTGGAACGGCCATGCGACACCGGCCTGCCGGAGATCAACATGATCGAGGTCGACTTCGTCGTGCACCAGCTGCGCGCCGAAGCGGAATGGCTCTGCTCGCTGATCGCGCGCATGGACAACGGCGAGCTGGCATGGCCGGTGAAGGGAGAGACATGAGCGGACTGACCTACGGCATCCACGCCGCCAATCGGGTGGCGGTCACGGTGGTGCGGATGTTCCCCTACCACGACGAACGCGTCGCCGCGGCGGTCGGGCCGGACGGTACCGATACCGGCAGCGGCTGAACCGGCCTCCGGCGCGCCGGATCACGGCCTGCGGCCCACCCCCCACGCCACGCGGTCACCGGCCTGGCACCGAACGAAATATCCCAACACCCTTCCGGCCTGATCTTGTGCTGATTACTGTGTGGGTGGACCACGGCGCCGTTAGGAGGCACGAGTTGCGCGTGATAGGTGAAGATCACTCCTTGAAATTGCACCACAGGGTGAACGCACGCCAGGTCAGCGACACGATCGTGGTCAATTACAGGGTGACTTCGATAGAAATCCGGCGGCCCGACCTAGGAAGTAGCGTTATCGATGTGCGCTGCAGCGCATGTGACGGTGCGGTTCAGCTGAAAGTCCACTCCATCCAGCGCACCAAGAGGGCACGGCGTCGCTGGTTGGGCATGGTCGTACTGGCACTGTTGGTCGTTGCGGCAGGCACGTACCTCCATTTCGAGTCGGCCAATTATGGGTATTCGTTGACCTTGGCTCTCGCGGCTGTGATGGCATACATCCTTGGTCTGGTCGCCACCGTTTTCGGGAGTCTTCGTTGGTTCCAGGAAGACGGTGTCCGCATCGTCTCACAGTCGGTACCGGGCGCTACACACGAGTTGATCCCATTGGTTCGCTAGCTCGTTAGCACCGCTACCTGCGAATTGCGGCGCAATCCTTCTCGTCGGGGAGCAGGGGGCGAAACCACACGGTGTAGAGGCGGGGGCCGCTGCGCCATACTTGTGTGTAGTTCGTCGTCGCCTGTTGTGCTTTGAGTCGCACGGCCCTTGGGACATCCGACCCGGTGAGGACGGTGCAGGTCGGCTTGTCGTCCTTGGGGAGGGGACGCAGCGGCCACCGTCCTTCCCTCTGGCCGTCCGACCCGCCGGAGGTCTTCCCGGGACGCCAAGCCACGATGGCCATCCTCGCCGGCCGGTAGGTCACGGCCGGCCGGACGAGATCCCCTCGCGACCAGTGGATGGTGTGGATCGACTCCCACAGATCGTAGATCCGCTCGGCCCGGTCGCGGGCACCAGCCTGCACGGTCGTCATATGCCACCGCCCGCCCGCGAGGAACTCGATCTCGTCCGGCTCGGCGTCCGCGACCTGCTTGGCCGCGCGGATCACGCGGGACGTGGCGAGACCGGCCCGGTGAACATCCCGGTAGATCTCGCGGTACGCGTCGCGGGTGAGCTGCGCGTCCCACACCTGGTCACGTCTAGGAACGCCGCTCTCACTTCCGGTGAGGATGATCCGCCCGTCTCCGTAGACGGTGATGTCGGGCTCGGGACGGGGCAGGAGCGGCCGCTCCCGGACGCCGTTCCACATCCGGACCCGCAGTACCACGGTGGTCGGGTCGTGGGGCGGTTCCGGAACCGGTTCGGGCGCCCAGGTGAGGTAGCCGATCCCGAGCAGCCCGGCGGCGAGGCAAGCACAGACGATGACTCGCGTTCGTTTCGGCACGGATCTTTTGATGCGGCGGGCCGGGGGTGCGGTTCCACATCGCCAGCGGCGCGGCACGGCCATCGCCGGGCTACCTGCGCCCACTGTCGTCAGGCGGCCAGATCACGGGTTGAGGTTGAGGGCGGCCAGGTGCGGGTGGCGTCGCGGTGGCGGTGCCGGTTGGTGGCGGCAATGCTGGTCCAGCCGCAGAGTTTTAAGATCCCGATGGCGAGGTTGCGGACGGCGGCCATGACGGCGGGGCCGGTGCCGGTGCGGATCTGGGAATGGTCTTCGTGGTAGGTGGCGGTGGTGCAGGGCCTCGATCTGCCAGTGGTCGTCCAGCGCGGCCTGCCCCACCGCCTGACCCGACTGGTCGTTCGAGGCGTCCAATGCCACGGAGATCGCGACTTCCACCGGCTTCCACGCTTCCCGGAGCTGATGTGCGGTCAGGTCGTGCCGCTCCAGCTCCCTGTAGATTCCGCGGACCTGCCGCATCAGGTCCTCATTGGCTGGTTGCGTCGTCTGCTGCGCCTGGGCTGAGTGTGTCCGCCATGGGTTCCACGCTGCCACCACTCGGCCCGACAGGCAGGGCCCCGCACTCGGGTCGGTGCGACCGGGCAAGATAGAGCGTTCGCCGCAGGTCACGAGCCGTACATGCGCCACGCCCCGACTGGGACGAGGCCGAGGCCTCGCGCACGCCGTCACTCTGCTCACTGCGGACGATTCTGGCGGGTCAGCGTCTCGGCGCGGCCCGTGTCCGCCGAATTCCGGCCGTACCCGCACCTACTCGTTGCTTTCGATCCGCTATCCCTTCGGGTGTGCTGAGATTTGGGTCATCGCCCGCGCCGCGGTGTTCCGCACGAGGTCGTGGGGGTCGTTGACGGCGCGAACACGCAGCCAGGTGAGGGTCTGCGGATCGTCCGGCCAGCCGTCGGCCACCGCCTGCACCGCCTCACGGCGCACGAACTCCTCGCGGTCGTTGGCGGCCCGATCACGCAGCAAGGTAAGGGTCTGCGGATCTTCGGGCCAGCCGGCGGCCACCGCCTGTACCGCCACCCGTCGAATCGGGAAGTGCGGATCGTTGGCGGCGCGATCATGCAGCAGGTGAAGGGTTCGCGGGTCTTCGGGCCAGCCGTGGGCCACCTCTTGTAGCGCGACCAACCGTACGTTCGAGTGCCGGTCGTTGACGGCGCGATCACGCAGCCAGGCAAGGGCCTGCGGGTCATCGGGCCAGCCGTCGGTCACCGCCCGCACCTCCCACCGCATGGCCTCGTTGAGTTTGTTGGCGACACGATCATGCAGCCCGGCGAGGCTTTCTGGTTCCGCCGGGGCCTTGCAGGCATGGTCGACGATCTTGATATGCGCCATCATCCGCGCCGCGCTCAATGTGGCGGCCAGCATTTCGGCGGTCACCCACACGCTATTCCACATAGCATCACGACGTCTGCTCATAGCGCCATCATCCGCCCGCCTCACACACCGCGCCACCGCGACGAGCTCCAGAACAGAAACCCGAGCTGGTGAACGATGTGCACGGGGTCCGGTGCTCCCTTGCCGCCCCGGCGCGCACCACCAGGACGAGCACCGGCTGATGTGCACAGGGCCGGGCCTGAACTACATTCCCACAGCCGCCGAAGGTCAAAGCCCCGAAATAAGGGCGCGCGCCGGCCCGACGACCTGGCGGTTGTCGGCGTCGATCACGACCTGTGGGCGGTGGAGTACCGGTAGTTCTCCGACTGCTCGGCGATGGTGCGGTCGCGGGTGGGCACGAGAGTTCCGTCCACGATGAGCTCGGTGTCCTTGCCGAACCGCTTGCGCTGCTGGAGCGCGAGCAGCGGACCGAGATGGTCGATGACTCGGTCGGCCGCGGACTTGGAGATGCCGAACAGCGGAGCCGGCCGGCGCAGCGTCAAGTTCGTGCGCCAGTACGCCGTGACCAGCAAGAGGCGATCTTCGAGCGGCAGCCCCAGGGGCGCCCTCATCGAACTTCCCTCGCGGTCTCGCGACGTACCGCGGTCACCAGCTTGCCGAAGCAGAGCGGGCTCAGTCGGGTGAACGGAGCCTTCCAGGACGGCACCGACGACGCCGTGATCAAACCAGTCACATCAGTCACACCAAGATCATCACAGTCGTGGCCGGCCGTTACGGGACAACCTTCAGGTGCGGCGGTAGATGGTGCCACCGGGTGCGTACCAGCCCGCCTTCTTGCGTACGGCGGGAGACGGATCGGCCTTGCGGGACCGCACGAGCGCGGGCCTCGGCCTCTGCGCTCGCGTGCACGAAGCGCCCGGCCAATTCCACCGCCATGGCCCGCACGTGCGCGTCGGGGTCGTGACACAGCAGGCGTAGGTTCGGCTCCAAGACCAAAGCCTCGGTGGGCTGGCACGCCTCGGTCTTGCATCGGTCACAAGACAGCGCGTGCACCGCAGCCACCCGGACCGACGGGATCGGGTCATCCAACATGGCGATCATTTCCTCGACCGCGTCGTCCACCAGGAGGTGGTCGAGCAGCTTGCAGCACTGCTCACGGACGAGCGGGTCCGGGTGGCGCAGACCCGCCCGGATCGCTGGCACGGCCACCCGGCCACGGTTGAGCAGGTGGCGGTAGGCCGAGCTGGTCCGGGGCGCGCTGCCAAGAGCCTCAACCACGCGTTCGTCACTGCGATCCGCCAAACCCAGCATGGAAACCATGCGATCAGGATTGCGCCCGCTCGGCAACCGAATAGTCCTGACCCTCACGCACCGGTTCCGCTGCCGCGCCCGGCGACGCCCGGCGACGCCCGGCGACGCCAAGAGCATGGGGGCGAATGCTGAACGAAAGTGAACAGCCAGGTCCAGGGATGGGGTAGGGCTGGTGCGTACTGGAGGTCTCGCGCGCCCTCCGGTGCGCACCGGCCCGGGAAGGTCAGGCTCTCGTTCCGTTCGCTACCACGGTTCCTGCCAGATCGGCCAGGCAGCTCGCCTGAGGGGCACCGCGAAGAGCGGACAGATCGTGCTACGCGAGCCCGGACCCCGCTGACCTACGAGCTCGCCCCGTTTGCGGCTCGTGCCACGTCCGTTAACGGCACATCCGCCGTCAGTCCAGCACCACTGAAGGTCCTTTGGCGGGAACTCACGGCCTTTCGGCGGCTGAGGGGCGCGAACGGAGCGGGTTGGTGAGGGTGGCGCAGCCTGCGACGGTGTCTCCTCGATCTGGGCGTCCAGGATGGCCTGGGCGATGGTCGTGGGCGGAACTGGAGCGGTATTTGATGAGGTAGATGTCGCCGTCCGCCGCCGCACCTTCCGAGCCGAGCCGCGCGCGCACGCCAGCGCGGTCCTGGACGGTTGCCTGTTCGATGTCGGTGCGTAGGCGGGGCGGGAATCGGGGGCGTGGTGAAGTCGGTCCAGTTCGGTGGGGAGTCCGCAACCTCGCCGGGTGCAGAGTCCGTGGCGGGCTGGCGATCGCAGCCGACGGCCAGGGGGCGCCAGCAGGAACATGAGGAACGCGGCGTACCGCTTCTCAATCACGGAATGATCCTCCATCCGGCCCCGTTCGGGCGGGTCCAAGACGCGTTCCTGGAACCGCACCGGGCTGATCTCCCGAAGCCGGTGTGGTGGAAAAGAGAGTGATGTGACCGGCTGGGGACCAGTCCCGAGAGCGACCCGTACAGTGCGTATCGAGTCGGACGCGCGTATCGAGTCTGACTAGGACGTAAGGCCCGAAGGAAGAACGAGGATCTCGTGAGCAGGAAGACGGTCATCCCCCTGGCCATGGTGCTGGTGCTCACGCTGACTGGTTGCTCCGACCAGTCCTCCGGCCGAGGTCGACAAGGGGGAGCGCCCGGCACGGCCGTTTCGTCTCCCTCCAGTTCCGCAGCGACGACAGCCCCGCCCTCCGGCCTGGGCACGGTCTGTCAGACGGTGGGCACCGCGGCGCAGACCCAGTTGCTGGCCATGGCCCTGGCCATCGGCGACAAGACCAAGTCGGACTCCGAGAAACGGGCCGATGCCGCGAAGAGCTACCAGGATTTCGCTGAGCGCATGTCGTTGCTCTCGCAGCAGGCCCCCGACACCCTGCTGCCGGCACTGATGGAGTGGGCGTCCGCCAGCACTGCCGTAGCGCGTTACATCGCCGAGAAGAAGCCGCGGGCCGGCTTCGTCATCGACTACGGGCCGACGGAAAAACGATGGGACGCGGCGCAGAAAGCCGCCGAGAAGATATGCGGGCACGGCCTTCCCGACCTCGATCAATAAGAGGAACCCCAGCTCATCCTCAGGTGATCCCCTGACCATCGTGGCTTTTCGGCTCGGCGGCCCTGGCCTGGGCGGTGCAGAACTCGTCCACGGTTTTGAGCCGGGCTTCTACCTCGACTCTCATGCTCGGATGGCGCGGGCGAACCGGCCTGGGGCACCGGTGAGCGGCGCAAGTCTCGCCCAGTAATGCGCGGTGGTTCGGCGTCGACACGATCACGCAGCGACGCCGAACCTGCTCGTCGGGGGCTGTCACGCCGTCATACAGAGGGACCAAGGAGTGCGGCCGGTGTGCCCGGCAGTGGCCGCGTCACCCGCCTTCGCCAAAGGCTCTCTCGGTGGCTACTCCGCGTAGGGTTGGTCCGTCCCCTGGGCGCTGTAGCCGAGACTCCAGATATAGCCGTCCGGGTCCGCGAAGGTGCCGCCGTACCCGCCCCACGGCAGGGCGCCGGCGGGCTTGAGGATCGTGGCGCCGGCCTTCTCGGCCTCCGCGATGATCTCGTCGACCCGCGCCTCACTACGGACGACGTAGGTGAGAACCAGCCCGCTGAAGCCGCTGCCCTCCGGGCTCGTGCCCACCTGGTCGGCCAGGCCTTCGCGGCCGTAGAAGCCGACGGGTGAGGCTCCGTCCGACTCGAAGAACACCGAGACGCCGAAGTCGTCCTTGATCCTCCAGCCGAGCCCCTCGATGTAGAACCGCTTGGCGCGATCCAGGTCCCGGACGCCGAGAAGGATCGAGCTGACGTGCGCTTTCATGCCTTGTCTCCTTGTTGCTCGAAGTATGTGCAGTGCCTGAACCTGCCCGGACATCCAGGCCGGACCCGGCGGTCACATCGGTGTGGGTTCGCCCGTCGGCTACCTCCATCCGCCTCTGTGAAGATCACGCTACGTACGGATCGAGGGCCGGTGCTTCTTGATTCCTGACCGATCCGGCCGCCCGTGAGACGTGAACCGCCGACGTATCCAGGAGAAGCGACACACATACTCGACAAGCCGATCCAGATCGGGGCGGGCGCGAGCAGCCCTCATGGCGCGGACATCGCCGCGGCACAAGCAGACGGCGTAGGCGTCGGCGCGCGGTGACCTTGGCGGTGTCATCACCACGCGGATCCCCGCCGCGGTGAACGAACTCCCGGCCATCCCGGCCAGAAACTGACCGGGATGGACTTTAGCGTTGCCGCCGTGATCGAAACGGCGAAAGGGGCGCGCATGAAGATTCTGGTGACCGGGGCGACCGGTTTCGTCGGCCGCAACGTGGTGGACCAGCTGCTCCGCGTGGGTGTCGAGGTGCGTGCGCTGACCAGGAACCCGGCGACCGCCGGGCTGCCACCGCAGGTGGAGGTGGTTCGAGGCGACCTGGCCGAGCCTGACAGCGTGGCGTCCGTGTTCGAGGGGATCGACCGGATGTACCTGTTCCCGGTGGAGGAGACCGCCAGGCAGATCGTCACGTTGGCCGAAGAGGCGGGAATACGGCGAGCGGTGGACCTGTCGGCCGCATCGGTCACGGCCGGCCTGCACGTCAACCCGGTGGAGCAGGCGGTCGAGGAGTCGGGGATGGTATGGACGCATGTGCGGCCGTGCGGGTTCATGGCGAACATGCTGCAGATCTGGGCGCCGTCCATCCGGGCCGGCGGGTGGTGCGCTACCCGTTCGCCGACGAGCCGATGAACCTCGTGCACGAGGCTGACATCGCCGCCGTCGCGGTGGCCGCGCTGCTGGAGGACGGCCACCAGGGCCGGGCGTACACGGTGACGGGGCCGGGCCTTGTCACGGTCCGCGAGCAGGTCGCGGCCATCGGCGCGGCGCTCGGCGAGGACGTCCGGTACGAGGAGGTCACTCGTGAGCGTGCGCGGGAGCTGATGAAGGCCCAGGGCGGGTTCGCCGCCGAGTCGGCCGACCTCATGCTCGGGTTCGTCGAGTACGGCGGCGAGGTACCAGAAGAAAGCGGCTACGCCGAGCAGGACTGGTCGGTGCTGATGCGGGTCTGGCCGGACGTGGAGCAGGTCACCGGCCGCCCGCCGCGCACGTACGCCGAGTGGGCCCGCGATCACGTGACCGACTTCCGCTGACGTCGCCTCCTCCGGCCTGCTGGTTTGGGGCGGCGCTTGACGCCTAGGACATCAGGCAGGCAGAAGCCGAGTGACCCCCGCCCATCAAATCGACAGGGGTGCCCCTGGAAGCTCGCCGCCTGCGGCGAAACCCACATGCCCCACCCACGATCTATTCGGCCAGGTGCTGGAATTCGACCAACCCAGGGAACGGACGGATCCGTCGCGGCCCGCGAGCACGCCCTGGCAGGTAACGAGCCGGCCGCGCTGCGCGCGATGACCAGGCCGAGGAAACCTCCGGCCACAGACCCGGCAGCTGGTACTTCGACACTCGGCCATGCTCACCGTGCGTCGCCGCCGCCCAGCGGGGTCGCCGGAGCGGTCTGGACCAGGTGGGCGTTGAGGTAGGCGATGGTGGGCTGGCTGAGGTGGAGCGCGAGCGCGGACACCTCGATGGGCTCCTTGTCGCGGGTCTCGTGGTGCGCGGGCCGCCGTGGACGACGCGGCGGCCCGCGCGATGTTCCCCGATCCGCCCGACCGGCAGCCGGCTCAGCTCCCCGACGTCCAGTTCCTCGACGGGCAGGGCTTGGCTCGGCCGAGTGCGCCGGGGAACCGGGCTGACCCTCATGACAGCCGAGTGCGGCTCGTCCGTTGAGCGGTGGCGGGCGGGCCTGCGGGGAGGTGAAATGCTCGTCCGATGGCGGACATGTGGTGGTCGTCCGGCCCGTACGGCGAGAGGAAAAGCACGTGTCAGCCATCCCGGAGGCTTCACATCCACCCGATGAACGGCGACTACGCTTCGAGCGGATCTATGCGGCCCACCGGGCCAAGATCCTCGGATACGCGCTGCGCCGCACGGCCGATCCGCAGGACGCGGCCGACGTCCTGGCCGAGACCTTCCTGATCGCCTGGCGGAAGCTGGACGACGTGCCGCGCGGCGAGGCGGCCAGGCTCTGGCTGTACGGCGTTGCCCGCCGCGTGCTGGCCAACCATCACCGGGGCGAGCGCCGCCGGTCGTCGCTCGTCGGCGACCTGGCCGGGCAGCTGCGGATCGATCTCGCGGCGCACC
Organism: Spirillospora sp. CA-255316; assembly: GCA_050942275.1. GTDB lineage: Bacteria > Actinomycetota > Actinomycetes > Streptosporangiales > Streptosporangiaceae > Spirillospora. Next base: position 6,151,486 of record CP192047.1, on the reverse strand, counting down.
GCGTATCCCGGCCGGAGGGGGAGCTGGCCGCGATCGCGGCGGCGTTCGGTGAACTGTCCGAGAACGACCGGGAGCTGCTGTCCCTGGTCGGCTGGGAGAACCTGGACCACGGCGAGATCGCCGCCGTGCTGGGCTGCTCGCGCAACGCGGTGCGGATCCGGCTGCATCGGGCCCGCCGCCGGTTCGCCCGCGCACTCGACCGGCACGGAGCCCACGCCCCGCACACCCACGCACTGTCGGCAGCGGTCATCAACGGAGAACGCGCATGAACCACGACATCGACACGCTCATCGGCCGTATCACCCCGATCACCGACGCCCGCGCCGCCGAACTGCTCACCGACGACACGGCCGCCGACCTGGGCAGGCGGATCACGACCGCCACCGCGACGGCCGCGGCCGACGAAACCGCCGCCGCTCCGGGCCGGGCTCGGGCTCGCGTCCGGCGCAGGCTGACCATCGGGCTGCCGCTGCTCGCCACGGGGGTGGCCGGGGCAGTGGTCGCCGTCACGCTCGTCACGCAGTCCGGGGACCCGGGTGACCCCGTAAGGCCCACGCCGACCTGGGGCACGCACGGACAGATCAGGCTGGCCGCCGCGCTGAACTTCACCCGACAGGGCCGCTACCTCGACGTGCGGATCCGCGACCCGTACGCCGACCCCAAGCGGTACAGGGGGGAGTTCGCCAAGCACGGCCTGAACGTCGGCCTGCGCCTGGTGCCCGTCTCGCCTTCGATGGTGGGCACCGTCGTGATGGAGGAAACCAGCGAGGGGACGCGCCCGGACGACTTCACCGACATCCGTGTGAAGGGCGCCTGCGAGGTTCCCAGCGGCGGGGACGACTGCACGGTGGGAGTGCGGATCCGGATCGGCTACAAGGGCAGCGCCAGCGTCGTCTTCGGCCGCGCGGCGCGCCGCGGTGAGAAGTACGAAAGCGCCGGCCAGGCGGACGCGCGCGGAGAGGCCATGCACGGTTTGGTGTACCGCAAGCGGCCTGTGTCGCAGGTGCTGGCCGCGTTGAAGGAGCGGAACGTCACCGTGCCCGAGTACCGGGTCCAGGAGGGCAACCAGTCCCAGGTCCGCTACCCGGGGCAGGTGCCGGGGAACTGGTACGTCCATGACGCCGTCCCGTGGGCAGACGGTCAGGTGCTGCTCTTCGTCGGCCCCAAGCCCACCGAGGAGAAGTCGCCGAGTTCGACGCCGGGAGGCCCGATCCCGTCCAGCTCCCCGGCGGACGCCATACCCGGCGAGCCCTCCACGAGCTGACGCGCGCCGACGGGAACCGGCCCGCCGCCACGGCAATGCCAAGGTCGTCCAGGAGAAGGTGAGCGCCCCGACCCCATCGAGGCCGCGATCGTGGGTTCGAGGGCGTCGGCGGCGCCGGCACTTTCACGATCATCGAGGACCGGCAGACCCGCCCGGCGGGGCGGCCGGCGCCTCGCGCGGGACGTTTCCATGGAGGAAGATCTCTTGGCCGAGAGGAAGACTCTTGTGACGACCGCGAGGGCGGTGAGCCGGCACTGGCGATCGGCATGCGGTGCTCGTCCAGCCCGGTCATGCCTTTGCCCGCCTGAAACGTCCGCCGAGTCAGCGGGGCCGGCGGAAGGCATCGGCGGCGGACTTGGCGATGATCGCCAGCTGGGTGTGGATCTGGTCAGTGGTGGAAGGGTCGAGGTCGCCGAGGAGGGCGTGGGCCCGGTGCCAATGCTCGTGGGCCGCCGCGTGGCTGCCGGCGAGGTGGTGGCATGCGCCGAGGTGGGCAAGGGTGCTGGCCTCGCCGTACAGGTCGCCGAACTCCCGGAACAGGTCGAGGGCCTCCCGGTAGCGGGGGATCGCCCCGGCGGGGTCGCCCATACGGAGGTGGGTGTCGGCGAGGCATGACAACGTATGGGTCTCTCCGGAACGGTTGCCGAGCTTCTGATGCAGGAGGAGGGCCTGCTCGCACAGGTCGAGAGCCTGGTCGTGGTTTCCCAGGCGGCCGTGATGCCAGCCGAGGTTGGTGAGCGCGAGGGCCTGGCCGACCTGGTCGCCCAGCCCGTCGAAGAGATCATGGGCGCGGCGGGCGGCCTCGAGCGCGTCGGACTCCCGGCCCTGGATGGCGAAGACGATGTCCCGGTGGTAATGCGTCCACGCCTGACCGGCGGGGGCGTTGTGTGACCGTTCCAAGGCGGCGTCGAGGTTGTGGTGGGCGTCCTCGAAGCGCCCCAGGTCGGCCAGCGCCCAGGCCAGGTTGCGGTGCGCGCGGGTCTCTTCCGCCGGGTCGCCCAATCGGCGGGCGGCGGCCAGGGCGGCCAGTTGGGTCTCGGCCTGGTCGTGCCAGCGGCCCTGCCGTTGCAGGAAGACGAACAGCGCCCGCGCCAGATGGCAGACGTGCCGATCAAGGCCCAGGTCGGTGGCCAACTCCAGGGCGGCGAGCAGGGCGGTGCGCTCGGCTGTGGACCAGGCCAGCGCATCCTCGGGTGCGGCGAAGCCGGTTACGGACACGCCCGGGCAGGGCGCGTCGGGGGCCACGGTCTCGATGTGCCCGGAGAGGTGGAGCGCGGCGGCGTACGCGGTATGGACGTAGTGGTCGACGATGCGGTGCCGCGCGGCTTCCCGGTCCGCGTCGCGGGCCTCGCAGAGTTCGGCCGCGTAGGCGCGCAGCAGGTCGTGGCAGGAGTAGCGGCCCGGGGCGTGCTCGGTGAGCAGGTTGGCACGGGTCAGGTCGGCCAGCGGACCCCGTACCCGCGGGACCGGGACGCCCGCCAGGCTGGCGGCGGCGCCGATCGTGCTTTCGGGACCGGGCCCCAGCCCGGCCACCAGCCGGAACAGCCGCGCCGCCGCCTCGTCGAGCGTGTCGTACGACCATGAGAAGATCGCCCGTACGTCGGCGGCACGCTCCAGCGCGCCGAGGGCGTCCCGGAGCTCGCCGACCAGCGCACCGAGCGGATGCGCGGGATGGATCGCGGCGCGGGCGGCGACGATCGCCAGCGCCAGCGGCAGCCCGGCGCAGCAGCGGACGATCTCTTCGGCGGCGGCGGGCTCGGCGGCGAGCCGATCATGGCCGATCCGGGCGGCCAGCAACCGCCCGGCCTCCTCCGGCGGCAGCAGGTCGAGGGTGAGCGGATGCGCGCCGTACGTCAGGACCAGGCCCGCGAGATGATCCCGGCTGGTGACCACCACGAGGCAGCCGGGCGCTCCGGGCAGCAGCGGGGCGACCTGGTCGGCGTCGCGGGCGTTGTCCAGCACCACCAGCATGCGCCGCCCGGCCAGCAGGCTGCGGTAGAGCCCGGCCTGCGCGGCCGGGCCGTCCGGGATCCGGTGCGGCGGCACCTGCAACGCGTCGAGGAACTCGCGGACGGCCGTCTCCGGTCGTACGGCCTCGCCCGACGGGTCGTATCCGCGCAGGTCGACGTAGAGCTGGCCGTCCGGAAAGCGATCGGCGACCCAGTGCGCCCAGTGGACGGCGAGCGTGGTCTTCCCGACGCCGGCCGTGCCGGCGATCACCGCGATCAGCGGCGCCCGGGACCTCGTCTCGCCCGGCGGGCCGGACAGCGCGTCCAGCGCCGCCAGCTCGGCCTCCCGCCCGGCGAATCCGTCGACGGCGGCGGGCAACTGTCTGGGCACCGCGCGTCCGCCGGGCCGATCGGCAGATCCAGCGCCGCCGGCGAGCAGGGCGGCATGGACCCGCCGCAGCTCGGGGCTGGGATCGGCGCCGAGTTCCTCGGCGAGCCGGCGCCGGATCGTCTCGTACCGCTCCAGCGCCTCGGCGGGGCGGCCGGCCGACTCCAGGACCCGCAGCAGCCGCACCCAAAGGGATTCCCGCAGCGGATGCCGCTCGGCCAGCCCGGCCAGCTCGCCCAGCTCAGCCGGGTCGGGAGACGATCCTCTCGCGAGGTCCAGGTCGACCCGCCGTTCCAGCGCGGTCAGGTACCGCTCCTGCAGCGCCGGGGCCACGGACTGCTCCAGCCAGTCCGACCGGATCCCGTCAAAGGGCGTGCCGCGCCACAGCGCCAGTGCGCCGGCCAGCCGGGACCGCTCGCCCGCCGGGTCCGACACCGCCGCAGCCTCATCGAGCAGGCGGCCGAAGCGGAGCGCGTCCACCTGATCCGGCTCGGCCGCCAGCAGGTAACCGCCCGGCCGGGCCGCGATCAGCTGCCCCTCGGCGGTTCCCAGCACGCGGCGCAGGCGCTTGATGTTCGTACGGAGGTTGGCCCGCGGGTCGCCGCCCGTATCCGTGCCCCACACCGCGCTCGCCAGCCTGTCCGTCGGGACGGTACGGCCTGCCGACATCGCCAGCACCGCCAGTAACGCGCGCAGCCGCCCGCCCGGCAGCTCGACCGCCCGCCCGGCCACCGAAACGCGCAGCGGCCCGAGCAACTCGACGGTCAGCACGCGAATCGCCCCCTTCCCCGGCCCGGCGGCGAGTTTCACCGGACTGACACAACTCTGCCACCCCTGTCCGCCAAGCTGACGATCATTCCGCACAAGCGTGGTTCATCATGGAGCCGCCGAGCGGCGGCGCCATGGAGCAGGGGAGGCTCGCGATGAGCAAGGTGGTACTGGACGTGTCGGTGTCCCTGGACGGGTTCGCGGCAGGACCTAACGTCAGGGCAGAGGAACCCATGGGGGACGGCGGCGAACGGCTGCACGAGTGGATGGCCGGGAAGGGGCCGGACGGCGGGGTCGACATCGGCGTCCGCCGACAGGTGGACGCGGCGGTGGGGGCCACCGTCATCGGACGGCGTACCTTCGACCTCGGCGTGGGCAACTGGGGCGGCACGCCGTGGCCCGGTGTCCCGAGCTTCGTGGTCACCCACCGGATCAGGGAGGACCTTCTCGGTGACAACGGCGGAACGTTCGCCTTCGATGGATTGGAGGCCGCGGTCCGGCGAGCCAAGGACGCCGCGGGGGACAAGGACGTCTGGGTGATGGGTCCAGACATCGCCCGGCAGCTGCTCAGGGCGGGCCTGCTCGACGAGGTGCACATCCACCTGGCCCCCCTGCTGCTGGGGGAGGGCACGCCGCTGTTCTACGGGGAGCGGGCCGAGCTGATCCTGGAAGGGAAACCCGTCGCGGGGGCCGCGACCCACCTGCGCTACCGCGTCTCGAAGCCCTGACGCCTTCAACGCTCGCTGCCCGCAGCGCGACGGCGGGGCGAAGTCATCCAGGCGCCTGCGACGAGGTAGTCACTGAAGCCGTAGCGACGATCACCCTGAGGGTCAGCCGTCAGCGGATGTTGATCACGGTGTTGGAGTGGTACGCCCATGCGTTCCCAAATCCGCCGTAACGGGCCTGCCATGTGCGCTTGAGCCGACCGTGGGCGGGTAACGCGGGCAGGTGCGGACGTCCGTAGAGCGTGGTGGCGAACGATCAGGCCCGCAGGCGGAGGATGACGGATTGGCGGATCCCGGGGAGCCGACATGGCTGTAGCTCAGGAGAGAACGACCACGTGCGGGCGTACGACCGCACAGAACGGCGTGACCGCGACGACGCGCTCCCGGGTTACGCGGAAGCGGCCCGTGCCGGCGGATGGTGCCGGAGAGGGCGGGGAGCCGGCCGCCGGTGATGGCCTTCATCTCCGCGCCGACCTCGCCGCGGTATCGCCCACGCCCTGATGGAGTCCGGTCATGCCATTGTCCCGGCTGCTGCCTGCCGCCTCGCGGATCGCCAAGGTCCTGGCGGTCCCCGATGTCTCCAGGGTGCGCTCGGTTCCTCATTTCGCCAGGGGCCTGCCGATTCCTGACGCGATCCGTGAGCTGGTCGCCGGGGCGGTCGCGCCTCGCGCGGTCCGGGTGTCGCCCGGCCGCCTGCACATCCGGGTTCGGGGTCTCCACACCGCGGAGGCCGGGGAAATGGCGCGGAGCCTGGAAAAGGCGCTGCTGGATGCCGACGCTGTACGCGCCGTCGAGGTGAACGCGGTGCTCGGCCGTGCCGTCGTCGCCCACGACGACGGCGCGGCCGTGCCCGAGCTGATCGCCATCGTCGAAGAGATCGAGCGGCGGCATGGCTTCGACGGGGCGCCCTTCGCGCCCGCCGTCCCGGGAGAGGGGCCCACGATCGTGCGGGAGGCCGCGCTCGTCGGGATGGCAGCCGTCGGCTCCGGCGCCGCCGTGGCGGGCAGGGTAGCGCGTGTCGCGCCGCTTCCGCCCGCGGTGCCCGCGCTGATGGCGATCGCCGACCTCACCCCCTGGGTGCGGACGGGGCTGGAGCGCACGGTGGGCGCCTCGGCCGCGCGTCTGGTCCTCGACAGGGGAGGGTCGCTCGCCCAAGTGCTGGCCCAGCAGCCCACCGGGCTCGCCATCGACGCCGTTCACCGGGCCACCCGCTTGGCCGAGATGCTGGCCTACAGGCGGGCGTGGAATCGGTATGAGCGTGGCCAGGAGGTAGGATCGGGCGCCCACCAGGCCGGTCCGCTGGAGTGGTCGCCGCGCCCCCTCCCGTTGCCCCACGGACCGGTCGAGCAGGTCCTTCGGTTCTCCCCGCTGTCACTGGCGGTGTCGCTGGGCACGTTCGCCATCACCCGCAACGCGCGTCAGGCGCAGGGGGTGCTCGTCTCGGGCGTGCCGAGAGCGGCGCGGATGGGGCGCGAGGTCTTCGCCGCCCAGCTGGGCAGGGCCGCCGCCGATCAGGGGATCGTCGTCTGCGACGCCGGTGCGCTGCGCCGGCTCGACCGCGTCGACGCGGTGGTCGTGGACGACTCCGTGCTGCGGACGGGACGGCTGATGATCGATGAGGTCGTTCCGGTGTCGGACGCCGTCCCCGCCGAGGAATGCCACCTGCGCGCGCACGAACTGGTCGACCTGGCGCGGCCCGGACGATCGCGTTCGGAACACGGATGGCGCGTGTGCCCGCTCGGTTCCTGGCGGCCCCCGGCAGGACGGGCCGTCAGGGAACGGGCGGACCGCCTCCACCGCCCGGGGGCGACCCTGCTCGCCCTGGCCCGAGGAGATGAGCTGCTCGCCCTGGTGTGCCTTCTGCCCGAGCCCGACCCGCTCGCCGAGGCGCTGGTGTCGGCCGCGCGGAAGGCGGGCCTGGTCGTGGTGGCCGGGGCGGGCGCCCCGCTGGATCCACGGCTGCCGGTGGACCGGCGGGTTCCCGGCGCGCGCAGGCTCCGGGCCTCGGTCCGCCGGCTCCAGGCGGAGGGGCACGGCGTCGTCCTGGTCTCGGCGCGGGACGGAGCGGCGCTGGCCGCCGCGGACGTGGGCATCGGGGTCCAGAGGCTCACTGATCGTCCCCCGTGGGGTGCTCACCTGCTCTGCGGGCCGGGCCTGGAAGGCGCGTGGATGATCGTCGATGCCGTCCCGACCGCGCGGCGGGCGAGCACGCGCTGCGCGCGGATCGCCGCGACGGGGGCGGCGGCGGGCGTGATGCTGGCGGCGGCCAGCCCCGCTCCCCAGGCGACCCGGCGGGCTCTGCTGGCGGTCAACACCGCGACGCTCTTCGCGTTCGCGACCGGAGCCTACATGGGGCTGGCGCCGGCGCGGCGGCCCGCACCGGTGCCCGCCGATCGCACGCCCTGGTACGCCTGGCCTGCCCGGATGGTGCTCGACCGCCTGGATTCCTCACCCTTGGGAATCGGCGAGGCCGAGGCCGCCCGGCGCCGTACCGGCGAGGGCGACGCCGAGCCCGCCGCCCCGGGCCTGGCGCGGGCCACGCTGGAGGAGTTCGACAACCCCCTCACGCCGCCGCTGGCCGCGGGCGCGGGCATCTCGGCGGTCGTCGGGTCGGCGATGGACGCGGCGCTCATCGGCACGGTGCTCGGCATGAACGCCTTCCTGTCGGGAGTTCAGCGGGTCAGCGCCGACCGGGCCCTGCACCGGCTCGTCGAGCTGAGCAGGGTCCGGATCCGGCTGCGGCGCCCCGAGGGCGAGACCGAGGCCACGGCGGACGAGCTCGTGCCGGGCGATGTCGTCGTGCTCACGGCCGGCGACGCCGTTCCCGCGGATTGCAGGTTGCTGTCGGCCGAGGGGCTGGAGGTCGACGAGTCCAGCCTGACCGGCGAGTCCCAGCTGGTCGCCAAGAGCGCCCGGCCGAGCATCGCGCGGGCGGTCGCTGACCGCCATTGCATGCTCTATCAGGGCACGGTCGTCGCCGCCGGGACCGGGGTCGGCGCGGTCGTCGCGACCGGGACACGGACCGAGCTCGGACGTACCGCGCGGCTGGCCCCCGCGGACCGCCGCCCGGGAGGCGTGGAGACGCGCCTGGCGGCCCTGACGAGGGCGACGCTGCCCGTCTCGCTCGCGGCCGGAGCGGTCCTGATGGGAATGGACGTCCTGTCCGGGCGCACGTTCGGGCAGGCGCTGGGCTCGGCGGTCAGCCTCGCCGTCGCGGCCGTGCCCGAAGGCCTGCCCTTCGTCGTGACCGCGGCCGAACTGGCCACGGCGCGCCGCCTGTCCCGTCGCGGCGCCCTGGTGCGCAACCCCTCGATGGTCGAGGCGCTCGGCCGGGTCGACGTGCTGTGCTTCGACAAGACCGGCACCCTGACCGAGGGGCGGCTGCGGCTGCGCCGCGTCAGCGACGGGGTGACGACACTGCACCTCGAGGAACCTGCGCCGTGGCTGCGCGAGACCATCGCCGCCGCGCTGCGGGCGAGCCCCGACCAGGGCGGTGAGCGGCCGCCGCACCCGACCGACCGTGCCGTCATGCACGCCGCCGAGCAACTCGGGATGACCCCGTCCGAGGGGGTCGGGGCGTGGGAGCGGATCGACGAGCTCCCCTTCGAGCCGAGCCGCGGCTACCACGCCGTGCTCGGGCGGCATCCGGAGGGGCAGCGGCTCAGCGTGAAGGGGGCGCCGGAGATCGTCCTGGAGCGCTGCGGCACCTGGCGCCGCGCCGGACGGCCTCCCGCGGCCTTCGACGAGGCCGCCCGCGACACCGCGGAGCGCGAGGTGGAACGCCTGGCCCGCAGCGGGTACCGGGTGCTGGCGGTGGCGGAGCGGGCCGCGTCCAGCCGCGTCGACCTCGGCGAGTCGCGCATCCGCGACCTGTGCTTTCTGGGCCTGCTCGGAATCGCCGATCCGGTGCGCGCGACCGCCGCCGAGGCGGTGGACCGGCTGCGCGGCGCGGGCGTCCAGATCATCATGATCACCGGGGACCATCCGAGCACCGCGGAGGCCATCGCCGCCGAGCTGGGCGTACTCGACGGGCATGTCGTGACCGGTGCGGAGCTCGACGAGAAGGACGCCGCCGAACTGGCCGCCGAGCTGCCCAGCGTCGCGGTGTTCGCCCGGGTGAGCCCCACGCAGAAGGCGCGCGTGGTCGAGATCCTCCAGGACAGCGGGCGGGTGGTCGCCGTCACCGGCGACGGCGCCAACGACGCCCCCGCCATCCGGCTGGCCGACGTGGGGATCGCGCTGGGCGAGCGCGCCACTCCCGCCGCCCGCGAGACGGCCGACATGGTCGTGACCGACGACCGCATCGAGACCATCACCGACGCCATCGCCGAGTCCCGGGCCATGTGGAAGTCCACCCGCAACGCCCTGGCCGTCCTGCTCGGGGGCAACCTGGGCGAGATCGCCTTCACCGTCGGCGGCGGGTTGACGGGCGGCGGCACCCCGCTGAACGTCCGCCAGCTGCTCCTGGTCAACCTGCTCACCGACATGGTCCCCGCCATCGCGCTCGCCGTCCGGCGGCCCGCGGGACTGACCCGCGAGGACCTGCTGAGAGAAGGACCGGAGACCTCCCTCGGCGCCGTTCTGACCCGCGACATCTCCACCCGTGCGGTGACCACGGCGGGAGCGGCCCAGACCGCGTACCTGCTCGCCAGGATGAGCGGCACCCGCGTCCAGGCCGCCACCACCGGCCTGGTCGCCCTGGTGAGCACGCAGCTCCTGCAGACGATCGCCGCGGGACTCCGGAGCCCGCTGATCCTGGGATCCGGCGTCGTCTCGCTGGCGGCGCTCGCGGCCATCGTGCAGATCCCCGGACTCAGCCATTTCTTCGGGTCCCGCCCGCTGCTCCCGCACAACTGGGCGATCGCCCTCGGTTCCGCGTCCGCCTTCGCCCTCGCCGCGGCGGTGTTCACCCGTACGAGCGGCCGGAAGGCCGGCACGCCGCGGCAGGCCCCCGGCCCCGCGTCCGGTGGAGCATCCGCCGGTGAGTGACCCTTCACCGCCCCGCCCTGGCCGGCGCCGATGGCTTGGACGCGATCGTTCATCTCCCGTCAGCGCCGCCACGACGCCGCCCACCACCACCGAGATGGCGGCTTGACGCCCCGCCGGGACATCGCGGGAATCCTTGACCTGGCAGACCTCTGGCCGCGGTCACACCCCGAAGAGGTACCACGGGATCGTGTCGGCATGACGTGAGGCACGTTGCTGGAAGTCGGCGATGATGTCGTCGCATGTCTGCACGAGGGCGTCGGGACTGAGGACGGCGAGTGTGGGGAGGGCGGCCGTCCACGGGGAGGCTCGCAGCGCCTTGCACAGGTAGCGTCGAGCCGTCTGGGGCGGAGCGTTGGCGGCGACCGCGACCAGCCCCTCGGCCCGCAGGTGCGGCATGCCGATCGAGCGTGCCAGGGACTCGGCCCGGGCCATCTCACCGGCCGCCGCGGCGGCCCCCGCCACGGCCACCAGCGCCTCGTCCCGGTCGCCGCCGGTGATCGCGCGGGCCAGGGCCTCGCCCCGGTCCAGATCGCCGGCCGCCGCGACGATCCCCGCCCGCGGCGCCGACATCTCCCGGACAACGTACGGATCTGTGTCCTGCCGCATCACGATCTGAGCTCGCTCCGGGTCGCCGCGCCCGGCATGGGCGCGCGCCAGGTGTTGCAGCGCCGTCGCCCGGTAGACCGCGCTGCGGATCGACCGGGCGAGAGTCTCGGCCCGGTCGAGATCTCCCATCGCCACGACCGCCCTCACCAGCGTGGCGAGCAGGTCGTCTTCGACCGATTCGAGCGTTCGGGCCAGTTCCTCACCGTGATCGATGAACGTGTGCGCCCGGGGCGCGTCGCCGGCCGAGCGCGCCCGCACTGCGAGCGCCGCCCAGGCCCGGGTCCGTTCCGGCAGGTTCTCGATCGAGTGGGCCAAGGCTTCGGCCTGGTCCAGGTCCCCGGCCGCGGCCGCGGTCTCGGCCGCCGACCGCGCCCTCAGGTCGGGGTCGCCGAACAGGTGATGGAGGGCCCTGGCATGGTCCACGTCGTCCATGTCCAGGAAGATCCGCACCGCGTCGAGCAGGGCCCGGTTGTATCGCCAGCCGCCCCGGATGGAGCCGGCCGCTCTCTCCACCGCGGCGGGGTCTCCGGCGGTGGCCGCCGCTTCGGCCAGCGTGGCGAGCGCCTCGTCGCGGACCTGCCAGTTGTCGATCGAGCGGGCCAGGGCCTCGGCGCGGTCCAGATCACCGGCCGTCGCGACGGCCTTCAGAAGTTCGATGCCCCACTTCTGCTCGAACATCTCCTGAGCGCGTGACCGCCGTCCGCGGTGTGCGAGCGCCTCGGCCTCCGCCAGCATGTCGCGGGCGATGTCCGGGGCCGCGGCCTCCGCGGCTTGCGCGGCCAGCTCGGCCAGCCGCTCCACCGTGCTGGAGCCGTTCGGGATGAGGCTCCGCGCCCGGAGGAGAAGGTCGCGGGCGCGATCGTGATCGGCCGCTGCCGCCGCCGCGAGCGCGATCGAGGCGAGCCTGCCGATCCAGGGGGCCACATCATGCCCGGCGACCTGGTCGGCCTGGAGGTGCTCATCGAGCAGAGTCAGCGCCTGGTCGACGAGGCGATGTGCCCTGGCGCCGTCCCCGGCGGTCGCGAGCACCCTGGCCAGCGCGGCCAGCGCCTGTGCCTGCACCGGCGGCCGGGGATGGGAACGGGCGAGGGCTTCGGCGTGGTCGGGGTCGCCGGCCGCTCCCAGCGCCCCCACCAGTGCGCACACTGCGTGCTCGTTCCAGTCTGCTCCGGCAGGTGAGGCGATCAGGGTCTCGGCCCGCACAAGGTCGCCCAGTTCCACCGCCGCCCTGGCGAGCTCGGCCGACACGACCTCGTACGCCCAGTCGGGCTTCACAGAGGTGGCCATGGCCTGCGCCCGGTCGGCGAGGTCGCGCGCGTGGGAGCGGTACCCCGCAGCCGCTACCGCTCCCGCCAGCCTTGCCGTTGCCCGCGCGCCCTTGTAGGTGTCGGTGATCGAGTCGACCAGTGACACGCACCAGGCGAGATCGCCGCCCGCTGTCACGGCGTCCTGCGCCATCTCAGCGAAATGCTCTGGCCAGACGGTGGCGCGTGTGGGCAGACCGGCCGTGTGCTGGGCCTGGTCGATGAGTTCACGGGCGTGGGCGTGGTCGCCGGAGGTTGCCACCGCGGCGGCCAGTTTCGCCAGCGCCCGCGCACGCGTGTGGGTGTCGGTGATCGTGCGGGCCAGGGCCTCGGCGCGGTTGATGTTGCCGGCGCTGGCCCAGGCCGCCGGAAGCTCGATGCAGATGTCGTTGTTGCGCTCGTACATGGTGTCGCGCGCGATGGCGATGCGGAGCATCGCCGCCAGGTCCGGCGGGTCCTGATCGCAGATCGCGTCCTGGACGGTGGTGATCTCCAGGAGGGCCGCGTGGTCGCCGCCGGTGATGTCGAGCATGCGGTCCCGGCGCGTGCCGTCCAGGCAGCAGGCGACCATGCGGGAGATGTCGCCCACCGAGTGCAGCAGTGAGAAGTACCCGCGCAACAGGTACTCCGGGGTCCGGCCGGGCCAGCCTTGGTCGCGGTATCCCTCGGCCCAGGCGTGCAGCCGCTCCCGGTATCGCGCGAGCCGGTCCGGGCCGAGCCGCTGCACCGCGATCCTCTGGAGCTCCTCGTGCGCCACGATGTACACCCGGTCGACCGATTCGGGAGCCCACAGGCTCGTTCTGCTGGAGAACGTGCGTCCCGGGGCTGTCGACAACTGCTCCTCGACGTCGATGGCGTCCCGCCCGGTCAGCTCCGCCAGGTCCGCGGCGGACAGCCCGCCGCCGGCCGCGGCGACCAGGCCGAGCATGTCCCGGTCCTCCACCGAACCCCGCAGCAGATAAGCCAGCTCCCGCAGCGCCTCGCTCCGGATCACCTTCGCCACCGGCGAGGGCGCGAGCCGGCGGATGACCCCGGGGTCACGGAGCGGATGCTGGTCGTCCACGTCGAAGGGCACCGGCGGGTGGGGGCGGCTGGTCACCACCACCCGCACCCCCTCAGGGAGCCTCCTGGGGAGCAAGGCCGCGATGCTGTGGGCGTCGGGGGCGGCGGTGTTCCCCCGATCCTCGTCCAGGCCGTCGACCACCAGCACGAGCCGACGCCCGGCCTCCTGGCAGGCCCCGGCGGCCCGCTCGAGCAGGTCCAGCAGGTGGACCTCGCGGGTCGCCTCCGGCAGGAACGCGGGCACCGGCTGCCCGGCGACCTCCGCCAACTGCTCCAGCATGACGTTCACGAACGCCGCCCGGTCGTTCTGGCCCTTCCACCGAGAGGTGATGAAGAACGACACCACCCGCACGCCCGGCGGCGGCCGCAGCGCCAACCACGCCATCAGCGCGGACTTGCCCGACCACGCCGGCCCCTGCCACCACGCCCAGCGTCCGGCCCCCTCCGCGGAACAGAACGCGCCGAGCTCGGCCAGCTCCGACTCCCGACCCTCGATCTCGGGCGGGCAGATGTCCCGTACCCGCTGAAGATAGGCCGACCTGGCCGCTGGGGGCGCCAGCAGCACGTCGCCGATGTGAGTCCCGGTGTTGGCATAGCCACCCGGATGTGCCGTCGCGTCTCCCGAGCCCTTCACGACGCTACGGGGTTCCTTCTTCACCGCCACCCTCTGCAGGCTCTCTGGCAGTCCAGACCGTTTTCGGCGACCCGGATCAGGTCAGATCGGCGCCCGTCGAGGCTTCGCCCCCTGCGGATGCGTCCGCGTCACCGCTGCGCTCCACCACAACGTCACCGGCGCGACCGTCGGCGGGACCCCGGACCCCCGTACTGGCCGTCCCGCCCCGCCCCGCGGTCGCGTTGCCGGAATCGGAGACCCGGACCGTGCCACGGTTCGGCCGGGACACGGCCGCCCAGACCGCCACCCCCACGGCCGCGAGCGCGGCCAAGGCCGACACCGACGTGGCCACTTTGTTGGCCTGGTCCCACCGCAGCATGCCCAGCACCGCGGCCAGTCCGGCGACGGCGAAACACGTCACCACCAGAGCCCAACGCCCCCTGCCCATACGCGTCAGCCCCCATCGCCTTCCTGGTGAAGCCCCGTCAGCATAAGTGTCGGCTGTTACATCCCCGCCGAACCGGCGAAGGCATGACCTTAAACGGCCACCAGCACCGATGCCGTAATGGCACTCACCTCCGTCAGAGCACCCCGTCACCACGACATGGCCACGTACACGAGAAGCCATGTAGAGCCGACCTGCGACAATCCGGCACCCCAATCTGCCGCCCATCATCGATGTGAAGTGCTGCACGGAAAGCGTCGTTGCCCCCGTCCCCGGCGACCACGGGTAGGATCCTGGCCGCCCAGTTTCGGGGCGCGGAAGTGATTGAGGCTGCCGGTGTTCACGTCCTGGACGGCGGTGTCGGTGAGGTTGACCGCAAGCGGCTGGTCGACGACCAGCGCCGGCTCGGCGATGCCGGGCAAGTGAGCAGCATCTGCTCCACCAGCTCCGTCAGAGAACATGGCCGCGAAGTGCCTGCTTCGGGCACTCTCAAGCAGAGGCCGTCAAAGCTGCGGCCGGACGAGTGCCTGAGCGACGATCACACGATCCCCGTTGAACGTCAGCGAAGGCGATCCGTGCAGCTCGTAGCCGAGGTCGAGTGCTTCGCTGACCCGTCGGCAGAAGGCCTCATCGTCGGGGCCGGTCAGAACGCGGTACCTGGGGAGATCATTCGCGTCGGGCATGCGGCAAGTGTAGGGACCGGCGCGCCCGTGGCCGGGCTGCGAGAGGGGACCGGACGAACAGGCGGCCTGTCCGCCTCGCCGGATTGGGTGCGGCCGTCCGGCGCCGTCAGAGGGACGCCATAGAAGACGGGTTGTGGTTCCGGCCGCGTGACTGGGAAGGCGCGCAACTGCGGCTCGCGTGCGAGCTCGGCAGTCCTGGGGGGCGCGGCCGAGGTCGTCAGGCCGGCGACCGCCGCCGACCTGAGCGTGATCGTGACCGGGGCGCGGGCGATCCGGCGTCCGTGACACGCCGAGCCCGTATGGGTCCGCGAGCGGGTTCCGGACGGTCGCCTGCACCGTGACGCCGGAGGTGGCGAGTCCCGCCGGCGGCCAGCAGGACGCGCGGGAGCCGCAGGTTCCACACGATCGGATCGTCTGTGCTGGATCCGGAGGCTCCGCCGAACGGGGGGCGTTGCGGTCACTGTTCACTCGTTGCTTCGCGGGAAATTCCTGGTGTTCGGTTTCGGGCCAACCGGAAGCTCTTGGCTGCCCTGGCATCTAACCGGCTCTGAAACGAGGACGCACGTGCGCCGGAAAACACTCTCGGTCCTGGCGGCTGCCGCGACCGTACTCGCCCTGAACGCGCCTCCTGCGGTGGCCGCCCCGCGGGACTCCTTCTTCGGCGGGAGGCTGCCGTACAGCGCGCCGCCTGTGACCACGACCGTGGCGCCGGGCGTGACGTTGACCTCGATGGCGCTCGGGGCCAAGGACGCCGGTGACTACTGGACGGTCCACGTTTACCTGCCGGGCACGATCGGCGGCCCCCTCAACACGGCCAACACCGCGTTGGGGGCCAAGGAGATCGCCGACCGGGTGGCGGTGGCGGTGCGGGAGAAGGGGTTCGAGCCGCGGCTCGAAGAGGTTTCGACGCCCGCGTTCGCCGATCGTCCGGCCGGTCCCTTGGGGTGGACCGTACGAGTCGGGCGGTTCGCCGGCAGTGCCGAGGCGTCGGCCGTCCTCGCCAAGCTCAGGGCGGCCGGATTCGCGGGTGGCACGCGCTACACCGCGCAGGACGGCATCGACCCGGGGGCGCCCCAGAAGGTCCACGTGCTGCGCGTCGACTTCCGCAGGTTCGGCGGCACCGTCGGCACGGATTTCGGCCCGGCGCTGAACGGCACGGAGAAGCTGACCGACCTCGCCGCCGCCGCGGGCGCCGTTGCCGGCATCAACGCGCAGTGGTTCTACAACAACGCGCCCGGCGGCATGTACGTGCGGAACGGCAAGCTGATCGGCTCGGCCACGCAGGGGCGCGGCGGAATAAAGATCACCAGGGGCGGGCGTTCGGTGGACGTGGACACCTACACCGCTCGTGTCAGCCTGCGGGCCGGGCGGGAGAGCGCCGAGATCGACGGAGTCAACCGGGTCCCGGGCGAGATCTGGAACTGCGGTGGTGTGGGCGGCGACCGGCCGACCGAGAAGCCGCAGCACGACCTGAAGTGCACCGACGACAGCGAACTGGTGCTGTTCACCCCCGAGTGGGGCACGCCGCCCGCCGGCGCGGGCGCGGAGGTCGTGCTGGACGCCCACGACAGGGTGACGGCGGTGAACACCTCGCGCGGTGCGCGCGTTCCCGTCGGCGGGTCCACCGTCCAGGCCATCGGTGACAGCGCCGCCTGGTTGCTCGAGCACGCGAAGGCGGGCGCGCGGCTGAGCGTGACCGAGCGGGTCGAGGACGGCCGTGGCCGCCGCGTCGCGCTGACCCCGGACACCACCATCCTCCAGGTGGGGCCCACCCTGGTCAGGAACGGGAAGGTGTCGGTGAACGCGGCGGCCGACGGGCTGATCCGCGAGGGCACCGACCAGACTTTCACCTACAACTGGGCCGTGCGGGCCAACCCGCGGTCGATGATCGGCATGGACGACCGGGGGCGGCTCATGCTGGTGGTGGTCGACGGGCGGCAGGACGGCTACAGCGAAGGGCTCGGGATCGCGCAGACCGGGGAGCTGATGAGACTGCTCGGCGCCAGGGAGGCACTGAACCTCGACGGCGGCGGCTCCAGCGTCATGGTGACCTCGGGCGCCGGCATCGTGAACCGGCCCTCCGACGCCACCGGCCAGCGCTCGCTCGGCAACGTCCTGCTCGTCCGCCCATAACGGGTCGGGACTCACCCCCGCCACGCGCAGGCGGTCGGCCGCACCGCTGGCCGCCGCGGCCTGGCGGGGGGTCTTTGTCGCGGGGCCTCGTACGCTTCACGCGCGCTTCTGCGCTGGGCCGCCGCCGCGGTTCAGTCTCGCGCGCTTCTCGAGCGGGGCGCCCCGAAGCGCGAGGGCGCGAACGAGTGAGCTTCCGGGGAACGCCCCTGGACGCTGACCAATGCCCTACCGGGGTGCCGCGCTTGAGGTAGGGGCGCCGTGGTCCGGCTGGGGCGGGGCGGCGCGTGCCAGGTACTCCTCGATGAGCGTGAGGACCTCGTCGTGGCCCTCGGTGATACCGATCATGCCGTCCATGGCCAGGATGCGGGACAGGGCGGCGGTGAGGACGATCATCGCCGTCGGGGTCGGTCCGCCGGGGTCGCCGGCGCCGTGGACGTCGCGGACATGCTCGATGATCTCTTGCTGTCGGCGCCGGAATCTGCGGGTGTAGGCGGCCAGTTCGGCGCGGACGGCCTCCCGGTGGTTGGCCAGTGCGATGAACTCGATGGTCAGGACGCTCTCCCGGGGTTCGCTGCTGACCTGCCACAGCGTGCGCAGCGGGTCGTCGGCCCGGGCGGCGCGCTCCAGGCGATTGAGGCTGGCCTCGGCGCCGCGCCGGAAGACGGCCAGGAACAGCTCGTCCATCGTGCGGAAGTAGTAGTACACCAGGGCCTGGTTGACTCCCGCCTTCGCGGCGACCTTGCGGGTGGTGACCGCGGCGTACCCCTCCTCCAGCATCAGCTGGTTCGCCGCGTCGATCAGCGCCGTCCGGGTCTTGGAGTCCCTGGCCGGCGGGGAGTCGCTCATGTCGCCTCGATCACGAAGTAGGAACGGTGGTTCTGCCCTGCCGAGCACCTGGTCACTGTATCGGGGCCTTGACCCGCGCGATCCGTCGGTGTTAGGCATATGCCCAAGCAAGTTTAGGCGAACGCCTAAAGAGGGGCGCGGGGTCGCGAGGCGAGGAGCGGGTGGGAGGTGAGCGGTGGCGTGTGTTCGCGGGCGAGCGGCGCCCGCGGCGGCGCGGACGTCGGCGTCGATCGGCGGAGCGTCAGGTGGAGGCCGATCCGCCTGGCTTCTGCTGCGTAAATGCAATTCTCGTTAGCTAGATATAATCTTCTTATACGGAGCATCAACACCAGGAGAGGCGCGATGACCGTCACGTTCACCCCGATGGAGCCGTTCGGCGTCGAGATCACCGGCGTCTCCGGTTCGCAGCTGGTCGACCGCCGGGCCGCCGACGAGTGCCGGGCCGCACTCGACGAGCACGGTGTCGTGGTCTACCGCGAGCTCGGCATCGGCGACGACGACCTGGTGGCGCTCAGCCGCCTGCTGGGCGAGGTGGTGGTGGCCAAGACCGGGGAGCACCGCCATCCCGAGATCGCCACCATCACGCTGGACCCGTCGAAGACCAACGCGGTGCTCGCCTCCTACCGCCAGGGAAACTTCCTGTGGCACATCGACGGCGCGACCGACGAACTCCCGCAGAAGGCCACCCTGCTCACCGCCCGCGAGGTCGACGACGCCGGCGGCGACACCGAGTTCGCCAACACCTACCTCGCCTACCAGGCGCTTCCCGAGGCGGAGAAGGCCGAGCTGGACGGCCTTCGCGTGCTGCACAGCTTCGCCGCCGCGCAGGCCAAGTCGAACCCCGACGCCTCCGAGCGGGAACGCGCCGCCTGGGAGAGGGTGCCCTCCCGCGTCCACCCGCTGGTCTGGACGCGGAGCAACGGCCGCAAGTCGCTGCTCGTGGGGGCCACCGCGGGCGAGGTCCTGGACCGTCCGGCCGAGCAGGGACAGGCACTGCTGGAGCGCCTCCTGGAGTGGGCGACCAGGCCGGAGTTCACCCTGCGGCACCGCTGGCGGCGCGGCGACCTGGTGATCTGGGACAACACCGGGATGCTGCACCGCGCGATGCCGTTCGAACCGACGTCCCTGCGGCTGATGCACCGCACCACGCTCGTCGGTGAAGAGGCGGTCGCCTGAGATGACCAACGAAGACATTGAGGCGCTGCGCCGCGACGTCCGCTACCTCAAGGACCGCACCGAGATCCTCGACTGCGTCGCCCGCCACGCGCGGGGCTGCGACCGGCACGACGAGGAGCTGATCACCAGCACCTACCACCCCGACGGCCTCGACGAGCACGGCTACAGCGTCAACCCCGGCCCCGACTACGCCGGCTGGGCCAACCCGGTGCACGCCGCGACCTCGCAGATCCACCTGCACAACATCACCACGCACTCCTGCGAGATCGACGGCGATGTCGCCCACTGCGAGAGCTACTCGCTCGGCATCCTGCTCGGCAAGGACGGGCGGACCGTCCACGTGCTCAACGGGCGCTACCTCGACCGTCTCGAACGGCGCGACGGCCGGTGGCGCATCGCCCTGCGCCGCTCCACCGTCGAGGTCATGTTCACCGCCGACGCCTCGCTTCTGCAGTCCTCGTTCTTCAAGAAGCAGGGCTACCTGAAGGGGACGTGGGACAAGGACGACCTGTCCTACCGGCGGCCGCTGCTCCTGGAGACGCCCGCCCCCGCCCGATGGTCGTCCGAGGCTGAGGACGGCTCCTGATGCGGGGGGGACGGCCAGGACGCGGACGGGTGGCCGTCCGGAGCACCGCGACGGGAGCCGCGGTCACGCTCGGCGTGCTGTCGTTGCCGGGCCTCAGTGCCTCGGCCGCGCAGGCGCCGCCGGAGTGCGTGCAGCGGGAACCGAGTGGGCCGATGCAGGTCACCCCCGACTGCGTCGACCCGGCGTACGACCGGCCGGTGATCGACAGCGAGACGGATCAGACGGCTCCGGTGCCGCATCGCAAGGTCTCAGGCCACTTCGAGGGCACGGCGGTCCGCTTCAACTTCTACTTCCCGGCCAAGAACCGGTGGGACGGCCGGTTCTTCCAGCTCGTCTATCCACTGCAGGACGAGAACGCCACCGCGGAGAACATCGGCTTCGGTGCCGACAGCGGGGCGTACACCGTGCAGACGTCAGGAACCCCGGGATACCGTGCCGACGCGGCCGCGGCCAAGTTCTCCCGGACGGTGGCGGCCAGGTACTACAGGTCGACCCGGCGAATCCACGGCTATGTCCACGGCGGCAGCGGCGGCTCGTACCAGACGATCGGCGCCATGGAGAACACCACGGGCGTGTGGCAGGGCGCGGTCCCGTTCATTCCCGGGGTGCCGACCTCCATCCCGAACAACTTCTTCGTCCGCGCCTTCGCCCGGCTGGTGCTGCGCGACAAGGCTCCGCGGATCGCCGACGCGGTACGCCCGGGAGGTTCCGGCGACCCCTACACCGGTCTCACCGCCACCGAGCGCGCGGTGCTCACCGAGGTGACGAAGATGGGCGTCCCGCTGCGGGCCTGGCAGAACCACCGCTACGTGCTCGGACTGGACGACCCCCAAGGACTGCTCGGCTTCGCGGCCCAGGTCCAGCGCCTGGACCCGGCGTACGCCGACGACTTCTGGAGCAGGCCCGGCCACCTCGGCACCGAGCGGTCACCGCTCGGCGACCTGGTCCGCGCCGCGAAGATCGACCACTCCGCGACCATCACGCGTGTCGATCGCGACGCCCAGGACACGCCGACCCGCCTGGCCCTCGACAGCGTCCCGGCGAACCCGGCCGCGACCGCGCTGGGCTTCACCGCCTACCAGGCCGACGGCACCACCAGGATCGGGACGCTCACGGGCACGTTGGACCCGGCCACGAAGACCTTCACCATCGGAGCCGGGAACGCACCCGAGGTACTGGACGCCCTCGGCGCCGGCGGCAGGCTGCGCATGGACAACCGCTGGTCCCTCGCGCTGCTCACCTACCACCGCCATCAGGTCCCCCAGCGGCCCGGCTTCTCGGCCTGGGACCAGTTCCGCGGCGCCGACGGGCGGCCCCGGTACCCGCAGCGCGGCATCGAGGCGGGACCCGCGATCTCCACGGGTGTCAGCGGCGGCGGCACGCACACCGGCAAGGTCACCGGCAAAGTGATCATGGTCGTCAACCTGCTCGACACCGACGCCTTCCCCTGGCACGCCGACTGGTACGGCACGCAGGTGAAACAAGCCATGGGGGAGCGCTACGACGGCACCTTCCGCGTCCTGTACAACGACAACGCCGACCACATCGGCGCCCACCTGACCGGCCTCGTCGACTACGGCGGAATCCTCCAGCAGGCGCTGCGGGACGTGAGCGCCTGGGCGGAACGCGGCGTCGCGCCCCCGCGGTCGACGCGCTACCGGGTCGCGGACGGCCAGGTCTCGGTGCCGGACGACGCCGCCCAGCGCCGCGGCGTCCAGCCCGTCGTCGACCTGACGGCCGGTGGCGCCCACCGCGCCGAGGTCCGCGCCGGCCGGCCCGTGACCTTCACGGCCAAGGTCCAGGTCCCACCGGGGACCGGAGATGTCGTGGCCACCGAATGGGACCTGGCGGGCACCGGGACGTTCACGCCCTCGCGCTTCGGGGCGCCCCGGCCGAGCGTCCAAGTCCGGCGGACGTTCACCTACACCAAGCCCGGCACCTACTTCGCGGCCCTTCGAGTGAGCGCCCAACGCGAAGGCGACACCGGCACTCCCTACGCAAGGGTCCAGAATCTGGAACGCGTACGGATCGTCGTCCGCTAGCACGCTCCAGCCAGCCGTCACCTGCCACCCGCCACACGGCGAGCAACCTCCACACCCCGACGACGAAAGGCATCGCATGCGCATCGGCCTGACCGGCGGCGCCTCCACCCCCGACAAGATCGTCCAGCAGGCGAAGCGGGCCGAGGCGGACGGCTTCGCCTCGCTGTGGTACGCCAGCGTCGTCACCGGCGATCCGCTGACCCCGATGGCCCTCGCCGGGCGGGAGACCTCGGCGATCGAGCTCGGCACCGCCGTCCTGCAGACCTACCCCTGCCACCCGCTCCTGCAGGCCAACCGCGCCGCCTCCGCCGTCGCCACCATGGGCCGCCCCGGCCTCACCATCGGCATCGGCCCGTCCCACGAGCCGATGATCCGGGACGTGTACGGCATGTCCTACGACCACCCCGGCCGCAGCACCGAGGAGTACATCCAGATCCTCGCCGGCCTCCTGCGCGGCCAGGACGTGGACTTCCAGGGAGAGGACTGGACGACCCGCAGCGCCGGCCGGATGGCGCCTCTCGCCGATCCCGTCCCCGTCCTGCTGTCGGCCCTGTCGCCCCGGCTGCTGCGCGTCGCGGGCCAGTACGCCGACGGCACCATCCTGTGGATGGCACCGGCCAGAGCGATCGAGGACCACATCGCGCCCCGCATCCACGCCGCCGCCTCCGCCGCCGGACGGCCGGCGCCCCGCATCGTCGCCGGGCTGCCCGTCGCCGTCCACGACGATGCCGCGCAGGCCCGGGAGGCGGTCGCCGCGACCGCCAGAATGTACGCCGGAATGCCCAACTACCAGCGCATCATGGACATCGGCGGCGCCCGGTCTCCTGCCGAGGCGGCCCTCGTCGGCGACGAGACGTCGGTGCGCAAGCAGCTCCAGTCGCTCCTGGACGCCGGCGCGACCGACATCTGGGTCAACATCGTCCCCGTCGGCCCCGACCCCGCCGCGTCGAGCCGCCGCACCCGGGACCTCCTCCGCGAACTCGCGACCCCACCCGCCGGCTAGCGCCGGCGAGGCCCGGCGCGAGAGGCCCGGGCGACGTCCGCCCGTGAGCCGATGGCTGTTCGGAAAGGAAGGCAGTGACATGAGCGAGGGACGGCTGACCGGCAGGGTCGCGGTGATCACCGGGGCGGGGTCGGGCATCGGCCGGGCGAGCGCCGAACTGTTCGCGAGGGAGGGGGCGAAGGTCGTCTGCGCGGACCTCAGCGGCGAGGAGGAGAAGACGGCCGCCGCCATCGGTGACGCGGCGGTCGCGGTGCACGCGGACGTGAGCGTGTCCGCCGACGTCCAGAACCTCATCGCCACGGCCGAGCGGCGTTTCGGACGGCTGGACGTCCTGTTCAACAACGCCGGGATCGGCGGACCCAAGCGGCCGATCACCGAACAGTCCGAGGAGGACTACGAACGCGTTCTCGACGTCAACCTCAAGAGCGTGTTCCTGGGCATGAAGTACGGGATCGAGGCCATGCTGCGCACCGGCGGTGGTTCCGTCATCAACACCGCCTCGGCGGCCGGGCTGGTCGGCTGGCGGAAGAACGCACTCTACGGCGCCTCCAAGGGCGGTGTCGTCCAGATGACCAAATCGACCGCGCTGGACTTCGCCGACCAGGGCATCCGAGTCAACGCCATCTGCCCGGGCATGACCTGGACCGGCCTGGTCCCGGCCGCCAAGGACAGCCCGGTCCCGCCCACCGAGGCTTTCGCCCCGCCGCAGCCGATGGGCCGATGGGGCCTGCCCGCGGAGCTGGCGGCGGCGGCGCTGTTCCTGGCCTGCGATGAGTCGTCGTTCGTCACCGGGGTGGCGCTCCCGGTCGACGGCGGCTACGTCTGCGAGTAGGCGACCGGGATGCGACCGTTCCGCTTCGCGGTTCAGACGACGACGGCCACCTCGGCGGGGCAGTGGCGGGATCTCGCCCGCAAGGTCGAGGATCTCGGTTACTCCACGCTCTTCCTCGCCGATCACTACATCGGGCCCGGCCCCGTGAGCGACCGTACCTTTCTCCGGCCGCAGCACCTGGCCCCGATCGCGGCGATGGCCGCGGCGGCGGCGTGGACGTCCACGCTGCGCGTCGGCTGCCGCGTCTTCTGCGTCGACTACCACGTCCCCGCGGCGCTGGCCAAGGAGGCCGCGACGATCGACCTGCTCTCCGACGGCCGCCTGGAGTTCGGCATCGGGGCGGGCACGAACGGCGGCGAGTACGCGGCCATGGGGCTTGCCTTCGAGGACGCCCCGCGGCGGGTCTCCAAGCTCGAGGAGGTGGTCGCCCTCATCAAGGCGCACTCGACGGGCGAACAGATCGACCACGACGGCGCCCACGTCAAGGTCGGCGGCTACTCCGGCCTTCCGCTACCGGTCCAGCGCCCGCACCCGCCGATCATGATCGGCGGGTCCCGCAAGAGGGTGCTGTCCCTCGCCGCCCGCGAAGCCGACATCGTCAGCCTGGCCAACGTCCCGTGGAGCCCGGTGAACGACGCCGGCCTCACACCGCTGCAGGAAGCGCGACGACGGTTCCGCCTGGTCCGGGACGCCGCGGGGGAGCGGTTCACCGCCCTGGAGGTGGAGAGCTCGCCCTACGTCCTGGAGGTGACCGACGCCGCCGACGAGGCGCTCGCGCGCTGGGCGGCTCGCCTGCGCACCGCCGTTCCCGAAGTCCAGGCCGAGAGCCTGCGCGACCATCCCAACGTGCTCGTCGGTTCCCTGGGGCAGATCGTGGAACGGCTGCGGGAGCGCCGCGAGACGATGGGCGTCAACTACATCACCGTGCCCAGGAAACAGATCGACGACTTCGCGCCCGTCGTGGCCGAGCTGACCGGCAAGTGAGGGGCGGAAGGCCGATATACAGCCTGCTTGTTCTCCTCGCTCTCCTCGCTCTCATGGTCGGCGCGCTACGTCGCCGAGGACGTCGAAGGGCGGGCGCGCTCAGGAGCGCCCGTCCACCGGCTCCACCGAGTCGAGGAACTCCTCGAACTCCGCCATCACCTCGGCGTGCTCGGAGGAGATGCCGACGCCCTCCTCCAGCCGGACCAGCTTCGGGATCCCCGTCACCAGGAACAGCAGCGTCCCCTGCGACAGGCTCCCCAGGGCGACGGGCCGCTCTCGGGACGCCTTGGCCAGCGCCTCGGCCTGGAGCCGCCGCAGCCGCTCCGCCCACTCGGTGATCTCCGCGCGGATCGACTTGCGATGGTTGCCCAGGGCCAGGAACTCGGTGGTGAGCGCCGCCGCCGACTCGTCCTTGCTGTACTCCCACAGCACGTGCAGTGGCTGGTCGGAGCGCGTCCGCAGGTCCTCGGTCAGCTTCTCCAGGTTCTGCTCGGACCGCCGCCGGATCGCCGCGGCGAACAGCTCGTCCAGGGTCGGGAAGTAATACTGGACCAGCCCGGGCGTCACGCCCGCCTTGGCCGCGACGGCACGGTAGGACACGCTGGCGTAGCCCGTCTCCAGCATCAACCGCTCGACGCAGTTGAGCAGGAGACCCCTCGTCTTGGATGTCTCGGCGCCCACACGCCGGGAGGAAGCCATGCACAACCTCACTCTCACGCTGCACAGGCATTGTCGCAGACCAGCCGATCAGACCGGCGAACGGGCGACCGCTGCCCGGCTGCGCCTTATGGTGAGGTCAGCGTGGCCATCGCGCGTTCCGGTTCCCAGTGGGCGCGGAACGAGGTGATCAGGCCGCCGTCATCAACGGTGTAGACGGTCAGGCAGTCGATCGTCATCGTGGCGCCGCCGTCCAGCGTCGTGGTGATGGTGACGACGTTGGCGCAGGCCGGGCCGTTGGCGAACGAGTCGCTCACCCGGAAGTGGAACGTGCGCACCCGGGCGATGTTCTCGTCCCAGAACCGCTCGATCCCGTCCGGCCCCCGGTGCCCCTTGCCCTCGGGGTCGAGCATCGAAGGGCCGACGGGGTCCTCGATGACGGCGTCCGGGCTGAACAGCGCGAGCCACTCCCGCTTGCGCCCGCCGGCGGCCGCCGCCATCGACGCGCGCGCCGCCCGGCGCGCGGGGTGGTCGCCGTCCGGCGCTTCCCAGGTGACCGCGTCCATGGCGCAAACTGTAACGTGTTCTCGTTTCTGGTCAAGTCCCGGCCTTCGCGATGACCGTCTCGGCGAACCGCTCCAGGTGCTCGATCTTCTTCTCCAGCGGTTCGGTGTCGCGGCCCTGCACGTACGGCAGCCGGAATCCGACGATCACATCGGTGACGCCCTTGTCCTCCAGTCGCTTCACCCCGTCCGGCGTGTACGCGTCCAGCGAGATCGCATGCACCTCGAACGGCCGGTCCGCGGTGCCCTCCTCCCTGCGCAGCGCGGCCAGCCGGCCCAGCAGCCGGTCCAGCTCCGCCGCCTCGCCGCCGCCGTGCATCCAGCCGTCCCCGAGCCGGGCGGCCCGGCGCAGCGCCGGTTCGCTGTGCCCGCCGACCAGTATCGGGATCGGCTCGGTGGGCGCCGGCGACATCTTCACCGCGGGCAGGTCGAAGAACTCGCCGTGGTATTCGAAATACCCCCCGCCGGTCAGCCCGCGGACGACCTCGATCGCCTCGTCCATCCGCTTGCCGCGCCGCTCCCACGGCACCCCCATCACCGTGAAGTCCTCGGGCCACGGGCTCACCCCGACCCCCAGCCCCAGCCGGTTGCCGGTCAGGTACGCGATCGAGCTCGCCTGCTTGGCCACCAGCACCGGCGGCCGTACCGCCAGCTTGAGCACGAACGGCGTGAACCGGATCCGGGACGTCACCGCCCCCATGGCCGCGATCAGCGTGAACGTCTCGATGAAGTCCTTGTCCTCCAGGAACCCCCGGTCACCGTCCGCGGTGTAGGGGTAGACCGCGTCCGATTCCCGGGGATAGACCAGCGAGTCGGCGACGGCGAAGCTCGCGTACCCCGCCTCCTCCGCCGCCCGGGCCAGCGGCAGGTAGTACGACGGGTCGGTCATGGACTCCACATAGGTGAACCGCATGGACGAAGGATATAGAACAGGTTCCAGTTCGGGTATGGCTCAGCCTCCGCCGGGGCACGCGCGGCCGCCGTTCGTTCCGGAAGCCGGGCACCGGGGCCGAGGAGGCGCGTTCAGGATGCGGTGTCGAAAAGGGCCTCGGCTCGGGCGACCGAGTGCGCCAGTGCCTCGGGATCGGGACGCAGCCCTGCCATGACCTCGTCGACGCCGCGCAGCCCGGCCCGCGCCAGCAGGCGCTTCTCGTTGGTGACCCACTCGCCGCGCGCCGCCAGGACCGCGTGCGCCGTCTGGACGGCGGCCGTCGCCAGTGCGCCCGCGACCTCGGTGAGCCGGCCGCGCGGGACGTGCGCGCCCTTGGCGTACCGCAGGGTCATGGCGGCCCGGCCGCGCCACACCGGCGGGGCCGCCTCGCGCAGCGCGTCCGGGTACTCAGGACGCGGCAGGCCGCCCCGCAACACGCGGTTGATGGCCAGCTCGCCGACCACCAGGTAGCTGGGGATGCCCGCGAGGTGGAACATCAGCGGCTCCCAGTGGAAGCGCCCCTCCCGGGCCTCGGCGAGCTCGTGTTCGACGACGTCCAGGTCGCGGTAGTGCACGTCGACGTGGCGCCCGTCGATCGTGAACCAGCCGCCGCCGTTGAAGACGCCGCCGCCCCAGCCCCCGATGTCGGAGACCTCGCCGTCCCAGCCGAGGGCGCGCAGGCCGGCCGGGTCGAAGCCGTCCCGGTAGTACACGGCCAGATCCCAGTCGCTGTCAGGCGAGTGCGTGCCCTGGGCGCGCGAGCCGCCGAGGGTGACGGCGCGCACGCCGGGCAGGGCCGCGAGCCGGTCGGCGACATGGTCGAGGAACGTTTCGTCGGTCATCGTGATCCGATCTTGTGAAGCGGACGAAGGACGGCGTCACGTGCACACCGGAGGAACGCCGGAGCGATGGCTCGAACGGCGTCGCCGGGATCGTCGGTGTGCCGGGTCGTCACTTCACGGCGCCGATCCTACCCGCGCCGCGGTCGCCTTCTCCCTTCGTTTCGGGGCGTGGTCCACCCGCGGCAGCGGGGACTCGCCATGGCCTGACCAGGGGTTGGCGGCCCGGGTGATCGTCGGGCCCGTGCGTTACGGTGCTCGGTCATGTCCACGCTGATCGGGCATCGACGGGGGTCGGTGGCCACCACGTCGATGATCTCGACGTGGTGGCCGGAGGCCTACGGCCGCAGGGTCAGGACGGGGTGGCGCCCTTGAGGACGGTCAAGTCGCGGAGCAGTTCGGATGCGGTGATGTCGTCGAGGTCGCCGAGCCGCACCGAGATCTCGGACAGCGTCCCGAACCGGTCGTCGGACACGAAGACGTGGGTGAGGGTGTGCTCCTCGAACGCGTGGGTCTCGCCCGCGACGAAGCCGGGGTCCAGGTAGAGCAGCGCGTACCGGTCCTCGGGCAGGGGGCGCAGGAAGGCGTGCTCGATGCCCGCGTCCTGCGGGTCGCCGCGTTCCCAGCCCCGGTTGATCAGGCCGAGGATCACTCCGGTCGGCGCGGTCACGCCCTCGAACCGCTCGAGCCGGGAGCCCTCCTTCTCCGTCTCGGTGAGCCGGTGGGTTTCGCGGCTGAGCTGCGGGAACGGCTGGATGATCTCGTAGTCGGCGAAGACCTGGCCCCAGGTCGTGAGGTCGTCGCCGAGGTCGAGGGGGTGCGCGATGCCGATCCGGGCGTCGCCGGGGAGGACGAAGGCGTCGTCGGCGGCGTCGGCGAGGGTGAGGTCCTCGGCGAGGCGGAACGTCCGCGTGGCCGTGTCGGTGACGGCGAGCCAGACCAGGCGGCGGGCGACGTGCCGGGTCAGAGGGTGGCGGGCGAACAGCTCGGTGAACTCCTCGGCGGTCCAGCGGCGCCGGTCGACCATGGCGCGTTCGAGCCGGTGGACCAGGTGGGAGGCGATGGCGCGGACGTCCTTCTTGAGCTGGGCGAACCGCTGGTAGGCGGCGGGGGCCAACTGGGCGTCGTCCTTGGCGCCGGGCTTGGGGAGGGACTTGCGCGGCTTGCCCGCCTGGTCGGTGACCTGGGGCCTGAGCGCCTCGTCGAAACCGATGGTGAACGTCCGGGTGCCGTAGTCCAGGGTGAGGGCGCTGTCGGCGTCCAGGTCGAGTGTGGGGACGAGGCGGTCGGCGAGCTGGTCGGTGGTGAGGCCGAGCCGCTCGGCGATCTGCCCGATCCGCTCGCGGGCCTTGGTCTTCAGGCCCTTGTACCGGACCCGTTGCGCGATCTGGTTGAGGCACATGAGCGCGGTGTCGGTGCCGAGGGCGGCGAGGACGTCCAGGCCGGTGACGGCGCGGGCGTGCCCGCCCTCGCCCGGCCACTCCCGCAGGAGGGGCGTGAGGCGGCGCGCGGTCTCGTCGTCGCCGAGCAGACCCAGCTGGGTGAACGCCCAGTTGGTCCGCGACGGCATGCCGTTCGCCTGCCAGGTGCGGAACACCGCCCAGGAGAACGCGGCCAGGGACGCCGGATCGCAGGTCTCGCGCACGATCCGCAGGGCCGGATGCGGGGTGTCGAGCGGTGAGAGGGCCAGCGTCGTGAGCAGGTGGGCGACCGAGTCGCCGGGCAGGCGGGTGCGCCGGTCACGCAGCATCACCTGGGGGAGTGAGGCGGGGTCGAGCCAGTCGGGCGTGGTGGGGACGGTGGGCGGGACGACGTCCAGGGGATCGGTGGCCAGCAGCGTCCGGAGTGCGGCGGCGGCCCGTTCGCCGTGCTCGCGGGCGGCGGCCAGCACAGCCTCGTCGTCGTGGACGGCGGCGATGTGCCGCAGCGCGGCCTCGGCCGTCTGGCGGGCGGGACCCGCCTTGCCGAGCGCGGCGGGCACCAGCATCCGCGCGGCGTCGGTGCCGTGCCACTCCAGCCAGGCGGCCGCGGTCTTCCGGACGGCCTTGAGCCGGACGAACCAGTCCGCCATGAGCGCGGCGACCTCGGCGCCGCAGTAGGGCAGGAGGAACTCACCGTAGGAACGGGAGTTGTGCCGCGCTCCCCGCAGCACGTGCGGGTAGACCTCCATCTCGAAGCGGGCCACCGTCCGCTTGATCGCGTTGGGGACCCGGTGTCCTTCGGTGGTGTCCCACTCGGCGAGCAGGGGCCGCGCCACGTCCGGGGGAGCCTGGGCGAACACCAGGGGCAGGACGATCCCGCTGTCGCGCCAGTCGCCGGGACGCCAGATCCTGTCCCAGTCCGGCTTGACGCCGTAGTGGCCGGCCCACTCCCTGATGTCGGCCTCGGCCCAGGCCTGGCGCGCGCCGTCGGGCCAGTGGATCGTGACCTCGTCCGGGGCCTTCAGACCGGGGATGGTGACGGGCTTGGCGATCTCGGACCTGCGGGTCCAGGCGGGCGCGACCAGGACCTTGGGCAGCGCGTCGGCGGGGGCCTCGGGGCACGGCCGGACCTTTTCCAGGCTGGCGGCGACGAGTTCCCGGGCCCCGGTGCCCAGCTTGGGCGCGACGGAGCGGAGAAGGTCCGGCTCGGTGCGCGCCCAGGCGTCGAGCGCGTCGGAGGCGAACAAACCCGTGCGGCCTCCCTTGGAGCTCAGCCGGGTGGTCTGGCGCAGCGTCCGTACCGGGTAACGGCGCAGCGCGTCGCGCAGCAGGTCCGACCCGGGCGTCTGCTCGACGATCTCGAGCAGCATACGGAACGAGGCGTCGCCGGGGATCGCGGCCAGCACGTCGAAATGGACGTCGTTGTAGCGTTCGAGAGCCTTGGAGAGCAGCGGGACGAGCGCGTCCCGCAGCGCCACGGCCATCGTCGTCAGCACCGGGCGCGCGAGGGCCTCGCCGCCCAGGACCGCCGAGTCCCCCATCGCCGCGAGCTGTTCCGGAGTGCTCACGGCGCAGAACCGCATGGCCCACACGCCGCTCGCGTAGCGGAAGTCGAGCTCCTTCGGACGTTCCCGGCACCACTGATCCACCCAGTCCAGTTCGGTGGGAACGAGGTAGGCGGCCGTAGCCCGCCGGACGGGGGTGGTGCGGAGCGAGGCGAGCCGTTCCACCGCGGAGCCGTAGTCGTCGTCGGAGGCGGCGGCGAGCAGAGCGCGCACCTGGCGGCCCGCCCGCCATGCGCGCAGATACCGGTCCGCCGGATCGTTCGGCCGCTCGGTCCACAGGGCGGTGATCCTTCCGGGCCGGGGGTGGCGCAGGGCCTGCTTGTCCCGCCGCCCTGCCGGAACGTCGCGCCACACCACGACGCCCTGCATCTCGGTGAACGCGCACGCGGCGAAGACGACGCCGTGCTCCATGGCCCACGCGTCGACCACCTCCGCGTAGTGCGCGGCGGTCTCCTCCTTGTCCGCGTTCACCACGTCGCCGTCGCCGTCGCCGTCGCCGTCGCGGGCGAGGACCGCGACCGCGACGACCGCCGCGCCGACGGGGTCGGCGGCGCCGTCCAGATAGGCGCGGGCCGCCTCAGCCGTTTCGGCGTCCTCCACCACGGCGAGGGCCTTCTCGATGTCGGCGCGTTCGCCGTCGAGGCGGGAACGCCACCGGCGGGCGGCCTCGCCGTCGAGTTCGACCGCCGGAACGGGCCCGAGGTCGCGGCGCGGATGCAGATGCTCCAGCCACGAGTCCGGGACCGTCATGATGTCCTCGTCCGGGAAGTTCATGAACCAAGAGACGGAGCCCACCGTCAGACGGTTCCGCCACATTCCGCCGTGCGTGTCACCGCTGCCCGGCGGGGCCGGCGTCCTCGTCAGTCGGCCCCGCCGCTCAAGGGGGCACGAGCGCTGCCAGGGGGACGTGGTGCTGGCCCGCGTGGACGTCGCGGTCGCGCAGGCTGCCCTGGGGGACCGGCCGGGGGAAGGAGATCTTCACGACGTTGAGGGCGGGGATGCGGAAGATCTGGATGTCGGCCGGGGCGAGGTCGTACAGCCGCGCGATGGCCTCCTCGTTGATGAAGCCCTCGTCGGCGACGGTCGCGTAGTCCTCCGCCGAACGCATGAAGAGTTCCATGGTGACCCAGAAGGGGCCGGCGTTCTTGGAACGGACCTCCAGGGCCACCTCGCCCAGCGTGGGGCGGCGGTCGTCAGTCACGGAAGGCCCTCTCGGCGATCTCGACGCGGAACATGGCGGAAGGCTCGTCCACGTCCACGACGTGGTTGAGCACGAACTCGTAGGCCGGACCGCGCTCGGTCTCGGCCGGCGAGGTGGCGAAGGCCAGGCTCGGCAGGTAGTCCATGCCGGGGGTCGGGAGATGGAGCATCAGCGGATTGGCGATCTTGGCGATCGCGGTGGCCGTCGCCTGGTCCGGGGCGTTGACCAGCATCATCACTCCGACCTCCCGGGGCGGCCCGGTCGCCGGGTCGATGCCCTCCAGCACGGCGTCGTACCCGTACAGGCGGATGTCCACGGCGTACCCGGGAGGCTCGAGATCCAGCGTCTGCCGCACGCGGTCGGCGAGGATCCGGTGCATCAGCGCGGCCCATTCCTCGATCCGGGCGAGGATGTGTGGATCCCGGACGGCGGTGAAGGACATGGTCTCGTAGCCGGTGACGCGTGCCCCTTCGAGCTTGATCGTGTACTGGGCGGCGGGTTCGAAGTGCGATCCTTCGACGCGGACGCGGCGGTCGTCCAGTGCGGTGTAGGTCGCGTCGGTGACCACCAGCGTGCCCGCGGGTTCCCGCATCCGGAACGGGTCTACCGTCTCGTAGAGCATGTGCGCCGCCACCGAGGTGGGCGTGCAGGCGTTGGACGGGTCCAGTGGCTCGATGGTGAAGCCGCCCTGGTCGATGGTGGCGAGGACGCCGCCCGCGCGCGGGTCGGTGGTGCACTGCCCGCCGCACTCGACGATCTTGGACGCGTGCCAGGTGGGGCCCGCCGGCATGCCCTTCATCAACGGGTACGCGGCGGCGACGGCGGTGTCGGTGGCCCGACCGGCGAGCACCACGTCGGCCCCGGCGTCGAGGGCCTGCACGATGGGTTCGTGGCCCATCATGCCGACGATGTGGGTGCAGTCGTCCAGCGTGGCGGCGTCCAGGTCGCCCATCGGCGGCAGAGGGTGGACCCGTCCCTCGTTGAGTCTCTCCTTGAGGGCGGCGGCAGTCTGTTCGCTGTAGATGCGGGCGACCCTCAGGTCCAGGCCCTCCTCTCGCAGGATCCCGTCGACGATCCCGGCGACCCAGTCGACGCCTGAGTCGGTGCCGCTCGTGCCGCACGAACCGACGATGAGCGGGATGCCCGCGCCGGCCGCGGCCCGCAGCAGAATCCGCAGGTCGCGGGCGACGGCCGCGGCGCTCGTCTTCGCCTTGCCCGAGCCCAGATAGTACGGACCGGAGTCGGTGGAACCGCCGTCGACGGCGATCACGTCGGCCCCGAGCCCGATCCCTCGATCGATCGTCTCCGGTGGGAACCCCGCCCCGATCATTCCGCTGGGAGCCAGGACTCTGACCGTCTCCCTCGGTTCGACCGTCTCCTTCGGAACGGGGTCCTCGGTCGCGGGCGTACTCGTCATCTCGTCCTCGTTTCGCTGGTGATCGTTCATGCCGGGCCTTCGGCCGGTACGGGCGGGAGCAGGTGGGCGTTGAGCGAGGAGCGGGGGCGCCCGCGCAGGGCGGCCAGCAGTTCCCGGGCGCCGCCGAGGCCGGCCGCCCGGCGGGCCTCGGCGGTCTGCCCGGCCAGGTGGGAGAAGACCGTGATGCCGGGGACATCGCGCAGCGGGCTGCCGGCCGGGAGCGGTTCGGTACCGGTGACGTCGAGCGCGGCGCCGGCGAGCCGGCCCGCGCGGACCGCGGCGGCCAGCGCGGTCTCGTCGACGATGGCGCCGCGTGCGGTGTTGGCCAGGTGCGCCGTCGGTTTCATCCGTGCGAGCGCGGACGCGTCGATCAGGTTCCGGGTGGCCGGCGTGAGCGCCGTGTGCACGGAGAGGAAGTCCGCCTCGGCCAGGAGTTCGGGAAGCTCCACGAACCGGACGGGGGGCCGCGCCGTTCGCTCGCCGGCACCCCGGTCGTGCACAGCACCGCCATCCCGAAGGCTCGGGCGAGGGGCACCACGGCCCGTGCCGACGCGCCGTACCCGAGCAGCCCGAGCGTCTTGCCGCGCAGTTCGTGACCGTCCTCGCGCGGCCAGCGGCCGGCCTGGACCCCGGCGGCGACCGGCACCAGCCGGCGTGCCTGCGCCAGCAGGAGTGCCATCGTGTACTCGGCCACGGCGTTGGCGTTGACACCGGGCAGGTTGCTCACCGAGACGCCCGCCCGGGTCGCGGCCTCGACGTCGACGGTGTCGTGGCCCACGCCGGTGCGCACCACCGCGCGGAGGGCCGGGGCCCCCGCGAACACCTCGGCGGTCATCGGCTCGTTGGCGATCAGCGCGCCCTCGGCACCGGCCAGGATCGCGATGAGCTCGTCGCGCTCGCGGGCTCCCCGCAGCGGGCGGTGCCGGGTGGTGAAGCCGGCGTCGCGGAGGAGGCCGTCCACCTCGTCGCCGGGCACCAGGTAGTCGGTGGTGATGAGGACGATGGGCGGGGCGCTCACCGGACGCTCTCCCTGGGGGCGCTCGCGCGCTGGAGTCGGTCGATCCGAAGGACCAGCAGAACGGCGATGACGGTCAGGACCGCGATGTGCAGGAGCATCAGGTGCCATCCCGTGACGTCGACCGCCAGGCCGACCAGGGCCGGTCCGGCCATCCCCCCGGCGGCCCATCCGACCGTGTACAGGCCGGTGTAGGTGCCCAGGACGCGGCTCGACGGTGCCAGGTTCCACATCACGACCAGAGTGTTGATCAGGAACCCGGCGGCGCCGGCCGCCGCGAGGCACATCGCCACGACGGTGGCCGTCGGCGTCTGGACCGCGGTCCCCAGAACCATGCCGGCGGCGAAGACCCCCATCCCGGCGGCGATGACGCGCAACCGCCCGAAGCGCTCGGCCAGCAGTGCGGCGGGGAAGGCGGCGAGGATGTAGGCGATCCCACTCGGGAGCGTCAGCCCGCCCGCCTCGCCGTCGGAGAGGCCGAGGACCTCCACGCCGTAGGGGGTCGTCAGGGAACGTGAGGCGAACCAAGCCCCCGCGAAGACGAATATGGCGACGATCAGCAGCAGCCGGCTCCGGTCTGGAGCGGACACCACGTCGCGGACGATGGTCCTCGTTCTGATCGCGACGTGCATATCGGGCGGCCCGGTGGCCGCCGATGCCTCGTCCTCGGCGACGGCCGCCTTGTAGGCCGTCGAACGGCTGTCCCGCACCCGCCAGACGAGCACAGCCGCCG
The DNA here is from genome assembly GCA_050942275.1 of Spirillospora sp. CA-255316. GTDB lineage: Bacteria > Actinomycetota > Actinomycetes > Streptosporangiales > Streptosporangiaceae > Spirillospora. The sequence continues at coordinate 6,116,746 of CP192047.1, read as the reverse complement.
CCACCAGCATGAGGCCGGACGGGACCGTGAAGGCCAGCTTCGGGTGGTCGTCGACCAGCAGCAGGCTGACCAGCGCGGCCACGATGGTGGTCAGCGCTGAGGCGATCTTCACCGCGGCGTTCGCGCGGCTCCGGCGCTCGGGCTCGATGAAGTCGGGCATGAGCGACTCGCTGACGGGTTTGAAGCTGTTCATCACCAGCGCGTACAGGAAGATCACCAGGATCAGCCAGCGCAGCGACGTCGTCTGCGGGATGAGCAGGAACAGCAGGGCGCCCATCGGCATCATGACCGCCAGGTACGGGATCCGGCGCCCCCAGGCCGTCCGGGTGTTGTCCGACCGGTTGCCCATGTAGGGCTGGATGAAGACCCCCAGCAGGTTGTCCATGCCCATGAGCAGGCCGATGACGGCGGCGCTGGCGACGTGGTCCCGCAGCAGTTCCGGCACCCGGTTGTCGTAGAAGTTCCAGGTCGACTCCTGGGCGAACACCGCCAGGGCCACGTAGAACGTGATCCTCCCGGTGCCGGCCGGACGGCTTTCGGCTCGTGTCGCGCTGGCCATGGCGTCCTCCTCGGCTGTGGCCCGAGTCACCCTATTTGCCATAGCAAAAAATTCAACCCATAGCACCAGTGGTTGCCATTGCCTCTGCTATCGTGGGCGCATGATGGTCAAGTCGACGGCGGACCGGCCCGGTACAGACGGCGAGACCCGAGCCGATCTCGCCTACCAGGCCCTCCGAGAGGAGATCGGGGCCGGCGCGCTGCGCCCCGGCCAGAAGGTGACCGAGCGAGGTCTGGCCGAGCGGCTCGGAGTCAGCCCCACACCGGTGCGAGAGGCACTGCGCCGCCTCGAACAGGACGGGCTCATCCAGCGCACGGGGCCCCGGACCGTCGTCGTGGCCGACGTCGCCGAGCGCGCCATCGACGACCTCGCCGAGGTAGAGATCGCCCTGCGCGGCCTGGTGGCCCGGTTCGCGGCCCGGCACGCCACGCCCGGACAGCTGGACGCACTCGACGCGATCCTCGACGACGCCGACGACCTGCTGATCGTCATCATCACCCGGCACCGGAACGGCGAGGACGTCGACCGGCACCTCACCGCGCTGCTCGACCGGATACAGGAGTTCAACGACGCGGTGAACGCCTGTGCGGCCAACCCGGTGCTGATCCGGCTCCTCGAGCAGTCCCAGGTCTTCTCCCGGCCACAGCGCCGGGCCCTGCGCCTGGAGAAGATCGCTGCGGACGAACGCTTCGGTTTGGACCGCTACTCCAGTCACCGCGCCCTGGTGCGCGCCCTGCGGGAAGGTGACTCGGCGACCGCGGAACGGCTGGTCATCGAGGACGCCCAGGGCGGCCTGGAGGACCTGAGAGAACACCCTCCCAGGAGGTCTCGATGACAGCGCTCGCGTACGGGATCGCCTTGATCCCCGGCGAACGGGACCGGCACTGAGATCGTCCCCAGGGACTGCGGGGGCATTGGAGGCGACTGCCGGAGCGTCCGCTGCGAACGGTGCCCGGCCCGGCACCTCACCTCGGCGACCGAGAGCGGCGGCATCTCGATCTCGATGCCCTAATCGACGAACGGGCCGAGGCCATGGGGGAGCGGTTCCCCGGAGTCACCAACGACAAGTGCCACATCCGGTACTCCCGCTTGAACGCGTTGGCGAGAGCGAACCCCGGGTGGCGGCTGCACTCGGCGGGCCCGAAAGGACCCGCCGCGCCGTGAGCATATGCGTGTGTTGCGTGTCAGCGTTTGATGGTGCGGAGCTGGGGCGGTGCCAGTGCACCGAGGGCGATCATTCCGGCGCCCAATACCAGGTGCAGCCAATTGTCGGCGGTATTGACCGGAACGAAGTTGGCGGTGCCGTGCTGGTCGATCAGGAGCCCGTACAGCCAGAGCACCAGGTAGATGATGCCGCCGCCGATCAGGAAGGCGCGGGCCGCGGCCACCGTCCGAGCCATCAGAAGCCCGGCGATCCCGAAGAGGCCATGGACGATGTTGTGCAGGATGGACACCTGGAACAGGCCGAAGAGTTTGGCGTCCGATTCGTGTCCGGCGAACTGGAGGGTGTCGTAGCCGGTGGTGATGCCGGGAATGAATCCGAGCACGGCGACCAGCAGGAACACCGCGCCGACCGCCAGTGCCGCGAGTTGTACCGGTGTACGGGTGGCCCCGGTGGTACCTGTCGGGTGCGTGCGTCGCGTGGTCATAGCTCCTCCCGCGTGGCTGTGGCCGTCACCACGGTGGCGGCGGCGAGGTGACACCGCTGTACCCGGGTAGGTGGTGACTACACGAAGGTGGCCGGACCGTGCCCGCCCTTTGGGCGGCGCTTGGTGGTCCCTTGGATTCGCCCACTTCGGCGGTGTCGAACGCGGCGTGTAGTTGGCGTGCTCATGGCCCAGCCGCCGCATCCGGCTCCGCAGCCCGGAGCCGTGCAGCCCGGCGGCGGCGCGTTCGACCAGGTCCGCGTAGTAGCGCGCGTGACGACCTCGGCGGCCCGCGGTGCCGCGCCGGCTGCGGTGCACGCTGGAGGCCGCAGAACGCACTTTCCGGGCACCGGTGGGAGCCGCGGACGTTTGGGACTTTCTATTTAGGACACGCCGCCTCAGACGAAAAGGAGGTCTTGGATGGAACCCATCAACGTCTTTGTGCTCGGTCTCGAAGAGGACAACTTCGACACGCTGCTGGATGTCCCCTACGCCGCAGAGTGCAGGTTCCATCCGCTGCTCGGCCGTGACGAGCTGCTGTACGGAGAGATCGACGTCGCCGCGCTGCTGGACAAGGCGCAGCGGCACCTGGAGGCGTTCGACGGGAGCGTCGACGCCATCGTCGGGTACTGGGACTTCCCGGTCAGCACCATGGTGCCGATCCTGACCCGCCGCTTCGGGCTGCGCGGACCCGACCTGGAGGCGGTCGTCAAATGCGAGCACAAATACTGGAGCCGGCTCGAACAGCGAAAGGTGACCGACGCCTACCCCCGGTTCGCGCTGCTGGACCTGGACGGTGCCGAGCGGCCTCCGGAGGGCATGCGGTACCCGATGTGGCTCAAGCCGGTGAAGTCGGTCGACTCCGAGCTGGCCTTCCACGTGAAGGACGACGCGCAGTTCCGGGACGCGGTCGCGCACATCCGCGAGGGCATCGACCGGATGGGCAGGCCGTTCGACCACGTCCTGCGCCTGCTCGACCTGCCGCCGGAGATCGCCGAGGTCGGCGGCGCGGCGTGCCTGGCGGAGGAGGCGATGTCAGGCGCCCGCGCCGCCGTCGAGGGGTACGTCCGCGACGGCGGCATCAAGGTCTACGGCATCCTCGACTCCATCCCGTACCCGGGCGAATCCAGCTTCCTGCGCCACCAGTACCCGTCCCGGCTGCCGCCCGGGACGCAGCGGACGCTGGAGGACGTCTCCACGCGGGTGATCGCGCAGATCGGACTGGACAACTCGACCTTCAGCATCGAGTACTTCTGCGACCCCGAGACGGGCGAGGTCGGGCTGCTGGAGGTCAATCCGCGCCACTCCCAGGCGCACGCCAGGCTGTTCGAGCAGGTCGACGGCATACCCAACCACCACTGCATGCTCAGCCTCGCGCTGGGCCGCGACCCGAGCCTGCCCTACCGCCAGGGCCCCTACGCCCTCGCCGCCAAGTGGTACCTGCGCCGCTTCGAGGACGGCGTCGTGCGCGCCCGGGCCACCGACGAGGAGATCGCGCAGGCCGAGCGCGACATACCCGGGGTGAGCATCCATCCCATGGTGGAGGTGGGGCGGCGGCTCTCGGAGGCGCCGCAGGCGGAGGACAGCTACAGCCACCAGCTCGCGCAGATATCGGTGGCCGCCGCCGACGAGACCGAGCTGCGGGAGAAGTACGACCGCTGTGTCGAGGCGCTGGCCTTCGACTTCGACGACGGTGACGGCGAGCGGGATGAGTGAGAGGGCGGCACGACCCGGGAGGGTGAGCGATGCGTGAAGTGACCGCGCTGCCGTGGGCGGTCAAGGAAGAGGAGCACCTGTGGATCCCGATGTCGGACGGGGTGCGGCTGGCGGCCCGGATCTGGCGTCCGGTGTCGTCCGATGACGAGCCGGTGCCCGCGGTGCTGGAGTACATCCCGTACCGCAAGCGGGACCTGACCGCGGTGCGCGACTCCATCCACCACCCCTACATGGCGGGCCACGGCTACGCCTGCGTACGCGTCGACCTCCGCGGCACGGGCGAGTCCGAGGGGGTGCTCACCGACGAGTACCTCGACCTGGAGCACCGCGACGCCGAGGAGGTGCTGGCCTGGCTCGCCGACCAGCCCTGGTGCGACGGGCGCACCGGCATGATGGGGATCTCCTGGGGTGGGTTCAACTCGCTCCAGGTGGCGGCCCGCAGGCCGCCGAGCCTGCGCGCCATCGTGATCGCCTCGTTCACCGACGACCGGTACGCCGACGACATGCACTACATGGGCGGCTGCCTGCTCTCGGACAACCTGGCCGAGGCGTCCACGATGTTCGCCTACACCACCTGCCCGCCCGACCCGGCGCTGGTCGGCGACCGCTGGCGGGACATGTGGAAGGAACGCCTGGAGGGCAGCGGCCTGTGGCTGGAGAACTGGCTCGGCCACCAGCGCCGCGACGACTACTGGCGGCGCGCGTCGGTCTGCGAGGACTACCAGGCCGTCCAGTGCCCGGTGTTCGCCGTCTGCGGCTGGGCCGACGGTTACTCCAACGCCGTGTTCCGGCTGATGCAGCACCTCGACGTCCCCCGCAAGGGGCTCATCGGCCCGTGGTCGCACAAGTACCCGCACCTGGGCCGGCCGGGCCCCGCCATCGGCTTCCTCCAGGAGGTGGTGCGCTGGTGGGACCGGTGGCTGAAGGGCGAGGACAACGACGTGATGGACGGGCCCATGCTGCGCACCTGGATGCAGGAGAGCGTGCCGCCGTCCACTTCCTACGAGGAGCGCCCGGGCCGCTGGGTCGGGGAGCCGTCGTGGCCTTCCCCGCACGTCCGGCGTGACGGCCTGCCGTTGGCTCCGTACCGGATCGCCCGGCCGGGGGAGGAGGTGCCCGAGGAGGAGCTGACCATCCAGTCGCCGCTGTCGGTGGGGCAGTTCGCCGGCAAGTGGTGCTCCTACAGCGCGCCGCCCGACCTGCCGTACGACCAGCGGGAGGAGGACGGGGGCTCGCTGGTGTTCGACACCGGCGTGCTCACCGAGCGTTGCGAGATCCTCGGCGGCCCCGTCGTGGAACTCGACGTGACGGCCACCGAGCCGGTGGCCATGATCGCCGCCCGGCTCTCCGATGTGGCCCCGGACGGCCGCGCCACCCGCGTCACCTACGGGCTGCTCAACCTCACCCACCGGGACCGCGACGATGAGCCCGCGGCCCTGGAGCCGGGCCGCCGCTACCGGGTCCGCGTCCAGCTCAACGGTGTCGCCCAGGCGTTCCCGCCGGGTCATCGCATCAGGCTGTCGCTGTCCACGTCGTACTGGCCACTGGCCTGGCCGCCGCCCCGTCCCGCCAAGCTCTCGGTGCACACCGGCGCCAGCAGGCTGATCCTGCCGGTACGGCCCGTGGCCGAGTCCGACGAGATCTCGATGCGGCCGTTCGACGAGCCCGAAGGCGCACCTCCGATGCCCACCGTGCAGGTGCGTCCCGGAGACCAGCAGTGGCGGGTGTCCCGGGACCTGGTGGACTACGAGTCGTCGCTGGAGGTCGTCAAGGACGGCGGCGTCCAGCGGTTCGACGCCATCGACCTGGACGTGGGGCGGCGCGTCGACCAGCGTTACAGCTGGGTGGCCGACGACTTCACCTCCGCACGCGGCGAGGTCGTCTCGACCATGACGTTCCGCCGCGGTGCCTGGGACGTGCGGGCGGTGACACGCACCGTGCTGACCTGCACGCAGGATGAATTCCATGTCCACGCGCAACTCGACGGCTACGAGAACGACCGCCGGATCCACTCACAGAACTGGAACTTCAACATTCCACGCGACCACCTGTAGTGGCGGGCGCGGGACCGCGGCATGCCACGGAGACGCGGCGGATCTCCGGGGTGGCGGATCCGGCGCGTCAGGTCGGTGTGGGAGACCGGTGGTGCGGCGTAGCAGGCCTGGGGAGGGACGGGAGAGAGCGTGGCTGAGGTGTCCTACGAACGGATGTGCACGATGGTTGGTTCCGTTCGATGGCCCTGACGATGCGTTGCCACCTTTTCGGCGGGATAGCGGCGCGCGGCGAGGGCACGCTGCCTCCGGGACCGCAAGAGCTCGGCGTTCGGGGGAGGCCCCGACGACGGCGCAATTGGATGCGGTGTCTGGTTGGCGGTGTGGCGGCCAGGAGTACAGAATCGAGTTCGGAACGGCGACCTGAAGGGCGAGTGACCAATGGCCGACGAGCGTGTGCACGACCGCGAGTACGACATCGTCCTGTTCGGCGCCACCGGCTTCACCGGCGGCCTGACGGCCGAGTACCTGGCCGAGCATGCCTCGGCGGCGACGCGCTGGGCGCTGGCGGGCCGCAACCACGCCAAGCTGGAGGCGGTGCGCGACCGGCTCGCGGCGATCGATCCGGTCTGCAAGGATCTGCCGCTGCTGCACGCCGACACCGACGACGTCCCCTCGATCGACCGCATCGCGCGTTCCACCCGGGTCGTCATCACCACGGTGGGCCCGTACGTCAGGTACGGCGAGCCGCTGGTGGCCGCGTGCGCCAAGTCCGGCACCGACTATCTCGACCTGACCGGCGAGCCCACGTTCGTCGACCGGATGTACGTGAAGTACCACGCCGAGGCGGTGCGCAGCGGTGCCCGGATCGTGCACGCGGCGGGCTTCGACTCGATCCCGCACGACCTCGGCGCCTACTTCACCGTCAAGCACCTGCCCGAGGGTGTTCCCCTGCACGTCGAGGGCTTCGTGCGGGTGAGCGGGGACGTCTCGGGCGGCACATGGCACTCGGCGATCGGCATCTTCTCCGACGTGCGCGGCATGATCAGCGCCGGGCGGGAGCGGCGGCGCCTGGAGGGCCCCGGGCCGGAGGGCCGGAGAATACGGCTCTCCCGGCGGCCCGCGCCGCGGACGCGCGCCCGCTGGACGTTGCCGTTCCCGTCGATCGACGCGCAGATCGTGGCGCGGTCGGCCGCCGCGAACGAGCGCTACGGGCCCGACTTCTCGTACGGGCACTACGTCGCCGTCAGGCGCCTTCCGCTCGCCATGGGGATGGCGGCGGGGGCCGGGGCGGCCGTCGCGCTCGCGCAGCTTCCGCCGACCCGCGCGCTGCTGCTGCGGATGCGCAGGCCGGGCGAGGGCCCGTCGGCCGAGCGGCGCGCCGAGCACTGGTTCAGCGTGAAGTTCGTCGGCGAGGGCGGTGGCAGGCGTGTCGCCGCCGAGGTCAGGGGCGGCGATCCGGGCTATGGCGAGACGGCCAAGATGCTGGCCGAGTCGGCGCTGTGCCTGGCGTTCGACGACCTGCCCGAGACCTCCGGTCAGGTCACCACGGCCACCGCCATGGGCGACGCGCTGATCGGACGGCTCGACCGGGCCGGGGTCACCTTCCGGGTGTTGTCCGAGGAACGGGTATAGCCGCTTCCCCGTCGTGCCGGCGCCTGGGCGGCCGGTGACGGTTGTTCGGCGGACGGTGAAGACCAGCCAGGTCCATCGGTCGGCCGCCTCCAGGGTGCGCGGGCGCGTGGCTGTGTAGGTGTCAGTGGGAGGCGTTTGTTGCTGACTTCGGATGGCGGTTGGCGGCTTGAGGGCCCGTGAATGTCGATGAGATTTGAAGTCGCTCAGAAGCTGTGCCATACCCCCTCGGTCGGTGATGCCCTGTGAGGATCGGCCTCGGAGAGCATCGCCGTCGCCCTACCGGATCGTCGGCAGCAGGGAGTCGTGGACGAGTGCCGGGGGTAGAGGCCCGGTGCCGGTGGCGCACATGCCGTCGAAGGTGAGCCGCAGGTAGCGCCGCCAGGCTGACGGATCGGCAGCCAGCAAGGGTGCGGCGGTGTAGTACACGCCGCAGATCAGCAGCATCACGTCCTGCCCGTTCAGGTCCGCACGGAGTGAGCCGTCGCGTTGCGCCCGCCGCGCCAGTGACTCGGCTGTTGCGATCAGCTGCTCCTGTCCGGCCTGTATCTCCGGGTGCCGAACGTCCGACACCATGCGGAGTGCCTCCGCGAGCGCCCGGTTGTTTGCGTAGAGATCGACGCCCGCGCTCATGAACTGCAGCAGGGCGGTGTCGGCGTCGGCCTGCTGGGCCTGCTGGCGGCCCACTGTCACCAGCCCGTCGATTTCTTCGCTGATGATCGCGGCGAACAGGTCCTCCTTGGTGGGGAAATGCCGGAAGACGGTTCCCTTTCCGATACCCGCCCGTGCCGCGATCTGTGCAACGGACGCTTCCGCGCCGTGCTCGGCGAACACCTCCGCGGCAGCCTTCAACAGCGCCTTGCGCGTCCGCACCGCGTCGGCTCTCATCCGTCGCGCGGGCGGCGCTGCAACGGCTTCTTCTTCAGTGCTCATGGGTCCACTCTACGCAAAATGACCGGGCGGTCCGGTTAGGTGGTACGGTAGTTAACATGACCAGCCGGTCCGGTTACGTTCGTGGCTGTGGCCGGTCCGGCATTTCCGCATCCCATTGGAGAACAGAGCACCATGAGCAAGACACTCGGCTTCATCGGCAGTGGCAACGTCGGCGGCATCTTGGCCCGCCTTGCTGTCGCCGCAGGCCTGGACGCCGTCCTGAGCAACTCCCGCGGCCCCGAGTCCCTCGCCGATCTCGTCGCCGAACTCGGCCCCCGCGCCCGTGCGGCCACTCCCGCCGAGGCCGCCGAGGCCGGGGACCTGGTGGTGGTGTCCATCCCGCTGAGCGCCTACGAGAAGATCCCGGCAGAGCCGCTGGCGGGCAAAATCGTGATCGACACGCTGAACTATTACCCGGTGCGCGACGGCCGCATCGCCGAGCTGGACGCGAACGAGCTGACGAGCAGCGAGCTGGTGCAACGCCACCTGGCCGACTCCCGTGTGGTCAAGGCGGCCAGCAACATCGTCGTCAGCCAGCTGTTCAGCCTGGCCCGCCCCTCGGGTGCGCCGGACCGCAGTGCCATGCCGATCGCCGGCGACGATGCCGCCGCCAAGGCGGAGGCCGTGGAGTTGCTCGACATCCTCGGCTACGACGCGGTGGACATCGGCACGCTCGCCGACAGCTGGCGCAGCGAACCAGGCACACCCGTCTACTGCAAGCCCTACTTCGGGGAAGTGCCCAAGGACGTGAGCTTGGACAAGACGATGGAATGGATCTACCAGGCCCCGGGCGTTCCGGTACCTGCCGACCGGGTGAGGGAACTGACCGCCACGGTTGTCCGGCCTGCGGGCGGCAGCTTCTCGATCGACGACTGGATCTGAGTGGGGAGCATCGCGGAAGAGGTGGAACCGGAACTCCTGAGCGGGTCCGGACACCGACCCACCGCGGTGGTTCCGGCCGCCGGCGGGGAGACAGACGCCTGCGGCTGCCGCCCCGGCTGCGACTGCTGCGGCTGAACCGACACCCCTGCACGAGGCAGAGGGACCCCGGCCCACAACCCGTCACCGACCTCCCACGGCTTCCGCCGCGGCTGGTCACACCCCCCAGAAAACACGGGATTACGTACATCTCCACCGTGCCACAACACGATCTTCCTGCAAGGACCCCTAAAAAGGACGTAACACCGCCATGAACGCTTTCACCACCGCCGCAGCCGTCGGGTCGGAGGAGCCGCTCAGCCCCGGCTACGACGCGGCGACCAAGGACGACGCCGAGTTCAACAAGCACTTCCGGCACGGCTTCACCACCATCGACGACGTACAGATGCACTACGTCATCGGCGGCGACGGCCCGCAGGTCATGGTGCTGCTGCACGGCTGGCCGCAGAGCTGGTACGAGTACCGCCCGATCATGCCCTCACTGCTGCCCGGCCGCACCGTCATCGCCATCGACCTGCCGGGCCTGGGCGACTCGACCGGAAACCCGCCCTCCATGACCAAGACGGTCCTGGCCACCTACGTCCACAAGCTGCTCAACCACCTCGGCCACCACGAGAACGTACACGTCGTCGCCCACGACCACGGCCTCAACGTCGCCTACCCACTGGCCGCCCAGCACCGCGACCAGGTGGCGGGCCTGTTCCTCATGGACGCCGCCCTCGTCGGCAAGAACCTGAAGTTCGCCACCCTCGAATCGATGTTCTGGCACTTCTCCTTCTTCCTGCAGAATCCGCTCGCCGAGGAACTGGTCACCGGCCGGGTCGAAACCTTCCTCACCCACTTCTTCCAGAGTGTGAAGACCGCCGGCGAGAACGTCTCCGACGACGAACTCGCCGAGTTCGTCCGGGTGTACTCCCGCCCCCAGGTCCTGCACGCCGGCTTCGGGCTCTACCGGACCCTGACCCAGGACGAGGCCGACAACACCAAACTCCAGGACACCCCGCTGACCATCCCGGTCCACCTGATCACCCAGGCCGGCCTCGCCGACGCGTTCCTGCCGCCCCTCCAGGACGCCGCCCCCCACGCCACCTCCGCCGTCGTCCCCGGCGCCGGACACTTCCTCCTCCACGAAGCACCCGACCGCGTCCTGGCCGAGATCAACGCCTTCTACCCCACCTCCACCCCCTGACCAAAAAGCACCACACGACCACATGACGTCCAAACCATCCAACGCCAGAACTCGCGCGGTCCCTGAACGGCGACCTCGAAAGCCGGCACACCGAGGCCAACGTAAACGGCGCCTGACGACGTCTCAGCCTGATCACACCTGCCGGCATCCGCGTACGAGTGGATCCGCACCCCGGTCGGGGAACACGTCGAGGTGCAGTCCGCGAGCGGTGGGACGGGCGTGGCGACCGCGCTCGTCGGCGGCGCACGATCCTGCCGGTCCGGCACGGTGAGCTGTCCGGTCCGTCCCTGGGTGTCACGCTGGAGGCGTGGGGCCCGGCGGGCGGGCCGGTCCGTGGGCAGACCGCCGAGCTGGTGACCACCCGACCGATGCCGTCCATGCCGCTGCACTTCTGGAACGACGCAGGTGGCAGCCGTCACCACGACGCCTACTTCCCCGCCTACCCGGGAGTGCGGCGGCACGGGCGCTTGCCCGCAAATAGTCCACGCCAGGAGCGACGCTGCCGCGAGTGCCCGCCGCGTGGCGAAGCCCATTCCGAGGACCCCGGTCAGGCGTGCTCCGCCGTGCGCTCGATTCGGGCGAGAATCCGGGCGGGGCAGGGACAGCCGCAGCGGCTGATGCGCCCCGTCGTGTGCGAGACCGGGCAGTCGAGTTCGTGGAAGAGGACGGCGTCGCGTCCTTCTTCGTCCAGCCGGGCGTGGACGAACGAGGCCAGCTCCCACCGGACCTCCTTGCGCCGCACCGCGACGTAGGCGCGGACCATCTGGTAGGAGATCCCGTCCGCCGCGTACTCGTCGAGCAGCCGGTCGAAAATCCTCTTCACCGTGTGTTTCTGCTTCGGCGGCGCGTCGAGGTCCGCCCGCAGCATCCCGTCGATCACCGGCTTGTACGGGTCAAGCCGGGTCGGACGCGGCGCCTGCTTCTTGCGGGGCTCGGGCCAATTCGAATCCAGGGCCTTGCGGATCGTCCGCCAGGTCACCCCGTACTTGCGCTCCAGAGCACGCATCGACAGACCGGCACGGTGGTCACGGCGGATCGCCGCGTACAGCTCGACCTTGCTCGTCGATATGTGCATTCGAACCCCCAGCGGGAGAAGCACACCGATCGTCCCACTGCAAGGCTCCAAGTGCCGTCAAACTGGGCAACATCACCCTCCGCGACACGAAGCCGCCTCCCGTACCGGACGACAAACGCCTCCCCTACTCACCGACATAGCCAGGCGCGGCTCCTTACAGCCGGGAGGTCTGCTTGAGCAGCCGGAAGGTGTGCTCGATGTCGACGAATAACCAGCTATGGCCACCTTGCCGTGCCGTCGATGACGATGCCCAGGTCGGTACCGTTGCGGCGCAGGATGCCGGAGGCGCGGTCGGGGAGCCCCGCGGTCGTCCAGCAGTTGGCGTCACCCGGTCGGGACGTTTGGCCTCGGACCACGTGCTGTTCCTGACGATCCCGTCCTTCAGCTCGCGGGGGAGTGGCTGCGTGGACGCTCCGACGAGCAGGCGAGGCCACGACCACCGGCCAACCCGGACGAACAGCGCCCAGAGTCCCAATGCCTGTGCGGCCGTGCATGTTCAACGGACTTTGCGCCTCGCCCTTGAGATCCCGCATGGCCTGGTTAATCGGCTCGTGGAAATCGGTGACCATGAGGAGCGGCTCCGGTTCGACCGAGAACGGACACGACCGCAGTTGATTTCCTGGGCCTGTGATGGACTGGAGTGACGGATCGGCAAAGCCGCTGAGGGCGACTGAGCTGTCGCCCCCCACAGATCGCGATGTGTTTCGGTCCATGGTCGTGGCCAGGGCGGTGCGGCGGCTTCAGCGGCCTCGCGTCTAGGCGGGTACCGCCGCTGCCAGCGACAATAGTCCCAGCAGAAGAGCGACCACCCAGTAGAAGAAGAGCAAACAGACCCAGGCGAGGCGGGCTAGAGACCAGCCACGTCCTTCTCCCCTGAAGGCGAACAACACCAGCGCCGGTGCGATGAGAGCCGCGACGAGTACACCGGTATCGCGTAGCCGATTCATGGCCATGCCCGCGGGGCAGTCCGCGCTGTCCAGGATGGTTCCGCAGCGGATGCTCCCGGCGCCATAGCTGATCCGAAGCGGCAGCGCCAGCAGCGCCAGGGCGCCGACCATGACCGCGACCACAGCGGTGATGACAACGAATGGCACCACAAGGGAGCGAGACATACCAGGAGACTACGGGCTCGCCGGGTGGTCGCGCCCACGTAATCACCCCCGGCCGGCAGGTGAGCGCCGATGACAGGGGCGGCGAAAATGCGTTTCCCTTCCGGCTGGGCGGAAGTCACGATGGGCCTATGACCGACAGCCCGGAAGCCGAGGCCCACAGAGATCCGCTCGAGGTGCTCGCGGAGGAGGTGGCCGGTGTGCACGGGCGGCCGGTGGTGGTGGACCTCGGCGGGGAGGACGTCTGGAAGCTGGTCCTGCGCCTCCACGCCCTCCGGGGCCACGACTTCAACTCCGAGATACGGATGGTGCTGGGATCGGCCTGCACGACCGCTGCGCGGGCCGTCGAACAGTTCGTCACGGCCTTGGAACTGCCCTACGCGGCGTCCCAGGGCTGGACGGACTTCTTCGATCAACTCGGCGAGCGGGGGGTCGGGGCGAGGCAGTACCTCGTCGTGGCGGATGCGAGCTCGCTGCTGAAGTACGAGGACTACGAGCGGTGGAAGGAACTGGTCGAGCGCATCTGCGGGGGACCGTACTGCCTGGGCGGAGGCTGGACCACACTCGTCCTCGCCGACGCCGCGTACAGGTGGGACGATTGGATGTTCCGGGCGACCGTCGAGGCCGCACCCCCGCACCGCCGCACCCTGCTCAGCCTCCGTGACGGCACACGCATCGGTCCGTGACCGTGCGGCGGAGGAACCGCTCAACTCCCCGAAGGAAGTTCGTGCTGCACTGCGACCCGCGCACCGGCGTGGGACCGAGGGGTTACCGCAGGCGTCCGCGCAACGAGGCGAAGCTTAGTCTGTCAATCCCCTAAAAGCGTGGAGACGGTGTGAGAACGAGCCTGCCCCGCAGCGCGCGGCGCACCATGTCAGGCGGACGCCGGACGCCGTCCAGCGAACGACGTCCGCCGAAAGATCAATGAGTGGAGGTCTCTACGTTCGATGGGATTTCCACCTCTAAGATGGTGGCTCCACTGCGCCTGCAACGCTCAACGCTTGGATCAGCGTCGTGGCCTGCGCAGTGTCGATGTACTCCTCCACGCGTTGGATCTTGTCGTCCGCGACATGCACGAACATGGCAGCATCGAGATGCAGTTCGGTCCCGTCCGGTAGGCCGCCACGTAGCACATGCTGACTGAACACCCCGTCCGCGACTTCGACCCTTCTGACGACGTCGTATCTGAGGTCGGAGAGGACGGACGCCACGGCGGTGACCATGGCCACGTTCTCCTCGGGCGATTGCTCGGGCGAGCCGTCGTTGTGCCAAATAGTGGCAGCGGGGGCGTAGAGCGCCCGCACGAACTCGAAGTCGCCCTTTTCGACGGCGGCGAACCATTTCTCGACCAGGTGAAGCTTGGACATCTTTCAGTCCTTGTGCTTGACCGGGGTCTCGGCGTGGCTGAGCATCGCGCGGATCTGCTCGTCGGACAGACTGAAGATGCCCTCATCTGGGAAGCGCATGTGCGGTTTGCTGCGGTCCAGGGCCGGTTGCGGAACGCTACCGGCTGGTCCGGAAGGGCCGACGTACTCTTCGGGCTTCAGGTAGCGAGCCAGCTCGTCCTCGCTGATCCCGGCCAGTTCCACGACTTCCGGGTCGATCCAGAACTCGGGGTCGAACGGCATGCCAGCCGTGATCTCCAGAGTCAGTCCCTCCAGGCCGGCGAAGTAGATGGACTCGCAGGTGCCGTGATCAAGGGGGCCCATCACCCAGATGCCCTTGCTGCGGATCCGGTCGCGCATGACGTACAGGTTCTCGATGCTGTCGAGTTCGAACGCGATGTGCTGCGTGGCGCCCGCGGCCACCGTGCCACCCGGGAAACCGGGGTGCGTCACGCCGAGTTCGATCGTGTCCGGATTGCCGGGGTGTTGGACGAACGAGACGTAGGACTTCGGGTTCAGTTCGATGAAGCAGTGGTAGGTGTCCGGGACGTTGTACATCCAGAACAGCGCGTTGAGGTTGCAGCCAAGGACGTCGGTGAAGAACTCGATCTGGGCCTTGATGTCGCGTGTCGCGATCGCGAGGTGGTTGATTCCGCTGGGTTGGATCGACATGGCATGTCTCCGTGAGCTTGTTTGGGTTAATGGATCAAATGTCTGCGGCGGGAGTAGTCGCCCGCCGGGCGAGCTGGCCCGCGCTGAGGAGGTCCACGTCTGGCGACGCGACGGCTCGCTTAAGGAAGCTCTCCACGACGGAGGACTTCTCGTCGTCGGCGAACGACTCGAACGGGTGGACGATCAGCGTGACGAGCCCACCGGTCTGGATGGCGTTGTCGAGCGTGGTGTTGAAGTGGGCCAGCGCCTCTGCCGGTGATCGGGGGCCTGCCGGGTGCATGTGGTACTGCCAGAAGTCGATCATGTCCCATCTGAAGGGGATGCTGGGGATGCCGGCAGGCAGCAGGCTGACGGCGAGCGGCACGTCCTCGGAACCACGCTCGATGCTCGCGTCGAAGGCGTAGCCCAGTTCGCGGAGCACCTCGGCCGTGCGGGTACCCCGGTAGCCGCCGGGCGCTCGGAACCCGGTGGGCTCGACGCCGGCCAGCCGTAGTGCCGCCGTTCCGTCGAACAGGAGGGACTCGCGCTGGGCATCTGTGAGGGCGTCCCACTGCTCGTGTATCCAGCCGTGCAGTCCGACTTCGTGGCCACGCTGGACGATCGAGCCGACCGCGTCGGGGTGGTGCAGGCCGTTCCAGCCTTCCACGAAGAAGGTCGCGGTGATCCCGAGGCTGTCGAACATGTCCATGGCGCGAGGGAGAGCCTTGAGGCCGGCTTCCTCGGGATCGGGACGGCTCGCCAGTTCGAGGGTGATCTCAGCCGCGCGTCCGAGGTTGTCGGCCGTGACGCACAGCACCGCCCGCCCCTCGCTCATGTGATCCTCCGCGCATCGGTTGGTGATGGTTCATCCGACCGTAACCTTCGATGCCTGCGCATGCAAGAGTTGATTTCAATGCTTGCGCAGGCATAGGATTGCCGAGGCAGGAAGTCTTGCGCCTCTCGAGTCTGCTTGGTCGTACCGGCCATCATCGCTGGCTGGTGCCTGGGTGAACCGTGACGCAGGTTCGGGCGTGAGTCCCCTACTCGGGCAAGGGCAACTGATGGAGACAGACACCACAGCGACGGTTCGACCCGGACAATCGCCCGGTGCGCACACCCCGGAGAGCAATCTCGAGGATTTCCAGCGCTGGCTGCGTCAGGTGCACGGCAGGGACTTCGCCGGCTATGAGGAACTGTACTCCTGGTCTGTCGCCGACCCGGCCGCGTTCTGGAGCGTGCTGGTCGAGTACTTCGACGTCGCCGTTACCGGGGAGCGTGAGCCGGCGTTGGCCGACGAGGCGATGCCCGGCGCGCGCTGGTTTCCCAGGCTGCGGCTCAACTACGTCGAGCAGGTGCTTCGTCACTGCGACCAGCTCGGGCCGGCGATCATCGACGAGAGTGAGGCCGGCGGGGAGCGCCGGAGCATCACCTGGGCGGAGCTGCGCCGCCAGATCGGCGCGGTGGCCGGAACGTTCCGTAACGCCGGTGTCGGCCAGGGCGACGTCGTCGTCGGCTACGTCCCGAACGTCGCGGAGGCGATGATCGCCTTTCTGGCGGCCGCGAGCCTCGGGGCGGTCTGGGCCTGCTGCGGCCAGGACTTCGCCGCCGAGGCCGCGGCGGCTCGACTCGGGCAGTTGAATCCCACCGTCCTGGTCACCGCCGACGGATACCGGTTCGCCGGCAAGCAGATCGACAAACGCGATGCCGTCAGCCGGCTCGTCGCGTCGCTGCCCAGCCTCAAACTGACGGTGGTCGTGCCGCGCCTCGGGCTCGACCTGCCCGCCACCGACGGCCCTGGCCTGATGTCCTGGGCTGATGCGAGCGCGGCGGACTCGGAACCGCAGCCGGTGCGGGTGCCTTTCGACCACCCGCTGTGGGTGTTGTTCACCTCCGGTACCAGTGGCATCCCCAAGGGAATCGTGCACGGTCATGGCGGGGTGCTCCTGGAACATCTCAAAGGCCTCTGGTTGCACTGGGACATGGCCGACCGCGAGGTGTTCTTCTGGTACACCTCGCCGAGTTGGATGCTGTGGAACCTGCAGGTCGGCGGATTGCTGATCGGCGCCACGGTCGTTTGCTACGACGGCAGTCCCAACTGGCCCGCCCCGGAAGCGCTCTGGGACGTGGTGCGCCGCAACGACGTCGCGGTGTTCGGGACCAGCCCTGCATATCTGCTGCAGAGTGAGAAGGCCGGGCTGCGGCTGGGGGAGCAGGGGTTCGCCGCGCTACGGGTTGTCGGCGCGACCGGTTCGGTGGTGCACAAGTCGGCCTTCCGCTGGGTCTCGGCGCAGTTCGCCGGGCGGGTGGCGTTGGACAGCGTGGCCGGGGGAACCGATGTCGCCTCGGCGTTCGCCGGCCCGGTGCCGACCCTGCCGCGGTGGGAGGGGGAGCTGACCTCCCCGATGCTCGGTGTCGCCCTCGACAGCTGGGATGATGCCGGCCGCTCGGTACGAGACAGCGTGGGCGAGCTGGTCGTGACCAAGCCCATGCCGTCGATGCCGCTGTTCTTCTGGAACGACCCGGACGGGGCCCTCTACCGGGCCGCCTACTTCGAGACATGGCCGGGGGTGTGGAAGCACGGCGACTGGATCACCATCACCGGCAGGGGATCGGTGGTCTTCCACGGACGATCCGACGCCACGTTGAACCGCAACGGGGTCCGGATGGGCAGCGCCGACATCTACGCGGCAGTCGAGCGGCTGCCCGAGGTGGCCGAAGCTCTCGTCATCGGGGTGGAGTCGGCCGGCGGCGGCTACTGGATGCCGCTGTTCGTGGCACTCGTGCCCGGCGCCGTGCTGGACGATCCGCTGCGGGCACGGATAGTGGAAGTGATCCGGGTGGGCGCTTCACCCCGTCACGTGCCGGACGAGATCCGCCTGGTCCAGGGCATTCCGCACACGCGCACGGGCAAGCGGCTGGAGGTCCCGATCAAACGGCTCCTGCAAGGAGTTGCGCTGGAGGACGTTCTCGACCTCCGGGCCGTCGATGACCCGTCCCTGCTCATGCCGTTCATCCACCTCGCCCGAGAGCGCCACCAGACCGCCCCCGTTTCCCCTGCCGCTCCTACCTCGCCTACCACGGGCACGCGGGACCTTGGTGGCGTCGACCGATGAATCCCAGCCGATGAGCGCTGCCCGCATGGTGCGGCTGAATGCTGGGATCTCCGACTGGGAAAGGTCGCGATGATGTCCGAGAGCAAGGTCGTGCTTCTCACCGACCGGGCATGGCCGGATACCGACATCGAGCACGGGCTGTTGCAGGATGCCGGCCTGAGACTTGTCGCCGGTCCGGCGGACGCCGCCCCGGCAGGCGAGATCGAACGGCTGGTCGTCCAGCACGATCCCGTGGCGATCATGACGTGCTGGGCAGAGGTGTCCGCGCTCGCGATCACCTCGGCGCGACGCCTGCGTGTGGTGACGAGGATGGGGGTGGGCCTGGACAACATCGCCGTCGAGGCCGCGACCGCGAGTGCGGTGCAGGTCACCAACGTGCCCGACTACTGCGTCGAAGAGGTGTCCGACCACGCCGTGGGCTTGGTCCTCAACTGGACCCGCGGGATCACCGTCTTCGACCGCGATGTGCGTGATGGGCATTGGCGCCCGTCGGCCGCCCGGCTCGGCAGGCTGAGGAACAAGACCGTCGGGATCGTGGGGTACGGCAGAATCGGCCGGGCGACCGCCCGCAAACTCCAGGCCTTCGGCTGCACCGTCCTCGCAAACGACCTGCGCCCGAACGCCGACGTGGAGTACGCCTCCCTGGACGATTTGCTGACGCGCAGCGACATCGTGGTGCTGCACGCCCCGCTCGGCCCGGCGACGCACCATCTCATCGGTGCCCGCGAGCTCGGCCTGATGCGCCCATGGGCACTTCTGGTCAACGTCAGCCGTGGTGGACTGGTCGACACCGGGGCGTTGGAACGGGCGCTGGAGGCGGGACAACTGGCCGCGGCCGCGCTGGACGTCCTGGAGCAGGAGCCGGAAGTCCCGCCCGGCCTGGTGCGCCACCGCCAGGTGACCGTTACGCCGCACATCGCCTTCTCCTCCGACGCCTCCGTCGAGGAACTGCGCACCAAGGCCACCCAGGACGTGATCCGCGTTCTCACCGGCCAACCGCCTCACTATCCGTGCAACACCCCGAGCCCCGCAGTACCGGCCGGCTCCCACGAGTAAGGACACCTCAACCCATGAGCACCATCGCTCAGGTCCATGCGCGGCAGGTTCTCGACTCCCGCGGCCGCCCGACCGTGGAGGTCGACGTCCAGACCAGCGGCGGCGTGCTCGGCCGGGCCGCGGTCCCATCCGGCGCGTCCACCGGCACCCACGAAGCTTGGGAGCTTCGCGACGGCGGACCGCACTTCGGTGGACTGGGAGTCGGCACCGCGGTGAACAATGTCAACCAGGCGATCGCGGCGGCGGTCGTCGGCCTGGACTGCAGCGACCAGGCGGCCGTCGACGACACCCTCGTCCAACTGGACGGCACCGCGCAGCTACGCCACCTCGGCGCCAACGCCGTGCTCGGTGTGTCATTGGCGGTCGCGCGTGCCGCCGCGATCAGCCAACGGCTACCGCTGTACCGGTGGCTGGCGCACCTGGCCGGAATCGCCTCGCCGACCCTGCCGATGCCGATGGTCAACATCCTCAGCGGAGGGCTGCACGCCAGGCATGGTATGGACGTGCAGGACTTCCTGGCCGTCCCCCTCTCCGCGGCCTCCCTGCAGGAGGCGATCGTCATGGTCTCCGACGTCCGGGCCGCCGCCCAGGCGGCGATAGCCGATCGAGGACTGAGCACACTGCTGGCCGATGAAGGGGGGCTCAGCCCGGGATTCGCGACCTCCAAGGAAGCGCTCGAGCTGATGGTGGAGTCGATCGAGCGCGCCGGCTACGCGCCCGGACGCGACCTGGCGATCGCCATCGACGTGGCCGCGCACGGGCTCTGGGACCCCGAGACCCGGGACTACGACTTCGTCCGCGAAGGACACCGGCGCAGCAGCGGAGACGTCGTCGACCTGGTGACCTCCTGGGTCGAGGAGTATCCGGTCGTGTCCGTCGAGGACGCTCTCGATGAGGAGGACTGGCAAGGCTGGACGAACCTGACCCGCCGGCTCGGGGGAAGGGTCAACCTCATCGGCGATGACCTGTTCACCACCAACTCGACCAGGTTGCAGCGCGGTGTGGATCAGAAGGCTGCCAACGGGGTGCTCGTCAAGGTCAACCAGAACGGCACGTTGAGCGGCACGCTGACGGTCATCGCGGCCGCTCGCGAGAACCACTTTGTGCCCGTGGTCTCGGCGCGTTCCGGCGAGACCGAAGACCCCTTCATCAGCGACCTCGCCGTCGGAACGGCCGCCGGGCAGATCAAGATCGGTTCGCTCCGCTGCTCGGATCGAATGGCCAAGTACAACCAGCTCATCAGAATCGCCGAGGACGAGACCGTCGCGTTTGCCGGTACCGCCACGTATCCGCGATGGACAGAACCGCCCGGCTCCACGGCATGAGTCGCCACCGGGCCACAGCGCGGGCCCGCCGGCGACGTCCGCGGGCCTGACCTGATCCGCACCGTTTGGACCGAGAAGTGCCATCACCGAGAACCGAGAGGACATCGACGCATCCATGTCCATCCCGACCCTGCGGGTGCAGGACGCCGAGGCCCTGCACCGGCTCATGGCCGCGCGGAGCAGCTGCCGCGGCTTCCTGCCCGAGCCGGTTCCGCGCGAGCTGATCGAGACGATCCTTCGCACCGCCCAGATGACCGCCTCCTGGAACAACGTCCAGCCCTGGCGACTGCACATCACCTCGGGTGCGGCGACCGAACGCTTCCGGCAGGTGATGTCCGCGACGGCGGCGCAGAGCGACGAGCATTGCTATGACCTGCCGGCACCGCGCGAGTATGCCGGGGTCTTCCGCGAACGGCGCCGAGCCTGCGGGTTCGCCCTCTACAACGCCGTCGGCGTCGAGCGCGGCGACAAGGCGGCCTACCGTCGACAGACCCTGCGCAATTTCGCGCTCTTCGACGCCCCGCACGTCGCCATCCTCACCACCGAAGACGCCCTGGGCGTGTACGGCGCCGTGGACTGTGGCGGGTACCTCGCCAACTTCATGCTCGCCGCGAAGTCGCACGGGGTCGCCACGATCGCACAGGGTGCGCTGGCCAGCCACTCCGACACCGTCCGCGAGTTCTTCGACCTACCGCCGTCCCGGAAGGTCGTGTGCGGCATCTCTTTCGGGTGGCCGGACCCGGAGCATCCAGCCAACAACTACCGCACCAGCCGGGCAGCCATCGCTGATGTCGTCACCTGGGTGAGTGACTGACCCGCCTACGGACGTGCGGAAACCTGCGACGGCGTCGCCACCGGGCCACCACCGGACGATGACCCCCCGGCCTGCGTTTGCGGGGGCGGTGGTTGCCGCTGCCGCGTCCCTCTCCCGCGCCGCGGGATCTTTTCGAACCGACTGGAGTAGTTGTGCGTGCCGTCTTCGCCGAATCCTTCCATCCCGACAATCCGCTGGCCGGACTGGTGGTCGGGGAACGGCCCGAAGCGACGCCACCGCCGGGGTGGACGCGGGTCTCGGTGAAGGCGGCGAGCCTGAACCACCACGACCTTTGGACGCTGCGCGGTGTCGGCATCACGGCTGAGCGGCTGCCGATGATCCTCGGCTGCGATGCCGCAGGCATCGACGAATCGACCGGTGAGGAAGTCGTCGTCCATTCGGTGATCGCGACCGATGGCTGGCGCGGTGACGAGACACTGGACCCGGGCCGGTCGCTGCTGTCGGAAAGGCATCAGGGCACCTTGGCCGACTACGTCGTCGTGCCGAAGCACAACCTGGTCCCCAAACCGGCGGAGCTCTCCTTCGCCGAGGCGGCCTGCCTGCCGACCGCATGGTTGACGGCGTACCGCATGTTGTTCGTGCAATCGCGGCTGCGGCCGGGCCAGGCGGTCCTGGTGCAGGGCGCCTCCGGCGGAGTGGCCGGCGCCTCCATCGCGATGGCACGGGCGGCGGGGTTTCGCGTGTACGCGACCGCTCGCACCGAATCCAAACGGGCCACCGCGCTGGAACTCGGCGCACACGAGGCGCTGCCTCCCGGCGCGCGGTTGCGGGAGAGGGTCGATGCGGTGATCGAGACGGTGGGCGAGGCCACGTGGGCGCATTCGGTGCGGGCACTCAAGCCGGGCGGGCAGATCATCATCGCCGGGGCGACATCCGGCGCGAATCCGCCCGCCGATCTGACGCGCATCTTCTTCCTGCAACTGCAGGTGATCGGCTCGACGATGGGGACCAGGACCGACCTCGGCGACCTGCTCGCGTTCCTGCGCTCGTCGGGACTGCGGCCGCGCATCGACCGCGTGCTTCCCTTGCGGGACGCCGCCGACGGTCTGGCGGCGATGGAGGCGGGAAACGCGGTCGGCAAGATCGTCCTCGACCTGTCCCAGGGGGCAATGTGATGCGTTTCGTCCATGACACTCTCGGGCAACGCGTCCGGTTCGCCTCCGGCGAGGCGGCTGAGCAGTTGGCCGACGAGATCACGCACCTCAGGGCCGGCCGGGTCCTGGTGATCGCCGCCGAGCCCGAGCGGACGTTGGCAGAGCGGGTATGCGAGCGGGTGCCCGTGGTGGCCTGGCACCACGAGGTTGCGATGCACGTTCCGCTACCGGTTGCCGAGAGAGCGCGAGCGGTGGCGCTGGAGCACAACGTCGACGCGGTGGTGTCCGTGGGCGGCGGTTCCACTACGGGATTGGCCAAGGCGGTCGCCTTGACCACCGGCGTGCCGATAGTGGCGATTCCCACTACGTATTCCGGCTCGGAGGCCACGAACGTCTGGGGGGTGACGGAGGGAGACCGTAAGATGACCGGCGTCGACCCGAGGGTGCTGCCCCGGACGGTGATCTACGACGCCGAGTTGACGCTGACCTTGCCGGTCGCGACATCGGTCGCCTCGGGGCTGAACGCCCTGGCCCACTGTGTGGATTCCTTCTGGGCCCCGCGCGCCGACCCGATCAACGCCGCCTTCGCCGGGGAAGGCATCCGCGCGCTGCGCTCGGGTCTGCCCCAAGTCGCCGCCGATCCGGGAGGCCTGTCTGGGCGCGAGGTCGCCCTGCACGGTGCCTACGTGTCGGCGGTCGCGTTCGCCTCGGCCGGTTCGGGCCTGCACCACAAGATCTGCCACGTCTTGGGCGGCATGTTCGACCTGCCGCACGCCCAGACCCATGCAGTCGTGCTGCCGCACGTGCTCGCCTTCAACGCCCCGTCTGCCCCTGAGGTCGAGCGGCGAATCGCCGTGGCCTTCGACGCCCCGTCGGCCAACGAGGGTTTGCGGCTGCTGCGGACCGCGCTCGATGCCCCACGAGCCCTGAAGGACTACGGCATGCCCGGGAACGGCATCCCCGCTGCGGTGGAGGCAGTGCTTGCCGCCGTTCCTGCCGGCAATCCCACAACCGTCACCCGGGACAACCTGGCCGCCCTCGTGCAGGCGGCGTGGGAAGGAGACCCATCGTGACCGCCGCCGATGACGTCGTGTCTGACGAGCAGGCCCGGCGCGAGGCCGATCTGGTCGACCGCGTCGTGCGGTCCTTTAACGCCTGCCAGGATCCCCGCCTGAGGGAACTGCTGGTCTCCCTGGTCAGGCATGTGCACTCATACATCCGCGAGCTACGGCTGACCGAGGCCGAGTGGAGTCGGGCGATCGCCTTTCTGACCGCGTGCGGGCACATCACTGACGACCGGCGCCAGGAGTTCATCCTGCTCTCCGACGTACTCGGGGCCTCCATGCAGACGATCACGGTCAATAACGAGGCGGACCGGAACGCCACCGAAGCGACGGTCCTCGGCCCTTTCTTCGTCGAGGACTCCCCGCCGATCCCAAGCGGAGGTGACATCTGTTTCGGCGCTGCCGGTGAGCCCTGCTGGGTCGAAGGTTACGTGCGCGACACCGATGGCTCCGCGGTGCCTGGGGCCAGGATCGAGGTGTGGCAGGCGGACGAGCACGGGTTCTATGACACCCAGTACGACGACCATCGCGTCGCCGCCCGCGCGCACCTGTTCACCGACGATGCGGGACGCTATGCGTTCTGGGGGATCACCCCCACGCCTTACCCGATCCCGCACGACGGTCCGGTCGGTCATCTGCTGGAATCGGTCGGGCGTTCGCCCATGCGGGCGTCGCACCTGCACTTCATGGTCACCCATGAGTCCTACCGCACTCTGGTGACCCACATCTTCGTACGAGGTGACGAGCTGATCGAGGCCGACAGCGTGTTCGGTGTCCGGGACTCCCTGATCAAGGACTTCGACCGGCAGCACCCCGGAACCGCGACGCCGGACGGGCGGCACGTGGAGGGCACCTGGTCACGGGCACGGTTCGACATCGTCCTGGCCCCGGCCGCCGCCTCCGGATCCTGAACGACGCGAGCGGCATACCGTGGCCGCTCGCAGGCGTCACGCTGAGGTCACTGACCGTCGACGCCGACGACGGGGAGCAGACGCAGGGCGAGGCTGACGAAGAAGCGTGACTCGGCATCGTCCAGTTCGACGTCCAGGAGTTTGCCGATGCGTTCGATGCGGTAGCGCAGTGTGTTCACATGCACGTGGAGGGCGCGGGCCGTCTCGGCGATCCGGCGGTCTCGTTCCAGGTACACGCGCAGGGTGTGCACCAGGTCCGAGCCGGTGCGCTCGTCGGTCTGAATCAGTGGTCCGAGTGTCTCCAGCACCGTGCTGCGAAGAGCGGCGATGCCGCCGATGTGGGCGAAGAGGCGGTACATGCCCAGGTCGGCACTGACGGCGACCTGGCGGCCACTGCTGGAGTACGCGGCGACCTGGCGGGCGAACATCGCTTCCCGCGCCGCGCCGTGATAGTCGTCGGCGCCACGGCACACCGGGCCGATCCCGGCCGTCAGGCGGCGCGGACGGCAGGCGGCCACGACCTCGCGGATCTGGTCCGGGAGCCGCTCGGCCGCCGCGGTGTCGGGGACGGGCCAGAGCAGGATGACGTCGCCGTCGTAGGTGGTGATCTGGCCGTTCAGGGTCCGCGCCCGCATTTCGCGCTGGATGCGGTCCAGCAATGGCCGGTCGGCCGGCCGGTTCTCGCCGAGGCAGACGATCGCCCGGGGGACCTCCAGGTCCATCCCGAGCAGCGACGAACGCCGCCACAAGCGGCTCAGCTCTTCGGTGTCGGCGGTCAGCAGGCTGTGCACGAAGTGATCGGTCAAGCGGATCTCCGTCTCGACCGAGGCCCGCTGGCGGGCGAAGTTGAGAGCCACGATCTGAGCCAGTGTGTGGAGTGGCCCTTCCTGTACGGCGCCCTCGGCCGCCAGTTGCCTCCGGTCAGCTCCCGGAATGGGCACCGCCATGCCGAGGGCGGGCGAGTCCTCTGCCTCCTGAGGCTCATAGGTGGACGGTCCCGGCGTCGGCAGGCCTTCCACCTGAAGCCGGGCGCCGAGTACGTCCGACGCCACCGCCAGCGCACGATCGACCGAGTGGCCACGCAACAAGGCCATCGACAAGGCGTCGGCCGTGCCCTGGACACGCTCAGCCGCCTCGGCGCGCCGACTCAGGTCCGCGATCCGACTGCGCATCCCGTCCCGGCCATGACTCTGCTGCCGCAATGCCTGAGCGATGCCGGCGATCGCCAGCAGAACGCGCAGCTCCTGGCTGGCGAATGTACGCCGGTGCCGCGACATGACGACAAGCACACCCTCGGCCCCCCGGGGGCCCCGCAGCGGCGCGCCGGCGAGCGAAGCGATGCCCTCGCGCTTGAGCAGCTCGCGCAACGCCGCGTCCACCGATGTGTCTTCGAGATAGTCGGCAGCCGCGACGGGCTCGTCGCGCGCAAGGACCAGACCGCTGAGTCCCGTGTCACGGCCCATCCGCAGGTCCTGATGAGCCTCGGGCTGGATCAGCCCGGAAACGGCCCTCACCTGCAGCTTGTCACCGTGCACGTCCAGCCACGCCGCGGCGTCGACGTCCAGGACCGACCGCGCCGTAGCCAGGGCCCTGGCCTCGACCTCTTGCGCCGAGTCCGCCACGGCCATGTCGCGCACGGCGACCAGAACGTCCTCCGGGGACGGGGGGTTCGGGGTCACGTGGGGATCAGGCATGTATGAATCGTACGACGATCGCGGCGATGTCAGGCCGGATGATCCATAGCCTGCCGGTCGGAGCCGTCACAGAGTAGCCGTGTGGGTCGTACCCGGCCTGCACACGTCCACATCACGTTCGCCGATGCCGGAACAGGAGCCGTTCCTCCCATGCCTCTCCTTGACGAGTCCATCCCCGGCAGCGGCAGCGCCGCCCTGCTTCCCCTCGTGGTCGTAGGTGCGGGTCCGGTCGGCCTCGTCGCCGCCCTGGCCGCCCGCCACCACGACATCCCGGTCGTGGTCCTGGAGGCCGAGCCCGAGGACCGGACTCGGCCGGGAAGCCGGGCCACCTTTCTGTTCCGTGAGTCGCTCGATCTGCTGGACCAGGTCGCCCCTGGAATCCTCGCTCCGCTCATTGAGCGGAGCCGAGGCTGGTCGGCCCTGCGTACGACGTTCAACGGCCGCGAGGTCTACCATCACCGGTTTCCGACCGCGGCGCCCGGTCGTTTCGGGGTCAGCCTGTCCCAACGCGAACAAGAAGCGGTCTTCCTGGAGTACTGCCGCAAGGAGGGGGTCGAGTTCCGCTGGGGCAACGGCGTCAGCGGCGTCCGCGCAGACGGCGAGGGCGTCACCCTCCAACTCACCGACGGGGGCCGGGTGCGGGCGAAGTACGCCGTGGCCGCCGACGGCGCCCGCTCTTCTGTACGCAAATCGCTTGGCATCACGATGGACGGGCCGCCCTCGGAATGCACGTTCGTCATCGTCGACGTCGGTGATGTCCCAGAGAACCCGCTGCCCCTGGCGAAGACCTTCCACTACCGTCACCCCGGTGTCGGTGGACGCAATGTGTTGATGGTCCCGTTCGGCGGCGGCTGGCGGCTCGACGTGCAATGCAATCCCGGCGACGACGTCGCGGCCTGGTCGAGCGAGCCCGGGCTGAGCCAGTGGATCACCGCCGTCGCAGGGCCGGGCTACGCGGACACGACGCAATGGGTATCGACCTACCGATTCAACCGATCCGTGGCCTCGGCGTACACCGACGCACACCATCGAGTCCTGCTTGCCGGGGAGGCGGCACATCTGTTCCCGCCGTTCGGAGGCGGGCGGGGGTTGAACTCGGGCATCCCCGATGCTGTCTTCTCGGTCGAGGCGATCGCCGCCGCCCTCGAGGCGGCCGATTCCGCCACGGCTACGGCACTCATCGGGGACATCGCGAACGAACGTCGCCGCGCCGGTCTGATCAATCGCGACGCCGCCGCCGCGGCACTGGTTCACATGGAGGCTCGCAGCTTCCCCCTGCGCGCCAAGCAGCGCATCGCGGCGCTGCTCGCGCCGCGCAACGAGAAGGCGGGCAAGTGGCTCGATCGCGCGCCGATGGGACCGACCGACCCCGTGTCGTCCCGATCCCGCTTCTGACGGCCCCGTCCCACCGGACTTCGACGAAGGCGGACAACACATGCGGCACATCCACGGTATCGACGGACTGCGTGCTCTGGTCGGGCAGCGGATCGGGGACAGCGACCGGGTGCACCTCGACCAGGTCGCGATCGACTCCTTCGCCGATCTGAGCCATGACCACAACTGGATCCATGTCGACCCGGACAAGGCGCGCTCCTCGCCATTCGGGTCCACGATCGCGCACGGCTTGCACGCACTGGCGCTCGTCGGCGGTCTGATGCAGCAGATCTTCGTGGTCGAGGACATCGGCATGGTGCTCGCTTACGGCCTGGACAAGGTTCGCTTTCCCCAGGCGGTTCCCGTGGACTCCAAGGTGCGCCTCAGCGTGGATCTGGTAGCACTCACCGACGCCCGCACCGGCGGCGAGGCCGTCGACGCAGTCTGGCACTGCCTGGTTCAAGCCGACGGTTTCACCAAGCCTGCCTGTGTCGCCGACATGCTGATGCGCTATTTCCCCCCGAATCCGACTTGAACCGCCTGCCCGCGCCCATCAACCGCCGCGGCACCCCGGACCGGCCCCACCGTCGCTTCCGGTGGACCCGGCCGGACCCCACGAGGCACTGACCACAGGAGGGACCATGCCCGCAGCCGTCATCGTCGACATCGTCCGGACGGCGTCCGGCAAGGGCCGGCCCGATGGAGCCCTGGCCGGGGTCCACCGCGCTCACCTGCTCGCCACCGTGATCGGTGCGCTCATCGAGCGCAACGACCTCGACCCCACATTGGTCGACGACGTCATCGCAGGATGCGCGGGACAGTACGGCGACCAGTCGTTCAACATCGCCCGGACGGCACTGCTGGCAGCCGGCCTGCCCGTCGAAGTGCCGGGCACGACCGTCGACCGGCAATGCGGCTCCTCGCAGCAGAGCGCGCACTTCGCCGCCCAGGGCGTCATGGCAGGCGCCTACGACATCGCGATCGCCTGCGGGGTCGAGTCGATGAGCCGGGTCCCGATGGGAGCACCGTTCGGCGGGCGCGACCCGCTCAGCCCGCTCGCGGCCCGCTTCCCGAGCCTGCCCAACCAGGGGATCGGAGCCGAGCTGATCGCGGCGCGCTGGAAGCTCGACCGGCAGCGCCTGGACGAATTCGCCGCCGAATCGCACCGGCGCGCCGCCGCGAACGCCGAGGCGTTCACCACCGAGATCGTGCCGGTCACCCTGCCGGACGGCAGCCTGCACACCGTCGACGAGACCGTCCGCCCCGCCACCACCGCGGAAGGCCTCGCCCGCCTGCGGCCGGCCTTCTTCGCCGAGGACATGGCCGCCAGCTACCCCGAGATCGGCTGGCACGTCACCGCCGGCAACTCCTCCCCGCTGACCGACGGAGCCTCCGCCGCGCTGATCATGAGCGACCGGAAGGCCGCCGCACTCGGCCTGACGCCCCGGGCACGATTCCACGGCTTCGCCGTCACCGGATCCGACCCCGAGATCATGCTGACCGGTCCGATTCCCGCGACCCGGAAAGTGCTGTCCAACAGCGGCCTGACGATCGACGACATCGACGTCTACGAAGTCAACGAGGCCTTCGCGTCGGTACCGCTCGCCTGGACCGACGAGTTCGCCGCCGACCCGGCCAAGCTGAACCCGCGAGGTGGCGCCATCGCACTCGGCCACCCCCTGGGTGGCTCCGGCACCCGGCTGATGACCACGATGCTCCATCACCTCGAAGCGACAGGCGGCCGCTACGGCCTGCAGACGATGTGCGAGGGCGGCGGCATGGCCAACGCCACCATCATCGAGCGCATCTGACCGGGGCGATCTCCAGAACCACCGCTTGGCCGAACGGAAGGGAAACGATCGTGACTCCCGAAGGAAAACCCATCGCCGAGATACCGGCGGCGGGGCCGCGGAGCGACATTGACCTGTGGTCCGAAGAAGTGCTCGCCGACCCGTACCCGACGTATCGCGTATTGCGCGACCTGGGGCCGGTCGTCTGGCTTCCTGCATACGGAGTCGCGGCACTGTTCCGATTTGCCGACGTGCGCTCGGCCCTGGCCGACTACAATACGTTCTCGTCGGCGCAAGGGCTCTCCGTCGCCGAGTCAACCCGCGAGGCGAACGTCGAAGGATTTCTCTCGACGGATCCGCCGGAAACGATCAAGCATCAGCGGATGCTGGGGAGGCAATTGGCGCCGAAGGCGCTCAACAATGACGTCGACGAAGTGCGGCGGATGGCGGAGGCGTTCGTCGATGCCGTGCTCGAGAAGGGGGAATTCGACGGTGCGGCCGATCTCGCTCGCCCGTACAGTTTGGATGTCGTGGCATCGTTGGCAGGCCTTCCCGATGACGACCGGCGGCGTCAGATACCGCACCAAGCCGAGAGTGCCTTCAATATGTTCGGCCCACCGGGCGAGCGGCAGGTCGCCGCACTCGAGGCATGGCAGAAGCTGTTCGTTTACAACGAAGAAGTCCGACGAGAGGGACTTCCTTCGGGCAGCCGTGGCGCGGAGCTCATCAAGGCAGGGCGGCCCTACGACATCACCGCCTACACGTTCCCCGGAATTGACACGACGGTGAACGGCCGGCCACATTGCCGCTCAGAGCCGTCATGGCAAACTGAGCCCGGAGCCGCCGATGGAATCGAGCCCGCTCCCACGACCATGCGGCCGGCAGCGACATCACTCCGCCGGGTTCGCCCTGCGCTGCCGGCCGCGCCAAGGGGCGCTCCATACTCGGCCACCAGGTCGGGCATGCCGTTTTACCCGGCCAACGCCATCACCGGCACAAGTCCGGCATCGGCGATCAGGCTCGGGCGCGGCGGTAGCCACGCCAGGGAACGGCGACGGCAGCGCTTGCGACGTCACCTCGGATAGATCATCTGGACGGGTACTCGCGAGAGCGCCGCTGTAGCGGCCGAACGGCGCATGGACACCGCCATACAGGTGGGCGCCGGCCATGGCGCGACGCCGTCCGGTCGATCGGGCGTGTCGTGGCTGCCGGTGATGTCGTGGTCAATGCGGAACCATCCGGGACGTCGTCCCCGCGCCCCACAAGTGTGCCCAGGCCGGGCGGGAGGATCGCAACAACGACGTGGCCAACGCCCGCCCCCGCTCACGCGCCGGCTCGTCCAGGTACGTCGCGGGAGACTTGCCGTCGATGCGGGCGAGCACGAGGCAGGCGATCTGCTGAACCAGGTACCGGTGATCGACGTCTTCATGATCGGCAGCGCGGCCCGCCGCAGTGAACGTCCCGCCGATGTCGGCGAGGTAGGCGGCCAGGAACGCCTCGGCGGTCGCTCGCAGTGCCGGTGCGTCCTGCGGCCGATGCAGGGACTTGCAGACGAGATGACCGATCATGAACGCAAGGTCGAAGACCGGGTCACCGAGGTGGGCGACCTCCCAGTCGATGACCCACACTCGAGGGACGCCGTGCCTCGCACTGTCGTGCAGGACGTTCTTGGGGGAGAAGTCTCCGTGCACCAGGCATTGTCTGGTGGCCAGCATCCGTTCGACGATCGCGTCGATCTGGGTGGCGACGGCCGGATTGGCGGCGGCGGCGGTGCTGTAGAACGGATCGACGCGCAGTTGACCGAAGGCGCTGCTGTCAGCGAACTCCGAGGTCAGCGTAGTGTCGCCGGCGGTGGCGCGATGCCAGGCCGCCAGTGCGCGGCCCAGGCAGCCCGCCACCGGGCTGTCGATGCGGCCGGCGAGCAGCTCCTGCCGCCATTCGACGTAGCTGCGCGGCGCCCGCTCGATGACGACAATGAAGGCGTGCTCATCGACTGCGAGCACACCTGGAACGTGTTCGGGAAGAATCTGCGCGGCGAGCTGCAGAGCGCGGGCCTCGGCCAGTACGCGGGTCTGGGACGCCAGCCATTCGGTGGCGACCCGGAGCTTGGGCAGTGCGTGTTTGATCACCACGTCGATGCCGGGCCCGGTCACGGCGACCACCTCGTTGGAGACGCCCCCGCCCAACGGTTCGAGGCTGACGGGTACGGCGGGAAGCACGCCGATCGTGTTGAGCCTGCTCAGCAGGCGCTCGGCAGATTCAACGGCGGCCGTACCGGCGGGGTCGGACAAGTCAACACTCCTTGCATCCGCAGGGCACGGGACGTGTTCGTCCAGTTGGCTGGGTGACGGACAGAGGCAGGACTGTCACGGTGTGGGCTTTGTTCCGGCCGCAAAGCTCTGGGTCATCTCGCCGATGCCGTCGATCCAGCTCCGGATCACATCGCCCGGACGGAGGAAGGTCGGCGGCTGCATCCCCGCGCCCACCCCCGACGGTGTCCCGGTGAAGATCAGGTCACCCGGCAACAGCGGCAACATGCCGGACAAGTACTCGATCAAATCGGGGACGTTGAAGATCAGGTCGCTGGTGCGGCCCTTTTGGACCTCGCTGCCGTTGAGCTCGCAGCCCAGGGCCAGGTCGTCGGGGTCGGCGAATTCGTCGACCGTCACCAGCACCGGCCCGATCGGACCGAAGCCTGCGTGGGACTTTCCGAGGCTGAACTGCGGGAAGGTGTCGGGCCGCGCCTGCCGGTCGCGATCGGAGATGTCCTGGCCGATCGTGAGCCCTGCGACGTGGCTCCAGGCACTGTCGGCCGAGACGTGGTGTGCGGTCCGTCCGATCACCACGACCAGTTCAACCTCCCAGTCCACCCGCGGCCCGGTGAGTTCCACAACCGCCCCCGGGCCGGCGATGCAACTGGGGTACTTGGTGAACACCATCGGCACTTCGGTGAGCGGCCACCCCGCCTCCTCGGCGTGGCGGCGATAGTTGACACCGATCCCGAACGTCTGTCGCGGCCGGGGGCTCGGCGGCCCGATCATCGTCGGTGCCGCTGACGACGTCGGTTCCAATGACGTCTGGTTCGCCCAGTCGGCGAACTCGTCCCAACGGTCGAAGATCTGCCCGATATCCGACGAGAAACGCTCTGCGCTGGCGGTTGCGACGTCGACGACACCGGTCTCGCCTACGAGCACGAGCCGACCGTCATGATCTGCGATTCGCATAGACCCTCTTCCGTGGAACGGCCGCCCCAGGATGTGTCACGGAATCGCGATGTCCTGTGCCGGACGCCCACGTCCGTCACCGAGCGTATCCGTGACCAGGTGGCTAGCGGCAGTGTAAGCGCAATTTAATGAATGCGCAAGCATGCATACCGGGTGGCCGTGTCGATCGTCCACGTGCCGAGCTGGGGGGCGGGCAGGTACGCGGCCCGCGCCGGTGTCACGGCGATGCCTGACTTCGATCGTGCGTACAAGGGCTTGGTGCGCGGGCTACGCTGTATGCGTGCGGAAGCAAGCGAGCGGCGAGACCGCCGTGACGTCCGGTGAGACCGCCGGGACGTCCGGCGATCTGGACGAGTCGCGCCTGGTGGCGTGGCGCCACGTCCGGTCGGTGAGCGAGACGGTGGTCGAGCGCATCTCCACGGAGATGGAGACGCGCTCGGGCGTTTCGCTGGATTGGTATGAGCTGCTGCTGCAGGTGTGGGAAGGCGGCCAGGGGCGCCTGCTGCAGAGTGAGTTGAAGCGGCACTCCAGGCTGAGCCAATCCGGGATCAGCCGGATGGTCTCCAAGATGGAGCAGGCCGGTCTGCTGCAGCGCGAGCCGGTCGAACACGACCGCCGCAACGTCGAAGTGGTCATGACGGAGGCCGGCAAGGATGTGTTCCTGCGCGCCACACCGATTCACAATGCCGCGGTGCAACACCATTTCGGCGCGTGGTTGTCCGAGAAGGAGATCGCGGCGATCAACGGCGGCCTGAAGAAGGTGGCGCGAGCCGGCGGCAGACCGGACGGCGCCGATCAAGATCAACTCGACCAGTATGTCACCTTCGGCAAGACGGTGCTCGCGCTCACATCCGACAGTGTGACCGTCAGTGACGCAATACTCGTGCGTGATGCCCTCGAACCGCTTGTCCTTACGGACGCCGCCCGGCACATTACAAGCGACGGGGTCAACGAATTGCGCCGCCACGTCACGGCGATGTCAGCCCTGATAGACGACCCCGCCGAGTTCTTCCGCACCGACTGGAAGCTGCACCGGGTCATTGCGACGTACTGCGAGAACCAGTTGCTGCGCGATGGATATCTCAATCTGCTTGACATCATCTCTTCACACCTCGACAACGTGGTACCGACCAGCAACCTCGACCAGTATTTGCACGAACGGCTGGCCGTACATGCCCGCCTGGTCGATGCCGTCGCCTCTGGCGACAAACACCTTGTCGCGCAGGCCGCCGAGCGGCATCACTTCACCAGCGTCCGTTCTCGGCTGATCGACACGGTCAGCAGTGATGCTGCCGGCCCGTGATGTGTCCGGCGGTGTCGGACCGTATCGGAACCCACGCCGCTCCGGATCGGGCATCGCCTCACGACACCGGACGTTCTAACGCAGCCTCGACGCAGAGCGGGCGGAGTGGTTTGTCAGCCCTGAACCAGCGGAACACGTAGTCCCGCTGTTGTACCGCGGCTCCGGCCAGGGCCCCAGTGTGCCCCGCCAGGTCGAGCCTGTCGGCGACAGATGGCGCAGGCGGCTTCGGTCACGCCAATGGCGATCGGCCACCGTGGGGGTGGCGTGGTCGTGCAGGCCCGGGTGGTCGTCCACGACCGCTTCAGGACGTGCACGAAGTCGATCACGATGCCGATGAGGGCGGGCGGTCCAGGCATGGATCTGGGCCTGGATGAGGCCGAGTCGGTGCTGGGCGCCCGTCGGCAAGGACTCTGGCGTGTCCCAGGCCGGGGTGAGAACGCGAAGAGCGCGGACCTGTCGGTGCTGGGGCCCGCGCGCCAGGGCCGAGCAGGTGTCCCTAAATCAATGCTTGCACACTCATAGATGAGAGGTTAGTGTCATGTGACTTGCACCACGGCGACCTGCGGGGACAGGCGTTAGTCGGCCGAACTCCCACGGCGCTCGGGCGCCGACGACAGGATGGACGGATCACGAAATGGTCATGCCAACCCAGATCTCGCCAGTGCGGCGGAACCTCGGCGCGCGCCGGGCTCGACTCAGGCGCCCGACGAGTGCCGCGGCGCTCGCCTGCGTGACGTTGGCCTTGGCCGCCTGCGGCAGCTCCGCGTCGACCGGCGGTGGCGATGGCGGCTCGTCCGGGTCGATGGCGGCGGCGGTGCAGAGTGCGCGAGCGACGGTGGCGAAGTACGAGGTCGCGCAGCCGCCGATCACGATCCCGGCCCTGCCCTCCAAGCCGCCGGCGGGCCTGACCCTGGACCTGATCTCCTGTCCGTTGCCCTCGTGCCAGGCGACCGCGAGTGCGGTCGGTGAGGCGGCGCAGACGCTGGGGTGGAAGCTGAAGACGATCACCGCGCAGTTCACCCCGGAGAGCTACATCTCAGCGTTCAACCAGGCGTTGAGCGACAATCCAAAATTGCTGGCCTTCATCGGCGTGCTGCCGAACGCCACTGTGCAGTCCCAGCTGCAGACGGCGAAGGATCGTGGCATCAAGGTGGTGGGGCTTTCTCCGGGGGATGCGTCGGGCCCCCTGATGCCCGGCGCCTACTCAGGGTCGAACGTGAAAGTGAAGGCCGGCGAACTGTTGGCCGACATCGTGGTGGCCGACGCGGGGAAGCCCGTCGGGACACTCTTCGTGCGAGATCCGACCGCGGACGGGCTCTTCAAGCCTCAGCTCGATGAGTACAAGGCGACGCTGACCCGGTTGTGCCCGGACTGCACGACCACCGACCTGGAGATCTCCAGCAACAACGTCGGCCGCACCGTGCCCGGCCAGATCGTCAGCAAGCTGCAACAGGACCCGACCATCCGCTACGTGGTGGTGCCCGCGGACGACTTCTTCCCCGGCGCCTATGCGGCATTGCAGAGCGCCGGGCTCGCCGACAAGGTGAAGCTGGTCGGGCAAATCCCGCAGAAGCAGAGCTTGGCGGCCCTGCGCAGCGGACAGCAGTTCGCCTCGATCGGGCTGGAGAACACCACCGCCGCGTGGCGGGCGGTCGACGGGCTCGCCCGCCTGTACATGGGCGTGCCGCTGACCGATACCCGCCCGGTCGGCTGGATCCAGATCTTCACCAAGACGAACGTTCCGGCGGAGCGCGACCTGACGCCGCAGGGGATCCCGAAGGTACCGGGTGATCCGAGTGCCTTCCTCACCGCCTGGCATGTGAGCTGAGCCGGTCGACGCTCAGTGATCGTCACGCCGACGGCGACCGGCATGACGGTCCCGCCACCAGACCAACGTGAGGAGCCAGCGATGCCGGCAAGCCGAGAAGCGCCCGCGCAGCCCGACCCCTCGACCGCACCGTCCGGGACACCCGGTGCGGGGAATGTCGCGCCGGGCTCCGATTCGTCGGCCGCGCTCGTGGTGCGCAACCTGTCCAAGGCCTTCAACGAGCGACCCGCGCTCCGCGCCGCAGGCCTCGACGTGCGGGCCGGCGAGGTTCACGGACTCGTGGGGCAGAACGGCTGCGGGAAGTCGACCCTGATCAAGATCCTGGCCGGCTACCACGAACCGGATCCCGGCGCGGAGGCGGCTGTCTATGGCAACCGATTCGGCCTGGGGGATCGAGGCGCCGCGCACGCTGCCGGCCTGCGATTCATTCATCAGGATCTGGGCCTGGTCGGCGAGCTCAGCGCCGTCGACAATCTCGCGCTCGGGGAGTCCTACACGACCCGCTGGTGGCTGTCCGACCGGCGCGAACGCCGGGCCGCGCGTGCCCTGCTCGCCGAGTACGCGGTCGACATCGACGTCGACGCCCCGGTTCGGACGCTGAGCCCGGCCCAGCAGACCTTCGTCGCGATCGTCCGTGCCCTGCGTGGTGGGCTGGACGGGGGCAACGTGCTCGTCCTGGACGAGCCGACCGCCGCGCTCCCGGATTCCGAGGTGCAGCACCTGTTCGGTCTGCTGCGAGGTTTGCGGACCCGTGGCGTGGCCATCGTGCTGGTCACCCACCGGCTCTCCGAGATCCTCGACCTCGCCGACAGGGTGACGGTCATGCGGGACGGGCGCACCATCACCACATGCGACGTTGACGGGCTGAGTCACGACGCGCTCGCCGAACTCATCATCGGCCGCAGCGTCGAGGCGTTCTATCCGTCGACGGGCACGTCGCGGACCGAACCGGTGCTCCGGGTCGAGGGGGTCCACGGCGGCGGCGTGGCGGGCGCTTCACTGACCCTCCACAGCGGAGAGCTGGTCGGAGTCGCCGGCGTGGTCGGCTCGGGGTACGAGGATCTGCTCGGACTCATTTTCGGGGCACGCCGCCGCGGTGGCACCGTTCATCTCGCTGACGTGGCCGTCGGCCCGAGTCCGTGGGCGGCCGTCCGGGCGGGGATCGCCTATGCACCGGCTGACCGGAAGCGGCTGAGCGCCCTGGTGACGTGGACTCTGCGCGAGAACATCACGCTGCCATCGCTTCGGAGCAGGTTCGCCGGGTGGTTGAGCGAACGCGCCGAATCGTCCGAGACCGCAAGCTGGCTGCACCGGGTCCAGGTGAACGCCGAGCCGGAGCGCGGATTCTGGACACTGAGCGGCGGAAACCAGCAGCGGGTCGTCCTGGCTCGATGGCTGCGCCATAACGCGCGGGTGATGCTGCTCGACGAACCGACCAACGGCGTCGACATCGGTGCCCGACACGCAATCTACGAGGCCCTGGCGGCGGCCAAGAAGAACGGCACGGCGATCCTCGCCGCCTCCTCTGACGTCGAGGAGCTCGCGGCCATCTGTGATCGGGTCCTAGTGATGCGCGACGGCGAGATCGCCGCGGAACTCGATCGCGACCAGTTGGCCGTCGACACCATCCTCGCCGAGAGCCTCAAGCCCGGTGGGACGGACCAATGATGAATGTGGGAACTGACGATATGAGCCAGACAGCCGTAGAGCGGAATGCCGGCACGGCCGACTCCGATGTCGCCGCGTCGCCCACCCGACGTCGGCGCAAGGGCCTCGTCGGAAACCAGGTGTCACGCTATGGCGGATTGTACATCTGGGCCGTGCTGATCGTGGTTTTCGCGCTGTGGCTGCCCGACACCTTTTTCACCGCGGCGACCGCGCGCTCGATCGCCGGAGACCAAGCGATCACGGTGATCCTGGCTCTCGGCCTGCTCATTTCACTCGCGGGAGGCGCCTACGACCTGTCAATCGCTCAGAACCTGGGGCTCAGCGCCGCGTTCGCGGCGTGGTTGATGGCCGACAAAGGCCTGAACCCGTGGATCGCGTTGGTGGTCACAATCGGACTCGGTGCGGCGATCGGTGTCGTCAACGGTGTCCTGGTGGCCGTCATCGGACTCAACAGTTTCATCGCCACACTCGGGACGGGCTCGGTCCTGTTGGCCATCACCGAGATCGTCACGAGCAGCAACTTCGTCGGCCCGGTACCCGCGAACTTCCAGAACATCGCGACCGCACAGCCCGGCGGGATTCCGATCCTGTTCATCTACGCCCTCATCGCCGCCGTGATCGCTTGGTACGCGCTACAGCATTCACCTGTCGGGCGCAGACTGCAGGCCACCGGTACGAATCCCGATGCCGCCCGGCTCGCCGGTGTGCGCACGAGTCGCTACGTGTTCACGGCGCTGATCGTCGCGGGAATCGTCGGCAGTCTCGCCGGCGCCCTGGCGGCCGCCAAGATCAGTAGTGTCTCACCATCGGTGGGACCGCCCTACCTGCTGCCCGCCTTCGCCGCCTGCTTCCTCGGAATGACCCAGTTCAAGCCCGGCCGCTTCAACGTGTGGGGCACCGTGGTCGCGCTCTACCTGCTGCAAACCGGAGTCAAGGGCCTGCAACTCGCCGGCGGTCAGCTGTGGGTCACCGAAATGTTCAACGGCGTGGCCCTGGTCGGCGCCGTGTCAATCGCCGTCCTCAGCGAGAAACGTCGAGCGCGCGGTACTCACTAGGTGTTGCGCCGGCACCGACCCTCTGAAGGTAGAGATGCCCTCTCCGAAGACACTTGCCCACGTGGTGCTCCAGACCAGCGACGTGCCACGGCTACGTGACTGGTGGTGCAACGTGCTTGAAGCGAAAGTTCAGTACGGCAACGACCTCGTGGCCTTCCTCGCCTTCGACCACGAACACCACCGGATCGCCATGGTGCGCCTTGACGACTGCGAGCCTCGCGTCGCCAACGCCGCCGGGCTCCACCACATCGCGTTCACGTATGCCAATCTCGGCGACTTGATCACGACGTACGAGCGGCTGCGCGACCAGGACATCCTGCCGTGGTGGCCGATTCGTCACGGCCCGACGCTGTCGCTGTACTACCGCGATCCCGATGGCAACCAGGCTGAACTTCAGGTCGATGCCTACGACACGGTGGAAGAGGCAAACGAGTTCATGAACGGACCTCAGTTCGCCGCCAATCCGATCGGCATCGACTTCGACATGGAAGACGTCATCCGCGACTACCGCGGAGGTGTACCCGAGAAACAGCTGCTATTGAGGCCGGACGCGGCGACGTAGGTATGGTGCCGAATCCCGACCCCACAGCACGCCTCACATTGACCGACCCACCACCGCATCCAATGCAGGAGACCATGACAGAGCTGAGCACCGAGACGACCCACATCGGGGTACCCGAGGCCGACCTGGTGGCACGTGCCACCGAGTTGGTCCCGTTGATCCGTGAACACGCCGCGCAGGGCTCCGATGCGCGCCAAGTGACTCCGGAGGTGGTGAAAGCACTGGAAGAGGCAGGACTGTTCCGGCTGCTTGTGCCGAAGCGGTACGGCGGTCACGAGGCCTCCATCCGCACCGTCATGGACGTCACCGCGGAGGTGGCCCGCGGCGACGGGTCGACCGGCTGGATCGTCGGGCTGGTCAATCTCGCCACCGGATTCACCTCGACTTTCTCCGAACAGGCCCAGGAGGAGGTGTTCGGCTCGAACCCGAGCCCCAAAGTGTGCGGGACGTTCACGCCAGGCAGTAAATCGGAGCGGGTCGACGGCGGTTACCTGATCAGTGGGCGCTGGCCCTACTCGTCCGGCTCTTTCCTCGCCGATTGGGCGACCCTTGGCATCCTTATCGAGGGAGACGACCCCTTGGCTTTCGCGCTCGTTCCGGCCGAAGCCTGGACCATCGAACCGACCTGGTACGTCGCCGGGATGAAGGGCACCGGGAGCGACACGATCGTGCTCGAGGACCATTTCGTCCCGGCCCACCGGGTGCAGCGGATCAACGACATGGCCGAGGGGCGCTACCTCACACCCTTCAAGGACGAACCGATGGCTTCGATGCCTTTCTACACGGTCGGTGCCGCCATCCTCGTGGCGCCCCAGATCGGACTGGGCCGCCATGCGCTGGAACGTACCCGCGCCAAGTTGCCCGACAAGGCGGTGGCGTATACCGCGTACCAGAAGGCCAAATACTCTCCCGCGCACCAGTTCGGCGTCGCCAAGGCCGCCACCAACCTGCACATGGCGCAGCTGCTGTTGAACCAGATCTCCCTTGACATCGACCGCGCAACCTTTGAGCGCAAGATGCCCGACACGGAGACCCGCGGCCGAATCCGCAACGACTCGGGCGTGATCGCCGAACTGGTCAATGACGCGATCGACAAGCTGTTGACGGCCAACGGCGCGGGGTCCTTCGCAGAGGTCAACGTCCTCAATCAGATCTGGCGAGATTCTGAGACCGCCGCCCGCCACGCCATCGTCGCCCCTGAAATGGCTCGAGAAGCCTACGGGCGACTGCTACTCGGCAACGACGAGCCCACGATCAGCCTGTGACCGCCGCCAGCATGCAAGCGACAGGCACAACGCCCCCCGATGAGGACGTGGCCCGCTACCGGAAGGTGCTCGGCCACGTCCCCACCTGCGTGGCCGTCATTACCGCTCAGGCGAGGTCCGGGCCAGTGGGGATGACTATCGGCTCGTTCACCTCTGTCTCATTGTCGCCGCCGCTGATCACCTTCTTCGTGGACCGCTCGTCCCGGACCTGGCCGCGGCTGCACGAGGCGAGCTACTTCGGCGTCAACATCCTCGGTCACGACCACGGCGATCTGTGCCGGGCATTCTCCCGCCGCACCGAAGATCGTTTCCTGGATGTGGGCTGGAGCAGGTCGGCACGAGGTGTACCCCTGCTCGACGATGCGATCGTCACCCTGGAATGCGCACGGTACAAGGTGGACCGGATAGGTGATCACTACCAGGTGGTCGGTCGTGTCCAAAGCATGGACCTGCGGACGGTCGATTCACCACTCATCTTCCTCCGCGGTGCGCTCGTGACGTGCGCGGCACGTGAATCGACATCGCATGGACGGTGACGACCGTCCTCGCGCTCAGCCGTCCCCAGCGGGAGTCGGCCCCGCTCATCCCGCTGCCCACGCCCGGACCTCATCGCGAGTATTGGGGGAGCAGATGACAGACCGCTCGAAGGGGCGCGTGGCGGGCAAGGTCGCTCTGATCAGCGGGGCCGCCAGAGGCCAGGGGCGCAGCCATGCGGTGCGCCTGGCCGAGGAAGGCGCCGACGTCATCGGTGTCGACCTGTGCGGGCCGATCGACTCGGTTCCGTACCCCCTGGCCACCGCGGACGACCTCGCCGAAACCGCGGACGCCGTCAAGGCGGCCGGCGGCCGGATCGTGACCAGGCACGTCGACGTGCGGGATCTGGACGCGCTCACCGCCGCGGTGCGCGAGGCCGTCGCCGAACTCGGCCGGCTCGACATCGTCGTCTCCAACGCCGGCATCTCCTCGGCCGCTCCCTTGGCGGACATGACCGAGCAGACCTGGCAGGACCTCATCGACGTCAACCTGACCGGCACCTGGCACATGGCCCGCGCCGCCATTCCTCACCTGCGTGAGGACGGTGGGTCGATCATCATCACCAGCTCGTCGGTCGCCCTCAAACCCGCGCGGAACATCGGCCATTACGTCGCCACCAAGAACGGTCTCACCGGCCTCATGCGGGTGCTCGCACTTGAGCTGGCCGACTCCTTCATCCGCGTGAACTGCGTCCTGCCGACCGCGGTCAGCACACCGATGATCCACAACGAGAGCACCTACGCGGTGTTCCGTCCGGACCTCGAGGCCCCCACCATCGATCACGTCGCTGAGATCTATCGGACGCTCAACGCGCTGCCCATTCCGTGGGTCGAGTCCATCGACATCAGCAACGCGGTCCTCTTCCTCGCCAGCGACGAAGCGCGTTATATCACGGGCGCCGAACTGCCGGTAGACGCCGGTTACGCCATCAAATAAGGGGCCGGCATGTAAAAAGTCGTCGTCATCAAGCGAAAGCCGGGCTCAGCGCGAGGGTTTCCGGCGCACTGCGGCAGCCATGCGCCCCGGGCTGTCGGGCTGGTCGGTACCGGACTGCGGCGCCACGTCCGTAGCCATGCCACCGAGGCCTCATGGCGAAACCTTGACAACCGAAGGAGTGAACGCATGGGCAAGCTGGACGGTCAGGTCGCCGTTATCACCGGTGGCGGCCGCGGGCAAGGACGAGCACACGCCGTTGCGCTGGCCGCGGAGGGCGCCGATATCGTCGTCATCGACATCGATCATCACATTGAGGGCATCCCGTACGAGATGAACAACGCGGGCGATCTCGAGCAGACGACCGAGCTCGTCGAAGCCCAGGGGCGCCGTTGTATCGCGGTGCGCGCCGACGTTCGCGACGCCGAGGCCATGGGGGACGTGGCGAACACCGCCATCTCCGCGGTCGGCCGTATCGATGTGCTGATCGCCAACGCCGGCGTATGGACCGGCAAGCCTGCCTCGGAGCTGAGCTCCGCGGAGTTCGCGACCGTTATCGACGTCAACCTCAACGGCGTCTTCAACGCGGTCCGGGCCGTCGTGGGTCATATGATCGACCGTTCCTACGGCCGCATCATCGCGACGGCCTCCGGCGCCGGCCGGATGGGTTTCCAGAATCTGTCCAGCTACACCGCGTCGAAGTGGGCCGTCATCGGACTCGTCAAGTCCCTGGCGAAGGAACTCGGCAAGCACAACATCACAGTGAACGCGATCAACCCCGGCTTCGTGGACACCGAGATCGTCCGTAACGACATGATCCGTCGTCTGTACAACCCCGAGCTCGACGACCCGACCGACGCCGACGTCGACCAGAAGATCCTCGGCCTGGGCATCCATGTCCTGCCGGTGACTCGCATCCCCGCCGACGACATTGCCCGCGCAGCCGTGTTCCTCGCCTCCGAGGACGCCAGGTACATCAGCGGGTCAACGATCGACGTCTCGGCCGGCGGGTCGGCCAATCACACCTGAGCTGAGCGCGAAACCGGAGACGGAAAACCGCTGAGCCCATGGATCCCCGGGCCTGATTCGGGTGGGAGGGCTATGGCAATGGGAGGAGGCGCCCTGCGTATGGGGGCTCTCTTTTGGCTGGCCAGCCCCGGAGCACCCGGTCAACACGTATCGCACCAGCTGGGGCGCACCGGCTGGGCGGATATCGCCGACGTCGTTACCTGAGGTGATGGCGCTACCGGCCTACAGCAGACAGGGGACCGCGATGATTCACCGCAGCGTGATGCCCACGACGTTCGCGCAGACACAGGAGGGACGCATATGGCGACGTCGGAACCGCCCGCACAGCCCGCCCCATACCACCCGGAAAGCCTTGAGCACCATGCGTCGGCAGCCGAGCGGCTCACCGAGGCGCGCCGGTGCCCGGTCACCTACCCAATGCCGGGGATCGGGGTCGTGGCCCGGTACCAGGATGTCCGGGCGGTGCTCGCTGACAACGAGCGCTTCAGCGCGAAGGGCAACTTCAGCATCCACTCCGATGACCCGCCGGGGGGAAGGGCCTTCATCACGATGATGGATCCGCCCGAGCACACGGCACTGCGCTCGCGCTATCTCGACTGGTTCTCTCCGGGCAAGGTCCGTGCCATGCGGCCGCAGATCCGCGGCATCGTCGGGGCGGTGCTGGACGGCCTCGATCCGACTCAGCCGGTGGACGCCTATGGCCGCATCGCCCGCCAGGTGCCCTCTCGTGTCCTTTACGCTCTGATCGGGTTCCCGGAACGGGACTGGGAGCAGTTGCAGGCATGGCATGACGCCATCAACGCACACGTGCCCCGGCCGATCAACGAGGTGCCGGAGTTCTTCAAGGTCGGCCAGTACATGCTGAACCTCGTCGCCGAACGCGCCGCGGGACCACCCACCGGTGAGGACATGATCGACGACTTTGTCCACCCGCCGCAGGGCGCGCTGGCCTTCGACCACCAGGAACTCGCGACCCGGCTGTCCGAGCTGCTCGCCGCCGGCACCGAGACCACCACGATGCTCATGACGAATCTGCTCTACGAGCTGCTCGCCGATCGGGCGAAATGGCAACGGGTGACCGGTGACCACAAGCTGATCGAGAATGCCATCGAGGAGTCACTGCGCAAGGACACGCCGATCCAGTTCATTATGCGCAAGGCCAAGCGGGACATGGAGATCGACGGCTGCTTGGTACGGGCTGGCGATAAGCTGATCCTGCAGTTGCAGTCCGCCGACTGGGACGAATCGGTGTGGGGCCAGGACGCTCAGGAGTTCGAGCCGCAGCGCCCCCGGAAACCGGGACACCTGGCCTTCGGCATGGGGATTCATTCCTGTCTCGGAGCCCTCCTGGCCCGGCTGGAAACCCTCGAGCTCATCGACGAGATGACCCGCCGTTACCCCAACGCCAGACTCGCCGAGGACTACCAATGGCGGCTACACCGCGACTGCATGGCCCGCCGACCTGAAGGCCTGCAGCTGCTGCTCGCACCATCACACGCCTGATCCTGACCCAGATCGACGAGGACACGCTCTCCGGGTGAGTGGGCCGTTGACGCCTTCGATCCCCGCTGTCGCCGTCGGGCCGATGCTGACCGTGCCGCCTTGTGACGGTCTCGTCGGCGGCAGGTCGGATTGGTCTATCGCCGATCAAGGACACCGCGTGCCGTGTGATCGCGGTCGACAGTGCGCGTGGCCTTGAACTCAATCGCACCGCCACGCTCCGTCGTGGCCTTGGAGGAAGCGGAGGTGAGGAAGGTGAGCCGCACCCAGGTGGTGGAGACGGTTGATGAGGCGGTCGCCGGGGTTGAGGATGGGGCCACCGTCCTGGTGGGCGGGTTCGGGTTGGCCGGCATGCCCTTCGATCTCATTGAGGGGCTGATCCGGCAGGGCGCCACGGATTTGACGGTCGTGTCCAACAAC
The DNA here is from genome assembly GCA_050942275.1 of Spirillospora sp. CA-255316. Classification (GTDB taxonomy): domain Bacteria; phylum Actinomycetota; class Actinomycetes; order Streptosporangiales; family Streptosporangiaceae; genus Spirillospora. The sequence goes on along the minus strand of CP192047.1, from coordinate 6,072,344 downwards.
GCGGGAAACGGCGATGTGGGGCTTGCGGCGCTGTTGAAGGCCCGCCGGGTGCGGAAGGTGATCTGCTCGTTCCCGCGGCAGGTCGACTCATACGTGTTCGACGAGTTGCACCGGAGGGGCGAGGTTGAGCTGGAGGTGGTGCCGCAGGGCAACCTCGCCGAGCGGATGCGGGCCGCCGGTGCGGGCATCGGAGCGTTCTATTGCCCCACGGCGGTCGGCACGCCGCTTGCTGCGGGTAAGGAGGTCCGCGAGATCGAGGGGCGCAGGTACGTGCTGGAGTATCCGATCAGAGGGGATGTGGCTCTGATCGGTGCCCATCGTGCGGACGCGATGGGCAACCTGGTGTACCGCAAGACCGCTCGGAATTTCGGGCCGGTCATGGCAACGGCCGCCAAGATGACGATCGCTCAGGTGAGCGAGGTCATGCCCGCGGGTGCGCTGGAGCCGGAGACGGTGGTGACCCCAGGCATCTACGTCGACCACGTCGTCAGGGTCGAGGCCCGCCGCTACACCGTGCAGGGGGCGCGCTGATGACCGTCAGAGACGCCGGTGCCACCGTCGAGAATCTCGGCCGGGGGCCGCTGGGCACGGAGGAGATCGCCGCACGGATCGCCCGGGACATCCCTGCTGGCTCTTATGTGAATCTTGGCATCGGCCGGCCGACCAGGATCGCCGACCATCTGCCGGACGAGGCGGGCATCGTGCTGCACACCGAGAACGGAATGCTCGGCATGGGGCCCGAGGCGCGGGGGGACGAGATCGATCCCGACCTGACCAACGCGGGCAAAGTGCCCGTGACCGAGCTGCCGGGGGCGTCGTACTTCCACCATGCGGATTCGTTCGCGATGATGCGCGGTGGCCACCTGGACGTGTGCGTGCTCGGCGCCTATCAGGTGTCGGTGACGGGTGACCTCGCCAACTGGCACACCGGCGCACCGGACGCGATCCCCGCTGTAGGCGGCGCGATGGATCTGGCGATCGGCGCCAAGGACGTGTTGGTGATGATGACGCTTTTCGCCAAGGACGGGACGCCGAAGCTGGTGCCCGCGTGCACCTATCCTCTGACCGGCGTGGGCTGCGTCAGCCGGGTGTACACCGACCACGCGGTGTTCGAGGTCGGCCCCGGCGGCGCCGTCGTGCGGGAGACCTGGGGAATCTCGATCGCGGACCTGCGGGCCCGGCTCGGCGTGCCTGTCGCCGTACTCACCTCCTAGCCGGAAGTTCTCGACCAGGACGCCGGCACGGTCGACGAGCTCGAGCAGGATCTTCTTGTCCGCCTCGTCCCTCAGGGCCAGCGCGATGGATTCCTTGTTGCGGTTCGCCGAGAGGAAGTAGGTCGACTGGCGGGCGTCCTCCTCGCCGACGAAGGGCGGTCCCCAACCGCGGGTGTCGTCGCCGTGGCCCGGAGCCTTGACCTTGATCACCCGGGTGCCCAGGTCGCCCATCATCATCATGGCGTGCGGGCCGGCGAGGGCCGCGACAGGTCAACGACGAGCAGGGTTCTCGAGAGGTCCGATCACGTCATCCCCATCTCCGCAGCACGAGGGCTGCCCACACGAAGCCCTGCGCGGTCGGTGCTCTGCGGCCACGTCTCAGGGAACCGGGGTGCGAAAAGCCCCCGACCAGCGGCGGTACAGGTCCACCTCACCGCGCAGCCCCTGGCCGTCTCACGCAGGCGCCGGCTCGGGCAACCTGCCAGCAGCGCCGCGTGAAACGCTTCGTGCACGGTGGCCCAATGAGCCAGCCCGTCGGGGTCCTCGTGGGCATCAGGCATGGGCGTGCGAGACAGCAGGTGGTGGGCCGCGACGACCTGGGCCTCCCAGTTCGCGTCCGGGATGTTCGTGCAGCGCGAGGTCGCGCTGATGGAGGAGCAGGCCGCGGACAAGCGGGTCGAGAAGCGCACCGTGACGGAGCGAGCCTGATGGCCCAGTCGCGTGGATTGTCTGGTGAGGAGCTGACCGGGCGGGTGGCCTCGGAGCTCACCGACGTCTCCTACGTCAACCGTCTCGAGGGGCGCCAAGGTCGAGGACGGCCGGAAGACCCTGGATCCGTCGGGGTGTCTCCATGACCGACCTCACCACACCCGCCGCCCGCGCGCTGCTGGGGGAGTGGCGCCTCGCGCTCGCCGCCGAGCGCAAGAGCCCCGCCACCATCACCCGCTACCTGACCTGGACCGAGACCAGAACCTGTCGCCGATGCGGCGCACCAGCCTGCAGATTGGATCACCAACATGCTGGACTCCGGCAGATCACCCAGCACCGCACGGATCCGGCAGCAAGCGGTGCGCCGCTACGCTGCGTGGCTCACTGCCGTCGGACACATCGACGTCGCCCCGTTCCAGGGCATGAAGCCACCCAAGCTGGACCACCCCGTCGTCGCCCCCGCTCATCGTCGACGAGCTCCGCGCACTCCTGCAAACCTGCGCTCCGCCTGTAGCAGAGGAACCCGTCACGCCCCGGCCGTTGCGGCACGTCCGGGACGAGGCGATCATCCGACTGATGGCCGAGACCGGCATCCGGCTCAGCGAAGTCATCACACTCACCGCGCCCGACCTCGACCTCGACGCCGGACTCGTCACCATCCGGCGCGGCAAGGGCGGGCCGCAGACGTCCGCAGTCACAGATCGACGAATCCTGACGCCGACGCGCAGGAAATGAAAAGGGGGCCGCAGTGGCCGAAGAACAGCAGGCTCAGATGGTCTTCCCGCACTCGCCGTTCGTTCCGTACGACCCCATCGTGCAGTTCTACGAGACGGCGGCCTGGAACTTCGGCGGTGACGCGGAGGCCTGGGAGTACACGGGCTGGCGCGACGAGACGATGGCCTGGAAGAAGGCCGCCTACATTCACGGGCACCTGAACCCGTCGCCGACGTTGCGGATCACGGGGCCGGACGCGCTGGAGTTCCTGTCCGGTGTCTGCGTCAACAGCTTCCGGAACTTTCAGGTCGTAGCGTCACGCCACGCGATCATGACCGACGAGGCTGGACGCGTGACCTCGCACCGGATGCTGCTGCGCCTGGCCGAGGACGACTTCATCTCCTACTGGCTCGCCCCCTGCCTGAGCTTCGCGCTCGCCCGGCGTCCGGAGCTCGACATCGTCGCCGAGGACCTCACCGGCCAGGTCTTCCTCTTCCAGATCGCGGGACCGAAGTCTCGGGAGATCCTGGAGGCGGCCACGCTGGAGAACCTGCACGACATCAAGTTCCTGCGGCACCGCATGACCTCGGTCGCTGTGCTCGCCGCCGGCGAGGATTACGGCCTCCGTCGCCTCGGAGTCCAGGCGTACATGTGCAACCACCCCGAGGGCGGCTTCCCGCAGGGGTACTACCACTTCCCTTTTCCAGGGGAGAGGACGACAAATTGCAGCAGTACCTCGCCGACCTCGGACTCCCGCCCGTCGGGGTCGAGTTGAGGCTGCACGGAAGTGCCGGCGCGGACCTCCAGTGCCGCTATCGCAGTCCCTACCAACTCGGCTGGGGGCACATGGTGAAGTTCGACCACGACTTCGTCGGGCGGGGAGCCCTGGAGCGTGAGGCGGCCACGGACGCGTACCGGATGGTCACCCTCGTCTGGAATCCCGAGGACATCGCGGACGTCTACCTGTTGCAGTTCGGCCCCGGCGACGAGCACCCGTAGATGAACCTGCCCAACCACTTCATGTACGAGGTCGGCGACCGCGGGCATCACCAGAGCCTCTGGGCCGACCGGGTCCTGGCCGGCGGCCGGGACGTCGGCACCTCGTCCGGCCGCTGCTACACCTACCACTCGCGGGAGATGCTCTCGCTTGCGACGATCGAGAGGCGGTACGCCGAGGAGGGAATCGAGGTCGTGGTGCTCGGGGGCGACCCCGGTACCAGCCAGAAGGAGATCAGGGCCACCGTGGCCCGCTTCGCCTACCTCATCGACCCCGTCCGCAACGAGCGATTCGACGTCTCGACGATCCCCAGCCGGTATCCGCCGCACGGGGGCTAGGCACGGACGGCCGGCGGCCGGCCCGCTGGCCCTTTCGGGATACGGACGGATACGGGACGGACAAGGTGAGGGCCACGGCCGAGGAGGCTGCGGCAGATATAGCGGACGGAGCGACGCTTGGAGTCGGCGGTTTCGGTCTCAGCGGGTACCGAACGTGCTGATCGAGGCGCTGAACGCGCCAGGTGTGACAGAACTGGGTTTGGTGACCAACAACTGCGGTGCGATGGATTCGGGGCTGGCCATGCCGCTGGCTGCCGGACGGATCGCGAGAGTGGCCGGTTCCGATATCGGCGCCAACAAGGAGTTCGCCCGCCAGTACCTGGCCGGGGAACTGGTGGTCGAGCCGATTCCGCAGGGAACGCTGGCCGAGCGGCTGCGCGCGGGTGCAGTATCCCCGCCTTCTACACGCCTGCGGGAGCTGATCCGGAACCCCTGCCCGAGGGGGTGCACGTGGTGCTCCAATCCGAGAACGGCATCTTTGGCCGTGCTGAGCCGTTGCCCTCTCCTGGAGTCGCTCGGAGACGGCACCTACCGCGGTCTTCTCGATGAATTCGGCCGCGGTGCCCCCCGGCGCGAGCTCGGTCAGCGCGACGCCCTGGTCAGTGGCATGGCGGCGGCCCCGACGCTGTGGCACCTCTTGGGGAAAGCAAACCCTGCTTGCCTGTGGTTGTTTACCTGGATGTCGCTAGCGTGGGGGGAAGAATGTGGTTCAGGGGCGGGGATGCTCATGCCTGAGGTGACATCGTACGAGCCTGGTGCGCCCGCTTGGGTGGAAGTCGTCAGCCCTGACCCCGAGAGGTCCAGGGTGTTCTATCGAGGACTGTTCGGCTGGGGTTTCTACAGTCTCGCCGATGATCGGGTAGGCGCGTACGACATCTTTACTCTCGGCGGCGCGGTGAGCGGAGCGGAGGTCGCGGCACTCTCTCCGCTGGCCGATGACACGACGTCTCCTACCTGGTCCTGTTCCTTCACGATCAACGATGGGGCCGCGGCCGCGGCCGCGGTCCGGGAAGCGGGCGGTCAGGTGTTCGGGGAGGGGCATCTTGAGGGCATGGGTCAGATCATGCTCGCCGCGGACACTGAAGGTGCGGGATTCTGCCTGTGGCGGCCCGCGGGTTTTCCCGGAGCGGCCGTGGTGAACGAGCCCAACACGATGTGCTGGGTGCAATTGGCGAGCCGGGATGCCGTAGCGGCCGAACGCTTTTACCGACATGTGCTGGGCTGGCAGGACATGACACGGGTGCCGGATGTCGCCGGTGACGCCTACTACGAGTGGAGGGCCAACGGTGCTCTGGTCGCCACTTTGGTGCGCATTGGCGGGCGTGCCGTTGGTGAAGACAAGTCGGCGCATTGGATGCCCTGCTTTGCCGTCGCCGACTGCGACGTCACCGCGGCCGAGGCCGAGCGGCTCGGTGGGGCCGTTGTGGTGCCGCCCACCGAAACCCCGCGTGGTAGGTACGCGCTTCTCACTGATCCCACCGCGGCGCCCCTGGCGGTCATTCACCTGAACCGCTGACCTTGAACGAACCCCGGTCGGCGGCTCGCGCGACCGGTGAACCCGCCACCGGAACGACCCACGCCGCTGGGAGACGATCAGCGGGAGGCCGTGAGCCCACCGATGAGCCCGAGGTTCGTACCTGGGCGACCCCGCGTTCGAACCGCTCATGGCCGAGCTGGACCGGCGCAAGGCCATAATCCTTGTGTTCCCAACACGTTGCCGGGCGGCGCGGCCGACGGCGTACCCGCCTTTCTCGCCGACTTCCTGCTCGACACGGTGCGCTCCGCGCTCAGGCTCACGACCAGCGGCACCCTGGACCGCTACCCGAACCTCAGATCATTCTGTCGCTCGCGGGCGGTTTCCTGCCCTACGCCGCCTACCGGGTCGCACCCTTCATGACCTCACAGGGCGGCTTCGATGCGGGTGTGGCCGCGCTGCGGCGCTTTTGGTTCGACGTCGCCCTGTCCGCCAGCCCGACGACGCTGCCCAGCCTGCTCGCCTTCGCCCACCCGGATCGCATCCTGTTCGGCAGCGACTCGCCCTACGCGCCGAACACGACGGTGAACTTCATGGCCTCGTCGCTCGACTCCCACCGGATGCGCACACCGCTGCGGCAAGCGATCAACCGGGGCAACGCGGAGAAACTGGTCCCGAGACTGGCAAAACGCTCGTGAGTGCCGCGCCGCAGCTCATACCACTCCATCCATCAGACAGCACGTCGAAAAGAACACCTCTCCGCGAACGAAGTCGGCCTGCTCGCCCAGCGATCGGACGTCAGAGCCGTTGTGCTGACGCACGACCCCCTCGCCACAGCCACAGCGAGGTCGCGGCCTGCGCGAGGCAGGGGGGTCGGCTCACCTGCCCTGCCTCTTGCCATTGCCGGAGTCACCGGCCTGCCGAACCGTTCGGGGCAGGGTCTTCTCCGGGCTGCCGGGAAGTAGGAATCGTACTCTTGGCGAGGGATCGCGGAAGCGCAGCAAAAACCTTTTGCCCATCAGTGAAACCGCTGAAGATAGATGCTGCCGCCCGCACCCATGATCTATGACCGGGAACGGGAGCGCAGAGTGCTCATGACAGCGGCCGAGACGGCTCTGCCGCCCACCCCTCACCGGCCGGGGCGTCTGCAGGTGGTCGTGGTGTCGGTGCCCGGCGGGATCGGCAAGAGCGCCCTGGTCCTGGACGCCGTGCACGCGATGCGCCGCCACAATCCGCATGTGGCGCCCGGCGGGATCCTGCACGCCGACCTGCGGCCCCCCGACCTCGACACCGATCCCGAGCGCAGCCCGATAGCGCGTGCCCTACACGTGTGGCTGCGGGCGCTGCGCGCGCCCTACGTCCCCGCCACGCCGGACGAGGCCACCGCGATGCTGCGCTCGGCCACCCGGCCGGCGATCTTCGTGCTGGACAACGCGGCCACCGCCGAGCAGGTCCAGGTGCTGCCGACCTCGGGTCTGGTCCTGGTCACCAGTCGCTGCCGGCTGGGCGCGCTGCTCATCGGCGGCGCCGCCACCGTCCCGCTCGGCCCGCTGCCCGAACCCGCCGTCATCCTCATGGCCTGCTGTGCCGTCGAAGTTGGCCTCGGTCTTGATCTTGGCGTGGTCGACGCGGAGCTTGCCGGCCGGGGTGGTGCGCAGATACCGGTTCAGGCCGGGCTTGGCGGTGATCTTCCCCTTGAGCTCGCCCCGTTCGAACTCGCTCAGCTGGTCCGATCCGTCGATCAAGCCGGCCAGCTGAGCGACGAGCTGGTCGCGCATGTGCGCATCGCGCTCGGTGGCCTCGGGATTGTGGCAGATGACGAACCGTTCGGTGTCGCTGACGCGGACTTCCTTGATCCGCATGTTGCCTGATATCTCGGTGTAGCGGCCTTGGCGGGACAGGGCGGCCTTGACCTCGGCTGATCCGGAGCGGAGCTTTTCGCCGATGATGTAGGAGTGGGTCGCCGCTGCGCAGGTAACGGCGGTTGGCGGCCGAGGAGAAGCCGCGGCCGGTCACCCACACGATCTTGGACAGGGTCCAGTCCCGCATGTCGTCCTCGACCTGGCGGATCACCCCGGAGTCGCGACCGTATCTCCGCTTCCGCGTGCAACCAGCTGTTCAACCCGCGTGCGGGCTGATTCGGCAGTGATCTTGTCACGTTCCACCAGGTGCACGTCGAGTCCCGCCATCACCGCGATCCCGGCCCTCCATCGTGCCGCCGCCGATCATGAGAACCGTCGTGGCGTTCTCGGCGTCGGTGGTCAGAGAGGAACCACCCATGCTGATAAGTGTACTGAACGCTCAGTATCGGGGCAAAGATCGAGCCGGTCCGGCGCCGATGTCAGTCCGTGTAGGTGTTCATCAGTGGCCGTGGCTCAGGAGTGATCGCCGACAGCACTGCCGGGAGGTCCTGGTAGTAGATTCGGGACTCGACGATCTTGCCGTCGCGGAAGGTGAAGATCTCGGCGAGCCTCGTGGTGCACGTCTTGTTGGTTCGTCGGCTGGTGGCGGTGACGATGTTCTCCTTGGCCACGGTGCCGTTGGCCTCCGCGTACCAGATGGGCCCGTCTACCCACTGCTTCCAAGTCTGACGAAAGATCGACCGGAAAGTTTCCCACCCCTCGCGGCCACGCAACTCTCCTCCATAGGGGAGGGCGTACGGTTCGTGGATCGTGATGTCCGGCGAGATGAACTTCTCGGCCTCGCCGAAGTCACCCCGAGTGAGCAGGGCGACGAACTCGCGCAAGCGGTCAAGATCGGTCGATTGCGGGGTCTCCACCATGATTGCCTTCCTCCGGCCAGCCGGGAGCTCGGCATGAGCTTCGTAGCCGGGGTGTTGTAGACCCCCAAAGTATACTGTATGGTCAGTGGGTCAAGACATTCTTGAGTGTTGGAGGTTCGGATGAGCGCGGTTCCCGTTGTTGTCGAGACAGCGATTTCGCCGTTGCGTCTGCTGGGTGAGGATCAGGTGTATGACACGGAGGGTCTGATTCAGCAGGGGCTGGCGACGCTGGATGCTGGGACCTCGATCGTTCATCATCACCATGACTTCCGGGCTGATCTGGTGGGTACGGAGCAGGAGATGGCTCAGGTTGCTCGGGGTCTGGTGGCCGGGTATCCGGATGCGGTCTTCTATGGCGATTTCGTGCAGGGGCGTACGATCCAGGAGCAGCTGGGGCATATTCCGGGGCTGATCGATGCGGGTCTGGCGCGGATGATTCCGGTGGATCCGGGGGTGACTCGTATCGGTGGGGTCAATGAGCAGGGTGAGCCGGTGACGCGGCTTCGTGCGGGGTCGCGTTTCCAGGATGCGAACTTTGCGAGTGATCTGGCGTTGAAGCATGATGTGCCGTTGTCGATCGGGATTTATGAGCCGGGGAACCTGCGGTGGGCGGTGTGGCAGCAGATGCGTGGTCAGCTGCCGGTGGGCTCGTATGCGAAGTTCTATTTCTGTACCTATGACGACATTTTCACTCCGGGTAAGCCGGCGTTGAACTGGGGTCTGGCGCCGACGAAGTCGGCGGTGGATGCGCTGGTCGATATGCTGGATGGGTGTGGTCTGGCGTGGATGGCCTCGATCCAGGGGCGCCCGATCCATGAGTATGAGGATCTGGCCCGGTACGTGCTGGAGAAGGGTGGCCACCTCCGCACGGGTAATGAGGATGCGGCGGGTAACACGACGTTCAGCAACGCTGAGTGCACCAAGGCCATCGTTGGTCTGGCTGAGAGTGTGGGGCGTCCGGTCGCTCATGGGGTCTCCGAGATCCGCGCGGCCTTCGCCGGCAACGCCGCCTAGACCCCGGCCCACCCCGCAGAAGCCGGTCTAGCATGCACATGACGTTGCAGAAGAACTCCTTGGGAGAAGGTGTATGACGTCCGAGGGCGCGGATCCCCCAGTCGTCAAGGTCGAGCGACCACTGGGCGGCGTCGGTCTGGTGACGCTGAATCGTCCTGACAAGCGGAACGCCTTGAACCCGGTCCTGATGGACGCGCTCGCTGCTGGTCTCGTCGAGCTGGATGAGGATCCAGAGATCAGGGTCATCGTCGTCACCGGAGCCGGCATCGCCTTCAGTGCGGGACATGACCTGATCGACATCATGGAGTCGTCCGCGACGCTGGGGCCAGAAGACCGTCTCGCGAAGCTGAAGCATGAGGTCGACTGTCTGATGACGGTCCGAAGGGTCCTGACACCGGTGATCGCTGCCGTCAACGGTGCCGCGCGAGGGGGCGGAATGGCGCTTGCTGCAGCGTGCGACTTCCGCGTGGCAGGGGAGTCTGCGACCTTCGGAACCCAGTTCGTCAACCTCGGCTACTCCGCCGGCGAGGCGGGCCTTTCGTGGACCCTTCCGCGTCTGCTGGGCACCGGCGTCGCGCTGAAGCTGATGCTCGCTGGTGAGAACATCGGAGCCGATGAGGCGCACAGAATCGGCTTGGTCGAGGATGTGGTCCCTGACGATCGACTTCTGGACGAGGCGCTACGCCTGGCTCAGCTCATCGCGTCCCACGATCGTCACGCGTTGCGGGTGACCAAGGATGCGGTCATCAGCTCGCTGGCGTTGCCCTTCGACGAAGCGTTGGACTATGAGTCCGAAACTGCGCTGACGACGTTCGTGCTCAACTCCGACTCAGACCGCGACGACGTTGAGACGCACCGTAGCCTCCCGTGTCGCCCCGGCGAGGTCTAGTGTCAGACCATGGTTGAGGCGACACGCCGGCTGGTCGTCGGCTTCTCCGGATCTAGCGCTCCTCAGCTGGGTGCCATGTTCCTGCAGGTGTGCCGCGACCTGGAGGGCGTCGAGACCCACCTGGTGATGTCGCGGGGTGCCCGCCGCAGCATTGAGTTGGAGATGAGTGCCGACCCGGCAGATGTCGAGAAGTTGGCCGACGTGGTCTACGACCCGCAAGACCTGGGCGCCGCGGTATCGTCCGGCTCGTTCCTCACCCTGGGAATGGTCGTGATCCCATGCTCGATGCGTTCCTTGTCGGGCATCGCCACGGGGAACTCGGACAACCTCGTGACTCGTGCTGCGGACGTGACGCTCAAAGAACGCCGCCCCCTCGTCTTGGTCACGCGGGAGACGCCGCTCAATCTCATCCACATCCGCAACATGGAGACCGTGACCCTGGCCGGAGGAACGATCCTGCCGCCAGTCCCGGCGTTCTACCACCGGCCGAAGTCGATAGACGAGCTGCTGCGACAGACATGCGGCAAAGTCCTCGACCAGTTCGGGCTCGAGCACCGGCTGTTCCAGAGATGGCGCTCGCCATGAGCAACGTCCTGCAAACCTCGACGAACGGAGCGGCCGATCGATGAGCGACGGCATTGTTGTCATGTGGGAAGTCCGAGCGGTTCCCGAGCAGTGCGACGCGCTCGTGGACTGGGCCATGGCAGTGTCAGCGGAGGGCGCTGAGGTCTTCCGCAGCGACGGCAGAGAACCCCGGGTCGTCATCATCCAGCCGGCCGGCGCGGACCTGCCCCCGCCGCCCGATGCCTACATCGCCCGTCCACCTCACTCGTGGCGATTCACCCGCGTCCACGCAGCTGACATCGACAAAGACAGCCCGCGCGCGTAGGCGGTGCCCTGCAGCGGAACTGTCCTCTTCATAAGAGGAGCCTGAGGACAAGTCCACACACATGGGCACTCATCGCGCAGAGCCTGACCCGGGTATCCGGGCAGGGTGATGTTCCCCCTCCCCTCGTTGTCCGGGCTACCGGGTCGCGTCCAAGGACGCGGGTCGAAGGACTTGTGCGGCACGGGGTATCTGGACCTCACTCGAGTGACCTGGGTTTGCCTTCGAGGCCTGGTGCGACTGCCTCATCGAAGCACCTCAGCGAACCCAGAGGGTCCCAGACCTGACAAGGCTTGACGTGAGTGATCTGTGACACTAGATTCTCGGTCAATGTATACTGGTTGATCGGTTGACATGCGTAGAGCGGCGAGAGACACGACCTGCCTCCCCGACGGAGATCACCTCAGCGCAGCCGGCTGGTGGGGTCGAACGCGGCCTCATCAGACCCACAGCCGTGAAGCTTTGGCGGAACCACGAAGCACCGAACGTACCTCTCGGCGGGTGTGCCGTCTTGTACGAACAAGGCCGCTCTCGTCCGAGACCGGCTGTCAGCGCATCACTTGGAGGATTCATGTTTCTACGTCGAAGGAAGGCGGCCGTCGTCCTGGCTGCGGCGGTCGCCCTCACCACCATGCTTGGGGCGTGCAGCTCGAGTGACGGCGGGGGGCAGGGCTCAGAGAGTGACGAGTCGATCAAGATCGGCAACTGGGCCTCCGTGACGGGGACCGGTTTCGCCTTCACCGCTCCGCAGGCCAAGGCTGCTGCCGAAGCTGCGGTGTCGTCTATCAATGCGGCGGGCGGCATCAAGGGGCGCAAGCTCGAGCTCGTCTTCTGCGACGAGAAGTTCGATCCGAACCAGGAAATCGTCTGCGCCCGCGAGATGGTCACGAAGAAGGTGTCGGCTGTCGTTGCGCCGGAGGTCTTCTACGGGCAAGGATCGATCCCGATCCTTGCCCGCGCAAAGATCCCGGTGCTGGCGTCGCAAGCGCTGTCGCCGGACGCCGAGTATGTGTGCGCGACGTGCTACCCGCTGGGCGGGTCGTACAGCTGGTACTGGGGCGTGGTCTACGCGATGTTGAAGGCTAGAGCGACGAAGTTCGCCGTCCTCGGCAACAACAACGGCACGTCGAAGGCGGCGACTGATATTGCAGTCGACGGCCTCAAGGCTGCCGGCATCACGAACGTTCGCGTCGTCAATGCCGAACCCGACGCTACTGACCTCGCCCCGCAGGCATCGCAGGCGATGGCTGGCGGGGTTGACGGTATCGTTCTCACGACCTCGCCGCAGCTTCAGACCAAGGCCATTGCGGCACTCCGCGACGGCGGTTACACCGGCAAGATCGGCACCCTCACCGATCTTCTCACTCAGAAGGCGATTGACGGCCTCGGCAGCAAGGCCGAGGGCATCTTGCTCTCCTCGCAGGTGGCGTTCCCCGACGACACGACCAACGCCGGCGCGACGAAGTTCCGCGCCGACATGGAGAAGTACGCTCCTAACGAGGTCGCTGACACGCTCGCCCTCGCAGCCTGGGCAGGGGTGAAGTTGTTCGCCGCCATCGCGGAGTCCGCGGACTCCTACGATGCCGCCGGCATGCTCAAGGCGATCAGGAACGCCGAGGTGTCTGCCACTGACGCGCCGGCGTTGGGAGGGTTCGCCGTCAAGGGTGTCAAGCCCCCTGTCCCCGCTCTGCCCCAGCTGCTCAACACCAATGCCCAGATTGGCGTGGTTGAGAAGGGCAAGCCCAAGCACGAAGGGCCGATCCTCGACGTCTTCGAGGCTCTCACCAACTGGCAGTCGTCGAACTAGTGGCCCGGGGGGTGCGGATGAGTTCCCCATCCGCACCCCCGCGTAGGCGCCCAGGAAGGAAGTCGAGCACGTGGACGTTGTCAACTTCGCGCTCATCGGGCTGTCTACGGGCGCCCTCTATGCCATGGTCTCGCTGGGCTTGGTCCTCGTCTACCGAGGTTCGGGTCTGCTGAACTTCGCCCAGACCGGCATCGTGATGTCCGGCGCCTACTTCTACTACGAGATCCACGAACGTCACGGCGTTCCTGTTTGGGTGGCCCTGATCCTCACCGTGGCAGCCGGCGGTCTGATCGGTGCCCTCATTCACCTCGTCGTGCTGCGCCCGATGCGCAACACCTCGCCGCTCGCCCGGGTCATTGCCACGCTGGGCGTCCTGGTCGTGCTCTATTCGATTGCCATCATCCGGTACAGCGACGCGGTTCGCGGGTTCGATCCCATCTTGCCGACCGGAACCGTTTACCTCTCGGACAGCCTCTCGATTGATAGGCAGCGCATCTACATCTTCGTCATCGGACTGATCCTGACTGCAGCGTTGTGGCTGGTCTACCGCTACACGGCGTATGGCAGAGTCGCGACAGCCGTATCGGAGAACGAGCTCACCGCGGCGACGCTGGGGTACTCGCCGGACCGAATTGCGACGACCAACTGGGCGGCCGCTGGCGCAATCGCTGCGTTCTGCGGGATTCTGATCGCCCCGATCCTGTACCTGGACCCCACCCAGCTGGCGATCACGCTCATGATCTACCCGCTCGCCGCGGCACTGCTCGGCGGGTTCGTGTCGTTCCCCGGCGCCCTCGTCGCGTCGTTGGCCATCGGGGTGGCACAGTCCGAGATAGCGCGCTACTGGGACCAGCCCGGGGTCTCCTCGGCCTTGCCGTTCGTGGTCGCCATCGTCTATCTGGTCATCCGCGGCCGCGGGGTTCCAGTGCGAGGCACGCCCTTGGACCGGCTTCCGGTCGTCGGTTCCGGCCGGGTCCGTCCGCTGCTCGTCCTCGTGCTCTACGTCGCCTTTGCCGTGCTTGTCTTCAACATAGGCATCGACTGGCAGAACGCACTCACCATCACGATTGCGACCGCCATCATCTGTCTGTCCGTCGTGGTCGTGAGCGGCTACGCCGGACAGCTCTCGCTCGCACAGTACGTTCTCGCGGGCGTCGGTGCGCTGTCCGCAGCCAAGCTCTCCCCACACCTGCCCTTCGTGGTGTGTCTGCTCCTGGCAGTCGCCATCAACTTGGTCGTCGGCCTCGTCGTCGGGCTGCCTGCACTGCGGACGCGTGGCGCGACGCTGGCGATCGTGACCTTCGGCCTCGGGGTTTCGCTCTACGCCATGGTCTTGTCCAACGTCGACTTCGCCGGCGGCCAAGCCGGGCTGGCGATCCGAGTCCCCTCGCTGTTCGGATGGGACATGGACCCGTTCTTCCAGGGTGGCCGGTACGCGTTCTTCGCACTCACGCTACTCGTGCTGCTCGGTGTGGCCGTCGCCAATCTGCGACGGGGAGCCGTCGGTCGTCAACTGCTGGCCGTCCGCTCGAACGTGCGAGCGGCAGCCGCGCTCGGTGTGAACGTTTCTGTCACCAAGTCGTATGCGTTCACTCTCGCCGCAGGCATCGCCGCGGTGGGTGGCGTTCTGCTCGCCTTCGTGCGACCGGCCGTGCTCGTGAACCAGTTCACCGTGTTCATGTGCATCACCATCGTCGGCGTGGTCGTCATCGGTGGAATGGGTTCTCCCGTCGGTGCGCTGATCGGGTCGGCACTGGTCGCTGGCGGCATCACGAGCAGGATCTTCGGACAGTGGGAGACCGTCAGCCACTATCTCCCGCTCGTGGGTGGAATCCTGCTGCTCGTCAACCTCCGAACCGCACCCGATGGGATGTTCGAACTCATGCGGGCGCACTCTGCTCCGCTGATCGACCGCGTCGACCGCCTGTTCGACCGGGCCAGACTGCGACGTCTGGGACCGCCTCGGGTGGAACCGGACATCGAAGTCCAGCGCGTTCGCCCGCAGGGCCTACGAGTCGAGAACCTGTCCGTGGCGTTCGGTGGTGTGAAGGCCCTTGTGGATGTCGGCCTCGACGTCCGACCCGGCGAGGTTCACGGTCTGATCGGTCCGAACGGAGCGGGAAAGACCACCTTCATCGATGCCGTCACCGGATTCGCCTCGACGTCGAGTGGGCACGTGGCGATCGGAGACAGCGCCATCGGCAGCTGGCCGATTCATCGCCGCTCTCGTGTCGGACTGGCCCGGTCGTTCCAGTCGCTGGAGTTGTTCGCCGATCTCACGGTGGAGGAGAACTTGGCTATCGCATGCGAGCCGCCGTCGGCGCGCCGTTACGTGACTGACCTGGTCCGCCCGGGTCGTCTGCGGCTGACCGACGCGGCGCGTGAGGCGGTACGGAAGTTCGAACTCGAGAGCATTCTCCAACGCAGGCCGGACTCCATCAGCTTCGGGCAGCGCAAGCTGGTGGCCATCGCGCGTGCTGTTGCGTCCGCCCCCAGCGTCCTACTGCTCGATGAGCCTGCCGCCGGTCTGGACGACCATGAAGCCGCCGAGCTCGCTGATCTGATTCAGGAGCTGGCGCGTGACTGGGGCATCGCGGTGCTGCTGGTCGAGCACAAGATCGATATGGTCATGTCGATCTGCGACCGGGTGACCGTGCTGGCCAACGGTCAGCTGCTGGCTTCGGGCACACCGGCTGAGGTGCGGCAGAACCCGGCCGTGATCGATGCCTACCTCGGCACATCCGCCGGTGGATCGTCGGTGTCTCTCAACGAGGTGGCGCCCGCGGGGGGTGAGTGACCCCCCGCAGTTCCGCGACGTAGAAGTCGGGCTGACGCAGGCACAACCGCCGGTGGGAGACGAGGTGTCAGAGCCTCGTCCTCCCACCGGGTGCGTTCGTGCCATTCATCATTGATCGGGCAGTGGTGCCAGTGCATTCGAGCAGCCGGTCAGCGCGAAAGCCCTGTCAGCCTGTCATGCTGACCGGTAGACCGCTCGAACTGAGGTGTGGTCGCGGCTGACTGACGGCAGCTTTCGGACTACCACACCAGCTCGCTGTGCACCCGAGTGTCAGCGACGACTCAGCCGAGGTCCGTGACCTGCTGTCCGCTCGGTTGCCACGGCCCAGGCACGTTGGTCAGGCGGGTGATCGGTGGCCGGCCTCCGATGGCGGAGTGGACGCGATGGTGATGGTAGAAGTGGTGGAGCCATGCTTCGAGGGCGTCGTTGCGTTGCTGGGTTGAGTCGTAGAAGCGGGCGTAGGCCCAGCCGTCGGCCACGGTGCGGTGGAAGCGTTCGATCTTGCCGTTGGTCTGGGGCCGGCAGGGACGAGTCGGCTCGGCTTGATGCCGAGCTCGGCACAGGCGTCGCGCCAGGCGTAGGAGCGGTAGCAGCTGCCGTTGTCGGACAGGACCCGTTCGGTGGTGACGCCGCGTTCGGTGAACCAGGCGACGGCGCGTCGCAGGACCCCGATCGCCGTCGGGGATGTTGCCGAACTTGGTGATGCGCCTGGGTGGGTGTGCTCGTAGCGGCGCAGGGGCTCGCCGGTGACTCGGTCGATGTGGGAGAGGCGGTTGATCTGGCACCGCACGAGCACTGCGTGCACGGTCGAGGCCGCGATCCCGAGCCGGCCAGCGATGTGAATCGGACCGAGTCGTAGGCGCCAGCGCAGCCGCACGATCCGGCGCACGACCGCTGGACTGGTCTTGTCCGGGGCCGAGTGTGGGCGTGAGGAGCGGTCGGACATGCCGTCCGCGCCTTCGGCGCGGTAGCGGTCTGCCCACTTCTTGGCGGTGCGTGGGGAGACCATGAACATCTTGGCGGCCGCGGCGTTTCCAGCGGGACTCGACGACGAGACGAGCCAGGCGCAGTCGGGTGCGTGGCGTCAGGACACCGTCAGCGTGGGACACGAGGGCCTCCGGTCGGTGAAGCGGTGATCCACTTCACAACCGGAGGCCTTCACCTGTCAGGCAGGCTCACCGTCCCATCCAGGAACACCCTCCCTGGACATCACAGCAGGCATCCGTTTGGGAACCCGACTCCACCGCCGCCCGTCACCATGTGGTGGAACTGCTCGTCCACCGCTGAGGCCAAGCGCATGGCGCCGCCGTACGCCTCAGGTCGTGGGGTCGCTCATGTCCGAGAGGTAGGCGGCTTCCAAGACGTCGATTCCAGTATCGGAGTCTCCGCTGCCGACGATCTGCCCACTGCGCAACAGGTACCACCGATCGGACGTCTCCAATGCGCGCCGGGCCTGCTGCTCGACGAGCAGAATCGCCACGCCTTCCTCGTCGGCTGCGATGCGCAGGGCCGCCAGCAGACGATCGACCACCAGCGGCGCGAGGCCGAGCGACAACTCGTCGATCAGCAGCGCGGCAGGACGTCCAGCGATAGCCCTGGCCAGAGCAAGCATCTGCTGCTCGCCACCGGAAAGCAGCCCGGCGCGCCGCTTCAGCAGGCCTTCCAGTTCAGGGAAGTGCCGCAGTGCGGTATCGACACTGCCTCGGCCCAAGCGGAGATTGTCAAGGGTGCTGAGGGAGGCTACGACCGACCGGTCTTCAGCCACGAAGGTCAGGCCGTCACGGGCAGCGCGGTGCGGAGCGGTCGCGGCTGGTTGGCCGCGCCACAAGACCTGGCCGGACATGCGCGGGATCGCGCCGATGGAGGCCATGAGCGTCGTGGTCTTACCGGCTCCGTTCGGACCGAACATCGCCACCATCTCGCCAGGGTGCAGTTCAAGGGACACCGAGCGAATAGCCTCGAGGTCCCCGTAGCCGGCGGTGAGGTCGACGAGCTGGAAGATCGGCTCGGAGCCACTCGTCCCCCGGTCGTGGGCGACGGCGCTGACCAGTGACCTACGGGACATGTGCGTGACCTCCAGGAATCACTGCGGCCGGGGGAGAAGGTAGAGGTATACTATACGTACGGTGTCAGATGTTCTAGTCTGGAGTCATGACCCTCTCTCCAGATGAACGTGAGAAGTTTCTCGCCGAACCCCACACCGCTTCCGTCTCGGTGCACCTGGATGCATCACGCGGACCGATGACGGTTCCGATCTGGTACCAGTACGTTCCCGGCGGTGAGCCGTGGATCATGTCGGGAGCTGAAACCCGGAAGACCAAGGCGATTGAGGCGGCGGGGTGCTTCACGCTGATGGTGCAGCGGCTGGAACCCACGCGGCGTTATGTCGCGGTCGGCGGCGCGGTGACCCGGATCGAGACGGCGACGCAGGACGAGATCAATGAGCTGTGCTATCGCTACCTCGATGGCGATGCAGCAGAGCGGCACGTGGACTTCCTCAAGAGGCGCGGTGAGAACCTCGTGATCTCGATGCGTCCGGAGCACTGGCTGGCAGCCGACAAGGGAGCGTTCTGACGCTGTCCCGGCCCCATGGGCCATGCGCACAACGCCGACCAGATCGATCCCCCAGCGGTGGCGGCATGGCTGGGGGATCGATCAACGCCCTGAGGCCGGGGGCGTGGCCGGCGCCCATTCGCAAGGCGAGCAGATGTATACTAGCTGGTTGGTTGACATGCGAGACGGCTCGCCATACCGTGCCGGAAGCCGTCCGATACTGAATTGGACCGCGTCGACCATGCATGGCTGTGTCATCCGTGTCGTCGTCCACAGATAAGGAGCACGTCGTGCACGTAGTGACCCCCCTGATCGCTGGGCACCGGCAAAGCGCGAATGGCGCCCGCAGGTTGCCGTCGGTGAACCCTGCGAACGGCGAGGTCATCGCCGAGTTCGTTGTCAGTGGTTCGGTCGAAGTCGATGCCGCCGTAGCGTCTGCGCGAGAGGCCCAGCGGACATGGTCGGCCTTGCCCGCGCGTGAGCGCGTGCGAGTCCTGTGGACCTGGGGTGACCTGCTCGAACAGCACGCCGCAGAGCTGGCTGAGCTCGACGTACGTGACGTCGGCAAGGTGATGTCGGATGCAGTGGGCGAACTCCATGGTGCAGCCCGCGCGGCACGCTATTGGTCGGGTTCGGTCGAGCGATTGGTCGGCTACACGGTTCCGACACAGCCCGGCCATCTATCGTATACGACACGCGAGCCTCTCGGTGTAGTCGGTGTGATCCTGCCGTGGAACGGACCGGCCGTCATGATGGTGGCGCGCGTCGCGCCTGCACTGGCCTGTGGCAACGGGATCGTCGTCAAGCCCTCCGAGTACTCCGCGCTCTCGGCTCCACGCATCGCCGAACTGGGGCAGCAAGCCGGGATGCCCCCCGGTCTGATCAACGTCGTACCGGGTGACGGCAAGACCGGTGCCCTGCTCGCCGAGCACGCCGACGTGGCCGGCGTGTCGTTCACCGGCAGCGTGGCGACGGGACGCAAGGTCGCGCAAGCCGCGGTGGGGCACTTCGCCAAGCCGCTGCTGGAGCTCGGTGGCAAGGCGCCCAACATCGTCTTCGCAGATGCCGACCTGGGTGCTGCGGTCCGCGGCTCGACCTGGGGAATCTTCCACGGCGCGGGGCAGATCTGTGTGGCGAGCAGCCGGCTGCTCGTTCAAGAGTCGGTTGCAGATCAGGTCGTCGACGCGTTGACGCGTCAGACGCAGCGCATCCGCGTCGGTGACCCGATGGCGGCCGACACACATATCGGCCCGCTCGTCAGTCAGCAGCAGTACGACCGCGTCGTCGGCTACATCGATGCCGGACGCGACGAGGGGGCGCGCCTGCGCACCGGGGGCGGAGCGCCTTCCGACGCGAACCCGGCAGGATTCTTCGTGGAGCCGACCGTCTTCACCGACGTCGATCCCGGCATGACGATCGCCAGGGAGGAGATCTTCGGACCCGTGCTCTCAGTCTTCACATTCTCGACCGAGAACCAGGCGATCGAGCTCGCGAACTCGCTGGAGTACGGACTCAGCGCCAACGTCTGGACAAGCAATCTCGACCGCGCGCTCGGCGTCGCCGGCCAGATCGACGCCGGAATGGTGTGGGTGAACAGTGCCCGGGTGATGGATCCGTCATTGCCGTTCGGCGGCACGAAGAACAGCGGTATCGGCAACGCCAACGGGTTCGAAGTGCTCGAGGAGCTGACTCAGACGAAGCGAGTCTCGGTCAACTACGCCGGTGTGAGTCCGGGATGGGCCGGGCTCGACTGAGCGCAGGCACCACCTCGGTAACGAAGGCTGAGCGCTGCGCTCGACGACAGCGGGCGTGCCGGGGAGCTCCCGACGCGCGGTCGCGAGGGGTAGAGCGGGGCGCATCCAAGCGCGCACTCCCGAGACGAGACATCGTGACTCGCGGCAGGGCCACGTAGATGCGGTCCTTATCGACACGATCACCGTGACGTCTCAGCCGCTCCCGGCCGAACCCCCACCAGCCGAGCGCCGGCCTCATATGAACCGGAGGTCGACGGCCGGCCGGTCGTCGAGGACACCGATTCGTGAGCTGGCGGTTTACCTGATGGAAATCCTACAAGCTTATTGACGCACGCAGGGATCGCTCGTACGCTCTGACATTAGTCTAAGTATACTAGCCAGCCGGTTGACATTGAGAGATCGTCTTCAGCTCTCGGGGCATGGCCCGTGGGCACTATGACCCACGATTCGAGTCCTGCACGTCTTTCACGTCAGAACGAACGCCATCGTGAGCAACGAGACCAGAGGAGCGCGGTATGTCGAACACAGGCTCGGTCACTGAGGTGACGTGGGATCCATTCAACGCACCGAAGGACCCCTACCCGACGTACGCAGCGATGCGCGAGCACGCGCCGGCGTATCACAACGCCGAGGTGGATGTCTGGGCCTTCTCGCGATTCGCTGACGTCCAAGCCGCCAACCGCGATTGGCGGACATTCTCTTACGCGAAGGGCACGGTGCTCGACGGCATCGGCGACTTCCTTCAGCCGGGGAACTTCCTCGACCACGACCCGCCCCTGCACTCTCAGTTGCGGGCCGTCGTCAAGGACAAGTTCAGCGTGAGCGCGCTGCGTGAGTCGCTCAGCTCAGTCATCGCCGACGAGGTCGACCAACTACTGGTGGGCACGAGCGACGCCGATGAGTTCGACTTCGGACTCGAGTGCGCTTGGGTGCTGCCCGTCGTGGCCGCATGTCACCTGATGGGATTCGCCCGGGAGGACATCGACCGACTCCGCGGGATCGCCGACAACGCATTTGCGGTCAAGCCTGGCCCGCCCGGGTCTGGCGAGGCATCCGCCGCAGGGATCGCCACGGCGGCCGTTCGCGCGTACTTCGAGGAGCAGATCGAGGACCGACGTCGCCACCCGAAGGACGACCTTCTGACGCACATCGCGACGGCGACCGTGGACGGACAGCCGATCGGTGACTCGGCGGCGGGCATTGCCGCCCTGATCTTCGCGGGGTCTGCTGACACGACGGCACTGACTCTCACGAACTTGGTCAATCTGCTCGCTGAGCATCCCGAGCAGCGCGAGTGGCTGGTCAAGAACCCCGACAAGACTGAGCAGGCGGTCGAGGAGGTGCTTCGATACGAGAGTCCGATCCAGCTCATGAAGCGCCACACCACGCGAGAGGTTGAGGTGCACGGCAGGGTCATTCCGGCTGGCGCCAACGTCTGTCTCATCTTCGCGTCGGCGAACCGCGACTCGCGGCAGTTCGACCGCCCCGACGAGTTCGATGTCAGGCGAAAGTTCTCGCGGCACATCGCGTTCGGCGACGGGGTGCACCACTGCATCGGTGCCCCGCTCGCACGGATGGAGGCGACGACCATGTTGCGCAGGTTCCTCGAGCTCGTTCCCAACTATGAGATCGGCGAGTCGCAGAAGATCGCAGGCACGTTGCGCGGCTTCCGAACCTTGCAGATCAAGCGCAAGTAGCGCGAACGCTCGGCGCCGTTGCGTTGAAGCGAAGCGCCGAGCGTCGCGTGCGACTTGCGGAGCACACAGAACGAGAAGCCCTGCAACACGCGGGCACGACGGCTACGACAGCCGCAGCCCCGCAGAGAAGGAGGTTCACATGAAGGTTCACATTGATCAGGACAAGTGCACCGGTCAC
The DNA here is from genome assembly GCA_050942275.1 of Spirillospora sp. CA-255316. Taxonomy (GTDB): domain Bacteria; phylum Actinomycetota; class Actinomycetes; order Streptosporangiales; family Streptosporangiaceae; genus Spirillospora. The sequence continues at coordinate 6,050,542 of CP192047.1, read as the reverse complement.
GGCGTGTGCGAGGGTCTGGCGCCCGACATCTTCGAGATTCGTGACGACCTGGCGTACCTCCTCGTCGATGTCGTCCCGGAAGAGATGCGGTCCGTCATGCAGGACGCGTGTGACCAGTGTCCGGTCGAAGCCCTCACTATCGAGGACTGAGGTTGACCGAGCCGCACCTGGTCGTCGTCGGCGCATCACTGGCAGGTCTTCGAGCAGTCGAGTCCGCGCGTCGAACAGGGTACGACGGCCGCATCACGTTGATCGGCGCGGAGCCGCACCTGCCCTACGATCGCCCGCCGTTGTCGAAGGACTTTCTCAAATCGACGCATTCGACGATCCCCAACGAGCATCGCACTGAGCAGCATCTCCGCGAGGAGCTCAAGGTCGACTTGCGACTCGGGATCCCGGCTACGGCTCTTGACACCGAGGCCCACCTGGTCGCCCTGGACGGTGGAGAACAGGTGCCGTACACGGCCCTGGTCATCGCGACCGGAGTGAACGCCCGCCGGCTGCCTGGCACCGAGCACCTCGCCGGAGTTCATGCCCTGCGCACGCTGGACGACGCGCGGGCGATCCGCAGCGCGCTCGATGCGGGAGCGCGACATGTGGTGATCGTCGGAGCGGGGTTCATCGGGTCGGAGGTGGCGGCGGCGATCGGTGACCGCGGCCTGCAGGTCACCATCGTCGAAGCCGGCTCAGTGCCACTCGCGAGGGCCGTCGGTGAGGAGATGGGCGGGCTCTGCGCTCGAATTCACGAGCGACACGGCACCGCGCTGCGGTGCGGTATCGGACTCGAATCCGTCGAAGGGGAGTCCTGGGTCCGCAAGGTCAGGCTCACCGACGGGACGTCGCTCGATGCCGACCTCGTCATCGTCGGCATCGGAGGCGAGCCCGCCACCGGTTGGCTGGAGGGTTCCGGACTTCATCTGGACAACGGAGTCGTCTGCGATGAAACCCTGTCGGCGGGAGCGGACGGTGTCTACGCGGCCGGCGACGTCGCACGCTGGACCAATCCGATGTTCGACCAGCAGATGCGTCTGGAGCACTGGACCACCTCTGCCGAGCAGGGAGCCGCCGCTGCACGCAACGCGCTGGCGCCGTCTGAGGCGACACCGTTCGCTACGGTTCCCTACTTCTGGTCCGACTGGTATGACCAACGTCTGCAGTTCGTCGGTCTTCCATCCGCCGACGAGGTACAGGTCGTCATCGGGGATCCCGACTCAAAGAGCTTCCTCGCCTTGTACCGTCGCGGAGATCGGATCACTGGGGCACTCGGCCTCGACCAGCGCAGGCTGGTGATGAGGATTCGCGGGATGATCGCCGCGAGGGCGAGCTGGGGTGAGGCGATGGAGCTGGTAGCGCACTCACCCAGCAGTGCAGCCGTGGCGACCTGACCGCCCCACGCCCGAGGGTCACTCGATCGGCGTAGCGGACGTACCGAGTTTGTATACGTATGGTCAGGATTATGCGTTCTCTAGCGCGTTGGAGGTTCGGATGAGCGCGGTTCCCGTTGTTGTCGAGACAGCGATTTCGCCGTTGCGTCTGCTGGGTGAGGATCAGGTGTATGACACGGAGGGTCTGATTCAGCAGGGGCTGGCGACGCTGGATGCTGGGACCTCGATCGTTCATCATCACCATGACTTCCGGGCTGATCTGGTGGGTACGGAGCAGGAGATGGCTCAGGTTGCTCGGGGTCTGGTGGCCGGGTATCCGGATGCGGTCTTCTATGGCGATTTCGTGCAGGGGCGTACGATCCAGGAGCAGCTGGGGCATATTCCGGGGCTGATCGATGCGGGTCTGGCGCGGATGATTCCGGTGGATCCGGGGGTGACTCGTATCGGTGGGGTCAATGAGCAGGGTGAGCCGGTGACGCGGCTTCGTGCGGGGTCGCGTTTCCAGGATGCGAACTTTGCGAGTGATCTGGCGTTGAAGCATGATGTGCCGTTGTCGATCGGGATTTATGAGCCGGGGAACCTGCGGTGGGCGGTGTGGCAGCAGATGCGTGGTCAGCTGCCGGTGGGCTCGTATGCGAAGTTCTATTTCTGTACCTATGACGACATTTTCACTCCGGGTAAGCCGGCGTTGAACTGGGGTCTGGCGCCGACGAAGTCGGCGGTGGATGCGCTGGTCGATATGCTGGATGGGTGTGGTCTGGCGTGGATGGCCTCGATCCAGGGGCGCCCGATCCATGAGTATGAGGATCTGGCCCGGTACGTGCTGGAGAAGGGTGGCCACCTCCGCACGGGTAATGAGGATGCGGCGGGTAACACGACGTTCAGCAACGCTGAGTGCACCAAGGCCATCGTTGGTCTGGCTGAGAGTGTGGGGCGTCCGGTCGCTCATGGGGTCTCCGAGATCCGCGCGGCCTTCGCCGGCAACGCCGCCTAGCCGCAGCCGCCAACGCCGGTCGGCACCCGATCACCGATATCCGTGCCACTGAGCACGATGCGACTCTCAGAAGGGCCCGAGCCATGCCATTCAATGACTTTCGAGAGTTTCTCCATGAGCTGGAGCGCACCGGGGAGCTCGTTCGGCTCAAGCGGCCAGTGGCGGCCAAGTACGAGCTCGCGGCGTACTCGCGTCGTATGCTGGACCGGCGCGGACCGGCCATCCGGTTCGACCACGTGGTGGGCCATGACATCCCGGTGGCGAGCGAGGTGCTGGCAACGCGCCGTCGATTCGCAGCAGCGCTGGAGACGACGGAGGCCGATCTGGCCAGCACGTGGCTCTCGCGAGCGGAGAACCGCATTGCACCGCTCGTGGAAACCGGACCGGCACCGTGTCAAGAAGTCGTCATCAGCGGCGACGACGTGGATCTGACCGCGCTGCCCATCCCCACCTGGAATGAGATGGACGGTGGCCCCTACATCTCCATGGGGCTGGTCTTCAGCAAGAACCCGGTCGACGACGCCAGAAACGTGGCGATCTATCGCATCCAGGTCCACGACAAGAACACGATCGGCATGCTCTTCGCGCCCTACCGGCACCTGGCCCTCCATGCGCAGGGCTCCACGTCCAAGCGATTCCCCATCGCCATCGCGATCGGTGTGGACCCGGTGTGCGCGATCGCGGCGTCTGCTCCACTGCCATACGGCGAGGATGAGATGGCGCTGGCGGGGGCTCTTCGTGGTGCGCCCGTGAAGCTGACTCCCTGTGTCAGTGTCCCCCTGGAGGTCCCGTCTACGGCTGAGATCGTGCTCGAAGGCGAGCTCGACCTCGAACGAACCGAGATTGAGGGTCCGTACGGTGACTTCACCGGCTACTACAACGAGGCGGCGCCGCGCCCCGTGATCCACATCAAGACGGTGACCATGCGCCGCAATGCCATCTTCCACGGCACCTACCAAGGACGTCCTCCGCAGGACAGCACGCTGATGCTCAGCATCCCGGTCGAGTGCGAGATCCTGCGCAACGTCGCAGCGACAGGCATCCGCGACATCACACTGACTGAAGGTGGCTGCGGTGTCTTCAACGCGGTGGCGAGCGTCGAGAAGAGGTGCGAGGGCCACGGGCGGATGGTGGCAGCGGCCATCTTCGGCACGTGGGCGGGCCGTGGCATCAAGCATCTGACGATCGTTCCGGAAAGCGTCGACGTCAGGAACCACGTCGAGGTGGAACGCGCGGTCGCCCTGAACGTGCAGCCACATCGCGACATCGACATCCTGCACAACGTGGCTGGAATCGCGCTGGACCCGTCGCTTCCGCCGGAGGAGCGACTCACCCGGTTCGCGCGCACGTCCAAGATCATCATCGACGCGACCGGCTTCGCATACGAAGGTGAGACGCCGGCGCTGCTGTGCATGCCACCAGCAGACGTTCTCGCATCCGTCGACTCACACTGGGAAGAGGACTTCGGAGCCATCGCGCCGAGGTGATCACGACACCGGCCGCGCCGTACGCGCCGGTGCCCAAGCGATACGCCTTGACCTCGATGTGAGGCCAGTCGCCGACGACGACCGTTGCAACGACATTCGGCGAACCTCATGCCTGAACAGCGGGTCCGGGTAGGACAGCTCCACGTGGCCGCCGAGCTGCACCGCTTCCTGACAGACGAGGCGCTACCCGGATCCGGCGTGCGACCGGACGTGTTCTGGAGTGCTGTCGAGTCGATCATTCTCGATCTGACGCCCCGTCACCGCGAGCTCCTTGGCGTGCGCGAGTCACTCCAGGCACGACTGGACGATTGGCACCGAACGCACCCGGGCGCGCCGACGGACACAACGAAGTACCACGCGTTCCTGGTGCCTGACATCCCACGGAGCCGCGCTGATGGAGGACCGAGCGACCCTGCGCATCTCCAGCCAGCTACTCGCCAACTGGCTGCTGCACGGCGTCGTCACCCGAGACGACGTAGTTGACAGCCTGCATCGGATGTCATCCGTGGTCGACGGGCAGAACGCCGACGATCCAACCTACGAATCGCTCGCTGCCGGCGACGAGTCACTGGCCTTCTGTGCTGCGCGCACCTGATCCTCCAGGGCGTGGCGCAACCGAATGGCTACACCGAGCCGATCCTGCATCGTTACCGCCGCTGGAAGAAGGAGATCGTGCCATGAACCTGTCGATTGATCAGGCCCGCCGCATCATTGCCGAGACCAGGCGGGAAGCTGCGCGCTCCGGCTTCAAGCCGATGACCGTTGTGGTGCTGGACGCCGGTGGGCATGTCATCGCCGCCGAACGCGAGGACAACTCGTCCAACGGCCGCTTCCAGATCGCATTCGCCAAGGCACATGGCGCCTTGGCGCTGGGGATGGGGTCGAGGTCCCTCATGGCCCGCGCCGAACAGCAGGCCTACTTCATCGCCGCAGCCGCTTCGGCCATCGGCGGAGCGCTTATCCCTGTTCCCGGTGGGGTCCTGGTGCGCGACGGTGCGACGCTCGTCGGCGCGGTCGGCGTCTCAGGAGATACATCGGACAACGACGAGGCGGCAGCCGTTGCCGGTATCGGCGCCGCGGGTCTGACGGCTCAGCCCGACTGATTCGCGGAGACATGACGGCACCCTGTCTGAGCCGAATGCTCTTGCTCGGACAGGGTGTCGTTATGTCATAGATGGCCCCGACCGGCCTACAGCACCAAGACCGGCTTGATCACTCGCCCGGAGGTCGTGTCGGCCTCAGCGGTGTTGATCTGGTTGAAGGGGAACTCTTCGATCAGCCGATCGAACGGGAAACTACCGGCCTGCCACAGCTCGATCATCCGGGGAATGAACGTCTGCGGGTCCGCGCCACCCTGAATGACGGCACGGACACTCTTCCCGGCCAGCTCCAGCGGGTCGAACTCAAACGGTTCGGTCGGATATGCGACGAACGCGCACGAGCCACCCGGCTTGAGGCTGCCTACTGCCGTGCGCATCACGTCGGGCACACCCGTGGTGTCGATGGTGTGGCGTACTCCACCGGACGACAGCTTCATGATCTGCTCCAGCACTTCGCCGGACGAGCCGTTGATCGTGTGATCGGCTCCCAGCTCACGTGCGAGCTCGAGGCGGTTGTCGTGGATGTCGACAGCGATGATGTTGGTGGCGCCGACGACCTTGGCTGCCATGACGCTCGCCATGCCGACCGCCCCGACGCCGAACACGACGACGCTCGCCCCAGGCTGAACCGCGAGGGCAACCATCACCGTCGCGGCGCCAGTCTGCATCCCGCAGCCGAGCGGGGCGAGCTTCGCCAGCGGGAGAGCGGGGTCGACCCGCACGGTGTTGCGCTCCGTCGACACCGCATACGTGGCGAAGGACGACTGCCCGAAGAACCGTGAGGACACCTCCTCCTTCGAGCCGTCGGTGACGCCGGTGGTCTGGTCGAGCCGGCGTCCCGACATGTTCATGTAGGTCATCGTCTCGCAGTAGGCCGGCTCGCCTGTGAGACACCGTTCGCAGGCGCCACACGAATCGAACGACAGGACCACGTGGTCCCCGGCGGCGACCGACGTCACGGCCGACCCGGTCGCCACGACGACCCCTGCGCCTTCGTGTCCGGTGATGATCGGCGGTGGCGCGAACGAGAAGTCGCTTCGGGGGATGAGGTCGGTGTGACACATCCCCGCGGCGACGATCCGCACCAACACCTCGTGCGGCTGAGGATCAGCCAGCTCGACCTGCTCGAGCTCGTACGGTCCGCTCTTCGAGCGCAGCACCGCAGCGGTGATTTCCATGGTTGCCGTGACCTCCGGAATCGTTGGGCGGCCGTCGATGGCCCTTGCGAGAAGCTCGTACTCAGTTGAGGCGCTCGACGATCATGGCCATGCCCTGACCGCCGCCAACGCACATCGTCTCGAGGCCGATCGACTTGTCGGCAGTTCGTAGAGCGTTCATCAGCGTGCCGGCGATCCGCGCGCCGGACATCCCGAACGGATGGCCGATGGCGATGGCGCCACCATTGACGTTGAGCTTGTCGGGATCGATGCCGAGCTCGCGAGCCGAGCCGAGCACCTGCGAGGCGAATGCTTCGTTGATCTCGAACAGGTCGATGTCGCCTAGTGACATGTTCGCTCGCTTCAGGGCCAGCCTGGTGGCCTCGACCGGGCCCATGCCCATGACCTCGGGGGAGAGGCCGGTCGCCGCAGTCGAGATGATCCGCGCGAGAGGCGTGATCCCCAGCTCCTTCGCCTTGGCGTCACTCATGATGACCAGCGCCGCAGCGCCGTCGTTGAGCGGGCAGGCGTTTCCAGCGGTCACCGTGCCGTCGCTGCGGAACGCCGGCTTGAGCGCCGCCAGTGCGTCGGCCGTGGTGCCGCGCCGGGGACCGTCGTCGACGGAAACCGTCGAGCCGTCCGGCAACGTCACCGGGATGATCTCGCGAGCCCAGAAGCCGTTGTCGGCCGACCGTTCTGCCAAGTTCTGCGACCGCGCTGCGAAGGCGTCCTGGTCCTCGCGGGAGACATTCCAGTGGTCGGCCACGTTCTCCGCGGTGTAGCCCATCGTCAGGTAGATGTCGGGCAGCAGCCCCTCGTCTCGCGGGTCAGACCACGACGCCCCCGTCTCGGTCATCTGGAGCGACCGATTCTCTGCTTCCGCATAGATCGGGTTGTGTGTGGCCGGGTCCGAATCGGGAGGATTCGGTTGGAGCCTGGACACGGTCTCGACCCCCACCGACAGGAAGATCTCTCCCTCACCCGCGCGAATCGCGTGCATCGCCATCCGCGTCGACTGCAAGGACGACGCACAGAACCGGTTGACCGTGACGCCGGGCAGGTGGTCGAAGCCGAGTCCCACGGCCACCACTCGGCCGAGGTTGTATCCCTGCTCGCCGGCTGGAAGACCACACCCGAGGATGAGGTCGTCGATTGCGTGCGAATCGACCTCGGGCACCCGGTCGAGAGCTGCTCGTGCGACCTGGACGGCCAGGTCGTCGGGACGAATCGACGTCATGCTCCCCTTGAACGCTCGCCCGATGGGGGAACGGACCGCACTAACGATCACCGCGTCGGGCATCGTGAACTCCTCTTGGATGAACGGCTCCGCCGGGCCTGGGGACGACATCGGTGCGTAGTGACGTAGGGGTGCGCGGGCACCATGGCCTGGAGGTCGGCCGCACAGTCAACGGCGGGGTGGTGCCGAATCCGCCCGACATGCCTCGCGGCCGGCGAGCGTCGACTCCACAGGACCGCGGAGGTGCTTGCGGCAACTGTCGAGTGCGATAGGAACAGGGGACTGCAAAGTATACTGAATGATCCGAATACTTACGAGACCTTCGGCGAGGTCTTGCTCCGTCGAGCTCGTGTTCGCTCGGTTACGCGAAGGTGCACAGTCTGAGCGGGGCGCCGACTGTCGGTTGCCAGGGATAATGAATGGTCAGTATACTAGGTGGCGCAGTGCGTCAACCCGGTGGACAGCGAGGATGAAGCAGCCATGAGCGACACGGTCATGACCTATGGCGACAGGCCCGCGGAGTACCACGAGTACCTCGTCATCGGCGCTGGACTTTGCGGTTTGTACGGCCTGTACCGGCTGCGCGAGCTCGGCGCCGACGTCCTTGTCCTCGAAGCGCACGACGGTGTCGGCGGCACCTGGCACAAGAACAGGTACCCGGGCTGCCGCTTCGATTCAGAGAGCTACACCTACGGCTACTCGTTCTCCTCTGAGCTCCTGCAGGAGTGGAACTGGTCCGAGCGGTTCGCAGCACAGCCCGAGACACGGCGCTACTACAACCATGTAGCCGACACTTTCAAGCTCCGGGACAACATCCGCTTCCACAGCCGCGTCCAGTCGGCGACCTACGACGAAGGAATGAACCTGTGGCGGGTCGTTCTGGTCGACGGAACCGTGTTCACGTGTCGGTTCCTCGTGAGCGCCCTGGGTCTGCTCTCGGCCCCGGTGCGCCCGCGGATCCCCGGCCTCGACAGCTTTGCCGGCCTGTCGTTGCACACCTACGACTGGCCAGATGAGCTCGACCTCACCGGAAAGCGGGTCGCAGTGATCGGCACCGGGTCGACCGGGGTCCAGGTCATTGCATCCATCGCGCCGGAAGTCGGCGACCTCACTGTGTTCCAGCTGCAGCCCAACTGGTGTGTACCGTTGAACAACGGGCCGATCTCCTCGGAGGAGATGGCGGAGATCAAGGCGTCCTACGGCGAGATCTTCGCCCAGTGCGCAGCTACACCCGGTGGGTTCATCCACGGGCCCGATCGCCGGCCTTTCAACGAGGTGAGCCCCACGGAGCGGCGCGAGCTGTGGGAGAAGCTGTACGCCGCTCCCGGCTTCGGCATCTGGCTGGGCAACTTCCGCGACATCCTGCTCGACGAAGACGCCAACGAGGAGTTCTCGCAGTTCGTCGCGGAGAAGATCCGCTCGCGCGTCAAGGATCCCGCTACGGCCGAGAAGCTGATACCCAAGGATCACGGGTTCGGTGTGCAACGGGTGCCGCTGGAGACGAACTACTACGAGGCGTACAACCGCGAGAACGTCCACTTGGTCGATCTCACCCAAACGCCCATCGTCGAGATCGACGAGGGCGGCATCGTCGCCTCCGACAGGCGATACGACGTCGACGTCATCATCTACGCCACAGGCTTCGACGCGATCACCGGGTCGTTCGACCGTATCGACATTCGCGGTCGGGGAGGGCTGCGGCTGAAGGAGAAGTGGAATCGTCCGGGCGGCCCGCAGACCTACCTCGGTGTTCAGGTGTCGGACTTCCCGAACTTCTTCATGCTCGGCGGACCGCACTCCGCGTCGGTTGCCACGAACTTCCCCCGCGCCATCGAAACCTCGGTGGAATGGGTGACCGGACTCTTCAAGTTCGTCGTCGAGAACGGGTACAGCCACGTCGAGGCCGATCCGCAACACGAAGCCGAATGGACTGAGCACATCAAGGATCTCTACCAACGACAGATGCTCCGTAAGTCCAAGTCGTGGTTCACGGGCATCAACCCGAATGTCGATGGCCGGGACAAGACCCGATATCTCATCTACACGGGAGGTGCGCCCCGCTACCGCAACACGCTTGCCGAGGTGGCGGCGAACGGATACACCGGGTTCGTCTTCGACGCCCATCGCGCTGCAAGGACCTCCGTAACCGCGGCGGACCAGTAGGCGAGCACACGGGATCCTGAGTCCGGCCGCGCCGCAAGGACGGCCCGAGCGCACGGATCGCTTCCGGTGTGGATCTTTGTCGACCTTGTATACTGAGCAGATAGTGCGTAACGTAGGTCACAACAATGCGGCGCACCCTGCCGCCGTCATCGTCGGGAGCGCCACGGCGAGCTCCCGGCCGTCGAATTTCTCGATCCCCCTGGGAGACTTCATGGCCGAGCACCGCTTCAGCCAGACGATCAACGGCGTCGCCGCCCCCACCCCCAGCACCTTTGATGTGATCAACCCCGCCACCGGCGCAGCCTTTGCCCAAGCTCCTGAGTGCACCGCCGAGCAGGTCGAGGAGGTGATGAACGCAGCGCAGGAGGCGTTCAAAACCTGGCGGATGTCCAAGGAGCAGCGGAGGGCGGCGCTGATCGCGGCTGCGGACGTGATCGACGCCAACGCCGAGCGGCTGACCGATGTGCTCGTGGCCGAGCAGGGCAAGCCCCGGAGCGATGCCGCGATCGAGCTCATGGCGGGAGGGATGGTCTTTCGCTACTACGCCGACCTCGACGTGCCGCCGGAGGTCCTCCAGGACGACGAGACCGCATACTGCGCCGTCGTCCGAAAGCCGATCGGCCCGGTGGTGGCGATCACCGCATGGAACATTCCCATCATCCTGGCCACCTGCAAGATCGCGCCACTGCTCGCGGCCGGAAACACCGTCATTCTCAAGCCGTCGCCCTATACGCCGCTGACGACCCTGCTCTTGGGCGAGCTGCTGCGCGAAGTCTTCCCGCCCGGAGTCCTCAACGTCGTCAGCGGAGGGTCCAGCTTCGGCCCACAGTTGACCGAGCACCCGCTCACCCGCAAGATCACGATGACGGGCTCTGTGGCCACGGGCAAGAAGGTGGCTGCGGCCGCGGCGGCGGACATCAAGAGAGTGACTCTCGAGCTCGGCGGCAACGATGCGGCCATCGTGCTGGACGACGCCGACCCGACTGTGATCGCAGAACGGCTCTTCTGGGGTGGATTCCGCAACTCCGGACAGCTGTGCATCGCAGCCAAACGGGTGTACGTCCACGAGAGCATCATCGAGGCGGTCACCGAGCAGCTCGTCGCGCTGGCCGAGAATGTCCAGGTTGGCGACGGGATGGCGGCCGACACACTCATGGGCCCGCTGCAGAACGCACCGCAGCTCGCCAAGGTCGGCGAGCTCGTCGAAGACGCCGTGTCCCAGGGTGCGAAAGTCGTGGCCGGTGGTCGACGCCTCGATCGACCCGGCTACTTCTACGCTCCGACCATCCTTACGGGTGCGCGGCACGGCATGCGCGTCGTCGACGAAGAGCAGTTCGGACCGGTCATGCCGCTCATCTCCTACTCCGACCTGGAAGAGGTCATCGAGCTGGCGAACGACACTCACTTCGGTCTCGGCGGTTCGGTGTGGACAAGCAACACGGCCCGCGGCAGCGAGGTCGCAGCTCGTCTCGACGCCGGCATGGTGTGGGTCAACACGCACAGTGACAACGTCTTCCCGACTCAGCCGTTCGGCGGTGTGAAGTGGAGCGGAGTGGGTCTCGAGATGGGAACGTGGGGCTACATCGCCGCCACGGACGCCCAGGTGATCTATGAGTCACGTGAGGTCGAGACGATGTCGAAGCAGATTCATGCCATGTGAGCGAACAGTTCACCTAAGCGTCTGATTTACGGACGTCGTCCATATCGTCGTTCACCGATGACGCGTTCGCTCAGGCGGGGGCGACCATCGGGTCGCGGGTAGAGGTGTGGGCCAGCGACGTCGTGCTCAAGGTCAACGCGCCGTCGACGAGCGAGATCGGGCAGCTCGCCGACGGCGCGACGTTGATCAGCACCATCAGCCCGGCGCTCAACCTCGAGCTGGTCGAGCAGCTGTCGACGCGGCCGATCACCGTGCTCGCGATGGATGCCGTGCCCCGCATCTCCAGGGCGCAGGCGATGGACGTCTTGTCGTCGATGGCCGACATCGCGGGTTATCGCGCGGTCGTGGAGGCAGCGAACGCCTTCGGCCGCTTCTTCACCGGTCAGATCGCGGCCGCCGGCAAGGTGCCGCCCGCCAAGGTGCTCGTGGCGGGCGTCGGTGTCGCGGGCCTGGCGGCGATCGGCACCGCCGGCAGCCTGGGCGCGATCGTCGGGGCGACCGACCCGCGGGCCGAGGTCGCCGACCAGGTCAAGTCGCTCGGCGGTGAGTACCTGGCGGTCGACGTCGAGACCGAGCAGTCGACCGACGGCTACGCCAAGGCCACCAGCGAGGCGTACGACCGGCGCCGCGTAGATCTACTCCGAGCAGGCCGGAGCAGGCCGCCTATCCCACCCGAGTCGGGCCGCTCCGACGTTGATCACGGGCGAGGACGTCGCCTCGATGCGTCCGGGCAGCGTCATCGTCGACATGGCCGCGGCCGACAGCGGCAACGTCGTCGGCACGGTGGCCGGTGAGAAGATCGTGACCGACAACGGCGTGACGATCCGCCGCCGGTGCAGGTGTCGGCTACCCCGGCGGCGGCGCTTGCTGCTACGGCCGCCGTCCCCGCGCCGGTCAAGGAGCCTCTGTCGACCGAGAAGAAGCTCGGTCTCGTGGCCCTTGGGCGTCCTGGCGCTGTTCCTCGTCAACGCCTATGCGCCGCCGCTGCCGGAGCACTTCACGGTGCTGACGGAGTCCGAACTGAAGAGGTCAGACCGCCGAGGGGTGACCGGCGAAGCCATTGACGTGACCATGCGCAGAAGTATACTGTCTGATCAGGAAACATTGAACATTCGCTGGCACCTGCGTCTCGGTGGTGCACGATGCGGATGCGGCAGGACAGGTCTGAGCCGGCCAGTGCAGCAAAGTGCTCCCGAGCCGGGAAAGTAGGGCGATGAGTGATGAGAGCCTATGAGTGACGGGATCCGCGCGGGCGCGTCCCCCGCCGACGTGGCGCGCATGGCCACACGACGCTTCCGGCGCTCGGCGACCTCAATTTCGTTCGCGGGTGACGTCGGCACGCCGGCAGACGTGGTGCGGAGTGACATCTCATGACCTATGAGGAGACAGTCGCGCAACTGATCCACACCAACGTGCAGAAGTGGCCCGACCGCGTGATGGCGACGTTCGAGTCCGGTGAGACGTGGACATGGTCCGACGCGTTCGCAATCGGCGTGTCGGGGGCGCAGACGCTGCGCGCATATGGGCTTGACGAACGTAGCCATGTCGGCACCCTCCTGGAGAATGGGCCCGACTGGTTTCGCGCCTGGTTCAGCATCAGCATGCTCGGCGGGACGATTGTGCCGTTCTTGCCTGCTCACCGGGGCGCAGTGCTGACCGACATGCTCATGCGAAGTGACTGCAAGGCGATCATCACGTCTGGGGACCTACGAGAACGCGTGGCGTCGGACCTATCCGAGCTGCAGGTGTTCACAGCCGCCGATCTGAACAGTTCGTCCAGCAGCGAACCCTGGGCCGGACTGCCCGACCGCGGGGGATGGGACCTCCACGCGCTGCTCTTCACCTCCGGGACGACCGGACCCTCCAAGGCCGTCGAGGTCAGCAATCACTTCATGCTGCACGTTGGGGACTGGTGGCGGACCAAGTCATTGGGCATCGAGCTGGATGCAGCCGACTCGTTCCTGTGTGATCTCCCGCTAGCGCACATGGGGGGACTGGCCGCTTGTGTTCAGATGTTCAGGGTCGGCGGGCGTATCAATGTCCGGACCCGTCCCGACCTGAGGGACTACTGGTCGGTGGTGCGGGAAACGGGTTCGACCTACTCGATCCTGCTCTCCACGATGGCTGACTTCGTCAGGTCGCAGCCGCCATCTGCTGGAGATCGTGGCCATGGGCTTCGCGCGATGCTCGGAGTTCCGTTGATGCGAGACGTTCCGGAATTCATGGAGAGGTTCGGCGTCGAGCACATCGTGACGGCATATGCCACGACCGAGGTCGGGGTCCCGTTGGCCCGGGGCGCGACCTGGGTCGTTCCGGAGCTGTCGTGCGGTCAGATGCTGCCAGGGGTCGAGGGCCGTATTGCGGACGAGCATGATGTCGAGCTGCCGCCGAACACGCCCGGAGAGTTGCTCGTCCGCAGATCAGCTCCGTGGGAGAACACCGTTGGTTACTACGGTGACCCAGACGCAACGCGAAGCCTTATGCGCAATGGCTGGCTGCACACCGGCGACATCATGTCGGTCGATACAGAGGGCAACTACTTCTTCCACGACCGTGGCAAGGACTACCTGCGCCGTCGTGGAGAGAATGTCTCGTCCTTCGAAGTCGAGCGCGAGGCACTGGCGCACCCTGCGATCGTCGAGGCCGCCTGTATCGGCGTGCAGGACGAGTTCGGCAACGACGAGATCAAGATCTTCCTGGTGTGTGGGCCCGAGCAGTCGGTCGATGCGCCGGGTATGCTCGAGTTCCTGGCTGGTCGCATGGCTCACTTCATGGTCCCTCGGTACTACGAGTTCGTGCCTGACCTGCCGAGGACGGACACCGGTCGGGTGAAGAAGGTCGATCTCCGCTCGATGCCCCACAGCGACGGCATGTGGGATCTCATCGCGGCTGGTTATCAGATGACCCGTGCTGGGCTCACACGACCCTCGTCGCAGCTCGTGGCTGAAGCCTCCGAGAGCTGAGCATCGCCCCACCCCGGATGTCCCGCCACATCGCGGGAGGGTCGACGGCATTACACACGCCAAGAGGACGCCCACACTGAGGCGACACAACATGTATGGAGAGGTGAGTTGTTAATGGAGCTCGATGCTGTGGTTCTGAGCCCCCCGCCGGAGCTCGCGGGGAAGCTGACCCGCGACGCGGAGGCGATGGGCTTGGGCGGTGCATGGTTTCCCGAGGCTGAGCACAACCCGTATCTGGGCGCAGCTCTGGCCGCCTCGGCGACGAGTTCGATCGGACTCGGCACGGCGATCGCGCTCGCGTTTCCGAGAAGTCCGATGATCACCGCGCAGATCGCTTGGGATCTGTCGCGTCTGTCCGGCGGACGGTTCATGCTGGGCCTTGGACCCCAGGTGAAGGTTCAGATGGAACAGCGATTCTCCGTCCCGTTCAGTCGGCCGGTCCCTAGGCTCCGTGAGTACTGCCTGGCGCTGCGCGCAATTTTCGACGCCTTCCAGGGGCGCTCGGAACTTGACTTCCATGGCGAGTTCTACACTTTCACTCTTCTGACCGATGAGTTCTCCGGCGGACCGATCGCCGAGCCGGACATTCCCATCATGATCTCGGGACTGAGTGAGAATCTGGCCCGTGCGGCGGCTCAGGTCGCTGATGGCTTCCTCGCCCACGCGGTCCACTCCCGTGCCTATCTGCACGAGGTCATCCGGCCGGCCATCGACGAGGAGCTCAACTCGGGCAACGCACTGACGAAGACGGAATTCACCGTGGGCGTTCCGGTGTTCTGTGTGCCGACCGGCTATGACGCAGAGCGCGAGAATGCGCGCATCGAGACCATCCGGCGACGTCTGGCGTTCTACCTCGCCCTCTACGGCGACGGCAAGTCCAAGAACTACAACCGCATCCTCGAGCTGCACGACCTGCCCGGTCTTGCGCACAAGCTCAGCCAGCTGCAGGTGAGCGGTGGGTCTGCCGAGGAGATGGCGGCACTGATCACCGACGACGTGCTCGATATCTTCGCGGTGGTCCGGCCGTGGGAGGAAGTCGCAGACGAGCTCATTTACCGATACAAGGGCGCTGTCGATCGCGTGATTCTCTACGGCGCGCCCTTGCCGTCGTGGTCGAAGGACCCTGTCCTGCGCGACCGGGTCGCCGCGATCGCCGGTCAGCTCAAGGATGCCTGAGCGGCCGTGGCCAACGAAGGGGAGACGACAGCAACGATGGACAAGCTCTCGACTCAGGATGCGACTGCGGAGTACCTGCGCCTGACGAACATGTTCACATCGCTGATCAATGAGCAGTCCTTCCACGACGGATTCGAAGCGTGCTTCGCCGATGATTGTGAGTGGCTCATCGGCCCTCCGTTGAAGTTCGAAGCGGTAGGGCCGCAAGCGATTCGCCGTCTCATTACCGAGAAGCTCGACGGTCTGGACTTCCTGTTTCAGATCGTCGGGTCCTCGGTGGTCACCGAGGTTCATGCCGATCGTCTGGTGGGCATCACCTCAATCATCGAGATTGGCCGCGTCAATGCCGAGCAAGGCTTCCAGGTGCTGGGTGTCTACCGTGATGAAGTGGTCAAGCGCGATGGGGCGTGGAAGTTCGGCCGGCGGAAGTTCCGTGTCGTTGCGATCGATCCTTCGCCGCTGGCTTACAAGCTGTATCAGCACGTGCCCGTTGACTGACGGCTGAAGGAGGGCACTGGTGAAGTTCGATCTCATGCTCAACGCCACCCCGGACCTGATCCGGGGGTCGGTGGAGTATGCGGTGGAGCAGGGGATGGACGGCGGCTGGGTCATCGATACCAAGCACGATCCCTTCCTGCTGCTCAACACCGCAGCGAACCTGAACTCACGGTTGAGGCTCGGCACCGCCGTGGCGGTCGGATTCGCACGGAGTCCGATGATCCTCGCGCTGATGGGCAACGACCTGCAGTACACGACTGAAGGGAACTTCGTCCTCGGGCTGGGTACACAGGTCAAACCCCACATCGAGCGTCGCTACTCGATGCCGTGGGGCAAGCCGGTGGGACGGATGCGCGAGCTTCTGACAGCGGTGCACGCGATCTGGGACAGCTGGGAGACCGGCGGTCGGCTGGAGCATGAGGGGGAGTACTACACCCACACCTTGATGACGCCGGCCTTCTCGCCGGGACCCAATCCGCATGGTAGACCCCCGGTCTATCTCGGCGCGCTGGGCCCCGGCATGACTGAGCTCGCGGGTCAGTTTGCGGACGGTCTGGTGGTCCACCGGTTCGTCACGGAGCGGTTCATCCGCGAAGTCACCCTCCCACGGGTCCAGGCCGGCCTCAGCAAGAGGGAGCGACCGCTCGACCGCCCCTTCGAGATCGTCTATCCGCCCTTCGTCGCCACGGGGGAGGACGATGCCGCCATTGAGAGGAACATCGCCGAGACGCGCTCGCAGATTGCCTTCTACGGCTCCACGCCGGCGTACCGCACCGTGCTCGACCTCCACGGTTGGGGCGGCCTCGGCGAGCAGCTCCACGGCCTCTCGAGAGAGAACCGGTGGTCGGACATGGCCGCGTTGATCACGGACGAGGTCCTCGACGCCTTCGCCGTGGTCGAAGGAACAGCGACACTGCGGCAGGCGCTCCAGAAGCGGTTCGACGGCGCCGTCGAGCGGATCGTTCTCTACCCTCCGAACGCACCTAAGCAGCATTGAACGGTCATGACGCCAATCCCATAGGCCTATGCGGTAGGCGAGACAGCTGGATTCAGCCCGCGTCGGGTACACCACCGTCGGACATTGAAAGGAGACGACCATGAGCGAGGCTGCAACCAAGCGGAAGGTCGCATTCGTGAGCGGGCTGGCCCGCGGACAGGGCCGCTCACATGTGTTGATGCTGGCCGGGCTCGGATTCGACATTGTCGGCATCGACGTCCCCGGTGAGGTTGCTGCGGCGCCTTACCCGATGTCGTCCAGCGATGACCTGGCGCAGACCGTGGAGATGCTCGAGGCGGCGGGCGCGAGAGTCGTTGTCACGGAGGGCGACGTCAGGAGCGCCGCCGACGTGCAGCGTGCCTTCGATGCAGGTGCAGCGAAGTTCGATGGCATGGATGTGGCCCTGGCCAACGCGGGAATCTGCGCGTACACGGGCGTCCTTGAGATGACCGCAGACCAGTGGCAGACGATGATCGACGTCAACCTGACCGGCTCCTTTAACGTCGTGCAGGCTGCCGCACGGCGGATGGTCGAGGTCGGGGCCGGGGGCGCCATCGTCATCACGAGTTCCTCCATGGCGACCAAGGCGCACGCGAACCTTGCCCACTACGTGGCCGCGAAATGGGGCCTCGAAGGGTTGATGCGGTCGCTGGCGATCGAGCTCGCCCCTCACAACATCCGCGTCAACACGGTGCAGCCCACCGCGGTCAACACGCTCCTGGTGCAGAACCAGGCGACTTACGATCTGTTCTGCCCGGACATCGAGAACCCGACTGCCGCCGACGCGCTTCCGCGTCTGGCGGGACTGGGCCTGCTCGGTCCCGAGCTTATGGAGCCGGAGCGGATCACGGACGCTGTCGAGTGGCTCGTCTCGGACAAGGCCAGGCTGGTGACCGGCATGTCCCTGAAGGTAGACGCCGGCAGCACGCTCAAGTAGCGCCGTCGAGGCCACAAGGGGACGACGACACCCCCTGCGGTCGCTGCCACGGCGGTGACGCGGGCAAGGGGGCTGCTCAGGCGGGTCGGTCCGGTCGGTCCGGTCGCATGGCCGCCATGAAGGTCGCGGTGTCGAAGTGCTCGAGGAAGTGAGTCATGCGCCCGTCGCGGGAACCGACCAGGGTGATGTACGTCTGCCGGTATTGCTTTCCGGTCGTGGAGACGGTCGCCTGGCCGCGGTAGCGAGCAAGGTGCCAGCCGGAACGGGCCATCGCCTCGACCGTGATGTCGGAGAAGGTCAGGTCGTTCATCAGTGCGAGGGTGCTCATGACCTTCCGATCGAGCTCGTCCGGCGCGACGCGTAGTCCGAGGAATGGGAACTCGAAGATCACGTCGGGCGTGCACAGGGCAAGCAGACGCTCGGAGTCCTTCGCCTCGAAAGCGGAGAGGATCGAGCGGACCAGTGCTTCCTCCGTTGCCGAATCGTTCACTGCTCCTCCTAGGGTGTTATCAACGTAGTGGCATTCAGTCGTTCAGCTGTCCCGGGCTCACCGAGGGTGGTACGTGTACCGGTTTCCGCGCAGGACGACGTTGAGAAGGTTGCGCTCGACCAGGACTTTGAGATGAGCAACCGTCTCGGTGACGGCGAGCATCTGGTTGAGGGGGTTCAGCTCGTCGAAGGTCTTGGCTCGCCGCGTCCAGGTAAGGCGGCGCGCAACCTGCAGACCGCTTGACCCGGTGTCCTCGACCGCGTGCAAGCACGATTCCAGCCTCGCGTCATGGTGCTCCAGAAGTTCACGGGCTCGGCCGTTGGTACTGCCCGAAGGACTGCCGTGAGCCGGCAGCAGGATCGTGTCGGGCTCGTTCAGGACGAGTTGCAAGGACGCGAGATAGTCACTGAGCGGCGAGCTCGCCAACGGCGTCTCGTACCCGATCGAGGGCGTGATCGAGGGCAGGATGTGATCACCGGTGAACGTCAGGCCTGCGACGTCGTCGATGAAGACCACATGACCGGCCGTGTGGCCCGGTGTGGCAAGCGCTCGAAGACGCCGCCACTCGGTGATGCGGAACGACTCACCGCCGTCGAGCCACTGGTCGGGGAGCTCCCACGAGCCCGGGCGGAGGCGCCGTCCGAAGCCGTCGGCGATCAGCTCGCGGACGAGGTCGTCCGCGCCGGCCTGTTTCAGGTGGGGGTACAGGAAGACACCCGGGTGGACCTGCTGCATGGCGTTGTCGAGGAAGGCCCGTTCGCCTGAGCCCAACGCGACCTGACCTCCGGTGAGCCGGCGCAGCGGCATGGCCAGCGTGTAGTGATCTGCGTGCACATGGGTGGCCAGGATCTCTCGGATGTCAGTCAGTTTCCGGCCGATGTACCCCAGTCCGTCGGACAGGGCTTCGCGTGCCTCGTCGAGAGCCCATCCGGCGTCCACCAAGGTCAGGCCCTGTTCGCCGTCGATCACGTAGACGTTCGTTGCGTGCAGACTGGAGTCGGCGATGGGTAGTGGGATCCGGAAAACGCCGTCCCCCTCCTCCGTGAGACCTGGCTCGTGCCATTGCCGTGCGCCCGTTTCGGACATGTGATTCCTTCCGGGGCCGCGACCGAGGCCGGGATCGGTGGGTTGCTGGAGGGGTGAACGCGAGTCCTAGGGGTGTGCGATTCCCAGTTCGCGCAGAAGATCGGCGGAGCGCGCGTTCCGCCCCGTGAGTGATGTCGGATCCGACGAACAGAGAGCCAAAGCGGCCCGGGGCATGACCTCAGGTCGTTCGACCTGGTCACCTTGGCTGGCGACGAGACCGTGGAACACCGTGCCCGGAGTGGGCACGACTTGGTTAGGGGCGAGAGAGTTGACCGCGATGTTGTGCTCGTAGAGCTCGGCCGCGGCCCCCGTGCTCAGGCGCTCGAGCGCCGCTTTGCACATGCCGTAGACGGTCCCGTTGATCTCTTCCTGCCACTGTGTTGCCGGCACTGCCGGATGCTCTGAGACGATCGAGGAGATGTTGAGCACCCACCCCGCACCGCGACTCTTCATGATCGGTATGGCCAACTGCATGAGGTGGAAGGCCGCGCGGACCTGGATCTCGAACATCAGGTCGTAGCGCTTCAGCGGCATCTCGTCGACGGCGGCGAACCAGGTGACGGCAGCATTGTTCACGAGGATGTCCACCGATCCCCACCGATCGACCGTCTCGCTGATGAGCCGGGCTCGTTCGGTCTCCTGTGAGATATCGGTGGCCACGGCAAGTGCTTGACCGCCCTTGGAGGTGATCTCGTCGACCGCGTCGAGGATGCCGCCTTCGGTGAGTCCCTCGCCAGACTCGAGGGTGCGAGCCGCTAGGACCACTGATGCCCCGTGCTCAGCGAAGAGCTTGGCGATGTTGCGACCGATTCCCCGACTGGCGCCGGTCACCACCGCGACTCGCCCGGTCAGATCGGCAGGGGGATTCATCACGTCTCCTTCTCTCGATGAGTTGCTGAGGCGCTACATGTGACCGGTTGGCTCGCCCGCGAGTCAGTACACAGGTGTCGAGCCGTCCGACCGGTCGTGTGTATACTAACCACTAAGTGTACGACACTATCCGGCGTTCCCGTGTGCTGGATGGTGAGTACGGATCCGGGGCTGCAGGCGAGAGTAGAAGGTGGAGGTGCGCCTCATGGAGGTGGCTGTTGTCGGAGTCGGCCGGAGTGAGTACTCCCGCGCGCGGAACGCAGGTCGCTCGCCCCTGAGCCTGGCGGCGGACGCGTGCCGCGCCGCGCTGGGCGACGCCGGTCTCGTGCCGACTGACGTCGACGGGTTAGCCTCGTACGCGATGAACGACAGCGCCACCTTCGGACAGGTCGCGTACGCCATCGGCGTAGGTGAATTAACCTGGAACCTCGACGTGTACGGCGGCGGAACCGGCGCTTATATCTCTGTTCAAGCCGCCAAGGCTGCGCTTGAGCAAGGCGATTGTTCCGTAGCCGTGGTGTTTCGCTCCCTCTGTGGGCGCTCGGGCCTTCGGTACAGCCAGGCCAGCGGCATGGCGTCGATGCTGAGTCACTTCGACCAGGAGTTCGACTTCGCCTCCGGATATGCGATCCCGCCCCAGTGGTTCGCCATGTGGGCGCGTCGCCACCAGTCGGAGTACGGCACCACCTCGGAGGACCTGGGTGCGATAGCGGTCCAGTTGCGGGATCACGCGGTTCGCAACCCGCACGCGGCGATGCGGACGCCGCTCACGTTGGAGGACTATCTCGGCGGGCGCATGATCAGCGAACCGCTGCGCGTGTTCGACTGCTCGCTTGAAGTCGACGGTGCCTGCGCCATCGTGTTGACAACCATCGATCGTGCGCGAGATCTCCAGCAGCGCCCCGTCATTCTTCGTGGCGGCGAGTTCACGTGGAACTCGGGGGGGTCGTGGAACAACTGGCCCGACTACACCGAGATGTACACAGCTCGGGTGGGAGCTCGTCTCTGGGGCCGGTTCGGCATGCACCCCACGGACGTGGACGTCGCATGCGTATACGACTGTTTCACCTACACCTTGCTGGTGTCGCTGGAAGGTCTCGGCTTCTACGGTCCCGGCGAAGGTGGCGACTTCTTCAGAGATGGCCGCGCAACCTACGGTGGTGACGTCGTGGTGAATCCGCATGGAGGACTGCTGTCGGAGGGATACATTCACGGCTTCAACCATCACGTCGAGGCGGTCGAACAGCTACGAGGAACGGCAGGCGAGCGGCAGGTCGCCGACGCCAGGACGGCGATCGTCACTGCCGGCGGCGGTCCCTACGGCGGCGCCTTCCTGTACGAGGTGGCGTGATGGCGAACGCGGACGAAGCGGATCTGACTGCCTACCAGCCCCGGTCCAGCGCGGTTACCGCGGCCTTCTGGGACGGCGCTTCGCAGGGCGAGCTCATGATCGCTCGCTGCCCAGCATGTCGGGAGTGGCAGCACCCTCCGCTCGAGAAGTGCCGTCACTGCGCCACTCTCCTGCGCGCCGAACCTGCCGTGCTCGAGGGCTTCATCTATAGCAGCACGGTCATGCACCACGGCTCGGTCCCCCTGTATCCGACGCCGTACGTCGTCGCGGTCGTGGCAGTCGGCCAGCCAGACGGACCACGAGTCGTCATGCGCGTCGTCGATTCCGACGCCGATGTCGCGCGTCCGGACGCCCCGGTGCGGATCGAGTTCCGGGAACTGCCGGGCGGCGACCACCACGTGCCGGTCGCAGTGGTCGCGAGTCCCGCGAGGAGGTCATGATGCAGCCACCAGCGCAGATCGAGGACGCCGGTCGGACGCTCCAGCTCGTCGAGCAGCTCCTGGCGGAGCATCCTCCAGCGACAACTCCCGCGCAGCTCTTCCTCGAAGAGCAGTTCGACCGTGGCCTTGCGTGGGTTCATCATCCGCCAGGTCTGGGCGGACTCGGCCTCGCCATCACCCTCCAGCCGGCGATCGACGCGCAGCTTGCGCTGGCCGGCGCGCCGGATCCGTTCGAACGGAACCCGATCGGTCACGGCATGTGCGGCCCCACACTCGCCGCGTGGGGCAGCGACGCGCAGCGTGCCATGCTTCGCTCCTTGTTCTCGGGCGAGGAGGTCTGGTGCCAGCTCTTCAGCGAGCCCGGAGCCGGCAGCGATCTCGCCGGTCTGGCCACGAGGGCTCGCAAGGACGCCGGAGAATGGGTCGTGAACGGGCAGAAGGTCTGGACGACCATGGCCCACGAGGCGAGGTACGGCCTCCTCATCGCGAGGACGGACCCGGCGGTAGCCAAGCACGCGGGCATGAGCGCGTTCGTCGTCGACATGCATGCCCCCGGTGTCGAGGTGCGTCCCCTGGTGCAGATGACCGGGGAGGCGGAGTTCAACGAGGTCTTTCTCACCGATGTGCGCCTGCCAGGCGACGCGCTGGTCGGCGAGGTCGGTCAGGGGTGGCAGGTGGCGATCACCACGCTCATGAACGAGCGGGTCGCCATCGGAGGCGTAGCACCCCCGCAGGGGTCCGGCCCCGTGGCGCACCTGGTCGAGGCATACCGAGGACTCCTCGTCGACGATCCTGAGACCGCCGAGGATTACACCGACACGGTGGTTCGGCTGTGGGTCCGCGCGGAGATGCTCCGCCTGCTCAATCTCCAACTCGGGCAGCAGCGGACCGAGGGCGATCCCGGTCCCGAGGGGTCGATGTCGAAAATTCTGGCGGCGGACCTCAACAAGGACATCTACGCGACACTGCTCGACGTCATGGGCCCCGAGGCGCTCCTGTACGAGGGTTACACCATGACCCGGCCTCCAGTCGCTCATGCCTACACGACCCCGCAGAAGGCATTCCTCCGCAGCCGCGCGAACTCGATCGAAGGCGGAACCAGCGAGGTCATGAAGAATGTCGTCGCCGAGCGCATCCTGGGTTTGCCAGGCGATGTTCGTGTCGACAGAGGAATCGCCTGGCAAGAGATTCCTCGCAATTGAGCCACCACACCACAGCATGAGCAGGAGGAGTAAGCACCATGTCGACGAGCCAACAGGAGTCAGCACAAGCGAACCGAGACTCGGTTCTCCTTGAGCGATTGCCGATCGAGGGACACTCGTCGGCCTGTGCGGCTCTGCTCACCCTCAACCGCCCCGCCGAGCTCAACCCGCTCGACCTCGGCATGCTCATCCGCCTGCGCGAGCTGCTGGAGCACTGCGACGCGGACGCCACCGTCCGTACGGTGCTGATCACGGGTGCCGGGACCGCGTTCTCTGCAGGCGGAAATCTGAAGAAGTACATCGAGATGCAGAAGAACCCCACGGTGTGGTCGGAGTTTCTCGAAGAAGCGCACCTGACCTTCTTGGCGATGCGCACCATCGGAAAGCCGGTCGTCTCGTTGGTCAACGGTGTCGCTGTGGCCGGCGGACTCGAGCTGATCGTGTGCTCGGACTTCGCCTACGCCGCGGCGTCGTCGCGCATCGGCGATGCGCACCTGCGGTTCGGCCAGATGGGTGGCGGAGGTGCGCTCACCCTCATCCCCCGGGCGATCGGCGCCCAGCGGGCTCGCGAACTGATCTTCTCCGGACGGATTCTTCCGGCCGACGAGGCACTCGAATGGAATCTGGTGAGCAGAGTGGTTCCCGACGACGAGCTGATCGCAGCCGGTCTCGAGTTCAGCGAACTCGTCTCACGCATGTCTCCGCTCGCGGTGGCCAACGTCAAGTTCGTCATCAACGAGAGCCTCGAGGCCGGTCTCGGAGTGGGTGCGCAGATGCGCCTTGAGCTGGAGCGGGCGGCTCGGTACAACCTGACTTCCCACGACGCCGCTGAGGGACTCATCGCGTTCTCCGAGAAGCGTGAGCCCGATTTCCAGGGTCGGTGAGCGGAGTGACCGATCTTGACTTCGAAGGACGAACCGCGCTGATCACGGGCGCAGGCGGCGGACTGGGACGCGAGTACGCGCTCCTGCTCGCATCCCGCGGCGCGCGTGTCGTGGTCAATGACCTGGGGGGCTCGGCAGCTGCGGGCAGCGCACAGCGAGTCGTCGACGAGATCCGGGCGAGCGGGGGAACGGCCATCGCCAACGGTGATTCAGTGAGCGACCCCCTTGGTGCCAAAGCGATGGTGGCTGCGGCGGTCGAGGCGTACGGTCAGCTCGACATCGTCGTCAACAACGCAGGGATCCTGCGCGACAAGGCATTTCACAACATGACCGTGCAGGAGATCGATGTCGTGATCGACGTGCATCTTCGCGGAAGCTTCTACGTCAGCCTCCATGCGTGGCACCACATGCGCGAGAACCGCTACGGCCGCATCATCAACACGACCTCCAACTCCGGGCTGATCGGCAACTTCGGGCAAAGCAACTACGGAGCCGCAAAGATGGGCGTCGTCGGCCTGACCCGCGTGTTGGCTGCCGAAGGGCGAAGCCGCAACATCCACGTGAACGCCATCGCACCGGCCGCCACCACCCAGATGACCGAGTCTTTGCTGACGCCCGAGGCTGCCGCTGCCCTCAACCCTGCCCGGGTGGCGCCGGTCGTGGCCTGGCTAGCGCACTCCTCCTGTGACACCACGGGAGAGATCATCTCGGCCGGTGGCGGTCGCGTGGCGCGCTACTTCATCGGGCTGACCTCCGGCTACGTCGGCCGTGACCTGACCGTGGAAGAGGTTCGCGAGCATTGGGAGGAAGCGCGCGATACCAGCGACTTCACGGTCCCTGAGACCCCGGCAGACGAGTTGCGCCAGTTCCTCGCCGTGTGGGAGGGCTGATGGCACACAGCGTGATGGGTGAGGTAGTCATCGAGGTGGGAGACGAGGGCGTCGGCGTACTGACCCTCGATGCACCCGAACGTCGCAACGCACTGACTCCCGAACTTGTGTCTGACATCGTCGCAGCAGCAGACTGGCTAGAGTCCCGAGAGGACGTCAACGTTGTCATTGTGACGGGTGCCGGCTCGGCATTCTGCGCTGGCGCTGCCTTGTCCGAGCTGGACTCGGCCAACACCTCGGTGCTGCAGGGAATGTATCGCGCATTCCTGCGGATCCACGACCTGCGAAAACCGACTATCGCCGCGGTAAACGGTCCCGCTGTGGGGGCGGGACTGAACCTCGCGATGGCGTGTGACCTTCGTGTGGTCAGCGACGACGCAGTTCTCGACAGTCGTTTCCTACGACTCGGTCTGCACCCCGGCGGCGGGGCAAGCTGGCTGCTGCGGAGGGTCGCCGGTGAGGAACTGGCGGCAGCCATGCTGCTGTTCGGCTTGCGGCTCAAGGGTCGTGAGTGCGTGGACAAGCGACTTGCCTGGGACTGCGTGCCGACGGCCGAGCTGATCTCGACCGCTCGGCACCTGGCAGCCCAAGCCGCGAGCGCTCCTTCTGAGCTGACGGCGCTCACGAAGCAGACCCTCAAAGAGACGTGGGGGCTCAGTCACGGCGACACGCTCGAGGTGGAGCTAGAGCGTCAGGCATGGACTGCGAC
Organism: Spirillospora sp. CA-255316; assembly: GCA_050942275.1. Classification (GTDB taxonomy): domain Bacteria; phylum Actinomycetota; class Actinomycetes; order Streptosporangiales; family Streptosporangiaceae; genus Spirillospora. The sequence goes on along the minus strand of CP192047.1, from coordinate 6,024,866 downwards.
GCAGCCGTGGTACGCGCTGTCACGCGCAGCGTCACGCACACCTGAGAGAGGCGAACGATGAACTTCCTGCTCAGCGAAGATCAGCAGTATCTGAGCGAGTTGCTGGACAAGTACTTGACCGAGCGATCTTCCGAAGAAGTGGTCCGCGAAGCCATGGCAAGTCACGATGGTCACGACATGTCGTTGTGGCGTGGGCTCGCGGGTGAAGTCGGTGTCTTGGGGTTGGCCATCCCTGAGGAGTATGGCGGCGCCGGCTTGGGTGTTGTCGAGCTCGGGATCGTTCAAGAGGCACTCGGCGCGTCTCTGGCCTGTGTGCCCTACTTCTCCACCGTGGTGCTGGCCGCGTCGTGCTTGGCAGAGGCGCCGGAGGAGCTGAAGGGTGCGTGGCTCCCACGTGTGGCCGACGGGTCGGCGGTCCTTACCCTCGTGGCCGGGCAGCACCGTACGCCCTGGCTCGCCGAACCTCTGCATGGCGCCGAGGCGATCCAGACCGCGAAGGGATGGAAGCTCTCGGGCAGCTTTGAGCTCGTTCTCGACGCGCACGTGGCCGACGCTCTTCTTGTCGTGGCGATCCATGAGGGCACGCCGTCCCTATTCCTCGTGGCGAAGGGATCGGACGGCCTGACGGTTGACGCGCTCTCGATGATGGATCAGACGCGGCGTTTTGCGAAGGTCGAATTCTCCCACACTCCAGCAGAGTTGGCTGTCGCAGACGCTGGGCCGGTCCTCGCCCGCGTACGTGACGTGGCGATGTCCGCGCTGGCCGCCGAGCAGATCGGAGGTGCGCGCCGGTGCCTCGACCTCACGGTCTCCTACGCCAAGACGCGGCTGCAGTTCGGACGGCCCATCGGCTCGTTCCAGTCGATCAAGCATCGGTGTGCAGACATGCTGATCCAGATCGAGAGCGCTCAAGCCGCCACCAGGTATGCGTTGTGGTCGGCCGATCACGACAAGACGGCCCTGCCGATTGCTGCCGCGATGGCAAAGATCACGGCATCTGAGGCGTACAGCAAGGTGGCCGGCGACACCATTCAAGTGCACGGCGGAATCGGATTCACCTGGGAGCACCCCGCGCACCTGTACTTCAAACGCGCCAAGAGCACCGAACTATGGCTGGGAGATCCATCATCCCAACGACAGCGCCTGGCCAAGATGCTCGACCTAGCGCCGGTGTGAGGCAGGTCCGTTGTTCAGTAGGTGGCGTCCGGGGCGAGTTGCACGCATCGCCACGCGGTTCGGCTCCGATGTCTCGGCAACTGCATGATCGGCCTGGGCGACCCGTAGAGTGCACCGCTGCGACCAGTCATGGATTTCAGAGAGAAGGTGTATGTCGTTCGCGCAGCGGGCGGAGAGGCCGAGGTCTTCTCCTGCCCGGACGACGCCCGTGGGTACGCCCGGTGCAAGAAGGGGGCGACCGTTCTCGAGCGCTCGGTCCGGCGGGCCTTGAGCGAGGCGAGCGTTGTGTACGAACGACGGCTGTGCATCGTGGACGGAGCCGTGCGCAACGACAGGTCCGAAGAGGAGCTCTTCTTCGCCGTTGGCGACGAATCAGGGATCCCGCCGGCGGATGTCGAGTCCTTCGAGGTGAAGGAGCAGTGGACTGTGGGATTGGGCACGGATCGCTCGCAGGTCGATGAGCTCATCGCCGATGAGATCACCCGGCTAACGGTCACCCAACCAGAGGACCTGCGTCGTGAGCCAGACGGGCTGACGTCTCGCCGAGTGAGAGGTTCGGTCAGTCAAGCGTTGTGCGCCTCGTCGTTGCCGGTGGATTTCGTGATGCCGAACATCAGCACCTGGAAGGCGATGTCGGCTAGTTCGTCTGTGCTGAGCCGCCCGCCGGGCTGATACCAGCGCGCAGCCGAGTTCAGCATGCCGATGAGTACCCGGAGGAAGAAGCGTTGGTCGACGTCCTTGAACTCCCCGGCGGAGTAGCCGTCTTCGACGGCCTTGGCGAAGAAGCTGATCCATTTTCCGCGCAGCCGCATTACTTTGCGAAGATCTTTGCCCTTCAGGTAGCGCAAGTTGTCGTTGATGACCATGACGGCATCGCGGTCTTCGGCGAGGAAGGCGAAGTGCGCTGCCAGCATCGCGCGGAGGGTCTCGAAGGAGCCGGCGTCCTTCGGCACATCGCCGAGTGCGACCTCCAGAGCCGAGATACCGTGCTTGAAGGTCCTGATGTGGACGTCGGCCAAGAGCGCATTCTTGAGTCCTGCGTGGTACATGACCGCGCCCTTGCTGACCTGCGCCTCCTCGGCTAGATCCTGCATTGACGTGGCGTGGTAGCCGTGTCTCGCGAACGCCGAGACGGCTGCGTCGAGTACCCGGTCCCGGGTCTCAGACCCGGTTGCAAGGTCGTTCTGTCGGCTACGGCGTGACATCGGCGGCATTACGGGGAGCGCACGGGTATGACGAGTTGAGACCCCATTCATGAAGAGCCGCTCGTAGTCGTGCGCCAACTCGCCTGGACCGAGCGGTCCGTCAGCGCGGTACCACCGGTACATCTCGGTCATCGCGCCCAAGGTGAGCTGTACCACGGGTCTGACGGGCAGATCGACGAACGCCCCTACGCGCACTCCTTCGGCGACGATCCACTCCACGTGCCCCTGCCACGCGTTCCGGCGGGCCTCGACCAGGGCCGTATTCTCGGGCGAGAGATGCTTGCGCTCGTCGAAGAAGACGCCGATCTCGGTGAGATGGCCGCACACGGTGCGGACGTGCTGGTCGAAGGCGCGTCTCAGGGCCGCGTCCGGCTCTTCACGTTGGTGCGAGGCTTCGGTGACCCACGCGTATCCAGAAAACGTGTCGTGAATCGCGAATAGAAGGTCGTCCTTCGACTTGACGTACCGGTAGAGGGTTCTTTTGGTGATGTTCGCTCGCTCGGCCACATCGTCCATCGTCGTCGGGATGAAACCCTTCTCGGCGAACAGATCGGTGGCACAGCGCAAGATCTGGGCATACCTCTTCTCGGGCGGGATGCGGTTGGATCTACTGCGCACCTGAGTCATGAAGCTAATCGGTTCCTCGGGCGAAAATGGTGTGGACGTGCTCCCCGTGCCGACGATGATTTGGTGGGCCGGTGAGGTGCGTTCGAGGGTACGATACACCGAACGGTGCGTATCCCACGAGACGGGCCTGACGGCGCACTCATCGTGCGGCCTTCGGCTCTCGCGGTAGCTGGAGCATCCGCTCAGCGATGATGTTGCGGAGGATCTCGTTGGTGCCGCCCATGATGCTGTAGCTGGGGGAGTAGGCCAGGCCCCGAACGAGCTCGTTCCACACGATCCCCTCGGCCCCCATCGTCTGCCACGCGAACCTGGCGACCCGCTGTTCGTGAGTGGTGCAGAACGTCTTGGTGACCGCAGAGAAGCCCGCTGGACCTTGCCGGAGAGCCTCGCGGATGACCATGAGCCGGCCGGTGTGGTACGCGGTCTCGAGGGCCGCGAGCTCAGCCCGGATCTCGGGTCGGGTCCTGTCCGCGCGTGCGCGTGCGTCGAGATAGAGACCACGATTGGAGAAGAGCCGGTCGATTCCGCCGCGCTCGTGCTCTAACTGTCGCATCGTCTGCGAGAAGGCGGCGCCCTCGACACCGACAAGGTTCTCGACCGGCACCGCGACGTCATCGAAGAACACTTCGCAGAAGTGTGTGCGTCCGGCGAGGTCGCGGATCGGCCGCACAGTGACGCCCTCCGTGTCCATCGGCACGATCAGTTCGCTGATGCCGTGGTGACCGGTGGTGTGTGGACCCGTACGGCAGATCAGGTAGCAGTAGTCCGCCTCGCCCGCGAAGCTCGTCCAGATCTTCTGACCATTGACCACCCACCGACCGCCTCGCAGAGTCGCACGGGTGCGCAGCGCCGAGACATCGCTGCCGGCGTTAGGCTCGCTCATCCCGATGCACCACGTGGTGTCCCCGGAGAGGATCCCTGGAAGGAACCGAGTGCGTTGGTCTGCGCTTCCGTGTCCGATCAAGGACGGCCCGATCTGCCGGTCGGCGAACCACGACGCTGCCACCGGCGCTCCCGCCTCGAGCATGGCCTGGCTCACGATGAGTCGGCTCAGCGGAGATAGCCCGCCCCCGCCGACCTCGGTCGGCCACGACATCCCGATCCAGCCCAGGCGGCCCAGCTCGCGCGAGAACTCTTTCGAGAACCCGTTCATCCACGCATCGGAGGAGGACCCGTGGACGCGCGCTGCCTCGTGGGCGACTTCGGTTGCCCGCTCAGATAGCTCTGCCAGCACAGGGTCCCACGTGAAATCCATCAGATCTCCTTCGGTACCGGGGCAGTTGCCACCTCTACTCGGCCGGTGGACGTCCCATCGAAGAATCGTCCCAGGTCGGTTTCGGCTGTCAGCGCGAACAGCGTGTCGCCCGTGGGGCCGCCGAGAGCACATGCCACGGCCCACCGCCCTGGAGTGGGAATCACGTGAGTGACCCTCCCGGCAGCATCGACTCTGACGAACTCGGACGTGAACGGCGAGCCGAACCACACACCTCCTTCGGCGTCGAGACATATCCCGTCCGGTTGTCGCGCCGGGCCGACGTCGGCGAAGATCGTGCGCTCGAGCAGCACGCTCCCGTCCCCGATGCGAAATTGGGTGATGAGGCCGCGAGGCGTTTCGGCGACTAGAAGGCGGCCGTCAGGAGTTGCTGCCATGCCATTGGCGAAAGTCACGTCGGGGCAGCCAATGAACGCGGTGCTGCCGTCGGCAGGAACGGCGAGAAGTGGTCCCGGCCTCGGGTGTTCACGCGCTGCGAGGTCGTAGCCGAAGCACCCTACGTAGAGCGTGGAGTCGGCGAGCACCATGTCGTTCACGTGGCCTACCGCGAGGCTTCTGAGATCAGCCCACGGGCGGGCGTGGCCGGCGGGATCGATGGCAAGGACCTGCTGGGTGTGCATGCTCGAAACCAGGACGTCGTCTTCCAGGAAAGCCAGTCCCGACGGTGTGTCGGTGACCTCCACATCGCTGATGAGCGCTCCGTCGATCGTCATGGACCTGACTCGGCGCTGGTCGAAGTCCGAGAACCACAGCCGGCTGTCGTGCCAGCGCGGTGACTCCACGTAGCCGAACCCATCGGCGAGCACTTCCAATCCCATGCAACCTCCTGGTCGCCGCCGCAGTGGCTACTGGTTAGTCAGTATACTAGGCTACCCGCGGGAGATGCCGTGCTGGTCAAGGGAGGTTCACCGTGAACGAACGCATGCCCGTCATCGTGGCTGCACGTCGTACGCCCTTCGGACGTCGGGACGGTGGTCTATCACGGTTCCACCCGACGGCTTTGCTCGCCGCTGTGCACGACGCCGTACTCCACGACTCGGGACTGGAGCCAGGCGATGTCGATGTCGTCATGACCGGTGCGGTGACCCAGATCGGTGAGCAGGCCTACAACGTCGGTCGAGTCAGCGTCCTATCGGGTGGTTGGCCTGTCGACGTTCCTGCCGTCTCCATCAACGCTCAGTGCGGATCAAGCCAACAGGCAGTCAACCTCGCCGCTTCAGCGATCGCCGCGGGAGACGCCGACATCGTTGTCGCCTCGGGCGTCGAGTCGATGTCACGAGTGCCCCTGGGCAGCGACAGGGCTGCAGACTTTGGGGATGTCCTCGACGCGGCGTTCCGCGCGCGCTACGAAGCAACCAGCGCCGGCGAAGCGGCTGAGCGAATCGCCGAGCGCTGGGGTATCTCCCGTGAGGAGTGCGACGCATACAGCTGGAGGTCACATGCTCGCGCAGCGGCAGCGAGCGACGCGACCAGGGCGCAACTGGTGCCGGTCACCTACGAGGGTGTCACGTACGCCGACGACGAGTGCATCCGAGAAACCGGTTTGGAGAAGTTGTCCAGCCTCAAGCCGGCATTTCGTCCCGATGGCTATCACACGGCAGCCAGCTCCTCCCCGATCACCGATGGCGCCGCCGCGGTGTTGCTCATGAGCCGCGAGCGTTCGACCGCCCTCGGGCTCGAACCGCTGGCTGCGGTGACCAGCCAAGCGTTCGTCGGCGTCGATCCGGTCATGAAGCTCACCGGCCCGATTCCGGTGACGGCCCGGCTGCTCGCGCGATCCGGCCTGACCCTCGCCGACTTCGACAGCTTCGAGATCAATGAGGCATTCGCCAGTGTCGTGCTGGCCTGGCAACGTGAATACGACGTCGATGCCTCGCGGGTCAACCCCGATGGGGGAGCCATCGCGCTAGGTCACCCCGTGGGGGCCACCGGTGCCAGGCTCATCGGGACCGCCGCGCACCGTCTTCGACGCACGGGCGGCGGCCGTGCCCTGATCGCGATGTGTGTCGGTGGCGGGATGGGCACCGGGTCCATCTTGGAGGCCGTCCCTCGCTGACCCGGAGGTCTGTTTGAGTCCTGCCCCCGATCGCGTGGCGATGCGCCACAGCACTACACGATCCGCTGATCTATGCAAGGAGAACCTATGAGCACGATCGCCATCATCGGAGGGACCGGCCCTCAGGGTAAGGGTCTCGGATACCGGTTCGCCAAGGGCGGCCACGACGTCATCCTCGGCTCCCGCGATGAACAACGCGCCATCAAGGCCGCTGACGCACTCGCCGAGCGCCACATCACCGGTGCCATCCGCGGCGCAGACAACGCCAAAGCCGCCGAGGCGGCCGACCTTGTGCTCCTGGCGGTGCCGTGGGACGGGCACGACGACCTCGTCAGAGAGTTGGTTCCGTCCTTGGGAGGAAAGATCATCATCAGTTGTGTCAACCCGCTCGGCTTCGACAAGCATGGTCCCTTTGGTCTCGACCTGGGTCCGACCTCTGCGGCCGAGCACGCTCAAGAGCTGTTGCCCGACAGCACCGTCGTCGGGGCGTTTCATCACCTCTCTGCGGTCACGCTGGCGGGCGACGCCGACCTTCTCGACCATGAGGACGTCATGATCTGTGGCGACGACAGTCGAGCGAAGGACGTCGTCATCGAACTTGCCGCCACCGTCACCGGCAAGCCGGGCATCGACGCGGGGGCGCTACGGCTGGCCCGTCAGTTGGAGCCGCTCACGGCTGTTCTGATCTCGATGAACAAGAAGTACAAGGCGCACTCGGGCATCGCGGTGGTCGGGCTGTCTTGATCATGCACCTCTGACGAGCCAGACCGCAGAAGCTGCCGTCCTGCCGCTCAATCAGGACGTGGCAATCGCACGCTCCGGTCTGTGCGACCTACTGTCGGTCTTGGCGGCTGATCAGCGATAAGCTTCCGCTGCGCTGTCTGTGGATCGAGAAACGACCCGAAACAGCGAGGAATGCTCGGGTCGCGCACCCGTTTGCGCTCACCGAGCAATCCTCGAACTTTGGATCATGAAGCCGGCGCCATAAGTCTCGGCGGACCCGGGTTCAGTGCGAGTTCGGCTTCACTTTCAGCGCCGCGGCACTCATGAACCGGAGGTCTTCGTCCCTAGCCCCTCGTGGCGTGTCGACGAAGCTGACAACTTCGTCACGAAGATTTGACGGCGTTCGTGCCGCTAGCAGGCACTGCACGCCACGCTTGGGTCACCTCATCGCTGGACACGACAGTGCCGAGCGCCATCTCGATGGTGGCCAGCGTGTGGCGGTGTAGTTCCGCGGGCGTGACGTCGTCACGACCTGCGGTGCATGTGCCGGTGCAGTCGTCGACGACGACGACGTGGAAGCCGCGATAGTTTGCGTCACGCGCTGCCGCATCGATACAGACGTTCGTCATCACGCCGGCGAGCACGACTGTCCTGATCTCCCACGCGTCAAGGATCACTTCAAGTTCCGTGCCGTAGAACGCGCTGTAGCGGTGCTTCGTCACAATTGGCTCGTCAGGCTCGGGTGCGACCACGTAGAAGTCGGCTCCGAACGTGCCGGTGGCGCAAATCTTGCCTACCAGATCGTCCCCACCAAACTCGCGGATGAGCTGGCGCATCGGTTCGTTGATGTAGTGGTCGTCGTACGTCGCCCGGACGAACACGACCCGGACGCCGGCTCTCCGTGCTTCCTGTAGGAGCGCGACGGTGTGCTTCGCGGCCTCTTGCATCATTCCCAGGTCCACGCCCTGCATGCCGTACCATCCGTCGTCGGCGCAGAATTCGTTCTGGAGATCCACGATGACAAGCGCGGTAGTGGCAGGGTCGACTTTCGTCATCAGGTTCATACGCCGACGATCCTCTTCTCGTGATGTGTACCACCCGAAGCTGACCCCCGAAAGCGGCGGCACTAGTCGTTAATACGACCTACGGCTGCTCAGTCACTCGTTTCCCAATCTCCGATTGGATCACCTTGTCGATCTAGGCGAGCCCGGCGGAAACGAGGGATACTAACTAAACAGTATACTTGCCGGGTATAATGCTAGCGGTGTGGATTGCGAGCGTCAAGGCGACTACTTCGAACCAGTGTTCTGAGTCATAAGTTTGCCGGCAGTCGGTATCGTGGGGTGGGTGCCGAGCCCGAAGTCAGATCCCGTGGTGCTGACCGAGGACGAGCGGCAGACGCTGCAGGCGTGGGCGCGCCGCCGTAAGACCGCGCAGGCGCCGGCAGTCAGATCGCGGATCGTGCTGGCGTGCGCCGAGGGCGGTTCGAACACTGCGGTGGCCGCCGAGCTGGGCGTTTCCCGGGACATGGTCGCCAAGTGGCGCAAGCGGTTCCTGGCCGGCCGGCTGGAGGGCCTGAGTGACGAGCCGCGGCCGGGCCGGCCCCGCACGATCAGTGATGACCAGGTCGAGCAGGTGATCACCCGAACTCTGGAGCAGGCGCCGCCCAAGGGCGACACGCACTGGTCGACGCGGTCGATGGCGGCGGCGACGGGCATGTCGCAGTCGGCGATCTCGCGGATCTGGCGGGCGTTCGGCCTGCAGCCACACCGGGTGGAGACCTGGAAACCGTCGGCCGACCCGCAGTTGGTGGACAAGGTCCGCGACATCGTCGGGCTGTACCTGGACCCACCGGAGGCGGCGCTGGTGCTGTGCGTGGGCGAGAAGTCGCGTGCGCCACGAGGCGCTGAGAAACCGTGTGAGGAGGAAGAGACTCACCGCCGGTCATCGCAGTGATGGGTTGAAGCTGGAGGCAGGCTGAGCCCCGGGTTTGGGGGTGAGGCTGGGAGCAGCCTCGACAACGTGGGGGCGGATCGGTACCACCAGACGGTTCGTGCCCGCTGGCAAGGACGGGATGGGTGCAAGGGAACTGAACCAGTGTGAGAAGCCCCGTGAGTCGTCAGCGGCCTGCCGAAGCTGGTGGATGGGTCGCGCTGCGGTGCTGGGCCAGCCGGGGCTTATGGCTGGTCCGCTCTCGTCGTTTGACCCGGTTCGGTGATGTGTTCAACCTGGTCTATGACCGGGCCACCTTGCTGGTGGCCTGGGAGAAGGTGTCCGGCAACCGGGGCGCCAGGACAGCGGGCGTGGAGGCGGTCACCCGGTACCACATCGAAGAACGCCATGGCGTGATCCCGTTCCTGGAGGAGTTGCGCTCCTCGCTCAAGGACGGGACCTTCGCGCCGCTGCCGGTCAGGCAGGCGACGGTCCCCAAGAAACACGGCAAAGTCCGGTATCTGGGGATCCCGACTCTGCGCGACCGGGTGGCGCAGATGGCGCTCAAGCTGATCCTGGAACCGATCTTCGAGGTCGACTTCTACCCGTCCAGCTATGGGTATCGGCCGGGGAGACGGGCCCGGGACGCCATCGCCGAGATCCACCATTTCACCCGCGAACCGTCGGCCTAAGCGTGGGTCATCGAGGGCGACATCAAGGCTTGCTTCGACAACGTCGACCACCACGTCCTGATGGACCTGGTGGCCGAACGGATCCGCGACCGCAAGGTCCTGCGGCTGGTCCGCGTGTTCCTGCGATGACTCCTTCACGCCGAAGGCGGCGTCGGAGTCCAGTGGTTCGTCCCTGCGGACGAAGATGTGGGTGACCAGGGTGCGGTGGCCATCGGCGATCACCATGAAATGCAGGTGGGAGGCGCGCATGGGGGAGCGGCCGACCGCTTCGAGCATCGAACACACCGGCCCGCCGCGGGGACGGCTTACAGGGTGGGGGTGAGTGCCCAGAACCGGTACTCACCTTCCGGCCCGGTGAACAGGTAGGGGCCCCGTCCGGCGGTGCGGTCGTCGTCGGACTGGACGTCGTAGACGCCGTCGGTGTCGGCTGGGTTTCACCTCGAGCGGTGCGGGTCATCACCACACCTCCGCGGGCGCCGCGCGCCAACGATACGGAAGCCCGTGCTCACAGTCGCGAGTCGAGCGCGACGTCGGTGAGACGGTGCATGTAGGAACGGTATCTGATACAAGCCTCAGCATTGTCGGCGCCAACAGGAGGACCGTGCTTTTGTAAAATCCCACCAAGGAAGAAACCATGACTGCACCACATATAGCAGCTCATCAAGACCTCAAGATCGGCACTGTTGATCAGCGGAGGGCCGAGTGTTTCAGCCATGCGCCGGGTCCATGGCTGTTGTAGATCTTTGTCGAGCTCGGCCATGTCAGCGGCGTCCGCCAGTCCTCGATACTGCCAGACGGTCATTGCCAGCTGATTGTCGAAGATATAGTCCAGCACCCGATCCACTACCATGTGTGCACCGGTCGCGTCCGGAGTAAAATCTTTCATTGCATCGTCGACCACGGCGTTCAGTCCTTGGAAGAAGTCCTTCACAATGGCCAGGTACAGGCCAGTGCGCCCACCGGCCTTTCGAATTTCCTCCGTACTCACTCCCGCAGCCGCAGCGATCGACTCGTTCGTGGTGCTGTCGTATCCGAGACTTGCGAACAGTCGAAGCGCTGCGGACCTCACCGGCTCGGGTGCATTCTCACTCGTCTCGTCTTGCGGCATGATATAAAGCATAGAACGAGTAAATCGGTGTGCTTGTCTAAGTTTCGCAAAAGAGTCTTATAGTATATTTTTCGTGCGATTCTTGATGGAGGCGAGCCTGGGTGAAGGCGCTTGGATTGCGCCTTCGGTGGGCGGCCGGGGATCAGCTCCGACGCCGTGAGCGTCCGCACTGGCGGCGGTGCGGACCGCCTGGCGGCACATGGCGATGGCCGGTGTCTGCGTCGCGTTTCCGCTGGTGGACACGGAGGTCGTTCCGGCTGGGCGGGCACCCACCGAGCCGACTGGGTCGACGATCCAGCCGGGTGCCGAGGTTGAGCGGCCCCGGTTTCCGTGACGGAATTCAACCCAGCCATTGGGCCGTTCGCGGCTGTCCATATAGCGGCTCTGTCGCTGTTTCGATGGTGACCGAGGGTGCCAGCCTGTCACGCTGAGGAGTGATTGAGGGTGGCGGGCTTGTTGACGTGGTGTTCTCGGGACTGTCCGGTCTGGTCATCGATGATGTGTTGGACGAGGGCGAGTTGATCCCGGTGTGGACCCGCAGCCGGGAGGTGCCCGTACCGTGGCCGGAATGTGCTGTCGAAACCGCGCATGCCGATGCGTGGTGCGAGCGGGCCGTGGCCGATGTTCCCCTCGGCGGGCGGCCGGTGGAGGTGCGGGTGCGCCGACTCGCCTGCCGGGACTGGCGGTGCCCTCGGCGTGCCTTGCTGGAGCGGTATCAGCGACGAGCAGTCCGCCTGGCCGCCCAGGTCGGGGCGGTGGTGCGGGAGTTAGCGAGCCGGGCCAGCGCCCGCCTGTTCCGCGCACTGGGAGGGCGGATCTCGTCACACCGCGCTGCGGGCCCTGCTCTGGATGCCGCTGCCGGCGGTGGTGACGCCGCGGGGCTGGGCGTGGATGACTTCTCGCTGCGACGCTCCCGGACCTATGCCACCGTGTTGATCGACGCCGAAACCCGAAGGCGGGTCGATGTCCTGCCCCGCCGCAGGTCCGACACCCTTCAGGCGTGGCTGCGGGGGCATCCGGGCGTCGAGATCGCCTGCCGTGACGGCGCCGCCGGCTACGCGAAGCCGTGCACCAGACCCGCCCGACGCCCTTCAGGTCGGCGATTCGACATCATTGCTCGCGGTTCGGCCTGGGGTCTCGCGGTCGAATCGGGCATACCGGTGACTGGAAGAACCAGCGGAGCGCGTCTGTTCGCATTCGCCGATGGGAGAATCCATGTCTTTCGCCGCTGGTTTCTTCCGCTCTGCCGATACTGACTCGGGAAGCGATTTTCTCTGATCGATAACTTTGAATTCTACGAGGGTATTCGCTTTGTGTCGCTCTAGAGGTGCCGGCCTCAGCCCCGACCCCCTGCCCACACCTACTTCCAGGCCCGCCTACGCGAGGGCCGCACCATGTTCGAGCGCTACCTCCTGGCCTGGCATCGCCGCCCCGACCTGGCCGCGGTGGAACTGCTCTCCTTTCTCGATGGTCTGCAGTCCTACTGGCTACGCGACCCGGACATCGACTTCCTCGCCCAATGGGAGTTCTTCGCCGACCGGTTCTTCGCGACCCTGAACCAGCGCTTATCCGCAGCCCTGCGGTGGCCGAAAACCACGTCCATGCAAGGACGCCGAGATCTTGGCGCTGCGGCATCAGGTAACCGTGCTGGAGCGCCAGTTGGGCGGCAAACGAGTGCGGCTCACTGCGCCGGGCCGGGCGCTGCTGCACCGATTGCCTCCCGGGGCGTGCGTCGGATGCGGCTCTTGGCGCGGCCGGACACGGCCGCACCTGCCGCATCCGCGTCTGCGGGACAGGTTTCTGATCCGCGACCGTGACGGCAGGTTCCCTGAACTGTTCGGCGCCATCTTGGCTGACGCGGGCGTCCAGGCGGTGCCGGCCGGGCTGGTGGGGCCGAGTGCCGAGTGCCGCCTGGTCGTGTTGTAGCGAGTCACCCATCGGAACACCGCGAGACGGACCTCGCGCCCCTGACCAGTGCTTGCGGCCTTGGAGGGGCTTCCGTTTCAGCCTGGCGTTGAACGCCTCGGCCGCCGCGTTGTCGGCGCTGGTGCCCACCGCGCCCATCGATTGGACGACCCCGAGCCGGGCGCACGCAGCCGCGAAGTCGGCCGAGGTGTACTGCTGACCGTTTGCGTGACGGTTCAGGTGGTGTGTTCGGCGGCAAAGCCGGCGATGGTGTCGTGCATTTGCTGAAGACCCGGTTCTTCGAGGGGGTAGTGGCCGGCGTTGTCGAGCATGGTGGTGTCGACGGGGACCTTGGTGATGCGGGACAGGACCGGATGCTCAGGTGGTGGGGGTCCATCGGTCCTCGGCGGGCTGGGTCAGCAGCACCGGGCAGGCGTCGAAGCGCTCTGGTTCGACTGCGGGGGCATAGTTGGCGTAGCGGTCCAGGAAGCGGACGCTGACCCAGTTCTCGGCCGAGGTGCGGAGTGTCCATCACTGCGCCGGGCGTCACCTGTCGGCCGTACCAGCGCAGGCCAGGAAAGTCGGGCGACGGTCCAGTGCTGGCCCGGAAGTCCTGAAGACATCCCACATGGTTAAGCGGTCAAATGGCCGCGGCTGCGGGGGCTTCCAAGCGTGCTGTCCGCTGTAGATCGTTTGGTGGCGGAGCAGCCGTGGTAGATGTCGGCCAGGTGGTTGACGACGATTCGTAGAGCTTGGTGGTGGGAAGCGTCGCCCGCGCCCAGCGGAAGCGGCCTGGCGCTGGTCGGCTCGCGACCGACCTCTGCCCCGTCTTGGGAGGCCAGTAAGGTGATGTGTCCGATCTTCACGACGGGTTGACGGAAGTGGTGCCGGGGAGCAAGCCGACACGGCCGGCTGGCCATTCACCCGCGCGGCGCTGGCTGCTGCACGGATTGCACCGCACCGGCGGCACGAAGGCATCCGGGCCGCATCACGAGGAGGTCACGCACAAGCAGCACCGGTGGTGGCAGGTGATGTGCCTCACCGGTGTCGACTATTTCTCCACCCTCGGCTACCAGCCCGGCATCGCGGCCCTGGCGGCCGGAGCGCTCAGTCCGGTGGCGACCCTGTTGCTGGTGGCGCTGACCTTGTTCGGGGCGCTTCCGGTCTACCGGTCGGTGGCGGGGCAGAGCCCGCACGGGCTCGGGTCGCTGTCGATGCTGGAGAGATTGCTTCCCGGCTGGCCCGGCAAGCTCCTGGTGCTGTTCCTGCTCGGTTTCGTGGCGACCGCGTTCATCGTGACGATCACCTTGTCGGCAGCGGATGCCACGGCGCACGTGCTGCACAACCCGTTCGTTCCCCAGGTTCTGTCGGGCTGGCAGGTGCCGGTGACGCTCGTCCTGATCGCCGCGCTCGGCGCGGTCTTCCTGATCGGGTTCAGCGAGGCGATCTCGATCGCGGTAGTGCTGGTCGCCGTCTACCTGAGCCTCAATGTCGTGGTGGTGGGCACGGCCATCTCCAAGGTGGCCGCCGACCCCGGCCTGGTCACCGATTGGCGCAACGTGCTGGAGGCCGACTACACCAGCCCGGTCGCGATGATCGCCGTCTCGCTGTTCGTCATGCCCAAGCTGGCGCTGGGCCTGTCGGGGTTCGAGACGGGCGTGGCGGTGATGCCGCTGGTGAAGGGATCACTGGAAGAACGCGTCAAGGGTGCGCGCAGGCTGCTCACCACCGCCGCGCTGATCATGAGCGTCTTCTTGATCACCTCCAGCTTCGTCACCACCGTGCTGATCCCCGAGAAGGAGTTCGAGGAGGGCGGGCAAGCCAACGGGCGGGCGCTGGCCTATCTGGCTCATGAGCACCTCGGCGACTGGTTCGGCACCGCCTATGACATCAGCACTATCGCGATCTTGTGGTTCGCCGGGGCTTCGGCGATGGCCGGGCTGATCAACATCGTGCCGCGCTACCTGCCGCGTTACGGGATGGCGCCGGACTGGACCCGGGCGACGCGGCCCATGGTGCTGGTCTTCACCGGCATCTCGTTCCTGATCACGCTGCTGTTCGCCGCCGAGGTCGAGTCCCAGGGCGGCGCCTATGCCACCGGTGTGCTGGCGCTCATCCTGTCCGCCGCGGTGGCCGTCACGCTGGCGGCCTGGAAACGCGGCGGCCGCGGTCCGATGATCGGGTTCGGAGTCGTCTCACTGATCCTCGCCTACGCCTTCGTCGCCAACATCATCGAACGCCCGGACGGCCTGGTGATCTCGTTGCTGTTCTGCCTCGCGATCGTGGCCACATCGCTGATCTCGCGGGCGACCCGATCCACCGAGTTGCGCGCGACCAGCGTGACCGTCAACGACACCGCGCGGGAGTTCTTCGCCTCGTGCGGCGAGATCCGGCTCATCGCCAACGAGCCGGACTCGCGTGACCATCGAGAGTACATGGAGAAGGCGAGCGAGGCCTGGGAGAAGCACCGGCTGCGCAGCAGCGAGGGCGTGATCTTCCTCGAGGTCACGGTCACCGACGCCTCCGAGTTCGAGACCGACCTGCACGTCAAGGGCGAGGAACTGCACGGCTACCGCATCCTGAGGGTCGAGAGCCCGAGCGTGTCCAACGCCATCGCCGCCGTTCTGCTGGCCATCCGGGACGAGACCGGCAAGACCCCGCACGTCTACTTCCATTGGGCCGAGGGCAACCCGGTCGGTGCCCTGCTGCGCTACCTGATCTTCGGCGGTGGTGACATCCCTCCGATGACCAGGGAAATCCTTCGGAAAGCCGAGCCGGACCCAGAACGCCGCCCGGTCGTTCACGTGGGTTGACCTCGGGCTCCCCAGAGTTGACCACTGTTGATGGCCCGCCCCTGTGCGGTCACGGATCCGCCGGCGCATCTGGCCGGGATACGCCATACCGCGAGGGCGGAGCGTGTCGGGAAACGGTCAGATTTTTCTGAACAGTGGGTGGTCGAAGCACTTTTGCGGGTGCGGTGCGCGGTGCGGTGCGCGCAAAAGGTTCAGGGCCGTCAGACCGGGTGGTCTGACGGCCCTGGTCGGCCGGTTCATGGGTCAGGCCTTGTTGAAGGTGTTTTTGGCCCACAGGTAGGAGGCGGCGGCGATGGCGGTGCACCAGGCGGTGGCGATGGCGCCGCTGTTGCCGATGGGGGTGCCGAGGAGGAGGCCGCGGGTGGTTTCCATGATGGGGGTGAAGGGCTGGTGGTCGGCGAACCAGCGTAGGAGGGTGGGCATGGAGTCGGTGGGGACGAAGCCGCTGCCCAGGAAGGGCAGCAGGATCAGGGGCATGGGGGCGTTGCTGGCGGCTTCGGGGGTTTGGGCTTTGAGGCCGAGGGCGACCGCGAGCCAGGTGATGGCCAGGGCGAACAGGGTGAGGAGGGCGGCGGTGGCCAGCCATTCGAGGGGGGTGGCGTTGGGGCGGAATCCGATCGCTGCGGCGACGCCGATGAGGGCGGCCATGCCGAGGAGTTGCTGGATGACGGCGCCGGTGACGTGGCCGGTGAGGATGGAGGCGCGGGAGATGCGCATGGTGCGGAAGCGGGCGATGATGCCTTCGGTCATGTCGGTGGCGACCATGACGGCGGTTCCGGTGGCGGCGGTGGCCACGGCCATGAGCAGGATGCCGGGCAGGACGTAGTTGAGGTAGGTGTCGCGGCCGCCGCCCAGGCCGGTGCCCAGGGTGCCGCCGAAGACGTAGACGAACAGCAGTAGCAGGATGACGGGTGTGATGATCAGCTGGATGGTCATGGAGGGGTAGCGGAGCAGGCGTTTGAGCTGGCGGCGGATCATGGTCGAGGAGTCGCGGGCGGCGAGGGTGAGGGTGCTCATCGGAGGGCCTCCGTGTTCTGGCCGGTGTTCTGGCCGGTGTTCTGGCCGGTGTGCTGGCCGGTGTTCTGGCGGGTGGTGTGCTGGCCGGTGAGGGTGAGGAAGACGTCGTCGAGGTCGGGGGTGTGGACGCTGAGGTCGGCCGGTTCGATGCCGGCGGTGTCGAGTCGGGTGAGCAGGTCGCGGAGTGCTGTGACACCGCCGTCGGAGGGGACCTGGAGGGTGAGCCGGTCGTCGTCGGTGGGGTCCACGAAGCCGGCGTGGAGTGCGCCGAGTGCGGCGTTGAGTGCGTTGTGGTCGGTGAGCCGCAGTGTGATGTGGCCGCCGGGGATGAGGCGTTTGAGTTCGTCGGGGGTGCCTTGGGCGATCAGCGTGCCGTGGTCGAGGAGGGCGATGTGGTCGGCGAGTTGGTCGGCTTCTTCGAGGTATTGGGTGGTGAGGAAGATGGTGACGCCGCCGGCGACCAGTTCGCGCACGATGTCCCACATGGCGCGGCGGCTGCGCGGGTCCAGGCCGGTGGTGGGTTCGTCCAGGAAGATCAGGTGGGGGTCGCCGACCAGGGTCATGGCCAGGTCGAGTCGGCGTTGCATGCCGCCGGAGTAGGTTGCGGCCGGTTTGTGTGCGGCCTCGATCAGGTCGAAGCGCTCCAGCAGGTCGGCGGCTCTGCGTTTGCCGTCTTTGCGGGGCAGGTGGTGCAGGTCGGCCATCAGCAGCAGGTTCTCCTGGCCGGTGAGCAGTTTGTCGACGGCTGAGTACTGGCCGGTGACGCCGATCGCGCCGCGTACGTCGTCGGCTTGGCGGTTGAGGTCGTATCCCGCGACCTGGACGGTGCCGCTGTCGGCGCGGGTCAGGGTGGACAGGATCTGGACGGTGGTGGTCTTGCCTGCGCCGTTGGGGCCGAGCAGGGAGAAGACGGTGCCTTGGGGGACGGTCAGGTCGATGCCGTCCAGGACGGTCTTGTCGCCGTTGTTGTCGCGGTAGGACTTGCGCAGCCCGTGAGCTGCGATGGCCAGGTCGGTCATGGGGGTGCTCCTTGGGAGGGGCTCGAGGGGCTCGGGGGGTGCGGGTTAGAGGCTGCGGGCGGTGATGTCGCCGTGGGAGGTGGTGGCGCGGATGTCGAGCCGGGGCGAGCCGTCGTTCTTGAGGGCGTTGCTGACGCGGCCGCGGCCGGTGCCGGCGTCCAGGGAGGCCGAGACGCCGGCGGCGGCGCTGACCGAGATGTCGCCGGACTGGGTGGACAGTACGAGCGTGCCGCCCGTGGCCTCGGCGATGCGGATGTCGCCCCTGAGGGTGCTGATCTCGGCGGGGCCGCGCAGTCGGCCGACCTCGACGTCGCCGTCGGTGGCGGTGAGGCGGAGGCCGGCGGCCTCGTCGATCTTGATCTGGTCGTAGGCGCCGTCGAAGGCGACCTCGCCGAGGCGGCCGACGCCTCGGAACTCGGCGCTGGCGGCCTTGCCCTCGACCCGGGAGTCGGCGGGCACTTGAACCGTCACCTCGACCGAACCCGACGGGCCGAAGTACTGGTTCTTGGCCGCTGGGGCCTGGATTCGCAGGACGCCGTCGCTGTAGTCGATCGTGGTCTGCTCGGCGGCCTTCACATCGCGGCTCTTGGAGGTGTTGGCGGGTCGGACCTCGACGGTGGTGTCGGGGCGGTCGGCGGCGATGACCTGGACGCGTCCGGCGGGCAGGTCGATGACGGTGGTGATCGGGGTGGGGGTGTCGAAGTTGTTCATGGTGGGCTCCTTGGGGTTCGTCTTGCGGCTGCTTGTTTCGGACAACGCAAACGCTACGTTGCTTTCCAGGTTTGCACAACGAGATCTTTGCGCAACTTCCATATCTGTGCAGGTGGCGTAAGCATTTTTGTTGCAACGGTCTCGAAGGTAATGCAACGTCGGGCGTCTCGTTCATTGCAATGGCTTGGGAGTGAACGCTATGGCGGGGGAGGGCGTCGGAGACCACCGAGAAGGAACACGGGGAGAATGTGATGCCGGGA
Organism: Spirillospora sp. CA-255316; assembly: GCA_050942275.1. Lineage (GTDB taxonomy): Bacteria > Actinomycetota > Actinomycetes > Streptosporangiales > Streptosporangiaceae > Spirillospora. The sequence continues at coordinate 6,006,349 of CP192047.1, read as the reverse complement.
GGCAGGCTCACGCGGCGGGAACGCCAGCAGATCGCGCTGGGCCTGGCCGACGGCCTCCCCTAACGCCGAGATCGCTCGCCGCCTCGACCGTCCGACCTCCACGATCACGCGTGAGGTGATGCGCAACGGCGGCCCCACCGGCTACCGCGCCGACCTGGCCCACCGCGCCACCCAGCAGCGCACCCACCGGCGCAGGCAGACCGCGACCGGGGGATCGCAGACCCCCCCGCAGCCCTACGGAGGCGACGCCGAGGCCGTGCGCGAGTACCAGGAGACCTTCACCACCGTCCTCATGACCTCGGGCCTGCCCAAGATGATGGCCCGGGTGCTCGGGGCCCTCTACACCACCGACTCCGGCAGCCTCACCGCAGCCGAACTCGCCCAGCGCCTCCAGGTCGGCCCGGCCACCGTCTCCAAAGCGATCACCTTCCTGGAGAGCATGGACCTCGTCCGCCGGGAACGCGACGAACGCCGCCGCGAACGCTACGTTGTCGACGACGACCTCTGGTACCTGTCGATGATCCGCAGCGCCCGCGACAACGACCAGCTCGTCGAGACCGCACGGCAGGGCGTCGCCATCCTCGGCCCCGGCACCCCGGCCGCCACCCGCTCACCCATTTCAGCCGGGGTCTATGGGGCTGATTCGGGGCTGGTGACCGCTCTGATCTTGTGCGGCCAGTATTGACCCGGACGAGATGTCAGGGCCCGGGTACGGCGTATCCGGACCCTGTCGCGTCAGGTGCGCGGCGCCTGCCAGCGGGTGGCGAGCCGGTCGTGCCGCATTCGGCCTTTCAAGCGGACATGCAGCGTCTATGGCGTGTTGTCGCCCGCGTCCTTGCTGATCGCCAGGCTGCTGTGCCGTACCGACAGCTCGTTGGCGTCCACCACCATGCCCGGCGCGAGGACCAGCTCCACGTTGCCGCCGCGCACCCGCAGCTCGGGCGCGCTGCGCACCGCGGTGGTCAGGTTCAGGGTCACCTCGCACCACGCGGTGCGCAGCGCCAGCCGGTGCGGCAGCGTCCACCGGGCCGTCACGGCGCACCGAGTCGTGCCGCTCCTTGATGGTGAGCAGTTCGGCGGCCGGCCCGACCGGCGTCCCAGCCGGCGGCAGCGTGAGTGCGTCGCCGCCCGGCACCGCGATCAGATCGGCGGTGAGCGGGGTCAGCGCGTCGGCCGGCGATCAGGTCGCGGTGCCAACGCAAGACCGTATCCCGCCGTACCAGCAAGCGAATCCGCCGCAACGCCCCAAGAGGCAACCGGTACGGTAGCGCCGCCAAAAGCGCCCGGTCCGCCGCAGTGAACCACACCCTCGTCCCACCAAGATGGTGCTCCGGCACGGTGATCTGATGCCGCAGCACCAAGTTCTCCCCGGTCGGTCATCGGAAGCACACCCAGCACCGCGAATGCGTCGGACGCGGTCACGTAGGCCAGTCGCAACAGCACAGCCGTCCATCATCCCGTGGCGACCGCCTCGCCGCGGCTGTCCCCGCGACTGATCAAGCCCCCGGTCGGAACCCGCCACCTCCTAAGCTTCTCACCTGCACGGACGTAGTTTTTGGCACGGCGCAAGGCCGAGACCGTCCCCGCGCGGGGTGAAGATCACATCGCTCGGGCCGACGGCGACCGGTTCCTGGTCGTCGGCGAGTATCCGGCAGGACCCGCGGAGCACCACGGTGCCGCGGCTCGGTGGGAACCGCACCCCCGCGGCGAGCGCAGTTCGGCACGCGCGAAACCGGGCCCGAAGCGCATACTCGAGATGACGTCGCTCAGCACGCTCATGACCAGGAGCCTGCATCGAGACGTACGGTGAAAAGCCAAGACGATCGTGCATTGGTCATCTCGGTCTGGCGCCATCGCGTCGTCCACGGCTGAACACGGCACGACAGACTTCGGACTCGGGACATCCTGGAAACCACAAGCAGCCCTCGGCGAGGTGTTCAGCACCCCAGACGGTAGATCCTCGTTCAGCGGCAAGGGGAGTTTGATGTTCACGCGTCCTAAGTGAGGTTCACGAGTAGTTCTTCAAGGTTCGCCGCGATGGTTGTGTGCGGCGCGGCCTGGAGTTGCTCACGCTCGTGTGCTCCGCCGAGGACGCCGATGACGCGCCCGGCTCCGGAGCGCGTACCGGCAAGTAGGTCGTTGGCCGTGTCGCCGGCGACGAGGACGCGCTGGACCGCGTCGATCCCGAGCTTGATCACCGCGGTGAGGATCAGGTCGGGGTAGGGGCGGCCACGGAGTGTTCCGGACTGGGCGACGGTGAGGTCGATCAAGTCGCGCCAGCCGAGGGTTTCGAGGAGTGCGTCCTGGACCGCGGCGTCGAAACCGGTCATGAGGCACGTCTTCACTCCGCGTTCCCTTAGGCTCACGAGGACGGCCTCGGCTCCGTCCTTGGCTGGCAGCTCACCTGCCAGCACCGCTTTGAGCATGAGGTCGACGAAGTTGCGGTGCGCGTCGGCGGCCTTGTGGGGGTCGGGCGCCAGGCGGCGGAACATGTCGGTTTTGGCCATGCCGCGCAGGGGCCGGAGGGTTTCCGGGCTGATCGCGTCGAGGCCGGCGCGAGACAGGGCCTCGTCCACGGCTCGTTCGACGACGCCGTTGTCCGCGATGGTGGTGCCGGCCATGTCGAGGACGGCCAGGTCGATCACGGGAGAGTTGTCGCGGTCGGGCACAGGTGTGTTCCTTTACAGGGAGTGTTCGATCGTGATGTCGGCCATCACGTCGAGTGCCTTGGTCGATGCTTTGGGGCGGCGGACTGCGATGCCGACGAAGAGCGCGTCGACGATCCCCAGGTGGGCGAGGCGGCTGGCCATTGCTTCGAGGCGGAAGCCGTGTTCGGGTCCTCCCGCGATCAGCGAGGCGTCCGCGACGCGGGTCAGGGGGGAGTCGGTGAAGCTTGTGATGGCGACGACGAAGGCGCCCGCCGCTCGCGCGGCCTCGGCGGCCCGCAGGGACTCGCGGCTGGCACCGGTGTGGCTGACGACAAGGCACACACAGGTTTCGTCGAGGTGCCGTGCGGCCAGGTGCTGGGCCATGACGTCGGTGGGAAACATCGTCACGAGGCCGAGCGCGGAGAGCCGGTAGGCGGCATCGTGGGCCGGCGCCGCGGAGGTTCCGTTGCCGACGACGAGGACGCGGCCGGCCGCCGCGATGCGGTCGATGGTGAGTGACAGCAGTTCGGGGTCGACGGTCTGTGCCGCGTCGACCAGGGCCCTGCCGCTGCGGCGCAGGACGCGATCGAGGATTTCGCCGGCCGGTGTCTGGCTGTCGATTCCCTCTTCGTGGGCGAGTTCCTGCTCCTGGTCGTCCTGCTGGGCGAGATCGCGCGTGATCGCGAGCTTGACGTCCTGGTAGCCCCGATACCCGATGCGCTGGCAGGCACGGACTGCTGAGGACTGTGCGACGCCGGCCCTCTGGGCGAGCTCGGTCACCGAGCCGCGCACGACCGCTTCGGGGTCGGTGAGGATCATCTCGATGACCCGCTTGTCCGTGGCGCCCAGATTGGGCAGCGCGGCTTGGGCACGGGTGACGAATTCGCCGCTCACCAGGGACGACTTGGCTGCAACCACCGGACCTCATTTCGCTGTGTCGGCACGGATCCACTGTCCATGCGGGCAGGAGACTAGCACGGGATAGATAATCCATCCAGAATTCCAGGCATCCCTGGATAGTTCATCCTGAAGTAACCCGGGCTTGGTGCGCGCGCAACCCCCGACTCTGAGCCTGGCATCGCAAGCACAGGTCACAGAGCTGCGAACGGCTCTGAGCCGGACGTCCACACAGGGCGGCGGGCCGGACTCCGCACGGGTCACACCGGCTGTGACGAAGACGAAGGAGAGAACGATTCCTGCCACGCCGCTCACCCTGATAGCGGTCATCGACGGCCTCCGGCCGGCCGCCCTCAGCGCCTCGAACACCCCTTTCCTGTCACGATTGGCCGGCGAGGGCTGCACTTACGACCGCGCAGTCGCCGCCTTCCCGACGTTGACCCGCGCCAACGCCGCGACGCTGGCGACGGGATGCCTCCCCGGACGTACCGGGATCTTCGGAAATCGGGTGTGGCATTACGAGTTGGGGCACATCGATACGGCAAACGTCGATGACGTGCGGCGATTCCGCGGCGTCGGAGCGATGCCGCAGGCGACCATCGCGGAGCGGCTCAGCAGGTCGGGCCGCAGCGCCGTCGTCGTCGGCAACGGATCGGCCGGGTGCACCTACCTGCTCAATCCCGGCAGCGATGCGGGGCACGGAGCCAGGATCGCCTCGGTCGCCCCCGACGGCGAGGTCTACCGCTCCGTACCCGCCGGCGTCATGGCCGGCCTTGAGGACCTGGGACCGCGACCTGCCTCCGACGACGAGGCCCTGGAATGGGCCGTCGCCGCGGGCGTCGTCGCGATCACGACAGAGGCGCCTGATCTGCTGATCTTCTGGTCCGGGCAACCCGATACCGCCCACCACGCCACCGGGCTTACATCGACGGCCAGCGCCGAGGCGATCCGGCGAGCCGACCAGGCCGTGCGGACCCTCCACGCCGCCGTGCTCGACACGGGCCGGGAGTGCAATCTGATCCTCACAGCCGACCACGGTTTCTGCGCAACGATCGAGTCACTGGAACTGACCGAGACGCTGAACCGGATCGCCGACCGCGCCGGCCTGCCACCGAACGGGTTCGTGCCCACGTACAACAGCGGCGCCATCTTCGGCTACTTCCAGCCAGGGACGGCACCGCCCGTCCGGGCGGACGTTGCGAGCCAGATCGTCCGGGAGCCGTGGGCGGGCCCGGTGTTCTGTGCGGACGCCTATTGCCCGGCCGCCGCCTTCCCGCTGTCGCTTGCCGTGGCCGGGGACTCACCTCTCACCCCGGACCTGATCATCACCATGCGAGCCGATCCGCACGACCAGGTCCGGCCGGCAGACCCGCCGGCCCGTGCCCTGCACGCGCGAGGCGCCGGAATCGGGGCGTCCAACGGCGTGCACGGCACTGTCCACCCAGCCGACCTGCGCATCCCGCTGATCCTGCACGGCCCGGCCTTCAAGCAGCGCATCCGCTGCGCCGCACCCGCCGGACCAGCCGACATCGCCGCCACCGCGTACACGCTCGTCACCGGAACGCCGCTCGACGACGTCGACGGTCGTGTCCTGACCGAGTCGCTGCGTGATGACACCTCTGGACTCATGCTCCCCGTGGCCGACCGGACGATCCAGCGAGGCGACGCGTCCATCAGCGTCAGCCGGATCGAGGGTCGCTCCTACCTCCTGGGCGGCGTGTCGGGCCAACAGAATCCAACCCGGCACCAAGATCCCGCACATCAGGACCTTGCCTGACCGCCGCCTCCGGGCGGCCGACCAACTCCGGAAACGAGGAACCAGACCAGTGGTCACGCTGTCGCCGACCGCCGCATTGCGCCAACGCGCCGCCAAACTACGCCGTGAAGGCGTCGAAGTCTTCGACTTCACGGCGGGCGAACTCGACCTGGCGACCCCGGCCCACATCGTCACCGCGGCCATCGACGCGGCGACCAGGCCGGAGAACCATCACTACGGGCCGACAGGCGGCGATGACCGCCTGCGCCAGGCGATCGCGGACCGGCTCACACCGCGCGCCGCAGCACCCCTCGACGGCTCGAACGTGCTGGTCACCAACGGTGCGAAACAGGCCCTGTTCAACACGTTCATGGCGCTGCTCGAACCAGGTGACGAGGTTCTGATACCAGCGCCGTACTGGGTGACCTTCCCTTCCTCGGTCCGGCTCCCAGGCGGTAGCCCGGTGATCGTCCAGCCCTCCGCCGGCGAGCTGAAGGTGACCCCGGACAACCTGGAGGCAGCCCGGACGCCGTCGACCCGGGCGATCGTGCTGTGCTCACCGAACAACCCCACCGGCCTGATCTACGACCAGTCGGAGGTCCGCGCCATCCTGTCATGGGCGGCACGGCACGGCATCTGGGTCGTCTCCGACGAGACCTACGTCGACCTCGGCTTCCGGCCCGTCCCGGCGCCGAGCCAGGTCGAGCCGGGAGTGACCGACCGGCTCGTCACGGTCGGCAGCGTCTCCAAGTCCTACGCCATGACGGGCTGGCGGGTCGGCTGGATGTCGGGCCCGAAACAGGTCATCGACGCCGCGACCGCCATCCAGTCCCACACGACCTCCAACGTCAGCCGCATCGCGCAGGCCGCCGCCCTCGCCGCGCTCACCGGACAGGACGTGACCGCCGACTTTCGGGCGATCCTTCGCAACAGGCTGAGCCTGTGCGAGTCGGTCCTGGAACCTCTCGGGCTGTTCCAGGCGCCTCCTGACGGCGCGTTCTACCTCTTCCCCGATGTCCGCCGGTTCGACGCCGACGACGTCACGGTGGCAGAGCGTCTTCTGAGCGCGGGCGTCATCGCCGTCCCCGGCGCGTCGTTCGGCGCTCCCGGGCATCTGCGGCTGAGCTTCGCCATCGCAGAGGAACAACTGCGCCGCGGACTGCTGATCATGTCCGAGATCCTCAACGACTGGGGCAACTGATGCGGCCGACCTGCCGTCCGGCGCATGACAACGCCGACGATCGCCGCGACGCAGAGTCGCCGCCGTTCATGACGGGAGCACCGCCGCCGAAGGTGCCCGATGTCTTCGACCCGATCCTGCTCGTCGCAACCTTGCGGCTCAGTCACGCACTGAGTCTGCGACCCATGACTGGACGCCCCGGGCCGACGCCGACGACGCGAATGAGATGAGAGCCGAATGACCACCGAGATCCTCCTTGGGATCACCCGCCGCAAGATCATCGCCGGAAGGCAGAGTCACCAGGCGAGCGGCGCCTCCAAGCGGCTGCGTGGCCGGGCGCATTTCGCGGTCGACCCGCACGAGGCCGCGCAGTCCGTGCCGGGGTCGGCGTTCGGTAATCCCGGCCGTGTCCGCGTGAGCCATTCGGGCGTGCGAGAGGCCGTTATCGATGGTGTGCGGCGCCTCGATACGGTTTTGAGGGTCCTCTGATGGGCGCCGCGCTCCCGGGCGAGGTGATCGGCATCGAGGAGGCGAGGGCACGCCTGCGCCCGGTCGAGTTTCCCGCACCGCGGTTGCGCCTGCCAGGCCGGCTGGAGCCGTTCATGCTGATCAGTCCGGCTATCGCTCTGCTGCTTCTCTTCGTTGTCGGCCCCGCCGTCCTCACGTTCGCGATCGCGCTGTTCGACTGGAGCCCGCTGTCCGGCAAGAGCACGTTCGTGGGTCTCGACAACTACGTCCGGGTCCTGACCAGTCCCGCCCTGCTCGACGCGGTGGGGCACACGCTGCTGTACGCGCTGATGACCGTCCCCACCTCGGTGGCCGGCGGACTCCTGGTCGCCGTCGGCATCAACGCGCTCTCCCGCGGCCGGGTGTTCTGGCGGGCGGTGTACTTCCTGCCGATGGCGTCCGTCCTGGTCGCCATGGCGGCCGCGTGGCGCTGGATCTTCTACCCGGAGTCCGGGTTGTTCGATCGGACGATCGGCGCTCTTCTCGGACAGACCGGATGGCTGAGCTCCGCAGAACTCGCGCTCCCCGGCCTGGCGATCGTCGGCATCTGGCACAACATCGGGTACGTCGCGGTGATCTTCCTCGCCGGCCTCACCGGGGTGCGCAAGGACCTCCACGAAGCCGCGGTGCTGGACGGTGCGGGCACGTGGCAGCGCTTCTGGCACGTCACCTGGCCGGCGATCTCCCCGGCGACGGTGTTCGCAATGGTCATATCGACCACTTCGGCGTTGCGCATGTTCGAGACGGCCCAGGTGATGACTCGCGGTGGCCCCGGCGAGAGCACATCGACGCTGACGTACCTGCTCTGGCAGCAGGGCATCCGCAACGTCGACTTTGGATCGGCCGCGGTCACAACGGTCGTCCTCTTCCTCTTGTGCCTCCTGGTCACGGCATGGCAGATGCGCAGCTTCGGAACACGTCTTGAGAAGGCAGGGTCGCGATGAGACAGCAGCACCGGGCCGCACAGGCCGGTATTCACCTCGCCCTCGCCGCCGGTGCCGTCATGATCCTGACGCCATTCGTGTGGATGGTCCTGACCGCGTTCACGCCGCAGGACCAGATCTTCCATGACGGGCTGCTGCCCGGATCGTTCACCCTCGCGAACTTCGCGGAGGTGTTTGAAACGGTGCCGATGCTGCGGTACTACTTCAACAGCTTCGCCGCGGCCACCACGATCTTCGTCCTTCAGGTGATCGTGTGTCTGCCCGCCGCCTACGCGCTCGCCCGGCTGCGATTTCGCGGACGGACGCTGAGCCTGTGGGTCGTGCTCGCGTGCCTTATGGTCCCCACCCAAGTAGCCGCCATCCCCATCTACCTCATGTTCAGCCAGATCGGGATCCTCGACAGGTTCCCCAGCCTCGTTCTGCCGTTCGTCAGCTCCGCTTTCGGGGTCTTCCTGCTCCGCCAGTTCATCCTGACCATCCCCCAATCGGTGTTCGACGCGGCGCGGCTCGACGGCGCACGTGGCTGGTCGACGCTCACCCGTGTGGTGTTCCCACTGGTCAAGCCCGCCCTCGTCTCCTTCGGCGTGTTCAGCTTCGTGTCCCACTGGAACGACTACTTCTGGCCGTCCGTCGTGCTCCGCAGTACCGACTACGCGACCGTCCCGTTCGGCATCGTGCGCTTCGTCAGCCTCGAATCCGGGACGAGCTACGGCGCGCAGATGGCCGCCGCCCTCCTGGCGATCGTGCCGCTGCTGCTCGGGTTCCTTCTTGCCCAACGCCAGTTCATCGTCGGCTTCAGCCTCATCTCCGACTGACTTCTCCCACCACTCACCCCAAGGAACACTCCATGAAAAGCCGTCCTCTCCCACGACGCACCCTGCTCACCGCAGCCGTCACCATCCCGCTGCTCGCCAGTTGCGATACGAAGGCCTCCACCAAGCAGACCCGCTCGGGGCCGGTGACTCTCGTGTACGCGTTCGACGGGCTCTTCACCAAGCCGTTCGGGCAGATCGCAACAGACCTGCGGTCTCGCACCGGCGCGAGAGTCGAACTCCAACTCGCGGGCAATTCCTACGAGGACAGCCTCGGCCGCCTTCAGAAAGACCTGACCGCGGGCAACCCCCCGGACATCACGATGATCGCCCTCAACGGGATCCGCATGCTGGTCGACGCCGGTGCCGCTGTCCCGCTCGGCAAGTTCATCGAATCCGACAAGGAGTTCGACCTCGGTCAATACAGCAAGAAAATGCTCGATCTGACCACGTTCAACGGAAAACTGCACGGGATGCCGAACGCCGTCTCGACCCTGGTGATGTATTTCAACGCCGACCTGTTCACCAAGGCCGGACTCGACCCGGACTCGCCTCCGCAGACCTGGGAGGAAGTCGAGAAGGCCGCTCGTGCGATCGTCGATTCCCGTGCGGCCAAGTACGGTCACTGGTCCGACTTCGAGAGCGTGTGGTCGTTTGAGAACTTCCTCCGCTCCAACGGCGGATCGATGATGGACGGCGCCGAGAAGAACGTCACCTTCAACGCTCCCCCCGGTGTCGAGGTCCTGGAGTTCTGGCGCGGCATGGTCACGTCCGGCCTGATGCCGGCGTTCGGCACCGAGGACGGCCGTGAAGCCTTCTTCCGCAAGGACGTCGCGATGGCCATCGATTCCAGCTCTCAGGTAGGTAACTACAAGCGCTCCGCCGGGTTCGACCTGCGCATCGCCATGCTGCCCATTCCCGCCGGCGGCCAACGCATGGCACCGGGCGCCGGCAACGCTCTGGTCATCACCGCGACCGACTCGAACCGGCAGCAACTCGCGTGGAAGGCGCTCAAGGCATTCGTCGGCCCGGAAGGGTCGACGACCACGACGAAGGCCACCGGCTATCTCCCCGTCAACGACCATGCTGCCCGGAGCGACAAGTACCTCGCCAAGTTCCTGGACAGCGATCCCCTCCGCAAAGCCGTACTCAAGCAAGGCGAGTCGCTCGTGCGCTGGTTCAGTTGGCCGGGGGAGCGGGGAGCTGAGATCTCCAAGGAACTCCAGAACGCGGTCTACCGGGGCGTCTCCGGCCAGCAGCAACCCAAGGACGCCCTCACCAAGGCAGCCGACGCGGCATCGAAGCTGCTGCCATGACCACGCCATCCGGCCTCACCAAGAAGGCGCGCTCTGCGGGTGACCGTCCGATCCGCCCGGCTCCCCCTGAGCCCGCCGGCGTCAGTGCCCACGAACTCAGCAAGCGCTACCACGCCGGCGCCGTCGCTCTCGACCACGTCGACCTCGACTGCCCCGCCGGGGAGATCACCGTGCTCGTCGGCCCTTCAGGTTGCGGGAAGACGACCCTGCTGCGGAGCATCGCCGGGCTGGAACAGCCGACGAACGGCTCGATCCGGATCGGCGGACGCGACGTCACCCGGACCGAACCGCAGCGACGCGGCGTGGCGATGGTCTTCCAGAACTACGCCCTGTACCCCGACAAGACCGCCCGCGACAACATCGCCTTCCCGCTCCGCATGGCGCGGGTCACGAAAGCGGACAGGAACAAACGGATCGACGCCGTCGCCCAGCTCCTGCGCCTCGACGGGCTCCTCGACCGGAAGCCCTCCGAGCTTTCCGGCGGCCAACGCCAGCGGGTCGGCATCGGCCGCGCCCTGGTTCGCGGGCCGAGCGTGTTGCTGATGGACGAACCACTGAGCAACCTCGACGCCCAACTCCGCGTGGAAATGCGCGCAGAACTGCTCGCGCTCCAACGCGAACTGGGAACCACCATGGTGTACGTCACCCACGACCAAGTGGAGGCCTTGACCCTCGGCAGCACCGTCGTCGTCATGAACAGCGGGAAAGTCTCCCAGGCGGGCACCCCCGAACAGGTGTACGCCCGTCCCGAGAACGCCTTCGTCGCCGGTTTTCTCGGCGGCATGAACCTCGTCGACGGCCACGTCGACAACGGCCACCTCGTCTCCGGCGAGGCCAGAATCTCGCTGCCCACACGCCTGCACAGCTTCCACGGGCGACGAATCACCCTCGGGATCCGCCCAGAGTCGCTCTCCCGCGGACGCGCCGGCGACAACGAACTCGGCGCGACCGGCCAGGTCGTGCTCACCGAGCTCCTCGGCAGCGACCGCATGGTCCACATCGGCGGATACGCCTCCGCCCTGCGGATGCGAGAAGAACACCACACGCCTGTCGGCAGTTCCGTCGCCGTCCGCGCCAACGCCTCGGACATCCACGTCTTCCTTCCTGACCGCGACGGGGAAAGAGCAGAACTCTCATGACACCCCCTGTGTCAACCTCAAGCAGCAGATGGCTCAAGCAGCGGCCCGAGCACATCACGGTCCTCGGCGCCGGAATCCTCGGCGCCGCCGTGGCCCACCACCTCTCCCGACGCGGGGCGCGCGTCACCGTCGCCGACGCCCAGACCCCGGGCGGCCGATCGACGACGGCTTCCTTCGCCTGCGTCAACGGCAGCGCGAAGACCGAACCGGTCCTCGCCGCTCTCAACGACCGCGGCGTCGCCGAGTACCACGACATCTCCGCCGCGCTCGGAGACGCGGCCGTCCGATTCACCGGCCAGCACTTCGTGGCGACGGACCCGGATTCCCTGTGCGTGGCCGAACAGCGCGTGCACGCCGCACGCGCACGCGGCTACGGTGGCGAGTTCGTCACCGGCGCCGTGCTCCGTGGACGCGAGCCGCGACTGCGCCTCGACACCGACCCTCTCGCGGTGGCATGGTTCCACGCCGACGGATGGGCAGACCCGGACGCGATCCGGAGGCACTTCCTCACCGGCTTGCAGGTGCAGCGCCGACGAGCCACCTCGATCACCCCCACCGCTTCAGGAGGCGTCCGCATCGGCTTCGAAGACGGTGGCTCGGCCGACTCCGATCGCGTTGTCAACGCGACCGGCGTGGGCGCGGCCGACATTCACCTCCCGGCAGCCCCCGCCGCTCGAGGTACCGCCTCGCTGGGCTTGGTGGTATCGGTGGACACTCCAGTCGACCTCGTCTCCACCGTGATCCGGACCGCGCGCCTCGGCATCCGCCCCGACGGCCACAACCGGGCCCTTCTTCACAGCCACGACCTGGACGCCAGGATCACTCACGGTGAAGTCGCCACGCACGCCGCCGTTGACATCCTCCTCGACCGGGCACGGCACATGTTCCCGGACGCCGTGGACATCGCGGTACGACGCGTGACCGTTGGCCCCAGACCGATTTCGCCCGACGGCGCCCCCTCCGTCGGCACCCTCTCCGACGTGGCCGGATATTACGAGCTGTCCGCTCACAGTGGCGTCACCCTCGGGCCGCTGCTCGGACGCCTCCTCGCCGAGGAGATCCTCACTGGCACACCCGACCCCCTACTCGCCCCTTTCCGGCCAGATCGCTTTCGATAAACCCCGATGACTTCGGCGGACACGGCGCCGGCTGACGGCGTCCAGACACCAGCATCGACATCCTCGTCCCCCAAGCGCCTTGTCGACCGCAGCCGGATCCCCTGACCCCGATCGAGCAGTCGCGCAGGCCCGCCAGGTGAGCTCGATGAGGTAGCCGACCTTGGACGCGTGGTCGCCGGACAGGTGCCGCCAGCCGGCACCCCGAGAACTCCATCGGCGCCGCGGCGTCGGAGGCGGTCACAGGCTGGGCAAGGCGATCGCGTCGCGCCTGGCCGAGGCCGACACCAACCTGCTGATCGGCGACATCGACGAGAAGTCGGCCGTGAACGCCGCCGAATGGTTCGCCGTCAACGTGCGCGGCGTCGGTCACGCCTCGGCTGTGCCGTCAGCCGCCCGGCTCAGTGGGGGCCGGTGTCGTCGGGGTCGATGGCGTGGCCGATGCGGCGGCTGATCGTGGCCAGCTGCCGCTGCTGGGCCTTGGTCAGGGGGTCGAAGACCAGGCGCCGTACCTCCTCGACGTGTCCGGGCGCGGTGGCGACGACCTTGTCCCAGCCCGCCTCGGTGAGGACTGCGAAGTTGTAGCGCGGATCATCGGGATCGGGAGTGCGCTGAACCCAGCCCTTCTTCTCCAGGCGCTTGATCAGGTGGGACAGGCGGGAGAGCGACCCGTTGGTCACCATGGCCAGTTCGCGCATGCGCAACGTGCGCTCCGGCGCCTCCGACAGGACGGCCATTGCCAGGTACTCGAAGTGGCCGACGCCGGCGTCCCGCTGAAGCTGGGAGTCCAGCGCGACGGGCAGCCGGACCATGACGCCGACCAACGACAGCCATGTCTGTCGCTCCTCCTCGTTCAGCCAGCGGGGCTGTTCTGGGTCCATGCCCTCACCCTAACGTGACCGTTCAATCTGACGAAACAACGCATCAGCTTGAATCATCAAGCCAGGCTGCCTCGGTAGAGCTTGACAGTTCAACCTCATGGATCCTAGGTTATTGTTGAACATTCAATCTTCTGGGTGGAGATGCGCCTGATGAACATCACTTTGTGGATCCTCGCGAGCGTCCTCGCGGTCGCCTTCCTCGCCGCCGGTGCGATGAAGGTCGCCCTGCCGCGCGAAAAGCTCGTCAACTCGGGCATGGCCTGGGCCGGTGACTTCCCGCCGGGCGCGGTCAAGGCGATCGGCGCCGTCGAGGTCCTGGGCGGTCTCGGCCTGGTACTGCCCGCCGCCGTCGACATCGCCCCGATCCTGGTCGCCTGGGCGGCTCTGGGGCTGGCGGCCGTCATGGCGGGCGCCGCGATCACGCACCTGCGGCGCAACGAGGCCCAGATGATCCCGGTCAATGTGGTGCTGCTCGTCCTGGCCGCCGTCGTGGCCTGGGGCCGCTTCGGCCCCCAGTCCTTCTGATCACCCTCCGGCCACGACGCCAAGGCATTCCGCCGCCCGGCTCATCCCTTCCCCAAGCCGTTCCCGCACCTGAAGTCATGCCAAGCACGGTCAACCGTCGAGGACGATCGGAACGCCGGGAAGGTCGGCGCCCCCCAGGTCGAACTCCGCTGCGGCCCGCTCCAGCAGTTCGGGCCGGGTGAGCAGCTCGACGATCGTGTCCGCCATCGCCGCCGCCATAGCGGCTACGGCCGCCCGGGCCGCGTCGGTGTTCGCGATCTCGGCGAACGCGTGGGAGTGCGAGGGTGTCCCGTCGGGTGCGATCCTGATCGTGGGATGGATCGTGGGAACGCGCAGGCTGACGTTCCCGATATCGGACGATCCGAGGGTCTCGGTGACGTCGGGAGGATCGATGGGGAGCCCGGCCGCGCGCATGTGCCGCCCCAGCACTGACAGAAGCACCCGGTTGTTGCGCCGCTCGGCGTAGCCGGGTGAGGTCCGTTCGACTTCGACGGTCGTCCCGGTCGCCGCCGCGACACCTTGGGCGCAGTCCGTCACGGCCGCCACCAGCTCCTCCAGCCGTTCGAGGGTGGCCTCCCGGACCATGAACTCCGCGCTGGTGAAGTCGGGGATGACGTTGGCCGCCGTGCCCCCGTCCCGGATGATCCCGTTGACCCGTCCCCAGGTGCCCAGCCGTGGGCGCAGTCCGTCCACCGCCACAAAGAACTGGATCATTGCGGTGAGCGCGTTCCGCCCCAGGTCGGGGGTCTTGACGGCGTGCGCGGCCCGCCCGTGGAACCGGACGTTCAACGGGACGGCGGCCAGTGCGGATCGAGCCAGCACCGTACGCGCGGCGGGGTGGAACATCATCGCCGCCGCCACACCGTCGAAGACGCCCGCCTCCACCAGAAGGGCCTTCCCGGCGCCGCTCTCCTCTGCCGGGCACCCCACGGCCAGAATGCTCCCCTCACCGGTCACTCGGCGAGCGGCCAGGACCGCGGCCAGCGCACCCCCGGCCCCGATGAGATGGTGCCCGCAGCCGTGCCCTATGCCAGGCAGCGCGTCATACTCCAGCAGCACGGCCACCGTGGGTTCGCCACGCCCGAACCGGGCTGTGAACGCGGTGGGCAGCCCGCCGGCCCCCGGTTCGACGGCGAACCCCTCGTCGGCCAGCCACGACGACAGCGTCCGCGCGGCCCGAACCTCTTCGAAAGCGGTCTCGGGGTGGGCGAAGATCTCTCCAGCCACCTGCTCGTAGCGCTCGGTGCTCATGAGACCGCCCGCAGCCGGCGGCGCAGGATCTTCCCCAGGGAGTTGCGGGGCAGGGACTCCACGACCTGAACCTTTCTCGGGATCTTGTACGGCGCCAGGACGGCGCGGGCCTCGGCGAGCAGCGCCCCGGCATCGAAGCCGCCGGGGTCGGCGGGCACGACGGCAGCGGTGACGATCTCGCCCCAGGTCTCGTCCGGCGTGCCGAACACCGCAACCTCGCACTGCGGGGCCAGGGAGGTGAGGACGGCCTCCACCTCCTGCGGGTGCACGTTGTGCCCGCCCGTGATGATCACGTCGTCGGCGCGGCCCAGCAGGTGCAGGTAGCCGCGCCGGTCGAGACGGCCCAGGTCTCCGGTGCGGAACCACTGCCCGGTCATGGCGTCGGTGGTGCGCTGGTGGTAGCCGGTCATGACCGTGTCGGCCGCGGCCCACACCTCGCCGACCTCGCCGCGCGGCACGTCGGCCCCGTCCCGGCCGACGATGCGCAGGGTGACGAACGGGGTGACGCGGCCCGCCGAGCCAAGCAGGTCCGGGTCCACGTGGTCGCGCGCACTGAGGCACGTCAGCGGCATCGGGATCTCACTCAGACCGTAGAACTGGACGAAGACCGGGCCGAACAGTTCGACGGCGCGCCGCAGCACGGGGGCCGCGCTGGGGGACGCCGCGTACACCACGCTCCGCAGCGCGCCGCCGACCGGACGGCCGAGGGAATCGGCGTGCGCGACGAGCAGGCCGATCATGGTGGGGACGGCGGGCAGGTGGTCGACGCCGCCGTGCTCGATCTCCGCCAGCACGCGCGCCGGGTCGAAGCGGCGGTGGATCACGCGGCAGGCGCCACGGGCGGTGTAACACAGCGCGAGGTACCCGCCGAGATGCGACAGCGGCGCCGCGTCCAGGACCCGATCGCCCGGGTTGATGACGGGCATTTCAGCCAGGCTGTTGC
The DNA here is from genome assembly GCA_050942275.1 of Spirillospora sp. CA-255316. GTDB lineage: Bacteria > Actinomycetota > Actinomycetes > Streptosporangiales > Streptosporangiaceae > Spirillospora. Next base: position 5,990,435 of record CP192047.1, on the reverse strand, counting down.
GGGTCATCGCCATCCACGCCCCGTGGGTGAGCACCGCGCCCTTGGGCCGTCCCGTCGTTCCGGAGGTGTAGAGGAACGCGGCGACGTCGGAGGGCCGCGGCGGCTCCGGTTCCTCGGCGGGCTCCGGGTCGCCGGTGAGGGCGGGGACGACGGTCGGGACCGGCAGACCGGCCAGTTCCATGGCGGCCCGGGCCGTCGCCTCGCGCGGCTCGTCGGTGACGATCAAGGCGGGCGCGCAGTCGTCGAGGATGGTGGCCAGTTCCTGCGCGGTGAGCTTGGGCGACAGAGCGACGCGTACCCGCCCGGACACGAACAGGGCCTGTTCCGCGATGACGAACTCGGCGCTGTTCTCCGCCAGCAGCACCACCCGCCCGCCGCGCGGTACACCGCGCCGGGCCAGGTCGGCGGCGAAGGCGCGGACGGCGGCGCCCAGTTCGGCGTAGGTCCAGGTGCGGGGCCCGTCGACCAGTGCGGGCAGGTCGGCGTAGTCGGCGTGGCAGCGGGCCAGCAAGGCCCCCACCGAGACCGGGCTCACCGGACCGCCAGGGGCAGCGACACCGAGGAAGGGTACCGGGCGTCGTGGTGGACGCGGGTGCGCGCGACGCGGGTGCGGGTGTGGCGGCCGATGGGTTCGCCGGTGTTGGGGTTGGGGTCGAAGCGGGGAAAGGAGGAGGAGCTGATCCAGATGCCGATGCGGTGCCCGGCGTCGAAGAGGTTCGCGGTCGGTGCGATGGTGACGACGGCCTCGGCGATCTCGCCCGGCTCCAGGAGGGTCGGCTTGTCCAGGCCGTGGCGGTAGCGGACGCGCAGGAGCCCGTCGGCGATGTTCAGCCGATAGCCGTCGGGCCACTCCTCCGAGGCCGGATACAGGTCCAGCAGCATGACGAACAGGTCGGTGTCGGGCACGTCGGTCGACAGCAGCAGCCGGGCGGTCACCGTCCCGGTCACCTCCACGGGCGCGGTCAGCGGTGCGGTGGCGAAGGCCAGCACGTCCTCGCGGTCCGACAGCGGTCGCCCGTACGGCGGGTCCTGGTGCATGTCCGGGCGGGTGACCTGGTCGGCCGCGCCCTGGATGACCAGGGAACGTTTGAGAGTGTCGGGCGCGGGCTTGGCCAGGCCGCGGTCGGGCCAGGGGAGGAGTTCGTGCAGGGACGACACGTTCCCGGCGATGGTGGGCAGGGGGTCGGCCGGGTCGTAGCGCAGCACCGACGAGGCGTCCGTGCCGGCGGGCGGTTCGGGAGACAGCAGCCCACCGGTATGCAGGAAGTACGGGACGGGCTCGTGCGACGGCCAGGCGGCGGCGGTGCGCCAGGACCCGCCGTGCACCAGTCGGCCGGAGCCGTTGCGGGCCCCGCCGCCCCCGCCCATCACGAAGTACCGCACGGCGGGCTCCTCGTCGGCGCCGTTGTCGATTCCGCGCAGCCAGCGGTCGTAGAAGCGCAGCATCATGTGCAGCCGGTCGCGGCCGAGGTTGCCGCGCAGCGGGGCATGCTCCCCCATGTCGACCTCGCCGGCCATCCGGCGGTCGAAGTTGGGGCCGCCGTGGATGCCCGGCGCCATGATCAGCGATTGGTGCGCGAGGCGGGCCGAGAGCGTCTTGAACTTCTCGACGGTGGCGGCGGAGTAGGCGTCGTACCAGGACCCCGCGTACATGGTGGGGACGTCGGCGGACTCGTCGGCATACCGTTCGAAGTTGCGGCTCGGGTTGTCCCAGAACGCGTCCTCGTCTCCATGCGTGTAGAGGTCGAGCGCCCATCGTTCGTAGTCGGGGAGGACGGCCAGCGGGCTGTTGCCCGGGGTCCACGGCAGGGCGCGCAGCCATTCGTAGATCCGCTCGCCCTGGCGGACCAGCTCGGCCTGCCCTTCGGCGTCGAGCCCGGGGGCGTTCGTCCCGTTCACGACGGCCCAGGTCAGCCACCGCAGCTCCAGCGCGCCGTGGTGCCGCAGGGCGCTACGGGCGCCGTTCCAGCCGCCCTGGTTGATCCACATGCAGCGCAGGTGCGGTGGGCGCAGCAGCGCGGTGGCGTTCTGGTTCCACGCGCGCAGCGAGGTGCCCTGCGTGCCGACGTTCCCGTCGCAGTAGGGCAGCGCGGCCACCCACTCGACGGTGTCGTAGCCGTCGGGCCCCTCGTTGTCGAGCAGGGTGAAGTCGCCGCCCGAGGCGTAGCGGCCCCGGCAGTCCTGCACCACGTACAGGTAGCCGCGCGAGGCGAAGAACTCTCCGTTGGCCGACTGCGACGACGGCCCGCCGGACCGGGTGTTGTACGGGCTGCGCACCACGATCGCCGGGAACGGGCCGGGCAGCGGCTCGCCGTCCGCCGAGGCGGGCCGGTAGATGTCTGTGGCCAGCCGGACGCCGTCGCGAGCGGTCATCATGAGCTTGCGGGCGACCAGGACCGCGTGCTCGGGATCGGTGCGGGGGAACTCCGGCGTGGAGGGGGCGGTCATCGCGGTTCTCTCTGCTCGGGGGCCAGAGGCCGGGCGAGCGGGGCGTCGGCGGCCTCGTGGATGTGGTGGGCCATCGCCTCGGCGGCGCCGTCAGCGTCGCGGTCGCGGATCAGTTCGAAGATGCGGCGGTGCGCGACGACCGCGAGGGCCACCGCGTCGGGCTGGGCGAGGGACTCCTTGCGCAGCCGGTCCAGTCCGGGTTGCAGGCTGAGCAGGATGTCCTGCAGCACCTTGTTGCGGGACGCCGACCAGACCGCCTTGTGGAAGGCCAGCGAGTACCGTTCGCCGTCGCGGCCGGCGGCGAGTTCGGCGGCCATACCGCGCAGCGCGCGTTCCAGCCGGTCGAGGTGGGCCGGGGAACGTTCGGTGGCGGCCAGCCGGGCGGCCAGGGACTCCAGCGCGCCGCGCACCGGGACCACGTCGGGCAGGTCCCGGGTGTGGTGGACGAGCGCGGTCGCGAGCTGCCGGGCCGCGCGGCCCGGGGAGACGTCGGTGAGGTAGACGCCCGAGCCGTGGACCACGCGGACCACCCCGGACCCGGCGAGGGTGCCGAGCGCCTGGCGCAGCGAGGTGCGGCTCACGCCCAGTTCGGCGGCGAGGGTGCGCTCGCCGGGCAGCCGGTCGCCCGGTCCGAGTCCCGCCGCATCGATGTACTCCTCGATCCGGCGCCGGATCGAGGAGTGCAGGGGGCTGCCACGACCTCGCCTCGCCTGCGGCGCAGGGAGGTCTGAATTGGTATTGATTGGTGCGGAGTCCTCGGCTCCGTCGGTCACTTCCGGCCTCCGATGCGTATGGGGCGTGCGGGGGAACCTGCCGGTAGATACCGTATCTAAGCTCGGGGCTGCACACCGTCCGTTACGCTATCGGAGTTTTCCTATCAGGTCACTCTGGTATTTATTGGTTTGAACTGGTATACCTTGCCCTGCTGCCCCGCACGACCCGTCAGGAAGGAGGGGCCATGATGCGCGTCCTCCGCAGGCTGGCGCTCGCCGTGCCGACCCTCTGGCTGGCCCTGTCGATGGTGTACGCGCTCGTCCTGCTCGTCCCGGGCGACCCGGCCGTCACCATCGCGGGCGACAACCCCGCGCCCGGCCAGGTCGAGCGGATCCGCGCGCAACTCGGCCTGGACGACAACGCTCTCGCCCGGTACGCGAAGATGTTCGGCCACCTGTTCACCGGCGACCTGGGCACCTCCCTGTTCAGCAGCCAGACCGTCGTGTCGGCGGTGACCACCCGCATCCCGTTGACGATCGCCCTGACCCTGCTGGCCATCGTGGCCGCGCTGGCCGTCGGCGTGCCGCTCGGCCTCATCGCCGGGGCCCGCGCGGGCCGCCCCGCCGACCGGGCGATCAACGTCGTCGCCACGCTGGGCATGGCGCTGCCGAGCTTCTGGCTGGGGCTGCTGCTGGTGATCGGGCTGTCGCTGAAGCTCGGCTGGCTGCCCGCGACGGGGTACGCGCCGTTCGCCGACGGCCTCTGGCCCTGGCTGTCGCACCTGATCCTGCCCGCGGTGACGCTCGCGCTGGCCCCGGCCGCCGAGATCACCCGGCAACTGCGCGCCTCGATGCGCGACGTGCTGCGCCAGGACTACATCCGCACGGCCTGGTCGCGTGGGCTGCCCGGCCGCGTCGTGGTGGCCCGGCACGCGTTGCGCAACTCGCTGATCCCGGTCCTGACGGTCGCGGGCGTGCAGACCATCCACCTGCTCGGCGGGGTGGTGGTGGTCGAGGCCGTCTTCGGCCTGCCGGGCCTGGGGTCGCTGGCCGTGCAGTCGGTGGTCGCCAAGGACCTGCCCGTCATCCAGGGAGTCGTGATCTTCGGGGTGCTGACCGCGATGGCCGTGAACCTGATCGTCGATATCGCCTACGGATTCGCCGACCCCAAGGTCAGGGCAGCATGACCGAGCGAAGCGAGGGCATGGGTGCCGGTTTTGCCGGGGGGTGTGGGGGGTCGTCCCCCCACAAGGAACGCAGCATGACCGAGCGAAGCGAGGGCATGGGTGCCGGTTTTGCCGGGGGGTGTGGGGGTCGTCCCCGCGCAAGGAGAACAGCATGACCGAGATCTCTCCCGGCCGGCGCCGCTGGGTCGAGTACGCGCGCGAGCACCGCAAGGACACCGGTGTCGTCCCACCCGGCCCTCCGGTGACGGCGGTCCGGCGGTTCGCCCGGCGGTTCCGGGGCCAGCGGCCCGCCCTCGCGGCGCTGATCGTTCTCGCGCTGCTCGGCCTGTTGGCGCTGCTCGCGCCCTGGGTGGCGCCGCACGACCCCGATGCCGGAGATCTGAACGGCGTGCTCGCCGGGCCCGGCCCCGACCACCTCCTGGGCACCGACCAGAACGGCCGCGACGTCCTGTCCCGCCTGGTCTTCGGGGCCCGCGTCAGCCTGGTCGCCGCCCTGCAGGCCGTCGCCGTCGCGCTGGCGCTCGGCGGCCCGCCCGGGCTGCTGGCGGGCTATCTCGGCGGCTGGGTCGACCTGATCGTCAACCGGATCGTCGAGGCCATGATGAGCTTTCCGCCGCTGCTGCTGGCCATCGCGATCGTCGGCGTGCGCGGCCCCGGCCTGGGCAACGCGATGCTCGCCATCGGCATCGCCAGTTCGCCGCGCTTCTGCCGGCTGCTGCGCGGCGTCACGCTCTCGGCCCGTCAGGAGAACTACGTGGAGGCCGCCCGCAGCATCGGCTGCTCCACCTGGCGGATCCTCGGCCGCCACATCCTGCCGAACGTGGTCTCCCCCCTCGTCGTCCAGCTCTCGCTGGCCATGGGCTTCGCGATGCTCGCCGAGGCGTCCCTCAGCTTCCTCGGCCTGGGCGTTACGCCCCCGGCCGCCAGTTGGGGCTCCATGCTCGGCCAGGCGTTCCGTTTCCTCGGCCGCGATCCGTGGCTGGCCGTGCCGCCCGGTGTCGCGCTCACCCTCGCCGTGCTGGCGTTCAACGTGCTCGGCGACGGCGTCCGCGACGCCATCGGCCGCCAGGATCGGAGGAACGCGTGAGCGTCCTGGACGTACGCGGGTTGAGCGTGGAGTTCCGCACGGGCAGGGCCGCCGATCTGGTGCTGGACGAGGTGTCGTTCGCCGTGCCGGAGGGACACACGGTCGCGCTGGTCGGCGAGTCGGGGTCGGGCAAGAGCGTGACCTGCCTGGCGCTCATGGGGCTGTTGCCCGAGGGCGCGGCGCGGGTCACCGGCGGGACGGCCGCGTTCGAAGGCACGGACCTGCTCGCGCTCGGCCGCCGCGAACGCTCCCGGATCTCCGGGGACCGCGTGTCGATGGTGTTCCAGGAGCCGATGACCAGCCTGAACCCCGCGTTCACCGTAGGCGAGCAGATCGGCGAGGTGCTGCGGCACCATCGCGGGCTGTCGCGGCGCGCGGCCCGTGCGCGCGCGATCGAGCTGCTGGACCTGGTCGGGATACCGAACGCGGGCCGCCGTGCCCGCGACTATCCGCACGCGTTCTCCGGCGGAATGCGGCAGCGGGTCATGATCGCCGCCGCGCTGGCGTGCGAACCCGCCCTGGTGATCGCCGACGAGCCGACGACCGCGCTGGACGTGACCGTCCAGGCGCAGATCCTCGAACTGCTGCGGTCCATGCGGCGCGAGTTCGGGATGAGCGTCCTGTTCGTCACCCACGACCTCGGCGTGGTCGCCGACATCGCCGACCAGGTCGTGGTCATGTACGCCGGGCAGGTGGTGGAGACGGCGCCGGTGGACGACCTGTTCGACCGGCCCCGGCACCCCTACACCGAAGGGCTGCTCGCCTCGCTGCCGCAGCTCGGCGCGGTGGACGGGCGGCTGCCGTCGATCCCCGGGCAGGTGCCCGCGCCGGGGTCGGTCCCGTCCGGCTGCCGGTTCCGTGGCCGCTGCCCGTACGCGGTCGAGGCGTGCGCCGCGCCCGTGCCGGTGCGATCGGCGGGCGACCGGACCTTCCGCTGCGTCCGCGACCTGGAGCTCGAAGGGGTGACCGCGCCGTGACACCGCTGGTCCAGGTGCGCGATCTGCGCGTCGGCTTCCCCGCCCGCGGCGGGCTGCTGCCGCGCCGGGTGACCGTGGTGGACGGCGTCTCGTTCGACATCGGACGCGGCCGGACGCTCGGGCTGGTCGGCGAGTCGGGCAGCGGCAAGTCCACCATCGCGCGGGCGATGCTGCGGCTGATCCCCGCCACCGGCAGCGTCACGCTGGACGGAACCGACCTGATGACGCTGCGCCCCCGGGCGCTGCGGCGGATCCGGCGCCACGCGCAGATGGTCTTCCAGGACCCGTTCTCCTCGATCAATCCCGCGATGGTCGTCGGCGAGGTGATCGCCGAGCCGCTCCGCGTCCACCAGAGGCTGGACCGGGCCGGACGGGACCGCCGTGTCACCGAGCTGCTCGACCTGGTCGGGTTGCCCGTCGCGTACCGGGAACGGTACGCCCACGAGTTCTCCGGCGGCCAGCGCCAGCGCGTCGCGATCGCCCGCGCGCTGGCGACCAGCCCATCGCTGGTGGTGTGCGACGAGGCGGTGTCGGCGCTGGACGTGTCCACGCAGAACCAGATCGTCGGGCTGCTGGCCGATCTCAGCGCCGAACTCGGCCTGTCGTACCTGTTCATCTCGCACGGCCTGGCCGTCGTCGGACACCTCGCCGACGATGTCGCCGTGCTCTACGGCGGCCGGGTGGTGGAAACGGGTCCGGCAGAACGCGTCTACCGGGCGCCTGCCCACCCCTACACCGCGAGCCTGCTTGCGGCCTCGCCCGTACCCGATCCGCGCCGCCAGCGCGCCCGCCGCGCCGGGATCGCCGCCGCGGTGGCCGGGGACCCTCCCGACCCGGCGCTGCGAGGCGACGGCTGCGTGTTCACCGACCGATGTCCGATGGCGGCGGATCTGTGCCGTGCCCAGGCTCCACCGCCGGTCCCGGTCGCAGGAGGCGGCCTCGCCTCCTGTCATTTCCCCCTGAAAGGCACGTGAATGAGAGCTAGATCCCTCCGCTGGTCCGCCCTCGCCCTGGCCACCGTCCTGCTCGCGTCCGCCTGCGGCGGGTCCGGGTCCGGCGGCGACGGCAAGGTGCTGCGCGCCGCCTACCAGTACAACCCGCAAAGCCTGGACCCGGCGACGCAGACCGGCTCCTACGCCCCGGTCGCACTCGGGCTGATCTTCGACACGCTGGTCCGGGTCGGACCGGACGGCGCGCTCCAGCCCGGCCTGGCCGAGAAGTGGGCGTTCGCGGCCGACGGGTCGGCGCTGACGTTGACGCTGCGGGACGGCGTGAAATTCTCCGACGGCAGCGCGCTGGACGCCGAAACCGTGAAGACCAATCTGGACCGTTCCCGGGGCAAGACGTTCGAGAAGACCGCGTTCAAGGGCGACCTGTCGGCGATCTCCGACATCACCACCTCCGGCCGCGACGTCGTCCTGAAGATCGCCAAGGGGGCGGGCGGGGCCGAGCTGCCCGCCGTGCTTTCCGACCGGCCAGGCATGATCGCCAGCGCCGCGTCGCTGGCCCGCCCCGACTTCGACCAGAAGCCGGTCGGCGCGGGCCCCTACAAGCTGGTGTCGTTCGACCCGGGCGCCAAGCTGACCGTCACCCGTTGGGACGGCTACTGGGACGCCGCCGAAAAACGCAACGCCGGGGTCGAGCTGAACTTCGTGAAGGACTCCTCGGCCCGGCTACGCGGCCTGCAGAGCGGCCAGTACGACTGGGCGACCGTCGACCCGGCCCAGCTCAGCGAGGTCGGGTCGGCGGGGCTGAAGACGGTGGCCGGGCAGACGCTGTCCTACAACCGGATCACCTTCAACCGGTCCCGCACGTGGTTCGCCGACGCCCGGGTGCGGGAGGCGCTGAGCCTGGCGGTCGACCGTCCGGCGCTGGTCAAGGGGCTGCTGTTCGGCGCGGGCAAGCCCGCCTACCAGCCCTTCCCCGCCAACTACTGGGCCGCCGACCCCGCCGTGACCGCGACGGCGTACGACCCCGACCGGGCCAAGCGGCTGCTGGCCGAGGCGGGCTACCCGAACGGGTTCCAGTTCGAGGCGGTCGCCGCCAACAACCCCGCCGCCGTCCAGATCGCCGAGGGCGTCGCCGCGCAGCTCGCCAAGGTCGGCGTGAAGGTGCGGATCCGGCCCGTGGAGAACTCCACCGTCACCTTCTACAACGAGAAGCGGTACGACGCGTGGATCGGGCCGTGGGGCGGGCGCGCCGACCCGGCGCAGACACTCAGCCTCCAGTACACCAAGGGCAAGCTCCAGAACCCGGGCGGCACCGCCAGCAAGGAGATCGAGGACCTGGCCGCCAAGGCCCTGATCCCCGGCACCGACGCCGAACGCACCACCGCGATCCGGGCGCTGACCGCGCAGGTCCTCAAGGAGAACCTGGACATCTTCCTGTTCTTCGCCGACAACATCCAGGCCCACACCGGCGACCTCACGGGCGTCCGCACCTGGGTGAACGACAAGCCGCAGTTCCGCGGCGTCCTCAAGAGTTAGGGGCACCACATTGTCCATCCGGCCCGTGTGGCGGCGCGTCGAGGAGATCAAGACGCGGATCGAGAACCTCGGCGTGGCCGAACTGCGCGCCGAACGGGAGGCCGACCCCGAACTGCTCGTCGTCGACCTCCGCGAGATCGGCGAACGGGTCGACTCCGGCGCCATTCCCGGCTCGGTGCACGTGCCGCGCGGAATGCTGGAGTTCTGGGCGGATCCGGCCACCGAGTACTACCGCGACTTCTTCGCGCCGGGCCGCCGCACCGTGCTGTACTGCGCGGGCGGCGGCCGGTCCGCCCTGGCCGTCCAGGCGCTCCTGGACATGGGGTACGAGAACGTCGCGCACTTGGAGGCCGGGTTCGCCGGATGGCGTGACGCCGGCGCCGAGGTGGCCGACGTCGCGTCCACGAGCCGCTGGGTGCGGCGTGCTTAGCCCGCCCCCGCTCACCCCGCTGACCTGGCTCGACCGGGCGGCGGTGGTGTACGCGGACCGGATCGCCGTGGCCCCCGGCGTCACGTGGCGCGCCTTCGCCGCATCATGCCGGCGGGGATCCGGCGTGCTGGCGGGCCTCGGGATCGGCCCGGGGGACCGGGTGGGAGTGCTGGCACCCAACTCGCCCTTGCTGCTGGAGGCCCAGTACGCGATTCCCGGGGCGGGCGGGATCATCGTCAACCTCAACCCCCGGCTCTCCGCCGGTGAGCTGGCCTACATCATCGGGCATTCGGAGATGAGCCTGCTCCTGGTGGGACCGGGACTGGAGTCGCTGGCCCGCGAGGCGGTGGCCGGGACCTCCTGCGCGGTGCTGCCCGCAGAGCCCTATGAGTCGCTGCGTTCGTCGGCCGATGAGCTGCGCGTCCCGGTCACCGACGAACTGTCGGTCATCGCGCTGAACTACACCAGCGGCACGACCGGGCGCCCCAAGGGCGTGATGGCCACACATCGGGGGGTATTCCTTCAGGCGCTGGCCATGGCGCTGCATCTGGACCTGAACGGCCGATCCACCTACCTGTGGACGTTGCCGCTCTTCCATGCGAACGGCTGGTGCTTCGCCTGGGCCGTGGCGGCGGTCGGCTGCCGGAACGTGCTGCTCGCCCGTCCCGATCCCGTCGCGACCTGGGAGGCGCTGCGGGCTTACGACGTCACCCACCTCTGCGCGGCGCCGACCGTGCTCAACGCCCTCCTGGCGCACCGCGGCGCCGTGCCCGGTCCCGTCACCGTCGCGGTGGGCGGATCGCCGCCGTCCCCCGCTTTGATCGGACGCCTGCGGGCGCTCCGCTGGCGGGTGTTCCACCTTTACGGGCTGACGGAGACGAGTGGACCCGCGGTCATCTGCGAACCCCAACCCCACTGGGACGAGCTGAGCGACACCGAACTCGCCGCCGTGTTGGCCCGCCAAGGCGTCCCCAACGTGGTGACCACCGGCGTCTCGGTAGTCGACTCCACGCACGGCCCGCTGCCGCCCGGCGACCCCCGTATCGCCGAGATCCGCATCACCGGCAACACGCTCTTCGGCGGCTACTACAAGGACCCGTCCGCGACGGGCGCGGCCCTCGCGGGCGGCTCGTTCCGCACGGGCGACCTGGGCGTCGTCCACGCCGACGGCTATGTGGAGCTGATCGACCGCGACAAGGACATCATCATCTCCGGCGGCGAGAACATCGCCTCGGTCGAGGTCGAACGGGTCCTGGACGCCCATCCCGGAGTGCTGGAGAGCGCGGTCGTGGCGGCACCGCACGACCACTGGGGCGAGATCCCCGTGGCCGTCGTCACCCTGCGCCCCGACGCGTCCGTCACCGAGGAGCAGCTCATCGCCTACGTCAAGGAACGGATGGCCCGGTTCAAGGCGCCCCGGCGGGTTGTGTTCCGGCCGTTGCCCAAGAGCGAGACCGGCAAGATCCTGAAATTCGCGCTCCGCGACGAACTGCGCGGGGAGAGCGCCGATGACTGACGGGGGCCGCCTACGCCGCAACTACCGGTGGACGCGGTACGACCCCGATGTCATCCCGGCGTGCGTGGCGGACATGGACCTGCCCACCGCCGACGCCATCCGCGCGGACCTGCTCGCCTTCTATTCCGAAGGCGACCTCACCTATTTCGACGAACGCATCTTCGACGAGCTCCGCGAACTGGCCGCCGCCCGCATGGCCGCCGAATTCGGCTGGCATGTCGGCGCCGACCAGGTCGCCATGGTGAACGACGTCGTCCAGGCCCTGCACATCATGGTCCGTCAGCTCACCGATCCCGGCGACCGTGTGGCCCTACCCGTCCCCGTCTACCATCATTTCTTCGAGGCGATCCGCGAACACGGAAGAACTGCCGTCCCCATCCCGTTCACCGACTCGGGAGAACGCTGGGAATGGCGACTCGACCGCCTGGCCGACGCATTGGGCGAGGCCCCCACTCCGCTCCTTCTGCTCTGCAATCCCCACAACCCGACGGGCCGCTGCCTGACCCGTTCCGAACTGACCGCGATCGCCCACCTGGCCCTGGCCCACGACTGCGTGGTGATCTCCGACGAGATCCACGCCGATCTCCTCCACCCGGGCGCCGAACACACCCCGCTGGCGAGCCTCGGCCCGGACATCGCCGCCCGGACCATCACCCTCACCTCGGCCACCAAGGCGTTCAACATCGCCGGAACCCACCTCGGCTTCGTCATCTACGGCAGCGCGGAACTCCGCCGCTCCCTCCCGCCCCTGACCTCCCGCTACTACGGCAAACCGGGCATGCCCGGCCTCCTGGCGACCCGCGCCGCCTGGACCAAGGCCGCCCCCTGGCTGGCCGAGACCCGCGCCCTCCTCACCGCCAACCGCGACCACCTCCTGACCCGCCTGCGCGCCGAGGCCCCGGCCGTCCGCGTCCATCCACCCGAGGCCACCTATCTGGCCTGGCTGGATCTGTCCGCCCACACCTCCGACGCCGCGCCCCACCTGCTCGCCCACGCACGCATCGCGCTGAGCGACGGCCCCTCGTTCGGCGCCCCAGGCGGATTCGCCCGCCTCAACTTCGCCACCTCCCGCCCGCTGCTGGACGAGATCATCACGCGTCTCACGACCCGGTCGTCCTGATCAAAGCGTGCCGGTGACGGGAACCCGCCGGCCCAACTAGTCCCACCAGAAGGACCACACGCCGGCACCGACCAGGCCGGCGGCGTAGGCCTCGAATGCTGGAGGAACCGGCTTGGGCCCGGAATCCAGAAGATCCCGGGCCCTGGGGGTTCACAGGGAGCTGGCAGGCGGGGGGCGTGTCTTCCTTCGCCCGAGGGTCGCGCCGTTGCTCAGGCGGTACTGATCAGTAGTTCGGGTTGTTGGTGACGGGGATCTCGATGCTGATCGGCAGGGTTCCCTCGGACAGGAAGAGCAGGACGCTCAGGCGGAGGATCTCGTCGAAGGCCCAGTAGGCCTTCTGCAGGGCCCCCGGGGCCTTCTCGAGCGAGAGCAGCCCTTCGCGGACGGCGATGAAGGGCTCCCAGGCCACCTCGAAGAGCGAGTCCCACACCGGGTCCTTGCGGATCTTCAGCCAGTCGGCGATCTCGTCACCGAGCACGTAGCGGGTGAGGGACCCGAGGATGGGCTTGGTGAGGAGGCCGCCGTCGATGGTGGAGCCGAGGTTGAGGAGCATGTCGGCCAGCTTGACGCCCTCGGGCGTCGGGGCCAGCACGGGGGTTAGGACCTGCTTGGCCTGGGAGTCGGCCTCGTCCCACGACTTGGGGATGTACTCGTCCCGGATGCCGAGCATGTGCGCGGCCACCTGCCACGAGTGCAGGAAGGCCTCGGACTCGGCGGCGGGGATCGGCACCTTCCACTTGATCAGGTTCTGCATGACGGTCGTGGGCAGGCTGTGCCAGGTGACCATCATGTCCCGCTGGCTGATCGGGATCTCCTCGTCGGCGACCTTCGACCAGTACGGGGACTTGGGCAGCAGGTGGCGCACGCCCGCATGCGCGAGCCGGGTCTTGACGCAGGTCACGATCATTTCGCCGTCGGGCTTGTAGGCGTTCGACGTGCCGATGTCGTACCCGAGTTTGGCGGTCTTGGTGATGCGGTCCCTCATGTCCGCGCCGCCCTTGGAGTAGTAGACCGCGCGCGCCTCCCTGGGGATGACCGTGCTCATCATCCCGCTGGCGAAGCCGTAGGTGACGCCGAGATAGAGCCCCCGCTTCTCGTTGAAGTCGACTGCGGTGGCGAGCTTGCCCTGGTCGGCCCATGACGGCAGCTGCTTGGCCCGCTCCATGAAGTCGCGCAGGTCCGCCGGCAGGCCGGCCGGCAGCGGCTGGCCGTTCTTGGTCCAGGTGCGGAGCAGTTTGTTGACCTTGGGCACCTCGCCCCGGTCGAGCAGCGAGGCGACCAGCGGGTCGGCCTCGGCGTCCCACACCCATCGCGGGTCGGCGCCGTCTCCCGCGCCCGCCACCGAGCCCTTGGGCGACCAGGTCCACAGTGCGGACGCCTGCGCGGGTGACGCGGCGCTCAGCGCACCGATCGCGCCCAACGTCCCACCGGCCATCAGCACGTTGCGCCTGCTGGGTTTGTCCATGCCTTCCGTTCCTCCTCGGGCCGTGAGCGCCGTCCTGATACGGTGAAACGTATCGTGCATCTGCGTATCATCGACGACTGGTCCAATAAGAGCACAATGTGTCGGCCGCGACAAGACCCGATCGTCGCGGCGGCCGCCGGCGGGTGAGGCAGAATCAGTCGTCATAGGAGGAGACCGTGGAACCTGCGCTGTCCGCTCTCATGGCGACCTCGGGCCCGGAGTCGCTGCTCGAACGCGCGTACACCGACGCCGTCGAACGGGTCGACGACGTGGACGAGACCCGTCTGCGCGTGCTCGACGCGGCTTACGAGCAGTTCTGCCGGATGGGCATCCAGCGCTCCACGATGGAGGACGTGGCCAAGCGGGCCGGGGTGTCGCGGATCACGGTCTACCGGCGGTTCGCCACGAAGGACGCGCTGGTCGAGCACGTGGTGCGCCGGGAGTTCCGCCGGTACTTCGACCGGTTCCTCATCGACATCGAGCAGGCCGAGACCGCCGCCGACCGGGTGGTCATGGGCTTTGTGAGCTCGTTGCGCGCCATCCGGGGCAACCCGTTGATCGGCGGTCTGATCGCCACGGAACCGGACCTCCTCGTGTCCTCCATGATCAGCGACGGGGGGCGGACCCTGGCCACCGTGCGGGAGTTCGTCGCGGGCCAGCTGCGCCAGGAGCAGCGCGCGGGCAACGTGTCGAGCGACCTGGACACCGACTTCGTGGCCGAGATGATGGTCCGGGTCTCCGCCTCCTTCCTGGCGATCCCCAGCCACCTCATCGACCTCGACGACGATGAACAGCTGGCCGCGGTGGCGCGGCGGTTCCTCGTACCCATGCTGGAGCCGGAGGCTTCCCCGGACTGACCGCCGGCGGATCGTCTCTCAACGGCGGACGCCGGTCGCGCGATCGGCGGGGGGCACAGGCCGCCCTTCCGCGTGTACGAGCGCGGCACCGGCCGCGCCTCACACTCTCCTGGAACCGGCCGCGTCGCCTTTACCGCCGATGACCGCGCCGCCCGCCCTGCTCGCACCGCTCGCGGAACGTTCCGGTGGGGCCGGCTCGTACCGGGGGAGCAGGGCGATGGCCGTGGCCAGCATGGTGACCCCGCCGAGCAGGAGGAGCGTCGTTGCCATCCCGGCGGGCCGCGTCTGCCCGTGCAGGACGGTGCCGGTCAGCAGCAGGTGGGTCTTGGCGACGGCGGTCGCGACGAGGACGACGATCAGCATCCGATGGCGTCGCAGGGCCACCTGCAGCTGGGAGACGCCGATCCCCGCCGAGATGACGAACAGGTACGGATAGGGCGTGCCCAGCAGTGCGGCCGCTGAGTGGGGCAGCCGTGTCATGGCGTTGAGGGCCACCTCCGCGGTGCCGATGAGGACGCCGGCGGTGAGACCGAAGACCACGCCCGTCGACGGGCGGGCGTGCCGTCCCGCCGGCCCCGTCTCGTAGAGGACGAAGAGCGCGATCGGCAGCACGAGGCAGGGTGGGACGATCAGGGCGAGCAGCTGCGAGGACGGCTGATGCCCTGACATCGGCATGCTCGCCGTCGCCGTGGCGACCATGGCCGTGGCGCCGGCGATCAGCGCGAGCGCCGGCCATTCGCGGCCGCTGGGACGCTCGGTGAAGCAGAGCAGGGATATGGCCGGCAGCACGGCCAGCGACGACACGAAGACGGGCTGGGCGGCGGGCAGGGGGAGCGCGTCCAGAGCGTTCCACTGCAGGAGCAGCCCGACGGCCATGACGACGGCGCCCGCGATGCTCAGGCGGGCGGTGAGCAGGCGGAGCGCCAGCATCGTCATCGAGGTTCCGGGCGGGGGCTCCGCCCTGTCGGCGGCCACCTTGAGCAAGGCGATCCCGGCGAAGTAGACGCTGGACGACGCGAACGCGAGGCAGACGGCCGGCCAGTTCTCCGGAATCACGACAGGGCCCCGGACGCCGCACCCGGACGGTCCGCGCCGCGGCGTCGTCCCGCCTCGTAAACCGGTTGATGGGGCATGGCACGCCTCCGACCGACGGACCCTTCCAGGCCGCGCACTGCCGTGGAGCACCGACGATAGCGGTCTATTGACGGTTCGCCAATAGTTTCTCGGATCTTGTTGGCGAGTCGTCAATAACTCGCTAGGGTGTCCCGTGCCGCGCGGCCCGCGCTCCTGGGAACCGGCGAATCGCGGGGGGCGGGCCGCGCGGCGCACAGCTGCTGAAGGGAGGTGTCGGCATGGCGACCGTGCATGTCCCGGCGCGCGTCCACGGGTTGCTCAGCGAGGTCGGAGAGCTGGCCGTGATCGCGCTGGAGGGACTGCGCCGGACCTGGGCCGTGCGGACCTGGTTCTGGGAGTTCATGGAGCAGTCCTGGTTCCTGGCCCGGGTGACGAGCCTGCCGGTGATCCTGGTGTCGCTGCCGCTGGGCGCCACCGTCGCGCTCCAGGTCGGCCAGCTCGCCGCGCAGCTCGGCGCCCAGTCCGCCACCGGGGGAGCGGTCGTGGTGGGCCTGGTCAGGGAGGTGGCGCCCATCGCCGCCGCGCTGATCATCGCGGGCGCGGGGGGCGCCGCGATGACCGCCGACATGGGCGCCCGCCGCATCCGCGACGAACTGTCGGCGATGGAGGTGATGGCGGTCAACCCCGTGCACCGCCTGGTCACGCCCCGGCTGTGGGCCTCCGGCCTGGTGTCGACGCTGCTGGCCTCGCTGGTCATCGCCGCGGGGGCGGCCGGCGGGTTCGTGTTCAACGTGCTGCTGCAGGACGTCACCCCCGGCGCCTACTTCGACGGGGCCGTCTCCCTGCTCCAGACCTCCGACCTGCTGGTCACGCTGCTGAAGTCGTGGCTGTTCGGGATGGTCGCGGCCGTGGTCTCCTGCTACATGGGGATGAGCTGCGAGAGCAGCCCGGTCGGCGTCGGCCGCGCGGTGAACCGGTCGATCGTGGTCGCGTTCATGCTGGTGTTCGCCCTCAACTACGTGATCACGACGGTGTACTTCGTCGCGTTCCCGCCCAAGATCTGATGGCCGGCCCGCTCGTGTCCCCGCGGACCACCGCACGGGCGGCGGTGCTCGGCACGGCCGTGCGGCGCGGCGGCGACCTGGCGCAGTGGCCGGTGTTCGTGCAGCGGGTGCTGCTGTACTCGCTGCGCGACCTGGTGTGGCGCCGCAAGTACGCCAAGACCGTCGCCCGGCACGTCAGCGACGTCGTGGTGGGCGCCGGGGCCACCGTGGTCGGCGGCGGCATGATCTTCGTGATCTTCACCATGGCGTTCTTCGTCGGCACCGAGGTCGGGCTGCAGGGCTACACCGGGCTGCGCTCGATCGGCGCCGAGTCGTTCATGGGGCTGGTCGGATCGTTCGCCAACGTCCGCGAGATCACCCCCGTGATCGCGGCGGTGGCGCTGGCGGCCCAGTGCGGGTCGGCGTTCACCGCCGAACTGGGCGCGATGCGGATCTCCGAGGAGATCGACGCGCTGGAGGTCATGGGCATCGCCTCCTTCGCCTACCTGGTCTGCACCCGGGTGGTGGCCGCGCTGATCGCGCTGGTGCCGCTGTACCTGATCGCGCTGTTCGCCAGCTTCTTCGCCACTCGGCTGATCAGCACCGAGTTCTTCGACCTGGCGCCGGGCGTCTACGACTACTACTTCCGGCTCTACCTGCCGACCGTCGACCTGGTCTACAGCTCGGTCAAGGTCGCCGTCTTCTCCTTCGCGGTGATCACCATCCACTGCTACTACGGCTACTACGCCACCGGCGGCCCGGCCGGAGTGGGGCAGGCGGCGGGCCGCGCGATCCGGCTGTCGATCATCACCATCGTCACCCTGAACCTGCTGCTGTCCTACGTGTTCTGGGGCGGCGGCGCGACCGTGAGGCTGACCGGATGAACCACGACCTGCCGCCGGGACGGGCGCTGCTCATCTCCGTGCTCACCGTCGCCGCCGCGGCGCTGGTGGTGTACGTGCTGGCGGCCCGTCCGCTGCGGGCCGAGGGGGTCCGCCTGACCGCCGAGTTCGGGCACGCCGGGCAGGGCCTGGGCGACGGCGCGCCGGTGAAGGTGCGCGGAGTGACCGTCGGCTCGGTGGAACGGGCGGAGCTCACCGTGCGCGGCCGGGCGCGGCTCACCCTGCGGCTGGAGCCGGGGGTGCGGGTGCCCGCCACGGTCACCGCGGCGATCGAGCCAGCGTCGGCGTTCGGCCCCAAGTTCGTCGACCTCGCCCCCGGCGCGGGCGAGCGCACCGGTCCCTACCTGGCCTCCGGCGGGACCATCGCGCGCACCTCCGACCCGCAGGACCTGTCCGACCTGCTCGCCGACGCGGACGCGACGCTGCGCGCGGTCGAGGCCACCGAGGTCTCCACCATCGTCCGCACCCTCTCCCAAGGGCTGCACGGGCAGGGCGCCCGCCTGCGCGGCACCATCGACCAGACCGGGACGCTCATGGACGTGGCGCACAAGCGGCGCGGCGAGGCCCGCCGCTTCATCGGCGACACCGCCGACCTGACGGGAACGCTCGCGGCGTCGGGCTCGGGCGCCGAGCTCGTCTCCATCACCGGGGACGCCGACACGCTCATCACCACGACGGCCGCGGGCGGGCGCGACCGGCTCGGCCGGTTCGCCGACCGGCTGGCGGAGATCTCCGCGCTGGTCTCGCACGGCTTCGACAAGCGGGGCCGGCAGGTCGGCGAGGGGTTCCGGTCGGGGGAGCGGGCCGCCGCGCTCGTGTACGCCCAGCTCGGTCTGACCGGCGACGCGGTCCGCACCGGCAACAGGCTGCTGCCGGTGTACGGGGAGCTGACCTCGCTGCCCGGCCCGCAGGGGAAGAACTACCTGCGGAGTCAAGGGTGGCTGCCCACCGACCCGTGCCGCCTGATCATCGGCCTGTGCGGTTCGACGGGAGGCCGCTGACATGGCGAGGCTGCCGGGGCTCGGGCGGCGGGCGCGCCGCAGCGCGTCCGGGCTGTCTGCGCTGTCTGCGCTGTCTGGGCTGTCCGCGCGCTTTGCGCGCCGTCGTGAGTCCGGGCTGTCGGCCCAGGGGAGGGCGCGGCTGGCGCTGACCGTGCGGGTGGCGGTGTTCGTCGCGGTCACCGGGCTGCTGACCGCGTTCATCGGGGCGCAGATCGCCCGGGTGAGCTTCCAGGACGGATGGCCGCTGACCGCCACCTTCGACGACGCCAGCGGCCTGGCCGAAGGCGACCAGGTGAAGATCGCGGGCGCCCCGGTCGGCCGGGTCGAGGGCCTGCGGGTCGTGGACGGCCGTGCCCGCGTCGAGCTCTCCGTGAACGCCTCGGTCACGGTGCCGTCCGACAGCGAGGCCGCGATCCGCTGGCGGGACGCGATGGGGCGCCGGGTCGTCTACCTGATCCCGGGCACCGCCCCCACCCCCATGCGACCGGGGGCGCACATCACCCGCACCCGCTCGGTCGTCGACGCCGGCGCCCTGGTCGACCAGCTGGCGCCGCTGACCAGGAGCATCGATCCCCGGCAGGTCAACCAGGTGCTGGTGTCGCTGGCGCAGGCGCTGGACGGCAACGCCGGCGAGCTGGACCGGCTGGTCGTGGGCGTGGACCGGCTCTCGTCCACGATCGCGGCCCGCCGCGGCACCCTGCGCCGGATGCTGGCCGACTACGCGACGATCACCGAGATCATCGCCCGCCGCGACCGGCAGATCGGCCGGGCGGTCGACGACCTCGTCGAGCTGAGCGGCGCGTTCGCCGACAACCGGCGGCTCATCGACGACGCCCTGGTGGAACTGGCGGCGATGGCCGCCACCTCCGACAAGGTCCTGGCCGGCAACGGCCGGGAACTCGCCTCGGTGATCGCCCGGCTGTCGGACTTCACCGCGGGCGCGCGGCGCAACAGCGGCACGCTGGCGGCGGTGATGCGTTCGGCGACGCCCAAGCTGCAGCACATCTTCGCCGCCGTCGACAACGGCCGCTACGCCGAGGCGGCCGTGCCCTGCCTCACGCTGGCGGCGCCGCCCTGCCCGTACCCCACCCGCCTGCCCGGGGCGCGCGAGCCCGGGGCGAAGAGCGGCACCGGCAGGGCGGCGGGGCCGGCCACCGGTTCGGGCGCCACCCGCATCGACTCCACCGGCGCGCTGCGCCGGCTGCTGGTGGGAGGGTCCTGAATGGCCATGAGATCGTTCCGCGACCGGAACAAGATCGCCGTCGGGCTGGTGTCGGCCGGCTCGCTCATCGCGCTGGTGGCCGCGGTGTACGTGGTCGGCACCCGGGGGCTGCTGCAGGACCGCTACACCGTCACCGGGGTGTTCGCCGAGACCGGCGGACTGCGGGCCGGGGACGAGGTCCGGGTCGCGGGCATCCGGGCGGGCGAGGTCACCGCGGTCCGGGCGGACTACGGCCGGGGCCGGGTGCTGGCCACCTGGAAGGTGGACGCCGAGGTGGACCTGGGCCCGGCCACCCGCGCCGAGGTCAAGGTGGCCAACGTCCTCGGCGGCCGCTACCTGCGCCTGTCCGGCCCGGTCACCACGCCGCACCTGGCCGACCTGCCCGAGGCGCGCCGCCGCATCCCGCTCGAACGCACCGGGACGCCCACCACCGTCAACGACGTCCTGAACGACTCGACCACCACCATCACCCGGCTCGACGCCCGCTCCATCAACCGGATCATGGCGGAGGCCGGCCAGGTCGACCCGCACGACCGGGCCCGGCTCGGCCGCACCCTGACCAACCTCGCCGACCTGGCGCGGACCGTCAACGAATCCGACCCCCAGATCGACAGGCTGCTCACCAGCGGCGAACGCGTGCTCGACCTCGCCCGCACCAAGGAGCGGCAACTGTCCCAGCTGCTCGCCAACGTGCAGATCATGCTGGACGAGCTGCGGCACCGGCGCCGGGAGCTGTCGGCGTTCCTCGGCGGCGGGGGCGGCACGGTCGCGGCGATCAACCGCCTGATCGACGAGCAGCAGCGGCGCCTGGTCAGCGTCATCGAGGACCTGCGCGGCACCCTCGGCACCCTGCGCCCCACCACGGGCGACTTCAACCGGCTCCTGGCCTGGGCGGGCCCGACGCTGAGCGGCCTGTCGGGAACCGGCGGCAACGGGCCCTGGCTCGAGGTCCTGGCCACCGGACTTGGCCCGCTTTCTCCCCAGGACCTGGCCGAACTCGCACGCCTGCTGCCCGACGCCCGGCGGGCCCAGGCGTCCCAAGGAGGCCGATCATGAAGCGGCTCATCGCGATCGCGCTCTCGCTCGCCGTCACCGCCTCCGCCGGGGGGTGCGCGGTGACCGGGCGCGGCGGCGACGGCTACCGGATCACCGTCTACTTCGCCCGGACCACCTCGCTGTACGAGCAGTCGAGGGTGCGCGTCATGGGCGCCGACGCCGGCAGCATCACCGCCATCGCCACCGAGCGCGACCGGGTGCGCGTCGAGCTGGCCATCGACGAGGAGGTGCCGGTGCCCCGCGACGCCCGCGCCGTCATCGCCTCGGCGAACGCGCTCGGCGAACGGTACGTCGAGCTGCGCCCCGCGTGGCGCCCCGGACTGGCCAAGGCTCCGCCCGGCATGGTCATCCCCGTCCAGCGCACCGAGCTGCCCGTCGAGATCGACGACGCGCTCGCCGCGTTCGCCCGGCTCAACCGGTCGATCGACGCCCAGCGGCTCGGCTCGGCCGTGTCGCGCGGCGCCGATGGCGTCCAGGGACACGGGCGCGACGTCAACGACGCGCTGCGCGGCACGGCCACCCTCACCCAGAACCTCGCCGCCCAGGACCAGCGGATCGTCAAGCTCGCCGAAGGGCTCCGCATGCTGGCGGCCGACCTCAACCACCGCGACCGCCGGCTCGGCGAGCTGATCGACTCCTTCTCCACCACCAGCCGCGCGCTGGCCGAGGAACGCACCCGCCTGAACGGCTTCGTCGAGGGCCTGGCCGGCGCCGTCCGCAAGAGCCAGGTCCTGGTCACCGCGTACCAGGAGACTCTGCCGAGCACGGTCGCCGACCTGTCCGACATCATCATGACCCTCAAGTCCAACGCCGGCTCCCTGGAACAGGCCATCGACGCCCTCGGCACCTTCGCCGACGTCGCCGTCCAGGCCTGGGACCGCCGCAACCACGTCGCCACCATCCGCCTCGTCGTGCACGGCACCCTCCGCGCCTGGCTCCAGCCGCTGTTCACCGCGATGGGCTGGGGCACCGTCCCCTGCCTGGACGGGCAGCCCGCACTGGCCAACTGCACCCCACCCCCCGGAAAGGCCCCGCGATGAGCGCACGCACGATCCGCCCGGCCGGTCGGCGCGACCGTCCGGGCAAAGAGGGCCGGGCGGTGAGGAGGCCCGCGGTCATGAAGGCCGTCGCCGTCCCGCTGGCGCTCATCGTGGTCGCGGGCACCGGCGGCTGCTCCCTGCAGACCATCGGCGCGCCCCGCGGGGACATGCTCCTCACCGCGACCTTCGACGACGTGCAGAGCCTGGTCGTCGGCCACAGCGTCCAGGTCTCCGACATCCGCGTCGGCACCGTCACCGGCATCCGGCTCAGCGGGTTCCGCGCCAGGGTCACCATGGCGCTGCGCGACGACCGCCGCATCCCGGCCGGCACCACCGCCACCATCGCCAAGTCGTCCCTGCTCGGCGAGAACTACGTGCGCCTCGATCTGCCCCCCGGCCGCGACCTGCGCACCGGCCCGTTCCTCACCCGCGGCGCCGCGATCACGCAGACCTCCGTCCAGCCGGACCTGGAGCAGATCAGCGGACGGCTCGGCCCGCTCCTGGCCGCGCTGGGCGGCCAGGACCTGGCCACGATCACCGGCGAGTCCGCCACCGCGCTCAACGGCCAGGGCCACAAGCTCAACACCCTCATCAAGAAGGCCGCCGACGTCTCCGACAGCTACGCCGCCTCCTCCGCCGACCTCGGCCGCGCCCTCGACGACCTCGCCCGCCTCGGCGGCTCCCTGCGCAAGGGCCAGGCCCAGATCGACAAGCTGCCCGGCAACGTGACGGTCGCCACCGAGCGCCTCCAAGCCGACCGCGCACAGCTCAAACGCGCCCTGCAGCAACTGCTGAAACTCGCCCGGTCGGTCAACGCCAATGTGCAGGCGCGCCACGCCGCCCGCCTGGCCACCCTGCTGCGGCGCGCCGACGCGCTGCTCGCCGCGGCCGTACGGGGCGGTGAGGACCTCAAGGAACTGGCGAACGCCGTGCTGGCCTTCCTGCGCGGACCCTCGGTCTCCCACAGCGGCCAGGCGCTGCTCTTCCTCTGGATCAAGGGATTCCTGCCGCAGCCCGGCACCACCGCCGAGGCGACCTCGCGCAAGCCCTGGAACGAACTGGCCGGACCACGCCCATGAGACACCCGCGCATCGTCATCAACCTCGTCTTCTTCGCCCTGCTGGGCGTGGCCCTGGCCGTATGGGCGGTCAGGAGCATCATCAGCGTCGACGCCCTCGAACGCCCCTTCCACGTCACCGCCGACTTCACCACCTCGCCCGGCCTGAACCGCGACCTGGAGGTCACCCACCTGGGCGTGAGGGTCGGCAAGGTCGGCGACGTACGGCTCCGGGAAGGGCACGTCGCCGTACGGCTCGACCTGGAGCGGGGCGCACGCGTCCCGTCCGGCGTCGGCGCCCGCGTGCTGCGCAAGTCGGCGATCGGCGAGCCCTACATCGAGCTGACGCAGCCGCCCCGGCCCGGGAACGCCATCCTGAAGGAGGGCGACCACATCCCCGTCGCCCGCACCGCTCCGACCGTCGACTACCAGGAACTGTTCACCGGACTCAGCCGGACGCTGCGCTCCGTCGACCCGCGCGACGCACGGACGCTCGTGCACGAGGCGGCGACCGGCCTGCAGGGACGCGGCGACTCCATCAACGGCATCATCGCCGACACCCACCAGCTCACCGGCACGCTGGCCGCCAACGCCGGCACCCTGGACGCGCTGTCGGTCGAGCTCACGCGCCTCACCGCCACGCTGTCCGGCCACCGCGGGCAGCTGGCCTCCGGCATCGGCGACCTCGCCCAGCTCACCGCCTCGGTACGGCAGAGCCGCAAGCAGCTCGACGCCGTACTGGAGGAGGGACCCGCGGCGCTGCGGGAGGTGAACCGGCTCCTGGAGGTCTCCCGCCCCGGCCTTGGCTGCCTGCTCACGGCCGCCGCCACACCGTCCAGGCCACTGCTCACGCCCGCCAACTCGGGCAAGGTGCGGCACGTCCTGGAGATGGTCCCCACGCTCCAGGCCCTGGTCAGCGATGTGACCGCGCGGGACGCCTCTGGGACGTACCTGCGGGTCACCCCCGTGATCACCATCAACGGCTCGCAGGCCGCCGCCGAATACACCACGCCCGTCCCGCGCCCGAAGGCCCCGGTGGTGGAGCGGTGCCCGGCGACGGCGAAGACGGCCGAGTCCAAGGAGGGGAAGGAACGCCGGGCGGAGACGACACCGGCGCCGCCCGCACCGGGCGCGGCCGAGCCCACCATCTCGGCACGGCCGGTCGGGTCCAGCGACGAGCAGGCCGCCCCCCCGCGCTGGCTGCCGCTGGTGCCGCCCGGCGCCGGCCTGATCGTGCTGGTCGTGGTCGTCGTCCAAGCCGTACGCGCCCTGCGCGCCGCCCGCACCCGCGCGCGGAACTGATCCCCGAACGGAGGAACACATGCCGACCCAGACGGGAACGGACAAGCCCGCCGAGGCCAAGGACCTGGACGGTGAGGAGCAGGTGATCGCCCCAGACGAGGGGGAAGAGCCTGAGAGCGCCGAGCCGGAGGCCAAGGACGTCGAAGCCGATGAGCCGGAGGCCAAGGACGGCGACGGCGGGAAGGCAGAGGTCGAGGACGGCGACGGCGGGAAGCCGGGCGCGAAGGCGGACGCCCCGGAAGAGCGACGGCGACGTCGCGGACGCCTCCCCGGACGGGCGACGCTGACCAAGGCGGCGTTCGCGCTCGTCCTGCTCGCGTCCGTGGCCACCGCGGGACTGCAGTGGCACCAGGCCGACCAGAGCGCGGCCAGGGAGGCGGACCGGCGCGACGTCCGTGCTCGCTCCGGTGAGTTCGGGCAGGCCCTGCTCAGCTACGACCACCGCAATCTGCAGGCGGCCAGGAACCGTGTCCTCTCACTGGCCTCCGAAGACTTCGCCAAGACCTACGACGTCGCGTTCACCGGCGGCCTGGAGAGCGTCATCACCCGGCTCAAGGCCGACGCGACCGCCACCGTCCGCACCATCTACCTGGGCGACATCGACGAGTCGTCGGCGCGGGCCATCGTCGTCATGGACGCGGAAGTCCGCAGTTCCGCGGGCACGCGCCGCGTCCTGGGATCCCATCTGGACATGCGCCTCGTCCGCAAGGGCGAGCGGTGGCGCATCACCGAGGTGACCTCGATCGGGGCCGCCGACGAGTCCATGACCGACCCCAACGGCAAGAAGCAGGGCGGCGGAACCCCTCTTCCCGCCCCCGCCCCCTCGTCCGGGAACTGAGCGGCCGCCGCGGCCTGGCACCGCCGCCGGCAGGTCGCCACCCGCCCGCTAGCATTCGGCCGCCCTGAGCGGGCGGCCGGACCGAGGACACGATGAGCGACCACACGCCGGACGGCGCCGCGCCGCGCCGCCTCCGCAAAGAACCCGACGAGCGGCGTGACCAGATCCTGGCCTGTGCCCGTGAACTCTTCAGCCGGCGCCCCTACACGACCGTCTCCAACACCGACATCGCCACGGCCGCGGGGGTCAGCCGCGGGCTGCTCAACCACTATTTCGGCACCAAACGCGAGCTGTACCTGGCCGCCGTCAGGCAGATGCTCACGGTCCCGCCGATCCCGCCCCCGGACTTCGCGAAGGGCGCCACGGTCGAAGAACGCGTCTCCCAGAGCATCGACGCATGGCTCACACTCCTGGAACGCAACCGGGAGACATGGGTCGCCGCGCTCGATCTGACGTCCGCCGGAAGTGATGGCGACCTGGAACGCATTCTGGAAGAGGCCCGCGACGGCGCCGTCGACCACCTGACCGAGGTCGTCGGTCTCGCCTCGCTCTCCCGCGCCCACCCGCAGATCCGCTCGGCCTTCCACTGCTATTCCGCGCTGGCGGAGAACGTCAGCCGAGAATGGCTCAAGCACTCCCGGCTGTCACGGCCCCAGGTGCACCTTCTGCTCAAGGAGGTCCTGCTCAACCTCATCGACCGGGTGCTGCCCGGGCTCATCGACGAGGGCGGTCCGAACCTCGCGCACGCCGCCACATGAAGGTCAGTACTGCCCGATGTAGTGCTGGACGCCGCCGCCCTCGGGAAGCCGCCGCACCCATTCCGCGACCGTGCTCGGGGACGGGTCACCGGACAGGACGGCCATCGCCAGGCCGGGCGGCGTGATGTCCCGCCGCCACAGCTCCAGCCACTGCTGGAACCGGGGCGCCGCACCGCCCCGTCCTCGCACGGTTCCCGGCCCGCCGCCACCAGCCGCCTCGGAGGGCCAGTGACGCTCCCTAGACTCGGGCCCATGCTCAGACTCGGCTTCCCGGTGATAGGTGTGAACGATCTTCCCCGTGCCGTGGCCTTCTGGACGTCCGCGCTGGACCTGGTGGCCACCTCAGAGTGGGAGAGCCCGACCTGGAGAACGCTGGAGCACGCGGACGGGTCGGGCCGGGCACTCGGCCTGATGCTCAGCGAGTCGCCCGCGCAGGCACATCCCCGTATCCATCTGGACCTGTTCGTGGACACCACGGACGAGCAGGAAGCGGAGGTCGAGCGTCTGATCGGGCTCGGAGCCCGCAGACTCGCCTGGGACCTGTACCCACCGAATCCCGACTTCGTCGTCCTCGCCGACCCGGAGGGCAATGCCTTCTGCGTCGTGGACCTGAGCCGAGCCCCGTCCGGCTCGGCGTAACGCTCAGTGAGACGCGCGGGCCACACGTGACGTGGAAACCCGGCGCGGGGAGGGCGCGATGCCGGACCGATCTTCCCGGCGCACTCGCGTCGCCGCGCCCGGATCTGGCCACCCGGCGTGGGCCGTGATCGGAGATGATCGTTGACGGCCTTCGAAGGGAGCGGCGTTGCGATCGCGCGGGGTCTTCGTTCTGGCCGTGCTGCTGGTGATCGTCCTGGCGACCGGCGGTGCCGCCGCCGTGACCTTCCCGTGGCGGGATCCAGGCACTCCCGAGCAGATCTCCCGCGACTACTTCGCCGCCTGGCGCAGCGGCTCTCTGGATCGCATGGCCGAACTGGTCGCCGAGCCGCCGGACGACTTCGCCGAGCAGCATCGGGCCCTGTCCCGGGGACTCAGGGTGTACTCGGTCGCACTGGCTCCGGGCCCGCTGGTCCGCCATGCCGCCGACCGGAACCGGGCGCGCCAGGAGTTCGGCATCACTCGCAACCTCGCGGGGCGAGCGACCTGGACCTACCGGTCGACCCTGGAGCTGGGCCTGGTGAACGACCGGTGGAGGGTGCTGTGGAGCCCGGCCACCCTGCATCCGTCAGTGACCGGATTCGGAGTCTGGACGCTCACCGAAACCAAGGCCGCCCCCGCGACGATCACCGACAGGAAGGGGCGGGCGCTCCCGGACTCCGGTTCGCTCCAGCCCTACATCGCGGCCCTGTCGGAAGATTACGGCGACACCGAATCCGACACCTCGGGGTGGGTCGTCGAGATCACCGAAGCGCGACGGGCGCCCCAGCGGCTGGCGGTGCTGGGCGCCGACCCGTCCGAACGGGTCCGGACGACGCTGGATCCCCGGATCCAGGCCGCAGCCGAGAAGGCGATCTCCGGTGAGACCGCCGCCGCCCTGGTGGCGGTGCGCCCGCCCACCGGGGAGGTGCTGGCCGTCGCTGACAGGCTGGGCGGACGTAGCGCGTTCCTGGGTGCCTACCCGCCCGGCTCCACCTTCAAGGTGGTCACGGCCGCCGCCCTGCTCGCAGACGGCTTGTCCGCCGGCAGCGGAGTCCGCTGCCCCGAGTCGGTGGTCACCGCGCAGCGCACCATCCGCAACTCCCAGGGGCTCTCGCTCGGGGCGGTCTCGCTGCGCACGGCCCTCGCCGCGTCTTGCAACACCACCTTCGCGCAGCTGGCTGTGGAGAAGCTCGGCGCCGACAAGCTGGCCGACGCCGCGGGTTCGTTCGGTTTCGGCGGCCCGATCACCCCTGGAATCACGGCCACCCCAGCGGCCTTTCCCGCCCCCGGGGGTGGTGCCGAACTTGCCGAGGCGGCCATCGGCCAGGGACGGGTGCAGGCCAGTCCGCTCACGATGGCGCTGGTCGCGGCGGCGGTCGCAGACGGGCGGTGGCGGCCGCCGCGGTTGCTCGACGCCGAACTGATCCGTGGGGAGCGGCAGCGCGCCCGCCGGGTGCCGGGCGCGAGCGCGCTGCGCGACATGATGCGCGCGGTCGTCACCGACGGCACCGCCGAACGCGCGGATCTCCCGGAAGGCACGGCGGGCAAGACCGGGACGGCCGAGGTCGGTGGCGGCGGGAAGTCGCACGCCTGGTTCATCGGCTTCCGTGGCGAGGTGGCGTTCGCCGTGCTGGTCGAGGGCGGCGGCTCAGGCGGCGAGGTGGCCGCCCCGCTCGCCGCCCGGTTCCTGCACGCCCTGCGTTAGGTCACGGCCTCGCTCAGTCCGGTCAACCGAGCCCTCGGCGCTCCTTCGGTTTTGCGCCGCCGCGCGCCACTTCGGCGCGAACGATCCCGCCGACCGCAGAACGACGAACCGGAGAGCGCCAAGCGGTCATTCGCGGGCCGGGCGCAGGTGCCGGTGCCCGACTGTGGGTCTCGTTCCGCGACGGCCTGAACGAATGCGGCCCAAGGCCGCGGACTGGTCGTGGCCCGAGGATGACCGGCGATCTGGTTCAGAGGCGTGGCCAGGGGCGTCCGGTGAGGCGTTCGATGTCGCTGTTGAAGCGCCGTAGGTACGAGGCGAACGCGGCGATGTCGTCATCGGTCCAGTCGGACATGACCGTATTCAGGCCGCGCATGATGCATTCGCGCTCCTCGTCGAGCATGCGTTCGCCCTTGTCGGTGATGCGGAACTTGCGGGCGATGCCGCCGGCGGGGTCGGGGATGCGCTCGACGAGCCCGGCGCGGACGGCCGCGGCGGTCTGCCGGTTGAGGGTCGAGGCGTCGAGGCCGAAGGCGCCGCTGAGTTCGCCGATCGACATCGGGCCCTGGACGCGGATGCGGCTGAGGAGCACGTAGGCGCTGCGGTCCAGGAGGCGGGGCCGGTCGCGCATGACCTCGTGGCGGCTGAGCAGCATCTGCTCGTACTCGACCTCATGGGTGGGGCTCGTCATGCGCCTCTGTCTCCTGCCTCGCCGCCGTGCCGTGTCGTGTGTTTCCCATCTCATCGGGCCCCAACAGCATATGTATCGCCCATGTCATATGTACGATACATAGTGCATGTACGATGCACATTATTCGTCTCGGGGTGCCTCCCGGGCGCGGCGACGCGTCCCCATCGAGGTCCTGCGTTCCCGAGGCGTCCACGCCACCACACTCAGTTGAGGAGCCCTCATATGGACGCGGTCAATCCCCCGGGCCGGCAGGCCCGCTCGGGCGGCGTGGTCGCCACGCTGGCCCTGGCGGGCATCACGGCGGCGACCATGCAGACGCTGGTCACCCCGCTCATCGCGGAACTGCCCAAGATCCTGCACACCACGTCGGCGAACGCCGCCTGGGTGATCACCGTGACCCTGCTGGTCGGCGCCGTCTGCGTGCCGGTCGTCGGCCGGCTGGGCGACCTGGTGGGCAAGCGCCGGATGCTGCTGGTGTGCTCGGTGCCGCTGGTGGCGGGCTCGGTGGTGTGCGCGCTGTCGTCCGCGGTGGTCCCGATGATCATCGGGCGAGGGCTGCAGGGCATGGGAATGGGCATGGTCCCGCTCGGCATCGCCATGCTGCGCGACGTGGTCCCGGCGGAGAAGCTCAGTTCGTCCATCGCGCTCGTCAGCGCCTCCATGGGCATCGGCGGCGGCCTCGGCCTGCCGATCGCGGCGGCGATCGCCGAGTACTCCAGTTGGCGCGTCCTGTTCTGGGGCTCGGCCTGCATGGCGCTGATGGTCGCGGTCCTGATCTGGTTCCTGGTCCCGGACGTCCCGGCCGCCGCCAAGGGCCAGCGGTTCGACGCGCCCGGCGCGATCGGACTCGCCGTCGGCCTGGTCTGCCTGCTGCTGGCGGTCTCCAAGGGCGCAGACTGGGGCTGGGCGTCGGCGACCACGCTCGGCATGTTCGCCGCCGCCCTCCTGGCCCTGCTGGCTTGGGGGTTCTGGGAGATCCGCACCCGTGAGCCGATCGTCGACCTGCGCACCACCGCCCGTCCCCGGGTGCTGATGACCAACCTCGCCTCGATCTTTGTCGGCTTCGGCATGTACGCCTCGATGCTGATCGTGCCGCAGCTGCTCCAGTTCCCCAAGGAGACCGGCTACGGCCTCGGCCAGTCGATGCTCGCGGCGGGCCTGTGGCTGGCCCCCGGCGGGATCATGATGATGCTCGTCTCCCCGCTCGGCGGACGGCTCACCAACGTCCGGGGCCCGAAGTTCACCCTGATCAGCGGCATCCTGGTGCTCGCCGCCGGCTACGGCGCGGCACTGGCCCTCATGGACACGGCCTGGGGCCTGATGCTCTCCATCATGATCATGAACTCCGGTGTCGGCCTGGCCTACGGCTCCATGCCCGCCCTGATCATGAGCTCGGTGCCGCTCAACGAGACCGCCTCCGCCAACGGCTTCAACACCCTGATGCGCTCGCTGGGCACCTCGGTGGGCGCCGCCGTCATGGGTGTCGTCCTGTCCCAGCTCACCGTCAGCATGGGCGGCCACACCCTCACCTCCGAGGACGGGTTCCGCGCCGGCCTGCTGATCGGGTGCGGCGTCGCCCTGGTCTCCGGGCTGATCGCCGTCGCCATCCCCGCGGGCCGTACGACCACCGAACGGCATGAGCCCGTCCCGGCGGACACCGTCGCACCGCCCGAACAGGTCAAGATCCACAACTGATCGCCGACCGGGGCGATCTCTCGATCCGTCCGCCGCCGAAGCGAGGCCCGCTCTGGCGGCGGACGGATCTGTGCAGACCAGACGTCTTGGGGGTTTCTTGTCTGGGATGCATTCTCGTCGGGGTTCATGCGACCGTTCTGGAGCCGCGTCGGTGCCCCCGCCGCGGGGTCACCAGCGGACGGGCAGGCCTTTGGGACCGGTGACGAGCGTCGCCTCGCGCCAGGAGACGTCCTGCGGGGGCACGGCGAGCTCGAGCCGCGGGAATTCGGTGAGGAGAACCGTGAGCGCCGTTTCGACCTCGAGGCGTGCGAGATTGGCGCCCAGGCAGAAATGGGCGCCGTGCCCGAAGGTCAGATGCGCGGCGCCGGCGCGTCCGGGGTCGAATTCGGCCGGGGCGGGGAAGATGTCCGCGTCCCGGTTGGCCTGGGCGAGAAGCGGCAGTACGGTCTCGCCCCGGCCGACCCGCCCTGAGGGCAGGTCGATGTCCTCCAGCGCCACCCGTGGCATTCCGTACTGGGCGGGTGTGGCGTGCCGCAGCACTTCCTCGACCAAGGGCTCGGGCGCGGTGAACCCCCCGGAGGCGGCGGCCGTGGCCGCGAGCGTGCCGTAGAGCCCCTCGGTCAGCAGCGTGAAGATTCCGGTGGCGATGAGGTTGGCGGTGGTCTCGTGTCCCGCGGTGATGAGGTTGATGGTCAGGCTCACCAGCTCCGGCTCGGTGAGGGCGTCGGAGCCGTCGCGTGCCGCGAGCAGCTCGTCGATGAGCGCCTCGCCGGGGGAGCGGCGGCGTTCGGCGAGCAGGGCGCGCACGTAGTCGCGGAACTCCCGGCCCGCCGTGGCGCGCTGCTCGGCGTCCATGTTCGACATGGTCAGCGCCGCCTCCGACCACTTCTTGAAGAGTTCGCGATCCGCCTCGGGGACGCCCAGCAGCTCGCAGATCACCCGTACCGGCAAGGGGAACGCGAACACCTGGACCAGGTCCGCCGGGGAGCCGTGGCCGGCCATCTCCGCGGCGAGCCGCCGGGTGATCTCGGTGACCCGCGGCCGCCAGGCCGTCACCTGGCGGGGCCCGAAGGCCCCCGCCACGATCCGCCGCAGCCGGGTGTGCCTCGGCGGGTCCATGTTCAGCAGCGAATCGTGGTCGTCACTGATGTCGTCGCCGCGCACCATCCGGGTACCGGACGCGCGCCGCAGGTCCCTGCTGAACCGCGGGTCGGTCAGCAGTTGCCGCACGTCGGCGTGGCGGCTCGCGGTCCGAATGGTGTCGCCGCTCGGCAGGACGATCTCCGGCAGCCCCGCGGGCCGGTTCTCCTCGCTCATCGGCCGCTCCCGCCGTCCTTGCGGCCGACACCGCACAGGTAGTAGTCGCCGCCTTCCCCGATGACCTCCGTGTCGGCGTCGGGCCGCCACTCGTCGAGCCGGACCAGTCCAGGCTCGAGCAATGTGCATTCTTCGAAGAATCGGAGCAGCTGCTCGCGGCTGCGGTGTGTCATGGCGGTGTTGGCCGTGTTGTAGACGGCCACGGAATTGGCGGTCAGTTCGTCGTCGCCGGTGATGTGCGAGATCACCATATGGCTGCCCGGAGCGAGGGCGTCGAGCAGCGTCGCCACCGATTCGTGGACGCCCTCGTCATCTGTCAGGCAGTGCAGCACCGAGAGCAGCATCAGACCGATCGGCTCGTCGAAGTCGAGAAACCGCCGGATCGCGGGGTCACCGAGGATCGCCTCCGGTTTCCGCAGATCGTGCTCCAGGACGAGCGTGGCGTTCGCCCCGCCGATCAGTGCCTGGCCGTGCGCCACGACCACCGGATCGTTGTCGAGATAGACCACCCGGGACCCCGGGGCCACCACCTCGTGCACGTTGTTCCGGGTGGGCAGCCCCGTGCCGATGTCGAGGAACTGGCGGATCCCGGCCGCGGCGAGGCAACGAGTCGACCGCCGCAGGAACGCGCGATTGGCGTACGCCAGGACGGGAGTGAAAGGAGCGACCCGCAGGATCTTTGCCGCGGCCTCGCGGTCGACCGCGTAGTTGTCCTTGCCGCCGAGGTAGAAGTCGTACATGCGTGCGACGTTGGGCGTCACGAGGTCGATGTCGCGCGGTACCCAACCGTCGATTTCCATCACGGAGCGCTTTGCCTTCCTTGCGTCCAATGCGGGCTCTCCCACGCTACCGTTCGGGACGATCACGGCGAAGCCGAAGCCGTGTCCCCGTATATCCGCCGGACCGGAACCGGCCGCTCACCAAGAAATCGTGGACAGCCCGTATGCGTGGCCATAGGCACCGTGTACCACTCGAAACTCGATCTGAAGCGCGCACGCTCCGCGATGGCCCGCCGAGTGGCAGGTCGCAGCGGGTGCGCCCCGACCGTGCAGGTGCTCCCGTCGGCGAGGCCGCGCACCGCCTGTTCGACGCGGACGACCTCGGTGCCGGACCCGTCACGGCTTCGACCAGCCCTTCACTTGCCGCCGATGCGGAGTGCCTCCTTCAGGAACACGCGGTAGACGCTCGGCGTCCCCTCGGTGGTGATGACCTCGACGATGGAGCGGACGTTGCGGTCGTCGACGGCCTCGCGGACGAGCGCGTCCGCCAGGTCACGGCGCGCGGTGAACCGGCCGACCATCTGCGGCGGGCCGACGGTGTAGCCGGTGACCGCGGTGCCGTCGAACAGCCCCGACGGGCGGAGGATGGTCCAGTCGAGGTCGGTGGCGGCCACGATCTCCTCCATGCGGCCGGCGTCCTCGTACAGCGGGCGCCCCATCCTGAGCAGCAGCGGCACGATCACCTTCCTGTAGAGGAGGGTCTCGCCGGGCGGGGCCTTCATCGGCACGCCGGTCGAGGTCACGCAGACCAGGCGCCGGATGCCGTGCGCGGCCATGGCTTCGCTGATGTTCTCGGCGGACTCGGAGAACGTGCTGGTGGCTTCGGAGCCGTAGGGCACCCCGAGTGTCGAGATCACCGCGTCGTGCCCGGCCACTACCCGGTCCACCGCGTCGGCGTCCAGCGCGTCGGCCTTCGCGACGTCCAGCGCGGGGTCGCTGAGGGGGAACGCCTCCGGATTCCGGGTGACCGCGGTGACGGTGTGGTCCTCGGCGAGTGCCTGGGCGGTCGCCAGCCGCCCTGTCGGGCCGTTGGCCCCGAAGATCACGAGCTTCATGTGCTGCCTCCTGCGGGCTTCGCGTCCTGACGGTTTAGACTGATGCACACTCTATTCATTAGATGCAGCGTAAACCCAATGGGGGCCTCATGAGTGAGGAGCGAGGGCGGCGCCGCTACGATTCGCTGCGCCGCACCGTCCAGGCGCTGGAGACCCGGGCCGAGATCGCCCGCGCCGCCCGCGAGCTCTTCCTCGCCCGGGGGTGGGCGGCGACGACGGTGCGGGACGTGGCGCGCGAAGCCGGTGTGTCGGTGCCGACCGTCTACGCGACGTACCAGAACAAGATCGGGCTGGCGCGGGCGCTGGCCGACTCCGTCGACCTGCACGGGGACGCGCAGCAGATGCTGGCCGAACTGGAGGACCCCGCGGCCGGTCCGGCGCGGCAGCTCGGCGCCATGGCCGGCTTCGACCGCCGGCTGTACGAGCGCGCCGGCGACATCATCGTGCTCCTGCGGGAGGCGGGCCGCACCGAGTCCGATCTGGCGACCGTGTATGGCGACGGCCGGCGCCGTGCCGACCAGACCCGCTTCCAGGTGTTCTCCTCCTGGCCGGACGGGTCCCTGCGCGCCGGGCTGGACGTGGAGGCCGCGGTCGACGTCTACGCGGCCATCTGCAACATCGACGTCTATGCCACGCTCACCGCAGAGCGCGGGTGGTCACCCGATCGCGTCGAGCAATGGTGGAGCGACGTCCTGCCCCGTGAGCTGCTGAGCTGAGGCCCGGGCAATTCCCGTCGTGTCCCGTGGCCGTTCGAGGCAGCGCCGGCGCGATCGTCATGGCGATGCGGGCGACCGGCGTCCGCCGCCTCGTCGTCACCGCCGGCGGCCACATCGTGGACGACGGCGACGGGCCGTTCACCCGGATCCTGGTCAAGCCACTGCTGCGGCGCCTGCTGCGGGAGGGTTCGCCGACTTCGCCCGCACCGACCAGGCAGTCCGGGAAAGCGGGCTGCTCCCCTCCCGAGGACACCGTCGTTCAAGGACGAGCAGATGTCTCACGAAGTGGGATTCTTCCCTCTGCTACTTTCTGCCAGGGGGCGTTTGGGGAGGGCGGTGGGGCCGATGAATCCGGCCCAGGGCAGCGGGCGCGGTGGGCAGGCGCTGCCCGATCAGTTCGGAGATCCGCTCGGGAGTTCCGAACGGAACAAGATGCTCGCCGTCGCGCTGGTGGTTCTGCTGGTCATCGGATTCGGCCTGTTCAAGGGAGTCAGCGCGCTCGTCCGCGGCGGCCCGCTGCTGTGGAGCCTGGACGGCCGGACGATCGGCGGAGGCGGTTCCCTGAGGCCCACGACCTGGGCGACCGGGCCGACCGTGGCGATAACCCGCGCCCGGGACGTGACCGGGTACGACGCCGCCACCGGTGACCCGCGATGGACGGTTCCGCTGTCCGGCACGGTGTGCGCGGCCTCGGCCAGGCCCGCCGGCGACCGGGTCGCGGTTCAGTTCGGCCAGGGCAGGCCGGGCTGCGACCGGGTCGCCGTGATCGACCTGAAGGCGGGCGCGAAGGTCTGGGAGCGGACGATCGACGCCGAGCGTTCCGGCGGGGGCCAAGTCGTCATCGGTGAGGGCGTCGTGGTGGTGGACCGGCTCTACGGCACCTCCGCCTTCCGGCTGGAGGACGGCCGCCCGCTGTGGAACGCTGACGGTGACGGCAAGGACTGCGCGTTCAAGGGCCTGGCGGGCGGTCCGGTGCTGGTGGCCGGGCAGTCCTGCGACGCCGATGGGGGACGGGTCCGCCGAGTGCACCGGCTCGACCCGGGCAGCGGCCGTCTCCTCTGGAGCTACGAGGCGCCCCCGGGCTACCAGGTCGAGGCGATGCCGTCGAGCCGTCCCGCCGTCCTCGGCCTCCGCCACGGCGACCGCTTGAGCGAGCGTCCCTGGCGATTCGTGGTCCTCAACGACTCCGGGGCGCAGGTCGCGAGCCTCGACGCCGGCAGGTTCTCGGTGGACTGTTCGGTCGTCGTCCGGGACCCCACCCGCTGCACCGATGTCGTCGTCACGGGCGACAGCCTCTACCTCAGGCGGGACACCCGGCCGGCGACGAAGGAGTTCCGCGCGGCGCCGGTCGTCGCCTTCGACCTCGCCACCGGCCGTATCCGGTGGAGCACCCGGAACCCGGACGGCAACCACCTGTTCCCGATCGCGATGGACGGCGACCGGCTCATCGCCGGCCAGCCTAGAACGGCCGGCAAGAACGGCGAGCGGCCCCGGCTGGTGGCCATCGACCCCGCGACCGGCGCGACCACGGTCATGTGGGACCTCACCGGCCATGCCGACTTCTGGCTGCGCACCGTGTCCGATCGCCAGTACGCCGGGGGCCGGTTCTTCCTGACCAAGGCGCTGGTGACGGGCAGGGACGAGGTCGCGTTCCGCGCCTACGGGCCACGCTGAACGAAGCCGGCGCCCGCATCCGAACGGAGCGTCCGCGGTCTCGCGGCACCAGGCGATCCGGAGCAGACCCGAGGCTCGCGCAGCGGGTGGCGCTCGGGTACTCGTCGAACGGGTCAGCCGGGGGCCGACGCCAGGCCGCCGAGAGTCAGATCGAGCAACCGGCGGCCGCCGTCCTCGGGGCGGTTGCGGCTGACCGTCCAGGCGATACCGCCGACCAGCTCGAGCAGTTCCTCGGCCGTGACGTCGGAGCGGACGGCACCGGCCTCGCGGGCCCGATCGAGCAGCGTCCGCGTGATGTCCCACATGCTCGCGCACGTGACGCCGAGCGCCGAGCCCTGGCGCCCTGCGGCGTCGAGGATGCTCCCGGGCAGATCGCCATACGTGCTGATCTGGTCGATCACCGCCAGCAGCCACTCATGGAGCGCCTTCGCGGGATGCGGTGCGCCGATCAACCCGGTGCCTCGCCGGTGGGTGGCGGCCATGGCTTCCGCGAGGGCGGCGACGAGCAGGTCGTCGCGGTGGGGGAAGTGCCGGTACAGCGTCGCCGAGCCGACACCCGCGGCGCGCGCGATCTCGTCGATCGACGTCCCGACGCCGTCGCGCAGGAACGCCTGCCGAGCGGCGGCGACGACGGCCTCGTAGTTGCGTCGGGCGTCGGCGCGCTTCGGCTTTCGCGGTGCGAACTCCGGAGGCACGCCCGGAGCGGATGTCGATGCGGCGCCCGTCACGTCCGCCTCCCTTGACACTAACCGGGGACAGACCCCATATTACTCAATCGGGGAGAGTCCCCGGTTCTCATCATAACGAGGCTCGGCCAGATGACCGGGGAGCCCGTCGCCTGCTCGTCCACAGCATGGCGGCGCGGGCGTTCCCGGGACGGACAGGCCGCGCCCGAACCAGCGCCCGCCTGGGCAGAGATCCAGGCGGCAGGGGAGTGATCGCCATGGCTGAGCAGCAGACGGAACGTGACGCGGGCGACCGGGAGCCGCTTCCCGCCGACCCGTTGGCGATCCTCATGGCGGAACGGGAGATCTACAGGACGTTCTACCGATTCTTCCGCATGACCGACCTCGGGCGGTTCGCCGACATCGGTACGGCCTGCTTCACTCGCGACGCCCTCATCGAGTACGACGTCATGCCCGGCCCGACGCAGCGCTTCCACGGCCGGGACGAGTTCGTCGCGTTCATGTCGGCGGGCGGCCCGCGACGGGAACCGCGGGTGGCGCACGTCGTCGGCCAGACGACCATCGACTGGATCTCCGGTGTGCCGCACGTCGAGGCCTACGCGACCGTGTACCACTGGGCGGCCACGCGGACACCGCTCGGTGAGCACCGCCCGGCGGACTGGACGGTGGTCGGCCTCGTTCAGGACACGTTCGCCCAGGAAGACGGGCGATGGCTGATCAGTCGCAGGCACGTCGAGCCCGTGGCCGGACTCGTCGCGGTGGGCACGGCCCCACGATGACCCTCCCGGCTGCACAACGTTGGCGGGCGAATCCGGTGCCGGCGAAGGGGCGGACAGCATCGATGGACGGGCATTTTCTCCTCCCCGCCTCAATCTGCCTGTAGACCGTGGGCTTCGGTGGCGCTCGCCGATCGAGCCGCTACCCGGGAGACGTTAAACAGCTACCGCCGAGGGGTGCGGTCCGAATGCGACTTGAACGACACGGAGAGAGCGTGGACGCCGCCGCGCTGCGGGCGCGGCTCCGGGACGTCTACTGGATCGGTGGAGGGAGCGGTGCAGGCAAGTCGACCATCGCCCGCCGCATAGCGGCTCACCACGATCTGCATCTCTACGCTACCGACGACGTGATGTCGGACCATGCCCGCCGGAGCACCCCTGAAGACAGCCCGTTGCTGAGCGAGTTCAAAACCATGGACATGGACGAGCGATGGGTGAGGCGATCTCCGGAGACGATGCTTGAGACGTTCCACTGGTTCCGCGGCGAGGGTTTCGGTCTGATCGTCGAAGACCTCCTCCGCCTCCCGAGGAGTCCCGGTGTGATCGCCGAGGGTTTCCGACTCTTGCCGCACATGGTCAAGCCTCTCCTCGCCGTTTCCGCGCACGCCGTCTGGCTGCTTCCGACGCCCGAGTTCCGCCGACTCGCGTTCGACAGCCGAGGCTCGTTGTGGGAGATCGCCCGGAAGACCAGCGACCCGGAGGCGGCCCTGCGCAACCTGCTCGCGCGTGATCGGATGTTCACCGAACACCTCCACGAGGAAACGAAGCGTCTCGAACTGCGCGTCATCGAGGTCGACACCACGATGACCGAGGACGAACTGACCAAGCGGGTGACGGAGGCGTTCGGACTCTGAGCCGGGACACCACCGGCCACCAGCAGCGATCAACACCGCGGAGCCCATCGAACGCGAGGCGCCGATCGCGAAGGCACGGACCTCCGCCCGCTCCCTGACCGAGGCGCGGGAGGCGATCGCCGCGATCGATCCCGGAGTCATCCCTGCCGCGCGCACTCGCGGCGGAACGAGCGGTCCTACCTGCGCGCCGGCCTTCAGGTGGCGTTCATCACGCCGCGGCGGCGTCACACTCGACGTCTCGAATCGGTCTTGTGGTTGAGACGACCTATTCGGGGGCGTGACCTGACGATGAAGAAGAAACCGATCAACATGACGGGCTCGAATGTGCGGTCGCGGCGGCACGGGCGCGAGGACGGCCGCGCCGTCAGGGGGCGGCCAGGGGCGCTCCTGCGCCGGGTGAACGCGTTGATGACGGTGACGGACGGCCCGACGAAGGGAAGCCCGCTCAACCGCATGGTCCGGCGCACCGAGGCCGATCCCTGGAGCTTTCTGTTCGCGCAGATCACCCTCCATTCCTTCATCGTGCTGGTGGCCACCGGAGCGTTCCTGACATTCTTCTTCGACCCGGATATGTCGCGGACCACCTACGACGGCTCCTACGTCCCGCTGCGCGGTGTCGAGGTCAGCAGGGCGTACGAGTCCACCCTGGAGCTCAGCTTCGAGGTGCAAGGAGGCCTGCTGATACGCCAGATCCACCACTGGGCCGCGCTCATCTTCATCGCCGCCATCTGCTGCCAGATCCTGCGGATGTTCTTCACCGGGGCGTTCCGCCGCCCGCGCCGCCTGACCTGGCTGCTCTGGGTCGGCATGCTGATCCTGGCGATGGCCGCGGGCGTGACCGGCACCGTGCTGCCCGATGACATGCTGTCGGGCGGCAGCCTCGGCCTCATCCAGGGCGTCACCCAGTCCATCCCCGTCATCGGGACCGACGTGGCCTTCCTGCTGTTCGGTGGCGGCATCCCCGGCGACGACATCATCCCTCGCATGTACTGGGCGCACATCTTGATTCCGGTTGTCATCGCCGGGCTGTTCCCGATGCGGCGGCTGCTGGTCTCGCGCCTCGGGCGCACCCGCGTCCGGGATTCACGCACCGGGCGCTCACCCGCCGGCCCGCGGCGCAGACTCCATTCGGTGGCGCTCCTGCTGTACACGTGCGGCGTGCTGGCACTGCTGGGGGCTTTCGCGCAGATCAACCCGATCTGGCTGTACGGCCCCTTCGAGCCGGGAGCGATCACCTCCGGGGCCGTCCCCGGCTGGTACATGGGCTTCCTGGACGGCGCGGTGCGGATCATGCCCGGCTGGGAGATCACCATCGCCGGCCATCCGCTCACGTTCGCGGTGCTGGTGCCCGCCGTCATCGTTCCCGGTGTCTTCCTCACCCTGCTGGCCGCCTACCCGTGGATTGAGCGGCTCTTCACGGGCGACCGCCGCATGCACCACGTGCTGGACCGGCCCCGCGACCACGCCGTCCGCACCGGGCTGGGCGCCGCCGGGATCGCCTTCTACGGCCTGTTGTGGGCCGCCGCCGCCAACGACCAGATCGCCTACAACTTCCATCTGTCGCTGTTCGCCGTGACGTGGTTCTTCCGCTTCGCCGTCTTCGTCGGGCCGGTACTGGTGTTCACGCTCACCCGCTGGATGTGCCTGGCGCTGGTCGCCCGCGAGTGGCCGGAGAGCGAGCACGGCTACGAGACCGGCCGGATCGTGATGAGCGTGGACGGGGGTTACCGCGAGATCCACGCCCCTGTCGGCGACCGCGACGACGCTCCACGTCAGCTCACGGAGACGGGCACGCCCGTCGCCTGATCGGACGGCGAGCCCGCGCGGCACGAGGCTGCGCGGGCTCGTTCGGCAGGCTGTCACTACGGAGTCAACGGCTCGAGGGTGTGCGCCGAGGGGCCTGGACTGGAGACCGAGCGGCGCGTCAGCGGAGCCGACCGGCCGCATCGGCCCAGGCGTTGTCGTGTTAGCTTGGTCGGGGCGTCGGGGGGACTGAAACTGATCACGCCAGGTCGGCTCCCTGGATGGTGCGCTGTCCCGTCCGTATGCCGCTGAGCCGAACATGAGCGCGTGGCCGTGGTGTGGCCGCCCGGCGGCGTCCTTCCCTGAACGGGAAGGCAGGCTAGTGCCATGACCGATTTGGATCATCTCGTGTACGCGACACCGGACCTGGCGGCTGCGGTGGACCAGGTCGCGGAGCTGGTCGGTGTGCGGCCCGTGGAGGGCGGGCCGCACGTCGGCCTCGGCACCCGTAACTTCCTGCTCGGACTCGGCGGCCGCAGCTACCTGGAGATCGTCGGACCGGACCCCGACCAGCCGGACCCTGCCGGGCCGCGCCCGTTCGGCGTCGACGCCCTGGCCGCGCCCGCGCTGGTCGCCTGGGCGGTGGCGACCAACGACATCGACTCGGCGGTGGCCCGGGCCAGGGACGCCGGCATCGATCTGGACGGTGCGTACCCGATGTCGCGGCGCCGACCCGATGGCACGCTCCTGAGCTGGCGACTCACCCCGCCCCTGCCCGGCGTCAGGCCGTTCCTGATCGACTGGGGCGACGCTCCTCATCCGGCGGACGCGCTGCCGGTCGTTCCGCTCCGCTCGTTCGACATCACGCACCCGGACCCGGACACGCTGCGCGCCGAACTGGCCGTACTCGGGATCACGCCTGAGGTTCGCAAGGGTGAACGGGCGGGGCTGACCGCGCGGCTGGACGGGCTGACGCTCGAACCGCCACGCTGACGTCTGATTGCATCAAGCCAGCAGCCATAGTGAGGGCGGCTGGGTCGCGCTACGTGCCGGCCAACGCTGTCAGGGCCTCTGGCTCGCACTCGCAGCAGGACATCGCCGACACCTTGGCTCTGTATGACCGCCTGGTGGAGGCGGGCCGCCGCGATGCCGACTTCGCCGAGGCGACCCGGCTCATCGCCACTGCCGGACACCCGCCAGGCCTGTCCACCTACTGGGCCGATGTGGACGCCGGCCTGTGGGAGTTCCTCAAGCGCAAGCAGGATCACGACCCTCTACCCGATGCGTTGCGCCTGCTCTGCCCCCACTTGGCGATCTTTAGGGGTGCTGATGAGCTCGTTCCCGTTGCTGACAGCATCACGTTGTTCAGCCAGCGACACCCTGCTGTGTCCCCCTAGGCTGTCCAAGGAACAAGACTGTACTTCTGGTGCGTCGTGAACGACTCGGCTCCGGCGTGGAGAGGAAGATCTCGGTGGCGGATCAGTGTGATCTCCTGAAGGCCGGGGCGTTCACCCTGCCCGGCGGGCTGGTGCCGGTCGTCCGAACCGGGGGGAGCTGATGCGCGTCGGTATGGAGCTGGCCGACCGGTACCGGCTGGAGGAGCCGCTGGGCCGGGGCGGGATGGGGGAGGTGTGGCGCGGGACCGATCGGCGGCTGGGCCGCGAGGTCGCGGTCAAACTGCTGCCGCTGGCGGCTGCGGCGGACAAGGCCGCGGTGGCGCGGTTCCGGCGGGAGGCCGAGATCGCCGCGACGTTGAACCACCCGGGGATCACCACGGTGTTCGACATCGACGAGTATCGCCGCGGCGACCACCACCTGCTGTTCCTGGTGATGGAGCTGATGCGGGGGCGCGACCTGGCCGCGGTGCTCGCCGAACATCCCGGTGGGCTGCCGATCGCCCGGGTGAAGGACTGGGCGATCCAGGTGGTGGACGCGCTCGCGGAGGCGCACCGGCAGGGGGTCGTGCATCGCGACATCAAGCCGGCCAACCTCTTCCTGGTCTCGGGCGGACGGGTGAAGATCTGCGATTTCGGGATCGCCCGCCTGGCGGACGCCACCAGGCTCACCGCGACCGGCGGATCCGCCGGAACCCCTCTGTACATGCCGCCCGAGCAGATCCAGGGGCGCGCGGTGGACCACCGCACCGACCTGTACTCCTTCGGGTGTGTACTGTACGAGCTGCTGACCGGGGCCTCATGGCTGGACACCGATGGCGGTCTCGCCGCGATCCTGTACCAGCAGCTGGAGCAGCTTCCGGCGCCACCGAAATCCGTGCGGCCGGACGTCCCCGACGCTCTCAACACCCTCGTCCTCGAGTGCCTGGCCAAGAATCCCGACGCCCGGCCGAAGGACGCGACCGCCGTCGGCGAACGTCTTCGCTGCCTGCCCGACCGGGCACATCCCGCGCAGGGCGGACAACTGCCCGCTCCCGCGGTTCCTGGAGTTCCTGCCCTCGCGATGCCTGCTGGAGCGCACGCTCCTGGAGGGCCTGCCGGAGCGCCTGCTGGGCCGCCGCCCGGGGCATGGATGCCGCCATCGCCGCCCCCGCAAGGGCAACCGCGCATGCCGCAGGCTCCCGGCAGCGGTGGCGTGCCGGGCGCGCCTGCGCGTGCGTCCACACCTCCGGGAGCCGCCCGAGACCGCATCGGGCGACGCGCTGTCCTCTTCGGCGGTCTTGGGGCGGTGGCGACCGCCGTAACCGGAGCCGGTGTGGTGCATCTGCTCTCAGACAACGACGGTGACAGGGGCTCCGGCGGCAATGCCGCCGCCGATGGCGTCACAGCAGTACGTACCGCCACGTTGACCACCGCGCGGCCTGTGGCGATGGCGTTCAGCCCGGACAGCCGGACCTTGGCCGTGTGCCAGGGAAGGGCCGTTCGAATGTGGGACGTGGCCACCGCCGAGAACACGGTCGCCCTTGAAGGGCATCCCCGATCCGTGACGACGGTGGCGTTCAGTCCGGACGGAAGAATGGTGGCCACCGGCAGTATTGACGGCACCGCCCGGCTGTGGGACGTGGCGACCGGAAAGTCCACCGGCGTCCTCAAGCACGGCGCCGGTGCCGTCGCCGTGGCGTTCAGCCCGGATGGCAAGAAGCTCGCGACCTCCGGCACGGACGGCAGTGCGCGACTTTGGAGCACGAGGGAGACCGGGAGACCGAACGCCACGTTCCGCCACGGAGGCAGCATCTCCGCGGTGGCGTTCGGTTCGTCCGGCGAGTCACTCAT
Organism: Spirillospora sp. CA-255316; assembly: GCA_050942275.1. Classification (GTDB taxonomy): domain Bacteria; phylum Actinomycetota; class Actinomycetes; order Streptosporangiales; family Streptosporangiaceae; genus Spirillospora. Next base: position 5,947,302 of record CP192047.1, on the reverse strand, counting down.
CACCGTCAGCCTCGACCCTGGCGGAGTCGGCAGCGTCTGGACCTGGGACATCGCCGACGGCAACAGCGTCGTCGCCCTCAACGACGTCCTCCCGATCGGCCTCAGCCCCGACGGCAAGACCCTCGCAAGCGCAGACCGAGGCGGAGTCGTCCTGCGGGAAGTGCAGCCCGGGGGAGGGACCAGGGCGACCCTCAACGGTCACTCTGGCGCGGTCAACGCGGTGGCGTTCAGCCGCGACGGCGAAACCCTCGTCACCGGCGGCACCGACAAGACCGCCCGGCTATGGAAGACCGCCACCGGCGCCGGCATCGCCACCCTCACCGGCCACACCGGCCCGGTCGGAGCGGTGGCCATCAGCCCGGACGGGACGGTGGCCACGGGAGACCCACAGCAGCCGGTCTCACTCTGGAAGATCCGTTGACCCGCACACAATGAGCCGTTTCGTCTTCATGTGGTCTCCGCCCGCGCCACACGGCCCGCAACCCGTCTGCGACCTACAAGATCACAATGGATCGGCCCACCGGAGCCGTGCGGGGCCTGACGAGCTTCTCAAAGCACTCGGCGATGAGGCGCCGGGCTCCGGGTGGGTCATGCTGTCAGGTCTCGGCGGCGGAACAGGCCCATCCCGGCCGCCGCGAGGACCGCCGCCACCGCGACGAGCGCCAGGATCGGCACGGCCGCCGGGTCGGCCGCCGGAATCGCCGGGACGTGGCTGAACGGCGAGAGGTCGCGCACCGCCTGCGGCAGCCCGAACAGGTCTCCCAGCGGGCCGCAGACGATGCTGAACGCCAGTCCGGCCCAGGCCAGCGCGACCGTCAGGCGGGGCAGGCCGCCGAACGCCAGCAGCACGAAACCGGCCACGGCCAGCGCCGCCGGCAGCTGCACCAGCCCGGCGCCGATCAGCGTGCCCACTCCCGCGTCCCCGCCGACGACCGCGTCGGCGACTCCGGCGCCGGCGCCCGCGGCCAGCAGCATCGCCGCGGCGCCGGCCACCGTGCAGACCAGGTGCGCGGCCGTCCACCGGAACCGGCCGACGGCCGTGGCCAGCACCGCCTCGGCCGTCCCGCCCGCCTCCTCGCCGCGCAGCCGCAGCAGCGCCTGGACGACGAAGCCGGCGGCCAGCACACCGAACACGTTCATCATGGCGGCGTAGTAGGAGTCCACCAGGCTGCCGGCGCCGGTGCCGGCGAGCTCGCCGAGCATGTCCGCGGCGCCCTCGTCGTCGGCCATCGCCTCGTTCACCTCGTTGCCGAGCGAGCCGATGCCCGCGCCGGCCACCGCGGCTCCGATCACCCAGCCGATGACCGAGGCGCGGTTCAGGCGCCACGCGAGACCGGCCGGGCTCAGCAGGGCGCGGGGAGCATCAGCGGGCCCAGGCCGCTCGGGGACCAGCCCGGCGCCCATGTCCCGCCGGGACAGCAGCGCGAACGCGGCCGCGGCGAGAACGAGCAGGAGCGCGACCGGCAGCGCGAGCGCCCACCAGCGTGCCTCCCCGTACGGGCGCACCTGCTGGGCCCAGCCCATCGGGGACAACCAGGCCGGCCAAGCGCTCGTCACCCGGATGCCGTCCGGGGCCCGCTCGCCGAGCGCGTCACCCGCGCCGCGGACCAGGTAGGCGACGCCCACGGCGGTGGCGGCGCAGGCGTTGGCGGCGCGGGCGCTCTGGAACAGCTGCGCGGCCAATCCCGCGATCCCGGCGAACGCCATCCCGGTCACCGCGCACGCGGCGCCGAGCGCCAGCGACCCCGCCGCCGGCAGGCCGCCGGCCAGCAGGGTGCCGGCCAGCACGAGGCCGAGCACCAGGTTCGCGCCGGTCGCCAGGGCCAGCGCCGCGGTCAGCCCGGCGAAGCGGCCCACGCCGGTGGCGCCGATCAGCTCGGCCCTGCCGGCCTCCTCGTTCTGCCGGGTGTGCCGGATCACCGCGAAAGTGCTCATCAACGCGACCACCACGAGGATGGACGTGAAGTTGCGGAAGTTCAGCATGGCGCCCTCGCCGGTCCCGACCGGAACGCCGCGCAGCAGCAGGACGGTCGCGTTGCCGCCGGCGTCGCGCAGCGCGTCGACCCGGTCGGCCTCGGTCGGGAACTGGTCGGCCGCGGCGGACGCGCCCGCCGCCATCACGACGGCCGAGCCGACGATCCAGATCGGCAACTGGACGCGGTCGCGGCGCGCGGCCAGCCGGATCAGCCGGCCGGTGCCCGTCAGGACGCTCATCGCGATGCCTCCGCGTGCTCGGCGCCCGCCGGCTGGTAGTGGCGCAGGAACAGTTCCTCAAGCGTGGGCGGCCGGCAGTCGAGGGCGCGCACGCCCGCCTCGGTGAGCAGGCGCAACGCCGCATCGATGGCGGCGGTGTCGACATCGAAGCGCACCCGCGCGCCGTCCAGCCGCAGGTCGTGCACGCCGGGCAGCGCGGCCAGCCCCTCCGCCGCGCCGGCCAGCTCGGCCTCGACCGACGTACGTGTCAGATGACGCAGGCCCGCGAGGGTGCCGGTCTCGACCGCGCGGCCGTCCCGGATGATCGTGACGCGGTCGCACAGCGCCTCCACCTCCGACAGGATGTGGCTGGACAGCAGCACCGTCCGGTCGCCGCGGCGCCGCTCCTCCCGGATCACCTCCCGGAACACCTCCTCCATCAGCGGGTCCAGGCCCGAGGTGGGCTCGTCCAGGATGAGCAACTCGACGTCGGAGGCGAAGGCGGCGACCAGGGCGACCTTCTGACGGTTGCCCTTGGAATAGGCGCGGCCCTTCTTGCGCGGGTCCAGCTCGAAGCTGTCCAGCAGGTGGGCGCGACGCTGCCGGCTGAGCCCGCCGCGCAGCTCGCCGAGCAGGTCGATCACCTCGCCGCCGGACAGGTTCGGCCACAGCGTGACGTCCCCGGGCACGTAGGCCAGGCGGCGGTGCAGCGTGGTCGCCTCGGCCCACGGGTCGCCGCCCAGCAGGGCCGCGGTACCGGCGTCCGGGCGGATCAGTCCCAGCAGCACCCGGATCGTGGTGCTCTTGCCCGCCCCGTTGGGGCCCAGGAAGCCGTGCACCTCGCCGGTGCCGACGGACAGGTCGAGCCCGTCCAGGGCGCGGGTGCGTCCGAACGTCTTGACCAGACCGTCAGCGTGAATCGCCTGGGTCATCGCCGTTCTCTCCTTCGGGCGCGCGGCCGTCCGCACGCCGCTCTCGGGTGGGTGTGCCTGGGTGGGGGCCCGCGGCGGTGTCCGCCCGGCCGCGTTCCGCCGCCTCCGCCTGGACGCGGTCCGACGCCGCATGGATCTGGGCGGCCTGCTCCGGAGTGAGCAGGGGATGGGAGAAGACGTCCACGAACCCCCGGTTGACGCGCGCGTGGCCTTCCTCGGTGCGCACGTCGACCCCCAGCACGTCCGACATCTGGTCGCGCATGAGGAACACGCCCATCTGCATCGCGCAGAGCACCGCGGAGTACGCGCGCACATCGGGGGACTCGGTCCCGTGGTCTGCCAGCCACTGCTCGCCGATCTCGACCATCTGCCTGAACATGGCCGCCGCGGCGGGCGAGCCGTCCATCATCGAGCGCACGAGGTAGTTCTGCAGCAGCATCGTCGTGGGGTGGATGGAGGCCATGAACGCCGTGTCGCCCAGCCGTCCCTCCGCGAACATCTGCTCCCAAAGCTGGTTCACCCGGTCCGTGGCGTAGGTGTCGCAGGCGTCGCGCAACGCCTCCTTGGAGCCGAAGTGGTGCCGGACCAGCCCCGACGAAACCCCCGCCTCCTTCGCGATGTCCCGGATCGTCGCCGCGGCGATGCCGCGCTCGGCGAACAGCCGCAGCGCGGCATCCCTGATCCGCGCCCGCCCGGTCAGATCTCCGGGCGCGCGCTCGTCCATCGAATCGACCGCCATCAGCCCCTCACAGTACTACACACATGTCGCGTAAACTACACGCTTGTGTAGCGTACCCCTTGCCCCGATACCCCACACCTCCCGGCTCACGCTCGTGGCCGCCGTGCTCGCGCAGCAGGCGCAAGACGGTGGCGGGCGATGGGTGCCGATGGCCTTGTACCGGTGTCCTCGTGCTTCGAGGCGGCGGTCGGGGACGTACTGGCGAACGCGGCGCGCCTGCCTCTGCGGGTGCGCGACACCCCGTTCTGCCCATGGCGTTGGCGACGCAGTCGTCTTCGCGGTGATCGCGGCCGACGCGTTCCGGTCTGGGTCGCCCGGCGCGGAGGGCGTGTCAGGGACGCGTCAAGACTGGCGGCCACGTCGTCAAGAAGGCGTTAAGAGGGGGCGAAACCCCCAGAACGCGGCGATTTACTCCCCAAAGGGCCCGAAATGCAAGGGTCGGGGTTGGACGCGGGGTCCAGCGAGCGCTGGGCCGAGGCCGAAGCGACCCGCCCGCGGACGGCCCACCCATCCGGAATTCGACAGAGGTGACCGACCCATGAGTGATGTGGCGTTCGTCCTGCTGACCGTGGTGATCTTCGCCGCGCTCGGCCTGCTGGTGAAGGGCGTGGAGCGGCTGTGAGCGCCGAGAACCTCATCGGGCTGGTGCTGGCCGCCGCCCTGATCGTCTTTCTGATCGTCGCCCTGCTGTATCCGGAGCGTTTCTAGTGAGTCCGACGACTGCGGGGATCGTCTTCCTGGGGTCCCTGGTGCTCGCCGTGGTGGTGGCGTACCGGCCGCTGGGCGACTACATGTACCGCGTCTACGGCGGCACGAAGCACTCGCGCGTGGAACGGGTGCTCTACAAGGGCATGGGCGTCGAGCCGGGCAGCGAGCAGACCTGGGGGGTCTACGCGCGCAGCGTGCTGGCGTTCTCGGCGGTCGGCGTCCTGTTCCTGTACGGCTTCCAGCGGCTCCAGAACCATCTGCTGCTGAGCCTGGGCATGGACCCGGTCAAGCCGGACCAGGCGTGGAACACCGCCGTCAGCTTCGTGACCAACACCAACTGGCAGTCGTACTCGGGCGAGTCGACGATGGGCCACTTGGTGCAGATGGCCGGGCTGGCGGTGCAGAACTTCGTGTCGGCGGCGGTCGGCATGGCGGTCGCGATCGCGCTGGTGCGCGGCTTCGCCCGCGGGAAGACCGAGCGGCTCGGCAACTTCTGGGTGGACCTGACCCGCGGGTCGCTGCGGATCCTGCTGCCGATCGCGTTCGCCGGCGCCGTCGTGCTGATCGTCGGCGGGGTGGTGCAGAACTTCGACGGCGGTACGACGGTGTCCACGCTCACCGGCGGGCAGCAGACGATCACCGGTGGGCCGGTGGCGAGCCAGGAGGTCATCAAGGAACTGGGCACCAACGGCGGCGGATTCTACAACGCCAACTCGGCGCACCCGTTCGAGAACCCCACGTCCTGGACGAACTGGCTGGAGATCTTCCTGATCCTGCTGATCCCGTTCGCGCTGCCGCGCACGTTCGGCCGGATGGTGGGCCAGAACCGGCAGGGATACGCGATCGCGGCGGTGATGGCCCTGATCGCGATCGCGAGCATCGCGCTCACGATGACCTTCCAGGGCATCCACCACGGCACCGTCCCGACGGCGGTCGGCGCCTCTTCCGAAGGCACCGAGTCGCGGTTCGGTGTCCTGAACTCGGCGGTGTTCGCCGCCTCGACCACGCTGACCTCGACCGGTGCCGTGAACTCCTTCCACGACTCCTACACCAGCCTCGGCGGCATGATGACGATGTTCGACATGATGCTGGGCGAGGTGGCGCCCGGCGGGGTGGGCGCGGGCCTGTACGGGATGCTGGTGCTGGCCGTGATCACGGTGTTCGTGGCGGGCCTCATGGTGGGCCGCACGCCCGAGTACCTGGGCAAGAAGATCGGCTCCCGTGAGATCAAGTTCGCCGCGATGTACTTCCTGATCACGCCGATCCTGGTGCTGGGGGGGACCGCGGCGGCGATGGCCACCGGGAGCGGCCGGGAGGGCATGCTCAACACCGGGGCGCACGGGCTCAGCGAGGTCCTGTACGCCTTCACCTCCGCCTCCAACAACAACGGGTCGGCGTTCGCGGGTCTGACGGTCAACACGGTCTGGTACGACACCGCGCTGGGGCTGTGCATGGCCTTCGGCCGGTTCCTGCCGATCATCTTCGTGCTGGCGCTGGCGGGGTCGCTGGCCCGGCAGGGGCACGCGCCGGCGTCGGAGGGCACGCTGCCCACGCACCGGCCGCAGTTCGTCGGCATGGTCGTCGGGGTCACGGTGATCCTGGTCGCTCTCACGTTCCTGCCCGCGCTGGCGCTCGGGCCGCTGGCCGAAGGGATCCACTGATGCCCACGCAGACTTTGCAGAAGACCGGGGAGGCGCCGGGTTCCCCGGCGCCCAAGGGCGGCGGCCGGGTCCAGGGCGGGTTGCTCGACCCCAAGCTGCTGGTGACGACGCTGCCCGATGCATTGCGCAAGCTGGACCCGCGGACGCTGTGGCGCAACCCGGTGATGCTGATCGTCGAGGTCGGCGCGGTGTGGAGCACGGTCCTGGCCGTGCTGGACCCCAGCGTGTTCGCCTGGGCGATCGTGGCGTGGCTGTGGCTGACCGTGCTGTTCGCCAACGTGGCGGAGGCGGTGGCCGAGGGACGGGGCAAGGCGCAGGCCGACACGCTGCGCAAGGCCAAGACCGACACCGTCGCGCGCCGCCTGCTCGACTGGGCGCCGGGCCGTGCCGGCGCCCTGCGCGAGGAGCGGGTCGGCGCGGCCGAACTGCGGCAGGGCGACATCGTGGTCGTCGAGGCCGGGCAGATCATCCCCGGTGACGGGGACGTGGTCGAGGGCATCGCGAGCGTGGACGAGTCGGCGATCACCGGCGAGTCCGCCCCGGTGATCCGGGAGTCGGGCGGCGACCGCTCGGCGGTGACCGGCGGCACCAAGGTGCTGTCGGACCGGATCGTCGTGAAGATCACGCAGCGGCCGGGGGAGTCGTTCATCGACCGGATGATCGCGCTCGTCGAGGGCTCCAGCCGGCAGAAGACGCCCAACGAGATCGCGCTGAACATCCTGCTGGCCGCCCTTACGATCATCTTCCTGCTGGCGGTGGCCACCCTCCAGCCGCTGGCGATCTACTCCAAGGACGGCAACCCGGGCGTGCCGGACTCCCTGGCGCTGGATGGGAACGGCGTCACCGGGATCGTGCTGGTGTCGCTGCTGGTCTGCCTGATCCCCACCACGATCGGGGCGCTGCTGTCGGCGATCGGCATCGCCGGCATGGACCGCCTCGTCCAGCGCAACGTCCTGGCGATGAGCGGCCGCGCGGTCGAGGCGGCCGGGGACGTCAACACGCTGCTGCTGGACAAGACCGGCACGATCACCCTGGGCAACCGGCAGGCCGCCGAGTTCGTCCCGGTCAACGGGGTGAGCGAGGAGGAGCTGGCGGACGCCGCGCAGTTGTCCAGCCTCGCCGACGAGACCCCCGAGGGCCGCTCGGTGGTCGTCTTCGCCAAACAGCGGTACGGGCTGCGCGAGCGCGAGCCCGGCGAACTGGCGCACGCCACCTGGGTGCCGTTCACCGCCGAGACCAGGATGAGCGGCGTCGACCTCGACGAGCCGGGCGGCCGCCGCCGGATGCTGCGCAAGGGCGCGGCCAGCGCGGTCGCCGACTGGGTCCGCGAGCGCGGCGGGACGGTCTCGCCCGAGCTGGGCGCCACGGTCGACGGCGTCTCCGCCTCCGGCGGCACCCCCCTGGTGGTCGGCGAGGACATGGACGGCGCGGCACGCGTCCTGGGCGTCATCCACCTCAAGGACGTGGTGAAGGAGGGCATGCGGGAGCGGTTCGACGAGATGCGCCGGATGGGCATCCGCACCGTGATGATCACCGGTGACAACCCGCTCACCGCCAAGGCGATCGCCGACGAGGCCGGCGTGGACGACTTCCTGGCCGAGGCCAGGCCCGAGGACAAGCTCGCCCTCATCAGGACCGAGCAGGAGGGCGGCCGGCTGGTCGCCATGACCGGGGACGGCACCAACGACGCCCCCGCCCTGGCCCAGGCCGACGTCGGAGTGGCGATGAACACCGGCACCTCGGCCGCCAAGGAGGCCGGGAACATGGTCGACCTGGACTCCGACCCGACCAAGCTCATCGAGATCGTCGAGATCGGCAAGCAACTGCTCATCACCCGCGGCGCGCTCACCACCTTTTCCATCGCCAACGACATCGCCAAGTACTTCGCGATCATCCCCGCGCTGTTCGTGGCGATCTTCCCCGGCCTGGACGCGCTCAACATCATGCGGCTGAACAGCCCGCAGTCGGCGGTCCTGTCCGCGGTGGTGTTCAACGCGCTCATCATCATCGCGCTGATCCCGCTCGCCCTGCGCGGCGTGAAGTACCGGCCGAGCAAGGCCTCCAAGCTGCTGTCGCGCAACCTGTCCGTGTACGGCCTGGGCGGGATCGTCGCCCCGTTCCTCGGCATCAAGCTCATCGACCTGATCGTCCAGTTCCTTCCGGGGATGTCCTGACATGCGAATGCCCTCATGGATCCGGCAGCACCTGGCCGCGCTCCGCGCCCTGCTGGTCTTCACCGTGCTGCTCGGCGTGCTCTACCCGCTGGCCGTGTTCGCGGCCGGCCGCCTCCCCGGCCTGAACGACAAGGCCGACGGCTCGCTGGTCTCGGCCGGCGGCCGGACGGCCGGCAGCGGGCTGATCGGGCAGTCGTTCACCGACAAGGACGGCACCCCGCTCAGGCAGTACTTCCAGAGCCGCCCGTCGGCCGCCGGCGACGGCTACGACCCCACCGCCACCGCCGCGAGCAACCAGGGCCCGGAGAGCATCGTCGACACGCTGCCCGACCCCAAGCTGGTCGCCGCGGGCAAGGAGGACGAGAACGCCTCACAGAGCCTGCTCACCCAGGTCTGCGAGCGCAGCAGGAACGTCGGGGAACTGGAGGGCGTCAGCGGCGCCCGCCCGTTCTGCACACCCGGCGGGGTCGGCGCGGTCCTGGCGGTCTTCGGCGCCCGCTCGGCCTCCGGTGACGTCCCGCGCCCCACCCGCGTGGTCAGCCTTAACGAGCAGGAGGGCGTGGTGCGGACGCCGTTCGTCGCCACGTACCGGGGCGTGCGGGTCGAACCGGCCCGGTACGGCGAGGACTACTCCGCCGGACTCGTCGTCCCGATCAAGGGGAGCGCGCCCGCGAACCCCGCCGTGCCCGCCGACGCGGTGACCGCCAGCGGCAGCGGCCTGGACCCGCACATCAGCCTCGACTACGCGCGGCTCCAGATCAGGCGGGTCGCCCAGGCCCGCGGCGTCTCCCCGGCACAGGTCGAACAGCTCATGAAGAAGGAGGAGGTGGGACGTGCCCTCGGCTTCATGGGGCAGCCGGCGGTCAACGTCCTGAAACTGAACATCGCGCTGGACAAAAGGTTCCCGTACCGCGGTTGAGCCCGCGGTGCCCCATCCGGCACAGACCAGAGAACGATCGGTCGATGGCCCCGACACGGGGCCGGGAGGAAGACATGGGCCGGGGAAGCTTGCGGATCTACCTCGGGGCCGCCCCCGGGGTCGGGAAGACCTACGCCATGCTCGCCGAGGCGGGGCGGCGGCGGGAACGCGGCACCGACGTGGTGGTCGGCTTCGTGGAGACGCACGGCCGGGCGCGGACCGCGGAACTCCTGCACGGGCTGGAGGTCGTCCCCCGCAGGGAGCTGACCTACCGGGACGCCACGTTCACCGAGCTGGACGCCGACGCGGTCATCCGGCGGCGCCCGGCGGTGGCGCTCGTCGACGAGCTGGCGCACACCAACGTCCCCGGCTCCCGCAACGCCAAGCGCTGGCAGGACATCGAGGAGATCCTGGACGCCGGCATCGACGTGATCTCCACCGTGAACGTCCAGCACCTGGACTCGGTCAACGACGTCGTCGAGCAGATCACCGGCGTGCCGCAGCGCGAGACCGTCCCCGACGAGGTGGTCCGCCGCGCCGACCAGATCGAACTGATCGACATGACCCCGCAGGCGCTGCGCCGCCGGATGGCGCACGGCAACGTCTACACCCCCGACAAGGTCGACGCCGCCCTCGGCAACTACTTCCGCGTCGGCAACCTGACCGCGCTGCGCGAGCTGGCCCTGCTGTGGCTGGCCGACAAGGTCGACGACCAGCTCGACCGCTACCGCGCCGACCACGACATCCGCGGCACCTGGGAGGCCCGCGAACGCGTCGTCGTCGCCCTCACCGGCGGCCCCGAGGGCGACACCCTCATCCGCCGCGCCGCCCGCATCGCCGACCGCACCAAGGGCACCGACCTGCTCGCCGTGCACGTCACCCGCAGCGACGGCCTCACCGACGCCGACCCGGCCCACCTCACCCGCCAGCGCGCCCTCGTGGAGAGCCTCGGCGGCAGCTACCACCAGGTCGTCGGCACCAACGTCCCCGAGGCCCTGCTGGACTTCGCGCGCGGCGTCAACGCCACCCAGCTCGTCCTCGGCGCCTCCCGCCGCGGCCGGATCGCCCAGCTGTTCTCCCGCGGGGTCGGCGTCACCACCACCGCCCAGTCCGGCTCCATCGACGTCCACCTGGTCACCCACGAGGAGACCAACCAGGGCAGGCGCTGGAAGGCGCTGCGCACCGCCTGGGGCGTGCCCGCCAGGCGCCGCCACGCCGGATTCGCCACCGCGGTCGCCGGGCTGCCGTTGCTCACCTTCTTCCTGGACCACACGCGCGAGCAGCTCTCCCTCACCAGCGAGATCCTGCTGTTCCAGGCCGCGGTGATCGGGGTCGCCATGATCGGCGGCCTGTTTCCCGCGATCTTCGCCGCCATCACCGGATCACTCCTGCTGAACTACTACTTCACACCCCCGCTCTACACCTTCACCATCCACGAGCCCGAAGCGTTCCTCCAGCTGGTCGTGTACCTGGTGGTGGGCATGACGGTCAGCACCATCGTGGACATCACCGCGCGCAAGAGCTGGGAGGCGGCCCGCGCCCAGACCGAATCGCAGATCCTGTCCATCCTCGCCGGGGACATTCTGCGCGGCGACATCCTGCGCGGCGACATCGCCATCGACGGGCGCCGCGACTCCACGGCCCTGACCGGCATCCTCGAACGGCTCCGCGAGACCTACGGCCTGACCTCGGTCACCCTGCTGGAACGCGACCCCGACGAACCCGCCACCCCCGACACGCTGCGCGACCCCGACGCGTGGGTCGTCGTCGCGACCGTCGGCGGCGAGCCGTGCACCAGCCCGGACGCCGGCGAGACCGACATCCTCATCGACGACGACGCGCTCGCCCTCGTGCTGCGCGGCCGCATGCTCCCGGCCGCCGACCGGCGGGTGCTGGAGGCGTTCGCGGCGCAGGCCGCGGTGGCGCTGCGGCACCGGCGGCTGGCCGAGGCCGCCGAGCAGGTCCGCCCGCTGGCCGCGGCCGACCGCATGCGCACCGCGCTCCTCAACGCCGTCAGCCACGACCTGCGCACCCCCCTCGCCTCCGCCAAGGCGGCCGTCGACAGCCTGCGCAGCCCCGACGTCGACTGGAGCATCGAGGACCAGGACGAACTCGTCGCCACCGCCGCCGAGTCCCTGGACCGGCTCGACCGCCTGGTCGCCAACCTCCTCGACATGAGCCGCCTGCAGGCCGGCTCGCTGGGCATCACCCGGCGCCGCCTCGCCGCCGAGGACATCGTGCCCCGCGCCGTCGGCGACACCGCCGGCGTCGAGATCCGCATCCCCGACGGGCTGCCCGAACTGCTGGCCGACCCCGCCCTGCTGGAACGCGTCCTGGCCAACCTCATCGGCAACGCCGTCCGCCACAGCCCGACCGGCGAATCCGTGCTGGTCACCGCCAGCGCGCACGCCGGGCGCCTGGAACTGCGCGTCATCGACCGCGGCCCCGGCATCCCGCCCGCCGACCGCGACCGCGTCTTCGAACCCTTCCAGCGCCTGGGCGACCGCGACAACCACACCGGCGTGGGACTCGGCCTGGCCCTCTCCCGCGGCCTGACCGAGGCCATGAACGGCACCATCGACCTCGACGAGACCCCCGGCGGCGGCCTCACCATGATCGTCACCCTGCCGGCGGCCGAACCGGACGGCGCCTTCACACCCGGCGTCCCCGGCGGCGGGCGCGAACGAGGCGAGGACTCATGACGCGCGTGCTCGTGGTGGACGACTCCCCGCAGATCCTGGCCACCCTCCGCAACATCCCACGAAACCCACACACTGAAGCACCCGTACTTTGTAAAGGACGCAGGCCGGTACTCCGGTCGGAGATTCTGCGGCACGACCTGGGTCTTACCGCAACCGTCCCGGTGCGCAGTACATAAAAATGGCAAGGAGTGTGCGTCCACGCCGGTGACCGGCGTGGACGCTTGGACTCCACATCACCAAGGGCACCACTCAAAGATGGACCGAGCTGCTACCGACCCGAGGTGGCCGTCGCGTCAGCCGGGTCGGGGTGCGTCGCCTCCCGCTGCCGGGGGACGGCGACGGCATCGCCCATGCCAACGTGGGGCAGCCGGCGGTCGAGCCAACGGGGCAGCCACCAGTTCGCCCGGCCCAGCAGGGCCATGGTCGCGGGTACGAGCACCATCCGGACGATCGTCGCGTCGAGGACGATGGCCGTGGCCAGTCCCAGGCCCAGCATCTTGACCAGCGGCGACGGGTTGGCGACGAAGCCGAGGAACACCACCGTCATGATCAGCGCGGCCGAGGTGATCACGCGCCCGGTGCCGGCCATGCCGCGGGCCACCGACTCGGCCGTGTCGCCCGTGGCATGGTGGTTCTCCCTGATGCGGGAGAGCAGGAACACCTCGTAGTCCATGGACAGGCCGAAGAGGACCGCGAAGAAGATCGTGGGCAGCGGCGACGCGATCGGGATGGTCTCGTCCAGGCCGAACAGGTCCTTGAGCCAGCCCCACTGGAAGACGGCGACCACGACGCCGTACGCGCCGCCGATCGACAGCAGGTTCATCACGGCGGCCTTCAGCGGTACCGCTATGGAGCGGAACACCACCATGAGCAGCAGGAACGACGCGGTCAGGATCGCGGTGACGAAGAGCGGCAGCGTGTCGCCGAGCTGCCGGGTGAGGTCGTCGGTCATGGCGGTCAGGCCCGCCACGGAGACGCCGGCGGGGACGAGGGCTCGGACGCGGTCGAGGGTCTGGGACGTCGCGGGGTCCGCGGGCGCGGTGGTGGGGATCGTGGGCAGCACGATCGTGTCCCCGGCGGGGGAGGTGCGCGGCTCGCCGACCGTGGCGATGCCGGGGTCGGCGGCGACGCGTTCGGCCAGCGCGGGGATGTCCTGGGCGTCCACGCCCTGGCCGCGCAGGTCGGCGACGAGCAGCAGCGGGCCGTTGACGCCCGGGCCGAAGCCCTCCGCCAGCAGGTCGTAGGCGCGGCGGTGCGTGGTGCTCGTCGAGTCGTTGCCGGCGTCCGGGAAGCCGGTTCGCATCGACAGCGCCGGGGCGGCCAGCGTGAGCAGCACCAGGGACGCGGCGATCAGGAAGGGCCAGGGCCGCCCGGAGACGCGGTGGGCGAAGCGCCACCAGGCGGTGTCCTCGGCCCGCCTGGGGCGACGCCGGCGCCCGATGAGCCGCCACGCGTCGACGCGGTCGCCGAGCAGGGTCAGCAGTGCCGGCAGCAGCGTGAGGGCGGTGGCCACGGCGAAGAGCACGACCAGCGAGGTGCTGAGGCCGACCGAGATCAGGAAGCCCAGGCCGGTCAGCGACAGGGCGGCCATCGCCACGACGACGATGCCGCCGGCGAACAGGACGGCGGAGCCCGCCGAGCCCATGGCGCCCGACAGCGCGGCGGGGCCGTCCTGCCCGGCGGCCCGGTTCTCGCGGTAGCGGGCCACGATGAACAGGGCGTAGTCGATGCCGACCCCCAGTCCGATCATCGCGCCGATGGTCGGCGCGGCACCGGAGACGTCCATCGCGCCCGCCAGCAGTGTGATGCCGCCCAGCCCGGCGGCGACCGTCACCAGGGCGAGCGCGACCGGGACCAGGGCGGCGACGACCGTCCCGAACGCGACGAGCAGCACGACCAGCGCGGCCAGCACGCCGACCGCCTCGGTGCCCGAGCTCACCGGCTCGGCGTTGATGAACGCAGCGTCGCCGCCGACCTCCGCCGTGACGCCGGCGTCCCGCAGGGGCTCCAGCGCGTCGCCGATCGCGGCGATCGCGGGCGGGCCGAGTTCCGTCGTCGGCACGTCGAAGGAGATCTCGGCGAAGCCGATGCGGCCGTCGGGCGACACCGTGCCGGCGGTGAACGGGGCGGCCACCGCGGTGACGTGCTCCACGCCGGCGATCCTGGCGACCGCGGCGTCGATGCCGGCCCGGTGGCGGTCGAGCCGCTGCCCTTCCCCTACGGCGAACACCGCCATCGCGCCGCCGCCGGCCGCCGCGGGGAAGCGCTTCTCGAGCAGCTCGGCGGCCTTCTCGCTCTGGCTGCCGGGGGCGACGAAATCGTCGACGAACGTTCCGCCGGCGGTGCCCGCCAGCCCCAGGAGGACGGCGGTGGCGACCACCCACAGCCCGATCGTGGTCCACGGTCTGCGGGCGCCGGCGGCGGCGACGCGACGGATGATGCGATGCATGACGGTGCTCCTGCGGTGTGTTCCGGACGGCGCGGGCGCCGGATCGGCGCCGGTTCTACCGTCCGCGCCGGGACCGGGCGCGGTCGCCCGCCCGCGGGCGGGACGGCCCTCCGCCGCGAGGCGGGTCGTGCGCGGCCGCCGGCGCGTGCCCTCCCCCCGAGCGGCGGAGACACGCCTCCGTCTGGAGGCGGATGACCGGGTGTCCGGCCTGGCCTACCGTGGGCCCGAGCCCGCCGGCTGGCCGCGACGGGCCACCCGCATGTCACACGTGGAGCGATGGTGAACCGCACGGCGACGCCTTCCCGAACGCCTCTCGGGCACCCCCGGGGCCGGTTCCGGGGCCCCTTCGCCCGCTGGCCGCGCGCCGCGGACGCCGTTCTGGCGCTCCTGGTCTTTCTCGCGACGGTGTTCGTGCGGGACGGGCCCGGCGATGCGCTGTCCATCCGTCCCATCGGCGACGTCCCGATCGGTGCCGTGCCGGTGTTCGCCGTCGCCGCCGCGGCGCTGTACTGGCGCCGGCGCGCACCGCTGGCCGTCGTGGGCGTGGCGGTGGGCGCCTGGGCCGTGACGCTGTTCGGCGTCGTCGACAAGGACCTCACCGGCGTGGTGACGCTCGTCGCCCTCTACAGCGCCGGCCGGTACTCCACCGAAGACCGGTGGGCCCGGGCCGGAGTGGCCGCGGCGATCGTGGTGGTCAACATCGAGGGCCTCACCGATCCGGCCCCGTGGCAGGACGCCGTGGTCTTCGGCAGCATCGCCATGTTCGGGACCTGGTACGTCGGGCGCCGCCTCCGGTCGCGCACGGAGCGCGCCGCCCGGGCGCTGCGGGAGCAGGCCGCCGAGGCCCGGCGAATCGTGGTGGAGGAACGGACGCGGATCGCGCGCGAGCTGCATGACGTGGTCGCCCACCGGGTGAGCCTGATGACCGTGCAGGCGGGCGCGGCCAGGGCCGTGGCCTCCGAAGACCTCGATGGCGCCCTGCGGGCGATGGAGGCGGTGGAGGAGGCGGGGCGGCAGGCGCTCGGCGAGCTGCGCCACCTGCTCGGGGTCCTCCGTCCGGAGGCCGAGCTCGACGGCCTGGGCCCCCAGCCCGGCCTCGCCGACCTCCCCGGCCTCGTCGAGCGGATCCGCGGGGCGGGCGTGGAGGTGTCGCTGTCGTTGGACGGGGCGTCGGCCGGCCTTCCGGCCCGCGTGGACCTGTTCGCGTACCGCATCGTCCAGGAGGCGCTCACCAACGTGCTCAAGCACGCCGGTCCGGGGGCCTCCACCGAGGTGCGCCTCGGCACCGACAGGAACGGGATCGTCATCGAGGTGCTGGACGACGGCCACGGCGCCGCCGCCGTGTCCGGATCGGGCGCCGTCCAGGGTACGGGAGGGCACGGCATCATCGGAATGCGGGAGCGGGCACTACTGTTGGGCGGCACCCTCGACACCCGCCCGCGCCCGGACGGCGGGTTCCGGGTCGTCGCCCGCCTGCCGACCGGCGGCGAGCCGGTATGAGCCGGACGACCGAGCCGCAGGGCGAGGAGGGAGCCGCGTGAGCATCCGCGTCGCGGTGGTCGACGACCAGGCGCTGGTCCGCGGGGGCTTCGCCATGATCCTGCGGGTCCAGGACGACATCGAGGTCGTCGCCGAGGCCGGAACCGGGCTGGAGGCGATCGAGGTGGCGCGCCGCCATCGTCCCGACGTGATCCTCATGGACATCCGGATGCCCGGCATGGACGGCCTGGAGGCCACCTCCCGCATCATGGCCGAGTCCGACTGGAACGTCCGCGTGCTGATCCTGACCACGTTCGACCCCGACGAGTACGTGTACAAGGCCCTGCGCGCCGGCGCCAGCGGGTTCGTGCTCAAGGACATCCCCACCGACCAGCTCGCCGGCGCCGTCCGCACCGTCGCCGACGGCGGGGCGCTGCTGGCCCCGTCGATCACCCGGCGCCTCATCGGCCGGTTCGCCGAGCGTCTCACCGTCAACGCCGCCGTCTCGAGCCGCCTGGACCGCCTCACCGTCCGCGAGCAGGAGGTGATGGCCGCCGTCGCGCGGGGGGCCAGCAACTCGGAGATCGCCAAGGAGCTCTTCATCGGGCCCGCCACGGTCAAGACGCATGTGTCGGGCATTCTCACCAAGCTCGGCCTGCGCGACCGCACCCAGATCGTGATCTTCGCCTACGAGAGCGGCCTCATCAAGGCCGGCGACCACGACATCGGTCACTAGCCGCGCCGTCCCCTCCGGGGCCATGCCGAGCTTCATGGCCGCGCCGCCGAGTGAGGGGATGCGGCCGCGGTTCGCCGACGTCCCGGCCGACGTCCCGGCCGCCGAGCCGGTCATGTCCGGGCGGTCTCGGCGCCGCCCGAGTCGTCGCCGAGCAGGGTGGCGAGTCTGGTCTCGACGCCGTCCAGGGTGCGGTCCAGCGTGTAGGTGAAGATCTCTTCCCGTTTCCAGTCGCTGGTGAGTGCGGCCGCGAGCGTCGCCGCCCCCGGGCGGGCCGGGTCGTCCCGCAACTCGGTGAGGCGCCGGGAGATGGTGTCGCGCAGTTTCGGCACGGCGTCGCGCTCGTTCTCGGCTGCGACCAGATGGACCGCCGCGTTGAGCAGGGTGATGTACGCGGCGGGGGCCTCGGTGCCGAATCCGGCGGCCGAGAGCCTGCCGATCCCCTCGTCCATGATGGCGGTCGCGGCCGGCACGGCCGGAGCGGCGACGCCCAGCCAGCCGGCCACCCCCGGGTAGTCCAGCAGCAGCGGCCGCATGGACGTGAGCAGCGCGCGGAACCACGGGCGCCAGGCGAGGGCGGAATCGGGGAGCGGCAGGCGCCGCAGGATCGCGTCGACCACCGCGATCTCCACCTTGGTCCGGTCGCCGACATGGTGGGTGATGGCGGTGGGCCAGCAGTCCAGCGCCGCCGCCAGGTCGCGCAGGGACCAGCCCGACAGCCCGCGTTCCGCCGTCAGCGCCACCCCCGCCTCGACGATCTCCCCGGCGGTCAGCGGGTCCTGGTCGCGCGCGCTGCGCGGGCCGCGCGTCCCCCCGGCCCGGCGGCGCCCGGCACCCTGACCGGTTTCCGAACGGCTCATCGATCCTCTTCCCTCATCACCCCACCCGAAGGTAGGTTAGGCAAACCTTTTGTACAGTGGACAAATCTCGGACGGAGGCGCGATGACTCCCGGACCCGCACGCGGTGGCGACGACACGGCGACCAAGAAGGGCTCGGCAGCGGACGGACGCCGGCGCACCGGCAGGCCACCGGACACGGTGCCGCGCGCGGGCTGGATCCTGGCGTGCGTCGTCACCGTCCAGTTCCTCGTCTCGCTGGACCTGTCACTCGTCAACGTCGCGCTGCCGGCGGTCCAGGACGACCTCCGGCTCTCCGCGAGCACCCTGAACTGGGTCGTCGTCGCCTACGTTATCTTCAACGGCGGATTCCTCATGGCGGGCGGCCGGATGGGCGACCTGCTGGGCCGCCGCGGCGTCCTGGCCGCCGGGCTCGCGCTTTTCGCGGTGGCCAGCGTCGCCGGAGGACTCGCCTCGACAGGGTGGCTCCTGGTCGCCGCACGGGCGGCGCAGGGCCTGGGTGCCGCCGCCGCGTCCCCGGTGGCGCTGGCGCTGGTGACCGTGCACTTCCCCGAAGGGCCCGCCCGCGCGCGGGCGCTGGGCCTGTGGGCGGGCGCCACCGTGGCGGGCGGCGCCGTCGGCGTCGTCGCCTCCGGCGTCCTCACCGAAGCGTTCGGCTGGCGGGCGGTGATGCTGGTCAACGTCCCGATCGCCGCGTTCGGCCTGTACGCGGCCAGGCGATTGCCGGGCGACCGGGCACGCCGTGACGTCCGGCCGGACCTGCTCGGCTCCGTCCTGGTCACCGCGGGCATGAGCCTGCTGGTGCTCGGCGTCTCGGTCGCCGGGTCCGAGGGCTGGACGGCGCCGCTCACCTGGTGCTCACTCGCCGTGGGGCTCGTCGTGCTCGCCGCGTTCGTGGCCGTGGAGCGCAGGATCTCCGCTCCTCTCGTTCAGTTCGGCCTGTTCGCGCACCGTGCGGTACTCGCCGCCAACGTCTTCGGATTCCTCATCACGGCGGGCCAGCTCGCGAGCTTCTTCTTCGTCTCCCTGCACATGCAGCAGGTGCTCGGCTACGACGCCCTGTCCACGGGACTGGCGTTCCTGCCGTTCTGCCTGGGCTCGGTGATCGGGATGGCCATCGCGACCCGGACGCTCACTCGCGTCGGCCCCCGTACGCTCCTCGTCGTGGGCGGGCTGTCCGGAGCGCTGGGCATGGCGTGGTTCGGGCTCGGCGGCCCCGGCGGCACCTTCCTGTCCGACATCCTCGGGCCGTCGCTGGTCGCCAGCGTCGGGATCGGCGCGAGCTTCGTCGCGATGGGCTCGGCCGCCACGACCGGCGTTCCCGCCGAGAACGCGGGCATGGTGTCGGGGCTGCTCAACAGCTTCCGGCTCGTGGGCGGCGCGCTGGGCCTGGCCGTTCTGGGCACGCTCGCCTCGACCGTCACCGGCCGCGAAGCCGACCCGTCGTCGGCGGCGGCCGCCAGCGCCGGATTCAGCGCCGGACTGCTGGCGGCGGCCGGGCTGCTGGTGGCCGGAGCGCTGTTCTGCCTGGTCATACCGAAGCGGCGGTCCGCCACCGAACCCGAGCACGCGTGACACGGACGCCCACGCCGGTGAGCGGCGTGGGCGTCCGATCCAACCCCTCTCCGGACGCGGCGCGCCTACGCACGCGACCGGAGGAACGCGAGGCCGTCTTCTCCCCCCGCGGACGGGCGACCTTCGCCGCCGCCGCAGCGGCTCCCGGTGGATTCCCCTCTGAGGCCAAGGCGTGATATTGATAGTGATAATGGTTTTCATTCCGGATTGGGGTGCGGTGTGGAGGAGCGGGAACATGCCGTCGTCATCGGCGCGGGGATCGCGGGGCTGACGGCGGCCGCGGCGCTGGCCGGGCACTTCGCGCAGGTCACGGTGCTGGAACGCGACCGGCTCGCGGACGCCGCGGTGTTCCGGCCCGGCGTCCCGCAGAGCCGCCACCTGCACTCCTTGATGGGGGCGGGGCAGCGCGCCCTGGAGGAGTTGCTTCCCGGGTTCACCGAGCGGTTGTACGAGGCGGGCGCCGTCCCGCTGCGAACGCCGTACGACCACCTGTGGCTGAGCCCGGCGGGATGGTGCCACCGCTTCGCGCCGTCCCACACGGTGCCGTCGGCCACCCGCGAGCTGGTCGAGAACGTCGTGCGGAAGTCCGTGGGCGGGATCGACGGTGTGCGGTTCCGCGACCGTACAGAGACCGTGGGGCTCGTCGGGGACACGGAGCGCGTCGCGGGCGTGCGGGTACGGGGCCGGGACGACGACCGGGCAGAGGCGATCGCCGCCGACCTGGTCGTGAACGCCTCCGGACGCCGGTCGGGAGGCCGCCGCTGGCTGCTCGAACTCGGCCTCGGCGAGCCGGAGGAGGAACGGGTCGACTCGCGGCCCGGGTACAGCAGCCGGCTGTACGAGATCCCGGCCGGCTTCGCGGACGAGTGGCGGGTCATCTCGATCCAGCCGGGCGAGGGGCAGCCGCTGCGGGGCGGGGCGCTGGTCCCGGTCGAGGGCGGCAGGTGGCTGGTCTCGCTGTACGGCTACCTCGACGACCATCCGCCGGTCGATGAGACGGGCTTCCTGGAGTTCGCGCGGAGTCTTCGGCATCCGGTGCTGTACGACGTCGTCCGCGATGCCGTCCCTGCCGGTCCGGTCCACGGTTTCCGGCACATGGCCAACGAGCGGTACCGGTACGAGGAGCTGCCCGCGTGGCCGGACGGCCTGCTGCTGGTGGGCGACGCGGTGTGCGCGGTCAACCCGGTGTACGCGCAGGGCATGTCGATGGCCGCGATGACGGCCGTGCTGCTGCGCCGCCTGCTGGGGGAGGGGGCCGGCTGCCGCGCGACGCAGAAGGAGATCGCCGCGGGGAACGAGCGGGCCTGGCAGGTCGCCACCGGAGCGGATCTGGCCTACCTCGGTGACGTGGGGGACGAGGGCTCCCGCGGCGCGGGGGAGTACATGCGGCGGCTGATGGAGCTGGCGCTGGTGGACGCCGAGGTCAACAGGACCTTCTTCGACGTGATGATGATGCTCGCCGAGCCGGGCGCCCTCTCGTCCCCGGAACTGGCGGCGCGGGTCGCGCGGGGCCCGGCGCGTCCGCCGGCCGCCCGGGTGTGATGACCGGTTCGGCGCACCGGGCGGGCATGGCGGCGCTCGGTCACGTCTCGCCCGAGGGCTTCCCGGTCTACATGCGGAGCCTGGATCTGGCGGTTCTCAACGGCATCGCGGCCTTCCTCGGCGAGGCGCTGGAGGGGAAGGGCCCGCGGACCGCGGAGGAGATCGCGACCGAGCTGGGCGCGGCCGCCCGGCACGCCTGGATCGTCGGGCACTGGCTCGACGCCCTTGTCGCTGAGTCCCTGATCGAGCGTTCCGCGTCCGGCCGCCATGCCGGGTTCCGGCGGTGGCGGCGGTCCGAGCTGATCGCCTTGCGCCGGGGCCTGGACGAGGCGCGCCGCGGGCTCGGGTATCCCGAGCGGGTGACGCGGTACCTGCTGGACTCGCTGCGCTCCCTTCCCGCCCTGCTCGCCGATCGTGTGAGCGCCCAGGCGATGCTGTTCCCCGAGGGGGAGCCGGGCACCGCGGCGGCGATCTACCGCGACAACGCCGTCAACCGCTACCTCAACGCCGCGGCCGTCGACGTGGTCTGCGGCCTGCCCGCCAAGCGCCGGGTGCTGGAGCTGGGCGCGGGCACGGGTTCGCTGACGGCCGACCTGCTGCCGGTACTGGCCGGGCACACCACCGAGTACCTGTTCACCGATCTGTCGCCCTTCTTCCTGGACGCGGCGCGGCGGCGGTTCGCCGCCCACCCGTTCCTGCGCACGGCCGTCGCCGACTTCGGCGCCGATCTCACCGGGCAGTGCGGACCCGGGCCGTTCGACCTGGTGATCGCGGTGAACGCGGCGCACAACGCCCCGCACGCGGGCGAGCTGCTCGGGCGGATCCGCGCGGTGCTGGCGCCCGAGGGCGCGGTGCTGCTCATCGAGACCTGCCACGAGCACCACCAGTCGCTGGTCTCGATGCCCTTCCTGCTCTCGGGCCCGCCCGGCCGGGCCCGTCCCGAACGCCTGGACCGGCGTGCCGGGACCCGCCGCACCTACCTCACCCGCGGCGAATGGGCGGCCGAGTTCGGAGCCGCCGGGCTGGCGCCGCTCCTCGAACTTCCCCGTCCCGACCATCCGATGGCGGCGTTCTCCCAGCATCTCCTGGTCGCCGCGCCCGAACCCCGAGGGAGAGTCCGTTGACCCTTCACGCATCCGCCGGAGCCCGGCCCGAGGTCGAACGGGAACTCGCCGGCATCTGGGGCGAGCTGCTCGACCTCGACCCGGACACGATCGATCCGGACGCGAGCTTCCTGCGGCTGGGAGGCGACTCCGTCCTGGCGGTGCGCATGTCGGCGCTGGTGCGCAGGCGCCTGATGGTCGAGCTGGCGCTGGCCGACGTCACCGTGGAGATCACGCTGTCGGCGCTGGCCGACCTGGTGGCGCGCCGGTCCTCCGGGGACGGCCACGCCGCTCGGGCGCTTCCGGTGGAGATCGAACGCCGCGCCGACCCGGAGGCGCCGTTCGCCCTGATGCCGCTGCAGCAGGGGTATTTCGTCGGCCAGCACGACGGCTGGGAGCTGTCGTACGCCTCCGCGCATTTCTACAGCGACGTCGGCCTGCGCGACATGGACGCCGACGAGGCCGAGGAGACCCTGGCCGACGCGCTGCACCGGCTGGCGCTGCACCAGCCCACCCTGCGGGCCCGTCTCACTCCCGAGGGAGAGCAGTATGTGCTGCCCTCGGACGCGCCGGGGGCGATCCCGCGGCCGCGCGTGTACGACCTGCGCGAGGCGGGGGAGGAGGAGATCGCCGCCGCCCTGGAGGGGATCCGCCGGGAGATGGGGACCACCGGCCCCGACCCGCTGACCGGGCCGGGCCTGGACGTGCGGGTGAGCCTGCTGCCGGGCGGGCGGGGGCGGCTGCACACCGCGATGAGCCTGATCTCGATGGACGGCTGGTCGGCCACCGTCCTGAACCGCGAGCTGCTGATGCTGGCCGCCGACTGGAACGCCGTACCGGCGCCGCTGGAGGTCGACTTCGGCGACTACGTCCACTCGATCGGGCGGTTGCGGCGGACCGGCGCCTGGGCCGCCGACCGCGACTGGTGGTGGGAACGGCTCGACGACGCGCCGCCGCCCCCGGCCCTGCCGCTGCGCGCCGACCCCCGCGAGGTGGCGCCCGAGCTGATGGACACCCGGGAGGCCCGGCTGGCGCCCGAGCGCTGGGCGGCGCTGCGGGCCCGGTGCGCCGAGCGGGAGGTCACCCCGTCGGCCGCGATGCTCACCGCGTTCGCCGTGGTGCTGTCGCGCTGGGCCGGGCACCGCCGGATGCTGCTGAACACCCTCCAGCTCAACCGGCTCCCGCTGCATCCCGACATCCACCGCACGATCGGCGCGTTCGCCGCGACGATGCTGGTGCCGGTGGAGCTGGCGGCCGGGCGCACGTTCACCGAACTGGCGGGCGACCGGCAGCGCGGCTTCGCCGACCACGCCGCGCACAACCTGATCACGGGCGTGGAGGTGGCGCGCGAGCTGGCCCGGCGGCGCGGGACCACCCGTCCGGTGGCCCCGATCGTCTTCCAGAGCACGCTGGGCATGGACGCGGCGATCGGGGAACGGCAGGCGACGTCCGCCGGGCCGCTCGGCGACCTGGACTTCGACGACTTCTTCCACCAGCTCCGCACCCCGCAGGTCGCGCTGGAAGCCCGCTTCTGGGAGATGAACGGGGAGATGGCGGTCGCCTTCTCGCTCGTCGGCGAGCTGTTCGAGCCGGCCGAGGTGGACGCCGCGTTCGACGATCTGGTCGCGCTGATCGGCGCGCTGGCCGACGGGCCGGGCTGGGACCGGATCGTCGACCTCCCCGAGGCCGCCGAGCCCGCCGCCGAGGGCTCGGACGAGATCCGGATCGGCGCCGGGGCGGTGACCGAGGGCGGCGAGCAGGCCGGGCCTCCCGCGGACGAGCTGGAGCAGCGGATCGCGCTGCTGTGGGAGGAGATCCTGGAAGTGCCGGTGCTGGACCGCGCCACGTCGTTCTTCGCCCTGGGCGGCGACTCCCTCCTGGCCGTCCGCACCGTGGCCCGGCTGGTGAAGGACGCCGGCGCGAGCGTGGGCGTCCGCCGCTTCCTGGACGCGCCGACCGTCGCCGGGCTCGCGGCGGCCGTCCGCGAGGGCCGGGACGCCGAGCCTTCGGGCACGGGGCGATGACGCTGATCGGGGTGCTGGGCGGGTCCGGGACGGTGGGCCGCGTCGTGGTCGAACGGCTCGCCGGGTGGGGGACCGGCCCGCTCCGCATCGGCGGGCGCAACCTGGACCGTGCGGCCGAGGCGTGCAAGGCGGCGTCCGGCGCGCCGGCCGAGCCGTTCCGTGTGGACCTGGACGACGCCGCCGCCTTGCGGGAGTTCTGCGCGGGTTGCGACATCGTGGTCAACTGCGCGGGGCCCTCGTACCGGGTGCTGGACCGGGTGGCCCGCGCCGCTCTCGCGAGCGGGGCGCACTACGTCGACGCGGCCGGGGACCTCGTGGCGATCGACGCCCTGACCGGGCGCGAGGCCGCCGTGCCGGACGGCCGCACCGCCGTGTTCTCGGCCGGGCTGATGCCGGGCCTGTCGGGACTCCTGCCCCGGCTGCTGGCCGCGGACGGGCCGCTCGCCCGGCTGGACGTCTACGTCGGCGGCGCGGCGGCCATCGGCCCGCTGTCGGCGGTGGACGCGCTGCTCACCCGAGGGCCGCGCTTCGGCACCGCCCTGGCCGCCTGGCGGGACGGCCGGATCGTGCCCGGGGCGCTGAAGCCGCTGCGGTCGGTGGCGCTGCCCGGGTTCCGGGACCGGGTGCACGCGTGGCCGTTCCTGTCGACGGAGATGTCCCGGCTCGCCGCAGAACTGGACGTGGCGGAACTGCGCAATTACACGGTCTACGTCACCGAGGCCATTCCCGGGGCGCTCGCCCGGGCGTGGGCCGACGACGAGGCGGCCTTGGACGAGCACGTCCCGGCCGTGGTCGCCGCGGCCGACACCGATCTCGCGGCGACCGGGCCGTACTACGCGATGCTCTTCCAGGCAGTGCCGCGCGACCCCGTCGCGGGACGCCCGCGCCGCCTGCTCCTGCGGACGCCCGACTCGTACGCGCTGAGCGGTGTCGTCGCGGCGCTCACCGCCCGCGAACTGCGCGAGGGTGCGATCCCGCCCGGCGCGCATCTGGCCTCCGACGTGCTGTCCCCGTCCCGGACCCTGACCGTGCTGCGCGGCGACCCGCTGGTCACCGGCGTGGAACTGATCTGACCCCCCGACAAGGAAGGTGCCGACCATGACCGATACCGCCATCGACGAGGCCGCGCGGGCGGAACGGGGAGAGGGGTACGCGGTCAACGCCCCGTACTACGACCTGATCATCCCTCGCGACCACTGGAGCGCGGTGGCCGGCGCGCTAACCGGGATCCTCAAGGGCGCCGGAACGATCGCCGAGATCGGCGCCGGAACCGGCTTCTACACGCAGGCGATGCTGGAGTCGCTCGGCCCGGACGCCGAGATCTTCGCGGTCGAGCCCGCCCGGATCATGCGGACCGGCCTGGTCACCCGGCTCGCCGGGCTCGGGGCGGACGCGGCGGCCCGCGTGACCGTCCTGCCCGAGGACGCGATGGCCGCCGATCCGGGCGAGCCGCTGGACGCGGTCGTCCTGCTCAACCTCGTCATGCACTTCGGGCCGGACGAGCGGGCGCGGCTGTGGCGGCGGTGGGCCGAACGGCTGAAGCCCGGCGGCCTGCTGGTCGTGGAGGCGCAGTACCCGCAGCGGGCCGAGGAGGTCCCGGCTTCGGTCATTCCGGGCGCCGCACTTGGCAGGTACCGGTACGAGACGCATTCGCGCGCCGAGGTCGTCGGGGACGCCGTGATCCGCTGGATCAACACCTACCGCACCCTGGAGGGGGACCGCCTCGTCCGGGAGGAGACCGCGGAGTTCGACTGCCATGTCATCTCCGACGAGACGCTGGCCGCCGAGCTGACGGCCGCCGGGTTGGAGCCCGCGGCCGCCGAGGCTCCCGGGCTGCACGTCTGGCGGCGGCGCTAGGTCAGCGCGCGCCGTGCCCGGACAGGATCCGCCGCAGCGCCGCCAGCACGGCGGCCCGTTGCGGTACCAGGTAGAAGTGGTCTCCCGGGAAGAGCCGCAGTTCCGCCCGGGCGCGGGTCGCCCGCCGCCATCCCATCGCTCCGGCGGGAGAAAGGTCGGGATCCCGGTCGCCCAGGAACATCGTGACCGGGCAGTCCAGCGGCGGAAGCGGCCGCGCCCGGTAGGTCTCGATGATCCGGTAGTCGGCCCGGACATATCCGAAGATCATCCTCCGGAGCTCGGGGTCGCGCAGCACCTCGGGCGGCGTGGCGCCGAGCCGCGCCAGCTCGGCGTACAGGTCGTCGTCGTCCCCGCGGTGCACGTTCCCGCCACGCTCGTCGTGCGGCGCCTCCCGCGCGGACGCCACCAGGTGCGCCGGCGGGCGGGCACCGCGGGCCCGGAGTCGCTGGGCGACCTCGTAGGCGACGGTGGCGCCCATGCTGTGGCCGAACAGCGCGTACGGGCGGCCGGTGAAGGGCGCGATGGCACCGGTGAGCGCGTCGGCCAGCCCGTCCATGTCCGCGGGCACCGGCTCGACCAGCCGGTCCTCCCGGCCCGGGTACTGCACCGCGACCGGCTCGATGCCCGGAGGAAGCCCCTCCGCCCAGTCCGCGTAGGCGCTTGCCCCGCCACCGCCGTGCGGAAAGCAGAACAGCCGCAGCGCGGCGTCCGGACGCGGCGTGAACCGGCGCAACGCGCCGTCGCCTCCCTCAAGCACGTTCGACCTTCTTTCCACGAACGACCGATTGGAGATCGAGATGCATGACGTGATCGTGATCGGCGGCGGACCCGCCGGGCTCAGCGCCGCCCTGGTGTTCGGGCGCCAGCGCCGGAAGGTGCTGGTCGTCGACGGCGGGATGGTCCGCAACGCGCCCGCCTCGGAGATGCACATGTACCTGAGCCGGGACGGTTTCCCGCCCTCCCGGCTGCTGGAGCTGGGACGGGAGGAGCTGGCCGCCTACCCCTCGGTGGAGGTACGTCCCGGAACGGTCCTGGCCGCGCGCGGCGCCAAGGGCGACTTCACCGTCGAGCTCGCCGACGGGACCACCGAACACGCCCGGCGGCTGGTGCTGGCCACCGGGCAGGTTGACGAGCCGTACGACATCCCCGGCCTGGCGGAGCGGTTCGGGCGCAGCGTGTTCCACTGCCCGTTCTGCCACGGCTGGGAGACCACCGGGAAGACCCTCGCCGTCGTGACCTCCGTGCCGCAGGAGGCGATGCTCGCCCTGTACGTCGCCGACCGGTTCAGCGACGACGTCGTCCTGTGCACCCACGGCCCGCTGGACCTCCCCGACGAGATCGCCGGGCGGCTCGCCAAACGCGGCGTCGAGGTGGTCGCCGAGCCGATCACCGAGATCACCGGCGACCTGGACGACCTGCGGCTGCGCTTCGCCGACGGCCGGGTGCTGGAGCGCCAGGCGATCTACCACCGGGCACCGACCCGGCAGCACTCCGAGCTGGCGGCGCAGCTCGGCTGCGAGATCCTCGACGACGGCACCGTGCGCGTCAACGAGCTGCAGGAGACGACCGTGCCCGGCGTCGCCGCGGCCGGGGACACCGCCAAGCTTCCGGCCGTGCCCGACGCCGCGACGCTGGTCTCGCTGGGAGCGGCCGACGGCGTGCGCGCCGCGCTGTGGATGGACGGCGACCTGTTCCGCTCCGGCCTGGAGGAATCCGGCGGCTGAGGCCTTGGGCCGGTGGCCGGGTCCGCGCACCCGGCCACCGGCGCCCCCGGTTCCCTTCACCGGAGCTCACGGCGGGCCACGAAAAGGTGCAGCCCGGCATCGGCCAGCGGATGGTCCTCGGTGGGGAGCCGGAACCAGGGGCGAAGGCCGGCTCGCTCCAGCAGCCCCTCCCACTCGGCGGTCGTGAGGAAGACGCGGTCCTCGGCCGCGCGGGGATCGTCCGGGGCGAGCCGTCCGGCACCGGGCGCGGCGGACATGAGGAACTGCATCGACGCCAGGATCGCCGGCATCTCCCGCACGGTCTCGACGAACACGAACAGGCCACCCGGCAGGAGAAGCCGTCCCAGCCCGGCGAGCGCGTCACCGGCGTGGCGGGCGTTGTGCAGGACGTTCGCCGACAGCACCACGTCCAGCGAACCGGCGTCCACGCCCTGTCCCTGGGGGTCCCCGTTGACGTCGAAGGTCGCGAACCGCACTCCGGGCCGGTCGCCGAACCGCTCGCGCCCCAGCGACAGGAAGTAGCGCGAGACGTCGGTGAACAGGTAGTCGATCTCCTCGCCGGACAGGGCGGCCAGCGCCTCGGTGGTGGTGCCGCCGACTCCCGCGCCCAGCTCCAGCACCCGCAGCGGACGACCGTCACCGCGCTCCCGCGCCGCCCGCCGCAGCACCTCGGCCACCCCGGCGTTGAGGTGGCGGTTCACGCCGTTCTCGCGGTACGCGCCGTCGGCGGCCGTGGCGCCGTCTCCGCCGAACAGCAACTGCTGCACCTGGACCTCGTCGCGGAGCAGCCCGGGGAGCCGCGCCATCGCCGAGAGCATGAACGCCGTCGTCTCCGCCGGGTACCCGGCCTGCTCGCCTTCCTCCGCCAGTCCGCGACCGGCCGTGGCGACCTGCACCCGGGTCACGTGCCGAAGCCGCCCGTACCGCTCGCCGCCGACACGGGCCAGGTGGCCCTCGCGGACCAGCGCGGCGAGCCATCGGCGCAGGATCCACCGGTGCCGCGCGGCGACGCGGAGATCGCCGGCGATGTCCTCCGCCGTGAACCCGCCGGACCCGTCCTCCCGCGCCGAGGCCGCCGGGCGCAACGCGGCGCACATCGCCATGAGGGCGACCTCGTCGAGCCGCCGCAGGAAGGCCGTCAACGCGACCGCGTCCGTTCCCGCCGCAGCGGCGGCGGCCTCGGCCGCACGCGCCGGCAGCCCCGCATCCGCGTCGTCCGGCCGGTCGACGATGATCGCCGCCTTGGTGCCGGCCCCGCGGAGGATCGTCCCGGCGACCTCGGTGAGGCGGCGGTCGACGAAGGCGGCGAACGGCTCGTGCACGGCGGCCGGACGGGGCGCGATCTCCTCGACCGGGACGGCCGCCGCCTCGGGGGGCGACACCACCGCCAGGCTCTCCGGATCGTGCGGGTCGGAGACGACCGCGAGGCCCGTGCCGGAGGGGTCCCTGAGCCGGGCGGCGGTGACCGCGCCGGGCCGATCGGACAGTGGCGCGAAGGGGATGCCGTGCACGCGTACCGGGCCGCGCCCGAGCAGGGCGGTCAGCGCGGCGATGCGGTCAGCGGGAAGGTCGTCCCAGCTCACCTGGTCGGGTACGGGTGAGGCAGGGGCGTCCACGCGCAGGATCGCGTCGAACCGGTAGCGGGTGAGTTCGGTGTCGGCGCGCATGGTCTTGGGATGGACGCTCATCCGTAGCCGCCGTCCGGTCTCCGCGCCGATCCGCGCGGCCAGGCCGGCCAGCAGCGGCGGATCGAACAGGAACTCGGCCTCGCGCCCGGCGCGCTCGGCCGCGCGGCGATCCAGTTCCTCCGGGGCGGCCTTCGGTGACTCCGCCTCCTCGACCCAGCGGCAGAACGCGGGCAGCAGGCGCGCGTCCCGCACGTCGCCGACCAGGACCGTCCCGCCCGGAGCGACGGAATCGACGGCGTCGCGCAGGACGGTCTCCAGGTACGCCGCGTTAGGGAAGCACTGGGTCACCGAATTCAGCACGACGAAGTCGGGCCGCGCATCGGGGAACCGGAGTCGCTCCAGGGCGGCGCGGACGGGCGGCGTCCCGAGCTGGTGGGCCGCGGCCCGTACGAACGCGGTGTGCGGGCTCGCCCCGGCGCCCAGCCGTTCCACCGCGGCCTCGGCCACGTCGGTGCCCACGTACCCGGCCACGTGGTCGCGCAGCCGGTGCATCAGCAGGCCGGTGCCGCAGCCGAGTTCGAGCACGTGGCGTGGGCGGTGGGCGAGGATCAGGGCGACGGTGTGCTCGGCCCATTCGCGCATGTGGTCCGCCGGGAACGGCTCGCCGCTGTCGGAGGCGCGCCAGCCGGACAGGTCGAGGTCGTCGGCGTGCCGGGCCTCGCCCTTGGTGTACGTCCAGTCGTAGACCTCGCTCCAGTGGTCGAGGAACTCCTCGACCAGCCCGCCTGGTGCGGGCCGTACGGCCAGGGCGGACGCGGCCGGGCGGATCCGCACCGTCCGGCCGGCGGCGTCGAGCCGGGCGCCTTCGATCCAGGGATGCGCGTCGAGCAGGGCGTGGACGTCAGGCACGGTCATTTCTCTCCATTCGGGACAGGGGCGCGTTCGTGCAGGGCACCGTCGTTCAGGCGCAGGATGCGGTCCGCGCCGCCGGCCACCGCGGCGTCGTGCGTCACCAGCAGGACGGCCAGGCCTTCGGCGCGCAGCCCGGCCAGCAGCCGCAGGACGCCGGAAGCGGACGCGGCGTCCAGCGCGGAAGTGATCTCGTCGGCGAGCAGCAGCGCCGGCCGGGCGGCGAGCGCGCGGGCGATCGCGACCCGCTGGCGCTGGCCTCCCGACAGCTCGCCCGGCCTCCGGGCGGCCAGCGCCGGATCGAGCCCCACCTTGCGGAGCAGGCCGGGGACCTCCTCACGCGCCTGGTGGCGGGTCGCTCCGGCGGTGCAGACCAGCGCGCGGGCGAGGGCCGTTCCCACCCGGTGGGCCGGATTCAACGCCCCGGCAGGGTCTTGTGCGACGAGCTGGACCGCTCGCACCGCGTCGCGGTCCCGGTCGCGCAGCCGCCAGGGCAGGGGGCGGCCGAGCAGACGTGCCTGCCCTCCGGCGGGCGGATGCAGGCCCGCCAGCGCGCGCAGCAACGTGCTCTTGCCGCAGCCGGAAGGGCCCGTGATCGCCACCAGCTCACCCCGCGCGACGTGCAGTTCCCCGCCGTCGAGCAGGAGTCCGGGCCCGCGGCGCAGTACGAGCCCGCCGGCCTCCAGCACCGGTTCGCCGGACGGTCCCGCGCCGCCGGCGCCCTGGAGGGAAACGGTGGCCGGGGTTCCCAGGTCGTACACGCGGTCGGCGACGCGGTCGACGAAGGCGCGGTCGTGGGAGATGACGATGGTGACCGAGTCGTCTCCGGCCCGCCGCCGTGCGAGCGCGTCCTCGACGAGGTCGAGGGCCGCCGCGTCGAGGCCGCTGGTGGGCTCGTCCAGGACGAGCAGCGCCGGATCGTCCAGGAGCGCGCGGGCGAGGGCGACCCGCTGGGCCTGGCCGCCGGAGAGCCGCTGCGCGCGCCTGGTCCAGAGCCGTCCGGCGTCCAGGCCGAGCGAGGTCAGCAGCGCCCGTGCGTCCGCCTCGGGGAGCCGGCGCCCGTCGAGCACGGCGGCGCCGACGGTGTGCAGCGGGTCGAGCGTGCCCGCCGGGTCCTGGTCGACCACGGCGACGTGGGCCCGCCGCCAGCGCCGCGCGGACCGGCCGCGGGGCACCGGCTCGCCCCGCCAGAGCAGGTTTCCGCCGGTCTGCCGCAGGCCCGGCGGCAGCAGGTCCAGGACGGCCCGCACGACGATCGTCTTGCCGCTGCCGGAGGGCCCGACGAGCGCGACCACCTCGCCAGGCCGTGCGTGCAGGGTCAGCGGGCCGATGATCGGCGAGCCGGACGCGTCCCGGACGGTCAGGCCGACCAGCGACAACCCGCCGGCATCGGGTTCGGGCTCGGCGCCGCGTTCGGTCCCGGGACCGCGATCCGGTGCGGATGCCGTGCGAGATGCCGTGCGAGATGAGGTGCGAGATGCCGTGACGGCGCGGGCGAGCATCGCGGCGGTCACGGCCAGCAGGGCCAGCGCGAGGGCGGGTGCGGCCAGGGCCGCCGGATTGAGGGCGGCGCCGGGGAGGTTCTGCCGCAGCATCACGCCCCAGTCGGGCGACTGCGGCCCGGCGCCGAATCCGAGCGCGGCGAACGCGGTGGAGATCTGGAGTGCCATGACGAACCGCATGACCAGGTCGGCGGTCGCGGCCCCGGCGATCGACGGGAGGACCTCGCGGGCCAGGACGGCGGGCACCCGTTCGCCGCGTCCCAGGGCGGCCTCGACATAACCGGAGCCGCGCGCGTTCCGGACCAGGTCGCCGAGCACGCGCAGGCCGAGCGGCGCGCCGCCGCAGACCGTCGCGGCGAACACCGCGGCGCCCGGCGGCAGCGCCACGGCCAGCACCAGCGCCAGCAGCAGGAACGGCATGGCCAGCAGCAGGTCGGCCGCGCCGGTCAGGATCCGGCCGGTCCGCCCGCCGGACCAGCCGGCCGCCAGCCCGCCCGATGTGCCGATCGCGGCGGCGGCCAGCGCCGCCGCGAGCGCGGACAGGGTGAGGTCCCGGCCGCCGGCCAGCAGCCGGGACAGCACGTCGCGCCCGGCGTCGTCGGCTCCCAGCGGCATCCCGGGGCCGGGCGGCGCCCACGGCGCGCCGATCGACGCGGCCGGATCGTGCGGCGCGATCGCACCCCCGAACAGCACTGTGCCCAGCAGTGCCGCCGTCCACAGCGCGAGCGGCACCCTCATCGGGCGTCCTCGGTGCCGGTGAGGGCGGCCAGCGCGTCGGCGAGCAGCAGGCCGCCGAGCGTCGTCACCGCCGCCAGCATCGCCACCGCCTGCACGACGGGTGCGTCCCGCGTGCCGACCGAGCCGACCAGCAGCTCGCCGAGCCCGCCGTACCCGAAGAGCGCCTCCACCACGGCCGTGGACGCCAGCAGCCCTCCCGTCACCAGCGCCAGGACCCGCGCGGCGGGGGCGAGGAGATGCGGCAGCACGTGCCGTACGGCCACACGCATGCGGGGTACTCCGCGCATGACGGCGGCGGTCACGTGCGGGCGGCGCAGCGTGTCCGCCACACCTCCGCCGAGGAGCGCCGCGCCGTACGCGGCGGCGGGTACGGCCAGGGCGAGCGCGGGCAGCACCAGGATCTCCGGGGTGTCCAGGGGTGATCCGGACGCGGGCAGCAGCGACACCGGGGGCAGCCAGCGCAGCAGTCCGGCGAAGAGGACGGCGAGCGCGGCCGCGAACACGATCTGCGGTATCGCCGCCAGCCCGGTGATCAGCCCGCCGATCAGGCCGGCGGCGCGGGAGTTCCCGTGCGCCGCCGTCCCGGTGAGCCAGGCGAGCGCGAGCAGGAGCGGCACGGTCACGGCCAGCGCGCAGCCTGCCAGCGCGAGGGTGGCGGGCAGGCGCTCGGCCAGCATGTCGCTCACCGGCCGCTCCGTTACCAGGGAACGCCCGGCGTCGCCGCGCAGCAGCCCGCCGGCCCAGCTCGCGTAGCGCTCCCAGGCGGGGCGGTCCAGGCCGAGGCCGGCGCGCAGCGCCGCCTCCTGGGCGGCGGAGGCCCTCCCTCCGGAGCGCGCCTGCGCCGCGTCCGACGGGAGGAGTTCGGTGGCCGCGAACACCGCCACCGAGACCAGGAAGACGACCGCGACCAGGCGGAGGGCGGCCCGCGCCGGCGTGCGCGCCATCCGTGCTCTCACGGCGTCAGCCGGGTCCGCTCGATGAAGCTGCTCTCGAAGCCGGGGCCGGTCGGCAGGTCCGCGACGCGGGAGGAGGTGAGGTCGAGCCCGTCACCGGTCGCCCAGACGACGTACCCGCCCTCGTCGCGGATCTGCCGCTGGAGCCCACCGAGCGCGGCCTTGCGGCGGCCGGCGTCGGCGGTGGCGAGGGCCTCGGCGTACGCCTTGTCCCATGCCGGGCGCTTCCACGCGGTCTCGTTGGTGGGCGCGGAGCTGAGCAGCGACACCCGGGTCACGTCCAGGAACGGGATGCCGCCGAAGTAGCCGGTGTAGAAGTCGCGCTTGGCGAACACCTTCGTCCAGTAGGTGTCCGGCGGCTCGTTGACGACTTCGACCTTGATGCCGGCGGGCTCGAGCTGCCGGGCGAACAGGGTGGCGGCGGTGTCCATCCCGGGGTAGGAGGTGGTCGTGGCAAGGGTGAGATCGAGGCCGTTCCCGTGCCCGGCCTGCCGGAGCAGGTCCTTGGCCCGGGCGATGTCGCGGGTGCGCTGCGGGATGCCCGCCGGGCTGGTGGGGTCGGCCGGGGTGAGCAGGTCGTTGCCGATCTTGCCGTAGCCGAGGAAGACCTTGTCCAGCAGCTCGCGCCGGTCGGTGGCGAGCTTGATCGCTTCGCGCACCCGGGGGTCGTCGAACGGCTCGCGGTCCAGCCGCATCACGAACGGGTACATGACGACGCCCGCACGGTGCACGACCTTCACCGCCTTGCTGCCCCGCGCCTGCCGCGCAGTGGCCGGATTCACGCTGGAGGCGACGTCGGCCTGGCCGGACAGGACGGCCTGCGCGCGGGCCTGCGGGTCGATGACGGCGCGGATCTCGATGCGCTCGGTGGGAGGGCGGCCACCCCACCACTTGTCCTTGCGTTCCAGCACGGTGTTCTGGAGGTTGCCGCCGGTCATCGTGTACGGGCCGGACCCGGCGGGCGGCCTGTCGAAGTTCGCGGTGCCCTCGGGCACGACGAACGTGATCGACTCCAGGGCGCGGGGGACCTCCGCGTACGGCGCGGTGGTCTTCAGCTCCAGCGTACGGTCGTCGACGACCTTGGAACCGGCCACGTCGAACATCGTGAAGCGGCCGAAGTTCTCGGCGGACTTGGCGTGGATGCGGCGCAGCGAGAACAGCACGTCGGCGGCGCGCACCGGGCGGCCGTCGCCGAAAGCGGCATCGGACCGGAGCTTGATCGTCCAGGTGGTCAGCTTCGCGTCCGGGGTGACGGAGGTGGCCAGCCGCAGTTCGGTGGTGCCGTCCGCCCGCGGTTTGGCCAGCACGTCGTACAGCAGCGCGAACCGCACCAGGTCCGACTGGTTCGGGATGCCGCCGTGCGGGTCGTTGGTCGCGGCCGCGGCGGCGCCGACGGTGACGTAGCGCAGCGTGCTTCCGGCGGTCTGGGCGGCGGTGTCGCCGCCACCGCACGCGGACAGGGCGGACAGGGCCAGGCCCAGCGCGAGCACGCCGGCACC
The DNA here is from genome assembly GCA_050942275.1 of Spirillospora sp. CA-255316. GTDB lineage: Bacteria > Actinomycetota > Actinomycetes > Streptosporangiales > Streptosporangiaceae > Spirillospora. Next base: position 5,912,701 of record CP192047.1, on the reverse strand, counting down.
GGCGCGAAGGCGATTCATGGTGGTCGGATCCGTTCTTCTCGATGGGGATCGGGGGTGCCCGGGCTCAGAGGGAGGGCAGCGCGCCGTTGATCAGAGCGGCCAGCTCCGGCAGCGCGGGCGGGCGCAGCAGGCCGTAGTGGTCGGCCTCGAGGCCGTGGACGTCGAGCGGCCCGGCCAGGTGGCGGCCCCAGCCCAGGTCGGGCAGGCCGGGCGGGGTGTCGTCCACGCCCATGCCGATGCCGGAGTTGCGGGCTGCCGGGCGGTCGGCCCGTACCAGCAGCGCCCGGACGCGCGGGTCGCCGATCCGGCCGGGCGTGTGCGCGGCCAGGCCCCGCAGGTGCCGGGCGAACACGGCGATCCGGTCCCGCACGTCCTCACGGCGGCCGAGGAGCCCGTGGCCGCGCAGGCGGCGGGACACCTCGGCGTACCGCGCGTCTGCGGCCAGCGTGCGCAGCTTCACTCGCTCCGCTTCCGTGCCCGTGCCGAGGTCGATGCCTCCGAACGCCTCGTACGCGGCCAGGAGCCGTACGGCCGCCTCGGCCTCGGCCTCGTCCGGTGTCGGCGCCTCGATGGCGGTGATGTAGGTCGGGTCGTTGGCGTCGAACATCAGCAGCGTCTCCACGTGCTGCCCGTCCTCGGCGAGCAAGCGCGCCGCCTCCTGCCCGAGGCTCCCGCCCATCGACCAGCCGCCCAGCACGTACGGTCCGCCGGAACGCTGCCGGATCGCCGCCAGGTAGGCGCGGGCCAGGCCGGTGAGGTCGCCGGGCGCGGCATCGCCGAGCAGGCCGGGGTCGGTGACGGCGACGACGGAGTACCGCTCGTCGATCAGTCCGGCCAGTTCGACGTAGCACATGACGTCCCCGCCCGAGGGATGCAGCAGGTAGAGGGCGCGGTCGCCGGTTCCGTCCCGCAGCGGGACGAGGACGTTGTCGTTCACCACGGCGATCCCGGGAGCGGTGCGCGGTGCCTCCCCGGGCGGTTCGTCCCAGGCGGCGGCGTCGGTGGCCAGGCTCCGCACCCGCTCTGCGTACGCGGCGAACGCCCGGTCCACCTGGTCGGAGGGCAGGAGCCCGTCGACGGCGTCCCACTGCAGCAGCAGTTCGCCACGCTGGACGAGCGCCTGGTGGTCGAGCCAGACCTGCGGCGTCTGGCTCAGCGCGTGCACCTGCTCGCCCACCCACTGCAGGTCGGGCTCGCCGCCCACCAGGTCCTCCAGCCCGAGCGCGCTGGTGAACACCACCGGGATCGAGCCGACCTCGCCGGTACGGGCCGCGCGTTCGGACAGCAGGTCCAGAGCGGAGTACTCGCGGTGGTCCAGGTCGGCGAAGAGACGCTCGTGAACGGCCCGGACCCGCCCGGCGAACGTGGCGGGCTCGCGGCGGTCCACCTCGTGGATCAGCAGCGAGGTGAAGTCGCCCACCACCGTGTCCACGGCGGGATGGATCGGCGGCCGGTCGAACAGCGTCAGGGTCAGCGAGAAGTGCGCGCCGCCGGACCAGTCCGCGAGCGCCTCGGCGTAGGCGGCCAGCAGCACGGCGGTCGGTGTCGCCCCGCGCCTGGCGGCCTCGGCGCGCAGGCCCGCCCACTCCTCGGGCGAGAGCCGGGCGGTGCGGCGCACGAACACCGGAGGGCCGTCCAGGGCGCGCACCCGGAGCGGCGGCGGCCCGGGGATCGCGTCCAGCCGGTCCCGCCAGTATCCGGCGGCCCGAAGCCAGGCCCGGCCGCCCCGCCCGGCCTCCATCGTCCGGGCGCAGTCGGCGAAGTCGACGCCGATCTCCGGTACGACGGCGGCAGGGTCCTCGTAGAGGCACCGGACCTCGCGGTCGAGGATCCAGTAGCTTCCGGCGTCGCAGATCAGCACGTCCACGCCGATGAACAGCCGGACCCGCCCGCCGGGCAGCCGCGCGGCCTCCACATGGAACAGCGGCCAGCGGTCCGACGGGCCCGGGTCGCGGGACAGCCGGGCACGCAACCGGGCCAGCCGCGCCTCCTGCCCGGCCTCATCCAGGCCGGTCAGGTCGTGGACGCGGATCCGGTACGGGGGAACGCGGTCGAGCGTCTTGAGCCGTCCCCGGGAGGTGGTGACCGTGCGCAGCATCGGATGGCGATCGATCACCGCGCGCCAGGCGTTCTCGTAGCGGGCCACGTCCAGGTCCGGGCAGTCGTACTCCAGGTAGAAGTGGCAGGCGATCTCGCCGAGCGCGTAGCCGCCCCCTCGTCCGACCCAGTAGGCGTGCTGGACGCGGGTCATCGGGAACGTGCCGTCCTCGTCGTCCGCGGGTACGGTTCCGCCACCGGGCTCCTGGGCCGCGGAGACCGACCCGGAGCCGGCGGGCGTCGCCCCGTTCGCCGCGAGGAGTTCGGACAGGCCGCCCAGGGTGGGCCGGGCGAGCAGGTCCCGCAGCCTGAGTTCGACGCCGCACATGCGGCGCAGCGTGGTCAGCATCCGTGTCGCCAGCAGCGAGTGGCCGCCGAGGGCGAAGAAGTCGGCGCCGGGGGAGGCCACGGGGACGCCGAGCAGGTCCGACCACACTTCGGCCACCGCGCGCTGGTCGGCGGTCAGCTCCGCGCCTTCGCCGGCGCCGCCCGGGGCGGCGGCCTCGGTGTGGGCGGCGGTCTTCGCGCGTTCGCGCAGGTCGGTCGTCGAGACCGCCACCACCGGCGGCGCGCCCGGTGCGTCGGCCGCCAGGATGCGGTCGAGCGCGGCCATGCCGGTCGGTGCGTCCAGCGCGAACGTCAGCCGCACCTGCCGCTCGCCGCCCATCGGGCCGACCTTCCAGGCGTCCCACACGGCGCTGACCCATCGCGTCCCGTCCCGCCGTGCCGCCGTCAGGGACTCGGCCAGCGCGTCCAGGTAGCGGTTGGCGGCGCAGTACGGGCCCATGCCGATGCCGCCGAGCAGCGTGCCCGCCGAGGACATCAGCACCACCGTCCCCGGGCGGCGGTCGGGGGGCAGCGCGTCGAGGGCCGCGCGCAGGGCGTGGGCGCCCTCGATCTTGGCGGCGACGTGCCCGGTGACGTGCTCGGCGGTGATGTTCCGCAGCGGCTGCAGGTCGGCGGAGGCGACCACTCCGGCGGCGTGGACGACCAGTTCGATCGGGGCATGTTCGGCCAGCTCGGCGAGCAGCGCCGCGGTCGCCGCCGCGTCGGCCGCGTCCACCTGCCGAACTTCGATGTCCAGGCCCTCCTCGGCCAGCAGCCGCAGCCAGCCGGCACGATCCCCGTCCTGGGGCGGCCCGCTCCGGGATGTGATCACCACGCGCAGGCCCTGGCGGGCCAGGTGCGCGGCGGTGGTCAGGCCGACGTCTCCGAGCCCGCCCGTGATGAGAGCGACCCGGCCGCGCCGGATCGGGTTCTCCTCCGGAACCTCGGGCCTCCAGGGCCGCAGCCCGCGCACCCACCGGACGTCGCTTCGCACGGCCGCCTCGACACCGGATTCCCGTCCGGCGACAAGATCGCCCAGTTCGTTCAGCACGGCGGTCGCGGCCTCGGCCCGCTCGTCCAGGTCGAGCGTGCGCCACCGCAGGCCGGGCTGCTCCTGGGCGAGGACGCGCGGCAGCGCCAGCGCGGCCGCCTGCCCGGGATCGGGCCGGTCGGCGCCCTCGGCACGCTGCGCCCCACGCGTGGCCAGCAGCAGGAAGGCAGGCGCGGTCTCCGCGTCGGCGATGACCCGGGCCACTTGGGCGTGCCGCAGCACATCCCCGGTCACGCCCTCGGCGTCCCCGGCGAGCACGACCGCGCCCGTCCACTCGCCGGGGGCCCGGACCGGCGCCTCCTCATGCCCGTTCAGGACGGTGGTCCGCGCACCGGCCTCCGCGAGCGCGGCGGCGAGCCGCTCCGTCGCGGCACCGGCCGGTCCGGCGATGAGCCAGCGGCCGTCGAGCGTGCGGCGCGACGGGAGCGGGGCACTCTGGTGCCACACCGGAATCTGGAGGGGGTCGGTCTCGTCGGGCGCCTCCTCGTCTTCGAGCCCCGCCGAGCGTCGCGGTGGGTCGATCCAGAAGCGGCGCCGCTGGAAGGCGTAACCGGGCGCGGCCACCCTTCGCCGTCCCGGCCGGTGCATGGCGGCGAAATCCACCTCCACACCGTGGGCCCAGAGCTGCCCCGCCGCGGCGCGGGCAGCCGCCAGGTCGTCGCCGTCCGCCTCCGCGGCCAGCGCAGGGATGGCGGTGAGGAGGGAAGCCATCCGGTGGGCGCGGGCCAGCGAGGCCAGGGCTGCACCGGGCCCCACCTGGATCAGGACCGCGGGGTCTGCGGGCTGCTCGCCCTCGATCGCAGTGCGCATCGCGTCGGAGAAGCGCACCGGCTGCCGCAGCTGGCGCACCCAGTGCTCGGCCGTGCCCAGCTCGGCGCCCGCCTCCTTCCCGGTCACCGTGCTGACGGTCCGGATCACCGGGGCCCGCCCGGTCAGCCCGGCCGCGGCGGTCCGCATCGCGGGCAGGGCGCCGTCGATCAGGCGCGAGTGGGCGGCGCCGTCGAAGCGCAGCCGGGACGGTTCCAGCCCGGCCGCGCGAAGCTCCGCCTCCAGCGCCGCCACCGGGCCGCGCGGCCCGGACACCACGCACGCGTCCGGGGCGTTGACGACCGCCAGGTCGACGCCGGGATGCCGATCGAGCAGCTCCCGCGCCGCCTCCTCGGCCAGCGGCACGGCCAGCATCGCGCCGTCCCCGGCCGCCTCGGCCATCGCCGTCGAGCGGGCGGCGATGAGCCGTGCGGCGTCCTCGGGCCGCAGGGCGCCGCCGACGACCGCCGCGGTGTACTCGCCGAGGCTGTGCCCCAGGACCGTGTCCGGGGCGATCCCCCACGACTCCAGCAGCCGCGCCGTGGCCAGCGACACCGCGTACAGCGCGGGCAGCCCGTGCACGGGGCCGTGCGCGCGCCCGGCGTCCCCCGCCCGCACGATCTCGCGGATGTCGAGACCGAGGTGAACGCCGAACAGCTCGGCGCACTCGTCCACGCAGGCGGCGAAGACCGGCTCGGCGTCGTACAGCGACGCGCCCATGCCGGGCCTGGCGCTGCCCCCGCCCGGGAAGGCGAACACCACCCGCGGCGGCGCCGTCACGGGGCCGACCGGCAGCGCCGCGGTGAGGTCGTCGTACGAGACCGCCGACAGCCGGTAAGGCAGGTGCTCCCGCCCGGCCTGCAACGTGTGCGCCAGGTCGGCGCGGTCGTGCCCGCCGTCCCGGGCCGCCAGGTCGGCGAGCGCGCCGGCGGCCTCGCGGAGCGCCGCGGGATCGTGCGCCGACAGGACGATCGGGTGCGGGCGCCGGTCCGGGGGACCGGGTGCGCGCTCGGGCGCCGGGCCGACGATCACGTGCGCGTTGGTGCCGCCGATGCCGAAAGAACTGACCCCGGCCAGCGGCGGGCCGTCCCATGGCCGCGTCTCGGTCACCACATCGAACGGGGACCCGGCGAGCCCGAGCAGCTCGTTGACCGGGTGCGCGTGCAGCGAGGCGGGCAGCGTCCGCCCGCGCACCGCCAGCACGGTCTTGATGAACGAGGCGATCCCGGCCGCGGCGTTGGCGTGCCCGATGTTCGACTTGACCGAGCCCAGCCCACACCAGGCCGGGCCGGTCTCGCCGAACACCCTGCGCAGCGCCGCGACCTCGATCGGATCGCCGATCCGGGTGGCGGTGCCGTGCGCCTCCACGTACCCGACCTGCCGGGGCTCGATGCCCGCGACGGCCTGCGCCTCCGCCAGCACCCGCGCCTGCCCCCGCACGGACGGCGCTGTGAACCCCGCCTTGGCCGCGCCGTCGTTGTTCACCGCCGTTCCGTGCACGACGGCGAGGACCGGGTCGCCGTCCTCCAGCGCCTCGCGGAGCCGGCGCAGCACGACGACGCCGGCGCCCTGGCTGTAGACGATCCCGGTGCCCTCCGCCGAGAACGCGCGGACGCGCCCGTCGGCCGAGTAGATGCCGTCCGGGGTGGACAGGTAGCCGCGCCCCTGCGGGACGATCAGCGACACCCCGCCCGCCAGCGCCGTGTCGCACTCGCCCGACAGCAGCGACTGGACCGCGACGTGCACGGCGACGAGGGAGGTGGAGCACGTGGTGTTCACCGCCACCGCCGGGCCCGTGAGGTTCAGCCGGTAGGCGGTCTGCAGGGGCAGGTAGTCGGTCTGCGTGGCGATCGCGGTCTGCAGGCTGCCCGCGGGATCGGCACCGCCCCCGGTCGGGTCCCAGCGGTCCCACAGATTCGAGGCCAGGTAGGAACTCTGCGCAGCGCCCGCGAACACACCGACCGCGCCCGCGCTCCGCCCGCCGCCGTGCCCCGCCTGCTCCAGCGCGTGCCAGGCGCACTCCAGGAAGAGGCGGTGCTGCGGGTCGAGCAGCGCGGCCTCGGCGCCGGTGAGCCCGAACGGCACGGGATCGAACATGTCCTGCCCGTCGATCAGCCCGGCGACCGGGACGTAGGCCGGGTCGCGGCGCAGCGCCCGGGGCACGCCGCGTCCGGCGAGCCGGTCGTCGGTGAGGCGGGTGAGCCCCTCGCGCCCTTCGGTGAGCAGCCGCCAGAACGCCTCGGCGTCCGGGGCGCCCGGGAAGCGGCAGGCCAGGCCGGTGACGGCGACGGCGGTGTCCTGGTCGAGGCTCATCGGACGACCTCCGCGGCCCGGCGGCGGGCACGGCGCCGGCCGTCCGCCCGCCGCGCCGCCGTACCGGAGGGCACGGTCGGGGGCGATGAGGCCTCCGCAGGCGCCCGCCCGCCACCTCTCCGCTCGGCGATCCAGGCCGCCAGCTCTCGTACGGTCGGCCTGGTGAACAGGTCCACCACCGACAGTTCCGGATCGAGGCTTTCCACGAGCCGGGCATGGGCCCGTACGAGCGTCAGCGATGTGGCGCCCAGGCGGAGGAACGGCGTGTCGACCGTTATGGGGGCACCGTTGAGCAGGTCGCTGAGGGTCTGCGCGATGGCCCGTTCGATGTCCGGATCCGCTGCCGTCGGGTGCTCTGCCTCGGGAGCCGGGGCGGGCGAGGGCACCGCCACCGGATCTGGCACGGCCTCGTGCACCGGCACCGGTACGGGCGTCGGCGCAGGCGTCGGCGCGGGGCCGGGGATGACGTTCAGCTCTATCAGCCCGTCCATGGGCAGCCGCTGCTGGAGGGAGAGTCCGCGCCGCTCGGCCGTGTCGGCCAGGCGCGTAACCCATTCGCCCGCGGCCGCGAGTGCCTGTACCGGTGCCAGCGTGCCGCCGGAGACGCGCAGCGCCACGTCCAGGCCCTGCTCTGCGGCCTGGCTCAGCAATACGGCCAGATCATCGCCCGCCGGAGCCGGAGCCGGAGCCGGAGCCGGAGCCGGGGCCGGAGTCGGTGCGGCGGCGGTCTGCGGAGGGGCGACGACCGGGGTGGCCGCAGGCGATTCTCCGGCCGAGCGGCGGTAGGGGTTGGGCAGCGACCTGTAGTCGATCTTCCCGTTGACGGTGACCGGGAACTCCGCAAGCCACAGGACGCGGCTGGGCACCATGTAGTCCGGCACCCGCTCGCGCAGATGGACGATGAGCTCCTCGTCCGACGGCCGCTCGCCGCCCCCGGCCGCCACGAGGTAGGCGACCAGCCGCGGCCGGTCGTCGGGACCGCGGACCGACAGCGCCACCGACTGGCGCACGCCGGGCGCGCGGTTGAGCGCCGACTCGACCTCGCCCAGCTCGATGCGGTGCCCGCGGATCTTCACCTGGCGGTCCAGCCGTCCCAGGAACTCGATGTTCCCGTCGGAGCGCCACCGTCCCAGGTCACCGGTCCTGTACAGGCGCCGCCGCAGCACCGGGTGGGTGATGAACCGTTCGCGGGTCTGCTCCTCGTCCCCGATGTACCCGCGGGCGAGGCCGTCGCCCCCGATGTGCAGCTCGCCCACCTCTCCGACCGCGCACGGACCGCCCTGTTCGTCCAGGATGTGGAACGACTGCCCGCGCAGCGCGCGCCCGTACGGGATGCTCGGCCAGTCCGGGCGGACCTCGCCGATCGGGTGACAGATCGACCAGATCGAGCCCTCGGTGGCGCCTCCGAGGCTCACCAGCGTCGCGTCCGGCGCCAGCGCCCGGATCCGGTCCGGCAGCGTCACCGGGATCCAGTCGGCCGACAGGAACACCAGCCGCAACGGGGCCAGCACCGCGCGGGCACGCTCCGGCTCGATCTCGGCGTACTCGACCAGCATCTCCATCAGCGCGGGGGCGGTGTTCCAGACCGTGACGCGGTGCCGTGCCATCAGGTCGAGCCAGTGCCCCGGATCGCGCTGCCGCCCCGGATCCGGCAGCACCAGACCCGCGCCGGTCCCCATGACACCGAAGATGTCGTGCACGGACAGATCGAAGCTGAACGCCGACAGCCCCAGCACCCGGTCGTCCGGACCGACCGGAAAGCGGTCGATCAGGTCGTCGATGGTCGTACGGGCGGCGCGGTGCTCGATGGCCACGCCCTTGGGACGGCCGGTCGATCCGGAGGTGAAGATGACGTACGCCAGCTCATCGGGCCCGGGAACGCGCGGCTCCGCCCCGCCGTCGCCCCCGGGCGAACCGGATGCCGGAATGCGGTGCACTTCCACGTGCGCGGGCCACTTGACGTCCGAGGACGCGGGCACCACGGCCCGGCGGACACCGGCCTGCTCGCACACCGACGCGATCCGCGCGGCGGGCCACGACGGCTCGACCGGCACGTAACCCGCGCCGCTCGCGCAGACCCCGAGCAGCCCCGTGACCTGCTCGATCCCCTTCTCGAACGCCACCGCGACCAGGTCTCCCGGGCCCGTGCCCGCCCCCGCCAGCTCCCGGCCGATCCGGCGCGCCCGCTCGGCGAGTTCGGCGTGCGTCACCTCCCGCGCACCGTCCAGCAGCGCGGCGCTCCCCGGATGCCTCTCCGCCGCCCGGCGCAGCGGATCGTCCAGCAGCGGCCCGGCGTCACCGAACGGGCGCCGCACCAGGGGCTCGTCCGGCAGGAAGGTCGGGTCCCAGCCCAGCCCCGGATCGGTCCACGCCTCGGGATCGTCGGCCAGGCGCCGCAGCAGCCGCAGGTGCGCGTCACGCATCCCGGCCACGTGGCCCTCGGCGAACGCGCCGTCCGCCGCGTCCCAGGCGATCCGCAGCCGCCCGCCCTCGTCGTGGACGATGTGGTCCAGCGCCACCTGCGGGGTCTGGGAGACGCCGAAGACCTCCTCGCCCAGCCAACCGGCCGGTGGACGGGCAGGGTCGGACAGGCCCAGCCCGCTGGTGAAGACGACCGGATGGGACGGCGTCAGATCTGTGGTCCCGGCCTCGCGCAGAACCTCGACTCCGGACACGGTCCGGTGATCCATGTCGGTCCAGAAGCGCCGGTTCACCCGTTCCGCGAAGCCGGCGAAGCCTTCGGCGGGCTCCGGCCGCGTCACCTCCACCAGGATCGTCGAGGTGAAGTCGCCGACCAGATGCTCCAGTTCCGGATCGTCGGGCCGGTCGAACAGCGTGGTGTTCAGGCTGAACGGCGCCTCCGCTCCCCACCGTTCCAGCACCAGAGCGAACGCCGCCAGCAGCACCCCGGTCGGGCTCAGCCCGTGCTCGGCCGCGCGTTCCCGCAGCGCCCGCCACTGGTGGACGGGAAGCTCGGCCGGTTCCCGGGAGAACCGGTGGCCGCGCAGTTCCGTGAGATCGGTCGCCCAGGGCAGGCGGGGGCCCGGCGGCAGAGCCGGTGCCCGGCGCGCCCAGTACTCCCGATCCCGTTCGCGCCGCAGCCGCTCCCCGGGGTCGTCGGCTCGGCGCCGCATCACCTCGGCGAACGTCAGCGAGGCCCTGGGGAGTTCGGCCGACGGGTCGATCACCAGTTCCCCCCACTCGGCAAGGATCTGCATCCAGCCGGCCAGGTCGAGGGCCAGCACATCGATGCCGAGGAAGATCCTGGTCCGCCCGTCCGGCAGGAAGGCCGCGCGCACGTCGAACAGCGGCCAGCGGGAGGGGTCGCGCACCTGGTGCGAGCACTCGTGGCGCATCCGTTCCAGGACGGCGGCCGCGTCCGCCGCGTCCCGCAGGTCGGTCGCGGCGATCTCGTAGCGATCGACCTCGGGCAGCACACGCTGCCGCCCCTCCGCGTCCACGATCATGCGGAGCATCGGATGGTGCGCGACCAACCGGTTCCAGGCTCCGCCGAGCCGGGCGAGATCGTCTTCCGGTGTGGCCGGGCCCGGCCACCGGTCGTACTCGCGGTAGTAGAACGTGGCCACACCGCCCAGCGGGAATGCGGGATTCCGGCCGATCCAGTACGCGGTCTGCAGTGGCGTCAGCGGAAAGGTCGCCGGTGTTTCACCCGGGTCCGCTTCTTCGGCTGTGACCGGCGCCGGTGATCCTCCCTCGTCCTCCTGCGCGCTCGCCCGGGCGGCGACGCTGCGCACGGTGGCGGACCCCAGGAACGCCGGCAGCGGCAGGTCGAGTCCCAGGTCGCGCAGCCGCCGCCGCAGCCGTACGGCGGTGAACGACTCCAGTCCCAGAACGGTCAGCGCGGTATCGGGGTCGACGGAGGCGGGATCGAGCCCGAGGACTTCGGCGACCATCTCGCCTACCTCGTCGACCATCGCGGGCGAGGACGGCAGCACGTCACGCATGGGTCTCCCAAAGCCGGACGAGTACGGACATGTGACAATGATTATCACAACCGTTTTCGTGGGAACAGTCCGCCTCAGCCGGGATCAGGCGGGCACGAGGCCGGACCGTTCGTCCGTACGGAGGTCTCACGGCGGAGTCCGCCGATGTTCGACGCGCGCGAACCGGTGCCGGTGACCACCCCACCCGGTCCTGGCCGACCGGCCCCCACCCGCACGTGCTGCTGAGGAGACATCCGGTCGAACCACCGCCCACCGTTCACCGGCTGCTCGCCCACCAGTCCGCCGCGCCATCGACTGGCCAGGCCCATGGCCCTTCTCGGCAAAACGTCGGCACCCAGCACAACGCCGACGCCCCTACCCGCGACCTCTAACTCAATGGTCTCGGGCAGAACCCAGGGCTGGTCCGAGAGGGCTTACACGCACGTCTTCGGCAAGCAAGACAGCCTTCCGCACGTGATCGTGGCCATGGCCTCCGCGGGCCCGGGCCCGCTCAACTCCTGGAGAGCCAGGCGACGTCAGCGACGCCCTGGGAATGGTCGATCATTGACTTCTCTCACCCAGATCGTTATCGCGCCCGCCAGCGCTCCGGCCGCCTTTTGAGGCCTGGCCGTGTTCGACTTTTCCAGTCGCGGGAGTAGGCGTTGCCGGGGGCGCCGATCTCGAGGTCGGCGTCCTCCACGGGCAGCCGGCGAGGAGGACCGCCGTCCTGGTCGGACTCGCCGCCCCATTCAGAGCCGTCCTGCGGCCGGATGCGATCGACAGGCCGTACCGGTAGGCGGGATACAAGGGCGGTGCGAGCGCGCGCCCAGCCCGGAGATGACTTCGGTGATGTCCACGATCGGGGGACGCGTCATCCCGCCGCCCCGGAGGTGTCCGGCCATGCCACCGGCATACGCCAACTCACCCGATCAACCCTGGTCGGCCGGCCCTGGACCGGCGGAACCCGGGATCGACCGGGAGAGATGTGCGCTGTGCGTCGGGCACGGGCTCCCCACCGTATTACCCGGAGTCGGTGGGAATACCGCACGAATCCTGGAGGGTATGCGGGAGGCTCTCCGGCTTACTGCCTCGGCTGACGTAGACGGCCCTCTCACCCGGGGGGAGTTTGCTCAGCTTGGTGGCCATCACTTCGAGTTCACCGGCAATCTCGTTGGCTGTACTCCTCCCGGGTTGGGGATCGGGGTGCGTGGTGGAGCCGTCGATCTCCTTGGCCGCACTGCGGATCTTCGCGGCGGCGTCCCGGAAAGACTGTGCGTGGCCGGCGGAATACTGGCTCGCGCCGTGGCTCTTCTCCTCCAAGGAAGCCAGCTCATGGCTGATTTTCTCGCACGGGTTCCTCGCGATGTCGGCGATCGCGCCGCACCCGCCGAATGCGAGGAGCGCGCCACCGATGGCGAGTGCACCGGCCAGCCTGGCAGCAGCCATGGGCATCAAGTTCCTCCTGAACTGGACAATCGCGCAATATCGCGCGGTGTGGTGCTGCGATGCTCATTCCGACGTGCCATATCTACGTGCGGTTCCCGGCATTGCGTTCCGCCCGCCATCATCGACCAATCTGGCCAGGACAATGCGGGCGTCAGTGGGCTCAGTCCCAAGGTGCCCTTGCCGTTCTTGGCGCTGGCTGCCTCGCCGCGCCGCGCAGTTCACCGACCCGGACGCGGCGTGACCTCTCGCGCGCGGGCTGTGACCTCTCCGGCGTTGTGATGAGTCCCCACGACCTCGCCGGGCTGCCTAGACTTCCGGGGTGACCGGACGCCTGGCAGACGAGATCGAGGCTTTGTACGAGGTGTTCGGGCGGGTTCCCAGGCCACTGCGCGTGGAAGGATGCGCGCACTGCGTGGCACCCGATGAGGATCGGCCGCTGCTCGCAGGACCGGTGCGCGACATCGAACCGGACGTGCTGCAGCGGTACGCGACCGAGGCCCTGCTGGTGTGGGGCGACGTCCCCGAGTTCCGCTACTTCCTGCCCCGGATGCTGGAACTCGGTGCCGAGGACGGATTCGAGTTCGGCTTTCCCGATCCCGAAATCGTGTTCGGCAAACTCGGCATTGCCCGCTGGATGGAGTGGGACGACGACGAACGCGCCGCCATCAGCGCCCTCCTGACCCGGTGGTGGGAGACCACAGTCGTCGACGACGACCCATGGCCGCGCGCCGGGACGGTCTTGTGCAGCCTCGGGCGTACCGGGGCCGATCTCGTCCCGTTCCTCGACAGGTGGGAGCGGCTGGAGTCGACCGGGGCGATCCTCAACCTGCACGAGTTCGTCATGAAAGAGATGACGTGGCCCTCCTCCGGGCCCAATCTGCGGAACCCCTTCTGGGAGAAGGAGAGCGCGGCCTACCGGGAGGTCGTGGCCTGGCTGACCGACGGGCGCGCGCTCGCGGCCGTTGAAAGAGCGTTCGAGGACGAGTCACAGGACGAACCGCTCGCCCTGCTGGAGGAGATCCACTCGGTTCTCAGACCGCCAACCACCGCCGTTGAACTGGATGATCACCAGGGGTAGGGGCGATATCGTCGCGGCTGCCCCGCAGCAGCACTGAGCGATCCTGAGCCTGGTCTTGGCGTGTGCCGGGAGATGTCGTTGGATGAGCCGCGACCCCAAAGGCATTCAGATGATGCAATCATTCAGATGGTAAGAGTATCCTCATCTCGAGGAAGGGAAGGAGTGGCGATGGCTCGGCTGACGCGCGTTATGCGGCCGCGGCGGCGGCCATCGGCCTGGCCGACGTCGACGATGAAACCGAAGCCGCCGTGCGGGGCCGGGGCGACATGACCGTCGGCCGAACCCACGGCCGGGGTGCCGCCCACGCGGCCGCGACCGCCGGCACCGCGCACGGCACACCGTCTCGGAAAGCAGGGAAATGACCACGTTCGAGTCTCCCCGGGTCGGCGACGACCTGCTGGTGCTGCACGCCTTGCGGTGCGGCGGCTACGCGGGAATCGCCCGCGTGGCCGCCGCCACGGGCATGGACGAGTCCGCGGTCGAGTCCGAGCTGATCGATCTCGCGGTCGCCGGTCTCGTCACGTATCTTCCCGGCGAGTTCGCCGCATGGGGGCTGACGGACGCCGGCCGCGTCACGGATGCCGAGCGGATCACCGACGAGCTCGAATCGGCCGGCGCCCGCCCGGCCGTGACCGCGGCGTACGAGGACTTCCTGGCGCTCAACCCGGAGCTGCTCGACCTCTGCACGGCCTGGCAGCTGAGGCCCGTCGACGGTGTCATGATCGTCAACGACCACGACGACCCTTCCTACGACGCCCGCGTCCTCGGTCGGTTCGGTGCCCTGGACCGGCGAGCCGCGGTCGTCTGCGCCGAACTGGCGGCGGCGCTGCCCCGCTTCGGCCGCTACCGGGACCGCCTCGCCCGCGCCCTCGGCCGCGCCGCCTCGGGCGAGCTGGAATACGTGGCCGACGACCTCGAGTCGTACCACACCGTGTGGGCCGAGCTTCACGAAGATCTGCTCGCGACACTCGGGATCCCCCGATGAGATGGATCCGCCCGCTCTCGGCGCAGCTCCAGGAGACCGCGGAGATGGTGGGGGCCAAGGCGCACGGCCTGGCGGCACTTCACCGTCTCGGGCTACCGGTGCCTGCCGGATTCGTCGTCACCACCGAGGCATGCCGCGCCTTTCTGAGCGAAGGGCGCCTTCCCGCCGGACTCGACGCGGAGCTTGCGACCGCGATGAGCGAGCTGGAGACCGCCACAGGGCGCCGCTTCGGCGGAGAGCGGACGCCGCTGGCCGTGTCGGTACGCTCCGGAGCGGGCGTGTCGATGCCCGGCATGATGAACACGATCCTCAACCTCGGCCTCACCACCGAGGCCGCCACGGGGCTGGCGACCGAGACCGGCGATGCGCGCTTCGCGCTGAGCTCGCGACTGAGGTTCTTGTCGACCTTCGCCTCTGCGCTCATCAACACCGCCCCTGACAGGCCTGCCGTGCCGGGAGCCGGCGACGACGAAGCACGACTGCTCGGAACGATCAGAGCGGTTGAGAACCTCGTGAGGCAACGATGCGGCCGAGCGATCCCGGACGACGCGGCCCAGCAGTTGGAGCTGGCCGTCGAGACCGTCTTCTCGTCCTGGGACGCGCCGCGCGCGCGGACGTACCGCGAACTCCATGACATCCCGCACGATCTCGGCACCGCGGTGATCGTGCAGGCGATGGTGTTCGGCAACCGCGATGACCGCAGCGGCACCGGAGTCGCCTTCAGCCGCGACCCCAACACCGGGGAGAGAGTCCCGTTCGGAGACGTCCTGTTCGGCCACCAGGGCGAAGACGTCGTCTCAGGCCGATCCGCGACCCGCCCCCTGCACGAACTCGCCGACCGCGAGCCGGCCGTATGGACGGCGCTGGTCGATGCCCTCAGCCGAATCGAGGCGCATTACCGCGATGCGTGCTACGTCGAATTCACCTTCCAGGCCGGCGGGCTGTGGCTGTTGCAGGTCCGGCCCGGCCGATTCGTCGGAGCCGCCGCCGTGCGCGTCGCGACCGACCTCGCCGACGAACAGGTCATCACCCGGCACGAAGCGCTGCTCAGGGTCTCGCCACGGCATCTCCAGCACGTCCGCACGCCCCGCATGGCCGCGGAGAAGGCCGACATTCTGGGCCGGGGCGTGGGCGCCTGCCCTGGCGTCGCGGCCGGCAAGGTCGCGACCACGACCGACGCGGCGGTGCGGATGGCGGCCGACGGCCCGGTCATCCTCGTGCGTCCGGAGACATCCCCGCACGACCTGCGCGGCCTGGCCGCCGCCGCGGGTATCGTCACCGCGCGCGGCGGGCCGGCCAGCCACGCCGCGGTCGTCGCACGAGCGATGGGAAAACCCGCCGTCGTCGGCATCACCGACCTCACCATCGGCGTGGCCGATGCCTCGGTGAGTGCCGGTGGCCGCACCATCGGCGAAGGCGCCCTCGTCACCATCGACGGGACCAGCGGTGAGGTCGCTCTCGGCCGCCCGCCCATCGTCACGCACGCGGCCGACGCCCACCTGCACCGGCTACTGGCATGGGCGGACGAAGTGTCGGGAGGCCGCTCCGAAGGCGATGAGGCGCAGCGCCTCATCGCGGCCCATGCCACACTCCGCCGCGACTAGGCCGCCGGCTCCCGGCCGAGACCGACGTGCGGCGGTCCCCGCCGCCTCTCATGGCCGGGCGCCGGGTCCGAACCCGGTCCAGCGCAGGTCGGTCGGGAGGTGACCCATGTCGTTGTACAGCAGCACGGTCGGCGCCGCACCGTCGTGATACTCGATCACCGTCAAGGCCGTGTGCCCGCAGCTCAATCCGAGCCACCGTGCCGGTGGCGCGTCGAGGGCATGCCGGACGAGCCAGGCCACCTGATGGGCATGGGTGACCAGAACCTCGCGGGTCTCGGTCTCGGCGGGGCGCGCGAACCGATTGATCAGCGCGTCCGCGAGATCCGCGCCCGCCTCCGCTTCGGCGTCGTCGCACCCGTCCAAGAACCCCGCCCACGCCGGGGGGATCTCCTTCGGCACATGGGGCACGTGATCGACCAGCTCGGCCGCTTCCCGGACAGGAACGCCCGGCAGGCGCTCGCCGATGATCCGAGCGGTCCGCGCCGCTCTGGGGAGGGGCGAATGCCAGACGGCGTCGACCGGCAGACCGGCCAAGCGTTCACCGACGAGTTCCGACTGCCGCCGCCCGGCGCCGGTCAGCTCACCGAACAGGTCGGCTGCGCCGTGCCGCACCACATGCAGGTGCCGAGTCGCCATTACCGCTTCCTACGACGAATCGGATGCTCGTCAAATCCAGATGTTCACGTCATCTCACCTTAGCCTGGTCGACGCCGAAGGGCGGCACGTACCCGCGGCCCGGCGCCCGTCGGGGGTTGACCTTCCAGCGCACCGAGGGCGCACGGTCCGGTCGCGCGCCGTGCACCCTCGTTCGCCCGCCGGGGTCAGCTCGTGGAGCCCTCGCGGACGCGTCGCGCGGCGGCGACCAGGTTGCGCAGTGACGCCTCGGTCTCGGGATAGGCGCGGGTCTTCAGCCCGCAGTCGGGGTTCACCCACAGCTTGGCGGGTTCGATGACCTGCAGCGCGCGCCGCAGGTTGTCCGCCATCTCCTCGGCGGAGGGGACGCGGGGGGAGTGGATGTCGTAGACGCCGGGGCCGATGCCGTTCGCGTAGCCGGCGGCGCGCAGATCACCGACCAGCTCCATGTGCGAGCGGGCCGCCTCGACGCTGGTGACGTCGGCGTCCAGGGCCCCGATCGCGTCGATGATCTCACCGAACTCCGAGTAGCACATGTGCGTGTGGATCTGGGTGGAGTCGGCCACTCCGGAGGTGGCGAGCCGGAACGCGCCGACCGCCCACTCCAGGTAGGCGGCGTGCTCGGCCTTGCGAAGGGGGAGCAGTTCGCGCAGGGCGGGCTCGTCGACCTGGATGATGCGGATCCCGGCCGACTCCAGGTCGCCGATCTCGTCGCGCAGCGCGAGGGCGACCTGCCGCGCGGTCTCGGATGCCGGCTGGTCGTCGCGGACGAACGACCAGGCGAGCATGGTGACCGGGCCCGTCAGCATGCCCTTGACCGGCTTGCGCGTCAGCCCCTGGGCGTAGGTGGTCCACTCGACGGTCATCGGCCGGGGACGGGCGACGTCGCTGTGCAGGATCGGCGGCCGCACGTACCGGGACCCGTACGACTGCACCCAGCCGTGCTCGGTCGCGGCATAGCCGTCCAGCTGCTCGGCGAAGTACTGGACCATGTCGTTGCGTTCGGGCTCGCCGTGCACGAGCACGTCCAGCCCCAGGTCCTCCTGCAACGCGACCACCCGGGCGATCTCGCCCCGCATGGCCTGGACGTAGGCGTCCTCGGAGACGCGCCCGGCCCTGCGGTCGGCGCGGGCCTTGCGGATCTCCCCGGTCTGGGGAAAGGAGCCGATGGTGGTGGTGGCCAGGTCGGGCAGCTTCAGCGCGTCGCGCTGGGCGGCGAACCGGGCGGCGCGGTCACCGCGGCGCACGTCGCCGAGCATGTCCAGGCGGGCGCGGACGCGGTGGTCGATCCCGGCGGGCGGCGCGGGGGCCTCGGCCGTGGGAGCCGGAGCGCCCTCGCGCAGCGCCCCGCCCAGCGCCACCACCTCCTCGACCTTCTGCCGGGCGAACGCGAGCCGCCCCCGCACCGCGGGGTCGAGCGCGGTCTCGGCGTCCAGGTCGATCGGCACGTGCAGCAGCGAGCACGAGGTGCTCACGGTGACCTCGCCGGCCAGACCGAGCAGCGCGGCGCAGACGGCCATGGCCCGCCGCCGGTCGGCGCGCCAGACGTTGCGTCCGTCCACCACGCCCGCCACGACCGTCTTGCGCGGCAGCCCGCCGACCGAGGCGAGCACGTCCAGATTGCCCGGCCCGGCGACCAGGTCGAGGCCCACGGCCTCGACACGGGAGCGGGCCAGCGCGCCCAGCGCGCCCGCACCGATCGTGCCGAAGTAGGTCGCCACCAGCAGGCGGGGCCTGCTGGACAGCTCACCGAGCCGCGCGTACGCCCGCGCCAGTGCCTCGACCTCCTCGTCGGTCCGGTCCGCCACCAGGGCGGGCTCGTCGAGCTGCACCCATTCGGCGCCGGCACCCGAAAGGCGTTCCAGCAGCTCGGCGTACACCTCGACGAGCCCGTCCAGCAGGTCGAGCGGGCGGAACCCGGCGGGGGCGTCCGCGGCGGGCTTGGCCAGCAGCAGGTACGTCAGCGGCCCGACCAGCACCGGCCGCGTCTCGATGCCCAGGGCCTTGGCCTCCCGGTACTCCGAGACCGGTTTGGCGCCGGCCCCGTCCGCCAGCCGGAACCTGGTGTCGTGCCCGAGCTCGGGGACGATGTAGTGGTAGTTGGTGTCGAACCACTTGGTCATCTCCAGCGCGGGGACGTCCTGGACGCCGCGCGCCATGGCGAAGTAGCGGTCGAGACCGTCCAGGTGCCGGTACCGGTCGGGTACGGCGTCGACGAGCACGCTGGTGTCGAGCACCTGGTCGTAGTAGGAGAAGGTGTTCGACGGGATCGCGTCGAGACCGGCGTCGCGCAGCTCCGTCCAGACGGTGCCGCGCAGGTCGGCGCCCGCCTTCCGCAGGGCGGCGGCGTCGATGCGCCCGGCCCAGTAGTCCTCGGTGGCGAACTTCAGCTCTCGGCGCGCCCCGATGCGCGGATATCCGAGGATCGTGGTTTTCATGGCGGCTTCCCTCGCTGAGCCACGGGCGGCCACGGGGAGGGGGAACGGCGCACGGCACGGCGGGGGACCGCCGCGTGCGAGCCGCAGGCCCTCCCTCGGGGCCGCAGTCCACCGCGCGCCGGTCGGCGCACGGGCGGAGGCAGGTCTTCGGACTCGCGGGCTCCGCTCCTACCGACGTAGGAGCGTCCTACTGGCCGTCGCTTCCCAGGCCACCGGCCCAGTGCGTGAGGACGGCGGTCGTTCCCGCTCACCGCTGCGGGGCAGTCCCGGACTCTCACCGGGTTCCCTCTTACGACGCTCGAACCCCTGCGGGGCCGAGCGAACCATCCACGCACGCGAGTCTAGCGGCCCGGGGCCACGGAACAACTCGGCCGGCTCCCCCCGAGGACGGCTCGCCCCGATGCGCAGGCGCGAGGGGCAGTGGGCCAGGCCCGCCTGGGCCGGTGGAGAATACGGAGCGGCGCCCACCGGACCGAGGGAATATGTTCTGAGCATGATCCGTAGTCCGGTGGGCGCCGCGGCTCGGAAGGCCGCCGTTCAGGTCAGGCGGATTTGGCGGCGATGAAACGGGCGGCGACGTCGTTCCAGTTCACCAGGTCCCAGAGCTTGTTGACGTAGTCGGGGCGGACGTTGCGGTACTGCAGGTAGTAGGCGTGCTCCCAGGCGTCGAACACCAGCAGCGGGGTGGCCCCGATGCCGACGTTGCCGTGGTGGTCGTAGACCTGCTGCACGACCAGGCGCTTGCCCAGCGGCTCCCAGCCCAGCACGCCCCATCCCGAGCCCTGCACGGTCGCGGTGGCCGAGGTGAGCTGCTTCTTGAAGCCCTCGAACGAGCCGAACTGCTCGTTGATCGCGGCGGCCAGCTCGCCGTCGGGGCGGTCGCCGCCGTCCGGGGACAGGTTGTCCCAGAAGATGCTGTGCAGCACGTGCCCGGACAGGTTGAACGCCAGGGTCTTCTCCAGGCCGACCAGCCCGCCGAACTGGTCCTTGTCGCGGGCCTCCTCCAGCTTCTCCAGGGTGTCGTTGGCGCCCTTGACGTAGGCGGCGTGGTGCCTGGAGTGGTGCAGTTCCAGGATCTCCCCGGTGATGGCGGGCTCCAGGGCGGCGTAGTCGTAAGGAAGGTCGGGCAGCGTGTACGTCGTCATGCGGCCACTATTGCAAACTAGTCGCAACAGCAGCAAGATTGCGGGAATATCGCCGTCGCCTGTGCCCGCGTCCGGCCGCCGAAGGCGCCACGAGGAACCTCCAGCGGCCGGGCACGAACTAGCTGCCGACGGTGCCGGCGGGCTGGGTTTCTTCAGGCTCGGGGGAGTGCTCGGCGTCCTGCGGGCGAGCGGCAACTGGTTCGGCGCTCCCTGTCCTACGGGCGCGGAGGCCGAGTAGGACGTCCAGCAGGAGGAAGGCCGCCAGGGAGATGCCCATCAGCGGCAGGAAGACGCCCACTCCGGCCGCGGCGATGGCCAGCGGGACCAGGACGGCCCAGTGCACCCGCCGCCAAGTACCTCGCTGGTACGGTCGCGCGAAGCCGCGTGTGGGGCGGCGCCGCCACCACATGCGGTAGCCCAGCAGGATCAACGCGATGACTGCGAGGGCGAGGCAGGCCAGAAGGATCTGGTTGAGCAGGCCGAAGAGCAGGCCCATGTGGCCGTCGATGCCCCAGCGGGTGAGCTTGGCGGCCACCGGGTAGTCGCTGAAGCGCAGTTCGCCGGTCACCTGGCCGGTGGAGGAGTTGACCGCGACCTGGTCCAAGCGCTGGGGCCACTGCTTGTCGATCTCCTTGACCACATAGTCGCCGCCCGGCTCGTCCGGCCAGGTGATCTCCAGCGGTCCCGACAGGCCTTTGCCCGCGGCGGCCCGCACGACCTTCTCGATCCCGACGTCGGAGGCGGTGTGGCCGCCATGGGAGCCGGCGCCGGAGTGGTCGCCGTGCTCGGACGGGGCCAGGGCCGGAGTCGACCAGCCGAGCGAGGCGCGCAGGTCGTCGACGTTGGCGCCCGCGTGCTTGGACCAGGTCAGGCCGGTGGCCGAGAGGAACAGCAGCCCCGTGGCCGCCCACAGCCCGATGGCGCCGTGCCAGGAAATGAGGCGTCTCCGGCCGTGCGCGCCACGCTCGGGCGCCGCCAGGCCGCGGAGCTTACGCCCCGGGCGGCGGCGCCGGCCCAGCCACAGCAGCAGTCCGCCCAGTGCCACGACCCACAGCCAGCTGGCCGCCAGTTCGCTGTAGAGGCGTCCGGTCTCGCCCAAATGCAGGTGGCGGTGGAGGTTGGAGATCCAGGCTCTGACGGGCAACGCTCCCGAGCTGCCGTAGCTTTCCAGGGTTCCGCGTACTTGCGCGGTGTGGGGATCGACGAACACCGCCAGCTGGGTGCTCTCGGCCAGGCCGGGCACGTCCAGCAGCACCCGGGTGGTGTGCCCGGGACCGTTGGCGGGGCGCACGGCCGTGACCGTCCCCCCGGGACGGGCGGCGCGGGCGGCGGCGACCTGCTGCGCCAGGGGCGCCTGTGCGTCGTGGGCGGGCACGGTCAGTTCGTGCCGGTAGACGACCTCCTCGATCTGGTACGACGCGGCGTACAGCAGGCCGGTGGTGGCGGCGATCAGGAGGAAGGGCGCGATGAGGATCCCGGCGTAGAAGTGCAGGCGCAGGATCAGGGGACGCAGCGCCGTCCAGGCCGCGCGTCTGGTGGGAGGGGCCGGTTCGGCGGTGCGTTCGTCATTGGCGAGTGCAGTCATGGGGTGTCTCCGTTCGTGCGGCGCGTGCCTCCAGAGGCAGGCGCCGTTTCAGGGGGAGGGCTCGGTACGCCTGGTCGGCGGGGAAGCCGAAGGCGTCCGGGGACGGGCGAGCGCGTAATTCCGAGGCGCGCCCCCTGAGGGCGGCCCTCTCCCTTCCACCACATGACGTATGGCCGCGAGTCGCAGGCCATGCCGCTCCCTGTGCGCCGGGAGCGTTACGCCGAGGTCACCGGTCGGCGCGGCCCGTTGCGGCAGCAGTGGCCGCAGCGCCCAACCGGCCACACGGCGCACCAGCGCGCATATTGCCGCCTCGCCGCATTCCAGCCACCACGCGGTGACCAGTACGGCCACGAGGTGCATCAGCAGCATCCCCAGCCCCGGCGACGCTGCATGTTGGGCATGCCCCGCCACAGAGGTCGCGTCGGGCTGCACCGACCTCGGCAGGAGAAGCGTGTGCAGCACGACCTGAGCGGACGCCACCGCCGGAAGGATCGTCCTCATCGTCCGCTCCCGCCCAGTCATGGCCAGCGCGGGGACGAACACGACCGCCAGTCCCAGCAGGAGGCCGGGGCCGTCCACCCGGCCACCGCCGAACGCATGCCCGGCAGCGGCCAGCAGGGCGCACGAGGCGGAGAAGCCCGCCGCGCGCACCCAGCGCACCACCGACCACAACTCCCTGCCGTAGCCGGCCTCCAAGACGGGACGGCCGCCCTCCGACGACATCGGGGAGTCGGCAGGCATCACCGCGCGGAGCCGCAGGGGCAGGCCGCACGGCAGCCCCCCGCTCACGCCGGACGGGCTGCGGAACCGGGCTCGGTGCGGCGCCCGTACTGGCGGGCGCGTGTCAGCGAAGTGCTCATCGACGACTCCTCGACGAAGGTGTGAAGGAACGCCGGGCGGCGCGGTGGCGGACACCGCGGTGAGCCCGGCGGCATGCTTCGCCCCAGGAGCGCGGGATCAGGAGAACAGGATGGAGGCGCCGATCACGCGAACGTTCCCGGGACGTGCCACGTCCCGGGCGGTCCGCGCCGCACCACGGCGTACCGGAGGAGGGCCTGGGCGCGTGCGCGCTGGTCGGTACGCGCGAACGCGGCCGGCCGCGACACGGCGCCGACGCGTCCGGCCGCGAGGATGAGCAGCAACAGCAGCGGGCGCACCGCCCATCCGGCCAGTTGCCGGACGAAGGCGCACAGCCGTGCCTCGCCCCACTCCAACCACGCGGAGGTCACCAGCATGCTCACCGCGTGCATCAGCAGCATGCCCACGCCGGGAGTCCCGCCGTGGTGCACGTCTCCGGCAGGGGCGGCGGTGGCGTCCACGGACGTGTTCGGCCCGGCGGCCACCGTCAGCAGCACGTGCAGGACGACCTGCGAGACCGCGGTGGCGGGAACGATCGAGGCCAGGGTGCGCTCCCGGCCGGTCAGCGCCAGCGCGGGAACGAGGACGATCAGGAAGCCGG
Source organism: Spirillospora sp. CA-255316 (assembly GCA_050942275.1). Taxonomy (GTDB): domain Bacteria; phylum Actinomycetota; class Actinomycetes; order Streptosporangiales; family Streptosporangiaceae; genus Spirillospora. The sequence goes on along the minus strand of CP192047.1, from coordinate 5,889,789 downwards.
CCAGCGCCGCCACCGGGTCGGGGGACCCGCCACCGGCGACGTGCCCGAGAACGGCGAGCACGGCGCATGTGGCGGCGAAGCTCGCCGCGCGCACCCACCTGACCACCGACCACGGACCCATGTCGCTCGGATACTCCCACACCCCGGCTGGACGCGGCAGAACGGACGGCCGTGGCCGCGTTCGCGCGCATGCCGTGGTACGTGGCAGCCGCCGGACAGGTTCACGGTGCCATCGATGTGCACGGGAGCCGCTCCGTCCAACGCGCTTCGAAATCCGCCTTCGCGGGCGGAGGCCAGGTTGTCTGGGTGGCAGCGGCCAGAAATCGTGCGCGGTAAAGGCAACGGGGGAAACGTCCGCGGTTCTACACATGGTCTTGCAGAGGGCGCGCCGGGGGCGTCTTTGGTTGCAGCGGGGTGACCTGCCCCGTGCGTCCGTTCCCGCGAGGAAACAGCAGTTCGCGCATCTGACCGAACGGGACGGCCGAGTAGATCCGGTCGCTATCGGAGCCAGTCAGGGCCATGTGCAACCGGCCGTTGGCATCCATCAGCCCGTGTCCGCTGAAGCGGCTGCCTGCCCGGAAATCTAATCGGGGGAATGGCGGGCCGCGCCTTCATGGCGACAAACGTCAGGACGTGGACGGGAGGAACGATGCCGGGCGAGGGCGGCCGTCATCGCCGGGGCCGGTCAGTCACCGCCACCACAGGAAGAACCACAGGAGTAGCCGCCGCACCCGCCGTGCTCGTTGCGGGAGGAATCAGAACGGTTCGTGGACGAGCCCCCGCCGAAGAAGCCGCTGCTCGTACTGGATTCACCGCCCGAGAACAGGGACCCGATCCCGGTGATGACGAAGCCGATGAGGAACAGGACGCCGACGAACCCGGCGATGGATCCGAAGAGGACGAGCAAGAAGAGCAGGGGGCCTGGCATGCGACGTCCTTTCGGCCACGGACGGAAGTTCAGTCCTATTGGCCTCCGACGCCGGCGCCACGGTGTCGGTTCGCGACGTCGCCGCGAATGTCCGGTGGCGTGGGGCCGAACAAGGCGTGCCGGGCGCCCGCGCTCAGGCCCCGGTAACCGGGGCCCAGCAGCCCCTACGCCCGCCACCTGCGCAGCCGCGGTTTCGGCAAGCGCAGGGGCTGGCCTGCCTGCTCGGCACCCGGGCAGGCAGGGTCGCGATCGCGCCGGACACGGGAGAGCCGTTGGCTTTCACTGGATCGCTTCGTCGCCGTGCAGCGTCGTTCGGTGCATGTCGCGTGGGGAGGCCGGATCATAGGGGCACGCACGGTGCAGGACGCCCCGGTTGTCCCAGATGACCATGTCGCCGACACTCCATTCGTGCCGGTAGACCCTCTGTGGCGTGGTCGCCCGGTCCATCAGGCGGTCCAGGAGTTCCCGGCTCTCCTCCGGGTCCCAGCCGACGATGTTCTCGGCCGTCGCGCTGAGCACGAGCGAGCGCCTGCCGGAGCGGTGCGTCCACACGAGGGGGTGCACCTTCGACGGCCGTTTGCGCCAGAGGGCCAGTTCTTCGGGGGTCGGGTCGTTGTTGACCAGCCGCTGGGACCGCTCGAAGGTGTGCAGGACCCGGATCTTCTCGAACCGCTCCTTCTCGTCGCCGGTGAGCTCGTCGTAGGCGGCGTAGGTGCTCGCGAAGTCGGTCTCGCCGCCGCGGTCGGCGACGGCGTGGGCGCTCAGGATCGTCGCCATGATCGGGATGTCGTCGGTCGTGCCGTCGATGTGCCAGTCGAAGGTGCCGCGCAGGTAGGAGGCCAGCGGGTTCTTCTCCGGGTCGAGGGTGACGCGGAAGATCTCCGGGAACTCGCCCCTTCCGAACACCTCGACGCGGCCGAGCTTCTTGCTGAACGCGACCTGGGCCGCGTCGTCGACGTGCAGGCGGGGGAACACCAGGACACCGTGCTCCTCCAGGGCGTCGAGCACGGCGGCCGGCACGGTCGCGTCGTTCAGCAGCCGGTCGAGGTCGACGCCGGTGACCTCCGCGCCTACGGTCGGTGTGAGCTTCCTGGTCGTGATACCGGACATCGGAGACACTCCTGTCGGGGTGGAGGCGATGCTGCGGTGCTCGTCGGGGGGCTCGTCGGGATGCTCGTCAGGTGGTGTTCCGGCCGCCGTTGACGCCGAAGATCTGCCCGGTGATGTAGCCCGCCTCGTCCGATACCAGGAAGGCGCAGGCCGCCGCGATGTCCTCCGGCCTGCCCGCGCGGCCGACGGGGGTCCGGGAGACGGCCTCGTCGATGCCGCCGGGGCCGAGCCTTCCCCGCGCGTCGTTGCGCCGCGTCATCGGGGTGTCGATGAACCCGGGCGGGATCGTGTTCACGGTGATGCCCGAGGGGCCGAACTCCAGTGCGAGCGACTTGGTCAGGCCGACCATTCCGGTCTTCGAGGCGACGTAGTGCGCCATGTACGGCTGGCCGCCGTGGGTGCTGGAGGAGGAGATGTTGACGATGCGTCCCCATCCCGCCTCGATCATGTCCGGCAGGACGAGCTGGCAGCAGTGGAACGTCCCGGTCAGGTTGATGGCGAGCATCTCGTTCCACTTCTCCGGCGAGATCTCCAGAAAGCGGCGGAACCCCTCCTTGCCGGCGTTGTTCACGAGGATGGCGACCGGCCCGAAGCGCTCGCGGACCTCGTCGACACCGCGGGCGACGGCGTCGCGGTCGGAGACGTCGACGCGGACCGCCATCGCCCGGCCGCCGTCGCTGCGGATCTTCGCCGCGGCCCCCTCGGCCTCGTCGCCGTTGAGGTCGAACAGCGCGGTCTTCACGCCGTCGCGAGCCAGCCGCTCGGCGATCGCGAGCCCGATGCCCGACGCGGCACCGGTGACGATGGCGACCTTCTCTTCGGGCGGCTGTGACATACCGGATTCCTCTCGAGCGATCGGGCTTGCTTAAGTATGCGAAGACGTTCACATTATGATAAGGGGCGGTGCCCGGGGATCACTCCAGGAGGGTGCGGGTGCCGCCGCGCAGCCAGCCTTGGAAGATGTCGATGAAGGTGCCGGGGTACTCGGGTGCCGGCGCGGTGGCCTTGTCGAGCCGGTCCAGGATCTCGGCCGGGATCGTGACGTGGAGCGCGCCGAGGTTGTCCTCCAGCTGCTGCCCCGTGCGCGCGCCGATGATGGTCGACGTCACCGGTCTCGTACGCTGCCAGGCGAGCGCGAGCTGCGCGGGAGTGCACCCGATCTGAGCCGCGGCCTCGCGGACGACCTCGACGATGCCGAACCCCCGGTCGTTCTTGACCAGGGAGTCGAACGCGACCTCGCGCTGGGCGAGGCGTGTCGTGGCCGGCTCGGCGCCCGCTCCGGTGCCCGGCCGTAGCTTGCCCGTCAGCATCCCGGCCGCCAGCGGGCTCCAGCTGACGAGGCCGAGGCCCTCCTCGGCGAAGAGCCGCACGTGCTCGCGCTCCAGCGTGCGGACGATCAGGTTGTACTGGCCCTGGAACGACACGAACCGCGGCGCGCCGAGACGGTCGCTGATCGCCAGCGCCTTCATCAGGCGGTAGGCGCGCAGGTTCGACGCGCCCGCGTAGAGGACCTTCCCGGCGCGGACGAGATCGTCGATCGCGCTGAGGGTCTCCTCCAGCGGGGTCGCCTCGTCGTCGACGTGCACCTGGTAGAGGTCGATGTGGTCGGTGCCCAGGCGGCGCAGGCTCGCCTCGCAGGCACGCCGGATGTGGATGCGGCTCGCGCCGCGGTCGTGCGGACCGCGGCCCAGCGGCATCCCGAACTTGGTGGCGAGGACGACCTTCTCGCGCCTGCCTTTCAGCGCGCGCCCGCAGATCTCCTCGGAGCCCGGGTAGCCGTCGGCGGTGTCGAGGAAATTGCCGCCCGCCTCCAGGTACCGGTCGATGAGGCGGACCGCGGTGTCCTCGTCGCACCCCCAGTCCTTCATGCCGAAGGTCATCGCGCCGAGCGCGAATTCCGACACGTACAGGCCGCTGCGTCCCAGCTGTCTGAGCTGCATGGCCTAGGCGGGGGTGGCCGAGGTGTCGACGACCCAGCGCACCGACCGCCTGAACGGCTCGGTACCGTCGTGGGGCATCCGCACGGTCTGACTGGGATCGAGGTCGCTCATCTGCATCGAGCGGTCGATCGGCTGCGTGCGCTGGGCGCCGTGGAGGGCGAGGCCGTCGCGCAGCCGTTCCCGTAGCGATTCGGGGTAGACGCCGATGGTCTGGGTCTCCTCGCTGACCCATCGCGGGACCTTGGTGATGTCGGGTACCGGGACGAGGTTGACGATGCGGTTGTTGAGCTGCCGCGCGAACTCGACCGGCTCGTCGGCGGTGCGGGAGACGACGACGCCGGCGCTGGAGGTGTCGCCGATGACCCGGTAGAACTCCTCGTCGAGCGAGATCGCGCGCAGTTCCTCCTCCAGGTCGGGGTCCGGTCGCTTGGGCGCCGTCGACTCGTGCGGCGGAAGGCCGAGGAAGGCCTGGTGGACCGCGTGGCCGAGCGCTTCGAGGCGTGCCAGGTCGTCCTCCTCGTCGGTGCACTCGACGTAGACGACGCGGGTGCTGGCGCAGGCGGTCTGGTTCATGTGGCCGGCCATCCGGGCCACGCCGAGCGCGGCGTGCCGCATCGCCCCCTCGCTCTCCAGCGCCTCGTGGCCGATGATGGAGATCGACAGCTTCGGGTTCATCGCGATCAGCTCGATGCCGGGGACGAGGTACTTCTGGATGTGCGTCATGGACGCCGTCCCGCCCCAGGCGGTGAGCTTCTCGATCCGGTTCGGCGTGATCACCTGCCGTTCGATCTCCTCGTCGCCGCCCTTCCAGTAGGCGACGGCGAAATGCCTGGTGACAGGGTGGTCCGGATCGATCTCCACCATGGTGCGCACGATCGCCGCCGCGGTGAACGGGTCGTTGGAGGGCGTCTTGATCAGTGTGTCGCCCTTGGTCAGCGCGCCGCGGACGACCGTGATGCCCGCCGTGACCGGGACGTTGCCGGCGATGATGTGCAGCTGCCGCGTCCCGACGGCGCGGATGCGCACCAGGGAGCGGCCGGGTTCGCCCTGCTCGACCCACCCGTCCAGGTAGTCCTTGCCGACCTTGGCGTCGATCTGCGCGCTCAGCCGGTCCCGGTCGAATATGCGGGGGAACTGCTCGTAGATCGGACGCAGCACCGGCTCGGTCATGTCGCCGGCCTCGAGGGCGAGGTCGAAGGCCATCTTCATCAGCGGGTTGTCGAGGGTGAGGCGCCCGCCGAGCTCGGCGAGGAAGTCGATGATCTCGTCGATCGGCGTGTCGTACAGGTCCCGCAGGTCGCTCGGGCTCGCGAGCACCAGCTCGCGGGCGTACCGGCGCGGGTCGGCCTGGCGGAATGCGGCGCCGCCGCGGCCTCCGAACATGATGGCGTCGTCGTCCGGCTCGATGACCCGGCCGCGGATCACGATCGGGATGTCGAGCACGGCCGTCGTCTCCGGTGCGGCTGTCAGGGACATGGGGTCACGCTCCGCTCACGTAGTCCATGAAGTCGTTGTAGGCCTTCGCCGTCCCGGCACAGGTGATCTTGTCGTCGCCGCCCTCCAGTTCGGAGAACCGCACGATGTCACCGTCGATGCGCGGGCCCTTCCAGCCGCACTCGCAGGCCTCGTCCCAGTAGACGGTGACGCGGTCGCCGGAGATGAAGCCGCCCCAGTACGTCTCGGCCAGCAGGTCGAACAGCGCGAGCCGGCCGGTCTGCACGCCTTCGCGCGGCAGCGGCCTGGCGTCCTCGTCCAGGACGATGGGCATCGTGTACGGCAGGAAGTGGTAGTACTCGGCCGAGCATTTGGGGGCGGTGCCCATGCACTCGGACATCCCGTACATGCTCGCGATGCGGTCGATGCCGAAGAAGGCTTTGAGCAGGTCCTGCCAGTCGGCCGGGGCGTCCTTGAAGCCCTTGAAGCCGCCGCCGGCCATCAGGATGGAATCCGGCGCGAACTCGCACCTGATGCCGCGCTCGCGTCCCGAGATCGCCAGCCGGACGAGATCGGCGGAGGTGCCGCCGATGCGCACGCGCTGCCCGCGGAACTCCTCGGCCAGCCTGGCGAACCACTTCCGCAGGTCCTCGTCGCGGTGCCGGCCTGCCTCGATGAGCTGCCGCCGCTCCTCCAGGATCTTCGGGTCGATCTCCAGTTCGTCCAGTTCGCCGCGCTCCTCGGCGGCCTGCAACCGCCCGGCCAGCGACAGCAGGTCCGACGACAGCGGATAGTCGTGGAGCATGTGGCGGGCCGCGTCGCCGCCGGCCTGCGCGCCCGCCATCAGCCGGCCCATTTTCGTCATCATCTGGTGGCCGCTGCGGTACCCGGCGGAGAACGACGGGATGTTCACCTCGCGGACGTCGACGCCGAGCGCCGCCCTCATCGCCAGGAAGTGCGCGTTGCGCCAGGCCGGCCACTCGACCCGGGACCGCGGGATGAAGCTCAGCTTGCCCGTCGTGCCGGTGGAATGGCCGATGATCATGCCGCTGTCGTCGAGGCGGGTGAGCCAGTCGTCGACCGAGGCCAGGCCGTCCACCGGCACCTGGAGGAGGTCGTGCGTCGTCAGCCGGTTCAGCCAGGCGGTCAGCCGGGCGAACCGGCGCTTCTCGATCAGGCTGAGCGGATAGCTCTTGTAGACCTTGTGATCGAACATGACGGGCACGACGTCGTCCGGTCCGTCGAGCCGCTCGACGCCCTGCCGCTCGGCCAGCTTGCCGAGTGCCTCCACGCGCGGGCGCAGCGCCTCGAACCGCCGGCGCAGCACCTCCTGCTGGACCGGCTCCACGACGTCCCGGGTCAGTCCCAGCAGTTCCTCGTGCGGGCGCTCGGTCCAGGCGGCGACGTCGTCGGCATCGAGTGCGGTCGGTTGTGCGGTGGTTCCCACTGTCCCTCCCTGGGTCCGCTAGAAATATACGACTGCGTTTACTTTCGGTCAATGGAGCGGCCGCGACCCGTCCGCCGCGAAGGAGACGGGCGCCCGTGCAGGGGGACACGGGCTCGGGGGTGGTGATGCGAGCCCGCCGGTCCGGCGGATCCGGGGCGGGCGTCATAATTCATGCCATGGGACAGCACCTCAGGACCGGCCGCCCCACGCGGGCCGAGGCCGCCGAGCTGGAACGGCGCCTGCGCGAGGCGGCGCTGGAGGTGTTCTCCGACCGCGGCTTCGAGGGCGCCACGATGGAGGAGATCGCCCGCGCGGCGGGCATCAGCAAGCGCACGCTCTACGCGAAGTACCCGGACAAGCGCGCCCTGTTCGCCAAGGTGCTGCCGTGGGCGATGTCGACCCTCAAATGGGACGCCCCGCCGTTCGACGACGTCGCCGATGACCTGCCCGCCGCGCTGCTCGCCATCGCGCGGATCGCTGTCGCCCGGACCGTCGATCCGCAGGTGGCGCGGCTGACCCGGGTCGCGATGAGCGAGGCGCACCATTTCCCCGAGTTCGCCGAGGCCGCGCACTCGATGACGTGGTCGCCGCGGCTGCGCTCGGTCGTCGAGATCCTCGAACACCACGCGCGCGCCGGCACCATCGTCGTCGACGACCTCGAGCTCGCCGCCGAGCAGTTCCTTGCCATGGTGTCCGGCTTCCCCGCCATGCTGGCCGTGTTCGGGCTCCGCCGCGACCCCGACGACGAGGAACGCCACATCCAACACGCCGTCGCGCTCTTCCACGCCGGGCTCCTGCCGCGGTGACGCCACGGTGAGCCGAAACGCGGAACACCGCCTCCACGACGCCGGTGCGTCGCGAAGGCGGTGGTCGGCGGAGAGCGCGCGGGCTAGACGGCGGGCTCGCGGACGGCGTCGATCGAGGAGGGCCCGGAGTCGGGCACCCGGGGCTGCCGCCATACCTCGATGGGGAACGACACCGTGCACAGCGCGCAGAACAGCCAGGTGAGGCGCTTGTCCTCCTCGCTGATGTCGTCGAGGGAGACCTTCTCCAGGTATGCCTTGGCATCGTCCAGGCGCGGGAACGCGGCGTCGTAGAACGCCTGCATCTGCTCCATCGTGCTGGAGACGCGCTTGTCGTAACGCGCCTTCTCGCCCTGCAGCGCCCAGTCGGCGAACGGCTCCAGGTCGGCGAACTGCTGCGGGAAAACGGCCATCGTTGTCCTCCTCATCACCGGCCGGCCAGGCCGGGCACGCGCGCCTGGGCTTCCGGGTGCTGCTTGACGTAGTCGGCGACGTACTGCTCGGTCGTCTGGTGCAGGTGCCGGAGAAGGATCTCCTGGTCGTTGAGCGGGAACTCGGTGACCGCGCGGGACTCGAGCATCGTCTGGGTGGCCTCGAGGGTGTTGGCGTCCTGCAGCCCGTACTCCTTGAACGAGACCACGGCCAGTTCCTGCTGGACGCGCTCCCAGGCGTTCTTGGGCGGCACGAAGTAGCAGGTGCCCTCGAAGATGTGGGTGTTGTAGGACGTCGGCCAGTAGTGGTAGGTCAGCACCCACCCCGGCTTCCAGACCAGCAGCATCCAGTTGGGGTAGATCAGGAACGAGTCACTGCCCCAGGCCCTGTGCCGCGCGGGGTTGAGCGCCGGCGGCAGGTCGATGTCGAGCGGCGGGTCCCACGGGCCGAACAGTCCGCTGCGCACCTTGCGCTCGATCGGCTTGACCATCTTCTCGTCCTTGGGCGGCGCCATGCCGCCCCAGGAGGAGACGATGCCGTGCGGCCCGTCGATCCCGTAGTGCAGGGCCTCGTAACCGACCTGCTGCAGCTTCTGCGACTCCTCGGGGACCGCCTGCTTCTGGTGCAGGACGGGCGCGTGGTAGAACTCGGTGAAGGCGTCGATGTAGAGCTTCCAGTTCGCGCCGATCTCGGCGCGGTACTCGTGCACCTGCGTCATCTCGTGGAACGGGTAGCCCTCGAGCCCGGCGCCGTACTCGCCCAGGTACTCCTTGAGCGGCTGCGGCTGGGACTCGCGGTCGAAGTTGACGAAGATCCAGCCCTCCCACACCTCGCAGTGCACCGGGATCAGCCCGTACTCGCTCTTGTCGAGGTCGAAGAACTCGCTCTCCTGCTGCACGAAGGTGCAGGCGCCGTCCAGGCCGTAGCGCCAGGCGTGGTACTTGCAGGTGAACTGGCGTGCCGTGCCCTGCACTTCCTCACCGGGGAAGTCCTGCCACACCAGCTTGTTCCCGCGGTGCCGGCAGACGTTGTGGAACGCGCGCACCCGCTCGTCCTTGCCGCGCACGATGATGATCGAGGTGTTGAGGACCTGGATCTCCTTGGTGAAGTAGGACCCGACGCGGGGCACCCGCTCGACGCGTCCCACGTTCAGCCAGGTCTTGGCGAACACCGCCTTGCGTTCGAGCTCGTAGTACTCCGGCGAGATCGAGTCCTCGTAGTTCGTCGGGGTCTTCCGCAGGTGCGGGTAGTGATCGGTCCAACTGCCCTCGGCGGGCTTGGTGAAGTGCGCCATGAATCTGCCTCCGCGGCGATGCGAGCTGCCGGAAACGAAAGTAGACGCAACCGTGCACATACGCAAGTGGGGATCTCAAATCTGAGAACCTCATTTCCAGTCTGTGGAGATGAGAGCACACCACCTCCCGCCTCCGGAATGCCAAGACCGTGATCATCACCGCCTCCGTCCAGGAGACCTCCGGGACTGACCTGCACGTTCACCCAGTTTGGTCACGTGGCATCCGGGCATGGCTAGCCTCGGTGTCGCCGGCGTCGACCGCAGGGTCCTTGAGTGCCCGGGCCGACGTATGTGACTGGAGATCGGTGTGGGGCGTATGGCGGAAGCCGACCTTACGGCCATCGTTGACCCGCGGGGCATCGTGACGGGATGGAGCGAAGGGGCCCGGCGGCTGACAGGGTACGCGGCCGAGGAGATCGTGGGGCGACGGGCAGAGGACCTGCTCGTCGAGGCCGCGCCGGTACGGCACGGGACGATCGCGTTCGACGGCGTGGTCGCTCTGCGGCACCGGGACGGGCACACCATCGAACTGACCCTGCGGACACGCCCGGTCGTGGACGGGGACGGCAGGCCGCAGGCGTTCGTGGTCACCGGCACGGCGCCCGCGCAGCCGGTGCCGACGGTCGCGGAGCAGGTGTTCCGGCAGGCGTCCATCCCGATGTCCGCCTACGACCCCCAGCAGCGTTACCTGGCGGTCAACGACGCGGGCTGCCGGGTGGCGGGCGTCGAGGAGGAGGAACTGCTGGGACGGTCGCTGCGGGACCGCCTGCCTGAAGGCGCGGACATCCAGGACTTCATGGACCGGCTGCGGGAGGTGGCCAGGACCGGGACTCCCTCCCGCTACAAGAGTCCCGCCCGTAATCTGGGCGAGCCTTACGACCACGCCTGGGACGTGGAGATATGGCCGCTGTTCGACGGCTCCGGCGAGGTGTTCGCGGTCGGCCTGGCCGCCTTCGACAACAGCGAGCAGTACTGGGCGCGGCAGCGCTTGACGCTGCTGAACGAGGCCGCGGCCACCATCGGGACCACTCTGGACGTGCCACGGACCGCCGAGGAACTGATGGAACTGGTCGTCCCGCGCTTCGCCGACTTCGCCAGCGTGGACCTGCTCGACTGGATGCTCAGGTCAGAGGAACCGGAACCGGCGCTGGTCCACGGCGATGTCGTGCTGCGCCGGGCCGCGCACCGGTCCCTGACCCCGGGCACTCCGGAGGCCGCCGTCGGATTGGGCGAGGTGGACGTCTATCCGGCGTTCTCACCGCCCGCACGGGCGCTGGCGGAGGGCCGCCCGGTGCTCAGCGGGGCCGGGGACCCGGGCTTCGACCGGTGGGTCGCAGGCCACGCGGCGCGTTTCGCAAGGCTCCGCGAGCACGACGCGCCCCTGAATTCGCTGCTGGCGGCGCCGCTGCGGGCCCGGGGCGTCACCTTGGGCGTCACGGTGTTCATCCGCGCGCTGAACCCCGATCCCTACACCGACGACGATGTGGCCCTCGCCGAGGAACTGGCGAGCCGTGCGGCCGTGTGCGTGGACAACGCCCGCCGGTTCACCCGTGAGCGGTCGACCGCGCTGGCCCTCCAGCACAGCCTGCTGCCGCGGCGGCCGTCGGGCCAGGCGGCGGTGGAGGTCGCCCACCGTTACCTCCCCGCCGGTTCCCTGGCGGGGGTGGGCGGCGACTGGTTCGACGTGATCCCGCTGTCCGGCAGCCGGGTCGCCCTGGTCGTCGGCGACGTGGTGGGCCACGGCATCCACTCCTCGGCGACCATGGGCCGGCTGCGCACCGCCGTGCGAACCCTGGCCGACGTGGATCTCCCGCCCGACGAGCTTCTCACCCACCTCGACGACCTGGTCACCCATCTGGCGGAGGACGACAGCGGCACCGAGGTCGCGGAGGTGGGCGCGACGTGCCTGTACGCGGTCTACGACCCCGTCACGCGGAGCCTGACCGTGGCCAGCGCCGGGCATCCGCCGCCCGCCCTGCTTCCGCCCGGCGGGCCGGCGCAGCCCATCGTCATCTCCGCCGGGCCACCGCTGGGCGTCGGCGGCCTCCCCTTCGAGGCCACCCGGCTCCGGCTGGACGAGGGCTCGGTGATCGCCCTTTACACCGACGGGCTGATCGGGGCCCGCGACCACGACATCGATCATGGAGCCGCCGATCTGTGCCGCACACTGACCGCCTCCCGCGGCTCGCTGGACGAGGTGTGCGAGGAGATACTGAGGTCCCTGCTGCCGGACCGGCCCAGTGACGATGTGGCGCTCCTGCTGGCCCGTACCCGTGCCCTGGGCGCCGACCAGGTGGCCACATGGGACGTCCCGCCCGACCCCTCGCAGGTGGCCATCACCCGGCAGCACGCCACCGAGCAGCTGGCCGCCTGGGGGTTGGAGGAAGAGGCCTTCATCACCGAGCTGGTCGTCAGCGAACTGGTCACCAACGCGATCCGGTACGGCGATCCCCCCATCCGGCTGCGGCTCATCCGCGACCGCGCGCTGATCTGCGAGGTCTCGGACGCCAATTCCACCTCACCGCACCTGCGCAGGGCGCACGTCTACGACGAAGGCGGCCGGGGCCTGATGCTGGTCGCCCAGCTGACCCAGCGGTGGGGGAGCCGGCAGACCGCGACGGGCAAGACGATCTGGGCCGAGCAGGCGTTGCCGACGGGATGAACCTCGGTCATTCCGGCCGCCGAAGCCCAGCCGGCTCGTCCGGGACTGCCGCGACGGCGAGCTGAGGTCGATGCCCGTCCGCCACCGGCGCCCCGAGGAGACGCACACCGACTGGTGGTGCGGCCGGGAGAGCGTCCGGTCGCTGCGCGCCCACCTCGCCGCCGCCCCCGACGACGTCTACGCCGAGGCCGTCGACCGCCTCGCGGGCGCCCGCGGCCACGCGATGCAGAAGGTGATCGCCGCCTATCTGGCGCCGACCCGTGACGACTGGGTCGAAGATCTGTGGGCGCGTCCCGGTGAGATCCCGTGGGGCCGCTCCTGGGCGGGCCGGATGGGATTCTGCGCGCTCGGCCGGCCGCATCAGCCTGCGGCGCTCGGCCGGCCGCTCGACTACTTCGTCGACCGCGAAGTGATCGCGACGCTGATCGACGGCGTCGGCCCCGGGCCCGTCGCGCCGCTGCTGGCCGAGGCCATGAAGCGCCGCCGGTACGCGGACGGCACCCGGATGATCCTGGAATTCCTCTCCGCGCTGCCCGTGGACGAGGCGTTCCAGGCCCTCCTCGACCAGATCGACGGCCCCGAGGTCGTTCCCGCCCTCCTGGCCGCCGCCCGCCGCTTCCCCGCCCGCGCGATGCGGCTGCTGCCAGGGGCGCAGGCACCCCAGGCCGCCGATCTGCTGTCGATGCACGTCCGCGCCAACCCGGCCATCGCCGAGGAGGTCTCGCGCGACCTCCCGGCCGGGCAGCGGGCGAGGATCCGGGAGATCCTCGACGCGAACACGCGCCTCCCGCAGACCGCGGACGTGCCGCCCCTGCTGGCCGAACCGCCGTGGACCCGTCCCCGCACGAAGGCCAAGCCCGTCGTCATCAAGGACCTGCCCGCGCCCGGCTCCCGCGCGGTCACCTGGGCGGCGGGCGAACGCGACGCCTGGGCGGCGCGGCTGCCCGCCCACATGCAGCGGTGGGAAGTGGACGCCGAGGTGGTCGCGAAGGCCGAGTCCGGAACGGTCTCCTTCGCCTGGCAGGAGCTGATCCTGCGCCTCAAGGGCTCCGACGACCTGGCGCGGCGGCTGCTGAAGGGCTGGAAACCCGACTTCCGCATGCCATGGTCCGCGAACGATTGGCTGGGGCCGCTCGTCGCGCGCCGCGAACTTGACGCCCAGGACACCGTCCTGGCCCTCGCCCGCCGCCGGCCGGCCGGCCTCGGGCAGTACGTGCTGCCACTCCTCACCGACGAGATCGCGCGGACGATGGCCGAGTGGCTCGTCCGCGGCAAGGCCGGGGGCAGGACGGCCCGCGCCTGGTTCCGCCGCCACGGCACCGCCGCCGCGCCCTCCCTCATTCCGGACGCGCTCGGCAAGGCCGGTCCGGCCCGCCGCGCCGCCGAACACGCCCTCCGCCTCATCACCGAGCGGCATGGCCACGCGCCGATCGTCGAGGCCGCCCGCGTCCACGGCGACAAGGCCGCCGCCGCGATCGAGGCGCTGGTCACCGCGGACCGCCTGGACGACCTTCCCAAGAAGATCCCGGTCGTCGACTGGGTCGACCCGCGCACCCTCCCGCAGATCCTGCTGCGCGACCGCGCGCAGGCCCTCCCCGACGACGCCGCCGGGCACGTTCTGACGATGCTGGCGATGTCCGAGCCCGGCGACGAGTACGCGGGCGTGCGGGTCGTCCGGGACCTGTGCGACCCCGCCTCCCTCGCCGAGTTCGGCTGGGAGTTGTTCCGCCGGTGGGAGCTGAACGGCGCGCCGTCCAAGGAGGGCTGGGCGCTCACGCAGCTCGCGCTGACGGGCGACGATGGGACCGTCCGGCGCCTCACGCCGGTGATCCGGGCGTGGCCGGGCGACGGCGGGCACGCCAAGGCCGTGACCGGCCTGGACGTCCTGGCCGCCATCGGCACCGAGACGGCCCTCATGCACCTGCATTCCATCTCGCAGCGCGTGAAGTTCAAAGCGCTCAAGGTACGCGCGCAGGAGAAGATCGGGGAGGTGGCGGCCGAGCTCGACCTGACCGCCGAGCAGCTCGCGGACAGGCTCGTCCCGGACTTCGGCCTCGACACCTCCGGCACCCTCACCCTCGACTACGGCCCCCGCCGCTTCACGGTCGGGTTCGACGAGCAGCTCAGGCCGACCATCGCCGACGAGGACGGCAGGCTCCGCAAGTCACTTCCGAAACCCGGCGCCAAGGACGACCCGCAACTCGCGCCCGCCGCGCACAAACGGTTCGCGGCGCTCAAGAAGGACGTGCGCACGGTCTCCACCGATCAGATCCGCCGCCTCGAACAGGCCATGGTCGCCTGCCGGCGCTGGCCCTTCACCGAGTTCCGCGACCTGCTCAGCGGTCACCCGCTGCTCGGCCACCTGGTCCGCCGCCTGGTCTGGCTCGCCGAACACGACACGGCGACCATGTCCTTCCGCGTCGCCGAGGACGGCACGTTCGCCGGCGCCGACGACGACACGGTCGCCCTTCCCGAAGCAGCGCACATCCGCGTCGCCCACCCCGTCCACCTGGACGACGAGACGAAGCGATGGGCGGACCTGTTCGCCGACTACGAGATCCTGCAGCCGTTCGAGCAGCTCGCCCGCCCCGTCCACACTCTCACGCAGGACGAGCGCGCGGCCGGGCACCTGGCCCGCTTCGAGGGCCGGACGGTCCATGTCGGCGGCGTGCTCGGCCTCGTCCGGCGCGGCTGGGAGCTCGGGGCGCCGATGGACGCGGGCAACCGGGGCTGGATCTCCCGCCGGGTCGCCCCGGACCGGCACCTGGTGATCACCCTTGAGCCCGGCATAACCGTCGGCGACCCCGAGATGCTCGGCGACGGCCAGATCCTCACCGACGTCCGGCTCGCCGCGCACCCCGACCGTTACGGGACGGGCCAGGCCACGTCCTTCCGCTTCGGCGGCCTCGACCCGGTCACCGCCTCCGAAATCCTCACCGACCTCGTCCACCTGACCGGTTCGACGCAGGAATGAGCTCCCTCTCGAGGCACCGGAATCGCGCGGCCGAGCCGATGCCTCAGTCGGGAGGGCCGGCGGAAGCGACGATCATGTTGGCGAGGGCCGTGTAGGCGGCCGAGTCGTCCAGGCCGGTACTCGCCCGGATCTCGCCACGGTGGATCGCCTCCATGACCAGCCCGGCCACCGCTCCGGCGAAGGCGGCGTCCTGGCCGGGCGCGGCCTCCAGCACCAACTGCCTCACCCGGGCGGCGGCGATGCCCGTGTTCTGGCGGTAGATCTCCCGCGCGGGGGCGAAGGAGGTCAGATCGGCGAAGAACGCCGGAGCCGCCTGGGCCAGCTCACCGGAGATGGCGCGCAGGTAGGCCTCGATGCGCCCGCGAGGTTCGGTCTCCTCCCGCAGCCGGGCCTCGACACGGGTGGTGGCGCGGCGGAAGAACGCCCTGACGACCGTGGTGATGATCTGCTCCTTGCTGCCGGCCACCATGTAGAGCGTCGACTTCGAGCAGCGCAGCAGCGCGGCCATGTCGGCCACGCCCAATTCGGCGAACCCGCGCGCCAGGAAGACCTCGATGAGCCGCTCGACCAGCTCCTCCCGCCGCCGCGACCGGCTCCCGATGACCGTCTCCATCCTCGGGACGGTACCAGTCTCTTCCCATCGCGAGTACCACAAATAGTTCCCTGGTACTGAGACTGGTACTGTTTTCGTGGCGAAAGGAGCACCCATGCCCGCTGTCCGGCACCTGCCCACCCAGGAGTCCGAGGACCTGGTCGCGCTCACCCGCGAGATCGCGGGCAAGGAGCTGGCTCCGCGGGTCGACGCCGCCGAACGCACCGGCACCTTCCCCCGCGACGTCTTCACGACCCTGGGCCGTGCCGGGCTGCTGTCGCTGCCGTACCCGGAGGAGTACGGCGGCGGCGCCCAGCCGTACGAGGTCTACCTGCAGGCCCTGGAGGAGATCGGCACGGCCTGGGCGAGCGTCGGGGTCGGCGTCAGCGTGCACGCGCTCTCCTGCTTCCCGCTCTTCTCGTACGGCACCGACGAGCAGCGGGCCGACTGGCTGCCGGACATGCTCTCCGGAGAACGGCTCGGGGCGTACTGCCTCTCGGAGGCGCACGCGGGCTCCGACCCTGCCGCGATGAGGGCCAGGGCCGTCCGCGACGGGGACTACTACGTGCTGAACGGCGCCAAGGCGTGGACGACGCACGGCGGCGAGGCCGACTTCTACACCGTGATGGCCCGTACGTCCGACGACGGCGCCCGTGGCATCTCCTGCTTCCACGTACCGGCGGGCACCGCGGGCCTGGAGTTCGACAAGCCCGAGGACAAGATGGGCCTGATGGGCTCCACGACCGCCACCGTGCGGCTGGAGAACGCCCGCGTCCCGGCCGGCAACCTGATCGGCCAGGAGGGGCAGGGCCTGTCGATCGCCCTGGCCGGGCTGGACGCCGGCCGGCTCGGCATCGCCGCGGTCGCCACCGGCCTCGCCCAGCAGGCGCTCGACACGGCCGTGGCGTACGCCAAGGAGCGCGAGGCGTTCGGCAAGGCGATCATCGACCACCAGGGGCTGGCGTTCGTGCTGGCCGACATGGCCGCCGCCGTGGAGTCGTCCCGGGCGACCTACCTGGCCGCCGCCCGCCTCAAGGACGCCGGCCGCCCCTACGGCCGGGAGGCCTCGATCGCCAAGCTGATCGCCACCGACAACGCCATGAAGGTCACCACCGACGCCGTCCAGGTCCTCGGCGGCGCCGGCTACACCCGTGACTTCCCGGTCGAGCGCTACATGCGCGAGGCCAAGGTCATGCAGATCTTCGAGGGCACCAACCAGATCCAGCGCCTGGTCATCTCCCGCCATCTGGCCCGCTGACCTCCCAGGCGCGGGGACGGACGGCGGCAGCGGTCGCGGAGGCGGGACGTTGTCGCGGGGGAGTGGCGTGGCCGCAGCCGATGTCGAACCAGACGTCCCCATCACGGTTGTCTCTGGTCGTGCCGTGCCTGAAGCCTCGGTCGCCGCTCAGCCGTTCCGGACCATGATCCATTCGGCGTCCCGGACGTAGTAGCGGAAGTCCTGGCGGAGCGCGTCGACGACCGCCGTCATGTGCGCGGCGCCCCAGATCACGGCGACCTTGATGGACTCCTGGTAGCGCTCACGGTGGACGGTTCCGAGCGTCCGCACCAGCCGCTTCTCGCGCTCTCCGTCCTTGCCGTCCAGGAAGCGGTCGAGACGGCCTTCGGCGTGCCAGCGGTCGTGCATATCGGTCTCGTCGAGACCGGGCAGGCCGCGCGGGTCTCCGTACCGCCCCAGCGCCCGCAGGCCGAAGGCGGCGGCCGAGTCCAGCGCGGTGTGGCCGATACGGTCACGGGGCGACCGGGCCGCGCGCCGCCGCGCCCGCTCCTGGGGAGACTCGGCGGTGCCGTGCTCCCAGATGATGGGGACGCCGAGTGCCTCAAGGTCGAGCGCGACCATCTGGTCGACCAGATGGTCCCAGCGCAACCCGGCCATCCAGCGCTGCACGGGGGCGTTGCCGCCCGGCCCTCCCTCCGCCACGATCAGGTCGCAGGACGAGGCGCGCGCGGCCACCTCGTCGTAGAAGGACCGCTCACCCACATGGACCATGGGGAACAGGACGAAGCGCAGTGGTGTGGTCCGGCGGCCCATCGTGATCACGGCGGAGCGCAGGCCGATGACGCTGTTCTCGATGAACTGCATGAGGCGACCCCTTGTCCAGCCACTCCCACTGGTTGGACTGCCGGGTGCCCTGATCGGTTGCCTCGGCGGTCAACCGTCATCGACAGCCCCGGGAGCCGTAGGGGACTGAACTGGGATGCTGTGTCGACATCGGGTGGTCGTCTCGGGTCCGCCAAGAGACGAGTGTCAGGTGAGCGATGCCGATCGGATGGATTGGGGCGATCTATGGTCTCTCGGGCGAGCCGTGGCCCGTATGCGAAGTCGGCGGCGGGTGGTGGAGGCGTGCGTGGACGCCTTCGCCCAGACCGGCTTCTACGGCGCCACGATGAAGGACGTCGCCAGGCGGGCGGGCATCAGCTACACCGGGTTGATGCATCACTTTCCGAGCAAGGAGGATCTGCTGATCGCGGTGCTGGATTTCCGCAGCGAGCAGAACGCTCGCGTGATGGAGGCGGCCGACGCCCGCGATCCCGTCGGGCAGCCGCTGAAGGCACTGAAGGGGGTCCTCGCGGTGAGCGCCCGCAACGCGGAGAGCCCGGGTCTGCGGGAGTTGCACTGTGTCATCTCGGGTGAGGCCTGGGCGGCTCCCGGCTACCGCCCGGCCGGCGGTCTGTCCGGCGGCAGACGGTCGGCGATTTCCCGGACCGCGTTGATGATGGCCGGACACGGCCGGGCAGGGGCCGATCAAGGCCCTTCCGGGTGGTTTGAACCACGTGCGACGATGAGCCGGCTCTCACGGGAGGTGGGTTGGCTGTCCTCATCCATGCCAGTGACGTGCCTGCCGCTCGGCGGGTCCAGGCCTGGCTCGACGTGGTTTGCGACACCCTCGGGCCGCTGGATGTGCGGATGGATCGGGACGTCCCTCTGGAGGGACGGATCGAGGCCGCGCAACTCGGCCCGATCGGCGTCGGAAGGATCCAGACCTCGACGCCCCACGGCGTTCACCGCACGCCCGGACTGATCCGGCGGGGCGGGCCGGAACTGTACCGGGTGGTGCTGGCGGTGTCGGGGACGGTCCTGCTCGGCCAGGACGGCGGCACGGCGCGGCTGGGAAGCGGCGATCTGGCGGTCTACGACTTCTCCCGTCCGTATGAGCTGGTCTACGACTCGGCCGTCCAGTTGGCGGTCTTCAGCCTCCCCCGGGAGGCGCTCGCCGTGCCCGCCGACACTGTGCGTCGGCTCACCGCCGTCGCGATCTCGGGGGACGGCGGCACCGCGGCGCTGGCCGCGCCGTTGCTGCGCAGGGTGGCCGAGGACGTGGAGACCTACCAGCCGGCCAGCGCCGCCCGGCTGTCCACGGTGGTCATGGACCTGCTCACCACGACGGTCGCCGAGCAGTCGTCGCAGGTCGCGGCGCTGGATCCGGAGACCCGCGAACGGGTGCTGCTGCGACACGTCCACGCCTTCGTCGAACAGCACCTCGGCGACACCGGCCTCAGCCCGGCGATGGTGGCGGCGGCCCACCATGTATCGCTGCGCTACCTGCACCGGCTGTTCGAGTCGCAGGACACCACGGTCGCGGCGTGGATTCGGCACCGGCGCCTGGAACGATGCCGCCGGGACCTGGCCGACCCGGTCTACCTCGGCCAGCCGGTCAGCGCCATCGCCGCGCGGTGGGGACTGCCCGATCCGGCGCACTTCAGCCGGCTGTTCCGGCGGGTGTACGGCACGCCGCCGGCCGAGTACCGCAGGGCATGCCTGATGCCGGGCGGCTGAGCCCGGCACGGATCGTCAAGCGTCCGGCGCCCACGTACAAGCCCGGCCACCGAGGGATCGGCAGACTCGTGGACATGACAGGCCGCAAGGCCACGACCTCCAGGAAGGGAACGGAAATGTCCACCACCCTGTTCGTCAACATGGCCGTCCAAGACCTCGAGCGGTCCAAGAAGTTCTTCACCGCGCTCGGCTTCGACTTCTTCGGCATGACCGACGACATGGCCTCCGTGGTCATCAGCGAGCGCACCCAGGTCATGCTCCTGGCGGAGCAGACGTTCGCCGGCTACAGCAGGAACCGGGTCGCCGACCCGGCCGAGACCACCGAAGTGATCCTGGTGCTCGGCCTCGACAGCCCCGAGGAGGTGGACGAGATGTTCGACAAGGCGGTGGCCGCCGGCGCGACGGCCGTCGGCGAGCCGCTGACCGAGGGCCCCCGCTACCAGCGGGGTTTCGCCGACCCCGACGGCCACCAGTGGTCGGCCCTGTGCCTGATCAACCCGGGCGGCTGAGATGACGGCGGCTCCGGCTTCGAGCACGGTGACCGCGACCTCGGCCGACGGCACGGCGATCGTCTTCGACCGCAGCGGTGCGGGACCGGTGGTCGTCCTGGTGCACGGCGCCTTCACCGGCCGGTCCCATCCCATGCTCGCCGAGGTGGCGCGGACACTGGCCCCCTGGTTCACGGTGATCAACTACGACCGCCGTGGCCGCGGGGCCAGCGGGGACACCCGGCCCTACGCCGTCGAGAGGGAGATCGAGGACCTGGCCGCGGTCATCGACGCGGCGGGCGGCCGGGCGATGGTGTTCGGCGGATCCTCCGGCGCCGCGCTGGCGCTGCGGGCCGCCGCCTGTCTCCCGGCTATCACCCGCCTCGCGCTGTGGGAACCGCCGTACCACGTCGACCCCGGCGCCCCTGAACTGCCGCACGACTTCGCCTCGCGCCTCACCGCCCTGGTGGACGGGGGAGCGCGGGGCGAGGCGGTGGAGCTGTTCATGGTGCAGGCCGCCGAGGTCCCCGCCGAGATGGTCGGCGCGATGCGCGCCGATCCGTCCTGGCAACAGATGGAGGCACTCGCCCACACCCTGGCCTACGAGGCGGAGGTCATGGGCCCCGGCAACCCCCTGCCCGTCGACACCGCCACGTCGATCAAGCAGCCGGTCCTCGTCCTCAACGGCCAGGACAGCCCCGCGTGGATGCGCAACGCCGGGACCGCCCTTGCCCGGGCTGTCCCGGGCGCCGTCCACCGGATGCTCAACGGCCAGGCCCACGGCGTCGCCGCTCACGCGCTGGCCCCCGAAGTGCTCGAGTTCTTTGCCAGGCACCCGTGATGACCCTGCACGACGGGCGCGTCCCACGCGATCGAGGTCTGCTTCCAGACCGCTGAGAACCACATCGGCGTGGCGTCCGAGCCGGGGATCTCATCCCAGTGCGGGTACCGGTGGGTGGGCCGGTTCCGCGGGGCTCTTCGAGCGAGTGCGTCAGATCGTCGGAATAGGGTGTCCTGGGTGCGTGGTCAGGACCGTCGGCGCAGCCGGTACCACTGCGGTGAGGTCCTGTTCATTGGCCAGCCCAGCCCCGCGGTGTCCGCGGACTGGACGTCGAGCAGTTCCCAGTCGGGGAACGCGGCTTCGACCTCCGCCTGGGACACCCCGCCGATCCGGGAGCGCAACCGGGTGGGGCCGAACGCGAGCATCAGCAGCGTCGAGTCGGGATTGGCCAGCGCGGAGACACCCCGCCCCTCGGCCCGTTGCTGCTCGGTGTCGAAACCCTGGAAACAGCCGATGTCGAGGAAGAAGTCGAACGTCCCCAGGTCGGCCGACGGCAGGTCCGTCACGTCGCCCACGACGTAGGTGACCCCCTCCGCCCCCCGGCGCTTGGCCGCTTCGATCGCGGCCGGAACGTAGTCGACGCCCACCGCCTCCCAGCCCCGGCGTCCGAGCTCGGGAGTGAACTGGCCACGGCCGCAGCCGAGGTCGAGAGCCCGGCCGGGCGGGCGAGGGCGCTCGGCCACCTCACGGTCCAGCAGGGCGGCGATACTGGTCGCCGCGGCCTGTCCGTAGCGCTCCCAGGGTGTGATGCCGAAGCGGTACATGCGGGCGTAATTCGTCATTTGACTAGACCTTCTCATGGGGTGGTCCAGGGGCCGCAGCGGGGTACGGCTAAGAGAAATCGGCCGAACGGCTCGGGCCACCATGTCGCGCTACGCGGGCGGCACTGCATTCCACAACCCGTCCAGATGAGGGGCCGGCGGGAGGAAGGCAGGTTAGTCCTGTTCCGTCCATTTATAGAACATTGCGCGCCAGTCCGAAGAGCACCGCGACCGCGGCGGAGCCACCATTCCAACGGGGTAGATCAACTTGGTGGCCGGTCCATGCCGATGGTCATCCCCGGTGGACGGTGCGGGCGGGCAGTTCATCGCGCACCCGACGCCGGTAGCGCAGTGGTGACTCGCCCACCTCCCGTTTGAACGCCGTGCTGAACGCGCTCTCGGACGCGTAACCCAGTTCGGAGGCCAGCGATCCGATGCGGACATCGGCGTCACGCAGCGCGCGCCGCGCCAGCAGCATCCGCCAGCGGTTGAGGTAGGTCAGCGGGGGCATGCCCGCCACGGTACGGAAGCGTTCGGCGAACGACGTCCGCGACATGGCCGCGGCGCGCGCCAGCTCGTCCAGCCGCCAGGATCTTCCCGGCTCCGTGTGCATGAGGGTGAGCACCGGACGCAATCGTTCGTCGGTCAGCGCCCGTAGCCATCCCGAGGGGAGCTGGGCCTGCTCCACATAGGCCCGCAGCACCTCGAGCAGCAGGAGCTGGCCGTACTGCCGGACGGCGAACGCCGAGCCGATGCGGTCGCCGGCCACCTCGTCGAACAGCCGGTCGAGACTGCCGCGCAGGTTGGTCGCCGTGGCGGCCGACGCGCGGACATGCGCCACCGGCGGAAGCGCCTGCAGCAGCAGCGCCCGACCGGCCGCGTTGAGGTCGACGCGGCCGCCGATGACGACATCGTCGGTACCGCAGTCGGCACCGTCGAGGCAGGTGGAGGGATGGTCCTCCTCGGGGATGACCTCGCGGGGCGGGCCGTCGCCGGTGCCGCCCCGGAGCTCCAGCCACGACCGGTCGTTCAGGATCGCGACATCGCCCGGCTCGAGCTCGATCGGGCCGTCGATGCCGTCGGCGGTCAGGCGGGCCCGGCCGCACACCATCGCGATGAGCTTGAGCGGGTCATGGACGACGGTGCGCGACACCCACGGGCCCCGCATCGCGAACCCGCCGGACAGCAGTCCGCGGACCTCGACGAGGTCGAACACCTCCGACAGCTGATCGCCGGCCATTCTCGTACTTTCGCGCAAGAAACACGGACTGGCAAATATTCAGAGTACGGACGGGCGGACGCAGAGTGGTGACGTGACTCAGGACATCGCACAGAAGCAACGCCCCCTCGGATCCGGTTTCACCGCGGCATCGACGGCCGGTGAGGTGCTCAAGGGCATCGACCTGTCGGGCACGAACGTCGTCGTCACCGGCGGCCACCGCGGGATCGGCCTGGAGACCACCCGTGCGCTCAGCGAGGCCGGCGCATCGGTCACCGTGGCCGTACGCAACCCGGAACGCGCCGCGGCCGCGCTGGCCGGGATCGAGCGCGTCGACACCGGTCGGCTCGACCTCCTCGATCCGACGTCGATCGACGCCTTCGCCACCCGGTACCTCGACTACGGCCGCCCGCTCCACATCCTCGTCAACAACGCCGGCATCATGGGCGGCGACCTGGTGCGAGACGCGCGCGGCTACGAATCGCAGTTCGCGACCAACCATCTCGGCCACTTCCAGCTGACGCTGGGCCTGCTGCCCGCCCTGCGCGCCGCCCACGGTGCCCGGGTCGTCAACGTGACATCCGGCGGCCACCGCCTGTCCGACATCCGCTGGGACGACCCGCACTTCACTACCGGCTACGACGGCCTGCTCGCCTACGGCCAGTCCAAGACCGCCAACGTCCTGTTCGCCGTCGAACTGGACCGTCGATGGGCCGAAGACGGTATCCGCGGCTACGCCGTCCACCCGGGCGTCGTCATCACCACGAGCCTCGGGCCCTGGCTGGCCGAGGGCCAGGAGCGGACACCCTGGCTGAGCGAGGACGAACTGCGGGCCATGGGGCTGGTCGACGATGCCGGTCGGCAGATCATCGATCCCGATCGCGAGATGAAGACGCCGCGGCAGGGGGCCAGCACCAGCGTGTTCGCCGCGACCAGCCCGCTGCTCGCCGAGATCGGCGGTGTCTACCTCAAGGACAACGACATCTCACCGCTGGACACCCCCAGGCCCATCGACTTCGGTGCCCAGGAGGACATCCCGTCCGACGTCGTCCCGCACGCCGTCGACCCGGAGTCGGCACGGCGACTCTGGGAGCTGAGCGAACGGCTGCTCCAGAGCTGACAACCGTTGGCCCTGGGCGGTCTTCGGGGTCTGCCAGGCTTGTCGAACCTCGTGGCCGACCGCCCGCCGAGCCTCGCTCGCGGCGGTCGGCCACCAGGTCGTCCAGCGCGTTGGCGGCTGGTCCGCACCCGCATGATGCTTCAGCAGGCGGCGGAGTTGATCGTCCAGGCGGTTACGGCCTCGTCGGGCCGCGGTATCACCCTGCCGTCGCCGTAGCCGACGCGGAAGGGGGTGTCGTAGCCCGCGTAGCCCACCGGGCCTTCGACGGCGCCGACGGACGCGATCGACGCCGGGTCGGAGGTCGGCGCCTGCCCCTTGAGGTTTCGTCCAGCGCGCCGCACGCACGCCCCGACTCGTGCGCCCTCACGTACGTGCCCGCCCGGTGCAGGTGCTTCTCCAACTGATTGAGGGCGTGGCCGCGCTGGTCCTTGCGGTCGGCCTTGACGCGCGCCCGCAGTTCCGCGATCTGCGGGCCGGCAGTGGTGAACCGCTTGGCGTTGATGTCGTCCAGCAGTTGCTTGAGGACCGCCAGGACGTCGGAGAGCAACCCGGTCGCGCCAAGCCGGATCAGCTCGTCCATCGCCTCGTAGCCCGCGTCGTTGGTGGTCGACCAGACGGGCGTGCCCCGCGAAACGACGTCCTCCACCACGCAGGAGGCGGAGCCGGGATGCGCCCGTTCGCCGCGCTCGTAGGCCGCGACCCGGGCGGCGTAGGCGGCCATGCATCCGGCGCTGTCGCGGGGACGCGGTGATCCAGTCCGGCCACAGCCGGATGTAGTCCACGCCGGCAGGCCGCGCGCCGGGGATCGGGCGTCACTGTCGGCGCTGGTCCGGTGGTGGTTCCAGCGTTGGGGCGGCGAGGGCGCAGTGCCGGTGGCGGGCTGTTCCGGCGAGCCGGCCCGGGCGTCCGATCCCGCACCAGGCGACCACGGCGCCGAGCAGGAACAGCCCGGCGCAGGCCAGCATGCTCACGTCGAACCCCTGGTCCAGGGCTCCCGGGGTGCGGGCCGCGTCTTGGGGCAGGTTCGCCAGCAGCGGCAGCGCGGCCACGACCAGCAGCCCGGCCGCGCGTGCGACGCCGTTGTTGACGCCGCTGGCGATGCCGGCGCGGCTGTCGGGCACGGCGGACAGCACGGTGACGCTGATCGGGGTGGTGACCGCTGAGATGCCCAGGCCTGCGGCGAGGACGGCCGGCAGTACATCGGGCACATAGGAGGCGTCCGGGCCGATGCGTAGCGCCAGCAGTGCCGCGGTCGCGCAGAGCACGGCGCCGGCGGTCAGGAGGATGCGGGGACCGACGCGGGTGACGAGCGTGCCCGCACGGGGCGACAGCACGAGGACGACGGCGGTGATCGGCAGCAGCGCCGTACCGGTGGCCAGCGCTGAGTACCCGGTGGTGATCTGGAGCTGCATGGGCACCAGGAAGAAGACCCCGGCGACCGCGCCGTAGAGGCAGAACGATGCCAGGTTCGCCGCGCTGAACTCGCGGACGGAGAACAGCCCCATTGGCAGCATGGGCGCCGTAGCGCGCCGCTCGACCACCACGAAGGCGACCAGTGCGAGCATGCCGAGCGCGGCGGCGGCCCCGGCGAGCGGCCAGCCGCGGGAGGCGTCGGTGAGGCTGTAGGTCAGGCCGCCGAGACCGATCGCCGCCAGCGCGGCCCCGGCGGCGTCGAACCGGCCGGGCGCGGCCTCGCCGCGGGCATCGGGGACGTACCGGATCACCAGCATCGCCACCACGGCCGCTATCGGGACGTTGATCCAGAAGACCCAACGCCACCCCGCGGCATCGACGACCGCGCCGCCGAGCAGCGGCCCGGCCGCCCCGGCCACCCCGCTCACACCCGACCAGGCGCCGACCGCCCGCGCCCGATCGGCAGGGTGGAAGGCGGCCTGGATGAGCGCCAGTGACCCCGGGACCAGCAACGCGCCACCGACGCCTTGCAGCGCCCGCGCGGCGACCAGCCAGCCGATGCTCGAGACGAAGCCGCCCAGCAGCGAGCCGATCGCGAACAGGGCGAGACCGACGAGGTAGATCCGGCGTCGCCCGTAACGGTCTCCCAGTGCGCCGCCGAGGAGGATCAGGCCTGACAGCGTCAGCGCGAACGCGTTCACCGTCCACTGCATGCCGGCCATGCCTGTGTGCAGGTCGCGTGCTATCTCGGGCAACGCGACGTTGAGTACCGTGGTCTCCAGCAGCACCAGGCCGGCCCCGAGCGCCGTGGCCACGACCACCCATCGGCCGGCAGGCTGGGACAGCCGCAGCCCACCGGTCGTGGTGATCGCAGTGTCGGTGGCTCTCATTCGGTCCCTCCTGGGGTGCACCGTCGCCGCGGTCGTCTTCTCCGAGTCCACGCCGGGATCCTGGGTACGAGCGTGCTCGGTGGCGAGATCGACCATCAACGCCGTTCTGTGCAACGATCGATGTCGGCATTGCATAGATCGTGACCGGCCTGGGTCGGGAGACATCGATTGAGGGACCTGCGGCAGTTGGAGGTCTTCCTGGCGCTGGCCGAGGAACTGCATTTCGGCCGCACCGCCGACCGGCTCCACCTCACCCAGCCGCAGGTGAGCCGAGCCGTGGCAGCCCTGGAACGCCACCTCGGCGCCCCGCTGTTCGAACGCACCAGCCGCCGGGTTCGGCTCACGCCGCTGGGCCGTCGCTTCCGTACCGAGGTGGAACCCGCCTACCGGCTGCTGCAGGAGGCCGTCGACCACGCCCGCGCCGAGGCCCGCCACATCACCGGGGTGCTACGGATCGGATTCCTCCTGCCGACCGGCGGAGAGGCTCTCAGCCGTCTGATCGAGGCGTACGAAGCCCGCCACCCCGGAAGCCGGATCACCCTGAGCAATGTCTCGTACGCCGATCCCTACGAATCGCTGCGCCGCGACGAAATCGACATTCTCATCTCCTATCTCATCCTCGACCCCCACGAGCAGTCCGACCTGACCGCGGGTCCGGCGATCCACCACGCGGCCCGGGTGCTGATGGTCGCAGCCGCCGACCCGCTGGCGGCCAAGCACTCGGTATCGATCGAAGACCTCGCCGGCCGCCGCACCACCGCACGGCTGCCCCGGTTCCCGCGGGCACTCTTCGACCACTTCGTGCCGCCGGCCACCCCGTCGGGCGAACCGATCCACCGCACCTACGACCTCGGCGATGACGACGCCTACGGCGTGGGGGCCACCGCCGTCGCCCGCGGGCACATCGTCCACCCGAGCGTCGACGCCTACACCGCGCTCCTCGCCCACCGTCACGACCTCAAGCTCATCCCCATCCACGACCTGCCCGCGATACCGATCGGCCCCATCTGGATGACCGCCCGCCAGAACGCCCGCATCAGCGCCCTCGCCGACACGGCCGCGAACCTTCCCCCGCTGCCTGACGCGGCAACGCCCATCACCCCGGATCCGTCAGGCGAATGATCTCCCGACGGTCGGCGAACGGCGCTGCGGACGCCTGGAGCACCCGCCGAGTCTGAGAGCGGTCCGTGCCGTCCACCCGACCTGTCGTTCGTGCTTTAAGTACGGGTTTGACTGGACGTCGGGTCGCGTTTACGTTACGGACATCTACCCAACGGCTCGGGCGGGGGCGGGGCCGCGGCACCCTGCCGCCACGGGGCCCCGTTTCGCAGGGACCGGACCGATGACGCTCTCCCTCTCGCATGCCCTCGACGTCCCGTCGCCCGGGCGCCCGGCCGGACGTCCCGGTGGACGCCCGGGACGCGCGAACACCGACCTGATCGAGATCATCGCCCTGACCGCCACCCGGTTCGCCAAGCCCCACGCGGGCGTCCCGGACGGCACCGGCGCCCCCGCGCCGCGCCGCGGGCCGATCGGCCGGTGGTGCGACGGCGTGGCCGCCATCCGCGACGACCGGCTTACCTTCGCCGACTTCTGGCGCGACCGCAACCGCCAGACGCTCGCCACGGCCGGGTCCGGAACGGGGCCGATCTGGGTGGTGCTCGGCGACTCCACGGCACTGGGGCTGGGCGCGTCCCATCCGTGGGAGGGCTACGTCGGCCAGACCCACCCCGAGCTCGCCCGCCATACCGGCCGCCCCTGGCGCATCATCAACCTGGCCAGGTCCGGCGCGATCGCCCGTGACGTGCTGCACGACCAGCTGCCCCGCCTCGCCGGGCTGCCCATCGTCCCGGATCTGGTCACCTGCGGGGTCGGCGGCAACGACATCCTCCAGACACCGCCCGGGCGACTGCACGCCACGCTCCGTGCCCTCATCGCGGCCCTCCCCACCGGTGCGATCGTCCTCGACCTGCCGCTGCCCGTCGGTCTGTGGGGGGTCGCGGGACGGCTCGGCGCCCCTTACGTCGCCCAGGTCAACCGCACCATCCACACCGCCGCGGCCGAACAGGACCTGGCGGTCGCGCGCATCTCCGCGCGGTTCACCCCGCCGTGGACGGACAAGTTCGGCAGGGACGGCTTCCACCCCAGCCACCTGGGCTACCGCGACTGGACGCGGGCGCTGCTGGCCGGCATCGTGCAGACCCGCCGCCCGCACGCGCTCGGCTCCGCGTGACACCACCATGACGTTGCGATAGCACCCGCGGTTCAAGGACCACGCGGAACCCGTTCACGCGCGGACCCTACGGTGCGCGAGTGACCGGCAGCACGGTGGCGTGGCGGTGGGCGCGCGGGACCGCCCTCGGCGGGATCGGATCGAGCGTCGCGCTTATGGTCCTGGTGGGGCTGACCCGGCCACCCGCCACGGTCCCCGCGACGGACGCCGCCGGCCCGTTCCCGCGCCTCGGGTGGACGCCCACGCCGGATCTGACGGTCACCCTGCTGCTGTGGGCCGCGATGATCGGCGGCACGGTGGGCATCGCCGCCGGGCTGCTCGCGGTGCGGCGCGGCTGGCGGCCCCGCGGCGGCCGGATCGCGGCGGCGGCGCTCGTCGCGGTCGGGATGCTGGTCGCGGCGCCGCCGATGGGCACCACCGATCCGATGGACTACGCCGCGTACGGCCGGATGGCGGTCCTGGGCCTGGACCCGCACGTCCTGACGCCCGCCTGGTTCCGCCTCACCGGCGATCCCGTGGGGGTGCTCGCGCCCCGCGAGTGGGAGAACCTCCCCTCGGTGTACGGGCCGGTCGCGACGGCCGCCCAGTGGGCGGCGTCCACGCTGGGCGGCGAGTCCGCGGCATGGACGGTGTTCTGGCTGAAGGTCTGGAACGGGGTCGCGTTCCTGGCGGCGGCGCTCTGCCTGCACCGCCTGGCCGGTCCGCGGCACGCCCGCGTCCATCTGCTCTGGACGCTCAACCCGCTCCTGCTGTGGGCCCTGATCGGTGGCGCCCACGTGGACGTCCTGGCCGCCGCACTGGCCGTGGGCGGCCTGGCGGCGCTGAACGGTTCGCGGGGCGCCATCCCGATCCCGGGTGGTGGCGTTCTGGTGCGCGAGCCCCTGTGGCGTGCCGCCGCGGCTGGGGCGCTCCTCGGAACGGCGACCGCGGTCAAGTTGCCTTACGTGCTGATGGGCGCCGCCATGGTCTGGGTACTGCGACGCTCGCCCCGGCACCTGCTGGTCCTGGGCGGTGCGGCGGCGGCCGTACTGGCCGGAACGTACTGGATGACCGGCTTGGCGGCGGTCGAGGCGGTGGTGCGGCGCGGTGGCATGCCGTCCTGGAACACGCCATGGCAGCTGGTGCTCTCGACGGCGGAACCCGCACCGCCGTGGCTGACGTGGGCCTCACTCGTCCTGGCCGCGACCGTCGCGCTGGTTCTGCTGCGCGCGATCAGGCGCGGGGGACCCGCCCCCTGGCCGGGCTCGGCCACGGGCACCGCCGCGGCCGCGGCGGCGCCCGCGCTGGCGATCTGCCTGGCCTGGGTGCTGACCACGCCGGTCTACTATCCGTGGTACGAGGCCCTGGTCTTCCCGCTGCTCGCGATCGTCCCGGCGTCCCGGCTGGACTGGCTGGAACTCGGCCGGACCTTGGTGGCCACCCTCGGCGCGCTGCCCGGGGTGGTCTTCCGGCTGGGCGATTCCTGGCTGCGTTCCGCCGTTGAGGAAGGGCCCCTGGCCCATGTGGTGCCGGGCGCCCTGCTGCTCCTGGCGCTCGCCATCATCGCCGACGCGTTCGCACGTCCCCGGCACGCGGAAATCGCGCCACGCTTGGAAGAACTGGCGCCCGTGCACGCGGATTCAAGGGCCGTTTCCCGCTAGGCGCGTCCGGCCTGGCGCTCGCGTACCTGACCTGGGGAGGGTCGGCGTCCGGCAAAGCCCCGCGATGCGGCGGGCCCGCCAGGTCACGGCCGACGCCGCGGAGCGCGGCCGGCCGCACTCCGCGGCGAGGGGGCACTGCGGCCCCGGCAATGCTCACGCGGAGTGCGGTAGCGCGCTTCTTGATCGCATCCTCGATCCGGGCGGGTCCCTATCCGCGGGCCGTCAGTCCGTTGCCCGCAGCCGATCGCGGGCTATCCGCTCGACCAGGACCGGCACGAAGTCACGGATGGGCCTTTCATCGAAGTGCCGGTGCACATTGGCCACCGTATCGGTCACCTGATCAGGGGAGTAGCTGTCGGCGAACGTGCGCCTGAGGCGGTCGGTCACCTCCTGCAACGCATGCTCTTCCCGTGCTGCTGGATCCCCCTGCGTGCTCGCCACGTTCGCCTCCGACGACAGTCTTTGGACGGTTCACCTCCTACGGTGCAGCCCCTCTGCCTCTCGGGGCAAGGGGTGATCCATGTCAAGCTCCGGCGTGCACCGTGGTGTTCGGGGTGCCGGTGATAGCGATGGGCGTACCGTCGGGCGGTCGCGGGGGTCTTTCCCGGGGGCGGCGGGGGCGGGCGTTTGCCTGTCGTGTGCCGTCGCTGATCGGGGTGGGTTTGCCGCATCTACGGCTCATTCCAAACATGGCGCTGGCAGATGCGTGGATGATGTGGCTTTGATGGTTGATTATGCGAGAATCGGGTGATGGCTGTGGCGGTGTATCGGATCAACGAGGTGGCCACGGTGCTGGGAGTCAGTTCCGACTCCGTGCGCCGCTGGATCGACGCCGGGCGTTGTTTGGTTGAGGGGCCGGCGCTGGCCGGGTTCGCGTGCGCCCGGCTCGGGTCCGAGGAGGAGGAACGCCCCCCGCCTGACCTGCCTTCCGACCTTCAAGGAGCTGCCGTGCGGTTCAAGCACCTGACCACCCGCCTGACCTCCAGACTGGCCGCCGGGGCCGCCGGCCTGGCTCTGGCCGCGACGGCCGTCGCCGGCTGCGGCGACACCGGGGGATCGGGTGGGGGCGGCAAGACGGTGACGGTGTTCGCCGCCGCGTCGCTGACCGAGTCGTTCACCGCGCTCGGCAAGACCTTCGAGAGCTCCCGGCCTGGGGTGAAGGTCCGCTTCAACTTCGGCGGCAGTTCCACGCTGGCTCAGCAGATCGCCCAGGGCGCCCCGGTGGACGTGTTCGCCGCCGCCAGCCCCGCCACCATGAAGCCGGTCACCGACGCCCGCCTGGCCGACGGTCAGCCGCGGACCTTCGTCCGCAACCGCCTCCAGATCGCCACCCCCGCCGACAACCCCGGCAAGGTCACCGGCATCAAGGACCTGGCCGACTCCAAGGTCAAGGTCGTGTTGTGCGCCCAGCAGGTCCCGTGCGGTGCGGCCGCCCAGAAAGCCCTCGGCGCCGCCGGTGTGAAGGTCAAGCCCGTGTCGCTGGAACAGGACGTCAAGGGCGCCTTGAACAAGGTCACGCTCGGTGAGGCCGACGCAGCGTTGGTGTATCGCACCGATGTCAAGGCCGTCGGCGCCAAGGTGCACGGCATCGACTTCCCCGAGGCGGCCCAGGCCGTCAACGACTATCCGATCGCCACTCTGGCGAAGGCGCCCCAGCCCGCCCTGGCCAAGGAGTTCCTCCAACTGGTGGTTTCGGCGCAGGGCAAGGCCGCGCTGACGGCGGCCGGTTTCGAGAGTCCCTGAGCCGCGGTACGTCAGTCGTTCACGGCCACGATCACCTCGGAAGCCTTGATCACCGCGGTGACGTCGCTGCCTTCGGTGAGACCGAGTTCGCGGGCGGCCTCCGCGGTGATCGAGGCGACCAGCCGTACCCCGCCTGCGTCCAGCTCGACGTTGGCGATGCCCTCACCGGTGGTGATGGTGGTGACTGTGGCCGGGATCTGGTTTCGTGCACTCAGCCGCATCGGATGCCCCCTCATCTCGACGTCACTCCGCGTGAGCGACCCTGCTGGATGTGCCCCCGGCCACCCCGCTCATGCCGGGGCAGGCCGGTCCCGGGTCCCGGGTGAGCCTGCCCGGCCAGCGGTGATCACCATGGTTCTCCGCCGGTGAGCGAAGGAGCCGTCCACCTGGCCCGGCAGGTTCACAGGCGGACGGCCAGGGCGAGGAATCGGTGGGCCGGATTCGTAGCGGTCCAGGCTCCATCCCGCGGCGGTCAGCAGTGATCCGAGCGGACCCTCGGCCAGCGGTTCGTCGGGGGCGCAGGGTGCGGCCGTGGCGGGCGGCCAGCGCGGCCCGTCCCGTCAGGCTAGGGACGTAACGGATGCGAACGCGGCGCGGGCCGGTGGACCCTGAGCGGCATGCGCTCGCACCCGGTTTTGAAGCACCACTCCGTGTGGGCGGAAGAGGAGGACTGACGGGCAATGGCCGACCTTGACTACGGCTGGCGTCTCCGCGAGGTCATGGCGGAGCGCGGCATGTTCTCCACCACGGAGCTGCGTCCCCTGCTGGCCGCTCGCGGCGTCGAGCTGTCGCCGAGCCAGGTGTACCGGCTGGTGGTCGCCAAGCCGGAGCGGCTGAACCTCCGCACGCTGATGGCGTTGCTGGACATCCTCGACTGCGCGATGGACGACCTGATCGAACCGCCGACCGCCCGGACCGCCCGCCGTACAGGCAAGTGATGCGGAGATTCAGGGTTGCCACTCCCTGAGCCGAATCTAACGCCAGGTCATTGCTACCGTGCTCGGACCAGCCTTGGGCATGCACCCGCTTCCTGGTCGGCCTGGGGCTCCGCAACGCGGCATTCGACGCCCGGCTGGGGCCGTCCTGCCCCCAGAAGCTGATCCCAGCCTTGACGACGGCGGGCAGCGCGGAGACGAATAGGTTCTTGCGAACGGCTCACCCTTCCCTCCACGCGCGGTGACTTTGGAGTGGGCGTTCGTCCATCAACACCGTGCGCACCTGAAAGCTGTCGCCTTCCCAGGCTTACGAGGGAGGCGGCGGTGCCGCCTTCGCATGCCTCCTGTTGCTCAGCGTCAGGCGGTCGACCGTTCGGCGCATTGTGGCCGGACCGTTGAGCAGGCCGTCTGGATGAGATATTGCATTAGATGACAGTTCGGTCCCGGTACCACCGGTGATGCACGGCGCGGAGGGTATGGCGGGGATGGCTGGAGAGTCTGATTTTGGGGGTGGGAGGTCCG
The DNA here is from genome assembly GCA_050942275.1 of Spirillospora sp. CA-255316. GTDB lineage: Bacteria > Actinomycetota > Actinomycetes > Streptosporangiales > Streptosporangiaceae > Spirillospora. The sequence continues at coordinate 5,856,572 of CP192047.1, read as the reverse complement.
CGCCGGGGACGGGCGGAGCCCTGCGGCCCGGGTCGCTGGTGGGCAGAGAGGCGGAGTGCGAGACGCTCGACCGGCTGCTCGCGGACGTCCGCGGCGGCGAGAGCCGGGTGCTGGTGCTGCGCGGTGAGGCCGGAGTCGGCAAGTCGGCGCTGCTGGACCACCTTGTCGCGAAGGCGTCCGGGTGCCGGGTCGTGGCCGCCACCGGGGTCCAGTCGGAGATGGAACTGCCCTTCGCGACCGCCCACCAGCTGTGCGTGCCGATGCTGGACCTCCTCGATTCCCTGCCCGAACCGCAGCACGACGCGCTCGGCACGGCGTTCGGGATGCGCGCCGGTCCCGCTCCCGACCAGTTCCTGATCAGCCTCGCCGTGCTCAATCTCCTCGCCCAGGCCGCCGACGAGCGTCCGCTCGTGTGTGTGATCGACGACGCCCAGTGGCTCGACCGCGCCTCGGCGCAGGTCCTCACCTTCGTGGCCCGCCGCCTGATGGCCGAGAGCGTGGCCTGCGTCTTCGCCGTCCGTGACTCCGGCGAGACCGACGCGCTGCCGGGCCTGCCCGTGATGGAGGTCGGCGGTCTGCGGGACGCCGATGCGCGCACACTCGTCAGCAAGGTGGCCCCTGGGCCGCTGGACGAGGAGGTCCGCGACCGGATCCTGTTCGAGTCACGCGGGAACCCGCTCGCCCTGCTCGAACTGCCCCGCGCCGCGTCCGCCGGCGGATTCGTGGGGGCGGCGACCGGGCAGTCGCTGTCGGGCCGCATCGAGGACGGCTTCCAGCGCCGGCTGAGCAGCCTGCCGGCCGACAGCCGGATGATGCTGCTGCTGGCCGCCGCCGAACCCCTCGGCGACCCGGCCCTGCTGTGGCGCGCCGCCGACGTGCTCGGCGTCGACGCCGCGGTGGTCGACGAGGCCGACGAGCTGATCGACTTCAGTGACCGGGTGCGTTTCCGGCATCCGCTCGTCCGCTCCGCGGTGTACAACGGGGCCGTTCCGAGGGAGCGCCGGCAGGCCCACCGAGCACTGGCGGAGGCGACCGACGCCGCCACCGACCCGGACCGGCGGGCCTGGCACCGCGCCCACGGCGCCGCCCACCCCGACGAGGACATCGCCGCCGAGCTCGAACACTCGGCCGGGCGTGCCCAGGCCCGCGGCGGCCTGGCCGCCGCCGCGGCCTTCCTGGAGCGGGCGGTCGGGCTGACCCCCGATGTCCGGCGCCGGGCCGAACGCGCGCTCGACGCCGCCCGGGCCAAGCACCTGGCCGGCGCGCCCGAGTCCGCGCTGGCGCTGCTGGCGGCGGCCGAGGCCGGGCCCCCGGACGAACTGCGCCGTGCCAAGGCCGAATCCCTGCGCGCCGAGATCGCCCTGACCTCCAATCGCGGCACATCCGCTCCGGCGATCCTGCTCAAGGCGGCCAAGCAGCTCGAACCACTCGACATCGAGCTGTCGCGCGACACCTATCTGCAGGCGCTGCTCGTGGCGATCGGCGTCCTGCCCGGCTGGGACGGCATCACCGAGGTCGCGGCGGCCACACGAGAGGCGCCCCCCGCGCCCGGCGTGCCCCGTGTCACGGATCTCGTCCTCGACGCCCTCTCGCTGCTCTACACGCGCGACACGCTGACGGCCGAGCCGGCTCTGCGGCGTGCCGTGGACGCCATCATGAGCGAGGAGACCGCCCCCGCCGAACGGCTCCGGTGGCTCTGGTTCGTCAACTTCTTCGGCATGGCCCTGTGGGATGACGAGGCCTGTCGCGAGCTGACCAGGTACTACCTCCGCCTGATCCGCGACTCCGGCGCGCTCGCGCTGCTGCCCCTGGTGCTCAGCATGTCCACGATGGTGCACCTTTTCGAGGGCGACCTGGCGGAGGCCGAGACCCTGAACGAGGAGGCGAAGGCGAACGCGGTCGCCGCCGACGTCTGGACCACCTCCGGAGCCATGGTGCAGACGGGCGGTGACCTCGGCCTCGCGGCATGGCGGGGGGATGAGGAGGAGACCGAGCGGCTGGCGGAGATCATCGCGAAGGAAGCTGCGGTCCGCGGGGAGGGGCGGACGCTGGAGATCAGCCATTGGGTCCGGTCCGTCCTCTACAACGGGCTCGGCCAGTACGAGCGGGCTCTGGAAGCCGTCCTGCAGGCCAGCGTGGACCATAGGGCGCCGAGCGGCTGCGGAGTGCACTGGGCGCCCCTCGAACTCATCGAGGCCGCCGTGCGCACCGGCCGGCACGAGCTGGCCTCCCGGACGCTGGAACGGCTTTCCCGGTCCACCCGGGCGGCCGGCGCGGACTGGGGTCTCGGCCTTGAGGCCCGCTGCCGGGCGCTGCTCTGCGAAGGCGAGGAGGCCGACCGCCTGTACCGCGAGGCGATCGACCGGCTCGGCCGCACCCGGATGCGTGTCGACCTCGCCCGCGCCCACCTGCTCTACGGCGAATGGCTCCGCCGCGAACGCCACCGCATCAAGGCCCGCGAGAACCTCCGCACCGCCTTCGACCTGTTCACCGAGATCGGCATGAGGGCCTTCGGCGACCGGGCCGCAGGCGAGCTCCGGGCCACGGGGGAGACCGCCCGGAAGCGGAACGTCGAGACCACGGAGCGGCTCACCCCGCAGGAGACGCAGATCGCCAGGCTGGCCCGCACCGGCCTGACGAACAAGGAGATCGCCGCACGCCTGTACGTCAGCCCCCGCACCGTCGAATATCACCTGCGCAAGGTCTTCACGAAACTCGGCGTGACCTCGCGGCACCAGCTCGAAGACCCTCTCTGACCCGTCGGGACGGCCCTCCCTCCAGACGCGGAGGTTCGTCGCTCGAGGGTCGCAAGCGGAGTCTTGCCGCGTCCCCGGCGACGCGGTCGGCTCGTGACCCCCCAGGCGGACCGGCTCCTCCCTGGGGACCCGGGCCGGGCATCTGCCTGATGCGACCGCGGTACACGCCCGGCCACAGTGTGTGGTGTCGGCGACGGGCGTCCGCCGGGAGATCACAAGGAGGGGCCATGGGGGTTGAGGAGGGCGGCACGGACCGTTTCCGGAAGGCGGCGGAAAGGGAGGGCGACGCAGCCGGTCAGGGGCGGATCGTGCTGGAGCTTGAGCCGGACGGTAGCGACGCCGAGCTCGTCGCCGACCCGGCCGGGTGGATCTCGCGATGGTGCGAAGGGCGCCGGCGAGGCGTCCTCCGCGGCGAAGGCCGCCGGACGACCGGTTCGGCGCGCGTATCGACACCATCGCATTGAAGGCGCGAGTGAGCATGCATAGTCGAGAACAAGACCAGACGAGTTCCCTCGACCAGGCCGCCGCCGCCTTCGTCGAAGTGCGTCCATGCCTCTTCGGCATCGCCTACCGGATGCTCGGCAGCGCGGCGGAAGCCGAGGACATCGTCCAGGAGACCTGGCTGCGCTGGCAGAACACCGAACGCTCGGCCATCGCCAACCCGGCGGCGTTCCTTACCATGATCACGACGCGGCTGTCCATCAATGCCACGCGGTCCGCCCGGGCCCGCCGTGAGACCCATATGTGTCCCTGGCTGCCCGAGCCCATCGATACCGGCACCGACCCCGCGGCCGGAGCCGAGCGGGGCGAGGCACTCGGACTCGCTCTGTCGGTGCTGCTCGAGAAGCTCACCCCGGCCCAGCGCGCCGCCTATGTCCTCCGTGAAGCCTTCGTCTACCCCTACGAGCAGATCGCCGAGATCATCCAGCTCAGCCCGGCCAACGTCCGCCAGCTGGTGAGCCGCGCCCGCAAGCACCTGAACACCACCCGGCGCGAGTCGATCGACGCCGACGAGCACCGGCGCCTCCTGTCGACCTTCCTCGACGCCGCCCAGAAGGGGAACGTGTCGGCTCTGGAAGACCTCTTCGCCGAGGACGTCGTCAATTCCGCCCACGGCAACGGCACCGGCAACGGCATTGGGGGGGCGGTGCGGTATCGGCCGGCCGGTATCAAGCGGGGGCGGCGCGGTTCGCCGCGGCGTACGTGCCGCGCTTCTGGGCGGGTGCTGGCATCACCTGGGGCGCGGTGAACGGCCGCGCGGGTCCGCCCCCGGTCCCGCTCGGTGCTCGGGATCGAGCGGCGGCCGGACATGTCCGGGAAGGTCTGGGTGACGCGGGCCAAGCGATCTTCTTCGACCTATTTCCGTCCGCATGTCACAGGCGGTCTGGCTGTCTCGTCTCGGGTCTCGAAGGCAGGTTCGAGAAGGACCCTCCCTCCTGGAGCAAGGAGCTGATCATGAGCGAGCAGGCCGCACACCAGAAGGTCGCATTGGTGACGGGGGCGAACAAGGGGATCGGCCGTGGGACCGCCGAGCAGCTCGCTGAGCTGGGCATGACGGTCCTGGTCGGCGCCAGGGACCCGCGGCTCGGGGAGGAGGCCGCTGCGGCGCTGCGCGCGGCGGGCGGCGACGCGCACGCGGTCACCCTGGACGTCACCGACCCGGCCACCGTCCAGGAGGCCGCGAAGCAGGTCGAGGAGCGCTTCGGCCACCTCGACGTGCTGGTCAACAACGCCGGAATCACCGGCTCCGGGCAGGTCTCGCCCGAAGACGCCTACGATCAGGTCCCCAGCTCCATCGACCTGGTCATGGTCCGGGCGGTGTTCGAGACCAACGTCTTCGGTGTGATCGCGGTGACCAACGCCATGCTCCCGCTGCTTCGGCGGTCGCCTGCGCCCCGCGTCGTCAACGTCAGCAGTCACGCCGCGTCCCTGACCGTCACGAGCGACCCGGACGGCCCCTTGGCGGCGTTGCTGCCGTCGGCGGCGTACGCGCCGTCCAAGAGCGCGCTGAACGCGCTGACGGTGCAGTACGCCAATGAGCTGCGGAAGGACGGCGTCCTCGTCAACGCCGTCGCGCCCGGCTACGTCGACACCGACAGCAACAACCACACCGGGTTCCTGACGGTCGCGCAGGGCGCCGCGGTCGTGGTGCGCCTGGCCACGCTCGGCGCGGACGGCCCGACCGCCGGGTTCTTCGCCGCGGAGGGCCCGGTGCCCTGGTGACGGCGGCGCCGGTGTTGCCGTCGGGTGCGTCTGGACGACGCCGCGGGCGCCGCCGTCCCGTCCGCGGACCGAAGGCGAAGGGGGGCACCGTCATCGACGATGAACCGGGGATGAGGGTGCGCGTCCCCGGCCGGTCGGCCCGACCGCTCGCTGGTGGAGAGATGGTGGTGATCATGACCGGGGACCGCGGCTTCGCCAAGGCCGAGGACGAGCCGGACTGGCGGCTGAGCCGCCCCTCTGGGCGGCAGGGCTTCAAGGAGGAGTCGGCGTGAAGCGGGTGGAGGAGTTCCAGGAGTTTCGGCCGCTGCTGTTCTCGATCGCATACCGGATCCTGGGCAGTGTGAGCGAGGCCGAGGACGCGGTCCAGGAGACCTGGCTGCGTTACGAGGCCTCACCGGCACGACCCGCTTCGACCAAGTCCTTCCTGTCGGCCGTGGTGACCCGGATCTCGATCGACGTGCTGCGCTCGGCTCGCGTCCGGCGGGAGGAGTACATCGGGCCGTGGTTCCCCGAGCCGCTGCTGACCGACCCCTACCAGGACCCGCAGCGCTCGGCGGAGCTGGCGGACTCGGTGTCGATGGCGGCCCTGCTGCTGCTCGAGCGGCTCAGCCCGCTCGAACGCGCGGTATTCGTGCTGCGGGAGGTCTTCGGGTTCGGCTTCCCCGAGGTCGCCTCCGCCGTGGGGCGCTCGGAGGCGGCATGCCGCCAGCTCGCGGTGCGGGCGCGGCGCCACATGGACGCGGGCCGGTCCCGGTTCGAAGCCGACCGGACCGAGCGCGAGCAGCTCGCCGGGCGGTTCCTCGACGCCTTCCGGGACGGGGACGTCGACGGGCTGACCGAGCTGCTGGCCGCCGACGTCCAGATGGTCGGCGACGGCGGCGGCAAGGCCCCGCAATGGGCCGACCGCTTCATCGGTGCCGGGGACGTGGCCCGCGTGCTCGCCGCGCTCGTCCCGCTGTTCGCCCGGATCGGAGCGAAGGTGGAGCGGTGCCAGGTGAACGGCCGGCCGGGCGCGATCTTCCGTGACCGGGACGGCAGGGTCCTCAACACCTGGGCGCTCGACATCCTCGACGGACAGATCCAGACGATCCGCGCGGTGAACAACCCCGACAAGCTCGGCCATGTAGGACCAGTGGCGGACATTTGGGCGGCCTTCCGCGAAGCGAACCGGGCCCGTCCGCCCACAGACTGACCACAAGAGCCGGCTGCTCTCCAGATCCAGGCCCTGTCTCGAAGTGGCCTTGGGGACCGCGCGCTTTGTCCAGAGCCAGACGCTGAAGCACGGGCGGCACAGCGAGCCGAGTACGTGTCGTGGCCCGTCCGTCAGGCTCAGTGGGGGTGAGCCTCTTCGAGGGAGGATCCGGCAAGGCGGGCGGCGACCACGCCGGCGAAGTTGGGGCACTCGAGGATGTCTTCGTGCGGGCAGGCCAGACCGTGTGCGATGGCGTTGCGCGCCGCCTGGGCCTGGGCGATCCGCCGGTCCAGCTCGGCGAGTTTGCGTTCGTGCAGCTTCCGCCGGTCGTCTCCGGCTGATGGGCGAGACGCGATGAACGCCTTCACTTCGCGGAGGGTGAAGCCGACGTCTCGCAGGAGCAGGACCACGCCGACCCGCTGTACGACGGAGGGCGGGTAACGCCGCTGCCCAGAGACCCGGGCAGGCACCGGTAGCAGACCGAGTTCCTCCCAGTAGCGCAGCGCGGACGTGGCGACGCCCGTGCGGTTCGCCAACTCACCGATCGTCAACTGCTGTTCCGCCATCTTGACTTCAAGCGTACTTGAAGCCGTTGACTGGGGACCATGCCGACAGCAGGTACGACTCTCAAACAGCGCGCGCTCCGCGCAGGGGTGCGCCAGTTCGGCCGTCCCCGCGGCATCGGCGGGCGGATGGCCGGCTGGGTCATGGCTCACCGTCGCTCCAACCGGCAGCGCAACGGTTGGGCGGTGTCGTTGCTGGACGTGCGGCCCACCGACCGGGTGCTCGAGGTCGGCTTCGGGCCCGGCGTCGCCATCGCCGAACTCGCCCGCCGTGCCACCCGAGGCCGCGTCTACGGCATCGACCACTCCGAGGTCATGGTCAAGCAGGCCGGCCGGCGCAACGCCGCCGCCATCCGCGCCGGCCGCGTTCACCTCACGAACGCCTCCGTGGACCGGTTGCCGAGCTTCGACGATCCGCTCGACGCCATCCTCGCCGTCAACTCCGTGGGGTTCTGGCCCGACCCGGCGGAACGGCTGCGCCGGTTGCGCAGCCTGCTTCGTCCCGCAGGACGCATCGCCCTCGTCAGCCAACCCCGCTGTCCCGGCGCCACCCGAGAGACCACGACCCGCGCCGCCCACGAACTCCGCGACCTGCTCGCCGAGGCGGGCTTCATCCAGATCCGGGTCGAGTTCCTCGCTCTTGACCCGCCGGTGGCCTGCGTCCTCGCCGTCAACCCGCTCGCCGGACTGTCCTGACCACCGGTGAGAGCGGGAGCGGAGCGGCGTGCAGATCATGAACGCTGCCGGTGGCCCGCCCGCAGGGCCGGTCACGGACCCGCGGGCCTGCCTCGTCAGGGACGGGTGGTCGGCCGGCGCACCTGCACCGTGCCCGCGGTTCCGTCGATCGTTATCAGCTGCCCGGTCTTGATCTCGTGCGTGGCGTTGCGGAGGCAGATGACGGCGGGGATGCCGTACTCCCGGGCGACGGTGGGGCCGTGCGCCACGGACGAGCCGGTTTCCGTCACCAGGCCTGCCGCGGTCATGAACAACGGGGTCCAGCCGGGATCGGTGGTGGGGGCCACGAGGATCTCGCCGGGTTCGATGCGCGCGCCGGCCGGGTCGCGGATCACCCGGGCCCGGCCCGTCGCCCGGCCTGCCGCCGCGGCCATCCCGGCCAGCACTCCGTCCCCGGTGGCGCCCGCCGGGGCGAGCGCCTCCACATCGGTCCCGTCGGACAGCAGGGCGCCCGGTACGGTGGGCCGCCGCAGTTCCCGCAGGTAGTGCGCACGCCGCGTGGCGATCAGATCGCGATGGTCGGCCCCGTCCCGGACGGCCGCGCGTGCCTCGTCCAGGTCCAGGAACATGATGTCGTCCGCGCGTTCCAGCAGGCCGCGCGACGCCAGATCGTCGCCGATCAGGAGGAGCTGGCGGCGCGCCGCCTGGAGCGCGGGCAGCCAGGCGAACTTGCCGATCTCCCGGAGGCCGGTGAGGCGGCGTGACCGGCGCATGAGGAACACCGCGAGCCGGCCGCGGACCGGCCGCCTGCGCCGTGTCCGCCGCGACAGCGCTTCGATCATCCCCTCCGCCTTGCGCGCCGCCCGCTCGAACCGCCGGTCGGGCGCCTGGCCGGGGTCCTCGACCCGGAGGTAGTTGGCGATCGTGGCCATCAGCGGCGCCGGGTCCTCCGCCCACCGCGGCACGCCGACGTCGACCTCGGCGGCCGCGCGCATGCCGTACCGCTCCAGGAACCCGGCCAGCCCGATGTCGGGGAGTTCGCCGCTGCGGTACCTGGCGGCCAGGTCTTCCGGTGGGGTGTCCAGGAACAGGGCCCGGTGCCGGCGCGCGTTCACGGCCAGGCCCCACAGGGCCAGATCCATCTCGGTGGTCACGTTGTAGGGCATCCCGCCCAGGACGGTGTCCAGTTCCTCGTCGGTGGCGATGCCCTTGAGCAGCCAGGACGGCGCCACACCGAGGAGGAGCCCGGTCACCACCGGCCCCATGAGGCCCATGATGCCCGGCCCCATGACCGCCTTGTACGCCTCCTGGCCGACCCACCTCAGCCGTGCCTCGGCAGTGGCCGTCTCCGGCGGCGGCACCGTCCGGCGCCTGATCTCCGCAACGACGCGGAAGGCCCGGGACCGGGCCGCGTCCGGGCGGGCCAGGCTCGACGCCACCCCGATGATCACGTTCGGTACGAGCACGGCCGTGACCCTGAGCGCGTTGCCCGGCCGGACCGGCAGGCCGCGCCGCGGGGCGAATCGCGGATCGGCCATCATCTGCACGACCGCGTTCTTCACTCGCGGGCCGTAGATGTTCAGGGCCGTCCGCAGCCGCCTGCGCGTGGTCTTGTTGCGGACGAAGTCGGTCAGGTCGAAGTAGAGGCGCCCGCCGATCGGGACGAGCCTGGGCATCGGATCGCGCTGATCGACCTTGGCGCCGCGCGCCCGCAACCACATCGCCATCGCGACCTTGAGCAGGGACACGCCCATCGGCGTGCACGGCCGCAGCATCCCCTGAAGGTGGCCGAACTCCAGGTACAGGCGGGTTTCGCCGGTGTCGGGCGGCAGCGGGAACAGAGTGGTGATCGGCCGCGACTGGAGCAGCCAGAGCGTGCCGCCGGCATCGATCGCCCACTCGATGTCCTGTGGCGAGCCGAAATGCGCTTGCAGCCGCCTTCCGGTGTTACGGAGTTGCTCGAGCCGCTGTTCGCCGAGGCATCCGCCCTTTGGCCGCGGTAGGGACGGCGAGTGCGGGCCCAGGACGTAGTGGTCGGGTACGACGGTGCCCTCGACGATCGCGGTGCCCGGGCCGGGGGCGGCGTCGACGACCATCTCCGAACGGCTTCCGGTGACCGGGTCGGCGGTGAACAGCACGCCGGCCACGTCGGAATCGATCATCGTCTGGACGACCACGGCCATGGCGGCGTCGCCGATGCCGGCGGCGGCGCGGTAGGCGACGGCCCGGTCGGTGTCGAGGGAGTCCCGGCACCGGCGGACGGCGTCGAGGAGCCGGTCGGCGCCTTCGACGTCGAGGTAGGTGTCGTGCTGGCCCGCGAAACCGGCGTCCGGCAGGTCCTCGGTGGTGGCGCTGGAGCGGACCGCGACCCGGCCGGCGCCGAGCCGCTCGTAGGCGTCGATCAGCTCCTTTTCGGGCAGATCCCGGGACTTGAAGGACTCCACGGTCAGGCAGAAGCCGTCCGGGACCCGCTCGCCCGCCTTGATCATCTCGCCCAGCCCCGCGGCCTTGCCCCCGACCAGATCGACCATTGACGCGTCGATCTCGGACAGCCGGATCAGCTTCATCACCCATCCCCCTCGTGGTCTCACGCAGATCTCCAGGCCGGGGGTGACCTTCCACTCTTCTCCAGTGAACTTCGTCCGGAGCCACATCCGCACACCGGCACCCAGAGCCATGGAAGGCCGCACTGCCTTCCTGCCCCAGGAGGCACTTCCGCACCCGCCGCGCCCTTCTCCACCTCGGGCTGAGTGCGTTCAGCCGCGCCGCGGAGTGACGAGGCCGGATTCGTAGGCGAACACCACGAGCTGGGCGCGGTCCCTGGCGCCCAGCTTGGTCATCGCCCTGCTGACGTGCGTCTTCGCGGTGGTCGGGCTGATCACCATATGAGCGGCGATCTCGTCGTTGGACAGGCCGCGGGCCACCAGCGCGGCGACCTCGCGCTCGCGGTTGGTCAGCACGTCCAGACCCTCGGGCGCGGGCTCGGGACGGCGGTTGACGTACTCGGCGATCAGGCGGCGGGTGATCGCGGGGGACAGCAGCGCGTCGCCGCGGGCCGCGACCCTGACCCCCTGAAGCAGGTCGGCGGGCTCGGTGTCCTTGACCATGAAACCGCAGGCGCCGGCGCGCAGCGCGTTGAACACGTACTCGTCGAGGCCGTAGTTGGTGAGGATCACGACGTGGACGCCGCTGAGCCGCTCGTCGGTGGCGATCTTCCGGGTCGCCTCGATGCCGTCCATCACCGGCATCTGGATGTCGACCAGGGCGACGTCGGGCCGGTGCTCGATGGCGAGCGCGACGCCTTGCTCACCGTTCGCGGCCTCGGCCACCACCTCGATGTCGTCCTCGATCTCCAGCAGTGCCCGGAAACCGCCGCGGATGAGCGCCTGGTCGTCGACGATCAGCACGCGGATCACGAGGGTTCCCCAAGGGGAAGCTCGGCGCGCACGGTGAAGCCGCCCTCGGGGCGGGGCTCGGCCCGCAGCCGGCCGCCGAGCGCCGCGACGCGCTCGCGCATGCCGAGCAGGCCCGTGCCGGGCACGGGCGGCGCGTCCGGGTCGGCCTTGCCGTCGTCGTCGACCTGCACGACCAGTTCCTCGTCCGCGTAGTCGATGCGCACCGCCGCGGCCGCCCCGCCGGCGTGCCTGGAGACGTTGGTGAGCGCTTCCTGGACGATCCGGTACGCGGCCCGGTCCACCTCGGCCGGCAGCTCCCGCCGCGGGCCGGAGACCGTCACCGTGGCCGGCAGCCCGGTCGAGCGGGCCCGCTCCACCAGGTCGTCGAGCCGGTCGAGCCCGCTGGCCACGGCCTCGGCCTCGGCCTCGGAGTGGTCGGGGTCGCGCAGCACCTCCAGGGTGGCGCGCAGTTCGCGCATGGCGTCGCCGCTGGCCTCCTGGATGGCCAGCAGCGCGGGGGGCACGTCCTCGCCGAGCTTGCGTGCCAGGTGGACGGCCACCCCGGCCTGGACCTTGATGATCGAGATGCTGTGGGTAAGGGAGTCGTGCAGTTCCCTGGCGATGCGCAGCCGCTCCTCGCCGGCGCGGCGCCGGGCCACCTCCTCGCGGGTGCGCTCTGCCTCGGCGGCCCGCTGCTGGGCCTCCTCCAGGTACGCCTGCCGGTGCCGGGTCACCGTCGCCACCACGCCGGCCGCCAGGAACCAGCCGACCAGCAGCGCGATGCTCTGGAGATTCTGCAAGGACCCGTCGGCGCCGGGCAGGTTCACCGCCAGGCCGGCGCCCAGGAAGACCGCGCCCGTCAGCGCCGCGACCAGGCGGTGGCCGGCCCTGACCGCGGCGAACATCGACACGATCACGGGGTAGGCGGCCGACGGGCCCGGCTGGAGGTGCACCGCGAGCGCGAGCATGCAGGCCGCGCTGCCGAGCAACGACACCAGGGGCGCCCGCCGCCAGGCGACGAGCGCGAGCGAGCCGGCGAGGGCGGCCGCGTAGTCGAGCGCGTCCGCGCCCGGTGTGGCGAACACGATGACCGACAGGAAGACGGCCATTCCCGCGGCGAGCAGGCCGTCCTGGGCGAGCGGCCACCGGTCCATGAAACTCATTCATGCAGATTAGGGGCTTTCCCGGCAGGGGGCCTCCGCCGCACGTCGTAAGAGAGCACTACTCCCCACGATGTAGTCGGGCCGGCCCTACTTCCCTGGTGCCAAGCGGAGGAGTCTTCCCGGGCATGACGACCGCTGACCGGCCCCAATACGACGATGTCCGGCATGCACACGATCCGAGTCAAGGGCGAGTTCCGCCCCACGAGCCCGGAGGGCCGCCGTCCATCACCCCTCCCGCCGAAACCCGGCACGGGCCGTTCCGCGGCCACGGGATCAGCGCGGGGGAGTGAGTCGCGTTGACGGCCAGGGAACCGGCGGGCCGAAGCGCGGTCATCGAGCCGGGTGCCCGGCCGGGGCTCACGCTCGCCGCCGTGGCCGTCGTGCAGTTCATGGTGTCGCTGGACCTCTCGGTCGTGAACGTCGGCCTCCCGCAGATCGCCGCCGGCCTCGGCTTCAGCCCGGTGGGCCTGACCTGGGTGATCCACGCCTACGCCCTCACCTTCGGCGGGCTGCTCCTGCTGGGCGGCAAGGCGGCCGACCGGTACGGCCGCAAGCGGGTCCTGCTGTTCGGGCTCGGTCTGTTCGGCCTCGCCTCCCTCATCGGCGGCTTCGCCCAGGAACCCGGTCATCTCGTCGCCGCCCGGGCCGCACAGGGCATCGGGGCCGCCGCGCTGGCACCGGCCGCGCTGGCGCTGCTGACCGCGACGTTCCCCGAGGGCAGGGCCCGCGTCCGGGCCTTCGGAGTCTGGAGCGCGACGAACGCGGCCGGAGGCGCCCTCGGCGTCCTGATCGGCGGCCTGCTCACCGAGTACGCCGGCTGGCGCTGGGTGATGTTCGTGAACGTGCCGATGGCCGCCGGCGCGCTGGCCATGGCCTGGCGCGGCGTCACCGCCGGGCCGCCCCCGGTGCGCAGCGGCCGCCCGGACGTGCTCGGCGCCGTCCTGGCCACGGCGGGCATGACCCTGCTGGTGTTCGGCGTCGTCCGCACCGACCAGTACGCGTGGACCTCGCCGGCCACCCTGACGACCCTGGCCGTCGCCGCCGCGCTGCTGGCCGCGTTCGTCCACGTCGAGCGCACCACCGCCCGCGAACCGCTGATCCGCCTCGGCCTGTTCGCCAACCGCTCGGTCGCCGGCACCAACGCCTACCTCCTCCTGGTCGGCGCGGCCATGGCCTCGTCCTTCTACTTCGTGTCCCTCTACCTCCAACGGGTCCTCGAGAACGGGCCGGCGCTGACCGGGCTCATGTTCCTGCCGTTCGCACTCGGAGTGGTCGCCGGTTCCGTTCTCGCGGTCAAGCTCGGCTACCGTCTCCCGTCCCGGACCCTCCTGGTCATGGGCGGCCTCCTGACCGCGGCCGGGTTCGCCTGGTTCGGCCTGATCAGCCCCGACGGCACCTTCACCACCGACGTCCTGGGTCCCTCGATCCTCGCCAGTGTCGGCTTCGGGCTCTGCCTCGGGCCGCTCGTCTCCACCGCCACCGCCGGGGTCGCGCCGCACGAGGCGGGCACGGCCTCGGCCCTGCTCAACAGCTCACGCCAGATCGGCGCATCACTCGGGCTCGCCGCCCTCGGCACCGCGGCCCAGCACCGCACCGGCCACACCGCCACGCCCGAGACCCTGAACGACGGTTACGCGCTCGGCATGACCCTCGGCGCCGCACTCCTGGTCACCGCCGCGCTCGTCGCCCTCGCCGTCCTGCGCCGGACCGGCCCGCCCTCCAAGGCCGAGCAGACCGACGACCGCGATCTGCTCCCTGCCCGGGATTGACCGGCGACCCACCCCCTGCCGCAACCCACCGGTCGGTACATCACCGCAGGAAGGATGCCTCGGCATGACCGTCGCCCCGATCGATCTGTTCGCGTCCCTTGTCCACCTTCACCAGGGCGGCGGGATTCACGCCGAGCCGCAGGTGCTCGACTCCGAGCGGGACGGCTGGCGGCTGAGGGCCTTCCACGCCAAGACCGACGCCGACGTCCACGCCGACCACTGGGAAGTCCACCCGGAGGCCGAAGAGGTCGTGTCCTGCCTCATCGGGAAGATACGCCTCTACCTCCGCCCGGAGCGGCCGGGACAGCAGGAGGAAGAGATCAGGCTGGCGGCCGGAACCGCCGCCATCGTCCCGCGCGGGCGATGGCACCGCATCGAGCTGGACGTCCCCAGCAACATCCTGGCCGTCACCCTCCCACGTGGCAGCCGGCTGGAGAAGCGGACCGAAGCCTAGGCCAGACCCCCTCGAACCCTGTCCGCAACCACCAGCGGCTCGGCCACGGGCCCTGCCGCGACGAGATCGACGAAGACGGGAGGGCGATGACCGCCACCTACCCACCACCACCGGATGCCGAGTCCGCGGCGGGACACAGCCTGGCAGGGCTGCTCCGCCCCTTCGGACGGAGCTTCGCCGCCATTGTGGTCCTGCAGGTCATAGGCGCCGTCGCGGCTCTGGCGCCGCTGCTGGCGGTCGCAGAGCTGGGGCGTGCGCTGCTGTCGCCCGGCCCGATCGATCACGATCGCGTCTGGACGGTCGTGATCGCGGGCGCGGCCGGCCTGTTCGTCCGGCTGCTGTTCACGGCCGCATCGTCGGCGATCGGGCACTTCCTCGACGGGCAGGTGCAACTGTCGTTCCGCCGGCAACTGGCCGCGCGGCTCGGGCGCGTACCGATCGGCTGGTTCTCCCGGCGCCGGACGGGCGAGCTGGCGAAGGTCGTGGGGGAGGACGTGAGCGCCGTTCACCCGTTCATCGCCCACACCCCCGGCGAGCTCGTCTCCGCGTTCGTGGTGCCGCTGGTGTCGCTGATCTATCTGTTCACCGTCGACTGGCGGCTCACGCTGATCACGCTGATACCGGTGGTGCTGGCGGTGGCGCTGGTGCCCTTGATGATGACCCCGGCCCGGCTGCGCGAGCAGAAGGAGTTCGACGCGGCCATGGGACGGATCGCGAGTTCGGTCGTCGAGTTCGTCCAGGGCATCGCGGTGGTCAAGGCGTTCGGCGGGGGCGAGCGCGCCCACCTGAAGTTCCGCACGGCCGTCGACGACTTCGTCGGCAGCTTCTACCGGATGGTGCGCGGTCTCTCCGGGGTCGCCGCGGGGATGCAACTGGTGCTGTCACCGCCGTTCGTGCTGCTGGTCGTGCTGATCGGCGGTGCGGCTCTGATCACCACCGGTGGCCTGGCCCCGGCCGACCTGCTGCCCTTCCTGCTGCTGGGACTCGGGTTGAGCGCTCCGGTGGAGGTCCTCGGCCACGGCTTCGACGACTTGCAGAACGCCCGGCGCGCGGTCGGCCGGATCCGGGACGTGCTCGCGGTGCGGTCGCTGCCCGAGCCCGCCCGCCCGGTCGCACCGCGGGGGCACCGGGTGGAACTGCGCGACGTCCGATTCGGATACGAAGCCGGCCACGAGGTGCTGCGCGGGATCGACCTGGTGCTCGAGCCGGGTACGGTCACCGCGATCGTCGGGCCGTCGGGAAGCGGGAAGTCCACGCTGGTCCGGCTGCTGCCGCGGTTCTTCGACCCGACCCACGGCTCGGTGGCCCTCGGCGGCGTCGACCTGCGCGAAGTCGGCAGCAGGGAGCTCTACCGGACGGTGTCCTTCGTCTTCCAGGACGTTCGCCTGCTGCGCGCGTCGGTCGCGGACAACATCGCGCTGGCGGTACCGCATGCCGGCCTCGACGACGTGGTCCGCGCCGCCCGGCAGGCGAACATCCACGATCGGATCCTTGAGCTGCCGCACGGCTACGACACGGTGCTCGGCGACGAGGCCGGGCTGTCGGGCGGCGAGGCGCAGCGGATCTCGATCGCGCGCGCACTGCTGGCCGCGACGCCCGTTCTGGTGCTCGACGAGGCGACCGCCTTCGCCGACCCGCAGACCGAACAGGCGGTGCGCCAGGCCCTGGCGACCCTGGAGGGCGACCGGACGATCCTGGTCATCGCCCATCGCCTGGAGACGATCGCCGACGCCGACACCGTCGTGGTGCTGGAGGACGGGGCGATCGTCGAGCGCGGCAGCCCCGCCGAGCTGCTCGCACAGGACGGGAGGTTCGCCGCGTTCTGGCGATCCCACCGATCGGCGGTCGCCGACGAGATCGAAGCCCACGGTGGCGTTCTGCAAGGAGACGAGTCCCGATGATCCGAATGCTGCTGCGCGTGCTGGGAAACGAGTACGCCCGGCCGGTGCGCCGCACCGTGGCCCTGATGACGGCCGCCGCGGTACTCGAGGGCCTGTCCTACGCGCTGCTGGTCCCGGTGCTGCGGGCGCTGTTCGGGAGCACGCCCGCGGATGCCCGGCCCTGGCTGCTCGCGTTCGGGGCCGCGGTCGCGGTCTTCGGGGTACTGCGCTACGCCGGCGACCTGTCCGGTTTCCGCTCCGGGACCACGCTGCTGCGCGGCATGTACCACCGGCTCGGCGATCATCTGACCAGGCTGCCCATCGGCTGGTACGGCGCGGGCCGCGTCGGGGAGGTGTCCGTCCTGGCCAGCAGCGGAGTCCTGCAGGCGATGAGCGTGATCGCGCACCTGCTGGCACCGTTGATCTCCGCGTCCGTGACGCCCCTGACGATCGTCGTGGTGATGCTCGCCTTCAACTGGCAGATGGGGCTGGCCGCGTTGGCCGCCGTACCGATCGTGGCGGCGATCCAGATCTGGACGGGACGCGCGATGGACTCCACCGACGCCCAGCGCGCCGAACGCGAGCACGAGGCCGGCGGGCGGGTCATCGAATATCTCCAGGCCCAGCCGGTGCTGCGCGCCGGCGGCCGGACCGTCGAACGGTTCCGGCTGCTCGACGACTCGCTGCGTGAACTCCAGCGCGCGTCCCGGCGCTCCATGCTGTCCGCGCTGCCCGGCGTCCTCGGCCTGACGCTCACCGTGCAGGCGATGTTCACCGTCCTGCTGGTCCTGGGCGCCTACCTCGCGCTCGGCGGGAACATCGGCGCGGCGGAGGTCCTGGCGATCCTGGTGCTCGCCGCCCGCTGCGCGGACCCGCTGCTGTCGCTGTCGGACATCGGTGGCCAGCTGCGCGGCGCACGCTCCGAGCTGGCCAGGCTCGACACGGTGCTGCGCACCGAGCCGCTGCCGGAACCGCACCGGCCGATCCGGCCGGAACGCTTTGATCTGGAGTTCGACTCCGTCGCCTTCGGGCATGCCGGCCGCACCGTGATCGGCAACGTGTCGTTGTCCGTGCCGGAGGGACAGCGGCTCGCCATCGTCGGACCGTCGGGCGCGGGCAAGAGCACCCTGCTGCAACTGCTCGCGCGGTTCTACGACGTGGACGCGGGCGCGGTCCGCGTGGGAGGTGTGGACGTGCGCGAGATCGACACCGAGGTGCTGATGGCGCAGATCGCCATCGTCTTCCAGGACGTCTATCTCTTCGACGGCACGATCGAGGAGAACATACGTCTCGGCCGTCCCGACGCCGACGAAGCCGAGGTGCGGGAGGCGGCGACCGCGGCACGCCTGGACGAGGTGATCGAGCGGCTGCCCGGCGGATGGGCGACGAACGTCGGCGAGGGCGGCGCACTCCTCTCGGGCGGCGAGCGCCAGCGCGTCTCGATCGCGCGGGCGCTGCTGAAGAACGCGCCCATCGTGCTGCTGGACGAGGTGACCTCCGCACTTGACCCGGTGAACGAGGCGGCCGTCCACGAAGGCATCGAGCGCCTGATGGCGGGCCGGACGGTGGTGATGGTGGCGCATCGGATGCGGACCGTCCGGCGCGCCGACCGCATCGCCTTCCTGGACGGAGGCCGGATCGTGGAGGAAGGCGGCCACGACGAACTGCTGCGCCGCGGTGGCCGCTACGCCGATTTCTGGGAACTCTCCCTGGCACCGGTAGCGAGTGAATGAGCCGGTTATGGCGGTCCGCCCCTCCTCGGTCAGCCGGATGGGAGACGACCTCGTGCGCTCCGAGATGGGACGAACTCGACCAGGCGATCTGTTCCGGAACGACCCCGGCGGCCCCGGTCCTGGTCTCGAGGGGCGGGAACCGCAGTCGATACCGCGCTGCCGCAAGCTGCTCGACCGGGCCCGCACCACGCCCCTGGACACCGAGCTCAAGTGGTTGGCCGACGTACTCGGAGAGGTCCGCGACCTGGAGGTGATGCGGGCCGCTTCCACGCCCAGCTCGACGACCTTCCGGACCTGCCCGCCGAGCCAGGCTGGCTGGTCGAGATGGAGCGCCAGGAACACCACGCCCGTGAACGGGTGCGCGAAGCCCTCCGCAGCCGGCGTTACCTCGCCCTGCTGGACCGGGTCGACGCCCTGGTGGCCGATCCGCCGGTCCGCAAGCAGGCGCACGATCCGGCGCGCAAGCAGCAACGTAAGGTCGTCTCCCGAGCCTGGCGGAAAATGGTGGGGATCGCCGACCTCGGGCGCTCCGACCAGTTCGTCCAGCGGCACTTGATGCGCTGCGCGATGGGCAGCAGCGCGACTTCATGGGCTATACCGTTCCCTGGTACTCGGTGCCGCAGGACTCCGTGGACCGGTTGATCGCAGACTGCTACTTCGGCATCCTGGCTTGCCACCTCCGAGACGATGCGCCTGGTCAGCCGTGGCTCCATCCGCCGATGCACTCGGAAAGATCAACGATTGAGTGGTGCAGCTGGCAAAGCTGTTCGAGTCGGCAGCTCTGGTCGCTTGGACAGTAGCAACGCTGGACCTCATGGAAGCACGGTCGGTCGGGCCGTGTGCTAGTGAGGTGACGTCGACGCGGCGGCGAGGTGCGCTCCCGGGCCATCCGCTGGCCGCCACCGCAGTTGGAGAGGTGGCGATCCAGCCGGGTTCGGGTCATCGAGAGGCGGCGACGGCTGGCATGCCGAGGTGGACTGGCGGTTGATGCGGGGACGCCGTCTGACGGCTGCGGCCGGGTTCAGCCTCCGACCTGTCCGGTCGGAGGCGGGCCGCCGAGTCCGGCGAGCAGCTCGCGCAGCAGGTCGGCGAGTTGCTCGCGGCGTTCGGGCGCGAGGTGGCCGACGAGGCGGTCCTCGGCGGCGAGCAGGTCGGCGACGACGCGGTCGAGCAGGGCGTTGCCCGCGCCGGTGAGGGTGACCGCGCGCGCGTGGTAGCCCGACCCGGTGGTGGTCCGTTCGACCAGCCCGGCCTCGGCCGCCCGCTCCACGCGCTGGGTGATCGCGCCGCGCGTCACCATGCACGCCTCGGCCAGTTCGCCCGGGCTCATCCGGTACGGCGGGCCGGAGCGCCGCAGCGTGGACAGCAGATCCAGCGTCGCGACGTCCACGCCCAGGTCCGCCAGGAGGCGGCGGCGCCCGTCGCCGAAGACCTTGGCGGCCCACCAGATCCGGGTGATGATCCCGATCGACTCCACCGGGACGCCCGGCAGCTCGCGCCGCCAGGCGTCCTGGATGGCGTCGGCGCCGTCGCGCGGCGGCTCAGCGGCCACGCTCGGCCCCGCCGTTGACCTGGATGATCTGCGCGGTGACGTGCCCGCCACCGGTTGAGGCGAGCCAGTGCACGGTCTCGGCAACGTCCTGCGGCGTCCCCGCCCGGCCGGTGTGGGTCTGCGCGACGAGCATCGCGCGGCGTTCGTCGTCCAGCGTGCCGCCGAAGAACTCGGTGTCCTCGATCAGCCCGGGGGCGACCACGTTCACCGTGATGCCGCGCGGCCCGAGGGCGGCGGCGAGGTCGAACGCGTACGGGTGCAGGGCCGCCTTCATCGGGCCGTACGAGGTGCCGCCCGAGCCGCGGAAGGCCGCGATCGAGGAGATGAACACGACGCGCCCGGAAGGGTTCAGCAGATCACGCAACGCCTCGGTCGGCAGTACCGACGTCAGGACGTTGGCCCGGAAGTTGGCCGTCCACCGCTGCGCGAGGTCGCCCGTCCCGCCGTGCCGTTCGATATTGCCGCCCGCATTGTTGACCAGCACGTCGATCGCGCCGAAGCGCCGGGCCAGGTCGGCGCGCACGCGCTCGACCTCGGCCGGCTCGCTCAGGTCGGCCGGCAGCGCCGCGGCGCCGATCTCCGCGGCCGTCTTCTCCAGTGCGTCGCCGCGGCGTCCGATGATCACCACCCGGTCCCCGTCGGCCGCGAAACGTGCCGCCACCGCCTTGCCGATTCCGGTGCCGCCGCCACTGACCACGATGGTGCGCGTCATGGCAACCTCCCCTTGAGTTTAGGCCTAAAGTCAGCCTAGCAAGGGCCTGGCGGGGAGCCTTCGGGACGGATCGTCTCCCGCCGGGGCTCCAGGAGATGCCTAGGCGGCGCGGCGGAGTTCCTGACTCACGTGCTGGCCCTCGGGTGCGCGTGCCCAGGCTGATGTGGAGGTGCCGGGTCAGCGGTAGTGGATGGCGGCTTCGAGGCGGGCGGCGGCCTCCTCGATCAGTGCGCCGTACTGCGCGCCGGGGCCGTGGGAATCGACGCGGAACGCCGGGGCGGCCAGGCAGATCGCGGCGATGACCGTGCCGCGGTAGCGCACTCCCACGCTCACCGAGCACAGCCCCGGTGTCCGCTGCGAGATGCTCTGGAACCAGCGCCGCCGGGGATGCTCCTGGTCGGGTGGGTCCGAGGCGAGCACCTGCGCGGCCGAGCCCTTGTCACTGAGAGGCAGTACCGTGCCGACGGCCAAGGTGGCGCGTATTTCCTCCCGGGAGTCCGCACTCGCCACGCACAGGCGGTCACTGCCGCGCGGCAGCCACAACTGGGTCGTCTCGCCGGTACGGTCCCGGATGTCCTCCAGTACCGGCATGGCCGCCGCGGACAGGGC
The DNA here is from genome assembly GCA_050942275.1 of Spirillospora sp. CA-255316. Lineage (GTDB taxonomy): Bacteria > Actinomycetota > Actinomycetes > Streptosporangiales > Streptosporangiaceae > Spirillospora. The sequence continues at coordinate 5,835,896 of CP192047.1, read as the reverse complement.
GGAGGCGGCGAAGCGGGGGCCGATGTGGTGCCGGCCTTCGGGGTCGCGCTGCAGCAGCCCGTGCTTGACCATCGCCGAGACCAGCCGGTGGGCGGTGGGTACCGACAGCGCCAGCGTGCGTGCCAGTTCGCTGGCGCCCATGGGCTGTGCCTCGACCGCGTCCAGGATCGCCATCACCCGGTCGAGCACGCCGACGCCCGTCTCGGCGCGTTCGTCATTCCTCACCTTGGCCACCTTCGCACCGTAGCCGGTGCACGTCCCGGCCCGCCGATGCCGGCGGCGATCGGTTCTCCCCGCACGTGGTGACGGCGGACATTCGGGGATGCACTTGCCCGCTGTGACCTGCGCCACCTATGGTTCTTCTCAAGAAATGATTGATCTTATCATTATTTGAGAAGGATGCTCTGTGGCCACCGCTCCGCTCGCCGGGATCCGCGTACTCGAGCTCGGCAACTTCATCGCCGCCCCCTTCGCCACCCGGCTCCTCGCCGACTTCGGCGCGGAAGTGATCAAGATCGAGCGCCCCGGCACCGGCGACGAACTCCGCGGCTGGCGCCGCACCCGAGGCGAGACCTCGATGCTGTTCCGCACCATCGCGCGCAACAAGAAGTCGGTCACCCTCGACCTGCGCACCGGCGAGGGCCGCGACATCGCGCTCGACCTCGTCCGCCGCTGCGACGTCGTGGTCGAGAACTTCCGCCCCGGCACCCTGGAACGCTGGCGGCTGGGCCCCGAGGAACTCACCGGGGCCAACCCCGAGGTGGTCCTGGTCCGGATCTCCGGCTACGGCCAGACCGGCCCCTACCGCGACCGCGCCGGGTTCGGCGGCGTCGCCGAGGCCTTCGGCGGACTGCGGCACGTCACCGGTCACGCCGACCGGCCGCCCGTCCGCCCCGCCGCGCCGATCGGCGACACCGCCGCCGGGCTCTACGGCGCCGTCGGCGCGCTCATGCTGCTGCTCGCCAAGGCCCGCGGCCACGCCCACATGGGGCCCCGCCTCATCGACGTCGCGCTGTACGAATCGGTGTTCATGATGATGGAGTCGCTGGTCCCCGACCTCGACGCCTACGGCATGGTCCGCGAGCGCACCGCCGGCAACCTGCCGGGCGTCGTGCCCAGCGGCGTCTACCCCACCGCCGGCGGCGGATCGGTGATGATCGCGGGCAACTCCAGCGGCGCGTTCGGCAGGCTCATGACCGCGATCGGACGCGACGACCTCGCCGGCGACCCGGAACTCGCCGACGGCGACGCCCGCCACGCCCGGGAAGCCGAGCTCGACGACGCCATCACCGCGTGGACCTCCCGGCACGCCGCCTCCGACGCCGTGCGGATCCTGGGCGAGGCCGGCGTGCCGTGCGGCCCGGTCTACGACGCCCGCGCCATCGCCGCCGACGAGCACTACCGCGCCCGCGCCATGCTGCGTCCCCTCAAGGTCCCCGTCGACGGCGAGCCCGAGGAGATCCGCTTCCCCGGGGTCGTGCCCCGAGTGCCCGGCGCGCCGGGGGATGTCCGCTGGGCCGGGCCCGAACTGGGCGAGCACACCGATCAGGTCCTCGGCGACCTGCTCGGTCTCTCACCCGACCGGCTCGCCGACTACCGCGCCAGGAAGGTGGTATGACCGTGGACGTCACCGTCAACGACGTCGTGCTCCGCGACGGATTGCAGGACGAGCCGGTCGTCGTCCCCGTCGCGGACCGGGTGGCCATCGCCGAGGCCCTGGTGGCCGCCGGGATCGGGCACATCGAGGCCGCCTCGTTCGTCAACCCCGGGCGCGTCCCGCAGATGGCAGGAGCCGAAGAACTGCTCGCGCGGCTGCCGCGGCGCGAGACCGTCCACTACAGCGTCCTGGCCCTCAATGCTCGCGGCGTCCGCCGCGCCCTCGCCGCGGGCGCCGAGGAGATCAGCGTCGTCGCCTCCGCCAGCCCCGGCCACAGCCGCGCCAACGCCGGCCGCGACGTCGAACGGGCTCTCGACGACCTCGCCGAGGCCGTCGCCGGCGCCCGAGGCGCACGATTCACCGCAGGCATCTCCACCGCGTTCGTCTGCCCCTTCGACGGCGACGTCCCACCCGCCGCCCTCGTCGCGGTGGCGCAGCGGTTCACACGCATGGGCATCCAGCGGATCGGCCTGGCCGACACGCTCGGTACCGCCACCCCGGACCAGGTGCTCCGCTCGCTCGACGCGGTCCGCCAGAGCCTGCCCGACGTGCGGCTCGCGCTGCACCTGCACAACGCCCACGGCCAAGCCCTGTCCACCGTGGACGCGGCGCTCGCCGCCGGAATCACCCATTTCGACAGCGCGGCGGGCGGCTACGGCGGCTGCCCCTTCGCACCCGGCGCCCACGGCAACCTCGCCACCGAAGACCTCGTGGCGCACCTGCACGCGCGCGATATCCCCACCGGGATCGACGAGCGGGCGCTGGCCGACGCCGTCACCCTCATCCGACACACCCTGGCCCAGGCCGCTCCCGTGACCTGACCCGTCGGGCGCACAGTCCCGGATCCCCCGGCCCCGCCGGTACCCCACCCCTCCCAAGGACGTGCCATGCTCACCTCAGACCCCGACCAGACGCGCGACCGCACCGCCGCCGGGCCCGAGACCCCCACCGAGCACCCGCGCCGCTCGGCCATCGCCGGGTTCCCTCCCGTGGTGTTCGCCCTCGGGTTCGCCCTCATGGTCACCGCCGCGTTCACCGACCACCTGCCCCCACCCATGATCACCGGGTTCGCGGTCGCGATGACCCTCGGCGGACTGCTCGCCTGGCTCGGCGGGAGGGTCCCGGTACTGCGCGACTACGGCCTGCCGACGGTCCTGTGCATCTTCGGCCCCCCGCTCCTGGTCTTCGCGGGCGCGATGCCGAAACCGGTCGTCGAGACGATCACGACGTTCACCGACGACATGGGGTTCCTCGACTTCTTCGTCGTCGCCATCATCACCGGCAGCGTCCTCGGCATGCCGCGCCGGCTGCTGCTCAAGGCCGGACCGCGCTTCATCGTCCCGCTGCTCGGCTGCGTCCTGCTGACGCTCTTCATCATCGGAGCCCTCGGATGGGTCACCGGCCACGGGTTCCGCGAGGCGCTCTTCTACATCGCCGCCCCGACGATGGCCGGCGGCCTCGGCATCGGCGCACTGCCGATGTCGGAGATGTACGCCCACGGGTTCGGCGGCAGCCCCAACGCATACATGCCCACGCTGATGGCGGCCGTCGTACTGGCCAACAGCATCTGCATCCTCATCGCCAGCATCTACAACGGCCTCGGCAACCGCAGGCAGCTGTTCGTCGGCTTCAACGGGCACGGGCAGCTGCTCAGGATGGAGGGAACCGCCGCCGACCTGAGCCTGCCGAAACAGCACACCTCCGCCGACTTCACGGCGCTGGCCCAGGGCCTGCTGATGTCGTGCGTGCTCCTGGTCGCGGGTGTGCTGCTGGCGGCCCTCGTGCCCGACGTGCACGAGCTCGCCTGGGCCGTCCTCATCGCGGCCGTCGTCAAGATCTTCGGGCTGCTGCCCCGACGGCTGGAGGACGCGGCCGCGGCCTGGAACGGCCTGGCCACGACCGCGTGGCTGCCGACGCTGCTGGTCTGCGTCAGCATCTCCTACATCGACATCGGCGAGGTGCTCGACGCGCTGCGCGACCCGCTGTTCCTGCTGCTGACCGCGGCGTCCGTCGTCCTCTCGGCGCTGATCGCCGGAACGCTCGGATGGCTGGTCAGGATGAACTTCGTCGAGGCGTCGATCACGCCCGGCCTGACCATGGCCGACAGCGGCGGCAGCGGCGACGTCGCCGTCCTCAGCGCGGCCGACCGGCTCCACCTGATGCCGTTCGCGCAGCTCAGCAACCGCCTGGGCGGAGTCTTCGTCCTCCTGTTCGTCTCCCTCCTCGTGCCGCTGTTCTGATTCACGAGGACGAGAGCCATGAAGGTCAACGACCGCCGGCCGTGCGCGAGTCCTCGCATGCCGTCGGCCGCCGTGACCGCGCGTCCAGGACGTCATGGTGATCTGTGACTGGAGTTCATGGCCCAACGCCATCACCACGCTTCGAGGTGACGCGGTGCAGAAAACGCAGGACCGTATCCAGAAAGCGCCGGTGCGACCTGCACGCTACCCGGGGCGGGGTGGTGCACGGCGACCTGGCGGGCTCCGCCGCGGGTCAATATTCGACAGCATCTTGACGCTTCGAGAAGAAGCTGTATTACTTGTGCGAGTCGGTCCACGCGGGAGGTGCCTGATGGAACTGTTCGCCACACCCCGGACGCTCACAGAGCGGTTGCACGATGGCTCCATGATTCTGCGCTCGGCGCTACCGCTGGGGGCGTACGAGGACGACATGGCGGTGCCGTTCCGCAAAGGCGCGCAGGAACATCCTGAGCGGGTGCTGGTGGCCGAGCGGGCCGGCGACGGGTGGCGGCGGGTGACCTGGGGAGAGGCGCTGGGCGCGGTGAACGGCCTGGCGCAGGCGTTGCTGGACCGCGACGCGGCGGGCCGTCCGGTGATGATCCTTTCGGGGGAACTCGGTGGAGCACCTGCTGCTGACGCTGGCGTGCTACACGGTGGGCTCGCCCGCCGTGCCGGTGAGCACGGCGTACTCGCTGCTCGATCCCGGGTACGCCAAGCTGCGCGCCATGGCGGACCTGGTCGACCCCGCCGTGAAGATCCTCTTCACCTCGGGGTCGACGGGCCTGCCCAAAGGCGTGGTGAACACCCACCGGATGCTGTGCGCCAACCAGCGGATGCTGCGGGGGATCTGGCCCTTCCTGGCCGAAGAGGCGCCGGTGCTGCTGGACTGGCTGCCCTGGAGCCACACCTTCGGAGGCAACCACAATCTCGGCCTGGTCATCGCCAACGGCGGCAGCCTGTACATCGACGACGGCAGGCCGGGGCCGGAGCCGGTCAAGCGCACCGTGGCCAACCTGGCCGAGGTCCGTCCCACCGTCTACTTCAATGTGCCCGCCGGTTACGCCTTCCTGCTGCCGCACCTGCAAGCCGACCGGGAGCTCGCGGAGGCGTTCTTCGCCCGGATGCGGTTCGTGTTCTTCGCGGCGGCCGCGCTGCCGCAGCCCGTCTGGGAGGGCATCGCCGAGGTCGCCGCCTCGGTCGGCTCGTCCGCGGTGATGACGACCTCGTGGGGGCGCGACCGAGACCGCACCGGCGGCGACCTCGGCGTACTTCGACTCCGGCCGCAGCGACTGCATCGGCGTCCCGCTGCCGGGAGTGTCGATCAAGCTGGTGCCGGTGGGGCCGAAGCTGGAGATCCGGGTGAAGGGACCGTCCGTCACCCCGGGCTACCACGGTGACCCCGAGCGGACCGGTGCGGCCTTCGACGCGGACGGCTACTACCGGACCGGTGACGCGGTGCGGCCGGTGGACGATGCAGACCCCGGCAAGGGCCTGGTGTTCGACGGCCGGATCAGCGAGGACTTCAAGTTGTCCACCGGCACCTGGGTCAGCGCCGGCACCCTGCGCGCGGCCCTGCTCGACGTCTCCGGAGGGCTCCTCACCGAAGCCGTCCTCACGGGCCACGACGCGGACTACGTCGGAGCCCTGGTCTGGCTGAACCCCGCCAAGGCGGCACAGCTGGCGGGAGCCGAACCACTCGCCCGGTCGGATCCGATCCGCGCCGCGCTGGCGGACGTCCTGCACCGCCTCAACGGCAACGCGGCGGGTTCGTCCCGGCGGATCCTGCGCGTTCTGATCCTGGACGAACCCGCTTCACTCGCCGACGGAGAGATCACCGACAAGGGCTACATCAACCAGCGCGCGGTCCTTGATCGCCGCGCCCATCTCGTCCGGCTGCTGCACACCGACCCCGTCGACGAGGCGGTCATCCTTCCCGCGACCGAACCGACCTGACGTATTCACCGCGCCCGAGCACGACCCGCGCCGACACGGCGCTCGTGGGAACGGGGCCCGCGTCAGATCTGCCGTCGCCGAGGGCAGATCAGTCGTAGGACACGGTTCTAACCCTGTGCGCGGACCAGGTCCGGGACGAGGTGCAGTTCATAGGCGGTGTAGCACTCGCTGATCTCGGTGCCGACATCGGTGCCGCAAGGGCACTTCATATTGAGTCCCGCCGTACCGGGCAGACCGCAGCAGCCTGCGTCGCCCACCTTGGGGGAGTATTGGAGCACCGGGGCGTCCTCCGCGTGGAGAACGATCGTGTCGCGCGGGCCCGCGGACACCAGGAAACCGTCGCCGTCCGGATCGCTCACGCACGGCCCGCCCGGGAAGACGGCCACGGGCTCGTCCGTGGGAACGAACGGCGGCCCCCACTGCTCGGGGTCCAGGGCGTAGAACCCGCGTCCCACCGTGGCGGGTGCTCGGCGTGACCCGTCGCCTGACTCGAAGCGCGCCTCGAACGGGGGACGGTCGGGAAGCGTCTCGAGCCGCACCACGCGTTCCGTCAGCGGTGTCCCGCAGGCCGTGCACACGAATACCGTCACCTGGCCATACCTAACGGTGCGATGCTGCGGGCCGCAACGCGTTTTCCAGCCTTCAGGGGAACTGCTGGAGAACCACCCGGGCGACCTTGAGCACCTCGCGCTTCCCCTGGGCATGGGGAAGGTTCCTGCCCTCGCGGACGGCGTCGTGCCTGACCAGTGCGACCATCAGGCGCCTGGCGGAGGGGCGCCGTTCTGACGGCGGTGCCGGCCTTGTGCCTGGTCGGTGGCGCCGGGCGGGGCGAGGCTCAACGTCGGACTGGGTATCGCAGGTGAAGGGCGCGGCGTCCCTGGACGACGATCGGGTCGTCGAGGAGTTGGTGGCCCCGGTCCAGCTTCGTGAAGTAGGGGATCCCCTCGCCGAACAGCACGGGTACGAGGCTGACACACACCTCATCCACCAGACCGAGGTCGAGTGCCTGCTGGATGATTGTCGCGCTCGCGATAACGACGTCCTGGTCGCCGGCGATCTGTCCGGCCCGGGTGATCGCGGCGCCAACTCCATCGACGAACGTCGTTGTGGGCCACCTCGTGGCGGCGTCCTCGGGCGCGCGATGAGTGACCACGACGACGGGAGCGCCTACCGGGTGTTTGTCACCCCAACCATCGGCGATGTCGAACAGGCGCCGACCGGCGACGAGTGCACCGCAGTTGCCGGTCAACTCTCGGAGCATCTGCGCACTGGCGTCGTCGACCTGGAACGAAACGGTCTCATTCGGGTTCGGCACGGTCACCTCCCCTGCTTCATACCAGTCGAACAGTTCCCCGACCTGGTCATTGGGATCGGCGACGAACCCGTCCAGCGACATCGTCATGTGGGTGATCACTTTGCCCATCGTGGGCCTCCTCTGCTTGTTGGCCGTCGCCCGTATCGACCTGATCTGACCGTGAAACTCATCGGCATGGCGACTGGCGAGTGACCTGCGGCGCTGTCGGCTTGCCCGGGGAGGGAGCCAGGTAACGAACGAGCGCGAACTCAGATACTGCTCGATGCCCTTGTCCGCCATTGCGAGGAGGGGCGCCGGCGCGGATCAGCCGCCAGGCACGTCAGATCGACCCGGTGATCAGGCCCCGCTGCCGGTGAGGGCGGTGACGGGCCGGTCGGCGTGACGGCCTCGCTGTGCTACTCGGACTCGCGATCTTGCGACCTGCTCTGGTGTTGAGGAAGCCGTTGGTGCGGCGAGGGATTGGAGCCCGGGTGGGCGTGCCGAACGGACGCTGCGTTCGCCAGGCAGAGCAACACGGGCGTTACCTCCGTGGTGGGAACAGCTTCACGGGAGTGACCTCGCACTGCTCGGGATGAACGGTGTCCACGCGGACGACCAGCACGGTCTTGCTCCAGGTGACCCGCAGAATGACCACCGGTCGTTCCCCGGCGCCAACGCCGCGTGCCACCTCCAGGCAGCGAAGGCGGCGGCGGGAGTGGCCGTATCGGACGGCGCCCTGGATCGCGATCTCGATCAGTTGCTCCTCGGTCAGTTGGGCCTGCGGACGCCGGCGGCGGCGTGCGAGCCATCGGAGCGTGGCGACCGCTCCGGCATCGGATCGGCTGCCGATGATCCTGCCCAGGATCGCGGCGTTGACGTACTTGGCCGCATCGCACCGCGAGGTTGCGTCACCGTCTTGACCGGTGACGGCATCGCTGGCAAGATCGTCACCTGCCGAACCGGTGACACCGGCACGAACGGGAGGACGCATGGCCGAGAGCTGCGACATCGAGGTCGTCGTCTTCGACGTCCTGGGAACACTGGTCGACGAACCCAGCGGCCTTCGAGCGGCCATGCGTGAAGCGGTGCCCGCGGCCGACGACGCGGGTGTCGACGAACTACTCACCTTGTGGCAGCAGCATCTCCAGCTCGAGCAGGAACGCATCGGGCGAGGACATCGCGCCTACGTCAACACCGGGATCCTCGACACCGAGGCTGCTCGACGGGTGGCCGACCATGCCGGACTCGCCGATCCGGCGGCCGTCGCGCGGCTGGCCACAGCGGGCCAGCGCCTGCCCCCATGGGGCGACTCCGTCGCCGGTCTCGAACGGCTCGCGCGGCGGTTCCCCGTGCTCGGGCTCTCCAGCGCAAGCCGCACCGCGTTGCTGCGACTCAACGCGCATGCCGGGCTGCGGTGGCACCAGGCCTTGTCCGGCGAAGCCGTCCAGGCTTACAAGCCGACGCCAGAGGTGTACCAGCTCGCCATCGACACCGCCGGGTGCCCACCAGAACGCGTGCTCATGGTGGCCGCCCACGCCTGGGATCTCCGCGGTGCTCAGGCGAGGGGCATGCGGACCGCCTACATCCAGCGACCGGTGGGGGAGCCACCGGCGAGCTCCGATGTCTTCGACTGGCGGTTCAACGGACTCGACGAACTGGTCACGGCGCTGACCGCGAGGTGAACAGGCCGATCCGCCCTCCGCCGCGCCGACATGAGGAGTTGCGGCGTCGGAGGCATCACGGAGTCGGGTGGAGGGGCAGGTGCCATCGCGTTCCTGCCCCTCTGAGGTACGACACGACCCGACGCGCGATGGCTCGTCGGGGGTGCCGATGGCCGGGCCCCGGCGTCGGCCGTGGTCAGTTCAGGTTGCCCTCCATGCCGCTGTAGAGTTCGGTGGCCTCGCAGAAGGCCACGCCGAGGTGCTCGGCCACGCCCATCGCCTCGTCGATCTTCTGCGCGTCGAGGGGCTCGCAGTCCAGCCTGTCCAGGTGGCGGTTCAGGTGCGCGCGGGCGCGGGCGACCTCGGACGCGGGGACCAGTCCGCCGACCATGTAGTTGGAGACGATGGTGGCGGACGGCACCGGCCAGTCCAGTTCCGGGAACTCCTCGCGCAGGAGCCCGGTCAGCGCGGTCGGGGAGGTGAAGCCCTCATCGGGGATGCCGGCGTCGCTGTACAGGCGGGTGGGCCAGGTGTAGCCCCGCGACATCCAGCCCGGCAGCAGGGCGGCGGCGAACTCGAGGAGGTTGTACGGCACCTCGCGGGCCAGCAGGTCCGCCGCGTCGAACTCCCTGCCGTCGGGGTGGCGGACGGTCCGCTCGCCGGCACGCAGGGCGACCGCGGCGCCGCGCAGGATCCGCAGCGCCGTGGACAGGCTGCGGGCGAGGGCGTCGTCGTCGGGCAGCCGTCCGCCCTGGTCGGGCTCGATCCGCCCGGCCAGGCCGGGGTCGAGCCGGTCGAGCATCTCCGCCGCGAGCTCGTCCACCTGGTCGCTCGGTGTCGCGAGGTAACGCTGGACGTCCTCCGCGATCCGCTCGGCCCCGTCGGCGACGATGAAGAACGGACGCCCCCACACGTGCAGACCGGAATCGAAACCGGCCGGCCCGAACTTCAGGGCGCCGAGCGCCCACGCCTTGGCGCGGAAGCGGGTCTTGCGTATCTCGACGGCGCCGGCGATCAGGTCATCGATGGCGTCGTCCTGCCCGTGACCGGCGAGGTACGGCAGCAGCCGGTTCTCGATCAGCGACAGGTCAACGGGATGGAAGCTGGTGTCAAAACCCATGCCCGGCCACGTTAGTGCACGGCGGTGACACAGTGGCCGCCTCCGCTCTCCAGCCGGTGCGTGGCCGCCGTGTCATGTGCGGCCGAGTGTGTCGGTCACCGCCGGCCACCCGGGTACACCTCGGCTTGGGCCGGTTGTCAGCGCCAGGATCGAGCCGCCGAGAGGATGCTCTGACGTCCGGGTCGGCTGGTGGCGATCGATCGCTTGACGGCGTTTTCTCCTGTCATGAAGCACCCGGGACCAGTCCCGGAAAGGTGCTGCCAGGGTGGGCATATGAGAACGCGGCAGCCGAGCCGGCGGGTGCGCCGGGCATTCAGCGGGCCCACGACGACGACGCACACCTCCCGCTACGACGCGGTCGGCAAGGCGCGGGTCCTCGCGGCGGCGGCGCTTGTGTTCGTGGGCGGCTGTACATCCGGTGGAGCCGACGGCTCGGACGCGGGCGGTGCCGCCACTCCCCGGGCCACGACACCGAGCGCCAGCCCGGACACAGCCCCGTTCCAGGTGGGCAGATGCCTCGACCAGTTGGCAGGTGCGAAGGGGTGGGGCGACTGTGCCCGTCCCCACGAGTACGAAGTGATGCTCGCGCAACGCCTGCCGGCGAGGGCCGTGGGAAGCTACGTCCGAACCACGATGCGCCGTGCCTGTGCTGCCGCACTGCCGAGCTACCTCAAGAGCCCGGACGCCGACGCCAGCCGGTTGCAGGCCGCGACGGCCGGGCCGTCGCCCGGGAAGGACGGCTCCCGGTGGTTCGCCTGCCTGGTGTCCGAACGGGATCCGGACGGCGGTCCGCGCCGCCGGACCGGCAGCCTCGCCGGCGCGCTCGCCGGCGGCCTCGGCGCCTTCCAGAAGTGCCTGGTCGGCGAGCCGCTGGAGGACGGCCCGGCGCGCATCGTCCCGTGCGACCGGCCGCATCGCAGCGAAGCCGTCCCTGGCGTGCTCGTGCTCGGCTCGCCCGCCGACCCGCCGCCGAGCCTTCGTGAGATGACCTCGCGCTCCCTCGACCACTGCACGAAGAAGGTCGACGCCTACCTGGGCGGCAGCAGACCGGGCGTGCGTCCGTCGGCGCTCAGCCCGCTTCCCGACGAATGGCAGGACGGGGAGACGACGGCGATCTGCTACGCCGTGAGCAAGAAACCGGTGACCGGCTCGCTGCGCGGACGCTGACCGGGGATCCGGTCCCGGAACGGGCCACGGCCTCGTCTCGTCACGGCGGCGGCCAGATGATGTACCACTTGCCGCCGGCCTGCTGCAGCGCGAGAAGGATGTCGTGCGCCCCGGGCCCGTTTCGGCTCGTCCTCTCTATCTTCGGCAGTCTCGGCTGGACGTCCTCCGTTCGCACCGTCGCGAAGTCGCCGCCTTCTCTTCGCACGCCGCGCACCGTGGCGACCCTCGCGTTCTGGAGATCGGTACGAGACCATTGCGCACTGCCGAGCCAGATCAGGTTGCCCATGCACTCCTGGTAGTCCGGTGCCGGTTCCTTGAACGGGCGATCCGGTCGCTCGAAGTCGACCGCCATGGTGCAGGCGTCCTCGTACTCCCGGTGCCCGATGTGGTGGAGGAAGCGTTCGGCGCTCGTCACCGGGTCGCGCGAAGCCCCCTTGGGAGTCAGCTCGAACAGCACGACCGTCACCGCCACCAGGAGGGCGACCGCCAGTGCTATCGCGGCGGCGGACGCCAGCCGCCGGCGCCACCCCCAGTCAGGCGGGACGGGAGAGTCGGGCAGCAGTACGCGTACGGCCTCGAACCTTGTCACCGTTCCCCCTTGGGCCCGCGGTCACCGTCTCCGTCCCCGTCTCCGTCCCCGTCACCGTCGGGCGGGCCGTCATCATCCTGCTCGGCGGCGTCGTTCGTCCCTTCGGCGTCGGCCGCGGCACGCTCCTCCTTCCTCCATCTCTCCCTGAGCTCCTTGACCTTCGAGCGCCGGATGAACCACTCCGTGATGACCGAAAGGGCCACGAGAAAGCCGAGCTCCTGGTTTCCGTAGACGGTCCCTCTGGCCACGTCCACGCGCCCCTTGGCTCGCGCGTCGCGCTCCGCCGCGGCGCCGAGGCGGCTGAAGCCGGTCGCGACGAAGTCGGCGATCTTGCTCTTCGCCTCCTTCGCCGCCGGGACCAGCTTCTCCACCGCTCTCACGATGGCCTCGGGGTCACTCAGCCGCTCGGTCGCCGCCTTGGCCTTGTTGTGCTCGTTCACCAGGGCGTCGACCGTCGCCATGACCCGGGACGCCTTGTCTTCGAGGCCGGGCTTCCCCGTCTCGTCCGGCACGACCGCCCCGTTGGCGAGGAACATGCCGGTCAGCCTCTCCACCACGGCGGGAAGATCCTGGACCGCTGCCGCCGCCATGGCGGCGAGCCGCCGGGCACGGGCGACACGATCCGGGCCGGGCTGCTCCGTGAGGGTCGCGAGGAAGTTCGCGACGATCTCCGCGCGAGGCTGCACGTTTCCGCCGTACACGGCCAGCTTGGAGAGCAGGTCGCGTGCGATGTTCTGCTCCGGGGTCAGATCGGCGGGGTCGAAGAACGGCTCGTTCTCGTCCGGCTCGAAGCCCTCGTCGAACCTGGCGGGCACGTCCTGCCCGTCACCGCGGCCGGAGCCGGTGTTCTCGCCGCCGCGTCCCTCGTCCACGGCCTTGGGCCCGGGCGTTTCGGGAGCTCCGGGCCAGGGGCCCGGGGCGGGCGCGGGAGGTCCGTGGGGCGACGGCTCCACCGCCGGTTCGAGTCGCGGGGATGGCTGCGGTCCGGTGTCCGCGGGGGTGTCCACGCCCGGCAGGGAGCCGGGGGTGGCCGGGACTCCGGGCGGGGGGACGCCGTCGGGTGCGATCTGGGGCTCGGTCGGCACGCCGGGGACTGGCGCGTCCGACGGTGGAATCGTTCCGGGGGCCGGAACCTCCGACGGCGCGGTCTGCGGTGGCGCGGCGGGCGTCTCGGGTCCGAGACCGAGCGCGACGCGCTCGAACCACGAGCCGAGGAAGGGGATGACCGAGGTGGTGAGGAGCACGGCCGGGAGGAGCACGAACGCCACCAGCAGACCCGCCCACACCACCACGATGCCTACGAGCGGCAGAGTGCCCGTGCACGCGGCGATGTCGTTGACGTCGCTGCCGCAATCGCGTTCCGGCGCGGCGAGGACGGTGAGGGCGGCGAGGAAGGGCGTCGGGGTCATGACAGGTGTCCACTGCTGACGGTAGAACCCGGGGCCGCGGGTTCGAGCGGCTCGTCCGGACGCCGATCGAGAGGTGGCGGCGGGGGTTCGGTCCGCCTGATGTGGCGGACGCGCTGCCGGAGCCGGTGTTCGACGTCCTCACCCACGCCGAAGTCACCGCGGGCTCGATGCCAGCGCGCGAAGGCCAGGTCGATCTGTGCCGCGTGGAGCGTCCGGACGTAGCGGTAGCGGGCGTAGTCGCGCCGCCGATACAGGCGCAGGCGCATCCGGAACCGCGCGCTGGCGCGGGCCAGCACGCCCACCTCGTCCGGCAGGATCGCGCCCAGGCCGGTGCGGGCCTCCCTCCGCAACTCCGCCACCAGCCCCCGCACCTCGAACCGCAGCGCGGCGATGGCCAGAACGGCGAGGAGGACGACGAAGGGACCGTGGAAGACCAGGACGTTCAGCGGCATGGCCGCGAACACGAGCAGCGCCGGATCATCGGGTCGCCAGAACAGATCGGTCCAGGCCGCGACGTTCCACACCGTGTGCGCCGCCACCGCGGCGACGTAACCGCTCAGCGCGCAGACCGCCTTCCGCCAGAGCCCGCGCTGCTGGAACGCCAGGCCGAGCGCCGCGCCGGCGATACCGGTGTAGACAGTGTGCGAGGCGAACAGCGTCAGGTACTGCCGCATCCAGTACTGATAGATCATCGCTTCGCTGTCGATCGCCGCCATGTAGAGGGCGGACTCGGCGAACTGGAACCCGGCCCCCACGACGGCCCCGGTCGCCAGCCCGCCGAGCGCGCCGTTGACCCGGTGGCGGAGGGCGAACAGGATCGCCAGGACGCCGACGGCCTTGACGGCCTCCTCGTTCACCCCGGCGACCAGGGCCTGGACGTATGCGAAAGGACGTCCCGGGGCGACGAGATCCGTCAGCCCGTAGCCGGCGAGGGCCGAGGTCATCCCGGAGTACTCCGGCGCGACCCACATACCCCACACGAACGCCACGGCGACCAGGGGCCAGGGCAGGCGCCGGTTCCGCTCGACCCGCCGGCACATCACCACGCTGAAGAGCGTGGTGGGGACGCAGACGAGAGCGTTGGACCAGTTCTCGGCGTTCCTCCCCCCGCTCAGCACGCCGAACCATGCCAGCAGGAAGACGGCCAGCACGGCGGCGACGAGTGCCTGGCCGCGGCGCCGTCGCCGTCCGGCGCGGACGAAGCGCAGGAGCAACAGCGCGGCGGCGCCGACGGCACCCGCGGCGAGCAACGGAACCGACCAGACGGCGTACCGGTACGACAGCTCGTCGTCGTAGGCGGAGGCCTGGTACGAGGTGACGATCACCAGGAGCAGCACCGGAACGGCGGCGATGGCCAGCCCGCCGAACAACCGGCGGTGCCCGACCGGAAGAACGTTCGCCGACGGTACCCGGCCGTGCGGGTCGACCGTCGCGGGGAGCGTCGTCAACGGACCTTCACCAACCGGATGTCGGTGCGCGCGTAGATCCGGTCGAAACACTCCCGAACGGGGTCCCATGAGCCGAACACGAACGTCAACTCGCCGGTCGGCGCGATGAAATCCGGTGCGACGGGGAGCGGCCGGGCGAAGTCGCCTTTCCGCCTGCTGACCAGGGACCCCCAGTCCTGGCCGGAACCGTCGTACCACGACGCCTTGAAGGTACGGGAACCGAAGTCGACGCCCCGGACGTCGAGAACCGCGGCGGGACGGGCGTCCAGGTACTCGAAGATCCTCTTCGGCCGGCCCGTCACCGTCGGCTGCTTCAGCAGCGGCGCCGGCAGATAGCTCCTCACCACGACCTTCACCGGTGGATCGGCGGCCGGGGCGAACGGGCCGGTCCGCAGGAAGAGCACCCCGACAAGCCCGAGAACGACCGCGCCGAGGATTCCGACCGTGAGCATCAGCCGCCACAGCGGATTCGGCGGCACCTCCGAGCCCACCGGCTCGGCGCCGGATCGCTCGTTGAACCCTTCCACGCTGCCCTCCCGCCCCCCGCTCTCGGGTCGGCGAGACCCTAACGGCGCGGCTACGGGAGGAGTCCCGAGAAGGACCATCGAGATCGACTCGGGCACCGGTGGAGCCGCCGACTGACCAAATTGAACGTTCTGGTCAGTTTTCCGATTAGGGTGGAGGGCGGCACCACGAGGAAGGGAAGCCGTCGTGAGAGACACAGCCAGGCACGGCCGCGCTCTGGTGGTCGGGCTCGGGATCGCGGGCATCGCCACCGCGCTGCGCCTGCGGCAGGTGGGCTGGGAACCCGTGCTGGTGGAACGGGCGCCCGCGCGCCGCTCGAGCGGGTACTTCATCATGCTGTTCGGCACCGGTGTCGCCTCGGCGGGCAGGCTCGGCGTGCTGGACGCGATCGGCGACCGCACCACCGCGCGGACGGCCGCCTACGAGGTGAACCGGTCCGGGCGCCGCACTCCCGGCATGACCCCGGCCAACCTGCCCGGCAGGCCCCGGCAGTTGCTCCGCGGCGACATCGAGCAGGCCTTGTTCTCCGCGCTGCCCGCCGATGTGGAGATCCGCTACTCCACCGTGCCCACCCGCATCACCCAGGACGACTCCGCGGCGCGCGTCACCCTCCACGACACCGCCTCCGACACCACCGTCACCGAGAGCTTCGACCTGGTGGTGGGCGCCGACGGGATGCGCTCGACCGTGCGCGGGCTGGCCTTCGGCCCCGAGGAGTACCTGCACCCGCTGAACTACATGATCGGCGCCACCGTCCTGGACAGGGAGATCGAGGGATTCCGCCGGGACGAGGGCGTGACCCTGGCCGAGCCGGGACGCTCGGCGACGCTCTTCCCCTTCCAGGACCACGCGCCGAGCCTGCTGTTCTCCTACCGCACCGACGACATCGACGCCGAGTTCACCCGCCCGCCGATCGAGTCCATCCGCGCGGCCTTCGGCCCGCAGCCCCCTGGGCGGCTGCTGGAGATCCTGTTCCGCCGCTTCGAGGAGGCCCCGGAATACCTGTTCGACTCCGTGCAGCAGGTAAAGATGCCGCGCTGGCACCGCGGCCGGGTCGTCCTGGTCGGTGACGCCGCCTGGTGCGTGACGCTGTACGCGGGCATGGGCGCCTCCAGCGGCATCGCCGGAGGCGAGCTGCTGGGCACCATGCTGCAGCGCCACCCCGGCGACCTGCCCGGCGCACTGCGCGCATGGGAGGCCCGGATGCGTCCCTTCATCCGCACCGAGCAGAACAGCGCACTGCTCATGCGCAAGATCTTCACTCCCCACGACCGCAGGGAGCAGGTCCTCCGCACCGCGATGCTGCGCATCATGCGCGCCCCGGCCCTCGGGCGGAGCATGGGCAAGATAATGAAGGGCCCGGACATGAGCAACAAAGAGCTGGACGTCGCCGCCGTGTGACCCGTCCGAGCCCGAGAGAAGAGGAACGATGCCGGTGAGCCGGCTGGTCGAACACCGCTCGCGCAAGGCGGCCCGCATCCTGGACAGCACGCGCGAGCTGGTGCTCGACCACGGTGCGCGCAAGATCACCGTCGCCGACATCACCCGCGCCGCCGGCGTCGGCAAGGGCACCGTCTACCTGTACTGGCCCACCAAGGAGGACCTCATCCTCGGGCTGTTCGCCCGCGACCTGCTGACCTTCCTGGACGAGGTCATCTCCCGCATCACCGCCGACCCCGCCGCCGTACTCCCGCGCCGTCTGGCCCCGCTGCTGATCAGTACGGCACGCACGCTCCCGCTGGCCCTCCATCTGCACGGCGGCGACGCGGATCTGCTGCGCCTGCTCGCCCAGCAGGCCGGCGACCGCGACCTGTTCGCCCGCACCAGGCCCAGCGCCCTGTGCGAGGCGGTCATGCCGATCCTGCGCCGGTACGCCCTGATCCGCCACGACCGGCCGCTGCCCAGCCAGACCTACGCCATGCACGCCGTGCTGGTCGGGTTCGGCACCGCCATGTCGGATCCGGTCACCGTCCCGCCGGCCGTCGACGACCCCGACGACGTGCTCGCCGACACCGTGGCCCAGCTGCTCGAACCGCCGATCGCCCCCGGTGAGCCGGCCATCACCGCAGCCGCCGAAGAGGTCGCCGCCGTCTTCCGCAAGACCAAGGACGCCGTGCTCACCCTCATCGAGCGCGGCGAGGTCAGCGGGCGTTCAGCCAGGCGATGACGGCCTCGGTGGGTTTGAGGTCGACCCTTGGGGCGGACGCCTGCTTGCGGTTCCATCCGATCCTGGGCCACCGGTGTGGGTGCTGCCGTAGCGGGCGGACGGCCAGTCCCGGGGGCGTGGAGTGTCCGGCGTAGTCGTGGCCACCGGACCGAGGCACCGGAGGCTCCTCGTGATCACTGAGTTTCCGGACGCGTCCCCACCACTCGGTGAAGCCGGCAATCTTCGATGGCCCCCGTGCAGCTGCTTGCCCTCAAGTTATCTTGAGGTTCTAGCGTCGTGGTGACTATCCACGACGGAAGGAATGTCATGACAATCCTGGTTACGGGAGCTACGGGGAACGTGGGGCGTCATGTGGTGAAAGAGCTGCTCAGCGCGGGTCACAGGGTGCGCGCGTTGACTCGGGACCCCGTGGGGGCGAGATTGCCCCGCGGCGTCGAGGCGGCGACCGGCGATCTCGCGGTGCCCGACAGCCTGGTTCCGGCGCTGGAGGGCGTGACCGCCGTGCACCTGATCACCTTCGATGGCGGGGACGGCGCTCCGTTGCGCACCGGTCCGCAGATCGCGCGGCTGGCCGCCAAGGCGGGCGTCCGGCAGGTGACGATGCTGTGGAGCGGCGAGCCGGGCCCGGTAGAGGAGGCCATGGCGGCCGAGGGGCCGCCGTGGACCACCCTCCAGCCGCAGGAGTTCATGTCCAACGCCCTCCTCTGGACCGGCTCGATCAGGGACGAGGGCGTGGTGCGCGAACCGTTCGGCGCGACCCGCAGCGCCATGATCCATGAGGCCGACATCGGCGCCGTGGCCGCCAGGACCCTGACCGAGGACGGCCACGCCGGCAAGGAGTACGTGATGACCGGGCCCGAGATCCTGGACATGCCGCGGAAGCTGGCCGTCCTGGGCGAGGCCCTGGGGCGCGACATCCGGTTCGAGGAACTGACCGAACAGCAGGCGCGGGATCGGATGCGAGAGGCGGGCGCCTCCCAGGAGGCCATCGACCACGTCGTCGGCTGGTACGCGGATCCGCCCAAGGAGGCGTACACGGTGACGGACACCGTCGAGCGGATCCTCGGACGCCCGGCCCGGACCTTCGCGCAATGGGCACGCGAGAACGCTGAGGCATTCCGCTGAACTGCCTCTAACGGCCGTGGACGCGTTGCCTCAACCGGGGATGGCGAGCAGGGCGCCGACCGTAGTCTCGGCACCCCAGCCCGGCAGCACGCGGGTCGCCGGCGGCAGCCAGGCGAGCAGCGCGCCGTGTTCGCGGCGGTGCCTGTAGTCGGGCGTCTGCAGCGTGAAGCCCGTGAACAGGGCGTGCAACTCCTCGCTGTAGAGCCAGACACCGCCCCGGACGTGGCTGGACACGTCGAACACCGTCAGCCGCGCGTCGCCGATCTCGACACGCGTGCGGCCGGCCGTGTGCGGCGGCCGTGGCGGCGCGGGGGCGGCATGCTGCGCCCGGTCCGGCGCTGGTTCAAGCAGGACAGGCGGGCTCAGCCCAGCCATACCGACGTCGCCGGCTACTGGCGGGCGGGCCGCGCACAGCACGAGACGTCGCAGGGACTGCACCGGCTCATTACCATACGTGCTCATGATATGACATGTAGTGATGGCCGGTGTGATCGCTCCCATGCCCTCGCGACCCGTGGGCGGGCTATGCCGCGCAGAACTCGTTGCCCTCGGGGTCCTGCATGAGCCACCAGTGCCCGGCAGGGCCCTGGTCGACCTCGCGGACGCGGACCGCCCCCAGGTCCTCCAGCCGGGCCACCAGTTCGTCGAGGCCGCCGGGCTCGCTGTGGACGTCGATGTGCAGGCGGTTCTTGACGGACTTGCCCTCGGGTACGTCCTGGAAGAGCAGCCGCCGGCCGTGGCCGATGCCGCTGGTCTCGTCGAACGGATCGTCGGGGTGCCGGATCGCGGCGTAGCCGCGGAAGGTCTTGTGGCCGCGATGCTCGACGACCGCCTCCTCGCCGATGTGGCCGGCGGCCAGCAGCCGCTCGATGAGCGCGCTGGGGTCTTCGACCTCGTAGCCCAGGGCCGCGGCCCAGAAGTCGGCGATGGCGGGCGCGTTCGTGCTGTCGATGACCAACTTCCAGTTCAATGCCATGTAACCACTTATATTAGTTACATGGACTCCTCCGCAAGCAGGGGACTGACGCTGCGCACCGCCAGAGGCGTCTCCTTCCGGTTCGACCCGGGCGCGCTGTGCCTGGAACTGCTGACCACCGGCGGCCCCGGCCCTTACCGCCGGTACGAGGTCCTGTACGAGCCCGCCGACCTGGCCGCCTGGGCGGACCGGTCGCGGCTGACACCTACGCCCGTCCTGCGGATCGACGAAGCCGAGGTGGCGGCCGCGCGAGACCTGCGCGACGCGCTGTTCGGGGTGGTCATCGCCCACATCCGCGGTGAGCCGCACCCGCCCGGCGACCTGGAGGTCATCAACGAGGCGGCCGCCCGCCCGTCCCTGGCACCCGCCATCGCGCCGACCGGGAGGCGCGAGTGGGCCGGGACCTCCAGCGGCACGCAGCTGGTGTCCACCGTCGCGCGGGACGCCGTCGAGCTGCTGACCGGCCCCCTCGCGCACCGCGTCCGCACCTGCGCCGGCGAGAACTGCGAGCTCGTCTACGTCGACACCTCACGCCCCGGCCGCCGCCGCTGGTGCTCCATGGAGCACTGCGGCAACCGCCACAAGGTGAGAGCGCTGCGCGCCCGCCACTCCGAACAAGGATGACCCTGCCCATGAACCCCTGGCACCGTCGACGTCCTGAGGGCGCACCTGTCCCGAGAGGTAAGGAGAGGAACCGGCATGGAGAAGCTGCCGAAGCAGCCGTCCGCCAAGGGGCCGTCCGGACGGTTCACCGGTGAGGTGTGGATCGACACGCCCTACATCGGCCGGGAGCCGTCCCGGATGCGGGTACGCGTCGTGCACTTCGCGCCCGGCGCCCGGACCGCCTGGCATACCCACCCTGCGGGCCAGTTCCTGCACGTCACCGAGGGCGTCGCCCTCACCCAGGCCCGCGGCGGCGAGGTCGTCTCCCTGCGCCCCGGCGATTCCGTCCACAGCCCGCCCGGCGAGTGGCATTGGCACGGAGCCGCTCCCGACCACTTCATGACCCACTTTGCCGTCACCGAGAGCCCCGGAGGCGGTGCGCCGGAATCCGAGTGGGGCGATCACGTCACCGACGACGAGTACCACCGAACCCGGTCCTGACCGCGCCGCACGGCGACCGCCGGCGTCCGGACGGGCGACCCGTCGCAGGGCCGCTGCGACGGTGCGCAGAGGTGCCGCGGCTGATGCTGATCACGCCGAGTCGTGACGCGACCGGGAGCGCGAAACAGGGGGTGCGATGGGGCTCAGTGGGGTGCTGGTCTCGGGCAGGTGAGGAGGGCCCGGCAGAGGTGGCGGACCTCCGCGGTGAGGGCGGCCTGCGGGCCGGGGGAGTGGATCAGGTGGTCGGCCGCGCCCTCCTCGCCTCCCAGACAGAAGGAATGACCACCTCGGGGACGTCAGTCCTGGACGCCGAACTCCCAGTCCCCTGGACCGACGAGGAGCCACATGCCCGTGCCGTCCGGAGTCAGGGGGTCGTCGACATAGATCCCTACCACGCCGGCGACGTGGGTCGCGCAGACCACCGTGTAGAGACCGACCTGGCGAGGGCGGAAGGACCGGTGGTCGCAGTTCTCGGAATTCACCGTGCGGGCGTACCGGTCGAGGCTGTCCTTCGACAGGGCGAGCCTCAGGTCCCCCGGCGCGTTGGACGCCAGGAGAACGAGGGCGATGAACATCAGGACCGGACCGGCGGCGATCCGCGCCACGGCCGTCTTGCCCTCGCGCGGCCCCCTGAGCGCGAGGAACGTCCGCACGCCGGTGGCGAGCAGGGCGGAGAGCAGCACCAGGAAAACGTAGAAGCCGTACTCCTCGCTGAGTCCCCCGACGGTCCAGCTCGACGCGAGAACATAGACGCAGACGGCGACTATGGCGCTGAGGAACAACACGCCGGGTGGTTTGCGGAACATGCCGGAGAACCTAGCGAATCACCTCGCCGCCGGCGTCAACCGATCGGTCGATACGCGGATCCACCGGATCGCGGACCGGACGGGCGATCCCGCGGCTCGCCGCGGAGGCGATGCTCGAGGCATGTCGATCATCCAGGTGGCGAACCTGAACAAACGGTACGGCGACACGGTCGCGGTCGACGACGTGACCTTCTCGGTGGCCGAGGGCGAGATCTTCGGGATCCTGGGGCCGAACGGCGCGGGCAAGACCACCACGGTCGAGTGCGTCGCGGGCCTGCGCGGGCGCGACGGCGGCTCGATCTCGGTGCTCGGTCTGGACCCCGGACGGGACCGGGCGGAGCTGCGGCAGAGGGTCGGCGTGCAACTGCAGGAGAGCAGGCTGCAGGACAAGCTGACGGTGGCCGAGGCGCTCGACCTGTACGGCTCCTACTACCGGCGGCCCGCGGACTGGAGCCGGCTGCTGGAGATGCTGGGCATGGCGGACAAGCGGAACGTCCAGTACCGGAGGCTGTCCGGCGGCCAGAAGCAGCGGCTGGCGATCGCGC
This sequence comes from Spirillospora sp. CA-255316, assembly GCA_050942275.1. Taxonomy (GTDB): domain Bacteria; phylum Actinomycetota; class Actinomycetes; order Streptosporangiales; family Streptosporangiaceae; genus Spirillospora. Next base: position 5,814,110 of record CP192047.1, on the reverse strand, counting down.
TGGCCCTGGTGGGCGGGCCCGCCGTCGCGATCCTCGACGAGCTGACCACCGGCCTGGACCCGCAGGGGCGGCGGGACACCTGGGACCTGATCGAACGGGTGCGGGACACCGGCGTCACGATCATTCTGGTCACCCACTTCATGGACGAGGCCGAGCGGCTCTGCGACCGGCTCGCGCTGGTCGACTCCGGCCGGGTCGTCGCGCTCGACACACCGGCGGGCCTGGTCGCAGAGGCGTCCGGGGAGCAGCGGGTGCGGTTCCGCCCGTCGGCGCCGCTGGACGAGCGGTTGCTGACGGAGCTTCCCGAAGTCACCGGCGTCGTGCGGGACGACCGGAGGGTGACCGTGACCGGCGTGGGGAACCTGCTGCAGGCGGTGACCTCCGTCCTCGCCCGCAACCAGATCGTCGCCCACGACCTGCGCGTCGAGCAGCCCGGCCTGGACGACGCCTTCATCGAGCTCATCGGCCGCCGGGCCGATGAGCGGTCCTGATTCCGGGAGGTACGGTTCGTGTCCGCTCTACTGAAGACGACCATCGCCGAGGGCAGGCTGTTCCTCCGCGAGCCGATGTCGGTGCTGTTCGGGGTCCTGTTCCCGACCGCCGTCCTGCTGGCGCTCGGCGCGGTACCCGCGCTCAGGGAGCCGTCGGCGGAGTACGGCGGGGCGCGCTTCGTGGAACTCTGGGCGCCGACGGCGCTGGTGCTCGGGCTCGCCGTGCTGGGGCTCCAGCACATCCCGGGCGTCATAGCCGCCTATCGCGAGAACGGTGTCCTGCGGCGGATGTCCACCACCCCGGTCCATCCCGCCACCGTGCTGGTCGCGCAGCTGATCATTGTGATGGCGGCGGCGCTCGCGGCGGCCGTAATGCTGATCGCGGCGGCGTCGCTGATCCTCGACATCCCCCCGCCGCGGCATCCGGTGGGGTTCGCGGCGGCGTTCGTGGCCGGGTTCGGCGCGCTGCTGGCGATCGGCATGCTGATCGCCGCGGTCGCGCCCGGCGCGCGGGTGGCCAACGGTCTGGCGATCATGGTGTTCATGCTGGTGATGTTCTTCGGCGGCGTGTACCTGCCGAGGTTCCTGATGCCGGACTTCCTGGTGCGCGCCGGGGACTACGCCCCGCCGGGGGTGCAGGCGCTGCTGGACGCGTGGTTCGATGACCCCGCGGTGGCGGCCGCGGTAGGTGCCGAGGCGGCGGGGCCTCCCCGGCTCCTGCACCTGGGGACGATGGCCCTGGTCGCGGTCGTCGCCGGCTGGGCGGCCGCACGGCTGTTCCGCTGGGAGTGAGCATTGGGGTTCGAGGCGATGACGATGACCGACGGGCAGGCGCGCCGCGGCCTGCCTTGGGAGCGGGTACGGCAGAGGCTCCACCTGCTGGCGCCCTGGCTGCTGCTCGCCCCCGCCACGGTGCTCAGCCAGCTGCCGCCCGGCCTGACGTCGAAGGACCGGGCGATCACGCTGGGCCTGGTCGCGCTCGCCGCCTGCTGGGTGTTCTTCGGGCATACGCGTGGCCGGGCGGAGCCGCGGACCGCGCAGCTGCTGGTGTACTTCGCCGGTCTGCTGGTGCTGTGCGCCCTGCTGATGAGCCGCGACACGGTCTTCGTGCTCTTCACCATCGCGGGCTTCCTCCACGCCTTCGAACTGCGGCCGTGGCCGCTGGGCGTGACCGGGGTGTTCGCCACCTCGGTGACGCTGAACACCGCCATTCTCGACGCCCCCGACGCCGGCGTGCGGTCGATCGGGACCTACCTGGGCGTGATCGGCATCCAGACCGTCGCGATCGGCGCGGGAGTGGTCTTCACGGAGAAGGGAATCGAACATGATCGGCAGCGTGACCTGACGGTGGCGAGGCTGGAAGAGGCCCTGGAGGAGAACGCCGGTCTGCACGCCCAGTTGCTGGCGCAGGCCCGGGAGTCCGGCGTCCTCGACGAGCGGCAGCGGATGGCACGCGAGATCCACGACACCCTGGCGCAGGGCCTTGCCGGTATCATCACCCAGGTGCAGGCGGCGCAGCAGGTCTGGCATTCCCCCGGCCGGGCCCGGCCGCATCTGGACCACGCCCTGGACCTGGCCAGGGACGGCCTGGCCGAGGCCCGCCGATCGGTCCAGGCACTCGGGCCGCGGGAGCTCGAGGGTGCCAAGCTGCCCGACGCGGTCGGCGATCTGGCCGAGCGCTGGGCGACCGGCACCGACATCGATCTGCACGTCAACGTCACCGGCGATCCCGTGCCGCTGAGCCCGGCGATCGAGGTCGCCCTCTTCCGGGTCGTCCAGGAGGCCCTCACCAACGTGGGGAAGCATGCCCAGGCCGCCCGTGTCGGCGTGACCCTCTCCTACCTGGACGACGTCGTCCTGCTCGACGTGCGCGACGACGGCCGGGGCATCACCGGCGCGCGGCACCGGGGTTTCGGGCTCAGCAGCATGCGGCAGCGGATCCGCGGCGTGGGCGGCACCCTGGAGGTCGAGAGCACGCTCGGCGAGGGCACCACCATCAGCGCCCGGGTCCCCGCGATCATCGTGGCGGCGCCATGATCCGGATACTCATCGCCGACGACCACCCGATCGTCCGCGACGGGCTGCGCGGGGCCTTCGCCAACGAGGCGGACATCGAGGTGACGGGCGAGGCGGCCGACGGCCGGGAAGCCGTCGAACGGGCCGTCCGCGAAGAGGTCGACGTCGTGCTCATGGACCTGAGGATGCCGAGGATGGACGGCGTCCAGGCGATCACCGCCCTGCGCGAGCGGTCACCCGGCATCCGGGTGCTGGTGCTCACCACCTTCGACAGCGAGACCGACGTGCTTCCCGCGGTCGAGGCGGGCGCCACCGGCTACCTGCTGAAGGACGCGCCCGTCGAGGAACTGCTGCGCGCCGTCCGCGCCGCCCACCGCGGCGAGGCCGTGCTCTCCCCCTCGGTCGCCGGCCGGCTGATGGGACAGGTGCGCAGGCCGCGCGGGCCGGATCTGAGCGGCCGGGAACTCGAGGTGCTCCAGCTGGTCGCCGACGGCGCCTCCAACCGGGAGGCGGCCGCGCACCTGTTCATCAGCGAGGCCAGCATCAAGACGCATCTGCAGCACATCTACGACAAGCTCGGCGTGCGCGACCGCGCCGCCGCCGTCGGCGAAGCGTACCGCCGCGGGCTGCTCGGCTGACGACGTCGGATGCGGGCGGGGCGGCGCGGTCGTCGTCCCGGTGGCGGGGCCGTCACTTCGCGGCCAGACCGCGCAGCGCGAGTTCCACGTGGCGTCCGAGGCGGTGACCGCCCCGCGCGCCGCCACCGGGGAACAGCCCCGCCGGTGACCGCCGGTGGACGGATCGCGTCAGGACTCGAGGCCGGCGAGGTCGATCCGGGCCAGCCGTTCCGGGTCGGAGAGGATGTCGATCGCGACGATCCTGTCGCCGGCGACGGTGAAGCTCATGATCGAGATGAGTTCGCCGCCGACGGTGTTGACCAGCCCGGCCGCCCCGTTGACCAGCGCGGGGCGGGCGGTCGAGAGGGTCGCCATGCGCTGGAAGGTGGGCGCCTGGCCCGCCACCGCGCCGGCGCCGTGCAGGACCCGCATGCCGCCCGCCGGCGTCCCGCCGCCGTCGGCCCGCAGTACGACGTCGGGGTCGAGGATCGCCAGCAGGGCGTCGAGGTCGCCGCCGCGCGCGGCCGCCAGGAAGGCGTCGACGACGCGGCGCTGGGCGACCGGGTCGGGGTCCGGGGCGGGGGCCGCGCCCCGCACCCTGTGGCGCGCCCGGCTGGCCAGTTTCCTGACCGCGACCGGCGTGCGCTCCAGGATGGGGGCGATCTCCTCGAACGGCATGCCGAACAGGTCGTGCAGGACGAAGGCCAGCCGCTCGGGCGGGCCCAGCGAATCCAGCACCACCAGGAGCGCCATTCCCACCGCGTCGGCGACCAGCGCCTGCTGTTCGGGGTCGGCGGGGCCCTCGCTGACGAGCGGGTCGGGCAGGCGGGGCTCCAGCGGGGCCTCGCCGCGCAGCCGCCGCGTGCGCAGCATGTCCAGGCAGACGCGGCCGACGACGGTGGTCAGCCAGCCGCCGAGGTTGTCGATCCGGGCGGCGTCGGAGCGTGCGAGCCGCAGCCACGCCTCCTGGACGGCGTCGTCGGCCTCGGCCAGCGAGCCGAGCATCTGGTAGGCCACGGCCTTCAGATGCGTGCGGTGCTCCTCGAATCGCCGGGCCAGGAAATCGCGTTCGTTCAAAGGTCCCCCTCTGCGTGGTCGGGCGCATCCATGACGATCGGAACGCCCGCGATGTGACACGAGGAGGGCGGTCACACTGTGACACGAGGAGGGCGGTCACACTCTCCGCGTCCCGTGCGTCATGCCTCCGAACGAATCGGAAAGCGACGATCGGAGCGCGATGACGATGAGCGGGAACCACGTGCACGGGACCGTGACCGGCGGTTTCGAGGCGGTGCGCGAGGAGTTCGCCGCCGTGGTGGCCGAGGAGGGCGACGGCGGGCCGGGCGCGCAGCTGGCGGTGTACGTCCACGGCCGGCAGGTGGTCGACCTGTAGGCCGGGGACGGGGTGGCCGGGGAAACCCTCACCGGCGTCTACTCCTCGACGAAGGGCGCCGCCACGCTGGTGGCGGCGCTGCTGGTGCAGGACGGCGCGCTGGAGCCGGACGAACCCGTCGCCCGCCGGTGGCCGGTGTTCGCCGCCGCGGGCAAGGACCGGATCACGCTGCGGGACGTCCTCACCCACCGTTCGGGGGTGATCGGCGTCGACGGCGGGCTGACCGCCGACGAGCTCGCCGACGACCGGGTGATCGCGGACCGGCTGGCGGGGCAGCGGCCGTACTGGAGACCGGGGTCGGCGTACGGCTACGGCGGGTTCGTGGCCTTCGCGATCGTGGGGGAGGTGGTCCGCAAGGCCACGGGCCGCTCACTCCAGGAGATCTTCGAGGAACGGGTCCGCGCGCCCTACGAGCTCGACCTCTACCTCGGGCTGCCCCTCACCTCCTACGCCCTGGCATTCGGCGGGATGCTGCTGGCCGGTGGCCGCGCGGGCGACCTGTTCGGCCGCCGCAGGCTGTTCCGCGCCGGGCTGGTGGTGTTCCTGCCGGCCTCCCTGCTGGGCGGCGCGGCCCAGGACGGCGGCACGCTGATCGCCGCGCGGGTCCTGCAGGGCGTGGGCGGCGCGCTCATCGCCCCGGCCGCGCTCTCCCTGCTCGCCGACACCTTCCCCGCCGGGCCGGAACGCAACAGGGCGCTGGGCGTGTACGGCGCGATGGGCGGCCTGGGCTCGGTGGTCGGCCTGCTGCTGGGCGGGGCACTCACCGAATACCTGGGCTGGCGCTGGATCATGTTCGTCAACGTGCCCTTCGCCCTCGCGGTGCTCGCCGGCACGCTCGCGGTGGTCCCCGGCACCCGGCGCCGCGGCGGGCTGGACCTGCCCGGCGCGATCACCGTGACGCTCGCGCTCGCCTCGCTGGTCTACGCGATCAACCGGGCCGGATAGCCGTGACCCGATACGAATTCCAGGAAGGACGGACATCATGACCTCACCCGCGACGACCGAGGAGCGGACCGAGCGCTCGCGACTGCCCAACCCCCTGGCGCTCATGCCCGAACTTTCATCCCGCTCGCCGTCATCGGCAGGCCGCTGCCGGGCAGGCCCCGGCCGAGCAGTGGCGGTGACCCGCTGAAGGAAGGTCCCAGGGGCCGCGGCGCCGCGCCCCTGGGACCTCGCCGCCGCGATCAGGAGAGTTCGAGGGCGTGCTCGACCAGGGTGATGAGCACGCTCTTGGCCGACTCGCGCTGCCGGGCGTCGCACAGGACGATGGGAATCTGCGGGTCCACGTCCAGCGCGGTGCGGATCTGCTTCAGCGTGTGGGTCCGCGTTCCGTCGAAGCAGTTGACCGCCACGACGAACGGGACGTCGCGCTGCTCGAAGAAGTCGATCGACTCGAAGCAGGAGGTCAGCCTGCGCGTGTCGGCCAGCACCACCGCCCCGATGGCGCCGTAGGCCATCTCCTCCCACATGAACCAGAACCGCTCCTGTCCGGGCGTGCCGAACAGGTAGAGGGTGATGCCGTCGTTGAAGGCCAGGCGGCCGAAGTCCATGGCGACGGTGGTGGTGGTCTTGCCTTCCACCCCGCGCAGGTCGTCCACCTTGCTGCCGGCGTCGGTGAGGGCCTCCTCGGTGCGCAGCGGGCGGATCTCGCTGACCGCCCCCACCAGCGTGGTCTTGCCTGCGCCGAACCCCCCGGCCACCAGGATCTTCAACGCCATGTGCGCGTTGGCCGGGGCGAGGGAGTCGCGCCAGTCACCGGGTGCGCGCGGCGCTCGCGATGACAGGGACGAAGGGGTGTCAGAGGGCGCGGAGGTCATCGAGAACTCTCTTGAGGATTTCGGGGGAGGGTCGTTCGGCCAGCGGCGCCGAGCGCTGCTCCTCGACCAGCCCCTGCTGGAACAGGTCGGCCACCAGCACCCGCATCACGCCCAGAGGCAGGTCCAGCTCGGAGGTGAGATCGGCCAGCGTGATCGGCGTGCGGCACAGCTCGAGCAGCCTCTGCTGCTCCTGGGACAGGAGCGCCCGCTCGCTCGGGGAACGCCCGGTGACGACCAGCATGGTGACCAGGTCCAGGCGGACCCCCGGGACCCGGGTCCGGCCGCGGGTCAGCGCATACGGGCGCACCATCGGCCCTGCGTCCGCGTCGATCCAGCGCTCTTTCGGGTGCTCCATGTCCGCGGCTCATATCACGTCGCGTGAGGAACCGGCCATTCCCGGGGAGGCGGCCGCATCGGCCGGATCCGATCCGGGCGCGGTGTCGGAGCGGGGGGAGGCGGCCAGCTGCTTGCGCACGCGCTTGACCAGCATCGCCATCTCGTAGCCGACCAGGCCGGTGTTGCCGCCCGCGTCGGCGAGCACCGCCAGGCAGCTGCCGCTGCCCGCGGCGCACACGAAGAACAGCGCGTCGTTCATCTCCACGATCGTCTGCCGCACCTCGTCCCTGCCGAAGTGCTCGCGCGCGCCCTTGGCCAGGCTGTGGAATCCGGAGGAGAGCGCGGCGATGTGCTCGGCCTCCTCCCGGCTCACCCCGCGCGAGGCGCCCATCAGGAGGCCGTCGCGGGACAGCAGCACGGCCTGCTGCACCTCGCCCACGCGGTCGACGAGCTCGTCCAGAAGCCAGCTGAAGTCGCCGGCCATGCGTTGCCTCGTCATAGGTTCCCCCGCTCGATTCGTTCATCGAACACTGCCGATCCGTCCGTTTCCACATCCTCGTCCTCGCCGCGGGCCGCGGTCCAGCCCGACTGCAAAGACGAGAGCAGATCGCGGTTCGTCTCCGCCGGCCGATCGGCGAAGCCCTGCTCGTCCCCGCCCGCGCTCATGCCCGGCCGGGACTGCGGCCCCGTCTCGCGCGACTTGCGCGCGGCGCGCAGCTGCGGGGCCAGGTTCCGTTGCCGGACCCGTCGCGGCAGCCCGCCGGTCTCCGCGTCGTACTCGCCCTCCTGCTCGGCGGGACGATCCACCTCGGGGACCTCGTCCACGACGGGCGGCGGCGCCGGGGCGGCGGGCGGCGCGGGAGGCGGGGCGGCGCGGTGGCGTCCCCCGCTCGGCGTCTGCTCCATCGCGGGGCCCGGCGACACCAGCGCCGGGGGCAGCGGCTCGGCCTCCAGGACCCGCCCGGTGCGCGTGACCGGCCACGACGCGCTCCCGTTCTGCTGGACGGCGCGCGTGGTGGGCGCGGTGGGCGCGCCCTCGCCGTCGGCCAGCAGCGAGGTGGGCAGCAGCACGACGGCGGTGACGCCGCCGTAGGCGGACGGCTGCAGCACCACCTGGATGTCGTGCCGCGCGGCCAGCCGGGCCACCACGAACAGGCCCAGCCGGTCGCTGTCGGCCAGGTCGAACTCGGGCGGGTCGGCCAGCCGCCGGTTGATCTCCGCCAGGTCGTCGGCGTCCAGGCCGATCCCCCGGTCGACCACCTCGACGGCCAGCCCGTTGCCGACCTGGTCGGCCCGCACCAGCACCTCGGTGTTGGGCGGCGAGAACGCGGTCGCGTTCTCGATCAGCTCCGCCAGCAGGTGCACCACGTCGGCCACCACCGAGCCCTCCACCCGGGACGGTGACAGCGCCATCACGTCCACCCGCGCGTAGTCCTCGACCTCGGCGACGGCCGCCCGCAGCAGCTGCTCCAGCGCGACCGGCTCGCTCCACCCCCGCACGTTCTGCTTGCCGGACAGGATGACCAGGCCCTCGGCGTGCCGCCGCATGCGGGTGGTCAGGTGGTCCAGCCGGAAGAGGTCCTCCAACTCGTCGGGGTCGGAGGTGCGGCGCTCCATCGCGTCCAGCAGCCGCAGCTGCCGGTGCAGCAGCGACTGGTTCCGCCAGGCCAGGTTGATGAACACCCGGCTGATGCCCGCGCGCACCTGCGCCTCGCCGACCGCGGTCTCGATCGCGGTGCGCTGCACGGTGCCGAACGCCTCGGCGACCGAGGCGATCTCGGCGGTGCGGCCGCCTCTGATGACCGGGGCCTCGTCCGCGACGTTCACCTCCTCGCCCTGGCGCAACCGGGCGACGACCCTGGGCAGCCGCTCCTGGGCCAGCTCCTGCGCCGCGCGCTGCAGGGTGCGCAGCTCGACGGAGATGCCCCGGGCGAACCTCCACGACAGCACCGCCGACGCGATCACGATCAGCAGTCCCAGGCCGCCGACCAGGGCCAGCTGGAACGTCACGGCCCGGCTGTCATTCTCGTGCTGGCTCTCCAGCGCGGCGCCAGATGCCAGCAGGCCCTTGGACCAGGTCTCGGACGCCGCAGCGAGCGTCGAACTCCACTCCGCCAGCACGGTGGGCGACGGCCTGCGCGTCGGGGAGGCGATGATGGCCTGCTCGAGCTGCTGGAAACGCGTGAGCTGCGGCGACCGGTTCACCGCGCCCAGGGTGCCGCGCACGGCCGGGGTCGAGGCGTCGAACGAGAGGTCCCTCATGCGCCGCCGGTCGGCGGCCGCCTGCACGAACGCCGCGTACTCCGCCGCCGACAGCCACCTGCCGCGAGCCTGGACGAGCGTCACCACCGCGTCCTCGCGCATCATGTGGTCGCGGGCCTGGGTGCCGTAGAGGGTCGCCACGCCCACCTGGTAGGCCTTGACGTCGTTGGAGGCCGTCTGCCCGGGCAGCGTCCACACAGTGCTGCGGGCCAGGTCCGTGAGCACGCTGAACAGAGCCCTGGCGGTACTGTCCGACACGTTGTTGTACCGGGTGATCGCTTCGAGCGGCGCGATCGACCTCGCGGCGACCTGGGCCCGGAGGGAGCCGAGCTGGCGGGACTGGTTGTCGAGGTCGCGGAGGGCCTGGATGACCTCGGGGTCGGAGAGGTCGCTCGCGGCCGGCAGAGCCTTCTGGCGGAAGAGGCTCAGAGCGCCGTCGGTGGCTTTCTGCGCTTGCCGGAGTTGCTCGAGTCCCTGGGCGCCGCGGGAGCCGAGGACCGCGGCCGTGGCGGCGCGTTCACGTCGCAGTGTTTCCACGGTCATCCCGACCGGGCCTCCGATGTCGTCCGAGGCCCGGGTGAACTCGGCCCGCGCCAGTGCGGCGCTGACGGACGCGAAGGTCGCAAAAGCCCACAGCCCCACCAGCAACAGCAAGGGCACGACGAGCAGCGCTGCGAGTCGGCGGCGGATGGGCCGCGCGCGGACGCGCTTGCGCGAACTCATACTTTCGCTGTTCTTCGGCACATGCAACTCCATGGATCCAGCGGCCCACAGTTCCAAGGGGCGCATACTCTACACGGAAATGTGTAGAAGTAAGCGAAAGTGATCGATTACAATCCGTGCCGCTGGGCGCTCACCTCGCGCTCCGGACCGTCCGTGAGCGTGCGATCCTCGTGTGTGACCGCCGTCACGATCGCCATCGCGAGCGGGGGTGGACGGGACGGGCCACTGCCGGCCACACCGCATCGGCGGCGTTCTCTCCAGCAGACGAGAAATGTCTTTGCGGCCGAAGTCGCCACTCCACGAGTAACAGCCGGAAATGGCTTGGGGAAATCCCCTCCTGACCGATCTGGACAGCCATTACCGCGCGGATGTTTTCTTCCGCGCGCGACGAAAAGGGGGCGGCGCGTGGAACGCGCCACCCGTGCCGGGTGACCGCCGCACGGCTCGCGCGCGGAGGGGTGAACGGATGAAATCGCTGGTCGCCGTGGGGGCGGCGCCGACCGGGGCGGGCCGAGCGGCCGCCGCCTGATGATCGTTTGATGCGTGCGGCGACGGCGGGCGGCGCGGTGGTGCGGGCGCAGGTCGCGGCCCCGCCGGCGTTGCCGCCCGAAACTCACGGCACGGCCGGCGCGGTGGTCCGCCGCTGCGGACGCCGAAATGTCAATGCGGCGGGACGGCCGCAGGATGCGGGGTTCGGATACCGTCGAGGATCCGGGCGAGGCTGAAGTCGAAGTCGAAGTCGACGTCCGTGGCATCGCCTTCCCGAAGGTCGCCGACCCGCAGGAGCCGGTGACGGCGGGACGGCGGGACGGGCCGCGCCGGGCTCATCGTCGGCGGGCGGCGTCCGCGTCGTGCGCCGGCCCAGGATGCCGAACGAACCCGGCGGCGGCGGCCGGCCCGGGCATGTGCCGGGCCGGCCGCCGCCGAGCCGCGGGCGACGCGGGTGCCGTCAGGGACGCCGGCCTCGAACCCGGCGTGGGATCACTTCCGACACGGGATCAGTTCGCGAGCTCCTGGGCGACGGTCATGACGTACTGCCCGTAAGCGGAGTTGGCCATCTCCGCCCCCAGCCGGTGGCACGCGTCGCTGTCGATGAACCCCATGCGCAGCGCGACCTCCTCGATGCAGGCGATCCGCACCCCCTGCCGCTCCTCGAGCGTCCGGACGTACAGACCGGCTTGGAGCAGCGACTGCGGCGTGCCGGTGTCCAGCCAGGCGAACCCGCGGCCCAGATCGACCACGCGTGCCCGCCCGCGCTCGAGATAGACCCGGTTGACATCGGTGATCTCGAGTTCGCCGCGCGCCGACGGCCGGACGTTCTTGGCGATGTCGACCACGTCGTTGTCATAGAAGTAGAGACCGGTCACCGCCCGGTTGGAGCGCGGGCGCGCGGGCTTCTCCTCGAGGGAGACCAGCCGGCCTTCCTCGTCGAACTCGGCGACGCCGTGCCGCTCGGGGTCCTTCACCCCGTAGGCGAACAGCACGCATCCCCGCACGTCCCGCACGTTCTCCTCGAGGATCGACTGGAAGGCGGCGCCGTGGAAGATGTTGTCGCCGAGGATCAGGGCGACCTGGTCGTCGCCGATCTTGTCCGCGCCGATGATGAACGCCTCGGCGATCCCGTTCGGCTCCTCCTGGACGGCGTAGTCGATCTGGATGCCGAGCTGCGACCCGTCGCCGAGCAGCCGCCGGTAGTGCGGAAGGTCCGTCGTCGTCGAAATGATCAGAATGTCGGTGATCCCCGCCAGCATGAGCGCCGAGAGCGGGTAGTAGACCATCGGCTTGTCACCGATCGGCAGCAGGTGCTTGGAGACCGGGATCGTCATCGGGTTGAGCCTCGTGCCGGACCCGCCGGCGAGAAGGATGCCCTTCATCGCCGGCCGACCCCCTCGGCGGTGGCGGGACGGTCCTCCGCGAGCGGGCGCCCGCCGCCCACCGCCCACATCCCGGGAGACGCGTGGCCCGCGGCCAGGCTCCAGTGGTCTTCCCTGCTCCAGCCGGCCCGGCGTACGACACGGCTTGCGGGCTCGGCCGCCGCCCTCGCGCGCACCATGTTCAGCGCGACCACCAGCGCCGCGATCTCCTCGTCTTCGGGCGTCCCCCGCACGATGCGCAGGGCGATCTGCTCGGTCACGTGGTCAGTCCTCCGTCGTCACGTCGGCGGGTTGCCGTGCTTGCGGGACGGCAACCGCGCGTTCTTGGACCGCAGCGTCGTCAGCGCGTCGATCAGGGTCGACCTGCTGTCGGCCGGGTCGATCACGTCGTCCACCAGGCCGCGCTCCGCCGCGTAGTAGGGGTGCATCAGCTCCTGCTTGTACTCCTTGACGCGCTGGATCCGCATCGCCTCCGGATCGTCCGCCGCGGCGATGTCACGCCGGAAGACCACGTTCGCCGCGCCCTCCGCGCCCATGACCGCGATCTCGTTGGTCGGCCAGGCGAACGACAGGTCGCAGCCGATCGACCGGGAGTCCATCACGATGTACGCGCCGCCGTAGGCCTTGCGGAGGATCAGCTGGACGCGCGGGACCGTGGCGTTGCAGTACGCGTAGAGCAGCTTGGCCCCGTGCCGGATGATCCCGTTGTGCTCCTGCTCCCGTCCCGGGAGGAACCCGGGCACGTCGACCAGCGTGACCAGCGGAATGCTGAAGCTGTCGCACATCTGCACGAACCGTGCGGCCTTCTCCGACGCGTGGATGTCCAGCACACCGGCCAGCCAGGCCGGCTGGTTGGCCACCACCCCGACCACGTGTCCGCCGAGCCGGGCCAGGGCGCAGATGATGTTGGGAGCCCACGTCGCGTGCACCTCGAAGAGGTCGCCGTCGTCGACGATCTCGCCGAGCACGGCGTGCATGTCGTAGGCCTGGCCGGGGTCGGCCGGGACCATGTTGAGCAGATCCTCGGTACGGCGGTCCGGGGGGTCGGCGCAGGCGGCGACGGGCGGCAGCTCCCGGTTGTTCGACGGCAGCATCGACAGCAGGTAGCGCACCTCCGCCAGGCACTCCTCCTCGTCGTCGCACACGATGGCGGCCGCGCCGGAGACGGTTGCGTGCACCTGCGCGCCGCCGAGCGCCTCGTGGGTGATCTCCTCTCCCGTCACCGACTGCACCACGTCCGGGCCGGTGATGTACATCTGCGAGATGCCGCGGACCATGAACACGAAGTCGGTCAGCGCGGGGGAGTAGGTCGCGCCGCCGGCGCACGGCCCCAGCATCACGCTGATCTGCGGGATCACCCCGGACGCCCGCACGTTGCGGCGGAAGATCCCCCCGTATCCGGCGAGCGCGGTCACGCCCTCCTGGATCCGGGCACCGGCCCCGTCGCTCAGGCTCACCAGCGGAGCGCCCGCCGCCTCGGCCAGGTCCATCACCTTGTGGATCTTCTCCGCGTGCGCCTCGCCCAGCGAGCCGCCGAAGATGCGGAAGTCGTGCGCGTAGGCGAACACCTTCCGTCCCTCGACCTCGCCCCAGCCGATGACCACGCCGTCGGTGTACGGGCGCCGGTCCTCCAGTCCGAACCCGCTGGCGCGGTGCCGGCGGAAACCCTCGATCTCGCGGAAGGTCCCGGGGTCGAAGAGCAGGTCGAGTCGTTCGCGTACGGTGAGCTTGCCCTTGTCGTGCTGTGCCTGCGTCGCCCGCGGTGACGGTCCCTGCTCCACGTCCTTCCTGGCCGCGTTCAATTCTTCGGTCTTCGACCGCATCTCGGGGACCGGGGCCGCGTTGGCGGAGAACGCCATATCACACCTCGTGTATTAGTGGACCGGCCGGATTCCAGTGTTCCCGCAGCCGTGCCGCCGTGGCCAGCGGAGACGGCCCCTATCCACCCGCTACCGGCCCCTGTGCGCTAGGGGTTGAGGTACGTACGAACGGGCGGCACGGTGGGGGGTGGCCAGAGGGACATTGGGGAAAGGGTGCGCATCCGATGCCGGATTTCGTTGTTGACAGTGATGCCTGGATCCGGCGGTTCCACCCGGCTCCCGACGCCAAGACGCGCCTGGTGTGCCTGCCCCACGCCGGCGGTTCCGCGAGCTTCTACCATCCCGTGTCGGCCGCGCTGTCTCCCGAGTTCGAGGTGCTGACGGTCCAGTATCCGGGGCGGCAGGACCGGCGGACCGAGGAGCCCTTCACCGAGATCGGCGGGCTCGCGGACGGTGTCTTCGCGGCCCTGCGCCCCTGGCTCGAGGGCCGGCGGCCGAGCGGCGGCGACGCCCGGGTCGCGCTTTTCGGCCACAGCATGGGCGCGATCGTCGCCTTCGAGGTCGCCCTCCGGATGGAGCGGGAGGCCATCGCCCCGAGCGTGCTGGTCGCCTCCGGACGGCGCGCTCCGTCCCGGCACCGCCGGGAGGCCGTGCACCAGCGCGACGACGAGGGCGTCATCGCCGAGATCAGGCGGCTCAGCGGCACCGACCCGCGGCTGCTGGACGAGACCGAGATGCTGCGCGCGGCCCTGCCCGCGATCCGCGCCGACTATCGGGCCGTCGAGACCTACCGGGGGGACCCGGAGGCGACGCTGGGATGCCCCGTCACGGTGTTCGTGGGCGACGACGACCCCATGGTCACGATCGAGGAGGCGACGGCCTGGCGGGGGCACACGACCGCCGGCTTCGACCTCCACGTCTTCGAGGGCGGCCACTTCTACCTCACGTCCCGGCCGGCCGCCACCATCGAGCGGCTCGCCGAGACCGTTCGCCTGCACACCCCCTGAGACCGCGGTCCGCCCCATCCGGGGTGACGATCGTCACAGCGCCTCCCGTGCGTGCACGGGAGGCGCCTGCTGTGCGTGTACGGGCGGGTGGCGCGTGCCGTATCGCACGGGCGGCGCCCGCCGCGCCCGCACGGGCCGCCGGGCTCGCCGCGGGACCACCGATGCGTCCCTCGCCGGCTTGGCGAGCGCGTGGAGGACGCTGCGCGGTCCGGTGAGAAACGGCTGGCGGCGCGGTTCGTTCGCCCTTCCCAGGCTCGAACACTTCCCCCTGCCGCCGGCTCGTGGCCGCCCCGAGATGCAGGCTGGACTCGGCTCGACGCCGACGGTGGTGTCCTGTTCCGGTTGCGGAGGGGATTCCTTCATCCGGACGCCATCTCTCGTGCGCATTACAACGATCTTGGCATTCATTGGTGCCGGTGCGCGGCGGTCCGCGTATACCGCCGAATGCTGACACTAGGTTACGGATAAGTAAAATGTCTCGTGCCGGCGCGATGGTGTACGGGGGCGGTGGAGTGGGGCTGGAGGGCCCTGGCCGCCACCAGGGACGTGCTCCACGGAACTCAGAAACTGTTGAATAAATGCTCTCCGTCGGCATGCGGCCAGGAGGGATGAGGCCGGTCTGAGCTCGGCCGCAACGGTGGGCGATGGGGGTCGGGAGGGCCGCGGCCCGGCAAGATTATTTGTGTGAGATCGTTCCGGTGGCGGGGCTGCGACATTTCTTGTTCGCGACGACCGTGGTTACCGGTGTGGACACGCGGTTGACGCATCTTGACAGCCTGCCGAAGGAGCATTGGCAGGTTTTCACATACCCCGTGGTAACCAACAAGGTTATGTAGCTACGCTCCGCAGTCAAGAGTGTTCGATCGGTGGTACATTGGTCTGCTAGACATTTGTACATGGATCGGGTAGGTTTCCCCGTGGTTAGTCACAGTGATCTTGGGGAATCTCACGGTGATCACGACTATGTCTGCACAAGGTGCATCCTTCGAAGAGTTGAAGTTTCTCTATCAGGAAAGCGCCCGGGGGGAGGGCAGAGTTGTCCTCGTCAGCGGGGGAGTGGCGAGTGGAAAGACAGAACTCGCTTACCGCTTCGGTCAATTCGCCACCGAATCCGGCGCATTGTTGCTCAGCTCGGTGGGCTCCGCCGCGGAGCGCACCGTACGGCTGGGGGTGATCGGCCAGCTGCTGGACAGCGCGGAGCTTCCGGCGGACATCGCCGACGCCGTCACGGGCTGGGGAGAGGGCGAGGCCCCGGAGCCGGAGAACGCCGGCGGGAACGTGGACGAGAGGCTGCTGCACCGCGTGTGCAGCGCCCTGCTGAAGCTGGCGAGGACGAGCCCGCTGGTGATCGTCGTCGACGACGTCCACTTCGCCGACGAGGCGTCGCTGGAGGTCCTCCTGCGGCTGCAGCGGCGGATCGGGTCGGCGCGGGTGCTGCTGATCCTGAACCTGCGGGAGTCGCTGGCCCGTGAACAGCGCGCGCTGCCGGTCGAACTCGCCCGCCAGCCGTACTTCAGGCAGATCACCCTGGGATCGCTCTCGATCGCCGAGGTCGAGCGGCTGCTCGAGGAGACGCTGGGGACCGTCCCGGTCGCTCCCGGTCTCGCCGAGGAGTGCCACCGGCTGAGCGGCGGCAACCCGCTGATCGTGCGCGCCCTGGCCGAGGATTTCCGGGCGCACTCGCGCCGCGCCCGGCTGTGCAGCGGGGAGCCGATCGTCGAGGAGCGCTTCGCGCGCGCCGTGCTGACCTGCCTGCACCGGGGTGAGGACGCGCTGCTGCGCACCGCGCGCGCGGCCGCCGTGCTGGGACGGTCGGCGACGCCGGACACGATCGCCCGGGTGCTCGGGACGGAGTGCACGGCCGTGGCGGCCCACCTGGGCGCACTGAGGAGCGACGGGCTGATGGACGGCCCGCGGTTCCGTCATGAGAAGGCTCGGCTCGCGGTGCTCGGCGACATCCCGGGCGAGGAGTGCGCGGAGCTGAACCTGGGCGCCGCCGGCGTCCTGCATGACGATCACGCCCCGCACGTGGAGATCGCCGCGCACCTGGTCGCGGCCGGTGACGCCTCGCCGCCGTGGGCCGTGCCGGTGCTGGAGTCCGCCGCCGAGCACCAGTTGGCACGCGACAAGGTCAAGGACGCGACCGAATGCCTGGAGCTGGCCCTGCAGGGCCGGATCGGCGAGGACAGGGCCGCGGCGCTGACCGCCGCGCTCGTCCGCGCGCAGTGGCGCCTCAACGCCGCCGCGGTGATCAGGCATCTCGACGCCCTGCTGGCCGCCGACGCCGCGGGCCGGCTCGATGTCAAGGACGCGCTCCTCCTGCTCCGCACGCTGGCGTGGTTCGGGCGTTCCGCGGATGCCGCGGAGGTGCTGGAGCGGCTGTACGGGGCGGCGGCCCACTGGGAGGAGCCGGCCGACCACCGGGTCACGATGGAGTGGCTGCGCGGCTGGATCCCGGAGATCACCGCCGCCGCGGAGCCGCCACCGGCGTCCGGTGAGGGTGCGGACTCCGGCGCCCCGCCCATGCGGGCCCGGTTCAGCCCGGTACCCGACGGCCCGGAGACGCTCGACAACGCGGAGCTGGTGCTGCAGCGCTGCTGGATCGGCGACGCGACGCCCGAGGCGATCATCGGCGCGATGCATCTGCTGATCCATCACGGCCGGATCGAGCGGGCGAGCCACTGGTGCGGCCACCTGCTCGAGGGGGCTGACGCGACCCGGCGAGCCGTCCTGCTGGACGTCAGCGCGGGCATCGCGCTGCGCAGGGGCGACCTGACGGGAGCCGAGGGGCACGCGCGTGCGGCGCTGCACGCCCTGCCCGCGCACGGCTGGGGAGTGGCGCTGTGCTCGCCGCTGTCCAAGCTCGTCCTGGCCAACACCGCGATGGGCAACTTCAACGAGGCCCGGCGGCTGCTCAGGCACGTGGTCCCGGAGTCCGCCAGGCATTCCCGGTTCTGGCTGGCGATGCTGCACGCCCGCGGGCACCACCACATGGCCACCAACCGGCTGCACGCCGCGGTCAAGGACTTCCAGTCCGCGGGCAGGCACGCGGCCCAGTGGGGGCTGGACCACCCCGCGGTGGTGCCGTGGCGCAGCGATCTCGCGCAGGCCTACCTGGCGATGGGCCAGCGCGATCCCGCCCGCGAGCTGCTCCGCGAGCAGATGAAGCTCGGCGGAGGCGACGACCCCCGCAGCCGGGGCGTCGCCCTGCGCGTGCTCGCGATGACCGCCGACATCAAGGAGCGGCTCGGGCTGCTGAGCAAGGCCGCGGACCTGTTCCAGGACTGCGGTGACCGGTACGAGCTGGCGCTGACGTACACGGAGCTGAGCAATGCCCGGCAGTCCGTGGGCGACGTCGGCCAGGCGCGGATGATGGCCCGGTACGCGCTGCAGCTGGCCAAGGCCTGCGGCGCCCTCGTGCTGCACGACCGGCTGCTGCCGAGCTCAAAGGCGGTGGACGGGCCCGGGACCGCCGGGTTGGAGGTGCTCAGCGTCGCCGAGCGCAAGGTGGCGACGCTGGCCTCCCGCGGGCTGAGCAACCGTGAGATCGGCCGGAAGCTCTACATCACCGAGAGCACGGTCGAGCAGCACCTCACCCGCGTCTACCGGAAGCTCAGGATCAAGCGGCGCTCCGAACTGCCGATCGACCTTCCGATGGAGCTGACGGACACGGCCTGAGCCCGGGCGGTGTGGCGCGCCTCACTCTTCTATCCATTTGTGCGACCGGGCGTACCGGGCGAGGTGGGTGCGCAATTCCATGATCTGCTCGGCGCTGAGGGTGGACATCGAGCGGATGATCAGTTCGGTGACCTCCTGAATGAACTCGTCCATGGAGAGCACGTCCCCCGCCGTGTTCTCCTCGGCGCGCATTTCGCCGGGCAGTGCGTACAGGATCTTCGGTGAGCCACCGCCGAGAAGTTTCACATTGACCGCCTTCGATCCGTGGTCTCCGTGTTCGATGTCATAGGAGACCTGTGCGCCGGGCGTGAACAGATACTTGTCGCCTTTCAGATCGTTCGCGTGCATCGTGATGGCCTCGCCCCCCTCCTCGGGGGCGATCAGGCCGCGTCCCTTGATGCCGTCGAAGCGCAGAACCCTGCCCGCCGGCATCACTCGGGACCCGCCGAACGATCGCGGAGGGAGCCCTGGCCGGCGATCTCCCACCGGGGTTCCCGGGTGTCCCGCCCGGCCATCCATCCATTCGAACTGGCCACGTCGGTCCTCTCTCTTCGTCGTTCCCGGACCCCCGTGGGTCTCTGAACTGATCGGCCGCGGCCGAACTGCGACTTCCGGTCCTGGCTGGGGACGAGCTCAAGTATACCTCCGTCTTATACATCTGTACATGGAGGGTGGGGTGGTCGTCGCCCCCAGTCCTTCTGGCAGCTCGCCGCACCTCTAGGGGGCGGTTAAGGGAGGTTAGGGGTGGGGGCCGCGCGGCCGTCGTCGGTAGCGTTCACGGTGAAATGGCGCGATTCAGTGCACGATGAGTGAAAACTCATCCGGTCACGCATGGGCGCGCTGTCCAGGAGCATCCCTTTCCGCTGGACACCGACGAGCGCGGTTGGAGTAATGCGTGCGAGTTCTGTTCACGACCTTCGCGGCCAGCACCCACCTGTACGGCATGGTTCCGCTCGCCTGGGCGTTGCGCGCCGCGGGGCACGAGGTCTGCGTGGCCAGCCGCCCGAACCTCGAACGAGACATCACCGGGGCAGGGCTGACCGCGGTGGTGGCCGGGACCGAGATCGACATGGCGGCCGACCAGAAGATGCTGGACGAGCTGCCCGACGACGGCACCCCGTACCGGATGGGCTTCGACATCGCCGAGACGCGGCCGGAGAAGCTGACCCTCGACTACGTCAAGGGCGCCCTGGGCCTCTACTCCAGCTTCATCTCCGAGTACCAGGCCGACCAGCAGATGCTGACCGACGTCGTGCGGTTCGCCCGGTCCTGGCAGCCGGATCTGGTGATCTGGGACGCCCTGACCTATGTCGGCCCGGTCGTCGCGAAGGTCACCGGCGCCGCCCACGCCCGGATGCTGTTCGGCCAGGACCATTTCGCCAGGATGCGAGCCCTCTACCACGAGCTGCGCGCCAGGCACCCCGAGGTGCCGCAGGACGACCCGATGGGCGACTGGCTGGCCGGCCGGCTGGAGCAGTTCGGCCACGAGTTCGACGAGGAGATGGTCACCGGCCAGCTCACCATCGACCCGCTGCCGTCGTGGATGCGCATCCCGGTCGACGTGCCGAACCTTCCCGTGCGCTTCGTGCCCCACAACGGCCCCTCCACGATCCCGGACTGGCTGCTCGAACCGCCGGAGCGGCGGCGGGTGTGCGTGACCTTCGGCATCACCTCGCGCAACGTCGAGATCGAGGGAACGCCGATCGCCGAGCTGCTCCAGGCCGTGTCCGACCTCGACGCCGAGGTGATCGCGACCCTGACCGAGGCGCAACTGGGGGGCGCGCCGGTGCCCGACAACGTCCGGGTCTTCGACTTCGTGCCGCTCAACGCGCTCCTGCCCACCTGCGACGCCGTCGTGCACCACTGCGGCGCCACCACGATGGGCACCGCCATCACCCACGGCGTCCCGCAGCTGGTCACGCCCGGGAACCTGTGGGGCGAGCCGGCCCTGGCCCGCCACCTGGAGAGCCGCGGCGCCGGACTGACCATCATGCCGGAGGACCTCTCCGGCGAATCTCTGCGGGCGGGCCTCGCGCGGCTGCTGGACGACCCTTCGTTCAAGGAGGGCGCCGCGCAGATCCAGAAGGAGTTGCTGGCCACGCCGAGCCCCGCCGAAGCGGTGCCGGCCTTGGAGCAACTGGTCGCGCGACGCCGTCGGTGACGGGATCCGCGGACCGGACAAGGGGTGAGCTGAATGACCGATGAGGCCAAGCTCCTCGGGTACCTCCGGCGGGCGACGACCGAACTGCGCGAGACGCGCCGGCGGCTGGCCGAGACCGAGCAGCGCGAGCACGAGCCGATCGCGATCGTCGGGATCGGCTGCCGGTACCCCGGCGGGGTCACGACCCCCGGCGAACTGTGGCGCCTGGTCGCCGACGGTGTCGACGCCGTGTCGGACTTCCCCGGCGATCGGGGCTGGGACGTCGACGGGCTCTACGATCCCGACCCGGGCCGCAGCGGCAAGTCCTACGCGCGCGAGGGCGGTTTCCTGTACGACGCGGCCGACTTCGACGCGGAGTTCTTCGGGATCAGCCCGCGCGAAGCACTGGCCATGGACCCGCAGCAGCGGCTGATCCTGGAGACCTCCTGGGAGGCGATCGAGCGCGGCGGCATCGACCCGTCCCGCCTGAGGGGAAGCCGCACCGGCGTGTTCGCCGGCGTGATGTACCACGACTACGCCGCCCATGTTGACGCCGTGCCCGCCGAGCTCGACGGCTACGTCGGCAACGGCAGCGCCGGAAGCATGGTGTCGGGGCGGGTCGCGTACACCCTCGGTCTGGAGGGGCCCGCGGTGACGGTGGACACGGCGTGCTCGTCGTCGCTGGTCGCCATGCATCTGGCCGCCCAGTCCCTGCGCAGGGGGGAGTGCACCCTCGCGCTGGCCGGCGGCGCGACCGTGATGGCCACGCCCGACAGTTTCGTGCTGTTCTCCCGCCAGCGGGGACTGGCGCCCGACGGGCGTTGCAAGTCCTTCGCGGCCTCCGCCGACGGCGTCGGCTGGGCGGAGGGCGCGGGCGTGCTGCTTCTGGAGCGTTTGTCGGACGCCCGCCGCAACGGTCGCCGGGTGCTGGCGGTCCTGCGCGGCAGCGCCGTGAACCAGGACGGCGCCAGCAGTGGAATCACCGCTCCGAACGGCCCGTCCCAGCAGCGTGTCATCCGTGCCGCGCTCGACGACGCACAGCTCTCGGCGTCGAGCGTGGATGTGGTGGAGGGGCACGGTACGGGGACGCGGTTGGGTGATCCGATCGAGGCGCAGGCGTTGCTGGCGACGTATGGGCGTGACCGTGCGGGTGGTCGGCCGTTGTTGCTGGGGTCGGTGAAGTCGAACATCGGTCATGCTCAGGCGGCTGCGGGTGTGGCGGGTGTGATCAAGATGGTGCTGGCGATGCGGCACGGGGTGGTGCCGGGGTCGTTGCATGTGGATGAGCCGTCGGGTGAGGTGGATTGGTCTTCGGGTGCGGTGGAGTTGGTGCGCGAGGCGGTGCCGTGGGAGTCGGGTGATCGTCCGCGGCGGGCGGGGGTGTCCTCGTTCGGGATCAGCGGGACCAACGCCCACGTGATCGTCGAAGAGGCTCCCGAGGAGACTTCCGAGGAGGGCACAGCCGTTCCGGCCGAGCAGACGTCGCCGGGCGGGCCGGTGCTGCTGCCGCTGTCGGCGCGAAACGCCGACGCTTTGCGGGAGCAGGCGTCCCGGCTCGTGTCGCTCGTTGAAGAGCGTCCCGGCCTGGACCCCGTCGATGTCGGGTTCTCGCTCGCGAGCACCCGTACCGCGATGGAGCGCCGTGCGGTCGTGGTCGCGGCCGACCGGGACGAGCTGATCGCCGGTCTGTCCGAAGTGGCCGCTGGTGCCGCGCCGGGTGCGAACGATCTGCCGGATGGCCGGACGGCTGTGGTGTTCTCGGGGCAGGGTGCGCAGCGGCCGGGCATGGGCCGGGAGTTGCACGAGGCGTTCCCCGTGTTCGCGCAGGCCTTTGACCAGGTGTGTGCCGCGTTCGACGGTCTGCTGGATGAGTCGCTGCGTGAGGTGGTCTGGGAACGACCCGAGCTGATCGATCGGACGGCTTACACCCAGGCGGGTCTGTTCGCGTTCGAGGTGGCGCTGTTCCGCTTGGTGGAGTCGTGGGGCCTGTCGCCGGAGTTTGTGGGCGGGCATTCGATCGGTGAGCTGGTGGCCGCTCACGTGGCCGGGGTGTGGTCACTTCAGGACGCCTGCCGGGTGGTGGCGGCGCGCGGCCGGTTGATGCAGGCGCTCCCTGAGGGCGGGGCGATGATCGCCGTCGCCGCGAGCGAGGAGCAGGTCGCCACCCTTCTGGCGTCCCGGGCCGGCGTGGAGATCGCCGCGGTGAACGGTCCGGCGTCGGTGGTGATCTCCGGTGACCGGGACGCCGTCCAGGCGGTGGCCGACACCCTGACAGCACAGGGGACCAAGACGACACGGCTGCGGGTCTCGCACGCGTTCCACTCGCCCTTGATGGACCCGATGCTGGAGGACTTCGCCAAGGAACTGGCCACCGTCGAGTTCCACGCCCCGAGCCTGCCCTTGGTGTCGAACCTGACCGGCCGGCTGGCCGACCCGCAGGAAGTGACGACTCCCGAGTACTGGGTGCGGCACGTACGGGAGACCGTCCGGTTCTGTGACGGGGTTCGGGCCTTGGAGGCCGAGGGCGTGACCCGGTTCGTGGAGATCGGCCCCTCGGCGGTGCTGTCGGCGACCGGGCCGGAGTGCCTGGACGCCGGTGGCGGCGGGTTCGTTCCGCTGTCGCGCAAGGACGAGCCCGAGGCTCGGGCCTTCTCCCGCGGGATGGGGCGCCTCTGGAGCTCCGGAGTCGCCCTGGACTGGGCAACGATCTTCAACGCCGCCGAGCGACAGCCCGTCGACCTGCCCACCTACCCCTTCCAACGCAAGCGCTACTGGCTGGAGAACGACGCCGCCCTGGCAGCGCCCGACCCGTCCGGGCTGGGCCAGGTCCCGGCCGGGCATCGCCTTCTGCCCGCCGTGCTGCCGCTCGCCGGTTCGGACGGTGTCGTCCTGACCGGGCGGCTGTCGGTGGAGACCGACCCGTGGCTGGCCGACCATCGGGTCCTGGACGCGATGCTGTTCCCCGGGACCGGGCTCGTCGAACTGGCGATGCGCGCGGGCGACCAGGTGGACTGCCCGACGCTGGCCGAGCTGACACTCGCCGCGCCGCTGATCGTCCCCGAGGACGGCGGCGTCTGCCTCCAGGTCACCGTGGAAGCGGACGACGGTTCGGGCAACCGCCACGTCTCCGTGCACTCCCGGGCGGAGGACGCCGCGCCGGACACGACGTGGACGCTGCACGCCAGCGGCCTGCTGACCCGTACCGCGGCGGTGCCCTCGGCCGACCTGGCCGCCTGGCCGCCGCAGGACGCGGAGCCCGTTCCGCTCGACGCGCTGTACGAGCGCCTCGCCGATCGCGGATACGGATACGGTCCCGTCTTCCAGGGGCTCCGAGCGGCCTGGCGGCGCGGAGAGGAGGTCTTCGCCGACGTCGACCTGCCGGAGGACGCGGCACCGGATCCGGCGCGGTTCGGGATTCATCCGGCGCTGCTGGACGCCGCGTTCCACGCACTGCTGCTCGACGGAGGCGCGGGACGGGGGACGAGCGACACCTGGATTCCGTTCGCCTGGACGGGAGTCGCGTTGCACGCCGCCGGGGCGCGGTCGGTCCGGGTACGGCTCGCTCCCGCCGGTGGCGGCACCGCCGTCCAGTTGGCCGACGCGACAGGCGCCCCGGTCGCGACCGTGGAGTCGGTCGTCGCCCGCCCGGTGTCCGCGGAGCAGCTCGCCGCCGCGAGCGCGCGGTCGCTGTTCCGGCTGGACTGGATCGCGCCATCGAGCCCGCGCACGGCCGGCGCGGAGGACACCCTGGCGGTCGCCGGGCCCGGGCTCGAGCACCTGAGCGGCGTGAGCCGCTACCGGGACCTGGCCGCACTGAACGCGATGGTCGACGACGGCGGGTTCCCGCCCGGCCTGGTCCTGCTGCCCCACCTCGCGGACGATGGCGGCGGGGACGGCGAGGTCCTCCCGCGGCTGCGGGACTCGATCAACGAGATCCTGGCGCAGGTGCGGTCCTGGCTGACCGACGAGCGCTGGTCGTCCGCACGGCTGGTGGTCGTCACGCGGGGCGCGGTGGCCGCGATCCCGGGCGAAGGCGTCGCCGACCTGGCGGGCGCCGCGATCTGGGGCCTGGTGCGTTCCGCCGAGGCCGAGAACCCGGGCAGGCTCGTCCTCCTCGACCTGGACGGGCAGGAGGCCTCCGAGCGGGCGATCGCCGACGCCCTCGCCTCCGGCGAGCCCGAGATCGCCCTCCGCAAGGGAGAGCCGTGCGTGCCGCGGCTGTCCAGGGTCGCCGTGGACGCCGGCGCCGGCACGCGGCACGTCTGGGACACCACCGGAACGGTCCTGATCACCGGCGGGACCGGCGGCCTCGGATCGCTGATCGCCCGTCACCTCGTCGCCGAGCACGGTGTCCGGGGGCTCCTGCTGGCCAGCCGGCGCGGTCCGGACGCGCCCGGCGCGCCCGAACTGCGGGAGGAGCTGGCGGCGCTGGGCGCCGACGTCCGGATCGCCGCGTGCGACATGTCCGATCGCGGCGCCGTGCGCGACCTGCTCGCGGCCGTCCCGCCGGACCGGCCGCTGACCGCGGTGATCCACACCGCGGGCGTGGTCGACAACGCCGTCGTCGGCGCCCTCACCGAGACGCAGGTGGAGAACGTGCTGCGCGCCAAGGCGGACGCCGCCTGGCACCTGCACGAGCTGACCGAGGACCTGAGCCTGTCGGCGTTCGTGCTGTTCTCCTCCGCCGCCGGGCTGGTCCTGGGCGCCGGGCAGGCGAACTACGCCTCGGCCAACACCTTCCTCGACGGGCTCGCCGAGTACCGCAAGTCCCGCGGCCAGGCGGCGACGTCGCTGGCCTGGGGGCTGTGGTCGGGCGAGGCCGGGCTGGGCGCGCACCTGGACGAGGCGGCCGAGCGCCGCATGCACAGGCTCGGCATGCCCCCGATGCCCGAGGACGAGGGCCTGGCCCTGTTCGACATGGCGCTCGGCGCCCAGGAGGACGCGATCCTCGTGCCGCTGCGGCTGGACCTCGCGGCGCTGCGGCAGCGGGAGGACGGCGTCCCGACGATCCTGAGCGGGATCGTGCGGAGCCCCGCGCGCCGCGCCGCGCCGGCTTCGGGTGAGGGCGGCGGCGGTGCGGACCTGCGCGAGCGGCTCGCCGGCCTGCCCGCCCGGGACCGTGAGGAGCAGCTGCTCGCCCTCGTCCGCACCCAGGTGGCGAGGGTCCTGGGGCACCAGGGCCCGGACCGGATCGAGCCGGACCGCGCGTTCCAGGAGATGGGTTTCGACTCGCTCGCGGCGGTCGAGCTGCGCAACGCCCTGGCCGCGGCCACCGGGCTGCGGCTGCCGGCCACGCTGGTGTTCGACCACCCCAGTTCGGCGGAGCTCGCCGGCCACCTCGCCGAGGAGTTCGTCCCGGCGGACGCCGACCCGGCGGCGACTGCCCTGGCGGCGGTCGATCGGCTGGAGGCGGTGCTGACGGGCACCGACGCCAACGGTTCGCACGCCCGGATCACCGCACGGCTGGAGGCCGTGCTGCGCAAGTGGCGCGATCGGGACGCGGTGGCCGAGACCGCTCCCGAGGTGGACGACTACGCCGCCGCCAGTGACGAGGAGCTGTTCAAGGTCCTCGACTCCGAGCTAGGCGCCTCCTGAACGAACACCGACACGTACACGACGGACTCCTGCGCGTCCTCTGGGAGCTGGTGCACTGACCATGGCCGATGACGACAAGGTCGACAAGCTGCGGACCTATCTCAAACGCGCGACCGCGGACCTCCATAAGACCCGCCGGCAGCTCCGGGAGCTGGAGGAGCGCGCCGCCGAGCCGGTCGCGATCGTGGGCATGGCCTGCCGCTACCCCGGCGGAGTGAACTCGCCCGAGGACCTGTGGCGGCTGGTCCGCGACGGCGGGGACGCCATCGGGGCGTTCCCGGCGGACCGGGGCTGGGACGTCGACGGGCTCTACGATCCCGAGCCGGACCGGCCGGGCCGGATGTACGTCCGCGAGGGCGGGTTCCTGTACGACGCGGCGGAGTTCGACGCCGGGTTCTTCTCGATCTCGCCGCGCGAGGCCGCGGAGATGGACCCGCAGCAGCGGCTGCTGCTGGAGGTGTCGTGGGAGGCCCTGGAGCGGGCCGGCCTGGCCGCGGGGATCCGGGGCACCGACACGGGCGTGTTCTCCGGCGTCATGTACCACGACTACGCCGGGAGCACCGGCGCGGGCAGCCTGGTCTCCGGCCGGGTCGCCTACACGCTCGGGCTCGTCGGGCCGGCGGTGTCGGTGGACACCGCCTGCTCCTCCTCGCTGGTCTCCGTGCACCTGGCGGCCCAGGCGCTGCGCGCGGGCGAATGCTCGCTGGCGCTGGCCGGCGGCGTCGCCGTGATGGGGACACCGGCCATGTTCGTGGAGTTCTCCAAGCAGCGGGGCCTGTCCAAGGACGGCCGGTGCCGTTCGTTCTCCGCGGACGCGGACGGCGTCGGCTGGTCCGAGGGCGTGGGCGTGCTCGTGCTGGAGCGGCTGTCGCGTGCCCTGCGCGAGGGCCACGAGATCCTCGGGGTGATCCGCGGCTCGGCGGTCAACCAGGACGGCGCCTCCAACGGCCTGACGGCGCCGAGCGGCCCCGCGCAGCGGCGCGTCATCGAGCAGGCGCTCGCCAACGCCCGGGTGACCCCGGACGAGGTCGACGCCGTCGAGGCGCACGGCACCGGGACCAAGCTGGGCGACCCGATCGAGGCGCAGGCCCTGCTGGCGACCTACGGCCGGGCGCGGCCGGCGGACCGGCCCCTGTGGCTCGGGTCGGTCAAGTCGAACCTCGGGCATCCGCAGGCGGCGGCGGGCATCGCCGGGATCATCAAGATGGTGCAGGCGATGCGCCACCGCGTGCTGCCCAGGACCGTGCACGTGGCCGAGCCCACCCCGAAGGTGGACTGGAGCACCGGCGCGGTCGAGCTGCTCACCGAGCCGAGGGACTGGGAGGAGAACGGCCACCCGCGCCGCGCCGGGGTGTCCTCGTTCGGGGCCAGCGGCACCAACGTGCACGTCATCGTCGAGCAGCCGCCCGCGGTCCCCGAGCCGGAGGGGCCCTGTGAAGCGGGCGGGGCCTCGCCGGGGATCGTCCCGTGGCCCCTGTCGGGACGTTCCGCGCGGGCGCTGCGCGCGCAGGCGGCCCGGCTCGCCGCACACCTGGACGACCATCCGGAGCTCGATCCCCTCGACATCGGGTACTCCCTGGCGTTCACCAGGGTCCCGTTCGAGCATCGGGCGGTCGTGACGGGACGGGACCGGGCCGAACTGCTGGCCGGGCTCCGCGGCCTGGCCGAGGGCGACCCGGGCGCCGGGACCGTCACGGGGACGGCCGACCTGGACGGCAGGACC
Source organism: Spirillospora sp. CA-255316 (assembly GCA_050942275.1). Lineage (GTDB taxonomy): Bacteria > Actinomycetota > Actinomycetes > Streptosporangiales > Streptosporangiaceae > Spirillospora. The sequence continues at coordinate 5,786,618 of CP192047.1, read as the reverse complement.
GTCTTCGTGTTCCCCGGCCAGGGCTCGCAGTGGGTGGGCATGGCCACCGAACTGATCGACGCCTCCCCGGCGTTCGCCGCGCGGATCGCCGACTGCGAGCGCGCGCTGTCCCCCTTCGTGGACTGGAAGCTCACCGAGGTCCTGCGGGACTCCTCGGCCGGGAGCCTGGACCGGGTGGACGTCGTCCAGCCGGTGCTGTGGGCGGTCATGGTGTCGCTCGCGGAGGAGTGGCGGGCGTCCGGCGTACGGCCGGACGCGGTGGTCGGGCACTCGCAGGGCGAGATCGCCGCGGCGTGCGTGGCGGGCCTGCTCCGGCTGGAGGACGGTGCGAGGGTCGTCGCGCTCCGTTCCCGGGCCATCGGCGAGATGCCCGCCGGGCGGGGCGGCATGGCCTCGGTGGCGCTGCCGGCCGAGCGGGTGCGCGAACGCCTCCGCCGGTGGCCCGGCGAGCTTTCGATCGCCGCGGTCAACGGCCCCGGCTCGGTGGTCGTGTCGGGCGGTTCGGGCGCGCTCGACGAACTGCTGGCCGAGCTGGCCGCCGAGGACGTCAGGGCCAAACGGGTCCCGGTCGACTACGCCTCCCACTCGGCCCACGTGGAGTCGCTCCAGGAACGCCTGCTGCGCGACCTTGAGCCGATCACACCGAGGGCGGGCACGGTGCCGATGCTCTCCACGGTGACCGGTGACTGGATCGGGGAGGGCGATCTCGACGCCGCCTACTGGTACACCAACCTGCGCCGCACCGTCGCGTTCGAGCCCGCGGTGCGGACCCTCGCCGAGGCCGGGTACACGGCGTTCGTCGAGGTCAGCCCGCATCCGGTGCTCACGATCGGTGTTCAGGAGACGCTCGACGACCTCGGCCGCGACGCCGTGGTCACCGGCAGCCTGCGCCGCGGCGAGGGCGGCCCGGACCGGATGCTCGGCTCGCTGGCCGAGCTGTACGTCCGCGGTCTCGCCTCGGACTGGGGCGACCGGTTCGCGGGCGGCCGCCGCGTCGATCTGCCGACCTACGCGTTCCAGACCCGGCGCTACTGGGTGACCGAGCCCCAGCGGTCCGAGCCGGACGCCCGGCCCGACGAGACCTTCTGGGCGCGGGTGGCCGAGGGCGACGGAGCGGCGCTGGCGGAGAGCCTGGGCGTCGAACGGACCGCGCTCGACGGGGTGCTGCCGGCGCTGTCGTCCTGGTGGAAGCGGCACCAGGACGAGGGGCGGGCGGCGGGCCTGCGGTACCGCGTCGACTGGCGTCCCGTTCACGTTGAACCGGCCACGTCCCTTCCCGGGGAGTGGCTGGCGGTGGTGCCGGAGGGAATCGACGATCAGGAGCCGGTGCGGACGCTGCTCGCCGAGCTCACCGCCGCGGGCGCCCGTGTCGTGCGGGTCGCGGCGGCCGAGGACGACCGCCGGGCCGTCGCCGACCGGCTCGCGGACGCGGACCCCGGCGCGGGCGTGCTGTCCCTGCTGGCGCTCGACGGCCGCGAGCATCCCCGGCACCCGGTGCTGTCCTGCGGCGTCGCCGCCACCATCACCCTGCTCCAGGCGCTGGGCGACCGCGGCCATACCGGACGGCTGTGGTGCGCGACGGCCGGAGCGGTGGACGTGCCGGGCGCCGCGGACCCGGTCGACCCGATGCAGGCCGTGGTGTACGGCATGGGCGCCGTCCTGGCGCTGGACCGGCCGGACACCTGGGGCGGCACGATCGACCTGCCCTCCGCCGTGGACCAGCGGGCCGCCCGCCAGGTCGTCGGGCTGCTGGCCGGGCGGACCGGCGAGGACCGCGTCGCCGTCCGGTCCGCCGGGACGTTCGCCGCACGCCTGGTACGGGCGCCCCTGGGCCCGGTCGGCGCGCGGCCCGCCTGGCGGCCCCGCGGGACGGTGCTGGTCACCGGCGGCACCGGCGGGGTCGGCGCGCACGTGGCGCGCTGGCTGGCCGAGAACGGCGCCGAGCACCTGCTGCTGACCAGCCGCCGCGGCCCCGATGCCGCGGGTGCCGGCACGCTGGCGGCGGAGCTGTCGGAGATGGGCGCACGGGTCACGATCGCCGCCTGCGACGTGGCCGACCGGGAGGCGCTGGACGGCCTCCTCGGCTCCCTCGGCGAGGCCGACGCCGTCACCGCCGTCGTGCACGCGGCCGGGGTGCTGCCCGGGCCGGGGCCCATCGACGACACCGGCCTGGAGGAGTTCGAGCAGGCCGTCCGTGCCAAGGTCGCCGGGGCACGGCACCTGCACGACCTTCTGGCGGACCGGCCGCTGGACGCCTTCGTGCTGTTCTCCTCGGGCGCCGCCGTGTGGGGCTCGTCCGGGCAGTGCGCCTACGGCGGCGCGAACGCCTTCCTGGACGCGCTCGCCGCGCACCGCCGCGCCCGGGGCCTGCCCGTGACCTGCGTCGCGTGGGGATCGTGGGGCGGCGGCGGGATGGTCGACGAGGCCGCCGGGGAGTACCTGCGGCGGCTGGGCATCAGGGAGATGGACCCGGCCCTGGCCATCGGCGCGCTGCGGCAGGCCCTCGACCGCGGCGAGAGCGGCCTGGTGGTCACCGACATCGACTGGGCGCGGTTCGTCCCGCCCTACACGCTCGCGAGGCGGCGTCCCCTGCTGCTCGACCTGCCCGAGGCGCAGGACGCGCTGCGGGGGGCCGAGCCGGACCCGGACGAGGAGTCCGCAGGCTCCTCGGACCTGGCCGAACGGCTGGCCGGGATGAGCGAGGCCGAGCGCGACCGGGCGCTGCTGGGCCTGGTCCGCGCCCAGGTCGCCGCGATCCTCGGATACGACGCCGACGAGATCGAGCCCGGCCGCGCCTTCAAGGAGATCGGGTTCGACTCGGTGACGGCGGTCGACTTCCGCAACCGGCTGAGCAGGGCGGCCGGTGTCCGGCTGCCCGCGACCGTGGTGTTCGACCACGCGACTCCGGCGGCGCTGGCGGCCCACCTGGGGACCCGGCTGTCGGCCGACGGCGACGACGCGCCGATCCAGGCCCACCTGGACCGTCTGGAGGCGTCGATCGCGGCGCTGCCCCGCGCCCGGCTCGAGGGCGACGGGGTGATCGAACGGCTCAGGGCGCTGCTGGGGCGGCTGAGCGAGCCCGCGGCGGACGCGGCGGCCGGCGGCGTGGCGGACCGGCTCGAGGCGGCCTCCGCGGACGACGTCTTCGACTTCATCGACAAGGAGCTCGGCATCACCTGACCGACCGGGTGTGCGGCTTCGGCGAAACGACGGGATCAGCGAGGCTGGGGATGGCGAACGAAGACAAGCTTCTCGACTACCTCAAGCGGGTCACGGCCGACCTGCACCAGGCGCGTGAGCGGCTGCGCCGGCTGGAGGACGGGGAGCAGGAGCCGATCGCCGTCGTGTCGATGGCGTGCCGGTACCCGGGGGGCGTGCGGTCGCCCGAGGACCTGTGGCGGCTCGTCGACACGGGCACCGACGCGATCGGGGCCGCCCCGGGGGACCGCGGCTGGCGGCTCGGGGACGTCCTCGGCGACGAGTACGCCCACGAGGGCGGGTTCGTCGAGGACGCCGCCGACTTCGACGCGCGGTTCTTCCGGATCTCGCCCCGCGAGGCCGCCCTGATGGACCCGCAGCAGCGGCTGGTCCTGGAGGTGAGCTGGGAGGCGCTCGAACGGGCCGGGATCGTGCCCGACCGGCTGCGCGGGACGCCGGTGGGCGTCTTCGTCGGCAGCGGCGGGCAGGACTACTCGACGCTCCTGGCGTCGTCGCCGGAGGCGGCGGCGTATCTGAGCACCGCCAGTGCCGGCAGCGTGATCTCCGGGAGGGTGTCCTACAGCCTCGGCCTCGAAGGGCCCGCGCTCACCGTCGACACCGCCTGCTCCTCCTCCCTGGTGGCGCTGCACGTCGCGTGCCAGTCGCTGCGGCAGCGTGAGTGCTCACTGGCGCTGGCCGGCGGTGTGAACATCATGTCCACCCCGGCGCCGTTCGTGGCGTTCAGCACGCAGAGCGGCCTGGCAAGGGACGGCCGGTGCAAGGCCTTCTCCGACGCGGCCGACGGCACGGGCTGGGCCGAGGGCGTCGGGATCGTGGTGCTGGAGCGGCTCTCGGACGCCCGCCGCAACGGGCACCGGGTGCTCGCGGTGATCCGGGGCAGCGCGGTGAACCAGGACGGGGCGTCCAACGGGCTGACCGCGCCCAACGGCCGGTCGCAGCAGCGGGTCATCTGGCAGGCGCTGGCGAACGCCGGGCTGACCGCCGAGCAGGTCGACGCCGTGGAGGGGCACGGGACCGGTACGACCCTGGGCGACCCCATCGAGGCGGAGGCGCTGCTGGCGACCTACGGGCAGGGCCGTGGCGGCGACCGCCCGCTGTGGCTGGGGTCGGTGAAGTCGAACATCGGCCACGCGCAGGCCGCGGCCGGGGTCAGCGGCCTGATCAAGATGGTGCAGGCGATGCGGCACGGGCGGCTGCCGCGCACGCTGCACGTCGACCGGCCGTCGACGCACGTCGACTGGTCGGCGGGCGCGGTGCGGCTGCTGACCGAGGCGCGGCCGTGGCCCGTGGAGGACCGGACGCGCCGCGCCGGGATCTCCTCCTTCGGCGTGAGCGGGACGAACGCGCACTTGATCGTCGAGGAGGCGCCGCCGCCGGAGGAGGCCGCCGAGGGTGAGCGGCGGTGGCCCGCCGGCGGCCTGCCGATTCCGGTGTCGGCGCGCGGGGAGGCGGCGCTGCGCGCGCAGGCGAGCGGCGTCCTGGCGGTGCTGGAGGCCGGAGCCGACCCGGTCGATGCCGGGATGTCGCTGGCGACGACGCGGACGGCGTTCGAGGACCGCGCCGTGGTGGTGGCGGGCGACCGCGCGTCCGCCGCGGCCGGGCTGGGCCTGCTGGCGGACGGACGGACCGGGCCCGAGGTGGTGCGCGGCGTGCGCGGCGACGGGCTGTGCGCCGTCGTGTTCCCGGGCCAGGGCTCGCAGCGGATCGGGATGGGCCGGGATCTCGCCGCGGCCTTCCCGGTGTTCGCGCGGGCGCTGGAGGAGGTGTGCGCCGAACTGGACGCCTCGCTGCCCGAGCCGCTGCGCGAGGTCATGTGGTCCCGCCCGGACCTGCTCGACCAGACCCGGTACGCCCAGTGCGGGCTGTTCGCGGTCGAGGTGGCGCTGTTCCGGCTGATCGAGTCGTGGGGCGTCGTCGCCGACCACCTGGCCGGGCATTCGGTCGGCGAGCTGGCGGCGGCCCACGTCGCGGGCGCCCTGTCGCTGGCCGACGCGTGCCGGGTGGTCGCGGCCCGGGGCCGGCTGATGCAGGAACTGCCGCCGGGCGGCGCGATGGCCGCGGTCGCCGCCCCCGAGGAGGAGGTCGCGGCGCTCCTGGAGGACGGGGCGGAGATCGCCGCGGTGAACGCGCCGGAGTCGGTGGTGGTGTCCGGTGACGAGGACGCCGTGCTGGCGGTGACCGGCGCCCTGGAGGCCCGGGGCCGCAAGGTGACCCGGCTGCGGGTGTCGCACGCGTTCCATTCGGCGCACATGGAGCCGATGCTGGCGGAGTTCCGCGCGGTGGTGGAGTCGGTGTCCTGGGAGCGGCCGCGGATCCCGCTGGTGTCGACGGTGACCGGGGAGGACTCCGGCGCCGGGATCACCGATCCCGAGTACTGGGTGGAGCAGGTCCGCCGGCCGGTGCGGTTCCTCTCCGCCGTGCGCGCGCTGGAGGACGCGGGCGTCACGACGTTCGTGGAGGCCGGCCCCGGCACCGCGCTGTCGGCCGCCGGGCGCGGCTGCGTCACCGGGGAGGGCGCCGGTTTCGTCCCGGTGCTGCGCAAGGACCGCGCGGAGCCGGAATCGGCCGTCCGCGCGCTGGCGGAGCTGTGGACCAGGGGCGTCCCGCTGGACTGGGAGGCGCTGTACGAAGGGACCGCGGCCCGGCACGTCGAACTGCCGACCTACCCCTTCCAGCGGCGCCGCCACTGGGTGGACACCTCCGGCGGCGGCGGTGACGTGCGCGCGGCGGGGCTGTCGGCGGCCGAGCATCCGCTGCTGGGCGCCGCGGTCTCCCTGGCGGGCTCCGACGGGGTGGTGCTGACCGGGCGGCTGTCCGTCGAGACCCATCCCTGGCTGGCCGAGCACCGGGTGGGGGGCACCGTCGTGCTTCCCGGCACCGCGTTCGTGGACCTGGCCGTGCGTGCGGGCGACCAGGCGGGCTGCCCGCGGATCGACGAACTCACGCTGGAGACGCCCCTCGCGCTGCCCGACCGCGGCGGCGTCGTGGTCCAGGTGACGGTGGGCGAACCGGACGAGCGGGGCGGGCGGCCGCTGTCGGTCCACTCCCGGCCCGACCGCCCCGACGCCCCCTGGACCCGGCACGCCGCCGGCCGGCTCGGCACCGCCGTACCGCCGCCCGGCTTCGACCTGAGCGCCTGGCCCCCCGCCGCCGCGGAGCCGGTCGGAATCGAGGGCGTCTACGACGAGCTGTCGGCCATGGGCCTGGACTACGGACCGGTGTTCACCGGACTCCGCGCCGCCTGGCGCGACGGCGACTCGATCTTCGCGGAGGTGAGCCTGCCCGAGGACGCGGCGGCCGATGCGGCCCGGTTCGGGCTGCACCCCGCCCTGCTGGACGCGGGCCTGCACGTGCTCGGACTGTACGGCTTCACCGGTGACGACGGGGAAGCGGGCGGAGCCCGGCTGCCGTTCTCCTGGTCCGGTGTCTCGCTCTACACCACGGGCGCCACGTCCGCCCGCGTGCACCTGGTGCGCGACCGCGCCACCGGGGCCGTGACGATGCGCGTCGCCGACGGGTCCGGCGCACCTGCCGCCCTGGTGGAGACGCTGGTGACCCGGCCCATGCCCGTGCGGCGGCCGGGACAGGACAGCGGCGCGGCGACCTCCTTCTACCGCCTGGCCTGGCAGCCGTTCCACCCCGCGCCCGCCGAGCCGATCCCGGTGGGGCACCTCGACCGGCCCGGCGACCTCGACCGGCTCGGCGACCCGCTGCCCGCCGCGGTCGTGACCGAATGCCCCGGCGGGATGGACGCGGGCGCCGTCCGGGCCGCGACCTCCCGGACGCTGGCCGCCCTGCAAGCCTGGCTCGGCGACGACCGCACCGTCGCGTCGACCCTGGTCGTGCTCACCCGGAACGCGGTGGCGCCCGACGGGAACGCGGAAGCCGTCGACCCGGCCGCCGCGGCGGCGAGCGGGCTCGTGCGGTCGGCGCAGGCGGAGAACCCGTCCCGGATCGTGCTCGTGGACGCCGACTCCGCCACCGCCTCCGACGAGATCGCCGCCGTGCTGCCCGCCGTGATCGCCTCCGGCGAGCCGCAGGTCGCGGTGCGCGGCGGCGAACTGTCGGTGCCCCGCCTCGCCCGGGCCCGGATCGAGGCCGGCGCCGGCCCGGCGCTCGACCGGGACGGCACGGTGTTGGTGACCGGCGCCACCGGATTCCTCGGCGGCCTCGTCGCCCGCCACCTGGCCGCCCGGCACGGCGTCCGCCGGCTCCTGCTCGTCAGCCGCTCCGGCGCCGCGGCCGACGGCGCCGACCGGCTGGTGGCCGAGCTGGACGCCCTGGGAGCCGAGGCCGACCTGGTGGCCTGCGACACCGCCGACCGCGACGCCCTGGAGGCCGTCCTCGCGGGAATCCCGGCCGACCGGCCGCTGACCGCCGTCGTGCACGTCGCCGGAGTGCTGGACGACGGGGTCGCCACCGCGCTGACCGACGAGCGCCTGGACACGGTGTTCCGCCCGAAGGTCGACGCCGCGCTGAACCTGCACGAGCTGACCCAGGGCCTCGACCTGTCGGCGTTCGTGCTGTTCTCCTCGGTCGCCGGAGTGCTCGGCGGCGCGGGACAGGGCAACTACGCCGCCGCGAACGCCTTCCTCGACGCCCTCGCCGCGCGCCGCCGCGCGCAGGGCCTCCCCGCCCTCTCCCTGGCGTGGGGCCTGTGGGCCCAGGACGCCGGAATGGCCGAGAGCCTCGACCGGGCGGACCGCTCCCGCATCTCCCGCACCGGCGTCCTGCCGATGTCCGAGGCCGAGGGACTCGCACACCTCGACCTCGCCCTGTCCGGAAACGAACCGGCGTTGTCGCCGGTCAAGCTGGACAGCACCGCGCTCCGCCGGCTGCCGGTGCTGCCGCCGCTGTTCCACGGCCTGTGGCGCCCCGCCCGCCCGGCGGCCGCGGCCGGCCCGGACACGGCCGGGAGCCCGGCCGACCGGCTGCGCGCGCTGCCGGAGCACGAGCGGACCGAGGCGCTGCGCCACCTGGTGGCCGCCCAGGTAGCGGCCGTCCTCGGCTACGGGTCGGCCGCCGAGGTCGATCCGTCCATGGCGTTCCAGGACCTCGGGTTCGACTCGCTGACCGCGGTGGACCTGCGCAACGGGCTGGGAGCCGAACTCGGCCTGCGGCTCCCCGCGACACTCGTCTTCGACCACCCGACCCCTGGCGCGCTGGCGGCCTTCCTGGAAGGGGAACTGACCGGCGTCACGGACGCGTCCGCCCCGGTCGTCCGCACGACCGCCGCGGCCGACGAGCCGATCGCCATCGTCGGCATGGCCTGCCGCTACCCCGGCGGGGTGCGCTCGCCCGAGGACCTGTGGCGGCTGGTCGAACGGGGCGAGGACGCCATCTCCGCCTTCCCCGCCGACCGCGGCTGGGACCTCGAGCGGCTGTACGACCCGACCGGCCGCCGGACGGGCACGAGCTACGTGCGCGAGGGCGGATTCCTGCACGACGCCGCGGACTTCGACCCGGCGTTCTTCGGCATCGGCCCGAAGGAGGCCCTGCTGATCGATCCGCAGCAGCGGCTGCTCCTGGAGATCACCTGGGAGGCCTTCGAACGCGCCGGGATCGACCCGGCATCGCTGCGGGGGAGCAGCGCCGGGGTCTTCACCGGCCTGATGTACCACGACTACGTCGGGAGCAGCAGCACCGGCGCCATCGCCTCCGGTCGGATCGCCTACACCTTCGGGCTGCAGGGACCGGCGGTGACGGTGGACACGGCATGCTCGTCGTCGCTGGTCGCCATGCATCTGGCCGCGCAGTCGCTGCGGCAGGGCGAATGCTCCCTCGCGCTCGCCGGTGGAGCGGCAGTCATGGCCACACCTGAGACGTTCGTGGAGTTCTCCCGTCAGAGGGGGTTGGCTCCGGACGGTCGGTGCAAGGCGTTCTCCGCCGCCGCTGATGGGACGGGCTGGGCTGAGGGCGCGGGTGTCCTGGTGCTGGAGCGTTTGTCGGATGCCCGCCGCAACGGTCACCGGGTCCTCGCTCTGCTGCGGGGCAGTGCGGTGAATCAGGACGGAGCGTCCAATGGTCTGACCGCGCCGAATGGTCCTTCGCAGGAGCGGGTGATCCGTCAGGCGCTGGCCAATGCCGGGTTGTCGGCGTCGGATGTGGATGTGGTGGAGGGGCACGGTACGGGGACGCGGTTGGGTGATCCGATCGAGGCGCAGGCGTTGCTGGCGACTTACGGTCAGGACCGTGCGGGTGGTCGGCCGTTGTTGCTGGGTTCGGTGAAGTCGAACATCGGTCATGCTCAGGCGGCTGCGGGTGTGGCCGGCGTGATCAAGATGGTGCTGGCGATGCGGCACGGGATCGTGCCCAAGTCCCTGCACGTGGGTGAGCCGTCGGGTGAGGTGGATTGGTCTTCGGGTGCGGTGGAGTTGGTGCGTGAGGCGGTGTCGTGGGAGCCGGATGATCGTCCGCGGCGGGCCGGGGTGTCCTCCTTCGGTGTGAGTGGGACGAATGCGCATGTGATCGTCGAGCAGGTGTCGGAGGAGGGGGCCGCTGGGGCGGTGGAGGCTGCGGGTGGGGTGCTGCCGGTGGTGCCGTGGGTGGTGTCGGCGCGCAGTGCCGATGCCTTGCGGGAGCAGGCGTCCCAGCTGGTGTCGTTTGTGGAGGAGCGTCCCGACCTGGACCCGGTCGATGTCGGTTTCTCGCTGGCGAGCACGCGTTCGGCGATGCGGCAACGCGCGGTGGTAGTCGGCGGTGAACGTGGCGATGTGCTTCGTGGCTTGAGGGCGTTGGCCGATGGGACCCCTGACCCCGGTGTGGTGGCGGGGTCGGTGACGCGTGGCTCTGCCGCGGTCTTGTTCTCGGGTCAGGGTGCGCAACGGTCGGGCATGGGCCGGGAGTTGTACGAGGCGTTCCCGGTTTTCGCGCAGGCCTTTGACCAGGTGTGTGCCGCGTTCGACGGTCTGCTGGATGAGTCGCTGCGTGAGGTGGTCTGGGAACGACCCGAGCTGATCGATCGGACGGCGTTCACTCAGGCGGGTCTGTTCGCGTTCGAGGTGGCGCTGTTCCGCTTGGTGGAGTCGTGGGGTCTGTCGCCGGAGTTTGTGGGTGGGCATTCGATCGGTGAGTTGGTGGCCGCTCACGTGGCGGGGGTGTGGTCGCTTCAGGACGCCTGCCGGGTGGTGGCGGCGCGCGGCCGGTTGATGCAGGCGCTCCCCGAGGGCGGGGCGATGGTCGCTGTAGCCGCGAGCGAGGAGCAGGTCGCCACCCTTCTGGCGTCCCGGGCCGGCGTGGAGATCGCCGCGGTGAACGGTCCGGCGTCGGTGGTGATCTCCGGTGACCAGGACGCCGTCCAGGCGGTGGCCGACACCCTGAAAGCACAGGGGACCAAAACGACGCGGCTACGGGTCTCGCACGCGTTCCACTCGCCCTTGATGGACCCGATGCTGGAGGACTTCGCCAAGGAACTGGCCACCGTCGAGTTCCATGCCCCCCGGAAGGCGCTGGTGTCGAACCTGACCGGGCGGCTGGCCGACGCCAACGAGGTGACGACCCCCGAGTACTGGGTGCGGCACGTACGCGAGACCGTCCGGTTCTGCGAGGGCGTCCGCGTGCTCGAAGCCCAGGGGGTCCGTACCTTCCTCGAATGCGGCCCGACCGGCGTGCTCACCGGCCTGGCCGAGGAATGCGTGCGAGAGGACGCCACCACGCTGATCGCATTGCAGCGCCGGGATCGCGAGGAAGCCCCCGCCCTGATGACGGCGCTTGGGCGGGCCCACGTCGCCGGCGTTCCGATCGCCTGGGAAGGCGTGTTCGGCGGTACAGGTGCGAGGCGCGTCGACCTCCCGACCTACGCGTTCCAGCGGCGGCGCTACTGGCTGGATATGGGTGTCGGCGGGGCCGCCCCGGCCGAGCACCCCCTGCTCGGCGGCGCAGTCGAACTGGCGGACTCGGAAGGCCTGTTGTTCACCGGCCGGCTGTCGTTGCAGACCCACCCGTGGCTGGCCGGGCACATGGTCGGCGACGCGGTGCTCCTGCCCGCGACCGCGTACGTGGAGATGGCCTTCCACGCCGGCCACCGCGTGGAACTGCCCCGTCTGGAGGAGTTGACGATCGAGGCGCCCCTGGTCGTCCCCGAGTCCGGGGGAGTCAACGTCCAGCTCGCACTGGGCGCTCCCGACGAGGACGGCGCGCGGTTCTTCGCCGTGCACGCGCGTCCGGAGAACACGTCCGACGACACCTGGACGCGGTTGGCGACCGGGCAGCTCGCGCCGGGAGACGGCGCGGACGGCTGGTCGGCGGATCTGACCCAGTGGCCGCCGCCCGGTGCCGAGCCGCTCGACCTGGACGATTCCTACGAGCTGTTCGCGGAGGCGGGTCTGCACTACGGCCCCGAGTTCCGCGGCCTGCACCGTGCGTGGCGGCGCGGCGACGAGCTGTTCGCGGAGACGAAGCTGCCCGAGCGGGCCGATTCCGAGATCGACCGGTTCGGGATCCACCCCGCCGTGCTGGACGCCGCGCTGCACGTGATCGCGGCGGGCGACGTCTCCGGCGGCCGCACGCTGCTGCCGTTCAGCTGGACCGAGGTGGACCTGCACGCCACCGGCGCCACCGACCTGCGGGTCCGGATCCGTCCGGAGGGGCAGGACACCGTGGCGGTGGAGGTCGCCGACGCCGCGGGCGCCCCCGTGCTCTCGGCCGCGGCACTGATCCTGCGCCCCGTCGCGCTCGACCGGCTCGCCCCCTCGGCGGGCAGGACGGCCGACTCGCTGTTCCGCGTCGCCTGGGAGCCCGTCCCGGACGCGACGGCCACCGTGGCAGGCGGGGCCGAGCCGGTCGTCGTGCGCTCCGGCCCCGGAGCGGCCACCGCGGACGCCGTCCGGGCCGAGACCCATCGAGTCCTGCGCGTCCTGCAGGAATGGCTGGGCGGCGAACGGTCCGAGCAGGACAGGCTGGTGGTCGTCACCCAGGGCGCCGTGGACGTCGGTGACGGGGTGCCCGCCACCGACCTGCCGGGCGCGGCCGTGTGGGGACTGGTCCGGTCCGCCCAGTCGGAGAACCCCGGCCGGATCGTGCTCGTGGACGTCGACGCCGACACCGGCGCCGGGGACGCCGTACACCTGGCCATGGCAGCGAGAGAACCGCAGCTCGCCGTCCGATCCGGCCAGGTGTACGTGCCGCGCCTGACCCGGGCCGAGCCGCTTGAGGAAGAGGACGGCACGGTGGCGGGCCGGGCCCCGCAGGGCACCGTGCTCGTCTCCGGCGGCACCGGCACGCTGGGCCGGCTGGTCGCGCGGCACCTGGTCGTCCGGCACGGCGTCCGGCACCTGCTGCTGGCCGGTCGCCGCGGTGCCGACGCCCCGGGCGTCGCCGAGCTGGTCGGCGAACTCGCCGGTCTCGGCGCGGAGGTGACCGTCGCCGCCTGCGACGTCGCCGACCGTGAGGCGGCGCGGCGGATGCTGGCGGAGATCCCCGCCGAGCGCCCGCTGAGCGGGGTCGTGCATGTGGCGGGAGTGCTGGACGACGGGACGCTGCCCTCCCTGACCCCCGAACGCCTGGACGCGGTGCTGCGGCCCAAGGTCGACGCCGCGCTGAACCTGCACGAGCTGACCGAGGGCCTCGACCTGTCGGCGTTCGTGCTGTTCTCCTCGGCGGCCGGAGTGTTCGGCACCCCCGGTCAGGGCAACTACGCCGCGGCCAACAGTGCCCTGGACGCGCTTGCGCGACTCCGCCGGGAGCAGGGGCTGCCCGGGCTTTCGCTGGCATGGGGCGTCTGGGCCGGGGACGGGATGGCGTCGGCGTTGACCGGTGCCGACGCCCGCCGCGTCCAGCGCATGGGCATCGAGCCGCTGCCGGTGGAGCGGGGCCTGGACCTGTTCGACGCGGCCGGTGCGGCCGGTGAGCCGGCGCTCGTGCCGGTCGGCCTGAACGCCAGGACGCTGGCCGCGCTCGGGGACGAGCTGCCGCCGCTACTCCGCGGGGTCGTCCGGGGCACGGCCCGGCGGACCGCGGCCGGGGCGGACGCCGGTGTGGCGCTGCGGCGGCGCCTGGCCGGGCTGGCCGCCGACGAGCGCGCGGCCGAGCTGCTGGAACTGGTGCGCGCCACGGCCGCTCTGGTCCTCGGTCACGGCGAGGCGCACGCCGTCGAGCCCGATCGGGCCTTCAGCGAACTGGGCTTCGACTCGCTCAGCGGTGTGGAGTTCCGCAACCGGATCAACGCGGCGACGGGGCTTCGCCTGCCGGCCACGGTCGTCTTCGACCATCCGAACCCGCGGGCCCTTGCCGGTGCTCTGGCCGAGGAACTCGACGCCGGCGAGCCCGGCACCGAGGACCCCCGCGCGGCGGACGTGCGGGCGATGCTCCAGACCATCCCGCTGGCGCGGCTCCGCGACGCCGGACTGCTGGACAGCCTGCTCGAACTCGCCGGGATCCAAGACCGGGGCGGGCACGCGGACGGCGGGCACGGCCCGGCCGGCGGCGAGTCCATCGACGAGATGGACGCCGACGGCCTGGTCAGCCTGGTGATGGGCGCGAACGGCTTCGACGACGCGACACGAGAGGGATGAGGCCGCCATGACGGGTCCGGAGGGAAAGGTCGTCGAGGCGCTGCGCGTCTCCGTCAAGGAGAACGAGCGGCTGCGGGAGCAGAACCGCAAGCTGGCCGCGGTGTCGCACGAGCCGGTGGCGATCATCGGCATGTCCTGCCGCTTTCCGGGCGGGGTGGCCGCACCGGATGATCTGTGGCGGTTGGTCGGCACCGGCACCGACGGGATGACCGAGTTCCCGGACGACCGCGGCTGGCCGGTCGACGACCTCTACCACCCCGAGCCCGGGCGCCCCGGCACCAGCTACACCAGGCACGGCGGCTTCCTGCACGACGCAGGCGAGTTCGATCCGGCGTTCTTCGGCATGTCCCCCAGGGACGCGCTGGGAACCGACCCGCAGCAGCGGCTCCTGCTCGAAGGCGCCTGGGAGGCGTTCGAGAGCGCGGGGCTCGATCCCACCGGGCTGCGGGGGAGCCGGACCGGTGTGTTCGCCGGAGTGATGTACCACGACTACCCGGGGAGCCACGGCTCGGGAAGCATCGTGTCCGGCCGGGTCGCGTACACCTTCGGTCTGGAGGGGCCCGCGGTGACGGTGGACACGGCGTGCTCGTCGTCGCTGGTGGCCCTGCATCTGGCGGTGCAGTCGCTGCGCCGGGACGAGTGCTCGCTGGCGTTGGCGGGGGGCGTGACCGTGATGGCCACGCCGAGCACCTTCGTGGAGTTCTCCCGGCAGCGCGGGCTGGCAGCGGACGGCAGGTGCAAGGCCTTCGCCGATTCCGCCGACGGCACGGTGTTCGCGGAAGGCATGGGACTGCTGGCGCTGGAGCGTCTGTCGGACGCCCGCCGCAACGGTCACCGGGTGCTGGGGGTGGTGCGCGGGAGCGCGGTCAACCAGGACGGAGCCTCCAACGGCCTGACCGCGCCGAACGGTCCGTCCCAGCAGCGGGTGATCCGTCAGGCGCTGGCCAACGCCCGGGTGCCGGCGTCGGACGTGGACGTGGTGGAGGGGCACGGCACGGGCACGCGGTTGGGTGACCCGATCGAGGCGCAGGCGCTGCTGGCGACCTACGGTCAGGACCGTCCGGGTGGTCGGCCGTTGCTGCTGGGGTCGGTGAAGTCGAACATCGGTCATGCTCAGGCGGCCGCGGGTGTGGCCGGCGTGATCAAGATGGTGCTGGCGATGCGGCACGGGATCGTGCCCAAGTCCCTGCACGTGGACGCTCCCTCGGATGAGGTGGATTGGTCCTCGGGTGCGGTGGAGTTGGTGCGCGAGGCGGTGCCGTGGGAGCCGGGTGATCGTCCGCGGCGGGCCGGGGTGTCCTCGTTCGGGATCAGCGGGACCAACGCCCACGTGATCATCGAGCAGGCGTCCGAGGAGCCCGAAACGCCCCAGGCCCGACCGGCGCCGCAACCGGTGCCTGTCCCGTGGGTGATCTCCGCCCGGAGCCCGGCGGCACTCCGGGAGCAGGCGTCCCGGCTCACCGCGCTGCTGGACGATCCGCGCGGTCCCTCCGTGCTGGACGTGGGATTCTCCCTGGCCACGACGCGTGCCGAACTCGATCACCGTGCGGTCGTCGTGGCCGAGGGCCGGGACGAGTTCACCCAAGCCCTCAAGCAACTGGCTTCCGGTGCCGGATCGCACGTCGAAGGGCGGGCGACCCCTGGCCGGACGGCTGTGCTGTTCTCGGGTCAGGGTGCGCAGCGGCCGGGCATGGGCCGGCAGCTGTACGAGGCGTTCCCCGTGTTCGCGCAGACCTTTGACCAGGTGTGTGCCGCGTTCGACGGTCTGCTGGATGAGCCGCTGCGTGAGGTCGTCTGGGAGCGGCCGGAGCTGATCGATCAGACCGCGTACACCCAGGCGGGACTGTTCGCGTTCGAGGTGGCGCTGTTCCGCCTGGTCGAGTCATGGGGTGTCGCGGCCGATTTCGTCGGTGGCCACTCGATCGGTGAGCTGGTGGCCGCTCACGTGGCGGGAGTGTGGTCGCTTCAGGACGCCTGCCGGGTGGTGGCGGCGCGCGGCCGGTTGATGCAGGCGCTCCCCGAGGGCGGGGCGATGATCGCCGTCGCCGCCGCCGAGGAAGAGGTCGCCGACCTGCTGAAGGACGGGGCGGAGATCGCCGCGGTCAACGGCCCCGCCTCGGTGGTGATCTCCGGCGACCGGGACGCCGTCCAGGCGGTGGCCGACACCCTGAAAGCACAGGGGACCAAGACGACACGGCTACGGGTCTCGCACGCGTTCCACTCGCCCTTGATGGACCCGATGCTGGAGGACTTCGCCAAGGAACTGGCCGCAGTCGATTTCCATGCCCCGAGCATGGCGCTGGTATCGAACCTGACCGGCCGGCTGGCCGAGCCCGAGGAAGTGACGACTCTCGAGTACTGGGTGCGGCACGTACGCGAGACTGTCCGATTCTGTGACGGGGTCCGGGCGTTGGAGGCCGAGGGCGTGACCCGGTTCGTGGAGATCGGGCCCTCGGCGGTGCTGTCGGGTCCCGGGGCAAGCTGCCTGAAGGACCAGGATGCGCAGTTCATCCCTGTATCGCGCAAGGACCGGCCCGAAGCGTCGTCGCTGATCGGTGCGATGGGACGGCTCTGGACGCGCGGCGCGGCGCTCACCTGGCATTCGCTGTTCGCCGGTACCGGGGCCCAGCGGGTCGACCTGCCCACCTACCCCTTCCAACGCAAGCGCTACTGGCTGGAGACCCCCGTCGCGGGCGCGTACGACGTATCCGCGCTGGCCGCGGCCGTGCCCGAGCCAGAGGTGGAACGGCTGGGGCCCGACATCGGCGAGCTGCCCCCGGAGGAACGGGAGCAGCGGGTGCGGGAGATCGTGCTGGCCCTGACCGTCCGCGCGCTCGGGCATGCGACGGCCGACGAGGTCGATCCGGAGCTCGGGTTCTTCGAGGCCGGGTTCGACTCGGCCACCGCGCTGGAACTGCGCACCGCGCTGAACGCGGCCACGGGGTTGGATCTCGCGACCACGGTGGTGTTCGACTTTCCCACGCCGGACGACCTCGTCAAGCACGTGCTCGCGGAACTGGAGGAGAACCCGCCGGGGCCGGTCGGGCCCGCCGCGGGCTCGGAGGCCGACACGCTGAGCGCGATCTTCCGGGAGGCGGTGGGCGCGGGCCGCATGCAGGCGGGTTTCGACATGCTGGACGCGGTCGCCGCGACCCGTCCCCGCGTCGACTCGGTCGACGACCTGGACGAGGTGCCGTCGCCGGTCAGACTCGCCGGCGGGCCCGAGCAGCCCGTCCTCTACTGCTTCCCTTCGCCGATGGCGCTCGCCGGGGTCCAGCAGTACGTGCGGTTCGCCGAGCACTTCCGCGGCGTCCGCGAGGTGTCGGCGCTCCGCGTGCTCGGCGTCAATCGCGGGGAGGGCCTGCCCGGGTCGATGCGCGCCGCCGTCGAGGTCTTCGCCGAATCCGTGCGGCGCGACGCGGGCGATCGCCCCTTCGCGTTCCTGGGCACCTCGTCCGGCGGGATCCTCGCGTACGCCACGGCCGCCCATCTCGAACGGCTCGGGCGCGGTCCGGAGACGGTGGTCCTGCTCGATACCTACGTGGTCTACAACGAGGCCACGCGGGCGGTCTGGGACAGCATGCTCTACGGCCTGCTCGAGCGGGAGTCCGAACTCGGGCCGTTCACCGCGCCCCGGCTGTCGTCCATGGGGCGCTACGTCCGGCTGATCACCGAGGAGGGGCTCGGCGGCCTGGACGCCCCCGTTCTCTTCGTCGGTGCCGAGGAACCGATCGCGCTCGCCGCCCGGCACGGCGCCGTGTCCGGCTCGGACGACTGGCGGGCCGTCTTCGCGGACGCCGATGCCTCCATCCGGGTGCCCGGCGACCACTTCACGATGCTGGAAGAGGCGCACGCCGCCACGACGGCCAAGGCCGTCGAGGCCTGGCTGCGCGACAGCCGCGGCTGACCCGGTCATGGGGCCGGCCGCGGCTGTCCCGGTCATGGACTCAGGGCTCATCGACCAGCTCCGGCGTCCGCGGGGGCGACGCGTCCTCCACCGCGTCCTCCGCAGCGCCGGCCGGGTTCAGATGCCGAAGGGTGATCGCGGCGATGACGGCGGTCACCGCCATGACGGCCGCGCCGGTGAGGGCCGACACCCGCATTCCCGCGGCGAAGGCCTCCTGCGCGGTCTCGATGAGCGGCGCCCCGATCTGCTCGGGCAGGTGCCTGGAGACGTCCGTGGCACCGCCGAGGGTGTCGGTGGCGGCCTCCGCGGCCTCCGGCGGCAGGCCCTGCGGGACGGCGTCGTCCATCCGGTTGTGGTAGACGGCGGCGCCGATGCTGCCGAGGATGGCGACGCCGAGGGCACCGCCGAACTCCGACCCCGTCTCCGACAGCGCGGAGGCCGCGCCGGCCCGTTCCGGCGGGGCCGCGGCGACGATCATGTCGACGGCGAGCGCGCCCACCGCGCCCGCGCCGCCGGTGAGGATGATGAAGCCCAGCCCCAGGACGGCCATCGAGCTGTCCACCTGGACCTGGGAGAGGATGACGAAGCCGACGCCCATGAGCGCGATCGCGCCGGCGACCACGTACGCCGGGCGGACCCACCGGACCATCGTGCTGGCCAGGATCACCGACAGTCCGATCGACGGCGCGATGATCAACGTCCAGAGCGCGGCCTCGAGCGGGCGCATCCCCAGCACGAGCTGCATGAACTGGGTGCCGAAGAAGCCGAAGCCGACCATGGCGAAGATGCTGAGGACGTTGGCGCCGATGGAGGTGCTGAAGCCGCGGTTGGCGAACAGCCGGACGTCGATGAGCGGGTCGGCGAGCCGCCGCTGGCGCCGCAGGAAGAGATAGCCGACGACCAGGCCGAAGGCGATCGAGCCGAGCGGCAGCGGCTCGGCTCCGTCCTCCGCGGTCATTTTGATGCCGTAGATCACCGGCAGCACGGCGGCGAGCGAGAGGAAGGCGCTGAACAGGTCGAACCTTCCGGCCTTGGGATCGCGGTACTCCGGCAGCAGCAGCGGTCCGAGGCAGAGGAGGATCAGCATGACCGGCACGTTGACCAGGAACACCGACCCCCACCAGAACTTCTCCAGCAGGAGCCCGCCCAGCATCGGCCCGAGCCCGGCGCCGCCGGAGAATCCGGCGGTCCAGACGGCGATGGCGGTCCGGCGCTGCTGGGCGTCGTGGAACATGTTGCGGATCAGGGACAGGGTCGAGGGCGCCAGCGTGGCGCCGGCCACGCCGAGCAGTGCCCGGGCGGCTATCAGGAGTTCCGCGGTGCCGGCGTAGGCGGCCAGGACGGACGTCACGCCGAACAGGCAGGCTCCGATGAGCAGGACCTTCCGGCGGCCGATCCGGTCGCCCAGCGCCCCCATCGTGATCATGGATCCGGCCAGCAGGAAAGCGTAGATGTCCATGATCCAGAGCTGTTGCGCGCTGCTCGGTTGCAGGTCGGCGCTCAGGCTCGGCAGCGCGAAGAACAGCGCCGTCATGTCCATGGAGACCAGCAGTGTGGGAAGCACGAGCACGGCGAGGCCGATCCACTCGCGCCTGCCGGCTCGTGCTCGGTAGTTGACCATGCCGCGATTATACGTACGTCTTATAAGTTTGTATAGCACGTTTGATTGATAGGATCACGCCGTGGGACATCGTGAAGATCTGCTGATGGGGGCCAAGCGCTGCCTGTACGAGCGCGGGTACGGGCGCACGACGGCCCGCGACATCGTCGCCGCCTCGAAGACGAACCTGGGCTCGATCGGCTACCACTTCGGCTCCAAGGAAGCGCTGCTGACCGCCGCCATCATCGAGTCGTTCGCCGAGTGGGGCGAGGAGCTCGACACGGTCATGAGCGCCCTGTCCCCGGACGTCGACACCGAGGCCGACCAGCTCGGGCGGTTCGAGAGGGCGTGCACCCTCCTGGTCGAGTCCTTCGCCTCCCACCGGACGCTGTGGGTGTCGGCCATCGAGGCGTTCGCCCAGGCCGAGCACATCCCCGAGGTCCGCGAGCAGCTCGCCGCCGGCATCGAGGAGACCCGGCGCGGACTGGTCGCGGGGATCCAGAAGCTCTCGGTGAACGCCGACGACAGGACCGCGCGCACCATCGCCTCGCTCGTGGTCGCGCTGCTGCCCGGCCTGGCGCTCCAGTGGCTGCTGGAGCCGGATCACGCGCCCACGGGCGCCGACATCGGCGAAGCCCTCCGCGTGATGCTGGGCTGAGCCGCCCGTCCGGCACCACCACCGCACCGCCCCGGCCGCGGTGGGAACTCCGGGTGCGGCTCACCCCGACGCGCCGCCCCCGGCCCGGCCTCGAAGCCCGGCTCCGCGCTTGACGCCGTACCTCTGAAGGGCCCTGTGCCCGCCGCCGGCGCCGCCCCGTCGATCTGTGCCCGAATCCCGCCCGGCGGACTTCGGCGGCCGGCGCACGCGTACCCGAGAACAGTGCCCGCGCCCCCTTTTCCGAGAAACTGTGGACCGTTCTTTCTAGGGGACGGGTAGGGGTTGTTGCGCTAATTCCGCCGCTTCTAGCATGGCGGCAGTAACGCTATCGGCGCGGCATGCCCCATCGAGGTGCGAAGCTTCTCTGCCGCGAATCTGTCTCATGCCGTCGGATGCTCGCGCGACGGCCGATCTTAACGGCGGCCTGTCCAACGGCCCGCCGAGCCCCCGGGAACTCTTGGCGGAGGTCATATGTACGAGATCGATGCGGCGAAAATCTACGAGCCATTGCACGAGGCCCGCGGCAAGGACTTCGAGGCCGAGGCCGGCCGGGTCGCGGAGGTGATCCGCGAGAGGCGGCCGGACGCCGGTTCCCTGCTCGACGTCGCCTGCGGCACCGGGGCGCACCTGCGCAGGTTCGCCGCGCTGTTCGACCACGTCGAGGGGCTGGACGCGTCCGAGGCGATGCTCGCCGTGGCCGAGGCCGCGAGCCCGGGCGTCGCGCTGCACCACGCCGACATGCGCGACTTCGGCCTGTGGCGCGGCTACGACGCCATCACCTGCCTGTTCAGCTCCATCGGCTACCTCAGCACGACGGCGGACCTGGACGCGGCGCTGGCGACGTTCGCCAAGCACCTCGAACCGGGCGGTGTGGTCGTCATCGAGCCGTGGTGGTTCCCCGAGACCTTCCTGGACGGATACATCGCCGCCGACGCGGTCGAGGTCGAGGGGCACAGCATCGTCCGCCTTTCCCACTCCGAACTCGACGGGGACGCGTCGCTGATGACGGTGCACTACGTCATCGCCCGCCCCGAGACCGGGGCCCGGCATTTCATGGAGACCCATCGCTGCACGCTCTTCACGCAAGGGCAGTACGAGGACGCCTTCCGCCAGGCGGGACTCGAAGTGGAATACATCGACGGCCTCGCCACCGGCAGGGGCCTTTTCGTCGGAGTCGGAAAATGACCGCCCCGCACGTCATCAAACTCGAGGAGCACCGCGACGAGGTGGGCTGCATTTACGTCGTCGAGGCCTCCCGGCACATTCCGTTCGACGTGAAGCGCTACTACTCGATCAGCGACGTCCCGGACGGGGCCGACCGGGGCAGCCACGCCCACCGCCGCCTGGAGCAGCTGATCATCGCGGCGTCCGGCAGCTTCGACATCACGCTGGACGACGGGTTCGAGCGCCGGCGGCACCGGCTGAGCGACCCCGGCGTCGGCCTCTACATCGGGCCGATGATCTGGCGCGACCTGACGAACTTCTCCTCCGGGGCGATCGCCGTGGTCCTGGCGTCCCGGTACTACGAGGAGTCCGACTACTACCGCGACTACGACGAGTTCCTGCGCGACGCCACCCGATCCCGGCGGGCACCCCGGGACGGCGACGGAGCATCGCGGGAGGGCCGATGAGGATTCTGGTGACGGGAGCGGCCGGCTTCATCGGCTCGCAGTACGTGCGCACCATGCTGGACGGAGGCCGCGCCGGCCACACCGACGCCGACGTGACGGTGCTCGACAGCCTCACCTACGCGGGCAACCGGGCCAACCTGCCCGCGAGCCACCCGCGGCTGACGTTCGTGCACGGCGACATCCGGGACGCCGGACTCCTCGGCGACCTGGTGCCCGGACACGACGCCGTGGTCCACCTCGCGGCCGAGTCCCATGTGGACCGCTCGCTGCAGAAGCCGGCCGAGTTCGTGGACACCAACGTCGGCGGTACGCAGGTCCTGCTGGAGGCCTGCGTGCGCGGCGGGGTCGAGCGGGTGGTGCACGTCTCCACCGACGAGGTGTACGGCTCGATCGAGTCGGGCTCGTCGAGCGAGGAGTGGCCGCTGGCGCCCAGCTCGCCGTACGCGGCGTCGAAGGCGGGCAGCGACCTGATCGCGCTCGCGTACTGGCGCACCCACGGGCTGGACGTCTCGGTGACCCGCTGCTCCAACAACTACGGGCCGTACCAGCACGTCGAGAAGCTCATCCCGCTGTTCATCACCCGGCTTCTGCGCGGCGAGCCCGTGCCGCTGTACGGGGACGGGCGCAACGTGCGCGAGTGGATCCACGTCGAGGACCACTGCCGTGCGCTGCACCTGGTCCTCACCAAGGGACGCGCGGGCGAGGTCTACAACATCGGCGGCGGCACGCCGGTCAGCAACCGGGGCATCACCCGGCGCCTCCTCGATCTGTGCGGGGCCGACCCCGGTCTGGTGCGGTACGTGCCGGACCGCAAGGGCCACGATCTGCGCTACGCGATCGACGGGAGCAAGCTGGAGCGGGAGCTGGGCTTCGAGGCCGCCGTCCCCTTCGAGGAGGGGCTGGCGGACATGGTCGCCTGGTACCGCGAGAACACCCACTGGTGGGAGCCGGTCAAGACGAACGCCGACCTGTATCCCGGCCAGGACCTGGCGCCCGCTCAGGCGGGCTGACCGCCCTCCGGTGCACGGCCCGCCCCGTGCACCGCCGCCCCGTGCACCGCCGCCACGACGGCGTCCACCTCCCGGTCGGACACATGGGGTCCGATCGGGAGGCTCAGCACCTGCGCGGCGAGGCGTTCGGCCAGCGGCAGCGAACCGGCGGGCCATGCGTCGGAGGCGAAGGCCGGCGACAGGTGGATGGGCACCGGGTAGTGGATCAGGGTGCCGATGCCCGCGCCGGCCAGGCGTTCCTGCAGCGCGTCGCGGGACGCCGAACGGACGACGAACAGATGCCAGACCGGATCCGCCCACGGCGCGACCGCGGGCAGCTCCAGGCCGTCCACGTCCGCCAGCTCCCGCAGGTAACGCTGTGCGACCGCGGACCTGCGGGCGTTCCACTCGTCCAGCCGCCGCAGCTTGACCCGGAGCACGGCCGCCTGCAGCTCGTCCATGCGGGTGTTGCCCGCCTTGACCTCGTGGTGGTACTTGACGCGTGATCCGTAGTTGCGCCGGAGCCTCAGCCGCTCGGCGAGGGCCGCGTCGCTGGTCACGACCGCGCCCCCGTCGCCCAGGGCGCCCAGGTTCTTGCCCGGATAGAAGGAGAACGTGGCGGCGAGCGAGCCGGCGCCGATCCTGCGCCCGCGGTAGCGCGCGCCGTGCGCCTGGGCCGCGTCCTCCACCACGGCCAGGCCGTGCCGCTCGGCGAGCTTGGTGATCGGCTCCAGGTCGGCGGGCTGCCCGTAGAGGTGCACCGGGATGATCGCCCGCGTCCGCGGGGTGACGGCCGCCTCCAGGCGGGCGGGGTCGATGTTGCCGGTGCGTTCGTCCGGCTCCACCGGGACGGGACGGGCGCCGGCCGCGTCGACCGCCACCCAGGTGGCGATGAACGTGTGCGACGGCACGATCACCTCGTCCCCGGGCCCGATGTCCAGCGCCCGGAGCACCAGTTCCAGCGCGACGCCGCCGTTGCCCACCGCGACGCAGTGGGCGGCGTCGCAGTAGGCGGCGAACTCGTCCTCGAACGCCTGGAGTTCGGGGCCGAAGAGGTACCGGCCCGAACCCAGCACCCGCTGGACGGCCAGGTCGATATCGGTCTGCAACTCGATGTACGGCGCCCGCAGATCGAGGAACGGGACGTTCATGGGTATGAAACTATGCCGAGCCGGGCGCACGGACCCACCCCTAGGTGCCCCCTAATACCCGCAATTTCGTTTCTCCCCTCTTGGGGGAACGGGTTGTCCCCTGCTTATGCTCTCCACGCCGTTTCATGACCGGCCCCGGTGCGAAAAGAGCTGCCTGCCGGCGCATGACGACCTTTCGACAGGAGAGCGCATGACCACCGCGTTGATCATCGGCGGGGGAGTGGCCGGGCCGGCGAGCGCCATGGCGCTGCAGAAGGCCGGCTACGAGCCCGTCGTCTTCGAGGCCTACGACAGGGGTGCCGAGGGAGTCGGCACCAACCTGGTCCTCGCCGTGAACGGGCACACCGCCCTGCACGAGCTCGGCATCACCACGGCACTGGACAAGGGCTTCGACATCCCCCGGAACCGCTACTTCATGGGCAACGGCCGGAGTCTGTCCCTGGTCCCCAACGGCAAGGCGGGCCCCGGCGGGATCGTCAGCCGCGCGGTCCGGCGCGCGGACCTGTACGTGGCCCTGCGCGACGAGGCGATCAGCCGCGGCATCCCCTTCGAGTTCGGGATGCGCCTGGTCGACGCCGAGCACACCCCGGACGGGGTGGTCGCGCACTTCGAGAACGGCCAGAAGGTGGAGGGCGACCTGCTCATCGGCGCCGACGGCCTGCACTCGACGGTCCGGAAGATCATCGATCCGGACGCGCCGAGGCCGCGGTACGGCCGGCTGGTCAACACCGGCGGCTACGCGAGCGGCGTCTCGGCGCCGGGCGAGCCGGGCACCGAGTACATGCTCCTCGGCAAGCGCTGCTTCTTCTCCTACGTGCACGAGCCCGACGGGCGGATCTGGTGGTACGCCGCGCCGCACTGGCCGGAGGAGCCGACCAGGGAGCAGCTCGCGGCCATCGCCCCCGAGGAGTGGCGCGCCCGCCTCCTGGACCTGTTCTCCCAGGACAAGACGTCGGCGCGGGACATCATCGCGGCCACCGAGGACATCTGGGCGCCCTGGCCGATCCAGGACCTGCCAACGGTGCCCGCCTGGCAGGACCGGCGGATGGTGATCATGGGCGATGCCGCGCACGCGGTGTCGCCGGCCGCCGGTCAGGGCGCGTCGATGGCGATCGAGGACTCGGTCGTGCTCGGCAAGTGCCTGCGCGACATCCCCGACGTCGAAGAGGCGCTGGCCCGCTTCGTGAGCCTGCGCCGGCCGCGGGTGGAGAAGATGGTCGCCTTCGGCAAGCGGGCGGGCGACCTGATGATCGTCTCCAGCCAGTTCCGCCGCCGCATGCGGGACCTGGTGCTGCCGCTGTTCTTCAAGCGCGTCACGCTCAACGAGACGGCCTCCCTCAGCTGGGTGTACGACCACCGCGAGCGGTGGGAGGAGCCGATTTCACCCCGGCGAATTGCTGCCTGAACGGCGCGCGCCTCATTCACCGCAGCGTCGCTGAATTGACGTGGGAAGTTAGGGGTTTCGCGAGTGGCCATGTTCGGCAATGGACGGGAACGTGCTCGGGAGCCGGGTCCGGATTCTTCGGTAGGGGACGAGCCCATTGCCGTCATCGGTCTGTCGGCGCGCCTTCCCGGGGCGGCCGGTCCGGCGGAGCTGTGGCGGCTGCTGCGCTCCGGAGAGCACGCGATCACCGAGGTGCCGGCCGACCGCTGGGACACCGGCGCGTTCTACGACCCCGACCCGGCGGCGCCCGGGAAGGCCAACACGCGCTGGGGCGGGTTCATCGACCGGGTGGCCGACTTCGACGCCGGCTTCTTCGGGGTGTCGCCGCGCGAGGCGGTGGCGATGGACCCCCAGCAGCGGCTCATGCTGGAGCTGGGATGGGAGGCGCTCGAGGACGCGCGCCTTGCGCCGGACTCGCTGGCGGGGAGCCGTACCGGCGTCTTCGTGGGCGCCATCTGGGACGACTACGCGACCCTGCTGCACCGGCGCGGCCCGTCCGCCATCACCCGCCACACCATGACCGGGCTGCACCGCGGCATCATCGCCAACAGGCTCTCCTACGTGCTCGGGCTGACCGGGCCGAGCCTGGTGGTGGACACGGGCCAGTCGTCGTCCCTGGTGGCGGTGCACATGGCCGCCGAGAGCCTGCGCAGGGGCGAGTCGGCCCTGGCGCTGGCCGGGGGCGTCAACCTCACCCTGGCGCCGGAGAGCACGGTCGGCGCCGCCAAGTTCGGCGGCCTCTCGCCGGACGGCCGCTGCTTCGTGTTCGACGCGCGGGCCAACGGCTTCGTCCGCGGCGAGGGCGGCGGGCTGGTCGTGCTGAAACGGCTCGCCGACGCGACCGCCGACGGTGACGCGATCCGCTGCGTGATCCGCGGCAGCGCGGTCAACAACGACGGAGGCGGCCCCGGGCTGACGGTGCCCGACGGCGCGGCACAGGAAGAGGTGCTGCGCCAGGCGTACCGGCGGGCCGGGGTCGCCCCCGGCGAGGTGCAGTACGTCGAGCTGCACGGCACCGGCACCCGCCGCGGCGATCCGGTGGAGGCCGCCGCGCTCGGCGCGGTGGCGGGTGCCGCCAGGCCCGCGGACCGCCCGCTGCCGGTCGGCTCGGTCAAGACGAACGTCGGCCATCTCGAAGGGGCGGCGGGGATCGCCGGGCTGCTCAAGGTGGTGCTGAGCCTGTGGCACGGCGAAC
This sequence comes from Spirillospora sp. CA-255316, assembly GCA_050942275.1. Taxonomy (GTDB): domain Bacteria; phylum Actinomycetota; class Actinomycetes; order Streptosporangiales; family Streptosporangiaceae; genus Spirillospora. The sequence continues at coordinate 5,760,313 of CP192047.1, read as the reverse complement.
TGCCGGCGAGCCTCAACTTCGAGACGCCGAACCCGGACATCCCGCTGGAATCGCTGAACCTCCGGGTGCCGGCCGTCACCGAGCCCTGGCCGGGGGAGGGCGGGCGGCTCGCCGGGATCAGCTCGTTCGGTGTCGGGGGAACGAACTGCCATGTCGTGCTCTCCGGCGAGGCCCCGCCGCCCGGCGCGGGCGAGCCGGTCCGCACAGGCATGGACGCCGTTCCCTGGGTGGTGTCCGGGCGCGGGGCCGAGGGCCTGCGGGCTCAGGCGGCGCGACTGGTGTCCTTCGTCCGGGAGCGGCCGGAGCTGCACCCGGCGGACGTGGGCCTGTCACTGGCGACGACGCGGGCCGCGCTCTCCCATCGCGCGGCCGTCGTGGGCGCCGACCGGGACGGCCTTCTGTCGGCGCTGGCCTCGCTGGCCGAAGGGGACCCTTCCGCCGAGGTGGTGGAGGCGGAGGCCCCCACCCGCGGCCGGACGGTCTTCGTCTTCCCCGGGCAGGGCTCGCAGTGGCCGGGGATGGCCGATGAGCTCATCGCGTGGTCCCCGGTCTTCGCCGCGCTGATCGCCGACTGCGAGAGCGCCCTGGCGCCCTTCGTGGAATGGAAGCTGACCGAGGTGCTGCGCGGTGCCCCGGGCGCGCCGTCGCTGGAGCGGGTCGACGTCGTCCAGCCCGCGCTGTTCGCGGTGATGGTCGCGCTGGCGGGACTGTGGCGCTCCCACGGGGTCGAGCCGGACGCGGTGGTGGGGCACTCCCAAGGGGAGATCGCCGCCGCGTGCGTCGCCGGTGCCCTGTCCCTGGAGGACGCCGCGCGGATCGTCGCCCTGCGCAGCCGCCTGGTCGGCGAGCGGCTGGCGGGGACCGGCGCGATGATGTCGGTCGCGCTGCCCGCCGATGAGGCAGCGGCGCGGATCGGGCGCTGGGCGGGCCGGCTGTCGGTGGCCGCGGTCAACGGCCCCAGAGCCGTCGTGGTCTCCGGTGATCCGCAGGCCGTGGCCGAGTTCGCCAAGGCCTGCGACGACGAGGAGGTGTGGAACCGGTCGATATCGGTGGACTACGCCTCCCACTCCGCCCATGTCGAGCGGATCGGCGACGAGCTGCTCGACGCGCTCGGGCCGGTGGCGGCCTCCTCCGGCGAGATCGGGTTCCACTCCACGGTCACCGGTGAGCGGCTGGACACCGCGGCCCTCGACGCCGGCTACTGGCTGGCGAACCTGCACGACACCGTCCGCTTCGACGAGGCCACGCGCGCTCTGGTGCGCGGCGGCCACGATGTCTTCATCGAGGTCAGCCCGCATCCGGTGCTGATCTCCGGGGTGAACGACATCGCCGAGGACACCGGACGCGAGGTTCTCGCGGTGGGGTCGCTGCGCCGCGGCGACGGCGGCGCGCGGCGTTTCCTCGCCTCCCTGGCGCAGGCGTGGGCCGGGGGCGTGGCGGTGGACTGGGACGGGGTGTTCGCGGGCAGCGGGGCCCGGCGGATCGGGCTGCCCACCTACGCCTTCCAGCGGCGGCGGTACTGGCCGTCCCCCGAGGAGCCCGGGACGGGTGCCGCGCTCGCTCCGGTACCGCAGGGCCCGGCAGCGGAGGGCGCGGTCAGGGACGAGAGCGCGGCCGCGGAGGACGGGCCCGGCGAGCCGGGGACGGCGACGCTGGCCGACCGGCTCCGCGGACTATCCGAGGCCGAACGCGAGGCGGTCGTGCTGGACACCGTGCGGCGGCAGGCCGCGATCGTGCTCGGCCACGAGTCGGCGGCGGAGGTGGGCCCCGGCCTGTCCTTCAAGGAACTGGGGTTCGACTCGCTGTCCGGGGTCGAGCTTCGCCGCCGGCTCGCCCGCGCGACCGGGCTGCGGCTGCCGAGCACCCTGATCTACGACCATCCGAGGCCGGCCGCGCTGGCCGAGTACCTGCGGACCGCCCTGGTGCCGGACACCGCCCCGACGGCCGCCGGCCTGGTGGACGAGCTCGACCGGTGGGAGGCGGCGCTGTCGTCGGTGGCCGCCACCGAGGCCGAGCGGGCGACGATCGCCGAGCGGCTGTGGGCCCTGGCGTCCCGCTGGGACACCGGGTCCGGGAACGGGACCGGCGGTCTCGACCGCGACCTCGAGTCGTCCACGGCGGACGAGCTTCTCACGATCATCAAGACCGAGTTCGGCAAGCCCTGATGCCGCGGGCGGCCGGCCGCGACGAGAGCCGAATGAGCGAGGATCGGATGGGCAACGACCAGGAGCTCCTGGAGAACCTCAGGTGGATGACCGCCGACCTCCGGCGCGCCAGGCAGCGTGTGCGCGAGCTGGAGGGACGGGCGGCGGAACCGGTGGCCATCATCGGCATGGCCTGCCGCTTCCCCGGCGACGTCCGGTCACCGCGGGATCTGTGGCGGCTGGTGGAGGCCGGCGGCGACGCGATCGGCGGGTATCCGGGGCGCCGCGGCTGGGACGCGGGCCTGTACGACCCCGACCCGGACGGGCACGGGACGGTGACCGCCCGCGAGGGCGGCTTCCTGGCCGACGCCGAGTACTTCGACGCCGCGTTCTTCGGGATCACCCCCCGCGAGGCGCTGGCGATGGACCCCCAGCAGCGCCTGCTGCTCGAGGTCGCCTGGGAGGCCTTCGAGGACGCCGGCCTCGATCCGCGGGGGCTGTGCGGCAGCGACGCCGGCGTGTACGTCGGGATGATGGCCCAGGACTACGGCCCGCGGATGCACGAGGGGGCCGAGGCGGTCGAGGGCCATGTGATGACCGGTACCCTCCCCGCGGTCGCCTCGGGGCGGCTGGCCTACACCTTCGGCTTCGAGGGCCCCGCGGTGTCGGTGGACACCGCGTGCTCGTCGTCGCTCACCGCGCTGCACCTGGCGGTGCGGGCGCTGCGCGAGGGGGAGTGCGGGCTCGCCCTCGTCGGCGGGGCGACGGTGATGTCCGAGCCGGGCCTGCTGGTGGAGTTCTCCCGGCAGCGCGGGCTGTCCCCCGACGGACGCTGCAAGGCGTTCTCCGCGGAGGCGAACGGTACCGGGCTGGGCGAGGGCGTCGGCCTGCTGCTGGTCGAACGGCTGGTGGACGCGCGGCGCCACGGGCACCAGGTGCTGGCCGTGGTGCGGGGCTCGGCGGTGAACTCCGACGGCGCCTCCAGCGGGCTGACCGCGCCGAACGGCGGCGCGCAGCAGCGGGTGATCCGGCAGGCGCTGGCCAACGCCGGGGTGACGGCGGCCGAGGTGGACGTGGTCGAGGCGCACGGGACCGGCACCGTGCTGGGCGACCCGATCGAGGCGCAGGCGCTGCTGGCGACCTACGGGCAGAGCCGCCCGCCGGGCCGCCCGCTGTGGCTGGGCTCGGTCAAGTCCAACATCGGGCACGCGCAGGCCGCCGCGGGGATCGCCGGCGTGATCAAGATGGTGGAGGCCATGCGGCACGGCGTCCTGCCGCGGACGCTGTACGCCGACGAGCCGTCCGCGCACGTGGACTGGGACTCCGGCGAGGTCTCGCTGCTGACCGAGAAGCGGCCCTGGCAAGGGAACGGCCACCCCAGGCGCGCGGGCGTGTCCTCGTTCGGCATCAGCGGGACGAACGCGCACGTCATCCTGGAGGAGTCCCCCGATCCGGCCGTTCCGGAACCGCACGAAGGGGTCGGCGCCGCGGAGGGCCCCACGTCATGGCTGATCTCCGCACGCGGTGAGCAGGCCCTGCGGGACCAGGCGGCGCGGCTCGCCGAGTTCGTCACAGGCGATCCGGACGTGCCCGTGGCGGACGTGGCGCACACGCTGGCCACCGCCCGGCCCGCCCTGGACGACCGTGCCGCCGTCGTCGGCGCGACCCGCGCCGAGCTGCTGAGCGGGCTCGCCGCGCTCGCCGAGGGAGAGCCCGCGCCGAACGTCGTCCGCGGCCACGCCGAGGCCCCGGCCAAGACGGCCCTGCTGTTCGCCGGCCAGGGCAGCCAGTACCCGGGGATGGGCCGGGGGCTGTACAACGCGCATCCCGTCTTCGCCAAGGCCTTCGACGAGGCGTGCGCGCATCTCGATCCCCTCCTCGGCGGCTCGCTGGCCGAGACCGTCTGGACGGGGGAGTCGCTGGACCGCACGGGGCTGACCCAGCCGGCGCTGTTCGCCTTCGAGGTCGCGCTCTACCGGCTGCTCGAACACTGGGGCGTCGAACCGGACTACCTGGCGGGGCATTCCGTCGGCGAGATCACCGCCGCCCACGTGGCCGGCGTCCTCGACCTCGCCGGCGCCGCCGCCATGGTCGCCGCCCGCGCCCGGCTGATGGACGCCCTGCCGCCCGGCGGCGCCATGGTCGCGCTGGGCGTCGGCGAGGAGGCTTTGCGGCCCCACCTGGAGGCCCACGGCGCGGGCGCGGTGGACATCGCCGCCGTCAACGGCGCCGGCTCGCTGGTGATCTCCGGCGAGGAGGCCGCGGTCCTGGCGGTCGCGGGCGCGGTGGCCGAGCGGGGGCACCGGACGCGCAGGCTGGCGGTGAGCCACGCCTTCCACTCCGCCCTCATGGAGCCGATGCTCGAGGAGTACCGGGAGGTCGTGGCCGGGCTGGAGTTCGGCTCCCCGAGCGTCCCCATCGTCTCCAACCGCACCGGAAGGATCGCCTCGGCCGAGGAACTGCGCGATCCGGACCACTGGGCGCGGCACGTGCGCGACACCGTCCGCTTCCACGAGGGCGTCCAGACGCTGCTGAAGCAGGGCGTGGAGGCGTTCCTCGAGATCGGCCCGGACGGCACGCTGACCGGGATGGTCGACGCGCCCGGCGCCATCGCGACGCTGCGCCGCGACCGCGACGACGTCCGGGAACTCGCCGCCGCGGTGGCGACCGCGTACGTGCACGGCGTGGCCGCCGACTGGCGGACGATCCACGAGGGACGGCGGGTCGCCCTGCCCACCTACCCCTTCCAGCGGACGCGCTACTGGCTGCGCGCCGAGACCGGCGGGCGCGGCACCGCACGGGACGCGGAGGGCCACGGGCGGTACCGGGTCGGGTGGATGCCGTTCTCGGTCCCCGCCACGGCCCCGCTCACCGGCCCCTGGCTGCTGGCCGTCCCGGCCTCGCACGAGCGCGATCCCTGGGTGGAGGCCGTGGCCGCTTCCCTGACCGGGCGCGGCCTGGAGCTGCGGCGGATCCCGGTCACCGAGGACGACGACCGCTCGTCGCTGGCCGCGCGGCTGGCCGGCGAGGGCGAGGCGGGTGGGGTCCTGTCGCTGCTCGCCCTCGACGAGCGTCCGCACCCCGCCGAGCCGAACATCTCCGTCGGCTCGGCCGGCACCCTGGCGCTGGTCCAGGCGCTCGGCGACGCGGACGTGGCGGCGCCGCTGTGGCTGGTGACCCGGGGGGCGGTGAGCGTCGGCCGGTCCGAACGGGTCGGCCACCCCCGCCAGGCCCAGATCTGGGGCTTCGGCCGGGTCGTCGGGCTCGAGCATCCGGGACGGTGGGGCGGTCTGGTCGACCTGCCCGCCGACCTGCCCGCTGACATGGACGCCCGCGGCGTCGGCCGGCACCTGTACGCCGCGCTCGGCGCACCGGACGGCGAGGACCAGTTCGCCGTGCGCGCCTCCGGGCCGTTCGTCCGGCGGCTGCTGCCCGCGCCGCCGCCCGCCGCGGCCACCGGGGAACCCGGATGGTCCGCCCGCGGCGTCGCGCTGATCACCGGCGGCACCGGGGCGCTGGGCGCGCACGTCGCCCGCTGGCTGGCCGGGGCGGGCGCGGAGCATCTGGTGCTGGTGAGCAGGCGCGGGCCGCAGGCCCCGGGCGCGGCGGAGCTGGAGGCCGAACTCGCCGGGCTCGGCGCCGCCGTCACGATCGCCGCCTGCGACCTCGGCGACGGCGCGGCCGTCGCCGCGCTGGTGGAAGGGATCCGGGAACGGCACGGCCCGATCAGGACCGTCGTGCACGCCGCAGGGGTCAACCAGCGCACGCCCGTCGCCGACATGTCCGTCACCGAGTTCGCCTCGGTCCACGCCAAGGCCGCCTCGGCGGCCACCCTGAGCGAGTTGTTCGACGACGACGAGCTCGACGCGTTCGTCCTGTTCTCCTCGATCGCCGGCGTCTGGGGCAGTGCAGGGCAGGCGGCCTACGCGTCCGCCAACGCGTTCGCGGACGCGCTGGCCGAGCACCGGCGAGGCCGCGGCCTCCCCGCCACCGCGGTGGCCTGGGGCGCGTGGGCGGGCGGCGGAATGGGAGACGAGGACGGATTCGCCGATCATCTGCGCCGCCAGGGGATCGGCGCCATGGCGCCCGGACCGGCGATCGGCGCGCTGCATCGCATCCTTGCCGCGGACGAATCGGGTGTCGTCGTCGCGGACGTGGACTGGGCGCGGTTCGCGCCCCTGTTCGCCGCGGCCCGTCCCAGGCCGTTCCTCGCCGAACTCCCCGAGGCGGCGGAGGCCCTCGCCGGCGGCACGTCCCCGGCCGCGGGCGGCGACACGGCGTCCCGGCTGCGGGAAACGCTGGCCGGGCTCACCGGCACCGAGCAGCGGGAGCACGCGCTGCGGCTGGTCGTCTCGCACGCCGCGGCGGTCACCGGCGCGGCGCCCGAGGACATCGCCGCCGAACGGCCGTTCCGCGCGCTCGGATTCGACTCCCTCATGACCGTCGAGCTGCGCAACCGGCTGATCGCGGCCACCGGGCTCGCGCTGCCGACCACCCTGGCCTTCGACCATCCGACCCCGGAGGCCGTGGCCGAGCATGTGCGCGCCGAGCTGGCCGGCGGGCGGCGGGCGGCGGCCGTCACGGCGCCGCGGGAGCAGGCCGGCGACGGCGACCCCATCGCCGTCGTCGCCATGACGTGCCGGTACCCCGGAGGCGTCCGGACGCCCGAGGACCTGTGGCGGCTGGTCGCCGACGGGACCGACGCCATCGCCGGGTTCCCCACCGACCGCGGCTGGGACCTGGACACGCTGTTCGACCCGGACCCCGACCACCCCGGCACCTCCTACGCCAGGGAGGGCGGGTTCCTGCGCGACGCCGCCGAGTTCGACCCGGCCTTCTTCGACATCAGCCCCCGCGAGGCGCTGGCGATCGACCCGCAGCAGCGGCTGATGCTCGAACTGGCCTGGGAGGCCTTCGAACGGGCGGGGATCGCCCCGGCGGCGCTGCGTGAAAGCGACACCGGCGTGTTCGTGGGCTCCTGGTCGCAGGAGTACGGGGGCGGCTTCGGCAACCCCAGGGACGAGGCCGCCGGCTACATCGTGACCGGCAACTCCGCCAGCGTCGCCTCCGGCCGGATCGCCTACACCTTCGGGCTGCGCGGACCGGCGATCACGGTGGACACCGCGTGCTCGTCGTCGCTGACCGCCGTGCACCTGGCCGGGCAGGCGCTGAGGTCCGGCGAGTGCCGGCTGGCACTGGCCGGAGGCGTCACCGTCATGGCGGGCCCCGGGGTGTTCCTGGAGTTCAGCCGGCAGCGGGGGCTGGCCCCCGACGGCCGCTGCAAGCCGTTCTCCGCTGCGGCCGACGGCACCGGCTGGGGCGAGGGCGCCGGGCTGCTGCTGCTGGAGCGGCTCAGCGACGCCGAACGCAACGGGCACCGCGTGCTGGCCGTCATCCGCGGCAGCGCCACCAACCAGGACGGCGCCAGCAACGGCCTGACCGCGCCGAACGGGCCGTCGCAGGAGCGGGTGATCCTGCAGGCGCTGGCGTCGGCCGGCCTCCGCCCGGCGGAGGTGGACGCGGTCGAGGCGCACGGGACGGGCACCGTGCTGGGCGACCCGATCGAGGCGCAGGCGCTGCTGGCGACCTACGGACGGGACCGGGACGGCGGGCGCCCGCTGTGGCTCGGGTCGGTCAAGTCCAACATCGGGCACACGCAGGCCGCGGCCGGAGTCGCCGGGATCATCAAGATGGTCATGGCGATGCGGCACGGCCGGATCCCCCGGACCCTGCACGTCGACGAGCCCACCCCGCACGTCGACTGGTCGGCCGGCGCCGTCGCGCCGGTCACCGAGGAGGTCCCGTGGCCGGACTCCGGCCGCCCGTACCGCGCGGGCGTCTCCTCCTTCGGCATCAGCGGAACCAACGCCCACGTCATCATCGAGCAGGCCCCCGCCGTGCCCGAGGCGCCGGAACCGGAGACCGCGCCGGACCAGGGCCCGCCGTCGGCGGAGGACGTCCCGTGGCCCCTCTCGGCCAAGACCGACCGGGCCCTGCGCGCCCAGGCGGGACGGCTGGCCGCCTACCTGCGTCAAACGCCCGAGCCGAGCACGCCGGCCGTCGGCCGTGCCCTCGCGGCCCGGCACGCGTTCGATCGGCGGGCCGTGGTGGTCGGCCGCGACCGCGAGGAGATGCTCGAAGCCCTCGACCTGCTCGCCGCGGGCGATCAGGCCCCCGGAACGGTCCTCGGCTCGGCCGCGCAGGGCGGGACCGCCTTCCTGTTCACCGGGCAGGGCAGCCAGCGGCCCGGCATGGGCAGGGAGCTGTACGGCACCAACCCGGTCTACGCCGACGCCTTCGACTCGGTGTGCCGCCACCTCGATCCGCACCTGGACGTCCCGCTCGCCCGGGTGCTGTTCGGCCCGGACGACCGGGACCGGGCGATGCTCGACCGTACCGAGTACGCCCAGCCCGCGCTGTTCGCGCTGGAGGTCGCGCTCTACCGGCTGCTCGAACGGCACGGTATCGTGCCCGGCCACCTCATGGGCCACTCCGTGGGGGAGATCGCCGCCGCGCACGTCGCCGGCGTCCTCTCGGCGGCCGACGCCGCGACGCTGGTCACCACGCGGGCCCGCCTGATGCAGGCGATCGCCGCGGACGGGGCCATGCTCTCGGTGGAGGCGACGGAGGAGGAGGTGCGCGCGTCGCTGGAGGGCCTCGACGACCGGGTGTCGATCGCGGCCGTGAACGCGCCCACCGCGGTGGTCGTCTCGGGCGACCGGGCCACCGTCGAGGAGCTCGGCGCGACCTGGGCGGGCACCGGCCGCCGGACCAAGCGCCTGGCGGTGAGCCACGCCTTCCACTCGCCGCACATCGACGCCGTGAGCGAGGAGTTCCGCCGGGTCCTGTCGGGACTCACCTTCGCGGCGCCGTCGATCCCGGTCGTCTCCAACCTCACCGGCGAACCGGCCACGGCCGAGGAGCTGGGCTCGGCGGACTACTGGGTACGGCACGCCCGGCACGGCGTGCGCTTCAGCGACGGCCTGGAGACCCTGCGCGGACTCGGCGTCACCACCTACCTCGAACTGGGGCCCGACCCGGTGCTCACCGCGCTGGCCAAGCGGCACCCCGGGCAGGACGGCGCCGAGTACATCCCGCTGCTGCGCGACGGCCACGAGGCGACCACGTTCACCACGGCGCTCGCGAAGGCGTACGCGCGCGGGCTGCCGGTGGACTGGGCGCCCTGCCATGAAGGGCACGGGGACGACCCCGTGGACCTGCCCACCTACCCGTTCGAGCGCGAGCGCTTCTGGCTCGCGCCCGCCTCCGCGTCCGCGGCGGCGAACGGCGGCGCGGGGCGGGACGGTGCGGACCACCCGCTGCTGACCTCGCGGATCGACCTCGACGACTCGGGGGTGCTCTTCCTCGGCCGGATCTCGCTGCGGTCGCAGCCCTGGGTCCGCGACCACCTCGTCCTCGGCAGCCTGGTGGTGCCGGGCACCACCTGGGTCGAGGCCACGACGTGGGCGGGCCGGGAGATCGGCTGCCCCCGGCTCGCCGAGCTGACCCACGAGTCGCCGCTCGTCCTCGCCGAGGACCAGGTGTTCGAGCTGCAGGTCCGCGTGGGGGCGCCCGAGGGCGACGACGGGGCGCGGCCGGTCACGGTGCGCTGCCGCTCGACCGAGTCGGGGCAGCCCTGGGTGGGCCTGGCCCACGGCCTCCTCGCACAGGACGGGGAGTCTCCGCGGCCCGTGCCCCCCGATCTCGTCCAGTGGCCGCCGCGCGGCGCCGTCGAACTGGAGCCCGGGGAGTCGCTGTACGCCCGCCACGACGAGCGCGGCCACTACCTGTGGGGGCTGGCGTTCCGGTCGGTGCGGTCGGCCTGGCGCCGGGGCGCGGAGCTGTTCGCCGAGGTGCGGCTCGCGGACCCGGTCGAGCAGGGCTCCTTCCGCCTGCACCCCGCACTGCTGGACGCCTGCCTGCACGTCCTCGGCGCCGACGGCATACCGGAGGAGCTGACCGGGCTCCTCGCCGATCCCGAGGACGACGGAGGAAGGCCGCGCATCCCCTTCGCCTGGCGTGATGTCGACCTGCGCGCCGAGGGAGAACGCGCGCTGCGGGTGCGCATGGCGCCGGCGGAGGACGGCGGGACCGAGGTGACGGTCGCCGACGAGTCCGGCGTCCTGGTGGCCTCGGTCGAGTCGCTGGCGATCCTGCCGATCTCGGAGCGGCATCTGCGCGCCTCGCTCACCGCGCCCCGGCACGAGTCCCTCTTCCACCTGGACTGGGACCCGCTGCCGTCGCCGGACCGGGACCGGCCCGCCTCCGGCGTGGCGGTGCTCGGCGAGGCCGACGGCCTGCCGGACGCCGCACGGCACCCGGACCTCGACGCACTGCGGGAGGCGATCGGCTCCGGCGCGGCGGTCCCCGGCATCGTCGTCGCCCCCGTGGCGCCCGCCGCCACCGGCGCCACCCGCGCCGGCATCGCCGCGGAGGGACGCGACACGACGGTGGCCCTGCTGGAGCTGATCCGTGCGTGGCTCGCCGACGAGAGCTTCGACCGGGCGCATCTGGTCGTGCTCACCCGCGACGCGGTCGGAGCGCTGCCGGAGGACCGGGTGACCGGACTGTCCCAGGCCGCGAGCTGGGGGTTCCTCCGGGTCGTCCAGGCCGAGCACCCCGGCCGGTTCAGCCTGGTCGACCTCGACGCGGCGCCGGCGTCCCACGAACTGCTCGGAAGGCTCCTCGCCGACGCGGCGGCCGGTCTCGCACCGCAGGTCGCCGTCCGCGACGGACGGGCCTACGCGCCGAGCCTGGCCCGGCTTCCCGACCTCGGGGACCGGGACCGTGCCGTCCCGTTCGACCCGGACGGGACGGCGCTGGTCACCGGGGGCACCGGCACGCTCGGCCGCCTGATCGCCCGGCACCTGGTCGTCCGGCACGGGGCCCGGCATCTGGTGCTGGTCAGCCGCCGGGGGCCCGACGCCGAGGGCGCGGACGAGGCGGTCGCCGAACTCGCCGGACTCGGCGCCGAGGCGTCCGTCGCCGCCTGTGACGTCGCCGACCGGGACGCGCTCGCGAAGCTGCTGGAGACGATCCCGCCCGAGCGCCCGCTCACGGCGGTGGTGCACGCCGCGGGCCTGCTCGACGACGGCGTCGTCGCCGCGCTCACCCCGGCGCGGCTGGAGGCCGTGCTGCGCCCCAAGATCGACGCGGCCTGGAACCTGCACGAGCTGACCGCCGGCCGGGACCTGTCGATGTTCACGCTCTTCTCCGCGGTGGCGGGCGTCCTCGGCAGCCCCGGACAGGCCAACTACGCCGCCGCCAACACCTTCCTGGACGCCCTCGCGCAGCACCGGCGGGCCCAGGGCCTGCCCGCGACCGCGCTCGCCTGGGGCATGTGGGCGGAGACCAGCGAGATGACGGGCCGGCTCGGCTCGGCCGACTTCGCCCGGATGCGCCGGATCGGCGTGGCGCCGCTGGGCACCGAGGACGCCCTCGAACTGTTCGACATCGCCCACACCGCGGACGTTCCCGCCGTCGTCCCCGCACGGCTGGACCTGGGCGCGCTGCGCGGGCAGGAGTCCGCGCCGGCCGTGCTCGGGCGCCTGCTCCGCACCGCGACGCGGGCCGCCGCCGGCCCGCGGGCCCGGACCGCGGACGCCAAGGTGGCGCTCGACGGCCTCACCTCGGAGGAGCTGCGCGACCGGCTGCTGGACCTGGTCATCACGCATATCGCGACGGTCGCCGACCACCGCCGCGGCGCCATCGACCCCGAGCGCCCCTTCCGGGAACTGGGCTTCGACTCGCTGATGACGGTGGAGCTGCGCAACCGCCTGGTCACGGCGACCGGGCTCGGCCTGCCGCCCACGCTGGTGTTCGACCATCCGACTCCGGCCGCGCTGGCCGACCACCTGCACGGCAAGCTCGACGACGGCCGGACCGCCGGATCACCCGCCGGCGACCAGGACGCGACCGCCCGGGAGGCGCTGGCGACCATCCCGATCGGCCGGCTCCGCGAGTCCGGGCTGCTCGCCCCGCTGCTCCGGCTCGCCGAGGGGGCGGCGACGGCGCCGGCGCCCGCGCAGGACGGCGGGGGCGGGGTCCCGGACCCCGACCTGGACTCGGACCTGGACTCCATGGCGGCCGACGAGCTGATCCGCCTCGCGCTGAGCGACGAACTCGACGACGCAGACTCCTGAGGGAAGGTCATGCCGAACTCTGATGACAAGCTGGTCCGGGCGCTGCGCAGCGCGCTGAAGGAGAACGAGCGGCTGCGCCGGGCGAACCTGGAGGTGACCGCCGCGTCCAACGAGGCGATCGCGATCATCGGGATGGGCTGCCGCTTCCCCGGCGGGGTCCGCACCCCGCGGGAGTTCTGGCGGCTGCTCGCGGACGGCACCGACGCCGTCTCCCCGTTCCCCGCCGACCGGGGCTGGGACCCCGGGCTCCACGATCCCGACCCCGAGCGGGGCGGCCGGTCCTACACGCGCGAGGGCGGCTTCCTGCACGACGCGGCCGAGTTCGACGCGGACTTCTTCGGCATCAGCCCGCGCGACGCGGTGGGCATCGACCCCCAGCAGCGGCTGCTGCTGGAGGTCTCCTGGGAGACCCTCGAGAGCGCCTGCATCGTCCCCGGCACGCTGCGCGGCACCGACACCGGCGTGTTCGCCGGCGTGATGCACGGCGACTACGGCGCCCGGCTGTCCAAGGTGCCGGCCAGCCTGGAAGCCAACATCGGCATCGGCAGCGCCGGCAGCGTCCTGTCCGGCCGCGTCGCCTACACCTTCGGGCTGCAGGGGCCGGCGGTGACGGTGGACACGGCGTGCTCGTCGTCGCTGGTCGCCCTGCATCTGGCGGCCCAGTCCCTGCGGAGGGGGGAGTGCTCGCTCGCACTGGCAGGCGGCGCGACCGTGATGGCCACGCCCAGCGTGTTCCTCCAGTTCAGCCGTCAGCGCGGGCTGGCGCCCGACGGCCGGAGCAAACCGTTCGCCGAGGGCGCCGACGGGCTCGGCTGGGCGGAGGGCGTGGGCGTGCTGCTGCTGGAGCGGCTGTCGGACGCCCGCCGCAACGGTCACCGGGTGCTGGCGGTCCTGCGCGGCAGCGCCGTGAATCAGGACGGCGCCAGCCACGGCCTGACCGCCCCGAACGGTCCTTCGCAGGAGCGGGTGATCCGTCAGGCGCTGGCCAACGCGGCATTGTCGGCGTCGGATGTGGATGTGGTGGAGGGGCACGGTACGGGGACGCGGTTGGGTGATCCGATCGAGGCTCAGGCGTTGCTGGCGACCTACGGTCAGGACCGTCCGGGTGGTCGGCCGTTGTTGCTGGGTTCGGTGAAGTCGAACATCGGTCATGCTCAGGCGGCCGCGGGTGTGGCCGGCGTGATCAAGATGGTGCTGGCGATGCGGCACGGGACCGTGCCCAAGTCACTGCACGTCGACGCCCCCTCCTCCCGGGTGGACTGGTCCTCGGGGGCGATCGAGCTGGCGACCGAGGCCGTGCCGTGGGAGAGGAACGGCCGTCCCCGTCGGGCGGGGGTGTCCTCGTTCGGGATCAGCGGCACCAACACGCACGTGATCATCGAAGAGGCGCCCGAGGAGGCGCCCGAGGAGGCGCCCGAGCCGGCCCCCGAGCCGGCCCCCGAGCCGGCCCCCGAGGAGGCCGGTGCCGTTCCGCCGGAGCGGACGTCCCAGGAGGGGCCGCTCCTGCTGCCCTTGTCGGCGCGGAACGCCGACGCGTTGCGGGAGCAGGCCGCCCGGCTGGTGCCGCTGGTGGAGGAACGCCCGGGGCCGGACCCGGCCGATGTCGGGTTCGCACTGGCGAGCACGCGTACCGCCATGGAGCACCGCGCGGTCGTGGTCGGTGATGGCCCTGCTGAACTGCTGCGTGCGTTGAGGGCGCTGGCCGATGGAACCCCCGACCCCGGTGCGGTGTCGGGGTCGGTGACGCGCGGGCCGGTCGCGGTGCTGTTCTCGGGCCAGGGCGCGCAGCGGCCGGGGATGGGCCGGGAGCTGTACGAGGCGTTCCCGGTGTTCGCGGGCGCGTTCGATGAGGTGTGCGCCGCGTTCGACGGCCTGCTGGATGAGCCGCTGCGCGAGATGGTCTGGGAACGGCCGGAGCTGATCGACCAGACTGCGTTCACCCAGGCCGCCCTGTTCGCCTTCGAGGTGGCGCTGTTCCGCCTGGTGGAGTCGTGGGGCGTCGCGGCCCATTTCGTGGGCGGGCATTCGATCGGCGAGCTGGTGGCCGCTCATGTGGCGGGAGTGTGGTCGCTCCAGGACGCCTGCAAGGTGGTGGCCGCCCGCGGCCGGTTGATGCAGGCCCTCCCGGACGGCGGGGTGATGGTCGCGGTCCGCTCCTCCGAGGCCGATGTGGCGCCGTCGCTGGGCGAGGGCGTGGGGCTGGCGGCGGTGAACGGACCCGAGTCGGTGGTGCTCTCGGGCGGCCGGGATGCCGTGCTGGCCGTCGTGGCCGACCTGGAGGAGCGCGGGATCAGGACGACCCGGCTGCGGGTGTCGCACGCTTTCCACTCGGCGCTCATGGATCTGATGCTGGAGGAGTTCGGGGCCGTCCTCGAAGGGGTGCGGCACGACCGGCCGCGGATTCCGATGGTGTCGAACCTGACGGGCCGGCTCGCCGAGCCCGAGGAAGTGACGACCCCCGAGTACTGGGTGCGGCACGTGCGCGAGACCGTCCGGTTCTGTGACGGGGTTCGGGCCCTGGAGGCCGAGGGCGTGACCCGGTTCGTGGAGATCGGGCCCTCGGCGGTCCTGTCGGGACCGGGGGCGACCTGCCTCGACGGTGGTGACGGCGTTTTCGTACCGCTGTCGCGCAAGGACGAGCCCGAGACGCGAGCCTATCGCCAGGGAATGGCGCGCCTGTGGAGCTCCGGGGTCGCCATGGACTGGGCAACGATCTTCACCGCCGCCCAGCGACAGCCCGTCGACCTCCCCACCTACGCCTTCCAACGCCGGCACTACTGGCTGTACGACTCCGAGGAAGCACCCGCCGACGCGGGAGACTCCGGCTTCTGGGCGGCCGTCGAACAGGGCGACGTGGAAGGCCTCGGCCGCACCCTCGGAATGACCGGCGGGGACGACGGGGAAGCGCTGCGCGCCCTCCTGCCCAAGTTGTCCTCGTGGCGCCGGCTACGGGACGACCAGTCCACCGCGGACGGCTGGCGCTACCGGCTCGATTGGCGCGCCCTGCCGGACGCCGCCGTGCCCGCGTCCCCGCAGAGATGGCTCGTCCTGGTCCCGGCCGGCCACGCCGACCATGCCCTGGTGCCCCGCCCGGCCTCGCTGGAGAAGCACGGCATCACCGCCCTCACGCTGGAAATGGCCGAGCCCGACCGGAACGACCTCGCGGCGCGGATCGAGGACCTCGAATCCGAGAGCGGGCCGTTCGACCGGGTGCTGTCCTTCCTGGCGCTCGACGACGAACCGCATCCCCGGCACCCGGCCGTGGACCGGCGCGTGGCGAGCACCGTCCTGCTGGTGCAGGCCCTGGACGACTCCGGCACCAAGGCGCCCCTGTGGGTGGCCACGAGCGGCGCGGTGTCCGTCGGCGCCGCCGACACCCGGGCCGAGCCCGGCCACGCCCGGCTCTGGGGTCTCGGCCGGTCGATCTGCCTGGAACGTCCCGGCCTCTGGGGCGGGCTCGTCGACCTGCCACCGCACCTGGACGACCGCGCGCTGGACCGGTTCGTCGGCGTGGTCGCCGGTGACTCGCCGGAGGACCAGGTCGCCGTGCGCGCCTCCGGCCTGTTCGGGTGCCGCCTGCGCCGCGCCCCGCTGGGCGAGGCGTCCGGCCCGCCGTCATCATGGCGTCCCCGCGGCTCCGTTCTGGTCACGGGCGGCACGGGCGGCATCGGAGCGGCCGTCGCCCGCTGGCTGGCCGGGAACGGGGCCGAGCATCTCGTCCTCACCAGCCGCCGGGGCGGCACGGCACCGGGGGCGGACCGGCTCGCCGCCGAGATCGAGGCCGCCGGAGCCCGGGTGTCGATCGTGGCCTGCGACGTGACGGACCGCGCGGCCCTCGGCGACCTGCTCGCCGAGCACGAGGTGACGGCGGTCTTCCACACCGCGGGGATCGGCGGCCAGGGCCCGCTCGACGAGTTCACCGCGGCCGACGCCGCCGCCGTCTTCGGCGCGAAGGTGACCGGGGCCGAACTCCTCGACGAGCTGCTCGACCGCGACTTGGACGCGTTCGTGTGCTTCTCCTCGGTGGCCGGGATCTGGGGCGGCGCCGCGCAGGCCGCGTACGCCGCCGCGAACGCCTCCCTGGACGCCCTGGCGCGACGCAGGCGGGCGCGGGGGCTCAAAGCGTCGTCGGTGGCGTTCGGGCTGTGGGCCGGCGAGGGCATGGCCTCCGGCCTGGACATCGACCAGAAGCTGATCCAGCAGGGCATCCGCGCCATGGCCCCGCCGCTGGCCCTGCTCGCGCTCGGACGGGCACTGGATCACGACGACCCCGAAGTGGTCATCGCCGATATCGACTGGGAACGCTTCGCGCCCATCTTCACGGCGCTGCGGCCCAGCCCGCTGCTCGAGGGGATTCCCGAGGTGGAGCGGCTGCTGAACGAACCTGAGGCCGCGCCGGCGGCGGCGACCGAAAGGTCCGGGCTGGCGGGACGCCTCGCCGGGCTGCCCGACGCGCGGCGCGAGCAGCTGCTCCTCGAGATCGTCCGAGCCGAGGCGGCGGCGGTGCTCCAGCACGCCTCGATCGAGGCCGTCCCCGCCGACCGCGCCTTCCGGGACATCGGATTCGAGTCGGTGACGGCCGTCGAACTCCGCAACCGCCTGAACGCGGCGACCGGCCTGACCCTGCCCGCCACGCTGACGTTCGACCAGCCCAACGCCGCCGCGGTCGCGCGCTACCTCAAGAGCCTGCTGATCGGTGACGAGCAGAGCCCGGCGGGCGCGGTGGCGGTGGCCGCCCCGGCCGACGAGCCGATCGCCATCGTGGCGATGGGATGCCGTTACCCGGGCGGGGTGCGGTCGCCCGAGGACCTGTGGCGCCTGGTCGAGCGCGGCGAGGACGCCATGTCGGAGTTCCCCCGCGATCGGGGCTGGGACGTCGACGGGCTCTACGACCCCGAACCCGGCACACCGGGGAAGCACTACGCGCGTGCGGGCGGTTTCCTGGACGACGTCGCCGGCTTCGACGCGGAGTTCTTCGGGATCTCCCCCCGGGAGGCGCGGCTGATGGACCCCCAGCAGCGGCTGCTGCTGGAGAGCTCGTGGGAGGCCCTGGAGAACGCGGGGATCGACCCCGCCTCGACCCACGGCGACCAGATCGGCGTCTTCGTCGGCACGAACAACCTGCAGGACTACCTCGTCGACGTCGGCAACTCCACGAGCGTTCTCTCGGGTCGCATCTCCTACACCTACGGCTGGGAGGGCCCATCGGTCGCCGTCGACACGGCATGCTCGTCCTCACTGGTCGCCATGCATCTGGCCGCGCAGTCGCTGCGGCAGGGCGAATGCTCGCTGGCGCTGGCGGGCGGCGTGACGGTGATGGCGACACCGCAGCCGTTCATCCACTTCTCCCGTCAGCGGGGGTTGGCTCCGGACGGTCGGTGCAAGGCGTTCTCCGCCGCCGCTGATGGGACGGGCTGGGCTGAGGGCGCGGGTGTCCTGGTGCTGGAGCGTTTGTCGGATGCCCGCCGCAACGGTCACCGGGTCCTCGCTCTGCTGCGGGGCAGTGCGGTGAATCAGGACGGAGCCTCCAATGGTCTGACGGCGCCGAATGGTCCTTCGCAGGAGCGGGTGATCCGTCAGGCGCTGGCCAATGCCGGGTTGTCGGCGTCGGATGTGGATGTGGTGGAGGGGCACGGTACGGGGACGCGGTTGGGTGATCCGATCGAGGCGCAGGCGTTGCTGGCGACCTACGGTCAGGACCGTGCGGGTGGTCGGCCGTTGTTGCTGGGGTCGGTGAAGTCGAACATCGGTCATGCTCAGGCGGCTGCGGGTGTGGCCGGTGTGATCAAGATGGTGCTGGCGATGCGGCACGGGATCGTGCCCAAGTCCCTGCACGTGGGTGAGCCGTCGGGTGAGGTGGATTGGTCTTCGGGTGCGGTGGAGTTGGTGCGTGAGGCGGTGTCGTGGGAGTCGGGTGATCGTCCGCGGCGGGCCGGGGTGTCCTCCTTCGGTGTGAGTGGCACGAATGCGCATGTGATCGTCGAGCAGGTGTCGGAGGAGGGGGCCGCTGGGGTGGTGGAGGCTGCGGGTGGGGTGCTGCCGGTGGTGCCGTGGGTGGTGTCGGCGCGCAGTGCCGATGCCTTGCGGGAGCAGGCGTCCCGGCTCGCTTCGTTCGTCGAACAGCGCCCCGATCTCGACCCGGTCGATGTCGGGTTCTCGCTGGCGAGCACGCGTTCGGCGATGCGGCAACGCGCGGTCGTCGTCGGGGCGGACCGGGACGAGCTGATCGCCGGTCTGTCCGAGCTGGCCGGAGACGCCGCGCAGCGCACGGAAGAGCCGCCAGACGGCCGGACGGCTGTGTTGTTCTCGGGTCAGGGTGCGCAACGGTCGGGCATGGGCCGGGAGTTGTACGAGGCGTTCCCGGTGTTCGCGCGAGCGTTCGATGAGGTATGCGGGGCGTTTGACGGCCTGCTGGATGAGCCTCTCCGCGAGGTCGTCTGGGAACGACCCGAGCTGATCGATCGGACGGCGTTCACTCAGGCGGGTCTGTTCGCGTTCGAGGTGGCGCTGTTCCGCTTGGTGGAGTCGTGGGGCCTGTCGCCGGAGTTTGTGGGCGGGCATTCGATCGGTGAGCTGGTGGCCGCTCACGTGGCCGGGGTGTGGTCGCTTCAGGACGCCTGCCGGGTGGTGGCGGCGCGCGGCCGGTTGATGCAGGCGCTCCCCGCGGGCGGGGCGATGATCGCCGTCGCCGCGAGCGAGGAGCAGGTCGCCACCTTCCTGGAGTCCCGGGCGGGCGTGGAGATCGCCGCGGTGAACGGTCCGGCGTCGGTGGTGATCTCCGGTGACCAGGACGCCGTCCAGGCGGTGGCCGACACCCTGAAAGCACAGGGGACCAAAACGACACGGCTACGGGTCTCGCACGCGTTCCACTCGCCCTTGATGGACCCGATGCTGGAGCAGTTCGCCAAGGAACTGGCCACCGTGGAATTCCACGCTCCGAACGTGCCATTGGTGTCGAACCTGACCGGGGAGTTGGCCGACGCCAACGAGGTGACATCTCCCGAGTACTGGGTGCGGCACGTACGCGAGACCGTCCGGTTCTGCGACGGGGTCCGGACGCTGGAGGCCGAGGGCGTGACCCGGTTCGTGGAGATCGGCCCCTCGGCGGTGCTGTCGGGGCCCGGCGCGACCTGCCTGAAGGACCAGGACGCGGAGTTCATCCCTGTATCGCGCAAGGATCGGCCCGAGGCATCGTCGCTGATCGGTGCGATGGGACGGCTCTGGACGCGCGGCGCGGCGCTCACCTGGGAATCGATGTTCGCGGGCACCGGGGCTCAGCGGGTCGACCTGCCCACCTACCCCTTCCAACGCAAGCGCTACTGGCTCGACACGACCTCCGCTCCCGGGAATCTGGGCTCGGCCGGCCTCGTCGGGGCGGAGCATCCGCTGCTCGGCGCGGCCGTTCCGCTGGCCAACTCGGAGACGACGGTGCTGACCGGGCGGCTGTCGGCCGGGACGCAGGCATGGCTGGCCGATCACCGGGTGACCGGCGCGGTCGTGTTCCCGGGGACCGGGTTCGTGGAACTGGCCTTCCACGCGGGTGACCAGGTCGGCTGCGGAATGCTGGAGGAACTGACCCTCGAGGCGCCGCTGGTGCTGCCCGAGGCCGGCGGGGTGCCGATCCAGGTCGTCGTCGAGCCCCCGGACGAGGACGGACGGCGGAGGCTCACGGTGCACTCCCGCGCCGAGGACGCCCCGGCGGAGGCGCCGTGGACGTGCCACGCAGAGGGCGTCCTCTCCTCGGAATCCCCGCCGGAGCCCGCCGCCGTTCCGGCGGTGTGGCCGCCGGAGGGGGCGACGCCGATCCCGGTCGAGGACCTCTACGACCGTGCGGCCGAGGGCGGGCTGGGCTACGGCGACGCCTTCCGCGGGTTGCGGGCCGCCTGGCGGCTGGGCGACGAAGTCTGGGCCGAGGTCACCCTTCCCGACGAACTGCACGACGGCGCCGGCCGCTTCGGCGTGCATCCGGCCCTGCTCGACGCGGCGTTGCACACGCTCGGCCTCACCGATCATCCCGACGCCGGGGCGGCCCTGCCGTTCGCCTGGAATCGGGTGTCGTTGCACGCGACCGGGGCCACCAGCCTGCGGGTACGGGTCGCCGTCGCCGACGGCGGTGCGGTGTCGGTAGAGGCGGCCGACTCCACGGGAGCCCCGGTGGCGTCGATCGGGTCGCTGGTCCTGCGGCGTTTCTCGGCCGTGCGTCCGGTCACCGCCGAGACGGACGTGCGGGAGTGGCTGTACCGGGTCGAGTGGGGCGCCGCGGCGGCCGGTGCGACTCCGCCGGACCTCGTCGAATCCGACGACATCGATCAACTGCGCGCCTCGCTCGACGCCGGCGCGCCGGTGCCGGAGGCGGTCCTGTTCCCGGCCGGACCTGCGGCCACCGGTGAGCCGCCCGCCGCCGTCCGCGCGGCGGCGGGCCGGGTCCTGGGCGCGCTGCGGTCCTGGCTCGCCGACGAGCGGCTCGCGGAGTCCACGCTGGTCTTCCTCACCCGGGGCGCGGTCGAACCCGGGACGGATGCGCCCGCCGACCTGGCCGGTGCCGCCGTGTGGGGCCTCGTGCGTTCCGCGCAGTCCGAGCATCCCGGGCAGTTCGTGCTGGCCGACGTGGACGGCCTCCCCGAGTCCCGGCGGATCCTGGCCTCCGCGCTGGGCGCGGGCGAGCCGCAGCTGGCGGTCCGCTCCGGTGAGATCCGGGTTCCCCGCCTGGTGCGCGCGGCCGACGCGTCCCGGACGGCGGATCTCGACCTAGGTGAGGGCACCGTCCTGGTCACGGGAGGCACCGGAGGCCTGGGGAGCCTGATCGCCCGGCACCTGGTCGCCGAGCGCGGCGTCCGGCGGCTCCTCCTGGTGAGCCGGCGCGGTGCCGACGCGCCCGGGGCACGGGAGCTGCGCGAAGAACTGACCGGCCTGGGCGCGGAGGAGGTAGTGCTGGCCGCGTGCGACGTCGCCGACAGGGCCGCGCTCGCGGGCGTGCTGGCCACCGTCCCGTCCGGGCACCCGCTGTCGGCGGTGGTACACACCGCCGGGGTGCTGGACGACTCCCTTGTGACGACGCTCACCGAGGACGGGCTCGACACCGTGCTGCGCCCGAAGGCGGACGCGGCGTGGCACCTGCACGAGCTGACCCAGGGCCTCGACCTGAAGTCCTTCGTGCTGTTCTCCGCGACCGCCGGTGTCCTCGGCACCCCCGGCCAGGGCAACTACGCGGCGGCGAACGCGTTCCTGGACGGGCTCGCCGCCGTCCGCCGCTCCCTCGGCCTGCCCGCGGTCTCGATGGCCTGGGGCCTGTGGGAGCAGGCGAGCGAGATGACCGCGCACCTCACGTCCGCGGCCATCAAACGGGTGGAGCGGGTCGGGGTGGCCCCGCTGTCCACCGAGGACGCGCTGGCCCTGTTCGACCTCGCCGCCGCCGCGGACCTCGCCGCGGTCGTGCCCGCGCGGCTGAGCACGGCGTCGTTGCGCGCCCAGCGGGACTCCGGGCTGCTGCCGCCGCTGCTCGGCGGCCTGGTGCCGGAAACGCGGCGCCGGGTGGCGTCCGCCGCCCCCGGAGCCGGCGGCTCGTCGCTGCCGGAGCGGCTCGGGGCGATGACCGAGGAGGAGCGGGCGCAGGCACTGCTGTCCCTGGTCCGCGCCGAGGTGGCCACCGTGCTCGGGCACGCCACGACCGAGGCGATCAGGCCCGGCCGCGCGTTCGACGAACTCGGCTTCGACTCGCTCACGGCGGTCGAGCTGCGCAACCGCCTCATCGCCGTGACGGGTGTGCGGCTGCCGGCCACGCTGATGTTCGACCACCCGACGCCGGCGGCGATGGCCGAGTACCTGGGTCTCCAGGTACGCCCGCCCGCGGAGGCCGCGCCGGTGTCGCTGCTCGGCGGGCTCGACCGGCTCGAGCAGATCTTCTCGGTGCCCGACTCGGCCGAGATCGGCGCCCTCGACGCGGCGGCGCGGGCGGACGTGGCCGTACGCCTGAACGGGCTCCTCGACCGGTGGCGGGAGATGAACGCGGCGCCCGCCGACACCAGCGTCGCCGACCGCCTGGAGTCGGCGTCCGACGACGAGATCTTCGACTTCATCGACAAGAAGCTGGGCCAATGACCATCACCACGGGTGGGGCGGGACCGAGGGAGTCTTGATGGCGAACGAAGCGAAGCTCCGCGACTACCTCAAGCGGGTCACCGCCGAGTTGCACACCACCACCGAACGCCTGCGCGAGGTGACCGAGCAGGCGAACGAGCCGATCGCGATCGTCGGCATGAGCTGCCGGTACCCCGGTGGCGTCCGGTCCCCCGAGGAGCTGTGGTCGCTGGTGGAGGAGGGCAGGGACGCGATCTCGCGGTTCCCCTCCGACCGCGGCTGGGACCCGGCGGCCCTGTACGACCCCGACCCGGAGAGGCTCGGTACGAGCTACACCGACCAGGGCGGTTTCCTGCACGACGCGGCCGAGTTCGACGCGGCGTTCTTCGGTATGTCGCCGCGCGAGGCGATGACGAGCGACCCCCAGCACAGGCTGGTGCTGCAGACGGCCTGGGAGGCGCTGGAGCGGGCCGGGATCGCGGCCGGGTCGTTGCGGGGCAGCCGGACCGGGGTGTTCACCGGCCTGATGTACCACGACTACGGCGTGCGCGTGCGGGCCCGCGGCATGGAGGAGTACGAGGCCTACCTGGGGAACGGCACCACCGGCGCCGTCGCCTCCGGCAGGGTCTCCTACACGCTGGGGCTGGAGGGGCCCGCCGTCACCGTTGACACCGCGTGCTCGTCCTCCCTGGTGGCGCTGCATCTGGCGGTTCAGGCGCTGCGGACCCGCGAGTGCGGCCTGGCCTTGGCGGGCGGGGCGACGGTGATGGCCACGCCGGGCACGTTCGTCGAGTTCAGCCGGCAGCGGGGACTGGCGCCGGACGGGCGCTGCAAGTCGTTCGCCGCCGCCGCGGACGGTGTCGGCTGGGGTGAGGGCGTCGGCATGCTCGTCCTGGAGCGGCTGTCGGACGCCCTCGGCAACGGGCACCCCGTGCTGGCCGTGGTGCGCGGCACCGCGGTGAACCAGGACGGGGCCAGCAACGGGCTGACAGCGCCCAACGGCCCCTCCCAGCAGAGGGTGATCCGGCAGGCGCTGGCCAACGCGCGGCTGGCCCCCGGTGATATCGACGCCGTCGAGGCGCACGGCACCGGCACCAGGCTGGGCGACCCGATCGAGGCGCAGAGCCTGCTGTCGGTGTACGGCCGGGAGCGGCCGGGCGACGATCCGCTGTTGCTGGGCTCGCTGAAGTCCAACATCGGGCACGCGCAGGCCGCCGCCGGCGTGGGCGGGATCATCAAGATGGTCATGGCGATGCGGCACGGGCTGCTGCCGCGGACCCTGCACGTGGACGCGCCGTCGCCGGAGGTCGACTGGTCGGAGGGCGCGGTCGAACTGCTGACCGAGGCGAGGCCGTGGCCCGAGCGTGATCGGCCGCGGCGTGCCGCGGTGTCCTCGTTCGGGGTCAGCGGCACCAACGCCCACGTGGTGCTGGAGGCGCCCCCGGCCGAGGCGGAGTCGCCCGTACCGGAGCCCCCCGTCTCAGAGGGCAGCGCTCCGGCCGTGCTGCCGTGGGTGGTGTCGGCGCGGGACGAGGGCGCGCTGCGCGACCAGGCCGCGCGCCTGCTCTCCTTCGTGGACGAACATCCCGAGTCGAGCCCCGCCGATGTGGGCCTGTCGCTGGTGACCACCCGGTCGACGTTCGACTACCGAGCCGTCGTGGCCGGTACCGACGCGGACGACCTGCGCGCCGGCCTGGCCGCGCTCGCCGAAGGGGCCCCGGCCGCCGGCCTGACCCAGGGCGTCGAAGGGGAGGGCGGCAAGGCCGTCTTCGTGTTCCCCGGCCAGGGCTCCCAGTGGCCCGGGATGGCGGTGAACCTGCTGGACACCTCGCCCGCTTTCGCCGCCGAGGTGGAGGCGTGCGCGGCGGCGCTGGCGCCGCACGTGGACTGGTCCCTGACCGACGTGCTCCGCGGGGCGCCCGGCGCGCCGTCCCTGGACCGGGTGGACGTCGTGCAGCCGGCGCTGTTCGCCGTGAACGTGGCGCTGGCGGCCCTGTGGCGTTCCCACGGTGTGGAACCCGCCGCCGTCGTCGGTCACTCGCAGGGGGAGATCGCGGCCGCGTACGTGGCGGGCGCCCTCACGCTCGAGGACGCCGCTCGGGTGGTCGCGTTGCGGAGCCGGGCCATCGCCGAGGAACTGGCCGGGCACGGCGGGATGGCGTCGGTGGCGCTGCCGGTGGCGCGGGCCCGCGAGCTGCTGGCGGGATGGGACGGCCGGCTGACCGTGGCGGCGGTCAACGGCCCGTCGTCGGTGGTGGTGTCCGGTGACGCCCCCGCGCTGGACGAGCTGCTGGCCCGCTGCGCCGCCGAGGAGATCCGGGCCCGCCGGGTCGCGGTGGACTACGCCTCGCACTCGGCGCACGTGGAGAGGATCGAGCGGCGGCTGCTGGACGATCTGGCGCCGATCGGCCCGCGCCCGGCGGCGGTGCCGTTCTTCTCGGCGGTCACCGGCGGCCGGCTGGTGGGCGACCGGCTCGACGCCGCGTACTGGTACACCAACCTGCGCCGGACGGTCGACTTCGAGCGGGCCGTGCGCGCGGTGCTGGAGGAGGAGTACGGGTTCCTCATCGAGGCCAGCCCGCATCCGGTGCTCACCGCCGACGTCCAGGCGACCGTCGACTCGGCCGGTTCCGGCGCGGTGGCGGCCGGGTCGCTGCGCCGCGGCGAGGGCGACCTCCGGCGCTT